>CAVVYP010000001.1:0-472232 GCA_963752485.1 uncultured Chloroflexia bacterium
GCAAGCTGCCGGTGACGAGCCGGAAGAGCTGGAAGCGCTATTGGCGCCAGGTTCGTAGAGGGTACTGAATCGTGGCCCCAACCCGGTTCTGACCATTGCATTTCGCTGAATATGGACGATACTCACGGTAGAGGTTTGTTAGCGTTCCGGGCGTTGCCGTAGAAATGGGCGCAGGTTGTGAAAGCGCATGTCCACGCCACTGGCGCAGTCTGCCGTATGCCCGATCCTCAGTAGGCCGCTCGGATGAGCTGGCTGCACTGCATGGTCTCGTTGCAGATGCGGCAGCCGGCAAGAGTCGGGTATCGCTTGTTTCCGGCGAGGCGGGCATTGGCAAGACACGCCTGATCGCCGAAGTCGAGCTCTTTGCCGCACAAAACGGCATGTACGTTCTACGGGGCAACTGCTTCGAGCAGGACCGCGCCTTCCCGTATGCGCCGCTGATCGATCTGCTGCGCTCCTTTGTAGCGGAACGGTCGCCGGAAACGCTGTCACAGGATCTCGGTGACGCTTCCTCCGAGTTGGTGAAGCTTGTGCCGAGTCTGGCGACCGCCTGGACGACGTTGTCCCTTCCTCATCTCTCAATCCGGAGCACGAGAAACAACGCATATTCCACACACTGGCACGCGTCTCTCGCCGGATTGACCGAGTCGCAACCGCTTCTCCTTGTCGTTGAGGACCTGCACTGGAGCGACGATACGAGTCTGGAATTTCTGCTCTATCGGCGCGTCGCCTTCCCTCTCGCCCCCTCCTCGTATTGTGCAGCTACCGTACGCACGAGATAACTGCATCACTCCAGCACTTCTTGGCCGAACTCGATCGCGAACACATTGCAACTGAAATCGTGGTGTCCCACCTGCGGAGAGAACAAGTGGACGTCATGGTCGCGCCGATCTCCGCATTGGCTGGTCCGACGACCAGCGAATTCCTCGACTCGCTCTTCGCCCTTAGCGAAGGGAATCCCTTCTTCGTCGAAGAAATCCTGAAGTCGCTGAATGCGTCTGGAGCAATCTACATAGAAGACGGCGAATGGGAGCGAAAGCCGATTGACGAGTTGCACGTGCCGCGAAGCGTGCAGGATGCGGTCTCACGACGCATAGCATCCCTGACGGATTTCACGGCTCGTCTGTTACGCTGGCAGCGGTTGCGGGCCGCCGTTTCGACTTGGTCTCCTGCTTGCCCTGACAGCGGCTGATGAAGGAGTCTTGTTGCAGTCGATCAAGGAGATGGTGGCCGAGCAATTGGTCGTGGAGGAGTCGGCGGAACAATTCGCGTTTCGACATGCGCTGACGCGTGAGACGATCTACGCCACGTTGCTGGAGCGCGAGCGGATGGCGATACACGGGCGGATTGCCGAGACGATGAGAGGCTACACGCTGACTGCCGCCGATAATCGCAGCCGAGAATTGTCATATCATCATTTGAGGCGGGCAATTGGGCGGCCACGCTGGGCTATGCGAGGGCTGCCGGCGATCTGGCTCAGAGTCAGTATGCTCTTACTGAGGCGCGGCAGCACTACAGACGAGCGCGGACGTGCGCCGAGTTGCTGAAGCTGCCTGAGCCCTTGGCGGAGATCGACGAGGCGCTAGGTGACGTCGGGTTTGCGGGCGGTGAATATCTTCCGGCAGCCGACGCCTTCGTGCGCGCCTTGGAGACCGCGTCCTCAGCGCCGCAACGGGCTCGCATCAAGGCGAAGCTGGGCGCGCCTACGCGATGGACGTTGACGATCGGGGAGAGCCGCTGCTACAGCCGGCGCTGGACGAACTCGATCCGGAGACTCAGGCCAACGACCTCGCAGCGCGCGCTGGTCTGGTTGGGCGCGCGTATATTGGCACCGCATGGAGTTCGCGCTTTCGATTGCGCTTTGTGAGCGGGCGCTTGGGCTTGTCGATCGAATTGACGATCCAACCACATTGGTCTGGCTATACCGGCAGTTGGCAAGCACATACAGCGTACAGCTTGAATTGGACAAGAGCATCGAGTGGGCGCACAAGTGTGTTGAAGTGGGCGATCCCGGCGCATACCCGCTGCAAGTCCACGGCTACGCCATGCTTTCACAGAGCATGTTGTTGAAGGGGGAATGGCAAGGCGCACTTGACAATGCCATCGCCATGCACGACATGTCGGAGGAAGTGGGCTGGTTGCTGGAAATCGCCTGGGCCAATTGGTTCGTGTCTGGGCGCTATACGAATTGGGCGAACTGACCGAAGCGCTGAGCGTAGCGAAGACCATGTTCATTCAGGCGCAAGAAATCCGCGAGAGCCGGCTGACTGTCGAGTCATTGGCGTTTCTTGCTCTGTTCTCGGCCGATCTTGGCCACGAAGAGGCTGCGCGCAGACATGGCGAATCAGCAGTCTGTCATTCCAACGAGTTCGAGGAAGTGTCGCTTCAGAGCGTCAGCAGGCGTCAGCTTGCTCACGTATACGTTTTGTGCGAGGAATGGAAGAAGGCGCTGAAGCTCTTCGACCAGTGCGTGGAAGTACTTGACGAGGCAGAATCTGCGTTCGAGTTGATGCTCATGGGACCTGACCGGGCTTCGACCTATCTGGCACTGGGCCGGTTGGACGAAGCGGAGCAAGTCCTTGGAGAATACATGGCAATCGCAGAACAGGCGGGGGCACGACACCGTGTTGCCGTGGCACGTCGCATCCAGGGGCAGCTATGTGCGGCACGCAGCCAGCCGCTCGAAGCAGTGCAGGCGTTCGACGAGGCGGTTGCCACGTTGGCGGATACGGGCAGTCGTCTGGAGCTCGCCCACGCCCTGTACCAACGCGGCCTCTTCTGCCAGAATAGCGGTGCGCTCGACGAAGCAGCTCCGACCTGGAGAAGGCTTGCGTTCTTTTCCAGCGGATGAACGCCCGCCCCATGCTGTGGCGCACGCTGCAGCGCGGGCCGGCTGGCCGGTACACGGGGTCGCGTCGCCGAGGCCGACCGTGCGTTCGCGGCCACCGCGCGATCGTCGAGGAACTGGCCGCGAGATTGACGACGACGCGCTGCGCGACGGTCTGCTCCAGCGTGCTGACCGCGTGCTGCCGCCCGAGCGAACGCTCACGCCGCAGCAGGCATTGCGGCGCAAGTTCGGTGGGCTGACGACTCGAGAGCGACAGGTGGCCGCCCTGGTCGCTGCCGGCGACGCCAACCGCACGATTGCCGATACGCTGGTGCTCAGCGGGCGTACGGTAGAGGGTCATGTCAGCAACATCCTCGGCAAGCTGGGCTTCTCCTCTCGGACACAGATCGCAGCGTGGGCCGTCTCCGTCGGCCTAGTGGGAAAAAGTCTGATTGATAACGGAGCGACCAAAGTCGCGAGAAATCGCGATTTTCGGTAGACTGGAAGACGACAATCGAAAGCAGCCCGGTCAGGAGTCAGAACATGCTTGGTCGTCGTGATCCACAACAGAGTCTGTTTTCGGCGCAGAACTTGCCGCATCGTGTAGCGGCCGATTCGTTCTATGGTCGCATGGCCGCCGTAAGTAATGTGCTGTTCAACGACGAGGACCTGAAAGCGCTGTATGCGCCGAGCAATGGCCGGCCCAGCCTTCCACCCTCGTTGTTGTGCGGTGTATTGCTGTTGCAGTTTCATGACGACGTCTCCGATGAGGAAGCGGTACAACGCTTGCAGTTCGATCTGCGCTGGCAAGTTGCACTCGATCTGCCGACAGACTTTGCTGGATTTAATCCGAGCAGTCTGACCTACTTCCGCCGACGCCTGGTGGAGCACGGGCAGGAACGCTATGCCTTTGACCGCTTCGTGGCCGTAGGACGTACGGCCGGATTCGTGCCAGACCGGGTGACTCTGCTGACGGACACGACACGGGCCAGAGGCGCCGGTGCGGTGCAGGACACCTACACATTGTTGCGCAAAGGCATGCGCAAGCTGCTCAAGCAGATGGGCTATGCGAGCGCAGCCAAACGCCGCGGACTGGCGGCTGACACACAGCGTCTGGTGGCGACCTACGTCGAGCAGGAACGCAAGGCGGACATCGACTGGTCGGACCCAGAGCAGCGCGCTGCCCAGTTGAACGTGCTGTTCCAGGATGCGGAAGCCGTGCTGGAACTGGCTGCCACCCAGAGCGACGATGCCGAGGTGAGGGCAACCGGCTGGCTGCTGGTCAAGATCCTGGGCGACGATATCGAACAGGACGACCAGGGCGCCCCACGGCTGGCGAAAGGCACGGCCCCCGACCGCATCATCAGTCTCACCGAGCCGGAGATGCGCCACGGTCGCAAGAGCAGCGCCCAACGCTTCGACGGCTTCAAGGTCGGCACGACCACCGAACAGACGAGTGAACTGATTCTGGACATCGCCGACATGCCGGCTGCCGGCAGTGATGGGCGAGCATTGATGCCGACCCTTGAACGCATCGAGCGGCATAGCGGTGTCACGGTCGACCAGGTCATCGCTGATGGGGCGTATGGTTCGGGTGCGAACCGCAACGCGTGCGCCATGCATGCCCCTGCACCCGTGGACCTGGTCGCTCCCTTGACCTCGCCTGCCGACCCGGTCGTCGACAAGTCGGCGTTCCGCATCGATCGGCGGCCCGCACGGCTACCTGTCCTCAGGGCCATACCGTCGCAGGCCGGGCCGGTCCTGTCAAGTCGGGGTTGCCCACCTGGCGTTTCTGCTTCCCCAGGCGTACCTGCGAAGCCTGTCCGCTCTTTGCGCGCTGTGTGAAGAGCAAGCGCAAGGGACGCAGCCTGACCACACATCCTTATGAAGCCGACCTGCAGGCAGCTCGGCAACGCCAGGCAACTGACGACTTCCAAACCACCTATCGCTTGCGCAGCGCCATTGAACGCAAACAGGCCGAACTGGTTCAACATGGGTTGCGCAACACCCGCTATCTGGGCCAACGCAAGCGTCAGTTGCAGCGCCTGTGGACCGCGGCTGCCGTCAACTTGCACCGTCTCTTCCAGCTCTGCGAGAGCCGCAATGCAGACCTGGCCGCACTCTTGGCTGTCCAGACGCAACCGCTCGCCCCAGTCACCTGACGAAGTCGGCAGGAATCCGCCCCAACGCCAGCCGATTCCCTCCGTTAGTCTGGCCTAAATCGGGATACGGCCGTTCGTACACAGATTATGCGTAGCGATGTGGTTGCACGAGGCAGTTCATTCTGCCATTCCTTCTGTTGTCGAGGCGCCATGTCCCGCCAATGCGGGTTTTTCAGCACCCTCCTCGTGGAAATCGAGGAGGTTGAGCCCCCAATTCGGCCTCACGGGAATAAGACACACAGGGTCGCCGAAAGACGAACCAGCCAGCGCTGAAGCTCAAGTGTCCTCCTCTCGCCATTTCTGAGTACGTGTCAAGAATGGAAAAACAAGTACCGATCCCGCGCAGAAGCACGTGGTTTCCACATTACGCGGGCGCTTCCGATCTGGTTGAATGTCGGTAGTAGCAAAGATGTCGCGAATTGCCGGGAAACCAGAAGGGGAGAATACGATGAATGCTCGACTGATAGTGGTAATGATGACGGCTGCGACGGCTGTCCTGGTCATCGCAGCGATGGCAACCGGCACACTGGCCGCACAGGATGCTCCACAGCACGGATGGGCAGGGAGCCGAATTCGGGAGGCATCTCTGAACTGGGCGGACTATGTCGCCGAACCGGCGGAGACGGAGCTACCGAGGAAGACGTGGGCCGGTCCAATGATTCAGGCAGCGTCGACCAACTGGGCTGACTACCACGGCGAATCGCCAGCGGTATCGATCGCGGAGCGGTGGGCGGGTATGCAGATCCAGCAGGCATCGACAAACTGGGCGGATTTCGGCCGCGAGCCGCTTGCCTCATCGGACCCGTAGCGCTAAGCAGTCCATCGGAAGAGAAAGGTACGCTGATTTCGCGCTCACGAGGATCAGTGGTCTTTGATTCAATCGGTCTTGATCAGCGTACCAACGAGTTCACTGGAAGTAGCCGACGTCGGGGGACGCAAGATGTGAAAGGACACGTCTACGAATCTGTCGCCCTGAGCCTTGGCGAAGGGCCTCTGCATGCTGTGCGCCGGATTCTTCGCTGCGCTCAGCATGACCGTGTCCTTAGAAGTCGATGTCGACACTACCGCGGCGTTCACGGCGCTGTTTGCGTTCCTCTTGTTCGTCGCCTTTGCCCTCGACCTTCGAGATCAGGCTTTCTACCAGCGCCCGCGCGGTGAGCAGGCTTTCGCGGCGGATTGCGTAGAGGTGTGTCCAGAACTCCTGGGATAGACCGAGGTCGTTGTGGCGTGCTTCCTCAATGGCGCCGGTGACGCCGTCGGCAACCCAAGCGAGGGGGTTGAAGGAGGCGGGCCGTTTGGCTGCGGGCCGGCGCATGGGTGTGGAGTAGCGGGGCGCATAGTCGGCCTTGGCGGCGACGTCGCGTTTGGTGGGCTGGCGTTTCTTCGTCACCTTGACGGCGAGCGTAACCTGGCCCTCGACAGCGTCGTCGTCTTCGGATTCAACCACGGGGCTTTCAACGCGAATGGTTTCGGGCTGTACGGGCTCGAGGTCGCTGCCGCCCGGCTTCGAGTCGGGTTCGGGCGCAGACGGTGTTTGCCTGGCGGCTTTGCCGGAGCCGCTTACCGGGATGTTGTTATTTGCCATTGTGCGTGTCTCCAGAGGTCTCGGCGCGGACTACGGTGGGCGGCTCTGTCGGGCCGGCGACCTGACCTAGTGTCCGTGGAAGAGCGTCCGCGGATCTTGCTGCTAGCCGATCAGGCCCGGCGTTGCATGATGACGCGCATGACGTCGTAGTCTTGGGCGCCGAAACGGTATTTGTATTCCTCGTCGCCCTGCATGAAGTCGAACAGCCTGCAGCCAATGGCGATGGCGTATTGGATGGCGTAGGCGAGCTGTACCCAGCCGGGGCTGAGGTGTGCGTGCGCATCCGGGTCGTAGCCGGAGTTGTACAGCAGGTACCTCCGCTTGTATTCGAAGGCCAGCAGGGCGGCGGCCTTCTCACCATCGATGGTCAGAAAGCTCAATTGTAGCCAGCCTTTGTCCATCATGCGCTGCGCCATGGCGTTGAAGAAGCGCCGCATCTCCGGTGTCATGAACTCAGCCTTATCCTCACGGCTGGCCTGTTGCAGCGCAACGAAGTCATCCATCTCGGCGGTGAGGTTATCGGCTGGGGTGACCATGTGGAAGCCGATGTTGGCTTCGCGTTCGGCGCGGCGTTGCTTGCGGCGGATTTCGTGGCGCTGCTTCTTCTCGACAGTCTCCTCCAGATAGGTCTCGTAGCGCAGCGGCAGGGCGAACTGGGGCGCTACGTCTTCGCGGAGGACGGTGACGCTGGCGCCGGTTTCCTGCGCCAGGGGTGGGAAGTCTACGTATGTGCGGCTGTCCTGGGGCAGGTTGCAAAGATCGACGACGTCCCAGGCGGGCGCGGCGTCGCTGTAGAGCCAGCGCAGGAAGGCGCGGAAGACGGCAGGCTCCCAGCCTCGGGCCGCGATTATGTCCAGGTAATCGCTCACCTCGATGCAGCCCACAATGGAGAGGGTGCGTGTGCCGGTGAAGGAGCCGAGATCGGTGCCCTCCGGGCCGGTGAGGTAGAGCGGAATGATGCCCACAAGTTCTCCGCTTTGCGGGCGGCGGAAGGCCAGGATCCACAAATCGCCTTCGCCGAGGTACGCCCACCAGGTAGATAACCACTCGTGCGTCAGGAAGACCGTGTCGAAACGGGTCCGGCTGAGCAGTGGATTCCACTCCGATTTGAGTGCCTCGAAGCCGGAGATTGAGCTGTCCGGCGCGTAGACGATACAGTCCAGTTCTTCGCCGATGGCGGAGGATAGCAGCGAATCGTCCGCGGGGGACTCACGGCGTTCGTCGGAAGTTGGTTTCTCTGCACAGGGTTTCTCTGCACACAGGCTTGCACTGCCCATTGCGGTCCAATCGTATGTGGCGGGCGCGGACAGATGACCAGGTGCTGCGCCCAAACGGATGGCGTCGCCCTCCGCGACGCTGGCCTGAGTATAGCGCAGCGAATGGGTCGAATCAAGTAGGATGGATTCCTTCCGGCATTCCAACTATGAGTGCGATGACACTTGATTTCGTGCTGCAGTACACCCTCGCAGGGATGGGCGCCATCGACGATACGGCGTCGCTCAAGGCGCTTCACTCGGAACAATCTGCGGCGCCCACCGCCATGCGAGAACCGCGAACGCCGCGCCCTACGCAGGCTTGTTTGCGGTCACACGTGCGCTATAGACCCGCGGCATTCCTTCCTGCTGCGGCACGATCTGGCCGGCATCTACCTTGTCCGCCACGTGGACGTTGACGAAGCCCGCCTGCGCGCATCAGGCCCGTATACACCTCCACATCGATGGCTCCGGTCACGCATTCCGCCCAGCGCGCCGTGTCCGCCCGCAGTTCTTCGCTGAAATCGCCCTCGGTCACGATATCGCTCACTGCCACGCGGCCGCCCGGCTTCAACACCCGATACGCCTCGGCGAAGACCGACGCCTTGTCCGGCGACAGGTTGATGACGCAGTTGGACATCACCACGTCGACACTGTTATCTTCCACCGGCATGTTCTCGATCTGCCCGCGGCGGAACTCCACGTTGGTGAGCGCCCATTTGCGACTTGTTCTGGTTGGCCTTCTCCAGCATCTCGGTCGTCATATCCACACCGATCACGTGGCCGGACTCACCTACTTGTTTCGCCGCCAGGAAGCAATCGATGCCGCCGCCACTGCCCAGGTCTACCACGACCTCGCCCGGGTTGAGCGCGGCGATCGTTACAGGGTCGCCGCAGCCAAGCGACAGCCCGTCACATCGACGGGCAAGCCGGCCAGCATCGCATCGTCGTACAACTGCACCTTGCCGCTGTCTCCACAGCAGTCATCGGACGCTTCATTGTCTGAACCACAGCAACTGCTCTGCACGCCGGCCGCGATCGCGCCGTACCGGCCCTGCACCACTTCGTGAATCTGACTTGCGTCTGTCATCCGTTGCTCCTCGTATGCACAATTTCACTGCCAACACTGAATCCACTCGGGGTCTAGCAGAACGCCCAGCACCGGAGCGTAGCATTCTCTGGTCCTCGTTGTTCAGCAGTACAATTCAGCGGAAACCGGTACCGCAGATCTGCACCACGTGAACTTGAACCTTGAACCCCCCTTGAACCTTAGCTTTGTCCTAGAAAATCTCTCCCACCTTGCCCTTGAACCATGCAATGTTCTGTGCGTTGAGGCAGTAGTTCACCGCCGGCCCGCTCACCGTGCCGGCGATCCATCCCGCCTCTCGCAGCACCTTCAAGTGCTGTGATACTGTGGCCTGTGCGATGGGCAAGTGGTCCACGATGTCGCCCGTGATGCAGCCGGGATGCGTCACCAGAAACTTCACGATCTCGAAGCGGGTCGGATTGCCGAGCGCTTTCAGCATCTTCACGAACTGGCGCTGTTCGTCGCCTTCAATGTCCAGCGTGCAACAGGGCTCCGGTATGCCCAGAAGATGGAATTCCATCGCCACTCCTTTCATCGTAATTATACGATATACTATCAGCCTCGTACGTACTTGTCAAGCCCGGGATGCAAAGTCCCAGCTGCTGGACCTGCTGCACGCCGATAGCCGCTTCAATATTGGACTCGCGACCCGCTTGTTGTACGATAACTTCGTCGTACGCTTCGGCAACCGGACGCCTTGCCTCGCCGGTTCCGATCCACAAGACAGCGGACGCACATCCAACGGCCTCGCTGTCCCAACTTCCATCCGAAGCCAGCAAATGGCTGCATGTAGAAAGAGGTAGCCCAATGGCAGATCCCCCCAGCGTTGGGTGCGCACGCCCAACCGGCGGTCCCGTCGGCGAGCAACCCAGCGTCCAAGAGCAGCAATCACCCTCACCCCGAAAGGAACCGCGCAGCATGATACAGGTAGGACAGAAGGCGCCGGACTTCGTGGCCCCGGCATACCATCAGGGCAAGTTCACCACGGAACAGCTTTCCGACCATCTTGGAAAATGGGTGGTTCTCTGCTTCTATCCAGGTGACTTCACCTTCGTCTGAGCGACCGAACTGTCGGCGGTCGCCGACGCATACCCGAAGTTTCAGGAACTTGGCGTCGATGTGCTTGTCCATGAGCATCGACAGCATGTTTACGCACAAGATGTGGAACGATCACGAGCTGGCCAAGATGGTGGAGGGCGGCGTTCCGTTCCCCATGCTGTCCGACACCGGCGGCAAGGTCGGTACGGTGTATGGCGTGTATGACGACAACGCGGGCGTTGAGAACCGCGGCCGCTTCATCATCGACCCCGACGGCGTGATCCAGGCCTACGAGGTCCTCACGCCTCCTGTGGGCAGGCGCGTGTCCGAGACACTGCGCCAGATACAGGCGTTCCAGCTGGTGCGCAGAGACGAAGGGCGGCGAGGCTACGCCCTCCGGCTGGATGCCGGGCAAGCCCACGCTCAAACCGGGACCAGACCTTGTGGGCAAGGTATGGGAGGTCTGGACAACGGACATGGCCGGCGAATAAGCGAGTATGCAACGGGGCGGCAGTCGCCCAATGGCGCGACTGTCGCCCCGTTGCGTGAGCGGACGCAATTCGATGCGCCATAGGATTTGCCCATGTTATCGATCAGACCGTTCGAGAGTCGCCACGTAGAGGGAGCGTCCCGGTTGTTTGGCCAGATCTACGATCGACGCCGGAGTGAAAACGCGCTGCTTCCCCCACGTTTCGTTAACCCAGCCTCTATTGAGCCTATGCTGGAGGACCTGCTAGAAACACACCCCGGCGCAGTCGCACTCGAGGGGCAGCAGATCGTCGCCTACCTGACCGGCTATTCGGGCATTCCCGGTTTCTTTGGGCAAGGGCGCGGCGTATACATCCCCGTGTGGGCCCATGGCATCGGCGACCCGCGGCAGACGGCCGACATTTACCCTGCACTATATGCTGAAATGTCAGCGGCATGGGTGGAGCGCCGATGCCACAATCACGCGATTTCCTACTTCGTGGACGGCAGTCTGCACGCAAACAGGCTCGAGGAAACGCTGTTTGGCCTCAGTTTCGGGCTGCAGGTTATCGACGGCATCCGTTCGCTGGCTCCGGTAGATGCGCCCGTCCACGCCCTCGTTGACGATGCGCCTGTATCCGCCGGCATCGAAATCCGCGCAGCAGAGGAGAAGGACCTCGCCGCCATCCAGGAAATGGACGGCAAGCTCGGCGATCATCTGCGCGGCGCGCCGGTCTTCCTCGACACGAACCCGGCGCCGGTAGCCGAACTTCGACACAACTTCCTGCGAGAGGGCTGCAAGACATTCATTGCCTGGCAAGACGGCGCAGCCATCGCGGGTATTCGCGGCGTGCTGAACATGGGGCCGGGCTGTGAACTGTTCAACGTGGACGGATCCCTGGGCGTCAACTTCGCGTACACTGACGTATCGGCTCGACGCGGCGGCGTCGCAACGCGCCTGCTGAACGCGCTCCTCCAGTGGGGCGCGGACCAGGGCATGACGAGGTGCGTGGTCGATTTCGAGTCCGCGAATGTGGTCGCCCGGCGCTTCTGGACACGCCACTTCCAACCCATCTGCCACTCGGCCATGCGCAAAGTCGACGACCGGATGTGAGTTGCTGGAAACGGAGACGGCGCCCGTTGCTGCACACTCGGTCCATCCACACGCGAGCGATCGCACCCATCCGCCCGTTGATCCGTCGCACTTCACGATGGGGTGTGTCGCGACCAGCGGAGTCCATTTGGGTTGGCCGCCGCGCCCACGCGCATTTCCGCGGCAGCGCACAAGGCATTATTATCGTGCACACTCCCTCCGGGGGGGACGCGCCCAGCATCCGGACTACGCAAATTCGATAGAGACGAACGGCAAGGAGAAGTATTGTAGTGAGCACCACGCTGACCTATGACCCGGCCGCATTTCGGGACCCCACGCTGGCCCACTATCTTTACTCGAGCCTACAGAAACTCGCGCCGCCGCTGGATGCAGCCCTGGCAGAATCCGCGGGTTTGAGCGCGGAACATGGTGAGCTGACTGCGCTCGATCTGCTCGCCGGCGATCTGTGCCTGATCGCGATCCGTTTCGTCGGCGCGAGCAACGCGGAATCCCTGAGCGACAACGAGCCTTTTCGGGACATGCACACGCTCGTCTCTCCGCACACTGGCGTCGACTTCGCCGACCTCTTCCGGAAGGCCGCGCGCGAAGCTGCGGAACAACCCGAATTCGCCCAACTACCGGCCAGCCTCTCCCTGCTCAAGGACTTTGATCGAAGGCGCGGAACCGACTTTCGCCTTCGAGCCCGCGTGCTCTTCTCCCGTTTTGGCAACGCCGTCGTGAAACTGCACCGCCGCGCCACGAGCCAGGAATCGGTCGCCCTGCTTCAGCTCCAGGACACGCTATACACGGATCGCAACGGCTTCGTCATGCGCAGTGATTTCCGTGAACGCTTCGAAGACGATGACGATCGCGATGACGACCGAGAACAGGATCGCCGCCCTCCCTACGACAAACCGGTGGAAGCCGAGAAACCCGCCCGACCTACGTTGGAAGAACTTTTCGAGGAGCTAAACAGCCTGATCGGCCTGGAGCGCGTCAAGGCGGACGTCGCGGAGATGGTGACCTTTCTACAGGTCCAGCAGGTCCGCAAGGAGCGCGGCTACAAGACGGTGCCTGTCTCTCGCCACTTGGTATTCTACGGCAATCCGGGCACCGGGAAGACCACGGTCGCGCGTATCTGGGCCGCATCTACCGCTCCCTGGGCATGCTCTCCCGCGGCCATATGGTTGAGACGGACCGCGCCGGCCTGGTCGCGGGTTACGTGGGCCAGACCGCGCAGAAGGTGAAACAGGTTGTTAACGAGGCGTTGGGCGGCGTGCTCTTCATCGACGAAGCCTATGCCCTGGCGTCATACAATCAGAGCTCAAACGACTTTGGGCCGGAGGCGGTGGCCACGTTGCTCAAGTTGATGGAAGACCATCGCGACGACCTCGTCGTGATCGTGGCCGGCTATCCGGAGAAGATGCGCGACTTCCTGCATTCCAACCCGGGGCTGGAATCCCGCTTCAACAAGTTCATCGAGTTCGAGGACTACTCGCCCCAGGAACTCGCCGACATCCTGCAATACTTCGCCGGTCAGTACGACTATGTGCTGTCCGCTGCGGCGCGCCAAAAGGCGATCCGCGTCTTCGAGGCGGCCTACCGCCTGCGTGACGAAATCTTCGGCAACGCCCGCTTCGCCGCGCAACCTGTTCGAGCGCGCCATCCACAAACAGGCCAGCCGCATCGCGCGCGCCGACCACCTCAGCGACGAGATGCTTTTCACGCTGGAAGCCGACGACATCCCCGAAGCGGGTGAGATGATCTGAGGAAGACCGGCGCAAGCGGGACAGACAGTGTCCTGGAAGTCGCAACTCCAGAGCGTCGATCAGCCGGAAGAGTGCTTCATCAACGCCTTGTGCCGGCTGCGCAACGCGTCAAACGCGGTGATTTCATCGACGAGGGCCTGTAGGGATGGCCCGCCGCCCGCAAACGCATCACTGTGTGAATGCCCCTCTATATAGCGGGAAAGCCGTTCGCAGCTTTCGTTGACCTCTGCTGCGAGCGCCTGGTCCCATACGATGCCGGTCAACCGTCCGAAGCTGATGCGTTCGCCCCAACGCACAACAACCTCATTGAGCATCTGAAAAATGATGAACGCCTCGTAGCTGGTGCGCAGGGCGCCAAAGCCATCCCGGAGGTGTCGAATCTGGTCTCCTGGGGCAGCGTCCTTCGCACGCTTGTGACACTCCCATGCGATTTTCGAACTACGGTAGTCCTTTTCCAGTGCCGGGCTGTTGTCCAGATATACGTACCCCGGCCGGTCATCCTGGTCGCCACGTCTGATCCAGTGCGTTCGCAGGTCGACCTGTCTGCTTTCGGCCGACTGTTTCAGATAGTAGAGGAACGGCATGTCGTGCGTGAACACAATAACTTGTTTCGACGTCGCTTCTCTCGCCAGCATGCCGGCAATGACCTGGCGCCATTCCACGTCCAATGACGTGACCGGGTCGTCCAGCACAACGCCGTTGCTCTCCGTGTCCAGCGCCACCTCGGTGAGGAAGTCTGCAAGGGCGACAACGCGCTTCTCGCCTTCGCTCAGCACGTTCTCAGGGGCGGTCGTCTTTGCGCTGTGAGAGCGGTCGGCCGTGACCACGATTTGCTTGACCACGTCTCCCTTGCGACCGCTGGTCTTGACCTGGACGCGCAATGGGCGGCCCAATCCTTCCAGCGTCTTCTCGAAGAGCTTGACGTATCGTTTGGTGACCAAGGCGTCAAACATCTTGTTGTACTGGCGCGTGATGTGGCCGGTGGAGCCGCCCGAGCGACTTGCTCTTGCAACCCATTGCTGATCTCGCAGATAAGCTTCGATCTGAGGGTGCAGCTCGGACAGGCGGGCGCGGTGCTGAAGGTAGCGCAGCCGCTCCTCCAGTTCGCGAATTCGTTCGGCTGGATTCTCTGCTTCCAGGTCAGCGACCCGCATGTCCAGTGCGTCAATCTTCGTGCGGAGTTGTAGCGTACCCGAATTCGGCAGTTCCGTCCCTGGAGCCAATTCCTGCCGGGTCTCAGCCGCAACGGCTCGTTGTCGCACGCCTTGGCATGCCGCCAGATACTGCTCAACCGATTGCGCCAGCGTTGGGTCGGCGCCGGCGACGGTTCGATACAGCGCTGAGCGGGGCGTGAAGATCTCCAGATCCAGCTCCGTGAGTTTTCGCCGCCAAGCGTCGACGCCGTGACTGGTCCGCTCCAGATTGTTCTGCGCTTCGTTGCGCAGGAAGTCCCAGAGGTGATGAACGAGGGCGTGAGCCTCGCTGCCGAGCGGTTGATGGCAGAGTAGACATCGGCTGCCGGCCTGCGGGTATGGCGCGCCGTCGCCGCTCTCGGCTGCGGCTAACGCTCGGGCAGCCTGGAGGAAGCGGTACCAGACATCGCTCCCAGTCTGCGTCAGGCCGCCAACCCGAAACTGCTCAAGACCAGTCTCGTGAACGGCAGACTGCCACCGGTTGCGCTCGTCCAATATTGCTGCCAGCGTTTCCAATCCTTCTGGACGCAGGTACTCGTCGATTTGGTCCAGCAAACGGACCAGATCGTCGAAGTCCTTGGCTGCCTGTTTGACCTGCTGGATTTGCTCGGAGATATTGAGCAGTTTGAGCTTCGCGATCTCCTGGTCCAATGACGCGAGCATGTCGGACTCTGCGTCCGACATGCTCGCAAGGCGCCGGAGATCATCCAGATCGGTAGATGGACCCAGGGCGTCCACGAATGTCTTGACAGGCGAATCTCCTACGAAATGTACGGAGAAGTCCTGCAGCTTGCCGCGCTGGAGGATTTCCTCATTCAGCAGTACGCGCACCTCGTCGGTGATCTCTGCCAGGCGGCGCAGCGCGTCCAGTCCAGCCGGCGAGAAACTGATGGCGTTCGATCTGCTCATATGCACGCGGACCGCTGTGGAATCAAACACATAGAATCCAGCCAGATGGGGACAACTCATGCCAATCTGGTAGTCAAGCTCCTCAATGCTGTCGCCGATCGCTACCGTCACAGTTGCAGAGGGCGCTGGGTTGCTATTGCGCGGCCTTGTGATATCTGGTAGTACGGCGCTGTCCCCACGCGTGAAACCGGCGCTAGCGAGTACACGTGCATACCCCGATTTTCCGGAGCCGTTTGCGCCGTATACCGCAGTGAGTTGGGAAGCAAACTCCAAGCATTGGTTCGCGGCGAGGGCGTTCACTCCGTTCACATTGAGCATCGACACCAGGCGTACAGGGTCACCATGTTCGCGGGCCTCTGCCGCTTGGGAAAAACGCAGAGGCGGACGCGCCTCCGTTCGTCTGCTGAGGCCCTCATCTTCCAGAAGGCACTTGTAGAAGCGACGCAGGTCTTCGTCACGCACTTCTTCGCCGTCCAGGATCATCTGTAGGGCAGCCTGCTCCCAGTAGGGTAGGTTGCGGGCCGCCCAATGTTGGATCTCGCGGGTGAGACTTTGCACGGGTCTCTTTTCACTTGACGGGGCTTGAGTTTCGGGGATGGCGTTCATGCTGTGAGGGCGAAGAAGTCGAATGGACTGCTGCGAGTCCAGTCGCTGGAGAAGGGACTGCGGATCCTCGCAGCCGCAATACACCCATATGCGCAGGTCCGCACGGACAGCCAGCAGTTTGACAACGGATTCTTCGTTGGGCGCGCAATCAATCTCGACAGCAACTGCGGGTGGCCCATGGTCGTGGCGCTTTAGCCAGACGACTTCGATTCGGCCATCGTGAGGGTGCGCTCCGGCGACGCTCGCCAACACGACCGGGAACTCCATTACGCTGCGGAAGCCAAACGCGGCTGCCAGCCGCCCAATACTCGCCATGAGTTGGCGATGGCGTTGGGGCCATGGGGTGTTACTTCCGTGAACGTCGGTAAGCGTCGCAGCTATGGAGTCACAGATCTTCTGGATCATGTCGGTTTCCATGGTTGCCTGCCTGTCAATTCAATTGTGCAAAACGCGCCACCGCACGGTCTGCTTGAAGCTGGAGTGTCGGCACCGATCGAGAGGCTGACCTTGCTACTACACACGCTGGATAGGTCAACTGCGATAGCGTGTCTTCCACATACTACCAGATACGCCGGTGATTCCGTAGGGACCGCGCACCGCTTATGCAACGACCACGCGGGACGCAAACGAGACCACCGAAGCCGCGCAGATGATCTAGAGTGAACGACACAACGGGATCAGGAGCTCTTCGAATTCGGGATTCAAGTCAAGTTTGGGCCAGAGTCGAGAGATGATCTGGACTGGATCGGCATTGATACCGTCGATGAAAGCCTTGCAGGCATCGAACAATTCTCGCATGGTGGCGTAACAATGATTCTGGGTGAGCTCTACTCGCATCCATTTCCAGAGTCCTTCAATTGGGTTGAGGTCTGGACTATAGCCGGGCAGAGGCACGAGGGTGAAACCCAGGTCAGCGGCCTCGGACTGCACGATTTTCGCCCGGTGGCAAGGTGCTCCATCCCAGATGAGGATGACTGGACAAGTGACAGAATCGAGCCAGTCGAGTGAGATGACGAAGAAACTTACAGGTGTTGTCACCATTGCAGCCACCTTCGTTCCAGATGAAGCACTGGCCTTGAGAGAAGTCATAGGCGCCATACCAGTCAATTCGGTCCTGCAGCCGTGGACAGTCACTCAAGCGCCAGGCTGGTTCGCCTGTCTCAGCCCAGGTGTATCCTAGGTCCATATCGCGATGGAAATGGGACTCGTCGATGTAGAGCAGCCGGACCTCTTCTTGACAGACCTGGTCAAAGATCGCTTGGAATTCCTGGATGAACGCAGCTCGTTTCTCTGGATTGGCTTTCCCGAGCACCTTCTGGCATTTCTTCCAACTCAGACGGTTCGCTTTCAGGATCTTGTGCAAGGCACGACGGCTGATTTCACGACCGAAGACTTGCTTGATCCAACAACGCAGCTTCTTCAGAGTCCAGTTATGGCCAGGTAGATCGTGCTCGAGCGGTTCGCTTTCTTTCACGGTGGCAATGATCTGGTCTACTTCCTCTTGGTTAAAAGGGGGGAACGTCCCCCGGTGCGTCGATAGTACAGCGCTTCCGGTTCCGATCTGTGTTGTACGTATGTACCCAACCGATGACCGTGTCGTCGTCACGACCGATCTCAGCAGACCATTGGGTCGCATTCGTTTTATGACTGCCAATCATGTACAAGGCCAGAAACCGTTCTCGTGTCCGTGGGTGCTCTGCTTCAACGGACAATCGTCGCAAGTCTGCCGAGGACTGACCCCATTTCGCTCGTGTCTGGTCGTACCATCGTTCCCTCCGTTCAGCGAATCGCGATCTGTACGGATGGTTATTATCACAACTGGCACTCAGACAGCCAAACTCTGGCTTTCAAAGTTGCTTTACTTAAATCAACGACACAACGGGATCAGTAGCTCTTCGAATTTGGGATTCAAGTCACGTTTGGGCCAGAGTCGACAGTACGACAGAGCGCGGCTTCGCGCCGGCGCGCACGAAGACGCTCCTTCCACCATTCCTGGATCATGTGATCCAATCGGGGAAGGAGCGTCTATGAGGAGCTTGTTGGGTCCGTGGTTCGCCCTACCGGCGTTCGCCGGCGCCAATCGCGAAAGCGAGTTTCGCCGCGATGCGCCTCCGTTACTCGACCAGGCCTATGCGGTACACTGTGCCGCCGCCGAGATCGGTCATGTAGAGTTCGCCTGCTTCGTCCTCGCCGAAGGAACTGATCGGTACGTCTGCATCGTGAATCAGCGCGCGCTGTGCCAACCGCCGGCGCCATCCGGCGCGGCGGCCCAGATGGAGCCGCTGCAATAGTCGCCAAAGAAGTATGCGCCGTGTAAGGCAGGATACTGCTCGCCGCGATATACGTAGCCGCCGGTGATAGAGCAGTGGCCACCGGCGTGGTCGTACTCCAGGATTGGCTGCACGAGGCCGGTATCGTCACAGCCGCGCTGTAGGCAGTGCGTCGCCTCCTGAATGGGCCAACCATAGTTCAATCCGCCGGCCGAACCCGCGGGCGTGAGGTTGACCTCCTCGAACTGGTTCTGGCCCACGTCGGCGATCCACAGGTCTTCCGTCTCCCGGTCGAAGCTGTAGCGCCACGGGTTGCGCAGACCGATGGCCCAGATTTCGTCCCGCACGTCGGCTCCGTTGAGGTCGGCGTCGACCCACGGATTGTCAGCCGGTATCAGATAGGGCGCGGACGGGTCACTGGTCACGTCGATGCGCAACATCTTTCCGAGCAGGGTCTCCGGGTTCTGGCCGTTGCCGAAGCGGTCGAAGGCTGCGCCGCCGTCACCCGTACCGATATAGAGATAGCCGTCGGGGCCAAAGGCCAACATGCCGCCGTTGTGATTGCCGGCCGGCTGCGCGATCTCAAGGGTCGTGAATTCGCTGTTGGCGTCGGCCGAGTTGGCGTCGCCGGCGTTGACGGTGAAGCGCGCGATATGGGTGCTCTGGTTGGCGCCCGTGTAATTGACAAAGAAATGTCCGCTCTCTGCGAAATCCGGCGAGAAGGCCAGACCGAGTAGGCCCATCTCGCTGCCGCCGCTCTGCACGTGATCTCGTATGTCGAGAAATGGCTGGTCAAGCACCAGTCCATCCTGCAGGATGCGTATGGTTCCCGCCTTCTCGACAATGAAGATGCGTCCACTGCCGTCGCCGGCATGCGTGACAAAGAGCGGATCCTGTACCTGCGCAATGGGGGTCAGATCGATCTGCAGCTGGTCGACCGGGATTGGGTCCGAGACTGCGGCCGGCGCCGGTTGATCCGGCTGTGCGCCGTCTGCGGCCGCAGCCGTAGCCGGCGTTGGGGCTTCGACGTTCGGTGCGGTGGATGGCGCGGACTCAGGCGTGGATGCGCCCGCACATGCACCAAGCAGAAGTAGTAACGCTAGCACTGTGATGAGCGCATACGGTCCAGAGACCATTTGCTTCGTGACGGGTTGTTTATGTAGCATCTGTCGCCTCCAATCGACCACTTTGGAATCCTGTTTCCTGCGCGCGTTTCTGCCTTCGGTGCACGCCACTCCGTCCCGTCATGATAGCAGATGCCGCGCTCACCTTCGGTAATCCTGCAATGGATTGCCCGGCGAGGACGGGTGATGACCGGCGGCCGGAATCGGCAGCAATGGGTGCAACGGCTTCGATCTGGCGCAAACGCGTGCGGGCCGTTGCGTGCAAATTGCCGTGCGCGGATCGCAAGTGGCACACTGCGACTTCGGCGGCGGCGTCTTTGAACCCGCATTCATTGCGGGTACACTACGTACGTGTTCGATGTCTGAGTGCATGCGCTGCGACTGCGGCGGGTCGATCGGCTCCACGGAACGCGAGGCGGCTGACTCGAACAGACCGACCCACGCACGCGGGCGCGTGCGGCGATCACGTATAGAGAGGGGTTGCTGGTGCAACACAACGAGATGTTGATTATTGCGGGAATCGTGGCGGCGGGAATCGCCTGCCAATGGATTGCGTGGCGCATCAAGGTGCCGGCAATTCTGCCCCTGCTCGCAGCGGGTTTTCTTGCTGGGCCGATCCTGGGGCTGCTCCATCCGCAAGAGGAGTTCGAGAACTTTTTCTTTCCGGTCATCTCGCTGGCAGTGGCCGTCATTCTCTTTGAGGGTGCGCTGACGCTGACCTGGCGAGAAGTCCGCGAGGTGCGCAAGACAGTCCGGAACCTGCTGACGATTGGCGCGGCCGTTACGTGGGTCGGCGGAGCACTCGCCGCGCACTACATTGTTGGCACGCCGTGGAACCTGTCTTTTCTGTTTGGCGCGCTCATCATCGTGACCGGCCCGACGGTCATTGCGCCCATCCTGCGCAATGTGCGCCCTACGGAAAAGATCGCGTCCGTCTTGCGCTGGGAGGGCATCCTCATCGACCCTATCGGCGCGCTAGTGGCCGTGCTGGTGTTCGACTTCATTGTGGCAGGCACGGGCGCTACGTTCGAAGACTCCGCGCTGATGTTTGTGCGCATCGTGGGCGTCGGCCTGGTGTTTGGGCTGGCGGGCGGGTATGTCATCTACCTGTTGCTGCATAACTACTTGATACCGGACTTCCTGCGCGACATAACCATTCTATCTGCGGTTCTCAGCGTCTTCGCCGTTTCCAGCGCGCTTGCGCCGGAATCCGGTTTGCTGGCAGTGACCGCGATGGGCGTGCTTCTGGCCAACACAGACCTGAAGAAGCTGCGCGAAATCTGGTACTTCAAGGAGAAGATCAGTGTTCTGTTGATCTCGACTCTGTTCATTTTGCTGGCGGCCAACGTCAGCATGGACGATATTCGCATGCTCGACTGGCGGAGCTTGATCGTGCTCGGCGTGGTGATATTGCTGCTGCGGCCGATCGGCGTCGTCCTGAGCGCGTGGCGTGGCACATTGGTGCGCAACGAGAAATTGTTCTTGTCCTGGGTAGCGCCGCGCGGCATTGTGGCCGCAGCCGTATCATCGCTCTTCGTCTACGAGCTGGTGCAGCGTGGCATGGTGGAAGCGCGCATCCTCGGCCCCCTCATCTTCATGGTGATCGTCGGCACGGTGGTGATCCAGGGCGGAACGGCGAAGTATGTGGCGCGCTGGCTGGGCGTAAGCGAAGCAGACCCACAAGGCTTCTTGATCATGGGCGCAAACCGTCTGGCGCAGGAACTCGGGCTCGTGTTGAAGGAGGACGGGTATGCTGTCCGTCTGATCGACGCCAACCAGGCAAACGTATCGGAAGCGCGACTGCGCGGCCTGGAGGCGCGTCAGGGCAATCTGCTGTCCGACTTTGTGGAGACCGATGTAGACCTGTCGGGGATCGGTCGATTGCTTGCACTGACCAACAACGACGAAGCGAATGCGTTGGCGTGCAAGCATTTTGAGGACGAGTTTGGCTCTTCCGAAGTCTATCAGTTGCCGCCGCATCTGTCGGAGAGCGCGAATTCGGAGCCGAACCGATATCAGCTGGGCAGGCTGCTCTTCACAGAGGGCGCCACGTTTGAATGTCTCCAGGACATGCTAAATCTTGGGGCCGTTATTAAGAAGACGCCACTCACCGAGCAGTTTGATTGGGATGACTTCCGCGAGGAGTACGCGGAAAGCAAGGTAGTGCTGATGATGGCGACGCGTGGCGGCGAGGCGTTGATTTCGACGGTGGACCGTCCGCTGGCGCCGCAGAGCGGTTGGTCCGTCATCAGCATGGTCCTGGAGCCGAATGCGGAACCGGTACCGTTGACCGCGCCAGAGCAACTCGCGACCCTTCCGGCCCGATCCAGCTGATCGGCCCGATGCGGCCAGCACACGAAGCGAATCGATAGCGCATCCTTTATGCAGAACTATGTTCAACTGATCGCGGTGCTGGCTGCGTTTGCCGTCGTTGCCCTGGCCTCCAAACAGATCGGCGCCCTCTTCGCACGGTTCCATCTGCCCCTGATTAGCGGATTCCTCTTCACCGGCATCCTTGTCGGCCCGTTTGTGCTGGGCCTGATACCACACGGCGTTACGGAACAGTTGCGGCTAGTCGACGAGACTTCGCTGGCCGTGATCGCATTCGCCGCGGGCAGCGAACTCTATTTGAGCGAACTGCGCGGCCGGCTAAAGAGTATCGCATGGGTCAGCATCGCAAATACGCTAATCGTGCCGCTGATAGGCGGCGGAACGATTTTGCTGCTGGCCGACCACATTCCGTTTCTAGGCGGGATGTCGTTCGCCGCACAGCTGGCGATTGCGCTCGTGATCGGTGCGATCCTCGTGGCGCGTTCTCCCTCTTCCGCGATTGCGATAGTCAACGAGATGCGAGCGAAGGGTCCGTTCACGCAGACGGTGCTGGGCGTGACGATGATCACGGACGTTGTCGTCATCGTTGTGTTCGCGGTGAACTCGTCGGCGGCCAACGCCGTGCTGAACAACCTCCCGTTCGACGTGGCGTTCCTGGGGCTTCTGTTGGGGGAACTGCTGCTCGCTCTGTTCACAGGCGTAGCGGTTGGGCTGGTATTGAGGTTGATTCTCTCTTGGCACACGAGCAGCGCGGTCAAGATCGTCGCCTTGTTGGCGACGGGCATGAGCGTGTTTGTCGCCGCGTACGGTCTGCGGGACTGGAGTCACGGCACTCTTCCCTTTGAGGTCTTCGTGGAACCGCTGCTTGTCTGCATGGTCGCCAGCTTCTACGTCACGAACTACACGGACTACCGGTTGGAGTTTCTCAAAGTGTTGGCAGAGATCTCCCCGGCCGTCTACATCGTCTTCTTCACGTTGGTCGGCGCGGGGCTTGCCTTGGACGTGCTCGTGGCGCTATGGCCGATAGCGCTGGCCATCTTCGTCGCACGCGTTGCCGGCATCTTCGTGGCTTCCTTCGCCGGCGGCGTGATTGCACGCGATCCCATGCAATACAATCGCCTGAGCTGGATGACCTACCTCACCCAGGCCGGGGTCGGGTTGGGGCTCGCAAAGGAGGCGGCGGTCGAGTATCCGGGCTGGGGGGACGGCGTTGCGGCCCTGATCGTCTCCGTGATCGTGTTGAGCCAGTTGATCGGTCCTCCCTTCTTCAAATGGGCCATCGGCCGCACAGGAGAGGCGCACACGCGGGCGCCGACGCCGGAATACGAGGGCGGTCGCTCCGCCATCATATTCGGCTTGGAGGGCCAATCGCTGGCGCTGGCGCGCCTTCTGGTCAACGCCGGTTGGCTGGTGCGCATTGGCTCGCGCCTCGTTGAGGACAAGGTCGATCTGGGCGGACTCCCGGTTGAGGTGCAATCGTTTGATACGGTTAGCGAGCAATGCATGCGCAATCTGGGCGCAGAAAGCGCCGACACCATCATCTCCATGTTGGATGATGACGAGAACTATCGCATTTGCGAACTGGCGTATGAAGTCTTTGGAACGGAGCACGTGGTTGTTCGCCTCAACAATCATCGGCGCTATGCGCAGTTTGAGGAGTTGGGCGCCATCGTGTTGGATCCGTCTACGGCCATCGTGAGTCTCTTGGCGCACTTCGTGCGGGCGCCCAGCGCTACGTCGCTTCTGCTGGGCGAGCGCAGCGACCAGGATGTGGTCGATGTACAGATGTACAATCCCGCACTGGACGGGTTGACCTTGCGGGAGATTCGCTTGCCCATGGATGTGCTTGTGCTGTCTGTACAGCGCAACGGTGATGCGCTGGTGTCGCACGGCTATACGCGGCTGCGCATGGGTGATGTCGTCACGATTCTGGGCTCCACCAGCAGCCTGGACCAAGTGGATCTGCAGTTCTCGGCCTGACGACGGTTCTTGTCCGTGCCGTACTTCTCCCCAGAGCGAGTCTTTTCCCCTTCGATTCAAAACCTAATAAGTTTGCACCACAATCGAATCGGTGCGAATCTCTGCGAAGGATGCAGCGAGGGTCCGTGGGACGGGTTCCCTGGGATTGCGCGTATACGAGAGAAGTCAGGCGCAAATCACCGGCACTGAAGTCAAGAATCCGAGTTGACGGAGTAGAGCAGTCAGCCGTATCATGCGGCAACACGAGCATGGTTTGTGCGTTTCATGCGACGGCAACCTGCAACTGCTCGGAAATGGAATTCCACACTTGGTAGTCAACGTCGTCCAACTTCTGGCAGTGCTGGCCGCGTTTGCGTTCGTGGCGCTGGCGTCGAAGCAGATTGGCGCACTCTTTGCCAGATTCGGCATGCCGCTCATTAGCGGCTTCATCTTCGCCGGCATTCTGGCCGGCCCCTTCGTCCTCGAACTGATTCCGCACGGTGCAACGGGCCAACTACGGCTTCTGGATCAGACCAGCCTGGCGGTGATTGCCTTCGCCGTGGGTAGCAAGCTGTATGTCAGCGAACTACATAACCAGATGAAGAGCATCCTCTTCATCAGCTTCGCCAACACGCTGCTGATTCCGATCGTGGGGGGCGCCACGGTTCTGCTGCTGGCGGACCGGATTCCGTTTCTGAGCGAAATGGAACTACCTTCCCGGATAGCAGTCTCAGTGTTGATGGGCACGGTCCTGGCCACGCGCGCGCCGGCGGTGGCCATTGCAATCGTCAACGAGATGCGGGCCAAGGGCCCGTTTACGCAGACCGTACTCGGCGTGACGATGGTCACCGACGTTGCCGTGATCGTCCTGTTCGCCATCACCTCGTCAAGCGCAAGCGCAGTGTTGAACGATCTGCCGCTAGGCATCGGCTTCGCAGGTTTGTTGCTGGGAGAGCTGGCGTTGACGGTAGTTGTGGGCGTTGTCGCCGGCCAAGTTCTGCGTCAGATCCTATCGCAGCATATGTCCAGCACGATCAAGATAGGGCTCGTGTTGGCGACCGGGTTGGGAGTGTATGTGTTCGCCTCGGGGTTGCGGGAGTGGACCGCCGCCAATGCTCGCCACACGGTGCTCATGGAGCCATTGCTCGCGTGCCTGCTCGCCAGCTTCTATATCACCAACTTCACAGACTACCGCGCGGAATTCCTGCAGGTCGTGACGGACGCAACGCCCGTTATCTATGTCATCTTCTTCACGTTGGTGGGCGCGGGGCTGGCGCTGGACGTGCTTGCATCGCTGTGGCCGATCGCAGTCGCCCTTTTCGCCGCGCGTGTCACAGCCATCTTCATCGCTTCGTTCACGGGCGGGGTGATTGCCGGCGATCCCATGCGGTTCAATCGCGTCAGTTGGATGACGTTTCTCACGCAGGCGGGCGTTGGCCTGGGCCTCGCCAAGTCGGTCGCTGCCGAGAATCCTGGATGGGGAGAAGGCGCGGCCGCTATGATCGTCTCGGCGATTGTATTGAGCGAATTGGTGGGGCCGCCCATGTTCAAATGGGCGATCAACCATGTGGGGGAAGCCCATACGCCTGCGGCGACGCCCGAATACGAGGGGGCGCGTTCGGCCATTATCTTCGGGTGGGAAGGACAGTCGATGGCATTGGCGCGCATCCTTGTCGACGCCGGTTGGGCGGTGCGTGTCGGCACGCACCAGGCAGGTCAGCACGTCATCACGGAAGGACTGGGGACGGAGGTGAAGTCATTCGACGGAGTCAACGAGGAGTGCATGAGGGCGTTGGGCGCGGAGAACGCTGACACGATCGTCACGATGCTTGACGATGAAGAGAATTACGCTATCTGTGTGCTGGCGTACGAGCGGTTTGGCACGGAACATATCGTTGTGCGCTTGAACAACTCCCGGAATTACGCGCGGTTCGAGAAGCTCGGCGCCACCGTACTGGACCCCTCGACAGCCTTCGTCAGCTTGTTGGCGCATTTTGTGCGGGCGCCGGCCGCCACTTCACTCCTTCTCGGCACACGAACAGACCAGGACGTCGTGGACGTCCACATGCGCAATCCGGCCCTCGATGGGCTCACGCTGCGCGAGATCTACCTGCCGCTGGATGCGCTCGTGTTGTCCGTCGAGAGAGACGGTGACACGCTGTTGTCGCATGGCTACACGCGGTTGCGGATGGGGGACGTGGTGACAGTTCTGGGCTCTTCCGAAAGCCTGGAACAGGTGGCGCTGCAATTTTCCGCGTAGCGGTCCAGGACAAATATCCCAGCACGAATCTCCGCCCATTTCTCTGCGCACAGGCCATCGCAGAAAGATGATTTGACAGCATCTTGGCACCGGTTCTATCATGGTTGGCGTACTTGGGAAAACCGGTTCATCTTCTGGCCGAGACGACAGCGTTCACAATCGTATCTATATCCCGAATCGACCACGCCTGTAAAGGAGCGTGGCATGTACACGGGGAGCAAGACCAGCTTCATTTGCTGGCGCAGAGCGGTCTGCGCAGTACCGGCGCGCGGCCGTTTGCCGGTTCTGATGCCGGCGCTCCTGTTGCTCGCCGCGTGTATGCAGATGCTCGTTGCACCGGGCTTCCCGAGCTATGCCGCGGAGGACGCGCAGGCGCTGATTACCGAGATCATGGCAGACCCGCACCAAGTGCCGGACGAATTTGGCGAGTGGATCGAATTGGCGAACATCGGCGATTCACCGCTCGACCTGGCCGGCTGGTACTTGATCGTCGGCGAACAGCGGCACTTGTTTGCCGGTGAGGCGGTCTTGTCGCCCGGCCAGTATCTTGTGATTGGCAGACACATGGATGCCGGCAAGAACGGCGGCGTTGCGGTAGATCTGCCTATGACGCAGGTGCATCTTCCCAACGAGAGAGGCGATGTCAAGCTTGCGTCCCCGGCCGGGGACGTCGTGGATTGGGTGGCGTGGGGTGGAGACGCAGGTCCTGCCGCACCCACAGGGGCTAGTCTGGAGCGTCAGGGCTCCACGAGGAGTGATCCGTGGGGCGTGGCGCAAGCTCGGTGGCCAGGTTCGGCGGGCGACTTGGGCAGCCCCGGTGCGCCCTATGCGCCCCTGCCTCCCACGGCTACGCCGACTCTGGAACCGACGGAAACGCCTGTGCCACCAACGCCTACCGGCACGGCGACTGACACGCCTGCTCCCATCCCGCCCACGCTGGCCCCTACGGCCATACCTACCGCGCCGCCAGCCGTCCTGCCGAGGATTCGACTCAGCGAGATCATGGCCAACCCGGCCGCAGTCGCCGACGAGGCCGGCGAGTGGCTAGAGCTGTACAACGCGGATAGTACAGCCGTCAATCTGAACGGCTGGCGGCTGACGGACTTGGATACGGACAACCACACCATCGCCGGAGATTTGTGGATTCAGCCCGACGCGTATGTCGTGCTGGGTCGCAACGGGGACATCACCGCGAACGGCGGCGTGTCCGTTGACTATTTGTATGATGGACTTGCCATTGCTAACGAGACGGACGAGCTGTTGCTGGTCGCCCCATGGGGTGTGGATGTCGACGAGCTTCGCTGGGGAGAAGGCGCGTCGCTTCGGGTCGTGAAAGGAGCGAGCCTGGAGCGGACTGGCTTTGGCGACGGCGCAGGCTGGATGACGGCGTCGCAACCATGGCCGGGATCGCACGGGGACCTCGGCAGCCCCGGCGCGCCGTACGTCCCTCCGCCCTTGCCACCGACGTCCACACCCGGTGCGCCGCCCACTTTACCGCCCACCGTACCGCCTACACTCGTCCCTTCGGCCACACCTTTGGCGCCGCCAGCCGTCCTGCCGAGGATTCGACTCAGCGAGATCATGGCCAACCCGGCTGCGGTTCCCGACGAGGCCGGCGAGTGGCTGGAGGTGCACAATGCGGGCGATGCCGCCGTCAACCTGAACGGCTGGCTGCTGGCGGACCTTGATACAGACAACCATCTGATTGTTGGTGACCTGTGGATTCAGCCCGGCGGGTATCTTGTGCTGGGCCGCAACGGGGATGTCCGCGCCAACGGCGGCGCATCCGTTGCCTATGTTTACGAGGGCATGGCCCTGGCCAACGAGACGGACGAGCTGCTGCTGGTGGCTCCCTGGGGCGCCGAGGTGGACAGGGCTCGCTGGGGGGATGGCGCATCGCTTCAGGTCGTCAAGGGCGCGAGCCTGGAGCGGGCCGGCTTTGGCGACGGCGCAGGCTGGATGACGGCGTCGCAGCCGTGGCAGGGTTCGCAGGGGGACTTCGGTAGCCCCGGTGCGCCGTATGCGCCTGCACCGCCAACGCCAACGCCGCAGCCGACTCACGACTGAATACTGGCCCGTGACGGACGTCCTTTCACCGCTCGTAATTGAGGAAGTCTTTGCGGACGGATCAGAGCACGAGTTCATTGCCCTGGCCAACGTGGGCGCCGCCGCCATCGACTTGGGTGGCTGGTCCGTGGGCGATGCGGAGACGCCGGGCGACGGGGAGGGCGTGTATGCGCTGCCCACGGGCGTCAATTTGAATCCGGGCGAGCTCTTTATTGTGGCGCGCAACGGTTTGTCTTTCCTCGGCCGATGGGGATTCCCGCCAGATGCTGAGGTCGAGGAGAGCGACGCGTCGATCCCAACGCTGTCGCGACGTTCGGAATGGGCGAGCGGTTCGCTGGCGCTGAACGACAACGGCGATGAGGCGCTGCTGTTCAATGCCGACATGGAGCTGGCGGACGCAGTAGCATGGGACGACGGACAGTACCCTGTCGTGCGTCTGACCGGCGCGCTGCACATGCATGCCGGTTACAGCCTACAACACGTGCCAGGCTTTCGGTACCCGGATGCCGCGGATGTGCGCCATCGCTTCCTGGCCGCCCCGCCACAGCCTGGATTCGTGCGCAGCCTGCCGGATGCGCAGCCCGGCCCGCATCCGGAGTTGGGCGATGGCAAGACAGGCGTGTGGGGCACAATGGGCGCTCGCAGCAACTTCAGTGAGGGCGGGCAAGCGCCTCCCCACTACATAGTCGCAATGGCGGCTGCGCGCGGTCTCGATTTCGTTGCGGTAGCCGATACCGATATTGTCCATTCGCAAGGGATGGAGAGCGCGACTGCCGGCATCGTCAATGTGCCGGCATGGCGCTGGCGCAATGCCGACGGCGCGGAGGCTGTGGTCTACGGCGATGTACGCAGTGGACTGCGGAGTTGGGGGGATCTCCGCGAGTATCTCGAATTCACATGGCTTGGCAGCCCAGGCGCAGGTGGAAGAACCGCCGGCCATCCCGAACTTGTACGCAATTCGAGCCGACCGGCTCTCGGCGGACCATCCGGGGTCGCTGGTGCAGAGTTGGCAGACAGCCGGCAGGCCGCAGCTTCCGGCGGGCAACGCGGTCCCGCCTTCTGACGGCGTCGGCGCGGCGCAGCCGCGTGCTACACGGGGTTGGCGGTAGGCCGCGTGGACCAGGCCGGCGTGCTGGAGGCCGTGGCCGCACGGCGCGGTTGGCTGACGTCAACACCCGGCATGTGGTTGACGCTGCGCACTCAGGGCGGCGTGTGGATGGGCCAGTCGGTTCCAGCGGCGGACGAGGTCACGCTGGATGTTCACTACGGGGGCGACAACGGCGAGACGGCAGGACTTGCGTTGTGGCAGGACGACCGTGTGCTTCGCCAATTCGATGCGGCCTACAGTGGACAGGTCTGGACCGTGAACGCTCCCGCCATGGCGGGCAGCTTCATGTACGTGGTGGCAACCCAGCTCGACGGGGACTTTGCCGTGTCTGCGCCGCTGATGGTGGAATGGGCGGACGGCGCGCTCGGCGCGCCTGATTCGGGCGTCCCCGGGGAGACCGCTTCCGAAGAGCAGCGGGGCGGCAATGGCACGGAGAGGGAGGGAGAAAGCGCATCCGTCGCGCAAACGGAGGTCGCAGCAAAGGTCGAACTAGGAGAGGCTGCGGGCGCACCGGGCACGTTGGCGAACGCCAAGTTGCAAGGTCTGGGTGCTACCGTGGAATTTCGGGCGCAGGTGGTGGCCCCGCCGGGGCTATTCAACTCGTCAATCTACGTGGCGGAGCCCGCAGCCGGCTCGACGGACGTGACCGGGCTTGGCGTGCAAGTATATCTGCGCAGCGGAGAATATGTCGAGTTGGCTGAGGGCGATTGGGTGCTGGTACGCGGTCGCATGCAGTCATTCCGCGGAGAGATGGAGACGGTAGTGGAGCAGCCGGACCAGGTATGGAGATTCGACGCGGGCCCGCCGGTGCGGCCGCTGCCGATCCGGGCGTACGAGGTGGGCGAGTCGCTGGAAGGGCGTTTGGTGACCTTCAGCGGCGAGGTAGCCGGCTGGCAGGGGGACAGCATCTACCTATGCGATCCTGACGAGCCGGAAATCAAGGTGCGGGTGACTGTTCGGAGCAGCCTGGACTGGCGACGACCTTATGTCAATGTTGGGGAGCGATGGCAGGCGACGGGCATCGTCAGCCAGTTCGCGAAGGAGCATCCGTGGAACGGCGGCTACCGGGTGCTGGTCCGCTATCCCCACGACTTGGTGGAACTGGACCAGCGATAGCCTTCAGTCTGGCGTACCCGCTTTTCGCTGCATCGGGCCGTACACTCGAATTCCAAACGACAGAGGCAAGCGCATCGAAGTCGCTTGCCTCTATTCTATATGTATTCACCTGTCTACTCAGAAGCCATCCGACCCTTGCAGACTGAGCGTTAGGCCGCGGTGCCGCCTGTGTACTGGGACGCGTAGGGGATCTCTTGGCGTCGCTCGTAGATGGAGCCCCAGTGCATGACGTCCAGCAAGACGCCGAGGATGACCCAAAGCCAACCCCAACCAGTTACGGCGCCGGCCAAGACATCATAGGACAGCATGTACATGATAAGCGTGTAGGGGAGGAAGATAATACCAAGCAGGGGGAGTATCCAATTGCCTTGCCAGACCAGTGGCCAGCGGTCGCTGAAGATCCAGGCAAGAACCAAGAACAGACGCGGGGCAGCCGCGAAACCGAAAGCAAGAAGACACGCGCAGCCTAGTCCAAGTAACATGAGTTCACCTCTCTTTAGTGATTAAGTTGTTGGAATGAATTACGAGATCGTGCGAACGATACTGGTACCCTTACCGTAAAAGTACCAGACAATTGCTGTAATGACAAACCCGAAAAACGCGTCATCTGCGAACGTGGCGGCACAGGCGTCAGGTGCGGTGAAGAACCGGGGAGGATGAAGTAGCAGACAGACGCCCGAGCTCAATATGCCGCCTCATTGGGACAAGCGCTGGGCACTGGCGCGGGGGCGATGGATGGAAGTGTCCGCCTCGACGGCCTGTACGCGGTGCAAGCTATGCGGCCCCGACGTTGTACTGCGACACGCGTACGGGAACTCCCGCTGTCGTTCGCAAGTCAAACCCCACTTCATGACTTCGATTGGCTGGTGGGCGCTACGCGCGCAGCGGCCCCGCCCAGGCTTCGAACACTGCCTCGATGTTCTCGGCTGGCGTGTCGTTCGCCCATTCGCACTGGGCGATAACGCCGCCGCGCCCATCGTCAAGCGCACGGCGTACGCGGTGGACAGCCTGGTGTACGTCTGCCGGAGTACCGAAGGGCAGAGCATGCTGCCGGTCGATTTCACCCCAGAAGGTGATTTGCCCTTTGTGCCTGCGCGCCAGTTCTTCGATGTCCATGCAGAACATCTGGGAGTTGACGGCGTCCACGCCAATTTCTATCAGATCGGGGAAGATGGCGGAGATCTGTCCGTCTGAGTGGAAGAAGGCGAATTTGCCGGCGTCGTGAATGATCTGCACGTATTTCGCGTAGAGGGGTTTGAACAGCGCACGCCACTGGCGCGGGGAGATCAATAGGCTGGTCTGCGAACCCCAGATCGTCCTTGAACATGATGGCGTCGGCGGCGACGGGGGCGAGGATGTTGAGTTGGCGCACGTTGAAATCGTGCACCATGTCCAACAGCGCACGCATGTTGGCATCTTCGTAGCCAAAGTCGAGCATGATGTTCTCGAAGCCGCGCAGGAACAGCAGGCGCTGGAATGGTTCCACAGTGGAGGAGCAAAGCACGAAGCGGTCACTCTGCGCGTAGAACGGGTAGCTGGCGGAGAGGTCGATCTCGTCGAGTAGCTCGTAGGGGGGAGCGAAGTTGGCGAAGTCCGACCAGTCAGCGAGGCGCGGGCCGATCACCTCGCCGACGACGCCGGGCTCGAGCACTTCCCACTGGCAGCCCCACTCGTCCACATAGCGGCCGGTGAAGGTAGGGGTGGGCTGGCGCGGACCGCCGGGAGAGGTGGCATACAGCGGATTTGCCTCCACCTGTTTCATCTCGTGTGACTTGCCGGCGGATGGTTCCGGTTGCTTTCGATAGGTGAGGGGCGCGCGGGCGAAGTCGGTCGGATAGCGGCCGAGGACGCCGGCCAGTTCCTCGCCGCGCCACACGGGGACCGTGCCGAGCATCCACAGGTCGCGGGGTGCACGGTCCGGGGATTCGAAGGTGAGTGTACGGCGCACGCGTTCGCGTGAGGTCATCGTGTCTGGCATGGCGTTTCTCCCGCGGGTGGTCAGTTGGCAACAAGGCATTCGCAGTGGTTGAGGACTATGCACCGATTGTACAACTACGACGTGCGCATGGCATAGTCTTGAGCCACGGAATCTATGCCGGTGTGATAGCGTGCCAAGGCGAGATTCGACCGGATAGACAAAGGCCCCATCCAGCCTTGTCTGCGCCCAAGCGGTGAGGGTGGCATTGGCGCCCACCCGTTGCCAGACAGTCTCATCTGTGACTGCGGCCAGGAGTTTGTTGCGTACCCCGGGGCTGCGTGCCTTGGTATCGACGTCGTAGCCCATCTCGATGAGCCAGGCGATGTTCTCCTGACTGGCAAAGCCGCCATCGACCCGAAAGAGCGCCCGAATCGGCTGCGGATTGACCTGGTTATCGGCCAGTAGTTGCCGATGGTGCTGGTCCAGGCACTCGACGGCCGCTCTGGCCTGTATCAGCTTGCGTTCGCAACGCAGCAGGCGCCGGTCAGCCCGCTCCAGTGCTTGCCGCACTCGCGGCAGACGCTCCTGGTAGGTCGACACCTTGCGTCTGGCCCGAGCGAGTTTGCAGTGGGGCGTCGGTTGTCGACCGCTACGGTCATAATCGGCTTCGAGCGTGCGCAGTTCACGAGACCAATCGGACAGATCGACGGTCGTATCCCGGGCTCTGCCCTGAGCAGTTCGCTGTTTCTCGTAGGCGGCGTCGTATTGCGGCTTCGGCCTCCGCCAACGCTGCCTGTGTGCTCGCCAGTCGTTCGGCGACCAGGTGCGTGCGGCGCAACGGACGCACGCCGGTCCGCGCTTCGGCAGCCGTCACCAGGGCTTGCGCTTGTGTCGAACTGACGGTGTCGCCTGGGTGGAGTTGGTTGACCAGCCAGAGGCGTCCGTAGGTGGGACTGTGAACGCTGACCAGGGCGGCTTGATAGCCCAGACTGACGGTGTCGCCCATGTAGCCGAAAGCTGTGTCGGGATAGGTCGTACTGGTGTTCGAGACGGGACGCCCGGTCAGATCCGCATCATAGACCAGCCGGCCGGAACACGTCAGCGCAACTCTATCTCGTGGTCGATGAACGGCTGACTCACAGCCGTCAAGACGTCGGCGATGGCATCGACCTCGTCCTGGCTCAAGCGTTGGAGTGTGCGGCTGACGCCGCTGTAGTCGGCCCATGCCCGTTGACCCCAGGCTTCAGCCACGGCCTGATCTTGGTCCAGCGGATGGGCCGACCGGCTGAGATCTTGCAGATGGGGCAAGCCGGCCAAGATCGCCAATAGGAACTCGATGACCTTGGTCTGCGGTCGATGCTCTCGGGTCTTTTGGCGCAAGACGACCTGGCTAAGCCTGGCCACAAGACCGATCTGTTGGGCGTAGGCGCCCCAGGCCACCAACATCGCATGTTGGGTCAGCAGTGGTTGGCTACCATTTGGAGATGTTGATTGTTCGCTCATGACCATGGCTCCTCTTGAGTATGGTCATGAGACAAACACATCTGAGCAGATTGTTAAAGTGCCGCGTTCATTCTTGGCGCTTCTTGGCCAAACTGGGTGTCAATTGCACAAAACTTACGCTAGCGAAGGGGGAAAGACATGTGCAGAAATATCCGCAGGTTCTACAACGTCGACCCGCCGGCGAGCGACAGTGAGATCCGAGATGCTGCGCTGCAGTTTGTGCGTAAGGTGAGCGGCTACAGGACGCCGTCGCAGGCGAATGAAGCGGCCTTCGAGCGAGCAGTGGACGAGATGTCCGGTGTCGTGCGTGCGCTGTTGGACTCGCTGGTCACGGATGCGCCGCCTCAGGACCGGGTAGAGGCGGCGCAGAAGGCGCGTGCGCGGGCGGCCAAGCGGTACGGCAGCGCGCCGGATGCGGAGTAGCCGGATCAGCGGATGCCGAGGAAGTTCTGGATGCGGGCGGTCAGGCTGGGCCCTCGTAGCGGCGGCTTCTCAGCAGGCATGGCAGCAGTGGCGGCCCTCGCGCGCAGCGGATTCCTCCATGCGTTTTTCCACCGCCTCCGAGAGGGCTTCTAGGCTGTGCAGGTCACCAGCGAGCACTTCGGCGAGTGCGTTCTTGTCGACAACGACGACTTCGGTTTCCTCTTCCGCCAGGACGGAGGCGGAGCGTCGTTCCCCTGTGAGCAGGCTCATCTCGCCGAAGAAGTCGCCAGGCGGAATATGGGCTAGCACAGTGACCCGGTCCTGCTCATCTTTTGACTCGACACGGGCGCGCCCAGACAGGATCACGAAGAGAGAATCACCGGTGTCTCCCTGGCGCACGAGTACTTCGCCGCGGGTATAGAGGCGCCGATCTGCGCGTTCTGCCAGTTGCCGGATTTGGTCGTCGGAGAGTGTGGCGAACAGGGAGAGTGGGCGCAATTGGGCGTAGGTTTCGCGCACGACCTGCTGCCTGGCCTGCACGGCGTGTTCGTCGGTGATCTGGCGCATGGTGACATCGCGGATCGGGAAGGGCACGGACATGCCCTCACGTCGAATGGTGTACCAGATGCGCGTCATGACGCCGTCATGAATCAACTGGCGCTGGGAGAAGTCGTCGATCCAGTAGCGCACGTCGTAGACGATGGACGAGTCTGCAAATTCGTTGAGCAGCACTTCGGGTGCGGGGGTGGCGCGCACGCCTTCGACCTGGAGGAGTGTTTCCATAAGCACGCGTTTCACTTCCCCCGGCGGGTAGGCGTAGGAGAGGCCAACCTGCGTATGGCGGCGCTGTACGACTGTGGGCCGGGAGTAGTTGATAATGTCGTGGCGTGCGGTATTCGCATTGGAGACGACTACGTGGTTGTTATCGAGGGTGCGCAGGGTGATTGTACGCCAGTTCATGCGCATAATCTCGCCCTCGTTGCCGTTGATCGTGGCCCAGTCGCCGATGGTGAAGGGCCGGTCCATCTGCAAAGCCAGACCGGCGATGATATTGCCCAGCGTGTCCTGCAGGGAGAGACCGATGACGGCCGATACGACCGTAGAGGTGACCACGAGCGCGGTCAGATTCACGTTGAAAATGCGGTAGAGGATCGTCAGCAGGACGCCCGCGAGGACGGCCACGTTGAAGATGTCGATCAGCAAGCGCGGAATCTGGATGCCGCGCCTGCGCCCGACTATGTTGCTCCAGAGCAGGACGTCGAGCGCCTGGAGTAGGGCGTTCGTCGCCAGTAGAATCGCGGCGGACTCGGCAAGTTTCAGGGAAAGGGAGTCTGCTCCGATGCCTGCGCCTAGAAGCACGAAACAGACGCCGAGGGCGAGCGCCAGCCCGAGCACGGAGATGCGCACACGCTGAACGAGCGGGAAGGCGCGCAGAAGCCACAGGATCAGCGAGACGCCAAAACCGAGGCCGATGGCGAGGAGGATGCTTGCTGCGAGGTTGCCGTCCAGGTTCATGCTGTCCCTGTCATACGCATTGGGTGATCAGTTCAGGCTTGCAGTGTACGGTCGGCGGTTGCGGCTGTCAATCAGACGAAGATGCGGTGGAGGGATGTCGAAGCATGGAGACGGCCCGTGGCGGGACCGGCCATTCTTTGACAGCGAATCCAATCCAGATACAATGAGGATGTCTGAATCACACCGGAACCATATGCGATACAGACACAGTTGAACAGCGCGATGATTCCCCACTTGTATCCGACTGACGGGTTCCGCCTGCCGGCCATGGTATAGCGATAGCAGAGTAGCGACCTTGGTGTAGCCATAAGGGCTATTCGCGATCAGAGATGTACCCCCCGTTTAACAACCTGAACAGGAAGGTTCGCCATGAAAAAGATCATCAACAAGCCTGCGGATTTCGTGCCGGAGATGCTGGACGGCCTGCTGAAGGCGTATCCGGACCAATTGGCGTTTGAAGAGGAGTTGCAGTGCATCGTGCGCGCCGACGCGCCGGTGGAAGGCAAGGTCGCATTGGCTACTGGCGGCGGCTCCGGTCATCTGCCCGTGTTCTTGGGCTACGTGGGCAAGGGCCTGCTGGACGGCTGCGCTGTGGGCGGCGTATTCAATTCGCCGAGCGCAGACCAGATGCTGACGGTTACGAAGCGCATCCACGGCGGCAAGGGCGTAGTCTACATTTATGGCAACTACAGCGGCGATGTGATGAACTTCGACATGGCGAGTGAGATGGCCGACATGGAGGACATCGAGGTGCGCACCGTGCTCGTGCGCGAGGACGTGGCGTCGGCCCCGCCGGAGGAAGCGCATCGTCGACGCGGGGTGGCGGGCATGGTGTTTGCGTTCAAGTGCGCGGGTGCGAAGGCGGACCAGGGCGGTTCGCTGGATGAGGTGGCGGCCGCGGCAGAGAAGGCATTGGCCAACACGCGCTCCATGGGCGTTGCGCTGAGTCCGTGCACCGTGCCCATGGCGGGTACGCCAACGTTCACCATTGGCGACGACGAGATGGAGATCGGCATGGGCATCCACGGAGAGCCCGGTGTGAAACGGGAGAAGCTGCAGACGGCCGACGAGATCACGGAGCGGATCGTGGCGGCCATTCTGGAGGACCTGAAGCCTCAATCCGGCGACGAGGTGGCGGTGATGGTAAACGGGTTGGGCGCGACGCCGCCTGAGGAACTCTACATCATCTTCCGCAAGGCGTACGATATCCTGGCCGACAAGGGCATTATCTGTGTACCGGCCGTATGTCGGCGAGTATGCTACATCGATGGAGATGGCGGGTGCGTCGATCACGATCATGCGCTTGGATGACGAATTGAAGTCGCTGCTGGACCACCCGGCGCAGTCGCCGTTCTTCGTGCAGACGTAGTCGCTCGGCAGACAGAGGGCGCGTGCTCGCAGGAAGCAGCCGCAACGTGCAGGAAGACGACGATCGAAGCAATTGCAGCAAAGCAGAGGGACATTCATGGCGGAGACAATCCAGGGAGCGGAGGTGGCCGCGGCTGTACAGCGTGCGAGCCGAGTGCTGGTGGAGCAGGCTGACTACCTGACCAAGCTGGACCAGGCCATCGGCGACGGCGATATGGGCGTCACGTTGGGCGTCATCGGCGAGGCGTTGCTGGTCTATGTGGACGAAAACGAAGTCGACGACATCGGACAGTACCTGGCCAAAGCGGGCATGCTGGCCAACAAGGTAGGCCCCTCCACCATGGGCACGCTGCTCTCTACGATGCTCATGCGCGCCGGCAAGGCTGCGCGCGGCAAGACTGAACTCACGGAGCAGGACCTGGCAGAGATGTTCGTCGCCGCCGACGAGGGCGTGGCGGAACGGGGCAAGGCCAGCCTGGGTGACAAGACCATCCGCGATGCGCTCACGCCGGCGCAGGAGGCGTTCTCCGCAGCCATAGCCGAGGGCGCGCCGCTCGATGATGCATACGCCCGTGCGCTGGCCGCCGCCAAGACCGGTCGCGACAGCGTAACGCCGCTGCGAAGCAAGGTCGGCCGCGCCGGCTGGGTCGGCGAACGCACGGAAGGCCAAGTTGACCCCGGATGTGAGATGCTCGTGCTCGTGATGGAGTCTGTGCGCATCATGCGAAGGTAGCGAATTATTGTTGCTGACCGTCACAACACAGTTGGAGAAGGAAATGAAGACACGCGCCGCTATCGTGTATGAACCCAACACGCCTTTCGTCATCGAGGAGATCGACCTGGAGCCGCCACAGGTGGATGAGGTCGTTGATCCGGGTGGCGGCGGCGGGCGTCTGTCGCAGCGACTGGAACGTGCTGACCGGCGACACCAAGCATCCCATGCCCGTAGTGAACGGGCACGAAGGCGCCGGCTACGTAGAAGCGGTCGGTCCTGGCGTCACGCATGTGCAGCCCGGTGACCGCGTAGCGCTGAACTGGGCGCCGAATTGCGGCGAGTGCTTCTATTGCCTGAACGACCGGCCAAGTTTGTGCGAGACGTATGTGGACGCCATCTGGGCGGGTACGATGATGGACGGCACCTCGCGCATGTTCAAAGAGGGCCAGCCCCTCTATCAGTTCTGTTCGTTGGGCTGCTTCGCCGAATATACCGTCGTCCCGGCCATCAGTTGCGTGAAGATTCCCGACGGCACGCCCCTCAGCATCGCTGCGCTCATCGGTTGCGCCGTGACGACGGGCGTAGGCGCGGCCGTCAACACGGCGCAAGTCAAGGCGGGTAGCAAGCGTCGTCGTCTACGGCGTGGGCGGCGTAGGGCTAAGTGTGGTCATGGGCGCGAAGCTATCCGGCGCCAAGACCATCATCGCCGTGGACATTGCCGAGGCCAAGCGCGACATCTCGCTGGCGTTTGGCGCCACGGATTTCGTACAGGCCGGTCCCGGTGCAGTGGAGGCTGTCGCGTGCACTGACCGAAGGGCGCGGCGCCGACTATGCCTTCGAGGCGGTGGGCGTGCCCGCGGTGCAGGAGGAATGCCTGGAGGCCGTGCGACCAGGCGGGCTGGTCGTCTTTGCCGGGCTCGCGCCCATGGGCAGCGTCACGAACCTGCCGGGCGCCGTGCTGACGCGCACGGAGAAGACGGTCACCGGCAGCTACTATGGCACGACCAACACCAAACGCGATTTCCCGCAGTACGCAGACCTGTATATGCGCGGCTGCTGGACCTGGATCGGCTGATCTCCAAGACGTATCGTCTGGACGAAATCAACGAGGCGTACGCAGAGATGTTGACCGGCGGCATGGCGCGTGGCGTGATCGTGACTGGACGAGTCGGCGATGTCGTAGGGAGGACCCGGAGCACGGCCAGGAACGGTCTGGGAACGCTGTAAGCGATATCATATGTAGACGCAGTGCGAGTGACCTGCGCGTGCAAGCGCGGCATGTGCCTGCGAACAATCGTTTCCGGAAGATTCGCCCGTATAGTAGATCCGAGGCGAACTGAAGTGCAATGAGCTGAGCGCTGTCCCCCGATGTGCTCAGCTCGATTTCACTAGAATAGCCGTTCTGAGTACGCCACATCCAGAGCTTGAACCAGCGCAACATCACGTGACAGTGCTGATGCACCGCGTCATTCTCGTCTCGGAGCCATGACGCAATCTCCATCCGCCACGACAATAACTAGTCGTAGACACGCCAGCCCAGGGTCGCCGGATCCAAATCGGCGATATCGTCGAGCGTCCAGTTTGACGAATTGCCCGACAGCCGTAACAGCCACCTCGCCGTCCGGCAGCAGTAACTCACCCGCGCCCTCGAAGAAACGTGTCCGTTCGTGGGTGACGCGCCCGAGCGCCGTGAGTTCCATGTCCAGCGGCACTGGCTTGATGGAACTGGACGTTGATCTCCACGGTGACGCCCCATACAGGCGGATTGCACAGGGTCGTCCACGCCGACGTTGACGGCGCGACCGATGGTCTCATCGAGGATGCCGGTGATGACGCCGCCGTGCATGCGGCCCGGGTATCCCTGGTGGTTGGACGGCCTGTGAAACGGGCGAGCACTTCCGGCGCGCCCTCGTCGTTGTGCCGTTCGTAGAACTCAACATGCACGCCGGAGACGTTCTTGACGCCGCAGATAAAACAGTCGTAGCTGTTGGGTTGCTTCTTCATGATCTGGGCGACTTCAATCCTTCCAGGTTGCGCGCAGCACGCGCAGCCAGTTCTCATAGGCGATCTTGCGCAGGGCCGCTTCATCGTAGCCTGCGCCTGCCAACGCAGGCCATGAGCTTAGGCAGGCCGGCTACATCGCGCAACTCGGCAGGCATGGTGGCTCCATCGAAATCCGAGCCCAGCGCCACGTGGTCGATGCCCATGCGGTCGACCATGTAGTTAACATGTTGTACGATCGTATCGAGTGGCGTGTTCGAGTCGACCTGACCGTCAGGGCGCAGGAAGCCGACATGGTAGTTGACGCCCACGATGCCGCCGGAATCGCGTACTGCGTCCAGCTGCTCGTCGGTGAGATTGCGCGAGGCCGGGCAGATGGCGTGGACGCCTGAATGGGTGGCGACCAGCGGGTTGCCGCGAAATGTGGGCCACGTCCCAGAAACCCTTCTCGTTGAGGTGAGAAAGGTCGACCATGATGCCAAGCCGCTCGCAGGCGCGCACCAGTTCCATGCCGGCCTCGGTCAGTCCGGGACCGGTGTCTGGTGAGCTGGGAAAGGCAAATGGCACGCCGTGTCCGAACTGCGTTGTGAGCGGCTCCAGGTGATGCCGAGCGAACGCAGGCCGGCCTGGTAGAGCACCTCCAGCGCGTGCAGGTCAGTATCAATGGCCTCCGCGCCCTCGATGTGAAAGATGACGGCCAAGGTGCCGTCGTCCAGGCACTGCTCGATTTCGTCAACCGTGCGCACAATGGCGATATCTACCGCCGGAGTCGCGCTCCAGCTGGAAGAGATAGGCAGCCATGCCCATCGTGAATTCCAGGGCGGCCGCATGATCCACGGGGGCCATGCGCGGCGAGGCCTGTGCCGAGGCGCTGGAAGTGTCTGCCGGGTCGGCCACGCCGGCGCTGGCCGGCGTGAAGAGAGCGAAGAAACCGCCGCCGAGACCACCCTTGCGCGCACGCGGCAGATCGATGTGGCCAAACTCGCTCTCCTCGAAAAACGAGCGGCGACCGCCCTTGCCGTTGTTGTATAGGTCCAGGACAGTGTCGTTGTGACCGTCGATTATGGGGATGTAGTTGTCCGCTGGCATGGCGTGTCCTTTCGGCGACGAATGCGCGGCGTACGGCGGTTCCGCTGAGTCAGTTAGAGGTTGGGGCAGACGGCGCGGATGACGTCGGTCACATAATGAAGTTCTTCCGGCGGCAGCGACGATGCCGACGGCAGATAGAAGCCGTCCCGGCATAGCTGCTCTGCAACAGGGTAGCGCTGTCCTTTGAACGCTTCCCAGTAGATAGGCTGGCAGTGCATGGGGATGAAGAAGGTGCGCGTTTCGATGCCGTGGCCTGCAAGTTCGGCGCCGCAACTGGTCCCGGTTCATGCCATACTCTTCTTCGTCACCAGAATGCCGTACATCCAGTAGACGTTCTTGGCCCACTCCGCTTCCGGCGGCGTCGTGATGCCAGGAATGTCGCGCAGACGACTGGTGTACTCGGCTGCGTTGCGCCGTCGATCGACCACGAAACCGTCCATCTGCTCCACCTGCGCCAGACCGACCGCGGCCTGTAGGTTGGTCATGCGATAGTTGAAGCCGACGAACTTGTGCCAGAAGTGGCGTTCGGCGCTGAAGGCGTGGTCGCGCAGGTTCCAGGCCAGTTTGGCGATCTCGCGGTCGTTGGTGGTGACCATGCCGCCTTCGCCGGTCGTGATGATCTTGTTGCCGTAGAAGCTAAATCCGGCCGCGTCGCCCAGACTGCCGCAGCGCCTGCCCTTGTATTCGCCGCCGTGCGCCTCTGCTGCATCCTCGATGACGGCGATGCCGTGTTGCCGTGCCAGTTCCATCAGCGGGTCCATGTCCACGGGATGGCCGTAAATGTGCACCGGAATGATGGCCTTGGTGCGCGGCGTGATCTTGTCCGCCACCTGCTGCACGTCCATCTGCCAGTAGTCAAGCTCGCTGTCCACCAGTACCGGCGTCGCGCCGCAATAGGTCACAGCATTGATGGTGGCGATCATAGTGAATGTGGGCAGGATGACCTCGTCGCCGGGCTCCAGGCCCAGCGTGGCCAGCGCAAGGTGCATGGCGACCGTGCCGTTGGCGCAGGCGATGCCATAGCGGGTGCCGCATGCCTCGGCGAACTTGGCCTCGAAGTCACGGATGAAACTGCCCGCCGACGAGATCCAGTTGGTCTCGATGGCCTGCTGGACATACTTCATCTCATTGCCGCCCAGCGTGGGCTCGCAGACAGGGATAATGGAGCGGCGGGTGGTCTCTTCAAAGCTGGGGATGGCGCGGTAGCGCACGCGGACCTCTGGGTCGGCGGCGGGGATGATGTCTGCCAAGTCGCCCATCTCTTCCAGTGGCAGTTCGGCTGGTGTCAACATATGTAGCGTGTTCCTTCGATCGGCAGCGGACGGCGGCTGCATCCTACGGTGCGAGATCTGGAATTCTGCGACATTTTACCGTATTCGCCTGAGGAAACGGCAATGACGATGGGTTGCCCATCGCTGAAGGCCAGATGCTGCGGCTCTATGGGCTGACGGCGAGCTGCACGATGGTCTCCACATACTTTGCGGCCCTTGAGCAAGTAGTCCAGCAGGTTGGCGCCGGTCTTGGACTTCGCCCGCGGTGCGGGGAACGCAGACGTAGGGGACTTCGCTGACGGTGTAGCCGCGACGCCGGGCCTCCGCGAGTAGGCGGATGCAGTATTCGCCGTAGTCGCCGTGCAGCCGAATCTCTCGGAATAGATGGGCTCTACCTGCGATGAAGCCGCTCGTGTAGTCGTGAATGTCGCTGCCGAGCAGCGAGCATGGCGAAGTGATTGATGATCCAGCTCAGCGTGCGGGCCATGAGTCCGTGCGCGACGTCGGCGCCGCCGGGAATCCAGCGCGAGCCGGCGACCAGGTCTGCGCCGTCGTGGACGATGGCATGCACGAGCCGGGGCACGTCCTCCGGCGGCATGGACAGGTCGCAGTCCATCCAGGTGACGATGTCGGCGCCGAGTGAGTAGACGGCCATGTCGATGCCGTGCTGGATGGCTGAGGTCAGGCCGCGTTCGGTGGTGCGGCGGATCAGGACGACGCGCGGATCGCCCGGGCGATTGACTTCGCCTGCCACGCGCTGCACGACGCGCCAGGTGCCGTCGGGCGAATCGTCATCCACGACGAGCACGATGTGGGGCGTGCACGGCGCTGTCGAGGATGCCCCGGATGAGCGGCTCGATGTTGTCGGCCTCGTTGAAGGTGGGCAGCACGGTACAGGCCAGTGGCTGGTTCATGAGGCGTCCTCCGGTCTCGTCATCGAGTGGCGGCCCAACTTGCGCGCGACCACATACAGGCTCATGCCGCCGGGCAGGTTGCGCCTGCGCAGCCAGCGGGCTTCCAGGTCGAGAGCAGCCGCGAGCAGCGCATTCAGCTCCCGTGTCGTGTACAGAGCCGGCAGAAACGGTAGTAGGCGCCAGCGCTGCAACATGCGAACCGCCCCCTCCGGTCCGGACAGCAGCGTGTTGGCGTAGGTAACGCGCATCGGCGTGAGCCCAGAACGGCGGAGTGCGTGCTGCATTTCTTCGCCTTCATATCGGCGTCCCGTGTTGAAGGCGGCGTCGTGGGGACCCAGCAGCCAAGAGTGTGCGCTCACGCGCAGAACGAGGACTCCGCCCGGACGGAGAATACGGCAGCATTCGCCGAGGGCGCGGTCCACGTCGACGCCGCGCTGGTCATAGGCGTCGAGGGCAAGGCAGAGTGCGAAGGTATTGTGCGTCACCGGCAGGCGGTGTATGTCGGCTTGGACGAATGTCGCCGCTTGGGTCAGTCGATTCTGCGCTGCGTGGGCAATGGCCTGTGCGCTGAGATCTATCCCGCAGAGAGGCCGGTTCGGATAGGCGGCGGCCAGCTCTGCCAGCATTCGCCCGCCGCCGCAGCCAAGATCGACGATGGGACCATCAGGCAATGTCACTCCGGCGAGCAGCGCATGCGTGATCGGCGCGCATCCCAACGCTCCAGCCGTAGTGTTCCTCGGTGCGGTAGAGCAGCGGCAGCAACTCGGCACGTGATCACGCCGTCGCCGCTGTGCGTCTGCAATGCGCCGGAGCTTTCGTGTTCGCCGTCATTCTACTGCTACGCTTCCCAAGCGCATGCCGCCCTCTTCCGGGGGGAGCCGTTCGCCTTCCTCATGATAGAGACCCGCGTACAGGTCGTATTCGCCGGGCGCAAGATTGTCCGGCAAACGCATCTCGTATTCGTCGAGGATGCGCCACCCTGCGCGCCAGCGTGGGGTGGGCAGACTGCCTGCACCCGGTCGACTGTCGTGGCCGGCCACGACCTGGCCGGATTCTGGGTCCACTAGATGGGTGAAGACGGTCCAATCGTGCTGAGGCGCTTCGTCCACGAGCCAATGCAGTTGGAGATAGAGCGAACCGCCCGGGACGAGCGCAGCGGGCAGCACGTCGTATCCGGCCAGACGGATGCCGTCGCCCAGGGCAGCTTCGTAGGCCACCTTGGGTGAACGCGCAGGGATGCTGTCCTCGGGTCGCAAATAGATGCGCGCGTAGGTCGCGCCGTCGCGATCGCTGAATTCGGCGTCGGCTTCTGCGGCGGGAAACACCTCCGGCAGCAACAGCCGCGTGCGGAAGTCCTCGTGCTCGATGACGGCGTAGGCATTTGAGGAAGCAGTTGGGCCGTCCTCGAATGGAAAGATGTGGCGGCCATCGAAGGAGACCGGCGCCATGGCCAGTCTGATCCGCGCGTCGGACGCCAGGCAAAGGCGAGCGTGGCGTGGTCGGAGCCCTGGGGCGTGATGTAGACGGGCATCTCGGCGGCGCAGGTCATGGGTCGCCTGACCAAGGTCCCACAGTCCCTCGTCGAAGGCGTAGTAGAGGTCCGGCAACGCGGCCCAGCGTACAAAGTAGTCGCGGGCGGAGACGGTGGCCGCACCCACGAGCAATGCGACGATGAGCGCAGCCGCGGCAAGACCCTGCCAGCGGCGGCGTCCTTGCGACGCCGGCTGCGTGTGACCGAGGGCGGCGACCCGCTGCCAAAGCCAGTCCAGGCCGATGCCGCAGAGCAGGGCAACGGGGGCGGCGGCCCCGAGGATGCGATGATAGTGGGGTGCGTATTCGCTGAAGACGCCGGGAAGAAGCAGGCCGATGAGGCCGAGCAAGGCGATGGAATAGGCCGGCCGGCGAATGCGAAGGACGGCGACGAGGAGACCGGCGTAGAAGGGCAACGCCTGCCACAGGTTGAGAACGGGCGCGCCGGGCAGATTGCGACGCGGGTCGAGGTCGCCGGCCGCGCCGGCGGGCGCAAACATTTTGATGCTGGCCCAAACGTTGCCGCCCAGGGAGCTGTCAGCCGGACTGCCGGTTTCGCCGACGATGGCGAGCTGCGTGGGACGTAGTAGGAGCAGGTCCGGGTGCTGGCTGAAGAACCATGCCAGGGGCGCGACCAGCAGCACGGAGGCGAGGCCGGCGACGGCAAGGCCTGTGATGCGGCGGCTCCATTGCTGTGGGTGGAGGCGACGTTCGGGCCAGGCGAGAGCCAGCAGGTGGAGTGCGGCGGCGGCCGTGAGGAAAGGAATGACCCAAGCGCCCTGGTAGGCGTACATGCCGGCAGCGATCACAACACCGGCCATGGCGTAGGCAAGCCAGCGCCCGGTGCGCCAGGCCACGAGCAGCAACCAGATCGCAGCGGACCAGACGAGGGGCACGAGTACGGGTTCGATGCCCATGCGGCTGAAATGGATGTGCCAGCGCATGGCGCCCAGGCTGGCCGCGGCGAGCAGGGGAAGGTAGCGGGAAAGCTGCCGGTACGCGGCGTCCAGCCGTTGCAGTTCGACGCCCAGCGCATAGAGCGCGAGCACGCCGAGCACGCCGAAAACGGCAGCGGTGGTGCGCATGGCGGTGGGGCCGGCTTCGCCGCCCATGCGCCTGGGTGATGGCAAAGGTGAGTGCGTTTGCGTAGGCGTTGAGAGGCGGTACCCCGAAGTTGCCGGTGAGGAAGATAGGCCGGTAGGACGGTTCGGTGAGGATGCGCCACGCTTCCAGACCTTCAAACGCTTCGTCGAAGTGGAAGCCGGGGGGGATGGCGTCTATGCGCCAGAGGCGCAGCCACGCTGCGATCGCCAGCACGAGCGAGAGGAGGATCAGCGAACGTGTGGTCCGCGACATGGCAGGGAATTATAGCACAGGGAGCGCGTGACTGCCTGCCGAATTGGCTATTGACACGCGGAGCCACGCATGCTACTATTACGCCATTCGATATATCGTATGACGATATATGATCGACTCGAAAGAAAGAAGCGCATGGATGGACAACGACCCGGAAACTATGCTGCCCCTGTCACAATCCGTATTCCACATCTTGCTGGCGTTGGCTGACGGCGAGAAACATGGGTACGGCATCATGCTTGAGATCGAAGAGCGGACGGACGGTCAGGTGCGGGTGGGGCCAGGCACCCTCTATGGAGCCATTAAGCGTCTGCTGGCCCAGGGACTGATCGAGGAGGCAGGTGATTTCACCGACCCCGAGTTTGAAGACGAACGGAGACGCTACTATCGGCTTACAGACTTTGGGCTGCGCGTCACCCAGGCCGAGGCGTGCAGACTGGAGGATTTGGTCCGGCAAGCGCAGATGAAGCGGATGCTGCCACAGCAGAATCTAGGAGAGGCCACATGAGCAAGTCTGGAGCCGCCAAGTGGCTAGACCGTTCTGATCGGGTCTATCGCCTTCTGTTGCGCACATACCCTGTCAGTTTTCGCCGCGAGTATGGGTTGCACATGGCGCAAGCGTTTCGCGACAATTGTAGGTCAGTCTTGCTGCGTTCTGGCCCCCGAGGGATGGTGCGACTGTGGTTCCACACCGTGTTCGATTGGGTTCGTTCGGCGTCCGAACAGCACGTCCGGGAGGCATTCAACATGTCAGCGAGAAGATGGATAATTCGGCTGGGCGCGGCGTCTGCCCTATTGGGCGGCGTCCTGGGCATCGTGCTCGTCACGATGGGTCCAAATTCGTACGGCAACTATGGCTGGGATGGTTGGCTGGCCGCGATAGCTGCTTGCCTACTTGCCCTGGGTGTGGTTGGAGCAATCGCCGTTCTACAAGACCAGGTGAGCACGGCAGGTAGGTTGGGTTTGTTCACGATTCTTGTAGGTCTGATCCTGATGGCGCTGGGCCATTTGGTGGAGCCATTGTGGAGTCTCATATTCTTTGGCCCGCTGATCATTGCGCCCATCGGTGCGGTGCTGCTGGGCGCCGATCTCATTCGCCATCCGGAATCCGGCCTGCCCGCGTGGTGGCGCTGGTTTCCCGTCGCCGTCGTAGCGATAGCGTTGCTGGGTTTCGCGATTGAGCTACTGGAGGGGGTTGCCGGCAACAGCACCCCGGATCGCGGTGTGCAACTGGCGGAGGCGCTCCTCTCCATCGTCTGGATACTCTTGGGGATCGGCCTGCTGCTGGCATATCGAGACACGCCGGACGATCCTCAGCTTGCGGCGTAAACCTTGACTCTTGCTATGCAGTGCTATGTAGACGGAAGCGCGCGGCGGCGTGTGCGCGAATGGGAGGCGAAGAGCCAGACGACGGCCCCTGCACCGATCAGCATGATGCCCATACCGCGGAACATGAGCACGTAGCCGAGGCCGCCGACGAGCAGCCCTCCCAGGATGGGACCGATGACCTTGCCCAGGTTGTTGAGGGTGCCGGCCAGGCCGAGGCCTGCGCCCAAGTAGCGCTCGTCAATTTGGTCGGAGATGAGGGCGGTGGCGGCGGGAAAGACGAGGGCTAGGCCGCAGCCCATGAGTGCGGCGAGGGCCAGCAATCCGGCGTTGCCGCCGGCTTGGGGCAATAGGAGCAGCGGTGCGCCAATGATGACCATGCCGGCGGCGATGGCGTTGAGGTAGCCGATGCGGTCGCCGGTGCGGCCGGCCAGCGGTCGAAGTATTAGCGAGACCGCTTCCTGCACGGAAAAGAAGAGGCCGACTACTGCGATACTGACGCCGGCATCCAGCGCGTAGAGGGGGAGGAATGCCTTCAGCGCGTAGGTGGCGACGTAGACGGTTGCTTCCAGTCCGCCGGAGAGCCAGATGGCGGGCGTGCGGCTGCCCGCCTTGAGGGACTCTGCGATTTGCGTATGCAGGGGCGGCGGCGAGGAGGGGCGTGGCGTGTAGTCGCTGAGGCGAAGTATGGGCAGGAAGGCCAATATGCTCATGAGACCGATGACCGTGAAGACCTGCTCTGGTTCGAGGTAGAGCAGTAGCCATCCGGCCAGTGCAGGCCCAACGATGTATCCGCCGCTGCGGGCCATCTCGAACCAGCCGAGACGCTCCCCCCGTCTGAGCTTGTTCATCTCCGCCACGTAGGCGAGCGTTACGGGCCCGTAGATGGCCGTGGCAAGCCCATGCGTCACGCGCAACGCAACAAGTTGCTGCGGTGAGTCGACGAAGTGATAGAGGAAGGGCATGCCCGCGAAGAAGGCTGTGCCGATGACGAGCCACCAGCGCCGGCCCCAACGGTCGGACAGGATGCCGATGAAGGGCTTGAGCACCATGCCCGTGAGGGTGGACACGGAGACGATGAAGCCGAGGAGTGCGTTGGACGCGCCGAGACTGGCCGCGAAGACGGGCAACAGAGGCGTCTTGCCCATCTGGTAGGCGGTGCGAACGATGAAGTCGGCGGCGGTGATGTAGACGAAGTCTTTGCGTCGAGTATTGATTGACATAGAGGCACGTGTCGCGGGCGGAATACGTTCGGGACAGTATATCAGAGGCAGGTTCGCCCGGCGGAATCGTGGCGTGGCGCGGTGACGAAATGAGGGAGCGGCCGGTCGGGGCGCAAGAAGAAAAAACAGGGGCCCTAAGTAACCTTGACTTGACCTTCCGCGGCTGCGACGGTGGTCCGGCGAACCTGTGCGTGCAGCGGGGTTTGGCAGCGTCTGCCTAGCCGGCTCGCGGACAGCGGGGATTGCTCTGTGCGGCACACGTCCGATGCCTGAATGAGGAAACACATCCTCAGCGTTCGCGACTGCAATCCCGCGCCCATTGGCTTGCGACGGCGCAGTCGCTCATGTGCAGGTGGTCTATGTGTGCGTCAGAGGAGTTCGGCTGGCGGCGATGATGTCTGCGATGTCTGCGTTGATGTCAGCCGTGATGAACGCCGATCCCCACGCAAGGAAGCTGTCGATTTCTCAGAGCTCCCTGTATGAAACGTACGACCCTATGCTAACAGAGAACAGCCGCCCGCGGAAGGGATGAATGTCCCGCAGAATTAGGGACAACTGTCCCTATACGCGCCGGCGACAGCGGAGCGGGCGTCGTTCTGTGCCGGGCGGGCAGGGCGTAGTATGATGCAACGAGCGAGCCGCCGGCGATTCACGATGGCGGTGTGATCCCATCCAACATGCAAGGACCTGTCCTGTGAGCGCACTTCCTTCAGACGCCCAAATCATCGACCTCACGCTGACGCACTATCACGGCATGCGCGGCGTGGAGATACATCCGAACACCAGCACGGCCGTGGAAGGGTACAACACGACAAACTTGATGCTGTACAGCCATGCGGGCACGCACATGGATGCGCCGCGTCATTTCCTGGACGACGGGCGCACGATCGACCATCTTGAGCTGCGAAAGTGCGTGGGTCCGGCACAGGTGATCGACCTGTCGCACAAGGAGCCGAACAGCTTCATGACGGTGGCGGACCTGAATCCGCATGCCGATCGGATCGGTCCGGGCTCGCGGCTGCTTCTGCGCACGGACTGGAGCATGCATGCGGAGATGGATGACTATCGCACGAGCTTTCCGCGCATTTCGCCGGAGTTGGCGGAATGGCTGGTGGGTCGCGGCGTTTGGCTTGTAGGGCTGGAGATGCCGTCGGTGGCTTCGCTGCTGGACAAGGAGGAGCTGACGACAGTCCACCAGATCCTGTTGCGGGGCGAGGTAGTCATTGTGGAATGTCTGGCGAACTTGGACAAGCTGCCGCAGGAGGTGACGTTCATCGCCCTGCCGCTGAAGATCGAGTCCGGCGACGGCTCGCCGATCCGGGCTATCGCTATCGCCTAAACCCGCGCACCACCGCAAATCCGGACGCAGACAAACACTGATTAAATCGATGCTAGCTGATCAACAGCCGCAGATCAGTTGTTACCAAATATGATCAGCCAGATCTGTTTGATCGGTGAAATCTGCGTCCGGTATTTTCCCTCTACTTTTCCTCTGCGGCCTATGCGCCTACTTCAGAATGAGTTCCTTCTGCGGCGCACCTAACCAGACGGCTCCGTCCTCGGTGACCAGCACATCCTCTTCGATGCCCATATAGCCGAAACCGGGCACGGGCGCGGCCGGCTCGATGGTATAGACGTGGCCGGCTTCGACACGACCACGCGGCGTATCCCCGTATCGCTGCCACTGCGGGCCTAGCAGCGCGCCGCCGTCGTGGCATGCGCGGCCAAGTTGGTGGCCTGTCGCGAACTGGTATTCAGGATAGCCCGCGTCCATGATGATCTTGCGCGCGATGGCGTCGACTTCGTAGCCGCGGACGCCCGGACGCAATGCGTCCGCGGCGGCCTGCGTTGCGGCAATGACCGTGTCGAAGGCGCGCTGGACTTCCGGCGGCGCCGACGTTTCTCCTGGCCGAAGAAAGTACATCAGCCGCATGATGTCCGACGAGTAGTCCTCCTGACGTACGCCAAAGTCAAAATGCAGGATGTGGCCTGGTTCCAGCACTAGGTCGGTGGGGCCGGCGTGGCCGATCGGTGATTCGGGGCCAGCGTTGACGGCTGGGCAACTGGCCCATTCCCAGGATGTGGTGACGCCATGCGCCTCTACCTGGTCGTGCATGAACTGGCCGATCTGGCGCTCGGTCATGCCGACCTGCGCGTACTCGAAAGTCTTGTCATAGATGTCGAACGTCGTGTCGATGGCGCGGCGGATGCGGGCGATCTCGGTTTCGGTCTTGCGGCCGCGCAGGGCCATGAGCAGGGGCTCGGCCGAGACGATGCGATCCGCGTACGGTGTGCCAGAGAGGTGGCCTGTCATCAAGGTATAGAGACCGTGGGTGAGCCCGTCGGCGTGGGGATCGTTGACCGAGTAGTTCAGCGCGATCTGCTGCGGGTCGACGCGCTGTAGCACGTCCAAGAGAGGTTCGCTGAACGCCTGGTGATAGGGGATGATCTCGTCGTACACGCCGAGGCGGCGCACGTTTTCTGCATCGAAATGGCCGATGATGGCGATGCGGTCTCCATTGCGCGTCAGAATGAAGGCAGTCTGCCACGTAGCGTCATGGCCGTAGATCAGCGGCAAGACGGGGTCCTCAATGGCGGACGTCTCGCGCACGAAAGTGATCCACATGTCGATGTCCAGCTCGTCGAGGAGGGCGGCGGCCTGCGCCACTTTTTCGCCGACGAGTGCGGCGTTGGGATTGCCGGTCTGCGTTTCCGTGTGTGTGTTTGTCCCAATGTTGTGCATAGCAGGGGTTCTCCGATTCTGAACTGCGCTAGAACTGGCGGAACGAGAATTCCTATGATCCAGTCGACTATATCACAGGTTCAGGACGGCACAGGATTGCGCAGGGACAACGATCGAGCGCATCCAATGCTATGGCGACGGGGGCCCGCCGGCAGCCTTCACGTATTGATCGAAGAAGTCGATGGAACGCTGCATGGCGGTCGAGAAGTAGACGGAGAGGTTGTGGTCGTCGCCGTCGTAGGTGTAGTACTCCACGTCGCCGCCGGCCGCCAGGATTTCGTCGTAAAGCAGATCTGAGAAGGATACGGGAACGGAGGCATCGGCGGTGCCGTGGTGGAGTTGGACGGGTCCGGACAGGTCGCCCACAAAGGTGTTGGCAGAGAGCGCGGCCCAGGGTTCCGGATTCTCCTGTGGCGTGCCGAACTCAGCGGTTAGGTGGGTGCGCCAACTGCGATGACGGGCCGTCATGTCGGCGTTGCGGCGACGCCAGCGATCGAGGAGGTCGGGATAGGAAGCCACGACGCCGGCCCAGATGACACCGGCCTTGATGTCACCGGCGGTGACCATGGAGCGCACGGTTATGTAGCCGCCCATGGAATGGCCCCACATGCCGATGCGGTCTGCGTCCACCTGCGGATGTTGGCGGACGGCGGCGAGCGCGTTGAGGACGTCGATGGTGTAGTCGGGCGAGCCGTACGCACTACGCGCTTCGCCTTCGGAGTCGGCGTGGCCGCGGTAGTCGGGGCGAAAGACGATGTAGCCATTGCGTGCGAACCCGTCCACGTAGCTGACGTAGCGCTCGTCGGGGCGGTAGATCTCCGGCGGGATGTAACCGTGGTTGAAGACGATGGCGGGCCAGCCGCCTTCAGGCGTATCGCCGAAGGGTATCGTCATGAGCGCTTCGATCTTCAGGCCCTCGGACATGTATGACACGATCTGGCGGCTGTAGTTGGAACCGGCGGCGAGGGATCGCTCAATCACGATGGGGCTGGCCGGATACGCCTGGGCGCGCAGGTAGTCGATGGAAAGTGGGTGCGGCCCGCCTTCTGTCAGGCGATCCTCCCACAGAGGCGGCTCCTCTGCTAACGAGACGTCATTGGCCGTCGCGTCGTTCAGGGGCTCGTCGTCCGGTGGGGGCTGTGTAACAAGGGCTGCAGGCGCCGAGTCAGATAGCGAACCGGCCTCGGCGGGAATACAGAGTTTCCAGCCGGCGGAGATGTTGTTCGGGTCCTGGATGGTGGCGTACGTCGAGTCGAGCGCTGCCGCTGCGTTGGTGGCGGAAAGCAGACGCCCATACGCGAGCGTGGAGCCAAGATGGCGGCCGGCGAGGGTGGAGAGAGTGTCGCCAGTCTGTACGAAGATTGCGCGCGCACAGGCCGGAGACTGTTCGCTGGTCTGCGCCCCAGCGGAGACCGGAATCAACAGCCCAAGCAGGACAAGGACCGAGAGCACGAGGCGAGGCGATCTGGAAAATCGGTTCATGGTCGGACTCCACGACATGACTATATGAGCCCTACGGTACGCCAGATGTGTGATTGCGATGTGCGAATGCTGGCGTGGTGCAGGCGGAAGAGCCGGCCGCCGCATTCGCACCCGCGACAGTTGCTATTCTGGTTACGAGCGAGGGATAGCGGAAGCATACCCGGTCAGCGGCGTCGAGTCTGTACGATGGACCCCGTTTTCGCGGATAGTCATGGCGTTTGGGACAGCGTTCGGTGGGGCGAATGTGGGTTGGTCGGGCGTATCAATGGCGCATGTTTACCATAAATGCCATTCCGGCACACGAATTTCAGAATTGGTGACAAAAAGTCAAAATTGGGGGTTGACAACGGCCTCGACCTGTAGTACTATCTGATCAACTCGGCGGGACGAACCTGAAAGGGAACGCTCCAAAGAGGGGAAGGGAGCCCTGAGAAATCAGTAAGCTACCTCGTGAAGTTCGCAGAGGTCACTGGGCTGTCGAGGGTCAAGCCTCGCAGGAACACACCGAAGCGAACCGAAGTTCTCACAGCGTTGAAGCTTGGAAAGCCATGACGCATCATTCCCCACCAGGGGAGTTGCGAAGTGAAACTGGCGAGTGGAGCTTGAGGACGGGGAGTAGGCAACTCGTGCAGATGCTCATCTATCATGAGAGCAACTGTGGAGAAGCCGAAGAGTAACGAGGCAAGCGGACGGTTACTCGGGCCCCTTCTTTTTTGCGCGTGCTTGCTCCTATGCGCTCTCCGCGTGGCTGTCAGCTACGCTGTTCCCCGTGAGCGTCTCCGCCTTCAACAATCCAATCCCTGGCAGGTTCCGGTACAGCTCGCGGTGGTCGAGACCGTAGCCGACGACGAATTTGTCCGGCAGGTCGAAGCCTTTGTACTTAATCGGCACGTCGATCAGCCGGCGGCGCTGGCGCACGAAGAGAGCGCATACCTCCAGGCTGGCCGGATTGCGAGCGCGCATGTTGCCCAGCAGGTAGTTGAGCGTCAAGCCCGTGTCCACCACATCCTCCACGAAGAGCACATGCCGGTCGGTGACGCTGATGTCCAGGTCCTTCACGAACTGGACGAAGCCCTGGTCGCGGCTCTCTGCGCTGTAGCTGGCGATATCGATGAAGTCGACTTCGACCGGAATCGAGATGGAGCGCAGCAGGTCAGCCATGAAGATGAAGACGCCCTTGAGCACGCCGATCAGTAGGGGGCGCGTGCCGGCGTAGTCTTGCGAGATGGCGGAACCAATTTCCCGGACGCGTTCGTCGATCTCCGGCGCCGGGATGACGACTTCGCTGACGCCGTCAGCCAGCGCTTCGTATTCTGCGAAGGGATAGCCGATCACGCCTCGTCGCCGTTGTGATGGTCGCCGTTGAAGCTGCGACCGTTTTGGGTCAGGCTCAGATCGGCGGGCTGCGCGTCGGTACCCAGCAGTTTCTCGGCTTCTTCGTCCATGCCGTACTTGATCATCATGTCGCGCAGATCCTGGCGACGGAAGAGCTTGATATTGACGTCTGGATACACTTCGGCCATACGCCGCAGCTTGGCGTTCTTCTGGCGCATGAGCTTGGGACGCAGCGTGGTGAGTTCGACGTAGAGATCTTGTTCGGGCAGGTAGAAGTCCGGCGAAAAGGCGGCGGTGACGTTGCCGTCCTCGTCCCATTCGAGGTCGAAGGTGCGAGGCTCGTATTCCCAACGAATGTGGTAGTAGTCCAGGATGCGGGCGAAGGCTTCTTCGATTTGGTGTGCAAACTGTGGCCGATCCGGCTCGGCTTGCGCCACGTTGTGAACCCTTTCTTCTAGTATCCGCGTAGCGGACAGAATCCGTGCAGCGGCCTCTCTCTATCCTACCTCTGCGGGCGGGCGGGACGGAGCTGCGTCGAAGATGCGGCGCAGGATCTCGAGGCGCTCTTCGTCGCTGGCCCAGCGCGGTTGTGCGAAATCTTCGAGCACGGTGGTCAGGACTTCCGTGCTGATGACGCGCCCGTCGTAGATCGTGTGGCGGGCGATGAGGCCTGTGCGCGTGTCCCAACTCCACATCTGGTCGAAGAAGAGGTTGCCGAGGCCGTAGACGATCACGCCCGAACCGCCTGGGTCCTGCTCGCCATAGGGCTCCATAGCCTGGGGCACGTGGCTCTGCACGCCGGTGACGATGTCCGCGCCGGCTGCGCGCATGTCGCGGAACTCTTCAATCTGCCTGGGCAGCGGATACGGCTCGTAGGACTCCTCGAACTGTAGCTCTACGGCGACGACATCGACCTCCTGCGCCAGTTGTTGGATCAGGGCGACGATCTCCTCTTTGTTGTCATAATAGTAGCATGCGCCCGGTTCTTCGTCGGTGGCCCAGGCAGTTTCCGGGCCAAAGGCAAGGGCGGCGACGAAGGCGAAGGTGTTGTCGTTGTGGCGCCACAGGAGCGGCGCACAGGCGTCTTCTTTGTCGAATCCGCTGCCGTAGAAGGGGATGTCGCTGGAGCGGTAGAAGCGCAGCGAGCGCCGTGCGCCGTCTCGCCCAAAATCGTTGACGTGGTTGCCGCTCAGCCCGACGATGTCGGTTCCGATCGCGGCCAGGGTGGCCGAGTAGTCATTGTGGCTGCACAGCACGATGTTGTTGTAGGTGTTGTTGACCACGCAATCGTCCAGGAACGGCACTTCGTTGCTGACGTGGGTGATGTCGGCCGCGCTCAGGGTATCGGAGATGACGTCGGCAGGGTAGGTCAATGACGTGCGCTCGATGGCGGCGGCGGTGCCGCGCGAGATGGCGGTGACGCCGGTCATGATGAGTGTGGTGAGGCGTTCCGCGTCGCGATTGGTGACCGGCTCTACGAGGCCCAGCAGGTCGTGGTAGAGCAGCGGGGCGCCCTTGCCGGTGATCTCCAGTGCGAGGGAGAGCGGATAGGTTGCGGGGTCGAGTTCATTGTCCAGGACATTGACGCCGTCGATGGTAAGCGTCTTGAGGCGCGGGTCCAGTTGGTCGAAGGGGACGATAGCTATGGCGTCGCCCGCGCGCTCCAACTCCTCGACGAGGCCGGCGCGGCTGACCTCGCGCGCGCGGCTTGGTCCCAGGACCGATGTGAGCACGCCGGGATTGAAGCCCGCCGCGAAGACTTCGCCGCCTCCGAATTCGCCCTCGAGTCCCTGCCAACGGCTTTGAAGGTCCTCCAACGCGATGGTGTCGACGGTGGATTCAAAGGGCGCGACTACGGCGTAGGTGCGCTCGGCCAGGGGGTACTCGGATATTCCCAGAGGCGCAAACCGTATCCGGGTATCGGCGTTTTCGGCCTCGTCGAGGACGCGCACGGGGTACTCGCCATTGGCCGCGGTGACGCTGTCGATGCGTGTCAACTGGGTCAGAAGGCTGGCGGAGTATTCCTCGGGCACCTCCGGAGCAATCGCCACCGTCACCGGGCCGTTAAGGCTAACGGGTGTGGCCGTGGGCGCGGGTGTGGGCTCCGGGGTGGGGAAGATCTCACCGGGCGGCAGCGGCAGTTGGGAGGCCGGCGAAGAAGCCCGTTCTTCCTGATGGAGCAATCCGGTGGCGGCACATGCGCTGGAAAGGGCGGCGCTGACGACGAGTACGACAGCCAGTACGGCGAGGCGGAGGCGGTTCGATACGCTCAGATACATGGAGTTCCTGTCATCGGTACGAGTGCAGTCGTGTTGTCCAATCGGCGCCAGGCCGGCAATCCCTGCACTCAAAAAGACGGGTAGTGACGGGCGCAAGATACTCTGGATCGAGTATATCAGAGCGGGAGATGGGCAGCAAAGAAGGGGCGCGCGGACGGGACCAGGTCGCTGGTTTGCGGGTAGCACGGGTGGCTACGTAGAATGGACGCAAGTTTCTGACTCGGCGGTAGAGCCGGCGACCGCCGAGAATCAGCGCCCAACACGAAAGCGTGGACCAAGTATGGAAGTGTTTCGGTATTCCCCGGGCCTGCTGGCCGAGTTCCCGGATGTGTGCGGCGGCGCTCTGTACGCGACCGGTCTGCGTAACGGTCCTACCCCGGATGCGCTGCTGGAGCTGTATGGCGCGGAGCAGGCGGCTGTGCGGGAGAAGCTGCCCCAGAGCCTGAGTGATATTCCCTCGTTGGCGGCGTGGCGAGCGGCGTTTCGTCGCTTTGGCGCCAACCCGACCAAGCACCGCAGCGCGGCCGAGGCGTTGCTTCGCCGGCTACAGAAGAAGGGTGACATCCCCAGCATCAATTGTCTGGTGGACATCGGCAACCTGGTCAGCATCCGCTATGCGCTGCCGGTCGCGATCTTTGACGTGCGCGACGTGGCAGGCGTGATCTCCGTGCATCTGGCGCAGGGCAGCGAACGCTTTCGGGAGTTGGGCAGCGAGGAGGCGGTGCATCCGCCGGCGGGCGAGGTCGTTTTCTCGGATCATACAGGCATGGTGATTGCGCGGCGATGGTGCTGGCGACAGAGCCTTGAAAGCGCATCGCGGCCGGACACTAGCGTCGCATTGGTGACGGTGGAGGCGCTGGACGCAGACGGCCCACAGGCGGTGCGCCGGGCGATGGCGGACCTGGCCGGTCTGCTGGAGACATATGCGCACGGCTCGGTGCAGGGCGCGGTAGTGGATGCGCACTATCCAGTCTTTGTGACCGATGGTGCGTAGCGAACACGCCGCGTAGGCGAGGCGGGAGTATGCTTGTTTTGACACGCGAGGAAGTTGCCTCGCTGCTCAGCATGACCGAGACAATTGAGGCGGTGGAAGAGGGCTTCGCGCGCTTGTCGGCCGGCGAGGTCGTGATGCCGCAACGGGCGGCGACAACCATCGGGCCCCATGCGGGCCTGCACTTATCCATGCCTGCGTACGTGTCCGGTGACCCCGGCACGCTCACGGTGAAGATAGTCACCGTATACGGCGACAATCCGGCGGAGTACGGGCTGCCGACGATCCAGGGTGTGTTGCTGCTGCACGACGCGCGGACCGGTACGCTGCTGGCCATGATGGACGCAGAGCATGTGACGGCGATGCGCACGGGAGCGGCCAGCGGCGTGGCGACGAACTACCTGGCCAGGGCGGATGCGCGTGCGCTTGTGCTCTTCGGAGCCGGGGCGCAGGCGGCTGCACAGATGGAGGCGGTGTGTGCGGTGCGCACTATCGAGCGGGCATACGTCGTGACTCGCAGCGGAGAGAAGGATGCGGCTTTCGCAGCGAAGATGAGCGAGCGGCTGGGGATCGAAGTATCGCCGGCGCGCGATGTGCAGGCGGCGGTGACGGCGGCGGACGTCATCTGTACGGCGACGAGCAGCGCGGTTCCGGTGTTCGATGGCGAATGGTTGCGGCCGGGGACGCACATCAACGCGGTGGGCGCATACACGAAGGCGATGCGCGAGTTGGATGCGCGGGCAGTGCAGCGCTGCCGGGTGTACGTCGATCGCCATGCAGCGGCGCAGGCAGAGGCGGGAGATATTGTGCTGGCCATTGGCGATGGCGCCTTGGCATACGAGCACGTTGTTGGCGAACTCGGTGAGGTGATTCGGGGCACGGCGCCGGGGCGCACGAATGACGATGAGATCACGTTGTTCAAGTCGGTGGGGCTGGCGATGCAAGATGCGGTGACAGCGGCGCGCGTGTATGCGCGGGCGGTGGAAGCGGGAATTGGGCAGGCTGTGCGGCTGTAGACGGGTGCGCCCGGGTGGTTGGCGCGGATTCGCAGCACGTCCAATGGGTCCGTGCTGAGACTATTCGACATTCGCTGCTCCGCACACTATGCCTTCTCAATATAGATTGTCGCCCGCGCGATTGTGCTGTATAGTAGTAGACGTAATTGCACGGGAAGCAGTAATAACGCCGGCAGATCGTCTGAGCGTGCAATTGTTTGAGCAAACGAGCATCTGCTTAGCAGTCTCAGCAAGAAGCGACAGCCGCGCGAATCGAGTTCGCTATTCATATTGCATGGCACGAAGTGTGGATGTTCGCGCCCCGGTGCAGCATCGTCGAATGCGCATGGCGCGATGTAGGGGTGTGGCGCACAAGTGCCAGGCGTATCCATCACGACCACGGTAGGTGTCACCGTGTCATCCGCTTCGCCATCCGGTTCCTTATCCACGTCTATCACGACCCGCCCGCATGCTGCCGTCTCGCAGGATACGCCGATCGTGCGGCGCGTCGACCACATCGTGATCCGCGTCGCGGAGCCGGCCTACCGTCAGCTGTACAGCATGTTCGCAGGTGCGTTGCAGCTTCCGTCACAGCGGCGCGCAACGCAGCGATCCGCATACACGGGCAGCAGCATCTATGCAGGCAATATGGACTTTCGCCTGTTGCCGACGCCGGGCGGTGTGTTTGAGACCGCTGCGCAGTTCTATGGGCTGGTGCTGGAGACGCAGTCACAGGACTTGTCGCGTCTGAGTGCGCGGGGCATCTCCTATATCCCGGCGCCGTATCTGATGCCGCAGCCGGGCAAAGAGCCCACTCTCCTGCGCGTCAACGTCTTTCTGAGCGGATACCTGGGCGCCACGCCTTCCATGCGTGCGCTGTTTGCGCTGAACAAGCTCGTACCGGACAGCGTGTGGATGCGCGCGCTTTCACGCGAGGCGCCGGATCGCATCCAGGGCGCGAAGTTTATGGTCAACCATGTATACCGAGACGGCATGGTCTTTCTCGTGAAGTACAACCCCGGTTGGCGAGCTGCGGATGCCGAGCGGCGCAGGAGCATCGCCGACTTCATCGCACGGCGGGGAGGCTCTCTTGGCCTGATCTCGGTGCGAGAAGTGGTGATTGGAACCACGAACCTGCCTGCGGCGTATGCGCGGTGGCACAAACTGTTCTACCCGGCGGAGGAGACAGACCAAGGCTGCTGGCAATTGAACGACGGTCCCGCCATCCGCTTGGTAGCGGCCGAACAAGACGCGATCCACCACCTGGTGTGGGAGGTGGAGTCCTTGGCAGAGGCGTACCAGGTGCTAGGTGACATGGGTTTGTTGGGACGTGTACTGGACGAAGAGATACGCATCAAGCGCGACATGATGGGCGGGCTCGACATTCGGCTTGTCGAGGTGGGTTTCCCCAGTAGCTGACCGACCCGGCACGCGAGCAGATCGAAGCAGTATCCCCCCACTATCGAGAGGCTTTCCATGGCGATATTGTATGAGTATGCGCGGCCCAGCGATGTGGACGAGGCGCTGGCGCTGCTGGCAAAGAACGAGGGGCGCCTCCTTCCCCTGGCCGGTGGCACATTGCTGGTAGGTCAGTTGGAGACGCGCAGCCTGACCGGCATCGACGGCGTGGTGGACCTGCGCGATACGGGGCTGGACTCGATCCGGGTCGAAGGCGATGTAGTGCGCATGGGTGCGATGTGTGCGCTCTCCGGCGTGACGGCGCATCCGGCCCTGTGCGGGCTAGCGGACGGTCTGCTCGTTCGTGCGGCACGCGGCGAGGGGCCTGTTAACCTGCGCAACGCGGCCACCGTGGGCGGCGTCGTGGCGTGTGCGGAGTACGACAGCGAGTTCTATGCTGCGCTGCTCGCGCTGGACGCGTCGGTGACGGTGCGCAGACCAGACGGCACAGAAGAGACAAGACCGCTGGCCCAGTGCGACGCGGTTCGGGGCTTGATCGTGGAGGTGACCCTCGCACTGCGCGATCTGCGCGGTGGCGCTGCGCGTGTTGCGCGTACGCCTTCGGACCGGCCGATCGTGGCGGCGTACGCAGTGCGTACTCCGGGGGTGGAACCGTCGACGCGCATTGCGCTCTGTGGCGTAGCGGACCGTCCGCTGCCGGCCGGTGCAACGCTGGCGCCGCCGGACGACTTCAAAGGGAGCGCGGAATACCGGCTGGCTATGGCGGAGATCGTTGTACGGCGCGCGGTCGCCGAAGCGGAAGAGGCGGATAGCAATGCAGGTTGATCTGACGGTTAACGGAGAATCGCACACGCTGGATGTGCACGCGGGTGAGTTGCTGCGTACTGCGTTGCGCCGGCTCCGCTACTATAGTGTGAAGCACGGAGACGAGACGGGCGAGAGCGGTTCGGACGCCGTGTTGTTGAGTTTCACGCCGGACGATGGCCGTTCGTATCGCCTGATCAACAGCGGCGTGATGCTGGCTGCGCAGGCGTCCGGCGCACATATCGTCACCGTGGAGGGCTTGAGCGGTCCGCGCGATTCTGACCTGCATCCACTGCAGCAGCAGTTCGTAGCCACGGGCGCGATCCAGTGCGGCTATTGCACGCCCGCGCAACTGTTGGCGGCGAAGCGGCTGTTGGACGAGAATTCGAATCCCAGCGAGGCGCAGGTGCGCGAAGCGATTGCGGGCGTGCTGTGCCGGTGTACCGGCTATGTCAAGCCGGTGGAGGCGATCCTGCGCGCAGCGGCCCAGATGCGCGGCGAAGAACCTCCGCCGCAGGAGATCCGCGTGCTGGACGACGTCAGCGCGGGCGAATGGCCGGCGTTGGACGATGCGGACGGCGGAGACTTCGACTCGGGCGGCATCGAGCCGGGTGGAACGGACGTCGCCACGCAGAAGCGCACGTTGCCGGTGCGGGTGGCCCCGCCGCAGACGGCTGTGGTCAACAAACCGGAGCGCAAGGTTGACGCGGTCAAGTTGAGCAAGGGCCGCGCCGTCTTTGCCGATGACGTCGAGATGCCGGGCATGTTGCACGGCGGGCTGCTGACCAGCCCGCACGCGCACGCGCGCATCGTGTCCATCGACACGAGTAGAGCGCTGGCCCTGCCGGGCGTACATGCCGTGTTGACCTATGAGGATGTGCCGCGCGTGGTCTACGCCAGCGGCGGGCAGAGCTATCCGAACCCGCCGCCCTATGACCAGGTCAGCCTGGACAACAAAGTGCGCCATGTGGGCGATCGCGTGGCAGTCGTCGCCGCGGAGACGCTCGAGTTGGTGCAGCAGGCGTTGGAGCTCATCAACGTGGAATACGAGGTGTTGCCTGCCGTCCTTGAGCCGGCGGCGGCGATGGCCGGCGGCGCACCGGTAATCCACGACGAGGATGACGCCGTGGACATCCACGACGCGGCGCGTAACATCGCTGTGCATATTGGCGTGGAGCACACGGACGGCGAACTTGGCGACGTGGACGAGGCGCTGGCGAACGCGCACTTCGTGTATGAGAGCGAATACAGCGTGCATCAGGTGCAGCAGGCCAGCATCGAGCCGCATGTTGTGTTGAGCTGGTGGGATGAGGATGACCGCCTTGTGTTGCGCACAAGCACGCAGGTGCCGTTCCATGTGCGGCGCATGGTGGCGCCATTGATCGGGTTGCCGGCGCGACGCATCCGCGTGGTGAAGCCGCGCATCGGCGGCGGCTTCGGCGGCAAGCAGGAGATGCTGCTGGAGGACCTCTGCGCGCATCTGACTATCGCTACGGGCAGGCCCGTGCGCTTCGAGTATACACGGGCACAAGAGTTCACGAGTGCGCGTACGCGCCATCCTCAAGTACTGCGCTATCGCAGCGGCGTAGACGAGCACGGCAAGCTGTTGGGGACGGTGCTGCGCATCGTGGCGGATACGGGCGCGTACGGCACGCACGGTCTCACTGTGCAGATGGTGTCGGGCTTCCGCGGGCTGAGCACGTATTGGCTGCCCACTGCTCGTTTCGAGTGTGACGTGGTGTACACGAACAAGCCGGTGCCCGGCGCGTTTCGCGGCTATGGCGCCCCCAGGCGCTGTTTGGCCTCGAGCAACACATGGAAGAGTTGGCCGAGGCGTTCGGCATGGATCCCATTGCGTTCAAGCGGCTGAACTGGGTGAAGGAAGGGCAGGAACTGCCGCTGGCGCGGGCCATGGGCGAGGGGCGCGAAGGGTTCGCCCAGACGGTGCGCAGCAACGGCCTGGACGCGTGCATGGAGGCGGGCGGCGAGGCCATCGGCTGGGTGCGCAAGGCGGATCCGGCATGGCGCGCCGATGCGTCGCGTCCGCATGTACGGCGCGGGCTGGGCGTGGCTGTGTGCATGCACGGCACGGGCATTGCCGGGCTGGACATGGGCGCGGCGAGCATCAAGCTCAACGACGACGGCAGCTTCAACCTGTTGATCGGCGCCACCGACCTGGGTACCGGTTCCGACACGATTTTGGCGCAGATTGCGGCGGAGGCGCTGGGCGTAGAGCTGGAGCACATCATCGTCTACAGCAGCGACACGGATTTCACGCCGTTCGACACAGGCGCGTACGCCAGCAGTACGACGTACATCAGTGGTGGCGCTGTGTTGAAGGCGGCAGAGGATGTGCAGCGACAGATCGTAGCGCATGCGGCCAGAGCACCTGCTGCCGGGTGTCGACGCAGAACTGCTCTGGCTGGAGGGCGGCGAGGTGCACGCGCCGGATGGTCGCAGCGTTTCGCTGGAGACCGTCGCGCTGCACAGCCTGCACCAGGCGGAGCAGCACCAGATCATGGCCACAGCCAGCCACATGAGCTATCTGAGCCCGCCGCCTTTTGCCGCACAGTTTGCAGAGGTGGCCGTGGACATGGAGACCGGGCAGGTGACGGTGGAGAAACTGGCTATGGCGGTGGATTGCGGAATCGCCATCAACCCGGTTACGGCAAGCGGCCAGGTGGAGGGCGGTATGGTGCAGGCGCTGGGATATGCGCTATGCGAGGAGATGGTCTACGATGCACAGGGGCGGCTGGTGAATCCGCGTCTGGGCGATTATCGCATCTTCGCGGCGGACGAGACGCCGGAGCTTTCGACCATTCTCGTGCAAACGTACGAGCCGTCGGGACCCTATGGTGCAAAGGCTATCGCCGAGATCCCCATGGACGGCGTAGCCCCTGCGGTGGCTAGCGCGATCTACGACGCGACGGGCGTGCGCATACGCAGTCTGCCGTTCACGCCGGAGCGCGTGTGGCGTGCCTTACGGGCGTCATATGGAAATATTGAGGCGTCGTAGCGGTGGATGCGCTGACCGGCGCTTCCGCGCTGCACGTTTCCCGGCAGCATGAGGACAGCAGTAAGTACACGCGTTGCGGAGTGACGAACCTATGAACGCTGAATGGCGAACGGTTTGGATGGCAGCGATTGCGCCGGTGTTGGTTGTGCTGACGGTGGTATGCGTTGCGGTCGTCCCGACATTTGCGGCGGAAGACGACGGTCCGAGTAGGGTTTTTTTGCCCAGGACTGGGCGCAACGTGGGCGCTCCGGGAAGCCGGCCGCATACGCCAACGCCAACGGCTACGGCCACGACAGATTCTACCGCCACGCCGACGGCCACAACGGATTCTACGGCCACGCCAACGGCCACGCCGGAGCCTACGGCCACGCCGACAGCGACGTTGGAACCGCCGCCCCCCGTCGAAGAGGTCTCCATCGCGGCCGGTGCATTCCAGATGGGATGCGACGCCGGCAATGACACGTGCGAGGCGAACGAATTGCCGTTGCACGCGGTCAATCTCGATGCCTACGCAATCGACAAACATGAGGTAAGCAACGCCCATTACTGGACGTGCATGGACGCGGGCGTATGCAGCGCGCCGAGCAGCGTTAATTCCCACACGCGCGCACCGTATTTCGGGGATCCGGCCTATGCAGCTTACCCGGTGATCTACGTGAGCTGGCATCAGGCCAAAGCGTACTGCGAATGGCTGGGCAAGCGGCTGCCGTCGGAGGCGGAATGGGAGAAGGCGGCCCGCGGGGACGCCGACACGCGCGTCTATCCCTGGAGTGACGCTGCGCCAACGTGTGCTGACGCCAACTTCGAGCCCGACTGCGTGGGCGACACGAATGGCGTCGGAAGCTACCCGTCCGGGGCCAGCCCCTATGGCGTCATGGACATGAGCGGGAACGTATCGGAGTGGGTCAACGATTGGTACGACGAGGACTACTATGCCACGTCGCCTGCGGACAATCCGCGCGGCCCGGCTACGGGTGAGCTGCGCGTGCTGCGCGGGGGCGGCTGGCACTTTTTCGCCGAGTACGTGCGGGTGGCGAACCGGTTCCGAGACCATCCGGACGAGACTGAGCTGGCGACCGGCTTCCGGTGTGCGTGGTCGGAGTGATGTTGCGGCGCGCCGGGACGAAACCGCAATCTGATGGGCCTCTCACGAAGTAGCCATTCACTCTGCATCACGAGGAGGGCAAGCAATGATCGTCAAACGCTCAGTTCTTGTGTGTGTTCTGGCGAGTGTGGCGCTGGTCTGCGCTCTTTTTCTGCTGACCGGCATTGCGCAGCAAGCCGTATTGGCGTCTGGCCGACTTTGCCGCATCTGACACGCCGTTCTTTTCCCAGACCGCGCTCAAGGAACAAAACGATACAGACGGTTTGCCCTACCGGCTGGGCAATTCAACACTCAACCTCTGGAGGTATGGCTGCGCAGTGGCTTCGCTGGCCATGGTCTATCGCCAACACGGCGTGGATACCGACGTCGTCGATCTGAATGACTCGTTGATTGCGAGCGGCGGTTTCTCCGGCGCGCTGTTGGATTGGTCGGACCCGCAAGCCGTGGTCAAAGCCGGTGACCCTTGGATTCGCGGCGTCGAACGGATCAATACCAACAGACCGGCTGACTACCAGGAGCGTGTCGACGACTCCCTGGCGCGCGGCGAACCCGTCATCGCTTATCTCAATCGCGAGCACTATGTGGTGCTTACGGAGCGCGCAGAAGAGAGCGGCGACGTGAACTATCGCATCAACGATCCATGGGCGCAGACCGCCGCAGAAGGACAGGGCATCGTCCTGGAGGACAATCTTCTGGGCTTCGGCGACTTCGACGACATCCGCCAGTTTGTCTTCGTCACGGCGGAGGAGTATGCGCCGACCAACGGCGTGCTGGTTGATGACGCCCTGTCGGAGCTCTATGTTTCATACCTTGGTTCGGCGGGTTCCTTGGGTAACCCGGCCTCCGAAGCCGAAGCATTGCCCGGCAGGAGCGGCGTGTGGCAGCAGTTCGAGCGAGGCGCGATCTTCGGCCCGCCAGGGGAGGCGCCGGCCGCGATCTTTGGTCCTGTGTGGCAGAAATACCAGGCCGAGGGCGGCGTCGACCGCTTTGGCGCACCCGTCAACGATCTTTACAGCTACCTGGTCGGCCCGTATGCCCTGGCCCAGCGCGCAGACTTTGACAAGGCGTCGATCGTGTGGACCGAAGGCGACCGGCCGCAACAAGCGCGGGTCCTGAACGAGGATAACGCGTATCTCGCAGAATACTTCGCCAATGCCGAGCTCTCCGGTGAACCGGCGTACCGGCGCTACGAAGAAGAACTGCTCTTCGACTGGCAGGAGGGCGCCCCCGGTCCGTGGGTAGAGCCGGACGGCTTTTCCGCACGGTTCACGGGATCGTTTGAAGTCGACGGCCTCGGTTGGCGCTACACTTTCGTGGCCGCCGGGGACAGCGGCGTGCGCCTGTATATCGATGACCAGCTCGTATTGGACGCCTGGTCTTCGCCGGCGGGCAAAGACCAGGTCACGCGCAACCTGGGCGCCGGTCGCCATGCCGTCAAGTTGGAGTATCGCCATCTGCAGGGAGACGCCTCGCTGCTCTATGCGCAAAGCGCCTGGCCGGCCACGCCCGTCTTTGCCGCCGAAAGCACGGTCAGCCCGGCGGACCGCGTGCCGGCGTCTGCTGCGGAGCTTCTGCCGGCGCTGGGTACGCCTATCGCGCAAGCGACGGCCACGGCGCAGGCCGTGCTCGCCACCATGACCGCGGAAGCGCGGCGCACGCCGGCGCCGGACAGCAGCCTGGTCAACCTGGCATTGACCGGTTTTGAGGAATGGGCTGTGGCCAACGGCGAGCCGTACCGTGATGTACAGGCCGCTGTGCTCGACAACGACGGCTATTTTGCCGCCGTGCGGCTGGCCGCCTGGTTCCGGCCTGAACGCAGCGCGCCTTGGGAGGAACGCGAAGCGGTAGTGGAGTGCCGGCAGGTGGGCGGCGTCTGGCAATGCGACGCTGATCCGGACTTCAGCCTCTCCGGCGGTGAACGCAACCGGCGCGCCCAAGCCACGGTGACGGCTGAGGCCGCGGCCCAGGCAACCGCCCAGGCTCGTTGGGGCGAACTGGGGGCCATGGTCCGCATCCCCGCCGGCGAGTTTCAAATGGGCAGCTCAGACGCGGAGATCGATGCCGCTTTGGCCTGGTGCAGCGAAACCTACGGAGGCTGCGAGCGTGATTGGTTCGCCGCCGAAGCTCCGCAGCACACCGCCTACCTCGACGCCTATTCCATCGACAAGTACGAGGTGACCAACGCGCGCTACAAGCCTGCGTGGACGCCGGCGCCTGCACCGCGCCGCACGACAGCGGCTCTTACACGCGTGATTGGTACTACGGCAACCCGGAGCACGCCAACTACCCGGTGATCTACGTGGACTGGTTCCAAGCCGAGGCGTTCTGCGCCTGGGAGGGCAAGCGGCTGCCGACGGAGGCGGAATGGGAGAAGGCGGCGCGGGGCACTGATGGGCGCATCTATCCCTGGGGCAATGCCGCGCCGGCGTGTGAGCTGGTCAACAGCGAAGTGGAAGGTGAATGGTGCGTGGGAGACACCTCTGCGGTGGGCAGCTACGCGGCGGGGGCCAGCCCCTACGGCGTGATGGACATGAGCGGCAATGTGTGGGAATGGGTCAATGACTGGTATGATAGCGGTTATTACAGCGAATCGCCGGGGACCAACCCGCCGGGACCGGCGACGGGCACGCTCCGCGTGCTGCGCGGCGGCTCCTGGGGCGACTGCGGCAGGGTATCTGCGCGCTGCGCACCGCGGCGGGGACGATCCGGACGACGGGGACCACGACATCGGCTTTCGTTGTGTCCGCTCGCAGTGATGCTGGCATTCTGGGTTCTGGTTTTCTGGGTTTCTGGAACGGGGGGGCGTGGGGGGCTGCGCCCCCCACATCCAATACCCGCCGCAGGCGGGTCGTTTTGGCGGTTGAGATGGGCAAACGCTTCTACCGGCTCTGGCCGGAACTGATCTCGTTCGAGAACCTCTATGTGGCCTATCGCAAGGCCGCGCGCGGCAAACGCGGCAAACCCGCGGCCGCGGGGTTTGAGTACTGTCTGGAAGAGAATCTGATTGCGTTGCAGCAGGAACTCCAGGAGGATCGTTACCAGCCTGGCCCCTACACCAGCTTCCCCATCCGCGACCCCAAGCGCCGCCTGATCTCGGCCGCGCCGTTCCGCGATCGCGTGGTCCACCATGCGCTGGTCAACGTGATCGAGCCGCTGTTCGAGCGTCGCTTCATTTACGATACGTACGCCAATCGCAAGGGCAAAGGTACGCACCGCGCCTTGGACCGCTGCACCCGATACTTGCGTCGCCACGCCTATGTGCTGCCGCTGGACGTGCGCCAGTTCTTCCCGTCCATCGACCACGCCATCCTGCGGGATACGCTGGCGACCGTGATCGGCGACGGCAAGGTATTGGATCTGTGCGGGCGCATCATCGCCAGCGGGGAGGGGGTGCTGAGCGACGAGTACGACATGGTCTACTTTTCGGGCGATGACCTGTTCGCCGTGAACCGCCTGCGCGGCCTGCCCATCGGCAACCTCACCAGCCAGTTCTGGGCCAACGTCTACCTCGATCCGCTGGACCACTTCATCAAGAGGAAGCTGCGCTGTCCCGGCTACGTGCGCTATGTCGACGACATGCTGCTCTTCGGTAACGACAAGCAGGCTTTGCGCGAGTGGTGTGACGCCATCGTCGACGTCGCGGCCGGCCTGCGTCTCAGCCTGCACGAAAACCGCGCCCAGTCCCGGCCCGTGGCGTGCGGCGTCCCCTTTCTTGGCTTCCAGGTCTTTCCGGATCACAGGCGGTTGAAGCGGCGCAAGGCAGTGCAAGGCCGGCGGCGCTTGAAGCATACGGCGATGCAAGTGCGGCAGGGCGAGCTAAGCGCGGATCGACTCAAGGCCAGCGTGCAAGGGTGGGTGAACCACGCGCGCTACGGCGACACGTGGGGCCTGCGCTGCGCCGTACTCGCCGATGTGACCGTGTGATGGAAGCGCCGAAGCAGTCTCCGATTTTCGCCAAAACCTATGATTTCATTCTATGGCTGCTCAACCTGACCGAGAAGTTTCCAAAGAGCGAGCGCTTCCGCTTGGCGCGCCGCCTGGAGGATACCGCGTTCGCGTTCTATGAGATGTTGGTACAGGCGACACGAAGCGGCAACCAGGCCCGCGCGCTGTTGCAGGCGGACCTGGAGCTGGACAAGCTGCGGCTATACGTGCGGTTGAGCCACGACCGCAAACTGATCAACCTGAAGCAATACCGTTACGCGGCTGGACAATTGACGGAGATCGGTAGGTTGCTCGGCGGATGGCTAAAGGCTCGACAGCCAAGTGGGCCGGCACAATGACGGTTGTTATGCCCATTTCTGTACGCCTGGGCTGGCAATGGGGGCTCCGGAGGACACCCGCGTGCTGCGCGGCGGCTCCTGGAACAACAACGACAGGAATCTGCGCGCTGCGAACCGCAACAGGAACAATCCGAACAACAGGAACAACAACAACGGCTTTCGTTGTGTCCGACCGCTCTCCACAGGAAAGATCCTGGCCAGAATGTGCGGCACCGGCCTCCCGGCGAGAATCCGATGCTGCATGTGCGTCCGGGGAGCGAGCGCCGGTTGTCCCCGTCTGGCCTTCTGCATTGTGCTAATTGCAGGCTGGCCAGGCAAATATCGAAAAGCCCGGTCTCCTGGATGCGATGCATCTCACGAGACCGGGCGTTCCATGTGCGCCGCTCTGATGTCATAGCCGGATCGCGTGACGCTCTCGCTCCGTCGGATGCGGCGCCGCTGCTACCCGGCAAACCCGTTCTGCGCGATGACGTCCCTGTACCACAGCGCGCTGTCCTTCGGAATGCGCTCCTGCGTGTCGAAGTCCACCCACACGATGCCGAAGCGGTCCGTGTAGCCCATCGCCCACTCGAAGTTGTCCATCAGCGACCATACAAAATATCCTGCCAGAGGAACACCGTTCTGCATGGCATCATGCGCGGCCGCGAAGTGGCGGCGCAGATAATCCAGCCGGCCCTGGTCGGGCACGCGTCCGGCCACATCGGGCGGCGTGGCGTAGCTGCAGCCGTTCTCTGTGATGTACAGCTTGGGGATGCGATACTCGAAGTGCAGGCGGTTGAGCAGGTGGTATAGCCCCTGCGGGTAGATCTCCCACCCACGGTCGGTGCGCTCCACGTCGCGGTCAGGCACGTCTTCCGGCCAGCCGCCTGGACCCTGGCGCACGACGTTACGCGTGTAGTAGTTGACGCCCAGGAAGTCGGTCTGCACGCCCATGGTGCGGCGGTCTCCGTCCAGGACGAAGTCCAGGCCGTTTGGCAAGAAGCCGGCGTGGATGTAGTGGCTGACCATATCCGCTGGGTAGTAGCGGCCGTAGACCGGATCCAGGAACCAGCGGTTGAAGTAGCCGTCCATAATGCGGGCGGCCTGTTGGTCGGCCGCGCTGCCCGATGCGGCGTCGACGTGGGAGAAGTTGAGCACGATGCCGACTTCGGAGCCGGGGCTGTTGCGGCGCAAGATGGGCACGGCCCAGCCGTGGGAGAGCAGCACGTGGTGCGCGGCGCGCAGGGCGGCGGGCCAGTTCTGCCATCCGGGCGCGTGCTCGCCGATCTGATGGCTGAGGAAACTGATGCACCAGGGCTCGTTGTGCGTCATCCAGTGGCTCACGCGGTCGCCCAGGTGACGGGAGACCACGTCGGCATATTCGGCGAAGGCCTCCGCCGTGGAACGGGCCGGCCAACCGCCCTCGTCCTGGAGCGTCTGCGGAAGGTCCCAGTGATAGAGCGTGGGGAAGGGCTCGATGCCCGCCTCCAGCAGGGCGTCGACGAGGCGGCTATAGAAATCCAAGCCGGCTTGGTTGACCTGGCCGCGGCCCGCCGGCAGGATGCGAGGCCAGGCAATGGAGAAACGGTAGGCCTGGATGTTGAGAGACTGCATGAGAGCGATGTCTTCTGGATAGCGGTGGTAGTGGTCGCAGGCGACGTCGCCGTTGGAGTTGTCGATGATGTGGCCTTCGGTGTGCGTGAAGCGATCCCAAATGGATTCGCCTTTGCCGTCGGCGTCCCATGCGCCTTCGATCTGGAAGGATGCGGTCGCCACGCCCCATAGGAAGTTGTTGGGAAAGGTGATGTCGCTCATGTCGGCTCCTGCGCTCGGCGAATTGGGGAAGGTGAAGTCCGGCGCCATTCAGAGAACGACGCCGGATGGGCGCGCGTGAGCGAGACCTGTTTCAGACACAGAAACCGTCAAGCGCGTCCGCACACGATTGTAGCACAGTAGATGCTGCGTGGCGAGGGTGAGTGGAGTAGACTTAGGGCCAGTTTGTCACGGTCTCCGGGATCGCCTCCGAGACCGCGCATGTAACGCCCCTGGGGACACCCTTGCGAAGGTTCAGCCGACCGCAACTGTTGGACCTAAAGTCTGCGACCCCTTCGCAAGGGTGACGCGGGCGGCTAGCTGCGACGGCGGGTGACGACGATGTTTGCGCCCAGGGCGACCAGGCCCATGGCTGTGACGGCGAGCACGAATGGCGTTGATGCCGCAGCCCCGGTCATGGGCATGGCATCGGGTGCGGCCATCTCATCTTCGGCTTCCATCACGGGCGCGGCAGAGAACTGCGCCATTACGATGGCGTCGTCCACCAACACCGGAGCGTCTGCGCCGGGAAACTCGAACGCGCCCAGTTCGCCTTCGTCCACGTGCAGCATGGCGTGCAGAATGGGCGTGGCGGCGTCGGCATCGATCTCGACCACTACATTCGAGTTGACGCCCTCTTCGAGCGGTGCATAGCCGATGATGAGGCCGGGACTTCCGTTGTTGTCGGCATGGATGACGACCCACCCGGGACCGCCGACGGTGGCCTCGACAATGGTTACTGTGTCATCTACGATCCCGGTTCCGGCAACCTGTACATTCGGCGTTTCCGACTGGGCCAGCACGGCGGTTCCAAATGCGAATAGCAGTGTGACGGCAGCGACGACACTGACGATGTGACTCACTCTCATGGCAATCTCCTTGTTTCTGAATCAAGCATTCTTCCGTTTATTGACAACCAGGTCGGCGATGCGGTTGGCATTGCGCCACTGACGCCGAAAACGCCTCTCCCGCTTGCGGGACGCGCCTCGCGGTTTGCCACGACAGACAGTGTAGACTTCATTGCGCCGGCGTCTATGTTCTAAACTGTGTCTATACTATACATAAGTGGGCGCCCGGTTGGCAAATGCCTTCCGGGCGTCCACTTGCGTGTGCGATATGCCTATGTGGCGGGCCAGGCTTACTTGCCGCCGTTGCCGGCTTGCTGATCGCTGTTTATCGGCAGGTCGACCAGGATGGGCTCCTGCTCGGCCTTGGTGAAGGTGAGCTTATTCTCGCCTTCCAGGCCGGCGTCATAGTCCACGACGACATGGTCGCCGGTAGCATATTCGCCTTTGAGCAGGCGCTTGCTGAGTTCGTTCTCCACGCGGCGCTGGAGCACTCGGCGCAAGGGGCGAGCGCCGTAGCTGGGATCGTAGCCGATTTCACCCAGGTGTTGGGCCGCGGCTACGGTGAGCTCGACGCTGAAGCCCATCTCTTCCATGCGCTGGCTGATATCCGCCATGAGGAGATGCACGATCTCGTGGATCTCTTCCTTGGTCAGGCTCTCGAACACGATGATCTCGTCGATTCGGTTCAGGAACTCAGGCCGGAAGAGACGCTTGAGCTGGTTGGAGTATTCGCTCTCTGAGTACTCGCTCTCGTTGAACTCCGGCGTGGCGAAGCCAAGCGGGCCGCGCTTCACGGCCTGCGCGCCGATGTTGCTGGTCATGATGACAACCGTGTTGCGGAAGTCGACCGTGCGTCCTTGCCCGTCCGTCAGTCGGCCGTCTTCCAAAATTTGGAGGAGCGAGTTCCAGACTTCCGGGTGGGCCTTTTCGATTTCGTCGAAGAGGATCACCTGGTATGGGCGGCGGCGCACCTGCTCGGTGAGCTGCCCGCCCTGGTCGTAGCCGACGTAGCCGGGAGGCGCACCGAAGAGGCGGCTGACGGTATGCGGCTCGCGATATTCGCTCATGTCCACGCGCAGCAGAGCCTCGTCATCGTCGAACATGAAGCCGGCGAGGGCCTTGGCCAGTTCGGTCTTGCCTACGCCGGTGGGACCGAGGAAGAGGAACGTGCCGATGGGACGGCGCGGGTCCTTCAGTCCGCTGCGTGCGCGGCGGATGGCGTCACTGACGGCCTCCACGGCGCGACCCTGGCCGACGATGCGTTCGCGCAGGGTGTCTTCCATATGCAGCAGCTTTTCAGACTCGGTCTCGAGCATGCTCTTGATGGGGATACCGGTCCACGCGCTGATGATATCGGCGATGTCGTCGGAGTCCACGATTTCGTCCAGGCCGGCATCGTCGTGCCACTTGCCCACTTCCTCGTGAAACTGGGATTCCAGCTTGGCTCGCTGCGTCTTCACCTGGGCTGCTTCCTCGTAGTCGCGGCTGGCCCACGCCTGTTCCTCCGCAAGGACGAGCTTGTCGAGTTCGAGCTTCATCTGCTTGAGCCTGTCGGGCATCGAGTAGAAGGCGACGCGCAGTTTGGCTGCGGCTTCGTCGATGACGTCGATCGCCTTGTCGGGCAGGCGACGGTCGGTAACGTAGCGATGGCTGAGCTTGACGGCCTGGACGAGCGCCTCGTCGTCGAACACGACGTCGTGGTGCTCTTCGTAGCGGGTGCGCAACCCGCGCAGGATGGCGATGGTATCGTCGATGTCGGGTTCGTCCACATAGACCGGGGCGAAGCGTCGTTCCAGCGCGGAGTCCTTTTCGATGTGCTCGCGGTATTCATCCAGGGTGGTGGCGCCGATGCATTGCAGTTCGCCGCGTGCCAGCGCGGGCTTCAGCATGTTGCTGGCGTCCATGGCGCCGGCGGCGTTGCCTGCGCCCACGACGGTATGCAACTCGTCGATGAAGAGGATGATCTCGCCTTCGCTACGCTGAATCTCCTCAATCGACGCCTTGAGCCGCTCCTCGAACTCGCCGCGGAAGCGGGTGCCGGCCAGCATGGCGCCCAAGTCCAGCGAGATGACGCGCTTGCCCAGCAGCGGTTCCGGCGCATCGTTCGTGACGATGCGCTGTGCGAGACCTTCGACGATGGCGGTCTTGCCCACGCCGGCTTCGCCGATCAGCACCGGGTTGTTCTTGGTGCGCCGGCAGAGCACCTGCAGGACACGCAGGATCTCGGCGTCGCGGCCGATAACCGGGTCGAGCTTGTCGGCACGCGGCGGCGTCAGTCAGGTCGCGGCTGTACTTCTCGAGCACGCGGAATTTGCTTTCGGATCCGGGTTCTGTGACGCGGGCGCCGTTACGGTATTCCTGGATAGCTTCCTGCACCTGTTCTTTGGAGACGCCTTCTTCGCGCAGGATGTTGGCGCTGGGCGTGTTGCGCTCGCTGGCGATGCCCAGGAAGAGGTGTTCGGTGCTGATGAAGTCATCTTGCAGCTTCTTGGCCTCTTCGTTGGCCACGTCCATGACGCGCTTGAGGCGCGGGGTGATGAAGACCTGCGCCATGGGTGTGGAGCCGTAGGGCGTGTTCGTGGCGCGCGGCGCATTCTCCAGAATGTGTTCCAGCTTATGTGTGACCGCGTCGACGGAGGCGCCCATGCGCGTCAGCAGTTGGGGCACCGAGTCGTCGCTTTCCGCCAACAGCGCCAGGAAGAGATGCTCAGTGTCCACTTGCGTGTGCTTGTAGCGCTGGAGCAATTCGTAGGCGCGCATGGCGGCCTGTTGCGCTTTCTCGGTAAATCTATCGAATCTCATGTCTTTCTCGATTCTTTGTGCTGAACTCTAGCCATTCGTCTGCGTTTCACGGGACTGCGCACGCAAGACGGATGCGGTGTCAGTGTACTGCGTCGTCGGTTACTGCGTCGTCGATATCTGCGAATTCGAATCTTCGGTGACATCGGGTGCAAGGGACGCATCGCGCGAACGCTTCGTGTTGCACTTGCCCTTTCGCCAACTACTTGGCGGCGGGGTGAATTCCTGTGTGCAGAGTACATCTATGATACGACATCCAGGGTAGGTATGATTCCGAATGAAAGATTTTCTAACGCAAGACAAACACTGAAGGAGCGCCAGGGAGTTGCTTGGATTGAGAGTCCATGCGAGAAAAGAGGTGTAGCGCACGTCACAGGCGCCACACCTCTTCGATCTGGGATTGAAATCGACGGTGGAGCCAGCGGCTCTCCAGGACAGCGGACACGCCGGACCAGGGTAGCGGTTACCCACCGAGACGCAGGTTAGCCGGGCAAGTCCAGGTCGAGAACCTTCTGTACCTTCTCCTCGATCACAGGGGCGTGTTCCTCCCAGCCCACTTCGCCTTCCCAGATCAGATCGATCTCATTTCGGAACACGTCATTGGCTTCGGTGAAGCGCGTATTCTTGGGCATTGGGAACGGCTCAATGCCGGCGGTCAACAATTGGTCGGAGATGCCAAACATCTGGTTCACTTCGTTGACTTGGGGTTCTGTCCAGGCCGACCTATGACCGTTTGCCTGGAGATTGGCCTCAAGCACCATCAACACGCCGGCCTCGCCATTCGAGTAGAGCTTGAGCAATTCCCACGCTTCATTGGGATGCTCCGTGGTCTGAAGCGAGACGAGTATTCGGCTTCTGGCGCCGGTTCAGTATCGCGTCAACGCGGCGATGCTGCCGAGCTCTTCGAGCTGTTCGTGTTCGTCCAAGATGGTGACGCCAATGCCTTGCGCCATGGCGCGGCGCAGGACGCTTTCGACGCCGTCGGGCAACTCTTGCACGCGGCCGCTGCCCAGCTCGGTCTCGTCGTCTAGGTCAAGAACGATGTAACCGTTGTCGACAAAGCGATAGGCGGGGCGACTGAAGTCCGACGAGCGCGACCACGTGTTGCGCTCGGCCGTCCTGCACTGCGGTAAGCGTGTCGGGCAAACCGGCAACGGCGTTGGCGCCCTTGTGCACAGCGGTGACGATGGTGTCGGCTATGGTGGCGGCTTCGGCATCGGATGCCTTGCGGATGAGTTCGACGGCCTTCTCGCTAACGGTCGATGGGGAGGCGTTGGCATTCGCAGCGATGTGGCCGGCGACCATGGAGCGCAGCCGGTGACTGAGCAAGTTCTGGAAGCGAGCGACGTTTCGCTCAGTGCCGGCCAGGATGAGGTGCTGCGTGTCCTGCCGGCGATAGAAAGTCCTCGGCGATTTCGGCGGCGTCCTGCAAGTTATGGCCGGCCACGCCTGACTCATGGCGCTGGTAGCGGGCGGAAGACCAGCCACCGGCTTTGTGCTGTTTGACCTCTTCACCTAGATAACCTTCCACGGCTTCGAGGACGCCCATGTTGAAGACGTAGAGACGTGCGCCCTCCGAGTCCACATGGATGACGCCGTAGCGTTCGTAGGTGTCAATGAGAGAGGCTAGCTGTCGGACGTAGGGGCGGAAGTTGGTGAAGACAGTGTCGGTGACGGGGACCATGAAGCTCTTGGCCCACCAGAAGTCCTTGTCTGCGCAACTGAACATGACAAGGCCGCGGCCTTGCCAGTTGTAGCCCATCTCGATGTAGTTGTGCATGCGCTTGATGTCTTCGGGGTCGGCGTCTTTGGCTTTGCTCAGAAGGCTGCGCAAGGCCAGTTTGTACTTCTCGGCGGACCGGCGATGGGGATCGACGTTCAGATAGACGCTTAATACGGGGTGTTCGACATCACTTTCGAACTCGAGCGCCTGGCGGATCTCGCTGTCAACGTACATGGACCCTCCTCATCTGATTGGTGGATATTGGCATAACGCAGACTACGCCTGCACCTGTCGGCGAGTGTTCTCGCCATGGGGTGCAAGCTTCGTTGCGTGAACTGCAATTAGGAACAAATCATTGTGCGCTACGTGGCCTCTGCATACAATCAGTGACCGGTGTCTGTGACCGGGCGGACGAATGTTGCGTGAGGTGTGGGGCTACACTGTCAAGGTATCATGGTCGCGACAGGTTGTCAACCAACGGAAATTTGAAAACTCGAAGATCGGGCGTCTACGGTTCGCAGGATCTGGCGCGCGTAATTGCGAATGAGCATACCAGAGTACGGTCGCATGCCGAGTCGTTCATAGAACGGTTGCAGTTCCGGATCACACATGAGATCGATCATGTACAGGCGCTCCAGCCGGCTCAACATGCGGCGAACCAGCTCAGATCCGATTCCATGCCCGCGCCATTCCGGTAGCACCTCCAGGTGCGGAATGTAGGCGGCCGACACGCCATCGCTAATGGCGGTGATGAGACCGATAACATGGCTGGTTCGGTTCTCCACAGCGAGAACGACGTGCGAACTGCCGTGTAGAATGCGCAGCAGCGTGTGCGACGAAGGCCCATTTGGCCAGTCTGCAAAGAATCCCGTCAGTTGTTCCGGCTGGACATCCCCGGCGGTGTCCACGTAGGCAATCAATTCGGGGTTGGTCGTCATGTTTCCATCCTCCAATTTGCGCAGATCACTTCCGGATCGCTGCCTGTTCGCTTCCTACGCGCCGAGCCGGTGATGCTATACTCTGGGAACGCCCATGCACAACGGGCTACCAGTCGATTTGCCGGTCGAGCCATCAAGAGGGGTAGGAGTAGTATGCACGTTCTCGATGCAATTGACGGATTTGTGTTCGACCTCGACGGCACGGTCTACCTGGGCGAGTCGGCGTTGCCGGGCGCAGTGGACGCCATCGCGGAACTGCGGCGGCGGGGCAAGCGCGTTCTCTTCGTCAGCAACAAGCCACTGGAGCCGCGGAGCGCATATGCGCGGAAGCTGACTCGGTTGGGCGTTCCTGCCGGCGATGAGGATGTGATCACCTCCGCGTATGTGCTGGCGCGTTATCTGGCGGTGCAGGAACCGGGTCTGCGCTATTATGTCGTCGGCGAGGAGAACCTGCGCACGGAACTGCGAGGGCAAGGACTGTCTGTTGCGGAGGAGTTGGCCGACCAGGACCCAATGGACGTCGTCCGGCCTATCGGCATTGACGCCGTTGTCGTCGCGTTCGACCGCACGCTGGACTATCGCAAGCTGAACACGGCGTATCAGGCGCTGCGCAGCGGGGCGCGCTATTTCGCCACCAACGGAGACAACACGTGCCCGATGCCGGACGGCGATGTGCCGGACGCCGGCGCGATTCTCGCCTACATGGAGCAGCTAACTGGGCGCAGGCCGGAACTGATCGCGGGCAAGCCGTCCACGGTGATCCTGGAGACGGCGCTGGAGCGGCTGGACTTGCCCGCCGAACGTTGCCTCATGGCGGGCGACCGGTTGGAGACGGACATCCGCATGGGCAAGGAGGCGGGCATGGTGGCGGCAGTGGTGCTGACGGGCGTGTCAACGCGCGGAGACGCGGAGCAGGCGTCGCCGCGTCCGGACGTGGTGCTGGAGAATCTGGGCGAACTGTTGGCCCTCTTGCCGTAACTGGAAGACCCTATCTGAGAAGCCGTGGCTGACGACGAGAAACGGAGAACTGAAATGCCGTTCTATTCACCGCAGGAGCGCGAGGGCAGGGAGCTGTTCGAGGGCATCGTGGCCCACACGTACTGGGGCGAGAATCTGTTGCTGGCGGTGGTCGACGTGGCCGCCAACGGCGTGGTTCCGCCGCACAGCCATCCACACGAACAGGCGGGACTGGTGCTGGAGGGCGACATTACCTTCACGATTGGCGACGAAACGCGCAGGCTGAAGCCCGGAGACGTGTATGTCATTCCGGGCGGCGTGGAGCACGGCGCGGTGGCGGGCGATGCGCCGTGCAAGGTGCTGGACATCTTCAGCCCGGTGCGCGAGGAGTACAAGTACTGAGCCAAACCTTGCGAGGGCTGCACCGACCAGTTGTCGGATGCCGTCGCAAGGTTCGCTTTAGCGCCGCTCCATCACAAACGTGCCGCCGCCGGGCGTGGTGTTCTTGAAGGTGCCGGAGATGGTGCCGGTGGATCGGTCGTACGCTGCCCGCGAAGACGGCGCGGAAATGGCGGTTGCGGCTGATGCGCTTAAGGATGACGAGGTCGTGCTTGCCCGCTGGGTCGATCACGATTTCGCCCTCCACGTCCGCCTCAGACAGGCTGGGGTCTTCGGGCGGCCGGCCGGTGAAGGGGACGATGAGCTGGCCCAATTCGCCGGAAATCGCCGTGCCGGACTGCGCGAGCGTGAGCGCGATCTGGCCTTCATAAGGCGCGTCCCACGGGTGGCCGTGGAAGAGCCATTCGCCCGCTAAGATCGGGGGCGTTGCCGGTCATGGTTGCTGCTTTCCGTTGACTGCCTCTATCGGTGCGGACTGTCGGCTAGAACGGTATTTCCTCGTCGGACGGGCCCTGGTCGCCGCCGGATGACTCGCCGAAACTGCCACCGCCCTGGGAACCGCCGTAGCCGCCGCCCATGTCCGCATCTCGCTCGACTGCCGATGAAACGAATGTGGCGTGCCGTGACTTCAAGGGAAGCCGCGATATTTCCTTCTCGATCCGTCCAAGTGCTGGGCTCTTCCATCTCACCGACTACCATCACCTGACGACCTTTTGTGAGGTACTGACTGGCAAGTTCGGCGTCCCTCGCCAAGCCGTCACACGAAACCACGACGTTTTCTCCTGACGCTGGCCGTCCTGCCCGGTCCATCGTCGGTTGGTGGCTAACTGAATGTTCGTAACCGGGACGCCACTCGGCGTATAGCGCATCTCGGGATCCTGGCCCAAGATTGCCCACGATGATGATCTGCTGAAACATGTTGATTCCCTTCGTTGATGGAGGAAAGATGGGGTCGAGTTGAGTTAGCTTATTCTACTGTCAATACCCCATACCGTCAAATTTCGAGACCTCACAGAACGCGTGTTCTGATGCGGCCCGATTGGACGCCGCCAGCGCGTCATGTCATAATGGCGGGCAATGGTACTTTCGGCAATCGGTTCGACCCACTCACGACAGACTTCGCCATGAGAAAACGCAAACAATTCGAAACCCCGCCCAAGCGCGTGGCCCTCTTCGTCACCTGCATGGTGGACATGCTCTACCCCGACGTGGGCATGGCCGCCGTCGAGCTGCTGGAGCGCGCCGGCGTGGAGGTGGTCTTCCCCTATGAGCAGACCTGCTGCGGGCAGCCGGCCTTCAACGCGGGCTATCGTGACGAGGCCCGCGCGCTGGCCCAGCGCTACGTGGACGTGTTCGAGCCGTTCGTGCAGCAAGGCCTGGTGGACGCCATTGTCTGTCCCAGCGGAAGCTGCGCGCGGCATGGTCACCCATTTCTACTCGGTGCTCTTTGAGGACCCCGGCTATGGAGGCGAACCGGCAGCGCGCGGAGGCGCTGGCCGAGATCACGTTTGAGTTGACCGAATTTCTGGTCGACGTGCTCGGGGTGACAGACACCGGCTCGGAGTTCGAGGGCAGGCTCACCTACCACGCTTCATGCCACAACTTGCGCGAGATGGAGGTGGACCGCCAGCCGCGCACCGTTGCTCGAAAACGTCGAGGGCGCCGAGTTCGTGGAGCTGAACGGGCGACGACGAATGTTGCGGTTTTGGCGGCCTCTTCGCCATCAAGAACGCGGAGATCAGCACGGCCATGGGCCAGCGCAAATGTGCCAACCTGGCGCAGACGGAGGCGGACGTCGTCACGCTGTGCGACGTGAGCTGCATGACGCACATCAACGGGCTGCTGGAGCGGCAGGGCCAGCACATTCGCGCCGTGCACATTGCGCGAGGTCCTCAACTATCGGCGAGACGCCAGACGCAGTGGCGGAAGAACCGCCTGGCAGAACCGATGGCCGGCAACTGCGCTCGACACAGGAGGCGCCGGATGCAACAGCCTGCGCCGAGCGCCTCCACAGCCAGCGCCGAGACCACAGCCGCCGGCGGCTCCCAGTTCACAGGAACGAGGAAGAGAACCGTCCCCGGCGCTGGCAGGACATCCGCTAGAACGCTATTCTGCCGGCATGACGGCTGACGTAGGCAAGTACCCCCGCGTATGAGCGTTCCCACCGAGCGGGAGCCTGAAAACGGACAACTGACTATGGCAAGCGTACCTATTGATCTACATGCCCCGTACTCGAAACGCGTCGAGGCCGCACTGAGCAACAAGAATTTGGCGGTCGGTGCTGAGCCGGTCGACCAACCGTCTGAGCACCTCGCGTGAGGCGGCCATGACGTCGGTGGACGGAGAGCGGCTGCGCGACCAGACACGGCAGATGAAGGAGTACGTGATACGGCATCTGCCGGAACTGCTGGAGCAGTTCGAGGAAAAGGTGACAGAGAACGGCGGCCACGTGCATTGGGCGCGGGACGCTGCCGAGGCCAATCGCATCGTGCTGGAGATCGCCCGGGAGCATTCGGCGCGCAAGGTGGTCAAGTCCAAGTCGATGGCGACGGAGGAGATTCATCTGAACGATGCGCTGGAAGGCTCCGGCATGACGGTGGTGGAGACCGACCTGGGCGAGTACATCATCCAGTTGGCGGGCGTGACGCCGAGCCATATCGTCGCCCCGGCCGCGCATATGCGCATCGAGGACATCAGCGAGGTGCTGCAGGAGAAGCTGGACATGCAGCCGACGCATGGACCCGGAGGCCATGTGCAGCGCGGCGCGGGCTCGCTTGCGCAAGGAGTTCCTCAGCGCGGATATGGGCATCAGCGGCTGCAATTTCGGCATCGCGGAGACGGGCACGGTCTGCATCGCCACCAACGAGGGCAACGGGCGCATGGTGACGAGCCTGCCGCGGGTACATGTGGCCATCATGGGCATCGAGAAGCTGGTGCCGACGGTGGAAGACGCGTTCCTGCAGTACCAGGCGCTGTGCCGAAGCTCGACTGGGCAGCAGTTTACGGTCTACCTGTCGATGACGGGCGGGCCGCGGAAGGACGGCGACACGGACGGTCCGGAAGCGTTCCACGTGGTGTTGATCGACAATGGGCGCAGCGAAATCCTGGCGCGGGGCTATGGCGAAGCGCTGATGTGCGTGCGCTGCGGCGCGTGTCTCAACGTGTGTCCGGTATACCGCGCCATCGGCGGGCATGCCTACGGCAGCACATACAGCGGTCCGATCGGTGCGGTGATCAGCCCGCTGTTGCAGCCGGATGCGGTGGACGTGCACAAGCTGCCGAGTGCGAGTTCGCTTTGCGGCGCGTGCAGCGCAGTATGTCCGGTGAAGATCGACTTGCCGCGGCTGTTGCTGGATCTGCGCGCCGACTTTGTGCAGCAAGGCGCCACGCCGTGGGTGGAACGCCGTGCGATGCAGGGATTCCAGTGGGCGGCCGGCAGCAGGTCGCTCTTCGAGAACGGCGCCAAAGCCGCAAGTATGGGGACAGGCATTCTGGCGTCGATGGGCGGCGGGTCGATTCGATATTTGCCGCCGCCGTTTTCGGGGTGGACGAAGAGCCGTGGCTTCCCACCGCTGGCCAAGAAGAGCTTCCGAACACAATGGGCGGAGCGCATGGCGCGGCGGGAGGCTGCCGCGGGCGCGACGCGTGGCGATGGACAAGGCTAGGAAGGTTGCGGCGTAGCCCGGGGCAAGCACGGAGTATGAATCGGAGTTCGAACCAATGAGTGCACGAGACGATATCTTGTCCAGTCTGCGGGCGACGCTGGCGCAGCCCGAGTTGCGTTTCCCGCCGGCTGAACCGTCGCCGCTGGACCTGGACCGTATGACCGTGACGGAGGCGACGGGCGGTCCCTACGAGTTGGCGTACCGTTTTGGCGAGGAGCTGGTGACGCTGCACGGCAGCTATGAGATCGTGGAGTCGCCGGCGGAGGCTCGACTGACGCTGTTGAACCGGCTGGTGGAATGGATCGACGCGGAGGATGCCGCGCGCAAGGGCGCGGTGATCGAAACCGCATCAGGAGCGAAGCGTACTGTCGTGGGATCCGGCGCTGCTGCCCATCGACGGGCTGACGGCCGCCCTGGAAGACATGAATCTGCTGCTGGTAGCGCCGGAAAGCCTGGACAATGATGCGGAGCGGGAGGCGATACGCTTCATTCGCTATGGCGTGACGGGCGTGGACGCTGCGTTCGCCAGCACGGGCTCGATGCTGATGATCTCCGGTCCCGGCAAGAGCCGGGCGGCGTCGCTCCTGCCGTACTATCATATCGGCCTGATCCCGTTCAGCCGTCTGTACCCGACGGTGGAAGCGTGGTTGGCCGAACAGCGGGAGGCGGAGACGCTGCTGGAGGCTCTGCGCGACCAGGCCAACGTGACGATGATCACGGGCCCGAGCAAATCCGCCGATATCGAGATGAACCTGACATTGGGCGTGCACGGGCCCAAGTTTGTACACGCAATTCTGTTTGACGACGAGTCGACGAGCGGCGACCTGGCGTTTGAGGACGAGCGCGACTTCGGCGGAATGGGGTTCGACGATCCGTCGAGTTATCAGCATCTTGGATTACGACGAGCTACCTGGATTCGAGGAAGAATAACATGGCAGACACTCACAACGGGACAGACAAGACATGGCGCGTCGCCTTCATCGGCGCGGGCACGGTGGTGCAGAAGGGACATATTCCCGGTTTCCGGCGTGTGCCGGGCGTGGAGACGGTGGCGCTGTGCGACGTGAACGATAACCGCGTGCGCATGGTTGCCGCCGAGACGGACATACCGCATGTCATTCACCGACTACGAGCAGATGTTGGCCGAGGTGCAGCCGGACATCACGGTGGTGGCGACGCCCAACGTCTTCCACAAGCCGATGACGATGGCGGCGTTGGAAGCGGGTTCGCACGTGCTATGCGAGAAGCCGCTGGCGCTGAAGTATGCAGATGCGGAGGAGATGATGGACCTGGCCGCGGAGAAGGGCTTGACGCTGACGGTGGGCACGCACTACCGATTCTCGCCGCCCATGCAGGCGGCGAAGGCGCACGTGGACGCGGGCTTCTTCGGCGAGATCTACGCAGCGCGGACCGTGTGGCAGCGGCGCGCCGGCATTCCCGGGCTACGGCAGTTGGTTCACGAACATGGACATGGCGGGCGGCGGCAGCCTGCTGGACATCGGCGTGCATGCGCTGGACCGGGCGCTCTATCTGATGGATTATCCGGAGCCGGTGACGGTGAGCGGGGCTAGTTTCGCCAAGTTTGGCCCGCGTGGCATGGGGCTTGGCGGCTGGGGAGCCGATATCTCCGCGGCGGGCAGCGACGTTCGCTTTGACGTGGATGACCTGGCATGGGCGTTCGTGCGTTTTGCCAACGGCGCGGCGTTGCAGTTCCAGGTGGCGTGGGCCCAGCATCTGCCAGAGCAATTCTTCACAGAACTATACGGTACGGACGGCGGCGCGATCATGGGCAACAAGGAAGGGATCGACCTGTACACGACGATGAATGGGCAGCAGGCGGCCATCGAGACCGCAGTGCCGAGCGACCCCGTCGGCTCGTATTCACGGTTGATTGAGAACTTCGTGGCGCACTGAGCGGCGACCCGAACGCGAGCATCATCAAGCCGGAAGAGGCGCTGATCGGCGTGCGCATCGTGGACGGGATCATGCGCTCCGCGGCGAGCGGGCGCGAAGTTGAGCTGTGAGCGATTGCGCTTCGCCTGGCTTGGGTCTCAGGAATGATTGTAACGTTGTAACAGCTTGCACGAGTCGCTTTGAATCGTACCAAAACAATCGGAGAAGTATACGCATGAATGTCAAGGCAACACATCACGTGGCATTGCTCACGCCCAATTTTGAGGCAATGCAGAAATTCTATGGCGAGACGTTGGGCTTCCCCGTCACACGGCGTTGGGACGACGTGAACATCGTCTTCTACGACGTGGGCAGCACGAAGATCGAACTGATCGGGCGGGACACGGCCACGGCTGAAACGAAGCCGACTGGCGGCTGGGACCACCTGGCGCTGCACGTGGAAAGCGTAGACGAGGCGGTTCAGGAGCTGGTCGCCAAGGGCGTGAAGATGCGTGGAGAGGCGCGGGATTTCCAGACTGTGCGTATTGCCTTCTTCTTCGATCCGGACGGGAATGTGCTGGAACTTGTGGAAGATCCACGCGTGGAGTCATAGGCAGCAGGACGAAGCTTCTGCTCGCGTCCCATTTGAAGCGTAGACAAAACGAGCCCCGTGGCGGAACGTTCCGCCACGGGGCTCAATCATACTTGGGTTTGCCGCGTTGCCTAGCTGTCGGGCCGGCTATTCATCGCGGGGGCGACCGCCGCTCGGCGGGGGCGGTGGAGGGGGAGCCGTGCCGCCTCCGCTTCCGCCGCTTGTACCGCGCCACCACCAGGCGCGCACCGACGCGCCGCCGGTGCGTTCGTAGTACTCCACGGTGATCTGGTGATTGCCCTTGCCAACGCCGTAGAAGACATTGCTGACTTCCTTGTAGCCATCAGACCAGGCGTCGATGACGCGGATGCCGTCGATGAAGAGACGTGCGCCGTCGTCCACGTTGACCTGGAAGGTGTAGTCGCCGGGGTCGAAGTAGAAGCTGCCCACCCAGCGACCGGAGAAGAAGTCGTTGTTGACTACGCCAGGGGCCGGCGATCCTTCGCCCCAGTTGTAATCGAGTGGGGCCTGCGGCCCGCGCGGTTCGCCGCGCACAAGTACGGCCGCGCCGCTCAGGTCGGTGTTGTTGAAGTAGGTGGCCTGCCAGTCAACGGTCTCGCGCACAAGCTCGATGAACACCACGATCGCGGCAGAGCCGGTTGCCTCGAAGTACTCGACGCGAATATCGTGGCTGCCGGAAAGCAGGTACTGGACTGAGGAGGACCGGGCCGGTCCTTCCTGCCAGTCGTTCAGGATGGGCTGCCCATCGACATAGATGCGGATGCCGTCATCGTAGGTGGCGCGGAACTCGTATGTGCCGGTGCTGAAGGACATGTTGCGCTGGAAGCGCGCCGAGAAATTGTCCGCTGGCACGCCAGGTCCGGGCGATCCTTCACCCCAGTTGAACTGGATGTTGTCGGTATTTTGCTGCAGCACAGGCGGGCCGGACAGGTCTCGGTTGGCGAAGTAACTCACTGCCCACGCGCCGGAAGAGGGCGGCGGCGGCGCGGGCGTGGGCGGCGGCGGCGGAGGAGGAGGGGCTGCAACCACGGGCACGCTGCTCACATCGCCAGTCACGAGGACGACATCGTTGGATATCCAGCCGATCGTGCCGTCCGCGCAGCGAATCTGCCACCATGTGCTGTCGGCATTGCGGCCAATGATGTCGCAACGTTCGCCCTGTACCTTGGCGCCGATTACCGCGTATTCGAGGCCAGGCCCGGCGCGCACGTTGACCGACTCGAAGCGCACGGCCACCTGCGGAGAGGAGGCGCCCGGCGTAATGGCGAGCGGCGCTGCCGCGGGATCGGACGGCTGGATGCTCTTGACAACGATCTCGGCTGCATCGGTAGATTGCCCGTTCGGGTAGAGCGTGCCCCATACCTTGAATTCGGCCCCCGGGTTCTCATCCCGATAGGCGACGATTTGGTCTTCTACCTGCGGCGTTTCGCCGGATAGACCATAGAGAGCGCCGTCGTTGGCCACGAGGTAGGTGGCGAAGGGCTGATTGTTTGCTGCGCGAAGCTGTCCGGGCAGGGCGTAAACTTGTGTCGAGTTGTCCTGCGCTGCGGGCGCTGCCTGTGTCGGCGTGAGCCAAAGCACCGCGACAACGGCGACAGCCAGCAAGATCAGGAACCGGCTGAAGGTTCTAGTTCGATGCATGTCGTATCTCTCCTGTTTCTTTCGTCATTCTGATCGTCCTTCTATGTGAGGCCAACGGTTGCCTTGTCGATTCAGTCCTATCGATGCCGGCATGGGTCATACGTATGCAGTCCTGATTTGGTTCTGCATTGAACTGGTTCTGTCTCTATGTTGAGTCCAGCTCTGCCAGGATGCGGTGGCGCTGTATGAGTAACGATAATGCAATCGCAGATTCTAGCGGACGCACCGTGAATTCAACAAGTGGACGCAGCGGTTCCCGCGTTTCAGTATCAGAGTTCCAATAGCAGCGCTGTCAGCAATGTTGCGCGTACGGGTATTTGGTCGATCAGAATGTGCTCGTGGTCCGCGTGTGCGCCGTTGCCGGGCATGCCCAGCCCATCCAGCGTGGGGACGCCCAGTGCGCCGGTGAAGTTGCCGTCGCTGCCGCCGCCGGTGCCGCCGTCGCGCAGCTCCATGCCCACCTGCGCACCGATCTTCTGCGCGCGCTCGAAGATGGCGCCCGTCGCGCTGCGTTCGAGGGGCGGTCGATTCCATCCGCCTTGCACGAGAAGTTGGGTTTCCGGGTTCACCGGAGCCAGGCCATAGATGGCGGCTTCCAGCCGATCGGCTTCCTTCTGTGTCCAGGCGCGGGAATCGATCTGCGCGGATGCATGGGCTGCCACGACGTTGACGGCGCTGCCGCCGCTGATCATGCCGACGTTGACAGTCGTGCCCGTTTCGTAGTCGTTGAGACTATGCAGCTTGATGATTTGGCGGGCCAGCTCCTCGATGGCGCTGACGCCCTGTTCCGGCGCGGCCCCAGAGTGGGCCGGTCGTCCGGTTACCTGAAGCGAGAAACGCCCCACGCCTTTGCGCGTGGTCTTGAGTAGACCGCCGGGGATGGGCGGCTCCATGACGAGGACATGGGCGGATCGCAGGGCTTCCTGCTTGATCAGCTCCTCGGATGTCTGGCTGCCCACTTCTTCATCCGAGTTTATCAACACGGTCACAGGGCGGGGCAGGGTAAGCTGCAGGTCGCGTACCGCGCGCAGCGCGTATTCGACCAGTACGAGGCTGGTCTGCATGTCAAAGATGCCCGGTCCGTATCCCTTGCCGTCTTCGATGCGGAAAGGGTGAGTCTCCAGGCTGCCAACAGGCCACACTGTATCGTAGTGGCAAAGGATCAGTGCGGGCTTGGCATCCTCTGGCGCATCAAGGGCGCGGAAGCGAGCGCGCACGTGGTTGCCGCGCTCTCTTACGGGAATGACGTCTACCTTCGCGCCTAGAGCCAAAAAACGTTCGGCCAGCAGATCGGCGAACGCATCCAGGCGCGCTTTATCGGTAGTGGGCGTTTCCTGGACGACATATTCGTGCACGCGCTGGAGCATGTCCGGCTGGCGGTCGTTGAAGTAGTCGTGGATCTGCTGCGGATCGGCGATCAAGGTTGACCTCTTTTCGTGTGAACCATTCCATCGTAGTAGCGTACGTGAATCGCGGGGTCGTCGCTTGGCGGCTCGCCAACGCTAGGCCTACCGCTATGCGCCGGTAGTACATCGTTCCGCCATGTATATCCGTTGGCGTGTCGGTATGGGCGCTGTTTCGTTGTGTTATTGTCGCATATGCGCAGGAGCGGTCGAAATCTACGCCGGTCCGGAGTCTCGGGCCGGTAACCGGGCCAATTTCGTGGTATGGCATGCCGCAGATGTACCGTGGAGGTGGTTTGAGTCCGGCGACCATGATTTGTCATTTCGGCGCGTTTTGCCTATACTGACCGCACTCCCCTGTATGCTTAGGTATACTGGCCCCCGATCGCTTAGGATGCTGAATCTATGACAGAGTTATTGCAGCACGCACAGGCAATACCCGCCGACCTTGACGAGAGGCGAGTCGGCAGCAAGAATCTGAAATTCATCATCGGGGGCGCGCTGGTAGTTGGGCTGATAGTGGTCTTGATAGTCCAGGCGACCGTCTCCACAGGTGCGTACTACCTGACTGTATCGGAGTTGCACCAGCGCGTGCCGGGTATCTATGGCGAACGCGTGCGCGTCAGCGGGTCGGTAGTGGACGACAGCGAGGACTGGAATGCGCAGGAAGTCACGCTGCGTTTTGCCATCAGCGACGAGGATGGCGCGCAGCTTCCGATCGTATTCTACGGCCCTCGTCCGGACAATTTCCAGCGGGCGGCGTCAGCCATCATCGAGGGCGAGCTGCTGGCGGACGGCAATTTCCAGGCGGACACGCTGTTGCTGAAATGCCCGAGCCGGTACGAAGAAGAGCCCGAAGAGATCTTCGCAGAGTCTACGCGTTGATGTCCGACCGGTACTCTGACTCCCAGTTTCTCGTCAGTCCGGTTCGCAATCCGCTTTCTTTTCGTTTCCCCAGTTGAGCCGCCACGGGCGGTACCACCTCCAACCATCGCGCGTCAGGCCGCACACTATGCGTTTGCATCGCTCCCGTATTGAGTTCCCAGCTTCCGACCATAAGACCTGGCGAGTGACCGGCGCGTGGACTGCGCTTGTTGTCGTGCTGCTTGTGGCGGTTGTTGGGTTCCTTCTGGGGCCGCTGCCGCTCTTGGCGCAGCAGCCGTCCCCAGAGTTTGACCTGAATCAGGTGCCCGTGCCGGAGCCGCCGCCGGCAGCGGCGTTTGGCGCGCGGTCGTATGCGGAGAACTGTGCGCCGTGCCACGGCACACAGGGCATGGGCGACGGTCCGACGGCGGCTGAACTGGCAGGTCCGCCGACGGCGTTCGCTGACCCGGATGCGGTTTGGGAGCGAAGCCCGGCGGAGTTGTTCCACACGACCAAGTTCGGGCGCATGACGGCGATGATGCCGCCGTGGCGCAACGAGCTTTCCGACGACATGATTTGGCACACGGTCGCGTATGCATGGAGCTTGCACACGACCGAGAAGGAGACGATCCAGGGCGCGGACAGCTACGCGGGCAGCTGTGCCGGCTGCCACGGCGAGACAGGCGCGGGCGATGGTCTCGAAGCGTCCGAGGGTATGCAGGACCTGTCGGACCCGGCGTATGCGATGGCGGTGAGTCAGGCCGAGTGGCTGGCCGGCTGGCAGGAGGCGCACCCTGAGATTGGGGAGGAGTGGACGCAGGCGGAGCAGCGGCAGACGCTGGAATATGTACGTACTTTCTCGCAGACTCCGCCATGGCTGGCAACCGGTGGGGGCGGAGGCGTGATCCGCGGCGCGGTAGTGCAGGGCACGCCGGGCAGCGAGGGCGTAGGTGATGCGGTCGTGACGCTGGAATCGTTCATCGACTTTCAACCGATGACTGCCTATACGACCACTGTCGCACCGGACGGCAGTTTCGAGTTCACCGATCTTGCGTTGGACCCGAACAGCGCCGATCCGGGCATGGTCTACTTGGCGTCGGTGTCGGAGGGCGGCATCCGCTACAGCAGCCCAATCGTCTCGCTGACGGCGGAGGCGCCGGCCGCGGAGACAGAGATCACGGTGTATGACGTGACGGAAGATCCCAGCGGAATCGTGCTGGACCGCGTACACTGGATCATCGATTCGCAGCCGGGCGCGCTGATGGTGCTCCAGGTCTTGGAGATCGGCAACCTAGGCGACCGCACCTATGTCGGGGAGACAGTGGACGGGCTGGACGAGCCGGTGACCGTCGCTTTCCTTGTGCCGGAAGAAGCGGTGGAACTGAACTTCGAGAACGGCGCGCTGGGCCAACGTTTCCGGCAGGTGGGCGACCTGATCTACGACACCACGCCCGTTGTGCCCGGATTAGGCACGCGGCAGATCGTGATGCAGTATGCGGTGCCATACGACGGTGAAGACGTTTCGCTCGCCCAGCCCTTCGAATACCCGGTGTCGACGCTGAACCTATTGGTGGCGGATCAGCCGGGGCTTGAGGTCGATGTGCCGGGGCTGGAGCCGTCGGGTACTCGGGATTTCGAGGGTCGCGTCTATTACGTATGGCAGGCCGGCAATGTCGGTCAGGACCCGGTCGCGGTCAACCTGTCCGGCTTGCTGCGTGCGGGCGAGCTGGATCCTCGGGCGGCGGAGACGGCCGGCGCCACGAGCGCCGCGACCGCGGCAGCAGCCCCGTCGTATGAACCGTGGATGGCGTGGATGGTTGCCTTGTTGGCTGGAGTGGGGCTGGCGGGCGTGGTTACGTGGTCGTGGAAACAGGGCCGTTTGACGCCGGTCGACACGCCAGAAGACCTGCGCGCCCAGCACAAAGAGCTCGTGCAGAGCATCGCCCGGCTGGACGACCTGCACGCACTGGGTGAGGTAAGCGACGGTACGTGGCAGGCGCAGCGCGCCCAGTTGAAAAACAAGCTTCTCGAGGTTGACGGGCGCTTGGCGTCAGCGAGCCGCCAGCGCAAGTAGGCAGCGGGCCGTTTGCCCAGCGAGGGACTTTGTGAGGGTTTTCACGGGTTGCACGCTCTGGTGGCCCATCCTATAATGAGGTCACCATTTACCACCGGAACCCTGGACTTCCAGTTCGGACCGGCGCCAATGCAATTTCCACCAATTGCATCCACTCCAATGCACGGGCGCAGGGGTCATCCGTCGAGTGCGACCGCCTTCGATTTGCTCCATGAAGTGCGTCTGAGACAGTGCGTCTGAGCGGACTTGCCTGGGCGTTCTGAACGTCGGTACCTGTCCAAGCAGCTCTACACACACCCTAAACAGTTTCTGCCGCCGTGACGGTGCGGTCGGAGGAAAGGAGAGGCACAGCATGAGAAGGTTTCCTATCCTAGCTATCATGCTTGCCGTAGTCGTGTTGTTGACTGGGTGCGCCTTTGGTGCGCCAGGCGCGCCGGTGGTGGGCCCACCAGGCGAACCGGGTCCTGTTGGTCCGCCCGGACCGGCTGGGCCGCAGGGGCCTGTCGGATCGGAGGGGCCGGCTGGGCCGCAGGGCGATCCCGGCCTGGACTGGATGCCGGCCGGCTATGTAGGCTCGGACGTGTGTGGTGAATGCCACGAGGACCTATATGCCGGCTATATGGAGACAGGCCATCCGCATGTCCAGATGATGGTGGTCGACGGTGAAGCGCCCGAGTACCCGTTCTCGGAAGTACCGGATCCGCCCGAAGGATATACCTGGGACGATATTCTGTATGTTGTCGGCGGTTACGGTTGGAAGGCGCGATTCGTGGATCAGCAAGGGTATCTGATCACCGGCGACGAGAACGCGTCCACCCAATACAATCTGGAAAACGACGATCTTGAAATGGGCGACGACTGGGTGGCCTATCACGCCGGTGAGGAGCTAGCCTACGATTGTGCCGTGTGCCATGCTACGGGCTATGTGCCGGAGGGCAATCAGGGCGGCTTGCCCGGTCTGATCGGTACCTGGGCGGAGGATGGCGTCGGCTGTGAGAGATGCCACGGTCCCGGCGGCAACCACGTGAACGATCCCTACCGGGTGGGCATGCAGGTTGTTCGCGACAGTGAACTGTGCGGCGAGTGCCACGCGCTCGACGATGATCAGGTGGAGATGGTGGATGCCGCTGTAGGCTTCTTCAGCCATCACGGCCAGTATTGGGAGATGTACCAGTCAAAGAAGCGGGTGATGGAATGCGTAGACTGTCACAATCCGCATGAGTCCACGAAGTACGGCGACAGTGTGGACGACCGGGCGATCTGTGAGAGCTGCCATTTCGAGCAGGATACCTATCAGAGGATTACGGATCGACGTCATGCGTCCTGCACGGACTGCCACATGCCGCAAGCTACCGTGTTTGCATTGGGTGATCCGGAGCGCTTCACTGGCGATATGCGTACGCATTTATTTGGCATCAATGCGGAGGCTGCCACGAACTTCGAAGACGACGGCACGGTTTCCATGCCCTATTTGACGGTAGACTTCGCGTGTAAGGGGTGCCACAACAATGAGGATCGCGGAGGAACGCTTCCAGATGAGGAACTGGTGCAGGCAGCGCTCGGCTACCATGATAGAGCCGAGGCGGGCAGTCTGAATCGCAGGTAGCCCGCCCACGGGGTGTGTAGCAGCGCAGCACAATATGCGTGTATAACGTTGTAGGTGCATGGCGCCCAACATCTGACGCTTTCGTGCGTTGTGCATGACGTTCGTTGAAGGCGCATGCTCATAGCACAATGACCTGGCGGGTAAACGGATCCATGAATTTCTCCAGACCCAAGGTATTGATCCTGGCGCCCATTGCGGTGGCCCTCGCCCTTGCGCTCGCCGCGATCGGCTCTGCACCCGTCGTGCGCGCCCAATCGCCGGCGCCACCCTCAGACTTGGCCTGTCGCAATTGTCATTCGGGTTCGAGCCAGGAATTCGTTTTCCCCTCCGGCGAGACGGTGGCCGTGGGCGTCGATGTGACGACGCTGGACGAAGCTCCCCACAGTGGGTTTGGTGTCCATCCGGTTCCGTGCACAAGTTGTCACACTGGGCAAGGGGGACGCTATCGATATCCCCACGAGGCGAATCCGGCCGAAACGCAACGGGATTTCGCGACCGAAGTATCGGGCAACTGCGAGGCCTGTCACTACGCGCACAAACCGTTTCATCCGATTGAAGGAACAGATGTGAGCGAGTTGGAGGGCGAGCTGCCCGTTTGTGCGGATTGCCACGGCAGCCACGATATCGCGAGAGTGGAAGCCATGCCCGAGGAGATGCCGCCCAGATGCCTGGCCTGTCACGAGAGCGAAGGCGCGGCGTGGGTATCAGAGTTCCTGCAGCCGAGACCGGGAATGGGCGTGGGCGCGGAGGGGTACGCCGGCAGCACACGCTGCAGCGGTTGTCACGATGACGTGTACTTCCGCTGGCAGGACACGTTGCATGCACGCCTCATTCAGAATGTGACCGACGATCCGGAGGCAATCGTAGGGGACTTCAGCCTGGAAGACGGCGGCCCGGGCTTCGGTGTGGAGGATATTGCCTATACCATTGGCGGCCGATGGCGGCAGGCGTATTTGACACAAGCGCCCACCGTGGCATCGACAGACACGATGACGAGCGCGCTGGCGTTGCTGCCCATGCAATGGCTTGTGGCGAGCGAGGCGTGGGCCCCGCTAGAGGAAGGCGGCAGTCTGCGGGAGAACTGGATTACGGAGTGCGGGTCGTGTCACGTGACGGGACTTGACACAGAGAGCTGGGGCTTCACCGAATTTGGCATTGGCTGCGAGGGCTGTCATGGCCCAGCCGCGGATCATGCGGTGGATCCGGAGAACGTTACGCCCTATGCTGTGTCGGACGACCAGGTGTGCGGGTCGTGTCACAGCCGGGGCCTGTCGGAGGATGGCTTCCATTTTCCTGCGAGTTACCGACCTGGGGAACCGCTGGAAGAGCATTTCACGTTCACGGAGTCGGATGAGGATCTGTGGCCGGACGGCAGCGCCAAGCGCAATCATCAGCAGTACGTGGACTGGCAGTTGGGGAGTTCCATGGCGCTGTCGGATCAGGTCAGGTGTGTGACGTGCCATGCAGTGCATGGCGTGGGGCAGGCGGCAGGGCAGTTACGCGCTCCGCTGAATGATGTCTGTGTGGCGTGTCATGGCGAGCAGGAAGCATTGGCCCAGCATACGCCGTTCCATCAACAGGCGCTCAGGGAACGCGACTTCACGTGTGCGGACTGCCACATGCCGTTGATGGCGACTACGGCTCAGCCTTTTGACCTGCACAATCATTCCTTCCTGCAGCCGGACCCGGAAGGGACGATCACGCATGGCGGTGTGGAAGCAATGCCCAACTCGTGCAATCTGTGCCACACGAGCGGCGCGGAGTCTCCGGAATGGGCGATGGAGACAATTGCGCATGCCAAAAGCCTGGCTCCCGAGATTTCGTTCTTCGGCCCCGGGCCGACGCCTACGTCACCGCCGCCGCCAACGCCGATGCCATCGGTGGGCCAAGTTACGAAGCTCGAAGTGACGCCCCCGTTTTGGTGGCTGCGCTGGGCTGCTATACTGCTTGCCGTTGTCGTGGCGGCGCTGGTAGTCGTGTGGATCTTGTTGTCTGTTCGTTCGCGGAGGAACGCCGATGGGTGATCGATTACGCAGGCTGTTCTGGCCCGGGACCTACGCGTCCTGGTGGCGGCGTTTGTTGCCCTATGGGATTCTCGCACTCGCGGCGGGCAGCGCATTCCTGATAGGCGGCGCGGGCTGGGAATACACGAACAGTTCGGAGTTCTGCGGCACTTCGTGCCACACGATGCCGCCGGAATACCTATCGTATCTTGCTTCGCCGCACGCGAACGTGAAATGCGTGGAGTGCCATATCGGCCGCGCTACGATTGCGACGCAGTTTTTCCGCAAGGCGCAGGACATCAGCCACGTGGTGCAGTTCGTCGGCGCTGACTACGAAGTCCCCATCTATTCGAAGAAGCTACGTCCGGCGAGTCAGGTATGCGAGAAATGTCACAATCCGGACAAATTCTCCGCCAATAGTCTCGATGCCATCCAGCGCTTTGATGCTGAGCGTAACAATGCGCTGGATGAGACCCACTTGTCGTTCAAGATCGGCGGCGGGACCCACCGGGAAGGGCTGGGCAAGGGCATCCACTGGCATATCGAGAATGATATGGAGTACATTGCCACCGACAATCCGCATCTCGAACAGGAGATCCCCTGGGTGCGCGTCACGTATGCTGACACGGGGGAGACCGATGTATTTGTGGACGCGGAGGCGAATCTGCCGGCGGACTTCGTGGAAGCGAACGAAGATAACATCAAGACCGTGGATTGCATGACGTGCCACAACCGGATCGCGCACGAGTTCAGCAATCCATCGGATGCGCTGGACGACGCCATGGCGCGGGGCGTGGTATCGCCGGAAATCCCATACTACAAACAAAACGCTGTGGCCGTCATGGAACGGCAATACCCGAGCATGGGCGAGGCGTCGGCGGCGATACGGGGGTTACGAGGCTATTACGAGTCAAACTGGCCGGACTATTATGCTGCGCACAACGACAAGGTGTTGGCGGCCATCGACGAGACGTTGTCGATCTACGAGCGCATGGTCTTCCCAACGATGGATGTAGCATGGGATACGCATCCGAACAACATGGGCCACAAGAACTCGGCGGGTTGTTTTCGGTGTCATGACGGCAAACATGTGAACGAGGAGGGAGATACGATTCGAATCGAGTGCAATCTATGCCATTCGATTCCGATCAAGACGCCCGAAGACGGTTCGGCTCCGGTCATGGCCCTGACGGAACCCTTTGAACCGGAAACCCATCAGGATACAAATTGGATTTCTCGGCACCGTTTCGAGTATGATGAGACTTGTGAAGGATGTCACGATGTATCGAACCCGGGCGGCGCGGACGATTCGAGCTTCTGCGCCAATAGCGCGTGTCATGCGACGGAGTGGAAGTATGCGGGACTGGACGCCGCCGGGATCGTGGAAATGACGAACGTGTTGCCGGACGTGCTGCCAACCTATCCCGAGGCCGACCTGACATGGGATGACCTAGTCGGACCCATCGTGCAGGCGCGGTGCGTAGCGTGTCATGGCGGTACGGCAGGGTTATATTTAGAAACGTACGATGGCGCAATGGCGGGTGGCAATCGCGGCCCGGCGATCATTCCCGGCGATGCCGAGAACAGCCTATTGGTTCAGCTTCAGGAAGAAGGTCATCCCAATAGCCTGGCGCCACGAGAATTGGAATGGGTCAAACAATGGATCGATTCGGGCGCTCCCGAGTCATAGGTAGCATACACCTTATTTTACAACGGGTTTCATACCTCTCAGTTCTTGCGATAGTCGGACTTCTAGTAACGGGTTATGTCGCATTCTCGTTCGTAGCCGCGGAGAGTGCACAGGCACAGACGTCGCAGCCGGATACTGCCTGCAAGCTGTGCCACGTTGGGCGCGAGGACCAGCTCGTTCTGCCTTCCGGAGAGACGCTCGAGCTGGGCGTTGAATTAGCGCCGCTCGCGGCGTCCGTGCACGGCGTACACGCGGACGAGGAGGTCTTCTGCAATGACTGCCACGCGGATCGGCAGCGTTATCGCTTCCCCCATGAACCGAATCCGGCGCAGGACCTAGCCGAATTCAGCGCGGAGATATCGCAGAACTGCGAACGATGCCACTCGACGCTTGAAGCGCACAACCCTGGGCATCTACTGGCGACAGACAACCCGAACGTACCGGTGTGCGCGGACTGCCACGGCGGGCATGAGGTCGCGCCCGGCCAGCCTGATGGCCGATGATCCCGTCGGGACATGCCAGAGCTGCCACGTTTCTTATGGCGACCCTCGCGTGCAGGCCGCCCACGAGGAAATCGTGGCCAACTTTGGAGAGGGCCAGGATTGCCAGACGTGTCACGCCGACGTGGCTCAGTCCGAAGACGCAACGTGCGAGACGTGCCACAGCCTGTTGACCAGTGAACTCGAGCTTGCGTCCGGAGAAACGGTGCAGTTGCACGTCGATCCGCAGACGATCATGGACTCGGTTCACGGCGATAGGGAGATTGAGGGCGTCGAGTACAGCGCGTTGCAGTGCACGGATTGCCATCAGCAGGAAGCCTTCACCGGATTTCCCCATCTGCGCATCGACAGCGAATCGCGGCGCGATTTCACGCTGGACATGGAGTCCGTGTGTCAGGATTGCCACGGCGAAATCTTCGAGGCGCAGCGTGACAGCGTGCATCAACACGCCATCGAGGAAGGCAACACGGACGCGGCGACGTGCTTCGATTGCCATGGCAATCACGCGATTCAAGATCCAAACGACCCGCGTGAGCGAATTTCCGAAACGTGCGGGCAGTGCCATTCGGAGATCAATGAGCAGTATTCGCACAGCGTGCATGGCGCAGCGCTGTTGGGCGAGGACGGCGAGGATGTGCCGGTGTGCACGGACTGTCACGGCGTGCACAGCATCGAAAGCCCGTTGACGGCCCGCTTCCGCGTGGAATCCCCGACGCTTTGCGGCGGATGTCATGCGGACGAGGAGATGATGGAACGCCACGGGATCTCGACGGACGTGTTCGACACCTATGTTGCCGACTTCCACGGTACGACGGTCGCGTTGTTCGAGAAGCAGTCGCCGGACCACGAGACCAACAAGGCGGTCTGCTACGATTGCCACGGCGTGCACGATATCCTCGCGGTCAACGACGAGAATTCCAAGGTTATCAAAGAAAACCTACTGGAGACTTGTCGCGAGTGCCATCCGAACGCCAACGCGAACTTCCCGGATGCCTGGACGAGTCATTACAGGCCGTCGCTGCAGCACAATCCGCTGGTGTTCATCATCAACCAGTTCTACCTCATTCTGATCCCGCTCGTCGTCGGCGGTTTTGCGATGTTCATCGGTACGGATGTATATCGTCGAACGCGGGAACGGATGCGGCGCAACAAGCCGCACAAGAATTCGGAATAGTTGGAATCGACGCAATACGGGTTAGCAGAGAGACAGACGTATGAACCAGGCAGTCAGTCAGCCGGCACGCGAGGCGAAGAGTGAGACCGTGGACGAGGCCGTAGAGCGCAAGCGAACGAAGTATCCGCGCTTTGACCGCTCGCAGCGCGTGGAGCACTTCGTACTCCTTGCCAGTTTCACGGTACTCACGCTTACAGGGCTTCCGCAGAAGTGGCCGGATTCGTGGTGGGGCGAGACGATGATCCGCGTATTCGGCGGCATCGAGACCACGCGCATCATTCACCATGCGGCCGCCATCGCATTAGTGGTGCTGACGGTGTATCACTTCCTGGCGGTTGCCTATCGCATCTGGGTCAAACGCTCGCGGCTGTCCATGTTGCCGACGCCGAAGGATTTGAAGGATGGCTTTCAGGCGCTGGGTCACAATGTGGGGGTGGCCTCCGAAGCCCCGCGTATGGGCCGCTACACGTTTGGCGAGAAGATCGAGTATTGGGCCGTGATCTGGGGAACGCTGGTCATGATATTGACGGGCTTCTTGTTGTGGAATCCGATTGCGGCGACGAATTTTCTGCCGGGGCAGTCCATCCCCGCGGCCAAAGCGGCGCACGGCGGTGAGGCGCTGCTGGCGGTGCTGTCGATCGTGACGTGGCATCTGTACCATGTGCACATCAAGTTTTTCAACCGCAGCATGTTCACGGGCGAGCTTGATGCGCACGAGATGGAAGAGGAACACGCGCTGGAGTTGGAGGCTATCGAGAGCGGCACGGACCAGCGGCCGGTGGACCCGGAACAAGTGCGACGCCGAAAGATGATTTTCTACCCGATAGCCGCGGTTGCTGGCCTGCTGATGCTATTTGGCGTGTACTATTTCGTTTCATTTGAGCAGACTGCAATCGAGACCGTGCCTCGTCAAAGCGCACCGATCGCTTCGCCGACGCCAGATTCCGGGTAATCCGGCGTTTGGGGGTCATTTCGCCCAGAAAATTCGGGACAAATGTCACGTTGTACGACGTGACGTTTACGTGTAGACTATAGTGTGTAGTCCCTGCGCGTTGCGTACAGCATAGAATTATCGGGTCGCAGCCGGTGGCGACAAGGCTTCCGGCACAAGTAACCACTCGGACAACAGCAGCAACGTCTACGCAGATAGCCGCCATAGCGGAAATCGAAGTCCAGTTCCCTCCTGGCTATGCGTAGATAGTATCAACCCCCGACCAGAGTTGCCGTCATGGCAGCGCCGAAGTAGTAGTCACAGTGGTAACTGAGTTTGTTCGTTCCGGGGCCGGCTGTACTGGTTTGCTCTGCATGTTCGTTAGTTGTTCACGGTGCGGAGCGGAAAGGGGGAAGGGGAACGCAATCATCGAAAAGGACTATCCACGATTCTCGAATGTGACCGGCGATTTCGCCGGTGGCACTCATCACATTCTCAGGAAAAAGGAGGAGGATCAATGAAACGAATCTCCTTGTATGTAGTAGTAGTTGTATTTGCAGTGATGGCGGTTGTTGCGTTTGCGCAACCGGCAGCGGCGCAAGAGGTCAGCGAAGAGGCAATGCTGGCTGAATTGCAGGTGCCGTTCCTCGAGCAGTGGATGACGTCGGGCCATGCAGATTTCGACGCCGAAGCGTTCCGCCATTGGGACGAGGACGATCCGGCAGAGGTGCCTGCCAACTGTGCGAAGTGCCACAGTTCCACCGGCTACCAGGAATACTTGGGAGCGGACGGTTCGGAACCGAACGTAATCGAGAACCCGGCGCCGTTGGGCACTGTGGTGGATTGCGTGGCCTGTCACAACAGCGCGACCGTCAACAAGACCAGTGTTCTGATGCCGTCAGGCATTGAGCTTACGGGTCTGGGAGATGAGTCTCGCTGCATGGAATGCCACCAAGGCCGCGAGTCCAAGGTCAGCGTGGACGAATCCATCGCCGAAGCCGGCGTGGACGAAGACACGGTGAGCGAGGACTTAGGCTTCCGGAACATCCACTACTATGCTGCCGCGGCCACGAAGTACGGTACATTGGCCAAGGGCGGCTATGAGTACGAAGGCAACGCGTACGACGCTGAGTTCAAGCATGTTGAGGGGTACGAGACATGCATCCAGTGCCACAGGTCGCACACGTTGGAATTGAAGATCGAAGAATGCGCCGAGTGTCACGAAGGCGTCGAGAGCGCTGAGGACCTGCGTGAAGTGCGTATGGAAGGGTCCGTGGTCGACTACGACGGCGATGGTGACGTAGAAGAAGGCATGTACTACGAAGTGCAGGGCCTGCAGGAGCAGTTGTACGCAGAGCATCCAGGCCTATGCGGCCGAAGTGATCGATTCGGCCATCGTGTATGACAGCGCATCGTATCCGTACTTCTTTGTCGACACCGACGGCGACGGAGTGGGTGACGACCGGTTCGCCTCGTGGACGCCGCGCCTGTTGAAGGCGGCGTACAACTATCAGGTTTCGCTCAAGGACCCGGGTGAGTATGCGCACGGCGGCAAGTACATCGTCCAGCTTCTGCATGATTCGATTGCGGATCTGAACGTTGCCATTGCCGAGCCGGTCGACATGACGGCCATGCGACGCAACGACGCCGGTCACTTCGCCAGTTCGGAAGAAGCCTTCCGTCACTGGGACGAAGACGGTGCGGTGCCGGGCAGTTGCGCCAAGTGTCACTCGAGCGGCGGTCTGCCGATGTTCCTCGCCGAGGGCGTGAACATCTCGCAGCCACCGTCCAGTGGGCTGGCGTGCGCAACCTGTCACGACGATCTGCAGGAGTACACCCGCTACGAGGTGGCTGAGGTTACGTTCCCGTCCGGCGCAGTCATCGACAGCGGCGATCCGGATTCGAACCTGTGCCTGAACTGTCACCAGGGCCGAGAGTCAACGGTCAGCGTCAACAACCTGATTGGCGACAAGGCGGACGACGAAGTGTCGGATGCCCTGCGGTTCCTGAACGTGCACTACTTCGCGGCCGGCGCAACTCGCTACGGTACCGAAGCAAAGGGCGCGTACGAGTATGACGGCCAGGAATACTTGGGTTTCTTCGACCACTCCAAGCAGGCCAATCAGTGCATCGACTGTCACCCGACGCACGGTCTGGAAGTAGACTACGAGTTCTGCGCAGACTGTCATGATGACATCGAGATCGAATCGATGGAAGACTTGCAGAACATCCGCTACTACTTCGATGACTGGGACGGCGACGGCGACACGGACGAGGGTATTGCAGGCGAGATCGCTACGCTGCGCGATACGCTGTACGAAGCGATGCAGACGTATGCGGCTGACACGGCCGGCGCGCCTCTCGTGTATGACAGCCACGCCTACCCGTACTTCTTCACCGACACCGATGGAAGACGGCGCGGGAGACGACCGCTTCACAACGTGGACGCCACGCCTGCTGCGGGCGGCCTATAACTACCAGTATGCATCCAAGGACCCAGGCGCTTTTGCGCACAACGGACAGTACATCGTCCAGGTGTTGCAGGATAGCCTGGCGGACATGGGCGTAGACGTCTCTGGCATGATCCGGCCGTAGGCGCATGGTGTTGAGCGTCGAAGCCTGACTTCAACGCTTGAGAGTTCAGTAGATCAGAGACGGGATGCTGTGCAGCATCCCGTCTCTTTTTCCTAGCAGAGATACGGCGTGCTGCGCCGTCGCGACAGCCGTCGCGATCCAAAATGGATTCAACCGAATCACATATGCTATAATCAGCGAACGTTTCCGCGACCGGCGAGGAATCCCCCCTAGAGTACGCAGAGTGACCCGAATTCACATGACCCGTTTCCTATATAGCATGATTGTGAGCGCCGTCCTCCTATTGAGCATCGTGGGTACGGTCTCAGCGCAAGTCAGCGGGCAGGACGCTCCGTCCGGCGAAGTGACTGCGGACGAGGTGAACGTGGTGGCGCGCGAGCTGTGGTGCCCACTGTGCAGCGGCGTGCGTCTGGATGCTTGCGAACTGAAGGCGTGCGATCAGATGAAGGAAGTGATCGCTATCAAGTTATCGGAGGGTGAAGATACCGAGTCCATCAAGCAATACTTCGTCGGGCAGTATGGCCCGCAGGTGCTTGGCGAGCCGCCGCGCGAGGGCTTCAATTGGCTGGCGTGGATTCTGCCCGTCGTGGCAGTGGTGTTTGGCGGTGTCTTTGTTTGGCGCCAGATGGGACGCATGATGCGGCGACCCGAGGTCCAGGACGGCGCGCCGGGCCAGGACGCGCACGCGGTCACTGCGAAGTCGGGCCCGGAAGATGAATACGAGCGCAAACTGAACGAGGAGTTGACTCGCTATGGCTGATGTACCCGACGCGGTCAACGAAAATGTGGCGTCGGAGTCTGATCCGAGAGCGGAGTCAGCGATGAATGCTGCGGTGAACGGTGATGCGGCGGAAGTGACACCACCAAAATCACGGGCGGTTCTGTTTTGGCAGATCGCCATCGTGGGAGTCGTGTTGCTGTTTCTAGGGTTTCTGGCATGGCAGTTGCTGGAGACAAACCGCTTTGAGCAGCGAGCGTCGGGAGAGGCGCCGCCTTTCACGTTCACGTCATTCGAGGGCGAGACCATCAGTCTGGACGACCTCCGGGGCCAGGGCGTAGTACTGAACTTCTGGGCCAGTTGGTGCGACCCGTGCCGGGATGAAGCCGCGCTGCTGGAAGCCGATTGGCAGCGCGAGAAGGACAACGGCGTCCTATTCATCGGCCTGGATTATCTGGACCAGGAACCGGCCGCCAAGGCGTACCTGGCCGAGTTTGGCATAACCTATCCGAACGGCCCGGACTTGCAGAGCCAGGCGGCGCGGCGCTATGGCATCAAGGGTGTGCCAGAGACTTTCTTTATCGATCCGGAAGGCAAAATCACGGAGACTGTGATCGGCCCGATCGTCAGTGAAGCGATGATGGAGCAGTACTTGAGCGAAATCCGGCCGGGTGGTTAGCGCGCTGTTTGCTGCCGGCGGGAGACGAAGTACGGATTCGGAGATGGCATTGTACGGGTTGCGAGGGTACGGTTCATGATCTTCAATATCGGCTACTTGGTTCTGGTAACTGCTCTGGTGTTGGCCGTGTTCGGTGTGCTGGCCGGCTATTTCGGTGGAAGGGATCGCAACGCCAAGTTGACTGAGGTCAGCTTCCACGCCGTGTACGCAGTGGGCGGACTGGTGCTGCTGGCAGCGGTCATTCTGTGGTATGGACTGATTGACCGACAAGTTCCAAGTGGTCTACGTTTGGAACCACTCCGAGCGCAATCTGCCAACGTTCTACAAGTTCTCGGCACTGTGGGGCGGGCAGGCGGGAAGTCTGCTCTTCTGGTCGCTGTTGCTGTCGGGCTACAGCGTACTCGTAGCGGTCATGAACCGCCATCGGCATTGGCAACTCATGCCCTACGTGAACGCCGTGATGTTGGGCACCTCCCTCTTCTTCCTGTCGCTGCTCGTCTTTGCAGCCAATCCGTTTCGGTTGGCCAGCTTCGTGCCGGCGGACGGACAGGGCCTCAACCCGCTGTTGCAGAATTACTGGATGGTGATCCACCCCGTGATGCTCTATCTGGGCTATGTGGGCATGGCGGTTCCCTTTGCCTTTGCCGTGGCTGCGCTGCTCAGCAAGAAGCTGGACAGCGGTTGGGTGCGCACGGTGCGTCGCTGGACGCTGATCCCTTGGTTGTTTCTTTCCATCGGCATCATCATGGGCAGCCAGTGGGCCTATCTGGAGCTGGGCTGGGGCGGCTACTGGGCGTGGGACCCGGTGGAGAACGTGAGCTTCCTGCCCTGGTTGACGGCGACGGCCTTCCTCCACAGCATCGTGATCCAGGAGCAGCGCGGCATCCTCAAGATCTGGAACATGGTGTTGATTTGGCTGACCTATTTCCTGGTGATCCTCGGCACGTTTACGACACGAAGCGGCGTGCTGGAGAGCGTACACAGCTTCGCGCGCAGCAACATCGGCCCCTTCTTCCTGGGCTTCATGATCGTAATTGTGTTGGGGTTCCTGTGGCTGCTGTTTGACCGCCTGCCGCTGCTGCGCGACGAACAGCCGATCGAATCGTACACGAGCCGCGAAGCTGCCTTTCTGGCCAACAACTGGCTCTTCACGGGCATCGCCTTCGCCACGCTCTGGGGCACATTCTTCCCCATGTTCAGTGAAATCCTGACGGGCGAGCGTATCAGCGTGGCAGCGCCGTTCTTCAACAAGGTGAACGGGCCGCTTTTCTTGCTGCTCTTCCTGCTCATGGGTATCGGACCGCTGCTGGGTTGGCGCAGGACGAGTCGGGAAGCCATGCGCAAACAGTTTGTCTGGCCGGTGGTGACGGGTGTGGTCATCGGGGTGGCGATTTGGCTATTCACGCGCACGGTCTATCCTGCGCTTGGCCTGGGCGTGTGCGCGTTCGCTACAGCCACGATCGCGCAGGAATATGTGCGCGGCATGCGGGCGCGGATGACGGCTACGGACGAGAATTTCGCGGTGGCGACGTTGAACCTGTGGCGACGCAACGGGCGGCGGTACGGCGGCTATCTGGTGCATCTGGGCATGGTGCTGATCGCCATAGCAGTGATCGGCAACGAGTTCTTCCAACAGACGACCAACGTGACGCTGGCGGCGGGCGAGTCAGTGGAGTTGGGCCGCTATGAGCTTCTATACACCGGCCTGGAAACGGACCGGCAGACGAATCTGACAGAGTTCGGCGCACGACTGGACATCTTCCGAGAGGGTAGGAACGAGAGCGTCGGTTCGATGCTGCCGCGGCGCAATATCTATGACAAGACGCCGGAGCAGCCGACGAGTGAAGTCGGGCTGCGCATGTCGCTGCTGGAGGATGTGTACGTGGTGCTGAATGGCTGGGAGAATGGAGGCGCGACGGCCACCTTCAGCATTTTCGTAAATCCGCTCACGGTGTGGATGTGGATTGGGGGCGTGGTGTTGGCGATCGGCACATTGATTGCGGCGTGGCCGCACCCGGCGCGGCGTCGGTCCGACGTGCGCAGCGTCGCGTATGCGGTCACTTCGGGGGCCTAGCCGGATATGCTTGCATTTTCAATGTTCGTCGCCATGCTCGTTTCCGCTGCGGCCGTCGCATATGTTGCGTGGCCGCTGGTGCAGCCAGGCCCTGCCCCAGTTGTGATCGAGAACGACCGCCTGACAGACCTGATCGGGCGCAAGGACGCTACCCTGATAGCCATCAAGGAGTTGGAGTTCGATTACAACACAGGGAAGTTGAGCGCAGAAGACTACGCGCGCATGGACCAGCGCCTACGCCGGCAGGCCATCGGTTACATCCAGCAGATCGAGAAGCTGGCGCCGGAGAGCGCGCAGATGGACGGACGCATCGAGGCGGAGATCGCCGGGTTGCGCAAGGTCGGCAACACGGCTCCCGCCATGGCGGTTGCGGCGGGCGCAATTTCCACGCCGCACGCGTCCAAGCCGGCTGCCGAGCCAATGCAAACAGTGGCAGCCATACCTGCCACGGCATCTTCTACGGTGAAGTTCTGTACGAACTGCGGTAGTCCGCTGCAGCCTACGCACAAGTTCTGCGCCAATTGCGGAGCGGCCGTACCTGTGGAGTCGGCTGCCATGTCGTAGGTCACGCCACACCACGCGGCGAACGTGTGGGTTTCAGCCGGTGCAGGATTCAGGCCGAAAACGCAGCCATTGCGAATTTGGTCTGGAGAAGGCGCCGGTCACGGGTCGGTCTCTGTGGCGCCGGTCGAGTTGTCTGCCCTGTGTTGCGGCGCAAGAGCTGGGTCGTTCGAACTGATTGATCCTGGTAACGCTCCAGTGCGAGCAATCTGGTACTGTCGCCACTGCAGTATGGCACCACCGCCATCACCCCAGTACGATTACCCCAATACTGCGTCAAGGGACAGGGACTTGCCCGGTTCCAGAATGCGCACGGCAACGTCCGGAGCGAGATCCGCTGCGTGCTCTGCAAAGCGCACGGGCGGTACGCTGAGGTAGTCCGTGTTGAGCAGGCCGAGGCCGGTGGGATAGAACGCGCCCCAGTGGATGGGGATGGCGAGACGGGGGCGCAGCATACGCAAAGCTTCGGCGGCGCGCTGCGGGTCGAGATGACCTGTACCCAGCGTTGGTCCCCAGCCCCATACGGGCATGAGCGCCACATCCAGGTCCTCTGCGAGCCCATCCATTTCGGGGAAGAGATCGGTGTCGCCGGGGAAGTAGACGCTGTATTCCCCTTCGATCACGAAGCCCAGGCAGTCGGCTTCCAGGCCGAACGGATGTCGCTTGGGGCTGTGGTCGGCGTAGGTGGCGCGTATGCGGAGGGGGCCAACTTCGGCAACGTCGCCCTGGTGCATCTCGTGGACGCGCTGCATGCCTTTGCCGCGCAAGAAGGCGCCGGAACCGCTGGGCGCCAGCAGATTTACACCCGTGCCGACTCGCCGCAACGACGGTGGGTCCAGGTGGTCATGGTGCAGGTGAGATAGGAGGATAGCGTCGACGTCGCTGTAGAGGTCGGGCGTCAGTTTTCCATACTTACGACGGCGCAGGAAGGTGATGCGGTTGCGCAGGATGGGGTCGGTGAGTATGCGCATGCCGCCGATCTCAATGAGCACGGTTGCGTGACCGATATAGGTGATGCGCGCCCCGGGCGGGCCGGCGCGATCGTCTGAGTCTTGGAGTTCGCCCATAGTGCGCAGCCTGCTCTTGATGGATATGGGACTGTCGGTGTGGCGTCCATTATAGCGCGTGCGGGGGAGCAACGACTAACGGGGCGTTGGAAGTCGGTTCCAGGTTGAAGGCGGAGATGGCGGGTATGCCCGCTTCACTCCATGCGAATTGACCGTGCTACAACAGCTTGCCCAGGTTGTCGACGAGGAGCGCGGCGCCCAGGATGACGACGAAGATGGCGAAGCTGGTGCGAAGATGGGCGGGCGGGATCACCTTGGCCAGCCGTGCGCCGGCAAAGGCGCCTATGAAGCCGCTGACTACGAAAACAGTGATTACGTGCAGGTCAATGGTGGCTGTTCCCATGTGGCCGAGCACGCCGGCGAGGCTGTTCATGGCGATGATGATGAGCGAGGTGCCGATGGCCTGACGGATGGGCAAGCCTACGAGCATGACCAGGGCGGGCACGATCAGGAAGCCGCCGCCGACGCCCAGGAAACCCGTCAACACGCCGACACCTGCTCCGGATGCCGCGATCACCGCCCAGCCCCGGGGGTCCTGACCCTCCTCCTTCGGTTTGCGGCCGAAGATCATGAACGCGCCCACGACCAACATCAGGAGAGCGAAGAGCGCCAGCAGCACGTTGGATGGAATCGACTCCGACAAGCCGGCTGCGAAATAGGCGGTAACCATTCCCACACCGCCGAAGAGTAGCGCCACGCGCCAGTTCAGCGAACCCTGGTTGCGGTGGAAGAGGGAGCCAAGCCCAGCATTGGCTCCCACGATGATGAGAGACGCGGTCACGGCCGTATGGGGGCTTTGGCCGACCACGTAGACCAGCGCGGGCACGGTGAGGATGGAGCCGCCGCCGCCGAGAAAGCCCAGGGAGAGGCCGATAGCCAGTCCCAACAGTGTGTTGATGATGAGTTGATCCACGCGACCTCGGCCTTCTTCGCCGGTTCAGTTGGCAAACATCGCAACGGGACGGTCGAGTCGCTCCGTTGGCAGCACCTTCGACCAGGTCTCGACGCCGTCGACGAGATTGATCACGTTATTATAGCCGTGGGCGCGCAGGAGGCTGGTGGCGATAGCCGAGCGGTAGCCGCTGGCGCACTGCAGGATGACGGTGTCCTCACGCGGTATGTCGTCCAGGCGCTGCGGTAGGAAGCCGAGCGGAATGTGGAGCGCGCCGATGACGTGCTCTTCCTGGTATTCGCTGCGGCCGCGTACATCGACGATGACGGTTCCATCGTCTCGCCGGCGGGCGGCGAGTTCGCTTGCGGAGATTCGGGGCACGGACTCGCCGTAGTTGGCGACGATGGCCGGGTCGAAGTAGCCTGCGATGTTGTCGACGCCAATGGCGCGCAGATCCACGACCAGGTCGTCCACATCGTCGAGCGCGGATGGGATCATATAGAGCGGCTCGCTGTAGTCTACGAACCATCCAACATAGGTGGAGAACATGCCGTCCGTGGCCGCGATATTGACCGTGCCGGGCGCGCTGGCCTGCGCGTACTCGCCGACACTGCGGAAATCGACGACGAAATCGCCGGCTTCCAGAGCGCGCTGCAAGGCTGCCGCATCGAGCTGTTCAGGTTGAGGGAGTGATCCCAACAGCATGGGACCCTCTTTGTTGACCTTTTTCATTTGTGCGAAGTAGCGAGGAGCCTCGGGCTGGTCGGCCAGCAGCCAGTCCACGAATGCCTCTTCCTGTCCAAACTGGAAGGCGGGATTGAAGAGTTTTTCGTAGCCCAGCGTCGTCGACGGAATCGCACCGAGAGCCTTGCCGCACGCGCTGCCTGCGCCGTGGCCGGGCCAGACCTGCAGATAGTCGGGCATGCGCTTGAAACGCTCCACGCTGTGGAACTGTAGTCGCGCGCCCGTCTCCTTGGTGCCGATCATGCCTGCAGCCTCTTCCAGCAGGTCAGGCCTGCCGACGTCTCCTACGAACAGGAAGTCGCCGGTGAAGACGCCCATAGGCCGGTCGGCCGCCGCAGTGTCGGTCACCAGGAAGGAGATGTGCTCCGGCGTGTGGCCGGGGGTATGCACCACTTCGATGCGGATATTGCCGACCATCCACGCGTCGCCGTCATGAACGGGGATCACATTGGGCTGGTCTGCGTAGGCATATTGCCAATCCGGTCCGCCCATTTCGCTCAGGTAGATCATGGCGCCTGTGTGTTCGCCAAGCTCACGGCTGCCGCTGACGAAATCCGCGTGGATGTGCGTCTCGGTCACGTGCGTGATGCGCAGACCTTCCTGTTCCGCCGCCTGCAGATAGGGACGGATGTCGCGGGCGGGGTCGACGACGAGGGCTTCGCCGGTCTGCGCGCAACCGACCATGTAAGACGCTTGGGCTAATGTCGAATCGTAGAAGTATTTGAGCAGCATCGTGAGTTCTTTCTGTCTATCTGAAATTGCCGTGTTCTCGACCGCGCCTACCGGACATGGCGCCTATTGGAGCGGCAGGCCCTGTGCTTGCCAGTCGATGACGCCGCCTAGGTCATAGACCTGTTCGTAGCCGGCGCTGGCAAGCATCTTGGCAGCGCTGGAGCTTCGATTGCCTGAGCGGCAGTAGAGTACCACAGGCTGATCCTGCGGGATTTCGTCCGCACTCTGGGCCAACTCCTGCAAAGGGATATTCACGGCGCCTTCGATGTAGCCGCTGTTGAACTCCTGCGGTGTGCGCACGTCGACCAGCAGGTGCGGCGCTGCCCGTTTCGACAAAGGCGCTCTGATACTGCTTCGGCTTGATGCGCCCGGACTTGGGCATGACGGCGGCCGAATCTGCGGCTTGTGCTTCGGCAACCGCGCTCCCCGCCGCGGCGCTTGACGCCACGGCCACGGTGTCCCCCGCTGGCTGAACCTGACGCCACACCAGAAAGATTCCCGCAACGACCACGAGACCGATGACTAGGTAGAGCATCCAATTTCTCCCTGCAAACATGATTTGTCTCCTTATTTCCTTGCGAATATTCGCCCGGAAATTCGTATCTGAATTTGGTGCAACTGGCATAGAGTATAGCGGAGAGATCTTGCTGCCAATGTGCCCAATCGCTTATACTATCCATAAGCAATTACTTATGGCATACAATGTGCGACCCGGCCATCAGCTCCCGGACAGCCCCATCAATCCCGTGAGGGATCGATGGCTAGAGGGGATTTCCCGGACGCCGGCGACGGTTTTTCCGCAAACGCTCTTCGTTGACGATGCTGGACATCTACAAGTTGCAGATATTCGAGTGCGTAATGGAGGAAGGCAGTTTCAGCGCGGCCGCAGAGCGGCTGATGATGAGCCAGTCCGGGGTGAGCCAGCACATTCGCGACGTCGAGAATGCGCTGGGCGTGCGTCTGTTCGATCGCAGCCGGCGTGGAGTTGCGCCGACTGAAAGCGGGCGTCTGCTGTACGACTACTCGCGGCGCATTCTTGACCTTGTCTCCGAAGCCGAAGTCGCATTGACGGACGTGGCGCATGTGCAAGCGGGACACGTGCATGCGGAGGCAACGCCAAGCATCAGTATCTATGTGCTCAGCGGCATGGTGCAGAGCTTTCGAGATCGGTATCCGAAGCTCGCGGTGTCGCTGGAAACGCGCATTACCCCCGAGATTGTTCGGGATATCCTGGCGAATAAGGTGGACATCGGCATCGTTGAGGGCGAGTTGAGCGTAGACATGCATGCCGGGCTGCGCGGCGCAGGAGTTGGAGACGATTCCACAATTTGTGGTCGTTGGTCAGCGCCATGCGTTCTGGGAGCGGCGGGAGGTGGCGATGGACGAGTTGGACGGACAGACGTTCATCATGCGCCAGCCCGCCAGCCAATCGCGCATCTGGCTGGACGAGGCGCTGGCGCAGTGGGCAGTCACGCCTCGCATCAACGCCGAGTTTGACAACGTGGAGTCGATCAAACGCACAGTGGCGGCGGGCGGCGGGCTCGCCATTCTGCCGCACTATGCCATCCTGGACGAGGAGGCGTTTGGCACGCTGCGCGCCGTGCCCGTGGCCGGGGATCCGCTGCAGCGTACGCTGAAGCTTGTCTGGGACGGGCGGCGGAATCTTTCGCCGGTTGCGCGCGCGTTGCTGGAGCACTTGGCGGAGCGTTTTCCCGCCATACATGACGTGCTCGCAAGCGGCGCGGAGAATGGATTCATCTCTCCGCAGGAGTGAATCGCGCGCGGCAACGGCGCGCTGGCGAAGCGGTTGCGCTGCCGGACTGGTCAAGTGACCAGGGGAAGACTGTCCCGCCAGGGATTCACGCGGCGAAACAACGCGCGTATACTAGTGCGGTATTCCCTTCTCGGCATGCGGGGGGCGGTATCGGCGCAGCGTCTCGGTTTGCGAATCGCTTACTGGAGAACGGGTGTCGGACGATGATCCTCAAGAATCTGATACGTCGGGCAACGCGCAGCTTGCTGACCGTGATCGGTATTGCGATCGGCGTGGCTGCGGTTGTGGCGTTGGGCTCCATGGCCGAGGGCATCGCCACGAACTATGGCAACGCGCTCGGCCTCAACAATGACCTGCTGGTGACGCAGGCCAACTCCTACGATGTGGCCTTCAGCAATCTCGACCAGGACTTGGGCCAGCGCATCCAGTCCATTCCCGATGTGACCAACGTCGACCCCGGCGTGTTTGGCTGGATCGCGGTCGGCGATACGCCCTACTTCCTCGTGTACGGCTATGAGCCGGGCAGCGTCGCCATCGATCACTACCGCATTGTGGAAGGTAAGCCGGTCACGGGGCCGAAGCAGGTCGCCGTCGGGCAAAGGGCTGCGGACGCGCTGGACAAGCAGATCGAAGATACGATCCGCATGAATGGCGTGCCCTATCGCATTGTGGGCATCTATGAGACCGGCCAGGGCATGGAGGAATCGGGCGGCGTGGTCACGCTGGAAGAGGCGCAGGAGATTGCTCAGAAGCATCGACAAGTAAGCCTCTTCCAGGTTGGCGTGCGTCCCGGAGCGGACATCGAGACGGTGAAGGAGCGCATCAGCAATCTGGACCGTGACATTACCGTAAGCGTCGCAAGCGACTACGAAGGCGGCGAGCAATGGACGGCAATGTTGCAGGGGTTCGCATGGGGCATCGCCGGCATCGCCATCCTCATCGGCGGGTTGGGCATGATGAGCGCCATGGTCATGAGCGTGATGGAGCGCACACGTGAGATCGGCACGCTGCGTGCGCTGGGCTGGACCCGGCGCCAGGTGTTGCGGCTGATCCTGGGCGAGGCCGTCGGTCTGAGTCTGGTCGGCGGCGTATTGGGCGTGGCGCTGGGCATATTGTTGGCGTGGCTGGCCGGCCAGATTCCCAGCGTGGGTGCGTTCCTCGAGGGCGTGTTGTCCGTGCGCATCGTCGTGCAGGGCATGGTGACTGCGCTTGCCTTGGGCGTGATCGGCGGGCTCTACCCGGCGTGGCAAGCCTCCAATCTACAGCCGGTGGAGGCACTGCGCTATGAGGGCGGTGGGGCCAGCGAGGTGAAGGGCGTCCTGGCGCATGTGGGTAACCAGAGCTTTCGCAACCTGTGGCGACGTCGCACACGCACGATCATTTCTGCGACAGGCATCGGCATCGGCGTGGCCACATTGGTGATGCTTGGCGGTCTCATCGACGGTTTCATCCAGCAGTTGAACGGGCTGGCAGGCAGCGGCGGCACGGGCAGCATCACGGTCATGCAACGCGGACGTGGCCGACATGAGTCTCAGCAGCCTCGACGAACGCATGGTTTCCGCCATCCAGGGGATGCCGCAAGTGGAGACGGCGAGTCCCTATGTGCTGGCGGTGCTGTCTGCGCCCCAGATGCCGTTCTTCATTGCATCCGGCCTGGACCCAAATACGCCGGCCATGGAGCACTACAAGCTGGTGGAAGGCAGACACGTTCACCGGCCCTCCGAGATCATCTTGGGCAAGATTGCGTCGGAGACGTATAAGCTGGGCGTGGGCGACACCCTGTCCTTCAACGACAACCGCTACAAGGTGGTCGGCCTGTATGAAACGGGCGTGGCCTGGGAGGACGGAGGGGGCGTATTGGCCCTGCGCGAGGCGCAGCGGCTGATGGGCCGGCCGCGTTCGGTCTCGTTCATCTTCGTGGACGTGAAGGATCCGTCGCAGGCGGAAGCGGTGGCGGCTGCCATCAACAAGCGCTTCCCGGAGACACGCGCCAGCCTCAGCAGTGATTTTGCGCAGAACTCGAACGACATCCAGTCGAGCAAGGCGATGACCAATGCTATTCAGATTCTGGCCATGATCGTGGGCGGGGTGGTCGTCGCCAACACGATGATCATGGCGATCTACGAGCGCACGCGGGAGATCGGCACGCTGCGCGCCTTGGGATGGAAGAGCCGGCGTATCCTGGGGCAGGTGATGCAGGAGAGCCTGTATTTGTGCCTGGTGGCCGCACTGTTGGGATGCGTACTGGGCGTAGCCATTCTGTCGCTGCTGACTTTGGTGCCCGGGGCCAATGCATTTGTGAAGCCGAGTTGGTCGGCCAGCACGTTTCTGATCGCGATATCGGTCGCTCTGCTGTTGGGTGTGTTGGGCGGCCTCTATCCAGCATGGCGCGCCAGCCATTTCCAGCCGGTGGAGGCGTTGCGATACGAGTAGGTTGTCGAGCCGGTTCGTGATAGGACCGTGATCGGACGCGGTATACAGTGAGCACTCTATCAACCATCCACCGAGAACCGGAGATGGAACGATGAGACGGATCGTCATACTTGCTTTGGTTGCGGTTGTCGTCGCTGCGGCGGGGTACTGGGCCTATAGCCGGTATGCCGCGTCACAGGCCGAGCAGGCTGCCCAACAAGCGGCAGAGTCAAACGTGGACGAGCTCGCAAACGTTATCTGGGCGTCGGGCGAATTGCAGCCGCGCGTTTGGGCCGGGCTCAGTACTGCAACTACGGGCATTGTCAGCCAGGTCCACGCGGAAGAGGGCGAGCGGGTGGCATCCGGCGATCTGCTGCTCGAGTTGCAAAACGGCGTGATGCGGAGTGAGGTAGAAGTGGCCGCGGCTCAAGCGGCGGAGGCGCAGGCTGCGCTGGACAAGCTGATGGCCGGGGCGACGAACGCCGAGATCGCCGGCGCTGAGGCGGCCCTCGCCGTGGCGGAGGCGGGCCTCGCACAGGCTGCCGGCCAGATGTTGGAGACAGAGGTCGCCATTCAGCTGGCGGAGGTGCAAGCGCGCATCGCAGAACGGCAGTACGCTGAATTGGCAAGTCATCCGACGCCCGCCGAACTAGAGGCTGCGCTCGCCGAGGAGGCCATCGCGGAAGCGTCCGTTAACCAGGCGCAAGCGGCGTACAATCTGGTGCGCGGCGACCCGAATATCGTGGCCCGGCCGGAGGCGCTGGCACTGCAGGAGGCGACCGCTGCGCTGGAGGCAGCCAAGGCCAAGGCGCGGTTGATACCGTGAGGGCGCATCGCCGGAGCAGTTGGCCGTGGCCCAGGGCCAGATTGACGCCGCCAGGGAAGAGATTGAAGCTGCGCAGAGCCGCACCGCCGGCGCGGAGGCCGCCGTGCAGTCGGCCATCGCCGAACGGGCAAGCGCTCAGGCCGCGCTCGACCGGCTGCTGGCGGGTGCAACTGTGGAGGAGATCGCCATGGCGCGGGCGCGGGTTGCGTCCGCCATGGCCGCGCTGGGCAGTGCGCAGGCGGCGCTAGACCAGAGCCAGATTCGGGCGCCCATGGATGGGCAGATCGGGACGATCAACCTGCGCATCGGTGAAATGGCAACGCCGGAAAGGTTTGTGATCCTGCTGGGCCAGACAGACGACATGCACGTGGAGACGACGGACCTGCGCGAGACGGACGTCGTGAACGTGAGTGTCGGCATGCCGGTGGAGGTGACGTTCGACGCGCTGCCGGACACGGTATTCGAGGGCACGGTCACCAAGATCGCGCCGGTGAGCAACACGGAACAGGGCAGCACCAACTACACAGTCGAGATCGACGTGAGTGACCTGGACGAGAGCCTGCGCTGGGGGATGACGGCGTTCGTCAATATTGACACAGGCCCCTAGCACCACATATGGCAAGCGTGACATGACTGGCGATGATCTGATCCGCGCAACTGAGCTGACCAAGGTCTATGGCAGCGACGAGAATGCGATCCGGGCTCTGGACGGCGTTGACCTCGTGGTGGAGCCGGGTGAGTTCCTAGCGATCATGGGACCGAGCGGGTGCGGCAAGAGCACGTTGCTCAACATGATCGGCGCACTGGACCAGCCCACATCGGGCGAGGTGTGGGTGGCGGGCGAAAACTTGGCGCGGTTGCGCAGCGTGGACGAGTTTCGCGCCAGGACGGTCGGCTTCATCTTTCAGCTTCACAATTTGCTGCCCACATTGACTGCGCGGGAGAATGTAGAAGTGCCTATGCAGGGCCAAGGCGTCGGCGCTCCCGAGCGCAAGCGGCGAGCGCGGCGAACTGCTTGCCATGGTCGGGCTGGAAGAACGCAGCGACCACCTGCCGAACCAGCTCTCGGGCGGTCAGCGGCAACGCGTGGCGGTGGCGCGTGCGCTGGCGAACGGCCCGTTGCTGATTCTGGCCGACGAGCCCACGGGTTCGCTGGATAGCCAAAGCGGTGAGGAGATCATGGATCTGCTGGGCGAACTCAACCGCTCGCAGGGTACGACGATCGTTGTGGTGACGCACGACCGGCGCGTGGCGCAGGCAACGCAGCGCATCGTGCGCATGCGCGATGGGCGCGTCGTTGAGGACCACCGGCTGCTGGACCCGATGGAGGAGGATCTTCGCATGCTGGCGCGCAGCAAGTTGGGCCACGCCATCTTGACAGAGGACGACATGCCGCTCAAACAGATCACGCCGGAAGAGGAGGAAGTGCTGCGCCGCGTGCTGAGGCGCATTGACGGCGCGAACGAAACCGAAGCTAGTGCGGACGATAGGTTGGCGTCGGATGGGGTTCGCAGTGAAGAGATCATGCGCACCAATGAGAGGACGCGATGAACAGAGAAGACATATTGCTGTTGCTTGACTACAATTCCTGGGCGAACGACCGCGTGCTTGGGGCTGTCGCACGGGCTTCGGTGGATGAGCTGCACGCTGCGGCGCCGGTGAGTGGACAGACGATCTACGACACGCTGGTGCACATGATGGCCGCCGAGCGTATCTGGCGATTGCGTTGCCAAGGGGAAGCGCCCACGAGCCTCGCCGACCCGGCCGACTTTCCTGTGCTGGCCGATTTGCTCGCGGCATGGGCTGCGGAAGAACACGCCATACGCACCTACGTGCAAAGCTTGACGGATGCGGACCTGGCGGGTGTGGTCCAGTATCGAAACACGAAGGGCGCGGTATTCGAGCAGACGCTGTGGCAGATTCTGTCCCACGTGGTCAACCACGGCACACAGCACCGCGGCAGAGGTGGCGTATCTCCTCACGGAACTGGGCTATTCTCCGGGCGACGTCGACTTGATCATGTACCTGCGCCAACAGAGTTGAACAGGCGGCTGCAAGCATGACACATATACTTCGATTTCGAGAGGACAGTACGTTCACGATTGCGCAGTTCACCGACTTGCATGTCAAGAACGGCGAGCCGGAGGACGAACTCACCGCGGCGCTGATGGCGGCGGTGCTGGACGCGGAGCAGCCGGACCTCGTGGCGCTGACGGGCGATGTCATTGACGGCGGCCATTGTGATGACCCGGCCGCGTCGTGGCGACGGGCGGTAGCTCCGATAGTGGAGCGGTCGCTGCCGTGGTGCGCGGTGTACGGCAACCATGACGACGAGGGCGACCTCAGCCGTACGGAGCTGATGGCCGTGCAGCAGACGTTGGCGCATTGCCTGACGTTGCCGGGTCCGGCCGGCGTTTCCGGTGTGGGCAACTACACGCTTGACGTTTTGTCGAGCCATGGACAGGTCCGTGCCGCAAATCTGTACTTCCTGGACTCCAATGCATATGCGGAGACCGCCATTGCCGGTTACGGTTGGATCCGGCGCGACCAGATTGCGTGGTTCCTGGAGACGTCCGCGCGGCTGCGCGGCGGCGACGGCGAAGAGCCGCTGCCCGCGCTGGCGTTCTTCCATATTCCCCTGCCTGAATTCAACCAAATCTGGGATCTGCAGGTTTGCTATGGAAACAAGTACGAGCCCGTCTGCTGTCCGCTGCTCAATTCCGGGTTCTTTGCCGCGTTGCACGAGGCCGGCGACGTGATGGGCGTGTTCGTGGGGCACGATCACATCAACGACTTCCAGGGCAGTCTGTACGGGATTCGTCTGCTCTTCGGGCGCGGCTCCGGCTTCAATACATATGGGCGTGAGGGGTTCAAACGCGGAGCGCGCATTGTTCGGCTGCGCGAGGGTGTGCGCGAATTCGAGACTTGGCTGCGGCTGGAGGACGGCGAGGTCGTGCACGAGCAGCCGGTGCATGAGCCGGAGCTGCGGCGCAAGACCTGCATCTTGTAGTCACAGCGCGCTTGTGATGCGGCGCTGACCGAGGCGCACATGACGAGCTTCTCGAGACGAGTCTATCTCGACGTGGCCGCGCTGGCCGCGGCGACGCTGCTACTGGAAGGCGCGCTGCTGCGTCTGCTGGCGGTCGCCCAGTTCTACCACTTTGCATTCCTCGTGGTTAGCCTGGCCCTGCTTGGCTTTGGGGCCAGCGGCACCCTTCTCAGCCTATCGACCCGCTTGCAGGCCATGCCCTTGCAGCGGCTGCTGCCGCTGGCAGGCGTCGCCTTTGCGTGTAGCGTGGCGATCAGCTATGCCGCGGTGAACTGGCTGCCGTTCGACAGCTATAGCATCGCGTGGCAGCGCAGCCAGATCCTCTACTTCGTACTCTACTACCTGGCGATCACTTTGCCCTTCGTGTGCGGCGGCTTGGGGATCGGCGCGGCGCTGGCCGCGGGCGGCGATCGCAGTCACGTTGTGTATGCCGCTAATCTGGCCGGTTCGGCGACTGGTGCGCTGGCGTCGCTTGCGATGTTGAGAGTCGCGGGCGTGCCGGGCGCGCTGATGGCGGCTGGACTGGTGGCGTTGCTGCCGGCGTGGTCCGGTCGACTGCGACGGCTTGCGGTTGGCGCGAGCGTGGTCTTGGCAGCCGGCTTTGTGTGGTACGCCGTGCTGAACCTGACGGCCCAGGCGCCGCTCGGTCTGGCGGTTTCGCCGTACAAGGGGCTGGCCTACGCGCGCCAGTACCCGGGTGCGCAGCGCATTTTCGGCGCATGGAACGAGATCGCGCGTGTGGACGTAATGGAGGATGCGGGCACGCGGCAGCTTCCCGGCCTCAGCTATGCGTATCCAGGGAACCCGCCGCGCCAATACGGATTGGCGCTGGACGCGGGCGCCGTGATGCCCCTGACGTTGGCAGAACCGGCGGAGTTCGATGCGGCGGAGTATATGCCGGAGGCAATTGCGTTCTTGCTGCGCCCGGGCGCGCGGGTGCTTGCGCTGGAGCCGGGCGGCGGCCTGGCGGTACTGCAAGCCCTGGCAGGCGGCGCGCAACGGGTGACCGCTGTGAGCGGGAACGCGCTGGAACGCAGGGCTGCGACGACAGCCGCGGACTACAACGTCTATGCTCATCCGCAGGTAGAAACGGTCGACGAGACCGGGCGCGTCTACCTGCAACGGTCCGGGGAAGATTTCGACATCATTGTGCTTCCGCTTGACCGATCCGTATCAGCCTGTGTCCAGCGGCGCCTATAGCCTGGCCGAGTCGTACTTGTTGACCGTGGAGGCGTTCACGGACATGGCGGCGCAGCTGGACGAGGACGGGATTCTGGTTGCGACGCGCTGGTTGCAGACTCCGCCCAGCGAGAGCGTGAAACTGCTGGCGACGGTGGTGGCCGCGCTGGAGCGCATGGGCGTAGACGAGCCGGCCAAGCATATCGTCATGCTGCGCGGCATCCAGACGGCGACCGTGCTGGCGAAGCTGCACGCATGGTCGGCGCGAGAACTGGCGCAGGTGCGCGCCTTCGCGGAGCGACCTGCGCTTCGACCTTGTGTGGATGCCGGACATTTCGCCCGACGAGGTGAATCGCCATAGCCGCATGCCACGGGCGTTGCACTATGAAGCGGCGGCGGAGCTGCTACGCGGGGAAGATGAGGCGTTTCTGCGCAACTACCCGTTCGCAGTGGCGCCCGCCGTCGACGACCGTCCGTTCTTCTTCCACTTCTTCACGTGGGAGCAGACGCCGGAGGTATTGGCGACGCTGGGGCGAACGTGGCAACCCTTTGGCGGCAGCGGGTACTTCGTCCTCCTGGCCATGTTGGCGCTTGTTCTGCTGTTCAGCGGCGGCCTGATTGTGCTGCCGATGCTCCTCGCGGGCAAGCAGCGCCAGTTGGATCGAACCGGCGCATACGCGTCGAGGCTGCGCGTCATGCTCTACTTCGGGCTGATCGGGCTGGCCTTTCTGCTGGTGGAGATTCCATTGATCCAGCAGTGGATTTTGCTTCTCGGCCATCCGGTCTACGCGTTCACGGGGGTGGTGCTGACGCTGCTGGTCTTTTCCAGCGCGGGCAGTCTGCTTTCGCGGCAACCATCGGTGCAGGGACCGCTCGCGTTCGGCGCGCTGGTGGCGTTGGCGGTGCTCACGCCATTTGCCACTGCATGGTATGTGGAGTTGGCGCTGGGCTGGCCGGCTGTACCCCGTGCGGTTGGCGCGGCGTTGCTGCTCGCGCCGCTGGCGGTGCTAATGGGCATGCCTTTTCCACGCGGTCTGGCCTGGCTGGAAGGAGCCGCTTCGTGGATGGCGCCGTGGGCGTGGGCGGTGAACGGTTGTGCGTCGGTAGTGTCCGGCGTGGTAGCCGCGATCCTGGCGTTGAGCTACGGATTTACTTTCGTATTGCTGATTGGCGCTGCCTGCTACGCGGGGGCGTGGGCTGCGCTGCCGCGGGTCGTCGGCCGCGGTGAACCTACTGGCGTGTGAAGGGCACGAAGCGCACGTCGCCGAGATTGGTGGCCTGCAACTCGCCGTCAGTCTTTTCGAAGAGCCACAGGGTTTGCACCGCGCCCACGGGGCCGATAGGTACGACAAGGCGGCCGCCCTCTGCCAGTTGGTTGGCGAGCGGTTGAGGCAAATGATCGGGCGCGGCGGTAACGATGATGGCGTCGAACGGCGCGTGCTCCTCCCAGCCGAAGTAACCGTCCGCCTGGCGCAAATGTACGTCGTCATAGCCCAACTCGCTCAGCCGCATTTTCGCCTGTTGCGCCAACTCCGGCACGATCTCGATGGTGTAGGTTTCCGCGCCCAGTGCGTCCAACACCGCGGCTTGGTAGGCGCTGCCGGCGCCGATCTCGAGTACCTTGTCGCCAGGCTGCACATGCAACGCCTCTGACATGAGCGCGACGATGTATGGCTGTGAAATGGTCTGGCCGTATCCGATTGGCAGCGGGTGATCGGCGTAGGCTTGGCCGACCAGGTCTTCCGGTACGAAGCGGTGGCGTTCGACGGCGCGCATGGCGCGCAGGACGTTCTCATCGCCCACGCCGCGCCCGGCGATCTGCTCATCCACCATGCGCTGACGCTGCTCCGCGTACCGGTCTGTGCCGTCCGCATTGGCGGCGGCGTTCTCGCCGCCGGGGACGACCGGCGGATCCGGCGCCGCACAGGCGGCCAGCAAGAGCAAAATGACGAGGATTACCGGCCAGGTTCGAGGGACACGACCTTGCATTTTGGCGCCTCCTTGTAAGCATGCCGGGCAGGCAATTGGCACAGTCGAACCGCGGCGACGTATGGCGGAATGAAGGCGTGCGCGAGATGGGAGATACGCGCCGCCTCCTGATATAATGCAGACGGCTTACCCATATTCTAACTCACCAATCAAGACCGGGCCGAGTGCGTCTGTCACAGGCCGGTCACCTCAGAGATCTGTACAGAGGATAGTACAAATGATGAAGTCGAACGGGCAACCGGTACGGATGGCGATGGTCGGCTGCGGCGGCATGGCGCGCCACCACGTGCGTCGCATCCTTCAGCAGCAAGATACGACACAGATCGTGGCGGTGTGCGAACCGTCTGAAGCGGCATACGCTGCCTTCTGCGAGGTCTTCGACGAGGAGGGCGTGTCCGCACCGCCCAATGTGCCCGACCTGGCGCAGCTCCTGCAACAGCTCGACGGTGGGCTGGACGCAGTCTTCATCATTACGCCGCACGCCTATCATCATCAGCAGGCGATGATGTGCATGGAAGCGGGCGTTGACGTGCTTCTGGAGAAGCCGATGGTGCTGAACGCTCAGGAGGCGGAGGAACTGATCGCCACGCGCGACAGGACGGGCCGCCTGCTGGTGGTGGCCTTCAACGGCAGCCTGTCGCCGGAGATCCGCAAGGCGTCCAGGATCCTGCGTGCGGGCGAGTTGGGCGACATCCTGACCATCAGCGCGACCGTCTGGCAGAACTGGAAGCGGCAGACGGCAGGCAAGTGGCGACAGGACCCGGCGCTTTCGGGCGGCGGCTTCCTGTTCGACACCGGCGCGCATATGCTCAACACGGTCGTCGACCTGGCCGGCGAGGATTTCGTGGAAGTGGCCGCATGGCTGGACAATCGCGGCGCGCCGGTGGACGTCCTGGGCGTCATCATGGCGCGCACGCGTTCCGGCGTGCTGGTGACCATGCACGCCTGCGGCGAGACGGTGCCGTCGTGCAGTTCGGACGTGCGCGTGTTCTGCACGGACGGCATTTTGCGCACGGGCGTGTGGGGCAGGACACTGTCGATCCAGCGCAACGGCCAGGACCACGCCGTGCCTGTGCGAACGCCGAAAACGTTGGGCCAGTGGCAGCAGTTCCTGCAGGTGCGAGCCGGCCAGACGCCGAACCCATGCCCGCCGGAAGTGGGACTGCGCATGGCGCGGCTGTGGGATGCGATCCAGGCCTCCGCAGCGGCGGACGGGCGACCGGTACCGGTGGGCGGTGAAGGGGTCGCGGCATAGAGAAGTTGTTGTACGCGATCGGCGCGATTCTTAGTTGACAAGCGCGGCGGGCGTCTGTATACTGTGCAACAATCTCGTGGGAAGCTGGCAGGCTTCGCGAGGGACAGCAGGTCCGACACGTTTTGTTTGTGAACTGGAAGTCTGTGAAGAACTAAAGCGTTCAATGGATATTCCTAGCTTCTCTTCCGCCGTCATTGTACTTCTGGTACTTATTGAGCTTCTGGCTGTCGTACTGATTAGCCAGGAGCCATCGGTGGTTGGAGAAGCGTGTTAGGACCGTTGTAAGTCGTAGCGACTAAAGGTCACTGAAGACTCTTCCCAGCCAGGGAAGGGTCTTTTTTGTACCGCTTTTCGCACAATTGTGCGGGATCGGTCCGGAAGCAGGGCTGTCGCACAGTTGGCGGACGAGCGTACTGTATTGATTTCCCACTTTGTCGAGTATTCGCGAGCATTGCAGCAGTATGTACTCAGGCGGCTAAGGAGAACGTGCCATGACTGAATCGAAACAGGAAGATCAACAGCTTCCCCACGCTGAGGAGCCCATCGAGATGACGGGCGCCCAGATGATTTGGGCGGCTTTCGAACGGGAGGGCGTGGACGTCGTGTTCGGCCATCCCGGCGGGGCGATTTTGCCGGCGTATGACGCGCTGTCACCGTATGAGGCCTCCGGGCGAATTCACCATGTGCTTGTACGCCACGAGCAGTCCGCCGGCCACATGGCCGACGGGTATGCCCGGGCAACGGGCAGGGTGGGCGTCTGTATCGTGACGAGCGGACCGGCCGCCACGAATCTGGTCACTGGTCTGGCCACGGCGCTGATGGACAGCGTCCCCATCGTTGCCGTCACCGGCCAGGTGCCGACTTTTCTGCTGGGTACCGACGCCTTCCAGGAATCGGACGTGGTAGGGGTCACGCAGCCCGTCTGCAAGCACAACTACCTGGTTACCGACATAGCAGACCTGCCGCTAATCCTGAAGGAAGCGTTCTACATCGCGCGTGAAGGCCGGCCGGGCCCCGTTCTGGTCGACATCTGTAAGGATGTGCAGAACGCCACGGGCGCGTTCCGCTACGACATGGAGATCGACCTGCCCGGTTTCGAACCGTGGCCCAAGGTCGACGGCAGCAAGGTCGATCAGGCTGCGGAGATGATCAATCAGGCAGAGCGGCCGCTGATCATCGCCGGCCACGGCATCCAGCTCTCCGGCACAGGCGCAGGCGCTGCTGGAGTTGGTCGAGAAGGCCGGCATTCCGGTGGTCACCACGCTGTTGGGCGCGGGCGACATCCCGGAGACGCATCCGCTCAATCTAGGCATGGCCGGCATGCACGGCGAGGCATACGCCAACCGTGCGATCCAGGGCTGCGACGTGCTCATCGCCTTGGGCATGCGTTTTGATGACCGCATCACCGGTGATCTGAACCGCTTCGCCAAGCAGGCCAAGATTATCCACTTTGAGATCGACTGGGCCGAAGTGGGCAAGAATGTAACGCCAGATATCGCCGTCGTCGGCGACCTGGGCGAGACGCTGCCCGCGCTGCTGCCCAAGATCGACGAACGTCAGACACCAGGCGTGGATCGACCAGGTGACGACGTGGCAGGAAGATTCGCAGCAGATCCGACATCCTCAACTACGAGTCGGACGAACTGATTCCGCCCTTCGTCATCCGCCAGCTGTGGCACGAGATCGGCAAGACCGACAAGGCGCCGGCCATCATTGTCACCGACGTGGGCCAGCACCAGATGTGGGAAAGCCAATACTTCATCCACGAGTATTCCGGGCAATTGCTGACCAGCGGCGGTCTGGGCACGATGGGCTATGCGTTGCCCGCGGCCATCGGCGCACAGATGGCCTACCCGGACCGGTTGGTCTGGGCGGTTGTGGGCGACGGCGGCTTCCAGATGACGTTGCAGGAACTGGCCGTGTTGAAGCAGGAGAAAGACCTGCCGGTGAAGATCGCCATCATCAACAACGGCTTCCTCGGCATGGTGCGCCAATGGCAGCAGCTGTTCTATGAGAAACGCTATACGGGCACGCCGGTGGTGTCGCCGGACTTCGTGAAGCTTGCCGATGCCTATGACATTCCGGCGCTGCGCGTACGCGAGCCGGATGAGGTGGCGGCGGCCTTCGAAAAGGCCAACAACACGCCGGGACCTTTCCTCATCGACTTCCGCGTCAAGGAAGAGGTGAACGTCTATCCCATGGTCGCCACAGGCGCGGCCGTGGACGAGATGATTCGCCGGCCGAAGGCGGACGTGGTGCAGGGATTCAGTGGAGTCAAGCCAGGTTGGTGAGCCAAGCGGCAGAGCCAAGGTAACCAGAAAGCGAGCAATGCACTATGAAACATACTCTCGTCGCTTGGATGCGTGACAAGCCCGGCGTGCTCAACCGAGTCTCCGGCATGTTGCGCCGGCGCAACTTCAACATTGACAGCTTGCAGGTCAGCCACAGCGAGACGCCCGGCATCAGCCGCATGACGTTCGTCGTGGACGGCAACGAGCACATGGTGAACCAGGTCATCACCCAGATGCAGAAGGTGGTGGACGTCACCCGTGTGGAGGACATCACGCACCGGCCCATCGTCGTGCGCGAGCTGGCGCTGATCCGCGTGCAGGCCACGCCGGAGACGCGCTCGGACATCGTGCAGATGGTCAACATCTACCGCGGTGATATCGTAGACGTGGCGCTGGACAGCATGGTCGTGCAGATCGTCGGCGCAGAGGAGCGTATCGACTCGTTGATCGATCTGCTGACCATTTCGGCATCATCGAGATGGTGCGTACCGGTCGCGTGGCGTTGGTGCGCGGCAGCGCACGTCGCAAACGGCGTCGCAGCCATCGCGGTCTGGCGTGCGAGCGTCAACGGCAGCGATGACGAGGAAGAAGAGACTGTGGAGGCCGGCGCGTAGGCGCGTCGGCTTCCGTCATCCAGACTGAGTTGGCCAACTCAGTCTGGAGGAATCTGTTCACAGGAGTACCCATTTCTGTACAGGCAACCTGACGGCCGATCCGGCTGAATCCTGCGCTGAATCCGATCAGCGTCAAACATAAACCAGCACGAAAGAGTAGCAACGAAAGGCTGCAACACATCATGGCAACGATCTACTATGAAGACCAGGCGGATCTGGTCTCCTTGAAGGAAAGAAGATCGCCGTCATCGGCTACGGCAGCCAGGGCCACGCCCATGCGCTGAACCTGCAGGACAGCGGCGTCGACGTGCGCGTCGGCCTTTACGACGGCAGCAAGAGCTGGGCCAAGGCAGAAGCGGCCGGACTGAAGGTGATGTCCAACGCGGAAGCTGCGGCGGAAGCCGACATGATCATGATGGTGCTGCCGGACCCGATACAGGCGAAGGTGTACGAGGAAGACATTGCACCGAACCTGAAGTCCGGCGACACGCTCATGTTCGCGCACGGCTTCAACATCCGCTATGGCTTCATCGTGGCGCCGGAGAACGTGGACGTGTCGATGGTGGCGCCCAAGGCGCCGGGCCATCGTGTACGCGAGGTCTTCGTGGACGGTTCCGGCGTGCCCGCGCTGGTGGCCATCCACCAGGACGCCACGGGCAATGCGCTGGCCAATGCACTGGCCTATGCCAAGGGCATTGGCAGCGCCCGCGCCGGCGTGTTGGAGACGACCTTCTCCGAGGAGACTGAGACGGACCTGTTCGGCGAACAGACCGTGCTCTGCGGCGGCGTCAGCGAGCTGATCAAGGCCGGATTCGAGACGCTGGTGGACGCCGGGTATCAGCCCGAGATCGCCTACTTCGAGTGTCTGCACGAGCTGAAGCTGATCGTCGACCTGATGTATCAGGGCGGCCTCAACTACATGCGCTACAGCGTGAGCGACACTGCCGAGTGGGGCGACTACAAGAGTGGCCAGCGTGTGATCACGGACGAGGTGCGCCAGAATATGAAGGAGATCCTGGCCGAGATTCAGTCCGGCGCGTTCGCCGAGGAGTGGATGGACGAGTATCACGGCGGCGGAAAGCAGTTCTATGCGCGGCGCGACGTGGAGCAGAACCAGCAGATCGAGCAGGTCGGCAAGCAACTGCGCGGCATGATGACGTTCCTGGACGCCAAGGAAGTATAGACGAACGGTCAACGTAGGTCACGTCTCCGGCGTGACAGCACGCTGGTGAACGAAGACGCCGGGCCGGACATCGTGATCTGCGACGGTTGCCGGCGCAAACGACAGAAAGGGGGTGATATGGATGGATAGCGACCTTGTTGACCTTACGCGACAGGTATGCGTACTTGATGCATTCGATTCGAATCAATCCATATTCACTCCCTGAAGAGGTGACACGATGATGACGGAACACAACGGACAGGATGGCGATTCCGGCGATGAGCCCACTGTACGATGCCGATGTAGATGTCGATATTGACGTATCCGAATTTGCCATCGACGATATCAAGGCATATGCGCGTGACATCGCGCATGGCGACCGGGTGGTGGTATTCGATACGACGTTGCGCGACGGCGAACAGAGCCCCGGCGCCACGCTGAACACGGAGGAGAAGCTGGACATCGCGCGCCAGCTCTCGCGTTTGGGCGTGGACATCATGGAGGCGGGCTTTCCCGCCGCCAGCCCCGGTGACCTGGATGCAGTACGCAGGTGGCCGACAACTGTGGGCCGCGAACCGCGCACCAACAAGGACGGCAAGGTCGGTGGCGCCGCCCATCATCACGGGCCTGGCGCGCGCCAACAAGTATGATATCGACAAGGCGTGGGAGGCCGTGCAGGGCGCAGTGCGCCCGCGCATTCACACGTTTCATCGCCACCAGCGATATCCACATGGAACACAAGCTGCGCATGAGCCGTGACGAGGTGCTGGAGACTGTCGGCGACATGGTGCAGTACGCGGCAAGCCTGTGCAAGGACGTGGAATTCAGTCCCGAGGACGCGGGCCGCAGCGATCGCGGAATTCCTGGTGCAGGTGCTGACCGTGGCGATCCAGGCGGGCGCGACAACGCTGAACATCCCTGACACGGTAGGCTATACCACGCCCACCGAGTTCGGCGACCTGATCCGCTATCTGCGCGAGAATGTGCCGGGCGCCAAGGATGTCATCTTCAGCGTCCATTGTCACAACGACCTGGGCCTGGCTACGGCCAACACGCTGGCCGGTCTGATCAACGGCGGCCGGCAGGTGGAGGTGACGATCAACGGCATCGGCGAACGGGCGGGCAACACCAGCCTGGAAGAAGTGGTCATGGCGCTCTTCGTGCGCGGCCATATCTACGACCTGGGCACGGACATCGTCACATCGGAGATTCACCGCACCAGCGACATGGTCAGCCGCTACACGGGCATGGTGATCCAGCCCAACAAGGCCATCGTAGGAGCCAACGCCTTTGCGCACGAGGCGGGCATCCACCAGGATGGCATGCTGAAGAACAAGCGCACCTACGAGATCATGGACGCCTCCACGATCGGGCTGCACCAGAGCACGCTGGTGTTGGGCAAGCACAGCGGGCGTCACGCGCTGCGCCGCAAGCTGGAAAGCATGGGCTATCATCTGTCCCAGGAGGAATTGAACGAGGTCTTCAAGCGCTTCAAGGATGTGGCGGACAAGAAGAAGGTGATCACCGACGCCGACTTGGAAGCGCTGGTAGGCGACGAGATCTACCAGCCCAAAGAGATCTGGGAACTGGTGAATATCCAGGTGCAGTGCGGCTCCAACGTGATTCCCGACGGCGGTGGTCACTGCGCGCAACACGGAGACCGGCCAGGTGGTCACCGACGCCGGTTTTGGCACCGGTCCGGTGGACGCCGTCTACAAGGGCATCAATCGCGTCATCGGCGTGAGCAACACGCTGGTGGAGTTTCTGGTGCAGGCCGTGACGGAAGGCATCGACGCCAACGGCGATGTGACGATTCGCATCGAGGTGCCGGACCGCAGCATGGGCTACAAGGAGACGGCGCAGGGCCGGCCGCGCCGGCGTCTGTTCAGCGGGCGTGGCGTGGACACGGACATCATCGTCGCCAGCGCCAAGGCCTATATGCAGGCGTTGAACAAGGCGCTGGCCATGGAGACGGAAGACGTCCTCGGCGGTGACGATTGCTGCGGACGAGGAGTTTGCCATTCAGACCGGCGGTTGAGCAGCTGCACGGTCATGTAGCGACCTTCTCGGAAGCGGTCGCGCAATCGGCTGTGATTCAGATAGCGACGTCAAGCTTCCGGGAGTATCACGGCGGTGCAACCAGGCCAACGGAACGCTTCCCGGAAGCCTTCAGCCGTACCACATGGACATTCGGAGGACATAGGTGGGAAAGACACTGTTTGAGAAGGTATGGAACCAGCACGTCGTGGCACAGGACCCCGGTGCGCCGGCCGTGCTCTACATCGATGCGCATCTGATCCACGAGGTCACTTCGCCGCAGGCATTCGGCATGTTGCGCGACCGGGGACTTGCAGGTGCATGCGCCAGAGACGCACATTTGCCACAATGGACCACGCCATCCCGACGCGGGACGTGGACATCGAGCTCTGGCCCAGCGACGCGGCCACGCAGGTGCGCACATTGCGCCAGAACTGTGAAGACTTCGGCATCACGCTGTGGGACATCGACGGCGACGTGCAGGGCATCGTACATGTGGTCGGTCCGGAGATGGGCGTGACCCAGCCGGGGATGACCATCGTCTGCGGCGACAGCCATACGAGCACGCACGGCGCATTCGGCGCGCTGGCGTTTGGCATCGGCACCAGCGAAGTCGCCCATGTGCTCGCCACACAGTGTCTGCTGCAGAGCAAGCCCAAGACCTTCGCCATCAACGTGGACGGTGAGCTTGGCCCCGGCGTCACGGCCAAGGACGTGATTCTGGCCATCATCGCCAAGAACGGCGCGGCCGGCGGCACAGGCTACGTATTCGAGTACCGGGGCAGCGCCATCCGCAACATGAGCATGGCCAATCGCATGACCATCTGCAACATGAGCATCGAAGGCGGCGCGCGCGCCGGCATGATCGCGCCGGACGAGACCACATTCGAGTACATCAAGGGCCGCCCCTATGCGCCGCAGGGCGAGGAGTGGGAGCGGGCCGTCGCCTATTGGCGCACGCTGGCGACGGACGAGGATGCCGCTTTTCGATCGTGAAATGACGCTGGACGCCAACACGCTGGAGCCGATGGTGACCTACGGTACGAATCCGGGCCAGGGCGTCGGCGTCACCGGGCGACGTTCCGACGACCGAAGAGCTGGACGACCCGTCCGAGCGGCGCAGCCTATGAGCGCGCTGGAATACATGGGCCTGCAGCCCGGTCAGCCGATGGCGGGGCAGCCGGTGGACATCGTCTTCATCGGCTCCTGCACCAACAGCCGCATCGAGGACCTGCGCCAGGCGGCTGAACTGGTCAAGGGCAAGAAGGTGGCCGGCAGCGTACAGGCGCTGGTCGTGCCCGGGTCCAAGGCGATCAAGGCGCAGGCCGAGGCTGAAGGGCTGGACCGCATCTTCTCCGAGGCCGGTTTCGAATGGCGCGGCGCCGGCTGCAGCATGTGCCTGGCCATGAACGACGACAAGGCCGGCGCGGGCAAGTACGTCGCCAGCACCAGCAACCGCAATTTCCAGGGCCGGCAGGGACCCGGCTCGCGCAGCCTGCTGATGAGTCCGATCATGGCTGCGGCAGCGGCGGTCAACGGGCGCGTGGTCGACGTGCGCGAAATGCTGGACTAGCGAGGAATGCGTCCGGACGATACTCGACCGGAGTTCTGCACACTCGAAAGCGAGCAGACACAGGAACGAGACTAATGGAACCGATTCAACAAATGACGGCGCGGGCAATGCCACTGCGCGCCGAGAACGTGGACACCGACCAGATCATTCCAGCGCGCTTTCTCACGGCTGTAACCAAAGAGGGCATGGGCGACGGGCTCTTCCACAGCTTGGCGCTATAAGGCGGACGGCTCGCCGAAGGAGGATTTCGTCCTCAACGACCCTGCGTACGCAGGCGCAGAGATTGTGATCGCGGGACGCAACTTCGGCAGCGGCTCCAGCCGAGAGCACGCGGTGTGGGCGCTGACGGAGTATGGCTTCCGCTGCGTGATCACGCCCGGATTCGCCGATATCTTCTACAATAACAGCCTCAAGAACGGACTGTTGCTTGTTCCCCTGCCGGAAGATGCCGTCAACATGCTGCTCGACCTGGTGGAGGAGGAGCCGTCTACGGAGATCAGCGTCAACCTGGAGGACGCAGACGGTGACGCTGCCCGACGGACAGCAGCACAGCTTCGACATCGATCCCTTCCGCAAGATGTGCCTGCTCGAGGGGATGGACGACCTGGGCTACTTGCAGTCGAAGGCGGACGCGGTTGCGGCATACGAAGCGCAGCCTGCGTACTGAGAATGCAGCTTCCGGGATGCCACTTACGGACAGATCGCGCTGACGAGATCCATGTCGAAGCTTCCCGGAAGATGAATAGCGCCGATAGAATCTGTACGCGCGACTGCCGCTGGCCCGACCTGCCGCGCGGTACCGATCAGGCCTTGCGTGCCGCAGTGCGCTACATCCTGGAACGCTTTGACGTCGCACGGCATCATCGTCGCCGGTACGCACATCAGCGGCAACCCGGACCCGACCAGCGACCTGGACATCTACGTGATCCATGCGCACCCGCAGCGGCAGCGCATCCAGAAGCGCTTCAAAGGCGTGCCGGCGGAGATATTCGTCAATCCCCCCGCAGCGATCCGGCGCTATTTCGCGGAAGAGGTGCGCCGACCCTCGACGGCCCACATGCTGGCACAGGCTTCGTCGTGCTGGATGACGCGCCGGTTGTTGCAGAACTTCGCGGCGAAGCGAAGGAGTGGCTGCGGCGCCCGCTGGAGCTGACGGAGACGCAGTTGACGTTGGCGCGATATCTGGCTGCGGACGCCTTCGACAATGCGCAGGACCTGCGCAGGCGCAGATCCGGCCGCGGCGGTGCGCATTCTCAATGGCGTAGTCGACAAAATGTTGGACTACGCGTTTCTGGCTGCATGGCAGACCCTTGCCGCGCACAAAGGCGTATCTCGACGAGCTGGCCAAGCTGGATGCGGAATTGGGCGAGTTGGCGCAACGCTACTATCTGGCGCATGATGTGGCCGAGCGTTTCATACTGGCCGGAGAGATCGCGGCGCGCACCATCGGCGAGACAGGGTTCTTTGAATGGGAATCGCCGCCTGAGCCAGTAACGATCAGAGTCCGCAATTGATTCAACGTGGATACGATAGACAGAAAGCGAATAACATGGAATGCAACCATCGTAGTGCTGGCCGGCGACGGCATCGGTCCGGAAGTAACCGCCGAAGCGCAGAAGATCCTGAACGTCGTCGCGGAGAAATTTTCGCACACGTTCACCTTTGATGCGCAGATGATGGGCGGCCGCGCCATCGACGAAGTGGGCAACAGTTTGCCGGACGAAACAGTTGCGGCCTGCAAGGCGGCGGACGCCATCCTGCTCGGCGCAGTGGGCGGCCCGAAATGGGACAACCCCAACGCGGCCGACCGCCCGGAGCGCGGGCTGCTGGCGCTGCGCAAGGAGTTGCACCTCTTCGCCAACGTGCGTCCGGTCAAGCTGCACCCGCAGTTGGTCGGCGCCAGCACGCTCAAGCCCGAGGTGCTGGAGGGCGTGGACCTGGTCGTCATTCGCGAACTGACGGGCGGCATCTACTTCGGCCCGCGCAAGGAACCGGGCGAAGAGGCGCAACGAGGCATTCGACACCATGCTCTATACGCGACCGGAGATCGAGCGCGTGGTCCGGCTGGCGGCGGAGACGGCCATGGGCCGCAGCAAGCGGCTGGCCAGCGTAGACAAGGCCAACGTGCTGGCCTCGAGCCGCTGTGGCGCACGGTCGCCACGGAAACGCTGGCGGACTTCCCGGAGCTCGAAGTCGAGCACGTGCTGGTCGACGCGATGGCCATGCACTCTGATCCGCCGACCGGCCAGTTTCGACGTCATCGTGGCCGGCAATCTGTTCGGCGACGTACTGACCGACGAAGCCTCCATGCTGGCGGGCTCAATGGGCATGTTGCCTTCGGCCAGCCTGGGCGACATGATGAACAGCGAACAACTTCCACTGGGACTGTACGAGCCGATTCACGGCAGCGCGCCGGATATTGCCGGCCAGGGCGTTGCCGAATCCGCTGGCCGCCATCCTCAGTTCGGCCATGCTGCTGCGCCACAGCCTGGGCTTGGAGCAGGAAGCGGCTGCCATCGAGGCAGCGGTCGACGCAGTGCTCGACGAAGGCGTGCGCACGGCGGACATTGCGGATACGGGCACGGAGGTCGTCTCGACGCAAGTGATGGGCGACCTTGTAGCCGAGAAGCTTGCGATAGACTCATGACGGCTGATCCGCAGGAACGACTCCGCTACTGGATTCGCACCCTCGGCAATCTGCTCGGTGAGACGATCATCGAGCAAGAGGGCAGTGAGGTCTTTGACCACGAGGAGGCGATCCGGGCGCAGGCCAAGGCTTGGCGCGCAGGCGATCGCCAGGCCCAGGGCAGCATCACGCGCTTGGTCTCTTCGCTTGTCGAGGATCATCCCCTACACGCTGGCTGTGCTCAAGGCGTTCACCACCTATTTCCAGCTTGTCAATCTGGCGGAGGAACGCCAACGGGTGAGTACGCTGCGCAAGGCGCGCGCTGTCCGCTCACGAAGCCGGTGTACCTATGTCGGAGACGTTGGCCGACGCCGTGCGGCAACTGCGCATGGACGGGCTCTCGGCGGACGATGTGCGCGTGTTGCTGCAGAAGCTGTTCATCGTGCCGGTGTTCACGGCGCATCCCACGGAGACGAAACGCCGCACCGTCCGCGCCAAGCTGAAGACGATCGAGTCCATCCTGTATGACCTGGATATGCTGGACTTGCTGCCGCAGGAGCAGGAGGCGAAGATCGAGCAGCTGCGCGAGACGATCGTGCTCCTATGGCAGAGCGACGAGACGCGCAGCCGGCCGCCGACGGTGATGGACGAGGTGCGCAACGTTCTCTACTTCTTCGAGAATACGCTGTACGAATTGGTCCCCCGAGTCTATGGGGAGCTGGAGCGGTCGCTGGGCGAAGAGTATCCGGACGAGCGCTTCGACGTGCCGCCGTTTCTGCGCTACGGGTCGTGGGTTGGCGGCGACCGCGACGGCAATCCCTTTGTCGATTGTGCGGTGACCGAGGAGGCGCTGCGTGCGCAGAAGGACCTGGTCCTCAAGCTCCATGCGCAGTCCGTGGAGGCGCTCTACTACCATCTGAGCTCGGCCGTGACACGCGTCGATTTCAGCGATGAGTTCCTGGAAAGTCTGCAGCGAGACTTCGAATTGCTGCCTGCCGAGGAGAGCGCCACGCTGGCCCTGTTCGAGCAGGAGCCGTATCGCCAGAAGCTGATCATGATGTATCGCCGGCTGGAGGCCACGCGGAACGGCGAACCAGCGGCCATGGGATGAGAAGGCGCATGACACGCGGGCCTACGGAAGCGTCGACGAATTTCTGCGCGACCTGGAGATCATCCGCGACAGCCTGCGCGCAAACAAGGGCGAGCGCATCGCCGAAGGGCAGTTGGCGGAACTGATCCGTGCGGCGGAGGTCTTTGGGTTTCCACCTGGCGACGCTGGACATCCGCCAGCATTCCGAGCGACACCGGGCGGCCGTAGCAGAGATTACTGGCGCTCGTACGGGTTCGAGTACGACTACGAGAACCTGGAGGAGAACGAGCGCATCGAACTGTTGGCTCGCGAGATCGTCGAGCAAGCGTCCACTTACGGCGCTGCTCGATTTCGACGAGGAGACGAACGAGACGATTCGACTGTTCCGGCTGATCCGGCGGGCGCAGCGCACGCTGGGCGAGGCCGCAGTGCAGACTTACATCATCAGCATGACGACCCAGCGTCAGCCACGTGTTGGAGGTGACTGCTGCTGGCACGCGATGCCGGGCTTGTTCGGCAAGATCGACGTAACGCCGCTATTCGAGACCGTGGAAGACTTGCGCACGGCGCCCATGATCATGGCGCAGCTCTTTGAGAACGAAGCCTATCGCAAGCATCTTGGCGGAGCGCGGCGACCGGCAGCAGATCATGATCGGCTACAGCGACTCGAACAAGGACGGCGGCTATTTGATGGCCAACTGGATGCTCTTCCGTGCGCAGAGCAAGCTGGCCGACGTGTGCGATGCGCACGGCGTCAAGCTGCTCCTGTTCCACGGGCGCGGCGGCACGCTGGGGCGAGGCGGCGGGCCGGCCAATCGGGCGATTCTGGCGCAGCCCATCGAGTCGATCCGCGGGCGCATCAAGATCACTGAGCAGGGCGAGGTGATCAGCAACCGCTACTCGAACCCGGAGATCGCCCATCGCCATCTGGAGCAACTGGTCAACGCAGTGCTGCTGACGCGTGGCGAGCGCACGCACCAGGTTGAGGAGATTGAGTGGTATTCCACCATGGACGCGCTGAGCAAGCTGTCGTTTGCGTCGTATCGGGAACTGGTGGAGAATCCGCGACTCATTGCGCTATTTCCACGAGGCGACGCCCATCGACCAAATTGTCCAGCTGAACATCGGTTCACGTCCGGCGCAGGCGCAAGGCCGCCAGCGGCATTCAGGACCTGCGGGCCATTCCGTGGGTCTTTGCCTGGACGCAATCGCGCGTCAATCTGCCGAGTTGGTATGGCGTGGGCTCGGCGCATTATCGCAGTGGATCGCAAGGCAGCCGGCGACCAGGAGGGGCCGCTACGCCGGAGGAGCGGCTCGAGCTCTTGCGCGACATGTATGCGAATTGGCTCTTTTTCCGCACGGTGCTGGACAATGTACAGGTTGGGCTTGCTCAAGAGCGATATGCGTATTGCGTCGCTCTATGCAGACTTGACTGATGACATCACCAAGTACGAGATATTCGGCAGCATCCTGGCCGAGCACGACTTGACCGAGCGCATGGTGCTGGATGTGACCGGGTACTCAGAACTGCTGCAGAATGAGACCTGGCTGCGCGAACAGCATCCAATTGCGCAATCCTTACGTCGACCCGATGAACTACATCCAGGTGGCGCTGCTGGCGGTTCTGCGAGATCGATCCGGATGCACCCGATGCTGACAGATGTGCAAAACGCCGTGCTGCTGTCGGTCAATGGCGTGGCCGCCGGTCTGCAGAACACCGGCTAGACGTCCGCAAACGCACTTGCGGCATGTGACTCGACGCGCACGCTAACAGGGGACACAATTTGGAAGACGCACTTTCAACCGTTGACGGACTGCTGATCGACATCGACGGCGTGCTGACCGTCGGCAACGAGGTAATACCGGGCGCGCCGGACACGATCCGTGAACTGCGCGCCCGCGATATTGCCATCCGGTTCATGACCAACACGACCATCTATTGCCGACGCAGCCTGCTGGAGCGCATGACAGCGTTGGGTTTCGATATCCGCGAAGGCGAGCTCTTCACGGCCACCTATGCCGCCGCCACTTACCTGCGCAGCCAGAAGGCCAGCAGCTACTATCCGTTGCTGCTGCCTGACGCCCAGCTGGAGTTCAGCGGCATTCCGGTGGACCGGGAGAATCCGGAGTTCGTAGTCGTAGGCGATATGGGGGCCAGCCTGACTTTCCTGCGCATGAATCGGGCTTTCCGCGCACTGCTCAACGGCGCGCAGCTCGTGGCGCTGCACAAGAAGCGCATGTGGCGCACGGAGGAGGGGCTGTTCCTGGACGGCGGACCCTTTGTGGTTGCGCTGGAATATGCGGCCGACGTGGGCGCTGTGGTCACCGGCAAGCCGAGCCAGACCTACTTCCACATGGTGCTGGAGGACCTGGGCATTCCCGCTTCGACGCGTAGCCGTGATCGGCGACGACATCGAAATCGATGTGCGCGGCGCGCAGATGAACGGGCTGAAGGGCTGGCTGGTGAAGACCGGCCGATTCCGCAAAGAGGACCTGGGCCGGGGCATCTGGCCTGACCAGACGTTCGACAGCATCAATGACATTCTGTGACGTATGATGATTTGACTGTTACGGAAATGAACCCGTGCTGATTTGGTGACAGGTTTTGAGGTAAGAGATGAGCCAAGAGTTGATATCTGTTTGATTCAACGCTGAGGGACGGCACGCAAGGCGAAGGCGTGTCCCTTAGCTGTGACGATAAACTTCGCATCGCACGCCGTCTGGATGAGTTCGGCATGGATTACATCGAAGGCGGATGGCCCGGCTCCAATCCGAAAGACATGGAGTTCTTCGACCGCGCGCAGAAGGAGCTCGAGCTCAAGCATGCGCGCGTGACTGCCTTCGGCTCCACGGTGCGCGCCAACACCAAGCCGGAAGACGACCCGCAGGTGCAGCTGCTTGATCCAGGCCAACACGCCGGTGGTGACCATCTTCGGCAAGACATGGGACCTGCATGTACGCGAGGTGCTGCGCACGAGCATGGAAGAGAACCTGCGCATGATCCAGGACACCGTGGCCTACATCAAGAGCCACGACAAGGAAGTCATCTACGACGCCGAGCACTTCTTCGACGGCTACAAGGCCGACCCGGAGTATGCGCTGGAGACGCTGCGCTCCGCCATCATGGGCGGCGCCGATGCCATCGTGCTCTGCGATACGAACGGCGGCTGTCTGCCATGGGAGGTCGCCGAAGCGGTGGACGTCGTACGCCGCGAGGTGTTGGGACAGACGGATGGCGACGATGACGCTGAGATTCCGGCCTCGGATGTGGTGCTGGGCATCCATGCGCACAACGACAGCGAGACCGGCGTGGCCAATACGCTGGCCGCCGTGCAGCACGGCGCCACACACATTCAGGGAACCATCAACGGCTACGGTGAGCGATGCGGCAACGCCAACCTGGTCAGCGTGATCCCCGACTTGCAGCTCAAGATGGGCTATCGATCTGGTGCCGCCGGAGAAACTGGCTCAACTCACCGACATCAGCCGCTATGTCAGCGAGCTGGCAAACCTCAACCCGGATACGCACCAGCCCTTCGTGGGAGCCAGCGCCTTTGCGCACAAGGGCGGCACGCATGTCAACGCCGTGGTGAAGTACACGATGAGCTATCAGCACATCGACCCCGATGGTCAGTGGGCAACGAAACGCGCGTGCTTCGTCAGCGAGTTGAGCGGCAAGGACAACATTGCGGTCAAGCGCCAGGAGTTCGGCCTGGACGGGTCTGAGCCGGGAGGAAGAGCGGGAAGTGCTGCGGCAAGATCAAGGAACTGGAGAGCGTGGGTTTCGCGTTCGAGAGCGCTGAGGCCAGCGTCGACTTGATGTTGCGCCGTATGCGCGACGACTACGAGGCGCCGTTCGAGCTGATCGACTACACGGCGATCGTCGAACATCGCGCCGGGCCGCGGCATGTTCTCTGAGGCGACGGTCAAGGTGAGCGTTCCGGGCAAGGTCTTCCACGAAGTGTCCGAGGGCAACGGCCCGGTCAACGCCCTGAATCTGGCTCTGCGCAAAGCCATCCAGCACATCTATCCGCAGTTGCGCAATGTCCACCTGACGGACTACAAGGTGCGTATCCTGGACAGCAACAGCGGGACGGCGGCGCTGACCCGCGTGCTGATCGACTTCACGGACGGCGAGCGCAGTTGGTCGACCGTGGGCGCCAGCACCAACCTCATTGAGGCAAGCTGGATTGCGCTGTCCGATTCTGTCGAGTATTTCCTGCTGACGGACTTGGAACAGCCGGAGGAGTCCGGCGCGCCGGAACCGGCGGACGTGGTCCAGATTCCCGCGTAGTAGAGCAGCGAATCCCCGTGGGGGTGACGCTCTTGTTGACACAGATGCAGCGTATCCAGCAGGCAGATTTTGACCACGAAGGAACCCATCAAAGAGGAGCGGGCGATGCCGGCAACAACGGTCAACGGACTCAACAAGTATAGCCGCGTACTGACGCAGACGCGGTCCCAGGTCGGTTCCCAGGCCATGCTCTATGGCGCGGGTCTGTCCGACGAGGATATGCAGAAGCCGCAGGTGGGCATTGCCAGCATGGGCTGGGAAGGCAACACGTGCAACATGCACCTGAACGACCTGGCCTATGCGGTGAAGGAAGGCGTGCAGAAGGCCGATATGGTCGGCCTCATCTTCCATACCATCGGCGTCAGCGACGGCATCTCCATGGGCACCGAGGGCATGAAGTTCTCGCTGCTGTCGCGCGACGTCATCGCCGACTCCATCGAGACGGTGATGCGCGCGCAGTGGTACGACGCCAATATTTCGCTTGCCCGGCTGTGACAAGAACATGCCCGGCGTCGGTGATGGCGTTGTCACGCGTGAACCGGCCCAGCATCGTAGTCTACGGCGGCACGATCCAGCCCGGCTTCCTGGGCGACCAGAAGCTGGATATCGTCTCCGCGTTTGAGGCATACGGGCGGTGGCTTGCCAAGGAGATCACGACGCGGAGCTGAAGGAAGTGCTGAAGAACGCGTGTCCCGGAGCCGGCGCCTGCGGCGGCATGTACACCGCCAACACCATGGCGTCGGCCATCGAGACGCTGGGCATGTCCCTGCCGTACAGCTCATCCTATCCGGCCGTCAGCCCGGAGAAGATGGACGAATGCCGCCGGGCGGGTACTGCGCTGCGCTATCTGGTCGAGAACGACATCAAGCCAAGCGATATCCTGACGCGCAAGGCGTTCGAGAACGCGATCACGGTGGTCATGGCGTTGGGCGGTTCTACCAATGCAGTGCTGCACCTGATCGCCATGGCCAAGGCGGCGGATGTGCCGCTGACCATCGACGATTTCCAGGAGATTTCCGACCGCACGCCGCTGCTGGCGGACCTGAAGCCCAGCGGACAGTATGTGATGGAAGACCTGTTCGAGGTAGGCGGCGTCCCGGCAGTGCACCGGCTGCTGCTGGAAGAGGGATTGCTGCACGGCGACTGCCTGACGGTGACCGGGCTGACGCTGGCGGAGAACGTGGAGGACCTGCCCGACCTGACGGAAGGCCAGCGCGTCATCTGCCCAGTCAGCAAGCCCATCAAGGAGACGGGCCATCTGCAGATTCTGTACGGCAACCTGGCCACCGAGGGCGCGGTTGCCAAGATCACGGGCAAGGAAGGCACGCGCTTCTCCGGCCCGGCCAAGGTCTTCGACTCCGAGGAGGACACGTTGGCGGCCATCGAGGGTGGACGAGATCGACCACGGCGACGTGGTCGTCATCCGCTACGAAGGTCCAAAGGGCGGTCCGGGCATGCGCGAGATGCTGTCCATCACTGCGGCCATCATGGGCAAGGGACTGGGCAAGTCGGTCGCCCTGATCACCGACGGTCGTTTCTCCGGCGGCACGCACGGTTTCGTCGTTGGCCATATCACGCCGGAGGCGCAGGTAGGCGGCGGGCTTGGCCTTGGTGCAGGACGGCGACATAATCACCATTGACGCCGAGAACAACACGCTGGACGTGGACTTGAGCGACGAGGAGTTGGCGGCGCGGCAGGGCGCAATGGACGGCGCCGCCGTACAAGTTCACGAGGGGCGTGGCGTACAAGTACATCAAGAACGTGTCGTCGGCGTCTGAAGGATGCGTAACCGACGCATAGCGATCGCAGGTTGGAAACGAAGTCGTGGCCCCGGCGTCTGGTCGGGGCCATTGTTTTCTACCGTTCTTCTACCGTTCTTGGCGAGCGATTCACCGGAAAGAACTGCTGGAACCAAGCTGCGCGTCAACCTCCGAGATAGTCGGTGGGCAGCGATTCCTCTGTGACATCACCCTCGACCGCGGCCATGCGGTACGCCTTTGCATCAGGGCGCGAGGAGACAATACGCTGCACCTCGCTTCCCACAAAGTGAATGGCGACGCCGTCGTCCAGCGCGTAGCCGGGCTGGATCTCGCCGGAGGCCAGGAATCGGTGAAACGCGGGCCTGCGCTCCGCCTCTCCGTCGAAGTGCGGGCAGCAGCTTCCCGGCAGGAAACCGAGACAGTCCAGCACGGCAAGACCCGCCGCGCCGGAGTCGGTGATGCCCTGCGCGAACCAGCAGATGGCGCCGGCGCTGATGCCCGCCAGCACGACGCCTGCTTCCCATGCCTCGCGCAGGATGGCGGGCAACTCCCACTCCCTCCATACCGCCAGCATACTCTTGGTGTTGCCTCCGCCTACGAAGATGATATCCTGATGGAGCAGCCGCTCGCGCAGATCCGGCGTGCGGTTAAAGAGCGTGATATGCGACGGCGTGCAGTCCAAGCGCGTATAGGCCGTGTAGAAGTTGACGATGTACTGGCTGGAGTCTCCGCTGGCCGTGGGCAGAAAGCAGATGGAGGGTCTGGCCGTGTTCGCCTGCTCCAGGATGTAGCGGTCAAGTAGCGGATTGTCGGGCTCCATGGAGAAGCCGCCCCCGCCCAATGCGATGATCTGCCTGGTCGTCATCTGTCGTTCCTTTGTATGTCGTCGTACCCATGATGATGCCGGTGCTGCTCAAGAATTGTCCAAGTTGAGTATAGCGTAGGAGAAGAAACCATGTCGACAACGCACGCGCCTGTACGTTCACCGGAAAACGCCGGATTGCCGGCGGATAGGCTGGAGCGACTGTATGCGTACGTGGGTGCGCTCGTTGAATCCGGTGACCTGCCTGGCGCGTGCGTCCTCGTGGGTCGCGGTGGACAGGCCATGTCTCCTCGCGCGTTTGGCAAGCTGCGCCCGGACGTCAGCGACGAGCCCGTGGCATCGGACACGATCTTCCTCGTGGCGTCGATCACCAAGCCTGTGACAGTGGCCGCGGCGATGGTTCTGGTAGAGCGCGGGCAACTGCTGTTGGACGACCGGGTCAGCGCCTATGTGCCGGAATTCGGCAACAGTGGCAAGGAGGAGATTCGCATCCGCCATTTGATGACGCACACCTCCGGGCTGCCCGACTTCTTGCCCGAGAACGTGGAACTGCGCCGGCAACACGCACCGCTCGACGAGTTCGTGCGCCGCACCTGTGATCTGGCGCCGGACTTCGCGCCTGGCGCGGGCGTGCAGTATCAGAGTACAGGCCTGGGCATGTTGGGCGCGGTGGTGGAGCGTATCACGGGTGTGCCGCTGCCGGACTTCCTGCATAGCGAGTTCTTCGTGCCGCTGGGGATGGCCGATACGGCGCTGGGCGTGCGCCATTTGGATCAACGGCGTATTGCGTTTGTGGACGCGCCAGAGGAGATGCGCGGCGAGGATTGGGGGTGGAATACGCCGTACTGGTGGAATCTGGCCGCGCCCTGGGGTGGCATGTTCACGACGGCGCACGATCTGTTCCGCTTCTTCCAAATGTTTCTTGAGCGGCGGCGAGTACGCGGGCGTGCGCGTACTGAGCCCAGCAAGCGTGGCGGCGATGACGTGCAACCAGCTAGACCCGCTGCCGGAATTGCCCGAGGCCGTGCGGCGCAAAGAGCATTGGGGCTTGGGCTGGGGCCTTGCAGGCCGGCGCACCGGATCGGGCTGGTCCTATTTCGGCGATCTCGTTTCGCCGGCAACGTTCGGGCACGGCGGCGCGACAGGTACGCTGGCGTGGGCGGACCCGGCGCGTGAGCTGGTGTGTATCCTCTTCACGACGCAGCCGCGGGCGATGCAGATGGGCGCGCTGTCACGTTGTTCGAACCTGGCGGCGGCGGCCGCGCTTTAATTGAGAGGGTGACAGGGGGGGCTGTACGGCGCTATCGTTTGACAGCGCAATGGAAGCGGATTATTGTTGTCGGCACATTCTGCATCGCAACCCACAAGTAGAACGGACTGAACACGACAATATGAGCAATTCGTGCAGCGGAAAGCGTGTGCTTGTCACCGCGGCTGGGGCGGGGATTGGCAAGGGCATCGCGTCTGCGTTCGTAGAGCTTGGCGCGCGTGTGCATATCTGCGACGTCGACGCGGCGCGACTTGTCGACTGCCGGTCCGAGTTTCCGGATGTCGGCGCGACGGTGGCGGACGTCAGCGACCCGGAGCAGGTCGACCAGCTATTCAGCGAAGTTGCGTCCCACCTAGGCGGGCTGGACGTGCTGGTGAACAATGCAGGCATCGCCGGACCCACGGGACTAACGGAGGAGCTGGAGCCTGCTGACTGGGAACGCACGATCGCCGTCAACCTGAACAGCCAGTTCTATTGCGCCCGGCGCGCCATCCCGCTTCTGAAGACGGCGGGCGGCGGCCTGATCGTGAATATTTCGTCGTCGGCGGGACTCTTTGGATACCCGCTGCGCTCGCCCTATGCCGCTTCCAAGTGGGCCATCATCGGCTTCACGAAGACGTTGGCGATGGAACTGGGCGAGTTTGGAATCCGCGCCAACGCCATCTGTCCGGGCCCGGTTGCGGGTCCGCGCATCGACAATGTGATTCGCTCGCGCGCCGAAGAGGAAGGCGTGCCCTTCGACGCGATGCGCGAACGATACTTGAGCCACAATTCGTTGCGTACGTTCTTCACGCCGCAGGATATTGCCAATATGGTCGTGTTCCTCTGTACGGATGCGGGCCGCAAGATCTCCGGCCAGGCGCTTGCCATCGACGGCAACACAGAGACGCTGCGCATGTAGCAATTGTAGGCAGTCAATTCCCGGGAAGCTCGCAGCTTTCCGGATGATCCGCCGCTCTTACAGATAATGAAGCGTAAGGATTCCCCATGAAAGTCACGAAGGCCGTAATCACGGCGGCGGGCCGGCGGCAACGCACCCTGCCGCTACAAACCCTGATCGACCGGGACTCGGTCGAGAAATCAGTGCTGCACATTCTGGTGGAGGAGGTCGTGCGCGCGGGCATCCAGGATATATGCGTGGTAGTGCATCCGGGCGACGAGGCCGCATACGCCGACGTGTCCGGCGAGCACGCCGGCCGTCTGCACTTCGTGCCGCAGCCGGAGGCGCTGGGCTATGGACATGCCATCTATTGCGCACGCGACTTCACGGGCGAGGATCCGTTCCTGCATCTCGTGGGCGATCATCTCTTTGTGAGCCACAACGAGCAGAGCTGTGCGGAGCAGCTTGTGAACGTGGCCGAAGCACAGGCGTGCACGGTCTCCGCCGTACAGGCGACGCGCGAGAGTCTGCTGCCCTATTTCGGCGCCGTGAGCGGACGCCGGCTGCACGGATCGCTGGACATCTATCAGGTGGACACGGTGATTGAGAAGCCGACGCCGACCGAGGCCGAACAGCGGCTGATCGTATCCGGTCTGCGCGCGGGCTACTACCTATGCTTCTTTGGCATGCACGTGCTGTTGCCGTCGCTGATGGACGAGCTGGAACGCCAGTTGGCGGCAGCCGAGGAAAGCGGCGACCCCGGCGCGCTGGCAAGGGTGACGCTCTCCACTGCGCTGGCGCAGTTGGCCCCGCGGGAGCAATATCTGGCGGTGGAGCAGCACAATTCGCGCTATGACTTGGGCGTGCACTATGGTCTGTTCAACGCGCAACTGGCGCTGGCGCTGCAGGGGCAGGACCGGGACGAGGTGCTGGCGCAGGTAGTGGAACTGCTGGCGCAACGCGATCTCTCCGCCGGGAGAATGAACAGCCAATGAGCGAACTGGTCCACATCATCACCGCCACGGATCCTGAGGTCCGCAACCGTTCCCTGGATGCATGGTGTCGCACCGCGACAAAGTCACAGCTGTTGGCTGAGTGCGTCGCACTGGATGCGTTTCGTCGAGCTAGCGATAATCTGTACGAGCGGGTGCGCGCGCTCTTCTTTCTCTATGCCATCTACCGCTTCCACCTGCCGCAGCACCCGTCTTCTGCGGATACGCTGATCCCGTTCGAAGGGTACAGCAACCTGCTTCGCCGCCGCTTCGAAGAGGCCATCGACGTCTTTCTGCACGCGCAGGCTGAGGCGGGCGAGCCGAGCGACGGTGTCGCCAGCGCACTGGCTGCCGCATACCACAGTCTCGGCTTCCAGACGTTGGCCGATCAGGTGCGGCGCAGCGTACGATCCGTGCGCGGCAACCAGTGGATGTTCCGCATCGGGCACCCGGCGGACCAGCCGCTGCGTGTGCGGCCGGAACTGATGGAGCGGGATACGCGCAGGAGCGGGCTCTTCCCCATTTTGCACGAAGCCACGCCGGTGCGTATGGACCTGACGCACAGCGGATGGAGCGATATCTTCTTCCTGGGTATGGATTTCCCCGAGGGCGCACGTGTGCTCAACGTGTCGGTAGACCTCAGCGTGCGCGGCGCGGACGATGGAGGAGGTCCGCGCCCGCCCATCGAGACGTTCTTCCGCGTGATCGACGAGCCGGTGCTACGACTGGTCAGCGTAGACCTGAACGCGAGCGCCGAGATATCGTCGCTGGACGAGGTCTTCGATTTTGCCAAGGACTATCTGGGGCTGCTGAAGGCGGCAGTGATCGCATCGGGGATTGTGCCGCCAGGCATGGAGGGCGCCGGGCAGCCGTTGGCCGACCTGCTGGCGCGGCTCGTGGGTCCTGGCCAGGGCATCGAATTGGTGAGCCAGGTCAACGGTATTCCCAAGGGCTCGCGGCTGGCGGTCTCCACCAACCTGCTGGCGTCGCTCATCGCGGTCTGCATGCGCGCCACCGGGCAGATCGCGCTCACTGACGGGCCAACTGTCAGAGGAGGAGCGGCGTGTGGTGGCGGCCCGCGCCATCCTGGGCGAGTGGCTGGCGGGATCCGGCGGCGGCTGGCAGGACTCGGGCGGCGTGTGGCCGGGGATGAAGGTGATCCAGGGCGTGGAGGCGGGCGAGGACGATCCGGAATATGGCGTCAGCCGCGGGCGACTGCTGCCCAACCACCGCATCCTGAGCCATGATGACGTGCCGGCGGAGGTGCGCCGGCAGTTGCAGGACAGCCTGGTGCTGGTCCACGGGGGCATGGCGCAGGATGTCGGGCCCGATCCTGGAGATGGTGACGGAGAAGTACTTGCTGCGCTCCGAGGCCGAATGGGCGGGGCGGCAGGAAGCGATCTTGATTATCGACGAGATATTGGAGTTGCTGAATCACGGCGATGTGAGATCGGTCGGCGCGGCCACGCACCGCAATTTCTTCGGCCCCATCCAGACCATCATTCCCTGGGCGACGACAGCCTACACGGAACGGCTCGTGAGTCAGGTAGAGCAGGAGTTTGGCGACGATTTCTGGGGTTTCTGGATGATGGGCGGCATGTCGGGCGGCGGCATGGGCTTCATCTTCGACCCCGACGTGAAGCCGCGGGCCCAGGATCGGCTGCACGAGATCATGGCGGAGACCAAGCGCGATCTGGAATCGGCCGTACCCTTTGCCATGGAGCCGGTCGTCTATGACTTCGCCATCAACGAGAACGGCACGTACGCCGAGCTGCTGACAGGTGAGCGTGCGCTGATGCCCCGCGGGTATTACGCACAGACCGTGCCGGACCTGCTGCGCCACGAGCAGCATCAGCCTGTCACCCTTCCGGCGCGCGGAGCTGCAGCGCTTTGGCATTGCCAGTCGCACGGAGCCGCATCTGCGCGGCATGACACAGACGCTGTTCGACCGTCTGCTGCCGGGCGCGGAAGCGCAGGACGGCGACGCGGACAGCCTGGACGATCTGCTGGCGCGCTATGGCTTCGACCGACAACAGCACGAACAGATCCGGGGCGATATGCGCAGCGGCCGGATCGGTTTGGCGCAGAACCGGTTGCCGGTGAGCAGCCAGATCGAGGATGTGCCGGCGGATTCGATATACGACTTCGAGCGCGGGGATCGGCGCCAACTGGACCGCTGGCGCGAGTTGGGCATGCAGGCCCTGGCCGAGGGCGCGGTGGCGATGGTGTCGATGGCGGGCGGAGCGGGCAGCCGCTGGACGCACGGCTCGGGCGCAGTGAAGGCGCTCAACCCGTTCAGCAAGCTCGGGCGGCAAACACCGCTCTTTTGTCGAGACGCATGTGGCCAAGAATCGGCAGACGGCGCGCCTATGCGGTACGCCGCCCGTACATGTGCTGACCACCAGCTATCTGACCCATGACGCCATTGCCGAGCGGCTGGGCGCCGAGGCGAACTACGGCTACAAGGGTCCGATGCTGCTGTCACCGGGTCGCGCCATCGGCCTGCGTATGGTGCCCATGGCGCGCGACTTGCGCTTTGCGTGGGAGGAGATGCCGCAGCAGCTTCTGGATCGAGCAGGCGCAGAAGGTGCAGGATAGCCTGCACGCCGCGCTGATCGGCTGGGCGGTGGCGATGGGTGAGGGCAGTGACTACACAGACAACGTGCCCAGCCAGTGTCTGCATCCGGTGGGCCATTGGTACGAGGCGCCGAATCTGTTGCGTAACGGCGTGCTGGCGCGCATCTTCGAGGAGCGGCCGCAGCTGAAGTATCTGATGGTGCACAACATCGACACACTGGGCGCGAACCTGGACCCGGTTGCGCTGGGCTACCACATTGATTCGGGCAAGACGTGGACGTCGGAGGTGATCCGGCGGCGCATCGACGATCGGGGCGGCGGCCTGGCGCGCATCGACGGACACGACCGACTGATCGAGGGATTGGCCCTGCCGCGGGAGGAAGTGGAGTTCCGCCTCTCGTTCTACAATTCCGCGACCGTATGGCTGGACGTGGACAAGCTGCTGGCATTGTTCGGCTTGTCGCGAACAGATCTGGCCGACACGGCCCGCGTGGCCGAGGCTGTGCGCGCCATGGCGGCGCGCATGCCCACCTACATCACGCTGAAAGATGTGAAGCGTCGCTGGGGCCGGGGACAGGAGGATGTGCTGCCGGTGGCGCAGTTCGAGAAGCTGTGGGGCGACATGACGGCATTGCCCGAATTGGACTCGCAGTTCGTGGTCGTGCCGCGCATCCGCGGGCAGCAGCTCAAGGAGGTGGCGCAACTGGACGGCTGGCTGCGCGACGGTTCGGCGGCGGCGATTGAGGCACTGTGTGATTGGGGATAGACGCTCACAGTTTCAAGCGTTCAATGAGTTCAACGGATGAATGTTCAAGGGGCGCCGAAGCGCCCCTTAGCATATGCGTATGCCGGCAACTGCCTGCCGATCGTCATGGCTGCATAGGCATCGAACCACGCACCTCGACCCCATGCCATGCCCGTGCGGGCGGGCATCCACGCGCCGTTTGCCGAACCAGCCGGTGACCTGAGCTACGAGATGCGTTCGGAGATGCTATCGACGTTTCCGTCCGGGTCCATCCCATCCCCACGCAACTTGCACTAGTCGTCGCCATACGCGTATGCGGTTTCTGTGCCCAGTTGGAGATTCTTGTCACCGCGCAGACCGTATTTGATGAGCCACAGCACCACGTAGGCGATGTAGGCTCCACCCACATTGTTGAGGATATCCAGCCAGGTGTCGAGGCCGCTGCTGTCGAATTCCACGCCGGCGAAGTATTTGGATGCGAACTCGTAGGTCTCTGAGAAAACACTGAAGAAGCTGGTGAAGAGCAGCAGCAGGATCAGATTCGCCAGGAGATGTACGACACGGCTGCGGCTGGCAGCCTTGAAGCTGATCATGCGCCGGTCTTCGTAGCAGTCGAAATTGAGAACCAGATACTCGTAGATCAAGCCGATGGACATGCCGCCGCCCAGCAGATGGAGAATCTTGTCGTTGAAGATCCAGTATGGGATCAGGCGGAAGCCAAAGATGATGATGGCCGCGCCCACGAGATAGCCGTACGTACTGAACTGGTAGCGCCAACTGCGCGTGGGTTGCACTGCGCGGAGACCGGGCAGCTTGAAGATCGCCATCAGGAGCAGGGGCAACGTGAGGGCAAACACCATGAACAGCACCCACGAAATGTTGTATATGGGTGCATACCACGAGATATTTTCTATCAGGTAGTCAATTGGATTCATCGGTCAACGGCTTCCTTTTCTGTATGGATCACTCATCCAGTATCGTCTCCCGGAATGGCGACATGCTATCCCCTGCGCAGGGGATAGGGCTCTCCGTACACATGACAGGCTGCCTGCGCCCAACCAGTGGGGAATTGATGCGAGTGTAGCAGGAGATAGACTGACGAGTTGACCGAATGTTGACCAAGGGATGACCAGCCGCTTGGTCATCCTGATCGGGTTACACGCGCGCGATGTTTGAGGGGTACTGCGTTCCGGGAAGCTGCGGCGCTCCTACGCCACGGGCGAAGTTCGACCGCAGCTTCCCGGACGGGTCGGGGCTAGTCGAGGGAGTATTCGAAGTTAAGACCTTCGGGCCACGCGTCCTGCGGTTCATAGCCCAGCACGCGGCGCGGGAGTTCCAGGTCCATGCGTTCAGTGTTCTTGGGCTTGCTGAGCGCGAAGACGGTAACCGACTCGCCCGGTCCAGGCGTGGGTGATTCGACAACGCGCTCATAGAAGCGCTGCGCGTCCGCGTGGCTGAAGTAGACGTCCACGCCCCATTGGCTGTTCTTTAGCACGTCGGCTTCTTGTGCGTTGCGCGGCAACCAGCATATGCGCACGTTAACGACGGATAGGTTGTGCACGCGCGCGTACATATCGCCGGTCACCTCGGCCCATACCTTCGTCAGCGCGTAATGATTGGTCGGCGCGTAGCCGTCCTCGGCCTTGAGCACGCCGGAGCGTCCGCGCAGTCCGCTGACTGTCTGAACGGTACTGGCCAGCGAAAGGCGCTCCACGCCAAATTCCACAGCCGCCTCGCAGATGTTGTAGAGCCCGATGACGTTGGGCCCGAGCAGAACTTCCAAGAAGTCGGCCGGGTTGGGATAGGCGCCAAGATGGATGATGGTGTCCATGCCTTCGACGGCTTGGCGGACCTTGTCGCGGTCGTCCAGGTCGCCCTGGACATAGTCTTCCACGCCTGGCGTAGGCCGGCGCGCAAAACCACGTACATAATGGCCGCGCTTGAGGAGATGTTCACAGACCGGCTGGCCGATGGCCCCGGTCGATCCGGTAACGAGTACGCGTTTCGGTTCGGCTGCTTGTTCAGTCATCGATTCTTTCGTGTCCTGTAGGTTTTCGTTGTGTACGCAATCGTTGCCTAAGCCATCTCGGCGTCTACGGCATATCCAGCCGGTAGAAGTCGACGGCATTCTCAGCAAAGATCCGCCGGCGTGCATCGTCGGTGTAGTCCTGGGTCGCCCAGTCGAGGACGCCGATCCATTCTGCATAGCCGATGGCAAGCGTGGACACCGGCCAATCGCCCCCGTACATGACGCGTTCAGGGCCGAACGTGTCCAGAGCCACGTCGATGTAGGGGCGGAGCTGTTCTCGCGTCCAGTGCTCATGGTCGGCTTCCGTGGCCAGCCCGGAGAGTTTGCATGACACGTTTGGGAATCCGGCCAGTACGCGCAGTTGCTCGCGCCACGGGTCCATCTCGCCGGCGCGCACGGGCGGCTTGCCGAAGTGGTCGAGCACGATGGGAACGGCCGGGCACGCTTCGACGAGGCGAATGGAGTTCGCCATTTGCTGGTGGCGGACCGTGTGGTCGAAGCTCAATCCGTATTCGGCCAGCAGTTGTACGCCGCGCACGAAGTCCGGCTGAATGCAGAAGTCGATGTCCTCGCCCTGGACGAGGCGGCGGACGCCTTTCACGAGCGGCAGTTGGGCCAATGCGTCGAGGTACGGTCGTGCACCGTCGCCCAGTTCCAGCGGCGCATGAGCGACAATGCCGCGAATTCGTGGCTCGCGTGCGGCCAGTTCCGTCACCCATTCGGCCTCGGCCAGCCAATCGTCGTCCGCAGCGCCAGCCTGCACAAAGACGATGCCCTGCAGGTCGACGCCCTGCGCTTGCTCGGCCAAGTCGTGCGGCAGGTGCGCTCCACTGATGGCGGGGACGGACGCCAGCCACGGATACGAGAGGTGATCCTGGTCCCAGAAGTGTATGTGGCTGTCCACAATTGGCAGTCGCATGTGTGAATCCTCGCGGTGTGCGCTGAGTAGGTATACCTACGGCAGCGGCGGCTCCAGCAGAATGGTGACGCCCATATCGATGTACTTGTTGCGCAGGGCGGGATCGTAGACGCGATAGACGAGCTTCGTGTCCGTGCCTTCCAGTTCACGCAGGACGTGGCGGACGCAATCATCGTCGGTCTGGAACGGATGGCGCGGATGGGCTTCTCGGTTGAGACGCAGGTCCATCGGTCCCCAAGAGAGACAGTCTACGCCCGGCTTGGCGAAGCGCTTGGCGCGGGCAACGGCATGGATCGACTCGATCTGCATCCACAGTACGCCGGTGTTGTTCCACCAATCGATATAGTCTTGCGGATCGGGGTAGTTGGCGAGGCCATAGCGGGCTGAGCCGCCCCAACTCCGCACGCCGGCCTGCGGGTAGAGGAAGTTTGCGACCGCTTCGTCCACCGTGGCGTCTTTCTCTACCTGCGGCACTTCCACACCGGTAGGCCCGAGATCCAGCAGGTTGCCTATCAGGTACGTGTGGCGCGTGTGCTTGATGCGAAGCTGCACGTGCAGACCCATGCCCTCCGCCATGCCACAGAATGCGACCAGTCGCTCTTCGTTGAGCGGGCCGTGCTGGCTGTCGATCCAGACGAAGTCGTAGTCGTCTTTGCCCAGGATTGTTTCCAGTTCGCTCTGCGTGCTGGTGATGGGGACCGTGACTCCTAGTAGTTGTTCGCCTGCATGGATGCGTTGTTTGAGGGGTATGGAATTTGTCATGGCTTGTTCTCCCGGTTGCCGGATGGGTTGGGCGCTGCCGCGAGGGTATGCGAGATCGTAGTCCTTCAGTGTGTTGCGGCGCGGCGCTGTCGTACCGTACTCCACCGTTGTGTTCAGCTAAGTATAGCAGAGCCGCTTACATTTGGTGCAGTACACGCATGCGACTAGGATGAGGAGGTTTGGCGAACTGCATCGTGGTTCCAGGACCCCGCCCTGGAATCTCGGCGGCGCGGCTGGGACCATAGATTTGGCGGTAAGTTTTCAGGAGACAGACGAGTGCAACACACTGGAATTGATACACTCGGCACTGGTACGGGACAACGTCTGGTGCAGCGTACGCCCTTCTTTTACGGATGGGTGATCCTGCTGGCGGGCAGCTTCGGCGTTATCATGAGCAGCCCTGGGCAAACCTATACGATCTCCATTTTCATCGAGCATTTCATTGCCGACTTGGGCGTGAGCCGGGGCATGGTCAGCACCTTCTACATGGTGGGCACGCTGACGGCGAGTCTGGGATTGCCGTTCGTGGGCAGGCAGATCGACGTGCGTGGGCCGAGGCTGATGGTCGGCTTGATTGCAGTGGCGCTGGGGCTGACCTGTATCTTCATGGGCCTGATCCAGGCGGGATGGATGCTGCTGTTCGGCTTTGTCTTTCTGCGGCTTCTTGGCCAGGGCAGCATGAGTCTGGTCAGCACATATGTGATCAACCAGTGGTGGGTACGGCGGCGCGGGGCCATCCTGGGCATATCCGGCGTGCTGGTAGCGGCATTCGGCGTGGCGGGCTTTCCGAACCTGGTCAACTGGCTGATTCCCGAATACGGATGGCGAAACACGTACGCGCTCCTCGGCGTCGTTCTGGTATTCGTGATGGCGCCTGTCGGCGTGGCGTTCTATCGAAGCCGGCCGGAACTCTATCGGTTTGGAGCCAGACAACACGCGCCGTTCGACGGACATCCGCTGGCAACGACACGGAGCCCATCGAAGACAACTGGACGCTGCCGGAAGTGCGGCGCACGTCCACGTTCTGGATCATCTCGGCCGGGTTGGCCTCGATTTCCATGTTGGGTACAGGCTTGACATTCCACATGGTGGGCATCTTCGCGGACAACGATCTCTCGTCCACGTGTTGCGGCCGCGGTGTTCGTTCCCATCGCATTCACGTCGGCGGCGGCCAACCTGGGCAGTGGCGTGCTCGTCGACCGCATCCCCGTGCGCTTCATACTGGCGTCATCGCTGTTCATGCAAGCTGCGGCGTTGTGGATGGCGCCGGTGCTGCCCAATGTCTCCGTAGCGATACTCTTCGGCGTGGTCATGGGCACGATGATGGGCCTGATGCGCACGGTCAGTACAGTGGTATGGCCGGCTTACTTCGGGCGACTGCATCTGGGCAGCCATCGCCGGATTCGCCGCCACGATCTCTGTTGCCGCCTCCGCGTTGGGTCCCATGCCTATGGGCATCGCCCGCGACCTGCTCGGCAGCTACAACGGCACGTTGATGGCGCTGTCGATCTTGCCGCTGTCGTTGGCGGTGGTGAGTCTATTCCTCCGCCCGCCGCAGAAGCCGGACTCCGAACAGACGGTGAGCTGCAGCCGCAGACGTGATGGGAGACGACTAGGTCTCCAGTGGCGGTTTTCTTCTGCGTGATGCGTGACGCCCTTGCCGTAGAGCAGAACGCCGGGCCAGCAACAGGCCGGAGATGACCATGGCGGCGCGAAGTGAGCGAAGCCCTACCGCTCCCACGACCGGTCCGCCGCCGATCTGTCCAAGGGCATCCGCCTGCCCTATCAGCGAGAATACAGTGGCCCGCAACCGTGAGGGGATATTGCGGTTGAGCCAAGTTTGGGCCACGGGATATTGCAAGGCCGCGCAGACCGCTCGCCATCCAGTAGGCGGCGGTTGCGAGTGACGAATCCGCGTGCGAATCCAAAGAGGAACAACGACGCCATCAGCAGCGCGGTCGTGATCAGCAGTTCTGCTCAGGGAGTTTGGGTTAGCGAAATTGAGGCGGCGCATCAACCCCTCGGACACGACGATGCCCACGAGCAATGAGCCGGCCCGAATAGCTGCCGATCCAGACGACGGGCGGCAGGTCTGCGAAGACGGGAAATGCCGATATTCATTAGGTAATGCGCTTCCCAGAGGCGATCGAATCCCCTCGCTAAACGCTCCGTAGACGATTGCCACGAGCGCGAACATCAGCACCACGGGCTGAATGCGCACGATGCGCAGCGCTTGGCGCGTGGTACTGCCCCATGCTGCGCCAGGACTCGCGTTCAGATTCCGGCGTGCGCGCAAAGCCTTGCTCCGGCATGACGATGAGTCAGCAAAGACGGCCACGACGAACCAGGCCAGCGCCGCCAAGCCAGATGGGTAGGTTCAGCCGCATGCGCCGATTGCGGCCCCAACGATGATGCCGAGGAAGACCGCCGGCCAGACGCAATTGCTGGTTTCGGACAAAGGCCGCTCCGACTCCTCTTCGCCCAGTTCGTCGATGATCCAAGCGTCTGGTGGCCCCGCTGATGAAGGTCTCGCCGATGCCGCGGAGGAACTCGGCGACCAGGATGATGAGCAAGAGAGCGGTACCCATCCCTCGATGAGATAACAGACGCCGATGAGGAGATATGCCTATGATGACGGAGAGGCGGCGGCTGTAGGTGTCGGCGACAACGCCTGTGGGTGTTCAAAGAGGAAGACGGTCAGCTCGAGCATCGTCCCGACCAGCACTAGTTGCAGTGGGTTCATACCTACGGTGAGCACGTAGTAGACGCCGAGTACCGTGAACGATCATGCTCTGGAAGAGCGCACGTGCCGCGCCGAGAATCATATATGTCGTATAGGCGTCGAGTTTGCTCAGTCGGCTCGCTATGGCGAATGTGTACCCGTGAAGACCAGAAGCACGAGTTGGGATCGCAAGAGGGTGTGATTATACTGGAGAAGGGATCGATTGTCATGCCTGCCGAGGATCGATGGGGTTGAACAATCCGAGGAAACGCCACCGATCACGGAGGTCCGTGCGCTATGCCAGAACAGACTGCGCAACCTACACCCGAGCCGCCTGACCAGGAGGCCGTCCGCCCTGAACCGCAGGACGCCTGGAATGTACTCGTTCACAACGATGACGAAACGCCCTTCGACTATGTTATCCATACACTGTCGTCCGTGTTCATGCTTTCCGACGAACTTGCGGAACATATCGCGGCGACAGCGCACAGCAACGGCGCCGCGGTGGTCGACGATCCGTCCGAAGGCGGAGGCGCAGATACTGATCGCGCGTAGCCTTGGGACGGGCCAAGACGGATGGCTATCCCTTGCAGTTCACCTGGAACAAAATTAGTCGAATTATGGTTGAAAGCGAAGACCGGCATGGTCAGTCGTCTCCGGAATGGCTGCACAAACACATGCACGAACCCAACCCGGAGCCGCCCTCTGATAAGCCCGACATTGTCTTGGCGATGCCCAGCCAGCCGGAACGCATCATTACGCTCGATGATCTCGACGTATGCCCCAGCATGAGGTGCGTGACTGTTATCATCGTCAGCACTGGGCACGGTACGTCCGGGCCTTTCCGCTTTGGCGGCGTACGTCTGAGTGATTTTGTATACGCCATGCGCCCGGCGGACCCGAATGGCAGGCCATGGACGTGATCAGTGTGGACGGCTTTGGCAACCGCGTGCTGGCCGAAGAGCTGGCCGCATCACGGACGAGGAGCGGCCCATGCTACTGGCGACACATATAGATGGCCGTTCGCTGACACGTGCGCAGGGACTAGTTCGCCTGATCGTGCCCGGCGAGAACCGATGACGCGCTGCGCCAGGTGAAATGGATTGGTCGCATTGAGATCCAAGAATGACGACGGGAAACAATGGCATTGAGAACTGGCGAACGATGTCGGCGACTGAGAGGTCTTGAGGGCTGGGGACGGCCGATTTCTGAGTGTCGAAATACCATCGGGTCGAATTGCCCGGCGGTCACGTGATCGACGAGTGGCCGTGGGTGATTACGCCCGATTTCATCAACGTGGTGGCCGAAACAAGTCGAAGGCGAGTTCATCTGCTTCCGGCAGACCAAGTACGCGGTGGACGGCGTATCGCTCGCCGTCACGGGCGGCTATATCGAAGAGGGCGAGGACCCGCTTGCGGCAGCGCAGCGTGAGTTGCTGGAGGAGACCGGATACATCGCGCCGGAGTGGCGCTTTCTCGGCCGGTATGCGGTGGACGGCAACCGGGGCGCGGGCGCGGCCTTCCTCTATCTGGCGAGCGGAGCGACATGGCAGCAGCCCATTGACGCGGACGATCTGGAGGATCAGGCGTTGGTCTTGCTGTCGCGGACACAAATGCGCGCGGCGTTGACGGGAGGCGAGTTTGGTGTGCTTACGTGGGCGGCGGCCGTAGCGCTTGCCCTGATCAAGCTGGAGGATGAAGACGGCGACTGACGTGCGGGCACAGGGACTTACCTGCCGCGTGGGCTAGGTTGTCGAAGCCAATTCGCGGGCCTGGCCGATCCAGTCGTTGTTGGTGACGCGAGATGGTGATACGCCCGTGATCTGCGCCACTTCCTCGGCGTTCATCGCGGCCAGCTGCGCAAAGGTTCGGATGCCGCTGGCGTACAGACGCCCGCTGATTACCGGACCGATGCCCCTCAGCGCAGAAAGATCGTCTTCCGCAGATACAGACTCCCCGGAGTTTTCCATGGGTTCAGGGCTTGCCTCGGGTACAGGCGTTCCAGTGGACGGCGGTTCCGGGAACTGCTCTCGAGGCGGCATCCTTAACTCCGTCGGCGCCTCAAAGAGTTCGGCCAGCGCCCTGTGCATCGGCGCGATGTCGCGAATGACGGGCAGACCTTGCGCCAAATAGGGTCTCATGCGCGTCTGGAATTCCGGCCAGTCCGCATTCTTGATCTGCATGTAGAGGATCGACTCGTTCTTCTCCACGTAGGGCGCGATGGCTGCCAGTTCCTGCTTCCTCAGCAATGCGACGAGCCAAGCCACAGTCGCGCCCATGGCCGCCCCGAGCAGCGTCCAGCGTAGCCGCCTGCTCAAAGCAAGCCCCAGCACAAAGCCTGCAACGCCCGTGCGCAGCGCGTTTTGTTGCAGCGTGACAGGCACTACCGGAATGTAGTGCATTTCGCCGCCCGTGGAACGGGTCACCGCCATCGCCTTGCCGAGGGAAACGCTGCCGTCGGCGTGCAGGGATCGGAGCGCATCAAGCGCGGTCTGGGCCGGTGTAGATCCTACATACTTGACGGCGACGATACTATACGCTGTGTCCATAATGCCGAATCTCCATGATGCGGAGTCTCCATCATGCCGTATCCACGACGGTGCGGCCTAGTGGATGGGAGTATGCGCGTTCGATGCCGCCATTATAGCGCAAACGGACGGATGGAGTCAGCGAGATTGAACGGGGGGGAATATGGAACACACCGCGATGGTTTGGATACGGATGCGAGTTCCGGCAGTTCTGCTGGCGGCGGGCGCAGTCTTGTTGGCGGGCTGCACTCTTGAGCCGCCGGTTCCTTCGGGGACGGTGCCTGAGCCGGCGGAAACGGCGCGTGTACGAAGTGAAGCTACTTCCGAAAGCGTGGACGCTGCGCCGGGATCGGGCTCAGAAACCGAGCCTGCCGTTCGAGACGGAACGATGGCGTCGCTGACGTTCGCCGTGCAGGAGAGCACGTTCTTGTCCCAGATCGAACAGGCGGTGAATGAGCTGGGTGCGCCGGACGAGCATTTCTACGTAGAGTTTGAGACCGAGGACGGTGACACGTGGCAGGGCGAACGGTTCGGCTATACCGACCGCGACGTAGTGTTTCTACAGCGGGCTGCGAGCGACGGTCTCTCAGCGATGCGCTTGGAACTGCCGGCCGGCGCCGATAGGGAATCGATGGTGGCGCTGTTGCAGGACGCGGAGGCCGGTCCCGCTGCGGCCGGAGACGCACCCAACGTGGATGTCCAGTTCGTGCGCGCGCGGCTGACCGACTCCGAGGATGGCGGCGTGTGGGCGTTCGATGTCACGGTGGAACATCCGGACACGGGCTGGGAAGACTACGCGGACGGCTGGCACGTGGAGGCGCCGGACGGCCGCATCCTGGGCACACGCATATTGCTGCATCCTCACGTAGGAGAACAGCCTTTCACGCGCAGCGTAGGCAATGTACTGGCGCCCGAAAGCGCGACAGAAATCCATATCCGCCCACATGATTTGGTGAGCGGATATGGAGCGGCTACGAAAGCGATACCGTTGGGAGACGCCGCGTCGGGCGAGGGCTACGAGGTGGTGCGCTAGGCTGACCCTGCTGGCAAGGCCATTACTCCTCGTCACCTTCAATCCCGGCGGCGGGCATGTCCACTTCGATGACCTTTCCGTGGAAGTCGATCACGATGCGGAAGCCCATCATGCCCAGCAGTCGCAGCGCATCATCCGGAATGGGCTGACCGACGGCATCCTCCATGCGATCGATGGAGGACTCGACCGCGGCCTTGGTGAAGAGATCGTCCTGGCCCATCATGTCCAGCATGGCGCCGACGGCCAGGTCTCGGCTGCCCTCCACCTGCTCGCGGAGGAAGCGCAGCACCTGGCGGTCGACCTCTTCGGCGTCAATGTGGCGGCGGAAATCATCATCCAGCACCACGTAACATGCCTCGCTCCCGACAGAGGTGACCGCGGCAGGATTGCCGGCCTCGTCAAATACAAGGCCTTCGAACATGGCGGTATGCGCCATCGCTATGTCCTCCTCCGCGCATGCCGATTGCTATGCAGCGTGTACGTGATGTGCGTCAATCGAGCGCGCCGTCCAGGAAGTCGAAGCTGCGCTGCACGGTCTCCACGGGATCCTTGGGTAAGTCGTGCTCTACAACGAACCACTCGCCGCCGGCGGCCTTGGCTGCGGGCAGCAGCGTTGCCCAATCAAGGACGCCGAAACCTACATCGGCAAAGCCCATTTGATCTTCGTTCTGCCCTTCCGGTGCGATATCCTTGACATGGATGCGCGGGCAGCGACCGGTGTACCGGCCCAGAATTTCGACGGGGTCGACGCCGCCACGCACGATCCACGCGATGTCCGGCTCCCATTGCAGGTTTTCCGGCGTTGCGCCTTCGAAGAGCCAGTCGATGGCAAGTTTGCCGTCCAGTTCAACCATCTCCCATGCGTGGTTGTGATAGAGGAAGCGCATCTCCACATCGGCGCATCGCTGGCCGATGGCGTCGAGGCGGCGACCCATTTCCAGCCAGCCGGCAGCGTCAATGGGACGTTCGTCTTGGGGCAGGGCAGGCAGCACTAGGCAGTCATTGGAAATCGCCTGGTTGAAGGCGATCACCTTGCCCAGTTCACTCTCGAATCGCGACAGCGGGACGTGTGTGGAGCAGGCGATCAAGTTGTTGGCATCGAGCAGGTCATTCATTTCGCCGGCTGAGATGCCATGGTCGCCGATGGTCTCGACGCCGTGATAGCCTATGTTGGCGACCTGATGCAGGGTCTGTGCGAGCGGCTGTTCCAGGTGTCGCAGGGTGTACAGTTGAACGGCGATGGGTTTGGATGTCTGTTCTTGCATGGTCTTTTCCTTCACAGGCGATTTGGGGCTGATTAGTTCACAGATTCAGTGCATTTGGGCAGATCGCGTAGCGTGTCAATTGGGGCCGACATCACCGTACTGGACGCTCTCCGGCGGCGTCTTGTCTGAACGAAGTCTGGGGCCTGCCCCCCGCAAGATCAGCGGGCGGAGAGAATGCGCTCGCGCAGACCGGTGTGTCGTTCGGTCACGGCATTGTTGCGCACAGCCATGGCGATGGCCTTGGGCTGTCCAACAAGAACCACCAGGCGCCGGGCCCTGGTGACGGCCGTATAGAGCAGGTTGCGCTGCAGCATCATGTAATGGCTGGTCAAGATGGGAAGCACCACCGCCGGGAACTCGGAGCCCTGGCTCTTGTGCACGCTGATGGCGAAGGCGTGTACCAGTTCGTCCAGCTCGAGAAAATCGTAGCGCACGGCCCTGCCATCCATCATAACCGTGAGGTGCTGCATCTCCAAGTCGATGGCGGCAATTTCGCCGATGTCGCCGTTATACACCTCCTTGTCGTAATCGTTGCGAATCTGCATGACGCGATCGCCGATCCGGAAGGTGCGATTGCCCGCCTGGCGCTGCGCCTTTGTCTCATGCGGCGGATTGAGCGCCTGTTGGATAGCGATGTTCAGGGAGCTGACACCGGCCACACCGCGGTGCATGGGGCTGAGCACCTGGACGTCCGATGAGGGAATCGCAAAGCGGCGGGGGATGCGCTCCCGCACGAGTTCGACACAGAGTTCAGCCGCACGCTGCGGATCCTCGGTCTTGAAGACGAAGAAGTCCGAGCTTGTGGCATTGGACAGGTCGGGCATCTGACCTTGATTGATGCGGTGGGCATTGGTGATGATGAGGCTTCCCTGGGCCTGGCGGAATATCTCGCGCAGGCGGACTACCGCCGCTTTATCGGGTCGCGCCATTGCATCGATGGCGGCGATGAGGTCATCCAGCACATTGCCGGCGCCGACGCTGGGAAGCTGGTCCACGTCGCCGACCAGCAGCAGGTGCATGCCCGGGGACACGGCCTTGAGCAAGTGGTTGGTAAGCACCGTGTCGAGCATGGACGCCTCGTCGACAATGAGCAGATCGGCGTCCAGCGGATTCGTCGCATCGCGCTTGAACGCGAAGCCTTCGGCCGGCTGGAATTCGAGCAAGCGGTGGATGGTCTTGGCCTCGTGGCCGGTGGTCTCGGACAGACGTTTGGCGGCGCGGCCCGTAGGCGCGGCCAGCAGCGCCCGATGGCCCGCCTGTTGGCAAAGCTGCAACACTGTGCGCACGGTGGTGGTCTTGCCGGTGCCGGGTCCTCCGGTGATGATCGATATGCGCCGGGTGAGCGCGGTCTGCACGGCCTGGCGTTGCTCGGGGGCAAGGCGGATGCCGGCCGACCGCTCCAGTCTGGCGAAGCGATCGGCCCAGTCAAGCGTGCCAGCGAAACTGGCAAGCCGGCTGGCGCCGTCGTTCAGGATGCGCAAGGTTTGGTTGCCTGCGCCCTGCTCGCTGTAGTACATGGGCGTCAGATAGACGGGCCGATCCGTTTCCAGCAGGGCTTTGGCGCGTTCGAGCGTAGCCGTCGCGTAGAGCTGACCGTGTTCGGCGATCAGTTGCGGCGTCTCTTCCAGCGTCGCAGCTACGGCTGGCGGGAGAACGTTTCCGCCCGGCGTAGCGGTCACTTTGACTGTGTCCTGGTCCCAGAGTTGGGTGATGCCGGAGGCGGCCTGTTCCGGCGAGACGCTGAGCAACTCACTGGCTTCCGACAGGAGCTCGGAGGAGGGCAGGAAGACGTGGCCGTTGTCGGCGGCCTGGCTCAGCGCGTAGGCGACGCCGGCCGCGACGCGTTGTGGCGAATCTGCGGGAATGCCCAGTGATTGCGCGATCTTGTCGGCCGTGAGGAAGCCGATGCCGTAGATATCCTGGGCCAGGCGATAGGGGTCGGTCTGTACGATGCCAATGGCGTCATCACCGTAGAACTTGTAGATCTTGGTGGCAAGGCTGGTGGAAACGCCGTTGCTCTGCAGAAAAAGCATGACTTCCTTGATGGCGCGCTGTTCCGCCCAGGCATTGCGAACCATCTGGATGCGCTTGCGGCCTACGCCGGGCACCTCGGCGAGGCGTTCCGGCGTGTTCTCGATGACTTCCAGCGTATCTTCGCCGAAGTGTTTGACGATGCGCTTGGCGGTCACGGGGCCGACGCCCTTGATCATGCCGCTGCCGAGATATTTCTCGATGCCGGCGACCGTAGCGGGCAAGACCGTGTGCAAGTGTTCGACCGCGAATTGGCGGCCGTATTCCGGGTGCAGCTTCCACTCGCCGCGCACTTCGACGAATTCGCCGACATTAAGGGTCGCCATGTTGCCTACCAGGGTGATCTCTGCAGGTTGGCCGAAGAGCTCCCGCGAGTGCAGTTCCGGCGTCAATTTGGCGACCGTGTAGCCGGTCTCCTCACTGTGAAAGGTAATGCGTTCGACGACGCCGCGCAGGGTGTCCATAGAGTGGAGAGTAGCAGAAAGGAATCGAGTGGACAAAGGCCGATCAGATCGTTGATGGGTTGAGGGCCGCGCGGTTGGGATGTTGCGGACTGATTGATCATCTTCGTATTGGACGGTATTATGTTGCCTGATCGGTGCTGGGGATCATCGATCCAGATCCACGTTCTCCGCAAAAATAATCCTTGAAACCCGCCAGAGGAGGCGACGGAGTGAGTTGCATGGCGATGGTTCAGCGCAGAGCCGCTGCAGGACGTCTGGATACAGTGAGACAGGCGCCTGCGCTGCTTGCGCGCCGCGCCCGGATTGAATCCGGAACCATCCGGTACGAGTCTTGTCAGCAGCAAGATGATCCCACCGTGAGTATGCTTCTTGGCGTTTGGGAATGCGAGGCCGACGGGCGTGCACGCGTGGCGGCGGATGCACATGTGCAGCATGCTGCGTCTTTGCCACAGGGCGCCTGGGCGAATCCACCGAATCCACCGAATCCGACCGACGCCATTGTGTTGGAACATACCCCATGAGTTCTGAAAAGGACGCTCTTCGCCTGCTTGGGGCGTTTCAACTCCACCTGCATGGACAAGAGGTGGTCCTGGGCCAACCGCGCCTGGAAGAACTCGTTGCGCTTCTGGCCTTGCATGCAGGCGAGCCGGTACCGCGCTCCCGAATCGCATATTCGCTTTGGCCCGAATCGAACGAGTCACAGGCACGCGCCAACGTGCGCGGCGTATTGCACAAGTTGAAGCAGGCTTGGCCCGCCATGGAAGACGCCATCGCCGTCGATCGAACGCATTTCGTTTGGCGCAGCGACGATGGTATTCCGGTTGACGTCTGTCGCTTCGCGCAGCTTTGCAAACGCGTGAAGGCAGTTGCATCTTCCGATGAGCGCATAGAACTGCTGACTGAGGCCATCGAGCTGTATCGAGGGGATTTTCTCCCCGACTGTTATGCCGATTGGGCGCTCGCGGAGCGGGAGCGACTGCGCGCGACGCACGTGTCTTTGTTGGAGCAGCTTGTGGACGCGCTGATCGAGCGGCGGCAGTACAGTCTCGCACTGGAGCGCGCACAAGAAATGCTACGGTTCGATCCGCTGCGCGAGACGACATACGGTCTGCTCATACGTATCCACGCGTCAATGGGTGATCGGGCAGCAGCGCTACGTGTCTATCACACTTGCGTCACAACACTGCAGCAAGAGCTGGGCGTGGAACCCTCGGCGGTGATCTCGCAGCTACATAGGCGCCTCCTGCAATCGCCAGAGATCGCACCGGCGCCGGCTGCACAACAGACTGTGCAGAGGCGGCGGATGGTGGGGCGTCACGCAGAATGGGAGCAATTGCTGGACGCCTGGCGCACTGCGCAGCAGAGAGAGGCGCGCTGTGTCCTCATTTGGGGCGAGGCCGGCGTCGGGAAGACACGCCTGGCCGAGGAATTGATTGGTTGGGTACAGCGGCACGGTTTCGTCTGTGCGTCCAGCCGGTGTTACGCAGTCGAGGGCGCGCTGACGTACGCGCCGGTGGCTGAGTGGCTGCGTGCTCCGGCCATCCGCTCGGCAGCGGAGGGAGTAGAGGATCTTTGGCAGGTTGAGGTGGGTCGCTTACTGCCGGAGTTGCTTGCTGAGCGTCCGGATCTGCCGCAGCCAGGGGAGATGACAGAAACCTGGCAGCAGCAGCGATTCTACCAGAGCATCGCGCATACACTGCAACGTGCGCCCGCGCCGATTGCGCTCCACCTTGACGACATGCAATGGAGCGATGCGGAGACTTTGACGCTACTCCAATTCGTGTTGCATGGCGCACGCAGCCATCCTCTGCTCCTGCTCGGCGGCATCCGCACCGAAGATGCCGGCCAGAACGAAGCCCTGGCGGCCTTTGTAGAGGCGTTGCGCCACACCGGGCAACTAGTCGAACTGCGTCTCGGTCCGCTGTCGAAAGAGGAATCCGCAGAGCTTGCCACGCAGACGGCGGGGCACACGCTGAGATCTGAGGAGCTTGAGACGCTTCACCTCACCAGCGAAGGTCACCCCTTGTTTCTCATCGAAGCGGTACGCGGCGGAATGACTGATTCGCCGGCGGGGGCGGACAGCGGCACGGATACCCTCCATCACCTGCAAAGCGCCTCCGCAATACCTTCAAGGATTTACGGATTGCTTACGGTTCGGTTGAGCCAGCTTTCGCCAACCGCCCATCACGTCGCAACCATGGCCTCCGTCATCGGTCGAGCCTTTAACTATCGGATACTGAAGTCGGCACTTTCGCTCGACGAGACCGCGCTGATCGATGCGTTGGATGAGCTCTGGCAACGACACATCATTCGTGAGCAAGCAGGAGACGACTACGACTTCAGCCATGACCGCATTCGAGAGGTTGCCTATCAGCAGACCAGCCGCGCGCGTCGCCGGTTATACCACCGACAAGTGGCCGACGCGCTGGAGATGGAGTATCAGGAGAATCTGGATGACGTCTGCGGTGAGATAGCGACTCACTTTGCACTGGGAGGCGAATCGCAATTTGCCTTCCCCTACTATCGTCAAGCGGCCAGAAATGCACTGGCCAAGCACGCCCTCCCCAAAGCGGAGGCGATGCTGGATGCAGCTCTCCGACACGCACCTGACGACTCTTGCGAGCGAGTTCGGTTGTTGCAAGAGCAGAATTCGGTCTTCAAGTATTCTCTTCAGTTCGACCGATGGCAACAAAACCTCGACGAAGAACAGGCGCTTCTGAATGAAATGCCGTCACCCGATATTGGATTATCCCTCGCACACCAGTTGAGCCTGAGCGACTATTTCATCAACGTCAATGAAGGAGACAGGGCCATCAATTCGGCTCGAAAGGCACTCACGCTCGCCCGGGGCATGGATGACGATTTCGCACTTGTGTCCTGTTATCAGAGGCTTGGCGACGTTCAGTGGCGACTGGCGCGAATGGCCGATGCAGGACATGCATTCCGTCAGATGACATTCTATGCGCGTCGTACCGGCGATCTTGTGGTTGAAGGAAAAGCAATGGCCTTTGAGTCGGCAGCCGGCGTGTTCGCGGACATGAAGGTAGAGGAATTACTCGGCCTGTTGGACAGATCCCTTGCCATCGCAGAAGATACAAACGACAAGACACAAATGGCCAATATCTACACGAAATATGGCTATGTCCGCACGCGCACGGGGATGGGCTCGTTTTCGCAGATTGAACGCGACTTTCGTCGTGCTCTTGGTTTGGCACAGGAGACGGGTAATCGCGTGCAAGAATCTGTTATATGGAGCACGCTGGGGCATTTCTACACAGTGAGCGGCGACTATCGCCAGGCCCAGAAAGCGCTTCTCGCAGGAGAAGAGATCGAGCGAGATCAGCCAGAATTGTGGCGCAAGTGGGTGACGCTTGGTTATGTTGGCGCACGAAAGATGCAGATGGGTTGGCTTGGAATTGCCCAGGGTAGATTGGCTGAAGCAAGTGATCGCCTCGCCCAAATCGGCATCCATCACTATGAGGTCAAAGCACGCCTTGAGCTTGGGCTCGCCCATCATCTTCTTGGCGACAATGTCCATGCGTTACAGGAACTAAACCACGCTTTGTCCCTGACGAGCGATTACGGCGATATCCGTTCTCAAGCACTGGCCAATACTCGCCTGGGTTATGCCCTAGAGGCGATCGGCGAGCTGGCTGATGCGCACCGCCATTGCGTGCGCGGGTGCGATCTACATCAACAGATGGGACAGGATTATTTTGCGATGAATGCGTTGGCCGGCCTGGCGCGCATTGCCATGTTGCAGGACGATAGCATCGGCGCGCTGGAACACGCTGAGATCATCTGGGACACCATCGGTTTCAAAGAAATGGACGCCACCATCGAGACGGCGCGCACGTTGCGCACCTGCTACCAGGTCTTTGACGCCCATGACGACCCTCGATCCGAAGCAGTGTTGGAAATGGCGTGGACCAGCTGCGACGGCGCGCTTCAACCATCGAAGAGTCGGACGACCTAGAGCAATTCTGGCGACTTGAGGAGCATCGCTTCTTTCGGAGGATTGGTCAGATAGGTCCGTGAATGCCACTTGATCCCCTTCCGCACCTCTGAACTTGGCGGCGAAACGCCTCTGCGCCGTCCACGAAACGCCCAAGAAACGCCCTAGATCGTATTCTCTCCTCATCTTGAGCAGGACTCGCGATCGAGTCCCAAGCGGAGGAGTGCACTTCCTGTGAACGACCCTGCGCGTTCGCCGCCGGTCAACCTGTTGACGCTACGCCTTTGGCAAGAGCCATTAGGCGATGGGCGCCAAGAGTGGCGCGGCGAGATCAAGCATCTATTTACAGGAGAGGTGCGCTACTTCCGCCGTTGGGACGAGCTCGCGATGCTGGTGCCCAAGATGTTGAACGAAGGATCAGAGTGTTGAGCCATTCCACGAGGAGGATGAGATGAAAACTCGCACTACTGTATTGGTTGCCATGCTACTGACACTAGTTCTCACGGCGTTTGCACCGGCCACACCAACCTTGGCAGGGTCGCTTCGTCAAGACGCGACGGCAACGCCCGAAGCAGATGAAGAGGCCGTCGCCGAAGAAGGTGAAGGCGTCATGGAAGAAGAGCTGCAGCTCGTGACCGCTACGGCATTTGCGGATCTCGTGCGGCCGGGTCGTGTGCTGATGTCTGCACGCGCGAACCATTGGGTCTATGATTCTGTGCCGCCCATCAACGGGCCCAATGAGGAGGTCAATCCGCTCGACGGTATGTTGGGTGCATTGGTTTCGTGCGGACTCTACATCTATGAGGCAGTGGCGGCCGAGAACCACATCCCGTTCAATCATGCATCCGGAACGGCCACCGGCGAGCTCGATCCGCGCGGCGTGGCCGGTGCTGACGTGAATCCGCGCGTACGCGCCTTCAACCTGACGATGAGTGTCGAAGGCCCCGACGCCGAACAGGCGGCAATGATGGCCGAGGCCGTTGCGGAGCGTTGTCCGATCTACACTACGCTCAATCGCTCGGCGCCAATCACGGTTACGAATATCGTTTACGGCCAGGTGCAAGAGCCAATCACGACTGACGAAGATCCGCTGGTCGAAGACATGACGGACGAGTCGGTATTGGAACTCGCTCGCCCCCTTGCTTCCACGCGTATGATAGAAACGGGACGCTCACTGGTATCTGCGCGAGGTAACCACTGGATCTACGACTCGGTGCCGCCCATCCACGGTCCGAATGAGGAAGTTAATCCGTTGGATGCCTTGATCGGCGCCCTGCCGGCGTGCGGTATCATGATCTATGAGGCGGTGGCGAATGAGAATGGAATTGCGCTCAACGCCATAAATGCCACGGTCGAAGCCGATCTCGATCCACGCGGCGTGGCCGGGGCCGACGTTGATCCGCGTATTCGCGCCTTCCGTGTGACGATGAACGTCGATGGACCGACGATGGAAGAGGCTGAGATGATGGCGGAGGAGTACAGCAAACGCTGTCCTATCTACACGACGTTCGAGCGTTCGGCGCCCATCGAGGTGACAAACGTCCTGATGACTTCGCCGTAGGCGAGCGATGGGGCGCGCCACAATCATGGCCATCGAGGCCATGGTCAGCGGCGTTCCGATTCGGTAGGCCAACGGTCGACAGTACAGTGGTAGGTGGGGCGCCGATATCACAGCTTCGGGCGGATGTGATCGGGCATCTTCCCTAAGAGCGTCGGCATCCGTGTAGCAATTGCCATCCGTGTAACAAGATGTGCCGGGGACCTCGAAACCCCCGGCGCATTTTGTTGTCGATGCTTTTCTCCAGGTTGTTGGCCAAGGCGCGGTGGACCGGCCGCAGCTACCTGGATCGCCGTTCGGTCATCGGACAGTGCGTCGCAGGTGAGAGGGTTGGCTACCGTCTTGTATATAGTGGAATATCGAGGATGATTTGGCGAAATCGGCCATTTGTGCTAGAATCTTCTGAGCGATGGTGCTGGATCATTTGCCTTGCACAGCGGTGGTCCGGCCGGCAGTCATCGAACTGTAGAGTTACCAGGGCGTCCTGGAGTGCTAGAATCAGGAGAAATGCATGAGCATTACCAAAGCGCGTAAGACCGAGTTGATCAGTGAGTATCGCATCAGCGATCAGGACACCGGTTCGCCGGAGGTACAGGTAGCAATCTTGACCACGCGAATCGATGCGTTGATTGACCACCTGAATACGCACAAGCATGACGAGAGTTCGAGGAGAGGTCTGCTGAAGTTAGTGGGTCAGCGACGACGCCACCTGGCCTATCTCAAGCGTGCAGATACGCAGCGCTACCAGGAGCTGATTCAGCGACTTGGCCTGCGTAAGTAAGCGGAGACAGTGAGAGGGGCGACGCCTGGTTCATTGTAGGGCTCGCCCCTTTTTGCTGTCTGTAGTGAAGTCGTAGTTTGATAGTAGTTGAGTACTAGTTTAGCTGTAGTACGAGGAACAGTGAGCAGGTTAGCGGGGACGGCTATCTAGGCAGCCATCGCGACAATCGAGGTCCGGCATTGGAGAGCGCGGCGAAGAGACTTTCGTGCGCTCGCAGAAGTAGGGAGACAGCGCTTCGCAACGGTCTCCAGTTCCGCACCTCGGATCCGTTCCCACTGACACAAGTGAAGCTGCGCCATCGTACTGCCTGTTCCATTTCGCGAAGGACGCGGAATGGCATCACGATCTGTGTCCATGACTTGCGGTCAGGACACGAAACAAGGAGTACGAAAACATGCAGTTGTTTGAAGGATCCAAAGTATTACGAAACAGAGCTTGGCGGAAGACCGTTCACGCTGGAGACCGGCATTCTGGCAATCCAGGCCGGCGGCGCGGTTACGGCCCGCTATGGCGACACGGTGATTCTGGCCACAGCCACGATGAGCAAGGATGTGCGACCGGGCATCAGCTTCTTCCCACTGACGGTGGACTTCGAAGAGAAGCTCTACGCCGCGGGCCGCATTCCGGGCAGTTTCTTCCGCCGTGAGGGCCGGCCAAGTGAGCAGGCTATTCTGCTGGCGCGCCTGATCGACCGGCCGCTGCGCCCGCTCTTCCCGAAGGGCATGCGCAACGAGGTGCAGGTCATCCTGACGCCGCTTAGCGTTGACGGCGAGCATCTGGTCGACCCGGTCGCCATGATCGCTGCCTCGGCGGCGCTGTCGATCAGCGATATTCCGTGGGGCGGCCCGATCGCCGGCAGCGCCGTCGGTTTCGTGGACGGCGAGTTCGTCGTCAATCCGACGGCTTCGCAGATGGATACCAGCAGCCTGAATCTGATGGCGGCCGGCACCGACGACAACATCCTGATGGTCGAGGCGGGCGCCAACGAGTTCCCTGAGGACATGATGCTGGACGCGCTGAAGTTGGCGCACGAATCCATGCAGCCGGCCATCGACCTGATCAAGCAGATGCAGGCTGAGCTTGGCAAGGCGAAGAATGAGGTCCACCACTATCTGCCTGCGATAGAAGTGCAGGAGAAGGTCACGGAGCTGAGCGAGGCGAAGGTTGCACAGGCTCTGGCGGCTGGGCTGGACAAGCACGGACTGCAGGACAGGCTGGCGGAGATCCGCACGGAAGCCGAGGAGTCGATGACCACCGCATACGCCGGCGAAGACGAGGAAGCTGTCTGCTGCCGACATTGGCGACGCCATGAGTGCGGTCGTTAAGGAAGCCACGCGACGTCGCATTCTGAACGAGGGTGCGCGGCCCGATGGACGCTCAAACACCGGACATTCGTCACATCCGCGTGCAGGTGGGCAAGCTGCCCCGCGTGCACGGCTCCGGCCTGTTCATGCGCGGCGAAACGCATGTGTTGACGATTGCCACGCTGGGCACGCCGGGCGATGCGCAGCGGCTGGACACGCTGCAGCCGATGGACGACAAGCGCTACATGCACCACTACAACTTCCCGCCGTACAGCACGGGCGAGGCGTACCCGCTGCGCGGACCGCGCCGCCGCGAGATCGGTCATGGCGCGCTGGCCGAACGTGCGCTGCTGCCCCGTGATTCCTGCAGGACTATCCCGTACACGCTGCGTCTGGTCAGCGAGGCGGTGAGCAGCAACGGCTCCACGAGCATGGCCTCCGTCTGTGGCAGCACGCTGGCGCTGATGGATGCCGGCGTGCCCATCACGGCCCCGGTGGCCGGTATCGCCATGGGCCTGGTCCAGGACCAGGAGACGGGCAAGTATGCGGTGCTGAGCGACATCCAGGGCATGGAAGATGCGCTGGGCGACATGGACTTCAAGGTTGCCGGCACCGAGCATGGCATCACCGCCCTGCAGATGGACCTGAAGATCAAGGGGTTGGACTTCCAGATTCTGCGCGAGGCGCTGGAACAGGCGCACGACGGCCGCCTGTTCATCCTCGGCAAGATGCTGGAGGTGCTGCCGGAGCCGCGCGAATCGCTGAGCCCGTATGCGCCGCGCATCCTGACCACGCATGTGGACCCGGAGAAGATCGGCAAGATCATCGGCCCGGGCGGCAAGACCGTGCGTGCGCTGCAGGAGAAGTACGACGTCAAGGTCGACATCGAGGAAGACGGCACCGTCTACGTCTCTGGTGAAGGCGAAGGCGCAGAACTGGCGCTGGGCGAGATCGACGCCATGACCGAGGATGTCGAGGTCGGCAAGATCTACACCGGCACAGTCGTGCGCGTGGAGCCCTACGGCGCATTCGTGAACATCATGCCCGGCGTGGACGGCATGGTGCACATCAGCCAGCTGGCCGATTACCGTGTGGACAAGGTCGAGGACATTGCCAACATCGGCGACGAGCTGACGGCGATGGTCATCGACGTGGACCCGGGCGGCCGTGTGCGCATGAGCCGGCAGGCTGTGCTGGAAGGCTGGAGCGTGGAAGATGCGCAACAGCGTGACAAGGGCGGTTCGCGGCGTGGTGGCGGCGGTGGTCGCCGCAGCGGCGGTCGCAACGACCGGCGCCCGCGCGCGCTAACGCAAGAGCGTCTAGCAGGCGTGAAGTCGAGACCGGACAGTCAAGCGTCCGGTTGCGGAATTACAGATTGAAACAGACCGGCAGTGTCGGGGCGAAGTTACCCCGGCTGCCGGTTTTCTGTTGCTGCATTGGCGGTGACGCAGTCGGGTCGTATCTGTGGACAGAGTTACGCATGTTACGAATGTTACACTTTGCCAACGCCGATCACGCAAGTCTATTGACTTGTCTATTCAGATGTCAAGTATAATTGAGAACTGGTGCTTCGTGGCGTGTTGTAAAACGTGCGATTGATGCTGGACAAATTGAGCGCGCACAGTATACTGTGGTGTGAATAGAACTCCTGTTCGAAGATATCGGCGAGCGAGGGCGCGTTCGAGTTGCGTGTCCGCGAGTCTTGGGATAGGCTTGCGAAACGGGGTTGGGGCGGGATAGACCTGTACGACACCGATAGACGCGTTCGCACCCTTGCCCTGTGTCTTCCGGCAGTCGAACAGGCTGACGTTCGCAGGGTACCTCAGGTGAGCATCCGGATCGCATGTACGTATGTCAGAGGAACAGAGGCATGCCGCCACTTCAAGTAGTAAGTGAATTCGAGCCGACCGGCGACCAGCCGCAGGCCATCGACAAGTCTGGCGGCGGGCTATCGAGCGAACATGCGCGACCAGGTGTTGCTGGGCGTGACCGGTTCCGGCAAGACCTACACGATGGCCAAGGTGATCGAGCGCGTGCAGAAGCCCACGCTGATCCTCGCCCACAACAAGACGCTGGCCGCGCAACTCTACAGCGAGATGCGCGAGTTCTTTCCCAACAACGCGGTGGAGTACTTCGTCAGCTATTACGACTACTATCAGCCGGAAGCCTACATCCCGCGCACCGACACATACATCGAAAAGGAAGCGCAGATCAACGAGGAGATCGACCGGCTGCGGCTGGCGACAACGTCGTCGCTCTTCAGCCGGCGCGACACAGTGATCGTGGCTTCGGTCTCGTGCATCTATGGTTTGGGCAGCCCGCAGGACTACGGGCGTGTGGTGCTGAACCTGCGTGTCGGCGACATGGTGCGGCGCAACCACATCCTGCGCCATCTGGTCGAGATCTATTACGAGCGCAACGACAGTACGCTGCAGCGCGGGCGCTTCCGTGTGCGCGGCGATGTGCTGGAGGTGCAGCCGGCGGACCGCGAGTTCGCCTATCGGATCAGCCTGTTGGGGCGACGAGATCGAGCGCATCAGCGAGATCGACACGCTGACCGGCGAGATCCTGGCCGACCACCAGCAGGTCGACATCTATCCGGCCAAGCACTTCGTCACGCCGCAGGAGCGGCTGGAAGAAGCGCTGGTCGACATCGAGCAGGAGATGGAGGAGCAGGTGCGGCTCTTCGAGGAACAGGACAAGCTGCTGGAGGCGCAGCGGATCAGCCAGCGCACGCGCTACGACCTGGAGATGCTGCGCGAGGTGGGCTATCTGCAGTGGCGTCGAGAACTACAGCCGGCCGCTTTCGCAGCGACCGCCGGGCAGCACGCCGTGGACGCTGCTGGATTACTTCCCGGCCGACTGGCTGCTGATCGTCGACGAGAGCCACATGACCATTCCGCAGGTTCGCGGCATGTACAACGGCGACCGCAGCCGCAAGGAGATGCTGGTCAGCTATGGATTCCGCCTGCCCAGCGCGCTGGACAATCGCCCGCTGCGCTTTGACGAGTTTGAGGACCATGTCAACCAGGTCGGTCTATGTGAGCGCCACGCCGGGCCCCTATGAACGGGACAAGGCCGAACAGGTCGTGGAGCAGGTGATCCGCCCGACGGGCCTGATCGATCCGCGTGGTGGAGGTGCGCCCGACGGAAGGGCAGATCGACGATCTGCTGAAGGAGATCCGCAAGCGCGTGGCGGTGGGCCAGCGTGCGCTGGTGACGACGCTGACCAAGCGCATGGCCGAGGATTTGACCGAGTATCTGGCCGAGCTGAACATCAAGGTGCATTATCTGCACAGCGAGATCCACACCATCGAGCGCGTGGAGATTCTGCGCGATCTGCGCTTGGGCGTGTACGATGTCGTCGTGGGCATCAACCTGCTGCGTGAGGGGTTGGACCTGCCGGAAGTGTCGCTGGTGGCGATTCTGGATGCGGACAAGGAGGGTTTCCTGCGCAGCGAGAGCGCGCTGATCCAGAACATCGGCCGCGCTGCGCGGCACGTGGACGGCAAGGCGATCCTCTATGCCGACAAGATGACGGCTGCCATGCAGGCGGCCATCGACGAGACGGCACGCCGCCGCGAGATTCAGGCGCGCTACAACCTGGAGAACGACATCGAGCCGCAGAGCATCGTCAAGAGCATCCGCGACCTGACGGACCGGGTGAAGATGATGGCCGAGTCCAAGGAAGAGTATGGCGTGGACGAGGACGGAGGAGCGTGTCATGGACGCGGCCGACCTGCCCGCGGATGAACTGGCGCGGCTGGTCAAGCAGATCGAGAGAGAGATGAAGGACGCGGCCAAGGCGCTGGAATTCGAGAAAGCGGCGGCGCTGCGCGACCAGTTGATGGAGCTGCGCGGGCTGCAGGTGAACGAGCGCGTGGGGGGCGGGTAGACGTGGCAGGTCGTCGCCGCGCAGCTCGCGAGGGCAATGATTTAATCTGTTTCACGGAACCATATCGTCGTACAATTGTCGATTCCGGCCCTGAGCCGGAATCAGAGTATGGTGGAGCGATGGATTCCAGCGTGCGCGGGAATGACGGCTTCGATGCAGGTATGGGATGGTACAGCGTAGAATTATGGACGCCGAGCTCGAAAGAGCTTGTGGTTTGCACCGGCAGGCACAAGCGGTAAAGGAAGTACTATGAACGGCAACAACGGCACAACGGCACATGAATCGGACTGGTGCAACCGGCCGACATCGTAGAGCAGATGCAGGGCGCGTACCTCGATTACGCCATGAGCGTGATCGTCAGCCGCGCCTTGCCGGATGTGCGCGACGGGCTCAAGCCCGTGCACCGGCGCATCCTCTACGCCATGCACCATGACCTGGGTCTGGACCATACCAAGCCGCACAAGAAGAGCGCCCGCATCGTCGGTGAGGTGCTGGGCAAGTACCATCCCCACGGCGACACCGCGGTCTACGACGCCATGGTGCGCATGGCGCAGCCGTTCAGCCTGCGCTATCCGCTGATCGACGGGCAGGGCAACTTTGGCAGCGTCGACGGCGACAACGCCGCGGCCATGCGCTACACCGAAGCGCGCCTGGCCGAGATCAGCCAGCTTGATGCTGGCCGACCTGGAGAAGGATACGGTCGACTGGCACGACAATTTCGACAACTCGCTGCAGGAGCCGGACGTCCTGCCCGCGGCGTTGCCCAACCTGCTGATCAACGGCTCCAGCGGCATCGCCGTGGGCATGGCGACCAACGTGCCGCCGCACAACCTGGGCGAGGTGGTCGACGCACTGGTCTTCATGATCGACAATCAGGAGCGACGTGGACAGCATCACCGTCGAACACCTGATGCAATTCGTCAAGGGGCCGGACTTCCCTACCGGCGGCATCGTCTATCGCTACCGGGACGAGAGCAAGAACGAAGACAGCGTTGACGTCATTGCCCAGGGCTACTCGGTCGGGTCGCGGGCGGCTGATCGTGCAGGCCAAGGCGCACTTCGAGGAGATGAGCCGCAGCCGCAGCCGCATTGTGATCACGGAGCTGCCCTACCAGACGAACAAGGTGTGCGCTGCTGGAGCGCATTGCCACGCTGGTGCGCGATGGCAAGATCGAGGGCATCACCGACCTGCGCGACGAGAGCGACCGCACGGGCATGCGCGTGGTGATCGAATTGACGCGCAATGTGGAGCCCAAGGATATCCTGGCCGACCTCTTCAAGCTGACGCCGCTGCAGCAGACCTTTGGCATGCAGATGCTGGCGCTGGTGGACGGCGAGCCGCGCATGTTGGGCCTGAAGCGGATGCTGCAGCTCTTCATCGAGCACCGCCAGGAGGTGTTGCGACGCCGCTCGGAGTATGAACTGCAGCGTGCGCGGGATCGCGCGCATATCTTGGAGGGGTTGCTCAAGGCGCTGGACATCCTGGACGAGGTGATCGCGACGATTCGTCGCAGCCGCACGGTGGAGACGGCGCGCAACAACCTGATGAAGAATTCGGCTTCACGCAGATTCAGGCGCAGGCGATTCTGGACATGCAGCTTCGGCGGCTGGCCGCGTCTGGAACGGCGCAAGCTGCAGGATGAATACGACGAGCTACTCAAGCGGATCGACTATCTGGAAGACCTGCTGGCAAATCCAGCACAAGATCCTGGGTGTGATCAAGGACGAATTGATGGAGATCAAGGAGAAGTACGGCGACGCGCGGCGCACCCAGATCGTGGACCGCACGAAGGGTACGCTCACGTCGACCGACCTGCTGCCCGACCAGGCCGTGTGGGTCTCTGTGGACGATGCATGGCGAGCTGCGGCGGCATGAGCGCACACGCGGCTTTCGGCGTCGGCGCTTGCGCGAGATCGGCGGCGGCAGCGCAGTGGAACTGCTGGCGGCCAATACGCGCGACATACTCTATCTCTTTGCACGGGACGGCCAATGCCGGCGGGTGTCCATCCACGAGATTCCGCCACACGGGGTGAACAGGCATCTGGCTGAGCTGACGGAGTTCTCGCGCCGGGACGAGATCACGGCGGCGCTGGCCTTCCGCGTATCGAGGCGGCTGACGGCACAGGGCTATCTCTTCCTCGTCACCGAGCAAGGGATGGTCAAGCGTATGACGCTGGAGGATTTCCTGTCGGCGGCGGCGAGCGACCCGGTGGTCATGAATGTGGATGACAAGGATCGGCTGCGCTGGGTGCTTGCACACGCCGGGCGGGCAGGAGGTGATGCTGGTCTCGGCGTCGGGCCAGTCGATCCGATTTCGCGGAGGAGGAAGTGCGCAGCATGGGGTTGGCAGGCGGGCGGCGTCGGCGGCATGCGGCTGAAGAAGGGCGACAAGCTGGTCAGCGCGCACGTGGTCGCGCCCGAGGGCGAGCTGGTGACGATGACCGAGCTGGGTTATGCCAAGCGCACGGAGCTGTCGCAGTATAGCGGCCAGGGACGCAACGGCGGCGGCATCGTCACGCACAAGACAAACAGCCGCACGGGGCCGATCTGCGCGGCCTACATGCTGGACGGTGGCGACGTGGAGACGCTGATCATGGTGCACCAGAAGGGCGGCGTCAAGCTGATCGAAGTGGAGGATGATACCACAGGACGGGCGCAGCGTGCAGGGAAAAAATGTGGCGAAGGCGGTGGCGAGCAATCCGGTGGTGGCGATGAAGGCGGCCGCCGCCCCGTTGACGGCGGACGCAGTTGCCTCAGGTACGGCGGAGGCAGTGGTGGAACTGCCGGCTACGGATGCCGCGCAGAGCGGAGGCGGCTCGAATGGAGGTGCGCCCAAGCCGCCCGACAAGTCGACGGCCAAGCGCACCAGGAGCCGAACGGTGAAAGCCGCCACGGCCGCTGCGGTGACCACCAGGGCGGCGACCTCTGCCAAGCCGAGCATGTCTCCTACTTCCACGGCCAGATCAGACACGGCCAGATCAGACACGGCCAGATCAGACACGGCCAGATCAGACACGGCCAGATCAGACACGGCCAGATCAGACACGGCCAAATCAGACACGGCCAAGTCAGACACGGCCAAGTCAGACGCGGCCAAGTCAGACGGGAAAAAACGGGCGCGGCCGATGCGGGCGTGACGAGAACGAGCACGGTTCGCACGCCGGCGAAGGGCAACAGTGGCGGCAAGACGTCCAGTGTAGGGACACCGGCAGCCAAGACGGCGTCAACCGAAACGACAAGAGCATCGACGACGAAATCTGCGACTTCGAAGGCTAATGCACCGAAGACTACTCCCTCGAAGGCAGCGACGAAAGGCAAGGCAAGTGCGCCGACCCAGTCCACGGCGAAATCCGCGGCACGAAAGCCTGCTTCGTCCACATCATCGGAAACCGGGACGACGAAAGCAGCGTCCACTACAGGCGCCACGCGGAAGTCGCCCGCGGCCAAGTCTCCGGCATCGAAAGAGGCCGCGAAGGCGCCCGCCAAGCCAGAAGGCGCGGCCCGGGCTGGCACGACAGACGGGGCCGCGCAGATTTCCATGGGTCTGGACGTAGAAGTGGTGGAGAAGGCGAAGAAGCCACAACCGCGACCCGCTGCTCGCAAGAGCCGAAAGCTGAACACGGTGACGTCGGTGAAGAAGCCGAAAAAATAGGATATCCTTCTCAAGACGCATCAGCTGAGCAGCAAACCGGGGCTAATGCATCCAGCAAATCTCATTTTGGCCATTTGGGCTGGCAGCCAGTGCGAAATCAGCTCGAAATACCAGGACGATCATCGATTTCTGGCCTAATCTACCCGCTTTGGTGCCCGACATCTGGCCGAAATGCAGCCGCTTTGCCGATTTCGCCGGCGTTCGCGCCTCTGGCGCGAGCCGTTCTAGGCCAAATTGAGCATTGCTGTAGTGCATCATTCGGGGTAGAAGTCGGCGTCTCTTCCCGCTATAATGGAAGTGGCAGCCGAATGGAGGTATGCGATGGCCGGCCTTGCGCTTCACTTCTTTGGATTTCCCCAAGTCACCCGGGACGGCGCGCCCGTTGAGCTGCGCCGCCGCAAAGAGATCGCTCTGCTGGCCTACCTCGCCGTGACCCAGCGCGCACATAGCCGGGACAGCCTGGCCGCACTCCTCTGGCCGGGCTACGACCAGACCTCCGCCCGCGGCAGCTTGCGCCGCTCCCTCTCCAACGTCAACCGTAAGCTTGAAGCTGAGTGGCTCGACATAGACCACGAACACGTGGCGCTTCCGCCGCAGACCGCCCTCTGGATCGACGTGGTGTTCTTTCACGCGCATCTAGATGAATACCGCCGTAAGGACGAGCATTGTCCGACCTATCATGCCGCCGCTTGTGGCTGCAGTTGAGCTCTACAAGGACGACTTCCTGGCCGGCTTCTCGCTAGTGGATGCGCCGGAGTTCGGCATCTGGCAGGTGAACGAGGCCGAGAGCCTGCGCCGTGAGTATGGGCACGCGCTGCAACAGTTGACGCAGTGTCTGGCGCGAACCGGTGACTATGCCGAGGCAATCGCGTATGCCCGACGCTGGCTGGAGCTGGACCCGCTGCACGAGCCTGCCCATCGTACGCTGATGCAGCTGCACGCCCGCTCGCTGGCGACCGCTCTGCCGCCATCCGCCAGTACAAAGCGTGTGGGCGGGCGCTGGCCGCCGAACTGGACGTTCCGCCGGAGCCGGAGACCACAACACTATTCGAGCATATACGGTCCGGCAAGGTGTCTATACGAGCAACAGACCGAGTGGCCATCGTGGAGACCGATGGGCAACGACAATACAACCTGCCCAAGCAACTCACGCCTTTCGTGGGTCGCACTCGGGATCTGGCGCAGATCGGACGCCGTCTGGCCGATCCCCATTGCAGACTGCTTACCATCATAGGGCCGGGCGGCATAGGCAAGACGCGGCTGGCCATCCAAGCTGCCCAGCAGCAACGCGGTCGCTTTTCGGATGGCGTCTGCTTCGTTGACCTGACGCCAGTCGGTCCGCCCGACCTGCTGGCGTCCTCGATCCTTCACGCAGTGGCCCCGGATGAATACGGCGATGCCAATGCCCGGAGGCGTCTCTGTGAATGGCTGCAGGGCAAGCAGTTGTTGCTCGTACTGGACAGTATCGAGCACCTACTCGAGGGCGCCGGCCTGCTACCCGACCTGCTGCGCTGTGCGCCGGCGTTCAAGATTCTCGTCACGTCTCGCCAGCGCCTCAACCTGCGCGACGAGTGGCTTGAGCCGTTGGACGGACTTGCGTATCCGGCTCAGGATGAGGTCCCCGCAAACCTCCAGGGCTGGGACTCCACGCGCCTTTTCCTCGACTGCGTGCGCCGCGTACTGCCCGGCTGGCAGCCCTCGCCGTCGGATGTTACCGCCATTGCAGATATTTGCCGAACGCTGGAGGGCATGCCCCTGGGGATCGAGTTGGCAGCGGCGTGGACGCGTTTGCTGCCATTGGAGGAGGTAGGCGGCGAACTTCCGCGCGGTCAGAGCATCCTCAGCACATCCCTGCGCGATGTTCCGGCGCGCCACCGCAGCATGACCGCTGTCTTCGACCAGTCGTGGGCGATGTTGGAGCCAAAGGAACGCAGCGTCCTGCGCCAAATGTCAGTCTTCCGCGGCGGTTGCACGCGCGAGGCGGCCGAGGCCGTCACGGGCGCGGGGCTGGCTGAACTGGCCGCAATGGTCGACAGCTCGTGGCTCCGTCTGCGAGCCGAATGGGCGCTACGACATGCACGAACTCGTGCGCCAGTACTGCGAGGGCAGACTCGAGGCCGAGCATGAGTCCGCGACTGGTGAAATGCCTACCGACGTACGACGCCGGCACTGTGACAACTACGTATCGATGATACGGGAACCGGATCCCAAGTCAGAACCCGATGACATCTATGTTCGAAACTTGGAATTGGAATATCATAATTTGGGCGCGGCTCTTATCTGGGCAGTGAAGTGCACACATTTAGCCGCAGTCAATTCATTGGCCAACTCCCTTCGATTGGCCTGTTTTATGTTAGGTTGGCTTGATCCTACCTATCAGTACCTGAGTAATGCAGCCGAAGTCCTAGATAACCAACTCGATGGACCAGATGGCGATTCGGAACTCAAACATGTGACAATCGAGAGGCTGGCGAGGATCCGCAATTGGCAGATTCCGATTGCAAGCAACCTTGGCCGGTTTCAGGCGGCGGGCGAACATATTGACCAGCTGGATCTTCTTACCAAGAAGATGCCGCCGGGGCCACAAAGACTCTTCAATCAATACCGGGTTGTCTTTGAACGTTGTGTTCAGATGTGGCACTTGGGTGAGTATAAGGCCTCCCGCAAACACGGCTACGAAGCGCTGTCCCTGTCTCAAGACAAGGGTTTTGTATACTTTCGACTCGAAGCAAGAGTAAGTCAGGCCGTATTTCAGGCGCATGCACTGGCTGCGATCGCATATGCCAGCTTCTATCTCGGACTATATGATGAAGCAGAAAAGAAGTGGCGAGAGAGTATAGCGATTGCCGACACGATCGGGGAGAAGCGTGACAGAGCTGAGCACTGCGCACAGCTGTCACGCTTACTGGTGATGACGGGAGCGCATGCTCAGGCGCAGGACTTGGCGCAAGAGGCGCTGCGACGTAGCCAAGAATGGAATTCGCGAGTGTGGATCGGCATGGCGTATCTTGCCATGGGCGATGTTCGAGCTGCGCTCGGCGATACCAAAGAAAGTCGTCGCTATCTCAGCCTCGGCATTGAGATCTGGAAACGCACACGCTTCGTTCGCCTGATCGATTCAATTACACTGTTTGGTCGCGTCGAATTGGCAGAAGGCGATACGAAGGCAGCCATTTCACGATTTCACATCGCGATTCGCGAGATGCAAATTCACGGAGCTGAAGAATCAGCGTACATGATCGCTGCATGGCATGGATTAGGCTGGGCCATGCTGGCAGAGGACAATGCCGCCAAAGCCGATGAGTGGTTCCGCAAAGCGCTGGCGACCGGGATATGCGCAGCCTGGGAGAAGAGCGAGGGCATCGCCGGCTTGGCGGAGGTGGCGGCTCTGGAGGGCCGCATCGAAGAAGCCGTCGAACTGCTGGCCTTGGTCGTCAAACACCCCTTTACCGCATACGCGCAACGCGCGAAATCTAAGCGCTCACTATTCGCGCTCAGAAAGCAGATCGCACCGAGCCTCTTCGCCATGCGCGTCCAGGCGGGTGAACAAAGAGACCTGGACGAGACGCTGGCAGAGCTGGTCAGCTTCCCGCAACCCAGGTCATTGGATAGCCGCATCGGTTTTGACACAAGTCGTGAGGCATGCTAGGCTTCCAATTCTGACGGCTGTTGCCGTCCACAATTGAATTTTCGTGCTGCTCAAATAGGGGATTCGTCCCCGGCAACCCACTGGAGTCCCGGTTTCCGGTTGCCTGTCACGCCGTCACTGCCGTGCCCGCCGCGCATATAGCGTTGCGGACACCGGTACGAACGGTGTGCAGCAATACACCGCCAAGTGGGTGCCTGAGCACGAAATGGCCGTAGTGTGCCGTTTCACATTGGTTCAGCAGTCGTACCTTCCCTCTTGGCCCGTGCCGAGAGGCTTTTTTAATTGGAGCGCAGCGCTATGCGCACCGTATTTTGGGAAGACGACAAGGTGAAGATGATCGACCAGCGCCTGCTACCCGGCGAGTTCGTCATCGCCGAGTTCGACACGGTGGACGGCGTGGCCGCAAGCATCCGCGAGATGTATGTGCGCGGCGCGCCGGCCATCGGCGCAACCGCGGCGTACGGCATGGCGCTCGCGGCGTACAACAGCCAGGCACAGAACCGTGACGGTCTGCTGGCCGATCTGCGTGCGGCGAAGACGGTTTTGGACGCAGCGCGCCCCACGGCCGTCAACCTTTCCTGGGCGACCTCTCGGCTGCTGTCGCTGGCGGAGCAGCCGGGCGTGGCCGATGCCAAAGACATGCGCAGCATTCTGCTCGCCGAGGCGAACGCGCTGGCCGACCAGGACGTGGCCATCAACCGGCGTATGGGCTACAACGGCGCAGAAGTGGTGCCCGCGGGTGCGAACATTCTGCACCACTGCAACACGGGGGCGCTGGCGACCGTGGACTTTGGCACGGCGCTGGGCGTAATCTATGCGTGTCATGAACAGGGCAAGGATATCCACGTGTGGGTGGACGAGACGCGACCGCGTTTACAGGGCGCACGGCTGACGGCATGGGAGTTGATGCGCGCGGAGGTGCCGATGCACCTGATTGCGGACAACGCGGCGGGCCATCTCATGCGCACAGGGCAGGTCGACGTCGTGCTGTTTGGCGCAGACCGCGTGGCGGGGAACGGTGACGTAGCCAACAAGATCGGCACGTACAAGCTAGGCGTGGTCGCCAAGGAGAACGGAATTCCGGTCTACGCCGTCGTGCCGACGAGCACGATTGACCTGTCGCTAGCTTCGGGGGACGAGATTCCGATTGAGGAGCGGGGGCCGGAAGAGGTGACGGAGATCGGCGTGCAGTCGATTGCGCCGGCAGGCGTGCCGGTCTACAATCCGGCGTTCGACGTGACGCCCCACCGGTATTTGACGGGGATCGTTACGGAGGAAGGCGTGTGCTATCCGCCGTTTGGGGAAAGCCTGCGCCGGGCGAGAGAGGCGGCGGAGGTGCGTGTGCGCAATGAACAGGCAGCGGCAGCGCGAGGGTCGCTCGGCATGAAGGAGCTGGGCAGCGTGTGCGTCTTCTGCGGGGCCAGCATGGGCAGCCAACCCGCGTACGTAGAGGCGGCCGTCGAGGTGGGTCGGGAGCTGGGCAGGCGCCGGCTGGGACTCGTGTATGGCGGCGGAAGCGTGGGTCTGATGGGCGCGCTGGCGCGTGCGGCGCAGGAGGCCGGCAGTAGTGTGGTGGGCGTGATTCCGGAATCGCTGACGGGCCGGGAAATTATGGGCGACCGGATCGGAGAGCTGATCGTGGTAGAGACGATGCACGAGCGCAAGGCGCTCATGGCGTCTCTGGCGGATGCGTTCATGGCGTTGCCGGGTGGGTTCGGCACGATGGACGAGTTGTTTGAGATGGTGACGTGGGGGCAAATCGGTATCCACAGCAAGCCGGTGGGGCTGTTGAACGTCGCGGGGTATTTTGACCCGCTGATGCAGTGGGTGGAGAACGGGATCGATGCGGGCTTCATCCGTGCGCAGCATCGGGACCTGCTGGTGACGGAGTCGGAAGCTACGGCGTTACTAGAACAGTTGGAGATTCACCGTCCGCCGCCGGGTTTGGTGCAGTGGCTCGGTGTGGGGGATGCGTAAAGGGCGACCGGGAGATGGATTCACAGTTGCTAGATGATGCTGTGAGGCAGGCGCCTTGATCCACGGACAGGGAGCGAATCAGGAAACGGACGGAACCTTGATGGAATTTGTGATTACGGGCTCGGTAGCGTACGACTATCTGATGCGTTTTCCTGGGCGATTTCGGGACCACATTTTGCCGGACCAGCTCGACAGCTTGAGCGTGAGCTTTTTGGCGGAGTCGATGCGGCGTGAGCGGGGTGGAGTAGCCGCGAACGTGGCCTACACGATGAAGCTACTGGGCGGGGATCCGGTCATCCTGGCGACGGTGGGCAACGACTTCACCGACTATCGTACGTGGTTGGAGGAGCAGGGGCTGCGCACAGACCAGATCATCGAGATTCCGGACGAACTGACGGCTACGTTTTTCGTAAGTACGGACCTGGACCAGAACCAAATCGCCAACTTCTACACGGGGGCGATGGGGTATGCCAGCGGCTATTCGCTGGCGAGCCGGCAGCTTGGCGGTGCGGACCTGGTGCTGATCAGCCCGAATGACCCGGAAGCGATGCTGAATTACGCGGCGGAGTGCAAACGGTTGGCGATCCCGTTTGCGTTTGACCCTAGCCAGCAGCTTGCGCGTCTGGACGGAGACGGGCTGCGTGAGAGCATTCCGGGGGCGGCGTATCTGATGTGCAACGAGTATGAGCTGGCGATGATCCTGAACAAGACGGGATGGACGCAGGCGGAGTTGATCGATGCGGTGGATGCGCTGGTACTGACTCTGGGCAGCAAGGGTAGCGTGATCTATACGGAGGGCGTCGAGATTCGCATTGCGACTGCGCCTCCCCTGCGCATCGACGACCCGACGGGGGCCGGCGACGCATATCGTGGCGGGTTCTTTGCGGCGAGGTCGGCGGGGCTGCCATGGGAGGTGTGCGGACGCGTGGGTTCGTTGTGCAGCGCGTATGCGCTGGAGAACACGGGCACGACGGCGCACCGTTTTACGGTGACAGAGTTCTTGACGCGCTATGAGTCAGTCTTCGGCCAGGAGCCGGCGTTGGAGCCGCTCGCGAGCCAGGCCGGTGGCCGGGAGACGGTCTAGCGTGGTGTTGGGGGCTATCGGGAGCGTACATGTGGAGGGGACGGCTGCTGCAGCCGACAGCCGGATTCGCGACCTTCTGGATGCGGACCCGGTGTGGGCGGCTTACGCAATTGCCGACTTGCAGCCGGAGCATGCGCCCTATACCCAGTGGCAGTTCGGCGAAGGCGCGCAGGGCGCGGGGCTGACGATGTTGTTCACGAGGTTGTCGCCGCCCGCGCTGTTTGCCGTGGGCGATGTGGATGCCGTGGCCCACGCGCTTGAGAAGGCCACCCTGCCGGACAGCGTGTACATGACTCTGCGCGCGGAGCATTACGCCGTAGCAAGTCACGTGTATGACTTCTCGGCGGACATTCGTCCCATGTGGCGCATGCGGCTTGGCGACCCGGCGCAGGCCACAAAGGAGATACCGCTGCCGGCCGGTCATGAGCTGCGAGCGCTGGACGCGGGGGATCAGCGCGCGTATTCGCGAGCTGCATGCGCAGGGTGGGGATTTTACGCCGGATGCGTTTGCCCCGTACCAGGCGGAGGACGGGACGTTTTTCGGCGTGGCGGATGAGAGGGGCCGGCTGTTGGCTGTGGGCGGGACGCACGTGGTGGACTGGGGCGCGGGCGTGGCCGGTATCGGCAATATGTATACGCACCCGGAGCATCGCGGAAAGGGACTCGGCGCGATGGTGCTGTGTGCGATCGTGAAGAAGCTGATCCGCGGCGGCGTGACCAACATTGTGCTGAACGTGGACGAGCGCAATGTTGGGGCATGGCGATTGTACGAGAAACAGGGGTTTGAGGTGTACTGCCCGTATTTGGAGGGGCCTGGTCGAAGGAGGTAGTTCGGTGCGTACCGGGCGGAGTTGTTGCTAAGTGGATTCCCACGGAAGCGGGATTGACTTGGCCAGGCTTAGGAGCGGGACTTTATGGGATTTTCAGGCGGGAAATCGACATTGCGAGATTGTGTGACGGAATTCGTCACGGAATATGGGATAAGGAGCGTCTACGCTTTATGACTGATGCAGTGCAAGAGAAACAATACGATGTGGCGGATATGGGGCTGGCGGAGAAGGGCCGGTTCCGGATGCAGTGGGCGGCCAAGGAAATGCCTGTGCTGGACCTGCTGGAAGAGCGCTTCCGCAAGGAGCAGCCGTTCAAGGGCATTCGCATCGGCGCGGCCATGCATGTGACGTCGGAGACGGCGAACTTGATGCGCATCCTGCTTGGCGGGCGGTGCGGAGGCGGCTCTGTGCGCCAGCAACCCGCTGAGCACGCAGGACGACATCGCCGCGGCCCTGGTGGCCTATTATGAGATGCCGGTCTACGCCATCAAGGGCGAATCGACCGAACAGTACAACAGCCACCTCAATAGCGTGCTCGATATCAAGCCGCACATCACCATGGACGACGGCATGGACTTGGTGGCTATGCTGCACGTAAATCGCAGTGACCTGCTGGAGAACGTCGTCGGCGGCACCGAGGAGACGACCACGGGCGTGATCCGGCTGCGCGCCATGGCGGCGGCAGGCAAGCTCGAGTTCCCGGTCATCGCCGTCAACGACGCCATGACCAAGCACTTCTTCGACAACCGCTATGGCACGGGCCAGAGCACCATCGACGGCATCATCCGCGCCACGAACGTGTTGCTGGCGGGCAAGAACTTCGTGGTCGGCGGGTACGGTTGGTGCAGCAAGGGCATCGCCATGCGCGCCAAGGGCATGGGCGCCAACGTGATCGTCACGGAGGTCGATCCCGCTGCGCGCGCTGGAGGCGGTGATGGACGGGTTCCGCGTCATGCCCATGGCCGAGGCCGCCAAGGAGGGTCACATCTTCTGCAGTGCGACGGGCGATATTCACGTCTTCGATACGCACCACTTCGACGTCATGCGCGACGGCGCCATCCTGGCGAACAGCGGCCACTTCGACGTGGAGATCAACATGAAGGCGCTGAACGAGATCGGCCGCCAAGGTGACGCGGGTGCGCGACTCGCTGGACGAGTACACGCTGGAGGACGGACGGCGGCTCTACGTGGCGGGCGAAGGACGGCTGGTCAACCTGGCCGCGGCGGAGGGCCATCCCAGCGCGGTGATGGACATGAGCTTCGCCAACCAGGCGCTGTCCGCGGAATATTTGCTGACGCACGGGGATGAGATGGACAATAGTGTACACGATGTGCCGTTGGCAATTGACGAGGAGATCGCTGCGCTCAAGCTCAAGGCGATGGGTGTGGAGATCGACACGCTGACGGATGAACAGGAAGCCTATCTGAACGCATGGAGTCTGGGGACAGGGCACTAGGCTCGATTCGGCGGCAGACCGCTACCGTCGCGCTTCCAGGGCGAAGATTGACGCGCAGCGGTGGGGCTGCCCGTGCGGTCAAGGAACTGAGGAGAATGTGATATGACGAGTTTTATGACATCGCCCCGGCTTCTGTTCACGAGCGAATCCGTGACGGAGGGACATCCCGACAAGATTTGCGATGCGATCAGCGATGCGATAGTGGACGCGCATCTGGCCGGCGACCCCTATTCGCGGGTGGCGCTGGAGACGGCGGTGAAGACCGGATTCGTGATGCTGTTGGGTGAGATCACGTCCGTCAGCCAAGGTCAACTATGATCAGCTCGTGCGAGAGGTGATCAACGATATCGGCTTTGACGATAGCCGCAAGGGTTTCGACGGCAACACCTGCGCCGTGCAGGTGGCTATCGCTGCGCAGAGCCCAGATATCGCGCTGGGCGTGAACAAGGCGTTGGAGGCCAAAGAGGGCGCGATGGGCAGCGATGACCCGGTCGAGGCCATCGGCGCGGGCGATCAGGGCATGATGTTCGGCTTTGCCTGCAACGAGACGCCGACGCTCATGCCCATGCCCATCTATCTGGCGCACAAGCTGGCGCGTCGACTCGCCGAGGTGCGCAAGGACGGTACACTGCCTTGGTTGCGGCCAGACGGCAAGACGCAGGTGACGGTGGAGTACGCATTCGGCCAGCCGAAGCGCATTCATACGGTGCTGGTCAGCACGCAGCATGACCCGGAGGTCTCCCAGGAGCAGATTCGGCGCGACCTGATCGAGTACGTGATCACGCCGGTGCTGCCCGCGGAACTGGTGGACGACAAGATGCTGATCTACACGAATCCGACGGGCCGCTTTGCCGTCGGCGGGCCGATGGGCGACGCGGGGCTGACCGGTCGCAAGCTGATCGTGGACACGTACGGCGGCATGGGACGGCACGGCGGCGGCGCGTTCAGCGGCAAGGACTATACCAAGGTGGATCGCAGCGCAGCCTATGCGGCACGCTGGGTCGCCAAGAACATCGTGGCCGCGGGGATCGCCGACCGCTGCGAGATTCAGATCGCCTATGCCATCGGCGTGGCGCGAGCCGCTCAGCATCAACGTGGAAACATTCGGCACAGGCAAAATCAGCGACGAGAAGATCGTCGCGTTGATCGAGGAGCATTTCGATCTGCGTCCGGGCGCGATCATTCGTGATCTGGACCTGCGCCGGCCGATCTATCGCCAGACAGCGGCGTACGGTCATTTTGGCCGCGACGATATCGACCTGCCGTGGGAGACCACGGAGATGGCGGAGACGTTGCGCCAGGCGGCGGGCCTGCAGGAGAAGGCGGCTGTATAGAACCCGCTCGCAGCAGGCAAGTGGAACCAAGTGCGCCGGCGACCGTCGCCGGCGTACTCTTTTTGACGCCGGGATCGTCGCAGAACGTGTAGGGTGAGGCGAATCCTTGTCCTCCACCGGACGTTGGCGCCGGCAGGGGCGTGAATCGCCATCACGCGCACGAAGCGTGATGGCAGAATTGTTTTCATGCCCGCAAACGATAGCAGGTATAATGCCGCGCATGAATCGAACGCATGTTGACGGAGCCGCATCGCCCGGCTTCTCTTGTGATGGGTGGCGGCAACGCGTGCGCAGAGCCGGAGCGTTGGCGTTTTCGCTGGCGTTCGCGCTGTTGGCGGCGACGGCAGGCTGCGCGTATGCGACGGACATTGCACTTGGCCAGAGTCTGGATGAACTGACCGGGATCGCGGCGTCGGTCGCGCGCAGAGATCGGCCGGAGAGGCAACATCGACCACTCCGCGCAGGCGAGGAAACTTCCGGAGAGGCGCAGGCGGTGATCTATCCGTTCGCGACGACATTGCCGACGTACCCGACGGAGGCGTATCAGTCGGTGCAGGTCGACGCAGCATATGACTGGCCGTACGTGAGTTTCGACCGCGAACGCTTTCTCTTGGACGACCCGGCGCCGGCGAATCGCCTCTATGGGCTGGTTGTGCTGGAGAACGAGTTCTTGCGCGTGCTGATTTTGCCGGAACTGGGCGGTCGCATCTGGCAGGTCGTGCACAAGCCGACAGGCCATGTGATGTTCTATCAGAACCCGGTGGTGAAGCCTTCGCCGTGGGGCCCGGCCAATCAGATCGGATGGGAGGCTTTGGGCGGGCTGGAGTGGAATCTGCCGGTGGTGGAACACGGGTATGACTGGGGAACGTCGTGGGACGTGCAGACGTTTCATGACGAGGACGGTGCGGCCGTGGCGCGGCTGTCGACGCCGCAGGACGGGCGTCTGTTGGCCGCGACGATTGACGTAATCTTGCCGCCCGACGCAGCGTATTTTGAGATCGAGCCGAATATTTGGAACAACAGCGACGCACCGTTGGACTTTGACTACTGGCATAACGCAATGCTTGCGCCGGGGACGGGGAACCACCCGAGCCCGGGGCTGCGTTTCGTCCTGCCGGGGGAGGCCGTACGCATCCACAGCACGGGCGATGAGCGGCTGCCCGGGCCGGATAGCGTGATCTCATGGCCGCGCGTATCGCATGCGGGATTTCAGCCGGCTAGGCGAGTGGGACCAGTACTTGGGCTTCTTTGAGTTCCCCGCGGCGCACGGGCCGTTCGCGGGCGTGTATGAACCTGCTTCCGATGTGGGCGTGGTGCGGGTCTATCCGGCGGGCGTGGCGCGGGGCAGCAAGGTCTTTGGTCTGGGCTGGAACGATGCGCTGGCGAGTGACTACTACACCGATGATGGGTCGGCGTATGTGGAGCTGCACGGCGGACTGGCGCCTACGTTTTCGGATCGCGCGCGATTGGACGCGGACGCGTCGGTGAGCTGGACTGAGCGGTGGTATCCGGTGACAGGGATAGGTCAGTTCGCAACGGCGGAGGAGGAGGGCGCGCTCTCGTGGCGTATGGATGAAGATGTGCTTTCGGTCGGCTTCTATCCCAGCGAGCCATTTGTGGGTGATGTGGTCGTTACCGCGCAGAACGGGCGGGAGATTGCCCGGCGCGAGCTGGCAGCGTCCGCCGGGGCGGCGGTGACAGTGGAGATCGATTTGGGTGAGATAACGCTTGACGACGCGGGCGCACATGGGTTGACGATTTCGTTGCAGGACGGCGACGGTAGCGTTGTGCTCGCGGCCGAGACTGGCTCGCCATGATGGACGACAATTCCTCGGAAGGTCTGTTTCCAGCCTGGCTGTTGTGGGTGATTGCGCCCGTGACGGTGCTGGCGGCGGCGCTGATCGTGCTGGCGCTGGTGCTGGGCATACAGGCGGGACAGCGGCAGGTGGAGGCGCAACGCCGGCAACAGGTCGGCATCGCCATCCAGCGGGCTATGGACTACCGTACTGAAGGCCGGTTGGAAGAGGCGCTGGCCGAGTATCAGCGCGTGCTGGTGCTGGACCCGGGCAATACCGCCGCAGTGACCGGTATTGAGAATCTTCTCGAACTGGCCTCTTCGGGGGGCGCGCCATTGAATCTCGTACAGGGAGCGCCTGCGGGGCCGGATGTGCAGCCCGCGGCACAGGCGGAGGCGCCGGCCGCGGAGAGCGCGGCTGCAGCGGATGCTTCCACTTCGTTGCCCACGGCTACGTCGGCGGGGCTGTCACCGGAGGAGGCGTTGTGGGAAGAGGCGCGCACTGCGTCTGCGGCGGGCGAGTGGCCGGACGCGGAGGATGCGCTGTTGCGATTGCAGAGTACCGCACCGGGCTTTCGTAGCGGTGAGGTGAAGGACGCCCTCTACGATTTGTACGTGAACTTGGCTGCGGAGATGGATCAGGAAGGCGATCTGGAGCGGGCGCTTGGCTACGTGGACAAGGCAATTGCGCTGCATCCGGATGAGACGGCGTTGCGCGATGCGCCGCGATCTGGCGGCCAAGTATCTGGATGTGCTGACGTATTCGGGCGTGGATTGGGAGCGTGCGATCGCCCTGCTAGAGGATCTGTATGTCCGCGATCCCGATTATCGGGATGTGCGGGCGCGCCTGCAGCAGTCCCTGCTGGCGTATGGTGACAGCCTGGCCGAAGAGAAGCAGTGGTGCGACGCGGCGGAGAACTACCGGTCCGCGGTGGCGATCGAGGCTTCGGCTGAGACCATCAGCCGGCGTGACAACCTGGAGGAGCGCTGCGAGCTGTTGGAGGAACCGGCGGCGGATGACGCGCTGGCCGCGGCGTCGACTCCGCAGGCTGCCCTGCAAGGCGAGGAGGCCACGGTCACAGAGCCGGTCGACGAACCGGTGGCCGAACCTGGGGCCGAAACCGAGGCTGCCGAGGCGGCTCCAGTCGAAGCGCCCGCCTGCTGCACCGGAAACGGCCCTGTCTGGCCGAATTCTCTACTCGGCGACCGACCCGGTTTCGGGGCGCACCAATGTGTATGTCAAGGAGCTGGGCAGCAATACGCCGGCGGCGCTGTTGGTGGAGGACGCGGCGCAGGCCGCGTTCCGCCCGGATGGGCAGCGCGTAGTCTATCGCAATCTGCGCGGGGATATGCGCGGGCTGACGGCGCTTGACCCGGCCTCCGGGCTGGAGTTGCGCTTCACGACGTTTGGCGAGGATGTGCGGCCAAGCTGGAACGGCGAGGGCAATCGCATCGCCTTTGCGTCAAACCGCGAGGGCGATCGTCTTTGGCGCGTGTATTCGCTGTGGGCGGACGTGGGCAGCGAGGCGGATGTGTTGGCCTACGGCGACTCGCCTGCCTGGAGCCGTGCCGAAGACAAGATCGCATATCGCGGCTGTGACCAGAGCGGAAATCAGTGCGGCATCTGGGTGATGAACGGCGGCGGCGGCGATGGCCGTCCCCTAACGACAGCGCCGGCGGACGATCGTCCGGATTGGGCGCCCAACGGTTCGTTTGTGGCGTTTATGAGCAATGGGCGTGACGGCAACCCGGAGATCTATCGCGTAGGCGCGGGCGGCGGTGAGGTGACCCGGTTGACGGAGAATGGGGCGATCGATGGGTTGCCGGTGGTGAGCCCGGACGGCAACTGGGTGGCGTTCGCAAGCAACCGTTCCGGTAGCTGGGCAGTGTATGCGATGCCCAGTGGCGGCGGTGAGGCGCAGGCGCTGTTCACGATCTCCGGTTCGATGGACGCGTGGCAGGAACACGGCTTGCAATGGTTGCCGTAGGGATTCTGCTTCCGGACGGAGCTGTGGCTTGAGAGGATCGAGCTGCGCGCCACTCATGCGCAGCGGACGTCACGTCGTATGGTGTGTTCACAGGTAGGGCTGGTCTTGTTTCCAAGCTAGAGGAGGAGATGATGACGGGCGAGTTGGATTGGCTGGACGAGGAATTTCCCGATGCAGCGCAATTGCTTGCGATCAGCAAGTATCAGGCGCTGCAGAGCATCGTGACGGAGTATCTGCGGCACGCGGCCGAGGTATACAAGGCGACCGTGGACGCGGAGGGCAAGGTCACAGAAGAAGCGAGGCCCTACGGGATTAACCCGGTGGAACTTGCGCAGGTGATCAGTGTGGTGAAGACGCAACTGGAGGTGTGATCCCGCCGATTTCGGCCAACTTAGCAACTTATGCGCGCTGTTGGCCGTATATACAATGATAGCAATCGTACGAGGAGGGTGGACACAGGGAGGATGCGTCATGAACGCCTGCCTGGTATTGTGTCGCAAAGCACTCATTACGTTGATATGGCTTGCCCTTCTCTTGGGAGGACAGCCGGCTGCGTCTCTTTTTGCGCAAGAACTGACGCCGACACCTGTGCCGATTCCGCCGGCGGAAATTCCGGAGCCAATTACGGTGATTCTGTTTGGAACGGGGTTGGCGGCGCTGTCGGCGGCATCGGCTTTGCGCCGGAAGAAGAATGGGGAGTAGGCGGCGCAGCCGTACGTTCTTCCGCCGCACGAGGGCTGCCGGACAGTTTGCCGAGATGAGCAAACATCTGGAGGTGGCGATCGCTAGAGCGACGGGCAGACCACCCGGCCATGTCCAGGTTTCGGAGCGCCCAGCGCTTCCGCATCAGAGCAATCGCCTATTTGACGTCCGCGTCGACGGCCGGCGCCTCATCGCCAAGGAATTCCTAAAACCAGAAGAATGGCTCGAATCGCCCGTGCGCGAATACGAGGCGCTCGTGCGGCTTGAGCCGTTCGATATTGTCCCGCGCCCGGTATTCTTCGATCCCGATCTGGCGCCCATCGTGATCTACGAGTACATGGACGGCAAGATGTGGAACCGGAGGCGGTCCTCTCCCGCCGAACTGGAACAGCTTGCACAAGTCTGGCTCAAGATGCATGAGGCGCCGAGCGAAGGCATGTGGGCCTCGCGGGGCCACACCAAGCCGCTGCCTGAAACGGTGGCCGGCATCGAGGACAAGCTTCGCGCCTATGCGCAGTGGACGTCACGCAATCACCCATCGGCCTCGGACGCGGCGGAAGAATGCCTGCGCCTTGTCGGGCAAACAAGAGAGACGGCCAACGAGCTTATGGCGCTGACGCCTGCTATCTGTTTCTGCAAAGCGGACCCGCGGTTCGCCAGCGTCATCCGGCGCCCCGACAACCGGCTGGGCCTGGTCGACTGGGAGGATTGCGGGCTGCGCGATCCGGCGCGCGACGTCGCAGACATGATTTCGCACCCAAATCAGGAGGACCTGGTACCCGCAGGGGAGTGGAGACACTTCCTCGATCCCTATCTCGAAGAACGGCGACAGCAGGACGCTTGGCTAGTCGAGCGAATTCGCCTCTATCTGGGCATATTCCCGCTTTGGTGGCTGGCGATCTTGCTCAGCATTGGCATGGAGAAGGCGCAGTCTGGCGCGCTTCACGATTGGTCGATCAATGGAATGCCTGCATCTGTCCGCCTGCGCCGATTGCTGGCGCGAGCCATGGCGTGGCCGGACAGTGTCGGGCCGGCCACGCTATCCAGCGTGGCAGATGTTCGCTTCTTTCCAGACTCTCTATGACGTTTGGCCGGGGCCGGCGGCGAGTCTCTGCGGCAGCTAGTTGCTCAGCATCGGCGCCTTGCGCACCCATTCATCCGACTCCAACTGATCGAGCATGAAGCGGGCGAAGTCTGCCGCGCGAGAGTTGGGTGCCCGGTCCTTTTCCCACGTAGCCGACTTTGATCTGCCCCGTGGCCGGTTTGTCGTTCAGGCGGGGCGCCCGGGCCAGCGTCCACTCCAGGTCGCTCGTGCGAATGACCTCGACCATGCCCATGCTGTCTTCAAGGACGTGCTTGGCAGAGACGCGCAGGGCGAGACCGATGGCTTTGTGGATGAGACCCGGCGTGTCGTTGGGGTCGGCTACACCGGCTCCGGTGGCGGCGATGAGGCGCGAGACGCCCTGCGCGTCCATGGCGGCGACGATATTCTGCATGCCTGCGGTCAGGGGGCGTTCGGGCGTGTTGCTGGTGGGACCGAGGGCGCTGATGACGGCGTCTGCGCCGGCGATGGCTTCGCGCAGCTTGGTTTCGTCGTCGAGATCGCCCTGTACGACGGTGAGGGCGTCATTCTGAATCGTGAGTTTCGACGGTGTGCGCACGTAGGCGGTGACCTCGTGTCCGCCGGCCAGGGCCTGCTTGACGACTTCTTGTCCGGCGCCGCCGGTGGCCCCAAAGACTGTCAGCTTCAATGTGCGTTTCCTCCGTGGTTGGTTGCGTAGATGCGGCTGTGTCATATGGTCGGGCCATGATGATACACGCCACGTATTCGGCCCGTGCCGTGCGTCAGCGAGCGCTTTTCGGTAGAGTTTTAGGCCAGGTCGCGGGTTCGATGCAGTATGCCGGAATACAGTGACCGCACAGCTTGGCGCGTGTTGACTTCGACATTGACTTCGGCGAAGTTTGACCGCGGGTGGGCTTTTCGATACAATGTTGGGACCGGGGAGTAGCGCAGTCTGGCAGCGCACAGCGTTTGGGACGCTGGGGTCGTAGGTTCAAATCCTATCTCCCCGACTGGAAGACGGCTGTTGACTTCGCAGCAGGGCGCAGCCGCTTCTTGCGGGCGTAGCTTAATGGTAAAGCCTTGGCCTTCCAAGCCAATCATGCGGGTTCGATTCCCGCCGCCCGCTCTGTGACGGCCCCCGGTTGCGGGGCCGTTTGGATCGGTAGCTCAACGGCAGAGCAGAGGGCTCATAACTCTTTGGTTACAGGTTCGAATCCTGTCCGATCCACCTGACTGGCCTCTTTGCGTCCGGTGGGTGCATGTAAGCTTGAGACAATACTCTTGAGACGATAGATACGAAGGCCGGCACGCGGCATATGCGTGTGCCGGCCTTGTCTATCCGATTAGGCGCCCCTCGGGCCGCTACTCCTCGACGACAAACCCGATCTTGACAGTGACTTGCCATTCGGCGACGGCCCCGTCGCTGAGTGCGCCGCGCGTCTCGATGACTTCGAACCAGCGCATATGGCGGATGGACTTCGCGGCGGTGGCCACTGCGCCCTGCACCGCGTCTTCGATGGTATCGGTGGACGTCCCCGTGACGATGATCTGTTTGAATGTCTTGCCTGGCATGACGCGTCCTCTCTCTTGCTGCAACTTGATATTGTTGTGCACTCGTTGATGGCCGGCGCGCCCATGTGCTTTGCGCCTGTTGCTCCCAATCAAAGCACAGCAGGCGCGGTGACGTCAAGGCGGACTGCAAAGGGGATGGGACGCGGGCGGGATGCAGGAGGGGCAGGCAGGACGCTGATGAACACAGATCTGGCTGATATTCGCTGACGGACTTTGTGGACGCGTGCTCGGGCGACGCCATGGGGTGAGGAGCCATCATGTCTGGGGCGTCTGTCTGCGGGCGGGCGGCGTTCCTGTCTCGAAGTCTGCCGTGGTACAATCGGCGCATGAGCGATATGCCGAAGGCGACTTCTCCAAATGCTGTGAGCAGATCAGACGCCAGCGTTGACCACGACGTTGACCGCGACGATGACGGGGGCGAACTGTCGTTGCCGCTGCTGGAGGAGGGCTGTCGCCAACTGGGGATTCCACTGAGTCCGTCACAGCTCGAACAGTTCAGGCGGTATGCCGTCGAACTGGTGCAGTGGAACCAGAAGTTCAATCTCACGGCTATCACCGACCACGAGGGCGTGCAGACGAAGCATTTTCTGGACTCGGTGGCTGCGTTGCCGGCCATTGTCGAGGAACTGGGGGAGGCCTTGCCGCCCCAGCGCCGGCTGCATCTGGCGGATGTGGGTACGGGGGCCGGATTTCCCGGCGTACCGCTGAAGATCGCCGCCCCACGGTTGAAGCTTACGCTGATGGACGGGACGGGCAAGAAGGTGCGCTTTCTGGAGAACTTGGCCGGCGCGCTGGGCCTGGAGAATTCGCATGTGGTGCAGGGCCGGGCCGAGGAACTGGGCCGGACGACGGCGCACCGGGGACAGTATGACCTGGTGACGGCGCGGGCAGTGGCGCCGCTCAAAACGTTGGTGGAGTATTTGTTGCCGCTGGTGCGCCGCGAGGGGTATGCAGTCGTCTACAAGGGACCGTCGGCTGCGGAGGAGTACATCGAGGCGCGCAAGGCCATCGAGATGCTGGGCGGTGATGTGGCTCGCTTTGCGCCGATTCAGGTGCCGTTCTTGCAGGAGAGCCGATTTGTGATTCTGATCAAGAAAGTCCGGCGCACGCCGGACCCGTATCCGCGCGGCCAAGGCCTGGCGCGCCGGAAGCCACTCGGCTGAGTTGCGTGTGGAGCCGTCAGGCTACGGCGCGCACTCTTTTTCCAGATAGAAGGTCATGTGCTGGAAGTGGACGACCGGGTCGATGTACTCGACGCGGACGCCTTCGGGCACGCTGAGCGTGATGGGTGCGTAGCTGAGGATGCTGCGGATGCCGGCCTTGATCAGCGTGTCGGCGACGGTCTGTGCGGCCCCGGCGGGCACGGCGACGACGCCGATGCGACACGAAGTATCGCGCACCCGTTGCGGCATGGCGGAGGTGGGTTCCACCTCCAGCCCGTTTCCGACTTCGGTCCCGATCTTGTCGTCGTCGTTGTCGAATACGCCGACGATGCGGAAGCCACGATCCTCGAATCCGTTGTAGCTGGCCAAGGCATGGCCCAGGTAACCGGCGCCCACGAGCACCAGCGACCACACGCAATCGACTTGCAGGATCTTTTCCAGCTCGCTGCGCAGGTAGGCCACGTCATAGCCGGTCCCCTGCTTGCCGAATTCGCCGAAGTGACTGAGGTCCTTGCGGATCTGCGCCGAACTAATGCCCAGTCGATAGCCAAGTTCCTGGCTGGAGGCGACAGCCTGTCCCTCCGACGCCAGAATCTCCAACGTACGCAGGTAGATGGGCAGGCGGCCAATGACGATGTCGGGGATATTTGCCCTGGACGCACGTACGCTTTCCTCAATCAGTGCGTTGGTTTGTGTTGCCATTTCCTTTTCGTCCTTCACAGACGCATTGTTTTCGCAGACGCACTATGTTGCGCTCGTGGCGTAGCGCTTTGTGGTAACAGGCCCATGGCTTGTTCGTGATAATACCACAGCGGTAGGCGGATTCCGAATTGATCGGAAATCTAGCGTTAGTGAGGCGTTTCAGTCTGCCCAATCCTGAGAGAGGGTGGCTGTGTGCGTCGACGTTTGGCATGGGCCCGTCTCTCGATAGGGCGCGACGGGCGTGAAAGTTGTGGGCCCGAAATCTGCGAGAATCGCGTCGAGCGTTCCGCGTGGATAGGGTAGATCGTCATGGTAGGGGAACCATAGGTCTGCATAGCGAGTTCTGAATACGGCCGCTTTCTGATAAGATAGGCCAGCGGCGGGGAACAGTTATGCAGTACCGCTGTTCGTCAGACGGAGGGGCACGGGCCGGTTCCGCCACCGGCATTGACGCACGTTTTGTAATTTGAGAGAACCGCACAATGAATCGATATACGAACCGAACACTGCTGGCGACCATCGTCGCGCTGCTCATGTTTGTCTCTTTCGCAGCGGGAAACGTCACCGGCTACATGGCGCGCCCCGCCCTTGCGCAGGACAACCCGCCCAGGAACTTTCCCATCTTTTGGGAGACTTGGGATCTGGTCGAGGAATTCTTCGTGGACCAGGACAAAATCGACCACGAGGCGATGACGTATGGCGCCATCCAGGGGATGCTGGATACGCTGGGCGATGAGAACCACACGGTCTTCTTTCCGCCGGAAGTGGCCAAGCAGCAGGAAAGCTCGCTGGAGGGGTCATTTGAGGGAATCGGCGCGTATGTCTCCCAAGAGGAGGACATGTTCAAGATCGTGTCGCCGATCCACGGTTCGCCGGCAGAGGAGGCGGGGATTCTGGCGGGCGATGTAGTGCTTGCTGTCAACGGCGAGGACATTTCGGGTGTGCCGGAGTGGGAGGTCATTACATTGATCCGGGGGCCGGCCGGCTCCATCGTGACGCTGACCGTGCTGCATCCAGAAGAGGAAGATCCTGTCGATATTGACATTGAGCGGGGCCGCATCGACATCGACAGCGTGCTGTGGGCGAAGGTCCCGGGCACGGACTTGGTGCACCTGCAGGTGACGCAGTTTGCGGGGGACACAAGCGCCGAGTTGGAGTCTGCGCTTTTGGAGATCCTGGCTGAGGACAGTGAGGAGGCTCCGGTGCAGGGCATCATCCTGGACCTGCGCAACAATCCGGGCGGTTATTTGCAGGAGGCGCTGCGCGTGGGCAGCCAGTTCCTGCCCGAGCAGAAGATCATTCTGCACGAGAAGGACGCCAAGGAGCAGATCACAACCTACCGATCCGAGGGTGAGGGACTGGCCAGGGAAATCCCCATGGTGGTGCTGATCAACCCCGGCTCGGCCAGCGCGGCGGAGATCATCGCCGGCGCGTTGCAGGAGAACGGGCGCGCCAAGCTGGTCGGCGAGGCGACAGTGGGCACGGGTACGGTGTTGCGGCCTTTCTCACTGAGTGACGGCTCGGTGTTGCGATTGGGCGTGACCAATTGGCTGACGCCGGAATATGCTCTGATCAAGGGCGAAGGTATTCAGCCGGATGTCACCATCGAACAGAACGCGTCGGTGGAGATGATCAGCTCGATTCTGCTGGAGGAGTTGGATGCGCGAGAGGTGCGTCTGCACGAGGATCGCCAGTTCCAGACGGCGATGTTGATGCTGAATCTGTTGGTCAAGCCGCCGCAGGAGACGCCGACGCAGGCCCTTCTGCGTTGAGGAACGACGGCTGTACCGAAACTGAGCGGCTCGCCTGCATAGGCGAGCCGTTTCGATTCTCGGGTTGAACACGCGCTCAGGCGTTAGGTCGAACGATATAGGCCGCGCGCATAGATGTAGCTCTCGACCATGCGCGGCACCTGATACCGGATGGGCCGGCCGTCCAGTACACGAGCGCGGATGTCGGTCCCAGAGATTTCGAGCAGCGGCATATCGATGAGGAGGACGCGCTCGCGGATGCCGGGCAGCGCGGCGTCCAGCGCCGGCCAGTCGATCTCTACGCCTGCGCGACTCATTGCCACAACCGTGCAATGGGTCAATAGTTGTTGCGGCTCATGCCACGTCGGCAGATCTCGCAGGCTATCCATGCCCACAAGGAAGAATATCTCGGCGCCGGCGCCCAGTTCATCCTGCAACAGGCGCACCATATCGACCGAGTAGTGGGGTCCGGGGCGGTCGGCGTCGACGCGGCTGATGCGCAGGGACTCGGCGTCGAGCGTAGCCAGTTCGCACATGCGGATGCGGTCGGCGACGGGTGAGATGGGGCTGCCCTGTTTGTGGGGCGGGTCCGCCGCGGGGACGAGGAGGACGATGTCCAGGTTCAGCTCGTAGCGGGCCTCCTCCAGGAGGATGAGGTGGCCTAGGTGGATGGGATCGAAGGTGCCGCCGAAGATGCCGGCGCGTAGTGGGCGGGGCGCGGTTGATTCGGATGACAGGCTTGCGGTTGTCAGATTGCAACCTCCGTGAGGATGTTGGACGAAGGTGGCGTCACTCTTCGAGGGCGTTGTCGTAGCCCCAGACGAGTTCGAGCGCGCCGATGGAGACAGTGTCGCCTTCTTCGACTCCCTCTTCTCGCAGCGCGTCTGAAATGCCCATGGCGCGCAGGATACGCTGGAAGCGCAGGGCAGCCTCGTAGTAGTCCCAGTTGGTCATCTGTGCGGCGCGCTCGATAGCGACGCCCTCCACGCGCCAGGCATTGTCGCCTGCCGGGTAGATGCGGAATTCGTTCTCGTCCGGCGGCGGCGTGATTTCGGGCAGCAGTTCCTCCGGCTCTTGCGCCACCAACGGTTCCGCGGGCAGTTCATCGAGCATGGTCTGAACGCGGTAGAGGAGGTCCTGTACGTTCTGTCGCGTCACGGCGCTGATGTTCATGACGGGCAGGCCTGCCGCTTCGATTTGTCTGTTGGAAGGCGGGCCAGGCCTCCTGCGCCTGGGGCAGATCCATCTTGTTCAGGACTACAAGCTGCGGCTTGTCCAACAACCGGGGATTGAAGAGTTGCATCTCCTGGTTGATGGCTTCGAAATCGCCAAAGGGGTCGGGGCTGTCGCCGGCGACCATGTGGACAAGGACTCGGGTGCGCTCGATGTGGCGCAGGAAGTCGATGCCCAGGCCGACGCCTTCGTGGGCGCCTTCCATGAGGCCAGGCACATCGGCGAGCACGATCTGGCTATAGCCAACTTCGGCGACGCCCAGGTTGGGCGCCACTGTCGTGAAGGGATAGTCGGCGATTTTGGGCGTGGCTGCGCTGACGACGCTCAGCAAGGTGGACTTGCCGGCGTTGGGCACGCCGATGATGCCGACATCCGCCACAAGTTTTAGCTCCAGCTCCAGCCAACGTTCTTCGCCCTCTTCGCCGTTTTCGGCGATGCGAGGCGCGTTGTTGCGTGCTGTCTTGAAGGAGGCATTGCCGCGGCCGCCACGGCCGCCGCGCGCCACGAGAAACGTCTGCCCCTCGACGGTCAGGTCGGCGATCTGTTCGTTCGTCTCAGCGTCGCGTACGAGCGTGCCCGGAGGCACCGGTACGTAGAGATCTTCACCGTTGGCGCCGGTCTTGTTGGCGCCGGAGCCGTGGCCGCCGCGTTCGGCGCGGTGGTGAACGTTACGCTGCAAGGCGTAGAGGGTGTTGAGTCCGTGGTCGACGCGCAGATAGACGTTGCCGCCGCGGCCGCCATTGCCGCCGGCCGGCCCGCCGCGTGGTACGAATTTCTCGCGCCGAAAGGCAACAACGCCGTTGCCGCCGTCACCGGCGTTTACATAGATGCGCGCTTGGTCGAAAAACATGCGTTCATTGTAGCGGGCGAACGTTGCAAGAACAAACGAGGACCAGGCGTTCGGTCAGCGCCGGAAGGCAATCAAACAATCCTGCGGAGTCACCGCGTGTTCGCAGGATTGTTTGCGATAGACATAAGTACATTGGAAGGTCGCTCGCTGTTGACACTGCCCTGTGCACGGGTATAATATCCGCGCGGTATGAATCGTTGTATCGCATGTGAACTGCCGGGGAAACGTATATTTCGTATGGTAGCGCATTGAGAAAGGCCGCAGACCTGCAGTGCTAGCGTGGCTCAAGCGCTACCGCTATTGGCTGGTCGTACCGGCGGTATTGCTCGCGGCAGTTGTAGCGTGGCGGTATTCCCCCATCGTCCGCGTCTATATCAGCGATCCCACCGCGGTCGAGGCGTTGGCGCTTCGGCTAGGGTGGTTTGGTCCGTTTGCGCTGATCGCGCTGAATACGTTGCAAATCGTATTCGCTCCGATTCCCGGCTATGTGGTACAGGTGGCGGCCGGCTTTCTCTACGGTCCCTTCTGGGGCGGGGTTTACGGCTCGATCGGACTGATGGTGGGAGCGACGTTGGCGTTCTGGTTGGCGCGTATGTTCGGCCGTCCCCTTGCGGAAAGGCTTGTGGGAAGCGATCGCCTGGACAAATGGGAGACGGTTACGCACAGCACAAGTACTGCGATCTGGTTTATTCTACTGTTGGGGCCCACGGGCGACGTACCCTATTTCCTGGCCGGTCTGTCGAGCGTCAGTTTCTTGAAGATCATCGTGATCACGTTCGTGCTGCGCGTGCCGGCCGTTTTTCTGGCCGCAGCCGCTGGGGGCAGGGCCCTTCCCTGGTGGCAGCTTGTGTTGATCTACTCGGTGCTTGCGGCGATGGCCGGTCTCTTCCTGCTCTACCAGACCCGCCTGCGCGTGTGGATGGATGACGGCTCGACGAGCGAGAATGCGACGTTACCGGCGGAACCGCGACCGCTGGAATCGCTTACCATTGACCTGAATCAGGACTAATCATGACACAGAGTGACATGCTTCTGGCAGAGCAAATCGACCGCGACCTGCAGCAGGCGATGCGTGACCGCGACGAGGTTGCGAAGATCGCGTTGCGCAGCGTGAAGACTGCGCTCACGGAAGCGGCGAAAGCCGGCGAAGCACATACGCAGGGCGAGGACGAAGTTCTGGCTGTGATCCAGAAACAGGCCAAGCAACGGCGCGATGCCGCTGCCGAGTTTGCGCGCGTGGGCGCGGAGGATCGGGCGGCCGACGAGCGGGCAGAGCTCGCTGTTCTGGAACGCTATTTGCCGAGACAACTCGATGAGGACGAGATCGAGGCGATCGTGCGCACGGTGATCGATGAAACGGGCGCTTCTTCTATGCAGGATATGGGCAAGGTCATGTCAGGCGCGATGGCCCAGGTCAAGGGAACGGCCGACGGCAAGGCTGTGAATCAGATTGTGCGCCGCCTGCTTAGTGAGTAGACGGTTCGTTCGACGCATCATCCGGCGCAAAGGCCACGCCGGATCAAGAAAGGCCCCATGGCTCCTAGCGACAACGGGAAAGGCTGGAGACGGTCCTGGATGGACGAGGCCGCGATTGCCGTAATGGCAATCGGCCTCGCTCTGTTGTTGATCGCGCTCCTTTCCTGGCAATTGCCCTACGGCAGCCAGCTCCAACTGGCTCCGGGCGAAGTGGCTCCCCACGACGTGGTGGCGCCGCGGCAGATTACGTACGAGAGTCAGGTGCTCACGGAGCAGGCCAGGGACCGCGCGGGCCAAACGGTTGCGGACCAGTATGACAGCGCGGATGCACGCATTCGACGCCAGCAGGTGGACCGCTCACGCGAGATGACAGAGTTCATCTCGGTTGTGCGCAGCGACGAATACGCCTCGCCGGAATTGCAGACCGACTATCTGATGGCGATCACGGATTTCGCGGTCACACCGGAACTGGCGTTGCAGATTCTGACGCTTAGCGACGACGAGTGGGCGGCCGTGGCTGCAGAGACGCCGCTGGCCCTCGACCGTACGATGCGCGAGGAGATCCGCGAGAGCACGCTGAGTCTGATCGGGCGGCGTGTGCCGGCGCTCATCAACCCCACGCTGGGCGAGGAGACAAGCGCGGTCGTGGCCGAGCTGGTGCGCGGCATGATGCGTCCCAATAGCATATTTAACCAGGCGCGCACGGAGGAATTGCGCGAGAAGGCTCGCAGCGAGGTTCCGGCGCAGTCCGTCACGCTGGAACGCAATGAGGTCATCGTGCGCGCGGGCGACATCGCCACGGCGGACGACGTGGAGGCGCTGACGCAGATCGGCCTGATCCAGGCGGAGTGGGACTGGTGGGTCACGTTACGCGCTGCGCTGTTTACGGTCGCGTTGATGCTTGTGGTGGGCGGTGTGCTCTATCGGGTGCGTCCGACATTGCTGAAAAGCGTGCACGAGTTCGCCCTTATGTCGGTCGTCGTCGCCATCTGGCTGATCGCGGCCAAGTTCATGTTGATTCCGCATGACTGGCTGCCGTATCTCTATCCGTTGGCGGCGCTGGCGATGCTGCTGGCAGTGCTGCTGGATTTCAACACAGGCGTCGTCGTCACGGTGGCGATGGCCCTCGTTGCGTATTACCTAGCGCGCAACAATGTGGCGCTGGTGGCCTATTTGACGCTTGGCTCGTTCCTGGGCGCATTGATTCTGGGACGTGCGGAACGGCTGTCTGCATTTCTGTGGGCCGGGATCGGCATTGCGATATGTAACCTGCTTGTCATGGCCGCCTACCGTGCGCCGTTTTCGGATATGGCGCTCAATAACCTCTTGCAGTTGCACATGATCGTGCTGCTCAACGGCGGGCTGGCGGCCAGCATCGCGATGCTGGGCTACCTCTTCCTCGGCAATGTATTTGGCATCACGACGAGCCTGCACTTGACGGAGCTGAGCCGGCCGACGCATCCGCTGCTGCGACAGCTTCTACTCAAGGCGCCAGGGACCTATCACCACACGATAGTTGTCAGCAACATGGCGGAGCGGGCGGCGTCGGCTATCGGTGCGGATGCGTATCTGGCTCGCGTCGGCGCCTATTATCACGATATCGGCAAGACGGTGCGCCCCTATTTCTTCACGGAGAATATCTCCGACGAGAGTTCACCGCATGACAAGTTGGACCCGCTGACAAGCGCGCAGATTATCATCAGTCATGTGAGTGACGGGTTGGACCTGGCGCGCAAGTACCACCTGCCGGCGCGCATCCAGGACTTCATCGCCGAGCATCACGGCCGATCGCTGGTGCAGTATTTCTACCGTCAGGCGTTGAAACAGGCGGGCGAGGATGAAGCTGTCAACGAGGCGGACTTCCGCTATCCGGGTCCAAGCCCGCGCAGCAAGGAGACGGCTATTCTGCTCTTGGCCGATACGTGTGAGGCGGCGGTGCGCGCTATCCGTCCCGCGACCCGCGAAGACTTGGAGGCGCTGGTCGACAAGCTGATCGATGAGCGCGTCGCCGAAGGTGAGTTGAACGACTGTAATCTCACGTTCCGTGAGTTGCAGACGATCAAGGAGATATTCATCCATGTCTTGCAGGGCGTACATCACCCGCGCATCCAGTATCCGGAACCGCCCGGACGCACACAGAAGGCCGCCGCGCAGATGCAGCCGGACGGAGACGAGATAGCGACAGAGCCTGCGTCGATTGCGCCGCGTGAAGCCGGCGCTGCGCCGTCTGCGGGGGCGCCGGCCCTGCACGCCGGCGGCAATGGCCAGGGCGAACGCATGCCTGCCGCCGACAGCGTCGAGCGGGCAAGCCGCACATAGATCGCCCCACGCCGCCTAGTACACGGCGTTCCCCATGACTGGCATACCCCAAGCGCAGCCAACTGATATTCAGGTGAATCTCTTGGTCGACGATGCATTTGCAGCCGAAGTGGATGCGAACGGCATCGAACGCGCCGTCAAAGAGACGCTGCGCAGCGAGGGCGCGCTTGACGCGGAGTTGACGATCACGATCACGGATGATGAGACGGTGCGCACGTTGAATAGGCAGTACCGCGACGTCGATGCGCCCACGGACGTGCTCAGTTTCGCCAGCCATGACGCGGGGAGCGCAGAGCTGGAAGGCTTCGCTCTGCCGCCGGAGCTTGCAGACGAGCTGGCCGCATACCTCGGCGATATTGTGATCGCGTTTCCCTACGCCACGCGCCAGGCAGGCCGCTACGGAAATTCTGTGGGCGCAGAGTTGCGGATGCTGGCTGTGCACGGCGCGCTGCATTTGCTTGGGCATGACCACGACACGCCGGCGGCAGAGGCGGCCATGTGGGCCGTCCAGGATGCCGTGCTCGGTATGTTTGGCGACCACGGTCTGTCGGACCGATCCTACGATGAGTGAACGAACAGAGCCAGCCTTGGCGGAGGAGGATGCGCCTCCATCACGGCCTGTCGCGCCGGAAGGCTACTTGAACGGACGGTGGTTCAGTTTCAAGGCTGCGTTGGCCGGGGCCGCCTATACGCTACGCACACAGCCCAACACTCGCATCGAATTGCTTGCCATCCCAGTCGTGGCGTTGGCGGGTTGGTGGCTGGGGATCAGCCGAGGCGAGTGGGCCATGCTGGGGTTGATGATCGCGATGGTCCTGGCGCTTGAGGCGTTGAACACAGCGGTCGAGGCGGTGGTGGACCTGGTCTCGCCGGGGTACCATCCGCTGGCGAAGCGAGCCAAAGACGCGGCGGCCGGCGCAATGGTGTTTGCTGTGTTGGGCAGCCTGTGGGTGGCGATCTGGATATTTGGTCCGCGGCTTTGGGAGCGCCTATTCTGACCGCCGGATGCCGGCATAGGGTCGGGTTGTCAGGCTTCAGCACAAATGACACGGGACGCAGCAGCCGCTGCGTCCCGTGTGGTCTGTCTCCTACTAAGTCAGGCCGGGACCCGCGCCCGGCGGTCAACTACGGGAAGTTCACGTTCAGGCTGATCTGCGAAGCCAATATGGCCGGCAGCAGCGCGTCGACGTATTGCATGATCGCGTCCGCGTCCATGCCACCCAGCGCAGCGTCCAGCATGCCGGACTGCAAGGCCAGGTCGAGGACGTTGTTGATGCGTCCGTCCGCCCATGTCACATAGGGCAGGTTCTTGCCGTTGATGGAGATGAAGAAACCGTCCTCGTTGGTGCTGAACCCAAGCTGGTCGATTCCCATGCCGTTCATGGTCTGAATCAAGGCAGGATCCGACGGAAGCGCGTCGCCCAGTCCAGGCACGATTGACGCCAGGTCCTCTTTGCTGATACCTGCGAGTTCCCAACTGCCGTCAGGGGCATAGTTGACGGCAACGGCAAAGGTCGGCGGGGTAACGACGGCCTTCAAGAACTCGGCCTGTGCGGACATGGCACGCTCTGCGGACTCGGAATCCATGTTCACCAGCGGCAGCCGATCCGCGCCTTCGGGGACGGGTGCGCGAACGATGACGCCCAGGCCCATCTTACCGATCAGCGGGAGCAGCTTGTCCAGCAAGGCGACGGAAGGTCCGCCCACCTGCTCGACGACCTCAGCCGTGGTCACCAGCGACTCGCCATCCCATGCAAGCGATGGGATCGGCTTGCCGTTGACGAGAACCAACAGGCCATCGGGCGTATTGTCGATCTGGATGTGCTGGATGCCGGCAGATGCCAAGGCAGCGGCCGTGTCCGGACCGAGGTTGGCCGCAGACAGGTCCTGGCCCACGACGGCGCCAAGCTCCTTCAGGGGCAGGCCGCCGACGGAGAGTGAACCGTCCGGCTGGATGTCGAGAACCAGCGCCGGCAGGTCGACCGCAACATCGGCCTCGGCTGCGCTGGCTGCAATCTCTCCACCGGTTGCGCGGCGGTGCGCATGCAGACATCATGAGAAGCCCTACCAGTAACACGGTCAAAAGAACAGTCCATCGACCACTTCGCATAAGTATGTCTCCTTCTTCGTATATTTGGTTCTTCCGTTGCGCATCCACCCGAAGCGAAAGAAAACCGATTTGGTGTGGGTTTGAGGGGCGTCGATGCTTGGGACCGCACATCTTACCGTGCCCATTGTAGCACAGATGCAAAGAGCGTACAATCGCGAAATTCGGCTTCTGGCCTCCTGTTTGCCTACAGTATTGACCCCGTTGCGAAGCGTTGACGGGCATATGCGCAGAGCGATTTGCTTTGGCGCGCACGATGAATCCGGCTACACTTGTACGTAGTGAAACACACCGGTGCGTGCGACCCTTTCCGCAGGAGGAGCCATGCTGCTCTGTATTGACATCGGCAACACGAACATCATGCTGGGCGCTCTTTGAAGGCGAAGAGCTCGGCCCGCACTGGCGGCTGTCCACCGACCACGACCGCATGCCGGACGAGTTCGCCATGCAGCTCATCAATCTGCTTGACGTACGCCGGACATCAAGACGGACGAGATCACGGGCATCGCCATCGCCTCGGGCGTGCCCACGTTGACCAGCCGCTGGACGCGTCTGTGCCACCGGTACTTCAACATCGATCCGCTGGTCGTCACCGGGCGTATGAAGACCGGGCTGACGATCCTGTATGACAATCCGGACGCCGTGGGCGCTGACCGGGTCGTCGATGCGGTGGCCGCGTACAATCGCTATCGGCGGGCCGCTGTGCATCGTTGACTTCGGTACGGCGACGACGTTTGAAGCGATCACGGCGGCGGGGGAGTATCTAGGCGGTGCGATTTCGCCGGGCATCGGCGTGGCCGCGGAGGCGTTGGCCATGCGGGCTGCGCGGCTGCCGGAAGTAGACATCGCTCGACCGCCGTCAGTGATCGGCCGCAACACGGTGCATTCGATGCAGTCCGGCCTGTTGTTCGGCTATGTGTCGCTGGTGGAGGGGATGGTGGCGCGTTTCAAGGCGGAATTGGGCCCGGAGACGAAGGTTGTCAGCACGGGCGGGCTGGCCCCGCTTGTCGCCGGCGAGACGGACGTCATCGACATCATTGCGCCGTGGCTAACGCTGGATGGGCTGCGCATGTTGTACGAGATGAACAACGAGGCAGATTCGACGCCGGCCCCGTGATGCCGGCAAGGGGAATCCACGCGAAATGGAACAAGCTGTGACAGCGAATAAACCGCTTCTGAACCAGCGCATCGTACTCGGCATAACAGGCAGCATCGCCTGCTACAAGAGCGCAGATCTGGCCACCAAGCTGGCGCAGCTCGGCGCGGAGGTCGACACTGTTCTCACGCGCGCCGCCACCGAGTTTGTGTCACCGCTGACGTTCCAGTCTGTGACGGGCCGGCGCGCGTATACGGACGAGGACCTGTGGGGTCACGAGGCCCACGTACTGCACATCGGTCTGGCGCACGACGCGGACTTGCTGCTTGTGGCGCCGGCGTCGGCGCACACGATGGCCAAGCTGGCGCACGGGCTGGCGGAGGACCTGTTGAGCGTCACGGCGCTGGCGGCCACTTGTCCGCTGGTCCTCGCGCCGGCCATGGACGCGGGCATGTACTCGCATGCGGCAACACAGGCGAATGTACGCACGCTGGAGGAGCGCGGCGCGGTCTTCATCGGGCCGGAAGAAGGGCATCTGGCGTCGGGGTTGGTGGCGAAGGGGCGCATGACGGAGCCGGCAGACATTCTCGGCCGTGTGCGCTATCTGCTTGACGCGCGAAGGCCCGCTGCAGGGGCGCACGATTGTCGTCACAGCCGGCGGAACGCGGGAGGCCCTGGACCCGGTGCGTTTTCTCGGAAACCGTTCGTCGGGCAAGCAAGGCTATGCGCTGGCGCAGGCCGCGCTGGACGCAGGCGCCGAGGTTGTGCTTGTGACGGCTGCGCGGCTGCCGTGCCCGGCGGGCGCGCGCTGTGTGGAGGTGGAGTCGGCGCAGGAAATGCGTGACGCGGTGTTGGCCGAGGCGGGCGCTGCGGATGCGCTGATCATGGCGGCGGCGGTAGCGGACTTTCGACCCGCGCGAGGCTTCGACGAGGAAGATCAAGAAAGGAGACGGCGTGCCAACGGTCGAACTGGCGCGCAACCCGGATATCTTGCTGGAGGTGGCGCGGGAACGGACAAAGACGGGCCGCCCAGCAGTGGTCGTGGGATTCGCCGCAGAGACAGATGACCTGCTGGAGAATGCGCAGTTCGAAGCTGGAGAAGAAGGGGCTGTCATTGATCGTGGCCAACGATGTCGGCGCGCCGGACGCCGGCTTTGCAGTAGACACGAACCGCGTAACGCTGCTGGCGGACGACGGTTCGTCGGAGACGCTGCCGTTGATGAGCAAGGCGGCTGTGGCGCAACGCGTCGTGGAGCGGGTGGCGGAGCGTTTGGCCGTCTGACATACCCTTGTACAGATGACCTTCGCAAGGCTGCAGGGCTAGAGATCCCCAGACATATACAACTCGCCCTGTTCGAATCCGCGGGCCGCGTAGTATTCCCGTGTGCCGGTGGAGGCGATGACGCTGATGCGATGGAAGCCGGCGTCGCGGCTGATCTGCCTGGCCGCGTCGAGGAGCCGGCTGCCAAGGCCGCGGTGCTGCGTCTCTCCGTCCGGTTCGGCATCGCTCTCGCCGCCGAGCGACAGCGCGGGTCCGTAGACGTGCACCTCGCGCACCATTGCGCTGCCCGCGATTTCGTCGAGAAAGGCGCGGCTGCCGGCGTCGACGGTGTGCGGCAAGCTGAGGCGCAGGAAGCCGGCAATGAGGCCCGCCTCCTCACCGGAGTCCGTCGTAACGAAATGCAAGAAGTGCTCACGCGTCAGGTCGGTGTCATAGGCGAAGTCGCGCAGCTCCACGGCATCGGCTGACACCCGGGATCGACGCACTTCACGACAGCGAATGCAGCCGCAGGAGAGCCCGCGCTGCGCCAGCTCGGCGTGAACCACTTCGCGCAGATTGCTGACGGTGACGCCGGCCTCGATGTGGTGGGCCGGAATGTCGCGGAAGAGGCGGTTGATGCGCGTGTACGGCGGGATATCGGGCTTGACGGCCACCAAGAGCTCCACTAGCTCTTCTATCGTGTAGGGGCGATACTCGCCGGCCAGGTAGCGCTCGTGCAGCTCCGTGCCCGCGATGAGCGAGCAGGGGTAGATCTTCATTTCATCGGGGCGGATGGCCGGATCCGCGAAGAAGCGGGCGAAGTCGGCGCGGTCCGTCTGCGGCGTGGCGCCGAGCAGGTTGGGCATCCAGTGCAGTTGCAGCTTGAAGCCGGCTGTGCGCAGCAGGCCCAGGGCGCGGCGCACCGCGTCGACGTCGTGGCCGCGCTTGTTCAGGGCCAGCACGTCGTCGTCCAGGCTCTGCACGCCGATCTGTACTTTGGTCACGCCCAGGCTGCGCAGATGACGAATTTCGTCTGGCGTCACCCAGTCGGGTCGCGTCTCCACGACGAGACCGACGTTGCGATGCTGGGCGCCGGCATTGATGTGCTGCGCCTGGTTCACGGTGGCGGCGTCCGTATAGGCTGGGTCGCCGGCGGCGTTCATGGCGTCCAGGCAGCGGCGTACAAACCACTGGCGGTAGTCTCGCGAGTAGGCGCTCCATGTACCGCCTAGCACGAGGAGCTCCACCTTGTCGGCGCTATGACCGATGCTCTCGAAGGCGCGAATGCGGCCCAGGGTCTGGGCATAGGGGTCGAAGCCGTCGCGTTCGGCGCGCTGGCAGCCTGGTTCGTCGTAGATGTAGCTCTTGGGCATGCGGGCGTCGTCTGGGCAGAAGATACACTCGCCGGGGCAGCCGGCCGGCGCGGTAAGCACGGTGACGGGCGCGACGCCGCTGTGCGTGCGCATCGGCTTCATGCGGATGCGCTGCATGACGAGCGGGTCGAGCTCCAGGTCGCCTTCTGCCGCCAGATGTCGGTAGCCGGCGATCAGGTCGGCCTTGGAATAGAAGCCTTTGCCGTCCTTGGGATGCTGGGCGAGGATAGGGCGCAGGCTGGCGTGTCCGCGCCATTCGGCTTCCGGAACGCGCTGGATCTGCTGGAAGATAGTGTAGAGGTCTGTGGCGTGGGCAGCCGGCTCAAAGCTGGCGCGCTTGCGCTGCCAGGCAGCCTCCTGCGCTCGCACCTCGGCCGGTATGTCTTTTCGCTCCAACACGCGTTTCATGCGGACTCTGTTAGGCTGAATAGGCCAGATAGACTGTGCGGCTGCGATGGGATACCCGTGCTGCCGCGTTCTGGATACCGTGCCCCGGGGACTCCCGAGCCCGGAATGACAGTTGGGTTGCGAGCGCCCATGAATCTTGAACTCCTCGGACCATCCTCCTGCTTGGCGATCGAGCGCGTGCAGTATACCATACGAGAATGGCGCACAACGGATGCTATGAAGCCCGCCACGCGTGACCGGCTGCTGGCGCTGAATCGGCAGTTTTACGCGGACGTTGCGGAGCCGTTCCACAGCACGCGGCGTTCTTGGCCGCAGGGCAATGTGCGTCTCCTGGACTCAGTTCCGCCTGCCGCCAGCGAGCGCCCTGTGCGGGTTCTGGATGCGGGCTGCGGCAACGGGCGCTTCGCGGCTGTGCTGAACAGCTTGGGAACTCGAGTGCGCTATACGGGCGTCGACGCGAACGCGCGCCTGCTGGAGTTGGCGACGGACTCGACGGCCGGGTTGGCGCATGTGGAGGCAGACTTCGTGCGGGCGGACCTCACCGATCCCGGATGGACAAGGCAACTGGGTGATACGCCCTGCTACGACATGGTCGTCTGCCTGTCCACGCTGCAGCACATGCCGGGCAGTGAGTTGCGAGTGTGCGTGCTGCAGTCGGTGGCGAAGTTGTTGGCTCCGGGCGGGCGACTGGCCGTTTCGGCATGGCAGTTCCTGACGAGCCCGCGCTTGGCGGCTCGACAGATCGAATGGACGGCTGTGGGCGTGGATGGGCAGGACATGGAGGCGGGGGATGCGCTGCTGCCGTGGAAGCAGGACGTCTACGCGGTGCGCTATGTCCACCAAATTGATTTGCCCGAGATGGAGACGTTGGCCGCAGCGGCTGGGCTCCTAATCGATCAAAGCTACTATGCCGACGGCAAGACGGGCGACCTAAACCTCTACGCCATCATGCGTACGCACGAGTCCGCGCTCCGCGGCGCATGACGTTCAACGACCTCTAGACGATTCATTTTTATCCATTTTTCCATTCACAATAGCTATAGGACCGTTCCATGGACAGCGATGAAGCGCGAACACAGTCTCTGATCAAGGAATTTGAAGCTCGGTTTGGCGCTGCGCCCACGCATATGGCTGTGGGTCCGGGCCGCGTCAACCTAATCGGCGAGCACACGGACTACAATGACGGCTTCGTGCTGCCCGTAGCGCTGCGGCGGGATATTCGCGTGGTCCTGCGTCCGCGGGAGGACCGCACCGTGCGCGCCTACTCGCTGGAATACGACAGCTGGCACGAATTCGACATGGACCACCTGCAGTACGACAAGGACGTGCTGTGGAGCAACTACGTGCAGGGCGTGGTCTGGGTGCTGGAGGAGCAAGGCGTGAGGCTCAACGGTATGGACGCGCTGATCAGCGGCAACGTGCCGCGGGCCAGCGGGTTGAGCAGTTCTGCAGCGCTCGAAGTGGCGACTGCCAAGGCCCTGTTGGCCGCGTCCGGGCAGGCGGACGCGGTGGCGGACGTGCCGCTGGCCAAGGCTGCGCAGCGGGCGGAGAACCAGTTTGTGGGCGTCAACTGCGGCATCATGGACCAGTTCATCAGTGTGCTGGGCCAGGAGGGCCACGCGCTGCTCATCGACTGCCGCAGCCTGGAGTACGAATTGATCCCGTTCCCGGCGCGGGCTGCGCTGGTGATCGGCAATACCAAGGCCAGCCGATCACTGGCCGGGAGCGCCTATAACGAGCGTCGCGCCGAGTGCGAGGAGGGCGTGCGGCTGCTGCAACAGGCGCTGCCCGGCATCACCGCGCTGCGCGACGTTACCAGCGAGCAACTTGAGGCGCACAAAGACCCTGCTGCCGGAGAACGTATATCGTCGTTGCCGGCATGTCGTCGGCGAGAACGAGCGCGTTATGCAAACGGTGGAAGCGTTGCGGCGGGACGACCTGGACGAGGTGGGCCGGCTGATGGACGCCAGCCACGTGAGCCTGCGCAACGACTACGAGGTGAGCAGCGCGGCCCTGGATGCCATGGTGGACGCCATGCACAGCGCACCCGGATGTATCGGGGCAGGTTGACGGGCGCCGGCTTTGGGGGCTGCGCGATTGCGCTTGTGCAGCCGGGGAATGAGCAGAAGGTGGCCGACGCCATCTACGAGCAGTACGCCAAGGCGACCAACATCTGGCCGGAGGTGTATACGAGCCACCCAGGGCCGGGCGCGTATGTTGTGGCGTTTGCGTAGGGCGGCGTTCGTGACAGGGTGGCAGGGTGACAGGTTGAAGGGGCCGAGGATGGGACGTGGTGTCGGGTTCAGGTCTTCTGGCTTGCGGTGCACCTCTGCCGGTATTGAGTTGTCGCGCCGTACCGGTATGGATTGGTGAAGTTCATGCCACCCAGCGAAGTTCGGCGTCCTGCTGTGGTTCAGAACGGGTAGTAGCTCGCCGCCGTGTCGAACAGGGCGACGATATTCTCCGGCGGCGTGCCCGCCTGGATGGCGTGGGACGGGCCGAGGATATAGCCGCCGCCCGATCCCAGCGCATCGATGAGGCGCACGACTTCCGCCCGCACATCCTCCGCCGTACCGTAGGGCAGTATCTGCTGCACGCATACGCCGCCCTCGAAGCAGAGCCGGTCGCCATGCCGTTCTTTGAGCAGGAACGGGTCCATGCCTTTGGCGCTGAACTGCAGCGCCTGTAGCACGTCGATGCCCATCTCGATGAGCCCGTCCACCTGGCTCATCACAGCGCCGTCGGTGTGGTAGATGACGCGCACGCCGAATTCGTGGATGGCCTGGTTCAGGCGTACATGATAGGGCTTGACGAACTCCTCCCACATGGCGGACGATAGCAGCGGGCCGTTCTGCCCGGCGATGTCGTCGGCGGTGAAGGCAAGGTCGACGGCTCCGTCTGCGGCGGCGAGCATGGCGCGAAAGTGCGCCACGTAGAAGTCGGTCACGCGGTCCATGATGCGTATGCACAAGTTCCGGGTTGAGCGCCATGTCCATGAAGATCTGCTCGAAGCCGCGCATATACCACGACGACTCAAAGATGTTGCCGTTGGCCACCATGAGACAGCGTTCGCCGTCCGCCTGGGCAGCGGCCAGCTTCGTCCGGGAAGGAGGCGTAGTCGAACATGCTCCGGACTGGGCCAGCGATGCGCGTCCAGGTCGGCGGGTGTCTGCGCTTGGCCGAGCGGGTACTCGTGGATCTCATCGTAGCTGCCGGAGCCGTAGCTGACCGCCTCGCGCACGACGCCCCATTCATCTTCGCCCGGACGCAGGGGCAGGGCCGATGTAGTCCGGCGTGACCTGCACGATGTCCAGGAACGAATCCACATATTCGTCTGAGCCCAGGCCGCGCTCTCGCTGCAACCACGTCGGCCAGCTCCGCGCGCGGCCGGCGGGTTGATGCCGGAGCAGACCATGGCGATGGGGATGCGGTCCGTCTCTTGGTGTTCGAGCGCCAAGCGCACTCGTTCGCGGCCGTGTCGGACGTTATCCGGCTTCTGCGTTTTTTCATCAGCTTGCAAGCCGACCTCCGATCGGTTCGCATGATGTGTGGCCGGCCTTCTCTCAGAACTCAGGCCATGATGTCGAGCATGCCGGCAGTCACCGGAAGCGCAGCGGCTTCGCCTGCCAGGTAGCGGCGAATCTCGTCGACCATCCCTGCCCCTGCCGTCGTCGCGCCTGGAGGGAATGCCCGGCGACATGCGGCGTGATGATAACATTCTCCAAGTGCGGAACGGGCTGTCCACGGGCAGCGGCTCCTCGTCGAAAACGTCCAGCGCAGCCAGGAACCGTCCGGTCTCCAGCTCGCGCGAGGCAGCGCCGCCTCGATCCACCACATGCGAGCGCGCCGTGTTCACGAAGATCGCGCCGTCGCGCAGAAGGGCGAGTTGTGCTGCGCCCACCATGTGATAGGTCTCCTCGGTGGGCGGCGCCTGCAGCGTGACGATGGCGGACATACTGCAAAGATGGTCGTCAAGGTCATCGACCTTGCGCACGCCGAGTTCCGCCGCGCGTTCCTCAGTCAGGTAGGGGTCGATAGACCCGACTTGAGCGTGGAGGCCGAGCAGCAAGCCAATCACCTGGCGGCCCGTGTAGCCGGCGCCGACCACGCCTACACGCTGGCCGGCCAGTCTCCTGCCCAAGCACAGCATTCTTGGCCGCGTCCCACGGTTCGCCGGCCTTGAGCATGGCGTCGAGACGGTGCACTTGGCGCAGGCTGAGCAGAATGAGCAGGATATTCAATTCGGCGACAGCGGGCGCAATGCGCCCCGGCTGCATGGGTGACGGCGATACCGCGCTCGAAGACGCGGTAGCGGCAACATCTTTTGATGCTGCCTGCAGTATGGGCGATCAACTGGAGGCGGGCGGCGGCTGTCGAGCACCTCGTCGGTGAAGGGCGGCGAGCCCCAGCCGGTGACCACGACGTCGAAGTCGCCGATCTTCGCGGCTAGCTCGGCGGAATCCCAATTGCGGTTCTCCGGGTTGCGCGTAACGTTGCCGAGCGCGCCAGTTCGGCGGCGGCAGCGTCCGTGAATAGCTCGGCGAAGAGATGGGGCTGCGGCAGGACAAGGATATTCGGGTGTGGCTGGCATGGGTGCGCCCCTTGTGTGTAGTATTCAGTGTATTACTTGTGTGTAAGATACTATGTGTTTGTGTATGGTATGGTGTGTGATATTGCGAGTGATTATGCGTCTATGTCGCGTTGAGATACAGATTGCTTCGAATCCCGGCATGCGGTCCACCTGCATGCCCAGGCCGGGGCCGCTCAGCGTATCCGTGCGCGCCACGCCGTTGCGCACATTGTAGATCGTGCGGATGCACCTGCGCCTCGACGGCGTTCGCCGCGGGGAAGAACTGGCGTGAGTTGGCCTCAACGCCCAGGATCGTGTGGGTACGCGCCGCCAGCCCCACCGACTGCAAGCAGCGCCAGCGACGGGTTGGTCAGGTCCTGCACCGCATAGGGGATGCTGGCCCGCTCCGCCAAGGGCGCGAAGAGCAGATCTGCGCTGAGACATTTGCAGCTCTTGAGGGCGATGCCGGACCAGCCCAGTTCCATCGCCAGCGCGAAATCCTCGACGCTGGTTAGGCTCTCGTCGATCAGCACGGGCTTGAGTTCAGCGATGGGGCGCATGTCCCAGCGATGCGCGGTCAGGTCGCGCTCGGTGGGCTGTTCGATGTAGAGCACCTCGTCGTAGACCTGCGGCGCCTGTTCGCGCAGCTTGTGCAGGTATTCCACGATGTAGTCAGGCGATTCGCACTGCTCGTTCGTGTCTGCGGTCAGATAGGGCCGGACGCGGCAGGTCCGGATCGCTGTACTGCGCACGTCGTGGTAGATGCGAGAGACTTCCTGCGTGCGCTGCAGGTCCCACTCCAGGTCGCGCCCGTTGAGCTTCACCTTGAGGCAGAAGACGCCGTCGCGCAGGATCCAGTCGTCCAGCGAGTTGGGTACGCCGTCCTGCGGGAAGTCGGCGGTCACCTCTTCGCGGCGCAGCAGGTCGAGCCCGCCCACCAGATGAAAGACGGGCACTTCGGGCAGGAAGTCCTGGCGCAGAAATTGCGGACGGATAAGTAGCCGCGGAAGTCCGGGCCAAGGTAGCGCGACAGGTCGAAGGACATGTGCTCCGGACCGTAGCCGCCATAGCTGTCAATGCCGTTGGCGCGGCCAAAGGCGTCGTGTACGGCGTGGTCCACCGGGCTGGCGCAGATCAGTGCGCCCAGGAAGGGCATCTCCTCGCCGGGCGTGTGGCGTGCGCAGACCTCGCGGTTCAGGCGGCGCAGTTCGCTCCTCGGTCTCCATGAAGAGCTCGATGGGATGCGCGTATTCACCGTAGCCGGCGACGAGCTGTGCATAGGCGTCCAGCAGGTCGCACATGGCGCGATTCTTGGCGTCGTGGGACGCGTGCGAGACGGGCCAGGCCCATAGGTCCATGAGGAACATGGCGCCCCAGCCGTCAGCGCGGTCGCCGGCGCGGTTCTCGACGGTGACGTGCGCATAGCCGATGGGCAGCTCTTCCACGACGACGGCGCCAAACTTGAGCGGCGTGCGGCAGCGGGTCGGGACTTTGTAGGTCTGGATGTCGACAATGCGGATGTCAGACTCCAACAGGTATTCTCATGATTAATCTGCTCCATAATTCTATGTCTGAATGGTTACTGTATCGTCGCTTTAGTGGTGGTCTCACTGTTTAGATCGCGCACAGCGTCGTTGCCGATCCAGCGAGCAGATTTCGAGTCCATCTCCAGTAGCTGCTGCGCCGTCTCCAGCGCGGCTTGCGTGCAGGCATGCATTGCGCTTGCCGATATGGCGCAAGCGCCCAACTTACGCCCTTCTTCACATAGTTGCGTTCGTCTGTCGGCCCCCTGCACGATGAGCGGCAGCAGGGCCATGAAACGCGCGTCCGCCGCCTCCTTGTCGTGCCAGGCCAGACAAGCGATCAGCGCTAGGCCGCCCGCTTCTCGAATTCCTGCTCACGCTCGGACCATTCGTCGCACCTTCTGCCAGGCCAGCGGCGTCTTGTCGAAAAGATTCATGCAGACCTGGTCGCAGACGTCCCACGAATCGAAATCCTGCACCCAGTCGTCCATCTGCGCGGCGGTCACGCGCGCCGGCTCGTCGACCATGCTGGCAAGGATGCGCGCCTCGGCGATGCCGGTCTCCCACAGCGCCAGCGCGAGTTCGTGGTCGCGGCCGAGCTGTTTGGCCAAGCGTCGCAGTTGCGGAATCTTGATGCCGAGCCGCTCGTCTACGGACATGCCATAGCGCGACATGCCTTCGAGTTGCTCCGGGTCGGCCAGCGCGTGCAACTCGATCGAGCACCTCGTCCAGAGTAGCTCATGGGATTCACCTCGTTGCTCACCACTCTTCGCGCAGCACGCCCATGACCAGCAGGTCATCGTAGTCGCCGTCGCTCCAGACATGCGCGCGGAGCCGGCCCTCCTGCAACGAAGCCGCACGCCGGCATAGGAGCGGATGGCGCGTGCGTTGGCCGCATGCACGTGCAGCCATACCTTGTGGAAATTGTGATAGCGGAAGGCATATTCGAGGAGCAGTTGCACGGATTCGCGCCCATAGCCGCGGCCCCAGTAGGCCTCGTCGCCGATGGTGATGCCCAACTCGCAGGTGCGCGCCGTGTGATCCTCGTTGAACAGGCGCATTGGCCGATCATCTCTCCGTCGGCTTCGATGGCGAAGCCCGTGCCGTCGCGTCCGCCCTGGGCGACCTTCTGCTCCCACTCGGCCACCAGTCGATCATAGGCCTGGGGCATGGGCGGATCGCCGCCGCCGGCCAGTTCCACGGACAGGTCGTTGTTGAATGCCCACAGCTTCGCCAGGTCCTCGCGCTCCATGGCGCGCAGCCGAACTCGTTCCCCTTCCAGCATCTGCCGCTCCTCCCACGCACGCTACCGTGCGCATTTCATCCGTGCCGACTCATTCCCGTACAATCAACCACGTAGATCTGCATCACGCAAGTTGCAGGCCATGAACCGCAATGCTGGAGGCAGGGCCAAGGGTGACACAGAAACAGACGCGATAGCTCAGACATCGGTTTCGGCGAATTTGTCGCGCTGATGGCGGCCATGATGTCGCTGGCCGCCCTCTCTACCGACGCCATGTTGCCGGCGCTGCCCAAGATCGGCGCCGATCTTGGCGTGCAAAACGCGAACTGCAAACCAGTTGATCGTGTCGCTGCTCTTCTTTGGCATGGCCTTTGGACAACTGATCTTCGGGCCCCTGTCTGACAGCACCGGCCGCAAGCCCGCCGTCTATGCGAGGATACGGCTTCTTCATTGTGGGTTGTCTCTTCTCCATGTTCGCCGGCGTCTTCTGGGTGATGTTGCTCGGTCGTCTGCTGCAGGGACTCGGCGCGGCCGGTCCGCGCAGCGTGCTGACGGCGCTCATCCGCGACAAGTACTCCGGGCGTGCGATGGCGCAGGTGATGTCATTCATCATGACAGTCTTCATCCTGGTGCCGGTGATTGCGCCGGCGTTCGGCCAGTTCATTTTACTCTTCTCCGGCTGGCGCGCCATTTTCGGCGCCTTTCTGATCCTGGCGGCGTTGACGCTCGTCTGGTTCGCACTTGCGCCAGCCGGAGACCCTGCCACCCGCACTGCGGATGCCCTTGTCCCTGCGGCGCATCGGCGGCGCGTTTCGTGTGGTGCTCGCCAACCGCATCGCGCTGGGATACACGATCGCGGCGGGCCTCATCAGCGGTGCATTTCTGGGTACCTGAACTCCTCGCAGCAGATATTGCAGGTCCAATACGGCTTGGGCACAACCTTCGCCCTGTACTTCGGCATGCTGGCTCTGGCGCTGGGCGTGGCGTCGTTGCTGAACTCGCGCCTGGTGATGCGCTATGGCATGCGCTTTCTGGCGCACAATGCGGCCCGCGTCCTCAGCGTGACTGGCGGTGGCCTGCTTTATCGCCGCCTTCCTCCTGGGCGGGCAGCCGCCGCTGTGGTCGATGATGCTGTATTTGATGGCGACCTTCTTCTGTATCGGCATTCTGTTCGGCAACATGAACTCGCTGGCTATGGAGCCGCTGGGCAACGTGGCCGGCGTGGGCGCGGCCGTCGTCGGCTCGCTGGGCACCTTCATCGCCACGCCGCTGGGCATGGTCATCGGCCAAAGCTACAACGGCACCGTCCTGCCGCTGATCCTCGGTTTTGCCGTACTGGGCATCGCGGCCACGTTGGCGATGCGCTGGGCGGAGCATGGCGATGCGCCCGCCGGGATACCCGCGGAACCTGTTGTGTAGGCGGCCCTTCATTCGGCTGGATGCTGCGGCGTGTCCAACACCAGCTCCAGGAAGACCAGGTCCAGCCACCGGCCGAACTTGCGTCCCACCTGCTTGAAGTGGGCTGCGCGTTCAAAACCGAACGCCTCGTGTAGGCAGATGCTCACGGCGTTGTCGGCGTCCACGACGGCGATGATGGCGTGCATGTCCAGGGCGCGTGCCGCGCCAATCAGTTCAGCGAGAAGTCGTTTGCCGATGCCCCGTCCGCGATGGTCCGCGGCAACGTAGACCGAGTTCTCAGTGACGTACTTGTAGGCTGCGGCCGTACGCCAAACGCCTAGATTGCCGAAGCCGACGATGGCGCCGTTCTCCTCGGCCACCAGCACCGGATAGCCCGCCGATTGTTTTTCGTGCAGCCACGCTCGCCGCATGTCGAGCGTGTGTGGCTCGTACTGATAGACCGCGGTCGTGTGCAGAATAGCGTCGTTGTAGATGTCGAGGATCGCGGGCAAGTCCGCTTCCGTAGCCTCCCGCACAAGGATCGACATCACGATAGCGGCGGACGCTGCCAGCCGCCGAATTCCTGTTCCAGCAGTCGCCCAAGCGCCAGGGCCACATCCTCGCGCCAGGGCCGCGCCGCGATCTGCACGCCGACGGGCAGCCCGTCCTGTGCGTGGCCCGTGCGCACGACGAGGGCAGGATAGCCGGTCAGGCTGAACGGAATCGTGTAGGCGAAGCGCGCGGTGTCGCGGTCCCGGAAGGGTGGAGCCGGATGCGTGTCGGCAGGGCAGAGGATGGCGTCGTAGCGCTGCATGAAGGCCAACATGCGGCTGCGATAGTCGTCCCACATGGTATAGACCTCGACGATGGTGCGGCCGGTCGTGCCGGCCAGGTCCTGCCAGTAGTAGTCGAGCTCGCGGGCCACTTCGACGAAACCGGGCGGATGCGCGGGTTCTACTTCGACGCCGCGCCGCGCCAGCGCCTGCGCGGCTGCGCCCACGGCGTTGGCAGTCTCCGGAGAAACGGGGGCGGCCGGGTCTTCGGGACAGTAGGCGACGGTCAGCGAATCTGCACGCACGTCGGAGGATGCCGGCCACGGCGCCGGGGAAACGCCCGAGTCGTGGGCATCCGGGCCGATGAACAGAGGCAGCACCAACGCAAGGTCCTCCACTGACCGCGCCAGAGGTCCGATCTGCGAACGCGGGTCGGTCAGTCCGCCGGGCTGGTTGTAGACGCCCGTGTTGGGCACACGACCGGCAGTCGGCTTGATGGCGGCCACGCCGCAATAGAGCGCAGGCACACGCACGCCGCCACTTTGGTCGCAGCCCAGGCCGACGGGCGAGCCGCCCGCGGCGATGAGGGCCGCCTCCCCGCCGCTGCTGCCGCCAGGGCTGCGCGAGAGGTCGTATGGATTCAGCGTGCGCCCGCTGATGGAGTTTTCGGTGTCGCGACCGTTGCCGTTGGGCGGGCAGTTGGTCTTGGCGAGCAGGATTGCGCCGGCCTGCCGCATGCGGGCGACGGCGGTGGCGTCGGCGCCGGGCGCGCTGCGTCGACGGATGCGGCTGTCGACTTCCGTGGCAAAGCCGGACGTCTCGAACACGTCCTTGACTGTGAAGGGCACGCCGTGGAGCGGCCCGCGCAGGTTGCCTTGCGCCAGGTCGGCGTCCGCGGCGCGCGCCTGGTCGAGCGCATCGGGCGCCTCGGCGACGACTGCGTTGATGTGCGGTTGCAGGGCGCGGATGCGCGCAAGGTGGGTCTCGGCGACCTCGGCGGCAGATACTTCGCCGTTGCGTATCGCTTGCGCCAGAGCCCGCGCCGTGGAGTAGATTAGGTCCATGTGAGCGTGTATCCGTTTTGTGTTACCCGGTTACGGAAGGCGGCGTCATCCAGCGTGAGGCCGAAGCCGGGCGAGCGCGGTACGTCCACCATGCCTTCTTCGATGGAGTACGCGCCGGCGTCCAGCCCCGGCGTATGCGCCTCATCCCACTCGACAAAGGCGAACCCCCGGATCGCTGGACGTAGATGGCCGGCGGCATAGTTGCCGTAGTGCCGGCCGTAGTGGTGGGGTGCGCTGCCCACGTTCCAGGCGTCGAGCGTACGTCCCAAGGCCAGCCAAGCCGTGAATGAGTACGATAGTATGTCATATTGAACCACATCGATGACGCCTTCTTGCGCCCATGCCAACAGATTGGGCGACGCGTCGCCTTCACCGTCGGCAATGAGCGTCGTGATGTCCTCCGCTTGCATCCACTGCTTCAGGTCAACATAAACCATGCGATCCTCGTGGAACGCTTCCTCCATCCAGTGAATGTCGCAGTCCGCGGTCTCGGCCAGCAGACGCTTGGTAAGGTTCAGGTGCAGGCCATTGTTGGCGTCAAGCATGAGGGGCGCGTCAGGACCGACCGCAGCGCGCACGGCGTGTACTATGGCGATGTCACGGCGCATGCCCGCCTCCAGCGGCATGTGCATTGCGCCGCGCCCAAGCTTGATCTTGAAGGCGCGGTGGCCGCGTGACAGGCCCTCCCTTGCTTCGGCGGCGATCAGGGCGGCGGCCTCGCCGTCATTCTCCAGGTGCAGGTCGTCGATGTAGAGCGATGTGTCGTAGCAGGGAGCCCGTAGTGCATCGGGGATCGCTGCGCCCACCATCCGGGCGGCCAGCGCGTACACGGGCAGGTCCGCGCGCTTCGCCATCAGATCCCAGAGCGGGAAGTCCAGGGGGCGTGCGGCTGCGGTGGAACCGCTGGTTGGATTCCAAAGCTCAGTCAGGGTGCGGCCCAGCATCCCGGCTGCCTGTGTCACGGTGGCGGTGGATGCGCCGAAGCCCTGTGCGCCGTCGTCCGTGGTGATGCGAGCCAGAGGCACGCGCACGGTCTGTCCGTGTGGGCCGAGGCGGGCATTGCAGCCGGCGGCGCGGGGACGAGCGCCTTCCAGCGTAGCGAATTCGACTGAGACGATGCGTGCGTCGTTCATATGGCGTCCTTCTACCCACAGTCTTCCCGGAGGAGTTCCACGTCACGAACAAGGGCTTGCAATTCGGTGCGCTGTCGTTCGAGCATTTCGGCGCCCGGCTCGCGGCCGGGAGAGACCAGCTCCTCCACGCGCTGCGCGAATCGGTCCGGCGTGCGCGGCATGGCGTCCAAGGCGCGCGCCAGCTTCTTCTCACCGGGGAAGTATTCCTCGTTGAGGGCAAACACCACCTGAATGAGGTTCTGCGCCACCTGCTGTGCGATGGCCATGCAGTAGATCACGTCGCCGCGCGCCACGGCGCTGGCGTAGTGGAAATTGTCCGGCCAGAACTGCGCCGCGGGTAAGTGTGTCTCGACGATGGCGTTGCGCAATGCGGGCGGATAGACGGCCACTTGCGCCTGCCAGGCGGCGAGGATGCTTTGCGGGTCTTCGAGGATGACCATATGTCGGAGGTCGGAGAGCGTACAGTGGTTGAAATAGCCCATGGCCGTCCACGTCACGAACTCTCGCCGGGCGATGCCGGCGCGGGCCTCATCGACCATATGCGAAACGTAGTCCACACCGCGCAGCCAGCACTCGACGGGACGACCGTGAAGCGTGAAGTCCGTTCCGCCTTGTGTGTAGTCGTTGTCCGGGGAGTTCGCTCCCCACGAGCGCACCGGCGTGTCCGCGCCGAGGAGGATACGGCAGAGTTGATCGCGCGCTGGGGCGGGCAACCACCGCTGGGCGAAGAGGTAGAGGTCCAGGTCCGAGTGCGCGTCGTCGACGCCCTTGGCATGCGCGCCGCCAAGCGCGACGCCGTAGTCGCCGGTGGCGAAGCGGCGCACGAGCGGCAGCAGTTCGTGGGCAGTATGCCGTTCTGCCGTGGCAGGCGCTGCGCCGGCGGTCATTGTGCGCCTACTCCCGACCGATCATGAAGAAGATGAAATCGAGATCGCCGGGTGAATGTCCGTGGCTGGTCAACACGGCGGCCGTCTCGGTGCGATGCTGCATGGAATGCAGGAGAACGTGCTGTAGCATTTCCCAGCGCAAGAACGTGAACGCCTGCCCGGCGGGGCTGACCGTGTTGATCTCCACTTCGAGGTCTGCCTCGCTGAGGCTGTCCAGAAAAGCGCGGTACGCGGCTTCTTCTTCCTGCCAGGCCGCTTCGATGCTGGCCAGCGTGGCGAAGTCCTCGGCGTTGGGCGGCGGGCCGGGAAGCGCGCCATTGTGCGCCAGGTTTCGCCAGAGCCATTCGGTGGATACCGCATGCAATAGCGACGCGTGCACGCTGCGCAGGCCGCCAAACGCAGGGTCGGCGAAGTATTGTTCGTCGCTCAATCGGCGCGCCTCGTGCAGCAGCTTGTCCCGCACCCAGCAACCGTAGTCGTACTGTTTGGCGATCAACTCCTTCATGCCCATGCCAATCTCCTTTCGCTCATCATTCATCGGAATCCTCGTGCGCGCGAAGTTAGGATTGCGAATCAGCGGCAACCAGAACCATCTTGTGCCTTCAGAGCGACTGCAACCAGCCGCCCAGCACCCGGGCCGTAGGGTGAGCCTTCGAAGTCACCGTGCAGCGTCACCTGGGCGAATCCAGCGGCCAGCAGCATCTGCTTCATCTCCCAGCCGGAATAGATCCAGTGGCGGAAGTGGAAGGTGCGCGCCCGGTCGTCTTGGATAAGGGTCCAGTGGACATCCATCTCGCTCCAGTCGTTGATAACCTGTCGCCGTTCGGCGAGCATGGTACCGACGTCGAGGGTCTCGACGTCGGACTCGCGATATCCGCGTGCGATGACTTCCTTGCCTCTGACGTCGATGACGAAGACGCCGCCGGGCTTCAGGCTGGCGTGGACGTTTTCGAGGACGAGCTGGTTGTCGGCGGGGTCGGCAAAATAGCCGAAGGTCGTGAAGAGATTGACGACGAGGTCGAAGGCGCTCGGGCGCACGAAGCGGCGCATGTCCTCCTGCACGAGTTCGACGTCGACGCCTTCCTGCGCGGCGTAGGCGCGGGCCTTGTCGAGGAGATAGGCCGTACGGTCGACGCCGGTGACTGTGTAGCCGCACTGGGCGAAGGGCGCGACGAAGCGGCCAGGTCCGCAGCCGAGGTCCAGAAGCGCGCCGTTGGGGACGCCAGAGAGGGTCTGGAGGCGGGGGGCGTCGTCGACTGCGGCTTCGAAGCGGGCGGGTGGGAAGAGGAAGGGGTAGAGGAGTTCCCAGAAGTCGTCGTTGTCGTACCAGGGCTGTGTTTGGTTGGTCATTTCGACTCCTCGTTCTGCGGTCTCGCGTATCAGCTTCTCGGTCGCCGGGTTACCTCTGCGGCGATCAGAGATGCTCCAGATGCTCCACCCGATTGTGAAAATGCAGCCGCCACACGGAGCGCTTGCCCGGCGCCGGCCACGTACTCGAAGTGGGTCAGACCGGTGTTGTAGTTCCATACTTCGCAGCGACCCCAGGGACCGACGTTGAAGACGTGCGCAAAGACGCACTCCACGACGCCGCCGTGACAGACGGCCACGACGACTTCGTCCTGGTGGCGCTCGACGACGTCCTCCACGAAGAGGCCGACGCGGGTGCGCGCGTGCATGACGGTCTCCACATCGTCGCCGCCCACCATCGTGGGCGCAAAGGGCATGGCGCCCCAGTATTCGGCATACTCCCGCGGCAGATCATCCGCGGCGTAGGCGCTGTGGTCCAGGCGGTTGTTGCCCAACTCACGCAGGCGGTCGTCCAACTGCGGCGTCAGGCCATAGGGCGCGGCGACGATGTCGGCTGTCTGGCGGGCGCGCTGCATGGTGCTGGCGTAGAGCGCGTCGATGTGCGGCAGGTGGCCGGGCAGCCATGCGGCCAGCGTCGTGCGCCTGCTGCTCGCCCAGCTCAGTGAGCGGCGAGTCGGTATTGCCCTGGTCCCACTCCTTTAAGTTCACATAGCTCTGTCCATGCCGTATCAGGTATAATTGCACGGGTTACCCCTCCTGTGGTTACGATTCCTATCGATTGCCACCATCATACCATCTCATTCACCACGGATCATCAAGGAGAAGCAGTGACATGGCGAGATTTGATCACCTGAAGGGCGTGTTCGGGCTGTTGCCGACGCCATACGGCGAAGATTTCGAGATTCTGATGTCGGACTTGCGCGCGGAGGCGGATTTCTGCTGTCGTAGCGGGCAGCACGGCATCGTGTGGCCGGTGATGGTGGGCGAGTTCCAGTACGTGGGCGAGGAGGAGCGCATCCGCGGCTGGGACGCGGTGATGGACGAGGTGAATGGGCGGCTGCCGGTGGTCTTCGGCTGCTCGGGCATCTCCGTGCCGCAGGTGATGCTCTATGCGCGGGCGGCGCAGAAGGCCAACGCCGACGCGGTGATTGCCATGACCCCCGCGGGCACGGACCAGGCCATCGCCATGGACCTGTACCGGCGGTTGGCGGACAATTTCGACGGTCCCATCATCGTGCAGAATGCGAGCATGTACGCGCCCCTGAACGGCGAGCAGATCGCGCAGTTGGTGGACGAGGTACCGCAGATCGAGTACGTGAAGGAGGAGCGCCCGCCCGGCCCCAAGCACATCACCGAGGTCTACGAGCTGGTGGGCGACAAGGTGAAGACGATCTTCGGCGGGTCGGCGGGGCGCTTTCTGCCCGACGAGCTGAACCGGGGTGCGGACGGCAACATGCCCGCCTGCGAGATCGCGGACCTGATCGCGAAGGTGCAGGAGCTGTGGTGGGCGGGTGACCAGGCGGGCGCGCGGGCAATGCACACGCGGTTGCTTCCGCTGATCAACCTGGAGACGCAGCCGTTTATGCGCTATATGCTCAAGCGGCGTGGCGTGGTGAAGTCGCTCGTGGAGCGTGCGCCCGCCGGGCCGAAGGGGCTGACCGCGGAGGACAAGGCGGAGATCGCGGTGCAGGTGGATGCGATCGCGGACCTGGTGGAGAGCTATCCGTTCGGGCCGGAGTAGGGGGTGGCTCGCGGATGGCGCGGATATCGTACTCTGCACCCACCAATCCAGGGTCTATGCCGGCATCGCTAGGCTCATAGGCGGCTATACATCCAGTTCCTGGAGAATCGCACGTATTTGCGGCCGCAGTGCCGGGACGTCGGACGTGGCGGTTGCCCAAACAATCTGCCAGTCGATGCCGAAATATACGTGTACGGCGAAGTTCCGGAAAGCGATGATATCGCGCCAGCGGCACATCCGGGTGATCGGCTTTCAGACTCGATGAAACATTGGCGGCTGCTACGCCGATCACAATCAGCTTCTGCAATATCGGGCTCTGACGCATCTCGTCAGAGCGCAGAGCAGATGCACCCTCAATTCCAGCGACGAAGCGAGCGATCGCCCCCCGCTGCATCGACTATGTCTGACAGGTAGAGCCGGTCAGTTCGCATATAGAGTCGTGGCGCTGGACAAGACATCGTCTCGAATCAGCGGCTTGAGACCCGACTTGGGAACGAGGTCCACTGACCGGCCCAGGAGCTCACCGAGCTCGCGCTGGACGCGCGCCAGCGCAAGAAATCCTATCGTCGCGTCCGGCTCAAACTCCACGAGGATGTCAATGTCGCTCGTCGCGGCATCGAAATCGGCGCGCAGGATTGAGCCGAAAAGCGCTAGCTCCCGAATCTGATTGTCTCTGCAGAATTCGGACAATTTCTCTTCGGAAATCCCCAGCAATGCTGTGTTGGCAGTCTTCCTGTCCATGATGGCATCAGTATAGGGAGCTACACCAAGTCCGTCAACCGCATCTGGCACACGGGGTGCAATTCAAAGAAAATGGCAGACACGCGCCGCTGTGCGTGGATTCCGGCCTTGAGCCGGAATGACACATTGACCGTGCGCCCCAAAACTGAACTGCACCGTGGAACACGCGGCGGCGACGTACCTATTCATCGTCGGTCAGTTTGCTGAATCTGGCGTACGCCTCATCCCAGCCGTCCGCCGGGCCTGGCTCGAAGGTCTCCTGCTGGATGCTGGCGGCGATGGCTTCGCGGCCCTCGGCTACGCTGGAGAGATGGCCGGCGGCGATGGCCTGCACCATGACGTTGCCGAGCGCGGTGGCCTCCACGGGGCCGGTGACGACGGGGCGCTGGCAGGCGTCGGCAGCGAGCTGGCTGAGCATGCGGTTCTGGCTGCCGCCGCCCACGATGCGCATGGTCTCCAGCCGCGTGCCGGTGAGTTCTTCCAGCGCGGCGAGTACCCAACGATAGCGCAGCGCCAGCCCTTCCAGACAGCAACGGACTACCTGGCCGACAGATTCCGGCTCCGGCTGGTCCGTGGTGCGCGGCAGTAGTTGTGGATGGCGTCGACCATGTTGGCGGGGTTGAGGAACTCGGCCGCGTCCGGGTTGGCGAAGGTGCGGAAGGGTTCTGCCTCCTGCGCGTGCGCGGTCAGGTCATCCCACGAGTAGTCGGCGCCCTCGCGCTGCCACTGGCGACGGCTCTCCTGCAGCGGCCACAGCCCGCCGATGTTCTTCAGCAGGCGGATGGTGTCGTCAACGCCGCCCTCGTTGGTGAAGTTGAGCTCGCGGGTGCGCGCGCTGATGATGGGCTCGTCGATCTCCACACCCATGAGGCTCCACGTGCCGCTGGAAATGTAGAGGCTCTGTGCGTCCAGTCCGGGTACGGCGGCGACGGCGCTGGCCGTGTCGTGGCTGCCCGGCGCGATGACGGGTACGTCGCCGCGCAGGCCGGTTGCCTCCAGCACGTCGGGCAGGACGTTGCCCAGTACGGTCCCGGGCGGCACGACCTCGGGCAGGATGCGCGTGGGCAAGTCGAGTTGCGCCATGAGGCCGGTGGCCCAGCGCCGGTCGCGTGCGTGGAACAACTGGCTGGTGGAGGCGATGGTATATTCGGCGACCTTGCGGCCGGTGAGCCAGTAGTGGAAGAGGTCCGGCATCATGAGCATGGTGTCCGCGAAATCGAGCAGCGGGTCACCGGTAGTAGCGCATGCTGTAGAGCTGGAAGATGGTGTTGAGCTGCATGAACTGGATGCCGGTGATGTCGAAGACGGTCTCGCTCGGCGCGACGTGGAAGACGGCTTCGGGCATGCCGTTGGTGCGGTCGTCGCGGTAGTGGACCGGGTTGCCGAGCAGCCGGCCCGCGCTGTCCAGCAGGCCGAAGTCCACGCCCCAGGTGTCCACGCCGATGCCGGCGGGCGGGTCGCTCATACGCGGCGGCGTAGCGCGCCATGCCGGTCTGGATCTCTGTCCACAGGCGCAGCGCATCCCAGTAGAGGCGACCGTGCACCTCGGTGGGGCCGTTGTCGAAGCGATGCAGCTCCCGCAGGTCGAAGCGTTCGCCGTCCCAGCGCGCCAGCAGCACACGCCCATTGGATGCGCCCAGGTCTACGGCGAGGAAGTTGGTGGTAGCGGACATGATGGGTTGCTCCTTCCAGTGGTCACCCTTTCCAAGGTCGGTGTTCGCGCTGCGCCGCGTCGGCGTTGCATTGACCGTCACAATGGCAGGCGGTCATGCTTGCATACGTTCTCTAGCGGCGGATGCGCAGGGTCAACCGATCTTCGGCAAGAATGCCGTCGGTCTGGGCGATTAGTGCATCCAGGTCGTCGCGCACATCAAAGTAGCGGCCGGTCAGTGCGTCGGCGCGGCCGCTGACCAGTGCGAGCACGGTTTCGGCCACGGCCTCAGGCGGGGCGTCGCGTCCTTCGGCGAAGAAATGGTCGAACCCGGGCCGCCATTTCTTGCCGCCCTCGTCCTCCATGATGAAGCGCGTCATGTCGGTGAGAATGGCGGGCGGCGCCACAGCGAAGACCTTGACGCCGTGCTCGGCCGTCTCTGCGGCCAGCCCCTCGGTCAAGCGCATGAGGCCGGTCTTGGAGCTGGCGTAGCTGGTGCAATGGGGGTGCGGGTCGCTGAGGCCGCCGGTGCTGACGATGTTGACGACGTAGCCGCTGCCTTGTTCGACCATGTGGCCGGTGAGCGCACGGCAGACGAGGAACGTGCCGTACAGGTTGACGCGGACGTCGCGGAACCACTTCTCCGGATCCACTTCCCACACGGGGCCGATGACGCTGAACGTGCCGGCGCAGTTGACGAGGACATCGACATGTCCGTATGTCTGCAACACGGCGCTTGCCATGTCGTCGACCTGCGTGGGATCGGTGATGTCGGTGACGAAGTGCGCGGCCTCGGCACCGGTGGCTTGCAGGTCGCTGGCCGTGTGCTGCAGCTCGTCGGACAGCAGATCGACGAGGGCCAGGCGCGCGCCCTGCGCGGCGAAGCCTTCGGCGATGGCGCGCCCCACGCCGCGTGCGGAGCCGGTGACTACGACGACGGCTTGATCGAGTTCCATGCGCTGCTCCTTCTGCTGCCGTACCCTTGCGCAGGTTCCGCTGATTTCACGGCGGGCCTATCCGCAAGGTCGTTGTCGATTGCCCTACAGTTTCAGCGTCACTTTCTTCCCTGTACGCACCGACTCGTAGACGGCCATGGCGATGGCGACGGAGGTCACGCCGGCGTTCACGCCGGAGTCGGGCTGCTCGCCTGTGCGAATGCAGTAGAAGAAATGGTTGAATGCGTCCGTGTAGCGCGTGTTGCCCAGGCCCTCTGGGGTGCGGTACTCGCGGCGCATGGCATCGCCCGAGCGGGTCGTCCACTCCAGGTCGGTCCACACATGCTCGTGGCCGGTGAGGATGGCCTGACCGTTGACGGTGACGACCTCCATGCGCGGGAACGCCGCGCTGCGCCTGTGCGCCCACGCCGCCGATGGTCAGCGCGGCGATGGCGCCGCCGGCGAAGCGCAGCGTCACGGCGGCCGTATTCTCGGACGGGGCCTGCAGATGCGTCGACGCCTCGGCCATCACGGAGACGGGCTTACCCAAGAGGGAGCATACGCCGTCGAAGAGATGGCAGGAGTTCTCGTTGATGAAGCCGCCGCCGTTGTCCGGGTCCCACAGCCAGCCGTCGGGGTCCGGCTGCCAGTTGAAGATGTAGCTGCCGTTGAGGAGCCAGCCCGGTCCCAGCGAACCCGCCATCAACTGGCGCAGGTGTACGATGGCGGGATGATAGCGGAAGCTGAAGGCCGTCATCACCGGCGCGCTGGAGTCTCTGCACAGTGCGGCCAACTCTTTGGCATGCTTCACGTTGGTGGCCCACGGCTTCTCCACGAACATGGCCACGCCTTCGCTGATGGCGCAACGCATCAACTCGGCGCGTGTGCTCGGGGAGGTGCAGAGGACGACGGCGTCAAGGTCTTCGCTCCGCATCATCTCCACGCCGTCGAGGTAGGCGGCCGCGCCGTAGTGCGCAGCGTAGTCGTACAGTCCTTCCGGCCCGTCGAAGCTGCGGTCGGCCAGCGCGACGATGTCAGCGTCTTCCATGTTGGCGAGCGTGCGCACGAGCTGACGGCCGAAGCGGAGGCCGATGACGCCGATGCGGATTTTGTCCATTGGGTGACTCCTTGTTGTGTATATACATAGTATGCCGGGTCTCCGGCCCGGCGGGCGTGTCATGGAGCCAAGTCAGGCCGGAGACCTGACCAACGATTGCCTGGGATAGCAGTCTCCGGCCCGGCGGGCGCGCCATGGAGCCGAGTCAGGCACGATTGCTTGGGGGCAACGGTCGGGCTGCGTCGCACTCGGCATCGTCAGACGTCTATTGTCGTCGTCATCTCGTAGCGGTTGCCCGGTGCGCGATGACTCCACTGCGGCGGCCATCATCTCGGTGATGTGCAGTCCCCATTCCACGTTGATCATGGGGTCCCGGTCTTCCAGGATGCACTGGATCAGGTGGCGCGACGATTCGTGGTAATAGTTGAACGAGCCGGGCGTGGGCTGCGGCCACTTGGCTTTGCTCTGGTCGCCACGCAGGGGGATGTGATACCAGCCGTCATCAGACGATCTCCGGCAGCAGCTCCTTTTTGCTGGAGATGATGGACGCGGTATAGCCGGCGCCGAATGATGATATTGCCGTCTGTGCCGAAGACCTGGAAGCTGCCCGCACCTGTCCCGGGCAGGACCGGATGGAAGATGCGGCCTACGTGCAGTACGCCGATGATGCCGTCTTTCATTTCGTAGAGCGAGAAGACATTGTCGGGGCCTTCCATGCGCACGGCATGGGTGCGCGGCAAGTCGAGCACGACATCCCAGTAGTTGACGTCGTCCGGGTCGGTGGCCTGCGCCACGAACTCGTCGTATTTCTCTTCCGGCACGATGTGATGGTCGGCCACGGAGATTCGGCTGTGGGCCATGACGCTTTTGCATGCGCCCAGTACGGAGACAATCTGCGTGGGAGCATAGGGGAAGTCGAAGAGGAAGCCGCCGCTGTCCTTGTCGTAGAACGCGGCCTGGCCGTACGGGTTGCTGCCCAGCGACGGGTGATATTGGGTCGGGCCGGTGGGCGTCATGGAGAACCAGAGCGGATCGCCCAGCACGCCCTGCCTTCACGAGCGAGCGGATGTGGGCGCAGTCCGGGTCGAGGGGCGAATTGGAGCTGGGCTCGATAAGCGCCTTTACGCCGGCTTTACGTACGGCGTCGGCGATAGCGTGGGCGTCGTCCATGTCGGTAGCCATGGGCTTCTGGAGCAGGACATGCTTGCCCGCCTCCACGGCCTTGAGCGTGAAGGGAACGTGCGTGCCCGGCGCAGTGAGGATCCACACGGCGTCGATGTCGGCCTGCTCGATCATCTCGTAGTAGTCGAGATATTGCTCCTTGGCTCCGAAAAGGCGCATGCAGGCCTGCGTGCGCTCCTCGAAGAGGTCGCAAACGGCGACCAACTCGGCGTTGGGGTCGCGCATGAGGTAGGGCAGGTAGTAGGCCGTGGCGACGACGCCGCAGCCTACTACGCCGATCTTCACTTTGCGATTGCCGGATTGGGACATGCGGTTGTCTCCTTGGGTCTGCTGTGTACGAGCTATGCGCCCTTATTGGCGAGTTGCTGGCGGCGGTAATGCTCGTCGAGGCGGCTGTCGATGCGGGTCACATTCTGTGGCGACAGCGGGTTGGGGCCGCCCACAGCATACGCGCCGAGCAGCGTCTTGGCCCATTTGTCGGCCATCAGGTTGATGTTGAGCGCCTCGGTGGCGGATTGGCCCAGGCCCACTAACCCATGGTTCTCCATGAGCAGAAGCTTGGGCGAGAAGCCGTATGCGTCCTGGAAGCGGTGCAGCTCGTCGCGTACGGCCTGCGCCAAGGGCAGGCCCGGGTCCACGTAGGGCACGACGGCCACCTGGGGACCACAGACGACGATGCCGTCCGGGAAGAGGTGGCGGCGGAAGGGCTCCGCGCCGTGTTTGCTGCACAGAATGGCGTTGACGGAGACAGCGTGGGTATGCGCCACCCACTTGGCGTCGCCTTCCTCGATGCACAGCGCGTGCAGAAAGGTCTCTACAGATGGGCGGCGGTGCTGCGGGTCGACGAGCACGTCCATGAGCGCCTTGCCCACGGCCTCGTCGTCCATACTCTTGTTGTCGAGCAACGCCATGACGGCGTCGATGCGCACCCGGCTAAAGCCGGCGGCGTCGATGGTGCGCATTTCGCTGCCGGAGGCCTTTACCCAGAAGGTACTGTCCTCGCACGATGCGCCGGTGTTGCCTTCGCCGAGGATGACGAGCTGGCGCTCTTCGCGGGCGACCTCATGGGATAGCCAGATCAGTTGGTCGAGAATTGGATCGGTTTGCATGTAGACTCCACGGATTCGTTTGTTTGTCGAATCTGGACTTCAAGCTACCGGGAAGCACTCAGCATCTCGGTAGCCGACCTTGAATCATGCGAACAACGCTTCTACATTGCCGTAATCCGCCGTCGCGCCAGCGCTGCAACTGCGCCTGTCCTTCCTGCACCAGCGCCAGCATGGCCTCTTCCTCTGCCGGGTCGGGATTGTCCGGCTGCCAGAGGATGGGCAGCACCAGCGCGCAATTGGCGCTGTCGTCCAGATACTCCAGCGCAGCCGCCGCACCGAAGGCATAACGGCGAGGCGATAGGCCCATCGAACGGCAAAGGCGCATTGTGCCGATCAAGCCGGTCATTCCAGGCCAGCTTGCGCGCCGGGTCGCGCCCGACGCGTTCCACCGTATCGCGCAAGTAAGGGATTGACCATGCGCGCCAGCAGGTCATCGGCAAAGGCGGCATAGCCTTCCGGCGTGAAGAAGTCGTCCAGCCCCGGATACTTGGCCATCAAGGTCGCACCGGACTCATCGACCAGCGCATTGCGCAACATCGCCATCATACCGGGCCGGTTGCGCAGGTCGGATACGTACTCACGCCCCGCACAGTGCGCCGGTGTATGCGGCCAGCGCGTGGACGGCGTTGTGGCCGTAGAGCTTGGCCTCTTCGAATGGCAGCAGGTCATCCTTCTCCTGAAAGACGGAGACGCCGCGCACGAAGGGCGGGTCGTCGTCGAAGGCGATGCGAGAGATGAGGATGCTGTTGAAGGTCTCCACCAGGTAGGCGCGATCGCTGCCCGGCACGACTGGGGCCAGGTCGGGCGCGTCCTCGTGTACGCCGCTCATCTTGGCGATCACGGTGTCCACGAAGCGGACTTGGCGCGCCACCGCTTCGCGCTCGGCTGCGGGCACGGCGTCCATCACCCGTTCCGCCAGTACGGAGGCTGCGCGGTTGTGGTTTTCCGCGGCGTAGACTACGCAGCGAGGTCCGCCGCCGGCCGCCTTGCGTCGCAAGCCCTCGGCCAGGATGCGATGCAGGCTGCCCGGAGCCGATGAGGCGTAGAAGTCTATGCTGGGTACAGCGGTCGCCATCTCGTTCGCCTCGGCCACGGCCGCGATCAGACGCTCGCGGTCCTCATCCACGGCAGGATTCTCAATGCTGACCGGTCCGATTCGCACGGATTCGATGCGGTCGTCGTGGGCCACGTGCACCGCATAGACGCCGCCCGCGGCGCGGACGTCTTCCACCACGTGCGGCAGTACCTCCGCCACGACAAGACGGCCGAACGCGCCGGACTGGTAGGCCTCGTAGAGGAACAGCCCGGCCTGGATGGCGCCGAAGCCGAAGCCGACGAAGGTGCGCGTGCCCGTGAGCGCCATGGCCTAGCGCATCTCCTGGCCGCCGGTGACATTGATGGCCTGCCCGGTCATGTAGCTCGCCTGGTCGGAGGCGAGGAAGACGATGGCATTGGTGACGTCCTGGTAGGTACAGCCGCGCTTCATGGGCACTTGGTCGACGTAGCGCTGGCGCACTTCCTCTTCGGTGATGCCCAGACGCGCAGCATATTGCGCGTAAAGCGAATCCGACCAGAGCGGCGAATCGAGCAGGTTGCCGGGACAGACGGCGTTGACGCGTACGCCGTGCTCGGCCAGTTCCAGGGCCAGGCTTTGGGTGAGGCCGATACCGCCGAACTTGCTGGCGGCGTAGGCCGAGTTCTTGAAGCTGCCCTTCTTCCCGGACTTGGAGTTGATCTGGACGATGACGCCGCTGCCCTGCGCTTTCATGACGGGGACGGCATGCTTTGGCGCAGAGGAAGTAGCCGACCAGGTTGACTTCGATCACCTTGCGCCAGTGATGCGGCGTCGAACTCCTCCACCGGCCCAGCGATGACGATGCCGGCATTGGCGACGAGGATATCCAGCCGGCCGAATGCTTCAACGGTGTGGGCAACCATGCGTTCGACCTGCGCTTCGTCGGTGACATCGACGGCAACGGCGGTCGTGCGCCGCCCGGTCTCCTCGTGGACGGAGCGGGCAGTCTCCTGCGCGCCTTGCCTCGTTCAGGTCGGCGACTGACGACGTGCGCGCCTTCCTGTGCCAAGCGCAGACAGATGGCCGCGCCCAGACCCTGCGCGCCGCCGGTGACCAGGCGATGCGGTCCAACAAAGGCTTGCGTCCATAGTCTGGAGATCCCTACAGTATTGAACCACGAAAGAGACTGGAAGGCACTAAGACATTCCAGTAATCCGGGATGTCCTCTCTGCGTGCTGTTCAGTCGTGATAATCCTACAACATCTGGCGGAGGAATTCTTCTTCTGCCTCTTTGGTCCATTCGCCGTTTTCGTCCAGCTTGGCGTAGACGGTGGGCAGCACGTCCGGCTAGTTCTTCGAGCGTGGTGAGGCCGAGTGGCTTGCCCAGGTTGGGCCAGACAACGACCTTGCCGGGGAAGCGGCCCTCCGCTACTTCGTGCAGGCCCTCCGGCACGCCTTCGAGCCCGCACACGGCAGTCACAGAGCGGTTTGTCTCCAGCGCGTGGCTTTCGGTCAGCTTGAGCATGTAGGCCAGGTCCTCGATGGACGAGCCGCTGGTGCCGGTGAAGCGTACGCCGCGCTGCACGATGTCGTTCATGTTGAAGCCGCCATCGTGCCGCGGGGCAGGCCGGCAAAGACATTCATCACACTGTTGTCGGCCATCAAATCCATGGACATCTCGATGGCCGTGACGCTGGGCGCCATGACGGCGATGTCGTCGAAGCCCTGGCCGCCGGTCTCCTCGCGGAGTTTGTCGAGCAGACCCTCTGCGCCGTCAAAGGATTCCTGGGAATGGTAGACCAACTCCACGTCATTGGCTTCGGCTGTCGGTGCGAACTTGCGCTTCACGGCTTCGATGCGGTGCAGGTGCAGGTTGGTGGCGACGACCTTGCGCGGATGGGCTTCAATCTCCAGTGCGCGCTGCAGGTGCATGTGACCCATCGGTCCGCCCGCGCCCAGAATCCAGGTGACGCCGCCCGGCTTGAGTTGGGTGCGAATGGGCTGGTATGCAGAGGAGAGGTCGCCGTCCGTCGTGCCGACGACGCCCAGATCGTCATAGTGCATGCGGCCGATATCGAGGTCGACACGCGGCGGGGCACGTCCTCGCCGGTGACGACGTTGAACAAGCCGCCCTTGGCCAGCCGCGCAAAGGCCTGCTCAATCAGCTCGGGGTCGTTGCCGAGGACGACGATGTCGTCATACTGGCGTTCGCCGTCGTCCTCGATGACAGTCACGCCTGCTTCGTCCGCCCACTGCGCGTACGCTGGCCGTGAACGTCTGCAGTCGGCGGCGTCGATGACGATCTGTGCGGGACGCCAGTTCTCGGCGCGGCCCAAGCGACACGCCCTTGCCGTCGCCCACGATCCAGACCGCGCCGCCTTCTTTCCAGGCTGTGCGATACTGGACGATGTAGGAGGCCTCCACGCAGGCCCACGGCTCGTTAAGCGCGGCTTCGGCATAGCCGGTGGTCTCCTTCACCGGCAGCAGATAGTTACCTCCGTCGCCGTTGAGCACGCGCTGGTCGATGCGGTTGTACTGGGAGAAGCCGCCCTGTATCTCGTAGCCGTAGGCCCAGCCTACGCCGTCCACGTAGATGTCGGCCTGCACGATGAAGCGGTCGCCGATGCTGTACTGATCGCGCAGATTCTCGCCGATGCCCACCACGGTCAGGATCACCTCGTGGCCGAGGACCACCGGGTCTCCTCGCTCATATCGCGATAGATGCGCGGATGATTCTGTCCGGCGCGGATCACCTTGATGTCGGAGAAGCAGATGCCGACGGCGTCATGGCGCACCAGCAATTCGTCCGGTCCGTACTCCGGGAGCGGAACTTCGATCATCTCACCGTTGCGGCCCAGGTTTTCGAAACCCGCTCCGTAGAGCGGCCAGAGACGAGATCGCTCGGGCAACGGTGCATCGCGCGCGTCTGTAGTCTGCCAGCTTGTCTGACATATCCAACCCCTCCAGAATTTCCTATTCTAGTACGACTACTGTTGTACTGATTCGGCTTTCCACACGCGATACTGGTACAGAACGCCGAGGACGACGACGGCCGCCGCGATAATGCCGCTCCACAATGGCTCGGCGAGGAACGGAACCATGGCTCCCGCGCCCTCCGCCACCATGGATGCGCCGCCCAAGGCGGAGATCAGGATGATCGCCAGGTCGAACATCATCCGAATCAGGCCGAGGCCGATCAGGCCGCCGATGGCAAAGATCAATACTGTGATCCAGGTCTGATCGGTAGCGAAGAACCAGCCGTAAATAGTCAGAGCAGCATTGCCGACGAGGATGAAGCCGGCGATGTTGATCAGAATACTCGCAAACTTCGTCGCGAAGTAGCCGGCTACCACGCCGACGCCAATGGAGATGATTAGGGATGTGGTGGAATCGCCAAGAAAACGACTCGTCAACGTGTAGGCAATGAGAAAGCCGGCTGTCGCGATGAATAGCCAGAGCAGCTTGCGCCCCAGGAAGGCGACTGCCAAGCCAAGCGCGACCAGAACGATTGGGGCTACAACTTCCATTGTTGACTCTCCTTGTATGGGACTGCGTTCGGGACTACAACTTGGATCACGTCTGGCACTACCACGGGGACGAGTGAAATCGCCTTTCGTTCCCGGTCACATACCGACTGATTTCTCGCATCATGCTCCTGCGCCCAGCTGTTTGAGAATGCTATCCGGGCTATCTCCCGGCGTCACCATGGCGACTTTCTGAGCGCTCGCTTCGCCCGGGGGCAAGGCGCGCCCGGCCTTTGTGTAGAATGCGTTGCGCTCTGCGCGTGCCGGCAGCATCTGCTTGGCCCATTCGCTCTGGTAGCCCATGCCCAGAAGGCGTTGCATCGCCGTATGCCCGTAGACAAAATAGGCGCCGTCGATGAAGTCCTGGCGCACTGGGTTCGAGGGCTTCGGCGTCGAAGTCGTCGATCAGCTTCTGGCCGTAGCTGTTCATCTCCGTGCCGATGTTCAGCGGCAGGTCGAAGTCGCGAGCCAGGTCAACCACGTCGTAGAGCTTCTGAACCTTGAGCGCGCGCACGTCCGGGTCGGCGATGTCCCAGTTGCGATCGGGCACGATGTTGAGGACGACGGCGCCCTTGTCCACGAGCAGGGCCAGCAGTTCGTCCATGCGCTGCTCGCCGGAGGTCGTGCCGTCCAGCCAGGCGGCGCAAGGCAGCGCGTCGCAGGCCAGGATCAGTTCGTGCAGCTTGGCGACGGGCGGGAAGGTGTCATGACCCGGCTGCACATAGCCCACGCCGCCGCGCTTCATGAGCCGCGAACGGACGACACCCTGGAAGGCCGGCTCGTCGTGCATGAGGGACTCCACATTTTCGTGCGGCAGATCCAGCCGGTCGGACCAAAACAGCGATGCGTCGTTCCTCGTTCGGGAAGACGCGCTCCGCCATGCTGATGTAGGCGACGACGATGTGGCGTTCGGTAGCGTTGCCGTTGGGCGTCAGCGGCAGCACATCGGCCGCGTAGTCCACCTTGACCGGGTCGAGGTAGGCGTTGACGCGTGCAATGAGGTCCTCAGTTGCGGACGGCGGATTGCTCGCGCAGCTCGGTGAGGATTGCGGCTGCCTGCGGGGAGACGTCTCCGGTGGTGAAGCCGACGCCCATGTGATAGAGCACGCCCGGCTCGCCCGGCGAGTTCATCTCGTAGTCGGCGAATTCAGGCAGATAGGTGCGCGTTTCGATGCCGGCCGTGCCGCGCACTTCGGCGCGGAAGCAGGCGTCCAGGAACTCGTCCACGCCGTCGAGTACGTCGAAATCGACAATGCCCATGAGGCCATAGCCGTTTTGGCGGGCCAGCCAGGCCAGGCCTGTGGGCGAGTAGCCGTAGGCGTTGAAAGAGAAGAAGGTATGGCAGTGCAGATTGGCGACCTCGCGCGATGGCGCGGGCGCTGCGGCTCGCGCTCCAGCAGGGTGCGCAATGCGGCGGTGCGCACCTGCGGGTCGAAGTCATTGAGTTGTGCTTCCAGTTCGGCCAGTGGGTTGGGCATGGAATCGTCCTCTCGAATCTACTGGAAGCCGCCGCTGGAGGCGTGTACGCCGCGTTCGTTGCGGATCTTCGTTTCGTAGCCGCTTTGTGCGTAGGCGGCCAGCGGGTTGAGGGGGACGCCCAACTCCTCGCGCACCTGGGCCAACAGTGGGCGCACGTCTGTACGGTAGGCGTCGGTCAGCATGGTGTGGGCGCGCAATACCTCGCCCTCGGCCTGGGCTTCGGCGAGTGTCTTGCGCGGCACGAGCTGCGCCTTGGCGTACGCTTCCTGGCAGTTCAGCACCGACAGGATCATGGGGGCGACTTTGCCTTCCACATTGTGACACTGGTCGATCATGTAGGCCACGTTGTATGCGGTTGTACGCAGGGCTTCGTCGTCGCTCTGTTCCGCGCCAACCAGCTCGTTGTAGATCAGGAACAGCTCGTAGGGATTGACGCTGCCCACGATGAGGTCGTCATCGGCGTACTTGCGGTTGTTGAAGTGGAAGCCGCCGAGCTTGCCCTCGTCCAGCAGAAAGGCAACGATCTGCTCAATGTTGACGCCCTGGGCATGGTGGCCCAGGTCGACGAGAACCTGCGCCTGTTCGCCGAGCTTGAGTGACCAGGCATAGGCCGTGCCCCAGTCGGGGACGTCCGTGGAGTAGAAGGCGGGCTCGAAGAACTTGTACTCGATGAGCATGCGGCCGCCTGCGGGCAGATTTTCGTAGACGGCGGACAGTCCGCGCTCGAAGCGGAGTTTCCGCTGGCGCAGGCTGTCCTGGCCGGCGTAGTTCGTGCCGTCAGCGAACCAGAGGCTGAGGTCGTCGCTGTCCACCTTGGTCATGATGTCGCAGCATTCGAGGATGTGGTCGAGCGCCTGTTCCTGCACGCCGGGGTCCGGGTTGCCCAGGGAGCCGAGCTTGTACTCGTCGTCCTGGAAGACATTGGGGTTGACTGCGCCGATATCGACGCCTTGGTCCTGGGCATACTGGCGCATGGCTACATAGTCGCCGTCCTCCGGAACGTCCCACGGGATGTGGATGGCGACGGTGGGCGCGATGCCCGTCATCTTGTGGACCATACCGGCGTCGTCCATCTTCTGACGCGTGGTCACGGCCGCGCCGGGCCAGGGAAAGGCTTTGAAGCGGGTGCCGCTGTTGGCGTAGCCCCAACTCGGCGTTTCTATTTTGTGGTTCTTGATCGCGGTCTTGACCTTCTCGACGTCGATGCCCTGCGCTTCCAGACTATCTGCGAGGACCGTGTATGCGGTCTGATGATCACTCATGTTTGATTTCATCCTCCGCTGGGAATTCGAGTTTGAAAACCAGTTGTCTGTCGGATGCGCTCGTCATGGCGGCTGCAACATCGGCCAGGCGCAGACATGCCGAATATGCAGGAGCAGAGCGCCGGATATTGATAGAGTAAGTATAGCAGAAAGCAGGAAAAACGGGCGGGTGCGGCCATGCATGACCGCACCCTTTCCGAACTATTTGGCGCCGCGTCACACTGTGCGGGGCTAGATGCGATTCTCGTACGTCTCCGGAATGTAGCTGCGGGTCGATATGATCTGCACGACAATGCCGGCGATGCCCATGGCCAGGAAGAGGATGGCCCACAATGGCCCGGCGCCTAGCATGGCGCGCACGGGCGCGTCCGTCAGGTCGACCATGGCCATTCCCTGCGCGCCGAGCATCAGCGTGCCGATGGCGAGGATCGCTCCGCCAAGAGCGGTTGCGGTGATGATCACGTACTTCTGCAGGTTGAACATCAGCGTCACGGCCACGAGTACGACTGCTCCTACGATGCCGACCAGCCAGGGCAGAACGCCCATGTCCATGAACGACGTCATGATGCCCGTGCCCAAGCCGTAGCCGAGACCGGCGGCGATCATGATCACGGCGAAGATGTAGAACAGATACGACAACACGGCGAAGATAACGGCAACTACGAAGCCGACCACCCAACTGGTGACTGTTCCCAGGAAGGCGTCGCCGAAGATCGCCTGAATCGTTTGGGCGCCGAGGGCGAAGCCGACAAAGAAGCCCCAGATGGGCAGCAAGACCAGAAACAGCCGGTATCCGGCAAAACAGACCAACGTGCCAAATGCCAACGCGATGATAGTGGCGCAAAACATCTCGAAGCCCATTGCATTTCCTCCTCGAAAATAGGGTCTTCACGTGCTTGTCTGAGTGCAGGCGAAGCGTGGTGAATCCGAACCTCTCGCATGCGTGCTAGGGTCGACTACCCCGGACGGTTTGGCCGAGTCCGTGTCAATCTAGCAAGGCTGAACGGCCAGTGACGAGTGGCTTGGGCCGCCGTTCAGTGTAGTAGTCATGGTAGGGCACTCGTTGTTCAGTTTGCAGATATGTCTGCCAGGTTTGCTACTCCCTGCGTCCGTCATCTGCGTACTGCGCTGGGCCTGCCGCGACGATCCTATCAGGCCGTCGCGGCAGGCGCTTGCTTTCGTGCAACTTCAGGATGGGTGCGTCTAGAAGTTGAAGTCGTCGATGTTGTCGGCGGTGTAGATGAAGGGCGGGCCAAGCAGAATCTCGCTGCCTACCACTTCCAGTTCACCGAGACGTCCGGCATTGAACGTCGTGTCGCCCGGCTGTAGTTCGCCGTCGATCACAGCGCGCACGGCGTAGATGGTGGCGTAGCCCAGGTCAACGGGGTTCCACAGCACGACATCCTTCACACAGCCGTCCTTGACGTACGGGCGCATGGTGTTGGGCGTGCTGAGACCGACGACCGCAACCTCGCCACAGCGTCCGGCCTGGGACACGGCTTCGGCGGCGCCGGGGAACGCAACCGAACTCATGCCGAAGACGCCGGCCAGGTCGGGATAGGCCAGCAGCAGGTCCGTGGTGACCTGGAAGGCCAGGTTCTGGTCTTCCTCGCTGGGACGAATGTCCACGAATTCAAGACCCGGGTAGTTGGCGTCGCGGTGCTTGGTCATCTCCTCGATCCAGGCGTTCTGGTTCGGGGCAGTCAGACTGCTGGTGACGATGGCGACCTGCGCCTCTTCGCCCACCTGCTCGACCATGGACTCGACCATGGCCACGCCGATGGCTTCGAAGGTAGCCTGGTTCAGGAAGAACTGGCGCGCCTGCGGTTCAGCGTCGGCGTCATATCCGATCACGCTGATGCCATTCTCCAGTGCCTTCTCCAGCACGGGGGCGATGGCGACGGGGTCGTTGCTGGCGTAGACGAGTGCGTCCGCGCCCTGGGTGATGAAGTTGTCCAGGAACTCGATCTGCTGGTCAACACGGCCCTCGGTGGGCCCGTCCTGCACGACTGTCACGGTGCCAAGTTCCTCAGCGGCTTCCTGCATGCCCTGGCCCGTGGCGTTGAAGTAGTCGATGCCGATGAGTTTGGGCACGTCATAGACGGTGATGGGCTGGCCCGCCATGTCGGCCGCGCCAACGGTCCAGCCGGCTTCCCAGCCTTCGGGCAGTTCGACACCCGCGGCGGCAGCCGCCTCTTCGGCGGGCGCTTCGGCCTCGGCAGTGGCCTCTTCCTCGGCGGGGGCAGCTTCCTCTGCAGGCGCCTCACCACTGCTTGGCGCAGCGGGGGCAGGGCATGCTGCGAGCGCCAACGCTGCTACGATCAACAGGGACAACAGCGGCAACCATTTGAACTTTCGCATTGCGATCCTCACTTTCTTGTTGAACTACTCTTCAAACGTCGTTGTGATGAAACTGTTTGAACTGCTGTGTTCCTCTCTAGCACTGGATGCATCTATCACGGGATGCATCAATGTAGCCGACGGCGAGAGCGGATACCCCGCGCATCGCCGTAGAGCCCGAAGTTATCGTGCGTCATTCTCTTCGCCGCGCAGAAGCCGGTTCAGGAACACGGCCAGGATCAGCACGGCGCCGATTACGACGACGGTGGCGTCGCCTTTGACGCCGGCAAGGTTGAGGCCGTTGCGCAGAAGGGCGATCGTCACCACGCCCAGGATCGTGCCGAGGATCGTGCCCACGCCACCGTAGATGCTGGTGCCGCCCAGCACGACGGCCGCGATCACGTCCAGTTCGATGCCCGTGCCGGCGTCGGCGCGCGTCGTGGTCACCCGGCTCACGAAGATGACGGCGGCGAGGCTGGCCATGAAACCGCTGAAGGCGTAGATGGAGAGCAGGATGGTGCGCACGGGGATGCCGGAGAAGCGGGACGCTTCTTCGTTGCTGCCGATGGCGTAGATGTAGCGGCCCCAGGGCGTGCGCGCCAGGAAGACGCCCACAACGATGATCCAGAAGACGAGAATGACGAACTGGGTGGGGAAGGGGCCGATGGTCCCTTGTCCGAACCACTCAAACCAGTCGGGATAGCCGCTGATGGGCTGGGCCTTGCTGATGCCGTATGCCATGCCGCGGAAGATGGCGAAGGTTGCCAGCGTGGTGATCAGCGGCGGGACGCGCACGCGCGAGACGATGAAGCCGTTGAAGGCTCCGCCGACCAGCCCTGTGAGCAGACTGATGATGATGGCGACCGGCAGCGGCAGTCCCCATACACCCCACGCGAAGCCGAGCATCACACCCGCCCAGCCGAACATACTGCCCACAGAGAGGTCGATGCCTGCAGTGATGATGATCAGCGTCATGGGCAGGGCCATTAGCCCGATCTCGGCAAAGAAGCGCGTGCGGTTGAGCAGGTTGGCGGTGGTGAGGAAGTTGTCGCTCATCATAGTTAACACGACGATGATGACGACAAGGATGACGGCCAGGATTGTCTCCTGGGTCAGGAAGCGTCGCCAACCTCTCGAATCATCGGTTGCCGTTGTCGGTACTGGAGCCGTCGTGTTCGTCATGGGTTCGTTCTATTGTCTCTTCAGCGATTGTCTCATCAAGGATTGTCTCGTCAGGAACCTTCGCCCAGCCTACATTTCGCCGAGACGGCGCTTGCGCAGGATGTCGGCGACGACGGCCAGCAGGATCAGCGCGCCCTGTACGGCGAGCAGCCAGTACGGGCTGACGTGGGTGAAGATCATGCCCTTGCTGATGACGTTGAGCAGCAGGGCCCCCAGCGCGGCGCCCAGCACGGTGCCGGTCCCGCCCATGATGCTGACGCCGCCGATGACGACAGCCGTGATCACCTGCAATTCGAAGCCGCGGCCGACATTCGTCTGGATTGCCCCGAAGCGCGTGGTGAATATGAGGGCGGCGACGCCGATCAGGGTTCCGTTGATGAGGAACGTCATCATCTGGACACCCTTGACGTTGATGCCGGTCAGCCGCGCCGCGGAGCGGTTGGCGCCGACAGCGTAGATCTCGGCACGCACGCGGCGAGTAGCGCATCCACAAGGCCGCGACTGCCAGCACGACGACGGCCACCACGATGGGAACGGGAACGCCCAGCACGGATTGCTGACCCAGGTAGAAATCCTCGGGCAGATTCTGGATCCAGGAGCCGCCGGTGATCACGATTACCAGGCCGCGCAGGATGGACAGCATGCCCAGCGACACGATGATGGAGGGGATGCCGCCCCAGATCACAAGCGAGCCGTTGACGAAGCCAAGGAGTGCGCCCGTCAGGATCATGGCGAGCCAGGCCAATTCAACAGGGTAGCCCTCACGGGCGAGGATGCCGCCGATGACGGCGCACATGGCCAGCATGGAGCCCACGGAAATGTCGATGCCGCCGGACACGATGACCATGGTCATGCCGACTGCGGCCACGATCAGGTGGCTGCTGTCCAGAAGAATGGACGTCACGCTCTGCCCGCTGAGGAAGTCCGGCCGGATCAGCGTCAATATCGTGACCAGGACCAGGAGGAAGATGCCGAGCAACGTCTCCTGGTTTAGCCGTTCGAGCCAACTGGTGTCTGTCGTGGATGCGGAGCGTGCATCCGCCTGTTGTACGGTCATCGCCTATCCTTCGTCCGGCGCGGGGTTGTGGTCTTCGCGCGCTCTGCGTGCTGCCCATTGGCGTTCGGTGTGTCTTGGTTCTGCGCGTTCACTGCCTGTTGCGCATCAATTGCCTTGGAGATGATGTTTTCCTGCGTGGCGTCGGCGCGGTCAAACTCGCCGACGATGCGGCCGCGGCGCATGACGAGTACGCGGTCGCTCATGCCCAGAATTTCGGGCAGTTCGCTGGAGATCATGAGAATGCCGATGCCTTGCATGGCGAGTTCACCCATCAGCCGGTGAATCTCCGCCTTGGCGCCCACGTCGATGCCGCGCGTCGGTTCATCCAGGATCAGCACTTTGGGCTTGCCCAGCAACCACTTGGAGAGCACGACCTTTTGCTGGTTGCCGCCGGAAAGATTCTCGACCTTTTGGTGGATGCTCGGCGTGCGCACCTGCAGCTTCTCCACGGCTGCGGTGGCAGCCGCCTCTTCTACGTTGGTACGTACGAGTCCGAAGCGCGTCATTTCGGTCAACGTGGCAAGCGTGGTGTTTTCCTTGACGGTCATAGGCAGTACCAGGCCCTGGCCCTGCCTGTCTTCGGATACATAGGCGATGCCCAACCGCATGGCTTCGCGCGGCGTGTGGATGTCAACCCGCCGGCCTTCGATGAGAATCTCGCCGGAATCCGCGGGAATTGCGCCGAAGATGACCTGGGCCAGATCGCTGCGCCCGGAGCCGACGAGGCCGCTCAAGCCGAGGATTTCGCCCTTGTGCAACGTGAAGGAGGCATCGCGCACGAGGTCGTCATGCGACAGGTTGCGCACCTCCAGGATGGGCTCGCCGATGGGCGCGTCGGCCTTGGGGAACAGGTTGTCGAGGCTGCGACCCACCATCATGTTGATCAGGATCTGGGGCGTGGCGTCGGCCACGTCGAGCGTGTCCACATAGCGGCCGTCTCGCAGCACAGTCACGCGGTCCGCCAGTTCGAACACCTCTTCGAGGCGATGACTGATGTAGATGATGCCGACGCCCTGGTCGCGCAGGCGGCGCACGATGTCGAAGAGGGTGCGCACATCGTGGGCGGTGAGCGAGGCGGTGGGCTCATCCATGATGAGGGTCTTGGCCTGGTGGCTGAGGGCCTTTGCGATCTCCACTCGTTGCCGGTTGCCCACGGTCAGGCGGCTGACCTTGTGGCGCACGTTCATCTCCACGTCCAGGACGCGGAACAGCTCTTCGGAGTCGCTCCGCATGGCCGGCCAGTCCACTGCGCCGAAACGCCGCGTCGGCTGGCGGCCCATGTAGATGTTCTCGGCGACGGACAGTTCGGGGTAGAGGCTGGTTTCCTGGTAGATTACGGAGACGCCGAGTTCCGCTGACTCGCGCGTGCCGCTGATGCTGACGGGCCGCCCGTCGAACAGGATTTCCCCTTTGTTGGGATGATAGGCCCCAGAGACGACCTTGATCAACGTAGACTTGCCCGCGCCGTTCTCGCCCAGAAGTGCGTGCACCTCACCGGCGCGCACGGAGAAGTCCACATTGTCCAGCGCCACAACGCCGGGAAAGGTCTTGGTGATGCCGCGCAATTCCAGGAGCGGCGGGCTGCCGGGTTGGACGCGGGTGGCTGGTGCGGGGGGTATGCTGGCAATCGGTTCAGACATCGACAATCTCCACCTGGGGCAGCAGTTCTTCCACTTGGTGCGGGTAGCATTCGCAGGTGCCCGGGTTCATGACGACGGAGGCGGCCATGGCCGTGCCCAGGGCGAGTGCGTCCCGCCAGGACTGACCGCGATAGCGCGCCAGGATGACGCCGCTGGTCATGCCGTCGCCTGCGCCGGCCGGGCTGACGACAGGCACAGAGAGGGCGGGCACGTACCAGTTGCCGTCCGGCGTGAGGGCAACTGCGCCCTGCTTGCCCAGCGTGACGATCATCGCCTGCTCGGCCCACCGCTCCTTGGAAGAAGCCAATGCACGGGCCAGCTCCGCAACGTGGCCCCGCACGCTCTTGTGGTCTACGTGGTCCGGCCAAGCGCTTGCGGCGTCGGGTGCTAGCGCGGCCAGTTCGCTGCGGTTCATCTTGAGGATGTCGGGCCGGGCCGTGACCCCGTTGCGCAGGCTGTCGCCGGAACTGTCCAGCAGGGTGGTCACGCCGTGTTGCCTGGCCATCGCCAGCAAGCGCGCGTAGGCGTCTGCGGGCATGCCGGGCGGCAAGCTGCCGGCGCAGACCATGCCCCAGCACGCTTGCATGTGTGCGGCGGCCCGCTCCAGCAGTTCTTCCAGGTGCGACGCGCCTGCGAAGAGCGTGTGCGCGATGACGGTGGACTGGCGGCCGGCATCCATGTCGGTAATGAGCGCGGCCACGCGTGTGTATCCCTCGGCGGGAACAAAGTCATAGGGAACGCCGAGGTCGTCGAGCAAAGACTCCAGCATGTCGCCGCTCAGTCCCGCGTTCAGGCCGAGGGCAAGCGTGTCGACGCCAAAGGCGTGGAGCACGGCGGAGACGTCGATCGCCTTGCCGCTGGGAGCGACGGTCTCGCGTTCCGCGCGCACGACGTCCTGCATGGCGAAATTGCGCACGAAGAGCACTCGGTCGATGGTCGGGTTGGGCGTGACAGTCAGTATCATGCTTCTTCGTGAAAGTGCGTTACGCGAGTCACCCATTCCCCGTCGCACGAGGCGGGATAGGCGTCACGCATTTACGTCCTCAAGTGGCCGTTCGCTCGACGGGGGCCATGGTCAGCCCGGCGGCCTCGGCGAGCAGCGTCGTCTGCGCGCTCCATTCCAGGCGTTCCAGTGTGTCGTAGGCGTCATCCAGCGTGCGGCCGGTCATGACGACGCCATGCCAGGAAAGGATGAGGGCGACGCCATGCTTGGACATCTCCGGCTGGTACGGTTCGAGCGTGGCGACGACGGCGTCGGCAAGCTCTTTGCTCTCGGCAGGGATATTGGGCACAACTTCCACGACGCCAAATTTCTGCGTGTACTGGTTGGTGGGCGCGAGCGGCCGACCCGCTGCCGCAAAGACGTTCAGGAAGCGCGGGTGCGCGTGGATCACGCCGTTGACTTCGGGGAAGCGGCCGTAGCAGCCGAAGTGCATCTGTGTTTCGCGGCTGGTTTTGGCCGGGTCGCCTTCCAGGATGTTGAAGTCGCTGTCGAAGACGAGGATCATTTCCTCGGTGAGCTTCCAACGGTTCTTGCTGCCCAGGTAGCGGGGCGAGATATAGATGCGATCGCCGATGCGGCAGCTTAGGTTGCCGCCGGCGCTGTTCGTCATGAAGCGGTCGTACATGAGGTGGGCGATTTCGACCATCTTGGGCCGAGGGTCTTGCGTGGGTGACATGCCGCGTTCCTTACTTGGATCGGTTTGAGGAGGAGTGACTTTGGAAAGATCTGGTTTGCGCCGGTATGCGGCGAAACAGCTGCTGATCGGATTCGGGCGCCTGCCTGCGTTCGCTGAAGGGGCGCGGCGCCAGCATTCTGGTTTGCACGGGGCCCTGACATGGACGGCGCTGCGGCGGCGGAGGCAGAGACGATGTCGTCATGACGACATCGCTCTCAAACTGAGGTTCACTTTATCACACATGGGGTGGCTGCGCAATGAAGTTCGCGCCGGAAGCGGTCGGGTGTCAGGGGGGCCGCAGGTTGGGGCGCAATGGTCCTAGGCGGCGCCCACTGCCGCGACATCAGAGGGCGTACACGAAACGCTTCATCGGACGGTTTGGCGAGGCATGATATAATAGAGACACGCTTTGCCGGCGATCTGGTAGAGGAGCGGCGGCGCGGGGTAGCCCGTGACCGTCTGCGTGTTTGTGCGCGTCTTGCTGTCAGCCGGCGAATTGGTCGAGTTCACTTGAATCAGAGGGATAGGAGCCTTGCCATGTCGAACAATGCACCTCGTCATCCCTTTATGGTTGGCGAAAAGTACCGCAATGAGGATGGCGTCTATACGGTGGTGGAGATCGCAGATCCGCAGATGGAGATTCAATACGAGGACGGTCGCACGTTGCGCTCGTCGATTCGGTTGCAGAGACGGATCTGGGAGCGCATACAGCATGAGGAAGAGATCGCCGCCAGACGGGCGGCGAAGAAGACGACGACGCGACGACGGGGCGGCGGTCGCAGCCGGGCCTCGTTCGGCCGCGATTTCCACGGCCTGCAAGAGAGCGACTTCCGGAGGGATATTACCGGTACAAGCTGGCGCCGGCGCACGGAACTGGCGGGGCTATTGGCGTTGCGGCTGTCTGAAATGAGCGGGCACATCTTTGAGTCGCATGCGGTCTATCGCCGGCCGGAGGTTTATGTCGTGCAGCCGGAACACTGGAATTCCAAGGAGCCGCAGCGGGCCGTGAAGTTCTTCTTCAAGCTGACCGAGGCGGAGTCCTCGTACGGATTCCTTGTGGAGAAATCGGATAAACCGATGGACCACCATTGGGACTGGGCCCGTTTCATGGCAACGCTAGGGGATGACAAGAGCTTGCAGGCGCGCACGCTTATCGCGATGGAGCACTGCAACCTCAGTTGGGAGGTCTATCCCGGCGGAGGCGGTTTGACGGCGGCCGCGCCCTACACGGTGACTGCGGACCAGGAGACTCTCCAATTGCAGGACAGCGAACGGCGGTCCGCGCACGCCCCTGGCTTGGGAAGGCTTCATCGAGTTGCTGGCTGAGGCGCCGGCGGACACGTGGTGCGACTGCTATCTCACGGCGCGGGCGGACAAGGCGCAGGCGATCGAAAAGGGTGTAGGGCTGGCGACCGAGGCGGCGAACGTTTACAACGCGCTGCTGCCGCTATATGCGGCATCCGTGCGGCGGTAGCAGGGGCGGATCAGGAGCTACTTGCCGGCGGGTTCCGGCTTCACGCGCACATCCTGCTGCGGGTACGGGATGGTGATGCCCTGCTGGTCGAAGCGCAGCTTCATGGCCTCGGTCAGGTCCCATCCGACCCGCCAGTAGTCCTCTGACTTCACGTAGGGACGCGCACCGATATCGACGCCGCTGTCGCCCAGTTCGAGCACCATGATCATGGGCGCGGGGTCGTCGAGTATCGCGCGCGTCTTCGGACAGGAGCTGCTTGATCACCTCTTTGGCACGCGGCAGGTCGTCTTCGTAACTGATGGTGAAGACCAGGTCCACGCGCAGGATGCCTTCCTTCGAATAGTTGAGCAAGCCCTCCTGCTGGATCTTGCCGTTGGGCAGCACCGCGACCTTGCGGTCGGCGCACAGGAGCGATGTATTCAATAGCTCAATTTCCCGCACAGTGCCCAAGATGCCGTTGGTCTCGATGAGGTCGCCGACTTCGAAGTGTCCAAACATGATGAAGTTGACCGTGGCAGCCAGGTCGCGCAGGGATTCCTGCAGCGCGATGCCGAGGACGAGGAGCACGCCAACGGCTACGAGCAGCACAGTGTCTACCGGCACCCCGAGGATAACCAGCGCCGCCATGACGCCGACGAGCCAAATCCCGTAGAAGGTCACCGTGGTCGCCAAGGTAATCAAGGACGGCGTCATATTGGCGCGTTTCAGGATCGGCTGGAGCCGCCGCCGGCCCGCGCGCGCCAAGTTGCGCGTTGCTATCAGGATCAGCCCTGCGCCGGCGAGCCTGATAGCAACTCGGATCAGCAGGTTGAGCAGTTGTGCAGATTCAAACAAGGCTTGTTGGCTCCTCTACACGTGTGGGGAAGAGAGAAAGGGGAGTGTGAGGGCGTGACGCCATAGCTGGGGTCCCCGATACGCCTCAGTGCAAGCAGGCGGGCTGATCGAACAGGCGGCTCGCCTCCGTGGGCGGGATTGGGTCGGGTCATGGTGTAGCCAGCGTCAGTGTAACATAACGCGCAGGGAAGGGAGAAAGGGGCGCTGCGGGGGCGTGGAGGAGCGCTATCTCTACGACGAGAACGGGGTGCGCATCAAGAAGACGCGGGGCGGGACGGACACGTTCTACATCAACCACTACTTTGAGGTCGACGTCCCTCCTGCGGAGGGATTGGGAGAAACCGGCAGCGGCGTCAAGACCAAGTACTACTACTTCGGCGACCGGCGCGTGGCCATGCGTTCGCTGAATGTGCTGACCGCGCTGCATGCGGACCACCTGGGTAGCACGGTGGCGGCCACGCAGGGCGGAGCCACCAATGCGCACAAGTACAAAGCCTTCGGGGCCAACCGCAGCGGCGGCGACGTGCACACGGACCACCTGTTCACGGGCCAGAAGCAGGACGGCACGGGGCTGCTGTATTACAAGGCGCGGTATTACGACAAGCTGTTGGGTGCGTTCATCTCGCCGGATCCGCTGATCCCGGACGCCAGCAACGTCTTCGCCTATAACCGGTACGTCTACGCCCTTGGCAATCCTCTGAAGTACAATGATCCCACGGGATTCTGTTCGCTTTCGGGAACCGGCGAACGAGACGCAGGCGATTCGGCCTGCTGGGCGCTGGCGGACCAGGTGCGTACTGCGTGGGATGTCGATCCCGACTGGTGGTCGTCGAGATGGAGCATCACGCCGGACGACTGGATGCAGAACATCGCCAGCCAATCCTTCGCCGATGAGGCGTATCTGCAAGACCAGCTCGACGGCTTCTGGAGGCCCAAATACGCAGAATGGGGCGTCCACCATCCCCGTTACAACCTCGCTCCGAACTGGCATGAGCCTCCGCCTCACCCGATCGAAAGCGTAGAGAATCCATGCAACATATGGGATTGTGTCGCGATTGGACTGGACGTAGCCGCGTTAGGCGTGGAATTTGGTGGGGATGTTGTGCTCCTAAGTACGCCTGTATCTGGTCCGGCAGGAGTGGGCGGATTCACCGTTGGACAAATGGCTGGCGTGACGATATTCGGTTCGTCCACGAGTTGGAGCATGTATCAATATAGTCGGCGGGATCGCTTCTCGTACTGACGTCGTTATGACTACCACAACTGGAGCTATAGGCGTGCTTCCGATACCCATAGCAGGAGAGGCAGCCGCCATCTTCCAATTGCTATGGGATATCTTCAACCCCGCTTACCGATAGAAAGGCGAGCTACGTGACCGTACAATCGCTACTGTTCTTCGTCGGCTCACTCGTGATCTTTGTATTCGCGCTCCGCTACTGGCTTCGAAATAGACACAAGCACGCTATCAAGGCAAGTGGAATGATGGGTGCCGCAGGGGCCTTGTGGGTCTACTCCAGTTATGGTCTTCTAGTTCATGAGATGACGCTGTTCCGAATTGGTATGAGTCTGTGGGGGGCGCGATTATCGGTATTGGATTTCTGCTCTCAAGGAAGAAGGTAGACGTCTATTTTCATGTTAAGGATGGCGATCAGGTTGACGAGGATCAGCAATAGAATAGTTATCAACTACCCGTACACACCGAGAAGTCCGTGGGGATTCACTGAGTACATTGCGACCGGCGCGTCGCCATGCGTTCGCTGGGCGTGCTGACCGCGCTGGCATGCGGACCACCTGGGCAGTACGGTGGCGGCCACGCAGGGCGGAACCACGAATACGCACAAGTACAAAGCCTTCGGGGCCAACCGCAGCGGCGGCGACGTGCGCACGGACCACCTGTTCACGGGCCAGAAGCAGGATGGCACGGGGCTGCTGTACTACAAGGCGCGGTATTACGACAAGCTGCTGGGAACCTTCATTTCGCCGGATCCGCTGATCCCGGACCCGAGCAACGTCTTTGCCTATAACCGGTACGTCTACGCCCTTGGCAATCCTCTGAAGTACAATGATCCCACGGGATTCTGTTCGCTTTCGGGAACCGGCGAACGAGACGCAGGCGATTCGGCCTGCTGGGCGCTGGCGGACCAGGTGCGTACTGCGTGGGATGTCGATCCCGACTGGTGGTCGTCGAGATGGAGCATCACGCCGGACGACTGGATGCAGAACATCGCCGTCCAATCCTTTGCGGACGAAGCTTATCTACAAGCCGAACTCGACCAGTTCTGGACGCCAAAGTACCAAGCGTGGGGAGTCCGCCATCCCCGCTACAATCCGGCTCCGATCTGGCATGAGCCGAGCAATCCAGATATCTACTTGCCGGGCCGCAGTATTGCGGACTCTGTAGTGGCCGATGCATTTGCTTGTGCTGACGCTCCTCTGTGGGGCTGCGGCAATCTTGCGGATGATATAGCTTTCGGCATTGCCGCCAGTGGCGCTCTCCTATGTGTGGGCGCTACAGGCGGCGGCTGCCTCACTGTAGTTGGCGTCTTCAGCGGCGGTGCTGCCTTCTCTGGAGCTACCATTACCACTCGCAACGCTGTAGTGGGTGAGGCAACTTGGATTGATGCCGGTGTGTCCTGGACTACGACAGTCTCAGGCGTCAGGTACGGCGCCCGCCAAGGGGGTGTAGTTGGTGCTGGTATTGCGACATTTCAGCGCGCGTACGACTGGTGGAGGGGTGACCGATGACTGCCAATAGCGCGTATCTCTTCTTGCTGGCAGGCGTTCTAGTCGGAGTTCTCAGCGGGCGGACTGCAGTGGCGATATGCCAAAGCCGGCTTTCCTCGATCACGAAATTGGCTGCTTGTCCGCTATGGTACGGCATTCCTGACAGGTGCGCTGATAGGTATGGGTGTTTATGACTTCCGGGGATGGAGTCAAGTTGTTACAGTGACATTGACCGGAGTGGCTTCTCTGATAGTGTTTGGTGTTGCCCTGGAACATAGAATCCGTGAGTCCCTTGCGGATCGGAACACTCTTGACAAAGACCCCGATACCGAAACATAAGGCATCCCTTCGTCATGACTCCTACGGACAGCAGAGTCCATCTGCAACGAATTATCATGACGACACGGGGCTGCTGTATTACAAGGCGCGGTATTACGACAAGCTGTTGGGTGCGTTCATCTCGCCGGATCCGCTGATCCCGGACCCTAGCAACGTCTTTGCCTACAATCGGTACCTCTACGGCCTCGCCAATCCGCTGAAGTACAATGACCCCTCTGGCCATTGCGCCACCACATCCAAGGGCAGCCGCGATCGGAACGACGCTGATTGCTGGCGACTTACAGACACAATTGCGAGTATGTGGGATGACACTGACTACTGGCAGAGCCGATTCGGTGACGTTGACGTGTGGAATGAACACATGGCTCCGTCAGACCTTGATGCAGAGTTCTTCGCAAACGAACTGGACATGTTCCTCAATAGTGACGCGGGCCGAGACTGGTTGAACGATGTCCCGATGGGCACGATGACGGAGCAAGATCTTGGTGATTACTCGGCGCTAAACGTGTCGTACTTCATTGTCGAGGCGTCACTCGTCATTGATGACTTTGGAAACATCTTCGCCAGAATCGGTCCAAGCGCAGGTACGCCTGGAGTTGCTATAACGAGGGGCGACGTCTTCCTGCGCGACCGTCTTGATGGCGAACGGACAGATATCGACGGACTGGGCCTGACCCCGAATCAGAAGATGTTGCTTATGCAGACCGTGATGGTAGGCGATTCCATCAGCGTCGACGCAAACTTCAGGTTGTTTGCTACAGGATATTCTCGAAGCGACACTACGATCACCGTTGAAGGGGGAGTCGGGGGCTACAACTTCGGTGGTGCGATATCGCCGGTTTCACGCACTTGGTACGTCGGGACACTGGCACGCTAGGGAGATCTGCCATGAACAGCGCACCGGACTGGGTTTTTCTTGCATTTGGAACCATCGTGTTTGGATGCGGATCGATAATCGTGTGGCTGTTTCCCAAGCAACACCGAGCAAGCCTCCGATTTCTCGGTAGGGCCTATCGCAGGTGGGATGCTCAGTCGGAAGAATGGTATGCATCAGAATTCTTCTTCTGGTTGTCTCGCTTCGCCGTGACTGCCGGCTTTATGTTATGTGTCGCTATACTCGTGCGGCTTCTCCGATAGCGTATCCGCAAAGCCTTCGGCGCCAACCGCAGCGGCGGCGACGTGCACACGGACCACCTGTTCACGGGCCAGAAGCAGGACGGGACGGGGCTGCTGTACTATCGGGCCCCCATTTATGGGGCACGGTATATGCGACAAGCTGCTGGGCGCGTTCATTTCGCCGGATCCGCTGATCCCCGACGCGGAGAACTTCTTTGCCTACGACCGCTACGCGTTCTTTTCACGCAATCCCGTCGAGTACAATGGTCCTTCGGCTCACTGCGCAGAGAGCGCCCCATGCAAGCTCCAAGACGCGGGCCCGGATGTCAGTCCGCCGGCGCAGACAATGGCTCTCTTGCGCTATCGCTTGTGTAGGCGCGCAGGCTCGGGTAGCGCCAGGCGGCAAGGCCGACGACGGCCAGGACGGCGATGCCGCCGCTCACAATGGCGAACGGCGCGCCAAACGCCGCGGCCACGAGTCCCGCGCGCACTTCTCCCAACTGCGGACCGCCCATATAGAACATCATGTTGACACCGACCATGCGGCCGCGCAGCGCGTCGGGCGTCATGCTCTGGCGAATGGTGCCGCGGATGATGGACGATATGGTGTCCGCCGCGCCGGTCACGCCCCAGAGCAGGTATGAGAGTGCGAACACGGTGGACAGGCCGAAGAGGGCGGTCGCCGCGCCATAGCTTGCCACGCAGACCAGAAAGACGAGCCCCTGTCGCAAGATGTCATGGCGCAGCGAGACGACAGTACCCGCCAGGACGCTTCCCACCGGCTGTGCTGTGGCCAGCAGGCCGTAGCCGGACGCGCCCATGCCGAGGATGTCGCCGGCGACGATGGGCAGCATCGTGCGCGCCGAGCCCAAGACGGTCGCCAGGAAATCGACCATCATCGTGCCCCAAATCACGCGTGTGCGGTAGGTGAAGCGGAAGCCCGCCGCCACGTCCCGCAGGCCAAGCCGTCGTTTGGGCGCGGCGTCTTGCGCGGGGTCGCGCATCACGAACAGCGTGACGAGCGCGGGAAGGAAGAGCAGCGCGGTCAGGGCATAGACGACGCCCAGGCTGGCCGCGTCGGCAAGTACGCCTGCCACAAGCGGCCCGACGATGGCGCCGACCGTGATGAGCATGGTGTAGAGGCTCATGGCGTTGAGCAGATGCGAGCGGGGCACGAGGTTTGGCGTCAGTGATTCGCGCGCGGGGCTTTCCAGGGCCACGACGGCCCCGGAAGCTGCCGCGGCCAGGTAGAGGATGGGCAGCGTCGCGTTGCCGCTCAGGGACACATAGGCCAGCACGGCGGCGATGACCATGCCTGCGCTTTGCGTCACCAGCATCAGCCTGCGGCGATTGACCATGTCGGCCAACATGCCGCCGGGCACGGCGAAGAGGAGGATGGGCAGGACGCGCGCCAGGCTGAGCCCGCCGAGACCGAGCGCGCTGGCATTTAGGTCGATGGTCTGTCCGAAAAGGGTGACCGTGGACGAAGTTTCGCGCAGGAGCGCATAGACGTTCCAGTTGAGCGCGATGAGCTGCATCTGTTGCGCGATGTTGGATGCAAGCTGGCCTGACCAGAGCAGCCGGTAGTCCCGGTGCTGGAGGGCGACCAGGCGGGCGGTGATGCGGTTACGAGACATGGTCCACCGTCTAGGCGACGCGGCCGCTGCGTACGCTGAGTCGTTTGAGCACGCCCTCGTTCACCTCGACGCCGAGGCCGGGGGCCATGGGAACATCCACGAAGCTATCGCGCTGGTCAAAGACGACGGTGCACAACTCGTCGCGGATGGCGCTGGGGGTGCGGTCGAACTCCATGACGGGCTCCTGTGCGTACGGCTGCGGGGCGCGCGCGGGCGGGCAGGGCGGGATCGTCGAGGCTACATGCAGGGTGGCTGCGATCATGACGGAGGAGCCCCAGACGTGCGGGTTGACCTGTACGCCGAAGCCGTTGGCCGTCATGGCCACATTGCGCATTTCCGTGATGCCGCCGACGTTGCCCACGTCCGGCTGTATGATGTCGAAGCAGCCGCGCAGGAACGCATTGCGGTATTCGTAGCGCGTGCGCAGGACCTCTCCGCCGGCGATGGCCATGGGCAGGGCCGCTTTCACCTGCAGGCAGCCATCCACGTCGAGCGTGGGGACGGGCTCCTCGAACCAGAAGATGTCGAGATCGGCCAGACGCCGGCCGATGCGGATGGCCGTGGCGGCGTTGTAGGCCTGGTTGGCGTCGACCATGAGCTCGATGTCCGGGCCGATTGCCGCGCGGATGGCCGCCACACGGCGCACGTCCTCCTCGATGGGAAGGCCGCCGACTTTGGTCTTCATGCCCTTGTAGCCGGCCTCAACGTAGCCGCGCGCTTCTTCGAGGAGGCGGTCCGGGAATTCGCCCTCGGTGTAGTAGAGGCCGGTGGCGTAGACGGCGAGCTTGTCGCGGATGCGCCCGCCGAGGAGTTCGTGGATGGGCAGTCCGGTGACCTTGCCGGCGATGTCCCAGAGTGCGATGTCGACGGCGCTGATGGCGCTGCCGCCGAAGCCGACGCCTACGTTGCCGTTGTGGAGTGCGCCGTACATCACCTGCCAGAGACGGTTGCGCTGCATGGGGTCCCTGCCGAGGAGAAGGGGGGCCAGGTCCGAGACGACTGCAAACGCAGAGCCTCCGCAGCCTTCGCCCCAGCCGACGAAGCCGGCGTCTGTGGTGATCTTGACGAGACCGATCGTGCGCCGGTCGATCCAGCCTTGCGACCAGCCGAAGGGACGGTCGAGCTTGCTTTCGAGCAGGTAGGTGTCGATGGCGGTGATGCGCATGGGACGGTGTGCTCCAGATCGTGTTGGCGAATGCGCGGCATGTGCTGCGGCAGGTAGGCACGGTCAGATTCGTATAGAACCGGGCAATTGTCAAGAAACCACGCGACGCCATGCGAAGGGTGCGCCGGTCGGGGGCCGGACGCCTTCGCAGGGACTGGAATGCACGTGTTTGGCGGCGGCGCACGACGGCATAGTACAATTGGCGAAACAACCGGCCATTCCCCATCCATCAATCGGCATTCACTTCACCGATCATCCAGCGTTAGGGAGTGCAACATGAAGATCACCGACCTGCGGACATACGTGGTAGCGGCGGACGACGACCACATGGGCCATGTGCCCTGGGTGTTCGTGCGCATCGACACGGACGAGGGCGTCTCCGGCTGGGGGGAGGCGGGCTGCCGGGCCAGCGGCGTGGCGCACAGCGTGGCGCTAGCGCTGCAGGAACTACGCGGCGAACTGATCGGCCAGCCGGCCACCGACATCGAGCGCATTTGGCACAACATCTACCATCGATATACGTACTTCGGATCGCGCGGCTTTGGCACCGCCATCGCCGCCGGCGTCGACATTGCGTTGTGGGACATTAACGGCAAGGCGACGGGGCGGCCGGTCTATGACCTGCTGGGCGGCAAGTTCCGGCCGACGGTTCCGCTGTATAGCAACGTGTGGTTCGAGAACTGCTCCACGCCGGGCGAATACGCGGCGGCCGCCAAAGAGAAGCTGGTGGGTCTCGGCCACGCCGCGTGCAAGCTGGACCCGTTCCTGGAGATGCGGGCGCATCACCGCGTGGGACACAAGGGGCAGATCAGCCAGGCCGGCGAGCAGGAGGGCTACGATATCGTGGCCGCGGTGCGCGAAGTCGTGGGTCCGCAGCACGATATCCTCATCGACGCGCACGGCCACTATGATGTGCCGACGGCTATCCGGTTGGCGAATCGGCTGTATGAGGAGAGCAACATCGGCTGGTTCGAGGAGCCGGTGGCCGCGGAGTCGATGGAGGGGCTGCGCAGCGTACGTGAGCACACGTCCGCGCCCATTTGCGTGGGCGAGCGACTGTTCACGCGTTACGACTTCCTGCCGGTGCTGCAAAACCGGCTGGCCGACTATATCATGCCGGACACGGTGTGGACGGGCGGCATCACGGAGATGCGCAAGATCGCGTCCATGGCCGATGTGTATGATATTCCCGTGGCCCCACATGTGGTGCCGGGCGGTCCGCTGGAGCTGATCGCGGCGGCGCACGCCATGATCACGATTCCTAACTTCTACCGGCTGGAGCATGCGCACAGCTTGATCCGCACGCACAACAAGATGATCACGGAGCCCTATGTGATCGAGAACGGGGAGATGTTGCTGAACGGTAAGCCGGGGTTGGGCTATGACATGGACGAGGAGTGGCTGGCGACGCATGCGATCGCGTTTGGCGAAGGCTGAGTGGGTGAATGGGTGACACTGTCAGAGCCGCCTTGTCACTCCCGCATGGGGTTGGCTTGTAGGTGCGGATGCCTTTCCGCACGCCGTCGCCTACCGCATGGGGGTAGCGGGAGTCCACTGGCCGGTGCGACCGTGGATTCCGGCTCAGGGCCGGAATGACAGTCTTGCGCGTACGGCGTCGTCCTGTCACTCCCGCATGGGGGTAGCGGGAGTCCACTGGCCGGTGCGACCGTGGATTCCGGCTCAGGGCCGGAATGACAGTCTTGGCGTACGCCGTCGTCCCTGTCACTCTCGCATGGGGGTAGCGGGAGTCCACTGGCCGGTGCGACTATGGATTCCGGCTCAGGGCCGGAATGACAGTCTTGCCGTATGTCGTGGTTCTGTCACTCTCGCATGGGGGTAGCGGGAGTCCACTGGCCGGTGCGACTATGGATTCCGGCTCAGGGCCGGAATGACAGTCTTGCCGTATGTCGTGGTTCTGTCACTCTCGCATGGGGGTAGCGGGAGTCCACTGGCCGGTGCGACCGTGGATTCCGGCTCAGGGCCGGAATGACAGTCTTGGCGTATGCCGTCTCCCTGTCACTCCCGCATGGGCGTAGCGGGAGTCCACTGGCCGGTGCGACCGTGGATTCCGGCTCAGGGCCGGAATGACAGTCTTGCCGTATGTCGTCGTCCTGTCACTCTTGCATGGGGTAGGGAGAGTCCACTGGCCGGTGCGACCGTGGATTCCGGCTCAGGGCCGGAATGACAGTCGTAGCGTATGTCGTCGTCCTGTCACTCTTGCATGGGGCATAGCGGGAGTCCACTGGCCGGTGCGACCATGGATTCCGGCTCAGGGCCGGAATGACAGTCGTAGCGTACGCCGTGGCCCTGTCACTCCCGCATGGGGGTAGCGGGAGTCCACTGGTCGGTGCGACCGTGGATTCCGGCTCAGGGCCGGAATGACAGTCGTAGCGTACGCCGTCGTCCTGTCACTCCCGCATGGGGGTAGCGGGAGTCCACTGGCCGGTGCGTACGTGAATCCTGGGATGGTAGGGCGAACAGATGATGATGCAGAGGAGGTTGACTTGAGCGAATACGACAACGTGCGGATCGGGCTGTTTGGGATTGGGTTGGCGGCGTATTGGCCGCAGTTTGCAGGGCTCGAGGAGCGGCTGCGCGGCTATGTGGACGAGGTGGGGCAGCGCGTGGAGCGGCCGGGCGTAGAGCTGGTCAACCTCGGGCTGATTGACGACCCGGAGAAGGCGATGGCGGCGGGCCATGACTTCCGGCGCGCAGACGTGGACCTGATCCTGCTCTACGTCACGACCTATGCCCTGTCGTCGACCGTGCTGCCGGTGGTGCAGCGGGCAAAGGTCCCGGTGCTGATCCTCAACGTGCAGCCGGTGCGTGCGCTGGACTATGCGGCGTTCAACGCCATCGGCGACCGCACAGAGATGACGGGCGAAAAGCTGGCGCATGTGTCGGTCTGTCCGGTGCCGGAGATCGCCAACGTGTTCAGCCGGGCGGGCATCCCGTTCTACCAGGTCACGGGCACGCTGGAGGCAGACGATCCGTGTTGGGCGGAGGTGGACGACTGGATCGACGCGGCGCGGGTAGCGAATGCGCTGTTCCACAACCGGCTGGGGCTCATGGGTCACTACTACAACGGCATGCTGGATATTCACAGCGATGTGACGGGTCTGCTGGTAGCGTTCGGCGGGCACGCGGAGATCGTGGAGGTGGACGAGCTGAGCGCGCTGCGCCGGCAGGTCACCGACGATGGAGGTCTCCGCGCGGATGGCGGAGTTCGAAGAGGCATTCGATATTCGCGAGGACTGCACGCCGCAGGAGTTGGCGCGGGCGGCGCTCACGTCCGTGGCGCTGGACCGGCTCGTGGAGCGTCACCGGCTGGGTGCGCTGGCCTACTATGCGATGGGAAGCGGCAATGCGGAGAACGAGGACACCATGAGTTCGGTGATCCTGGGCAATTCGCTGTTGACGGCGCGGGGTGTGCCGGTGGCGGGCGAGTATGAGGTAAAGAACGCCATCGCCATGAAGATCATGGACGAGTTCGGCGCCGGCGGTTCGTTCACCGAGTTCTACATGATCGACTGGGATGAGGACATCGTGATCATGGGCCACGACGGGCCGGGACATATCGCCATTGCCGAGGGCAAGACGCGGGTGCGTCCGCTGGAGGTGTATCACGGCAAAGTGGGGCGGGGGCTGTCGGTGGAGATGGCCGTGCGGCGCGGGCCGGTGACGCTGTTGTCGGTGGTGCAGGACGGAAAGGGCGTGCGGCTACTGGTGGCGGAGGCGGAGTCCGTGGCAGGGCCGATCCTGGAGGTCGGCAATACGAACAGCCGCTATCGCTTCCCCATCGGCGCGCGCAGCTTTGTAGAGGCGTGGAATGCGGAGGGTCCGGCGCATCACTGTGCGGTGGGCGTAGGGCATATTGCGAGCCGCATTACGCGCCTGGGCGACTTGCTGGGCTTGGAGACAGTGCGGGTGTGTTGAGTATCCCAGGCGGTGTGGCGCAAGCGCCGCCGGCGAACGCTGGCCGGAGACCTAGGCAACCGGACCGGCCTACGAAGGGGGAAACATATGATTCGCAAGGCGTTCCTGATGTCCGTGAATGCGGACCAACATGCGGAGTATGAGCGGCGACACAATCCGATATGGGAAGAACTGGCCGCGGTGTTGAAGGCGCACGGCGTACACAACTACTCCATCTATCTGGACGCTGCGACGAACTCGCTTTTCGCGTATGCGGAGGTGGAGGACGAGGCGCAGTGGGACAGCATCGCGCAGGAGCCGGTGGTGCAGAAATGGTGGCGGCACATGGCGGACGTGATGCCGAGCAATGCGGACAACAGTCCGGTAGCGCGCGATCTCCGCGAGGTGTTTCACTTGGCGTGACGGACAGGACGTAAGTCATGGCGAAGGTATTGGTAACCGGGGCGAATGGACACCTGGGCGCGAACACCGTGCGCTGTCTGATGGCGCGGGGGCATGAGGTCGCGCCTATGGTGCGGCAGGGCTCTGATCTGCGCGGGCTGGCGGGGCTAGGGCTGGCGTACCGCTATGCGGATGTGCTGGACGGCGAGGCTGTGCAGGCGGCGATGGACGGCTGCGAGGCGGTCGTGCATTGCGCGGCCAAATACGCCACCTGGGCCAGGGACCCTGACGAGATCGTGGCCCCGTGCATGGCAGGCACACGCAACATTTTCAAGGCGGCAAGAAGCACCGGCGTGCGGCGTATCGTTTACACTAGCTCGGTCGCGGCCGTGGGAAACTCCGGTGACCCGGACGAGCTGCGCACGGCGGACGACTGGAACGAGGACGCCCGACACGCCTATGTGGCTGCCAAGACGCAGGGCGAGCGTATCGCCGTGGAACTGGCGGCGCAGACAGGCATTGAGATGGTGCGGCTCTGTCCGGCGTATGTGATGGGGCCGAGGGATTACCGCATCACGCCGTCGATGAAAGTGTGGGCGCAGGACATGGTCAACGGCGCAGGTTTCACATTCGAAGGCGGCGTCAACCTGGTGCATGTCTTTGACGTGGGCGAAGTCCACGCGCGGGCTGTCGACATGGGCGAGGCGGGCGCGCGCTACATCGTCGGCGGCGAGAATGTAAGCGTGCGCCGGGTGGGCGAGCTCGTGCAGAAGTGGACAGGCGTGAAGCCGCCGCATCTGCCCGTCCCACGCGGCATGGCGATTGCAACGGGCGGCGCGCTGGACGCCGTCAGTCAGGGTGACGCGGCGTGCGCCGCTCTTTTCACGCGACATGGCGTACGAGCAGGTGAAGCGCTATGCGTATTATGACAGCGATGAGACGAACCGCGTGTTCGGTCTGACGCCGAAGCCGGCGGACGAGACGATGCGTGATGCACTGGCGTGGCTGCTGCACATCGGGGCGATCAAGCGCAGTCTGTCTACCGAAGTGATGGAGGGGCTGGAGCCGGAGTGCGAGTGGGTGAGTGGGTGAGAGGTTCTCGGAAGCCGCCGAAGTTTCCAGCAAGGGACTGCTGTAGCGAGGGGTGCGTCCAGGTTGAAGCCCTCATTCGGCAAAGGATCCGCTAATCAACGATCGGAATTCAGAAAATGCAGACACGCACACTTGGAAACAGCAATTTGGAGGTCTCGGCGCTTGGACTTGGCTGCATGAGAATGAGCCACGATGAATGGCCGATCCCCGACAAGCAGGAAATGATCGCTTTTGTCCACGCGGCGGTCGATCGTGGCGTCACCTTCTTCGACACGGCTGAGGTCTATGGCCCCTTTACCAACGAAGCGCTGGTGGGCGAGGCGCTCGAGCCGTTTCGCGGGCAGGTAGTGATCGCCACCAAGTTCGGATTCAAACATGACCCCGACAAGGGCCCGATCCCTACGGCTGGCCTGGATAGTCGGCCCGAGCAGATCAAGAGGGTCGCCGAGGAATCCCTCCAGCGCCTCCGGGTTGAGGCCATCGATCTCTTCTATCAACATCGGGTTGACCCGAATGTGCCTATCGAAGATGTTGCGGGGGCGGTGAAGGACTTGATCCAGGCAGGCAAGGTGAAGCGCTTCGGTCTCTCTGAAGCAGGCGCGCAGACGATTCGGCGCGCACACGCGGTTCAGCCAGTGACAGCAGTGCAGAGCGAATACTCGCTGTGGTGGAGAGAGGTTGAAGCGGAAATCCTGCCTACTTGCGAGGAACTTGGCATCGGTTTCGTGCCGTACAGCCCCCTGGGCAGGGGTTACCTCACGGGAAAGATCGACGAGAACACGACGTTCGCCAGTGTTGATATCCGCAGCCGCCTCCCTCGCTATACGCCGGAGGCGCTGAAAGCAAACCGGGTGGTCGTGGACCTGCTTGCCAGCGATTGGGGAACAGAAGGGGGCGACACCGGCTCAGATCGCGCTCGCGTGGCTGCTCGCTCAGAAGCCGTGGATTGTTCCCATTCCGGGCAGCCGGAACCTTGGGCGTCTGGACGAGAACCTCGGCGCAGTTGCCGTCGAACTCACGCCCGGCGATCTACGCGAAATTGACAGCGCTATTGAACGGATCACGGTGCAAGGGGATCGCTATCCCGAGGAGCTTCGGAAGCAAACCGGTCGTTGAGCAGGGCAAAGAGTGGACGGGAGTTCATAGCATGAAGATCACCAGAAATGGCGCCCAGCCTTCGGGCCAAGGGGCGTCCGAGTATTTCACGGGAAGCGTGCGTGTTGATCCCCTGTTTCAGGCGCCTGATCCTGCGCGAGTCCGTGGCGCCAGTGTCACGTTTGAGCCCGGCGCACGCACAGCATGGCATACGCATCCGTTGGGCCAGACGCTGATCGTGACGGCGGGCTGTGGTCGAGTACAGCGCTGGGGCGGGCCGATTGAGGAGGTGCACCCGGGCGACGTGGTCTGGTTTCCGCCGGGTGAGAAGCACTGGCATGGGGCTGCGCCGAACACGGCCATGACGCATATCGCCATTCAGGAGGCGCTCGGCGGCACTGTCGTCGAATGGATGGAACAGGTCAGCGATGAGCAATATCAGGCTGGGCTCGAACCGAACAGGACGCAATGAACATTGAGTTTGACGGCGACATTTGGTTCTGGCGCGGTCCTGCCCCGTGGTACTTTGTTACCGTGCCGGCGGACGCACTGTCGCGACCTGGAAACCTTATCAAGACTCGTGAGCTACGGTTGGGGAATGATCCCGGCAAGTGTTCGGATCGGCGAAACCGAGTGGACGACGTCTCTGTTTCCCAAGGATGGCGGCTACATCGTACCGATCAAAGCCAGCGTTCGAACATCAGAACATATTGATGAAGGCGACACGGTGACCATACGACTGGCGGTTCGTTGAGCGTCTGGTCGATGTCTGTTCGGCTGTTCGCAGGGGGCACCCTATCGCGACGCAGAACGCAAGTGTCGCCTCGGTGAAATGATACGGAGCTGGGAGCGTGGGAGGGGGGCAAGTGAAGGCCATCATCGATACTGAGATGCTGTGGCGTCAGTTTGGGGCAGCAATCGACATGTTAGGCGACGCGCTGCGAGAATGCCCGGATGAACTATGGGAAGCGAGGCTGTGGGAAGACGAGCCAGACCAGTGGGTGGCGGCCGGTTTTTCGGCGTACTGGTATTTGTGCTATCACACGTTGTTCTGGCTGGACCTATACTTGACTGGGGCGGAGGAGGGCTTTGCTCCGCCTGAGCCGTTTGACTTGGTCGAGATGGAAGAGGGCGAAATCCTGCCGCGTGATCTATTCTCGCGAAGAACTGCTCGGCTACCTGGAGCGCTGCCGTCAGGCGTGCCGGGAGACGATCCTCGTCGCCTTATCGGCGAACAGGCTGCCCGATTGTGCCGGTTTCCTGGGGTGAGGTCACCTTTGCCGAGCTCCAGCTCTACAATCTGCGCCATGTGCAGGAGCACGCCGCACAACTGCGCATGTTCTTGGGGCAACGGGGGACTCATACCGATAGCTGGGTATCTCAGGCCACTTGACGCCCACGCGTGCCGGCATGCAACGTCTCGCTGCGAATCGCGCCTATGCTTGAAGGTATGACCAATAGTCAGGGCGTGTGCATCTAGTCCGGGCAAAGACCTCCGCCAGGAGCTGCTCTATGATGAAGGGATATGAGCCCCACATGAGCTTTGGTGAGGCTGACGCGCGGATGTACCGCGGCGTCCAGCGCGGCGACGAAACGGCTGCCGTTGCCCTGTTGGAACAGCTGGCCGGTCCAGGACCGGCCCTGGAACTGGGCATTGGCACGGGACGCATTGCGTTGCCGCTAGCGGCACGCGGCATCCAGGTCGACGGCATCGACATCTCGCCGGACATGGTCGACCAACTTCGTGCGCAACCGGGCGGTGACAATATCCACGTTGCGCTCGGTAGCTTCGCCGATCTGCCGATGAGCGGTGCTTACCGTCTGATCTTCGTCGTGTGGAATACTTTCTTCAACTTGCTCACCCAAGAGGAGCAGGTGCGGTGTTTTGAAAATGTCGCCAAGCATCTGACCGAGGACGGCTACTTCGTGATCGAAGCGTACGTGCCGGCCTTTCTCTACCGCTTGCGTGATCACCAATACGTCAACGCCGAAGCGGTCGATGTCGATGAGGTGCGGCTCGATGTGCTGCGCCACGACATGGCGACGCAGATGATCGAAGAGAGCCACGTGACGTTATCCAGTGCCGGCGTGCAGCTCAACCCGGTGGTGCAGCGCTACGCATGGCCCAGCGAATTGGATCTCATGGCGCGCATTGCCGGCTTACAGCTAGAGCATCGCTGGGCCAACTGGAATCGAGGGCCTTTTCACACGGACTGCGAGAAGCACGTGTCCGTATTCGGCTGCTGACAGGCTCGATGACGATCCGGATAGTCGAGTGCGGGCTTCAGCGAGTGACCAGTTTCCAGTCGTGCAGAAAGACCTGGTGAAGCCGGGCGAACACGGCTGGTGAGTCGATCATCAGCACGACTTCACGGTTGAGCTTGTGGCTGATTTCGCCGCCGTTAGGGCTGTCCACGGCGGACCACGTTTCATTCCCCAAGCGCACGAGCACCAGCTTGGCATACAGTTCGCGGTCCGTAGGGTTGGCGAGCCGTGCATCCGTGTCTAGTTATGATGGCGCACTAAGCGCATCGGCTTCGCGTCAGAAGGCGCAACCGACCCTTGTGGCGACTCAAGGAGAAGTTGCCCGATTTGGCTGGACGGTCGTCACTCGCCGGCTTGCTCAAGAATTAGGCGGGCAAGTCGATTGCTCAAATAGAACTGACGGGCGCGCAGTTCTTCAATGAGGGGTGCAATCTGTGCAATGTAGCCGTACCGTTTTGCCAAGATCAGAATACCCGCCGTCCCCATATGCGGGATCTCCAGCAGTTGGGCCACAGTCCGCGCCCTGGCTTCATCGACAAGAAAAGGATTTGCGCTCGTTTCCTGGGCAAGCACAATCGCTTCGGCTTCGCCAAAGTCCAGATCCGCTTGCAGGAAGTCAACCTGAAGCCGATCCGACACAGGTTGAACCTCCAGCCACTCTGCCTGTGCGATTGCTTCGGAACCTGATAGCCCAGCCCCCGTGATGACTAACTCCGCATAGACAGCTTCTGGTATCGTAACCGTGCCAAAGAGAGAAGGAAGCAGGTGCAAGTGGTCGATCTTCGCCAATCCAATCAACGGCGAAGCATCGGCGACAACAACGCTCAAGAGGCGTCCGGCTGGGGTAGAGATTGAGAGACGGCCTCGACGGTCTCCATTTCGTGGGCGAATTCTTCTTCGTCCAGGTCAACCACCGGCGCTCCGTGTTCGCCCAATAAGTCGATGAAGCGCCAACGGTCCAAACCGGCCAGGCGAGCAGCCTTTCCCAAGGATAGAAGGTTCTCCTGGAAGAATCGAATGGCAAGCAGTTGGCGGGCGCGTGTCCCCAATTCCTCGCGCGCTAGCCCGTGGTCTTTAAGCGTGAGATATACATCCTCTGGAATTGTAGTTTCAACTCGAATCATCCTCGTTGACATACATCTGCTCCTGTAGAAGTCCAATCAGCGCGGAGGTTATCTCCAATTATATGCGCTGATTGCCTAAATCACGAACGCCCGTAACAGGACGTGCAAGAGGATCGCCAATTTTTCTGACCATGTGCCCGTCGCGCGATCGGTCTAGAATTCGTGGGAGTGCTCCCAATCCCACGCGAAGACCTCGGCCAAGCGGTCGTAGATTGCCGGATGGTCGACCATCAGCACGACTTCGCGGTTGAGCTTGTGGCTGATTTCGCTGCCGTTAAGGCTGCCCACGGTGGACCATCTCTCAGTTCCCACACGCACCAGAATCAGCTTGGCCTGAAGTCCGCCGCCGGCGGGGTCGGCGAGGCGGGCGTCCAGGTCCAGGTGTTCGGCGGCGGCAACGGCGCGCAGGTAGTCCACGGTGGCGCGATTGCTGCGCGCATCCAGCGGCTCGTCGAAGCGACTGTCGAGCAGGAGGCGTACCGCGCGCGCCGCGTCGTGCGGCGTCGATGATGCGTTCCAGGCGCGGGTTGGGATCGGCGACAGGGTTGCTGTTCGAATCGCCCCAATACTTGTGCTTGCAACCAACAAACGGTCATCATACTGACGGCGCGGCTGCAGTTGGGGTAGTCTATGTGGCGCAGTCCAAAACAATTCGGAAAGACATCAGCCTATAAAGCCGCAAGACCGCATGCCGGTGGGGTAGCTATTGCCTGGGACAACGACGTATAAACCGGGTACCGAACATGCGACTCATTTCTCGAGCCCCGCCAATACATTGGCGGCTGCTTCCCAGACGTCAAGTTGGCGGCCGCGCTCCTGTGCAGTGGCGACGGTGGCCGGTGGAAGATGGGCCGCTACGTTTGCGAAATGCGGCTCAACTACGTCTCTGAACCATTGGGGATTGTTCACCTTGGGGTGCAGGCGTACCATGCTGTAGACTTCAAGGGCGCGCGCTTTGTCCCGGCCCTCAGATAGCCACAGGGCAGCAGCCTGGAGTGCTTGAATGGTCGTGTTGAAATCAGAGAATTTTACACCGGTGGCCAATGCCCGAACGATATGTTCGCGTGCGAGTTCAAGATTGCCTAATCCCCAAGCCACGGACCCCATGACGCTGTGAGACCATGCCTGGTGCACCCACATGCCTTTCTCGCTCAGAACGCCTAGAGATTCCTCCAGATACTGTCTTGCCCTCTCATAGTCACCCGAATACATGGCGACTTTGCCAAGCACCATCAAGCACCATACAACACGGGATTCGTCGCCCAGTTCCCGAGACATCGAAAGCGCCAGCTTAGCTTCCTGGCGCGCCAAATCATATTCGGCCGTTCTCGCATGTGAGCTGGCAAGTTTCCCCATCGCATCGGCCAAGGCCCGGCGATCACCTAATTCGCGATTGAGAGATACGCTTTCCTCCAAGGCTTCCTTCGCTTCCGATGTCCTACCGAGCCAGTTGAGGACATCCCCCAGATTGCTGAGCGCGCCGGCCAGTCCGGCTTGATCTTCGAGTTGCCTATAGATGTTCACGCTTTCCTTGGCCAGCGTGAGCGCCTCGTCCAGACGTCCCAGACTCCGAACTGACCTGCTGACTTCGGCGAGCGCCCTTGCAATTCCCACCCGATCTCCCAGGGTTTGCCGCGCTGCGAGGACAGCCTCGGTTCGCTTTCGCCACTCGGCGCGATCACCGATTTCATTCCCAACAAACCCTAGCCCCTCTTGCGCACCTGCCATTCCCCATGCATCGCCAAGCTGTTCGTATAGGAGTAGGCTTTGCTCGTATAATTCACGTGCCGTGTCCGCCATTCGGAGTCGATCCAGATTTCCCATCTCCAACAAGGCGAACGCTCTCACCGATGGGATCTTGTCGTTTGCCGACTCAATTTCGTCCAACAATGCAGTCCCTCGCTGCAGGCACAAGCGGGCCTCATCGACGTCACCGGTGATGCGTGCGAATGCGGCTGACCAGACCAGTGACTTTGCCAGCGTCCGCTTGATCTGCAGCGACGTGCATCCTTCGAGTCCTTGCACCGCGCGACGAAAGGCCGCGATTCCCTCATAATAGCGTCCCCGCAGCTGATAAAACGCGCCGATGCCATCTATCGCTTGATCAAGACGGGTAGTATCGCTCTTGCTGACAATCCACTGCCACGCAACCTGTATATTTTCAATCTCAGATTCGAGGGCGGTCAAGGCTAGTCGCTGTCGCGTTCCCTTGAGATGCTCTCCGTTCGTCTTTACAAACTCACAGTAGTATGCGGCATGGCGATCGAGGACTTCCGCTTTGGCACTTGGTCGAAGTGACAGTTGATCCCCTCCGTACTGGACCAAGAGTTCGTGTATTGCAAAGCGATTTTGTCTACTCACATACTGGATCAGAGATTTGCTCACAAAAGCGCTTAATCGGTGGATACTGGTACCCGTAATCTCCTGCGCCGCGGAACGTGTGAACCCGCCCTTGAACACCGACAGTTGGGCGAACAGGATCTGTTCTTCTTCATCGAGTCGATGCCACGTTGCATCGAAGACAGCACCGATACTGTGATGCCTCTCAGGCACACCCCGAAGATTTCTCGTCAAGAAGTCAAGGCCGCGCTGGAGTTCGTCAATGATTGCGGAAGGCGGCAAGAGCTCCACCCATGCGGCCGCAAGCTCAATTGCCAAGGGCATCCCCTCTACGAGTCGGCAGATACTCGTGACGTGGCCCGAATTATGATGGTTCAGGGCAAATTCCGGCGATCGCCCGTCGCGCACTCTCCACAAAGAGTCTAACTGCTGCGGGCTCAGCGACATCCATCTCTGTATCTAGCCCCTGAATCGGATAGACATGCTCTCCAGGGAAAGTCAGACGCTCGCGCGAGGTGACTAATATCTTGACCGCCGGCGCTGCTTCCAAGATGTTGCCGATGAACTCCACGCCCTCCAGCAGGTATTCGAAGTTGTCCAACAGGAGCAGGACCTGTTTCTCACGCAGATAGTCCGCCACCTGCCTCTCGGGGGGACGTGTCTGGACGGTGCCGCTCTCAAGCTGGAAATGCAGCGCCTCGGCAACAGCGGGTGCAACCTGTCTCGGATCGCGTAGGGATGCCAGCGCCACGAAGAAAACTCCGTGATGAAAGCGTTCCATTGTCGACCTAGAGGCACCAATTGCCAATCCTAGGCGCGTCTTTCCTATTCCCCCAGGACCTACAATGGTGACCAGGCGTACATTCGCCTGCGCCAGCATTTCGTCCAGTGCTGCCAGCTCTCTTTCTCGACCAATGAACGGCGTCAATTGGTTCGGCAAATTGTTGAGTGTCTGCAAGGCGGGATGGCGTTCAAACGAGTCATTGGAGGGAGTAGGTTGGCTATAGGTGAGACCTGAGTGTGATTCGTCTATCGAATCCCCGTGACGCTTTACTGCCTCGCTCTCGATGCTTTGTGCAGGCGGCTCTGTATTCGTTTGCGGAAGTAGCAAGCCCTGCCGAATCTGCAGATACAATGCGGTGGTCTCTTCCGCGGGCGATATGGACAGATCTTCTTGGAGTACGCGGGCACACTCATCGTACTGGTGCAAGGCTGCTGCTCTCTGCCCGGACTCGGCGTAAAGCCTCATCAGACTACGTTGGCCCGGTTCATACAGCGGATCGAGATCTACACGGCGCTTGGCATGGGCAATCGCGGCTACATAATCGCGCCGGTCTGCACAGATATGCACAAGCAGTTCCAGTGTGTCAGCCAACTCGCGGGTTAACGACTCGCGTTCAGAGGTAAGCCAATCATCAAACGCGGGAGCATCAGGCAGCGTGAATCCGTCCAGAAACGCATGGTCAAAGAGTTCTACGGCGCGCTCCAATTCCTCCGCCGTGGTGCGCTCCTGGGCTGCGCAACGGAACGCCACCACATCCACCCAAATATCGGCGTCTTGACGCAGAGCCAGGTGTTGGCGACTAGTCTCAAACCACTCACCAGGTAGCGCTTGTTTCAGAACGAAGAGCGCCCGACGCAAATTGCCGCGCGCGTGTGTTTGAGAATATCCCGGCCAGAACATTGTGGCGAGCGAGTCACGGCTGCGCATTCCAGGATGTAGTGCAAGATAAATGAGTAGCGCTAGACTCTTGCGCCGGGTAATTTCGATGGGTTGACCATCCAGCTCGACGCGGGGCGGGCCGAACAGATAGAGCGCGAGTTTCGCCATAGTAGGTTACAGGTCAAGAAAAGGAAAGCGGCGTCTGCAATACATGGATGACCAAGAGCTTACTGCCTTGACCAGTCCTGGATTGTATGGCGCGAGTATAGCAGATTTTGTAGACGCCCGCCATGTGGATTTCAGCAAAGTGGGACGACTAAGTCACGATAGGAGAAATCGAGGTCACACAAAAGTCACGCAAGGGCGCTATGCTGCTGAAAGTAAGAGAGCGATTAAGAGATGCGACTGCGTATCTCACTCATATTTGCCCACGGAAAAAAGGGGGAACACGATGGTGATCAAGTTGTTGGGTCCACTATTGATGATGGGTCTGTTGTCAGCTGCGTGCGTGCCGGTAACTATGCCAGTGGCCAGCGCCTCGACAGGATCGGGTGCGGATGCAGGCTATGGGAACCAAGTGCAATATACAGCACAGTGGACGATTCACGAGGGGGAACTGGAAAGATTCAAGGAGATTGCCAAGAGCGGCACGGCTTTGGTCGAGGCCAATGAGCCGGAAATGCTGGCGTTCCACTGGTACTACAACGAGGACGAGAGCCAAGCCTATCTGGTGGAATGGTATGCAAATGCCGATGCTATCCCGCACCACATGCAGAATGTCGGGGAGTCGTTAGGCCAGTTGTTGGAAATCTCTGAGCTTTCCCGTTTTGAAGTCTTCGGTGACTTGACCGACGGGGCGAACGAGACGCTTACCCCGTTACAGCCCGATGTCTTCTCCCATTTGCATGGATTCACGCGCCCGAGAAGGAGCTATAGCCGGAGCGCAAGCAAACCATGGGAATCAAGTTCAGTATACGGCTGAGTGGGCGATTCACGAAGGGGAATTGGAAAGATTCAAGGAGATTGCCAAGAGCGGCACGGCTTTGGTCGAGGCCAATGAGCCGGAAATGCTGGCGTTCCACTGGTACTACAACGAGGACGAGAGCCAAGCCTATCTGGTGGAATGGTATGCAAATGCCGATGCTATCCCGCACCACATGCAGAATGTCGGGGAGTCGTTAGGCCAGTTGTTGGAAATCTCTGAGCTTTCCCGTTTTGAAGTCTTCGGTGACTTGACCGACGGGGCGAACGAGACGCTTACCCCGTTGCAGCCCGATGTCTTCTCCCATTTGCATGGATTCACGCGTTGAGTCACTGGCTGTAACAATCGGCTATTGGGCGGGCGACGCCTATACAGGGCGCCGCTCCGCCATTCTCGATGGGCGCGGAGGCATTCAGAAGATCCCTCTCTGACCTCCACGATCATCGACCGCATCGCAGGAACGGAGTATGGGCAGAATCGCCCATGACTCCGACCGGTAGCCAGTCGCTGTGCTGCTGAAATCGCGACCGTTGCCCCAATTGGCTTGATGAGGCACGGATTCCTGCTATGTACAATAGTTGTGAATCGCCTGCCGGTTTTCGGCTTTTCAGAAAAGAGCATCTTTATGCCCTATGCTATATGCCCTATGCTATCAATGACGGAACCCGCATACATTATGAGATGGTAGGCGACGGTCCACCATTGGTGCTGCAACATGGATTTTCTGGCAGCGGACGCGATTGGCTTGAGTTTGGATATGTGGAAGCAATGCAGGAACATATCGCCTCATCTTGATTGATGCTCGTGGTCATGGCGACCGTAACGACTGGCAGCGCCACCGATAGGCAGCCTTCTGACATGTCCCCCAAGTCAGGCGCATGCAGTCAACGAAAAACGCCGTCGCCGTGCCGCCGAGAAAGTAAGGAAGTACGTGAAACATATGTCTCTCAAAAGGACAATTATCATGTTGAAGAACGTAGGTAAGACAAGGGTAGGAACATCCAGTTTGTGGCTGGTGCTTGCGCTGTTGCTCAGTGCCTGCCAGCCGATCATGCCCGTCTCAGTGCAGCCGCCAGCGGGTCTGCCCCCAGATGCACCCACCTCCGCCGTGGATAGCGCTTTTCCGCAGGTTGAGGTGGTGAGGGCGTTCGGAGAATCACTCAACCACCTTCCCGAAGGCGTTTTTATGGACAGAGAGGGTAACCTTTACGTCAGTCTGGGGCCTCCTTTCTTCGTCGGCGGAGGCTATGGCGCAGTTCGACAGATTAGCGCCGATGGCACAGAACATACGCTGTTCGAATTTCCTAGCGGACCGGCACCTGCCGGACTGGCGGTTGATGCAGGCGGAGACGTATTCTTCGCTTTACCCAATCCAGGGCAACCGGATGTCGGGGTGTATCGTCTCACCGGCGACGGCAGTGCAGAGCGACTGCCAGGCACGGAAGGCATGGTTGTCCCCAACGGACTGGCTTTTGACGGTCAGGGAACCCTTTATGCCAGTGATTCGATCCTGGGTTCTATTTGGCGCATGCAACGTGATGGCGCGAACGCTGAACCTTGGTTTTCGCATGACTGGTTGATGGGCTGTGGAGAAGAGGATGCAATTGGTGCCAACGGTATCACATACGGGGACGAAGTACTCTACGTGGCAAGCACGGCCAAAGGTCTTATTGTGCGTATCCCGATCCTCAGCGATGGGTCTCCCGGCGCGCCAGAACTTGTGGCGGGCAAACCTGACTGCAATCTAGACGACGAACTCTATGGAATGGATGGAATTGCCTTGGACGGTGATGGAACCATCTATGCGCTGTTGGTGTTGTCACACAGGTTGGTACGGATTGACCCAACTGACAGTACGATCACTACCCTTCTAGATGAAGAAGACGGTCTATGGAATCCGGCTAGCATCATCATTGACACGCAGGAGAATGACAATATTAGCCTATTCATGACCAATTATGCTGTCATTCCCCCAGAGCCAGCCAATAGCTTAGGGGCGGCGTTGTTGAAATATGAGGTTGGGCGCTAGTGCTCAGTTAACCAACCATATCAGCATAAGGAGAACAACTTATAGTTAATCCCATTGTCAAGGCCACGAAGCGACGAAAATAAGCGAAGATTGCGAGTTGGATAAACTACCTGGCGAAAGAGAATCAGCAACGAAGAGAGAGAGAGAGGGAGTCAACCGCAGTCGTCGTAGCTGCTAAGGTGAGGATATACTGAACGGAAATGATGTGGACGCAAATTGATTACAGAACCCACAATGGGCACCCGCTCAGCAGGAGGCGTTGTCCAGACGCTAACGCTGACGGCTCAGAAGTGTTTGCGTCTGCTGCATTTCCGCTGAGTATAGAATAGCGACGATGACACAAGCCTGAACTTTATGCCCTATGCAATCAATGACGGAACCCGGATACATTACGAGATGGTAGGCGACGGACCACCGTTGGTGCTGCAACATGGATTTTCTGGCAGCGGACGCGATTGGCATGAGTTTGGATACGTGGAAGCAATGCGGGAACACTATCGCCTCATCTTGATTGATGCTCGTGGTCATGGCGATAGCGACAAGCCGTATGATCGCGATGCCTATGCGCTGCAACACCGAGTGGCGGATATCGTCACTGTACTCGATGAGTTGAATATCGCTGCGGCGCATTACCTAGGCTATTCAATGGGGGGATGGATCGGGTATGGCATGGCCAAGCATGCGCCAGACCGTCTGGTCGCATTGGTGATAGGGGGAGCTCAACCCTACGGTCGTCGCTTCGAAAGCGGCCGCAAGGTTTTGGCAGAGGGGAGTGACGCCTGGGCAGATTTCATCAACTCTTGGGGAGATCCCTACTCGCCAGATATGTTGGCCAGCTTGCGACGCAATGACTCTGTGGCGCTGATTGCAGCTTTGCAGGACAGATCGGACATATCCCATATTCTGCCATCGACGCATATGCCGTGTCTGCTGTTTGGCGGGGACGCCGATCAGGAGATATCGGCCATCCGACGCTGTGCCGGTGAGTTGCCCAAAGGAACGTTCCTGAGTCTCCCAGGTCTGAATCATCTGCAAGTCTATCAACGAGGTGGGCTGGCTACACCGCACGTCCTCAGATTCCTTGCATCCGTGTGATGGAATTTAGGCATCCTCGCTTTCCGAGGACAACCGTGCATCAACCCTAGAATTCAACGATGGCAGCCGAACTGCGGACCGGGAATCCTGCTCTGCGCTACCCTTTTCGGTAGCCAGTATACGACCTGTGGGATGTCCTCACCTTCGGATTGACTTGCGCAGGCAGTGAGGCATAATCACTAGCGGTTCATCGTGCCCGTATACAGTGGGTTCACCGCAGGTCAAGAAAGTGCGGACATTCGTACCGCACAGAAACTCGTTAGTTGTGCCGACATGACAACTGCACCCATGGATCCCATCAGCGAGGATGTCCGGCGGAAGCGCGTTTTGGCAGCCAGGTCCCGTCGAGACCCCATCAGGTGACCCGGCAACCACGATTGCCGGACCCACGGTGCGGCCCAGTTCGCCGCTCGCCATGAAAATGCTCATGCCCGCGCCGACGCGCGGCCCGGACACACTCGCGATCATAGCCGGTGCATGGAACGCGGCAACGCCCACGGCCAACAGGAGTAACGCCAGGGCCAAATAGCCCGGCGCCAAGCTCATCAATGTGGCGGGCGCGGCGAAGACACTAGACGAAGCGGTGGCCCTTGCAGAGGCGCAGTGAGGTAGCCGCGTCTCAGCGCGTCGTCAGCGCCCAGTCATGCAGAAATACCTCCAGTAGACGATCATAGATCGCCGGATGGTCGACCAGCAGCACCACTTCGCGGTTGAGCTTATGGCTGATTTCGCCGCCGTTGAGACTGCCTACGGCGGACCACGTCTCATTTCCCAAACGAACCAAGACAACCTTGGCGTGCAGACCTCCGCCCGCGGGGTCGGCGAGGCGCGCGTCCAGGTCCAGACCTTCGGCGGCGGCGATGGCGCGCACGTAGTCCACGGTGGCGCGGTTGCTGCGCGGCATCCAGCGGCTCGTCGAAGCGACTGTCGAGCAGGAGCCGCACGCGCGCGCCACGGCGTGCGGCGTCGATGATGCGTTCCAGGCGCGGATTGGGATCGGCGACAGGGTTGCTGTTCGAATCGCCCCAATACTTGTGCTCATAGAGCTGGGCGACGAGGATTTCGTCGCCGGGACCGGCTTGGTCGAGGAGGGTGAAGAGACCGTCGTCGGGGTGCAGGACATTCTCCGGCGCGCTGACGACCACGAAGTTGGCGGGGCCGTGTGCGCTGACAGGCTGGGCGAAGGGGGCAGCGTCCACTGGGTAGATAGGCGGCTCGGGCAGGACGAAATCCGGCGGCGGGTCGCCGTAGAGCGGGTGCGCAGGTTCATACGATTGCAGGTCGAGGAAGCGATTGGGCTGCCAGTCGGATTCGAGAATGGCGGCGAGCGTTTGGGCGACAGATGGAGCGTCGACGACGAGAAAGAAGCCGCGACGCCCGCCCACGGGCTCGCCCGTTGAGACGGGAGCGGCGTCCCAGGTGAGGTTCTCTGTGCCGACCAGGGAACGACGACCGTCGATGACGCCATATTTGGCGTGGGCATAGCGATAGCGGGTGTTGTAACCGCGGGGCGCTGCATCGGTGACGGCCATGTAGCGCACATCCGCTCCGGATGCAGCCAGGTGGGATACGCACCAGCGTTGCAGGTCGGTGATGCCGCCAACGGGACTGCCTTCGAGCAGGAGGCGGACGCGTACGCCGCGCCGGGCGGCGGCGGCCATGGTCTGCGCCAGTTGCGGGTGTTCGAGCACGTAGAGGCTGAGGTCGATGGAGTGGCGCGCCGACGCCAGCGCGTCGTTCACGGGCGCGTACAGACCCTCGGGCGCCACGGCGACGGTGACGGTTGCGGATTCAGCGCTGTGCGCGGGGCGAATCCGGCCGTCCATCTCCCAGCCGGGGAAGAAGACGCGGCGGCCCCAGTCGGTGTCGGCGAGATCGCCGGCCCAGTCGGAGGCGGAGTCCGTATCCAGCGGCTGGTGGCTGAGCGGGTGGCGCTTGCGCTGCCACACTTGACCCTCTGTCGCGATGGCGCCGCGCGCATAGGCTTGGGCGGGCGGGCCGGTCCAGCCTTCGATGGCGTGTGCGGCGTCGCCGTACAGCAGCGCGTCGATGAGCTTGTCGCCCGCGTCGCGCAGTTGTATCTGGCCGCCGTGGTTGGCTAGCGCGAGGCTGCCGTCGAGCGCGACGCTGCCAGGACTGTCTGCAACATCCCAGGCGCAGGCAGGTGCGTGGCCGAAGCTCTGCTGGAAGGGGGTCACTTCCGACGCGCACCAGATGCGCTGATTCGGAGCCAGGGAGAGGGTCGAGGTGATGGGAAACGATGCGCGACGGGAGGCTGTGGAGAGTTGCCAGCCGGCGAGGGGCTGCGTGCGTCCGCCGACGTTCCAGAGCAGGATGGCCTCGTCCGGCTCATAGCTGATGGCGCTGTCAATGTGCGCGGCGGCGATGAGGACACGCGGCGCAGGGGCGGCCACGTGGGGCAAATAGGCCGTGTACGGCGGGTCGTCGCGCGGCTGGGCGTGGGCCGGGTTGACTTGCAGAATGCAGAGCAGGGAGAGCAGCACCCAGGCAAGTTGTCTGGCTGTGCGAGGCGCGACGGAGGAGGCAAGCCGGCGTATAGACATGGCGTTGGCGTGTCGTGGTGAGTTGCGCCGGTTCGCTTCAGCGGCGCAATTCTCTGGCGGGCGTCAAAATGGGCCCCTGGCAAAAATGCGAATTGCCAAGATTCGTATCTGTAGTATAATTCACAGTCTGAACTGAACCTATTGGTTCCAGACGGTTACCCTACTGTAGCGGTTGCCCTTCGAACAACACAGGCGTTCACTGATCGACGTCCTTCAGGTCCAACGCCGGACCGGTTGCGAATTCTGAACCATGTGGAATTGGCTTTGTACGGCGTTCACCTGCGTCCCCGGGCGGTAGATGAGTCTGTGTTCCCCTACGTATGATGTGAGTTGTGCGTGCGATGTCCGCCGCCAATGGCGGCGAATCAGGGAAGTGGGACTGCATGCCGCAGGGTTGCGGCAGGGCCGGCCTTTATGTGCGTCATGCCGGGAATGGGGCTGTTGTCAAAGGAGTATAACGTGAGCAAAGATAAGAATAGTCACGGCGTCAAGTTGGTGAACGGTCTGCCTGTGAAACAGGGGTTGTACGATCCGCGGTTTGAGCACGACGCCTGTGGCGTGGGCTTCGTCGTACATGTGAAGGGCAAGCGGACTCACAGCATCGTGCGCGATGCACTGACCGTGCTACGCAATCTGGACCATCGCGGCGCGGTGGGCGCTGAGGAGAATACGGGCGACGGCGCAGGCATTCTGCTGCAGATTCCGCACGAGTTCTTCGAAAAAGTGACGGCAGAGGAGGGATTCGAGTTGCCGGCGGCCGGCGCGTACGGTGTGGGCATGGTCTATCTGTCGCAGGACACGGAGCAGCGTTCGCATTGCATGAGCATGGTGGAGGGGATCATCCGCGAGGAAGGACAGAGCGTCCTCGGTTGGCGTCATGTTCCGACGAATCCGGACGACCTGGGCAAGGGTGCGCGAGCGCGCATGCCCGCGGTGTATCAGTTATTCATCGGGCGCAACGACGATGCACTGCCTAAGACGGACGAACTGGCCTTTGAGCGCAAGCTGTATGTGATCCGCCGCCGAGCGGAGAACGCGGTGCTGGCGGCGCGCGCCGAGAGCGACGGTCAGGTGGGCGACCTATTCTACTTCGCCAGCCTCTCCAGCCGCACCATCGTGTACAAGGGCATGTTGCTCACCACTCAACTGACCAAGTTCTATCCGGACTTGACGGATTCGGACGTGAAGTCGGCCATTGCGATCGTGCATTCACGCTTCAGCACGAACACGTTCCCAAGCTGGGAGCGGGCGCATCCCTATCGCTACATGATTCACAATGGCGAGATCAACACGCTGCGCGGCAACGTGAACTGGATGACGGCGCGGGAGACCCAGCTTGAGTCTGAGCTGTGGGGCGATGACCTGAAGAAAGTGCTGCCGGTGATCGACCAGGAGGGCAGCGACTCGGCGATGTTCGACAACGCGCTGGAGTTTCTGTCGCTCTCAGGTCGCTCGTTGCCGCACGTGATGATGATGATGATTCCGGAGCCGTGGTCCAACCATGAGAACATGAGTCCGGAACGGCGAGCGTTCTACGAGTATCACAGCACATTGATGGAACCGTGGGACGGTCCTGCGTCGATCGCGTTCACGGACGGGGCCATTGTGGGCGCCGTGCTGGACCGAAACGGACTACGGCCTTCGCGCTACTATGTGACGAAGGACGACATGGTGATCATGGCGTCCGAGGTGGGCGTGCTGGAGGTCGAGCCGGAGCGGGTGCTGGAGAAGCGGCGACTGGAGCCTGGTCGCATGTTCCTGGTGGACACAGTAAGGGCCGCATTGTTTCGGACGACGAGCTGAAGTCGAACATGGCGGCCGAGCATCCGTACCAGGAATGGCTGGACGAATATTTGATCGAGTTGGATGAGATTGAGCACGGCGCAGATGCGCCCGCCTCGGACATGAGTACGGTGATCCAGCGGCAGCAGGCGTTCGGCTATACGTACGAACAGTTGCGCAAGATATTGGGTCCGATGTCGACCGACGCTGTGGAGCCGGTGGGCGCAATGGGCAACGACACGCCGCTGGCGGTGCTGTCGGACGTGCCGCAGCTACTCTACAACTATTTCCGTCAATTGTTCGCGCAGGTGACGAATCCGCCCATCGACGCCATCCGCGAGGAGATCGTGACCGACACGGGCGTGATGATGGGTACGGAGCTCAACTTGCTGGAGACGTTGCCGGAGAATTGCCGGCAGATTCGCATCGAGACGCCGGTGCTGACCAACAAGGACCTGGCCAAGATTCGCCATTTGGATCGCGAGCACTTCCGCTCGGAGACGTTCCCCATTCTGTTTGATCCGAATGAGGGCTCGGCGGGCATGGAAGCTGCGTTGGAGCGGCTGTTTGCGGATGTGGACGCGGCCATCGCCGACGGGGTGAATATCCTGGTGCTGTCGGACCGGGGCATGGGACCGGAACGCGCAGCGATTCCTGCCTTGTTGGCTGTGTCCGGGTTGCATCATCATTTGATTCGCACGGGCATGCGCACACAGGTGACGCTGATCCTGGAGTCCGGTGAGCCGCGCGAGGTGCACCACTTCGCAGTGCTGATCGGCTACGGCGCCAGCGCGATCAATCCATACCTGGGCTATGAGACGCTGGAGGTGATGGCGCAGGAGGGCATGCTGGGCGATACGAATGCAGAGACGGCGATCTACAACTATCGCAAAGCGCTGATCAAGGGCGTGGTCAAGACATGCTCCAAGATGGGCATCTCGACCATTCAGAGTTACAGCGGCGCGCAGATCTTTGAGGCGCTGGGATTGAAGAAGTCCTTTGTGGAGCGCTACTTCACATGGACGCCGACGCGCGTCGAAGGCATCGGTCTGGAGGAGGTGGCGGAGGAGACGGTTCGGCGCCATCGCAAGGCCTACCCGGAGCGTTCGCACAACGGCGTCGTGCTGCCGGCGGGCGGCGAATACCAGTGGCGGCAGGACGGGGAGCGACATCTGTTCAATCCGCAAACGATCCATTTCCTGCAGCGGTCGGCGCGTACGAATGACTATGATCTGTTCAAGCGGTACTCCGCGCTGGTGAATGACCAGAGCCGGGAGGCGTCGACGCTGCGCGGGTTGATGGAATTCAAGTTCCTGGACGAGCCGATTCCGCTGGAAGAAGTGGAGCCGGTGGAGTCGATTCTCAAGCGTTTCAAGACGGGAGCGATGTCGTACGGCTCCATCAGCAAGGAAGCGCACGAGGCGCTGGCCATCGCCATGAACCGCATCGGCGGCAAGAGCAATACCGGCGAAGGCGGCGAGGATCCGGCGCGTTATGTTCCGGAGCCCAACGGCGACAGCAAGAGCAGCGCCATCAAGCAGGTGGCTTCGGGACGCTTCGGCGTGACCAGCGAGTATCTGGTCAACTCGAAGGAGATGCAGATCAAGATGGCGCAGGGGGCCAAGCCCGGCGAGGGCGGCCAGCTTCCGGGGCGCAAGGTCTACCCATGGATTGCCAAGGTGCGCCACTCGACGCCGGGCGTGGGGCTGATCTCGCCGCCGCCGCACCATGACATCTATTCCATCGAGGATCTGGCGGAGCTGATCCACGACCTGAAGAACGCCAACCACAATGCGCGCATCAACGTGAAGTTGGTGGCGGAGGTGGGCGTGGGCACCATCGCGGCCGGCGTGGCCAAGGGGCATGCCGACGTGATCCTGATCAGCGGGCACGACGGCGGCACGGGCGCGTCGCCGCAGTCGAGCATCAAGCATGCCGGTCTGCCGTGGGAGCTGGGCGTGGCGGAGACGCACCAGACGCTGGTGCTGAACGAGCTGCGCAGCCGCGTGGTGGTGGAGACGGACGGCCAGTTGAAGACGGGCCGCGATTTGGCGGTGGCCGCCCTGCTGGGCGCGGAGGAATACGGGTTCGCGACGACGCCGCTGGTGACGCTGGGCTGCATCATGATGCGCGTGTGCCACATGGACACCTGTCCGGTGGGCGTGGCGACGCAGAATCCGGAACTGCGCAAGAAGTTCACAGGCGACCCGCAATATGTGGTCAACTTCCTTACCTTCATGGCGCAGGAATTGCGAGAGTACATGGCGAAGCTTGGCTTCCGCACGGTGAACGAGATGATCGGCCGAGTGGACAAGCTGGAGCCCATGCAAGGCGGTCGAGCACTGGAAGTCGCAGGGACTGGACTTCTCCAACATCCTGTATGCGCCGCCGGTGCCGGACACGGTGGGTCGCTATTGCCAAATCGAGCAGTATCACGGCCTGGACAAGGCGCTGGACAACACGGCGCTTGTTGGACCTGTGCAAGCCGGCGCTGGACGAGGGCAAACGGGTAGCGGCGACGCTGCCCATTCGCAACATCAATCGCGTGGTGGGCACCATCGTGGGCAGCGAGTTGACGCGGCGCTACGGCGCGGCGGGCCTGCCGGACGATACGATTGAGCTGCATTTCCAGGGCTCGGCGGGCCAGAGCTTCGGGGCGTTCGTGCCCAAGGGCATGACGCTGGAGCTGGAAGGCGACGCCAACGATTACTTCGGCAAGGGACTCTCCGGCGGCAAGATCATCGTGTATCCGCCCAAAGACTCTACCTTCTGCGCCGAGGAGAACATTATCATCGGCAACGTGGCCTTCTATGGCGCGACGGGCGGTGAAGCGTATGTGCGCGGCATGGCGGGCGAGCGATTTGGCGTCCGCAACAGCGGCGTGCACGCGGTGGTGGAAGGCGTCGGCGACCACGGCTGCGAGTACATGACGGGCGGTCGCGTCGTCGTACTCGGCGACGCGGGGCGGAATTTCGCAGCGGGCATGTCCGGCGGCGTGGCCTATGTGTTGGACGAGGACGGTACGTTTGCCGGACGCTGCAACAGGGAGATGGTAGACCTGGAGAAGCTGGAGGACGCCGAAGAGATCGAAGAGGTGCGCCAGATGATCCAGCGCCACTTTGAGTACACGGAGAGTCCGGTTGCAGAGCGGATTTTGAACAACTGGGACATGTATGCAGAGCGGTTCGCGAAGGTGATGCCGCGGGACTACAAGCGCATGTTGCAGGCGTTCGAGCGCGTCGCGGCCGAGGGCCTGAGCGGCGACGAGGCGGCGATGGCCGCGTTCGAATGGAACAAGAATGACCTGGCCCGCGTCAGCGGGAACTAGGCAGTCAATGGACGAACGAGCGCCGACGTTGGGCCGAAGATCTTGCCTATATCGAGATCGGGTCGTGACGTCTGCACCGGCAGTGTAGTGGAGAAGAAAACGTATGGGTAAGCCGACCGGCTTCATGGAATACGAACGGGATCTGGGCAAGGACCGGGATCCGCTGGAGCGCGTCAAGGACTGGGACGAGTTTCACATCCCCTTGGCCGTGGGCGACCTGCAAGAGCAGGGCGCGCGCTGTATGGACTGCGGTATCCCCTTCTGCCATACCGGCATCCTGTTGAGCGGAATGGCGTCCGGCTGTCCGATCAACAACCTGATCCCGGAGTGGAACGACCTGGTCTACAAGGACCAGTGGCAGGAGGCGTTGGCGCGTCTGCACAAGACGAACAACTTTCCCGAATTCACAGGACGGGTATGCCCGGCTCCGTGCGAGGGCTCGTGCACGCTGGGCATCATCGAACCGCCGGTGACGATCAAGAGCATCGAGGCTGCCATCGTGGACCGCGGCTTCGAAGAGGGCTGGGTCGTGGCGCGTGCGCCGGAGACGCGCACCGGCAAGAAGGTGGCCGTCGTCGGTTCGGGACCGGCGGGGCTGTCGGCCGCCGCCCAATTGAACGCCGCAGGCCACAATGTGACCGTCTACGAACGCGCTGACCGCATCGGCGGGCTGCTGATGTATGGCATCCCCAACATGAAGCTGGACAAGGGTGTGGTGCAGCGACGCATCGACCTGATTGCGCAGGAGGGCGTGGAGTTCGTCACCAACTGCGAGATCGGCAAGGACGTGCACGCGGAGCAACTGCGTGAGGACTATGACGCCATCGTGCTCTGTTGTGGCGCGACGAAGCCGCGTGACCTGCCCATCGAGGGGCGCGAGCTGGGAGGCGTGCACTTCGCGATGGAGTATCTGCATGGGAACACGAAGCGGCTGCTGGACGGCGGCATCGCTTATCACGCCAACGGGTCCGACACGGACTTCATTTCGGCGGCAGGCAAGGACGTCATCGTGATAGGCGGCGGCGACACGGGCAACGACTGTCTTGGCACGGCTTTGCGCCAGGGCTGTCGCTCGCTCAATATGTTCGAGATTTTGCCGCAACCGCCGGCGGAGCGTGCGCCGGACAATCCGTGGCCGGAATGGCCCAAGATCTTCCGCACGGACTATGGGCATGCGGAATCCGCCGCGCGCTTTGGCGAGGACCCGCGCACGTTCCTGATTTCGACGAAGCGCTTCGTGGGCGATGGGAACGGTCATCTGAAAGAGCTGCATACGGTGCAGATCGAGTGGGAGCGGGACGAGAACGGCCGTTTCCAGTTGAAGGAGGTGCCGGGCACGGAGAAGGTGTGGCCGGCGCAGCTGGTGCTGCTGGCGCTGGGTTTCCTGGGGCCGGAGGACACCGTCGTCGAGCAGTTCGGCCTGGAACGGGACCCGCGCTCCAACGTGAAGGCGGAGCACGAGAAATACCAGACCAGTGTCGAGGGCGTGTTCGCCGCCGGCGACATGCGCCGCGGGCAGAGCCTGGTGGTGTGGGCAATCAACGAGGGACGCGGGGCTGCCCGCGAGTGCGACCGCTGGCTGATGGGCGAGACGACGCTGCCGTAGAGAGCAATGGGACGCTGATTTTCGCTGATAAGGCAGATCTACGCTGATCACCAATTGGTAGGAGTGATCAGCGGGTATCGGCCAAATCAGCTCTCATCAGCAATACCTTCGCCAGAATAGGCATAAAAAGAGCGATTGAATAAGATGAGATCGAAACCGATCAAAGCTCGAACATCATCTAGGTCAATCGCTCATGACAGACATTATCGCTCTTCTGGCCTGTTTCGACCAATGCGTAGACAAGACCGGGTGCGTCCCAAATTATTGCGGAGTACTGACAATAGCTCGCGTGCTCGTGTGAGCATGGCCGAGACACACGCCGAAAAGCGGTCTGATCGCTTCGGCATACCTCGGGCCCAAATATTTGGGACGCACCCGACAAGACCACGGTCAAACAACTGAACCGAATCGTAGTGGCGATGCTGACAATGACAGGTCGGGTCACGATGTTAGGCATCTCCCGCTGGAGCGAGGGAGGCGGCAGCTATCGGACGGTGCAACGCTTCTTCGCCAAGACATTACCGTGGGCAACGATCTGCTGGCTCTTTGTGCGGCATCATCTGCTGAATCCAGAGCACGAGTACCTGTTGGCTGGCGATGAGACGGTGGTGACCAAGGCGGGAAAGCAGACATACGGGTTGGATCGGTTCTTTTCGTCGCTCTATGGCAAGCCTGTTCCGGGGGTAGCCTTCTTTGCCTTCTCGTTGGTGAGTGTGCAAGAACGACGTTCGTATCCATTGTTGGTCGAGCAGCGTGTGCGCAGCGCAGAAGAGAAGCAAGCCGCTCGCAAGAAAGCGAAGGGCAAGAAGCGTGCTCAGGGAATGAGCAAACGTGGGCGTCCCAAGGGCGGCAAGAGCAAGGACAAGACGCAAGTTGAGTGGACGCCTGAACTCCGTTATGTCCAGGGCCTGCTCCAAAAGGTGATGAACCTGGTGACTGGCTTCTGTTCTGTCTCATATCTGGTCTTGGATGGCCATTTTGGCAACAACAATGTGCTGCGGATGGTCCTGCAATCGACTTCTCTCCATCTGGTTTCCAAACTGCGTAACAATGCCGCCCTCTATTTTGTCTATGACGGACCGCAGAAACAATTCGGCCCTCGTCGTCGCTACGGCGCCAAGATCGACTATCAGGCCATCCCGGGCAAGTATCGAGTGGCCACCTCTCAAGAGCAGAAGATTCAGACCGACATCTACCAGGCGTCCATGCTGCACAAATGCTTTGCGGCGCCACTGAATGTCGTCATTATCGTCAAAACCAATCTGGTCTCCGGCGCCCGAGGCCATGTGGTCCTGTTCAGTGACGATCTGACCCTTGACTATGACAGGCTCATCGACTACTACCAACTGCGCTTCCAGATCGAGTTCAACTTCAGAGATGCCAAGCAGTTCTGGGGGCTGGAAGATTTCATGAACGTCAAGGAGAGACCCATCGCCAATGCCGTCGGGCTTTCTCTCTTTATGGTCAACCTCTCCCACTATCTCTTGCAGCAGATGCGCCAAACAGATACCGATGTCGGCATCTTGGACTTGAAGAGCTTTTTCCGCGGCCGCAGATACGCGATTGAGACACTAAATCTGTTGCCAGAACCACCCCCTTCATTTATTTCTAGCCACATCGTTCAACTCGTGGCTACACTGGGCAGCATTCACCGTCAGTCTGCTGCCAGCAGAACCTGAGAAACTGGCGAAGGTATTGATCAGCGTTCCGTTTTTCGATTTGGCGGTTTGTTTGCCAACGGTGCGCCGGTGCGCTATACTGGCGCGAGATGTCGGGGCGTAGCGCAGCTCGGTAGCGCGCTTCAATGGGGTTGAAGAGGTCGGAGGTTCAAATCCTCTCGCCCCGACCATAGGTGGAGGAAGGCTCTCGCTGAGGTGGGGGCCTTTGCTATTGCTTTCTATGAGGCGCGTTATGCGGTTTGCGGTTGCGGACTAGTTTGTGGATGCAGGCCGGCAGTGGTGAAGAGTAACGTCAGCCACAGAGCCAGCAGACGCAGCAACTGGCTCCGGCCCTGTTCCGGCGCAAGTGTCTGTTTGACATCTGACCACACTTCTTGAAAGTCGGCGTTCGAAGGGACAAACGCCTTCTCGAATGCCTCAACGTAAAGTCCAATGGCCCGCTTGGTCTCAGGATCGACGATAACGTAAGAGTCGTTCTCTAGTAAAACGCGAACGCCTGGTACAGGCCTCCCGGTGATGTACAGGGTCAGACTGTCAGTCACTTCATCATACACTATGTTTGCACTTTAGCAGGATAGAATGGACGGGCACGGCTTTCGACGGGATAATTGGGTTTGACTAGAACTCAATATCCGAGGAGGAGCCATGCCCAAGCCAATTGTATGCCTAGCCGCCGAACTAAGCCAGTACCTGGAGGTTTTTCGTCCCTGTTTCAGCAAACGCCAGTGGAAGTACTTCGTCATCGTACTGCTGGGTCTGATTGAGTGCGACGAGAGACGCACCCTGACAGGTGTACTGCGCACGATAGGTGAGCGTGTAAGCTTGTCGGGTCTTTCACGCTTTCTGAACAAGTGGCCGTGGTCGGCGGCAGAAGTGGCAGCGAACTGGCAGCAACGGTTTCGACAACGGATGTCGGTGGTGGTGGCCAACGAACATGCTCGTCTGCGGGCGATGCGGCCCAAACGTGCGGGACGTCCTAAGGCAACCGTCGTGACAGGTTACCTGATTCTGGACGATTCGGTTCACGTTAAGCCCAAAGGGCGCAAGATGGGAGGACTCGGTCGCCATTATGCCAACAGTGAGGGTCGGGTGGTGGCAGGCCATTGCCTCTTTACGGGTCTTTATCTGTTGCTGGGCCAACGCAGCCCCCTGCCGATGCAGATGTACAGGCAGAAAGCGGTCTGCGAGCGAGAGAACGTCCCCTTTCGCAGCAAGATCGACATGGCGGTCGAGCAAATCGAGACATTTGAGCCGGTGGCTGACACCCAGACGCATCTGCTGATTGATAGTTGGTATCACTGTAAACGCGTACGCAGGACGGCTCAACAGCGTGGGTGGCACGTCAGCGGCGGCCTCAAGAGCAACCGCGTCATGCGGCTCATTGATGCGGATGGCCGCCGAGAATGGCTCCCACTCTCTGACTATCTGGCCCGACTCAGCCCAGAGGAGTGGCAACCGGTCACCTGGCCATCCCAGCAAGGGGGACGGACCTTGTATGCACATCTGGCGCCGACTTGGATTCGCAAACTCGGACCCACTCTGCTCCTGATTACACGCACCAGCCTGGATGCACCGCTGCCACAGGCCCGTTTCTGGGGCAGCAGTCTCCTGGACCAAGACCCGCAGACGCTGGTGGACACCCTTGCTGTGCGCTGGCATGTCGAAACCTTCTTCGAGTATGTCAAAGACCTGCTCGGCAGTGACCACTACCAACTCATGAGCGCACAGGCCATCCTTCGCTTCTGGACACTCATCGCTTGCTTGATGGCCTTTCTTGAGGAGCAACGAGCCGCTGAAGATGATCCTCTGCTCACATGTGGCGACATCCGACATCGCATCCAGGCACAGCACCGTCTCAACTTGCTGCACTGGCTCTATGCCCAATTTCAATCCGGCGCCGATCCAGGACAAATCTCAGGCCACTTGGCCCTATCAAGTCCCTAAAGTGCAAACATAGTAATCATAGTTGGCCCAGATGTTTTCGGGCTGAACGTTCCTCAACGGGCTCGCGTCGAACTCAAACGGCGCAGGCGCGCCAAGTAATTCGGCTACCGTTTGCTGTTGTCGCTGAGGGGCCATATGACTAGCTCCGATGCTTTCGGTCTATCCGTAGCAAACGCCGTTACTACCCTACCGACGTTGTCTTCGTATCGTACACATACTTTGACGAACATTGCCGGCCATTTCGATATGGCGCCCAATGCGTAATAGTTCTCACCATTCTCGAAATTGGAGTCGTGGGTAATGATATCAGGTTCTTCGATCGTCGTCTGTATGTGTACTACCTCAATTTCAGGGTGATTGCCGGCGATCTGGAATGCGAATCTGTCGCCATCCAGCTCGCTCTTGCGCTGCCTCGGACCTTTCGTCTCAAATAGGATTGTGGGCATGACGGAATGGTGCGCTGGAACAGGGATGTCGATGATAGGGCGATACTTCACTTCGGCTGGTGTTGTCAATGCTCCATAAATTTCGGTCGTTCGAGTTTGGAAGACCCCCAAAGTCTTCACCAATGGACTGTGGATCCGGCAGCAGCCGTACGATGGTGACGAAGCGCGTGACGGTGCTGCTCTGCCGGTTTGCTATACTGTCTGGTAACACAACGCGAGGTGGGGCATACTGCGCAAATGGAGACTGGAAAGAACGATCGTGGACTCGCGTATTGACGAGTGTACACAACTGACTGAGCAGGACCGGCGACGCCTGACTGCGGTGGAGGCCGGGCTCTTCCTGGCGGCTGACGTGAGCCGGGCGGACTTGCTGATGTTCTGTCTGCTGGGGCCGGACCGGGCGCTGGTGGCGCGGCACGCTGCGGCGGCTTCGGCCGCGTCGCTCTATCGCGATGAGGCGACGGGGGCGGTCGTTGGGTCCGACGAACAGCCGCTCGTGCTACGCGTACTGCACGGCGCGCGCGCGGCGGTAGGCTGGAGCGGGTGGTCAAGGACAGCCGTGCGCCGGTGGTGCAGGACGTCTATCCAGTCTACAATGACGATGGCGCCGTGATCGGTGCGTTGGCCATCGAGTTCAACATGTTTGCGTATGAACGACATCGGCGGCGCAGTCGCATCTTCCAGGACGCACAGCGCTCCCTGCTGCAAATGTGCGCCCGTGGTGAGTTGGAGTGCACGAACGGCCTGACGCGTTTTGGATTGTATGACGGCATTTACCTGGTGGACCGCAACCGCATGATCACCTATATGAGCGGCGTGGCGGGTAATTTGTTTCGCGCTGCGGGCGTAGGTGTAGACGTGGAGGGGCAGCCGCTTTCCGAACTGGAGCCGATGGACGCGGAGGTAACGGACTCAGTGTTTGCCACGGGGCTCTGCGTCGAGCGGCGGGAAGAGACGCAGGACGGGCGTGTGTGGGTGCGCAAGGGCGTCCCCTTGCGAGCGGCGCCGGATCGGCCGGCGGTGGCGGGCATCCCGATTCCGTGGCAGCGGCTGCGGCGCGGACGCGAGCCGGGCGGTATCGAAGGCGTGCTGGTGCTGCTGCACAACGCGACGGAGACTGTACAGAAGCAGCGCGAGTTGAACGTCAAGTCGGCCATCATCCAGGAGGTGCACCACCGCGTCAAGAACAATTTGCAGTCGGTGGCCGCCATTCTGCGCATTCAGGCGCGGCGCGCGGAGCACGAAGAAACGCGGCAGCAACTGAATGACGCGGTGAACCGTATCCTGAGCGTGGCGGTGATCCACGAGTTCCTGGGCGAAGGCGAGCAGCGCTTGATCAACATCCGCGATCTGGCGGATCGCATGGCCGGGCAGGTGGGGCAGGTGACGGGCAACCCGGACCAGGAGATCGATATCCGCGTGCACGGGCCGCGTATTCGCCTGCCGGCGGGCCAGGCGACGCCCGTGGCGATGGTGATCAACGAATTGTTGCTGAACGCGCTGGAGCATGGGCTGCAGGGCTATCGCAAGGGGCACGATCGACATCAGCCTGGAGGATTTGGGCCAGTCCGTGTGCGTGACGGTTGAGAACAGCGGCAGCGGTCTGCCGCCGGACTTCGATCCGCAGGTGGTCAGCAGCCTGGGCCTGCAGATCGTGCATACGCTGGTGGCGGACGACTTGAAGGGCGAGATGACGATCGAGTCGCTTCCGCCGCAGGAGGGGGAGGATGACGACGGGGCAGGCACGCGCGCGATTGTGACTTTCCCGAAGCGCTCGCTGCGAGTTGACTAGGCGCTGCGTCTCGTGGACAATGGCGCGGTCCGGTTTTGGCATGCTCAGATTCTGAGCGTAGTCCGATTCTGGGTGCAGTCCGATTTGACAGGCCGGAATCATACCTGCCTCGGCTGCGGCGTACGGGCCGGTTTGGTGTACAATTTGGAATCTGGGCGCGAGCGTTGCCCTGGCTTGCCGGGGACGCCGCGTATCAGATGCTGGAAGCGAACTGGGGATTCTCGTCCAGTTTCTTGATATCCTGCTGACTATCCTGCGAGATATCTTGCTGGAGCAATGCGGTAGGTTCGCTTTCTGAGAGATCAATAGGTTGGCGAGAGAACCGCTATGTGTGCGTTTGGACGCGCACGAGATGAGGAGAAACGGCACGTGGAACGCACTCGGGTGATCATTGCTGACGACGAATCCCTGATTCGCATGGACCTGCGCGAAATGCTGACCAACCTAGGCTACCTGGTGGTGGGCGAGGTGGGCGATGGACGCAGCGCCGTGAATCTGGCGCGGGAATTGCGACCCGATATCGTGCTGATGGATATCCGCATGCCGGATATGGACGGCATCGAGGCGGCGAAGTTGCTGACGGAGGAACGGGTGGCGCCGGTGCTGTTGCTCAGCGCGTATAGCCAGCAGGAGCTGGTGCAGCGTGCCCAGCAGGCGGGTGTGACAGGCTATCTTGTGAAGCCGTTTCGGGAGAGTGACCTGGCGCCGGCCATCGAGGTGGCGCTGGCGCGCTTCAGCGAGTTCCGCGCCGTGGAGCGGGAGGTCGGCGACCTGCAGGAGGCGCTGGAGACTCGCAAGGCAGTGGATCGAGCCAAGGGCATTCTGATGGATACGCAGGGGCTTACCGAAACCGAAGCGTTTCGCAAGATACAGAAGATGAGTATGGACAACCGAAAGTCGATGCGCACGGTGGCGGACGCCATCATTCTGGCGCACCAGGTGCGAGAATAGCAGGCTATCGTGCGTCTTTCTGTGATTATCCCCGTCTATAATGAACGCTCGACGCTCGAGGACATCGTTCAGCGCGTGCAGGCTGTCGACCTGACGGTAAACCGACAGGGTGACAATCCGCTTTTCGACGGACCTGTGACCCTGGAGCGCGAGTTGGTGATCGTAGATGATGGCTCGACGGATGGTTCGCGGGACATTCTGGACCGCTGGCGCGAAGACCCGCCTCCGGATATGAAGATCATCTATCATGCGCAGAACAGCGGCAAGGGGGCCGCATTGCGCACGGGGTTCGAGCATGCGACCGGCGATCTGCTGATCGTGCAGGATGCGGACCTGGAGTATGACCCCGCGACTATGTGAAGTTGTTGGAGCCGTTGCTGGAAGGTCGGGCGCCGGTGGTGTATGGCAGCCGATTCCTGGGCGGACCGCGGGCGGCCATGAGCTTGTCGCATACGCTGGGCAATATGATGCTGACCACCTTCACGAACATCCTGTTCGGTACGTCGCTGACCGACATGGAGACGTGTTACAAGTGCTTCCGCAGCGATGTGATCGCCGGCATGAGGCTGCGTAGCCGGGCATTCGAGATTGAGCCGGAGCTGACAGCGAAGATCCTCAAGCGCGGCTATACGATTTTTGAGGTGCCCATCAGCTACAACGGGCGCACGTTTCACGAAGGCAAGAAGATCGGCTGGCGCGACGGCTTCGTGGCGACGCGCACGCTGCTCCGCTACCGCTTCGTAGACTAGGCATGCGCGCTGGGCAGGTGGACGATAGGTGCGCCGCCACGAAAGCGGGCGCGATTGCGCCTGAGTATGACGGGGCGGTGACTCGTGAGTCACGGCGCCGCTTCCCGCGATCTGCCCTTCGGGATCGCTTTACCCTCCGCTGTACAACAACGTGAAAAGGCCGCCTCCGTTCGGGCGACGCTGTATCTGTCGTCCGTCGCGTTTGTCACGCTGAGCGCGTTCGCCCTGCGGCTGGTCCTGCTGGATCGGTTTCCCTTCCGCGAAGATGAGGCGGCGTATGCCTATTGGGCGCTGCACGGCTGGCTGGAAGACCCCATGTTCTTGCAGGTTTGGCCGGACAAGCCGCCGATCTTTCTTTGGCTGCTCGGCGGCGCGTTTCGACTGTTTGGCGTAAGTGAGGCCAGCGCGCGCTGGGTGAACATCGCCGCCAGTACACTGTTGATCCCGGTCACGGCGGCCACGGCGCGCAGACTGTGGGGACGGCGGGCGGCGCTGACTGCGGCCGCGGTTCTTGCGCTCAGCCCGTACGCTATTGGCTTTGCGCCGACTGCGTACACGGATCCGGTACTTGTGTTGGCGGGGATGTCGGCGATTTGTGCGGCCGTCTATGGTCGGGGACTGCCGACCGGCGTGCTGCTGGGCGCGGCAGTGATGACGAAACAGCAAGGGGTGTTCTATACGCCGCTCGTGATCGGGTTGCTGTGGCTGGATGAGGTCCCGGCAGCGTCTCATTCAAGGCAGAGGCTGCGACGGTATGCGTGGTTTGTGGCGGGCGTGGCGCTGGTGACGCTTCCGATCCTGTATTGGGACAGCCTGCGCTGGGCGGTGGCGCCGTCGCCGTGGGATTTGAGTGTGCGCAACTATGCGTCGCTGGCGCTGCTGGATCCGGGCGATTGGCCGGCGCGGGCCGCGATGTGGCGACCGTTGCTGTGGGATCTGGGTGCGAGCTGGGCGGCGTGGGCGGCGATGGCGGCGTTGTTGCTGGGCGGCGTGGCGGCTGCACGCTGGGGGGCCGCTGAAACTCCCGATCAGTTTGCACACAACACGAAGAATCATTGCGAAGGTTCCGCGGACCGGCGGTCCGTTCTTGCGCGGTGGATGGGTGTCTTCCACAGTTCGGCGTTACAAGGCGCGCTTTGCTTCGCGTGATGTGGCCATTCTGTTGATTGCCGGCTGGAGCGTCGTGCTGGTCGCAGCGCACGTGACGACGACGGTGCAACCGTGGGACCGCTATCTGTTGCCGTTGGCGCCCATGTTGGCCCTGGCGGCCGGATGGGCCGTTGCCAAGCTGGGCCGCGTGGTGTCCGGCGCGGCAGATGGCGGCGGTGGGCGCGGCGGGCGTGCTGCTGCTGATCTCGCCGGCGCTGGAGGCGGCACAGGGCGGTCTGGCGGTGGGCGGCGACCACGGCGACTATGCGGGACTGACGGAGGCGATCGAGGCGGTTCAGCAAGCAAGCGATGGACCGTTCATTTTGTATCACCGGGAACTGGGTTCGCAATACAGGTTCTATCTATATGGGCGCACACAAGATGCGGGGCGAGGGGCCGGCGTTGACTTGCGCTGGTTTCCCAGCACTGTCTATCTGGCCGACAATGCCGCCAAGATGCCGTATCCGCGCAAGTTTCTGATCGAGCCGGAGTGGGCGTCGTTGCGGGATTTGACCGCCCACCTTGGGATGCGCGGTCTTGTGCTGGAGCCGAAGGGGCGGCATGGACGTTTCGCAGTCTGGGAGATCACACGCGCGCCCGAGCCGCCCTGCGACTGGTGCATGAGCCGCATGCCGTCGCCGTGGCTGGAACTGAACAGTGCGCTCCATGATGCTTCGGTAGTGCAGCCATGAACGACGAAGCCGGCCCCTCACAACGAGCGACGCCGGCATCCGCTACTTCAGGGTGGATGTCGCCGCGCGATTACCGAGACACTGATCGTCGGCGCTGGGCTCGCGCTGTTCGTGGGGCTGCTCTACTATCGGCTGCTGTTTACGAACCGCGTGCTGGCCAGCGGCGACATCCTCCACTACTTCTATCCCTATCGAGACTATGCGGCAGCGGCCCTGCGGCAGGGGCGGATTCCACTGTGGAATCCCTATATCTTCTTGGGCGCGCCCTTTCTGGCCAACCCGCAGGCGGCTGTGCTCTATCCGCTGCACTGGCCGCTGATCTGGCTGCCGGTGACGAAGCAGATCGCATGGAGTGCGGCGCTGCACACGTGGATTCTGGGAATGGGTGGGTACGCGCTGGTGCGGCATTGGGGGGGCAGCGTGTGGGCCGGGGCGACAGCGGCCCTCGTGTTGGCGGGGAGCGGTTTCTACGGCGGGCTGCTCGGCCACATCAACCAGATGAACGGGGCGGCATGGCTGCCGTGGGCGGCGCTTGCGCTGGACGTCGAGGGAAACGCGGCGGACCACGGCCGGTCTCGGCGAAGCCTGGCGCGCACGCTACTGCGAGTAGCAGCGTTCGGGGCGCTGACGGCGCTGATGTTCCTGGCCGGGCATACGCAGACGGTGTACGTCAATCTCCTTGGGCTGGGCGTGTGGGCGGTGTGGCCGTTGGGCCAGAGCTTGTGGCAGGTGCGCGGGGTGCAGGGACTACGCGCAGGATGGGCTGCATGCTGGCCGCGTCTGCTTGTGTATACGGGTGGGACCGCGCTGGGATTGTTGATCAGCGGAGCGCAGTTGTTGCCGACTTTGGAATTGAGCGGGCTGGGGCTGCGCAGCGGCGGACTGACGTATGCTGAGGCGAGTAGCTTCAGCCTGCGGCCGATGCAACTACATTGGACGCTGCTGCCCAGCTATGGGCTGGCGGACTTGGGCGTCGTCTTCGATACACTGGGCTATACGGAGTATGTGGCGTATGTGGGGTTGGTCGGGTTGGCGCTTGGCGCGTTGGGCGCATGGCGAGGGCAAGGATCCGCACGACAGTTTGGGCTGCTATTGGCGGGGCTGGGACTATTTCTGTCCCTGGGACGCTGGAACCCGTTCTACTATGTGCTGTATCGGTTCGCGCCCGGGTTCGACCTGTTTCGGGCGCCCGCGCGCTGGATGATGCTGTACACCTTGGGAATGGCGACGCTAGCTGGGTTGGGCGCGGACGCGACGCTGCGGGCTCTACGCGCGCGTTGGGCGGGCGGCAGGTCAAAGTCCTACCGGGGCGCTGTCTCTGCGGCGCTGGCTGTCATTGTGGCGGCGGAGTTACTTTTGGCGGCGCGCAGTCTGCCGCATACACATCCGACCGCGCCGCAGGCCGTGTATGATCTGCGTACGGCGCCTGCGCATCTGCTGACAAATCCGGCGCGTGAGGCGGCCGGCCCCGGCGCGGCAGGCCGCTTCCTGAGCATGAGCACCATCCTGTTTGACCCGGGCGATATGAACGACTATGCGCGCATCATGCTGGGCGATGCCGGCAGCAAAGAGGGTGCACAGCTTGACCAGGCTGCGTTCGACGAACTGGTCGTGGCGTTGAAGGCGCAAGAGATCGTGGCCCCGAACCTGGCCTTGCTGCGGCGAATCCCCAGTGTGGACGGTTTCGACGGCGGTGTGCTGCCCCTGCGCCGGTATCTGGATATACTGACGCTGTTCATTCCGGCGGACGAGCTTGTGCGGGACGGACGGCTGCGAGAACAGGTGAAGCGAATGCCGGACTCAGAGCTTCTCGGCCTGCTGAACGTACAGTATGTGATTACCGACAAGGTGCGCGATCTGTGGTTTGAGGATGTGTACTATGACCGGCAGATTGGGGCGCGACTGGGCGGACAGAACATGGGCGAGACCGTGATGGAGGTTCCGTACCCGTTCGAGGCCACGCACGTAGACGTAATCGGCTATGTGGACGACGCAAGAGGCGAAGGGTGGTGCGACGGCAACTGGACCGCGGCGACTGTGCTCGCGAAGGCAGCGGGCAGCGACGAGGAACCGCTTGCCGCGTGGGAGATCGTGGCCGGGCCCGAGGCAGGCTCGCACCTTGCGGACGGAGGGCTGGACAGCGAAGCGGCGGCATCGAGTGGAGCGGTAGTCGCCTATCGCGACGTGGAGGGCGGCCGGCAGGAGTACCGCGCGCGGCTGCCGCTGCTGGAGCCGGCGTCGCCCGACACTATTGTGATCCGCCACGAAGAGGGGCCGGAGGTTGTCATCCAGGCGGTGACGCTAGTCGATGAGCGGACGGGTATGTTCTTGGCGCTTGTTCCTAGCGACCGGGGGAGTTTCCGGCGCGTGCACAGCGGCGACGTGAAGGTGTACGAGAACTTGGACGTGTTGCCGCGGGCGTACATGGCCCGCCAGGTAATCCCGGCGGCAGGCGACGAGGATGCGCTGGCGCGCCTGCAGGCGGGCGATCTTGACCCGACCCAGACTGCCGTGGTGGAGGGTGGTGAGGCGCTGGAAGATGCCGCGGCGGGCGATGTCGTGATCACAGGATATGCCGATGAACAGGTGGTTTTGCGCACCTCCAGCCCATCGGACGGTTTCGTCGTGCTGAGCGACGTGTATTATCCTGGCTGGCGGGCGACGGTGGACGGAGCGGAGACGCCGGTCTACGCGACGAACTATTTGCTGCGCGGCGTGTATGTGCCTGCGGGCGAGCACGACGTGGTGTTTCGCTTTGCGCCGGATAGCTGGCGCCGGGGGCTTTGGCTGAGTCTGTTGGGGGTGTTGGCGGCTCTGGGGCTGCTGCTGTGGGCGGCGCGTCAGAGGGCGAGGGGCTGAGCCTGCGGAGGGCGACAGCGGCAGTGGGGACGGCGGGCTTGGTCTGTCGCGGGCAAAGAACGTGGGATGTTGGACGCGCATTCGCATGCGCGTTTGAACTGGTGTATACTCTTCGCACAGGCGCGGTGGGTCCCTGATTCGAGGGTGTGTGCCCATTTGACGGCACAATCGGGGGCGGTCGGCACAGCCGTCCATAGGATCGCGCCCGGCGCATAGGTTGCCATGCATTCGTCACTATGCATTCGTCACGATGAACACATCTAACCGAATCGTTGCGCTGGCGCTGTGGGTGATCCTGCTGGCAGCGGCGAGCATTGCGGCCGCGGCGCCGTTGTCGATGTTGCAATGGGCGCAGTCGCTCTTGGCGCGGGCGGAGGTTTTTGTGGCGCAGCAGCAATTGGAGAATTCCACCAACTTTCTGATTGCGCAGACGGCTGTGGCCGTGGGCGCCGTGCTGTTGTTCGGTTTTCTGGCCGTGCTAGAGGTGCTGACGGCGCGTTCGCACGGCGTGCGCATCCGCACGGCGCAAGGCGGTTCTGCGGAACTGGACACGGGCAGCATCAGCCGCCGGCTCACATGGCGGCTGGACCAGTTGGCGGAGATCATTTCCGTGGTGCCGAGCGTGAAGTCCAAGGGCGGTTCGGTGGACATTCGGCTGGAGATTGAGACGGCTCCCGACGTGGATGTACCGATGAAGACGGACGAAGTCGTGGACGTCACGCGTGGCATCATCGAGCAGGATATGGGGCTGAAACTGGGAAAGCTGGACGTGCGCATGCGCTATGCGCCGATCGACCCGGAATGGGCACAGTAAGAGCATACCAAAATTGATCGGATTTATGCGCTTGTGATCGGGCGCGATACCATCGGAATGGAATTGTTCATTTATGTCAGAATTGGGTCCCACACGTACCATGCCAGCTGAGCGGAACGGCAAGGCGGAACGCAACGGAGACGGTGCGGAGCCGAAGAACGGTGCGGCGGTCACGGACGTTCCGCTGCAACTTGCGCCGTCATTGCACGGTGGCGCAGCAGACGGTCTGCCCGTGGCCGCGCCGTCTGCCGCACATTCGACCGGCAACGGCAACGGTCATGCGAACGGCGTTGTGGAAAGCGACGAACAGGCCGCCAATGGCAATGGTGCGGGCTGGTCCGCGGTCAAGCTACCGTACAACCCGCAGCCTGAGATGGAGCTTTCGCTACCTGAGGGCGGCGGGACGGTGGCGCTGACCAGCGTGCTGGAAAGTCTGCTCTTCGTGGCGGGTGAGGCTGTCGAGGTTTCGCATCTGGCCAAGTCGCTGGACCTGCGTGCGGAAGAGGTGAAGGCGGGGTTGGTGCTTCTGGCGGAGCAGTACAAGGCGCAGGGCGGCGGTCTGCGCGTGCAGGTGCACAACGAACGCTATCAACTTGTGACCTCGCCCGCCACGGCGCCCTTTGTGGAAGAGTTTCTGAACGTCGACGTCAGCACGAAATTGAGCAGCGCTGCATTGGAGACGCTGGCCATCGTGGCCTATCGTCAGCCGGTGACGCGTGTGCAGATCGAGGCGATCCGCGGCGTGGACTGTTCCAACGTGTTGCGTTCGCTGGTCGCGCGCGGGCTGGTCGAAGAGGTGGGCCGGCTGGATGCGGTGGGCCGCCCGATCGTCTATGGCGTGACTGAGCTGTTTATGCAGCACTTCGGGCTGACGGAACTGGCCGATCTGCCGCCGCTGGGCAGTGAAGACGCAGACATGCTGCTCGCAGCCACCGCGCTGGCCGAGGAAACAGAATCAGAGAACGGCGACTCCCCTTCGTAGACGGGCGGCGACGCTGCACACCGCGTCTGCGTTTCCGCTGAAGCTGACATTGCACACCGCTCTCCATCCTCTCGGACCGACAGGTCCCGATGCCGGTTGCGCACAGTCCGAATCGGCCTGACGCGTCAGCCAATCCACGGGCAAATGTCAGGCAACGCTTCGCTCGACGCGACATCATGGTATAGTGAAACGTAGTGATATTTGCTGCGACGGCCTGGCGGTGACGGCGATTGTCTGCCTGTGGCGCGGCACAACCATCTTGAACCAACGGCAAGCTCGTGGAGGGACCATGCGTAGGTATGTGCGATTTCTCTTGTTGCTGACGCTGGCCATGCTGTGGGCGAGCGTGTATGCGCCCGCTGCGCTGGCGCAGGACAAGTCCGTCGTGTGGGAACGCTTCGACGTTGATATCGAGGTCAATACCGACGGGACGTTTGACGTACGCGAGAATCAGGACATTCGGTTCACCAGCGGCGACTTCACGTTTGGCACCCGCTACATTCCCAAACGCAATTTCAGCTATATCGACAACTGGGCCATCACGGACAGTCAGGGCAACGTGTACGAGCAGACGCGCGGCGGAGAGGCGCCGTACACGTTCTCGGTGCAGGACAGCGGCGGGCAATATGACATCCGCTGGAACTTTCCGCGCATCAGCAACGACAGCGAGACGTATACGCTGAGCTATACCGTGCACGACGGGCTACGCTTCTACGAGGGTGGCGACCAGGTATGGTGGAAGGCCATCTACGGCGACCGCAGCTTCCCGGTGCTGGCGGGCACAGTGCGCGTGATCGTGCCGAATGCCGCGTCCGTTCAGGAGTGGGCGGCGTACATCAACGGCAGCGACGCGCGCGACTCTGCGACGGCGCAGTTGAATGGGAACCGCGAGGCGGTCTTCGACTTGACGGAACGGCTTGGCGCGGGCGAGGAATTCGAGGTGCGCGTGGAGTTTACGCCCGGGATCGTGGACGGCTCGGCCCAGCCGTGGCAGCAGTCAGCGGATGCTGCGGCGGCAGAGGCTGCGGCTGCGGCTACGTTTCGTGACCGCTGGCAGGCGGTGGCGACGCTGGGTTTCTGCGTGCTGGGGCTGCTACTGGGCGCGGGCGGCCTGGTGGGCCTGTATTTGATCTGGTACAACTTCGGCCGCGATAAGCCGGTGGAGATGGTGGCGGACTATCTGCCGGAGCCGCCGGATTCGCTGACGCCGGGCATGGCGGGCACGCTATTGGATGAGCGCGCCGACATGGAGGATATTCTGGCCACGTTGGTGGATCTGGCGCGACGCAAGGCCATCAGCATCACGGAGGATGAGGAGAAGGGCTTCCTGCGCACGCGCAAGGACTTCATCTATCGCCGGGAGCGGGAAGATGCGCCCCTGTTGCCATATGAGCAAGAACTCGTGGATGCGCTGTTCAGCTCCGGCGATGAGGTACGGCTTTCCGACCTGAAGGAAAAGTTCTATACGCACGTGGACGATATCAAGAAGGACCTGTACGAGGCGGTGGTGCAGGCGGGCTATTTCCCGCGCAGCCCGGAGACGGTGCGCACGCAGTATGGCTGCCTGGGCATTGCGGGCATCGTGGCGGCGGCGGCATTGAGCGTACTGGGTCTCGTGTTCCTCGGGTCGTTGACGCCGGCCGCGATCTTCCCGGGCATTGGGCTAGGCGTGCTGTCGGTGGGCGTGCTGATACTGGCGCGCTATATGCCGCGCAAAACCGCACAGGGTTCGCAGGAAGCGGCGCGCTGGAGTGCGTTCAGGACCTATTTGGAGGACATCGAGAAATACTCCGACCTGGATGCGCAGAAGGGCATTTGGGACCAGTGGCTGCCGTACGCAATTGCGTTCGGGCTCGAGAAGGAGTACATCCGCAAGTTCGAGGCGGTGGATGCGCCGGCGCCCGGCTGGTATATTCCCGGTCCGACGATGTATGGCCCGTACCATGACTGGTACTTCGGCACGCCGGGGGCGCCGACCACGTCGAGCGGCGGTAGCGGTGGGGGTGGCATGGCGTCGCCGATTCCTATGGGAGACGGGCCGCGACCGGGCGGCAGCCTAAGCGACATGAGCAAGGGCATGGGCACGAGCCTGACCGCCATGAGCATTGGGCTGGGCGCCATGCTGAACGATGCGAGCAGCACTTTCACCAGCCGTCCGGCCAGTTCGTCGTCGGGCGGCGGTTGGAGCAGCGGCGGCGGCGGCTTCTCCGGCGGCGGCAGCTTTGGCGGTGGTGGCGGCGGTGGTGGCGGTGGCGGCTTCGGATAGCCCGCTGCTTTGCCGCCAAGTAGTGTGGTGGACGCACGGTGGACCCTATGGCTCCGTGCGTAATGAGAGATGGCTGTGGAAGTTCACTGAGAAGGAGGCAGGTTTCCGGGGAACGCGTTGCGAGGCAAAGTCGCGGCATTGAAAGCGACGTCGGAGCGACAGTAGACTAGATACACACGCACAGGATGGGCCGCAAACGAGGAGGTTACTCATGAACGCGGTCTTTGGCTTGGCACGGGGAACGGTGCGCGCAACGGTGCGGGCCGTGGTGATCCTATTGCACATCCTGGTTCGCATTTTGCCGGTTGTCTTGGTCCTGGCCGTAATTTTCGCATCGCTGACCTTCTCACTGATCTCGGACGTCTTTGCGTCGCGCTCGAATGAGAAGAGGGGTAGGGATGCAGCCGAAATTGCGGAGTACATGGAGTGGATCCGCTATGACGTGGACATCACGGTCAACGCGGACGGCACCCTTAACGTGGTGGAGAAGCCTACAGTCAGGTTCGGAACGCGCACCTTCAGCAACGGTTATCGGGAGATTCCATACAATCGTCGCGGTACAATCACCGACTGGTCGATCACGGATAGCGAAGGGCATCGTTACGAAGCAGCCGACGCAAAGGGCTGGTACAAATATGTGGTTAGGCAGACGTCGGATGGAACTGAAGTAAATTGGTATTTCGAGCCGGTGAAGAATACTACAAGAGGATTTGAGATCGGCTACCGTGTCCACCATGCGCTACGATACTACGAGGGTGGCGACCAAGTCTGGTGGAAGGCCCTCTATGCCGGGCACGAAGGCTGGATCGAGGATGGAACTTTACGCGTCACCGTGCCGGAGGGAGCGAGCGTACATGCCATCGCTGCGTACATTGGCGAGGACCTAGCAGGTGCGGGCGCCACGGCGCAGCTCTCGGAGGACGAACGCACGGTCACGTACAAGCTGACGAAGCCGCTGCCGCCAGGCGTGGACTTCGAGGTGCGCGTGGAATTCACGCCCGGCGTGGTGGCAGGGGAAGCGCCGTCATGGCAGGCGGCAGATGACGCCCGCGTAGCCGCGGCAGAGGAGCGTGCGCGCCAACTGTCGGTCGAGCGACTGGTCGCCGTTGTGATTGCGCTGCTGATCGCGAGCGCCGGCGCCGCCGGGCTGTTCGTGTTGTGGTATAGGCACGGGCGAGACAAGCCGATGGGCATCGTGGCCGAGGCACTGCCGGAGCCGCCGGATGACCTGCCGCCGGGTATGGCGGGCACGCTGCTGGATGAGCACGCTGACGGCGAGGATATTCTGGCGACGATCGTCGATTTAGCTCGCAGAGGCGCGCTCCGCATCCACGAAACGAATAGCAGCACCGCCTATGCCTTTCAGCGCTGCACCAGCGAGGTCGCACTGCGGCCGTATGAAGAGGCGCTGCTGAAGGCGCTTTTTGGACCGGAACTGGAGCGGGAGTACGTGCGCTCGACTGTACTTGGCAGTGAGTGGAGGCTCCAGAGGCTTGCGGTGGAGTCCGATATCTACGACGCAGTCGTAGAGGAGGGCTACTTCGCAGAGAACCCGGAATTGGTGCGCGGCAACTATTGGTACGTGGGCGTGGCGGGCATTCTGCTTGCGATGGTGATCAACGTCTGCCTGTGGATCTGGACGGGCCATCTGCTGACGGCTTCATTGCCCAGTATTGCCCTGGTGGTTGTGGCCGTGGGCATGGTGCTGCTGTCCCGACACATGCCGTGCAAGACACCGGCCGGGGCCGAGGCAGCGGCACGCTGGCGGGCGTTCAAGAGGTACCTGACAGACTTGGGAAAGTACGCGGACGTGGGCCAATACTAGTGCAATCTGGGACCGCTGGTTGCCGTATGCAATTGCGTTCGGTGTCGACAAGCAGTATGTTGCCGCGTTCGAGGCGGTGGAGGCGCCGTTGCCCGCCTGGTACGTGGCTCGTAACCGGTCGACGTGGCGCGACCGGGGACCGGACTATTTCGAATGGACGGTGCCGAGGGGTAGCACCGCGTCGGCGAGCAGAGTTGGGCCGTCGGTGAGCACGGACACTGTGCCGACGATCGGTAGAGCCGGCGGACCAAAGATGTCGCTCAGCCGCTTGAGCCATGATTTCGGCGGCGGGTTTGGTAATATGAGCAGCGATATGGGTCGCGGCCTCTTCGTGGCGACGCAAGGCTTGGGCCTGGATACGCTGGGACCGGATCTAGCGAGCGGCCTGGGCGACGGGGCCAAATTCGCCTTCTACGTCTTCCAGATCGTCGGCGTATTCTCCGGCGGCGGGAGTGGAGGCGGAGGTGGCGGAGGTGGCGGCAGCGGCGGTTTTGAGTAGTTCATCACACGAAACAGAATCACAGCCGAGGATACGGAAGGACTGCTGATGATAGGAAGCGGACGAATCGTTGGACTGATACTGATGATCGGCAGCGCACTGTTGCTGATCGCGTTCGTGGCTTGGGCGCTGACGGCCATGGGCACGGGCGAGACCTCGTCGGGCGGCATGGTGCTGGGCATGTTCCTTGCGCTGCTCGTGATGGCGCCCATCTTTGGGGCCGGCGTGTATGTCTTCCGCAAGGGCTCGGTGGAGAAGGAAGAGTACGCGCGTGTGGAGCAGGAGAAGACGATTCTCAACATGGTGCTGGCACAGGGCCAGGTGACGATTGCCGAGCTGGTGGTCGAGCTGGGCGTGCCGCGGGATGAAGTGGAGGACATGATCCGCGATCTGGTGGGCAAGCAGCTCTTCAGCGGGGCGATCAACTGGGACAAGGGCGTGCTGTACAGCGTGGAGAGCCAACAGTTGACCGAGGGGCGCAAGTGCCCGAATTGCGGCGGCGATTTGCAGTTCGCCGGAAAAGGGCTGATCGTTTGTCCGTGGTGTGGCAGTGAGGTATTCTTGACCAAGCGCGCCGCGGCATCGACAACTGGCGAAGAGACGGAAGCTGTCCAGGCAGGTTAGTTTTCACACGCATACGATTCCGGTGTTGCCGGTATGCAGCGCGATAGCGCAGGACTCCAGCCTATTCTGGCAAGCAGAATGTGCGGCGAGGCTCAAGGGGAGAAACTACATGAGCGACGAATTTGTGAGTTCAGCGAAGGACAACATGGGCGCTGTCGAGGCGTTGATTGTTGGGCTTCCCGGCATCAACGGCTATGTGGATAAGGAAGTGCGGCGCGACGCGGACAAGCGTGTGCGCACCATGATTGCATCCCGGCTAGACGAGCAGAAGCAGGCGCTTTTTGCGATTCAGCGCAAGCTGGCAAAGGGCGGCGGTCTGAAGCATTTGGATGAGGTGGACGGCGCGATTCAGAAGCTGCAACTGCTGTCCGATCGCATGAAGACGGCCAGCTACGGCTATGCGGGCTTCTTCGACCCGGTACGCGTCAAAGAGGAAGAGCTGAACGCTCTGCACCGCTTCGACGTGGCGCTGGCCGCGCGCACGGTGGAGGTGGAGGATGCGGTGCGGGCATTGGCCGGGGCCGTGGATAGCGGCGGCGATGTGTCTGCGGCGGCGGACTACGTGACCGATTTGCTGGCGGAACTGAACACGCTGTACATGCGGCGTTCCGAGGCGATCGTGTCGCCGGATCTGCTGCTGGGTTCGGACTATGCGCCGGATGTGGATGCGAAGCTGTTGGAGGGGTAGGGACCTGCAGGCTTCCGGGAAGCTGTCGCCGACTTCGTGGAATTCTGACGCTTCCCGGGGCGTGAGCATGGACAGTAGACACCGACTGTGAGCCAGGAGAAGAGGACGACATGGCCAGGATCATCGACGTAATCGAAGTCCCGGATCAGGGACAAAGTGAGGTAGTTCGACGGGTGCCGGAATACGGCTCCGGCGATTTTCGGTTGGGCAGCCAGGTGATCGTGCGCGAGAGCCAGCGTGCGGTCTTCTATCGAGACGGCAAATCGCTGGACGAGTTCGGTCCAGGCCGGCACACGATTACCACAGCGAACCTGCCGGTACTCTCCAATCTGTTGCGTCTGGGCACAGGCGGCAACAACGTCTTCACGGCCGAAGTGTACTTCGTCAATATGCGCGAGTTCACCGACCTGAAGTGGGGCACACCGCAGCCGATCAGCCTGCGCGACACCGAGTTGGGGCTAGTGCGACTGCGTGCGTTTGGCCAATACACGATGCAGGTGGCCGAGCCCAAGCGTTTCGTGGACCAGATTGTGGGTACCCAGGGACTCTATCAGACTTCGCAGATAGAGGACTATCTGCGCGGCGTGACTATCGCCCGACTCACGGATGTGCTGGGCGAGAACATGACCAGCATCTTTGACCTGCCGCAGTTGTACGACGAAATCGGCGCGGCGACGCGCGCTGTCGTGCAGGATGATTTCCTGGCGATGGGGATCGCGCTGAAGCAGTTCATGATCGTGTCCATCAACCCGACGGAAGAGACGGCGCAGGCCATCGACGAGCGGGCGGCCATGGGCGCGATCGGCGATATGGACGCGTACATGAAGTTCAAGACGGCGCAGGCGCTTCAGGACGCGGCGCAGTCGGGCGGCGGCACGAGCGACGGTCTGGGCCTGGGTGCGGGCATCGGCATGGGCGCGGGTATGGCAGGCATGATTGCGAACACCATGACGGGCGCTTCGCAGCAACAGCCCCAGCAGCCAGCGCAGCCAGCAGCGCCCAGCGCGCCGGACGTGATGACGCTGGAGGAGGCGGCCGCGTACCTCAAGGTGTCCACTGCGGATGTGCAGGCTGTTATCGACAGCGGCGAACTGAAGGCGCGGCAGATCGGCTCGCAGTACCGAATCAGCAAGGAAGCGATCGACGCCTTCTTAGCTGGGTAGAGCCGGCTGCGGGTCGGACGCCTTCGCATGTATTTCCGTTTTCCAAGAGATGTAGGAGGGTCGCCGCTGAGGCGGCCCTCTTTTGCGCGCCAGCCGGAATGGCGCAGGTCAACCCTGGCGCACGTCCTTGGCGAGTCATCGTGCTTGTACGCGCCGCGATCAGTTGACGCCAAGGCGGCTGGCGGTTTCGAAACCGGTGACATCGAAGGCGTCGAGTGTGACGCGCGCGCTGGTGGAGGCCGGGTTGCGCTGGCCTGTCACCTCAACGGTGATCGTGTGCGGGCCCGGCGGCAAGTCCAGTACCGAGAATAGCACAGCCTCGCGTTGCGGCGTTGCGGCGTACTGATCGACGGTTGCCTCGAGCACGCCATCCACGTATACGTTGGCGATGCCCAGGTTGTCGTCCTTCGCGCCAATCCAGGATACGCCGGTTCCGGCGAAGTCGAGCACGGCCTGATGGCCAGCCTGGGCGGAGAACGAATAGGACGACATGCTGCTGTCCAGGTCGTTTCGCCGCGCCCAGTCTCCGTAGTAGTGGACCGGGTGCTTATGGTTCTCGTAGCGGATGGGAGTGGTGAGCAGGCGCCAGGTGTGTCCGCCGTCGTCGGAACGAAGAAGATGATCGGCATAGGCGAATACGGTCTGGTCGTCGGCGAACCTGATGCTACGCAGGAGGTGATGGTCCCGGAGCAGATCCGGGGCAATGGGCGAGAAAGTCTCGCCGCCGTCCTCACTCTTGAAGAGCCCCAGTCCCTTTACACTGACCAGCAACGTTGGATCAGCGGCGTAGTCCGGCGACAGAGCGAGCGCCATGATGAAGCGGTCCATGAAGTCCGGTACTTCATCCCAGCTATCACCGCCGTCTTCGGACTTGAAGAGGCCGTCTGACGTGCCGGCGAAGATGGTTTCGTCGTTGGCGAAGTTGGGGGAGATGGCCGGGTAGATGATGTAGTGCCAGTAGGGGAACTCATCGACGCTGCTGCCGCTGAGCCAGGGCGCGGCGTCCATGACGTTCGTCCAGTTTTCGCCCGCGTCGGTGGATTTGAAGAGCCCGTCGTTGAGGATGCTGACGAAGAGGGTGCGGTCGTCGGCGTAGTCGGGCGAGATGGCAAACGCAACGGGAGAATACTTCTGTTCCCAAAGCAGTTCCCACGTCCGGCCGCCGTCGTGGGAGTCATAGAGGCCGTAGTGGCGGGCGCCAATGAAGATCGAGCCATCCGCCGCAAAGTCCGGCGAGATGGCGCTGGCCTCCGGGAAATTGACGCTCACCGTCTCGCCGGACTCGGGGTCGGGCGGCCGCAGGCCAAAGGACCATGCGTCCCAGTCGTAGTCCGTCGTTTTGTCGGTGACTCTGCGTATGCCGCCGCGCTCAAACGTGAAGAAGAAGGCGTCATTGGCGAAATCGGGCGAATGCTCGATGCCATAGATTCGACCATCCAGTAGACCACGGTTCCAGGTTTCCCAGGAGTCGCCGCGGTCGTGGGACACTAGTGTGCCCGCGTGCTGCGTCACGGCGGCGACTTGGCCGTCGTTGGCGAAGTTGGGCGAGACGGAGAGGCCGGTCGGCAGCCCATTTGCCAGGGTCTCCAGCTGTTCCCATGTAGTGCCGCCGTCTTCGGATTTGAAGAGCCCGTTGAAGCCGGCGAGGAACACCGTCCGGTCTGTGGCGAAGGCGGGCGAGAGCGCCAGGTCATAGAAATCGGGCATGCCATATTCGTCCGCCTGTGGATGGGTCAGTTCCGCTTCGGCGCCGACGGCGTGCCAGGAGTTGCCGCCGTTGCGGGTGCGGAAGGCGAGCCTCTTGCGGGCTGCGGCCAGTACGGTTTCGTCCTGCGCGAAGTCGGGCGACACCGAGACGGCGCGGATGTCGAGGCCGGCTGCCGTTGCATTGACGTCGGTCATGGCGCTGAGCACTGGCAGGTATACGCCAGCCGACTGCGCAAGGGATGCAGCATTTGCCTCTGAACAGCAGAGCGCATGCGGCGAGTCGGGGGCGTCTCGTTCTGCGCCCGGTAGGGCGGTGAATCGTTCGGAGGCGCCGTTGAGTAGCGCACCGTCTACGGCGCGCCAAAGTCCGAGCTTCTCGGTACCCACGAAATAGGCCCCATCAGATGCGAAGTCGGGCGAGGGGGCAATGACGTGGACGGCGCCCATTTCGGGCCGGTTGAACTCACGCTGCCATGTGCGTCCGCCATCTTCTGACCGGTGGACCGCGCCCGAAGAATCGCCGGCAAAGGCGACGACCTTGCCGTTTTCGGCGCTGGCGAACGCGAGGGAGGCAAACTTCGTAGCGGCGTCGAATACGCTGGTCCACGACTCTCCTCCGTCCTGTGAACGGAACAATCCACCGAAAGTTCCGGCGGTGAGTAGCGTGCGGTCCGTAGCGAACGAGGGTGAAACGGCGAGGTGCGAGACGTATAGCGCGCCAAGTCCCGTGTTGGAGGCTGACCATGAGGCGGCGTGATCGGTGGAGCGATAGACGCCGTCGCCTTCCGTGGCAATGAAGGCGGTTCCGTCGGCTGCGTAGTCGGGCGAGAGCTTGATGTCCACGGCCTCGCGCCGGTGGTCGAGGCCGTTGGTGATGCTGTGCCAGCTTACGCCGCCGTCGACCGAGCGATAGAGGTCTGTAGGCTTCCACCAGCCGGGCGTACTGGTGATGAGAAAGACGGTCTGATCGTTTGTGTAGTTGGGCGAGATGGCCACGGCCCGAATGATGTCGTGCGGACTGTGCGCTTGCGCAGCGGGCGAGCGCAGGCCGAGACTGGCGGTGATGGCCAGCAGAACGGCGAGCCACAGCCTGGCGATGTCGCGCGCCTTGTTCGGCGGAAGACGACGACGGACGATACGTGAACTACATTTCATGTCTTGTCTCTCTCAAGCAGTGAGTCGCGGCCACGCTGACTGGGCAGCTACACGACGATAGACGTCACACGTATGCATGGCGGCGGCCCGCCACGTGAATTGCGCGGCGCGAGCCAGGCCCCGCGTGCAGAGCTCGTTTCGCAGCGCGGGCTGTCCGGCGAGCAGCGCCAGACCGGCCACCCACGCGTCCACGTCGAGCGGCGGGGCGAGGAGCGCAGCTTGGCCTGTCCCGTCCCCCGCGATCTCGCGCAGGGCGGGTATGTCGCTGCACAGCACGGGCGTACCGCACGCCATCGCCTCCAGCACAGGCAGGCCGAAGCCCTCGAATACGGAAGGATAGACGAAGGCGGCGGCGGCCCGAAACCAGTCGGGCAGTTCGTCGTCCGGGACGTAGCCCGGAAAGATGACGGAATCGTGCAGCTCCAGGGCGCTGACCTGCGCAAAGATGGCGTCGTAGTACCAACCCTTGCCGCCCGCGATGACGAGTTTGACGTCGCGGGCGGCGGGACTTGCCTGGGCGCGCCAGCGTGCATACGCCGCCATCAACGTCTGCAGGTTCTTGCGCGGTTCCAATGTGCCCAGGAAGAGGAAGAAGCGCTCGGGCAACCCCTTGGCGCGGCGGAATGCGGCGGTTTGGGCCGGAGCGGCGGGCGCGAAGCGAACGTCAACGCCGTTGTGGGCGACGGTCACTCTATGCGCCGGCACGCCGAGGCGATGGATCACGTCGTCCGCGGTCTGTTGGCTGACGGCAATGACGGCGGCCGCCTTGCGCACGCTGGCTCGGCTGAGGGCGCTCAGGTACATTCGTTTGGCCGGTGGAAAGAGACCGGGGAAGTGCAAGAAGCTGAGATCGTGTACAGTGACGACGCCCGGCACGTTGCTCGCCAGCGGCAGGACGTTGACCAGGCCATGCACGAGGTCGGCCTCCAGTTGATGGAGCAGGCGGGGCAGGATGAGTTGCTCCCACGCAATACGCGCGGACGGTCTGTCGAGCGGCAGAGGCGATGCGATCACGTTCACGCCAGGGATGCGCGTGTCCGGCGCGTGCGTGAGGGCAGTGAGGTGGATGCTCGCGTCGTCCGCAGCAAGCGTTCCGGCAGCGGCAAGCAGATTGCGGCTGTAGTTACTCATTCCTGCGCTGCGGTAGGACTGTTGTGCGCTAATGAGTTGGGCGTTAAGAACGACGTGCATGGCGGTGGGAAAGGGTTCGATCCCTGGTGTCATTGAGAGAGCGTTCATTGGTACGCAGGGTACTATCTCTCGCAGCGCGCCACAAGTCAGGCGGGAGGAAGATCGCCGGCATCACACGCTGCCGCCGGTCCGGTTTGGCCGGTGCGCGGCGATCGCATATGCTGTGATTTGGGACGCCTCGCCCGATGCGAGCATGCTGATGCAAGACGGGGTACATTCCGTGCAAGGGGACCTGCTATGACCGCTAGGATTGCGAATCGGCCCGTGACGCTGTTTGTGCTGTTGGCGTTGCTGCTGTTCCTGGGGCTGGGAGGGATCGCCGGCGGCGCGGGGATGGTGATGGACCCCAGCGGCGCGGGCATGGGATTATCGGTGAACCTGCTGGATTCCGTGCCGGTGGATGATTTTCTGTTGCCGGGGCTGTTTCTGATCACTGTGCTCGGGATCGCGCCGTTGTTCACTGCGTATGGCGCGTGGGCGCGGCCGGAGTGGGCGCTACTGCAGCGGATGAACCCGTGGCGCGACTTCCACTGGTCGTGGGCGTGGACGCGGGTGATCGCGGTGGTGCTTATCCTGTTCATCGGGCTGGAATTTCTGATGTGGGGCAACCAGTCGCCACTGCAGCCGATCTTCCTGGCCGTGGGCCTGGCCATGCTGGTGATGTGCGGTTACCCGTCGATACGCGGCTATCTGTGGGTGGGTCCGACTCAGGAGATCGCGGCGGGATTGATGGCGGAGGATGGCGCGGACCCAGAGTAGAAGCGGTAGACGTGCGAGGTCACGAAGCGGAAGGGTGATGAGTATTGGCCAAGATACCAATGGCAACCTCTTTCGCCGATCTTGGCTGCGGAAGGCGACGGAGTCTACTGGGCGGTAACGGCGCGGCCGGCTGCAAAGAATGAACTGCGATAGGCCGGTTCGCTCTTTGGTGTCTGGGAAACAGAGCGTCATCGGACGTGGGAGACAATGCATGAGTGAAAAGATACGCGTATTGGTGGCCAAACCAGGCCTGGACGGCCACGACCGCGGCGCGAAGGTCGTCGCCCGCGCGTTGCGTGATGCGGGCTTCGAGGTGATCTACACGGGCATCCGCCAAACGCCGCAGATGATCGCGGAAGCCGCGCTGCAGGAGGACGTGGATGTCGTTGGGCTCAGCATCCTCAGCGGCGCGCACCTCACGCTCTGCCCGCGTGTGGTGGAGTTGCTGCGCGCGCAGGGGCAGGACCACGTGGTGGTGCTCGTGGGCGGCATCGTGCCGGACGAGGACGTGGCCGCGCTGCAAGAGGCCGGCATCCGCGGTGTGTTCGGGCCGGGCACATCCACCCAGGAGATCGCGGACTTCATCACGCAGGCGGTGGGCGAGGCCGCGCTGCCCTAGATGACTCAGCAAGCATTGAACGCCGTGCGCCGTCGCGCCGTCGATGCGGACGCGCTGTCGGGCGGCGTGCTGGCAGGCAATCGCCTACAGGTGGCGCGGGCCATCAGCCACGTGGAGAATGAGGGTATACAGACCCACGCCATTCTCAGCGCAGTGTATGCACACACGGGCCGAGCGCACATCGTGGGCGTGACGGGCGCACCCGGGACGGGCAAGTCCACGCTGGTGACGGCGCTGGCGCAGAGTTATCGGGCCGCGGGCGTGACCGTGGCGGTGGTCGCCATCGACCCCAGCAGCCCCTTCACAGGCGGCGCGCTCTTGGGCGACCGCGTGCGTATGGCCGCGCTAAGCGGCGACGACGGCGTCTTCATCCGCAGCATGGCGACACGGGGCAGCCTGGGCGGGCTGAGCAAGACGACGGGAGACGTTGTGACGCTGCTGGATGCGGCGGGCTTCGAGCGCATCCTCGTGGAGACCGTGGGCGTGGGCCAGGCCGAGGTCGAGATCGCGAGCATGGCGCACACGACGCTCGTGGTGGAAGCGCCGGGTATGGGAGACGAGGTGCAGGCGATCAAAGCCGGCATTCTTGAGATCGGTGATGTGCTGGTGGTGAACAAGGCCGACCGCGCCGGTGCGGATCGCACCGTCAAGGCGCTGGAAATGATGCTCGAGATCGAGAATAGCAGCGCGCGGTTGATGCGCCACCACGGGCAGGTGCTGCGCGTCGAAGGTCCCCCATCGGATGCCGCGCCGACGGACGGCGGGAGGCTGGAAGAACGCTGGCAGGTGACGGTGATGGAAACGGTCGCGGCGTCGAACACGGGCGTGGAGGAGTTGCACGAGCGTATCGAGGCGCACAGGCGGTGGCTGCACACCTCCGGAGAGATCGCGCTGCGCGAGGAGATACGCGCCGCCAATACGGTGGAAAACATCCTGCGGGCAGAGCTGAACCGCCGTATCCAGGCGCATATGCCGGAGAACGGGCTGGACGAACTTGTGCAGCGCGTCTACCGGCGCGAGGTCGACCCCTATACCGCTGCACAGGACCTGCTGGCGGGTCTCTAGCTTTCCACACGGCAACTCGCCACGGACTGTCATTTCTGCGGAGGCAGGAATCCAGCGCGACGCACGAGTAGAGTCCGGCTTATGGCCGGAATGACACGGGTCAATACTACACGGCAATCCATGCCGTTGCTTGCCCACTTCGCGACCCAAGCCGCTACCCGTTAGAACAGCACCTCGCAGTTCTGAAAGAACCACTCGGCGACAGCCGGACTGCCCGCCACGGTGGCCCGCGCCAACGCTTCCTCCGGCGCGATACGTCCGGATGCCGCCAGCGCGAAATCGAACAGATCCATGCGCACGACCGTGTCCGGCTGCGGGTTCGGCCCGAAGCGGTACGCGCCGCCCGCCTCGCCGGTCAGTTCCAGCATGAGTGAGCGGTCGCCAAGGCCGGTGCGAGCCAGCACCATCGCCACGTCGCGCAGCACCAACTCCACGATCCGCCGGTCGTGCTCCCCGTCTACGATCATCTCCTTGCCCGTCGCCGCACAGAGATCGTAGCGGTGCATCCACCAGTCACGCGGGTATATGACGTCGAGCAGATAGCGAAGCGACGTGTCGCTTACCGGTTCGCCGCGCAGAATGGGGGCCCGGCTCAAGGGCCAGGGAATGTTGTGGCGTACGCGAATCGCGGCAGGGCCGGCTTGGCGGTACTCGTCGATGAGTTCGGCGGGCGAGCAGCCGGCGCGGTCTTCCACTTGGCGGCGGTTGAGTCCGTCAACTTGCTTCTCCTCAGAGCGCATATGCGGGTTCCCAACGGTTTGGCGGAAGAACTCTCCCCAACTGGCGAATGCGGCAACTGCGCCGGCGAGGTGGGCCGTCATCTCGCGCACGTTCCAATCGGCGCAATAGGTGGGTTGCTCCCAGTCATTGACGTCGAGCGACTGCAGGAGCGACAGCACGCGTTCGAACTCGGCTCGTGCGAGGGCGGGGGCCTCTGCGTGCTGCAGCGCGGGGATCTCCGTGACGGTACGCAGGCCGGCGTTCAGGTTGGCGACAAGCGCTGTCATTGCTGTACTCCTTATCGAGCGGGAACTGATTCATTTTCGCGATTTGGGGCCCCAGGCGGTCATGAGCAAGTCGATGGCTGCCGGACCCAGCTTCCCGTAACGGCCCTGGCCGACCGGCAACTCCGGGTTGTTTGCCAGGTGCATCTCGGTAAGGCCGTGAACCAGCGCAATGACAAGGTCCATGGCCTCCTCAACGGGCAGATCGATTTCCAGTTCGCCGGAGTCCAGGATGGACTGGAGCTCGGCGCTGTCCGGCTGCCAGCATCGCAAGGGAGGCGGCGTAACTCTCGTCCGACGGCGCGAAGCCCGGCACCGGCCGCTGGAACATGAGCTGGTAGAGATCGGGATTCTCCTGCGCGAAGCGCATGTAGTCGTCCAGGACGAATGCCAGTCGCTCGCAGACGGAGCCGCTGCGCTTGCGAGACTCCTCCAGTATCTGCGCGTACTGTTCATAGCCGCGACGGAATAGTTCGTCGTAGATGGCGTCCTTGCTGTCGAAGTAGTTGTACAGGGAGGGGGTCTTCATGCCCATTTGACGGGCGATTTCGCCTAGGGAGAGCGCAGCCACGCCCTTCTCGCGCATTTCTTGGCGCGCGATTTGAAGGATTTCCTCGATGGTCTGTTGTCTGTGGAGTTCTCGTCGGGTTGGCGCCATGCGTATTTATCCTAATGATATTAGAGTATACGAATGATATTAGGTTTACGACCGTCTGTCAAGCTCCAATCTGTCCGGAGCGTGTCGAGAGTGGGCGCCATCTTTTCCATACCCCTGATTCGCTGCTATTATTCAGAAACCCCTCTCTTGCGCTCGTCTGCGTGGGGCTGGCACCTGCTGTTCTATACACCCGTGATTTCACTCTGGATAAGGGACAAACCAGTGAATGACATTCGATTCGGAACCGATGGTTGGCGCGGACGCGTCGCCGAGGATTATACTTTCGAAAATGTACGTCGCTGCGCCCAGGGATTTGCCTCCTATTTGAAAGACCGCGGGTTGGAAGGGTCCGTAGTCGTGGGCCATGACCGGCGCTTCATCTCGGAGGATTTCGCCGCGGCCACGGCGGAGGTGTTGGCGGGCAACGGTTTTCAGGTGCTGTTGACGCCGAGGGCCACGCCCACGCCCGTCATCAGCTACAGTGTGGTAGCAAACGGAGCGCTGGGTGCGGTCAATATTACGGCCAGCCACAATCCGCCGGCCGACAACGGATTCAAGGTGCGCGACGAGAATGGCGGCGCCGTAGACCCAGAGGGTCTCGCGCAGATTGAGGCGCGCATCCCGCGGCGCGACGAACCGCAAGCCATCCGGCGCATTCCATTCGCGGAGGCGATGGAGAGCGGCGCCGTTCGCTACTTCGAGTCCAAGCCTGCGTATCTGGCGCATCTTGCGGACCTCATCGACGTGGAGCCGATCAAGCAGGCCGGGCTCAAGGTGGTTGTGGACAATATGTGGGGGAACGGTGCGGGCTGGCTGAGCGAAATCTTGGGCGGCGGCGAGACGGACGTTATTGAGATCCATGCGGAACGCAATCCGCTCTTCCCCGACATGGAACGCCCGGAGCCGATCCCGCCGAACGTGGACGCGGGCCTGGCGGCGGGGAAGCGCACCCACGCCGACGCCGTCTGTATCCTGGACGGAGACGGAGATCGCTGCGGCTTCGGCGACGAGAACGGCGAGTTTGTGGACCAGTTGCGCGTCTATGGGCTGCTGGCGTACTACCTCCTGGAGGTGCGCGGGGAGCGGGGCGCCATTGTCAAGACGCTGAGTACGACGTCGATGCTCGACAAGCTGGGCGAGCTGTATGGTGTCCCGGTGGTGCATACGGGCGTCGGCTACAAGTACGTCGCGCCGGCGATGATGGAGCACGATGCCATGATCGGCGGCGAGGAGAGCGGTGGGTACGCCTTCCGCGGGCACGTCCCGGAGCGGGACGGTATTCTGGCGAATCTCTATCTGCTCGATCTGATGGTGCGCACGGGCAAGACGCCGACCCAGTTGCTGGCCGTGCTGTTCGATACGGTAGGCGAACACTACTACGATCGTATCGACACGCGGTTGTCCGGAGACGAGATGAAGGCGCAGGCGAAAGCGCGATCTGGACGCGGCGCAGCCGGACAGGTTGAAGCTGGGCGGGCATCGTGTGGTGGAGAAGGTCACGACGGACGGCTACAAGTTCGTGATGGACGACGGCGGCTGGCTCCTTGTGCGCTTTTCCGGCACGGAGCCGCTTATTCGCGTCTACACGGAAACGACCGACAAAGACGCGGTGCAGGCGATCCTGGCCGACGGGCAGAAACTCGCAGGGATCTCATAGGCTTTCCGATCTGAAAGCATACCTACTGAGCGATCCGCTCATTCGTGATAAAACGAACAAACGATATCCTGCGCGCGAGACCGGTGTGTCGCATACGTGGCACAGGTGCATGAATGGTTCAGATAGTTGATGACGGATTCGAACCTTTTTCTGATTGATAGCCATTGCCATCTTGACCTGGAGCAATTCGATGGGGACCGGGAAGAGGTTGTGACGCGGGCGCAGGCGGCCGGCGTGCGCGTGATCGTGAACCCGGGCATCGACGTACATCACAGCCGGCAGTCGATCGCTCTGGCGGAGCGATATCAGACGCCGGGGCGGCATGCGGAGGTCTATGCGGCCGTGGGTGTGCATCCCAACAGCAGCGGTGATTTTTCGGTGGAGACAGTGAAGGCCCTGCGCGGGACTTGCGGCGCATCCCCAGCGTCGTTGCCATTGGCGAAATCGGCCTGGACTATTACTGGGACAAGGTGGAGCCGGAGCAGCAGAAGCGCGCCCTGCGCGCTCAACTTGCGTTGGCCGCCGAGCTGGGTCTGCCGGTGATTATCCACAGCCGCGAGTCCGACACGGACGTCGCTGCGGAGTTGCGCCGGTGGGTGCACAGCGACGCATTTCGGGACTCGCCGCTGGCGGAACGTCCCTTTGCGGGCGTGTCTGCACGCGTTTGGCGGAGATGCGGGTCTGGCGGAGGAGGCGTACGAGTGGGGCTTTGCGCTTAGCCTGGGCGGGCCGGTGACGTTTAAGAATGCGCATACATTGCATGATCTGGTTCCGCAACTGCGCCGAGACCGGTTGATGCTGGAGACGGACGCGCCATATCTGACGCCGCACCCTCATCGCGGCAAGCGCAACGAGCCGGCCTATGTGCGCCTGGTATGCGAGCGATTGGCAGAGCTGTATGGCGCTGCGCCGGCCGAAGTGGCCGCGGAGAGCAGCGCAGTGGCAGAACGATTCTTTGGACTGGAGAAATCGAGTGGCGGTGAAGGCGACTTCATGGAGCGAGCGCACGCTGACGGATAACGGCGCGCTGCTGCACGGCAATGGCTCCAAGACGGATGGGGCTCTTGACGTGAGAGCCGCCGTGGACATCGGTGGGATTCTGGCTCCCGTGCGGCCTGAGCTGGCTTTGGTCGAAGCGAAGATGAAGGCGGTGGACACGTCTCTGTTCACGCCGCTGGCCAACGCGTTTGTTGACCTTATCGGCAGCGGTGGTAAGCGGCTGCGCCCGGCCGTGGCGTTGTTGACGTCTCACCTTGCCGGCTCCCTGAACGGTGAACTCGGAGCGAACGAAGCGGTGATCTCGCTGGCGGCTTCCGTGGAGATGTTGCACACGTCGACGCTGGTGCACGACGATGTGATCGATGGCGCGTTGCTACGCAGGGGTGCGCCGACGCTGAACGCGCACTGGACGCGGGGCTCCACGGTCCTGGCCGGGGACTACATGTTCGCGCGGGCCGCCTACTTCGCGGCCGAGACCGGCAGCCCTCGCGTGATCCAGATCTTCAGCGATACGCTGGAGGTGATCGTCAACGGCGAGTTGCGACAACTGTGGTCGCGCCGCCAGTTCCACCAGGATGTTGTCGAGTATTACCGGCGCATCGAAGCCAAGACCGCCAGCCTGTTCCGCGCCGCGGCGGAAGCGGCCGGCGTGCTGGCCGGACTTGGCGAGGAGGACGTGCAGTGCGTGCGCAGCTACGGCCACAACCTGGGCGTCGCTTTCCAAATCGTCGACGATATTCTCGATTTCACGGGTGACGAGGGCAGCCTGGGCAAGCCGGCGGGCGGCGATCTATTGCAGGGCACGTTGACGCTGCCGTTCTTCCACTACGTGCGAACGTTGCCGAAACCGGACCTCCTGTTGGAGCAGTTGGAGACGGCCTACGAACAGGCGGACGAAGGCCCGGATGCGTGGCAAGCCATGGTGATGCAGGTGACGGCCGATGTGAAGCGAAGCCCGGCGATAGATGCCGCACGTGCGGAGGCGGTCGTCTACTTGGAGCGCGCAAAGCGGGATCTGGCGTCATTTCCACCCAGCTTACATCGAACCTGTCTGCTGGACCTTTGCGATTTCGTGGTGCAGCGCACCTACTGATGGACGCCCCACGTACGGCCACGCAAAACGCCGAAGCCGCCCCCCCAAGTGTAGGTCCTTCCAGTGTAGATCTTTCCATTGTGATCGTCAGTTGGAACGTATGGGATCTGCTGCGTGCGTGCGTGCAGTCGATTGAGCGCGCCAGCCGACCGGCGGCCAAAGGCGACGGCTCCGTGCGCGTGTTCGGACCGGAGACGTCGCCCGCAGCGGTTGGAGGTAGTTGTGGTCGACAACGGCAGCGCCGACGCCACGGTGGACCTGTTGCCATCGCGCTTTCCGTGGGTGCGATTGATCGCGAGCCAGCGCAATCTGGGCTTCACGGGCGGCAACAATGCCGGTTATGCGGCGAGCATTGGGCGGTTTGTCTACTTCTTGAACCCCGACACGGAGCTGGCGTCTGCGGCGGATGGGCCGGACAGCCTGTACGAGCTATACGCAGCGATAGCTGTCGACGAGACTGTGGCCGTGATAGGGCCGCAGCTTCGCTATGCGGACGGGCTCTGGCAGAATAGCCGGCGCACCTTCCCGACGCGGCTGACCGGTTTCGTGGAGAGCACTTGGTTTGGGCGGACGTGGCCGCGCAACCCGTGGGCGCGCCGACTGTACATGGAGGATTGGCCGGGCGGTTTCGCGCATGATGTGGACTGGCTGGTGGGCGCGGCCATCCTGGCGCGCCGCTCTGTGCTGGAACAGGTGCGTATGCCCGAGTATGCCGGTCCGTTTGACGAGGAGTTCTTTATGTACAGCGAGGAGATGGACCTGTGCCGTCGCGTGAAGTACGCGGGCTGGCGCATCGTCTATCATCCGCAAGCGGTGGTCGTGCACTATGAAGGGCGCAGCAGTGAACAAGCCGTGGCCGCCCGACATGTTCACTTCAACACGAGCAAGGTGCGCTATTATGACAAATACCTTTGGATCGTTCTGGTCGGAGCTGTTGCGCCACTACTTGTTGATGGAGTACCGGTGGCAGCTCTGGTTGGAGCGGGGGAAAAGACTTGTGGGGCACAAGCGGCCGCTGCGAAGCCAGCGCATCGAGGTGTACAAGCAGGTGATCGACAGCGGGCTACGCTGACGCGTCTCCGCTACAGTTGGTCACAGGGGACACAGAGCAGGACCCGAGAGAAGCACTGGGCACTGAATGCGCAAGAGGCGAAATTGTGGCCAACACCTCTTGTGGGCGGACCGCCCTAGCCGGTCCCGCGGTCGGACGGCAGGTCGGCGGGGACATGCACCGTCTGTTCGTTGCGGACGAGGACTTGGCCGGTGTGGCCGCGGGGGACGCGGCGCACGTGGCGGCGTTCGGTGAAGATGACGGTGGCGGAGCGTTCGCCGCGTGCTTGTGAGAAGTAGGCGGCCACCTGGGCGGCCATGCGGATGTCGTCTTCGCTCACCGGTGCGCCGCTGCTGCGAATGACGACGTGGGCGCCGGGAACGCCGCGGGCGTGCAGCCAGGTGTCCTGCGGGTGTGACATGCGGAAGGTAACTGCCTCGTTCTGTCGTGCGTTGCGACCGGCGATGATCTCGAAGCCGGAGGGGCTGGCGAAGCGACGCACATCGCCTGTGGGCGACGGCGATTTCTCACGATTGGCGGACGGCCTCTGCTTCGCGAATCCGGCCGCGCGCAACTCCTCCTGTACGGCGGTAATCTCCGGACGATTTTCGGCCATCGCCAGGTCGTTGTCCAACTGATTCAGAAATGATAGGTCTCGTTGCAGCTTGGCGCGGCGGCGGGGGATGACGTTTCGCGGCGCGTTCGAGCTTGGCGGCGCGCTTGAACATGCGTTGCGCTTGATCGACGGCCGTGTGCTGCGGGTCGAGGGCGATTTGCAGTATCTCGCTGCCGTCGCCGTGCACATCCACCTCTAGGACTGCCTGGCCGGGCCGCACCGTGTGTCCCAGGGCCAGCAGCCACTCGGCTTGGGTGCGCAAGGATTCGGGCTCGCCAGGCGCAGGTTCGTCCGACGCCAGGGCTTCGAGCTGGCGCGCAATGCGCTGCCGCGCTTGGCGTAGCTGGGCGGCGGCCTGCTCGCGCGCCGCTACGTATTCGTCTGGCGCGTGCGCTTCCGCCGCGTGGGCGTTCGGCGCCTGCGTTGCAGATTCTCGCGGCGCTGCGTAGTAGCGTTCCAGGGCATCGCTGATGGAGGCGCGGGGGACGAACTCGCCAAAGTGGCGGACGGGATAAGCGCTGAAGGCCACGACCGCCTCGCCGTCCACCACATTGCCAGGAAGCCAACCGCCTTTTTGCACGGGCGACCAGAGTTCCTGGAGGGCCTGCGCAACGCCGGCTGTCTCTGCGCTGCGCGCGGAGGCCGCGGCATCTCCCGTGGCGCGGAATGCAATCTCGCGCGCCTGCGAGGGGCTGACGCCGGCAACGTGTTCGATGACCGATTTCCAGAGCGAGCCATCCTGTGCGGTGATAGCGGCCAGGCCCTCGTAGTAGTCGGCTCGGCCATCGTCCATGGGCGGCAGCTTCTCCTGTGCCGGCGGGGGTTCGTAGGCGCGGCCGGGCAGGAGCACACGGCGTGCGCTATCGCTTGCCGGCACGCGGCGCATGCATTCGAGGATCTTGCCGCCGGCGTCCAGCAGGAGCACGTTGCCCATACGGCCCATCGGCTCGACGACCAGCGTGGTCGCGCCATGTTCCGGATGGTCAAACTGTAGCAGGAGCACGCGCTCGAAAGGGTCTGGCTGGGCAATTTGCGCCAGCGCTGCGCCGCGCACGTATTTGCGCAGGAGCAGCAGTAGCGGCGTTTCTCGCTCTGCGCCGCGCCGCAGCTTGACGCTGGAGAGATGGATGCGGCTGCCGGCCGGCGCCGCTGAGACGAGCAGATAGTGCCGTTCCCGAAGCGCATAGACTTCCATGCCGATGCTGTCTGCATCCGGCAGCAATACCTGCTGAACGCGCCCGCCCAGAATTGTGCTGCGTAGATCGTCTGCGACGCAGGCGAGCGTCAGCGCATCGAAGTGCATGGCGTCCTCACCCGGTTCCGGCTGCGGCCAGTGCGTCGGCCTTGGCGACAACGGTGCGTGCGCGTTGCACGACTGGGGCGTCCACCATGCGTCCATCCACCACGAAGACGCCGACACCTTGGGCTTTGTGCTGTTCGTAGGCGTCGATGATGTGTCTGGCCTTGGCGATTTCCTGCGTGGAAGGCTGGAACCGCTCGTTGCAGACGGCGACCTGGTTGGGGTGGATGCAGAAGGCGCCCTCGAAGCCGAGGTCGGCAGCGCGCTGGATCCACTCGCCGTAGATCTCTGTATCGTCGTAGACGCTGATGGAACCGGCGAAGCCCAAGGGGATGATGCCGGCCTTGCGTGCGGCAACCAGCGCCATCATGCATGGAACGTACATGGCATCGGGTGTGGCCTGCGATCCCAGCGACGCTGCCAGGTCTTCCGGGCCAACGGTCATCGCCACGAGGCGCGGGGTGGCCGCGGCGATCTCGTTGACGTTGGCGAGACCCTCGGCAGTCTCAATCATGGCGATCAGGCGGATGCCGCCGGAAGGCAAGCCGCGTTCGACCTCCAGTTCGGCGACGGTTTCGTCCAGCAGCCGGAGCAGCGAGGCGTCCGGCGCCTTGGGGACGGTGATGGCGTGGACGCCCGGCACGACGACAGCTTCCAGATCGCGCACGGCGAGGCGCAGAGGGCCGTTGATGCGGGCGACGACGTAGGGCGTCCGGTCCTGGAGGAAGGCGACGGCGTCACCGATGGCCCGGCGCGCCGCTTCCTTTTCGCCGGCGGCGATTGCGTCTTCCAAGTCCAGTTGGATGGCGTCCGCTCCCCTGCGCACTGCGCTGTGCAGCAGCTTCTCGTTGGTGGCGGGCACAAAGAGCAGCGAGCGCAACAATTTCGGTTCATTCATGCGGTTCGGGCCTTCTGTGTTTGAGTCTCGGCTTCCACTTCCTCGGTATGCGCACCGAGGGCGGGTGCGGCTGTGTGCAATTGGCCGGGCGTGCGGCTCAGCCGGGGTACAGGCGTGTGCGCGGGGATGGCGTCCACGTCCGGGTCAGCAAATTCGGTCACGACTTGGCGACCCGCCATGTAGGGATGGGCCAGCAGATCGTCCATGGCCAGCACGGGACCGACCGTGATGCCTGCCTCTTCGAAAAAGGACAGGTTCTCGTCGAGCGTGCGCTGCATCCATGAACGCCTGGATGATTTCGTCCAGCTCATCGCGGTGCTTCACACGGTCTTCGTTGGTGCGAAAGCGGGGATCGTCGATCAGTTCCGGGCGACCGATGGCCGCGAGCAGTCGTTCGCACATGCGCTGCATGGAAGCGGAGAGGGCGATGAACTTGCCGTCGCTGCAGCGGTAGACGTTGCGCGGGGCGGTGTGCTGGGCCTGGTTGCCTGCGCGCATGCTAACCTGGCCGGAGACGCGATACTTGACGGCCTCCGAGGCCACAAAGGAGAACATGCTGTCAAAGAGCGACAGGTCGATGACCTGGCCTCGACCGCCTTGCATCTCCACATGGCGCAGGGCCAGCATAACTGCGTAGGCTCCATACAGGCCGGCGATCATGTCGGCGGTGGCGAGGGGCGGCAGCGCGGGCGGCTTGTCCGGGAAGCCGTTGAGGTGCGCGTAGCCGGACATGCCCTCGATGAGCGTGCCGAAGCCGGGGCGTTCGCGATAGGGCCCCGTCTGTCCCCAGCCGGAGACGCGCACGATGATAAGGTTTGGATTGGCGTCGTGGAGAACGTCCGGGCCGAGGCCGAACTCCTCCAGTTTGCCGGGCACGAAGTTCTCGATGAAGACATGGGCGGTCTGCACAAGCTGCAGCAGCTTTGCCTTGTCTTCTTCGCTCTTCAGGTTCCAGCAGACGCTGCGCTTGTTGCGCGAGTACGCCTTCCAGAAGATCTCCACGCCGTCCTCGCGCCAGTTGCGCAGGTCATCGCCGGCGCCGGGGCGCTCGATCTTGATGACGTCGGCTCCGTAGTCAGCCAGCATGTGGGAGACCATGTTGCCGGCGACGAGGCGGGAGAGATCGACGACGCGGATGCCGTGCAGCGGGCCGGCATACGCGCCCGTGTCTAGGTCGGTCGTGCTATTTTCCATCTGGTCTACCTTTTCTACTTCGTGCGAAATGTTGGTTATTCAATCCACTTCTCAACGATGATCTCGTCAATATAGTGGCCGTTGATCAACGCCTGCCGCTCTGCCGCGCCGACGGTGCGGAAACCCTGCCCCCTGTAGGCGGCCAAGCCGGCCTCGTTGTCGGCGCGGATGAAGGCGAATATCTTGCTGTAGCCGGTGGCGCGTGCCGCCCGGGATGTGGCGTCGAACAGCCGGGCCGCGATTCCCTGCCGGTGATGGGCCAGCCCCACGAACGTCCCCATGACGCCAACGTGATCGAAGGCGTGCGTGTAGTCGGCGAATGGCGTGAGCGTTTGGAAGCCGAGAATTCGCCGGTCGTTCACGCGCTCCGCCACGTGAAAGATTCCGCGCTCCGGCAGATTGGCGATGAAGGCTCGCTCCTCCTCCAAGCCAAACGGCGTGTCAAACGCGGTATAGCGTCCCGTCTCGATGATGGGATTTAGGACATCGAGGACGGCGGCGGCGTCATCGACAGTCGCGACCCGGATCAGCAATTCCATCGCCCTAATCCGGCAGCAATTCCAGCATCAGTCCCCAGTCCTGCTCGTCCGGCGGCGCAGGCAGGGCAAGGAGCGCGTTCGAGCCGACTTCGATGGGGTCCGCCGGTTCGCTCCACACGCCCGTGCGCGGGTTGAACCAGGCGGGCTGGAAGCGCTGGCCGACCACCGCGCCGCGCAGTTGTGTCGGCTCACAATCCTTCTCGAAGTAGATCAGGAACCAGTCTTTTTCCGGCGAATGCGCGCAATAGCTCCAACCATAGAAGCCGTGCCACGTGCTGCTCTTGTTGGGTACCAGCAGTTCGGCGTTGGGTACAAGAGTGAGATAGCGGTTGCCCTTGACCGTCGCAAAGGGCTTGATGTGCTGGATCTCCGTGGCAGACTGGAACTGGAACGCGTCCCACATGGGAATCTTGGCGCCGGGTTCGACGTCTGCCTGCCAGATGCCTTCGCAGCCGTAGATATAGCCGGCAAAGCCGCCGGAGAGGAAGCTGCCATAGAGGGAGGAACGGACATAGAATCGGTCCTGATCGCTGTCGGCCTCGGTCGCCAGCGGATATTCGCCGTGCAGGCTCAGGCCGGAATAGTACGGCTCGCCGTTGAAGGCCGGTCGCGTCGGTTCCGCATGATAGATCTCCGTGAGGTACCAGTAGGTGTAGTGCTCGCGCGCATTGCCGATCTGGTGCGCCGTCAGCCAGCGGCATTCGTCCGGGTCGCCGAAGTTGACCAGCGTAGACGGGCTGCAGTTGGCTGAGAGCAGCGTGCCGAAGGGCGGCGGCCCGAAGCGGTCGATGACAGCATTGCAGGCCTCGTTGTATTCGCGTGCGCGCAGCGTCGCCTCGTAGTGGTCGTAGTGGATGGGGCTGAGAATGGTGATGTTGGCCTGGTAGCGGGCGAAGACGTACTGTACGTAGCGCGTGTAGCGAGTCGGGCCAGTCGTAGTACTTCTTCCACGCTTGCCCGGAATCGCGGCGGGCAGCCTCCAGGAAGGGCACGAAGCCGTGCGCATTCAGGTAGTCGATCTTCTTGTCCAGTACCTGGAAGTATGCGGGATTGATGCGGTCGACGTCGGGGAAGACATCCTCGTAGCCGGGGACTTTGCCCGGGAACTCGAAGGCGCGGCCGCCCTCGTTGTGCATGTCCATGGCGTTGTCCGTGCCTGGCGTCGCCCAGGCCTGACGCAGCACAGTCCCGTCGTCTGCGGATAGCCGCCGGTGATGGCCGTCCTGCGCCCAGTTGGGCAGCGCCGCCATGATGCCGATGCAGTTGAAGCCCTGCTCCTTGCGCAGCTGCACGTATTCGTCCAGGCCGGCGTCCGGACCGATGGGGCGACGCTCGCCGTCGTTGCGCAGGGGGAAGCGCCACGTAGGCACGGACCACCAGGTGTCGCCGAGCAGGAAGAAGGGAGTTCCGTCTGCGTACTGGAGGCCGCGCCCATCCGGCGTAGGCTGGATCATGCCCCGGCGGTTGGGGTTCTCGGCCAGCTCGGCGTCGGTCCAGGCAATGGCGTCGAAGCGACCGGTCTGGCCGTTGAGCCCGGCGTCGTGCTGGTTGCTGCCGCTGGTCCAATGCCACTGGCCGGCCGCGGTGGCCAGCACGCGCACAACGAAGGAGTTGCCGCCATCCCAAAAACCGTAGACCCGCTTGTGGAAGCCGGGGCCAGAAAGGTCGACCCAGACAACGACGTCGGTGTAGGCGTTGTCATAGGCGTTGGCTGCGGTGAGGCGGATCTCCAGCTTCTGCCAGGTGTGGATGAGGGGGTTGTCAGTCATGGTCGATTCTCCGTAGGTTGCGGGATCTAGCCGGAACCACCTACCTGATGTTTGGGTAGGTGGCTCTGTCTGCGCGGAGGCTCACTCCACGACGTGCAGCTCCTTGTAGCCGCCGGTGAGCGGTTCACCGCCGTGCTCGCGGACGACGACGACGTCCTCGACGCGCGCGCCCATGTGGCGGGGCAGGAAGATGCTTGGCTCGGCGGTGAAGCACATGCCGGACGCCAGATTCGGTCGTGTCGCCGGCGGTGAGGAAGGGGGCTTCGTGCACGTCGATGCCGATGCCGTGGCCCAACCGATGCCGGAAGGCGTGGCCGTAGCCGCCCTCCTCGATGACGGCGCGGGCGTCGGCGTCGGCCTGTTCGCATGTGTTGCCGGCGCGCAGGGCTTCGATGCCGGCGGCCTGGGACTGCATGACCAATTCGTAGGCGCGGCGGTATTCGTCGTCCAGGATCGCCGAAGAAGACGGAACGGCCGTAGTCGTAGCAATAGCCGCCATAGACTGCGCCGAAGTCGAATGAGACGGAGACCGGCGCGTCCAGCGGCGCTTGCAGGACCTCCTCACGATTCGTGAAGTCGAAGGGATAGTCGACGCCCATATTGTAGAAGCTGGTGACAAAGGAATTGGTGCGCGCGCCGTGTTTCTGTAACTGGTAGTTGACCTCGCTGATCAAGTCAAGGTTGGTCATGCCGTGGCGCAGCTTGGGCAATGTGGCGGCGTAGGCGGCTTCGGTGATCTCGCCGGCCTTGCGCATGACGGCGATCTCGTCTTCGTCCTTGATGCGGCGCAGGGGTGCGAGAATGGCGGACGCGGGGCTGAGCGCGGCGTCGGGGAGGATCCGCTGCAGATTGAGTACGAACTCGGCCCAGGCGCGGTCCTCCACGGCGACGCTAGCCTGTGCGCCGATTGCAGGCTCGCCAGCACGTCGCGCGCCATCTGTAGCGGGTCACCGGCATCGGGAAGCACCCGGATGTCAAAGCCGGAGACGCCGCCCATATGGAATTCGGCCATCATGCGCGGCAGGGTGAGGATGGGCTCGCCGCGTCTGTGGCAGCCATGCGCCGGTGAGCCATTCGCCGGGATACATGGTATTGCCGTAGTTGGGCTCGTCGCGCTCGATGCCGGTGAGGTAGGTGAGGTTGCCGGACACGTTGAGGAAGAGCAGGTCGATGCCGGCTTTGGCCATGGCGGCCTGCACCGACTGAAGGCGTTTTGTGTAGTCGATCATGTTGATTCTCCGTTATGGCGCACGTTTGCGCGCCGTTTCAAGTGTCATGCTGAACCATTCGCTCCGCTCACGGCTGACGGGCGCGGCTAGATATTCTTGCGCAGGCGCGGGTCCAGCGCGTCGCGGATGCCGTCGCCCACGAAATTGAACGCAATCACGACTGTGAAGATGGCAACACCGGCGAACGCGGCCAGCCACCACTGGTCAAAATACTCGATACCGTCTGCGATCATGCGCCCCCACTCCGGCGTGGACGGCTCCGGGCCGAGGCCGAGAAAGCTGAGGCCGGCGAAGACGAGGATGGCGTTGCCCAGGTCTATGGTTGCCAACACGACGGCCGGGGCGAGGCAGTTGGGCAGCACGGTGCGACCGAGCACTCGGTGACGCGGCGCGCCGATGGAGTACGCCGCTTCGACGTATTCCTGGGACTTGACGCCGATGACAAGCGAGCGCACGACGCGCGCATAGTTGGGCCACCAGACGACGACCATCGCGACGATGGCGTTGGCCAGGCTTGGGCCTAGCGCGGCGGCAACGGCCATGGCGAGGATGATGGTCGGGAAGGCCATGAAGACCTCGGTCAGGCGCATGACGGACTCGTCGATCCAGCCGCCGAGGAAGCCGGAAAGCCCGCCCAGGATTGTGCCGATGACGCCGGCAACAATGATGACGAGCACGCCCGCGGGCAGAGAGAGCCGGCCGCCGTACATGACGCGGCTGAGGATGTCGCGCCCGAGCTGGTCTGTGCCGAACCAATAGGTCGAATTGGGCGGCTGCAGACGGTCGACGATGTGCTGCTCCATGGGGTCGAAGGGCGCGATGTAGGGGGCGAGCAGGCTGATGATGACCCAGAGGGTGAAGATCACGATGCCGGTGAGCGCGAGCGGATTGTGACGAAGGAAGTAGAAGACGGAATCCATACGGCTCGGCGGCTCGCGGAGCTCGGGCAGGGCCGGAATTCTGGCGGGCGTCGGATCGCTCATGGCTGCAAACGGCCTACCCGGCGCGCAGACGCGGGTCGAGAACGAAGTAGAGCACGTCGACGACCAGGTTGGTGATGATGAAGATGAGGGCGATGAGCATGCTGACGCCCATGATGGCCGGGAAGTCGAGAGAGGTGGAGGCGCGATAGGCGTATTGGCCGATTCCGGGCCAGGCGAAGATGCTCTCGGTCAGTACCGCTCCTGCCAGCAAGCTGCCATAGGAGAAGCCAATGACGGTGACTACGGGGATTAGCGCGTTGCGCAGGGCGTGGCGCACCAGCATGGTGCTGGTGTTGAGGCCTTTCGAGCGGGCGGTGCGCATGTAGTCTTCGCCCAGCACTTCCAGCAGGGCGGAGCGGGTGACGCGGGTGATGAGGCCGGTGGTATAGCTGGCGAGCACGATGGAAGGCAGCATGAGGTGGGAGACGGCGTTGGCGAAGAGGTCCCAGTCGCCCACCAGCGCGAGTCGATCGTATAGAAGCCGGTGAAACGGGGCGGCGGCTCCATGCCCACGTCCAGGCGGCCTGGGCCGGCGGCCCAGCCCAGTTCGGCATAGAAAATATACAGCGCGAGCAATGCCAGCCAGAAGACGGGTACGCTGACGCCCAGCAGGGAAACCACGCGCGCAGTGTGATCGACCCAGGTGTTGCGGCGCATGGCGGACGCAAGGCCCAGAGCCATCCCCACGGTGACGCCGATGATGATGGCGACGGTGGCAAGTTCCATGGTGGCGGGCAGGAAGGCGCGCAGGTCCTCGACTACGGGTCGGCGGCTCTTGATGGAGCGGCCCAGGTCACCGCGCAGGAGATTGCGTGATATAGATGGCGTATTGGTCAGCGATCGGCTTGTCGAGGCCCCATTCCGCTTCAAAGGCGGCCACGATGCGCGGGTCGGACATGGCCTTCTGGCCCAGGTTGGCGGCCACCGGGTCGGAGGGCACGGCATGGGAGATCGCGAAGGCGATCAGACTGATGCCAAAGAGCAGGGGGATGATGAGGACCAGGCGGCGCAGGATGTACTGGTAGAGAGGCATAGCGGCGGGGCGACAATGATCAGGGGCAGGCTCAACTAGTGACCTGCCCCTACTGCGCCTGAGTTACTTGCTGAGCAGCGACGACGTCGACGCGCCACTGCGGGTTGTAGACGAAGCCTTCCAGGTCACTGTTCAGGCCGATCTGCATGCCCGGCTGCAGGATCGGTGCGTACGGACCCTTCTCCATCAGGTAGTCCTGCATTTCGCCGAACATCTCGGCGCGGGTAGCGTCATCGGTTTCGACCTTGAGGGCGTCGCGGAGGGCGAGAATTTCCTCGTCCGCGTTGTCGTCGGTCCACATGGTGCGCAGACCCACGACGCCGCCGGGCAGGAACTCCACGTAGTCCAGCGAGTCGCGGTAGTCAGGCAGCCACAGCCACAGGCCGAAGGGCTCTGTGCCCTGGCGATAGGCCTCCAGGGCGACGCCGACTTCCGCCGGGGCGAGGGTGACGTTGAAGCCGGCCTCGTTGAGGTCAGCCTGGACCTTCTGTGCGAAGGTGCCGAAGTTGACGCCGACAAAGGTGAAGTCCGGGTAGGCCAGTTCCACATCCAGGCCATCGGCGTAGCCGGCCTCGGCCAGCAGTGCTTTGGCCTGCTCGACGTCGCGTGTGATGCCGGAGCTGGCGTCGTATGCGCCCAGGAAGCCGACCGGCAACATGGAGGCCGGACTGACGGATTCACCGCCGGCGAGGGCGCGGATGCCCTCATAGTCGAGCGCATAGCGCACGGCCTTCTGTACCAGTCGGGTCGGACATGGGACCGCCCACATCGGGGTCCTGATTGCCCTTGAGGAAGATCAAGCGTGTCGCTCAGGTCCTGGTAGACGGCCACGTTGTCTACGCCTTCGAGGGAAGGAAGTTGGTCGGCGGTGAGGTCCATGGCGATGTCGATGTCGCCGGCCTCAAGCTGGATCTTCTGCGTGGCGGCCTCGGCGATGTTGCGGAAGATGACGCGGTCGATGGCGGGCGCTTCGCCCCAGTAGTTTTCGTTGCGCACGAGCACGGTCTCGACCGTGGGTTCCCAGGATTCGAGCACATAGGGGCCGCTGCCGGCCGAGTTGCTGTTCAGCCATTCCTCGGCAGTGTCGGCGGTGGCGGCGTCTTCGCCGGCGGAACCACCCTGAGCCTCGACCTCGCTCTGGTTCACGACGCTGAAGGCGTCGAAGACAAGCTTGGCCAGGATGGACGGATCGGGCTGCGTCAGCGTCAGGACGACGGTCTTGTCGTCGGGCGCTTCGACAGAGGCGATGGTCTCGGCCAAGAAGGAGGGGTTGCCGGCCAGGTTCTTGAGCCGGTTGAAGCTGAAGACCACGTCCCCGGCGGTAACGGGATCGCCGTTAGAGAAGGTCGGTCCGTCCTTCAAGCGTGAAGGTATACACGGTGCCGTCCTCGGAGATTTCCCAGGACTCGGCCAGCTCAGGCACGATGGTCTCCACCGAATTGTCCGGGAAGGTGACGAGCGTTTCGTACGTTCCCTTGTGGACGATGGTGGGCAGCGTCTCGAAGGCGCGCTGCGGGTCGTAGGAGACGGTGTCTTCGGCGATGGCGATCACCAGCGTGCTGATCTCATCGCCTTCGGACTCCGCTCCGGCTTCCGCCGCGGGCGCGTCGGCTTCACCGGCGTCGCCGGCCGGTGCAGGGGCGGCGCAGGCGCTGAGCGCCAGGGCAAGCACGAGCAGTGCGCTGAACAGTAGGTACAACGATCTGCGGGTCATGGATGGGTTTCCCTTCTGGATGGAATCAGTTTGGTATGCGACCGGAGCCTGACGCTGAACCAGCAATGAACGACAGTCGGTAGGCCAACATATGTGCTGGATACGGTACTACGAAACCAGGGATGGCGCAATGTGTGCGGCACTTCGGTCTATGGTGCTACAATTGGTCTGTCAGGTGTCTGTGCGTATGCGGCCACCGACAACTCGAGCAACAAACAGCGATTGGAGGAGTCGAATGAAGCGCAGCTCGCCATGGAGAACACGGTTTCTGGTAATGGTCGCGGTCCTGTTGGTGTTTGCCGGGATGGCCGGGTGCCGGTCGAGATCCCGAGAGGCGCCGGCAGAGGAACCCCAGGCACAGGAGACACCCGCTGCGGAAGTGGCAACCGAGGCGCACACGGAAGCGCCTACTGACGCGCCCACTGAAACGCCCACTGACGCGCCTACTGACGCGCCGGAGGAGGTGGAGGAGTCCGCACAGCGCGAAGCCGCTGCCGAAGAGCAGCCAGCAGAAGAAGCTCCTGCAGAGGTTGCATCCGGTGAGAGCGCGGCGCAGGGCGCGTGCGACCATCCATATTATCCCATCCGCGACGGCGCGCTCTACCGCTATCAGATGACGGCGCCTGGGATCGATCCGGCGGAGATGACCATTGCGTTTAGCGTGACGGGGCCGGACTCGTTCATGACTACGCAAACCTTTTCGGGCGTGACGACGGAGACGGCGTGGCAGTGCACGGCAGACGGCTTGCTGCGTACGGACTTCGGCCTGGGCGGGCTGGACATCCCCGGCGTGGAGTACTCCGTGGACGGCATCACGGGCGCAACGTTTCCCGCCGCCGGATCAGCTCGTGGAAGGCGCCGCGTGGCAGAGCAACTTCACCATGTCCGGCGAGATGACCACGGAAGCCCTGGCCATGAAGATCAGCATCGAGGCGGTCACGGACAACGTGCTGGCCGAGTTCGAAGAGGTGACGACGCCTGCCGGCACGTTTGAGGCGGCGAAGGTGGACTCGACCACGACGCTTGAGATCGCGACGGATATGGGCGCGGTCCCTGCTATTCCCGCTATGGAGTCGACGACGACACTGTGGCTGTCCGAGGGCGTGGGCATGGTGAAATCCGTGTCGGCGGACCCGGCGGGCGGCACGTCGACCATGGAGTTGTTGGCGCTGGAGTAGGCGGGTCGCGGATCAGCTTCCTGGAAACCGTCGCAGAAGAAGGCGGCAGACAGAATCACCTTCCAGGAAGCCTGATTTGCGAGGCGATATGACTGGATGGGAGCTTCCCGGAAGGGTTACCAGAGGGGCGTGACGTCCGGCGTGGCCAGATCGACGATTTCCAGCAGGTTGGCGCCGAGTCTGTGGTGCAGCCGAGGTGCCGCGGGTGAGGAGGGCCAGCTCGCCCTCTATCTCGTAGTGCTTAACCCAATCGCGTACATAGCCCTGCCAGGTTTCGGGTCGTTTATGAAGGCACTCCGGCAGCACGCCGTAGGTGAACTGCAGCCGCTGCGCGACTTCCTCGTGCGGGCTGGAGGCGACGATCCAGACGGGCAGCCGGAAGCGCGCAACGCGCTGTGCGGTTTCGCCGCTTACAGTGGGCGTGAAGACGATGGCCGGCTTTAGCTTTTCCGCCGTCATATAGGTGCTGAGCGCGATCAGGTCGGTCTCGTGGATCTCCACGCCACTCATTCGCATGGCCAACAGGTCGGCGATGAGGTTGGTCGGCCGGTTTTCCTCGGTATACTGGGCAATGTCGGTCATGATCTCCACGACTTCGACGGGATATTTGCCGATCGCCGTCTCACCCGAAAGCATGACACAATCTGTGCCGTCGAGGATAGCGTTGGCGACGTCGGTGGCCTCGGCGCGGGTGGGACGGCGGTGCACCGTCATCGATTCCATCATGTGCGTGGCCGTGATCACGGGTTTGCCGGCCAGGTTGGCCCGGAAGATCATGTTCTTCTGGATAATGGCCATCTCTTCAATGGGGACTTCGACGCCCAGGTCGCCGCGGGCCACCATGATGCCGTCGGCGCTGCGCAGGATGTTGTCCAGGTTTTCGACGGCGCTGGCGCGTTCCAGCTTGGCGATGACGGCGGGGCGATAGTGGAGATCGCGAGCAGCGTCGCGAACGGCTTGAATATCGCGCTCGTCCTGCACGAAGGACTGGCTCACCGCATCCAGCTTCTGCTTGGCGGCGAACTTGAGGAACTCTCTGTCCTGGTCGGTGAAGGCGCTGATTCCCAGATCGATGCCGGGGAAGTTGACGCCCTTGTGTCGAGCGCAATTCTCCACCCGCGCGCACCTCCGTATGGACGCAGCAATCATCGATCTCGAGCACAGTCACCTGAACCATGCCGTCGTTGATGAAAATGCGATCGCCGGGTCTGACAACCTGGGGCAGGTTCTCGAAGTTGATGCTGACGCGTTCGCGCGTGCCGGGGACCTCGTCAACGTGAAGGTCGAATACGTCGCCGCGCACGAGTTCGATGGATTCTTCTTCCAACTGACCGATGCGCATCTTGGGACCGGGGAGATCGCCCATAATGGCGATGCGTCTGCCAGTGGCCGCGGCCGCGGCGCGCACGTTTGCGATGGTGCGTCCGTGGCTTTCGAAGTTACCGTGGGCGAAGTTGATGCGCGCGATGTTCATGCCCGCGTTCATCATCCGCTCCAGCGTCTCTTGATCGCTGGATGCAGGGCCGACGGTGCAGATGATCTTTGTCTTCTTGCGGGGCAGTACGGGACGTGTCATCGTTCGATTGGGCATGGGTGCTGTGCTCCGTCTCACTGCGGATGGACCGAAGTTGACCGGCCCGGTCCTGGCCGGTTCCGCGCATCTGTATGACGACGAACCACGTCAACAATTGCGCCGTCAGTCCGGAAAGAGCCGCGCCGTGGGCGTAGTGTAGTGCCGCAACGGCGGATGGTCAATGCGCCACGCGCGGCAACACACATTCTCATTTTGCTACAGCCGCCAGCCTTGCGGAACTTCTGGCGACCGCAGGTCCGACACTGTCTCCAGGGTCCGTTTCTTTGCACTCATGTGGTGAGCCAGCTTGGTTCAATCCTGCTCTACGCCGGCAGCCATGGATTGTGGAGACCAATGCCCATATCGGCGAAGTCCTTTTCGTTTCGAGTAACCAACGTGAGCTCGTGGTGATTGGCAAGTGCCGCGATCATCGAATCCATAGCAGGAAGAATGCGTCCACTGGATTCCAGGGCGGCGACCATACTCCCCCAAGTAAGCATGGCTTGCGCATCCAGAGCGAGAATCCGGCTACCAAACCGGTTGAGCAGTTCATCGTCTAGCCACCGACGGAGTTCTTGTTTTCGCTTGGATGACGGCAGTCTCTGAATGCCGCGGTTGATCTCTCCGATGGTGATGGCGCTCAAATAGAGTGAATCTTCGTCTGTTTCATCTATCCAACGCACAACCGCAGCGGTTGGATTTCGGGAGATCAACTCCGAGACGACGCAGGTATCCAGAAGAAATCTCATACGTCAAGCGGGGCCCGCGGGAGGCTTGTGTCCCTCTGTAGATCCAGGTCCACGTCCGCGAGCGGCGAGTTGGCAAAGAATTCGGAGAGCTTGGTCTTGGGCGCGGCCAGCTTTCGATACTCTTGGAGCGAAAGCACGACGACGACCTCTTCCCCATGTCGAGTGATGATCTGTGGATCTCCAGCCAATGCCTCATTCACAACAGCGCTGAACCGATTCTTTGCATCTTGTAACTGCCAGGTGCGGATCACCGTCGCCTCCTTATCCGGCAACTCTAGTATCAGTCTAGACTGTCTAGATTATATGCCGGACGTGAGTGATTGTCAACATTGCGGAGACGCTCACGCGGACAATTTGGGAACGTGGCGAACACGCGTCACTCGGAGCGGATTCCGGCGCATTGGCGGGGGAGACGTCGATGTTTGTGATCACCATGATCCATTTCTTTCGCGATCGGCAACATTTCGAATGCATTCATCGTCATGGCAGCTGCCGTCGCATCGGCTGTACGGTCCAGTAGGTCAATGACCGCCACAGCCACTCGACCGGTCCAAAGCGGAAGTAGCGTAGCCACAGGGGCGAAACGATGAGTTCTATCGTCCATATGCCCAGCACAACAAGCAATTGCTGTGCACGCGTCACGCTGCCGAAAAGGCCGAGCCCGTGTCCGTAGAAGATGAAGGTGGCGAGGAGCGTTTGGGCAAGGTAGTTGGTCAACGCTGTGCGTCCTACCGCAGCGAGTGCGCGCTGCAGCCACGGCAGCCAGCCGGCGCGCAACCAGAATATGATCACGCCCACGTAGGCCAAGCTGACGAATACGCTGGCCCAGTAGTTGAACTGGTAGCCAGGGCCCAGCCGCGCATATATCGGGTCCCAGCCCTGGGCGAAATTCTGGCGAGCCCCGTACGCAATGACGGGTAGAGCAAGAAGCGCGCCGATAGCGACGAGTACGGCATAGAAACGTGCGCTGCGCTCGCCGGAGAAAACGCCCCATCTGAACAGCGCCATGCCCATCAGCATCAGGCCGGCTGCGCGCCAGAAGCCCCAATACAAGAGCGCCATCGTTTCCATCTCGACTGTGGCCGGCACGCGAACTGCCATCTGCTCGCGCCAGCCGCCCCGATAGGCCGCCAGTTCGGCTTGGATCACGTCCGCAGGCGGCCAGAAGTCTGCCACCAGTTCGGCCCGCACCTCCTCCGGAGCTATGGTAAGCATCTGCGCGCCGGCCAGGCTCACCAGCGGTCCCACAGAGAAAACGAGTATGCCCGCAAACAGCTGCCAACGCGCGGGCCAGTGCCGGCACCAGTACACGATGAAGCCACACACGGCGTAGAGCACCAATATATCGCCAGACCAGAGCAGATATGCGTGAAGCAGACCGATGATCAGCAGCCAGAACATGCGACGATAGTGTAGCCCCAGCGAGCGCCGTCCACTGCGTTCGGACTTCGCCGTCATCAGCACGATCCCCGCGCCAAAGAGCATCGAGAACATAGTCATGAACTTCTGGTCGGCGAACAGGTGGCTAAACCACCACACGATGCCGTTGGCCCCAGTCAGGTCCCCGTAGGTCACCGGAATCAAGTAGGCCGCCTCCGGCATGGCGAACGACTGTATATTCATTAGCAGGATGCCAAAGAGCGCGAATCCGCGCAGCACATCCAAACTGACGATGCGCTCCTGTGTTCGCACGGGCGCTACGGCCGAAGTCATGGACCTCCCCCTTTGGAAACGCTGTCGAACAGACGAGATGAAAGCCAGGATGAAGCATTCGGTAACGAGGCCGGATCGTGTTGTTGGGTTGTACTCGCTGAATACCGTTACGTGATCCGGGTGCGCTTTGTTGCACTGTTGTGGCGGCGCTCGCCTGTCTATCTGTTTTTCTATTGTTTCGCCGGCCTGTCCGTCGAAAACTGTCAGTGTCACTCCGCTTGGCTCTGCGCGAAGCGTTTGAGCGGCCCAAGCGGCAGTTTCTGCAGCACGAAGGCCATGTCCTCGCCGCGGAACGCGCCCAGCGGCGCCAGCGCCAGCATGTAGATCAGCGTCCCCGCACCCACGGAGAGCCAAACACCCACGCCGAACCGCTGCAAACCCAGTGTCGCCGCCATCATCAGCAGAGTCGCACCCGCGGGCGGAGCCACGATCCGCAGCCCAGGGCACCACGCCCACGTTGCGGCGCACGCTGTAATAGAACGGAAAGAGTAGGCTGAACTCGCTCAGGATCGTCACCACGGCCGCCCCTGCATAGCCGAAGCGAGGGATGGCGAACAGGTTGCCGACCACGTTGAAGGAAACGCCCATCAGAAAGGCGCGGGTCAGGAAGTGCTGCTGGTTGACCGAGATGAGCAGGTACTGGGTGACGCTGTTGACGAAGCCGATGGGGATGCTCCAGATGAGGATCTGTAACGCTAGGTCGGAGCCGCCGTCGACGAACCACGTGTTGCCAAACAGAGTGATCTCCAGCGGGATGTTCAGGTACTGCGCGCCGCCCACCAGCCAGACGAGGGGCGTGGCCAGGAAGGTCACGCTCGCGGCGATGGGCAGGCTGACGATCAGCAGCAGGCGCAGCGCGAGGTGATAGGCGCGGCGCAAGCTATCGCGTTCACCCTTGGCATAGCGGCTCATCACCGGGAAGATGGCCATGGTGAAGACGCTGGGGATGATGTTTAGGCCGTCCAGATACTTGAGACCAACGCTGTACAGACCCACGCTGACGGCTCCGGCCATCGGGCGCAGAATCCACACGTCGATGCGCCAGAAGATGGTCGCCAGCAGATGGTTGAGCATGAGCGGGCCGCTAGTGAGCAGCATCCACTTCTGCAAGGACCAGTCCCACTTCCACTCCGGCTTGAAGAGCGTGGCGCGCATGAGGAAGTAGAGCCAGATCAGGGCCACGATATTGACGACGAGGCTTGTGCCGGCCAGGCCCACGTAGCCGTAACCGAGCAGCAGCACCAGCGCGCCCAGCGACACTTTGAGCATGGCCATGGCGTTGGCGAGGCCGGCGGGGTACTCCATCTTCTCGAAGGCGAGGAACATGCTGCTGAAGGCGTCGCCCCAGTTGGCGAAGATCATGGAGATGGCGAAGATACCGATGGCGATGAGCTCTTGTCGCCCGATGCCGCTGGCGTCCAGGAACTGCACGTTGCCCACTGCCCAGAAGCCCCAGGCCACGAACGCCATGACCGGCAGGCTGGCCAACCACAGCAGCGTGCGCAGGCCCAGTACGTTGGTCAGGTAGCGGCTGGACTGGTTCTTGTCCGCCGCCACATCACGCGTGAGCAGCGTGCCCAGGCCGTAGCGGCTGATAATCTCGAAAAAGCCGTAGAAGGCGATCACGAAGGCGTAGCTGCCCGTGCCCGACGGGCCGAGGATGCGCACATACAGCATGGCGAACGCAAAATCGACGGCCTTGTTGGTCAGGCTAAGGCCCATGGGCACGAGTGAGTTCTTGGCGACAGTGCGCACCTCGCCCTCGGTGCTCTCCGGTCGGTAGTAGCGGCCCCACAGCCAGTAGAGCATAAACAGCAGCAAAGCCATCCCCGCCAAGAAACTGATGTACAGGCCCAGCTTGAAGCTCATAGGCGAGTAGACGAAGCGCACGGTCCACTGGCCGGCCTGCGGCAGATAGACGGCGCGCAGGGCGCCATCCGCCCGGTACAGATTCAGCTCCTGTTCCTGGTTCTCGTCCGCGCCGAAGGGGCGCACGAAGGCCTTCCATCCAGGGAAGTAGGCGTCGGCCAACACGAGCCAGCCGCGGTCGCTGAGGTTGACATCCACGAAGACGTCGTTGGCCGTATAGCGGCTGATGCGCGCCTCGGCGACCTGCGGCGCGGCGGGCGTCAATGCGTGTGGCTCAGAAGGCGTCTCCTCTACGAAGACGGTGCGACGCAGATCCGTGTCGAGCAGCGGCTGCTCCTCGGCGGGGGCGACGCGCGCTTCGGGTGCGATGAAGGCGCGTGGCAGCACCTCCTGATTCTCATAGATGCCGACGGATTCGTCGCGGTAGACTTCCCGCCACGTGGGGTTGGGAATGTGATGCTCACTCAGCACATAGCGCACGTTGAGCAGGTCGAGCAGCGGGTTGTCGAGGGGCGCATAGACATCGCCGCCCTGCTGCGCGTACAGGGGCGCAATGCGGTTGTATAGGAGTTCGTTGTCTTGTGGCGCAATGCGCTCCATCAGCGCCACATATTGGGCGGGGATGGTGGAGTCATAGCCGCGGACGTCCTGCCAGTCGTAGTACATGCCGGCGTTGGCGTTGAATGTCTTTTCGCCCGGCGCATTGAATGTCGTGAAGCGCCAGGGAGTGAGACCGTCCGCAGTCTCCTGCGGCTGATTGTTGAGGAATTGCACGGAAGGCGGGATCGCATCCGGGTTCAGCGGCGATAGCTCAACGGGCGACGCCGGGTTGAAGCGTCCGTGCGCCACGAAGAGGTCGACGACGATAACCAGGATCAGCGCGCTGGCTGCTAGCGGAACCGGCGAAGCACGGCGCAAGCCGGCGCCAGGTCGCAGTGCACGCAATACGGCGTACACGAGCCCCGCAGCCAGCAGCGCAAACACGCCGAAGCGCAGCAGGTTCATCACCTGGTAGCTCCAGAACATGCGGCCGTCCGCGAACGCGGCGCGCGCCAGGTCGCTACCGTCGACAATGCGCTGGCCGAGCGCGATGACCGCCTGCGGCTGGAAGCGGCTGTACGCAGACGCGGCCAGCGTGGCAACGCCCGCCAGCCCGGCGACGCTCACCAACGCCAAGACGGCAATGCGCAGCCATCCGTATCGCTTTGGCCGCGCTGCGCCAATACGGCGGCGTCCATCAACTCGTGCAGACCCATGCCCGCCAGCAGAGCCATGCCCACCGTGAACGGGAAGACCCAGCGGAAGGGGCTGTGCAACTGGTCCCATCCGGGCAACCCATAGAAGAGCAGCGCGTAGAGCGGCGTGCCAAAGGCGAATAGCAGCGAGACAGGCACGAGCGCTGCAAAGAACCAGAGATGCACCGGACGCGGGGCTTTCCGTGAGATGTCGTCAGCCGGCGGCTCGTCGCGCCCGCCGCGGGAGAAGACAGCGCGCAGTACGCCCGCTACCACGGCCACGCTCGCCAGCAGCCACGCCGCGATACTCAGATAGTTACCGCCCTCCACATAGTTCTTGATGCCCCAGAAGATCGTGTTCGCCGGCTCGCCCAACGCGTTGACCGTCGCCGGAACCCAGTAGCCCGACCAGATGTCGTACCAGCGATGGTGGCTGGGGTTGCCGAAGACGTCCGGCAGCCCGAAGGTGAGCACATGGCGAAGGGGCCATGCCCAGCCCAGTACCTGCTGGAAGGAGACGGAGCCGGCGCGGAAGTTCTGCGGCAGAAGCTCCAGCAGCGGCAGAAGCTGGATCGCGCCTAGGGCAATGCCCAGGACGGCCATGGCCAGTAGCCAGAGACCGAGCTTCACCATACGCCACGTGGCGGATTGTCCGCGCCCAGGGCTCGCCCGCCGGCGCACGATCCGCCAAGCTGCGAGCAGGCGCACCAGCGCATACGCTCCGGAGACGAGCATCGTGTAGTAGATGAGCTCGGGATGCCCGGCCAGCGCCATCAGGCCAATGGCGATGGCGCCTGCCGTCACGTACGGGATCGGGCTGTAGCGCGGCGACGCCCTTCTCCTCCTGCTTGCGGACGATCACCTCGATGATGGCGAGGATCAGCGGCAACCATACCGCCGCGGCGATGAACATGGTGAAGACCACGCTGACGATGAGGAAGCCGCTGAACATGAAGACCACGCCGGCCAGCAGCGCAGCCACGGGACGCAACCGTAACACCCGCGCCAGGATGTACATATTGACGCCCGCCAGCGCGATCTGCAGCGCCGTAAACCAGCCGTAGGCCAGCTCCAGCGGCAGTACGTAGAAGAGCAGGCTGAGCGGGTAGAACGTGCTGGCCTGGCCCGCGGCGAGAAAGGGCAGGCCCGTGAAGATCTTTGGGTTCCACAGCGGGATCTGGCCGTCGCCCAGCGTACGACGAATGTGCAGCTTCCAGACTGCGTTTTCCAGGACGAGGTCGCTCAGCAGTTCGTTGTGCGGCACGAGGTCCGGCTGTACGCTGCGCCACGGCTCGAATGTGTAGAGGTTGTCGTAGGGCAGCAGCGTGCGGCCCGTGAGCGCCGGAATGAGAACCGGCGAGAACCAGATGAGGGGCAGGATGACGAGGATGAGGAGCGACAGCAGATCGCCGCGATAGCGGCTGGTCAGGCGGTTCATGGCAGGCGGTGCGCAAACACGCGGGCGTATGAGCCGAAACCGCAACACGTCCGGCCGCCGCTCTGAGCGCAGCGGAGGGTCTGGTCGTCTGCGTAGAGGCGCTTCACTTCGTTGCCGCTGAGCGGCCGCCTAGCGATCCACATGAGAACTCGCTCCGAACGTGAGGAACAGCCGACCGGCAGGCGTTACCCCGCCGCCCCTTCTCCCTGGCGATCATGTTGCCGGTCCGGCTGGAGCGTATGGCCGGGTGTGGAATCGGGCGCGGTCGCAGTGCTGGAGCCGGTCTTCTGAGTACGGTTCAGCCCACGGTAGCGCCAGCGAATCTGCCACGTGCGCCAGGCGGATTCCAGCTTGACAGGAATGTCGAGCTTGCTCTGACCGATGCGGCGATCCTCGAAGTGGATGGGAATCTCCACGAGGCGGTAACCCAGCTTCTCGCACAGGCAGGCCATTTCCACCTGGAAGCTGTAACCGTTGCTGCGCACCTGCTCCAGGTCGATGCCCATCAGCGCATCGCGCCGCCACAGTTTGAAGCCGGCCGTCATATCGCGGATGCGCAGGTTGAGGATCAGGCGGCTGTATAGGTTGGCCCACCAGCTTACGAAGCGTCGCCAGGCGCTCCATCCCTCGTCCAGGCTGCCTCCGGGCACATAGCGGCTGCCGATGACGACGTCGGCGTCGGCGGCGAGCATGACGCCCAGCATCTGGGGGATGTAGGCCGGAGAGTGGCTGAAGTCGGCGTCCATCTGCACCACGAAGTCGGCGCCGTCTTGCAGAGCGCGGCGCATGCCGGCGATGTAGGCAGTGCCCAAGCCGGCCTTGCCCGGTCGATGGAGGACGAGCACGCGTGACCGGGTCGGGCTGCCGGCGTTGTAGTGTGCGGCGAGTCGATCGGCAACGGCGCCGGTTCCGTCGGGCGAATTGTCGTCGACGATGAGCAATTGAAGCTGGGGAACCGGCAAGCTCAGCAACGCGTCGGCCATGTCCGGCAGATTGTCGGCCTCGTTGTAGGTGGGGATTACGACAGTGACGCAGCACCTGTTCCAGGTAGGCGGTGTCCAGCCCCTGTGGCGCGCGCTGTGCGGTGGTCTCTGCCTTGAATGTCTGCGAACTAATCAATGGACTCGGCATGGTAAGTTGGGATTGTAACATCACACTGGGCAGTCGGTGAATTGTCTGTGTACCCTCGGCGATGTCAGCCTAGAGGACCGCAGACGAAGTCTCCAGTATGCGGCCCGAGAGTTCGACGAAAAATCCGCTATTGACAGCGTTGCCACGAAGTGCGATACTCTCTCGCTGTAGTTCAATGCCCCAGTCGTCGCTTCACTACATTGAACCCTACATTCTGGTGCGAGACGATGTCTCGCCCGGAGTATCGACTCTGGAAATCGAGCCTTGTGAAGAAGGAAGTGACGAACGCGCCTATACCTAGACGTTCTACCCCATTGGTCAGTTTCCAGTTGACGCTGAACCGCTGTCCGGAGGGGCTCCCCACACGAACCCGATGGACGGCCGCCGGCGATGGTCCGTGCAGTCGAATTTCACACATAGGAGAAGCACAGATGCAGTCACGAAGAATGTCACACGCCGCGCGCGTGAGCGCGGTGGTATTCATGGTCCTCGCCCTGTTAGTGGCGGGCAATGCGCCAGTCGCATTTGCGCAGGACGACGGGGAGGAAGCGAACAAGGAAATTGTCACGCGCTTCTTCCAGGAGATGATCAACGAAGAGAATCTTGACGTGATCGACGAGCTCATCGCTCCCGGTTACGTCGAACACTTTGCGTCTGGGGACACTGTCTTCGAAGCCCCGCAAGCGCTGAAGGACGAGTGGGCCGGCATCTTCGCTGCATTCTCTCCTGTTGCGATGGAAATCGAAGATGTGTTTGCCGACGGCGACCGCGTGATCACGCGCTTCACTGCGTCGGCAGGGGACGGCGCAGCAGTCTGGACAGGTATCGGCATTCATCGCCTGGAAGACGGCCAGATCGTCGAATACTGGGAGCAATCGGACCAGCTCGGCATGATGACTCAGTTGGGCATGGTTCCGGACGTGGAAACGCAGGAGGCGAACAAAGAGGTAGTGCGCCGTATGATGGACGAGGTCGTGAACGAGCAGAACCTCGACGCGGTGGAGGAAGTGTATGCGCCGGACTATGTTGAGCACGGGGCTATGGGGGATTTCGAGGCCACAGACTTCGAGGCAATCAAGGCCAATATTGCCGAGATACTATCCGGCATGCCCGACATCCAAGTCGAAATCACCGACTTGGTAGCCGAAGGTGATCGGGTCGTAGCACGCTTCAGCCAGACTTCGGAGGCAGCAGGCGTGGATGTCTCCGGTGCGTTCATTGCGCGAATCGAGGATGGACGTATTGCGGAGATGTGGGACTACACGGACATGCTCAACCTGTTCCTGCAGCTCGGCGTTGTCGAACTTCCGCAGGAGCCGGAGATCGTGACCGTCGGCTCGGGCTTCACGAGCCCGCAGGGCGTGCTAGTGGACGACGACGGCAACGTCTGGGTGGTGGACGGCGGTATGGGCGGAGATGAGGATGTCGACTGGACCAGCCCGGATTCCGGCGAGGTCGAGCCCGGCAAGATGGGCGACACCGCACAGGTGGCCGTGATCGCGCCGGACGGCGAGCAATCGCTTGTCGCCAATCTTCCGTCCATCGCGATCGGCAGCGATTTCCTCGGCGGAGCGCGTTTGGCCGTGCTGGACGGCGAACTCTATGCTACCGTCGGCCAATGGTTGGGCGAGCTCGGCGACGACCGGCTGCCCCTGGCTGGCGCTATCGTGCGTATCAACGCCGACGGCACAGTCGATGAGGTGGGCACGACCTGGGACCTGGAAGCTGACAATCCCGACGGCTTCGTTGTCGATACTCATCCCTACGGACTGGCGACCGGCCCGGATGGCCGGCTGTGGGTTGCCGATGCGGGCGCCAATACGCTTATGTCTGTCGATGTCTCGACGGGCGACGTCGCCCTGGAAGCTGTCTTCGACGGCATCCCCGGACCGCTGCCCAACCCGGCGCGTGACGGAGCTATGGAGATGGACCCGGTCCCGACGGGCGTAGTCTTTGGCGACGACGGCACGGTCTACGTGTCGCTGCTCACGGGATTCCCGTTTGTGCCCGGAACCGCTTCAGTCAAGACCGTGGACGCAGACGGCAACATTGACGACTACGCCACCGGCTTGACGATGCTGACCGATCTGCGTCTTGGACCGGACGGCAACCTGTACGCCGTCCAGTTCGGGCAGTTCACCGATCAGGGGCCGACGCCCAATAGCGGCGCTATCGTACGCGTGATGGAGGGCGACGCTTCGGAAATCGTGCTCGACGGTCTGCCCTTCCCGACCTCCATCGACTTCAACGCCGACGGTGATGCCTACGTTACGATCAACGGTTTTGGCGCTCCCGGTTCCGGCGAAGTCGTAATGGTGGCCGGGCTGACCGATCTGCCTGGGACGCCAGTGGCGGAGCTCATGGCGGCGGAGTAGGCGGCAGGCTCGGCCGAACTGCCGATGGAACGCGCACAGCCGGCTGCGTGCATAAACTGGCGCAGCCCCGCCGTGCGTAATATCGATCACGTTGGGCCGGCCGTTGTTTAGGTCGGCCCAAACGTTTAGCAAGGGAGAATAACTTGCGTAGAAGGTCGCCATGGATTGTCGGCGGCATCGTCGGTGCAATCGTAGTCGGGATTCTCCTGGTTCCGGTCTTGGTCGCGCAGGTTCAGCCGCGCGAGCCGAGAGCCCTGCAAGGCGTGTCTCCAATGGCATCGCCTGTCTGGAAAGAGGAAATGCAGCCAGAGCGTATTGCGAACCAGGTGTAGCAGGTCATGAAAGGTAGCATTGCGTTTGGGATACCAAGCGGCCTGCTGGCAAGGCAACTCGCCGTCGGGACAGAGTGCATGGGCCATCAAGACGACCAGAGAGAAGAGGCCGAAGAGCGCTGGGGTTGTGCGTTCGATAGCCAGATCACTCCACTGGCGCTGAGTTTCGATGCCAAGATGGGCGCGACTCTCTTCGTAGGTGACCTCCAAAGACCAACGGACGACGAAACCGGCGACAATCAACGGTGACGCCAGGTGAGGGTCAGTCGAGAAGAAGGCACGAATCGGATAGATGCCTTCTGGGTCCCGGACCAAGACCCAGCGAATGGCAAGTGGTGACATTCCGGTTGAGTACCAGAGTGCAGTGCCCGTAGTCCAATCCATAACCGCAGAGTTTGCGCCGTACCAGGCGACCCGGCTGCGATGCCAGCAGGTTGTTGAAGCTACCGCCACCTCTGCAAGGTTTGGCAGACGTGCCCCCACAAGCGGCGGCCGGCCTTTGCCTCTCTTAAGCGGCCGACAAGGTGGTTCAAAGAGACGGGCATCCAGCCGCAAGGGCGCAATCAGGGTCACCTGCTTTGTTTGACAGGTCAAGCCCAGTTTGATCACGGCATAGGCACCATCGCCGACCAGGTGAATCGGGTGACCGGCCAGCGTATGTCGTAGCCAGGAGACGATACACCCTGTGACCTGCGCCACCGTTCTGTGCGGTTTGCCCAGAGCTGCACTGACTTTCGGCGTCGTCAGCAGCACGCTCAGAAAGGGCAGTGCAAGTTCATACGTTGTCCAGGGCACCTGAACGACCACGGCAAAGACGAGCCAACGCAGTCCACGGCTGCTCACATGGAATCGCTTGCTCGATGACCGGCTGTCATGCCAATGTCCGCACTTGCGAATCTGTGGACCCCAGCGCCGCTCCAGCGTTTCGTCAACCGCTATCGTGACCAGGCCTCTGACGGGAACAAAGGTGGCTACGATTAACTCCAGCAGCAGACGGCTTACTTCGAGACCTGACCATCTGGCTCGATTCAGCACATGGTGGTACTTCGACCAGTTTGTCTCCTCACCTTTGCCAATGGCCCGCAAGGCGCTGGTGACTGTTCGCCGCCCTCGAGCCAGCAAGGTGCCAACGATCAACTCGACCACCTTCTGGTACGTCCGCTCTGTGAACGCTGGCCGAACACTGGCGATCACTGGTATGATTTCTGCTGGAAGGAACATCGGCTTCTCCGGATCTTGATAGTTGTTTCGTCACTCCTATCTTAATCCAGAATACCCTTGTTCCTTCTGCTATTCACTTGTCAATGTACAAAGTCGAGCTACGAAGAAGTGCGCTTCCACAACGAACAGCGCAGGACTGGACCTGGCCGGAATGATGTTCTGGCCCGATGCCGAAGGCCCATTCCCCGCCGTTGTCGTCATCCACGGCGCAGGCGCGAGCGGCCGCGACAATGCTTGGTATCTCAGCTTTGTCAGCTATCTACAGGAGAACGGTATCGCCGTCCTGCTGCCGGACAAGCGCGGGTCGGAGTTTTCCGAGGGAGACTGGCGCACGTCATCGTTCCCGGACCTCGCCACTGACACGGAAGCCGCTATTGCATTCCTTCGCGAGTCGTACCCGGACAAGATCTCGGAGATCGGCGTGCTGGGCGCGAGCCAGGGCGGACAAGTCGTACCAATCGTAGCGACGCAGTCGGATGACGTGACGTTCGCCATCAACCTCGTCGGCTCTGCCATGCCCTTTCACGATGCATTGGTCTACGAAGAAAACCTGAACCTGCGACAGATGGGCTTCTTGCCGGGCGTCTCCAATGCGCTGGCGCGCGCCTCGTCATGGAACGTGCGCAAGATCGCACAGAAGGAGTTCTGGGATAAGATCGGCAACTATGATCCGCTGCCCTACTGGGCGGAGGTGGACATACCCGCGCTCGTCATGTACGGCAGCGACGACACCAACACTGATTCAGCGACAAGCGAACGTAACCTGGATGCTCTGGGTAATCCCAACGTGCGCGTCGTCATGTGGGAAGGGTCCGGCCATCCGTTGGAGGACCCGGTGGGTGTGGGCGACCGCTACTTCCGCGAGGACGCGCTCATTGTGCTGCGGGACTTCATTCTGGCCGCAGCGACTCGCGAATAGGAGATTGAACGAGACGCTGATCAAATCCGACCTACCTGATCGCCGCGGTACTTTGCTTTCGATTCAGTCATCGATCCCTTTGTACTCGAGGCGATTTACCAAGGCCGGTACGCATGCCCGATTCCCTAACCTCCAAACCAAGATCAGCGGAAATCTGGTCGATCAGCCCGAATCAGCGTTCTCATTCACGTGCGCATGATTCTTGGCGTACGTAGCCGCCTGCGATCGGGCTGCATATGCGCCGGCTTTGCGTTGGGTGCGCCAGGCGGTACAATCGACGTATCACATGCGCAGTTCTGCGTCGACCGCAGCGCGCGATGCGAAGGCAAACCCCGATGCGCAAACCACGGAGATTTCGCTATCCGCTGCTATACTACGCATAGCGACAACACGCACAAAATATCAGCTCATTTGGCAACTACATCTTCATTGACAGACATAAACCCTGAGTGAACGGGGACTTCACCGTACGGAGGATAGTGCATGCAAACCGACCTGCGCGGTCGCGACTACATCAGCGACATGGACTTCAGCAAGGAAGAGATCGAGACCGTTCTCGACGTGGCCTTCAAGCTCAAGCGCGACCGCGCCTTGGGTATCGCGCATCCGCTGCTGCGCGACAAGACGCTGGCCATGCTCTTCTTCTTCACCAGCACGCGCACCCGCTCCAGCTTCGAGGCGGGCATGGCGCAACTGGGCGGGCACGCCGCCTTCATCGATTCGACCACGACGCAGATCAGCCACGGCGACACGGCCAAGGAGATCGGCGAGATCATGGGCCGCTATTTCGACGGCATCGCCATCCGCCAGTGCGATTGGGGCGTGGGCAACCAGTACATCAACGAGGTGGCTGCGGCCAGCCGCGTGCCCGTGCTCAACATGCAGTGCGACGTCTACCATCCCTTCCAGATTCTGGCTGACTTGATGACCATCATCGAGAAGGTGGGCGACCCGCGCGGCAAGACGATCAACGTGAGTTGGGCCTATGCCAGCAGCTACCAGAAGCCTATCTCCGTTCCCCAGAGCCTGATCCTGCAGATGACGCGCTTTGGCATGAACGTGCGGCTGACGCGTCCGCCGGAATACAAGCTGATGCCCGACATCGTGCAGCAGGCGAAGGACAACGCCAGTCGTTTCGGCGGCAGCCTGGAGGTGCTGGACGACTTCGACGCCGGTTTCCGAGATGCGGACATCGTCTATCCGAAGAGCTGGGGCGCGCTGTTGACGACCGACGACAACGACGAGAGCGCCCGCATCGGCAGCCAGTACACGGACTGGATCACTGATGAGCGACGCATGGCGCTGGCAAAGCCGGACGCCATCTACATGCACTGCCTGCCCGCCGACCGCAACATCGAGGTGACGGATGCCGTGATCGACGGGCCGCAGTCGGTCGTGTATGATGAGGCGGAGAACCGCATGCATGCGCAGAAGGCCGTGATGGCGCTGACCATGCGGTGAGTGAATGACAGGGCGAGGGGGTGACAAGGTGACGCCGCCATATGTCATTCCTGCGGAGGCCGGAATCTAGGCTGCCGGGGTCTGCCCATTCACGACGGTTACGGTTGTGTGGTATTTGAGGAGTACGTGAGACGAATCGGCCGTATTAGTTTCAGGAGGGAACCGAATGCCAGTATTGCCAGAATCACACGTTGACATTCTGAACAAGAAGTCGTTTGCCCATGTGGCGACGATCAACGAGGACGGCTCGCCGCAGGTGACGCCCGTGTGGGTGGACTACGACGGCGAGTACATCCTGATCAACAGCGCCAAAGGGCGCAAGAAGGACCGCAACATGCGCGCGCGGTCACAGGTCGGCGTCAGTGTGCAGGACCCGGACAACCCGTACCGCTACCTGGGCGTGGAGGGCGTGGTCGAGGAGATCACCGAGGACGGCGCTGTGCGAGCTCATCCACAAGCTGTCGAACAAGTACACGGGCCAGGACTATGGCGCCTCTGGGCAACGATACACGCGTGATCTACAAGATTCGCCCGACGAACGCGTGGACTATGGGCTAACAATCAATGGGACGCTGATCAACCCCGATCGAGTCGATCCAACCTGAATCAATCAGGCGTGATCAACGAAGTCAGAGTTGATCAGCGCCCCGTTGGTGTACCCTTCATCCATTCCAATCCTCACAACATCGATGAAAGAAGGGCAGGCATGAAGCAGGTGACGGTAACGACGGCCATGGGCAAGCGGCTGATCGGCATGGGCATGGCGCAGCATCCATCCATAAAGCGAGCGCTTCAGGATGGCACGGTAGCCATCATCGGCGGGACGACGAATGGCTATGTGGCCGAGGAAGTCTTGCGTTCGATCGGGCAGGAAGGTTTCAGTCGCCTGGGCTTTCGCCGCGGTGTGACGGCCGCGCCCGGCCGATCGGCACCCAAGGTCGATTTTCCTGGGGATGTCGTCATACGCAATGGCGAGTGGCTTCAGGGCCGGACGATCCAGAACACGGTGGACGAGCTAGTCGAGGGCGACGTGATCCTCAAGGGCGGCAACGCCTTTGACGCCAAGGGCCAGCCCGCAGTGCAGATCGGCAGCGATGTGGGCGGTACGGCGTGGCTCGCTGTCTCCGCCGTGATCGGTCGTCGCGTCGAGCTGATCGTCCCCATCGGCCTGGAGAAGCGCGTGCTGGATGATGTCTACGAGCTGGCGTTGATCTGCAACGCACCCGGCGGCGACGGGGCGGGATTCTTCCCGCTGCCGGCGCCGATCTTCACGGAGTTGGACGCCATCCGGCTTCTGACGGGCGCGGAAGCCAAGCTGTTGGCAGGCGGCGGCGTCTACGGCGCGGAGGGCGCGTCGTGGCTGATGCTCACGGGCAGCGACGAAGAGATCGAGGCGGCTGCCGCGCTCGTGAAGTCGGTTGTAGGCGAGCCGCCATGCGAGGCGTAAGGCGCATGGGACGCTGATCAACGCTGATTGGGCCGATCGTTCGCTGCTTCGTTCTTGGCCAGCGGACAGCCGGTGCTCAACAGTGTGATCGGCGCGAATCTGTGTCCCATCTGTTCGGGAATAGGCATATGGTCCCTGCATCTGACGTACTCTTGGCGCAACAGGCGGACCTCGCTGTGGAGGGGCTGTTGCTGGACGTGGATCGGTTCGCGTCGCACGACGGGCCCGGTATCCGCACGACGGTCTTTCTGAAGGGTTGTCCGCTGTCGTGTATTTGGTGCCATAGCCCGGAATCACGCCTGCACCGGCCGGAGTTGCTCTACCAGGCCGACCGTTGCCAGGGTTGTTGGGTGTGCGTGGAGGCGTGCCCGCATGCGGCGTTGCGCCTGGAAGGCGAGCCGGGCGCGGAGTCGCTCGCGCTGGATCGGGCGCTGCTGTGATGCCTGCGGCCTTTGCGCGGAAGTCTGTTATCACGGCGCACTCAAGGTCGCAGGCAGGACGGTCACTGTGGGCGAGCTGGTGGCTGAGGTGCGCAAGGATATCGCCTACTTCGAGAGCTCCGGCGGCGGCGTGACCCTCAGCGGCGGCGAACCGGCGCGACAGGCGAATTTCTCCTATCACTTCCTGCTGGCGTGCCGAGAGGCCGGTATCCACACGGCGCTGGAGACGACGGGCTACGCGCGTTGGGAGGTGATGGCCTCGTTGGCGACCGTCACCGATCTCTTTCTGTACGACATCAAGTTTGCAGATTCCGACGAGCACCGGCGCTATACGGGCGTGGACAACCGCGTCATTCTGGAGAACCTGCGCCGGCTGGCGGAGATGGGCAGCGAGGTCCATGTGCGCGTGCCCTGCATCACGGGCGTGAACGATAGCCCGGAACAGATTGCCGCCGTGTCGCGCCTGGTTGCGGAGATGGGTCTGTCGCAGATTGTGCTGCTGCCGTATAATAGCGCTGCGGGAGCCAAATATGAATGGTTGGGGTGTGATTTCGCATTGCCGAACGCAGAGAAGCAGAGCGACGCGACCCTGGCAGAACTGGCAGAGATTTGCCGGCTGGACGGGCTGAACGTCCAAATCGGAGGATAGTCACCATGGGAGAGCGTGAGATGACAAGCGCGGAGTTTTCCGAGAGGTCCATGGACGAAGTGAGCCAGGGGAGCGCCGAAACGGTTGCGCCGGCCAGGCCGGCCTCTGTGGACGTCGCCCGCGCAGCGCATGTGCTGCGGACGTATTCGGAACGAACGCAGCGCCTGTATGACGTCGTGTGCGAGCGCATGACGCGGCCGCAGATGGCGTGGGGCGAGGAACTCGACATCTTCGAGGAGCCGGAAGCTGCCGACCTGCCGTTGATTCTGCGGCGCACCGCGGCCCTCCGCAAGCTCTTGTTGGAGATGCCCATCGTCATCGAAGAAGACGACCTGATCGTGGGCAACACGGTGCAGGACGGCGTGATCGTGCGCACGCGTCTGCCCCGCTATGGCACGGACGAGGAGTATGAGCAGGCCGCCTCGGAGGGGGCGGGCCTGTATTCGCAGCTATCGCACAAGACGCCCTACTACTACGATGTGCTTGGGAAAGGGTTGGCGGGCATCATTGCCGACGTGGACCGCAAGTCCGCGGAGATAGCGGCGGACCCGGAAGACGAAGAACGCGGCAAGAAGCTGGACTTCTACGAGGCAATGAAGCTGGAGGCGGAGGCGGTCATCGCGCTGGCGCATCGCTACGCGGACCTGGCGGCGGAGGAGGCCGCACTGGCGCAGACGGAAGATCGCAGGGATGAGCTGCACGCCATCGCGCAGGTCTGCCGGCGTGTGCCACAACATCCGGCGTCTACGTTCCATGAGGCCGTGCAGAGTTTCTGGTTCGTCCACTATGCGCTCTTCTCCACCGGTACGCATATTTCCTGTGGACGGTTCGACCAATTCCTGTACCCGACGTTGCGCAGGGACCTGGAGACGGGCGTGATCGGTTTGGAGGAGGCGCAGGAGCTGGTGGATTGCGTGTGGCTGCGCTTCAATGACCGCGGGCAGATTCTGCGCAAGAACTTCTATCGTGATGAGCCGGCGCACAATGGCGGCGCAGGCTCGGATGAGGAGGCACAGGCGCAGGCCGTGCAGGCGATCGTGGACGACGGCCCGAAGAGTTGGTCGGCCGGGCATCGCACGCGGTTTCGCTATGCGACGGACGCGGCGGATGCTGTGAATCACTTCGGCCAGAACATCCTGCTCAGCGGCATCCGGCCCGACGGCGCGGATGGCACGAACGAGTTGACATATTTAGGCCTCAATGCGCTGGAGAAGTTCGCGTTTACCAGCCCGGTGGTGACCGTGCGTCTGCATAAGGATTCGCCCCAGGAATTGGTCAACAGGACGGCCGAGGTGCTGAAGACAGGCGGTGGCATGCCTTATGTTAATAACGATGATGTGCTGATCCCAGCTTATGTAAAGCTGGGTGTGCCTTTGGAGGACGCACGGGACTATGCCAATTCAAACTGCTGGGAGACGATGATCGAGGGCAAGTCCGACCAGGAGATGATTCGCGGCATGAACTTCCTGCTCTTCCTGGAGCTGGCGCTGCATCGCGGTGTATCCAGCGTGCACGGTAAGATGGGGCCGGACACGGGCGATCCGCGGGAGTATTCCTCGTTCGCCGGGTTGATGGCGGCGTGGAAGACGCAGGCGGATCATCAGCTCCGGCTCGGCATCGACTATATCGGCAAAGGCATTGCCGAAGGTACGCTGGAGCACAGCAATCATGGAAAGTATAGCTTCAACCCGCTTTTGTCGTCGATGACGCTGGACTGCATCGAGAACGAGCGGGACGTGATCCGCGGCGGAGCGCGCTACACGATCTGGCATGTGATGGCCGAGGCAGTGGCCAACGCGATCGACTCTTTGGCGGCGATCAAGATGATGGTCTATGAAGAGAAGAGTGTGAGCATGGACGAGTTGCTCACCGCACTGGAGCATGATTGGGACGGCTACGAGAATCTGCGCACCCGGCTTGTGGCGCGTGCGCCGAAGTATGCCAACGACAACGAGTATGCCGACGAGTTGGGTCAGGAGATGATGTCCTTCTTCGTGGACAGGGCGGCGCACCATGCGCAGCGCTACCCGTCGATATCTGTTCCCGTGCTCGGTCGGCACATTCTCCTGGTATGCCATGATCGGCAAGGAAGTGGGCGCGACGCCGGACGGCCGACGCGCCGGGGAGGCCATTGCGGCGAACTTCTCGCCGGTACCCGGGGCGGATATGTGCGGCCCTACGGCGGCCATCAACTCGTACCTGAAGATGAACGTGGATACGATGGCCGCGGGCGCGCCGCTGGATCTGCGCATGTCGGCGAGCAGCCTGGAGGGTGAGGCGGGCACGCAACGGCTGACCGGCCTACTCCATGCGTTCACACAGATGGGCGGCAATATGCTGACCATCACCGTGACGGACGTAGAAGAACTGAAACGGGCGATGGAGGAGCCGGAGAAGTATCGCCATCTGCGCGTGCGTATGGGCGGCTGGTCGGCCTACTTCGTGATGTTGAGCAAAGAGCAACAGCGGCTGCATATCCAACGCGTGGAACACGGGCTGGCGTAGAACAGGCGCGCCAAATCACCCTTCGCGACACACCGAGATTTCAAAATCAAGGCCCACCGGACAATGCCGGTGGGCCCTGTTGTTCTGCTCCCTGACTGGCGCTATTCGGGCTAGTTGAGTATGTCCGGGGCGATGACGGCGATGCGCTGGCCGGAACCGGCTAGCGGTAGGGGACCCGCCATGATCTCTGCCTCTTGGACCGCCAACTGCTGCTGGCCAGCGATCTGATCGAAGTTCCGGGCCGGCATCACCACGATGCGTACCATCGGGCTCTTTGCCGGCAGCCAGTTGTCCATTACGTGGGCCTGGTAGTCTGCCAACTGGACGCGGTTGTCGATCTGCTCGAACTGCGTGGCTGACGTGACTGCGATGCATACTTCGGGACTGCCTACCGGCAGCGGCTTGTCATAGAGTTGCGCCTGGTAGTTCGCGACCTCTTGCCGGTTTGCGATCTGTTCGTACGCTGCTGACGACATGACAGCAATACGAGGCAGCGACGGATTTGCGGGCGGCCCGGTGTGCGGCAGCGTCGCCTGAAATTCGGCCAGTTCCGAGGCATTGCCGATCTGTTCAAACCTGGCTTGCGCCACCATGACCACAGTAGCGTCCCGTGCGCCAGGCCGCGCCGCGTCAAGCTGTTCTCTAATGTACGTGGTGATGCCCCACGTGTTCTCAACCGACTCCGGTCCCGTACCGCCCTGCGCTGCAACCGGCGCTGCAACCATCAGCGATAACAGAATTACTGCACCTAAAATGCTCATCCGGATAGTACGTTTGTGCAACCGCTTCATAGTGCCCTTCCTTTCTGGATTTGTGAGGCGGTCCGTGTTGCTGACCGCTGTTTCCCTGCTCCTGACTGCACTTTACCGGCCCGGCGTCCTGAGAACGTCCGGCATCGCGTCCTGAGCAGCGTCCTGGGCGTGGGATATGCGCAGTTTGCGTGCGTGGGCTGGTCGCTACCGTTGCCGCGTCCGCGCCAATCCACGGGTGACGCAGCCGGTTCGCACTACGCCAGCAGTTCACTTGACTCGTATTTCGCCATTGAATTCGCACCATTTGCCGCGTATAATGGGCACAAGGGGGTTCCCGATGCCTTCTTTGCAGATCTCGGCGCTTGGCTCGCCGGAGGTCCGGCTGGACAACGAGCGCGTCGCCGTCAAACCTAAGAAAGCCCTGGCGCTGCTGATCTACCTGGCCGCGTCGGAGCGCAGTGCATTCGCGCGATGTGCTGGCGACGCTGTTGTGGCCCGACAGCGGACAGCGCCAGGCGCGCGCCGCCCTCCGACGACGGTTATCCGAGTTGACCGGCGCCATCGGCGACGGCTGGTTGCTGACAGAGGGCGAGGCGGTCGGGCTCCATGCGGACGGGGATCTCTGGTTCGACCTGCGTTGCTTTGAGCAGGAACTGGGCGCGTGCCGTACGCACGGGCATGCAGTGCAGGAAGTATGCCCCGCCTGCCAGGAGCGACTGGAGTCCGCGGTCGAGCTGTATCGGGACGATTTCTTGGCCGGGTTCACCCTCTCCGACTGCCCCGAATTCGACGACTGGCAGTTCTTCCAAACCGAGTCACTGCGCCAGGAGTTGGCCTCTGCGCTGGAGCGGCTCGTCGGCCTGTATAGCGGCCGGGGCGACCCTGCCGCAGCCATCCCCTACGCTCGCCGCTGGATTTCGCTCGACCCGCTGCACGAGCCTGCGCACCGCGCGCTCATGCGTGTCTATGCCGCCGCGGGTCAACGGTCCGCAGCGCTGCGCCAGTACGAGCTCTGCGTTTACACGCTGGACGCGGAGATGGGGGTGGCGCCGGACGCCGATACGAACGACCTCTACGAATCGATCCGCACGCTGCGGACGTCTGCACCTGACGCAGTGCAAGGCGCCCAGCGCCTGCAGGCCAGGCAGCCGGTGACGCCCATCGACGAACCTGCCCCGCGGGACGAAGTGCGCATGGCGACGGTGCTGGTACTGGATGTAGACGCGGCGGACGAAGAGGACTGGGACCGGCGACCCGATGAGATTGCCGGGCGCATCGCCGCCTTTCTGCAGGACACGCACGCGATGCTGGAACGCTACGAGGCGACCCTCGCGCACAGGCACGACAGCGGGTTGCAAGCGATCTTCGGTCTGCCAACTCTGCATGAGGACGACGGCGAACGCGCATTGCACGCCGCGCTCGCCCTGCAGGAGACGGCTCGTAGGCAGGAACTGGCGGTGACCGCCGGCGTCAGCACGGGCATGGTCTACGTCGGCCACGCTGAACGCGACGGGCGCGTCTCCATTACTGGTCCCACCGTCAATCTGGCGAACCGGCTCAAGGGGCAGGCGCCACGCGGTAGCGTCCTGGCCGGCGCAGAGACCCGTTACCAGACAGAGCAGGCGTTTCGCTTTGCGCCCCACGCCGTCGCAGGACGCGGCCGGAGCGATGCGATGACGGCATACGAGGCGCTGCGACCGCGCCGGCACGCGGTCAAGTCTCGCGGCATCGGCAGCCTGCGAGCGCCCTTGATCGGGCGCGACGAGGAAATCGCCAAGCTGCGGGATGCTCTGGAGAAGGCGCGCCGGGGCGAGGGCCAACTGGTGACCGTCGTGGGCGAGGCCGGATTGGGCAAATCGCGGTTGGTGGCCGAGTTGAACACGGCCGCGTTGGGGGGGATCCGTCCGATCTTCTGTGGCTGGAGGGACGCTGCCAGGAGATGATGCGGTCCGTCGCCTACTGGCCCTTCGTAGACATATTGCAGACCAGTTTTGGCTGGATGCCGAACACGCCGGAGCATGAACGCGCCCGTCAGGTGGCGTCCACGCTGGACGCCCTCGTCAGACGAGAAACGGCTCACGCCCGAGCAGATTGGCGTCATGGGTCCCATCCTAGGCCGGCTACTGTCCCTGCGCTTCGGCAACGAATGGGACGAGCGGCTACAACACGCGCGGCCGGAACAGATTCGATATCAGACGTTTGAGACGCTGCGCAATTTCGCGGCGGGGATGGCGCAGCGACAGCCCCTGGTGCTTGTGCTGGAGGACCTGCACTGGGCCGATCCGCTCTCCCTGGACCTTGCCGCCTATTTCATGGAGACGCTGGCGGACATGCCGCTGTTGTTGCTCTGCGTCTACCGGCCGGAGGCTGCGCTCGAGCAGGACAGGTTGGCATTGATCGCGGGGCGGACATGCCCTGCCGCCTTTGACCGAGATCCGCCTGCGCGAGTTGACGCCCGACCAGAGCCGCGCGGTGGCGGAGGCTCTGCTGCGAGTGGAGGGGCTCGACGCCCGAACGAAAACGCGTATTCTCGACGCGTGCCAAGGCAACCCCTTCTTCCTGGAGGAGGTGATTCATGACCTGATCGAGGCGGACCTCCTTTACTGCGACGGCGAGGTGTGGCGGGCGCGGCAAGAGATAGAGACGATGCGCGTGCCCGCGCGCGTGCAGAGCGTGATCCTGGCCCGCTATGATCGGCTGGACGCGGCGCACAAACAGGCCCTCCAGCACGCGGCCGTCATCGGTCGACTGTTCACAGAGCGGGTCTTGTCCTTGGCGCTGGCGCAGGAACCAGACCTGGTCGACGCTCTCGATGCGCTGGAGGAGCGCGCCTTCATCTACCCGGAGCGTACAGTGCCGGAGGTAGTCTACTCATTCCGGCACGTGCTGGCACAGGAGGCTGTCTACCACACCATCCCAGGTAAGCATCGCTCCGCATTGCATAAACAGGTCGGGGCTGCATTGGAGACGCTCTATGGCGGTGAGATGGATGAGGTAGTCGACCAGCTCGCCTACCACTATGACCGCAGCGACGCCGGCGACAAGGCAATAGAATACCTGTTGCGCGCCGGTGACAAGGCCGCACGCGCCTATCTGGTGGACGAGGCCGTAGCGCATTATCAGCGCGCGCTCGTGCGCATCGACGAGTTGGCGATGGACGACCGGGTGACGGCGTGGCGATTCCGTGCGCTGGCGGAGCTGGGCAAGACGCTCATGCGCTCCAGCCGCTACGATGACGCGGAGGTGTACCTGCGGCAGTCCATCGCTTGGGGCAAGGAGAAGAATCTACCGGTCAAGGAGGTGGTGCGGCTGCATTGGTGGCTGGGCGATCTGCTCATGAACTGGAACGTACGCTATGCAGAAATGCTTCAGCTTGGGCTGGACGGCCTGGCCATGCTGCCTGCGGACGAACGGGAGTCGGCCGAGGCGGCGATGATGTACGGAATCATCGCCTTTGGATATCAGTACGGTGGCGATGAAGATCGATTCCAGCAGACGGTCGGTCTTCTCGCTGGATTGTTGCGACGACTGCCGTATACCGAGGAGTTCCGCGTCTGTTACGGTTGTGTCATCGAAGGATGCTGGTGGCGGAGAGATCTTGACGAGGCTGACTACTGGCGGGAGCATGCGGAGCGACAGGCACGGCTCTATCATGTTGATTGGGCGTTGGCAGAGCACATGTGGGTACATAGCTATTCTTTGTTCTTCCGCGGAGCCAAGCCACATGAGGCCATAGACGTAATGCAAGAATCCAGTTCGCTGTTTGCGCGTGTAGGAGACACCAAACGCGTAAACTGGGCTGACATCAGCGTGGCCGAGATATTCGGGCGACTATGGTGATTCCAGCCAGGCCGAGACCCTGTTGCGTGCTGCCTTGCCGACCACCTATAAACTAAACGACGAGCACATTCCTGACGTTCTGCTGAAGTTGGCGTCGAGCTGCCTGGCCCAGCACAAACTGGACGCGGCAAGCGATGTACTGCAGGAAGCGTTGCAACAAATCGAATTGCGTCAGCAGAATCCAGCAGAGGCCCTGGTGCTGCTCGGCTTCGTAGAACTGGGAAGCGGCAATCAATCCCTGGCCGTGGAGCGCTTCACCGGCGCGTTGCAGGCAATGGAGGATCCGGATAGTCTTCCCCATAGGTTGCGTAAATGGTATCTGATGGTGAACTCGTTCTTTGCCAACGCCCTCTATGGGCTGGAATGTGCGCTCGACGAGGCGGACGCGTTCCGAGCCTTCTGCAAGGACTACCGCGCCGAACATCCGGCCGCCGAAACGGCAGTGTTCAAGCAGTGGCATCTGGAGGACGGCGAACTCGAGAACCTGTTTGGCAATCAGATCGTGCAGGAGCTATTCGACGGAGAGCTGTCGCCTGAGTGGATGTGGTGCGATCCGGACGGCGGCTGTTCGTTTGAGATCGGTGACGGGCTGACCGTATGGTCGCCGGTCGCCCGCGATCTGTTTTATCCGCTGCTCAACGCGCCGCGTATGATGCGTGAAGTGGACGGCGATTTTGCAGTGCAGGTCACATGTGAGCCGGCGTGCACGGATCGCCCCGGCATTGGCGGCATCCTGCTTTGGCAGGATAAGCACAACTATCTGCGCCTCAGCATCGGCGTGCGCGCGCAGGACGAGATGTCGCTGGAGGGCTGTATCGACGATGTGGATGTGGTGATCGGCCGCGGGCGGCTGGTCGACGAGCCGGTCACGTTGCGCATGGAGCGTTCCGCCAATGGGGTGCGCGCGCTATGTAGTGCGGATGGGGACCTATGGTATCTTGTGGGCCAAGTGGATTTCCCGACCGCGGAGGGCGAGCAGATCGGCCTGCACTGTATCGGCTTTCCGGACCGTACGATCTACCATGCGCCCTACCCGGACGGCGCGGCAATTCGTTTCACCGATTTTCAACTGTGGAATTGATCGGCGTCCCTGCCGGCGGATTCTATACTTCGCCAGATGCCGCGGGTGACGGGCGAACGTGCGCCAGGACAGCGCATCGACGTGTTCACCCATTCACCCTGTAATCCAGCCACGCCGGGAGACGTGAACGACGGGCAACCGGCACTCACTCCAACGGCAGATCGACCGGCTCCGGCGCGCTCTTGTCGGGGACTTCGACTTCGAGGCTGGGGCCGTTCTCGGTGGCTACGGTCCACAGGCCGGCGGCGGCAGGAAGCACGAATTTGCCTGTCGAGGAGGTCAGCCCGGCTGTGCGAGCGCCGTCTTCGCGCTCGGCGCTGACGCGCACGCCGTCGCTCACAGGTTCACCGCCGGCGTCGAGCACGGTGCCTGCGATGAAGCTGGTGGCGTCCTCGTAGACCAACGTCACCGGATCCTCTGAAGGCAAGGTGACGTCGGCCGCGGGGATTGCGGCGAAATAGCCGAAGAGCTGGCAGCGGTCATTGACGATGCGGCTATCGCAGCCCACGCCGGCAATTTGCACCGTCCATTCGACAGTCCCGCCTGGCGTCATATAGAGCGAAAAGGCGCCATCGGACGCGGTCGTGGCGTCGACGCGCGATACGGAGCGGCCGCCGGCCGGTGTCGCGGAGACCACGATGTCGCCGATGCCCTCACCGGCGGCGTCCACGACTTGGCCGGTAATGGCGCTGCCTACGGAGCTGATGACGGTCGGCAGTCCTTCAAGCGTGTCGACGACGTCCAGGAACTCGCTGGACATCCAACCGATCGCGCCGTCGGGCGCCAACACTTCGAGCCAGTCTCCGTCGGGCGCACGGCTGAGCACAGCGGTGACGACGCCCTCTTCATACGCGCCCAGGGATTCGTCGGTCTGGCCGGGCCCGGCGCGGAACACGACCGCGCCGCCGGTAACGGTGGCGGGGATCGTTTCGCGGACCGTGGTCGCTCCGTCCAGGACGATGGGCAGACCAGCAGGGGCGTTTTGCACCACAAAGCCGACGACCCAGGAACCGTCGTCGATTTGGAACCAGGAGCCGTCGGAGTTGCGCCCGGTGAGGGTGACGACCGTGTCGGCGGCGATCTGGCCGACGACGTCGGCGTTGGTCGTGGGTCCGCTACGCAGGTTGGCGGCGGCGGTGACGACGGGCGGTGCGACCTCTGCGACGGTCGGGACTTCGACGGCTACCGTGTCGGTCGGCGTCTCGCTCGCGGCTGTCTCTGTTGCCGTTTCAGTGGCCGCAACTGGGGATTCAACTGCGGCGGTGGTTGCTTCCGTCGCGGTGGCGGCGACGGAAGCGCCGAGAGGCGGCGCAGGCAGTTCGATGGGCTCGATGAGAAGCATAGAAGCCACGGGCGTAAAGACGGCGGGCGCGACCACGGTGATGGTCATCAGTTCGCGGCCGGCAAGTTGGCCCACGGCGTCCATGACTGCGACAGCCGGAGCCAGCTCCGTGAGTGCAGCGAAGGTCTCGTCGTCGATCTGCAGCGGCAGGGTGATCACCTCGCCATCCGCGGTCTCGATGGTCACGTCCAGGCCAAGCGCGGCAGGCGGCTCCGGCTCCTGCGCGGCTGCGTGTCCGGTCCAGACGACTGACGCGGTCAACCCCGCCATGAGCGCCACTGCCAAGCTCGCGGCGAATACAAGACTGCTTAGTATACGTGTCATGGGAGTGGCTCCTCCTGTCGTCAGTCCTGTTTGGATGCTATAGACTATACGGCAAAATATACTGCGAAATATAACGCAGTGCGGGTGAAATGCCAACCCACGATCCGAGGTTCTGTGGATCCCCTACAACTAAGGAGACGTCTCAGCGCACGCGAAGGGTTCGGCCTACACTGAGAATTGGCGGACCTGTCACCGATCTCATGTGTGGGCAGGGTTTCGCCGCACTCGCCGGCGTATGCGATAATGTGCCGGATCAACGGTGCTGTTCAGCACAAACATTCCAACCGGCACATTCACAATCACTCTTGCTTGCCTACAGAAAGGAACGCCCGTGTCCAGCACATCCGAAGACCAGGAACGCATGGGACGGATCGAAAACGCGGTCAATACGAATTCGAGACCGTCGGATCTCAAGATCACCGATATGCGCCTGGCTGTCGTCTCCAGCAACTATGACTATCCGATCCTGCGCATCGATACGAATCAGGGCGTATACGGCATCGGCGAAGTGCGCGATGCGGGGCACAAGGAGAACGCGCTGCAGTTCAAGAGCATGCTCCTGGGCCAGAACCCGTGCAACGTGGACATGATCTTCCGCGCCATCAAGAAGTTCGGCAACTGGGGACGCGAAGGCGGCGGCGTCTCCGGTATCGAGATCGCGCTGTGGGACCTGGTGGGCAAGGTCTATGGCGTGCCCTGCTACCAGTTTCTGGGCGGCAAGTATCGGGATAAGGTGCGCATCTATGCGGATACGCCTGCGCCGGCAGAGGCCACGCCCGAAGGCTATGTGGAGCGCATCAAGGGGCGCATGGCGCTGGGCCTCACGTTCATCAAGTTTGACATCCTGCCCGCGCTCTTCGAGGAGACGCCCGGCGGCACCATCGGCCAGGCCACCAAGTACGAATATATCAGCAATGACCCGCGGCCACCGCGCCCGGCACTGGCTTCGGCCAGCGCTACTACGGACAAGGGTCTGGCCCGCGCCGAGGAAGTCGTCGCTGCTGTGCGCGAGACCGTCGGCTGGGACATATCGCTCTGCACCGACCACTACGGTCACGGCATGATGACGGCCAAAGAGGTAATCCGCCTGGCCAACATGCTGGAACCATACGGGTTGGCGTGGATGGAGGATCCCATGCACTGGTGGGACGTGGACGGCCACAAGCGCGTCACCGATGCCGTCGGTGTGCCCATTGCCGCGGGCGAGAACATCTACCTGTGGGACGGTTTCCGCGAGTGGATCGAGAAGCGCGCCATCGACATCGTGCATCCGGACCTGTTGACTTCCGGCGGGATGTTGGAGACGAAGAAGATTGCCGACTACGCGGAGCGCTACGGCATGCCCACGGCGCTGCACTTCGCGGGTTCGCCCATCGCGTTCATGGCAAATGTCCACACTGCAGCGGCCATCTCGAGCTTCGTGGCGCTCGAGCATCATGGTCTCGACCTGCCCTTCTGGCCCGACCTGGTGACGGGGTTGCCGGAGAATTACATGGAAGACGGCTATATCACGGTGCCGGACGCGCCGGGCCTGGGCGTGGACCTGAACTACGAAGGCATCGAAGCCAACCTGCGCTTCCCGGGGCTGTTCGAGCCGACGGAGGAGTGGAATACTCCGAAGCTGGGATTCTGGCAGCCGGACAAGCGTTGGGACAAGTGAGACCAGTTCAAGGTTCAAGGTCTTTCATCGCACATTGCCGCCGGAATCTAGCCGCCGTGGCGAGTAGCGCCTGAGGTCCTTGAACCTTGCACTTTGAACCGATCTGCCAATGATGACTGAACGACTGTATTACACCGATTCCTATTGTGTCGAACTCGACGCTGTGGTCCAAGCGGCGACGGAGCAGGACGGGCGGCCGGCGCTGGTGCTGGACCGCACATGCTTCTATCCTACGTCCGGCGGGCAGCCGTACGACACGGGGACGCTGGCCGGTCTCTCTGTGGTGGACGTGGTGGCGGCGGACGGTGTCGTCTACCATGTGCTGGAGCAGCCGGCGGACCCCTCACTTGTCGGCCAGACCGTGCATGGGGAGATCGACTGGCCACGGCGATTCGACCACATGCAGCAGCACTCCGGCCAGCACCTGATCTCGCAGGCGTTTGACAGGCTTTTCGGCTACGAGACCATCTCCGTGCACTTCGGAGACGCGGAGTCCACCCTCGACCTGGACACGGCCGGCGTCACGCCGGACGAACTGGTGCGCGCAGAGGCGCTGGTCAACGAGCAGGTCTTCCGCGCCCTGCCAATCACCGCCTATTTCGTGGACGAGAGCGAAATCGACCGCGTGCCGCTGCGTCGACCACCCAAGGTGAGCGGCCAGATACGAATTGTCGAAATCGAAGGCGCGGACTGGTCGGCCTGCGGCGGGACGCATGTGCGCACCACAGCCGAGATCGGCCCGGTCAAGTTTGTACGCCAGGCGCGTATGCGCGGGCAGGCGCGCATCAGCTTCCTGTGCGGTCAACGCGCCGTGGATGACTACGCGCGCAAGCACGAGCTGATCACCGAGGTGGCCGCGCTCTATGACACCGAGATCGGGCAGGCCCCCGCGCTCGTAGCGCGCGATATGGAACGTCTGAGGGGGATGCAGCGCGAGCTGGCCGAGTTGCAGACAGTGCGTCTCAGTATGGCGGCCGAGGATCTGTTGCAGTCGGCAGATATGTTGGGCGGATGTCGCGTCGTGGCGCGCAGCTTCGATGATCTGGACGCGGCCGCTGTGAAGACGCTGGCGAACTTGCTGGCGGAACACGAGGGCGTGGTCGCCCTGCTGGGCAGTACGCACGGGGGCAAGGCGACGGTCGTGTTCGCACGTGCCGAGGGTGCGTCTGTTCACGCCGGGAACCTGTTGCGCGCCTCGCTCAGCGAGTTTGGCGGCGGCGGCGGCGGACGGCCCGACTTTGCGCAGGGCGGCGGCGTGTCGCCGGAGCGCCTGCAGGAACTGCTGGCGTACGCGGTGGCCCGTGTGCGCGACGAACTGGAGGATGCCTCGTGAGCGCTGTACCGGTCGTCGCGCTGGAGTCCACGGTCATCTCGCATGGCCTGCCCGTATCCGCAGAACCTGGCGCTGGCGCGGGACATGGAGGCCGTGGTGCGCAACCACGGGGCGGAGCCGCGCACCGCCGGCATCATTGGGGGCGAGCTTGTCGCGGGACTGGACGACGCGCAGATTATGCACCTGGCCACGGCGGCGAACGTGCGCAAAGTCAGCCGGCGCGACCTGCCCATCGCGGTGGCGCGCAAGTTGGACGGTGCGACTACCGTTGCCGCGACCATGTGGATCGCGCACCGCGCCGGCATCGAAGTCTTTGCCACCGGCGGCATCGGCGGCGTGCATCGCGGCCGCGGGGCGAGCGCGAACGCCAGCCTCGGCAGCGACATCAGCGCCGACCTGCAGGAGCTTGCGCAGACGCCGGTGATCGTAGTCTGTGCGGGGGCGAAGGCCATCCTCGACCTGCCCGCTACGCTGGAATACCTGGAGACGTACGGCGTTACGGTGGTGGGATTGGGCACGGACGAGTTCCCGGCCTTCTACAGCCGCAGCAGCGGGTTGACGCTGGACGTCCGCTGCGATTCCGCGGCGGAGGTGGCGGCGCTGTGGCGCGCCAAGCAGGAACTGGGTCTACCCGGCGGATTACTCGTCACGGTGCCGATTGCGCCCGAGGACGAGATCCCTGCGCCGGAGATCGAACCGATGATCGAGCAGGCAGTGGACGAGGCAGCAGAGAAGGGGCTGCGCTCCGCTGAGGTGACGCCATATTTGTTAGCGCGCATCGTTGAGCTGAGTGGCGAGCGGAGCCTGCACGCGAACGTTGCGCTGCTGAAGAACAACGCACGGGCCGCAGCGGAGATTGCGGTGGCGTTGGCAAATGAAGAGGACGCTGGTCTTCACTGATCCGACTGATTGCCCACAGATACTAGATCTGCGGTAATCAGTTCAATCAGCATCGATCAGCGCCCGGTTCTTGATAGGTTCGCTGCGCAGCGCGGACGAACGCTAGGCGTTGACGGGGTCGTCGATCAGTATCAGGAAGTCCTTGCGGTCCAGCACTTCGCGTTCGAGCAGCGTCTCCGCCAGCAGCACCAGCTTGTCCCGATTCTCCAGCAGAATCTGACGGGCCCGGACATAGGCGTCGTCGACGAGGCGACGCACTTCGCTGTCGATCGCGCGGGCGACATCCTCGCTGTAGTTGCGCCGCTCGCCGAAGTCCATGCCCATGAACGGATTTGCGTCCGCGTGCTGAAGCTGCATGGGGCCGATGACGTCGCTCATGCCGTAGCGGGTGACCATCGCTTTGGCCAGTTTCGTCACGCGCTCCAGGTCGTTGGTCGCGCCGGTGGACGGTTCGTCGAAGATCAACTCCTCTGCGACGCGGCCGCCCAGCAGGCCGGTCAACTCATCCTGATACTCGGCCTTGCTCTTGAGCGTGCGGTCATCCGCGGGCAGAGGCATGACATAGCCGAGGGCCTGGCCGCGGCTGACGATCGTGATCTTGCCGACGGCGTCGGCGTGTTCCAGGTTCTCCATCACGATGGCGTGACCGGACTCATGGTAGGCGACGACCTTGCGGTCCTCTTCGGAGAGGACACGGCTGCGCCGCGCCGGCCCCGCCATGACCCGTTCGATGGATTCCACCATTTCGTCCATGCCGATGGTGCGCTTGTCGCGCCGCGCCGCAAGGATGGCCGACTCATTGACCAGGTTCTCCAGGTCTGCGCCGACCATGCCCGGCGTCTGTGCGGCGATAACGTCTCAGGTCTACGTCGGGCCCGATGGGTTTGCCGCGTGTATGCACGAGCAGGATCTCTTCCCGGCCGCGCTGGTCCGGCCGGTCCACGACCACCTTGCGGTCAAAGCGACCGGGCCGCAACAACGCCGGGTCGAGGATATCGGGGCGGTTGGTGGCCGCTACAATGACGATGTTGGTGTCGCTGTCGAAGCCGTCCATCTCGACCAGGATCTGGTTGAGCGTCTGCTCGCGCTCGTCGTTGCCGCCGCCCATGCCGGCCCCGCGGTGGCGGCCGACGGCGTCAATTTCGTCGATGAAGATGATGCAGGGCGAGTTCTTCTTGGCCTGATCGAACATGTCGCGCACACGGCTGGCGCCGACGCCGACAAACATCTCGACAAATTCGGAGCCGGAGCTGCTGAAGAAGGGCACGCCCGCCTCGCCGGCCACGGCCTTGGCCAGCAACGTCTTGCCCGTGCCGGGCGAGCCGACCATCAGCACGCCCTTGGGGATGCGCGCGCCCAGCGCGGCAAACTTCTGCGGTTCACGCAGGAATTCGACAACCTCGGCCAGTTCTTCCTTGGCCTCGTCTGAGCCCGCGACGTCGGCAAAGGTGACGGTGGGCCGGTCGGCGTTGTCGAGCTTGCGTGCGCGGCTGCGGCCGAACTGCATGGCGCGGTTCTGCCCTCCGCCGCCCGCCTGGCGCATGATGAAGATGAAGAAGCCGAAGATCAGGATCATGGGCAGCAGCATGATCAGCCAGTTGATGATGCAGTCCGCTGTTCGGCGCGTTCTCAACGACTATGGGCAATTCTTCGAGGTTGTCCTCGCTGACGCCCAGCGCCTTGAGCGTTTCCAGCAGGCTTGTGCCGTTCTCCTTGCGCCCGCGCAGGGGATCTCCCTCGGTCTGCTCTACTGTGATCAGCGTCGCCCTGAACGGTGATCTTGCTGATGATCGCCGGCTTCAGCCTTCTGGGCGATCTCGTTCAGCCCAACCAGATTCGACGTGTCCGTCGGCTTGCTGATCAGAAAGCGCGAGCCGATCACGACCAGCCCGATCAGGACAAGCCAAAACCAATAGCGGCCGAAGTTGCCTGGTCCTCCGGGCAGGCAGGCTCTGGGCCTTTCTGCATCGCCGTTGTTGGTCTTTGCCTTGATCACGAGCCCGAGTCTACTCGGGCGCTTCGGCGACTCGTCTGTTATCCTGCGCCATGATTCTCCAAGATATGCGACTCGCCGAGCAATTCACGATACCGCCACGCAATCATCGCTGATAGTACTTGGCACTTGTGCCTACCATCAGTCTGTCAGTAGCATCGCCCGCATCCGGTGACGATCACCTGCGTTGCTCTTCACTTTACGCCTGCCGCGAACTTCCGTCAGTAAGAACGATCGCTTGCAGCCGGCGGTTCGCTGCTAGCTTATCCTAGCGCGTCCAGCGTGCTGCGGATACTGGTTCCGACCAGGTGGGTCTGCGCCCGGTGCACCGGCGGCAAGTCCGGCGAGACGCGACGGATCCGGCACGGATGCCTCGTCCGGCTTGTCGCTAAGGCAGATGAGCAGGCATCCTCGCTCCGCCAGCCAGGCAGCCAGTTCGGCAACCTCATTGGTCAGCGTGATCTCTTCGTCCAGCATTGTCTCGATGGGTGCGTCGTCGGACACGTTGCCCATGCGCGCGATCGGTCGCCACGAATTCCTGGCGGCGGAAGTGCTTGAACGGCGTCGGATCGCCCGTGCGTACGCTTGCCAGCACAGCTTCATGCGTCTGGCGCATGGCTTCGCCGGCGCCGGGTTGATCTTGACGCGGCTGTCCACCCAGCGCAGGAACTGCTCGAAGTTGGCCAGGCTGCCGTCCGCTACTTCCTGGAGGATCTCCTCAAAGCTGACGAGGTCGGCATTCAGCACCAGACAGATATAGGCCAGGTAATCCTGGTTGTCGGCGGTCAGGAAGTGGTAGCGCGCCCGATTCAGCTCCGCGTATTCCTTCTCGAAGGCCTCGCGGTCGAAGTCGTCGCCCAGCACATCCACCATCGTGCGGTAGATGCCTTCCAGCCGCGCGGCATTGATCACACGATCGTTGCGACCTTTCGCGCCGAGCGCGGTCTTGTCGATGTCGATACGGCGACCGTGCGGTTATCCAGGTGCAGTCCCCGCTCCAGCGTCCACTGTACCCATTCGCCCAGTGCGCACCAGCGGTTGACGCAGTAGACGGCCTCGTCCTCGTCAATGTCGACGACGAGGTCTTCGTCGGGGCAAGCGCGGCCGATGGCGCAGCTGCCCGCCCAGCCGCTGACTTCGATCATGTTGGTGTACGCTTGCCCATCGTTGTGCAGCGTGTCGCCGATGAAGACGAGTTCGCTCAATTCAACGCCCTCGCCGCGAAGGCGCTGGCCTTGCTTGGCGAGCCAAACGGCGGCCTTGGCGTAGTCGGCATCGAGCTTGCGGGGGATATGTTCATCGGGAAGACCCATGCGATAGTAGGCTGTCTTCAGTCCGGGAATGCGCCGATCCAGCGGCTCCAGGTTGCGATAGATCACGAAATCTCCGAAATAGTCAGACAGCGCCGCCCGTCCGAAAATTCTTCATTTCCGGTCTCATCGCGGTTCATCTCCCGGCTGACGGAACACTGACTGATGACGCTGTACTCACATTGTCCCCCTATCGCTCACGGATGTCATGAACTCCATTGTTCTTTGTGTTGGTACCGAACGCGGCTCTTTGGAAAGTCGACCGATGCTTCGGTCGTGCGGGCATCGTCGACGTACTTACCACAGATCGCTGCGTTTGCGAGAATTCACTGTCGTCCGAGACTACGCCGCCTGCAACGATTGCGCCAACTCGGCGGCCTTTCGCCCCAAATAGCCCTGGGCGACGATCAGTTCGGCATTCAGCAGGCTGCCGCCGGCCGCTCCTCGAATCGTGTTGTGCCCCAACGCCACGAACTTGAAGTCAAACATCGGATCCGGACGCAGACGGCCTACAACTGTCGCCATTCCCGGCACAGAGCCGGCCATGCGGTCGAGCCGGGGCTGCGGGCGGTCCGGCGCATCCTCGTAGATGATGGCCGGATTGGGTGCGCTGGGCAGCCCCAGCTGTTGCGCAAGCGGCGTGTAGTCCGTCCAAGCCTGCAGGATTTCGTCCAGACTTGGTTTCGCGCGAAATTCTACGCTGACGGCCTCCAAATGTCCATTCCGAACCGGAACCCGATTGCACTGGGCGCTGACCACGATGTCGGCATATCGCACGGTCTCACCGTCGAACAGGCCCAGCAGCTTCTGCGGCTCCTTTTCCTCCATCTTCTCCTCTTCGCCGGCGATGTAGGGAACTACATTGTCCAGGATATCCATGCTGCTGACGCCCGGATACCCTGCGCCGCTGATGGCCTGCATGGTGACGACGAAGACCTTCTGCACGCCAAAGCGCTGCGTGCAGCGGATGCAGCGCGCTTACCAGGTGCGTCGTGCTGCAGTTGGGATTCGTGGCGATGAAGCCGTCCCAGCCCCGGTTGCGCTTCTGGATCTCGAGCAGGCCCAGATGCTCCGGATTTACCTCCGGGATCAGCAGCGGCACATCCGCGTCGTAGCGATGGTTGCTGCGCATTGCTGCATACGGCATAGCCTGCCGCGGCAAACTCTCTCTTCGATTTCGCCGGCGCTGCTGGACGGCAGGGCGCTGAACACGAGCTCGCAGTCGATGCCGGGTTCACATGGCTGCAGGATGACAGTCGCGCAGATGGTCCGGCATGTCGCCGCGCAGGTTCCAGTTGCAGCCGTCTTCATAGCGTTTGCCTGCGTTGCGGTCGGACGCGCACAGGGCCGTGATCTCGAACCAGGGATGTCCCTGTAACATCTGCACAAAGCGCTGGCCCACTGCGCCCGTTGCGCCCAACACGCCGACTTTCACCTTCTCTTGCCCCATTATCGTTTCTCCGTAACAGACTCAATGATTTCAGTTTTCTGGCATGTAACTGCCGCCTGCTCAGCCGATTGCGGCACAATCAGCACCCACGGCTGCTTCAGTCAGCGAATACGCAAGCTCAATCATGTCGCTGAGCACGCCGGCGGCCGTGGCGTCGACGCCTGCGCCCCGTCCCTGGATCACCAGGGGATTTGGATTGTACCAGCGAGTGGCGAACTCGACCAGATTGTCCGTACCGGTCAGCCGGCCCAGGGACTCTCTTTCGGAACCGTCACCGGACCGGCCGAGCACTGTCCGTCGGCGACGGTGGCGGCAAAGCGCAGAACATCGTCCCCTGCGCATCCGCGGCGCCACCTGCTCACGGAACCCCTCGTCCAGCGCGGGCAATTCCGCCAGAAATTCCTGCACGCTGAGCGCATCCATGCTCGCGGGATAAAGACCCTGCAACCAGCTACGTCTGTCAGCTCCAACTGCCAGCCTAGACCGCGCGCCAGGATCAACGCCTTGCGCGCCACGTCCAGGCCGTTCAGATCATCGCGCGGGTCAGGCTCTGTGTAGCCCTGTTCATAGGCTTCCGTGACGATTTCGCTGAAGGGCGGCCATGCTGTAGGCCGCTCATGACGTAGCCCAGCGTGCCGCTGAACGTGCCGGTGATGCGCTGCACCTCGTCGCCGCTGGACGACGAGCCTGCCCAGCATGGCGTTGACCGGCAGGCCGGCGCCCACAGTGGCCTCCCAGCGTGCGCCGCCCAGATGGCGGTGCGGCCGCGTCGACTCGGCGAGATCGCCCGGCCGAGCCAGGGCATCGTAGGCGTCCTGGTCGACCGTGAGCGGCTTCTTGTTGGCAAGGACAACTTTGTAGCCGCAGTCTAGCGCGTAGAGCAGACCGGGCAGGGTGGCTTCGCTGGCGCTGCAATCCACGACGAGGGCGCCGGAGCGTCCGGCGATATCGACGATACTGTACGAATCGCCCTGCGCGCCGCCGAGCGGATGGCTGACGAGATGGCCGCCGCTCTCTTTCAACTCGATGATTTCGTGGCAGACAGCCCGTCTTCCAACTCACCGTCAAGCGCCACGATCGGCGCCATTGCTGTCGCAGACGGCTGCGAACGAGAGGTGCAGGCCATATTCGATGGCGTGCATCCCGCGATGCTCCAAAATTTGCCGCAGCAGGGATCGACCCACACCTCCTACGCCAAAGAGGATCACCGGCGCCTCACGCATTGTCCGTACGACAGTCCCTTTCTGGCGCCCGTCAGTGGTCTGCATTACGCGCCACGACCGACAGGCCCTCTTGAAAAAACGGGGAGCGCAAGCCATCTATCAGATGCTCGGCTCCCCTCCGTTTCATCTGGCTGGCAATTATAGCACAGCGTGCGGTTGCGCAAACAACCGCCCCTACTCTATCCGCTTGCCGCCGCTGCGGTCCGTTCGCGTATGGGTTTGTCCAGATCGAAGATGTCGTGGATGGCGTTGACTGCGGCGGGCGTATCACTCTCCGCCACGACCAGACTCACATTGGCTTCACTGGAGCCCTGGGCAATGGCAATCACGTTGATCTCTTGTCGCCGACGGCCCGGAATATGCCTGCGGCCAGCCCCGGCGTGCCGCGCATGCCGCTGCCCACCACGGCGATGATCGAAATTTGCGGATGGCCAAAGATGCGGTCGATGTAGCCGCGCTCCAACTCAGTCTTGAACTCCTCGTTCAGGTCCTCGATCACCGTCTCCGCCGACGCGTCCGGCACGACGAAGCAGATGCTCTGCTCGCTGCTGCTCTGGCTGATCATCAGCACGTTGGCTTCGCTGTCGGCCACGCTGCGGAAGGTGCGCGCGGCGATGCCGGGAACGCCCATCATGCCGCGCCCGGCCACGGTGACCATGTTGAGGCCGGGAATCGAAGTGATGGCCTTGACCGTGCCCTGCGCGTTCTTGTCGCTCTCGCCGACGATGGCCGTGCCCGGATGTTCCGGCTCAAAGGTGTTCAGCACGCGCAAGCGGGATGCCTCGATCCAGCGCCGGCGTCACCGTCTTGGGGTGGATGACCTTCGCCCCGTAATAGGAGAGCTCGGCCACCTCTTCATAACTCAACTGGTTGAGGCTGCGCGCGCTGGGCACCATGCGCGGGTCGGCCGTCATGACGCCGTTCACGTCGGTCCAGATCTGGATCTCATCGACGTCCAGGGCCGCGCCGACGATGGCGCAGGAATAGTCAGAGCCGCCGCGGCCCAGCGTAGTCGGGATGCCGTCTTCGGTCGCGCCCACGAAGCCGGTGACCACGGGGACAACGCCGGCTTCAATCAGCGGCAGCAATCGCTTGCGGCAACGCATCTTGGTCAGCGACATGATCGGCTCCGCTCCGCCGAATACCTTGTCCGTGACAACCAGGTCCACGGCGTCGATTGCCTCCGCGGGAATGCCGTTGGCGCGCAGGACCGCGGCCAGCAACGGCGCGTTCAGCCGTTCGCCCAGGCCGCTGACGACGTCCAACCCGCGCTGCGTCAACTCGCCCAGCACGCCGATGCTGCTGCACAGGCGGGCAAACGAATCCAGCCGCTCATCAATCTCGCGGCCCAGAGCGGCGCGTTCCGCGCCGTCGTCGATGAACTGACCGGCCACGGACTGGTGCTTCACGCGCAGCGCGTCCTCTGCCTCACGGTGGAACGTTTCATCGCCGGCGGCTGCACGCTTCGCCGCCTCGATCAGGAGGTTGGTGACGCCGGACATGGCGCTGGTGATCACGACCACGCCGGGCCGGCCTGACTTCTGCTGCGCTGTCTACTGCGGCAGCCACGATCTTGCTGACCTGTGCAAATGCCTCCACATCGCCAACGGACGTGCCGCCAAACTTCATCGCAATCATGCCTAGATTTCCTTCAGCTATCGCTTGATGGGGCTCTTGCTATTATTTCGCTCGAACATAGTGGCTCTTGACGAGCCCGTTGTCATAGGCTTCGGTACCCGCATGCCGGAACTGCAAGCTGTGGTCCAGCTCGCCGAAAAGCGGAATGCCGGATCCAAGCACGATGGGCAGCCGCGTGATAATGAGTTCGTCGATGAGGTCATGCGCCAGGAAGCTTTGTATCGTCAGTCCTCCGTCCACATACAGATTGTGGTATCCTCGCCGGCGAAGATCGTCGATCAGGTCCGGCACCTCACCGCCAACGAGTTCCGCCTTGCCGGCAAGCTCGGCCGGTATCTCCGGCAGGTTTTCGCTGAGGACGAATACGGGGCGTTCATAGGGCCAGACACCGAACGAGCGGACCGTCTCAAATGTGTTGCGTCCCATGACAATTGCGTCGATTCCGCTCATGAAGTCCGCGAAGCCGTAATCGCTCTGCTCAGGATTCGGCACTTCGTTGAGCCAGTCCAGCCCGCCTTCGCTCGTGGCGATGTGTCCGTCCAGGCTAGTCGCAATATAGACATAGTTTGTCATCGTGTTTTCGCTCCCTTGTCCAGGGTTCGGGCATGACACCCGGCCTCATCCGGCAAGATCACGCAGTGTCTCCGCAAGCGCCGCCTGCGGCACATCCGTCTGTTCGCCCGTCTCCAAATCTTTGAGCGCGATCATGTTCTTTTCCAGTTCGCGCGGACCGACCAGCACGGCATAGCGAATGCCACGCTCTTCGGCCAGCTTGAACTGCTTGCCATAGCGGCCGGCGTCGGGGTAGACGTCCACGCGCAGACCGGCCCCGCGCAGCGCCTGCGCGACGGCCAGACTGGCCTCGACCGTGCTCTCGTCGAACTGCGTCACCAGCACTTGCGGTTGACCGGCCAGCTTCTGCGGGAACATCTCTTGCTCCGTCATGAGCAAGATGATGCGCTCCAGGCCGAGGCTGAATCCGCAGGCGGGGATGCTCTGGCCGCTGAACATGCCGATGAGTTCATCATACCGTCCACCGCCGCCGCCGGATATGCCGAAGCCGGGCAACTCCACTTCGAAGATGGGGCCGGTGTAGTAGCTCAGGCCACGGGCGAGGTAGGGGTCGACGCGCAGGTGGCCCGCAGCGGGTCCGTACTGGCAGTAGCTGAGAATCTTGCGCACGCTTTCGACGCCCGCCGCACCCTGCTCCGTCTCGATCAGCAGTCGCTCCAGCCATGCCAGCATCGCCTCGTTATCATGCGGCGCGTCGGTCATGGTCTCCAGGAGACGTTCGGCGCTGTTGGCGTCGATGCCGCGGTCACCCAGCTCCGCGCGCACGCCGTCCATCCCGATTTTGTCCAGCTTGTCGATGGCGACCAGCGCGGAGTCTTCCAACGCCGGGGGGACGCCCGCCGCCTCCATGAGGCCGCGCAGGATTCCACGGTGGTTGAGACGGATGGCAAAGGGTTGCTCGCCGCCGAAGCCGAGCTCCTGCATCACCTGCGCGCCGGCGTTGAGCACCTCCGCCTCCACGATTTCGCTGGTGGAGCCGACGACATCCACGTCGCACTGGTAGAACTCGCGATAGCGGCCTCGGCCCGGCCGGTCGGCGCGATAGACGGGCTGGATCTGGTAGCGCTTGAAGACGGCGGGCAAGTCATTGCGATACTCCGCCACCACGCGCGCAAGCGGCACGGTCAGGTCATAGCGCATGCCCGCGTCGCCGACGCTGTCCTCGGTGGGGTGGTCGCCCAGCGCGGCCGTAAGCTTCTCGCCCCGCTTCATCACGCGGAAGATGAGCTTCTCGTCTTCGCCATACTTGCCCAGCAGCGTGGAGAGCCGCTCCATGGTCGGCGTCTCCAGCGGCTCGAAGCCGTAGCTCTGGTAGACGCGCTCCACGACGTCGATCACATAGTTGCGGCGCAGCACGTCCAGGGGAAGGAAGTCGCGCATGCCGCTAATGGGCGCGGTGTTTTCTTTGGGCATATCGGTTGCTCCGCATTTCGGCAACTGTTTCGAGTGTCCACATTCAACAGTTGCCGGGCAGTCATTCCCAGCATCCAGATTCGAATGGGCGCGTGGGTCGATCGGTATTCTACCAGGCCTATTATTAGGCAGAGAATGCGACATGCCAAGCCGCGGACATAGAGAAGTGAAGTTCACAGAGCAATCGCCCTGCATGCAAAGAACGCTCTCGGTTCGCAAGGGAGATCTCAGGAACCGCACACTCAAAGCGCGACGTTTGTACAGTGAGGATGAACTACGCAGCGCCCAACATTCTACAGCCTACAAAATGAGAATATCCGGAGGGGATAGGATGACATCCGAATTGTGTGACGTATTGCACCGTATGGGTGCGTTCGCACGCGACGAACGTTCGGCCATGGTTCTCATTGCAGCAAGCCTAACTGTCGCACTCTTCGCCCGCGGCGCGCACGCGCGAGAATCAGTCAGCCGCCATGCAAGCCTTTGCCGAATCCCAAGCAGCCGGCGCGGATTCCAGCGAATCCGCGCCGGCCGATTCAGAGCCGGGCCATTCACCGGCGGAGAAGGCCGCCGATTGGAACATGCATTCTAGCAGCAGAGGCGGATACTCATTCCGGGCTCCTCCAGACTGGTTGGAAGAGACAAATGAAGGGCCCGGCAATCTCGCAGTCTATCCGCCGGTGCGACAGAAGGTCGATATGATTTCTTTCGGATATATGACGTTCGAGAAATCCGAAGATGAAGACTTGATAGAGTGGTTGGAGCGATACTATGCACTCGGCTTCGGCCCAGAAATATCCAGGGAAATCGTACCGGCGGAACTGAACGTCAAGACGTCCGGCGGAGACTCTCAACAGGCTGCGTTCCGGTATGGCGGCCCGGCTCGCGGCCACGGCTTCTACATCACAAATGGACGCCTCGTCTTGATGGTTACCACCTCGTCCCTCGTCGAAGCGCATGAGGAGTTGATGCGCACGGTCGTTGAGTCCATCGAGTTCCGGGCGGATGCACCGACCACAATGAAGGAGTTGTGGTATCCGCAAGAACCGCCAATGGACATATCGATCGAAGAGTATATGGACGGGATGCAGGTCATGAATGATGCAAGCGCGGCCCTCAATGTCAGATTGCAAACTGGGGAGGATCCGGCTGAAATGCTGACGTCAGATGCGGTTCGGCAACACTACGAGCAACTCCTTGTGATGCATTCGCGAGATATCGAAGGGGCGGATCAGCATCGGGAATGGCTCGAACAACCGCGCCCGACACCAGACCCAAATCGGGATACGAGCGTATACGAGGAGAAAGAGCGGGAATACAACCAGCGGCTGATGGAACAAGCCAGTTCCCCATTGGTCTTGCCAACGCCAACCGCCACGCCCGCAGCCCGCTCACCTCTCCGCGAGCCTGACTCCTCAGGGGTACGGAAAGCGGAATAGACAATGCTGACGGGCGTGTACGCATCGTCTATCCAAGCATCTACGGACCTGAGCATGATGATTTTGAGATTTGGTACGACCCTACGATCTGGGAGGTAGAGGAGAGGAGATGAGCGTCTTTGGTCCTATGCCAAAGTTGGCTTTGGTGGATGGGCCCGACTGTCGGCTGAGGGCCGGTGGAGCCGGAATGGCATGGCCTCTCTCAGCCGTCAATCTTGCAGGGAGGGAGTGGACCGTCTATGACTTGGGCGACAACCGCTGGTCTTACTCTGTCGACGTGGGCTCGGCAGGCTATTATATCTTTGACGTCGAAGCGCCGGAGGCGTACAGCGATACGGACAAGGGACTCTGCCAGCGAGCGGCGGAAGACATCATCGACACGTTTGCCCTGATTCCCCAAGGAAACGTCACCGTAACGGCTACGTCCATCTTCCGGCTAGTTCGCAGCCTCCCAGCAGCTCAGTTGAGCAGCGATTGCAGCGGGTCCACATACGGCAGCCCGAACGCCTCCGCCACCAGGTCGTGCGTCAACTGGCCGCGATGTACATTCAGGCCGTGCAGCAGATCCGGATGCTCGCGCACCGCGTCGAGACCGTTGTTGGCCAGGTCCAGCGTGTAGGACATGGTCTGGTTGACCAGCGCAAAGGTGCTGGTGCGCGGCACGGCCCCGGGCATGTTGGCGACGCAGTAGTGCACCACGTTGTCGATGACGTAGGTGGGGTTGCTGTGCGTGGTGGGCTGGCTCGTCTCCACGCAGCCGCCCTGGTCCACGGCCACGTCGACGATGACGGCCCCGTTGCGCATTTCCCGCAACATCTCTCTCGTCACCAGCCACGGCGCGCGTCCGCCGGGAATCAGCACGGCGCCGATGACCAGGTCCGCCTCGAAGACGGCGCGCTCGATGTTGTACTCATTGCTGGCCCGCGTCTGCAAGCGGCCCAGAAAAATGTCGTCCAGATATTGCAACCGGTCGTGGTGGATGTCCAGCACACAGACCTGTGCGCCCATGCCCAGGGCGACCTTGGCCGCGTTGGCCCCGACGGTGCCGCCGCCGAGGATGGTCACGTCCGCCGGCGCAACGCCGGGCACGCCGCCCAGCAGGACGCCTCGCCCGCCCTGATGCCGTTCGAGGATGGACGCCCCCACCTGCGTTGCCATGCGGCCGGCCACCTCGCTCATGGGCATCAGCAGCGGCAGCTTGCCGTCCTGCGTCTGGACAGTCTCGTAGGCGATGGCGGTGACGCCGCTCTCCAACAGCACATCGGTCAAGGCGCGGTCGGCGGCCAGATGCAGGTAGGTGAAGAGGATCTGTCCCTCGCGTAGAAAGCCATATTCGGGCTCAATGGGCTCCTTCACCTTGACGACAAGATCAGCGGCCCATGCGTCCGCGGCGTCGGGCACGATCTCGCCGCCGGAGGCTTCGTATTCCTCGTTTTCGAGAAAGCTGCCGGCCCCCGCGTTCGACTCCACCAACACACGGTGGCCGCGGCGCGTCAACACGTCGACCGCGCCTGGCGTCAGCCCGACCCGATTTTCTCCATCCTTGACTTCCTTGGGCAGCCCGATCAGCATGCGTGTGCTCCTTTGCGCGTATACTCAACCGGATGTGGTGCGGATGCGATTTGAATGAAGCGGCGAAACATCTCGCGTACCCGGCAGCGACAATCGATCCGGTCCCAGGGAGAGCGCTATGTCAGTGGTTGCCAGTGTATCAGTAGCCCACCGTTCCAGCAAGATGTCTCCTGTCACGCCGAAGACCTCGCGGCGTCGCCTGCGGAGCCTAATTTGCCGGCTCATCGGACGCCTTTGCTGTGGGGACAACCTGTCTTTGGCAGCCCTACGCCGATGCGCTATATTCTGGGTGAATCTCGGCCGGCGCGGCGGAAGACTTAAGACGGAAGGACTGGTGAAGTGCCATACGCACACGCGCAAGATTGTGCGCTCTATTTTGAGACGCGGGGCGTCCTGGGATCGCCCTTGCTGTTGATTGCCGGGTACGGTGCAAGCCTGGCCGGGTGGCCTGCGTTCCTGATAGAGGGTTTGGCCGCGCATCATCGCGTGATACTTTTTGATAACCGGGGCGCGGGCAGGAGTGGCAAGCCCAACCGGCCGTACTCAATGGCCGACTTTGCCGACGACGCGGCCGTGGTGCTGGACGCGGCGGGCGTTGACGCGGCACATATGATGGGCGCATCCATGGGCGGCATGATCGCGCAGAATTTTGCGTTGCGCCACCCAAACCGGATGCGCAGCCTGATCCTCGGCTGCACGGTACCGGCGGGCCCAGCCACCGACAAGGTCACCGCTCCTGAGCCCCACGTGCTGGCCACGTTGCTTGCGCCGCGCAGCGGCGACCCGGCCCAAGACATCCGCAACCTATGGCCGATCCTCTACTCGGAGCGTTTCATCACAGACCGACGTGACCTGTTGGAGAGTATGCTGCAGGAGAAGGCTGCCTACCCGCCCTCACCGCAGTATGCGCTGGAGTGCCAGATGCACGCCGTCGCCGAGACGCACGACGTGCTGGATCGACTGTGCGACATCCACAGCCGGACGTTAGTACTGGCCGGCTCAGCCGACGTGCTGATCCCGCCACAGAATTCGCGCCTAATCGCCCAGCAAATCCCTGGTGCGCGTCTGATCGAGTACGAGGGTGCAGGGCACGACTTCCTCGATGAGGCCGGACAGGAGGCGGTGGACGACATTCTGCAATTTCTGACCGGCGTGGATTCTGCAAGAGCGTGACACATCCGGCGCATGTTGGGCGGCTTGGTGGCGCCTATTGCAGATCGTCTACATACGCTTGCCAGCCGCGCTCGAACTCCTCGGCCGATATTCCAAATAGTTCCGGTATCAGCGTGTGCCAGCTGTCATACGCGCGCATGCCCTCTATGAAGAGCGGAAGCTGCTCTCGTCCATAGGTGTGAACGAGGTAGTCGACCACGGAGGCGGCCGTCACGACGCGAATCCAATCGGCTTGCACGGGCCCGACCGGGTTTGCATCCCCTTCGTCGTACCCGGCTAGATGCTCCAATGTCCACGAACCGCCAGGCAGAGGACGAAGCGACTCTTGCCTTCGTGCATCTTGGCGCCAGGCGGCGATCTGTACGGTTGTTGCGCCGCTGTAGCTCCGCCAGACGTTCTGTGGGTAGAGGCGCGCAGTAGCGTCCACGTCGACAGCTCGTTTCGTTTCTGCTGCTGTGGCAGCGGATGGCGCGTCCGCGATCATCAAGAAGCCGTACACAGACGCTTCGCTTCCGGCGAGCGTCTGCCACATGCGGATGCCGCTGCGCACATGCTGCCAGTATGGGCTCGACACCTCGCCGTACTCATTCGGATTGGCGGCCACAGCCTGCCGATGCGCCTCTCGCCACACCCATTCCACCAGCGGTTCGGTCACGAGTTGCGCCAGAATGTCCGCATCTGATAGGTTTGCGGGTGTCTGCATGCTTGCCGGCGACGGGACGGCCACGCGGCCGTCCCGCACATAGGGCAGCCCCAACGACTGTGACGACGGCGGGGCCACCACCACGTCAAGCCGCTCGTTCGGCAGCGCGAGTCCCAGGTCGGCGTACAGCCTGCGCGCGATCTCGTCCAGACGAGGGGCGGCCTGCGCCACTGCTTGCTCGTCGATCTGGTGGTACTGCAACGAGAAGTAGTCTGTCTCCAGGAGGCGCTCCGCTCCCCAGAATACGGCCAGTGGTTCCGTACGCATCCAGCCCGCTGGAGTCTCCCGATAGAATCGCGTCTCGCGCAGGGCCGCGCCCGATGCATCCGTGACCACGACCTGTGCCATGGCTGCGCCGGTTCGCAGGCGCAGATTGTCCACTGCCACTGCGTGCGGCTCTGCACCTGGCGCCGCCGAACTCGCCGCGTCAACCCGTCGCACGAAGTCGTCTCGCCATTGGCTATCCACTTCGGGATCTACCAGGCTGCGCGCTGCGTCTACGTCGCCGGAGCGGTCGATCCATGTCTCGGCGGCGGCCATCTGCTGGAGTTCCGCTTCGATGGCGGCGACGCCGGTCCGTGCTTCGTACCAGACTACGGCCGCGACCGCCGCAACGATCATCAGGGCCAACAGCGCGAATTGTCTGCTCCGAGACGTGCGCATGCGCGGCTGCTTATGAGACTTCCGGCGGTCTGCCAGCAACCGACTCAAGGATTCAGCCCGATGCCATTCCGCATCGTCCAGCATCGTCTCCCACTCCAACGTCGTATTTTTTCGCATGGTGCGATCCCCCTTCCTGACTCGTCCGCACATGCCCGCTACGAAAACGCGGGGGCTTGACACGGGGCAGCGGGTTCTCTATGATTTCGGCGCGGCGGAATCGTCCGCCCGTATCGCCGCTTCCTTCACCGCTGACTCTCATACGGTAGATGGCGACCTTTGCACACAGGGCACAAGTCTATTGCGCGCCGCGCAAAGAGGGTGATTTGATGAGTTACTATCCGGAATTCGCCGGCCTCGTGGACGAAGCGTTGGCGCGCATGGACCGGTCTCCTTCCTGGCTGGCGCAACGGCTGGGTGTCAATCCCAGCACGATCAGTCGCTGGCTCAACCACGGCGGACGCCCGCGAGATGCGGAGACGGTGGTGCGCGTGGCGGACATCCTCGGGCTGGCGTCGCATCGTGACGCCCTGCTTGTTGCTGCCGGGTTCGGGTATACGGAGGGGACCGACGCACGCCGTACAGAAGCCGCCGAGGATCGTGAAGCTGCTCCGCACAACCTGCCGGCGCAACGCACGCCTCTCTTTGGCCGGGATCACGAACTGGCCGAGTTGGGTCGCGTGCTGTCGGACCCGAAGGTGCGCCTCATCACGCTCCTGGGCGCGGGCGGCATGGGCAAGACGCGCCTGGCCGTCGAGGTCGCCCTGCGCCAGTTGGCTTCCTTTGTCGACGGCGTATACTTCGTACGACTCGCGCCTCTCGACCGTAGCCGCGACATCGAGATGGCCTTTGCAGAGGCGCTCAGCCTTCCCTTCCAACCGGACGCTCGCTCGTACCGCCGGCAGTTGTTTGACTATTTACGCAGCAAACAATCCCTGCTGATCCTGGACAACTGCGAGCACTTGCTCGACGGCATTGACCTAGTTCACGATTTGTTGGCGGCCGCGCCGGACGTCACCGTCCTTGCCACATCGCGCGAACGACTGCACCTGACCGGGGAATCCGTCCACAGCTTGGCTGGCATTGACTGCGCGGGCGCGAACGGCGCGCTCTCACCCGCCGCGCAGCTCTTCCTATACGGCGCAGGGCAAACGTCGGGCGCAGTGCACCCATCGGACACCGTGCAGATGTCCGACAGTGTCCCAATACCGGACCGCGCCAACATGGAGCAGATCGGCCGGATCTGTGAGCTTGTGCAGGGCATGCCGCTGGCTATCCTACTGGCCGCGACGTGGACGGAACTGCTGTCGCCGGGCGAAATCGCCGAGCAGATCGAGCGCAGTCTGGACTTTCTGGATAGCGATTTGCGCGACTTGCCGGAACGCCAGCGCAATATGCGCGCCGTGTTCCTCCACTCGTGGGCGCTGTTGTCGGACGAGGAAAAACGCATCTTTGCCCGCCTCTCCGTGTTCCAGGGCGGCTTTTTCTTGCAGGCCGGGTTGAATGTCGCCGAAGCGTCACTGCGTCAACTAATGACGATGATGGACAAGTCGCTGCTCACGCGAACTGGCGACGGCCATTACGAGGTACACGAGGTGCTGCGCCAGTTCGCGGCGGAAGAGCTCGCTGCTTTGCCGGACGAACGGGCGGCCGTCCGAGACCGGCATTCGGCATTCTTCCTGAAGTGGCTAGCAGATCTGACGCCTGAGTTCTATGGACCTCAGCAGACGGAGGTCATGGAGCAAGTGGAGGCCTATCGCGAGAACGTGCGGCTTGCGCTAGAGTGGGCGGTGAACCACGGCAAGTGGGATCGGCTGGCCGATGCGCCGACCGGCCTCGGCGAGTATTTCGCATGGAATGGTCGTTATCGAACAGGGCTGGACGTGTTCGCATACATGGATGAGAAGCTGTCGAGCGACGGCTCGGCAGAAGGACGTGTGTTGCAAGTCCGGTTGCTCTCGTGGCGTGCGTCGTTCCTGCGCATTCTCGGCAACAGAGAGGAGGCGACGCAGCACCTGGAGCGGGCGGAAACGCTGTTGTTGGAATCGTCGCCGTCTATGGAGGACACACGAATTGAGCGCGCCGCACTTCTGCGCGAGCGCGCCGAGCTCGTCTACGTTTCCGACGCGGAGGCGGCCAAAGTCTTGGCCCTGGAAAGCGCCCGGCTATCGAAAGAGGCGGGTGACGAAATAGGCCTTGCAAAGATGCTCTTCCTGATGGGCGCGAATGCGTTTCGGCGCAACGAACTCACCGATGCACAGCAGCACTTCGCAGGCAGCCTGACCATCTGGCGTGACCTGGGAAGCCCAAAGGGGACAGCGTTCTCACTGTCCAAGCTCGGCTATGTCATTATCTGTCAGGGTGGGCTGCAGAAGGCCGAACCGTTGATCCACGAGAGCTATGACCTGTTCATGGAAGCCGGCGACCAGGTGAGCCAGGCGAGAGCGCTGCGCGACCTGGCAGGGCTGCGCGGGTTCTATGGAGACCACGAGGAAGCCGCCAGACTCCTTGCCCAGAGCCGTGCTATGTACAGTGAACTTGGGGATTGGCTTGGCGTGACAGAGACGACCGTCAATCTGCTGTCGAACAAGATCGCGCTTGGCAAGTACGCGGAGGTGCAATCGGAGGCCAAGTCCGCCCTGGCGCGAGCGTGGGAAGCAGGCTATGTGTGGGCAATCGGCTGGCTACTCGGTCTCCTGGGCCAGGTGGCGCTAGTGGAGGGTCGAATTCTGGAGGCTCGTTCGTTGCTGGAGGAAGCGGTGCAGGTGTATGCGAACGCCGATCTGCAGCTTCATCATCAACAGCAGGCGTATCTGAGCCTGGCGGCGCGGGCGCTGGGCGAGCATGCACAGGCTCGCGAGCATCTGGACCAGGCCCTGCGCGCCATCCTCGAGGAGAGAGACATCCACGGCAAGCTGGCTGCGCTGCCCGTGGCGGCCCTGACTTGGGCCCACGCCGGAGACAACATGAAAGCTGTGGAGGTGGCCGCGCTGGCGCAGCGGGATCCGTGCATAATGGGCGATCGCTGGTGGAAGGCGATGGCGTTTGATGAGCTGGACGCGATCGCGGCATCTCTGCCGCCGGACGTCGCTGCGCAGGCCAGAGCGCGTGGCCGAGAGCGAGATATGTTGTCTGTGGCGGCCGAAGTAATGGCAGAGCTGCACGCGGTGGAGGCATAGCCTGCGTCTCGTTCTTGCGTTGTCGTGGCCGGCCGTGCAAAATTGAGCTTTCCATCCCGACTCTTTCGCACGGGCGCGGCAGGTCACGCAGCCATGGACATTTCCCCTACCACCATTGCACACTATGACGACGACCACCACCGCGAGCAGGTAGTCGCATTGTGGCGGTTCGTTTTCGGCTATGACACCGCGCACAACGCGCCCGACCTCGCAATCGATAAGAAGCTGGCTGTGGACGACGGACTCTTCTTCGTTGCGCTAGATGACGGCGCCGTGATCGGCACGGTGATGGCCGGCTACGACGGCCACCGCGGCTGGATCTACTCGTTGGCCGTGCACCCGGAGCGGCGAGGGGCGCGGCATTGGCTCGCATCTACTGTCGCTCGCGGAAGAGGTGTTGATCTCTCGTGGATGTGTGAAGATCAATCTGCAAGTGTTGCCGGGCAACGGCAACGCGCAGGCGTTTTATGAGGCGAACGGATACAGCGTGGAAGAGCGCATCAGCATGGGGAAGCGATTGCACGTGTAAGCGCTGGCGCCTTCCGGGAAGCGCCCGACTTTGCAGAAGCCGGCAGCGGCTTCCCGGAAGGTAGAGTGCGGCTACAGCGCCGTGGCTTCCACCGCGGCGCGAATGTTTGCCACGTCGATGTCCGTGGGCAGCGTGCAGTCCGCGCCCAGGATGAAGCCCTCCGCGCCAAACTCCTGAATCACGGATTTGACGGCGGCCTGGATCTCCTCTTTCGAGCCGTCGACCATGACGCCCCGGTCGTCCATGCCGCCACAGATGGTGCGCTTGAAGAGCGTGCGCCCCTCGATGAGGGACATGTTGTGTTTCGTCGCCGCCCAGTTCACCACGTGGCCCGGGTAGTCCGCGTAGAGCGGCAGCCGGATGTAGTCCTTGCAGACGTGCAGCAGATTGAACTCGCCCTTGTCCTTGATGGCGTTGAGCACCGTCAGATCGTGGGGCTTGATGTATTGTAGGAACTCGTACTCGGTAAAGCGGTCCTGTTCGCCGCCCTGCGCCGAATAGTAGATGCCGGCCGCGCCCGCGTCGATAAGCGCTTCGCCGAAATCGGCCAGACTCTCGGCGATGGCTTCCAAGCCCTGACTCACGGCCAGCGGGTCGGCCTTCAAATGGTCGGTCACCTTGTCGCCGCTGGTGTTGTTACCCGAGCGGAAGGGGCCGAAGATGGTGACGATCACCAGCGCCTCGTCCTGCACCTCGTCCAGGATCATCTTTACCTCGTCCAACTGCTCCTGGTAGAAATCCGAGCTGAGCGGGGCCGGACGCAGCCTGCGCCAGTCAGCGGGGCTGGCGATATCCACGTTGGCCCGGTAGGGGTGCTCGTTCATCACCTTCAAGAAATCCACGTTCGATTCCCGGAAGAAGTCCATATGCGCCTGGACCGACGCCTTGCCGTGATGCTTGTCCGGCGTGAAGTGGAACCAGAAACCGGCAGGCGCGCGGTCTACCTTTTCGCCGGCGATGGCAGCGCGTACGCGTTCGACTTTATTCATACTCGATTGCCTCCTTCGAAGTCATGGAAACGCCTATTCTGATACATCAAGTGAGAAGATTGCGAACCCTTCCTCGCTCACCTCTTCCGTTGGCGTGATAGCCGGGGATTGCTCGGCGTAGAGAGCCGCTCCTTCGGACGGAGACGACGGGAAGATGACGTCTACTGTGTCGTTGATCGGGCTGAATCGCCAGTTGTTGATCCGGCGTCGGGTTGACGTTGCGCAGTTCGATGATGTAGGCCGCCAGCACGTCCCGATTGGCGTCCGGCGCATCCACCACGATCTTGTCGGCCGTGATGCCGGGGAAGTTGCCTCCGCCGGAAGCCCGATAGTTGTTCGACGCCACCAGGAACTCCTGGTCGTCCGTGACCGGCGCGCCGTCATAGGCGAGGTTCACGATTCGGCGGGCGTCTTCGTCGACCAGATTGCCGTCTTTGTCATAGCGGGCCGGTTGCGTGACGTCAATTTCATACGTGACGCCGTCCAGGACATCGAAATTGTAGGTCGGGAAGTCGGTGTTGATCAGCATCTGCGGCTCCGTAGAGTCCGGGTCGATCTGGTGAAACTGCCCGGCGGACATCTCTAGCCATTCCCGCACGTCCTTGCCCGTGATCTTCAGGACCTTCACCGTGTTGGGATAGAGATACAGGTCGGCGACGTTCTTGAATGCAAGGTCACCGGCGGGCACGTCGGTGTAATCTTCCGAGCCGCCACGGCCCGCCTTGAAGGGCGCGCCTGCCGAGAGGATGGGGAGACCGTCCAGTTCCGTGCCCTGGACGATGCGTTCGGTGTACCACTTCTGCGCGTCCGTCACGATCTGAATGGAAGGATCATCCTGGACAAGAGCGAAAAAGCTAACCATGGGCGCTTCGGCTACTGCGAACGGCTCGTTGAGCCAGGCTCGGGTCGCTTCGTGCTCTTCGGCCACAGCCTCCACAATCGGTTCGTAGGTATCGACGAGGGAGACGGTCTCTCTTTCCACCCGCTCTGAGATTGGGCGAGCTTCGGACTGGGAGTCGACAACCTGCCACTCACCGTCTGTCTGCTGCAAGGTCAGGTCGACGATCCCCAGGTGATTGGCCCAGAAGCCGGGCATCACGGCGGCCACGCCCTTGACCGTGCCTTTGGCATTGTCGATCTCAGGCTGCTCTTCGAAATCCGGGCCGGGGAATACCCGATGCGCATGGCCAAACAGAATCGCATCGATGTCCGGTACGTCGGCCAGATAGTACGCGGCGTTTTCATCTTCGCCGGTCGCCTCCGCCGTGGTCAAACCGGAGTGCGTCACCGCGATGACTACGTCTGCGCCCGCCGCTTTCATCTCCGGCACATACTTCTCGGCCGCTTCCACAATGTCCGTGGTCGTCAGTACGCCGTCCAGATGGCGCTTGTCCCACTGCACAATCTGTGGCGGCACGAAACCGATGAAGCCGATCTTCACTTCTTGCTGGCTGCCGTCGTCGGCAGTCAGCGTGTAGTCCTTGATGATGTACGGATCGAAATAGGGCTCGCCCGAAGCTGCGTCCAGTACATTGGATGAAATGTAGGGGAACTCTGCGCCGGACAGCGCTGTGTCGAGAAAGTCCAGACCGTAGTTGAATTCGTGGTTGCCGATGTTGCCGACCTCGTAGTCGAGCAGGTTCATGGCTTTATAGACCGGATGAATATCCCCCTCGGCCAAGCCACGCTCGACAATGAAGTCTCCCATGGGGTTGCCCTGGATGAGGTCACCGTTGTCCACCAGGATGCTGTTGGGCGCTTCTTCCCGGGCCTGCTGAATCAGGGTGGCTGTTTTCGCGAGGCCGACCGTGTCGTCTTCAATATCACGGTAGTAGTCGAAATTCATCAGGTAGACATGCATGTCCGTTGTCTCCAGCAGACGCAGGGCTACTGTAGGAGATTCCGTGGCGCTCGGACGGGGCGGCGGACTCCGGAGCGACGATCGGTGAACATGCGACTGCACCGAGGACGAAGATGGTGAGAAACAGGGCCAACAGCAGGAGCCGAGTTCTACGTGATGTTGCATCGTGCTCTCTCCTTCTTTGTTTTGATTCCGGTGGACGGGGTAACGGCTGGCTACCGTTGGGTCGCGGACTGCCAAAATAGGGCGAATCCAATCGCAAGGCGCATTCCATGCAGTCTGTGGCGCGTAGTCTGTATACTGAAAACGAAGGGAACAAATTGCGCTGGATGCCCGTGCCGCCTGCGCCCTGACAATCAATGCCGGACGGTATAATGAAGATAGCACAGAAGGGCTGGGAAAGAAACTTTTAGGGGCTTGACTCGCCGTGGGTATCTGAGCTATGTGGAAAATATGCGCTGGCTTGAGTGTGTTGGGCTAGAATGGAAGCGGCTCGCCTTCTTGCTCTGTGCGTAGCCGATGAAGCTGCTGCATGCGGCGGGTTAGCGGGCCGGCCTCGCCTGCACCGATGACGCGTCCATCCACCTCAAGGACGGGCGCCAGCTCGCCCATGGTGCCGGTCGTAAATATCTCGTCCGCGCTGTATACTTCCGACAGCGAAATGTTGCGCTCCACCAGACGGAATGCCCGCTTCGTAGCGCCAGCTCGATCACGACGCGGCGGGTGATGCCGGGCAGACAACTGTCCGCGTGCGGTGTGAGCAGCGCGCCGCGCTTGGCGATGAAGATATTGGTGGCGTTGGTCTCGGAGACGAAACCGTGGATGTCCAGCATGATGCATCGTCGACGCCGGCCACGTTGGCTTCGATTTTGGCGAGGATGTTGTTGATGAGGTTGTTGTGGTGAATCTTGGAGTCGATGCACTGGGGCGTATTGCGGCGCACCGACGCCGTGACCAGGCGAATGCCGTCCAGATTGTAGACGGGCGGCTTCCACTCCGCCAGCACGATCAGCGTTGGCGCCGTACTGGTTCAGGCGCGGGTCCATGCCCGAGGTGACTTTCTTGCCGCGGGTGAGCGTCAGCCGGATATGGACGCCATCGCGCATGGCGTTGGCGCGCAGTGTGTCGAAGACGGCCTGCTTGATGGTAGAACGGTCGGGGATATCGGCAAACGCCATGGCCTTGGCGGAGTCGACCAGGCGTTCCAGATGCGCGTCGAGCTGGAAGATGCGGCCCTTGTAGACGCGCAGCCCTTCCCACACGGCGTCACCGCCCTGCACGGAGCTGTCAAACACGGAGACCTTGGCCTGCTCTCTGGGTAGCAGCTCACCGCCCACGTAGACAAGGATATCGGCGTTGCGCGGGTCGGGCAGCGCTGGCGTCATTGTTTTTCTCCTTTGTGGGACGGCGCACGCAGCGCGCCGTCCTTCATGGCGCATTACAGTGGATACTTCTCTGACAGGCTGAGGTCCGTTCCGTACTGAACAAGACCAAGTTTGGCGGCCAGGGCTCTAGACGCCATATTGTCCCACGAGGTGCTGTACATGGGCAGAAGTCCCAGTCGATGCACCAGCGATGCCCACTGCGCGACTACCTGTGACGCCAAGCCGCGCCCGCGATGACCTTCCGCTGTGTTCACACCGGCCTCTGCGGCGAGCTGTGAGCGACGCACGGTGCGGCAGAGTGATACCACATCGCCGTCGATCACGATCGCCACGCAAGGATAGATGGCGTCAAGTTCGGGAATGATGTCATCGAAGTGCTTTCGCAATAGACTGGCGTTGGAGGAATCAAGCACAACGCATCCCTCGCACATGGGTGGAATCTCGGCGAAAGCATAGGCCGGACCTTCCCACACGCGACCGATCTTCCACCCCGCCGTTTCAAGTTTCTGCCGCATTACGCCAGGCAGGACTGAGGTATGTTCCGTCAGGTCTTCCGCACCATGCACAGGCATCTGGTCCACGTCAGCGCATAACCCTTCCGGCGCGTCATCTCGTAGACAACACAGCGAGCCATCGGCGGTTTGTCCCACGAAAACCAGTGGCGCTGGATGCAGTTCGGGGTGCAACGGTTCGTTGACGAACAGAAGCCGCCCTTTCGCATCGCTAACGAACAGGGTCTCCACGTGCAATTGCATCAGTGATAGACGTGCACTCGGTCTCATCGTCGCGTATTTAGCCGTCCGTGACCTGCGCCCAGGAGCTAGTCCAGAGTTCTCCACAAATACAGTTGTCTGAGAAACCCATCGCACCGCATACCACAGCAGGTAGATTCAGAATACTGAGCCTCACGCTGTTGCCCAGCAGATCTGCACGCGAAGTCTGCATCGGAAGCGTACATGATCTTGGGAACCCTGTCCTGTCCCGAATTCAGGCTGCGCGCTCATCCTCACCGCGGATGGCCCGCCGCGCCAGCAGCTCGTAGTGCGGCCGGCACTCCTCCAACAGCGGCAGCAACTCCGCGGGGAAGCGCGCAGTCTTTTCACGGTAGGGCAGGAAGCCGGTGGTCGTATGAACGGAGTGATACCAATGCTTGGCCCAGACGCCGTCCTCCGCGATGGGCCCGGCAGTCCATGCCAACATGGATTCCTGGAAATTCAGCCCCAGCCGCGGGCAGAGCTGCGCCAACACCGAGCGCGAGTCCGAAAGGACTTCCCGGGCGTCGAGGATGGGCGGCTCCTGTCCGATCTGGCGCAAGCGACCGTAGAGTTCGGTCTGCATGGCCAGCCCGGTATCGCGTAGCGTTGGCCTGTCCAACGTCTGCGCCAGGGAGGGAAGCATCTGCACCGGATCGCGGATGAGCAGCACGTTGACCGTATGGCATAGGAAGCCCACGCTGATGTCGACCAAGTGGTGCGCCATCTGCTTCATGAATAGGACGGGCCGGTCGCATGGGCCCAGGATGTCGTCGCGGATGACGCGCTCGCCGTCCGTGTCCATGGCCGCCATCACCTCCTGCGCGCCGGGTGCGCGGCGTCCGAGACGCGCAGGTAGTGGCCGTAGAGCGGCTCGTCGACGACGCGCGTGTCGTCGCGCTGGGCGAAGGAGTACATGAGCGCGGTGGATACATTCGCGGGCCCGACCACATATTAATCCGAAGCACTGAATGGGTCATGTGATGTCATATTGGGGCATGGTTCATTGTTGGCCGGAAGGCAAATAACCGGCTGGACGATCACGTTGTCCGCTACAGATTTCCCTTGCTAGACAAGATCAAGTCTCATCACCACTTCACCGTCATCGATCTCGCCGGTTTCCACGAAACCCAGCCGTTTGTAGAACTCCAGCGCGCCGTCCTTGGCAGGCACAACGCTGAGGGTGATGTTCTTGGCATTGGGCTGCGCACGGACATAGTCGATGACCAGTTCCAGGACACGCGTACCATAGCCTCTGCGCTGATGCGCCTCCGCGATCATCAATCGCCAGACGTAGTACACGCCCTTGTCCGGGTCGACATAGAGCATCACAAAGCCGACCGGCGTCTCACCGGCAAAGACACCGCGTACCCAGGCGTGGTCCCGAGCGACGTAGGCCTCCGAAACGGAAATGGCATTGGGCGCCACCAGGTTTCGCTGCGATTCAGCGACTCGCAATTCCAGGATCGGCTGCAGCGTTTCGGCCGTGATCTCCCGAAGCGTGATGGGCGCTTCCAACTCAGTCACAGACATTCTCGGTTCACCTCGAGGCGTTCGCAAGCGGCGTTCACGATCGCGCTGGCCGCTCTGTGCCGAAGACAGACGCAGTCCATTCTAGCATGGATTCTCTCGACGCAGGCTACGGGAGCATGGCCTGTGGCCCGTTGTCGAACACACGTTCCCATAGTGAGCAACTTCGCTCTACACACGATGGCGGGATGTCCCGGGTTCTGCTATACTCGGTACGCCGCCACAGCCAACATCGCCATCTATCATACGGCCGCACGTCCACACCGCGCCCGTGTGGACGGCCATTCATGCAGAACACCAATAGTCGGGCGCAAGGTAGCGTGTGCCACCACGCGAAAGGGGAAAGTGAACATGGGACGCGTCGTACATTTCGAGATTCATGCGGATGATACGGAACGTGCTGTCAAGTTTTATACAAACGTGTTTGGCTGGAAATTCAGCCAGTGGGGGGACAACCCCTACTGGCTGATCGAAACCGGGCCGCGGGATGCGCCGGGCATTGATGGCGGCCTGTTGCAGCGGAATCGCGATCTTGACAGTACCGCCGTGACCGCATTTGTCTGCACAGTCGACGTCGACGACCTGGACGGGGCAATCGCAGCCGCGCTGGAAAACGGCGGCACGATGGCGATGGAGAAACAGTCGGTCCCGGGCGTAGGCTGGCTGGCCTATTGCTTGGACAGCGAGGGCAATATCTTCGGCATGATGCAGAGTGACGAGGGCGCGGCGTAGCCGCGAATGATCGCTGCAGGGCGACTTGCGCGGCGCTTGGCGCCATGTCGACAGGTACCGCCTTCCGGGAAGGAGCAGCTCCTTCCCGGAAGGGTCGTTCGCACCGCGAAAGCTCGATTGACAAAAACCCGCCGTCCGGGTTAGGATATCTCCACTGCTTTCGGGCACACCCAGCTAGATACGCCAATCGAACATCCAGCCAGTGGGCATTTGCCCCTTTCCCCACTCCGCTGGCAACCACTGTGGGGCCCGCAACCTGCGTACATGCAGGCCAGGACGGGCGTACAGATTGTCCTTCAGATACTCAACCACCCAGTTGTCCGGCGTCTGCCGTGAAGGGGACGCCGTTCGCAAAAACCAATCACAAGAAAGGAAGGTTGTGCCATGTCCAAACGATCTTTGCTCGTGGTCGTCTTGCTTGTGCTGTTGGCGTTGCTGGCCGCAAGCTGCGCGGCTCCCACCGCCCCTGACGCCGCTGCACCGGAAGCGGCAGAACCGGCAGCCGGCGGTGAGGCGGCGGACGCATCCGGCGTGGAGGAGCTTACCATCCTGTGGGCGCAGTGGGACCCGGCCGACTATCTGCAAGAAATCGGCAACCTCTACGAAGAAGAGACCGGCATCAAGGTCAACGTCGTGCAGGAGCCGTGGGGCAGCTTCTATGACCGCGCCTTCACGGAATTCGCGGCGGGCGGCGACAGCTTCGACATGATCGTGGGCGACAGCCAGTGGCTGGGCCAGGGTGCGGAACAGGGCCACTACGTGGAGCTGACCGACTTCATGGTCGGCGAGGGCATCGACAAGACCGTCACGCCTGCAACGCTTACATACTACGGCGAGTACCCGACGGGTTCCGGCAAGTACTGGGCCTTCCCGACGGAGGGTGACGCCGTGGGCTGGGCCTATCGCTCCAGACTTCTTCGAAGACCCGGACGAGCAGGCCGCGTTCGAGGCTGAGTACGGCTATCCGCTGGCCGTGCCGGAGACGTGGGACCAGCTCATGGATATCGCCAAGTTCTTCACACGGCCGGACGAGGGAATCTACGGAGCCGCAGTCTACACGCAGAAGGATTACGATGCGTTGACCATGGGCTACGAGAACGTGATGTTCAGCTATGGCGCGGACTGGCAGGACGCAGAGACCAATGAAGTCCTCGGCGTTGTGAATTCGCCGGAAGCGGTCGCCGCGCTGGAGTACTACGCGGAGCTGTATAACTGTTGCAGCCCTCCCGGCCTGGGCAATGCATTCTTCCAGGAGACCAACGACGCCATGATCAGCGGTCAAGCCGTGATGGCGATGAACTACTTCGCCTTCTTCCCGGCGCTGGTTAGCGAGGGCATCAACCCGTACGCGGCGGAGATGGGCTTCTTCTCCAACCCGTCCGGGCCGGGCGGCGAGAGCTTTGCGGCGTTGGGCGGTCAGGGCACGAGCATCGTCTCCTATGTCAGTCCGGAACGGCAGGAAGCGGCCAGGGACTTCATCCGTTGGTTCGCATCGCCGGAGATTCAGCAGGAATGGGCGCTGCTCGGCGGCTACACCTGCAACAGTGACGTGCTTGAATCGCCGGAATTTCTGGAGGTGGCCGTCTACAATGAGGCCTTCGCCGACACCATGACCAAGGTGAAGGACTTCTGGAATATCCCGATTTTCGGTCAATTGCTGGAGCCTACGCAACGCTACCTGAGCGCATACGTGGTGGGCGGCGAAGGTACGGCACAGGAAGCCCTGGACGCCATGGCGGAGGAACACGACGCCATCCTACGTGAGAACGGATATATCGAGTAGGCGCGCGATACTCACATGTCATGGTGAGCGGAGCGAAAGGTCTCGCGTCTGCGCGACGCGACAGGATCCTTCGCTCCGCTCAGGGCGACAGCCTACTGAATCACTTCTTTCGCATACCGAAAGTATCGCTTAATGCAGCAAGCCCAAGCCGAGGTCGCCGCGCCGACAGGCGGCCGCCAACAACGCCAACTCAGCGATACAGCTATCCAGTGGCTGTTCATCTCGCCGACGCTGATTCTGCTGATCGCGCTCAATATCGGCCCCCTCTTCTATAGCCTCTATCTGAGCTTCACTGATTTTTCGGCCATCGCCAAGGAGGCCCCTACCTGGGTCGGTTTCGAGAATTACGTCGCCATCCTCACCGACCCGCAGATGTGGACGTACTTCTCCACGACCGGTCGCTTCGCCTTTCTCTCCGTCGGCCTGCAGACTGTCATCGGGTTCGGGCTGGCCTTGCTGCTGAACGAACAGTTCAAGGGCAGCGGCCTATTGACGACGCTCATCCTTGTGCCGATGATGCTTTCGCCTGTGGTGGTTGGCCTTTTCTGGAAGCTCATCTTCAATCCCAGCTACGGCATCTTCAACTATCTGATTGGCTTCCGGAATCCGGCCACGGCCCCGGACTGGCTTGCCAGCTCCAAGACGCGCGTTGTGGGCCGTGGTCATCGTGGACGTGTGGATGTGGTCGCCTTTCGTGATGCTGCTGTGTCTATCCGGGCTCAAGGCCATTCCAGACTATCTTTACGAGGCGGCCGTGATCGACCGCGCCAGTTCGTGGATGCAGTTCTGGCGCATCACCTTTCCACAGGTGATGCCGTTGCTGCTCATCGCTGTGCTATTCCGCACCATCGAGGCGTTCAAGGCTTTCGATCTTGGTGATGGGGATGACGGGGGGCGGGCCCGGCGATTCCACGGAGCTGGTGGCCGTTAACCTCTATCGCATGGCTTTCCAGGGGCAGTGGCGCACGGGCATGGCGAGCTCGCTGGCCTACATCGTGCTGGTAGTGATCATCGCCATCAGCAACGTCTACATCCGCTATCTGAACAAGGCAAAGGAAGAGCTCTAGTATGGCGTCAGAAACTATGCCGCCGGCAGGCGGACCGATCATTGCCGCCAATGCGCCGCACCAACCTGTCGACTACTCTGTGCGGGTGGACAAGGTCGGCCGCAAGGTAGCCATTGTGCGTGCGGTGCGCATTGTGCTGATCGTAGCCGTCGCCGTCATTATGCTGATCCCCGTCTTCTGGATGGGCTCGACCGCGTTCAAATCACGCGCCGACGCCATCGCCGTGCCGCCCAAAGTCTTCTTCACGCCGACCATGGAAGGGTTCGTCAACCTGCTGAGCGACCGCACCGTACTAAACAAAGTACGGCTGGAACGGATCAAAGAGCGCGACGATCTGACCTGGTACGAACGGGTCGCCGTGGAGAACGGGCAGATGATCACCGGCCCCAGCTCCTACGTATCGCGCCTGCGCAACTCGGTCATCATCGCCGGTCTGTCCACGCTGCTTGCGGTCTTCCTGGGCTTTCTGGCCGCGTACGCATTTAGCCGCTTCAGGGTTCCGGGCGAGAACGATCTGCTCTTCTTCATTCTGAGCACGCGCATGTTGCCGGCGGTGGTGGTCACCATCCCCATCTTCATCATGTACCGCGAGATCGGCTTGCACGATACACACCTGGGCCTCATCCTGCTCTACACGATCTTCAACCTGTCGCTGACCGTGTGGCTGCTCAAGGGCTTTCTGGACGAGATCCCGCGCGAGTATGAAGAGGCGGCCATGGTGGACGGCTATACGCGCCTGCAGGGGCTGCGCAAGGTGGTGCTGCCGCAGGCCGTGACAGGCATCGCGGCGACGGCGGTCTTCGCGTTGATCTTTGCCTGGAACGAATACGCATTCGCGCTCATGCTCACGACCGAGCGCGCCCGCACCGCGCCGCCCTCCATCCCGACGATCCTGGGCCGCGGCGGCATCGAGTGGTCGGCCATCGCCGCGGGCACGCTGGGATTTCTGATTCCAGTGGTGATCGTGACGTTCGCGCTGCGCAAGTATCTGCTGCGCGGCGTGACTTTTGGCGCGATCCGGCAGTGAGCTGCGCGTCTCTATTCCCGCGCGGGAATCCATGGCCGGTCTAGCATAGATTCCGGCTCAGGGCCGAAGTGATACGGATGTACCGGTTGCGCCTGGAGTGCGAACTGGGTGGCGTGATTTGTTTCAGCTGGCAGGTTGACTGGCAGTGAAGATCCAACGAACACCGAACGAGGCACATGGCTAGCATCGAACTTCGCAGGGTCGAAAAACGATTTGGCGATGTACTTTGCCGTCGAGCCCATGGACTTGACCATCCATGACGGTGAGTTCGTCGTGCTGCTGGGTCCGTCCGGCTGCGGCAAGACGACCACGCTGCGCATGATCTCCGGTCTGGAGGCGGTGACCACGGGCCAGATCAATATCGACGGGCGTGACGTCACGTGGAACCATCCAAGCGAGCGCGACATTGCCTTCGTCTTCCAGTTCTTCGCCCTCTATCCGCACCTGAAGGTGTGCGACAACATCGCCTTTCCTCTGCGTGCACAGAAGATGCCCAAGGGGGAGATGCAGCAGCGGGTAGCGGAGGTCTCGCAGTTTGCTGCAGATCACGCATCTGCTTGACCGTAGCCTCGGGCGCTCAGCGGCGGCGACAAGCAGCGTGTGGCTCTGGCGCGGGCGCTGGTGCGCAGACCGGCCGCCTTTCTCATGGACGAGCCACTGGGCGCGCTGGACGCCGAGTTCCGCGCGGTCATGCGCGCCGAGATCAAGCGACTGCACCTGGCGCAGAACGCAACCACCGTCTATGTGACGCATGACCAGATCGAGGCCATGGCCATGGGCGACCGCATCGTCGTCATGTCCAATGCCGTCGTGCAGCAGGTGGGTACGCCCGCCCAGGTCTACTACGACCCGGCCAATCTCTTTGTCGCCCGCTTCATCGGCAGCCCCGGCATGAATCTGTTGAGCGGGCGAGTACGCGGAGGGCGTCATGAGTGCGCCCGGCGGCAACCGCTTTCCTGTGCCCGACGCGTGGCGCGCCGTGCTGGAGGCGAATCTCACGTCGCCCGCGGTGGTGCTGGGCTTCCGGCCCGAAGCCGCCGTGGCCGCTGCGGACGGACCGCTCGCGCGGGCAGATATACGCCGAGGACATGCAGGGAGCGTATCAGCATGCTGCATGTCGCGCTGCAGCCGGAAGACCCGGACTCGGTCGTTCACATCCGCGCCGACCGCGACCATCTGCTGCCCATGGGGTCGACCATCGCCTTCGGGGTTGACGAACGCTATGTGCGCTTCTTCGACCCGGCCAGCGAACGGGCGTTGCCCTTGCCGGACGCCGATCGCCGCTCGGGGAGGCGCCCAATGGCTGATGTACGCGTGGAGTCCATCACCAAGAAGTTTCGCAGCATCACTGCGCTGGACGACGTCAGCTTCGAGGTGCTGGACGGAGAGTTCTTCGTGCTGCTGGGGCCGACGGGTGCGGGCAAGACGACGACGCTGCGCGTGATCGCCGGGCTTGGAGGAGCAGGACGCAGGGTCAGGTCTACTTCGACGGCTTGTCCGTTGGCGACGAGTCGCCGGCGAGCCGCGATGTAGCGTTCGTCTTTCAGCAGTACTCGCTCTATCCTACGATGACGGTCTACGAGAACCTGGCCTTTCCGCTCAAGTCGCCGCAGCGCAAGTGGGCAGAAGGAGGACATCGAACAGCGGGTGATCGAGGTGGCGCGCATCTTGCGCATCGACCACCTGCTGGACCGCAAGACCGCGAACCTGTCCGGCGGCGAGATGCAGCGCGTCTCCATTCGGTCGCGCCATCGTGCGCACGCCGCGCATCTATTTGATGGACGAGCCGCTCTCGAACCTGGACGCCAAGCTGCGCGAAGCATTGCGCATCGAGCTGAAGCACCTGCAGCACACACAGCGCAGCACGGTGCTCTTCGTGACGCATGACCAGGTGGAGGCGCTGACGCTGGCGGACCGCATCGGCGTGCTGCGCGAAGGCCGGCTGATCCAGATCGGCTCGCCGGCCGACATCTACGACCGGCCCGCCTCGGTGTACGTGGCGCAGATGGTCGGCTCGCCGCGCATCAATTTGCTGCCGGCTACGCGTGTGGATGGCATGATTTCGCTGACTGGTACACCGGTAACGTCTCCTGCGCCGGAGGGTGCGCAGGAGCTGCCGGAGAGCTTCACGCTGGGCGTGCGGCCTGAGGATGTCGTGCTCGGCCCGGCGGGCGAGCATGAAGGCGTGCTGAGCCTGATCGAGCCGCTGGGCGTGGAGACGGTGCTGCACATCCAATGCGGCGAGCAGACGCTGGTCAGCCTGGCGTCGGGCATGGTGGACTGGCAGATTCGGCGACGCGGTGCGCTTCGACCTGTCGCGGGAGCGCCTCCACTTCTTCGACGCGCAGGGCATCCGGATATAGCGAAGTCCGCCGTCCGGGAGGCTGCCGCCGATTGCGCAGAGGTCGGACGCTTCCCGGATGGTAAATGGGTTCGTGCAAACGTATGAGGGGAGAATCACCATCACATGGGAACGCAGGCGGCCGTCTTCCTCGTCGGATTCCTCATCATCCTGGGCCTCTATATCGCGCTGATCCGCTTTGTCGCCCGGCGCCTCAACGAGCGCATTCCTCAAGCGCGCTTCGACTGGTGGAACGCACCCTCATCGGCGGCATCATCGTGGGCGTCATCGCCATGTTCCAGCCCTGGCTCTTCCGGGCGTACACCGTCGGTTTCCTCATCGTCCTCTTTTCAACGCTGGGCTTCATCCTGTGGAGCCACGTCACGCCCGCGCTGCCCAACTATGATTCGGCCGAGTGACGCCCAACTCGGCCGAGTGAAGCGCAACGAACTTTCGGCATGACCGTCCCAGATAATTTCGCGCGTACAATCATTGGCGTGCACGGCGACGCAGGCCGTCGCTGGCTTGCCGGCCTGCCCGCGCTGATCGAATACTGTGCGCGGCGCTGGGCGCTGCGTGTCGAGCCGCCTTTTCCCGAGCTCTCGTACAACTACGCTGCGCCGGCAACCGGCACAGCGGGCGAACCGCTCGTCCTAAAATTGGGCGTGCCGCATCCGGAACTGACGAGTGAGATCGCGGCGCTACGCCACTACGACGGGCGCGGGGCGGTACAGCTACTGGCCGCTGACGACGCACGCGGCGTTCTGCTGCTGGAGCGGCTGCAACCAGGCAGGATGCTATCCGAACTGGAGGACGACGACGTTGCCACCGCGATCGCCGCGCAGGTGATGCGCGGGCTGTGGCGTCCGCCGCCGGAGGAAGGCGTCGAGCGTTTCAGGACGGTGGAGCAGTGGGCATCGGGCATGCAGCGGCTGCGGGAGGAATTCGACGGCGGCTGTGGTCCCTTCCCGCGGCGGCTTGTGGAACAGGCGGAGACGCTCTTCGCCGAACTGCTGCCGTCCGAGGCTACGCCGGTCCTGCTGCACGGCGACCTGCACCACTACAATATCCTCTCCGCCGGTGAAGACAAATGGCTCGCCATCGACCCCAAGGGTGTGCTCGGCGAACCGGCCTACGAGGTCGGCGCACTCATGCGCAACCCGTTCGGCGTGCGCAATGGCCAGACCTATCCAGGCGGCTCCAGCGCCGGGCGGACATATTGGCCGACGCGCTGGGCTTGGATCGGCAGCGCATCCTGGGCTGGAGCCTGGCACAGGCGGTGTTGTCGGCATGGTGGTCATACGAGGACGGCGGGACGTATGACGCGGCGTGGTTGGCGATCGTGGAGGCGGTGGCAGAACTCTAGACCCGGCTGCCCGTCCGCGTGATTCCATCGCTACGCCAGATGCTTCGCATGGCGGTGTATGTTCTGCCCCTCTTGTGTTCTTGCTTCCGTAGATACCCCACCCATCCCGGATGGATACATATCGGCCTACCTTTGGTCGAATGTTGGTCAACTTTCGCCTCCCGCCTCCGCGATGATGGTGGCATCAATGCGACGCGCCATCCACGTCTTCGCGATCCCCCGGCAAGGAGGTGGGCACATGATCAACTGTTTCGTGCCGTTGGCGGCCATTCTCGCCATCGCTGCAGCGGCCGTCGGTGTCAGTTGCTGGCGCTGCGGCCGTGCTGGTCCACGTGGTCGACGCCGTACTGGATAACGGCAGATGACATCAAGAACACTGGAAGCTGGGTAGCAACGCCGAGTACGAACTTTCTGTCGCGTATTTGTCGCCGCGCCTCCTTCACACTAGGCGCTATCGCGCCAGATCACATGAACAGTACACGATTCCAAGCTCAAACGGCACTGACCGACCCCCCGAAAGGAGCAGAAAATGATGTGCAGACGATACTCACTGCAAGCAGCGGTGATCCTGATCGCCATGCTGTTTTCCGTGCTTTGTGCACAGACGACGAATGCGCAGGCGCCATGGGAGTGGCACAATCCGCTGCCGCAAGGCAACTCTCTGTATGGAATTTGGGGTAGCGGGCCGGACGATATCTTCGCCGTAGGTACGGTCGGCACGGTTCTGCACTTCGACGGCAGCCAGTGGCGGCACATGGAAAGCGGTACGTCTATCACGCTGGAGTCTGTCTGGGGCAGTGGACCCAATGACGTGTACGCTGCCGGCTGGGGCGGAGAAGCAACGGGTCTTGTCATCCACTATGACGGTACACGGTGGTCATCGGTCCTGAACTTCGAGGATGCCGATCTTCACTCGGTCTGGGGCAGCGGCCCCAACGATGTCTATGTGGACTCGAGCGACGCCAACATCCCGTATCATTTCAACGGTACACGCTGGAGAGCGATTGACTACGGCGTGGAGATCCACACGTATGGAATCGGGGGAAGCGGACCCGACGACGTACACATTGGTGGGCAGATCCACTTCGACGGCGAAAGCTGGCAGCCGGTAACCGGCGTCTGGGGTAGCCCGATGGACATCTGGGGTTTTGCACCGGACAACGCATACCTCGTGGTCCACGACGGGAGGATCTACCGCTTCAACGGCGCAAATTGGCAGAAGGTCGTCGACACAGATGTGCCAATGCTCGCCATTTGGGGCAGCGGCCCTGCCGATGTGTTCTGCGTGGGCGACAACAGCGAGATCGCGCACTACGACGGCAACCAGTGGGAATTCATGGAGGCACCGTACGGCGGCTTTCTTGCCGATGTGTGGGGAAGCGGGCCGGACAACGTATATGCCGTGGGCGATTCCGGCACGATCCTCCACTACGACGGTTCAATCTGGTCTTCGGTTGACACAGGGTACCGGACGCCGATCAGCGACATCTGGAGCAGCAGCCCGGATGATCTGTTCCAGGTCGGCTGGGACGGGATGATCAGACACTATGATGGGGTGTCCTGGACGGAGATGAACAGCGGAACCACCAAACATCTGGAATCCGTCTGGGGGTTCATCCCAGACGACGTATTCGCCGTCGGCTGGGATGGTACGGTGCTACACTACGATGGCAGCCAGTGGCAGGCGATGGCCAGCGGTACCCAGAATGACCTGGTCAGTGTATGGGGTAACGGTCCTAGCGATGTGTATGCCGTGGGCTACGACATTTCACAGGGAGTAGGGCGGCCTGGCAGCAAGACGACAATACACTTTGACGGCTCGGCGTGGACTGGCTTCGTGCCGGATGGCGCCTCCGGCAGGTTCCCATGGGAAGAAGTCTGGGGTACTGGTCCGAATGACGTATTTGTCGTTGGCGCCCAAGGGAAGATCATACATTTCGACGGCAATCGGTGGAAGGACCCTTCAGAGTGGAGCGACGGCACCGAAGGACCGCTCTTGGGAGTCCACGGCACCGGCCCTTCGGATGTGTACGCTGTCGGGAGTGGTGATATTCTATACAACCCCTTCCCCGTCTTCCTGCACTACGACGGCACGGAGTGGGATTGGATTCGCGGGTGTAGCGGAGCGATCTATGACGTGTGGGCGGCTGGCCCTGGCGATGTATATGCGGTTGGCTCGGACGGCTCGGTCTGTCACTATGACGGTCGGCGCTTGGGCACAATGTGGTCAAACGTCCAGAAGGATCTGTATGGTGTCTGGGGCAGCGAGCCAGAGAACCTGTACGCGGTAGGCGACTCGGGTACCTTACTGACCTATTCGGGCGGAACGCCTGCACACATTACCGGGAACCCCACAATCGTGATGACCGACAGCACCATCATCCCCTATGATCTGGCGCTAACGCCGAACGGCAACGAGTTGCTCGAGATCGATTTCACATTGCGCATGGTTGATTGTGTGACTCTCGACCCGGCAGACGCAAACGGAGACGGGGTGCCCGATGTTGTTCATCTTCTGCAAGCAACGGACGACAGTGGTGGACCGCTGTTCCAGCTTTCGCCGAGCACAACTATTGTTTCGGAGGAATCGGTACGAATTGTGATCGAACCGACGGCGGGCAATCAGTCTACACCCCTTGCATCGGGCGAGCTGGTGCGCATCGACCTTGAACGGGAGCAAGAGCATTGTCCTTGGTTCTGGACCGACTTCACACGCAGTAGAGCCATTGATGTCCACGGGGTCGAACGTAGCCTGGCAGGTGACAGTGACGGCTCAGTCCGCTTGTACTTGCTGCCGGCAAACTACTTGCCCTTCGTACAGGACGTTTCGGAGGACGAGGACGACGGATACTAGGGAAGATGTAAATCACTTGATCTGCCGGTCAGGACAGTCATGCGACTATCTGCCGTGCACCTCCGGATTGTGTTTCAGAGGGCGCCCACTCCTACTGAGACTGCGTCCTTCCATGCTATCCGCGTGGCTCCTTCGCGAGGATGAGACAGTGCGTCGGATCGTTCGAGCTGCTGGTGCACGTAGTCGACGTCGTGCTGGACAGCGGATAGTCGCTGCGCACCCACGAGCGGCGGCTCTACAGTGCACGTCATAAGGGCGCGATTGACGGCTCGCGGATGGACACGGATGACACGGACCGGTCTTCTGCGAGAACATGCGGCCCGAAGCGACGGTCGCGTAGAATCGATCCGCCGACGGCCCTCGGCGGATCCGGGCACAGATCGACAACTAAGCGAGTCTTCTGGCCACGCTGGAACCGATACGTCCGCCAGCGTGGCTTTTGGCGTGTTGGGCCCGGTCATCTGTGTAGTTGCGGCCTGTCATAATGGCGCTGAGCGCGCCCATAGTCTCACGTCGACAGCAACGCAACTCCTCGCTCCCGGCCATATGGGCGTGTACACCCTGCCGGGCCGAGTGCTGGCCCATGCAGATATGTTGGTGGAAGGACAGTAGACGCCTGCCCGATGGACGAACGTTCTGCACACGCCCGACCACATCGTGGCCACTATCCGGTCACATATTGGTCAACTTCCGCATGGGCTCTCGCGCGACAATGGGCGCATACCGACGTCGTCTGCATTCTGCCATTCCCCGGTAAGGAGATGGGACGCATGGGAAACTGTCTGATGATGTTCGTCGTGGTGTTGTCAATTGGCTCGCTGGCGGTCGTCATGGGGTGCTGGAGATGCGGCGGGCCCTTTGCATTGGTTGTGCACGTGCTCGACTTCGTACTGGGCGGCAGACCATCGCGTTAGTAGATGAAGCGTGGAACAGAGCCGATGCACGGTGGTAACCGGCAATAGAGGGTTTTGGTCCGGTAGGGCGAGGATGCTGGTTGCAGACGGCCGGCGCACGTCAAACTTGTGTGCAGATCGGGTTCACTCGGTGGGGGCCGCCTCAATCACCTGCATCAGCCCCGCACCCTTCTCATCGTCGAAGTTGCCGGTCGTGCGCCACAGAATGTCGCCGGCGCGGTTCACGAGCAGGATATGCACCTCATCGTTGCCGGGGATTCCGGTGGCCTGTCTGAACGCCGTCGTGTCGATATAGAGCGTGACGGTGCGTTCGCGGGCGGTCTGGTCTGGAATACCGGCGCGCATGCCCTCGTTGATAAAGGTGCGCGAGAGGACGTTGCGTTCGTCGATGGTGGGCAACTCGTAGTAGATGACGCTGGGGTGCGTTTTCTCAAGCTCCTGTGCGAAGGGGATCCATGTGTTGACCGTGGTCTGGTGATACTGCTTGAAGGGTACAAACAGCAGGGCGAGGTCGCCCGCGAAATCGCGCCGGAAACTCGAGCTCTTGCCGGTCCAGGTTGAAGCCGGAAACAGTGGGAAAGTGTACGCGGTCTGCGCGTATTGACAGGCGGCTCTGTCCGACGAAGACGCCCCACGCTACGAACGTAATGCCCGCAAGCAGCGTGCCGGCAAGAATGCGAACCAACATGTGTATCCTCCTGGCCGCGATAGCGGTGGTCAGGCAAACCAATCAGTCGTCTCCGTGTATGCTCATCATACTTGGTCCACAGGGATTTGCCGTCAGTAGCCCCACAATTCGAAGATTCGGCGTTGGATGTCGCGGAGCGCTCAATCGTAGATGCGTTCCAGCCGCCACGCATCATTTAGCACGTCGTAGCTGAGCACGCAGAAGAGCTCCTCGGCGCGGGTGGTGACGGCATAGTGCCGCCGCCAGGCGCGGCCCTGCTCCGTCCACCAGTCCGTGTCCACCTCCCACTGCTGCACCACCCGTTCCACCACATAGCGGCGGCCGTTGAGATGGAAGATGGCCGGCTGATCGCGGCTGTTGGTCTGCACCTGCAGCGGAAAGCCGTCAAGCCATAAGCGCGTCATAGCAGCATGCTACAGAACATATGTTCTTACGTCAAGAGGAAGGAAATGGAGAAATGGATGGACCAAAGCCCTTCCTTCGAGCGCCGGAACCATCCTGCGTCAAGCCAAGCAGACACTCTGGAAACGCGAAATTTGGCCGGATTCGGCCTTGTGTTATGATTTCAGCAGCGATCACGGACGGTGACGCTCCGGTATTCCTCGCATACATAAGCACCCCGATGCACTGTCGGACGCACAAGGCAACGTTCGGTACACACGCTAGACATACACTAGGTCGCAGGCCCGTTCTTTCTTGAAGGAAATGACCCATGGCCCGAATCCTGATAATCTACGGCTCTGAAGAAGGTCAGACTGCCAAGATCACCGACCATATGACAGGCTTCTTTCGCAGCCGCAAGCATGACGTCGACACCGTATATGGCAAGACCGCGCCGCGACGATCTCCCCATCGCCGACTATGACGGCGTCATCCTCGGCGCGTCCATCCACATGGGGCAGCCACGCCAAGTACATGGTCGAACTGGCGAAACGCCATCGCGAAGAGCTGGACCAGGCGGCTGACCGCGTTCTTCACCGTCTGTCTCACCGCGGCCAGCGACAAACCCGAGGACCAGGCGCAGGTCGAGCAATATGTCGACAATTGGATCGCGGACACGGAATGGCGTCCGGACCAGATCGGCGTCTTCGCCGGCGCGGTGCTTTACAGCCAATATGGGCTGGTCAAGCGTTTCATCATGAAGCGCATCAGCAAACAGAACGGCGGCGACACCGACACGTCCCATGACTACGAATACACGGACTGGGAATCGGTCGACGATTTTGCGGAGACGTTCCTGATCGCGGTGGTGGGCGACTCGGTCCTGGCATAGCGGGCAATGCCGTTCAGACCTTCAACGGTTCAAGAGTTCACGGTGTCGTGATGCACCACTGCCGCGTCGTTGCGGCTTGAACCTGACGTGAACAGTTGAACTTGGAGCCTTCCCTCATGTCCAGCGCAGCCTGATCCTCGCCCACGACCTGGGCACGACCGGCAACAAAGCCACCCTGTTCGACGCCGACGGCGAGCTGTTGGGCAGCGCCTTCGCCGTCCTACGCCACAGCCTATCCTCAACCCAACTGGGCCGAACAGAACCCGGACGACTGGTGGCGCGCGGTCTGCGTCACCACGCAGCAGCTTCTGGCAGAGACCGGGGTCGATGCGCGCGCGATTGCCGCGGTCTCCTTCAGCGGGCAGATGATGGGCTGCGTGCCCGTGAACGCGGACGGCGCGCCCTTGCGTTCTTGCATCATCTGGGCCGACCAGCGTGCGCAGGCCGAAGCGCGAGGAGATGGCCGACCTGTGCGGCGGCGACGAGGTCTATCTGCGCTGCGGACATCAGGCCAGCCCGGCCTACTCCGCGCCGAAGATCCTGTGGGTGCGCCGCCACCAGCCGGAGATCTACGAACAGGCCGTCTGCTTCCTGCAGCCCAAGGACTACGTCGTCTTCCGGCTGACGGGTCGAGTTCGCCACCGACTACTCGGATGCATCCGGCACGCTTGCTCTTCGACCTGGTCACCCGCGACTGGCATCAGCCGTTCCTGGATGCGCTGGACCTTTCGGCAGAGCGGCTGCCTGCGCTGTTGCCGTCTACAGGCGTGGCGGGCGAAGTAACCGCGGAGGCGGCTGCCGCAACTGGACTGGCTGCGGGCACGCCAGTCGTCATCGGCGGCGGCGACGGTTCCTGTGCGGGCGTCGGGGCCGGCGTTATCGAGCCCGGCGACTGCTACTGCTACATCGGCTCGTCGGCCTGGGTCAGCACGGCCAGCGCCGCAACCTGCGCCCGACCCGCAGCAGCGCACGGTCACGTTCCACCACATCCACCCGCAGCGCTATGCGCCCATGGGCACCATGCAGGCGGCGGGCGGCGCTCGCGACTGGGCGTGGCGGCTGCTGCAGGATGGTGACCTGGACCTGGACGCGGCGGCGGCGCAGGTTCCGCCGGGGGCCAACGGCCTGGTCTGCCTGCCCTACATCATGGGCGAGCGCAGCCCCTACTGGAACCCGCTGGCGCGCGGCACGTTTGTGGGCCTGACCATGCCGATGGGCAAGGCGGAGATGGCGCGCGCCGTGCTGGAGGGCGTGGCCATGAACCTGCGTTTCATCCTGGACGCGCTGCGCGACCAGACGCCAGGCATCCGAATCCGTGCGGCTGATCGGCGGCGGCAGTCGCAGCCCGCTTTGGCGGCAAATCCTGGCCGACTGCTTCCAGCTGCCCGTGGAGATGCTGTCGCTGACCAGCGAGGCGACGAGTTGGGGCGCGGCCGTGGCCGGCGGCGTGGGCGCGGGCGTGTACGGCTGGGAGATCGCGGCCGAGCGCAGTCGGGTGGTGGAGACGGTGGAGCCGATTCCCGCCAACGTGGCCGATGTACGACGAGATTGCGGCGTTCAACTGCCGAGATCTACCGGGCGCTGGAGCCCGATCTACACGCCGCCTGGCCCGCTGGCAGGGCGCGCACAGCACCTAGACGCGGGCCGGAAGCAGACATGTGTACTCACCCCAACATGGGACCAGACTTCACCCTTCGACCTGCGGCTATCGAAGATGCGCCTGCATTGGCGCGCCTCTTGCATGCACTCGACTATTTCGACCGTCTGAAGGACGACGCCCGAGGAGGAGACGACACGATCCGTGACTCGCGCTCTGGAGACGATCATCGCCGGCGACGCCCACACGCTGCTTGTCGCTGCGGGTGACGAGGGTCAGCTACTCGGCTACGCCGCAGTGCATTGGATTCCGGACCTCTTTCTGCCCGGTCCGGAAGGCTATCTTTCCGAGTTGTTCGTGGACCCCGATGCGCGCGGGCTCGGCATCGGCGGCGCGCTGCTGGATGCCATCGTCTCCAAGGCGCGCGACCGCGGGTGTAGCCGCCTGCAGCTCATCAACTTCCGCCACCGGGAGTCATACGTGCGCGGTTTCTATGCCAAACACGGCTGGGAGGAGCGGCCCACCGCCGCCAACTTCGCGCTGTATCTGGATTGACGGATATTCACCACAGAGAAAATCAAGGGAACCACGAAGTCTCGAAGACACCAAGAAAGGCCAATGCCTGTCCTGCGCCTAGGGTCTTCGAGTCTTCGTGATGAATCTGGCGTGAGTCAGTGGTGTACGGCGCCATCCGCACCGAGATTGGCTTCGATCGTGCGCGGGCGGAACGGATACTTCGCCAGCTTGCTTTCGTCGATCTCCAGCCCGATGCCCGGCCTGTCCGGCACAATGAGCCAGCCGCCGTCGCGCTGCGGCGGATGGTCGACGATGTCGTTGAACGCGTCGGCCGCCACGTAGTCCTCGTGCAGGAAGAAGTTGGGGATCGCTGCGTCGAGCTGGATAAACGCCGCGATGTTGACCGGGCTGCCCATCAGGTGCGGGAACATGCCGATGAAGGCTCCCTCGGCCATGCCTGCGATCTTCTTGACCTGTGTATAGCCGCCCGCCAGCGACAAGTCCGGCCGGATCAGAGCTGACGGTGCCGGAGTCGATCAGCTCCTTGAACTGGAAGAGATTGTAGAAACGCTCGCCCGTGGCGATGGGGATGTCCACGTGTTTTGCCACGTATGCCAGCGCCTCGTTGGACTCCGGCGCAAGCGGGTCCTCGTAATACAGAATGCGGAAGGGCGCCAGCTCGTGCGCGAGGGTGATGGCCTCCTCCGTCCGCAGATTGCGGTGCAGCTCCAGCCCCAGATCGACGTCGTAGCCGATGGCCTCGCGGATGGCGGCAACGATGTCCACCGCCTGGCCGATCATCTTGCTGGCCGGGATCTGGTCCCAGCCGGGCAGGAAGGGCATGGTGCGCAGTGAGGTGTAGCCGGTCGCGACGCTACCGGCCGCGCTTTCGCCGAAGGCTTCCGGTGTATCGCCGACCACGTTGGCGAAGACCTTGACCCGGTCGCGGCACTTGCCGCCGAGCAGTTGATAGACGGGCAGATCCACGGACTTGGCGAGGATATCCCACAGGGCGATGTCGATGGCGCTTACGGCGGCGCTGAGGGCCGCGCCCATGAAGTGCGTGTGGCGGGTGACGGCCTGGTAGTGATGCTCGATGCGGCCCGCGTCCTTGCCCACGTAGTAGTGGCTGAGGTCGTTGATGTGCTGCGCCACCGTCGGATGGTGCGCCCACAGGTCAGCCTCGCCATTGCCGACGATGCCGGCGTCGGTGTAGACGCGCACTAGCAGGAAGCGGTCGACGAGGAAGGGTGTGATTTTCGTGATGATCATGGAGATGCCTCGATCAGGGCGATAGTGGATGGCTCACGGATACACACAGATGAACACGGATGCGTCCCCTGGCAGGCACGACCAATCTCCGTGGGTGCCAGGGACGCATCCGCACGGTGCGGCCGCAATGGCGATTGAACGCTTGAACTGTCCTACACTGCGGCATTCGACTGTTGGCAGCCGCTTGGCTTTGCACATCTCATAGTAGTCCAGGTAGTGCATGAATTGGACGCCCTGATCCAGCGCGTAGCGGATCACTGCTTCGGTCGCCGTCATGTCCGGATCCTCGCGGATGCTGCTCCAGTCGTGCTGGCAGAGCGAGAAGACCTTGTCCTCGGCCGCGGCGCGGTCGATGTACGGTTTCAGCGACTCCACGTAGCCGTCCAGGTCCTCCCAGCCCAGCACCTCCTGGCGGATGACGCAGTCGTGCCAGCCGTGGATGACTGTCTCCAGCACATCGGGGAAGCCGGTCTCGTCGTACCAGTAGGGCTGCACGTCCATGTCCACCGGATGCCAGTCCTGGGCGTTGCGGCCGTCCATGCGCGTGAAGCGGATGCCCTCGTCGTGTAGCCCTTGCAGAATCTCCGGGCTGTTGCGCAGGCCGCGATAGTAGCACCACGGACCGGTCACGCCGATGCACTCCACGCCCAGGTAGCGGCGCAGCAACTCGTTCGTCTTGCGCACCTCTTCCTGCGTTTCCGCCGCGCTTACCCCGCGCACGAGGCGCACCGACTTGCCGTCCTCGATGTAGAGCGTTTTCATGAGCTGGTGCGAGTAGGTGTGTTGCTGCAAATCGAAGAGCGGGTCGTCCACCAGCGGCTCGAAGTGCGGCGCGTTGCGTTCCAGCGTGCGCCCGACGATGAAGAGCGTGGCCGGCACGTCTAACCGGTTGTGCAGCGCCCGCGCCGTCGCGAGGAAATCGCCGGTCACGGTCCCTTCTTCCTGCCACTCCACATCGTAGCCAATCAACATTGTGCCTGGCACGTTCACTGTCCTCCCGGGTTTTCTGTCGGTCGACCCGCAGTATTGGCTTTCACTCTTGCGAAGGTGTCCGACTTGGGGGCGGCACAACCTTCGCAAGAGTGGGAATGCAGTGGATTCCCGCGCTCGCGAGAATGACATCCGGCGAAGCGACGAACTTCTTGAACGTTGACCTACTGAACTTCGAATCTCTTGACCTGAGTTTTACCCCTTCACGCCGCCCGCCACTAGCCCGCCCACCAGATAGCGCTGGAAGAAGAGGAACAGGATCAGCGTGGGCAGCGTAGCCAGCAGCGCGCCGGCGCTGAATACGCCCCAACTTTGCGCAAACTGGTTCGCTACCATGGCGTTCAGCCCGACGGCCAGCGTGTACATCAGCTTGTCGGTCAGCAGCACCTTCGCCAGCACATACTCCGAGTAGGTGGCGATGAAGGTCAGCAGACCCACCACGACTAGGATCGGCCGCACCAGCGGCAGCAGAATGCGTGTGAAGATTTGCCAATTCGACGCGCCGTCCACCATGCCCGCCTCGTCCAGGTCGCGCGGAATGGAGTCGAAGTAGCCTTTGGTTAGCCACGTGTTGGCGCCCAAGGTCCCGCCCCAGTAGACGAGCAGCAGGCCGCCGTAGGTGTTCAGCCCCAGGAAGGGAATGTGCCGTCCCAACTGTTGCAGGATCAGAAAGAGCGCCACCATGTTCAGGAAGTTGGGGAATACCTGCACCAGCAGCACGCCCTGTAGCAGGCCGCGGCGAGAGCGAAAGCGGAAGCGCGAAAACGCATACGCCGCCATCGTCGTTATCGCTGTCGCCACGATGGTCACCGTGATCGCCAGGAAGAGCGAGTTGGCGTACCAGCGCGGATACGGATGCACGGGATTGTTGAAGAGCGCCCTGTAGTTGTCCAGCGTCGGATTGCTGGGGATCAACGGCTGACCGACCAGCGACCCTGTCGGGTTGATCGACGCGGAGAAAACCCAGATCACCGGAAACAGGGCGAAGATGCAGGGCGAACCCAGCCAGGATCAGTCGGAAGATCAGCGTGATCCGCTTGCGCCGGCGGATGGAGCCGACGGAACTGGTGAAGCGGGCGCTCTGCACTTGCTCAGACATTTTCGCCCCTTTCCTCCAGCACCGTCGTATAGCGGAACTGGAACGCCGTGATGACCACCAGGATCATGAAGATCATCACCGTGATGGCTGCTGCGTAGCCATAGTCCGACGCGCCTGTGGAGCCGAACGCAATGCGATAGGTGTAGGTCGCCAAGATGTCCGTATGACCCACCGGCGTGGGCACGTTGGGTATGGGCGGGCCGCCTTGGTTGTACAGGTCAATGACCGTGAAGTTGTTGAAGTTGAACGCAAACGAGGCCACCAGCAGCGGGCCCACCGTAATCAACAGCAGGGGCAGCGTGATGGCGCGGAACTTGGCGAATGCGCCGGCGCCATCCAGGTCCGCCGCCTCATACACGTCGGGCGGCAGCGTCTGCAGGGCGCCGGTGACCACCACGAACATGTACGGGAAGCCCAGCCAGAGCTGGATCAGCAGGATGCCCACCTTGGACCAGAACGGATCGGAGAACCAGGGCGGCGACGAACCGAAGACGGCCGCAATGCTTTGCGAGATCACGCCGAACTGCGGGTTGAGTAGGCCGACCCAGACGGGCACGGCCACGAAGGCCGGGATCGTATATGGGATCAGCAGCAGGGTGCGCAGCGTGCGCTTGAGAGGCATCTCCGGCACATCGAAGTTGATGGCCAGGAAGAGACCCAACGTGAACGTGAGCAACACGGATAGCGTGGCGAATACAATCGTCCACAGAAAGACCACGAAGAATGAGGAGCGCAATCCTGGATCGGTGAACAGGCGAGCGTAGTTGCTTGCGCCTACGGTGGTTGCGAAGCCCGGCGCCAGCGTTTCCCCACTTTCCGAGGTGAACGTTCCGTCGACGGCGTAGTAAATTGTCGCCGGTCTCCTGGTCGATCATGGCGTCCAGGTCGGCGTCATAGACGAACTTCTGCTCGTATTGGGCTGCGATACCCATCTGCTGTTGGCTGACGCGGAAGGCGTTATCCGGTGGCTGGCCGAAGACCATGCCCGAGAGAGGACCCAGATGCGTGAATATCTGGCTCATGGGGATGATCATATAGCCGTCCAGTTCATCCGGCGGCTCGCCCTCTTGTGGCGCCGGTTCTTCGCCAGAAACGACGGTGAACGATTCGCCGGTCTCCGGGTTGGTCAGCCACAGCATGTAGTCGCCCGCCGGTCTCTGGAATGCGACCCATTCATAGACTGCGGCGTCCTCCGGCAAAAAGACTCTCGACTCGATCTGCTCGATGGCGAGTTGTTTTGTGACTAGATGGCCCGTGCCATAGTTGCTGAAGGAGACGCCGACGGTAAAGAAGACGGGATAGACCACCATCAGGATCAGCAGCGCCATGCCCGGCGACAGCCAGCGCATGGGGTAGTATTTCTCGCTGAGGAAGATGATGTTGAGCCAGAGGGTGATGCCGGCGATGACGATGGCCAACGCCACGACGCCGTCGTCCAGAAACTGATAGACGAGCCAGATGGTGATGGCGTCGATGAAGGCCAAGACACCCAGACGCAGCACCAACGACGGCATGTTGACGGATTTGCTCTCAGGGGGCGCGCCTGCGCCCCCTGATGCTGCCTGGGTCATGGCAGTCATGGCTTACTGTCCTGCGATGGCTGCTTCGACCTGTGTCTGTGCGTTCTCCAGGGCCTCTTCCGGCGTCTGGGTCTGGTTACTAACCAGTTCCATGGCGTCGCCCCAGGCCTGCCACACTGCGTTCATCTCTGGAATGTTGGGCATGGGAGTGCCCGCTGCGCCGGCTTCCATGAAGGCGACCAGGTCCGGGTCGTCCATCAGGTCGGCCAGCGGCAGGAATGCTGACGGTCGCGGATCGTTGTCGTAGATGGCCTTGAGCGTATCCTCGTTGGCAACGATCTGCTGCAGGAAGGTCTGCGCCAGGAGTTGGTTCTCGCTGAACGGGTTGATCATGAAGCCACGCACGCCAAGGAAGGGAGCGCCCGGCTGCTCTGCCGCCGGAATCGGCGCGATCGGCGTAGGGGATGCCTGCCTCGCGGAAGCCGCCCAGCGCCCACGGGCCACTGATCACCATTGCCGCGTCGCCGTTCTGGAAGGCGGAGAGCAACAGGCCGGCGTCGATATTGGCGCCGGGGTCCAGCAGCCCATCCTTGTACATGCTATCCAGCCACTCGAAGGCCGCCAAGGTACCCTCACTGTTCAGGCCCACATCTTCGGGGTTCCACGCGCCGTTCTCGTCCTTGCCAAAGACATAGCCGCCGAACGCAGTCTGGATCGGGTAGAAGTGATAGGGGTCATTGGCCTGAATCAGGAAACCGTACTTGTTGCCGGCGTCCTTGAGCTCCTGTGACAGCGTCTTCACCTCGTCCCATGTGGCCGGCGGTTCGGCCACGAGGTCGGTGTTGTAGTAGAAGGCTACATTCTCGCTGGAGACGGGCATGCCGTAGAGCTTGCCGTCCGTGTAGGTGAAGGCATCCACCGCGTTGGGGGCGAAGAGGTCGGCCTTGTCGCCCAGGGAGACCTCGGCCAGCAGGCCGCTGGCGTTGTACTCGCCCAGCCAGTCGTGCGCGCCGAGCAGAATGTCAGGGCCCTCGCCTGTGGGCGCGGCCACCTTGTAGTCGTTGCGCAGGTCGTTGAAGCCCTTCTGCACGACGACAACGTTGATGCCGTTTTCGGCGGCGAAGTCACTGGAGAGGCCGTCCAGCACGGGTGCAGAAACTTCGTCCGCCCAGATGGTGAGCGTCGGGCCGTCGACGGCCGCCTCTTCTGCCGGCTCTTCCGTCGCTTCTTCTGCAGGTTCTTCGGTGGGGGCTTCCTCTGCAGCCGGTTCTTCCGCGGCCGGTTCCTCTGCGGCCGGTTCTTCCACAGCGGGCTCTTCTGCCGGTGGTTGCGCCGCGGGCGAGCCGCCGCACGCCGCCAGCACGAGCGTCGCCACTAGCAGTAACGACAATAGGATCCACAGTCTGTTTCGCATTTTGTTCTCCTCGCTTGAATTGTACTCGGTTGACTTGATAGAGAAATTGAAGAAACTTGATAGGCTACTATCGGACTGTCAGCGACGGGGCGCGCGCGGCTCCGCGGTCACAGGTCTATTGTGCGCGGGGTAATTGCGCACCTGAATCGGTGCAAATGCTATTCAATATTCCGCTGGCTGATTGCGTGCGCTGCGTGGACGGCGACACTGTACGGGTCCTTGTACGATTCCTTGAACGGTCACGATGTTCCGGAGAGTCGCGCCTAGAGCGTATTATAGTCGCTAGGATACGTCATCCAAAGCGCATTTTCTGTCGGGAATATCGCAATCTCGCCGGCCAGTGGATGCAGTGCAAGGAGTTCTGCGCGTCCAGCGCGCGGCCTTGAGGCAGGTGACTTCCTGAATCTATATTGTCCGAATCTGTACCGTCGCAACCCTAGATCTCATAGAAACTGTCTGAGAAGGTCAATAACGGGCTAATCGACGGGTCATGATACGAATCATGGCAACATAGATCATGGCTTCACTGGAGGTTGTGAGCACTTCATAGTCCTTGCTGAGACGGCGATGATGGTTGAACCAAGCGAAGGCACGTTCCACGACCCAGCGACGAGGCAGCACGACAAAGCCTTTCTGTTTGTCAGAGCGCAAGACTACGCGGAGGCGAATAGGACAACGCGCTGCGACCCAGTTAGCCAGGTCTGGCCCGCGATAGCCGCCATCGACCCAGACGAGTCGCATTTTCTTGCATGCGCCGGTGAGCCGCTGGAAGACCAGTTTGGCCCCATCGCGTTCTTGGACACAGGCAGCCGTGACGACGACGACCATGAGTAGTCCCAACGTGTCAACCAGTAGATGGCGTTTGCGTCCAGTCACGTTCTTGGCCTTGTCATAGCCGCGTACACCTGGGATGGCTGTACTCTTCACGCTTTGACTGTCCAGGCAACCCGCCGTCGGATGTTTGTGCCGTCCTGCTTTCCGCCGCACATCTGCGCGCAGCGTGTCATGTATCCGTTGCCATGTGCCATCGATGCGCCACAGACGAAAGTAATGGTAGACACTTTTCCAGTTCGGATACTCTTTGGGCAGCATGCGCCACTGAATGCCGCCCACCACTACATAGAAGATGCCGTTGACGACCATGCGCATATCCAGCGTTCGCGGTCGTCCGCCTGGTTTGGCCGGTGGAATCAAAGGCTGGATAATGCTCCACTGGCTGTCGCTCAAGTCGGTAGGATAGATTTGTGTTGTCACAACCACAATTTATACCAGCCGTTGGGCGACAGCCGTTACTTCTCAGACAGTTTCATAGAACGGCAGAACTCGTGAATCCACAACGCGACGCACTCCCAACTGAGCATGCTCGTGCTGATGTGTCGCCATGCTCGCGCTGCGGGTCCATGGTGCCCGGCGACGACGCAGGCTGCTGTCCTGCATTCCATGTGGTACTCGCGCGCGAATACAGCGACGCTGTATTTGGAGCCGTCAACCTGTCTTCCGTGGATGCGCATGCGCTGCAGCACGTAGAGGACCACGGCGTCAAGAACAGCGCATTTCACCTGTTGCGTCTCTGCTGGTTGTTGGAGCATGAGGGCGATCCGCGCCTGGGCGTCGGCCCGCGCCGGCTACAGCGACAGTTCGACGGGGATGTCGCGTACTCCGTGCTGCAGCCGCCCGTGCAGCGCGGTGCGGTCACCGTGGCGGATGTGATCGGCGCGGACACGGCGCAGAAACACGCCGATCGCGTGCGGCGCTGGGCAGAGGCTGTGTGGGAAGCGTGGCGCGAGCATCATGACTGGGCGCGGCGGTGGATGCAGACGTACGGGCCGAACGCGTGACCGCCGTATCTGGCGGCAGTGTCGGGCCGTCATAGCAGATAGCCTGGCCGTGCGTTTGGGCAGCCGTTTTCCTGGCAATCGGCGAGGTGGAGACTGATCAGCCAGGCGGCGGCGCCTGTGCTGCCGCAATCAACGATGCGGAGAGGGCTCCAAAACACGTTAGTCTTTGTGCGGGCGATGTTGTAAACTGTGGCTGGCAGCTATGTCTGCCAACTCTCCATTTTCCGGGTTCTTCCCGACAACACGCGCGTCCTACCACGTTCGAGGAGGAAGGCAATGAATATGACTGTTCCGAAGCGCTTTCCCGCTGTGCGCTTCTTTGGCACCTTCATGCAGGTGCTTGCCTGGATTGTGCTTGTGCTTGCTGTTTTGGGGGCAATCGGCCTCGCCTTGATCGGCGGCGCGAGCTTCTTCGGCAACCTGGCGGCGGACACCGTCCCATTTATGGGGAACCTGACAAGCAACGCCATCGGCGCGTCAGGCATTGCCGGCAGCCTCGGTCTGCTAATAGCCGGTCTCTTCAACTTCCTTGTCTTCTACGTGATCGGCCAAATGATCCACATGCAACTTGCCGTGGAGGAGAACACGCGGCTGACGGCTGCGCTGCTGTTGCGCATGCACCAGGACAGCCGTGTGCAAGATGAGCAAGCGGTATATGGTGAGGGCTTCGTCAACGAAGTGTACGAGTAGACAGGGGAAGCGCCTGATGCGCGAAAGGTCGGTTCAGGCCAGTCAGGCGAGGACGCGCAGCTTGTCCTGAACGTATGCAATCAGGAATGATCGTTCTTGTGCAGCGTCAAAGAGAATGGAGACCTTGGCCTCGGCGCCTTCACCGTCCAATGCGGTGATCACGCCGGGGCCAAATCGTTCATGGTGTACACGCTGGCCAATCGCCAAGTCAGCTGCGTCAAGCGTCGTCATCGCCGGCGCGGGCAGCGGTTCCGGCGCAGCGCCCGCCCCGAGCTCACGGTCTCGCCAGGCCTCTGCCAGGTTGGCCATCATCTGTTCGGGATCCTTGTGGATGCGGCTGCGCAGGTCTGAGGCGCGGGCGCGCGCTTCGGCCAGGGCCGGCATCCAACGCGCCTTCTCCGCGTCCGGTCGGTCGCTCTGTGCGAGGATGCGGCTGGAGCGGGTTAGCAGCGACGTCATCGTGTCCAGCTGCTTGATCGTCTCTTCGAGCGGATCGACAAGGAGTAGCTGCACACCGTGCAGCTTGCATAGTTCAGTGCGGTTCTGATCGCGCTGCTGCTCTTCCAGCGCCTCCCAGTCGCTCTGGCGACGCTGCCCTTTGGCCGTCAGCCCCACGAAGCGCACGGCGAAAGCCGCCTCCGGATAGTAGACGTCCAACTTCAAGCGCCGACGCGTCGCCGGGTTGACCAGCCACTCCGGACTAACGTTGGGCTGCATGTTGAAGCCATCAAAAACGCGCGCCAGAATCTCGCGCCAACCGTTCATCGACAAGTATATGCCAGACATGCGGGCTACTTTAGCACGTTTGTTCCTTTACGCCAATCGGAACATATTGCGAATCTGTCAACGCGTGTGTGATAGAGTGGAAACGAATATCTCAAGGACGTTTCTATGATGATTGGAGGAGCAGCGGTCAGAACGCACTGGGGTGGGGGGCTGCGCCGTGAACGACAATCCGGGCCGCCTGTCGCTACGAATGGTGTGCGAAAGACCCACGAATCGAGGACCAGCCAGCCAGAACGCTTCACACGGCAGCGAACTGGCTGTAGAGTATACGCATGAGCACCCTTCGTTGGTCTCCTGCTGTCAATACGCAGCCCATAGGCGGTGTGGCGCTTGCCATCCACGGCCTGAACTATGACCCATACCGTATGCAGCCCGTCGTCGACTGCCTTACTTCGCGTGGCATAGATAGCTTGACCCTTTCCCTGCACGGGCACGGCGAGAACTACCAGCCTCTGCCGAACCTGGCTCCGGACGCGGCGCGACTCTGTTCTTTTTCGCGCGTCACCTTTGACCTGTGGCGCGACGAAGCCGAGGCTGCGTATGGCGTAGCACGCGCCCGCGCCGAAGCACTTGGCGTTCCGTTGCTGCTCACCGGCTACTCTCTTGGCGGTCTCATCGGCTGTGCACTGGCCGCCACCCGTCCCGACGTGCGTGTGGATCGCCTGCTCCTCTTCGCGCCGGCGTTGGCGGTGCCGCCGCGCGGGTTCCTGCCCTGGCTGGCGGATCAAGCGCCGCGCTGGGTGCTGCCCAGTATCGCGCCGGTCCGCTACCGCGCCAACCGTGGCACGCCGGGAGCCGCGTACGCCGCCCTCTACGCCGGCATTGCGGCCCTGCATGACGCGGACCTGCAGCGCTTGAACGTGCCCGCGCTCGTTTTCGTCGACCCCATGGACGAGGCAATCTCCTATAGCGGCGTGCATGCCATCAGCGAGCAACTGCCCGCGTGGACGCTCCTGCCCGTGCGCAAGTCGGATGGCGTCAACGGGCGCATGTTCCACCATCTGGTGATTGGGGAAATGGCGGTCGGCGAAGGCGCGTGGCGCGATATCACGCACCGAATAGGGGAATTCGTTGCTGCCGGCGACCTCGCCGCTGATACGATACGGGACGGACAGGTCGGTTGACGGGAGCGACCGCTATCGTCGTCAGGGAGGCCGCTACGTCCCCAAGCCGGCGCGGCGCGCCTTGACAATGGCCTGCGCCCGGTCGGTCACGTTCAGTTTGCTAAAGATGTTCGAGATGTGATTGCTGACGGTCTTGCCGCTGATAGTAAGCTGTTGGGCAATATCCCGATTGCTCTTACCCTCCGCAACCAGGATCAGCACTTGCTGCTCGCGCTCGGTTAGTTCGTCAAACTCAGACGGGTCAGCGTTGCGCTCCGGCGCGGAGCGCTGGAAATACGCAGCCAACCGAGCCGCCACGGCAGGGCCGAATAACGCCTCGCCCTCGGCCACGGCGTGGATGGTCTTGAGCACCTCCGACTTGTCCGCGCCTTTGAGGATGTAGCCGCGTGCGCCGGCGCGCATTGCCGCAAAGAGAGCGTCATCTTCCTCCAGCATGGTCAGCATGATGATGCCGATGCCGGGATTGGACGCCAACACGCGTTCCGTGGCCTGCACGCCGTTGAGGTCGGGCATCATGATGTCCATGAGAATGATGTCCGGCGCCAGGCTTTCCGCCAGTGCGACTGCTTCGGCTCCCGTACCGGCCTCGCCTACAACCTCAGTGTCGGGCGTCGCCGATAGCAGCGCGCTCAAGCCCTCGCGAAAGAGCGTGTGGTCGTCGGCCAAGAGGAGGCGAATCGTCTTCACGCTACGTGTCCTTCGCTGCGATGGGCAGCTCTGCGTGGACGAGTGTACCGCCACCCGGAGAGGTCTGGAACTCACAGATTCCGCCCAGCTCTTCGGCCCTATCTCGCATGGATGACAGGCCAATACCTGGGATGAGCGGATGGGGTAGTCCGATACCGTCGTCCTCGACCCGGATGGTCAGAGCCTCTTGATCGCCGCCGTCCAGGACTAGTGATACGGTGCATGTAGCCGCTTTGGCATGCCGGACTACGTTGTTGATCGCCTCCAATGCGATACGGTACGCAGCTACCTCGACGGCTGCGGGCAGGGGCGGCAGCATGTCTGGCGTGGATTCTACGATCACCGGCACATGTCCGCGAGCAGCGTGCATCTGTGCGGCGTGCGCACTCAGCGCGCCGGTCAGTCCCAACTCGTCAAGCGCCGGCGGCCGCAACTCGTACACCAGCCGGCGGATGTCGGCCACCGTGGCCTGGTTCTGTGTCTTGAGTTTCTGCAGGACAGCGGCTGCATCACGGGGTGAGTATTCCAGAAGTTCCAGTGCAGCGTCGATACGAAAGGTCTGGCTGGCGAGCGTGGGACCCAGTTCGTCGTGCAGGTCGCGGCGTATGCGACGCCGTTCCTCTTCGTGGGCGAATACAATGCGCTCGCGCGAACGCTGCAAGGCCGCCGTGAGACGCACGGCCGCGGTCAGTGCGCCGGCCTGGTCCGCAATGTCCTGCAGCAAGCGGTGTTCCTGTTCGGTGAAGGTCTCGCCGGGCGAACGGGGCGATAGGATGAGTTGCCCCACGGTTTCAGTCTGATAGCATAGTGGCAGCGCCAATGTTTCGGCGACCGGCGAACCGACCGACGCGCCGCCGATGGCCTCGTCTCTTTCCACGAGTTCGATGGCGACATAGGGCAGCTTGAGCGCGGAGGCAATGGTTTCCACCATGGACTGGAGCATCTCTTGCGGCATGGCAGTAGTCTGCAACTGCTTGCCGAGGCGCGCCAGAACGGCGTAGGGGTCGTCGCGCTCGCCGTAGGTCAGGCGATCGAGGGCGAGTTGCAGGCGGGCGCGCACGGGTTGCAAGAGCACCGCCACGAGCCCGGTGGCGACCAATGCGATGGCGAGATTGCTCTGCGTCTGGAAGAGCATGCCCAGCCCGCCGACGAGCAACACGTAGAAGCCAATGACGAGGGCGGTGAGACTGCCGTATACAAGCGTCTTGTTGACGATGAACTGAATGTCCCAAAGTCGATAGCGGAAGATGGCGATGCCCAGGCAGATGAGGAAGACAAAAGCGAAAAGATAGCAGACGGCGGCGCCGACGACGTTCAGGGCGATTTCCGGGACTCCAACGGGCGTGGACAATGTCGTGAACAGCAAGCCCCAAAGGAATGCGCCGGCGGCCATTGCCACGATCCCGGCGACGCCCCACTTGGTCTGCCGACGCTCGTCCGGCGTGGAGACGCGGCGGTAGCGATAAAACTGGCTGTACAGCGCGACACTCAGCGCAGCGAGGTTAACCGGTGTCTGCGACGGCCCGAGAATCTGCATACAGTCTGGGGGCGACGATGAATGCAACTGCCGTCGAGGACATGCTCAGAAATACCAGGACAGCGAAGATGGCAGTCCAACGTGGCGCGAAGCGGCCGTCCGGGAAGAGAAAGATGAGCGGTACGAAAGCTGCCGTCGTTGCGGCAAACACAAGAGCAAAAACTGAGGCATGAGCCGGGTATACCTCGATCACGTACCAGGTCAGCTCTGGGATCAGAAAGATGCCAAAACAGAGCATGGTGAGCGAGATCAGGAAGCCGATGAGTGTGTCCGATCCGTAGCGGAGCATGAAGAATCCGGGCAACACGAAGAGCGCCAGGATGAGGATGTCCAGCGCCAGGAAGTAGCCGGCGTAGAGCGAGCGCGGTATGCGCCAGTCCTTTAGGGCGGTTATTCCCGCGGGCGACGGCGCGTAGACGGGGCAAAGGGTGGATGTCTCCACGCAGGCGGTGCGCAACGCTTCGAAATATGGGCCGGTTGTCAGCGCAAAGACTACCAGTCCATACGCAGCCAGCAGCAGCCAAGCCGCGGCGCGCCGCGGAAAGCCAGCGCCCGTGCAAGCGGTACGGAGACGTCAAGCCCGTCCGTTGAGGTAAACGGATCGGCTTTGAGATGGCTTCCTGGACAGACATGGCCGGATAGTACCATACCCTTTTAAGTAGAAGCGTGCAAGATATTCCAAATAGACAGATAGTCGAATTTTTGGCATGTTTCTCGCATGCCAAAACAACTGAACTACACACTCACAGAATCCGAGTTGCGGGTCGTGCGACGAGCGATAGCCCGTGACAAGCGGCCGGAAGTGCGTCATCGAGCCACTGCTCTGCACATGCTGCACCAGGGGATGAAGCCCCAGGAAGTAGCTGACACACTGGCTGTATCGCTGGGCTCCATCTACAAATGGCACGCCCGCTGGCGAGAAGGCGGACTGAATGCCGTGGCGAATCAGCCTAAGTCCGGTGCGCCTCGTAAGGCGGGTGAAGGCTACTGGCAACGAGTCGGCGAAGTGGTGGAACAGGAGCCAAGTGTGTTTGGCTACGACTTCACCGTCTGGACAGCAGAACGGCTCATTGCTCACATGGTGGCCGAGACGGGCATCGAGTTGAGCGTTAGTCGGTTTCGTGTTGTCATAGGCAAGCGGGGCTATGTCTATCGTCGCCCAAAGCATGACCTGAAGAGTCTGCAAGACCCGCAAGCTCGAGCGGCTGCCGAAGCGCAGTTGAACGAGCTAAAAAGGGGGCGCTTGCTGGAGAGTATCACCTCCTCTTTGTGGACGAAACGACCTTAGGCTTGCATCCGGTCCTCCGTGCCTGTTGGATGAAAAGGGGGACGCAGAAACGCATTGACACGCCAGGAAAACAGCAGTGGCATCACCTGTTCGGCGCTTACAACTTCGTGACCGATGAGGTGATAGCCATGCCAGCGCCCAGGAAGAACAGCGATGCCTTTGTCGCCTTTCTTGACACCCTGGTGCAGCAGATAGACGATCATCGGCCGATTCTACTGGTGCTGGATAACGCATCCTATCACCATAGCGCCGTCGCCCAAGCTGGATTCGCAGCCTTTGAACAGCGGTTGATGCCGCTCTTCCTGCCGGCTTACTGTTCAGACCTGAACCCCATCGAACGCTACTGGCGACATTTGAAGGATTCGGCCTGCGCCAACACGCTCTTTCCGTCTATGCATACACTCGTCGATTCCGTACTCACGAATCTGAAAAGCCAGAATGACCAAAGTAATTCCAACCGCTTCTCTATTTGTAAAGATCTACACACTCCTACTTAGAAGAGCGAACAGGGCGAAAAACCATCGGGGGACGTCTTCCGACTTGCTGCCCATGAGAAGGCGGCGGATTGTCGGTCCACTACCTTCTCATGGGTACCCAATCCCTCCAAAGGTCTGTTCGTCAGGCGTATGAGCGGTTCTGCTGTTCGGAAATCCTATCTCGCGAACAGCACAACAATTCGTTTGCGAGCAGACCTCTAGTCGATGGAAAGTGGCTGCACCATACCCAGGGCCAGGTGCGGGGCGCCGTCGTTGGCTGCGCTTGGGATGAAACAGAGCAACAAGTATTCGCCGGGCTCCAGGTTCAGCTCGTACAAGGCGCTCAGATCGGGGCCGATGGGGGCGATGATGGCTGCTTCCTCGAAGGGCGGCGGTCCATCCGGCATCTCTTCGGATATCATCATTTCCATCACTTCGTCGACCGTCACGCCGGGGGCCAAGCGCATGACGGCCATCTCGTGCGCCTCGATGCCCGTGTTGATCACCTCGACCAGTTGCTTGCCCGAACCGAGCCCGGATGAGATGACGAAACTGAAGTCGACTAGCTCCACCGTGGCATCGGGCGCCGGTAGACTCACAGCCGCATCGCCGACTGCCTCCGTCACGGTAAGTTCGCCGACCATTCCCTTGGCCATGTCCGGCACGCCCTCCTCGTCCGCATCAAATGAGAACAGGGCATACTGGCCGGCAGCCAGGTCGATCCAGTACGAGCCGCGCTCTCCCGGGGCGGCGCTTGCCCCGCCGTGGAAGACCACCCACTCCGGAATGGTCGGGTCCGTCTCCATAGCCTCAAAGACGCCCATCAAGTCCTCCAGCTCCTTGCCGTCCTCGAGCCTGACCAGCCACAGGCTATGCGGTTGCTCGCCTTCGTTCCGGATCACTACCTTTGTCATGCCTGCGGGGATGCTGTCCGGCCCGGCAAAGGCATACTCGGTGGCCGTGAAGGTCGCCACGCCCGGCTCAGCCGCATCCTGCGCTGCCTCTGTCATCTTCGCTTCGATAGAGGCAGCCACGTCCTCAAGCGAACCGGTGAGTTGGAAGCTGGCCACAACGGCCTCCACTTGAGCTTCCAGCATCTCGTTGCGGTAGCCCGGAGCTATGACGGAGGGAGCAAAGAGCACTACCCCCTGTTCGAACTCTTGTACGTAGACCAGGGCAGATTCGGTCGAACCGTCGGCCCAGAATCGGGCAGCCCGTGATCCATTGTCGAGGGTAACCACTTCGATTTGCGGAATCTCCGGCATCTCCCCCTCAGAAAGCGCCATGGCTGCGTACACGGCGAGATCGGACAAAGGGGCGTCCTCTGCGAGACCCATTTCTGTGAACATGACCTTGGACATCAGAATCAGGCCAACGCCGATCTCGCCCTCTGGAAGCAGATGTTCGGCGCTGCTCAGATCTATCAGTTCCTTGGATGTGCCTAACGCCACATTGGGGAAGGGCATACCGAAGCGCTCGGTGAAGCCGTTCGGCTCCAGGTACCAGCCGGCCGGGTACTCTGCCGTAAACAGGCCGTTGGCGTCGGTAAACGTGGTGGTTTCACCCCCGGCGCCTTCATTTATGGCGCTCTCCTGTGGAGCCTGCACTTGCACGGCGCAGGCGCTGAGGACCAGCGCCAATGCCAGCAGGATTCCAAGCATCATCTGCGTGTTTCTCATGGTTTCTCCTTACGACATACGTACTTCGGACACTATCATGGACGCACGCGCCAGATAGGCGCGCCAAACATGTGCGCGCATAGAATACTGGCGTCCGCGTTCCATGTCATGGGAGCGGAGTCCTATTTCTGTCCCAAATTGTCCGGGAACTATCTGGGAGTGAGTCCAGGGTTGCGCCACCGGTACGAAGGTCTTGGCGATTGCCAGCCGGACACCTTCGCACGGTCAGGCTGCGGCACAGTTCGGGCCGGGGGGTTACTCGTCCTCGAAGAGGTCCTCACCATGATGCAGGCGCCGCGCAATTTCGTACGTCTGGCGCTGGGCGCGTACGGTTGGGCTGTGCGCGGCGAGGTAGCGGGCCGCGGCCACCAAGGTGTTGCGCTTGGCCTCCGCGTCCGGCTGGAGCGCATGCTGGCTGAACGCCGCTTCCACGCACTGGATCGTATGGAAGTCACGGTCCTCGCGCAGTAGCAGCGCGCCGAGTTGCGCCAACAACGGTTCGGGCGCGCCGCCCGCGGCCAGATATGCGGCGACCAGGTCGCCTGCCTGGTTGACCTGTTGCTGACGATCCAGCAGTGCGGGGAAACGGGCAAGCAACTCGTCAGGGCTGGTACCGGCGCCGCTTCCGCTCGGCAGATCGCGCCGCGGGGATGTTGAGGAAGCGGTCCAGATAGATGCTCATGGCCGCATCGAAGACGCCGCGCAACAGTTCCACCGACGGCGCGCGGCGCATGCCCTGGTGCATGGCATTGGCGAAGGTGAACGTATGCAGAGCGGTGTCCCAGTCGCCGAACTCGTTGCTGGTGTGGAAGCGCGCAATGCGTAGAGCCGCGGCATACGCCACGATAGCGGCAAGTTGCTCCGGTGTGCATCCGCTGCGCAAGGCGTCCAGCATCGCGTCCACCGTCGCGTTCGGATCATCCTCCAGCAGAGTTGACACAAGCGCGTCTCGCCCGGTCCAGCCGGCCCCGTCTCCTGTTTCGATAGCGTCCGGAAGCCTGGCAAAGGCGCGGTCCAGAATGGCGACCAAGTCAACGGGATGACGCCATGCGTTCGACTCCTCCATGCGGCCGGCGTTGGCATAGCCTGAAGCCAGGCTGGGCAATACCGCCTCCGCGTGGTCCCAGCCGGCAATGTCCAGCGACTCCAGCGCCTTGTTGGTGAAGTCCGCCGGGTGGCCGACGTCGATGTAGCGGTGGTCTGTGACAGCGGCGAAGAGCATATCGGCCATCTGCTGTGAATCCGCCCCGGCGCGAATGGCGGATACGATGCAGCGTTCAGCGCCCTCCGCGTCGCGCACTTCTATGAATTGACGGAACCACCGTTTGAGCGTCGTCAAGTCGACGCTGTCATCGGGCAACGGGCGGATTGGGAAGCGGGGAGCCATGCCTGCCGTGTCGCGGGAGACGGCCGAGAGTCCATGATACAGAGCGCGAGGGCGGTCCGCTGCAGTCAAATGGGGTAGGAGGCGCATGAAGCAGCCGTGCATGGTCAGGCCCTGGCCCCAGCCGGATCTGCGCTGGGTCGCGCCGAACTCCAGGCCCGTGCAGAACGGCTCCAATCCGTCTGGAGTGGCGTCCATCAACGTGAGCACGGACTTGCCCAGCACCAGCGAGATGTCGCGCTCCAGGCCGACGCGCAGCCGATCGCGCTGGCGATCGACTTCGCTTGTGTGCGGAGCCACGTCGACGAATACCTGGCCGTCGCGCACGTCGACTGGAAACGCGCGCACGTCGTCTGCCCACTGGTCGAACGTGCCGCCGCTCGTGAGGTCGAAGCGGGCGTGGTGCCAGTGACAGGTGAGAATGCAGTCATGGACGGAACCTCGGTCGAGCGGAAAGCCCATGTGCGGACAACGGTTGTCGACGGCAAAGACCTGTCCATCGCGCCAGAACAGGGCGACGGTGTGCCCGTTGAGCTGAACGGTCAGACGATCGTTTTGCTCGAGGTCTGCGATTTTGGCAGCAAATAGGTATTGTGAGGTATACGACACAGGCGTGGTCACGGGCTTCCTCCTCCTTGATGCGTCTACCGGATGCCGCAGGCAGCATCCGTTTCCTCTTCGGATAGTGCATTTCCAATGCATCGCCGCAGACGGGTCGGCGGTGAGCGCGGCCCCGGCGAGGTGAGCGTCGATGTTCCGTCTGGGATGGGGCGCGGCGTGTGCGGCGGCGATGTGCCAGTCTACCCGCTGCGCGCGCTTCCCGCAAGCGTGTTCGAGGGGCAGACGCGGCCGCGCTGGTGTACAGCGTGTCTGCAAGAACGTAACGAACCTTCCACCATTGGGCAGCCATTGGCTGGCATACTACTCGGGCGTGACGTGCAGTGCAGTGAACCGACGCCTACTCGACGGACGACAGGCACAGCTTTCAGCACAAATACACAGAATACGCATGATTAGTACACATCTATCACACAATTCAGGAGGACACAGTTGAACACAGGTGAAAACACAGGCCGCCATATCCACCTGCGCCGTCCATTGCCGATGGCGCTGGCGCTGTTGTTGGTAGTCGTGCTGGCCGCGTGCCAGGCCGGCCCAGCGCCCGCGGCCGAGCAGTCCGCTGTTGTGGAAGAACCCGCCGCTGATGCGACCGAAGCGCCTGCCGAGGAGTCGGCTGCAGAGCAGCCTGCTGCGGAAGAACCTGCTGCTGAATCTGCCGAAGATACTGTCTCGGCTGCCGGGTTGCAGACCTTCGCCATCGTCCCCGACGGTAGCGAGGCGCGCTTCTTCATCGACGAGGTGCTGATGGGGCAGGACAAGACGGTGGTGGGCGTGACGTCGGACGTGCGCGGGGAGATTCGCCTCGACCCGGCCAACCCGTCGGCCTCCGAGATCGGTCCCATCACCATCAACGCGCGCGACTTGACCACAGATGCTGACCGCCGTAACTCGGCCATCCGCCGCTTTGTTCTACAGAGTGAGCGGGACGAGAACCAGTTCATCACCTTCACGCCCGCTTCCATCGAGGGCATGCCGGACGCCGTCAGCGTAGGCGAGTCGTTCGAATTTCAGGTGACGGGCGATCTGCAGATACGCGATGCGGTGCGCACGGAGACATTCGTCATCACCGTGACGCCCACCTCAGAGAGCGAGTTGACCGGGCTGGCCGTTACGACGGTAATGTATCCGGACTACGGGCTAGCCATCCCCGAGGTGCCCAGCGTGACAGGCGTGGAGGACGAGGTGCGCCTGGAGTTTGAGTTCACCGCCGTGGCGCAGTAGTTGCAGCCTGCGCAGTCGATGACGTCCCCTCGGAAAGGCCAACTTCGCCGAACTTGGCCTTTCCGAGGAGGCTATTCCGCCCCCAGATTGTAGGCCACGTCCACTGTTTCCAGGTCAACATAGGTGAAATCCCCGTCTTCCAGCTTCCACACGCCCTGGCCGCGCAGGGGGACGTGAAAGCCCTGGAATTCAATCCAGGCATCGATCGGCGTCTCCCAACGCTCGGTCTCGCCCGTGATCGAACAGTAGCGGTCCGCCTCGAAATTGACGATCTGGCCGTCGTCGCCGAAGGTGAAGAGCGCCGTCACCGTCATGCCTGAATCGTCCATGGTAGCGCGGGCATGACGATCGTCCACGGCCTCCCAATGCACGTTGTCGCCGAGGTAGGCCGTGGGCAGCCACATCAACTCGTTAAAATGGCGCATGAGCGACGCCTCGTCGGCGCGCTCATCGGCCACGGAGAAGAGCCCGCCGATCTTGGCCAGAATGCGACCTTCGCCCTCCCGGTAGTGGTCGCGCACGACCAGGATGGGCAGCGAAGCCATGGACATGCGCGCCTGCCAGATGAAGCCCGGCGGGTCGCTGGTGTAGGCTTCCTGCGCTGTGAAGGGTATCCACGGTTGATCCAGACCAGTGCGGAAGTTGCCCTTCTGCGCTACGCGGGCGATTCGTATCGGTCGCTTGCCTACCACGCCCGCATAGCGCAAATAGCGTTGCACGGGCGCGGGCAGGTCAGATAGGTCCTCGTCGGTGATGATTTCGCCGGCAGTCGTGTGTGCTTCGTTCACCAACGCGTCAGTCTCCGCCTGCACCTGCCGGTCAAAGCTGCGCAGCCCCAGCATGAGTACGCCGGCGATCGCCGCGGCAACCACCCCAATCAGCACAGCAATTGAGAGAACGATTCGCATGGTTCCTCCTCGTGGCTAGGAATGTGTATTGGCCGCCGAACGTTCCGGAAGCTCTAGGCTAGCGGAAAGATCGCGTCCCCATATCTACGGTAGCACGGTTGATGTACGCGTGAAACTTTGGGGACATTCGATCAATTGCGTGGAGTGATTCGCGGCTGGATGTCACAATCCGAACGCCTATCCGGTCATAGGTATGTACGAACGAACCATGTGCACTGAGACCCGAGCCGAAAGGGGCAACCATGCAACAACAGCAAGGCGCGCGTGACAGGCATCTGCAGCGTCATGCGGTACACTACCAGGTGACGATGTCACGCACCACTGCGCAGGCCCTCTGCGCCCCACGAAAGGACCCATCCCATGCGTATTGTCGACACCCACTGCCACTCGACGCCCATGTGGTACGAACCGGTGGAGAGCTTGCTGTTCCAGATGGACAAGAACCAGGTCGAGCAGGCCGTGCTGATTCAGATCAACGGCTACTATGACAATGACTATCAGTTCGAAGCCGTGCGGCGCTATTCGGATCGGCTGGCGTCCGTCGTCCTGGTGGATGTGCAGCAGCCGGACGCTGTGGACGAGTTGGCGCGCTGCGCCGAGCGGGGTGCGCGCGGGGTGCGCTTCAATCCGAACACGCGCAGTCCCGGCGACGACCCGCTGGCGATTTGGCGCAAGGCGGAGGAACTTGGCCTGGCCGTGAGCTGCGTCGGCAAACCGGCCCAGTTTGGCGCTGAAGAGTTCGCATCGGTAGTGCAGACGGTTCCGAACCTGGCCATCATCGTCGAGCATCTGGGCAGTATGAAGGCGGCCGACCCGCCGGAGGCGGTGGCCTTGCATGAGCAGGTATTCGCGCTGGCGGACCATGCCAACGTGTATATGAAGATCCACGGGCTGGGTGAATTCTGCACGCGCAACATGCCGGTCACCAGCCCGTTTCCGTTCGACCGGGCTGGTCTGCCCTTGCTGCACCGTGCGTATGACGCGTTCGGGCCGGAGCGGCTGATGTGGGGCAGCGACTTCCCGCCGGTGAGCGGCCGCGAGGGGTACGCCAATGCGTTGCGCTTCACGATGGACGAGTTGGCGGGCAAGCCGGAAGCTGCGCTCGCGGAGGTCTTCGGCGGCACGGCGCGGCGTGTGTTCGGCATTGAAGTAAGGGCAGCGGCTCACGGATCGCACGGATGACACGGATTGGTGACCGGATGGCTGTGTGCATCCGCATTTGTCCGTGAGCCGTGCTCTGCCTCACGTCCTCTAGCGCCTGCCAGGACTTCGAATACATGCGCGGGACGTGGAAGGCCTCCTTCTACTGGTTGCCTTCGAGCGGCACGGAGAGGCTGCCGTCGCGATGCAGGAATCCTGTTACTGTATACTAAGAAACAGCGGTGCCGATGCGGTATTATAGGGGAAGGGCAGTCACCCCTGAACCACATCGGCACCGGGTCTGGGAAATCAGGACCTGCGGGAATCTGCGCTTCGAGCGCCACGCATGGACCGTCCTCCCAGACCACGCCAGGTGTACCGTCCAAAGCGTGTTGCGCCTTGAGCGCCTTAACAGGAGAACGGCAACCTGCGTCCGCCGAAGGAACTCCGAGCACGAGGCAAGGAGGCCACAATGGAAGTATATCTTGGCATCGACTGGAGTGAAAGGAGCCATACGGTCGTCTTCGTAGATGGAGCCGGAAAGGAGCTGTGCCAGCGGACAGTAGACCACAACAAGAGTGGGTTCCGTGAGCTGGACCAGCTGCGCAAGAATTTGGGCGTCGCCCCCGACGAGTGTGTGGTGGGGTTGGAAACCGCACACAACCTGGTGGTTGACTGGCTGTGGGGACATGGCTACAACCAAGTCTATGTGATTCCCCCCAATGTAACGCGGAGTCGCCAAGCCAGCTACCGGCAGAGCGGCGCACGTACGGACGAGAGCGATGGCTACCTGATCGGCAACCTGCTACGCACGGACCGCCATCGACTGATTCCCTGGCAACCGGACAGTGACTTGACGCAGCGCTTGCGCGCCAAAGTGCGCATGCGGCGCCAACTCGTCGCAGACAAGGTCGTACATCACAACCAGCTGCGACAGCTGTTGCATCGCTACTACCCAACCGCCCTGGAGCTCTTTGACCTGACAACCTACATCGGCCTCGACTTCATCCAACGCTATCCCACACCGGCAATCGCTCAGGCATTGAGCTACAACGAGTTTGATGCGTTTGCCCGCAGCCACCACTATTCTGTTCGCAGAACGGCCGCTGCCTACGACAGATTGAAAACAGAACAGGCGCAAGCCTCACCCGTCACCGTGGCTGCCTATCAGGAGGATGCTGTGATGTTGGCGCAGATGCTTACCCAGATCAAGCGCTACATCAGCCAGACCGAAACGACCATTGCCGACCTCTTCCAACAACATCCCGATGCGCCTGTCTTTTCATCGTTGCCCGGCACAGGCGCATGCTTGGCTCCAGCCCTCCTGGTCAAGTTCGGCGACCATCGTAACCGCTTCCCCACCGCAGCCTCCGTTCAGGCCCTGGCCGGCACTTGCCCGGTGACGGTCCAGAGCGGCAAACGGCGCACCGTTCATTTCCGCCAGGCCTGCGACCATGAATTCCGTACCTATGCACAGCAGTGGGCCGTCGCCTCTCTCAAGCAGTCCCCTTGGGCCATCGCCTATGTGGAGAACGCCCGCCGTCGGGGACACTCGTACAACCGTGCCTGTCGAGCTCTCGCCAACCGTTGGCTCGCCATCGCATGGAAACTCTGGCAGACTGGCCAGGTCTATGACCAGTCCCATCACATGGCGCATACTCTCCTCTTCCGGGAGAATCAACACTAATCAATTCTCGTCATAGCGCATCGACTCGGGGTCTCGAGGTGACTGTCTCGTTCGACCATGCTCCTCCGTTCAACGGTGCTCAAATCGCCTGGCTCGCACCGCTATCCCTGCGCGCCTTGTCTCCATTCTCGGTCTTGACAAAGCGTGTCCATGCCACTCGCCGTGGGTCGCGTCCGGGAAGTGGTGGAACGTTTACTCACGCGCCGCCCGTGACTTCCGGGCTCGCATCACGCGAGAGCGATGCGCAGGTCTGCAAGATCAATGCGTCGGCAACGGGGAACAACGACTTCGCGAACAGCTCCGCCTCGCGCTGCCGGTCAATGGATGAGGCGAGGGCGCCGACTCCCAACTCGTCGCAAACGCGATCCCAGCTCACCTGAATCGTTTCCTGCTCTTCCGGCGCAGCGTCCATCATCAAGGTTACATACGCAACGAGGTAGGCGATGAGGATCCAGAACGTCGCCTCTCGATAGTATCCTTCGTCGATGATTTCCTGCGATGCTTCCACAAAATAGGGACGCAAATGCGGACGCAGTTTGAAGTCACCGGCAAATGGCGTCCGTTTGACGACCAGCGCTCGATCATATGCGTGGCTTGCTTCCCGAAGAAGCTCCGTGACACGTTGCGGGCTCATGTTTACCGAACCCCACAACCGAAGGGCGTCCTCATGGAGATCTGGCCTGCATTGCGCCGATACGATCTCGTTCAACAACACCAGTGAACGCCTGTGGGTCGGCTTTCGCAGGCTGGCAAGCGCCAACAAGCCGCTGCAATAGCCCACGCACCTCCACAAATGGTACAAGCCGGTCTCCGCATGTCTGAGACTCTCCAAGCGCTGCACTTGCCTGGAAGATGTCCTGCTTTGCGACTTCAGCAGCGCGCACGCACCCATTGCTCCTGCGCATACCGCTCAATTGTGCTTTCCTGGAGGGGACGCAACAGATTCAACGGGTCGGCCAGCAGTGGCGACGAGACCAAGTTCGGGGCAAGCTCCGGACTAGCCAAGATCGCTTCCGCCGAACCGTGCTCCTCCGTCCCAAAGAAACCGACCTCCAGCATCAATCCGCAATAGTCGATCTCCAAATTGTCTTCGAATGGCCGTTTGCCCTCCGACGTCAAAATCACGATATCCACGTCTCGGTACGCAGGAAAGGAAGCATCGAGCGGCAACTGTGTGATACCCCCGAAGAAATACGCGCCGGCAAAGCCGGGAACCTGGGCGCTGTACCCGGCCACCCATTCTTGCGAGAGCCGGATCACTTCTCGTACGGTCTTCATGGCTCACTGTCCTTTGAACAGTATTGAACTCTCGCTTCAGTTGGGAAAGGTAAGATCAGTAGTGCACGAACCTATGGGTCGCGCAGAGCCGTGCGCACGGTATGCCGCGACTTCGGATGTAGCCCATGAAACCAAACTCGACTGTATCCAGGTATCCTGTTGCAATCAGTGCTCTATCCAGTTGCCTTCATCTCCTCCAGGATCTGCCAGCACTTCCAGTACATGCGCGGCACGTGGAAGGCGCCCTTCCACTGGTTGCCCTTGAGCGGCACGGAGAGGCTGCCGTCGCGGTGCAGGTAGCCGAACCACTCGCCGTGCTCGGCATCCGGGAAGTGACGGAAGGCCCATTCGTGCGCCAGCTTGTGCCACTGCGCGTACTGCTCGTCGCCGGTCAGCTGGTACGCCAGCAGCGTGGCGATGATGGCCTCGTTGTGCGGCCACCAGAACTTCATGTCGTGCCAGTACTCCTGCACGGGCCGTCCCGTCACATCGCGGAAGTAGAACAGCCCGCCGTACTCCGCGTCCCAGCCCATCTCCCACATCCACTCCAGCATCGTGCAGCCGATCTGCGTGAGGCGGGGGTCGTTGCCACGGTGCGCTGCCTCGTCCAGGATGAACCAGGCCGCTTCGATGGCGTGGCCCGGCGTGACGGTGCGCCCGTCGTAGCAGTCGAGGAACTCGCCGTTCGGGGCCCACGACTTCCAGCACGGCGCGCAGCTCCGGGTGCATGAAGTCTCGCTCGATCTCGTCGATGCAGCGGTCGATGGTACGTGTTGCAAAGTTCGGCGTCGCCGCCGGCCTCGCGCAGGACCTGCGCCGTGGCGATGAGGATCATAGGTACGGCGATGCCCTTCATGGGCCGCGTTTGCGGATCGGTCTTGGGCGGCAACAGGCCGGGCGTCTCGAGATAGTGGAGCGTCAGCTTGAAGAGGTCGACAGCGCGCTGCAAGAGCGCGGCGTCGCCCGTTGCCTGGGCGTAGGCCGCGAAGGCAATGGTGGTGAAGGTCTCGCTGAAGATGTAGCGTCGCTTGCGCAGCGGCCTGCCTTCGCGAGTGACGAGGAAGAACATACGCCCGTCGTCGTCGAAGCAGTGCGCGTCGAGGAAGTCGATCCCATGCTGGGCAATCTCTAGCCATTCCGGCTTCGGGTCGATTCCGTAGTGTGCCACCGTATTGTGCAGTGCGGACAGCATCCACACGAAGCGGCCCTGCAGCCAGACCGCCTTGTCTGTGTCGATGACGCTCCCGTCGCGGTCCAGCGAGGTGAGGAATCCGCCACACTCGCGGTCGACGCTGTGGCGGGTCCAGAAGGGGATGATGTCCTCCAGCAGGCCGTCGCGGTAGATGCGGATGAACTCGTCGGTGTATTGGGGGATCAACGTGGCGGCGGTGGCGGTCATGGCAGCCTCCTGCATGTGCGGCTGAAACAGCCCTGTTGGGAATTCTTCGGTTGTCGATGTATAGTCTGCGGACTCTCCGATTGTATCATGACAGCCCGCCGGATCGTGACACACAAATGCAAACCCAGCACACCGCTCCGGCGTAGGATGCCGTGGCTATGAGGCAAAGAATGGAGCGACCGTTGCAGCCACAATTGGAAGTCCGGATCGATGCAGGCGCCGATCTGTCCGGGCCCGCATATCGAGCCGTCATTTCTTTGTGCAGTCGCGCCTATGAGGAAGACTACGAACCGGCGTTGCGCACATTTGCGGATGCGGTGCATTTGCTGGGCGAGGTGGACGGCGTCCTGGCCAGCCACGCCCTCTGGTACACGCGCTGGTTGCAGGTAGAAGGCGGACCGCTCTTGCGCACCGCGTACGTGGAAGGCGTGGCAACCGAGGAGGTATACCGCAGAAGAGGGTACGCTTCCGCGTTGATGAGACTACTCGTCGCGGAGATCGGCGAGTACGACCTGGCCGCGCTCTCGCCTTCGCATACCGCGTTCTATGCGCGGCTGGGCTGGGAGAGTTGGCGTGGACCGCTTGCCATACGCACAGAGGCCGGCCTGCTGCCCTCACCTAGCGATGAAGAGGTGATGATCTACCGTCTGCCTAGGACGCCTGCACTCGACATCGACGCCCTATTGTCGGCGGAATGGCGAGAGGGCGAACTGTGGTGAATGACAGGACTGGCCGCGAAGGAGAATATGGACGACAAGGCGAACGAGAAATGGGGCGACGGGCGCTCCTATGACAAATACATGGGGCGCTGGAGTCGAAGCGTCGCCACGGACTTTCTGACGTGGCTCTCCGTGCCGGCGCGACGATTGTGGGTCGACGTCGGCTGCGGGACCGGCGGCTTGTCAGAGCGCATCCTTGCGCACTGTGCACCCAGCGCGGTCACCGGCATCGACTCTTCGGCCGGCTTCATCAACGCGGCGCAGGCCGCGCTCACCAATCCGCTGCGCACGCTTTGAGGTGGGCGACGCCGTGAACCTGCCACTGAGGAGCGCATCCATGCATGTGGCGGTGTCCGGTCTGGCGCTCAATTTCCTGCGCGATCCGCAGGCGATGGTCGACGAGATGGCGCGCGTTACCCGGCCAGGCGGCATCGTCGCAGCCTACGTTTGGGATTACGCCGGCGACATGGAGGTCCTGCGGCGCTTCTGGGATGTCGTCGTAGAAATCAATCCGCAGGACGCAGCCTTCGATAAAGGCGCGCGCTTCCCCATGTGCCAGCCCGAGCCCCTTCAGGAGTTGTTTGAGGCTGCGGGCCTGAACGCTGTATCGTTGCGTGCGATTGACGTTCAGGCTGTGTTTCGCGATTTTGACGACTACTGGTCGCCCTTTCTGGGCGGAATTGGCCCAGCGCCGGCGTATCTCGCTTCCGTCGATGAGGCGATAAGAGAGCGCATTCGCCAACTCCTGCAAGCGCGCCTGGCGTCCAATAGCAGTGGAGCGATCGCTCTCCGTGCGAAGGCGTGGGCGGTGGCGGGCGCGGTGTGAGGCTGCGTGTCTAGTCCTGCCTTGCGGTCTCAAACAGGGCAAGGTACTCGCCGTAGCCCTCTTCCTCCAGCTTGTCTACCGGGATGAAGCGCATCGCCGCCGAGTTCATGCAGTAGCGCAGGCCCGTCGGCTTGGGACCATCGTCGAAGACGTGGCCCAGGTGCGAGTCGCCGTGCTTGGAGCGGACTTCGGTGCGCACCATCCACAGCTTGCGGTCGTCCCTGGTGGTGATATTGTCTGCGTCTAGCGGCTGGGTGAAGCTGGGCCAGCCGCAGCCGGAGTCGTACTTGTCCAGCGAGCTGAAGAGCGGTTCGCCGGACGCGACGTCGACGTAGATTCCGGGCTCCTTGTTGTCCCAGTACTCGTTGCTGAAGGCGGGTTCTGTAGCTTCCTGCTGCGTCACCTGGTATTGCTTCGGCGTCAGCTTCTTGCGCAGTTCCTCGTCGCTTGGCTTTGTGTAGTTGGCCATGGTTTGGCTCCCTTTCTGATGATCGGCTCCTCTAGGGTCCGACAGGCGCGCAGCTTCTCGAATGCTGGTCATCTGAAGCTATCTGGCCTCAGTTTCGCAGGAAGCGCGCTCTGCCGCCGTATGCCACGATACGATCCGGCGTTCCGAAAGCGCCTGCCGCCGCAGTTCTGATTGCTGTCATGGTTGAGGTCTGCGCGTGGCGTGCAGCGTGGAGAACCGCGCAACACGTTGAAGAAACCAGGTTCTCTATCCTGTGCGCGACGGTTCGGCAACAAATAGCATGCGGATTCCGCATTCACATGTATAATGCACCGTGGCTTCCTGCAACCCGCCACTTCTGACCACACGGACGGCAACCACATCCATGACGTTTGACAGACAACATCGCGCCGGTACGCTGAATGGGATCTTGTTCGTCGCCCTCTTTGCCCTGGCGGCGATATTCATTGCGCGCATTCCCACGCTCTTCCTTCCTGAAGATCAGTCCTCTGATCGTGGGCATCGTGCTGGGCATGGTCTACGCCAACACATTGCGCAGGGACTTTCCGGTGACGTGGAATCCGGGCGTCACCTTTGCGGCCAAGAAGATCCTGCGCTTGGCCATCATCCTGTACGGTTTTCGCATCACGTTTCAGCAGATCGGCGACGTGGGCGTCGTCGGGTTGACGGTGGCTGTTGTAATGCTGACCAGCACCTTCTTGCTCGGCGTGTTGGCCGGTACGAAGCTCTTCGGGCTGGACCGCGACACGGCCATGTTGACCGCTGCCGGAAGTTCGATCTGCGGCGCGGCTGCGGTGTTGGCGACGGAGCCGGTGCTCAAGTCCGAGCCGCAGAAAAGCGCTACGGCGGTCAGTACGGTGGTGCTATTCGGGACGATTTCCATGTTCCTATACCCGATGCTCTACGGCCTCGGCGTTATCCACCTGGCTCCGGCCGAGTATGGCGTGTACGTAGGCGGCTCCGTACACGAGGTGGCGCAGGTCGTAGCTGCGGGCGGGGCAATCCCGGGGCGCCGGACAACGCCGTTATCGTCAAGATGACGCGCGTGATGCTGCTGGCGCCCACGCTGATCCTGCTGGGCCTCTACGTGTCGAGGACAGCCGCGAAGGGCGAAGGCAAGGCAGGCGGCGTCAAACTGGTGATACCGTGGTTCGCGGTGGGCTTCATCGCTACGGCGGGGCTCAATTCGCTGAACATTTTGCCGCCGCAGCTCGTGGCGTGGATCATCGTGCTCGACACGTTCTTGCTGACCATGGCGATGACTGCGCTGGGCATGGAGACTAGCTATCAGAAACTGAAGGATGTGGGCGTCAAGCCCTTCTACGTGGCGTTGGTGATGTTCGTGTGGCTGGTGGTCGGCGGGTACTTGGTCACGAATCTGGCGTTGCGGTTGTGGTAGAGGCGCGGCGAGCTGGTAGGTCACTCCACCGGCGTGTCGGGTGGGCGCGGTGCAGACTCAGGCCGGGAGAGCTGAGCTACGAAAATCGAGGGGGTGATACGGTGAAAGGGTGAAGGGGGTGACCGCCTCGCCGCAGGTCGCGTCTTCGGTGCAGGGCCGGAATGCCGTGGCGCGACGTTACTCGCGCAGCGTGTCGTTGTCCCGTTCGCCACTCTGAGGGCGCCTGCCGAAGTATTTCTCTTCAGCACGAATCGCGATGATGACGGGTCGATTCATCCTCAGCGCGTGAATTGTTGCGCGGCCGATGGCTGTGATGCCGACCAGAACCGTGTCATCCCATCTGAAATGCTCGCCCCATTCCTGACGGCGCGGATTGTACACTGTGGTCTCCTGTCCAGTTTCCGGATCGGTCAGCCGCCGTTGCGCTCCTTTGTGTAGTGAACAGGAAACGCAGGCAAGCGCAGGTTGTCCGTAGAGATGTCGCCGCCGGCAGCAAGAGGGATGATGGGGTCAATATGGAACGTCGCGGCCTGGCCTTCCTGTGAGAGGCCGCAGTACTCACAGCGATTGCCGGCGCGCTCGATCACTTGCTCACGCATGGCGGCCGAGACATACTGCATCATTCTTGGGCCGAGATTTGTTTGGAGCGGAGATCGAGCAGTGTCAGAAAGTCTGCCAAGGCTACCAGACCTTCCGCCTCCGCGCGTTCCGCCTCTGTCAACTCCTCACTGGCATCCTGCCGATCGAGCAACTCTTGGAGGCGCGCTTCGACCGCGTCAGGTAGTTGGAAGTGAACAAGATCGCTAGGTATCTCTATCGTATCTGTCGTCATCGGTCCTACCACGGACAAGCTTGACTCACAATCGCACTAGCATAATAGCATACGGGGACTACCGGAACGAGACGGAAATCGTAGGTCACTCCATCAGCGTCACCCCATCATCTCCGCAAATTCCTGCAGCGGATACTCGCCGTACTTCTGCACCGCGGCGCTGAGGGCGCGCACGTTTTCCGGCTTGAGGTAGCCCGCCAGGCTGTTGCCGCTGCTGACGATGTAGCCGCCGCCCGGGCCCGCCGTGTGGATCAGCTCGTAGACCTCGCGCTCGGTCTCTTCCTCCGTGCCCAAGCCCAGGATGTTCAGGTCCACGTTGCCCAGCAGGCAGATGCGGTCGCCGTACTCGCGCTTGACTGCGGCCACATCCATCGCGCCCTTCTCCAATGGATGCACGCCGGATATGCCGAGATCGATGAAGTCCTGCAGGAAGGGCATGATGTTGCCGTCGCTGTGGACGATCCAGGGCAGACGGATATTCGCCGCCACTTCACGGAAGCGGGGCACGACCAGCTCGCGGAAGACCTTAGGCGAGAAGAAGGGCTGCGTGTTGAAGGCCATGTCGTCGGTGGAGACGTAGACGTCGAAGCCGAGATCGCACACCGTGTCCGCCACCACGGCGGCCCACTCGCAATAGGCGTCGAGAAGGATCTCGATCAGTTGCGGGTTGTCATACAGGGCCATGCTGAAGTGCTCGATGCCCATGCTGAGCATCGTGGGAAAGATGCCGATGCGCGTGATGAACCACGCGGAACGGTCGCCCTTCTTCTCGGCAAAGGCTCTCGCACCCTCGTAGAGCGCGTCGTCGTAGGGATCCGGCAAACGGAACAGGTGCAGGTCGGCGATGCTGCGGATCTGGCCGTCGCCGTAGAAGAGGCGGCCGTCCGCCCGGCGTGCCGCTCCGCATAGACGGGCGCGCGCAGCACGTAGGCCAGGTTGTCGAAGCCGAGTTCGTCGGCGATGGCGATGGCCTCATCTGCCGTGTAGGGCGTGGTTTCCAGGCTGGCGGCCTGGTCCGGTGCGCCCCAGCCCATGATGCGCTCGGCGAGGGCGCGGTCGATGGCGATTTCGCAGTAGGGGACGCGGTCCGGCTGTTCGCAACGCAGGGCGGTGGCGACTCGCTCATGTGAATTCATAGGGTTGTTCCTTTCGTGCTGGCGAACGTGTTCCGGCACGCCCAATTTCGAAGAGGTTGGCGCCAGTCTGCCGGAAGATCGGTCATGCGAAACCTACGGATACCGCCGGCGAAACTCGGCGTAGAGATCGTCCAATTCGTCCGCCGTAGAGACGCCTTCCACCAGCACGGCCAGCGCGTGCGGGTCCAACGCCTCGCAGAGTTCCAGCAGTTCGTGCGCCGGGCAAATGACCAGCACGGACTTGCCCGCGGCCTGGATTTTGCGGAACATCTCCACCCAGACCAGGGCCGACGGCGTGCCTGCGCCCGGCGTGAACTGGATCGCCTGTAGCGCCGTCCACCTCCAACAGCGCGTCGATATGCACGGCCGCGCGCGGCCCGTCCAGGTGAAAAAAGGCCCGGCCCGCTGTGGCGGCCTGACGTGCGATGTCGGGCAGGAAGAACTCCTGGAAGTGCTGCGGGCTGATCAGCGCGTTGAGATCGCACGCCTGCAGCGTATAGGGCTGGTCCGACCACAGGCCGAAGAAGTGGTACATGCCCGCGCCGTGGTCGACCGTACTCTCGTAGAGCTCGCTCCAGGCTTGGCGCCAGCCGTCGTAGATGCCGTCTACGGCATTGCGGATGTCGTCCGGGCGGTCGACGAGATCCATACACAGCTTGGTAGAGCCGCGCAGGGTGATCAGCGTGTCGCCGCTGGAGCCGATGTCGGGCGTGCACACGAGATAGCGGCCGGGCGCGTCCTTGCGCCGCGCGTTGCAGCAGCGAACGCATACGTTGCAGCCAGGGGTTGTCCTCGCGCAGCGCGGTCCACTCCGGCGTGTTGGACCAGTCGTCGTCGATGTAGTGGACGGTCCAGCTTGTGTCGGCGCTCTCCTCGCGGTCGCCGCCATAGAGCCCGCCCATGAGCACGGCTCCAAAGTCGGCGCGGATGTTGGGGAGCGTGTCGCCCACGCGGTGGATCTGCTGCAGGTCTCGGAACTTGGCCTCGTACCAGGCATCGGGCTGGTCGAGCAGATCGAGCCTGCGCGTGATGGGGCGGGCGGGGTTGGCGTTGACCTCGCCCATGAAGATGGGGCGGTCGGCCTGCTGATGCCACCACGCCTCGTAGCGTTGGGCGATGGCCGGAAAGTTGGGCAGGAATTCCAGTGGTTCGGACGCGACGCGTTGCAGCATGGCTGCCCAGCGCTGGATCTCCGGGATGGGTTCGATGGGCGGGTAGGCGACGGATGCATGCATGGCAGGGGTCCCGGGTGGATGCGCGTGTGGATACGCTCGTAGAATACTCGCGAATGGGCCGGCCCGCAAAGGCCGGTCGCTATAGATTTGAGCGGGTTTCGCCGGAGTTCACGAACTCCAGCACGGCGCTGTTGAACGCAGCCGGCGCCTCCATGTTGGGCATGTGGCCGGCCCCGTCGACGCGGACGCGTCTGGCATTCGGTGCGCCTGCTTGCAGGTGGTCGGCCGTGCGCAGGACGTTGGGGATATCGTGCTCACCCACGATGATCAGCGCGGGGATGCGGATTTCTTCGAGCCGCTCGCTCGCCGGCGGGTGGAGTGGAATTCTCGGGTTGTCGTTGACCCAGCGCCAGCCGGAATAGTCACGGACGATTTCGGCAAGGCGCGGCGCGACGGCCGGATTCTTCATAGCCTGCGCGAATACCGGGCCGTGCAGCCACAGATCTCGCTGCGGCGTCCACGCCAGACGCAGCCGCCGTTTCAAACAGGGAGCGGAAGTGCGCCCGAAATTCCGGCAGCCAGTCAAGCCCGTGGACGACCGTACCCACAGAAACGAGCGAGTCAGCCATCTCCGGGTAGGCCAGCACGAAGTCCGTCGCAATGCCGCTGCCCATGGAGTGGCCGAGGATGTGGGCATCTGCGATGCCCAGGCTGTTGAGCAGCCCCTTGAGGTCGTCGTGGTGGCTGTACGCAGTGTGCGTCGGCACAGCGGATCGCCCGAATCCGCGCACGTCGTAGCGGATGACCTGACAGTGCGGGGCGAACTCGGCGAACTGATCGTCCCACATGCGGGTGTCGAGGGACATCCCGTGAATGAGGACGAGCGCAGGGCCTTCGCCCGCGACCTCGTAGTAGAGGCGCGTGCCGTTGACATAGGCATGGCCACGCAGGGTCCGTGGTCCGGCCCGGTTCATTTGGCTGCGGGCATCGGGCTCACTGTCTCCCCGCGGCCAGACGGTACCCTCGTCCGCGTACGGTCGTGACGAACACCGGCTCGCCGGCGTCCGGCTCGATCTTCTGGCGCAGGCGGCTGACCAGCTTCTCCACGCGAGCGTCGTCTACTTCGTCCAGGTACTCTTCGCCCCACACCTCGGTAACGATCTGATACTTGTCAACGATGCGCTCCCCGTTCTGGAAGAGCAGCAGCATCAGCTTGTATTCCAGGTTCGTCAGCGGTTCGACGGGCACGCCATTCACCAACACATCGCCGCTCTCGGCATCGACCCAGAGCGTGGCTGAGTCGTGGCGTTCCATGGCCCGGCGGCGCACGAATTCGGCGAATAGACGGCTGAAGGGCTGGTAGCGGCCCTCCACCTGCTTGATGAGGTGGCGGCGAGTGAGCCTCGCCAATACGGCGCTGTCCGTCCGTGGTCCGCGCTGAAGAGGCCGATCAGTTCCTCTTGCTCCTCCTCGTTGCATCCGCGCCAGATCTTGTTGCACTCGAGCGCCAGATGTTCGTTGCTGCGCAGCGCGCGTACGGCTTGTTGATGCAGCACCCAGCGTGCGGTCGGCTCCGTCTGGGCGGAGTCGGCCGCGTCGAGACAGCGGTTCAATTGCGTGCATACGCCCTCCACGAGGTTTGGGTGACCGCCCGCCCATTCGTGGATCAGGTCCAGATCGGCGGCGATGAATTCGACCTCGTACGTCTGCACGTAGCGATGCACCAAGCGCTCGACGTCCGGACGCGTCAGCGGGGCAAGGAACCAAGATGTGCTGTGCGAAGAGCTCGACGAATTCGGTGGCGTGTTGGCCGTCGCGCTGTTGGTGCAGCGGCGTGCCCGTGGCGGTGGCGTAGACCAGTTTGTCGCTCAGCCGGTCCCGCAGTGCGCGCAGATTGAGAAAAACACGCGAGAATCGATCTGGGCAAAGGGCTCGTCGAATTCGTCGAAAAGCAGCGCTACTCTGCCGGGCGTGTGCTGCAGCGCAGCGTTGAGGCCGCGGTTGAAGCTGAGTGGAATCTGGAATTCGCTGGCGGGCGCAACCAGCATCTCGTAGGCTCGCTCAACTCGGCCAAGGCGGCCAGGTCCGGGCTGCTTTCTTGCAGACAGCGCAGAACCAACTCGTAGAAGCCGTGGTCGCTCATCTCCAACATGCGGTTACAGTCGACATACACGACGAGGAAATCTTGCCCCGCTTCGCCGATCTCCTGCGTCCACACGTCCGGCTGAGCGAGCAGACGCAGCAGGGCAGACTTGCCGACGTTGCTGAAGCCGACAACTTGCACACAGAGCATGTTGTACAGGTACTCGACCAGGTTCTGCACGTCCAGGCGGCGCATATAGTTGCTGTCGCCAAAGCGTAACGTCTTGGACATTCAGAGTCTCCCAGCTCGGTGGTGTCTGGGACGAGTATAGCATACGGGGCGCGGTCGTACCACGAAGGTTTCACCACGAGAGGGCACAGGGGCGCAGGGCAAAGCCCGACCAAACCGAGAGGGAATCCAGGGAACTTCCGCCAGGGCCCATTGACACAGACACTCTTTTAGGTTGAGAATTCTCCTTCACTTCTTTATGCTGCGGCGATAACCGCTAGCAAGGTTGTCCCGCAGCTTGCTTTCCTCTGTGTTCTCTGTGGCCTCTTGTGGTCGATCCTGGGCTAGCCCATGCGTGCGCGCTGAACCAAGGCCAGGGCCAAGCCGCCGGCCAGACCGGCAGCCAGGCCAAGTATCGGTAGATTCACCGCCATGCCGACGCCGATGCCGATGCCGACGCCGATGCTCGTCGTTCCGCCCAGAATCGCCTGTTTCCCCTGCCAGTGGCCAAAGTCCCGGGCTGCCCTTCTCGGATGCCGGCGACCGCTCCACGCTGCGCAGCGACCATAACAGGAATATGGTAATCGCCGGACGGCCCAGGTTCGTGATGTTGACCAACGTGTTGCCTGGGGCCAGGTTGCCATGTTGGACAATGTCAACCATGTGGACACTGAAGGCGCCGACGCTCAGGATCGTTGCGCCGATCACCGTCGCGTCGCGGAAGCCGTCGCGGCGGCCCACCGACATGGCCGCCAGCACGCCTACGGCCAGGTTGGCGAAGCCCATCTCCAACTGAAACGGACTGCCCGCGGGCCAGCCGATTGATTCGGCCACCAGATCCGAGGCGAACAGATGGCCCATCGCGCTGACGATGCCAAAGGCGCCGCCGAACGCGAACATGTAAATGAGGAAGACCTCGAGACGTCGCTCGCGCGAAGTGACGCTCTTGTCTACGGCGCAGACGATGGCGGCCAGGAGTAGGGGCAAGACGAGAAAGGCAAAGGCGCGAATCAGGAACAACGAAGACGTGACGGGCAAAACAGGACTCCGAACCGCGGGAATTCGCGGACTCCAAATGACGCAGGCTACAGGGGGGGCTCAGTCGCGCCGAGTATAGCACGGAAGCTTGCGCGGCGCTACGCGGATACGCACCCCAAGAGGACACAGCGGATACAGAGGACACGGAAGACAGGGAAGACAAGAAGACACAGAGTAAGGCAAGAGAAAAACAATGATGCCGCAAAGGGAAAGGTCAATGGGTACCAGCAAGACACCGGGCTACGAAGAACAGCCCTCCCCAGGTTATTCTCTGTTTACTCTGTGGTGGATCGATCCTGCGGTGAGCCTGCTACTGCTGGAAACCCGTACTTGCCACGGGAATGTACGCCTCCGCCACGGGCACGTAGCCGGGCGGCGGCGTGAGCACGATCGGCTCCATCGCCTCCAGTCCCCGCTGCTCTTTCTGGAACTCGAAGAAATTCCATGCGATGCGGCTGAGGGCCTTCAGCGCCTCGTTGCTCGTGTCCCAGTCCATCCAACCCTTGCGATAGAGAAAGACCGACATCACGTAGGGACCGGCTGGTCCCCAGACCAGAGCGACGTCACTATGCGATTCGAAGGCGAAGCCGTGCTTGTGTACGATCCAGGCGTTCGCTGAATCCGGCAGGCCGGCCCACAGCATTTCTTGGAACTCGTCGTGCGACAGATAGTAGAGAATGGCGTCACACTCGTCGGGCGTGATGTCGTCCGGGTAGCGCTCGATGAGAATACCTTCGCCCTGCGTGCACTCGTAGATGGCCGACAACATGCGCCCCATCTCCGTGGGCGTAGATTGCAGGTTGCTGTCCGGGTTCGTGTCCCAGTCCTCGCGTTGGTTGCCCGGCGTAGGTATCTGCGGAAGCTGCGTCTGAAAGTCGTAGCCCGACTGCATGTAGGTGCTCTCGAAGCCGAGGCTGCGCATGAACTCGGTGAAGCGGCGCGCGCCTGCCGTCGTGTCGCCGTCGCCCAGGAACTTGAGCAACTGGTTGGCTGCGTAATTGTTGCTTTCGCCCAGCGCGTAGTCGATCCACTGGCCGACCAGCAGCGCCTCCTCGTCGACCGAGTTCACGCCGCGCGACAACTTCTGCATGATGGCGGTGACGAGGCCAATCTTGAGCGTGGACATGCCGGAGAAAGAGACATCAGCGTCGACCGCGCCTTCCTGATCGGTGACCAGGTCATGGACGTAGATGGCCGCGAAGCCGGGGAAGTTTGACGTGTACGCATCCATCTCTCGCGCAAGGTCGTCCAGCGTTGCTGGCAGTGCGGGCGTCTCATCCAAGACCAGATCGGCGGCGCGGTCCTCTTTGCGGGTGAACGCGGCGACGACGTTGGGGATGCTCTCCTCCACGTTCAAGGCGTAGCCCGGCTGTCCCTCTGTCCACGTCCAGTCGCGCGTGTAGCTGCCCACGAACCCGGGAGGCAGGCCCTCTTCGGGGGCGCCGGTCTCGGTGTAGCGTTGCGTGGGCGGCAATAGACGCACCGGTTGCGGCGCACTGTCGTGCTCTACGGCAACGGCCTCCAGCCAGGCGTTCAGCTTATCCGTGTCCAGCGTGAAGCGGACAGGCACGTCGCGACGCTGCTGCTCCATGCCCACGGCGTGGCGGACGGCGATGTCGAGGAAGTCGGGACCCTCCAGGTACTGAGACGCCTCCGCCATCATCTGGTCGATGTCTACGCGGAAGCCGATATCCTCCGCACGCAGGGGGATGCGCTCGTCGTTGTAGTGGACGGTGATGGGCGCAGCGTAGATGCGGTCCAGGTGCTGGCCGATCTCGGCGGGGTCTTTGAGGTCGGCGAGGTCCAACGCACCGAGATAGACGCCGGGCGGCACGGGCGCCGCCGACGCCTTGAAGCGCGTATAGACAGGAAAGATCGCCAGGATGGCGACCGTGATAGTGACGAAGTAGACTAGCCTACGCATGTGTTAATTGTACTACAAAGGTTCACCACGAAGGCGCGAAGAAGGTCAGGCAGTTGGGTCTCCTCTCGTATCTTGGTATCTTCGTGGTGAATCTTCTCGCTCACTCCCACTCGATCGTCGCCGGCGGCTTGCTGCTGATGTCGTATACGACGCGATTCACGCCCGCCACCTCGTTGACGATGCGGCTGCTGATCTTCGCCAGCAGGTCATAGGGCAGCCGCGCCCAGTCCGCGGTCATGAAGTCGTCGGTCGTCACCGCGCGCAGGGCCACCGTGTTGGCATACGTGCGCCCGTCGCCCATGACGCCTACGCTGCGCACCGGCAGCAGCACCGCGAAAACCTGGCTCGTGTCGCGGTAGAGGTTCGCCGCCCGCAACTCGTCCAGAAAAATGGCGTCGGCCTCGCGCAGCGTCTCCAGCCGCTCCCACGTCACGTCGCCCAGGATGCGGATGGCCAAGCCGGGGCCGGGGAAGGGATGCCGCCACACGATTTCTTCGGGCAGGCCCAGCGCCTCGCCGACGGCGCGCACCTCGTCCTTGAACAGCATGCGCAGCGGCTCGATGAGCTGAAACGTCATGTCCGCGGGCAGGCCGCCCACGTTGTGATGCGTCTTGATTGTGCGCGCATGGCGGGTGTCGTCATTGCTGGCCGATTCGATTACGTCTGGATAGAGCGTGCCCTGCACAAGGAATGCCGCATCGTCCACGCCCCACTCCGCGGCCAGGCGCGCCGCTTCGGCCTCGAACACGCGGATGAAGCGCGCGCCGATCAGCTTGCGCTTTGCCTCCGGGTCGGCCACGTCCGCCAGGTCGGTGAGGAACTCCTCGCTGGCGTCCACGGCGACGAGCCGCATGCCCTGATGCTCCTGGAAGGTGTGCACCACTTGCTCGGCCTCGCCTTTGCGCAGCAAGCCGTGATCCACAAAGACGCACGTAAGCCGGTCGCCGATGGCGTGGTGGGCCAGCGCGGCCGCGACGGCGCTGTCCACGCCGCCGCTCAGCCCGCAGATGGCGTGGCCGCTATCGCCCACTTGGGCGCGGATGCGATCGACGGTCTCCGCCACGAAGTTGCCGGGCGTCCAGTCGCCGCTGCAACCGCAGACGCCCTTGACGAAGTTGTCGAGGATGGCGCCGCCTTGGGGCGTATGCACCACCTCCGGGTGGAATTGCAGCCCGTAGATGCGCCGTTCCTCGTCGGCAATGGCCGCGAGAGGCGAGTTGGCGCTGGCGGCGATGGACGCGAAGCCCGCGGGCAGTTGCTCGACGCGGTCGCCGTGGCTCATCCATACCTGCAGGGAGGCGGGCAATTCATGGAAAAGGGCGCTTTCCCGATCTGCTGCAGAACCGTTCACCTGCACGGTGGCCGCGCCGTACTCTCGCTCGCGGCTGGGCGCAACGCGGCCGCCGAAGGCGTGCGCCAGCAATTGCAGCCCGTAGCAGATACCCAGCACGGGCGCGCCGCTGTCGATGACGGCGTCGGGCAACGTCGGCGCGCCGGCATCGTAGACGCTGTTCGGCCCGCCGGATAGAATCACGCCTCGCGGTTGCAGCGCCGGCAACAGGTCGGCAGCTCGATCCCAGGGGATCAGCTCGGCGTAGACCTGCTGTTCGCGCACGCGGCGGCAGATGAGCTGGCTGTATTGGCTGCCGTAGTCAAGTACGGCGATGGTCTGGTGATTCATTGGCTTGCTCAACGTTTGCAGGGGGTGAGTCCATCCGTTCGTTCGGTGAGTTCATTCTGCGCGGGTCACTCGCTGCTGGCGGACGGTGAGGCTGTATTCCGCGCGCTCGGTGGTCACCGGCGCCAATGCACTGACGGCGATCACGGCAGTCTTGCCGTCGCCCAGGTCGTCAATCTCGAAGCGCACGTTGCCTTCGGCCGGGTCGATCAGAGGACGCTCCACGCCGCCCAGCCGATTCTCGTCGAGGGTCAGGACCTGTATTAGCCAGCGCTGCTGCAAGTGGTTGTCCGTCAACAGCCAGCCTTCGCTCGCCCAGCCGTCCGCGCCCTGTTCGAAATCGGCGGCATAGTCCAGCGGCGGGGATGGCGACATCGTCGACGAACCAGCCGCCGTTGTTCACCGCGTCGTCGGTCACATACTCGAATCGAATCTGCACCTCATCACCGGCGTAGGGCGACAGATCAAACGTGTCGGTGACCCACCCCGGTCCTGTCGATTCGCTGGAAGCTCCGGGTTCGCTGCTCGGACTCTGTGCCGTGTAGCCTGGACCGAATGCGTTGCCGCCAGGATTCTCGGTCTGGGCATAGTCGCCGGCCAGCGTTTCCCACTTCCGCCCGTCGCGGCTGGCCAGCACATACCCGTAGTCGTAATCCTGCTCAATGTCCCACCACATGGCCGCCGTCATGGTGATCGGCAGGCCGGCTGCGACAGAGCCGAAATCAAACGAGCGCGTCAGCCGCGTGTCGAAGTCGTCGCCGCGATTGCTCCACCACGCATAGTCGCCGCTGTGGGCGTCCAGATCCGCGAGTTGGGTGCTGGATTCGCCGTCGAACTCGATGGAGACATCCCCGGTGACCTCAAGCAAAACGTAGTCAGTGGCATAGTTGGCGACCGTCGTGTCGTGGCTGATCGGATAATCTGCGTCCGTGAAGGTGGCGTCGAGGACAGGTGCGGGCTGCAGGAAATCGCGGTAGCCATAGATACCATCGCCGCCCAGCGCATTCGGGTCGTCGACGTAATTGGCGATCACCCAATCGGCGAAAATATCCTCGAAGCGCAACGGGCGCCCCTGCTGCTGTAGCCCGGCCGCTTCCAGCACATCATCAAAGCCGCCGATTCCGTTGGCAGGATGCGCCACAAGCGCCCGGGTCAATTCGGCGCCGAAGCGTTGCGAGAAATAGGCCATGAACAGATAGGCCGACCCGTAGTGCACACCGTTGTCGTCGTTGGCCGCACCCCACGTGTTAAGCTGCGTATCCGGGTTCTGGGCAAAGACCTGCGCGAAAATGGTGTCCGGCTCATAACCGGCGACTTCTTGCGCAAATTCACTGAGCCCTTCGTTGACCCAGGTCTCCTCGTTGCGGTCGTTATGCCAGTGGATCATGTGCTGGAACTCGTGCGCCAGCACCGTCTCGTAGTAGATGTAGTTGCGCGAAGAATTGAGCCAATCCAGGTTGACGTAGAACATCTCCTTCTCGTTCGAGAAGTCGCGCGCCAGGCTGCTGTACTCGTCAGCGCTGCTGTAGTAGCCGGCGATGCCTTCGCCCAAGCCGTAGGCGTGCAGGATGTGCAGGCGCGGGTCGTTGTCTACGCCCGGATTCCATTCACTGCCGAAGAAAGCCCTTTCGGCGGCATAGCTCTGTTCGCTGAAGCGATCGAGCGAAGTGATGATCTTCTCGCTATCGTACTTGCGGCCTTCCTCTACCCATGCATAGGCCACGTCCGTCTTGTGGACCAATTCCGCCACGATTTCGAAATTGCTGTTGGTCTCCAGGTTGTGGACCAGAAATTCGTGGGTGTCTCCGACTTCGTACGCCGGCGTCACTTGGTTCACCACGACGGGGATCTCGTCCACGGTAGGGTCGAGGCGCAGGGCGAGGTCGCGCAGATTGCGCATGGGCGCGATGATGCGGGCGAGCTGTTGCTCCGTGGTGAGGCTGCGCAGGTCCTGGGCCGGCATGGACGCTTCGCTGCCTGCCGACCCGGCCGTCGACGGCGGCACCATCAAACGCGCCGGTACGCGCACGGGCGGCTGCTTCTCAGTGGATGCGGGTGTCGAGGTGGCTTCAGGCCTCTGCGCCCGCTCGCTGCCCGACTTGCCAGGCGAGCAGGCCAGCAAGGCAAACACGACAAACAGGCCGGCCACGAGCGCTAGCCGCCGCAAGCGGTAGATTTGTCGACGCCGGTGGAACGCGGGTCGGCCTTCCGCCAGCTGACGATTCGTCGATGGATTCGACACGAATGCAGACACCCTTTTGTCCATGACGCCTGCCCGCGCAAGCGTTCGCTTCAGCATTGTATAACGGACGCGCAGACCTTGTCCACACGAAAACGCAGTGCGCACCAGGAGAGACGCCGCCGCTCGTCGATCCGTTCCGGACGGACTGGGGGCTGTGGGAGCTACGAAAGCTTATTGTACGGGGGAAGCCACAAATAGGCGTCAGCCGGGACGCTGTCCGCCGTAGATGGCGAAGAGCCCGTAGCGATAGTGGCAGGCCACGTGTTCAAAACCGGCGCGGCGTAGCGCATCAAGCTGGACGGTCAGGGGATCGAACCGGTTCTCATCCTTCCCACGCGCCTCTTCTGGAACGCCGGTGAAGTCGTCAGACAATCCGAGGCTGCATTGACGGGCCGCAATCCAATCGCGCCAGAGCGTGTAGTACCATTCCGTATACGGGGCATGGTCGGCCAGGACAACATCGGTGTTGAGGAAGAATCCGCCCGGAGCATGCAGGTCGAACAAGCGGTGAAACATGGCCGCCTTCTGCTCAGTCTTGAGGTGGTGAATGGCAAACGAGGAGACGATGATGTCGAAGGGCGGGCGACGAAACGCGCCATCGATGATCTCCTCAAAGGTGACTTGGCAGAACTCGCTGATGGGCTGCCCAGACAGACGTTCGCGGGCCGCGTTCAACATCGCGGCGGAACCGTCCGTGAGCGTGACGTCGACGTGGCCGCCTTGCGCACAGAGGGCCTCGGCCAGAATGCCGTCGCCGCAGCCCAGGTCTAGGACGCGTGCCGGCTCGCCCAGCGCGATTCGGTCATCCGCGACAAACTCACGGTAGAACGAGGCCACGACGCGCAACAGCGTGGCGCGCTGCTGAATAAAGACGTCGGAGCCGTCGCGGTATTCCCGGTCATAGTCGGCGTCGCCCCAGCCGGCGGCCTCAAACCCTGTCGTCATCGTTCTCTCACTTCCCGTACGCGGTGCAGACCCCATCGACACAGCCCACGTCTTCGTCCGCGCCCACTCCATGCGCTTCAAGACTGCCGGACCAGGACCGTGGATCCGTGAACCCGTTCTCTTCCGGGTTCACACGCGCATCATGGGCGGCAATCCCGTGCTCTCGGCCAATACCGTGAATTCGATGTCCATGATCATCATGTCGCGGCCGCGCGGCTGCAAGTACCGTTGCCGATAGGTGGCGGCGTCGGCCTGGTCGACAAGGCGAAGCCCGCGCTCATCCAGGTACTTGCCCACCTGGCTTGGGTGAAGGCCAAAGCGCCAGGGCTCGCCAAGCTTCTTCAGACGGTCCAGCATCTCCGGGTTGTAGAGCGGAGAGGTGGGGTCAAGGACGCCGCGATGCACATATGTGAAGACGATGCGACTACCCGCGGCGCAAGACGCAACAAAGCGCAGCGTGGCATCGACCGCAGAGGCGATCAAGTATTGGGAGACACCCTCCCAAATGAAGAATGCTGGCGTTTCGGGTTGAAAGCCGGCATCGTACAGTGCGCTGTCCAGCCGCTGCAGGTCGAAGTTCAGGGCGATGAGTGTCACGTTGGCAGGCACCGCGCCCAGAATCTGGGATAGCCTCTCCCGTTTGTAGTCGACGACAGCCGGCTGGTCCACTTCAAAGACGCGGGCCTGTTCCATGCCGGGGATTCGATAGGCTCGGCTGTCGAGTCCAGCGCCCAGAATGACGACCTGGGTGATGCCGCCGGCCAACGCATCCTCTAGCGACTCGTCTATGTAGCAGGTCCGCCCAAGCAAACCGCCCACTACGCCCGGCAGCGGTTTCTCGCTCTGCGACATGAAGAGCGACTGCATACCGGGGATGGCGCTCACCCCGAACAGGGCGCGGTAGCTTGGCGTCAGCAGATTTCGGGCCAGGGGGTCTGCGAAGAGTCGCTTCTCGCCGCGGCGCTGGTTCTCCATGGCGCGCAGGAATGCGGCTCCCAGCGCAGAGCGGCTCACGGTGTCGTTGGCCATCGACTCAGGTCCTTCCAGTGTAGCGGCGTACCGCTGAAGTTCGAGCAACATTGTGTCACGGCTGGCGGCCATGTGGCAAGGATGGGATAATGGAATCCTATTCCACGACTACACACGAGGCTGATCCGCATGAAAATCACCGACGTTGAAGTTCTGCGTATGCAGGCGCACGCCGAGCCGCACAACAACTGGCTCTTCGTCCGCATCCACACCGACAGCGGCATCACCGGCATCGGCGAAGGCAGCCTGCAATACAAGGACGCCGCCCTGGCCGCCGAGATCGAGAACTTCGGCGCATTCCTGCGCGGCAAGGACCCCTTCCAGATCGAGCACATCTGGACATCGCTGCACCGTCGCGTCACGTGGACAGGCGGCGCGGTCACGATCAGCGCGATCAGCGCCATCGATCTGGCCTTGTGGGACATCAAGGGCAAGGCGTTGGGCGTGCCGGTCTACGAACTGATCGGCGGCAAGGTGCGCGACCGCGTGCCGCTCTACGCCAACGGTTGGTTTGCAGGCGACCGCCCCAGCGCCCACGGTCCCCAGGCCGGCGATGAGGGCGAGGCAGCGTGGTACGCAGCGCGCGCCCGCGAGGTCGTAGCGCAGGGCTACCACTGCCTGAAGCTCTATCCCTTTGGCGGTGAGCAGGTGATCACGCCGCAACGCATTGCCCGCGGCGTGGGCATCGTGCGCGCCATGCGTGACGCTGTCGGTTCGGAGATCGAGATCGCGGTCGATGTGCGCGCACGGCTCAACATCTGGCAGCGCGCGGCGCGTGGCGCAGAAGCTGGAGGCGCTGGACATCGCCTGGCTGGAGGAGCCGATCCTCTTCGACAATGCTGACGCCATGGCGGCGTTTGCGCGTTCCGTGAACGTTCCGGTGTCCACGGGCGAACAGCTTTACACGCGCTGGGAGTTCCGCGCCCTGTTGGAGCAGAATGCGGTCGGCATTATCCAGCCGGACATCTGCCACGCCGGCGGCATGTCGGAACTGCGCAAGATCGCAGCCATGGCGGAAACGTACTACGTCTCCGTCGCGCCGCACAACTCGAACGGGCCCATCTCCACGATAGCCAGCCTGCATCTGGACATGGCGATCCCCAACTGCCACATGCAGGAGCTTTTCCTCAACTCGCTGGGTCTGTATCAGGAGGTATTGACGAGGCCGATCGTGGTCGAGGACGGGTTTGCCACACCGCCCGACGGTCCCGGCTGGGGCGCGGAACTGGACGATGCGGTGCTGGCGCAGCACCCGCCGTCCCCCTTCACGCCCATCGAGTCGGAGCCGTACCTGAAGTTTTGAGCGATTTGGGATCGATCACGGAGGAGAAACAGCCATGACAAGTCAGACAGTCGGCATCCTGCATCCTGGACAGATGGGCGTGTCCATCGGCGCTTCCGTCATGAACGGCGGGCACACCGTGCTGTGGGCCTCGGACGGGCGCAGCGCGGACACCCGCGCCCGTGCCCTGGAGCACGGTCTACGCGACGCGGGCGCACTGGCCGAGCTCTGTGTCGCCAGCGACGTTGTGATCAGCGTCTGCCCGCCCGACGCCGCGGAGGAGGTCGCAGGCAGCGTTCTGGCTTGCGGCTTCAAGGGAGTGTACGTAGACGCCAACGCCATCGCGCCGCAGCGCTGCGGCGCGCATCGGCGAGGCCATGCAGGCGGCGGGGGTTTCTTTTGTGGACGGCAGCATCATCGGCCCGCCTGCGTGGAAGCCGGACTCCACCTGGCTCTATCTGTCCGGCGCGGGGGCGGACGACGTGGCCGCGCTCTTTGCCGCCGGGCCGGCGCAGGCGGTGGTGATGGGCGAACTACCTGGCCAGGCATCCGCGCTCAAGATGGTCTACGCGGCGAACACAAAAGGCAGCACTGCGCTGATCACCGCGGTTCTCGGCGCGGCAGAGGCGTTGGGCGTACGTTCTGCCCTGGAAGCGCAATGGGCGCAGGAAGGCTCCGGGTTGGACACGAGCGCGCCGCGCCGCGCCCGCACCGTGACGGCCAAGGCTTGGCGTTTCGCTGGCGAGATGGACGAGATTGCCGCCACATTTGCCGGGGCGGGGCTGCCCGCCGGCTTCCACGAGGCAGCGGGCGACGTCTATCGAAGACTGGCGATGTTCAAGGACGCGGAAGAAACGCCTTCGCTGGAGGAGGTGTTGGTCGCGCTGCTGGGGCGGCCGGAATGACGACGCGTAGGCGTCCGCGCGTAGATGCCGCACCTGCAAGGGGTACCCGAGCCTGAATAACAATGGGTGGGCGTATGTTCCGTGGGGGACGCCGAAGCGGTGGCACGTGCCGCGTTTGAGACTGGAGGATCCATGCAGCGCATGCCGCCGCCGTTCGTGCCCGGCCTCGAACTGAGCCGTCGCTTCTACTGGGAGGTGGTGCGTCCCATACTGGAGGCGGAGTTCGCTGCTCTGCCGCATACCGCCGCGCTGGTCGGAAGCGGCTCTGAGGTGCTGGGCTTTGACGACGTACGCTCTACCGATCACCACTGGGGGCCTCGGCTACAGCTCTTCCTGCACGAAGAAGACCAGGCGCTGTACCAACACGCCATCGATCAAGCGCTACGCGTGCAGTTGCCGACTGAATTTGTGGGCTATCCCACCAATTTCGGCGCACCCGACCCCGACGATAACGGCACGCAACTGCTGGTTGCAGTGGACCGCGGTCCTGTCAATCATCGAGTCGACGTGATGACCGTGCGCGGCTACGTGCTGGACTATCTGGGCTTCGATTTGCGCAATGAGTTGCACCCCGCCGACTGGCTCACCTTTCCCATGCAGAAGCTGCGCGCCCTTACCGTGGGCGCGGTCTACTACGATGGCATCCCGGATGGGCTCAGCCTAGTGGAGGTGCGCGACCGACTCGCGTTCTACCCGCATGATGTATGGCTCTATTTGCTCGCTGCGGGTTGGGCGCGCATCGGCCAGGAGGAGCATCTCATGGGACGGGCGGGCAGTGCGGGGGACGAGATCGGCGCGGGACTGATCGCCGCGCGGCTGGTGCGCGATGTGATGCGCCTCTCCTTTCTGATGGAGCGGCAATATCCGCCCTATCCCAAATGGTTTGGCGCGGCATTTCGCGGGCTTCGCTGTGCGGACGAATTAGGTCTGTCGTTGGAACGGACACTGCAGGCGACCACATGGCAGGCGCGGGAACGCGGCCTGGTCCCTGTCTATGAAGCGCTGGCGCGCATGCACAACGCGTTACAGCTCACGCCGCCCCTGCCGGAGAGAGCGCACGATTTCCATGGCCGCCCGTTCCAAGTAATTGCCGACCACTGCTTCGCGGATGCACTTCTGGCGCAGGTCACCGACCCGGCAGTGCAGCGCATCGCCGCGCGCCCGCCCATCGGCAGCGTCGACCTGTTCAGCGACAACACGGACTTGCTGGAGAACACAGTGTGGCGATCGGCCCTGCGCCAACTATTCACATAGCCGATTTGCTTGCCGACTAGGTTGTTTGCGTGGCGGCTGGAGCTTCTGTTCCCTCGTCTGCAGCGGCGTCCTGCGGCCCCGTCCCCAGCAACAAGGCCCCGGCCGCCTGTGGATCAAATCCGTCCGGCCAGATCGTGTTGTCGTCGTAGAATGCGCCCGCGACGGCGGTTGTGCTGAGGTCGGCGCCGCTCAGGTCGGGGCCTTTGAGATTCGCCTGCCGCAATTCGGCAAAGCTGAGGTCGACGCCGCTGAGGTTGATGCCCACGAGCCATAGCGGATCGGGTTGATTCAGCAGCAGATACAACTCCAGTGGCGCGTCACGGGCCCGCTGTGCCTCCGGCGCAAACGGGTCATATCGCACGCTCACCCGCGTGGCGTCATTCGCCCACGGATATTCGTCGCTCGTACGCGCTCGTGAGGACGTAACCGATTCAGTTGTGAATCTGTGGCAGGTATTGCCAAGTCGGCTGTGGCGAGTCGTCCAGACCGGTTGGGCGCGGGACGGTGATATCGATGCGTCGACGCCGCTCGCCGATGTCCGGATCGTTCGCCATTGCGAGTTCGATGCCAGACCGCGTGACGGCTGAGTCGCCCCTACCGACGCGCAACGTATAGATTCCGCTTAGCACAGGTCGCAGGCGCGCGATTCCACTTGCGTCGCTTCGCGCACTATGTGTGAAGCGGGTCAGGTTGTCGCTCAGTTCGACGGGCAGGTCCGGGTAGGGAGCGCCAGCCTCGTCAACGACCGTGACAACCACCTCCCACGGCGTGCGCCCCAGCGTCACTGCGGCGAGAGCGTCCAGTCTGCCATACCCGTACGTGGGATTGGGCGATGTGGCCGGACCATCCATGCACGCGTTGTCCTCCACCGGCGTGGCGCTCTTGATCAGCGCCTGCTCAGTGAGGTCAATGTCGCCGATGAGGTCAGGGGCTGCGGACCAGAGGAGCGCGGCGGCGCCGGTCACATGGGGCGACGACATGCTGGTGCCGGACTTATGGCCGTAGTTGTCGTGAGGGATCGCCGACAGCACGAGGACTCCGGGTGCAGCGATGTCGGGCTTGAGCCGATTGCTGCCGTCGATCGTCACCGGCCCGCGGCTGCTGAAGGAAGCGGCAATGCCGGTCGAGCCGTGCGCGCCGGCGGTGAACGCGGCGTCGTGAAGCGCAATCGGGGTATTGACTGTAGAGCAGGAGGGTCCGTCGTTGCCGGCAGAGGCGACGACCAATTGCCCAGCCGCGCGCGCCGTCTCCACCACCTGGCGCAGGCTGTTTTCGTCGCATCCTTCGACGGGCGGGCAGCTCCACGAATTGTTGATGACGTGTGGGGCTAACTCCGGGCGACCGTCGGTGAACGGATCGCCGTATTGAGGATAGGGCGCGAGCATGAACTCGAAGCAGGCGGCGTAACTGGAGGGCGTGCCGAAGTTATTGCGCATGTTTCGACAGCCGATCCATTGGGAATCGGGCGCCATGCCCAGGTTGGTAAAGCTGTTCGTTTCGTCGCCGGTAGCGTCCCCCAACATCGTGCCCACAGTGTGGGTACCGTGGCCGTTGTCGTCGCACGGAATCTGATGATTGGGGCCGCATCGGTCATCGGCACTGGGGGCGGCCCAGGCGTCGAACCAGTTGTAGCGGTGGATGACGCCGCCTGTGGAGGGATAGTAGCCCCGATAACCGCCGATTAGGGCCGGGTGATCCCACTGCACGCCGGTATCCTGGCTGGCGACGACGATGCCCTGGCCCGTATAGCCGAGGTCCCAGACTTCGGGTGCATGTGTGTACGGGAGCCCGTAGAGCCCTGGGGCCCAGGTTGCCGCGCTCAGCTCGCCTTCCGCGGGCAGCGGCATGAGCCACGCGACGGCCGGTTCGATCTGCGCCGGTTCCTCTCCTGGCACGGCGGGATTGGCAGCCAAGCGGTCGACGCCAGGCGCGCTGCGCAGCGCTTGCGCCAGCTCAGCGTCGCCCTGCACCTCAATCATGTTGACGATGTAGAAGGCGCGATAGGGCGCGCCGCGTTCCTCGAGCCAGGCGCGCAACGGAGCCTGGCTGCGCAGGGCGGTTTCGGTCAACGTGCGGTAGAGAGTTTCGGCTCGCCGCGTACGCGCCGCCTCGCCGGCCTGCGAAGTGAATATGGCGGACGACGCGACGGCCTGCGCGTCCACCTGATCTTCGAGGATCGCGAGGAAGGAGACGGGGTCCTCCGTGGCAGCCAGTTGACTTTCCAGCGCAGGGCTGATGGCGGCGAGTTGCTGCGTTTCCACATGAGGCGCGTCCTGCGCGCGGGCGGGCAGGTGTGTGAAAAGCGCAAGCGCGGCGATCGCGATTGCCATCAACCCCAGAGACATGGCAATCCGGCGCTTCCGTTGGGTGTCTGTCTGTGAGTGGCTCAAATCGTTCTCCCGCCTGTCAAACATCAATCAGGTGTCAGCCACTATATCACATTCGCGAACTGGCGCGCAGATGCAATGCTATGCGCCCTTACGGTGACGAATTGGTATCCTAGTTGCTGAACCCTGTGCAAATCCCGTACACAATTGACGTAGGCAGGGCGGATACAAGCAGCCGTGCTGCAATGCAAGTACATATCCAGCCTGACTATCAGGCACGAAGTCAGACGCAAGGCAAGGAGACGATTGATGGCAGAGTTGCAGGCGGGCGACATAGCGCCCGATTTTCAGACAGTGGACGACGCCGGCAACGCGGTGAAGCTCGGTGACTTCCGCGGCCAAAACGTGGTACTCTATTTTTATCCTAAGGACGACACGCCCGGTTGCACAACGCAGGCGTGCAATTTCCGTGACAGCTACGCAGATGTGCAGTCGCACAACGCCGTGGTGCTTGGCGTTAGCCCGGACGACTCGGACTCGCACGAGAAGTTCAAGAGCAAGTTCCAGCTGCCCTTTCCTCTGCTCGTAGACGAGGACCACGCCATCGCCGAGGCCTACGGGGTGTGGGGCGAGAAGTCCATGTACGGCAAGAAGTACATGGGCATCATCCGCAGCCACTTTGTGATTGGCGAAGACGGCAAGATCGTGGACGCCAAGTACAACGTGAAGGCGGACAAGAGCACCGCCCAGGCGTTGGAGGCATTGGCCGGGTAGGTCCCGTACGCGAAGGGCGAGCAAATGGAGTGGTATGCGGCGGCGCGGTCGAAACCAATCGCGCCGCCGCGTCGTTATTGCTAACTGTATGTGCGGCAGGGGCGGCGAAGGCAGTGTCATGCGCAATCCGGCGCCATGTTATACTTCGGGCGCGCTGAATCTTTCGGAATGCGCACGCTTGCCGGAGGTTTGCGACAATAGATCACAATGACCGGCGAAGGTCTCGAGACTGAGGAACCAAATGCGAATTCTGCTTTATACGGGTAAGGGCGGCGTAGGCAAGACCAGTATCAGCGCGGCGACAGCACTGCGCAGCGCTGAGCTGGGATATCGCACCGTCGTTCTTAGCACGGACCCGGCGCACAGCCTGGGCGACAGCTTCGACAGGGCGATCGGCAATGAACTGACCGAGCTGGCTCCTAACTTATGGGGCCAGGAAATCGATCTGCTGAACCAGATGGACAGATACTGGGGCACGGTGCAGAACTATCTGAACGTGTTGTTTGCGTGGCAGGGCATGGAAGGTTTGGTGGCCGAGGAAGCGTCAACGCTGCCTGGCATGGAAGAGCTGGCCAGCCTGATGCAGATCACCTATCTTGCCGACAGCGGTGACTTCGACGTGATCATCATCGACGCCGCGCCCACGGGCTCCACGCTGCAACTGCTCAGCGTGCCGGACATTGCGCGCTGGTATTTGGAAAAGATCTTCCCCTTCCAGCGCAAGACGCTGCAGATGGCGCGGCCGGTGTTGAGCCGGCTCAGCGACATGCCCATCCCGGAGGACGACGTGTTCTCCAGCATCGAAGAGCTCATCGCCACGATGGAACGCACGAGCGAGCTTCTCTCTGATGCCGAGACCAGCAGCATGCGCATCGTGCTGAACCCCGAGAAGATGGTCGTGAAGGAAGGGCAGCGCGCCTACACCTATCTGAATCTGTATGGTTATCCGGTGGATGCGGTGGTCGTCAACCGCATCTTTCCGCACGAGCTGACTGACAGTTATTTTGACATCTGGAAGAAGGCGCAGGCGGAGAATCTTGAACTTGTGCGCGAATCGTTCCATCCGCTGCCGATTCTCGAGGTCCCCTTCTTCGAGCAAGAAGTGACCGGCATAGACATGCTGACGCAGATGGGGACCATCCTCTTCGGTGAAGAGCGCGTGCGCGACGGGGCAGGCGATCCAACTAGGCACTATTACTTGGGCAAATCGCAGGAGATTTTCCGCGAGAATGGCCGCTATGTGTTGAGCATTCCGCTGCCGCTGGTGAGCCAGGAGCAAGTGCAATTGCATCGCAGCGTCTTCGATGAGCTGATCGTCCGCATCGGCAACTGGAAGCACAACATTGCCTTGCCCATGGGGCTGGCAAAGCTGGACATCGACGGCGCACGCTATGACGAGGACCGGTTGAAGATATTCTTCAAATCATCCAACGGCGAAGTGCTGCCCGCCGAGGCGCTGGACAATGATCGTTGGAAAGCGTTGCGTTCTCGCTTCAGCGGCGAGCAGGCGTAGCAGCGCTATCTTCCGGGAAGCTGCGGATCGGCCGTTGGGAAATCGGCGCTTCCCGGAAGGTGATCCGCCCCGCCGAGCCCGTATCGACCATACCCGTATGGGCTGCACGGCTGTCATCATCCGTGAAGTCCGTATCCTAGCAAACTCACCGTTCGTATTGACAAAGACGAAACACGTGTCGACGCATGGCTGACATTCAGCGCGGCGAACCGATTGAAGAGGCCACTCTGGTCTCGTGCCTACGACGGGCGCAGCAGGAGTCAGACCCGGACGCATTCGACGGGCTCTACCTGCTTTTCGCCGACCGTGTGTATCGCTATCTGCTGGCGAGGCTGGGCGACGCGGAGTTGGCCGAAGAGGTTACGTCCCAGGTGTTCCTGCGCCTGATTGAGAAGGTGCACATGTACCGTATTGCGCCGAAGGACAATGTCGCAATTTTCTCAGCCTGGCTCTATCGCATGGCGTACAACAAGATGGTAGACGTTCTGCGAGCCCGCCGTCGGGCCAACCTCGTTGATCTGCAGCATGCGGAACGGCTGGCGGGAGACGGCTCGGTGGAAGATGTGCACGACCGGCTTGCAAACGACGAGGTCTTTAGCAAACTGCAGCTACTGAACGAGCAGCAACGAGAAGTCCTGATCCTGCGCTTCATCGAGGAGTTAAGTATTGCCGAGACGGCGCACACGATGCAGAAGAGTGAAGGGGCCATCAAGGCGCTGCAGCACCGTGCTCTGGCCAGTCTGCGGCGCTATCTGCAACTGCAGATGTGAGCCACGCAGATTCGAGCAGGCGGATGGTATGCAGACCAGTGATGAGTGGACTGATGATGGGTTCCGGGATGATGAATAGACCGCTCCTAGGTAGAACGTAGACGTAGATCACCATGGACATAGACGAAACACTGGCGCTTTGTATTGAGCGGCTGGCCAAGGGCGAGTCGGTCGAGAGTTGCCTGGAACGCTACCCGGATGAGGCCGCGCAGCTGGAGCCCCTGCTGCGTATGGCAGCCATGATGCGTTCTGAATCGAAACCGGTTCTGTCTGACGCCGGGTTCCGCCGTGGACGCCAGGCCGTGGCAGACGCCGCCTCAACGCACAAGGCGTTCGCACTCGTGCACGGCCCAACCAACAGCACCATCACGTTGGTAGAGGAGTCCGCCAAGCGGTCGGAATCGCGCCGGCGCGCACGCCGGCGACCTGTGTTCGCGTGGCCTGCGCTTGCGGGCACGGCCATCGCTGCATGCTTGATGATTATCGTTTTGATGGTGGGGAGCCAGTCGGACAGTGTTTTGCCCGGCAGCGCCCTGTACGATGTCAAGCTGCTAAGCGAGCAGGGCCAGGGCTTGCTCATGGCCGCAGCGGGCGATGACGCTCAATGGCAAGCGCAATTGGCGGACCGACGGCTGTCGGAGTTGCAGACGTTGGAATCGACGGGTCAATCCGTCACGGCCGGGCAAGTGGAACGCTTGGCGGACCAGGTGGACGCCGCGCTGCTGGCGGGCGCTTCGCTGCCGGAGGATGACCAGGCCCAGCTCTATGCGAGCTTGCAGCGAGACCTAGACGAAGCAACGCGAACGTTGGACACGGGCGGCGATGCATTGACCGCATTGTATCGGGTTCAGGCTGCGCTGGCAGCCAGCAGGGGTGGGGAACAAGTCGCTGTCGTCAGCCCGTCCGAAACGCGGGTCGCTCAATCCACGCAGGCGCCCGAATCGGATGCGGTGGCCGCGCTGTCTGCCTCGCCTACGCCGTTGTCGACTGCCGCGCCGGAGAGTGTGGAGACCGAGCCCGAAGCGCAAACGCCTCAGACCGCCGAGGCTGCGCCAGGGGACTCCGAAAGTGAGGAACCGGAAGCTACTGCGGCCCCCGAGGTAGTAGAGCCCGAAGCCACGGAGTCTATGCCGGCCGAGCCCACTCCGCCTAGCGAGGCGCAGGACGCCATCGCCTCGCAGCCCGAACAACCTGCGCCCCCGGCAGAGGTTGCTGAGCATGACCAGGGTGAGCAGCCGGTGCCGCCGGAGTTGGCGCAGGCCGCCGCCGCCGCCGCCGCCGACGACGGGGACGCGCTTGCCGCCGCGCCGCAAACACAGGCTGAACAGCCGGAAGCGTCAGAGGAGGCCGAGCCGCCTGCACCGGCGGAGCCGGCAACGCCTGTCGAACCTACCTCCGAGCCGGCGGCGCCGGTCGCGCCTGCCGCAGAGCCCGTAGCAGAGGCGACCGATTCGCCGGCGGAGGCTACCCCGTCCCGGCCGTTCCAGCCGACGCCGACGTGGACGCCCTTGCCGCAGCCCACACAGGGACCGGCACTTGTCGCCCAGCCTGCGCCCGAAAGCGAGTCGCCGCCACAGCCGAAGCGGAACCGGGTTTGGCAGCAGTCGCTGAACCGCCTGCGGAAGCCGTCATGGCCGCGCTGGAGTCCGAACAGGCGCGCCCCGAAGAATCGCAGCCTATAGACAGCCAACCGGTCGGAACCTGAATCCGATAGCGCTGTTTCCGGTCAATCCGAGCCGGACACAGCCAATCAGGAAGCGGAAAGTACGGATGGAGCGAGTCTCCCCGCACCGACCGGTATCCGGCTGCCGACTGCGACAGCTACGATCACGCCCACTGCGACGGTCAGCGTGACCATGGAGTCTGGGGAAGAGACAGTGGAAGAGGCTGGAACAGAGTCCACAGAGACGACGCCGGTCCCGGCGCAGCCAGCGCCGAGGCGCCGAGGCGGTTCAAGTGGGACCAACATTGTCCTGCCGACGGCTACGCCGACGCGCCTGCCCACAGACACGCCCGCGCCAACCGCCACGCCATCGATGACGCCTACCGCCGCGCCGAGCGCGACGCCAACGGCTCCCGCGTCCCCCACACCCCCTGCGCCCACCGAGGAGATTGCAGCGTCGCCGTCCGAGACCACCGAACCGGAGACGGTTGAGGTAGAGGTGCCGGATGCACAGGCGCCGACCGAGGAAGCGCCGCCGCTGTTGCCCACGCCCACCCCGCCGGCCGCCGAACCACCGCTCTTGCCCACACCCACACCCGGCTAGAGTGGACCCTTGCGCGGCCGGCGCGAGACTCGGTCGAGATGGCGCATGCCATCCCGGTCTGAGCGCTGGGCGCGGACTACTCGTCGTCGCTTCTTGGCTTAACAGCAGGGCTCACAAAGGCCAGCAGGCCTAGTCCCAGCGCACCCAGCCCCAGCACGGCCAGGCCGAGCCCGCCGCCCCACAGTTCTGAGCTGAGATTTGCGACCTGAGCCAATCCGATCCGCCTGCGTCATCTATTCTTGCCCATTCCGTCCAAGCGCAATAGACTTCCCCGTACAGATTCGTTTGGACGCGCCCGGCTACCCTCGGCCTGGAGCCCCAACTGAAAGCCCTTCATGCAGCCGAGTCACGACACCAATCGCCGCGCCCTGGTCCTCCTCTTCCTGACCATGTTCATTGTGATGGTCGGTTTCGGTGTGATCATGCCCATCCTGCCCTTCTATGCGGAAAGCATGGGCGCCAGCGCCACCGCATTGGGTCTGCTCTTCGCCGTCTACTCCCTCATTCAGTTTTTCTTCGCGCCGATTTGGGGTCAGGTCTCCGACCGCATCGGGCGCAAACCGCCCTTACTGATCGGCCTGCTGGGCTTCAGCGTTTCGTTCTTCCTGTTCGGCCTGGCCACGGAGTTATGGATGCTCTTCGCAGCGCGCATCCTGGGCGGCCTTCTCTCCGCAGCCGTCTTGCCGACGGTGATGGCCTATATCGCGGATACGACAGACGAGGAACATCGCGGCGGTGGGATGGGCATTCTCGGCGCGGCGATGGGCATGGGCGTCACTTTTGGGCCGGTCATCGGCGGTTTCCTGGGCGAGATCAGCCCCGCCCTGCCCTTCTTCTTTGCGGCAGGGCTGGCCGCGACCGTCTCCGCCGTGATGTTCTTCGTGCTGCCGGAATCGCTGCCGCCGGAGGCGCGTTCCGAGTCGCGCGCGCCAGATCCGGCCCTCAGTGGGCATGCGCTCCATTTTCGCCGCTCTGAGCGGCCCGCTGGGCTTCATCATGGTGCTGGCCTTTCTCGCTAGCTTCGCCAGCGCCAATCTTGAAGCCACGTTCGCACTCTTCACAGAAGTCGGTCTGGGTTTCGGTGAAGGAGAACTGGGCGTCATCTTCGGCGTCATGGGCATTACTATGGCACTCACTCAGGGATTACTCGTTGGCCCCACTATCCGCCACTGGGGCGAGCCGCGCATGATCCAGATCGGTCTAGTCGCCAGCGCAGCCGGCTACATCTTGCTGCTCTTCACGGTGGACCTGGCTACCGTGCTCATGGTGATGATCATCATGGGCGTAGGCAATGCGGCCATGCGCCCGGCGGTCAACTCGCTCGTATCCAAACGTACTCAGCCATCCGAGCAAGGCGTCATGATGGGCGTGGTCAATTCGTACAATAGCTTGGGTCGAATCTTCGGTCCTATCGCCGGTGGCCTGCTTTTTGACTTCCTGGGCTACCGCTCGCCCTATATCTTCGGCGCCGCCATTTTCCTGGGAACGTTCCTGCTTTCGGCGCCGCTGTTCCGGCATGACCAGGAGACGCAAAACGCGCAAAGGGCAACGGAGCCGTCAGGTCGGGCGCCCGCACAATTGTGAGGCCGGGGAGCGTTGCTGTATCATGCAACGCATTCGACCTCGTTTCCCATCTCATTGTCGTTTTGCTCTCGCTTCGTGCATTCGTTCACGGTAACGCGCCATGTCTTCGCCCGATTCATCTCCTGCCCCGCCCAGTGTAGAAGCCACCAAACCTCAGCCGACTGGACGTCCGCCAACCGAGAGTCCTCCGCCTGCGCCACGCGGCTACCGCCGCAGCGCTATCGACATGACGGAGGGCGCGCTGGCGCCGAAGCTGCTGCGCCTGGCCGGTCCGTTGATGGCCGCCAACATCCTGCAGACCATCTACAACCTGGTCGACATGTTCTGGGTGGGGCGGCTGGGCGCAACTTCCGTGGCCGCGGTGGCCATCGTCTTCCCGACGCAGTGGCTGCTCATCTCCATGGGCATGGGCGTCACCATTGCCGGCGCGGCGCTCGTTTCGCAGTGGACGGGCGCAGGAGACAGCGACCGCGCCAATTTCTCTGCGGCGCAGACGGTTACCTTGGCCGTGATCGTGTCCACCCTGCTGGCCGTGCTCGCATACCTGGGCCGCTTTTTGCTTCTACGCCTGCTGGGGGCGACGGGTCCCCTCTACCAGCCCACGCTGGACTACGTTTCCATCATCTTCTGGAGCGTACCGTTCACCTTCATCTTCCTCGCCTATAGCTCGGTCATGCGCGGAGCCGGCGAAACCGTGCGTCCCATGTACGTGACCATCGGCAGTATTGTACTCAACATGGTTCTGGACCCGCTGCTGATCCTTGGATACGGGCCGTTTCCGGAGATGGGGGTGGCCGGTGCGGCGTGGGCCACGCTCATCTCGCGGGCAGCCGCCGCGGCCGTCGGCCTGTGGCTACTCCTCAACGGGCGCGAGGCCGTGGTCATTACGCGTGCGTCAATTGGTCCCCGAATGGACGACGACTCGCCAACTTCTACGCGTGGGCATCCCCGGCGGCCTGGATGGGGCGGCGCGCAGCTTCTCTGCCGTGGCCATGATCGCCATCGTCACCCGCTTCGGTCCGGTCCCCACCGCCGCTTATGGCATTGGCGTGCGCGTGATGTCACTCGTGTGGACGGTGTCCAGCGGCATGGCGCAATCGGTGGCCACCGGCGTCGGTCAGAATTTGGGTGCGAACCAGCCGCCGCGGTCCAAACAAGTGGCTTGGCTCGGCACGGGCATTACCTTTGTGCTGATCGGCGCGGCCGGCTTGCTCGCCATCGCATTGGCCCCCGGCATCGTGGGTATATTCGTGGAAGACGAGGAAGTGATCAGCGCAGGCACGCAGTTCCTGCGCATTAGCGGCTGGGGTTTCGGATGCGCCGGCGCCCTGATGGTGATCCAGGGCGCGTTCCAGGGCGCGGGCCGTACGGGCTACGCCATGATTCTGTCTATCCTCAACCGCTGGCTTTTGCGCTTCCCGCTGGCGATAGGACTTGGCGTGGTCATGGGTATGGGCGCCGCCGGCATCTGGTGGGCCTTCCTCGTATCGGACGTGATCGGGTTTGTCGTGGGCGCGGCGTGGATGCAGTGGGGCAATTGGCAACAAAGCCTGGTCGGCCATCGGCACGTCAAGCCTGCGCCCGCGGACTAAGTACACTGTCGCTTGCCGACAAGCTCGCAGCCTCCCGGTAGCAGCTGCAGACCCCGGGAGGATCAGATTCTACGGGAGTTGCGCAATGCCTGACCTCAAGCACCCCTTCTGGGCCATCACGCTCAAGACCGTCGTCACCCACACGGTGACGTACTTCATCGCAGGCATTCTTGCGCTCACACTCTTCAACTACGGCGAGCAATTCGCCGACCCGGAGTTTGCGTACCCCATGCGGCTGGTGTCGGACCCGGTAGTTTACGCCGGTCCACTGTTCCAGCCGATACGCGGGCTTCTGTTCGGCGTGGTCTTCTATCTGTTGCGCAGCGTGCTGTTCCGTGCGCGGGACGGCTGGCTGATCCTGTGGGCGCTGCTCGTGATCATCGGCATCCTCAACACGTTCGGGCCCGCGCCAGGCTCCATCGAAGGCATGGTCTTCACCACGCCGTCTATATGGTCGCACATCAAGGGGCTGCCCGAAACGCTTTTCCAGACGCTGTTGCTGTCCGTGCTGCTCTGGTACTGGGTACGAAACCCGCGCAAACGCTGGCTGACGTGGGTGATGGGCGTCGCCTTCGCGCTCATTCTGGCGATGAGTGTGCTCGGAGTGCTCGAGGTGACGGGCCGTTTGGGGGGATAGCCGTCGAGACGATCCTTCAGCGCGGACATCTACCACGGAAGACGCAGAGGGCAACAAAGGGAACCACAAAGACTCAAGAATACGCAGAAGGAACGCAAGAAGGCGCAATTGCACATATGGGGCCTTTGCTCCCTTCCTTGATAGCAGCTGTGGTCCAGGCATCAGCGGGAAGGGCAGCTACCAGTTCGCTGACACACACCGGCGCATCGCCCGGATCACACAGGCGCAGGCGTGTTGGGCGACGGCCACGGCCCTGCATGCGGGGACATATACCTCGGGTCGGTGGCGCCAAATCCTTGTCGAAGCCTTGACATCGGTGAAGTACCATTTGCCAAAGGCAGCCACGCCATCGGGAAAGCAGGGGCGCTGCCGTACAGGCTATCGGCCGCTACCCATTGAAAAGGCAGGACGCCTCGCTCCACAGCGGTTGCAACAACGTCAATCCGATGGCTGGTTTCGTGTGGAAGGTCAAGTCCTCTGGCACGCACACGCTGGCGTCGAGTCGCTTCTTCCTCGTCAAACCATGTTTCGGGCATGAACAACTGTCCTTCAAGCAAACTGTATCCTTTGCGGCTTGCATAGCCCAAGTAGACGCCCACCTGGCTATTCGCCACCTTGCCCACAGCGCCACAGTACTGCGCCGCCACTGCCACCGAATCTTTGCCTTGTTTGACCACACCCGACTCGTCAATCAAGACAACGCCATCGCTTTCCCCCAGTGTCTCGCCCACCAGCCTGATGAATCGCCTGCAACGGCGACGAAGACCAGGGACTTTGACCGATAAAATGCTGCAGGCTGCGTACCTTCTTGCCCAGGGTCAGAGCCATTTGTTCTGTGTTCTTGCGCACCGTCTCGCTCAACAAGCCGCACAGATAGACGCTGCTCCATGCATCTGCTCCGGTAGCGCAAAGGCCCCTGCAAACAGTTCCATGTAGCTCGTCATTCGTCCGAAAAACACTCAACATCTTGCACCGTCAGATTGCATTCTGGTGCAGGCACATTTAGACTACAATTCTTTGGGCATGGACTTCTCCTTCTCCGTCTCACTTGGTCGTGGTCGGAGAAAGATACCATGCCCTTCTCTTCTATCAGACGTGAAGGACTATTCCCTCGTGTTTTCGTGTTTTGGTGGTTCTCTGGGCTTTCCTCGGCGATCCGCGGTGAACTCTGTGGTGAGTCGTGTTGGACGGCGCTACGCGAACGGGCGGCCACTTGATCAGCGCCCGCCCGCCTCTTGTAACAGCTGCGTCACATCATGTGTGAGGCTATTTCCCCGGAGCCGTGTATGCCGCTGACTTCTTCGCCACCTCGTCGATCTCTTCCGGCGTCAACAGCACGGTAATACTTACCTGTGCGCCCCCTGCCGCGCTGACTACGAGGGAAGCTGCGGCCGCGCTGAGGTTGTCGGGTGCATCCATGATCAAGTAGAGATCTGTGTCGCCAAATGCGTAGTAGAACGACTCAACCTTGGCGCCCAGCGATGCGGCCAATTTCTCCACCACATCGCGCCGTTTGCTGCCGCCGTCCTGCAGCAAACCCTCCAGACCCTTCTGTGTGTAGTTCGCTTTTGCCAGGTATTTCGCCATCGATTTCTTCCTCTCTTCTTGCTCTCTGTGCCAACGTGCGTGGAAGTTCCTGTGGGGAGCATGTTGTGACGCAGCTACCTCGAGTATAGCAGGTTGGCAGCTCCTTGTACACGGCCCTTCGCGCCTTCGCGCCTTGTCGCTTTCTTGCCGCGAGCACGGTCGTGTAGAATACCTGTCACTTTGTTGAGTCCACGGAAGACCACATGAGGCAGGGCGAGAGGATTCCCACAGATGCCGGGCGTTCGCCGGCCGCTGGCGGCCGCTGGAATGCATGGCGCCCCGTTGTCGCGCCCGCCGAGCACGGCGGCTGGGGTTTCATGCTGGAGCCGGTGCTGCTGGGGTGGCTGGTCGCGCCCTCCGCAGCCGCGTTGCTGCTTGGTATGGCGACGATTGCCGCGTTCCTGATTCGCCATCCGCTGAAGATCGCACTGGTGGACCGGCGGCGCGGTCTGACGACAAATCGTACGCGACGGGCGCGCATTGTCATTGCTGTACTGGGCGCGGTGGCCGGGCTGTGTTTCCTCGCAGCGCTGTGGCGGGCGGGTCCCGCCTTTCTAGCGCCGCTGGTGATGGCTGCGCCCTTTGGAGCGGTCTATCTCTACTATGACCTGACCAAGCCGGGCCGTACGTTGCAGGCGGAGCTGACCGGGCCGCTGGCGCTGGCCTTTGTGGCGTCCAGCATTGCGGTGATGGACGGGTGGCTGCTGCTCAACGCAATGGCGTTGTGGGCGGCGTTGAGCCTGCGCGCTGTGCCCTCCGTGCTCTACGTGCGGGCGCGCATCCGACTGGACCGGGGGCGGGCTCCCAACACGGTTTGGCCCATCGTGGCGCATGCACTGGCCCTGCTTGCCGTGGGCGCGCTGATTTGGATAGAGCTACTGCCTGCCCTTGCCGTGGTTCCGTATATTGTCTTGCTGGTGCGCGCCGTTTGGTTCCTCAGCCCGCGGCGACCGATGGTCCAGATCAAAACCATTGGCTTCATGGAGCTGGGGTTGGGACTCTTCTTGATCGTGACACTGGCGATCGGTTACGCACTGTGAACTGCAAGGCAAGTAGATTGTTCACGAATCACATGGATCACACGGATGACATGGATGCTTTGTTACGAGTGTGCCCTTGCAGCACTTCCACCGGTCCGATGATTCAAGCACGAAATCCGCGTTCAATCTGACAATGCGCGAGCAATGCTGAGCGCATGCCCAGCTACGCAGCGCTTTGTTCTGACAGTCCGCGCGCGTATTCGTCCAAATATCGCAGCTCTTGACGATAGAGGCGGCGCATGAACAGCGGCTTGACGCTCCGGTCAACGATGCCGCCGAAACCGGACGCCGCTTGCCAATGGGTTGCGATAGTGACCGTGGAGCGACCGTCTCCCTCCGGTTCGACCGTGAATGTCGTCACGGTACCGTCGTCAACGTCTGTCTCGCGGAGAACTCGGCAACCGGCTCACGGTTCGTCCCAACCGCGCAGTGCCGAACATGGACTGCTTGACATTGCCGAACGCCTCCAATTCGACCAAGATGGGCGTGCCTCGCCCCCTTACCGCCTTCTTCCGCAGTAAGCTCCTTGAATACCATGGGCGGCGAGAATCTAGGCGGATACCGTGCTCCCTGGCGTGCAGATCGGTCAGCATTCGGAGTAACGCACCTGATGCCGGTCGAAATTTTCCCGACCACCACTTCAGTCGATCGGCCAAGTGAAACTCTTCAGATAATCGGTGATGTCGTGTGCTTCCCAGAATGCCGCCTCTTCCTCGCGAGAAGCAAAGTCCGGGATGCGATTTCTTTGCTGATCCGCATGATTCATCAGGTCTACTCCTTGTCCAACGTCTCTCTGTACCACGACCGCTCCTTCCGGCTTGCCGGTCGAGCCGTAATTGGGTAGTAGTTCCCGTCGCCCTCGTGTTCGAGTACAAGCGCCAGCATCCGTTCGTCGGCCGTGGGGCCGAGCAATATGATCCTTCGTTTCTTGCCCTGAAGATGGAGAAATTCACCGTACAGATTTCCTCCGGTTCCGTCGGTGTGACTTGATAGCGCGCGACATGCGCTATGTTCCAGTCATCCCATCGGAGGCTCCGGATATGGAGCATAGTCAATATTGTAATACAATGCGTTACAAATTACTATAGGCCCTACCAACGATTCTGCAGCCGCCGCTATCTTGCTTGGAGACGCCGAAAACATGTCCGAGCAATTGCAGGTCCAACACGCCGAAATTATTACTTGCCGCGCCTGCCCGCGCTTGGTCGAGTGGCGCGAGGAGGTGGCGCGAACCAAGCGTCGCGCGTATCTTGACTGGGACTACTGGGGCAAGCCCGTGCCCGGCTTCGGCGACCCGGATGCACGATTGCTGCTCGCCGGCCTGGCTCCCGGCGCACATGGGGCCAACCGCACCGGCCGCGCCTTCACCGGCGACGGGTCGGGAGCGTTCCTCTACGCGGCGTTGCACCGCGCCGGCTTCGCCAACCAGCCCACGTCCGAGCATCGCGACGACGGGTTGCGTCTGACCGATTGTTTCATCACCATGCCTCTTCGTTGCGTACCGCCGCAGAACCGGCCCACTGCGGCTGAACTGCACACCTGCCGGCCCTTCATGGCGCGCGAAATCGCGCTGCTGCCCAACGTGCAGGTGATTCTCTGTCTGGGAGGCATCGCGTTTGCCCAGACGCTGCGGCTGCTTCGCGAGATAGGCTGCGACGTACCGCGCTGGAAGTTCGCACACGGCGCACAGTTTGAGCTCACGCATCCCTGTGAAGGTTCAACGGACGGAGCGTCCGCATTTTCGCTTGGGTTGCCTACCCTCTTGTGCTGTTATCATCCCAGTCTGCAGAACACGAACACAGGCCGCCTGACGCCGGCCATGATGGACGAGATCTTGGCGCGGGCGCAGGCGCTGCTTCGGCCCTGAACGCAATCACACCACCAATAGCGGCTCGTGCGTCCCTGTCAAGATGGCGTGCGCCTGGTCGGACAACATCAGGCGATCCCAGCCTGTGGCGCGAAAGGCGCCGATGACGACCAGGTCATAGTGCCCGGCCCGCGTTTCGTCGATGACCTCGTCGACGACGCGGCCGTGACGTAGCAGGGGCCGCGCCGGCACGTTCGCCTTTGCCAGCGCGTCCATGCCCGCCTGCAGGAGCTCGCCTTCTTGCGTGCGCCTCTGGATATGCTCTTGGGCGTCGGCGCGCAGATCCTGTCCCTCGACGCCGGGCAGCACCGCCATCTGCGACATGACGTGCAATAGGGTGGCCTGGCGAGAGAGGGCGAGCACGGGCGCAAGTTTGTGCATCATCCGCTCTGCGACCAACGGATGGCGGCCGCTCTCGCAGATCAATATCCGCGCCGGAAGACCGGCTGAGCGCGCCACCAACACTGGGCACGGCGCGCCGCTCCGTGAGCCGTTCAACCGTGTTGGCCAGAATGCGGTGGATCAGCCGGTGGCCCGGACGCTCGCCAATCACCAGCAGGTCGTAGGCGCCCACCTCCGCTTCGCGTATGATGATGTCGGCAGCGCGGCCCACCGCGACGCGCGTCTCCACATCGCCGACCCACTCACGCAGTGTGGCCGCCGCCTGAAGCGCGACAGTCTCGGCCTGGGCGCGCTGTCCCTCGGAGACGGCGACGCTGAGTAGCGTGACCTGCGCGCCGGCGGCCGCGGCCAGTGTGCCTGTCATTTGGAGTGCAACCTCGGAATGGGCCGAGCCCCCCGTGGCGATCAGGATTCGCATCTGTCTTCGTCTCCCGGAAGATCGGTTACACCAACAGCAACAACAATGGCATCCCCACGATCGCCAGCACGAAAAGCGCCAAGTTGCGCGTGCTGGCGGACGCCCAACCCGAGACCCACAGCGCCAGCCGCTCGAAGAGATCAAAGCGCACGGTGAGGAACGCGGCTGACACCAGCGCCACGCTCACCATCTGCGCGAGGACGACGGCATAAGGCCGTGGGATTGCGTAGCAGCAGAGCGGCGAGCAGCGTATCAACGAATGTGGTGATGCCCGCGCCCATGATGTAGGGGACCACGTTTTCCCGGCGTACGTAGCCGCGGTGGTTGAGCGGCACCAGGACGCTCAGAGACACGCTCACCGACAGCGTGAGCAGCGTAACCAGTGCGCCGATGGCAAACATGATCCATGGGCGAAAGACCAGCCCGGACATACGACCCATTTGCCCCTCGCCCACGTGAATCTGAGGCAGGCAGCGGTCAAAGAGGCTGAAGGAGAGTATGATGACGACCAGCCCGGCCGGGAAGAGCGCCCAGCGCGGTAGTACGACGAGCAGGGCCGCGACAATGGGTGCAAAGACCACATCCATCACCGAGGCAGCGGCGGCGCCGTTCGGTCCTCCCGCGCCGTCCAGCGCTGCCGGTGAGCAGCAGTGCTGCCCCCACGGGCAATGCAGTCAGGTGCGTGATGCCGGTCACAACCAGAGCGAGCAGACCCATGGCCAGGCTGGAGGCGCGGTTGCGACCGCGCATCACGTAGACGAACCCGATCAGAAGCACGAAGAAGCTGGCCCCGAGGCGGCTGCCCGTGATCATGGCGAACGAACTCAGTGGGTCGATAACGCCGGCGTCGAGGAATGTCAGCGCGGCTGCGGCTACCGGAGATCCGCTCATGACCACGTAGGCGAAGATCCAGCCGAAGCCGAGCGCGTTGGCCGGGTTGGTCACGCGGAAGACGTCTCTCACCAGTGGGCCAAGGCCACGCGCGCCCTCCTTCATCAGCGTGATCGCCAGGATGAAGAGGAAGAGACTGATTGCGAACAACGCCGCCCTACGCCATACGTCTCGCGACATCGCTGCTCTCCGCAATCCGCTCGCGTAGATGCAGGGCTTGCTTCGCCCGCTGCGCAGCGGAAACCGTGTGTCTATTGTAGCATTGCTTCGGCTACCGTGTGGCTACTCGAGCTTTTCCCCCTGGCTTCTCGATTACGGCAAAATTCACCAGTATGCCGCCGGCTACCGCCTCTGTTGCCCCGCCGCTGGCGGCGCCTGGTACGCCCGTGGCAGCACGAAGGCGAAGCGGCTGCCCTCGCCCAGACGACTCTCTACGCCGATGCTGCCGCCGTGCGCCTCGATGATGCCGCGTGCGATGGCCAGCCCCAGACCCGCGCCGCCTTCTCCGTGCCCGTGCCCGTGTCCTGCTGCTGCGTCCCTGTTGGTAGGGCTCGAAGATTGTCTCCAGCTCCGTCGGAGGAATGCCAAAGCCCGTGTCCGTGACCTCCACTCGCACTGCGCGCCCTTGCGTCAGCGGCCGGGCGGAGACCGCGACGGAACCGCCTGCGGGCGTGTGGCGGATACCGTTGTCGAGCAGATTGTAGAGCGCACGCTGCATGCGCCGCGTGTTCATGAGCACAGGGTCTACCTCCGGGTCTACGTTACCCGTCAGCACGACGCCCCGGTCCCGCGCCACCATCTGCATCGCCCCCAGGGTGTCGGAGATTAGGTCGCGCAATGAGCCCGGCTGTACCTCCCACGTCACGGTGCGGTCGCCCAGTTGGGTCAACTCGAAGAGGTCGCCGGCCAGTTGCGACAGGTCCTGCACCTCGATGCGCATGAGGCGAAGATAGCGCTGCACTTCGTCCGGTTCGGTAATGACGCCGTCCTCGATGGCTTCGACCATGGCTAGCATAGAGGTGAGGGGCGCGCGCAGATCGTGCGAAATGCCGGAGATGAGGGTGCGTCTCGCTTCGGCGGCCTCGCGTTCGCGTTGCTCCGCCTCGTCCAACTGGCGCACCATGCGGTTGAAGGTGTCGGCCAGCATCTCCACCTCGTCGCCGGAGCGTACCTGCGCCTGCGCGGTGAGGTCGCCGGCAGCCACCTTCTCCGCCGCGGCCACCAGTCGATCCAGGTCGCCGGTCATAGAGCGGGCGACGAAGCTGCCGAAACCCAGCGCCACCAGCGTGGAGAAGACGACAAGTACAGAGAGCAGGGCCAGGTCGTGGGGCGAGATGAACATGAGCACAGACGCCATGAGCAGGTTGATGAGCATGACGCCCAGCCCCAGCGTGTAGGTCAGTCCGATCTTCAGATGCACACTGGCGAAGGGTCTGCGCCGCGCCAGACGATAGCCCAATCCGCCCAACGCCAGCGACGCCAGCTCCGACGCGACGAGGATGGCGGCCAGCAGCCAGAAATCGTCCGGCCCTGGCTGTAACCACAGGATCGCCAGAACCAGCGCAAAGACGGGAGCCAGTATCCATAGCAAGAAGAAGAACATTCGGATGGTCCTATGGCGAGAAGGCCAATGGTACGCTAATTCACGCGGATTCGGGCAGATGTTCGTTGATTCGACCAATACGGACTATCAGTGTTGATCAGTTCTATCAGCGCCTGTCTGCGTCCTAGTCATTCCGTTCGGCGAAACGATAGCCGACGCCCCACACGGTCAGGATGTAGCGTGGCTCGGACGGGTTCGCCTCGATCTTTTCGCGCAAACGATGGATGTGCACGGTGACTGTGCTGTCGTCGGCCGCGTACTCATAGCCCCATACACGTTCGAGCAGTTGGTCGCGGCTGAAGACCTGTCCCGGATGGCGGGCGAGGAAGTGCAGCAACTCGAACTCGGTGCTGGTCAGCGCCACACGCTCGCCGCGGACCTCCACGCCGTAGGTGAGGGGGTTGATCGAGACGTCGCCGTGGTGGATGACGGGCTGTGCGCCGCTGTCCGGCGCCGGTGGCGGTACGGCGCGGCGCAGCACGTTCTTGACGCGGGCGGCGACCTCGCGCGGGCTGAAGGGCTTGACGACGTAGTCATCCGCGCCTAGCTCGAGCCCGACCACACGGTCAACTTCATCGCTCTTGGCGGTAAGCATGATGACGGGGATAGCGGAATGCGCTCGGACGTAACGAAAGACATCCATGCCGGACACCTTGGGGAGCATCAGGTCCAGCACGACGAGATCGGGAGGGTCGGCCTGCACCGCGGCGAGCGCGGCCTCGCCGTCGCCCGCGGTAGCCACGTGAAAGCCTTCGCGCTGCAGGTAGAGCGACAACACCTCCTGTACAGCGGGCTCGTCGTCTACGATGAGGATGCGCTGTGGGGTCATGGATGATCCCTCAGGGAGCGGATGATCAATTGGAGGCCGATTCCAGATCGACCAGCATCGTGAACCTGCCTCTTCAGTTCTGGTAGATCGTTGACAACCACATTCCACACTTCGTCAGGATCAACGCCCATGTAATCATGGATTAGCACATCCAGTAGACCTGCAATTTGCCGCCACGGCGCCTCCGGATATCTGCTGCGCAGTTCCAGGCTCAACTGTCTCGTGGCCTCGCCGATGACCTCCAAATATCGCATGACACCAGCCTGCACAAGCATGCTGTTGGAATAGACATCGTACCCGTCCGCTGTGAAATCTTCGATGAGAACGGTGGACTCCAATAGTTGACTCAGGTACAGACGATATTCATTCATAGCGAACGTGACTGTGCCAATATCTCGCTACGAATCATAGGGTGCAACGATTTCTCTGTCACCACATCTACTGGAATCGACAGCGCATCTTCCAAGTCCTGGATCAGCGCGATTCGGTCCAACAGGCTGCGACCCGGCTCCAGTTCCACCAAGAGGTCGAGATCGCTCTCATCGGTAGTCTGCCACCGAGCTACCGACCCGAAAACACGGACATCGACTGCGCTGCGCCGTTTCGCAAGTTCGAGGATGGTCTTGCGGTATTTTTGCGCTAGTGTGTCGGCAGAGCGCACGTACTGGTCGGCAGAGACTCCATTCTTGGCATTACTATCTGTCATATCGGTTCTTCCGTCATCGGCAGCAGGACTGTAGCTTTGCCCGTCACACTATGCGCCAAGCCACACGCCCATTCTAGCACGGACAACCGGCCCGCGGTAGGAGCCTCGCGCGCGGGGCTGCGTGCGCACCGGGGATGCGCTACAATACCGTGACCGTATCAGGGGAATGCACGGCGGTGTCGAGGCATCCCCTGTAACACGAAGGAGAAGTCCATGTCGAACACGGAAAAGACGCATTCGTCGACGCCCGGCGTCCTGGAGAAGGTGACGGCGCTCGTCATGCGACCGGGTGCACGGGGCGACGAGTTGCTGTTGTTCCGGCATCCGTATGTGGGAATCCAGATACCGGCGGGCTCCGTCGATCCGGGTGAGACGCCAGTGGTGGCCGTGCTGCGCGAGACGTTCGAGGAGACGGGGCTGCGCGAGGTGTCGATCGTCGAGTACCTGGGCGCGCAGGAGGCTCAGCCGCCGGCGGGTCATGTGTACGTCTCCGAGCGCACTACGGTCTATGCGCGGCCCGATACGATCAGCTTCGACTGGGCGACGCTGCCGCGCGCGGCCATGGTGCGGACGGAGCGCGAGGCCGAGGGGTGGTCACAGGTGACGTACAGGGAGTGGGATCGCTGGCCGGACCCGACGTACGCGACCTATCAGATCACCGGATGGGTGGCGAACGTCGCGCTGACGCCGACGCAGACGAGGCACTTCTACCGGCTGGCGTGCCACGAGACGACGCCGGAAGAGTGGGAGGTGGAGATCGACCACCACCGCTTCCGCCTGTTCTGGGCGCCGCTGGACGACCTGCCGGAGATCGTGGAGACGCAGGCTGGGTGGGTGGAGGTGCTCTTCAAGGTTTGAAGTAGCCGGCCGCGCCGCCCGCCGAAAGACAAACGGGCAAGGAGACTGAAGGCTGCTTACTGGTAGCCGTCGTCAGGGACACGTTTGGCCAACTTATCGACGGATGTTACGCAGTAAATTGATGGAACGATTTAGAATATAGGCCAAGGAGGTGAAGCATGAACTACAAACTCTTGGACCTGTATTCGGATTACTTGTTAAGCTCGTTCTCGGCTACGACAGCTACTGGTTTATCGAGGTTGATGGCGAACCAGGTTAGCCATGACCAAGTCAGTCGCATGCTCAATAGTGAACGACTTGGCCCGAAGGATTGGTGGTTGATGGTCAAGCCCCATGTGCGGTCGATGCAGTGTGAAGATAGTGTGATCACGATTGACGACAGCATTGTTGAGAAACCATACACGGATGAAGACGAGATCATCTGCTGGCACTACGACCATGCCAAAGGGCGCACAGTTAAGGGCATCAACTTCATCACAGCCCTGTACGAGGTCGACGACATCTCATTGCCGGTAACCTTTCGGCTGGTGACCAAGACAGAACCGTACATCGACAAGGATGGCAAACCGAAACGACGCAGTGCGGTGACCAAGAACGAACATTATCGAGCGATGCTACAGCAATGTGTGCAGAACAGATTCCATTTCGCTATGTGCTCAATGACCTCTGGTTTGCGTCGGCTGAGAACATGCGCTTTGTCAAACTCGACCTTGAAAAAGAGTTTGTCATGGCGCTCAAAGCTAATCGCAAAGTCGCTCTCTCGGTTGAAGACAAACAGCACGGTCACTATCAGCGGCTCGACCAACTTGACATGCCGGAATGCACACGGACAGTCATCTATCTGGAGCAGGTGCCGTTTCCACTTCATCTGCTCCGCCAGGTCTTCACAAACGCAGACGACTCGACTGGTGTGCGCTATCTGGTGACAAGTGACTTGACCCTGACGGCTGACCAACTCGCAACAATCTACCAGAAACGGTGGAAAGTCGAAGAGTATCATCGCTCACTCAAACAGAATGTCTCCTTGAGCAAATCACCAACACGCACACGAACCACCCAGACCAATCACTTCGTGGCTGCCCTTTGGGCATTCACCAAGCTTGAACTGCTAAAGGACCCGAACCAAGAAAAACCATTATGCACTCAAGACGCATCTCTATGTCGCTGCACTGCAGACACGCTTTCGACGCCTTGCACCAGCTAGAACCCGTGCGCCTTGACCACTGTGACTGCGTAACA
>CAVVYP010000002.1:0-188210 GCA_963752485.1 uncultured Chloroflexia bacterium
GCAAGTTCGAGGATGGTCTTGCGGTATATTTGCGCTAGTGTGTCGGCAGAGCGCACGTACTGGTCGGCAGAGACTCCAATCTTGGCATTGCTATCTGTCATATCGGTTCTTCCGTCGATCGCAGCAGGACTGTAGCTTTGCCAGTCACACTATGTGCCAAGCCACACGCCCATTCTAGCACGGACAACCGGCCCACGGTAGGAGCCTCGCGCGGGCGGGCTGCCCGCAAACCGGGGATGCGCTACAATACCGTGACCGTATCAGGGGAATGCACGGCGGTGTCGAGGCATCCCCTGTAACACGAAGGAGAAGTCCATGTCGAACACGGAAATGGACGCATTCGTCGACGCCCGGCGTCCTGGAGAAGGTGACGGCGCTCGTCATGCGACCGGGCGCACGGGGCGACGAGTTGCTGTTGTTCCGGCATCCGTATGTGGGAATCCAGATACCGGCGGGCTCCGTCGATCCGGGTGAGACGCCAGTGGTGGCCGTGCTGCGCGGGACGTTCGAGGAGACGGGGCTACGCGAGGTGTCGATCGTCGAGTACCTGGGTGCGCAGGAGGCTCAGCCGCCGGCGGGTCATGTGTACGTCTCCGAGCGCACTACGGTCTATCCGCGGCCCGATACGATCAGCTTCGACTGGGCGACGCTGCCACGCGCGGCCATGGTGCGGACGGAGCGCGAGGCCGAGGGGTGGGCACAGGTGACGTTCAGGGAGTGGGATCGCTGGCCCGACCCGACGTACGCAACCTATCAGATCACCGGATGGGTGGCGAACGTTGCGCTGACGCCGACGCAGACGAGGCACTTCTACCGGCTGGCGTGCCACGAGACGACGCCGGAAGAGTGGGAGGTGGAGATCGACCACCACCGCTTCCGCCTGTTCTGGGCGCCGCTGGACGACCTGCCGGAGATCGTGGAGACGCAGGCTGAGTGGGTGGAGGTGCTCTTCAAGGTTTGAAGTAGCCGGCCGCGCCGCCCGCCGAAAGACAAACGGGCAAGGAGACTGAAGGCTGCTTACTGGTAGCCGTCGTCAGGGATGCGTTGGCCAACTTATCGATCGACTTCGGATCGTCGGCCCATTTCATCAGAAGCGGAAAAGCGTCGATCAAGTCCTCGAACGAGAAGTAGCCACATTGGGCAGGCAAATCCAGCTGCCGGAACGTCGGGCGAGTGAGCTGCTGCTCGACCTGCGAGATACGCTTGTCTGGCGCAACGATATAGAGATCAAACTGGAAAAGAGTGTAACTTTCGAGTTTGTTGGCGAAGTCGGGCCATTTGTGCGGCCAATTCAGGAATGGCGATGAACGTGTGGGAGCGGGACGCTCTCCTGCAGCCAGTTGGCCAGGCGGGCCACATTGATGGCAGCGGCCGTGGCGACATGCTGGAGTCGAGTGCGATCCAGTCCGATATAGCGACTGCAACGCGCCTTCATCGGTGCGAGCCGCTTGCGAAATGGTTCCCTCAATACCGGCTCTGGCCGCATACTGCTCCTTGAACTCGTCTGTTTCCTGCTTTTCTCTAGCATGTACCAGAGCCTGATATTGGTCTTGGGGATAGACCGTCAGCGTCCGGCCTCCCGATTGGCGCGGGAACATCGTTGTCGCAGGGAACAGGGCTGACAGTCAGCCGGTGAGAACTGAAAGACGAGATGGGCGTGCCCGGCGGTTTGGCGGTCGGAGCAACTGGCACTGGTCTTGCCGTCAGGGCAAGTGGCCACCTTCTCTTGCCAGTCAATGTCGAACTGGGTGTGGTCGAACGCATCATCCACCCGGTCTTGCCAACTCTTGCTACTCGGTATGGGGCCCACCATCTCGATACCCTTGTCCTGGCTGGAGACCAAGAGGTCGGCTTCCATGTAGCCCATATCGACCAACTGTGTCTCCGGCGCAAGGCCCCTGCCAATCAGCCTATCCTGAATCTGGTCAGTCACATTGACATCGTGGACCGTTGCTGCTGTGGTCTCGGCCTGGGTGATGAGGTGGGATGCTCATCGGCGCACGTCTCCGTGAAATGGACCTTGTATCCCACCCACTCGGTAGAGCGCTTGACACAGTATCTTGCCTCTTCATCGTCGGGAGAGGCGATGATCTGGTTGGAGGGTGGCTGACCCCACTTCTTCTGCGTGCGCCAGTGTATCTGGTCGCCATCACGATAGAACTGCTGGATCCAGATCCGTCGCATCGCTTCCAGAATCGGCAATGCTTTGAGCATGTCCGGGGCACGCTGCAGATAGATGGCGTCCATCGTCAGCCCCGATGGCAGCGGCCAAGGCTTCCCGTTCCGCTTGTCCCTTGGGCAGACGATAGCTGTCGAATCGGCGACTGTAGCGTTTAACCCACTCCGGCGCCACCTGTGCGATCGAGTCCAGTGCCCGACGCATGGTTTCGCCCACCAACTCCGTCCAGGTCAGACTGCGAACGGCCGCCAGGATGTGCGTCGAATCCGTCCGCTGCTTCTTCTTGCCGCCAAGCAGTCCCTTGGATTCACACTGTTCGAGCAGAATATCCAGCAGGCTCTCGGATTCACCAGCCGCTGGCGAAACTCGCTCAGCACAGAGTAGTGGAGACGGGTTCCGTCAACTCAAGACCAGTCCATACTTCCAGTCGATGCTGCCGCGTACCGCATCCGCGGCTTGCCGGTCCGTCAGATTCTCCAGAAACTACATGATTGTGACCATGGCCAATATCGCCGGACTCTCGGATGGCTGGCCTGTCCCTGGGTAGAGATCTGTAAACCTTTCATCCTCGAAGACCGGTCCCAGTTCATCGCGGAAAGTCACGAAAACACTACCTTTGGGAAACGCAGTCTTGGCAACGACTCGGGTCATCTCCGGGATTGCGCTCGCAGGATGCCTTCGTGCTGCGGCGTTGCCAGATCTTGCTAGGCAGCGCTATGGGCAAGCGGGCATCACAGATAGCGTCTGAGTTGAGATGTGATACGGATACGGCACTGAATGCCATCAACGCCTTCAACCGCACCGGGTTGGCGGCCTTGACGCCGGGCTCCAACGTGCCGCACCGGACGGCAGTGGCCTTTGATGCGACGGCGGCTGAACAGCTGCGGGCGTTACTGCACCAGAGTCCGCGCAGCTTCGGCAAAGAGACCAGCTTGTGGACGTTGGAGTTGGCAGCTGAGGTCAGCTTCGAGCAAGGCTTGACGCCAAAGCGAGTAAGCCGGGAGGCAGTGCGAACTGCGTTGCAGCGTTTAGGCGTGCGTTGGAAGCGCGCCAAGCAGTGGATCAGCAGTCCTGACCCGGCGTATCCGCGAAAAAAAGATACCGAGACCGCCTGATTGAGCTGGCAGAGCATCACCCCGAATACGTTTTGGGCTTTGAGGATGAAGTCTGGTGGAGCCGGGTCACGCAGCCGAACTTGCACGCTTGGACAGCAGAAGGGGAGACGCTGCGGCTGGTTGAGCAGAGCGTGGCCAAGGACGATCCGGACCCCAAGGCGCTGGCCTGCTATGGCTTGCTGGTTTCTTGTCCAGCTGCCCCTGAAACTCTGCCAGAACAGATCTGGCTGCGCTTTGTGGAGGGGCGCCCGGTTAGCGCCATGACAACCCAGTACCTGGCCTGGTGTTGCGAGGAACTGGAACAAATGGGCAAGACCGCATTGTTCATGGTCTGGGACAATGCCTCCTGGCACATCAGCCAGGCAGTGCGTACCTGGATCCGCACTCACAATCGAGAAGTCAGGCAGCGAGGCCACGGCGTGCGCATTGTGCCCTGCTACTTGCCCACCAAGAGCCCCTGGCTCAACCGCATCGAGCCGCACTGGGTTCACGGCAAACGCAATATCGTCGAGCCAGCTCGTCTGCTCACCGCTCAAGAAGTGGCAGACCGCGTCTGTGCATCTGGTGATTACCCATAAGTCGCATGAGTAAAGAGATGATGTGGAAAGGGATGGAGACCGACGTGCGAGAGTGTTGCGATGGTCTTGAGCAGGGAGGAGAGACCGCGCGAAGACGAGATAGGGACCATCCAGGTCATTCTTGAGATGGAGTTTGCCGCCAAGGCTACGCATCCATTGGACAGCAGGAGCAGGCCAGGTGTCGATGAGGAAGAAGACGAACTGGACGGCAGCTAGAAGGGCGCTGAAAAAGTCTGTTTGATAACGGAGCGATGGAAGTCGCGAGAAATGGCAAGTTTGGGTAGACTGGAAGACGACAAGCGAGAGTAACCCGGTCAGGAGTCAGAAGATGCTTGGTCGTCGTGATCCACAACAGAGTCTGTTTTCGGCCCAGAACTTGCCGCATCGTGTTGCGGCCGATTCGTTCTATGGTCGCATGGCGGCGGTGAGTGATGTGCTGTTTAGCGACGAGGAACTGAGAGCGCTGTATGCGCCAAGCAATGGGCGGCCCAGCCTTCCCCCCTCGTTGTTGTGCGGTGTCATGCTGTTGCAGTTTCATGACGACGTGTCCGATGAGGAAGCGGTACAACGCTTGCAGTTCGATCTGCGCTGGCAAGTTGCCCTCGATTTGCCGACAGACTTTGCTGGATTTAACCCGAGCAGTCTGACCTACTTCCGCCGCCGACTGGTGGAGCATGGGCAGGAACGCTATGCGTTTGACCGCTTCGTGGCCGTAGGACGCAGGGCCGGATTCGTACCAGACCGGGTGACTCTGCTGACGGACACGACACGGGCCAGAGGCGCCGGTGCGGTACAGGACACCTACACATTGTTGCGCAAGGGCATGCGCAAGCTGCTCAAGCAGATGGGCTATGCGAGCGCAGCCAAACGCCGCGGACTGACGGCTGACACACAGCGTCTGGTGGCGACCTACGTCGAGCAGGAACGCAAGGCGGACATCGACTGGTCGGACCCAGAGCAGCGCTCTGCCCAGTTGAAGTGTGCTGTTCCAGGATGCGGAAGCCGTGCTGGAACTGGCTGCCACCCAGAGCGACGATGCCGAGGTGAGGGCAACCGGCTGGCTATTGGTCAAGATTCTGGGCGACGATATCGAACAGGACGACCAGGGCGCCCCACGGCTGGCGAAAGGCACGGCCCCCGACCGCATCATCAGTCTCACCGATCCGGAGATGCGCCACGGTCGCAAGAGCAGCGCCCAACGCTTCGACGGCTTCAAGGTCGGCACGACCACCGAACAGACAAGTGAACTGATTCTGGACATCGACGACATGCCGGCTGCCGGCAGTGATGGGCGAGCATTGATGCCCACCCTTGAACGCATCGAGCGTCAAAGCGGTGTCACGGTCGACCAGGTCATCGCTGATGGGGCGTATGGTTCGGGTGCGAACCGCAATGCGTGCGCCATGCATGCCCCTGCACCCGTGGACCTGGTCGCTCCCTTGGCCTCGCCTGCCGACCCGGTCGTCGACAAGTCGGCGTTCCGCATCGATCTGACGGCCCGCACGGCTACCTGTCCTCAGGGCCATACCGTCGCAGGCCGGGCCGGTCCTGTCAAGTCGGGGTTGCCCACCTGGCGTTTCTGCTTCCCCAGGCGTACCTGCGAAGCCTGTCCGCTCTTTGCGCGCTGTGTGAAGAGCAAGCGCAAGGGACGCAGTCTGACCACACATCCTTATGAAGCCGACCTGCAGGCAGCTCGGCAACGCCAGGCAACTGACGACTTCCAAACCACCTATCGCTTGCGCAGCGCCATTGAACGCAAACAGGCCGAACTGGTTCAACATGGGTTGCGCAACACCCGCTATCTGGGCCAACGCAAGCGTCAGTTGCAGCGCCTGTGGACCGCGGCCGCCGTCAACTTGCACCGTCTCTTCCAGCTCTGCGAGAGCCGCAATGCAGACCTGGCCGCACTCTTGGCTGTCCAGACGCAACCGCTCGCCCCAGTCACCTGACGAAGTCGGCAGGAATCCGCCCCAACGCCAGCCGATTCCCTCCGTTAGTCTGGCCTAAATCGGGATACGGCCGTTCGTACACAGATTATGCATAGCGATGTGGTTGCCGAGGCAGTTCACTCTGCCATTCCTTTTGTTGTCAAGGCGCCATGTCCCGCCAATGCGGGTTTTTCAGCACCCTCCTAGGCGATGGCTTCAGCACCTGGCAGGTCAAGCATCAATCGCCTGACCCGCTACTGCATACCGTCTGTCTCGATTTCGCTGGCGGGCGCATGCGACCAGCGGCCATGCTGGGGAGGCGAATGGCGAATCGGCTTCGTGCGCTCCCTCCCCAGCTCGGATCGCTCTACGCCCGAGGCCTGTCTTGCGTTCGAAGCAACCCCAGTCGGATTCGAGCGCTCGTCGGTAGTTACGAAGAGGGAGAATCATTCGGCCCGGTGGCAGAGGAGGTCCAAGTGATCACCGTCAACGGCGAAAGGGTTTGGGTACCGAACAGCAAATCAGATCTGATTGACGGACTCAAGCGCATGGGCATCCACAAAGATGCTGGCATCCCGCTGCGGCGCCAGTCGAAGAAGAGACTCATGCAGCTGTACTGCCGAGAGGCGCGTCGGATAAAACTGCGACAACAGGGTGAGTATCGTTGTACAGACTCAGGACCACGCCAGCGAGCGAAACCCACATCGATCCAGTTGCCTCTGTTCTGAACTTTATTCGGTCTGGAATACAGTGGTCGATACACGTTCGGCGCAACGCAGAAATCGCGGCGTCGAAATGCGATCCGAGCCTGGTATTGTTGTCAGTATCTGTCGTTCTAGACGAGCGTCCGCGGCCGGTACTGCAGCGCCTCCGCCAAATGCTGCGGCTGGACCTTCTCATCGCCCGCCAGGTCGGCGATGGTCCGGGCGAGCTTGAGCACACGGTGATAGGCCCGTGCGCTCAGGTCCATCTGCCTGACCGCGGCGCGCATGAGATTGCTGCCGACGGGGTCCAGCTTGCAGTAGGTCTGCACTTCGGCCGGGCCCATGTCGCCGTTGGCGATCATGCCGGGCTTGTCCAGCTTGGCGAAGCGGGCATGTTGGCGTTGGCGCGCCGCTTCGATGCGGGCGCGGATGCTGGCGGACGTTTCACCGCCCTCCATGGCGGTCAGCTTCTGGTAGGGGACGCGCTGCACCTCCAGGTGGATGTCGATGCGGTCCATGAGCGGGCCGCTGATGCGCTGCTGATAGCGCTGGATGCTGCTCATGGAGCACGTGCAGGGGTGGCGGTCGTCACCGTAGTAGCCGCAGGGGCAGGGATTCATGGCTCCGACGAGGATGAACGAGGCCGGGAAGGTGAGCGTGCCCTGCGCGCGGCTGATGGTGACGACGTGGTCTTCCAACGGCTGGCGCATGCGCTTCCAAGCTCTTGGAACCGAACTCGGGCAATTCGTCCAGAAAGAGCACGCCTCGATGGGCAAGCGAGATTTCGCCGGGGCGCGGCCACGCGCCGCCGCCCACGAGACCGGCGTGGCTGATTGTGTGGTGCGGCGCACGGAACGGGCGCGTGCGCACCAGCGGCTCGCCATCGGGCAGCGCATTGGCGACGGAGCAGATGCGCGTGATCTCCAGCGACTCGTCGAAGCTGAGGCGCGGGAGGATGGACGGCAGCGCCCGCGCCAGCAGCGTCTTGCCGGCCCCGGGCGGTCCCTTCATCAGTGCATTGTGCGCGCCCGCGCAGGCCACTTCCAGCGCGCGCTTGGCGTGCTCTTGTCCCTTCACGTCGCAGAAGTCCACCGGGTAGACGATATCGTCCGTGGAGCCGAACTGGTCTGTGTGCGCCGTGGGCTCGATCGGCTCTGTGCCTTCCAGGTGGCGAATGAGCGCGCGCAGCGTGTCCACGGCGTAGACCTCCACACCGTCCACCAGCGCGGCCTCCTGCGCGTCGGCGCTGGGCACGAAGACGCGGCGCCAGCCGTTCTGCCGCGCCAGGTCCGCCAAGGGCAGTACGCCGCTCACATGGCGCACGGCTCCGTCCAGACTCAGCTCGCCCACGATAAGGGCGTCGTCCAAGTCGGCCAGGAGCTGGCGCGCGGCGGCGAGGATGCCCACGGCGATGGGCAGGTCATAGGCGGGACCCACCTTGCGCAGGTCGGCGGGGGCCAGGTTGACGGTCAGGCGGTGGTTGGGGAAGTAGAGGCCGCTGTTGGTGATGGCCGAACGCACGCGTTCGCTGCTCTCGCGCACGGCTGCGTCGGGCAGGCCGACAACGGTGATGCGCTCCAGCCCGCCGGCGATGTCGACTTCCACCTGCACGGGCAGGGCATCAAGGCCGATGACGGCGCAACTGTGTACTTTGGCAAGCACGAGGTTCCCCTAAGGATGGCTTGGCGGCGGAAATCGGTCGGCGGCAAATACATCCGCAGGCGCAGATCGAACGGGAACGCTGGTGCAAACTATAGTGTGGGTGCGGTGAGATTGTCAATGTGGCGCGCGGGTCGAAAGCAGGCGTAATGCCCTCGGCTCGGAGACGTTCCGCTGGCCCCGGCCCACGATTTCGACCGGCTGAACGTCTGGGCGTACGTGGACGAGCGCGACTCGGCCCAGTCGACCGAAAGGACGCTGCACACTACCAGTGTCGCCGCCATTCGTCGATGAACACCTCGACATTCTGCCATGTGAGGGGCGCGTCTACGGTCAGGTTGTCGATCGGCGACAGGATGAATCCGTCAGGTCCAAGGGTGTCGATGGCCTCGCGCACGGCGCTCCGCACTTCCTCTTCGCTTCCCGTCTCGACCGTGACCGCGCCGGATACGCCGCCCCACAGGCACATGGCGTTGCCCAACTTCTCCTTCATCAGAGGCATATTGGTATACGTTCCCTGTACGGGGTCGATACCGATGAGCACGTCGAAGCCCGCCTCCAGGTAGTGATCGAGCATGGGCCTCGTCCCGCTGCTACAGATGTAGCCGAATTTGGCGCCGCGTTCGTGCGCCAGGTCGACTTCCGCCTTCAGTCTTGGAAGGATCTCCGCGCCATAGAAATTGGGCGTTATGAAGTCGCACCCTTCATACCACGCGCGGCGGATGAAAAGATCGACGGGACCGGACAGCACGACCTCCATGCGGCGCAGATTCCACTGGTGAACTATCTCTAGCAGATCCGAGGCAAATTGCGGATTCTCCATGGCCACGAACATCAACTCTTGCATGCCGCACAGCCAGTTGGCCATGTCCATACCGACGCCCCATCCACCGGCCAGAAGAACTCCGTACCTTTCTGAGAAGGCGTGCGCCTCCCGCGCTTCAACTGTATAGCGAGCGACGTCGTCAGGCTGCGGCGGCGCCAGCATCGACGCCAAGGCGTCCAGGTCTTCCGGTCCTGTGATGAGCGGTTTCACCATGCGCGGAACCTGATAATCGTCTATAAAGGGAATATGGTCGCCGTGCGGCCAGTCTTCAGAAAGCTCAACGGATGTCGACAGGACGCCGCCGGGAGTTCGATATTCCTTGTACAGTTGAGCGCCTCCGCCCGCACTGGGCTCGCGCCACTCTCGCACCTCGACGTCCGGGTGGAAGCGCACGGGCAACCCGCGCAGGTCCGGGTGGTCGAGACGCTCGAAGCGCGGGGCTCCGGGTATGAAGCGCATAGCATCCAACCCCATGGCTAGCTCGGCCTTGGCCAACTCGGCCATATCCTCGCCGAGCCGCTTCCGCAAGGCCGTGAAGCTCATGAAACAACAGGGCAGGTGATCTACCTCCTGCCGGCTTAGCGCCCTCAACATTCGTTCCCTAGCTGTCAACTCGCTTGCCACAACCTGTCTCCTTATCGCAGTCACCGGTTGGGAATACCTGTCTCTGTCGTAATCACTTTGGTGATGTATCTGACTGTCCCGGGCGCGTATCCCTGCCGTTCAGCCAACTTGTAGGCAAGCATCTGTACAGGCGCTAGCTCCACAATCGGACCCAGATAGTGGGGCAGAGAAGCGATGGAGAAAATCGGGCCATCTGTGTTGGAAGCCAGTTGAGGCTCTGCTTCTTGGAGGCTGCTAACTGCCAGCACACGGCCGCCACACGACCGAATGTCCTCCGCCAGCTCCTGATCGGCGGCAGCCATCTCGCCGCCTGCTGCAAACAGAATCGCTCCAAAGCGTTCGTCCACGACCTCGATGGGGCCTTGGCGGAACTCGCCGATCTCGAGTGGGGTGGCCGGGTAGCGGGCGACTTCCTCTAGGACCAGTCGCCCACACAAAGCCGAGAGCTTCGATGCACCACGGTAGAGCAGGTATAGCGGGCGCGTTGCACCGAACAGGTCCGCCACTTCATCGCCGCGGTCCGCGGCTCTCTGTACCGCGCCATCCATTGCGTCGACAAGGCGATCCATGTCAGGGCGCATGGCGTCTAGTTGATCCGTCAGCTCCGCCGCCAGCGCGAGACAGGCAACGGTCATCCCCGTGATGATGTTGATGGAAACCAAATCATCCTTGCGCGTGTCACTCCAAACGACGTGAGTAGATTGGTGGGCGAGTGTGCTCTCAGGTTCGTTGGTCACGGCTACAAAAGGGATGCCGGCGTCCGTGAGCGCTTCGCCCAGCTTGACGATCTCGGCTGTCTCTCCCGATCTAGAGTTGATGACGACGTTAGTATCTCTCAGCGACGGAAGCATCGAATAGAGTGCTTCCGATGCGCCAATGGCGCTTGCGAAACGACCATGTTGGCCGAGAAAAAACTCGGCAGGATAACAAGTATAGGCGGCGCTTGTCATGCCAACGAACACTATCGGCTTGTCATTTCTCAGGAACTGAGCCGCCTCGACCAGGCTCCTGCGTTCGGCTCCGTACAGGTGATCAACCACATGGCGCAGGTTATCCCCTTGCGCCTGAATGTCATCCCAAAGTGGATTCGCCATACATCACTCCCCCTTGATACTGTAGCGGCTCTCGAATCGCGTTCTTGTGAAGCAAATACTTCGAGCCAATCGTATGGTCATGCACCCTACCTGAGCAGCTTCGCAACCTGCTCCCATGTAAGCTGCCCCTGTAGCCCTCCGGCAGACCCCGCCACGGACCTCCCGCAGTGAGCGGCGATAGACAGACATCGGTCGAGGGGTTCGCCGCGCAACCAGCCCGTCAGGAATCCAGCATCGAAGCTATCGCCGGCCCCGATGCTGTCGCCTCCCTCTATCGCCGGCAAGCATAGTGAATGCCGTCCGTTCTCTGCAAAGACGGTTGCTCCGTCACGACCCTGCTTTAGCGCTACCACGGCGATTCCGGTCTGCCGCGCCCACGCAATGGAGTCCACCAGAGTTGCAGCACCACTGATTCGCAGGGCTTCCTGTTCATTCGGAAGGAAGACATCTGTAAGCGGAAGGATATCCCGCAGGTTGGAGTTCCAGCGTTCCTCGGGATCCCAATTCGTGTCCAAAGAGGTTGTCAGTCCGAACTCTCGGGCCCTCGCGAAGATTTTGGGCATGGCGGGTCGCAGCCCCGAATGCAGGAAGAAGCTGCCATGGTGCAGGTGTCGCGCAGACTTGAGAAATTCATCGGCGACGTCGTCCGGCGCCAGCGCGGAGATGCTTCCCAGATATGTGAGGATCGCCCTGTCATCGTCCACGCACAAGGCGATTCCCAGGCCTGTCTTGAGCGCAGGATCCACGGCGACATGACGCGTGTCGACGCCGCATTCGTTCAGCCTGCCAAGAATCAGACGACCGAAATCGTCATCGCCTACTCGCCCCAAAATGCCAACGCGTAGACCAAGTTTGGCGGCCTGACAGGCGAAGATGCAGCAGGATCCACCCATCTCCAGGGCGTAGTCTCCTACCAATTGCTCCACCTGTCCGAAGCGGGGCGCGATGTCGCCCCCCGATACAACGAGGTCGACGCACATGTCGCCAAAGGTGATCACATCATAGGGTCGATTGGTGTCGTCGCATCTCTGTGGCATTGCCCGCTACCGTGATTTCTGAACTGATACAATCGGTCTTGCCGAAACCTATCCACTGATCGGGTAGTTGCCGGCTTCCTCAATCGCTTCGAGAACCGCCAGTGTGCCGGCCTTGAACATTTGCTCGGCGTTGTCGTCCACAGCGCCCCAAACGCCCATTTCGGTGAAGCCGATGACGAGCGCGTCGCCAGGGGCGTCGCTCCTCAGTAGCTGAACAGTGTAGCGTTTGGTCTCTTCCGGCCCGGACCAAAAGAGGGTCTCTGGGAAGTTCACCCAGATCACGGTGTCGCGTCCCCAAGCGGCCCGCGCCTCCGCCAACGACAGATCGCTCACGGGCGGCGGCGTGTACGCTTCGACCACATCCACGCCGATTTCTGCGATTACGGGGGCATAGGTGCGCAAGTTGCTGGTGGCATCGCAGTGGAGCGCGCAGATTTTGCCCAACCCCTGGAGGTATGGAACCCATTTCTTGTAGAACGGAAGCTCGTACTTCCTGAATTGCTCAGGACTCCAGAGACCTTCCAGCCAGCCGAAGCCGATGAACTCAGCCGGCGACGACGCCACAAGCTGCAGACGGCGTTCTTCACACCGCACCTGCGCGTCCAGGAGCCGGGCGAAGTGGTCAGGCTGATCACGTTGCGCGTAGACCCACTTCTCGAGTCCGTACATCGAGCCGAAATAGTTCCGCGTCGCGCCGTAGGGTGAGGACTCGCCTGCCAGGCCCTCGTCGCGGAAGATGCCATCCCGGCCGAGGTCTCGAACGGTGTCATGGTATATGGAGTTGTCGACATGGAAGACGGTATCATCCAGCATGAAAATGACTGGATCGTAGTCCTGCACCGACTTGATCATGCCTTCAATTTCGACGGTCTGACTATCGCTGATGCGACCGACGTGGGTCTGGGTGCGCGTGTACACATCGCCAACGGGCGTCTTGTACACGGTGACCGCAACCGCGTCCTCTGTCCACGTCTCCACGCGTACATTGGGCGTCTCCGCCCAAATCGTCGAGCGCCGCGCGCAGAGCCCCATCCCCCGGTTGCGCAGGCTTCGCTCGAACTCACCGCGCGGGACAAGGTTGTCATAGGGGGCAAATGGCGTCTGGTCAGGTTGCTGGTGGCGCAGCACCGAGGTGATGCGAGTTAGAAAATCCATGGCGAACGCGATCTCATCCTTGGCTACGCGTGGAAGTTCGGCAGATATTGACGATGGGCCTCTAGAAGCTCGTCTCCCATCTTGCGCGCTACCTCAGGGTCACTCACAGATCCGTCAGCCAGCAGCGCTTCTATGAAGAGCTTCCTGTTTCCTGACAGTGCGGCTTCCACCGTCAGTTTGGCCGCCGCTGCCTTGCGGGTAACAATCGCCGCCAGTGTATCCGGGAAATCCAGAATCTGCATGGGACGCAGACCTGTCGCCGTTGCCACGGAGGGCATTTCGAGTACTACGTCGTCAGGGATGTTGGAGACGGCGCCGAGGTTGGGCAGGTTGGCAGAGAAGATCCGCCGCTGGTCGAACTCGAAGGAACGAAGAATATCCAGGAGCTGTTCGTGTTCGCCTTCCGCCCGGCTGAAGAAGCTCTCGTCCAGCGGTTTCTCTCCGATGGCTTGCGTGCGCATGTTGGCGTATACCTCGTCACCCCGCGCCAGTACCTCTTCCACAGAGTAGGTCTCCGTGCCGAGCGTTTTGCCATAATAGTGACCTTGAGGGAAGCGTTCCGGGAAGAATTCCACCACATGCCGGTCATTCACCGCCGGGTATGCGCCGTATGTCTCGAAGATTGACCACGAGAATGGATTGTCTGCCACTTTGAAGCTGGCGGGCGCGCCCATCTCAGGGAACTCTTTGCCGAGCTCGGCCCAATCCTGCGCTTCTCCCCTCTCTTCCGCCAACCTTGCGCGTACGAGCGGCCACGCGTCGCGCCCTTTCCAGCGAAAGTCGTAGATGTAGGTCATGTGGTTCAGGCCCGCGTATAGGGTCGTAACCTCATCCGGCGGCGCGCCGATGAAGCCTGCTAGCTGTCTCTCGACGTGAAACGTACCGTGGCAGAGGCCCGTTACGGGTTGACCGGTGGCTTTTCGAATGGCCCAGCAGTTGGTCGTCATCGGGTTGCTGTAGTTGAAGAACCAAGCGCCGGGACAAAGCGCCTGCACGTCCTTGGCCACGTCCACGAGTGCCGGGATCATGCGCATGGAGCGCGAGACGCCGCCGGCCATGACGGAGTCGCCGACCGGCTGGTAGACGCCGTACTTGCGAGGAATCGTGACATCCAGCTCCCAAGCTTTCCGCCCGCCTACGCCAATCGTGCTGACTACCACGTCTGCGCCGGGAAGCAGATCGCGCCTGTCGGTCGATGCGCTGACGGTGATTTCTGTCCCGGCGAATTCGACCATTTTCAGGCTCAAACCCTCGGCCGTCTCCAATGCCTGCGGATCGATATCCACGAGCCCCAGCTCCCAGGGACCCAGATCGGTTGACCGGATGAGGTCCGCAACCAGTCCATGCGTGAACATGGCGCTCCCTGCGCCGATAAGGACGATTTTCTTCGCCATGACAGTCTTGCTCCTTGTTGCGACTAATGAGGTCTCTGGATGATGTTCGAAGTCTTGCGGTGATCTTGGGACATTGTCATACTTCGATGTCAATGGTTTCTTCGCCAATGGCTTCTTCGTCAATAGTTGATCTGTCAAAGATTGCTCCGGCACCCATCCGAAGCAGCTCAATTGTCGACGATGTCACGGCGGGCGCGGTCGATAACGCCCAGCACCCCCCGCTCCAAATTCGGCGACAATTGCGAAGCCGGCTCGTGCGCGGAATTCTGAATGGCCAGCACGCGATCTCGCGCCCTGTCCACATCCAGGCTGCGATCGGTGTCCAGCCAAGCCTGCAGCATCTGCTGGGACCATATCGTGGGCTGCCAATGCTCTCGTCGCAGGTGTTTCACGGTATGCATTTTGTCGAGATAGTGCCCGCCAGGGCCAGCCTCCAGAATCGTCGGCAACCCAATTGTCTCTTCGCTGACTTCGAACTCATGGGCAAACCGGCCCAGACAGCTCAGGAATTCGTCATCCAAGACGAGTTGAATGGGCGAACATACCTCGTCGATGGAAAGCAGACCGGCATCCATCCACAGGTTGCCACAGGCCATCAGTGTGGGAATCGCAGTCAAAGCTTTCTGGGCGCCGGATTCTACCGACGGGAGCTTCGCGTCTGAAAGTCCGGCGTGTCCGGAGTAGGATGCGCCATAATGACGAGCGAGTTGCGCCGTCATCAGATTTGCAAGCGCCATCTCTGGGCGTCCATAGGGGTAGATCGTCGTGCGCATGTCCATTACCGAGATGGAGCCGCCAAAGCGCAGGCGCATGTCACCAAAGAGCGCCCAGTCCAGAATGCTAAGCGCAATGCGTTCGGCCAGATTCAGCGTCACTGCTCCTGCTATCGTTACCGGTGCCGTCGCTCCCATCGCGTACATGTCTCCGATATGGACGCGCAGCCCGCGTTCCCAAAAATAGGCAACCTGATTTGCCTCGCTGCGACCGAGCTTGAGCGGCGGAACCAGATAGACCGTGCCCTGGAACACGTCGTCCATTGGCTGCTCCCGCTCCTCGGCAACTAGCTGATAGTACTCCAGCAAATATGGGCACAGCTCATTTAGGTGAATCGTTCCGGAGTCAGCCGCGCCGAACTTCAGACAGTAGTAGCGCTCGTACAGAGGCTCAAGTTGTGCGGGTACGGGCAGTCGGCAGCCAAGCATTTTGGCTCCATGTATATGGGGAAGCTCATTCGCCAGCCGAAAATAGGAGAGCAATCGGTCCTCTGTCCAAGGAACTAGCTCGTAGGACACTGGGTCGTGATAGCGACCGTGGTAGACACCTGCCGACCCCCCCACGCTTGGTATCGCGTGTGTCCATTCGTATTTCACCGATTTTTCCAGGAAATCCTCCACAAGAACCGAGGGAAAACGAACTCGTTCGGAATCCATGTCGACCGTCAGCCCAAACTCACGGAGGACCCTGAGCAGTTGCTCGTTCTCGATTTCCATTCCCATCCGCGCAAGGATGAGCAGCGCCTGTCGATGGATGGTCTCCACCTCATCGCCCGATAGAAGGTCATACGCATGGCCGGCAGCATACATAGCTAATAGCTCCATGTCGTGCGCAGGAAGCGAAGCTGCGCCAGGGTAAGAATGAGAATAATGACGAAGAGAATCACACCCATGGCGGAACCGTATCCTAGGTTCAACTCCCTGAAGGCTACGAGCCACTGGTACACGGACACGACCATCGTGGAGTTGGCTGGCCCGCCAGGCAGGGCATCCCCGCCTCCGCTCATAATATAGACCGGGCCGAAGACTTGTAGTGTGCCAATCACACCTGTCACCACCACGAAAACCATAGTCGGCTGCAGCAGCGGCAACGTGACGTTTCGGAACAGTTGCCAGCGGTTGGCCCCGTCAACCATGGCGGCGTCGTAGTAGCTGCGGCTGATAGAGCTGAGGCCCGCCAGAAACAACACCATGTTGAAACCGACGTTTTTCCATAGCGCGTATACTACGATGGACGGCAATGCCTGCCTGGGCGAGAGCAGAAAACTGAATGTGGGCAGGTCAAGCATTCTCAGTATTTGATTGAACAGGCCAAGCGACGGTTGATAGAGCCAGTTCCATATGAGCGCCGTCGCGATGGTAGAGGTAACTACGGGTAGGAAGTAGACCATGCGAAATATGCTGCGCAATCGAACACTCGTTGCTTCAATGGCGAGCGCCAGACCCAATGCCAGCGCTATCCCCGCCGGGAGATATAGAAGTGCATAGAGGAAAGTGTTCTTGAACGCTGTGATGAAGATCGGGTCATTTATCAGCGCGCGGTACTGACGCAGACCTACAAACGGCTGGTGTGGATCAAATGCCTTCCATGACGTGAACCCACCCCAGATGCCGCCAATGAACGGATAGATCCAGAACACAATGAAGGCAAGCACAGTGGGCACGAGAATGACGGAGGCGAAAATGGCCTGTTGGGTCCTCTGCTTGCGGAGCGTACCGGACCACTGCATTCTCCGAGACTCTGCTCTATCGGTGGTTGTCATCATGTTTCTCCACTCTTGCTACGCCCTGGATGCGGCCGTCCGGCACTGCACCAACGACGGGCGCAATGCTATCCCTTCATGCCGGTCATGGCGATACCTTCGATGAAGCGACGTTGAGCAATGAAGTAGACTATCAGGACTGGGATGACGGCCAACATGGAACCTGCCGCCAGGCCACCCACATTCGTTCCGACTCGACCTCTGAACTGGGACAGGCCCAACGGAAGTGTGTACAACGCGGGCTCATCAATAATCACCAGAGGCCATAGAAAATCGTCCCACTGCGCGATGAAGATGAAGATCGCCAGTGCTGCCAAAGCCGCCGTCGAAAGCGGCAACACGATGCGAAAGAAGATGCCAAATTCGGACGCACCGTCGATACGGGCGGCGTCGATTAGTTCATCCGGAATCGAATGCATGAATTGGCGCATCAGGAATATGCCGAATGGGCTAAACGCACTGGGAATAATGAGGGCCCAGAAAGTGTTGGTCCATTGCAGGTCAAGCATCAACGCATAGAGCGGGATGATGGAGATATTGAACGGCACCATCAACATGCTGAGAATCGCTATGAATAAGGCATCCCGCCCGCGAAACGAGTACTTGGCGAAAACGTAACCGGCCATCGAACTCGTCAAGAGGGTCAGGACCGTGACTGTAATGGACACGAACAGGCTATTGCGGAAGAATACTTCGAAGCTGCCTATGCGCAGGTCAGAGAGTTCGATCCAGTGCTCGAGTGTTGGATTCTTCGGCCACCACGTCGGCGGAAACAACAGGATTTCTTCGCGGGACTTGAATGCCGTCACCAGCGCCCAGTAGAATGGGCCGATCATCAACACAGACCCTATCGCCAGAAACGCCGTGAGTAGCATACGCTCGAGTCTCGCCCACGAGAATCTCCGGCTCTGTTCGCGCCGGCGTGTGACCAACGAATCGGTTGCCATGGATGCTACTCCCCTTTGCGGCGCAGCTCGGCGTCGTCGAACACCAATGGGTGATCTGCGGATCAATTCACGGCGCGCTCGTGGCGCGCTCAATCACGTGGACTGGGCAACGGTAGATTGCCAGGGCTTGATCAGCGACGGAACGCGGTCGGGCCATCAACTGCCTGTCAAGCCCTGGCGGGACGCCAAGACGAACCGAAGTACCGAATGCGAGCGCCACGTCCTAGCCTGGGGGACTGTAATTGCGCTCCACAATCATGCGCCGTGCGTCAGATGCTTGGAACGCGGCATTCATCTGCTCGGTAGCGCTGTCCAGAGCAACCTTCGGATTCTCACCGCCCAAGATGACCTCATCGAACATCGTGCGCCAGAACTTCTCTGCCTCCAGCGGTCGCTCTCCGTAGACCACGCGCCACGGCATGGTTGAGGCCTGCGTCTCGATCGCTCGGCCGATTTCTTCCTCGGCAAGGCGCGGATCGTTCAGCAGATCGATGCGATCTGGCGGTCCGTCCATGATGAGCGCCCAGTCCAGACGTCGCTCATCGCTGCCGATGGCGTGCTGAATGAACTTGAAGGAGTTCTCCTGCATCTCGGGAGCGAAGGTATTGAAGACGCAGAATCCCTCTTCCGGCACGGCCATGCCCCAGGACGGATCGCCGGTTCCGCTGAACGTGGGCGTTTCGGTGGTGCTCCACTTGCCTTCCATCTGCGGGAAGCTCATGTTGATGCCGGCCGCGGAGTATCCCTGGTTGATGTACATGGCCGCGCGGCCATTGCCGAAGGCGTCTGCCTGGCCGAGGAACTCCGCATCGTCGATGGCGTACTTGTGATACCAATCTGCGATAAGCTGCAGCGCTTGCACGCCTTCCTCGCTGTTCCACAGCGCCTCGGTGCCCGATTCGTTGTACAGCCAGCCGCCCTGTTGGTAGACCAGAGAGTGCCACAGCCATTCCCGGGACCAGTAGTCGTTCAGTGAGCACCCCGCCTGCTCCATGGCGCCGCTGGCGTCTGCCTTGGTAAGCTGTTGCGCCATGGCCAGGAAGTCATCCCACTTGCGGGGAATGTCTTCGGGCTTGATGCCTTCCGCTTCCAGCAACTCCTGGTTGAAGTAGACCTGGTCGCAATAGAAGCAGAAGTCGCATGTATAGACGTTTCCGGTCTCTGGATCGCGGTTAAACGGCGTGCTGACGAGTTTGTCCCAGTCAAACATATCCTCGGGATAGGGGGCAAGCACGCCCGCACGTTGCAGATCATATCGCCAGAAGAAATGGACATTGGAGAAGACCGGGCCGCTGCCCGCCGTCGCCACGGTGAGCAATTTGGTCTCGATGTCTGTCCAGTTGACAGGGTTGTACTTCATCGCGAGCCCAGGATTGTCAGCCTCGAACTCTTTGACGAGCTCCTCCATGTAGATGACGCGGGGTTCGTGATCCCAGTCCCAGAATTCCAACTCTTGTACTTCCCCGGCCGTACCTGCAGCCGGTTCCCCTGCCGGAGCGACGCCGGCAGCACATCCTGCCAGGAACGCAGTCGACGCAGCGCCGCCCATCAACTGCATGAATCTTCTTCGATTCAAGTTGCTCGCGTACATGACTTCCTCCTTGTCAGAAGTTGGATCGAATCGCTCGCATGGTTCATATCGATGGCCAAACATGTCCGGTCACATCGTTGACTCGCCGTCCACCTCCTTTCCGAGACGCCGGCTGCCGAATCACTCAAAACGTACTCACGAGTTCCTGGGCATTGCCGGAAGCGATAGCGCGCGATGCTGGTCTCGATTATCTCCACAACGTGGCGGGCTTGTTCGCCAGTGGCAAGCGGCGGGCGATCCTCTTTGATGGCGTCCACAAGGTCCATGATGTCGGCATATACATGAGGCTCCTCAATGCACAGATGTTCTCCCCTCAGATAGGCTTGGTCGGAGAGCTGCGCGCTGAACGTGCGACTGTCACCGCTGAACCCATCTTGCCACTTGCCCCCGTGTATTTCATACGCCAGCGGGTACCCGCTGGAGAAATCCATCTCAACGATTTCCAAAGAGCCGTCAGTGCCGTACAGCCCCATACTGCCCCAGGGCATTCGCTGGCTTCCCTGGCAGTTCGAGCCGGCCGCGACCGCCAGCGCGCCAGTGGCGAATTCCATTAGGATCAGGCTATTGTCGTCGATCTCCACGGGAATCCGGTTGCCTTTCCAGAAGCGCTCCTCGGCAATCTTGTTCGCCAGGGCTGTTACGCGCCGCACGGGACCCAGAACGCTCGTGATCTGTTGCAGGGCGTAGATCGTGACATCGGGCAATGGACCACCACCGGGCCGGTAGTACCAGCTAGGATCTATGGCGGCCAGAGGCCCGCTGCCGCCACGAATGGGCTCGTACTCATGGCCGAAACCAAGTGTATAGGTGTAGACAACAGCGATGTGTCCTAGCGTCCCTTGAGCAACAACATCACGCAACTGGCCCGTCAGTGGAAAGAGTTCATAGCCCGGCGCGGCCGCCAGCTTCACTCCGGCGCTGTCTCGGGCCGCTAGGAGCGCATCAGCTTCGGCCAGCGTCGTCGTCATCGCCTTCTGCACATAGACGTGCTTGCCTGCGCCAATCGCCGCCATGGCTATGGAGAAATGGTACGGAATCGGCGTGATGACGAGCACTAGCTCCAAATCCGTACCGTCCACCATCTCCTCCACGTTCGTGAAGAAAGCCGGTATGTCGAATCGTCGCGCCGTCTCCTCCGCTCGCTCAACCACCGTGTCGGCGACGGCAACCAGGCGCACCTTCTCTCTGGCGTCTGGAAGCGATAGGTGTGGCAGCACACCCCTCTGCGACAAGCTGCCGCAACCGACGAGGCCTGCCCTAATCGGTGTTCCCATGTTCAGCTTACCCCCGACTGGAATGTGCTCTCGATTGCCATTGTTTCGCCCTTCATGGCCGACTGCCTAGCCTTCTCGATGATCTCGACGACATGTAGAGCATGATCGACGCTGAGAACTGGCGCTCGCCGATTCTGGATACAGTCCACCAGATGCTCGACACCCAGTACGTGGTCGGGGCCGGAAGCTCGTCCGCTGTTTAGGAACTGAGAGCGTTTCCCATCCCTGACCTGCTTGCAGCACAGAGATCGGCGCTGATACGTCGAGCAGATTGGCGGCTACCGTACCGCGCAAGCCTCTTAGTTCGAGTTGAGGGCACAGCGTGTCCTGCACGCAATTGGTGGCGTCTACCGAGGCCAGACGGCTTTCGCCAAAATCAAGAACGATGTGCCAGTTGTCCTGGACCTCTACGTCGACGCGTTTGCCCGCCATCGGGCCATCCTCAATCACGAAATTGTCTAGAACCTGTTCCGCCATGGCGGATACTCTGCGAGCCGGTCCCAAGAGGCCGGTGAGCGCATGCAATGGGTACACGCCCATATCGCGTACGGGACCGCCGCCATCCGCGAAATAGGGGCTTGGGTCTGATCCGTACCCCCTCCAGGGCGGCACACCTCCGTGCCCGACGCCGCTGGCCGAGTGGACTTCACCGATTGCGCCTTTGCGCAGCAAGGACTGCACCTGGCGCACTTGCGGGAACAGCATGACGCAAGGAGCACAGACCATGATCAGCCCCCGTCCGGAGGACTCAGCCTTGAGTTGCCGGGCCTGCTGGAGGTTAGATGCAACTGGCTTTTCCGAATAGACATGTCTGCCCGCGCGCAAAGCGGCTAGATTGACCTGAAAATGCAGTGGCATCGGCGTGAGATCCACCACGGCGTCCGCGTCTGTTTCAGCAAGCATCAGCTCGTAGTCCGTGTACCAAGCACCAAAACCGTATGCATCGGCAACCGTGCGCGCTTCGTTCTCGACAATCGAGCATACTGCTGACAACTCAATCCGATCCGAGATTCTATGCAATTCCGGCAGGTAGTCGCGCTGAGCTACATCGCCACAACCAATGAAGGCAAGTTTCACTCGTTTCATGGTCAGGCGCCTTGCCTGAGACCGGCTGCCATTGCGCGTATGTATGCCGCGTTGCAGCCGCAGCAGCCGCCGACATAGCCGAAGCCCTCGGTCTTGGCTGCCCGCGCGAAGTCGCGAAATGCCGTACGCTCAATCTGGATCGTCTCTCAGCGCGTCGGGAAATGCAGGCATGCGCGTAAATGAAGGTGTCGCGTCCGTGGTGTGAAATGCAGCCGGCTGTGCGGCGATAGGCACATCGACGGCCTCGCGCATCTGCAGCAGGACGGGCATCATACGAAGCGGTTCCTGTTCACAGTTCGCTCCAACCGCGTTGGCTCCACCCTCCGCCATGGCTCGGGCACACTCGACGGCCGAATACCCGTCACTGCTCGTCGTCGCGTCTGGCACGAAAGCTCATGGTCGCGACGATCGGCAGATCGCTGGCCTGTGCACATTCCAGGGCAATGCGCATCTCTTCCAGGTGGAAGAACGTCTCAACGATCAGGAAGTCGACGCCAGCCTCTTTCAGCAACCGAATCTGTTCCGTGAAAAGCTCGCGCACGTAGTCTGCCGCGCTCGCGCCTTGTCGCTCGAAAAGCTGTGTACGGGAAACGCTTCCTGCCACAAGCGCCAGGTCTCCGGCAACCTCCCTGGCTAGGCCGACCGCAGCGCGATTGATGTCCTCGGTTTGAGCGCCATACCCTGCGCGGCGAGCTTCTCGCGGGTGCCGAAAAAGGTCAGCGCTTGCAGCACTTGCGATCCGGCATTGAGGAACTCTCTATGCAGCTCGCGCAGGGCTTCTGGATGCTCAATGGCCACCTCAGGCGTATACTGTCCGCTTCCCCGGCCCGTGCCCACTTCTTCCTGTCCGGAGCCGCTGTCGACGTAGCCGCGCCGCTCCAACTCGATGAGATATCCTCCGTCGCCGAGCACGGGGCCATTGGACATCAGCTCCAAGATGTTCGCAGGCATACCACTCTCCTTTGCGTGTCTGATCTTCGAGAACTCCCAGTTGGAGGTCTCGCGTCTGTTGGCCCTGGCCTTCGCACTCGGAGTTCACGCCAGGGCGCCGCTCGCGTTTTCCGGGACATGAGGTCGGGCATAGGGTATTCGGTTGTTCCCAAGGGTCTCATTTCATCAAGCGAGACGCTGCCGCGGCGGCGCCGATGACGCCGGCATCCGGCCCGGTTGCCGCCGGCAAGATGGGCAACTCCCGGGCATTTTCAGCCCAGATGTGTCGCCGTGTGGATTCGACCAAACTGCTCCAATAGAGCCCACCGGCCAAGCCCAATCCTCCGCCAATGATCACCACTTCGGGATCGAGAACGTTTACAAGCCAGCCCAGGCTAGAGCCCAGAGCAGTACCAGCCGTCACCACCACTTCGGCTGCGGCGTCGTCTGTTGCCGATCTGGCCATTACCTCTTCCGCATTTTGCGCTTTCTGCACCGCAAGGCGATTGTAGCGCTCCACAAGCGCCGGACCTGATGCGTACTCTTCCAGTACGAAACGCGTGGCCTTCTTACAGTCAGGACAGACTTGCGTGACATAACCCGTAGCTAGGACCAGAGCATTTCCACGGGCGCCGGCGAATGGCGCGCCCTCCTGCACTAGGCAACTGCTGATGCCAGTGCCGATCGTGACATAGACAAAGACCTGGCGGCCGCGTCCGCTGCCGTAGAGCGCTTCGGCCAGCGCGGCCGCCCGCACGTCGGACTCCACGCGAGCAGGAGCAAGTCGAGAAAATTCGTCTTGTATGAGCAGTCCACGCCATGCGATGGTCTGGTCGCTCGTGACCGCGCCAGCACGATCGACGAGCTCGGGAACGCCTACGCCGACACCGACTACGTTCCTGTCCGACGCCAGTTCCAATAGGCCACTTGCCATTGCCAGCGCGTCGGCTAGCACAGCCGGACCGCCTCGCTCCGGATTCGTGGCTATGGAGCGAAGGCACGATACGTCTCCGCTAGCGAGATCGACTACGCCTCCAGCGATCTTTGTGCCGCCAACGTCAAGTCCGATGGCGAAGGTTTCGGCTGCATCATGCTCCATGGTCAGTTTCCGGCCATCGGTTGGCGTCGCCCTACTGGTTCGTCCGGTCGTGAATCAAATGCGCAGCCTCACCCGGTTCCTCGCCGCTCAGGGAGGGGAGCTCGAAGGAGCTCTCGATTTCGCGCGCCTGCCCGTCACGGCCGGCTGCCTGCGCCTTGAGCATGATCTCAAGGACGTGATAGCCGTGTTCCGGCGTGATCACTGGTTTGGCGCCCGTCTGGATGCATTCCACCAGGTGGCGCAAGCCATCTGTCCACGGCCAGCGCGGCGCTGTCTCTTCGTAGATTTGCCACGCTCCGATTTCGTTCCGCCACATCTCATAGCCGTCCGGCGCCCAGTCATCGCCCATCATCTGGATGACGCCGTCGCCGCCGTAAAGCTCGATGGCCGGAGTGCGATATCTCTGAATGGTGAATCCAGTGGTCACCACGGCAAACACCGATTCGCCAAAATCCAGGAGCACATGCGCGTTGTCCTCGGCTTGGACTTCGATCTCCTCGCCGTCCACTACCCGTCTGGGAATGGCGACGCCCGTCATTGCCGTTACGCGCTTTGCGGGTCCCAACAGACCGGTCAGGCTCACCACATTGTAGACGCCAAGATCGAAGAGCGCTCCGCCACCCGGGCGATAGAACCATTGCCCCCAGTTGGGCCCGGCCCAGCCGTAGAAGGCGCGCGCCGAAAGCACCTTGCCGATCTCGCCCTTGCGAACGCGAGCGTGGATCGCTTGGTAGGTCGGGCTGAGGAGCACGTGCGGCGCGGGGACCATATAGCCGGCGCTTCGGCGGGCCAATTCCACGAGCTCCCGCGCTTCCTCCATGCTCGTCGACATCGGCTTCTCCACGAGCACATGCTTGCCGGCCTCGAGCGCGGCCCTGGTGATTGGGCCGTGCTCATTCATGGACGTGAGTACGAGTACGAGATCGACGTCATCGGACTGAACCAGTTCCAGATACTCCGTCGTGAAGTTTTCGATTCCAAACCTGCTCGAGACGAATTCGCGTTTTTCCTCACGAACATCGCAAGCCGCGACGATGTCGATCTTGCCCTGATGCTGCAACTGCGTAGCAAGTGACATATATGGCCGCGACATCACACTGCCGCATCCCACAAACCCAACGCGCACCGGTGGCGTCATCGTCGATTGCACCTTTCCTTGTCGTCTTGCCTCTAGTTTCGAGCTGGCTTGATAAGTCGCGTGCGTTTCCGAGCTTCCCTACATGTCTCTTTCGGACATTCTCATAACCAGCGTGTAAGCGTCGCCCCGATATACGCCGTGGAGAAACTCGACAGTCGATCCGTCGTCCAGGTATGTGGTTTGGTCGACGATCAGTACGGCGGCAGGTGATGAGAGCTTGAGCAGACGTCGCTCTTCCGGCGTGGCCAGGGCGGCCTGCAGTGTTGTGTCTGCGCGCGCAAGGTGTAGACCGTATCCATTGCGCAGCACATCGAATAGCGAACCCGTCGCATAGTCGTAGCGAGCGAGGCCCGGACAAAGATAGTGCGGCAAATAGCTGGTGTGAATCGCAATGGGTGCGTCGTCCAGAAGGCGCAGACGTTTCAGACGCACAACCTCGCGCGATCCGGGCGGCCGCTCTTGCATTCCCAGCCGCTCGATCGCCTTCGGGTCGGCGTCGGCCACTGTCAACTCGAGAACCTGATTGGTGGCGGTTCTGCCACTTCGGAGCGCGTCATCCGTGAAGCTGCTAAGGGGCAGCAACTGTTCGCGCAAAGGTGTCTCGGACACATAGCGGCCCTTACCGGGCGTGGTATAGATCAATCCGTCGGCGTCCAGGCGTGACAGCGCCTGGCGCACGGTAATGCGGCTGATGTTGTACTGTTCGCACAGTTCCCGTTCAGACGGCAAGTTGGAATGAGGAGACCACCGGCCACTTGTGATTCTCTCCCGAATGCGGTCGGCCAACTGAACGTGAAGTGGTACGCCCAGATTTCTGTTGAGTAACTCGCCTGAAATAGGCTTGGAATTGTCCACGGATGTGGGCCGTTTTCAGCGGATTGGCCTCGAGGGCTGGTTATTACCAGTTATTACCACGGATTGTACAGCAACTATTGCTTGCTGTCAATACCGATGATGATCTTTGAACTTGGGCCGATCAACTCCTCAGGCGTGTGCGATGAGGGAGGCCGAAGAGGGAAAGAGAAGCGAGCGCACGTCGTAGAGGAGGGCTAGAAATGGAGCCCGAATCCGGGAGTGAGGTAGTGTGATTAACCGGCGTGCAGGGTCCCGGGCGGCGACAGGGAGAAGCGATAGGGATTGCCGCGACTGATCACGCAGTGCACGTGTTGGCGCGATAGGGACGTGGACGCCGGCGGCGCCACACAACGAAGCGAACGAATGCGACAATCAATCGCGTGTGGAGAAGCTAGAGTAGGGACTCTCCCAGCACACATAGCCTTCCACGGGTTCGATGTCGCGTTACACAAACACGATGACGACGAAGGATGCGCCGGTCTCCTGGGCCGCTTGCAGGTGGAGTGCGTCGCCGCGATGCGTGTGGAAGCCGAGTTGGGGTGTATCCGCAGCAACGTCAGACTGACGCAACGATGTCCGCGCCTGTGCACGCCGACAGGATCTGCGAACGTAGCCCGCCCGCCAGCGCGCGTACAGAATCCGTTCGATTGGTTGTCATTCCGGCAGCGAGCAATGTCCTCATCGCCAGCCGGTCCTACCAGTGTGAATCGGAGCGGATAGTAATCTACGGCCGATTCGGCTGCGCATTTCGTGGCGGAAGGCGGCTACTCCACGGTTCCGACGTGCTCGCGTTTGACCAGGTCCCAGTCGATTTCGAAGCCCAGGCCGGGCTCGGCCGGCGCATGGACAAGGCCGTTCTCGTCGACTTCGATATCCTCGACCAACCCATACTTGAGCTCGCCGCCGGAGGGGAAGACCTCGTAGAACTCGCAGTTGGGCACGGCCATCATCACGTGCAGATTGGCCGCATTGCCCAGCGAGTTGTGGCCGTGGTGAATCTCACATTTCATGTTGAAGCCCTCGGCCATGTGGCAGAGCTTGACCAGGGGCGTGATGCCACCGGTGATGACCGCGTCGCCGCGCACGCATGTCCGTGGCGTACTGGGTGATCCAGGGGCCGTGCCATAGAAGCGGCCGGGCACGTATTCGGTGGAGATCACCGGGATGTCTAGCTTCCGCAGCAGCTTGACATAATTGTAGATGTCCTCCTCCACCAGCGGGTCCTCGTACCAGTAGTAGTCCAAGCTCCTCGATGGCGCGGCCGACGCGCAGCGCATCCTCGTACTGGTACATCCACATGGCGTCGAGCATGAGCGTGAAGTCGGGGCCGACCGCCTCGCGCAGCGGCCGCGCAAATCTCGACGTCGGCGCGTGGCCGGCCGTGGGGGTGCACCTTGTGCGCGTGCCAGCCCAGTTCCTGGAAATGGAGCGCCTCCTCCACATATTCTTCGACGGTGGCGTGCCAGGGCGAACTGGAGTAGGCGGGCACGGATTCGCGCACCGTACCCAGCAGCCGGTGGATAGGCAGGCCCGCGATCTTGCCGTTGATGTCCCACAGGCAGATGTCGACGGCGGCGATGACCTGGACCGCCACCTCGCGGTTCTTCTTCCACATCATTTGCCAGAGCTTGCCAATGTCCTGCGGGTCTTGGCCGAGAATCATGGGTTTGACGAAAGCGATCAAGTCCTTCACATAGAAATCGCCTCCCTTGTTGGAAGAGCCGAGGAAGGCATGCCCGCTGACGCCCTCGTCCGTTTCCACCGTCACGATGCCGAGCGCCTGCGTACCTGCGTGGGGCGGCCGTGCGCCCACTTGCCACGGCTCGTTCTTCCAGTTGAAGAGATCGACCTTCACGTTGCTGATTTTCATGCTGTGCGCCTTTTGGATTTGGAGAATTGCGGAGCCTTTGACGTTGCCGACTGTCGATAGTATACTGGTATGCACACTGGCCAACCAACAGAATATTTGCCTGGGCAAACGGGTACTATCGACCAACCACGCGTAACAGGACTGGTTACCCATTTTCAGGAGGAGACCTTATGCGACACCGTGATCTGAGCAGACGGGGATTTCTTCAGTTATCGGCGGTAACGATGGCGGGAGCGCTAGCGGCCTGCGTTGCCGCACCGGCAGCCCAACCGGGAGGCGAGGCCGGAGAGGCTGGGCCAACCATGGAGAAGGTGACCGTTACCTTCATGGTGCCGGGCGGTACGAACGAAGACGCCGACTTTGCCCCGGTCTTCGAGGAATTCAACAGGCGCTATCCGGAGATAGACGCCCAGTATACACCTGCCGGCACCGGGTACAACCCCCAGTATAACGACAAACTACTGACAATGTTGGCAGGCGGTACTGCGCCTGACACTTTCAAGACGCTCTTCGGATACTTCGGTTCCCTGGCCGATGCGGAAGTCTATGTCCCCCTAGAGGATTTCGTCGCTCAGTACCCGGACGAAACGGTGTTTGACGATTTCTTTGACGCACACGTGGAGGCCTGCAAGTTTCAAGGCACCCTCTACGCATTGCCCAACGATGGCGCGCCCAATGGTCTCTGGTATAACGTTGACCTCTACGACGAGGCGGGAATGGAGTATCCGGATTGGGACAGTGACTGGGATGAACTGCTCGAGTCCTCCAAGGCCATCACGCGGGAGGAAAATGGCGTCACGACCTTCTATGGCGTCGGTCATCCACTTTGGAGTACATGGATTTGGAGCAACGGCGGCCAGGTACTGAACGAGGATGGAACCAAGTGCATGCTTGATCAGCCGGAAGCCGTGGAGGCGCTGCAATACATGCAAGACCTGGTGACGGTTCACGGTGTTGCCCCGGGCCCCGAGGCTTTGAGCGAGATGAACCAGGGTGATCGCTTCAGTACTGGACGGCTGGGTGCGTTCGTCGGTACGCGAGGCGCCCTCGGCGGACTGCGCTCGATTCAGGACTTTCACTTTGATGCTGCCGCCACGCCCTTGAGCCCGAAGGGCACGCGCATGACCCAATTGGCGATCGGGTGGACTTCCATCTGGTCAGGCAGTAAGGTTCCCAATGAGGCTTACCTGCTAACGGCCTGGATCTGCAGTCCCGAAGGCCAGGAGCTTCGCATTAGCCGCGGGTATGCGCACCCTTCACGAAAGACCCTCGTCGAGCAGGAGTGGTTCGCCGAATATCAGTGCGACATGTGCAACTCCGTTGGCGTCAACGTTACATTCCCAGAGATGCTACTGCGAGGCGAAGCCAGAGCCTGGCCGGCTCATCCCAAGGAGTCGGAGATCGTACAAGTGATCAACACCGAGTTGGACGTGCTCTGGGATGGTTCGATGACGGGCGAGCAGGTTGGCGTCGCAATGACGTCGCAAATCGACGCGATTATTGCGGGCTGACCGCATTCCTGCCTGCCGACTTCGTACACGTAGCGGCGCAGATTTCGCCAAGTAGACCCTATGTCTCGTTCCATACTTGGCGAAATCTGCGAAGCATCGAGATAGCGTTGAGGGATACCTCAGACCAGTGACGGCTCACCATGTTAGCCCTATGCGCCGGCGCGAGGAGATCGCGGGTTGGCTTTTCGCCTCGCCCTGGATCATTGGATTCTTCCTCTTTACGCTAGGTCCCATGATGGCCTCTGCGGGTTTTGCTTTCACCGACTACAACCTGCTGCAGCCACCTGAGTGGATTGGCTTGGAAAACTTCCGCCGCGCCTTCACAGGCGATGCGCTGGTTTACCAGGCGCTCAAGGTGACCTCCATCTACGCGTTCGTCAGCGTACCGTTGCAGGTGGGGTTCGGACTCATTATCGCCCTGCTGCTCAACGCAGACATCCGTGGTCTCCAGTACTACCGCACGCTGTACTATCTTCCATCGGTGCTTTCCGGGGTTGCCGTGGCGCTTCTCTGGCGCTGGATCTACGCGCCGAATTTTGGACTGATCAACGCCTTTCTGGCTTCGCTGGGCATTCAAGGTCCCGGCTGGCTGGGAGATACGCGCTGGGCTCTGCCGGCTCTGATTGGTATGTCTCTGTGGCACGTTGGAGGCGGGATTATCATCTATCTGGCCGGATTGCAAGGCGTGCCCACGGAACTCTATGAAGCGGCCAAGGTAGACGGCGCCAATTGGGTGACGCGTTTCTGGCAGGTTACGCTCCCCATGATTACGCCGGTGCTCTTCTTTCAGCTTATCGTCGGCATCATTGCCTCGTTGCAGGTCTTCACGCAGGCCTTGATAATGACCAACGGCGGACCGCACAACGCGACGCTCTTCTTCGTTCTCTATCTCTATCGCAACGCTTTTCAATTCTTCAAGATGGGCTACGCATCTGTGTTGGCCTGGATTCTCTTCATCTACATTTTTGCCCTTACGCTGCTTGTCTATCGTTCATCCAGCTTGTGGGTGTTCTACAGCGGCGAGGTGAAGGCGGAGAACAAGTAGTGGGCGCACAAATGAAAGCGCAGGATGCGACCCGAACTGCTTCCATTTCGTCATCTCGCGTGTCCAAGCGAATGCAGAAGAGATTCGGCGCCGCGACCATCCATGTGGTTCTGATTTTGGGTGCGGTTGTTCTGATGATCCCGCTGGCTTGGATGTTCTCCACCTCGCTGAAGGACCTCGGCGCGGTCATGGTGATCCCGCCTGAATGGATTCCCGAGCCCGCCCATTGGGATAACTATATACAGATCTTCCGCGTCGTGCCCTTTGGGCTCTATCTCCGCAACACGATCATTATTACCTTGCTGGACGTGGTGGGAAAAGTGTTATCGTGTTCGATGGTGGCTTTCGCCTTCTCGCGCCTGCGCTGGCGCGGCCGTGACACAGTCTTTCTGATTATGTTGGCCACGCTGATGCTGCCGCCGCAGGTCACGCTAGTACCCCAATTTGTTGTCTACCGCTACTTGGGGTGGATTGACACGTACCTGCCGCTGGTCCTGCCCAACTGGTTCGGCGGTCCCTTCTTGGTCTTTCTATTGCGCCAATTCTTCATGACTATCCCCTTGGAGCTCGACGACGCGGCGCGGATCGACGGCGCATCGATCTTCGGCATCTACTGGCGAATCGTGCTTCCTCTCTCCAAGCCGGCGCTCGCCGCTGTCGCTATCTTCATGTTCAATGCGTCCTGGAACGACTTTTTCGGACCGCTGATCTACCTCCACTCGCAGGAGTTATACACTTTGTCTCTGGGCCTGCGATCGTTCCAAGATCAGAACTACACTGAATGGCACTTGTTAATGGCGGCATCGCTGGTAGCAATGGTTCCGGTGCTTCTGATCTTCTTCTTTGCCCAGAAGTACTTCATTCAGGGCATCGTGTTTACCGGCGTCAAGGGCTAGCTCCGTACCCGACCGCAATGGAGGTTCGGTTACTGGCGGCCGTATGCAGACCTTTCATCAGTGCCCAGCTGCAGCCTCTATTGTCCATGCCTCACGCACTTCACAGATGTCATCCGCCAGTTGGAGACGCAAGAAAAGGAGGTTGTCGAAGTGAAAGCTCGTATCAAAGTTGACCTGGATCGCCGGATCGGCGTGATCAACCGCAACCTGTATGGCCAGTTCATGTGTCGCCGACCCGGCTGTTCCGAAGGCGGACTGTACGACCCAAGCGCAACCACAGCCGACGAAAACGGCATTCGCAGAGACGTCGCCCAGTTTCTTGAGGACCTACGGCCACCGCTTATTCGCTGGCCAGGCGGATGTACCGGTACTAGCTATCATTGGATGGATGGTGTCGGCCCGGTCGAAGAACGACCACGCAAGATAGACCTCCACTTCGGTTGGCCAGCGCGATACGAGTTTGGCACCCATGAGTTCATCCAGTTCTGCCGGAACATCGGGGCCGAGCCTCACCTTAACTTCGCCATGGGTACGGCTGACCTGGACGAAGCCGCTTCTTGGGTGGAATACTGTAACGGCGTGCACGATACCTACTACGCCAACCTTCGCCGGCGGCACGGCCAGGAGGAGCCATACAATGTACGCTACTGGCAAATGGGCAACGAGATGTACGGTCCCTGGGAAATAGGCTACAGCACGGCCCGCGACTATGGCGTGACTGCCCGCGAATGGTCCAAAGTGCTGCGCCGACTTGATCCCGAAATGGAGCTGATTGCCGTTGGCGGAGGCGTGGGCTACACGCCAGAGTGGGCGTGGGACGTAATGCCCGAGGTTTGCCCGTATGTAGACTACTTATCTCTTCACGACTATTGGCGAGCCACGCCGGATCCGGATGATTGGTATTCGCTGATGGCCGGTCCGCACCGCACGGGGCAGGTGATCGAAGAGATGGCCGCCGTCATCCGCCATGTGCGTCGCCGTAACCCAATAAGTCGCGACGTGAAGATCGCCGTGACCGAGTGGAATGCTTCCATAGGCGGCGGCATGATGACTCACCACCCCGAGTACAATCCGTTTGGCCCGACCTACCGGCTGCGCGATTCGCTGACTGTGGCGTCATTCCTCAACATACTGCAACGTCACTGCAAGGAGGTGACGCTGGCCACGGTGGCCCAGTCCATCAACGTGGTTGGCCTCGTTATGGTAACCCCGGATGGCGCCTGGCGCGAGCCGGTCTACTGGCCGTTCTGGATGCAAGTTAACCACAGCGGGCCGGTAGCTCTAGATGCCTGGGTTGAATGTGAGACCTTCGCGGAGCATGCGATGCGCCTAGACGCTATCCCGTTCCTGGACGCCTCAGTCACCCTCGATCCTCAGACGGGTGAAGTCTTCCTTTCGCTGGTCAACCAGCACCGCGACGACGCTATCGAGTTGCAGGTCGAAATCGATGGGAATGTCGCAGATGAGGGCAGGCTGATCCGTCTGTTCAATGACGATGCAATGGCCATGAATTCCGCTGGCGATCCGGACAACGTTCAACCCATGCAAGAGCCCCTCAGCTGGCTTGGGTAAAGAGTTCGTACTGGAACTTCCTCCCCATTCATACACGATCGCCGAGGTTTCTTGTACTCTCGCATAAGGCTACCCTAGACACGATTCTGCACTAGTACCGCAACCAAGCCTGCGCCATAAGCGCCAAAGCCGAGGACCCCAGTCGAATACATTGGGTCCTCGGCTTGTCGTTGTCTGCTTAACGCGCCTGGCATCCGCCGTTGCACTCCGAATGCTTGCATTCTAGAAGGGAGGTGTTGCGCGCCAGAATGGAGGTGTTGCGCGCCGGCGAGACCACAGCGGACACGAAGCCTACGTCGCCGGGTGGAATATCCTGTTGCGAATTCGTGGCTACTGGAAAATTATGGTGAGACTATTGACGAACCCCAACTATTCTGATATACTACACAGCGTCCCACAATACTGAATACCATTCGTGATTTGTCCTCCCCCGGGATTTGCACTGATGCCGGCCGGCGCCCGGACTCATCCTGGCGTTTGCCTGGGCGGAACGTGACCGCCGGTGCATTGGCGCCGTCTCTCTCGTACACCCTATTCGTTCGTGCACGCTGTTGCTTGTCCCTGGTTCACGGCATTCTTTTTGAAAGCGACGGATTGCCGGCATGGTGAACTCTGTCCTGAAGGCCATTCGCATACTGCGGCTCTTTTCTACGGCCAATCCGCGCCTCTCGCTCTCGGAGGTCAGCGAGCAACTGGGCATTCCCAAGAGCACGGCACACAATCTACTCAATACGCTGGCGACTGAAGGCTTCGTCGAGAAGGTCGCACGCGACGAATACGCTTTGGGCACAGGCATCCTGCCGCTGACGCAGGCCATGCGCGTCAACGTGGAAATCCGCGACCCCGCGGCCCCGCTCCTGCGCCAGCTTGCCGATGCGTGCAAGGATTCGGCCTACCTAACCGTGCGCGACGGCGACTACGCCCTCTATATCTATGCGGTCGAGTCGCCCCAGCGGCTGATCGCACGCACGGCTATCGGCGATCGCGTGCACATGCACTGCACTTCGGTGGGCAAGGCGATCCTCGCACAGTTGCCGGAAGGCGAATGTGAAGGCGTGCTGGCGCGTGCGGGCATGCCCGCGTTTACGGCGGCGACTGTAACCGACCCGGCCGCGCTTCGCCCCCGCCTGGAAGCGATTCGCCGCCAAGGGTATGCGCTGGACGAGGGCGAACACGAAGACGGAGTCTACTGTATCGGCGCGCCGATCTTCGACGCCACGGGGGCCGTGCTTGGCGCATGCAGCGTGTCGGGCATCGATCCCGATATCACCGGCGCTCGGCGCGCCGGAGTTCTCGAAGCTGGTCGTGGGCGCGGCGCAGCAGATTTCGCGCCACATGGGCTTCGTGCCACAGCGGGTATCCGCGCTCAACGAATACGCCTACAAGTAGTTCTCGCCGGCAGCATCTGCAATCCGAACGGAGGCGGCAGATGAAACACGATCCAGTACGGCAAGACACCGGCCGGCAAGGCGCCGGTCGACGAGGCATCGGTCTCCAGGGCATCATCTGTCCCATGGTTACGCCCTTCGACGACCAGGGCCGCATCGTGGAATCGAGCTTCTGTGCTGTGATTGACTTCCTGCTCGAGCACGACATCGACGGCATCATGGTCGGCGGTACGACTGGGGAGGGCATGTCGCTGACAACGGCGGAACGGATGCGGCTGTGTGAGCTGGCCGTGGAGCAGGTTGGCGGCCGCGTACCCGTAATCGCCCACACCGGCTGCGTCACCACGGCCGAGACTGTCGAGTTGGCGCGCCATGCCCAATCCGCCGGAGCAACTGCGTCTTCCGTGATCGTGCCCTATTTCTACACCTTCGACGACGAATCCCTCTTCCAGCATTTTGTCACCGTGGCCGAGGCCACGCCCGATCTGCCCACCCTGCTCTATACCTTCCCGGGCAACGCCAAGAACGACATTTCGCCCGCCTTGTTGAAGCGGTTGCTGGACGCCACGGACAACATCGTGGGCTTCAAATCCAGCAGTTCAGACCTGGTGCGCTTTCACGACTACGTGCAGGCGGGCGGGCCCGAGTTCATCGCCATCTGTGGTTCGGACGCGCTGATGCTGCCCGCGCTGGCGCTTGGTTCACATGGCCAGATTTCCGGCAATGCCAACGTCTTTCCGGAAACGCCCAATTCGCTTCTGGACGCGTTCCGGGCGGGCGACCTGGCCGAAGCGCAGCGCCAGCAGCAGACGATCGATCGCATTCGCAGGACATTGGGCGACGGTCTGCATCCGGCGTATTTCAAGGCGGGGCTGCGGCTGCGCGGTGTGCCGGCGGGCCACGTACGGCCGCCCATGCGCGAGCTGTCGCCCCAGGAGCAGGCAAGGCTGGAACACGAGATGGAGCAACTGGTCCCCCTCGTCAGAACTGCATAGCCGAGTTCTACGGGAGCGAATCGCCCAGACAGTAGGGCCGTCAAGCGGGCGGGTTGCCAATAGGTCGAGTCTCTGGCAAGTATGCCCAGTCCTTGCATAGCCATACAGGTAGACCGAGAGGAGGTGGTGCGCGGCGCGAAAAACACCAGTAGCTCCCTGACTTGCGTCCCCGAACATACGAATGTCCTTTGAAGACAGGAGGAGAGTGTACGAGATGACAAGTAACACGATTAGTCGACGCGGTTTTCTCAAGATGACGGCCTTCGCGGCCACCGGCGCAGCGCTGGCAGGCTGTGTGGCCCCCGCCGCGGCCCCAGGTATGGCGCCGGCGGCGGAGCAGATCACGCTCAACTTCTTCAACCGCGGCGGTGAGTTCATCGCCGGTGTGATGGACCAGCAGATGGAGCTCTACCGGGAAGAGAATCCGGACATCAGCTTCGAGATCAACGCAGTGGCCGGTGCGAACCACCAGGAGGCATTGCTGATCATGATCGCGGCGGGCACGGGGCCGGACATGTGGTTCGACGCCAACCGCACCACAGGTCCGCTGACGCGCAAAGGCGTGACCACGAATCTGGAGCCTTTCCTGGAGGCGGATCCCAAGTTCAACGAGGACGACTACATCGACAACTGCTGGATCGCACAGACGTACGACAACGCCCGCTGGGGTCTGCCCTGGGACAGCGGCGCCATGACGATGGTCTTCAATATGGACCATTTTGACGCCGCCGGCATCGACTATCCGGATCCGCAGACGTGGATGACGTGGGATGAGATCGTGGAACTGGGCAAGCAACTCACGCTTGACCTGGACGGCAACACGCCCAACGACGCCGACTTCGACCCGGCACGCGTCAAGCAGTACGGCTTCCAGCCGGACATCGCCCACGGGCGCCAGACTTACATGTGGGCCAACGGCGCGGAGATCATCGCCGAAGATATGACGATGCCCATGGACTCGCGAGGAGTTCATCGAGGCCATGAACTGGCTGGCCGACCTGGGCATCAAGGAGTATGTTGCGCCGTCACCCGCCTTTCAGGCTGCCGGCGAAGTGACGATTCAGGCCGGCACGGTCGCCATGTCACACCAGGGCGTGTGGATGTTGGGCCGCATCAACGATGCTGGAGTCAACTGGGGCACGTTCCAGGTTCCGTACAAGACGGCGAAGACGTCGTACGGCCACTATTCGCCGCTCTGCGTCTTCTCCAAGACCGACTATGCGCAGGAGGCGTACGACTTCATCTTCTTTGCGTGCTGCAGCCAGCCGGGGCAGAAGATCCTGGTGGATCTGGGCATGCAGCAGCCGATCCGCAAGGACCTGCGCGAGGAGTTCCTGAACAACGAATCGCCGCCGGAGAAGCAGTATCGCCAGGTCTACTACGATGCGTTCGAGAACCCGGAGACCTTCCGCTGGCCGGGCGACACGATCGGATCGTACTACGGCGGCTGGTACCAGAACCTGATCGACTACTGGGGTCCGACGCTGGACCAGCTCTGGATTGGCGACGTTCGGTGGGAAGACGTGGCGCAGGAAGTGCGAGCAGGCTCGGAGCAGATCCTGGCTACGGGCGAGCTCGAGTAGACGATCGCAGTAGCGTTTCGCTGTTGTACCGGTGACGGACGGGATTCTGAAGGCTGGACAAGAGTCGGATCCCCGTCCGTCCCCTTCGCAGCGCAGTGTTCCCGCCCTGTTGTGCGCCTATCTTCAGGCAAGCTGCAGGAGGCGACAACCCGGGGTGACGTGAAGCGCATCTTGCCGGACGAGACGCATACACAATGTGTGAGTTGCGCTGATGTGCGGACCGCGCCTTCTGCGGTTCAGTGGATAGAAACAGTGGATGGTACAGGTGAGAAAATGGACTCTGTCACAGTTTCGGAGACAAACCTGGCCGCGGCGAAGCCGCAACGCTTTTAGGAGCGGCTGAGCTTTGAGGAGGTCTTCTGGGGGTGGATATTCATTCTGCCGGCGGTGCTTGGCCTCGTCTTGTTCAGGCTGGGCCCGCTACTGGCCAGCCTTTGGCTAAGCTTCACTAAGTACGACATCATCTCTGCGCCCGAATGGATCGGAATCGCCAACTACACGAGGCTTGTCAATGATGATCTGTGGATCAAGTCGGTGCAGGTGACGCTGAAGTACGTAATCCTCTATGTCCCTTCCTCCCTGATCGTGGCCTATTTCATCGCCCTGCTCATGGCGCGCAATGTGCGCGGCATCTCCGTCTACCGCACGATGTGGTATCTGCCCTCAGTCGTGCCGGTCGTTGCCAGCGCCACCATCTGGCGCTGGGGTCTGAATCCGGAATTCGGTCCTATCAATTATCCGCTGAAGGTGCTGGGCATCCCGGCTCCGCGCTGGCTGACGGACCCGGACTGGATCATCCCCTCCATCGTGTTCATCGGTCTGTGGGGGTTGGGCAACACGGTGCTGATCTTCCTGGCCGCGTTGAAAGGCGTGCCGCCTACCTTCTACGAAGCGGCGGATGTGGATGGGGCCAACAACTGGACCAAGTTTCGCAACATCACCCTGCCGCTGACCTCGTCGATCATCTTCTTCCAGCTCGTGACGACGATCATCGGCGCGTTCCAGGTCTTCGGCGTGGCGTACGTGCTCTTTGTCTCGAACCCGTCGGCCTCATCCGCGGGCCCGGACAACGCTGCGCTCTTCTACAACCTCTACATGTTCCGCAACGCGTTTGGATACTTTAAGAACGGCTACGCGTCGGCGATGGCGTGGATTCTCTTCTTGGTCATCATGCTCTTGACGTGGCTGTTGTTCTACAGCCAGCGCCGCTGGGTCTACTATGAAGTGGAGGGCGACTGACATGGATTCCATGAAAAACCGCGCCACGGCGGGCAGGTTCTTTGCCTATCTCGTGCTGACAGTTGGCGGTGTTCTGATGCTGACGCCCTTCTTCTGGCTCGTTTCCTCTTCCTTGAAGGCGCCCCACCAGATCTACGTCTTCCCGCCGCAGTGGATTCCGGATCCACCCCAGTGGCAGAACTATGTCGATGTGTGGCAGGTTGTGCCCGTGATTGCGCTATCTGGTGAACACGCTGACGATCACGATTTTTGCGACGGTCGGGGTCACGCTCAGTTCCGCGCTGGCGGGGTACAGCTTCGCCCGCCTGCGCTTTCCGGGGCGCGACATGATGTTCGGCGCCGTCCTGGCCACGGTCATGTTGCCCTTCGTCGTGACGATGATCCCCATCTATATCATGTTCACGAAGTTGGGCTGGGTAGGCACCTTCCTGCCGCTGATCGTGCCGCACTGGTTTGGAGGCCCCATCACGATCTTCATGCTGCGCCAGTTCTTCCGCACGATTCCTATGGAACTGGAGGATGCGGCCCGTATCGACGGGGCCAGCCGGCCGCGGATATTCTTCCAGATCGCGGTGCCCTTGGCGCGGCCGGCGCTCGTCGTCGTCATCGTGCTGGCGCTGCTCTACAACTGGAATGACTTCATCGCGCCGTTGATCTATCTCCAGAAGCGCAACATGTACACCATGGCCCTGGGACTGAACGCCATGCAATACTATGAAGGCGGCCTGGACTGGACGCACTACGTGATGGTGCTGGCGACGATCATGGTGACGCCCATTATCATCGTGTACTTTCTGGCCCAGCGCGCTTTCATCGAGGGCATCGTCCTGACCGGGCTCAAGGGCTAGACCAAACTGAATCCATCCGCGCACGCGCACGATTGAAGGCTGTGCCGCGGCAGTCCGTCGACACAAGGAGCAAGACGTGAGCAAATCCCAAAGCAATGGCATCGACGCTTCGGGTCATCTCGACCTGACGCAGGCAATCGTTGTCCGCTCGTCGACCTTGGCCGGCCCGCCGGCAAAGGCCATCGAGATGCTGATCGACGAGGTCGAAAAGAGAACGCTTGTCGAATGGCCGCAGGCGGACGCATGGCCGGAGAGCGGCGGGCCGGTCGTGGCCGTGGGCCTGGCAGCGGACCTGGACGCGTTTGCCGGGGAGTACGCCGCAGAACTGGCCAACGATGGGGATGCCGGCGCAGCCGAGGGGTTCCGCATTCGGGTCAAGCACGGCGAAGCGGGGCCCGTCGTGCTCGTGGCCGGCAACGACGAGCGCGGTCTGCTCTTCGGCGTGGGCTATCTGCTGCGCTTCCTGCGCATGCGACACGGGTCCATCCGTCTGCCCGCAGACATGGACGTTACGACCGCTCCGCACTACCGTCTGCGCGGCCATCAGGTCGGCTACCGGGACAAGACAAACTCCTACTGCGGGTGGGATTTGCCGCAGTGGGAGCAGTATTTCCGTGACCTGGCCATATTTGGAGCGAACGCCATCGAAATGATCCCGCCGCGTTCCGACGACCGGCTGGACAGCGTACATTTCCCGCGCCCGCCGCTGGACATGATGGAGGGCATGTCGCGCATCGCTGCGCAATACGGCATCGACGTGTGGATCTGGTTCCCGGCCATGGACACGGACTACACCGACCCGGACACGGTGGAGTTCGCGCTGCGCGAATGGGGCGAAGTCTTCGAACGCCTGCCGCGCATCGACGCCATCTTCGTGCCCGGCGGCGACCCCGGCCACACGGAGCCGCGGTGCTGATGTCCCTGTTGGAGAAGCAGGCGCAACAGCTTCGCCGCGTCCATCCCGACGCCGAGTGGTGGCTCTCCCCCCAGGGATTCACCGATGAGGGCATGGACGAATTCGTCGACATCCTGACGAACGAGGCCCCGTCCTGGCTCACCGGCGTGGTCCACGGCCCGTGGGTGAACTCGACGATGGCGGAGTTCCGAGAGTTGATCCCGGATCAATATCCGCTGCGCAACTATCCGGACATCACCCACTCCCTGAACTGCCAGTTCCCCGTGCCCGAGTGGGATGTGGCCTATGCGGTGACCGAAGGACGCGAGCCCATCAACCCGCGGCCACTGGACGAGACGGCCATTTTCCACTATTCCATGCCGCCAACCATCGGTTTCCTGGCCTATTCCGAGGGCAACAACGACGACGTGAACAAGGCCGTGTGGAGCCGGCTCGGCTGGGACCCCGAATGTGACGTGGTGGACACACTGCGCCAGTATAGCCGCTACTTCATCGGCGACCGCTACACGGAGGCCTTCGCTCAGGGCTTGCTGGCGCTGGAGCGCAACTGGCGCGGGCCGCTGGCCGCCAACGCCGGCGTTGAGACGACGCTGCTGCAGTTCCAGGCGATGGAGCAGGCGGCGTCGCCCCACGACCTGAAGAACTGGCGCTTCCAGCAGGCGCTCTATCGCGCCTACTACGACGCCTACGTGCGCAGCCGACTCCTGTACGAGATGGCGCTGGAGGAGCGCGCCATGACGGCCCTGCGCCGGGCTCGCCGACCTGGGCGCGTCGCTCGCCATGGACGAGGCGGAACGCATCCTGGACGAAGCGGTGACTCAACCGGTCGCCGGTGACTTGCGCACGCGGTTGTTCCAACTGGCGGAGGCGCTCTTCCAGAGCATTCACATGCAGTTGAGCGTGGCGCTCTACCGCGGCCAGCATGAGACGCGCGGGGCCAACCTGGATGGGTGCGACTTCCCGCTGAACAACCGGCAGTGGCTGAAGGCGCGCTTTGCCGAATTGCGTGGCGTCGAGGACGAGGCCGAGCGGCTGGCGGGCCTGGACGAGATCGTGAACTGGACGAATCCGGGGCCGGGCGGCTTCTACGACGACCTGAGCGACTCGTCGCGCAGTCCGCATCTCGCACCCGGGCCGGGGTACGCAGAGGACCCGGCGTTTCTGCGTTCGCCTCTGCGCAACTACCCGTACATGAAGGATCGCGAGGTATTGCGGCGGTCGTGGCGCAGCTACACCATGGCGCTGAAGGACGCGCCGCTTTCCATGCACTACGATGACCTGGACCCGACTGCAACCTACAGACTGCGCGTCGTCTACGGGGCCATGAACGCACAGGTGCCCATCCGCCTGGAGGCGAACGACAGCATCGAGGTGCACCCGCCCATTGCGAAACCGCGTCCGCAGCGACCCCTGGAGTTCGATATCCCGGCGGAGGCGACGCGAGACGGCGGGTTGACGTTGCGCTGGTATCGGGCATCGGCTGCCGGCGGGCCGGCCCGTGGCTGTGACGTCTCGGAGGTGTGGCTCGTGCGCGTGGACGAGGAGGCGTGACCTAGCCTGTGACGGACACTGCGGATTCAGCCGTTGCGGAGGGGGGAGCGGAGGTTTCCGACGGCCTGCCGCCGTCCGAGGGCGCGCTCTATCGCGACCCCAATCTGCTGATCGTCTTCGGTGTGGCGCTGATCGCCATCCTGCGCTCGGACAGCATCTCGCCGGCGTTCCCGGATATCGCACGGCAACTGAACGTCTCCACCCAGTCCGTTGGCCTGTTGATCACCTTCTTCGCGCATGCCCAGCATCTTCCTAACGCCGGTGCTGGGCGTGTTGGCCGATCGCTGGGGGCGCAAGCCGATCCTCGTGCCGTCGCTGCTGCTGTTTGGCGTGGCCGGCGGCGCATGCGTACTGGCGCGCAGCTTCGAGACGCTGTTGGCCCTCCGTCTGGTTCAGGGGATCGGCGCGGCGTCGTTGAGCATGCTCAACATCACGCTGATTGCGGACCTGTATAGCGGCGACCGACTGACGACGGCGATGGGCTACAACGCAAGCGTGCGCAGTGTGGGCTCCACGCTCTATCCGATCATCGGCGGGGCGCTGGCGCTCATCGCTTGGTACTGGCCCTTCGCCCTGGCGCTGCTGGCGATTCCAGTGGCGTTCGCGGTGTGGTTCGGGCTCAAGAACCCGGAGCCGGCAGGCCATCTGAACTTTGGCGCGTATGTCCGGCAGATGTCCGGCAGCCTGAAGACCCGGGAAGTGGCGGCGCTCTTTTCCGCCGGCTGCATCGTCTTCATCACCATGTTCGGCGCATATCTGACCTACTTCCCCTTTCTGCTGGAGGGGAAGTTCGGCACGGCGGCGTTCGTGATTGGCCTGTTCATTGCCGCACGCTCGGTCGTCAACGCCATCATCGCCTCCCAGTTGGGGCGCATGACGCAGGTATGGCGTGTGAGCACACTGCTGAAGACCTCCTTTCTGCTGTACGCCGTCTTCTTCGTGCTCACGCCCTTTGCCGGCAGTCTATGGATGATCGCAATGTTGACGCTGGTGCTGGGCGCGGCGGAGGGACTCTACTGGCCATCCAGCCAGGCCATGTTGGGTCGACTGGCCCCGTTGGAGAATCGCGCCGGCTTCATGGCGGCCAACGACATGGTGCTCAAGATCGGGCAGACGGTCGGACCATTGATCATGGGAGCGGCCTTCGTCTTCAGCGGCCCGACTGGAGCGTTCGTGCTGGCGGCTGCGCTTTCACTATTGGCCTTTGCGCTGCTCGCCCTGTGGGTCAAGCCCGCCGCGACGGTGCTTGTGTCATGATGGCCGCGTTCGGCGCCTGCCGGTAGATGTGTTCGTGTCTCAATGTGAATTCGCCATCAATCAGGAGAAACAGAACCATGCGTAACGTGACTGTCTACCGAGAAGCGAATCGATTTGCGGGCTGGCCTGCCAACTATGGCATTTGGTCGTGGGGTGATGAGATTGTCGTCGGATTCACGCTCGGCCACACCAACCCGGAAGGCGGGTTCCACGCCCGTGACAAGAGCCGGCCCTTTCTGGCCGTGCAGGCGCGCAGCCTGGACGGCGGCGAGACGTGGAGCGTGGAGGAGACGCCCTGTCGTACACCGGGCAATCGCGGCGTACTCTCTGCCGACGAGCACGTGGTCGCCCGACCTCAGCGCGGCCCAGGCCATCGAGCTGGGGCTTGGAGAACGTTCCGGGTCCCTGTCCGGGCGATGCGGACTTCACACATCCTGACTTTGCGCTGATGTGTGCGCGCACTGGGCTGGGCAAGGGTACGGTCGGTTGGTTCTACACGTCGACGGATCGCTGCCATTCGTGGCAGGGACCGTACAGCCTGCCCCTGTTCGGTCAGGCGGGCATCGAGGCGCGCACGGACTACATCGTGTCAGGGCCCAAGGAACTCACGCTCTTTCTTCCTGCGTCCAGGGCGGACGGCGGTGAAGGAGCGGGCGTACTGGCCGCACGCACGGTGGATGGCGGCCGGAGTTTTCAGTTCCTCTCGTGGGTGGCGCAGCTGGAAAACGGCTTCGTCATCATGCCGTCCAGCGTGCGTCTCTCGCCGTCGCGCATTGTCACGGCTCTGCGCTGCCGGGAGAGCAGCGCGGGCTTCGAGCAGGCTCGCTGCTGGATAGACCTCTATGCATCCGACGACAACGGCGAGTCGTTCGCCTATCTGGCGACGCCGGTTCCCAATACCGGGCGCGGCGGCAATCCACCGAGCATGATCCAGTTGGCCGACGGCCGGCTGTGTCTCACCTATGGCTACCGCGCCGAGCCGTACGGCATGCGCGCCGTGCTCAGCGACGACGGCGGCGCTACTTGGAGCGATGCAATTGTGCTGCGCGACGACGCGGGCAATCACGACCTGGGCTATCCTCGTTCCGTGCAGCGACCGGACGGCGCGGTCGTGACAGTCTACTACTACAACGACGATCCGGAGGGCGAGCGCTTCCTGGATGCGACGATCTGGAAACCCTGACGGGAGAAAATCTACGTGGCCGAGAAGCGCCCCAACATCATCCTGATCATGACGGACCAGCAGCGCTACGACACCATCGCCGCGCTGGGATATCCGTGGATGCGCACGCCCCACCTGGATCGGTTGGCCCGGGAGGGCGTCGCGCTCGAACAATGCTACTGCGCCGCGCCGTCATGTGTGCCGTCGCGGGCCAGCTTCTTCAGCGCTGACTATCCGCACACTCTGCGCGTCTATCACAACGCCTGTGCCTGGGAACCGACATGGGTTGAGCATCTACAGGCAGCCGGGTATCACACCGTCAACGTGGGCAAGATGCACACCGTGCCGCTGGACGCGGCGGGCGGCTTCGACCAGCGTTTCGTGGTCGAGAACAAAGACCGGCCGCTCCGGTTGCACAACGACCACGGCGGCTTCTATGACGAGTGGGACAGATTCTTGAACAATAGCGGCGTGCGCAAACCGTCTCGGCACACGTACAAGGCAGAGTATCCGGGATACGAAACTGCGCTCGGGGCCTACGAATGGCCTCTGGCCGAGGAGTATCACCCGGATGTCTTCGTGGGCGCGATGGCCGAATGGTTCATCGACCAGCGGCAAGCTGAGAAGCCCCCTCTTCCTCGTAGTCGGGTTTCCGGGCCCGCACCCGCCGTATGACCCGCCGCAGCGCTTCATCGATCTATATGCCGATGTCGGACGTACCCGTGCCGGACGTCAGCGAGGAGGAGATGGCCGGGCAGCCGCCGCCCCACGCCGCGTATCGCCGTGAAATGATCGCGGGCAATCACGACGCAGTCGGCTGGCGCGACAAGCCGACGCGCGAGGAGCTCAGTCGCCTGCGCCGCTATTACGCGGCCAACGTCTCGCTGATCGACGATCAGGTCGGCCGCATTCTGGCTGCGTTGGAGCGCAGGGGGCTTCTGGACAACAGCATCGTCCTCTTCATGTCCGACCACGGGGACTGCCTGGGCGATCATGGCCACATCCAGAAGTGGACCATGTACGACGCCATCACCCGCGTGCCTGCGATCCTCTGGTCGCCGGGACGGCTGCCTGAAGGCGTGCGCGTGGATGGGCTGATCCAGCAGATGGACCTGGCGCCCCTCCTCTTCGAGTTGGCGGGATTGGCGCCGCCGGAGGGCTCGGCCATCTCGGCGCTGCCGGTAGTGCGCGGAGAGTCGCCGGGGCGGGAGGCGGTCTTCGCCGAACACTCCGCGGACAACCTGCTCACGGAGGTCAACTTCATCACCATGGTGCGCACGCGTGAATGGAAGCTGGTGCACTATCTCGACCAACCCTGGGGCGAGCTGTATGACCTGGTGAATGACCCGGAGGAAGTGCACAATCTCTGGGATGACGCATCGTATGCCGGCGCGCAGGCCAAGTTGCTGGCGATCCTGCGCGATTGGCGCGTGCGCGAGAGTCTGTGAGGCTGAAGATGATGGAAAACGGTACGATCCTTTCAGAGCTTGTGTTTCATCCGTCACCCGCGATCGGCTCCAGCCATGCAGCCACCATCGTTGAGCTGGCCGACGGCGCCCTGCTCTGCGCGTGGTTCGCGGGCACGCATGAAGGGCACGCGGATGTCGCAATCTGGCTGGCTCGACGACACGGGGACGGCTGGAGCGCGCCGGTCAAGGTGGCGGACGAACCGGGCGCGCCGCTGTGGAACCCCGTGCTCTTCCGCGATGCCGGCGACGAGTCTATGGCTGTTCTACAAGGCGGGACCCACGGTGCCCGCGTGGACTGGTCTGTTCATCCGATCCAGCGACGGCGGCCACAGTTGGTCGTCGCCCGTCATGTTGCCGGCAGGGCTCTTGGGCCCTGCCAAGAACAAGCCGATCACCTTGAGCAACGGGGACATCCTCTGCCCCACGTCCAGCGAAACGTGGCAGAGCTGGGCTTGCTGGGTGGAGATCAGCAGCGATGGAGGCTCGTCGTGGACCCGGCACGGACCCATCACCGTAGCCGGCGACGATTCGAAAGCAGCGCGCAGCGACCAGATCAGTGCGGTCTGGGACGCGGAGGCGCAGAAGCTGCTCCTGCCCCAGGCCCACCGCGGCGTAATTCAACCCACGGTGTGGGAGTATGCGCCGGGGAAACTGCGCATGCTCATGCGGGCGACGCAGCGCATCGGCTCCGTCTGTTTGGCGGACTCCATGGACTACGGCCGCACGTGGTCGGCCACGCGCAGCGTCAACATTCCCCATCCCAACAGCGGGTTGGACGCGGTGCGCTTGGCGGATGGTCGCATCGTTCTCGCCTGCAACCCCGTGCGCGAAGGACGTACGCCGCTGTCTCTCCTCGTGTCACCGGACAACGGCGAGACGTGGCCGCACCGAATCGACCTGGAAACCGCGCCCGGCGAATACTCGTACCCCTCCCTCATCGCATCGGCGGACGCTACCGTACACGTCGTCTATACGTACGATCGCAAATCTATCAGCATGACACAGTTCGCCTCTGAGCTGTACGCGCCTGGAATTGCCCCGAGACCCTGACTGTCTGCCCCGCGCGCAATGCCCGTTGCGCGCTTCCCATCGCATGACCTTCGTGCGTGCGGTGGAACCGCGGCCCTCTGGGTTCGCGTGCTGCCGGGCCACCGTAGAGACGTTTGAAATCTGGTCCGTGACCAAGAAACTGTCTTCCTGCGATATACTATGCTGTAGCTGCCAAGCAACAACCGGACCAACCCGGACCAACCACGTGTACCGTGCATGGCCTGCAGGCCGTCGCAGTCCGATCGACAGGAAGAAGCAACATGATCCGCATCACGATCCGTGTTCTCGTATATGCGCTGGTGCTTGCCGTCACCGTGCTGCTCTCCCCGGGCATCCGGATTCTTCCGCTGATTCCGGGCGTAATCGAAATCAGCGCCACGTACATCATTTTTGGCGTCCTATTCGGCCTGTTCAATGCGTTCATCAAGCCGATCGTGCTCCTCTTTACGGCGCGATTGGTGCTGTCCACGATGGGTCTGTTTGCCTTCGTCATCAACACCTTTCTGTTTTGGTTGATGAGCCTGGTATTCCCCGAAGCGTTCGTCATCAGCGATCCGTGGCTGCTGTGGCTCCTGCTGGGCGGCGTCATCCTTTCAATCGTTCTGTTGCTCATGGAGGCTTTCTTTGGTCTCGAGATGCCGGCGCTGCGCAGCCAGATCGAGACACAATATTATTGGCGTTGGTTAGGGATGCTCTCAACCGGACGGCGCAACAGAATCGCTGAGAACCTGCGCGCCTCGCAGATCACCGATATCATCATGCGCTATACAGAGGACATCGCCGTCGAGATGACGCCGTTGGCCGAGCTGCGAAACTATGTGCAGGCGATCCTGTTCCACGATGTGGATGTCATGCGCAGTCTGACGTTGCCGGAAAAAGTGCGCTACATGCTCCAAGAGTTGGGGCCGACCTTCGTCAAATTTGGTCAGATCGTCAGCAGCCGCACGGCCGATCTGCCGCCCGAATGGCAAGAGCAGTTGAACAAGCTACAGAGCAATGTGCCTCCTTTCAGCTACGAGAAGGCGCGCGAGATCGTAAGTCGTGAACTGAAGGGGGACCCGGACACGCTGTTTGCCACGTTCGAGGCCGAACCGTTCGCCGCTGCGTCCACTGCACAGGTGCATCGGGCGACGCTGCACGACGGCTCCCACGTGGTCGTCAAGATCCAACGCCCCAACATTGATGTGGCCGTTCAGGCAGATCTCAACATCATCAACGACCTGACGGCCAAGATCCAAAGGAAACAAGAATGGGCGCAGACGCTGGACCTGCACGGGCTATTCGAGGAGTTTGGAGACTCCATACTCCATGAGCTGGACTACCGCAACGAAGCCTCCAACGTCGGGCTCCTAGCGCGCAACATGGCGCAGTTCGATACCGTGCACGTACCGAACGTGAATCTGGACCTGACAACAGGCAAGGTCCTGACCATGGAATTCATGCGCGGCGTGCAGATCAACGACGTGGAAAGCATCGACGCCGCAGGACTGGACCGCAGCGAGCTTGCACGAGAATACGTGCATGTCATGATCAAACAGACGCTCTTCGACGGATTCTTCCACGCCGACCCGCATCCTGGCAACGTGTTGATAGACTTGGACACTGGACGAATCTGTTTCTTGGACATGGGGCTCATGGGCGAGCTGAATCGAATGCAGCGCCTAGCCCTTGCCGACATTCTGGTTTCCATGGTGCAGGCGGACGGCTACAATTTGGGCAAAGCCGCGCTGCGCCTGAGCAATCCGCTGCCTGGCGTGACGGTTGATGAAGCGGCGTTCCTGGAGGGTATGGAACGGTTCGCACAGCGCTTCGTGGGCGTGGAGCAGAGTACGATGAATACTGCACTCGATGCGCTGCAGGAGATGATGCGGCGGTACGGGTTGCGACTGGACCGCAACTTTGTGCTGGCGTTCAAGACATTGATGCAGTCCGAGCAGATCATCTTTACCTTGGATCCCGACCTCCGCTTCATCAACACAGCGGTGGAAAGCAGTCGCAGTTTGTTGCGCGATCAGGTCAACGCCGACGCCATTTCTGATATGGTCGTGACCCAGGTCTCGCGGAGCGCACGCGAGGTGGTCTATCGTGTTCCCTCATTGGTGGACGCCACCACAAAGTGGCTGGACCAGTACGAGAAGGGACGGTTCACCCTATATGTCGACACCAGCGATCTGACGCCCCAGGTTAAGAATCTGGACAAGGCATTGACCAAGAGCATGGATCGGCTGGTGGTGGGCCTCGTGTTAGGAGGATGGCTGGTCGGCGCGGCCCTCGCGAGCACGGCGGATATCGACGTTGGCGGCTTTCCTCTCTCCGACTTGGCATTCTACATGTTCCTTGTCGGTACACTCATCGGCGCTGTCTTTATTTGGCAGGCGATCCGCCGTCTGAATCGGGAAGATGACATAACGTAGTGCTGCCGGCGGCATTGGTTTGAGCGCACGTAACGTGTATCGTCCAACGCGGAAGGAAAAGCTCGAATGGTAGAACTATTGATCCAAGTAGCGCTGGCGTTCGCCGGCGTGTTGCTGGGCGCATACATTGTCTTCTACGGACGAAGATCCCTGGGGGCCACACTGGGCATTGTCGCCCTGGCCGTCTCGGCAAATGTGCTGGCGCAACTGGTTGCCGGCGCTGATTCAGGTCGCGACTTGGTTGAACTAGCAGCCTGGGGCCTAGTTGCTGTCGCAGTTGTTGTTGGCGTGCTAGGCGTCTTGCTGGCGCGCTACAAGCCTACCGCCGCCGCGAACGTGATCGGCTTCATCGCCGGCGCCGGCATCGCACTGTGGCTGTTCGACGTCTCTTCGTATACGATCACTGCCATTACCGACATTCCGGAGCAGGCTGCCCTCTGGGTCGGCCTCGCGCTCCTGCTGGTCGGCGGCTTGCTGGGTCTATGGCTCATGAGACGGCAGCAGGATGAGGCGCTGATTCTGTTATCCGTGTTGGTTGGCGTGGAAGTCATCAATGACGCCTTGCAACTGAACGACGAAAAGGTGCTGACAGCCATCTTCCTGCTTAGCCTGGCGCTGGCCGGCGTGCTCCTGCAGTTCGGCGCCTATCTGCGCGAAGTCAAGGCGGAGGCCTCTCACGATGCGCCGCCACCCATACCCTCGAGCCTAGAGATTTTTCAGGATCTGGAGCTGGGCTAAGCCGGATTTCGCGCGGCTTCAATTGTTCGAGAATCTCAGCCATGAATCTCCCGCGCACGCGACGCCGCTCGCCAATTGCGATGCCACCTCGTTGGCATGGCGCAACGTCCTCTCGACGCAACGCTGACTGACCTTCTGCCGGGCGACAACCCACTCCGACACTTTGACATAGCGCCTCCACTCCACTACGATTACTGGCAGAATCGTGCATGATGCATCGTGCATTATGTTTTCTTGCTCAGGAGGCCCTAGTGGAAGCCAGCACCCTAGCCGACCGAGTCTACGAAAACCTCAAGCAGCGCATTCTACGACAGGAATTTCCTTGCGGGGAACGGCTCAATATCGCCGCGCTCGCCAAGGACTTGAACGTCAGCAATACGCCCGTGCGCGAGGCCATCAGCCGCCTCGAAAAAGTCGGCCTGGTCAAGACCATCCCCTACCGCGGCCCATTCGTGCGCAGCCTTTCTACGTCTGAGACCGCCGAAGTCTACGACGTGCGCATCTCGCTAGAAGTGCTGGCCGCGCGGCTGGCTGCGCTGCACGCCACGCCCGAGGGGCTGGCGCGCATGGAGGACCGGCTGCGCGAATATGCCTCGGCGCGTCAGGACAGCGATCTCGACCACGTATTGACCGCAGACCTGCGTTTCCATGAAGCCGTGGCGCAGGCGTCCGGCAATCGCACCCTCATAGACATGCTGAGTATGCTTTCGGACTGGACACTGCTCTTCATGCAGTTTGGGCTGCCGCCTTTGCGCAGCGCAAGCGTCACGGGCGCGACGCACCAGCGCATCCTGGACGCCATCCGCTCCGGCGACAAGGAACTGGCCGCGGCGACGATGCGCGAACATCTGGTCGCGGGCAAGGCCACGCTGATGCAGCAGCTAGATGAGAGTGAAGGACCCATGGAGATGGAAAGCCAGCTCGCTTATGCCGACGTCTGGTGAGATGACGAGCGTTTCTGCCGGCGACCTACCCTACCTGCGCGCTCGGATACATCCAGGGGTACAGCCACAGACGCGCCCGACTATGCGTCGAATGATGCGTCCACGGGCGGAGCGGCGCAGGTTCTCAGGCCGGCCGGAAGGGGCGCGCCCATGGTGATTGGAGGATTGCGCATCCCGTCGCTTGGGGAATTCCGCAAGGATACGCGGCTGATTCTGATCTCGTCGGGCATCTTCAGCGTCGGCTTCTTCGGCGTGCAGACGCTCTGAAGGTCCTGTACATTTTGCGCCTCGGCTACGGACTGGAGTACATCGGCATTTTTACGGCGACGTCTGCGCTGACGTACATGGCCATGAGCCTTCCCAGCGGTGCGCTCGGCAATCGCTTCGGTCTGAAGCCGGCCATGGTGTTGGGCGGCGTGCTGACCACTGCCGGCATGGTCATGCTGCCCCATGGTCGAGATCATGCCGGCTTGGGCGCGGGATTCGCCTGGCCGATCCTGTCGCAGATGGCGCTGACCGGCGGCTGGGCGCATGTTCAGCATCAACATGGTGCCGGCGCTTATGGCGGCGACCACGAACCGCACACGCGACGACGCATACGCGTTGAGCGGCATGTTGCGCGGCGCAGGGACCTTTTTCGGCACCATGGTGGGCGGTCTGTTGCCCATGATGTTCGCGGCGGTGCTAGGGCAGAGTATTGGACGGCCCTGCACCGTACCGCTGGGCGTTGTTGGTGGGCGCCGCGTTTGGCGTGGCCGGCATGATACCCCTGCTGCGCGTGAATGTGGAGGAGGCGCAGGACGTGGCTGTGGAGACCGAAGCACACGGCGCATTTCCGTTGGCGCTCGTGGCCGTTGCCTCGCTTCACGTGATACTGATCAACGGCTCGTTTGCCGTCTGCCAGTCGTTCTGCAGCGCATACATGGACACTGACTTGAACCTGTCGACCGCCGACCATCGGCTTCCTCACCGCCATCGGGCAGTTTCTGGCGATTCTGGCGCCCGTGGCAATGCCCTACCTGGGCGTGCGGCGCAGCCACGCCTGGACGCTGATGGTCGTCGGCGTGTTGAGCGGCGGTGATGCTCGTGCCCCTGGCGCTCGATTCCGACGTGGCAGGTTGCGGGCGTCAGTCGTATGGGGCTGCTGGCGCTGTCCGCGCTGTGGATGCCGGCGCTGCAGGTATTCCAGATGACGGTCATTGAACGCCACTGGCGTTCGCTGGCCTACGGCACAGTGTCCACGGCAATGGGCTTCGCCTATGGGACGGTGAGCCTGGCGGGTGGATTCATCGCCGCCAGCCTGGGCTACTCATCGCTGTTTGTGCTCGGCGCCGTGATGGCCGCGGGCGGCGCGATCGCCATGTGGGCGCTCCGGCACAGGTACTGAGGCGGACGATGTTCGCAACGGAGGACGAAACGCCCGAGTTTGAGCCCACGGATACGTCGCCTACAGAAATCACGTCCACAGAGATCACGTCCAAACCGAGGCGATGCAAGCCAACAGCGCGGAACCACATCGGTCGCCGTTTCACCGCGGCGGCGCGGCTACGACGATAGAGCAGGAGAGACGCATACAGATGAAGGCGCAGACAGTCGATGCGGCCGGCGCGCAGTGCGACGCCGGATCGCACTATAGAGCACGCCGACGTACGCAGCGGCGTGACTGGCGCGGAAGCCGGGCGCGTCATCGCCGGAGATGGCGCGGCGCATCCTCTACGCGCTGATGGTGCCCGCCATTATCATGCCCGTCACCGGCTCCATGATACGTGTCGCACTGCCCATCATCCGCGATGACTTCCAGATTTCGGCCGATATGACGGCGTGGGTGGCGGTCGCGTTTACGTTGCCGTTCATGGTGCTGATGCCGCTCTACGGTCGCCTCAGCGACGTGGTGGGCAGACGACGACTGCTGCTGTTGGGCATCGGCATCTTCTGTATCGGCACGGTCATGACTATCGTGTCGACGGGACCTGGGGCTGCTCATGGCGGGCCGCGCGGTGCAGGGCATCGGCGCATCCGGGCTGATGCCGCTGGGCATGGCCTTCATCTCCGCGATTTTCGCTGCGGACCGACGAGGCAAGGCGCTGGGCACGTGGAGCCAGGTCGGTCCGATTGCCGGATTTGTTGGACCGCTGGTGGCCGGCGTGATCATCACGGCTTGGGGCTGGCGAGCGTCTTTCGTCGTCGCCGCTGCTGGTGGGCATTGCCGGCTTTCTGGTCGTCTACTATGTGATCCCGTCCGGTCTGAGCAACATTCGAGCCGGGTTATCTGCGACACTTTGACTGGCTGGGCGTAGTGTTCCTGACCGGGCACGGGCATTGGGCTGCTCTTCTATCTTTCCAGCCGGCCAATCACCGGGGCGGCGCCGCTGACTGATTGGCGGTTGCTGTGCTGACGTCGTGTTCTTCGTGCTGCTTGTCTGGTGGGAGCGCCGCAGAGTTGATCCGTTTATTCCCTCGATGTATTTCACAGAATCGTGTGTTTGTGCAGGCATCCGGTGCGGCGTCCATGCGCATGGTCGTCATGGCAGGCGTTGGCTTCCTGATCCCGCTCTATCTGGTGGACGTGCGTGACATGAGCGCAGCGGCCATGGGCGTCATGCTGGTCATCAACCCGGGCGCGATGGCGCTGATGGTGCGTCAGGGCGGAGAGATTGCCGACCGCTGGGGCAGTCGCATCCCCGTGCTGATCGGGTCTGTGCGTGCAGATCATCTGTGGTGATCATGCTGTTTTTTCTGCCCGGCTACCGCGCCGATCTGGATCTTGGTCCTGATTCTGGCCTTCCACGGTCTGGGCGCCGGGCTGATGCTGGCTGCGCTGCACCGGTCGGCCATGGGCAACACAGAGCCGGCGCGCATGGGCTCCGTGGCGGGCATGTATAGTATGGTGCGCTTCGCGGGCATGGCCATCGGCACGGCAATGGCCGGCGTCATCTTGCAGCATTTTCTCGACAGCGGCCTGCCGACCCTGGAGGCGTACCAGTGGAGTTTTCTCGTTTTCGGCGTCGCGGGGCTGTTCGGGTATTGCGATCGCGGCCACCATGCGAGAACCGAGACATGGCAAAAGCAAAGGGAGGAGATTGATATGGGCGTATCCTGTAGGAATGAACGTCTGGTCACGGTTGGTGGACCGAACGTTCCCGTATCTGGACCAGGTCGTAGCGCCGTTTGATTCGGTCTGGATGCCCGACCACGTGCAGTACAACGGGCACGACGTGGCCGAGGGCTGGACGCTGGCGACGCTATGCGCTGGCCCGCTACCCGGACAAGCTGGTGCGGTCACGATGTGCTCTGCAACAGCTTCCGCAATCCGGCGCACCTGGCCAAGATGGCGGCGACCGCGCAGGCGATGTCCGGCGGCCGCGTGGTGGTGGGCATCGGTGCGGGCTGGAACGAGGAGGAGTATCGCGCGTACGGCTGGGATTATCCATCGGCGCGGGTGCGCATCGAGCAGCTTGCCGAGTCGATCCAGGTGATGCGCGCCATGTGGACGGATGCGCCGGCTATCTTCGAGGGCAAACACTATCGCGTGGACGGCGCCTACTGCGAACCGCGCCCGGACCGCTGCCGCCGATCATGGTGGGCGGCGCAGGCGAGAAGTATCTGCTGCGCGTGGTGGCGGAGCACGCGGACTGGTGGAACTACGTGTACAAGGGCCGTGAGACCTACGCGCACAAACAGGAAGTGCTGCAAGAGGCACTGTCGCGACGTGGGGCGCGACTATGACGAGATCGTGCAGGTGCTGCATATGGGCGTGTTGATCGCCGAGTCCGAGGCGGAGCTGAAGCGGATGCAGGCGCGCGACGACGTGCGGCCCGTGGACGAGAACACCATCGCGGGCACGCCGGAACAGGTGACGGAGTACATGCTGGACGCTGTGGAGCAGGGCGCGCAGCGCATCACCGTGCACTTTGCGGACGCGCCGCGGCCGGAAGGCACGTGGCTGTTCGCCGCGACGGTGTTGCCGCATCTGGCTGCGTGAGCTTCGGGCGTCCGAGTTCGACCTTCCGGGAAGTGTCGTGACTGCTGACGAGTCGTGCGCTACAGCTGCCTGGAAGCATCGCAGCTGATTCAACATAACGATTCAACATAATGGAAGGAGAATGAATGGACGAGCGAGCGCATCGATTCTCTGGGCAGGACGGGCCTGCGCGTCAGCGTGCTGTGTCTGGGCACGATGACGTTTGGGCGCGAGGCGACTGAGGAGGAGAGCCACGCCATCCTGGACGCGTACACCGGCGCGGGCGGCAACTTCATCGACACGGCGGACGTGTACGCCGGCACCGAGTCGGAGACCATCATCGGCCGCTGGCTGCAAGGAGCAGAAGCGCGACGACCTGGTCATCGCCACCAAGGTGCGCTTCCCCGTCCGGCGAGGGACCCAACGACATGGGCGTGAGCCGCAAGCACATCCTCAGCAGCATCGACGCCAGCTTGAAGCGCTTGCAGACGGATTACGTCGACCTGTACCAGGTGCACTGCCTGGGACCCGGTGACGCCGCTGGAGGAGACGCTGAGCACGCTGGACGGTCTGGTGAAGGCGGGCAAGGTGCGCTATATCGGCGTCAGCAACTTCACCGGCTGGCAGCTGCAGAAGGCGATGGATATGAGCCGGGCAGAACGGCTGGGAGCCGTTTGTGTCGCTGCAGCCGCTCTACAATCTGCTGGACCGCTACACTGGAGTGGGAGCTCGTGCCCGTGTGCCAGAACGAGGGGCTGGGCATCATCCCGTGGAGCCCGCTGCGCGGCGGGTGGCTGACGGGCAAGTATCGCCGCGACATGGAACAGGCGCCGGACGGCACGCGCATGGGCGCGAGGACGAAGGCTGGAGCGCAGTGGCAGCAGTACAACACGGAGCGCACGTGGGCCATCATCGACGAGCTGCTGGCCGTGGCCGAGGAGGTGGGCAAGTCGCCGGCGCAGGTGGCGCTGAACTGGCTGTTGCAGCGGCCGGGCGTGACTGCGCCCATCATCGGCGCGCGCACGATCGAGCAGTTGGAGGACAACCTGGGCGCGGAAGGCTGGACGCTGGACGAAGAGCAGATGGCGCGGCTGAACGAGGTGAGCGAGGTGGAGCTGCCGTATCCGTATGAGTTCGTGGAGCGGGCGAAGCAGCGGCGGTAGAAAGCAGATTTGACGTTTCATGGTTTCAGGGCGCCCATGCGCATGATCTGGGAACCGGACATTGGGGACGGAAAGACCGCGGGCGCATCGTGCGCCTGCGGCCCACTTATTCCCATCGGCGGCCAAGCTTTGCATCATACCAAAGTACTGAAGTCGTATTAAGTATTGACAAGTGGTATGAGACTTGAGATAATCGGAGCATGAACACAGAAACACGAGAGGTACTGACACCGGAACAGGCGGCCGATTACCTGCAGGTCAACCGCGAGACGGTCTATCGCTACATCCGCCAGGGCAAGCTGGTGGCCTCCAAGCTGGGACGCACCTATCGCGTGCCCAAGCGCAGCCTGGACCTCCTGCTGTGGTCGACGCGCACGCGCGAGGACATCACCCTGCGCGAGTACACGGGCGCGGAGATCGAGGGCTTCCTGGAGGATGACCGGCTGGACGACGAAGCCAGAGAGATCGCAGAGCGCTTTCTGACTTCGTAGCATGGACATCGACCGCACAACCCTGCTCTTCTTCGACGCGTCCTGTCTCATCGCTCGGGCGGCCGGATCCCCGTCAGGTGGGTCCGGTTTTCTATTGGGGCTTGTCCGGCGGGGACTTCTGCAGGGCGCAGTGTCGCAGGCAGTGCTGCTCGAAGCGGAGCGCAACATCCAAGCGAACCTGGGGCTCGGAGCGCTTGACCGCTACCATCTCTTGCTCACAGAGCTGCGCGGAAAAAACCACGACTTCTGGCTGTCGATCGTGTTCTACGTATCGCTACTTGGTTTTGTTCGGGCTTTGCCGCGTAGTGCCCTCAGTGCGGGGATACCGACGAAGTACACAGCTAGAGAGACAGCGATGGCGCCGTAAGCGAGCCTCACGATGTTCAGATTCGACACGGGACCAATCTCGGACAATCCTCCAACGACAATCAAGACTGTCAAGACGACGAATGGGATCCAACGAGTCCACGGAAAAATACTCGTCAATATCTTGGTCTGAGGTTTGTAACCGAATCTGCCTCCCGGGTATTTTCTGTCTAGCCAAAGCACAAAGATCCAGACGGGGACCAGAATGACGTATGCCAACCCCAACCCACGAGTCTTTCATAAACCGTCACGGAAGTTCTCCGTTCTTGCCAACCCAAGACCAGGATGTATATCGCCGTCAACGACTGCGTCAACCGAGGCGCTCTAGGCCTGTCCCGGCTACTGGATGCATAGTAGCACAAGCTAGGCCATTAGGTTGACCAGATGTTGACCGCACACGTGGCCTGGGTTTCGGTTCCGGGAACATGTACTCGCACCGGCGACACGACGACACGGCCTACCGATGCCGAATGCCCGAACCATTGGGAGATGCAAGACACATACGGCTGAACAGAACTTGTCTCTTGTCCGGCCAGTTAGTGGACACAATGCGCTATCATATACATGCAACTTGACACCTGGTGCAGTTACAGACAAGTCAATCGGTGTAGTACGGTATGCGCCAAGTCAGGCGTCATATCGTCAATCGAGCACGTCTGCTTACCCGATGGCGCGTGGCCTATCGCGGCTGAGTGGCGACTTCGGCTGCGAACATAAGTGACTTCTTGCCGTCACCGAAACAGTTGCCTGGTTCTGCACTAGCGTGACCGGTGTGCGTGTCCGCGTGGCGGGCCCAGGCCTGGAGATCTGGGCTACGGTGGTGCCGAGATCGTAGGTCACGTCTCCGGCGTGACGGGTGTGTGTGTACCCGTGGCGGGCCCAGGCCAGGAGACCTGGTCTACGGTAGTGCGGAGTTCGTAGGTCACGTCTCCGGCGTGACGGGCGTGTGTGTGTGTGTGGCATACCCAGGCCTGAAGACCTGGGCTACGGCGGTGCGGAGTTCGTAGCGTAACGAGTGTGCGTGCGCTGCCCAGGCTACGTGGTTTTCGCTTACGGCCGCACGTGCATGTCGCCGGTGCAGATCCACTTGTAGGTGGTCAGCTCTTCGAGACCCATCGGCCCGCGGGCGTGGAGCTTCTGCGTGCTGATGGCGACTTCGGCGCCGAGGCCGAACTGGCCGCCGTCGTTGAAGCGCGTGCTGGCGTTGACGAACACGGCCGACGAATTCACCTCGTTGATGAAGCGCGTCGCATTCTGCCAGTCGTTGGTGAGGATGCCGTCGGAATGCTCGGAGCCGTGTTCGTGGATGTGGTCGATGGCCGCGTCCAGGTCGTCGACGACGCGCACGCCGAGGATGAGAGCCATCCACTCGGTGTCGAAGTCGTCCGGCCCCGCCTCGACCACGGTGGCGCCGCCCGCGTCCTGCTGCAGAAGGGTCAGCGCTCGGTCGTTGGCGCGCAGCTCCACGCCGTCAGCGGCCATGCGCGCGCCGATCTTGGGCAGGAACTCCTCGGCGATGGCTGCTGTTGACCAGGATGGTGTCGATGGCGTTGCAGACGCTGGGCCGCTGCACCTTGGCGTTCTCGATGACGTCGACGGCCGCGACCTGATCGGCGCTGATGTCCACGTAGAGATGGCAGACGCCGATGCCGCCGGTGATGACGGGGATCGAGCTCTGTTCCTTGCACAGCTTGTGCAGAGCTGCGCCGCCGCGGGGGATAATCATGTCGACGTACTCGTCCAGGCGCAGCAACTCAGCCACGAGCTTGCGGTCTGGGTTGGAGATGTACTGCACCGCACCCGATGGGATGCCCACCTTGTCCAGCGCAGCGTTGATCACGTCGACCAGCGCCATGTTGCTGCGCAGGGTCTCGCGCCCGCCGCGCAGGATGACGGCGTTGCCCGTCTTCAGGGCCAGGGTGGCGATGTCGATGGTGACGTTGGGCCGCGCTTCGTAGATCACGCCGATGACGCCGATGGGAATGCGGCGGCGGCTCAGGCGCAGGCCGTTGGGCAGCAGGCGTCCCTCGATTTCGGAGCCCACCGGGTCGGGCAGAAGGGCCACGCTGCGCGCGTCCGCGGCCAGGGCGGCGATGCGCGCCTCGGTGAGGAGCAGCCGGTCCAGCAGCGCATCGGAGAGGCCCTTGGCGCGGCCGTCTTCGATGTCGAGTGCATTCTGCGCCATGACTGCGCCGGCCTGCGCCTCCAGCTCGCCGGCGATGGCGAGCAGGGCGCGGTTCTTCTCGTCGGTGGTTAGGGTGGCGAGCTTGCGGCTGGCGGCCTTGGCGGCCTTGCCCATCGCCTGCATGTCCAACGGCGCGGCAGCTGTGTCCTGGGTTGCTTCGGGCGTCATCTCGGCTTGTACGGTTGCCATCGTCTCCTCCGCTTCTGTCTCCGGCGCTCGTGTTTGGGAAAGTTGACGGCAGTGTACCACACGGCTCTCGCTTCATGCATGTCGGGCGGGCGCCAGCATTGGCGATTTCAACGCTGAACATCGGCACGCGAAACGGGACGCTGATCTCAGCAGATTGAGCTGATATTCGCTGATCATCCTGCGCCGTTTGCTGCGTCGCGGGCGTTGTGGTACCAATGGGGTACCTATCCGGCCTCGTGACCGTGCATCGTTCCGGCGGGGCTTCAGCGGGCGCAAGACGCCCAAGCGAGGATTCAATCCATGCGTACCGTCACCATACCCGGCACACATCTGACCGTCTCCAGCATCTGTCTGGGGACCGCCGACATCGGCAGCAAGATCGACCGCGAGACCTCGTTCCGCCTTCTCGATCTCTTTGTCGATCTCGGCGGCAGCTTCGTCGACACGGCCAGTGTCTACGCGGACTGGCGGCCTGGCCTGCGCAGCGTCAGCGAGAAGACCATCGGCGAATGGTTGGCGCGCAGCGGCACACGCGGCCGCGTAATTTTGGCGACGAAGGGCGCACATCCCAGGCTGGACGCGATGGACGCGCCGCGCCTCTCGCGAGGGGAGATCCTGCACGACGTGGAGGCCAGCCTGCGCAACCTGCGCACGGACGTGATCGACGTCTACTGGCTGCACCGGGACGACCCGTCGCGGCCGGTCGCTGAGATCATCGACGTGCTCGACGAACTCGTGGACGCCGGCAAGATCCGCTGCTACGGCTGCTCCAACTGGAGCGCGCAGCGCATCGCCGAGGCCCAGGCGTACGCCACGGCGAAGGGGGTGTCCGGCTTCTGCGCCGACCAGATGCGCTGGAGCTTGGCCGTGGTGGAGTGGAAGCACGTGGACGACAAGACGACGGTGGCCATGGACGATGAGTTGTACGACCATCACGTGCGCACGGGCATGGCCGCGGTGCCCTATTCGTCGCAGGCCGGCGGGCTGTTTCACAAGATGGCCGCAGGCACGGTGGAGCGCATGCCGTCCGGTCAATGGCGCATGTACGGAACGTGCGAGAACCGCGCCCGCTACGTGCGCATGCGCGAAGTGGCGGAGCGCCTGTCGGCCAGCATCACAGGCATCGTGCTGGGCTATATGCAATCCCAGCCGTTCGTGACCACGCCCATCGTGGGGTGCCAATCCGCGGAGCAGTTGGAGGACAGCTTGAGCGGATGTGACGTGAGGCTGACTGCACGGGAGATCGCGTTCCTCGAGGGCCGCGCCGACTTGGTTTGACTGTGGTATAGGCTCCGTAGGTGCGCTTCGCCCAGCGCACGGCTGAGGTTTGACGGGCGGCGTGCGCTAGGGGAAGCGCACCCACTTGTTGGTGCTCGGTGGGCGATGGGTCGCATACCGTTACGTTCATCTCTGACTGAGAGACGAGAACGCACTACGTCCGCAATGAACAAGGGCGGCGAGTTGGGAACTCGCCGCCCTTGTTCTATTTCACTACGTGCGATCCCTTCCTGCACGAACCTTGTCGACTACGAAGGCAGCAGCCGCAGCGTGACGATCTCATACGGTTTGGCCTGGAAGGTGACGCTATCACCCTGCACGGCCAGCTCAGCCTGCTTCTCTTCCAGCAGGTTCACCCGCCACGCCGCGGCCAGCGGGAACGCCGACTTCAGCGTGACCTGGCTACGCGTGCGCCGCGCTTCGTAGAGCCGCACGATGACGCCCTCGCCGTCCTCGGCGCGCTTCACCGTCTCCACGACCACGTTGTCCGAATCGACCGAGAAGAGGCTGAGCGCAGGCGCCGGCTCGCCGGCATCGACGCCAACCGTACGCACGACTAGCGGCGGGTCGTTGAGCGCATAGGCCGCGGCGATAGTCTGTTCGTCCCACGGTCCTGCGTGCGGCAGGATGCTGTAGGCGAAGTGATGCCTGCCCTGGTCCGCCTCGGGGTCGGGCATGGTCGGGCTGCGCAGCAGGCTGATGCGCATGACGTTGTCGTGGATGTCGTGGCCATACTTGCAGTCGTTGAGCAGGCTGACGCCGTAGTCGCCCTCGCTGAGGTCGACCCATTTCTGCGCCGCGGTCTCGAAGCGGGCCCAGTCCCAGCTCGTATTGCGGTGGGTGGGCCGCTGCACATTGCCCCACTGGATTTCGTAGGTGGCCGCCGGCGTCAACACGTCCACGGGGAAGGCGACCTTGAGCATCACATGCCGCTCTTGCCACTCGATGGTGGTCTCGAAGTCGAGGCGTGGGCTGTTGTGCGCCAGGGAGATGCGCTGCACGTAGTCGCTGTTCAGGATACGACGGCGGATCTCGATGGTCGCGTGCAGTGCACCGTGCTCGATCACGCGCACGCTTTGCGCCGGGTCCGCCGTCCACATCTTGTCGTCATAGAAGATGTCGACGTCCCAGGCGTCCCAGTTGAGCGGCCGATCTTCGAAGGCTTGGAACTGGTTGGCGATGGCGCCCTCGGGCAGGATTTCGCGCTGCGCGGCCTTGTCGAAGAGACGTACGATGTCGCCCGCTTCGTCGAGCTCCACGCGCAGGTGGTCGTTTTCCAGATGCGTATCCGACACCGAGAGGCCGCTGGACCGCGCTTCGCCTGCGCCGTCTGAGACTGTGAGCGGCGTGACGCTGAAGGGTGCGAGCTCGCCACAGTCGAGCCATACGCCGCCCGCGCCCTGCTGCAGGGAAACGTTCTCGCCGGCTGCGTTTTGCAGGCCGCTTGTGTCGGGCCAATCCCCTGGCATGAAACAGAGCGCCTGCTGTGCGAAGCCGGTCGGGTTGGCGACCAGGACGCCGGCATTCATACGCTGGGCCACCGTCTGCAGCGCGTCGTCGCGCACGCCATCGCCCAGCGCGCGCACTTCCGCGTACTGTTCCTGCGATTCCACGTAGACCGGGTTGATGCTGCTTCCGGGGATGATGTCGTGGAACTGGTTGAGGCAGACGAGCTCCCAGGCGCGGTTGATGTCGGCCTGCGGGTACACGTAGTCGTCCGAGAGAAGCGACGCCAGCGTGGCCGCGAATTCGGCGTCGTGGAGCAGGAACTCGCTCTTGCGGTTGGCGCGCTTGTTGCGGCTCTGGGTGGTGTAGGTGCCGCGGTGCAACTCCAGGTAGAGTTCGCCGTTCCAGGTGGGCAAGCGGTCGCCGGAGTCCCGTTCCAGGTTCTGGAAGAATTCCTTGACCGGGGCCTGGCGCATCTGCGGCGCGCCGGGGAAGCTGCGCCATTTCGCGGATGTTCTCCTGCATTTCGCGCGTGGGTCCGCCGCCGCCGTCGCCATAGCCGAAGGCCATGAGCAGCTCGTGCTGCAACTCCTTCTGCTGGAAGTTGGTCCACGTGCCCAGCGCCTGCTTCGGACTGGCTGCGGCGTTGTATGTGCTGGCGTACGCGCCGAAGTCCGGCGTCGTGCTGAAGTGGGTCAGCACCTTGGTGCCGTCCAGTCCCTGCCACCAGAAGCTGTCATAGGGCAGGCGGTTGTACTGGCTCCAGCCGATCTTGATGGTGAAGAAGTAGTCCAGACCCGCTTCCTTGATGAGTTGCGGCAGGTTCCAAGCGTAGCCGAAGACGTCCGGCAGCCAGAGCACGGGTGAATCCACCGCGCCGTAGTGCTCGCGGAAGAAGGTGCGGCCCAGCAGGAACTGGCGCGCCAGCGATTCCGGGCCGGACAGGTTGCAGTCGGCCTCCACCCACATTCCGCCGATGGTCTCCCAGCGTCCGTCGGCGATGCGTTCGCCGATCTGCTGCGAAGAGCTCCGGGTAGTCCTGGCGCACGTAGTCGTAGAGTTGGGGCTGGCTTTGGGTGAAGTGATAGTCCGGGAACTGCTCCATGAGACGCAGGACGGTGTGGAAGGTGCGGCCGGCCTTGCGCCGCGTCTGGCCAAGCGTCCACTTCCAAGCGACATCGATGTGGGCGTGGCCGGTGGAGACGATGCTGACGTCCATGGGCGCGCCGGCCTTGTCGATGCCCGATTGGAGTGCGGCGTGGGCTTTCGGCACGCTGGCGTAGAAGGCGTCGCCGAAGGGCTCGCGCAGGTCGAGCAGCTTGAAGGCGTCGTCCAGCGCGTTGAGCAACATGCCGCGTTCCGGCGACGTCGTCGGGCAGGTTCTCGGCAATGCCGTGTGCGACGCGTGCCGTGGCGACGAAGTCGCGAGTTGGCTGGTCGATTAGCACCACGGCACACGGTTTCATGTAGAGGCCAGGGTCATCCTCTGACGTGGAGCTCTCGATGAGGCCGGTCCAGCCGTGCAGCGCGAGGAGGTGCTGCGCGCCATCGGACAGTTCCGGCGGCAGGGGGATCTCCTGGTGGTGGCGGTCGCAGGCGGCAAAGGAGACGCCGTCGGCGTAGGCTAGGGCTTCGGGGTGGCTGAAGTCGCCGGGCTCGCCCAGCGGCAGATAGAGCGCGACCGGTCCGTCTGCCGTCCAGCCGGCGGGTACGGCGAACTCGGTGCGCAGGACGAAGTCGGTGTAGCGCTTGCCCCAGTGGGAATAGGCTGGGATCTTCTGCCAGTCGCCGTCGTCCACGTCAGCCGCAACCGGTACGCCGGCCGCAACCGGTCCTTCGGGCTTGGGCGCCGGCATTTCCTTGTAGCGGAAGGGGCCGATGGGCTGCGTACGCCGGTGGACGAGCGAGTCAACGAGTTGGATGCGCTGACCGATCTTCTTCACAGTCCAACGCATGTCATGGTACATGGTGAATTTCCTCTTTCGGAGTAGTTTGAATAATCGTGCCGGTATACGCTTGCCAAAGCGCATCTACGGTCTTGTTGCTGCCGACGCCTTGACCCTGTGGAACCATTGATCCCTTGAACTACTTGAACCTTGAACTAGCCCGTTCCTCCAAAATCGCGCAGAGCCTGCGACTGCGCGTGCAGATTCTCGTGCGGCGTGCCCAGCGGGATTTCGCAGCCGGCGTTGCTGATGCTGCGCGGGCCGCCGATCTCCATGCAATGCCGCGCCGCCGCGTAGACTTCGTCCGGCGCGCCTTCGAGCATGACGACGACGGGGTCCTGGTTGCCGCAGAAGGAGACACGGTCTCCGTACGTCTCGGCCGCGCCGGCCATGTCCACCATCCAGTCCAGGTCGATGATGTCGGCCCCGCTCTCGACCATGTCGGCGACGATGCGGTTGGTGTTGCCGCAGATGTGCAGGCGGGCGATTGCGCCCATCTCGTGCACGGCGGCGAAGATGCGCTGCTCATAGGGCAGGGCGAAGCGGCGGTACATGGGCGGCGACACGAGCGAGCCGACCGCGTCGCCCAGGCCGATGATGTCGGCGCCGGCTTCGATTTGGGCGCGGGCGAAGGCGATGGCGACTTCGGTGCATATTTCCAGCAGTTCCTCCACCCATTCCGGTTGCAGCGCCAGGTCGAGCATGATCTCGGCAGGGCCACGCAGGTCGGCGGCCTCGGCCAGCGCACCTTCCACCCAGCCCATGATGGGCGCCTCGCCGCCCACCTGTTCACGGAAGCTGCGGATGGCCTCCAGCCGGTCGGACATGCGCTTGCCGGTGTAGGGGCTGGGCGGCTGCAGCTTTCTGAGGTCGTCGGGATCCGCGAGCAGCGGCGTCGTGGAGATGGGCAAGTCGTCGGGCGGGAACTCGATGGCCGCGCCGAAGTCGTGCGTCTCACGGAAGGGGTCGGAGATGGCCTGTGCGATGTCGATATCGAAGTCGCGCATCACGGCCAGGTTGGCGTCCACAAGGACGCGGTAGTCCTGGTAGTAGGCGGCGAGGGGTTGGCCGATGTGGTGCGCGGCGAACTGCATGAAGATGTCGAAGTTGGGCGGCCGGTCGACGGGTTCGCCTTTGAGGCGGGCGGTGTAGCGTTGCATGGCGTTCATGGGTGCCGGTTGCTCCAGGTGATCGTCAGGAAAGGAGTATGATGAGCTGATTATGGCACAATGCGAACCACGCGTCACATTCAAGCTCTGATTCGCCGCCTCAGCACACAATTGAGTACGTATGGAAGCTGCCTCCATGCCCGGAACCGCGGCCGTAGTAGCGCCATTCCGGGAAATTGAAGTCAGCCGTTACGGACGACGGCCGCATATCGACGGCTTGCAGGAACTCCTTCAGGTTGGCGACTCCATAGATGTTGGCTTCGTAGCCGTCTTGCTTGAGGCGAGCGACAATCTCCCCCATATTGGGGTAGCGCCAGCCAACGGAAAAGCGGTTGATTCCCAGCGCGGCAACCCGCTCGATTTCCCTGAACAGTTCCCGTGGAGCATCCAGTCGCGCCGACAGTGAATGGAGTGGAACTTGGCGGATCGCATTTGGATAGCGAGACGACAGCGCAGAGATGACGGATTCGCCGAATACGTCCAGGTCGGCATTGAGCCATAGACGATCCTGCGGAAGGTCAAGCTCATCGACCAGGTCCAGTGCAACGTCTATCCACCTGCCGCCTATTTTGAAGTCGAGCTTGATAGACTTGCCAGCCGCAACCAGGGGCGGAAGGACATCGCGAAGATGCAACGGCTGCTCGCCAGGCCAGCGCGCCAGTTCGGCGTATGAATCATGGCGCAGGATCAGATCCTCGCCGTCCGGGTCGAGATTCACGTCGAGTTCGCACCAAGGCGCCGCCGACGCCAGAAACTGGCGGAGGTTTGCAGCGTCGTTGACGCCGTGCCATACAAGTTCGACTTCCGGCGGGAGTGAGGCGAGCTCTGCGTCGAACGGGCGCTGGTGCGTTGGCATGATGTCATGCTCCTCGTGGCGAACCCTGCCATGCAATCGGAGTCGGAAGGCGCTCGCATGGCCGAGAGGCGTGTTTCGATGTGAGTTGGCGAAACCGCATAGGGTGAGTTGTTCCGGGTATTGCCTACGCGGCCGGCGCTTCAGGTTTGGGTGTCTTCACGCGGCGCTGCTTGGCGGCGATGCGGTACCACAACAATAGAATGCGAAGCTCGAGATAGGAGATTTCGCCGAGGAAGTGTTCGAAGATGGGCTTGAGTTCGTCTGTACCCAGTTCGTCGAACATCTCGAAGACCTGTGCCGCGTCGGCGGCGGAGACGGTGGACTCGGCGATGATGGGTTCGAGGGGTATTTCGTAGCCGGCGTGGAGATAGCGTTCCAGATGGCCAGCGACGGTGGACGGCGCGATGTCCAGTTGGCTGCCGGTATCCGCGAGGGATTTGCGTCTCAAGATAGCAGGCGACGACCTGGCGCGTGCGCGGGCGGAGTTCGGGCGCGTCGACTTCGTCACCGTCGTATGGCGTGTGCGTGACCTGCGTCCGCGGCGCTGATTCGTCGTTGCGCAGTGCTCAGATGATGACGGCGATGAACTGGGCGCCGTATCGTTCTGCCCTGGTGTCGCCAACGCCGCGAATGTCGCGGAACTCATCGATAGTAGTTGGGCAGTAGGCGGCCATTTCGCTGCAACGAGCTATCATGGAAGACTGTGTATGCCGGCAGATTGGCTTCGTCTGCGATGGATTTTCGCAGCGTTCGGCAGCTTCTCGAACAGATCGGCGTCGTATTGCAGTTCGCCGCGGGCGCGGACTTGGCTGGACATGGACGTACGACGTCCGGAGGTTGGAGCTTGGCCGAGGAACGGTTCGCCGTCGAGGACGCGCTGGCCGAAATCGGTGATGGAGAGCACGTAATACTCGCCCACGCGAACAAGGCCGCGGTCGATGAACTGGTCGGCGAGGAGAAGCCATTTATTCTTGTCCAGGGCACTACCTTTGCCATAACAAGGCGGTTGGTCATGACGGTTCTGCAGGACCTTTCCGTGAACGCGAACCGCGCAATACGTCAATGATTCTTCCCTTGCCGAAGCTCTGACGCGTTTGTTGATGCATGGCCAGAGGAACAGCCGCGCCTCCTGTGTGAGGTCATCGTCGCCGCTTACGTCGGTTTCGTCTCGACGCAGCGGTCGCACATGCCGCAGTCGTCCTTCGCGTGTTTCTGGCCGAAGTATTCAATCAGACCGATGCGGCGGCAGGATTGGCTCGCCATCCACGCCTGTATCTGTTCGAGGCGGTACTTGGCGCCGGGGCGCTCCGCCGGGGACATGTTGCGAAATGTGATAGTCGATCGTGCGCAGGTCAATTGGCGCCGTGCAGGAGCAGGCAGTCGGCGCGCAGACCGTCGCGGCCGGCGCGGCCGATCTGCTGGTAGTACTTGTCCAGGCAGTCGGGCAGGTTGTGGTGCACGACGAAGCGGATGTTCGACTTGTCGATGCCCATGCCGAAGGCGATGGTGGCGACCATGACGTCCACGTCGTCGCGGATGAAGCGGGTCTGGTTCTGCAGGCGCACGTCGTCGTCGAGGCCGGCGTGGTAGGGCAGGGCGTTGACGCCGCGGGCCGCGAGTGCATGCGCAGAGTTCGTCGACGCCGGCGCGTGTGGTGCAGTAGACGATGCCGCTGTGGCCCTTGTGCGCGTCGATGAAGTCTGCGACCTGGTCGACGCCGTCACCAGATCCGGCTGCGCACCTCCAGGAAGAGGTTGCGGCGGTCGAGGTCGCCCACGTAGATGCGGTCGCTATCGATGCCGAGGTTCTTCACGATGTCGCTCTGAACACGGGGCGTGGCCGTGGCGGTGAGCGCGATGCAGGGGACGTCGGGCAGCTTGCGCCGAATCTCGCCCAGTTGTCGGTAGTCCGGGCGGAAGTCGTGGCCCCATTCGCTGATGCAATGCGCCTCGTCGATGGCGAGCAGCGTCACGTTGGCGTTCTGGAGCATGTAAATCGTCTCGGGCCGGGCCAGAGTCTCCGGCGCGACGTAGAGCAGGCGCACCTGGTTGTTGCGCACACGCTGTTGCCGCTCAACATAGGCCGCGTGGTCGAGCGTGCTGTTCAGGAAGGTGGCCGGGATGTTCAGGGCGCTCAAGCCGTCGACCTGGTCCTGCATGAGTGCGATGAGGGGTGAGACGACCACGGCGACGCCCTCCAGCGCCACGGCCGCGAGCTGGTAGCAAAGGGACTTGCCGCCGCCGGTGGGCATGATGGCGAGGGCGTCTTTGCCCTCGATCAAGCCGCTAACGAGTTCTTCCTGCGGGACGCGGAAATCCTCGAAACCGAAGACCGAGCGCATGAGCAAGTGGAAGTCTCTCTCGCACGCACGGTTGGCCCTGCCGCCTCTCGTGGCTGACTCGTCGTCCTTGCCTTCCTTGTCCGGCGGCGCGACTGGGGGGAACCAGCCCGATAATTGGCAATAGCAGCGTTGCTCGACATCGTCTCGGTCATCCGGTCGCCACCAGTGGGCCAAGGAGATGCGAACGAGTGTGCCCGCAGGGATCTCATTGACTGGCTTCTGGAAGCCGACGAAGGCCAGCTTCGCGCAGCCGTTGGGCGTCGGGTAGCAGTAGTGCAGCCGCATGCCGCTGTCGTCGAGGGTAAGCGGCTTATCGGCCCGCCAGAACATCGTGCTATACGTGGGTATGCCGGTACGCGCCGCGATGTAGAGCGAGCCGCTGTGGCTGGTCTGCGTCAGGCCGTCGAAAAGCATTTCCGGACCGCCGGATAATGGCGGCATGAGCTGATCGATAATGGACGAGGGCTCGTCGTAACGTACGTCCCGGTGCTTGCGCCGGACGATGACGTTCTCCACATGGGGTGGGACGAGATCTTCCATGGGCGGAAACTCGTACTCGTCCAGTTCCCACACGTCACCGATTTCATACTCCAGATTGAACGCGCCGTCAGAGTAGTTGCCGGCCGGAACGAGGCGCAGGCTCTGCCCGCTTGTGGAGATAGCGCCAATGCAGGCGCCGCTGCGCATGCGAGTCTTGGCCACGATAAGGACCCTCATTGGATATGCTCTACTTCTGTGCCTAGCTCTGCGGCGATCTTCGCGGCTACCAGGGACCGATGGCAGGCTTCCGGCGCGCGTTCGACGCAGAAGAAGACGACGGCCTGCGTGTCCGGCGGCAGTTCGGCTACAAAACCCGACGGGCTGAAGCCGGCGAGGATCTGCTCGCAATAGGCGCCGGCGAAGAGAGGGCTGAGCGTGTCGCGCTGGCGCTTGGCGACCTTCTTGGCGTCGTCCGCGGCGAACTGCAGGCTGCGAATCTCTTTGGTGGGAGCCAGGTCCTTGCGATGCAGGTAGGCGATGCCCATCTCTTCCAGCCGCGCTTGCAGCCGCTGGCTGTTGGCGAAGGCGTATTGTGCGCCGCGCACGCCGCGCCGCAGGCGGATGTCGCAGAAGAGGTCGACGCCCGCCTCCTGCAAGGCGGCGAAGAACTCGTCCTCGTCATAGCCGTAGACGCCGATGGTGAGGATGCGGGGTGGGGCCATGTGCGCTCTCCGTGGACTAGTCGAAAGGGTCTACGTCGTCGGGCGACTTCTCCGCCGGCGCGTACTTCTTGCGCGAGGTTAGTGTATCGAATTCCTCGAACAGACTCGGCTGCGGGCGGACGATGACCATTACTTCTTCCTGCGTCTTGAGCTCGTTGCGTTCGTCTATGTGCGCCAGAAGAATGCCGGCGTCGACCAGTGTTTCGCCGATGAGCTTGCTGCGGTGGCAGTCTTGCGGTTTGCCTTCGCTGCACATGAGCACGATGCGCTGCTGTTGTGCATAGGCGGCGGAAATACGGTCGATGCCCTCCTGGTAGAATGGCTTCGTCTTGACCTTTTCGTAGTCGACCTTGCCGTCGGCGTCGTAGCAGCCGGCGTCGTCGGGTCGCCCGCCCAATGCATCGCCCATGAAAACGTAGCGCAGTCCTGCTTCGTGCAGCGCGGGCTCCAGCGCGTCTTTGGAAAATTCGGGCTTGTAGCGTGAATAGGGTGCGGTGCGGATGTCGACGACGAAACGGATCCCGTACTGCCGCAGCGCGGCGACGAAGTCCTCGATGCTGCGGCTGCCATACCCTATCGTATAGATGGGAATCAAGTCTGATCGGACGCCAGTCATGCGCTGAACTCGGAGTGAAGTGTTTGATTCGTGCGGGGCAGGTGAGTTTCGCCGCCAGACGCTCTCACCTGGCGAACTTGCTTTGCATACTATAGCCTGTGGACTGCGCTAACGGCAAGAACTTGCGCTTGTGCGCACGGGATGTCAAGTGCGGCCAAAGCAATCTGGCGATATCCCGCTGCCGTTGCTTCGGGATATCGCCACGATAGCCAGAAGATCGCCGGCGGACGGCTGCATGGGAGGAGTTCATGTGGTTTTGCTTCGTAGATTCAGCGTATGTACGCGCGAGACCGGCCACGATTGGTCAAGCAGAAACTGAATATAGACGGTCTCCACGTCATGTGCTCACGACAGCTTCCCACGTACGCCAGAAAGCTGCCTGTGTGATAGGGCAGCTTTCTGGGACGGATGTCTTTGGACCAACAGGGGCGTCAGTTGCGGGTGCGGGCCAGGTGCAAGTGGGGCTCGGTGGCCACGTACAGCCCGCCGATGGCGTCGGCTTCGTTGAGGGCAAACAGCCCCTCGACCGAGGAGAAGAACCGGGCGTTGTCATCGGCGACCTGGCGGTCTCCACTCTCCAGCGCGGCCAGGTGATCCTTGTCTTTGCGGAAGTTCAGGTTTTCGTCGATGCGCCGGGACATCTCTTCCATCAAGAAGCTATGGGTGTCGCTCTGCGCGTCGGACAGGTCTGTCAAGCCGGTCACCAGCTTCAAGAAGGCCAGCTTCAGGTCTTGCTCGCTTACGTCCTCCTGTGTCAGGCGCTGGGCCTCCCAGAAGTAGGCGTCCCGGCCGCGGCCGACGTCGTAGAACGCCGACAGGAACACGAGGAAGCGCAGGTACGCCTGGCGGTAGCTGTCTTCGAAGAAGGCCAGCATTTCCGTCTCGGAGACCTCCCCGCGTTCGAAACTGTTGAGACCGGCTGCGGCCAACATGGCGCTGAAGGTGGCCAGGTGCACGCCGCTGGACAGCAGTGGATCCAGGAACGCGGCCGCGTCACCGATCATGAAGTAGCCCGGTCCGCAGAAGCGTTCAGAAGCATACGAGTAGTCGGTCTCGCTCTGCACCTCAGAGATCAACTCACCGCACGACGACCAGGTCTTTGATCAGCGGGGACTCGTCGATAGCTTCCAGCAGGATTGCTTCCAGGCTGGCGCCGCGGCGGGCTTTCATGTGGTCGCGGTGCAGCACCGCGCCGACGCTCATCGTGCCGTCGCTCAGGGGGATGCCCCACAGCCAGCCGGCAGGGATCGAGCCCACGGCGATGTCGCCCGAACGGCTGCCCGGGAGGCGGTTGGCGTCTTTGTAATACCCCCACACGGCGATGTTCTGGAAGACTTTGTGGTAGCGCCGGTTGCGCAGGTAGTGGTTGGCCAGCAGGCCATCGCGCCCGGAACCATCGATCAGATAGGTGAAGCGCGTCCTGCCCTGGCGACCGGTATCGGCGCCGTGGCCGGCCTTGGCCAGCCAGCCGGCGCTCACCGGTCGCTCGCCATCGAACTCGACGTCGCGCACTTCCACACCCTCAAAAACCCGCACTCCCTGGCTGCGGGCGTGGTCGAGCAAGAATGCGTCGAATTCGGCGCGCGTCACCTGGAAGGCATAGGTGTTGCTGCCGGAAAGTTCGCCGAAGTTCAAGGGCCAGCTCTCGTCGCCCCACATCAGGTAGGCGCCGTTTTTTCGTTGAAAGCCCGCTGCTTCCATTTTCTCGCGGGCCCCCATCAAGTCCATGACTTGCAGGATGGACGGCAGCAGGGATTCGCCGATGTGATAGCGTGGAAAGCGGGCGGCCTCCAGCAGGGTCACTTCAAAGCCCTCTCGGGCCAGCAGGGTGGCGGCGGTTGCGCCGCCCGGGCCTCCGCCGATGACGAGCACCTGGGTTTCTTCCGGGATATTCAGCATTGATTCTCCTTTGTTGTCTAGAAGCCGCATGTGCCGGTTCTCCCGAAGCGGCCGCCGTACGACGCAGATTGATTCTTCTACTGGCCGCGCTCTGCTACGCAGCCCGTTGTGTTCGCCAAAGCCTTTCGACTTCGCGAACAGGAGGCGTCATCTGACCAGCGTCTCCCTACTCGCCCGCATTCGGCAGCGGTCTCGTGCTACGAACCGGCACGGTTGGCAAACCGTCTTCGGCCTGAGGTCCGCTGCGAAGACGTTGCAACCATCCGCAAGCCAATCGTCAGTCAGTACGCCAACGGCGCATACTATAACGCCAACGGCGCACACTTTTACGCAACGGCGCATACTATATCGTGCGCACTGGATTGTTGACAAGACCTGGTTTTCGCACTTCTAGTGTCGGATGCGGCCAGGGGAGGCTCTCGACGGCCCGTAACTGCGCAAGCGGGATGGCGCTTCCTGGAATCGGCCGCGCCCCATATCTTGGCCACCGCGAAAAGTCTGCTACACTTCATTTGTCTGCCACAGACAGCCCACCTCTTCCAGCCAAGAAACGTCGTGACAAACGAAAAGGAGGCGCATATGAGACTCAGCGGGAAAGTCGCCATCATCACCGGAGCCGCGTCGGGGATCGGGCGCTGCCATCGCCCTGCGCTTTGCCCAGGAAGGCGCTCGCGTCGTCGTCGCCGATTGGAATCCGGAGGGCGGTGAGGAGACCGTGCGCATGGTAGTCGAGAACGGGGGCGAGGCCGTCTTCGTGGAGGCCGACGTCTCCCAGGAGGAGGCCGTCAAGCACATGGTGGAGGCGACTGTGGCCACTTTCGGTCGCGTCGACATTCTCTGCAACAATGCCGCCATCCAGGTCTTCGGTACCATCCCCGATACGTCTGCCGCCGACTGGCACAAGGTGATGGACGTCAACCTGAAGGGCGTCTACCTGGGTTGCAAGTATGTTATTCCGCACATGATCGCGCAGGGCGGCGGCAGCATCGTCAACACATCGTCAGCCCTGGGCCTGGTGGGCGATCCGGATTTGCCAGCCTACGGCGCGACCAAGGGCGGCATCCTAGCCATGACGGCCGCTATGGCCCAGGCCCACGGGCGGCAGAATATCCGCATCAACAGCATCTGTCCCGGCGACGTGGCGACGCCACTGGTGATGGAGTATTTTGAACGCCAGCCGGATGCGGAGGGCGCCCTCCAGCGCGTAGAATCCGAGTATGCGCTGGGACGCATCGCACAGCCGGAAGAGATCGCCAACGTTGCGCTGTTCCTTGCCTCGGACGAGAGCTCGTTCGTCACAGGCGCGTATATCGTCGCTGACGGCGGCTTGACGAGCAGTTGCTATTGATCGGTCGTGTGGCCAACACTTTCTCCAGACACTGGATTGCCCAACAACAGGAGGCATCATGAGTGACATGAACGTAATCCTGGTGGTCTTTGACACATTGCGCAAGGACTGTCTAGGCGCGTACGGCGCGCCGCCGTGGGGCCGGGTGCATACACCGCACTTGGACCGGTTTGCCGCCGAATCGGTGAAGTTTACACGCGCCTATCCGGAGTCGCTGCCCACGCTGCCCGCCCGTCGCGCGCTCTACACGGGCGAACGCGTCTACCCCTACACGGAAGGCGAGATTCGCCTGAAGGGCGACAACGCCAGGTTGTTGGGCTGGGGACCCATTCACGAGGATCAGGATACCGTCTCCGAGCTCTTGCAGGAGAGCGATTTCCGCACAGGTCTCATCTCGGACCTCTATCACCAGTTCAAGCCGTCCAAGAACTTCGCCCGCGGCTTCGACCAGTGGATGTTCCTGCGCGGACAGGAGATCGACGCCTGTCGCAGCGGGCCGGAGCCGTCGCAGGCGGAGATTGACTACTGGCTACCGCCGGAGATCCAGGCGATCTCCCAGCGCGGTGCGGACTTCATCCGCCAGTGTCTGAAGAACATGTACGGCCGCGACAAGGAGGAGGATTACCCGAACGCTCGCGTGCTCATGGAGGCGAGCCGCTGGCTGGAGCAGAATCAGGATGCAGATAGGTTCTTCCTAACGGTGGAGAGTTTTGATCCGCACGAGCCCTGGTTCGTGCCGGAGCAGTACAGCCGCATGTACCTGGATGAGGACGTTCGCCAGATGACGTTGTCGCCGTACATGGCGGCGGACCTGATTCCGGACGACGTGGTGCGCCGTCTGCGGGCCAACTACAGCGGCCTGGTCACCATGTGCGATCGCTGGTTCGGTCATCTGATGGAGACAGTGCGTACGCTCGGCCTGCTGGACAACACGGTCATCGTGGTGATGAGCGACCACGGGCATGCGCTGGGCGAGACCAACTTCATCGGCAAACGCGGTTATCCGTCGCACCCAGCCTGTCTGGATACGGTGCTGATGGTGCGCCACCCGGAGCATGTGAGCGGCGGCATCGTCTGCGATCATTTCGTACAGCACACGGACGTCGGTGCCCAGATTCTGGAGTTTGCCGGCGTCGCGCCTCGTCGAGAGCTGCACGGCCGGCCGTTCTTCCAGGCCGCGCTGGAGGCGGGTCCCGCGCATCGCGACCATGTGACGGTGGCGTGGGGTACGGCGCTGACGGTGATCGATGATGGATGGTGGATGAACGCGAAGGTGGACGGCAGCGGCGTGCTGCTGTATGACCTCAGCGCGGCGGACCCGTTCGGCGCCAACGTTGCCGATGCGCACGCTGACGTGGTGCGGGCGCTGTTTGCGAAGGCGGTAGCGGACGCCGGCGGGGAGCTGCCGGAGTTTCTGATGGATATGGCGGCCACCGTGGAGGACGTACCCGGGAGCAGTGCGCTGAATATGGGGATGTGACCGAGACGGGACAATTGCAGCCGAAGCCTGAAACGCCGGGTTCGTAGCGAGGTACGCTACCGGGCCGCTGAGCGCAATCGCCGATCCCTTCTCGCCTGACAATCGTAGGGCGGTCGGATTTGGCTACAGTCTGAGTCTGGACACTACGCGATCATGGTTCGCGGTAGAAACACCACGTCTGCAAGGCGGGTGAGATGCTCAAGGCGAACCTCATCAGCACAGTTTATACTTAGAGAAGCGTAGCCAATTTCAGACATCAAATTCGCGAATTCGCCCAGAGTCGCGCCGATTTCCGGGTAAATGGGCGGATTCACCTCAACGACGAGCAACGGTAGTTCTGCCGCCTCGCGCAGATATGGCTCGAAGCCTTTGATCACCGGAAACTCGTATCCTTCCACGTCGATCTTAACCAGACGTGGGCTCCTCACATCGGTCGCGGCCAAATAGTCCGTCAGCGTTATGACGCCTACCTCGATTTCTTCTTTGGTGTTGTCCAGGCGCATTCGTGACGGAACCATTGAGCTCGCACCGATGTTGTGCCCCTTGACAGCCATCCGTGCGGATCCTTCTTGATCGCCAACTGCCACGGGATTCACGTGAAGGGTGTACTCGGGATTGTCCCGCTGCATGTTTTGCAGGCGAGCGAAGTATTCCGGTACGGGTTCGAATGCATGGACGGCGCCGTTTCTGCCGACCAGTCCCATACCAATGGCGGATACGTACCCTACGTTCGCCCCTACGTCGATAAAGGTGTCACCCACTCGCAGGTATCGTTCGAGCACCCTTCTGACACCCTCTTGATAGTTGCCATAGAACATGCTGTACATGGCAGGATCCAGATCCAGGTCGATCGCGAACTCGACCCCATTGATCTTGATTGGCCCTGTCCTAGCCTTCAGGAAATACGGCCGAAAACGTCTTCTGAAAGCGCGCGGATTGTGTCGAAGCAGATGCGCCGCACGCGCAGCGCTGTCCATCCAGGGTTTCACAGTTCAATCGGTTCCGTTCAGTTCATCTGTGAGGATCGCGGTTTGTGGATCAGGTAGATTCTAGTTCGGGCTAGGCCCGTTTGCCAAGACACGGACACACATCAACCGGCGCCGCGCAGGGCGCGAAGAAGCGTCGTCGTCAGCGCCTTCGTTTCCAGCGCGGCTTGCTCCTGCTCCAGGATGGGGCCGACGCAGGCCGGGCAGCCGTTCGGGCAGGGGCAGGCGGTTATGAGGTCGGCGGCGGCGTCCAGCAGCGTCTCGTGCAGTTCATACAGCCGCGTACTGAATCCCAGACCGGCGATGGTGCGCTCGTAGACGAAGACGGTGGGCAGTGCGCCGTTCGATGCTGTCGAATCTGAGCTGGGACGCACCCGGCGCTTGCGCTGCCGGCCGCTCCGCGCGCACGATGTGCACGCCAATGTCCGACCAGTCGCACATGAGGTAGAGAGGGGCCAGGTTGTTGAGCGCATAGCCGAGCCCCGCCAGCCCGCCGCGTGTGCGCACGGACGCCTCCAGCCGTTGATGGCAGGTGCGGCAGACCAGCACGAGGTTGTCCAAACGGTTGGCCTGTACGTAGAAATCGTTGAGCCCGGGTACGTAGCCGAAGATGCGGAACGGTATCACGTGGTGCACGTCGTGCTCGCGGCCCTCAGCTTCGGGCCGGCCACACTTGGTGCAGCGGCGGCCGTCCCGCGCGCGCACCTGTTGCCGTACCTCCTCCCAGTTGGGCCCGTAGTCGTTGACCGAGTCGCGCCATTGCCCCGCCTGCTCCAACTGCGCCTGCGCCTCCGGCAGGACGCTGCACCAATAGCCGCTCGTCTCCAGGACTTGCGGAGGATACTCCAGCGGGAAGACGCCCAACGTTTCATGTGTGAAACGCTTGACGCGACGGTACCCGAGGACTTGCAGGCTGACGCGTAGGTCGCCGTAGGCTGCCGCCGATCCGCCGGCCGTGCGCCTCTCGTGCTCGGCCAGCACCTCGACGCGCGTCTCCGCCACGACGTCGGTGTAGTAGTCCACGTCGACGGGCGTCACCGCAGCCAGGCAATTGTCCAGGTCGAGGGAGTCGACCTGGTAGCTTTGACCCTCATGCAGATAGACGGCCCCTGTGTGCACCAAGAGCGGCGCGCTGGGCAGGTCGATCTCGCCGATGACGAGGGGGCCGGCCGGAGCGTCTTTGCCGGCAGCGGTGGCCTGGATGGTGACGGTATCGGCGCTGCTGCTGCGCAGGCTCACACTGCGCGCCGGATAGGCGAGGCCCGACCAGAAATAGCGGCCCGCCTGCTCGTGGACGTCGCCTTCTTCGGCCAGTAGTTCCAATACGTCGCCGGCGTGGGGGCTACTGCCAAAGCCGTGCCCCCTGGGCGAAGGGAAGTTCGAATGCCGCGCAGCGCATCTGGTCAACGAGCAACATGAGATTGTCTGCGTTGACGAGCGCATGTTCCGGAGAGCGTTCGAAGATGAACTCGGGGTGGCGGATTACGTACTGATCCAGTGCGCCGCCGGTGGCGACGAGCATGGCGAGGGCGGCGTCCGCAGTGCGGCCGGCGCGTCCCATCTGTTGCCAGGTGCTGGCGATGCTGCCCGGGTAGCCGCAGAGCACCGCAGCCTGAAGGCGCCCGATGTCGATGCCGAGTTCGAGGGCATTGGTGGCGACGACGCCGCGCACATCTCCGCTGCGCAGGCCCGCCTCGATGCTGCGTCGCTCCAAGGGCAGATAGCCGCCGCGGTAGCCGCGGATGCGTTCGGCCACGGAAGCAGTCCCGGCCGGCTCGTCTTGCCAGACGCGGCGCACGCGTTCGCGCAGGTACGTGAGCAGTAGCTCGGTGACCAAACGCGAGCGGCCGAAGACGATGGTCTGCGCGCCGCCGAGCACGCAGCGGGCGGCCAGTTCCTGTGCAGCCAGCGTGCTGCTCTGGCGCAGGCCGCGTTCGGCGTCGTATACCGGCGGGTTGTAGAGGATGACGTGCCTCTCGCCGCGCGGCGCGCCGTTCTCGTCGATGAGGGTGACGGGCTCCTCGATCAGGCGTTCGGCCAGTTCGGCCGGGTTGGCGATGGTGGCGCTCGTGCAGATGAAGTGGGGCTTGCTGCCGTAGAAGTCGCAGATGCGTCGCAGGCGGCGCAGGACGTTGGCGACCTGGCTGCCAAAGACGCCGCGGTAGGTGTGCAGCTCGTCCAGCACTACATAGCGCAGACGGCTGAAGAAGGGCTCCCAATTGTTGTGATAAGGAAGGATGCCCGTGTGCAGCATGTCCGGGTTGGTGAGAAGCAGGCGGGCGCTGTTGCGGATACCGGAGCGGCGCGAGGAAGGCGTGTCGCCATCGTAGGTCGCCACGTGAAGGTCGGGTGAGGCGCCCGCGGACGCGCCTTCAATGGCCGTGACCCATGCGTTCAGCTCCGCCAGCTGGTCTTGGGCCAGCGCTTTTGTTGGGAAGAGATAGAGGGCGCGCGCATCCGGCTCCTGCAACATGCTATGCAGGATGGGAAGGTTGTAGCAGAGCGTCTTGCCGCTGGCCGTAGGGGTGACCACCACGAAGTGGCGGCCGGCGAGCGCGGCGTCGACGGCTTGCGTCTGGTGCGAATAGAGATCGCGGACGCCGCGTGCGTGCAGCGCAGCGCGCAAAATCGGGCCGAGCGCACCGGGGACGGGTGCGAAGTTCGCCGGCTGCGCGTGGATCGTCTGCCACGCAGCGACGTTGGCCATGAACTGCGCGTCGGCGCGGAAATCCTGAAGGATGCGCTCGAGCGTCATGGTGCGGAGGGGAGAGGCATAGGACTACTCGCCGCGTATAGCCTGGCTCAGTCGCTCGGCCGGACCGCCCAAGCCCAGTTCGCCGGCAAGGCGCGATCGGCTCTCAGCGTCGGCAGCCGGACGGGAGACGTGGACCGCCACATCGCGGCGGATGGGTACGACTTTCTCCATGGCCGCCAGGTAATCGCCTGCGTCGAGCAGATTGGCGGCGAGGCGCGGGGTCAGGTCATCGGCGTGGGCGACCAGGTCATGCAGCGACGCGTACTGGTTGACCAGGCGGGCAGCGGTCTTCTCGCCGATGCCGGCCACGCCGGGCAGCCCGTCCGACGGGTCGCCGCGCAAAGTAGCAAAGTCGACGTACCGTTGCGGTGGGACGCCATACTTGGCTTGCACTGCTGCCGCATCGAAGGCCTCCAAATTGGAGACGCCGCGCACGGTGAAGAGAAGGCGCACGGTGGGGAAGCCTTCGTCCCCGTTCTGCACGAGTTGGAGCAGGTCGCGGTCGCCGGTGATGATGTCGAAGGCGTCACCGGGCGCGCCTGCTGCGCACAGGCTGCCGATGGCGTCGTCGGCTTCCCAGCCGGGGGCCTGCGCCTGTGCCATGCCCAGCGTGTCCAGCATCTGCGGCAGCCAGGCGAACTGCGGCGTCAGCGTCTCCGGCTCGTCGGGGCGGTCGGCTTTGTAGGGCGGGTAGACGTCCGCACGCGCGGCGGGCCGCCAGTCGGCGTCGTACACGTGGATGAGCTCGTCGGGCGCGTATTCGCGCAGGAGGCGTGCGGTCATGTCCAGGTAGCCGTGGACGGCGTTGACGGGCCGGCCGTCGCCGGTGGCGATGGTCTGGGGTAGGGCAAAGAAGGCGCGGTACATGAGGCTGGAGGTGTCGAGGAGCAGGGTATAGGTCATTTCTGAGTCCGCCACATAGGCATCACTGTCATGCGCATCAGTTCATCTCTGCGCCAAAGGCGGCGACGATCATATTGGTGAAGGCGACGAGATCGTCGAGATGATCTTCGATGACTTCCACCATCAGGTCCAAATCGATGTCCTTGTACTGGTGCACGAGAATGTTTCGAAAGCCGACCATGGCCTCGAGCCCATTCGCCATTTCGACTGGGATAACGCCTTCCCGACCCAGGATCGTGAAGCTCTCTTTGGAGTCCTTGGGCAGTCCGAGTTTCTTTGACCTTGATGGTGTGGTTCGCCAGGTCAATGCACAAATCACAGGCGCGTTGCAGGTTCGCAGCGATTGCATCCTGGACGAGGAAGTCCCTCTCGAAGGATAGTTGTCGGGGGAGCGCATAGTATTCCTCTACCTGTCGCGCACAGCGCTCTATGCTTTCCTTCTTACTCAGGACGATGTCTTCCATTGACCGACAAACCTCCCTGATTCGAGGCCAGCGCGGATGATTTCTGCCCGCTCCTCGTTGAGCTTCTGATAATACGAAAGCGTGAGCATGTCGAACTCGTCGGCAGCGTAGGCGTCGCGGGTGTAGATACGCCGGTCGGCATAGACGATCTCTTTGCGAAAGACCGTAGAGACGCGGCGCAGGTTGATCAGGTCGACGTCGCGATGGACGATGGACTCCAGTTCGGCGCGCAGCGGGTGCATGGCCAGCACGCGGACTTCCTTGGCCTGGTCGGGCGGCAACAGAATAGCGATGTCGGCGTCGCTGCTGGGCCATTCGTCTTCCGTGCCGTAGGAGCCAAATAGATAGATGGCCTGCACATCGGGGAAAGCGGCGACGATGGCGTCGATGATCTTCTTTTCGAGTTCTGTGTCGAGCGCCATAGTGTGAAAGTCCGTGGAGCCGATTCCGCCAAGTGCGTTCCGTCGAAGGTATTGTATCATGGACGACGCCGGTGCGGCGGCCTGACTGGGCTCGCGGCCGGCGTGCGCACGAATGGCGCAGGATTCTCGTCGCGCGTTGCGCCGGGTCGACGGAAACGGGCATGCAAGTATATGGACGTATTCCTCCGCCAGGCGGCGGCGAGCGATCAATCTGACATCCGCTTGATGATCCGCGAGGCGGGCCTCAACCCGCTGCATTTGCATTGGCGGAACTTCATCGTGGCCGAGGATACGCGCGGTCTGGTTGGCTGCGGGCAGCTTCGTCCACATCGAGACGGCAGCGCGGAACTCGCGTCGATCGCAGTGTCGCCGGCCCATCAAGGCAACGGGATCGGCAGGGCCCTCATGCATGCGCTGATCGGCGGGAGCGTTGGCGTGGTGCACTTGATGTGCGACAGCAAGATGCGGGCGTACTACGAACCGTTTGGGTTCCGCGTAGTCGACCACGGCGACCTGCCCGCGGAAATGCGCAGCCTATTCCGGATCGGGCTGGCGTTCACCTGGTTAGCTCGCACGCTGTTGCAGCAGCCGGTATGGCTACTCGCCATGCGGCGCGACGCCGATCCCTGAGCGCTTGCCGGTTGTCGGATGGGCATACAGTGTGCACAGCAACAGAGGTTTGGCCGCAGCCAAGCGTTCAAGTAGGATCGATGCTCGTACGGAGGAGCTAGTTTCGTTCCCACGAGGAACGCGAATCAGAACATAGACGTGATCGGGATCTAGACGTGAACCAGGACATAGAGGAGCGCTCAATGCAATACGGCACTGTTCCCGGCATCGACAAGCCGATCTCGCGGCTCGTGCAGGGCACCATGATGGTGGGTTCGGACCGGTTGGAGGAGAGTTTCAGCCTGCTCGATGCGATCCACGGCATGGGCTGCAATATATTCGATACGGCGCACGTGTACGGGGGCGGAGATGTGGAGCGTACGTTCGGCCGATGGGTGCGCGACCGCGGTCTGCGCGACGAAATTGTCGTCCTCGGCAAAGGCGCGCATCATAACCAGGACCGGCAACGCGTCACGCCGTTCGATATCACGGCGGACATCCACGACTCGCTGGCGCGGTTCCAGTTCGAGTACATCGACCTGTACCTCCTGCACCGCGACGATCCCAGCCAGCCGGTGGGGCCAATTGTCGAGGTTTTGAACGAGCACAAGCGGGCCGGACTGATCAATGCGTTCGGTGGCTCGAACTGGAGTGCAGAGCGCGTGCGCCTGGCGAATGCCTATGCGGTGGAGCACGGGCTGGAAGGCTTCGCGGCCAGTAGCCCCAACTTCAGCTTGGCGGTGCAGGTGAATCCGCCGTGGCCGAATTGCGTGAGTATCGGCGGGCCGGCGGGGCAGGGTGAACGACAGTGGTACGAAGGGACGCAGTTGCCGCTCTTCACCTGGTCCAGCTTGGCGGGCGGGTTCTTCAGCGGGCGATTCAATCGCGAGAACCTGGCTGAAAAGGAGGACTATTTCGACAAGCTCGTAGTGAATTCGTACGCGGTGGAGGAGAACTTCCAGCGGCTGGATCGGGTGCAGGAGATGGCAGACGGCGAAGGGCATGAGTGTGCCGCAAGTGGCGATGGCCTATGTCATGAACGCGCCGATGAACATCTTCGCCCTGATCGGCAGCCGTACGTCAGAGGAGTTTGCGGCGAATCTGGCGGCGAGCGAGGTGAAGTTTGCGCCGGAGGTGATGGCGTGGCTCGAACTGCGTACAGACGAGCGACCGTCCGAGCTCTAGCGGCGCGCTGATGCGCGATAGGGACGCTGATCGGTGATGATTGGACAAGCCATTGCTGAGACTCGAAATTGGGCCAGGGTACGGCCAGTCGAGGAATCAGCGCCCGCAGTTCATTGAGCGACTGCCGGCGTTCCCATTTCTTCCCTCGGCGTCCCGCGTATGGTTGGCGACGGCGCGGCCGTTGGGCTATAATCGCAGGAGGCGTGTGCCCCATCTCGACAACAGACTGGATCGGATTTTCATGGCTGACATACAGGTCGAAGGCAGCGAAAGCCTGACAAACATCGTGGAGAGCATTCGCGACGAGTTCACCGCCATGAACGCGATGCGCGATGAGACGCTGAACCGGAGCCGAGCGTTGATCCGGCTGTGTGCGACGGGCATCCGCGCCATCCACCGGCACGAATGGGACAAGGCCGATGCAATGTTGGAGGAGGCGCGCGTTGCCGGGCTGGAGATGGTGGAGCCCCTCGTGCGCTATCCTGCGCTCTATCACGCCGGCTATACACAGGACGCGCTCAAGGAACTGGTGGAGGCGTATCTGGTGTACTCGGTTGTGCGCGGCGTCGAGCCGCCCATGCCGGAGGATCTCTACGTCACCGGGGCCGCCTATTTGCGCGGCATGAGCGAGGCGGCCACGGAGATGCGCCGTTTCGTGCTGGACTTGATGCGTCGCGGCCAGGTAGTGGAAGCGGAACCGTACTTGGCCTTCATGGACGACGTGTACAGCCTCTTGATTACGGTCGACTTTCCGGACTCGATTACGAACGGGCTGCGACGCAACACGGACGTGCTCCGCAATGTGCTGGAGCGCACGCGCGGAGACTTGACGATGGGCATTCGCCAGGACCAGATGCGGGACTCATTGCGTGAGTTTGAGCAGCGGCTGGGCCTGGAAGCAATCGACGAGGGGATGGTGACCGGAGCGGCGGACGATGATGAGACCGGCGGCGGCCGATGCACCATCGGGCGATGAGTAGGCGACGCCGTGGCGAAGGATCGATCCCTCGTGCGGGCGAGCGACTTGGGTGCGTGGGCGTTCTGCAACCGGGCGTGGTGGCTGCGCGAGGTGCAAGGCGCGGCGCATGACAATCCGGATGTACTGGATCGAGGCAGCGCGGCTCACATTGCCCACGGTCGCCAGGTGATCGGCGCGAGACGGCTTTCGACTGTGGGGGTGATATTGGTTGTGGCCGGACTGGCGGTAATCGCGTTGCTCTTGGCATGGCTATTGATGGGATAGGGAACGGGCTTTGGCGGTACTAGACGTCGAAACGCAATCACAGAGTGAAGTCACCCAGGACGGCGCCTCGCTTGGCGGCGCTGCAGTCGCAAGCGGGGCGCGATGGCGTAGGCGCCACGTCGACCGTGCCCACGCCGTTGGCCGCGCGCGCCATCGAGTTCCTGCAGATTGCCGCCAACGTGGCGCCGGACGAGTCCGGCACGGCGGCTGAGGAACGGAGCATTTGGCAGCCGGACTCATGGCTGATGCAGCGCAGTTGGCAGGAGTTGGCGGACCAGGGGGCAGGCGAAGACGCGTTACGGTGGCCGCGCTGCAGGAGATGCGCAATCCGTTGGCGACCGTGCAGGCGCTGTATCGGCTGGCGAAGCGGGCGCACGACGACCCGGCGCTGAGCGCCTTGGTGGCGCAGGAGTTGAAAGCGCTGCGCGTGAAGCTGTTCGGTTCGTGGGTCGTGTCGGATGATCCGCGTCAGACGGAGCGGCTCTTGCTGGCGGCTGCGAGCGCGGTCCACATTGGCGACCACTCGACGGCGTTCGCCTGTCTTGAGCGGCTGGACCAGATTCGCCGCGGCTGGGACATGGCGATTCTGCGCGCCGAGTCGCGGGCATTGCTGGCGGAGACGATCAGCGCAGTCGGCCTGCATCCGTTGACGAGCTACCTTATTACGACTTCTATTCGGCGCCACGAGGAAGCCGGAGCTCAGTTCCTGCACCAGATCGTCACCAATTTGGGCGCAAGCGCGCACAACGCGGAGTTGCCGCGCCGATCGGCGCGCCTGTTGCGCAAGTGCGTGGAGACGTTCCAGTATGCGACGCTCAGTTCGTTGAACAGCCGGCGTCTGGCCGCCATTGCCTTCGGCCAGGCGGGCATGATCACGGACGTCTTGGCGCAGGTGACGACGATGGCCAATGTGCAAGAGGCGCGACGCGAGACCGGCATGATGTCCACATCGGGCGACCCGCACTTCCTGCGCCAGGTGACGCGTCCCAATGCCAATCCGGATGTGGATTTTCAGGTCTACACGCTGCAGCAGGCGATTGGGTCCGCGCCGGTGCGCCAGCTTTCTCGCGAGCAGCGGGTACAACTCGCCAACCGCGTGGCGGAGCTGGCCGTGCAAAGCGACGGCTGGACCGCGGCGGGCGCAACGGCGACGCTGGTCGGCCTGGGCGCCTTGAAGTATGCGGTGGATGTAGTCGACTATATTTCGCCGGCGGACCCCACGCGCAGTGAAGGCGTGATCTCGCTGGTACGCGCCCTGTTGGAAGTGGACAATGGCGACCAGGCCAAGGAGCAGGTGGACAAGGCGCTGGTCTGGCTGAAGGACTATGCCGGTCGAAACCCCGAACGCGCCACGATTTGGGGAGTGGCGGAGGTATACCTCGACTACGGGCGACCCGACATGGCGCTCTACCTGCTGGAGCAACGGCACGATGAACCGGCGACGTTTGGAGAACGGCTACGGCGCATGATGCGGTCAGGGTGGACGGACGACGCGCTGCGTGACAACCGTATTCGGCTGCGCGCGCTGCTGGAACGCGACATGGCCTGGACCGACGAACTTCAGGAGCTCTACGGTCAACTGCGTCGCTGGGCGCCCGTGTTGCTGGACGGCGAGGCGCTGATCTCGTTCTATCTCGACGGAATGCTGGCGCCGCTGTTGGAGGCGGGGCACACCGAACAGGTCGTCGCCATGCTGCCGCAGCTTGCGGATGCGCTTGCCGGCAGTACGGGGGATAAACACTCGGTACACGTGCGCAAGGCCTCTACGCTGCTGGCAGGGATGCTGACGGCAACGGGCGCCGGTCCAAACGGACGCCCGTTTGTGCAGGAGGATGAGCCGGAAGGTGCGCCTGAGGCGGATCCGGAGGACTCTGTGCCGGAATCCGCCACGCAGGCCGGGACAGACGCTATCGCTGAACCGAACGGTGACGCAAGCGCAACGCCATCGGCGCGGACGGTCGAGTCGTTGCAGGAGTTCCTGGTAGCGCTGTGGGCGGACGACGCGCACCGAGGCGTGTGGCAGACGGTGCATGGCGTAGAGGGCAGTTTGCCGCTTCTTTTTGGTCTGGAGGGCCCCCACGCTTTGGTTGCGATTGCCGAGACTGCTGCGAATGACGGCGGTCTGTGGCTTCAGTAGCTGCGACGTAACGAAGGCGGGACAGGCGGCGTATTCGCCGCACATGCCGCGCCGCCATCGATTCACCTACCCTTGCGAAGACGTAGTCCAATTCCCATGAGATTGCTGAGAACAAGTTCGGGCGGCATGACCGGTCGGACAGATGGCCGCGCAGGTCTGCGGGCAGCTGCGGCTGCGGGCGCGCTCTGCGTCCTCCTCTTTGCGACGGCCTGCAGTTTGCCCTGGCCGGGTCGGCCAGCCGGCGCCGGCGAGCAGGTCTCACAGGAGCCGTCCGCGCCCACGGCCCAACCGGCGGTGACGCTAGAGGCGGCATCCGCGTCGCCCACGCCCACTGCCGGCAGCCCGGCGACTGAAATTGGCGATCCCGATCTTGGCAATCCTGATGTTGTGGTGAGCCGCGAACTGGTCTCCACATGGCGCGTGTCACAGGGGCCCGGCGGCGAACCAAGCAATGGTCCAGCGTCTGCGGTATCCATGTCTGTGGACGGGCGCATGATTGCGTTCACGTCCTCGGCAGATAACCTCGCCGCCAACGACAACAACGGGTTGGACGACGTGTTTCTCTATGACACAGCCACGCGCGAGACGGTGCTAGTGTCGGCGAATCCGGATGGCGCGGCCGGCGACGGTTGGTCGAGCGGGCCGGCTGTCTCCGCGGACGGGCGCTATGTGGCGTTCTATTCGTGGGCCGGCGATCTGACGCCGGGCGACACGAATGCGGTGCAGGATGTATTCGTGTGGGACCGCGCCGCGGGAACAATTGAACGCGTGTCGCGGTCGCCGGTCGGTTCGCAAGCCAATGATCGCTCGGGCGACAGCCGTTCCGGTGCGCGTCCCGCCATCTCGGCCGACGGCTCGGTGATCGCGTTCCATTCGCAGGCGGGAAACCTGGTGGACCTGGACACAAATCGCCGGCAGGACGTCTTTGTCTACGATGCCGTTCTGGGGCAGACCACGCGCGTGTCCGTCGCCTCAGACGGGGCGCAGGGCGACAGAGACTCGCGTGACCCTGCGCTGTCCGCCGGTGGGGATGTGGTTGCCTTTGCCTCGCAAGCCAGCAACCTGGATGGCGCGACTGCGAATCCGGTTCAGAACAGTCAGATTCATGTGCACGATCGGCGGACAGGCCGGACGCAACTCATTTCAACGGCGACGGACGGCAGCGCAGGTGACGGCGACTCGTATTCGCCCGCGCTGTCCGGCGATGGGCGCACAGTCGTGTTCGCGTCACACGCCGCCAACCTGGTCGCTGACGACGTAAACGGCGCGGCCGATATCTTCCTCTACGACATACCGAGTGGCGCGATGGAGCGCGTTTCGCTGAACTCGGCGGGGACGCCGGGAAATCGCGATTCGTATGCGCCGGCGATTTCGCTGGAAGGACGCTACGTTGCATTTGCGTCTGCTGCCACAAACCTGGTTGGCGGCGACAGCAATGACGCGGATGATGTCTTTGTGTTTGACCGGGTTACGCGGCATACGGGGCGCGCCTCCGTCGGCGTAACGGGCGCTTGGAAAGGTGTGGAGGCGAATGACGATTCATTGGGGCCGCCGGCGCTGACCGCGGGCGGGCGCTTGGTGACGTACGTGTCGCCGCGCATCCAATCTCGTGGCCGGCGAGGCGCCGGTGCATGCGCAGGTCTATGCACTGGAGCGAGCCGACCCGCCTTCGTACACGGTGCAAGGACGTGTCCTTGACGGAAAGAATCGGCCCGTAGCGGACGTTCTGGTGGGGGCAGGCCCTCACCGGGCTGTGACCGACGAGGACGGGCGGTACACGCTGAAGAACGTGACCGGCGGGACGTACACGGTTGTTCCGAGCCAGGAGGAGACGAGCTTCGCGCCCGCTCGGCGCACCGTGAGCGTGGTGGCAGATACGGATGACGTCGACTTCAGGGCGCTCACGAACGGCAACGGCCGCCTGGCGTTTCTTGCGCTGCCATTCGGCGGCGAGTTCTCGACATCCGAGTTTCTGCAGGCTCTGCGCGACTCGGACGAGGGCGGTTGGGTGGACGCTTGGTTCGACCACGATGCGCCGGACAAGTCCAAGAACAGTGCCGTGCGTCTGTGGGACGGGCGCGAGCGCGATTCCGGTTTCTTCAATGACGTGTTGGGCTGCTATGAGCGCCGCTGCTATGACGGACATGACGGGACGGATTTTCCGTATCGGGACCCGAAACCGGCGACTTCGGCGTATGAGCCGCTCTCGGTGCACGCTGCCGCGCCCGGGACTGTGGCGAGCGTTTTCGAGGGATGCGGATCGGGTGAGCGCTGGTGTAACAGCGGCTACGGCAACGAGGTGATCGTGGCGCATGACAACGGCTTCTTCACCCGCTATGCGCACCTGGCTTCGATAAACCGGAGTGAGGGAGTGGAGCTTGGCGCCAGGGTGGACGAGGATGACGCGCTCGGCGTCCTGGGCAGCACAGGGAACAGCTTTGGCGCTCACCTACATTTTGCTGTGCACCAGGATGACGGCAACGGCAAGTGGGACGGGGAAGCGCAGGATGTGGCCGTGGACCCGTTCGGCTGGTCCGGACAGCAACCGGACCCGTGGGCGGGGGCCGAGTCCGGGGCGGTGAGCCGCTGGATGTGGAACGAGCATCCGAAGGTGGAGAAACTCCTGTTCGGCGACCACGGGGCGACACTGCGCGATCTGACCGGGTCCATCATGGTGAACGTGCCGCCCGGCGCACTGGCCGGGCAGGTACGTCTGGAGCTGGACCCTGGGGCGGCTGCAGCTGCGCCGGATGACGCCATGCGCAGCCTGGGTCACACATTCCGGCTGGGTCTGCTGGACTGGTACGCACCGGCGGCGCAGACGGCTTCGGTGGACGAACTGCAGGATGCCGCGCTGGCGCTTCCGCTAGAGATCGTGGTCGAGCTGGACGCCGTTGACAGGCGTCACATGGATCTACAGCGGGCGGTCGTACAACGATGGGATGAGGACGCACAGCGTTGGCAGTCGCTACCGACCGTGGTCGCGCAGGACGGCGCACGTGTGCGCGCGGCTTCCGACCGCATGGGCCAGTTCGATGTGCAGGCGCCTCTGTTGTGCGGCGGGGACCAGTTGGAGCCGGACGACGGGTACTTCGCCGCTACCTACATCGAGCCGGGTGACCCGTCGCTGCAGCGTCTGTTCGATCTGGAATCGGACGAAGACTGGATACGCTTCGACGCGGTACGCGGGCAGGGCATCCGCGTGGGCGTGGATGAGATTGCGGACGGCGTGGCGCTGGCGGTAGAGATCTACGGGCTCGATGGGTTGACCAGGTTGGCATCGGCGGAGAGTGTCGACGGCGGACCGGTTCAGCTTGCGTGGTCGGCGCCGGACGACGGCACGCACTTCGTGCGCGTGGCGCCCAGACCGGGAAGCCGCGTCGATTGTGGCGCAGGCTATTCCCTCACGATTGACTAGGCCGTAGCGCCGCGGGCCGGTCTGCGCCGAATTCTTGAACCCCTCGAACTCTAGTGCTCGCTACAGAGAAAGCACGCGCACGCCGTTGTCGAAGACGGCGATGGGGCCGTCCTGGGACACGGTAATGGCGACGGAGTTGGTCTCGGCGGACATTTTGGCTGCACTGCTGTGGCGGGCGCCGGTACCGGGACTCACCTGCGCACGTGTGGAGGCGGCGGGGCGCAGCAGCACCATGGCGCTGCAGCAGGTTGCCTTCGGCGTCGATGACCATGGCCCCGTCCTGCTTGGCGAAGTTGATGATCTCTTCGTCCGCAAGGTTGTCCAGGGGCGCCGTGACAAGCGTTGCCATGTCCTGGATCACAGGGCGGTCGGAGCGGGCGAGAATGGCGTCGGCGTCACCGACCATGAAGATGGCGCCCTGGTTGCGTTCGGACATGCGGAAGGCGCAGCGGAGCAGGCGGCGCATGAGTTCCAGGTCGTATGACTTGGATTCGGCCAGCGTGGCCAAGGCGGCGTCGATATGGGCCGTGCTTTCCGCCAGCCACACGCCGTTGGCGTAGCGTCCCGCGAGCTGGCCATCGGCAAAGACGCGCACTTGCCGGCCGCCGGGCGGAATGGAGAATACGACGGCGTCGCATTGGCGGCTGATGGCTGCGTGGCGGCGGTAGTGCGCGCCGGTGAGTTCATTGGCGGAATCCTCGAGCTGTATGCCGAGCCGGTGGATGCCGCGTACGAAGCCGTGCGTGTCGACGGCATAGGCCAAGACCTGACCGTTGACGATGCGTGCAAGCGTGGTTACGGCGCGGCGCATGCGGCGGATGTGATCGTACTGGCGCAACTGGAGCATACACTCGGGCAATACGCGGGCGATCTTGGCCGGGTTGCCGACGACGAACGCGGTGGATAGCGGCTGTTCCTCGTTGTGCATCTGTGCGATGGCGGCGACTGTCTCGCAGATGTGCACCATGGAAGGCGCGTCGATCTGCTTGGCGCGGGCCAGGTCGAAGAGGAAGCCGATGCCGGCGTCATTCATCCACGCGTCGAGGATGCCTTCCTTTTCGAGAAGCTGGCGCAGGTGTTCCGGTTCCAGCTCGACGTGGGTCACCTCGCGATCCTGGAATGGCGTGGCGGAGGGATACAAGGCCGCAAACTCATCGGCGTAGGCGGCGGCGAGCTCGGTATGCTGGAGGCCGGGATCCGCGATGAGGTTGCCGTCGCGGTCCTTGAACGGCTCGCCGATGATGGTATAGCGTTCGAGCTGTTCCCAGCGATCCAGGGAGGCGTTGACCGACTGGACGACGCGATCCACGGCCTCACGGACGGCGGGATGGTCCGGCGACAGTGCGTCGCGCAGACGGGTTTGCCCACGTCCGGCATCGGTGCGTGTTTCGGGGCCGGCTTCGGCGGCGGTCACGCGGTCTCCGGCGGACACAGCTTTCTCGCGTTCGATTTCCTTGGAGAGTTGGTCTTCCAGCACAGCGTAGTCCGGAACGATGAGCGCGGCGAGGTAGCGGCGTCCTTCTCCGCACACGGCGGCCTGGGCGATAAACTGGCTGCTCGTGAGCCGTTTCTCGATGAGGCCGGACTGAACTTTGCGGCCGGTGGCGAGAAGCAAAGGCGATTGTTTGTGCCCGGTGAGGAAGAGAAACCCCTCGGAGTCGAAACGGCCCAGGTCACCGGTGTGGAGCCAACCGTCGGGGTCAACGAGGTCATCTCCGGTCCCGTCCGAGTCATTCCAAAGGCCTAGCAAGACAGTGTCGCCGCGCACGAGCGCCTCGCCGTCGTCGGCGATCCGAATCTGGAATCCGGGTGCGATGCGACCACAGGAGCCATGCTGGCGAGCGTTCCTGCGGCTGGCCGCCGGGATTCCGCCAGCGCTCGTGACGCTGTACACATCCAGGGGCGAGAGACCGATGGCTTCGGCGAAGTCGCGCCACGGGTCCAGAAGAGGCGCACCCGCAGAGTAGAGACGGTTGAGCCGTCCGCCCATGGTGCCACGGATATTGGCGAAGAAGGTCATGTCTGCACGGCGGTAGCTTTCGCGCAATTCCGCAGAGGCTGTGAGACCTGCAGCATGGAATTGCTTGCCGACCTCCAGCGCCCAACGAAAGACGTCCTGGCTGCTTCTGGGCAGCTCTTCGACGGTCTGCATGATGTGCAGGAAGATGTGTTCGAACTCGTAGGGACTGGTCAGCGTGACGGTGGGGCTGATGCGTTGGAGGTCTTCGAAGGAAGTCTCAAAGCCGGGCGCAATCGCATTGGGAACGCCGGACAGGATGTAGTGCAACGACGCGTGCAAGACCGGTAGCTCGCTGAAGAGATGGGGCGTTGAGAAGCCCAGGTCGTCGCGATCGAGCGGGAACCACTCGGCCATCGACTGGAGCGCAATATGTTCCTGCCCCTGATTGAACAGTGCGCCGCGCATGCGTCCGTCAGCGCCGGTGGTGTAGTGGATGACGGACAGAGACGCTGGGGATGCGGCTGCGGCCAGTTCGCGAACCGCTTCCTCTTCAGCGGCAGGGATGGACTCAGCGAGTATTGGGCCCAGCGAGAACGAGAGTCTGCCGTCCGCCGGGCAGTCGTCCATGATGAGAACTGTACGCAGGTTCGGGAGCTCTTTGCCGTGAGATTGCAGCATGCCGCAGTGGTTCTCGTCGCCGACAATGGCAAGTGAGGCGCCGCAGTCTGAGACGACTTCGATGATTCGTTCATCGGGCAGCGACGTGCGTACGGGGACGGCAACTACCCCAGCGAAGTGACCGGCGACATAGGCAATCAGCCATTCCACGCGGTTGGTGGCGAGAATGGCGATGCGGTCACCATCCGTCAGGCCGCGACGGCGGAGATAGGCGGCGAGGCGGAACGCCTGGGTGCGGGCGTAGCGAAACGACATGCCCTGGAACATCCGCTCCTGTTTGGAGTAGAAGCAGGTGCGAGCGGCGTAGGTGTCCATCGCCTCAAGGAGCGCCTGATTGAGGGTTGTGGCCGTGTCTGTCATGGGTCTGCTTTCTCAACTGGCGGCACGCGCGATCACCGGCGGCGCTGGGAAGCAATGTCTGCAGGCAATGGTGGTGCGTTGCCGTGACGGTACTAGTATACCGCATTTGGCGTGAGTTGCGACGCAGACATCCGATTCTCGGGTAGCAGAGCCATGTAGAACTGCGGGGCAGCGCCACACGCGGCTGGGAATGGCGGCGCAGTCGGAAGATAGCCGCAGGCAGCGGACGTAGATGCCTAATTGTTAGTGCTACTTATGTAGCCTAGAACAACATAAATCGACAAAGAAAATCGACAAACGTGATACCTATTGGCGAACTTAATTGTGGAAACAAGAGATTCCTCGTCCCCACCATGGGCATCGTGCCGAATTGGTCACACAACAGATGCATTGGGGGGTGCGTTCACTGGGGGATTCGCCAGCCGCCGCCCACGTACAGAAGCTGGCCGGTCAACCAACGCGCCTGGTCAGATGCGACGAAGAGGATGACGTCGGCGATGTCGGCGGGGAGACCGACGCGACCCAACGGTGTGCCCGCGGCGATCTCCCGTTCGGCTTGCGGGGTGATGTAGCCGGTCTGCACAGGGCCGGGCGCGACGTTGTTGACGGTAATGCCGTAGCGGCCGAGTTCTACGGCGGCGGACCGCGTGTAGGATTCGATAGCGTGTTTGCTGGCCGCGTAGCTCACGTTGCGCGGGTGGGCGTGGGCCGCGTCCGTGCTGATGTTGATGATGCGTCCGTCGCTTGCGCCGCGGTCGAGAAAGCGGGTGACGTACTCGCGCATAAGCAGGGCCACGCCGCGGGCGTTGACGGCGAAGTGAGCGTCGATGACGGGTTGCGAGACGAGGGAGATCGGGAAGCCCTCGGTGGTTACCTCGCTCGGGTCGAAGGTCTCGTCGACACAGTAGGTGTGGTTGCATACCAGAACGTCGACCGGTCCGAACGCTGACTCGCAGCAGCCAAAAAGGTTCGGGATATTGGCGGCGTTACCCAGGTCGGCAGCGTGGGCCGCGGCTCTGCCGCCGGCAGCGTGGATGGCGTCTAGCACGGTCTCCACGGGCTGCATGGCCATAGCATGGTAGAGTTCGGGTCCGCCGACGGTCGACGTTCGCAGCGCGGCCAGGCGTCCGGGCGATTCTTGCGTGGGCGGGTGATAGTAGGTGAGGAACACGTTAGCGCCCTGGGCGGCGAAGGCGCGTGCCGCAGCTTCGCCGATTCCGTGGTTGGCGCCTGTGATGAGGACGGTCTTGTTGGCGAGGCCGGGATCGATCATGGATGTTCTCCTTGGCGGCGTCGGCCTTGGCATGTGACTTGGACTGTGATTCTTGAGCCGTGCAGACGGCGTGGTTCGGGCATTCTGTCAGCGCCGCTGCACCCATGTGACGAAGGCAAGTGGGATCCGCAGGCAGACACTCGGGACGCTGATCGGGCCTGATTCGGCCGATTTTCGCCGATGGCGCGGTCAGATTCTGGAATTGGGCCGGTTTGAGCGTCAGCGATTGTGCGCCCCGCGGCAGGCGGCGCCGGACATGCCATGACACATGGGGGCAGCCGGGGCGCTGGATGTCCCGGCGCACACGGGCCTTGACTGCGACAACGCACGGGGCGCTTGTAGGGTGATACATTTCTCACCCTACAAGCGCCCCGTGGCGAACGGTCCTAGCGGGGAATGCTGTTGATGCGCAGGATGCCGTCCTCCTTGAGTTCGGCGATGCTTTCCAGCGTCAGGACGCCGTCTTCAAACACATAGTCTGCGGGCTCCTCGTCCACGGTGACGGATTGGATGTCGCCGCCGTCCAGGAAGGGCAGACGCAGGCTTTGGAGGTCCAGGGCGCCGTAGAGCACGCGGACTTCGACGCGGCCGGGGCCCATGCCAAACTCGCCCCAGCCGGAGTCGAGGGACCAGAAGCAGCGGAAGCGACCGTCGTCCGTGCGGATGGGGTTGAAGCCGAGTGCTGCGTTGCACCATATCGAATTCGAAGCCGGAGAAGGCGTTGAGCAGAGCATACGACGCCATGGAGCGGGCGTAATTGCTGCCGCACTCGAACTCGTTCCACGGGTTGCGGCGCTCGCCGTCATAGCGCATGCGAATGGCTTCGACGCATCGCATGCCTTCGTCCACCAGCCCGTTCATGATCATGTGGATGGCGGCGGAGTATTCGAAGCCGTTCATCGTCTCCTGGGAATAGGGCGCGGGGATGACGGGCTTGACGGCGTCTTCCGGCCAAGCGCAGATGACGAGCCCGCTCTCGTCGTTTAGGCAGTAGATGCGGTCCGGGTTGTAGGCGTCGCGCATGACGGGGATGAAGTTGTACTTGTAGATGGCGGCGCTGGCCTTGCGCACTTGCTCCGGGTCGAAGATGTCGCCCAGACCGTAGAGGCTGGCGTGCCATTGGGCCAGCACCTGGTCGATACTGCTGCCCTCGGCGATCTGATACTTGATCTCCTTGTGCTCCTCGGTCCAGTAGGCCTGTAGCGCAGAGCCGCCTTGGATGACCAGATCGTCCTCGTAAGACTCGACGATGCCCTTGTCGGAGAGGTCGATCTGCTGGTAGTAGTACTCTCCGTTGAAGAGGTTTTCGTCGGCCCAGGCTTTGCCCTTGCTCGAAGATGGCGCGGTACTCGTCTGCGGCGTCGGTGTCGCCCAGGTGTGCGGCGATTTCGGCCCCGGCTTTGAGTGCGCCGAGGTACATGCCGGTGAGCCAGGAGTTGGGTCCGAATAGCTCCATGTCGAGCGTGTGATGCTGACGTCCGGTGAGCACGCCGGACTTGTCCGGGTCCCAGCGGTCGATGTTGTCCGGGCTCCAGGCGATATTCGATGCTCTGCTTCACCGCGGGCCATAGCCCGCGCAGCCATTCGGTGTCGCCGCTGATCTTCCAGTCGCGATAGGTCTTGAGCACGCCGCCGAACTGGCCGTCCGCGCAGGGACGGAAGCCCCACGGCGCGGAGCCGATGGGCAGTTGCAGGCGGAAGGGCATGCCGCCGTCCGGGCGCAGGTTGAAGGTGTAGTCCGCGGTCGCGGACGGAGCGCTCAAGCTTGGGGAAGAGGAAGGGCAGCGCCTGCGCATAGTTCCAGACATGGGTGCAGCTTCCTTCGCAGCAGCCTGCGGTCGGGTGACAGCCCTCCCAGCCATAGAAGGTGCCGTCTTCCAGGCGCAAAACGGTGGGTGACTTGAGGATGGAGATGTTGGCCGAGACGGCGTCGATGGCCGCGGGCGGCAGGTCCGAGGCGAAGAGCGTGTCCTTGAAGCGCAGCGTCTCGGCGTACAGGCGCGGCCAGTTTTCCAGGGCGTACCGGGCGCTGGCGGCCGAATCCGGCCAGACGGTGGCGTAATAGTTGCGCCATCCGCCTTCGGCCTGCGCGTTCCAGTAGTTTTCGCAGTTGGGGAAGTTCCATGCGATGACAAAGCGCACACGGCGCGTGGCCCCGGCCTCCACAGGTACGTGGACGGCCAGCAGTCCTTCGTTGCGGTTGATGGTCTGCTTGGCCGGGTAGGTGCGGTCCTTGAACGGGCCGGGCGCGTTGAGGTCGTGCCAATAGACTTCCAGGTTGTCGAACCACGCGCCCCGGAACCAGTAGTGCTGCCAGCTCACGTCAACGTCGTCTGCCAGGCCGGCGTCGGTGGCGAGGGTCAGTTCGCCGTAGCCGGTGGACCCGGCGTCCATGCCGTCGCTGGCCAGGCGCAGAGCGTGACCCCATTCGTTCTCTTCGACGCTGTGGATGTTGTTGGGCGGCAGGGGGTTGCCCAGCACGCCGGCGACGGTGTAGGTGAGCGGCTCATCGGTCGTGTTTGTCAGGCTGATCTCGAAGAACGCGGCGGGAATGCTGGAGTCCTCTGTCATTGGTGGGGATGAAGGGGTTGAAGGCCTGCAACGCGACATCGGCCGGGAAGGCGTCGTCCTCGAAGGCTAGCTTGGCGATAGGAAACTCGCCTGTGAAAGTGGAAGTCGGGAAGTGGGGCAGGCCGGTCAGGTATTCGCGGCGAGGACCCCAGCCAAATGAGTTGAACGTGGGCCCGTTGATCTCGCCCTGATAGGGCGGCAGCAGGTCGCTGTGCAGGATGCGGGCGGCGATGACGCCGTCATCATTTTCGGCGCGCACCGCAAAGTGGGAGAAGCCGTTGACGCTGCCCTTGTTGGGGCGGTTGTAGATTTCCCAGTCGATGAGGCGCCCGTTGCCGGCAAGGCCGATGCTGCCGCTGCCGATGCCGCCGAGTGGGAAGCTGATCTGGCTGGTCTTTGCTCCACGATAGACTGAAGTTGCTCATGATAAGCTCCTCAATTGGGATTGGATGCCGAGTGCGGCCGCTGCGCGAGCGTGGCATGAGAAAGCCGGTGTTGTCCTAGACGGGAGCGGCACTATGGCCATTGTCTTTGAAGCGTCCGCGCGGTACGCAAATTCAGCAACGCAATCAACGCGGCACGCCGCGCGCTGTCAGTAGCGCAACGCCGCGTACGCCACTCGGGCAATAGTGTTATAATGCTCGCCACGTGATTTCCGGGCGAAAGGGCCAAGCATGAAACAGACGAAACCTGACATACGTGAATTGGCGGCGCAGCGCATTCTGTTGCTGGACGGCGCCATGGGCACGATGATCCAGCGGCTGGGGTTGGAGGAGGCGGACTTCCGCGGCGAGCGATTCGCCGGCCATCCGCAGTCCCTGACAAGGCGACAACGATCTGCTTAGCCTGACGCAGCCCGACGCGATTGCCGCCATCCACCGCGAATATCTCGACGCCGGCGCGGACATCATCGAAACGAACACGTTCAACGCCAACGCCATTTCGCAGGCCGATTACGGGCATGCAGGACTTGGCGTATGAGATGAACGTGGCCGCAGCGCGCATCGCGCGCCGGGTAGCCGACGAGGTCAGCGCCGAGACGCCGGAGAAGCCCCGCTACGTGGCCGGCGCGCTGGGGCCGACCAATCGCACGGCGTCGCTCTCGCCGGACGTCAATGACCCGGGCGCACGCAATGTGACGTTCGACGAATTGAAGGCAGCGTACAAGGAAGCGGCGCGCGGCTTGCTGGACGGCGGCGTAGACCTGCTGCTGGTAGAGACGATCTTTGACACGCTGAACGCCAAGGCCGCGCTCTTCGCCATCGAGGAACTCCTCGACGAGCGGGGCGAATCCGCGCCGCTGATGATTTCCGGCACGATCACCGACGCCAGCGGGCGCACGCTCTCCGGTCAGACGACGGAGGCGTTCTGGAATTCGGTGATGCACGCGCAGCCCTTCACCGTGGGCCTGAACTGCGCGTTGGGCGCGCAGGAGATGCGGCCCTATCTGGAGACGTTGTCCACTGTAGCGGATGTGCCGGTAAGCTGCTACCCCAACGCGGGGCTGCCCAACGAATTCGGCGAGTATGACCAGACGCCGGATGAGATCGCGGCGGTGTTGGGTGACTTCGCGCGAAGCGGATTCGTGAACATCGTGGGCGGTTGCTGTGGGACGACGCCGGACCACATTCGCGCCATCGCGCAGGCCGTGGCGCAGATGCCGCCGCGCGTTGTGCCGCAGCCGGAACGCCGAATCCCGCTTCAGCGGGCTGGAGCCGCTGACGATCACGCCCTTCACCAACTTCGTCAACATCGGCGAGCGCACGAATGTGACCGGTTCCGCCCGTTTCCGGCGGCTGATTATGGATGGCGAATTCGAGGAGGCGCGTGCGCGTGGCCGCGCAGCAGGTGGAGAGCGGCGCGCAGATGATCGACGTCAACTTCGACGACGGCATGTTGGACGGCGAGGCGGCCATGGAGCGCTTCCTCAACTTGATCGCGACGGAGCCCGACATCGCACGCGTACCCATCGTCATCGACTCGTCCAAGTGGACGGTGCTGGAGACGGGGCTGAAGTGCGTGCAGGGCAAGGCGGTCGTCAACTCCATCAGCCTGAAGGAAGGCGAGGAGGAGTTCAAGCAGCGGGCGCGTCTGGTCCGGCGCTACGGCGCGGCGGTGATTGTGATGGCGTTCGACGAGGCGGGCCAGGCGGATACCGTGGAGCGCAAGGTGGAGATCTGCACGCGCGCCTATCGCATCCTGACTGAGGAGGTGGGCTTCCCGCCGGAGGACATCATCTTCGACCCGAATATCCTGACCGTGGCGACGGGCATGGAGGAACACAACCGCTATGCGCTGGACTTCATCGAGGCCACGCGTATCCTCAAGGAGAGGCTGCCCGGCGTCAAGGTGAGCGGGGGCGTGAGCAACATCTCCTTCTCGTTCCGCGGCAACAATGTGGTGCGCGAGGCGATGCACTCGGCGTTCCTGTACCACGCCATCCGTGCGGGGATGGACATGGGCATCGTCAACGCGGGCGCCCTGGCCGTGTATGAGGACATCCCCGAAGAGTTGCTGGAGCGGGTGGAGGATGTGCTCTTCGACCGCAGGCCGGATGCAACAGAGCGGCTGGTCACCTACGCCGAGACGGTGAAGGGCGCGGGAAAGAAGAAGACAGAGTCGCTGGAATGGCGCGAGCAGCCGGTACACGCGCGGCTGACCTATGCGCTGGTGCGCGGCATCGCGGACTACATCGAGGAGGACACGGAGGAGGCGCGGCAGCTCGCCGACGACCCGGTGCACGTGATCGAAGGGCCGCTGATGGACGGCATGAACCATGTGGGAGACCTCTTCGGCGAGGGCAAGATGTTCCTGCCGCAGGTCGTGAAGAGCGCACGGGTGATGAAGCGCGCCGTGGCCTATCTGACGCCGTACATCGAGGCGATGAAGGCGAAAAATGGCGACAATGGCGCCAATGGCGCAGTGGGCAAGATCGTCATGGCGACGGTGAAGGGCGACGTGCACGACATCGGCAAGAACATCGTTGGCGTGGTGTTGGGCTGCAACAACTATGAGATCTGTGGACCTGGGCGTCATGGTTCCCGCGGAAAAGATACTGGAGGCGGCGGAGGAACTGAACGCCGACGTGATTGGGCTCAGCGGGCTGATCACGCCGTCGCTGGACGAGATGGTGCATGTGGCGAAGGAGATGACGCGGCTGGGCATGGAGCGGCCGCTGTTGATCGGCGGGGCGACGACGTCGCGTATTCACTGCCGCGGTGAAGATCGATCCGGAGTACGCGGGGCCGGTGGTGCACGTCAATGATGCATCGCGTAGCGTGGGCGTGATGGAGAAGCTGATCAATCCCGCGACGCGTGACGCCTACGCCGCCGAGGTGAAGGAGGAGTATGCAGCGCCTGCGGGAGATGCACCGCAGCCGGCAGGATTCGCGGTCGCTGCTCGACCTGGAGAGGGCGCGTGCGCGCCGGTTTGCGCCGAACTGGGATGCGGCGCAGATGGATGCGGCGCAGATTGTGCGGCCGAACCAACTGGGCGTGCACGTGCTCGACCCCGTGCCGCTGGGGACGCTGGCGGAGCGCATTGACTGGACGCCCTTCTTCCACGCCTGGGAGATGCGAGGGCGTCTATCCACAGATTCTGAGCGACCCGGCGCGGGGCGGCCAGGCGCGCGACGCTGTTCGAGGAAGCGCAGACGGTGCTTGCGGACATCATCGCCGGCGGGTTGCTGACCGCGCGGGCGGTGTTCGGTCTGTATCCCGCCAATTCCGCCGGCGATGACGTGGTTCTGTACGCGGACGACGGCCGTAGTGAGGTCGAAGCCACGTTGCACATGTTGCGACAGCAGACGGATCGCGGCCAGTCCCGGCCCAACTACAGTCTGTCCGATTTCGTGGCCCCGGTCGAAAGCGGCATCGCCGACTACGCCGGCGTGTTCGCGGTGACGGCCGGCATCGGTACGGATGCGCTGGTGCAGCAGTATGAGCAGGCGCACGACGACTACAACGCCATCATGGTCAAGGCGCTGGCGGACCGGCTGGCCGAGGCGCTTGCAGAGTGGCTGCACGAGGAGGTTCGGCGCCACTACTGGGGCTATGCGCCGGACGAATCGCTGTCCAACGAAGAGTTGGTTGCGGAGAAGTATCGCGGCATCCGTCCTGCGCCGGGCTATCCGGCCTGCCCGGACCACAGCGAGAAGCGCACGATTTTCGAGCTGCTCAACGCCGAAGAAGCCATCGACATGCACCTGACGGAGAACTGCGCCATGACGCCGCTGGCTTCCGTGAGCGGCTACTACTTCGCGCATCCCCAGGCGACGTATTTCACGGTGGGTCCGATCCAGCGGGACCAGGTGGAGGACTACGCCGCGCGCAAGGGCATGTCCGTGGCCGAGGCGGAGCGTTGGTTGGGCCCGAACCTGGCGTACGATACGCGCGACTAGAATGTAGACGCCGGACCATGCGCTATTCGAGCGGTGAGACCGAGACCGCCGGAACGACCCCTTGGGTTGCTCCGGCGGCTTTGTATTGGGAGCGGCGCGCAGCAAGCATGTATACTGGCGACAGATGGCCGCGACGCCCCGCGCCAGGACGGGGCGGGCAGAGTTACGACCACGTCTGACAAGGAGCCCATCATGGCAGAACGCAGCGACGGCACAGGGGAATCCGCATACAACGCACGGCACTACGCGCGGGCGCTGGCCGCGTTCCAGAAGCAATATCCGGAGTACGCGACCACGCACGCGATCGACGATCTGCCGCGCGCGTGAATACGGCCGGCTCGACCGCACGGGTCAGGTCTATCTGGACTACACGGGCGGCGGGCTGCATGCGGACTCGCAGGTGCGCCAGCACATGGAACTGCTGAGCAACCATGTCTACGGCAACCCGCACTCCAACAATCCTACGTCGTTGGCGAGCACGGAGTTGGTGGAGAGCGCCCGCGCCTATGTGCACGAATTCTTCAATGCGCCCGAGGACGAGTACGTAGTCGTCTTCACCTCGAACACGAGCGGCGCGCTCAAGTTGGTGGGCGAGTCGTATCCGTTTGGCAAGGGCGACCGCTATCTGTTGACGTACGACAACCACAACTCGGTGAACGGCATCCGCGAGTATGCACGAGCCGCGGGCGCCCAAGTGACCTATCTGCCCGTGCGCGCGTCCGACATGCGTATGGACGAGGCGTTGTTGCGAGAGCATCTGGACAGTGCGCAGCCGGGGCGCAACAATCTGTTTGCGTATCCCGCCCAGTCGAACTTCACGGGCGTACAGCATGCGAAGGCATGGGTGGAGGAGGCGCAGGCGAAGGGCTGGGACGTGTTGCTGGACTGTGCGGCGTATGTGCCGACCAACCGGCTGGACCTGAGCGAGGTGAAGCCGGACTTCGTGCCGCTGTCGTTCTACAAGATTTTCGGCTACCCGACGGGCGTGGGCGCGTTGATCGCTCGGCGCGACAAGCTGGAGAAACTGCGCCGGCCCTGGTTCGCGGGCGGCACGATCACGATTGTCAGCGTGCAGGGCGAGGGCTGGCACTATCTCGTTCCGGGCGAGGCAGGTTTTGAGGACGGAACGGTGAGCTATCTGTCGCTGCCGGCCATCGAGATCGGGCTGCGCCATATCGACGCGGTGGGCATCGATACGATTCACACGCGTGTGGCTACGTTGACGGGCTGGTTGCTGGACCAGATGCAGGCGTTGCAGCACAGCAACGGCAAGCCGGTGATGCGCATCTATGGGCCGATCGACTCCGAAGCGCGAGGCGGCACGATTTCGTTCAACTTCCATGATGCGGACGGCGCGCCTGTGGATTTCCGGCACACAGAGCGCATGGCTTTCGAGGACGGCATTTCGCTGCGCACGGGCTGTTTCTGCAATCCTGGCGCAGGCGAGATCGCGCACGACATCCAGCAGGAAGAGATGGCGGAGTGCTTCCGGAGCGAGACGCCGGTCAGCTACATGGAGCTGTACGAGAAGCTGCAGGAGATCGGCGGCAAGACGGCCAGCACGATTCGCGTGTCGACGGGGATCGCGTCGAACTTTGCGGACGTGTACCGTTTCATGCGCTTCGCGGAGCGATTCGTGGACATGCGCGCCGCCGACTTCGGCGAGGTGCGGCCCATGGCCATGCATGCGTCGCTGGTCCGCGACAGTTCGTAGTCTTCGGCGATTCTCGCACCGGACGCGCCAAACCGGTCCGTCATCATGATCGACGAATCCGGTTGCCGGGTCGTTCGCAGTTGTGTCGGGTCTGGTGGAATCAAGAGAGCGTAATGATATGGCTGGAATGAAGCACCGACAGGATGGAACACCGTCTGCCCTGGAGGTGTCCTATGGCGCACCGAGCCAGGCCGGTTTTGGCAGCGCCGTCTTTACCGAGGAGTTGCCCACGTCCGTTATTTTGGAAGACACGGCGCGGGAAAAGTACCGCTACTTCGTGGGAGAACTGTGGGATCGGTACGGCGAAGAAGCGTGGATGGGTCCTTGGAAAGAGGTATACGTCCGGGGCCCAGAGGATGGCGGCGACATCGTGGCAGAGTTGCGTGGCATCAGCGATCCGGATGCTGCGCTTTCAGCACCGATGGTTTTGGATCTCAATTCTGCCGCACTGTCGGCCGTATTCGATGATGCCGCTGTGACCGAAATGCGAGTCTTCAACCTGGGAGACGGGGCGGCCATGTCGGGACTGCTGATCGCAGGCAGGAACGCAGAAACGGGGCAGGCGACGTTTCTCGTCTTCCTGATGGACTGAGCCCTGCGTATGCAGGGGCGTCAGCCTTACACCGACCGCTGACCTTGCTCTTAACGTGCGGATCCGACATATCCCGGATCCGCACGTTCGCTTTGCCGGCAGCTAGAACAACCCGATCACCTGGCCTGTCTCCAGGTCGATGTCCACGTCCTCGGCCGCGGGGTGGCTGGGCAGGCCGGGCATGGTGCGCATCTCGCCGACTATCGGATAGATGAACCCGGCGCCGACGCTGGCCCGCACTTCGCGAATGGGCAGGGTGAAGCCGGTCGGCGCCCCCTTCAGATTCGGGTCGGCGGAAAGGCTCAGGTGCGTCTTGGCCATGCAGATGGGCAGGTTGCCGAAGCCGTTTTTCTCGTACGTGCGGATCTGGCGGGCGGCCAGCGCTTCGTAGCTGACCTCCGCTGCGCCGTAGATCTCCTTGGCGATGGTCTCGATCTTGTCGCGGATCGGCTGGTCCAGCTCGTAGAGGAAGTGGAAGTCGGACGGCTCCTCTGCCGCCTCCACGACCATGCCGCGCCAGGTCGGTGGCGCCCGCGCCGCCGTCCATCCAGTGCGTGGATTCGGCGCAGCGCACGCCGGCTTCCTTGGCGACGTCGAAGACCGCAGCCACCTCGCTGTCGTAGTCGGTGGGGAAGCGGTTGACGCAGACCACCGGGCTGACGCCGTGTTTCATGATGTTCTCGATGTGCTTGCGCAGATTGCTGGCGCCCTCGTAGACATCGTCCGGGTTCTCAGTCAGCATCTCGTCGGGCAGCGGGCGACCGGGCACGACGCGGTATTTGCCCGTGTGCAGCTTGAGCGCGCGGATGGTGGCGACGATGACGACGGCGTCCGGCTGCAGACCGCTGTAGCGGCACTTGATGTTGAAGAACTTCTCCGCGCCGATGCCGGCGCCGAAACCCGCCTCTGTGAGCAGATAGTCCGCCGTCTTGATGCCGATCTGGTCGGCGAGGATGGAGCTGTTGCCGTGGGCGATGTTGGCGAAGGGGCCGGCGTGCACCAGTGCGGGCGTGTTCTCCAGCGTCTGGAAGAGGTTGGGCTTGATGGCTTCTTTCATGAGCACGGTCATGGCTCCAGCGGCCTTCAGCTCTTCCGCGGTGACGGGCTGGCGCTTGCTGGTCTGGCCGATGACGATGCGGCCGAAGCGTTCGCGCATGTCGCGCAGGCTGGTTGTCAGCGCAAGGATCGCCATGACTTCGCTGGCCACGCTGATGTCGAAGCCCGTCTGGCGCGGGCGACCGTCGGCTTGGCTGCCCAGACCCGGCGACGATGTTGCGCAGGTCGCGGTCGTTGACGTCCAGCACGCGCCGCCAGGTGATGCTGTACGGGTCGATGTCGAGTTCGTTGCCCTGGTAGATATGGTTGTCGATCATGGCGGCGAGCAGGTTGTTGGCCGCGGTGACGGCGTGGATGTCGCCGGTCATGTGGAGGTTGAACTCCTCCATGGGCACGACCTGGCTGTAGCCGCCGCCGGCCGCGCCGCCCTTGATGCCGAACGTGGGGCCCTGCGACGGCTGGCGGATGGCGATGGTGGCCGTCTTGCCGATGTGGTGCATGCCTTGGCCGAGGCCGACCGTGGTCGTCGACTTGCCCTTCGCCCAGCGGCGTGGGCGTGATGGCGGTGATGAGGATGTACTTCGCGTTGGGCCGGTTCTTGAGCTTGTCGATGGTCTCCAGCTTGACCTTGGCCATGTTGTTGCCGTAGAGCTCGATGTCTTCGCGGCCCAGGCCCATCTTCTCGGCGATGGCCTCGATGGGTTCGAGCGTGGCTGCTTGGGCGATGTCGATGTCGCTGGGGACGGGTTTTGCTTCTGTCATGTGCGCGCTCTCCTTTTGTGCTCGTCGTTGAGCAGTGGCGTGTAGTGGATATGGATAGGCGCTAGATGTCGCTCCTGCGCGGGCATTGGATTGCTCACGGCTAAACACCGATGACGCGGATTCACGATTCCGCTATCTGTGTTCATCCTGTACATCCGTGAGCAGTCCAATGCCGGAGGCCTGGGCTACGACGCAGCGTCTACGGCGGGCTCGGCCACAGCGTAGCCGGGCACGGGCCGGCGCGGGCAGCAGCTTGGCGCGCTCGATGATCTCGCTGACCGTCTCCTCTTGGCGATAGGCCATGACGTGTACGCCGTGGATGCCTTCGATCTGCTGCATCTGTTCGATGATCTCGATACAGATGCGCTTGCCCTCTTCCTCCTGCTGCTTCTTCGGCGTCTTCTCCAACCGGTCCATGACCTCGTCCGGGATGTGCACGCCGGGCACGTTGTTGCGGATGAACGACGCGGCGCGGAACGAACGCAGCGGACCGACGCCGGCCAGGATGAAGGTGCGTTCGTGCAGGCCCATGTCGCGCACCTGCTGCATGAACTGCTGCATCCGCGGTCACGTCGAAGCAATACTGCGTCTGGAAGAAGTCTGCGCCCGCCTGAATCTTCTTGGCCATGCGCTGCGGTCGCCAGTCGAAGGGCGGCACAAACGGGTTGACGGCTGCGCCCAGGAAGAGGCGTGGCTTGGTCGTGATCTTGCGCCCGCTGAGAAAGACGCCCTCGTCGCGGATGATGCGCGCCGTGCGCAGGAGCTGGATGGAGTCGAAGTCGAAGACGCGCTTGGCCTGCGGCTGGTCGCCGGCGCTGACGTCGTCGCCCGTGAGGCAGAGCACGTTGTGCACGCCCAGCGCGGCTGCGCCCAGGATGTCGCCCTGGATGGCGATGCGGTTGCGGTCGCGGCAGCCGATCTGCAAGACGGGTTCATAGCCGGCGCGGGTCAGCAGCGCGCAGCAGCCCAGACTGCTCATGTGGCAGTTGGCGCCGGAACCGTCGGTGGCGTTGATGGCGTCGCATACCTGCGAGAGCACCAGCGCGTTGCGGTAGACGTCTTCGGGGTCGGCGCTGTCGGGCGCGTTGAGCTCGGCGGTGACGGCGAAGCGGCCGGAGCGCAGGACACGTTCGAGGCGGCCTGTCGTGCGCGCCGGGCGCGGCTGCGTCTTGGAGAATTGGTCCGGCGGGCAGGCGGGTTGGGTGGTGTCGGGTTCGGCCATGATGGTCAGCTACGTCCAAGTGTCGTCGGGTACAGACGTCATTTCGTTAGTCCGGCCTTGCGCATGGCCGTCACATAGTTCATGCAGTACTCGTCGTTGCCCATGAGCACGTCGGCCGCGTAGATCGTCTGGCGGATGGACTCCTCCAGCGGATTCGTGATGGCGCACGTCATGCCGGTGGCGATGGCCATGGCCATGAAGGCGCTGTTGATGGCGTGGCGATTGGGCAGGCCGAAGCTGATGTTGCTGGCCCCGCAGACGGTGTTGCAGCCGAGTTCCTCGCTAACCATGTGCGTGATCGCAAAGACGTCCAGGCCGGCGCTGGGCACGGAGCTCACGGGCATGGCCAGCGGGTCGATGAGCACATCCTCGGGCTTGATGCCGTAGGTGGCCGCTCGCTCCACGATCTTCTTGGCGATGCCGAAGCGCTCCTTGGCCTCGAAGAGAATGCCGCGCTCGTCGCTGGTGATGGCGATGACGGGCAGCCCGTATTCGGCGACGACGGGCAGGATGCTCTCCATGCGCTCTTCTTCGCCGGTGACGCTGTTGACGATCGGGCGGCCATTGGCGGCCTTGATGCCGGCGATCAGCGCTGAGACGACGCTGCTGTCGATGGCGAGCGGCGCGTCCACGACGGACTGCACAAGCTCGACTGCGCGCGTCATCATCTCCGGTTCAGTCGTCTCCGGGTCGACGCTGGGGACGCCGCAGTTGACGTCGAGGATATGCGCGCCGGCCTCGATCTGCGCTTTGGCGTCGCGCACGACGCGGTCGAAATTGCCTTCCTGCATTTCCTTGGCCAGCAGCTTGCGGCCGGTGGGGTTGATGCGCTCGCCGATGATGACGAAGGGCTGGCCTTTGCCGATCTCAACGGTCTGGGTGGCGGACTTGACGATGGTGTTCATGGCGTACCCTGTTTGAACATGGTTCTATGGTTTTCGAGTGATTTCTCTGATCGACGGCGGCAGAACCACTCACTGCCCTATTCCACGGCGTGCGGCTTGCGATAGGCGGTCGATTCGCCCTCCAGCTCGGCGACGGCGATCCAGCCGGGCGGGTAGTCGTAGTCGCGGCCTTCCATCATGTTGGCCCAGGCGGAGGTGTCCTTCAGCGTGCGGTTCACCGGCGGCATGACCCAGCAGAGTTCATGGCCGTACTTGGGCATCTTCTGCGCGCGTTCATAGGCCTGCACCCAGACGCACATGCGCTCCGGCACGACTTCGCAGTGGCCGTTGGCGCGCACACCGCCACAGGGCCCATTGCGCAGGTTCTTCGGGCAGTTCATGGAGCACGTCATGCCCGTGCTGTGCAGGACGCACTGGCCGCACATCTGGCAATTGTAGAGGTAGCCTTTGAATACCTTCTCGTTCCAGATGAGAACGCGTTCGGCCATCCGCGGGCTGATGCGCTTCATGACGGGGTAGGCCACGTTCAGAAGGGCGACCGTGCCGTCGTAGAAGGGCTCCATCCAGCGCGGGTGGTCTTTGAGCCATTCACTGCCGGGCCAGCGCTTGGCTTCCTTCATTTGTGAAAACGGTCCCGTTTCGCTCATGGCGGCGGTGTGCTCCTGGGTGCGGGCGGCGGTGCGGTGTGCGCTGCGTCCGGCTATGCGGCTGGTCCGAGGGGAAGACGATGTGAGAGGAATTGCCTTTGCTGCAAATGCGGCTCAAGTGCGGGTGAGCCGTGAAAGTGCGTACGGAAAATCGTGTCACGCCTGCCGACGTCTGCATGCACTATAGCAACAACCCCGCCCATGCGTCAACGTTGGAGGGTCGTCGTTCAGAATTTCACAATGCAACGAGGATGGGGGAACCATGTGCCTGTCCCTGCGCAGCATGTGCCGGATGATGGTGCTGGACTCAATGTCCGGACTTGTTGACAAGGACAGGCGTAGGGTCAGTGCACTATGGGCTCACCGTCATGGCGTCGCTCATGATGCGGCCTTCCTCGACGACGAAGGCCACGCCGCCGCCGGTGAGCGGGCGGTCGTTGTCCTCCACGTCGAAGAGCGGCTGGCCGTCGATGCTGGCTTGCAGGCGGTTGCCCTCGGCGCGCAGCGTGAACTTGCTTTGTCGCGCCGAAAGACCACGCATAGTCCGCCTCGGCCAGGACGGTGTCGCCGTCCAGGGCTTTGACGAGGCGCGCCTTGCCGTCGTCGCAAAGCAGGAGCGCGTAGTAGCGGCGCATGCCCTGCACGCGGACAGCGATGCCGCCGGCCTTGACCATGTGCAGCGTGACCTCGGAGGACGCCTCGTAGTCGGTCCAATCTCGCCCGCCCTGCATGAGCAGGCCGCGACCCTCGTTCTGAATCAGCCGGAACGGTTCCGGCCAGTAGGGCTCGTAGGAGTCCATGCCGTTGACCCAGGCGCGCCGCCACATGCGCGTGGCCGGAGCGGCGCTGACGCGTGGAGACGGCGTCGCCAGGCGTGCGCGTGAGCGTGACGTTGGGCGCACCGTCCCAGGTGAGGTAGTCCAGGTAGACTGTGCCGGCCGTGCGGTCGTCGCTGCTGATCTCGACGCCGACTTGCGCGATGGGTGCGCCCTGCGTGTCCGGCACGCGCCAGGTGAAGGTGTGGCAGTCGCCGGCGGAAAGCTCGACGGAGGGTGAGCGCACGATTTCCAAGTGATCGTCGGGGTCCTGATAGACACGCATATAGAGGTTGGCGCGTACGGCGTGGGCGTTGTGCTCGTCGCACATGACCTGCCCGCGGATCGTCTGCCCCGAATGTAGCGTCGGTGAAGCGAGCAGGGCATAGCCGCGCTGTTCGAAGTATTCGGCCACCTCGCGTGAAGGGATGAAGGTGGGCGTGCCGACGCGGGCCGTGCGGCCGTTGGTCACGCCATCGAAGCGGATGGCCAGGCTGCGGCTGCCGTGCTCGCTGTGGCCTTCACTGTTTTCGAGGACGGCAATCCCTTTCGCGTCCGGGCTGTCGTCGAGCAGGAAGCCCTGCACGGCGCCGGGCAGGTCAAAGTGGAAGCGAGCGCCGTTCTTGGGCGCGATGGGTTCCTGGCCGGCCAGCGCGCGGCCGGCGTTGACCAGGTGAAGGTCTCAGTGACGGCGTCGGTGATGGCGCGGCCGCCGTCGGCAGTAGCCAGGTACATGCGGTCGGCGACGGGCGTGCGGAAGTCGGCGCCGGCCTCGATGGCCGCCAGCCCGCCGCGAATGCCGAGCAGGCAGCCCACATTGCCGGAATTGCAGTCCGTGTCCCAGCCGCAGGTATTGACGATCATGAGCGATTTCTGGAAGTCGCCTTCGCCGTGCAGAAGCGAGTGGATGATCAGCCCGTGGTTGGGGACCATGTGACAGTTGCCGCCGTACTTGTCGTAGCCGTAGTGGGCCGCGATCTGGTCACGGGTGGCGCTGCCAGTCGTCGGGTTTGGCTGCATGCCATTCGCGGATTTCGTTGATCATGCGGTAGATGATGCAGTCGTTGGGAATCACGGAGAGGCCGGTGTCGATGAGCTTGTCGATGTCGCTCTCGACAAAGGCCTGTGACTCCATGGCGGCCAGGACCTGCGCGCCATAGATGGCCTCGCCGTCGTGGCTGACGCTGCCGGCGCGGCGCGCGAGATCGGCGGCGAACTCGGGTCGCCGGGTGCGACCATGGCCCAGCCGTCGATGAAGATCTGCGCGCCGATCTGTTCGGCCACGACCTTGCCGTTGAGCTCGATGGAGCCGCTCTGCGGGCGCGGGGTAGCCGTGTTTGAGGCGCATGAAGGCGGTGTGCTCGGTGGAGTTGCCCATGCCGCCCCACCACAGAATGGTGCGCTTTTCGATGAGATAGTTGAGCCAGGTCTGGCCGATCTGGGCTGCGGTCAGGTTGCTTGTCGTAGCCGTAGTCTTGCAGCGCACGGGCGAAGGTGAACGTGCCGGAGATATCGTCGTCGGTGACGATCAGGGGCGCGCCAAACTGCTCGTGCACGTAGTACCAGATTTCGCCAAGGTGTGGCCGTGATGTCCTCGTAGCTCCAGCCCTCGAAAGGGCGGCCAAGGTAGACGCCGATGATCTTGCCGAGCACGCCGGCGTAGACTCGTTCAGTATAGTCGGGTGGGAGAGGCATGGGTTGATTCCGTTCTATTGGATATCGCCAAGGATGTGGTTGGGATGCGATCAAGGTATCAGCCGAGAAATTCAGTTCAATCGTACATGGTTCGAGTGTGCCTGCGTGGCAGATTCAGGCGCGTGACTGAAGCGCAGTCAATGAGCTGTCGAGAGTTCGGGAGCGTTCCATCCGCCGCTCATGGAGGACACTCACAAGGAGCGCAAGGTCGCGAGCCAGAGGCTGAATGTCGACGCGGTTGGCCTCGTTGACTCGAGCGATCCATTCATCGCGCAGTGCCCCGGCCCCGTGCAGCGCGCCGGCAATGGAGCCTGCCATGCCCGCGATGGAATCACAGTCACGGCCGTAATTCGCACCGCCGAAGATGCTCTGTTCATAGTCACCGCCGGTAACGACAAGGAAACCGAGCGCAATCGGCACTTCCTCGATGCTGTGCATTCGGCTGGGATTCCAGTCGTTGCTTCCGTTGCCGCGGCGTGGAAGTCCTCGGCTGCGCCGTCGAAGGGCTGAATGGCTTCACGCAGCGGGCCGATGGCAGACTGCCAGTCATCTTGCGTTCTCGCACAGTCCACAACGGCGGCGATGGCCGAACGGGTGCCTTCATTGGCCATCGCCAGCGCCGTGTCGACGATGGAATCCACCGAGGCATCCGGTTTGAACGCTTCGGCGACGCACGCGGCCATGACGCCCGCGGCTTCCAGGCCGAAGCTATACTGATGTGCGCTAAATATCTCGATGGCTTCGCGGTAGGCGTTTGGCGGGTCGCAGGCATTGACGATGCCGACTGGCGCAGCATACATGGCGGCCCCGCAATTCACCATGTTCCCGATGCCGGCCATTCGGGGATCCACGTTGGCCAGCCGCAGGCGAATGAAGAGCCATTTCTCGGGGTAGAAAAGGCGATCCAGCAGGAGCATGTCTTGACCGCGTTCGGGTACATAGCGCACCTCGTCTGCGATCGGAGGGACGATTTCTTTCGCAAAGCGGAAGACGTCCAGATGGTTGCCTTGCTCGACATAAATCTTGCTCAATATCTGGATCATGTGGGTGTCGTCGGTGTAGCGCCCATCGCCTTTGCCTACAGGCGATGGGCCTTCCCACGGTTCGACGAAATCGGTGATCCAGCCATATCGTTCCCGGATTTGATCGGGGTATTTGCCTTCCGGCGGCGCGCCCAATGCATCGCCGATGGCGCCACCGTACAGGCAGCCAAGCACCTTATCGTATAGCTTCGACTGCGCAATCTCGTCTGACATATGCATGTGCCTTCCCGCGAAAGTGGCTAGCCCTTGACGCCGCCCTGGGTAAGACCGGCAATGAAGCGGCGCTGCAAGCTTAGGAAGAGAATGAGGATCGGCGCGATCATCATGACGGCGGCCGCGCTTGTGAGCGCCCAATCCCTGCTGAAGCGGCTGGTGAAGTTGTAGTAGCTAGTGACTACCGTGAACAGGTGTTGCTCGGTGAGGAAGACAGTTGCAAGCAGAAATTCATTCCAGACGCCTAATCCAACGACCAGACCCACGGTCAGGAAAGCAGGCCAAGACAGTGGCACGATTACTTTGACGAACACCTGCCACTCATTGGCGCCGTCAACTCGCGCCGCATCCTCAAAATCAGCCGGAAGATTCAACCAGATAGGAGCGCAACAGGAAGATGGCGAAGGGCGAGAACGTGGCGATATAGACGATGATTAGCCCGTACAGAGTGTTGACCAATCCGAGCTGTCGCCATAGCGAGAACAGCGGCACCAGGAATAGTTGCACAGGGAGGCTGGATCCTACGAGCAGGTACAGCATGAGCAAGCTGCCGCCAGGGAGTTTCAAGCGCGCGAAGCTGTATGCGGCCATTCCCCCCAGGAACAGTACGCCCGCAACGGTGCCGACAACGAGGATAACGCTGTTGACCGTAGTCGTGGAGAAGTTGCCGATATCCCACGCCCGCGGGAAGTTCTGCCATACGAATTCGGTGGGTGGGCCGAGGGGATTGCGGCCAATCGATGTGGAATCTTTCACCGAATTGAATCCCAGCACGACCAGCGGTCCAAGTGCAAAGAATACCAGCAGGGCGAGGAGGATGTAGTTCGGTAGTAGGCTAACGCCGCGACCTCTTCGAAACTTGGGCCTCATATTTCCCATCCTCGCCGTCGTAGATAGAGGAACAAACAGATGATCAGGCCGGCCAAGAAACTCATGGTAAGCCCAATCGCGGACGCATATCCTGCCTCGAAGCGCATGAATGCTTCTTTGTACACGAGTGAACCCAATACCTCGGACGCGCCGGCCGGCCCGCCCTGCGTAAGAATCCAGACGTAGTCAAAGACTAGGAAGGACCAAATCGCGACCATGAGCAGCATGAAGACAATGGTTGGCCGAATGCCTGGAATCGTGATATGGCGGAACTCTTGCCAGCGGGTAGCGCCGTCGATTCGGGCCGCCTCGTAGAGTTCTGGTGCGATGCTCTGCATTGCAGACAGGAACAGCACCATCAGGAAGCCCCAGAAATGCCAGTTGTCGACAAAGGCGATGGAGATCAGCGCGGTATTCGGCTGGCCCAACCATGCGACGTCCAAACCCGGAATCCCGAATTTCGCCAGTTGAGCACCGATACCTAGAGTCGGGCTCATGAGATTGCGCCAAATGCTGGCCGTGATGACAGCCGGCAAGACATACGGCACAAACAGGGATGTGCGGATAAACATGCTGCCGCGTTGAATCCTGGCCAGCATGGACGCAGCGAACAAGGAGACAAAAAACGGAACTGTGAGGAAGAACGAAAGCCAGGCGAGGTTGTTCAGCAACGCACGCCTGTAGTCCATGTCCTCGAATAGGATGGTCCGGAAGTTCTCGAGACCTATGAACTCAGCGTTCGACACTCCTATGCCAGACCAGTCGGTCATGGAGAAGTAGAACGCGCTGATGGAAGGTCCAATCACCACCACGACATTGATGAGCATGATGGGCAGCACGAAGAGCCACGGTATCAAGTACTTCCGGTAATGTCGTTTCCACCAAGAACGCTTTGCGTGGGGTGTGATATGCGTTAGGTTCGCGCCTGTTTCGCGGCGAATCGGCTGTTGTTGCCATGTGTTCACCTTTCAAGAGACTCTATAGGCACAGACGATCGCTCCAGCCAATCATGGCGCCACCGTTTGTGCTGAAGGGGCCGCCGCATACGCGTGGCCCCCAGGTCAGTAGTCTACTGGGAAACATCACGATCGGGGATCGGCGGAATATCGCCCGCTGTCCACTTCCTCCTGGAATAGGTCGTCCAGTCCTTGTAGGTATTCCTCGGTCGTCATCTGTCCGGCCCAAACCTTCTCGATCTCTTCGTAGATATAGATGTCACTCTTGGGCGGCCAGAAGGTCCACGTAGTGTAACCGTAGTTGCCTTCCTGGCGAAGCTTGGGTAAGCCCGGCGAAAGACGCCGGCCACGCGTGGATCGAACCCTTCCAGGGCATCCGCAGATCAGGGCTACGGGCGCCGGTGCATAGGAGCAGTCCACCAGGGCGGCTGCCTGCGCTTCTGGGGAGAAGTAGTAGGTCAGAAAATCTGCCACGGCTTCGGGATGTTCGGTTGCCGCATTGATGGAATAGGTCGACCCCATGCCCAGGTCGAAGATTGCCGTGCCGTCGCTAGATGGCATGGGCACCCAATCCCACTCATTGGCATTTCCGGCTTCCTCGCCGAAGTAGTTGGCCATGTTGTTCAGCGCCCACGTCCCTTCGATATTCATGGCTGCCTTGCCGTCGCCGAAGGCAGCTAAGACGTTCATCTCCGGTAGCGGTGTAATACCGATCAAGTCCGCCCATGAACCAGCCGTTCTCCTGCATCGTGTTCAGCATCTCAACCGCTTCGACGAACTCAGGATCGGCCCAAGATTTCTGGCCGGTCAGCGCAAGATACACGTTGTCAGGGCCGGCCACATGGTTCAAGAACTCACCCACGAACCATTCGTTGGACGGGCGCCACTCTGCGTTGGCGTGTAGAAGGGAATGATGTCTTCTGCTGCGATCTGTTCGGCAGCGCCATCAGTTCGTCCGTTGTTGTTGGCGGTTCCCAGCCATTTTCTTCAAACAGTGTCTTGTTGTAGTAGAGGATCAAAGTTTCGAGCTCATGCGGAACGCTGTAAAGCTTGCCATCGACAAGTCCCAGACTCAAGGCCCAGGGCGCGAAGATCTGATCCCAGCCAAGCTCTGTCGGCGAAGTCATCCAGCGGCAGGACCTGGCCCGCTTTCGCCATTTCAAACACGAACGATGGACCAGGCGTCGTCAGGACATCCGGACCGCCTCCGCCCGCCACAGCAGTTCGCGTCGCATCCCAGTTATTGGGTTGCAGCGTCACTGTTACGTTCACGTCTTCGGTCATCTCGTTGTACGGATCGATCACAGAGGCAATTCTACACTCTGCCTGTTCGGAACCTTGACTCCCGACGCCAATCCACATCGTGATCTCGGCCACCTCAGTGGCGGCTACTTCGGCGCCTTCACCAGCAGGGGCCGGCGCTACCGTCGCACAGGCGGACATCACCAAACTCACGACCACGATCACCATCAAGACTCGCAATGGTGCAGACTTCATCTCTCTCTCCTTCCAAGGGTGTTTGGGGCCTAGTGGCAAAATGGGTTCTCCAGCTACGGACGTTCAGTAAGCGGAAACTGGGGGTCTCAATACTGCATGGTTGTCGGGTGCGGAACGCCAAGACGACATGAAGAGTATGGCTTGACAGAATCGACGCGCATGAGGTGGTCGTCAGCCGAATGTTCGAGTACGCAGCAAGTCAAGATCACAATGACCGCGAATATGCTCGTCGGGAAGCGGTGTGACTCGAATGACTAGAATGGGCTGATTACACGGAGTGTACTGCATCCCAGTTCGTGTGTCAAAGCGGCTTTGGCAGCCTGGAATGTTGGACCATTCGGCTAGTCAAAGATATAGTAGCGGTTGAGATCCATGCGATACCTATCGAATTTGCGGCGAAGGAGAATTCGCACATGAGCACATTGATCGCTTTGACCTATGACGATGAGCAGACGGGGCGCGCGGTGTTTGAAAAACTGAGCGACCTGCAGAAGCGGGAGTTGCTGCAACTGGAGGACGCGGCGCTGGCCGCTGAAAGACGCCAAGGGTAAGGTCAAGGTCAAGCAGACGTTGGAGAACCGGTTGACAGGTTCGGCTGCGCTTTGGGGCGGCTTCTGGGGACTGCTGATCGGCCTGCTGTTTCTGGCGCCCATCTTTTGGGGCCTGTTTGGCGCGCTGATGGGCTTCATCGCAGGCAAGTCGGGCGACGTCGGCATCGACGACAAGTTCATTAAGGACGTGGGCAATTCGCTGGACCCCGGCGGCGCGGCGGTCTTCATGTTGGTGCTGGAGGCGACTGCGGACAAGGTGCTGGAGGAACTCGCTCCGTACGGCGGGCATGTGTTCCAGACCTCTCTGTCCAAGGAGGATGAGGCAGAAGCTGAAGCAGGCGCTGGAGCATGAGAACGTTGCAGATTCCGCAGACGAGTCGCTGGACCTGGAGGCGGACGCGGCGCCTTCCGCGTAGTCGAGACGGCAGCGGTTCCGGAGACGGACCGTCTACCGGACTTGCCGGTATGTCTGGCTGAGAGAGATGCCGCCGGCAGCCCATGGGCTGCCGGCTGTAAGAGGGGGAGGCCCATGCGTTTCAAGAATCCCGTTGGCATATACATCATCTTGGCCCTGCTGCTCATGTTGGTTGCGGGCGTGACGGCGAGTTGCCGGTCCGGGCCCGAGGAAGCCGCAGAGGAGGCCGCGGCACAGGAGGCGCCTGCTTCGGCGGAGGGCGAGGGCCAGGAAGCGAGCGAGTCGCCGCTGGCGCTGGCCGGCACCTCATGGGTGGTCGAATCGCTGGGCGAGGGCGACGCCCAGGTCCCGGCGTTGGATAACGTGCGGAGCACGCTGGGTTTCCTGGCGGATCGGTACGGCGGGAACGGCGGATGCAATTTCTACGTTGGCGTCTACACTGTCGATGGGGCAGAGCTGCTCTTGGAGACGCCGGCTCGAACGGGCGCTGCGTGTGCGGATGCGCCCGAGTCCTTGACGCAGGACAACGTATTCATGTCGGCGCTGGCGACGGTGGCATCCTACTCGGTGGCGGGCGACAAGCTGGAATTGTACTCATCCAACGGCCAGTTGATGCTCACGTTGACGCCGATGGAACCCGCTCCGCTGATGGGTACGACCTGGTCGCTGGAGTTTGTGAACGTGGAGACGCAGTGGCAAGAGACGCTGGCGGACACCGAGATTACAATGCGCATCGACGGCAACGAGCTTTCCGGCTCGGCAGGGTGCAATACCTACTCGGCGACCGTATCGGAAGAAGCCGGCGCGCTGACGATCAGCGAGCTGGCATTCACGGAGATGGCCTGTCCGCAGCCCGCGGGCGTAATGGAGCAGGAGACGCTCTATCTCTCTCTGTTGGAGCAGGCTGCGCTGGTGCGGCAGTTCCCCGTGTCACTGGAGTTGCTGGACGTGGAGGGTGCGCCGCTCCTGCTGTTCGGAGCAATGGATGAGCCGGCCGAATAGATTCGTCTTCCGGCGAATAGGAGTGGTTTGGCAGGAACGCCCGGAACGCAGTCGTCCGGCCGGAGGAATGGCCCGGCGTGTGAACCAATCGAGCAGGATGCAGTTAACCGAAACACGTATCGAGTGATGTACACTCAGATACACAGTCGAGCGAAGTACCGTTCAACCGCTCTTCTTGATAGCGCACCAAACTACCGCGAAAGGATGGATACAAACATGAAGCTCACTCTCGCATTGATGATTTTGTCCGCGCTGCTCCTGGTCACTGCGTGCCAACCGGTGATGGCGCCGATGGACGATGGGGCAAGCCAGTTGGCAGGCACATCGTGGATCTTGACCGAATCGGGAGGCGAGGCAATTCCAGCGGGCGTGACGGTTACGGCGACGTTCGGTGAGGACGGTTCGCTTTCCGGCAAGAGCGGCTGTAACAACTACAACACGTCGTACGAGGTGGATGGACAGAGTCTGACGATCAGCCCGCAGATCATGACGACGATGATGATGTGCCCTGATCCTGCCATGCAGGTGGAGATGGCGTACACGCAGGCGCTTCCCAATGTGGCCAGCTATGAGATTTCCGGCGACACGCTGGTGCTGAGTGATGCGTCGGGCGCAGTGCTGCTGACCTTCAGCGCGCAGAGCCAGGAGCTGGCGGGTACGTCGTGGAGTGTCCTGTCGTACAACAACGGGAATCAGGCAGTCGTCTCGATCTTGGCCGGCACGGAACTCACCGTCAACTTCGAAGAAAATGGCAATGTCGGCGGTGTCGCCGGCTGCAACGGCTATTTCGGCCCGTTCAAGACGGACGGCGATCAGATCAGCATTGGACCGCTGGCTATGACGGGCAAGATGTGCCCCGACGAGGCGGTGATGGAGCAGGAGATGCTCTTCTTGCAGGCGCTGGAATCGGCGGCCACCTTCCGGGTGGACGGTTCGATGCTGGGGCTCCGCACCGCCGACGATGCGATGGCGGTCAACATGGCGCCTGCCAAGTAGGCGCGACGGTGTCTTGCCGGGCGGCGACGGTTGCCGGCCCCGGCGAATATGCATAGGAGACAAGGCCGCCCACGTCGGAAGACGCTGGGCGGCCTGTACTTTCGAGGTGGGGAATCGGGACGATGGAACTGGAAACGGATCGGCTGCTGCTGCGCGAATTCGTGGAGGGGGACTGGGAGGCGGTGTTGGCCTACCAGTCGGATGCGCGCTACCTGCGCTACTACGAATGGGAAAGCCGGACAGACAAAGATGTGCGGGCGTTCGTGCGCAGGTTCCTGGACAATCAGGCGGAGTCGCCGCGGACGAAGTTCCAGATGGCCATCGTCTTGCCGGACAGCGGACGTCTGATCGGCAATTGCGGCATTCGCAAGGCGACCGTCGAAGCGGTGGACGCAGAGATAGGCTATGAGCTGGCGCCGGAGATGTGGGGCAACGGCTATGCCACGGAGGCGGCGCGCGCCATGGTGTCGTTCGGGTTTCGCGAACTGGGGCTGCACCGCATCTGGGCGCACTGTGCGGCGGACAATCTGGCGTCTGCGCATGTGCTGGAGAAGCTGGGCATGCAGCAGGAGGGGCGGCTGCGCGAGAAGGCGTATTACAAGGGCCGCTGGTGGGACGAGTTGGTGTATGGATTGCTGGAGCAGGAGTGGCGCGGGTGAGTGGGGGACTCGTCCTGAAATAGGTTGACAGCATCTCTGATACCTCCCCGTTGGTGGAATGGGCGGTTCTTGGGGTGGCGGCGCGAAGCGGCTATACTGTGGCCCAGCTTCACTGTGGCCGCCGGGCGGCGGATTCCAGCGTGCAGGGGCCAATGGCAAAGACCAAGACTTCCTCATTTGGAACGGGCAAACGCGAGTCGCACGACGCCTCGGCGTTCTACGACCGCAGCCTGTATCAGGGCTTGACCCCGATTGGCGGTGGCGCAGCGGCGGAACCGGTCTCTGTTCCGGACCCCGGTGGCTGGGCGGACCGCGTGTACTGCGCATCGTCAGCAGAGATGCGCAATGTGCCAAACAACGGCGTGGCCCTGGCGTTCACGTCACCGCCCTACAATGTGGGCAAGGACTATGACCAAAACCTGAGCCTCGAAGGGTACCTGGCGCTGATCGGCGAGGTCGCCGCGGAGGTCTATCGCGTGCTGCGGCCGGGCGGGCGATACGTGGTGAACGTGGCGAATTTGGGCCGCAAGCCGTACATTCCCATGCACGCACACTTCTATGCCGTACATGCGGCGGCGGGGTTCTTGCCCATGGGCGAGATCATTTGGCGCAAGAGCGCGGGCGCCAGCGGGAGTTGTGCGTGGGGAAGCTGGAAAAGCGCCAGTTCACCCCGCCTGCGCGACGTGCACGAGTATTTGCTGGTGTTCGCCAAGCAGGCGTATTCCCGGCCGGACAAGGGCCAGTCGGACGTGGGCCGCGACGAGTTTCTAGAGGCCACGTTGAGCGTGTGGGAGATCGGCGCGGAGTCGGCGAAGCGCGTCGGCCATCCGGCGCCGTTCCCGGAAGCGCTGGCGGATCGGGTGATCCGGCTGTTTTCGTATGTGGACGACGTGGTGCTGGACCCATTTGCGGGGTCGGGCACGACGTGCGTGTCTGCGGCGCGCAATGGACGGCGCTATGTGGGCTATGACATTTCCCCGGAGTACTGTGAGCTGGCGGAGCGGCGCATCGCGGAGAGCCAGGCGGCACAGCCGCAATCCCCTGAGCAGTAGGAAACCGGAAAGCGCGCGCCTGTTGTGTGCGGCGCGTATACTGGCGTGCACGGACGGTCCGCGTGGCGGTCCGGCGCAGGTCGTTCGTTCGAGAGTGGATGGGATTTGATGAACAGGGAAGCGGCAAAGCGGACAGCGGCCGGCGGTTGCGACAAGATGGGCGACAAGGAGACGGCTGCAGGGTTTGAGGTGCTGCCGGACTTCCGGCGTTTCCGGCAGCGGTTTGACGTGTTCAACCGGTCGCAATGGGATGATCGCATTCGGTCCGAGAAGAGCGTGCAATTCTATGAGACCTATGCCAAGCCGCTGGAAACGTGGAAGACGGCGGACGGGTATACACAGAGGGACTATGCGCTGCGCAATGCGTCGTGGCAGGTGACCGATCTCTTCGCCGAGTTCAAGGAGGGTGAGGACCGGCGCGAGGGGTTTCTGGATGCGTTCAGCGTTCTGCGCGACAGCGCAGCGGAACGCGTGCCGGTTGAGTCGCCGGAGGCGATGAGCGCGGAGATCAAGCGTGTGGCGAAGGTTCTTGGCGCGGACCTTGTGGGCGTAACGGAGTACGATGAGCGCTGGGTGTACGCGTCGAAGTACAGCCGGCAGACTGGCGAGGAGAAACCCAACGACCTTCCCGACGGCCTGACGCACGTCATCGTCATCGCGCAGGAGATGGACTATGGCTTGATCCGGACAGTGCCGTCGGCGTTGAGCGGGGCGGCGACGGGCATGGGCTATTCGCTGGACACGGTGGTCTTGCTGGCGCTGGCGCAGTACATTCGCAATCTTGGGTACGAGGCGGTGGCAAGCCTGAACGACACGGCGCTGGCGATCCCGCTGGCGGTGCAGGCCGGGCTGGGCGAATACGGGCGCAACGGCATGTTGATCACGAAGGAGTTTGGCCCGCGGCTGCGCTTGGGCAAGATCTTCACGGATTTGCCCCTGGCCGGCGACCAGCCGGTTCGTTTTGGCGTGCGCGAGTTCTGTGAGACGTGCCGGCGTTGTGCAAGCGCGTGCCCGGCCAAGGCGATCCCGCACGGCGCGCCCGCGGTTGAACCGCTAAACGAGTCCTCGATCGCGGGCGTGCGCAAGTGGTCCGTAGACGGCGAGCGCTGTTTTCGTTTCTGGGCGAGTCAGAACAGCGACTGTTCGATCTGCATTCGAGTCTGTCCATACAACAAGGATTTCGGCAAGCGGCGACACCGGCTGGGCCGGCGCTTGGCTGGGACGCGTCTGCGCAAATTGATGCTGAAGCTGGACGGGTGGCTGGGGTACGGTGAGCGCATGCAGCCGAAGCGCTGGTGGGAGTCTGCAACAGGATGAGAACCGAGGGTCTGCGGTCGGGTCGCATCACGGTCTTCGCCCTGTTTACGGCTGCGTATTTTATGTCGTATTTCTATCGCTCGGCGAACGCCGTCATCGCGCCGGACCTGTCGCGGGAGATGGTGTTGGGCGCTGCGCAGTTGGGGCTGATGACGAGCCTCTTCTATGCGGCGTTTGCCGCGGTGCAAATACCGCTTGGCTTGGGGCTGGACCGTTGGGGCCCTCGTTGGGTGACGCCTGGGCTCATGTGGGCGGGCGCAGGCGGCAGCCTGGTGTTTGCGGCGGCGACTTCGTTTGGCGGGCTGGCGCTGGGCCGGGCGCTGATCGGCGTGGGTATGGCGGGTGTGCTGATGGGGTCGCTGAAGATCTTTAGCCAGTGGTTCCCGGCGCGGCGCTTCGCCACCGTATCGGGTCTCCTGGTGGGCGTCGGATCGCTGGGCGCGCTCTTCGCCGCCACGCCGATGGCGCTGTTGAACAGCCAGTTTGGCTGGCGGTCGATCTTTCTGGCAGGCGCGGGCTTGACCGCGCTGATCGCCTCGTCGATCATGCTGTGGACGCGCAATGCGCCCCCGGGCGCGGCGTGGACGGGCGGCGCCGGCGAACAGGGCAGTCTGCGCGAGGTGTTCGCAGACCCGCGGCTGTGGCGTATTGCACCGCTGACGTTTTTTCTGGCAGGCACGATTCTGGGCTTCCAGGGGCTATGGTCGGGACCCTATCTGTTTGACACGCAGGGGTTTTCCGACGTACAGGTGGGCAACGCGATATTGCTGCTGGGCGCCGGTTCCACGCTGGGCTTTTTGTCGTCGGGCTGGCTGGCGGACAGATTCGGGCTGGCCCGCGTGATCGTGGTGATGAGCGGGGGCTTCGTGCTGTGCCAGGTCGGGCTGGCGACCGTGCCGCCGCCGGCGGCGATCCGCGTTCTCTATTTTCTGTTCGGCTACACAGGCGCATTCAACGTGATGCTGTTGGCGCAGGCGCGGCACATTTTCCCACTGAACATGACGGGCAAGGCGGTGACGAGCGTGAATCTGTTCGCCATCGGCGGCACCTTCGTGTTGCAGTGGTTCATGGGATTGATCATCGGGCTGTTCCCGGCCGGCGCGGCGGGGCACTATCCGGCGCAGGCGTATAGCGCGGCCCTGGCGTTCACGGCGGCGGGCACGTTGCTGTCGCTATTGTGGTATGCGCCGCTGGCGCGTTCGACGCGCACCACGACGGTGCAGGTTGCGCCCTCGTGAAGGACGAAAACCGGTGGCTGTGAAATGTACGAGCTGCGCAAGCGTTTGGTACACTGATTGGCGGGATCACCATCGTCTGCAACGGAGCCGGCGCGGTGTGGACTGTTGGCGTATCTCGGCAGTTCCGGGTGACGGAATCGGTTCGAAGCCGCGGATGACGGCGGAGGCGAGATGGCGGTAACAAATGTTCGGACGGCGCCGGTGCGGGCTGCCACAACGCAGGCTGCGGCGGGCCCCTCATGGCTGGGCTGGGCCGCAGCATTGACGGCCATCGTCGCCTTCAGCACGGCGACGCCGGTGGCCAGGGCGGCCATCGTGGGCGGCATGGACCCCGACGCGCTATTGACTTCGCGTATGGTGTTGGCGACGTTGTTGATGGGCATTACGATCGCTGCGTCGAATCCGCGACGGCTGAAAGCGCCGCGACGATGCGTGTTGATTGCCTTGGGTGCGGGGACGCTCAACGCGTTCGGCATGGTCTGCTATTTTCTGGGGCTGACCTATTTGGAAGCCTCGATGGCGGCGATGATCATTTCGCTGAGCCCATTGGCGGTATTGAGCCTGCTGGCGTTGCGCGGCGAGCGGGTGACCTATCGACATGCCGTGCGCATGATCCTGGCCCTTGCAGGCGTCTATCTGCTGATCGGCCCGGGCGGAGATGTGAGCCTCGTCGGTGTGGCGTGGATTATGATCGCCATCATTGCGTTTGCCATGCAGTTGACGATACTGCAGTGGTACCTGATGGAGTACGATTCGATGGCAGTCACCTTCTATGTGCTGATTGCCATGACCGCGGGCGTCACCGTGTGGTGGTTGATTCAGGGCGCGCCGTGGCAGGCGCCCGGCGCGTTGGGGTGGGGCGCGATCCTGATGCTGGCGATCGTGGGCACGTATTTTGCCCGGCTGCTCTTGTTTGCGTCGGTGGCGCGCATAGGCGGCGGGCAGACCACGATGTTGACGCCGCTGGAGACGCTGCTTGCGGTGTTGTGGTCGTACCTCTTCTTGGGGGAACGTCTGGGCCCAGTGCAGATGGTGGGCGGCGTGTTGATTCTTCTCGAGCGCGATGCTGGCGATCCGGCGGTTGCACCGCTCCAAGCGCCGGCCGCGATGGCGCATCTGGGCGCGGACGTGAGTGAGCGCCCATGCCAAGGTCGTTGCCGGCCGCAACGCCGGCCTGCGCTGGGAATATGCCCTTGCGAACGTTGCGCCGGCCAGTGGTCGGACTCCTTCGCATGGGTCGGTAGGACTGGGTAGGCCACGGGGGCTGAGCGATGCAAAATCCGTGTGAGGATGAGTTTGGCCCCGATGTCCCGAAGGACAGTCGGGTGCCGCTGGTTTCCTCGACGCGCTATGTGACGCCGTTGCGAGAGGGCGGTTCACTGCCCGCGTTGGTGGAGGCGGACGACGGCGAACTATACGTGATGAAGTTCCGCGGCGCGGGTCAGGGCACAAAGGCGCTGATTGCCGAGCTGGTGGCGGGCGAAATCGCGCGGGTTCTGGGGCTGCCCGTGCCGTCGATCGCGTTCATGCGGCTCAACGGCCGGCTGGGCCGGTCTGAACCGGATGCGGAGATCCAGGACTTATTGCGACAGAGCGAAGGGCTCAACCTGGGGCTGCGCTATCTGCCCAGCGCCTTTGCATACAATCAGCTCTTGCGCCCTGCGCCGGATGAAGCGCTGGCCTCGGCGGTCGTGTGGTTTGACGCATACGTGACCAACGTGGATCGCACGCCAAGAAATGTGAACCTGCTGATGTGGCGCAACGGCATGTGGCTGATCGACCACGGGGCCGCACTCTATTTTCACCATGACTGGGCGCGCTACATGGAGCGCAGCCGGTCGCCGTTTCCGCTGATTCACCAGCATGTGCTTCTGGAGTATGCAGGGGCACTGGACGAGGCCGACCGCGTGGCGCACGAGGCGTTGACGGAGGACCGGCTGCGCGAGATCGTGCGCCTGATTCCTGGTTCGTGGCTGGGCGATGAGCCGGCGTTCGCCACCTGTCAGGAGCACCGTCAGGCCTATCTGGACTATTTGCTGAGCCGGCTGAATGCGTCCTCTGTGTTTGTGGAAGAGGCGAAGGATGCCCGATCTCAACTCGTATGATTACGCCTATGTGCGCGTGACGCCGAGTCAGGCGCGCGGCGAGTTTGTCAACGTGGGCGTGATCTTGTTCTGTCGCACGCAGGGATTTCTGGATGCGCGCATTGAGTTGGACGAGGAGCGAGTGCGCGTGTTGGATGCGGAGATCGACATGGCGGATGTGCGGCGACATCTGGAGTTGATTCCGCGCATCTGTGCAGGCGACGGTCCCATCGGCGCGCTGGGGCAGGCGGAGAGCTTTCATTGGCTTGTGGCTCCGCACAATACCGTGGTCCATACATCGCCGGTGCATTCCGGGTTGTGCGCAGACCCGGCGGAGGCGCTGGCGCGGTTGATGGAAACGGTGGGGCGCGGCGGCGGCGCGTGCGCTAACGCACGCGGTTGATTGGGTGAGCGGGTGATACTCAATCGGTAGACCCTCAACCCCATATGTCGCGATTCCACGTGGCGAGCGTAAGGAACGGGAAGGGCCCCAACCAGATCTCCCATCCGGCGAATTCAGGCGTCACAGCCCGAGTACCTACATGATGAAGCACATCTTTGTACCGACCGTCTCCGGTTCAGATTGGCAACGACTGCTTGCGCGGCCCACGTTGCATTGGAAGCGAGGCCACTCGGCAATGGCTGCGGCGGCGTGCTGGGAAGCAAGTGAGCCGGAGTTGCCCCCTGAGATATCCGCGGCCTTGACGAAATCCGCAGACCCCGACCTCCTCAATCTGGAATTACTCGCGGCTATCCCCGAGTGGGAGACAAAGCTGCCCGGCGGAATCACAGCGTCGCACACAGATGTTCTCGCCATCACACGGAACGATCGCGGTTTGGTCGTTCTTGCCGTAGAGGCAAAGGTAGACGAACCATTTGGTCCAACGATTGGGGAGAAGCGAGCCGGTGCATCTATCGGGCAAAGGGAGCGGCTTGCATACTTGGAACGACAGCTTGGGGCGCCCGAGCCGCTTCGCGGGTCGATCCGGTATCAGCTCGTTCATCGGACGGTGGCGGCCCTATTGAGCGCGCGGTCTTTCCACGCCCACGCCGGCGTGATGCTGGTCCACTCGTTCAGTCCCACAAACAAGTGGCGGGAAGACTTCGACGGCTTCGTGGAAGCTGTAGGCGCGCAATCGATGACGCCTGACCTGTACGAGCTTACACTCGACGAAGACAGGCGGCTCTTGGTGGGCTGGTGCGGCGGATCCCTGGAAAATCTTGAGGTAGAGTTGCCAAGCGGGCTCTAGCAAGCGGCTTCGCCGTGCGGTCTCCGCACGGTTTGCTCATGTCTTTGATCGTCAATCCAAGGCTGAACTGAATTCCGGGATTAGCCCGGACGCCCCTCGGCGAGGAACTGGCTGCTGCGGCTGACTTGCGCGGCCAGCGCGCCGGCGCGTGAACCGTTGCTCAGCACGTGGTCGAGACGGTCGTTGCGGGCGATACGGTATGCAGGGACGCCGGCGGACTCCAGCTCTCCCAGCAGCGGCGCGTAGCTGTCTCTGCGCCCAAAGGTGCCACCGTCGATGACGACGGCGATGCTGTTGACTCCGCGCCGTTGGATGTGCTGGAGCGCGACGGCCCATTCCGGATTGGGGTCGGCGCTGATGGCGAGGACGGTGTCGTTGCGGTTGAGGCGGATGCCGTCGGAGGCGATGAGGTGTGCAAAGGGAATCGTGCCGGAGGCCGCGACCACGGCCAGCGTCTCCATGATCTTGTTGAACTGGCGTTCGCCCCGGTCGGCCTGGATGAACTCGCGGCTGGCGCCCTCCGTGCCGAGGCCGACGGCGCGGTTGCGCAGGGTGAAGTAGCGCGCCAGGCTGGCAGTTGCCGTGACGGCGTATTCGGTTGTGATGGGCGGCAGCTCGTAGACGCGCTTCTCCTTCTGGCGGGAGAGGCTGCTCAACGCGAAAAGGCCCGGCTCCGGTCGGTGGGGCGTCCAGGGCAGTCCGGCTTCGCTTTCCTCGTACAGGTCCAGATAGAGCCAGACGTCGGCCGTGGGGTCGAGTTCAAACTCCTTGGCGATGAGGCGGCCCGTGCGCGCGGTGGACGGCCAGTGGATGCGGTTGAAGCTGTCGCCGGTGACATAGTCGCGCACGCCGGCGACGTTGGTGGTGATCTGATAGGTGCGGCGATGTCGGGCTTCCCCGCCGGAGAGGTCGGAGATGGACGGTTCAAAGGAGGACAGGTCGACGGTCAGCGGGTAGACGACGATGTAGCCGGTGGCGTCGATCTGCTGCTCCACGTTGAAGATGCCGAGGGGGTCGCCGCTGTGCAATGAGAGCGGTCCCAGGCGAAAGCGCCCGCGTTGGGTGCAGAGGGTGCGGATGAGCCAGCGCTGGCTGGAGTTGGGGCCGAGGCTGCTGACAACGCGGCTGGCCGTATGCCAAGGCAGGGTCGACTCATCGTGGATTTCGATCCAGAGCTTGGGCCAACGGCTGCGGTTGGTGACCTCGAACTGCTCTTCCGCAAATTGGCCGACCTGGCTGCGGCGCGTGCGCGTGACGCGGCGCAGCGAAATGGACCGCAGGCTAAGCCACGCCCAGATATAGCTCAAGGCCAGCACGCTGGTCAGCAGATAGGCGATGTTGTAGGCAAGCGTGCGGCCCGAATTCAGGGCGAGAATCCAGGCCAGAACGGCCGCGACAATTATGAATAGCAGGCGTGAGGACATGCGGGCTCGTGTAAACGCATAGTCCGATCAGCGGGCGGCTGCCCTCGCGCCGGGCACGGGGGTCTGTTTGAGCGTGTCTTCGATGACCTGGCGCGCCGAGACGTTCTTGATGCGGGCAGATGGACTGATGATCAGGCGATGGGCGAGCGTGGGCTCTGCCAGGAGCTTCACGTCATCGGGCAAGACGAAGTCGCGGCCTTGCAGCGCGGCCCATGCCCGAGAAGCGGCGAAAAGGCCAAGGCTGCCGCGCGGGCTGGCGCCCAAGTAAATGTCGGGGTGGTCACGCGTAGAGGCTACCAAGTCGACAATGTACGCCTTGACGAGATCATCGACGTAGACGGTGCGAATGGCTGTCCTGCGCGGCGATCAGTTCGTCCACGGAGACCACCTGTTCGACATCCTGGATAGGGTGATGGTCGGATTGGCGGCTAAGGACGTCGATCTCATGTTCCTTGCTGGGGTAGCCCAGATGGATGCGCATCATGAAGCGGTCGATTTGGGCTTCCGGCAGGGGGAAGGTGCCTTCGTACTCGATGGGATTCTGCGTGGCAAGGACCAGGAATGGGCGCGCCATGGGATAGGTGACGCCGTCCACAGTCACCTGGCGCTCTTCCATGGCTTCCAGCAGCGCAGCCTGAGTCTTCGGCGTGGCGCGGTTGATCTCGTCGGTAAGGACGATCTGCGCCATGATGGGGCCGGGCCGGAACTCAAATTCCAGCGTCTTCTGGTTGAAGATGCTCACGCCGGTCACGTCGCTGGGCAGCATGTCGGGCGTGAACTGGATGCGGCGAAAGGTGCATCCGATGCTGCGCGCGATGGCGCGGGCGAGCATCGTCTTGCCTACGCCGGGCACGTCCTCGATCAGCAGGTGGCCTTCGCAGAGCAGCCCTACGAGCGTGAGGCGGATTTCCTGGTTCTTGCCGACGATCACTTGCTGGACGTTGCGTAAGGCTCTCTCGCCGATTGATTGAACGATTTCCATTCTAGTCCTCGTGGTCAGTTCTTGTTGCGAACCCCGTTGCTAGGTCATCAAGCCGCGTAGCGGTCGAATGCAAATTGTATCGTATCCGGAGCCAGAACCCTGTACTGTGCCGTACAATAGCGGTATGTACGGAGTTGCTGCAGCGCTCGCAGTTGGAGGCCAGGCGTTGAAGCGGCGCACGGGTTCGCGGTGGTCAAGCCATCCGCATGTATTCGGATCTTCGTGCGAGGTAACGATACCGTACTTGCGGGGTACAGGCAAGCACTACGCGATTGGGATGGGCTGCAGATTGAAGCTGATCGAACTGCCGTACGCCGATCGGTTGCAGAACGGACCGGGCCGCCGTGACGGCAAGCCCCCGCTACGCCTCAACCTCATAGCCGGCCATCAGACTTCCGCCAACCCGTGCGGACCATCAACCGAAGTATCAGCGAGAAGCGGCCGAATCAGCTACGATCAGTGTCCCATTCGGCTTCTGCTAGGCGTCCCGGGATGCACGTGCGGCGAATGCGCGGTTCGACAAGTACGCGCGGCGTTCGCTATAATAGATTTCCATAGGGTGGAGCATGTCGCAGACACATGCAATCGTCGCAAGCGCAACCAACCAAACGCATGATGGAGCAAGCGAGGCCTGATGGAGCTGCATGAATATCCGCGGCCGGCAAACGACACGGGCATAGGCATACACTGGTCCGTGGGCTTCGCCTCGGCCAGCGGCATGGGCAGGATCCGGGATTTCTGGATTCCGGAACTGAAGGCGATGGGCGTCAAGTGGGTGAAGATCAGCAACCACGACGGGGCCATCGACTTCGCCGAGCTGCTGCTGGCGGAAGGCATTATGCCCATTGTGCGCATCTTTCGGCCGAGCCCGAACCCGGGCGTGCTGGATGTGCGCGAGCTTGTGCACCTGGACGCGCTCGTTCGGGTGGGCGTGCGCTATTTTGAGTTTAACAACGAGCCGGACAAGGATTCTGAGTGGAAGGGCGGCCGCGTTCCGGCCAACGGTCTGGATCTGGTAGTAGAACACACGATCGCCAATATGGAGACGATCCTGGAGCGTGGCGGAATGCCGGCGGCGCCCGCGCTTTCGAATGGATGTCGCTGGGACTTGGTGGGCAAGATCGTGGCGCGCGGGCGGCGAGATCTGTTTGACGGGCCGGTGTGGCAGGCGATCCACAACTATTCGCAGAACCGGCCGATGGACTATCCCTATGACATCGGCAACCAGGAAGGGGCGGCCTACACGCAGCGATTCTATGCTGCCATCGCCTCGGAGAAGTGGCAGGAGGATTCCTGGCGCGGGCGCGCGCTGTCGGAGATCAATCAGTTGCGCGTGGACCGTTCCAACCCCGGGGCCACCATCATGGATGACCACGCCTGCTGGCTGGCCTATGAGTATTTCGACGCGCGCAACCGCCGCCACATAGGGCATAGCATACCCATCCTGTCTACGGAATGCGGGTACCTGGTGGGCGAGGACACGGACCCTCGCTATCCCGCAACGTCGCCAGACCTGCACATGGCGCAGACGCTGGAGTCGTGCCGGGTGATGATGGGGACCAGCGAGCGTTTTGCGTCCGCGCCGGATTACTATTTCTGCACGGCATTCTGGCTATTGGGCAACGCGGCGCTGGGCAACGGCAGCACCTGGTGCGAACCGCATGCGTGGTACAGCGATCGGTGGCCGGCCAAGTCGCTGCCGATCGTCCCGGCGCTGAAGGCCGAGCCGAAGAGCGTGCGCCGCTGGATGGGCATGTCGGAAGTGGGCTCGCGCAGTACGCTGCGAGGGGCTGTGCGCCATGCCGGGGACCGGCGCAGCCTCGTGCTGGAAAAGGGCGGGACCGAGGTCGCGCACACGACGGTGGATGCGCACAGCCGATATGTCATTCCGGACCTGCTGCCCGGCAACTATATGTTGCGCGTGGAGGGCACAGGCGTCGCTGCGGAGGTCCGTCTGCTGCCGGGTCAGGAGGAGGCAATCGTCGATCTTGACCTGAGCCAGGCCGGCGCAGAGGCGAGCGCGAGCACGGTGTTGGGCGCAGTGCGTGGCGGCGCGGGGGCTGTCGTCCTCTTGTTGCGTACCAGCGACGGCGAGGAATGGGTGACGATGGCGCGGGACGACGGCTCGTTCCGCTTTGTGGACCTGCCGCCCGGGGTCTACAACGTGCGCGTGCAGGATGGAGGCTCACGCCGCGACGGCATCAGCCTGGACGGCATTCGCCAGGTCGAAGTGGAGCTGGCTGCGGCCGGGTGGGGGCACACGGTGCGTTCGTCGGGCAGGAGGGCGAGCGGGGGTGCGGTCTGCGTTTCCGTGGAGGGGCAGCCCAACCTGCCGGTTACGGCGCATTCCGGTGAGTGGACGAGCGAACCCATGTATACGGGCAGCGCTCCTGAATTCGGCCCGGATGCCTGCGTGATCGGACCCGTCGAGCCTGGCCATTACATCATTGCCGTGGATGGTCTGCGCGACGAAGAGGGCAAGCCGATCAGCCTGGAAGCATATGTGCATGTGGCCGGCGCGGAGATGCCCATGGTCGAATTCGTGTTCAACCGCGTGGAACAGGCAGACGCCACACGCCGATCCGGCATCCGGGGACGGGTGATTGGCGCGTGCGGGCCGGGCCATGAGCTGCATGTATGGCTGTATGACAGCCAGGCCAACCGCCATTCACAGGTCGTGCGCGATGATTGCACCTTCGCATTCGAGGAGCTGCCCGCCGGACACTACTCCGTGGAGATCGTGGGCTTCGCCGACGTTGCCAGCCTGTCGGACATTGCGCTGGACGGCGAGAACACGGTGGAAGTGGAGCTCTATATCCCCGAGGCAGGTGAGGCGGAGGTGAAAGAGATCTCGGGTCAGAGCGCAATATCCGGATGGGCCCCGAACTGTGCGGGAAAGACGGCGCGGCTGGTGGATGCGGTGGGCAACGAACACAAGCAGAAGGTCAGCCTGGAGGACAGCTTCTACTTTGATGAGCTCGACTCCGGCGTCTATACATTGACGGTTGAGGGCGGCTACGAACAGCATCAGTTGGAGGTGGACGGCCGCAGCGGACTGCATGTGGAGTTCCAGCCTCTGGTGTCGACGTGGGAGGCGAATTCGAGCCCGGCCGGTTCGATGCCCGGCTACAGCGTCGTGCGCGTGGAAGTGGAGGGAATGCGCGGCCTGCCGGTCTACATTTGGAAGGACGACTGGGAAGGGATGATGCGGCGCACGGGCAGCAAGCCGGAATACGGCGAGTGCGCGGTGGAATTCAGTCCGCTGGGGCCGGGCACCTATATGGTGGAGCCGGAGGGTCTTGGCATTTGGGCCGACGTGGAGCTGACGGGGTTGGAGGCGGTCTGGCTCGATTTTCGGCGCAAGTCGGTACCGAGTAGCCCAAACATCGTGACCGAGTTGCCGGGCGGATTCGTAGACGAAGCGGAGGACGAGACTGACGATTCACACACCGGCTTCGCGCCCATCGCCAGGGAGCCGATTGTGCGGGAGTCGACGCCGCCTCCACCGGCAGCGTACGAGCCCGACGCCGCCGAGCCCGGAGAGTTCGAGCCGGAATCATACGAGCTGGAAGCGCCGACGTCCGACGCAGATGAATTCCAGCCGGAGGCGTTTGTAGCGGACGACTCTGAGTGGGAAGCGTTTGAACCGAAAGTCTACGAGCCGGAAGCTGGACCAGCGTCTGAATTCGCGACCGGCGCTGAGCCGGATGTTGTGGCCGATTTCGAGACGAGCGATGAATCGGAAGAGCCGCGATCGGGCGTTGCGCAGCCGGTAAGCGAACCTGAAGCGAGTGCGCTGGAATCAGTGGAGCCCGCGCCAGTAGACCTGGAACCAGTCGAGTCGGAAGCAACTGAGCCAGGGGAATACGAGCCGGAAGCGTTTGCAGCGGGAATGGCTGCAACGCAGGCACGCGAACCGGAAGCAACCGGTTCAGACACCGGTGGACCGGATGCTGCACAGGGTGAACCTGCGAAACCAGAGCCTGACGAACCCGAGATTGACGAACCCGAGCCAGAGGAAACGGGGCCTTCGTCCCTGTGGCTGCCCTCTGTGTCCTCCGCCCAGGACGAGCCGGTGGAATCGTGGCCTGAGGAGTATGCGCAGTACGTGCGGCGACACGCCACATTGCAGCCAGAGACGCGTCCACAGGAAGCTCCTCAATCGGAGACGCGCCAGCCGGAGTCGAGCGAACCGGAGGACGAGCGCGAGGTTGGTGCGGAGACGCGAGACGCTCTGCCTGATGAGGGGTTCGCGGACGGCGCGAGCGGTGACGAGAAACCGGCGCGAGCCATGCAAGGCGCAGGCCCCGAACGCGTATGTGTACTGGTCTTGACGCAACCGGGCACGATCGAGGCGATGCGGTCGCTTCTGAGCTACGTGAGTGAGGTAGGCGCCACAATTATCGCCGACGTGGATGCGGCCTTCACGTTTGACAAGGTAGTCGTGATCGGCGACCCGGATGATGGGCGCGTGGAGGCGGCGCTGAATCGTCTGCGCGGCTGGGGGATAGCGCCGATTACGGATATCCGGCAGTTGGGCCGGCCTTCTGCAGACAAGGGTTAGGCTTCGCCGATCCGTCCGCTCGCGGGTTGTGCATCCTCTGATTTAGGCAATTGAATTCGGCCAATGGATCCGCACACGCATGGTGCGCGTCCTCTTCGCATTTCCTTCCTTAAAGAATTCGCAAAATGCTTGACGATGCGTCAAGTCTATGATACCCTATTATATGTAAGTGCTTTACTAAAAGTTCTTTTTCATTCCTCATGCGCAACCATTTCGGGCTCAAATCGGCTAGATAGCCGCAGGCGTTGGAGACTTAGGAAACGTTGGAAGCTGACGGTCCCACGGTGCCGAACGTAACGATCTACGATGTGGCGGAGCAGGCGAAGGTCAGTATTGCGACCGTTTCGCGTGTACTAAACGCTCCGCACCGCGTCAATGAACAGACGCGCCATCGGGTGCTGGAGACGATCGACGCGCTGGGTTACGTGCCCAAGGCGGAGGCGACAGCGCGCGCGCGACGGCTGGACAAACGCATTGGGATCCTGGCGCCCTTCTTCACCTACCCCTCCTTTGTGCAGCGCCTGCGCGGCATCGCGGATGCGCTGGCGGGCACGTCGAGCGAACTGGTTATCTACAACGTGGATTCGGCCCAGCGTCTCGGCGGGCTTCTGGCTACATTGCCCATTTCGCGCCGGCTGGACGGGCTGATTCTGATGTCGGTGTTGGTGGACGAGCCGGCAGTGAAACGCCTGCTGACCCACGGTTTGCAGACTGTGATGATCGAGACGTCGTACCCGTCGTTGAGCGGCGTGGAAATCGACAACCGGCGCGGCGGGGAGTTGGCGGCCGAGTATCTGGTGGGCAAAGGCCACGACCGCATCGGATTCGTGGGCGGAGACATTGAGATTCCCAACTGTACGCTGCGCACGAGCGAATTACGCTTTGCGGGTATGCAGACGGGGCTGGCCAGAGCCGGCGTGGCGCTGCCGGATGCGTATGTCAGACATTGTGAATACGATTTGGAATCGGCGAGGGAAGAGGCCGGCGAGCTGTTCGCTTTGGAGGAACCGCCGACGGCCGTATTTGCGGCCAATGACACGCTGGCGTTGGGCGTGAGCCGGGCGGCGCGCGACCAGGGGCTGCGTATTCCGGACGATGTGGCCGTGATCGGATTCGACAATTTGGACGTAGCCGAACATTTTGGATTGACGACGATTGACCAGTCGTTGGCGGAGTCAGGTCGGGTGGCTGTGGAGTTGCTGCAGGCGCGGCTGGCCGACCCTGCCGCGTACGATTCAGCATGTGCGATTGCCGCTGCGCGTCGTTGAGCGCGAGACAGCATAACGGAAGCAGTCAGAGGTCACGTGTAGCGCCGTGAGGAAGGTGCGGGAAGGAAGGACACGACGGAGACTATTCAGGAAGAGACGGCGGTTTGTGAGATGTATTTGGTTCGGGCGGTTCGACGCCTATGTGTGAGCAACCTATTCGACGTATCAATCAGTTCAAGGAGCGAGACCTATGTTACGCAAGTATGTGTTGTTGATCAGCGTTCTGTTGATCGCGGCCATGGTGTTTGCGGCGTGTGGCGGACCGTCACCGGCCGCGGAGCCTGCAGAAGAACCGGCCGCAGAAGAACCGGCCGCAGCGGAGGAAGCCACAGAGGCGCCTGCTGAGGAAGAGGCGCCTGCGGAAGAGGCGGCTGCAGAAGAGGCGCCGGCGGAAGAGATGGCCGAGGAAACGACCTTCCCAGTCATGCCGGGCGGGTTCCTGGAGCAGGCCATGAACGGCGACTTCGCCGGCACGACGGTGACCGTCGACGGCCCGTTTGCGGACGCCGACGCCGTGAAGTTCGACAAGTCGATGGAGCCGTTCGAGGCGGCCACGGGCATCGACGTGCAGTACATCGGCAACAAGGAATTCGAGGGCTCGATCTCGATTCGTGTAGATGCCGGCGACGCGCCCGATATCGCCGACTTCCCGCAGCCAGGTCTGCTGGCCAACTTCGTGCGCCAGGGCAAGGTTGTGGATCCCACGAGTGGATCTCGCAGGAGTGGTTGGAACAGCAGTACAACCCCAGCTGGCTGGAGATGGGCGTGATGGAAGGCCCGGATGGCGAACAGACGGCCGGCGTCTGGCACCGCTTCAACGGCAAGAGCCTGGTCTGGTATCCGGTGGATGACTTCGAGGCCGCCGGCTACGAGATTCCCACGACCTGGGAAGAGATGATCGCCCTGTCCGACATGATCGTGGCGGACGGCGATTCGCCGTGGTGTGTGGGCATCGAGTCCGGCGCGGCCACCGGTTGGCCGGCCACGGACTGGATGGAAGAGGTGATGCTGCGCACGACCTCGTTGGAGAACTACGACGCCTGGACGACGGGCGAGCTGCCGTTCGCTTCGCCGGAGGTCAAGGACGCCGCCGAGACGCTGGGCGAGCTCTGGTTCACCGAAGGCTATGTGCTGGGCGGCACGGATTCCATCGTGAGCACCAACTTCGGCGATGCGCCTGCGCCCATGTTCGAAGATCCGCCGCGCTGCTGGATGCACAAGCAGGGCAACTTCATCACGGCCTTCTTCCCCGAGGGCGCAGAGGCGGGCGTGGACTACAGCTTCTTCTATCTGCCGCCGATCGATGAAGAGTATGGCAAGCCGTTCCTGGTTGCCGGCGACATCATGGCCATGTTCAACGACCGGCCGGAAGTGCGGGCGCTGATGGAATACTTCACTGTGCCGCAGTCTGCCTGGGTTGGCTGGAGACGGGCGGCGCCTTGGCTGCGCACCAGACGGCCACGCCGGAGATGTACGGCGTGGACCTGGAGCGGGGCATTGCCGAGCTGGTCGGCGGAGGCGACGAGCTTCCGCTTTGACGGTTCGGACCTGATGCCGGGTGAAGTTGGCGCCGGTTCCTTCTGGAAGGGCATGACGGACTGGGTGTCCGGTTCGGCTGACCTGGACACGGTACTGGCTGAGATCGACGAATCCTGGCCGCAGTAGGCAGGTTTGCGTGATGTAGACTGGCTGGGCTGCCCGTTTCCGCAGGAGACGGGCAGTCCCAACAGTATGCGACGAGTACGTCGTGCTGTGAGGCGCATATCCGGTCAGTTCAGGCCACTGAACGGAGAGGAGTCCGCCGATGGCCAGTAACCAGACAGTCAGAAGACAGCACGAAAGCGTTGGCAGCCGGATCGTGACGCTGCTGCTTCGGCTGATATCTGGTGGTAGCGATCCCTCTGATCGCGTTTCTGGTGCTGTATGCGGGCTTCATCTTCCTGCGCGACAGCAATGCGCCGAAATGGTTCATTACGTTGGTCGCCATTGTGTGGGGCGTCGGCGGCGTCGCAGGCGCTCTTCTGGATATTCAACTGGCTGGTGGAGATGTTGCCGGACACGTGGAAGGCGCGGCTTGCAGCCCTTTGTCTTTGTGGGTCCTGCCCTGGCCATCCTGGCCTGGTATCTGGCGATTCCGGTCGGGCGCACATTCTGGATCAGTCTGTTTGATCGCGATGGCCCGCAATTCGGTGAGTTCGTTGGGCTGGCGAACTACGTCGACCATTTTCACCGACCGGCTCATGCGCGAGGCGTTTCGCAACAACATATTCCTGTGGATTCTGTTTGGCGTGCCGCTGACGGTTGGCTTCGGTCTGATCATTGCGACGCTGGCGGATCGCAGCAAGTTCGAGCGCATTTCCAAGGCGCTGATCTTCCTGCCCATGGCGATCTCGTTTGTGGGCGCCGGCGTGATCTGGAAGTTCATCTATGTGGTGCGTCCCGCGGATGCGCCTCAGATCGGGTTGCTGAACGCCATTGTCGTCGAATCTGGGCGGTACGCCGCGGGCCTGGCCGGCATACACAGCCATCAGCCCGTGGAACAATCTGTTCCTGGTGATCATCGTGGCCTGGCTGCAGACCGGGTTTCGCCATGGTGCTCTTTTCCGCGGCGCTGAAAGGCATTCCGGACGAAATTCTGGAGGCCGCGCGTGTGGACGGCGCCAATGAATTGCAGGTCTTCTTCCGCATCATGATACCGACCATCACGGGACGATCATCACTGTGACGACGACGATCGTGATCTTCACGCTGAAGATCTTCGATGTGGTCTGGGTGATGACGGGCGGGCAGTTTGGCACCGACGTGATCGCCACGCAGTTCTACCGGCAGTCGTTTATCGCCCGCAACGCAGGCTACGGTTCGGCGATTGCGATCGTTCTGCTCATCGCCGTGATCCCGGTAATGATCTACAACTTGCGCCAGTTCAGAGAACAGGAGGCATTCTAGTGGCAGGCGGAAGCAGACAGAAATGGACCGGATCTGCTCCTGGTCAACGGCACGCTGTTGATCCTGGTTCTGCTGTGGACGATCCCACCATGGGGCTGTTCATCTCGTCCTGGCGCACGCGCATTGATATTCAGACGCTCAGGATGGTGGACTGTTCTTCCCCATCGCGAGTGGCAGACGGTGGCCGTGCTCGACCCCAAGGAGTTGGGGCTGGATTCGACAAGCCGTCATGGAGGTAGAGGGCGCGACAGGCACCTTTGAGGAACTGCGCGCCGGCGTGGAAACGCCGGACGGCAAGCGTGTGCAGTGGGTAGGCAACCGGCGCATCGGCCGCATCGAAGTGCAGGACCAGGTGTGGACGATGAACCTGGGACTTCACTACGGCGAACTACGAACAGGTGTTGATGGCGGCAAGGATTTCGAGTATCAGAGTCCCGACGGGACGGTGGAGGTCATCCCCGGCGACAATTTCTGGGGGGCGATCCTCAACTCCATTGCCGTGGCGATTCCCGCCACGGTGATACCGATCCTGATCGCCGCCTTCGCCGCCTATGGGTTTGCATGGATGAATTTCTCCGGGCGGCGCTTGCTGTTTATCATGGTGGTGGCGCTTCTGGTCGTACCGCTTCAGATCGCGCTGGTTCCGATTCTGCGCGACTACGCCAAGCTGAACCTGAACGGCACGTTCCTGGCGATTTGGCTGGCGCATACCGGTTTCGGCCTGCCGCTGGCGGTCTATCTGTTGTTCAACTACATCCGCACGCTGCCGCGCGAAATCCTGGAGTCGGCCTTCATCGACGGCGCGTCGCATTTCACGGTCTTCATCAGGCTGATCTTGCCGCTGTCGCTGCCGGCGCTGGCGTCGTTCGCGATCTTCCAGTTCCTGTGGGTATGGAACGACTATCTGGTGGCGTTGATCTTCCTGGGCGGCAATCCGGAGACGGAGGTGCTGACCATGCGTCTGGCCAACATCGTGGGCTCCCGCGGCAATGACTGGCATCTGTTGACGGCCGGCGCCTTCGTGACGATGATTCTGCCGCTGGTGGTGTTCTTCTCGCTGCAGCGCTATTTCGTGCGCGGCCTGTTGGCCGGTTCGGTGAAGGGATAGACATACGGCGCACGTCCGAGCACGGCAGGGTGAGGGACACGTCTCTCACCCTGCCGCTTGTCTGTCTCCAGTGCGACGGGCGTCCACGACGAACGGGGACTGGAGTCTTGCGCTGTGGACCTTCTCTGCGATCCTAGCCTGCGGTTCGTGTCAGGGCATGGCGCACTGCGAGCGCAGCGAAGATAGGTAGCTTCGACATGCGCCGCCAGCGCCAGGGCTCGCGCACCAGGCGGTGCAGCCATTCGAGTCCGAGACGCCGCATCCACGCCGGGGCTCGCGTTGTGACGCCGGCTACGAAGTCGAATGCGCCGCCCACCCCGATGGCGACGGCCGCAGGCAGGTCGGTGCGATACCGGTCGATCCACACGTCCTGGCGCGGATGGCCGAAGGCCACCAGCAGCACATCCGGCTGGGTCTCGGCGAGTCGTGCAGAGATGAGGGGCCAGTCGCGCGCTTGGGGACTGCCCGCATAGGTCCCACCTACAATCAAGTTTGGATAGCGCTGCTGCAGGGCGTTGGCGGTGCGCTGCGCGACGCCGGGGGCAGCGCCAAGAAAGAAGACGCGCCAGCCCTTCTGTGCGGCGCGTTCGCAGATGCGAAAGATGCCGTCGGAGCCAGTGATGCGCTCCGGCAGCTTGACGCCCTGCAGGCGTGCGGCCCACACGATGCCGGCGCCATCCGCCACGCGCAAGTCCGCTCGCTTCAATACATCCGCAAAGGCGCTGTCGCGCTGCGCGTCCACTACGAACTCCGGGTTGACGGTGCAGACCTGGCGGCATGTCCAGCTTGATTCATCAGAAGAGCGGGCGAACTGGGCCTGTGCCATCCAGCGCTCCATCACGTGGAGAAGCTGGGCAGTGTCCATGCGGTTGATGGAGACGGAGAGAATCTCCACCGTGGGGAAGTCGGGAGGGTAGTCGGCAGGGGGTGGCGGGCTGTTGGTGCGCGTCATTCACTGTACATTCAGTGCAACCGTCACGGCAACCGTCGCTGCTACTGTCACTCTGCCTGCGCGGCTTCCTCGAGCACGGCGAGGGTCTCGTGTGCCGCCTTGTCCCAGGAGAAGCGCTTGACGTTCTGATACCCGGCCGCGATGAGGCTTTGGCGTAACTCCTCATCCTGGCTGAGCCGAAGCATGGCGGCGGCAATGGCGTCGACGTCGGTGGGGTCCACGAGGATGGCGGCATCGCCGGCGACTTCGGGCAGGGATGAGGAATAGGTGGTCATGACGGGCACTCCGGCGGTTTGCGCTTCCAGAACGGGCAGGCCGAACCCTTCGAATAACGAAGGGTAGCAGAAGAAGGTTGCGCCGGCAAGCAGGGGCGGCAGGTTTTCTTCCGGCACATAGCCGGTCAGGTGGATGCTGTCGGCGAAGCGGCTATTGCGCACCAGATCGAAGATCGGCTCACTGAGCCAGCCTGCGCTGCCCGCGAGCACCAAGTCCCACGGCAACGAATGCTCCTTGGCGAGTGCGGTGTAGGCCTGAATCATGCGCGCCACGTTTTTTCGCGGTTGGATAGTCCCGACGTAGAGCGCGTAGGGCCGTTGCAAGTTGTATTCTGCTCGCACAGATCGAATGGCCTCGGCGGTGGGCGGGCTCCAGGCGTAGGCGGCTTCGTAGACGACCCTGATCTTGTTTGGGTCTTTGACATAATGGCGCAGAACGTCGGCGGCAGTGGCTTGGCTCACCGCAATGACGCGGGCGGAAACGGTAGCGCTCCAGCGTGTACTCCACGTGAGGTACTGGCGCTGGCGCAGGGTGTGCGATTCGGGAAGCGCGTGGTAGCCGAGATCGTGCACGGTGACGACGGCGGGCGGCAAACGCGCCGGCGCCGGCGTGAAGGGAACCACGTGGCTGGGGACGAAGAGCACGTCCGGCCGATTGCGCATGACTTCCGGACCGAGGGCCGTGTGGCTCCACATGCGGCGGGCGGGCAGCGTGCGGATTTCGACGTTGCCCGGCGCGCCGGGCGCTGCGTCTGTCGTGGCCGCCGGGAAGGTTCCAGCGTCAGGGACCTGGTCGGTGTAGAGTCGCCAGATGTGTGAACCCGCCTGGGGCAGTTGCAAGAGGTGGCGTATGATCTCGCGGGAGTAGCGCTCTGTGCCGGTCACGGTCTGGCGCAGGGCGCGGGAAGCGTCGATTCCGATCAACATGGCGCATGGCGTGCGAGGGTGGCGCGCACCTCATCGGCAATTGGGCCGGGCCGAAGGACGGCAGCTTCCGCGCCGGCGAGGTCGACGATTGTGCTGGGCCGCGGGCGATGGAGCCGCAGAGCGCTGTCGTCGTCGCTGAGAATGAGCGGCGCGAGACCGTCCAACTGGTCAAGGGCCTGGCTGGCGCTACACGCTTCGTCTTCACCGCTCCGATTGGCGCTCGTGGCGGCCAGGGGGCCGGCGACGCGCATGAGTTCGCGCAGGCCGTCGTGGTCCGGCATACGCACGCCAACGGTGTTGCCGCCGGCGGTGAGAGCACCGGGCAGCCCGCCGCGCGCAGGCACGATGAGCGTGAGCGGACCGGGCCAGAAGCGCTCGGCGAGCGCGTGCGCGCACGGGGAAAGGGGGGTGTGCGCGATTAGCGAGAGCTGGTCAAGCTCGCCGATTAGGACGGGAATGGCCTTGTTCAACGGACGCTGCTTGACCTCGAACAGGCGTTGTACTGCTTGGGGGCTATCGTACCGGCACATGATGCCGTAGACCGTATCGGTCGGGGCGATAATGACGGCATGGTCGCGCAAGAGGTCGAGCGCCGTTTGCCGCGTATGTTGCTCGGACATCAATAGAATGGGTGTGTGCATGGGTGGTCGTAGTGGGGCTACCGCCCGTCCGCAGGCCGTCTGCAGATCACCGGCTGCAATCGGATATGACAAGTGGCGCGAAAAGAGATATGGTAAGAAAATCAGGCGCTGGTGCGGGTGTTAACACGGGCGGTTCGACTTTCGGCGCAGGTATGCGCGAAATGAAACTGTTTGGTCCGGCAGCGCAGGCGCTTGACGGTGTGTGGAGGGGCAGCCGAGACGCGGATTTGCCGGCGGAACAGGAGGTGCGCGGGCCTACATGGAAATCGTTGGAGAGGGCCCAACTCGGCATAGGAATGACTCCAGAGATGCGAAACTAGTTGCAAAACGGTAGGAAATTGGCGGCCCGTAAACCGCATTTGTTGCATATGTATACTTGATTGTATACTATCAGCGTGTGAAACTCTCGTCAATTCACACGACAGGTTCTTTTTTCTAGACTGTTCGATCGACAGCGGTAACCAACAGGCACAGTAGAACTGAAACATGCGTAGGATAGGCAGTCGGATCCCTCGCGGATGCCGTACTTGACCACAGGTCAAACTGTACCAGGTCAAGCTGCACTTATTCGTTTCATATTGTTCTGTCCTACGTGCTGGGACAACTTCACAGCGGTCCCGGCTCCAGGAAAAGGCCACTCGTCAACTGGCATGCAGGAGTCTGACGTACTGAATCCGTAACCGATATAAAGTGGTCCAGTGTTATGATGCTAACCGTGTTGGGCGATATACTCTGGATAGTGGGTGCGTCTGGAGCGCTTGCCACCGTCAGCTATGGGCACTGGAGTCTGAGGCTTGATGATCGGTCGTGGCGATTCTTGCTTGGCGCTCCGCAGTTCCTTTTTCCTCTGTGTCTGAGTAGTTCCATCCTATGCGCCGGTGCGGCCATGGGCGGGCGTTCTGGAATCTCTCCAGTCGCCTGGTATGAGACTCTTGTCTGGACAGTGCTGGCGGTCTTGTTTGCTGGGCAGAGTGCAAGGTATTACTTGGCTGGGGACAGGAACGGCTGGACAACATCGACGGAGGGGATGTCAAGCCATGAAAGATGATGCCTCATCTCAGGGCTGGGAACTGGAGGATGCCGGCGACGCCGAGGATCGATGGGTCCTGGAAGAGTCCGAGCAGCAACTGGGTGACGAATGGGATCTGGAAGGGACGCCTGAACCCGTCGGCCAGTGGCAACCGGTAGAGTACGACAAGCCTCGTCGCGGCGGGCCTGCATGGATCGTGCCCACACTTGTGACGATCGCGCTGCTGGCCGTGCTGGGCTACAGCGCGGTAACGCTTGTTCCGGAGTTCGTGGACACCTTTCGGGTGCAAGTGCTGGGCGCCGACGCGGAGACGCCGGAACAGACGCCGCCTGCGGATGATCCGGCCGCGGTAGCGGCGGCGCCGACGTCCGAAGAGGCCGTCGCCGAAGAACCGACGCTGACACCGATCCCGTCGGAGACGCCGACGGAGGAGCCGCCCACGCCCACGCCGTCGTCCACGCTGGAGGTGGCGCAACAGCTTTTCGCCCGCGTATTGAGCGAATATGGCGTGAACGCGCGCAGCGGACCGGGCATCGAGTTTGAGGTGCTGCAGATCCTCGAGCCGGAAGATACCTTCATCGTGCTGGACAAGGTGGGCGACGAGTGGGTCCAACTGTTTATTGCCGAAGGGCCGCTGGAAGAGGGGCAACCGATTACGGGGTTCGTGGGCTATGCCTCTGCCGAGTTCCTTTCCGAAGGCAGACAACCCTTTGCGCAGTCGCTGTGGCTGCGCGTGCTGGAGGCGGCAGGCATCACGCCCACGGCTACGCCGGTTCCGCCCACGCCAGTCGGCGGTGAGACGCCTGCCGTCGACGCGGGCCTGCCAACCCCGACGAGTGTATCTACCGGCGCGGGCGAGGCATTGACGCAGACAGTTGCTCCCGGCGAATCCTCGGGTGTGACGATCACAATCGATGCCGTTGACGGTCTCAATGTACGGACGGCGCCGGAGCTGAACGCCGACGTCGTGACGCTGCTGCCCGATCAGAGTGCTGTTCCCGCTATCGGTCGCTTCGCCACGAACGAATGGATTCTGGTCGACCTGGGTGGAGGCGCCACCGGCTGGGTGTTCACCGACCTCGTGACTGTGGTCGGCGAGTTGAGCACGCTGCCGGCGATTACGCTGGGCGATCTTGGACCGCCCACGCCTACACCTACGGAAACTGCCACGCCTGAACCTACGCCAATCAGCACGCCTGTGGAGCCGCCGGAGCCATTCACGAATGTGCTGCCCGCCGGCGTGCCGGGTGCAATCGTTTTCTCCGCGGCGGGCGTGAACGCGCGAGACCTGCCGGCCGCTGATGCCACTGTGGTTACGATCCTGCCGGAGAATGCTGCTTTGCCGGTCGTGGGCAGGACGGCAGACGGCGAGTGGCTGCAGGTCGAGTTGCCGCAGGGCTCCACGGCGTGGATTTTCCGAGCGACGATCATCCCGCGCGGCGACGTGAACGGCGTGCCTGTATTCGACGCCACGGGTGAGGCGGCGCCGGCCGCGGCAACGCCGGAACCACAAGTAGAGGCGACCGAAGTCCCCGCCGAGGCGTCTGCCGAGGAGCCCGCTGCTGAGGAGCCCGGCCGAAGAGGCTGCCGAAGAACCCGTCGACGAGGGCGCGGACGGTACGGAACCCGAGGCGGAAGCGTCCGAGCCCGTCGTGGGGGCGACAGTTGTCATTCGCAAGGTCGTGGTTCCTGTATTGGACTCTGCCAGCGCAGACGGCGTGAAGATCGTGCAGTATGGCCGCGGCACCGTGATTCCGGCAACGGGACGCAGTGCGGACGGTGAGTGGGTCCAGGTTCTCGCCACGACTGGCGAGACCGGATGGGTCGCTGTGAAGTCTGTTGAGACGAGTGTGGCGCTGGAATCACTGCCCGTCGTCGAATAGGTGCAGGCCGGCAGATCCGGCTCGTCCGGCTGCACAGGCTGATAGGGACCGCGTGAAATTGAAGACAGCCCCTGCTCTGGGCGCATCCGCAAGGAGGACGCACTCGGGCAGGGGTTTCGCTATTTTGATGGCGGCGGCGATGCGGGTGGCCCATGGCGGGCCGCCCCATGGCCAGGGTGCGGAGGAAGGCGTATGAGCGACGGCCGCGTGGGTGCGATCTTCTGGGCGGGCGGACTCGTGGTCACGGGACTGCTGTTGCTGCTGTTCAACTTCGGGCTGCTCGTACGTTTCGAGCCGCTCGCACAGTATGTCGTGGCCGGCTGTTTCGCCGTGGCCGGTATCGGATTCTTCGGCAGCTATTTGTCCGACCGCAAGTTGTGGTGGCGGCTGATGCCCGGGTGGACACTCCTATCGGTGGCGGGCATGGTCTTGTTTAGCACGATTCCAGGCTTGAGCCCGCTGCTGATTCCGGCGGTCCTGTTTGTGGGGCTTGCGCTGGCGTTTGGCAACATCTTCCTGGTCAATCGCAGCGAGAACTGGTGGGCCATTATCCCCGGCGGGTTCCTGCTCGTCCTGAGCGTAGTGATCGGACTGAACACGGCGACCGACAACCTGGAGATGCTCTTCGCGATCCTGTTGATCGGCATCGGGCTCGTGTTCTTGGTGTTGCCCGTGCTGGGACCGGACGAGGTGCAATGGTGGCCGCTGGTCCCTGGCCTGGCGCTGATCTTGTTCGGCCTATTCATCGTGTCCGGCGGCAGCACGACCGAGCGAGCGTTGTTGCGCTGGTGGCCCGTGGCGCTGATCGTAATCGGACTGGGCATGGGATGGCGGACGGCTGCGCAGCGCCCAAAGCGGGAGAAGCTATTTGTGAACGTAGCTCCTGGGACTGCACAGGCCGGCAAGACCGTGAGCGGCGCGACGGCGCCTGCTGTTCGCGAGGAGCCTGGCATGCTTGGCGAATACTCCGAACCTGCGCCCGGGGCCAGCGTGGAAGTGCTGTCTGAGTTCGAGGACGAGGAGTAGGTGTGCAGCGCAGTATGGCGCATGACAGGAGTGCGTTTTCGCAGCCGATGACGAAGAAGACGCCCGCAGTCGAACCATCCGATTTGTCCGAAGACCGGTCCACGCTGACCATCACATTGGTGCAGATGGATGTGATATTGGGCGAGCCGAAGGAGAACTTTGCCCGCGCCGCGTCGTTGATCTCTGCGGCCAGGCAACGCGGGAGTGATCTCGTCGTGCTGCCGGAGCTGTGGAGCACGGGATACGATCTGGAGCGTGCGGAGAGCCACGCCTCCGTGCTGACCGGGCGCGCCCGACGCACGAGTTGGTTCAGCCGCTTTGCCGCGCTGGCCAAGGCGAACCGTGTTTGGCTTACCGGCTCGCTTCTGGAGGCGCAAGCGGACGGCAAGTACTACAACTGCATGCCGCTCTACGATCCCGTGGGTGCGCTGAAGGCGGCCTATCGCAAGGTGCATCTCTTCCGCCTGATGGATGAGGACCGCTATCTTGCGCCCGGGCAGGACACGGCGCTGCTCGACCTGCCGTGGGGCCGCGCGGGTCTGGCAATCTGCTACGATCTGCGCTTTCCGGAACTGTTTCGCCGCTATGCCGTGAACGGGGCGCAGCTCATCCTCATCCCGGCAGAGTGGCCTTGCCGCGGCAGGACCACTGGCGCACGTTATTGCGGGCGCGCGCAATCGAGAACCAGTGTTTTGTGGCCGGCTGCAACCGTGTCGGGACGAGCAAGGGTACCGATTTCTGTGGCGGGTCAGCCGTCATCGGCCCCTGGGGCGAGACGCTTGTCGAAGGCGGCGATCAGGAGGAACTGCTGACGGTCACCGTTGATTTGGCCGAGTGTGCGGCGGCGCGCGCAGAATTCCGGCGTTCGACGATCGGCGGCCGGAACTGTACTGAAAACTGAATGGCTAGGCGGCGCGTACGCGGATGTCGTCGCCGTCCATGCTCTCGATCTGTGCGAGGGAGACAATGGGCACGCCCAGGTGCGCGAGCCGCTCACGACCTCCCTCAAATTCCTTCTCAATCACACAACCGATTCCGCACAGCGTGGCGTGACACTGGAAAATCACGTCAGCCAGCGCGGCGATGGTCTCCCCGCTCGCGAGGAAGTCGTCTATGAGGACGACGCGGTCGTTGGGCGTCAGGTATTCAGGCGAAACGATCAGCTCGACGAGGCCGCCCTTGGTGTGGCTGGGCGCGGTGGCGCTGTAGGCCCCGTTCTGCATGGTGATGGGGCGGCTCTTGCGCGCATAGACGACGGGCACGCCCAGTACATAGCCTGTGGCGAGGGCCGGCGCAATGCCGCTGACCTCCGCGGTGATCACCTTTGTGACGCCGGTGACGCCCAGGCCAGCGAAGCGACGCGCAAATTCCGCGCCCATTTCCATGGTGAGTCCGGGATCCAATTGATGGTTGACGAAGCCATCTACTTTGAGAATGCCATTTCCGAGATTGCGTCCCTCGTTGCGGATGCGGTCGATCAGGGCTTGCAAGGGGTATCCTCCGTTGGGGCGGTGATGGGCTGTTGCGGATGGTGTCCGGCTATGGGCGACGACGGTTTCGAGGAGATCGGCGGCTGCTGGGATGCCGCCCAGGTCTTGGAATTCCAACCGGAGCGCAGCGGCACGTTCGCGCTGGGGCGACAGGTCCGGAAGAAGGGCGCTGAGCCCGCTGACGAGTGCGTCGACGGCGGCGGCGCGCGGCGCGAATGGCAAGCCCGACGCCGGTGCGGGCGACGCCGTGCGCCTGGCGCGACTGGTCGGCGGCGTGGGGGATGACGATCTGGGGGACGCCATGGAGAACAAGTGCGTGGGTCGTTCCCGCGCCGCCGTGGTGGATGGCGGCCCGCGTATACGGGAGCACGGCGGTGAAGTCGACCCGTTCGCGTAGGACTGCCGTCTTGGGCAGGCGCGGCAGCGTCGCCTGGACCCAGTCGCGCTGCGAGGTCGCTGCCAAAGACGACCAGCGGCAGACAGCCCAGGCGATGGGCGGCATGGGCTGCGTTGATGAAGAAATTCGGGTCGCGGTTGAAGCTGGTGCCGAGGGTGATCAACACCCAGGGGGCCATGTCCGGCGAGGGCAAGTCCGCGGGAGGCGCGGGCGGCGCCTGCGGCGCGATGCCGCCCACGTGCGCGTCCGGAGGCTGCGGTTCGCCAGTACCGAACCAGGACGGGCTCCAGTAGGTGAGGTGAAGGTGCGGTGAGCGCAGTGCGGGCGGACCGTGCGCTGTCCAGTTGCCACCGTCGAGCTGGAAGCGGTCTAGCAACGCCTGTAGGCGGTCGCGGGCGTGTGTCGCCATTGGCTCAGTAGCGTCGGCGCTGGGCCTTCGCTGGCGGACCGGCGCCGGCCAGCCCGCGATCGCCAGCGGCGCGTTGCGCATCTCGGCGACGAGGCCGGCAGCGGCAACGAACATCTCGCTGACGATCAGGTCCGGTCGGAAGGTGCGGGCGACTTCGTCGAGCTCTTGGGTGGCATGGGCGACGCGTTCGACGTCCAGCCATTGGTCCAGGGCGCGTTCCTGTCTGAGCAAGCGCAGGCTATCGGCGTCGCGCACGGCGTCGGGCGACAAGGGCGGAGGAGGCGGCCAGCGCCACCCCGTGTTGGCCAGCGTGTGGAAGGGCACGGCCGCGAGCCGGACAGCGGTCCGCACTTCGGGTCCGCTGGCCCAGAGCGTCTCGTGGCCCCGGCGCGAGGTCTCGGCTGCCGTCTGCAGGTAGCCGCCCCAGTCGAGGTGGCCTGGCATCTGGGCGGAGACGAAGAGAACGCGCATGGCCGCCATTATACCGTCAGGTGCGGGCGCGCGGTGAAATCGCGCAGTGTGCCGGCTGCGGCGCGCGTCTATGGAGCGGGCGGCGTGTTTGTGAGCGGATGGGTGAAGAAGGGTTCGCCCGCGGCAGGCAGCTCTTTCAGCATGTCGCGAGCGCGGGCGATGTCGGCGTGGATCTGCTGGACGAGTTGCTCCGGGCCATCGAAGCGCTGTTCGCCGCGCAGATGTTCCAGAAACTCAACGACGAGACGCCGGTCGTACAGGTCGCTCGATTCGCCTTGCGCCGGGAAATCGAGCAGGTGCGATTCGAGGCGACGACTGCGCCCGTTGACGGTGGGACGGTAACCGATGTTGGTGACGCTCGCATAGGCTCGGGGTCCGGCAGTCCATGATCCATGTGCGCGTGACATAGACGCCGTCCGCGGGCCACAGCTTGTCCTCGGGGATGGCAAGGTTGGCGGTGGGGATGCCGAATTTCCTGCCGAGCTGGTCGCCGCGTTGTACATCGCCCGCCAGATGATACGGGCGACCGAGCAGGGCTGCCGCGTCGCTGACGTCACCTTCGCCGAGCAATCGACGGATGGTCTTGCTGCGCACGGAGCGCTCGCCGTGCTCACTGTGTTCGTGGACGATGTGCTCCTGGACCATGAGGCGGTAGCCAAGGACATCGCCCAGGTCCGCCAGCGTGTCGATCGTTCCGCTGCGGTCTCTGCCTAATGCGAAATCCGGGCCGACGACGAGGACGGCCATGCCCAGATGCTGGGTCAGTAGCGAGAGAAAGTCATGCGCGTCCAGGGCGGCGAGCTCGCGCGTGAAGGGCTGAATGACGCCGATGTCGATGCCAAGTCCGGCTGCTATTTGCAGGCGCTCCACGGGCGTGGTGAGCAGGTCGAGGGGCAGCTCGGGCCGCAGGACTTTGAGCGGGTGGGGCTCAAAGGTGACGAGGCCGCTGGCGGCGCCCGGTAGGCGCGGGCCGTCGCCGTCACTGTCTTGAGCAGAGCCTGGTGGCCGCGGTGCACGCCGTCAAAGTTGCCGATGGTGAGGACCGTGGGATGGGCCAGCCGGGCTGTATAGATGTCGGTGATTGTCTGCATTGCGCTCGTAGAATCAGCGATGTTCACGCTACCGGATCGAAATGTTTCGTCGCCGGCCCACGCGGGGAGCCGGATTGCGGGCGGGGACTCCGCCCATCGTCTGCACGGCATTGGTCGCGTGCGCTGCGCTGGTTTGGGCGTCACGTGGAGCGAAGCCATTTGGCCGCCCGCCACACGGAGCCGTCGTCCCCTGACTCCCCCGGCCCGACGCGACGAATGATGCCGGCCAAGGAGCCGTCCGGCGCGATGGCCTGGGCTAGCTCGTCACCCTCTTGTGCAGCGACGTCTGCTGTCTTTCACGGAGCCATCATGCCATGAAACGTCCGGTAGGGCGACCTGTTGCCCGTGGCCGAAGCGAACGAGGAGAGCCTCATCCACAGTCATCTTGGGCATATCCAGTCCGGTCCCCAGGGGCAGGAGCAGCTTCGAGCGCGCCGGAAGCCGCGGCCGCTTCGATCTCGTCCAGGCCGTGTGCATCGTCCAGCGTGAAGGGGCCGGCGGCTTCGCGGCGCAGGGCGGACAGATGTGCGTACGTGCCGAGGGCGATGCCGAGGTCATGGGCAAGGCTGCGCATGTACGCGCCGGCCGAACAGACGACGCGTAAGCGTAAGACGCTGCCTGGCGTGTAGTCCAACAGGTCGAGGCGGCGGATTCTGATCTGTCGCGGAGGCGCCTCCACGGTCTCGCCGCGGCGGGCCATGCGATGCAGGGCTTCGCCTTGCAGCTTGATGGCCGAGTAGGCCGGCGGCGTCTGTGTGATTTCGCCGCGAAACCGGTCCAGAACTTGCTCCAGGGCGTGCGCGTCGAACATCCGGGACGGCTGCGCTGTGGGTGACGGCGCCCATGGCGTCATAGGTGTCGGTAGCGGCGCCCAGGGTTACGTCTGCCAAGTATTGTTTGTCGTGTCCTTGGTAGTATTCGACCAGGCGGGTGGCGCGACCCAGACATAAGATGAGCACACCGCTGGCCATAGGGTCGAGCGTGCCGGTGTGGCCGATGCGGCGCTGGCCGCTCCATCTGCGCACATACCGCGACAATGTCGTGACTGGTCGGCAAGTCGGAGGATGACGGGTGGCCGGGTTTGTCGACGATGAGCAGGCCATCGTACGGGCTGTCGCGCTTAGGCACTGTTCCGGATCGGCTCCGTTGCTGCTGCCGGCATCTGTGCCGGGCGGCCTTGAGCGCGGGCACGACGCGGGCGACAGCGTCCGCCAGCGGACCGGGGACGGTGCAGCCGCTAGCCGCGGGATGGCCGCCGCCGCCAAGAGAGAAGGCGACCTGGCTGACGTCGAAGCCGGGCTTGGCGCGGAAGCTGCATTCGACGACTGGATCGTTCGTCGCCATGTCGTCGCTCCGTGAAGACAGCGCTGATGTCGGCTTCGTCGGCCGTAACCAGGAAACTGCTGAGGCTGATGTCCTGCTCTCCGCTGCCGGACCGCGCCAGATCGTCCAGTGCGACGGTTGTCCAGATGACGCCATCCTCTAGCTGCACATGGGGCAGCACCTGACCCCACAGCTTGATCACGCTGTACGGGCGGCGGTTGACGGTGCGCTGGGTGATGGTCGCCAGATCGGCGCCGCTCTGCATCAAGCGCATGGCCGCGCCCAAGACTGCAGGCGTGGTGTTGCTTGTGCGGAAGCCGAGCGTGTCGGTGACCATACCGGTGAGCAGACACTCGGCCAGCTCGCCGTCAAGGGAAACACTGAGGGCATCGGCCAAGATAGACAAGCATCTGGCAGGTGGATGCGCAGCCGGCGTCCACCCAGTCGATGTCGCCGAAGCGGGTGTTGGTGATGTGATGGTCGATGACGGCCAGGGTGGCGGATTCGTGCACGTCCGGGTTGTATGCCGAGCCCATCCTGTCGGGACTGGATGCATCCAGGCAGACGATGAGGTCGAAGGCATGGCCGCGGACAGCGGATTCGAACTGGGCGGAATCACCGCTGATGATATCGGACGCGCCGGGGAGGACACGGTGCTCGACAGGCGCGCCATCCTGCAGCGCGAGGACAGGCGCCTTGCCCATCCGGCGCAGCATCCAGCCCATGCCCAGGAGCGAGCCGACGGCGTCGCCGTCGGGGGCTACATGGCTGACGCAGAGGATGTCCGTGCCGGATTTTAGGGCGTCCAACAGCGCCGGTTCGATTGCATAGGTATCGCTCATGGTGGGTTCAGGCCCTGTGTTGTGGCCGCATGTGGACGCCGGCTTGCGGATGGGTCAACCTTCGGCGCCTCTAGGAATCCGTGACCGACTCTTCAGATTCGGGCGATTCTTGCACCGTGGCATCCTGTTCGTCGCGTTCCTCTGCGATGCGGCGCAGGAGCTCATCCACGCGGCTGGCCTTTTGCGGCGTGTCGTCGTAGCTGAATGCAAGTTCCGGCACGGCGCGCAGCGTAAGGCGCGATGCGATTTCGCGCCGCAGGAACGGCGTGGCCCGCTTCAATCCCCGCAGCATCTGCTGCTCGGAGATTTCCCCGTCGTCGTGGCTGACGAAGACGCGGACGTTACGCAGGTCCCGGCTGACATCGACATGGGTGACCTGGGCCAGGCTGACGAGCGGGTCCTGTAGCTCGTTCGCAATCAAGATACTCAATTCTTCAAATAGCAGCCCTGCCAACCGCTGCTGACGGATAGTCGTCACAAGTACCTCCCCTCTGGAACAGGAAGTGATGCGCGGCGGACCGGGACAGGAGCCGGGTCCGTCGCGCAGTCGCCGAGACGTGTGGAGTGTGTGCGCGGCTGTATGTCTATCGCACGCGTACTCTTTCCAAGATCTCGATGACGTCACCCTCTTGCAGGAGTTCGTCGCCCTCGGAGAGTCTGATGCCGCACTCGAAGCCGGTGCGCACTTCGTTGACGTCTTCGGTGAAGCGACGCAGCGTGCTGATGCGCGTGGATGCGACGATCTCCTCATCGCTTCGCACGACGCGAGCCAGCGCATTTCGTTTTACGACTCCGTCTGTGACGGAACAGCCGGCAATCACGCCGCGGCGCAGCTTGAAGAGTTGCAGCACTTGGGCGTGGCCGATCACCTGGTTTTCGTAGATCGGCTCGAGCATACCCGTGAGGGCAGCCTCGATGTCTTCGATCAACTTGTAGATGATGTCGTAGCGACGGATCTCCACGCCGGATTGATCGGCGCGCGATTGGGCCGCTTTGTCGGTGCCGACGCTGAAGCCGATGATGACCGCGTCGCTGGCTTCGGCCAGCATGACGTCGGACTCGGAGATGTCGCCGATGGCCGCCTGCAAGATCTCGACGGCGATCTCGTCGTTGCCCAGGTCTTTCAAGCTGGCCATCACGGGCTCCAACGTGCCCTGCATGTCTGCGCGCACGATCAGGTTGAGAGTCTTGGTTTCGCCGCCTTCGAAGCGCGCGAACAGTTCGTCCAAAGACATTTGCTGTTGCGCGGGGCCCGCCTCGGCGCGTTTCGCGTCTTCGGCCCGATCCTCGGCCATACGGCGCGCCTCGCGGTCATTGGACATGACCTCAAAGACGTCGCCCGCCAACGGCACTTCGTTGAGACCCAAGACGACGACGGGTGTGCTTGGTCCCGCCTCCTTGAGGGCGTTGCCCTCGAAGTCAAACATGGCCTTGAGTCGCCCCCAGGTCTGTCCCACGACGACGGCGTCGCCACGTTTGAGCGTACCGTTTTGCACAAGGAGCGTGGCGGTGACGCCGCGGAAGCGATCGAGTTCGGATTCGACCACGGTGCCGATGCAATGGCCCTTGGGGTTGGAGCGGAACTGTTCCAGCTCCGCGACGACCTGGATATTTTGAAGCAGGTCGTCAACGCCCGTGCCCTCGATGGCGCTGACGGGGACGACAATTGTGTCGCCTCCCCATGCCTCCGGCTGCAGGCCTTCAACGGCGAGCTCTTCCATGACGCGGTCTTGGTTGGCGTTCGGCCGGTCGATCTTGTTGAGCGCGACGATAATGATTACGCCGGCGGCGCGTGGCGTGGCTGATGGCCTCTCGCGTCTGGGGCATGACGCCGTCATCGGCGGCAACGACGAGGACGACGATGTCGGTAACCTGGGCGCCGCGGGCGCGCATGGCCGTGAAGGCCTCGTGGCCCGGCGTGTCCAGGAAGGTGACCTTGTTGCCCTCGTAGGTGATCTGGTAGGCGCCCGTGCGTTGGGTGATGCCGCCCGCCTCTCCGCCCGCCACATCGGTGTGTCGGATGCGGTCCAGGAGCGTCGTCTTGCCGTGGTCGACGTGGCCCAGGACGGCGACGACAGGCGGGCGCTCGATAAGGTTCTTCTCTTCTTCTTCGGCGACGACCTGGTCGACGAAGTTCTGAGCGCTGGCGATCTCGGGCTCTTCCTCGGCCTCTTCTTCGGTTTCCTCGGGCTCATCGCGTTCGGGCCATTCCACGGCGATGCCGAGCTCTTCGCCCAGGATAACGGCCGTGTCATGGTCGATGCTATGCGTGATGGGGGCCATGATGCCGTACTGCATGAGTACCTTGATCAGGTCGATGGGACTGCGATCCATGAGCGTGGCAAGGTTGCGCACGGTGATGTAGTCCTCAACGATTACGCTCTCTACGGGCTCGCCTTCCCCGTTTCCTGCGAGCGCGCCGCCATTGCTCTGGTCCGCGCCGTTGGCGCGGCGGTCCTCAGCGGATTGTGCGCCCCCTGCTTGCGTGGTTGTATTGCTTTCTGCCATAACGTCAGTGCCCCCTTCATACGTGAGCGAATGCTCGCTGCTACCTACATGGTTCCGGCCATGACGCCTTCATGCGCAGAACCAAACTCAATGCGGTGGCGAGTCCGTGCCGATGCCCGGTTCTCGGTCCGAGGCCCGAATCGGCAGCCTACGAAACGAACCGGACAACAGTAGCCGGATACCATAGGCCGGACGACACTAGCCGGACAATGCCGGCCGTCCAGCGCAAACCGGACGCGATCTGGTGGCATACCAGTCGCTATGCCCGACGTGCGGGACCCGATTTGGTCCGAACTAGGCCGGCAAGCAAGGTCAAGTTGGCGGAATGAGATTGTTCTGGGAGGAGGGGGCGCAGGAGAGGAGGCGGGAGTCAACCGTGGCTACATGGTTGCCCTCCGGCATTTCCTCTGCTTGCACCACACCAGCCTACTGCGGCACTGCGGCGACCGTGCGCCGCTGCTGCCCAGAAGAACCAATAGCGCAGCCAACATGGCTTACTTGGCGATGCCTGAATACAGGTCGATCATAACCCAATCACCGCATGTACTCGTCTTTCTATGGCCGGCTCACATGCCGGCATCCCATATCCTGTTCTGTCATGGACCCGGCGGCCGGCCGAATCTGCCAGACTACTCCGGCGCGCTCTTTGAATCCGCAGTGTCCTCGTCGGAGGGAGTCTCCTCCACGGGCAGGCTCTGCATGAATTCGACCAGCGCACGCCGGTCTTCCTCACTCAGCTTCGTTCGCAACGCCTGCTGAATACGCCTGCCTTCCAGTGCGACCGCCCAACAGTCGCGGCTCGGGTGCAGATAGGCGCCCCGGCCGGGCAGCTTTCCGGACGGGTCCACATGGACTCCAATGTCCGTACGCACCAGCCGAAGCAGGCCGCGCTTGCCGCCGGTCTGCCGGCAGGCGATGCACGTTCGCTGCGGTACGTGCTTCGGCCGCTGGCCCTTCGTGCGGCGAGACATGTCAGCAGTCCGTGCAGCCGCAGGCGATGCTACGCGAATTCGTCGAAGTCATCATCCTCAAAGGCGGGACGCCGTCGCTTCGGTTTGGCGCTCTTCTTGGCCTTGGGCTTCGGCTTTGCCTTGCCTTTGCCTTTGGCCTTGCCCGGCGCCTCCTCGTCAAATTCATCGTCGAACTCTTCGTCTTCTTCGTCGAGACCGACAAGCAGTTCGGCGGGAATCTCGATTTCGTCGAGGTTGATCGTCTTGCTCTTGCGCGCTCGCAGCATGTCAGCGGTAATGACGTCGGGCAACTCGCCCACCATCGTGATTCCGTCGTCCTCTGCTTCAAGCAGTTCTTCCTCGGCCGAAGGCGCTTCGAGTTCGGATTCGCTCGACCTCCACGGCCAGTTCCGCCGATTCGGGTTCTTCTTCCGGTTCCAGGGATTCGCCGATGGGCATGATTTCTTCCGGCAGGTCTTCCATGGCGGGCCACATGGATTCCAACGACTCACGATCCATGGGCAGCTCCGGCATTTCGACAGGCGCGTCCGGTGCGGAGTCGACCACCGGTAGCTGGCTATCCTGCTCTTCCAGCGCCTGCGCGGCCTTGGCAAACAAGTCTTCGGTCTGCGGCGCCGGTTTCTTGTCATCTTCGAGGAAGCGCTGCACAACGTCGAAGAGGTCGGCAGAGCGGCCTTCGCGCGCCTGTTCGGCGGCGAGGCGGTCGATGCCCTCGCGCATGGCTTCGCTGTCGCTCTTGATGTCGATGCGCCAGCCGGTGAGTTTGGCCGCGAGACGTGCGTTCTGGCCTTCTTTGCCGATGGCCAGGCTCAGTTGCCTGTCCGGCACGACGACGACGGCCGTCTTGATGGAGTTGGAATCGTCCAGCAAGACATGGTTGACCTTGGCCGGGCTGAGCGCATTGGCGATGTAGGTGTGCAGGTCGCTGCTCCACTCCACGACGTCGATCTTTTCGCCGGCCAACTCGTTGACGATATTCTGAATGCGCAGTCCGCGCATGCCCACACAGCTACCGACCGGATCAACGCCCGGCGCTGTGGCGACGACGGCCGCCTTGCTGCGGGCGCCCGGTTCGCGTGCAATGGCGCGAATCTCGACGGTGCCCTCGCGCACTTCGGGAATCTCCATCTCCATCAGGCGACGCAGCAGGTTGCGGTGGGTGCGGCTAAGCTTGATGACGGGTCCGCGCGTGCTCTTGTGCACGTCCACGATGTAGACGCGAATATAGTCGCCGCGGCGCAGATGCTCGCGCGGGATCTGCTCGTCTCGAGAGAGCAGAGCCTCGTGGCGGTCGTCCAACATAACGGTGACGGCGCCGGAGGCATTGTCGGTGCTGCGCACCTGGGCGTTGATGATCTCGCCGACACGGTGCGCGAAGTTCTCAAAGACGGTATCGCGTTCGGCCTCGCGAATGCGCTGCAGGATGACCTGCTTGGCGGTCTGCGCGGCAATGCGACCGAAATTGTCCGGCTCGGTGGGCACGCGAATCACGTCGCCCAGTTTGGCGTCGGCCACGTGACGCTTGGCGTCTTCAGCCGTGATCTCCGTCTGCTCGATTCATGACCTCGTCGACGACTTCGCGCTCGGCATAGACGCGCATGTCGCCTGTGACGCGGTCCACCTCTGACGTAACATTGGCGATGGACCCGTAGTTGCGCTTGTACGCCGACACCAAAGCGGCCTCAATTGCGTCGAAAATGACCTCGCGGTCCAGATCCCTTATCGGTTGCCACTTGATTGATACCAGCAATCAAAGCTTTGGACATAGTATCCCCTTACAACAACAAAAGCGGGGGAAACCCCACTTTCGCCAAAACCCAACTTAGTTGACTCGCCCGCCGGTGAGCGCTGCCGACTCAACACTACTGACTCAGCGTATGTTCACCGTGACCACAGAATATCATACTCTGTAGGCAAATGCAAAAAGTTCCGCGAGGATTTCGAGTCCAAGTTTGGCCGGCGCAGCGATTCGGCTCAGCGTACGGGCACGTGGTAGCGGTCGACAATGGCCTGTCCGGCGGGGCTGAGCGCGAAGTCAATGAATTGCCGGGGCCATCCCTGCGCGGGGCCTCTCGTGACCAGGAACAGGGGCTGAATGAGCGGGTAGCTCAGGTCGCTGACGGTCTCGTCAGAGGGCAGCACGCCGTCCACCGCGGCGATTCGCACAGCGGGCGGCTCGGCAGCGTCCACGTCGTCGCCTTCCTGGGATGGGGCGGCTGGCTCGGCCACATAGGCGCGCGAGACATAGCCGATGGCGCAGCGGGTTCTTGGCGACATATTCGACAACGTCCTTGCTCGTGGGCATGACGACGGCTGTGAGGCTCACCGGCTGGTCGCCCATGATGCGCGATTCGAAGGCGCTGCGCGTGCCGCTTCCGTCCTCGCGGCTGACCAGTACGATTTCGCCCCAATCGTTGCCAAGTTCCTTCCAATCCAGGATGCGCCCGCCGAATATCTCGCGGAGCTGGAGCGATGTGAAGCTGCTCACCGGGTTGTCTCCGTGGACGATGACGGCAATGCTGTCGATGCCGATCGGCGCGCGCGTCAGCGCTGCTGCCACGGGCGCGACCGGCGTGACATCGGCGGGTGTGGCCGAACGAGTGGGCGCGGTGGCAACTGCGCCCGGTTGTACGCCTGCGGCCAGAGGCGCTGTGGCGGATGCCGGTGTATCCGAGTATTCGGGCAGCAAGGTGCTGGCGGCCAGAGCGCTGCGCCCATTGCGCACGCGTGTCTCGCCCAGTGCGCTGCCGCCGCCGCGGATATCGATTAGTACGCTGGGATGGCGCTTGGTGAAGGCGGCGGCGAGGTCCTGCAACACAGGGTGCATGCTAGTGGCGCCGGCGACTTGCACGACGACCGGCCGCGGCGTGGCGACTTCGCTCTGTTCACACGAAGCCGTTAGCGCGAGCGCGCAGGCCAGCCACGCGAGCGTGAGCCGGCTGACGAGCGTTCTGTTGGCGCAGACGCGAAAATGGATCGGCAATCGCATATTGGGCAGCGGGAACCGGTGCGTTCGTCGTCGCTACAGGCGAATGAATGTCAACGAGATGACGGCAACGCCCAGAATCAGACAATAGATGACAAAGATGCGCAAGGTATGGTCGCGCAGGTATTTCAGCAGGAAGCGGATGGCGATGACGCCGACAACGGCGCTGGCGATGAAGCCTGCGACCAGTACAGGCAGTTGCGCGGCGACCTCGCCGGCGTCCGCGTTCAGGGCATCGGTGAGTTGCAGAAGACCGGCTCCGAGGAAGGCGGGCGTGCCGAGCAGAAAGCTGAAGCGCGCTGCGACGTCTCGCCGCAGGCCGGTTGCCAGCCCTGCGGCGATGGTGGCTGCCGCTGCGGCTGATGCCCGGTGCGAGGGCGAAGGCCTGGGCAGTGCCGATGATGGCGACCTGGCGCAGACTGATGCGCTCCAGCGGCGTGTATTCCGTGATGCGGCGCGCCAGCACCTCGCTGAGCGCAAGAATGCCGGCCGTCACGATCAGAAAGAAGCCCGCCGCCCGCGGGCTGGCGAAGAGCATCTCGAAGAAGTCCTTGAAGAGCAGGCCCAGGACAGCCGCCGGTATCGAGCCGATGAGGATGAACCAGCCAAGACGAGCATTGGGGTCGGCAAGGGACCGTTGGAAGATGCTGCGAATCGGACGCGCTGATGATGGCGACGAAGTCGCGCCAGAAGACCATAATGATGGCCAGCAGCGTGCCCCAGTGCAACACCGTATCGAAAAGAAGAGAAGAGGGCGGCCAGCCCAACAGCCAGGGCACGATGACGAGGTGGCCGCTGCTGCTGATGGGCAGGAACTCGGTGGCGCCCTGCACGATACCGAGGATGACGGCGCGTATGATCTCTGGCAACGGTAGCCTTTCGTGCTGTGACGGTTACGTAGCGGCGCCGGCGTGTCTCTTGGCGCTCAGGAGCGCATGGACTCCACGCGGCGCCGGCGCTGCTCATGGCGCACGGATTGGTTGCTGATTCGGTAGCGCGCCAGGAAGTCGGCGCGGAACTCCGTCAAATGTGTCCTGCGCGATGGCTTCGCGAATCTGCCGCATCAGGTTCAGCACGAAGTGTACATTATGAATGGTGCCCAGGCGCAATGCCGTGACCTCTCCGGCCTTGTACAGATGGCGCAGATAGGCGCGTGAGAAGGTGCGGCAGGTATAGCAATCGCAGTCCTCTTGCACGGGGGCCGGCGTCGTCGGCAAAGCGTGCATTGCGCAGGTTGATGCGGCCTTCGGGCGTGAACAGCGAGGCGTTGCGGGCGATGCGCGTGGGCAGCACGCAGTCGAACATGTCCACGCCGCGATAGACTGCCTCGACGATGTCTTCCGGCGCGCCGACGCCCATGAGATAGCGCGGTCTATCGGCGGGCACGACGGGACACACATCGTCCAGTGTAGCGTACATCTGCTCCTTGGTTTCGCCCACGGCCAGACCGCCGATCGCATAGCCGTCGAAGTCCAGGGATGTCAGGAACTCAGCGCTCTGCTGGCGCAGGTCCGGGAAGACGCCGCCCTGCACGATGCCGAACAGGGCCTGGTCTGCGCGCGTATGCGCGGCCTTGCAGCGTTCGGCCCAGCGATGGGTCCGGGCCAGCGCCTGCTCGTTGTATGCCCGGTCGAGCGGGTCCGGGCATTCGTCCAGCACCATGGCGATGTCGGGTCCGAGCGCCTGCTCGATCTCCATGACCGATTCGGGCGTGAAGCGATGGGCGCTGCCGTCGATGTGGCTGCGGAAGGTGACGCCGTCGTCATCCAGCTCGCGGGCGTCGGCCAGGCTGAAGACCTGGTAGCCGCCGGAGTCGGTCAGGATGGGACCGTCCCAGGCCATGAAGTCGTGCAGACCGCCCATCTGTTCCACCAGACGGTGGCCGGGCCGCAGGTAGAGATGATAGGTGTTGGCGAGGATGAGCTCGGCTTGCAGTTCGTGGAGGTCGCGGGGCTCCAGCGTCTTGACGTTGGCCAGGGTGCCCACCGGCGCGAAGGCGGGCATGTGGATGGGGCCGTGGGGCGTATGATAGGCGCTGAGACGCGCGTGCGCCGCTCTGTTCGTGCAAGCTGAAACTCGAAATGTTGACCCATGCTCTCCCCTGAACGCGACGGCGGCCTCCGCACGCGTAGGCCATGCGGACCTAGCGTTGTCATGCAGCGCCCTATTGTTCACGGCATTGGCTGCTGCGTCAAGAAGCGCGGGGAGCGGGTGGACAGTGGACTTCGGGCAGACTCGCGTTCACGGTGCTTTGGCCAGCCTACCGGCAGTGGAGAGCGAGAAGACTCCGACGGCCCGGTCTCCGTTGACCAGGCCGTCGGGTTTCCCACTGTGCCGGATGATGCGCCGAGGGGTTACGCCGCCAGTTTGTCTTCCTCCAGCGCGTCGTCGCTGTCCTCTACCGGCGCGGACTCGGCAGCGTCGTCAGGAGATCGTCGTCCGGCTCGCCGGCGACTTCATCACCGTTGCGATGTACATCATGAAGGTCATATTCACCGCGGATCTTGCAGAGCGATTTCGTCGGCGAGTGCAGGATTCTCCTGCAAGTAGGCCTTGGAGTTTTCCCGGCCCTGGCCGAGGCGCAGGTCGCCGTAGCTGAAGAAGCTGCCGCGCTTGGTGATGATGTCGGTCTCCACGCCGAGGTCGAGGATATCGCCCTCGGTGCTGATGCCCTCGTTGTACATGATGTCGAACTCGGCGACCTTGAAGGGGGGCGCGACCTTGTTCTTGCGCACGGTGACGCGGGTGCGGTTGCCGACGACGTCGGTGCCCTGTTTGATGGACTGGATGCGGCGGACGTCGATGCGTACGCTGGCGTAGAACTTGAGCGCCATGCCGCCGGTGGTGGTCTCCGGATTGCCGAACATGACGCCGATCTTCTGGCGCAGCTGGTTGGTGAAGATGAGGCTGGTGTTGGAGGATTTGACGACGCCGGTGAGCTTGCGCAGGGCCTGGCTCATGAGGCGCGCCTGGAGGCCCATGTGGCTGTCGCCCATCTCGCCCTCGATCTCGGCGCGCGGCACGAGCGCGGCCACGCTGTCGATGACGACGACGTCCAGGGCGCCGGAGCGCACGAGGGCTTCGGCGATTTCCAGCGCCTGTTCGCCGGCGTCCGGCTGGCTGACGTAGAGGTCGTCGATGTTGACGCCGATGCGCTGCGCGTAGGCAGGGTCGAGCGCGTGTTCGACATCCACGAAGCCGCAGATGCCGCCCAGCCGCTGGGCTTCGGCGATGGCGTGCAGACAGAGGGTCGTCTTGCCAGAGCTCTCCGGCCCGTAGATTTCGATGATACGGCCGCGAGGAATGCCGCCGATACCCAGCGCGATGTCCAGGCTGAGACTGCCCGTTGGAATGGACTCGACGCGGAGCTGCGCTGCATCACCGAGTTTCATGATGCATCCTTCGCCGTATTTCTTGTTGAGGTTGGCGAGCGTTGTGTCAAGCGCCTTGACCTTACCGTCTGCGTTCTTATCGGACATTGTGCGTATTCCTCCATGTGCGCGGGGGCGACAAAGGTCGCCGACCGGAAACGGCTCTATCGTGGCAAAACGGACCGGGAACAAATGTTCTGCATGGCCGACATTGTAGCTCATTTGTTCTGGAGAGTCAAGTGCCAATTTCTTGCGAAAACGAGCGCATGGCAGGGTCGCACCCATGCCATTTTGCATTTGCGGACCCTCCCATATTTCGTGCCCCGTTTCCGCGCCTGTTATAATCGCACGTGTGGCATCCGTGTGAATGATGCTTTCTTGCCCCGCTCTACCTACACAGCCACACAGCGCTACTGCGCCGGCGTATACCCGGCGTTCAAACCCGCAACTCCGACGAACTGAGGCACTGTGTACCGACGCAAGCTGAACCGAGCATGGGAGACACTGCGGTCGATGCCGATGCCGGCTATTGCTTCGGATCGACTGGTGGAACTGCATAACGACTTGACGCACTACGACATGGCAATCGCCGGCGAGATGCGCGAATACTTGCGCGGCCGACCCATCAACTCCGGCATCGTGCAGGTGGATGTCGAACTGGAGGAATCGTTGCGGGCGTTTAAGGCGGAGATGCCGGCGGAGGTGGAGTGCCGCCGAGAGTTGCTGCGCTACAAGCGCCGGATCGACGATGTCGTACGCGAACTGCTGCGCATTCAAGGACGTGAAGGTGACGCCCGGCCCAAAGGCGGCCAGTCAGCGCACGGCCAGCGAGTAGGCCAGCCAGGGCCAGCAACCGTAGCAGCGCGCCACGCCACATCGCATCGCAGCGTGCTTTCGCAGAGTCGGACATCCGGCGGCAGCGATAGATCGCGCGCCAGGAGATCTGCGGGCTCTTGCCGCCGCTGGACGAGGTGCGCCTTTGAGTCGGCGACCCAGACGATGGCAGGTTTGCACGCTCCGTTGTAGTTGCTTCCCAACGCCAATTGATAGGCTCCGCTGACAGGGACTGCCAGGAGTTCCCCCGGTTCTAGCGCGGGCAGCGGCAGATCTTCGATGAGGATATCGCCGCTCTCGCAGTAGGGCCCGGCGATCCAGACGGGGCCGGTCATCTGCGCGGCCGGGGTTCTCCACCGGCAGGGCGGAATAGCGAGCGCCATACAGGGCGGGGCGCGGGTTGTCGGCGAGTCCGCCGTCTACGAGCAGCCAGCGTCGATGTTGCGTGCGCTTCACGGTGCCCACTCGATAGACGGCGACGCCGGCGCGGGCGACGATGCTGCGCCCGGGCTCCAGATGCAGGCGCGGCAGGGGTAGTCCACGCCGGCGGCAACCTTCGGCCAGATGCTGCGGTGAGGAAGCGACATAGTCGTCGATGCAGGGGTGGGGCAGATCGTCTTCGTGATAGGGCACGCCCCATCCGCCGCCGGGGCTGAGTGACGGCGGGCGTCCAGCCGAATTCGTCGCGCAGCGCGACGATGAGGTCGAGGGCATTGTCGAGGGCTGGCGCGACTGGGGCCGGATCATGGAAATGGGAGCCCTGATGGAAGTGAATGCCCGTGAGCGGCAGGCTGTGGTCCAGACAGCTGGCCACGGCCTGCGCTGCTTCGGCAGCGCTCATGCCGAACTTACTGTCCTCCTGGCCGGTCTGGTTGTAGGCGTGCGTGTCGACGGCGTGGCCGGGGCGAATGCGCAGCCATAGGTCGGGGCGGAGGTGCGGGGCAACGCCGAGAAGAATCTGCGTCAGCCGCTCCAGTTCGTGCAGGTTGTCCACGACGAGGACGCCGGCGTGCTGGATGGCTGCGTCCAGGTCGGCCGCGCTCTTGTTGACGCCGTGGACGAGAATGCGCGCGCGGGCGACGTCGGCGGCGGCAGCGATGTGCAGTTCGGTGCGGCCGGTGCAGTCAAGCCAGAGCTCGCGGCGGTCGGCCCACTGGGCGAGGGCCAGGCAGAGAAAGGATTTGCCGGCGAAGGTAATGGCGGCTTCGCCCGGGTAGTGGGCGGCCAGTGCGCGCCGGTACTGCTCCACAGCCTCATCCATGGTGGCTTGGTCATAGACATAGAGCGGCGTTCCGTATTGGTCGGCAAGGTCTGCCAGCAGAAGGCCGCCGATGGTCAAGTGGTCTACGCCTCGCGCCGGCTTCACGGCGGTCGGTAATGGGAAAAAGCGGTAGGCGTCTGTTTAGGAGCATGATGGCATGCCTGTTGTGATCTCGGATCGGCTAGAGTACGACGATGACGATTCCGGCGAGGGTGATGACCGCGCCGACCAGACTGTTGGTCGTGGGGATCTCCTGGAGCAGCAGCACGCCCAGGATGATGCCGCCGGTGACTTCCTGGGTGGCGATCAGATTGACGGACGTGGCGTTGGTGCGGCGCAGCGCAGCGTTGTAGAGCGTGTGGCCCAAACCCAGGGGCAGTAGGCCAAGCGCGAGCACGCTCAACACGGCGCGGGCGGTGTAGCCGCCCGGCGAGAAGCTGACGGCGGCGGCGGGCAGCAGCCACAGCGCGGCGATAGCGTAGACGGTACCGGCATAGGCGAACAGGCTGTAGCGATCGCGCTGGCTGCGTCCGGCGACGCTGTACAGACCGAAACAGACGGCGCTGCCCAAAGCCAGCAGATCGCCGAAGAACATGCGGCGCGTCATTAGCGGCTCAAAGCCGGCAAGTACGGCCACGCCGGCGACGGCAATCGGCGATGCCAAACCACTTGCGCCGCGTCAGTCCTTCGCCCAGGAACATCCAAGAGAAGAGCGCGACGAAGATGGGCGCGGTGTAGACGATGGCAAGGCTGTGGGCGATAGAGGTGTAGTTGAGCGAGCCGATGTAGAGGCCGAAGTGTAGGGCCGCGATGAGACCAAACGCCGCGAACAGGGCCCTGTGACCGGCGCGGGGCAACGGTTCTCGGCGCACAACGGCCAGACCGAAGATGAGAAGCGCCGCGAAGAACATGCGCCCGAAGGTGATCTCGTAGGCGGTCAGGCTTTCCGCCGCCCAGCGCACCAGCACCGGGCTTGTGCTGAAGAAAACGACGGCGACTACGGCGAAGTAGAGGCCTTGCCGTTCAAGGGCGCGGGAGCCGGGCTTGAGATTCTCCTGCAATCGTTGGAGTCTGGCGCCCACGGGCGGCACGGACGAAAGCTAGCCGGGATTCAGCGCCACCGCAAATAGCCCGATGACCATGCTGGCGACGATCAAGAGGCTCAGAATATAGAATGTCTTTTCGCTGCGCGTGTACTTGCGTTTGCGGGCCATACCGCTACCTACTCTTTCTGTGATTCGTGACCCGACACGCCCTCGTGGTTCGAGTCTACTTCCACTTCGCCTTCATCTATTTCGCGGCAGATTATACCATAGATGGCCCCAAGGCTTGCGTCATAGCCTCAGGCGAATCCGTATGCCGCTGCGCGCATGGTCATTTGTGCAGGTACGGTGCAAACGTCACCTGGTCCAGAATCATGGCGCGCAGTCCGTGCGGGCCGGAGTCCTGCGGCGAGGTGAGGTGACAAACCGTGCAGGTGTCGATGGGTCCGTCATGGCCCTGCAGGCCGATGAATTTCAGCGCGTCGTTGGGTTCGTTGCTGGGCGCGATGGCGTGCGGGCTGTCGTGGCAGCCGGCGCAGTAGATGCCTGCGTGTTCCGTGGACATGCGGTAGAGCGTCTGGTTCTGGTCATAGGGGCCCTCGTCGTGGCATGTATCACAGCGCGGCTCGTTCAGCCACGGGTCCGGGTTCTTCGCGACTTCTTCCATATCGCCGTGACAGTCGATGCAGCCCATCCCAAACTCGTGGGACATTACATCGCGCAAGCACTGCGTCGAGGGTCCGGGGTGGCAACTGTAGCAGCCGTCCGTCGTGTCCGGCACTTCACCCGCGTGCTTCTCGTGCATCGCCTTGGAGAGATTGGGAACGCCGGGCTCGCCTGGCGCAGCCAGCGCATTGGAGGCGTGACAACTCGCGCAGAGAACGGGCCGCAGCGGCATCAGTGAGTCCGCTCCGGCGGACGCGGGCAGGCTGTCGTCGTCTTCCTCGCCGTCGTGGAGCGTCAGGATGTTGGTCTCGACGCGGCCGGTGGCAATCTCTTCCACCCCGCCGTCAAAGTGGCACTCGTCGCAGCGCATCTCCGTGGAGACGGGTGCGACGGTGACCGTGCGCGCCAGCTCCACGCCGGTTGCGCTGTCTTCCACGGTAACCGTGGCGAGCTGATACGGATAAGGCGTCGTTAGGTTGCTGTCGCGAAACTCCGTGAGGGGAATGCCTTCAGCCACGAAGTGGTCGGCCTGCGCGTCCATGTCGCCGCTCATGCCCTTGCCTGTGAGTCCGACATCCGGCGCAAGGTCCACGCCGAAGAGATCTTGGTCATAGTCCCAGAAGTTGGACTTGCCCACGGAATAGGTGTTGTCTTCAAACGCGTAGGTGACCTTGACGCCTGACGTGACGAGTTCGGGCGGATCGCCCTTGCGGATCACCTGCGCCCACAATGTGTTGAAGGGCGGAAGCACGGCAAGGTCCTGGAAGTCGCGGTTGTAGCAGTGCATGCCGAGATCGTTCCACGACAGCACGGCGTATATGTCCTGATCAGTGACTGCGGGATTCGTCGTGTCCGCGTGGACTGGTTCCGACGCAGGGGAGAACGGCTCGCCGGCGTCGACGTATACCGGAATAGCCGGCGGCGGTGCGGAGTCTGCGGCCGCGTTGATGCTGCGGGCGTCTATGCCCAGCAGCAGGATGACTGCCATCAGCGCCAATCCAACTGCGCTGAGACCTCGAAACGAGAAGGATGCCATGGTGGGTCCGCCTTTCGCATCATTGAGGTGGAAGTGGGTGCTGAAGTACTCAGAACATGCCGGCGTTCAGGTTGGCGGTGGAGACGGCAGAGCACGGTGCGGGTCGATTGACGATGTGGTGAACACTGTCAATTATACGCCTATGTCGCGAATTCGGGTACGTGCGAAGCCTGCGCTGAGCGTGCGTCCACCATGCCGAGACAATGCGGTTTGTAAGTGGTTCGACGCCGATGATACACTGCGATCCACTATGACACGTACGCAAGCGGTGGGGTTTTCCGGCGTCGGCGCCCTGGTGGGCGGTGGGCTGCTGGCGTTTCTCGTCAGCTCTGTGCCGCCGGAGATGGCGGACGGCGAGCCGAACGCTGCTGCGCTGCTGATGGCGTTGCTCTCCGCCATGTTGCTGATGGGCGGATTGGGCTTGATCCTCGCGCTGGCGCTGCACAGGCGCTGGCCCAGACTTGCGGGAGCGTCCGGCCCGGGAATCCGAGCGGAGCCTGCCGTGGCCCTGCGCCAGGGGACGTTGCTGGCCTTGGGCGCCGGCTTCATTTTGACGCTCTACTACCGCGAGATGTTGGATGCGGCCTTCTTTGTGGTGACGATCCTAATGCTGATTCTGTTTGAGGCGTTTGTGCAGAGTCGCACCTAGGGCGGAGTGCGATCAGGGCTCCCGCACTTGAAGCGGCCCCAGCAACAAGCGGTCCGCTCCCTCCGCGCCGGCGGCCTCTTCCAGTAACAGGCGGTCAAAGTCGGGCCGGGTATACAGCCCAATTTCCAGTTGATAGATGCCGGGCGCCGCGCTCTCCGGTACGGTGAAGCGGTGCGTGTCGGTGATCACGTCGCCCGTGGACAACGTGGACGACAGAGGGTCCAGCAGGTCGTCGTGGCCGCCGTGCATAGCGTGTTCGTTGTCCAGCAAATGGACGAAGGTTACGTAGTCCTCCTCGACGGGCCCGCGTGCGGTCCAGTAGAGCGTCACCTCCAGTTCGTCCCCAGGCGCGAAGCGACGGCTGCTCACCTCGTAGCCGCCGAGTGTCAGGCTGTCCTGGAACTCTGCGCCAACGGGATTGGGCAGAGAACCGGGCGGCGTGCGGATCTCCAAGCCGCCGAAGCGCACGGCATCGTCGAGCAACTCAACCCCGGCGGAGGCGCCGGCGCCGGCCGCATGTGCAGGCAGGCGTTCGCCCGTGGCCGCGTTGTACAGCCCGATGCGCCAGTGCGCCAGGTTCGGGGCGTATGCGGACGGCGGGATATTGACAGTAATACTCCTCGGTGCGCGTCTCCCCGGGCGACCATTGGCTGGTTGGGAATAGGCCGCCGCCTGGCATGGTATCGTGCTGGGCGATGATCAGGCCGTCCTCATCTACCAGGTGGATGAAGACGGAATAGTCCTGGGCCGCTGGGCTGTCGGCGCGCCAGGCGATGCGCACGGTCGCCGGTTCGCCGGGCTGCAAGACGCCGGGCGTAGCGTTCGCGCCGAGGAGTGTGAAGTGGTCGCCGAGGTTGGCGTTGACTGGCAGTAGCGTTTGTGCGCCGGCTTGTTCGGTCGCTTGGGCGGGGAGTTGGTAGGCCGGGGCGATGATCCAGAAAGGCGTCAACACGCAGAGCGCGAACATGAGCCCCGCCACAAGCCAGTTGAGCGTCCACACGCGCCAGGCGTTCAGTCCGATGGCGATCAGCAGCATGAGCGCCGGCGCGGCGGGGAAGAAGTAGCGTCCCTGTGCCGCAGGCGCAATGCGCATGAAGCGCAGCCAGGAGACGGTGAGGATCAGCAGCCACAGGAGCAGGAGTGATCCGCCCAGCCATCGCGCGTCGACCCTGCGGCTGTGAATCAGCCATCGCGCCAGAGCGAGAAGCCAGCCCACGACGACGAGGAGCAAGACGGCGCGCAGCAATAGGTAGATGAATTCGGGATAGGCGACATTCAGCCAGCCGAATAGGCCCCAGAAGGATCGCTCCAGACTGGTCAACTCTGCTGCGATAGTGCGCCAAGTGGCCGTGTCAACGCGTAGCAGGATGTTGGCCTGCCACACATTCCAGGCCAGCGGGTCGCCGTAGAGGTTCCAGTTGCGCAGATACCACCAACCGGCGATGGCTGCAACGGGAAGACCGATCCAGAGGAAGGCTTCCAACACGGGGCGCACGCTGCGCACTCGCCAGGCGTAGGCGAGCACGGCCAGGCCTGCCAGTGCGACCAGTCCCAGGGCGCTGAGCTTGGCAAGCAGCGCCAGACCGAGAAGAAGGCCGATGACGAGGAAGTCGCGTCGCATCGCGCAGACGTTCCCCTCTGAGACGGCGGCGCCAGCGGTCCCGGCGGGCGCGACGAGCAAGACAAGTCGCCACAGCACGAGCGCAGCCAGGGCATTGACGGCGTTATCGTTGGACGCAGCCGCGCTGATGAAGACGAATTGTGGGATGAAGGCGAAGACGGCTGTGCCAGCCAGCGCTTGTCTGTCGCCGAGGATGGGTGCAACCGCCTGGTAGCCGGCCCAGAGGGTGATCGCACCGAGGAAGATGGAGAAGAATCGTGCGATGTGGAGCGCAAGCATGGACTGGGTCCACGGCCAGCCTTCGTCGCGGTGATGGACGAAGAAGTTGCGATTGCGCTCCGCGCCGGGCTCGCCAATGGCGGCATGGGGATTCGGCGCGCGCGTAGAGCGTGGGGAAGTCGGACTGATCGATCCACGCCGTGAGCGCCGCGGCGGCAAGATAGTAGCCGGGGGCCTGCACGCCCTGTTGTCGCCATAGCGCTTCGCTATTCGCTTCCGACACGGGCAGGCCTTGCCCCGACGCAAGCTGCTGGATGAAGGCGAAATGCCAGATCTCATCCGGCGTCTCGAAGGCAGGGACGATGATACTGTAGATGCCTGCGATCACGACGAAGGCGGCGATGACGGCCCAGAGCGATCGCGGCGTACGGCGGGGGCGTGCATCGACAGCGGGTGTGGGGGCAGCGTCAGGCGAATCGCTCATGACGGGCAGGATAGCGGGCGGCTATCGGCGTGCGCCCGACGGAGGGTTCCACAGCAGCAGGTAGTAGAATCAGGCTGAACAGATAGCGCGACCAGACGTCCTTGACGCGGAAGTTGGATTCGCCGTTGGCGCGCACGTATTCGTGTGTGGCGACTTCGGCCATGCGATAGCCGCGGCGAATCGACTTGATGATCATCTCCTGCTCAATGGTCGTGATGTCCTCGTCGAGCCCAAGGTCTGCGGCAACCTCCTTGCGGATGGCGCGGAAGCCGTTCTGGCAGTCGGTCAGGCGCACGTTCAGCGCGTAGTTGATGCTGAGCGTGATGATCTGGCTGCCGAAGAGGCGCACGAATTGCTGGATCGTGGCATGGAGCTCGTCGCTGCCGCCCAGCATGCGCGACCCGGATACGTGATCGGCCTCGCCGTCCAGGATGGGCCGCACCAGCGCAGGGATGTCGGCGGGGTCGTGCGAACCGTCCGCGTCGATGAAGACGAGTACGTCGCCGTTGGCTTCGCGGATGGCCTGGCGGATGGCGTCGCCCTTGCCGCGGCCGCTGTCCAGAAGCACGCGTGCTCCGCAGGCTGCTGCGATATCGCGTGTGCCGTCCGTGCTATGCCCGTCGATGACGAGCAGTTCGTCGGCATAGGGGCGGGCGCTCACCAGTACGGGCAGGATGTTGGCGGCCTCGTTGCGCGCAGGCACAACCACGGTGACGGACGCCCGCCTGCCCGCGCCCGGGGCGGCAAGTCTCTGCGCTGCGGAGGATCGGTGATACCATTGAGGCAGTTTGTGCATGGATGTCGTTTGCCAGCGTGCACGCTGGCCGGGCCGCCCTGCAGCCGGCGAAAGTGAATTGGACGGAAGGCCGGCGCACCGCAAGCGTTGGTGGCGCGCCGGGCCACTAGCGTACCGGGAATCGGTGCAAAGGCCAAATTCGAGAGCCGTCATCGTGTTGCCGCGCCTGTCTGAAGCGGGCCGCGGTCTCAGGGAAGGGGATTTCGGTATGCGGGATGTTGTGACGCTTTTCGAGCGGGCGGGCGTGGACGTCGCGCAGGGCTGCCAGGCCATCGACGCATCCGCGCTTGCGCAGAGGCGCCATCCCGCCGTGAACGTGGGCTGGCCGTTGGCGATCGGCGATGTCCACGACCGGGCGCTGGCTGCGGCGGTGAAGGCGACGCTGTTGACAGCCTATCCGCCACATCACGAAGTGATGGTTTCGTCCGCGGGCAAGGACGGAGCGGAGGGTGTGCAGCGAATGGCGCTGGCTGTGCTGGATGAGGCGAGCGGCCTCGGACCGGGCGCGGGCGTCGTTGTGCCGCCGCTGGCGGCCGGCCACGACTTCACGGATTTGCAGGAGACGGTGGCGCATCTGCGTTCGCCCGTGGGCTGTCCCTGGGACCGGGAACAGACGCTGGAGAGCCTGCGCCAGGACCTGCTGAGCGAGTGCGTGGAGGTGATGGAGGCCATCGACCTGGATGCGGGCGACTGTGACAACGGGGACCACATTGCAGAGGAACTGGGCGACGTGCTGCTGCTCGTGACGATGATGGTGCAGATCGCGATCGACGATGGCCGCTTCCGCATGGCCGACGTGATGGGCCATATCGTGAGCAAGTTAATTCGCCGCCATCCGCACGTGTTCGGCGATGTGGATGTGGCGGGCTCAGGCGAGGTCACTGCGAACTGGGAGGCCATCAAGGCGCAGGAGAAGGCGGAGAAGGGCCAGCGCGTCGAGTCGCCGCTGGACGGCGTGCCCGTTCATTTGCCGGCACTGGAAAAGGCGCGGGAGCTGCAGTCGAAGGCGGCCAAAGCAGGCCTGCTGGACCGGGCCGCGCTGGCCGCGTCCATGCCCGCGCTTGTGGCGCTGCTTGGTCCGCAGCCGGACGAGGAGACCGTCGGGTCAGTGCTGTGGACGCTGACGGCATTGGCGCGCGAGAACGATGTGGTGGCGGAGAATGCTCTGCGTCGCTATGCCGTGGCCTACCGGAAGGCCGCAGAAGACGGCCTGCGGTAGGGAAGCGACCAGTGAAAACGATCGCGGAGAATCCGTATGATCCGCGGCGATCTGCGTCACGATTCTTGTTCCCGTATCTGCACTTGGAATCGTGACGCGTGTAACGCTCGAGTTGACGGAAGAGGGTAGGAGTCTGTACACTGATCGTGCTGGATGCGCCCCAACAAGGTCTCGCAGTCAGCGATGTGCGCCCGTAGCTCAGCGGATAGAGCACTAGTCTTCGGAACTAGGTGTCGGGAGTTCGAATCTCTCCGGGCGTACTTCTCCAAGTTGGCGGCATTCGATCCCGCTGTAGGCGATGTGTTCGACTTCGGCGCTCGCCGGTCTGATTTGTCGCCCCTGCGACATGGTGGACCACTACTGCCGGCGCACGGACCCCAAACAAACGGATACGTAAACGGGGAGCGGAGATCTATCCGCTCCCCTGCTGCACGAAAACAGGGAGCGAATGATGTCCGCTCCCTGTGACTTGTTGCTATTCAATTGTCGGTGTTGCGATACGTCCTACTGAGCAGGCACCGGCAGAACACCGTCTATCACGTGAATCACGCCGTTCGTGGTTTCGATGTCCGGGAAGAGCAGGTTCACGCCGCTGATCACGATCGAGTCGCCATCCGTCGTCACGGTGATCAGGCTGCCCTGCAGCGTCTCCAACTCTACGCCGTCCGTCAGCTCGCTGGACAGCACCTTGCCATCGACTACGTGGTACAACAGCGTCTCCACCAGATCGCCGCTCGGGTCCGCCAGGAGCTCGTCGAGAGCGCCTTCGGGTAGCGCCATGAAGGCCACGTCATTGGGCGCAAACACGGTGAACGGTCCGTCCACGCTCAGGGCATCCGCCAGGTCTGCCGCGCCGACTGCACCCAGCAGCGCGGAGAAGTCGCCCGCGTCCACCAACGCCTGGACGATATCGTCGACCGGCATTGCGCCGGTCTCTTCAGTCTCGGCGTCCGCAGCCTCAGGTGCGTCCGCAGCCTCAGGGGATGGTTCTTCTGCCGCTTCATCCGCGCCAGCGTCGGCTTCAGGCGCCGGCGGCTGGCCCATGGTGGATGGCGGCAGTTCCTTGGCCCCGGCCATATCGCCCGCCGTGGACGGAGCAACTTCGCTGGCCTCGGTCATGTCGCCTGCCGTGGAGGGAACTGTGGCAGTCGACGGAGCCGCGCCGGTGGAGATCGTCTGGATCTGGCCGTCGAGCATCATGCCATGCCACATGGCGCGAACGTTTCTGCGATAATCGATCTCGGCGTCGCCGTATCGGCAAAGACAGTACGTACGCACGTACTTGCCGCCCTTCAGCTCGTACTTCCACCACTCGCAATCTCCATCAAAGTCGCGCACGAATGGGTCGGGCAACTCGTTGGGTTCGAACCGTGCAAATCCGCCGCCGTCGTGCATCATCCAGCCGCCCATCGGGCTGCTTGCTTGCACGGCGCCGCCTAGCGGAATTGCGATCAAAACCAGCGCCAAAGCTGCGCTCAAAGCGAAGGTTCTTATTGGCATACGCATCTCACATCTTCTCCTGTTCTTAGCAACTCTGAATCGCGATGCCAGGCGCAACCCCCCGAGTACACCTGTCGTACATGCTTGCCGGCCACCTGTACTTGCGTCGTGGACAACCCTGCATGTTCTGCCGGCTTGCCACGCGGTGGCCTACCTTTTGCCGGACTCCGCAAGGGATTTCACTCGCGGGCCCCGCCTGTACGCGCCCTTAGTCTGTTGCCGGACCAAACTCTTGCGAGAAGTCATAGGCGGCCCACCGTGCACGCACGTCGTGGCGATAGTCGATCTCCGCGTCGCCATAGCGGCACGGGCAATACGACGCGCACGTAGCGACCGCCGCGCAGTTCGTAGCGCCACCATTCGCAGTCGCCGTCAAAGTCGCGCACGAACGGGTTGGGCAGTTGGTTCGGATGGAAATATGCCTTGCCGCCGGCCTTCATGTGTTTCTGCGGGTGTCCACCCATGCCCGAAGCTTCTGCGGTGGCTGGGACCATTGCCGCAAACGGTACCAAATACGAACGCAAGCACCAGCACAATCGCAAATATCCTGTACGACTTTCGATTCATGACATCCTCCTTCTTGTGAATGACATTTGCCTCACAACATAAAACTTGCCGCGCGATGGAACGGTCAGGTCTGCAATCGATTGTTGAACTGCATCAGCGAAGGGATATGCGCTTCCTTGACTCACAGGCGATACAATCACCGGCGCCATCGCAACTGGTTGGGACCTGCGGAAGTTGCGCACAAACAGCGTCGGCAACAACGAATTCACCTGACTGCCGATATTGTATCACAGGCGACGCCCCATGCGAAACAGCAAAATGCGCGTAGTGACAATTCGATCACTACACGCATAGTGTGGGTCAGAGGGCGTACACGTGCGGGCGCAGCTTGCGTTCCGGTGGTAGACTGGTCCCATGACACGCAGTTCGGATAGTCCTAACAGCTCGCATGCGGCAGGCGACTCACTTCGGCGGGAAGTGACCGATCTGGCGACCGCCATTCGCAGCCCATGCGCACAGCCTGGGCTTCGACCATTGCTGCTTTGCGCCGGTCGAGCAGGCGCTGCATGCGGATTTCTTCGACCTGTGGCTGGACGAGGGTCGGGCCGGAGAGATGACCTATCTGGAACGGCACAGGGAGAAACGGCGCAATCCATTGTTGCTCACGCCGAGAGAGTCGGCGTCGTTGCAGACCGTCATCGTTCTGGGCGTCCACTACAGACAACTGGATCTCCCCGCGTCCGTTCGCAACAATCCGAGCCGTGGCGTCATCGCTTCGTATGCTTGGTCCGACGACTACCACGAGGTAGTGAGGCCGTTGCTATACGAAATTGACGCCTATATACGCATTCGGACGGGCCGCGCCACGATCGGGAAGTGTCTTGTGGATACGGGGCCGGTGCTGGAACGGGATTGGGCGCAGCGCGCTGGTCTCGGCTTCACAGGAAAGAACTGCTGCACGATCCATCCGGTGGACGGAAGCTGGCTCATCCTGGCGACCGTGATGGTTCCTGAGCGCATTGACGACGACGCCTTGACCGCGCGGCAGCCAAGCGCCGCTGCGTTCGAGCCGTCGCCGCGCGCGGTCGCAAGCGGCCTTCCCCGTCGCACTGATTTCGGGGCGTGGGAAATTCCACTGCGGCCCGCGACTTCGCGAAGCACGCGGCGTCTGGCACAGGCACATGCGGCGCATGTACGCGTTGTCTGGACGCCTGTCCCACAGACGCGTTCGTGGGACCGTATCACCTTGACCCTCGCGCGCTGCATCTCCTACTGGACCATCGAATCGCACGCACCGATTCCGCGTCCGCTGCGACCGTTGTTCGGCAACCGTATCTTTGGCTGCGATGTGTGCCAGGAAGTCTGTCCGTGGAATCGCCGCTTGGCGCGGCGTGCGCCAATGATGGTGGGTTTGCGCGCCCGCGAAGATCGCATGGCCCCGCCGCTGCTGGAAGGCTTTCGCAGCACCGCTCCATACTGGCTGAGCGAGGAGGCGTTTCGGGAACGCTTTCGGCGATCTCCGGTGCTGCGCGCCAAGCGACACGGCATGGCGCGTAATGTGTGCGTGGCGCTAGGCAATTGGGCCGGCGTCGAGGCCGCGCCGGCGCTGTTCGTCGCATTGCGGGACCCGGAATCTCTCGTGCGCGGCCATGCGGCCTGGGCGCTGGGGCGCGTTGCCGCCGCCCACGGTCATGAGCGCACGGCGGATGCACTCGTAGCAGCACTGGCCGAAGAGCCGGTCGAATGGGTGCGAGCCGAAATCCAGGAGGCGCTTGGCGGGCTTGCTTCCTGATCCGTGGGCCCTATCCACAGTTCGTTGAACGGCGCGTGTGCACAGCGCACAGTGAATCACCCCCGGACGCATGGCGGATGGCAGGGCCTCGTGTGCTATACTTTCGCCCGTAGACATGACGTTTCAAGTGCCGGTGGACCGACAACCCGCCGGCGCGCGAACACGTCTTTGAGTGCCCGTCGCAGTGCCCTGCGCTAAGCCAAACAGAGGCAACCATGGCCGACAAACCCAAGCAGCAGATTCTCGTCGTCGATGACGAAAGCAGGATGGTCCGCTTCGTCAAGATGAACCTCGACCTGGAGGGCTATCTCACGCTGGAAGCCAACGACGGCATGGAGGCGCTGGAGAAGGTGCGCGACTACAATCCGGACCTCGTGCTTCTCGACGTGGAAATGCCGGGCATGGACGGCTTCGAGACCCTGCAGCGTCTGCGCGAAATCAGTGATGCCGCCGTCATCATGGTTACCGTGCGCTCCGAAGAGGAGGACCGCGTCAAGGGGTTGGACCTGGGTGCGGACGATTATGTCACGAAGCCATTCAGCCCGCGCGAACTCTCGAGCCGCATGCGCGCGGTGCTGCGCCGTTTCGAACAGCCCGGACGCCCGGATGCGCAGATCATCGAGATCGACGACCGGCTGCAGGTGGACCTGCAGCGCCGGGACGTAATCGTGGACGGCGAGCGCATCAACCTGCGCCCGACGGAATACCGCCTCCTCTATCATCTCATCCAGAACGCGGGCTGGGTCGTACCCCACGAGACGCTGCTGACGAAGGTGTGGGGCCACGAGTACGTCAACGACAACCATCTGCTCCGCCTATACGTCACCTACCTGCGCAAGAAGATCGAGCCGGACCCGTCCAATCCGCGCTACATCTTCACGGAGCGCGGGCTGGGCTATCGCTTCCTCGACTACAAGGATCACGATTCTTCCGCCAGATAGGCGCGGCGAAATTTGATCCGGCTCGCCTACCATGTGATAGACTATTCACTTGGCGCCTGTGAGGCGTCGATAAGTCAGTACGCTGAATTTGGCACGTCCCAGGACGGGAAATCGGGTGCCGGCTTGCGCAGAACCGTGCAATTCTGTTGGCAAGCGGTCGGTTTTCTCGGGTGAATGGGGCGGATGAATAACCCAACAGGAGAATAAGGTATGTCCTCAGTAGTCTCTATGAAAGGGCTGCTGGAGGCGGGCGTTCACTTCGGACACCGCACCCGGCGCTGGAACCCCAAGATGCGCCCGTATATCTTCACGGAGCGCAGCAAAATCCACATCATCGATTTGCAGCAGACCATGCTGCGCATCAACACGTATCATGAGATGGTCCGGGACCTGGTCGCCCAGGGCGGTACGGTGCTCTTTGTGGGCACGAAGCGCCAGGCGCAGGCCACCATCTATCGAAGAGGCCAACCGCTGTCGCATGCCGTATGTCAACCAGCGATGGCTGGGCGGCACGTTGACCAACTGGGCCACCATCAAGCAGCGTATCGACTACCTGCTGCGGATGGAGCGGCGCATCGACGCCGGTGAGTTCCGCAATCTGTCCAAGAAGGAGCAGCTTGCGATTTCGCGCGAGGTGGAAAAGCTGAATCGCCGCCTGGGCGGACTCAAGACCATGCGCGATCTGCCCGACCTGGTCTTTATCGTGGACACGCACTTGGAGGATTTGGCCGTACGCGAGGCCAACAAGCTGAAGATTCCCATCTTGGGCATGGTCGATACGAACGCCAACCCGGACGAGGTTGACTTCGTGATTCCCAGCAATGACGACGCCATCCGTGCTGTCAAGCTGGTGGTGAGCCTGATTGCCGACGCGGCCGAGGAAGGCATGCGCATCCGCGAGGTCGAGATGGTCGAGACCGGTGAGGTTACGCAGCGAGAGCTGGCCGAGATGGAGCAGTACCTTGGCCCAAGCACCCTGGCCAAACTGCAGGTGTCGGACGACGACGACGATTACGAAGACTACGATGATGATTTCGACGTCGACGACGACGACGACGATGACGACGACTATGACATCGACGATATCGATGATGATCGACGATGACGAAGACGATGAATTGGACGATATGGACGACGACGATGACATTGTGGCGGAGGCCGAGGCCATCGTCGCAGAGGAAGAGATCGTCGAGGAAATCGTCGCAGAGGTTGAGGCGGTCGAGGAAGCGGCTGAAGAAGCTGTCGTGGTCGAAGACCTCGTAGCCGAAGACCTCGCAGCCGAAGACGACGAGGAAATCGAGAACAAGTAGCGACACGTGCGGATATCGTTGCGCATGGCGTTGCCGGCAATGAATACTTCCGGCTGCTCGACCGGTCCACAGTAGGTGGGTTGTTCCGGGCAGCCGGTCCGATAGAAATCAAACGGGAGATAAGAATGGCTGAGATTACAGCGGAAATGGTGAAGGAGCTGCGCACCGCCACGGGATGCAGGCGTGCTCGACTGCAAGAAGGCGCTGGCGGAAGCGGATGGCGATTTCGAGGCTGCAGTGGAAGTCCTGCGCAAGCAAGGTCTGTCCACGGCCGCGAAGAAGTCCTCACGTAGCACCAACGAAGGGCTGGTCGGCAGCTACATTCACTTCAGCGGCAAGGTCGCCGGTCTTGTCGAAGTCAACTGCGAATCCGATTTCGTAGCGCGCACGGAGCAGTTCCAGGAGTTGGCCAAGGACATCGCCATGCAGGTCGTTGCCTCTCGACCGCTCTTCGTTTCCAGGGAGGACGTGCCCGAGGATTTGGTGGCGAAGGAGAAGGCCATCTACCGCGAACAGATGGCGGATTCCGGCAAACCGGCCGACATCGTGGAGCGCATCGTCGACGGTAAGGTGGACAAATGGTATTCTGAGGTCTGTCTGCTGGAGCAGCCGTTCTTGAAGAATGGCGATCAGACGGTGCAGGACCTCATCGTCGAGACCATCGCCGCACTCGGAGAGAACATTCGGGTGGGCCAGTTCAAACGGATAGAAGTAGGCGGCGAATAGCGCCGGCACAACGAATGCCCAGCCGATATCGGCTGGGCATTTGCTTGTCTGCGCCCTGACGGGCACACCGAGGGGGCGTCCGCATGGCTGTACGTTGGCGCTGTTCCCGGCTGGTCGGTAGGCGCCGACATTGTACGAATCCGTAGGAGTCGCCGTACGTAGGCGACAACATTCAAGCGATGCAAAACCGAAATGCAGGGGGTAGTAAGGATGGCTGATCTGAAATACCGGCGCATATTGCTCAAGCTTGGGCGGCGAGGCCTTGGCAGGCGAAGGCGGCTTTGGCATCAATCCCAGCAGGGCGGAGGACCTGGCGGCGAAGGTCGTTCGCGTGCTGGATCTGGGCGTACAGATCGCCATCGTCATCGGTGGCGGCAACATCTGGCGCGGAAAAGAAGACGGACTGGATCATGGCATGGAACGCGTGACAGCAGACCACATGGGCATGCTGGCCACGGTGATGAATTCCCTTGCGCTGCAGGATGCGCTGGAGCGGGCCGGCGTCCCGACGCGCGTCATGACGGGCATCGAGGTGCGCGCTGTGGCGGAGCCGTACATCCAGCGTCGCGCATTGCGGCATCTGGAGAAGGGCCGTGTCGTCATCTTTGGGGCCGGCACCGGCAACCCCTATTTCACAACGGACACGGCGGCTTCTCTGCGCGCCATGGAGATTGACGCCGAAGCGTTGGTCAAGGCCACGAAGGTAGACGCCGTCTACGACAGCGATCCCAAGCTCAACGCCGACGCAGTGCGGTTTGACCATCTCACCTACAACGATGCTCTGAACATGCGCGTGGGCGTGATGGACAGCACGGCCATTGCGATGTGCATGGACAACGACCTGCCCGTAAGCGTCATCAATCTGTGGGAAGAGGGCTCATTGGAAAAGGTTGTGAGCGGCGTACCGGTGGGCACGCTAATTTCGGCGTAAGTCTGTCGCGCAGTCTGTGCGCATCAGCCTGCCCGCTTCCCGTTTTCGTGTGCGGGCAGGCTTTGCTACAATATCCCCGGAACCCAGTACTGTAACCCTGTACAGCCTCAATGCGTATCACTGTATGCAACCGCCCAGCATCAGACCGTTGCCGCCGGCGCTATGTGACGACGTGACGGACCACAATATGCCGGGCAGACCGCCGGAGGAACGCCGTGATCAATGACATTCTCGCCAATGCTAAAGACCGCATGCAAAAGGCAATTGAGGCGCTGCAGCACGATTTGATGGCCATTCGAACCGGTCGCGCTTCGCCGGCGCTGGTGGAACGCCTTATGGTCGAGTATTACAACGTGCCTACGCCTTTGCAGCAGTTGGCAAGTATCTCCGTGCCGGAGGCGCAGACCCTGCTGATTCGTCCGTTTAGCCCATCCGATATCGGCGCCATTGAGCGGGCCATCGCCAAGTCAGACATTGGGTTGACGCCCAACAACGACGGCCAGCAGATTCGGCTGGCGATCCCCGCCTTGACTGAGGAGCGCCGGCATGATCTCACGAAACAGGTGGCGCGACGCGCTGAAGAGGCCCGCGTGGCCGTGCGCAATATCCGGCGCGACGAGATCAACGATTTGCGCGAGATGGAGCGAGAGAGCATGATTTCGGAGGATGATCTGCATCGCGGTCAGGAACGGGTGCAGGAGGTCACCGACGAGTTCATCAAGCGCGTGGACGAGATCGCTCGCGATAAGGACGAGGAGATCATGACGATTTGAGCCGAGCGCGGCTCGACGTCGACAGCGTGCCGCCGGCGCGATGAAGCGCACTACGGCGGCGAGAGGACTTGTATGAGCAGTCAGCCGGACAGTAGCCACGTCGCCATCGACAACGGCGCCTTGACGCCCGCGCCCCACCACGTTGGCATCATCATGGACGGCAACGGTCGCTGGGCCATCCAGCGCCATCTACCTCGGCTGGCCGGACACCAGGCAGGCGTGGACAACATCCGCCGCATCTTGGAAAGTAGCGTCGAGCACGGCATCAAAGTGCTGACCGTTTATGCGTTTTCCACGGAGAACTGGCACCGTCCGCCGGATGAGGTGCGCGGTCTGATGCGTTTGCTGGGACTCACCATCCGCCGCCAACTCAGTGACTTGAACAAGAACGGCGTGCAGATTCGCCACAGCGGGCGTATGGACGGCATCGACCCGAGACTTCAGGAGCAGATCCGTCACGCCGTGGAGGTGACGCGCTACAACCAGCGCATCATACTGAACGTAGCATTCAATTACGGGGGCCGGGCCGAGATTCTGGACGCGGTGCGGCACCTCATGATGGATGGGATCGACCCGCACGATCTCAGCGAGGATCTGATCAGCCGCTATCTGTACACGAGCGACCTGCCGGATCCGGACCTCATCATCCGCACGGGGGGCGAATGGCGGTTGAGCAACTTCCTCATTTGGCAGGCCGCCTACGCCGAGTACTACACGACGCCGACCTACTGGCCCGACTTTGACGAGGCGGAGCTGCAAATGGCGATTGATGAGTACGGCGCACGTGAGCGACGCTTTGGTCGCGTCCTTCAGACCTGAGCCGCGCCAGTTTCCGCGCCGCAGTAATCGGCAACGTCCGCTATGACCACTCGCATCATTGCCGCACTTGTCGCCCTGCCGCTGGTCATCGTCCCGGTCTACCTGGGCGGTATCTGGTGTACGCTCCTGTTCGTGGCGGTCACGCTTCTGGCTGGCCACGAGTTCTACAATATGATGGCTGCCGGCGGCTATTACCCGATGCGGTGGGTTGGGTTCGTGTGGCTCGTGCCGCTGGTCCTCGGTGGCTGGCTTCCAGACCTCTTTCCCCTTTCCGCCGTCCTCGTGGCCGGATTGATCATCACGCTGACCGCCACGCTTCCCCGCCGTGAAAATCCGGCCGGCTCCTGGATGTCTACCAGCATGGGGGCCATCTATTTGGGGATCGCGGCCGGGCAGACGCTGGCACTTCGCCAACTGCCGCTTGGCTTGTGGTGGCTTGTGTTCGGCCTGGTGATAACGTGGTCAAACGATGTTGCGGCCTATTTCGCGGGCGTGACCCTGGGCAGACACAAGCTGTGGCCTCGGCTTAGCCCCAAGAAGACGTGGGAAGGCACGATCGGCGGCTGGGTAGCTGCCGCAGTGGCCGGAGTCGTCGTTGTGGGGCTGAGCCCGCTGGACGCGCCGCTTTGGCTGGCCGCGTTGGTGGGCGCGTTCTGTGGCGTGCTGGGGCTGCTTGGCGACCTGTCGATCAGTATGCTTAAGCGACAGGTTGGCGTCAAGGACAGCGGTCACTTCTTGCCCGGCCACGGTGGCATTCTTGATCGGTTGGACAGCCTGCTCTTCGTCCTGCCATTCGTCGCTACGCTGGTGCTTCTGCTTTCCAACTAGCTCCCTGTACGCCGGGCGGCTGCTTCCCGGAAGCTTGCTGATCGCCTTCTGCTATATCGTGCGCCACGTCGCCCGCTGCGCGGATTTGCGCAGAGCGGCGATGTTCTCCTTCACGCTGGCCGCGTCGTTGAAGACGGCCGTTCCCGCCACAATCACGTTGGCGCCGCTGCGCACCACGTCATCCACGTTGCTGGCGTAGATGCCGCCGTCGACTTCCAGCTCGCTCAGCGGGTTGAGTTCCTCCTGCATGTGGCGTACTCGACGTAGCTTGCTGGTGGACGTCTCGATGAAACGCTGCGAGCCGAAGCCCGGGTTCACGCTCATCACCAGCACCAAATCCACGAAGGGCAGAATTTCTCGGACCAACTCTACGGGCGTGGCCGGGTTCAGCGCGACACCGGCGCGACAGCCGCTCTCGGTGATCTGTTGGATCGTTCGATGCAGATGCGCGCAGGCCTCGACATGTACGGTAAGGATATTGGCCCCTGCCTCCACGAATTGCTCGACATAGCGCGACGGCTCCTCGATCATCAGATGCACATCGAGGGGCAGCTCCGTGTGTTGGCGCACGGCCTTCACCACCATCGGCCCAAAGCTGATGTTGGGCACGAACTGGCCGTCCATGACATCCAGATGGATGTAGTCTGCGCCTGCGGCGTCTGCGGCCCGAATATGGGTCGAGAGATCGCTAATATCCGCGTTCAGAATTGACGGCGAGATTTTGATTGGGTGTGGCGTATTCATTTGGTTTCGTCTCTACAGTCTGTTGCGTGCACTTCTATGTTGATTGCTCTGCGTCGATCCCTGTGGCTGACTCGTAAGCGAATCGACTTGGAGTACTGCGAGTTTGCTCGGGAATGAGGACCGCCGACCGGTCGACGGACGGTTTCCCAAGTTTGCGGCGCGACAATGGTTGGGATGTCGTGCGATGCGATTCTTGCAAGCGGAGCGCCAGTTCAGTCATTCCGCCACAGATCCGGCAGCAAAATCTGGACTGTTGTACTTGACCAGGTGAGTGTCGGTGACACTTCCAGCGTCGGCCTCATGCTGCGCGCCAGACTCGTCGTCCACGTCGTGAAAACTTTGCCGGGGTGTTCTCCTACGTGAGCTTCCAAGTCATGTATGTCATGCCGGACCGGATTGTTCGAGACGAAGCCTTCATCCGGATGAGGGATAAAGGGAGGCGCTGGAGCCGCTACGGCGGTCGCCGGCAGCGGTGCGCGATCGGTCCTCATAGCGATTCCATGGTCGGCGCGCATACGCCACATGGCCCTTCTCAACACTGCACGGCCGGTTCAGTCCGCCTTGACCCTTATGCCGGCAGGGTGACGCGCCAGAAAGTCCGCCATGATGGCTTGTACGCGCCCCGGTCGCTCGAACAGCAGGCCGTGTCCCTGGTCCGCAACGACGTGTAATTCGGCGTCGGGCAGCGCCTCCGCCATCTGCTCCGCCACGCACAGTGGGAAGAACTCGTCTTCTGCACCATGCACAAGGCAGACAGGCAACGTCCACACTTGCAGCGCCTCCAACTGCAGATCAATCACCCAGTCGGGCTGCAGCCGTTGGAAGCGGTTGAGCAATACGTCCTCAAAGTATCCCTCGTATCGATACGCATCATGCAACCGCGCTGTCGCGTCCATCCAACGATCACTTGCGCGGAATTCGTCAGGATTCACTCCCGTCGGCACACCTGTCGTTTCGTCGTTCACGCTGTACGTGCTGCTGACCAGTGTGAGCGTTGCCGGCGTGACCAGGTCTTCCTCCACCATATGCTCCGCGACGATACCCCCTGCGCTGCAACCTGCGAGATGTCCGGTGTCCGCGCCCACCGCGTGCATCAAAGCAGCGATCTGTCGCCCCATTTCCAGATGCTGGAAGGAGGCCGGCTGGCCCATGGAGCGCCCGTGGCCCGGCAGGTCAGGCAGCAGAATCCGGTAGTGGTCGTCTAGGGCGTCGGCCACTACACCCCATGCCGCCTGTCCGGTACTCATGAAATTGTGCAGCAGCGTGAGCCACTCGGTATCGGGGTGTGCGCTGCCGTCTGCCGGTTCTATCACGTCGTAGTAGAGGCCGCCGTTCGCCGTTTCAAATTCAGGCATCTGCGGACTGTCCGTTTGTACGCGTGTTGGCGCCTGCTTGTGCGCTGTCACGGCGGCCCGCTGCGGCTGCGCCCATGACGTGGACGACCTCTGTGATGTCGTCGAGGGTGATGAGGCCCAGGAAGGCGTCCCCTTCTTTGACGGCGGCCACGCGCAGACCGCTGGTTCCCATTTGTTCCCAGATCGTAGCCAGGTCTGTGGACGGCTTGCACACCGGCACCTCTGCAGCGGGCAGCATGGCGTCCACGACGCGCGCTTCGGGTCCCTGCTCCTGCAGCGCGTGGATCAGCCGGGCGCGGGTCAGTACGCCGGCGAACTTGCCGCCGAGGTCGATCACGGGATAGTCGGTTTGGTAGCTGACCATCAACTGGTCTGCAGCCTGGCTGAGCCGGTCCGTGACGTAGAAGTTGGCGGCGCCCGGCGTCAACGCCTCGCGCGCCGTGAAGTTGCGCAAGACTGCCCGGCTCTCAACGGCTTCGCGTTCTGCTCCGCCGCCAACGTAGACGAAGAACGCAATCAACAGGAGAAAGATGCCGCTGCCGCCGGTGCTCCACAGGAAGATGCCCCACAGAGCGAGGAGTACGGCGATGAATCGGCCCACAGTGACCGCCGCCCGCGTCGCCGAAACATAATTCATGGTCATGGCGAGCAGCGAACGCAGAATACGTCCGCCGTCCATGGGGAAGGCCGGCAGTAGATTGAAAAGGCCCAGCATCAGGTTCATCAGCAATAGATACACAAGCAGGTTGACGACGCCGGGCGTCTGCATGTTGACGAGCAGATCGCGGACGCCGGAAACGTCGCCGCTTCGCATCGACAACCCGACGCCAAACAGAACCACCGGCAGCAGTACGGCGGCCAGTACGAAGTTGACCAACGGTCCCGCAATGGCGATCATGAACTCCTGAATCGGTTTTTCCGGTACCCGTTCCAGATTCGCTACGCCGCCGATGGGCAGGAGCATAATGCTCTTGACGTGAATGCCGTAGTGCTGTGCAACAAATGCGTGGCCGAATTCGTGGAGCGTGACACACACAAAGAGCAACAGAATCGTGATGACGCCGTAGATTGCGCCGGCCACGACGCCTGCCGGCCCACCGCTGTATGCGAACGCGCCATAGGCCAAGATCAGAAGAAACGACCAATGTACACGTACGTCGATTCCGTTGATGCGAAACAGCGTAAGTGACGTGCCCATGGATGATCCGGCCCTACCTACGCCAATTCTGAGGGAACGCCCTCGGGGCTGCATTCCCCGCAAGGACAACTTCGTCGTAGCGCCGCGAACCCGTAGATGCCGGTGCTGTGTCCGTCCGCCCACACAAACTGCACGGCATAGCCGCCGACCAGCTCCGCGCCTTCGATCACCGCACTGGGCGGTGGTTTGGACGATAGCGACAATTCGTCGTTCTCCTGTGTAGCTTCCCAGCGCTCCTCTCGACAGGTGGCGCAAGGGCAGTTGGCGCGTAACCACTCTGCTGTGTACACGCTGACGTGCCAGTCTGCCCACGTGATCGTAACGGAGCCGGCTGCGCGGTCAACATCGATATCTCTGGGACGATGGCTTGCGATTGGCGTGACCATGAGAGTTCCTGCACGATTTGTTCGGCGATTGCCTATGGATTGCTGCTTGCCGCTGCCTCGCCGGCATCGGGTTCCTCGTCGCCGGTCTCCGCCGTGAGATCAGCCGTCGTGTCCACGTCGACCGCGAAGTATCCCGCATCGTCGGAGGCGAAATCGTCTTCCGCGAATTGTGCGTCCTGCGGCGCCACGGCTGGCGAGTCGGGATTGGGATTCGGCGTCGACCTGGCCCCGACAATGCCCTGGAACAGCTCAATTGGCAGTGGGAAGACGATTGTGCTGTTGAATTCGGCGCCGATCTCTTTCAATGTCTGCAGGTAGCGCAACTGCAGGGAGCCGGGCGCGGCCGTCATTACCTCTGCAGCCTGGGCGAGTTCCTTTGACGCTTGGTACTCACCGGCGGCGTGGATGATTTTGGCGCGCTTCTCGCGTTCGGCTTCTGCCTGGCGCGCCATGGCCCGCTGCATTGAGACCGGCAGCTCCAGGTCTTTCAGCTCCACAACACTGACCTTGATGCCCCAGGGCTCGGTCTGTTCGTCGATGATCTGCTGGAGCTGGCGGTTGATCTTGTCGCGCTGTGAGAGCAAGTCGTCTAGTTCGCTTTGGCCCATTACCGAGCGCAACGTTGTCTGTGCGATTTGTCCGGTCGCCAGCAGATAGTTGTTGATGTTCACGACGGCTGCTACGGGATCCATGACGCGGAAGTAGCAGACGGCATTCACCTTCACTGTGACGTTGTCACGTGTGATTGCTTCCTGCGTTTGTACGTCCAGCGTCACCACGCGCAAGTCTACTTTCACCATCTGGTCCACGATGGGAATGATGAAGAAGAGGCCTGGCCCTTTGGCGCCCTGCACTCGTCCCAGCCGGAAGATCACGCCGCGCTCATATTCGGTCACGACCTTAATCATTGTGCGAAGAAGCGTCAAAATGAGCAGCACGACAAGTACGAAGACAACAATCCAGCCTAACACGTCTTTTCCTCCTTGCCGACGTTGTCGGCCACACAAACTCTCCATTCAATTTCGGAGCGATTTGGCCGCGGCATACCGCATTATAGCCCGCGCGGTAGAGCGGGCAATCGCTCATCATGATATCTGGCGCTTACAGTATGGGAGGTGGAAGCGATGGCAGATCCGCTCGACCAGAACGCAGAGGTGACCACCACTCAATTGAGAAGCGCCTGGCCACACGAGCGTAGCACGAAGCGGTGAGTCAGTGCGCTGTCTGCGGGGTTACTATGTTGGCCGAAGGCGTGGACCAGCGAACGCAACGCCTGGACCGAGTGGGTAAGGGGCCAGGCCGAGATGACTGGCGTGCAGATGGTCGAGCCGCTGCCGCGGGGGGCCAGCGTGCGAAGAACTATTCTACGTACCACCGCCACTGGCGGAACCAGTCGCGCTCGGTATCGTTCAGCCGGTCCCAGTTGATGGCGCCGTCTGGCGGCGCGAATCCGGCCGGCCAATGCGTCTTGGAGTTGTAGATAGCCTGTTCCAAATGGGCGCCGGTCAAGTCGCTCTGCTCCAGAAACGCCCCACGCAAATTGGCGCCTTCCAGGTGTGCGCCGCGCAGCGAACACCGGCCCAAGCTGGCGTTCTCCAGATCGGCAAGGCCGAGGGCGGCTCCGTCGAGACTGGAGAAGCTCAAGTTGGCGCCGCGCAGGTCGGCGCTGCCCAGTCGCGCGCCGGACAGATCCGCAAACATCAGATCTGCGCTGCGTAGCTCCGCATACATGAAGGATATCCCGCGCAAACGGGCTCGCGCCATCGCCAGGCTGCGCAGATTGGCGTGGTCGAAGGAGGCGTCCATCAAGGACCCGTCCCGATGCCAGTCGCGCTCGACCACGGTGCGAGCAGCGTCCAGGGCGATGTGATTGCTGCGGCTGCCCATGGATCTCACGACCCGTTCCTTTTCCAGGAGATCGGTGCGGCGCCTATTCAGCAGATCCAGCAGGAAGATGGCGACAGCCGCGGCGATGACTGGGAAAGACGCCTGATTCCAAAGCGAGACGGGAGCGCGCGCAAGGCCCATCAGCCCGATCAAAATGGCGGCAATCGCGCCGGCAGCCACATTCAGCGAAAGCCGATTGCGCGGAGCAGATGACCATCGACTGAACGAGGCGCGGGATTGCCGCAGCCGTCTCTGCAACGAGTCCAGAGGCTCGTCGGGCTGGGGCCAGAGCCACATTCGCGCTCGCTCCACCTGCGACAGCGACCAGTTTTCGACCTGAAAGCCGGTCTCCAGCAGCGGCTCCGGCCACACACTGGGCCAGCGCCGCATGGATACGACGACTGCCGCGGCCAGCACAAGGAGGAAGGCTATTGGCGCCAAGCAATTCAGTAGAACAGGCTCCATCGCTCTGACTCCCCGTACCTCCGAACCCAACCGTCAGCACACGTGCGGTCCAAATACACTGCCCACGGGTGGCGGTTGCCATGCCGCGAACAGATACCGCGCATCGCGGCCGATCTCACACTCCTGTAGGTATTGACGAGCGGAGGGCTATCGGGATACGGCGGTGATCGGCAAAAACTCGCTATTGACATTAGCACAAATGTTCTATATAGTAGTAGTAATAGAACGGATGTTCGCAATTGATCTCCGCTGCTATTGTCGCAGATTCACGTATTGACCCCCGGGCGATGTTCAGAGGAAAACCACGATGGCATACAGAAGACGCACGCTTGAAATGCAGGCGGACCAAATCGAGTCCGTGTTGGCCAGGCACCGCGTCGAAGGACGTGTTCAGGGCGGAGTCGTCACGCCCAGGTATGTGCAATATCAGGTATCGTTGCAGGTCGGCTGCCGCGTGAAGCAGGTCAAGAACCTCGCCGAAGAAATCGCTCTGGCGCTTGGCAAGCGCGAGGCGCGAGTCTATCGCAACGGTTCGACTGTCAACGTAGAAGTGCCGCGATCTCGCTCCGAGCCTGTCCGGCTGATCCCGCTCACGAATCGAATCAGCCGCGTGCCTCCGTTTTCCGCCGTGCTCGGCGTGGAGGAGAACGGCACGCCCCTGCTGGTGCGTCTGCCGGCTCCGGACGTCGCCCACATCCTCATCGCAGGCACAACCGGGTCGGGCAAGACAGCTCTGGCGCGCACGCTATTGACGTCCATCGCAATGTTCAATCCCCCAGACGCGGTGCAGATATTGCTCATCGATCCGAAGGGACGAGGCTTTCGCCCTTTGCTCGGTTTTCCCCACATCGCGGGTGATGTATCGAGCACGACGGAGGATGTCATGGCGCGACTGGGGTGGGTTGTCGGCGAGATGGAGCGCCGAGATCACTCCGGTCTTCGCCGGCCGCTAATGGTGGTTGCAGTGGACGAGCTCGCCGATCTGCTTCAGACGGGCGGCAAGGCGGCGGAGGATCGCTTGACGCGCATTAGCCAGCGCGGACGCGAATCGGGAATCCATCTTGTCGCCTGCACACAGAAACCGACCGCGAGCCTGATTGGCGGCGCAATGAAGGCGAACTTCCCGGTTCGGCTGGTCGGAACAGTCGCCAGCAAAGATGAGGCGCGCTACGCGGCAGGCATTCCGGACAGTGGCGCCGAGAAGCTAGAGGGCAAGGGCGACTTCCTGCTGGTGGCGCAGGGTACAGCCGTTCGCTTCCAGGCTGCGTGGATCGGACCGAGGGATCTCGCTTGTGTGCAGCAGCAGGTCAGCCAGGACGGCGCCGGTGCAAGGTCGTGGAACGATCCGGCGGCAATCGTGGCGCAGCGCGACGAGCCCGCCGTGACCAGGAATCCGCGGCGCCTGCTGGGGCTGATTTCACGACAGCAATAGCCGGCGGAATCGGCCGGACTCAATCGAACACGAACAGGAGAGAAGCTTATGAAGGGTCTAGTACTGGTTTTCGGCATGGTGATCCTCAGCATCATGGGATGGCGTGTGGGAAGCCAAATCAGCTCAGACGCCGTGAGCATGGCCGTGGGCGTGATGTTTGGTGTGCTCGCAGGCGTGCCGATGGCGCTGATGGTGCTCGCATCCTCGCGGCGCAGACAGGTGGAGGACGACGAGATGTACGGCCAAGGACGCAAGGGCGGCTACGGCGGCTACTTCCCCCAGCCGCCGGTGATCGTAGTCACGGGCGGCCCGCAACAGGGACAGGTGCAGGACCCACGCGCGTTGCCGCCGCCCTACAGCATGCCGAACCAGACCATCAATGCTCGTGAGTTCAAGGTCGTTGGCGAAAAGGAGGAGTGGATAGACGAATACTAGACGGGACTGCGACTGGCCGGCGCGCTGCCTACGGCGTGGTCGGGGAAGTATGATCGCGCAGGGCGTCGTCGCAGTGCCCGACTGCGTCCGGCGGGGCCATACATGTCAGAATGGTGAAGGATTCTCCGTCCTTGTCGGCCAGCGCGTATTGCCGGCCCGCGAATGCAGCGGGTGCCTGAGGTGGTTCCTGCTGCGGTTTGCCGTCGCCGGCGGTGGATTCCTCGATGGCGGCAACGGTGTATTCGATGACGGCGACAGGGCGCCCATCCGTGGCCAGGTCGCCGTCCACGCGTTCGCGGTGAGGCGAATTCTGGCGTCGCGTTCCATCTCTTTGGCCGTTGCGCGCAGTAGCGTTGGCAGGTCCACTCCGTGCCGCTCGATCTTCGTAACTGTTATGAACAGGTCGCCCTTGTCTGTGTAGACGACCGTCGGATGCCTGTGCGGGGATTGTGGTTGATTGACGGGCGTGGCGATGGGTGGCGATGTGGGCGTACTCAATGCCGCTGTTCTCGCCTGTCCGGTCGCTTGGGCGATGGGTTCGGCAGGGGGTGCGGCGTTTCGCTGGCAACCTGCTGTCGCCAGCAGCGCCGCAGTGAGCGTGAGGACGGCTATTGCGCGGACGGACATAGGTGGCTGATCACGCATTCGGCGCAGTTGGGCTTGCGCGCCGAGCAGACGCGCCGGCCATGAAAGATAAGCAGGTGCGATACGTCGATCCACTCGTCCTGCGGGGCCAAACGCATTAGGTCGCGTTCGATCTTTTCCGGCGTGCTCTCTTGCGTCAGTGCAAGACGGTTCGACAGTCGCTTGACGTGGGTGTCGACGGCGATTCCGTCTGCCACATGGTAAGCGTTGCCCAGGACCACGTTGGCCGTCTTGCGCGCCACGCCCGGCAGCGTGACCAGCTCCTCCATTGTGTCGGGCACGTCTCCGTCATATTCTTCGACTATCTGCCGGCAGGCGTTTTGCACGTGCTTTGACTTGTTTCGATAGAAGCCGGTGGAGCGAATCGCCTCCTGCAGTTCCTCGATGTCGGCCTCCGCGAATGCCTGCGCCGTCGGATACGTACGGAACAGTTCGGGCGTCACCTGGTTCACGCGCTCGTCGGTGCATTGGGCGGACAGGATCGTGGCGATCAGCAGTTCCAGTGGTGTCTCGAAGTTCAACTCGCATTGTGCATCGGGGTATGCCTCGTGCAAGAGACGCAGAAGCTCCGGCAGGCGCGCCTCTGCGGGGGAGTCTGGGGTCAGCCTAGTGGGGTCGCTCATGGGAAATGGGTTCCAGTGTTTTCGCTGCGCACGCGCGATTGGGCCCGCGCGATCAGGAAAGAGGCATCACAGGTTGGGCGCGCACCGATAGTCCGAGTCGTCGATACGCTGCCATGGGTAGTGGATGAAGTCTTCCGTCAGTTCGGCGTAGA
>CAVVYP010000003.1:0-644885 GCA_963752485.1 uncultured Chloroflexia bacterium
CGTGCCGTTTCGCAAGTTCGAGGATGGTCTTGCGGAATTTTTGGCTGGTGTGTCGGCAGAGACTCCATTCTTGGCATTACTATCTGTCATATCGGTTCTCCCGTCATCGGCAGCAGGACCGTAGCTTTGCCCGTCACAATATGTGCTAAGCCACACGCCCATTCTAGCACGGACAACCGGCCCATGGTAGGAGCCTCCCCGCGGGGCTGCGTGCGCACTGGGGATGCGCTACAATACCGTGACCGCATCAGGGGAATGCACGGCGGTGTCGAGGCATCCCCTGCAACACGAAGGAGAAATCCATGTCGAACACGGATAAGACGCATTCGTCGACGCCCGGCGTCCTGGAGAAGGTGACGGCGCTCGTCATGCGACCGGGTGCACGGGGCGACGAGTTGCTGTTGTTCCGGCATCCGTATGTGGGAATCCAGATACCGGCGGGCTCCGTCGATCCGGGCGAGACGCCAGTGGTGGCCGTGCTGCGCGGACGTTCGAGGAGACGGGGCTGCGCGAGGTGTCGATCGTCGAGTACCTGGGCGCGCAGGAGGCTCAGCCGCCGGCGGGTCATGTGTACGTCTCCGAGCGCACTACGGTCTATGCGCGGCCCGATATGATCAGCTTCGACTGGGCGACGCTGCCGCGCGCGGCCATGGTGCGGACGGAGCGCGAGGCCGAGGGGTGGTCACAGGTGACGTACAGGGAGTGGGATCGCTGGCCGGACCCGACGCACGCGACCTATCAGATCACCGGATGGGTGGCGAACGTCGCGCTGACGCCGACGCAGACGAGGCACTTCTACCGGCTGGCGTGCCACGAGACGACGCCGGAAGAGTGGGAGGTGGAGATCGACCACCACCGCTTCCGCCTGTTCTGGGCGCCGCTGGACGACCTGCCGGAGGTCGTGGAGACGCAGGCTGGGTGGGTGGACGTGCTCTTCAAGGTTTGAAGTAGCCGGCCGCGCCGCCCGCCGAAAGACAAACGGGCAAGGAGACTGAAGGCTGCTTACTGATAGCCGTCGTCAGGGACGCGTTTGGCCAACTTGTCGATCGACTTCGGATCACCTTCCAAACAACTCTATACGACGACCGAGCTTGCAGACATGACTCGGCTCACCGCCGCGATCCCTGCCTCGACCTCTGCCCACGGCACAGCCTGCGGCAGCACACCGGCACGCGTGGCCAGCGCCGCGGTCACGCCCGCGGCTTCGCCCAGGGGCACAGCATTGCCGGTAACGCGGTAGCTGGAATGGGCCAGGAAATCGCCGCTGATGCAGCGACCGGCCAGCAGCAGCCCCTCCACGTCGCGGGCGATGAGCGCGCCCAGCGGAATGTCGTATGGCTGCGTGCGTGTGCGGTTCTCCGGCTCGTAGGAGGTGCCCTTGGCCGGGTCCAGGGCGTGGACGTCAATGCCGAAGGTGACGCGGCAGACCGCGTCCTTGTGACGCGCCCCGTCCAGCACATCCTCAGTGGACACCGTGCAGCGGCCGTGGACGCGCCGTCCCTCGCGCACGCCGATCTGGCCGCCCGTGGCCACGATGTGGACGTTGCGCCACGGGCCGCCCAGGGCGCGCAACGCGTCCACCTGGCGATGCACCTCCGCCCGTGCGCGCAGCGTCGCCGCGGAGATTTGCTCGGCGTCCAGCGCGGAGACGCCGTACTCATGGTTCGCCATCAGCGCGAAGAGGTCGTCGCGAATACGAAAGAGCGTGGGCGAGCCATAGGAGGGGCGCACGCCGGCGCGGTCCATCTCGGCGAGAAAGCGGTCCTTGGGCGGCCTATCGCCATGTCGTTCGCCGCAGATGAATGGATCGACCTCGCCGGCGTGGATGCCGGCGAGAATCGCCATGAGGCTCATGGGCTGCGTCTCACCCGTTGTCTCCCGCCCGTAGTCGAAGCCGCAGCCGGACAGAGCGGCCAGATCGCCGTCGCCGGTGGCGTCCACAAAGACTTTCGCCCCCCACGCCTCACGGCCCGACTTGGACTCCGTGATGGCCAGCGACAGACGATTGGCGTCATCCCGCGCCGCGGCCACGACCCGCGTGTGCAGGCGCACCTCCACGCCCGCCTCCATGCACATCTCCTCCAGTAGCAGCTTCATGGCCTCCGCGTCGTAGGCCGTGCCCTGCTGCCCGCCGAGCGCACGCGCCTCCCGCTGCTCGAGCCTCTGTACAATCTCGCGCATGAGGCCGTGCTTGTTCTCGAAGTCGATGATCCAACTCAGCAGACCGGCCGTCCACACGCCGCCCAGGCAGCCGTGCACCTCGATAAGGCGCGTACGTGCGCCCGTACGCGCGGCCGCCAGCGCCGCGGCCACTCCGGCCGGTCCGCCGCCGCAGACCAGCACATCACACTCCTGTACGATGGGCACGTCACGCGCCGCTTCACGATAAATGCGTTGCATTCATACCTCCCCCTCTATGCGAGTTGGCCGCCTCAATGTGACAACGCCGCCTTCGCTAGCACCACTATTACGCCAATCGAGCCCGTCATCGTGGCGAGAAGAATGCTCCACCGCAGGCCGGCCCCACCGACCTGGGCTGCTACGTACGCATAGACGAAAAGCATGGTGACGAGCATCCACTTGACGATGGTGAACGCAGACTCGATACTCAACAGGCCCAACGACGCCAGAACAAAAATGGGCAGCGGCAGCAGCGATCCGACCAATACGGTCCCGATGTGCTGGCCGATGCCGCTTATCTCTTTTCGCGTAACGCGTCGCTGCTCTGTAATGCGCAACTGAAGCGTCTCCGAATAAAACTCGGCCATGGCAACGGCGAGCGCGCCCAGCAGGATCGTAGCCTCAGCTTCCAGGGCACTGGGTGGGTGCGCCTCCAGCGTGATCACAATTGCCAACGCAATGATGATGCCGTAGATCGCCTTGCCGGCACGATGCCCCACCAGCAGCTCGCGTATGCGTTCGATCAATATCCAACCCCCGTAGTTCTGTGCCGGCGATGCGGGCGAGAGGACGCCCGCGCGCACGCAACGTCTAGTGATCTTGAAAGTCGATCACGGTTTCCTCGAGTTGCGCCAGCTTCTGTTCCAACTCCGACACAGCGCTCTGGTGGGTCGCTTGCATGTCTTCCAGGAGCGATCGGATCTCGCTGATCTGCGTCTTGGGACCGTCAGGTGTCTGCAACCTAGCTCGTTCGGAGGCGTGTAGACTGGGCTGCGGCTTGCCTACGGATTGTTGCGCTGGTCTACTTGCTCGTCTGTGCGGTCGCATGAACCATTTGGCTAGAAAGCTCGTAATCGTCGTAAACAGTCCGACCCCAGTAACGATGAGGATGAGGCCTATTAGGCGTCCCAGGGAAGTTATGGGATAGGTATCGCCATACCCAACCGTCGAAATCGTCACGACGCTCCACCACATGGCGTCTTGAGCCGTGGTGATATTGGCGCCGGGTGCAGCCTCTTCCGCCACGAGGATCATCAGTGCTCCGAATTCGAAGACGACTATCGCCAGGAAGACGACCAGAAGCATTGTGGACTGGGCATGGCGAGAGATGACCACATTGCCGATCTCTTTCACCTCTCCTCGCCGCACCTTGCGCAGGGCGTAGGCTACGCCGATGAGCCGTGCGCCGGTAACAAATGGGATCGGCATGCTCCCGACCAACCTCAGCCAGCCGAAACCCCTGAACTTGGTTCCGAACTGCTTGCGCGTGCGCCACAAACGGACTAGAGCGTCCAAGATGAGAAAGATGCTGATACCGATCCAGAAGACGACCACGATCTCGCGCTGTTCGCTGCGCAATGGCATGAAGAGCAACGCTGAATTCCCGAGTTGCACGAGCAGGAAGCCGATCACGAAAAGTTCGTAGCTGGCATGTATCACCAACTCGTACTGTTCGATATCCTCTTCCTCCAGCAGGTCATTCCGGGCGGCGCCCAGTCTCCTGCCTGCTGCCTGATCTACTGTCTCGGCGCTTATGTGCAGGTCTGCATCTTCCGATTCCTCGATGCCGCCGCCTCGTGCCTGTGCGTCGTGATCGTCCACGGCCGTCGTCCCTTCCGCGCGATTCCCTATATGGACCGGATGGATATGCCCATTATGCAGTTGCTTAGGTCGTTCGGCAATACAGAGCGGAATGCGCCGGTGATCTCCAGTTTGCTGCGCGTACACCACATGTGCCCAGCTCATTCACATTTCCTACATATTCTCCCAGCACAATGAGGACGCAACAAGGAAATGGCCTTGCTGCCAACAAGCGGACGGATTCTGATTCGCCGGCAAGTGTTCGAAAAGGAGAATGATGTGAAAGACGAAGGTCGAATGGTGAAGTTCGTGGTGGCGGGACTCGTGATCGCCGGCTTGCTGATAGCGGGCAATGCGATCCGAAGTGCGGCCTGGACACAGGGGTACACGATGGGCCTACTCACAAGCGGGGCCGATAGCGCAGACCTGGTCCCATATCTGCTCTATCGCACGGGACCAGGGCCGCAAGCCGGCGTCGGATTCTTCGGCAGCATCGTGCGACTTGGTTTCCTAACGCTGTTGGCGTTCGGCATCTTCCGGTTCATGAGTTTCCGCTACCTGGGCAAACATGGCGGCCCGCCTCCCTGGATGCGCCGCCACGGTCCGTGGTGCGGCGAGGCGGAAGATGGCGCAGCACATCCGGCGGCAGCAGAGGGGGCGGCAACGGATAGGCCAGGATCGCCGCAAAGCGTAGCCCCCGTTAGCGGCTAGCCTGCAGGGTATATGCAGGGGGCCTACCCCTTCCGGGAAGCAGTCGCCGACGTCGCAGAAGTCGGGCGCTTCCCGGAAGGCCGCTGCCGGTGTCAAAGTCACCGGCTCTCCGGAGGCCGCCTCTACTTCACGGTTTGCTGAGACAGCCCGTCGCACACAGCGGCTCGGTCCGCGCTAGACCGAGCCGCGCCAGGCGCCGCGCTGCGGCCGGCATGCATATGCTTACCGTGGAGCGGCTGCGCGCGGGCGAGGATATCGCGGCTCCGGCCGGCGGTTCGCGCAACGCCGCCGCTCGGCTGCCTTTGGGTGGAGGCGACGGCCCGCCCCCGCACCCGAACAGATCGATTCGGGTAGGCTGGAGAGCGATCAGTGCTCCGACGTAGGCCATTTCTAGCGTGGCATCAGCTCCTCCAGGCGGGTAGTTATCCCCAAGGCACAAGAGATACCCCCAGATATCCAGTGGTTTGTCCCCACCGCCACTATATGTGGCCGCCAAGTGCGACGCAATGCCACGCAGGTCGTTTCGTGTACTCAGTCTTGGTCGCTATAATGAAGTGCCGAAAACACGTCAGGGGCGCAATGTGAACGAATTGATCTTGGTCGTGGACGATGAGCCGAAGATCGTGCGTACCGCCCGCGACTACCTCGAACGAAATGGTTTTCGCGTAGTGCCGTCATATGACGGCAAGTCCGCGTTGGCTGCCGCGCGCCAGGAACGGCCCGACCTGATCGTGCTGGACCTGAACCTGCCGGAGATGGATGGGCTGGATGTCTGCCGTACGCTGCGCCGCGAGTCCGATGTGCCCATCATCATGCTGACGGCGCGTGCAGACGAGGCTGACCGCCTGATCGGGCTAGAACTGGGCGCGGACGACTACATCGTGAAGCCCTTTTCGCCGCGGGAGCTGGTCGCGCGGGTGCGCGCCGTCTTGCGCCGCACCCAGGGAGAGATGCAGTTGTCCAACGTCTTGTATGCCGGCGACTTAGAAATCGACCTTGACGGCCACCGCGTCACCCGCCACGGCCAGCCCATCAAGCTGACGCGCATCGAGTTCGCCTTGCTGGCCGCCCTGGCCCGCTACCCCGGGCAGACCATCAGCCGCGCACAGCTTCTGCAGCAGCTTCACGGCACTGCGGACGGCGGGTACGATCGTAGCATCGACGCCCACGTGAAGAATCTGCGTCGCAAGATCGGCGACGACCCCGCTGACCCCCGCTACATTCACACGGTCTACGGCATTGGCTACCAGTTCACCGACGCGCCAGTTGCCGAGGGCCGCGCGGACGCCGAGCCGAACGCATGACTGACGACGTCCAGCCGGACTGCCGGCCCTCCGCCGATCCGGAATCCGACGCAGGCTGCGGACGTCGCCAGCGCCCGCCCTGGACAGGCCCCCGCGCGGAAGGGAACGATCCTCGCCGCGGCCCACCGTGGGCGCATTCACACGAATGGGCAGGCGGACCGCCCTGGGCGCAAGACGGCTGGAAAGCCAAGGCGACGGCGCTATGCCGGCCAATTTCGTGGATTCGCCATTTTCATGGTTCTGTTGTTCGCGGGCGGAATGGCTGTCTTTGCCTATCTGCTCACCCGGCTCTTTGGCGGTGATTCTTCCACCGTGCTCATCGTGTGGCTCAGCGGCTGCGGCCTGTCGTTGATCATCCCTGTGCTCTTGCTGGCAGGAGCGTCGCGCGCGTATCGCAGCTATGCTGTGCCGCTTGGCGACATTATGGACGCGGCTGACGCCGTTGCCGCAGGCGATTTCGACGTGCGGGTCGAGCCGCGCGGCTCGCGTGATTTCCGGCGGCTGGCAGGCTCCTTCAACCGTATGACGGCGGAACTGGCGCGCACGGACCAGCAGCGTCGCAATCTCACCGCGGACGTGGCCCACGAACTGCGCACGCCCTTGCACATCATCCAGGGCAACCTGGAAGGCATTTTGGACGATGTCTACGACGCTTCACCGGAACACGTTGAGGCGACGCTACAGGAGACACGTGTATTGGCGCGCCTGGTGGATGACCTAAGCACATTGTCGCTGGCGGAGTCGGGCGAGTTGCTCCTGCATGTGGAAGAGGTCGATGTCGCCGATTTGCTGGCAGATGTTGCGACGAGCTTCACGCCGCAGGCAGAATCGGCTGGCCTGGCGCTGCATGTGGAGACGGAACCGGGAGCGGCTCTCACCGTCGATGCGGACCCCGGGCGGCTGGACCAGGTGTTAGGCAATTTGGTCGCCAACGCCTTCCGCCACACGCCTGCGGGCGGCAGCGTCACGTTGCGCGCCGAAGGGGTGGATGGCCACGTGCGCATCTCCGTGGCGGATACGGGCGAGGGTATCCCCGCGGAGGACCTGCCCTACGTGTTCGACCGCTTCTGGCGCGGGGATCGATCCCGTGCACGAGGCGGCGCAGCTCCCAGTAGCGGGTTGGGCTTGGCGATTGCCATGCAGCTTGTGCGGGCGCATGGCGGCGACATCCGAGTGGAGAGTGAGCCCGGCACGGGCGCGACGTTCACGCTCGATCTGCCGGCAGGGGATTGGGACGCTGATGGCGCGGATTCGGCGGATTCAAGCTAGCGCCCAGGTAGAGCTCCGCCCTTTCCACGCGGAGAAGCACGGGGCGTATGACCATCGGGAGATCTTCTTCGACCGTTTCACGAAGGAAGATGAGGCTCTGCGTTGGGCATACGCCGCGGAGGACTGCGCCGCCTTCGGTTACCGTCGCTTCGGTTGCGGACCGCTGCATAGTCTGCCACAGACCAGTTGTCCCCGTGTGCGCGGAAGGTCCGCCTCGCGGCCATTGAACGCATGAACATTCAGCTAAGAATTCTACAGGAATCCTTCGACAGGAGCACGACAAATGCCCAAGCTAGTCATGACACCGCCCATGCGTGACCGCACCCGCCAGTTCGCACGGCGGCTGCGGGCCGACTTGCCCGAATATGAGATCGTCGTCGCGGAGAGCGATGAGGACACTCGGCGCGAACTGCCGGACGCGGACGCCGTCTACGGCTGGATTCCGCCTGAACTGCTGCCGTCGGCGCAGAATATTCGCTGGCTGCAAACGGATATGGCGGGACCGCGGCCCGGCTTCTACTACGATGCGTTGGTCGCGCATCCACTGGTCGCAACCAACATACGAGGCATCTTCGACGACCACATTGCACAGCACATCATGATGTTTGTGTTGGCGCTGGCCCGCGGGTTGCCCTATTACATGGACGCACAGCGCGATCGTCGTTGGGACCCCGATGCACGCAAACACGGGTATGTCGATGTCAGTGAGGCAGTTGCCCTTGTCGCCGGCGTCGGCGGCATCGGCCACGAGACGGCTCGCCTCTGCCACGAGTTCGGCATGCGTGTGCTCGGCGTGGACCAGCGCTGGGAGTATGACACGCCGCACGTGGAGCGGCATGATGCGGAGGAGTTGGACACTCTGCTGCCCGAGGCGGACTTTGTGATCGTAACACTGCCGCACACGCCGCAGACGGAAGGCATGTGGGACCGGCAGCGCTTTGCGCGCATGAAGCCGTCCGCGTATTTCATCAACATCGGACGCGGCGCGACAACGCGTCTGGATGATTTGGTCGCTGCGCTGCAAGAGGGGGAGATCGCCGGCTGCGCCCTGGACGTGTATGAGACGGAACCGCTGCCGGCCGAGCACGCGCTGTGGACGATGCCCAACGTGATCCTCACGCCGCACATCGCGGTACACGAGGCGGACAATCTGGATGAGCGTCACTATGACGTGTTGCTGGAGAATGCGCAGCGCTTTGCCGCAGGCCAACCCCTGCGCAACGTGGTCGACAAGGCGGCGTGGTATTGAGAGTTGCCTACGGATAGGAGGGATGAACACGGATTGGCCTTGGCCGTCGGTGGTATCCGAGAACTCCCGGCCTGAGCCGCCGGTCGCGCACGCACCATCGTGCGCACGCACCAACCTGGACACGCCCGCACCGCAAATGTCGAGCCGCAGCTTCCAGGTAGCTCTGTGTCCACGCCGGCCCTTGAACCCTGACCTCTAGCCGCTGAACTTTGAACCTTTCGCGCTGTGCTATAATGCGCGACACGCATCCGTAGCAGGGGAGGACACGGAAAGGGCATAGCATGACGAATACCGGCACGCTGACAGACAAGGTCGCCATCATCACCGGCGCGGCGCACGGCATCGGGCGCGCCACGGCCGAACGATTCGCCGCGGAGGGCGCACGCGTCACCGTGGCCGACATCAACCAGGAACTGGGCAACCATGTCGTGGCGGCGATCGAATCGGCGGGTGGCATGGCCCGCTTCGTGCACACGGACGTGGGTGTGCACGAGCAGGTACGCCACATGATCGAGTCGACCGTGAACGAGTGGGGCCGGCTCGATATTCTCGTCAACAACGCCTACATCAGCGCGCGCGGCAGCGTCGTAGACGTCGAAGAGGCCGAGTGGGACCGCGCCATGAACGTCAACCTGAAGGCGCTCTATCTCGCCGCCAAGTACGCCTTCCCGCACATGGAGCGTATCGGCGGCGGTTCCATCGTCAATATGTCATCCGTGCATGGCTTCATGGCCTGGCCGCAGGGCGTCGCCTATGATACGGCCAAGGCGGCCGTCATCAATCTGACGCGGCAGATGGCTATCGACGGCGGCCCGCTGGGTATTCGCGTCAATGCCGTCGCTCCCGGTTGGATCATGACTCACGAGGAGTGGTCCAGTCCGGAGCGGCTGAAACACGCCGAGAGGCTCTATCCAGTCGGCCGCCCGGGTCAACCGGAGGAGGTTGCCAACGTGATCCATTTCCTCGTTTCGGACGAGGCCAGCTTTGTTAGTGGCCATACATTGACTGTGGACGGGGGACTGACGACTCAACTTCAGGACTCGCCGGGTTTCATGGCCCCCGGCTTCTCCTGGGTGTGATGTGCGAAGACGGTTTGTTGTGACGCCCGCGAGTCTGGAGAGCGCATGAACAGAGTGAAACGAGTGAAGCAAAAAGTTCGCGCGTTGCCCGTGATCGGCTGGCGTGAGTGGGTTGGACTCCCGGACTTTGGGATCGAGATGATCAAGGTCAAAGTCGACACGGGCGCTCGGTCTTCATCGCTGCACGCCTTCGACGTGCGAGAATTCAAGCGGGACGGTGTGGAGTGGGTACGGTTCAAAGTCCATCCTGTCCAGCGGCGTACTCTCCAAACCACCGAAGTCGAGGCACAGGTGCTCGAACACAGATCCGTTCGAAGCTCGAGTGGGAAGGCGGCGATACGACCGGTTGTCGTCACCGACGTTAACCTGCTGGGCATTTCCTGGCCGGTTGAATTGACCCTAGCCAGCCGTGATGAAATGGGCTTCCGTATGTTGCTCGGGCGTGAGGCAATCAGGCGACGCTTCCTCGTCGACGCAGGAAACTCCTACTACGGGGGAAGGCCAGCACGGGCAAGCAAAGCGAAGGGAACGAAAGCGCAGCAATAGAATCAGAAACAACAGCCGGCGCAGCAATAGATGCGCACTCACACTGGCCGATCGGGACTGGAAGGACTTTACATGAAACTGGCAATTCTCTCGCGCAGTCCACAGTGCTATAGCACACGGCGACTCCGGGAAGCGACGGAGCAGCGTGGACACACAGCCAAGGTCCTGAACACGCTCAAGTTTGCGATTGACCTCGAACAAGGGGAGCCGGACCTCTACTTCCGTCAGAAACAGCTTTCGGAGTATGATGCCGTGCTGCCTAGAATTGGCGCATCGATCACCTATTTCGGCACCGCAGTCGTGCGACAATTCGAACAGATGGATGTTTTCTGCGCGAATTCATCCACCGGCATAGCCAACTCGCGAGACAAACTTCGCAGTCTGCAGATTCTGAGCCGCCATCATATCGGCATCCCGAAGACGACTTTCGTGCGCGACAAGAGAGATGTCCTGCCCGCTATCGAGCGAGTTGGCGGCGCGCCAGTGATAATCAAGCTGCTGGAGGGCACGCAGGGAATCGGCGTTTTGCTCGCGGAGTCGGCGGAGTCGGCCGAGGCCATCGTCGAATTGTTGCAGAGCCAGAAGCAGAGCGTATTGATCCAGAAATTTGTCGCAGAAAGCAGAGGACGAGACATTCGAGCATTTGTGGTGGGCGACCGGGTCGTGGCCGCCATGCGGCGCGTGGCGCAGGGTCAGGAATTTCGCAGCAACGTTCACCGCGGCGGTCAGGCTGAATCGGTGAGCCTGGATAGCGCCTATCAGGAAACGGCCGTGCGCGCTGCTCAGATTATGGGGCTTCGCGTTGCGGGCGTAGACTTGCTGGAGGGCAAGGACGGCCCGCTGATCATGGAGGTGAATTCGTCGCCCGGACTGGAAGGCATTGAGGGGGCCACGCAACTGGACGTGGCCGGCGCAATCGTCGATTACATTGCCGCGCAAGTGAGTTTTCCCGAAATCGACCTTCGTCAGCGACTAACTGTAAGCAGCAGTTACGGAGTTGCGGAGATCCAAATACCCGACAGGCTCGAACTATGTGGGCAGGACCATCCTGGAATCCGGTCTGCGGGACAAAGACATCATTGTGCTGACGCTCAACCGAGGCACGACCGTTATTCCCAATCCGCGCCCGCAGCGGCAATTGGAGGCCGGCGACCGGCTGCTCTGCTTTGGCAAGCTGGAACTGATGCGTGATCTGATTCCAGCGAAAACGCGTCGCCAGCGTCGCCAGAAGGTGCAGAAGCTCCCGGATCTGCCCGTGGCGGACGAAGTTCTCGACAGTGATCGGCAGACATCGTACGCGGCCGAAGTCCCCTCGGGGAATGACGCACCCAGCCGTGAGTGAGCCACGCCAGCGCAAAGCCCATTGACGAGTGGTTCGGCGAAGAGATTCCTGCCGGCGCGTCACGCAATGTGAAGCTCGCCGTGAGCGAAAGCTACAGCAGCATGACGGTGCAGATTCCCATTCACATTCGCCGCGCACGGAAGGACGGCCCCGTGGTCTTCGTAACGGGCGCACTGCACGGCGATGAGATCAACGGCACCGGGACCATTCGCCGCTTGATCCAGGACGAGGAGTTTCGATCTGCTTCGGGGATCGGTCATCCTGGTTCCCGTGTTGAACATACTCGCCTTTGATCGCCATTCCCGGTATTTGCCGGACCGGCGCGATCTGAACCGTTCATTTCCGGGCTCGACAAACGGAAGCCTTGCCCGGCGCATGGCGCGCATCATATTCGATGAGATTGTCGCCCGGAGCGACTATGGCGTCGATCTGCACACGGCCGCCATGCATCGCACGAATTACCCAAACGTTCGCGGCGATCTGTCCGACCCCGAAATCCGCCGGCTCGCAGAATCGTTCGGCTCCGAAATCATCATCAACAGCAAGGGACCGGCCGGTTCGTTCCGGCGCGAGGCCTCCAAAGCCGGGTGCCCGACCATCATCATGGAGGGCGGCGAGATCTGGAAGGTGGAACCGGGCATCGTTGCATCGGCGACGCGTGGAATCAAGAACGTACTGCCGCGCCTTGGACATGCTCGACGGTCCAGCGGAGAACCCCGCGTACCAGATTGTCATACAGAAATCGAAATGGATTCGCGCCGAACGAGGCGGATTCATGCGCTTCCACGTCAGGCCGGGCGACATCGTTGAGAAGGATCAGCCGCTCGCGACCAACACGACGCTGCTGGGCGATGAACGCAGCATGCTTCACGCACCGTTCAATGCGGTGGTGATCGGCATGACGAGTCTTACCCGCGATTAGCCCCGGCGAGCCGGTCTACAATCTGGGCAAGCTCCCGAAGGGATGCAAACCGTCGGAGCTTCGCCGGCTCCGATCCGCCGCAGGACGGTCTGGAGCAACAGGTGTCGGAAGAGCTTGCCTCACAGCGTTCTCGTCACGCCGCCGCCGGAGCGGACGACGAAGACATAGGGTTGTGCAATGGGCCGTTGGCCAGAGAAGCGCAATCCTGTTCACCGAATGTTCCAAAGGGCAGAACGGAATGCCAGATGTGGTATGCAAGCAGTTCTCGCGGTGTTGCCATAACGAATGATTGGCGAAGCTTCAAATTTCCATAAGATGACATAATTAGCCATGAATCTATTTGAGCAGGCCCACCAGGAACGCATGGAGACCGGACGCGCCGCTGGCCGCGCGCATGCGCCCGCGCACGCTGGACGAGTTCGTGGGCCAGGAGCACATCGTCGGTCCCGGTCGCCTGCTGCGCCGCGCCATCCAGGCCGACCAGCTGGGCAGCCTCATCTTCTACGGCCCGCCCGGCACGGGCAAGACGACCCTGGCGCAGGTCATCGCCAACACGACCCGCGCCCACTTCATCGCGCTCAACGCCGTGCTCTCCGGCGTCAAGGAGATCCGCGGCGCCGTGGCCGAAGCGCAGGAGCGGGCCGAGCACTATGGCCAGCGCACCATCCTCTTCGTGGACGAGGTGCACCGCTTCAACAAGGCGCAGCAGGATGCGCTGCTGCCCTGGGTCGAGAACGGCACGGTCATCTTCATCGGCGCCACCACCGAGAATCCCTACTTCGAGGTCAACAAGGCGCTGGTCAGCCGCAGCCGCATCTTCCAGCTTCTGCCGCTGGACGAGGACGATCTGCGCGGCATTGTGGCGCAGGCGCTCAGCGATGACGAGCGCGGTTATGGCAAGCTGGACGTGCGCATCGACGACGACGCGCTCGACCACCTGGTGGACGTGGCCAACGGCGATGCGCGCGGCGTGCTCAACGCGCTGGAGCTGGCCGTGGAGACCACCGAACCGGTTGACGCCGGTCCGCCGCCGGTAGTCCACGTGACGCTCGACATCGCCGAGGAGTCGATCCAGCGCCGCGCCGTGCTGTATGACAAGGAGGGCGACTACCACTTCGACACCATCAGCGCCTTCATCAAGAGCCTGCGCGGCAGCGATCCGGACGCGGCCCTCTACTGGATGGCGAAGATGATCTATGCGGGCGAGGAGCCGCGCTTCATCTTCCGCCGCATGCTGATCTTCGCCGGCGAGGACGTGGGCATGGCCGACCCCAACGCCATCCAGGTGGTGACGGCGTGCGCCAGCGCGTTCGAGCAGGTGGGCCTGCCGGAGGGGCGCTTTCATCTGGGCATGGCTGCGCTCTATCTGGCCACGTGCGAGAAGTCCAACTCGGCCTTCGCCTTCTTCGATGCGCTGACCACCGTGGAGAACGAGGCCGACAGCGGCGTGCCCGACGCACCTGCGCGACGCCAATCGCGACGCCGAGGGCTTCGGCCACGGCGAGGGCTACCTCTATCCCCACGCGTATCGCGACCACTGGGTGGCGCAGCAGTATCTGCCCACCTCGCTGCAGGGCAAGGTCTTCTACGAGCCGTCGGACCAGGGCTACGAGGACAGCATTCGCGTGCAGGTGGCCCGCCGCCGCGAGGCGCAGCTGGCCGCCATGCTGGCCGTGGAGGGCGACGAGAGCGGCGAGATTCTCACCTTCACCGCAGCCGACCCGGCCCGCGACCGCTGGCTGCAGCGCACCATCTCCGGCACGGGCGAGCGGCTGGGCGACCTGCGCGACCGCGTGCTGGACGCCTGTCCGCTGGTGCGCCATAGCACGGTATTGGACTTGAAGACGGGCAGCGGGCTGCTCACGTGGGAGGCGCTTGCGCCGCGTGCCGGAGGGCGGCGTCTATACGCTGGCGCGTAGCGCCCGTGACGCCGACGCGGTGCGCACGCAGGCGCAACGCCTGCCGGAGCCGGAGCGCCCTATCGTGCTGCAGGGCGAGATCGACGAGTTGTCTGACGCTGCTGATGCTGCGCGGGATGGCTGAGCACCCGGACCGGCCCCTCCGCTTCGACGCTGTCATCGGCCACAATGCGCTCATGGACGTGGACGACAAATGCGGGCTGCGGCCCTCGTCGCAGAGCTGCTCGCGCCCAGCGGCGTCGTCAGCCTGGCCGACCGCATCCCGCGCCATACGCAGCGCCTGTATGCACTGGTCGACCTGGGCGGTCTGGATGCGGACGTGGCCGAACGCCTGCGCACGGCGGAGGAGGCCATCTACGCCGATGCGGACGATGCGCTGGTGAACTGGGATGCGGAGGATCTGGCCGCTGCGTTTGCCGACGCCGGTCTGGACGTGACGTGGAGACGGCGGACGAGAGCACGGAGGTGCGCGTGACCGCCGGGCCTGTTGGACCGCTGGTTCTTCCGTCGCGGAGCGCAGCCGATGGCCGGCCCAGCTACGCGCAGCGCCTGGCCGCGAAGTTGTCCGCGGACGAGATCGCGCAGGTGGAAGAGATGTTCCGCCGCCAGTTGCTGAACCAGGTCGTGCCCTGGCGCAGCCGGACGGCGTATGTGGTGGGGAAGGCGCGGTAGACCGCGCACACTGGCGGCTTCTGACTGATAGGCATCCGATGCGAACTGATATCGTACGCGCCCAACCGATCGACGGCTCCCGCATCCACGTGACGTTCGAAGACGGCGTCGAAGGCGAAGTCGACATAATCACGACTCGTCGACTTCACCGGCGTATTCGCTCCTCTACAACGACGAACGCTACTTTCGCCAGGTCGCCGTGAATCCAGACATCGGCACTATCTGCTGGCCCAATGGCGCCGATATCGACCCGGACGTGCTCTACCACGCTGTCACGGGCGAGCCGCTGCCCAAACCACTGACGCAGACGCGGTAAGCCAGCTGCGCCGCTGTGCTATAATCCGGACAGACGGGCGGGGCCGCGCGGCGGCCGGCATGTCGTCGCTCCGTCCGCGTCCGCACCGGAGAGCGCCATGATCTCATCCGAAGTGGAATCCGAACTCTTGGCCCTGTCCAGGGCGGAGAAAGCCCGCTTCGGCATATGCTGGCAGAGGACATCTCCAATCGGCCTGCATCGTCGACGCAGAGTCTGACCGCGCGCATCTATGGAAGAATGATGACGGCGTAAGCATGGCGCGACTGTATGCGAACTGACGAATTTCCCACGCCGCGTAGTTGAGTTGCTTCGTCCCTGGTTCATGAGATCCTCGCGATCAGGAAGCTGGGAATCAAGCGGATCAGGCATACCAGATCGAAGACAATACTTGATTCGTACCTCAAGCGATTCCCTGGCGGTGCTCACGCTGAACTGGCGTGAATACGTTAGTCTGCACAATATGCGAATCACGACCGATGCATGGCGTCAACGTCTGCACTCAGGACGACGATGCGGCCAAGGCCAGTGCTAAGAGTAATCCACGATTCAGTGTGCAGGGCGCAATCGAACTCAAACTGGCCAATCCGAATCAACCGACTGCCACTTGACCACGCAATCGCTCTGATTTTCGCCGTACTTCACCTACACAAGGACCCCGCCCATGACCATCGAACTCGCCTACTGCTGCTGGGGACTCTCCGGCTACGACGAGACCATCCTCGACCACATCGCCCGCGCCCGGATTCCGTGGATGGATATCCGCCCCGCCGACTTCACGCATCCGGGCGGCCGCCGCCATATGCGCGAGGTCGGCGTACAGGAGTCGTGTATGGGCATCTCTTTCGGTATCCCGTCCGGCACTTGCGCTGGACAGCGCGGACCTGAGCGAGCGCATGACCGCGGTGCGCTCCTGCGAGTCGTCGATCCTGCGCGCCAACAAGTTGGAGCTCGAAATCGCATACGTCGTGCCGTGCCAGGACACGAGCGAGGAGGCGCTGGCGCGCTACACGCAGTCGCTCACTGCGCATTGCCGACCACGCCGCCGGCGCTGGATGTGCGCATCGCCATCGAGCATTTCCCGCACACGGCGCTGCCCACGATTGCGGCGACGCTGGCCTATCTGCGCGAGCTGGCGCATCCCAACCTCTACCTGCTGCTCGATATCGGCCATGCGCAGATGTCGGATGAGGACGCGCCCGCCGCCATTGCCGACGCCGGTCCGCTGCTGGGCTATGTGCACCTGGACGACAACGACGGCGTGGGCGATCTGCACCTGGCGTTGCTGGACGGCGTTCTGACGGAGGCGTCCCTGCGCGCCACGTTCGACGCGTTGCAAGAGCACGGCTACAGCGGCCGCGCCAGCCTGGAGCTGCACCCGGGCCTGCGCAGACCCGGTGGACGCCATGCTGCGGAGTAGGGATGCGGCGCTGGCGGCGATGGAGTAAACTGTGGTGCAGACTGTGAACGGCCCCCGGATTCGCCATAGGAGGCGGCATGTTTGAACGAATTTCGGTTGACCCGACCATCCACTTCGGCAAGCCGTGCGTGAAGGGCACGCGCATCAAGGTGCAGGACGTGCTGGAGCTGGTCAACGCAGGCGTGAGCTTCGATGAGCTTGACGCTCACTATCCGGATTTCGTGAGCTGTCGTCATATATGTGTGGAAGACTTGGGAGATGGCATCCGGCCACGCGCGATGCCGCCGAAGCAACCAGCGCGACCGTAGATGAAATGCGGGCTGTACGGAGGCAGGAAACTGCGCCGCACATCATTGCCTATTTTGATGTGCCATATGGATCGCAGCTTATCTATTTCGTGGTAGGAAATATCGGTAAGGGTACCGCTACGGAGGTGTCCCTAGAGTTTAGCCCGCCGCTACAGTCAAGTAGTCAAGATCTCATCGATGGTCTTGAGTTTCTTCGCACGGGTTTTGCATCTATGCCTCCTGACTACGAATTTCGTAATAAAGAAATAAAATAAAATAAAATAAAATAAAAAAAAAAAAAAAAAAAAAAAAAAAAATACGTTCACTCGACTCCACTATCCAGTACTTGGGGACAGACAATCTTCCGTTGAATTATGATATGTCCATCAAGTATTCCGGAGGGCTTATGGAAGGTTGCGAGCGCCGTACGGTTGCTCTCGACCTTGGACATCTGCGAGGTCGCATGTTTGCCACGCAAAAAGGTGTCGAGGACTTGGCCAAGAGCGTTGAGTCACTCCGAAAAGGCCACGAAAAAGTTGCCAGAACACTTGACCATATCGACAGTACTCTGGGAAAAGGACTTTATGTCCGCAACGCTAGTATGACTGTAGTGGGTGGTTCGCCAGCGTCGTTCGATGAGGCGCGTGCCATGTTGTTCACCAAGCTCCATGAATTTGTCGCATTATGGAGCAAGTCCGCCGCCGCCGAACGTGCGACCGGGATCGGTCTGTCTGACCTTCAGACTCGAATTCGGATATTGAGCGACCAGATAGATTTCATGCCTCATCGCAGCCGGCCACTGTTCCAGGGAGGCTTGCTTGACGAGATTGCTGACATCTCCATGATCATGTCTAGAATTTCCGATCAACGGCTCTATCTCGGTGATCAGTCATTGGAGCAAATCAACGAACTGGGTGATGATCTTCTGGCGCGCGTAGATGACCTTGAGAAGACTATCGACACACTCGCGACCTGAAGAAGCCTGAAGTCCGTAATTCTAGAGGTTGCAATGCACCTAACCGCCCGCGAAGCACGCCGCTTCCTCCTCGCCTACCAGAACCTCTGGCCGCCGCATAGCCTGCGTGGCAAGGCAGGGCGCGCTCGCCCACATCCGCCGCGTCAACTGTATTCAGTTCGACCCGCTCAACCAGGCCGGCGCGAGCCCGGAGATCACCCTGCAGGCGCGCGTGCGCGATTTCCGAACGCAGATGCTGGCCGAGCTGCTCTACGAGGACCGCGCCTTGCTGGACGGCTTCGACAAGGTGATGTCCATCTACCCCGTGGGGGACCGGCCTTACTTCCGTCGCCGGTTCGACGCGGCCCGCGCACATCTTGATAACGACGACCAGCCCGCGGCCGCCATCGTGCCGGAGGTGCGCAAGGAACTGGAAGCCCGCGGCCCCCTCTCTTCCATCGACCTCGACTTCCACGAGGCTGTCGACTGGTCGTGGGCGCCCACGCGCTCAGCCCGCGCCGCGCTGGAGAGCATGTACTTCTGGGGCGAGCTCGTCGTGCACCACAGGGTGAACACGCGCAAGTTCTACGACTTCGCGCACAAGCACCTGCCCGCGGAGTTGCTTGATATGCCGGAGCCGAACCCAACCGACGAACAGTTCCACGACTGGTATGTGATGCGCCGCATCGGCGGCTTCGGCCTGATCTGGAACCGCAGCGCCGAGGTGTGGCTGGGCATGACGGATATGAAGGCCCCGAACCGGACCGCCGCCATCAAGCGCCTGGTGGCCCGTGGTGAGCTGCACGAGGTCCATGTGGATGGCGTTACCCGTCCCTGCTACCTGCGCGACCAAGACGCGCCTCTGCTGGAGGAGACGCTCGCGCAGGCGACCATTCGGCCGCGCGCCGCCATTCTCGCGCCGCTTGACAATCTGTTATGGGACCGGAGCTTCGTGGAGCAGCTTTTCGGGTTCCGCTACCGGTGGGAAGTATACACGCCGGCGGCCAAACGCGAGTTCGGCTATTACGTGCTGCCTGTGCTCTATGGCGACCGCTTCGTGGCGCGCTTCGAGCCCGTGCTGGACAAGAAGACGCGCGTGCTCACCGTCAAGAACTGGTGGTGGGAAGACGGCGTGCGTGTGTCCCAGGCGATGCAGGCGGAACTGGGGCGATGTGTGCAGCGGTTTATGCGCTTTCTGGGTGCGACGGAGTTGCATGTCGGGCACGCCGCAACCGATACTGCACACATTGGTTGGCTACTGGAGATGGGCGAAGTAGAGGCGGATCTCTAGTTGCCGCTCATTCCGTCGGCGCCGAGCGCCTCAGGCAGTGACTCGTCGGCGCCTGCTCATACGGCATCCACATTGGAAAGCAAAAGGAATCGACCATGCACTATCGACCGCTCGGCGCTACCGGCGCGTCCGTCTCTGAAATCAGCTTGGGCTGCAATCGCCTGGGCGAACCGGCCATGCCCGACGAGCACTGGACCGGGCTGGTCCTCGCCGCGATCGATAGGGGTGTGAACCTCTTCGACACGTCCGAGTCGTACGGATGGGGCCGCAGCGAAGAAGTGCTGGGCCGCGCCGTGGGCAACCGCGACGACGTCTATGTCGCCACCAAGGTCAGCCGCGTGCAGGAGACGGGCGAGCGTGACTTCTCCGCCACCCGCGTCATCCGACAAGCCGAGGGCAGCCTGCGCCGCCTGCAGCGCGACCGCATCGACTTCTACCAGTTGCACAGCCCCAGCCTGGATGCGCTGCAAAGCTTCGACTGGCCGGACGCGTTCGCCAAGCTCAAGGCCGACGGCAAAATCCGCTGGGTCGGAGTGTCCGTCAACGACGCGGCCAGCGCGCACTGGCTCACGGAGCGCGGGCTGGCGGATGCGCTCCAGGTTCCGTACAACATACTGGAGCCCGAGATCGGCGAGGACCTCTTCTCCCTAGCGGAGGACAAGCGCGTGGGTATCCTCATCCGCACGCCCATGGCGCAGGGCATCCTCACGGGCAAGTTTCGCCCGGGGCAAGAGGTGGCGGAAGGGCACCGTGCGCGCCTGGCCGGCGAGCGCATGGAGCCGCGCATCGAAGCGGCGGAACGTTATCGTAATCTGGCGGAAGCCAGCGGGCTCACGTTCGGACAGTATGCGCTTCGCTACGCCCTCAGTCCGGCGGCGGTTTCGGCAGCCATTCCCGGCGCACGCACGATCGAACAACTGGAACAGAACGTGACTGCGTCCAATGGCTTCGGCCTGACTGGGGATGAGTTGGCGCGCGTGGAGGAAACGCGCCAGGACGTGCGCTGACGGCAAGACGCGGCCGGGGCCTGTGGCGCAGAATCGGCGCTTGTTCGTTCGCCGAGTCGGATGCGACGGCGGGCGCACGCATGGCCGCTGCGAGTGCGCAGGGCTCCCGCTATGTTGGTCCCCTTCGAATGCTCCTGCTTGACCTGCCTAGATGTCAAATGCCCCGCGGCGCCGCGAACGGGCCCCCGCTAGCGTCCGCCCAGCGTATCAGGTAGAATGAGCCACACGCAAACGCATCCAGTCCGGCCGTCGTTGCCGGAATTCGCATCCCGTGGAGGACAGATTGCCCGTCGAAGACATCCAACGTTTTACACAGACAGTCGGCGCCAACATCGAACACGTCATCGTGGGCAAGAACGAGGTCGTCGAAACCCTCCTTATTGCCCTCCTCTGTGAGGGCCACGTGCTCCTGGAAGATGTGCCAGGCGTCGGCAAGACCATGCTTGCTCGTTCGTTGGCCCTGAGCCTGGACGCGGAGTTTCGCCGCCTGCAGTGCACGCCCGATTTGCTGCCCAGCGACATAACCGGCGTGAGCGTCTTCAACCAGGAGACTCGCCAGTTCCAGTTCATGCCCGGTCCGGCCTTTACCCACATCCTGCTGGCGGACGAGATCAACCGCGCCACGCCACGTGCGCAGGCAGCCTTGCTCGAGTGCATGGGTGAACGCCAGGTCACTGTCGACGGCGTCACGCGCACGTTGCCGCGGCCGTTTCTCGTGCTTGCCACGCAGAACCCGATTGAATACGAAGGCACGTTCCCGCTTCCGGAAGCGCAACTGGACCGCTTCCTCTTCAAGATCAGCCTCGGCTATCTCGGCGCGGACCAAGAGGGTCTGATGCTGCAGAACCTGGGAGAACGCCATCCCATCGAGACCCTGGACAGCGTTGCGCAGGGGGCGGACATTCCGCTGCTGGCTGAGCAAGTGTGGCAGGTTCACGTAGATGACAGCTTGCGCACCTATATCGTCGCCCTCATCCAGGCCACGCGCCGCCACCCGGACCTGACGCTAGGCGCCAGCCCGCGCGGCAGTCTCGCCCTTTATCGCGGCGCACAGGCGCGCGCCGCCGTCAAAGGACGTGATTATGTTCTCCCCGACGATGTGCAGGCGATCACCAGCCTGGCTCTGCCCCACCGCTGCATCGTGAAGCCCGAGAGCGCACTCCGCGGTCGCAGCGCACGCAGCATCATCGCCGAAATCGTGGAGCAGACGCCGCTCGATCTCGGACAAGTGGAAGCAGTGAGTTACCTGTCGTCCGGCGCTATGAACCGGACAGACTGCTCTGGTACGCGGTAGCCCATGCACTACATCTTCTGGTCGCTGCTGATCCTTTTTCTTCATCGCCACCCTCTTCCGTCTGGATTGGGTCTACTACCTCGTCTACGTTGTCGGCGGCGTCTGGGTCTTCAGCCACTGGTGGATTCGGCGCAGCTTTCGCAAGCTTTCCGTCCGCCGCAAGATGTTGCACAACGCCTTCGTCGGCGAGAAGCTGCCTGTCCATCTCGAGATCACCAACCGAAGTTGGCTCCCCTTTCCGTGGCTCATGGTGGAAGAGCGCGTTCCTCTCGATCTCAAGGACTCGCTGGAGTACCGCAACGTCCTCGCCGTGGGCAGCCGGGCAGTCGTGGACCACACGTACACGCTCTATTGCAAACGACGCGGCTACTATGCCGTCGGGCCCATGAGCCTCAGTACGGGCGATCTGTTCGGCTTCGCAGACGCGCAGTGGATCGAAGACCAGCCTGCCTACGTCACCGTCTATCCGCAGGTCGTCCCGCTTCACCAACTTGGTTTGCCCAGCCGATCGCCGTTCGGCGTTCTGCCGTCGCGCCAACGACTGTTCGAGGACCCCAATCGCATGACGGGCGTACGCGAATACATGTCAGGCGACAGCCAGCGTCGCATCCACTGGAAAGCCAGCGCCCACGAGGATACCCTCCTTGTCAAGAAGTTCCAGCCCGCCATCGCGCTCAACGTCTCTATCGTGCTTGACCTAAACAGCCTCAACTATCCCATCAGCAGCGCCATCGGCAGCAGCGAGTGGGGCATCATCGTGGCGGCTTCGCTAGCCAGCTACGTCGCAGGCCAGCGCCAGCCCGTCGGCCTCGATCACGAACGGTCTCGACGCACCCACGGACGAGATGACCATGCCCATCCCCTCCCGGCAAGGGCAGGGCCATCTCACGACGATTCTCACGGCGCTCGCCCGTGTGCAGATTCACGAAGTGGATGCGACGCTGTCCGAATGGTTACCTCGCCGGATCGCCGACATGGAGTGGGGCACTACCCTGATCGTGGTCACTCCGCATCTCAGCGTGGACGATGTCTGGGTGCTGCACAACGCATACCGCCGCGGCTCCAAAGGTCATCGCCATGGTGTGCGCCACGCAACCCGATCTCGATGCAGTGCGCGCACAGGCGGAGAAGCTGAACGTCCTGGTCCACCAGACGATTTGGGAGAAGGATCTGCACAACTTATCGCCAGATGCGCAGAGCCGTTTCAAGGAGTCCGCTCTTGGCTGACGAGACGACGCTGATGGACGATGCGCAGCCACCGTCGGACGAACCTGTGGGTGAGTTCGGCGAGTTTGAATCCACTGAAGCCGCCGTCGACGACGCGGCCGGCAACGGCGCGGGCAGCGAGCCGGACACTGCCGGACCTGCGCCGTCGTACGAGCTGGACGACCGCTCGTGGCAGCAATCGCTGTGGCGTCCGCTGCTCATTACGATCCTGGCCGGTTGCCTCGTCGTGGCGTTGATGGCCTTTGCCCGGCGCCTTGTGCCCGATCTACCGAGCGGCTACACGCAGCTCATGGTCGCTATCGGCCTGCTGACCGCCGTCATCGGCTGCGCCTCCACCACGTGGCTCGCCCAGCCGTCCCAACGCGGCAGCCGCAGCGCAGCCTATCGCGCCGCTGAGCTTGCCTTCATCATCGTCATCACCCGCATCACGATTTGGGCCGCCACCGGCGAGTGGCCCGGCTTCGACCTCATCCTGCGCCCCATCGACGCCCTGTTGGATGGCTACTTCATCGTCGGCCTTATCGCCGTACTGCTGGCCTGGATCATGGCTACGGCCATGACCGAAGACATGATCGGCATGGGATTGCGACCTGACGACATCTACATGGCGCGCGGCTACACAGACAAGTGGCAGGACACTGCGCGCCCTGTCTATACTGACCGGCCGGCCATCTTGCGCCGTTTCACCGGACGCTGGGTCGTCGGCGGCGTACTGCTCGTCATCATGGCTGCGGGCTCCCGCTTCTCTGCGCCCGAGCCCGGCTTCTTTCTGCCCATCATCGGCCAGAACATTGACCGCGCCGTCATCATCGCCGTCATCGTCTACTTCCTTGTCGGGCTGGCCCTCATCAGCCAGGGCCAACTCGCACTTCTCCGCGCCCGATGGACTTTGCAGAAGACGCCTAGCGCCCCCGGCATCCTGCGCAACTGGCCCGCCTATGCCCTTCTTCTCATCCTCGTCGTCGCCTTCATCGCCGCGCTGTTGCCGCTGGGCGGGACGTTCCACCTTGCCCTCATCTTGACCACCATCATCGAATTCGTCTACTGGCTCGTGCTCAAGATATTCGGCGCGATTATGGGTCTCTTTCTTCTCATCGCCTCGCTCTTCGGCGGGGAAGAGACGACGCAGGCAATGCCAACGCCGGCGCCGCCGCCCGTGTTCACGCCCGAGCCGCCCACGGAGCCGCCCGTTGAATTGCCACCGTGGACAGGCGGCACAATCTTCTGGATTATTGCGGCGCTCCTTCTCGGGTACGCGGCCTACATCTACTTCGGCGGGCGCGGCTTCACCTTTGCCTGGCTCCACCAATTGTGGCAGATGTTGCGCAATCGATGGAACCAGATGGTCGACGCCTATCAGGATTGGCAAGCCACCCACATGCGTATTGCGGAAGACGACGATGGCGCGGCCGCCGGCGCCGGCGCCGGCGCAAGCTCATGGGCTGGCTCGGCTATCGCGGTCTCGACCCGGATGCGCAGGTCCGCTACTATTATCTCTCCCTGCTCGAACAGGCGGAACAGAGCGGCCACGCTCGTCACGGCTCTGAAACGCCATCGCGATATGCCCCGCGTTTGGCGGAGGCAATCACCCGTGCTGCAAGTTCCGTCGACGCGATCGGGGACGCCGGTGGCGTCGAGACCGTCGATACAGATGCGCAGAGTCCCGACCAAGGTGTGGATCCTGTCGCCAGCGCAGAGGCTACGGTGGGTACGGACGGCAGCGAATCCATCCACGCACTTACGGACGCGTTCGTGCGCGTGCGCTATGCGGAATGACCACGTGCGGGCCGAAGACGCCACCCAGTTGCGCGAGAAATGGAACCAACTCAAGCGCTTACTGCGGTTGTAGTTCATCACCCTCCGTGCCAAAAAACTTTCCTTGACGCCCCAACTTGACCCTGTTATAATCGTAGGCAGTACGAAGGGCCCATCTCCGGCGCTGCTACCCATAGATCGTGATGTTCGACGCTGGTCAAGGGTCTCTCCCCAATCCCCACGCAAACGGTGGAGTAATCGAGAGATGTCAGACGCGGAACATTTGAACGCTGATGCGGACGATTTTGACGACGGGACCGAGCAGGAAAGTGCAGAGCAAGAAGTTCGAGACTGACGGAGACCTCTGCGGAGGTTATGCCGGCGGAGGCCCCTGCCCAAGCAACCGGCGGCCCCCGAACCGGAAGCCGCCGAAGCAGCATCCGAGACACCTACGGACTTGGAACTCTTCGAGAAGTACATCGAAGAGGACCTGGACTTTGATCTGCCAGGCCGAGGTGACCTCCGCGAAGGTACCATCGTGGAGATCCGACCGTCCGAGTTGCTCGTCAACGTCGGCAGCAAACGCGACGGCGTGGTCCCCTCCTCCGATCTCCAACGCCTGGACCAGGACTATGTCAAGAGTCTGGAGGTCGGGCAGACTGTAGATGTGGTCATCAGCCGCCAGCCTGACGACGACGGCATCTTCCTGCTCAGCATGTCGGAGGCGTTGCAACGCCGCGACTGGCAACTGGCCGAGGAGCTGCTGGAGAGCGGCGAAGTCACCGAGCACGAGGTCGAGGGCTTCAACAAGGGCGGCCTGACTGTCGCACTTCCATCACCTGCGCGGCTTTGTGCCTGCGTCACACGTGGTCGACATGCCGCGCAATCTCAGCGAGGAACAGCGCCGCGAAGAGTTGGAGAGTCGCATCGGGCGCACGCTGCGTCTCAAGGTCATCGAGGTCGAACGCCGTCGCCGACGTCTGGTCATGTCCCAATCGCTTGCCGAGCGCGAGTTCCAGGCCCACCGCCGCAAGGAGCTCTTCGAGACGATCCACGTTGGCGACGTCATCCAGGGTGAAGTACGCAGCATGCGGCCCTTCGGCGCGTTCGTCGATGTGGGCGGGGCCGACGGGCTGCTGCATGTCAGCGAGATCGACTGGCGTCCGGTCAACCATCCGCGCGACGTGCTGGACGTCGGCGAGGTCGTCGAGGTGCAGGTCATTCGCGTGGATCCCGAGAATTATCGCATCGCCCTCAGCCGCAAGCGCCGATTGCCCAATCCATGGGATACGGTGGAGGAACGCTATCACCCGGGCGTCGTGGTGCCCGTCAAGGTCACGCGCGTCGTGGATTTCGGCGCATTTGCCCAGTTGGAGCCCGGCGTCGAAGGCCTCATCCACATCAGCGAACTGGCCGATATTGCCGTGGCAGAGCCGCTGAAGACCGTACAGGTCGGTGATGAGGTGCACGCCAAGATCCTGCGCGTGGACGGCAATCGCCAGCGCATCGGCCTGAGCCTGCGCCAGGTGCTCGACTCCGAGCGGGCAGAGTTCGAGGCCGCAGAAGAGGCCGCCGAGGAAGCCGAGCTGGCGGAAGCCGAACAACTGGTAGACGCCGAACTGGCCGATGAAGAAACCGTACAAGAAGAAGCTGAACTGGACGGTGGGACTGAGGAAATCGACGCCCCGGAAGCCGAGTCCGGTCAGGAGCTGTCCGCAGAGGCTGTGTCCGAGGAAGAAGCATCGGACGAAGAAGCGGCAGATGAGGATGTCCCGACCGAGGATGAGGACGGCGACACACGTATCGGCGAGTAGCCAGCGTGCGCGAATCCGGCTATTCCCCGGCGGCATCACTGCGGCTCAGGGTTTCATTGGCAGAAACACAATCTGCGAACATCTGTCCGAATCAGCGTGCTTGGCGTCCGGGCGTAGGTCGCCTGCCTATACTGTCCGGTATTTGATACTCCAGACGCCTTTCGAGTATACTGCACTTCGTATGCGTCCTGCGGTGAGCGCCCGGAGTCTCGGCTGCAGCCGCACATGCGGGCGCACATAGAGTATAGTCGTGCAGTTGCGAACGTAGCGTATTAACACTGTCGACCTGTCAGAGAGCTAAGTTCCGTTGCTCTGGCAGGTTCTGTTTCGTAAGGCCGGCCCACACGCCGGCAATCAATCGCCGCCGAAGGGGGTGAGTCCTATTAGCGTCGAACTTCGACCTGGTGAATCGCAGGAGAGTCTGCTCCGTCGTTTCCGCAAATCGGTCGCCGAAGCCAGAATCCTGCCTATCGTGCGACAGAAGCGATGGTTCACCTCAAAGAGTGAAGTCAAACGAATCAAGCGACAGAAGGCCATTCGCAAAGCGCAGCGCACCGCTCGCAAGTTCGAGTAACCTGATCAAGACGCGATTCGAAGTAAGTCGATTGATCCGGAATTGATTGCTTGCTGCAAGGCATTCGTGACCGGCGCGACGCAAGCATAAACGTTGCTACATGTCAGAGGGGCAGTCCAGCTAGAACTGCCCCTCTGTTACGAAGAACTAACTCAGAGGCCCATACCGCAGCCGGCGGAAGGTTTACGCAACCAAGTGAATGGAGATTTATGGCTGAAGAAGCAATCGTACTAGAAGGCAAGATCGTCGACACGTTGCCCAACACCATGTTTAGGGTGGAATTGGAAAACGGGCACACGGTCCTGGCGTATCTGTCCGGCAAGATGCGCAAGTACTACATCCGCGTGCTGCTGGGAGACAAGGTCAAAGTGGAAATGAGCCCCTACGACCTGACTCGGGGCCGCATCACGTACCGTTACCGCAACTAGCGCCGCATGGTTCCGGCCACACGTTCGGCTGCGCAGTTCTGTCCGGTGGAACGCATGTGAGGCGGTCCTTAGTAGGGAAGGGGCCGGCTCAGTCACAGGTCGCTGCGCTGATAGTCCAGCCCTTGCACGGACGTAGCACGCCGAGAGTTCAACCGTCGTCCCCACTTCCGCTGAGCGTGCGGCTGCACGCGTTTCCGTCTCCGCGTCGATTGCTGGGGTGATTGCTACACCCAACCCGTGGCTGAACGGTAAGAAGCTCCGCCCAGCCGTCCAGTGGCGGCCTTCCTTACACCGGCAAATAGTCTCCGACCCACGGCAGCACCCGCTCAAAGGCCTCCGCATACTTCATATCCGATACGCGTGCGATCTTTCCCGCCTGGAAGGCGCGGCGCTCGGCCACCTCCGTGTACCAGGGCACCAAGAACCCCTGCGCCCGTTGAAAAGCCTCCATCGCCGCCACCTTCACCGGCCAGACCTCGGTGATGTCGACATACATGTCCGGGAGAATCCCTCGAACTCGGTCAAGGGAACCGTCGCCTCAAACAGATAGGTCTGCGGCCGCGACACAGGCGCCAGCTCTGACTCCAGTCCCACGGCGCCGGCCATCTGCGAGGCGCGAAGCACCAATTGCCACGTCGTATCGTGATCCATGCTGATGGAATCCGGTCCGTGGTGCGTAAGCAATACATCCGGGCGAAAACGGCGAATCTCCTCGCCCAAGAGCTTGGCCCGCTCCGGTGAGAAGTCAAACGAAAGGTCTTCCCATTCCAGGAAGTCGATCTCGACGTCCAGGATCTCCGCGGCCCGAGTGGCTTCTTCACGGCGCATCTCCCGGACCTCGGAGAGCGCCGGCTTGGCCCCGCCGGCATACAGGCCACCGGACTCCGAACGCTCGCCATAGGTGAGGGCCACAACTCGCACGGCATCCCCCGCCAGGGCATGTTTGTGCAATGTTCCGCCACAGCGAGAACAGAAATCGGCTGCGTGCGCGCTGAAAACCAAGATTCGCGACATATTACCTCCTGTATTCGTTGTCGACGCCCGTCAATCGGGCTCTGGTTTGGATGAAAAGGGATCGCGTCGAGCGCGCCTGGTGGATGCCCAGACGCAAAGCGAGTTGAGCGCTGTCTAGGTGTCGGCATTGCGATAGGCGGCAATTGCTTGCGTGGCGACGTCTTGTTCCGCAGCGTAGGTCAGCTGACCGATCGCCTCGTCCAGCGGTACCCATATCGGATGAAATTGCTCGGGCGTCCTTCGGCGGTCGCTCCACTTCCTCGTCGTTCGTGCGCCGCATCAGGAAGTAGTGCTCGTTCCGCCGGTAGTGTGCGCCGTTATAGTCGAACTCAACGGTACGACAACCTAAATCGTCGACGATCTGCAAGACCGGCGATTCCGGTCTCTTCCTGCACTTCGCGCATCGCAGTCTCTTCCGGCGATTCGCCGGATTCAATATGTCCTTTTGGTAAGCGCACTTCGCCGCGACTAGGACGGTCGAGCAGCAACATCCTACCGCCGTCAATGATCACGCCCCCCGCCGACTCGTACTCCCGTGTCTTCACGCATCCCCCTGACTTCGGCTCGCATGTCTTTCTGTCGAAATTGTGATGTAGTTGGTTGGAGTGCTGTTGCTACTTGGATGGCGTACTAATCTTGCGGCAGGATGAAGAGCTGCTCGGCGAGTTCGTAGCCGACGACTTGTGTGGCTTCGCCGTTCTGCCGCCCATTCGGCGACACAGCTCCACCGTGACAGGCCCCCGAAATGGGGCCGCATCTACCAACCTGACCGTCTGGCCCGGCGTCAACGATAGCTTACTCAGATAGCGCAGGACGCCCGCGTCTCGGTTGGCGACTCGCCGCAACAGTCCTTGTTGCCCCGGCTGCAGGTCGGGCATCGCCACGAGCGATTCCTGCGGCATCACGCCGTCTTCTGAAGGGATTGGATCTCCGTGCGGGCAGTGAGTCGGAAAACCGCACAATTCATCCATGCGTTGTTCAAATGCCGGGCTGATTGCGTGTTCCAGCCGGTGCGCTTCCAGGTCCACTTGGTCCCAGGTGAAGCCCATCATCTGTACCAGGAAGACTTCCAGCAGCCGGTGGCGCCGTACAAATTGCAGCGCAGCGATGCGACCTTGCTCCGTCAGCGTGATGCCGTCTGCGCTCGAACGGTCTACGAAGCCGGAGTCCTGCAGCCGCTTCAGCATACTGCTGGTCGCCGCGGCCGTCACGCACATCGTGTCGGCTAGCGCACCGGTCGTCACCTTATCGTCACTCTGTGAAAGCCTATAGATTGCTGCTAGATAATCAAGCATGCCATCTGTCGTCAGGCCACAGAACGTCCGCATACATACCCCGCCTTGTTTACAAGGGAATTTCTATCACATGCGTGAGAATAATTCACTCGTGATTATAGGGGCATCCAGTGACTATGTCAATTTGGCGGCCGATTGTCCACCGATTGCGGGCGCCTATCACGTTCAGAGCAGGTCCGTATCGTGTTGGGTAGATTCCCGACTTGAGCGGGAATGACACGCTGAGCTGCGCCCAAGATTCACACGCACCCGCCGGCGGTTCAGCGCAGACCCTGGCGGACATCCATTTTGAAGCAGCCCCATGCGCAGGGCCAGGCGTCGACAGCCCCCTGCGCGTTCGTGACGGGTGACGCGAACTACGCCACCGTCACCCGGGTGAACATCGGCCGGTCGCCGGCTACCTCCCGCACATCGCCCGCAATGCGGAAGCGCCCACTCAGCGGCAAGTCTTGCGATGACGTCCCGACCATGACGTCGACTTCGACAGGCTCGATCACGCGCCGCATCTCCAGGTCGTAGTAGCTCATCTGCGTGATCGGCGTGGAGAAGGTCACTGACTTCGATCTCCCCGGGGTCCAGGTGGACGCGCTGGAAGCCGCGCAGCTCCAGCACCGGGCGCGTCACGCTGGCGCCCGACCGTGCGCGTGTAGAACTGCACCACCTCATCGCCCGCCACGTCTCCCGTGTTGGCAACCTCGACCGCCACCTCCACGATAGCCCGTTGGCTCCACGGTGTCCGGCGAGACGCGCAGATTGCTCAGCGCGAACGTCGTGTAGCTCAGACCAAAGCCGAAGGGGAAGAGCGGTTCGTTGCTTTCGTCCACATAGGGACCGTAGAAGAACGAGCGCGCGCCGGACGGCCGGTGACTGTAGAAGAGCGGCGTCTGCCCTGCCGAACGCGGCACGGTAACCGGGAGCTTGCCGCCCGGGTTGGCGTCGCCAAAGAGCACATCCGCCACGGCCTCTGCGCCCTCCTCACCGGGCAGCCACGCCTCCAGGAGCGCAGGCACGTTCTCCGCGATCCAGGGCAGCGCAAACGGCCGGCCGTTGACCAGCACGACCACGGTCGGAGTGCCGGTCGCGTAGACGGCCTCCACCAATTGCTGTTGCACGCCCGGCAGCCCAAGCGTGGCGCGGTCGCGGAACTCGCCCGTGCTGCAATCGGGGATCAGGCCGGATTTGTCGCCTACGACAACGATGGCGACGTCCGCCTGCTTCGCCGCGGCGACGGCTTCGGCGAATCCATCGGTAGAGGGCTCGAGCACGTCACAGCCCTGGGCGTAGTGCACGGTCGTGCCGGGCGACACGCGGGCTCGAATCGATTCGAGAACCGTGGTCATCGTGGCGTAGTTATCGACCAACTGGATCGATTCCGGCAACGGATGCTGTGAGAAGCCCAACTCTTTGAATGTGATCAGCGTTTCGATGTGTGCGGGATATGCGTAGTCGCCGAGTAGATTGCGTTTGCTGTCGGCGTTGGGGCCGATGACGGCGATCGACCTGACGTCTTTGGCCAAGCGGAAGCAGTCCGCCCTCGTTCTTCAGAAGCACCATCGACTTCTGCGCAATGGTGCGCGCCACGACTCCGCTGCTCCGGCGTATCGAAGACCTCGAGCACTTTGTCCGGCTCCACATAGGGGTTCTCGAAGAGACCGACGCGGAACTTCATGGTCAAGCACACGGCGCACAGCCTGGTCGACCAGCGCGATGGGCAGTCTGCCGGCCTCCACGGCGTCGATAATCGGTTGCCCGAAGCAGTCGATGCTGGGCAGTTCCACATCCATGCCCGCTTCCAGCGTCAGCAACGCAGCCTCGGCCTTGTCCTTCGCCAGCCGGTGATAGTCCGCGAATTGGTTGATCGCCATATAGTCGGACACGACGATGCCGTCGAAGCGCCCACTGCCCGCGCAGGATGTCGGTCAGCAATTCCTTGGAACTGGCGCAGGGCACGCCGTCCAGCTCCTGGTATGCGTTCATCATGGAGGCGAGGCCCGCCTTGCGCACGACGGCCTCGAACGGGGCCAGGTACACCTCGCGCAGTTCACGCGGCGGGATATGGGCGGGCGCCCAGTTGAGACCGCCCTCCGGCGCGCTGTAGCCTACAAAGTGCTTGCCCGTAGCGACGACGCCGTCGGCCAGGTTGTCACCTTGCAGACCGCGCACATAGGCCACGCCCATGCACGAAGTGAGATACGGGTCTTCGCCGAAGGTCTCCTCGATGCGGCCCCAGCGCGGGTCACGCGCGATGTCCAGTACCGGGGCGAGACCCTGGTGGACGCCGATGGCGCGCATCTGTGTGCGGATGATCTCGGTCATGGCCTGCGCCAGTTCCGGCTCCCACGTGCTGGCCAGGCCGATGATCTGCGGGAAGTTCGTGGCGTTGCGCGCCAGCACGCCGCTGCAACATTCGTCGTGCACCATGGCCGGGATGCCGAGACGGGTCTGCTCGATGGCGTAGCGCTGAATCTGGTTGGCGAGCTCGGCCAATTCTACCGGCTCCAGTACGCTGCCGCCGGCGAGTCGCGTGATCTGGCCGATGCCATGCCCGAGCCGCGCGTTCAGTTTCTCCGCGGAGAGCGACTGGTCATCATTCTGGATTTCGTAGACCCAGACGCTGCCCAGTTGGGCCGCCTTCTCTGCCAGCGTCATTTTCGCCAGCAATGCGTCGGCGCGCTCTGCCGCAGTCATGGAGGCATCGAGCCAAGGTCGAGGGAAGTCCTGCCTGTCCATAGTGAGATTCTCCGATGCGTTGGGGGTCGTCAGCCCTTCACAGAGCCGGTCAGCGTGGCCACGAAGTGGCGCTGGCTGTACGAATAGAGCGCCAGCGGAACCAGCGCAGCCGTGATCGCTGCGGCGGTTACGGCCGGCCGCGCATACACGTCAGTGCCACTGAAATAGTTGAGGCGAACAATGGCCGGCATGAACAGTTGTTTTGCCTCGTCGGTGATGATGATCTGCGGCCACAGCAGCTCATTCCAGGCGCCGCGCAGCGTCAGCGTTGCGAGCACCGAGGACGGCCGCCTTCATGGTGGGCAGCACCACGCGCCAGAAGAGGGCGAATTCGTTGCAGCCGTCCATGCGTCCCGCCTCCATCATCTCCGTGGGCACGGAGAGCATGAACTGGCGCATGAGGAAGATGCCAAAAGCGCCGCCGCCGACAGTGGGCAGGATCAGGCCCCAGTAGTTGTTGATAAGGCCGAACTGCTTCAGCACGATGAAGCGAGGCACCAGCATGGTCTGGACAGGCAGCAGCATGACGCCCAGGATCATCAGAAAGAGCACATTGCGCCCGGGAAAGCGCAGCTTAGCCAGCGTGTACCCGGCCAACGCCGACGCCAGCGTGCCGATCACCGTGATCGCAGACACCACAATTACCGAATTCAGGATATAGTTCTGGAACCCGTAGCGCGTGAACAGCAACTCGTAGATCTGGGTCGTGAACGCCGGCGGGATGGGCCACAAGGGGATTCATGATCACGTCGATGCGGTTGAAGCTCCAGCCCACCATGCAGAAGAAGGGCCATAGGAAGACCACGATCAGCACCGCGGCCGCCAGCGTCGTGAGGACGCGTCGCAGCCGGTAAGGGACTGATCCGCGCCTTCGGACTTGCACCGCTTGAATCTCGGTGCTCTGCGATACGTCTGTAGCCATGGGTCCGGCTATCCCTTTACAGACCCGGTCAGCGTAGCCACGAAATGGCGCTGGCTGTAGGAATAGAGCGCCAGCGGCACCAACGCCGCGGTGATGGCGGCGGCGATCACGACCGGCCGCGCATACACGTCGGCGACGGTCAGGTTGTTGAGACGCGCAATGGCCGGCATGAGCAGTTGCTTCGCCTCGTCGGTGATGATGATCTGCGGCCACAGCAGCTCATTCCAGGCGCCGCGCAGCGTCAGCGTTGCCAGCACCAGGACGGCTGCCTTCATCGTCGGCAGCACCACACGCCAGAAGAGGGCGAACTCGTTGCAGCCGTCCATGCGCCCCGCCTCCATCATCTCCGTGGGCACGGACAGCATGAACTGGCGCATGAGGAAGATGCCAAATGCGCCGCCGCCCACGGCGGGCAGGATCAGCCCCCAATAGGTGTTGATAAGGCCCAATTGCTTCAGCACGATGAAGCGCGGCACGAGCATGGTCTGTACGGGCAGCAGCATGACGCCGAGGATCATCAGAAAGAGCACGTTGCGTCCCGGGAAACGCAGCTTGGCCAGCGTATATCCGGCCAAAGCGGACGCCAGCGTGCCGATCACCGTGATGGCGAGCACCACAATCACCGAGTTCAGAATGTAGTTGTGAAAACCATAGCGCGTGAACATAAACTCATAGATCTGCGTCGTGAAGGCCGGCGGGATGGGCCACAGCGGATTCATGATCACGTCGATGCGGTTGAAGCTCCAACCGACCATGCAGAAAAAGGGCCACAAGAAAGACCAGGATCAGCACCGCGGCCAACAGCGTCGTGAGGATGCGGCGCAGCCGATTGGGGCTGATTCGTCGCTTCTGAATTTGGGCTGCGTCTGAGCTCAGTGGTCTGCGATACGTCTGTAGCCATGGTGAACTCCCGCTAGTCCAGATCGCCGATGTTAAATAGCCGTAGCTGCAAGATCGTAATGCCACCGCTATGATAAAGACCAGCCAGCCGATGGCCGTAGCATAGCCCATGCGAAACTGATTAAACGCCATCCACACGATATAGGGCATGAAGAACCAGCCCTGGCCTGCCGGCCCGCTGAAACCCGAACCGCTGCCGGAAAAGAACACGTAGGGCACGTCATAGGCCGTCAGAGAGCCCGCCGTAGCCACAATCGTGATATAGGCAAAGACCGGCATAAGCATGGGTAAGGTGATGTAGCGCGCCTTCTGCCATCCATTCGCGCCGTCCACGGTCGCAGCCTCCAGCACCGACTGGTCCAGACCGGTCAGCCCCGCTATCAGAGAAGACAGCGTGGTTGGTCATATATTGCCAGAATGCCAGGGTCAGCAGCATGGGCATGATCAAGGCTTGGCAACGACAGCCAGGGAATCCGATTCTCAGCGCCCAGTGCAAGCAACAACGCATTGGCGAAACCGCGTGATTCGTTGAAGAACCAGATGCCGATCACGCCCATCGTCACACCCGGAAGCACTGCCGGGATGAAGAAGGTTGTGCGAAAGAAACCGCGACCCAATAGCCATGTAGAGGTTAGCAGCAAGGCCAGTAGATAGGCTGCCGGTAGCTGCGTGACCAGACTGCCGCTTGTGTACTTGATGAAATTCTTGAACGCCACGCCCATGCGCCTGTCCGTGAAGATCTCGGCGAAGTTCTCGAACCCCACCCAGTCCCATTGCCCGCTGTAGCCCACCGACTCCTGGAAGGCCATGGTAATGGCGCGCAACATGGGGTAGAGAGTGAAGACGCCGAAGGTGATGAAGAACGGGAGCAAGAAACACATAGGGCGTCCATTTGCGCTGGTCCGAGAAGAACGGACGCAAGCTTGCTCTGGCTTCTGGTCTGGGTAGCAGCAGCCATGGCAATACCTCCTGATACAGAGCGAGCAGGGAGAGGCAGCTCTCCCTGCTCGTCAGGTCACTCAGGTACTCACACGGGAACCTATTCGGATGTAGAAACGATCTCTGCCGGTTACTGATTCTGCTCGATCTGCTCGCGCGCATTCTTGTCCGCTGTCTCGATCGCTTCGTCTAGCGAGATCTCGCCGGCCCAGACGAGCGGGAACTGCTCATTCCAGGCCGTCATAACCGTGTTGGTCGTCCAATCCTCGGCATAGCCCGGCAGATCCAGCGCTGACTCGATAAAGACCTCGCCTGCCACCTGACCGCCCACGAAGTCCTCGGCCTCATGGAAGGCCGCGCCCTCCCATGCGCTCTGCACAGGCGGCAGAATGCCCGTCTCCACATAGCGTGTCTCCGACTGCCCTTCGGCGTTGTCGAAGTAGAGATAGAGCATCACCTCCAGGGCCAGTTCGCCGATGTCGGTCGCCTTGGGCACGGAAACGGCCGTGCCTCCCCATGTGCCGGTGTGGATGCCATCCGGCTCGAAGTCGGGAATGCGCATGATGCGTATCGGCGAATCGGCCAGCCAATCGGCGTCCTCCACCGTGCCCTGCTTGTGGATGCCATAGAGCCAGTCCGGCGCCAGTTGCGTCATGACCTGGCCGTCCTTGGTCATGGCGACATGGTTCGACCAGTCACGGTCTACCTGATACGGTTTGAAACGCAGCCAGTCCTCGGCGGACTTCCTTGAAGCGCGGATCGGTCAGCATCGGCTCGCCGGCCTCATCCGTCCACCACAAATCCTTCTGCATCATGCGTGCGGGCAGATTGGTGTCGCTCTTGCCGTCCATGATCGGATAGCGGTCGCGGCCGTCGGCCATCTTCAGATCCACTTGCGAACAGGCATCCAAGAATTCGTTCCACGTCTGCACCTGGGAGAGGTCCACACCTGCTTCCTGCCAGGCCACGTCGTGATAGAGCATGACCAGCGGATGCACATCGTGCGGCGCGCCGTAGATCTTGCCGTCCTTGGTGAAGCGGGCGAAGCGACTTTCGAGCGCATCGTCCGGCATAGGGGCTCTCCGCCAAAGCGTCATCCAGGGGAATGAAGGGGATCGCCTCTTCGCCGCCCTTGAAGTAGAGCACGATGTCACCGGCATTCTGCTCCAGGATGTCCGGGAAGCCGGAACCCGCCATCAGCGTGGCCGGGAACTTGGCATTCATGGTATCCCGGGCAAGGATCTCGAACGAGAAGTCGATGTCGAATTTTTCATTCAGTTCCTCGATGCGCCCGGAATATTCGGGTTCGTGGTTCTCGGCCTGGAACCAGAACAACACCGGCGTCACCTCGCCGCTCGGTGCCGCAGCTTCGCCTCCGCTGCACCTGCCGGCGCGGAAGGGGCAGCCGGAGGTGCGCAGGCCGCCAGCGCCATCGTGGCCTCGGCCATACCTGTCCACTTCAAGAAACTTCGTCGATTCATATTGCCCTGCTTCATTGGTTCGTCCTCCTCAGGAATTGTGGCAGGATCATCCACTGCCTTGGGAATACTGATTGACACTCGGCGCCCTTATCGGGTGCATACGGACGGTATGGGGAATATCATGAAACGGGACGGCTTGTGGCGGGAATGTGTGAACTCCCACGGAAAAAGTATCACAGAAGTATTCGCGGGTCAAGTACAACAAAGGCATTGCGGCGGGATAGGGCTCATCCACTTGGGAGCAGCCGTCCCGCGACGCGATGGCGTTCGGCTGTGACTCAAGGTTCCGGCTCGCACAGAAACCGCTGCCTGCGATGCGGAGTCGCCGCTGATGTGACATTTCCCGAGGCAATTTCCCCAGTATTCCAGCCTGGCGAGATTATGGTAGAATGCTGCGCACTCCGGGACCAGACGCCCGCAGAGCGTGATTCTTCACGATTCCAGCAAAGGGAGCGGACTCCGCTATGCAGTCGACGCAGGAGGAAACGCAAGAAACAGCTCCGCCCGAACCAAAGACGACTCGGCGCACTCTATGGCAAACGCCTGCCATCCACCAGGAAGAGGACCAACAACTCCATCGCAAAGTAAGCTGGCTGGAACTCTTCTACGATCTCGTCTTCGTCGCAGTCATCGCCCAGATCAGCCACTATCTGGCAGGCCATATGACCTGGGAGGGGCTCGCAGGCTATGCACTGCTCTTCGTACCCGTGTGGTGGGTCTGGATCGCGGGCACCTATTACAACGAGCGCTTCGAGACCTTTGGGCTGGAGACCGCGTCTTCACCTTCCTACAGATGCTGCCCGTCGCCGCGATGGCCGTGTTCGCGCACGATGCTCTGGGCGACACCGGCAGCCAGTTTGCCCTTGCGTACGCGGCCGCTCGCACCATCCACATATTCCTCTGGGCGCGGGCCGGATACTACGTACCACAAGCGCGGCCCATGACGAATCGATATGCTGTGGCGTTCAGCGTCTCGGTCCTGCTCTTTGTAATCTCCGCCTTCGTTGATCCGCCTCTACGCTACGTGCTGTGGATCATCGGCCTGACGATTGACATCACTGCGCCCCCGCTTACGCTGAAGTTCCAGCGCGAGCTTCCGCGCCTGAGCACCTCCAAGCTGCCGGAGCGCTTCGGACTTCTCGTGATTCTGGTGCTGGGCGAGACCATCATCGGCAGCGTCAACGGCATGGCGGGCAATCACCACCTGACGTGGTCTGTCGCGTTCGTGCGCCGTACTAGGTATGGCGCTGGCTTTCGCCCTATGGTGGGTCTATTTCGACTTCGTGGCGCGCCGCCCCGCCAAACCGAACGTGTGGTGGACTCTGTTCTGGGGCTATGGGCATCTGCCGCTAGTCATGGGCCTGGTGGCGGTGGGCGCCGGCATGCTGGTGTTGGTGAGCGATCTGCACGCGACCACCGAAGCAAAGCAACTGATCGCCATCGCGATGGGCGTCACCCTGATGACAACGGGGTTGCTTGAGATTACGCTTCGCCGCGATCCGCATGAGCCTACGCATCCCTGGGTAAGCCCGTTGCTTAAAATAGTGGTAGGCGCGATTGCCGCGTCCCTGGCCCTGGTCAGCGACGCCTTCTCCGTGCCCATGTTGCTCGTCGTCCTACTGGGCCTCGTCGTTACGCAGATCGCCTACGGTCTGTGGGTTTGGTATTCGCAGGACATCCCCGTGGACGACAGCATCGCCTAGCTTCGATTGGCCTGGCGACGGCCCCAGCGCACGGCGGGTCGGACTGGTTGACGAACGCGTTGCGGCTGGGATTATCGTTGCGTTTCGCTCCGCGCTGGGCCGGTCAGGCGGACGATAGACTCGCAGACCCATCATTTTACATAACGTGTGGCGCGTCCAGGCTGTCGGCCACTTGCAAAGGCTGGCTTGGTCAGACCCCGGACGACGACTGCTGCGTATACAGTCCGCGTATGTAGCCGGCGATTTCCACGTACGTACCGTCATCGTATGCGAACCTGAACAGTGGCGCCGTTTCCGAGGACACGCGACAGAAGCCTTCCATCATGGCGAACAGCGCCTGCCAGCTCTCCTCGACATTCCACCCCGCCCAAATATGGTGAAGCAAATCCCTGTGGGCCGGGTCGACCCAGTCTTCGATTCGCTTGCCGATGACCCAGGTATTGCGCGCCCCGCCGCTCTGCCGCTGGGTGCGCCACTCCAGCATCTGCAGCAAATCGCACTTCATGGTCCAGTCCCGGAAGCGAACAACCCAAAGCTCGCGCCGGCGAAGGAACTGCGCAACGTGGATCGCCTCGAACCAGAATTCGTCTATGGTATTGGAGAACTGTGCCTGTGTGGGCGAATTCGGCGCAGGGAAGCGTCGCGGCGAAGGAGGCAAGTCGTCGTAGAGTCCATCCTTATCCAGAACAACCGAATAGCCGCGCTGATATTCATCGGACAGATCGCCGCTGGCGACCTGCCGGGTCACGTACTCGAGCGGCAGGAAATGAAAATCTGCTTTCCTTCCGCCTGCAAACCAGACCAACCGAAAATCGTCGTCAGGGCCGGGCGGCAACTGGACCCATACCTCGCCAATTACACGTAGCCAGTCGTCGCTCCTGGTGTAGCGGGCACTATCGCGTGCAATGATCTGCACATCCAGGTCCGACCATTGGTCGGCTGTTCCGTCCTCCCGCCCCAACGAACCGGTGATCGTAACGGCGCGGACTGGCTCCTCCGCCTGCGCCCAAGCCAGGATGTGCTCTTTGAGATCGTGCATGGAAGGTGCGGATTCTCCTGTGCGCGGCGAGCGACGGATCTAGTCGCCGGACGAGGGTGGCGCAGCCGGAATTGGCTCTTCCGGCTGCGGCAGCGGGGATAGCTCTGTCGCTTCCGGGTCGGCGCCAGAGAGTATCGGCGCCGACCCGACATCTGTCATGGAATTCTCGTCCAGGCCAAGATCCAATGTGCCGAACAAAATGACTACGGCCAACAGCAGCGCGATCAATATCAGCGCTGCTATCCAGCGCCCGTAGCGTTCCATCATCGCTTGCTCTCCTCGGGCCCATCGCAATCGTCAGCGCGGTCCATGAGTAGTATACAACCAAGCAAATGCATACGTTGACCAGGGTTTGACCAGATCGGCGTAGGCGCTACCCAGGATGTGCGTACGCAAGCTCACGGTCATAGAGCGCTCGCGCCAAATGCATACGCGCATCGATCAGGCAACGAGAGTAGCCACCGCCTGTGATGACGACGTCGAATTGGTCGGACAACAAGCGCTCGACGTCCACTCGCGAGCGTTGTTCGACATACTTCCTGCCGAGAATCGTCTTCTCGATGCGCGCCCGGCGAGAAAGCGGGTCGGGCGTCCAGGACCATTCATCTATCGCTGTGCACAATAGGCTCCGTAGGCACTCAGCACGATGGTGATCCGACAAGCTGCTGGCCTCGATATCGCGGTCCTGGGCATATTCCTGGACAGCAGCCTGTACGATCTGCAATCCGAACAGTCGGCTCTCCGACAGCAATTCATCATCGTCGAAATTTCTGTACTTGAAGATTCCTTCGACTTCACCCTGGATCAAGGACTCCAGTTCCTGTGTCCTCGTTGCCTGCAGGACGGCGTCGAACGTCTGCTCTGCCATCGCCAACGAATCGGCCGGATCTTCCGCCGTCAGGGGCTGCTGCCGCATCAGCATCAACTGATCGCGATAGCCGACAATCCAGCGTGGCAGGAATAGACGGTCCAACACGGCATCGCCCCAGTTGAATGACGTGTGGGTCAGCACGATGAATACGCAGATCAACGCGACAGACAGCGGCTGTACCGGATAGGAGAACACGGCAGAGAAGGCGAGATAGATAAATAGACATAACAACGCCGTGATGGCGACGCTCGCAAACGAATGCCAGAAGTCCGACCTGATAATCTGCCGGTGTTTGAGAGCATTGTGCCGGGCGATGTCGTAGCTCACCGCGACAGCCCCCATCGCGGCGAGAAGATCGCCGATGTGCATGGGCAGATATGGATGGCGCAATTCGGCGAAGAAGAGCGTTGAGAGAAGACCAACCAGAAGAAATGCCCCGCCTGCAATCCCGATCAGGACTTTCTGACGCCTGTCTGCATCCCCCGCAGTCTTCGGCAAGCGGTGGAGAAGCACCGCAATGCTACCCAATATGCCTGCCACCACGAATCCATAATAGAGATCGCCATACGGCACTCGTTGCGGCAAGTAGAACGGCTGAAATACGGTCGTCCCCGCGCGGATGGTTTCAGCGTCGAACAGGTATCCGCCCGCAATTGCGAACCCCAGCGCCACGGCAATGACTGCCGCTATGAGAATGAGTGCGCGAACCCACTGTGGCGTAGGCCGGCCTGAACAAGTCAGCTCGACGACGGCAACAAAGAAACAGACGATGGCAATGGGAATGCCCCACAGCGTGAACCGCTGCCAGAGGACGAATTCTTCGGGCGTTGTGGAGACCATCTTCATGGCGTTGCCGAACAGGTAGATCGATCCCAGAATCATACCCGCGCCGGCCATCAACGGCGGTCGCTGCCAAATCCGCTGTGCCTCGCGCCGCCAGGGCAGGTCTCGGGTGATACTGTATAGCCCAATCCAAAGCACGAACGCCGCTAGCAGGACTTCGACCAGAAAGAAAATCTGCACAGCCATGATACGAAGTCTCCGAGGATGGAGTCTTCAACGCAGCTCTGTTCCTCTACGATTCGTTCCTGCACAATCCGTTCCTGCACAATCGGAACCGAGTGCGTCGATGACTACATTGGGGGCGGGAGACAATGCTTCCTACAAGTATACCAGAATTTTGCCCAAAATTGGGCGCGTATTTTGGGTCTCGGTATGCGGGTGAGAGTGGCGCGACGCGCAGGGGGCGCGTTCCCGAGGCAAGAGGTCCAGGAACGGAGGGATTGATGCGACGAATCGGAGTGTTCCGCTACGGCATGGCGCCGTCGTTGCCGGACGACGCCTCTTCTTTCACCAACAGGCCAAACAACAGCACCAGCCCGACGCCCGCCATCAGCGCCATGTCCGCCACGTTAAAGATGCCCGTGCGCAGATTGCCGATGCCTACGTTCATGAAGTCCACCACGCGGCCATTGTTGACCACACGGTCGATGAGGTTGCCCACGCCGCCGCCCAAAATCAACGCAAAGCCTAGGAGCAGCAGGATGTGGAGGTTCCGCAGTTCGAGCAGAGCGTAGACCAACACGGCCAGCAGAATCACTGTGACTGCGCCGATGAAGATCCACCGCTGCGCCGTCTCCGGTAGGCGTGCGCCCAAGCTCAGAAACGCGCCGGAGTTCTCCGCGTACTGCAGGCGCGCCATGCCGTTGAGATAGATGATCGGCTCCGCACCGCGCAAGTGCGTCTGCGCCACAGACTTGGTCGCCTGGTCGCATCCAACGACGAGGAAAACCACTACCGCCATCACAGCGATTCGTTTCAGTGCAGTCATAAATGTTCTCGCAACTAGCTTCTCTCGTCTACGTCCCTTCGGCGTGCCAGTCTACCATGTTTCCTGCGGGTATCCGAGAATGGAATCCGATGCAGTGGGCGCTTCGTCGGTGCGGATGGCTAGTCTGCGCCCGGATATGTGGCATGCGCCTGGATCTTGATTCTGCTGCGTCAGACACAGACTGGGTCGGGTCTGCGGGGTGTCAGCGCCAATTGCTCAAGAACTCAAGATGAACAGCAAGCATCGTCAGATGGTGCGGGGTCCCGCGCCGAACAGATGGTCGTATGTCGAAGAAAGGCGCCGGCGGCACACGCCTGAATCCATATTCAACAGCATGCGACCTAGTCTCACCTTGGTTTTTCTGCCCCTCATCACCTCCAGTATAATGCGGCGTACGTATTCAGCGACTCGCACTTGGACCCTGAGGCTCATGTACAACCGCATCGTCGTCAAATTAGGCACCGCCGTACTCACCGGCGGCTCCCGTTTCCTGGACCGGCCTCGCTTCGCCGGTTTCGTGCGCCAACTGGCCGAACTGCACGACCAGGGCTGCGACATCGTCGTCTGTACCTCCGGGGCCATCGCCGTTGGGCGCGCCCATCTCGGTTTCCCGGACCTCGCCCCTACCATCGTCAACAAGCAGCTCCTGGCTGCGGTGGGCCAGACGCGCCTCATGCTGCAGTGGGAGAACTTCTTCGACATCTACGGTATCCACGTGGGTCAGATTCTGCTCACACGCGCCGACGCCGAATATCGCCAGCGCTACCTGAACGCCCGCAACGTGCTCTCTTCCCTGCTGGAACAGCGCATTGTGCCTGTCGTCAACGAGAACGACGCCGTGGCAACCGAAGAGATCAAGGTCGGGGACAACGACAATCTCTCCGCCCTGGTCGCCACGCTGGTGAGCGCCGACCTGCTGCTCATACTCACTGACCAGCCTGGCCTCTTCACGGGTGATCCGCGCACCGACCCGAACGCCGAGCTGATCCAGGAGGTGAATCGCATCGACGACGCGCTGCGCGCGCAGGCGGGCGGCACCACTACCGGCCTGGGCGTGGGCGGGATGTCTACCAAGCTTACCGCCGCCAACACGGCTCGCCACGCCGGCATCGACGTCGTCATCGCCGCGGGCCGCGAGCCGGACGTGATCCTGCGAGCCGCGGCCGGGCGAGCCGCTCGGCACCCGCTTCCCCGCGGTGGAGTCGCCATTGGAGAGCCGCAAGCGTTGGATCCTGGCCGGGCCCAAACCGGCGGGCCGCGTCACGGTGGACGCCGGCGCCGTACAGGCGCTGTCTGAGCGCGGACGCAGCCTGTTGCCAGCCGGCATCGCATCCGTGGACGGCAGCTTCCAGCGCGGCGACACCGTCTCCATCGTCGACGCCGGCGGGCATGAACTGGCGCGCGGGCTCTCGGCCTACAGCAGCGACGATGTGCGCATTATCGCCGGCTGCCACTCCCATGAGATCGAGGACAAACTTGGCTACACCTACGGAGACGAAGCCATCCACCGCAATAACCTGGTCCTGCTGGCGGAGTAGGCGCAGGAAAGTGCAGTGGTTCAAGGCGCAGGGTGCAGATGCTCAAGAACTGAACTCATCCGAACCGCGCCACCCATCCCTATTGGTTTGTATCCGTGAGTCTTCCATAGGCCATCCACCATGCCCATTCTCGAGCAGGAATTCCTAGAACTGACGCGCAACCTCGACGTCGACGCGTTCTGGGCGGAGAACGGTGCGTGTTTCGATTTCACGCCCGACAAGCCGCGCTGCCCCGCCTCCTTTTCGCCGGACGACCACTGGATTTTCGAATTCATGGACGTACCGTCCACTGTGCGCTACTATCATGACAAGGCGTACCGTGACGAGTTGCACCGGCAGGTCAACGCCGTCACGCACGAGTACGTGGGCCAGACCTACTTCGACGAGGACACGTTCGAGCACAGCCCCAAGCGCATCGAGAACCTGTTCGGCTGCGAGTTCACCTATCACGAGGGCAGCACGCCGTGGCTGACGCCGGTCACCGACGACCCGGCCGAGTTCGCGCGCGTGCTGGACCGCGCCGGGGAGATCGACCTGGAGAGCTGGGCATTGCCCGACGACTATCGCCAGGAGTGGGCAGCGCGCGCCGCTGAGGGTCGTCCGCTGCCCAAGCTGGGCACGGGCAGCCGAGGGCCCGCCACCATCATGACATCCGTGCTAAACCCGGAAGCTCTATTTCTACTGGACAATGGACCACCCGGCCCTGCTCCAGCGATTCAGCGACATCCTGGCTGAAAAGATGGTCGCCTTCAACCGCATCCTGCGCGACTTCAGTGGACATGACGAGGCGGGCTGGTGGATCACCGACGACAACAGCGCGCTCTTCAGCCCCAGGCTCTACGCCACGTACTGCGCGCCGGTGCTGGCAGTAGTGCTCGACGACCTGGCGCCGGGCGACGCATGGCGCTACCAGCACTCGGACAGCGCCATGGGCCACCTGCATCGACCAGCAGCTTGCGCTGGGTATTCACGACGTGAACTACGGTCCGGAGGTGGACGTCGCCATCATCCGCGAGCAGTATGCCGAACGCCTGGATACGCGGGCAGATGCCGCCTTTCCTGCTGCGCAACGGCAGCCCGCAGGAGATCGAAGCGCGCGTGGCCGAGGATTTTGCCAAGGCAGGTGCAAGCGGCGGGCTTGGAGCTGACCACGGCCGGCTCGCTGGCCGCGGGCACAGGCGTCGGCCGTATGCGCTGGTTCATGCTGGCGGCGCAAGCGCGCGCTCGCTATGCGTAGAAGAACGCGCCGGCATCACTGCTCTGCATCTCAGGCTCCAGACTGCGCGGTGCAGGCGCTGTTCGGTGCGTACACGGAAAGCGCGACTTGCCCGCCCATAGCAAGATCTTGTGAGAGGTACTGATGAATAAATGGCAGCTACTCGTGCTCGTCGTCATCGCTCTGCTAGCCGTCGCCGCTGTCGTGGCGTACCTTGTGCAGCGCGCAACGTCCGCTCCGTTAACGTCCCAAGAGGCCGAGGCCAAGCTGCAGAAATTGCTGTACGATAAGGTGGCGGGCGATGACTCGCTGCGCAACGCCGTGCTGCTCGTCAACGCGCCCTCCCTTGGCATCGACGGCGCATGGGCCGCCGGCGTGGCCGACGAACGCGACAGTTCGCCCATGACGCCGGACACACCCTTCTTGTCGGCCAGCATCGGCAAGCTCTTCACCGCAGCGACCGTCCTCTCGCTGGCAGACGATGGCGTCCTGTCGCTGGACGATAGTCTCGTCGACTGGTTGCCACCCGATGTCTACTCCGGCATACCCGTCGAGGGTGGCGACGATGCGTTACAGCAAGTGACGATCCGCATGTTGCTGGCCCATCGCTCCGGTATTCCCGATTACTACGAGGGTGAGACTGCCGACGGCGCAGCCAATGTCAACGAACTGCTCGTCAGGGAACCGAATCGTACGTGGACCCCGCAGACGCTCCTCGACTACGTTAAGGCCCATTACGAACCTGCCGGCGCGCCGGGCGAATCCTTCACTTACTCCGATACGAACTACGATCTGTTGGGAATGATCGTGGAGGTGGCCGCCGGCCGACCGTTCGACGAGGCAGTGGAAACAACCGTGCTGCAGCCTCTGCGATCTGGACAACACTTGGTATCACACGCTCACGAACCCGTCACGCACTGGCCCGCCCGCCGCAATCGAGCCGTACTATTCCGACGTGTGGATGGACGACGCCAACCTGGCGCGGACGCCCGCTCTTAGCTTGGACTGGGCCGGGGGTGGGCTGGCCACTACTACGGGCGACCTGCGCACCTTTCTGCGCGGGCTGGTGGCCGGCGAGCCGGTTTCGCTGGATGCATTCCAGCTAGAATGGACCGACGATGCGCTCAGCCGCGGCATCGATTACGCCTACGGACTCTGGCGCATCCGGCCTGCGGGGATTCTCTTCCTCCTGCGCGGCTACCCCGACTTGTACGGCGTCTCCGGCTCCACGGGAACGTACCTCTATTACGTTCCCGCGTACGACGCAGTGATCGCCGGCGCCTTCAACCAGACCGGCTATCAAGAGAATCACGTGCGCTTCCTGCTTCAAGCGCTCGCCCTGCTTGGTCGAGTGCGCGCCTAGCCCCAATCGACATACGCTCCCCATTCAACCGAAATGGGCCACAATCCGGCTGACGCAAAGCGAAACTGAGCGCCCGCCACCTCTGTGAATGATTCCGCGTCACGCCTTCCCATCGCCGTCAAGGCCGCAGCCTTCGCAGCGACGGGGTGGCGTACCGGCGACTTCCTATCCATAATTCTGGACTCCGCCGCGTCCATGGTCGTTGTGCTCTACCTGCAAGTACGAAACTGGCGTACCAGCGCAGTGGCTCCCTGGCCGGCGGGCGGGGGGTCCTCGCCTCCTTCTTCGCCGCCGTCGTCCAGCAGAACGGACTGGCTCGGCGCGCACGCTTCACCCACGCCGACTGCCGGCATGACCACGTGCGCTCTCTTGTCTAGACGATGGCGTTGCTCAGAAGGGTGCAACCGTAGGCGTAACGGTAGGCGTAGCGGCACATTCAACACCGATCGGAACGCTCTCTGCAACGCTTCCGGAACGCTGCCATTGCTATCCTGCTCAACAGGTTCTCAATTCGGGAACCTGGACGAGACGACAGCATCTACAAGAAAGGCAGCGAAACACCATGAAGAGAACAGCACAGCGGTCAGCCAATCAGCGCCGAAAGCACCTGATTCGGCGTTCGGCCAGTACCTTCGTGTTTCTGGCGATGCTACTGGGCGTGATGCTGGCGCCAAGCGCCGGTCTCACTGGGGTAGCCCATGCTCAGGAAGATTCGAACTTGGCCACAGCGACAGGGGAGATCGATCTTTCCGGACAGTTCGGTCGAACCATCGCCAACGCTCGCGGCAACTATATTCTCATTGATTCTGTACCGCCCTTGGATCGGTAGCACCGCAGAATAGCGTGAATTGAATAAGAGAGGGTTCTCTGACACACTTTTGTCGCCAAGCAAAGGAGTGGACAGATGAACCCTCAAGAACAATTCTGCCCGAATTCGGCCTGTCATGCCAGCGGGAAGGCAGGCGGCGGGAATATCATCGTGCATAGCCAGAAAGAGAAACGGTATCGCTGCACGTGCTGTGGGAAAACCTTCAGTGAACGAAGCGGGACTGCGGTCTATGGCATCAAGAAACCGGTTGAACTCTTTGTGCAGGTGACGACTCTGCTGGCCCATGGCTGTCCGGTGCAGGCAATCGTTGCGGCCTTTGAGTTGGATGAACGAACCGTGGCCAGTTGGCAACAGAAGGCGGGCCACCATTGTCAGAAGGTTCATGCTGAGTTTGTTCAGCGGCAGCGTTTGGACCTGCAACATGTGCAGGCGGACGAAATTAAGGTCAAGAGCCAGTTTGGTCCGCTCTGGATGGCACTGGCGATCATGGTGTCGACTCGACTCTGGTTGGGTGGCGTCGTCAGCGAGAAACGTGACATGCAGTTGATCCAGAAGCTGGTCGAACAGGTCCGAACGATAGCATTGTGCCGCCCGCTGCTCTTCGCTGTTGACGGGCTGGCCAGCTACGTCAAGGCGGTGCAACTCAGCTTCCGTTCGCCGCTACATGCCGGCAAGCCAGGACGCCCGCGCATGATTGCCTGGTCTGACATCATGCTGGTGCAAGTAGTCAAACGCCGTCAACAAGGACAACTCTCCATCGAACGCCGGATCGTCCAGGGCTCCCAAGCACTGATGCAGCGCTTGCTCGCCAACAGCAGAGGCGGCAACGAAATCAACACCGCCTATATCGAACGACTGAACGCCACCTTCCGCCAACGACTCGGCTCTCTGGCTCGCCGCTCCCGAGCTCTCACGCGCACGGCTGATCCGCTTATCGCCGGCATGTATCTCGTCGGCACGGTCTACAACTTCTGCACCTTCCACGATAGCCTGCGTCTGCCGCTCTACGTCGGCCACCGTGGCCGGGTGCGTTGGGTCAAGCGCACACCGGCCATTGCCGCCGGTTTGACTGACCATCGCTGGACCGTGACCGAACTGTTGATGCTCAAGGTACCAACGGCCTACCAACCGCCAAAACGGCGCGGTAGACCCAAGAAAATCGTCTGTTCGTGTGGCTTCGCATGATCCACGCTATCTTGCGGAGCTACCCTTGGATCACCCATCCGAAGAAATTAACCCGGTCGAGTCCATGCTGGCCGCGTTGGGCACCTGCGGGCTCTTCGTATTCGAGGCCGCGGCACAGGAACTGGACATCCCGATGGAGAGCGCTACAGCCACCGTACAGGGCGACCTGGACATGCGCGGCCTCGTCGGTGAGGAAGGCGTCAACCCACGCGTGCAGGAGTTCCGCGTGCACCTCGACGTCGAGGGCCCAGATGCGGAGCAGATAGAAGCGCTGAACGAGCAGTGGTCGTTGCGCTGCCCGATCTATACGACGTTGGTGAAGTCCGCGCCCATCGTCGTGACCACGAACGATGAGGAAATGGGCGGCAAGTCGGCCGAGGGGCTGGCGACGCCAACCATCACGGCCAGCCTGTCCAACCAGCCGGGTCGCGCCATCGTCAACGTACGCAACAACTACCTGGCCGTGGACTCGGTACCGCCGCTGGGCGGACCCAACGTGGAAGTGAATCCGCTCGACCTGCTGCTCGCTGCGCAGGGCTCCTGCGGCGCAATGATTATCGAACACGCTGCAAATGCCTATGATATTCCGCTTGATGGGGTCCATGGCCGAGTGGAAGTCGACTTCGATCCGGCGGGCCTGGTGGACGGTGCAGTCAGCCCGGCAGTGCAGGCAATCCGCGTGAACTGGGAGGTCGATACGGACAGTGAAGAAGACGCGGCTTTCCTCGTCGACCAGTGGGTTCAGCGCTGCCCGATCTACAACACGCTAGTGCGAGCGACGGACATCGAGATCACCCACAAGCTGATGGGCGAAGGCGAGAGCCTTCTCGACATCACCTTCAACTACAACGTGCCCGTAGACGAGTTCGAGGCGACGGTTGCGCCGCTGGCGGAGCAATTCGCCGCCACCGACGGCCTGCTGTGGAAGATCTGGGCTCTGAACGAGGAGAACAGCCAGTTCAGCGGCAAACTGCTCTTTGAGAATGCCGACGCTATGCAGGCATTCCTAGGAGGGTGCTGAAAAACTCGCATTGGCGGGACATGGCACCTCGACAACAGAAGGAATGGCAGAATGAACTGCCTCGTGCAACCACATCGCTACGCATAATCTGTGTATGAACGGCCGTATCCCGATTTAGGCCAGACTAACGGAGGGAATCGGCTGGCGTTGGGGCCGATTCCTGCCGACTTCGTCAGGTGACTGGGGCGAGCGGTTGCGTCTGGACAGCCAAGAGTGCGGCCAGGTCTGCATTGCGGCTCTCGCAGAGCTGGAAGAGACGGTGCAAGTTGACGGCAGCCGCGGTCCACAGGCGCTGCAACTGACGCTTGCGTTGGCCCAGATAGCGGGTGTTGCGCAACCCATGTTGAACCAGTTCGGCCTGTTTGCGTTCAATGGCGCTGCGCAAGCGATAGGTGGTTTGGAAGTCGTCAGTTGCCTGGCATTGTCGAGCTGCCTGCAGGTCGGCTTCATAAGGATGCGTGGTCAGGCTGCGTCCGTCGTGTTTGCTCTTCACACAGCGCGGAAAGAGCGAACAGGCTTCGCAGGTACTCCTTGGGAAGCAGAAACGCCAGGTGGGCAACCCCGACTTGACAGGACCGGCCCGGCCTGCGACGGTATGGCCCTGAGGACAGGTAGCCGTGCGGGCCGTCAGATTGATGCGGAACGCCGACTTGTCGACGACCGGGTCGGCAGGCGAGGCCAAGGGAGCGACCAGGTCCACGGGTGCAGGGGCATGCATGGCGCACGCATTGCGGTTCGCACCCGAACCATACGCCCCATCAGCGATGACCTGGTCGACCGTGACACCGCTTTGACGCTCGATGCGTTCAAGGGTGGGCATCAATGCTCGCCCATCACTGCCGGCAGCCGGCATGTCGTCGATGTCCAGAATCAGTTCACTTGTCTGTTCGGTGGTCGTGCCGACCTTGAAGCCGTCGAAGCGTTGGGCGCTGCTCTTGCGACCGTGGCGCATCTCCGGCTCGGTGAGACTGATGATGCGGTCGGGGGCCGTGCCTTTCGCCAGCCGTGGGGCGCCCTGGTCGTCCTGTTCGATATCGTCGCCCAGGATCTTGACCAGCAGCCAACCCATTGCCCTCACCTCGGCATCGTCGCTCTGGGTGGCAGCCAGTTCCAGCACGGCTTCCGCATCCCGGAACAGCACACTCAACTGGGCAGAGCGCTGCTCTGGGTCCGACCAGTCGATGTCCGCCTTGCGTTCCTGCTCGACGTAGGTCGCCACCAGACGCTGTGTGTCAGCCGCCAGACCGCGGCGTTTGGCTGCGCCCACATAGCCCATCTGCTTGAGCAGCTTGCGCATGCCCTTGCGCAACAATGTGTAGGTGTCCTGCACCGCACCGGCGCCTTTGGCCCGTGTCGTGTCCGTCAGCAGAGTCACCCGGTCTGGCACGAATCCGGCCCTGCGTCCTACGGCCACGAAGCGGTCAAACGCATAGCGTTCCTGCCCGTGCTCCACCAGTCGGCGGCGGAAGTAGGTCAGACTGCTCGGACTGAATCCAGCAAAGTCTGTCGGCAAATCGAGGGCAACTTGCCAGCGCAGATCGAACTGCAAGCGTTGTACCGCTTCGCCATCGGACACGTCGTCATGAAACTGCAACAACATGACACCGCACAACAACGAGGGGGGAAGGCTGGGCCGCCCATTGCTTGGCGCATACAGCGCTTTCAGCTCCTCGTCGTTGAACAGCACATCACTCACCGCCGCCATGCGACCATAGAACGAATCGGCCGCAACACGATGCGGCAAATTCTGCGCCGAAAACAGACTCTGTTGTGGATCACGACGACCAAGCATCTTCTGACTCCTGACCGGGCTACTCTCGCTTGTCGTCTTCCAGTCTACCCAAACTTGCCATTTCTCGCGACTTCCATCGCTCCGTTATCAAACAGACTTTTTCAGCGCCCTTCTAGAGGGTGAACTGGCAACAACGATACTGGACCATCCGTCTTTGAGCGACTTCCAGATCACGCCCTACACCATCATGGAAGAGGAGACCAGAATGACGAGCGGACCGGTTCGCTAGTTCACGAGGATAGAGTGTTGGAATGATGCGGGCTGCCCCTCACGACGGCAGCCCGCGTTGTGTTTGACAGGGCCACTCGACATGGGCCACAATCCTGCTGCCGCACAGCCTACGCGAACAACCGCCATCCCTGTGAGCGATTCCATGTCCCGACTTCCCATCGCCGAACCCGGCACTTCGTTGACCGACCTGGCCCTGGCCGGGCAGACCTTCCACTACGCCGATCGGCTGCGCAAGGGTCGGGCGAGCGAGGAGAAGTCCGCCTTGCTGTGGGCGCTTGCGCTGGCAGCCGCCGGCATCGCCGCGTTGGCCGGCGCGCTCACCCATGCCGTCTACGAGGACGCGGCGTCCCCCAAACTGCGCGCCGTACGCAACGCGGCATGGAAGCTCGTCGGTCTGTCCACTGCCGCGGCCAGCGCTTTCATGCTGGCCGGCAGTATCGTGGCCGGCGTACCCACCCGTCGTCACACACCCTTCTTGGCAGCAACAGCCGTCAAGGCTATCGCCTTCGCAGCGGCGGGATGGCGCACAGGCAACTTCCTCTTCACCATCCTGGACTACGCTGCGTCCATGCTCGTCGTGCTCTACGTGCAAATACGCCACTGGCGTACCAGCGCAGCTGCTCTCTGGCTGACGGGCGGCATCGGAGTCTCCTTTCTCGCTGCCGCCATCCAGCAGAGCGGGCTCGCACCCCACAAGCGCTTCAACCACAACGACCTTTATCACGTCGTACAGATGGGCGCGTTTCACCTACTCTACGAAGGGGCGCGGCGCCAAGAGGATTACTCACAGCAACCACACCCACATACCCGCCGGCCACTCGACTGACAGGCTCTTCTGCCGTAACGGGTTCACTTCGCCTCTTCGAGCTGCAGTGGTTCTCTGGCTCTTCTTTGCGATCTCCACTCGCCGCCGTGATCCGGCTTCACCGCGCCTCCACCAGTTCACCCAGCGCCTCGATCGTCTTCGGCCCGATGCCGGTCACGCGCTCCAACTCCTCGACGGAGGCGTAGGGCCGGCCGTCGAGGATAGCCTGCGCCTTCACCTCTCCGATGCCGGGTAGGCTTTGTAGCTGTTCCATCGTGGCCGAGTTGATGTCGAGCTTGCCCAGCAGGTCAATCACCTCGCCACCGGAGCGCGTCTCGCCCGACACGCCGGCGGGCGGCTCTGCGGCGAGCTCATCGAGCGCCGGCACATGCACCTGCGCACCGTCCCATAGCGGTTCCGCTTGGTTCACCGCATTCACGTCTGCGCCGTCCGCGAAGCCTCCGGCCGCGTCCAGTGCATCGCCAACGCGCGCGCCCGCCGGCAACACATATACGTCCGGCCGCTGCACTGCGCCGCTGACAAAAACCACGATGGGTGCAGGCGTGTCTGTGGGACCCGGAGTGGGCTGGTCCACCTGGGCCGGCGGCGGATGCACGACGATCGGTTGCGGCTGTGGGCGGTTGAAGAACAATGCAGCGGCACCGGTGACCGAAGCCGTCAGCAGCGCGACCAGTATATACGAGGGCCAGGCGGGACCCGGCTTCGCTGTGTCGGAAGGAGGCGATTTGGACGAAGTGGACGATGGGGGCGTCATGCCGTCTACTCCTATGGCTATCGGTGTGATTCGCTTAGAGAACGCTGCCGTCCGGCGGCCGGCTATCGGCGTTTCGCGGAATCGCTACGCGTGGACTCACACGCGCCGTCCGACGGCAAGCAGATGCGGGCTCAGCGCCTGCAACTCCGGCGCCCCTTCGCAGATTTCTGCGGTCTCCAGGATGAGGCGGCGGGTCTCCATGCGCTGCCAGCGTTCTTCAAAATCGGGAGCAACCCAGCCCGGCCCCTCGATCCCAAACATGCCGAGCACCTCTAGGCCGGCTGCCTCCACCTCGCCGCGGGCCTCTGAAGGCAGGTGGAAGTAGGCGATTGCGCCAAATCCCATGGCGTGCTCCGCGGATAGACCCCCCTGCACGTGGTCCCGCACAGCGTGGATCACGCCCGGTCTGTCGATCCAGCCCTTCACGAACCCATCCAGGACTACGCCGCCACGCGCGATAAACGCCGCCGCCACGAGTCCGCCCGGCCGAACCGCGCGGCGCGCCTCGCGCAATGCCTGCTGTCGCTCTTCCGCCCGCAGCAGATGATAGAGCGGACCAAGCATCAGCGCCGCGTCGAAGCCGGCATCCCCTACCGGCAGCGCACGCGCGTCTCCCACGGCCGCTTCGAACGTACCGGCCTGTGTTGCCTGCTGCACATGGCTCGGCACGATGTCCACAAGCTGCACGTCGTAGCCCAGCGACGCCAACCACGCAGCATAGACGCCCGTGCCGCCGCCAATGTCGATGATGCGGGCGGGCGGCGCGGGCAGGAATCGGAGCAGCAACGCCTGCGTGCGGGCGAACTCCAGTTGTCCCTCTCGACGGCCAAGCCGGTCGCGTTCGCCGTAGTTCTGTTCGTAGTATTGGTAAAGGCGTGGGTCGCTTGCCAACGCGGTTCTCCCTGTGCGACGACAACTTCCGGAAGGCGCCGGCTTCTGCGTACTTGAACGGCAGCCGCCCGGAAGTATGCGACGAGTTCTTTAGCCCGCCTTCGCCATCTCTTGCACCGTGTCGATCACAGCGCGCACGTTGGCGTCCGGCGTGTTCGTCGGGATTACGCAGCCGGGACCGACCAACAACCGCCGCCCGCCGGTCTGCTCGATCGCATCGCGCGCCTGGGCCGCGACTTCCTGCGCCGTACCTTCGGCGATGGTCGTCTGGTCGTTGATGCCGCCCACTACCAGACCGTCGAAGCGTTCCTGCGCCTGGGCCAGCGTCGGCCATGTGATGCGGTCGTGCCAGTTGATCATTTCCACCGGATAGGTGGCCGCTAGGTCGAACATGATGTCCTCACCGTGCACATGCATCAGGTTGAACTCGCACTCCGCCGCGCACTGCATTGAGGACGTACTCATCAAAGTGCGCGCCGAACTCGCGATACTCATCCTCGTTGAGGATGCGATAGCTGGCATTTTGCGTGGCCAGGAAGAAGCCGTGTGCGCCGGCTTGCAGACAGGCCTTCGCAAAGTCTACCGTCACGTCGGCGATGATCTGCAGCCCGGCCTTCAACGCATCCGGGTGCAGGCGAAGGTCGGCGTATACCTTCTCACCCGCCAGCTTCACGGCCGTCGTCAGCGGGCTGAAGATTGTCTGCAGGATGGGCACGCTGCCGTCCAGCTCTGCTGCGGCCAGGCGCATGGCCTCGACCTCCTGGCCCAGCGCGCCCTGTCCGGGGTCAAGCCGAGACAGTTGGGGCCACTGCTCCGTCTGCGTCAATCCAAAGCCGGTGACCAGGCGATTGCCGCGATAGCCGGGCACGTAGACGGTCTGCGCGCCCCAGTCGTGCACGCCGTAGGTGCCTGTGGGCATGAACTTGACCAGGTCGAAATCGTACGTGCGCTGCCAGCGCACCATTGCCGCGGCCAGCCCATCGGAGGTGAGATCATCTTCCGGCCAGTGACGCCACAAGCTGACCGGTGCGCGGTCAACCTCTTCGCCCTGGATGGCGGCCTGCACGCGTTCCCAATGGTTCATTTCGGATGGCATGAATGTGTCGGTCATCTGTTCGTCCTTTTCCGTTGAGATGCAGAATCTGTTGAACTTCGAGGTAGTGCTCACCAGTGTATACGCAGGCTGCGATCGGTGACAGAGGCCAAGCCGTACGGGAGGCTAACGAGTGCCAACGTTCAGATGGCGTCAAGTCATAGCACCGAGCTATCCTTCACGGACGGTCTCGAGCTTTCGAAACCGGCGATGTCGCTCGGCGATGCGAAGCTGGCCTTCGCCCAGATGGTCTCAGTGTTGTCGGAGGAATAGTACTTGCTCTGTTCGACTTGACAAAACGGCATGAGTCTTTCCCTTAGCTCAGGAGAGTCGTCTAGTCTAGGCAACGGATTGTTATTCACGGTGGGGCGCCATCCTATCTGAACGCATGACAGCACAGGTCTCGGATCTCCGGGATGCCGCAACTGTTGTCGTCATCCCAAGTACATAATAGTACTCACTGCTACCGATGACCAGTATGGACCGCAACTGGCTGAACTGTCCCCGGCTACATGATTGACTTCTGTCGCCGCGGGTCCAGCACGTCGCGCAGCCCGTCGCCCAGCAGATAGACGCCCAGCACCAGCAGCATGATGGCCAGACCCGGGAAGATGGGATACCAGGGCGCATAGGCCATGAAGCCGCGCCCGATGCTCAACATGGAGCCCCAGGATGGCGCAGGCAGCGGCACGCCCAGCCCCAGGAAGCTCAGCGACGACTCCAGCAAGACCGCAGCGGCAAACGAGACCGTCACCTGTACGATGATGGTGGCCATACTGTTGGGCAGGATCGTCCGGAACAGGATCCGGTTCGGTTTGGAGCCGATCGCGCGTGCAGCATCCACATAATCCTTGTTCTTCTCGGTCAATACATTGGCGCGCGCCAAGCGCGCGAATATGGGAATGTTGACGATAGCGACCGCCAGCATGGCATTGAAGATGCCCGGACCCAGTACAGCCAGAATCACGATGGCAAGCAGGATGGCAGGAAACGCCAGCAGAGCATCGAAGAAGCGCATGGTGGCGGTGTCGAACCAGGCCGATTCATAGCCTGCAATCAGGCCGATGACCACGCCGATCAGCGCCGCCATAGCAATGGAGATAGCGCCCACCTGAAAGGCGACGCGCCCGCCGTACAGCACGCGGCTTAGAATGTCGCGGCCGAATTCGTCCGTGCCCATCAGATAGGTCGCAGACGGGCCCGTGAGTTTGTCCGCCGTGTGCATCTCCAGCGGATCATAGGGAGCCAGCACCGGGGCAAATACCGCCAGTATGAACAGTGTGACGGTGATTGTCAGCCCCACCATGCCGGAGCGGTGACGTCTGAATGCGCGTATGGCCGCGGACGTCAGGCTATCGTGTCGCTGCGCAGCCGCCTGCGCGTCCACATGGCCGGCGTCTGGAAGACTGAAATCGGTGGCAGACATGGGCTCAGGGCAGCCTAGCGGTTATCGAAGCGGATGCGCGGGTCCAGCCATCCGTACGTAAGGTCGGCGAGCAAATTGACCAACAGGAAGGCGGCCACGATGAAGAGAACGTTTGCCTGCAGGATGGAATAGTCGCGCCATTCGATGGCCTGGATTGTCAACCGTCCTATGCCAGGCCACGCGTAGATCGTCTCCACAATGATCGCGCCGCTGAGCAGATCGCCCAACTGCAGGCCGAGAATGGTGACGACCGGTATCAGCGCATTGGGCACCGTGTGCCGCGTGACGACCAGGCTGCTGCGCAGGCCCTTTGAGCGCGCCGTGCGCACGTAGTCCTGGTCCAGCACCTCCAGCAGTGACGAACGCAGGTAGCGCATGAGTTTGGCGGCCACGCCGATACCCAATGTCAGTGCCGGTAGAATCAGCGACTTCATGTGCAGCACCGGGTCCTCGAAGAAGTCCGGTCTTCCCGACGGTGGCAGCAGCCCCCATTCCAGGCTGAAGAGCAATATCAGCAGGATGAGCAGGAAGAAACCGGGTACGGCAAACGAAAGCGCCGACAACGTCGTGGTGATGAAATCGAAAATTGAGCCCGGACGCAACGCCGCCAGAATGCCCAGCGGAAACGCGATCAGCACGCCGATGACCGTCGCAGCCAGCGCCAGTTCCAGCGTGGCCGGTACGCGCTGGGCAATCAGCTTGCTCACTGGATACTTATTGATATACGACACGCCCAGGTCGCCCGACAACACGTTCGTCAGCCAGATGACATATTGTCGATAGAGCGGCTGGTCCAGCCCCATGTTTGCCTTCAACGCGGCAAGCTGCTCTTCCGTTGCATTCGGCCCTGCCAGAATCTCAGCCGGGTTGCCGGGGATCAGGTGGATGATGGAGAAGACGACAATGGAGACGAGAAACAGCACGGGAACCATCTGCCAGAGTCGACGAAGCGCATATTGCCCCAAGAGTCGTGAATACTCCTCCCATTGTTGAGCAACGGACACGGCGTAGCAACGGACGCGCCACAGTCCCGTCACGTACAATGGCGGGCAGGCCGGATCCGGCCTGCCCGCTCTACCAACAGCGTACCGGCTGACCGGTCAGGCTGTTACTCGGTTACGGTGGTCTCGCCGGGCCAGATCAGCCCGTCCATGTCCACACGGAAGTTGTCCACGCTGTCAGCTGTGCGCAAAGACTTCCTGCCGCCAGGCGGTCGGAATCGTCCATCCCTGCTCCAGCAGGATGTCCACCGCACGGTGATACAGCTCGGCGCGCTTCTCCTGCTCCGGCTCGCGCGCGTGCTTCCAGGATAATCTGCTCGTACTCCGGGAACCAGGTGTCGTCTTCGGTGATGCCGAAGAAGTTGCGGAACGGGCGGCAGCAGGCCGCGCCCTCGAACAGACCGCTGGGATCGACTGTGGCGTCGCCCGTTGCGTGTGAAACGATTGTGAAGTCGGAATCAAACAGGATCGGCCAATACTGCGGCAGTTCCGTGGGCACAAGTTCCAGGTCGACGCCGATTGCGGCCAAGTCCTGCTGATAGACCTGGGCCTGGTCCAAGTGCTCACCGCTCGTGCCGCGGATCACCATTTGCGTGGAGAATCCATCCGGATAGCCCGCCTCGGCCAACAGTTCTTTGGCCTTTTCCGGATCATAGGTCGTAGTAATCCGCCATGTCTTCGGGGAAGGCCCAAGACGTCGGCGCATACGGAACCACGATGGTGTCTGACTCGCCATAGAAAACGGTGTCTACCAGCTTCTGGCGGTCCAGCGCATAGTTCATCGCCTGGCGAACCCGCACGTCGTCAAAGGGCGGCGCATTGCACATTCATGATGAACGCCCAGAACGCGAAACCGGGGGCGACCTGACCCACGACCATGCCCGGCTCTTGCTCCAGCCCTGCCTTGTCCAGCAGCGGCACACCCATCAGCGCGTCGATGCTGCCGGCCTGCAGGTTGATCATGCGCGACTGCGGATCCGGCAGCGGCTTGATCACGATCTTGTCCAGTTTCGGTTCGCCTTCCCGCCAGTAGTCCTCGAACGCCGAGGCCGTCATGCTGTCGCCGGGCACCCACTCGTCGAACTTGAACGGACCGGTGCCCACTGGAACGGTCTCAATGCTCTCCGCCGCTTCCTGCGGGATAGATGTACAGGCGCGCAAGGCCGTCCAGGATAGAGGCGGTGGGTTCGCTGTACTTCAGCTCGACCGTGTAATCGTCGATCGCCGTGGCGCTGTCCGCCGTCTGGAAGCGATCGCTGAGGTGATGGCCAAGCTCCTCGTCCTTCGCCTGCTCAAAGGCCCAGACCACGTCGTCGGCCGTCATCTCGCGCCCGTTGTGGAACATGACGCCCTCGCGCAGGTTGAGCGTAACGGACATCTTGTCGTCGCTCATCTCCCACGATTCCGCCAGCCACGGCTCAAAGTCGCCCTCGTCGCTGATGCGAATCGGCGGTTCGAAAAATATCGGCTTGAAGTATCGCGTGTTGACATCAAAGTAGGGATGGAAGGTAGTGAAGTCTTCCCCCAGGGACATGGTCAGGGTGCCGCCCTCAGCCGGCGCGCCCTCCACGGCGGCGGCTTCGCTCTCGGCCTCCGCCGGCGCAGCAGGTCCGCCCGGGCGCGGCGCAAGCCGAGATGACCAGGCTCAACAGGACCATCAGTGATAGCCACAGCGTACGTTTCGTTTGCATGTAAGCTCTCCTCGCTCCATTCTCCACTGTTAACGGATGACTGATGCTATCGGGGATCGGGTAGGATATTTGGTTGGTTTCGACCGCCAGAGGCCAGACAGCAGTGGGACGGCGTTGTCTACGCTGCTGCTATCGGGCGTTCATTGTAACGGATCCGAATACGCCTATCAAATCGCTTTCGAAGCCCAGGCTCGCCGGTGCAAGGACGGGGCGTCCGGCTCGTTTGACACGACACACATCGTGCGTCTATACTCCGAATCCCCTGAATGGTCGACGTGCAGGTAGTGACGCCCAGGCCCGCCCAGCCTGGCAGATTGTCAGGCGGACGGCGGGCGAACTCGGAGGAGATTTGACTATCGTGCTTGCCACAGTCACGCATATTCCATCGCCTTCCACACTGATGAACAGCAACTTCGCGTCGCCGCAGCGTTTGGCTACACTCGTGCAGCGTCCCGGTGCATACACCTGCTCGTGTAGCTAGCCGGTCCCCGGCGCATCCACACCATTGCCGCCCAGGCGAAAACACCGCAGCCGAACCAATGCCCCTGCCCCGTGGAGACGTGCGTCGTCGGAGACCGGCCGGATCAGCCCATCTCGCACAACCTTGTATCCAACCGTACAGCCCATTGCGGGGCCGTGCCGCATACTGTCCGCAGGCGGACCGATTGCCATACGCACGGCCGTGCCCCGGGTCATAGTCGCAATTGTTGACTGCATGACGGCGAAGCATGGATGCGTGAGCATAGAACGACACACAAGAAGACCTACCGGCGGCAATTTGCCGCAGAGTACGTTTGACTCACAGAACGTGGCTGCCAGGAACCAGCCGGCAGTCACACGAACAGGAGAAACCATCATGAGCAGCACCTACGCCAATCCCGACGTCTTGGTCAGCACCGACTGGGTTGCCGACCATCTGTCCGACCCCGAGATCCGCCTGGTGGAGAGCAACGAAGACGTCCTGCTCTACGCCACAGGCCACATTCCCGGCGCCGTCAACATCGACTGGCACACGGACCTCAACGACCAGGTCGTGCGCGATTATGTTGGCGCCGAGGCCTTCGCCGCGCTCCTCAGCCGCAACGGCATCACGCCTGACACCACCGTCGTCTTCTATGGCGACAAGAACAACTGGTGGGCCACGTACGCCTTCTGGGTCTTCCAGCTCTTCGGACATACCAACGCCAAGGTGATGAACGGCGGGCGCGCCAAGTGGGTCGCCGAGGGCCGGCGACTGACGCGCGAGAAGCTTTCCTACGAACCGACCGACTACCCCGTTCCCACGCGCGACGACAGCGCGATCCGGGCATTCCGCAACCAGGTGCTGGAGCATCAGGCCGCGGGCCTGCCCCTGGTGGATGTGCGCAGCCCAGGCGAGTATTCCGGCGAGCTCCTGCACATGCCTGACTATCCGCAAGAAGGCGCCATGCGCGGCGGCCATATCCCCGGCGCGCGCAACGTGCCCTGGGCCACGGCTGCCCGTGAGGACGGGACCTTCAAGAGCGCGGACGAGCTGCGCGCCATCTACATTGAGGACCAGGGCCTCGCTCCCGAGCAGCCGACCATCGCCTACTGCCGCATCGGCGAACGCAGCAGCCACACGTGGTTCGTGCTGACCTATCTTCTCGGTTTCGAGAACGTGCGCAACTATGACGGCTCGTGGACCGAATGGGGCAACGCAGTGGGCGTGCCGGTGGAGAAGTAGCCGATCGGTGCGTTGATCTAGATTTCGAGCCCTTGCGAAGGCTCAGCCGGCCGGAGATCGGACGCCTTCGCAAGGGTTGCCTCCCACATACGCGCCGGGTATCATGCCCCCATTCGACTCTCGCAACTGCGATCCCCAGGAGGGCATGTGAGCTGTGAAGCTGTTCCATCCGATCCCGGCATCTATCAAGTGATGCTCGCCACGCGCTTGACGGACGGCATCGTCGTGCGTCGCGTGGACGCGGAAGGAGAGCGGATCATCGCCAGCAACGTGCCTCCCCTTCGTCACGCCAGCCCAAGCGGATTCGCCTTTGGAGACGAAGGGCCCGGCGCATCCGATCTGGCCCTAGCCTGTGTGCAGGCCCTCCTGGAACGCATGGACTACATCGGCCCTGCGGACAAGCTGTGGGACGGCAGCCGCGTCTATACGTTGGCGCATGAGCTGCGCGAGCCGTTCCTCTCGCACTTCATCGCACCGGCGCAAGGGGACGAGCTGCACATCCCATGGAACCAGGCCCTGGGCTGGATGCGGAAGGCGCTCCTCGCCCGCATCTACGCGCAGAAACTTAGCTCGGACACGCTACTCCACGCCTGGCGTCTCTCCGTGGAGGGTCTGCCCGATCCGCCGCCGCAGACCGAGATGGACCGCGCAGACGCTACGCGCGTTCTGCGCGCCGAACTCCTGCGCATGACGGGCGACGCCAGCGTACTCAGCCAATTCCTGGGCATGGTCGGGTGAACAGACTTGGGCCGGCCAAACTTCCATGAGCGAAACCTCACGACACATCTGGTTAGTTTCCCCCTACGACACTGGCAGCCACAGCGTCTGGGCACAGGGCTACCTGGCCCACAGCCGCCATACCATCACACTGCTGCGCATGGCCGGGCGCTTCTGGAAGTGGCGCATGCAGGGCGGCGCCATCGAGCTGGCCGCACAGGCCCGCACCCACCTCGTACAGACCGGTCCGCCCGACGCCATCCTCGCCACCGATATGCTCAACCTCCCCGCCTGGCTTGGACTCTTCCGCGGCGATCTGCCCGCACATACGCCGGTCGTCCTCTACATGCACGAAAACCAGATCACCTATCCCTGGCGCGAAGGCGAGCGGCGCGATCTCACCTACGGCATGATCAATTGGCTTAGCCAGCTTGCCGCCGACCGCATCTGCTTCAACAGCCGCTTCCACATGGAAAGCTGGTTTGACGAGTTGCCGCGACTGCTCAAGCATTACCCGGACTACAACCACCTTTCGCTCGTCGACATCGTGCGCGAACGAAGTTGCGTATGCCCCGTCGGCATCGATTGCGCCGCATTCGCACCCGCGCCCGACACCGCGCAAGACCGCGCACACGCCGCCGCGCCGCTGATCCTCTGGAATCAACGGTGGGAGTACGACAAGCGTCCCGACCGCTTTTTCGCACTGCTGGAGCGGCTACATGAGCGTGGCGCTCCCTTCCGTCTCGCCGTCGCCGGAGAAAACTTCCGCAACGCGCCAAAGGAGTTTGACGCCGCGCGCGATCGCCTGGCAGACCGGATCATACACTGGGGCTACGTGGATTCGAGGCCGGCCTACGCCGAGTTGCTTCGCCAGGCCGACCTCGTCATCAGCACAGCCGACCACGAATTCTTCGGCATCAGCGTGCTGGAGGCGATCTGCGCGGGCGCGCATCCACTGCTACCCGAACGCCTCAGCTACCCGGAACTGATCCCGGAAGAGCTGCATTCTGACTGCCTGTACCGCAACGAGGATGACCTCTTAGACAAGGCGACGCAGCTTCTACGCGATCCGCGCGATGCGCCGCCATCGCTGCGCCGGCGCGTGGCCGAACACTACGGCTGGCGCGGTGTTGCACAACAGCTTGACGAGCTGCTGTCCACCATCTGAATGGCGTCTTTGGGAGGCCGTCTGGTGTATGATCGGGATGCCAGCCGGACCCTCGAAGAACTGGTCCGGCATTGAAGCGCCTATGCCCGTGCGGTAGATGGGTCAGCACTACCAAGATTGGACGACTATCACCTCGGGTTAATCCATTTCTAATCTCGCCGTTGCTCAAGAGGAGTATTCTGTATCGGTAGTTGTTCGACTGGAAATATCAGGTTGTATGGGATCGAGAAAGAGGCGCGAACCATGGGTTCAGTAGTGCGGTACGTACATGATAAGTTCTACATAATCATCATGGTCTTGATCGCAGGCGGATTTGTTACATTGGTGGCTGAGTTACTTTGGACCAACCATACAGACGGTATCCAGTTGGTTGCCGTGTTCGCCAGCATCGCAGGCGTCCTTCTAGGTGTGGCAGCCTTGTTTGTCAAAGGAACTGGGCGACTCGTAGTCGCCGCTCTGTTCCTTGCCCTATCGATCACAGGACTCGTAGGCGCGATGGAACACAACGAGGCCCGGGGCGAGGAAGGCGAAGCATACCAACGAAGCGCGCCGGTTGATTCGCACTTCATTTCTTACCGTCTGGATGAAGGCGAAGAGGCAGACGAAGAAGGCGAGGGACAAGAAGGTGGGGAAGAGTCTGGAGAGGCTGTGCCGCCGTTGGCGCCCCTGGGTTTGAGCGGGCTCGCTCTGATGGGGGCTACCGTTCTGGTGGCCTATTCCGGGCCAAGCGATGAGAAGAAGTCGCCCTAAACGCCGGATCTGTCGTGAGTGGGCGACGAACCTGACCCACCCCTAACGTTGGTGTGCGGCGTCCATGCTCGATACCTTGTCCTCAAGGGTTGCCAGTAGATACGCAGGTTAACGGCCCCAGCAGAGTCACTCTGCTGGGGCTATATGGTACGCCAGCTGAAGGAATGTAACAGAAGCAGTGTTCGCAATGCTCTGTCCGGCGTTGCGCTATCCTCCCGCCATCGCGCCGACGACCAGGTACGGCTCCTCTCCTTGCGCTACCGCTGTCCGGCAAGGGCGCGTCCGGCGATTCGTGCGACAGGTCCTCCTCACAGGCAAAGAAGCGGATGAAGGGCCTCCGCTCCTTCGTCGCGTGGTCGCGTATCAGCCCGCGCAGCATGGGATACTGCGCCTCCAACGCGTCCAGCACCGAACGCTGCGTCACCGGGCCGTCGATGTTCAACTCCACCTCACTGCCTGTATGCGCCAGATTGCGCAGGTGCGCGGGCAGCCGCACCCGGATCACGGCAGCGTCTGCACTTCCACCGACAACACCTTCGGCAAGTTGCTTGCAATCGCCCGCCAACTGTCGCCGCCGTCCGCGGACGCGTACACCTGTCCGCCCGTCGTGCCGAAGTAGACGCCGCCCGGGTCCAGCGTGTCCACGGCCATCGCGTCGCGTAGGATATTGACATAACAATCGCTCTGCGGCAGGCCATTCGTCAAGGCTTCCCATTCATTGCCGCCCGAGCGACTGCGGTAGACGCGCAGCTTTCCGTCCGGCGGGAAGTGCTCTGAGTCGCTCTTGATGGGCACCACGTAGATCGTCTCCGGCTCGTGGGCATGCACGGCAATGGGGAAGCCGAAATCGCTGGGCAGGTCCCCGCTGACCTCGCTCCACATCTCGCCGGCGTTGTCGCTGCGCATCACGTCCCAGTGCTTCTGCATGAATAGCGTGTCCGGCCGCGACGGGTGCATGGCAATGCTGTGCACGCAGTGCCCCACGTCCGCATCCGCGTCGGGAAGTTCGAACTCCGACCGGAGTCCTTTGTTGATGGGCCGCCACGTCTCGCCGCCGTCGTCCGTGCGGAACGCGCCCGCCGCCGAAATGGCGACTACGATCCGGTTCGGATTGCCCGGATCCAACACGATCGTGTGCAGGCACATCCCGCCCGCGCCCGGTTGCCATAGATGTCCCTTCACCTCGCGCAGCCCGGAGAGCTCCTGCCACGTCTGTCCGCCGTCCTGCGAGCGGAACAGCGCTGCGTCTTCCACGCCCGCATAGACCGTGTTCGTGTCGGTCAGCGACGGCTCTAGGTGCCATACGCGGGTGAATTTCCAGTCGCGCTGCGTGCCGTCAAACCATTGGTGCGTACCCGGATCACCCTCATAGGCAAACTCGTTGCCCACCGGCTCCCATGTCTTGCCGCCGTCATCGGACCGCTGGATCAACTGGCCGAACCAGCCCGACGATTGCGAGGCATAGAGGCGGTTGGCGTCCACCGGCGATCCCTTGACGTGGTAGACTTCCCAGCCCGCGAACTGCGGCTCGCTGATGTCCCACTTCGTGCGCTTCTCATCCGATGTCAGAATGAACGCACCCTTGTGTGTGCCGACCAATACTCGTACACCGCTCATCACTGTCTCCTTTTCTCCACTGTGCGAAAACAACGCGCCCATCCCCGCCTTGACGCCGGGGATGAACGCGCTGCTGTATTATGGAACCTTTGTTCTAATCTGTCAATCCCCAGATTTTCAGCAAATCGGCGGATTCGCCCGTGACTCTCCTTTCTGGCATCATGTGGTCGACCGATCACGGCCACCATCACCAACGGGACATGCCATGTACAAAGCCCTCTATCTCCTCGACACGCGCGCCTATGACGTCATCTATGGCCCGGAAGAGCGCGCCGACCTGGCAGCGCTCCTCGATATCTCCGCACCGCCGCAGACTGCCGAGTCGATACGCCAGGACCCTCACCCTCTGGCTGACGCCGAAGTGATCCTCAGCGGCTGGGGCTGTCCTCGATTGGACGCCGACTTTCTGGACTCTGCGCCCAAGCTGCAAGCCGTCTTCTACGGGGCCGGTTCCATCCGCAGCATCGTGACCGACGCCTTCTGGGCGCGCACCATCCCCATTACCAGTTCCTATGCGGCCAACGCCGTTCCCGTCGCCGAGTTCACTCTGTCACAGATAATCTTCTGTCTCAAGCGGGGCTGGCAACATGTCTTTGCCATCCGAGAGCAGCGGAGCTACGTCCAGCGCATACCGGCGCCCGGCGCCTATGGCAGCACTGTGGGCGTCATTTCGTTGGGCATGATCGGTCGCATGGTCTGTCACCGTCTGCAAGCGCTGGACGTGCGCGTTATTGCCTACGACCCCTTTGTGGACGAGGCGGACGCTGTCTCCCTCGGCGTAGAGCTCTGCTCGCTGGACGACATCTTCCGTCGCGCCGACATCGTTTCACTGCACACACCGTGGCTACCGGAGACCGAGGGCATGATCACCGGCGCGCACTTCGCCATGATGAAGCCAGGTGCAACGTTCCTCAACACGGCGCGCGGAGCTATCGTGCGCGAGCAAGAGATGATCGACGTGCTGCGGGAGCGAAGAGACCTCTTGGCTGTACTGGACGTGGTATGGCCGGAACCCCCTGCGACTGACTCGCCGCTCTTCACGATGGAGAACGTTGTGCTGACGCCGCACATCGCCGGCTCGTTGGACAGCGAGTGCCGGCGTATGGGCCGCATCGTGGTGGATGAGGTGCGACGCTTCGTACAGGGCGAACCGCTGCAGTGGGCTATCTCCCGCGAGCAAGCGGCCGTCATGGCATAGCCTGAACCGGGGCGCCGCCGCAATCCTGCCCGCCGTGCTCCTGCCGGTCGCAGTTCGCCCTCTCTGCCATTCCTGCGCACGCGGGAAGCCACCGCACGGCGCATATACGTTCGCCCGCAGGCAACGCCGATTCTCCGCTCGCAATCGCGATTTGGTCGACAGCCCGGATCGTGGCTATACTAGCCCTGAAGATCGCGCATCAATCACTGTACGGAGAGACATCCATGGCAGACGTCGCGGAAGCTACAACTACACTCGCCGAACTTCCCACGGAATCATCGGCCGCATCACCGGTCGAAACGCCGCAAGCATCGGAACCCATCTTGTTCGGCGGCACCACCCGCAACCTCGTCCCCGGCATGGCCATGCTCTTGGGCGGTCTCCTCGCCTTCATGATGGGTATGACCGACGTCTTTTTTGCCGAGGCCATGGCGTGGACTGTCATCATATGGGGCGCACTGCTCATCTATGCCGGTCTAGTCGATATCTATGAGACCTTTGAAGTCACGGACGACGCCCTCATCATCCGCAATGTGATGCGTCCCTGGAGCAGCGGCAAGAGTTGGGACTGGGAGCAGATCAGCCGTCTGGAAGTGATCGTGCGAAAGAAGGACTGGAGGCTCTCTAGCGCCAAGATGCAGATCTACTACACGGCCGAAGGCGAGCTTGGACTGGAACGCGAGGACCGAGCCTATGACCCGCAACTGGCCGGCCTCATCATCGAGCGCGCCGGGCTCAATCCTGCCGGGGCCGACAATCCCGACCCGTTGGATGCGCTGCCGCTGGAAGAGAATGCAACGTTCCTCTGGCAGTAGGGTGCGGCGATACGGCAGTCGTCGTTGCAACGGAACAGAATGAGGAAGTATGGAGGCTGTCCCACCTGCGGGCAGCCTCATTGATTGGAGACGGGATTTCGCGGACCGTCATCAGAGAGGAGGAGGCAGCATGAACGTCGAATTCTTGGGCAGCGGCGGCGCCGTGACTATTCCACAGCCGGGATGCGAATGCTCGGTCTGCACCGAAGCGCGACAACGTGGTGTACCCTATAGCCGCACGGGCCCCAGCGTATTCGTGCATGGCCCGGACTTGCTCATCGACACACCTGAAGAGAGCAAATTCCAGTTGAACCGGGCGGGGCTGCCCACCATCCCCGCCTGTACCTATTCCCATTGGCACCCGGACCACGTCATGGGTCGCCGCGTCTGGGAAGCCAACAAGGATTGGCTGCACTGGCCGCCGCACAGCCGCACCACGGACATCTACTTGCCCCAGCAGGTGGCCGAAGATTTCCGCACGCATCTTGGCTCCTGGGAACAATTCGAATACTTGGCTACACGAGACATGGTGCGGTTGAACCTGCTGCAGGACGGCGACTCGTTTGCCGCGCAACGGCGTCGAAATCACGCCGTTCCGCGTGGCCGAGGACTACGTCTATGCCTTCCTCCTGCAGGACGCAGACACCCGCGTGCTGATCGCGCCGGACGAGTTGGTGGGATGGACCCCGCCGGAGTTTGTCCGCGGCGTCGACCTGGCCGTCATTCCTATGGGCATCACGGAGTTCGACCCCTTCAGCGGCGAACGCGTGATCGCCGCCGAGCACCCTGTCCTGCGCACAGAAGCCACCCTCGACCAGACGCTGGAGATCGTGAAAGCGTTGGACGCCGGCCGCGTGATCCTGTCCCACATTGAGGAGCCGTTTGGGTTGAACTACGATGACTATGAGCGCTTGGCCGTGAAGCTGCGCGGCGAAGGCTATCCCGTCGAGTTCGCCTACGATACCATGACCGTGGAAGTGTGACAGCAGAGGCGTGGATAGGAGGGATAACGTGAACCTGGCTGAGTGCTTCGCACACTGGGGTGAAGTCCATGCGCTCACCCTGGAGACCTTTGGCCTCTTTCGCGACGATGAACTGGCGTACGTGGCCTATCGCGGCGGCTGGAGCGTGCAGGAGATCATGCTGCATATCGCCAACACCGAGGACGGTTGGCTCCGTTACGTGGTGACCCGCGAGCTCCCCGGCTGGCCCACGGCGCATACACCGAAACGCTACCCGACCGTGGCGTCGAATCAGGCGCTGCTGGCTGAAGTCCATGCGCGCACGGCGGCGTTCCTCACAGCGCAACCGGCAGAGGCGTACGATCGGCTCGTCGAGACGCCATGGGGCGCCGAGACGACTGTTGGCTGGGTGGCCTGGCACGTGTTGGAGCATGAAATCCACCATCGCGGCGAGCTGTCGTTGGTGTTGGGTCTGCTGGGCCGTGAGGGCGCGGACGTGTAGGCGGGCGCCGGACAACGGAAAATTCGTCATTGACATCCTCTCATGCCGATGCTATGATCGGTAACGATACCGGTAACATTACCGGAACCCGATTCCCACACTCATAGCCGAAAGCGACCGCTTGCCGTCATGGCAGCGACAAGGGCGAAGATCACGATCGTGGACGTGGCCGAGGCCGCCGGCGTGTCGGTGTCTACCGTGTCGCGCGTCTTGAACAACAAAGCCGATGTAGCGCCCGACACGTACACGCGCGTTCGCCAGGTCATCGATGAACTGGGATACACGTCTAGCCTGGCGGCCCGCAGCATGCGCGGCCGTAATACCCGCGTCATCGGCATCTTGGTCATCGATCTCAGCGAGTCCTACAACCTGGAAGCCCTGCGCGGTATCGGCGACGCCCTGCACGCACTGGAGTATGACGTGATCGTCTACGCCAGCGGCCGCTCCGCCCCGGAACTGGAATCTGCCTGGGAACGCGGCCATGCCGCGCAATTGAGCAGCATTACGGACGGCGTCATTGTGGTCACGCCTACCACGACCGACCTACCGGCCACGGCGCCACTCGTCCTGCTCGACCCATGTGAAGGGGAGTACCCATTCCCGTCGGTTATCGCCCGAAACAGGGAGGGCGCACGCGAAGCGATGGACTATCTGCTGGGAATGGGACACCGGCGCATCGGCCATATCGCCGGCTGGCCGCGATTGCTAAGTTCCAGCCAGCGCCAGCCGCGCATACGAAGAAGCTCTGCACGACGCAGGAATTGACGTGGACCCCACGCTTATGCAGGTGGGCGACTATACGCGCTCCACCGCCTGCCGTTTGGCCCGGCGTTTGCTCGCGCGCAGCGAACCACCCACGGCCATCTTCGCCGCCAACGACCAGTCCGCATTCGGCGTTCTGGACGCCGCCCAGGAGGCCGGTCTGCGCGTACCGCAGGATCTCTCCATCGTCGGCTTCGACAACATCCCCCAGACGAGCCAGTCGATCCCCCCGCTGACCACCGTGGACCAGTCGATTTTCCAGATGGCCGGCGCGGCGGCTTCCATGTTGGTGGACCTCATCGCAGGTCGCCCGTTGCAAAACGAGCGTTTGGAGGTCCCCACCCACCTCGTTATCCGGGACTCCTGCACGGCCCCGCACCAACTGGCTCCTGCGTAGCGTTCCCGGTTCGAATTCGATCCGCAGTTGTATCGCAGTCCGTATGCCGTATCCGAGCGTAGCTTGTTGACGTGCATGACCGATGCACAGTACGGAAGAACAGTACCGAAGAACAGTACCGAAGAACAGTACCGGTGTTCTACCCCCAAGTTGGATCTCGCAGTTCAGTTGCGATTTTCAATGTCGACATTCGTACCAACAGGAGAGTGGAGGACAAAGATGACCTACCGAATGACAAGACGTGACATGTTGAAGTGGACAGGTGCGCTGGGCGCCACGGCAGCGCTGGCTGCCTGCGCACCTTCCGCGCCCGCGGGCGAAGTAACCGAAACCGGCGGCAGTGAAGCCGGAGCCGCCGAAGTCGAAGTGGTGCTGATGTACCAGGCCAACGAAATCTCGGAACCGGAAATCGAGCAGTTCAACGCAGACTACGCGCCGATCAAGATCACGCGCGTCGACGTCGACACCACGCGCTTCTATGCCATGTTCGCTTCCGGTGAGGCGCCCGACCTGCTGCGCGTGCAGGCGCCGTCCCTGCCCCAGATGCTGGCCCGCGGCATGCTGCTCAACCTGCAGTCCTACTTCGAGACCAGCGAGATACTCAAAGAGGACGACCTGTCTGCGGTCAACAACTACTACCGCATGCTCGACCCGACCACGATCGGCGAAGGCCCGCTCTATGGCATGGTCAAGGACTGGGCGCCGGATTCGTTTATCTGGCTAAATGAGACCGTGTTCGAAGCCGCCGGCGTCGAGGCGCCGGACCTCACCGAGCCGGTCAGTGGGCAGGACATCGCCGAGCTCGCTGCGTCCATCACGATCCCCGGCCAGCAGACGGGGTTTGAGACGGCAACCGGTTTCATCGATCGATTCTGGATGTGGATGGCCGCAAGCGCCGGCGGACAGATGTATGCGGACGACTTCTCCAGCATCTCTGTCGTCGGCAACGAACCTGTGACCGAGGCAATCCGCTACTTCTACGATATGCAGGCGGCCGGCTCTCAGTATAGCCCGCTGAACCCCAGCGCCGACTGGTTCGGACCTGACTTCGCAGCGGGACGTCTGGGCATCGTGTGGACGGGCTACTGGTTCCACGGTTTCGTGGTAGCGGACCCGACTGAAGCGTTCCAGGCCGCGGTTGCCGACGGCAAGGTGAAGATGTATCCGAACTTCACCTGGGCCGGCAAGCGCAACCATCCTTGCGTCACTGCCACCGGCGCCATCGTCTCCGCAGACACCAAGGTGCCGGACGAGTCCTGGAAGGTCTTCGAATGGTTCATGGGCGAGGAACCCGCACAGAACCGCGCCACATCCGGCTGGGGCCTCCCTGGTCTGGAATCGCTGTATGACCTGATCCCGAAGGACGGTCCGCTCTCGTCTCAGGCATGGGAGACGATTCAGTCTGACATGCCGTACGCCACGGACGTCCTGAGCTTCAACCCATTCCTGGCCGGCGGCGAGCCCATGGTTCCGGGCGCCGTCTACTTCGGCAACCTGGAGCAGGCGCTCAAGGGCGAGATCGCGTTCGAGGATCTGCTGGAGCGCATCGAGTCCGAGACGAACATCGCCATCGAAGAGGGCATGGACCGCGTCGGCTAGATTCGCTACGTTCCGTAGTCTGCACACGGATATTCACAGGGGGCGGGGTCGCCTTCGCCCCCTGTCCATCATGACAACGCAACCGAGTATGCCATGACAAGCCTACCTACCGATTCCAGCGGCGCGGCGATGGCTGCGTCCGTTCCCCACCATCGTTCCCTGCGCCAGCGGTTCCGCTCTCGCAACACACAAAAGACGCTTGCTTTCTATCTGTTCATCCTGCCCTGGTTGATTGGATTCGTGGCGCTTGTCGTGGTGCCTTTGAGCGGCGGTTTTGCGCTCTCCTTCACAAACTATGACGGTCTCAATCTGGGCAGTCTGAAGTTCCTCGGCCTCAAGAATTATACGCGCATCTTCCAGGACGCGGACGCCATGTACTCGTTCCGGCGCGTCTTGCTGTGGACGGCGCTCAACGTGCCGCTATGGCTCTGCTCCTCCTTTGTGCTGGCCTATATCCTCAACCAGTCCGTGAAGGGGCGCGGCGCCTTCCGCACGCTCTACTACCTTCCCAGCGTAATCCCGCTGGTGGCCGTGGCGTGGATTGGCCGCATCATGCTCCACCAGAATTTTGGCGCCGTGAACCAGGCCCTGCGCATAGTGTTCCCCGATCTGACCATCAATTGGCTGACCGAGTATGCCATGATTTCATTGACGATGGTGGCGGTGTGGACGGGCATCGGTAGCGGCATCGTCATTTTCCTGGCCGGATTGCAGGGTATCCCGACGTCACTGGAGGAAGCGGCCGTCATCGACGGAGCGAGCAAGCTCCAATCGTTCCGGCACGTAACCATTCCACTGATGACGCCCCTCATCTTCTACCAGCTCGTTCTGTCGCTGGTGACGGCCATGCAGTACTTCGCGTTGCCGCTGTTGCTTGCGCCCAACGCGGCCGGCAACACAGGCGCATTGGCGACGCCGCCTACACGCTCGGTCTACCTGTTCATGATCCACGTCTTCCGGCAGGCGTTCGCCTTCCAGCGCTATGGATACTCGTTGGCGCTGACCTGGTTCCTGGTCGTGGTCGTGCTCCTCTTCACAGCGATCCTATTCTGGACTGCCCCAAAGTGGGTGCATTATGACAACTGATTCTCAGATTATGCAAACTACCAAGACCCGGCGCATGTCCTATCAGAAGCGTCGTGCGACCATGACGTTCGTGCTGTTGACCGTGATCGCCATCATCATCACCATACCGGTCATCTGGCTGGTCCTTACCTCGCTTAAGTCACAGGATGAATACATCTCTGCAACGTTGCAGGTTCTGCCGCGGCCGCCGCAGTGGGAGAACTACTATCTCGCCCTGACCATGATTGACTTTGCCCGCTACGCCAGAAACTCCGTTTTCTTGTCCGTCCTGTTTGCTACGCTGACGGTGATTACCAGTTCCATGGCCGGCTATGCCTTTGCCCGCATCCCGGCCGCGGGCAAGTCGAGGATCTTCCCCATCGTCGTAGCCCTGATCCTGATTCCGGGCAGCATCTATATCATTCCCCAATTCATCCTCTTCTCACAGATGCACTTGGTGAACTCGTACTGGCCCTGGGTGCTGTGGGCGTTGGGAGCGAGCCCATTCCACATCTTTCTGTTTCGCCAGTTCTTCATGGCCTTCCCCGCCGAACTCGAGGAGGCCGCCGAGGTGGACGGCGCCCGCACCTTCCGGATATTCGCGCAGATCGTACTGCCCAACTCCTATCCGGCGCTGGCGACCTCGTTCATACTCAATTTTCTCTACGTGTGGGGTGACTGGGTATTGCCGCTGCTCTATCTGACTGAGAGCAACATGGTTCTGCCCGTTAAGCTGATCAACGCATACGTGAATCCGCAGGGCTATCCTATCGTCCCGCCGACCCTCGCCGCCTCTGTGCTCTACATACTGCCGCCCATCATAATGTTCTTTATCGTGCAGAAGTACATCATGCAGGGCGTCGTGACAAGCGGCTTGAAGGGATAGAGTTTAGTACGACTTCCGGGAAGCTCACAGCCTCCCGGAAGTCGTGTGCGTTTGGCTTGTACGGAGGATGCGCCTCAGACGTCTGCGCGCAAGAACTCCTCGGCCTTCTCCACCAAGGCCCGGCTGCCCACAAACAGCGGCGCCCGCTCGTGCAAGCTGCCGGGCTCCAGATCCAGGATCGAACCGCTGCCGTCCGACCCGTAGCCGCCCGCCTGTTCCGCCAGATACGACAGTGGCGCCGCCTCGTACAGAAGGCGCAGCTTGCCCCGCGGCTTGGACGGATCCTGGCTGTCCGCCGGGTAATAGAAGACGCCGCCGGTCAATAGGTTGCGATGGAAGTCCGCGACGAGTGAACCGATGTAGCGCAACGAAAGGCCTGGGCCGCCCTGCTCCTCGCCCTGCAGCCACCTCGTGTACGTCTGCACGCCGGGAGACCAGTGGCGCGTATAGCCTAAGTTGGCGCTGTAATACTTCGGCTTGGCGGGAAAGCGAATGTTCGGGTGCGAGAGCAAAAACTCACCAATGCTCGGGTCCAGCGTGAAGCCGTGCACACCGTGGCCCGTGCTGTAGACGAACATCGTACTCGAACCGTACACGACATAGCCCGCGGCCACGATCTCGCTTCCCTTCTGCAGGCAGTCCTCCAGCGTACCCCGCGCGCCCTCCGGCGTCTTGCGCCGATAGATCGCAAATATCGTACCGATGCTGACGTTGAAGTCGATGTTGGAAGAACCGTCCAGCGGGTCAAAGACCAACACATAGGCGCCCGTGGGAAAGTGGTCAGGAATTGGAATCGGCGCTTCCTCTTCCTCGGAGGCCATGACCGCGAGGCGGCCCGTGTGGTCGTTGAGCCGGTAGATGGTGCGCTGTGCGAACTGGTCGAGCTTCTGCACCTCCTCGCCCTGGACGTTCTCCTTGCCTGTGCTGCCGAGGATGCCCACCAGGCCGGCGCGTGTTGTGCGGCTGGCAATGATCTTGGCCGCCAGCGCAATGTCATAGAGGACATGCGTAAGCGACCCCGTCGCCGCGGGGTAGCTCTGCTGCTGGTCGAGGATGAAACGCTCTATGGTCGTGATCTGCCGGGAGAAGATGGGCTCGGTCATCGACGGCCTTTCGCTTCTGTGGTGGATGGAGAGAGACGACGCTACGGCATTGTACCGTTTGCCCTAGGGGAGTCAAACTGTTCTATGCTCGCCAGAACTCAGCCGGCTGTTCGCATCCGCGACGCCGTGCAGCGGCCGCCCGCCATCGGCTATTGATTGCCGTATAGACGCTGATAGTGATACAGGTTGGACGCGATCGCTTTCACGTACACGCGCGGTTCAGAAAACTCCAGGATCTCCACGAAGCGCACGTCATCCGCGCCCGACATCTCTCGCCAACGCTTGGAATTGCCCGGACCCGCGTTGTAGCCCACCAGCGCCGAAATCAGATTGCCGTCCAGATACTCGCGCACCCAGTCCAGATAGTACGCGCCAAATCGCACGTTCACGATGGGCCGGTAGACCTGGTCGTTGGTGTAGTTGGGATAGCCCACCTGCTGGGCGATCCATTGCCCCGTATCCGGGATGATCTGCGCCAGACCCTGCGCTGCGGCCACGGAGCGCGCTCCCTCCTCGAAGAGGCTCTCCTGCCGGATAAGGCTGAATAGCAACAGCGGGTCCAAATTGTGGGCGATGGCCTGTTCGGTAATGAGCTCCGCAAACGGCCGCGGATAGATGCGCCGCTGCATAAATACCGGCCCCTCTTCTACCAGATTGGCCGGGCTGAGTTGCAGACAGCCGAGACATGGCGACCAAGCTGAGCCGGTACGCGCCCAGCCGCTCAAACTCTAGGCTGAGCGCGTAGAGCGCCTGCGGATCCTCCAGATTGCGTTGGTACACGCGCTCCAACGCCTCCAGCGCATCGCCGCGAGCGTCTAGGTCGAGCAGAAGCCGGCCGGCCTGCAGGTCTGCATCATTGGCGATGTCGACCGGTAACACTGGCGCGATCACAGGATCCGTCTGCAGCCAGTTCGCAACCCATTGATCGGCAAACGCCTGGCTGCCGTCGTCACCGGGTAGCCGCGCAGCGGGACCTGCGATCGCCTGCATCGACGTGAGCATGCTGCCCCCCGATAACTCCAACGGTCGAAGCGATTGGGCGGCCAGAATCGCGTAGTAGATGTCCGGCGCCCGGTTCACCAACGCCGTCCACGTCTGTGTCGCGGCGTCCGCGTTGCCGGCCTCGCGTTGGGCGCGCCCCAGCCAATAGGCGACTGCATCCCACCGATAGTCCGGATAGTCTCGCTGTAGCCTGCCGAACGCATCGGCGGATTCGTTGTAGAGTGCGTTGCGAAACGCGCCGGTCCCGACCCAGAAGAGCGCCTGCGGCGCGCGTGCGCTGGCCGGGAACGCGTCGGCCAGCGCCAGCAAGATCGAACGCTCCCTCCACGTCGCTGCCTGCGTTGAGCGCGGCAATGCCGCTGCGCCACATGGCTTCGGGCGCAAGCGGGTGGTCCGCGTACTCACGCGCAAAGGTGCGATAGCTGCGGCGTGCGCCTTCTCCGTCGCCCTGCACGGCAAGCACAGCCGCCATATCCAGCATGACTTCGCCCAAAGCATTCGCACTGTGGGTATTCGGCAAGCACGCGTTCGAAGGCGGCCTGTGCAGCCGCAGCGTCACCCAAGCCCAGGTGAGCCTGACCTAGCCCATGGAGCGCATCGGCCACACGCGCATCCTCCGCCGGTGCGCTCTCCAGAAAGGCGCTGAACGCATTGACCGCTGGCGCATAGGCTTCCGCCTCCAGGTCGATGCGACCCCGCTCGTAGAGGTCGAATTCGACGCCACGTTCCACCAGTTCGACCAGCGCATCGTACGCTGCCGCGATCGCCGCCGCCCGCACCGCTGCACTGACTCCGGTGTCGTCCCCAGTCTCGCCGTCATCCGCCTGGTAGACGGTCTGCGCCTCGCCGATCGCGGCGCGCCAACGCTCGATGGCTGTGGACTCGTCGCCGGCTGCGGCGAACGATTGTCCCGCCTTGGTCAGGATCTGGGCGCGATAGTTCGGCTTCTGCGCGATGGCCAGGATCGAGTCATAGGCCGCGGCCGCGTAGGCATGGCGGCCCGCCTCTGTGTGTAACCGGGCCAGCTCTTCCAACAACAGCACACGATGCACGACGTCTGTTGTCACTTCGGCTGCGGCCCGGTAGGCGGCGTCCCCCGCTGCGACATCGCCCAAGGCCAGGTAGGCGCGCCCGAGCTTTGGCTGCACCGTGGCGTTCGTGCTGGGATAGACCTGCAAAAAACGCGTATAGGCCGCCGCCGCCTCGGCATAACGCGCCAGCCCAGCGAGCGCCTCCGCACGAAGAAATTCCGCACGCGTTTCTATATCCGGCACAGGGCCGGCGCCTGCGTCCGCGCCCAGCGATGCTTCCGCCTGCAACTGATCCAGCGTGGTGAGCGACTCAGCGTACAGCCCTTCCGCCAGATAGGACTTGGCCAACTCATACTGGGCGAGCAGGCGCAGATGGCGCGGCATAGCGTCCGAAGCAAGTAGGGCGGCGAACTGCGCGCGCGCAGCCGCATAATCGCCGAGCCGGTGCTGCTCGGCGCCAAGCGCCAGCCGCTGATCGGGCAGCGGTGTGTCCGTCTGCGTTGGGGGAGGCAGGGGCGTGTTGACAGAAGAGGGTGCGGGCTCTGTGGGCGTGGGCATAGGAGGGGCCGGTGTAGCGGGGACCTGCTCCGTGACGGTCTCGGGAGCCGCGTTCACCGCCTGGACATCGGCTTCGGCGGCATCCGTATCAGATGTAGCCGCATCCGGCGCGGGCGTCTCGGACGCCGCCGGCTCGTCTGTCGCTGGTTCGGCTGCCGTCGCAGTGAAGGTAGGCACGGTTTGCACCATACCCGCCGGAGTCTCGGGCGGATTCACGACCAGGAAGTATGCCAGCCACAGACCGGCGATCATCATGGCGAGCGCCACGGCCAGCCAGCCCCACGCCGGCATTCGGTTGAAGAAGTTACGCATGCATCACCCGCTTACCGCCTCTTCGGAGGTTCGCTGCCCACACCATAGCGGAAGTTCAACACGTTGCCTGTTCGCACCTTCGCAAGAATTCGGTTGCCTGAATTCGTCCCTCGTCTTGTGCATTCCCTGCCCTGCCGGTATCATATACGCGGTTGTCCGCCGGCCGCATGTCGCCTACTTGAGTCGCCTGCTTGAATAGAGAACGACAGATGCGGGCATTCGGTTGCGGATCATTGTACCGTCATCGTCCTCAAAGGTTCAATTGTTACCGGAATACGCTTATGACAACCGTAGACACACAGGCAGCACCGCCGGCGCCGGCCGAATACGAACTCGTGGTGGGCATGGAAGTCCACGCACAACTCCTCACCCGCTCCAAGATGTTCTGCCAGTGCGCCACGGACTACGCCGGCGCCCCTCCGAACACGCGAGTCTGCCCCGTCTGCCTGGGCATGCCGGGTATGCTGCCCGTGATCAACCGCGCCGCGGTCGAGGCTACCATCAAGACCGGCCTCGCCCTCGACTGCGACATTGCCGGCACGGCGGTCTTCGCGCGCAAGAACTACACCTACCCGGACCTGCCCAAAGGCTATCAGATCAGCCAGTTCGAGCTGCCCCTCTGCACGGATGGGCGTATCGAAGTCGATCTGCCGGACGGTTCCACATCGTGCATCCGTATCAAGCGCGCTCACCTGGAGGAGGATACCGGCCGATCGGTGCACGAAGGCGGCTATTCCTACGTCGACCTCAACCGGGCAGGCGTCCCTCTGCTGGAGATCGTCACCGAGGCTGACATCCGTAGCGCTGAGGAGGCCTATGCCTTCCTCACCAGCCTGCGCACCATCCTCCGCTACCTGGGCGTCAGTAGCGGCGAAATGGAAAAAGGCGCGCTGCGTTGCGAACCCAACATCAGCGTGCGCACGCCGCAGCAACGAGAGCGCGGCGAGTACGGCGTCAAAGTTGAGGTAAAGAATCTCAACAGTTTCCGCTCCGTGCGCGGCGCGATCGCCTACGAAATGGCGCGCCAAATCGAGGTGCTCGAGAGCGGCGGAGCAGTGGAGCAGGTAAATATGGGCTGGGACGAAGTCGCGCAGCGTACAGTCCTGCAGCGCGGCAAGGAAAGTTCGGAGGACTACCGCTACTTCCCGGAACCGGATCTGGCCCCGCTTGTCGTCGATCGCGGATGGGTGAAGGAGATTCGCAAGGAACTGCCGGAGTTGCCGCGCGCCAAGCGCACCCGCTATATCGAAGCGTGGGACCTCCGTCCCGTGGAGGCCGACGCTTTGGTCAGCGAGAGCCTCGTCGCAGCCTTCTTTGAGGGCGCCGTGGCCGCATATGGCGAGGATGACGGAAAGCCCCAGCGTATGGCCAACTGGATCAGCGGTGAGCTCTTCCGACTGCTGTACGCCGACGGCGCCGGCCAGGACTTGCGCCAGATCGCGGAGATGCCCATCGTGCCTGTACAAATGGCCGGCCTGCTCAAACTGGTCGACGCCAAGCTGATCAACCAGAATACGGGCAAGAAGGTGCTGGACAAGATGTACGTCACCGGCCGCGATCCGCAGGCTATCGTCGAACAAGAGGGACTGGCCATGGTCAGCGACACGGGCGTCATCGATGACGCTATCGCCGAGACGCTGGCCGCCCATCAGGACGAACTGGCGCGCTATCGCGGCGGTGAGGACAAGTTGTTTGGCTTCTTCATGGGCCAAGTCATGCGCGCCACAAAGGGCAAGGCCGACCCCAACGCAGCACGCCAGCGTTTGCAGGAAATGCTGGAACAATCGTAGCACCGAGCGCAGAAGCAGGTAGCCAGTCGCGGCCGCGCCGGTGGATATGTTTGGTTTCTAGGTCCTAGGGGGGAACAGTAGGCGCCCACCAGTCGTCCTGTTATCAAGTCTGGCGGGATTGACGCGCCGCTTTCGGCGGCAGGGTCACATCGTGAACTTGGTTTTCCCAAGCGGGTGGAAATCAATCTCCAAAAACGCCGTCCGCGTCTACCATTCCCCCGCTCTGGCGGGGTCTGTTTGCATTCACTTCCACGAAACTCTTGGCTATCCGGCCGGACAGGACGGCGGCCAAGATCAAGCTTCCGGCAATGACGGAGCCCATACACCCGTATAGCAGCAACAGAGTCGTCCACATAGTAGTCTGTATCTCCGTCGCCGGCGAGCCGAATCGCCGACAACCTCCACTTTCCCAGATCGATCCCGGTACGTTGTCGCCTTTCTATACCAAACGTCGTTGAGCGCTTTGTTACACGGGAAGCATAGCATCCTCTGCCGGACATTTCCGGATGACAGTTGTCCTATCGTCGTCCTATTCGGCGTGCCTACATGACGGAACCCTTACGCTTCTCAGCCGTTCTCCCGTCTGCGCGGGAGCCCGCGCTTCCCCTGCACCTGCCGCGCGGGCAACACCGAAATGTCGGACGCACCGGCGCGTAGATACGAATTCGGGGGCTGACCGTCAGCCCCCGAATTCGTATCGGTCGGTATCGTTTGTGTGAGGAAAATGGGATTGCGCTACGGCAGCATGAACGTTGCCAACATCGCATCACCAATCTCGCCGACAGGTGTCAGCCGGAAGACGTTCGATCCTTGCACTGCATAGATGAAGCGTCCTGGAGACATGTAGTTGAGCGAGAGCGCCTCGATGCCGTTGAAGCCATTTCCGCTGTACGGCCTCGCCTCCACGTTCGCCTGGGCGCCGGTCAGGTTGTTCCCCGCCAGATAGTCTTCCAACGCTTGTCCGGTCGATAGCTCCAAGACCTGGACAGAAAACACGGGGGCGACGGCAGCGAACCCCTCCTGCGTATTCTTGAACGTCACCGCATACACGGCAGCCGGTCCCCCACGGACGGGCCCGCCCTCTGTGGACTGCTCCGCCACAAACGTTGGCGGGTGTTGCACGCGGAAGCCGTACTCCGCGTCCGTGTAGACCGGCCACCCGCTGACGTCAAGCTCGGCCGCGTTCTCTGCCCGTGGAGCGATGGCTCCGCTCTGACCCGGGCCCGCTGCGGCGCCAGGCTGTGGCTGCGATTGGTTCTGTACCCTGTTCTGTGCGTCCGGGTTCTTGGACACGTTCCCCTGCTGCCGCGTCCTGGGCGCCCGCAGCATGCGGCGCTGCACCCTGCGGGTCATCTGCCGATGTCGCAGCTTCCACATTGCCCTCCTGCGGCTCCACGTTCGCCGGCGCAGTGGGCCATGCTGACGCATCGACCGGCGCGTCTTCCGCCGCCGGCGATGTGAACGCAACACCCTCCTCATCGGTATCCGCGGCGACCGCCTCACCCCCGCGTTGTGCAGCAGGCGATGCAGCAACCTCCTTCGCGGACTCCGCTGGCGGAGCAGCGACCAATTCCACACTGCCTTGCCCGGCCTGAACGCGGGCCGGTTCGCCGGTAGCGGGCCCGGCGCATGCCGTCAACAAGATGCCAAGCACAATGAACGACGCTTTCCGAAATCGGTGAAGGGTGGCCATTGAACTCTCCTTCCGGTCAATCCATCGAATAGAACCGCCAAGACAGCGGCTTGTTCTATTCACCAGGACGGAAGGCGGCAGAACATTGTTCCCGCCTGCAATGCAAAGCGGGTGTGATGCGTACTTACGCATCACACCCGCAGGCGCATATCAATTGCGCTGATTGCGTTTGCTGCGCTATGTCATTGCTGTGGCACAATCCGCCCCACACAGCCCAATCGGTGCACAGAGAACCGATGTTGTCGTCACTGAATCTGGGGCCGGTGAAAACATTCGACCCGGGCACACCGCCGCTGACAACCGAGTTCACGTAGTTGTAGTTCCAAGCTCGATAGGGATGGAACTTGTAGATCCAGGGACCACCGCTGGACGCCAAAGGTCATGTTGCAGCCCTTGCTGATGTAGTCCGTGGCGCCGCCGTAATAACTCTCTGCTACGCACAGATAGCTGTAGATGCCGCTGTCGAGGTTGCTGGGATAGCCGATAGAGAACAATTGCTGTTGATAGCCCAGGTTCCAGATCGCCCTAGCCAACCCGTGTAGTAGGAGACGGGACGCCAAACAGAGTCGATATATTTGTAGTCCAGTGATAGCAGCGACACGTCATAGTTGCGTCCGCCGCCTGAGGTCCAGGGACCCCGCACGATAGCGTTGTTCGCCCACCACGAACCGAAGGGTGCGGCGCCATTGCGGTCCGCAGGCACAAACTCCCAGGCGTCGTACCACGGATCGCTCAGGATCGTCCTGATCGTACACGCAGTGCGCCGCGGTCACGATGAGGTTCAGGCTGCCCATCACGGAGGCGCTGCAGTAGCCGGCGCTCACGAGCGTGCCGCCCTCATCTTCGTACAGGTAGAGCCTGCCTACCGCACGGTAGGGATAGGCGTTCCACATCTTTCCGTAGGCGTTGCCCCGGATGGACACGTGCGTGCTGCCGGTGTAGTTGTCGCCTGGATCATCGAAGTTGGGGCCCGCCGCTTCCAGTTCCTCCACCGCTGCTGCCAGCTCCGCCTCGTCGATGGCCGCCCACGCATCCGCGTAGTTAGCCTTGGCCACGTTGTCCGCGCCCGGATCGGGCAACCCGCCGTTGGACCAGCGCACCTCACCCAATTCCGCCGGCGCTTCCTCCACCTGCTCGCGCACTTCTCCGTTCCATTCCAACGGCGGCACCGCGGCGCGGGTCGCTGCGCTGGAGAAGTTCATCGCCGCCGCCTTAGCTTGGGCGGACACCGTGTACTCGACGTTGAAGTCGCCCACGTCGCCATTCGGGCTGGTAACCTGGGGCAGATAGACGTCATCCTGCGCTGCCGCGATGCCTGTGCCGCCTCCTACCAACAGCGACACGGCCAACAACAACGTACCGCATCTCTTCACAAGTGTCACAATATGCTCTCCTGAATCAACTTGGTGACTACTGAATATTCGGGCGATGACCTTCCTGCCAACGCCGAAGCGCTCCACATAGTTCCGGCGTACGCCTTCCCATTCACGGGGTAGGACGTCGACGATCAGTGTGCTCTACCCATGACGATCGAGGGCCATGCAGGACGGCTGTGCCGCACAAGAACCGAACCAGGCCAATGCTCGTCTTCTGCGCCTCCGGCCAGTGCGTGGAGACACCCGCATTGTACCCGTTAGGCAACGCTTGTCAACGACCGCTATGCTGACGGTCAAGGTTCGGAACGGCTGCGCATGCGCGTGCGCAGGGCCAGCGACAAATGCATTCAACGCGCAGCGGGGTGCGACGCCGATCGGCGTCGCACCCGCTGGTCAAACTTCTGTGGATAATCCGGGCTACACCACGGCCTCGGCCAGCCAAAGCCGCAATCCCAACGTGCACGGGGAGCCGATATTGTCATCGCTGAAGCGGGGGCCCGTGAATACGTTGGTTCCGGGCGTACCTCCGCTGACCACAGAGTCCGCGTAGTCGTAGCTCCAACCGCGGTAGGGATGGAACTTGTATATCCAGGGTCCGCCGCTCGACCCATAGGTCATGTTGCAGCCCATGCTGATGTAATCCGTGTAGCTGCCGTAATGGCTTTCCGCGGCGCAAAGGTAGCTATAGACGCCGCTTTCCAGATTGCTCGGGTGGCCGACGGCGAAGAGGTGCTGCTGATAGCCCATGTTCCAGACACGGCCCAGCCGGCGGGTATAGTACGAAACCGATCGCCACACCGAATCGATCCACTCGTGCTCGATCCGTCCTGCAAGATTACGTTGTTCGCCAACCAGGTACCAAAGCTGACTACACCGATACGGTCGGTGGGAACGAACGCTGAGGCATTGTTCTATCCGGCGCCTCGATAAAGCGTGCAGTGTACAGCCATCACTATCAGGTTACTGACAGTACGGACGCGCTAACCGGACAGGCGCCAAAGTACGAACATGGCGCCTGTCCGGGAAATGAGAATCACTGTCACTGAGTCACGGCTTCGGATAAGAAACACCGCAGTTCCAAGAGGTACAGAGTGAGCCGATATTGTCATCACTGAAGCGAGGGCCGGTGAAGTAATTGGTTCCGGGCGTGCCGCCGCTGACCACAGAGTTCACGTAATTGTAGGACCAACCGCGATAGGGATGGAATTTGTAGATCCACGGCCCACCGCTCGAGCCATAGGTCATGTTGCACCCCATGGTGATGTAGTCCGTGTAGCCCCCGTAGTAGCTCTCCGCGGCGCACGTATACGAGTAAATGGTGCCGTCCGTGAGATTGCTCGGGTAGCCCATGGCAAAGAGGGACTGCTGATAGCCATAGTTCCAGACGCGCCCAAGCCAGCCGGTGTAGTAGGAGACCGGGCGCCACCAGCCGTTGATCCACTTATAATCCAAGCTCAGCAAGGACACATCGTAGTTTCGCCCTCCGCCTGAGGTCCATGGCCCGCGCACGAGGGCATTGTTGGCGACCCACCCGCCGAACAACGGTTCCGGACCGTTGCGGTATGCGGGATAGAACACCCAAGCATCATGAAAACCGGTGGACTGGCTATAGGTGCAGTGCGCTGCGGTCACGATTAGGTTGTTGGGCAGCACCGAAGCGCTGCAGTAGCCCGAGTATACACCTCCATCGTAGATGTAGAGCTTGCCGACCGCCCGGTACGGGTAGGCGTTCCACATCTTGCCATAGGCGTTAGTCTTGATCGACGTATGCGTGCTTCCCGTGTAATCCTCTGCCGGGCTCACCATTTCCATGCCAGCCGCCTCTAGCGCCGCTACGGCCTCGTCAAGCTCTTGCTGCTCAAGGAAGTCCCACGCCTCCGGGTAATGTTCCCGGGCGACGCGATCGGCCTCCGGATGTGGCATGCCGCCGGGCGACCAACCAAACTCGCCCAATTCAGCGGGCGGATCTACAGCGGCAGGCGCTTCTTCTTCGTACCAGGGCAACGGTGGCACGGCATCGAGTGCAGCATACGAACTTGCCGCGGCCAATGCGGCTTCCTTGTACTCTTGCGGCACCGTGTACTCGACATTGAAATCACCGTCGCTACTCGTTGGGCTCGTGAGCCGTGGAAGAAACACATCATCCTGCGCTGCCGCGATTCCTGCGCTGCTGCCCACCAACAGCGACACAACCAAGAATAGTAGTCCGAACCTGCGAACGAGACTCATGGTGTACCCTCCTCCCTGTACGGGTCTGGCGATCACTGCCCCATCGGGGCGTGTCTCTGGTTGAATACCGCACACTACTGTCGGGGTTACAGCTAGGAAGTACAGGACGCATTCCACCTCCCATCACTTAGGATCAGCTAGGCTCGTCCACGCCGGACGCAAAGTCTGCGTAGCATGAAGGTGCCGAACTGCACCGACAAACACGTCGACAACGAAGAAAACGTTGATTCATGCGCTTCGCTAAAGCAGATGACAATCATGAAATGGGCAGGGGCGATGCAAGAGACAAAGGAAATCAGGAGCCGACATGTGACGCTAGCGCGCCGACGGCACGTCAGCCCATCCCCTGCGTCTCCGGGGCCCTCCAGGAGACGATTTTATTGTACACCCGTATCGCCCGATGTCAACAAAGAGTTGGCATCGGCGAAACGGGGCAGTTCGGCAGGATGATGTGGGAATGGAGTGGACAGCGACGGAACTAGATAGCAGGGCAGAGGCCGAGTGCGTGTCGTATTTGATGAGTTGATCGGAGACAAGTGAACAAAGGCATCATGTACGGGAATCGTCGCTGGAATCCTTGCTGGCAAGAATCTATGGGCATCCGTGATTCCCCGTTTCCCACCTGAGTTGACGTACGCGAATATCCCCGACCATGCTGCCCAACAATCTGGCACCGAGAGAAGCTGTCACCCGCGATGGACTCTCAGCCCGCTCGCCGGATACCACAGTGTGCGGCTACAGGCCCGGAAATACGTGGCTGCCTATGGAGGCGTATCAAGACTGTGTATAGATGGCACATCCTGTCTTTTGTGCTGCCCCCAAGTCGGTTGCCGCCATGGTCGCCAATGTTGGCGAAACGTCGAGTATCGTGCAACAGGCGCCAAGCCACAAGTCAAGCTGAACTGAGGGCGAATTTTCGAAGTCGTTGAGTCTCCATTGGCTCAATCCACCGCCTCAGCGAATGCGGCGGTCCCGCTCAGCTAGAAGTATTCACGAAAGGCATATGCGTCTTGTTCCCTGTGCCATTACGAAGATCATATTCTGCTGGGTCCTCGGCATCGTTCATGAACCTAATCAGGTAGTCAAGTAGCGCCATGCGAATCCCAGAGAAGGCCGGATCCTCGTAGCGATTCTGCATCTGGTAGGGGTCGTTGTGGTTGTCGTACAGAAGGTGCGGATCGTCTCGCCGCGGGTCCATCATGGCAAGGGTGAAGCGCTGGGTTCGTACGCCGCGCCAGCTGAGATTTCCCCATGGCATACCCATGATGAACTGAGACGCCGGCAGCTGCATCTGTTGGCCGAGGAAATGGGGCGACAGATCAAGCCCAGCACAGCTCTCCGGTATCGGCAGACCGGCCAGTCCCAGCAGCGTCGGCATATGATCGATGGTGCCAAAGAGACCGTTCGAGGTCGCCCCGGCGGGTATGTGGCCCGGCCACTCGACAAAGAACGGAACTCGGATGGACTCCTCCCACGGCTTGCGTTTGTTCCACTGACCGTGGGACTGGAACATGGAGCCGTGATCGGATGTATAGACAAGGATCGTATCGTTGGTCAATCCCAGGTCGTTGAGACGCTGCATGATGCGCCCCAACTGGTGATCTGTGGCGCTGATGTGCGCATGGTAGCCGCGATACTGCTCCCAGAAGTCTTCCGGCGCGCTACTCAAATCTACGTTGGGCCGCAGGGGTAGCTTGTCTGGATCGGCATACAGATTCTTCCATTCCTGCGGTGCGTCCGTAAAGTCTTGGTGTGGCGTATCGAAGGAGAGCATCAAGAAGAAGGGCGTAGCTTGATTGGTCTCGATGAACTCGATGGCCTGATCCGTCATTCCTATCGTATTGTAGCCGTCGTACTTCACAGTCTCGGTATTCTCCGGGACGGGATACCTAGAATCCCAGTGGTTCCGCGTATTGCGCCATACAATGGAGTGATCGAAGCCAAACGGTACGGCAGACCACCCCCCCAAGTGCCATTTGCCAATGTAGCCCGTCTTGTAGCCCGCCCGCTGAAACTCACTGCCAAGAGTTGCCTGTCTGCCGCTAAGCAAAAGGTCGTTGTCAATCATTCCAGGGCTATCGTCCACCATCTCCTGCTGGTACGGCCATCGGCCAGTCATGAGCATGGCGCGATAGGGCGAGCATATCGGAAAATTGCTGATGGTCTGGTGCATAGACAGGCCCTGGCTCGCCATACGCGCCATGTTGGGCGTGGACATCCCCGGCATCTCGGTGAAGGACATTGATTGCCAGCGATGCGTGTCGCTAAAGACAAAGACCACATTCGGCTGGCGACTCTCCGTGGCCGATGATCTGTCTGCTGCCCGGACTGATCTGGCGGGCGCAGCACTATATGCGAAATACGTCGCGGTTGTCGCCGCCGTCGCCTTTAGGAATTGCCTTCTATTATAGTCTGACACGATGGTTCACCTCCGTACGTCTATGAATTTGGCGCCAACACCAACACGATGATGCTGGCCATATTCGGCTAGTTGGTGTGCTATCGGAAACGCCGAGATCAGGTGTCTGCAAGCAACTCCCTGACTAGTATACCATTTCAACCAAACTGGACGCCCCCGCCAGATACGTCTTCCCGAGTCTTTCGGGAGTTCGAACCTGTCGAAATCGACCCACAGACACTCACTGCCGCGGCGCTGTGTCTCCACAGTCCCAGTTCGCCGCGGCGCATAACCGGACGATGTTGGCGCTGCTGAAGCGGACACCATCCATGGTGGACTCACTGGCGTTGACGCCGACGCCACCCACATAGTTGTAGTACCAGCCGCGATACGGGTGAAACTTGTAAATCCACGGACCGCCGTACGCCCCATCTTCCATATTGCAGCCCAGACCCATCAGGTCGGTCTCCCCGCTTGGGAAACTCTCCGCGGCGCACGTGTACGAATACTTGCCGCCGTCCATCCCCTGGGGATAGCCCATCGCAAAGAACACCTGCGTTTCGTCGTAATCCCAGACGCGGCCCAACCAGCCAGTGTAGTATGAAACCGGTCGCCAGGCTCCGTCAATGTGTTTATAGTCCAGGGAAACCAGCGCCACGTTCTGGCCCGCAGCCCCCGTATCCCGGTAGGAAAGCGAGATCTGCGCGTTGTTGGCGATCCATGTGCCGAAAGGCGCAGCGCCGTCCCGATAGGCAGGTATGAATTCATACGCGTCGTACCATCCTGTGCCGGCTCTGTCATATACGCAATGCGCTGCAGTCACAACCATGTTCTTCGGGCCGATGACCGAGGCGCTGCAATAGCCCGCATAGACCCCGTCGTCATAGACCAGCAGCTTGCCCACCGCCCTGTATGGATACGTCGTCCACATCTTGCCGTAGGCATTGGTCCTGAAGGAGGCGAAGGTGTTCGCCGTACCATACTCCGCAAACGGATTCAGCGCCGGCCCGAGTTCTTCCGCTGTCGACTCCGCTTGGGCGCGCTCGGCGGCTTCGATGCGAGCCCACTCCTCGCCATTCGTCGCGCGAGCCACGGCATCCGCTTCTTGCGCGGGCAGACCGCCCGGGGACCACCCCGGTTCACCGGTGAAAGCAGTAGCCTCCTCGGCTGCGAGCGCCGGCAGCGGGTACACGGGTGCAGCCAGGGGCCTAACAGCCGCACGCGTCGCATACGAGCTGTAGTCCCGTAGCGCTCGCCTAGCGCCGGCGGGAACCGCATACTCCATGACCTGTCCAGCGTCAGTGCTGACCGCCAGCGGCAGCATCAGACGATAACCGTCGTCGCCGCCGATCCCCTGCGCAGACGCCGCTACGGGCAGAAGCCCCAGCGCTAGCGTCGCAATCAACAGTGCCCCGCGAAGAAATCGAAACCCCGCCCGGCGCGCGCGATTCATGGCCGTTCCTCCTCATGCTGATGTTCAGTGAAGATCGTTCAATGGAGTTGTGTAGGATAGAGGCGGCGCATCGAGCGCCCGAATAGACCAAGCTGAGGAATGCATCAGGCGCCTGGCCCACGCTTAGCATCGTGCGCTTATGCGCGAGGTGACGGTTTTGTGGGCGTCCGCCTACAAAACGACTTCTCAAAGATATGGCAAGGGGACCGAGTCGCCGGCGCACGAGCTATGTTTCCTGCCGCGTAGCCTGTTGTTTCGACCAACTGCCTCAGTCTATCTCGTGGGCGAGCAAAGGTCAATCCTGAGCGCCGGCCAACGGAGCGAGACCACACTGCATATTGACACGCAGGATCAAACACAGATCAAAGCCGGTTCGGCTGATCTTCGCTGGTTCTTTGCCGTTTGGATGTCTTCTCGGGGGTGAACTGCTAATTCGCTTCGTCAGAAGGAAAATAGCAGGATCGGCGCTATCACACGTTGACGGCGCACTCTACGGCGCCCTCGCCGCGCGGAAAAACCGACAGACGGTTTGTCTACCGTAGTTCGAAAACCTGATGGTCCTGTGGGGGTACGAGCCGCCGGCTAGACTGTCAGTGCAGGCGCTCGGTTGGTCTTCGGCAATGCCATTTCGCCGGTCACGGCAGGATCAGTACATCCGCGCAGATCGCCTCGTGCGATGGCGGCCTGATCACAATCGATACGCCCGGCCAGCGCACACGCAGATATCACGGCCCCAGCAGAAACGAACCCGGCGCCAATGAACAAGAAAAGAAACAACGTCCACATAGCATCCGTTCCTTTGTCACCGGCAACGTTGGCCGCCGGTAACCCAATCTTCCTCGATTCCAATCGTCATTGATCAGAAACGCAAAGGCTCCATTGCCTTCACTGTCATTCTAGATATAGCCTCACGCGACACGTTCAGGTCCGTACGAATGGTTCGGGGGAATTCCTATGCTCATTATCGTTCATCTTCACAAATTTGTCAAACAATTCGGGTGACCCGCTTTCGCGTCCGCTGCGTGGATTAAGAATGATTCCAATCCTGCCTGTATACACCCGCATGCCGAACGAGGTCGCACCCTCTCCACCGTGAATCGGCGTATCGATGCGGGCAAGCTCTCGTCTGTATTAGTGCAGCGCAGAGCGATGTGGCGCGCTTATCGCGAGATGTATCCGCCCGGTATGGACAGAGGTCTTAACTCGGGGAAGCGAGCCAGTCGTCTGATCCGCCGCAGGGCTTCTGCAAGACGCCGCGAAGGGAAGGAAGATGCACGGGAAATCCTGGGAAATTGCGATAGGCGCCGGCGCGCTGCTGATCTGCCTGGTCGCAGGCATCGTCCTGGGCATGTGGTTGGCGCCGAAGCCGGTGGTTGGGCTGCTGCGTTTCGAGGGCGCGATCGACATCGGCTCTGCGGAGACGCTGATCAGCGCGCTGGAGGAGGCGCGGCAGGACGACAAGGTGGCCGCTGTGGTGCTGGAGCTTTCGAGTCCGGGTGGGTTGGCGACCAGTAGTGAGAGCATCTACTACACGCTGCTCAATCTGCGCGCGAGAAGCCGGTCGTGGTGGTCGTGGACGGCATTGCGGTGAGCGGGGGCTACTATGTTGCGTCCGCGGCCAACCGCATATTCACGCCGGCAAGCGCCTACATCGGCAACGTGGGCACGCGCGGGCCCAAGCCGGACGATCCCACGTTGGCGCCGGAGGAGATGAGCAGCGGTCCGTACAAGCTAAGCGGGGGCAGTCGTTTTGACCGCGTGCAACAGTTGGACCGCGTCAAGGAGGCATTCGTCAGCGCGGTGGTGCACCAGCGAGGGCAGTCAGAGTGGAACCCGCTGCAGATGGAGGCCGATGGAGTCGCCGAGGCGCGAATCTATTTGGGCAGTGAGGCGGTGGCACTGGGGCTGGCAGACTCAGAGGGCGGTCGCAGCGACGGCATTGCGGCTGCCGCGGAACTCGCGGGGCTGCGCGACTTTGCCGTGGTCGACCTGCTCGAACGCGAAGCGGCGGATGGCGCGGTATTTCAGCCGGACTATCGTTCCGCGGTCAAGCATATGGTAGAGACTGCACCGCCGGACGCAGTGTTTCTGATCGACAGCCGCATTCCGCTGCCGGGTTTGCAGGAAAACACGGAAGTGGAGCGCCATCTATTGCATCTGCGAGCAATCTCTCCTGCGTCACTGGACAGTGTGCCGATGAGGGATGAGCCGATGCAGAACGGGTCGACGGACGGCAATCCCGGCGCAGGCAACGTAGCCGCACCCGGCGCAGAGACCACGCCCACAGGGAATGGAGAAGGTTCTTGAGCAAGTCGACGGGCTGGCGACTGGCATTCCTGGTGGCCGGCCTCGCATTGCTATTGGGCCCGCTCCTAGTGCGTACGGTGGCGCTGGGCTACAACCGGCGCGCTTACGAACCGGGAGACACGACGGCGCTGAGCGTGGCCGCCACGCCGGGGCCGACGGCGATTCCCCTGCCCCGGTCCGCAGAAATTACGAGTGTGGCGCACGAACTGCGACCTGGGCCGGTGATCGTGGACCTGGCCCACGGCAACAACGTGGACCGCTATCAGTTCGAGCCGTTGGCCGCCGCGCTGGCAGACCGCGGCCTGGGCGTGCGCTACTGGATGAGTGATATCGACCCCATGACCGTGACCAGCTTCATGGACTACCCGGATCAGTCGGCGGAGTTGGCGTCGATGCTGCGCGGGGCGAGCGGGCTGGTGGTGGTTAGCCCATTCTTTTTGTGGTCCAAAGCCGAGATCGCGCAGGTGGAACAGTTCGTGGCCGACGGCGGACGCCTGCTGATGATCAGCGACCCGGATGTGGCCGGCGATTTGGCGCAGGACATCAATAGCCTGGGCGAGCCGTTCGGCATTGTCTTTACCGGCGATTATCTGTATGACACGGTCGAGAACGACGAGAACCACATCCATGTATACGCGTCGGAATTTGTGGACAGCGCCGAGGCGTTGACGGACAGTCGCATCGCATTTTATGGTACGCGCAGCATTGCCGGTGACGTGACGCCGCAAGTGATTTCGCCGGACACGACTGTGTCCAACCTGCGCCTGGGCCTGAGCGGGTTGAGTCCGCTGGTCATAGGCGGACTGGCCTCACGTGGGACACAGGGCGGCGTGCTGGCGATGGGCGATTTCGACGTGCTGACGATGCCTTTTGTGGAGCGGCACGACAACGGGCGGCTTGCAGGCTTCGTGGCAGACTTCCTGTCTACAGGAGAACGCACAAAAGGCGTGACCGACTTCCCGGCATTCCTGGGCAAAGATGTGACGTTGGTGCTGGCCAACGCAGCGGCGGTGGATGCGCAGACACTGGCGGAAGGGTCCAGGCTGCAGCAGAGTCTGGCTGAGAGCGGGCGCAGGCTTTCGGTGGCGGGCACGGGGATGTTGACGGTGACTGTGCCCGGGACGGCTGTTGCCAGCGATGGTGCGCCGGAAGCGCCGGCGGATGAGGCAGCCGGCGGCGATTTGATCGTGTTGGCTGACTTCGCCATTGCCGATGCAGAGACGACGCTGTTGGACGATTTGGGTTTCACTTTGGTGGAGGTCACGCCGACGCCGACGGCGACGACCGCCTCGACAGAGACGCCGACCGTGACGCCGACGACGGTTCCGAGCGTGACGGCGGCGAACCATTCGACGCCTGAAGCGAAACGCGAGTCGGATGCGCAGCCGATGGCAACGGCGATCGCCGCTGTTGACCGCAACGAGGACGCACCGGCCGGCGCGACTGAGTCGCCCAATACGCGGCGCGCTCGCTTCTCGTCATCCGTCGTGCAGGTGCAGGTCCGATCCGAGGAGACGCCGGAGCCGTTGCTGACGCCAACCGCCACGTTCACGCCGCCGCGGCCTACGGCGACGCAGACTCCCACCGATGCGCCGACCGCATCACCCACGCCATCGCCGACGCCATCGCCCACGCTGACGCCACGGCCGGAGGTCTATCTGGTGGCGGCGGATGGTCTGCGTCTGGTGGCGGCAGATACGGTGCTGATTTCGCAGAAAGAGCAAGCGGACGGCCGCCGGGTGGTGGCGGTGTTGGCCAACGACAACGAGGGTATTCGTTCCGGCATCGACCGGCTGTTGAGCGGCGGGTTCAGCGGTTGTGTCACACGTACGGACTTGGCGGTCTGTTCGGATCCCAACGGCGGGGAGGGCGATACTGCCATGGCGTCTGCGGCTGAGATCGGGACGCCGGTCCCGGATTCGGAGGCGGAAGCATCGACGCCCGCGGGACGCAGCGAGAAGTTCGTAATGGTTATCGACGACAATGACCTAATGCTGCCCGGTGAGACGAGCGAGGCGGACATCTATCTGAAGGTATTGACGCGACAGGGCTACGGACCCACGCTGTGGACGACCGTGTCGGACGGCATCCCCTCGCTGGAGGACCTGACGGGCTACGATTGGGTCATTTGGAGTAGCGGTGGGTATGAGTCAGGCGGGCCAGGGCTGGCGGACCTGGATGCGCTGCTTGGCTATATCAATGGCGGCGGCTCGTTGACCATCAGCAGCCGGCGACCGTTTTTCGGCATGAGCGCCAAAGAGGCGTCGGTCATCGTGGATGTGGCGGTGGACGGTGACTTGCCGGCCATGGTGCAGGGGTTGCCGTCGACAGCGATCCGCCTGGAGAACGGGCTACCGCCGGTGACGCCATTGCAGATCGGCGAGGAACACGCCGGCGCAAAGATTGTGCTGATGCGCGGGCCGGAGAGTAGCGACCCGGGAGCGCCCCTGCTATTTGTCGTTATTGATGACAAGGGCGGAGAGGCAACGGGCGCGCGGATGATGATCGCGGGGCTGTCACTGACATGGCTGCCGGAGGACTACAGCGAACAGCTCGTGCGCAACATGATCGGATACATGGCGGGCGATTGACGGACCGCACCCCTTCTGCATTGCGGACGGTTCCCTGCCGTCCGACGATTTCTAGCCTACGTTGACGCCGAACTCGAAGACGAGGCGGCCGCCGTTCCAGCCGCTGGCGACGACGAGCAACATGCCAATCACCAACAGAATGGTGACCCACAGGCGGGCGCCGGCATCGTCGAGCAATTGCTGCGCGGATGGCCTGCCTTCCCTCGGTCGCCGCAACCACCAGACATAGAGCAGCACGGCGTAGACCACCGCGACCGCCATGCCTGTGCCGATGTGCCAGTTGAGTGTGTCGCGGTAGGGCGCGCGTGGCGGGAGCCCACTTTGCGCGAGCAGACCGCTGAGGATGGCGGCCAGCGCGCTGATCCAACCAAGCAGCAGTAGCCACCAGGAAAAGGGGACAAGTCCGGCTCGCCGCAGGCCGTACAGGTAGAGCAGCGCGGCCGCGCTGCCCACGAGAAGCAGTGCGATGGGAAAATGAACGACGGCGGGATGCAGGGTGACTGTCAGCATAGAAGCTCTACGAACGGTTGGCGTTTTTCTCGATCGCGTATACAACATCACAGTACTCGCACGAGCAAGAAGCATATACTGAGCCGTGCGAAGGGTCCAAACCTTCGCACGGATAGAGGTGTTTCGAGGACAGAGACTGTAACGAAATTGTAAGAAACGGGTAAGGATCGCTTCATGTTGGTCGTGTAGAGTGATGCACAGGCCATGGAGTTGGTCGTTTAGCATTGGCAAGTAAGTACGGGAGGCAGAAAGGGCTGTCGGTATGAAGAAGATTTCTCGCTCGGAGATCACGCCGGAACAAATGTATCTCAATCGGCGCAAGTTCATGATCGGCGCGGGCTCTGCTGTGGGCGCACTGGCGCTGGCCGCCTGCGGAATGCCGGAGGCGCCATCCAGCGGCGCGGCGGCGGCGTCCGGTGAGGTCGAGACGGTCGTGGAGGCGCCGGCGGAGTCTGCCGGAGGCGCTCGCGTATGAAGACCCCTACGCCAGCGCGGCGACGGATGAGTTGGGCGATCCGCTGAATGACTACGGGGACATCACCGGCTACAACAACTACTACGAGTTTTCAACGGACAAGCAGGCGGTTGCCAAGCTGTCACAGGACTTTGACACCTATCCGTGGCAGGTCGAGGTGGGCGGGCTGGTCAACAATCCGACGACATACAGCATCAACGATATCCTGACGCGTTTCACGCAGGAGGAGCGCATCTATCGTCTGCGCTGCGTAGAGGCGTGGTCGATGGTGATCCCGTGGGTTGGGTTCCCGATCAGTGCGTTGCTGGAGGACGTCGATCCGAAGCCGGAAGCGAAGTACGTGTACATGGAGACGGTGTTGCGGCCGGAGCAGATGCCGGGCCAGAAGCGCCAGACGCTGGACTGGCCGTATCGCGAGGGGCTGCGCATCGACGAGGCCATGAATCCGCTGGCGATCTTTGCTACGGGCATGTATGGCAAGCCGCTGACCGCAGCCAACGGCGCGCCGTTCCGGCTGGTTGTGCCGTGGAAGTATGGCTTCAAGAGCATCAAGAGCATCGTGAAGATCGACCTGGTTGCGGAGATGCCGGTCTCTACATGGATGGATGCAATCTCCAACGAGTACGGCTTCTATGCGAACGTGAATCCAGAGGTGGACCACCCGCGCTGGTCGCAGGCGACGGAACGCCGCGTGGGCGAGCTGGACCGCCGGGATACGCTGATGTTCAACGGCTATGAGGAAGAGGTCGCGTATCTGTATGAGGGTATGGACCTGACGGTGAATTTCTGATGGATGCGTTTGTGCAGTGGCTGACGAAGCGCTGGCTATGGCTGGCGGTCAATATCGGGGCGGCGCTGCCTCTGCTGTGGATGGCGTGGGATTTTCAGCGCGGCAATCTGATTGACCCTATCGACTCCTTCACGGGGCGAACGGGACAGTCTGCCATCATCCTGTTGCTGCTGTCGCTGGCGGTGACGCCGCTGGTGACGGTGACGGGCTATCGCAAGCTGATCGGTGTACGCAAGTCGCTGGGCCTGTGGGCCTTTGCCTATGCGTCGATGCACTTGTTGGTCTTCGTCGGGCTGGATTACGGGTTCAGCCTGGAGGACATCGTCAAGGACGGGCTGGTGACAGAAGCCGTATATCGTAGTGGGCTCATTGCGTTGCTGATACTGTTGCCGCTGGCGATCACGTCGACGCGGGGCTGGATGAAGCGGCTGGGGCGCAATTGGAAACGACTGCACAAGTGGGTCTACGCCGCGGGCATTCTGGCTGCGCTGCACTACATCTGGGTGGCGAAGATTGCGGTAGGCCAGCCGCTGATCTACGCGGCGATTCTGGCTTTGCTCCTGGCGGCGAGGATTCCGCCGGTGCGCGGTGCGCTGGCGGATGTGGGGCGCAAGGTGCGCAACAGGGGTCAGAGCAGCGACAAGAAGCCGCGACGCCGAAGCTCGAGCGCACGCCGGCTGCGATGGAAGGGTAACGATTCTGTAGCGGCTGTTCGAGGCGAGATTGGGCGGTATCGGCATTCGCATGAGGGTGCGGAAGCAATAGGAACGGCGGCCCCGGTGCTGTATAGACTGGGGCCGCCGTTTTTCTTCTGTGCCAATTCCTATGCGAAGGGATCGGATACGTCGGTTCGTCGTTGCCAGACCAAGAGATCTTGCCGGCAATACGTTAGTTTGCTCCGACTATGCCTGCAAAAAGTCGGTTGTTGACGGTTGCGCTGCCGGTAGAACCGCCATTGCGGACATCGGCCCTGTTCAGCCATGCACCGATCTTGGCGAGCAACAGCGCCGGGCCGATCGGTTTGGCGATGCATTCGTCTACGCCTGCGCCATAGAATTTCAGATGTGCGCGTTCATCACGGTCGTAGGTGAGCACCAGAAGCGGTATGTTTGAAATCTCGCGCAGGCTGCGGCAGACAGTTGCGCCGTTGTCGTCGCAGTCGTTGATGTCCACGATGGCTAGATCGTATGACGATAACGCCTTCAGATAGTGAGAAGTCGCTCCGAAGTCGACGAGATCGACCCCGGTTCCATGTTGCTTGACGTTTTGCGACCAGAGGTCTGTGGTCGTCCACTGGTCACTGATAATGACTACTCTTTGGCTGACCATAAATAGCGGCTCCCGGTTCATATCTTCTATACTACCATCATACCCTCTTTCGGCCTGAATACAACAAATGGATGGGCTGTTTGTCGGCAATTCTCTTGAACCCCGTGCAGATGCACTTGCGTGTCTGCCCATGAAGACGGCTGCCAGGTAAGTATGCGGTCTTGACACCGTCTATGCCCGGCACAACGAGGTCCATAAGGGCGACATCGATCGCGTATTTCGCCACAGTTGCCAGCGCTTTGGAACGGCTTCGCATGCGCTCCCGCAGATATCTTCCAGGAGATGGTACGGTGTCGCCAGCAGGCTCGGCGCTAGGCGGTTTCGACTCCGGCCAGACGCCGGAACAGGGCGACTTCCTGTTCGCGATACGGTGCGCCGTCCGCGTGCAGCAGGTCGTGGAACCAGACTTCCGGCTCGGCGTCGCCGAGCGGCGTATCCCAGGCGTAGATGGTCTGCGTCTTGCCGCTGACGAGGCCCCAGTTGTAGGCGGCCACACGTTTCACGGTGGAGAACGGGAAGACAGTCGGCGACTTCGCTATGATTGCGGCGAAGCCACTCGGTGCAGATCAGGGGCCGGCCGTATTGGCGCAGGTCGCGGATCTGCGACTCCAGGTTGGCGGCGCCGTGGTAGTTGTGGAAGCTGACGATGTCCGACGCCTCCAGTTGGAAGGCGTTCAATTCCTCGTTGTCGAACCAGAGGCCGACCGTCAGCGGCTGGCTGGGAGAGGCGGCGCGGGCCCATTCGAAGCGGCCTGTACCAGCGGCAGCGACCGCGCGCCCTGTTGGTTGTTGCCCGGCTCGTTGTAGAGATCCCAGAAGAGCACGCGTTCGTCGTCAGCGAAGGCGCTGACCACGTCCTGTACGTAGTCGTCCAGTCCGGTCCAGAGCGAGGCGTCGTTGACAATGTGCACGCCGGGGCTCTGCACCCAGCCTGAGTTGTGTACGCCCGGCTTCGGCGCGGGTTGCGGTCCCGGCTGCGGGTCGGCGTTCCAGCAGTCATCGAAGATGACAAGGGCGGGGCGGATGCCGTGGCCCGCGGCGATGGCCAGGAACTGGTCGACGCGGGCGAGAAAGCCATCGCGATCGGTGGACCAGGCCAGGTTGTGCAGGTAGGTGCGCACGGTGTTCATGCCCAAGGACGCCGCCCAGCCCAGTTCGCGGTCGATCGTAGTCGGGTCGAATGTGGCGGCCTGCCACATTTCGAGTTGGTTGATGGCGTTGCTGGGGATGAAGTTGCAGCCCAGGAGCCAGGGTAGATCGTCGTACCAGGCATTGGCCTGCGCGGTTGTCCAGCGGTTCATGATTTGGAATCCTTTGATTTGTCGGTTTTGGCGTGAGTAGGTTGGTCGAGGGTCTGGGACGACGCGCCGAAGCAACGCGGCAACATCGGCGACGATATCGAAGGTAGCGTTGGGGTTGCTCAACTCGACGGCCTTGGCGGACATGGTCTGCCGTTGCCGGCTGCCGTCGTCGAACCAATAGTCTCACGGTGGAGGCGATCTGCGCGGGCTGTTCGCTGTAGACGCCTACGCCGTGGTTGATGACGTAGGGAACGTTGCCGGCTTCCTGGCCGGGGATGAAGGCGCTGAGCACCATGGGCAGCCCGCAGCACAAGGATTCGGCGATGGCCCCGGGGCCGGCCTTGGTGACAATACAATCGCAGGCCATCATCCACTCGTGCATATTGTCCACGAAGCCGAGCGCGCGCAGCGGTACGGACCAGGGACGCGAGGCCAAGGCGGGCCGCAGCTTGCCGTCTCGTCCACTGACGACGACTATCTGCCCGCGGGGTGCGCTGCCGCTTGCCAGGTTCCTGTCCAGCGCTTCGACGATGGCGCCGATCTTGCTTGCGCTAGTACCGCCGCCGTAGACGAGCACGGCGGGGAGGTCAGCGTCCATGTGCAGACGATTGCGCAGGACCGGCCCGCGCTCCGGCAGATCTGCGAAGGCGGGGCGCAAGGGCAGCCCGTGCTGCCGGATCTGGGCCATGCTGAGTTTGCGGCGCAGCGCAGCTCGCGTCGCTTCCCCGGTGGGGACGAAACAGAGATCGACGCCGGGATGGAACCAGGACGGGTGCATGGTGACGAGGTCGGTGACGACAGTGACGAAGGGGATGTCGAAACGGAGGCGGCGCAGTGCGCGCAGGGAGACGTGCTGGGCAAGCGGGTGCACTGAGATGACGAGGTCCGGCTGGTTTTCGACGAAGGCGCGTTCCACGCCGTGGGAGAGGGCGCGGCCAGCAGTCGAATCCAGGGCGGTCAATGCGTCGTCGCTGGCTTCGTAGAGCAGTCGCCAGAGCCAAGGAGCCTTGGAGGCCAAGAAGTCATAGGACTTGGGCGCTTCCTTGACGGGCCAGGGCATATAGTCCATGAGCAAGTCGATGATGTCGATATGATAGACGCCCGGGTAAAGCTTGTCGAAGCCGGCGCGCAGGGCTTCGGCGCTGGCGCGATGGCCGCCGCCGGTCTTGCTCATGAGGATGAGGATGCGCTGGGGCGCTGGCTGCGTCATGGCGACAGTGTACCCGGTTTCGGGCGTGTGTCCAGCTATTCGTGACAAGGCAACCAGGTGAGAGGGTGAAGGAGGCGGCCACAACCAAATGGACTAGGGGCTGCGCCGAGAGGATGAGGGCGTCGTTCGGGAGGGGATTGCCGTTGGAGTCGACGGCGGGGAGGCGTGCGCCGGTGGCCGGGTCGTAGAGGCCGGCGGCGATGCGGTCGATCTGCGCGGGGTCTGGGACGGCGGCCGACTAGCGGACGGCGGTCTTCGATGATGTTGGCCGGGACGCCATGCGCCGGTCGGGTAGCGGTTGGCGTAGGGCGCGCCGTCCAGTTGCCCGAGCATGTTGCCGTCCTCGTCGAGAAGATGCACGAAGACGGAATAGTCCTGCTGTACGGGCGCGTCCGCTGCGCCAGTGCAGGATCAGTTCCTCGTCCGAGATGTCTGCGCCGAGCAACTCGATGTGGTCGCCAAAGCGGGCGTCCGATCCCTCGGGTATGCGCGCCGGTTTGGCGGATCTGACCCAGATGCGACCGGCCTCGTATAGGTCCCCGCTGCCGTCTGTGAGCGGCAGCAGGTCGCCGGTGCGCGGGTCGTACAAGTCCGAGACGCAATGCGTATTGGATGGGATCCGCATCCGGCGGGACAGTGAGCTTGAGCGGGCTGCGTACGTAGAGGCCGGTGGCCCAGTCAGAGGTAGGGATGCCCCCGGGATGGGATTGATCGACGGTGGCGATGGTCTTGCCGCTGATGGGGTCGTCGAGATGCAGGAAGACGGTGTAATCGCTGTCCACGTCGGTCAGGGCACGCAGATAGCCACTAACGTGTACGGCGTCGCCGGGTCTGACTGTGTCGGGCGGCGGGTCGATGCCGAGCAGGCGAATCTCGTCGGCGAAGTCGACGCGCAGCGGTATGCCGGCCGGGGATGCGGCATCGGGCGGCGAGTGGAGCCGGAGGAGCTGCGGCTGTGTCGCCGCCAGTGCGACGACAATGCCGGCTACTGCCGCCGTTCCGACTATGGCCGGCCAAGCGGTTGGAAGGTCCCCATCCTGCGAAGATTCGTCGCCGGCGATGGGGCGAGAGACAATCGCAGCCGTCACAGCCAATGCGATCCAGGCCAGCACGGAAATCCAGCCCGGCCGCGCGGCGCAAGGGCGTTGCGCCAAAGGTGAGGGCAAGCGTATGTTCGCCCGCGGGCATGGCCACATCGAGGAGTCCGCTGCCCGCGTGGGGCTCCACGGGGACGGAGTACCGTCGATTTCGGCGCGCCAGCCGGGGAAGTAGAGCAGATTGAGCGTAAGTACGGCGGGCTGCGGCAGGTCGACGCGAAATTCCTGACGGTGGACGCTGGAATACGTCTGTTCACCGGATCGCGCCGGCGGGAAGCTGATGTTTGAGCCGGTCGATGGGAACGCCGGTGCGGTAGTCTTCGACTAGCGGCGACGTGCTGAAGGTCTCGTCGACCCAAATGGGGTTGAACTCTCCCAGACTGGTGGTGCCGATGGCGCCGGTTCGGCTCTCGTATCGGACGACCTCGGCGGGCGAATGGAGGCGGCCCGGCGCCAGCTTATGCGGGTAGAGGTTGACCGCGGCGGAGCCCATGAGCAGGAGCAGCGCAATGAGAGCGGCGACGGTTTCTGCGCGGGCGTGTAGGCGGCTGGCCGTGTGGACCAGGAAGGCGCAGAGCCAGGCCAGGCCGACCGCTGTGAAGCCGTGCCAGCGGAAGGGCCATTCGAAGAGATCGACGAAGGGCAGGACAGTCCATACCGGCTCTGACGGGCCGGTGGCCATGAACGCGCAGAAGGCTGTGAAGAGAATGAAGAAGAGGCCCGAGCCGAGGAGTGTGTTGCTGGAGAGCATGGATGGCTGCGGTTCTACTGGCGGTCGCAGCCAGTCCAGCAGGATCAAGCCGAGAAATGCAAGGGCGCCGGCAATGCCTAGCCACACCTGTATGGAACCCAGTGTCAGAGGGTAGTAGGGGTTGATGGCGCCTGTGTCCAGGCGGGGGGAGAGGGCGACCAGTTCCTGCACCGGAATGAAGCGAGGGCGGAAGTCGCTGGCGACGATGCGGTCGAGCGCGACATATTTGCCTTCCAACAGGGCGGGGACCCAGAACCATGCGCTGAGGGCGAGGCCCAGCAGTCCGCCACCGGCTGATGCAAGCAGGGCGCGCAACGTCGCGCGTGGCGATCAGCAGCGAGACCGCCAGGCCCGCGATCATGCCCACGATGATCAGGGCGGCTGCGTTGTGGCTGAGTTGCGTGCCTACGACGGCGCAGGCCAGGGCGATGGCATAGCCTGTGCGGCGGCGTGTGCTGTGGATAGCGTAGATGCGAATGACGGCCCACGCGGCCCAGGGCGCAAAGGTCCAGGCGAGGTACTGGGCGATATTGCCCTGAATGAAGAGCTCACGCAACATGATGGGCGCGTAGAGAAAGGCGGTCGCACTAACGGCCCCAGCCCATGCGCCGAGCAGCGTCGCGCCGAGGCGGTATGCGCCGTAGGCCGCGATGAGGATGGCGGCGACCATCATGGCCTTGTAGGCGGCATCCAGGGGCAGGCCGAGGAGCGTATGTGCGCCGGCGGTGAGAAAGTAGGGTAGGGGCGGCGCATAGACGAAGAGCGGGATACCGTAGCCCAGGCCGAGGTTTTCCGCCCAGCGGGGCAGGAACACGCCATCCTGCCAGGCGTGGACCATCTCTGTGGCGCGAGTGAAGTGGACGAGACCGTCGGCGGTGTTGGGCATGCCGCCGGGGAGCAGCGCCCACAAAACGGGAATCGCGACAATCAGCGGTATCCAGAGGCCGGGACTGGTGAGGAGGCGACGGACGCGGTGCATGGCGGTGCGGGCGGCTAGGGTTGCGCAGCGATGGTGAGCGTAGCGACGGGCACGGTGTCGCCGGCGGCTTCGCCGTCGATCGTGACGGGCAGGCGTTGCAGCGTCGCCAGATCGTAGAGGCCGGTGATCAGGCGGTATTCGCCGGGGGGCATGCCGTCGGGAAGGTCCAGCGTATGCAGATCTACGATGGCGCTCTCGCTGCGCCAGAGGGTTGTTGGCAGTGCGCCGTTGAGCGGCTGTGCGTCCCATTGGGCGGCGAGTTGGCCGTCCGAATCGAGTAGCTGGAGCAGCACGGTGTAATCCACAGGCGCGTACTGGTTCATGCGCCAGTGGAGCTCGAGCGGGAGGCTGTCACCGGGCCCGGCCTTTGACAGTGAGGTCACCGGGCTCAGGAACGGTCTCGCCATTCAATTTGGCGCCGGCCAGGGAAATCTGATCTCCGAGTTGCACGGCCGAATGGAACGGACTCGTCCAGTGCGGGCAATGGCTCTACGGTCACATAGTCCACGGAAACGAGGTCGGGTAGCGTGCGGCCGGTTGCTGCGGTTTCCGGCGTCAGGAGATCCTGCGTGGCCGGGTCATAGAAGCCGACCTCGACGCGCAGGTACCCGGGTGGTGTGTCCAGAGGCAGCGTGAAGTCGTGGCCGTCGACGTAGACGTGGCCGGGCTGCCAGGTCGACGTGGGCGTGCCAAAGGGCCAGCCTTCGCTGCGGGCGACCTCCTGGCCCGTGTCGTCGACGAGGCGCACGAGGACGTTGAGGTTGCGGTCAAGGGGCGCGGTGCTGAGGAAGTGAAGGCGGACGACGAGCGGTTCGCCGGGCGGAACGGTTTCGGGCAGCACGTCGTGGCGGACCAGACGAATGGACTCGTCCCAATCGACGAAGTAATCCGGCGGCGGCGCATCGCGCAGGTTATAGATGCGGGCGTATTCCATGCCGTCGATTTCGACGACGTGTACGGGCGTGAGCGTGGCGAAATAGTCCAGTAGTCGCTTGTCGGGCACTTCCCGCTGCCACTGGTGAGCGTAGATAACGGCATAGTCGCTGCGGAAGAATTGGTCGATGTCGACAGATTCGTACGGGTAGAAGTAGTTGAACGAACCGCCACGATACCACGTGGCGACGGTGTTCTCTCCGCGTCCGGGGAGGTCACGAAGATAGCGGGCCGCCTCGTCGAGCCCTTCACCCAGGCCGATCATCATGACGTGCGGCGCGCGGGCCGAGCCGCCCAAGAGCGGATTGTAGTAGGTGAAGTAGTAGGGGAAGGCATTGAGTGCGATCAGCGCCTGCGCAAGTAGGGGTACGCCGGCTGCGAGCGGAACCAGCCAGCGGCGGTGAAATACGCTGCCGATCCAGAGTGCAAGCGCGATCCAGCCGATGCCGGCGGCGAGATCAGCGGCATATAGATCGGCAGCAGATAGCGGGGGAACTTCGCTGCACCTAGCGTCATGAAGAGCAGTGAAGAGCAGGGCGAAGAGCGCCAGCCAGACGAGCGTCCCGCGGCGGGTGCGACGTGCAATGGCGGCAGCTTCAGCAGGTAGGCTGCCAGCGCCAGGGCGAGGCCAATGAGCATCACCGGCGAGGCTCGCCAGAGGAAGGTGTGCGGGTAGAACCAGAACGCCCGGGTCGCCGAGATAGGCGCGGCCGTTGTAGAAGAGGGCCTTGGCGTGTCCCGCTGCGGCGGAATCGCCGGCGGCGGCGAAGAGGGCGCGCAGGCTGTCGAGTGGCTGCACCCACATGGCGGGCCACAGCAACACAAAGACCAGCAGCGCCAATGCCCAGCCAGAGCAACCCGTCGAGGCTGGGACGCAGAGATGCAGCTCCAGCTGGCGTCCGGATCCGCACGCCGGCGTTGCCAGATGGCGTGCAGCGTGACCAGCGCCATGAAGGGAATCAGGAAAAGCGCGGGCGATTTGGTCAGCCAGGCGAGTCCGGCGGCGACGGCAGAGATAATGAGGTCACGGATACGGCCGGCATAGGGTGGTCGCTCCGCGGGCGAGCCGGCATGGAAGCGCAGATAAGCCAATAGCGACAGGAACATGAAGACGCTGGCAAGGCCATCCACGTGCAACATGCGCGACAGGCCGAGGAGGAACGGCTCGAACGCGATGAGCAGGAAGCCGGCCAGAGCTGCGAGGAGGCCGAACAGATCGACGGCGATCCAGAAGGCGACGAGCAGAGCCGCCAGTGTGGCAAGGACCACGAAGGTGCGTCCCGCCTCGAGCAGGTCGATGGGCTCATGGCCCTGGTCGCGCAGGAAGCCTTCCACGCCCTCGCTCATGTCGCCGACCTGCGCGGCGGCGTCCGCGGCATATTCGGGATAGCGCCAGAGATAGCCGGCCATGCCGAGCCACATGGTGGTGACGCCGGGGTGATAGCGCTGGAAGGCGCCGGCGAAGTCGCCCTGGCTGAGGGCGACATAGAAATTGCCGGAGCGAGTGAGCCAGGAGCGCTCATCTACGGCCACGAAGCGGTCAAGCATCAGCCCGCGAGGCAGCCAGAGAGCGATTGCCAGCAGTACGGTGATGACGATCTCGCTGCCATGTGGTCAGTGAGTGCGTCTGCGGCAATCAGTCCTCCCGGTGAGCGATTCCACCTACGGGGCCTGTACCGTGAACGTGCGCGCGACGACGGAGTCGCCGCTGGGCTCTCCGTCGCGTGTGACGGGCAGGCGATCCATGGTCTCCAGATCGTACAGGCCGGCGATGACCTGGTACTCGCCGGGCGGCGCGTCCGCGGGCAGCTCAATGGCGTAGTCGTCGGTGATGACCTGGTTTGGCGGCCAATAGGAGGTGGGCAGGAAGCCGTTCATGGGCCGCTGATCATGCTGGAACGCCATCTGTCCGTCCGGCCCGAGGACGTGTACAAACGCCGTGTAGTCGGTATAGATGTAGGACAGGGCCTGCCAGAAGAGGCGCAGGTCTACGCTATCGCCTGGCGCGTAACCCTGCTGCCTGCCGGTGACGGCGTCTCCGTCTTCATCCAGGAGATCGGCGCCCAAGAGCGCGATCTGTCCGCCCAGGTCCGCGGCATGGTGCAGTGGGTCGATGGGTTCCTGCGGCAGATCGCCGACGATGAGATAGTCGAGCAGGTAGGGATCGGGCAGCAGCTCGCCGGTATTGGCTGACGTCACGGGCAGGTGATCGAGCGTGGCCGGGTCGTAGAAGCTCACCTCGATGCGGTAGAGGCCCGGCGGCGTCTCCTCGGTGATCTCCAGCTCATAGTTGTTGTCGCGCAGGATTTCGCCCACTTCCCACTTCTTCGTCGTTTGGCCGTCGGGCCAACCGTCGAAGCGAAGAATCTCGTCGCCTTCCTGGTTGACGAGGCGCACGAGGATGTTCAGGCTTTTGTCGATGGGCGCCTGGTTGACGAAGTAGATCGTCATGTCCCATTTCTGGCCGGGATACATGGCCCCGCTGAACGTGTCGTAGTAGACGAGACGAATGGCGTCGCCGAAGTCGACGGTGTAGTCCGGGAAGTCCGCCTCGCGCATGTCGTAGACGCGGGCATACTCGATATTGTCGATGGTGAAGGTCTGTTCCGGCGTCAGGCGGTTGAAGTGGTGCATCATGCGGCGGGAGGGCAGTTCGCGCTGCCACTGGTGCGCGTAGATGACGGAGTGATCCGCCTCCCACGTGCCGCGGTTGGAGTCGGTGACGCCGTCGTAGAAGAAGCTGAAGGGGCCGCGTGGGTACCACGAGCGAGATCTTCGCCGTGTCGGTGTCCACGGTCTCGTTGAGATAGCGTGCCGCCAGGTCCAGCCCCTGACCCCAGCCGATGAACATGGCTTCGGGCGCGCGTTTGCCGCCGCCCATGACGGGGTTGTAGTAGGCTGAGGTAATACGGATAGGTCCCGGCGGGATAGACGCCCTGCACGACGAGGACGAGCACGGCCAACGCGGGCGCAGCGTAGCGTGCGACCCACGGCGTGCGCGCCACATGCAGGCGGTAGACGGCTGCGGCCCAGCCGATGCCGGCGAGCAGGTCGAGCGGCATGTAGACGGGAAGCAGATAGCGGTCGAACTTCTTGGCGCCGAGATTCATGAAGATGACGAAGAAGATGGCCCAGAGCAGTAGCGCCAGTGCGGTGAACTTGACGCGTGCGGGCTTCGTGACGGCGCTGCGCAGGGCAAAAGCCAGTGCGGTCAGCAGCAGTCCTGCCATAACGACTGGCGTGGTGCGCCACAGCCAGGTGACCGGGTAGAACCACGTGCCCGGGTCGCCGTTGATGATGCGGCCGTTGTAGAAGATGGGGCTGGAGTGGCCCTGTTCGGCGTAGTCACCGGAGATGTCCATCACTTCGGCCAGGGTTTCGCGCGGGGCGACCCACAAGGCGGGCCACAGCAGCACATAGACGACCAGCGCAATCAGCGTCCAGATGAGGAGGGGCGTCAAGGCGCGTGCGATCGTGCGCGGGCGGATGAAGTCGCGCCAGGTCCAGCCCGGATGGGCGACGACATTGTGAACGTACTCGATCAGTGCGAAGAGACCGACCAGCGGCACGAGGAAGATGCCGGGCGTCTTGGTGAGCACGGTGAGAGCGGCGGCGATGGCCGAAACAACGAGATCACGGCGGCGCCGGCCGGTGAATAGATAGCTGAGATAGGCCACGCCGGACAGGAACATGAAGACGCTGAGCAGGCTGTCCGGATGCAAGACGCGCGTCAGGCCGATCTGGAACGGATCCAGGATGATGAGGCCGAAGCCGAGTATGGACGGTAGCCAGCCCAGCAGGCGCAGGGCAAAGAGAAACGCGGCCGCCAGGGCCAGCGCCGCCATAAGCACGACGATGGCGCGGCCGATGGCGAGCATCTGCAACGGGGAGTATCCCTGCTCGCTCAGGAAATCGTCGAACTGGTAGTCAGTCCAGTTGAATTGGCCGGGCGTCACTTGTGGATAATCGGGGAATGCGAGCATGTAGCCGAGCGTGCCCGCCCACATAATGGTGACGCCAGGATGGCCGTGCTGGAAGGTGTGCTGGACGTGGTCGTTGGCGATGGCCTCGTAGAAGTTGGCCGAGCGCACCAGCCACTTACTCTCGTCGACGGTGACGAATTGGTCCAGCTTGAGGCCGCGCGGCAACCAGACAGCGAAGGCTATCAGCAGGAAGGCGAGGATTCGTTTCTGACTGGAGCTAAGGTGCCACGGCATGGGTGCGGTTGCTCTATCCACTTCGCAGTCTCAAGTCAAGGCGCAATGTTCACGACTCAATTCGAAGATTGGCGTACGGTCAGGGTCGCGATGGGTATCGAATCGCCGCTGGGCTCTCCGTCGCGTGTGACGGGCAGGCGTTCCATAGTCTCCAGATCATACAAGCCGGCGATGACCTGGTACTCGCCGGGCGGCGCGTCTGCCGGCAACTCAATGGTGTAGTCGTCGGCGATAACCTGGTTGGGTGGCCAATAGGATGTGGGTAGGAAGCCATCCATGGGCCGCTGGTCATGCTGGAACGCCATCTGTCCGTCCGGCCCGAGGACATGGACAAAGGCAGTGTAGTCGGAATAGATGTAGGAAAGGGCTTGCCAAAAGAGGCGCAGGTCCACGGTGTCGCCGGGCGCATAGGCGTGCCGTTTGCCGGTGATGGCGTCTCCGTTCTCATCCAGGAGGTCAGTTCCCAAGAGCGAGATCTGTCCGCCCAGGTCCGCGGCAGGTGCCAGCGGGTCGACGGGTTCCTGCGGCAGATCGCCGACGATGAGATAGTCGAGCAGGTAGGGATCGGGCAGCAGCTCGCCGGTATTGGCTGACGTCACGGGCAGGTGATCGAGCGTGGCCGGGTCGTAGAAGCTCACTTCGATGCGGTAGAGGCCCGGCGGCGTCTCCTCGGTGATCTCGAAATGATAACTGTTGTCGCGCAGGGTTTCACCTATTTCCCAGTTCTTCGTGGATTTTCCGTTGGGCAAGCCGTCGAAGCGCAGCAATTTCATGGCCTTCCTGGTTGACGAGGCGCACGAGAATGTTCAGGTCCTTGTCGATGGGCGCCTGGTTGACAAAATACATCGTCACGTGCCAAAGCTGGCCGGGATACATGGCCCCGCTGAATAAGCCGTAGTAGACGAGGCGGATGGCGTCGCCGAAGTCGACGGTGTAGTCCGGGAAGTCCGCCTCGCGCATGTCGTAGACGCGGGCGTACTCGATATTGTCGATGGAGAAGGTCTGTTCCGGCGTCAGGCGGTTGAAGTGGTGCAGGATGCGGCGGGCGGGCAGTTCGCGCTGCCATTGGTGTGCGTAGATGACAGAGTAGTCCGTCTCCCACGCGCCGCGGTTGGAATCGGTGCCTTTTCCTCGTAGAAGAAGCTGAAGGGGCCGCGTGGGTACCACGAGGAGATCTTCGCCGTGTCGGTGTCCACGGTCTCGTTGAGATAGCGGGCTGCCAGGTCGAGCCCCTGACCCCAGCCGATGAACATGGCTTCGGGTGCGCGCTTGCCGCCGCCCATGACGGGGTTGTAGTAGGTGAGGTAATACGGATAGGTCCCGGCGGGATAGACGCCCTGCACGAAGAGGACGAGCACGGCCAACGCGGGCGCAGCGTAGCGGGCGACCCACGGCGTGCGCGCCACATGCAGGCGGTAGACGGCTGCGGCCCAGCCGATGCCGGCGAGCAGGTCGAGCGGCATGTAGAGGGGAAGCAGATAGCGGTCGAACTTCTTGGCGCCGAGATTCATGAAGATGACGAAGAAGATGGCCCAGAGCAGTAGCGCCAGTGCGGTGAACTTGACGCGTGCGGGCTTCGTGACGGCGCTGCGCAGGGCGAAAGCCAGTGCGGTCAGCAGCAGTCCTGCCATAACGACTGGCGTGGTGCGCCACAGCCAGGTGACCGGGTAGAACCACGCGCCCGGGTCGCCGTTGATGATGCGGCCGTTGTAGAAGATGGGGCTGGAGTGGCCCTGTTCGGCGTAGTCACCGGAGATGTCCATCACTTCGGCCAGGGTTTCGCGCGGGGCGACCCACAAGGCGGGCCACAGCAGCACATAGACGACCAGCGCAATCAGCGTCCAGATGAGGAGGGGCGTCAAGGCGCGTGCGATCGTGCGCGGGCGGATGAAGTCGCGCCAGGTCCAGCCCGGATGGGCGACGACATTGTGAATGTACTCGATCAGTGCGAAGAGACCGACCAGCGGCACGAGGAAGATGCCGGGCGTCTTGGTGAGCACGGTGAGAGCGGCGGCGATGGCCGAAACAACGAGATCACGGCGGCGCCGGCCGGTGAATAGATAGCTGAGATAGGCCACGCCGGACAGGAACATGAAGACGCTGAGCAGGCTGTCCGGATGCAAGACGCGCGTCAGACCGATCTGGAACGGATCCAGGATGATGAGGCCGAAGCCGAGTATGGACGGTAGCCAGCCCAGCAGGCGCAGGGCAAAGAGAAACGCGGTCGCCAGGGCCAGCGCCGCCATAAGCACGACGATGGCGCGGCCGATGGCGAGCATCTGCAACGGGGAGTATCCCTGCTCGGTCAGGAAATCGTCGAACTGATAGTCTGTCCAGTTAACTGGCCGGGCGTTACCTGTGGATAATCGGGGAATGCGAGCATGTAGCCCAGCGTGCCTGCCCACATAATGGTGACGCCAGGATGGCCGTGCTGGAAGGTGTGCTGGACGTGGCCGTTGGCGATGGCCTCGTAGAAGTTGGCCGAGCGCACCAGCCACTTACTCTCGTCGACGGTGACGAATTGGTCCAGCTTGAGGCCGCGCGGCAACCAGACAGCGAAGGCTATCAGCAGGAAGGCGAGGATTCGTTTCTGGGTCGGACTAAACTTCAGGTTCAAGGTTAATTGGTTCAAGCGTCAACGTACAGTCAAGGTCGCGACGGGCACGGCGTCACCAGCGGGCCGGCCGTCTATGGTCACAGGCAAGCGTTCCATGGTTGCCAAGTCGTACAGGCCTGTGTAGACCGTGTATTCGCCCGGCGCGGCGCCTTCCGGCAACGAGAGCGCGAAATCATCGCTGATGACCTGGCCAGGTAGCCATGTGCTGGTGGGCATGAAGCCGTCCAGCGGCTGGCGATCCACTTGCACGACAGCTGACCCGTCCGGCGCCACGACATGCACGAAGGCGGTGTAGTCGACGGCGGTCTGCTGCTGGCTCTGCCAGAAAAGTCGGGCCGTGATGGTCTGGCCAGGCTGCAGTTGAGTGCGCTCCGGGTTGATCGCCGCTCCGGAGCCGTCAAACCAATCTGCGCCCGTCATGTGCAGGACTCCGCCCAACTCGGCAGGCGGCGACATGGGTCGCTGCGGACCGTCTGGCAGATCGCCCACCCGAATGTAATCCAACGCCAGGAGGTCGCCCACGGGTTCCCCAGTAGCTGCCTGCGTTGCGTCAAGTAGCTCCTGTGTGGCCGGGTCATAGAAGCCGACGTCTACGCGGTACCAGCCCGCCGCGGCGTCCGCCGGTATAGCCAGTTCATGGCCGTCCGGCCAGATTTCGTCCAGTTGCCAACCGCTGGTGGCCGCGCCCCAGGGCCATCCTTCGCTGCGCGCCAATTCCTGACCGTTCGGCCCTACAATGCGAACCAGAACGTTCAGGTTAGTGTCGAGCGGGGCGAGGTTGACGAGGTAAAATATAGCACGGAAGGATTCACCGGGTGAAATCGCGGCGGCCGGAAGCTGGTACGACGCTAGGCGGATCGCGTCTTGCCTGTCCGAACCTGTGGCCCAATCGGTGACATAGTCAGGCATGGGCAGATCGCGCAGGTCATAGATGCGGGCGTACTCGAGGCCGTCCATGGTAACGGTATGGATCGGCTCATGCTCGCGCGTAGTATGCGGCGGCGCGGCGCGACGGGAGCTGCCGCTGCCAGTCCTGTGTGTAGACCACTGCGTAGTCGGCTGCGTGGCGGAAGTAGAGCGGCAGGGTAACGCCGTCGAAGAAATACGAGAACGGTCCGTTCGTGTAGCCGGAGGCGACGGTCGCGGATTCCGCACCCGGTTGCGTGTTGAGGAAGCGGGCGGCCTGGTCGCCGCCTTCGCCCCAGCCGATCATCATCACGTGGGGGGCGCGTGTGCTGCCGCCCATCAACGGGTTGTAATAGCTCAGATAGTAGGGGAAGACCGGCAGGGCGAATGCGGCCTGGGCAACGAGTACGATTCCCAGCAGCAGTGGCATGATCCAGCGCTCCACGGACGAGCGGAAGAGCTTGGATAGCCAGGCTCCCGCTGACGCGTAGCCTGCACCCGCGATTAGGGCCAGTGGAAGAAATGCGGGCAGCAGGTAGCGATCGAACTTCTTGGCGCCCAGGTTCATGAAGAGCAAGAAACCGGCGGCGTAGAGAACCAGGGCGGTCAGAGCAAAGCGAACGCGCCTGCGGTCGAGGGGTTCGCCGCGGGCGATCAAGGCGACCAATGACAGCAGCAGCCCGACCAGCACGACGGGCGTAGTACGCCAGAGGTAAGTGATCGGATAGAAGCTAAGACCGGGGTCGCCGGCGTAGATGTCGCCGCGGAAGAAGGTGGGTTTGAGATGGCCTTCTGCGGCATATTCTCCGGCTGCGCTGAGCACCTGCTGCAGGCTGCCCACAGGGTCTATCCACATGGCTGGCCAGAGCAAGAAGAAAGTCAGCGCGGCGACCACGGCCCAGAGGAAGACAGCGCCAACCATGCGCCAGGGCGATGTACGCTGAGCGTCAGGGTCACGATAGACCGCCCAGCCCAGCGCGGCCAACAGGGCGATGTATGGCAGCAAGAAGAGCGCCGGTGAGCGGGTGAGCCAGGCCAGCCCCGCGGCAACGGCTGAAACGAGCAACGCGTAGATGCGGCGTTCTTGCAGGTAGACCAGGAACGCGATGACAGCCAGGAACATGAAGCTGCTGACGAGTCCATCCAGATGCAGCAAGCGTGAATGTGCGATGTGGAAGGGGGAGAGCGCGATCAGGCTGAAGCCCATCAGGGCGGCCCATAATCCGACCAGGCGTATGGAGAGCGCGAAGGCAGCCAGCAGGCCGGCGGTGACGGCGAGGACAACGAACGCGCGACCTGCTGCGAGCATGTCAACGGGGTCATGGCCTTGGCTGCGCAGGAAGGGCTCGATCTCCTCGGTGAGCCATCCGAAGTAGGCGGGAGCCTCGCGGGCGTAGGCGGGGTATGTGGTCACGAAACCGGCGAGACCCGCCCAGGTAGTCGTTACGCCCGGATGGTGGCGCTGGAAGGTGGACGCGAAGTCGCCAAGTGCGAGTGCGCGGTAGAAATTGCCGGAGCGGGCGAGCCAGGCGTGCTCGTCCGCTGTAACGAAGCGGTCAAGCGCCAGCCCGCGCGGCAGCCAGATGAGCAGGGCCATGAGTAACATGGCGAGCAGCAGTTTGTGCGAGCGAAGAGCGGCCATGGGGCTCACGGCGCGGGGAGAATACGGGATCTCGGCCAGGCCGAATTGGTCGCCGAGGGGGGCGCCGTCCGGCGCGAAGATATCGAGGCGTTCGCCGCTCTCGCCTTCGTACATGCCGACGAGAAGTGTATAGGTCGCAGGCGGCGCATCGGCGTAAATGGGGATGTAGTAGCGGTCGATGATGGTGTCACCGGCCAGCCAGCGGGTGGTAGGCAGGTTGTTGCAGACGGGCTCGCCGTCGCGTTGCCCGGCCTTGTGGAAGTCGGCCATGTTGATAATCTGTGTGAAAACGCTGTAGTCGACGTCAATCGGTTCGTCCGCCTGCCAGTAGAGCGTGAGCAGCACGCCTTCGCCGGGCAATGCCTCGGTGCGGTCCAGCGAGTAGCCGCTGCAGGTGGATGGCGTCGCCGAAGCGCAGGTCCAGTTCATGCTGGATGGCAGGCGCGGCAGACGGCCCGTTCTTCTCGAAGATGGGGCCGGAGAGCTCGCGGTCGAAGGTCGGCTCGTAGTCCTCGACGCGAAAGGACTGCGGCGCGATCGGCTGGTCATCCAGCTTGTAGATGCGCATGCGCGGCTGCTCGTCGACGAGAACCGTGCCGAACAGTTGGTAGCCGTCTTCTTCGATTTGCTGTCGCACGACCGTATTGTAGCCTAGGTCGGCAGGTTCGACGGACTCGTGCCAGAGGTAGTAGACATGGTCTCGGGGGCAGTAGCCGTCGCCGCGCGTGTACCAGTCGGCCACCGGCTCCTTGCCGTGCACTTCGAATGGCGCGTCCAGCAAGCCGTCGGCGTAAAGCGCGCCGACCGCCTTCCAGCCGTTGCGCAGGGGAAACCCGAAGATGGACATGCGCGTGGGCATGTCGTAGGTGACGGGATACCCGGCGGGGCGATTCTCGCGCCACGTGCGCAGGACCTCCACGTCCGTCGCGGCGAAATACCAGTAGGCGTAGTTGCCGAATAGCAGTACGGCAAGCGTCGCGACGGGTACGGCAATCCAACGGGCGGCTCGCGTACCAGTGCGCTTCGCGAGCGCCACATAGCCGCGGCCGATAACGTCACCGGCGATCAGCGCCCAGGGAATGAAGAAGCCGTAGACATGCGTGTTGGGCGTCAGTGTGAAGAAGAGCATGAAGATGGACGTGGCTCCGAACCAGAGCCAGATCGCGCGCTGTTCCAGCGGGAAGATGGGCAGGAACCAGGCGACGAGCATGGCCGCGGCGAAGAACAACCACGTGTGGTCCTGTGTGCCGACGGCGATCCACGAGGGTCGCCAGACTGTGACGAGTGTGCCCAGCGTGAGCAGCGCGGCGACGAGCCAACCGGCCCAGCCCGGCAGGTTGCGCCGGTAGATGCCGATGAGCGAGAGCAGGGCGCAGATCACCAACAGCGCCACGTAGTAGATGGAACTGTAGACCGTCGTGCGTTCGAAGACGTCGACGAGGTTGTTGTACGGGAACGCGCCGCCAATGCGGTTGACGGTGATATAGGCGTAGGTGACGCGGAAGCTGGGATTGAGCAAGAAGGGAACGTAGAACGCGGCCAACAGTGCGCCGCCGGCGACAATGGGCGCGATAAGCGAGCGGGCCAGGCGAGCCGGCGATACGCCGCTATGGCGCCAGAGCGCGTAGAGCAGATACGCGGCGGGAAGGGCCACAAGCGCGGCCTCGTAATGCGCGAGCAGGCCGGTGGCGAGCAGAATCGAGGCCAGTGTAAGGTAGCGGGACAGGCTGTGCGGGCTGCGCACCAGGCGGTAGAGAATGAGAACGACGAGCACGACCATGAGGAAGACGATGCTCTGATACTGCACGATGCGGGCGAAGCCGATGAAGTAGCCGTCCAGCGCAAGGAGCATGGCCGCGGCCCAACCGGCGACCGGATGGTAGAGCCGCCAACCGAGCAGGAAGACGGCAAGCAGGCCGGCGACGTTGGCCAAGGCGAAGGGCAGCCGTGCGGATTGTTCGTCGAGCCGGTCGACCAGCGAGTAGGCGCCGGTCGGAACGAGGATCTCGACGGGGCCCTTTTTGTGGCTGAGGAGGGCGTCGTGGTAGCCCTGGATGACCTCGGCGGCTCGCAGAACCGCGCGCGCCTCATCACCCTGGAATTCGCTGTAGCCGAGGTCGTTGAAGCGCAGGAAGCCGCCAATAAGTACGATGCTGAACACAGCGGCCAGGAGCCAGCCGCGCTGTGCGGTGGGCAGGATGGCGGGCCAGGCGGCCGGTTGGTCGATGTACACGGGCGTGGCGTCGCGCAGAGCGAGAGACCGCCGTCGCCACAGAAGCGCCAGCAGGACCAGCAAAACCGCGTCAAAGGCTAGCAGCGTCTGCCACCAGATGAGGCCACCGGGCAGGTAGCTCAGCAGGAGCAGGACGGCCGTCACGATGCCATAGCCTGCGGCCAGCGCGTACAGGCTGCGTTCCCAAGACTCGGGCAGCGGGCGGTCGTCGCCGCCGAGGAGCCAGTCGACGAAGAGCAGACCAGGCAGGAACGCGGTCAGCAGCAGTACGGACGCGGAGCGCCAGAAGAGCGGGAGATCGACGAAGATGGCCACGTGAGCCAAGACTGCCACGGCCAGGATGATGGTGAGGTTGCGATAGGGCTGGAGGCGGTTGTACACGGGGAGGGTGGGCGTCGAGAAATCCTGATTCTGCGTCATCGGCTGTTCCGGCGTCGACGTGTGAGTATACCACGCTGTGAAGACATCAGCCTAACGTCTGAACAACTGGACGCCGTCGGGATTCTTCACGGCGGGCGTATAGCCGCGGCTTTGTGCGTACTCGAGGAGGGGCAGTTCGAGGTCGCCTTCGTCGCCGATGAGGATGGCGGCGGGCGGATTGGCGTCGAAGAGCTCGTGGATCGTGGAGACTGACGTGGCGACGTAGCGGGCGCGTTCCTCCGCGCTGAGTTGATCGCCGATGCGGTAGACGAAGGAGCCGGTGGCGAGTTCCGGGTAGATGGACAGGCCGGACTCGATGGCGTAGACGGGCGAGAGGGCGGCGACTGGGCTCGTCGGGTCGATCTGGGAGCGGATGATGCGGCTCGTTTCGACCGCCTCCACACCCGCCCAACGACTGTCCGGCTGCAGTGCGCGGCGCAGAGAACCGGTGTGGCGCGGCAGCACTGTGATGGTGAGCAGCACGGCGGCAATGACTGCGGCTTGACGTAACGTACGACGATAGGGCTGCGCCATCTGCGCGTAGAGCGCGGCCATGAGCGTAAGCAGGAAGGGGACGGGCATGGCGAAGTACTGGGGGAAGAGAGGCCGCGGCGTGAACGCTGTGAGCAAGGAGACGATGACGAGCATGCCGGAGAGGACGATGCCGGGCGCGAGGCTACTGAACCTGCGCAGTGGTCGCACGGACTGCGTGAGGACGACGGCGACGGCCAGCGCCAGCCAGGCGACGATGAGTAGGTAGCTGGGATTGGCGAGCAGGTCACGGGCCGTGTCGAGCTTGGTGGCCCATGTCATGGTAGCCGTGAAGCCGTTTCGTTCGCGCCACTGGGCGTTGAGCAGATGGTAGCCCAGATTGTTGAAGGCGAAGCGGTCCCAGTCGCGGACAGCGTAGTAGAGCAGAGGGAGGGCGCCGACAATGGCGCCGCCCGCCATGGGGAGCACGCCGGAACTGATACGTGAACGCAGGCTTGTCGTCGCCGGATAGAGCAGGGCGGCCAGCCCGAAGGGGATGACGAGCGTGGCGTAGTAGAGTTTGGCCCCCACGGCAGCGCCCAGGAGTAGACCGGCAAAGAAGTAGGCGCCAGCCCGCTTGGGGTTGTCTATATAGCGGAGAAAGAGGTAGTATGCTGCCAGGGTAGAGGCAATCGGAATAGTGTAGTTGGATGCTTCGATGACGGAGCGCAGCAGGTAGTAGTTGGCGAGGTAGAGGGCCAACACGGTCAAGCTGAAGAGGCGGTCGCGGGTTTCGCGTCGGGCGATGGCGTAGAGTAGGATGGCGGCGGTGGCGAAAAAGGCGAAGTTGACCAGCTTGGCCGTCATGAGATAATGGCCGTTCGTAAGCCGGAAAGCCAGCGCATAGACCAATGGTGAGTAGGGCGTTTGGACGAAGGCGAAGTCCTGGTAGAGGCGCTGGCCGTGGGCGAGCAGGTAGCCGGCGGTGACATACATTTGCTCGTTGTGGCTGTTGTTGTGGACGGTCTGCGAGAAGAGGCCAACGACCAGAAAGCCGGCGAGGAGCGCCATGGCGAGACGGGCCATCGTTGATGTTTGGTCGGCGGTTCCGTACATGTGATATCGTGGCCAAATAAGCGTGTCATGTCGGAGCGACGCGACACACGGTGTTTTGTTGATGTCGACGGTCATCCCCAGGCGCAGTGAAGCCGATTGCGCCAAATGTGTCGAGCCCTACTATAATCCATACCCAGTGAATTCCCGCAGTGAACCAGCCCGGCACGCCGTGCACCTTGACGGCAGTCGTACCGGAGCGCATAATCACGAGCGCTGACATGAATATCGTTAACAAGGTCCGGCCCGAACGCGAATACGTTATGAGCGACCTGATCGCGGGTCTCACCTTTGCCGTGGTCAATATTCCGCAGGCGATGGCGAATGCGTTGCTGGCGAGCGTCAACCCGGTATCTGGGGCTGCGCACGCTGGTCATCGCTACTCCGGTGGCGGCGCTGTTCACCGGCTCAGTCTACATGAACGTGTCCACGACAAGCGCCCTCTCGCTGGCCACGGGGGACGCACTGTTTGGCGTTCCCGCAAGTTCGAGACCGATCAACCTTCTGGTTTTGGTGCTGCTGGTCGGCGTAATTCAACTTCTGGCGGGCCTGCTCAAGCTGGGTTCGCTGGTGCGGTTCGTATCAAAATCGGTGATGGTCGGTTTTACAACCGGCATTGCGTTGTTGATCATACTGGGCCAGCTTGACGGATTGACGGGGTTTGACAGCTACTTCAAGGGTATGTTGCTACAGGCTGCCGACACAGTGCTGCGTTGGCAGCAGTACGACTTGCCTACACTGGCGGTCGGTCTGTTGACGATCGGCCTGATTGTGGGATTGAACTACACGCGCCTGCGTAAGGTGTCGATGGCTGTGGCGCTGATCATCGCGACGATTGTGACTTGGTTGCTTGGGCTGGATTCGGTGATCTTGGTGGGCGAGACGGTGTCCGCTGGGGGGGACTTGGCCAGATCCATTTTCGGGCGACTGGACGATATCACCGTATATTTTTTCGGCGGCGGTGGCGATCGCCATCATCGGCTTGGTGCAGGGTGCTGGCGTGAGCCAGAGTTTCCCGAACCCGGACGGCAAGTACCCGAACATGTCACGCGACTTTATCGGTCAGGGGTTGGCGAACATGGCGACAAGCCTGTGGCAGGGCATTCCCGCCGGCGGCTCCATGTCGGGCACGGCGTTGGTGGTGGGTTCGGGGTCGCGCACGCGATGGGCGAACGTGTTCGCCGGGCTGCTGATCGTGCCGTTGGTGCTGGTCTTCACAGCGTTACATTGCACTTGTGCCAATGGCGACGCTGGCGGGGCTGCTGATAGTGGTCGGTGTGCAGAGCTTGCAGCCGGAGCAGGTGCGCACAATCTGGTATACGGGCTCGGTTCCACGCGTGAGCTTCGGGATCACGCTGATCGCCACCTGACGCTACCGCTGCAATATGCCGTGTTTATCGGCGTGGCGGTGTCCTTCATGCTCTATGTGTTCCGCGCATCCAACCAGGTGACTGTTACCCAACTCAACCTTGTACCCAACGGGTATCCCATCGAAGTGGAGCTGCCCGACGACGCTGGAGGACGATGAGATTGGTGGTGCTGCAGCTGTACGGTAGTCTGTTCTTCGCCTCCGTCGCCACCCTGGAGCAGCGACTGCCGAACCCCGGGGATGCGCAGCGGCGCGGCGGTAATCATGCGGCTGCGCGGGCGCGACGAGGTGGGAAGCACCCTTATCGGCGTGCTGCGCCACTATGCCGATGACCTGGCCGCCAATGGAAGCACGGCTGATTCTGTCCGGCGTTAGCGGGCCGGTCTATGAGCAGATGAGACGGACCGGTCTGGTGGCTGCGCTGGGAGAGGGTGGTGTACACGTGGCGCAACCACAAATGGGTGCGGCGATGAACGAGGCATTGGCCGCGGCGGAGGCTTGGCGCAGTAGGAAGGCAGACCCATCGCCTAATCACAAGTGACCCAGGCGGATTTCCGCCGCCTGCTATGGGCCGGCGCTCCCGGAACTTCGGACGGACGTTCTCCGGCCGCCGCGCAAAACGGACCACGGGATAGGCTTGATCAGCCAGGCGAACAGTCCGATGAGACCGCCGCAGATGTAGAACGTGAAGAAGACCAGCAGCGAGAACCCCAGCGCCGCTTCCGAAGAGATCCCCGCAGTGCCGAGGTAGGCGATCATGACGGCTTCCCGGGTACCCAGGCCCGAGATGGAGATGGGCAACAGGGTGATGAGGCTGCCAAGTGCGACTGCGTACGATCGTGGTGACGAAGCTGACGTCCAGGTCGAGCGCCTGCGCCAGCAGGTAGTTCTGTCCAAAGAAGACCCCATAGGCGAACACAGTCAATAGCACGGAAGCCAGCAGAGACCACGGCGTCAGGCGGCGCAGGCTGTGGTGGATCCTCGGTCAGCCAACCATCCGCGCCGAAGAACACCTCACCCAAGCGGCCCCAGCCGCCCGCCAGTTTCTGGAAGAATCCGAAGACCGTCGGGTTGAGGAAGAGCAGCAGCGGTACGATGATGAGGGCGGCCAGCACGGTAATGGCGACGATGGCGGAGGTGTCTGCCATGGAAGAGACTGAGAATCGCCAGCGCACCCACTGATAGCAGGGCGAATAGGTCGAAGAGGCGGTCGGCGAGCACGCTGGAAAAGGCGAGCGGCAAGGGCACGTCGCACTCGCGCTGCACGTGGAAGACCTTGACAAACTCGCCCAGACGACCCGGCGTTAGAAAGCCGATGAAGAGGCTGCCGAAGTAGGCAAGGAAAGGCGGACCAGCCGCCATAGCGCACGCCCTGGGCGCGCAGAATGATCTGCCAACGGACGGTCTTGAGCCAAATGAGGGGAATGGTCAGCGTGATGGCGATACAGCACCAGCGGAGAGCTTGGCCTGGCTGAGAATAGTGTAGACTTGCTGCAGGTCGAGTCGAAAGAGCAGGACTGCGAGCAGCGCAAGCCCGAACAGGCGCAGCGCCCACGTCCAGCGCTTGCGTTTGCCCCCGCCGGACGTCCCTACAACTTGCGACATACAAGTACGCGCCGCAGGCCCAGCAGGGGCATGAGCGGTGCGGCGGGTGCGCTCCTCGATCCGTTCCCCCAGCGATACTAGTATTCCGGACCGCCGGGAACGAGCACGGTGGTCTCATTTTCTACGATGACAAAGCCGGCATCCTCTACCATGCGGCGCAGACGGCGATAGGGCAGGAAGCGGTGCGGGCCTTCGGAATGGTGCAGGCCGGTGACGGCCGCCAGTGCATGTACGGGCTCCCAAAGCAGGTTGGGCGTGGTCAGGATCAGCGTACCGCCCGGCTTGGTGACGCGCGCCAGCTCCGTCACCAGACGCTCCGGGCGCGGGAAGTGCTCGACCGTTTCGAAGCAAAGGATGGCGTCGAACTCGTCGTCGGGCAGGGGCAGCGGGTAGTCGAAGAGCTGGAGCCAGGTGAAGTCGTGGAAGCCGCCCTCGTGCAAGCGCTGGCGGCAGATGTCGCCCATCTTGGCGGAGACGTCGGCGCAGACGGCGGAGCCCACTTTGCCGTGCTGGTGGAAGTAGAGCGTGCCGTTGCCGGTGCGTGCGCAGATGTCCAGCACGCGCGCGTTGTCCGGCAGGTCGCTCAGGCGCAGGCCGTCCACAAAGCGGCGGAAGTAGGAGTAAGTTTCGGCGTTGATATCGTCGTAGTCTTCCGTAGCGTCCCAGTGTGCGCCCACGTCGGCGAACGTCCAGTCCCGGCGCAGCCAGTGCTGGACCTCCTCGCGTGTGCGTTGCAGGGCGCTGGAGGTGGACGATGCGTGGGCCATGGCGGGTCGTCCTGTTCTGTGTGGGAATCTGTGGTGACGAACTCGACATCCAGCAATCCCTTGCGCTTGGCCGGTTTGGAGAGGGACTTCCAGGATTTGCGCAGCGTATTGAAGAGCGGGCCGAGAATCTGAATGGGTATCTGCTCGGCCAGCCAGCGCGCCGGCGACGTCGCGCAAGCGGCGAAGATGACCGAGATGACGACCTCGACCAGGCGGCGGGATGTGGCGATGTGCGCCGGACGGTAGCCGTAGTCGGGGACTGGCCTTGCCTCTGGGCTGCGCGCCAGTCCATGCGGATGAAGGCCCCGCGCTTCTTGAAGTCGAGCATGTGGCCGTGCATGGCGAGCGCGGATGCCAGATCCGTCTCTTCGAAGATGCAACGCGCCGGCGTCTTGCATTTCGCGCAGCAGGTCGTCACCTGTGCTCGGTGCGCGCCACGACGACCGAATAGCCGCCGCCCTGCGATTCGTAGCGCGGGTGCCAGGCGTCGCCCACGGAGATGTCGGTCAGCTCATTGGTGAAGTCCACGGAGTAGAGCGTGCTGCTGGGTGATATAGAAGGGGATCAGATAGTTGTAGTAGAACTTCTCGGCCCGCAACACTCGCCCGTGACGGGTTCGGATCATCAGATAGCCGGGCCATTCGCCTTCGCGGTAGCGGAGTTCGGCGACTTCGTCCAGGCTATGAATGCCATTGGCGCGCAGGTAGCTCTCGATGGCGGCGAAGTACATATTGGTGCCGACATAGGGACCGAGAACATAGCGCACGTTGGCGGCGGCGGGATGGCCCGCCTGTTGCAGCACGCGCAGGGACGCGACCTGGTCGGGCAGAGCCGACATAGGCCAGCGCACCCGGGAACTCTGCCATGCGCTCGAGGATGGTGTTGACCGGAATGGGAGCGTAGACACTCTGGCTGGCGCGAGATGATGTCGTCGGGCGTGCGGGCGATGATGGGTTCGGCCTGCCACGGGCGCGGAGAGCCCTGGCGCACAACGACTGCGCCGTCGATGCGGCCGGTCTCCAGCAGGTAGATGAGCGTGCGCGTGATGACGCCGCCGGAAGCGCCGCGCCGCCGGATGGCCGGGTCGGCGGCATAGCCGATGGCGAGGCGACGGTAGTGGCCGATGAGCCAGTTGTCAGGTTCGGACCCGAAGCAGTCGGCGATTGAGCGCAGGGTAGTTCACGCCCTTGCCGGGACAGGCGTCATAGGCGACGGTGGGAGCAACACGGTTCGTCCGCGGTAGGGACCGGTAGCGGACCCTGGTCGGTGGTCTGCATCCGCAGAGCGCCGTTCGAGAGGCCGGCGCAGTCGCCGCAGTGGGTGCACAGTCCGCTGTCGATGACGTCCCGTTGCAATCGAATCCAGACGTCGCCGGCGCGCAGGGCGGCTGTCTCGGCCACACTTGGCCGCATCATGGCTGGTGTCCTGCTCGGTTATCTCGGTCTGTGTCGTGCAGAGATGCAGCGAGTTCGATGCGCGTATGATCATCCGGCTCGGCGCGTGCGTAGCTGGGAAAGCGCCGGTTGATCAATTCGGCGAGCAGGCCGATGGCGGCCACCTGCACTGCGGTCATGAGCATGACAAGGGTGCTGACGTCGGCCAGCCTGCCCAAGCGCGAAGTAGCTGAAAAGCGCCCAGGCAACACCGAGCATCGCCAAGCAGCAGGCTGAGGGGAAGAAACAGCTTGAGCGGCGCGAAATACAGGGCGATGCGCAGGATTAGCTGCATGAAGTCCAGCGTGTCGCGGATGGGCCGGATCTTGGATTTGCCCACCCGTGCGTGGTAGTCGATGGGCACGTATTCCACCAGGTAGCCGTTGGTCAACATGGCCAGCGTGATGGTGGTGGTGAAGGAGAAGCCGTCGGGCAGAAGGTCGAAGAAGTCCATGGCAGCGGCGCGTCGAAAGGCGCGCAGGCCGGAGTTCGAGATCGGGGATGGGTTCGCCCGCCACGACATTGGCCATTTTGCCGATGACCCACTTGGCCGGTCGCCGCGCCAGCGGAATGTGTACGTAGTCGCCGGTGCGTGCGCCCACGCCCATGTCTGCGTGGGCGTCTGTCATGGCCGAGAGCAGGTCAGGGATGCGCTCGTTGGGATAGGTGCCGTCGGCGTCGGTGATGCAGAGTGTTTCGTAGTGTGCGTGGCGGATGCCGGTCTTGAGCGATGCGCCATAGCCGCGGTTGGCGTGATGCTGGAGCAGGACGACGGGCTGCGCGGTGGCATTCTCGCGCACGACGCCGGCCGTGCCGTCGAGCGAGCCGTCGTCTACGACGAGGATCTCGTAGGCGAAGCCGGCTGGGACAGAACGGTGTGCAGTTGGTCCAGCACAGGGCCGATGCCGTCCTCCTCGTTGTAGGCGGGCACGATGACGCTGAGGTTGCTGTGCTGCGTCTATCGGTTGCGACATTGTGGCGTGAACGGCTCCTGCGTAGCGCCTGTCTATTTGACCTGAACGGGTCCAGCACGACCTGGTCTGATTCTACCCCCAAGCCCGTGACAGGCAAACGCTGCATGGTTGTTCGTCGTACAGGCCCAGGGCCAGCGTATAGTCACCGGCGTCAGGTCCGCAGGGAGGGGGAGCGCAACCGTCTCGACCAGGGCGTGGCCGGGGAGCCAGCGGCTGGTTGGGATCATGCCGGTTGCCGGGTAGTGCGCGGGCAGCGACTCGCCGGCGAAGCCATAGGCGGATTGAGCGTAACGTCGTCCACGGGCAGGCTCGGATCGAGAGCGAACGGGTAGTGGTCATAGTTCGCCACGGCAGTTGCCCTGCGCATCGAGCAGATGGACGAAAAGTTTGTAGTCGGCCGTCGACTGGCTGCCTCGCGCCTGCCAGAAGGTGGAGAGGTGAACTGGTCTGCCTGGGCGCCAGGGGCCGGGCGTAAGGTTGACCCATATGCGCGAATCTGATCGCCGAGCAGCAGGTCTTGCGTGCGTTGCGGCCGGCGAGCCTCGTCCAACTGGACGGCGTATACGTCCAGAGGATAGTCCGGCTCACTGGGATCTACGAGCGTGAGCCGCAGAGCATAGACGTCGTCAAGTTCGCTGCGCAGATCGGGGACGAGGCCGTCAAAGGTATCGGCGTAGACCAGCACCGGACAGTCGTATTGATCGGCCTCTGCTGCGATATCGGCGGCGGGCAGCAGCCCGCTGAAGAGTCGGGCGGTGGAGATGAGCGACAGGTGAGGCGTGGAGAGGCGGCCGGCCAGGAAGTGCAGCCGGTTCTCCTTGGAGATGAGGCAGTCGTCCGGCGTGGTCGTCTGTTGCACGAAGTCGATGGCGGCTTGGCGAACCGGATGCTTGCCCGTGAACGACTCGGTTTCTACGAGCGGGAGCGGGCGCCAGCACAGCCAGCACGAGCACGATGGACGCCAGGGCGGGATTCAGCCAGCGCGCCAGGGGCTGCATTGCGCCTCTCGAGCGCTGGCGAGCAGCTATGCCAGCCCGATACCGCTGAGCGCGGCGAGGGGCGGCAGCGCCATCACCGTATGGCGGGGCGTACCGGGTCATGGGTGAGCAGAAAGGCGCTCGCCAGCAAGAACCAGACAGGCCAGATCCAGGCGTGGACAAGGCGTTGTCGCCAGAGGGCGATAGAGACCGACGACTGCGCCGATCAGCAGCGGTACATACTGCAGAGGTCGGAGCCGGTCAGCGCCTCGGCGATATTGACGCCGGCGTCGGACTCGATGGCCTCGCGTAGAGCAAAGCGAGAGGCCAGCACCTGCTCGATGAGGGCAGTGCGGTCAAAGAGCAGCAGGAAGAGGAGCGATCGCCAGCAATACGCCCGCAGCCCAGGCCAGCCCCAGCTTCACCAGCCGCCAGTAGGTGTCTACGCCGCGCAGGCTGCGGCGCTCGGTCGACGACGAGCATGAGCAGAAGTTGCAAGCGCGACGATGGCCGGCACAAAAGGGACGAAGATCTTGACAGTCGTGCTGAGGCCAAAGGCGACGCCCGCGGCCAGCAGCCAGAGCGCCACTTGCGCGGAATTGCAGAGCGTGTGCGGTAGAACTCCACCAGTGCCACGGAGAGGAGTCCCCAGGCAAGTGCGCCTGCTTCCAGATTGATGGAGGTGGAGACGAAGAAGTAGTGGGGATTGAACGAGAAGAAGGTCGCGGCGAAGAGGGCTGCCAGCACGGGAATGCTGCGCGCGTGGCGATAGACCAGAAAATAGAGCGCAGCTACGCCTATCAGCCCGTAGAGCATCATGAGCGTACGCACGTGGTGCGTGGCGTCCCAGAGTGCGGCGCTGGCCTGCATGGTGAGGATGGAGAAGGGCATGATAACGGAGTAGATCTCGCGGTAAGGCGCGTGGCCCTGGTTCGCCAGCATGCCGATCATCAGGTTGTGGGTCTCGTCGTAGCTGAGTGGGCTGGCGCTGGAATACCAGAGCCGCGCGGCCAGGGAGACGAGAAGGAGTGTGAGTAAGCCAAACGCAGCGAGCCGTGCCGGTCCCAGGCGGGCGCCTGTCGCCGGCGCGGCCCCCGTGTCGCCTGTCATTCAGGCGGTTCCTCGAGCACAATGGGCTTGTCGCCGTGCGCAGACTGGCCGCCGGACTCCGCGTCTTTGTCGGCATAGGTCTGCGGGTCGCGGCCATAGATAGAGGTCGATTCGAGCAAGCGCCACTCGATGTGGCCGGTGAGCTGTTGGGGTAGGAAGCGCCATGTCCAGTTGCCGTCGGCGCGGCCGGGCAGGTTCATGCGGGCCTGGCTGCCCAGGCTGAGGATGTCTTGCAGTCGGCACGATCGCCATATCGGCGACGCTGCGAAAGGCGGCGTCGATCAGCGACCAGGCGGGTGCGCTGCCGTCGGTGCGCAGATAGCGCCGAAAGAAATCGCGTTCGGCATCCGTGGAGCTGTTCTCGTACCAGCCGCGGGTGGTGTCGTTGTCGTGCGTGCCGGAATAGACGACGAAATTAGGCGTGTAGTTATGGGGCAGGAACTTGTCGCTGGCGTCGCTGGCAAAAGCGAACTGCAGGATCTTCATGCCGGGCAGCCCAAACTGGTCGCGCAAGGCGATGACGTCCGGCGTGATCTCACCCAGGTCCTCGGCGATGATGGGCAATTCGCCCAGCTCCGCGCCGACGACGTGGAAGAAGTCCTCGCCGGGACCGCGCACCCAACGCCCGTTGACAGCGGTTTCCTCGCCGGCGGGCACTTCCCAATACCCGGCGAAGCCGCGGAAATGGTCGACGCGCACGATATCATAGAGTCGAAGCGCGGCGCGAATGCGGCGCAGCCACCATGCGTAGCCGTCTTCCTTCATAGACTTCCAGCGGTAAAGCGGATTGCCCCAGAGCTGGCCCGTCTTGCTGAAATAGTCCGGCGGCACGCCGGCGACGACCGTGGGCTGGAACTCGTCGTCCAGGAAGAAGCGGCTTGGGTTGGTCCATGTGTCGGCGCTGTCCATGGCGACGAAGATGGGGATGTCGCCTACGATCTGGACGCCCTTATCGTTGGCGTAGGCCTTGAGCTTGAGCCATTGGCGGTAGAAGAGCCACTGGTTGACCTTGTGCGCGTGGATGTCGCCGGCGTGGGTATTGGTCGCTGCGGCGATGGCGTCGGGTTGGCGGCTGCGCAGCGACATTTCCCACTGATTCCAGGGCGCTCCGTCATGCGCATCCTTGAGCGCCATGAAGAGTGCGAAGTCGTCCAGCCACTCAGTGTTCTCTTGGCAGAACTGCTCAAATTCCTCGCACAGTGCGACGCGCTGCTCGCTCGCGTCCTCTTCGGCCACGCACTTGGCTGCCTGGCGCAGGACCGGCAGCTTCCAGGTGTAGATGGCGCCGAAGTCAACGGCGTGGTCCGGAAAGGCCGGCGCTTCGTCCAGCACGCTGCGCTCGAGGAGTCCGTCGCCAACCAGGTCTTCCAGGCTGATAAGGTAGGGGTTGCCGGCGAAGGTGCTGAAGCTCTGATAGGGGCTGTCGCCGTAGCCGGTAGGGCCCAATGGCAACACCTGCCACAGGCTCTGGCGCGTGCGCTCCAGGAAGTCGACCCAGTCGTACGCGGCCTGGTTCATGGAACCGATGCCATAGCGACCGGGCAAGGAGGTGGGGTGCAGCAGGATACCGCTCATCCGTTGGTTTTCCATCGTGCGATTTCCCCTTTGGCAGAAGTCTTCCTGTGTGTCAGACAAAGTGCGGCACAACTAGCGTACTCCGGGCGTACGGCCGTAGCCGTCATCACCCACCGTGGACGGAGCGCGTGACGAACTGGACAGCGAACAGAAGGAGGGCGACGCATACGCTTACCCAGAGCAGGGAGTGCAGCACACGCTCTTCTTGCTCGACTTCTTGCGTCCCGGGCGGAAAGACGTCGGGCGTCTTGTACTTTGGCAGCACGCCATAGGCAACCAGTGCGCCGCCGACCAGACCGCCAATGTGACCCCAGTTGTCGATACCCGGCATCGTCAGTCCGAACACGAGGTTGATGCCGATGATGAAGAGCATGTTCTGCAGAATGGAGCGCCCGCGTGCGCCGAAGTTCTCTCGATATGCACAGTGAAGAAAACAGTAATCGCGCCGGCTAGGCCAAAGATCGCGCCCGATGCGCCGGCGGAGACAGCGTCCGAAAACGCGTAGCTGGCCAGGCTGCCAAAAAGCCCGCCCACGAGATAGATGGCAAGAAAGCGAGCGTGGCCGAAATAGCCTTCGACCAGCGGGCCCAGCGCATAGAGCGCGTACAGATTGACGAGCAGGTGGAAGACGCCGATGTGGATGAACATGGCGGTAAAGAGCCGCCACGTTTGACCGATGGCGATGGCTTCGTTGACTTTGGCGCCGACGTCGATCAGGACGCGCATGTCCTCCGTACCGTTCAATAGTGCCGTACGTCAAATAGCCGTAGACGACCATGGCGACGAAGACCAGTACGTTGATGACGATCAGCGTGCGCGTAAGGATGGGCTTACTGAACGCGGATCGCGTGAATTGGCGTGCGGACGATGTAGGGTTGCCCAGCCTGGTCAGCGGGCGGTCTGTTGCGGAAACTGCTCAGGTGGCTGGTGTGGAGAATAGCTCACGGGCGACTCGCTAGATGACCTAGATTTTCACCGGCGTCCAGTCGACGCGGCACTTCTCGGCGGCAATGATGCTGCGCACCTGTTCGGCGGTCGCGTCGAGCCGATCCATGCGATTGACGACGACGTAGTCAAACTCCTTGACGCGCCGGAGTTCGCGCCGAGCCGTGGCGATGCGCATGGCGAGCTTGCCGGCGTCTTCTGTTTTTCGCTTCTCCAGGCGACGCACGAGCTCCTCTTCGCTTTCAGAGGTCAGGAATATCGTGACGGTGTTGGGGATCAGCCTGCGGATGGTGGCCGCGCCCTGCACGTCGATGCGCATGATCACGTCCTTGCCGCTGGCAAGCGCCTCGCGCACATGTTTCTTGGGGATGCCCTTGTAGTCGCTGTAGACCATGGCATGCTCGAGCAGTTCGTCTTCGTCGATCATGCGTGCGAATTCCGCCATAGATACGAAGTGGTAGTCCACGCCCTCTACCTCGGTGGAGCGCTTGGGGCGCGTGGTCGCGGTGACGACAAAATGGAAGGACTGGTTCTGGTCCTTCATCAGCTTCAGCGTAGCGTCCTTGCCGACGCCACTGGGGCCGGAGATGACGACCAGGACGGGTCTCGGCTGCGCGAGTGTCTCGTACAGGTCTGCAGCCTCATGCTGGGCTACAGCGTCCGGTCTGCTCTCGTGGTCGCGAATTTCCGGTCATGGCTTGTCCCTGAAGCGGCTACGAACTATAATCTCAACATACCGGAGGCCCTTGTCTGCACATCGTCTGGGTTGATTTCAGGCGCACAGTCGAGAGCGATCCAGATTCGGGATTCAGCATCATGCAAGAGTATACGTGAGGTGCGGCTATCGCGGAAAATTGGCCGGACTGACACGGATTGTGGCGTCCAGGGGACGACGGGAGACGGGTATGCCGATCTACGAATACGCTTGTCTGGACTGCCGGAAGCGAGTGAATGTCTTCTTTCGCACGTTCGCCGAGGCGAGCGACGAGGCGGCGCGCTGCCCGATCTGTGATGGCGACAACTTGCGGAGGCTGGTGAGCCGCGTCGCTGTGACGCGGTCGGAGGACAGCCGTTTGGATGACCTGGCGGATGATTCGTCGCTCTTGTCCGGACTGGAAAGTGAGGACCCGCGCGCGCTGGCGCACTTCATGCGCAAGATGAGTGATGAGATGGGCGAACCGCTGGATGCGGAGATGACCGAGATGGTCGGCCGGCTTGAATCCGGCGAAAGTCCTGACGACATCGAGCAATCCATGCCGGAGCTGGCGGACACGGATGTCGGCGTGGGGGGACTGGACGACGAGTTTTGAGGCGGGTTGCAGATGCAATGTGCGCCGACAGGTCGCATTTGCCGATCGGACTGGCTGTCGTCCGGCTTCTCCTGCGTGATGCGTGGGCCGTTCCCGTGGTGTGTGTGCGCCTATGGCGCTTCCGGGCCCACTGGCGCGGTGCGCAAAGTGGCGTAGCGGCTGTTGTAGAGCGACCAGTCGTCGATCTCCGCCATCTTGCGCCACATGTGGCCGCACATCTCCTCCAGCCGTTTCGTGTAGGCCGGGTCTCCTGCCAGGTTTCGCATTTCATGCGGGTCATCGGCCAAGTTGTATAGCTCGTCGACGCCGCCCGGCGTGAAGACATACTTCCATTCCCCGTTCCAGGTCACGCGTTGGGTGTAGACGAAACGCTGCCCATAGAATTCGGCGTAGGCGCTTTGCCAGTCCGCCGGGTCGGCGCTGCCATCCAGCACCGGGCGCAGGCTGCGGCCCTGCGCATCGGGCAGCGGCGCAGCATCGCACAGGTCGAGCAGAGTCGGCCCCACGTCGACCAGGCTGGCGAGCGCGTCCGGTTCCTCGCGTCCGGCCGTGACGCCAGGCGCATGGAGAATCAGTGGGACATTGTGCACTTCCTCGTACGGTGTGCCGACGCCTTTCGTGAGCAGGCCGTGGCCGCCCATCATGTCGCCGTGGTCGCTTGTGACCAGGATGATGGTATTGTCCGCCTGGCCGGTCTCCGCCAGCGCGTCGAGGATGCGGCCCACTTCGCTGTCCAGGAAGCTGATCGTGGCCCAATACGCACGCGCTGATGGTCCGCCAATCCTCGTCGGAGAGGTCGCGCCATACGGACTGCATGCGGCGCACGACTTCGGGCTTATCGCTCGCCGGGTCGTGCAGCGTGGGGCTGAGCGGAATCTCGGCGAAATCATACTGGCGATAGAAACGCTGCGGCGCGAGGTAGGGGTCGTGCGGTTCGATGGTGGAGACTACGCAGCAGAACGGGCCGTCTGCTGTCGAGTGGCGGCGGATGAAGTCGATTCCGCGATCGAAGGCGGGATGGGTCTGTGCGTCTTCGTCCGAAGTGACGCCGGAAATGAGGAAGTCTCGATAGCCGAGCGTGCGCTGCACCAACTCGGCGCCCGGCATGGCGTTGGCGCCCACGCCCTGGCAACTCAAGTCGTACTCATGCCAGCCGAAATCTTCCAGCCGGTTGGTCTGCTCCACGTGCCACTTTCCGAAGTAGCCGTTGCGATATCCGGCCGCTGCCAGATGCTGGGAGAAGAAGGGAAAGCGACCCGTGGGCAAGCTGACCCACTCTGGACGCTGCGTGTGGGTGCAGTCCCAGATGCCGTGGGTGGAGGGGTAGAGTCCGGTCATGAGGGAGGCGCGGGCAGGCGAGCAGATGGCGTTGGGCGTGTAGCAGCGGCGAAAACGCGCGCCGCGGGCGGCGAGCGCGTCCAGATGGGGCGTTTGATAGGGGCTGCCCGACGCGAAGGGAGCCGCCGCCGCCTGGTCAAACAGAATCAGAAGTACGTTGGGACGATTCCGGGAATCGCTGTTGTCCGCCATCGCACCGCCTCCCCACTCCTTGCGAGTTGCTTCCTTGCTTCTACTACCTACCTTCTAGTAGCTATATCTCCTCATACCGGTCCACATTGAGCACGAAGACCGTCGCGCCGCCCATATGCTTTTCCACCGGCGTGGGGATGTGCACCTCACCGGGCTCCATGACGGGCGGCAGCGGCGTCACATATTCGACGCGGTCGGGGCAGGTCTCGCGGATGATGTCCAGCACATCTTCGACCCGGTCATCCTCCACGCCGCAGAAGATGGTCGTGTTGCTGATGCGGTAGAATCCGCCGGACGAGCTGGTGACTGTGGCGGAAAAGCCGCGGCGCGTCAGCCGGTCCAGCAGATTGCGAGCGTCGTCATTATTGATGACGGCCATGACCATTTTCATGGAGCGTTCTCCTCTCGATCCGGAATCTTCTGTCGATCCGGCTACTTCTGTTTCGAGCCGGAGACGGCCGCCACCACGCCCAGGGCGATGTAGGCGCCGCCTGTGAAGTAGCGCTGACCGCGCAGAAAGCCCTGGCTCTGCTTCAACCACGAGCCCGCGGACCCGGCCAGCAACGCGTAAATGCTATCGCTAAAGATGCCCAGTAGCACGAACCACGTGCCCAGGAACAGCGTCTGCATGGCTACGGGCCCTGCAGTTGGATCGATGAACTGGGGCAGGAATGCGAAAAAGAAGAGGGCCAGCTTCGGGTTGAGAATGTTCACGATGATGCCCTGGGTGAAGGCGCGGGAGAGCGGCTGCGCCTCCGCTTCCACGACCGCGGTATGCTGGTCACGCTCCATGAACTTGCGGATGCCCAAATAGATCAGGTAGCCGGCGCCCAAGAACTTCACGAGGTTGAAGGCGGTGGTCGACGAGACCAGCAGCGCGGAGATGCCCAGTGTGGCGGCCAGGACGTGGACCATGGTGCCAAGGCCGATACCCAGCACGGATACCACGCCGGCGACGCGGCCCTGGTCGATGCTGCGGGCCACAATATAGAGCACGGCCGGTCCCGGCGTGATCAGCAAAATCAAGGCTGCTGCGGAGAAAACGATGAAGGTGGCGTGGTCGGGCATTCAGCGGCTCCTGCGATGAGTACGGCGAAAAGGTCGGCGGCGCAAATACAAGTATTTGATTGAGGATACAACGAGGAGCGGTTGGTTACGAAATCAAGCCCAAGGACCGAACATGGGCCAGGATCTCTTCGTGGATGGCGCATTCGTCCCGGGCTGCGTCCACGATGCGCCAGCGGTCCGGCTCCGTGGCGGCAAGCGCCAGGTATCCGTCGCGGACGGTGCGGTGATAGTCGAGTGCGCGTTGTTCGAAGCGGTTCCACTCTTCGGCGTCGCCGGCCTGCTTGCGTTGCAGGCCGCGCTCGGGGTCGATGTCCAGATAGAAGGTCAGGTCGGGCGTCAGTCCACCGGTGGCATAGTCGCCGAGCCGGCGCAGATCATCGAGCGATTGATCGTGGCCGTAGCCCTGGTAGGCGAGCGTGCTATCGGCGTAGCGATCACAGAGCACGAGCGTGCCGGCGGCAAGTGCCGGCTGAATCACCTGGTCGACGATCTGAGCGCGGGCCGCGTTGTACAACAACGTCTCGGCGCGCGGGCTCATTTCCGTGTGCGCGCTATCGAGCAGTACATTGCGTATCTGGTCGCCGATGTGGGTGCCGCCCGGCTCGCGCGTGGCGAGCACACGCACACCCTGGGCCTCGAGGGCGTCGGCGAGCAAGCGAATCTGCGTGCTCTTGCCGCTGCCCTCCGGGCCCTCGAACGTGATGAACCGGCCTCTTCGCGTGGGCTGCTGCGTCTGATTCTGCGCTTGATGCACTGTGCAAAGGCCCGGCTATTTGCTGAAGATGCGCACGCGGCGATAAGGCTCGCGGCCGTAGCTGTGGCTGACCAGGTTGGCGGCGCGCGCCAGTTGGTGCTGCTGGCTCCGGATTGCGGCCGAGCGCGGCGACAGCTCCGCGTCGGATGCGCCGTTCAGTACGCGCTGGATGCCCTCCTGCGTCTCGCGCATGGCCTCGGTGAAGACGTCAATGGGGTCTGTGGCGATGTGGAAGATGTCGGCCAGGCACTGTTTCATCTGCGAGACGGTGTTGCTGCGCAGGATGTACACGGGCGTGTTGCGACGCTCCGCATCCACGAGCGGCTGCGGCTGTTGGCGGTAGTAGTTCTTTAGCGTGATGACCACGTCGGCGCTGCGCAGGTTGTCGACGAGCTGCACAGGCACGTTCAGACTCGTGGCCGCGGAGCGCAGCCGGTTCTGGCCGATGCCGTATGGAAAGACGCGCAGCGGCTTGCGGACGAGTTCGGCTTCCGCTTCCGCCACGGGTTCGGCCTCCAACTGGCTGCCGCCGGGTTGCTTCTTGCCGTTCTTGCCGTTGGGCGCGAAGGGCGATTCCGCCTCCTGCCACTCGGGGTCTCGCATCTCCCGTTCACGCCACTCCGAATCGCGGCGTTTGCGCGAACGGTCGTAGCCGCCGAACTGGTCCGACTTGCCGGAGTTCGACGTCTTCTCGATGTGGATTTCACCACGGTCGTCTCGATAGCGCACCTCCGGCGTCAGCGGACGGGCGCGAAGGAGCGCATCGACTGCCGCCGCCACGTCGTGGTGGATGACCATGCGCTGGCGGTCCTGGATTTCGATCAGCACGTTGAAGGTAGGCGGGGCCTTGCGCTCCAGGACGCTCTTCTGTGTGCCGCGGCGGCGCGCTTCCTCGTCGGACAGCGTGACGGACTCGATCCCGCCGACCAGGTCGCTCAACGTGGGGTTCATGAGCAGGTTTTCGAGCGAGTTGCCGTGGGCCGTACCGATAAGTTGAACGCCGCGTTCGGCGATGGTCCTGGCCGCAACGGCCTCTTCTTCACGCCCGATTTCATCGATGATGATGACCTCAGGCATGTGGTTCTCAACGGCCTCGATCATGACTTCATGCTGGAGCGACGGCTCCGGTACTTGCATGCGCCGCGCGCGGCCGATGGCCGGGTGGGGGATGTCGCCGTCGCCCGCGATCTCGTTGCTCGTGTCCACGATGACGACACGCTTGTGGTCGCTGCGCACGCGGGCGGCCTCGCGCAGGACGGTGGTCTTGCCCACGCCGGGCCGGCCCAACAGCAGGATGCTGCTGTCGCTCATAACGATGTCTTTGATGATCTCAATCGTGCCGTAGACCGCGCGGCCAACGCGGCAGGTCAGGCCGATGATGCGGCCGCGACGGTTGCGGATGGCCGAAATGCGATGCAGTGTGCGCTCGATGCCGGCGCGGTTGTCCGCGCCGAAGTCGCCGACGCGGGCGATGACCATCTCCAGGTCCTCTGCCGTCACCTCTGTGTCGCTCAGGTAGACTTCCTTGTTGCTGTAGCGCGCTTCGGGCAGACGGCCGAGGTCCATCACAACCTCGATGAGGTCGCTCGCTCCGTCGGCTTCCTGGAGACGCTTCCTGGATGCGTTGCGGGAGGATTTCAAGCAACAACTCCAGATCGTCGGTGATCTGTAGAGCGGTGATCTGCGGCGCGTTTTCTGTTGTTGCGTCGCCTGCGGGCGAACCTACTGTACCTTCGGGAATATGCTCTCTAATTCTTGACACGCTTGTTACGTACCCTCTTTGTGCGTATGGGACTCAGGTAACCGTCTGTAGCCTGTTGCGAGGGCCCTGTGTTGTCGGGGTGAGCGGCTCGCATCATTTCGCTTGCGTCTCTGTGGTCGCGTCCTTGTGCGTCGCGTCACTGTCTCTGCGTCACCTGTGATGAGTCACTCATCGTGCTTCGTACCTATCCTATACTTTTTTCCCGTACTCGTTTCCTGTACTCGAACAGTGACTGGTTCGAAAACCAGTGTTGCTCGGAGAACTATTGGCGATTGTACCGCACTGATATAGCGAACACAGATATGGCGCACACAGATCGCGTCAACTGAGAGACCGGTCCAACGTCAGGCGCTTATTCGGTCCACGGCGCGCACTTACGGACGTGCGGTGACCGGGTCGCGCCGACTGACTTCGGGCCAGGTATGCGCCGATCTCCGCATCCGGCGACTGCCCCAACTCGGCAGTCCGTTCTGCACGGGCCCCAACCGACTGATGCACAGGGGCTGCTCGCGGCTCAAGTCGAAGGGCGCCGTCACCACGGTAGCGGTCGTCTCCATGGTCGCGGGCTGCGCACGGGCGGCTTCGCGCAGCCACTGGAAGACGTGTTTCACCATTTTGGCCCGGTCGGTGACGGGTGCGAAGCCGTAGTCGCCGAGTACTGTGCCCAGCGCGCCGTGGTGCTCGCGCACTGCGATGTAGACCGGCATATTCGCTGTCCGGCCCGTAGCTCTGCTGTTGATGACCGTCAGCGCGAACGACAGCAACTGGTTCATGTGCGTCATATCTGTGTCCAGAAAGTCGCACCAGAGCTGGAGCCAGTTGCCGCGGCTCCCGCGTACGATCTGCACCGACCCGCGTACGTCGCCGCGATCGAGCAGGACATAGCTGGCGCAGGAGCCTCCCTGCCACCAGCCGAGAATCGGTGACCGAATGCTATTCCCGTTCTGCATTCCCTCTGCCGCCTGCACCTCTTTCGGAACTACGCGCCGGTAGAGCGCATCCAGCGCCCATTCATCCGCACCCGACTGCGGCCGGAAATCGGCGCTGAGGCGGCTGGAGTAGTCGTCCAGGGCCTGAGGCGTGAGTCGCCAGATGGTCTGGCGTTCATAGACGCGGTAGCCGGCGTGGTTGAACGTGCTGACGGGCAGAGGCTGGTCCGGCACGTCGGCGTAGATGCGCTCGATGCGGCGGTTGGCCGCTTCGTACGTGTGATGCGACAGTAGCTTCTCCCAGATGGCCGGGTGGCCGCGGCGAGCGTCCAGCCCCGGCGCCAAGAAGACGATATCCAGCTCTGGCCGGCCGGGGCGCTTCTGCGCCTGCAAGAAAGCCATCCTGCGCCAGCCGATGACCACGCTGGCGCAAGATGTACGTTGAAACTTTGCCGTGCTTCCAGGGTAGAACCGACGTGAGGGATGCTCCAACAGCAGACTGGCGATGGAGAGTCGCCTGAACGATATTCAGCTTGGTAGCTTGCCGGCCAAGGCGTTGGAGTAGAAAGATATCACCAAATCGAAACGGGTGAACCACCGATAGGGTTGCTCCTTGGCGAGAGCTACGAACTCTTGATTTCTTCAAGTACTGGCGGCGAAGGAAGCGTCCGGAGGTCGCCTCACAACAACTGCCACACGAGGCATATTCTACAAGATTTCGACGTCTCTGGCAAGTAAGATTGCGCCCAAAAAGTTATGTAAACAGAGTGTGAGCGCCGGTTTCTTGAACTGCGCCCGGCCTACTGATCGCCGGGAATGTTGAGCGATTTAGGCTTCACTTTGGCCAGGTCGCTGAGCGCCGCCAACTGGTCCACCGTGCCCAAGCCGATGAGCGCATCGCCGGAATGCAATCCGGAATTCGGCGTGCAAATTGGTATGGAGGCTGGCGTCCGCCCGGCGTACGGCGAGGACGTTGACGCCTGTGTTGGCGCGCACATGGGCTTCACCCAGGGTTTGCCCCTCGAGCGAAGAATCAGAGCCGATCACGATCTCCTCGATGCGCAGTTCCAGTTCGCCCTGGCGCATGACTACGTCCAGAAATTCCACCGCGCCCGGGTGGAGAAGCTGTGCGGCCATGCGGCTGCCGGTGATGCGATAGGGATTGATGACCTGGTTGGCGCCGGCCATGCGCAGTTTGTGTTCGCTTTCGACAGCGTTGCAGCGCGACACGATGTAGAGATCGGAGTTGAGCGTGCGCGCGCTGAGGATGGTGAAGACATTGTCTGCATCGCTGGGCAGGCACATGCAAAGGCCGCTGGCGCGTTCGATGCCGGCCTCGGACAGGACGGAGTCGTCAGTGGCGTCGCCGATCACGTAGTTGACGTCCAGTTCCTCCAGGTCATCCACACGGTCATGGCTGCCGTCGATGACGACGATTTGGAAGCGGTTGGCAAGGAGACCGTCGACGACGTTTTGTCCCACGCGGCCGTAGCCGCAGATGATGTAGTGGTCGTTCATTTTCGCCAGGTCTCTCGCCATTCTCTGCCTCCGCAACGCGCCGCGCAATTCGCCGGCGACGATGTAGTCGGTCAAGATGCTGAAGGTGTAGCCCGCGCTGCCCACGCCGAGGACGATGAGTATCATGCTGAAGACTTCGCCACGGCCGCTGAGTGGCGCGACTTCGTTGTAGCCCACGGTGCTGATGGTGATGATGGTCATGAAGAGCGAGTCGCGCAGGGACCAGCCCTCGATGATGCGATAGCCAATCGTCCCCAACGCAACCAGCGCCGCGACCATCATCAGCACTCGATAGAGCCGTGTGCGAAAGATGAACTTCATGTCGCAGCCGCTGCTTGTGCGCCGACGGTCATGGCCAGGACAGGCACAGGCCTGCTCGTGGGCCGGAAGCCGAACGAGCGGTAAAGCCGCTGCGAACGTTCATTGTCGGTCTGCGTATTGAGAAGAACGCGTTCGTAGCGCTCTGCAGCGGCATGGGCGACGACGTCGCGCAGGAGCTGGCCGCCGATGCCCTGTCGCTGCATCGTTCGGATGAACGGCGAGCCTCGCCAGTTGAAGTTCCTCACCGGAGTTGGCAGAGGAGGCCGAGTAGCCGACGATCGTCTCTGTCCATGACCGCGATCTGCAGGCGCGTGCGCAACAGGAGTTCGAGCATGTCATTGTGGCCGAAGTGCCATAGGGGCGGAAAGGCTATTGCGTCCATCTCCGCCAACTGGGGCAAGTGACTCGGCTCCGCCGGTCGCAACAGCGCAGGGGTGGGGCCGGCAGGCAACTTGAGGAGTTGCCGGTGTGGCCGGGACAGCTCATAGAACTGGACCTGGTCCGCTACGGAAAATCCGGCGTTATGCAGGACGTTGAATATCCACCGTTCGCCGCCATAGGTGATGAGCTGGATAGGCTCTGCGCGCTCGAGAAGGCAGTCTACAGCCGCGTCGAGCAGCGGGCCCACAAACTGTGAGGGCGGATAGCCGCCGCGCAGCGCCAGGCCACGCAGGTAGGAACGGCTGGGGGCGTCCGCCGGCAGCGTGACTGGACGCACTTCCGTCTTCAGGCTGAGGAAACCCCACAACGCGCCTTTCTCCGCGCCGATCACCGAATCCGACTCGGTGAGCAGGTGCGGCAAATCCTCCATGCCGAAGTCCGCGAAACGATAGCGGGCCGCGTGCAGCAGGCGGCGCAGGTCGTCCAGGTCGGCTTCGGTGGCGCGTGCGACGGGCATTGGGACTGATTTCGGGTTGTGTGCCGGCGCCACGAAGACGCCGGATGCGTGCGCCTTATTCGAGAACTTTGCGACTGCCGTAGACGCGTTCGTAGTATTCGCGAAACTCGCCGGAGCGGATTGGCTCCCACCACCACTCGTTGTCCACGTACCAGCGAATGGTGGCGCGAATGGCCTCTTCATTGGTGTAGTCGGGTTCCCAGCCCAGCGCCATGACTTTGTGCACGTCGAGGCAGTAGCGCCGGTCGTGGCCCATGCGATCTTCCACGTGCTGGATCAGCGAGGCGGGTTTGCCAAGCTCGTCGAGCAGGATCTCGACCATTTCCAGATTGGTCATTTCCGTGCCGGTGCCGATGTTGTAGGTTTCGCCGATTTCGCCTCTGTGCAGCACTAGGTCGATGGCTTCGCAGTGGTCACCCACGAACTGATAATCGCGGCGCTGCTGGCCGTCGCCATACACGGGCAGCGGCATATCGTTGAGCGCATTGGTGATGAAGAGCGGCACGACCTTTTCCGGGTATTGGTACGGGCCGATATTGTTGGCGCCGCGGCTGATGGTGATGGGCAGGTCATAGGTGATGTGATAGGCGTTGACCAGATGGTCTGCGCTGGCCTTGCTGGCGGCGTAGGGACTGCGCGGGGCCATGCAGTCGGTTTCCAGGCTGCGATGGTCGCCGTGGATGTGGCCGTAGACCTCGTCGGTGCTGATCTGGTGATAGCGCAGGTTGCCCGCGTTGCGCGCCGCTTCCAACAGCACGTACGTCCCATACACGTCGGTCTGGATGAAGGCGTCCGGGTTGAGGATGCTGCGGTCCACGTGGGACTCGGCGGCGAAGTTGACGATGGTGTCGATGTCGAACTCGGCGATGGTCTGCTCCACCGCCTCCGCATCGCAGATGTCGCCCTGGACAAAGCAGTAGCGGTCCGCATAGGCGGCTGCTATGTCTTGCAGGTTTTCGCGCCGGCCGGCGTAGGTCAACTTGTCGTAGACAGTGATGCGATAGTCGGGGTGGCGCTCCATCATCATGCGTACGAAGTTGGATCCGATGAAGCCGGCGCCGCCGGTGATGAGCAGATTGTTCACGCGGGAAACCTCCCTGATACAGAATCGTCGCGGCTTGTATGGGCGGCGAATGTTGTCATAGTCGGATAGCTCTCAAGCCACTGCAATTTAACCGTCAAGCGCCCGCCCGCGCAAGAACTGTGACGGGCGCCCGCGTGCGCGATTGTTGCGTAGGCGGCGCAGCCGCCCGGGCTGGCGACCGGGGGGCAAGGGAAACTCAGTTGACAGGGTCAGCGTAGGCAGTGAATGCACGTCCGGCATGTAGAGAAAATCGCTGGCGGCTTCGGCGCGGCATGCTCGCCGGCCGCTGCCATCGCGCCCGTTCTTCTTCGCACAGGTAGCCGATTAGGTGGGCGCTGTTCTCTTGCAGCAGCGCGTACGCTTGTCGAACCACATCGCATACACGTCTCCACAGCCGATCCATGTGCGGCTGCACCTGTTCAACATACGTGCTCACCACGTCGGAAGGTTCGCTGGACGTTCGCAGCCCGTCCAGCATCGTCCAATAGCTTGGACAGAAGCAGTAGTACCAATAGTGCTCCGCGGCGCGGAAGGAGGGCAACAGCAGGTCTGCGAAGAACGGTGACGTGGACGGTGCTCACGCGTTCGGAGACGCGCACAAGTCGCCGCGTTTGGGCGTGGCTCAAGTCGAAGTAGGCGCCGGCGTCGAACTGCCGCCACTCGCCGTATGCCCCGTGCAGACGCCGCAACCTGTCGCTGATGTCCTCCAGCGCCTGCACGGCGGATGCGGCCTCCTCGGCGCTACTCTGCCCCGAAACTTCATACATGGGTACGACCGAATCGTGCGTGTGCAGATCGTGGAGCGTTTCCGCACCGGGCGTACAGCGCATGGCGCGGATGGTTGCGGCCATTGCGAGCACGGATGTGAGCGCGGCGGGCGTCGGAGCGGCGTTGGCCTCCATTGCATCGGCGAGGCGGCCGGCCTACAGCAGCCCGACCTTCGAATGATCGCCCAACGTCATCTTGTACGCTTTCGGTTTGATGGGGCTATAGGTGATCTCGACGTCACGGCCGATGACGCTGTCCTCGATGCGGCTGGGGATGCCGCGAATGTGGCTGTGGTCCAGGACGATGCTATGTTCGATCTCACTGTCCTCGATCACGGTGTCGTGGTAGATACTGGTGAAGGGGCCCACATAGCTGTTGACGATGCGACAGTCCTCGCCGATGATGGCCGGCCCGCGCACGACGCTATTGATGACCTCGGCGCCCTGCTCCACGGTGACCAGGTGGTCGATCTGGCTGTCGCGGTCGACGTAGCCCTTGACTTCGTGCGTCTTCTCCGCCAAGCACGCGATTGTTTGCCTCGAGCAAGTCGAGATGCTTGCCGGTGTCGATCCACCAGCCGCGATGGATGTATGGATGCACCTGGTATTCGTGGTCTACGAGCCACTGGATGGCGTCGGTGATCTCAAGTTCGCCGCGCCAACTGGGCTTGATGCCGTTGACGGCGTCAAAGATGTGGTGGTCGAACATGTAGATGCCCACGAGGGCCAAATTGCTGGGGGGCGTGCGCGGCTTCTCCACGAGGCGCACGATGCGGCGGTCGGCGTCGAGCTCCGCCACGCCAAAATGCTGGGGCTCGTCCACTTCCGTGAGCACCACCTGGCTGTTCCAGTCCGAGTCGGCGAATTCCTTGATCAGGCCGCTGATGCCGCCCTGAATGACGTTGTCGCCCAGGAACATGACGAAGCGGTCTTCGCCGAGGAAATCCTGGCTGATCTTGACGGCGTGGGCCAATCCAAGCGGCGCTTCTTGTTCGATGTACGTGATGTTCACGCCCCATTGCTTGCCTGTGCCGACGGCCTGCCGAATCTCATCGCCGGTATCGCCGATGACGACGCCGATTTCGTCAATGCCCGCGTCTTTGATCGACTCGATGACGCGGAAGATGACGGGTTTGTTCGCCACCGGTACGAGCTGCTTGGCGCGCGTGAAGGTGATGGGATAGAGGCGGGTCCCTTTGCCGCCGCTGAGGATTAGGCCTTTCATATGGTTCTCTTTCTGTGTGTCATCCGCATGTCATCGACTCGTCATCTTCTGGGAAGCCGGCGCGGGAGTTCGCTTGCGCATGCACAGTCGCCGGCGCTCTCCGGAAGCTGCATTGGTCACGTACTGTAGCCTGTCATCACTGCGTCCTGCTCTGCGCTCAGCAAGACGGCCCCGACGATGCGCGCATGCACCTTCTCCAGCACGGTCTTGGCGCGCTGGGCGTGTTCGCGCTTCGTGCGGCCGGCGTTGACCAGCAGCACTGTGCCGTCCACCTTGCTGGCCCACAAGGCAGCGTCGGTAACGGCAAGGACCGGCGGCGCATCCACCAGGATATAGTCGGTCTGCGCCTGGATCTCCGCCAGCGCGTCGGTGAGGCGGCGGCTGCTGAGCAGTGCAATTGGGTTGGCTGGAATGGGACCGCTCGTCAACACCTGCAGGCCCTCGATGGAGGTCTGTTGCAGGGGAACGGTTCCTTCTTCGGCCAGCCACGTGGCTAAGCCGGTCTGGTTGCGCAGGTCGAAGATATCGTGCTGTTGCGGCCGGCGCAGGTCACCGTCGATGATGGTGACGCGGTCGCCGGCCTGGGCCATGACCACGGCCAGATTGGCGAGCGCAACGGACTTGTCCGTCGTGTCGTCGACGCCGGTGACCAGGATGGAGTTGAGCGGTTGCTCCAGGCTGGAAAACTCCAGATTGGTGCGCAGGCTTTGGTAGGCCTCGGCCGCCGGGCTGCGCGGGTCGGTCAATGTGATCAGGTTTTGCATGACGTTGGCTCTTTAGCTCCTAGATCGCTGGCCGAATGGTTCACTCGAACTCATCACTTGATCTCGTCATTCAATTTCAACCATGCCGATGGTCACGACATCTCCAGCGTCCGCGTCCGCACCGGTCACCGGTAAGCGTTCGCCGTCCTGCCAGTTGTACATCCCCACGATGATACGGTAGACGCCCGGCTCGAGGTGTGCCGGAAGCTCAATGGTCTCTTCGTCGATCAGGCGCTCGTCTACTCTCCATGTCGTCGCCGGACGCGGGCCGGCGGCGTCTCTCGGCTGCCAGTCGTGCTGGGCGACTTTCACGCCGTCCTCGTCGAGCAGATGCGCAAAGGCGGCGTAGTCCATGTCCGGCTCATCCACCGCCCGCCAGTATAGGGTGAATGGCAATGCATCACCTCGATTTGCGCTCGGCGGCGGAACGTTCGCGCCTTCCAGTTCGATGGCGTTGCCGAAGCGGGCCTGAATCGAATACTGCGGATCTGCCTCCTCTTGGACAAGCGGCTGCCAGTCGCCCGAATTCGTGCGTTCAAAACCGCCCAGGCGCAGCAGCGTACCGTTTTCCAACACGGGGAGCCAGGGTTCGCTGTTGGCGATGGGCAGACGACCGCTTCCCAGCCAGCCGTCCTCCCCGGCATAGACTCCCGCCACGAGGGCGAAGGGCTCGTCGTCCACGGCCCAGGGCAGGGTCTGCACAAGCACGGTCTCGCCGGGCTGCCACTGGGTCGTAGGATACCACAGGACGGTAGACGGCGGATAATAGAGCGTGTCATACAGCGTGTCGCCGGCGCGGTTGCGGAAGGCCACGTAGAAGCGGTAGTCTTCGTCCAGCGGGCGCAACGCCTGCCAGTAGAGATCGGCGACTGTTTCGCCGTGGTCGTCGGTGCGCACCTGATAGTCGACGAGCCGCAAGCGCATCGCCGAAATCGACCTGCTGCGGATTCAGCGGCGTGTGGCTCGGGCGTCGCCAGGCGGTGTAGAACGCGCTGGGCATCTCGGAGGCGCCCTCGCCGCGGCGCAACAGCAAGTAGCCGTCATCCGCCGCGGCGATGCCAAAGCCAGAGTCCAGCAGTTCGACGACAGAGTTGCGCAGGTCGCTGGGGTGCTGCGGCCAGGCGGGGCCGGTGACGTCCACGAAGACGGTGTCGGCGTCCTCGATGCGCGGGAAGATGTAGATGGTTTCCCGTCCGCTGACGTGCGGGTCCAGCCTGTCCTGCGCGGAGACCTTTGCATCGGGGGGGATCTGGTCGATGATGCGGGCGGCGCGGCGATCGTGTTCGGTCACGGTGAAGAGCGTGTAGTTGGAGCCGCCGGGGATGTAGCCGTAGAGCAGGCTGGACATCAGCGCGAAGGCGAATACGGCGATGGCCGCGGCCTGCGCCACGCGTTCTTGCCAAAGGGAATCCCCGGCCGCATCGTTGCGGCTGCTCCAAACGACGAGCCGATGCGCGCCGTAAATCGACGCCATTACGGCGAACGGGACGATGGGCGCGGCGTAGATTAGTGTGTACGCCTGGTGCATGGGTGAGAAGTCGGCCAGCAGGTTGAGTGCGAAGGAGGGTAGCGCCAGGACGAGGATATCCAGCGCCAGAAGCGGCATGAAGGCCAGTGGCAGCACGATTTGGACCAGGTAGCGGAGTGCGTCCGCTGTGCGCAATTGCTCAAGGACCAGCCCGGGTTTGGTGAGCAGGGAACCGACCATCTGCGCAGGCGCGTCGCCCAGATAGGCGTAGCGATTCCAGTGGATATTGCCGGCGGCGAAAGCGTTCTGGATGACGAACACGGCGATGAAGGCCCACGCGGCCGACAGGATCATGGTCAGGATACCAAGCCGGGGGCGTGACAGTGCGATGGCCGCGTACAGACCCATCATGAAGACGAGGAGCGCGATCTCTTCCTTGCAGCTTGCCGCCAGCACGGCGAAGACGGCGAACCAGCCCGTGCGCCCGGTGACGAGGAAATAGAAGGCGGCGATCAGAAAGGTGGGCGCCAACGTGACCGGGTGGAATTCCAGCCAGTTGGCCGCCTGCATGGATGGATTGAGCAGAAAGGCGGCGGCGAATGCCAGGGCGGGCCAGGGGCCAAAGCTCTTATGGCGGGCAAGGGCGTAGGTCGGGATGGCGCCCAGGGCAACGATAACGGCCTGCAGCACGAGCAGCGTGGGCGGTCCGCTGTAAATCCAGTATAGCCAGGAAATCGGGATGAGGATTGGTTCAACGTGCAGACTCAGCCTGTTGACGGTACCGGGCTGATTGGTCAGGTGGAACCAGTTGCCGCGCGCTGTGTTCCACACCGCCTGGTTGAGGTTGCCCATGTCCAGCGCGCGAGCCTCAAAGGCTGCGTAGCGCGTCAGCGTGAGGAACGCGAAATAGATTGCATACGCCGCCACGGCCGCGAGGAGCAAGATGATGGGAGCGGACAGGCGGAAGCGTCGGCTTTGCAAGATGTGCCTACGTGGAAATACGTGCAGCGTGTGCAGCAACAGTTCGGGCAGGCTTGCGACCGTTGGCGCAGGCGTGCGCCAGCTCGCGCGGACCGTACGTGGCGGTTCGTCCGTCCGCGACGCTGTCGCTACGCTGTACTGGGTTCACCCACCGGGCCGGGTTGGGGCGCGGACTGCGCGCTCTCCTTTTGGCCGGCCGACGCGGGAATGGCCCCAAGCACGGGCACGCCGAGCGTGCGCTCCACCGCGCCGGGCGTGCGCAGCAGGTCCGCCTCCATCCACGTCAGGACGAGTACGATGCCCAGGCCGAGCAAAAAGCCCAGCACGGCCCCGGCGATCGCGTTGATGATGGGCTTGGGCTGAAACTGTTCATAGCCGATGGCGCGGCTGCGAATCTTCACCTCGATACGGTCCCGCTTGTCCTGTTGCGCATAGTAGGCGGTGCGCTCGTCGACGAATTCATCGGCCAGCGTGAGCGCCATGAGTTTGGCCACTTCACCGTCGCGCGCCCTGGCTTCGATCTTGATAGTGAAATCACTCGACTCCGAGGCGACGCTGACGTCACTGAGGAAGTCGTACGGGTTCTGGTCAAGTTGGGCGCGATCGATGACGCGCTGGGCGATCTCAGGCGTCTGGATATTGGCGGCAAAATTACGCATGAGATCCTTGGCTGTGTTGCCCAGGCCCCAGTCCGGTCGCGCCGGTACAGTGCTGACGTAGACCGTGGCGCGGTACATATCCTCCTGCACGTAGCTGACCGCGAAGGCCGCGGCCGCCGTGAGAAGCGTGGTCAGCACGATAATCCAGCCGCGACGCCGGATGATGCGAAGGTACTCTTGTATGGTCATGGTGTACTCAGGTTCACTCACTTCCGGACGTCTTGTCGATGACGTCCCAACCGTGGCCGATCCGGCCGGATCGGCTCAATCCTACCGGTGTTTGGGGATTTCTCCAAGGATGGCGTAGCCCATCGCTTCGAGATCGTCGCGCCCGCGCACGGACGTGTCCAGGTAGTCGAGCAGGAAAACCAGCGCGACGCCCACCAGGAAGGCGATCAGCAGGCGCAGCGGCAGTTCGAGCCGGTCGCGCAGGCTCGGTCCCACCGGCGTGACCACAGCCGCATCCAACAGGGTGATGCCCGCCCCGTCCGTGCCAAGCTGCTGGAAGTATAGACGTGGCGTTCTCGGTGAGTTCGTCTGCAGCGGCTTGGGTAATGACGGCCAGTTCCGCCGCGTCCGGCCAGCCGAAAGAGAGCGTGATGATGCGGTGCTGCTTGCCCGTGGCCGCGCTGCCGCGGATTGTGCCCGCAGGTACCTGGATATTCTGCTTTGCAAGGCGGGCGCTTACGTTCTGTGCAAAGAGGTCGCTGCGCACAACCTCGGTGAAGTCGTCGACCAGGTATTCGCTGGTGAGCCAAGCGTAGTAGCGCGGGTCATAGGCGGCGATGTCGGCGTCGGCCGCGGGCAAGACGCCCACCAGCATGCGCATGGACGCGTTGTAGAAGGGCGGCGGTTGCTGCCACGGACGCTGTTGGACGACGCTGAACAGAGCGACAAGCGCCATGAGTGCGAAAGGAATCCACCATCGCCTGCGAAATATGTCCCAGTATTGGCGAAATTCCATGTCGTTCTACTCCGTGGACCTATGTGCAGAATCCTTCGTTCATCACGTCCGCCAGAAAGTCAACAAGCTTGCGCCGGAAGTTTTCCACACTGAACTTTTCCGCCTGCGCACGGCATTCAGCCGGATCGTAGCACCTCGTCCGAAAGTCCGCCAACGTCGCAGTGAGACATTCCACACTCTGCTCGGCGAACAGTTCTCCTGTCACACCGGAAGCCACGGTATCCAGGGCGCCGCCGGCCGCATACGCAATCACCGGGCGCCCAGCTCCCATGGCCTCAACGGGCGCGATGCCGAAATCCTCCAGCCCCGGAAAGAGAAACGCCTTGCAGTTGCGCACCAGTTCCCGCACGCGTGCCCGGTTCTGGCGCCCAAGGAAGGTGACGTTGGCCGGGGACTGCGCCTGCAGTACGGCCCGGTCGCGTCCATCGCCCACTACGAGGAGTCGCTCCTGCGGCAAGGCAGACATGGCCTGTACCGCCAGGTCGATGCGCTTGTAGGGAATGAGGCGGCTGACGATCAGGTAGTAGTCCCCGTAGCCGCCGTAGCCGGCGACGGGCGAGGCCCGGGCGTGAAGAATTCTGTGTCTACGGGCGGATGGATCACTACACTGTCGCGATCGTAATAGGTGCGAATGCGCTCCTGAATGGCGGTACTGATGGCGATGAAGTGGTCCACGCGTTGGGCGGCAGCGTAGTCCCAGCGGCGCAGGGGGGCCAGACTGGGGCGCACCAACTTGTCGACTCGCCCGCTAATCTGTTCTCGGGCGCGGTACTGGTCATAAAGCCAGATGAAGCGCGTTGGCGTCAAACAGTAGCAGACGTGGACGGCGCGGCGCTTGCCGCTCTGTGTGCGTACGCCGTGACAGAAGCCGCTCTTGTTGCTGAGTACGATATCATTGTCGCTCAGGTCGAGGCCGCCAAAGGCCCGCGGGTAGAGGGGCATGTAGCGCTGGTGGTTGTCGGCGATGCCGGGCAGGCGCTGCATGAAGGTGGTGCGGATGTCCCAGCGGCGGTAGGCGTCCGGCATGTGGTCCGGCGCATAGAAGCTGGTATGGACGGGCGCATCCGGGAAGAGGGAGACCAGTTCCTCGAGGACGTTCTCGGCGCCGCCGACCTGGTTGAGCCAGTCGTGCACAAGGGCGATGCGGGGACCTACCGTCGCCGTTTCAGCCGCGCTCGCGTTCATGGCCGGTCGGTATCGGCCAGGCCCAGGTCCTTCATCTCTTCCTCGATGAAGTGCTCGATCAGCAGCCGGTACATTTGTTCGACGATGTCTGGGTCGAAGCCGACTTCTTCAGCCCATTGGCGGCGCGCCTGCAGGACGGCCTGGTAGCGGTCGTTGGCGCGTACCTCGGCTTCCGTCTTCTTGAAGCGCGTGATTGCCTTGACGTACTGGAAGCGGTGGCCCAGCGCGTCGACGATGTCGCGATCGATGGCGTCAATGGCCTCTCGGACGTCTTCGATGCTGGCGCACTCGTTCGGTTCTTTCATGGGCTTTGGCATGGACGGTTTGCGCTGGCGGCTCCTGCTGGCACTGAACTTCATTGAAATGTCGGCCCATTGTACTGTAGGCGTCTGGGCGGAATCAAATCCGATGGATTATGCCTGCTCGATCACGCGCAGGCAGCGGTCAATTTCGTCCAGGGTGTTGTAGTGCGCCATGCCCAGACGCAGAAGGCCGCCGCTGGGTTCTACGCCGAGCCGCTCTGTCAGGGCCAATGCGTAGAAGTTGCCGTCCCAGGCGAAGATGTTCTCCGCAGCCAACGCCTCGGCCAACTGCTGCGGCGTCGTACCCTCCTTGCGAATGGAAATGGTCGCGACGCGTTTGGTCCAGTCCAGGCGGCTGGTGATGCCGTAGACGCGCGTGCGCGGCACGAGCTGCAGCCCGTCGATCATGCGCTCGATGAGCATCTGCTCATAGGCAGCGATCTCTTTCCACGCCGCGCGTAGCTTCTCCCGGCGAGGGGCGTCTGCGAATGCGCCGCCATAGGAGACGCCCAACTCGGCGATGTAGTCGATGGCGGCGGCGGTCCCAGCCAGACCCTCGTGGTTCTTGGTGCCCTGCTCCCACTTGTCGGGCGGCTCGTCGCCTGCAGGACGCACGCGATACGCGCGCAGACGCTCCAGGTGCTCCCGCTTGCCATAGAGGATGCCCATATGCGGGCCGAAGAACTTGTACGCGCTGCACGCAAGGAAGTCGCAATCCAGCGCCTTGACGTCGATGAGGCCGTGGGGCGCGTATTGCACGGCATCTATGAAGGTGTATGCCCCGTTGGCCTTGGCCCAGTCAACGACGGTGCGAACGTCATTGATCGTGCCGCTGGCGTTGCTGGCGTAGCCGACGGCCACCAACTTGGTGCGCGGAGTGATCAATGATTGAAGGTGTTCGATGTCCAGCGTGCAGGTCTCCATGTCCACGTCCGCCCAGTGCACGGTTGCGCCCCTGTCCTCGGCCATCATGACCCACGGCATGATGTTGGCGTCATGGTCCAGGCGCGTGACGACGATTTCGTCGCCGGGGCCGAACTCCTGGGCCAGCGAGCGACTGAGCATGAATGCCAGACTGGTCATGTTGTTGCCGAACACGATTTCGCCGGCGTCTGCGCCGAGCAGGTCCGCGGCTGCCTGTCGGGCGCGGTCGATGATGGCGTCCGTGCGGCGGCTGGTCTCGAAGACGCCGTGCGTGTTGGCGTTGCGGCGCACAAAATAGTCGTTCACGGCGTCGATGACGCGCCGGGGAACCTGCGTGCCGCCCGGGTTGTCGAAGAAGACGGCGGGCCGGCCGTTGTATGCTTCTTGCAGGGCGGGGAACTGGGCGCGGATCGAACTCACGTCAAGCATGTGACTTTCCTTTCAGGCAGAGCCGGCCATGCCGTCTGCGTGTAAGTCGGTGCGTTACTCTGTGGCTTCTCGTTGATGTGCGAGCCGACACAACGCGGTCGCACGAAACCGGTGCACTATCCCCGGCGCTGAATCTCATCCACTGTGGGCAGTCCGTCCGCGAGATACCAGTACTGGTCATTGCCGAGAACGGCTTGCCAGTCGCCCTGCAACAGGGCAGCCGCCATATCGCGCAGTTGCGCCCAGGCTGCGTCTCCGGAGAGCGCATCCGCAGGGCTGGCCGGTTCGGGCAGGATGCGGTTGCGCGGGGCGCTGATGCTGCGCACGCGCACGGACCCGTCCAATGGCAGGCCCGCCGCGCTGCAGGCCAGGTCCAACGCGGTCTGGAAATCGCCTACTTCATCAATGAGCCCGTGGGCAAGGGCCTGCTTGCCGGTCCACACGCGCCCGTTGCAGAGGGCGTCGAGCTCATCGAATTCGAGCCCGCGTCCGTCTGCTACGCGCTGTTTGAAGACTGCGTAGTAGTGGCGAACCTGCGCCTCTACCTGCGTGCGCTGTTCGTCGCTCCATCTGCTTTCTTCCGAGTAGAGACCTGCGTTACGGCCGCGTTGGATGGTCTCCCTATGGGCGGACAGCAGGTCCAGGGCGCCATTCGTCACCGGCTTGGCCACGATGACGCCGATGCTGCCGGTGAGCGTCGCGCTCTGTGCGACGATCTTGCTGGCCGGTGTGGCGATGTAGTAGCCGCCGCTGGCGGCGACGTCGCCCATATAGACGATGACGGGCTTTTCCTGGTTGAGGAGATCGAGCTCGCGGCAGATGAGGTCGCTGGCCATGGCAGAGCCGCCGCCGCTGTCGACGTGCACAATCACCGCTGCCATGCTCTCATCCCGCCGTGCGTTGCGGATCTGCTGTTCGACGGTGATGCTGCCAATGGCGCCTTCGCCGAGGATGGGCAAAGGCAATGGGTAGGATCGGCTCTCGCCGCCGGTGATCGCGCCTTTCAAACCCAGTAGGCCCACGGTCTTCGGCCAGCGGTGGCGCACCCGCCGCTTCAACAGACCACGGGTTGACGCATAGGTCTTCAGGCTGGCGGGTTCCTCCGTGGATATGCAGATAGCCGCCGATTTCGTCCTTGTACAACACCTTGTCGACGAGGCCCGCAGACGCGGCCTCTTCTGCCGTCAGCGGCGACGCGGTCAATGAGGGAGCGCACGGCGCCGGCCTCCAGATCGCGGCCGGCGCTGATGCTCCCGACGATATCGTCTGAGAGGCTGTCGAGCAGCCAGTTGACCTGGTCGCGGGCTTCGTCGCTCATCTCCGAACGGCTAAACTGATCGGCTGCAGTTTTCCACGGCGCGATCTTCATGACGTCGAATTCAATGCCGAACCGCGCAAGCGTGTCCTTCAGGTAGATTGAGGTTGCGCGCGAGACCCAGGACATCCCAGGAGGCCATTGGCGTCATGGTGATGGCGTCGGCGCTGCACGCGATGAGGTAGGAGGGGATGTCAACCTGTTCCAAATGGACGAGATTGCGCTTGGGCTCGGCGCCGGGCGCGCGGTTTTCGGCGTCCCATTGGCGGAAGCGTTCAAAGATGCGACAGAGGCTCTGGGCCTGCGCCATGCTTAGGCCAGGCCCCTTCATGAGAAAGACGACCCCCTTGATGTCCGGATCTTCGGAGATCCTGCGCAGCGCGTCGGAAATATATTCCAGGCTGAGGGGGAGCTTGAGGCCGGGGACGTAGGCGTAGTACCAGGGCACTGTTGGAACGCGTTCGGAGATGCCGTGGTCCAGGGCGATGACTGCGTAGTCGGCCAGGCGGTCGCGGAATAGCCACCGGCGGGCGTTGGAGACGGTACAGACGATCCACTGCCAGGCCATGCCTAGCGTGCGACCGATGCCGCGCAGCCCCTTGCCTAGTGCCGAGCCGATCTTCATTCAAGCAACTCCGTATGCCGCGGTCGTTTTCATGCAGGTCGTGGTTTTCCGATTCGATGGTTGCGAAGAGTCACGGAATATCGCCTCATCGTGCGGATATTTCCGAAGGCGATATCGCGGCGAACTGCGGGAACATTTTCTCTGCAAAGGCGATCTTTGGCAAGCCGAGGCCGGTAGGTTCACTGCCTGTCGCATCGGGTTGTCGGCAGCCGACGGCGAGGCTTTGCCCCGTCCCGCCAGAAGCGCACGCACGTTGATCGCGTCCCGGGAAGCATGCTCTTCCGTCCTGCTGATCGTTGGCCGGCCTGCTTGCGATCAGAGCGGCAGCGGACGGTGTGCGATCAGTAGTCCCGTCTCCGGCGTGATGCGGATGGAGCCGTCTTTCGCCAATTCGCTTTCGATGAATGCGTGCAACTCTGCCCGACGCGCGGGGGGTATGGCCGCAGGGGAGCCGGAGAGCATGTAGGCGGCGAGCGGTTCGGCTTCCGTGACCACCAGCAGGTTTGGCTTGCGCAACACAGTGACATCGGCGAAGTGGTTTGCAAGCTCGCGTTCGCCGCTCTCGAGCGAGAACTTGCGGGGGGCGGGATCCTCCGGTGCATGCGTCGGTTCGAAGCGGTGCGCTAGGTCATGCAGTTCTTGCAGGTGACCCTCGCCGTTCGTCGCCGCGATGAGCGCGCCGTTTGGCAGAAGCACGCGGCGGATCTCTTCCAGGGCGCGCGTGCGGTCGGTCACGTGATAGAGCATGTGGTTGGCGACCACAGCGTGGCACGTGGATGAGGCGAGCGGGATTTGTTCTGCGCCGGCCACGAGAAGACTCGCGTCCACGCCAGCCTCGGCAAGATGTCGCTGCGCAGAGGCCGCCATGCCCGGCGACAGGTCGCTGAGAAACAAGCGCCAGCCGGCGGGGATTCGGCGCGCGTTTTCCGACCACAACAAGGCCGGGCCGGCGCCGATCTCCAGAATGCGTAGGGGCAGCGACGCCTCTGCACCGAGTTGCAGGGCAAGAGTGTGAGCGATCTGGTCCAGCACCCATGCCGTCCAGGAGTCTGTGCTGGTGCTGAAGCGTTTGTGCAGCGCGATGCGCGCGTTGAGGTTACGGTCATCTTCGTACTGCTTACTGACCCACTCCGGGCGGTCTATCAGATCGCGCATGCATCACTCCCCTGCTGCGGTGCACCTGCCTGGCTTGAATGCATAGAACTGTGGATTTTCTGTGTGCTACAATCGTGATTGTGTGCTACGTGTGAAGCTGGCTTGAGCATATTGTGTATTGTAATTTGTACACGATTCTGTGCGGCGGTTCAGTTGATGGCCGCCTTGGCTGCCGAAGGCCGGACCGTAGCGGGTTCGCGCCCGGTAGACGACGGTGCAGCGCTTAGCCCGCCCAGCACACGGCGCAGCCAGAAGTAGGCCGCCACACCGGCTACGATGTTGGCGATGGCGGCTGCGCCGAAGACGCCCTGGATACCCATGATCCGGGACCCGGCGTACGCTAAGGGCACGTACACCACGAACATGCGCAACACCATCAGTGCGCCTGCATGCAGCGGACGGTTCAGCGTATTGAGCGCCGTATTGGAAAGCTGCAACACGCCGAACAGCCCATAGCTGATGGGAACCACCGTCAGGTAGAGCACGATCGTGTTGATGACGGCCGGATCGTCGTTGAAAACGGAAGCCAACGGGCGAGCAAAGAGCATCAGGGCAAGGAACGTGAGCGCGCCCCAGACGAGCGCGAAGCCTTGACTGAGGCGAATGGCTTCCTTGATCCGGTCGATCCGGCCGGCGCCCCAGTTCTGCCCTGTGAACGGGCCCAGCACTGACGACAGCGCCATAATGAGCGCCAGTGCGAACGTTTCCACCGCGAGGCGACGCCCAGACCGGCGACGGCCTCCTGTCCAAAGACGGCCACCATGGCTGTGACGATGCCCAGCCCCACGGGCAGCACCATGTTCGTTGCGGCCGCAGGCAGGCCGATATAGAGCAGCCTGCCCCAGGAACTGAGCGCCTCGCGGATCGGCGGCGGCTTCAGCGTGATCATCTTCTCGCGGAAGTAGAGCACCCAGATGGCGATGACGAGCGTGGTGGCGCGGGCGAAGACGGTGGCGATGGCTGCGCCTTGGATGCCGAGCGCTGGCGCAGGGCCCAGACCGAAGATCAGGATCGGGTCCAGCACCACGTTGACCATCACAGCCGACAACATGATCAGACTCGGCGTCTTGGTATCGCCTGTTGCTCGAATGGCGTTGTTGCCTACCATAGGCACGACGACGAAAATCATTCCCGGATACCAAATGACCATGTATTGCCGGATCAGGGGCAGCGTGGTTTCGTCCGCGCCCAACATGCGGAACATGGGCTCCAACGTGAGCAGGCCGAAGATGATGAACACACCGACGATGACGAGCGCCAGGGCCAGGCTGTCGGTCGTTAGCCGGCGCACCTGCGCATCGTCGCCCGTGCCGATCGCGCGCGACACTAGCGCCGCGGCGCCCACGCCGAGGCCCAGAGCCACGCTGCCGATGGCCATGACCACCGGAAACGTGAAGCTGATTGCCGCCAGCGGCTCCGTGCCCAGCCGGCCCAGGAAGAACGTGTCGACCAGGTTGAAGGCCAGCATGCTGAAGATGCCCACCAGCATTGGCAGGGTCAACTTGACCAGCGTTTGCGGGATGGGGCCTTCGATGAGGCGGGCTTGCCGGGTGCGCGTCATGCACTATCTCCAAATCTATGCGCCGCGCGTGTACGACGGCGCACAGCGTGACCGTGCCACAGATTCGCGCATCTGCCAAAATGGCGCAGTTCCGGACGAAACGATTGCGCGAAGAAGGAAGGATGTCTACGTTTCTTCCAGGGTGTTGTCACCTGGTGCAGGGACAGGCGACGTCGGCAGACCCGCGCCCAGCAAATCGGCCACCCATCGCGTTTGCCGGTCCGTGGCGAAGACCAATTCCTTGAGGGCGATGGTCAGCGGAACGCCGACGATGAAACCGGCCGGGCCGAGGATGGCGCTCCAGATGATGAGCGACATAATGGACCAGAATGGCGACAGGTCCAGCCCACCTCGCATAACGGCAGGCTTCACGCCCTGGTTGATGATCGTACTGACGATCATATAGGACCCGAGAACGATTAGCGCAGCGGTGGCGCCGCCGCTTTGCCATGCCAACAACATCGGCGGAATCACAGCGATCCAGAAGCCGATCATGGGCACGAAATTGAGGATGAGATAGAGGACGCCCCAAAGCGCCGGAAATGGAATGTTGAGAAGCATGAGCACGATTGCCAAGACAAAGCCGCCGATCAGGCCAAGCAATGACGTGATGCCAACATACTGGCGGATGTTGGCCGTGAAGCCGATGGCGATGTCGGGTGAGAGTGCCCCAATGTCCGGTTTGTTCTTGAACTTCAGCGGCATGAGGAACGCCTCAATCACCATGAAAATCACAATCAGGATGACGAGGCCAAACATTGAAATGCTTTCTATCGTCATGCGAATCACATCTGTGGCGAACGCGCCCCACGGCTACAGGCGAGATCAACGCGTCCAAGTCCTGCGCCGTGATCCCGAATCGGCCCAAAATTGGGAGCATTCCGTCTTCGGCGGCGGCAAACGACTCCACAAGAACTGGTATGGTCTGGAGCATACGCACGGAGGCCAGCGCCAGCACGCCCGCGATGAGGAATGTTGCCGAAAGCGCGGCCAGCACGGAGAGCAGCAGGGCGAGCCACCTGGGCGCGCCGTGCTTCGCAAGCCAGAATCCAATTGGGCTGGCCGACATCACGATCATCGCGGCCAGGAAGAAGCTATTGAATAGGTAGGCGTAGCTGTGTAGAAACCAGACGCCGACGCCCACCGCTGCAAACGTGATGAAGAACATGACAGTTTTGGGAAGTGGTGCTGGCGTGGTCTGCATATGATCTCCGATGGGCAATGAAATTGACTGCGAGCATATATTGTACACAACGAGGCCAGCGCAACGGAAGCGTCGAAATATGACGAGTTCCATATCGGCATTCGGGGCAGCTCAACAATGACTAGAGTAGATTCCTGCTCACGGCGCGAAATCAGATACTAGGCGCGCCCCAAGATTGAAGTCCATCGCCCTGTGAGCGAAATTCAGGACTCTCGTGCGGGAACGTCGCGCACGCCACCGATCGCGACGTCGACTATGTCTCTTGTGCTGAAGCGATGGCCTGCGCCAGTTCGTCCGCACGCTGGGAGCCGATCAACACGGTGCGACCGTCGGCCAGCATCAGTTCCACGCCGCGGTTGCCGCTTACGTTGTACGCCTTCGTACCGCGCAGACCGCCGCGGATGCCCCAGCCGCCGTACTCGCGGAGCGGTGCATAGGTGCGCGCCTCTGCACTGCGGATGTCGACATGCGGTATCGTGCGCCGCATCAGCGGGCGATAGCGAATGTCGACTGCGTCGTTCGTAACCGTGACGGTGAGCTTCATATAGAGGAAGAAGAAGGGCAGGCCGATACCAAAGACCAGCCAGAGAATGACCATCATCCAGTTCGGCGCAGGCTTGTTTCCCCACGGCTCACCGCGCACGATCTGCTGGTAGAAGCCCCACCACTGGAGGCCGGCCACGGCCCCGATCACGAGCCACAGCCAGGGGGCGCGGAAGAACTGATCCTCGCGGAATCGAATTGCAGCAGTTTCGTCCATCTTCGTTTTGCCGATCAGTCTCGGACCTTGCTGGCCCCGAATGTGACGATGGTTTCAACGTACACTACGTGACTTCGCACCTATGGGCTACGGCCGCGGCGCTTCCATCGGCGCTTCGACGTCCAGCACTTCCAGCGTGAGGATCTCCAGCTCGTGTCCGCCGGTGACCTGTTTGATAGGCGACATGCAGACCGGGCAGCGGAAGGACTGCAAGTTGGAAATGGTGCGTTCCTCCCGACACTCAGGACAGTAGCCCGACGCATCTACGGTTTCGATGCATAGCTTCGATCCCTTGAGCCGGCTCTCCTCGCTGGCGACCTCCCACGAGAATTCGAGCGCTTCGGGGACCAGGCCGGTGAGCGCACCGATGCGCAGGTTGACCGTCGTCACGGTCAAGTCGCGTTCTTTGGCCAGTTCCTCCTCGAGCGATTCTACAAGCCGCATGGCGATGGATAGTTCGTGCATGGTTTGCCTCAATCCGTAGGGGCGAGACTGGCCGCACTCCTACGCGCCGCCGACTTCTTCGGCTATATGGCCTGTTCCTGTTTTGCGTCGAAACGCGCGCGCAAGTAGTCCAGCCATGCGTCCATGCCCTCACCCGTCTTGGCGGACACCTTGAAGATCTGTGCGCCGGGCCGCACCTCGTGGATGTTGCGCTCCAGCAGGGGCACGTCGCACTCCACGGCTTCGGCGATGTCCATCTTGTTGATGACGACGACGTCCGCCGTGTTGATCAGCGTGGGGTATTTGAGCGGCTTGTCCTCGCCCTCCGTCGTGGCGACCAGCATGACGCGCACATCTTCGCCCAGGTCGAAATCGCCCGGGCAGACCAGGTTGCCCACGTTCTCGATGAAGAGGAAGTCGAGCGAGCCCAAGTCCCATTCGGCGATGGCATTCGCCACCATATCGGCTTCCAGATGGCACATCGTGCCGGTGAGGATCTGCTTGGCGAGTGCACCGCTCTGCGCAAGGCGACCGGCGTCGTTCTCGGTGGCCAGGTCGCCGGTCACCGCGGCGGACACGTGCGTGTCGTTCAGCTCGGCCATCGTGCGGCGCAGTAGCTCTGTCTTGCCGGAGCCGGGGCTGCTGACCAGGTTGGCGACGAAGACGCCGTTGCGCGCAAAGCGCTCGCGCAGGTCGTGCGGCCAGTTGGTCGTTCTTGTTCAGTATCTTCTTGCGTATATCCAGAATTCGAGGTTGGGTCATGTGAATCCGTTCATGAAACGCCTACCTACGGCTTACCGTTCACGTGGCCGCCGCTTCTGCATGCCCGGCCATGCCGGCGTGCATCCGCGCGGTCGGATCATCATAGCAACCGCAGTGAATAGTGGCAAGAACTTTGTTGGACCGGCCGGCGCGCAGTGCTATACTCGCGGATATCGTCGAGTCGCCAGAGCGTTCCGAAAGCCGGTATCGGGCAGAGATACGCCGCGAGCCTGCGGTTGGAGTATCCCTGAGGCCGGCAGCCACATGACTATCCGCGCACCCATTCCGGAGCAATCGCACGCCATGACATCCGAACAGCAGAAACCACCGGCAGGCCCTCAGGGCAGCTATCCCCGCGGGCCCGAGCGTGATCGCAGTGCAGCCGTCGCCATGCACAAGATGTCGTCCAACGAGAACCCGCTGGGCTGCTCGCCAGTGGTGGCCGCGGCCGTGCAGGCTGTGGCCTTCGGTCTGGGCGACTACCCGCCCTATACGGACGACAAACTGCGTCAGGGACTCGCCGAGCTGCACGGACGCGGGCTCACGCCAGACCACTTCGTGACCGGCAACGGCGGTTGTGACGTGCTGGAGCTGATCGCGCGTGCGCTGCTCTCGTCGGACGACGAGGCCTCGTCCTGGCGAGGTCTCGCCGAGCGAGGTCATCATCTGCCCGCCCACGTTTCCCATCTACGCGCTGACGGCTTCGCAGGCCGGCGCGCAGCTCGTGGAGGTTCCGCTGCAGCCGGACACCTTCGAGTATCGTGTGGACGCCATCCTCGACGCCATTACGGACAAGACGAGGCTGCTCTACTTGTGCAGCCCCAACAACCCGACCGGCACACTCCTGCAACAAGCACAACTGGACGCCATCATGGCCTCCGTGCCGGACCGCGTTGTCGTCGTCTTCGACGAGGTCTACTACCACTTCGTCTCCGAACCGGACCGCCCGGATCCCATCGACTATGTGCTGCAGGACGCCAATATCGTGGCCCTGCACAGCTTCTCCAAGGCCTATGGGCTGGCCGGCCTGCGTCTGGGCTACGCCATCGCCAAACCGGAGATCGCCAAACAGATTGCTTCCCTGCGTCTGCCCTTCCACCTGAACACGCTCTGCTTCGAGGCGGGCATGGCCGCGCTGGCCGACACGGCGCACGTGGAGAAGACCGTGGAAGTCACGCTAGTCGGCCGAGATTGGCTCATCGGCCAGCTTCGTGAGCTCGGTTTGGATGCGTGGCCCAGCCAGTCGAATTTCGTGCTCTTCCGCTGCCCGCGCCCGCTGCCGAGTGGGCGCAGAAGCTGGAGGATGTCAACATCCTCGTGCGCCCGGCTTTCGGCCTGCCCGATTACCTGCGCGTCACCGTTGGCCTGCCCGAATCGAATCGCGCCTTCATCGACGCGCTTGCAGAAATGATGGCGTAGGAGGACGCGAGTTCGCGTTCCGGGAATTAGAATTCGCGGCGGTCGTCCGGCATGCGAATCGATGCGTCGACTTGGTAACGAAAAACAGCTCGAACTGCAAACAGCCGGGACTCGCGTAGGTCCGTTGGTCCACTGGACTGGGTTTGTCGGTTTGGCGGAAATCTGGTATGGTGAGGGCAGTTACAGGCTGCGCCTGTTCGCCCCCGAAACAAGATGGCGCACGTAGACGGTTCCACAAGTTTCCTCAATTTCATCCACTTTGCTGACGGGTGCAGGGCATCGACCGTACGGCCACTGCACGCAACTACCAACACTCACTTTGGCATGAAAGGAGACGTTTCCCATGATTGGAGGCTTTGCCGATCGGGTCGCCTGGATTGACCTCTCCTCTGGGGCGATCGACTACAGGGGCATCGACGAAGACGATGCCAAGAAGTACATCGGCGCACGCGGGCTTGGCGACAAGTACGTCTTTGACAATGGCCCCGACGTCGAACCCCTTTCCCCCGAGAACATCCTTTGCGTGATGAATGGCCCACTGACCGGCACCGACGTCAACATGAGCGGGCGCCTGGCTGTGGTCACCAAGTCGCCGCTGACCGGCACCATCGCCGACTCGCACATGGGCGGCTGGACTGCGGCCAAGCTCAAGTGGGCGGGCTTCGACGGCCTCGTCTTCAAGGGCAAGGCGGAAGCTCCCACCTACGCCTACGTGGAGAACGGCGAGGTGACGTTGCACGACGCCTCGGACCTATGGGGCAAGGGCATCCACGAGACGCTGAAGACCCTGAGGGAGCGTCATGGCGAAGATTGTGACGGCATGGCCATCGGCCAGGCGGGCGAAAACTTGGTCCGCTTCGCCTGCTGGGTCAACGTGGATGACCGCGCTGCCGGACGCAATGGCACCGGCGCCGTAGGCGGCAGCAAGAACCTCAAGGCCATCGTCATCAAGGGCGACCGCGCCAACCGGCCGCGCCCCGCCAACAAGGACGCCGATCGTGAGGCGCGACGCCGCGCCCTGGCCGCCATCATGGCCGAGGAAAACATCACCGCGCCCAAGAAGGGCGGCCTCAGCCTCTATGGCACCAACGTGCTGATGAACATCACGGAGAGCATCGGCGCCCTGCCCACCCGCAACTCGCAGGTGTCCGCGTTCGGAGCGGAGAATGCTGAGCTGATCTCCGGCGAATATGTGCGTGAGCACATCCTCGTGGCCGAGCCCACCTGCCATGCGTGTCCCGTGGCCTGCAAGAAGGAGGTTGAGATCACCGAAGGTCCGTACAAGGGCCTGCGCATGGAGAGCGTCGAGTATGAACCGGCCTGGGCGCTTGGCGCGAACTGCGGAAATTACAGTATTGCATCCGTTGCCTACATGATCGACCAGTGCAATGACTTCGGCATGGATCCCATCGAACTCGGCAACGTCTTCAGCACCTACATGGAGGCGGGCCAGGACGGCTTCACGAACGGCGGCGTGCCTGGAATGGGGCGATCACCCCGACATGGTCGAAGTGGTCCCCAAGATCGCGCTGCGCGAAGGCGTCGGTGACATCCTGGCCGAGGGCGCTGCTCGGACGGCCGTGGCGTTCGGCTGCCCGGACAGGTCCATGACGGTGAAGGGCCAGGCCATTCCCGCCTACGACCCGCGCGGCCTCAAGGGCATGGGCATCGGCTACGCCACCAGCAACCGCGGCGCCTGCCATCTGCGCGCCTACACGCCGGCCGCCGAGCTGGGCGTCATGCCCTTCGGCTCGCTGAAGGTGGACCCGCTGGAGTGGAAGGGCAAGGGCGAGCTGACCAAGGTCTTCCAGGACGTACACGCCGTTTCGGATTCGCTGGACCTGTGCAAGTTCTCCGCCTTCGCCGACGGCATGGACGAGTACACGCAGCAGTTCAACGCCGTGACCGGCCTGGAGTACTCCACGGACGAGATGCTGGAATGCGGCGAACGCATCTACAACCTGGAGCGCTACTACAACAACCTCGCCGGCTTCCGCGAAGGCTCGGACTACCTGCCCAAGCGCTTCACCGAAGAGCCCAGCACCATGCCCGGCTCTTGGGGCACGTCTGCGAGCTGGACCAGATGCTGGAGGAGTACTACGAGGTGCGCGGCTGGGAGAACGGCGTAGTGCCGCAATCCAAGCTGCAGGAACTTGGCATTGAGGTCGTGCAGGCGAGTTAGGTCTGCGCATGTACTTGAACACGCACGTGTAGAAGTCGCCCATGTGGAAGCCGTCGCCGCGTAGCACCGGTGGCAGCACGACGTACATGTCGGGAGGAAGGATCTGCATAAGACGGATCCGTCCTCCCGATTGATCATCTGTACACTCACCCCGCCCACGCGAGGACGTTCCGCCTGCACGGGGACAATTGGCGAGATTGACATGACAGCTACGATGCATGACGCCGGAGTTTCGTCCGATGACCGCGACCCGTACGGCGGAATGCACGCGGATTCGCTTCGAGCCATCCGGATTCTTCCGCTTGGAGAAGGCCGACCGCTGGTGGCTCGTCACGCCTGAGGGCAACGCCTATCTGTCATTCGGCGTCAACCACGTGGTGGGCGAGTACTTGCGCCGCGGCTACAATCGGACCTACTGGCGCAAGGAATTCAGTCTGCCGGAGAATGCGGCGGACGAAGCCTACCATCCCCATTTCGAGCGCAAGGTCAGGCAGGATATGGCCGCATTCGGCTTCACGACGTTGGGCGCCCACTCCAACGCCGGCGTCTTCTCCGAGCCGTTTGCCAATGACGTCGTGAACGTGCGTATGGTCGACGTCTGCCATTACCAGACGCCCACGGAGGACGACTTTCTCGACGTGTTCTCCGACGAGTTCGTGGCGCACTGCGAACGTCGCGCCCGCGACATTGTGGCGCCGCGCAGGAATGATCCGCGCGTGCTCGGCTATACACTGACCGACTGTCCCATCCTCACCGAGCCGGAATCCTGGCCGCACGAGTACAACATCTACGGCTGGGAACGTGAGCAGACTCCGACGTGGCCCCGCGTTCTGCGCAATCTGGGCGAACGCAGCGCGGGAAACGCGCCTACGTGGAAACGGTGCGCGAACTCTACGCAGACGATGTCGGCGAGTTCAACCGCGCATACAGTACCGATTTCGACAGCTTCGACGCGTTGCAGCGCGCAACCAACTGGCGACACCGCGCGGAACTCGACAACACGCGCGAGGCGCGCGACAACGCCGAGTTTCTGCTACGCGTCATCGACCGCTGCTACGATGTAGAGGTCGCCGCCATCCGCAAGCACGACCCCAACCACCTCATCTTCGGCGACAAGTTCCAGGGCAACCGCATGGGACTGCCCGTCCCCGTCGAACACATCGAACTGGCAGCCAAGCACTTCGACCTGCTCTTCTTCCAGAAGTATGGCGTCTGGGCTGACCTCGAACCCCTCCTGGATCTCTTACGCAAGCATGGCGGCGGCAAGCCCGCGTATATGGGCGACAGCAGCATGAACGTGGCAAAGGAGAATCTGCCGGATCCGTTTGGCCCGCGCTGCGCCAATCAGGAGATCCGGGCGCGCGCCTTCACGGAAGCATTCCACAACTGCTTTGTGCGGTCCGATTTCGTCGGCTGGGACTGGTGTGGCTGGATGGATCAGTGGGTGGACGACCCCGACAACTTGCAGGCCAAGGATCCGCGCCACGCCGGTGTGCAGGACCCATTCGGCGTATACGACCAGCCGATCCAGCAAGAAATGAAGGCGTTCTCGGAGAGAATGTACGACATCGCCGCGGGCTTGCCCGCCGCGTCGTAACGGCCCTCTTGCACGGACGGCTTGGCCATTGGAGAATGCCCCTCCACTGCCGTTTGACCCAATTCCAAAGCTGTTGATAATCGCACATGCCGTTCCGCTCGCGCCGGGCGCATGGCTCCCCGCAACTACGCCGCTCTCCTACAGTGCAGGTCGCGCCATCCGCGCATGTTCGCGCAGCGCGCACGATGTCGATTTCGGTTCGCCGCTGTCTTTCTTCCCCAGCGCCTGCGGGAGATGCAGCGGCTACGCGGTAGGTATCGCGAAGGAGGAAGCGATGGTACTCGTGCGAATCGTCATGCAGACGAAATGGGGGACAGCCGGCGAGGTCGCCAAGAAGATGGGCCGGGCGCCGAGGAACTCGCCAAACTGGCAGGTGACGGCAGGGCGCGAATCCTAACGGGTCTTGGCGGTCCCTTTCATAGGGTGGTTGAGGGACTCGAGGTAGAGAGCATGGCGGACCGGGAGGCGAACCGCGGTGAGATCTTCTCGCATCCCGCCTTCATCGAGAGCCAGGAGCGCATCGGTCATCTGAGCGAGTCGGGATCGATGGAGTTCTATTAGCGATTTCTGTTCCGAAGCAATTGGCGGAAAGACGTCGGCCGGTCGCAGATAGAGCATGCGACCGGCGGCCCGTTTTCCACGACGCGGACCAGAGCCCGCTGACGAGCAAGGCTGCCCTACTCGTCGATGGCCAGCATCACTTCAGTCGCCTTGACCACAGCATAGACAGATGAACCGACCTCGATGCCCAGGTTCTCTACGGACGTCACTGTGATCACGGAGACGATTTCCTGACCACCCTCTAACTCCACCGTCACTTCCGCCGTCACGATGCCCATCTTGACATTCGTCACGGTGCCGGACAATTGATTGCGTGCACTGATAGGCATGGCGCTTTCCTTTCGTCTTGTGAGTTTCGATTCTCGCGACTCAATAATTGGGCCCCGAAATCATACGGTCGAAGCAGGTCACATCTAGGGACAGTGGCCTACCTCGACCGCATTATACCGCAACGCCGAACGACTTCGTGTGAGATACGATACCGTATCTACCCGGCCTGCCAGACGATGGCTAGCCGGGTAGCGCTTGCTGCGCGCAGGCGTGGGTAGTGTACGGCTCGATCAAGCCGGCGGCGAGAGCGCCATCTACTTGCTGCGCCAGGCTTCCGAATCCGGCGTGAACAGCGGCTGACCGAACTCCGCCGCGCCGTACTGGCTGATGATCTCTTGTGTCGGCACCGAGACCAGCCAGTCGATGAACTGGTTCGCATACTCGGCCTGGATCTCCGGGCTTTTCTCCGGGTTCACCGCGATCACGCCATAGGGATTGAACAGGATCGGATCGCCCTCGGTCAGGATTACCAGCTCCGTGCCCTCCAGCGTGCGGGCCAGATAGGTGGCGCGGTCGCTAAGCGTATAGGCCTGCGTCTCGTCGGCCAGCGTCAACACCGCGCCCATGCCCTGGCCTGCGGAAATGTACCAGTCACCGGCGGGTTCGATGCCCGCTGCGCTCCAGATGGCCTTCTCTTTGGTGTGCGTGCCGGAATCGTCGCCGCGGGAGACGAAGGGCGCCTGCACCTCGGCGATCTGGGCGAACGCGGCGGCCGCGTCCGTGCTGCCCGCGATGCCGGCCGGGTCATCGGGCGGGCCGACGATGACGAAGTCGTTGTACATCACATCTTCGCGGCGCACACCATGACCTTCTTCCATAAATGCATCTTCGCGTGCGCGGGCGTGTACCAGCAGCACATCGGCGTTGCCGTCTTCACCAAGCTGCAGGGCTTGGCCCGTACCTACGGCTACGACGTCCACGTCCACGCCGGCCAGTTCCTCGAATTGCGGCAGAATCTCGTCGAGCAGGCCTGAGTCGCGCGTGCTGGTTGTGGTGGCAAGCACGATCCGTTCGCCGGTGGCCGGCGCGGCCTCGTCGCCTGTGTCCATGGCTTCCGGCATCACCGGTTGACAGGCCGCCGCGAGCAACAGGATCAACAAAAACAGGGGGAACAGGTACTTCGTTCGCATCGTGGTCTCCATCTTGTTGGGTTGAACAACGGTTGGCGGTCTGTTCGCCAAGTGGATGTCATTCCGTTCACGAAGTGGCCGCACAGCGGCAGCGGAGCGAGGGATCGTGGGTGACACGGGCAAAGATGCTTCGCTGCGCCCAGCATGACATTTCGTATACTTTGCGAACAGACCATTCGGTGATTGGTGGTACATTCCTGCCCTAATAGATCATGTCCCCGCGCACGAATGCGCCCGTGCGCGGATCTTTGGGGGACTCGAAAAATGTCTCCGTGTCGGCGACTTCTACGATCTTGCCGTCAAGCAGAAAGGCTGCGCGGTGGGAAATGCGCTTGGCCTGGAACACGTTGTGGGTGACCAGCACGATGGTCGTACCATGATCACGGTTGAGACGCGTGACGATCTGCTCGATCAGTCCGACGTTGTACGGGTCCAGGTTGGCAGTGGGCTCGTCCAGTAGCAGCGCGTCCGGCTGCAGGATCATGGCCCGCGCCAGGGCCACGCGCTGCGCCTCGCCGCCCGATAGCGTGCGCGCATGCTGCTTGGCCAGGTCGCTGAGCCCCACCTCCTGCAACGCCTGGTGGACTTGGTCACCGCTGTCGCGCAACCCGCGCAGCCGCAACCCGTAGGCAACGTTGGCCTCCACCGTGCGCCGCAACAGGATCGGCTGCTGGAACACGGTCGTCACCCGGCGGCGCACGTTCAAGGGCGCTTCTTGCGCGCCGTTGAACGACGTGTCGCGGAAGCGGATCGCGCCGCTGGTCGGCTGCTCCAGGAAGTTGAGCAGCCGCAACAACGTGCTCTTGCCCACACCGCTGGGCCCCACCACGGCCAGGACCTCGCCGCTACGAATATCCAAGTGTTCGATGTTGAGCACGGCGCGAGCATCATAGCGCTTGACTACATTGCGCATGGAGAAGAGCGCGCCGGCTGCGGGCGCGGCGCCGTTGCTGGGCTCACCGTCGAACGGCGACACGCGCTGAACGATTGCTTTCGTCTCTTGGTCAGTCATGAACGAGTCTGTCTCGTGTTTCGCATCCGCTTCTCGGGGCAGTCCGCACCTATTCCGGAAAGCTTGATCTGTCGTACGTCTGCTCAGTCAAACGTATGTCCCTGCAGCCGCACGATGATGAAGTTGGTCAAGAACGCCATGCTCAACAGGATAATGCCCAGCGCAATCGCCAGATCGAAATTCCCCTTGCTCGTCTCCAGCACGATGGCGGTCGTCAACACGCGGGTGCGCCCTTCGATATTTCCGCCGACGATCATCACTGCGCCCACTTCGGAGATGATGCCGCCGAAGCCGGCCACCACCGCCGCGATCACACCGATGCGCGCCTCGTCCAGCACCGCCCACGTGATCTGCCACTCGGACAGCGCCCAGGGCCCGCACCTGCAAGCGCAGCGCCGGGTCTACGCTCGCCACCGCCGCCATGGTGAAGCCTGCCACCAGGGGAAAGGCGATGATGATCTGCGCCGTGACCATCGCGGCGGGCGTGAACAGGTCCGGGATGAACGGCCAGTTGAGACCGCCCAGCGCGCCGTTGCGCGAAAGGAGCAGATAGACGAACAACCCGATCACCACCGGCGGGAAGGCCATCCCCGTATAGACGCCGGCGACCGTCAGCCGCCGGCCGCGGAAACGGTTCAGCCCCAGGAAGACGCCGGCCGGAATGCCCAACAGCGCGCTGATCACCAGCGCAATGCCCGATACCCGCAATGACAGCCCGACGATTTCGCCGAGCACCGGGTCGCCACTGAAAATGAGGCGCAGCGCCTCCAGGAAGCCGCGCGTTAATTCGCCGATAAGACCCTCACACGATGCTGCGCATAGCTGCCGTGCAGCGCCGGCTTCGTAGAAGTCGGGCCAAACCTTCCCGGACAGCGATGGTTTTCTATATCTCCGCCAACACTTGACCCATGTCGGTCATATCATACCCTCCGAGCGCCGCCACCCGCCCCAGAAACGCCGGAGACGGATTCCGCAGCAGATCCAGCAGAGGGGCCAGCAGCTCGCTCTCGTAATGCTCTACAGGGATCACCAGGTCGTAGCGCTCGCTGAAGAGCGGTACGAATGCCAAGTCGTGCGTCTGCGCCGCTGCCTGGATGCCCAACCCGCAGTCGGCCTCACCGCCGATGATGGCGGCGGCCACGGCTGCATGCGACGACTCCTCGCGCTCGTAGCCGCGAATCTGCGCGGCGTCCATGCCCAACTCGTCCAGGGCGTGGTCCAGCAGAAGCCGCGTGCCCGCCCCTTGCTGACGGTTCACGAAGCGCACATCGTCGCGTTGCAGGTCCGCCACGCTTCCGATGCGCTTGGGATTGCCGCGAGCGAGGATCAGACCCTGTTGGCGGCTGACGAAGCCGAGCAGCACCACGTGCACGCCGTGGGGCGTAAGATGGCGCTGGATATGCGTCCGGTTGTAGTCGCCGGTTTCGACGTCCAGCAGATGCGAACCGGCCAGATGCGCTTCGTTGCGCTGCAACGCCAACAGGCCGCCCAGACTGCCCACGTGTGCGGAAATGAGCGTGACGCCTGGATGCCGGCTGTGCAGGTAGTCGCCCAGCAGGTCGAGCGTCATGTCGTGACTGCCCACGGCGACGATGGCTCCCGACACGCTGTGCAGTTCGCGCACCGTGTGAGGAAGCGGAGTCTGCAGGAGCACGCCCGGCGGTTCCGGCCAGTCGAGCAACGCGGCCACGTCCGCTCCGTTGACGCGTAAACCGGGCACAGGCGCGTATTGCTGCGGCTGTACGCTGACCAGCGTGGCGCCCAGTTGAAGCGCCTGGGCCGCCAGCATCTGCGCTAGCCCCGCCTCGCCGCCCGGCTGCACACCCCAGAAGGCGATGACGTCCGCCAACTGGCGAGCGGCGTCGGCGTCGAACTCGACGACGCGCAGGGGCAGGAGAAATTGTTCCAGCGCCATGCGGTTTTGCTGCGGGCTGCCGCTGGCCTCGGCGCGCGCTTGCAGCGCGGCCACCGTCAGCGCGGAGACGGCCACCTCGTCCGGGCCGTATTCCGCAAACGCGGAAAGCAGATGGCGCGGCCGCGTACGAATTAAGTGCAGGCAATAGGATGTGTCGAGGAGAACTTCCACGCCGCCGGCCGCTTGCCCAGCGCCCGACCATGCGCCGGCCAATGCGCTACTCATCGGCCGTCTCGACGAAAAGGGCAACGCCGGCAGCATCGGGGGAGCTGCCGGCGCCGGCGCGTGTGGCGACAGTGGCGCTTGTGGAACCGGCATAGTCATCGCTGAACTGGTCCAGGCTCTCAAAGAGAGAGTCCCACGGCGTGGCGTAGGGCAAGAGCACGACGGCGCTGCCCACACGCTGGATGTAGACCTGGCTGCCCTCGAAGCGGAACTCCTTGGGCAGGCGAACGGCCTGGCTTTGGCCGTTTTGGAACAGTTTGGCGGTTTTCATTGCAGTCCGTCTCACTGCCTACCGGGAAGCGCGGCGCTTCCGAGCAGGTCACGTATCTAGCCAGTATATATTATCAGTATAGACTCTTCGGGGCAAGAAATGGGGAATCGGGCGCAGTAGAGGGGAAACAACGAAGAACAGCCTATCCGGTCGCGTCGCTGATCAACATATCGACCAAGGCGACTGACTCTTCTCTCGAAAGCAGGACCGCCGATCCAGGGAATGACGCATCCACCGTTTTCCACAGGGCGTCGATGGATTCCTGTGCCGACGTTTCAATTGTTTGGGCCGATCAGGGAGCGCATTTCGACGGCGTGTCCGGCCAGCCCCGGCGCGGCCAGGGCGCTCGCCACGCCCGCCAGCGCACGCGCTTCGCTGTCACGGGTTCTCGATGCTCTCGGCCACCTGCCGGGCTTGTTGGGCCACCTGCCGGGCTTGTTGGGCATCGGTGGCGGCCAGGGCGCTCGCCACGCCCGCCAGCGCACGCGCTTTCCGACGGTTTCTCGATGCTCTCGGCCACCTGCCGGGCTTGTTGGGCATCGGTGGCGGCCAGGGCGCTCGCCACGCCCGCCAGCGCACTCGCTTTCTCGTACGCGTTCTCGATGCTCTCGGCCACCTGCCGGGCTTGTTGGGCATCGGTGGCGGCCAGGGCGCTCGCCACGCCCGCCAGCGCACACGCTTTCGCGGACGGGTTCTCGATGCTCTCGGCCACCTGCCGGGCTTGTTGGGGCCACCTGCCGGGCTTGTTGGGCATCGGTGGCGGCCAGGGCGCTCGCCACGCCCGCCAGCGCACTCGCTTTCGCGTACGGGTTCTCGATGCTCTCGGCCACCTGCCGGGCTTGTTGGGCATCGGTGGCGGCCAGGGCGCTCGCCACGCCCGCCAGCGCACGCGCTTTCGCGTACCGCGTCTCTCGATGCTCTCGGCCACCTGCCGGGCTTGTTGGGCATCGGTGGCGGCCAGGGCGCTCGCCACGCCCGCCAGCGCACTCGCTTTCGCGTACGGGTTCTCGATGCTCTCGGCCACCTGCCGGGCTTGTTGGGCCACCGGTGGCGGCCAGGGCTTGTTGGGCATCGGTGGCGGCCAGGGCGCTCGCCACGCCCGCCAGCGCACGCGCTTTCGCGTACGGGTTCTCGATGCTCTCGGCCACCTGCCGGGCTTGTTGGGCATCGGTGGCGGCCAGGGCGCTCGCCACGCCCGCCAGCGCACTCGCTTTCGCGTACGGGTCCTCGATGCTCTCGGCCACCTGCCGGGCTTGTTCCAGTTGAATGCGCGCTCCTCCTTGGTCATTGCTCGCCAACAGGCCGGCGGCGACGGCCATGTAGCCTGCCACCTGTTGCTCTGGCGACTTGCGTAGCATGACGTAGCCTACGGCCTCCGTTGCGCGATCCAGTTGGGCCAGGACGCTGAGCAATTCGTCCGGTATGTTGCCTGCTTGCGAAATCGCACGTGCGTAGAGCAGGCAGCCGCGGATGAACTGCGGCCAGTGGATGGGCTCCTTCTGCGCAGCCTGCATGACAAGGTCCACGTTGCCGGCAAAATAACGCAGGCTGCCGAAATGAGTGCGGTGTGCATCCCGCCACTCGTGGTCGACCAGCGCATAGAGGTCGTCGTAGCGTTCCAACTCGTACAGGTGCCGGGCGTAGTGGAGGAGCGCGTAGCGGCTGTCGCCCCGCTGGACAGCGCAATAGCGCAGCAATGCGCTACGATACCGCTCTGCCGATTTGGGAAGGTGCTCATCTTCCAGCCACATACGAAAGCGCTCATTCGTCAGAGACAGGCCTTCTTCGTCGTCCCCCGTCACGTAGCGGTTGATCAGCTCCAGGGCGTCGTCGAACTCCATCTCGTCAAGACCGTCGTCCGCATCGATGTCGATGAGTTCCTCCGGCCGCATCGGGCCGAGCGCCGCGTACAGGTAGCCGAGCAAGGCTCTGGCTTCAGGACCCTTGCCGAACGTGCGCAGGTCGTCGTACCACGCCTGCAAATAGGCACTGACGCCTTTGGGCCGCACAGCCAGTTGCTCCATCGACTCCACGCCATCCGCGGCCAGAATGTCGCGGATCAATTCGACCAGGTATAAAGGCTCGCCCTCCGATTTCTCGGCCGCTAAAGCGGATGGCCTGGTCCGTCAGCGCCCAATCCGCCTTGCCGGCCAGCGACTTGGTGAGCAACTGCCGCACCTCGCGCGCGCCGAAGGTCTTGAGACTCATCTGGTTTGCGAGAATCAAACGTCGCCCCAGGCTGGGTCAGACCGCATTCGTCGGGCCAGACGCGCCGGTACATGGTGCCGCGCGGAGAAGACGACGTACACGCCCCACGGCAGCGGCGGAAAGAGGTCCTCGCGGTAGCGAGCCGGCTCCCAGCCCTGCGCCTCGTCCAGTCCGTCCAGCACCACGACGAGACGGCGATTGCCCTGCGGCATCAGCTTGAGCATCTTGCGGTAGATCACGCGCAGGCGGTTCGGCGCGTCGGGCAAACGACCGGCCAGCCTGTGGAAGGCGGCAAGCTGCTGGCACAGCGTCTGCAGTGTGTTGACGAGTCCGGCGTTGTCGCGGTCGCGGCGGATGAAATGATAGGCGACGTGGTAGCCGTTCTCCTCGGCGCGCCCGATCCAGTTGGCGAGCAATGCCGACTTGCCGTAGCCGGATTCGCCCGTGACAAGGTAGTAGCCGCACGTCTCTTGTTCGATGAATTCGCCGAGCGCAGCCAGCTCCTCATCCCGGCCGCCGAAATACTGGCGGTAGTCTGCCAGCAAGCCTTCATGCTGGTCGCGCAGGTCGTGGGGGAGATAAGTGGCTTCGGCGCGATGGATGTTGAAATCGCGATTCAAGTCCTGGAGCAGACCTATCTGTTCCTCCAGCAACGTGTCAACTGCCGTCTGTCGCGCGCCCCGCGCACGGTCTCCAGCCAGCCGCGCAGATCAGAGTTCTTCTCGGCAGCTTCCTCTAGAAGCGTCGCCAGTCTGCGTACAAACGTATCGAATGCGGGCCGCAACTCCTTCAACCCGAACGACGCGCCCGTGACCGACACGGGAATCTCGCTCAACTCTTGCCCGCCGCCGGCCCGATCAAAGGCCAGGCGCAGCGGCTCAGTGTCGAGGGGCAAGCGGGCCTGGTCCAACGATACTGTCGCTGCGGCGAAGATGCACGCGTCGCGTGCGCCTTCGTCCTCGTACATGTGTTGCACTACAGTTTGGGCGTTCGACACCTGAATGGCGAGTTCGCCGGGGGCAGGGCTTTCGACGTACGCCTGCCGCACACACGACGCGGTGGTTTCGATCAGAACGTCGTGCGCAAAGTGATAGGCCTGGTTGATCCGAGACTGTACGGGGGGCACGAGGGTATCAACAGCCTCGCCCATCACTTGTTTGATCAATTCTGTCAGAAGTCCAAGAGGAATGGCAGTGGGATCAGGGGTTTGGATGGTCACTGTGGGCTCCGGTACGGGATCGGCACTGTTGTGTGTCCAGTGTGCCACAGGTAGATGGGCCAGGCAACGCCGACTGTGATCCCGCGCATAGGCCCACAACCCGTCCTGCGCTACAATAGGAGTAGGAGGCAAACCAATGAGCGAGTCTGTTTCGGGCGTGGTCGAATCCATATCACCCTCATCCACTACGGTCCTCGTCACGGGCGCCACCGGCTACGTGGGCGGGCGGCTGGTCCCCCGCCTGCTGGAAGAGGGCTATCGTGTGCGCGTGCTGGTGCGCGGCGGCGCGGACCGCCTGCGCGGGCGGCCGTGGGTGGACGACGTGGAGATCGTATCCGGCGATGCGCTGGACCCCGCGTCCCTGGTTCCGGTCCTTCAGGGCGTCGATGCGGCCTACTACCTAATCCACAGCATGGGCGGCAGCGGCGAGTTCGGCGAGCGCGACCGGCTGTCGGCGCGTAATTTCGGCGTGGTGGCCGCCATGCAGGGCGTACAGCGCATCATCTATCTGGGCGGGCTGGGCGACCCGTCGGCCAACCTCTCCAAGCACCTGCGCTCGCGCCAGGAGACCGGCGAAGTCCTGCGACGAAGCGGCGTGCCTGTGACCGAGTTTCGCGCCGGAATGGTGGTCGGCTCCGGCAGCCTCTCGTTCGAGATGCTGCGCCATCTGACGGAGCGCCTGCCGGTGATGATTTGCCCGCGCTGGGTCTTCACCCGCAGCCAGCCCCTCGCCATCCGCGATATCCTGCAATATCTGATCAGCACGCTCACCGCGCCCGAAAGCGCGGGCCGCATCATCGAGGTCGGCGGCGCGGACGTGCTCACCTACGCCGACATGATGTACGCCTACGCCCGCGAGCGCAGACTCACGCGCTGGCTGATCCCCGTGCCCATGTTGACGCCGGGCCTCTCCTCGCATTGGGTACACTGGATGACGCCCGTGCCCGTGGGCATCGCTCGCCCGCTGATCCTCGGCCTCCACAATGAGCTACTTGTCGACGATACGGCGGCGCGCGAACTCTTCCCCGATATCCATCCTCTCGGTTTTCAGGAGGCCGTGCGCCTGGCTCTGGAGCACATCCGCGCCGGCAATATTGAGACGATTTGGAGCGATGCGCTGGCATCCAGCATGGGTGACCTGCCGCCGGTGTTGTTCACGCAGGAGCAGGGAATGCTGATCGAGCGGCGGCAGCTACGCGTCGACGCGCGGCCACAGGCGGTCTACCGTGTGTTCGCAGGCATCGGCGGTCTACGCGGTTGGCCGGCCTTCAATTGGCTGTGGGAGTTGCGGGGCATCCTGGATCGCATGGTGGGCGGCGTGGGGATGCGCCGAGGGCGGCGGCATCCCGAGGATTTGCGCGAGGGCGATGCGTTGGACTTCTGGCGCGTGGAGCGGGTGCGTCCCGGGCGCTCGATCCTGCTGCGCGCGCGGAGATGAAGGTTCCAGGACGGGCCTGGCTTGCGTTTGAGGCCATCCCGGCGGAAGACGGACGCCAGACCGACCTGGTGCAGACGGCCTACTTTGCGCCGCGGGGCCTGCTGGGGCTGGTCTATTGGTACGGCATCTACCCACTGCACGGAGTGATTTTTTCGCACATGATCCGCAACCTGGCGCAAAGCGTGCCGGGGGCCGGAGGCGTGAAGTATTGAGCGGAAACGATGCGCGGCGCAGAATCCGCACGTATCGGTGTGGATAATGCGCATTCGACGCATACGCGATTTGACACAGTACGCAGCCGGTGCTATTCTACGCTCGCAAGATGTTGCAAGTTCTGATCAAGTTGCCCAAAGGCGCTGCCCGACTTGCTTGTCGATGTAGCGTTTTTGCCGTTTGTTGGGGAACGACGACGTTTTGTAATTGTAAGCAGTATGAGTAGTAGGATCTAGGAAACGAGGAGTTTTCCAACAATGAGCACCGAACGATTCACTGGCACCGTCAAGTGGTTCAACGATCAGAAGGGTTATGGCTTCATCGCACGCGAGGGCGGCAACGACGTCTTCGTACATCACAGCGAGATCCAGTCCGACGGATACCGCAGCCTTCTGGAAGGCGACCGCGTCGAGTTCTCCATCGAGCAGGGTCCGAAGGGCCCGTCCGCCTCGAAGGTGACGAAGGTCTAGCGCACCGCGCTGGGTTTCAGCAATAGCTGACAATGTCGTAGCTGACAACAAAGAGGGCCGGCGCATGCGCCGGCCCTCTTTTCGTTGTGGTGTCCCTTAGCTGTCTAGCCTTTTGGTCGCGTAGACCTGGACAACCATTCCACCTTGGCGGTTGAACACCGTCCTGCAGAAGAGGCGCCCTCGCGCCGACTTCCGCCGCCATGGCGCCCCCTCGCCTGGTCACCCCCTCACCCGCTCGCCCTCTCGCTCCCGCCGCGCAATGCGCTCAGCGGCCCGCACTCTCCCCGTCGCCGGTACCCAATCCTGCCGATCGCGCACGGATGATGGCCTGCGCCCGGTCCGCCACCTGTAGTTTGCTGAAGATGTTGCTAATGTAGTTGCGCACCGTTTTTTGGCTGAGGGCTAGGTGATGCGCGATGGCCTCGTTGTTTTCGCCCCGGGCCATCAAGCGCAGCACATTGCGCTCGCTCTCGGTCAACTCGGGGAATACTTCGGCGGGGGCGGCCGGCTGCGCGTCGAAAAAGGTCACCATGCGCGCGGCGATGGCCGGGCTGAAGATTGCCTCACCGTTGCCCACGGCCATGATGGCGCGCACAAATTGCTCGTCGTCCATATCCTTCAGCACATAGCCGCGCGCACCGGCGCGCATGGCCGCAAACACGGAATCGTCATCCTCAAACATGGTGCACACCAGCACGCGAATGTGCGGACTCGTACGCACGATCTGCCGGATGGCGGTCAGTCCGCTCCCGTTCGGCATCTGCAAGTCCATCAGCACGACGTCCGGCTGGAGCTCGGCCGCAGTGGAGATCGCCTCGTTGCCCGAAGACGCCTCTCCCACGACTGTCACCTCGGGGATCGTCGACAACAGTGTGCGCAGCCCCTTGCGAAAGAGCGGGTGGTCGTCCGCGATCAAGATGCTCAATCCGTTATTCATGGCCGGTATCCCCTCGCTGCAGTGGCGACACGTAGGGGATGCGGGCCGTTACCGTGGCGCCCTTGCCGGCAGACGATGCGACGGAAACGCCGCCGCCAAGCTCACCGGCGCGCTCGCGCATGGAAGCGAAGCCCACGCCTTCCGCTTGTCCCGGCAGCAGCCCGAAACCGTTGTCGCTGATGGACAGGACGATCTGGCCGCCGGTCAATTCGATCTTGACTGCGCAACAGTCCGCGCCCGAATGTTTGATCACGTTATGCACCGCTTCCGTGGCAATGCGGTAGACCGCAACCTCCTGCGCGGCGGAAAGCGCCGGCATTGGCTCCGGCGTCTCCACCGTGAGCGCTACGTTTGGAACCGACGCTCCCAGCGTGCGGATTGCGCCTGCCAGCCCGAACTCGTCCAGCATGGGCGGCCGCAGATCATAGACTAGACGCCGGATTTCTCCCGTGGCCGTCCGCAGGTCGTCGCGCAGCTCGCCGGCCAGCAGCTCCGCACGGTCCGGATCCTGGCGCACCAACAGCGCGCAGCGCGCCAAGCTGCAACTGCAGCGCGGAGAGCACCGGACCCAGCCCGTCGTGTAGATCGCGGCGGATACGGCGACGCTCTTCCTCCCGCGCGGTCACGATCGATTCGCGCGAGGCCTGTAACTCGGCTGTCACTTGGGTGGCGTAGAGTGCAATCGCCACCTGGCGCGCCAGCTCATTCAACAGCTTGAGGTCCACGCCATGAAACGCGGCGCCTGTCCCCCGGGGCGTCACGCGCAGTTCACCGACCGGTGCGCCCTGGTATGCAAGCGGGATCGGGATCGCGTCGGCGCCGGCAGGGATCGTACCGTACTCGGCGGCCAGCGTCTGCGTACCGTTGCGGGCTTCGATGCACACATAGGCTAGCTTCAGCGAACCAGCGATGGTCTCGGCGGCGGATGCCAGGATCGCTTGCGGCGGCTGGCTGGCTTCCAAGCGCTGGTTGAGCTGGGCGATGATGGCGTAGGGGTCGTCGTGTTGACCATAGATCACCTGGCTCACGCCGCGACGCAGAGGCCTGTACAACAGTGCAACGATCAAAATGGCGAGAATCAGCGCCAACAGATTTTGCCACCAGAGTGGACTCAACTCCTCACGCGGCGCACCGTACGGCAGCGTGGTGAGGAAGATGACGGTCACGTAGACCCCGGCTATGGCGAAGGCGAGGATGCTGTATAGCAGGATGCTACCCAGCAGCGCGTCGAACTCCAGGCCGGATGCCCAATGGAACCTGCGTCGTTGGGCATCCGGCCTGTGAAAGAGCTGGCGCAGTGTCTGAGCATCCGGCCACGTCATCAAAGAATCCGAGTACTCTCCTAGAGCGTCCAGGCGACAGGACAGTTCAGAGCCATTCACGCCGATTCTGTTGCCTGCTGACGCGGCCTGGGCCACAGCAACAGTCCGATAATGACGACGCTAGCGATCACGCCGCCAGTCGAGAGAATCAGCAGCAGAGACGTCGGCGCAAAAATCATGCCGGGGAGCGCGGCCATCCCATCCACCACCCGTAACAGGATAGTCAAGATTACACCCCAGCGCTTGGTTTTCCAAACGCCCCAGGCCGATACCAGGCCCAACACGCCGACAACGAGCGCAAGCATCAACACTACGTAGGGCGGGGAATCGCCGCTATTGTTCAGCGCTTCGGCGCCGCGCGGCAGGAAGACCAGCGCACCGACGATGTTTATGATGCTCAGGACCGCTTGCAGGATTGCCGCGATCGTGTAGTTCGTAGACCGGTTCACGTCGGTTCCTCCCTTCTACCTGATATTGCTGCGGCGCACGGTGCGGGAGCGCCGCAACATACAGTGAGATGCCGCATAGTGTAGCAACAACACGTCCTGTTGTCACCGGACTGGCGTCCTGCATCGGTGGGAACTTTGTCCCAAGCCGGTTGGGAACTCGAAACGCATGCTTCAACATGGTTCACTGCCACCATCCTCCACAGCTGCGCACGCAAGAATTGCCAACGCGTATGCCGGCCTTGTTCTTTCTGGTCTACGCGGACGGCATTGAGGACAGCTCTCAGCCGCTCCGAGAACACCCATGCGCTGCGGAATCGTCCGCCGCCCTAGCCCTGCCTATGGGGCATGAGTGCGTCTCCCACTCAAGGCAGGCGGCCCCGACCTGTCTGACGGCTAGAAGCCTGAAGTCAGAATACCGAACAGGCCGGTGAGAACGTACACCAGTACAATGGCCCCGGCGATGATCAAGGCAGCTGCACCGCACCCCAAGCGGCGCCGGTTCCTGATCTCCTCGCCTGCCACGACGCTCTTCAGCATCTTCAGCGTTTCATCCGCAATCTCGTCGACGGTCTGCTCTTCCAGGCCTACCCAGTGCCAGGCGGGATCGGTCGCCGGCAACACGATCTTCTGGGCTGTGCTGTTTGCCACGGCGACGGCCAAGCTGCGCTGTGCTGCATCGCCATTGCGTACAAACAGCGTCCACGGGGCCACGATGACCTCCGCCTGCTCAAGTTCCGCGACGGCGGTCGCCTGTTCTTCCGTACGGTCATGGGCCAGATCGCTGGCCTGCAGCAGTTGGATGTCCAGACCCGGCGCCGCGCTGCGCAACCGATCAGCGATGGCGTGCAAGGAAATAGACTCCCGCGTGATGCCACCAGGGCCAGCCGGATATCTGTGAGATGGCGCACCTCATCCTGCGCGGACTGTCGTCGATCCGACCGAAGCACGTTCAGATGATAGACCCATACAATGAGCAGAACGACGGCAATGGTCGACGGAATGGCAACATTGACAAGTGTGATGGATTCGCCGGACAGGAACCACTGCAGAATGCGGTAGAGTACATAGATGGCGCTGCCCAGCACGGAGAGTATCGACACGAGGAGAAAGAAGTAGAGGTAGATCTTGCGCACCACCGAGTCGCGCGCCTGCCTGCCCGTCTTGTTCGCGTGCGCAACTTCCTGTTGCGCCTTGCGCCAGGCCAGAATCCAGACCGGCAGACCCGCGATCAGCGCCGCGGAGAAGTATGCCAGCGCTTCCCGATGCGAGTCGCTGATACCGTCGTCCACGATGAAGAGAAGCGTCGAGACGTCGCCAATGACGCCGATGAGCAGCGCGCAGAGACCGATGGCCGAGAGAAGGTAGAGATAGATGCGCCGGATTTCGTTCTGCTGCGCCGTCTCTTCCGCGGCCTGCACATCGTCGTTGAGTACACGGCTGTGATAGAACCAGAGCATGGCGAACACGATGATCAAGGCGATCGGGTTACGAATGTCACCGTCCGGCGAGAGGCCAAGCATTGACCGGAAGATGCCCGACAAGATCAGGGCCGCCGTGCTCACGCCGCCTGCAACGCCCACGAAGATGGCCGCGTACAGGTAGAACTTGCGCAGGATGGAGCCTGTCTCTTCGCCAACGCCTGTGCGGAAGAGCCGCTGCGCGCTCACCCGATCGACCAGCCAAAGCGCCAGCCCCACCGACATGCGTGGGACTACTGCCACCAAGTCTACATCCAGCGGGCCCGCGTCGAACAGCGCATCGCCTAGCGTGGACAGGAACCAGCGCACCAACTCCACGAGGGCAATGCCGGTCATAATCAGCCCGACAGCGGAGAACAGATAGAGATATATTCGGTGTACAGACCCGCGTGCGCCCGTGTCGGGGAAATCGTCCTGGTCCCGGCGCAGAACCTGGCTGTGATAGAACCAAGTTCCGGCCGCAACTGCGACGGGAATCAGGTAGTAGAGAATGACCTGCCACGCAGACGCGCTGCGCAACCGCCCGTCAACGACGCCAACATCCAGCGCCCACTGCAACAGGTCGAAGAGATTGAGGGCCGCCACGCCGACCGCGCCGCCGACGAGAGCGTAGAGGTAGATGCGCCGCTCGAGCGCGCCGCGTTCTTCTTCGTCCTCATCCGCCTTGCGCTGTAGCCAGACCCAGTGGCCCAGATAGATGGGCGTGGCGATGACGAGGATCGCGATCTGGAGCGCAATGTCCGGACTGCCCCCGTAGGGACTTGGCGTCAGCAGTTTCTGCAGCAGCGATATCGCCGCAAAGACAACGGCTGCAAAGCTGACGAGTGAGACCAGATATCCGTAGACACGTCGCGCACTAAACATAATCCCTCCCTATCCAACACATACCCGCGCTCTCAGTTGCAGTCACCGGCCGCCCAGCAGTACAGGAAAAGACGCTGGCCATCCACAATCTTCCAGCCGTCGCCGGTCCGTTCAAGTTGCAGGTCGAACTCATCGGTGTGCCGGCCTAAGCCGAACAAGCCGCCACCGTAGTTGGCGGTCATACGCACGTAGGCCGTGGCCCAGCCCTCGCCTACCTCCACGGAGTCCAGGACCATCGCCGCGGAGTTGTCCGCGGATGGAAACTGGTATTCATCACGCAGGATATTGCGCCGAAATGTGCGCACATCCGGCGGATATCCTTTCAGGTCGGGAGAAAGATAGGAGTAGGCGCGATCAAGGTCGCCCTCCTCCAACGCCAATCAGATAGTTGTCCGCGACGGCTTCGGGACCGTCTCCTTCCAAATAGGTCTTTTCCGGCTGCATCGCGGCAACTGCCAGCGCCACGACGATCAGCGCGACAATGCCTATGGCAAAGATGATGAGGTACTTGTCTGTGCTTCGCATGCCTTCTTCCTTGCTGTGCGGTTCCCACACCAGGACAGTTCATCTCTGGCGACTTCACGCGCCCCATGTTCCGGCGCTCGAGAATGCCGGCGAGCGCCGCGTGCCCCAAGTATCGCGCCGGCGCGGGAAAAACGTCCTGCCGATTCCAGCGTAGCATGATTCGGGGTTCTGAGTTGGCCGGAGGTTGACCAAGTTATCGCATATGGTTGACGTGGGCCGTTGACTGGTCGTTCCACCGCGGGAAATGGGGGGTCCCCGTGCGCGCCAAGGGCCGAAACCTACATTGCCGGTTCCGACTCTTGTGATGCATCTCCTTCGGACCGCACTCTGTCTGTGGGGCGACTGTGCAGCGGACGCAGAAATGGCCGGCGGCCTCCGTCGCGTCGGCGCGCACGGCATGTTCAGAGACGCTTGGACTCCGGCAGAGTTCCCTTGCGGTAGCGCAGTTCCCGTAGGGCGAGGACCACGAGCGTGACAGCCGTGAGCGGAATGACGAAGTAGAGCATGACGGCGCTGAACCGGGGGAGAGCATCATGTTGCGTCGCTGCCAAAATCACGTACAGAGAGTACGCTGCATAGTAGGCAAGCAGCAGCGCGCCTTCCGGACAGCGAGATCATGCCGCCCGTATAGAACAACGGCAAGCATGCGAAGGCAACGGCGATCATGATCGGAATATCGAAACCGATGACGACGTCGGGGACGGCAATGCCCGATGGCGAAAGAAGGCAGACAAATCCGAGCACCCCCATGATGTTGAAGATATTGCTCCCTACGACGTTGCCCACGGCGATGTCACGCTCACCGCGTATCGCCGCTACGGCTGAGGTGACTGCTTCCGGCAAGGACGTGCCGGCGGCAACGATGGTCAACCCGATGACCAATTCGCTAACGCCCAGGTATTGAGCGAACGATACGGCGCTGTCCACAAGCCAGCGTGAACCGAGAACCAGCAATGCCAAGCCGGCGGCGACGAGAGCAAGGTTGAGCACCCAGCGGCTCTTGACCGGCTCAGATCCCGGCTCTTGCGCAACTACTGCTTCATTCGGAGTGGCGTTCGTCCGGCGGCTCTGATAGATCAAGAACCAGAAGTATAGGGCCAGACCCGTGAGCAGAAGGAGCCCGTCTGTACGACGGAAAGCTCCGTCCCAGGCGAATACAAGAACCAGCACGGAGAGGCCTATCATCAAGGGCACATCGAATCGTACCAGTTGCTGGGAAACGACGAGTGGGACAATCACCGCGGAAAGCCCCAAGATCACAAGGACGTTGAAGATGTTGCTGCCAACGACGTTGCCCACGGCGATGCTCCCCTGGTCCGACAGCGCCGCCTTGATGCCAACTGCAAGTTCGGGCGAACTGGTGCCAAAGGCCACGACTGTCAGTCCGATCACGAGTGGTGATATGCCGAGAGCCGCCGCCATACGCGATGCGCCCCGCACCATCGCTTCCGCACCGACGATGAGAAAGACGAGTCCAGCAACAAAGAGCAAAATCGACATGGGTACCTCGATCAGCCTGCGTCAGCCTTGCCCGCGCCGTTGCTGCAGAAACCAACTGTACAGGTCTTCGCCGGCATACGGGCGAGTCCACACGTTGTGGGTCAGGTCCTCGTGGATGGTCAGGCGCACAGATTTGTGGCCGGCGGCCTCCATTGCGTTGGCCATGGGATAGATCCACTGCGGCTTGATGCGCACATCGCGCCCGCCCTGGAAGATCCACGTGGGCAGTTGTCCCTCTGCCAAGCGGTGGGCGAGCGCCGGGTTGCCGCCACCGCACATGGGCGCGATGGCCGCCCAGCGTTCCGGATGCGCCGCCGCCATGTGCCACGCGCCATAGCCGCCATAGCTCAACCCGGTCAGGTAGACGCGGTCGGGGTCGGCGCGTTGCGTGCGCAGCGTCGTGTCCACCATGTCCAGCAAGTCCGCCTCGCACTCCTGCCACCCGCGCACGGCCCCGTCTACGCCCCACGCCTCCGTCACGTAGGGAATGTCGGAGGGATCGTCATTGATCTCACGGCTCATGGGCAGCTCGGAGCGCGCATCGACGCGGCGCGGTGGAACGCCTTCCTCCAGCCGGCGGGGCGCGGGTGTGTCGGCGCGCAGGGCGACTTGGTCGTCCATGCCAAAGACGGGCAATTGCGGGCCAATGATGATAAAGGGCAGATCGCGGCGCTGAATCCATGCCTCGCCCAGCGGCCCGTGCAGCAGCACGTAGTCCAGGTCCTTCTTGCCGTCGCCGCGCTCACCGCCGCCATGCAGGAAGAGGATCACCGGCCACAGCTCATCGCTGTCAGGGTTGTAGCCGGCGGGCAGATAGAGGAAGTAGTCGCGCTCCACGCCGGTCGCCTTGCTTGGGTACGGTACGCGCAGCAGTTGCGGCGCGGCCTGTTGAATGCTGTCCATGGATGGCTTCTCCTCAAGAGCCTTGGTAGATATGCGCTACCCGGTATTGCATGCACGGTTCGGGGATCGGATGACAGGGTGCAAGGATAGTATATCGCAAACGAGCGATTCAGAACGTGCGGTACCAGCAGTTGGAGGTATACAACTTCTGAAATCCCATGGCCAGGTAGAAGGGCTTGTCCGTGCCCACGTAGGCCACGGTCGCGCCCAACTCACCGCAACGGCGAATGCCCTCCAGCACGGCAGCCGTGCCCAGCCCCATGCGCCGGTAGTCCGGGTCCGTGGCCACCGGCTCCACGTAGCCGAAGCCGTTGACCGGTTCGAACCACAGGCCGGCGAAGCTTGCGAAGTCGCCGTTGGGCGCTTCGGTCACGATGGTCAGGTCTTTGCGAAAGTGCGGTCCCGACTGCATTTTCACACGCCATTCGATGCCGTCGGCGGGCGGTTCGCCCGGGTGGTTGAAACCGCGCCACAGCGCGCGGTGGACTTTGGGCAGATCGTTGTCGTCGGCCAAGCTCAGGAGACGGTAGCCGTCGGGCAGGCGGATAGGCGGGAACGGGTCTGGGATCGACGAACTGGGACATGGGCCGGTGCGAGTCGGGGCGCAGCGCGTAGCCGCGTGACCGAACGACCTCCTCGAATGCCGCGTCGAAGTCGTTGACGTACGCCTTCAGATAGCGCACGCCGTTGTCGTCCACGCCTGTGAGCTGCTACTCCGCGTGGTCCAGCATCTCCGGTTTCAGATACTCGTAGTCCGGATGGACCTGAAAGAAGGCCTCGCCCAAGGCCCACTCGTATACCACCACGGCAACGATTGCGTCGCCGTCCTCCCAGATACCAATACGGTTGACGGCGTCCTCGTCGAATAATGAATGCGTGTACGCGTACTCCCAAATGGGCTGGAACCAGTTGCCGTCGCGGTTTTCCGGCTGGTAGAGCGTGTAGAGGAAGTCGCTGATGGCTGGGAAGTCTTTGCGGCCGGCGCACGATCGCATGATGGCGACCATTTCATGTACTCCTCGTTGCGGTGATAGGTGGCTCAGTGCTGACTCCTCTCATTATAGGGGGTCACCGCCCCCATCGCGAGAATCGGCTGACGCAGACAATACACCGTACTGCTGGGCTGCACGACCAAAGGACTAAACGGGACGTGGCATCAGCCATGTCCCGTTTAGTCCCTCATCGAATGTGTGCCGATCTGATCGGCCGGAGGATTCTGTCGCTACTTCTGAACGTGCGGCAACAGCACCCCTTGCGAAGTATCTACCGCTATCGGTATCACTTCCGTGATCACTTCCGGACCTACGGTCAGCTGCTGTGTGTGAGTAGGCTGCGAGTCCCCCATCAGAATCACAGACAGATCATAGTTGCCTACGGGTACATTAGAGAAACGAAATCGTCCGTCTTCATCTGTGGCGACGGGGTCCACGACCGCAGCGAATGTAGCGAGATGAAGTTGGACCGTAGCGCCCGCGACGCCTTCGCCGTCGTCGGCTGTGCCGTTGTCATTCTTATCGTCATAGACGATGCCCTGCACGTCACTTGTCGTCGGGGGCTGGTCGGACACCGTCGCCTCGAAGGTGTCGCTGCCCGTGTCCAAGCCGTCATTGACACTCACGACGATTGCATAGGCGCCGCCTGCGGCGTATTCATGCTCCTGCGAGGGCAGTTCTCCCGTTTGGGTGTGCTCGAAGGTAGTGTCCGGGCTACCGTCGCCCCAGTTGACGGTGACCGACCACGGCGAATCTGCGCCCGGGTCCGTGAACGCGCCCAGTGCGAAGGAAGCGCTTTGGCCGGTGAAGGCGTTTTGGTCGGACGCTGCCACAACCGACGGGGCCACATTCTCGACTGTGACTGCCGTCGTGTCATTGTTGGTCTCGTCGCCGCTATCCTTGACTCGCAGCTTCACCATGTAACTTCCGTCAGACGGATACGTGCAGGCGCTGTCTGCCGGTTGGCCCGACACGACATCGAACGCGCCGTCGTTCGTGCAGTCCCACGCATACTCCACGAGCCCCGCCGCAGCCACCGAACCGCTACCATCGAGGGGCATCGGTGCGCCTTCCGTAGCAGTGTACGGTCCGCCCGTATCGGCGATTGGCAGCGTCACCTGCTGCGGATACTCATACGCGCCCATGTCCACGACGTTGGCCCCGTTGTTGGCCACGAGCGTGACATCGAACAGACGCGGGTTGCCGTCGATGTCGGTAATTGCGGAGGCGGGCACACGGCCGTCATCGCCCGCGTCGATGGCGGGTGAGTCGTGCTGCAGGCGCAGGTCGCCGAGATCGCTAGTGGCTGAGATCGGGAACGCGCACGAAGCGCGGGTCCTCGTCGATGCTGCCGAACGCGCCGCCCTCGATGATACTTTTGTCAACGCTGCTCGAGCTTAGTGGATACTCGTGCCAGAACTGCGCCGGCGTGTTGTCCCACAGTATGCTGTTGTCGACCGCTAGATTGCCACCGCCAGTTCCACCCGTGAGCACATGAACTGCGCCGCCGATGCCAGCATGGTTGCCTGCAACCGCTACGTTGACCATCTCGACGTTTCCGGAAACCGTCGCTCCGCCATTGCCGCCGGCTGTGTTTCCCCTCAACATCGTATTGACGAGGTACATGGAGCCCTGAGCCGAAATGGCGCCCCCGTTTACGGAAGCAACGTTGCCAGACAGATCGCTGTTCGTGACATCCACGTTTCGATAGCTGTACAGAGCTCCGCCTGAGAGTTCACTGCGGTTCCGCTCTAGCACACTCGCGTCAATCGTCACGTCATCTGCTGAGATGGCGCCACCATACGAGCTGGCGCCGATCGCTCGGTTGTTTGTTATAACGGATTCGGTGACCGCAACTGAACCAAAAGCAGAATAGATGGCGCCGCCATCGCCTGTGGTTTCGTTGTTCTCGTACAGGCTGTTGATGACAGTCGTGTTCCATTGTGTGGCAGTACCGCCACCTCCGGAGGAATCGGACCGATTGTTCTTAATTTGGCTAGTGACAATGCGTGCGATAGAAGCCTGGACGCCGCCACCGTAATATCCGGCAGTATTGCTGAGGACGAGTGTATCGGTCAACGCAATGTTGCCAGAAGCATAGGTGCCTCCACCTCCCCATCCTGCCAGATTGTTCGAAACAGACGTTCCGCTCAGTGTTAGGTTTCCTTCCGCATATATGCCACCACCTGCTGCCTGGCTTTGATTGTGCTCCACCCGGCTATCGAGTATCGTCGCGTCTCGGACGGATATCCCGCCGCCTCCGAAATCAAATCCAGGGTTACCGACACGTGCTGAATTGCCAATGACGAGAGTACCAGTCATCATTAGTCCCTCGCCAGCCGCGATACCTCCTCCGTTATAGGTGGTTGAGTTGCCCAGGAACGTGCTGCCGGATATCCACAGCGTGCCATCGACGCTGAGTCCACCACCATCTACGAGCCCATTCCGGTTGTTCTCGAAGTGGCTGTCTGTCACCCGCGCGTTTCCCTGAGACCACCCCCCCGGGCCGGTATTGCTGATGAATGTCGAATGCGATACTGTGAGCGCGTCACCGGCCAGCAAGCCGCCGCTTGTGTTTTCTTCGACTGAAGTACCCGACATCACGATACTTTCGGCCACGATGGCTGTACTGTCATTCTGCTTGATAGTGCCGCCCACCACTGTGACTCTCTCGGAGAAGATGCCTCCTCCGATGCCTCCACCTCCCGCGGAGTTGGATACGATGTCAGTGTGCTCGAGTTCCAGCTCGCCGGGCGATCCTACTGCGTATATGCCTCCGCCGTCACCGGAACCGGGTGACAGTCCGTTCTGTATCACGAGATTCTCCAGACGGAGACGCTTCGTTGCAAAGATGACGCGACCTGACCCCTGTGCATCCAGCACGGTCGGATTCGCCGCCGGGTCGGAATCGACCCAGTTCGGCGGCGAGTAGCCGCCGCGCAGCGTGATGGGCGCGTCGATATACACTGTCTGCAGCGTTGCACTGCGCTCCTGGACGCCGGCGCACGCGCCCGCGATGAGCACAGTGCCGCCTGCCGCGCCGAGATGGTCGACGGCTGCCTGTACAGCGGTGAACGTGCTGCTCGCGTACACCGTAGTGCCGCCGTCTGGCGTGGCGAAACACACATCAGCGTCGGTCGCGGCCTCGGCTGTGGGCGTGAAGCTGCCCATGCCGAACAGCAGCACGGCAACGGCGACCGCGGCAATGGCCAGCGGGACGACTAGATAGGTGCGGTGCGTTACAGATCGCATACGATTTCCTCCCATTCCTGTGTTGGCGCTTCTCCGATACGCTCACGTAGCTGCTGCGTGGAGCGGTGATCCTGCGTCCATAGCGCCATTGCGAGCGTTGCCCTAGCGTTCCGCCCTACCGTACCAGAAGACTGGCCGGCCAATTGGCCAGATGTTGACCAAATGTGGTTCGCCGGGCATTCGGACCAGTGCCGGGGCGCGCAAGGCGCGCAAAGGCAAGGGCTGGACGCTTGCCGCCCAGCCCTTGTTTATCTATGTGTTTTCCCGAAGCGGGAGACTGCGATAGGGTCTATCTGCCGGCGTTGTGATCCGTGAAGTACTCTCGCCACGGGCCGCAGCCCTCGATGAAGGGCTGCATCAACGCGCGCTCGGCCTGCACTGTGTGCATGAGGTCGTGGCCGGCCCATTCGTTCAGCAGCTCGCGCAGCGTCACCACGCCTAACTCGCTATGACGCGCCGTGCGGTCCAGGTCGCTCTCTGAGAGCTTGTCCCACAGCGCCAGGCTTTGTGGGCGCATGGCGGCGAATTCCTGCGCCAGCGCAACGGGATCCGATTGCACCGCCGGCGTGGATCCCTGTGCGTCCGGGTCGAAGGCGGGGAAATCGCGGCCTGCCAGCAGGTGGCCAACGCGAGCCGGGAACACTTGCCGCTCCGTGTCTACCAGATGTTGCAGGCACTCTAGAGCCGACCACTCGCCGGGCGCGGGTGGGCGTGCGAGCAACTCGTCGGGCAGAGTGCGCGTGAGTTGCAGCCAGCGGTCGGGGGTCGTCCTCAGAACTTCGCGGGACCAGCCTATTATGTCAAACATGGGTGTATACGTGATCTCCACTGGTGAGCGGCGCGAGATTTCTCATGCCTTGCTCAGAATATGTCAACATAGAAGAGCGTCTCCACCATACCAACTATGAACTCACTCCGAGATCCTGACGTAGGCGGCCCACGAACCTTTGTTCCCTTGTCTACAGACGAACTCTACTCGATCGCCCTCGCTCAGGTCTGTACCGACCAATAGATTCTTCCGATTGACATACACATCGGTAGCGCCAGCATCAGGCGCGAAGAATCCGAAACCTTCTTGGCGTCAAACCACTTGACGGTTTCCTTGACCCGCGGTTCATTTGGAAACGTTCGTGACCTATCTGACCTCGCGTATAGGCCCCGTCCCATGGCGCTTGAGACGCAGCACTGCCCCAGTATGTCTCGTTGCGCAGCCCTACCCCTTCACCGCGCCTGCGGTCAAGCCACTGATCAAATAGCGGTGCGTGAAGAGTGAGAAGAGGATCACCGGCACCATGATGATCACGCCCGATGTGGTGATCAATCCCCAATCCCAGCCCTCGTAGCGCAGGAAGTTCACCACGCCCACGGGGGCCGTCATCATGTCGCCGCGCGTGAAGATCAGCGCGTAGAAGAACTCGATCCATGTCATGATGAAGGTGAGGATGCCGACCGATACCAGGCCCGGTGCGGCCAGGGGAACCACCACCCGGAAGAAGACCTGCAGATTTGATGCGCCATCCACGACGGCGGCCTCTTCCATATCGATGGGAATGTTGTCCAGGAACGGGCGCAGAATCCAGATGACGAGCGGCACGGTGAAGGTGAGGTAGGCGAGGATGATGCCCGGGTAGGTGTTGATCAGTCCGATCTTGGAGAAGATGCGGAACAGCGGCAGAGCGAAGCCGATGGGCAGGGCGAGACGGGCCAGCAGGATCCAGAAGGTGATGACGGCTTCCCGCCGGAAGCGATGACGTGAGATGGCGTACGCTGCCGGCGCGCCGAACGCGCAGGGCGAAGACCGTGGTCAGTGTGCTGACGAAGAGGCTGTTGAAGAGGTGGCGAAAAAAGGGCGTGTCCGCGATCTTCACGTAGTTGTTGAGCGTCCACCCGGAACGCAGCGGCGGCGGCATTTCGAACACCGCAAGTTGTGTGCGGAACGACATCTGCACGAGCCAGAGGATGGGCAACAACACGACCAACACGATGGCTAGCAGCGCCGCAAGATCCATGACTTGGAGATGCGCCTTGCGCAGACGCACCGAGCGGTACCCGGCGTACTGTGTTTGCGCGTGGCTTGCGGCGGCCTGTTGTTCTGCCTTCATTAGGAGACTGCTCCCCGGTGCCAAGTGATGCGATTGAGCGCCAATCCGGTCAGTACCATGGTGAAGGCGAGGACCACGACGATCATTGCGCTAGAGTAGCCGATATACGTGTAGGAAAAGGCTTGCGTATAGGCGTAGAAGTTTGTCGGTTCGGTGGCGAACCCGGGCCCGCCCTGGGTCATCACATAGATGAGCGGGAAGGCGCGGATGCTGTCGATGATGCGGAAGAGCAGCACGATGTTGATGGTCGGCATCATCATGGGCAGCGTGATGTGGCGAAAGGTCTGCCAGCGAGTCGCTCCATCCACCAGCGCTGCCTCGTACGGCTCCTCCGGCAGCGAGATCAGACCGGCGTAGAGCAGAAGAAAGCTGAAGGGGAAGAATTCCCAAATGCCGGCGATGGCGATAGCCACCAGCGCCAGGTCCGGATGGCCCAGCCAGTCCAGCGGGCCAAGGCCCAGTTTCACGGAGACATAGCTGAAGATACTGACGGGCGGCGTGAAGATGATCTTCCAGATCAGCGCCGCGACGATGGGCGGAATGACCATGGGCATGAGCAGCGTGCTGCGCGAGACTTCAACCATCCACTGGGTCTTGATGCGCTCCTTGAGGAAGACTGCCAGCGCGAGCCCGAGCACCACCTGTGCCGGCACGGTCAACAGGCTTAACTTGAGCTGCACGATCACCGAATTCCAGAAGCGGTCATCCTTCGTGAAGATGCGCACGTAGTTCTGGACATCGATGAACTGCAGCGAGCCGGGCCGCGAGAGGTCCCAGGACGTGAAGCTGGTCGCGAAGAGGAAGATCACCGGCAGGATCGTGATCAGCGTCAACAGGATGACGCTGGGCGCGAGCATGTATCGGAAGAAGCGGGCTTGCTGTCTCTTCCAATTGATATTCGGGTTCGGCTGCTGGAGGCGCGCCCACTCTCGACGAATCCACGAGGGCGTCGGCGGCGATGGGTGGGGATACGTCAGTCGAATCGCTCATGGTGCGTGCAGTGGATGGTTGATCGGCATAGTTCAATCGAGCGACTGCACGGACGGGGTTTCCACCGCCCGTGCAGTCGCGTGCGCTGGCCTAGACGGATATCTCGTTACCGCCCTGGATCATGATCTGTTCCGCGTCCGCCTGGCAGGAATCCATGGCCTCCTGCACGCTCTTCTGGCCGGAGATGATCTCGCCGACGGCCTGGCCCATGCGTGCACCGACTTCCGGGAACTCCGGCACGACGCGGTAGGCCGCCTCGGAGAGGGCCAGCGATTCGATTACGAACTGGCCGATGTTGGACTCGCCCTTGTTGAACTTCTCGGCATATTCGGGCGAAGTACAGGATCGACTTGCGATTGACCGCGTTGTACGCCGCCTCCATCATGGCCTGGAACATGAAGTCATAGCTGGTGGCCCAGGCGATGAACTCCCAGGCCGCGTCTTTCTTCTTGGACCCTGCCGGAATCTGCAGGCCATGCGTGGCGATCTGCGGGAACTGTCCGGCCGGCCCAGCCGGGGGCAGCGCGATCTCCACCATGTCCGCCACCTTGCTTGTTTCCGGGTTGGTGATGGGCGAGAAGATGCCCAGCGCATCCACCCAGATGCCTGCCAATCCTTGCGCCATGGCGTTCTGGCAGTCCGGCGTGCCATAGATCTGCGAGCCGGCGATGCTGTAGCGCATGATCTTGCCGGTGAAGTCCTCGGTAGCGGCAGCGCTTCCGGCGTGTTGAGCGTCGGCGTCAGGTCGTTGGGCGGGTCGCGGAAGACGTTGCCGCCGTAGCCCTGGATCCAGATGGGGAAGGGGAAATGGACGCCGTTGGGCTCCGTGCGCATCACGTAGGCGTAGAAGTCCTCCGGCGCATGGGTGGCTTCCAGCACGGTTTCCAATTCGTCGAATGTCTTGGGATATTCCAGCCCGGCCTCGTCCAGCTTGTCCTTGCGGTAGATCATCTGAGTGGACTCGGCCAGGAAGGGGATGCCGTAGATCGCGCCTTCCCACGTCATGGCGTCGACCGTGGACGGGATGAAGTCGGTCATGTCGAAGTTGGAGCTGGCGATGTACTCATCCAGCGCCGTGGACCAGCCGGCCCGCATCCAGCGCTGCGCCTTGATGAAGACCTGCCACATCACGTCATAGTTCGAGCTTCCCGAAGAGAGCTCAATTTCGGACTGGTCGAGCATGATGGGGAAGGTCACGCGCTCGACTTCGACCTCGATGCCCGTCATCTCCGTGAAGGCGGGCGACTGTTCGTCGATGAACTGCGAGAAGCTGAAGTCGCTCAAGCAGCGCCTTGATCTTCTGCCCTTCGAGGCTCGGCGCGGCGGCCTCACCTGTGTCGCCAGCCGGCGCGGCGACAGGAGCAGCACAGGCGGCAAGCGCCAGCGTGGCCCCGCCCGCGCCGGCTATCTTCAGAAAGTCTCGCCGGCTCAAATTCCTCATGTTGCGATCTCTTGGTGCAGTCATTCTCCGTCTCTCCTGTTGGCTATGTTGCAGAAGCAAAAGAGTCGATCATCCATCACGTCCATCGCGTCGCTGTCCAACCTGTGCCAAAGTTCGCGCCGAGTCGCCCTGTGTCCGGATGCACCTCCTTGGCGACTCACCTCATTGTCTTTCCCGGAGCCACTACGATTCCGGAATCACCAGCTTTCCCACACGCCGCTCTTCATGGACCGGTAGGCCGCGTCGATGATGGCGTTGTCCATCAAACCGTCATGAAAATCCTGCCACGGCTTGCGGTCGTCCAGAGTAGGCATGGATGAGATGGTCCATGGCGTTGTGGAACCCGTACGTGATGAACTCGTGGGGGGCCGGCGTCGTCCAGCCAACGTCGATGCCGGCCTTCTCAATTACGTAGCCGGCCGGTTTCGTGGTGAAGGCGTGTATCCCTGTCTCTCCGGTTACGTCGGTGGCAACGTAACCGTCGGTGCCGTGAATCTCGGCACGCACATCCAGCCCCGCCTTGTGGCCCCAGCCGACTTCGACTTGGCCGAGCGAGCCGTCATCGAAGCGGATCAGCGTGATGGCCGAATCCTCCACCTGCACGTCATCGCGGGCCAGGCGGTCGCCCCAGGCAAAGACCTCCACGGGCTCTCTGCCGGTGAGGAACCAGCGCGCTGCCGCCACGCCGTGACAACCGAGTCCGCGCATGGGTCCGCCGCCATTGGTCTCCGGATCGCGTGCGAACTTGTGAATCTGCGCGTGGGCCTCACGGAAACGCACCCAGTAGATCTTGCCCAGCGCTCCCGAGTCCGCCAACTCCTTCACGCGTACGGTGGAAGGATCAAATACCTGCGATTCTGCGTAGCCGTGCCAGACGCCGGCGGCTCTCGACCGCGTCAAGGCAGTGGCGCGCTTCTTCTGCGTTCCGGCCCAACGGTTTGGTGCAGATGACGGCTTTGCCTTCCGCGGCAATCTTGCGGCACGACGGTGGCGTGCAGGTGATGCGGCACGGCGACGACGACGAGATCGACGTCCGGATGCTGGATCAGTTCATTGATGGACGCGGTATGGTGTGGGATCTCCCAGGCCTGTGCGAAGTCACGGGCGATCTCCGCCGCGCTGTGAGAAACAGGAGACCACATCGCAGTCGCGCACATAGCGCAGCGACTCCATGTAGACATTGGCGACAAAGCCGGCGCCCAGCATTCCAATCGTGGCTCGCGTCATCGGTGATTCCTCACTGTTGGGGGAGTAGCGTGCTATCTGCAGAGCACCACGCTCGTTCGCTCGGAAATGGCGGCAGCCCTGCATCGCACGGAAAGCTCCGGTATGGCGTGCAAAGTGCGGAATTGTGGAATCAACGGACAAGTCCGTCGACAGGTGTAACTCTGAAGCTGGTCGATGCTGCTGTTCTCTACCCTATGTCAGAATCGGCGCGCTGTCAAGGGCGATTTCGTACTTGCGGGGCCTCGCAGACGTCGCACGTGTAGCCGCCAATGGCAGGCAGAAACAGGGCCGAATACCAAATTGACGAGCAGCTGTGGGCTCTTGGGGTGAATGTAGTGTGAAGGCCTGTTTGCGCCGGACGGCAGACGCGAAACCGGGGCCACGCAGGGTGACCCCGGCTCGATTCCGATGAGGGACAGGAGGCTACTGCGCCGGAGCAGTAGTGGAAGGTTCGGTCTTCTGCGCCGGGCCCTGCTTGGTCAGGTCCGTACCCAGCACGTCACTGATGCGCTTCGTCAGCTCCGCGTCCAGCGCGTTGGGATGGATGGCCGAGATCGGCCCCTGTTGCGGATTGCGTCCGGCAATGACCGAGATATGCTCTACAGGGAATAGGTCCATCGAGTTGGCGAAATGACCGACCAACGTCGTCAAATATCTCGATGCAGATAGGCTGGTCGCACCCTGCCCGTCGCCGCTTTCCAGAATTTCGATTGTCTGGCGCAGTTGGTCCAACTCCGCCTGGCCTCGCAGCCGCACGTCCGCCACCTGCGCCTTGGCCTCTTCGATCTTGCGCACCTTCTGCGCTTCGGCGGGCACGATGACGTTCGCCTTCAACTGCTGCGTCACCATCTCGATGCGTTGCTTCTCCGCCTCGATCTGCGCCAGGATGCCGGCCACCTCTGATTCGGCGTTGCGCGTCGCTTCTTGCATGGCCAACGGCGGCGCGCTGGCGCTCTTCGGCCATGCGCACCTTGGTCTCGGCGTCGATCTGCTGGCGCTCATTCTCCAGATGCGCGCACCTCCACGTCCGCCCGCCGCGCCTCTTGCTCTTCCGTAGCGATGGCCATGGCCTCGGCCTTGGCCCTGCGCGACTGCGTCTCGGCATTCGCCGTCTGCACGCGTTTTAGCAGCGCAATGTACAGGTCGGGCTCATCTACGCCTTCCAGCCGGTGGTCGTCCACGTCGGCGATGTTCATGGTCGTGATTACCAGCCCGATCTCTTCCAGGTCCGACTTGGCGACGCGGATCATGTGCTGGATGAGCTGATCCTTCTGGCTCATGACCTCTTCCGGCGTCATGGCCGCAATCGAGTCGCGCAGATGGCCTTCAAGGATGGAGTCGGCGATGCCGCGCAGTTCCGTCCAATCGTCGGTCAAATGCAGAATGCGCTTGACCGCGTGGATCCGTCCCTGGTCCGAATGCGCCACGGCGAAGCTGACCGTCGCGGTCACCGTCAGCGGCACGATGCCCTTGGCAATGGCCGATTCCACGACCACTGTCGAGGTCTGCGGTTTCAAGTCCATGGTGTCGAAGCGATTGATCAGCGGCAAAACAAATGTGCGTCCGCCGCTCATCAGCTTGAATCCGTCCGGGCCGCGACCATGCACCACGCCCAGTTGGCTGGGCGGCACCAACCGGTACTTGGATATGAACTGGCTGACCAGCGTGACGACGATCAGGATGAACAGCACGCCTACTACTGTGACCGATGATGCTCATAGTGACGCCTCCTTCTGCTGTTCCTCGGCGTCCCCATTCATGGCCCGCGCCGCCGTCTGTATCTGGCCGGACTGGCCGCCGATCAGTTCTCGTACGTCAATGCCGAATGCGCTCTCCAACTGGTGCATGAAGTCGACCAGGGCGGCCGGACCTCGATTCACGGCCCGGTTGAAGCCGTCCTCCTCGCTCAACACCAGAAGATCGTCGACCTTCTTGTTCTGCGCGTGCTGCTCGTATGTCTCGAAGAGCGCAGGCAACTGCGTCAGGAAGAGTACGAGCTTACCGAGGTCGCCATGTTCTTTGAGCAACTGTACCTTCTGCGCCAGCAGGTCGTTGTTGGACTGTCGCACGATGTTTTCCGCCTCCGCGTCGCCGCCGGCGAGCGTCTCTGCCGCCATGCGCCGGGCCTCTGCCTCCAGCGTCACCTCGGACTGGTTGCGCAGCTCCTGGAGTTGCACCTTCTGCTCCTCCACAGCGCGTTGGCCCTCGTTCTGCGCCTCGGCGATCCCGCTGTCTGCCTCCAGTCGAAGGCGTGTGACCTGGGCTTCCCGCTCTCGGCGGAAGACCTCTACCTCCTGGCGAGTTGCAACGATACGCTCGTCGGCCTGGCTCTCCGCGACCTGCATGCGCCGTTCGGCGTCGGATTCGGCGCGATCCGCCGCTGCGTGCAGCCGGGCCTCCTCCACCTCGACCTCGCGCCGCTTGCGAGAGAGCGTCTTGTTGGCCAGATTGGCGATGTAGTTGGATGTGTCCCAGATGCGCTGCATGGAGACTGACACTACCTCGATGCCGAAAGGGCTCAGGTCGCCCTGGCAATCGTCCAGCAGGACGCTGCGGAACATGGCGCGCTCGCCCTCCACCTTGGCGACCGCGGCTCTGTCGCTTTCGGGAGCCGTCGCGGGCATGATAGGCTTGCCGGTCACGTCCAATAACGGAATATCGCCCTCGCTTTCGGCGCTCTCCACCATGCCGATGGCCTGGAGGGGTGTCGTCTTGTTCAGCGCCGCCCGGAAGTTGCCGATCATGGTCTTCTGAATCTGATCGCTGATCTCAGCCCTTGACTTGCCCAGCAGTTGCTGCACCGCGCTGTAGAGCAGCGTATCGTTTTCGTCGTCTACACAGACGCAGGCATAGGCGTCCGCGCCCACCTTGATGCCATTGGCCGAGTTCACGCCCTCTATGCGCACGTTGATAGGCACGATGGTCAGGTCCACGGCGTGCACCTGCTGCAGAAACGGCACCACTACGGTCCAACCTCCCTTCTGCAGCCGGAAACCATACTTGCGCCCTCCGATGGTTGCGCCGCGCCCGCCGGTGATGACCAGAATCTGGTTCGAGGGACAGACGCGGATGAATCGTCGCAGGATTGCCAGCGTCAGCACGAACATCAGCAGCGCCAGCAAGCCTGCGAACAGCCCGGAAAAGTTGGACAACATACTCAGCCTCCGATTTCTCTACTTCCGATTGTGCGCACGTACGACACGCGTCATTTGTGTGACGCCTCATCTTCACCACGGACCGCATCCGCCGCCACGGTATGGTACCGGAACAGTGTTCATCACACCTCCTCCACGTACACGCACTTTTCCGTGACCTCGACGATCTTCACGGAGTCGCCACGGGTGAAGGTCTCCTCTGTATGTGCGGAAAGCGCATAGGGCTCATGCACCTGCATGCCGATCTGCACGCGCACCTTGCCCATAGTCGTGTGGCTCAGGGGCACGAGAACGATTCCCCGTTCCATCAGCAACTCGTTCTCGGACAGAACGTCACCTGTGTCGCGCGGCTGGAGGCGGTAAAAAGTCCGCGCCAACATGACCGAGCCGATCCCGGCAATGCAGGCAAAGAGGAAACTCGCCTGCGCCGTGCTGCCCGATGTCAGCATCGCCAAGCCGATAAGCCCAAAGCCGAGGCAGAAGTAGACGAACATGCGCAGATAGCGAATGGCCTCCAGTACCGGTCCCTGGCCGATGAAGACCGAGTCGTGCTCCACATCGTGCAGCGGCACATGATCGTCCGTCGAATTCTCACCATGAATCGACGCACCGTCTACGCTGCCGCCGTCTACTCCAGACGTGTCGCTCAGACGCACCGACTCGTCTACTCCAGACGCATCTGCTCCGTACGCGTCATCACCAAAGCCATCGCCGCCATTGGCTGCGGCGTCATATCCACCGTCATGCCCGCCTTCGTGTCCACCGTCGGGGTCGTACGCGCCGCCTTCGTCGCCCTGATGCGCGCCGAGCAGACCCAGCATATCGATCCCGACTACGCCGACCGCCAGGACGCTGGCAGCGATGTACATCTGCAGCAGGACGGCGCTGTCGATGATCTGTGAGCTCAGCGAAAACGCGATCAGGCCCAATATGATGGCAAGGAACACAAAGAAGATCGTGCGCGTGCGGTTGCCGCTATGGGCCCGCCGGCGCGCGGTACGCGTGTTTCTCATAGGCGGCTCTCCCTTTCTACCCCCGCTAGGTGAGGCGGATTCAATCGTACGATACCACGAGAGACGATGCCCCAAATAGCGGGAATCACCGTGCCTTCCTGCTTCCCAGTGTACTCGCGTTTCGCTGCACAGGCTGACATATGGATGTCGGAATGCTGACGCCGCCGCGGTGAGCAACCGTCTGATAGGTACAAGTATACTCCTATGGGCAAGCCAAATGTGACCAGGTCTTGACCAGTCTTGATCCGATGCCATCGGTCCGTCAATTTTCACGGAGCGCCACCCATCGTGCGCCCCAACATGAGCGAGCAGCCCGTTGCCCGGAGGCGCGTCCAAATGAGCAGCCGTGGACCGGAGCGACCGAACAAACTGAATGCGACTGGCGACTGGGATTTCCGTGATCGGGCAATTGTGACCAATATCACGTACACATGCCGATTTTGAGGTATACTAAATCCGTACAAAATATGAACATAATTTGTGCATACCCTGTTGACGAATACAGGTAGTCTTGTGGTAGATAGAGAGGGCAATTGCGAAATGAATATGATGCACGGGGATTTGGTGCGATATCACGATGAGCGGGTGCAAGAGTTGGCGGGCCAGTATCAGAACGCCAAGTGGCAGGAAAAGCGGTTGCTGGTCCGGGTGAAGGCGTTCACGCAGCGGGCGGGGAGTTGGTTCGGCATGGGAGCTGAGAGCGTTGCCGGAACGAATGGCCGCTTGGAGCCGCAGCCCGTTCGGATAGAGAATCGCTAAACGCAATTCAGAGTCCGGCGAGGATGCCGGTGTTCACGGAAGAAAACAGTCGAAAAATGCGAGACACCCGCCCCGATCGGGGCGGGTGTCTCGCGTGATGGCTCAACCTGCGCCGCCAGGTTGCCAGCGGATAGGCTCCCGCGGAAGGTCGAGTCCCGGACTAGAGGGTGTGCTCATTTCGGATCAACGATGCTACTGTGCCGTCTAGAGAAAGACCGCCACCCGCCTGCCGCCACGCATCGAACTCGCTCGGGGCGACCTCACGCTCCATTTCGTCCAGTCGCACTTGCACTGCCTTGCGAGTAGCATGGTCGGTAAACCGATGTCCGGCGACGAGCGTCAGGACGGCGACGGCTTGCGCCAGATCGCCGTCCTTCGCCAGTGTCTCGGCCATCCCGGCGAGCGCACGCATGGTGTCGACGGCCGTGCGTCCCGCTACTGCGTAACGCCTGCAGGAAGAAGTCGCGTGCTTTCGGCAGGTTTCCCTCCGCCAGTTCAACGGTAGCCAGCCCGACCCGTACCTGCGCCAGATCATTGTGGCGGCTCCCTGCCGGTCTGCGCCATCACGCAATACGCCTCCTCAAAGCGGCTCCTGGCAGCGGCCGGTTGCCCCTGCATAAGGTCGTTGCGACCGAGTTCGCAAAGAGGTCGAACGAGGATATCGAAGCGTCCGGTCTCTCGTCCGGTCTCCAGGCTCGACAACAGATGGCGGCGCGCGGCAGAATGGCGGCCCTGAATCGCAAGGACGCTACCCAGCGCCATATGCCCCAACGCGATTCCCGATTCGTCGCTACACACCTCACTGAGGCGCAGGCCCGTCCGCGCCTGTTCGGCGGCGCGGGCGAAATCACCGGTTGTCTGCGCCACTCGCGAGTGAATCGCCAAGTGCTGACCCTTAGAACGCTTCTCCCCGAGTATGTCGCAGAGCGCGAGGGATCGCCTCAAGTGCTCACTGGCCTGATCATAGTCGCCCAGCGCCCATGCGATGCCTGCGAGATTGTGCAAGGCCTGGATCTGCCAGAACCTGCCTCGCTGTCCGCTGTATAGAAAGCACTCGAAATCGTCTGCGTCGAACAATTCCAAAGCTTCCAGCCACAGTCTGTAGGCAGCGTGGTAGTCTCCGGCCTCACGCGCCACACCGGCGAGACCGCTTCGACCCATAGCTGTCCAGTAGGAACGCCAGCGGCCTGCTTGCATGCCGTCGGCAAGTGATGCGACTCTCTCCGCGCAGTCCCGCCCCTTATCCAGCATGCCGAGTTGGTTGTATTGGTCTCGCTGTGCGTGCAGAATGCCGCACAATGCGTGCGCCACTGCTGTGCGCTCGGACGCATCGGTTGTTGTGTCCCCAAGTCGCGCCTCTAGCATGGGAACGACCGTGTCCATAGACTGGATGGAAGAGCGCTGTCGCCCCGTTAGGTCGCCGACGAACCAAAGACACCAACACAACTCGAGCGTAGCCTGCATCTCCTGGTTGTCCGTAGCGCTCCGCAGAGCCACCATCAGATTACCCAATTCGGGTGTGATATCTCCAAGGACCGTGGGTACATAATTGGCGTCTCTCAGTGTTTGGGCAAGAGTAAGCGCATAGAAGTCGCAATGTCGACGACGCACGTCGCGCGTATCTTCGCCCGTGGTCGATAGGTGCTCGGTTTCCAGTTTCTCCTCACAATATTGGCGCACAAGTTCATGCATTGTGTAGCGGCCCGTGGCATCCGCGTGCAGCCACGACTTGTCCACCAACTCGGCCAGGTCGCCCAACGTCGCGCCGGACACTGCTTGCAGCGCGTCTAGCGTTGCGCCGCCACGAAAGACGGAGAACTGGCGCAGAATGCTGCGCTCCCGCTCCGAAAGCATGGACCAGGAGTGATCGAATACTGCGTGGATGCTGCGGTGGCGCGTGGGCATATCGCGCATGGTTGTGCTGAGAAAATCGAGACTGCGTTGCGTTTCGCGCAGAACCACGGAAGGCGGTAGGGTCCGCGTCCAGGCGGCAGCCAGTTCGATGGCCAGCGGCATGCCTTCCAGCAGACGGCAGATGGACGCGATGACGCGCCTATCATCGTCCGAGGGCGTGTAGCCGGGTCGCAGGCGCTGCACGCAGGCTAAGAACAGACGGGTTGCGTCGTAGTCGTCCAGCACAGGCGGCGGCGTGTCTGTGGGCGGGCCTATCGCCGGACTCAGCTCACGGCCGGGCGGCAGTTGCAGTCCTTCCACTGGCTCTAGCCATTCTTCGACCAGGTTTAGCCGTTCGCGCGACGTGACCATCAGCTTGAGCCCGGGCGCAGCCTGTATCAGCCTCGTCAACAGCTCCACGCCGTCTATCAGGTGCTCGAAATTGTCCAGCACCAGCAGCAGCTCTCGCTCCCGTACATAATCACGAAGCCGTTGCCCCGCATCGCGTGCGCCGGACTCCGGGGCATTCAGCGCGCGCAGGATCGTTGACGCCATTAGCTCAGGCGCGCTTACCGGCGCCAGGTCGACGAAGCAGACGCCGTCGGCGAAGCGGCCTACCTGTTGCTGCGCTGCGCGAATCGCCAGCCGCGTCTTGCCTATGCCGCCCGGCCCCACGATGCAGAGCAGGCGACAGTCCGGGCCGGCAAGGCGTTCGCCAATGCCGACAAGCTGGTCTTCTCGACCTATAAAGGGCGTCTGTTCAATAGGAAGGTTCTGAAAAGGATGACTGCCGGCATCGGTCGACGCATCCGCACGGTCCGGCGCATCTTGGTAGCCGAAGCCCGCCGCAGCCAAGAGCGCCTGCCGCTGTGCGGTCATGCCCAGCACATCCGCCACGCGCACGACCGTCTCCGGGTCACGCGGGCGCACGCTCTGGTTCAGCCAGCGGCTCACCGTGCTCTGGTTGACGCCCAACCGCTGCGCCAACCAGGCCGGCGGCCGGTCCAGCCGCATCAGCGCATCTTCGACCAGTCGAGCGAATTCACGTTGATAGCTCATGGCGTCTACTCCATCGGCAGCGGCATGTGTGGAGCCGTCGTTGTGGAGAGTTGCGCCTGCAGCGCAGCGACGAGCGTTTCCAGATCGGCGATCGTCTCGCTGCCGTTACACGGCTCCAGTTCGTTGCGGTGGAGCGTGGCTTCCACCTGTGTCCGCGTGCGCACATCGCACGACGGGTGCGCGTACACGAAACACAGGGTGCGCAGACCTAGCTCTTGCGCTTCGGCGTCGTGCAGCAGAAGACCGCCCGCTACCGCAGCAACCGACAGCACCATTGGTGCAATCCGGGCATCCCAGGCGACCGCCAATGCGCTGCCGAAGCAGGATCGGGCGCGGGCAACGTCACCGGTTTCCAGGGCGACGGTTCCCAGCCCCAGTTTCGTGCGCGCCACGCCGCCTCGATCGCCGATCTCTTCGTATATTCGTGAGACCTTTCGGGAGAAGTTCCCGTGCTTCTTGCCACTCACCTTCTGCGATCGCAACATCCGCAAGGTTGGCTAAGTGCTCGGCCTGACTCCCCATATCTACCATTTGTTCCGATATCGTGTGGGCAGCGCCGAAGTGACGCTTGGCTGCGCGCAGATTTCCTTCCGCCAGTTCCACCTTGCCCAGAACAGCGCGTGCGAAAATGCTGTTGCGTAGATTGCCTTCTGACATGGACAAGGCCAGCGCCTGTTCTGCATGAGCTTTCGCTTGCACATAGTCACTCTGGGCATAGTAAGCACTGGCCATTCCGAAGTGAGGATTGGCTGCGGCAGCGGGCGCCGCATGTTCTGCAGCGACGCGCAGGACCTCCTTACCCTGTGCAATTGCACGGTCGTACTCACCCTTCGTGAGCGCAATGAACTGGGCCGCCATCCCAGGGTAGCCTTCCAACCGTTTGCCGGGTGCGATGTCGAACGTTTCATATTGACGAAAGGCGTGTTCCACCGCTTGTTCCGCCTCCGCCAGTTTGCCCACTCGGATGCACAACCAACCATAGTTGGTCAATAGATTCACCAGTGTTGCGGCGCTCTGAGCAGTCAGCTCTTCAGCTTTGAGCCGTTGCCATGCCTGGCTGAAGAGCTCGACACCTTCTACATATAAGCTCCGAAACTGGCAGAAATATAGTAGCGTTGAACTGGCCATGTAGAGCCAATCCGTGTTCTCGTGCTCCACTGCGTGCAGCCAAGCTTCTCGAACATTGTCCAACTCCATCCCAATGTCATCTGCGGCTGAGAATTGTCGCGAGTTATGGAAATGGTAGGCAAGGTCGGCCAAGAAGCGCATGAAGTACGCGCTATGTGCGGCTGTCGCCGCCTCCTGGGCGAACGGGGATTCCGCCAGCTTCTCGGCTCCATACTGGCGCAGCAGCTCGTGTATCTGATAGCGGCCGCCCGGCTCCCTGTACAGCAACGACTTGGCGACAAGCGAGTCCAGCACGGGCGCGGTTGCTCCGGCGACATCCACGGCGGAGGCGTATGTGAAACCGCCACGAAAGACGGACAGCTTGGCGTAGACGTCGCGCTCGGACTCACGCAGCATCTTCCACGAAGCGTCGCACACGGCGCGGATGCTCTGATGCCGCTCGGGGACGTTGCGGAGTCGCGTGGACAGGATGTCGAGGCTGTGGCGCAGCTCGTGCGCAATGGCGGTACGGTCCCATACACGCAGCCATGATGCGGCCAGCTCAATCGCCAGGGGCATGCCGTCTACCGCTTGACAGATTGCCGCGACAGAATCCACATCGTCCTCGAGCCGGAAATCATGTCGTATTTGGCACGCGCGCGTGCGACGAAGAGTTGTACTGAGCTATACGTTGCCGCTTCATCTGCGGAGGCCCCGGCCACCTCTTCCACCTGCGGGTAGGGAAGGCCGGCGACCGGGTATAGGTACTCCTCGCGCACGTAGAGCGCCTCCCGCGAGGTGACGAGTAGTTTAATCTCCGGCGCCTTGTCCAGAATGTCGAGCAGCAGCTCTGTGCTCTCCAAAAGGTGCTCGAAGTTGTCCAGCACAAGGAGGAGGCGCCGGGCGCGCAGCCTATCCACAAGCTGCTCCGCCAGCGGTTCAGGGCCGGCCAGGCGAATGTCCGCGGCGTCGGCGACGGCCGAAGGGACGAGATGGGCAGAAGTTACGGGCTGCAAGGGCACGTACACCACAGGCAACTCGGATTGTTCCGCCACTGCAACGGCCAGGCGCGTCTTGCCGATACCGCCCGGGCCGGTCAACGTCAGCAGCCGGCAGTTTGGGTCCGCCAGCCGCTCCGAAATATGCGCCAGTTCGATTGAGCGGCCGACCAAGGGCGTCGTCTGCGTGGGCAGATTCCGCGCATGAGGGGCAGCTTCCACTGCGGGCTGCGCATCGGGTATCGTCTCCTGATACGCGAAACCCGCCGCCCCCAACAGTCTTTCTCGCTCCGACGACATCCCCAACACATCCGCCACGCGCACGACCGTCTCCGGGTCGCGCGGGCGCGCGCCCTGGTTTAGCCAGCGGCTCACCGTGCTCTGGTTGACGCCCAACCGCTGCGCCAGCCACGCCGGCGGCCGGTCCAGCCGCATCAGCGCTTCGTTGATTTGTCGGGCAAATTCCGGATTGTAGCTCATGCGCAAGTACTCCTTGCGCGTTGCGCAAGACGACCATGTGCTGAACGCATGAGGCGCCATCTTGAATGGAGGTGAGGGATGAATAGGGGCGATAGCGCCCATCCACTCTGATCATAGAAGCCATATGGGCGACTGTCAACCCCCTTCGCGTTTCCGGCGATTGCAAACGGTCATAGCGCAAACCGGAGGTATGACATGAACCCGCTGAAACTGATAGCTATCTGCGCCTTTTCCTTCCTGATCTTCAGCATAGACCTGTCTATCGTGGGCAGGGCCAGTGATCAAAATGATGACGTCGCAAAGCATGTCGCGCACATCGGCGGTTCCGCCACGGATGTCGTCGTCCAGGGCGACTACGCATACGTTGGCTACGCCGGTGAGCTTGCCGTGATCGATATTTCCAATGTCGAATCCCCGCAGCGTGTCGGATATGTGATGTTGTCCGCAAACGATCTGGCCATGCAAGGCGCCCTTGTGTATGTTTCCGGTGAACACGGATTGGCAATTGTCGACGTATCTACGCCTTCTGAGCCAAGCGTGGTTGGCGAGTACGCCACGCAGCGATCGGTTCTGGGCATTGCGGTGTCCGAAAACGTCGCCTATTTGGCCACCAACTTGGGTGGACTGCACATTGTCGATGTGGCGAACCCGCGCCGACCGGTCCAAATGGGGTACTTTCCCATCAAGGAGCGCCTCCCGGATATCGTGGTGGCAGAGCCATACGCATATGTCGCCACCAACAACGGTCTGCATGTTGTGGATATCTCGGAGCTGCGCCGCCCGGAATTGGCGGCCGTTCTGGAGCTTCAAGGCTTCGCGCCGGATTTAGCTGTTTCAGGTGATAGCGTATTCGTCACTAACGAGTTCCTGGGCCTGTGCATCGTGGACGTCTCCAACCCACGACGCCCGGAGATCGTGCATAGCGTAGCCCTGAACAGCATGGTGTGGGATGTGCTGGTCGACGAGCAGGTCGCGTATGTCGCCGCGACGGAACCGGGGCTGCACGTGGTCGCCAACGCACTTGGAGAGGAGCCCGCCCCGGTGTTGCGCCTCTCGCAGCCCGACACACTATGGGCGCTGGCCGCGAACGAACACTATCTGTTCGGCGTCAACATGGACGGCGATCTTCACATTCTTGACCGCGCCGATGTCCAGCGTCCCGTACTTGCAGGGACATACGACGTCCCCGGATACACTGTTCACGTCGCGGCGAACGACACGCACGCGTATGTCGTGGCAGACGGAAAGGGCGCAGTGTATGAGGTCGACGGCAGCGCGCCCGGACAGTTGGCGGCCAGGAATCTGGGTATCGCGCCGGATTTCACGGTTGCCATCGCGGCCGCTGACGATGGGTTCTTTGCGAGCGGCAAGAATACGACTGTTTGGTCCGGGGTCAGGGACGAAAGCGGACTCCACCGTGAGAGTCTCTTTCCTGCCGGTTGGCCGCTGCGTGAAGTGGCGATGTCACAGGGCAATCTATACGGATATGGGAACAACGTCGGGCTGCTGTGGATTGAAGAGCCGGCCACTAAGCCCTTGCGTCATGGCATGGTTCCTCTGACAACGGGAACGCCGCGTGCGCTGGCAGCAGAGGGTATGCACGTCTACGTGGGCGGCGCCAGGGGGTTCTCAGTGCTGACGCATGCGCCTGGCAGCGCGCCGGAGGTGTCGGCGCACGTAGAGACTCCGGGTTCGGTCGACTGCGTTCGCGTGGACGGTTCCTACGGTTTCGTCGTTCTGGATGCACGCCGTCTGTGTGCACTGGATATGACGCAACGCACGCATCCCGCCGTAGCCGGCTGCACCGAATTGCCGGCCCGATCCACCGCAGCTACCCTTAGTGGTGACCGAGCCTACGTTTCTTTAGGCAGCTTGGGCGTCGCTATCGTCGACTTGTCGGATCCGGCGACTCCCGTCAATGTAGGAGTGATCGAAGTGGCTGGGAAAGCGCTAGATGTGGCGGCAGGGGACAGCGTTGTCTATATAGCTGCAGGCGCGGGCGGCCTGTGGGCCGTACGGCTGTGATGGTTTCGCCAGCCTACATTGATATCTGTGTGATACGGATTCTACTACCGCACGTGATCATCCAGGACCTACGGAAAGCTTCCCTCTGTCTGCAGGCGGTACCTGTCGAACTCGTCCTCATCCACGCTTGAAATAAGGTGCTTGAACGAACTGGATTCGCCGGGTGACAAAGTATCCGCAGTCACGAAAGTAAGATCGCAACCAACTACCCGATCTGCCTTGTTGTAGAGAGTGGCAATCGATTGCACGTATTCGGCGCCCTGGCTGGTGTCATTGCGAATCATGCCGATAAGCTCATACCAACCGAGTATATTGAAGCTTCCGGAATGTTGTGTCACGACCAGGCCCGTGGTCAAATTGCCACCCTCCCAAGCACTCACCTCAAACTGATAGGAGGACCAATTCGGGGGGCCAGGATAGAAGAGCAAGTGGAAACAACCACGTTCACCGGGAGCGAGCACATCCACTCTTGTGTAGGTAAAATCCGTATCCACGAGCTGACCACCTGCGTCGAACATGTTCCCAGTGATTCTGACAAATTCCCTGTTCGTTTGTGTTCCATTGCGAACCTCACCCACGATATGCAACGCATCGAGCGAATCACGGAAGGCCGTATGATTGTCAAGTACTGTAAGGCCTTCCGGCGCTACAGTGGCTGTAGGGGTGGGCTGTACGGTTGCTGTTGCCCTTGCCGTAGCGGTCGGTGTGCTAGCGCGTCCGCCGTACACGGTTGGCAGGAACACCCCATTCCCGTTGTCTGCAGATACCACTCCGATCGCCGCCAGAATCATGATTACCACTACGACAAGCGTCGAGAGAATACGCCAGTTCATATTGGAACCTCACTTTTTGAATACCAGATGTGAAATCGGATGGCCGACCGGATACTCCTTCGCAAAATAATGTGTCAGGCTCTGACGGACTTCCGTACACGATCTTGTAGACTTCGTGATCTGACTGCGACCCGTTGGCTTTCAGAGGGTGACGGTTGTCGGACGGGTTGGCCGTCACCCTCTCTACTGCACGCGGTCTTTCTTCAAGACCTCGGTGAACTCTGCAGTCAAATCCGCTATGCCATCGCGTGAGCAGCCGCGCCCTGCGCCAGCCAGCCAACGCCCAGCTCGACCAGCTTGCCGTCTGTCGGCGCGCCGGTCTCCTTGTCGTAGCCGTTCATCTCGTAGTAGAGCTCGATGGCGCGGGTGATGTCTTCTATGGGTACCTCGACGCCCTCCGGCCGGGCCGGACTCGAACTTGGTGGAGATGCGCCACAGCGGCTTGTCGTCGGCGGCCGTGAAGCCCTCGCGGTGGTTGTAGACGCGCGCCATGGCCAGCGCGCGCTCGCCCACGTTCATCAACTCGAAAATGGATACCGGCCAGCCGGTCACGGCCTGGATGACGTCCTGCATCTGTTCTTTGCTGTAGGGCATGAACATGCAGAGGCCGACGCAGTTGTAGAGCACCTGCCAGTCGATATGGTATTTGGTCAGGCGCACCTTCTCCGGTCCGAGGTCATCGGCGGGCAGCGGCTCGAAATCGCCCAGCACGGCCATGCCCTTGATTGCGCCCGCCTCCGCTTCGTAGGCCGTGTCGTGGATGTTGTGGCAGTGGTCGGCGCCCGTGGGTGAGGTGGTGTAGCCCAGGTCCAGGCCGAACTTGATGCGCGGCTCGTGCATGGGCAGTTCCTGGCCCTTCACCGACATGGAGTACTTCTCTGTGCCGCGACCGATCTTGCGCGCTGCGCGCAGGCTGCCCTCGGCCAGCACGTCGCCGAAACCCTCGCGTTGTGGCCATCATTCTCCACAAGCTGCACCATGACGTCGGCATTGCCAAAACGCACGTCCAGTCCGCCGGTATCCTCCGGACCGATCAGCCCGCGCTCGAAGCACTCCATGGCCCAGGCGATGGTCACGCCGGTGCCGATGGTGTCCAGGCCGTAGGCGTTGCAGAGCTGGTTGCCCATGGCGACGGCCTCCAGGTCGCCGATGCCGCAGACCGAGCCGAGCGAGCCCGCGGTCTCATATTCCGGGCCGCCGTAGACGGGGTCGACCTGATAGCGGCCATCCACCGTCACCTCACGCTTGCAGTAGATGGGGCAGGCGTAGCAGTTGTCGCGACCGGACGAGGATGGTGTTGGTCATGGTCTCGCCGGTGATGTTCTTGGCGTCCTCGAAATGGCCTTCCTGGAAGTTGCGCGTGGGCAGGCCGCCGTAGTCGTGCAGGTTGATCAGCCCGCCGTCGGTGCCGTGTTCGTGCAGGCCGCCGGACGTCTTCATGTAGTTGTCGCTGAGCCACTTCGCCAGCTCGTTGACGCGCTTGGCGTCGGCCTGGGGCACGCGTCCCTTGCCGCGCACGGCAACGGCCTTCAGCTTCTTGGAGCCCATCACCGCGCCCATGCCAGTGCGCCCGGCGGCGCGGTTGATCTCGTTCATCACCGCGGCCACGCGCACCAGGTTCTCGCCGGCGACGCCGGTCTGGGTGACGCAGACGCGCTTGTCGCCCAGCTCTTCCTGGATCGCCTCCTGTACGTCGGCGGTCGGCTTGCCCCACAGCTCGGATGCGTCGCGGATCTCGACCTCGTCATCCTGGATCCACAGGTAGACCGGCTTCTCGGCTGCGCCCTTGACGACGATGGCGTCCCAGCCCGCTCGCCGCAGCTCCGCGCCCCAGGTGCCGCCGACCTCTGCGGCGCCAAAGCCGCCGGTCAACGGGGATTTGGCGCCTACGGCGTTGCGTCCACCGCCGCCGAAGGGTACGCCGGTGAGGATGCCCGGCGCAAAGACCAGGATATTGTCCGGGCCCAGGGGGTCGATGCCCGGCTCCGTTTCCGTGAGCAGGTAGTGGGCGATGACATTCCAGCCGCCATAGTACGTGCGGTAGAAGTGTTCGCCCGGCTCTTCCACGCCGATCTCGCCGGTGGAGAGGTCGACGCGCAGGATCTTGTTGTGATAACCGTTTGGCACAGGGCCCTCCTTACGGATTTCTGTCATATTGAGATACGGATGTCACATGACAGGGATGGACGATACTGAGTTAGTTGCCGGTGACGCCGTACGGCTTTGCGCCGATCCGGCGAAACGAGGAGACAGACCAACGACCCCGCTCCGGTACGTGAGCGGCGTTGGCGCAAAAGGTGTTGATGTACACAGTGTAGGAACGTAGAGGCCGGCTGTCAATGGACAGATGACCCTATGATTGGGGGACGGATGTCCCGAATTTGGGGACATCCGTCTAGTTAGTCGGTCATGAATGGTCTGGCTTTGCGCCGGTCCTATGGCTGCCGCGCAGGAAGGTCATGGAGACTACTTCGCCGTCTGTGCATCGAACAACGACACCCGTTGCCGGCCGGATCGTCGTTGGCGGCTAGAAATCCCACTCGGGGTGCGGCGTGGGCAGGCACAAAATCTTATCCAATGCTTCGAGCAGTTCTTCGGGCACATGGAGGTCGTCGGTCATGGCCAAACCTGTGGCGGGACGAACGCCGAGCCACATGCGCGTGAAAGGGCCGACGTCGGCGTGAAGCGTGGGCAGCGCAGCGTCCGCGCCGGCTTGCGCGCTGGACTCGGGGCCGAGGGTGACCACGTATTCGCCACCGACGCCGCGCCAGGGCTCGTCCGCGTCCAGGTAGTCTTCGATGGGATCGCGCAGGGCCAGGTTGAAGCGGACGGGCTCGCCGCGCAGGTGCGTGGCCGCCAGGCAGGCGTCCAGGTCGCAGATGCGCATCTGCCAATATGCGTAGGCCTGGTTGTCGGCGCGATACTCAGAGCGCTCGGTGATGTTGTAGTGACGGAAGGGCGTGACTATCAGGTCCTGGAGTTGGACCTGCGCCGGTTCGCGCATGCGCACGGAATGCACTTGATCGCCGAGACTCTTGATCACCGCCATGAGCTCCAGGAATTGATCGCGCGTCCGATAGATGAGCATGCGGATGCGATACGGGCCGTTCTCATCCTTGGCGGCCGCCCACAGGAAGTGGCTGAGCGTCTTGCCGTCGTCCTCGAAGAAGCCCAGGCCGAATCCGCTGTTGTCGAAGGTGAGCTCGCCCTTCATGGATTCGATGCCGTAGATGTTGCAGGAGCCGTGGCGGCGATGGCGGCTGAGCATAAGGGCTCAGCATCGTCTCGGCGTGGTCTACTGTCAGCCGCTTGGGTGGGCGGGTGAGACTCGGAACGCGCAGCAGCGCCGGGTCGAAGCGCACGATGTGCTCGTAGGCGCCGTTGCCGTAGCCCAGCCGGTTGTAGAAGCCCTGCTCGAAGATGCCCAGCGCGCTGAGCGCGGCGCCGTCGACCGCGTCCAGTGCGATGAGCTGGGCGGTCAGGCGTCCGGCGAAACCCTGTTTGCGCGCGACGCGGCTCGTCGTGACGGCCGCTACAATGGACAATGGCAGTTCTTCGGTCAGATAGCGCATGTCGCCGCGCAGGGAGGACGCCAGGCATTCGGCCTCGCCGTCGATGTCGGCGACAAGCACGCGGGCGCCCGACAGGAAGGTGTCCATGGCCTTTTCAGACTCGTCGCTGTCGATCCAACCGGTTTCGCGCCAGATGCGGTGGACAGCGTCCTTGTCTCTATCCGGGTCGTACACTCGATATTCCATTGCGTGTTTCTCCGTCCAATGCCTTCGAAAGCCAGTGTTCTTCGTCGCGTGGATCTCGCGTGGACTCGTCTGCCGGGACTCGGGCCAGTATAGCGTAACGACCGCAAGCTAGCAGATCGCCGCGGAGCGATTCGCTCCATCCGGCGAGGTCACCTACTTCGTCTTCGGCCAGACGCCTTCTTGTTCTTGGCCCCTGCGGGCGACGCGACGTCCACCGGCCTGTTGCGTCGCAAGGCGTCTGTCGCTACACAGAACAAGCCGATGCCGAGCAGTGTCAGCGCGTCCTGCTGCGTAATTGCGTCAAATAGGAGCAGAACAACGGCAGCCACAGCCATACCCATGCCGAGCGCGTTCAGGATCACGGACAAATTCAAGTTCACGTGTTGCCTCCGGGCGACTATGGGTATTCATTCATATGCATTCAACCGGCGATCCTGCGCGGCGAATGCGTCTAGATTGACGCAGCCCATTGTCGCACGGCCTTTTCAGACAGCAAACTCGAGGCCAACCCCGCTCGCGACTGGCGCGGGCTGGGAAGATGACCTCGGAACGGCTGACCGTCGCTGCAGTATACTGGCCGTATGTGTATGGTAGAATGCGCCATTATTGGCTGTTGAGGGACTATGAGGCTGGTGCGAACATGACGATTGCCAAACGAACGAATATCACGATAACGCCCGAACGGGCCGACAGTGTGGAGGCCGTAGCGTTGATCCAGGAGCTGGAGAATGTGCTGGATCCGCTCTATCCCAGCGAGAGCCGGCACGGCTACGGTGTGGAAAAGATGCTGCGCGAGGGAGTGGAGTTCTTCGTGCTGCGCGAGGATGGCGAGGCGGCGGCATGCGGCGGCATCCAGTTCTTTGCAGAGCAGAACGGCGACGAGCCATTCGGGGAGCTGAAGCGCATGTACGTGCGGCCGGCGTATCGCTGCCGGGGGCATGCAAAGCGCGTTCTCTCACACCTGGCGGACCATGCGCAGCAACGAGGGGTGTATGTGCTGCGGCTGGAGACGGGCATCCATCAGCACGATGCGATCAACTTGTATGAGCGATTCGGCTTCGCGCAAATAGGACCGTTCGGGCCGTACACGGATGATCCGCTGAGCGTGTACTATGAGAAGCGCATCGACGCCTCATGAGTGGGTGACAGGGCAAGAAGTGGCCTCGTTCTGTCGAACCGTCCGTAGGCGAAGGACCCGTCCCGCCGCTGCGCCCCAACGGCAGGGACTTCTCGCAGAGCGCTAGAAGAAGCCTTCGCGCAGTTCGCGCAGGGCTTGCCGGGCCTGTTCGGCCAGCGCGAAGGGCAGTCCCAGTTCGAGCGCGCGCTCGAGGTCGGCGATAGCCGCGCCTCGGTTGTCCAGAATTCGATGCGCGGCCCCGCGCATGAAGAGCATTTGCGCGGAATTCGGGCTCAAAGCGCAGGACGGAGTCCAGGTCGGTGAGCGCACTCTCGGCGTCGCCGAGGGAGAAGTAGGCTGCGGCTCGGTCCGCGTAGAAGTCCGTCTGGTTGGGCAGTAGATCAATGGCCGCGGAGAACGATGCGACGGCGTCGACGTAGTCCTCCTGGCGCATGTGCATAAGGCCGGCTACGTGGTGTGCGTGGGCTTGGTCCGGTTTCAGCAAGGCGACGCGCTGCATGTCGCCAAGCGCGTCTTCCCAATCTTCTTGCCACAGATGCACCAGACCCCGATAGAAGTAGGCGATTGCGTAGTCCGGGTCGAGTTCGATGGCCTGCGAGTAGGCCTCCCGTGCCTGATCGAACTGGCGGAACAAGTGATGCTGCCGGCCGCTCAGGAAGAGTTCGGTGGCAGCCGGGTCCGAGACGGAGTCGAGGTCGGCGCTGAGCGCGGGGGCGTCCTCGGCCTGCAGCCTGGCGAGCACCTCCTGGGTGATCGGGTTGTCTCCGGCGCGCAGCGTCGCGACCCATTCTTCCCGCTCAGTGCGAATGGCCTGGATCTGCGGATTCTGGCTGCCGGCCCATTCGGCGAGCGCGGCCTCGAAGTCTGCGATGGCCGCCTCGTTTTGGCCCAGCAGCGCGTATGCCAGGGCGCGGCTGTCCAGGTAGGAGGCAGAGGGACTGGCGTCAACGGCCTGTTCACAGTAGGGAAGCGCTGCTTCGGCCTGGTTGTCTAGAGCAAAGAACCAGCAGATGTTGTTACGCGCGCCGGCGGCGTCTTCGGCTGCCAGCCCGAAGGCCAGCGCATCGCGGTAGTCGTCGATGGCCGTCTGCCATTCGCCCTGCTTCATGTTGGATTCGGCGCGCAGGAAGAAGAGCCCGGCCTTCAGCTCGTCATCGATGCCGCAGTCGAGCACCGTGTCGACTAACGTCACCACGGCGGCGTAGTCGTCCGCACGCATGAAGTCGGTGATTGTCGCAAGTAGATCCACGCATTCGTCCGGAGCGAGATTGGATGGATCGCGCGGTGCCTCCTGCGGTTGTACGGGTGCAGCGTCCTGGGTTGGTGCAGCGGGCAGTGGCTGGCAGGCAACCGCCGTCACTGCTATCAGCAGCGAGAAAACGAGTACGGCGATGCGAATTCTACTATCAGTGAACATGGTGTGTTCTCCTTCCGCATGTAGTTTGGATGCGGAGTTCACGCAGAATCATACTGCCAATACGTTGCGTACGCAATCATGCCCGGTGATTCCTCGGCATATTTCGAACGCTGATTGCCGCTGCACTCCTGCTCAGTTTAGAATAGTCATATCGGAAAAATCACACCGAGATCGAATAGCGATGCCGAAAGTAGTGCGGAAGTAGGCCTCGCTTCATCAAGACGCCTGCTTACACAATCAATTGGAGACCAAAGTCATGAGACTGATGGGCATGAAGTCAGCCAAGCCCCTAATCGTTCTTGTTGCGATCACTGCGATCGCACTGGTAGCCGGATGTTCGGTAGGAGAGGAGCCTACGCCCACCCCCGAACCTGCCGAGCAGTTGGCGCTGGCCGAGCAGAGAGTCGACCTGATCGGCACGCTGTGGGAGGTCGAGTCATTCGGCGGGGAGGATGATTCACTGGCAGTGTTGCCGGACACCAAGCTGACGCTAAACATGCTTGTGGATCGATACGCCGGCTATAACGGATGCAATTGGTTCCTCGGCGTCTACGATGTGGACGGCGTCGAACTGAGCCTCTACACGCCGGCGACCACCGCGTTCATTTGCGAGGACGAGGCGGTTTCCGCGCAGGCGGCCACGTATTCAGCGGCGTTGGTCAACGTCACACGTTATGAGATGGAGGGTGATAAGCTGGTCACCTATACGGTGGGCGACCAGAAGATGGCAACCTTCATCCCCGCTGTACCCGTTGCTATCGAGGGCACGGAGTGGACGGCCAAGTTCGTCAACGACGGGGAGGGCATGGCGCCTGCGTCTTCGTATGAGTATACCGTCAGCGCCGTTTTTCAGGATGGCAAGGTGGCAGGCAACGGCGGCTGCAATGACTATGAGGCCGACTATGTGGTGGACGGCGACTTGGTGACGATTTCGAATATCACAAGTGCCGGCGCGGAGTGTACGGACTTCCCCGGGTCGAACAATGTTGAGGCGTGGTACTTCGCCGCGCTGGAGGCGACGTCGAGATACGACGCGCTGGTGACGAGCATGGTCTTTGTGGACGCCGAAAGCAATGATCAGGTGTTCTTCGGCACACCGTAGGCGATGCATGGAGTCCGACTGCCCGGCCCGGAAGCGCATATCTTCCGGGGGGACCTGCACCTTCCCGGAAGTGTGGCAGTTGTGGACTAAATGATGTGTAAGCCGCTGCGCTTAGCGTATTGCTCTGTGCGGCGCAGCAAATAGCGAGAGAGCAGCGTGAAGACTACGGCGAAGGCGCCGAGGATGATCCATTCCAACCACACGGGTTGCAGGGTCTGCCAGTCGCCGTCGAAGCTGTAATAGCGGATGAGATCATAGCCCCAAGTATAGGGAATCAGATAGGCGAGGAGCTGCAGCGGGAGCGGAAAGCTTGAGACCGGCAGGTAGGCGCCGCCGAGGAACTCGAAGAGCATGCCCAGCACGGAGGCGATGGACGTGACCTGTCGCCAGAGCAGGGCAAGCAGTGCAATCATGACGCCCATTGCCGTCAGCGCCACGAGCACGACCGCGCAGACGAGCAGAATCAGCAGCATGTTGCGGGCCCCTGCGCGTGCGACGGCGGCTAGGAAGATGTAGAACGGGATGAAGACGACAAGACTGATGATCACTTCGGTGAGCACCGTGCCGACGTAGTACGCGTACCGGGAGCCGGGATTGCTGTACAGGTACTCCAACGTGCCGTTGTACAGGTCCGTAGTGACGGCCTGGATGGGCCCCCAGAGCGTGGGTCCGTTGAAGACAAGGAGCAGCAGCGCGCCTTGGAAGAAGAGAAAGAGCTCGCGCCCGCTCAAGCTTTCTTGCCCGCTGGCCCCGAAGGTAGCCGCGTTGGCGATGAGCAGAAAGAAGAGGATGCGCAGGGCTAGGCCGACGAAGCTTCCGATCAGGTTGGGCAGATAGCGTCGCGCGACTTGTAGTCCCTTGACTACTGTGGCGTAGGTGATCGCCCATGGCGGCACGGGCTGGGATAGGCTATGGATGGTTCCGGCCGGTATGACTGTCTCCTCCATCAACCCTTCCCCAATTGGTCCCCATGAGACTTCAATCGAATATCGAGTACAAATTGGTCGTCCGGAAACTGCGTCGAGGCGTTTCGCCTGAGCATAGCTACCGGTGCATCCGGCAGGCCGTTCCCTACCGATCGAAGCGCTCGCTGATTTCGCCGATGTAGTGCAGGAAAGCGTCCTCGAGCGTGGTGGAATGCTGGCGGAAGCCGGCCGTGATGTTGCGCGTGCGCAAGGTGCGAATAATGGCTTCGGCGCCGATCATTGCGTCTGACACGGCAAAGGAGACCCATTGCGGGTCGCGCGCCAGCTCGAAGAGCACGGGTTCCAGGCTCAGTATCTCTGCGCGGACGTCGTCAGGCAGCGCGTCCGATTCAATCTCAATGAATTCGGCTGCGCCGACTGCGCGCTTGAGACGCTTGGGCGCGCCCACGATGGGGATGCTGCCACGATGTATGAGCGCGACGCGGTCGGCGAGTTCGTCCACTTCGGAAAGCATGTGGGAGGTGAGGAGCAGCGAGGCGCCGTCTTCGCGCACCAGTTGGCGCAGGAAGTTGCGGATGCGGCGCGCGACAATAGGATCCAGTCCCTTGGTGGGCTCGTCGAGGTAGACCAGCGGCGGTTCGTGGAGCAGGGCGCGCATGATGACGGCAGTCTGTTTCTGTCCGCCGGAGAGGGTGACAAACTGCTTGTCCAGGTTGGCGTCGAAATCGAAGTGTCCGGAGAACTTGTGGATCTGGGCGTCGATGACCGTGTCCGCGAGTCCGCGCAGGCGGCCGAAAAAGACGAGGTTCTCGCGCACGGTGAGGCGGGCATAGGCGGAGCGCTCGGTGTCCTGGCCGACGTAGCCGACGGCGTGGCGGATGGCCTCGGCATTGGTGTCCATGTCGTAGCCCAGCACGTTAATGGAGCCGCTGTCGCGGAGGAGCAGCGTGGCCAGGATTTTGATAAACGTGGTCTTGCCGGCTCCGTTCGGGCCGAGGAGGGCGAGGATTTCGCCTTCGCGCACATCGAGGGAGGCGTCCTCCAGCGCGACGACGTCGCCATAGGTCTTGCGGATATTGCGGGCTTGCAGGTATAGGCTCATGTCACAGTGGATTGCGGCCTGCATGCGAGGGAGTGCGGTCCGCATCCGCAAGGGTGCGGCCTGCATCCGCAGCGAAGATGCGGGAACAGGACGGGGCCGTAGTTCTCAATCGTACGTTCCTGCATTCGGCTTCCCGGCGTCGCTGCTCATACGTTTCTCGGAATATGCGACTCGAAGCGCCGGATGTATTGCCACTGTCCGCCGTCGTCGTAGCGGTGACAGAGGCCCCAGCGCAGGTCGTCCAAGGGACCCTTGCCAACCGACCCTGCGCCGGCATCGGTGCTGCGATAGAGGCCGAGGGCTTCGGGCGCGCCCTTCAGCACGGACATAATCTCAAAGTTTACGCCGTCCGGCGCCCATTGGATCGTGTTCTTTTCCGGCCCGTCGGTGGTCAGCAAGGCTGCGATCCCGTCATTGTAGTGCCAGACGCAGACCTCGTGGCCGCTGTTGGTCACCGGGTTATAGGGCGACTTGACGTAAGGTCCCTCCGGCCGATCGGCGATGGCCACGCCCCAGCGGATTTCGCGCCCGCCAAAGTTCCGCTCCTCGCCCATCTGTTCACCCTTGTAGTAGAGGTAGAACTGGCCCCGGTAGTACATCAAACAGGGGTCATGCACCTTGTGGCTGTCGAAGCTGCCCTTGTCGACGACGGCGAAGCGATTGTCTTCGGAGCCGAGCCAGACGCCGTCGTCAGCCGGCGAGAGGATGGGGGCGGGTAGCTTCGTCCACGGTCCGTGGGGCGAATCGGCCACTGCCATGCCGACCTGGTTCTTGACGCGCACGACATAGGGCGCCTTCACGACTTGGTAAACAAGATAGTATCTGGCCGTCGTGAGCGAAAATCTCCGGCGTGAAGACGGCGCGATCGTCGAAGGAGCCTGCGGGTCCGCGGCCCACGGCCAGGCCCTGCTCAGTCCATTCCCAGCCGTCCGCGGAGGTGGCGTACCATATCTCGGTCAGGTCCCACGGGAACACTTTGGCGGACGGGTCGCCCGTGCCGAAGCCGGCAGTCTCGCCCTCGCCCTTCGTGTACCAGACGTAGTAGACGCCGTCGATCTTGAGCACAGCGCTCGGATCGCGGCGGATGACGCCGGCTTCGTAGGCCAGGTCGCCGCGCAGATCCGTTTCGCGGAATTCGAGAAACCACTCGGGTCCTTTCGTGTAGTGCAGGGCGCGCTTGGACGCTGCGCTGAGAGGGGATGGGTGATCAGTTGCGCTGTGGCGCATAGCGTGCTCCGATTCCGACGTCCGACCCTTGCGAAGGCTACGCCGACCCCAGGTGCGGACGCCCTCGCAAGGATTAGGCGCGTCGCGCCTCGATGGTGTATTTGCGGATGAGGAAGACAAGCGGCTCGCCGCGGTCCAGACGCGCCTGCAGGCGCAATAGGGCATCCAGATGCGTGTCGACGCTGAATCCGGGAACCAGCCAGGGAACCGCCTTCAGGTAGTAGACGACCGCGCCCACGTCTGTGAAGCGCAGGCTGCCGCTCCAGTTCTGGACGTCGATGGTATGGAGGCCTGCCGCGTCCAATTGCGGCGCGTACTTCTCCGCTATGGCGTCCGGCCACTGGGGCGTCGCATCGAACACCGCCAGCAGGTCCGCCGCCCACATACCGTGGATTTGCTGCGTGTAGAAAACGCCTCCGGGAGCCAGGATCCGCGCCACTTCCTGTGGATTTAGGCTGGAATGACGATTGAGCACGACATCAAAGACGCCGCTGGCAAAAGGAAGCGTGTCCGCCTCGGCAAGCCGGGCGGCGACGACGCCGGCTCCCTCGGGCATCAGGCGCTGCGCGGACAGGATGACGTTGGGCGGGTAGTCCTCGGTGGCCACAGTCAACGGGCGGCCACTGCTCGCGCACTGCGAGCAGCCGTTCTCCGCCGCCGGTACCCATATCGAGGCAGCGTTGGGCGCCTTGCAGCAACTCGCCGGCGCGATGCCCGTATGACCAGGGTGGCTGCTCTTCGAACATGCGCCCGTCCAGGTGTGAGAAGTCCCAGCCGGTGAAGGGTTGTCGCTGTTCCTGTTGCCAACGGGCGATCAGCTCGGGGTTCGGCTGTGGGCGGCGGGGCATGCGGGCGCTCTCTTGGCTGTGTTGAGCTGAAGACTACGGGCCCATCTTGCCACTGAATCGGCGGGATGCCCAAAACGGCAGCGGTCGAGGCGCCCTCGTACGGTATCGATCCCGGACCTGCATGGTCATCACTCGGACGCCGCGCTATTCCGTGGCCGCGGGCTGCGCACGGAGCGACAAGGCATATCCGACCGAATGGAGACCGTGTTCGATTGACAAAGGCAGGGCGAAAAACTAAGATTCATGACCAACGTGAGTACGTAGGAGCTTGTGGCTGTGGGCCGAGTGGAAAGCAGGCCTCGCCACGGCGCCTACGCCTAACCTAGCCAACAAAGTGAGAATTGACATGGAACTGCTGAAAGAACTGTGTGAGGCCCCCGGCATACCTGGCCGCGAGGAACGATTGCGAGCCATTGTACGCCGCGAATTGGAGCCCCTCGTCGATGACGTCCGCGTGGACGCGATGGGCAACCTGATTTGCGTCAAGAAGAAGGACGGCGCGCCCAAGTTGATGATTGCGGCGCACATGGACGAGATCGGCTTTGTGGTCTCCCATATCGACGAGAAGAAGGGCTGGTTGCGCCTAGTAGGTCTGGGCGGCCACGACCCGCGCAACATGATTGCCCAGCGCGTGACCGTCTGCGCAGAGTCGGGTGATCTGCCCGGCGTGCTGTATCCGGGCATCAAGCCGCCGCACATCCAGACGGCGGACGACAGCAAGAAGCAACCCGTGGTCAGTGACTTCTTTGTGGACCTGGGGTTGCCCGCCGAACGAGTCCAGGAACTCGTGCGCATCGGAGATATGGTGACCATGCGCCGGGATTTCGAGGAGATCGGCGACTGCGTCTCCGCCAAGGCATTGGACAACCGGGTGGCGGTGTATGTGATGATTCGCGCACTGCAGGCGGCGCAGCGCTTCGGCTTCGAGGTCTATGCCGTGGCCACGACACAGGAAGAGGTGGGCTTGCGCGGCGCGGTCGACGAGCGCATACGGCATTCAGCCGGATGTGGGCATCGCACTGGACACGACGCTGGCAGTGGACATTCCCGGTGTCTCCGAGTACGAGCAGGTTACGCAGCTTGGCAAGGGTACGGCGATCAAGATTCTGGACGGTTCGGTGATCGCGAACCCGAAGCTCGTTGCATATCTGCGTTGGCTCGCAGACAGCCGCGAAATCGCGTGGCAGAACGAGATCTTGCCGCGCGGCGGGACGGACGCCGGCGCCATGCAGCGCGTACACGCTGGCGTGGCCGCAGGCGTGATCTCGATTCCGACGCGCTACATTCACAGCCCGGTGGAGACGGTGCACACGGCGGATGTGAAGGCGAGTATCGCGTTGCTGGCCGCCTTCATCGAGGAAGGGAATTCGGCCGACCTGGCGCTGGCGTAGGGCGGATCTTGCCAAGTTCGCAGGCGCCTACGGGAAGCCGCCGTGAGCAACATGGCGGGGCCGCAGCCCCGGTACTGCGTTGCGGAAGACTAGTGAATTTGTGAGAGAACCACTCAGGCGCCGGCGGAAATTGCTGTCGACCATGGACAAGCGCAGCATCAGTATTGCGATGCCGGCAGCTCTGCTACTGGGTTTGCTGCTGTCTCTGATGGCGCTGCGCCCCACGTCTACGGTGGCGGCGCAGCCCACCGGGCAGGACGTGACCGGCGCCCAAACGCTCGGCCTCGTCGTTACGGCCACAGTAGGCATTGACTCGGAAGAATGCGCAGAAGGCGCAGCGTATTCGCGTGCCGCCCGGTACGCAGGTCTACTACTGCTATCGCGCCACGAATACGGGCGACGCGCCGTTGGTGGAGCACAGCGTGGAGGACAGCCGGTTGGGCCCCATCTGGGTTCTGCAGGAACGCACGCTGGGCCCGGGCGAATCATTCAGCACGGTCGACGAGGGCCTGACTCTGGACTCTCGCGTAGAGCGCGGCGAGAAGGCGCAGGTGACGTGGACATCCAGCGCAGTCACGGCCACGCTGGAAACGTCCGCCACGGCTCAGGCGGAAGTCGTCGTCGTGAGCGCCGGCGTCATCGTGACAAAGACGGCGGGGATCGCGGGGACGGGTTGTCAGCCGGGGTCCAAGGCCGTCGTGCCGGACGGCGAGGATGCCGAGTTCTGCATCGTGGTGGAAAACACCGGCCGCGTGCCTCTGGTGCAACACACGCTGACCGATCCGCTGCTGGAGCTGGACGCTACCTTCGTGTATACGCTGCCGCCGGCCGGGCTGCTGACCATCACGCACGACGCGCTGGCGGACCTGGGCGTTGACGGCAGTCTGGTACGCAACGAAGTAACGCGCACAGTTGTCAACAGAGTCTATTACACGGCGACGTCGCCAGCCGACTCTGCCGCAACGGGGGCCTTGTCGGCTTCCGATGTCGCTTCGGTGACGGTCGGTCTGGCCAATGCAGGGCTTCGCATCACCGCCACGGTGGGAACGGACCCGGCTGTCTGCAGTGACGCGATACAGCTCACGCTGTCAAACCCCAATACGGAGTTCTACAACTGCGCGATCCTGCACAACACGGGCAACGTGCCGATCACGCAGCATAGGCTGGGCCAGCCGGTGCGCAATCTGGTCAGCGAGTTTTCGCGCACGCTGGCGCCCGGCGAAATCCTGTCCGTGACCAACGCCCTGCTGGAGGAGATGGGCGCAGAGCGTACGCTGGGACCCATGACGGTCAGAGACCGGCCAAGCAGCTCGTTCAGTAACGTGTTGGCGTATACGGGCACGACATCGTTGGCGCTTGGACAGGAGGGTGAGACGCGCAGCTACACGGTGACGACCAGAGCATCGACATATGCAGGCTTGCCGTCCACGCCAACCTCAACAGCGACGGCCACGAATACGCCGCGATCGTCTGATTCACGCGCCACGAACACGCCGCGCCCGCAAGCGACGGCAACGTGGACGCCGGTATCGCCGTTGGCGACGCCGGACGTAGCTGCACAGCAGGCGCCGACGCTGACGCCAACGCCGACGCGCAGCTATCAGATATCGCTGCTGGAGACGCCCACGAGCCAGCCGGTGTCGCCGTTGGCATTGCCTGCCGCGGCACAGGCTGCGACCCTGGAAGCCGCAGCTACGCTTGCGGCGCTGGACGCAACGGCTACGGCAGTGGCCTCCTCTCCGTTGGCGGCGCCGACGGAGATACCCTCGCCTACGCCTGCGCCGTCCAACACGCCTGCGCCGGCGACAGGTATGTACTCACCGACCGCAGCCGTGCTGGTTGTCGTCGCGACCGAGACGCCGCCGCCCGTGACACAGCGCCCGGTTGTCTTGCCGCCGCCTGCACCTACGCCCGATGCCCTACTGTTTGCCGCGCGCACTGTCGATGCCATGGTGATGACGGCCACTTGGATCTGGTTTCTCGTCGGCACGTTGGTCTTCTTCGTGGTAGCCGGTGTTCTGGTGGGGCTGTCGTTCCGGCAGAATGAGCGGCGTCGCTTCGATCTGGTGGACGCGGGCTTGGTGGAGGAGTACGAGTTCCTAGTGCCGCCGCCGGCAGGGATGCCGGACGCAGACGACGACGCGGACAACGACGTGGACAACGGGCTGGAGTCGCTGCCGTGAGGCGGTCCACCCCGCGCTTCGCCCTAGAGACCTCAGTTCACCCCGAGGCATCCTAAATGAGTCTTCGAATTCGGGGTGCGCTGCTGCTGCTATTCCTGGCTGCGTTCGCGTGGCGCGTGCACGGGTTGGCGGGCCAGAGCCTGTGGCGCGACGAGGTGGACGCAGTCTACTTCGCCACGCGCCATCTGCCCGATACGCTCTCCATGTTTGTGCAGGCCGGGCAGAATGGGCCGCTCTTCTTCTTGGCGCTGCGACCGTGGTTTTGGCTGGTCGGGACAAGCGAGTTTGCGCTGCGCTACCCATCAGCTATGGCCGGAACTGTGAGTGTTGCCCTGTTGTGGCAGGTGGCGGGACGGCTGGCGCCTACGCGGTATGCCGAGCGCCGCGCCGGCGAATACTCAGGCGCGGATACGGACGGCGACGAACCGCCGGCGAACCACATCGGCGCGACGTCGAGCGCGTACGTGGTTCCGATGGCGTCGGCGGCGTTCCTGGCAGCCAATCCCTATCAACTTTGGTACGGCCAGGAAGGCAAGATGTACACGGTCGTGACAGCACTGGTATTGCTGGCGTCGTGGTTCTTCTGGCGCGGCATCACGGCTGGCGGCCCGCGGTCATGGGTGGGCTATCTGCTCACGGTGACGCTTGGGCTCTATACGCACCTGCTGCTGATTCTGCTCTATCCCCTGCATCTACTCTGGTATGTGATCGCGTGGCCGCAGAGCCGGCGGCACTGGCTGGGCTACGGGCTGGCCATGGCTGGGCTGATTCTGCCCTACGCGCCGATGATATGGTGGCAGTGGGACCTACTGACCGCGCAGCAGCAGATGACGGGCTTCACGTTCACGCCGCTGCACGAGATGGCGCGCGTGCTGCTGTTCAACCATAGCCGCGGCTTTATGCCGGAACCGCACATTCTGTGGCTTGCGCCGGTGTTCTTCCTGGGCGCTGCGGGCCTGGTCTTGGGCCCGGCCGAGATCGGAGACCGGCGCCTGAGCGCCAACGGAGAATGGGCGCGCCGCTGGCGCCGTGGCGCCGGTACGCTATGCTGCTGAGCTGGCTGCTTCTACCGGTGCTGTCTATCTATGCGCTCAGTCTGCGCCAGCCTATCTTCACGGACCGGTACGTGATATGGATCGCGCCGGCGGCGATGATCTTCATGGCGCTGGGCGTGGAGGCAGTGTGGCGGCATGGCGGCGCGGTCCTGCGCTATGGTGCGATTGCGCTCGCCGTCTATGTGCTGGTGTTTTGGCTGTATGCCGGCTGGCAGCAGAAGACGTTGCCCATGAAGTATGACCTGCGCGGTGGCGTGACCTACGTGAGCGAGAGACGCTCGCCCGAAACGCTGCTGGTTCTGCAGATTCCGCATCTGCAGTATGCTGTGCAGTACTATGGCAGCGACTTGGACGCACGACCGTTTGACGGCGGTGCTGCGCGGTTGGGCAACTGGGCCGAGGGACTATGGACCAATCACGGCTGGGTTGATGAGCAGGCGCGGCTGTTGGCGGATCAACAGATGCGCGAGATGACGGCGGGCGCAGACGAGGTGTGGGTGCTGCGCAGTGAGGTGGAGATGTGGGATCAGCGCCACTGATGGAAGAGTGGCTGGAGGCGAACGGGCGCGCTAGTGGAGAGTGCCGACTTCAATGGCGTGCAGGTGCGCCGGTATGAGTTGGCCCCGTAGGATGCACGTCATGTGGCGGAGCCGGAGTAGGGCGCAGTGGCAGGGTGCAGTGGCGGGGCGCAATCATAGGTGCGCCGACGGAGTTCAAGATGATCGATACTTCATCGAAACAGAGAGGACGGCAAGGGTCTGCAGATTCAGGCGGCGCTGGAAGATCTTGTCGTGGCGCATCGTGTGGAAGTCGTGTCGAGCGCGGCGGACGCGTCCGCAGCGGTCGCGACGTTGCCGGCAATTGTGGACAACGGGCGCACGATTGTTGGAGATTCGGCGCTTGACGCCTATTTGGACGAGCTGGCCGGCGTGGATGGGAGAGTGGCGCAAGTTCCAGTCGGATTCGTGCTACATAGACGATGATGGCGAAGTGTGCTGACCGATCCAAGTGGACGCCGCGAGCGTATCTTCTGGCGCTTCCGGCGGGAAACGCAGTTTGAGCTCGACGTGGATTCGAAATGCCGAAGGCAAGACTACGACACAGGGAGAGAACTGGGTGCAATTTCAAGTAGCAGAACTTCTTCGCGCGCTGCGGTTTGCCGCACAACGGCACAGTAGCCAACGGCGCAAGGGCGGGGACGATATTCCGTACATCAACCATCCCATCGACGTAGCCGCAATCCTGGCCGTGGAGGGGGGCGTGGAGCAGCAGGACGTGTTGGTGGCCGCCGCGTTGCACGATACGGTAGAGGATACGGACACCACCTTCGCCGAGATCGAGGAGCTATTCGGGTCCACGGTGCGGGGCTTGGTGGAGGAGATGACGGATGACAAGAGTCTGCCCAAGATGCGGCGCAAGGAGCTGCAGATCGAGCATGCGCCGGACCTCTCGGATGACGCCAAGAGACTGAAACTGGCGGACAAGATCAGCAACGTGCGTGACTTGGCCGCAAACCCGCCACACGGTTGGCCGTTGCAGCGGCAGATCGAATACCTGGACTGGACAGAAGAGGTGATTGCCGGCTGTCGCGGCGTGGACGAGCCGCTGGAGCGCATCTATGACGATGCGCTGGCCGCTGCCCGAGGTGCGCTCGGCGGCAACGAAAGCGAAGGCTCGGCGGACAGCAGGTCGGCGCCTTCGCATGGATGACGTGCATCGTGCCGAATCGCAATAGCAAGCTGCCTTTTGTGCAGGCGGATGCGAGAGTCAAGCATTCGCTGGCGCAGGGGCATCCCTGGGTCTACGCGGATGCGATCACACGCGCGCCTGCTGACTTGGCGACGGGCGATTGGGTGCACGTGCAGTGCGGAAATCTGCAACTGTTCGGACTGTGGGATGCGGACAGCCCGATCGCTGTGCGCCTGTTCCACAGCCGGCGGCGGCCGAATCGCGCCTGGGTGGCGGAGCGCGTGCAGCGGGCGTGGGCGCTGCGGTCGCCACTGCGTTCCCCTTCGCCGTCGCCGGACCCTGGCCTCGAGGACGTCAGCGCGTACCGGTGGCTGTACGGAGAAAGTGACGGGCTGCCGGGTGTCGTCGTGGACCTGTACGGCGACATCGAGACGGGAGAGCAGTGGGCGGTCCTGCGCACATACAGCGGGAGCGTCGACAGGCTGAAGCCGTGGGTCGTGGATGCGCTGACGGATGCCGCTCCTCTGGCGGGCGTCATCGAGCGGGGAGGAGACGAGCCGGTCTTGGTGCAGGGCCGCATGCCGCCTGCGCAGATCGTGATCGCCGAGCATGGCGCGCGCTACGAGGTAGATCTGCTGCGCGGACAGAAGACGGGCTTCTTTCTGGACCAGCGAGAGAACCGTCGCACCGTTGGCAAGTGGAGCCGGGGCCGGCGTGTCTTGAATCTGTTTGCGTACACGGGCGGCTTCAGCGTTACGGCCGCGCTGGGTGGAGCGGCGAGTGTAACTTCGGTTGACAGCGCCGCGCCGGCCATGGCCGCGGCGGAGCGCAACTTCCGGCGTAACGGGCTGGAGACGACTGCGCACGAATTCGTGGTGGCGGACTGCTTTGAGCTTCTGGAGAAGTACCGCGGCGAGGGCCGCCGCTTTGATTTGATTGTGGTGGACCCGCCGAGCTTTGCCCGATCGAAGGCGCAGTTGCCGGCCGCGCTGCATGCGTACCAGCGGCTGAACCAACTTGCCATAACGTGCCTCGAGGCGGACGGCCTGCTGGCGAGCAGCAGTTGCACGAGCCAGGTGAGTCCGGAGGCGTTTCGAGCAAATGCTTTCCGCTGCGGCGGAGGGCGCCAAGCGCAGGTTGCTCATCCTGCACGAAGCCGGGCAGCCGCTGGACCATCCGGTCCCCGCGCACTTTCCGGAGGCGCGGTACCTGAAGTTCGTGCTGGCCGCGGCGGAGCCTGCAACTACGTAGCGGGAGCTTCGGTCCCGTGACTCTGGGCTCGGCAGCCCCGCCCTGACTTTTGCGCTGTACGTGCGGTGGCATGTATCATAGTGGTAGTTATTTCCATTCAGCGCGAAACAGTCTGTGTTCCGCCGGCGGCAAGCCCGTTTGCACTCAACGGCAACAGATGTACAAACCCTAGCTACCGTAGACAAAGGCGCCCGAACCGGGCGCTACTATTCGGAATACTGGGTGTTCCTCGCGGTCTCCGGTAGTCGAACTTCAGGGTCTTGCAGCCCGGCGATCCATTCCAGAAGAACTAGGAAGATACTTCGATGGCACAGCTCCTATCCATGGAAGGGATCGAGAAGTCCTTCTTTGGCGTGACCGTATCTGAAGGGCGTCGACTTTGACCTGGAACATGGCGAGGTGCATGTGCTCCTGGGCGAGAACGGGGCCGGCAAGTCGACGCTGATGAAGATCCTCTCGGGCGCGTACACGCTGGACGCCGGCACGATTGCGCTGGAGGGCAGCCGGTCGATCTCTCGGACTATGATCCTCGCAAGGCTGAAGACCTGGGCATCGTCACCATCTACCAGAACTTCCACCTCATCCCGGACTTGAGCGTCGCGGAGAATCTGTCGCTGACCAATTTCATTCACGGGCGCGGGTTGATCCGCTGGCGCGACGTGAACGCCCATGCGCGGCGAGGTGCTGGACCGGATCAACTTCCAGATCGACCCGTCGGCGAAAGTGCGCGACCTGCCCGTCTCCCAGAAGCAGATGGTGGAGATTGCCGGCGCGCTGTCCAAGAACGCCAAAGTGATCGTGATGGACGAGCCGACGGCGGCGCTGAGTCGCAAGGAAATTGAAATCCTCTTCGAGACCATCGCCGAGATCAAGGCGCAGGGTATCGGCATCATCTACATCTCCCACAAGCTGGAGGAAGTGAAGGAGATCGGGGACCGCATCACCGTGATGCGGGACGGGCGCCAGATCGCTACGATGGCGGCGGACGAGGCGCAGATTCAGCAGATCATCAACCTGATGATCGGCAAGGAACTGGACGCGGGTGCAGGAGGCGCGCGAGATGCCGGATCGCGGGACGTCCTGTTTGAGGTGGACGGACTGGTGAACGACCATCTGTCGGCGCCGATCAGTTTCCACGTACGCAAGGGCGAGATTCTCGGCATCACGGGTCTCGTCGGGTCCGGCAAGACGGAGTTGGCGCAAGCGCTGTTTGGCGTCGATGCGTGGGAGCGAGGAACGGCGCGATCTGAACGGCAAGCCCGTGCGCATCCAGAGTCCCGGAAGCGGCGATCCGGCTGGGCATCGGCTACCTGCCCAAAGACCGGGACAGCGACGGGCTGTGCCTGGACCGCAGCGTGAAGGAGAACGTGTCGATGGTGTCGCTGGCCAAGATGCGGGGTCTATTTTTCAGTCCCGCTGCAGAGAGGAGCGCCGTCGCCAAGATGGTGGACTCCATGCGCATCAGGACGGCGGGCATCTCCCAACAGGTCAAGTATCTCAGCGGCGGCAATAAGCAGAAAGTCGTCTTTGGCAAGTGGTTTTCCGCCGACTGCGATCTGCTGATCCTGGACGAGCCGACGATCGGCATCGACGTCGGCGCGCGCCGCGAGATATATGACCTGATCCGGGAATTCGTGGATGAAGGGGAGCGCGGCGTCATCTTCATTTCCAGCGACCTGGAGGAGATTCTCGAGGTGTCGGACCGGTTGCTGGTGATGACCGACGGCGCGCTGGTGGCCGAGCTGGACCCGAAGACGACGACGCAGCAGGATATTCGAAGCTACAGCCTGTAGCCGGCGAATGCGCGTTCAGATCAATGACCGTGCGCAGGTACGCAGAACAACACGTCGAAGCGAAACGAAAGAGCCACTGATGAACGACGTCGAAGCGCACAGCCCTCTCGTACAACCAGCGTAATGGATATGCTGAAAAGCATATTGCGGCATCAGGGAGTCCCGCTGCTCATCATTCTGGTGATCATGTGGATCTTCCTGGGCTTTATGTCGCCCTATTTCTTCACCGTCGACAACCTGTTCGAGATCACGTTGCAGATGGCCGTGATTGCCATCATCGCAGCCGGCGAGACCTTCGTAATCCTCTCGGCGGGCATCGATCTGTCGGTGGGCGCGGTCTTTGCGGCGGCAGCAGTGGCCGGCGGCCTGGTGCTAACGGCCACGGGCAATCTCTTCCTGGCGTTGGCGGCGACGGTGGTGGTCGGCGGACTGTTTGGCCTTGCCAACGGTCTGCTGATCACGAAGATCCGCGTGCCCGCCTTCATCGCCACGCTGGGCATGATGGGCGTGGCACGCGGGCTGGCGCTGATCTGGTCGAACGGCATCCCCATCTATGGACTGGACGAACGCTTTCGTTTCATCGGCCAAGGCAAGGTCTTCGACGTGATCCCGGTGCCGACGATCATCGTGATTGTCGTCTATGCGGTGAGTTGGTTCATTCTGAACCGCTCGCGGTTCGGCCGCTTCGTCTATGCCATCGGCAGCAACGAGGAGGCTGCACGGCTGTCGGCATCAACGTGACGATGGTGACCATCGGCATCTATGTGATCTGCGGTCTGCTCACCGGTCTGGCGTCCACGATTGAGGCGGGGCGGCTGGCCACGATCCAGCCTGCAGGGGGCAACGGCTATGAACTGCTGGCCATCGGTGCGGTCGTGGTCGGCGGCACCAGCCTGTTCGGCGGCGAGGGCAGCATCATCGCCACGTTGATCGGCGCGCTGATGGTCACGACGATTCGCAATGGGCTGAATATTCTGGGTGTGAATGCGTTTTGGCAATATGTGGTGAACGGAGCGGTGATCATCGCCGCAGTTGCGATCGACCAGTATCGGCGTCGCAGCTAGGGACAGAAGGTCAGCCAGCACGATCCGGACGAGGTTCGGTTGGGCGCCAGTTGTGAGTAGCGACATCCGGAAGAAGGATGTGTTCCGAGTTTAGCGCATCGAAGTGGTCACGTTGTCTAGTACAATTCTATCCATTTCAGGTTCAGTTCAATCCAGGAGGAATGAGATGTCGAAGAAACTGTTTCAGATGTTGATGGTGCTGATGGTCGTCGCGCTGCTGGCGGCATGTGTGGCGCCAGCTCCGGCTCCTGCCGCGGAAGAGCCGGCGGCGGCCGAAGAGGCGACGGAAGGCGAAGCTGCGGAAGAAGCGGCGGAGGAAGCTGTGCCCGCCGACAAGGGCGAAATCGTGTTCGTACCGAAGTCGACGTCGGCCACGTTCTATCTCTTCCTTGTGAAGGGTGCGCAGGACAAGGCCAAGGAGCTTGGCTACACGATCGACTACCAGGGCCCGGCCACGGAGGCGGACATCGCCGCGCAGGTCGACCTGGTGCGCAACCTGACGAAGAAGAAGCCGGCGGGCATTCTGCTTGGCTGCCTGGACTCGCAGGCGCTGATTCCGCCGGTCGAGGAAGCGATGGCGGCGGGCGTGCCGGTGGCGATGGCGGACTCCGGCATTGACGGTGACGCGCCGCTGGCCAGCATCATCACCGACCAGTATGCAGGCGGTTCATGGCCGGCGAAGAGATGGCGAAGTTGCTGGGTGAGACGGGTCTGGTCGCCAACCTGGGCATCCAGGCCGGTTCCGTGAGCGCGGGCCGCAGCGTCGGCTTTGCGGAGGCCATTGCCCAGTATCCGGAGATGGAAGTTCTGGAGACGCAGTGGACCGACGCCGACGCGGCCAAGTCGCTGAACATTGCCACGGACCTGATCACGGGCAACCCGGAGATCGTCGGCTTCTTCTCCGCTGCCGCGCCGATTGCGGTGGGCATTGCCCAGGCAGTCAAGGCCAAGGGGCTTGAGGAGCAGATCGAGATCATCACCTTCGATCCGAGCCCCGAAGTACTGCCCCTGTTTGAGGACGGCACCATCGACGCCATCATCGCCCAGGACCCGTATCGCATGGGCTATGAGGGCGTGGCGGCCATCGACGCATTCATCAACGGCGAGACCATCGAGAATCCGATGATCGAGTTGGCGCCGGTGTTGATTACGCCGGAGAACGTGGACACGGACGAAGTGCAGGCGCTGCTGCAGACGCCGGACAAGTTCGAGAAGTAGGCGGACTGTGCATTCATGCAGAGCCCGGGTGGAGTCCACTCGGGCTCTGTTATCTTACCTGGCGATTGCGCACTATGTTGCAACCCGAGTCGTTCCAGGAGATGCCGAACGCTCGCTAGCAAGGAGAATCGGATGGAACAATCTCAACATAGGCCTGATCGGCACAGGCTTCATGGGCCGCACGCACTCCAACGCCTATGCGCCAGGTCGGCAAGTTCTTCCAGCACAGCATCCGGCCGGTCCTCAAGGCGGTATGCGCACGGGACGCGGAGCGCACGGCGGCGTTTGCCGCAGAACTGGGGCTGGGAAGAGGTGGAGACCGACTGGCGGGCGCTGGTCGCACGTGACGACATTGACGTGGTGGATATCTGTACGCCGAACAACACCCACTTGGAGATTGCGCTGGCCGCGGCCGCGGCGGGCAAGATCATCATCTGCGAGAAGCCGCTGGCTATGGACGCGCAGGAAGCCTTGCAGATGGTGGAGGCGGTGGAGGCAGAGCGGCAGGCCGACCATGGTCTCGTTCAACTATCGGCGCATTCCGGCCGTGATGCTCGCCAAGCAACTGGTGGAAGAGGGCCGTCTGGGTCGCATCTTCCACTACCGGGCCAAGTATCTGCAGGATCTGGACGATCAGCCCGGACTTGCCGCAGGGCGGCAATACGCTGTGGCGGCTGGATGCGGAGGCCGCAGGCAGCGGCGTGACCGGCGACCTGCTGGCGCACTCCATCGACCTGGCGCAGTGGCTGGCGGGACCGATCGCGCAGGTGACCGCCATGACGGAAACGTTCATCAAGGAGCGGCCGCTGCAGGACGAGCCGGGCACGGTGATGCCGGTGGGCATCGACGACGCGTGTGCGTTCCTGGCCCGCTTCGAGAACGGCGCGTCTGGGCACATTCGAGTCGACGCGCTATGCCAGCGGGCGCAAGAACCAGAATACGTTTGAGATCAACGGCGAATTGGTTCCATCGCCTTCGACCTGGAAGACGCGCACCAGCTTCAATACTATGACCGTGGCGATGATGCGTTCACGCGCGGCTTCCGCACCATCTCCGGTGTGGGACAGCGACCATCCGTACATGGGCCATTGGTGGGTGCCCGGCTGCGCCATCGGCTACGAGCACACCTTTATCCACCAGTTGTCGGATTTCTTGGGCGGCTTGGAGCACGGCGAGAAGCGCGTGCCCGATTTTCGCGACGGCGTACGCGACACAGCTTGTGTGCGACGCCGTACTGGCGTCGGCGCGGACGGGGGCGTGGGAGATGGTGGCGGGGTAGGGGCACAAGATCGATCTGTGTAGAATGCGTGCTACGGACGAACCGGCGTAGAAGACACGAGGATTGCCGGATCGAGGGACCACGGCAATCCTCACCTAGCACCAAGAAATAGCCAGCTCGAGTGCGCCCGAGCGAGACTAGCGAGTAAGCAACGGCAACATCGTCGACTGGCTAAAGTCTGGATCGAGCAGATTCAGGATTTCGGCGGGCGGTTGGCCGACGATCACGACGCCATCCACTCCGTCTGTTGGACTCACCTTGTGTAGGGCGATCTTGCCTCCTTCCAGATCTTGCACCGGGACAGCGCCGATGGGTGCGCCCATCACGTTGTCGTAGACCACATCACCCGTGTCCTTGTCCCAAATGTAGATTCGGAACTGGTCCGCGGAGAGCAGCGGATCGTACTTCTCGTCGACCGCAGTGACGATGAATCCGTAGTTGCCGCTCTTGTTGATGGTTCCGTATCCTTGGAAGATAGCCACTGGAGACGAGATCACCATCCAGTCGTAGCCATCGGAGAAGAGCCGGATGTCGGCCTCCTTGAACTGGAAGAGCAGCTTGCCTTCCGGCACGGCCGAGTTCTTCTTGTATTTCGAGACAAAGCCGAAGTTGGCTTTGCCCACCGGATCAGCCGGTAGGAGTAGCTGGTGGTTATCCACGTGGATGCCGTCGACCACATTGACGACTGTGAACCAGGCGTAGCGATTTCCACCAACTTCGCCGGGTATCAGATCAGACGGATCGTAGCGGGTCTCTGTGAACAGGACTGTGCCGCCCGCGTCGAGGAGATTGAGGTCCACGGCCAGAGCACCGCCCTCATCACGGAAGACATGCTGCAGAGTGTACCAGCCCGCCGTCCCGACGACGAAGTGGTTGAGTGTCTCCAGGTCTTCGCGCACTGCGAAGTTGGTATTGTTCGAACCGGCAACGAGCAGATTTCCTGTCGAGGTGTCCTTGGTAACGTGGAAGATATCGTCGCGTTGGTGCTCGCCGTCCGAACCGCTGGCCGCGACTGAGTAGTCGAAGCCTGTGCCTGCAGCCCACGCCGGATCGAGGTAGACGTCGATTTCCGCCATCCAAGTGCCGGGCCACACGTCGCGATAGCCGTCGAAGCGGGAGAAGGGCGCCGAATTGGGGTCGCCGAGTACGATGGCATGGTAGTCGCCGGAAGAGGAGGGCACGCCCGCCGAGCCCGACGGGGTCCTAGCGATGATGCCATACCAGCCGCTTGTGCTGTCCAACCAGCCGTCCGTATTGAACTCAAAGCCCTGGTCCCAGACGGCCTCGGGCTGTGAGGGCAGCTTGACGGCGCCCGACGGAGAGTGAATCCAGCCGCCGCCGGTTACGAAGCCGCCGTCCGGGTCAAAGACGACGAGTACGGTACAGGTTTCTGCACCGGCGTTGCCGGCTGCGTCGGCGCCGGAGACGCACACGTCATAGATGCCGGCCGCCGGAGCACTGAAGCTTGCGCTGACTGTTTCGGAGGGGCTGTCATACGCGCCGTCTTGTGCGTTCATAGGGCCGGAGGCAAGCGGTGCGCCGTCCTGGCTAAGGACGTATTCGGCGCTCTGCGATGTTGGAGCCGCCGGTGGCCGTGTCATTGACGAAGGCGGTCACCACCACGGGTTCACCGACAGAGGCTGTGCTTGGCGTGGCGACGACGTCGCTCGCGACGGGTCCCTCGTTGTCCGGCTGGCAGACGTCGGGAATCTCCACTGGTTCGGTGAGCCAGGGGTCGAAAGTCCACGTTGCCGGACACGGCGTCTCCAGAACCCGGACCAGCGCCAGCCGGTCCGTCTGCGGCGCCCCGCCAATTGTCTTCGGCATTGAGTAGGGCTACGGCTTTGTTCGTGGCGCCGTTCACGGAGTTGTTGGTGATGTTGTTGCCGGTCACAGAGATGGTGGACGCGTCCGGGTCCGACCCTATCATGATGGCCCCAACGTCGCCCCATTTGATCGGATTCAGCAGATTATCGTGAACGTTGTTCTGCTGGACGGCGATGTTTGAGACTCCGAAAGCCACGTAAATCGCGCCGTTCTCGCTCGAGCTGGCGGAGACGTCATTGCCTTCCACGACTGTATCGCTCATGTAGACCGCGATGCCGTCCTGGACCGTGTTGTAGACGGTGTTGTGGAGGATGCTGCCGCCGGAAAGCGCAGCATCACTACCGCCCTTCGTACCGAGCTTGATGCCCTCGTTTTCGTAGACATCAAATACAGTGTTGCACCGGATCGTTGTGTTTGACGCTTCATAGATGTAGATGGCTGCGTTCTCTGAGTAGTTGTCGCTCACTTCGTTGTACTGGATCGTGCCGCCGGTAGAGCCGCAGCAGAGGTTAATGCCATCTTGTGCGACGTCAAAGACGTAGTTGTACTCAACCACGGCTTCCGTCACGGCGCGGCAACTGCATCCCCTCATCACCCGTGGCGTTGTTGATGATGCTGTAGCGGATCTGCGTCCCGGTAGTGGGAATTGCAGTCTCGGAGTCGATCATATCCCCGGAGCCGTAGGTTACCTGTAGCCCGTCCAATATAACGTGGTCGGCGGTAACCACAATGATGCCGCTCAGACCGTGGGCCGATCCGTCGATGATGGCCTCAGAAGCGGCATCACCGGGTACACGTGGACTGCTGGTGACCGGCCGCGGATCGACGCCGGCCTGCGGACCCTGGAGCGTTACGCTCTTGTGGATGTTGATCTTCGACGCGGGAGAGTAAATTCCCGGATCCAGGCAGATGACGTCTCCGGGTGTTGCGCTGTCGATGGCGGCTTGGATGTCGCCACCGGCTGTCAGTGTCGTCGTGCAGCTGGCGGGGCTGGCATCGACGACCGAGGGTGAAGCAACAAAGATAAGGCCGCTGCCGGCAATGGACACAAGACTGGCAATGGCCACGACCACCAGGAATCTTCGAATACTCATGCTACCTTCTCCCATCCCATTGGTTGTTGAGTTGCATAGATGTACCGATAGAGTATGGGCCGGTCGACCGAATGCAGGGGACCAGCTCAAGCCACGCCAATACTTCTCGGCTGCTGCGGAAGACGCCTCCTTTCTGATTCAGGTATTTGTTGCGTACACTGTCGACAGGCGAACAGCCAAACGGCGACGATAGGCCGGCGATAATGGGGGGGGTGAGAATCCGGGCCCCCGACGAGCGGCTTCCATCTGCTAGTATGCCGTGCACCGTTCGAATGTGTGCTGCGCTGTTGGAAACAATATGCGCTAGCAGTCGCCCTGGGTGCATTGTAGTAGGGATGCGGACGGCTCTCGACGTCCGGCAGCGTCCTGCAGGCGAGCGATCCGGGTAGGGCGCCAGTGCGCAACCTTAGTATATGCGATCGTTGAGATTGTTCTACTGGTCTCGTGGCGAGGTCTTACCTGGTCACTTGACCAGGTCGTGATGCAGTGACCTCCAGCGCAGCCCGCGACAGAGGCGGTCCGCATCAATGGGTTTCGCGCCTGTGAGTTTGAGTCTACACAGATATGAGATAGCGGGATGGGGAACGAATCAAGGAGAAACGGTGGGAGCAAATCCAATCTTGAAGAAGCTGCGTTTGACGGACCAGAGCCCGGTGCTGATTGTCAATGCGCCGGACGCATACCGCGCTGTGATGGCGGATATCGAAGGCGAGGTGCACGAGTCGTCGCAGGGAACGTATGCGTTCGTGCATGTCTTCGTGGCGAACTCGGCCGAGGTAAGCCGGTACGCGCCCGCGGCCGTGGATAGCGTGCAGCCCGACGGCTACTTCTGGGTGTCGTACCCGAAGAAGTCGTCTAAACGCTACAAGTCGGACATCAGCCGCGATGCAGGCTGGGAGGTGTTGGGCGATCGCAATTTCGAGCCTGTGATGCAAGTGTCCATTGACGCGGACTGGTCTGCACTGCGCTTCCGACCGGTGGAAGAGATTCAGCAGATGACGCGCAAGGGGGCGATCAGCGAGGAGGGGAAGAAACGCATCCAAGGAAGCGAGTAGTCCTTCGCCAATTCCTGGACGCAATGGCGTCACGCGCCGGTTTGCTGCGACCATTCGGCTTCCGCGCCGGCTCGGGTGAGCTCATCCGGCAGGCGTAGCTGAAGAATCTCCAGATGGGCGATCGGCTGCTTAAGGTTGTGTACGAGGATGCGATCGTTCAGCTTGCCCAGGCGCGTCTGCCAGTCCGCGAGCCATCGGGTCCACCTTTCACGAAGCGCAACCGTCTGCGCATCTCCCGGCGCTGCGTCAATCGCCTGCTCCATTGCGTGGGCGGCCTGGCGCAGTTCGGCGCGCAGCGCGCCGACGGCAGCCAGGATCGCCTTTCTTTCCGAGATCCACTCCGGAGACAGATTGTTGTTGCGCAGCAGGGTGGCCGCCATCTGCCGGTCTTCGGGCAGAAAGGGGTCGCGGTCCAGAGAGAGGGGCTTGCCGCGTCCGGCCAGATTGTCGAACAGGCCTTGACGCATGGCGTCCTCGATGCGCTGGCTGACGATATCGCTCCACTCTTCAAGCGGACGGGCGGATGCTTCGGCCGCCTCGTCGACATCGGCCTCCCGGCGCTCGTGATAGCCGCCGACCTTGTCGATGGCCGCCTGAAGGCGATGCCGTAGAGAGCCGGCCGCGGCGCTTCTCTTGTCGTCGTTCACGTCTTGCGGTTGCAGTGGCATGGTCCGTTTCGCTCCGTACCGGTTGCGTCGTGCATTGTAGCAGTAGGCCTAGCGGCCAGCCAACACGCGCGTCTTTCGCAGCCGGTTCGTTGCGGATCGTTTTCGTTGGCGGGCATTCCACGTTACAATAATGGCCATTCAGCGACACGGGCTGCTACCGCTGGGCGCAGGCCAGCCAGGCATATGCATACGCTGCAGACCATTTGGGACAGTACAGTTTGGAATCCGCAGGAAGGGCGTTTCCGCGCCGCGTGGCGGCTTGTTCTTCAGTATGCGCTGTGGGTGTTTACGGCCGTTCTCCTATACCGTTTTCTGGGCGATCCTCTCACCTCCCTTTTATCAAGGACAGCGCCGGACCTGCAGGCGGTCAGCGGTCAAATCGTGCGTTTCAGTTTGCGGCTCGTGGCGGCGCTGGTAAGCACATGGATTGCCGCTCGCTATGTGGATCGGCGTCTGTTCCGCGATCTTGGGATGAACTTGGATGCGCACTGGTGGTACGATTTGGCCTTTGGCCTCGTCCTGGGCGCCGTGTTGATGACGCTGGTCTTCACGATTGAATATAGCCTGGGATGGATCTCGATCCGGGAACGGTTCGCAGTGGCGCCCCCGGGCGGCGTACCGTTCGTTGTTGCGCTCACGGGTCCGATCGTGGCCTTCATTGTCGTGGGAATTAGCGAGGAGATTCTTTCCCGCGGGTATCAGTTGCGCAATATGGCCGAAGGATTCAATATCGGTCGCCGCCACAGCGTTGGCGCGCTTGCCCTCGCCTGGCTATTGTCGTCGGCGATATTCGGGCTGTTCCACGCGTCGAACCCGAATGCAACACGGATCAGCACGGCGAATCTGATGATGGCGGGACTGTTCCTCGGGCTTGGCCTGGTTCTGACTGGGCGGCTGGGACTGCCGATTGGGCTGCACATCTCGTGGAATTTCTTCCAGGGCAATGTTTTCGGTTTTCCCGTGAGCGGCAATGACTACACGGCGGCTACCTTTTTCGCGATTCGCCAGGGCGGACCGGACCTGTGGACGGGCGGAGCGTTCGGGCCGGAGGCCGGGCTGATCGGCATCGGCGCCATCGGACTGGGCAGTCTGCTGATCGTGGCGTGGGTGCGATTTCGCTATGGACAGGTGTCGTGGTTCCGGCCCTACACGGTCTATGTGCCGCCGCAACCGCCGCATGACGCGATCGCAGAGGACGCCGCCGGCACGCTAGCGCTGCCGCTGGATGACGGCCAAGCAGGCCGCGATCTATAGCCAAGATGTTTCTGGTTCGGGGGACTGAACCGGATGCGTGCCGGGGCGGCCAGATTTGTTGAGCGAGGTGCGGCCCTTCATGGAGTGCCGGCTTCGCGCCTATGCTCCAATTGCTGAAGTTCTGAACCGATGTGCGCGACAACTGCGGCATGAACCAACTGGAGAGCGTTTGATATGACGGGCAAGTTATGGGGCGGTCGCTTCACGGGGGAGACCGATCCGCTGATGGAGGCGTTCAACGCCTCGATCGGCTTTGACCAGCGGCTGTGGCGCGCCGACATCGCGGGCAGCCAGGCGTATGCCCGCGCGCTGGCGCGGGCCGGCATTGTCAGCGAGGCGGAGGCCGAGCAGATCGTACAGGGCTTGGAACAGGTGGCCGCCGAGTGGGCGGATGGTCGGTTCGAGCTTGCGCCCGGCGATGAGGACATCCACACGGCGAACGAACGGCGGCTGACCGAGGTGGTCAGGCGCGGTGGCGGGGAAACTGCACACGGGGCGTAGCCGCAACGACCAGATCGCAACGGATATGCGCCTGTGGTTGCGAGAGCAGGCGCAGATGGCCGGCGAGTATCTGCGCGAGTTGATCGCTGTGGCCGTGGGGCGAGCCGCACAGGAGATCGATCTGTTGATGCCGGGCTACACGCATCTGCAGCCGGCGCAGCCTGTGCGTTGGAGCCAGTGGCTGCTCAGCTATGCGTGGATGTGGCAACGCGACGCTCAACGGCTGGCGGAGTTGTCGGCGCGGGCCAACCGGCTGCCGCTGGGCAGCGGTGCGCTGGCCGGCAATCCCTTTCCCATTGACCGGAACGCGTTGGCGCGGGACTTGGGCTTCGACGGCATTACGCAGAACAGCCTGGACGGCGTGAGCGACCGGGATTTCGTGGCCGAGACGCTGTTCTGGGCGTCGATGACGATGGTGCATCTGAGCCGGTTCGCGGAGGACCTGATCCTCTTCAGCAGTCGCGAGTTCGGCTATGTGACGCTGGCGGATGCGTACAGCACGGGCAGCAGCCTGATGCCGCAGAAGAAGAATCCGGATGCGTTGGAGCTGGTGCGCGGCAAGACGGGACGCGTGGCCGGTTCGCTGGTCAGCGTGTTGATGACGCTGAAGGGACTGCCGAGCACCTATAACAAGGACTTGCAGGAGGACAAGGAGCCGCTGTTTGACGCCGTGGACACCGTGAATGGGGCGCTGCAGATCACGGCGGGCGTGTTGTCCACGCTGGCGGTCCACGGCCGGCGATTGGGGGCCGGTCTCGTGCCGGAGATGCTGGCGACTGACCTTGCCGAATACCTGGTGCGGAGGGGCGTGCCGTTCCGCGAGACGCATCATGTGGCCGGCGCGGCGGTGCGCATGGCCGAGGAGCGCAGGTGCGCGTTGTCTGAGTTGTCGCCGGAGGACTTGCGTACGCTGCACCCCGCGTTTGCGGACGATGTGGTCAGCGTGTGGAGCTACGAAGCGAGTGCAGAGCGGCGAGATGTCGAAGGCGGGAGCAGCCGTCGCGCGACGGAGGAGCAAATTGCCCAGTTGCAGGCGTGGCTGGCGGAGTAGAAGAGCGCAGTCTCTCGCGCGTGAAATCCTGACGCCGGTTTCGCGAAAAATGCTTTTGACAAGGCCTGCGAACTCTGCTAGGATGCCTGCGCAAGATTTGTGCTTAGACTTGCGGTATTCTGCAGAGGCACACGCGTCTCTTCCGATGCCGGCAGGGCTTACCGAGAGCGGGTGCGTGGCTGTTTCTCCTGTGCGCTCGCATGTATACGCCGACGATGCAGCCTGGTACCTGCGGCCTAGACAACCCACGATTAATTCGGGTGGCGCCGGCAAGTGGCCCGCCCTTCTTGATATGATCGGGCGAGCGCCAGGGTGACGCACGGCGTGCGTGAGCGGTTCTAGATGCGGCGTATCTGAATTGCGCCCTCGCGGTCATTCTCTGTGTGGCGGCATGTGCCGATCGCCCTCGACGAGCCGGCGTCGGTCGCCTTGTATTTCTCGACTAGTATTTCTAACCTAGTGTTTCTGGATAGGTCCATTCATAGATAGTGCTCTCATAGTTTGGAGGAGCAGCTCTTCATGGCAAAACTGCTGGAAGTGAACAACCTGAAGACGCAATTCTTCACACAGGATGGCGTTGTCCACGCAGTCAATGGCATCTCCTACACGGTGGACAAGGGAGAGACATTGGCCATCGTGGGTGAATCCGGATGCGGCAAGAGCGTCAGCGTCATGTCGCTGATTCGACTGATCCCACAGCCTCCGGGCAAGATCGTGGATGGCGAGGTGTGGTTTGAGGGTCAGGACTTGCTCAAGCTGAAGGAAGACGAACTGCGCCATATTCGCGGCAACAAGATCGCCATGATCTTCCAGGACCCCATGACGTCGCTCAATCCGGTGTTGACGATCGGTCGCCAGATCACGGAGGCGCTGGAGTTGCACCTGGGCATGAACAAGGAGCAGAGTCGCAAGCGAGCCGTGCAACTTCTGGAGATGGTCGGTATTCCAGGGGCCGACGCTCGCCTGAACGACTATCCGCACCAGTTTTCCGGCGGCATGCGCCAGCGTGTGATGATCGCTATGGGATTGAGTTGCGACCCGCAATTGTTGATCGCGGACGAGCCGACCACGGCGCTGGATGTGACGATCCAGGCGCAGATCGTGGATCTGGTGGCGCATCTGAAGGACGAGTTGGGTATGGCCATCATCTGGATCACACATGATCTGGGCGTGGTGGCAGGCATGGCCGAGCGTGTGATCGTGATGTACGCCGGTTTCATTATTGAGGAAGCGGGCGTTGATGACTCTGTACGCAAGGCCGATGCATCCGTACACGTTGGGGCTGCTGCGCTCGATTCCGCGGCTGGACCTGGGGCGGCAGAAGCGACTTGTGCCTGTCGAAGGGCTTGCCGCCGGACTTGCTGGAACTGCCCGATCAGTGTCCGTTTGCGCCGCGTTGCGGCTTTGCGGTTGACAAATGCTGGAACGAAAACCCGCCCCTGCTTGAGGTTGCGCCGGGGCATACGGCGGCCTGTTGGGTGGATATTTCGGGTGTAAGCGTGCAGGTATTGCAGAGCGATGAGTCGAATCGGAAGATGAGCAGAAGGAGGCGGCTTGATGAGTGAGGCAATCGGCGCAAGCGAAACGACCGGAGCCGCCAGCGCCCCGGCGCGCAACGGAGACAGCGCCCCGCTGTTGGAGGTCCACGATCTCAGGATGCACTTCCCCATCACGAAGGGGATCATCTTCCAGCGACAGGTTGGAGCGATCAAGGCGGTGGACGGCCTCAATTTCCGCATGTACGAGGGCGAAACGCTGGGTCTAGTGGGTGAGTCCGGCTGCGGCAAGTCCACGACCGGGCGCGCCATCCTGCAATTGTACCGGCCGACAGCCGGCGAAGTGATTTTCGAAGGCAAGGACCTGACGAAGACCAAGGGCGAGAGTCTGCGCAAGATGCGCCGTCGCATGCAGATGATCTTCCAGGATCCGTATGCCTCGCTGAACCCGCGCATGACCGTGGGCAGCATTATCGGCGAACCGCTGGAGGTGCACAAGATCGGCGCCAACAAGCGCGAGCGCCAGGAACGTGTGCAGGAGTTGCTGCGCACCGTGGGGCTGAACCCCTACTTCGTCAACCGCTATCCGCACGAGTTTTCCGGCGGGCAGCGCCAGCGTATTGGCGTGGCGCGCGCCCTGGCCGTGAACCCGGCCTTCATCATCTGCGATGAGCCGATTTCTGCGCTGGACGTGTCGATTCAGGCACAGATCATCAACCTGCTGGAAGACCTGCAGGAGGAGCTGAATCTTACGTATCTCTTCATTGCGCACGATTTGTCCGTCGTGCGCCATATTTCCGACCGCATCGCGGTCATGTATTTGGGCAAGATCGTGGAGTTGGCCACCCGCGATGAGTTGTACGCCAACCCCCATGCACCCCTACACGCAGGCGCTGCTGTCGGCCGTGCCGATTCCGGATCCTGTGATCGAGAATCAGCGCAAGCGCATCATCCTGGAAGGCGATGTGCCCAGCCCGGCCAATCCGCCCAAGGGCTGCAATTTCAGCACACGCTGTCCGCGTGTGATGGACATCTGCCGCGAGAAGGAACCGGAGTTCAAGGAGACGGATTCCGGACACTATGCTGCGTGCTTCCTCTACGAGGATCATGAGTAACTGACGAATCGTGATCTTGCAGGAAGTGGATCTGCCGGCGGTCCAACCGGGCAGGTTTGCTGCTAGGCTTCCCGGGTGACCGTGGAGAGCGATTCATCTTCCGAGATTTTTCTTCTGAACGAGCCGTTGCGGTACCATAGAGACCATAGGAAGTAAGTTCACTGCAGGCCGGCCGCCGTCAATGGAGCCGGCGCATTCTGGTCATTGCTTTCTGCCACAGTAGGTTCTTGACACAGTTGTTCCACTGCCGGACAACTTCGCAGTCGGGCCCGCGAGGGTCCAAGTCAACAACAAAGGAGCGTTTCATGAGAAACAGATGGTTATTTGTAGCGTTGCTGGCCGTAGTCGCGCTGATGGTCGGCGCGTGCGCCGCGCCCGCAGCTGCGCCCGCTACCGGCGGCGAGGAAGCGGCGGCCTCCGCCGAAGAAATGGGTCCTGTCACGTTGGACACCGTCTTCAGCACGGAACCGCCGTCCCTGGATCCGAGTCTTGGCTCGGATACGCAGTCTGTGTGGGCTGTGCGTCAGATGTTCTTGGGCCTGACCGGCTTCAACGAGGCGGCCGAAGTTGTGCCGTCCCTGGCGACCGAGTGGTCTGTATCCGATGACGGACTCGTGTGGACGTACACGATGCGTGACGACATCCATTGGGTGCGGCTGGATCCGGCTACGGGAGAGTTCGAAGACCTCGGACCGGTCACTGCCGGCGACGTGGAATTCGCGGTCAAGCGTACGTTGGACCCAATTGAGGCCTCTCCCTACGCTTCGATGTTGTATATGATCGCAGGCAGTGAAGCGTTCAATACGGCCGACCCGACAGCGTCTGATTTCGAGGACATGCGCGAGGCCGTCGGCGTGATGGCTCTTGACGACACCACTGTCGAGTTCACGTTGGCCAAGCCCACGGGCTACTTCCCCGCCATCACCGGGCTGTGGATCACCTTCCCGCAGTACCGTGCGGCCGTGGAAGAATTCGCTGAGAAGTGGACCGAGCCGGGCAACATCGTCACCAACGGCCCGTACACGCTGGAAAATGGCAGCATGGTTCGGAAATGCGATACGTCAAGAACCCGCTGTGGCCGGGCGCCGACGACGTGCAGATCGAGGTCATTCAAGGACCCATCATCGAGTCCGAGTCCACGGCCATGTCCATGTATGAGGCCAACGAGATCGACATGATGGCCGATCCGGGCTGGGGTCCTCCGCTACCGGATATGGACCGCATCAAGGCCGACCCGGCGCTGAGCTGAGGAGCTGTTCATTGCGCCGCGCACCTGCACCTATTACTACGGCTTTGTCAATGCCAAGCCGCCGTTCGATGACCCGCTGCTGCGCAAGGCCTTTGCCGCCGCCATCGATCGCCAGAGCCTGATCGACAATCTGCTCAAGGGCGAACAGGTTCCTGCACACACTTTCGTGTCACCTGGCAACTTTGGCAACGCCGCCGGCAATATGGACATCGCACCGTGGATGGTGATGGAGATTACGCCGATCAGCTCGCGATGGCCCAGAGTGGATAGCCGAGGCCGGCTATCCTGAGGGTGAAGGACTGGAAGCGACGCTGATGCACAACACGTCCGAGGCGCATGCTCAGGTCGCGCAGGCTGTACAGGCGATGTGGGCGGAAGCTTTCCCGCAGGCGAACATCACCATTGAGAATCAGGAGTGGCAGGTCTATCTCAACACCTTGCTGCCCGACGCCCCGATGGAAGAAAAGCCCAACATCTATCGCTTGGGCTGGTGCGCCGACTTCCCGGATGCTGCGAACTGGCTGATCGGCGTGTTCCGCTCGAATTCAGACCAGAACTACTGCCATGTTCAACAGCCCCGAATTCGACGCCCTGGTGGACGAAGCGGACAGCAGTTCTGACCAGGCGCTGCGCGAGGAACTGTACAAGCAGGCGGAAATGCTGTTGATAGAAGATGCCACGGCTATTTCGCCCATCTACTACTACACCTACGTGCGTTTGTACAAGCCGTGGCTGACGAACGTCGTGATCAGCCCGGTCACTGGCGACCCGTCCACCTGTGGAAGATGGATGCGGAAGCCAAGAACGCCGCTCGCGGCAACTAGCTCGACCTAGTCTAGTACATACGGACCTTCCGGGAAGTTTCGTGCTACGAACCATTGTTCGCATGATCTTTCCGGAAGGCCTCGCTACCACACCTTCCAGGATGGTAGGTCGGATAGCCTTACAGATTCTGCGCACCGCCCTGGAAGGTTTCTCATTGTGACCATTCAACCCAAAGAATAATCATGTGGCGATACGTAGTCCGGCGGGTCATCTGGTCGATCCCCGTCATCCTTCTCTTGATGTTCACAGTCTTCGCACTAATGCGCGCTCTTCCCGGCGGCCCATTTGATTTCGCGGGAGACAAGAGCCTCTCCAAAGCCGTCACCGACAATATGGAGCGACGCTATCATTTGGATTGGCCGCAGTCGTGGCAGTTTGTCCTCCTACGTGGTCGGTGACGATGTACGGGCGCCATTTGCGAAGACGGCTTCCGCCCTGCCCGGTTGCGAAGAGGTCTTGGAAAGCTACGAGATGGGCGTGTCGCAGCGGCGTCATTCGCGGCGATCTGGGCATGGCCATGCGCCAGCGTGGGCGCACGTGTCAACGAGATTATCGGCGAGTCGTTCCCCATTTCGCTGCAACTCGGACTGATGGCGATCATGTTTGGCCTGGTGCTGGGCATTCCACTCGGTACAATTGCCGCGCTGCGCCAGAACAGTGTGGTCGACTATTCGGCTAGTTTTGTCGCCGTATTGGGACTGTCGATACCCAGCCTCGTGTTGGGCCCGATCTTGATCTGGATATTCGCGTTGGAACTCGGTTGGTTCCCCGTTTCCACATGGGGCGCCAAACCGCCCTTCTTCCTGGGCTTCATTCCCGCGCCGACCAAGGAGTTCTTCTCCCACGCCGTACTGCCGGTGATCACGCTAGGCTTCGCGTTGACGGCCAGCATCGCGCGCCTGACGCGGGCGAGTCTGTTGCAGGTTATCCGTGAGGACTACATTCGCACGGCGCGGGCAAAGGGCCTGCGCGGTCGCACGATGATTGTGCGGCACGCGCTGCGCAACAGCCTGATCCCGGTGATCACGATTCTGGGTCCGCTTACAGCGGCCGTTGTGACAGGTTCGTTCGTGACGGAGTATGTTTTCGGCATCCCGGGCATGGGCAAGCATTTCATCACGAGCATCGGCAACCGGGACTACTCGCTGATTTCAGGCGTGACGTTTGTCTATGCCATCCTGCTCGTCGGGGCGAACCTGGGCGTCGACGTCATGTATGCGTGGCTGGACCCGCGCATCAAGTACGAATGAGTGTAGTCAATGACGGCGGGTAGTCAGCGACGTACTGACGTGGTCGACGCGGAACAATATATCGGAGCCTTCTGAAGGCGCCCAGCCGGGTCCTGGTCCGGGCGCGAGTCTGACATGATTCGCCCGGGCCTGAGAACGGTCCTTCGATCCGGCCGTTCCTTTGGCTACGCATTAACAGTCGCGGGCCATGGAATGACTCCGAGAAGAGAGATAGAGAATCCCTAGTGGCTGTTGTAGAGCAACCCATCAATCCCAATGCAGTCCCGTTCACGACCAAACCGCGTAGCCCACTGGGCGACGCGTGGCGGTCGTTGCTGCACCACCGCATGGCGGTGGCCAGCGCGATCTTCATCGTGGTGCTCGTGCTCGTGGCAATCTTTGCCGGCGTGCTCAATCCCTTCGTCTTGCAGGGGTACAGCGATCAATTGGAGGCCAGCAATCAGCCGGCCTATGCCAAGCAGTCGCTGCAGGACAACAACGCGCTGCCGATGACGGAATCCAAGAACCCGAGCCTGGAGGGTTTCGTGTATTGGCTCGGCGCCGACCAACTGGGGCGGGATCTGTTGACGCGCACGATGTATGGAGCCCGGGTGTCGCTGGCGGTGGCCGTGGTGGCTGCGTTGGTGAGCCTGGTCATCGGCGTCGCCTATGGCATTACGGCAGGATATTTCGGCGGGCGCGTCGATGAGGTCATGATGCGCATCGTCGACTTCCTGTATGGCCTGCCCATCATCATCGTCGTCATCCTCATGCAAGTCTACTTCAAGGCCATGGCGCGCCGCGGCACGGACACGGGAGTTGTGGGCGTGATTTTGGACATCAACGAGGCCATGGGCGGCCTGCTCTTCGTGTTCATCGCTATTGGCGCGCTGAACTGGATCGGCATGGCGCGCATCGCTCGCGGGCAGACGCTGTCCTACAAACAGAAGGAATTCGTGGAGGCTGCGCGCGCCACCGGGGCCGGCTCGCGGCGGATTCTGTATACGCACCTCATGCCGAACATCTTGGGACCCTGTATCGTGCAGGAGACGCTGCAGATTCCGGGCTATATTTTGCTGGAGGCGTTCCTGAGCTTCATCGGCCTAGGCGTGGACGCGCCGACGCCGAGTTGGGGCATCATGATCAATGAGGGTTTCCAGGCGCTGCGATCCTATCCGCACATCATTCTGGTGCCGAGCGCAGCGTTGACGGCGACCGTGTTGGCGTTCAATTTCCTGGGCGACGGGCTGCGCGACGCGTTTGACCCGCGGTTGCGCGGGTAGCCGCAAGGCCGAGCCGCATTCTCCCGGCATAGGTCGCTAATGGCGCCGCCTGCCCGCGTGACCGAGGCAAGGCGGCGTCTCTGTTTGGCCATGCCCTGCCGGGCGGCTACGGAGATTGAATTCGCGCAGATACTGCGAGCGCATGCCGAAGCGGGGCGGCGGCATCCTGAACTTGTGTCACCTCGTCACCCCGTCACCTTGTCAGTACTGACTCACCTTGTCACCCCATCACCCCCTCGCAGAAACGTCCGCTTCTCACATGCGGCTCAGCCGCTCTTCATGGGCCGCTTAGAATCGAGTTGTAAAAATAGGTAGGTGTGCTACCATTCTACGGCAGCGCCGGCGGCACAGAACGGGGAAGCGGGTCCATGTGTCTGACGGTTGTGCACAACCTCTTGTTTAGCGAACTGGGTTAACCTGGCAAGGAGTAGATTCATGAAAGAACGAAGTGTACCAGTCCGAATGCTGGCGTTGGCGCTCTTGATCATTGCTGCGCTGGCGCTGGCCGGTTGCGGTCCGCGCGGTCCGGAAGGGGCGGCGGAGGAGCAGGCCGCTGCCGAAGAGCCCGCCGCCGCGGAGGAATCAACCACGGCGGAAGAGCCGGCCGCAGAAGCCACTGAGGCGCCTGCTGAGGAAGCTGCGGCAGAGACAGACGATGCCGTTTCCGCGCCGGATCAGCCCGTGGAACAGAAGCTAGGCGGTACATGGTGCACGGACGAGGAAGACGTCTCCACGCCACGCGAAAATCTGGGCGGTGAATACCGGGACGTGGCCTCATCCGATGCGGTTAGCTTCCATCCGGCGTTGACGACCGACACGGCGTCCAGCGGCTATCAGGCCATGGTCTATGCCGGCTCGCTGCTGCAAGCTGGACGAGCAGACGCTGGACTACGAGCCCTACATGGCGGAATGCTATACGATCTCCGACGACGGATTGACCTTTACGTTCAACCTGCGTGAGGGGATGCTGTGGAGTGACGGTGAGCCGATCACGGCCAACGACTTCAAGTGGACCTACGATCAGATGATCGATCCGGCCAACGAGTTCCCCTATCTGTCGCAGCTTGAGTTCATCACCTCCTACGAGGCGTTGGACGACTACACGCTGGAGATCAAGATCGACGAAGTGTATGCGCCGGCGCTGGGTCAGATGTCGGGCCTGATCACGCCCCTGCCCGTACACATCTGGGAAGACCTGGACTGGAGCGATCCGGAGACGAATCCGGAAATCAGCAGCCCAACCGTGGTTTCCGGCCCCTACAAGTTGAAGGAATGGAAGCGCGACCAGTACGTGATTTTCGAGGCCAACGAGAACTACTGGTATCACGGGCGGCCGAATTTCGACAGCTACACGATTGAGATCGTGCCGGACCAGGACGTCGCCTACCAGAAGCTGAAGAGCGGCGAGAGCGACACGGGCACCATCCTGCCGGAGAACCTGGAGGAGGCCAAGGGCCTGGACAACATCGATGTGTATGAATGGTGGCCGGCTGCGGCGCGGTGGGAATATCTGGGACTGAACATGCGCGAGGGCTTCCCGACAAGCGACATCAACGTTCGTCACGGCCTCAACTACGCGCTGGACAAGGAACTGATCACCGACGAGGTCATGCTTGGGCCAGGCCAAGCGGCTGTGCGGACCGTTCCCGGAGACCTCGTGGGTCTACAACCCGGACATTCCGTGCTATGAGTATGATCTGGACAAGGCGCTGGAGTCGTTCGAGGCGGCCGGATATACGTTTGACGGCGAGAAGATGGTGGACGAGAACGGCGAGCAGTTGACGCTGAAACTGCTGTACGGTCCGAACACAAGCAAGACGCGTGAGCTGATTGCCGTCGTCGTGCAGGACTATCTGAGCGAGATCGGCATCAACGTCGAGATTCAGGCGCTGGAATGGGCTAGCTTCCTGGACGCCATCCATTCGGATGACCCCGACTGGGACATCAATATCGGCGGTTGGCGAGCGACGATCGAGCCGCACATCATGTATACCATCTGGGCGGAGGACAGTATTCCGCAACTCAATGCCGTGGCCTACATCAACGATGAGGTCCAGGAACTCTTTGCAGAGGGCGGGAAGACCTACGACGCCGAGGTGCGCAAGGAGAAGTACGGCGAGGCGCAGCGACTGATTGCCGAGGACGCTCCTTACGTCTTCCTCTATTACTCTAAGGGCTGGAGCGGTCAGAACGAGCGCATCCAGGGCATCGAGCCCACAGCGTTGGGCATCGGTTGGAACAGCGAAGACTGGTACATCGAAGAGTAGTATACTGAGTTGGCGCATCAAGCGACGCACGGACTTCGAGCGTCGAGAATTCGCTGCAGCACGCATAAACCCTTCGCTACGCTCGGGTGACAGGCTGGTCGCGCAGTCTCGATGCCGGTATCGAACGTAACTGTTCGGCTAGGACGTCTTGATGCACAAGGGTGTGCGAGACTGTGCGGTGACCGCACGTCGCGCACAGCGTGGAGTAGCGTATGACACGATACATCGTCCGTCGTGGTTTGCAATCGTTGGTCCTCATGTGGATCGCCACACTGATCGTCTTCACGATCTATCAGTTGGCGCCAGGCGGCCCCCTCGGCCTGGTCGATCCGGATCCGAGCCGCAAGCCCGAAGACGTGGCGCGACTCGAGCGCACGTATGGGCTTGATCGCAGCATTCCGGTGCAGTATGTGTCGTGGGCGTTTGGCGAGGACTGGCTGCCCGCGACAGATACGTGGCAGAGCGGACGCTGCATGAATGACGGCGACAAATGCAGCCGCGGCATCGTCCGGCTGGATTTCGGCCGGTCCTTTCAAGGGACAGCGACCCGTCATCGACAGTCATCGTCGAGCGCATGCCGGCCACGTTCGCGCTGGCGTTCTCCAGCCTGCTGATCAGCGTGTTGGTCGGTTTCCCGTTGGGCATCATCGCCGCGCTGACGCGCGGGCGGTGGCCGGACAACATGATCCGCGTCAGCACCGTGTTGCTCAACACGGTGCCGGAATGGTGGATCGGCCTGCTGCTGCTGATCATCCTTGGCGGGTATCTGCGCCTGGTTCCCCTGAGCGGCATGTGTGACATCGGCGCTTGTACGCCGCAGAGCTTCCTGCATCACCTAATATTGCCTGCGACGCGTGGCGGCTATCAGCGGCTTCATCGGCATTCTCGCGCATCTTGCGCTTCGAGATGCTGGAAGTGCTGAACATGGACTACGTGCGTACGGCCAAGGCCAAGGGACTCGGCCGGCGGGCCGTGATGTGGCGTCATGTGCTACGCAACGCCATCATGCCGTTCGTGACGGGGCTGGGCGGAATTCTGCTGCTGGCGCTGTCCGGGTCCGTGCTTGTTCGAGATGGTGTTCTCGTGGCCGGGCATGGGGCGGCTGTTCATCCAGTCGGTCAATGCGCGCGACTTTCCGGTGATGATGGGGCTGTTCGTGATCAGCGCCTTCCTCGGCATTATCGGCATGCTGATGGTAGATATTCTGTATAGCGTGGTGGACCCGCGGGTGCGTTACGATAGGACGGTAGGATAGTCATGGCGCAAGGGACATTGACTCTGCCACAACAAGTAACGCAGCCCGAAGAGAAGCAGACCAAGCAGCAGACCTATGGCCGTGCGGTCCTGAACAAGCTGTTTCGAGGACAAGATCACGTGTCTTCGCCATGGTGCTGCTCGTGTTCATGATCGGCATCACGGTGAGCGCTCCGTGGATCGGCAACAACATCCTGGGCTTTGATCCGACGGACACGAACCTGCGGATGCGCAGCAAGCCGCCGACGTGGGCCGAGCGAGTCGTGGCCGGTATTCCAGGAATTCACGGGACGTGCGCCAGCCGATGAAGGCTGTCGATTGGTCGCTGTGGGGCGAGATACTTCAGCCTTTCGGCATCAGGCCTTGGCGAATGCTTCGGCGCCGGCCTCGGTGAGTGTCACTGGATGGGGACGGACGACGCCGGCCGCGACGTGCTCACCCGCGGCGTGTACGGCGGGCGCATATCGTTGCGCATCGGGTTCTGGGTGGCGCTGGTTTCGATGACGCTGGGCGTGGCGATGGGGTTGATCAGCGGCTACTACGCCACGACGTGGATCGACGATGTGATCAATGCCATCATCATGACATTGGGCAGCATTCCCCTGCTCTTCCTGTTGATCATTCTGTCGCGCATCTTCCAACCTGGGCCGGAGGGTTTGGCGATCCTCATCGGCATTTTCGGCTGGATGGGACTGTCCCGACTGGTGCGCGGGCAGATATTCTCCATTCGCGAGCGCGAGTACATCATCGCCAGCCGAGCCATCGGCACGCCCGCCTGGAAGATCATGGTGCGGCACGTGATGCCGAATGTGTCGTCGATCATTATTGTATCGGCCATCTTTGGCGTCGCGGGGGCGATCATTGCCGAGGCGGGTCTGAGCTATCTTGGGCGTGGGCATCGGTCCGCCGAACCCAAGCTGGGGCAACATGATGCAGGGCTCGCTGGGCAATTTCCAGAACGCTCCCTGGTTGGTGATCACGCCGGGAATCTTCATCTTCATGACGACGTTGGGCATCTACCTGTTTGGAGACGGTCTGCGCGACGCCATGGACCCGTGGATCACGAAGTAGCGTCATTGCAATCTGGGAATACGAGGCCGGCGCGCTCTTGCGCCGGTCTTTCATTTGGTGGGAGGTTCGACGTGGAAGAAGTATGAGGGTGCGAGGTCCGTGGACTGGGCATTTCTGCCTGGCATTGCGGTGAAGCCTAGCTCGGCGCAGATTGTTCTGGCGGCGCTGTTCGTCGCAACGCCGGCGGGCGGCTCCGGTGATCTGCAGGGGCGGAGCGAGGCTGTTGCGCCTGAGGTCGGATCTGTGATGGCGTATGCCGGTGTCGGCGGGCAGAACGAGATGATGCGAAGCGACATCCATGTATGGGAAGGAACGACATGGCAGAAGCGCGACAGCTAACGGATTCGGTCGACGAGGGCGAATGGGCGGCTCTGCTGGGGCGCTGGCCCGAAGCAGTCCACCAGCATACGCGACTGGAGGTCGATGCCCCATTCCTGACTGGCAATCACCAGACGCTGCTGAGGGACGGGCGGAGAGCGGAGGTATGCTACGTAGCGTACGAGCGGAGCCTGGAGTCTGGCGTGCTGCTGCATGTGAAGACCATCTATCCGCCGGAAGCGTATCGGTTGCCTACGGGAGGCGTCTCTCCTGGCGAGGCTGTGTGGGAGACGCTAAAGCGTGAAATCCCGGAGGAAACCGGGCTGGAGGTAGGCGACGGCGCTGACTCAGTGCGCGTACGGAAGATGTTGGGTGTGATGTCGTACGAGTTCGTTCATGCGAGCCTGGCGCGCAGCTTCCACTTCGCGACCTACCACTTTCTCGTCGAATTGCCCACGGGCGCGGAGATCCACCCGCAGGACCCGACGGAGCGCATTGGCGGATGGCGCTGGAATACGCCGCAGGAGTTGCATGCGGTGGCGGAGGGGCTGGACACGCTGGGCGCTCGCACACCGGAATGGGGCGACTGGGGCCGATTCCGGGCGCTGAGCCATCGATTCGTCGCCTCCGTTTTGACGTCAGGATTCACCACAGTGTGATGTACCGCTGAGCACGAAGAAGATGACAGAGAGACAATCGAGAGAAGCGTAGCTCACTACGGAGTGCAAAGGGAAACAAAGAGGGAGGACCTGGGAAACCCGGTCGAGAACTAGAGCTTCGGGGACTGGATTGGACGCGGCGGAGGTATCGCTGCCGCTCCTCCTACCATTCTCGGTACGTGCTCACGGCATCCATGTAGTCCCCATATCTGTGACCTCAGTGGTGAAGCGCTTTACAAAGGGAAGATGATGGGGATGAAGATGCTGCCGGTGATCCACATGAGGATGGTCATGGGCAGGCCGATGCGGAGGTAGTCGCCGAAGGTGTAGCTGCCCGGGCCCATGACGATGGCGTTGACCTGGTGGCCCATGGGCGTGAGAAAGCCGGCGGCCGTGGCGAAGGCGATCACCATGAGCAGCGCGGTTGGATTGATGCCCATCGACGCGGCGAGCGAGAGCGCGATGGGCGTGAAGAGGACTGCAACCGCTTTGGCCGAGATGAACTGCGCCAGCAGGTTCACCATCAGGTAGAAGAGTGAAACGAAGATGATTGGGTTGCCGGAGATGGGTAGAGCGACCAATATGTCGACGGCCGACTGAGCCAGCCCAGTCGTCTCCATGGCGTGGCCCATGGGGATGGCGGCGGCCAACAGGAGCAGCGCCCGGGGTTCCAGCGATTTGAGCGCTTCGTCCGCGCGCAGGCAGTTGGTGACAATCATCAAGCCGGCCCCCGTAAGGGCCAGGACAACGATCGGTATCGGCGTCAGCGAAGCCAGCAGGATGACGCCGAGCATGATGAGGAGCGCCTGCGAGTTCTTTTTCTGGCGCGGGATGGAGTCGTCGATCCCCTCAACGAGCATGAGTTGTTCGGTATCGCTGGCCGCGCGCAGGCTGGCGGAATCCCCTTGCAGCAGCAGGACGTCGCCGCTGGAGAGTCGCATGCTGCGCAGGCCGCGGATGTGCTGCCGGCCCTGATGTTGGACGCCCATGATTTTGACATCATAGAGACGGTTGAGCTCCAGGTCGCCGATGATGCGGTCGTTGAGCCGTGAATCCGGCAGAACCACGGCCTCTACGACTTTCTGGTCAATGTCGTTCACCGCCGTGCGCTGGCCGTCGACCAGTACCGAAGCCAGGGAGCTGCTGGTCGTGTCGATGAAGCGTGATATCTCCTTGGGCGTGCCCGTAACCATGAGCGAGTCATTGGGCATGAGCATCAGATGGCGCGTTTCTTCGGCGCGATAGACACGGTTGCTGCGGAAGAGGGCCAGCAACACGATGGGGGGATTGAGTTCCTCCAACTGGGACTCGACGGGCGCACGGCGTTGCAGCCTGCGATGGCGCCGTCGCGCTTCCGGTGGCTGCTGACGTTGGCCGACGCGTGCGATGCGGTCGAAAGCCTCATCTACGCGCAAGCCGACAAGACTACTGGTGCGGTCGACCTCGATTTCAGAGATGTACGTGGCGGCCTGGCGATTTCCGGCCAACTCGGAGAGGGAGGCGCGTTCGGGGAGTAGCCGACTGCTCAGCAAAACGATGAAGGCGCCGCCAACGGCCACGTAGACCAGACCCAAGGGCGTGAACTCAAACACGCCGAGGCCGGGACCGCCGGCTTGGCGATAGAGATCGTCGAGCAGAATGTTGGTGGCAGTGCCGAAGATGGTCAGGGTGCCGCCCAGGATTGCGAAGTAGGCGAGGGGCAGAAGCAGCTTCGAGGGGCGCAGTCCGAATTGCGCGCTGAGCGATAGCACGACTGGGATAAGCATGACCACGACGGGCGTGTCGTTCACGAATGCGCTGCCCACGGGCACAGTGATGGCCAGCAAGAGCAGCAGCCGATTCGCGTCCCCTTTGGAATAGCGAGCCAGACGAATGGTGACGGTTTCCAAAGCGCCGGTGCGCACCAGGCCTGTGCTGAGGACGAACATGGCGGCGACCGTAAGCGTGGCGGAGCTGGCGAAACCGGCCAGCGCCTCTGTCGGCGGCAGCAGGCCGGTCAGCGCGATGCTGGTGATTACAAGGAGCGAGGTAGCCTCGAAGGGCAGCCAGCGCGTGGCATAGAGGACCGACGAGACGATGATGATGGCGATCAGGATAATCTGGTCGAACGTCATGGGTTGAGATTCTCTTCGCACGGCCGCAATAACCGGGCAATCCAGCGGTCCTGCCTGGGCGCGCAGCAGTCAGCGCACGATGTGTTTGTTTCCTGTACCTGGACTCAGCCCATTATACACCGCCCGCAACAGATGGCTGATCGACCGGCGAATCGGCGGTGTTCTACGGCGTCTCCAAAACTACCCGTACATCTTCCGGTACAGTCAGCGCCGCCGGCGGGTTCAGCGATTCCACGGTTAGGATGGCGTCACCGCCTTCGGGAGCGGAGAGTGTGATGCGCCCCATGTCCCAGGCGTCTGCGCCGATCACGCCGACCGGCGTCTCCAAGCGCAACGGGGCCGGACGCATATGCGGGTTGACGGCAGTCCAGGAGCGGGTCGTCGGGTCGAGTTCCTGTGCGACCAGCCAGACAGGCTGGGAGTCGGTGTAGAGCGTGACGCTGCCCGCGACTACCTGGCCGGAGTCGCTCTGCACGGCCAACGGGGAACACAGGTGCGGGGGCTCGTAGCGCGCTCCGTTGAGCGTGCGTTCGAGCGGTCGCGTGTTCCATAGGTCGTAGCGGATCGCCAGGTCGTCCTCGCCGCTGCGATAGGATACTGTGCGCACATGGTTGTCGTCCGTTTCGTCTGCGATGCCGCTTCGCCGCAGGTGAGCGAGGAAGTCGGCAGCGCTGGCGAATTCGTCGCGCTCGGCCACCTCCACGATGAAACCGGCGCGCAGGTTGCCGCGCCAGAACGCGCCGCCCAGCGAGGCGTACTCCCAGAAGCGCTTCTTCGCGCCGCGATAGTTGTAGATAGCCAGCCAGAGTTCGCCGAGCGGCCCGCGTTCGAACTGGATAGGCGCTTCCCGGCCTAGGCAACTCTGCTCCAGAAGGTGCACGCCAATGTAGACGAGGCCGTCTTCCACGATCAGCCAGTCGCCGGGTTGGGGCGACGGCAGGTCACTGTCCAGATCGATGGCTTGATCATTGAGCCACACCCTGTCCAGGTCCGGGCCCGACGGGAAAGCGACGATTGTCTTGAGCGAAAAGATCTCCTCATACTGCGGCTCCAGGGCATAGAGTCCGATGGCTTTGTTGCGCCGCTGCACGCCTGCGAAGTTGCCCTGATCATAGAAGTTGACGTCCTTGGGCCGGTCCGGCGCAGCGCCCAACGTGCCCCAGTGCCGGTCGTTGACGACGTAGCGCGAATACATCATGCCCCAGCCCCCCTTCTTTTCGGGCCGCGCATAGTGGAGCATGAGGTGGTTGGCTTCGTGCTCGATATAGAAGCAATCCGTGCCGATGCGATAGGTAGCGCTGGCGGTGCCCAGGGCGTACCCGGGTGTGAAGTAGGTTGTCAGGTCCGCGCCTTGCACGCGGTTGGCCGTTTCGCTCACTTCGAAAGGCATGGCGTTCCGTTGGCGTTCCAGCCAGGGAACCAGATAGGACGGCAGCCAGTGTGCGCTGGGCAGGTCGAGCGCGGCGGGCGGTTCCGCATCGCCACCGTAGGGACCCGGCTCCAGAAGCCACTCCCAACCGGTCTCGCGCCAGAGCAGATCCTTGACCGGGCTGCGGCCCGTCTGCATGGGTCCCCAATAGCTGCGCGAATGGGGGCCGGCGAGCTGGCGCGTGGGTGTGTGCAGATGCAGCAAGGCATGCAGCCAGCAGCGTTCGTACATCAGTTTGGCCTGCAGCCGGAGCTTGTCGTCCTGGATCAACTCCTGGAAAAGTGCGAGCGTGGTTAGGTTGCTGAAACCATAATTGGTGCTGTTGTACTCATGCGGCGCACCCGAGTTGAGCGTGAACTGCACCCACCGGTCCCAGCGCGTACGGCCCAACTCCTTGAAGTACGGATCGTCCAGCCACTCGCCGCCGACGTTGAGCGCCAAGAGCGACATCAGGTGGATGTTGGTGAAGGTGGGCGCAACGTCCATACGCTCTTCCTCTTCCAGGGCCAGGCGCACCGCTTCCCGGCAGTCCTGGACCAGCTCGGCGGGCAGTAGATGATCGTAGCGCACCAGGACCGGCAGCAGGCCCTGCAAGACGAATTGCACGGCGTTGATGTCGGCCACCTCGTCGTCGTCTGCCAGCCACAGCCAGTTGCCGCGATGGGGGTGCCGTGGCGAGCGCTCCTGCGATTCCAGCACGGCGGAGACGATGGCGGTCGCCCGTGCGATTGCGGTCTGATCATTCTGCTCTGCGCCCTGCTGCAAGAGCGCCAACGCCAGCGGCAGGGACGCGGCCTGCCGGTAGGTGCGCACGCTGGGGTCGCCGGCCGCCGGCTGGTAAATAAGGTTGCGGTCCGGGTCGAAGCTTGCCAGGGCCGCGGCCAGCCCACGTTCGCGCACGGCGGCCTGCCGCGCAGCGTAATCATCGGCGTCGGACGCTACATTTGTTGCGTTGACTTTGTGACTCACGTTCTGTCTCCTCTGGGTTGTGCGCCTTTGGTGTGCGCATGCCATGTGAACTCTTGATGGGCGCAGGTGATGTGCGCGAATTGCAGGTGATGAGCCCCCGTCAAACCGATCAGGGCTCAAGCCGGACCGGTGAGCCGCGCCAGAGACTGACTGTGCAGGCGGCGCTGTCGACCACCGCGAGATAGACCATTCCATCCGCCTCGGCAGCGGCGATGCCGACCGGCGTGATGAAGGCATCGGGATAGGCGAACTCGAGCAGCGGCTGTCCGCTGGGCGCGTGGTAGCGGATTCCACGGCCCACGGGGTCGCTGAGGAAGAAACCGCGGTCGGGAAGAGTTGCCAAGTGCGGGCCGTCGATCGTGTTGGCGCGAGGCATGGCCGTCAGTCCGCTCTGGTCGTACAATCGCCACAGGCGGCCATCCTCCGCGGTGACGGCCCACATGACGCCGTCGTTCACAAGTCCATCGACCGGCTGACCTATGCCGAGGCTCGTGTCCTGGCCGCCGAATTGGGCGAGTACCTGTCCTTGGGCATCGAGCAGAACGACGCGGGCGCCGCCGGTATCTGCGACGAGCATGTGCCCCAGGGGGTCGACATCCAGCCCACGCGGGCGGTAGAACTCCGTGTCCACCGGCAGCCGCGCGATCTCGCCTGTGGCTGTGTCGATGCGGAAGAGCGGATAGGCGACCGCATCCAGCACGATCAGCTCTCCGCCCGGTCCCATCGCCACGTCCACAGGCTCCTCGAATTCGGGGTCTGTGTATGTCGTCAGGGGCTCGCCACTCGCAAGGTCGTAGGCGAGGACGCGACGATTGCCCGTGTCCGCCACGTAAACACGGCGTTCGATCGCATCCAGGGCCACACCACGCGGCGCCTGCATCTGCCCGGCGGCAGGTCCGCAGATTCCGCCGGCGAACCAGACTTCTTCCATCAGAAGTGGGGGAAGATCTGCGGGTGGGAAGACAGTCTGCGGGCGGATTTCCTCACTGACGAACGACAGAGCGAAATCGTCGTCGCCTAGGTTAGGGTCAAGTAGTTCCGGCGCTGGCGGCAGGTCGGCGTCGCCGGGGAGAAGCTGACCCAGGTCCGGGCGCAGATAGCGTGCAGGCAGCAGGGAAGGCGCACTGCCCGGCGGTTGCCAGAGGATGCGCAGTTCGGGCTGGCTTTCGGCTGGCGCATAGCGGATGTCGATATCGCGCCAGCCTTGTTGCAGATAGACGCTGGCCTGTGCATACGGGGCATCCGATTCTGAACCGTCCGTCTTCGTAGAATCCGGCAACACGGCGGCGACCTCGCGGCCATCGATGAGCATTTGCACGGAGCCGTTACTGGCGGCGGCAAAGAGGTATTCACCGGCACGCGGCGCGGCCAGCTTGCCTTGCCATCGCACGCTGTACGGCGTGGGCAGGTCGGCCTGCGCGCCGAGGACAAGGTCCTTGCGCGTGGTGATTTCGGGCCCCTGCAAGTCGTCGCCGCCGTAGTAGACGCCGATCAGCCCCATGTCCGGCAAGGCAGGGCTGTAGAGCGCCTCGCGTGGAATGACAGCCGGCTGCGCGCCTGGCGGTTGCCAGCGCACGGCCCAATTGGGCGGCGGCTGTTGATCGTCTGCACCGGAGCGTGGGTCGGTGCGATAGCGCATGGCGAGACGATAGAAGCCCTGGGCGAGGTCCTCCTCCTTTTCCAAGAGTCCCAGCGACGAGTCGAGGATGAGGCGGTCGTCCAACTGCAGGGTGAAGGCCGGGCCGGAGCCGGCTGCCGTGGCGGGCAAGTCCACAGAGAAGCGATAGACGCCAGATGCCGGAACTTGCAGCGAGCCTTCCCACAGCACGCTGAAGTCGCCGGGCAGCGGCGGTTCATCGCGCCAGTTGAATTCGAGAGGGCCGTCTCGGCTGGACAAGGCGACAGCGTCCGCTTCGCCGAAATCCGTGCCCGCGAAGTAGAGTCCTTCGATGCCCTGTCGCTCCAGCAGGTCTTTGCGGTCCACGGCGACGACCACAAACTGGGCGGGGCCGCCTGCATGCGGCAAAACCGACGCCTCGGCATTCGGATAGAACTGTCGCAGCAGGTCGATGCTCGCCTGGTCGGTTGAGGGGGTCAGATACAGGGCCGGCCCGTTGGGCAGGGGGCTGGGTGGCACGTCGCGGGTAATGTCCAGCACGCGCACGCCCCCCGCGTCTTGGTTTGCGCCCAGCAGCAAGCGCGTGGATGGGTGTTCGAGCGCGGAGGCCGGCGCATAGATGACGGGACTGTACTCGGCGGAAGCCTCACCAGAGTCGCCGGCGATTTCGTCGCCCTGTACGCAAGTCGCATACGTGCCGGCCGCGAGACATGCAGCGACATGCCGGCCGATGGCTTCATCGACCGTACGGTTGGCGATGGAGCCTGCGTTGTCCAACGAGCGGGCGAAGCCGAGAAGCTGCCAGCCGCCGGCGATCAGCACCACGGCCAACGCGCCGCCCAGCGCGTAGCGGGACGGCATGAGCGCTCGCCATGTCTGCCAGAAGGTGAGCGCCAGCGTGTCTAGGGAGACGACGGCGGCCAGCAGGAGAAACGGCAGCAATGTGAGCGCAGGGCCGGCCATGGATGCAACCGGCGTCGCGCCACGCGCCAAATACAGCGCATAGAGGAGCGTTCCGGTGAGTATCAGGCAAGCGCGCAGCCGGTGGAGGCTGCGCAGGAGCCGGCCCAGCCCCAGGATGGCGAGGGCGGCGGGCAATGCGGCCAGCAGAGGATGGTCAACGAAATAATCGTAGGCTGCGCCTTTGTGCATCAGGCCGCCTAGGAATGCATGAAGCGCACCGGCTGGGTAGGTGACGACGTTGGCCGCGGCAGCGGCGGACGTTGCCGTGGATAGCACGGGCACGGCCATGACGACGGCGGCAGCCAGCCATAAGGCCAGATTGTCGACGCGTGTTCTGGCCGCGATGGATCTGCCTGACAGCCTCCATACGGCCAGAGCAAGCAGTACCAGCGCCCACAGGACGCTTGGGCCACGCGCGGCGCTCAAGCGTCGAGGATGAGAAGCCCAACGGCGAGCCCGGCCGCCCACCACCAGCGCCGGTCTACACTGGCGAAGGCGCGCAGACCAGCGCCTATGACCAGCGAGATGAGCAACGGGGCGCTAATCCATGCTTCGGAGGTGCGGCTGGCCCAGATGTGCCAGGGCATGAGCGCCAGAAGCATGGTGACCAGGGCTGCTGCGCCTGAGCGATCCAGGGGGCGGGCGGTCCAGTAGAACACGGGCAGAGTGACGATACCAATCAGCGCCCCCGCCAGGCGCAAGCTGTACAAACCGTCCGCGCTGACGCGGTAGAGGGCGTGGGCCAACAGGTCGTAGAGGGACGTCGTCGTCGGGGGGTTGTTGACCAGGCGTAGGGCAGCCCCGCACTCCGCTGCCACACAGCCGGCGGGTAAATCACCGAGACGCCAAAGGCGTAGGAATGCAGCGGCGACCAGGACGACGAGGAGTGGCAGAACGAGGATGTTGCGGCCGGGGATGGACTCGGCGGCGGACGTATCCGTGGGAAGTGTATCGTCGTCGCTTGTAAGTATGGCGCGCACCCAACGGCCGGCGGCGTCCGTGGTCCAACGGTAGGCGGGGGGCCCATAGCCTTCCCGTTCTCCGGGCCACCACACGGATACGGCGAGCAGGATCAGCGCCGACGCCCACGCGGCAGGACGCCAAACGCCCCCCGCGCCGAGGAGTGCGCTGAGACCGGCAAGCGCCAAAGCGACCGCAGCTGCAATCCGTGCGGGGCGGGGCCACGTGCGCGCGGTTCCCGACACGGGCGAAGACGCCAACGGCCCGGCCACCCACGCAAAGGCGATGGCTGCGACTGCGAAGGCAATCGCGCTGCGCCGAAGTGCGTGGCCGGCCAGTGCGTCTGCACCCGCGATGAGCGAATAGGCGTAGAGCGCAAGGGCGAAGGCGAGTAGGAGGAGCGTCAGTTTGCGCACAGCGGCATGCGGCGTACCTAGAGTTCAGAACCGGGATGGAGTTTGATTCACGTACCGTTCGGTATGTTTCTTCGGCCCAAAGTGTACCATACAATGGCCCCTCTCCTGTCGCCGACGGGCCCGGCGCCCGTTGTAGCATAGGCTCGGTCAAGGCGCGGCCAGTTACGGACTTGCGAGTGCGCGCCGTCTCACCCGTTCTGGCACGGGCCGGCTGTCTCGCTCAGAGTAACGGAGAATGTAATGGGCTATCAAACAGACCCGCGAGGCTCAACTGTACTACTGATCGTCGCGACAACCTTGCTAGGGCTCGCTCTGATTCTCTCCGGTTGCGGCGGTGTGCCGAGCGGGGCGCCGAAGAGCTTGTGTACGAGCCCATCGTAGAGGCGCTGATGACCAGCACCTCCGCACAACAGGGCATGTACATGTCTCACGACGGCACGCGTGATTGAGGAGAAGCGCTGAACGGCCTCGCTCTCCATTGCGCCGCCGCGCGCGCGCGAGCAGCATACACGCCGACTGATACATCGCAGTTGATATCGAGACGGCTCCACCGCCATACGGCGTGGGCTCACAACGTCGTTGGACGTGACAGCCGGCGGCTCGTGGCGCGCATGCAGTTGTCCATTACTACGGTCAGACCGGCGTTGCGCGCGAGCGCCGCTGCCTGATTATCGACGATGCCTTCGTGCATCCAGACCGTTCTAGCGCCGATTTCAATGGCCTGCCGCACGACGGCGGTCACGTCCTCCGGGCGGAAGATTTGGACAACGTCTATGGATCGCGGCGCGGAAAGAAGGTCGGGATAGGCTTTCTCTCCGAGTACCTCGTCCAGCTCTGCATTGATGGGGATGATGCGATAACCTTGTTCCTGGAGATAGGCGGGCACCGTGTACTCGCTGCGCGCGGGGTTGTCCAGGATGCCGACGGCCGCGATGGTGGAGGCGCCGCTGAGAATCTCGCGCAGGGTCTCATCGTCCATCTCCTGGACCGCGGCAAGGGGGCGGTCTGCAATTGTGCCGGTTCCGGGCGAAAGCGGCAGCATCACGTGAAACGTCGTGCGTCCCGGATGCGAGGAGACGGAGATGTCGCCGCCATGTTTGGTGACAATGATGCTGTATGAGATATCGAGTCCAAGACCGGTGCCTTTGCCGGGTGGCTTCGTCGTGAAAAACGGATCGAAGACGCGACCCAGGACCTGCGACGGAATCCCCGGTCCGTTGTCCTCGACCTCAACGCGGACCCACTCATCCGCATACGACGTGCGGATGATGATTACGGGATTGGGCGTGTCGGCCAGCGCGTCGGCTGCATTGTCGAGGAGGTTCGTCCACACTTGGTTAAGCTCACTTCCATAGCCTTCAATCGTCGGCAGGTCCGGGTCGTACTCCTCCACGATGCGGATGCCGGATAACTTACTGCGCAGGATGAGGAGTGTGTCTTTCAGCCCCTCGTGAATGCTCACTTTTTGGACCGGTGCTTGGTCGAGGTACGAGTAGCTCTTGAGCGCTTTGACCGTATCTGATAGACGCGTGGCGGCCTGGCCGATCTCCGCGACGAGGCTGTAGACCGTCCAGGTTGCGCCGAGGGCGCCGACGACGGCCGGGAATTGTTGGGGCGTGAAGCGACTGGCAGACTGTTCGAGGTCGTCGGGCGTGTAACCGAGGTTGACCAGGGTGGGAGCCAGTTCCCAAGCGTCATCAAGCCCCTGATCTTCCAGCCACTCTTCAAGGGCAAACTCGCGGTCGCTGCGGGTGAGCGCATCCATGGACGGGGCGGGTTGGGTGGCCTTTGCAGCTGCGTCGTCGAACAGATCTTGCAGGATGGATGCCTGTTCGTCGGTGAGGGAGAGGCACGAGACGCGCACCTGCTCGTCGCGATAGTCGGCCAGGGCTTCCGCCAACTGGTCGGACCCTCGCCGGACGGCGGCGGCCGGGTTGTTTAGCTCGTGGGCGACGCCGGCCATGAGCGTACCGAGCTGGGCCATCTTTTCGCTCTGGTGGAGCGCGGCGTCGGTGGTCCGCCAGCGGGCGAGCACCGTGTTGAGGAGGACGCGCGAGGCGGTTGGGCTGCTGTTGAGGAGGTGGTTCGAATTGCTCTTTGGTGATGGCGTAGAAGGAGGTGTTGGTGCGTGCGCGTACGGTCGCGGTTCTGGCCACGTCTTCCAGCAGAGCGATCTCGCCGATGACTGTGCCTGTGGGACGGACGGCGAGCAGCACAGAACGCTGGCCGGACGTCTTGATGACCTCGACCTCACCGGACTTGACGATATATGCCCGGTCGCCCTTGTCGCCTTCGTGGAAGAGATCTTCGCCGGCGGGAAGATCGATGATTTCGGCCAGTTCAAATAGCTGGTCCAGGTCTTCATCGGGCAGGTCCGCAAAGAGGGGCACCTGTCGCAAGAATTCACGCATCGCACGCTCCTACACTACAGCACTCACTACAGAGTCCACAGAGAACAGCAAAGAAAGACGCACAATCGTTCCATGCCGGGCCACGCCGCGGCATGGAACCTTGAACTCACTGAACCGCTTCCCTACACCGACTTCAAGTACTGATGGACCTGACCGACGACGTTGGCGCCTTCGCCGACGGCGGCGGCGACGCGACGAGTAGCGCCCTGGCGTACGTCACCAGCACAGAAGATGCCGGGCACGCTCGTCTCCAGCAGATACGGGTCGCGATTCAGCCGCCATCCGGCGGGGCGTTTCCCGTCCTTGAGAAGGTCCTGACCCGTGAGCACGAAGCCGGCGTTGTTGCAGGCGACGACTTCGCGCACGAGATCCGAGTGGGGCACGGCGCCGATGAAGAGAAACAGCGCGGCCGCCTCCACCGTTTCCGTCTCGCCGCCGTCGTGTTGGAGCGTAATGTACTCCAGCCGATCGTCGCCCAGTACTTCCGTGACCGTCGTGCGAGTCTGTACATCGATGTTGGGCGTACCGTCGATCTGGTCGATCAGATACTGGGACATGCTGACCTGCAGGCTGCTGCCGCGCACGAGCATGGTGACCTTCTTGGCGTAGCGGGAGAAGAACATGGCGCCCTGTCCCGCCGAGTTGGCCCCGCCCACGACGAACACGTCCCGGTCGCGGTAGTTGGCTGCTTCGGTGAGCGCAGCTCCGTAGTAGATGCCTGCGCCGGTCAGCCGCTCCACGCCCGGTGCGTCCAACTCGCGCACGGTGACGCCGGTGGCGATGATCAGCGCGCTGCAGCCGAGTTCCGTACCGTCCTGCAGCACGACGTAGCGGTATGGGTCCTCAACACGCACGGCGACGGCCTCCTGGGCAGTCAGGATTTCGGCTCCGAGCCGGGCGGCCTGGGTTGTGGCGCGTTGGGCCAGGTCTGCGCCGCTGAGTCCCTTGGGGAAACCAAGATAGTTCTCGATGCGCGAGCTCGTGCCCGCCTGGCCGCCGGTTGCCTCCTTGTCCAAGAGGAGAGTCTTGAGGCCCTCGGATGCGCTGTAGACGGCGGCGCCCAAACCGGCGGGCCCAGCGCCGACGATGATCACGTCATAGAAGGGCTGGCTGGCATGGGTCTGGAGACCGACCTTCTCGGCCAGCGTCAGATGGTCCGGTTCTACCAGGGTTGACCCGTCCGGAAAGAAGATGACGGGCAGCCGGTGGTGCTTTGCTAACCCCATCTACTAGAATCCGGGCTGACTCGTCCAGTTCGATATCCTGCCACAGATAGGGAATGCGATTGCGCGCCAGAAAGTCCTTGACGTCGTGGGAAGCGGGCGACCATTGGGTGCCGGCGACGCGGATGCCATCGTACGTGGGCGGCGCCGTTTGCCACCAGTCGCCGAGCAGGTCATCCAGGACGGGATAGAGATTCTGGTCGGGCGGGTCCCACGGTTTGAGCAGGTAATGGTCCAGCCCGATGGAATTGATGCTGTCGATGGCGGCCTGTGTGTCGGCGTAGGCCGTCAGCAGTACCTTTCGTGCATCGGGGTAGAGCTTCATGGCTTCGGCGAGGAAATCGGTGCCGGTCATATGGGGCATGCGCTGGTCCACCAGGAAGAGGGCGACCGGGTCCGCGCGCTGCTTGAGCTGGCGAACGACGTCCATCGCCTCGGCGCCGGAACCGACCTTCATGACACGGTATTCGGACCGGTAATGGCGGCGCAGGTCTCGCTCGATGGCGTTGAGCACCTGCGGCTCGTCGTCCACAGTCATTATGATTGGCTTGGCCATGCTTCGTTCCTCTCCGATCAATTGCGGATGACGGTGAAATAGCCCTGTGCGCGGCATGTCACGCCGCGCCATGGGAGCGTGCGCGAGTCTACCACTGCTGATCTTCGCTGTCCAGTGAAGAAAACGCGAACAGCAATCACCTGCGCAAGGGTCGCTGGCCGGAGGCCGGACGCGCACGAAAACGTTGTGCGCAGTGACCCTATCCCGCAGGTTCTCAATCGAGGCTAGGAATCGTCGCTCTTCCGGCGACGCTCTAGCCATCGGGACCAGGTTCGAATGCCTATGAACAATGCCAGCGCAGCGATGGGCAGAGCGATGCCTGCGCCGTACTGCAGCAGGTTCTGTGTGTCGTCCACAAATACAACGCTCATGAAGTTGATGGCCAATACGACCACGGTCACGCCGATCAGGTTATTCTCGAGTTCTTCCGTGCTGTCGACGCGCAGCCAACCCAGCCAGTCGGGATAGTCCACCTGGTGAATGAACAATTGGTAGAATCCGATCGCAGTGATATAGAGCACCGTGCCCACCAGGAACTGGTGAACATGCTCGATAACTTCGACCACGACCGTCGTTTCTACGCCGGCATATCCCTCTCCGGCGCGCGACAACGCGCTAGCAACGAGATGTCCAATCATTAGGATCAGTCCCATGCCGCCAAACACAAAGAAGAAGGCGGCGGAAAGGGCCAGACCAATGATCGGAATCAGTATCAAGAAGCGGCTTTGCGCCAGTAGTCTTGGCATATGAATGTGCTCCGAAATCGTCGTGTATTTCTAGCCGGGATGAAACGGTGAGCAAGATTCCAGCGATGGCGACCGGACGCTCAGGAAAGCACATTGTAGCTCAGTTTCAAGAGGCAATACCGGAAATGCCAGGCTATCGCGTCGATCCTTGCCAGCCCATGATCGTCTCCACACGATCGGTCAAACCGCGCCGGCGACTGACGTCAAGCTGCAGTGAAAGCGGCGGGACTCGGATCTTGCTGCCTTGCCAGGCAATCCACTCGAGCATTTCAGCCGCCGTTGGGCCCGCATCGCTCACCCCGTTGCCATCGATGGTGGTGTTGACGCCGCCCACCCACTCAATACGTGCGTGCAGAAACGCTCGCCCGAACCAATTGCAGATCCAGTCCGTCACCGGCAGTACGGGCTCATACAAATGGTCCAGTAGCAGTGCGCCTAGCGGTCCTGCGTCCGCGTCGGCAACCACGAGGTCGATGTCGCGCGGCTCGATTTCCAGGCCGCGCACAGCCAGCGCTGCGCTGCCCGTGAGCCACCAGTCAATCTCTTGGCCCTCGACGATTTCAAGGAATGCTGCAAGGGCGCGCTCCCAGGGCATGGGGATGACGCGTGCGGCTTGGAGCACCGCTTCCTCTATGACGCGCTCGAAGTTTGCATAGATGCGGTCCAGACCGGGAGTGTCGGACGGGAAGGCTCGGCCGTACCCGTCTCCCTGCCATGGATACATCATTGCCTGCACGGCCTCCTCGTACGCAGGCTCCACGTCAGTGATGAGGAAGTAGGTCAGGTCTCCTGCCTCTCTGCAGATCGGTCTCATTGCTGATACACCTCGATCGTGTCGATGAAATCCGGCTGTCTGCGGATCAGCGCGGTGCATTCACAATCTGCAAGGCGACCGGCCCCACCAGTCCGCAGGCGGCGGGGACCGTATTGGCAAACATCCTGCCGCCGGCAAACTGAGCGTACTCCGCATCCCCGCGCAGCGCTTTGCCCAGCAATCGATTGCGCAGGGCAGGCGTCACCTCAACCGTGATGTCGTTGCGGCCCACCGCCAGGTAGTCCGTCACATCTACCCGGTAGGGCGAGAAGATGGCGTGACCCGCCGTCTGGCCGTTGATTGTGACATCCGCAGCCGCATAGACCACTCCCAGATCCAACACGTAGCGCGTATCCGGCGGGACCTGGGCCACCGTGATGGTAGTTGTGTACATGCCCGTGGAGGAGACATATCGGAGTTCGTCGCGGTGGCTCCAGTCTCCCAGGGCGTCAGTATCTGTCACGAAGGAACCGCCCGGGACGTCTTCGCCCCCTATCTCCAGACGCCAGGCAGTGAGTGGAATCGTCTCACGTGGGAGAGGTTCCTGTGCCGGATTGCCGGAGGCCAACTCGGCCGATGTGAACTCGGCGTGCGGACCGCACATGATTGCCATTGCACCGAAGCCGGGCAGCCAGCCGTTCGTGGCGGTGTGTTCGCTTTCGGCAGCGTAGAGTTTGCCGCTGGTTGGCTCAAGCCAGTAGCGGTAGCCCAACGCCGCATCGATGTTGAGCGTGAAACAGGTGGCTTCTGGGTTGGTGTTGCGCACGAACGCGAGATATCGTACGTGAGCGAGGCGGCGGCGAGTGTAACGCAGGTCCGGATTGGCTGCGTATGTGATGGGTCCGGCCGGTAGCTCGTCGACGAATCGGGCTAGCGCGTCCGTATCCGTGATCAACGCGCTGTGCGGCTGTTCGACGATGGACTCCACCTGCCGCGCTACGGCTCGATCGTTGGCGACATAGTCCAGGAACCCCGGTTGCTGCGCGGGTTGTTGGCCGAACACAACGACCGAAAGTCCGGTGCGAGCCAGCGCGGCCAGCGTCTGGGCGGTCTCCAGCGGCAGCGCCGGGATATCGGGCAATATCACGCCCTGAAAGGTCATGCTGCCGATGACGAGTCCGGCCGGCGTCCACTTGGCGTGGCGGATCAGGTCGTCGTTTACCCACTCCCAGGCGCGTCCGGCGGTGTCGAGCGTCTGCAACACAGGCGTGAATCGCGCATCGCTCGGATTGTCGAATACCGGCAGATAGACCAGCAGATCCGCGTCCGGTTCACCCATTTGCATGAGCATCTGCAGGCGCGCCGCATAGACGTTGATCTCGCGCTGGTACTTCCAGAACGGATCCGACTCAGACACATTGGTCGAGATATTGGTTGGCCCGTAGGGAGAGATGAAGGGCGACCAGCCGATCTCTCCGTATCCTGGCGCATCCCAACGGTATGGCGTCCCGTGATAGATGACCTGGTTCACGCCCGCTGTCATGAGGAGATCGATTCCTTGCCGGTAGTCCTGCGGTGTGAGCGCAAAACCGCCTTGGGGCAGGAAGACAAAGGATTCCGATGAGATGAGCGGCCTTCCGTATAGACGCCCGCCAGACGCGACCCGCTTGAGCCACTGCTCATTCCCGCCCTCGGTTTCGGGAATGTCCGCGGCCCCTGCCGCCTTCATGACATCCAGTGGCGGATTGTACCCCTGCTGGCGGAACTGGAGGTTGTGGCGTTCGATCCAATCGCGACTGGCGGAATACCAGTGTTTGAAGAAGAGATCGGAGACAGTGAGGTCGTAATCATGGATGATGCGGCGGCTCAGTTCGCCAAACGAGAAGTCGGGCGCTGACCGCAGCCCGCTGAAGAAAAAGAAGTGTTGGTCGCGCCCCGGCTGAAAGACCGCCGGCAGGTACGGTGAGACATCATAGCCGCGATGGGCGCGAAACGTCTCGAGCAGATCGTCTGCGAAGTGCCTCTGTGGGAAGTACTCGAAGCTGTCACTGAATAGGGCGCGCAGTGTGGTCCCCGCATAGGCAAGCAGTTCGGGATGTCTGCCAATCCAATTGTCGAAATACCGGAGAATGGCAGGCGTGTCGAACGGGTCGACAGCGTAGTTCTCTTCGTTTAGCGCCGAGAGCAGGGTGCGGCTGCCGCTTGGCATGCTGTAGAGTGCGATGATCTGCCAATCGCCGGGCGAGGGCGGTTCCCAGCGAACATGTCCTTCGCCCGCCTGATGCGTGATGTCTACAGCGGTGGAAATATCCAGAAAGATCGTGTCGGTAAGCACGGACGGATCGGGGGAGCGCCGGTTATCCACGACCTGCGCGGCAACCACACACACCAGTCGCGCCAGCTCCGGTCGATAGGACAGGGTCTGCGTCCACTCACGGCCGACCAGTAGCGGCAGCACGCTGGCGGGAGAATAGACGGCATAGGCGAAAGGCATACTCGGTGCAGGAACGGGCATATCGATGGCGCGCGAGACCGTTGCTTCACCGTATAGATAGCGTGTCGACATTGTCCTCGATCGGCACAAATGGCCCGCCCGGCGGCCATCCGGAGCCCATCGTCAGATCAACTTGCAGACCCCGTTTGCCCGCTTCCTCCAGTACCGCCAGCAGCTTTGCGTAGTAGGCCGGGCTGTCGTAGTCATAGATTGCGGCGGCGTGATCGTTCCTCGTATCAGGATTCATGCCGGCGGTGAAAGGCTGGATTTCGACGCCGCCGAACTGCGTGTCAGCGAACAGCCCTACTTCGCGTATCAGTTCATCGTGATCTACGTCTCCCCCTGGCCACCACCATCGAGACCAGGGACGAAACGGTCGAGGAGGCGTCTGGAAGTCATTCTGTGCGATGCTCGTTGCGGGCATGGTCCGTATGGTCTCCTGTCTGGAGAATCTGGGAAACAGTGGAAGAAAGCCGGCCCTATTTGGCCAGCCCCATCCACAGCGGCCGGCCCACGGCGTCGGTCGGACCGGCGGGCGTGTACGCCTCGATCTCGCCGCCGGCGTCTTCCCAGATGCGTGCGCGCGCCGCGTCGATGCGGTCCTGTGACTGCGCGGCGATGTCGGTCTGGCAATCGGGGTCGGTCTCCAGGTCGAAGAGCCGGTGCATGTCACCGTCGATTGTACCGAAATACCAAGTGCGGCGGTCCTTGTACCAGACGGAGTTGCCGTAGCGGCAGGTGAGATAGTCCCGGGAGGGGAAGCCGTCTCTCCCCTCGGCAATGGGCAGCAGGCTGTGGCCGTCCAGCCGATCGGGGAAAGCTACGGCGCCGGCGTCGATGACGGTGGCGGGGACGTCGGTCGTGTAGACGAACTCCTCGCAGACCGTGCCGGCGCCCTGGCCCTCGGGATGGCGCAGCATCATGGGGATGCTCATCGTGCCCGGATACATGTAGTCGGCGGGCTTGCCCAGTATCTTGTCCGGGTTCTCGGCGAAGTTGGTGCCGTGGTCGGCGAGGAAGATGACGAGCGTGTTCTCGCGCAGTGCGAGGCGGTCGATGGTATCCAGCAGCTTGCCGAACCAGGCGTCCACCATGGTCACCATGCCGGCGTAGTTTGCGCGCAGGCTGGGCAAGCGGTCAGCGAAATCAGGCGCATCGTCTAGCGAGAGATAGGGTACCGTGATGGGAATGGGCTCGCGTTCTTCACGCGTGCCGTAGAGGTCGTAGTAGTGGATGGGCGCCTCCCATGTCTCGTGCGGCGCGAAGCTGTCCACATAGAGGTAGAAGGGCGTGTTGCCGGCGTTGTCCTCCAGGAACTGCATGGCGGAGCGGAAGACGCGGGCGGTGGGCCAGGTCTCCTCCGGCATCTCCGGGCGCACGTTGACGATGTGCTGGCGGATGCGCTCGTCCAGGCGGCTGATGTAGCGAGACATGAGCGCTTCATCCGCGCGCGCCGTGGCTTGATAGCGGTCCTCGGCCTGACCGCGAACATAGTCGAACTGTTTGAAGCCGCGGGTGAAGTTCATGCCGGGCACAAAGTAGTGGGGGCAGTCTGCCACGAAACCGGTGTGGTAACCAGCGCTCTCCAGCGCCTCGGTGATCGTGGCTTCGTCCGTGGCGAGGGGCTGCCAACCCTGCAGGTAGACGTTATCCCAGGGCACGGGCTGGTAGTTGCGGAAGGGGAAGGCGCGCCGGCCGCCGTGCAATGTGCGCCGAGTGGGGATGGTGGGCAGACATTCGGGATGGGCGTGGGTGAAACGCACACTTTCCGCGTGCGAAGCGGTCCATGTTCGGCGTGTGGATCCAGTCGTTGCCGTATGCGCCGATGTAGGCTGTGCGCAGGGTGTCAACGACGACGGTGACGATGTTCCAAGAGCCCGATTGGCTTGCCATGCGTGGGTCCTTTCAAGGGATGGCTACAAGGGATGGCTGTAGATGAGTACGAACTGTGACGGCGGTCGAGTTCAGCACTAGGGACGTCCGCTGGTGAGAAGCACGCCGGCGATCTTGGAGAGGCCTACTGCGATGGGTGTAAGGACTGTGATGACGAACGTGCGTAGCATTTCCGTGTTGTAGGGCCACGTGCGGGTAGCCTGGAGGCGTTTTTCCAGCACTGTCCAGGTATGCACTTCGGATTCCGCCTCGGCCGAGTTCTCGTCCTCTGCTTTCAGGGCCAGCAGCCTGCCGTACGCTGCCGCTATGTTCTCCAGCGCATTTTGCAGGTGTTCTTTCTTCGTTCGGGCGAGCAGCTTGTGGGTGGGCCACATTGCGAATACGAAGACGAATGCCGCGATCAGCGTGGACGATGGAATAGACGACAAGGCTCTCCCACTTCAGAAAGCCCTCCCAGGTTACTACCAGCACAACGCCGATGACGATGCCCCCAATGAAGACCATCGCCAACAACAGGCTCTGCCTGCCGATCGGTTCGAAGGGGGTGATGTCGAAGATGTCAACTCGTAGCGGTTGCCGGCAAAGCCGCCGGCTCAGAAGCGTACTGGCGATGGCTCGATAGACGAGCCATCCGAGCGTGCCGAACATGAAGAGGAACGACAGAAAGAGGTAGGTGTCCAGCGGACGTAGTGCATCGGGTGGCCCGAAGATGAGGATCTGCGCAGCCACCCCTATGCCGAATGCTATCCACTCTAGTCGCGGGGTGCGAACCTCCGCATTGACCTCCAGCGCACCATATTCCTCGTCGCTGAGTGGTGACAGCGGTCGCAGGCTAGCGGCGATATTCTCGTGCAAGCTGGTGAAGACAGGTACAGCCAATAGGTTGTATACAGTGAGCCCCGACGCCAGCAGGATAAGGCGCCAAAGACCTGCGTCGATTACGGTCGAAAGCTCACCGGTCGCGAAAAGCGCACCGAACGGAAGAAACAGGTACGCGGCCGCCAGCAGCGCAGTCCACCGCAACGGCCAGCGCCACAGCCGCTCGGAGAGCGCATCCAGCCAGAACTGTCTGTTATCGGCCATGATCGGCAGCCATGATTGCCAACCCGAATGTGAAAGGTTGTGTGCACGCGGGGTGAAGTTGCTCTCCCCAACTATATCACGAATCATCCAGTCACCCGTCCACAGGCAAGCGACGAACGTGCTTCGCCTATCGGGACATCAAGCCCGCACCCGGAACATGCGCGCCCGCACACAATCCGGGCGGCCGGCGCTATTGATATGGCTCTCCGAAACGCTCTCCAAAGACGACTTCGTCCACGGTCTTGCGCTTCTTGTGTCCCTTGCCAGCAGGCTGCGCCGGGTAGCCGAAGGGGACGATGGCCAGCAAGTCGCGATCGTCGGCGATGCCGAGCACGGGCTTAACTTCATCCGGGCCCATGAAGCCGACCCAGTTGGAGCCGATGCCCTCGTCCCAGGCAGTGAGCACCATGGACTGGATGGCGCGGCTGCCGTCGGATACGGCGAAGCGCGTGCGGTCGATGACGACGGCAATGGCCAGCGGCGCCTGCGCGATATACGGCCCGTATTGGATCATGGACCCGAGCTTCTTCAGCGTGTCGCGGTCCCGAACGACGATGAAATACCAGGGCTGCTGGTTCATCGAGTTGCCGGTCAGGCGCGCTGCATCGACGATTCGACGGATGGCGTCTTCGGGAATGGGCTTGTCCTCGTAGCTGCGCACAGCGAGGGCCGTGCGTACTGTTTCGAATACACTCATCGTTTGTCTCCTTGTGTGTGTGAATCTGCTCGTGTATGTGAATCTGCGCTTGTCTGTGGACAAGCCGGCATAGTGCGCCTGCGGCCCATCCACGACGAGTACGCCAGAGCCAGGCCGAAAACCTGACTTGCTCGAGTACACCGTCGATGTACCGATCTTACAACCTGAGTCCAGGCGTGATCCGTGCTGCTCATCACAATGGCGTAGGCGACTGTGCCGTCGCCTGGCGGATTCTGGTCTGTTGCGGCCGGTGAATGCGCTGTGTTAGGCTCCTGGACACTTCGACGGTTCCACCTCGGCGACAGCGCGCTGAGAACAGAGATACACGGCTAGAAATACTGGACAGCATGTAGTCAATGGGGAGCGGCGTCATGGGACTTCTCAGCAAGATCGGAATCGGCGTGTTGACCGTAGTAGTTGCGGTGGTCGTTATTCTCTATTGGCCCCTGGATGTGCCGGAGACGCCTGCCGCTCTGCCGGCGCAGGACTATGCTCAGGCCATGGAGCGCATTGCCGCTGCCGACCTTGCGGAGGCCAGCCCGCTATATCCGGGCTGCGAGTCCCAGGTCATGACGCACGGCGAAGCGACCGAGCGGGCAGCCCTGCTTCTCCACGGATATAAGGCCTGCCCGGCCCAGTTCGCTGCGTTGGGAGAATTGCTGTACGACATGGGCTACAACGTTTACATTCCACGCATGCCCAGCATGGGAATCGAAGACCATTTCGCACCGGAACAGGCCGACCTCTCGGCCGAGGAGGTGGTGGCTTACGTGCAGGACGCCGTCGATGTGATGCAAGGATTGGGCGACGAGGTCACGGTAGTGGGCCTCTCTGCAGGCGGCGCATTGGCTTCCTGGGCGGCTCAGTTTCGGGAGGACGTTGACCGGGTGGTGGCGATTTCGCCGATGATTGTGCCGGGCGCGGTGCCGGACGGGGCGGTGGACCAGGCCGTGCGCGTATTCAGCATAATCCCCAATCGCTTTCTGTGGTCAGATGCCGAGTTGAAGACCGATTTCCCTAACCCGGATTATGTGTATCCGCGCAATGCGACCCGTTCCGTGGCCAACATCATGCGCGTGCTGGAGGGGTTGCAGCGGGCGGCCGCAAAGGACGCCCCCGCCGTCGATGAGATCGTGGTCGTGACCAACGAATACGACGAGGCGGTCAGCCGGCCGGCCGTAGCAGAGCTCGTGGACGAGTGGCGGCAGCACGGCGCGGACGTCGTCACCTACGAGTTCCCGGCCGAGCTGGAGCTGACGCACGACCTGCTCTCGCCCGACCATCCATTTGCCGATATCGAGACGGCCTATCCAGTACTGCTGGAGTATATCGTAGAGTAGACTATCGTTCCTGTTCTCACTTTCGTTTTCCTGTCGAATTGTGTTTCTATCTACTCGGAAGGAGGCCTGACATGGCAGTGAAACCCGATCAGAAGCCCCCGAATCGCGCGGAGAGGGCGAGCGTCCAGGAAATCCTGCGCCGGCGAATTGCGCTGGACAAGGCGTTCGAGGAGCGGCAGCAGCGCAGGCGCGAAGCATTGCGTAAAGCCACGCCACCCGCGCCGGAGCCGTTCACAGACCCGGTGAGCGTTGCGCTCCAGCGCGTTGCGCCTGAAGAGTTCGGCTGCTACCGTTCGGAGGTGGAGGAGGTGCTGGCCGCCGAAGCAACCGCACGACAGAAGTCGGACGTGCTGGCGCGCCTCGGCCATGAATACCGTGACGACTTTCTGGCTGCACTCACGAACTGCGATGTCGATCTCGCCGACTTGAGCGCGTGTCTCGGCCCCGCGAATCTGCCGGACCTTGCCGATATGGACGGCGGCGGCAACCTTACCAGGCTGCTGACCGGCGGCGTGGCCGGGGCGATCCGGTTTGAGAATTCGTTCCTCGGCCGAGATTGGTCGCTGATCCCGGAGCCGGAACAACCGCCGGCCAGCCAGCCCACCGACGTCGTGTGGACGCCTCCGTACATAGACGAATGGGGCTACGGAGGGGGCGACTCAGACGACGGTCTGTTGAGCGTGGAATACATGGGTGGCATCGGGTTAGGCAGTGCATTACCGGTCTATTTGCCACCCCCATTCTATGACACTATGTTTGCACTTTAGCAGGATAGAATGGACGGGCACGGCTTTCGACGGGATAATTGGGTTTGACTAGAACTCAATATCCGAGGAGGAGCCATGCCCAAGCCAATTGTATGCCTAGCCGTCGAAACCTTCTTCGAGTATGTCAAAGACCTGCTCGGCAGTGACCACTACCAACTCATGAGCGCACAGGCCATCCTTCGCTTCTGGACACTCATCGCTTGCTTGATGGCCTTTCTTGAGGAGCAACGAGCCGCTGAAGATGATCCTCTGCTCACATGTGGCGACATCCGACATCGCATCCAGGCACAGCACCGTCTCAACTTGCTGCACTGGCTCTATGCCCAATTTCAATCCGGCGCCGATCCAGGACAAATCTCAGGCCACTTGGCCCTATCAAGTCCCTAAAGTGCAAACATAGTACTATGACTACGTGAGCGTCTATGCGGAAATAATCGAACCAGGACGGGATGTCGAGGTATGGGCCGACATTGAAGTGAACAAGATGATCGTGAACGGCAGTGTCATGGGCGGCAACATCTATACTGTGGCCAACGTGCAAATGTTCGATGTTCCGGGCCTATGGGGGAATTGGCCGAGCGGCCACAAGTGGGATATCAGGTCGACGACAGCCGCTTGGTGGGCACATGCAGCTTCTCCGCCGGCATGGTCGGCACTACCTTCTTTGCTGAGCCGGTGCCGGAGAATGCGCCAATAAGCCCTGACTTTGTCCAGCCGATTCACTTCGTCAATGCGCCGCAAACACGGCTATCGGCAATGGCAAGCGTGTTATATCGGTGGGTCCGCTATCGACGGTTTGTGCCACGGTCAAACTAGAGATAGCTGTGAAGCGGATCGGTATCCGGATCGACTGAGAATATGCGCCGCTGAGATGATGCCCTGGCGGATGGACGCACGGCGGATGACTCATGTGGTGGGCCGCGCCTGGCAGACGAATGACGGACAGCCAAATCAGTGAGAGTTAGCGCCCGCTTCCTACAATCTCTATGTATGCGCCCCAGGGCTAGCGTTCGCTATGGCGTTAATCGGTGCGGGCGCTGTTGGCGCTCGGCTGGCGCGGGTGATAGACTGGATGCAGGTTGGTCAGGCCAGATCGTGTTCGGGAGTGTAGCCATGAGCGAAGTGCAGCGGATTTGTCCCCAGTGTGCGGCGGCGGGCCCGTTGAGCGCGCGCGCTACTGTGCGCGGTGCGGCCACGATTTTCAGGGCGAGTTGCCCGCTCCGCAGAGCAGCCTGCCCATGGTGCTGGGTCGGGCGGCCGTGCCTGTGTTGGTTGGAGCGGCGAGCGTGGCCCTGCGTATCGGCTGGAAGTTGCTGCAGAGCCGGTGGGCGCAGGAGGCGGCCGAGCGAGCGGTCGAGGCCGCTTTGCAGAAAGCGCAGCAGGCGCCGGCGGAGCCGACGCAGCAGTCACCGGACGGTCGCCGAGCGGACGTTGTGGAATCGCGTTCGGGCCGGACTGTGACGATTCGTTCCGCGTGGGCTGTGGGCGACACAAACGGGGTGTGGCGTCAGGGCTTCAGTGAGCATCGCATCGATCTGGACGAGTAAACGGCGTTCGCGGTAAACGGCGTTCGCGGTAAAGGCGCCGCCTTCAGTCAGGTTTGGATTCGGATTCGAGCAGGACACCCCTTCGCTAACAAATTGAACTGGGCGGGCGGTTGCCATACCGCCCGCATGTTTGCATGGCGCACACCGGGAGACTGGTCCTATTCCGGCCGTTCCTGGAGCGTCATGTCCACTTCCAGTGTTTCCCCGTCGCGCCAGATCGTCAGGATCACAGTGTCGCCGGGGCTCGTGTAGCGCTGCAGGTAAGACAGGACGTCGTCGAAGTTCGTGACAGGCGAGCCGTCGATGGCCACGATGATGTCGCCGCCTGCGGCTTCAGGGCAGATGCTGGGATACACGGTGTCGACTGGGTCGTCGCCCCCGCGCAATCCTGCCCTGCTGGCCGGGGTACCCGACAGAACCTGGTTGATGACGGCGCCCCGCAGGTTCTTGGAGACGCCGAGTTCATCGGCGCAGAGAGGACTCAAGGTGCCGCCGCTGACGCCCATGTAGCTGTGCAGATATCGGCCGCTTTCAATGATGGACGGTACGACGCGTTCGACGATGCTGACGGGAATGGCGAAGCCCACGCCGCTGTTGGCGCGCACCTCAGAGCGAATCTGGGCGTTGACGCCAATCAGCTCGCCCTGCTCGTTGAGGAGCGGGCCGCCAGAGTTGCCGGGGTTGATGGCGGCGTCGGTTTGGATGGAATCGGGGATGCTGAAGCCGCCGCGTGCGGGGATCGAGCGGCCGATGGCGCTGACGATTCCGCTGGTCAATGTGCCTTCGAGGCCGAAGGGATTGCCGATGGCTGCGACGCGCATGCCCACCTGCACATCATCCATGTTGCCTACTGCGACGGGCGCGAGGACATAGCCGTCGGGTTCGATACGCAGTACGGCCAAGTCACTGTCCGCGTCGGAACCAATCAGATCGGCGATGGCCACCGTACCGTCGCTGAAGGTGACTTGGAGTTCCTCAGCGTCCTCCACGACATGGTTGTTCGTCACGACGTGGCCCAACGAGTCCCAGATAAAGCCGGAGCCGCTACTGACCTCGAGCAGGTCGTCCGGGTCGATGCCCCGGGGCGGGTGTTCGTCGGGCAGCAGGGTGTCGCCGCGTCCGAGGACGGTAACATTGACGACGGAGGGGTTCACCTGCTGGTAGATGCTGGCAAGCACAGCGGTCTCGTAGTCTACGCCGCCTTCGGGGGTGGCGATCACGACTCTGGGCTGCGGAAGGGCTACGGGCTCGTTGACGGCGCGCACGGCCCCGGGTGAGACATTGCTTGCGGTCGCGGTTCGGTCGTTACGCGCGCTCAGCCACAGCGCGGGCACGGATGCCACGATGCAGCCGAAGAGTGCGAAGAGCAACACGCCTCCCACAACCCAAAGCAGTGTGCGGTTTCCGCCGGTGGAAGCGGACGCTGCCTGGGTCGAGGCACTGGTTTGTTCGAAGTCATAGCTTGCGCCGGGTTGGGTCTCGGGTTGCGACTCCGGATACGTGTCCGGGTGTGGGTCCGTCATGTCAAGTGCCTCTCGTCTACAGTGCCCTGCGCCTGCGAAGCATGCACGCGGGGGGCATGGGAACCGGCCGATTCCCGTCATCGTTCGATTCTGGCAGGCGCACATGCTCCGGACCATCGGGGCTGGAGCTTTGGATGTGCGCCGCCCGACTTCACCGAGTGCGGCGCATCTTCAAAGCCTGACGCCTACCTTCCCGATTGTATGCGATGAGCACGCCCCGTGAAAGTGGGTAACATTGCACTTCATGACATCCAACCTGGCCTATGCTACAATTCGCACGAGTGACAGGCGCCGGCCGGGCGCAGTTTCCGGCGCACCACGCAGCGGAAACACCGAATGAATCGTCGGCAGTTGGCCTTTATCGTAGTAGTCAACGGCTTGGTCAGCCTGGTGATCGCCCTGGCAGTCGTCTGGGTGTTTGAGATCCGTCGCCCCGAGGCCGAGGAACTGGCCGCCTTGTATGGCGCACGACCTGAGGCTGTGTTGGCGGCGACGCCTGCGCCGGCCGCGGTTGCGGTGGCAGCGGTCGCTCCATGCGGACTCACAGGCCGATGCGCCTGGTTCTGCGCCGGCGTCGGAGGGCCAGCCTGTTGCCACTCCGGAGCAGCAGGTCTATGTCGTGCGCGGCGGGGATAGCCTCGTGGCCATTGCTACCCGCTACAATGTGACCGTGGACGACATTGTGCGCACGAACAACCTGGCCAATCCCGATTTCGTGTTCTCCGGCCAGCGATTGATCATTCCCGGCGGCGCAGGGGCCGGCGGAGCGGGACCGACCGCCACGCCTGCCGCGATCGAGGGCGTCACCATTGCGTCCATTGCCGGCGCGGGGAGCCTGGAGGCCGAGGCGGTGCAGGTCGTGAACGACAGCGACCGGGCCTTCACATTGCAGGGGTGGCAATTGGAGCGGGTAGACGGCCCCGTGTACACATTCGGGAATGTGCCTCTCTTCCCGGGGGGCAGCGTGCGCGTGCATACGCGGGCGGGAGACGACACGAGCATCGACCTCTATTGGGGACAGAATCAGGCGCAGTGGGAGAGCGGCGCGGTGGCCCAGTTGCTGAATGAACGCGGCGCGTCGGTGCACACACTCACGGCGCCCTAGCGCCAAGCGCCGGGCCTGGCGGGTCCGGATGTGAAGGAGAGCCACATGTCAGACGAACAATCGAAGCCGTCATCCGGCAGCGGCAAGCGACGCCGGCGCCGGCGTCCTTCGCGCAAGCGCAGGCGGCCGAGCCAGCCTAAGAGCAACGAAGCGCCCAACCCGCAGAGTAACCAGTCCGGAGGCGACGCGAATGCTTCGGGGTCGAGCCGCCGTCGTCGTCGCCGGCGAAAGTCTCGCGCTCAAGGATCGGAGAATCAGCGTCAGGAGCCGGTGGTGGCGCGGGATATGCTGGACGCCAAGCTGCCGGAGTCCATTTTCGTTTACACTCACGTGCTGCGTTCCGCCGAATTGGACACGTACGGGTATCGCCCGGATCCGTTCCTGAACCGCTCGCGCAGCCTGGAGGACTTCCGCATCGATCTGTCGCCGCTGTTTCCGGAAGATGACGCCGGTGGAGGTGGCGAGGATGAGCGTATTTTTGACGCCGCTTTGCATGGCCCAATCGTGACGACGTTGGCCGATTCTGCCGATGATGAGGAGGGCGACGATGAGGAGGCGAGGAATGGGTTCCCGGACGGATTCGAGGACGGCGAGGATGAAGGGGACGTGCAGTCCTGGGTATCTGAGGACGACGAATAGCGGACGGTGAATCAGGCGCGCCCGTCCCGTCGTGTAGCGCCACACGCATGAGAGCTGCCTACCATCACAGCAAACGGAGTGAAGCCGTGAGTGCAGTAGTTGCCATCGAAGACTTGAAAGACCATGCAGGTGAGGTCGTCACCGTACAGGGTTGGCTCTATCACAAGACCGGCAAGGGCAAACTGCAATTCTTGCAGGTGCGCGATGGTACGGGCATCTGCCAGACGGTGGTGTTTCGGCCGAACGTAGGGGACGAGGCGTTTGCAGAGGTCAAGGAACTGACGCAGGAGAGCAGCCTGAAGGTCACCGGACTGGTGAAGGCGGAGCCGCGTGCGCCGGGCGTACCGGGCGGCTACGAGATCGACGCGCAGTCCGTGGAGACGGTGCAGGTTGCGGATGTATATCCGATTACGCCGAAGGAGCACGGCATCGAGTTCCTAATGCAGAACCGGCATCTGTGGCTACGCTCGTCACGCCAGTGGGCGGTGATGCGCGTACGTGCCACGGTGGTGCGGGCGATCCGCGACTGGCTGGATGAGCACGGGTATCTGAACGTGGACACGCCCATCCTCACACCTGCGGCGGCGGAGGGGACGACGACGCTTTTTGAGATTGACTATCACGGCGAGCCGGCGTATTTGGCGCAGACAGGACAGCTCTACAACGAGGCCAATATCTTTGCATTCGGCAAAGTCTACTGCTTCGGCCCCACTTTCCGCGCCGAGAAGAGCAAGACGCGCCGCCACCTGCAGGAGTTCTGGATGGTAGAGCCGGAGATGGCGTTCTGCGATCTGGATGGGCTGATGGAAATGGAGGAGGAGTTCGTCAGCTACATCGTGCAGCGCTGTTTGCGCGACTGCGCAGCGGAGCTGGAAGTGCTGGAACGCGACGTCAGCCGGCTGGAGAATGTGACGCCGCCTTTCCCGCGCATCCACTACGACGAGGCCGTAGCGATGGTGAACAGGGCGGCCGCGGCGGGCGAACTGGTGCCCGGCTACGACGATCCGGTGCCGGCCATGGAGTGGGGCAGCGACTTCGGCAGCCCGCACGAGACGTACATCGCCGCGCAGTTCGACAAACCTGTTTTCGTGCATCACTACCCGTCACAGGTGAAGGCATTCTATATGGAGCCGGAGCCGGGGCGCGACGAGGTGTGTCGCAGCGTGGACCTGTTGGCTCCGGAAGGATACGGCGAGATCACCGGCGGCAGCGAGCGTATGAGCGACCCGGAGAAGTTGATTGCGGCGATCGACCGGCACAAGTTGCCGCGCGAGGTCTACGACTGGTACCTGGACCTGCGCAAGTACGGGTCGGTGGTGCATAGCGGCTTCGGCCTGGGCGTGGAGCGCACGGTGGCCTGGGTGTGCGGCATCGAGCATGTGCGCGAGACGATCGCGTTTCCACGCACGCTTGGGAGTATGCGGCCGTGATTTATGAGGGGGTGACAGGGTGAGGGGATGACAGGGTGAGCGAGCGCATCGCTGTTCACACGGGTTTGGAGGTGTATCGGAAGGCGTTTGATGCGGCCATGTGTATTCACGAACTGTCGCGATCTTTTCCAAAAGAGGAGACTTACTCGCTCACGGATCAGATAAGGCGCTCGTCTCGATCTGTCTGCGCAAATATGGCGGAGGCGTGGCGGAAGCGACGCAATGAAAAGGCGTTCATCAGCAAGCTGTGTGATGCGGAAGGCGAATGCGCCGAGACGCAGGTCTGGCTGGAATTTGCCACGAAGTGCGGCTACATTGAACCCGACCATGCCCGCGATCTCTATCGAACTTCCCACGCGATCCTCGCTACCATCGTCGGCATGATCACCCACCCCGACTCCTGGACCCTCCCAAAGCGCTAACCATGGCCCGCAACACGCCTACCCCCTCAGCCCCTCACCCCCTCACCCCCTCATGATCTATCCATTCATCCTCGCATTCGCCCTGGCGTTGACGTACGTGCTGACGCCGCTGGCGGGGCGCGTGGGCGTGCGCCTGGGAATGGTGGACGAGCCGGGCGGGCGGCGTCAGCATGTGGGCAGCATTCCGCGCACGGGCGGGCTGGCGCTCTTTGCCGGTTTCACGGCGACGATATTGTTGGTTCTGGTGCTGCCGCATGTGTTGCCTCCATCCTTGGCGGAGTGGTTCCCCCCTCGGGAGGATCCCAACGAGGCGCGGCGGCTGAGCGCGCTGCTGGTGGGGTCGCTCTTCTGCGTGGTCTTCGGATTCGCGGATGACCGCTATGACCTGCCCAGCGGGCCTCAATATTTGGCGCAGTTCGCCGCGTCGCTCATTGCGATTGCCGGCCTGATTTTCATCAAGCATGTGAACAATCCGTTTGGCGACGGACTTGCTCTACGGTGAGGCCGGGCTGCCCTGGTGGATCGTGGGTCCGCTGACGGTCTTCTGGTTCATGGGCATGATGAACACGGTGAATTGGCTGGACGGCCTGAGCGGGTTGGTGGCGGGCGTAACCGCGATCCTGTGCGCGGTGCTCGCCGCGCAGATGTTGTTTCGGGCCGAGCCGCCGCAGTTGAGCGTGGCGATTCTGCCGGTGGCGCTGCTGGGCGCGGCGCTGGGCTTTCTGCCTTTCAACTTTGCGCCGGCGCGCATTTTCATGGGCAGCAGCGGCAGCTATTTCATGGGCTATGCCATCGCCTGCCTGGGCATCATGGGCGGGGCGCGGCTGGCCACGGTGATGCTGGTGCTGGGGCTGCCCGCGCTGGACGTGGCCTGGCTGATTGTGCAGCGCTGGCGGCGGGGCGGCAGGCCCGCGGAGGCAGGCCGCGACCACCTGCACTTCCGGCTGCGCGATTTGGGGCTGCGCGAGCGCAACATTGTGTATGGCTACTGGGCGTTCTGCGCCGTCTTCGGGTTGCTGACGCTGATGGTGGACGACCGCGTGTACAAGCTGGCGGCGTTGCTCGGACTGGGCGTGGTGGCGCTGGGCGTGCTTGTGTGGGCGAGCAATGCTGAACCGGCAAACGGGGAGCCTGTATGACGACGATCCTGGCAATTGAGACGAGCTGTGACGAGACTGCGGCCGCAGTGGTGGAGAATGGGCGGCGCATCCGCAGCAACGTGGTGGCGACGCAGATCGAGCTGCACCGGCGCTTTGGCGGCGTCTTTCCGGAGGTGGCGAGCAGACAGCATGTGCTCTCGATCCAGCCGGTGATCGAGCAGGCGCTGGCGGAGGCGGGGATGGCGCATGTGTCGGAGGTGGACGCAATCGCGGTGACGTACGGGCCCGGGTTGGCGGGAAGCCTGCTGGTGGGCGTGAACGCGGCGAAGGGAATGGCGCTGGCGAGCGGCGCGCCATTGTTACCGGTGAACCATCTGGAAGGGCATATATACAGCAACTGGATCGTGACGGACGGCTCTGAACCGCTCTCCGATGACGCTTTTCCTGCTGTGGTGCTGATCGTGTCCGGCGGGCATACGGAGCTGGTGTTGATGCGCGGGCACTGCCGGTATGAGCGGCTGGGCGGCACGCTGGACGACGCCGCGGGCGAGGCATTCGACAAGGTGGCGCGGCTGCTGGACTTGGGCTTCCCAGGCGGGCCGGCGATCCAGCGCACGGCAGCAGGGGCCGGCAAAGGACAGCCGGGCGGCAAGGGCCGCCGGGGGACGAAGGCCGCCGGGCGACGCCGCGCGCTTCGACCTGCCCCGCTCTGTTGCACGACGCCGAGCGGCCTCACGATTTCAGCTTCTCCGGCCTAAAGACGGCGGTAGTCAACCTAACAAGGCAACTGGAGGAGGCAGGGGAGGATCTGCGCGAGGCGCAGCTGGCCGCAGATCTGGCGGCCTCGTTCCAGGAGGCGGTGGCGGATGTGCTGGTGGCGAAGACGGTGGCCGCGGCGCAGGAGTACGGAGCGCGGCGTCGTATGCATCTGCGGCGGCGTGAGTGCGAACGCACGGCTGCGGCAATTGGCGGAGACCCGCTGCAGGGGGGCTGGGCTTTCCCTGCATATCCCGCCGTTGTTTCTGTGCACGGACAACGCGGCGATGATCGGCGCTGCGGCGCATTTTCGCTCCGTCATGGCCCCGGACTATACGCCTGGGCTTGCGCTGGACGTGTACGCAAATTTGCCGCTGCCGGAGACGGACCAATGATGTGCCATGGACGAGCGCGCTTTCATCGACCCAGGCTACATCGACTCCGCCGGGGAGGAGTGACGGGAGGCGCCGGCGGGGAGGTCGCCGGTGGCGTCGTTGTGTTCCTGGGCGGCGGACGGGTCTGCCGGTGCGACTGAGGATGCGGTACGCGTGGGGACGGTGCGCTCTTCGCGGGCCTGAATCTGATCTTGCATGGCGAGTTCGTCGCCGGTGACGATACGCCGATAGACGTCGGCCCGCGTGGGCTTTTTGGGCGGCGGTTCCTGGCCCCGGAAGGGTGGCACGTCCAGCAGCTTGGCGTAGATGTACGAGCCCACAATGCGCATGCTCGACAGCACCGGCGCGGCAAAGAGCGCACCCAGAATCCCCGCCGTTTGAAAACCCACCATTACGCCGCACATGACGACGATGGGATGCAGATTCACCACGCCGCCGATGATGCGCGGCACGAGAATGTTGTTCTCGAGCTGCTGGATGATGAAATAGATGGCGATGGTGATGAGCGCAAAGCCGAAGTTGCCGATGCCATAGGCGGCTAGTACGTCGCTGCCCTGAATCATTGCGATGATGACAGCCGGAATCATGGCGATAATGGGCCCTAGGTTGGGGATCACCTCTAGGACGCCGGCTAGGATGGCGAGGAGCAGTGCGCCGGGCATGCCCACGGCAGCGAGCACGGGCCAAGTTACCAAGAAAATGGCAAAGCTGAGCACGAGCTGACCGCGCAAAAACGACTGCCACGTATAGCCGATGCGCCGCAGCAGGTCCAGCAATTCCGACTGGTAGGACTGGGGGAAGAGACCCTCGACGTAGGCGCGAATGGCCGGCGCGTCCTTCGTCCAGTAGAGGCTGATGAAGAAAAGCACGATGAACGAGATGAAGAAGCTGACGACGCTGCCCACGACGCTGAAGCTGATGACGGCGGTGCTGGTGACCAGGCTCGTGGCCGTGCTGACGAATTGCTGGATGTAGTTGAGGATGTCGGCGACGGTCGGGAAGATGGTCAGTCCGTCTAGGCCCGCCTCGATCTGCTCATTGACCGCGGTGAGAGGCACCTGGAATCCGGCCACGTCAATCGCGTCCGGCAGGTTGTTGATCGTGTCGCCCAGCCAGTTGAGCGTGCGCAGGGCGGTAAGCTGCGCATCGAAGTTGATGGAGGCCAACTGCGCCACGAAGACGGGCGTCAGGAAGATGGGCAATAGGATGACGAGCAGGAGCAGCAGGACGAAGAGGATGACGGTGGAGACGGCGCGTGGCACGCGTAGTCGCTCCAGCAGACCGACGACCGGACTGAGCAGATAGGCCACAAGACCGCCGATTACTAGGAGGGGGATGACGGAACGGCTGATCCAGAGCAGGGCGATCGAGCCGAGAAGCAACAGGACGAGCACCGTGCGCTTGGTGGCGGCATCCCATTCGGAGGTGGCCGGCGCGCGGAGAATCTCCTGCGCAGGGTCCTGAGCGAGGTGCGTCGCCTGTTCCACAGGGATGACGGGGCCGGCCGGCATTTCTTCGGCACGCGGCCCATGCGCCTGCTGGTCAGTCGGTGGTTGTGGATTGCCGGATGGCTGTTCCGGCGCATCGTGCGTCGAACTCATCGACGGGCGATTTCCTTTGTACTCATTGCTTCAATCGTATTCCTGCTGTCCGCCATCTATTCAGCGCGGCACTCGCCGAGAACGAAAGAAGCCTTGCCTTACTCGTACCGCGTCGGCTACGTCTTGCCGTATTGTACGCCACTCGCCGGATTTGGTCGACTGGCGATCGTGCGGCATTCGATGCACGCAGCAATTGCGTATAGTCAGCATGGCCCGTGCACGGCTTTCCCACGGAATGGGCCAACGTACTTTCTATAACCCCTCAGTTTGGCTGGGGTCGCGCCGACATGGGTCGGCTCGCCGAGACGCCGGCGATTTCAATTCTCCACATGGGCACGCCAAATGGGAGGCTGACCTTGGCAGATCGGGCTGATCGTCGCTGATATCTGCTCTGCCGCGTGTATTCTCGGCGTGAAGTACGTGCTTGCTGCGTCCAGCTTAGAATTGTTTCCGCTTCTGCAAGTGGACGGTTTTCACGCGCAAGGGTTAGCGGCGGCCCAGTTTGCTGCCCGCCTTGCGCGCCTGCGTGAGAGGAATGCCTTCTTTCTGCATGAACTGTTGCCAAAGGGCGTAGAAGCGCTGGCGGTCCTGCTGCGTGATGACGGCGAGGGCGTCGGCGGTCTCGATGGCGTAGGGATAGCCGGCGCCTACGACGCATTCGGCGCGCACGATATCCAGTACGGACTCGGCCCAGTCGCTCTGTAGCAGCCAGCGCGGCATCTCGACGCGGGCGGGGGAGCGTCCTTGCACTACGCGAAGGTAAGTGAAGGCGATGTCATTGTAGAAGCCGGCGCGCCCGTCACGGCTAAGCTGGTCCTGTCGGGCGCAGAGGAAGAAGGGCGAACGGTCGCCCCAGCCGGCGAGGGACGGAGCCATCAGTCCCGCGTCGCTTAACTGTGGGCGCATTGCTCGCGTTGGCCAGGATCTGGATGAGCGTGACGAGGTCTCGGCTGAAGGAGGTGTCGACGTAGGCGACGAGGGGGACCCGATACTGCTCGGAACAGGCGAGAAGCTCCGTCACAGCGTCGACATAGGCCTGGGCGCGGCTGGGACGCATCTGCCCGGCGAAGCTGATGACGAGAGAACCGTCCAGGAAGCAGACGGGGCGGCGCTCTTCGGGCAGGCCTGCGTGTTCGATCATCAACGTGCAGAGACGGCGACATTCGCCGACGAAGCGCGTTTGGTTGACAAGCCAGTTCGGGAAGCCGCCGCCGGCCAAATCCGCGTCCTCGTCCGCGAGTTCCAGTTCGTCCGGTCCAAGCACTTCAAACTCGACATCCTTGACGTAGCGGCCGCCGGCGGCATGGTAGTTGACGAACCAGCCGATCTGCACGGCCCCCACGGGTGTGGAATAGTCTTTGGTCGGCGTAATCTGGCTGCCGTCGACAGCGGCGACAGGGCGATCCTGCAGCACCTGCAATGCCCAGCCGCGTGCGTCTTCGTGGGTCTGCCAGTGCTGGCCGAAGGGCATGCACAGACCGGTTGCCTGGTCGAGTTCGGGCGTAGGGCGAGCGCCGGGCCATTCGATGCCGCGCTGGGCGAGTGCGTCCAGCATGGCGTCGTAGTCCAGACGGGAGAAGTGGCCGAGGAGTTCCCGGACGAGATCGTGCTGGCGGCGCTGATCCACCACGTATTCGTGGAACTGATTGCGCTTCTCTTCAAAAGCGAGGATTACTTTTTGGCGGTCTAGCACGTCATCCTTAGTGAGGGAATGGTTTCGGCTGCGATCATTTCGCGTATCGCGCTTCCGTATTGGCGTTGGTGGGATGCCGGAATCCGGTCTCTTGAACGAATGTGATTATACGCCAGACGGCGGGAATCGAACAGGGCGCGTTGGGCCAAATGCGGCTTCGCAGGCGGTTTGAGAGGCGTAGATGTACTGCGTTTGCGGCTGAGCCAACCTGACTGTCAATGATCTGATTACAATGATCTTCTTGGATCTCGGGTACTACGTACAGGTGCTGCTTTCCGGTCGCCACTGCGGCTTTCGGAAGGGAGCTGCCGCGTATTGGAAGCTGATCGCTACGCAGAACAATCTGCCGCAGAGCCGGCCCGCGTGGGGTCTAGAAGGTCTTTCAGACAAGCGCGCCGGCTTCGTGGCGGCGACATCCGGTAGACAGTCCCCTGCGCGGATGCTAGAATCGAGGCGCCTCTATTGTGAGTACGCTCGCACGGACGGATCGCCTGGGCGTGCGAACCAAAGTGGTCGCCCCCTGGAGAAAACCATTGTGACACAGGCAACCCTTGCCCATGGCAATCCTGATGCACGTTCAGGCGCGAGTCCACGCGCCGATCTCGCCGCGTGGTCTGGCGCGACGCCGCGCAGCGGCGCCGGTCAAGAGGTCGGGGCCGCGTTTGACCGCGTCCTGGTTGGCGGCGGTAGCGGCGGCTTTCCTGATTGTGGTGTTGGTGGTGATCCCGGTGGCGGCGGCGGCGAACGTGCAGGTGCTCTGGAGCAATGAACCGTCGTTGGAGGGCATGCGGTTCGGGGACTTCGATGGCGACGGGCGCACGGATGTGTTCCGTATGTCGGGCAGCCAATGGCAGTTCTCTTCCGCTGGGACAGGCGCGTGGCAGGTGTTGTTTACGGATCCGTCGCTGACGCCGCTAGATGATCTGCGCTTCGGCGATTTCAATGGGGACGGGCGCACGGACGTCTTCAGCGTGCTGGGGACGCAGTGGCGCTATTCCTCGGCAGGGGTGTCGAGCTGGATTCCTCTGGCGACGGACTCCACGCCGCTGGCTGATCTGCGCTTTGGCGATTTCAACGGGGACGGGCGCACGGACGTATTCAGCATGGCGGGCGACCAGTGGCGCTATTCCGCGTCCGGCGCGTCCAACTGGGTCAATCTGGCCTCGGACCCAACACCCATCCAGGATTTGCGTTTCGGCGATTTCAATGGGGACGGGCGCACGGACGTGTTCAGTTCGCTCGGTGGCCAGTGGCGCTACTCGGCGTCGGGCACAGATAGCTGGACGCTGATCGCGTCGGATTCCACACCGGTGGAGGATCTGCGCTTCGGCGACTTTGACGTGGACGGACGCAGCGACGTGTTTAGTGTGTCCGGCAGCCAGTGGCGCTATTCTTCGGGCGGTGTGTCGAACTGGGTACCGCTGGCGTCGGATTCGACGCCGCTTAGTGAGTTGCGTTTTGGCGACTTCAACGGGGACCGGCGCACAGATGTGTTCAGTATTTCGGGCGGGCAGTGGCGCTATTCGTCCGGAGGCGCATCGAGTTGGATCTACCTGAACCAGACGGCGCCGACGCCAGTTCCGACTTCCACATTCACGCCCACTAGCACACCGGGTGCATGGCAGCCGGGTCCACTTGCGGAGTTGCGCTTCGGCGACTTCAATGGGGACGGGCGCACGGATGTGTTTCGTTCAGAGAACGGACAGTGGCAGTTCTCGGCGTCGGGGGTTGGGGCGTGGCAGAACCTGGCGTATGACTCGCTGCCCCTGACACAACTGCGGTTTGGCGACGCGTTTTGGGTCTATCGTATCGATTTCAACGGGGATGGGCGCACGGATGTGTTCAGCGTATCCGGCAGCCAGTGGCGTTATTCGGACGGCGGCGCGTCCAACTGGATTGCGCTGGCGTCAGATTCCACATCGCTGGAAGAACTGCGTTTTGGCGATTTTGACGGGGACGGGCGCACGGATGTGTTCAGTTCGCTGGGCGGGCAGTGGCGCTATTCGTCCGGCGGCGCGTCCAACTGGATTGCGCTGGCATTTGACGACCGGCCGATCCACGAACTGCGCTTCGGTGATTTCAACGGGGACGGGCGCACGGACGTATTCAGCGTGTCCGGCACGCAATGGCAGTATTCGTCGGCCGGAGTGTCGAATTGGATTCCACTGGCTACGGATTCGACGCCGCTGCAGGACCTGCGCTTTGGCGACTTCAATGCTGACGGGCGCACCGATGTGTTTAGTATTGGCCCCGATGGTCGCTGGCGCTACTCGTCCGGCGGCGCGTCGAACTGGGTGGCGTTGGCAACGGATTCGACGCCCCTGGAACAGTTGCGATTCGGCGATTTTGACGGGGACAGGCGCACGGATGTATTCAGCATTGGTCCCGATGGTCGCTGGCGCTATTCATCGGGCGGGACGTCGAGCTGGATACTGCTTGGACCGCCGGGATCCGACGTCACTGCTACGCCGACGGCGTGGCCTACATTCTGGCCGACTCCGACAGCGCTGGCCTACGCATTGGCCGCCGCCGGTGACCACGACGCCTATGCCGCCGCCGCCCGGAAACTGCGTGAATATCGTGGTGAACGGCGATATGGAGCGAAACGACGTGTGGATGTTTGGTGACAGCCCGGTTCCGGCCAAGTATACGGGCGCACAATTCCGAAGCGGGTTGCGTTCCGTCCAGATGGGAATCCTGCCCGGCGACGGGTGGCACGGAAACAGCTACTCCTCAGTGCGCCAACTGGTGACGATTCCAAGCGGCGCCACCACGGCCCAACTGCGCTGGTGGCGCCTTTACCGGTCGGAAGAGCCGCCCAATGCGAATCCGGGCAGTCACAGTGACCGGCAAGAGGTGATTCTCTTGACGCCGCACGGCAAGACGCTGAGGATCCTGGATCGCGTGCGTCGCAACGATGGCGTCTGGCAGGAATCAGCGGTGGACCTGACGGAGTTCGTCGGCCAGACGTTCTATGTGTACTTCAATACTTACAATGACATGAACCCGGCGCGCACGTGGATGTTCTTGGACGACGTGTCGATAAGCGTCTGTTCTCCGCAGCCTATGCCGATCCCGCAGCCTTATGAGTCGGGTAGCATGGGGGCGCAGCCTCTGCCGGCCGCCCAGTATTCGGGTGAGCAGCCGATGGGGCCGCCGCAGCCGCAAACGCAGCCTATGTACGGTTCGCAGGCGGTAGGGGTCTCGCAACCGACAGCGGTGCAACCAATGGGGCAGTCACCGGCTGCAGGACAGTCGATGGGGCAGCCACTGCCAACAGGTCAGGGCATGGCGCCGCCGGAGACGACGGGTCAGCCGATGGGCCAAACGATGGACGGGCCGCAGCCCTTGGAGGGCGCGCAGCCGTATGCAGTTGTTCCTGCTACGCTGATGCCCATGGCCACGCCTACTCCGACGGCTACAGAGACGGCGACGAGCGCGCCCGTAGACATGAGCGGAAGCGCGACCTCCGTACCGTCCGTGCCCGGCGTACTCGCCGCAACGCCGCTGCCCGCAATCCCCGTGGACACGATCGAAGCGCTGGTTCTGCGCGTTATTGACGGACAGACCATCGAAGTGATGATCACCGGTGAAATTGGCCCGGACGCCGTCCACGATTCAATAGTGCCAGAGACTATTCCTACGAGCATCCGAACGGCAAGCGTGGGCGGTGTGAGCATTTTCCAGTGGCGCAACAACTCTCGTCGTGAACCGCAAGTGGCGCAAGCGGAACTGGCGGGAATCACCATGGTCGTGCGCTATGCGGACATCGAGGCGCCGAGCATTGACACGGAAGCGGGCATCGCGTCGGCGGCTGCCAACCGCGAGCTGGTGGACGGGGAGACAGTCTACCTGGAGATTCTGGACACGACGCCGGACGAGGACGGGGCCGTCCCCGCATACGTATTTCTGCCGGACGGTGAGCTGGTCAACGCGGCCATGGTACGCCAGGGGTTCGCGGTGGTCGCGCCTTCCGTGGCCGACAGCAAGTATGAGGCGCGACTACTCGCAGCGCAGACACTGGCGCAGGAGACGGCCAGCGGCATGTGGCAGTTGGCCCCTACGTTGCCCGACGAAGTCGTCGCGACGTTGGTGGCAACTGTGACGCTGGAAGCGGTGGCAGAGCCTGCCGAGACGCCCACGGCGCCGGCGCCGCCCACGGCAACGCCGGCCAAGGTTGCCGCGACTGCGTCCGAGCCGTGCGTTGAGTTGGTCCGGAACGGCTCCTTTGAAGAGGGCGACGTGTATTGGAATCTGATCGAAGGGGCGCGGCCGCCGGTGATCACGGACGAGGTGGCCTTCCCGTATGGCGGACACTCGCTGCGGCTGGGCATCGTGGACGGCGAGAATGTCGCCAGCATCAGCGCGGCTGACCAACTGGTTGAGTTGCCGGATGATGCGTACAGCATCGTGCTTTCCCTGCGCTATTATCCCATCGCGGACGGGGAACCCGGGCCGGGCGATCTGCAGTATATCGACATCTACAATGCCCTGACAGGGCAGTTTGCGGGGCGAGTGCTGAGCGGGCAACGGAACGACGCCGTCTGGCTGGCGGCGAATTACGATCTCTCGTTGCTGGCGGGCCAGCCGATTCGAGTTGTCTTCGCTGTGAACAACGACGGGGTGGCCGGCACATCGTCAATGTATGTGGACGACGTGTCGATCCTGGCGTGCGATTTGCCGCCTACGCCGGGCGGTCCGGGGCCTGAGCCCGATCAGGGAGACGAGGGCGTGGGGGCGGAGGCGACGGCCACGTTGCAGACGGTGCTCGCCAGTCAGAACGGGACGGCGCCACTGTCCGGCAGCCGGTCGTGGCTCTCCACGATGTTCACGGGGGCCGTCATGCTGGGGATCCTCACCATCATCGGTTTCGCCGCTCTCGTCATTATGAACTCGTCGACAAGCGGCGGGTCCGGTGGCAAGAAATCGGACGATGAGAAATCCGGCGGAGACTCGGACGATTCCGCCTAGGCCGATTGGACGGCGCGGATCTACCGGGATCCTGTGAACGCGAATGGTGTATACTAGGATGTGACGGAATGATTGCGCCGGCACGATGCTTCCCACTTCGCGATCGTCCTGGCACAGCACTGGCACAGGTCAAGCACGGTTTCGGGTTGGTGTGATTCGAGTCTTCCCATTTGTGAGCCTGTGGCCCGTGCTCTCTGCGCTCTCCACGGCAATGTCTCAGGATTGGATGAGGCGGGTCTGTGACGCAACGCATGCCGTCATTCGCTGTCCATCGCGGCGCGGCCATTTCGGGTTGCGGCGCACTAGCATGTAAGGAGCCGAAAGATGTCGGAAAGCGTGTACAAGGTCATCCAGCTTGTAGGCACCAGTGAAGAATCGTGGGAAAAGGCGGCCGCGGTTGCCATCAGGACGGCGGCTGAGTCACTGCACGACCTGCGCATTGCCGAGGTGATTGAGCAGGACGTGACGATCAAGGACGGCAAGGCGCATTTGTACCGGGTCAAGCTGAAGCTGTCATTCCGGTACCATCACGAGGACAATGACTAGACCGTCTGTTGGGGCAGACGATTTGGGCGGCAGATTGGCCGAGTTTGATCGATCTGCCGCCTCATCGCGTGGTCGTCTGACCAGGATTGCAACTAGCCGAATGACCAGGTGATAGCCTCGTCAAGTGGACAGGGTGGCGCGCTGTGCGGTGTGGTACGCTTATATGTGTTGCGCATATCACAGCCACTCTTCCGAGAAGTGGGTACCAATACCTTCGCCAGAATAGGCATAAAAGAGAGCGATTGAATAAGATGAGATCGAAACCGATCAAAGCTCGAACATCATCTAGGTCAATCGCTCATGACAGACATTATCGCTCTTCTGGCCTGTTTCGACCAATGCGTAGACAAGACCACGGTCAAACAACTGAACCGAATCGTAGTGGCGATGCTGACAATGACAGGTCGGGTCACGATGTTAGGCATCTCCCGCTGGAGCGAGGGAGGCGGCAGCTATCGGACGGTGCAACGCTTCTTCGCCAAGACATTGCCGTGGGCAACGATCTGCTGGCTCTTTGTGCGGCATCATCTGCTGAATCCAGAGCACGAGTACCTGTTGGCTGGCGATGAGACGGTGGTGACCAAGGCGGGAAAGCAGACATACGGGTTGGATCGGTTCTTTTCGTCGCTCTATGGCAAGCCTGTTCCGGGGGTAGCCTTCTTTGCCTTCTCGTTGGTGAGTGTGCAAGAACGACGTTCGTATCCATTGTTGGTCGAGCAGCGTGTGCGCAGCGCAGAAGAGAAGCAAGCCGCTCGCAAGAAAGCGAAGGGCAAGAAGCGTGCTCAGGGAATGAGCAAACGTGGGCGTCCCAAGGGCGGCAAGAGCAAGGACAAGACGCAAGTTGAGTGGACGCCTGAACTCCGTTATGTCCAGGGCCTGCTCCAAAAGGTGATGAACCTGGTGACTGGCTTCTGTTCTGTCTCATATCTGGTCTTGGATGGCCATTTTGGCAACAACAATGTGCTGCGGATGGTCCTGCAATCGACTTCTCTCCATCTGGTTTCCAAACTGCGTAACAATGCCGCCCTCTATTTTGTCTATGACGGACCGCAGAAACAATTCGGCCCTCGTCGTCGCTACGGCGCCAAGATCGACTATCAGGCCATCCCGGGCAAGTATCGAGTGGCCACCTCTCAAGAGCAGAAGATTCAGACCGACATCTACCAGGCGTCCATGCTGCACAAATGCTTTGCGGCGCCACTGAATGTCGTCATTATCGTCAAAACCAATCTGGTCTCCGGCGCCCGAGGCCATGTGGTCCTGTTCAGTGACGATCTGACCCTTGACTATGACAGGCTCATCGACTACTACCAACTGCGCTTCCAGATCGAGTTCAACTTCAGAGATGCCAAGCAGTTCTGGGGGCTGGAAGATTTCATGAACGTCAAGGAGAGACCCATCGCCAATGCCGTCGGGCTTTCTCTCTTTATGGTCAACCTCTCCCACTATCTCTTGCAGCAGATGCGCCAAACAGATACCGATGTCGGCATCTTGGACTTGAAGAGCTTTTTCCGCGGCCGCAGATACGCGATTGAGACACTAAATCTGTTGCCAGAACCACCCCCTTCATTTATTTCTAGCCACATCGTTCAACTCGTGGCTACACTGGGCAGCATTCACCGTCAGTCTGCTGCCAGCAGAACCTGAGAAACTGGCGAAGGTATTGGGGTACACACAAGCCTATAGTGTGTGTACACAGGCCCATATAGCCATTCGTACGGCAACCAAACGCAAGTTGCGTGTGGTTACACATTGCCGACACATTGCAGCCGTCAGCGACAAACGCTGGCGTGTTTGTTTTAGGGGAACTGCGTGGCGCGGACTGTCGCGGGTGTTGAGGATTTGCGTAGCACGGTGTTCGGCCCTGGTATGAGGCGCGTGGGACCGTTGTCTGTGGCGGCACTGTATCCGCGGCGGAGGCGAACGTGCCTGTCCTCGAGATTCGGCTATTGGGAACGCCCACCGTTTCGTGGGACGCCGCGCCGCAGGCGATTGTGCGACGGCAAACCCGTGCTCTGCTCTACCGGCTGGCTGTACCCGGCCCGCCGCTGACGCGCGACCACCTCTGTTTTCTTTTATGGCCGGATGTGGCGGAGGCGACGGCCAGCCGCAATCTCAGCCACCTGCTGACACATCTGCGCCTGGCCCTTCCCGACGGAGACGCTTTGCTGACCGCACAGGGCCGGGTCTGGCTTGACGCGAGTAAGGTATGGACCGACGTCGGCGAGTTTCTGCACCTGCGCGGGTTCCACGATGGGATCGGCGATACCGGTAGGCTGGTTCGAGCCGTGGAACTCTATCGCGGACCCTTCCTGGACGGCGTATGCGCGCCGAACAACCCAGAATACGAGTCGTGGTTGATACTGGAGCGGCGAACCCTGGAACGCCGCTACCGTGACACCCTGCACGCTTTGGTGGAGGAGTTTTCCGCGCGGGGGGAGCATGAGCAGGCGATCCGGTTTGCCAACCGCTGTCTGGATACGGACCGTCTGGACGAGACGATACATCAGCGCCTGATCATGCTGTATGCGGAACGCGGGGACCGGGCGGCCGCGCTGAGGCAGTACGCGCAATGCAAAAACCTTCTGGACCGCGAGCTCGGGGTGCACCCTTTGCCGGAAACCCAGGCCCTTCACGAGGCGTTGTGCAGCGAGCCGGAGTCGATCGTCGAGCCGCATACGCCTGCCCCGCGCTGGACGACGCTGCCGGGGCCGCGTCTGCCGCTGATTGGCCGCGACGATGCGTGGCGTATCTTGCAGGACCTGTACCGCGCGCGGGCAGGCGGCCGGGGTGCGGTAGCGTTGGTCAGCGGTGAGGGCGGGAGCGGCAAGTCGCGTCTATTGGAGCAGTTCGTGACACATTCGCCGGCGCGTGCGCTGGTGGCGGCGGGACTACCGGGGACCGAGTCGCTGCCGTTCCATGTGCTGATTCAAGCGATTCGCCCGCATCTAGGAATCGGCGGACCGCCTGGGCATGTGTTGACCGTACGCCTGCAACGCATGCCCGCTGTGTGGCTGGCGGAGGCGGAGCGTGTGTTGCCGGAGCTGGCAGGTGAACGGCGCGTGTCCAGTAAGGCGTTGCCGAGTCCATCACAGGAGGCGTATGGGCGCTCGCGGTTGTTCGAGTCCCTGAGCCGTGTCGTGATGGCGCTGGCTGCCGATGAACGTCCTGCCCTGCTCTGCCTGGATGACCTGCAGTGGGCCGATGACGAGACACTGGGGTGGCTTGCGTACTTCGCTCCCCAAATCCAGCGCGCGCATCTGTTGGTGTTGGCCGCCTGTCGTGGGGACGGGGACGAGCGTCTGGCAAGTCTGCGCCGGGCCTTATCGCGACTCGGCCTGCTGGCCGAGATCGAACTCAGGGGGTTGGCGGCGACGGATTTGGCGGAATTGCTGGCCTGTTTGACCGAGCAAGAGTCGCCCGATTGCGATTGCCCCGGTGAGCGTTTCCTTTCTCGACTTTTGGATGCCACGGGCGGAAATCCCCATTGCGCGATCCAGGTGGTGATGGCCCTACGAGAGAGCGCACTGCCTATGGAGCAGTGGGCCGAGGTGGACGAGCTGCCTGCACCGGCAAGTCTGTGCAAAGCAGTAGGGGAGCGGCTGGGCGCGCTGGATCCGGTGTCCCGGCAGGTGATCGAGGCGTGCGCAATTCTGGGGCCGGTATTTGGTTTCGACGCAGTGCGTCTGACGTCGGGCCGGCGCGAGCTGGAGACGCTGGATTCGTTGGAGAAGCTGGTGATGTGCGGGCTGTTGGAGTGCCAGGGGGCCGAGTACCGGTTCCGTCAAGTGGTAACGCGACGCATTTTGGAGAATGGGATGAGTTCGATGCGCCGGCAATTGTTGCACCGACGGGCGGGCCGCGCCCTGGAACAGGTCAACCGGCATGCGCTGGATGCGATTGCACATCACTACGAGGCGGCCAACGAACCGGCGAAGGCGGCCCGGTTCCGCGAGGCGGCGGCCCGGCGTACAGAGGCGATGTTCGCGGCGCAGGAAGCGGAAGAATACGGCGTGCGCCCGGCGAAAATACAGCTTCATTAACCGTACTGCTTTGCGGTCTACATTGCTTGTCCGTAGGCCTGAAGAAGCCTCCGCCGGCCCACCAGGGCGTGCGGGCGTTGGGTCGCGTGGAGTGCGCTCGCAGACGAAGTGGCCCGGATGCGGCGTGCTGTGCAGGTGACACGACGGTCGTGTTGCAGTCGTCCGGCCGGAGGGACGCGAGCGCGGATGCGGGCGGCACACGTCCTCAGCGATGGCGTCTTCCAAGGCGCATGTCAACCGGGACGGCGGTTGGCGCCGACTCACGATCCGCACCGCCTCAATTTTGCGCCGTCTTGGGGTTGAGAAACTCGCAGGAATTGTGCGCAACTGTTTCGCTGGTCGAATTTGAGGTATTATGATAGGTGAGACTGGCGCAGAGACAGCTAGTGTGAAATCATCGCTATGGAAGGAATGGTACGCAAGTGAAACGATTTGGAGCGTTTCTGGCCGCAACGGCTGCGGTAGTTGGCGGATATGTCGGATTTGTGCGTCCGTGGCATTTGCGCTGGGGCGCGACGGATGCAGAGGTCGCTATGAAACTGCCTGGCGACGACCTGCCGGCTACGCCGTGGGGATCGAGACCTGGCGCAACACGTCGCGGGGAGGATTGCCGTCCACTGCAGGCGACGCGCGCCATTACGATCAACGCTCCGGCTTCTGCAATTTGGCCCTGGCTGGTACAGATTGGCCAAGGCCGCGGCGGTTTCTACAGCTATGCGTGGCTGGAGAGTCTGGGCTCACACAGTGCACCGGCCGTGGACGAGATCATGCCCGAGCATCAACAACTGAAGGTTGGCGATCCGATCCATTTGCATCCGTATGCGCCGGCGATGCCTGTGGCTGTGTTGGAGGAGGGTCGCGCATCGGTGGTGGGCGATAGTTGGGCATTCGCGTTGCGGCCGATCACGAAGACGAAGACGCGGCTGGTGATTCGGAACAGCGGAGCATTTAGCGCAGGGCTCGCCAACTTCATCCTCTGGCGCGTGTTTTTTGAGCCGGTCAACTTTCTGATGGAACGGCAGATGCTGCGTGGCATCAAGCTGCGCGCCGAGGCGACGCCCTTCCGTGTGGAAGGTTCAGATGAACTCTCTTCGGAAGAAGAGATTCTGGAGGCGTTCCGATCGGCGTTCACACCGGGATAAGGGAATGGCGCAAGGTCCACAGTTTCGGGTTCGATCGTTTGGGGCTGACAGGCGCGTAACCACGGCAGGAACCTTATGACGGGCATCAGGGAATCGAACGAGCAGTTTCAGCGTAGCATGCACCAGTTTATGCGTACGGTGCGGACGCTCACGCCCGAGCAGTTTGCGGAGGCGATGAACGGTTGGTCTGCGCGCGATGTAGTTGCGCACTTGATCGGTTGGAACCGGGCCTGCATCGACATCGCCGACGCCGTACATCGCGAGGAGGCGCCGGCGGCGTTGATCGACCCCGGCGAAGATTTCAGCGAAGTCAATGCGCGGTTCGTGCGCCAGTATGATGCGACGGATATGACCGAGCTGCTGCGCGAGTTGGAGCTTTCGTATCAGGAACTGGCGCGTCACCTGTACACGGTGGATGAACAGGACTGGGCGCGTGAGACGGCCATACCCGGATGGGACGACACGATTACGCTTGAGTCAGTTGTTCGGGACCTGAGCGGGGATTACGCGGCGCACATGCAGGAGATCGCGAGCTGGCGCCAATCCCGTGGGACGGACTGAACTTCCGCCGCCGGCGCCCACGACAGTTCCACAATGCAGGTGCGACTGAAGCTCACCCAACGACCAACCGCGATGGGCCAAGCCGCGACAGACCAAGCTCCGATAGTCCAACCGGACGGTGATGGCGCACTGGCGGTTCAGGAGGTGGGGCGCATGATTCATCAGGCCATGTTGAGCCGTCCGCTGCAGAAGGGGTACGTCCAATGCACGGCGTGCGAGCATTGGTGCGCGGTGGCCCCGGGCGATGCGGGCAAGTGCGGCGTGCGGAGGAACCTCGACGGCGCGCTGCAACTGGTCGTCTATGGGCGGGCGGTGGCCGCGCATGTGGACCCCGTGGAGAAGAAGCCCCTGCACCACTTTCTGCCCACGCGGCCGATCTTCTCCATCGGAACGGTCGGCTGCAACTTTCGCTGTGCGTGGTGCCAGAACTGGGACATCTCCCAGTACCGTTCGTTTGACCCTGAATCCGATGCCGTTGGGCGGCGCATGTCCCCGCGGGCCATCGTCGACCACTGCACTGCGAATGGCATTCCCATGGTGGCGTTCACCTATAACGAGCCCGTCGTCTTTTTCGAGTACGCGTATGACACGGCGAAGCTGGCGCGCGAGGCGGGCGTTCGCTCCGTATTCGTTTCCAGTGGATACGAGACGATGACCGCGCTGGAGACCATCGCCCCGTACTTGGATGCGGTGAATCTGGACCTGAAGGCGTTCCGGGAGGAGACCTACGCGGAGCTTTGCGGCGCACGCCTGGCGCCGGTGACGCGCAACATTCAGCATCTCGTGCGCGAGACGGACGTGTGGGTGGAGGTGACGACGCTAGTGATTCCGCAGGTGAACGACAGCGATGCGGAGTTGCGTGACATCGCAGAGTTTCTGGCGGGTGTCAGCCGAAATATTCCGTGGCACGTGTCGGGTTTTACGCCGCAGTACAAAATGCAGGACCGGCCGCCAACGTCCGGGGCAACGTTGCGCCGGGCGTGGGAGATCGGCAAGGAGGCGGGCTTGCGCTATGTGTATACGGGCAACATCTGGGGCGACGATCAGCTTCGTGGTTGCTCCGATACCGTCTGCCCATCTTGCGGCGAAACCCTGATCACGCGGCGCGGGTACCGGGTGGGGTCGATGTGGAGCCGGCCTGGCTTATGCCCCAACTGCAGCAGCGAGATCGCGGGCGTCTGGCAGTGAGCGAATGCATGCACGAACGCTGAAGGATGAGCGATGAAGCCTGGTCCGGTCCGGCGACCTGCGGTGGCCGGACGTTTCTATCCAGCAGACGCGGACGCGCTGGCGCAGAGCGTACATCGATTCCTGGACGAGGCGCAACGGACGGAGTTGCCGGCCCCGCGCAGTGATTGTTCCGCATGCGGGCTATGTGTGCAGCGGCATTGTGGCCGCGGCTGCCTTCCGTACGCTGGCGACATTGTCTGAAGGGTCCTACACGGTCTACCTACTGGGGCCCGCCCACTGGATGCCGGTGAACGGCGTAGGGCTTTGCGGCGCTGAAGCGTTTGAGACGCCGCTGGGCGCCGTACCCGTGGCGACGAACAGGGTGCAGGAGTTGCTCGGCCAGGGCGCGCCGTATGGGTTGGCTGATGACGCGCACGTGCCCGAGCATTGTCTGGAGGTGGAACTGCCCTTCTTGCAGACGGTGCTGGGTGATTTCCAGATTGTGCCGATGTTGTTCGACCAGCCGGGGGCGGTAACGCGAGTGGCGCACGATCTGGCATCGCGTGCTGGCCGAAGATATGCGCAGCCTGGTTGTGGTCAGTTCGGATTTGAGTCACTATCTGCCGTATGCGCAGGCGATGGCGATGGATCGCGCCCTGTTGGAAGCGGTGGCCGCGGGCGACGCGGAGGCGGCAGGCCGTGGACAGGCGTGCGGCATTGTCCCGATTCTCATGCTGATGGCGATTGCCGAGCGCGCCGGCTGGTCTGCGCATTTGGTGGACTACCGCAATTCCGGCGATACGTGCAGTCTGCGCAATGAGGTGGTGGGCTACGGTGCGGTGGTCTATTCGGCGCAGGCGTAGACCTGCCGGTCGATGGCATTTTCAACGAGCCGCGACTGGTCTGTCCTTGGTGACGGACTTGAAGCAGGATGCGCCAAAGGCAGCAGTGGAAGTGATAGTGCGAGGATCGTTCAAGTAGCGTTCGCCCAATACGTAGAGGAAAGAGACGATGACGATTCGGGTTGGATTGATTGGTTGCGGCGGGATCATGCGGCCGCATGTGGAGGGGTGGAAGGGCGTGTTCGGACGTGCCGAGGTTGTGGCGCTGGCCGATGTTTCGGAAGAGGCGATGGGGCAGCGCGCGGCGCAGCTTGGCCGCGACGTGAAGCGATTTACGGACTATCGGGCGCTTCTGGCGGACGCGGAGATCGACGCCGTCGATATCGCGTTGCCGCATCATCTGCACAGGGACGCGATCGTGGATGCGGCGCAGGCCGGCAAGCACCTGATGACGGAGAAGCCACTGTGTCTGACGATGGAGGAGGCGGCCGACATTGGTGCGGCTGTGAGGTCTTCGGGCATTGTGATGATGGCGGCGCACAACCAGCTATTCTTCCCGGCCGTGTTGCAGGCCAAACAGATGGTGATGAACGGCGACCTGGGCGAGATCTATATGGTGCACTCATTCGACTGTTCGGAGCGTCGCGGACCGTTGTCACTGGACAAGTCGACCTGGGGCAAGCCGAGGCAGGTGACGGCGGACTGGGGATGGCGCAGCGACCCGGCCAAGATGGGCGGTGGTGAGTATATCGACACGGGCTACCATCCGACGTACCGTCTGCTCTTCCTGGCCGGGTCAGAAGCCCGTACAGGTGACGGCAATGATGGGGAGCTACCGGCTAGGGCTGGACGAGGAGGATACGGCCAACGTGATGGTGAAGTTCGCCGACGGTACGATGGGGCATGTATTCACGAGTTGGGCGATGAACGCGCCGGGCGGACGGCCGCTCCTGTTCAGCATCATGGGTGAGGGCGGGCAGATCTGGGGGGAGATGGATCGCCTGATGTTCAAACCGATCGGGATGCAGCGGCCATCGGTGATTCGGTATCCCGGTTGGGACTACGCGCGCACGTTTGCGGCGGAGATCGAACACTTCGTTGATGCGATTGAGAAGGGATATGAGCCGCTGCATTCGGTGGCGGAGGCGACGGAGACGTTGCGCGTGATCCTGGCGGCGTATGAATCGACGGATTCGGATCGGATTGTGGGGCTATAGTCGTGGGGATATAGGCGCGTGGATCGGATATGCACATGAGGCTCGGGCGCGGCCTGTGGCGCGTGCGTTGACAGTGGTTGGGGATTCTGATAGATTTCGGGAAGGGACGGTCCTGGCCTCTGACCGGCTCAGATGGTAGATACTCCACGCAGCGCTTCGCGACCAGGAATTATCGTCGTCTTGGGGAACGCGGGTATCGATCAAGAATCTCAGCAACGGCACGTCGAGATGCTTCACTTCGTTCAGCATGACTATGTCGAGAAATGTGGGTAGTTGATTCTCGGCAATGGAGCGCTTCGCACTCCAGCAAAGTAGTTTCATTCGGTGATTCCATTCAGCAGATACAACAGCGAATACGAGAGCATGTAACTATGGCGGTTCTTGCAGCGGATGGACGGGCGTTGATCGTGGCGATGGACCACGCGCGCACGCATGGCGTGATTGAAGGACTTGAAGACCCCGGCGCAGTGATCGATACGGTGGCGGATGCCGGCGCCGACGGAGTCATGACCACATTCGGCGTGGTGAAGAAGTATCGGGATCACCTGATCGGCCGAATCCCGACGACAATGCGGTTGGACGGCGGGCCGAGCTTGTATCGCGAGGACTGGTTGGCGTACACGGAGTGGAGCCTATTGCACTCTGTGGAAGATGCGCTGGCCCTGGGCGTGGACGCGGTCGTGCTGATGGCGTTCGTGGGCATCCCCGTAGAGCTAGAGACATATCGGATCGTGGCGAAGGTGGCGGGCGAGTGTCTGGCTGCCGGGCTGCCGCTGCTGGTGGAGGCGCTGCCGTGCGAGAGTCTGCGCATACCGGATGCCAAGGAGCCGCTGGCGATGGCGTCGGCTGCGCGACTGGGCTTTGAACACGGCGCCGACTACATCAAGACATATTACACGGGGACGCCGGAGAGCTTCCGGGTTGTGGTGGAGAACTGCCCGGCGCCTGTGCTGATCGCAGGCGGGCCGCGCATGGACACGGTCGAGGCTTCGCTCGAGGTCGTGCGCGGGGCGATGGATGCGGGGGCTTCGGGCGTGGTGTTCGGCCGGAATATCTGGCAGAGCGCAAATCCCGGTGGGATGGTGCGTGCGCTAGACAGCCTGATTCACGATGATGCGCCGGTGGCGGAGGCGATGAGCTACCTCGACTCCTGAGGAGAAGGCGCTCAACGCGGCCGTCGCAGCGAGAGATTCCATGTCGACAAGAGAGTGAGCCCAACAACCCGACGGGTGGACCATCGGGCGGTTGGGCCGCGTGTGACTATTGTGGGAGGATGAGATGCTATGAGTGATCGGGGCGATCCGCTGCTGGTGGGCGTTGATTTCGGCACGACGAATATCAAAGCAATAGTATTTGATACGCGGGGCCAGGTGGCGGCGCAGGCGTCGACGGCCACTCCGACGCGGTATCCGCGGCCGGGGCGCGCGCACTATGAGCCGGAAGAAATGTGGGAGCGGACTGCCGAGGCGCTGCGCAAGGCCACGGATCAGCTCGATGATCCGGCGCGCATTGTGAGCGTGGCCTTCGCTAGCATGGGCGAAACGGCTGTGCCCATCGACGCGCAGGGGCAGCCAACGTACCACGCCATCGCGTGGTTCGACCCTCGCACGAAGCCGCAGGCCGATTGGCTGGGTGATGTCATCGGGCGCGACAGGCTCTTCTCCATCACGGGGCTACCTTTGTCCGAAATACCTGGGCTGTGCAAGGCGCTATGGCTACAGGAGGAGGAGCCTGAGGCGTATGCGCGCACGGAGAAGTGGCTGAACGTAGCCGACTATTTGGCGTTCCGAATGTCGGGCGTGGCGGCGACGGACTTCTCCCTGGCGTCGCGTATGTTGGCCCTAAACCTGCGCGAGCTGCGTTGGGCGGAAGATCTACTGGCGGAGGCAGGCGTGTCGCCGGGGCTGTTCGCACCGCTGTTGCCTAGCGGGACGGGCTTGGGCCCGGTGTTGCCGGAGGCGGCGCAGGCAACGGGGTTGCCCCGGCATGCTCGTGTGGCAGTGGGCGGCCATGACCATGTGTGCGGGGCGCTGGCCGCGGGTGTAGTGTCGCCGGGCATGGCGCTGAATTCAATCGGTACCGCGGAAGTGCTGTTCGTGCCGCTACAGGAGCCGCTGGCCGACCCGCAGTTGGGGCGGAACGGGTTCGAATCCGGCGCACATGTGGACGGTCGACACTTCTACACGTTTGGGTCCATTCGTACGTCGGGCGCCTGCGTGGATTGGTACCGCAGTCTATTCACGAAGGATATGGGCTATGCGGAGCTTGTCGAGGAGGCGCGCCATGTGCCGGCGGGCAGCACGGGCGTGTGCTTCCTGCCCCATTTGCGTTCCGCAGTGACGCCGCACTTTGACCAGAAGGCGCTGGGGGCCTTCGCCGGCTTGAGTCCGGACGTGGATCGCCAGACGATGTTTCGGGCAGTGCTGGAGGGAACGGCTTTCGAAATCCATGACACGCTTCAGGCGCTTACGCCGTATACGGGTATGCCGGTGTCCACCATCTATGCCATCGGCGGCGGTACGCGCAACACGCTGTTGATGGAGATCAAGGCGTCGGTATTCAATACCGTGATTGAGGCAGTGGATATGGAGGAGGCCGTGGCGCTGGGTGCGGCCATGCTGGGCGGTGTGGCGGCTACGGTCTATGTGGATGTAGATGACGCGATGCAGCGTGTGCAGCATTCACGGACGGCGTTCGAGCCGGATGCGGCACAGGCTGCGGTGTACCACTCTCTGTTCCACCAGGTATACCGGCAGATGTACGCCGCGCTGCGGCCGGTGAGTCACGCCATCTATGACTTCCGAGAGCAGTCCAACCAGCGATGAAACAGATGAGAACGCCAGGAAGAGTCGAGGCAGGCCGATGTCGCCAGAACCATATCTGTTGGGAATCGACCTAGGCACGTCGTCGGTCAAGGCAGTGCTCGTGTCTCCGTCGGGTCACGTTGTGTCCAGCGGCGCAGCAGAGTATCCGATCGTGCGCCCGCTTCCCGGGTACGCCGAGCAGGACCCGGAGGCATGGTGGCGCTCCGCTGTGTGGCGCCGTGCAGGAGGCGATGGCGGCGGCCGGTGATGGCGTGCAGGTGGCGGCTGTGGGGCTGTCGGGCCAGATGCACGGGACCGTGCTGCTGGATGCAGACGGTGCGGCGCTTGGGCCGGCCGTCATCTGGCCGGACCAGCGCAGTGCGCCACAGGTGGCGGAAATCACGGAAACGCTGGGCCTGGACGCACTTACGGCGATCACGGGCAGTCCGGCGGCAACCGGGTTTCAGGCGGCAACGTTGCTATGGGTGAGGCAGGAGCGACCGGAGGTGTGGCGGCAGATCAATAAGGCGTTGCTGCCAAAGGACTACGTGCGCTGGCGGATGACGGGGGAGTTCGCAACGGATGCCAGCGACGGTTCGGGCTCGCTGCTTCTGGATGTGCGGCGGCGCGCAGTGGTCGCCGGAGATGCTGGCTGTCCTGGATATGGACGAAGCGCGGCTGCCGGCCGTGCAGGCGTCGAGCGCGGGGGCGGGCGTCGTCAACAGCGTGGCTGCGGCGGAGACGGGGTTGGCCGAGGGGACGCTAGTTGTGACGGGGGCGTCGGACACCGCGTGCAGCGCCTTGGGCGCAGGTGCAGTAGAGTCTGGCGCGCTGTTGTTGACCCTGAGCAGCGGCGGCCAGCTTGTGCAGCCAATCGAGGAAGTATGTGTGGATGCGCATGGGCGAATCCACACATTTTGCAGCGCGCTTGAGCCGGGCGCGGGTCTCGGGTGGTATCAGATGGGGGCAACTCTTTCGGCGGGACTTGCGCTGCGTTGGCTGCGAGACGAGGCGTTTGGCCTGCAGGGCAAGGACGCGTACGAGCGAATGTCGGCGTGGGCGGGAGAATGCTCGCCGGGCGCCGGGGGATTGTTGTTCCTGCCGTATCTATCGGGTGAGCGGACGCCGCATATGGATCCGGCAGCGCGTGGCGTGTTTCTGGGCTTGACGGCGCAACACGGGCGGGCGGAGCTGGCTCGGTCAGTGATGGAAGGGGTGACACTGGCCTGCTACGATGCGTATTCTGTGCTGGCGGAGATGGGCGCTAAGCCGGACAGCGTGATCTTGGCAGGGGGCGGGGCGCGCAGCGGCGTGTGGCGCGCAAATCGTGGCGGATGTGTTTGGGCTGCCGGTGCGCCCGCTGGCCATATCCGAGCAGTCGGCGATGGGGGCGGCGATACTGGCCGGTGCGGGCACAGGCTGGTTTGACGCGGCTGAGGCTGCGCGGACGCGGGCGACGTACGAGGCAACGGTCATACCGGATACGGAACGGCACAGGCCGATATGGCGAACTGTTCGCACTGTTTCGGGAGGCGTATGCGCAGAACGCCGCGCTGTTCCATCGACTGGAAGGATGGACGCAGCGGTGACACTCGTGGAAGAGGACGGCGGCGAGATACAGCCCGTGTACACGGTGACGCTGAATCCGGGGCTGGACCGCACGTTGACGGTGCCGGAGATTCGCTACCAACGAGGTGCTGCGCGCCACCGAATCGAGGCTGGATTGGGGCGGCAAGGGCTTCAACGTGTCGCGGGCCCTGCAGGCGCTGGGCGTGGCAAGTGTCGCGCTTGGGTTCGTGGGCGGCGCGGTAGGCGGGATGTTGGAGAACGGGCTGCAGGAACTGGGCATCGCAACCGACTTCGTGCGTATTGAGGGCGAAACACGCACGAATACAGTGGTGGCCGAGGCGGGAAGCGACCGCTACGTGAAGGTGAACGAGGCGGGTCCCATGGTGACAGAGGAGGCGTTGGAAGCGTTGCACGAAGGGGTGCGCCGGCTGGCGACGCCGGGAAGTCTGTGGGCGTTGTGCGGCAGCCTGCCGCCGGGCGCGCCGGTGAACGTGTACGCGCGGTTGATAGAGTTGGTGCAGAGGGCAGGCGGACGCGTCTTCTTGGATGCGAGCGGAGATGCGCTGCGTGCGGGTTGTGAGGCCGGGCCGTATCTTGTGAAGCCAAATGCGGAAGAAGCCGCGGAGTTGGCGAGGATGCGAGTGGCGTCGCCATCGGACGCCGCGCCCGCGGCGCGCTCGTTTCTGGATGCAGGAGCGGAGCGGGTGGCGTTGAGCCTGGGTGCGCAGGGGCTGGTGTATGCTACCGCACAGGGGGCGGTGCACGCGCGGCCGCCGGTGGTGAAGGTGCGGACGGTGGTCGGCGTGGGCGATGCGCTGCTGGCGGGGCTGATATATGCGACGAGGCAGGGGTTGGGCATGGCGGAGTCGGCCCAGTGGGGTGTGGCCGCAGGCACGGCGGCGGCGATGGGAGAGGGCGTAAGTGTGGGCGGACTGGAGGCGGTGGCAGGGTTGCACGAGCGCGTGGAGGTACACGCGCTGGCGTGACCGTGCAACGTGACCCTGACCTGCGAACGCCGGCCTCTCGGCATCGTATGGCGATTCCACAATGGCGGTTCGCTTTGACAATTTGCGTGTAGCGCTGATACGATGAGGACGATGCTCCCCAGTTCGTATCCGACAACGGCAATGCCCTGCGCATCCGTACTCTCATCTTCCTTCGTACGCAGTCCCTGGACAAACGCCTATTACACGGGAATTGTCGAATGATACTCTGAAACGCTTCAGGGCCCGCGGCCTGTCGATCGGCGCGGTATGGGCCGATCGACGGAAGGACTGAATAGCATGAAGAAGGTCATCAAGACCTTTGATAGCGTAGATGTGCTGGGAGATCGCTTCGAGAGCGAAGTGTTCCAGGATGTGACGGACGAGAATCTGTACGTGTATTCGCGTGCGGACAACACGTGGTACCGTTACAAGTGGACATCGGGCAAGCGTGAAATCCGTTTCGTGGAGATAATCGGCGGCGAGTTGCCGATCGTAGTTCAGGTGTATCCATAGTGGTACGTCCACAGTCATGTGGGCTCTCCTATCCAGCAGCGCACTGCTCTTGTGCAGGGACCTCTTGCGTGGACATCGTTTTACAGGCCCGCCATCCATTTTCACTGCCGTCAGTCGTGTTGTCGCACGGCTGGATTCGGCTTGCGCCATTTGCGGAGGTGGGGTCGGCTCAGGGACTGCGCACGGTTGTGCCCTTGGAATCAGGGCGGGTAGCGAGTTTGCAGGTGATGGCGAGCGATAGCGGGGTCCGCGTGTCCACGGGGGCCAAGCTGGATGAGGCCGAGGCCGACGAAGTAGCAGAGAAGGTGACGTGGATGCTGGGCCTGGAGCAAGATTTCTCCCAGTTCTATGCACTGTGCCGGGAGGAACCCAAGCTTGGCGGTGTTGAGGCGGAAGCAAAGGGGAGGTTGCTTCGCTCTCCCACTCTGTTCGAGGATATCGTCAAGACGATCCTGACAACCAACACCGCGTGGAGCGGAACGAAGCGTATGGTGAACGCACTCGTGGAGGCGTACGGAGCCTCCGCAGACGTCGCGCGTGTGGACGGGGAGGATGGGGAGCGTGCGTTCCCGTCGCCGGCTGCGCTTGCCGGGAAGAGTGAAGCGGAGCTGCGCGAGGTGGGCAAGTTGGGCTATCGTGCGCCGTACGTGCTGGAGCTAGCGCAACGGGTGACGGCCGGAGAGCTGGACCTGGGCGCGCTCAAGGCGCCGGAGTTGTCGATGCCGGAACTGCGCAAGCGGTTGTTGGGCATCAAGGGTGTGGGCGCATACGCGGCCGCGACGCTTCTTATGTTGCTGGGGCGCTATGACTATCTGCCTATGGACTCATACGCGTGCTCAGCGGTGTCGCGCGAGTGGTATGACGGCGAGCCGGTGGGCGAGCAGGAGATCGAGGCGGCGTTCGCGAAGTGGGGCGAATGGAAGGGCCTGGCGTATTGGTTCTGGGAGTGGAGTGAGACAGCATGATTGAGCGTTCGTTGGGAAACACGGGGCTGGAAGTATCTGCGCTTGGCTTTGGATGCGGCGCGGTCGGCGGCCTGCTGGTACGCGGGGAATATGGCGAGATGGTGCGCACGGTAGCGCGGGCGATCGAGGGTGGCGTCACCTATTTTGATACGGCTGCGTTGTACGGAAACGGCCTCTCTGAAGAGAATCTGGGCCGTGTGCTGCGCGAGCTGAAACGCGGACGCGACCGTGGGCACGAAGCTTCGCCTGGCGGGCGATGATTTCGACGATATCCGTGCGGCGGTGTTCGAATCAGTGGACGCGAGCTTGCGGCGGCTGCAAAGGGAACGGGTGGACCTGATTCAGTTGCACAACCCCGTGGCGCATGTGCGCCACGACGGCCGGGAATGGGCCACGGTGAACGATGTTCTGGCGGCGTCCGACGCGCTGGAGGAGATTGTGCGTGTGGGCAAGGCGGGAGCGTGGGGCATCAACGGGCTTGGCCAGACGTCCACCGTGCACGCAGCGTTGGCACAGTCCGGCGCGCAGTCGATCCAGGTATGCTACAACCTGATCAACCCGTCGGCGGCGATTCCGATGCCGTCCGGCTACCTGTATCAGGACTATGCGGGTCTGGTCGAGGCGGCAGGCGAGGCAGGCGCGGGCGTGATTGCGATCCGCGTGTTGGCGGGCGGGGCCTTGAGCGGCGTTGCGACGCGGCATCCGACAGGCGCAAGCCGCGTAGACCCGATTGCTACGGGTAGAACATACTCCGAAGATGTGCATGCCGCGGAGAAGTTCCGCTTTCTGACGGATGACGGTCACGTGGAGAACCTTGTGGAGGCGGCGATTCGCTTCGCGGTCTACACGGACGGCGTCTCCACGGCGTTGGTGGGGATTTCGAGTTACGGGCAGTTGGCGGACGCGCTTACCTACACGCAACGCGGTCCGTTGGGCGCAGAGGCGCTGGCCATGATTCGCGACGTGTACGCAGTAGATTCATCAACAGAAAACAAGACAGAATAGGATTCGCCAAAATGGGTGAATACGAAACACGGATCGAGCTTCGACCGCAGCTCTTCGATAGTTTGGAGCGGCCATTTGTGGAGAGCGGCGCGCTGTCTGCGAGCACGTTCCGCTATAGCACGGGCGTGGATGCCGTGCGCGTTCGCAACGGGACCGGGAGCCTGGTGATTCTACCGTTCCAAGGGCAGCAGATTTGGTCGGCCGAGTTCGGTGGACGGGAGTTGACGATGCGGTCGCCGTTTGCAGAACCCGTCCCGACGCAGGAGTATCTGCGCACATACGGCGGGTTCCTATTGCATTGCGGCTTCAATGCCATGGGCGTGCCGGCGGCGGGCGATACGCATCCGCTGCACGGCGAGCTGCCGAATGCAGCGTACCAATCCGCGTACGTGGTGGTCGGCGAGGACGAAGCGGGCACATATGTTGGCGTGGGCGGCGCGTATCAGCATGCGCTGGCGTTTGGCTCGAACTATGTGGCCCGCCCGCTGGTGAAGCTCTACGAGGGCGAGTCGAAGTGCCGCATCACATTCACGGCGCAGAACCTCAACCGGTCACCCATGGAGTATATGTACATGGCGCATGTGAACTTCCGGCCGGTGGACAATGGGCGGCTGGTGTACAGCGCGCCCTGCACGCCGGAGCATGTGCGGGTGCGCAAGAGCATTCCGTCGCATGTAACGCCGGGTCCGGGCTATCGGGAGTATCTGGACGAGTTGGAGCGGCATCCGGAAATGCACCATGTGTTGAAGCCCGAGATTGCGTTTGACCCGGAGATCGTGTTTGCCATCGACTATGTGTCGGATGACGAGGGCTGGGCGCACAGCATGCAGGTGCATCCGGACGGGAGCGCCGATGTGATCAGGCATCGACCGGAGCAGTTGGACAAGGGCGTGCGCTGGATCTATCGGTCGCCGAACCAGGATGCGCTGGGCATTATCTTGCCGGCGACGGCCGAGCCGGAGGGATACACGGCGGAGAAGGCGAAGGGCAACGTGAAGGTGTTGGCAGCGGGCGAGACGTTCGTATGTGAGATCGAGGCGGGCGTCTTGGACGAGAGGGAGGCCGATTCGCTGGCGGCGCACATCCGCGAGATCGTGGCGGGCAACTAGTTCAAGGTTCGATCGGGCCGCACGCAGAGGGGTCTCTTCCGAACAACTTGCACCGTTAACATAACGGGAGGAGCTCCGTTAGGTTCGCGTGTTTACTTACCATAAATTCTGTTTTCCATCCAATACTCAGGAGAAGATTCGCGATGGCAAATCTTGAGAGTCTGAAGATGAATGAACCGGTGAACCGGTTGATTGGCGAAATGCCGAAGGTCGGCATTCGCCCTACGATTGACGGGCGGCTCGGCGGCGTGCGCGAGTCGCTGGAAGAGCAGACGATGAACATGGCGCGTTCAGTGGCGACGTTCTTGAGCGAGAATCTGCGCCACTACAACGGTCTGGCCGTGGAGTGCGTGATTGCAGACACGACGATCGGCGGTGTGGCCGAGGCGGCGCAGACGGCCGAGAAATTTCGGCGCGAAGGTGTGGGCGTGTCGCTGACGGTGACGCCGGCGTGGTGCTACGGCTCAGAGACGATGGACATGGACCCGCTGACGCCAAAGGCCGTTTGGGGCTTCAACGGCACGGAGCGGCCGGGCGCGGTCTATCTTGCAGCGGTGTCGGCGGCGCACAACCAGAAGGGATTGCCAGTCTTCAATATCTACGGCCGCGAGGTGCAGGATGCGGGCGATACGGAGATCCCTGAAGACGTGCAGGAGAAGCTGCTGCGCTTCGTGCGGGCGGGCTTGGCCGTGGCGGATATGCGCGGCAACTCGTACCTATCCATGGGCGGCACGTCAATGGGCATCGGCGGATCGATTCTGGACCAGCCGTTCCTGGAGCGGTATCTGGGCATGCGCGCTGAGGTGATCGACATGGTGGAGTTCGTGCGGCGCATGGAGCGCGGCATCTACGACCATGACGAGTTCGAGCAGGCGTTGGCGTGGACAAAGGAGAACTGCCAGGAGGGCAAGGACTACAACGCCGCGGATGTGCAGCAGACGCGGGCCGAGAAGGACGCCGCCTGGGAGATGTCGGTGAAGATGGCGTTGATCGCCCGTGACCTGATGGTGGGCAATCCGCGCTTGGCGGAGCTGGGCTACGGCGAGGAGGCGCAGGGACACAACGCGATCGCTTCCGGCTTCCAGGGACAACGGCAGTGGACGGACCACTTGCCGAACGGCGACTATCTGGAGGCGATTCTAAATTCATCGTTCGATTGGACCGGAATCCGTGAGCCGTATATTGTGGCGACGGAGAACGATGCGCTGAACGGCATTTCAATGTTGCTCGGGCATCTGCTGACGAACACGGCGCAGATCTTTGCGGATGTGCGCACGTATTGGAGTCCGGATTCCGTGAAGCGGGTCACCGGGTATGAGATGGCGGGGAAGGCCGCAGGCGGCATTCTGCATCTGATCAACTCGGGGCCGGCGACTCTGGATGGGACGGGGCAACAGTCGCGGGACGGCAAGCCGGTGATGAAGCCGTTCTGGGAGATCAGCCCAGAGGAGGCGGGCGCCTGTCTGGATGCAACGAGCTGGCACCCGGGCGATCTGGGCTACTTCCGCGGCGGCGGCTGGTCGACGCGCTACACCACCAAGGGCGAGATGCCGGTGACCATGTGTCGCATCAACCTGGTGCAGGGGCTCGGGCCCGCCATGCAGATCGCCGAGGGCTGGACGGTGGAGCTCCCGGACGAGGTGCATGAGGTGTTGAACGAACGCACGAGTCCCACGTGGCCAACGACATGGTTTGCGCCCAGGACGACAGGCAGCGGTCCCTTCCGCGATGTCTATACGGTGATGAACAACTGGGGTTCGAACCATGGATCTATCGGCTATGGACACTATGGCGCGGACCTGATTTCTCTGTGCTCGATGTTGCGTATTCCGGTGTACATGCACAATGTCCCGGAGGAGACGATCTTCCGGCCGAGCGCGTGGGCAGAATTTGGCGCGAACGAGCCGATGGGTGCGGATTTTCGGGCGTGTGCGAACTTCGGGCCATTGTACGGATAGGACGCGACGCTCGGACGACTGGATGCTGATCAATACGGATTGGACGGATATTCGGTGATCTAGTCGCGAGTAGCCGTAGGTCAACTGAGATGCGCGGCAGGGTCGGGCGAATGCCCGGCCCTGTTGTTTACGCGAACGGCCCTGGGGAAGCGGGGCATGACGCAGTGCGACATGGATTGTGGTATACTCGCGTGCAATGGCAACGGTAGAACGGCTACAGGTAGGGGGGCCGGCAGCGGGCGATGCGGACGGTGTTGTGGGACATGGACGGGACAATTGCGGATTCGGAGCGGGCGCATTTTCATGCCTGGCAGGTTTCGCTGGAGAAGTATGGCGTGACGTATTCGTTTGCAGACTTCATCGCAGGCTTTGGGCGCAGCAACGCCGCGCTGATTCCGGAGCTGATGGGCGTTGTGCCCGGGAGCGAGATTGTCTGGCAAGTGTCGCGGGAGAAGGAGGCGAACTTTCGTCGACTGGCCCGCGAGGAGGGGCTGGAGCCATTGCCTGGTGTGATGGCGTGGCTGGATCGATTTGCGGAGGAGGGCGCGCCGCAAGTGGTGAGTTCTTCCGGACCGATGGCGAATATCGCTGCGTCCGTCGATATTCTGGACATCGGCGACTATTTCCTTTCTTTGATGTCGGGGGCGACACTGCCCAGGAGCAAGCCGGACCCGGCCATTTTCTTGTATTCGGCGGCGGCGGTGGGCGCAGCAGCCGTGGGAGTGCATCGTGGTAGAGGACAGCGTTCACGGCGTGGAGGGTGCGATGCGCGCAGGAATGAGCGCTATCGCCGTGGGCAAGGTGGCGCACACCGCAGAGTTGGCTCGACTGCTCGACTCGGCTCCGGAATTCCGTTGCCTGGCGGTGGATTCGATGGATGAGGTCGGCTGGGACGGATGCGAGGTGCTTTGGAAGGAAGCCGAAAACTCATGACGCTTGTCCGACAGGATCCGGATCGCTATGACCAGAGTCTGAATGATGTGCCGTCGACGTTTGCGACGCGTGATGGTCATCTCTTGTATTCACGTTTGATTGAGCCGTCGGACGGCCCGGAGTTGCTGGCGTTTTTTGAGCGGCTGTCTTCGAAGACACGGCGCAGGCGCTTTCACACGGACGCGGATCATCTGACTCAGGAGCGGAAAGAGGAGATCGCCCAGGAGTTGGCGGGCGTGGACAATCTGTCTAGCGGCGGGGCGGTGCTGGCGATCGAGCGGGATGGCGACGGGAACGAGCATATCGTCGGCGTGGCGCGGCTGGCGCGTCCGGCGGGGGCTGCGGATTCGAAGCTCGTCGAGGCGGCAGTGGTGGTGCAGGATGATTTTCAGGGCCAGGGTGTCGGTACCGAACTGATGTTTCGCATGGTGTTGCTGGCGAAGCAGATGGGGGTCGGGACAATGTTGGCGGAATTTGAGCCGACGAACCAGGCCGCGATCCGTCTGTTTCGTGAGATCAATCTGCCGACTGAGATCTCCGCCAGTCATGGCGAGACGTCGATGCATATTACGGTGCCGCAGCCGTAGCGCGGCCCTATCTTTTTCTGTATCAACCCAACGGACAATTGAAGAGAGTTTGCGTTTCCTTGCATCGGCGTGTAGCATGCAGGGAGATAGTTGGTTGCGGCAACAATGTCCTCTGCCACCTGTCCAGCGTCAACCCAGTTCGTTCCTATCGGGCGTTCATGCCGTGGGCTCCGTCGCACCCGCATGGCGGATATTCGTCTGTGCGTGAATGATGTGCGCACTGCTTGGAGCCGGTACGCGTGTCGCTCTCCACAGCCAAGGGCCGGTGGCGAATGGCTTCTCCTCTGAAGGCGGACCAGAACACAATTCGGCGGCACAATGCGTCTCTGGTGTTGTGCGAGCTTTGGCGCTACGCGCCCTTGTCGCGGGCAGACCTGGCGAAGCGGTTGGGGCTGAACCGGAGTACGGCTTCGGCGATCGTGGCGCGGTTGCTGGATGAGAAACTAATCGTCGAGACGCAGTTCCACGCCGAGAGAATTGGCCGGCCGGGGTTGCTCTTGGAGGTCAACGCGCAGGGCTGCGGCGCGGTCGGTGTGGAGATTGGTCCGGAGTCTGTGCATGTGGCGTTGACGGATTTTGTGGGCCGGGTGCTATGGCGGAGGCGCATCCTAATCGGCGCGGGCGAGGAGCAGAGCACATATGTGCATATTGCGGAGGAGATGATCCGCCAGGCCATGACTTCAGCAGACGAGGCGGGCATACGTGTGTTTGGTCTCGGGCTGGCGTTGCCGGGACTGGTGGATGCGCGGCAGGGTGAGTTGCGGTATGCGCCCATGTTGCGTTGGCGCGGGGCGCCGATTGGCCGTGAGTGGTCGGAGCGGTTTGAGTTGCCGGTGTATGTGGAGAACAATGCCAACGCTGCGGCAATCGGCGAATACTATTTCGGTGCGGCGCGAGACGTCTCCGACTTCATCTATATTGGGGGCGAGCCCGGCATCGGCGGCGGCATAGTGGTGGAGGGCGAGCTCTTGCGCGGGCGCAGCGGTTTTGCCGGCGAAATCGGCCACATGACGGTTGTGCCGGACGGTGAGCTGTGCACCTGCGGCAAGCGGGGCTGCTGGGAGACGGTAGTGGGGCCGCAGGCCGTGATCGCGGACTATCAGCGGCGGGCCACGCAGTTCAACGGCGGCGCGTTGGTGGACGTACGCGATATCGGTTTGGTAGAGATGGCAGAGGCTGCGAGACTGCCGGATGTGGCAGCGGGCGCAGCGTTGCGGGAGGCGGCGCGCTATTTGGGGATCGGCATCGCCAATCTGGTCAATGTCTTGAACCCGGAGATGGTGGTTCTGGGCGGTGCACTGGGCGAGATCGGCGAGGCGCTGATACCGGTCGTGCGCGACACCGTGAAGGAAGAGAGCCTGTTTCCCATGCGCGATGCGTTAAGTATTTTGCCGTCGGCGCATGGGGCTGATGACTGCGTGTTGGGAGCGGTGGCGTTGGTGCTGGACCAGGTGCTGCGCGAACCTGTGTAGCACGATGCTGTCCATTTGACTCGGCGGCACACGTCGCTTCCGTGTGCGCTCGCATGAATGCTTCGGCCCTGACGGCGCCGCGGCCGCTTGATCAGTTCGTCGTCGCCCAGATACGCATCGTGCGCACCTGCGTTCTCTCCACGCAGACATGGCCCGAGACTCTTGGGATAGAATCGGTGCAGATGCAAGTCCGAGACTGGCAGCCACACAACCCCGGTTTGAAACGTGTCGGTTGTAGGTCCATTCCGGGGCGCGTAGTCCGCGTCGACTTGGCACGCAAACATGAACTCGACCTGGTGCGTGCCTCCGTCGGTCTCGGCGAACTCATGGCTCTTGCCGATGTACTCACATACATACCTCAATGCGCCGATCTGAACAGGCGCGCCGATCTCTTCCTGGCACTCCCGCTGCAATGTCTCCCGCAGAGTCTCCCCATGGTGCTGGCCCCCGCCGGGCAGCAAGTACCATTCGCCGTCGTCATCCACATTGCGAGTCGCCAGCAAACATCCATCCCGAACGATTATGGCTTTGGCTGAGTTTCTGATTGGCTTCACGCTGCCGTTTCCCCTGTGCCCACGTGGTTGGCGCTGACTCAGGTGTCCAATAGACCCAAATAGCCGCTGCGATGAGCGCAGCGGCTGTCAAGAGGTTGGCTTTCGGTTGGCATGTCCCGGCGCCATGTGAGCGTGAGCCGGGGTATCAATCGCCGTGCTAGATGTTGCGGTAGGCGTAGGTGCGGCGGTAGCCGTAGTCGGTGCTGAAGCTTCCGAAGAGCTTCTTGCCGGACTGGCTGAGCGGATAGCGCCAAAGAGAACGCAGGCCCCGACGCGCAATCTGCTGCGGGCTGTAGGTCTTGCGACATAGCCAGTCGTAGGCCGAGCGCAGTTCGTCCACCGTGAAGTTCTTGGGCTCGAAGGTAACGTGCGCGGTGTCGTAGTAGCTCCACGGCATGTCCAGTAGGCGGCCTTCACGTTCGAGGAGTTCGCGGAACGGGGTGCCCGGGAAGGGTGTCAGCATGGTGGTGCTGATGCTGTCCAGTTCGCTGGTGCGGATGAAGTCCCACATGGCTTGGAATGTTTCCGGCGTATCCTCGTCGAAACCCATTACGAAGAGACCGACGACGCCGATGCCGGTGTCGCGGATGACGCGGATGGCTTCCTCTGCGCCGGACGCCATGCCCTTGGATTTGCCGCCCAACTCGCGCCGGTTGTCGGGGTTAACGCTTTCAAAGCCAATGAAGTGTTTGTCCAGATGGGCGGCGAGACCCATTTCGAGCAGGTCCGGATGGTTGGCGATGCTCATCTCCGACTGGCATGTCCAGCCGTGAAGGTCGAGCTTGCTCAGGGCGTCGAAGAGCTCGGCGACGTAGTCGGGGTCCGTGGTGAAGTTGAGGCCAAAGTTGTCGTCGGTGAGGAAGAAGCGCTTGATGCCGCGGCGCTCGATCTCATCGACGACTTCATCGACTGGGCGGAGGCGCATGCGCCGGCCGCTGACGCGAATCGCCGTACAGAAGGAGCAATTGCGCGGACAACCGCGGGTGATCTCCATATAGGGCGTCCAATAGTTGTTGTTCTCGTCCACCATCTGGATGACGCGGTCACTGATGGTGGCGACGCCGGCGAGGTCGGCCCACTCCTCGTCGCGGTAGACGGGCTGCATGCCCTTGACGCCGTCTGCGGCGTAGTCCTGGAGGAGTTGCTGCCAGGTGAAGTAGCCTTCGCCGACCATCGTGCTGTGGGCGAAAGTCTGCACATGCTCGGGCAAGAGGGTGGCGTGTACGCCGCCGACGACCACGCCGGCGCCCTGTTTCATGGCGCTGCCGAGCGATTACTTCGCCGCGTTCAATGTCGGTAGTCATGGCCGTGATGCCGACCAGATCTCCCTCTTGCAGGGTGTCCAGCGGCAGATCTTTGAGATTTTCGTCCCAGATCTCAACAGGTACCTCTTCGGGAACGAGGGAGGCGAGGCGCATGAGGGTGTAGGGGGCGCCAGGCGCTTTGCCAAAGATGCGTCCGTCTCGTTTCGGCCGGATCAAGACTACTCGTCGCATAATTCCTCCGCTGCCGGAAAAGCCGGCAATCGCTGCCGGACAACCGGCGGTCCTCAATCAATGATGGCGTGGGGGCGCTTTGTGGCGGCGGGGCGGGCTTGTGCGCTTGTGCCCAACGCATTGGATTTGGAAGTGGCGGCCGCCCCAGGGCCAAGTGACGGTTACCAGAATACCACAGGCGGCGTGAAACCAACAAGAATAAATGTGAAAATGATTAGAAAAATACCGATCGGGCCGGTTCTTCGGCTGTCAGGGACCGGTAGCTACACTTCTTGCCAGTCGTTGATGGGTACGCTGCCGGTGTCGGGTTGCCACTGTTCCACGCGCAGTTCCGCTTCGTCCAGCAGGCGCGTGCAATAGGCGGCGAGGGCGGCGCCGCGTTCGTAGAGTGACAGGGATTGCTCCAACGGCAGATCGCCGGACTCAAGGGCTTCCAGGATTTCCTCGAGTTGCTGGTACGCTTCTTCGTAGGTGAGTTCGCCGGTTTCGTACGCGCCGGGTTCAACGGGAAAGGCATTCGGTTCTTCGCTCATGGCTGTGATTGGTATTCGGCTCCTTGCCGTCTGCGGCTGCGGTCTGATATGGTTCCGGTCGCCGGCTCAGTATACCAGATGGGGTTGGTAAGGTGACAAGATGACGGGGCAAGGGGGTTGAGACGATGGACGAACCGGAGAGCCACAGCGACGAAGGCAGTGAGCATATCATCGAGACTGTATCAGGTGATGCGCCAGCAGGTGACGCGGACATTGAGGAACGGCCGGCCGTTGTGGTCGTGTGCGATGACATGATGCAGTCGATTCGAATCGAGGATGTGGTTACGCGATGTGGCGGGCTGGCTGTGGTGGTGGACACAGATGCGGCGCTGGATGCGGTGGATCGGGAATTTCCGGTGTTACTGTTGGTCGATTTGGCGTCGGGCGGCGACTGGGCGGAGTTGATTCGACGAAGCAAGTTGCGGCCCCACACGCGCCAGATTCCGGTCTATGCGTTCGGCAGCCACGTGGACGCGGCGACGCTGCGCGCGGCGCGGGAGGCCGGGGCGGATCATGCATGGGCGCGAAGCCGCATGATGGAGGAGCTCGCGCCCGTTGTGCGGCGGTACGTGGACCCGCCTCTGCACTATCCGGATGGATGGGACGATGCGCTGTCCGCGAAGGCGCGGGCCGGGATTCACGAATTCAACCGCGGGGATTACTTCGAGCAGCACGAGTTGCTGGAAGAGGCGTGGATGGAGGAGGTGAGGCCCATCCGTGAGATGTACCAGGGGATTCTGCAGGTAGGCGTTGCATTCTATCAGATCGAGCTCGGAAGTTGGGCCGGCGCGATGAAAATGTTTGGACGGGGGTTGCCGAAGCTGCGCGGGCTGCCGGAGGTGTGCCAAGGCGTGCAGCTTGGCGAGTTTCGTAGGCAGGCGGAGCGGATACGCAGCGAAGTAGCGCGGTTGGGGCCCGCCAGGTTACACGAGTTTGACCGGAGCCGGTTCCCCAAGATCGGATTGGTAGAGACGAAATAGCCGTTGGGGCCGGACAGGGAGCAGGGTTACCAGTCCAGGGCGAGCAACCGGAGCAGTTCTTCCGGCGTTGTGGTTCCACGTACGCGCACACGATTGAGGTCGAAGAGGGCATCACTGCTGTGGGTGGCGCCCTGCACGGTGGTGGCGCCTGCCCAGTAGCCGGCGCTGGCGAAGAGGTTGGCGACATCCTGGTTGTATTCGCCGGCGGGATAGGAGACGAAGCGTGGGCGGGTTCCCATCTCGTACTCGATCGTCTCCATTGAACCCAAAGCCTGCCAGACAAGATAGTCATGGTCCTTGCCCTGCAAAGAGACATGGTTGCGGCCGTGCGACTCTATCTTCATGCCGGCGTCCTGCATCTCTCGGGCCATGTCCCAGGTCACGTATTCAGGTCGTTCTTCATCGACGAAATCAGTGACCAGAAAAAAGGTAGCGACCATGTCGCGCTCGCGCAGCAGTGGCAGCGCGTTCTCGTAGACATCCCGATAGCCGTCGTCGAACGTGATGATGACGGGCTTCTCGGGCAGGGGCGCGCCCTGGGTGAGGTGAGCGATGAGCTCGTAGAGCGTCACCGTCGTGTGGCCGGCGCCCTGCATGGCATCCAGGTGCGCGGCGAAAAGCTCCGGCGAGACGGACAAGTCCTTGCGGTAGATGTTGGCGTTGGGCGGCGGCGCGCTCAGGTAGTGGTACATGAGAATTGGGACGCGCACGGTACGCGAAGTGCCGTCCGGCGTGGGCGCCGCGATCGCGGACGCGGCGGGGGGCTGCGGCGCGGGCGTGGCGACGGCAACGACATCTTGCGCTGCCGAGTCTGCGTTGTTGGGTTCCGGGTCGTCCGTACCTTCGAAGTTGCCGGCGTCTTCGGTATCGCCAGCCACGATATCCGTACCGTCCGTGATTGGTTCAGGCGCCGGCGTCGTGGCTGCGTCGGGCAGGGCCAGGTCGAGCATTTGTGTGATAGGCGCGGTGGGCGAAACGGGAGCCGTCTGTGCGAGCGAAACGTGCTGCGCGAGGCTGGGCGTGGGCGTCGGCGTGGGCAAGAGGCTCCCAGCATTGGGTGTGTCGCTGTGTTTGCCGACGGCGGGCAGCGGCGGGGCGAGGGGTGAGTGCAGGGCTGTCTTTGAGAGCAGGTCAGGCAGCGTGACCGCCGGCTGCTTGTTGTCTACATCGCGCGAAGGCTCGACCGTCGCATCGTCAATGAACAGCGAGCGCAAGGCGTTCAGCGACAAAGGCGCAGTCAACGGTGCGGCCGTGGCGCCGGGCTTGATGCCGGCCTGCGATGCTTGGCGGGTGGGCGTCACGGTCGGCGACGGAGTGGGCGATGGGCTGGGCGTCACAGTGAGAGTGGACGCAGGCGTATCTGCGCGGGCGGGCATGGCTTTGACTGCGCGTGTGCAGCCGCTGAGTACGAGAGCCACCACCAGCAGCGACGGCGCCAGCCACAGAAATGACCGTCGCGCAAGAACGGGGCGGCGTGTGAATTGATCCGCAGTCCGAATTGACATGGCGCAATGGTATCACCAGAGATTGTCAGAACGCAATTTGGCGCGCCGTGGAGGGCATTTTCTTGGTGCGGCGCCGAATGCGATGTTGTGGACGGTACGGGTGGAACCAAGGCGCCGAATTCGCCGGGTTGGATGGCCCCAATTGGCGGCTCAGGGTGGCGTAGAGGGCCCATTTCGCATAATCACGCGCATGATTTGTGAGGGAATCCATGCGATATTCCGGCAAAGTGAGCGATGATTTCGACGCGTGGATGAAACACAGGGTGTCAGCTATTTCTACATTCTTGCACTAGAATATCTTTTCTGGTTGACAAATCTGGTTGTCTACTCTATACTCGAAAAACGTCAACATGCATTGTTCTGCGTAGGAAAGACCGAAACCACGGGGTTGCGTATAGTCATCGGATTGGTTTCCCATTAGGTAGGTGTCACCGGTTGGGCCACACTCTCCAGTGTACCGATGCAAAGAATGCGCACTTCAGCGGAATGGAATATGCGAACGCTAATGCATGACTGCAGTAGAGCAGTGGAAACCATCGACTGGAGAGAGGGAGCATGTACCGAGAAAAAATTCGTGAGTACTATGAGCATTTGAGTCGAAGTTATCGTAAAGTTGCTGATTACATCATGAGCAACTATTACGAAGTATCCTTCATGACCGCGGCCCAACTGGCGTATTCAGTGGGTGTGGACACGACGACGGTCGTGCGTTTCTCGCAGCGGCTTGGCTACAACGGGTATCCTGAGTTGCTGCACGACATCCGCGAGCAGGTGAAGTCGGAGATTTACGCGGCCTACGAGCCGAAAGAGCTTTCCCCTAGTGATCCCGCCGGCGTATTCACAGACCGGGCGCAACAGGAACAACACAATCTACGTGAGATGCTGGTGCACAACCCGCCGGAGCATATCCGCCGGGTAGCCGCCATGTTCGACGGCGCTTCGCATGTTGTACTGTGCGCGGAGGGGTATGCCGGTACGGCTGCGGACCTGGGCGCCGAGCAGTTGCGGCATCGGGGGATTTCGGCGGAATCGGCTGCCGACGATCCTGTGCGGATGGCGGGGACGCTTGTCAGCTTGAAGCCGGACACGCTGGTGTTGGGCATTAGCGCGACGAAGTATGGCGAGGCGGTGGCGAGTGCGCTCGCGTATGCGCGCAGCCGGGGTTGCGCCACGTTGGGCATCGTCGGCTCGCTGGCGAGTCCGGTGAACCGTATGTCTGATCAGATAGTATACGCACCGACGGATGTGGCGGGGCCGTTGCCCAGCATTGTGGCCATCGAGGCCGCGCTGTCGGCGCTGATACAGATTGCGGCGCGGGATACGGACACCACGTCCGACCTGTATATGCAGGAGTTTGAGGCTGCATACGAGTTCTTGACGCAGCGCGATTCGGAGGCCGAGGTGCCGGAGGCGATGGAATCGGGCGGGTAGACTGCCGGCGCGCAGTTCGACAACTGCAGGCGCGACAGGTCGATACGCCCTATGTTGGCCATGTTGGGACGCGGGCTCGGGCGCATGCCTGAAACCCGACTGACGACCTTTCTTCGGCCTTGAATCACATTCGGAAAACCAAGCGTGTGGCGGTTGCCGGTATTGCCGGCGGCCGCTATTCGTTTTGAGTGGGTATGGATTCGGCCGAAACTGGCCAGGCGCTGAAGATACCGATGGCTAGGAAGGCGAGGATGTAGCCGAGGTAGTTCTCGTTCAGGAAGCGGCTGGCGTAGAAAAAGGCCAACAGCAGGACGCCGTAGTGCCAGCACGCGTTGGAGAGCGATGGGGCGCGCTGCTGACGGCGGATGAACCATAGCAGCAGCGGGAGTGTTATGAGCAGCTCCGTGATCCAGAAGGGCCACTCGTCGAAGCGGTTCTCCACCCACCCGAAGGCGAGCACAAAGTTGCTGGCGCCCCATCCCCAGATCTGATAGCCGGTTTCACCTTGGCCGCTGCTCCAGCGCCACACGTCATCGTAGAGCGCGGCAGGGTTCGCCAACAGCCACGGACCGACAATCACCAGGAATGTCACGAGAGCGGGCCAGCCACGGCGCAGCATGGCTGGTATGGCCCGCATGAGATTTCCCCAGGTTACTTCCTCCCGCACCAAGTGGTCGTAGACAAGCAGCATGGCGTAGAACGGGGCGAGGAACCAGGCTGTTGGCTTACTGGCGCAGGCGAGGCCGAAGGCGACAGTCGACACCCATAGGGGCCAGCGAATCGCCTGCCCTGCGGCGCGGCGAGTTTGCCAATGGAGCCACGCCACCAGACTCACTATCAGCCAGCTCAGTACAAATGCGTCATTCTGCCCGAAGATTAGGTCGAGCGCCATGATGGGGTTGAGCCCGAGGATGGCGACAAGCGCGAGTTTCGCGCGCGGATCGCCGGCCATGCGTGGAGAGAGGGCGAGTGCGATGGCCATCAGCAGCAGATAGAGCCATCGCTGATCGTAGAAACCGATGGCCTGACCCGCAAGATAGAACGGCGCGCTGGCGATGAACGTCCAGGGCAGGTAGGGATAGTGATAGAGCGCTGTGCGATAGCGGCTGAAGCCCCATTCGGCCATGGGCGTTTCGGTGTAGTCTTCGGCGTAGGGATTTCTGCCTTCGAGGAAGAAGCGTGTGGCGGCCTCGGTTTGGATGACACCACCGTCGTGGGTGTAGCTGGCAGGACCGCTCTGTTGGCGGAGGAGAATGAGCTTGGCCGTGGGCAGGTAGACGGCGGTGAGCAGTACGCCGACGAGCAGAATCCACTTGAGCCGATTCTGTCGCCGGCCGGCGAGGGCAAGATCGACGACGAAGTAGGCGAGGAGCAGCCCCAGGGTCAGCGCGTTGAGTACCAGACCGAGCGGATCGCCGGGGCGGGGACCGATGTCGCCCATGGCGGCTTCGCCTGACGCCGGTAGAACGTTGCCGAGGACAGGATGGCGCAAGACGTCCGCAACGCGGGTGGGCAATACGCCGGCTTCGGCGAGGCTGCTGATTTGGAGGACGGCGAAGACGAGGACTGCAAGGAGCAGCGCGTCCCAGCCCGGCGCGGAGGACGTGCAGCGGGGCGCCGGTGTGACTGTCATGGCGACTGCCGATATCCGTAGAGCTTGCCGTCACCGCCGGGGGCGAAGACGTAGGGAAAGCTGACGGCGCCTGCGGAGGTGGGCAGGGCCGGATAGGTCGGGAAGTTGCCGCGCGGTTCGCCAGTGTCTGCGTCGAGGAAAAGGATGTTGCCATTCTGCAAGAATACAATGACGTAGTCTGGACCGACGATGGGGCCTGCCAGGACGGAGCCGGCGACAGGCGTACGCCACAGGATGGGGTCTACGTTCTCTTCCGGGGTAATGCGGGTGCGCGCTTTGACGTAGTTGTCGCCGCTGATGTAGAGCGCGCTGTCGCTCACGGCGAGTCCGGAGATACGTTCCTCGTTGTCGTCGTTCCAGTTTTCTTCGCCGGTGTTGGCGTCCAAGCTGTAGATTCGGCTGTTGTCGCCGGCCACGTAAAGTTCGGCGAGGCTTTCCACGCCGCGTGCCGTATATACGGGCGGGACGGTTCCGGGCGGGATGCCCGACCTTTCCCAGATGAGATCTGCGCTATCGTTTTCGATCATCATGAGCGCATCGTAGGCGCGGACCGAGCCGGCAATGACGTAGACGAGCTGGCCGCCGATGGCGGGATAGAGTGGATCGGAAGAAAGGTATAGTTCGTGCAGGATGTCGCCTTCTTCGCCGCCGACGACGGACAGGAGTCCGTTCATGTTGATGAAGAGGGTATGGCTGTAGACATTGATGCCGGTGATGGGCTCGACGGGCAGAGATGCCAGGTCGACCTGCCAGATCGGCTCCTGGTCTATGGGGTCCTGCAGGGCATGGAGCAGACCGTTCTGATCGACGAAGTAGACCAGTCCGTCATCGGCAGCGGGACTTGCAGTCACCGGCGCGTCGAGGAATCGCCGTGCGCGTTGGCTGCCGTTGTCTCGATTCCATGCGTAGATATGGTTGTCTCTGCTGGAACCGTAGACGAGGGAATCGGCGACGACGAGGGGGGCCTGCAGGGCGTCGCCGGCCTCGGGTTCGTTGGTCCAGGGCCGGACGGCCGTTGAAAGGTTGGGCAGGTTGGGCAGCGTAGCCGCGGTTGTCCAGGGTGTATCGGAATAGCGGGAAATCGCCTTCCGGGGGCGGCGTGACGGTGGGCAGTGGACGCAGGTCGGGTCTGGCGGAAACGATGGGCAACCAGCGCGCGTCATTGCGGTCCAGTTCATCCTCGTCATCATCGTCGCCGTCGTCCAGTTCATTGCCTTCGATGATCACGAAGGCCTGGCGCACCCAAGCGCGGTCCTCTTGTTCTTCATCCTCGTCGTCATCGTCGACGCAGCAGGCAAGCACCCATTCGCCGGTACGGTCTCGGCCATGAAGGGAGATTTCGGTATCGGCGTCGAGGCTGTCCGTAAGCGTGTAGATGGAGGAGGGGCCGACGTAGAAACCGGCGGACACGCGCATGCGGGCCTGCATGTCATCGATCACGAGTGGCGAACCGGTGGGTACGGACGTAGGCGTTGTAATAGGCGTGCCCGCGGGCGTGCCGGACGTGGTAGGGGTGGAGGTTGCGCCCGGAATGGCGGTTGCGGTGGGCGGCGGTGTGGCCGTTGCCGGCAGAGGTGTCGGCGTGGACGGAGGGTCCTGCCGCGAGAGGAAGGGCAAGGCCAGGAATCGCAGAGCTTGGGCGGCTAGAGTCGGGGCCGGCGTGGGCAACGGCGTGGTCGTGGGCGTGGCGGCTTTCGATCGTCGGACGAGACCGCGGGGAGGTGGACGGCCGAGGGGGATGTGGCGGCGGAGGGCGTGCCCGATCTGCCTGTGACAAGAGGCAGCGCGAGAGACGGAGACGGCGTTCCCTGAGCGGTTCTGGTCGCCGGCGTCACGCTTGCCGAAGTGCGCGTCGGTCGGGCGACGGCGGTGTGCGATGCTGTGGCGGTCGCAGTGGGCGACGCGATGGCCTGGGCAGGTTGGGAGGCTGTGGCCGTCGGGCGGGGCCTTGCCGGGCGATTGTCGCGCACCCAGAGCATGGCGCCGACGCCGAGCAGTACCAGACAGGCGACGATCACGCTAATCGTCAGGATTTCGGAGGTAAGATCCCGCTCTTGCGCCGGCGGCTGGACAGGCTGCAGCTCGAATGGGTTGTCCGGCGTGGGCTGCGGCGGGGGTGGGACTCGGTGCGGCGCCTGGGACATAAGAGCATTGTAGCACAAAGGGACGGCGCTCAAAACGGTGCGGGGCGACGTCACGGGTGCACGAGGGATGTTGGTACGACAGGGCGTTGGGGTTGACGCAGGGATTTGCAGGGGCAGGGGCTTGCGTTCTGTTGGGCGAGGTCTATAATGGGTTCGGGGATGACGTGTGCACGGGGGTTCGAACTGCGCATGAGGTAAGCATTGCCACAGAAGGGCGGACGGGTGTCCTGTACGCTGCGAGCGTGTTTGTGTGGCGGACTGGATGGCGCTTGTGGCGTCCAGGGCGTCTGGCGAGATGAGTGAAGTGGCTTTGTGGAGAGTGAGTGAGTGGACCACCTCTCTGAGAAGGGGAGGCGTCGCGATGAGACCGGTGGAATTGGCGTGACCCGGCAGATCATGAGTGGACGCGTCGCGCAGCCCGAAGAGGACCATCTGTCGATCTTTGTCTCTGCGCATTGTGGCGGCTGTGATTATGCGCGTGAGGTGGCGGACGGGATTCGGGTTCGGTATCCGGGCGTGGCGGTCGCCGTGATCGACGTAGAAGCGTCGCCGCATGCTGTGCCGGACGAGGTGTTTGCGACGCCCACGTATTTGTTGAATGGACGGGTTTGGTCCTTGGGTAATCCTTCGGAGGAGATGATCCGTGAGGCGTTCGAGTAGGTTCGCACTGCGGGGTGAAAGCGGACGTCAGGACGGGTGCGGGGTAGCGCCTGTGCGGGAATGCGCAGGGCCGGGCGGTATGTCTGGAAGTGGCAAACACTACACGGAGATGAGGGGGCTGAAAAGTGGCTTCAAGATCTGAGCCAACAGGCGTGGTAGCACAGCCGGATGAGAAGATGCGGTACCTTTCGGAGATGGCGGTGTTCCAGGACTTGACGCCGCGCGAAATGGAGGAGTTGAACCGCATCACGACGATGAGCACGGTGACGAAGGGCCGCGTGTTCTATCGGCCGGAAGAGCCGGGCGAGGTGTTGTTCATCCTAAAGGAGGGTCGCGTTCAACTCTATCGCATCAGCCCAGAAGGCAAGAAGCTGGTGATCACGACGCTTGGCCCGCACACGCTGTTCGGCGAGATGGCGTTGTTGGGCACGCGTATGCACAATACGTTTGCCGAGGCGGTTGACGACTGTCTCATCTGTGTGATGAGTCGTACGGACCTGGAGCGCATGATCCTGAGCAAGCCGCGGGTGGCGCTGCGCATCTTGGAGATCACAGGCAAGCGGTTGCGCGAGGCGGAGGAGCGTCTGGAGAACATGGCGTTCAAGGGAATTCCGGCGCGGTTGGCGAGCTTGTTGCTACGGTTATCTGAAGAGCAGGACAGCGAGACGATTACTGGATTGACGCATCAGGACCTGGCAGAGAGCGTGGGTACCTATCGAGAGACGGCGACACAGGTGCTGAACGATCTGAAGTCGCAGGGGTTGATCGAAATCGGCCGCAAGCGGATCACGATTCTGGATGGGGAAGCGCTGTGGGAGGTGGCCGAGAGCTGACCGGGGTTCCGGCATCGAGTGCACAGATTGCTTGTGGTCGGTGATTCGCGCGTGTAGTGTTTTCTTTCACAAAACAATTGACATTTCCCAAAAAGGCAAGTACAATCGGCTCATTGTCAGGCTTGGAACCGCAGCAGGTTTGAAGGTGTGAGCGGACATCGTGCAAGTGTTTGCAGCTATCTGTGCCCTGTATCAGATGCCACTGAATGAAGCAGTAAGACCTCGTAGTAATCCAGGCAGAGTCCTGATCAGAACCATCCATTGTAGTTTTCCATTCATTGTGTCATCGCCCGAACTTCCGCAAGATTCTGCGTAACCGCGTGGGTTGCGCGTAATAGTGACGAGGCACATCAGTACAATGTGGCTTTGGAAAGCCTAGGAGGACGTATCAATGACCCATGTGATTTTTGATCTGTGCATTCGTGATGGCGCGTGCGTGGAAGTGTGCCCGGTTGAATGCATCATTCCTGGCCAGCCGGAAGACGAGTGGCCGTGGTACTACATCGACCCCGACACCTGCATTGACTGTGGCGCTTGCGTGCCGGAGTGCCCAGTGGAAGCCATCTTGCCGGAAGAGGATCTGCCGGAGGAGTATCAGTACACGACTGAGCTCAACGCGCTGTATTTCTCGGAGGGTCCTGGATACTCGGCGCTCGAGATGGGCTAATCGAACGCTCATGATGTATAAAGACCTCCGCCGCGGCGGAGGTCTTTTTCGTGTACGCCCGGCATGGGCGATAGCTAGGAGGTGAGAGACCTCTGCGGGCGATGACCCGACGAACCGCTAGGGGAAGGCAACTGCGTAGGTGTGAGCTTAGGTGGGGAGGAAGCCGGAAGCAAAACCTGGACTTGATGGACAAGAATCGCATAAGAGGCATGGGGTGCGGGGTGAGCTGGCACGAGGCAGTGAAGCCCGAAAAGGGTCAGAGCAGCCGTGTGTAAATGCGGCAAGTGTCAGGTGAAAGGTATCGTACCTTATCCGGGGAGACCTGTCCGAAGGGAGACTGGAGGGCAGGGGTCAGCAGCGGCCATAGTAGTCGATGGAGTAACGACCATCCGGGGCGGGCGTTGAAAGACGTCTACAGGGCGAAGGGCCAAACGGAGAGGGAGTTGAGCAGAAGGGAACAGGGTAACGTAGGCAGCCGACATCTGTAAGAGACAGATTGGCCGTGGAGAGTAGGCGGAGGGCCGAGGGTAAGCGGTCAGGGTGAAGGCGTTACCGGGGTGACTGGGGGAAGAAATGGCTCAACACGAAGTTAGAACTTCGTCGGACCTAACCGAACCGCCGGATGCGGACCCGCATGTCCGGTGGTGTGGGAGGGGCGGAGCCTAACGGCTCCCCCCTATCCCGATGGCGCTGATACAGGATTGGCGCGGGTTCCGGAATTTTGGTCGGACACAGCGCCGGAAGAAGAGAGCTCGAAGTAGAAGAAGATCCAATTCGAAGGAAGAAAGCAGGGCGCGAGGAGATGACATGGTAGAGGAATCGAAGCTGAGTGGGCCGGATTGGGAAGATGTGGAACGCGTTCTGGTGATTATGGCGCATCCAGATGATCCGGACTTCACCTGTTCAGGTACGGTGATCAAGATGGCGCGTCAGGGCATTGAAGTGACGTATATGATCCTGACGAATGGCGACAAGGGCAATCACAACCCGGAGATCACGCGCAATCAGTTGATTGCCATGCGCAAGATCGAGCAGCGCAATTCAGCTGAGAAGTGTGGCGTGAAGCAAGTGATGTTCATGGGCGAGGAGGACGGCTTTCTGCAGTCGACGCCGGAACTGCGCAAGCGCGTAACGCGAGAGATTCGCCGCATCCGGCCGCAGTTGATCATCTGTCCCTACCCGGACCGGTATGTCGTGGGCGAGGGGTATATCAACCATCCGGACCATCGCAACGCAGGGTTGGTGGCGCTGGAGGCGATCTTCCCGGCGGCGGACAATCCCATGTTCTATCCGGACATGATGGACGAGGGATATTTGCCGCACAAGATCAGCCAGCTGTACATCGTGGGGCATGACAACGCCAATGTGGAGGTGGACATCACGGACATCGCCGGTGAGAAGATCGAGGCGATTCTATGCCACAAGAGCCAGATCGCGGAGCCGGAGAAGGCGTAGGAACGGTGGAAGGAGCGCTGGGGCGAGAAGCAGGCGGACGGAACGTTCCGGCACTATGAGCGGTTCCGCTGTCTGCGCTTTGGGTAATGAGGTCCAGTTCCAGACAGGCGAGGTTCAGCGAAAGGTGTCGCAACGGTACCTGACCTGCGAATTGGCGATGGGATAAGAGAAGCGGGGCGCCGGTTGCATAACCGTCGCCCCGCTTTGCGCAGTACCATAGCGCGCAGATGGCTACTGGATTTCGGCCATCAACTCTTCCTGCAGTGCGTTGGCATCACTCTGTCAGGGCATCCAGCGTCGCCTGGACATCGGCGCCCTGCATGATCTCGTTGAAGGCCTTCTGGGCTGCGTCGCGCACGGCCTGGTAGGAGATGAGCTGCGGCTCATATTTGCCGTACGGCAGCAGTTCCAGCGCCTGGCCGTACTGCGGTCGCTCGGCGACGATGTCGTCCAGGTACTCGGCCGTGCCGGCGCGGGTCGGGAAGTAACCGCTGATCTTGTCCCACTCGGCCTGGATTTCGGGCGTGGTGAACCACTTGACGAAGATCCATGCGGCCAGTTCCTGCTCCGGCGATGTGCGGGTCATGATGATGTCGCCGCCGTAGACGTTCATGACGGGCTCGTCGGTGGTGTGCGGGATGGCTGCGACGCCCCAGACATCGGGCTCGCGGCCTTCTTCTTCGGCGACTGTGTTGATGTCCGACTCGTAGAAGGGGATACCGGAGGTCGAGCCCTGGGTGAAGATGGCGCGGCGGCCGGCGAATTCGGGATTCGGGTAGCCTTCGGTGAAGAGGTAGGCGCAGCCGTCGTCGTTCATGCCCTTGAGCAGTTCCATGGCTTGCACGGTGGCCGGCGTGTTGTAGGCGTAGCCGGTGCCGTCTTCATTCAGGATGTCGCCGCCAAAGGCCATTGTCCAGGCGGCCATGGCGGAGGCGTCGTCGCGCAGGATGTAGCCGCCGGTGCCGTCGCCGTTGGCTTCCGCCGCGGCGCACGCCATCGTCGCGGAACTCTTCCGGCGTGGTGGGCGGGCCGTCGAAGCCAAGTTCTTCCAGCCAGGTCTGGTTGTAGTAGAGCACCTCGATGGAGCGGTTGGGCGGGAAGCCCAGGCGCATGTTGTCGAAGGCCGGGTGGACGCTCTGCTCGAAGAAGCCGGCGAAGAAATCGGCTTTCTCTTCTTCGGTCAGGCCCCAGACGGGATCGTCGACATAGGTGTTGATGTCGGTCAAGCGCATCGTTGAGCTGGTAGAACGCCTGGTCGTTCTGGTAGCCGGCGAGCAGGGCGGCCGGCGCTTCGCCGGCTGCGATGCTGGCGTTCATCTTGTCGCGAATCTCGTCATAGCCGCCCTGGCTCTGCGACTCCAGCGTGATGTCGCATTCGTTGGACTCGTTGAACTGGGCGATGAGTGCGGTGAGCTGCTCATCGCGGGAGCCTGTGTGGTTGTGCCACCATACAACGGTCTGGCCACGCGGGTCGACGCCGGCGAAGCGCGCCTTCGGTGGCCGGTGCGCAGGCGCCTTCTTCGGCGGGGGCGGCTGCTTCTTCGGCGGGCGCTTCAGCGGCCGGCGCCTCGGCTACGGGTGCGGCGGCCGGGCAGGCGGCCAACATCAAGGCCGCCACCGATAGCAGGACGATCAACCAGATGTGCTTCCTATTCATAGGTGTTCTTCTCCTCTGTTAGTTCTGCTGATACTGATATTGTTTGGCTGACACTTCTGTCGGTGTATCGATTCTTCCGTCAGGTTACTCACGCTTCTGTCAGTTGGTAGGACTTCTGCGACTCGTTGCGTATCGGTTGGTTTCTTGCTGATCCTCGTTGCTCGCTTTGTTGATTCCGCGAATTGTGCATCTGCATGGACTGCATATTCGCCTGCGTACATATTGTACATCAATCGGCGGCAGCCCGTTGTTCTTGGCCAGTCGCCGTGATCACCTTGGGCTTTCTGCACTTCACCACACATTGCGCTATCCCTTCAGGCCGGATGTCGCGATTCCTTCGATGAACTGCTTCTGCGTGAAGAAGTAGAGAATCAGGATCGGAACCATGGTGATGACGGCCCCGGCCATCTGCAGATGAAACTGCGCGCCGGCCTCATCCAGGAAGGCGAGCATGCCGTAGGAGATCGGGCGCCAGTCCTCGGTCGATGTAACCAGGATGGGCCAGGCCAGGGCGTTCCACGAGCCGATGAAGCCGAAGAGGCCGAGCGTCATGATCGGCGCGACGGAGAGCGGCACCATGATGCGCACAGAGATAGCGCAGATGCCCGGCGCCGTCGATCTGCGCCGAATCCCACAGTTCGTCCGGGATCTGCTGGAAGAACTGGCGCAAGCAGGAAGATGCCGAAGGCGCCGGCCATAAAAGGAATGGTCAGCGCGGGCCAGTTGTTGATCCAGGGGATCGGGCTGATCTTGCCCAGCCAGGAGACGGTGATGAAGTTGGGTACCCAGGTGACGGCTTCCGGCAGCATAAGCGTTGAGAGCAAGCAGCGCGAAGAGCAAGCCCTTGCCGGGGAATTCCATGCGGGCAAAGGCATAGGCGGCCAGCGTAGAGAAGACCAGCAGGCCCGTGACGGTGATCACCGTGATCTTGACGCTGTTCCAGAAGTAGAGCGAGAAGTTGGCCTCGTTCCAGGCGCTGCGCGTAGTTGCTCCACTGGGGTGTACTGGGCAGCCAGGCTCCGCCTGTCGCTTCGGTCAGGTTCATGAGCGAGACGCTGACGGTGTACAGAAAAGGGACGATGGCGATGACGGCGCCCAGAATGAGAAAAGCGTAGGCCAAGATGCGGCCGAAGTTGATGCCGTTGCGCTGGTTCCTTGCTTTCGGCGACGGCGGCGCTGTCGACTGCGGCCGGTGACGCGGTGACGTTGCTAGCCATAGAATACCCTCTTGCTCGCCAGCCGGTTGTTGACGGCCGTGAGCACCAGGATGATGAGCAGCAGCAGAATGGCCAGCGCGGAGGCATAGCCAAAGCGCGTATCGCGTTTGAAGACCTGGAAGATGACGACGCTGGCGGTGTCCGTGGTGCCGAGCGCGGCGCCGGTCCGCAGCACATAGATGTGGTTGAATGCCTTGAATGTGCCGATGACCGAGTAGAGCGTCAGGAAGTAGATCGTCGGCGAGAGCAGCGGCAGAGTGATGTGGCGGAACTGGGGCCAGCGACCCGCGCCGTCGATGGAGGCGGCCTCGTACAGTTCGCGCGGAATGCTGCCCAGGCCGGCCATGAAGATGACGGTGTTGAAGCCGATGAAGGTCCAGGTGCCGTAGATGATGATGACGACGAGGGCCAGACTGGGGCCGGCGGCCCACTGCGGCAGCGTGAACGGCGTCGCCGAGCATCATCTGGAAGATGCCGGTGGGTTCGTTCAGCCAGGCAAGCGGGCTCTGCGCCGAGGCGGATCAAGACCGTGTTGACGGGCGCAGTGGGCCGGCTGGAGAAGATGATGCGAAAGACGGCGGCCGTGCCGACAATGGGCGCGATATAGGGCAGGAAGTAGATGATGCGGAAACCGGCTTTGCCCCACACATCCTGGAACAGCAGTGTCGCCAGGATCAGCGCAATGCCAAGCTGCAGGGGGATCGTGCCCAGCAGAGTAGTAGAACGTGGCCAGCAGGCCGTACCACCAAGTCGCCGTCGCCATCGGCGATGATGCGCGGGCAGTTCGCCGATGAGGAACCCAGGCGCCGACCAGGAGCATGGCGGCGCCGCCCAGCCGCATGGCCGTGCTCGCATTGGAGTTGCGATAGCTGGCGCTTTCCCACAGCCACCAGGCGACGAGCAACAAGCAGGAAGCCGGCGCTGATGGTGATGATCTGGGACCAGATATCGAGTCCTTCGCCGTTCTCCAGAGCGGTCTGCATATGCCTTGTTGATGTCGGTCCACGTAAGCCAGATAAGGGCGGCGGCGCCAATGAGCATGGTCGTGGCGGAGATGAACTGGCCCATGTAGCCGTGTGATGACGTCGCTGGTGGATAGGCGGCGTGAAATGTAGATTTGCAGGCCGATGCCGAGGGCCAGTACAAGGATGGCGGCCCACAGTGACGACCTGAACCTGTGGCTGCAGAAAAGCTTCGAAGGCAAGCTTGCGAAAAAGGGCCGGGTTTGATCCCAGGCCGCGCATCTGCGCCGGGAACTTCGAGCAGGAGGGGAAGCAGCCGGAAGATGAAGAGGATGAAGAGCGCGATGCTTACGCCGATGGCAACGCCGGGCGGGGCCCAAATCCAGAACGGATCGCTCTTCCTCCTGCGCTTCGCGGTCGGGCGTCGATCAGCGTACGGATGGACAGGTAGACGAGCAGGGCGGCCAGCCAGAAGCCGAGGACATAGGCGAGGTTGTCGATGGCCTTGACATAATTGAACAGGCCGTCAAAGTCTGCCGTCGATTTGTTGAGCCCGCGCAGCGTGCTCTGGTAGGTGGCGAAGATGAGCGGGAAAGATGCCGAAGAGGCCGACAATGAGGAAGGCCGGCAGGAGGAAGAGATAGGCGAGCAACGCCTCTTTGCGACGACGTCCCTGGCGGCCTGCAAATAGCCGGAACCGGCTTGTGCTGTTGTGGTCAGCTTGGCTGCTGGCGACGGTGGTTTCCACGTAGGTAGATTCGCTCCCTCGTACCCAGAATGCGCCCGTTGGGCCACGACCGAACCGCGGTAGCTAGTGTACACCACAGTGTACGGATTTTGCCCATCCGCATGGATCACAAACGCGCGTCTTGTGACGTCACAGTGCGCCAGATTACTTTCCACTGCAGGAGTTAATACTTCGTTAACGGAGCGTAATTGTTGCGGGACTTGGATCGAATAGGTGCGCTGCGAATGGTTCCCGGCTACGACTGGCGCCGGATGCGGGTGCCAGCTTCGCCGTATGCCGCGCGTTCGAGGTTTTCGGGAGACGTGATAACGCAGGCGGCGTCGGGATTGTCGCTAGTCGTTCAAGAAGCGGATGCAGGCTTCGATCTTGGGTTTCATGCTGCCGGGTGCGAACTGGCCTTCGTCGAGGTAACGGTTTGCCTGGTCGACGGACAGGTCGTCGAGAAAACGCTGGTTCGGCTTGCCGAAGTCGAGGGCGACGCGTTCGATGCTGGTGCTGATCAGGAAGAGGTCAGCGCGCAAGCGCGTAGCCAGGAGGCCGCTGGCGAGGTCCTTGTCGACGACGGCCGTGACGCCGCGCAGTTCGCCGGCGCGGTTGCGGATGACGGGGATGCCGCCGCCGCCTGCCGCGATGACGACCCAGCCTGCGGAGACGGCGTCGACGAATGGCGTCTTCTTCGATGAAGGCCAGCGGTTCGGGGGAGGCGACCACGCGTCGCCAGCCGCGTCCGGCATCTTCGACGACGGGCCAGCCGGCGGCCTCGAAGCCGCGGGCGGTCTCTTCGTCCAGGAAGCCGCCGATGGGTTTGGTGGGGCGGGCGAAGGCGGGATCATCGCGGTCGACGAGGGTCTGGGTGACGCAGGTGACGCAGCGAAGGGCGAGTCTGCGCTGGTAGAATTCATTGCTGAGCGCCTGTTGCAGCATGTAGCCGATGCTACCCTGCGTGTCGGCGACGATGAGGTCCATTGGCGTCGTGTGCACCCGGGGGATGGCGAGCTCGTTGCGCTGCAGGATGTAGCCGACCTGTGGGCCGTTGCCGTGGGTGATGACTGCGCGCCAGCCCGTCTGAATGAGGTTGGCGACGTGGGACGCGGTTTCGCGAACGGCATCCCATTGGTGCTGGACCTCCGGGTGTTGGGCGTCTTTGATGAGAGAGTTGCCGCCCACGGCGATGAGGGCCAGCGGCGCCGGCTGAGAGGGGTTCGCTTCCATCGACTCTCGCCTATTTCCTTGGGGGTGGCGGGGGCAGGAGGGCGGGCAGCAGTGCGTAGAACTCGGCAGCCTTGACGACGTCTGCAAGGAGAACGCTGTCGTTGACTGTGTGTGCGGTTTCCTCCTCTCCGGGGCCGAAGCCGATGGAGGGGATGCCTGCCTTGCCGGCCCAGTAGATGCCGTTGGTGCTGAAATTCCATTTGCCGGCGACATGTTCGGGCAGGCCGATGGCGTGCGCGGTGCGCAGGCCGGCCTGAACAAGGGCGTGGTCTTCATCCAGCGCCCAGGCAGGGAAGTATTTTTCGACGGGGAAGACGAAGCCGGTGTAGCTGGGCTCCGCGTAGTGGAGCATGTCGACGCGGATGTCGCCGGCGGCGAGGTGGTGGGGCGGGATGAGTTCACGCACCTGCTGCAGCGCGCCCTCGGCGGATTCGCCGAAGGTCAGGCGGCGGTCGATGTAGAGAATGGCCTGGTTGGGCACGGCGTTGATGCTGGGCGTTTCTACGTGCATGTCGGTGACGGTGATTTTGCCATGACCGAGGAAGGGGTCGTCGCCCAATTCGGGTTCGAGTTGGCTGATTGCATCGATGATGGGCGTGAGTTTGTAGATGGCGTTGTCGCCGAGATGGTTGCTGGCCGCGTGTGCGCTCTTACCGGCGGCGACCACCTGCATTTCGACGCGGCCTTTGTGGCCGCGGTAGACCTGCATCTTGGTAGGTTCGCCGATGACGACGTAGTCGGGACGGATGCCTTCATATTCGACGAGCGCATGGCGGGCGATGCCGTCGCACCATTCCTCCATGTTGCCGAAGTAGTAGACGGTCCAGCCATCGAGCAGGCCGAGGCGGTGGGCGATGGCGAGACCATAGATCATGCCGGGGGTGCTGCCTTTTTCGTCACAGGCGCCGCGGGCATAGAGGCGCCCGTCCTCGATCTTGCCGGTGAAGGGATCCCACTGCCATTCGTCGGGGTTACCGATGCCGACAGTGTCGATGTGACTGTCGTAGAGAAGTGTACGGGGGCCGTCGCCGATGCGACCCAACGTGTTGCCCATGGTATCGAAGCGGACGTCGTCGAAGCCGAGGCGCGCCATTTCGGCCTGGGCGCGCTCGCCGACGGGACCGATCTGAGAATCCATGGACGGGATGGCGACGAGTTCGCGCAGAAAGGTGATGATGTCGTCGCTGTGTTGGGCGACCGATTGCTGTATGGCGCTGATGTCGATGTCGGGCATTTGGCGAACCTCGTTACGGAATGCGGGTGAGTCCGGCGGGCGTGACAGTGCAACTGGGCCGGTAGGTGGTTGGGTGCGCCTTGCGAAGGCTATGCCGTTCGCAGGTGGACAGCCCTGGCAGGGATTCGTGTAGGTTAGTCGACGCGGTCGATCTTGGCGCCGAGGTTGCGGAGCTTCTCGTCGATTTGCTGGTAGCCCCGGTCGATCTGTTGAACGTTGCCGATGGTGGTGACGCCGTCGGCGGCGAGGGCGGCAAGCACAAGGGCCATACCGGCGCGGATATCAGGGCTGGTGACTGGCTGGCCGACGAGGCGGCGCGGACCGACGACGACGGCGCGATGGGGGTCGCAGAGGATGATCTGCGCGCCCATCGCGATGAGTTTGTCGACGAAGTAGAGACGGCTCTCATACATTTTCTCATGGATGATGACGGTGCCTTCGGCCTGCGTGGCGGTGACGAGGGCGATGCTCATGAGGTCGGGCGGAAAGGCCGGCCACGGTGCATCGTCAATCTGCGGTACGGCGCCGCCGAAGTCAGGCTTGATGCGCAGGCTCTGTGTACCGGGGACGACCAGATCATAGGCATTGTCGTTGGTTGGGTGCGCGCTGCGCTCCACGCGCATGTCTACGCCCAGGCGATCGGCGAAAACCATGTCGACCATGCGCAGATGGTCAGGCACGACGCCCTGGATGCGGAGTTCGCCGGGGGTGACGGCGCCCAGGCCGATGTAACTGCCGACTTCGATGAAGTCCGGACTGATGTGACATTCTCCGCCGCCGAGAGATTTCTGACCATGGATGGTGAGCACATTGCTGCCGATGCCTTCGATGTGGCAGCCCATGGAGTTGAGCAGGCGGCAGACATCCTGGACGTGGGGCTCGCTTGCGGCGTTGCGCAGTACAGTGACGCCGTCAGCGAGGGCGGCGGCCATGACGCCGTTCTCCGTGGCGGTGACAGAGGCTTCGTCGAGCAGGATGTCGCAGCCGTGGAGGCGACCGCCCGGCGCGCAGTTCGAACTTCCCGTTGTGCAAGAAGGCGGCGCCCAAGGCTTCGAATACTTGCAGATGCGTGTCGATACGACGACGGCCGATGTCGTCTCCGCCGGCGGCGGTGTCGACGCTGAAGTGACCGTGTCGGGCGAGAAGCGGCCCCATCAGCGTGAGCGAGCCGCGAATCTGGCTGAAGAGGTGCACGTCCGGCTGGGTGGAATGGACGTTGCGCGCATTCAGTGTGATCGAGTCGCCGCTGCGTTGGATCTCCACGCCGAGGCCGGCCAGGATTTGAAGCATCGTGAGCACGTCGCCGATGGCGGGAAGATTGTGGAGCACGACGGGTTCGTCGGTGAGGAGGCAGGCGGCGACGAGGGGAAGGGCGGCGTTCTTGTTGCCGGTGGGGCGGATCGCGCCTTGGAGGGGGTGTCCGCCCTCTATGATGAAGGACGTCATAGGAATGACCTCATGGGAATGACCTCGATGATCTCTGGTCTCAACGGGCCTGGCCTACGTACTGGCAGGCCGTTTCGTCGATGTTTCCTGCCGTGCATAATAGCATGGCAACAGATTTTGCTGCCAGTGCAGTGCGACGGCGAACGTTGGAAACGGTTGGATTCTAGCGGAGGTGGTGCGCGGGCGTCAATCCGGAATGGATGTCAGACGCAGGAAGACTGGACGTTGATCTCTGCCGAGTAGGCCAATCAGGATTGATTCTCGCGGCGCCTCCTGTTGCCGGATGGCGGCGGGAAACTGCGAACGAACGTTCTGTTTTTCCAGTTCCGGAATTCCGATTCGCATGGTTTCTATGCTATACTGTGCAGTTGTTGCAGAGGATTTTTCCATGCTGATGATTGTGCGGCGCGGGCAAGAGATGCGCCGGTGCAAAGATGCAAGTGTCGGTGGAGAGGGCGCTGGTCTTGGGTGTAGGGGATAGTTGGCAAGCAGTGATAGACAGCCTGTCGGCGGGGTATCGCTTTCTAGGCAGGCGGGTGGAGTTGATTCTGATCCCGGTGCTTCTTGACCTGTGGCTGTGGTTGGGGCCGCAGTTGAGCGTGGCGCCGCTAATCGAGGATTTTGTGCGCTACTATGAGCGCACAGCCGCGTATGGAGGGCATGCCCGCGATTGGGCCGGAAATGTCGCCGCAGATGCTGTTGGAGGCGAGCCAAGGCTCGAATTTGATGGACGCGCTGGTAAGCGGGACGCTGCTGCATGTGCCAAGTCTGTTGGCGACAATTGGCCCGGTGGCCGGGGACCCCGTGTATGAGATCGACAGCGTGTACGCAGCGGCTGGGCTATTCACGGGGTTGAGCGTGCTAGGGCTGCTGATCGGGGTGCTGTACATGAACCTGCTGGCGAGGCAGCTACCGCTCGGCGGTGGCGCCAAGCCAACCACTGCCGGCGAGCTGGTGAAGGTGGTGTTGCGCCAATGGCTGATGGTGATCCTGTTCATTGTGGCGGTGACGCTGTTGTTGTTTGCAGGCGCGATTCCCGTAGCAATTGGCTCGGCGTTGCTGGCATTCTTGAGTCCGGCCCTGAGTTCTCTGTTGGTCTTCGTCTATATGGGGTCGGTGCTTGGTGATTCTGTTCTATCTGTATTTTGTGACGGCGGCGATTGTGTTGGATGATTTGCCGCTGCACAAGGCGATGATGCAGAGCTTTGCGGTGGTGCGCGGCAATTTCCTGGCGACGCTGCTTTTCATTGTGTTGACCGCGTTTATCTCGTTGGGCATGACGCTCATCATGCGCCAGCTAACCCAATTGTCGTCGATTGGGGTGGCGGTTGCCATCGTGGCCAATGCCTATATCGGCAGCGGATTGGCGCTTGCGTTGTTTGTGTTCTATCGGACTCGAATCCTGCGCTCTGCGGCTGCGGAGAGTGCAGTTGACGCCGGGCGCGTGGACGGCTCGGTTTGATGTACCGATGTTCGTACTTGATGCTGGTACGGTGAAGCGAGGGAGGATGTAGTGGCGAACGATAAAAAGAAGGATTTCGTATACGGCGCGGATCAGATCCAGGTGCTGGAGGGGCTCGAGGCCGTACGTCGCCGCCCGGGTATGTATATCGGCGGCACGGACGCCAAGGCGCTGCATCACATGGTCTTTGAGGTGGTGGACAACGCCATCGACGAGGCGATGCAGGGGCGTTGCGACAAGATCAGCATTACGATTAACAAGGACGAAAGCGTCACCGTGACGGATAACGGCGCGGGTATCCCGGTTGATATTCAGAAGCAGACCGGATTGCCGGCGGTGACGGTGGTGATGACAAAGCTGCACGCGGGCGGCAAGTTCGGCGGCGAAGGCTACAAGGTGTCCGGTGGTCTGCATGGCGTGGGCGTTAGTGCAGTGAATGCGCTGAGCACGTGGATGGAGACAAGGGTCAACCGCGACGGAAAGGTATACCGCCAGCGGTTCGAGCGAGGCGTGCCGGTTACGGAGGTGGAGGTCGTCGGCAAGTGCAAGAAAGACGACACAGGCACGACGCAGACATTCCTGCGCGACGACACGATCTTCGAGGCGCTGGAATATAGCTGGGGCACGCTGGCGACGCGGCTGCGCGAGATGGCGTTCCTGACGCGGGGTGTGGACATCCGTCTGGTGGACGACGCGTCCGGAGCATCCGCGTGAAATCACCTTCTACTTCGAAGGTGGCGTGAAGTCGTTCGTGCGGTATTTGAACCGGACGCGTACGGTGTTGCATGCGCCGATCTATGTGGACCGGGAAGTGGAGACGACGCAGGTGGAGGCCGCGATCCAGTACACGGACGGTTTCGCGGAGTCGGTGTTTGCGTTTGCCAACACGATCAATACGCCGGACGGCGGCAGCCACTTGACGGGGTTGCGTGGTGCGGTAACGCGTACGATCAATGACTATGCGCGCAAGCAGGGCTATTTGAAGGACAATGATCCGAACTTCACGGGCGATGACACACGGCAGGGGATGACGGCCATCATCAGCGTGAAGGTGCTGGAGCCGCAGTTCGAGGGCCAGAACAAGCTGAAGTTGCTGAACAACGAGGTTCGCTACCACGTGGAGACGGCGGTGGCGGACGTGATGGGTCAGTGGTTGGAGGAGAACCCGCGCGATGCGCGGCAAATCATTGAGAAGGCGCGCACAGCGTATCGGGCGCGTGAAGCGGCGCGCAAGGCGCGCGACCTGGTGATCCGCAAGAGCGCGCTGGAGAGCTTGACGTTGCCGGGCAAGCTGGCAGACTGCTCGAGCCGCGATCCTGCCGAGTGCGAGATCTATATCGTGGAGGGCGACAGCGCAGGGGGCACTGCGAAGCAGGGCCGGGACCGGCGTTTCCAGGCGATCCTGCCATTGCGCGGGAAGATTCTAAACATTGAGAAGACGAGCCTGGACAAGGCGCTGACGAACAAGGAGATCCAGGCGCTGATCACGGCGCTGGGGACGAACATCGGCGAGAACTTCGATCTGTCAGGGCTGCGGTACAACCGCATCATCTTGATGACGGATGCGGACGTGGACGGCTCGCATATTCGCACGCTGTTGCTGACGTTCTTCTTCCGCTACATGGAGGACCTGATCGATGAAGGGCACCTGTATATAGCGCAGCCGCCGCTGTATCGGGTGACGGTGACGCGTAGCGAAAACGGCAAACGCAAGCGGTCCAGTGAGTACGTCTATGATGACAAGGAGCTTGCCACGCTGCGCGAAGATGTGGGCGCAGACAATGTGCGTATCGACCAGCGCTACAAGGGTCTGGGCGAGATGAACGATATTCAGCTCTGGGACACGACGATGAACCCGGAGCATCGTACGGTGCTGCAGGTCGGCATCGAGGATGCGGCCGAAGCGGACCGCACGTTCGACATGTTAATGGGGAGTAGTGTGCCGCCACGGCGGCGGTTTATCCAGACCCACGCAAATCAGGCGAATTTGGACATCTAGCGTGATAGGCATGAGACTTCCCGGGGGCCCACAGCTTCCGGGAAGTTTTTTTCAGGCGTTCGCGCCTCGCGATTTTTGGTTGACACGTTCTTGGCGATCTATTATACTTCCGCCGACGTTCCGGCGACGCACAGGCCATCGACTGTCCTCAGGCCAAGTTGCCGCAACTGTTGTGATCAGCAAGTGTGCTCAGGTAGTGTTCTCAAGCAATCCGAGGATTGCATCAGTTTGGAGCGTCGAAGCAGAGCAGCAAAGCTGCTTCCACTCCGCCGGTATCTGGTGTTGGAAGCGGTTTGTCGCTTGAGCCGATTGGTGAGTGTTGCTCGTGGCCTGTCGTTGGCCCTGGGTCCCAAGAATCTTTGTAGTACCAAGCAGTACCAATCAGTCCACTTTCACAAGAAGGAGACGATACGATGAGTAATCGCACGCGTTGGTGGTTGTTCGCGTCACTTACGGTTGTATTGCTATTGGCGTTCGCGGGTTGTACTGCTGCGCCTGCGGCTGCCCCGGAAGGAGCTGCGCCTGCGGAAGAGGCGGCGGAAGCGCCGGCCGAAGAAGCTGCGGAAGCGCCAGCCGCTGCCGAGGGCGAGCAGGTCATCATCTACGGCCTGTATCAAGAGCCTGAGCTTCTGAACGCCTACATTCGCACGCAGACCGTTGCAAGTGAAGCCGCTCGCTATATGGACGAGGGCCTGGTACAGGCGAGCCCGGAAGGTGAATACTACGCTGTGCTCGCCACGGAAGTGCCAAGCCAGGAAAACGGCGGCATTTCGGAGGACGGTCTGACGATTACGTATAACCTCCGCGACGACATCGTCTGGTCGGATGGCGAACCGTTTACGTGTGAGGACGTGGTGTTCACATGGGAAGCGGTAATGCATCCGGAGAGCGGGGCCGTAAACGCGTCGAGCTTCGCATCGATTGAATCGGTCACGTGCGTGGACGACTACACCGTTGTCGTGCAGTACAGCGAGTTCTTTGCACCGTTCCTGAGTAACTTCAATTCCATCTTGCCCAAACACGCTACGGGCGAGCCGGCTGAAATGACCCGAATGGGAATACAATCGGGATGGCTTCGTCGGCACCGGTCCGTTCAAGCTGGACGAGTGGATTCCGGGTGACCGCATGGTGCTGTCGGCGAACGAGAACTACCGCGACTATCCCGAGAAGCCGCGTGTGGAGAAGGTGATCTTGCGCTTCCTGGAGAGCCGCGAGGTCGGCAAGGCATTGATCACGTCCGGCGAGATCCACGGTCTGTGGGATCTGACCGAGGCGGATATTCCTGACTTCCAGGACAATCCGGACATCACAATCCATGCGCAGCCGAGCCCTGGCACCGAGCGCTTCGTGTTGAACTTGGGCGACCCGACGATCGATGCCACGGACGACCCGCTGAACAACCCGCATCCCATTCTGGGCGATCTGCGCGTGCGTCAGGCCATCCAATACGGCATTGACAAGCAGTACATCATTGATGAGTTGCTCTACGGAGCGACCACAGTAGGCGTCAGCGAGTTGAGCCTAGGCTGGGCCAAGTGCGATATTGAGCCCTCCGTCTACGATCCGGATCAGGCCATTGCCCTGCTGGAAGAAGCCGGCTGGACTGACGCGGATGGCGACGGTGTGCGCGAGTGCAGCGGCTGTATGTATGCCGAAGAAGGCGCGCCACTGACGTTGAAGTACCAGACAACGTCCGGAAATCAATTGCGTGAGGAATCGCAGCAGTTGATCATCGCTATGCTGGGCGATATCGGCGTGGAACTGAGCATCGAGAATGTGCCGAGCGCGGAATTGTTCGGCAGTTGGGAGAGCGGCGCCTTCCGCAAGCACGGCAACTTCGATATCCTGATGTACACCACATCGGACGGTATCGATCCCGACTCACAGATGTTTGGGTATTTCCATAGCAGCAGCATTCCGGTCGAGGCCAACGGCGGGGCGGGCTTCAACTATTCTCGCTGGATCAATGAGGCGGCTGACGCTGCCATCGAAGCAGCTGCCAGAACTCCGAATCTGGACGAGCGCAAGGCACAGTACCAGATCGCCTGCGAGCAGATCGATGCTGAGCTTCCGCACATCTACCTGTACGATCGAGCGGATATCGACCTGACGCGCAGCAACTTCCAGAACTATCGCATCAACGGCTGGGAGAATGTGCGCAGTTGGAACGCAGAGGAATGGTATCTCGAGTAAACGAGCTCTGAGGTAGTTGGGCGTGGGACATCTTGTTTGAAATGCGGCAGGGTGTCCCACGGCCTACTCACGCAGTGTGCTGTTCCTGGACCGAAACATCACGCGCAGCGCGTTGCAGTACTCGTGAAATCGGAGGTCAATCATTACCCAGTACATCGCTCGTAGGCTGCTCTACGCCATCCCCCTCCTCTGGGCCATCAGCCTGATCGTGTTTGTCATGATCGACCAGGCGCCGGGCGGTCCGATGGCGGCGTTTGAGGAAAACCCAAATATCACGGCCGAAGACATGGCGCGGCTTTCGGAGCTGATGGGCGCGGATCAGCCTGTTCACGTCAAGTACTGGAATTGGATTCGGCGTGTGGCAGTGGGCGATTGGGGGTACAGCCAGGTCACCTATCAGCCTGTGATGGAGATGATTCTGGAGCGGCTACCGGCCACACTACAGCTGATGACGGTAGCGTTCGTGGTGACGCTGCTAATCGCAATCCCGATTGGGATTCTGTCAGCGCTGCGCCAGTATTCGCTTTTCGACCATATATCAACTTTCTTTGCATTCGTGGGGCAATCTATCCCCGTTTTCTGGTTCGGCCTGCTGCTAATCATCATCTTCAACATGTTGCTCAAGAACCCGGTTAGCCCCTCCGAGGGCTTTGCCTGGTCCAATTTTACCGGTTGCCCGGACTGTACGCCATTGCTGCCGGGTGGCGGCCGCACGCCCTACGACATTACCGACCCGACCATGGCTGACCGTGCGAGGCATATGATCCTGCCCGTGATGACACTGGCGCTGTTCGGCGCGGGAACCTATACGCGCTACATGCGCGGGCAAATGTTGGAAGTGATCCACCTGGATTATATCCGTACGGCGCGGGCAAAAGGGCTGAAAGAGCAGACTGTGGTTTCGAAGCATGCGATCAAGAATGCGATCACGCCGGTGATCACGGTGATTGCGCTGCAACTGCCCATTCTGTTCGGTGGGGCGTTGTTCACCGAGACGATCTTCTCGTGGCCGGGGATGGGGCGGCTCTTCTATTATCATGCTCAGCGCGTCGACTACCCGGTGCTGATGGGTATCGTGATGATCAACGCCGTGCTGATTATCGCGTTCAATCTCATTGCCGACATCGCCTATGCCTTTCTCGACCCACGCGTGCAGTACGAGTAGACTCGTGGACCAAATAGCCTCACATAGAATCTAGCATGAGCGCAACTACTATTTCTCAAGCCGATCAGGTCAACCAGCTACAATTGCAGTCTCCGTCTTCGACCAAGGAGCGGTCGATGCGGAGCATGTACTGGAACCAGTTCCGCCGCCACAAGATGGCCGTGGCCGGGACCGTCGTGCTCACGGTACTGGTACTAGGCGCCATCTTCGTGCCCATGTTCAGTCCACATCCCGCCGTTCTGGGAGAGTCATTCCGCGAGCAACGAGAGCTAATGAAGCAGAAGGATATGCCGCCCAGCGCGGCGCATCCGATGGGCACGGACCCGTTGGGTCGCGACATCCTGACGCGGCTGTTCTACGGCGGACGCTTTTCGTTGACCATCGGGCTACTGGCGACGGCGATGGGCATCCTGATTGGGACATTTGTCGGCGCGGTGGCCGGCTATTACGGGGGCTGGATCGACAACCTGCTGATGCGGTTCACGGATATGTTCATCGCGCTGCCGCGCATCTTCATGTTGATCATCATGTCACTGTTGATCCGAGAAATGGACGCGCCCTTGTTCACGGCGTACGGCAACGCGGGCGGCATCATCATCATCCTGGGAATATTGTCGTGGACGAGCGTGGCGCGTGTGGTGCGCGGGCAGTTCCTGGGGCTAAAGCAGAAGGAGTTTGTGGAGGCGGCGCGCACGCTGGGCGTGGGGAACCTGCGAATTGTATTCCGCCATGTGCTGCCCAACACGTCGACACCCATTATCGTGGCTGCCACGCTCTTGGTGGGCGCCACCATTATCGCCGAGTCGGGCCTCAGCTTCCTGGGCTTCGGCGTGATTGTCCCGACGCCGACGTGGGGCAACATGCTCAACTCGGCGCAGAGCGAGATGCTGAACGGCCACTGGTGGATGGCCGTCTTCCCTGGAATGATGATATTTTTGACAGTGATCTCGGTGAACTATATTGGTGAGGGTCTGCGCGATGCGCTGGACCCGCGGAAGATCAGCTGAGAGACGCCGGAGTCTGCAGATCGTCTTGTTCTAGCCGCCAGACACATCTCATTTCGTGCCGCGCGTGGCCGTCAGTCGTATGACTGACGGCCGAATTGTTCCTTGAGTGGGAGCGTTTTTGGGCGGTTTGCCTTCACTTCTGACATGTGGTGTAATCACGGCGAACCAATGCAAACCAATGCAAACCGATCGAATATGCTCTCGAGCTACGGCAACCTATTCTCCCTAGGCTTTGCGGCGTCCGTTATTGTCTATGTACGGTCGTTACAAGTGAGACTGTCCGGCCAATGGATTCTGGTGTCACGCAGTAGTGTACCGAGCATCACCTTAATTGTGTACCTTAGCGTTTTCCAGTGATCAGGAGGAGGATCCCATGAAGAATCAGGTATCGAGACGAAGTTTTCTGCAGTGGACGGGCGCCATGGCGGCGGCGGGCGTGTTGGCTGCGTGTGCGCCCGCAGCGGCTCCGCAAGCGGGTGGGGAAGGCGGCTCCGCCGGGTCGGCAAGCGTCGAGTTAGTTTGGGACACGTTCCGTGCGCCGGGCACGGGCTGGAACGAAGAACGCATCGAGACGTTTCAGGAGGCGAATCCTGGCGTAACGGTCGAATTTCGCCCGTTGACAGGCGCTAGTCAACAGGACAACTACGGAAAGATGTACGCCATGCACGCCGCGGACGATTTGGGCGACATCGTGGCGTTCGATCCCTCGCATTTCCACTTCTGGCGGGCCATTGACAAAGAGATCATCATGCCGCTGGATGACTTGGCGGCGGCTGCCGACCTCGACCTTTCGGAGTGGTACGAGATATTCATGTCGTTGCAATACTACAAGGGCAGCCTCTACGGCCTGCCGAGCTGGGGCTGGGCCGGCTTCGACACCCTGGTCACAAACGCAGTGCAGTTTGAGGAGGCGGGCGTCGAGTTGCCGGAGCCGACGGCGCACGACACGTCGATGGAGCAGATCGGCGAGTGGGCGCACGAGTTCTTCATTGACGGCGAGCGATTTGGGCTGTTCATCGGTCTATCCGAGATCGCACTTGTCACGCTCTGTCGCTCGTTCAATGGCGATCTGATAAACGAAGAGGGTACGAAGAGCTTCCTGTTGGATGATGCCAATGCGCAGGATGCCTTGCGCTGGGCCTACGGCCTGTTCGTGGAGGACAAGGTGTTGCCCGCACCGGGCGCTGTGGAGAACGCACCGTCGGCTATGACCGAAGGCAAGATTACGATGAATTGGGCCGGTTCGCTCAACGTTCGCAACTTTGAGCGGGACATTCAGGATGCTAGTACCGCTCGCGCCTGGCAGATACTGCTTCCGGAACGCGAGGACGGGAGGTTCCCGGCACAACTTCGCGGCGGAACGTGGAATGTGCGAACGGGTACGGCCCATCCCACGGAGGCGTTCCAGTTTCTTACCCATATCACAAATATGGAAGGGTCTATCGGCTTCAATCTCGTGGCGGGACAAGGCGCGCTTGTGCGGCCGGATGTTCTGGCGCTGCTGATCGAGGAGAATCCGATCCACGAATGGTTCATCCCGAACCTGGAGAAAGGCATGCCTGCGCATGCACCGGCGAACTCGCGCGGTCGTGAATACACAGACGCTGTGGCGCAATGGTCGGCACTACTGATGGATCCGAACCAGCCGATAGAGTTTGAGAAGGGGCTGGAGGATCTTCACAACGCGATTCAGGAAGTGTTGGACATGGAGCCCGCATAGCAACGGGGCTGCGAGAGCCGGGTTGTTCTACTGACCCGGCTCTTCCAATGAGCGGCGACAGTCCACCATCTTGGCTGAGTGAGTCAATGCCAGCATGAGGGCGCAGGAGTATCCAATGGCAAGTGTGGCCCAGGTGCATGACAAGCAACAATTCAGACGTAGTTCCTCGCCGGCGCGGCGGCGAGAGAATCTGTACGGTTATCTCTTTCTCACGCCGTGGTTGATCGGGTTTCTTGGGCTTTTCGTAGGTCCTGGTCTCGCTTCCCTCTACTTGAGCATGACGAAGTATGATGTCCTGTCGTCACCGGAGTTCATCGGTCTGCAGAACTACATCGAAATGTTCGCTGGCGATGATCTATTCTGGCCGTCGCTGCGGCGGACGTTCTATTTTGCAGCAATAGGCGTGCCACTCGGCGTAGTCGGCTCAATGACGCTCGCGATCTTGTTGAACGCCAAGCTTCGCGGGGTTGGGGTCTATCGAACACTGTTCTTCATGCCTTCCCTCGTCCCGTTGGTAGCCTCGGTTGTGCTGTGGAAATGGCTGCTCAACACTGATTTCGGCCTGGTAAACCAGGCACTGCGCGAGATTGGTGTGGCCAACCCTCCCGGGTGGTTCAGCGACAGACAGTGGGCGATCCCTTCTCTGATCATCATGCGTCTGTGGGCCGTGATCGGCGGTACTCAGATGATCATCTTTCTGGCTGGCTTGCAGGGCATTCCCGACTCGATGTACGACGCAGCGTCCATCGACGGCGCCAACGGATGGCAGAAGACGTTGCATGTAACGATTCCCCTCCTGACGCCCACAATCTTCTTCAATACCGTTCTTGGCATTATTGGCGCCTTGCAGACGTTTGCGGCGGCGTTTGTCGCGACGGAGGGCGGGCCCGGGTTCGCCACGTGGTTCTTCAGCCTGCACATCTGGAAGCAGGCGTTTGACTACTGGAACATGGGCTATGCCGCCTCGTTGGCGTGGTTCTTCGCACTGATCATCATTTCGCTGACCATCTTCCAAATGCGAATGTCCAAACGGTGGGTCTTCTACTATGGGGAGTGACCGCATATGACTTCGAGTTCGAGTGCGGCAGGGGCGCAGGTAGCTCCTGTCCAGGTGTCAAGCTCTAGTTCTATCCAACGTCGTAAGCGCCTGAAAAGAATTGCCCAGTACGTCTTGCTGACGATCGCCAGTTTCACATTTGCATTTCCGCTATTTTGGACAGTGTCCAGTTCCTTGCAGACATGGCAGGAATTGCGCTCGTTCACACCGCATCTGTTGCCGGCCGATCCACAGTGGTCCAACTACGCTGATGTATTTCAGACCGTGCCTTTTGCGCGGTGGATGGCCAATAGCTTCCTGATTGTGGTGATCACGATTCCGGGCACGGTCATCACATCGACGATGACGGCATACGCATTCGCTCGCTTCAATTTCGTGGGCAAGAACGCATGGTTCATTCTTATGCTGGGTACGATGATGATCCCGGCGACAGTGACACTGATTCCCCAGTACTTGTTGTGGTTCAAGCTGGGGTTGATCAATACTTATGTGCCGTTGACAATACTGTCTTGGTTGGGCGGCAGCGCATTCATGATCTTTCTTCTACGCCAGTTCATCTTGAGCATCCCGCGGGACCTGGACGAGGCGGCCACTATCGACGGCGCCAACCCGCTGCAGATTTTGGTGCGCATTCTGATGCCGTTGATGAAGCCGGCGCTCACGACCGTGGCGATTCTACAGTTCCTGAACGACTGGAACGATTTCTTTGCGCCTTTCATCTATCTGAACCGGATCAATCTCTTCACTGCGGCGATTGGGCTGCGCTTCTTCCAGTATATTCCGCTGGAGACCCAGGACCCACGGGACCATTTGCTAATGGCTTCGGCCGCGATCATGACGATCCCGGTGATTACGCTATTTGCGTTTGCGCAGCGGTATTTCATCTCTGGGGTGGTGCTGAGCGGGTTGAAGCTGTGAGGGTGGTGGCGGCCATGCTGGGCGGTGTGAACACCGTCCTTCTGCTGGCAGTTGCTGCCCCCGGGCAGCTGCTAAACTGTCTCTGCGCTGGCGCGACATGGACTAAAATTGGCAATGGTCGTTGGTGGCCGGGTAGAATGGAGCCCTGAACGCCGAGATTCAGGCAAGTTGGGTAGCTTCCAGGAGATAACTGCAAGTGAATAGGGGTGACGGTGAGCGTTTCGGATACTGAAGAACTGAAGGCGCGAGTGCAGGCGTATGTGGATGCGAATGCGGAGCGCCTGATTGAGATTAGCCACACCATCCACGCACATCCGGAAATCGCATTTGAAGAGCACGAATCGATGGCGCTGCTGGCCGGTACGGCGGAGGCTGCAGGCTTTGACGTGACGCGCGGCGTGGCCGGGCTGGAGACTGCGTTTGTAGGCGGGGCCGCGTGCGGCCGTGCGGGCCCGACGGTGGCGTTCTTGTCGGAGTACGATGCGCTGCCTGGGATTGGCCACGCATGCGGGCACAACATCATCGGTACGGCGGGTCTCGGAGCGGCGTTGGCTGCGTATTCCGTGCGCGAGGAGTTGGCGGGCGAGTTGCGGCTGATCGGTACGCCGGCGGAGGAAGGCGGCGGCGGCAAGGTGATCATGTTGGAGCGCGGCGTATTTGACGACGTGGACGCGGCGATGATGATCCATCCGGGAACCAAGGCGATGGTGGCGCGTGGTTCGATTGCGTCCAACTCGCTGCGTTTCGAGTTCTTTGGCGTGCCGTCTCATGCGGCGAGTACGCCGGACATGGGTGTAAACGCGCTGGATGCATGTATCCAGACGTTCAACAATATCAACGCGCTGCGACAACACTTGACGCCGGACGTGCGCATCCACGGCATTATTACGCATGGCGGCGACGCAGTGAATGTGGTGCCTGCGTACGCTGCGGCGCGCTTCAGTGTGCGCGCGGCGGAATCGGACGCGTCGTTCGAGGTGGTGCAGAAAGTGATCCGGTGCGCGGAGGCGGGCGCGTTGGCTGCGGGCGCTGAGGTGAAGGTGGAGCACTTGATGCACTATGCCAATCGCATCCCGAACCCGACGATGGCGAGGCTATTCGCAGAGAACATCACGAGTTTGGGCGAGAATGTTGTGGAACCGCTTCCGAATGAGCGCATGGGTTCGAGCGATATGGGCAGTGTGAGCCATACGATCCCCTCCATTCACCCGTATGTTGTGATTGCGGATCCGGATGTGCGCGGGCACACGCCGGAGTTTGCCGAGGCGGCCGTGAGTGAGCGGGGTGACGCAGCGCTCATCCGGGCTGCGAAGGCGATGGCGATGACGGCGGTAGATTTGCTGACGCAGCCAGAGCTGATGGCGCAGGCGAGGGCGGAGTTTTCCGAGACGTTCAATCCGGATGCGGCTTGGCGGAAGATGCGTTTTTCGTCGTGATCGCGGAAGTCTACCGGAATTCGCAATTTGGAGTTGCATGCGCGGATTCGCGTGTGCTATACTTGGGCAAGGTTACACCCCTTGTATGGCTAAGCCAAACATGTCCAAAAACGTATATGTTCCATTCCTTGTTGTTCGCCCAAAGGAGCAAAAACTAAATGGCAAGTGTAACGTTCGATCACGTCTACAAGCGGTTTGGTGACGTTGTAGCGGTCAACGACCTCACCATTGAAGTTGAGGACAAGGAGTTTCTGGTATTTGTCGGTCCGTCCGGCTGTGGCAAGACGACGAGTCTGCGATTGCTGGCAGGGCTGGAAGAGATCTCCGAAGGCAACATCATGATTGGCGATCGCGTCGTAAATGACGTGCCGCCGAAGGATCGTGACATTGCCATGGTGTTCCAGAGCTACGCTCTGTATCCGCACATGAGTGTGTACGACAACATGGCGTTCGGTCTGAAGCTGCGCAAGACGCCGAAGGCCGACATCGAGCGTCGCGTGAGAGAGGCGGCGAGTATTCTGGACATCGAGCATCTGTTGGACCGCAAGCCGAAGCAGCTCTCCGGTGGTCAGCGCCAGCGTGTGGCCGTGGGCCGCGCGATTGTGCGTGAGCCGGCGGTGTTCTTGTTCGACGAGCCGCTGTCCAACCTGGACGCGAAGTTGCGTGTCCAGACCCGTTCGCAGCTCACGCGCCTGCACCAGCGCCTGGCGACCACGTTCATTTACGTGACGCACGACCAGGTGGAGGCCATGACGATGGCGAGCCGCATTGCCGTGATGAAGGATGGCATTCTGCAGCAGATCGACACGCCGCAGCAGTCTGTATGATCATCCGCAGAACGTGTTCGTGGCCGGTTTCATCGGCAGCCCGAGCATGAACTTCTTCGATGCGACGCTTGTAGAGAGCGACGGCAAGCTGGAGATCAACGCCGGCGGTTTCCGGCTGGAAGTTCCGCCGGAGAAGGCCAACGACTGGCGGCAGTTCACCGGCAACGAGGTCGTCTTCGGCATCCGACCGGAGGACATCCATGCCAAGCCGTATGTGGCGCCGGGAATTCTGGAATCCGACATGTCGGCCAAGGTCGATGTGACGGAGTTGATGGGCAACGAGATCTTCCTCTATCTGTTGACTGCGGACCAGAAATCGTTCATCGCCCGCGTCGATCCTCGTGTGCAGGCGCAGCCCGGCGATATGTTGGACCTGGCCGTGAACATGCAGAACGCCCATATCTTCGACCCGAAGGCCGAAGTCTCATCTGGCAGGGTAGGGATGTAGGGGATCAGTCGTCGCCTATGTAGGCGACGCCCAACAGCAAGATGATTCGACCGCCGGTCCGGCATATGCTGGGCCGGCGGTTTTGTTGTATTGCGTATCGCGCAGATACAATGCTTGGCGGTGCCGGCCCGATCGCGGATGCGATTCGGCGGCGGGATGGGCGCATTCATTCGATGGAACAATTCGCAGCGGATAGGGGTAGATCCATGTCTGTTTTTACAGAGTTTTCGATGATGGAAGACTTGCATCGGCCAGGCGGCAAGGTCGTGCTATTGGTGCTGGATGGGCTGGGCGGCCTGCCTCTGGAGCCGGACGGCTTGACCGAGTTGGAGACGGCAAAGACGCCCAACCTGGACCGGATGGCGGCCGAGGGCGCGACGGGTCTATCGGTGCCCATCCGCATGGGCATCGAGCCGGGGAGCGGTCCGGCGCATTTGAGTCTGTTCAGCTATGACCCTGTGAAGTACGAGATCGGGCGCGGGGTGCTGGAAGCGCTGGGGATCGGATTCCCGCTTCGGCCCACGGACTTGGCGGCCCGCGGGAATTTCGCCACAGCCGATGCCGACGGGACGATTACGGACCGGCGCGCCGGGCGAATCAGCACGGAGGAGTGTGTGCGGCTGACAGCCAAGCTCCAGGAGGCGACGGGCGATCTGTTGCCGGGGTACGAGGTATTCGTGGAGCCGGTGAAGGAGCACCGCTTCGTGCTGGTAATCCGGGGCGAAGGTTTGGGCGGCGATCTTTCGGAGACGGATCCGCTGGTGACCGGGAAGAAGCCACTGCTGGTGGAGGATGCCAGCGGCACGCCAGAGGGCGCGCATACAGCAGAGCTCGTGAACAAGTGGGTGGACGCGGCGCGCGCTGCACTTGCCGATGAGGAGCGCGCGAACAGCCTCAATCTGCGCGGCCTGGCGAAGGATCCTGGGTTGCCGCGTTTCCCGGACGTGTACGGGGTGCGTGCGGCGGCGATCGCCGTCTATCCCATGTACAAGGGCGTCGCCAGCCTGGTGGGCATGGAGGTAGTGGACTTTGAAGGTGAGCGTCCCGCAGATGAGATGACGGCGCTGGAGCAGGCCTGGGATGAGTACGACTTCTTCTTCGTGCACATCAAGAAGACGGACAGCTATGGTGAGGACGGCAACTTCGACGCCAAGGTGCACGAGATCGAGGCGGTGGATGCGATCATGCCCCGGCTTCTGGCTCTGGAGCCCGGGGCGGTGCTCGTGACCGGCGATCACAGTACGCCGGCGAAGCTGCGCAGCCATAGTTGGCACCCGGTGCCGACGCTGTTGTGGAGCCCGACGGCGATGCCGGACCAAGTGCATGTCTTTGGCGAGCGCGCGTGTGCAGGCGGGCACATGGGCGTGTTCCATGCCACGAACATGATGCCGATGGCGATGGCGCACGCAGGTCGTCTGACTCGGTTCGGCGCCTAGGCGCGGAGGATCTGGTCAGCCGGCTACTGCGGGCGCGCAGTGGTGGCAGCTCGAATAGGTGGACGGATCACAGACGTCGCAGGAATGGGAAGAGCGCTGAAGCGCATGCGATGACTCTTGCGCAGGCGCAGGATGTAGATGACCAAGGGACAAAAAGAGCCCCGGGGCGGATAGGCCCTGGGGCTCTGTGATCTCTATTGGCGTTGTATCAAGTTTGAGCTATCGCAGCAACGAGTTGGCGGTGTCGCTGCCAGACGCGTCGCCCTAGCTCGCGGAGGCGGCCTCGCTCGCCTTGCCGCTGCCGTTGGTCTGGATCAGGCTCTTGTCCTGGTACTTCTTGCCCTCTTCGATAAGCATCACGGGGATGCCGTTGCGGATCGGGTATTTGTAGCCGTTGCGGGGGTTGAGCAGAAACTTGCCGTCATCGACCAGTTCGAGAGAGCCTTTGTCCTCCGGGCAGACGAGTATCTTGAGTAGCTCGTCGCTGACTTCACCGCCCAAGGGCGCTTCATCGAGCGAAGTAATCGGCTCCGACGGCAGCACGCCGCCGCCGCTGGATGCCATGTCGAACTCCGGCGGCGAGGTGACCTGTTTGATGATGTAGACGATGCCGCCAACCATACCAGCAAGCACTATGAGCTTGAACAGTCTTTTCATGGTGATTCCCCTTACGCAAAGCGTTCTGTCTGGACCGGCGTTCGCGGTCGCCTGTGTGCTATCTTAGCACAGGCGCGCGGGGCAGGCAATCTTTTCGGGTCTGTCGCTATGGGAATGGAGATCGGGAGGCCGATCGACACTGACTGGGCTGATTCTCGCGGATTCTTCCGGACGTGCTCGGCGTGTGAACGATTGCGTGTGACCGGCAGGATGACGTCTCAGTCGATCCGGCCAGAATCAATATCCCGTTCCTCCTGAGCCCCGATGGCCTGTCAGGCGCGGTTGCGGTAGAGGTCCGGGTTGACAACCGCCACCATGCGCGCTTCGTCCAGGCGGCCGCCGAGAAAGCGATTGACGGCTTGGCATCTGCGGATTCGGGTCGGCCAGCAGTTGATTGTAGTCCACGTCCAGTACTGCGAAGTTGGGCTGGTCCCGCACCCAGGCGGTGACGGTGGCGAGATGCTTGCGAAACAGGGCGGCCATTTCCTCGTCGGAGATGGCGTCACCGGCTTCTTCACGTCGCTGCAGCATCTTCTGCTGGGAGGCGAGGACTTCATCGAGACTGCGTTGCATGAAGAGCACACGGTATTCGTTTCCCGGCGGAAGGTGTTCGAGAAGGGCGGAGATTACTTTGACGACCTGGCCGCGGGCATCCATTACCCAGGCCGTGTCACCCTTGTCGAGCTGCTTCACGCGCTCGTATTCGTAGTAACCTTCCGGGTTGTCGACGTCCGGAGTGCGCAGATTATCGACGTAGACTTGTAGTCCGCCGGCCTCGAGCATCTTCATCATCATGGAAGTGCCGGAGCGAGGCAAGCCCGAGACGATGATAACCGGCTCGCCTGAGACAGTCGTGGCCGGGCGGTCTTGCGAGTCGTTCTTTCCGCCAAAGAGTCTTCCTAGAAAGCTCATGATGCGTCCGTTCCGACAGTCGCTCTTGTGGCGTGTGTCGTGTCTGTTTGGTCGGATTCACCTGTTTCATGCCAGGCGACGACTAGGAGCGACGCTGCCATGTCGTAGGCCAGTGCATGATGGTTGCCGTCGATCTCGACGAGCAGGGGACCATCAAAGGGCGACTTTTCGAGTACGCGAATGATTGCGTTCGGATAGATGCCGAGAGAGCCGAGATAGCGCAGGCGCTCTTCGTCTTGCATGAGCACGCGGGCAAGACGATAGTCCACGTCAATCTTGCTCGCGCTCAGGGGCAGACCGGTGACGTCCTCGACTTTGCCCTTCTTGGTGGGAATCGGATCGCCGTGCGGGTCCACAAGCGGATTTCCGAGCGCAGCGGCGATGGCGTCTTCCAGCGCTTCGCTGATGACGTGTTCCAGGCGTTCGGCTTCGGCGTGGACCTGGTCCCAGGGCAGGCGCAATTCCTGGTGCAGGTACAGCTCGAGGAGGCGATGGTGGCGCAAGACTTCAAGGGCGACACGTTCGCCGGACGGCGTGAGGGCGACACTCTGATACGGCTCGTAGTCGACCAACTCCAGGTCGGCTAGCTTCTTCACCATGTTCGTCGCGGAGGCCGGAGACACATCCAGATGTGCGGCGAGAGCCGAATTGGTGACCGGCGCTCCTTGTGCGGCGAGCAGGTATACGGCCTTCACGTAGTCCTCATGCGCCGATGTAAGGGTTTTAACTGCACCTAACGCTTCTGCTTTAGTCATGGTTAAATTCTAACCCGGCAGGCCGTCGAATGTCAAGAACGGTCGTGCGCGTCGCCGGGCGTCTGAGCCTGCTTGGAGCGGGTCTCGATGTCCTGGCATACCTTCTCGCAGAGGGCGAGCAGTCGCGGTTTCCAGCGGGCATGGAGCTGCAGGGGATCGATCCAGTTGACGCTATACGGCTCGTGGGCCAGTTGTTCCAGGTCGAAATTGATGTCATCGACGACGCGGAGTTGGGCGTCGCGGCTGGGGAGGTGGCCATAGTGCGCGTGAAGCGAGACGAGGGGCGGCAGCCGGTACACAGTCTCCTGCTGCCAGCGAAAGACCTCATTGAAGAAGAGGCGCAACGGATGATAGCGACGATGGACCGCAGGCACGTGGAGAACGAGTTGATGCCAGAAGTCGCCGCTGGAGAAGCTCTGCTCAGCCTGGACGAGGGGAAGACCGTACAGGGTGGAAAGGGTAACGGCGCTGCTATCCAACAGGCCACGGGCAGCGCTGATGTAGCCGAGGAGGAACGAACGCGTGAGGATGGCGGCGCGGTCGTCTTCATCACGTTCGAGAGTTTTGCGTTTGCGGACGTCCTCCAGTAGAAACGCGTACATTTCCACGTCGGCCATGCGAGCGCAGACGCTTTCGGCCAGCAGCACGAGCGGGGTAAGCGGGATCTGCTGCCGTTCAATCAGGAAGCTGTCGAAGTGGTCGTCGAGTTTGAGGAAACAATTGGGCACTGGCTCTGACGAAAGGCTGTAGGCAGTGCGATCGTAGAAGCGGGTTTTCATTGCGACGGCCGGTTCGTAATTGGAAAGCGTCCAGGGTGAAGTCTTGGCGGCGGGCTCGTAGTGCGTGTGACAGGCGTGCGGTGGACTCGCGTGATGGGCCCACGTCCGGTATAATTCCGAGTGTAGAGCCGGGCGGCGCGTGCGCTACCGTCCAGTATACCATCTGCCAGAGCGATTCTGGTAACCGCATTCCACCATTTCGATCGGTCGCCGCGCCCAAATTCATCTTGACACGCCCGCCACTAAGCCCTGGGGGATTGCATTGTGGAACCTGACGAACGCACCGGCTATAGGCTGATGATGCGCGACTTGCCGATGGACCTGCGCCCGCGGGAGCGGATGCTGTATGCCGGCGCGGGTGCACTGAGCACGGCGGAATTACTTGCCATTATTCTGCGCGTGGGCGGCCGCGGGGAAAACGCGATCCGCATGGCGGAGCGGTTGTTGCAGGAGTTCGACGGCGTGGCGGGACTGGCACAGGCGAGCTTTGATGAGCTGTGCCAGCAGCACGGAATCGGCGAGGCAAAGGCGGCGCAGATCAAGGCGGCGTTGGAACTGGGCAAGCGGCTGGTGGCTGCGCTGCCGCATGAGCGACCGCAGGTGCGCAGCCCCGCCGACGTGGCCAACTTTCTGATGCTGGAGATGGGGTTGCTGGAGCAGGAGCATTTGCGCGTTGTCCTGCTGGACACAAAGAACCGCATCATGCGCGTCGCCGGCATCTACGAGGGCAGCTTGAATACCGCGGTCGTGCGTGTGGGCGAGGTCTTTCGCCCGGCCGTGCGCGCGAATTGCGCGTCCATCATCATCGTGCACAACCATCCGAGCGGCGATCCGACACCCAGCCCGGAGGATGTGCGCGTGACGGAGTCGATCGTGGAGGCGGGGAAGCTACTCGATATCGAGGTGCTGGATCACGTGGTGATTGGGCGCAACAACTATGTGAGCTTGAAGGAACGAAAGCTAGGGTTCTCGTAGCCAGTTGCCGCTACTCATCCCCATAGGTGGCCGCCTGCTCCAGGCACTCCGTGAGCGCGCGCACGGTGTCGGCGGGCAATTTGACCTCACGCGCCTGGCGACGTACGTATTCCTTGACCTGATCGGTGCGTAACACCGGCATACTGGGATTGTCTACGGCCAGACGAACTTCGGGGTTGAGGAACACGGCTGCCCCCGTGATGGGAATATCAGCTAGGGCGCCCGCCTCGACGCCTGCGCTCGCAGCTTCTTCGCTCGGCCGGCAGGCGCTCAGGATTGCGCGCACTTTCTCCGCCTGCTCATTGACTTCCTTAGCAGGATTGCCCAAGCCCTCTCGCGCAAATACTGTGAAGATACGGCCCAGACTAAAGGGCTCACGCCAGTTTTCGCCTTCCACGGTCACGCGTCCTTTGTCGCTGCGGGCGGCAAAGACGATGACGCCGCACGGACCGGCCAGCAAATAGTGCGCAGGCAGGCTCCATGCGAAGTAGCCGTATTTGTTGTCGAACCCCTTCAGGCTGCGTTCGAGCAGCTCGTCCGGGCGGGCGAGGGTCTTGGTCCCTTTCCAGCGGCGGCGTGCGAAGCGGTTGATGTAATAGCTGCCGACGCTGGCGAAAATGAAACCAATGGGCAGAGAGACGAAGCTGATCCACATCCAGTATTGTTGCAGGAACTGGGTGAGCGGCGTGGTGGCCGGCTCGTCGGGAGGCAACCAGGTAGGCACGAAGCTCGCCAGCAGGCCGACCATGAGGATACCGAGGCCGATCATGCTTAGCCGTCGACCGCGCTGTTCTTTGTGCTGAATCTCTTCGAGGTTGCGGTACGTTTTCATGGATGCGGCTTTCGGTGATGTGTCAGTTCTCGCCCGGACAGGCCTCGGTTCACGAGACTGATTGTGCGGATGAGATGTCGATGCCGGGAGCGTCCTCCGGCGGCGGGGGTGCTGCAGCCAATCTGTCGATGCCGGCCTTGATTTCGTCCACTAGGTGGCTTTCGATGCCCAGTTTGGCGAAGCGCAGGGCGCTCTGGATGGCGTTGGCCTTGCTCTTGCCGTGGGCGACGATTTCGACGCCGGCCAGACCGAGAAGGGCGGCCCCGCCATACTCGCTATCGTCGATGCGGCTGCGGATGCGGCGCAGTGCGCCTTTGGCTAGCAGTGCGCCTAGCTTGCTGATCGGACTGGCGGTCAGTTCTTCGAACATGATTGCCTGTAGACCGGCGCCGGCCGCCTCGGCGGTTTTCAGGAAGATGTTGCCGCTGAAGCCGTCGGTGACCAGGACGTCGACTTTTCCCTCGACAACGTCCTGGCTCTCGGCGTTGCCCTGGAAATTGATACCGGGCGTCTGTTCGAGGAGCGGGTATGCGGCAAGCACGAGCTGATTGCCCTTGCCGGCTTCTTCGCCATTGCTCAGGAGCCGGACTCTGGGATTCGGGACCGACATGAGGTGGCGCGAATAGATGGCGCCCATGATGGCGAACTGTTGCAGATGCTCCGGGCGCACGTCCGGGTTGGCGCCGACGTCGAGTACAACGCAGGCGCCTTTGCGGGTCGGAAACGGCGTGAGCAGGGCGGGCCGTGAGATTCCCTTGATGCGGCCGATGTTGAGGATGCCGGCAGCCATGGCTGCGCCGGTGTTGCCGGCCGTAACGAAGGCCTGCGCGTCGCCGCTGCGCACGAGTTTGCTGGCAATGACCATCGAGCTTTGAGGCTTGGCGCGTACGGCGGCGGTGGGCTTGTCCGTCATTTCGATGACGTCCGGAGCAGGCACGACGGGCAAATCGAGACCGGCGGTGTCGTAGCGGGCAAGACTGGCCTCGATGATGTCCTGGTTGCCGATCAATGTGATTCTGACGCCGAAGTTGCGGGCGGCCAGGACGGCGCCTTCCACCACAACCTCTGGGCCGTGGTCGCCACCCATTACGTCTAGTGCGATATTTATCATGGAGTGCATGTCATGGAGTAACTGTCATTGAGTCAGACACGAACCGCTGGGTCCGCAACGTCATGCCTGTACCGCGATTTATGTATAGTGAACCTAAAAATGTGAACTTAATGATGTGAAATCGAGACAGTGAAATCACTACAGTAGTATTTTCGCCGCCCAATTCGCACCGCGGCCCGATGGATCATGCATCGACCGTGACAGACGACACGTGACGGTGTACGACCTAGCACAATCATCTTATTGTAACGGGAAATTCGGTCTGAGGGCAATCAGCAGGGGGCCCAAATTGCGAATCGGATGCAAGACGCCCGCCCCAGCAACGCAACGCTGATCGAGGCCGATTCGGCTGGTTTCTGCTGGTCTGGTCCGTCATGGTCGAAGGGCCTTCTGTGGTTTCTTCAGTTCTCGCACGCCATCGGGGCAAGCTGACTGTATCGAATTGGGCACGAAGGCGTCGTGATAGGTGGGCGCGGCGTGTGTACGTGGTACGCGGGTTTGGCGCGTGCGCTTCTCTCAACGAGGCGAGGACGGTATACTGGACGAGTCCGGGTGGCAGAATGCAACGACATACGCGCAAGAATACTCCTACCGCGAATTCCTGAGTCTCCATGAATAGTATTTGGCCAATGATTGCAGGCGTAGTGTGGCTGGCGCTCGTGCTTGCGCTGCGCCGGCGATACGGTGGACGCGAACCAGGCGCGCGGTACGACCTGGACGTCTTGTCGGGCGGCATCCTGTTCTTGCTCACGTTGGGGTTCTTCTGGCGGACCGTCAGCGGCGACGTGTATCAGCCGGCGGACGGGGGTGATCTGGTCAGCTTCCTGTTCCCCACGTACCGCTTCGCGGCCGCGCAGTTGGCGACAGGGGATCTGCCGCTGTGGAATCCGACGCTGTATGGGGGCGCGCCATTCGTCGCTGATATCCAGGCAGGATTTCTGTATGCGCCGAATCTGATCCTGTTTCTATTGTGGCCGGAGTTTCCGTATGCGGCGATGCAATGGCTGTCCATCGGCCATTTCTTCTGGGTGGGGCTGGGCACGTATGTGTTGCTGCGGGTGTTGCGCTGGCCCGATGCTCCGGTTGTTCGGGCGGCGGCGCTGTTTGGCGCGTTTGCGTTCGAGTTTAGCGACCCACTGCTGATCCATTTTGGCAATCTGAATCTGGTTGCTGCGTTGAGCTGGATGCCGTGGGTGTTTGCGGCCTATGCGCTCGCGTTGGACCGGCGAAGGCTGGCGTGGACGGGCGCAGCGGGGGTTCTGTTCGCCATCGGCGCGTATGCCGGGCACCCGCAGAGCTCGCTGTATGTGGCGTTGGGGCTGGCGGTGTATACGTTGCTGCGCGCGCTTCTGGATGAGCGTGAGTCCGTGTGCGACGCAGCGGCGGACCCAAGTTGGACGTCGCATGTTCGGTACTACGCCGGCGGATACTTCGGGCCGCTGTTGGCGGTGGCGTTGATCGCGTTTCTGCTGACGGCGCCGGTCTTGCTGCCGGCCGCGGAGTTGGCCGGCTACACGGAGCGCAGCGACTTTGCCTATCAGGAGACAGTGGCGTTCTCGCTGGCGCCGACGCAGTTGATCGGGCTGTTGACGCCGGGATTCTTTGGACGCGGGCCTGCTCTGCACTGGGGGCTGTGGGAGCGAGTGGAGCTGCCCTATGCGGGCGTAGCGACGCTGCTGATGGCGGCGGCGGCGTTGCTGCTGGCATCCGTGCGGGCGCGGCGGCAGCTTTGGCCGTGGCTCGGCATGGGGTTGTTTGGGCTGGCAACTGCCCTGGGCATCTATGCGATTGTGCATGGGTGGCTGACGGCGTTGCTGCCCATGTTCGATCAGTTTCGGGCGCCGGCGCGGGCGGTGGTTCTGTGGACGTTTTCTGTCGCCGTGATGGGCGCGGTCGGCGCGGACCTTGTGGCGAGGCGGGGGATGCTTGCGGCGGACCCGTCGGCGCGTCCGGCGGCGTTCCGGAGCGGGCTGCGCATGGGTGGATTGATCCTGGCCGGCGTCGTATTGCCGCTCTCCTATTTGGCCCTGTTGCTGTCGCAGGACAATGAGACAGTCTTCTTGCGCACTTCTGTGGCGGCGCTGGCTCTGACGCTGGCGGTCGTGTTTTGGTTGGCGACGTGGGCGCTTGTGGGCGGGCGCGAGGCGGGTTGGTGGTCGTCAGGGACATTTCCCGCGCTGATGGCGGCGCTGTTGTTTCTAGACATGGCGGCCACGGGCGCGTACACGGACGTGAGCGAGCAAGACCCGACCGTCGGCTTCCAGCATGAGGAGATCGTGGCCTTTCTGGATGCGGAACCGGGGCTGTTTCGCATTGATACGATGACGGGTATCGAACAGCATTGGCAGCCGGATACGGCTGCACTGGCGGGCTTGCAAGATGTGGGCGGTATCGCGAATCCGCTGTCCTTGCAGCACTGGCGCGGCCTGTTGGAGGCGACAGGCGGTCGGGGTACTCGGCTGTACGATATGTTGAATGCCTCGTATGTGCTGGTCGAGGACGGGACGCCGCTACCGGAGGGCGAGTTTGAGTTGGCGCTGGATGCGCCGGGGGCGTTGTCGGTATTTCGGAATGTTGAGGTGATGCCGCGGGCGTGGACGGTGTTCGAGGCGACGGCGGTTCCCGACATGGCTGCGGCGGTGGAGGCAATCCGCTCAGACGAGTTTGATCCCGTACGCGAGGCGGTCGTCGTGGGAGATTCGTTGCCCGGGCTGTCGGGCTCCGAGGGCAACGGCGCGGCGACGGTTCAAAGCTATGCGGCAGATCGTATGACGCTGGACGTGCGTGCAGACGGCGACGGATTGTTGGTTATGAGCGAGGTCTGGTATCCGGGCTGGCGTGCGACGGTGAACGGAGCCGAGACGCCGGTACTGGCTGTGAACGGCGGGTTGCGCGGCGTAGCGGTTCCCGCCGGCAATTCGACGGTTGAGATGACGTTTGAACCGCAGCCGTGGCGACTTGGGTTGGCGGCGGCGGCGGTGGGCCTGCTTCTCCTGGGAGCCTGGGTCGTCGTTGGTCTTGTGCGCCGGCGCAGGCGCGCCGGCTAGCGTCGTCTTTGCGGATCAGTGCAGAACATGTGATCTCAAACAACAATCCGGGCAGAAACAGGTCCCCAGCAAGCTACGCTGGGGACTTGTCGCGTCTGCGGTGGGATCATCTTCCGGGAGGCTGCCGCCAACTCTTGCGAAGTTGGGTGCATCCCGGAAGATGCGTCTGCTGATCGATTATTTGGGATAGCCGTTATCGGCCAGGAAGGCGTTGACCTGCTCACACAGACCGGGCACGACCTCTTCGGGCGTGGCTTCACCGGCCCAGACGGCTTCGAGCGCCGGGTTGAGGATGGAGCCGTTCAACTCACCCCACTCTGGGAAGTAGCCGAAGCGACCGACCTTGGCGTTCTCGCCCTCGGTCAGGAAGGCCTGCCGGTTCTCCGGCGGCATACCCGCCTCTAGGAAGGCGTCCGAGCGGGCGGTGGACTGCAGCGCGGGGAAGATTTCACCGGACTGCGTGTAGAGGTACTGGCCGCCTTCGGTGCTCTGCAACCAGCTCAGGAAGGTCCAGGCTTCGTCCTTGTTGTCGCTGCCGGAACTCATGACCCAAGCCGCTCCGCCTGCGCTAGCCGACCGCTGACCGTCGGCCGGGATGGGCACGACCGCGACATCATAGTTCATGCCCGCCTCGTTGAACTGGGAGACGCGGCTGGCGTTTTGAATAATCATGGCGACCTGGCCATTGGAGAAGACTGCGGCGTCACCACCGGCCTGGTTCAAGTTGGCCGAGCGCATGGCGTGGTTGTTGTTCATCATGTCGGCGAAGAACTGCAGTCCTTCAATGGCGGCGGGCTCATCCAGCGTGCACTTGGACGGGTTGCGCATGTCATCGAGGATGCTGCCGCCGTTCTGGCCGATCCACAGTTGCCACTTGCCGCCTTCCATGCCGAGTGCGTAGCGTTCCACACGGCCGCTGGCTTCGACGACGGTCAGCGCTTCCGCGGCGGCCAGGAAGTCATCCCAGGTCCAGGTGTCGTCCGGGTAGGCGACGCCGGCTTCGTCGAAGATATCCTTGTTGTAGTAGAGGACTTCGAGTCCGATGTCGCGGGGGAAGCCATAGACGCTGCCGTCGTACATGGCGGATTCGAGCAGTGCCGGCCAGTAGTCTGCCAGGTCATAGCCGGCGGATTCGATGTAGGAGTCGAGGTTCTCCAGCACGCCGTCGGCGGCGTAGCGGGGCGTGGGCCACAGGAAGAGCACGTCGGGAATGGCGGCGGAATCACCGCTGGCCCAGAGGGTCTGCATCTTGGTGAAGTAGTCACTCCACGGCTCGGCCATGATTTCGATGTTGATGTCCGGGTGGCTTTCCATGAATGCGTCGGCGACAGCCTGGTGGGTTTCGACTTCGGCAGGGCTGCCCCACATGGCCCAGGTTATGGTAACAGGGCCTTCTTCGGCGCCTTCGGCCGGCAGCGGCGGCGCTGCTCCGGAACCGGCGGGCGGCGGCGGTGGCACGGCGCATGCGCTCAGGACCATGCCGAGCACGAGGACCACGACCAACAGCCGGTAGGATCGGGTTGTTTTTCATGTGTTTGCTCCTTGACTTGGTGTTGAAAGTGACGAACGATTCTGAACATACAAGTCGGTGAATCGGCTGACTAGCATATCGTTGTCCAGACAGGGTAGCTATTTATGGCAAAATAACCCATGTGTATCAATCAACATAACGAAATCACTTGCACTCAGACCGGACCTCCGCCGGCATGAACTTGGAACTCGTTGTTTTCCGCTGCAACGGCAGCGGCGGGCTTGGCGGCGATCAGATCGTCGAACAGCGGCAGCGAGCCGGTACTGCACGGCGTTGTCGGCGTAGAGATACATGGCGGCGGACCATGCCTGCTCGCCAAAGCCCATGGGATGGCCGTGTTCGCCGTGCAGCCATTCGTTGAATTCCCAGTCCGTCGCTATGCCCTGGCGATTGGCGTCTGCCAGTGAAACGAGCATGATCACGGGCTTCGTCTTGCCAGCCGTGGCGCACGAGGGCCGCAACGTGGAAACCGCCGATCAAGGGCCAGATGCCGCCATTGTGATACTGGTGGGGCAGGTTGAGATTGCGGCTGCGGTAGTAGTCGCGCCAGTCGCTTTCACCGGGATAGATGGGTGGATAGATGGCCTTGGTGGGGTACGGTTCGGCGAGGCCGACCTGGTGCATGTAGCGCAGGATATGCTCGGTGTGATGGCCATCGGCTACGCCGGTGAGGACTGCGAGCAGGTTGCCCAGGCTGTCGCACCAGTCGCCATATTCGCGGAAGGCGACCCAGGGCAGGTAGAAGGGCCGGCTGGAGATGGCGCCGATGTTGTGGTAGAGCATGAACCATTCCAGGCGGATGGCCTTGAGCTTCTCCAGGTGTTCGGCAAAATGCTCGGCGACCCAGCAGCGGTCGATCCACATGAGCAGGTTGATGCGTTCGTGGACGCCGGCGGCGTCAACAATTGGCGTGATAGACTGGCGTGTCGGGCGGCAATTGCTGCGCAAGTTGTTCGTGGGCCAGCTTGGCGGCATAGAAGAGCACATTGTCGTAGAGCACGTTATAGTGGACGGCGAGCAGATCCATCCAGTTGCCGGCCTCCGGGATTTCTAGCAGGCCGCACTCGTTCATGTCCTGGTGCTCGAGCCAGGCAAGGGCGCGGTCGATGTTGGGCCAGTGGCGTGCACAGGAAATCCGCGGTCGCCGGTGTGCTGAAAGTGAAGGTAGTGGCCGAGAATGTACCAGAGGTTGCCGTCGACCGCGCCGGCGTTTTCGGTGCTGATGTAGCCGGTGTCAGGATTGACGTTGAGCTGAATCAAGCCCAATGGGGACTGGAAATCGCCCATGGTTACGAGCGAAGCGCGCCCGGCGGCGATCAGTTCGTCATCGCCGCTGGCGACGGCGCCCAGGAAGGTGACCATGCTGTCGCGAGCCCAGATTTGCGGGTAGCCCGCGGCGAGCCCAGATGCGCGAAAGCCGTGGGGCGTCACACAGCGGCGCAGGATGTCGATGGCGCGCGACGCGCGCCGGCAAGCAATTCCTGGGTTTGCATGGCGCCAATGATAGCATTCGGGCGCGTGGTAGGCAAAGCGAACCGGTGAGAGCAAGGCTCGGACATGGGACGCATCGGAAGATCGTTCTTGCTGATCGACGCGGATGCGATGGGGGATCGCCGCAAACTGTTGCCGGCCTATCTCCGGGGTAGGCGTTCGATGCGGATCAATGCGTTGGGGTCCGGCGCGGTGATGGTGGAGCGTGCGCCGTCCGGCCAGAGATGTCCAACTGCTCGATCGTCGCGCCGGCGGGGAAACCAAAGTGGACGCGGGGCGCGTCGCCGGAGAGATAGCCGCTGGCGGCGCGCACATCACGCGTGAAGGCACCGGCGCTGGTGACGAGATCCAGGCGCGCGCCGAGGGCGTGGCTGTTGGCGGAGAACGGATCGTGTAGATCTACCTGCAGGCTGGCGCCCTCGCAGAGACGGTTTTCGAAGAGTTGGGCAGGGCCGCGCAGGTTGTTGACTGCGATGTCAAGGTCGCCGTCCATGTCGAAGTCGGCAAGGACGGAGCCGCGTCCGCTGTAGCGGGAGTCGAGGGCCCATTCGGGGGCAGGGGACGAAACCGCACCATCATGGTTGCGGAAGGCCTGGTTCGTCTCAAGTAGCTCGTGGCGGGGCAGATGGGCGAACATTCGCTCTTCAATCATACCGTTGACGACGTAAAGATCGAGGAAGCCGTCGTTGTTCAGGTCGCCGAATTTGCTGGACCAGCTCCAGCCGGTGGCGTCGACGCCCCAATCGTGGGCTCGTTCGGAAAAGTCGCCGTCTGCGCCGGCGAGCTGGAGGACGTTGACCATGTGTTGGGGGTCGTCCGGACGGATGTTCGCCGTCCATGCCGGACATGGCCGGATGCCAGGCGGCCAGCGTGGAGGCGTCGCCGGGAAAGGGCATCATATCAGTGGTAAACAGGTCGAGCGCGCCGTCGTTGTTGACGTCGCCGAAGTCGATGCTCATGGTGCTGTGGCTGGTGGTTGTGAACGGTTGGGTAAGCTGCCAGCCGTCTTCAGTTTGCAGCCAGGCGCGGTCGGGCACGGCGAAGTCGTTGGCAACAAGAATATCGGGCAGGCCGTCGCGGTTGAGATCGTGCAGGGCAAGGGCCAATGCCTGGGCTCCGGTCTCCAGGACGCTGGGCGCGAAGCGGCCGTCATCATTGCGGTAGTGGACGAGACCGCCGCTGCCGTCGAGCAGGAAGGTGGAGCCGCGGTCGGTGAGGAGGCCGGCGTCGTAGGAGGCCGTAACGAGATCGAGGTCGCCGTCGGCGTCGAGGTCGGCCCAGTTGAGGACGGACGCGGGCGCGCGATGCCCGGCAGCGGCTCGTTGGAGAACTCGCCGTCGCCGAGATTGCGCCAGTGGCTGACGGCCCCGCGGCGCGTGTGAGGACGATGTCCAGAAGTGTGTCGCCGTCTACGTCAACGAGGGTGACAGCGCGGGTGTTTCCGTCGCCGAAGGGCTGTTTGCGGAATTCGAGATTGCCTTCGTTCCAGAAGATTGCGTCGGGCCCGTATAGGTTGCCGACAACGAGGTCCAAGTCCCGATCGCCGTCGAGGTCGCCGGTGGCGAGGCCGGAGCCATTGGCCTGGAACATGCGGATCACGCCGTCGGAGGTTGTGGTGAAGTGGGGCAGAAAATGCGTGACGAAGGCGCCGGTGCAGCGCCCGGCGTCCATCTTGGGCAGAGTCGTGATCACGGTGGTGACCTCTGCGCACGGCATGAGGCGTCCGCTTCCGCCGGGGGCATGTCCGCTGCCAGGAGAGGCGACAGTGGGCTGAGCGATGCGGCCAACAGTACTGTAAGGAGGAAGAGACGGTCCGCCGCGCGTGGCAAGCGACGACGTGAGGCCTTGAGCAATCGTGTGGACAACGTGCCCGGCATGGTTCGGCGTCCCTTTCGGAAAAGAATTTCGCAGGGCTTGCGTTCGAGGTTGACATGATTAGTAACACTTCGCGGTATTATTCGTCAATTATCGGGAAAGCGACGAAGTTGTGAAACCGGCGAGGGTTGCCTATAATGCGCTCGCTCCGGGACCGGACAGGGAGGGCGCTCTGTGGAGCGATCCGGTTTCAGCGTCACAATGGGACGCGCCGGCGCATTGATTCGTTGTTGAGGCGCAATGCAGTTCAGTGCAGCGCATTCAGTTGGACGGAGCCATTGGTGGATCGCGTCGAGAATTCGTAGCGCCGATAATTCATCGTGTAGAGAAAGCATCCTATGTCGAAACTGGTAATCGTAGAGTCGCCAACCAAAGCACGCACCATTCGCGGGTATCTGCCCGACGGCTATCATGTGGAAGCCAGCATGGGGCATATTCGCGATCTGCCTGCGTCGGCCGCGGAGATTCCGACGGCGTACAAGGGCGAGTCCTGGTCACGACTGGGCGTCAACGTCGAGGAGGATTTCGACCCGCTCTACGTGGTGCCTTCCGACAAGAAGAAGGTGGTGACTGCGCTGAGGAAGGAGCTGAAGAAGGCGGACGAGCTGATCCTGGCGACGGACGAGGATCGGGAAGGCGAGAGCATCGGTTGGCATTTGACGGAGGTGCTGAAGCCCAAGGTGCCGGTGCAGCGCATGGTGTTCCACGAGATCACGCAGGAAGCCATTTTGCAGGCGTTGCAGCAGTACGCGGGACATCGACGAGGACCTGGTGCGGGCGCAGGAGACGCGGCGCATTCTGGATCGGTTGGTGGGATACACGGTGTCGCCGCTGCTGTGGAAGAAGGTGGCGCCGAAGCTGTCTGCCGGCCGTGTGCAGAGCGTCGCAGTACGGCTGCTTGTGGAGCGGGAGAGGCAGCGACGGGCGTTCCACACGGGCGCGTATTGGGATCTGAAGGCGCATCTCAACAAGCGCCCGGACAAGCCTGCGCACCGTTTTGAGGCGCAGTTGCACTCGGTGGGCGGCGTGCGTGTGGCGAGCGGGCGCGATTTCGACGAGTCCACGGGCAAGATCGCCGAGGGCAAGAACGTCCTGCTGCTGAACGAGGCCGAGGCGAGCGCGCTGCGCGACCGGCTGCTGGCGGGGCGGTGGGTGGTGACGAAGGTGGAGGAGCGCGGTACACAGCGTTCTCCCGCGCCGCCGTTCACGACGAGCACCTTGCAGCAGGAGGCGAACCGCAAGCTGGGCATGAGTGCGCGCGATGCCATGCGCGTGGCGCAGCGTCTGTATGAAGAGGGCTACATCACGTACATGCGCACGGATTCGGTGAATCTGAGCGACGAGGCGATCGGCGCGGCGCGCCGGAGGGTGACGGAGCTGTACGGCGAGGAATATCTGACGGAGACACCGCGGCGCTACAAGACGTCGTCCAAGAGCGCGCAGGAGGCGCACGAAGCCATCCGCCCGGCGGGCGACCGAATGCTGCCCGTGAGCGACTTGCCGATCGATGGCCGAGAGGCGAGCCTGTACGATCTGATCTGGAAGCGCACCGTCGCTACGCAGATGGAGAACGCGCGGCTGCTCATGACGACCGTGACGATTGAGGTGGACGATGCCGTGTTCCGGGCGACTGGGCGTCGCGTGTTGTTTCCGGGCTTCTTCCGTGCGTATGTGGAAGGGACGGATGACCCGGAGGCGGCGCTGGATGATCAGGAGTCGCCGTTGCCGCAACTGGCGGAAGGCGAAGAGGTAGATTGCCGTGACCTGGACGCTGTCGGCCACGAGACCAAGCCGCCGGCGCGCTACACGGAGGCGTCGCTGGTGAAGGCGTTGGAGGCGGAGGGGATTGGCCGCCCGAGCACCTATGCACAGATCATCGATACCATCCAGAACCGCGGCTACGTCTTCAAACAGCGCAAGGAGCTTGTTCCGACGTTTACGGCGTTTGCCGTGACGCAATTGCTGGAGGACCATTTCCACGATCTGGTGGACCTGCAATTCACGGCATACATGGAGCAGGAGCTCGACGAGATCGCGGAAGGTGATGTGGACTGGCTGACCTACTTGCGCAAGTTCTATTTGGGCGAAGAAGGGCTCGACAGCCAGGTGCGGACCAAGGAAGACGCGATCGACCCGCGTGATGCCGGCACGGTCAAGCTGGAAAACCTGTCCTATGATGTGCGCATCGGCCAGTATGGACCGTATGTGGCTGTGGGAGAAAACGGCGACCGGATCACCGTGGGCTTGCCGCCGGACTTGCCGCCGGCGGATTTGACGGATGAGATGGTGGCGGAGTTGGTTGCCAAGAAATCGGACGGCCCGCGGGATTTGGGCACGGACCCGGATTCGGGCAAAGAAGTGCTGCTGAAGGTGGGGCCGTATGGCCCGTATGTGCAGCTTGGGAACGGCGAAGGAAAAGGGAAAGCCGAAGCGCGTGAGTCTGCTGAAGGGGATGGAGCCCGGAGGCGGTGAGCCTCGACGAGGGCCTTGCAGTTGCTGAGCCTTGCCGCGGACGCTGGGTGAACACCCGGAAACGGGCAAGCCGGTGCAGGCGGGCATCGGCCGATACGGGCCCTATGTGGTGCATGAGCGCAGGTTCGTGAGTCTGCGCGAGCCGGACAACGTGCTGGATATCGACCTGGAGCGGGCGCTGCAGGTGTTCGCGGAGGCCCCGGAGAAGGGCGCAGGGCGGCAGCGCAAGGTACTCAAAGACCTGGGGGAACATCCTGACGGCGGGCCGGTGCAGGTGTTGGACGGTCGCTATGGGCCGTATGTGAAGTACGGCAAGGTCAATGCGACGATCCCCAAGGAGATGGACCCGGCACAGGTGACGCTGGAGCAGGCCCTGGAGATGATCGCACAGAAGGCGGCGAGCAAGAAGGGCAAGCGCAAGACGTCTTCAAAGAAGGGCGCGAAGAAGACGTAGCGGCGATCGCAGGCCAGGGACTATCGGCCGGCGGCCTGCATTTGGCTGACTGAGGTGGTTCTGCGGACGCAAGAATGACGCGGGCAATAGGAAGCGGGGGGCGCGACGCGAATTGTGCGCCTCCCGCTTTTTGTTTTCAGTCTTGGGTGGCGAAGAGGCTAGACTCGCCAGAAGGGCCTGGGCCAGGTCGTCCAGCAAGTCCTGGGTGTCCTCGATGCCGACGCAGAGCCGGACGAGTTCGTCACGGATGCCGAGGGCTTCGCGCTCCTCGGGCGACACGTTGGCGTAGCCCATGAGGGCGAGAGGACTGACGAGCGTCTCTACGCCGCCGAGGCTGGGGCCGATGGTGGCGATTTGCAGAGCGTCGATGAAACGGTAGGCGGACTCGGCGTCGCCGTCGATCTCGAAGGAGACGACGCCTCCGTAGCCATGCATGGACGCAGCGGCAAGCGCGTGGTGCGGGTGGCTTTCGAGGCCGGGATGCCAAACCTGGCGAACGGCTGGGTGGTCTTCCAGGAAACGAGCGATGGCGAGGCTGCTGGCGTTGTGTTGCTGCATGCGCACAGCGAGGGTCTTGACGCCGCGCAGGATGAGATAGGCGGTGTGCGGGTCGACAATGCTGCCCAGGAGTCCTTGCGCCTGTCGCAGACGCGTGGTCAGGTCGTAAGGGCCGATGATGGCCCCTGCCATGACGTCGTTGTGGCCGGCGAGGTATTTGGTGACACTGTGGACGACGAGGTCGACGCCGTAGTCCAGGGCGCGCAGGTTGACGGGCGTGGCAAAGGTGGTGTCGACGACGGTTCTCACATTGTGTCGCCGCGCAATGTCCACGAAGCGGGGCAGGTCCAGGCAGTGCATGAAGGGATTGGTGGGCGATTCCGAGAAGATGAGGCGCGTGTTGGGCCGGATGGCCGCTTCGAGCGCTTCGTAGTCGCCATAGGGGACTACGGAACACTCCACGCCATATCGCTTCAGGAATTGACCACAGAAAACGAGGGTGCTGTGATAGCACTCGTCGGCGAGGACCATGTGGTCACCGGCGGAAAGCAGGAGCAGTAGAGTATTGGTGATGGCGGCCATGCCGCTGCTGACGAGGATGGCGTCCTGCGCGCCCTCGAGTTCGGCGAGCTTGGCCTCCACCGCCCGCACGGTTGGGTTCCCATAGCGGCCGTATTCTTCTCGCAGAGGCTCGTCCACGAACATGCGCTCGTCGAGGTAGTTGATGAGCGCGGCCGTGTTCTCGTAGGTGTAGACACTGGTCTGCACCACGGGAACCGTAAGGCTGTCGTGCGTCCGGAAGGGTCGCTCGCCCGCATGGACGGACTGGGTGGAGGTGACATTCGCTCGCACGGGCCGGCTGTCGCGCCGTTCGCCGGCTTCGGTACTTGCGGCGTTCTTGTCTTGTGGTCGAGAATCTGCTGTCATGGCGTCACTCACGCGCGAAGTCCCATTTGGCTGAATAGCTGCGTTCGATACATGGATCTGGTCTCGTGTCGCTCCAAGTCACAGTCGGTGTTGCGCACGGGCCGGCGCCTGTGCGGGGAGACAGCCATCCGGTTCGGAACGGGCTACAGCATATCACCCGGTGCGCCGTGCGCAAAACGATCCTGCGCGACTCGGCGCATGTTCAGGGCCAAACTACGGCGGGACGCGAATTGCCAGACCGCAGCAAATCCTCTATAAGATTCAATGGAGGCTATGGTATAATCCAGCATCGCGCTGCCCAAGCAGGCAGCGCTTCTTTGAGCGCAATTCGGGTGTGTGTATTGACATGCGTCCGTGCTTGAGTAACACTGACAGTTGCGCCCTGTGAGGACCAAGTCCTCGGGCTGTGAATATGGCGCGTAGCAAGACTCACGCGTGTCATGCGGCGGCGATGCACCAGAGCTACGTCGCCGGAGATCGTAGTCAGGCTGGGGAAGGCAAATAGCGAAGGATCTCTGCACCAGTCTGGCGGGATGCTTCACTTCATACAGCATGACAGGTTCGGCAAATGAGCATGTGCGATTTTCGTTTATGGCGCACTGCCGGTTTGCGAATGAATAGCTGAGTAGAGAAGATAAGGACAAGAGAGAGCCTGGCCGGCGGAACGATTGAGTGCAGTGAGCGTGATGCGCGGCCGACATGTGGACGAGAGGAAGGACGTGTAAGGGATGCCAATTTCGGTTGAAGCAGACGTACTCTCTTCGAGAGCGGACACAGTCATTGACGCTGCTGTTCTGTCGAACGAGATTCTGACCGGCATGTATCGAGACATGTATTTGATCCGGCGTGTGGAGGAATCGCTGCTGGAACTGGCGGAGTCCGGCAAGATCGGCGGCGCCATGCACACCGCGATCGGCCATGAAGCCAGCGCGGTAGGCTCGACTGCGGCGCTGAACCAGACCGATTACCTGACGTGTACGTATCGTGGTCACCATCATGCGTTGGCGCGGGGCATGGATCCCAAGATTGCGATTGCCGAGGTGCTTGGCAAGGCGGACGGGTTCGCAAAGGGCAAGGGCGGTTCCATGCACTTCATCGAGCCGCCGACCGGTCTGATGGGCGGCAACGGCATCGTCGGTGCGCAGGTGCCGCACGCGGCGGGCATGGCGTTGGCGGCGCGAATCCGGGGCGAGGATCGGATTGCCATCACCTATTTTGGCGACGGCGCATTGTACCAAGGCGTGATGCACGAGACGTTCAACATGTCGTCACGCTGGAAGCTGCCCATTATCTTCTATTGCGAAAACAACCGCTATTCCGAGATGACGCCCATCAGCCGCACCTCCTCTGCGCGAGACATCTATATGTTTGCCCGCGCGTATGGGATGCACAGCGTACAGATCGACGGCAATGACGTGGAGGTCGTGTACCAGGTGGTCACCGACGCGGCTGCCCGCGCCCGGGCCGGCGACGGCCCGACTTTCATCGAGGGCATCACGTATCGGCTGGCCGGCCATATGGCGGGCGACCTGGAAACGTACCGCACGCCGGAAGAGATTGAGGCGCAGCGGGCGCACGAGCCTATGGTGGTGTTGACGCGCAAGCTGCTGGATCGGGGCGTGGACGAATCGACGTTGGCGGAGATCCGCAAGACGGTGGACGCCGAGGTGGTGGAGGCCGTCGAATTCGCACAGAATAGCCCCTGGCCGGATGTGTCGGAGGCGTATACCGACGTGTTCGCAGTGGGACCCGCAAAGCCGCAGGCGTAACAGGGACAAACGGAATCAGGGGAAACGTAATGAGAACGACGACATACATTCAGGCCATCAATGAGGCGCTGAAAGAAGAGATGCGGCGGGATGAACGCGTCTTCATCATCGGCGAAGATGTGGGTCATTATGGCGGCCTATTCCGCGTGACGCGCAATTTGATGGATGAATTCGGCACACAACGCGTGATCGACACTCCGATCAGCGAGCAGGGCTTCGTGGGCATGGCGACGGGGGCGGCGATGGTGGGTATGCGCCCGATCGTGGAACTGATGTACATGGACTTCTTCATGGTATGCGCCGATCAGATCTTCAACCAGGCGGCGACGATGCATTACATGACGGGCGGGCTGGTGAACGTGCCGCTGGTCATCCGCGGACCGCAGGGCGGCGGCAAGCGATACGGTTCACAGCACAGCCAGTGTGTGGAGAGTACCTTTGCCCAGTTCCCCGGCATCAAGGTTGTGTCCCCTTCGACGCCGTACGACGCCAAAGGCCTCTTGATCTCCGCCATCCGCGATGAGAACCCGGTGGTGTTTCTGGAGCACAAGATGATCTACTTCTCCCGGGGCGAGGTGCCTGACCTGGGCGACGAATATACGGTGCCCATCGGCAAGGCGGACGTGAAGCGCGAGGGCAAGGACCTGACGCTGGCATCGTTCAGCTACTCGCTACTGGAGGCGCTGGCGGCGGCGGAGGAGCTGCAGGAGGAGTACGGTATCGACATTGAGGTCGTGGACCTGCGCACGATTGTGCCGCTGGACACGGAGACGGTGTACGAGTCGGTGGCGAAAACGGGCCGGCTGCTTACGGTGCACGAGTCGCAGGCGAACTGCGGCATCGGCAGCGAGCTGGTGGCGCGCATCTACGAAGAGGCGCCGCATTTGTTGAAGGCGCCGGCGCGACGTCTGGGTATGGCGCCGGTGTCGTTGCCGGTTTCGCAGAAGCTGGAAGAGGAAGTGCTGCCGTGGAAGACGAACATCAAGGCGGCGGTGCTTGAGATGCTGGACATGAAGGAGCCGGTTGCGGCGTAGATGGCCGAAATCCCACGCGCGTGACGGCATTCGACAGCTGCGCGTGCGAGCAAGTATAGCGAGGAAGAGCTATGGCAACAGAAGTGAAGCTGCCTGATCTGGGCGAGGGAATTGAGGACGCTACGATCAGCCGTTGGCTGATCCAGGAAGGCAATGAGGTGCAGGAAGGTGCGCCGCTGCTGGAGGTGGCGACGGACAAGGTCGACACGGAGATTCCGTCACCGGTTGGCGGCACATTGCTCAAGGTTTTTCGCAACGAGGGCGACCTGGTGACGTCGGGTACAGTGCTTGCCTTCATTGGCGAAGCGGGTGAAGAGGTTCCCGCCAGTGGGCGAAGCCGCGGCGTCTGCGGAAGCGGAGCCGAGCGTGGAAGAAGTGGAGAAATCTGCACCCGGTACGCCCGCCGAAGCGGCGGCGTCCGTGGCTGAACCGGCCGAAAACGGGACCGGCGTGAAGGCGTCGCCCGTGGCGAAGCGTGTGGCGGCGGACAAGGGCATCTCGTTGGCGGCGGTGTCCGGCTCCGGGCCGGGCGGCCGGATTACGAAGGACGATGTGCTGGCTGCGGATGGCGGCCAAACCGCGCAGGGCGAAGAGGCGCTGCCCGGCGACTTGGCAGACAATGCTTCGTTGATCGTGCGCCGGTTGGCGTCCGAGAACAACATTCTGTTGTCCGAGGTGGCGCAGGGCCGGCCGTTGAGCAGCCTGACGCGCTACGATGTGATGAGCGCAGTGGCGAGCCGAGAAGCCGGTGAGCCGGTGACGATTGAGCCGAAGTTCTTGCCGCCGGACGACTGGGAGCAGGCAGGCTGCCGCGCCGGCTTCGATGTCGGCTGCGGCCCCGGCGGCGAAGGGAGCGCCGGCTGCACAGCCCGCCTCCGCCAGTGTACAGGCCGGAGAGGGCGAAGAGTTGGTGAAGCATACGCGCATGCGACAGATCATTGCGCGCAACATGGCGGCCAGTGCGTTCACCGCACCGCACGTGACTACCATGTGGGATGTGAACATGTCGGCCGTACTGGCGCACCGCAAGGCGCACAAGGCGGAGTTTGAGGCGCAGGGCGTGAATCTGACAGTGACTGCGTATCTTGCCATGGCGTCGATCGCCGGGTTGCGGGCAGTGCCGGCTGCTAACTCCACGTAGACGGAGGAGGGCCTGCTGATTAGGCGCTATGTCAATTTGGGCATGGCCGTGGCGCTGCCGCAGGATGAGTATGGACTGGGTGGCTTGATCGTGCCGGTGATCAAGAACGCGGGCGATCTCAATCTGATCGGTATGGCGCGAGCGGTGAACGATGTGGCGACCCGGGCGCGCAACAATCAGCTTGTGCCGGATGACCTGCAAGGGGCGACGTTCACGCTTACGAACTACGGCACATCCGGCAGCCAGTTCCAGACGCCTATCATCGCGCAGGCGCAGGCGGGCATCCTAGGCGTGGGCGTGATTGAGAAACGGCCCGTGGTCGTGAGCCAGGGGCATCCGCTGGAGGCGAACTCCGGTGATTATCTGACGTTCCAGCCGATGACGACGCTGGGCTTCAGCTATGACCATCGCGTGTTGGACGGCGCTACGGCGGACGCGTACTGCAAGGCCGTGAAGGATGCGCTGGAGGGCTGGGAGTAGAGATCCTTCGCCCGCACCAAACGAATACTGAATTGAACGAATACCGAATTGAATGAGGAGAGGGCAGGCCCGGGTGGTCTGCCCTTTTACTTTGTTCGGCGGTGACAGGGCGAGAACGTGAATCGGTGACCGGTGCGAGTCAAGCGATACGGTACAGGAGGCTGTCGGCCAAGGCCATGAGGGGGGAGGCGTCTGCGCGGTCGCCCAGGGCGCTGCGTAGCGCGTCGACGGCGAGGGCGTGCTGGGCATGCATCTGCTCTTCAGCGAAACTGCGCGTGCCGGCCTGGGCCAGCAGCTCCATGACGGCGGGGAGTTGGTCCGGCATGATCTCGCCGGCGAAGATGGCGTGAAGCTGCTCGGCGACTTCCGGGTGGCTGAGTGCGTGGAGCAGTGGCAGGCTCTTTTTGCGGCGCAGGATGTCGTTGCCGGCGGCCTTGCCGGTGACGGCGGGGTCGCCCCAGATGCCGAGAATGTCGTCCTGAATCTGGAAGGCGAGGCCGGTGGCGTGGCCGAACTGCATCAGATCAACGCGTTGGCGCGGGTCGGCGCCGCCGATCAGCGCGCCGATAGCCACGCTGGCGCCGACGAGCGCGGCGGTCTTGCCCTGGATCATACGCATGTATTCCGGCACGCTGACGCGGCACGCGACTCAAAGCTCATGTCCAGGTACTGGCCTTCGGTGAGGGCCAAGCACGTTTCGGTGAAGAGTTCCAGTGCGGCGAGGGCGGTATCGGCGGCGACGGCCCGCGCGGGCAGGCGGTGGAACGCCTGGAACGCTAGCGTAAACATGCCGTCGCCCACGTTGATGGCCTGGGGCATGCCCCATACCTTCCAGACCGTAGGACGGTGGCGGCGCACTTCGTCGCCGTCTTCAATGTCGTCGTGGATGAGCGAGAAGTTGTGCAGGAGCTCGATGCCGGCGGCGGCGGGGAGGGCCTGCGACGGGTCGCCGCCGACTTCGCTGCAGGCCAGCAGGCAGAGCATGGGACGAAGCCGCTTGCCGGTTGGGTAGGACTGCGGATGGAATGATTCATCCGCCCAGCCCAGGTGATAGCGCATCATATTGTAGTGGTCGGCCACGGGTTCATCGCCGGCCGTCGAGGACGGCCCGCATTTCTTCCTCGATCTGGGGCAGCCAGTGCCCCATGAAGCGCTAAGTTCTCCGCTAGACATCGGTTTCTCCGCTTGTTGTGTCAGGGGCTGACTTCTGAATGAGGACGCCGGGGCGCCGGAGCGCTTTGATGTCGGAAGCGCCGCTGCTGAACATGGCAATGCGCATTTCCGTTGCCAGCAGGTCCATTTCTTCGATGACGGCGTCCACGGATTCCACGGCTTTCTTCAGGAAGGGGGAGGCCAGGCCGACGAGGTCTGCGCCTAGAGCCACGCATTTGGCGATGTCCTGGCCCGTGCGGATGCCGCCGCTGGCGAAAACGGGCAGATCCGGACGGCCGAGCTGTGCGCGCACGGCGCAGACAGCTACGCAGGCTGTCGGCAGTGGGGATGCCCCAGTCCGAGAAGGCGCCGGCGAGGCGGCGCAGTCTTTCCGTGGGCGCACGGTACATTTCCACTTGGCTCCAAGAGGTGCCGCCGGCCCCGGCCACGTCGATGGCGTCGACGCCGGCGTCGATCAGTCTGCGCGCGCTTTCCTCGCTGATGCCCCAGCCAACTTCTTTGATGATGACGGGGACGGGCAACGATTTGCATACGTCGGCGATTTTGTCGAGGAGGCCGCTCCAGCGGGTGTCGCCTTCTGGCTGTACGGCTTCTTGCAGCGGGTTGAGATGAAGAATGAGGGCGTCGGCCTCCACCATATCCACGGCTCTGCGGCATTCATCGACGCCGTAGCCGTAGTTGAGTTGTACGGCTCCAAGATTGGCAAATAGAAGCGAGATCGGGGGCCACGTCGCGGACCCTGAAGGTTTCGGCGCTTTCGATTTGCTCTATACCGCTGCGTTGACTGCCCAAGCCCATCGCCAGACCATAGATTTGCGCGGCTTCCGCCAGTGCGCGATTGATGGCGCCGGCGGTGGCAGTGCCGCCGGTCATGGAGCTGATCAGAATGGGCGCTGTCAGACGTCTTTCCGAACACCTGGAGTGAAAGATCGACGGAGTCGAGGTCCAGTTCGGGCAGGGCCTGGTGGACGAATGCATAGCGTTCCAGGCCGGTAGTGAGCGTGGGGAAGTTGACGTCTTCCTCCAGATTGATGCGGATATGGTCCGCTTTGCGCCGTTCGATACTCACCTATACGGTCCTCTTTCTCGTTGAAAGATGCGAACCTCGCAAGTCTACACAGACCCGGCCAAATTCGGTGTGCTCTCACCGTACTCATTTGGCGCAGCATGCGTCATAGAGTGTGGGCCAAGGTTCGGCCCAAGATAGAGCCAGAGACCTCGAGTGTTTTCGTGTAGCACGTCATCGTCTCACCGGACACAGCGCCAGGCAGGAAGCGACAGAGACATGGTAACCGAAGTTAGCGATTTCGTCGTAACTTATCGAGCCACGTCACGTCATGGTAAGCATGAACGGGTCGCTGCGCCCGACGGCAAAGGAAGAGCGGCGTAGGTAGTCTGCTCTTCAAGTTTGGTGGACAACAGCAGGCCCGAGGGATTTCCTTCGTGCAGTTGGCCCGACCTTCGACAAGGCAAACGCCTCTTCGGACAATGCCAAATCGAGTAGAGCCACAGGAAACGTGTAGCTGCCTACAGGCTGCACCTACGCTGAAATGGGGGTAAGGGTGAAATGTGAGAAGAACAGCAAAGAAATTGTTCAGATTGTGTCGTGATGGATGAATTGTGAATCGTGTTTCTCGTGATGTGTTCGTAATGAAAGTGCCTAGCATGTATCAGCGTTTGTTCAGTGATTTCTCATTTCGCAAGGGCATAGGAAAGGAGAAGCTTATGTATATTGCGAAACGACGTTTGTGGATTCTACCGGCAATGGCAGTAGCAGTGCTTCTGGTGGCATCCGCACTCTTTGGTTTCTCGTCTGCTGCATACGCCCAAGGTGGGACTGTGGCCGGCGACTACTGTGTGGAAGGTATCGTTATCGATTGGGAAGAGAACCTGATGGCCGGTATCGAGGTCACGTTGGTTACTCCCACTGGTGAGACCGTTAGTGAGATTACCGACGACGGTGACGACGAGGGCGAGTTCAAGTTCGAAGCTCCGGACGATTTCGCCGGCGTGCCTGGCACGTATACGGCTTCGGTCACCCTGCCTGGTCCCGACTGGGAAGGCGTGACGGCTGAGTCCTTCAGCTTCTTCATCGGCGCCGGCAAGGACGACTGCGTGCAGATTCGCTTCAAGCTGCGCCAGATCGTGCCGGTAACGGTCTACAAGATCGATGCGGACCACAATCCGCTTCCGAACTGGACCATCGACGCGGTGCCGGGCGGCGGCAACCTGTTTGCCGAACCGCAGAGCGAAGAGACCGACGATGTCAGACGGGCGCTGTTGTGTTCACACTGACGCCTGGCGTGTGGATCTTCATGGAGCGACAGCCCGACTCTGATGACGATGGCGTGCGACCGGATGCGTTCCAGCCTGTCGTGCCGAAGACCGGCCGCATGGAACTGGACGTTCAGCCGCTGGCAGAGGGCGATCCTGAATACATCCTCGTCTTCAAGAACGAGTTCAAGGACAACGGCTGTATCAGCATTCGCAAGTTTGGCCTCTGCGAAGAGGTGAGGCCTGCGACAGCATCGTTGTCGACGAGCAATACCGGATACGGCGCGGCGGGCTGGGGATTCAAGCTCGAGCGCAGCGACGGCACGATCGCCCGCCAGGGCGTCACTGACGCCGAGGGTTACCTGACCTTCGATCGCCTGCCCTACGGTCCGTACACGATCGTGGAAGAGGAGCGTGCCGGGTTGGGGCGCCGTGTCGCCGAAGCATATGTCGATGTAACGGTTGAGGGCGGCGAGTGTGTGTTGGTGCCGTTCGAGAACCAGCAGGACGACAGCGGCTTCTGCATCGAGGGATACAAGCTGGACGCCAATGGCGGCTACGGTATTCCGAACTGGAAGATCGAGACCGACCCGGTGGACGATGGTGGATACGAACCCGACGATGTCTTCACCGATGGCTTGGGCAAGTACACGATTAGAGTTCCCGGACAACGACTACCGAATCCCGGGCTCTGAGTTCGAGGTTTGTGAAGATGACGACGTGTGGACGGCTGGCTGCCGCACACCCCGACGTGCCAGATCGTGAAGTTGCCGATGTAGCCCGGCGCGTGTGTCAGGGCTCTGGACTTCGTCAACCAGCAGGTCGGCCATTCTGAGGCCGAGCAGATGAAGGCCAAGCAGGAAGCCATGGCGGAGCACAAGGCCCAGTCGTGGGATGGCGGCGACATGAGCGGCGGTATGCCTGCCGACATGAAGGCGGCGCCATGTGGATGGACGGCGGCAGCGGCGGCAAGGGCAGCGGTATGTACTGCTCGAGCTACCACACGGTGAAGCCGGGCGAAGGCCTGTTCGACATCGGTGTTGACTATGGCAAGTCTGCGCAGCAGATGGTGAATGCCAATCCTGACGTCAAGGCCCCGAACTACACGATCTACGTGGGCCAGAAGATCTGTATTCCGTAAGTTACTCCGGACCGAGACTGGCCATGGCGGGGAGGTGCAAACCTAGCTGACTAACCAGTCTCGCACTACCACCCTATATCCTCAGCGAGGCGGGGCAGCGTCCAGTAAGGGCGCTGCCCCGTCCCCCTTTTGGTGGCAGGGTGACAAGGTGACACTCTGATGCAGAGTCATTGGCTGGTAAACACAGGGGACGAGTTCGGTGTGGATCGCCGCTCTCGGAAGAACGACGGGTGGGTGCAGCGAGCCTGCTGTGGGATCGCGAGTTGGTTTTCCTGTTTGCGGAAGCCATCGTTTAGAATCGAGGGATGCGGGATTCCAGATTGCACATAGGTGTATTGACGCACAACTATCCGCGCTTTCGGGCGACTTCAGCGGCACGTTCGTGGAGGCGCTGTGCGAGGAGATGGCGGCGCAGGACCAGCGTGTCACGGTGTGGGCGCCGTATGACGCCGCATACGATGCGGCGCATGTTGCGGAACGAGTGCGGGCGGCGTGGATCTGCGGCTATATCGCTATGCGTGGCCACGCGAAGATGCATCGCCTGGGCTATATGCGCACGATGGAGTCGGACCTGGCGCTGCGCATGGAGGCGTATCTGCTGAGCCCGGCCATGTTCGCCGCGGGCATCCGCACGGTGATGCGCGACGCGCGTGCGGACCGGCCCGATGTGCTGCACGCGCATTGGCTGCTGCCCAACGGATTTATCGCGGCAGTGGTGAGCCGGCGACTGGGCATCCCGCTGGTCGTTTCCGTGCCAGGTTCGGATGCGCAGGTGGCGGGCAAGAATGCGCTCTTTCGCAGCATGGCGCGCTTCACATTTGATCAGGCGGATCTGTTGACGGCCAACAGTGAGGCGTTGCGGGATAGCGTTGTGTCGCTGGGCGCCGATCCGGCCAAGTTCGACATGATCATCTACGGCACGGACCCGACATGCGCTGACGGCCGGACGCTGCAGGTACAGATGCGCTTGCGGGCCGAACTGGACATCCCGGCTGAGTGCGACGGTGCTGCTGTGCGTGGGGCGCATGGTGCCGAAGAAGGGGTTCGACTACTTGATTCGGGCGCTGGCGTCGCCAGCCTTGCACGGGCGCAACGTGGTTGCGCGTGATGGTGGGCGACGGCGATGACCGGGCGGCATGGCAGCGGCTGGCCGAGGAGCTGGGCGTGGCGGCGACAGTTGCGCTGGACGGGCAACGTGCCAAAGGACCGCATCTCGATCTACTACAATCTGGCCGATGCGCTGGTGATGCCGTCGGTGAGTAGACCGGCGGACGGGCTGAATGTGTGCGTGCTGGACGCCATGAGCTGCGGCAAGGCGGTGGTGGGCTCGAACGTGGCGGGCAACCACTGGCGATCGTGGACGGCAAGACGGGACTGATCGTGCCGGAGCAGGATGCGCATACGCTGGCACGGGCGCTTGCGTTGTTGGTGGACGCACCGGAGACTGCGCGCTGCCATGGGACGGGCTGGACGGCGACGCATCGAGACGGAACTGGGCTGGCCGCATCTCACGCGACGCTATATCGAGCATTTCGAGCGACTGGCGGAGCATGGCGAGCGGGTCGGTATCGTCCCAGGACGATGACGTGCGGAGCGGAGCGAGTCTGATGATGTCCGGTCATATACGGGTATGAGGAGCTATTACGCACAACGCCACGTCCTGATCACCGGCGGACTTGGCTTCATTGGCTCGAACCTGGCGCGCACGACTGGTCGACCTGGGTGCGCGAAGTCACGCTGGTCGATTCGCTGATCCCGGACTACGGCGGCAACCTGTTCAACATTGCCGGCTATGAGGAACGACTGCGCGTCAACATTGCCGACGTGCGGGACCCGTATTCCATGCGGGCGCTGGTGCGCGGGCAGGATGTGATCTTCAACCTGGCCGGCCAGGTGAGCCACATGGATTCCATGCGCGATCCCTTTACGGACCTGGAGATCAACGCGCGCAGCCAGCTGTCGATTCTGGAGGCGTGTCGCCACGAGAACCCAGATGTGAAGGTGGTCTACGCGGGCACGCGGCAGCAATATGGCAAGCCGCAGTACCTGCCGCTGGACGAGCAGCACCTGCAGCATCCGACGGACGTCAACGGGGTCAACAAGCTGGCAGGCGAGTGGTATCACATCGTCTATTACAACGCGTATGGGCTGCGTACGTCGTCGCTGCGGCTGACGAATACCTATGGTCCGCGGCAGTTGATGCGCCACAATCGGCAGGGCTTTATCGGCTGGTTCGTGCGTATTGTTGTCGAGGGCGGCACGATTCAGCTCTATGGCGACGGCAGCAATTGCGCGACCTGTGCTATGTGGATGATGTGGTGGATGCATTCCTGCGCGTGGGCGCGGCGGAGACAGGCTGACGGCCAGGTATACAATCTGGGCGGCAGCCGAGCCGATCTCGCTGCTTGAGCTGGCGGAGACGATGGTGCGACATTGCCGGGCAGGGCGACGTGGAGTTAGTGCCGTGGCCTGAGGAGCGCAAGCGTATCGATATCGGCGACGTCTATTCCAGCTATGCGCGCATCGAGGCGGAACTGGGCTGGCGACCGCTGACGTCGCTGGAGGAAGGTTTGCGCAGTACGTTTGACGTATTATGAGGCGAATCGGCAGCACTACTGGTAATGGTGAGTGGAATGATGGCATCAGATATGACAACGTGCCGGCAGTCGATCTGCTGGGCGAATATGAGTCGATCCGCGAGGAGATTGACGCGGCGATGCAGCGCGCGTTGTCCAGCGGCTGGTATATCCTGGGCAATGAGGTTGCCGCGTTTGAGGAGGAGTTCGCCGCAGTATCTCTCGCGCGCGGGCGGCGAACTGGTTGGCTGCGTGGGCGTGGCTTCTGGCACGGATGCACTGCAACTTGCACTGATGGCCTGCGATGTGGGCCTGGCGACGAAGTGATCACGGTGGCGCATACGGCGGTGGCGACAGCGACGGCGATCACGCTGACAGGGGCTACGCCGGTCTTCGTGGATATCGACCCGACCACGTATACGATGGACGCCGGACGTCTGGAAGCGGCCATCACACCACGCAGACCAAAGCCGTGATCCCGGTGCATCTCTACGGCCATCCGGCTGACGATGCGGATCATGGCGATGGCTCAATCGACATGGACTGCGCGTGATCGAGGACTGTGCGCAGGCGCACGGCGCTCGCTACGACGGCCAGGCTGTGGGCACGATGGGCGACATGGGTTGCTTCTCGTTCTACCCGACCAAGAATCTGGGCGCCATGGGTGACGGCGGCGCGGTGGTGAGCCGCGATCCGTGCGTTGATCGAGAAGGTGCGGCTGCTGCGCGAATATGGCTGGACGCCGGCGGCGCGCTATGTTTCGCAGGTTCCCGGAATGAACAGCCGGCTGGATGAGGTGCAGGCGGCGATCCTGCGTGCGAAACTGCGCCATCTGGACGAGTGGACGCAGCGGCGGCGCGCAGGTGGCGGCGTGGTATGCGGACGACGCTGCCGGCAGACGTGCGCTGCAACCGTGGAGATGCGCCGGATGCGAGCATGTGTATCACCTCTATGTCGTGCGCGTGGCGGAGCGCGATGCAGTGCGGGACGCGCTTGGCCGAGGCCGGCGTGGGCACGGGCATCCACTATCCTGTGCCGATTCATATGCAGCCCGCATATCTGGCTACGGACGGTGAGGCCGTGGACGTTGCCACAGACGGAACGCGGCGGCTGGCGAAATCCTGTCACTGCCCATGTATCCGCGATTGAGCCGCACGCAGGTCGATGCAGTGGCGATAGCGTTGCGTGACGCCATCTGCAGCGCTGTAGCATGGCCGAGTCTCGGCCGATGTCTGGTCCACGTGTGAAACCGCGAGCGAGGGCAGTCTGCCCGCTCGCATCCGTTCCATTGGCGCCGTATCGCGCTATCCTCTTTGTCACTGATTCTCCTCTACATCTGGATATTTACGGCCTGGCCTTTGGCCAGCACGCCGGCATGCGCACGCACAAGGCGGATCTGGGACAGATCGACCAGGCAGTCTGGAACAGCAGCCGCGGTCGTTTCGTGGAGATGACGGACAACGGCTATCTGTCGACGCGGCTGATCGACCATGTGGAGCCGATCCTGGCGCTTGATCAGTCCGGTGTTCTGGGTGTGGAACGACGTGCGGGCGATCTTGCTGCTGCAGGTCGTGTTCGTGGCGGTCGGGGCGTGGCTGCTCTTCGAGCTGGCGCTGAGTCCAACTGGTGACGCTGCTTGTCTGCAGATGAGCGGGCGAAGAGTCTGGCTGGCGGAGCCGGTGCGATCGCTGGCCGGGCTGGTTGCGCTGGCGCTGGCCGTGGCCTATTTGCTTGACGCCGCAGTTGCAGTCGGCGGTACTGACGGAGTTTCACGCAATTCCGTTGGCGACGCCCTCTGATCCTGTGGGCGTTCTGGGCGGTTGCCACGCGGCCGTTGGGGCAGTTTGCCGTGGCGACAGTGCTGGTGGCGCTGGTGAAGGAGGAGGCGGCGTTGCTGGCGGCGGGGCTGGGCTGTGTGGGCGATGTGGCGTATCGTGTGGGAGCGGCGACGGACGCGGGAGCACGGAGATGCCGTCAGCGCATTTCGAGTGGGCCCGCTGGTGCTGGCGCGGGCGTCACGGCGGCGTCGCTCGCCTGGTTCTATGTGGCGACCTTCGTCATCGTGCCGGCGCACGCCGCGGAGGTGTACGGCGTGGCGGAGAGCAATTACTTCCAGCGATACGGCGCGCTGGGCGATTCGCCTGCTAGACATCCTCACAAGTATGTTCACGCAGCCGGCGCTGGTGTGGCAGATCGCGACGGAACCGGCGCGGCTGGCGTATCTGCGCGAGTTGGCGATGCCGTTCGGGTTTCTCATGCTGCTGGCGCCGGAGGTCGTGCTGCTGTCGCTGCCCGTGCTGCTGGCGAACCTGCTGAGCGCATATCCGGCGCAGTACTACGGGGAGTTTCACTACAGTGCGCCGGTGGCGGTCTTCTTTGCGGCGGGCGCGGCGTATGGCGCGGCGCGGCTGTGGCGGTGGGCGAGCCGGCGCACGTCGCGCATGTCGGGCGATTTCCAGCATATGCCTGCGGCCGGGATGACGACGATGACGGCGATGGCGGCGCTGCGCAATTCGCGGTCGGCGCTGCGCCCGGCGATCACGGCTGCGATGGCGTGTGTGGATCGTGACCTGGGCGGTGACTGCCTATGTGGGGTATGGTCGAGGGCCGGGCGGTGCGACGATACGACGCAACGCCGGTGAGTCCGCATCATGAGCTGCTTGAGTCGCTTCGTGGCGCAGATTCCCGACGGACGCGGCGGTCATGGCGACGGCGGCGGTGCATCCGCATGTGAGCCATCGCCGCTACGTGTACCAGTTTCCCACCGGATTGGAGTCGCCGGGGCAGGCGGAGTGGGCGTTGCTGGACGTGACGACGGCGACGGATATGGCCCCCGGCGACGTGCGAGCAACCGTGGAAGGCGATGCTGGCGGGTGAGTGGGGCGTGGTGGATGCGGCGGACGGGTTCATGCTGTTGCGCAAGGGAGCGGCGCGGAAAGACGCTGCCGGAGGAGTTCTACGATTTTGCTGCGCTCGGCCGGGTCAACGGTCGGCAGCCTGTGATGCGCCTCTGTGCTTCGTAGATGTCGACAGTGGACGACTGGCCGCGCTGGCGGCGGTCGACGGTGACAACGCACTGGCGCGTGGGCGAGGGTTTTGACGCAGTCAGATGCAGCCACAGATTGAGCTGCGCACACCCGGCGGGTGAGACGCTCTATCGCTTTGCTGATGCCACGCCGCCGGCGCTGGTGTGGTATCCGGCGGAACGCTGGCAGCCGGGCGACGAGATATCGATCACGACGCTGCCGCTGCACTTGCCGCGAGATTTTGGCGTCGTGGTGGAGCAGAACGCCCGGCCTCGCTCGCGCCGGACTGCAATCGTTGCAGTGCTACCGCAGGACGGCAGAGCGTTGGTTGCCGCGTATCGGCGAGGGTACGGCGACACGCTGCATGCGTTGCCGGCTGAACTGTTTGGTGCGAGCGGATTGGGCGGGTTGGTTCGATGGATGAGATGGATGAGAGCGTCGACGGGCGCGGACGCCGTGTTGCGTATGCCGAGCGGCGAGGAAGTCAGCGTGTGCGGCGCGGGTGGCGGAGCGGCCCTATTGGCCGGGCGATGTGGTGGACGTTTGGCTGGCATGGGCCGGGCAAGACGGCTGGCCGGACGGTGCAGAGGTCTTTGCGCATCTGCGCGTGGACGGCGACAACGTGGGCCAGAATGACGGGACGCCGCGCTATTTCGTGAAGTATGATGCGGCAGGACGCGCTTGTGCCGGGCGGGCGATCAGCGACTGGCGGCAACTGGTCCTGCCGGTCGGATGCGGATACGGCACGGCGCATTGTGGACGGTGGCAGTGGGGCTATATGACCCCGAAAGCGGCGAGCGGGCCGCTGTGTACGGACCGGACGGTGACGCCGCTTGGCGATGAGCTCATTGTCGGGCGGCTGAAGGTGGGCCCGCCGCCAGTGCCCGACCAGACTTGCGCGCTGATTCCGGAGACGTGTGCGTCACAGCGGAAATAGAAGAGGGCCGCCCAAGAAGCAACGGGACGGCCCTCCATGACGAATCAGTCAATGCTGCTTCCGTATACGTCAATTGCTCTACAGGGCGCAGACCTAGATAGACTTGGTTGCCGCCCATGTGCGGACGATCTTCTCCGACGGTAGCCACGGCAAAAGCTGGTTCAACTCGTTCGGCGACAGCGGCGTATTGTTGTTGGCCAGGAAGACGCGGAAACAGGCGGAGGCCAGGGGCAGTCGCTCGTTGATGTAGTCCGGGTCGTTGGCGCAACGGGTGCGCAGGCATTCGCGCAGGGCGTCCGTCTGGTGAACCTCGCCGGTATCGGGATCCACCCAGTCCACGTTTTCGGTGTTCTGATGATCGGCGAAACGTTCTCGGCATTCCTCGCAGAGCTGGTCGCGCAGGTAGAGGCGGAAATCGCGGCCGCTGCTTTCCCACCAGTCGTTATCGATGTGGAATTTGGTGTCCTCGCGTAATGCGGAATCTTCGGACGCCGCGAAGGCTGATTTTTCTGTTCACTCATTGTGTGTACGCTTTCTGATTCGGTGATTCTGCGCAGGTTCGCTCACCATATAGTTTCACCCTAGTCTCTCCGTAGATACGACCAGTGCTCGCCTCAGCTAAGTGCAAACAGCCCGTTGCCGGCGTCGCGGAAATTGGGATTGCTGATCAATGCATGAAAGATCGGCCCCGGCGGGCAGCGACGCACGATGTTGACTGCGCTGTAGACGCTCTTGGCGTGGACGGTGCCGTTCGGGTTCAGCTTGGTCAGCTCGGGCACGATCTGGTCGACGATTTCCTGTAGCTCTGACGCCGGTCGTCCAGCAACTGTTGGCGCAGTTGGTCCACGCCTTCCACATCTTCGGTGGCGACGATCATGGTTTCGTCGTATTCACACGCGATCTGGATCTTGTTCATCTCGAAGTTGAGTTGGCCCTTCTTCAGATCGGGCGTGGCGATGCGGGCCCATTCTCGTTTGGGCCGGCGCGTGCGGAAGTCGACGAGAATCTCGCCTTCGGTTTCCGTGCGTTCCAGGGTGATGTAGGCGCCGACAGGCACAGAATGTTCTTCCATCCACTCAGCGAGACCGGCCACGTAGCGGCCCTTCGGCACGACCCAGCCGGTATGGCGATTGCCCCAGCGGCCATCGACGAAGGTGATCATGGATTTGGTGTTGGAATCGGTCGGGAAGAAGCTGCGCGTGCGCCCGTTGAGCGGAAGTGATCCGACGCGCCGGTGCGGGTAGGTCAGGTTGAGGGTCGTGCTGGGGACGACGCTGGGCAGCTCGCTGCTCAGCGTGCTTTCGCCCCATTCGTCGTCCAGCTCCCACTCGATCTGCAGCAGTTCGACGCTGAGAATGGAACGATTGTATTCGGGGATCACGGGGCGCAGAGCCTGGGGCATGGACACGACTTCGGCCGGTTCCATGCGCGTGAGGAACCAGCGGGTCTCGACCGTTGACTTCGACGTTGTCGAAGCGCTTGTCCGGAGACGAGGCCGTGGTCCAGGCTGATGCGCTGCATCGGCGGGCGACGTTGGCGTCCAGTTCGACCTCGGCGAGCAGCTGTCTGTGGACACAGGTTCCGCCTGCATCTCGATCAGGGCTTCCGCGATATTCAGGTGCCCGATATGCACTTCGGCCAGCATGTCGGCGAGCAAGCCATTTGCCGGCGACTTCGACGAACTCGTCGCTGCGATCGCCTTCTTCCAGGGCAAAGAGCAGACTTTCGTCGATCTCGTCCTGATAGAGGGAGTAGATTTCTTCGGCGGATAGCAAGGAGTCGTTGTTGAGCAGACTGGCGCTGTCCGTCTCGCTGAGCCGGTGGGGTGTGGTCAGGTCGGAGCGCGAATTCACGTGTGTCGCCGTTGGAATCCAGCGAAGCTCACTTCGATGACGCGGAATTCGCCATGTTCGGGGTTCTGTCCGGCGCGCTCGCCGACGACTTCTCCGGCTGCGAAATCGAGCGCAGGGAAGACGAGGGTTTGGCCGACTTCGTAGTGTCCCTTGGGCGCATAGATGGCGCCCTTTGCCAGCTCGGATTCGATGCGGGCATCCTCGCGGCGGATGTACTCGGCGATCAGCGCTGTCGGCCAGTTCGCTGCTCGGTCTTGGAGCCTTGGGCATCGAGCAGTAGGCTGTAGATGAAGTCCAGATCTTTCGATGTGACCTCGAATTGGTCACGCCAGAAAGCTGCTGTTTGGGTTTGGCGCGGCAGCACGCTTTTCTCCTATTCGTCGCTATTTTGATTCCGCCCGTCGGCGTGACAAACAGGCTATTTGCTTACATAAACTGCAACCGACGATTATAACAGTGAGGGCGTCGAAGCTCAAATCGCGTGGGACCCGAACGCGTATGATGCTCGGTGCGAAGCGAACATGCGCCGGACGATGTGTTAGAATTCAGACATCGTTCCGCATGTACGACTGGGATTTGGGAAGCGCTGATGCGACGGTGAGACCCGGCCGTTTTGAGATCAGCCCATAGCAAACTCCAAATCGGAACCGCCATACGTGAAGCCGCACCGGGTGCGGCCACTTCAGATGATCCTCGTCCAGACAGATCGATCCAGTTGATAGCAAAGAGGGGCTCAAAATGCCATCTACGCTGAAGCCGTCTACCCACTTGAAACAGGACGCGTCTGGTCCATCCAAGCCGGGACCGTTCAAGACCGTAGGGACGCGCCCGATTCGGCCGGATGGTATCGACAAAGTGACGGGGCGCGCGGTGTATGGCGCGGATATTCGGCTGCCCGGTATGTTGGACGGCGCCGTGCTGCGCAGCCCGCATGCCCATGCGCGAATCGTGGCCATCGACACGAGCCGGGCGGAGGCGTTGCCCGGCGTGGCGGCGGTGGTGACAGCGGCGGATCTGGTGGAGGTCGCCGGGATGGACGACGGGGCGCGCCCACCGGCCGGGGGTTCGGACTTCGCAAGGCAGCAGATCTTGGCGCATGACAAGGTCGTCTACCACGGCCATGCGATTGCGGCTGTGGCGGCAAGCAATGCGCACGTTGCAGCGGAGGCGGCGAGATTGATCGAGGTGGAGTATGACGTGTTGCCGCATGTGCTGACGGCGCCTGACGCCATGCGAGCGGATGCGCCGATCCTGCACGAGTGTCTGCGCACCAACGAGTTGGGGGTCCTGGGAGACGTACCGACAAACGTGGCGAGCCATTCGCGGATCCAGCGCGGGGATGTAGAGGCCGGATTCGCGGACGCCGCCGCTGTGGTGGAGCGGAGATTTGTGACGCAGACGGTGCATCAGGGCTATATCGAGCCGCATACGGCCACGGCGCAGTGGAAAGCGGGCGGCCATCTGCAGATTTGGTGCAGCACGCAGGGCAGCCACTCGACCCGTGAGCAGGTGGCCGAGCTTCTGCAACTGCCCCTGTCACAGGTTACCGTGACGCCGATGGAGGTGGGCGGCGGATTTGGGGGCAAGAACGACGTCTATTTGGAGCCGCTGGCCGCTCTGCTGTCCCGCAAGTGCGGAGGGCGTCCGGTGCAGATCACAATGAGCCGGGCCGATGTCCTGATGGGCAGCGGTCCCGGTTCGGGCTCATCCATCACCGTGAAGATGGGTGCAGACAGCGACGGTCGGATGACGGCGACGCAGGTGACGATGGCCTATGAAGCGGGCGGATTTCCCGGGTCGTGGGTCGATAACGGCGCGGGCGCCATGATGGCCGGCTACAAGCTGGAGAACATCCAGATCGACGGATACGACGTGGTGGTGAACAAGCCCAAGGTCGCTGCATACCGCGCGCCGGGCGCCCCGAACGCGGTCTTCGCGGTGGAGAGCGTTGTCGACGAGGTGGCGGAGAAGCTGGGCATGGACCCGCTTGATTTCCGTCTGCGAAATGCGGCTCGGGAGGGCGATCGCCGGCACAATGGACTGCCGCACACGCACATGGGCTACGTGGAGACGCTGGAGGCTGCCAAGCGCCATCCGCACTATCGGTCGCGGCTGGATGGTGCGAACCGAGGGCGAGGCGTAGCAACGGTGTACTGGGGGAATTGGGGCGGCCGCTCCACCGTGACGGCCAGCGTGAATGTAGACGGTTCGGTGAATTTGGTCGAGGGCTCGGTGGACCTGAGCACGTCGCGGACCGCGGTAGCGATGCAGCTTGCCGAGACGCTTGGCATTCCGCTGGAAGCCGTGCGCGTGAAGGTGGCGGACACGGATTCGGTGGGCTTCAATGATACGTCAGGCGGCAGCCGTACGACGTTTGCGACTGGAATGGCCGCATATGAGTTGGGCCGAAAGCTGCAACAGAGAATGGTGGAAGCTGCTGCTGATTTCTGGGAGGCGGAAGCGGGAGAGGTCGCGGTAGACGGGGACATGTACGCGCTGGGCGGCGAGCGGCTGACGTTCGCGGAGATCGCCAAGATCGTAGGTGACGCCGGTCAATGCGTGGTTGCGAGCGCGTTCGTACATCCGCAGCAGCCCGGCGGCGCAGCGGCAGTACATATCGTAGACGTCGAGGTGGACCCGGAGACGGGGAAGGTGACGATTCTGCGCTACACGGCTTTGCAGGACGTGGGCACGGCAGTGCATCCGGATTACGTAGAGGGACAGATTCAGGGAGGCGTGGCGCAGGGCGCAGGCTGGGCGCTGAATGAGGAGTATTGGTATGACGCGGACGGGCGTCTGTGCAATGCCGGCCTGTTGGACTATCGAATGCCGACAGCGCCGGACTTGCCGATGATCGACGTGCAATTGATCGAGAATGCATATCCTGGCCACCCCTTCGGCGTGCGCGGCGTGGGCGAGGCGCCGATTGTTCCGCCGGCCGGGGCAATTGCGAATGCGGTCTACCATGCAACGGGCGTGCGCCTGGCGGAGTTGCCGATCTCGCCGGCGCGGGTAGTGGCGGCTTTGAGTGGATGAGAGGGCGAAGCGCGTTGGTCGAAGCGTCGGCGAGCGGACATCCTTTGCGGGAGTCACATATGCCGCCGGGCGTACCGGACGCACGTTCGCGGGCCCAAAGCTCGAGAAATTTGACCGAGCGCAGAATGCGCGAACGGCAGTTTGGGCCGTGCGGTTTGTGTGGCGACGATAATCGTATAGACTAGGGTGTAGTGAGATATCCTCTGTCAACTCGGCGAGCAGCAGAGAGAAGACTATGAAGACTATCGCAATGATCTTGGCGGGCGGCGAGGGCACGCGCTTGACCGTGCTGTCGGAAGCTCGAGCGAAACCGGCCGTGCCCTTTGCCGGTAAGTTTCGCATTATTGATTTCGCGTTGAGCAACTGCGTGAACAGCGGTATCTATACGGCGGGCGTTCTGACCCAATATCGGCCCCACAGCCTGAACGAACATATCGGCATCGGTAAGCCGTGGGATCTTGACCGCAGCCGCGGCGGGTGTGCGCCTGCTGCAGCCGTATCAGGCGCGACGCGGGCACGATTGGTATGGGGGCACAGCGGACGCCATCAACCAGAACATGGAGTTCGTGGCGGAACACCGCGCGGATACGGTGCTGGTGTTGGCGGGTGACCACATCTACAAGATGGATTATCGGCCGATGTTGGAGTATCACTGGTCGGTTGGCGCAGACTTGACCATCGCCGTGATGCCGGTCCCGATTGAGGAGGCATATCGATACGGCATTATGCAGGTGGACGACGAGAATAGGATCGTCGAGTTTCACGAGAAGCCTAAGGAGCGTGACAAGGGCAACCTGGCGTCGATGGGCATCTATGTCTTCAACGCGCGGATGATGGGGCAAAGACTCGCCGAAGGCGCGGCGGATGCACCGCGCACTGACTTCGGCAACCACGTGATTCCGGCCATGCTGGCCGCCGCCGACCGGGTGCACGCGTATCGCTTCGAAGGATATTGGGTGGATGTGGGCACGATTGATTCGTATTGGGCGACAAATTTGGAGTTGGCGAAACCGAATCCGGAGTTGGACCTGTACACAGACAACTGGCCAATCCACACGAAAGATGAGGAGCGACCGGCGGTGAAGATGGGGCCGCAGTCGAAGGTAGCCAGTAGCCTGATATCGAATGGCTGTGTGATCCGCGGGGTGGTGAGCAACAGCGTGCTGAGCCCGGGCGTATACGTGAGTCCCGGGGCGGTCGTGAAAGATAGCGTGGTGATGAACGACACGTGGATTGGCCCGGGAGCGCTGCTGGACAAGGTGGTGGTCGACAAAGAGGTGATGATCGGGACCGGCTCAGTAGTCGGCACGGGGGATGAATCGATCGCCAATGTGCAAATGCCGGACAAACTCTCGGCCGGGATCACAGTGATTGGCAAGGGAGCATTTATTCCGGACGGCGCACACATCGGCCGAAATGTCTTGATCAATAGTGGGCGCGACGAGAGCGCTTTCCCGGCCGACGGCGTGGTGGTCGACGGTCAGACGATTTAGCCGGAGAGCAACGCGGCTCCAGAGTCGAACGCCTCAACAATGGACCACGGGTACGCGCCGCAGGCACGCGATGCGGCGATGAAGCGCAGAGACAACGCACAACGAAGTACAGTGAAGAAGGACGGTACGCCATGACAACTGCGTTTGCCATGATTATGGCCGGCGGTTCCAGTGAAGACCTGAGTGTGCTAACGGAGGTGCGCGCGGAGCCTGCGACGCCCTTCGGCGGCAAGTTCCGGTTGATTGATTTTCCGTTGAGCAACTGCGTGAACAGCAATGTATACAATGTGGCGGTGCTGACGCAGTACCGTCCGCGCAGCCTCAACGATCATATTGGAATTGGCAAACCATGGGACCTGGACCGCGCGTCCGGGGGTGTGCGCCTGCTGCAGCCGTATCGGGGTGGGCCGTATGGCGATTGGCAGTTGGGTACGGCGGACGCGGTGCGGCGCAATCTGGATTTCGTACAGTTGCAGTCTGAGGAGCATGTGCTGATTCTGGCGGGCGACCACATCTACTTGATGGACTATCGCCCGATGCTGCGGCAGCATATCGATAGCCACGCCGACTTGACAGTGGCGGTGCGGCGCGTGAATCCGTATGAAACGCATCGTTTTGGGATCGTGTCCGTGGGATCGGAGAACCGCATCGACGGCTTCCAGGAGAAGCCGAAGCGCACGCGGGAAACGCTGGCGTCGATGGGTATCTACATCTTCCGCAAGGACACGCTCGTGGAGGTACTGGACGACACCGATTACGTGGACTTCGGAAACGATGTGCTGCCGGCGATGTTGGACGGCAACTACACCGTCTTCGCCCATGCCTTTCCGGGCTATTGGGCGGATGTGGGCACGGTGCAGGCATATTGGGAAGCAAACGTAAGTCTGTTGGCGGAGGACCCGGCGCTGAATTTGTACAATCCGGAATGGGTAGTGCATACGCGGAGCCAGGAGCGTGCGCCGTGTAAGGTCGGACCGAGGGCTCAAGTGGACGGGAATCTGCTATCCAATGGTTGTCGAGTGGACGGCGTGGTACAGCGCAGCGTGTTGTCGCCGGGCGTATATGTGGCCGAGGGCGCCGTTGTGCGCGACAGCGTGATATTGAACGACACGATGGTAGAGGCCGGGGCGGCGATCGACCGTTGCATCGTGGACAAGAATGTGATCATCGGCGCGGAGGCGCAGGTCGGTTCTGGAGACGACAACACGCCGAACGGCGACGCGCCGGAGCAGATCAACACGGGCTTGACGCTGGTGGGCAAGGGCAGCGTGGTGCCGCCCAAATTTACAGTGGGGCGAAATGTGGTCATTCACGCGTACAGCGGAGCAGAAGCGTTTGGACGGCGCAAGAAGCTGGCCAGCGGGTCCAGCCTGGGCCAGGACATGCGCTGAGACGTCGTCACCGCCACAGGGCAGAATCAAGGGGACGCCATGACGGCGTCCCTTTCGTATTCGGATCGCATGGGATCGTATGGAGGCGCTTGATGCTGCGAAACGTCAGCCGCCGGCGCGCTTCGCCTTGTAGCCGAGTTCGTTGAGCATGGCGACGATGTCGTCGCGGCGGTCTCCTTGGATCTCCAGATTGTCGCCCTTGATGGAGCCGCCGGTTCCGAGCTTGCTCTTGAGGTGTTTGAGTAGAGCCTGCTTGCCTTTGGACGGGCTCTTGACGCCGGTGATCACGGAGACTGACTTGCCGCCGCGGCCTTTGCGGTCGAGGCTGACGCGGACGGGCGAGTTGTGCTGAAGGGTGGGAGTGCGGCGGCCGGGTTTTGCGGCAGCGCCGGTTCGCCTGGCGCCGGCGAGTCTTCGTCGGGGTCGGTGGAATAGACGACGTTGCGATTTTTGGCGGACATGGCTGGGCGCCTCGGCATACTGTGGGCGGGTGTCTGGTTCCGGTGCAGTATAGCACCGGCGTTGGGTGTGTTCAAACAGAACGCAGATGGCGCCAGGTATTTCGAGTTTGACTTCTGTCACTGGAGATCGGACGCAGATCGAGACTGATTGGGCTGAATTTCGCAGATGCTCTGGCGGGCATGGCGCCTGTGCGGCTGACAGCGAAAGCTCGCCTTACCCCATGTGAAACTCCTGCGGAGGGCGCAAGTATTGCGATAGGACGCCGATCTAGGGGATCGGGCCGGCTTCTTCGGATTTCTTTCGTTTCGTCCACGCCGCCGCGGTCCAGGAGAGGTGAGTTCACCACTTCGACAAGGGCGATTCGTGGCTTGCACCCGGTTCCTCTACAAGAGGACGAGCACAATTGTGAGTGTGACGGCGCTGGCGAGGGTGGAGAAGAGGACCGTCGTGGTCACGAAATCGGGCAGGAGGTCGTACTCCATGGCGATCAGCACGGCAAAGACCGCAGAAGGCATCGAAGCTTGGAGGATGCCGGCGCCTCGCGGCGAGGCCCGACATGCCCAGGAGCGCAGCCAGCGCAAACGCCAACACCGGGCCCACGAGGAGGCGAACGCTGCTGGCGGCGATGACGTCGAGGCCAATGCGGGGGCGGCCCATGGAACCGAGTTGCATGCCGAGCGTGAGCAGCATGATTGGGATCATGGCGGAGGCGAGCAGGGAGATCGGCCGTTGCACGACGAGGGGCAGGGAGAGCCCGAGCCAGTTGACGATGACGGCGGGGATAGCGGCGAGGATGGCGGGCGTTTTGAGCGCGGAAAGCATGGCGCGCCCGGCACCGCCTCGGCCCCAGGCGGCGGCCGTGACGCCGATGAGGAAACCGTATGGGCTGAGGATCAGGAAATAGACGGAGGCGTGGACGAGGGCTTCTTCGCCAAGACCGAAGGAGATGATGGGCAGGCCGAAGTTTCCCACGTTGCCAAAGGCTGTGACCAGGACAAAGGCGGAGACCATCGCCCCGCGGTGGCCCATCAGGCGGGCCACGACCAGCGCGACGAGCACGCAGCCGGTGGTGACGAGAACGATGAAGAGGGCCATGCGCAGGGCCAGCGCGAGTTCGATGTCGGCCTCGCTGAAGAGATTGAAGATGAAGGCCGGCGCAAGCACGTAGTAGGCGATGCGGGAGAGGGGTCTGCCGGTGATGCCGAGCCGCGGGCCGGCGATGTAGCCGACAAGAGCGACAGTGAGCACGGGGACGAGGACGTTGACGAATATGGTGAGTAGCTGCATGAACGGGCGCGTCGTTTCGCGTGGCGGGCGTGATAGGTTGGGGTACACTCGCATGCTGGATGGCTCGCATGTATAATGGAGCGCGCACCAGCGCAAGCCTGGAACAGTATAGCATCGCACAAACAGCACTGCACAAAGAGAGCATCAAAGGCCGGGATAGTCGCGCCTGACCCCTTGCGCATAGGCGCCTTGGTCCCGGCGGCGCACGATACGGCGCTACAGTTGGTGAATCAGAACCAGAGAGGAAGCTCCCGTGATGGAACAATACCGAGTGAAGCCCGGACAGAACGTCGTGCTGTCGGAGTGGGACACGCGAGATCAAAGCGCGTTCGACGGCAAGAAGAAAGCGGGCAACAAGGAATTATTGGAGCTGAACAAGAAACTGGAGGAGCTACAGGAGCTGCTCTACGCGGAAGGGAAGCAGAAGGTCCTCATCGTGCTGCAGGGCATGGACACGGCGGGGAAGGACGGCACGATCCGGCATGTGTTCGAAGGCGTGAATCCCCAGGGCGTGAAGGTGGCAAGCTTTGGCGTGCCCACGGACGAGGAACTTGCGCACGACTACTTGTGGCGGGTGCACAAGCAGACGCCGGGCAACGGCGTGATGACGATCTTCAACCGCAGCCACTACGAGGATGTGCTGGTGGTGCGGGTGCTGAATCTGGTACCGCCGGAGGTGTGGGGCAAGCGCTACGACCACATCAAGAAGTGGGAGCGGATGTTGGCCGACGAGGGCACGACGATCCTCAAGTTCTTTTTGCACATCAGCCAGGAAGAGCAGACGGAGCGGTTGCAGGCGCGGCTCGACGAGCCGCACAAGAACTGGAAGTTCAACAAAGCCGACCTGGATGCGCGCAAATTGTGGCCGGACTACATCAAGGCGTATGAGGAGATGTTGAGCCGGACAAGCACCGAGTACGCGCCATGGTATATCGTGCCCGCTGATAGGAAATGGTATCGCAATCTGGTCGTGTCGTGGGCGGTGATCGACGCGCTGGAGTCGTTGAACATGGATTTCCCGCCGCCGGAGGAGGGGCTGGACAAGATTGTGATTGAGTGAGAGACCGTGTCCGGCTACGACAGGTCCTGGTATTGTCGTCGCCGAGGCCGGGGATTCCTCACTGCCTTCAGGATGACTGGCTGGCCCGGAACGTATTGGTTGTGAACTTGCGGCGTCGTGCTCAGGCCGCGGTGGAGGGTGAAGGCCAGGTAGGGTCGAGAAAGCTCTGGATCTCGATCAGGTATCCGTTGGGGTCACGCAAGAAGCAGTGGTAGATGTTGAATCTGGGGTTGTGCGCGGGCGTCTTCTCGAAGGAGACGCCTCGTTCTTTCAGGCGTGCGTACCATCCGTCCACATCTTGGCTGACGAGGGTGAGGATGACGCCTTCAGGCTTTCCCTGTGTTGCGCCGCTGTCGCAGAAGCCGACGAACGCATCTGCGCTGACGCGGTAGATGCGGCAGGCGCCCTGATCGAGGACGAGCGGCAACTCCAGCACATCTTCATAGAAGGCGGCGGTGGCTGACAGGTCAGCCGTGTGCAGAAACGTGACCTGTTGGTCGAACGGCGGCGCGGGCATCGGCGAGTCAACCGTGTCAAACGTCGTTGGCGAGGTCGCGGGCGGCCATGGCCGCGCCGATGATGCCGGCTTCGTTGAGCAGTTGCGCAGGTACGATTTCGGCGCGCGGTGCTCAGGTACTGGAAGAACTTGTGCTGCTTCTTGCTGACGCCGCCGCCGATAATGAAGAGATCGGGCGAGAAGAAGAACTCGAGATGGTCGAGGTACTCGTCCACATTTTCCGCCCACTTCTTCCAGGAGAGCCCCTCTTCTTTGCGGATGCGGGAGGCGGCGCGATGTTCGGCGTCTTTGCCGCGGATCTGCAGATGGCCGAGCTCCGTATTGGGCAGGAGTTGGCCGTTCACGAAGATGGCTGAACCGATGCCAGTGCCGAAGGTGAGCATCATGACGACACCGTCGCGGTGCTTGCCTGCGCCAATCGTCATTTCTGCGAGGCCGGCGGCGTCGGCGTCGTTAAGCACGCGGACGGGGCAGCCGGTGGCGCGTTCGAAGAGTGTGACGGCGTCAACGCCGATCCAGGAGTCGTCGACGTTGGCGGCGGTATGCACGATGCCGTGCTGGACGATAGCGGGAAAGGTGCAACCGATGGGGCCGCGCCAGTCGAAGTGCTGGGCGACTTCGGCGACGGCTTTGGCGACGGCTTCCGGGGTGGCGGGTTGGGGCGTAGGCACGCGGAAGCGGTCGGCGATCTGTTCGCCGGTGGTGACGTCGACGGGCGCGCCTTTGACGCCGCTGCCTCCGATGTCGATTCCTAGGACGTTCACTGGGCGACTCCTTTTCGGTCCGAGAGGTGCCGGTTCGGTAGCCTAGTCTACCGCCTTGAGGCGCGGCCTGCAAGTCGATCGGCGCGGCGCGCAGATATCTGCATCGGACGCTGACTGGCGCTGACCCGACTGTTCTTCGCCAAGCTTCCGGATGGGGCGGGTGATGACAGAACGGCCGGGCGGTTCGGTATACGATGCGTGTGAAGGGAACCGGTGGGGGTAATGGTAGTGCGTATGCGAACTTTCGAGGTGGCGTAGTGAGAATTGCTGGCTGGGTCGGTCTTTGGAAGCACGTTGTGCGGGCCATTGCCGTGAGCGTGGGCGCGGCTCTTCTGTTGACGGGCTGTGCGGCGGACGCTGCACAGGAGGCGCCCGCCCTATCGGCCGTGGAGGCGCTGTCAGGGCCGGCGGATGCGGGCTTCGCGCGGGCATATGAGCCGGTGGCGTTTGCGTTTCCGGATGATCACGGCGCGCATTCGGAGTATCAGACGGAGTGGTGGTATTTCACGGGGAATCTGGCGGACGAAGTAGGCGAGGACTTTGGCTACCAGTTGACGTTCTTTCGCAGCGCATTGACGCCCCACATGCCAGAGCGGGCATCGGACTGGGCAACGAACCAGGTGTATATGGCGCATTTTGCGGTGACGGACGCGGCGGCGGGGGAGCATCCTGATTTCGAGCGCTTCAGCCGAGGCAGCGCAGGACTGGCAGGCGTCTCTCAGGATCCGGCGTGGGGCGTGTGGCTGGAGGACTGGCGTGTGGAGACGATGGAGCCGGGCGTGGTTGCGATGTCGGCCGCCGACGTGGACGAGGCAGGCAACGATGTACGAGTCGATCTTCTGTTGCGGGAGACGCGGGAGCCGGTATTGCATGGCAACCGTGGCCTGAGCCAGAAGGGCCCGCAGGCGGGCAACGCCAGCTACTACTACAGCCTCGTGGGGCTTGACACCACGGGGCAGGTCACGATAGGCGGCCGTACCGTGGATGTGAGCGGCGTAAGCTGGATGGATCACGAATACGGTACGAGCGCATTGAGCGAGGATGCGGTGGGATGGGACTGGTTCAGCGCACAGTTGGACAATGGGGCCGTGCTGATGCTGGCGCAGGTGCGGACGGAGGACGGCGGGCGCCTGCCGGAGTTTGAGAGCACGCTGGTGACGCCGGAGGGGGAGCAATTCGCCATTGGGGCCGGCGAGTTTGAGCTGGAAACGTTGGACGAGTGGACCAGCCCCGCGACCGACGTCACGTATCCGTCAGGATGGCGGATCACCATTCCTGGGCGCGACCTTGAATTGACGTTGACGCCGCTGCTGCGCGATCAGGAGATGACGGGGAGCTACACGTATTGGGAGGGGGCGGTGGACGCTGCCGGGCAGATGGGCGGCGAGGATGTCACCGGGAAGGGCTATGTGGAGTTGACGGGGTACAGCGGCAAAGCAACCGGGAATCTGCGCTAGCCGGACGACGGCCTCTTACCGCTGAGCGTGGCCAGTGCCGAACGCACGACCTCGACTTCGCCTTTGAAGGTCAGCTTTTCCAGGGCCTGTTCGAGGGTGAACCAGCCTACGCCATCGACTTCGTGTGAGGAATCGCTGAGGGCGCCGCTGACGACACGCAGCAGGTAGAAGTCGACGGTCTTGTGGACGAGTTCCGGCGTTGTGCGGCGATAAGTGTCCCAGTACCAGTATTCGATGCTGCGCAAGAACCTGTCCGGCGCGGTTCGTAGACCAACCTCTTCTTCCACCTCGCGTATGGCAGTCTGTTCGCTTGTCTCGTTTGCCTCTACAGAGCCTTTGGGCAGTTGCCATCGACGCCAGCCGCGGGTGGCGATGAGCGCAATCTGGTAGCCCTTGCCTTCTGGAGCGGGCCGGTACGCTACGCCGCCGGATGAATGGTCATTGCGCGCGTGTTTGGTATCGCGGCGGGCATTGGAGTTTGCGGCGGAAACGGGTTTTTGCTCAGGCTTCACAGCGGATCCTGCAGCGTGGATCGGTGCGATATTCTGCAGCCCGGGACCTGTGGAGGGCGAACTACAGCCAGCGGCGACGACGGAAATAGAATAGCATGCCGCCTGCGATCAGGAAAAACGAGGTCCAAATGGCCGGGTAGAACCACGGCATGTCGAGTTCGGGCATGTAGTGGAAGTTCATGCCATAGACGGCGGCGAGGAAGCTCAACGGGATGAAGATGGTGGAAATGATGGTCAGCACCTTCATGATCTCGTTGAGCCGGTTATTGGTGATACTGAGAAACGTGGTCGTGGTGCTGTTGACCAGATCGCGCATGCTCTCGACGATGTCGCTGAAGCGAACAAGATGATCATAGACATCGCGGAAATAGATGCGTGCGTCTTGGGGAATCACCGCGTAGTCGCCTCTGGCAAGACGGTTGAGCACTTCGCGCTGGGGCAGCATAATGCGGCGCAAGCGCAATGCGCTGGTCTTGGCGGTAAGGATTTCATTGAGTAGACGGTTATCATCGCGGACGGTCGACGTGAATATCTCATCGCCCAGATTCTCGACCTGGTCTTCGAATTCCTCCAGGAGTGGAGTGTAGTTGTCCAGTTGGCGGTCGAGGAGCTCGTAGAGCAGCATCGCGGCCCCGCGTGAAAGCCCGCGTTGGCGATGATAATCGACGTTCCACATGGAGTCGACCGTGCGGCTGGGATACACGTGGCCCGTAATGAGGTAATTGGCGCCGAGGAAGATGTCCATTTCCCGGCTTTCGATGTCCATGGGCTCGTCGCCGAGACCGAAAGTGTGGAAGACTAGGTAGAGATAGCTGCCGTAGTCGTCCACTTTGGGCACATGGACATCCTGGATGGCGTCTTCGATGGCCAGCGGATGGAAGTGAAACACCTCTTCCAAGACCAGTCTATACTCCTCGTCCGTGGGCGACGATAGGTCGACCCAGACCCGGGACTGGGGATCCTTGAGGACGGCGGGCAACTGCTCGAGCGGACAGTCTTCGACGATAGTGCCGCTGCGGTGTCGATAGAGAATGCGGATCATTGCCGATTGGCCGGTTTCATTCGGGCTGGGCGTTCAGCAGCGTGGGCAGAAAGAAGATGTCGGACTGCGCAAGTCGGTACACCACGCCGGCCGACTCTCCGGTACCGTCCGGGGCGCGCCCGGCCAGATAGAGTTCGCCGGCCTCGTCTTCGCCGAAGCTTGTGATGGAGATGTTCGTGTCCAGCAGCTCGGCCGATTCCCACACGCCTGCCGACCTGCGTAGACCGAAAATGCGGCCGGTGCAGTAGTCGGCGAAGAAGTAGACGCCGCGCCATGCCAGGCGGGGTCCGCGATAGACTGTGCCGCCCGTGACGGAGGAACAGGGCGGTTCAGAGTGACCATACTGGTGGACGGGCAGGGTGAGTCCGGTCTGGTCACACGTAGCGGCGTCGTAACAGACGGCGCCTTCCATGATGTTCCAGCCATAGTTCTGGCCGCCGGCGCTGGCAGCGGACTGGTGGTTGACTTCTTCGAACTCTGACTGCCCTACGTCGGCGATGAAGAGATCGCCGAGCTGTCGATCGAATGCAAAGCGCCAGGGGTTACGCAGCCCGAGAGCCCAGATTTCGGGCCGGTGAGATGGCGAGTTGATGAAAGGATTGCTCGACGGGATGGAGTATGCGCCCGTGGAAGTGACCTGCAGGCGCAGCAATTTGCCCAGGAGCGTGCTGGTGCGCTGGCCGTTTCCCAGGGGATCACCGCCGCCCCCGCCGTCGCCCAGGCCAGCATACAGATAGCCGTCCGGTCCGAAGGCAAGAAGGCCGCCATTGTGATTGACGTAGGGTTGGTTGCGGACGAGGATGCGCTCCTCGGATGCAGGGTCGGCGCGGTCGGGGTCTGCGCTGAGGCGGAAGCGAGCGATAACGGTGTCGTTTCCGCTGTCTCTGCCGTTGTCTTCGGGTTCGGGATCGGCGACATCTTCGATGGCGGTGTAGTAGACGAAGAAGTAGCCGCCGCTTTCAAAGTCGGGCGGGAAGGCAACGCTGAGCAGCCCACATTCGCCACAGTCGGAGTTGACGCGGTCGCTGATGTCGAGAAAGGCATCCGGCAGCGCTTGCCCGTTCCGGACGATGCGAATGAGCCCGCTCTTTTCTACGACGAACAGGCGTGCGCTCGTGTCGCCAGCGTTGCTGATATGCACGGGATTGACGTACGAGCCGGGCATCGGCTGCAGGGCAATCGCAGGCCAGTCGGTCGCCCGGATATGCGTAGCGCCGACCTGCTTCACGGGATCGGGCGCGTCGCTATGTGAAGCGTCGCTGGGCGCCGCCGCCAGCCCGGGATGCGGCAGGAGGAGTGCGACGGCGGTGAACAGGACGAGGAACCATCGTCCGGTTCGGCTCGCCTGCCATTTGTGGAAGCGGTTTCCCTTGCGCCCATGGTCGCGGGGCAGCGCCTTACTGGTCGAGTACGCGCTACGGGGCAATGAAGAGTTGTGTTCTTGCGGCATGGTGTTGTCACCCGGTATTGCTGTTCGTGGACCTGTGCCGAGCGGCGCTTTTGACACACCGCACGCGCAGGGGTAGTATGGCGGCACGGCGCGAATTTCCGCCCGTGTATTCTGTGTTCATTCTACCCAAGGAAGGCGGAACAGGGCAACCGCTAGATGGCAGACAAGAAGCTGGATTCCCCCGTACTCATCGACGATTGGGCCGGTTTGAGCCGTATGGTCGAGCAGATGCGCGACAAGCGCGTGATTGCGCTGGACACGGAGAGCGACAGCCTGTTCAGCTATTTCCCCAAGGTGTGCCTGATCCAGATATCCGTTTATCAAGACGGGGAGCCTGAAGGGGACGACCGTGGTGAAGTTGCAGACTTTCTGGTCGACCCGCTGGCGCTTGATAGCATGGATCCCCTCGGTGAGTTGATTTCGCAGCCGGAACGCGAGATCGTGATGCACGCGGCGGACAATGACCTGCTCTTGTTGCAGCGCGAGTTCGGCATCTCCATCGAGCGGCTGTTCGACACACAGCTTGCCGCCCGCATTCTGGGCAAGGACAAGGTTGGTCTAGCCGCCATTCTGGATGAGGAGTTCGGCGTCGTCTCCAACAAGCGCATGCAGCGCACGAACTGGGGCATCCGTCCCTTGAAGGAAGAGCAGATCGTGTACGCGCAGAAGGACACGCACTATCTGCTGCCGTTGCGAAACAAGCTCATTGCCGAACTCAAGTCTGCGGGCCGGTGGGAGGAGGCGCAAGAGGCTTTTGGCCAGCTTGCGGAGACGGATTTTGAGGGCAAGGAGCCTTCAGAGCGGACGATGTGGCAAATGAAGGAGACGCGGACCTTGCCGCGCGAAAGTCTTGGCGTACTCGAGGCGCTGTGGGACTGGCGCGAGGGTGAGGCGCAACGTCGCGATACGCCACCGTTCAAGGTGTTGCGCAACCAGGCGTTGGTGGAAATGGCCGAGCAGCAGCCCTCCACACTGGACGAAATCGCGCATACGCCCGGCGTTGGTGAAGGGGGTGTGCGGCGGTATGGCGCAGCGCTGCTCGATACGATTCGCGAGGGACGGGTCCGACCGATCCCAGACCTGCCGGAACCCTCAAACCGACCGGAGTACATGCTTGACAAGAAGGTGCTGGCGCGCTTCGACAGGCTGCGCAAGTGGCGCACTGCGTCGGCAGAGAAGCGTGGCGTCGCGCCGGAGATCGTGATGTCGAACGCCACGCTGTTGGAAGTGGCCAAGCGCAGACCGTCGAACGTGGACGAATTGCAGGCAGATACGCGAGATCGGCCCGTGGAAGGCGAACACGTACGGCACCGAGATCTTGGCGATTGTGAAGAAGTAGCGGCGGTTTCTCGCAGACTACGCGAGTTCCCGGCGCAGCCGGCGATAGCCGGACGCAGCAAAGAACCACACCCCACCCAGCGCAAAGCCCAATCAGCACCACACCGACGAGCAGGGCAACCGTCTGCGTGCGGAACGTCTGTATGTCGTTGCCGAGCAGCCATCCCCAGCCGCGGGCGACCGGTTCGCCGACTTCGATGCTCCAGGCGGAAAGGAGGGAGTCGGCGAGGATGGCGCTGATTAACGTGCAGAGTGCGATCACGCCAAGCACGGAATAGCGCTGAATGCGGTTGTCCATGCCTACCCGCCTTGATTCATGCGAAAATTGTCCATTGTTCCTACGGTGTCGCGGAGCGCGAGCGCCGGCGTATGCTGCTCACGCGCCGCCAGGGGACCCATCCCGCAGGAATGAATTGTACGCAAAGTGCGCCATCTGGCAATACGCGATGCGCCGGTGCGCCGGTTGCGCTGGGTTCGGACAGCACAGTGGCTGCGGCTGGTCAGACGGCCAAGCGGCGTTCCAGGGCTTCGGCTAGGTGGAGCGGCAGAATCCCTGTGAAGTCCTTGATTTGGTGGCGGCAACTGGTGCCGCTGGCGACGATGGTTGTGTCCGGCGGGGCGTTGCGCACCACCTGGAAGAGCCGTTCGTCGCCGATCTTCTCACTGAGGTCGAAGTTTGCTTTTTCGTAGCCGAAGTTGCCCGCCATGCCGCAGCAGCCGCTGGGGATGACGTCCACTTCGATAACCGGCCGCGGAGAGGGCGGCTACGGTGGGCGCGTTGCCGACGAGGGCTTTGTGATGGCAGTGGCCGTGCAGGAGCGCTTTGGCCGTTCCCGGTTTCCAAGGCGGGAGGAAGCGACCGGCCTGCAACTCGCGCTCTACGAACTCCTCAAACGTAAACGCCTGCCGCGCCAGGATCTGCGCACGAGCGGGATCGCTGGCCAGGTCGAGGTATTCGTCGCGCAGGGTGAGGATGCAGCTTGGCTCGACGCCGACGATCGGAATGCCGCGTTTGGCATAGGGCGCGAGGAGCGCCACGTTGTGGTCGATCCAAGGGCCGGCCTTGTTTGCCTGACCGCCGGTGATTAGGGTGCGGCCGCAGCATTTGCGACCGGCAGCGATGAAGACCTCGTAGCCTGCGGCTTCGAGCAGGCGCACCATAGCCTCGCCGATCTGGGTTTCGTTGTAGTTGACCCAGGTGTCATGGAAGATGATAACGGGGCCGTTTGGCGCGTGCGTTGTGACTGGAGCCTTGCGTCGGTTTTTGGAGCGGCGGCGGAACCAGCTCTCGAAGGTCTCGTTGGCGTACGTGGGCATGGAGCGGCGCGGGTCGATGCCGATGAGCGAAAGGGCGAATTTCGCCAACGGCGTGCCCATGCCCCAATTGATTAGGGGGACAAACGGCCTTGCGGTCTTGAAGATCAGCTCGTTGATGACGGGAAGCAGACCCATGAGCCGGTTGAAGATGGGCGTACCGTGACGCTCGAAATAGTGGACGAGATATTCGAACTTGATCTTGGCCATGTCCACAGCGGAGGGACACTCGGACTTACAGGCTTTGCAGCCCATGCACAGGTGCATTACCTCGTAGGTGTCCTCGGAGAAGAGCTCGTCGTGGGGGACACGGCCGGCGAGGGCGTTGCGCAGGGCATTGGCACGTCCACGCGTGGAGTCGGCCTCGTCACGTGTGGCCATGAACGTGGGGCACATGTTGTCGATGTCGATCTTGCGACAGACGCCGGCGCCGTTGCACATCTCGATGGCTTCGGCCCAACCGCCGTCGCTGCTCCAATCGAACAGCGTGTCGACCTGGATGGTCTGGTAGTCGGGACCGAAGCGAAGATTCTGCGTCAGCGGTGCGGCATCGACGATCTTGCCCGGGTTCATCAGGTTCTGCGGATCGAAGGTGCGCTTGACCTCCTGGAGCGCGGCGTAGAGGGCGGGCCCGAAGAGCTTGGCGTTGTGCGGGCTGCGCGTGAGCCCGTCGCCGTGCTCTCCGCTCATGGTTCCGCCGTAGGACATGGCGAGGTCACAGGCGTGGGAGCCGAGGATCTGCAGCAGTTCGACGCCGCGTGCGGTCTTTGTGTTGAGCAAGGGCCGCACATGCAGACAGCCCGCGGACGCGTGGGCGTAGACGGCGACGGACGGGATGTCGCCCTGCTGGCGGCAGAAGGCGAGGATGTCGGAAATGTACTCGGCGAGCCGTTCAGGCGGTACGCTGACATCTTCGATGCCCGGGACGGGCTTGTAATCGCCACGCTGGCCCATGAGCAGATTCAGACCGGCCTTGCGCACCGACCAGACGCTCTTCTGGTGTGCGGCATCGGTGACGCGGATGAACGCGCCGGTGTGTCCGCGTTTGGCGAGGTGGGCCTGGAGCGCGTTGAGCTTGGCGGCAAGTTCGGCTTCTGTCTCGCCATAGTATTCCGTGAGCAGAACGGCCGCCGGGTCGCCTTCGACGAAGTTCAGGCGGCGCGCCCATTCGGGCTGTGCGCGGGCCAGGTCCATGAGTTGCTTGTCGAGGAGTTCGGACGCGCTGGGCTCGGTCTCAAGGATGTCGGGGACGGCTGCGCAGGCGGCGACTACGTCATCGAAATGGACGACAGCAAGGGCCGTGCGCGTGGGCCGAGGCACGAGCTGCAGCGTGAGATCGGTCATGACGGCGAGCGTGCCTTCGCTTCCGGTAAGGATCTGGGCCAAATTGAAACGGTCGATGTTGCGCGGGTCGCAGATGGCAGGGCGGAAGCGCGAGTCGAAACTGAGGCGCGCACGCTGGTCGGGCGGGAGGAGTGCTGCGGCAAGACGGTCCAGGCTATACCCGGAGGTGCGGCGCCAGTGCTTGGGCCAGTGGGCAAGGATGTGGTCCAGCGAGTCCTGGACAAGCGCAGGGATGCGTGCGTATATGCGGCCTTCGAGACCGTCGCGCTTGGCCAGAACAGGCAGGTCCTGCGGCTGTACGGGGCCGAAACGGGCCAGCGAACCATCTGCCAGGACGACGCCTGTCTCCGTGATGTTGTCTGCGAGCATGCCGTAGAGGATGCTGTGGCTGCCGGTGGCGTTGTTGGCTGCGCTGCCGCCGATCGTGGCGCGATCGGCGCTGGCGGGATCGGGTCCAAGCATGAGACCGTGTGGGGCGAGCGTATTGTTGAGCGTGGTAACCGTGAGCCCCGGCTCGGTCTTCACCGTGCGCGCGTCGACGTCCAGGTCCAGGACGCGGTCCATATATTTGCTGAAGTCCAGCACGATGGCGGCGCCTACGGTTTGGCCGGCGAGAGAACTGCCCCCGCCGCGCGCAAGCACGGGCGTCTTGCGGCGACCTGCAATCTCGACGACGGCCTGGACGTCTTCCCTGTTGCGTGGGATCACGACGCCAATGGGTTGGATCTGATAGAGACTGGCGTCCGTGCTGTAGAGCATACGTGTGAAGCCGTCGAAGTGGACTTCACCCTGCACGACGCCTTGGACCTCGTCCGCCAGATCGCGATTCTCAGCGGCAATGGATCGCATTTCTGCGGACGTGAGCGAGGTGCGGGGCGGCGAGACGAGCGTGGTCATGTTGGCGCCTTTCCAGGAGGGAGATCGACCGGTGAAGCTAGGATTCACTCTACCTGATGCCGTGCGAAATTCAAAAAGATGGGGTCCGGCGGCTTTGACGGTTCGGGGCGCGGCGCTTGCACAACGTGCGCGTCCTCACCTGTTGTCCGCCGCGAGTGCGATATACTGATTGTGAGAGGTTCAGAGTACACTACCTCTGCACGACGGGCTTGCACCGGTGGAGTCGACGCAATCGAAACCAACGTGGCTGATCGCAGAGAATCGCCGGACGTGAATGGAAGAGGCAACAATGAATGAGAACACTGACGGCATCGTGGTATACACGACGAAATGGTGCCCCGCCTGCTGGCGCGCCAAACAATTGATGAATTCCATGCAGGTCGGATATCGTGAAATCGACATAGCAAAGGACGCCGACGCTGCGCAGCGCGTAATGGAGTTGAACCGCGGCTATCGCAGCGTGCCAACGATTGTTTTCCCGGATGGAAGTCACCTGACCGAGCCGCAGACGAATGTGCTCAAGGAAAAACTAGGGGCCTACCTCTAGACACTACCGGTCAATCGGAATCCCCCGGCTATTCCTCAGATTCCATTTGTTGCCGTTGCCAATTCATTTGTGCGGCGAGGCCCTCTGCCACCGTCGTGGACGGGTCATAGCCCAGGCGTTGCCGGGCCTTGGTCGTGTCGGCGACCGTGCGGCGCTGGTCGCCGGGGCGAGGCGGTCCGTGGGTTATCCGCGCCTCGCGTCCCGAGAGTTCCTCCAAGATTGCCAATACCTGCATGACGGATACTTCCTCGCCGCCTCCGATGTTGAACACCTGCCCAGTGCTTTGCTCCGGCCGCTCGAGAGCCAGAATCAGACCGCGCGCGCAATCCTCAACGTAGGTGTTGCTGCGCGTATCGGTACCGTCGCCGTCGATGGTGATTAGCTCGTTCTGCAGGATGGAGCGGATGAAGATGTTATAGCCCATGTCGGGGCGCTGGCGCGGTCCGTACACGGAGAAGAGGCGCAGGACGGTGATGGGCAGGTCATAGTTTTCCGCGTAGGCTTGGCAGAGATGTTCGGCGGCCAGCTTGGTAATGCCGTAGGGCGAGATGGGGGCGAGGGGCGAGGTCTCGTCGCCGGTCGCGAACCGGCCGTACACAGACGATGTAGAGATCTGGAAGAAGTGGCGGATCTGTGTGTCGCGGGCCGATTCGAGCAGCCGCTGGGTAGCGAGGACGTTGCACGTCATGTAGTCTTCGAATTCCTGCCAGCTTCGCAGCAGGCCGGCCATCGCGGCGAGGTGGAAGACGGCGTCTGCGCCTTCCAGGAGGGGGCGTACGTCCGCGCTGCGCAGGTCTGCTTCGTGGAAGCGGAAACTTGAATCCTGTAGAAGGGCAGTGAGATTCCGCTCCTTCAGCGCGCGCGGGTAGTACGGGATGAAGGCGTCGATGCCTGTGACAGTGTGGCCGCGGGCGACAAGCTGTTCGCTGAGGTGCGAGCCTACGAAGCCGGCGGCTCCGGTGACGACGATGTTGGCCATGGGGTTCCTCACTCTGTTTGGGGCTTGAAGGCGCGCCGTGGGTTGGTGCGTACGGTGCTCAGATAGTGGTGCCAGAAGAGACGCGCGGCAATGGCGCGCCACGGTTTCCAGGGAACGCTGAGGGATTCGAGTTCTTCCGGGCTTGGACGCGCATGCAGGGCCAGGACTTCTTGTACCGCCGTGGCGAGAGCCAGATCTCCTACGGGCCAGACGTCCGGTCGACGCAGGGCCATGAGGAGGTAGACGTCGGCGGTCCACGGGCCGATGCCCTTCACGCGGGTCAAGCCGGCGCGCGCAGCATCGTCTTCCAGCGCAAGAAGTGCGGTCAAATCCAGTTCTCCGTCGAGTATGGCTTGCGACAGCGCGCGTCCGTAGGTTGTTTTCTGGCGGCTGAAGCCGGCGCCGCGCAGGTCTTCGTCGCTGAGGGAGAGGAACGCTTGCGGCGTCAGGGGATCAGCGAGCGCATTGACACGGCGGAAGGCGGCGAGCGCCGATGCTAGGGAGACCTGTTGTTCCAGGATGATGCGGAGCAGGGTACGGAAGCCGGGTTCGCGTGTCCAGAAAGGCGGAGGGCCGTGTTGCTTGAGGATGGCGGCAAGGCGAGTGTCGGCGCGGGTCAGGGCGGCCAGGCCATGTGCGAATGCTTGCCTGCTGAGCGGGCCGGGCCTGGAGCCGGGCTTGGACGAGGCGTGCGCGTCTGGCTGCATTATGGGCGACTCGACGGTCTAGGCGTGCTGTCCTGCAATGAGTGCCAGACGAGGGATGAGGCGCCGACGGCGCTGGAGTGGACCTGCGAAGGTACAATGCGCAGGTTCGCGTAGCTGAGCGGAATGATGCGGCGCTCGAACTCGGCGTGGACGCCCGGTGTGAGCAGATCGAAGGCGGCAAGGCCCATGCCTCCGCCGATGATGATTCGTTCGGGGTTGAGCAGGGCCACGCAGGCGGAGAGCGCTTGCCCCAACCAACTGGCTGTGTGGTCAAAGACGGCGAGGGCAAGGGCGTCACCGTCCCGGGCGGCGTGCAAAACCTGTTCCGGGGTGAGGCCTGGTTCGTCCGCCAGCGTGGAAGTTGCTCCGCTCGTCAGAAACTCGCGTGCGGTGGCGAGGATGCCGGGGCCGGAGACGACGGTCTCCACGCAGCCGCGCAGGCCGCAGGCGCATTGTCGCCCCGCAGGATCGAGGGACAGATGACCGAGCTCCGCAGCGCGGAAATCTGCGCCGCTGACGAGCCGGCAGTCAACGACAATGCCACTGCCGAGGCCGGAGCCAATGCTGGCGTAGATGAAGTTGGCGCATGCACGCGCTGCACCGTAGTGGTATTCGCCCAGGGCCATCACATTGGCGTCGTTTTCGGCGAGGATATCCAGGTGCGCATCGATTCCCGCGCGCAGTTCGTCCACGAGATGGACCCTGTCCCAGCCGAGGTTGACCGCATTGGTGACGACGCCTGCCGCAGGGTCGACGTAGCCGGGGGTGCCGACGCCGATGCCGGAGACTGGGGCCGGCGCGTCGTCGAGCAACTCGCGGGCTAGGCTTGCGATGCGCTGGATCACGGCGGATGGGCCGCCGGCCGGGGCGGTGGCCGTACGCCGCTCGGCGATGACGCCGCCGCCGCGATCCACGAGGGCAGCGGCGATCTTGGTCGCGCCTACGTCGACGCCGATTGCGAGTTGCTGCTGTGAGTGGGACATGGATTAGTCCTGTGCAGAGGGGGCAGTCGGGCCGGAAGGCTCGTGCAACAGGTATCGGATCTGCGCTAGTGCACGGCGGATGACGTCCGCCTGGGCGCTCGTCGCGTCGTCGACGGCAAGTGTATCCACGAGGTTTTCGACTTCGGTGATGAGTTTGATCACCTGCGGGTCCACGGTTGATGGGCGAGGAGAATATGGCTGCGTCTGCTGCCGCGCCAGGGCGCGCCGGTAGGCTGCCAGCGTACGGGCCAAGTCTTCGAGCGTGTTGGCTGCGCGCAGGTTGAACGCTTCCTGCCGGTCAAAGGTGGGGTCGAGATAAGGCTTGCGCAGATGAGATGTGAGGTTGCGGCGCACCCAGGCGATGAAGGGTCCGAAAAACGGCGTCGGCGAGCGCACCTCGTAGTCACGCAGCGTGACCGCGGCCATGGTCCTAAGCTGTTCGATGTCGATGGACAGCAGGTCGGTTGGCATCCGTTCGGATTTGATTTCGCCGGCGGGCTGCACGGGCGAATCTGATGCACCCGACGCAGCGCAGTCGGGAGTCAGGCGCACGGGAAGCCAGTCACAGGCCTTGGCGATGACAGCGCCCCAGGATTGGGCGAAGGCTTCAAGAGAGTGATCGGTAGCCATGTTCAGGCTGGAGCGCACAGCCGCGCTGTAGGCTGCGTCGTCGGTGAGCAACTCGAGGACTGTCTGCGTGAGATCATCTTCGCGTGAGTCCAGTGAGAGTACAGGAGTACCACAGGCCCTTGCCTCCAGTGCGCGCTGTCCGGACTCTGCGCAGCGGCTGCTCGCCAGTAGGAGGTCGGCGATGCCATAGAACGGGCGTAGGTCGTCCACAGGCGGAAGCAGGATCGTGTGATCGCCGGTTGCGATGGATTCTAGCTGGGCGGGCGATGCCGGTGGGAGGACGACGGCAAGCGCCGCGTTGTCGAGCTGCGCTCGTACTGCGGCCAACAGGGATTGGGCGGAATCGAGATCATCAGTTGCACAGGCCGGCGGCATGGTGAGGAGAACTCGCTTGCCGAGGAGGCCCAGGTCGCGAGAAAGGGCGGCATCCGGCGGGACGGGCGTGAAGTGTGCGAGTGATACGGCCGGCGGTACAACGCGGCAGGCGGCGCGGTTCCGCTGCTCCAGCATCTTGCAGGGCGCGCGCCGAAGGGGCATCGTCTATTACCACCAGGTCGGATGCGCTCGCGAGACGCACGAGGTAGTCCGGAAGCGCGTGGGGGGAGTCAAGCGCGACAAACGGCTGCGGCCAAAGCACGACGACGCCGCGCTCGAGGCCGTGAAGCGTCTCCAGGATTGGGTCGAAATCAACGCAATGGTAGACGAATAGGTCGGACGTGCGGAACCGCGGCAAAGCAAGTAGGTCCGGAGATGAGGCGCCCTCGTGAGCAATGAGGTCGGGCAGGGGTTGCGGCAGGTCCGCGATGGGTCGGGGCAGGTGGACCCGCACGTGATCGCCGCGACGCAAGAGTACACTTGCGAGACGCGCCAACGAGTCAGTGGCGGGATATGTGGCGGCAGTCGAGATTAGATTCACGCGCATGCGGGCGATCCCTTCACGGTAGCATGGCGGCGCAAGACGCGTGCATAGGAGCCTTCGACGATGTCGCCGATGCGTTGCCAGGTGTAGCGCGTGTGTACTTTGCGGCTGCCGTTTTCGCCGAGTTGGCGTGCGAGGTGCGGCTGTGCGAGCAGGAGGTCGAGACGCTGGGCGAGCTGTCCGGGGTCACGGGGGTCGACGAGGAAGCCGTCCTTGCCGTCATCGATGAGTGAGGCGACGGCGGCGATATTGGCTCCGATGACGGGTTTGCCGTATGCCCACGCTTCCAGGAAGACGATGCCAAAGGATTCTCCAGAGGAGGGCAGGACAAGCACATCGCAGGCGGCCAATGCGGCCAAGCGGTCTACGTCCGACACGGCTCCGCGCATGGTGAGCCAGCCGGCGGCCGGCCGGCTGGCCCAGAGCCCACGGGAGTAGTCGGTCTCCGGGCCGACAGCCAGGAATGCGGCTTGCGGCCGTTGGGTATGCATGGCGGCAACCGCGTCCAGACACGTCTGTAGACCCTTATAGGCGGTCTTGCGGCCGAGAAAGAGGGCGACAAAGGCGTCATCGGCCAGGCCGAAGCGCGCGCGGGCTGCGGCTCTGTCAATCGGCGGGAACTGCTCGAGGCGCAGACCGCTGCCGGTGACGACGGCGCGATCGGTCAGCCCGTCGGCCTCGAGCATGGCGCGTTCGGCGTCAGTGACGGCGAAGACGACCTGGCTGTCGCGCAGGATGCGCCGCATGTAGCCGGTGTCATAGGTCTCCGGCTGGCCGATATGGACGAGGGGCGTGAGCGCTACAGGCACGCCGCGCAGCGTGGCGGCCTTGAATGCAGTCCAAGCGTGGGCGTAGTGCAGGGAAGTAATGTGCACCAGGTCGTATGATTGGACGTGACGCAGCAATGCGGCCATCATCATCGGTGAGACGGGGCCGTTACCGTAGAAGATGAAGGGTTCGAAGCCGGACTTGCCGGAGCGAGCATAGCCGTGCAGGCCGAAGTCGAGCGCGCGCCAAGTGTGACGCCGGCGCGGCAGGCTGGCAAAGCGCTGCACGTCCACGCCGCGGATTGTTTGGCGCGGGGGCAGCTTGTTTGACCACGACATGTAGTCTTCGGAGCGGCTGGTGTAGACGTCGACGTGATGGCCGCGGGCTGCGAGCTCTTCCGACAGTTCGGTGACGTACCGTTCGGCGCCCCCGACGGCAGGCCAGTATTGATGGCAGACGTGCAGGATGCGCATTAGTGGAGGGCCTCGTCGTATGTTGCGCGCAGGGACGCGACGTGGCGGGCAAGGGAGAGTTCGCTGCCGGCATAGAGGCGGCAGGCGTGGCGCATGAGTCTGCGTTCGGCGGGCGTCTTGGAGAAATGGGTCGTGACGCTGGCTGCTAGCGCACCGGCATCGCGTGGCGGGAAGAGGTAGCCGCGTCCGTTGGCCACGAGCTCCGGGACTGCACCGATCGCGGACCCGGCTGCGGGCGTCCCGGTCTGGAACGCTTCGTAGATCACCATGGAAAAGGATTCTGGACACACGGACGGAAAGAGCACCAAATCGGCGGCGTCGTACAGAGCGCGCATTTGCAGGAAGGGCGCCTTGCCAAGAACATACACAGATGGACCGAAGCCGCGAAAGCTCTTCAGCGTTTCGGCATCGCCGTCGCCGGCGACGATGAGGAGCAGGTCGTCGATGCCGGCCGTAAGTGCCGGCAAGGCCTGGATCAGCGTCTGAGCGCCCTTGATCTCCACGCCGCCGCCTGCGAATAAGAGCGTAGGGCGCATGCGCGCGGCCTCGCAGGCGCGTGCGACGGCGGGTGACAACGCGCCGGCAGGCACGGGGCGGTCTTCGATGCCGTGGGGGACGCGCCGAAAGCGAGAGGGCGAATAGCCGGCTGCGACGTGCTGTGCGATCAGCGCCTGGCTGGGCGAGACGAAGGTGCAGGCGCTGGCCGTCAATTTGGCAAAGAGCGCGCGTCGCCCCGGTATATCGGCCCAGTAGTCGTAGCGACGAAAGCAGTGTCCGCAGCCGTTTGAGCCGGCGGCAGGATCGCAGGACTTTCCATCTTCGCGGTAGAGTATGTTGTTCGGGCAAAGCAGCCAGTGGTCGTGGAGCGTGCCGATCGCCGGGACAGCCTCCTCTGTGCAGGCGACATAGGGCGCAAGCGAGGATCCGGATACGTTGTGGATGTGCACAATATCCGGCTGGAAGGACCGGATCTCACCGCGCACGGCGTCGATAATGCGGCGGTCCACGATCTCCTGCCAGGGCCAGCGCGTGGCGAACTGTACTCTGCGCACGGGAATGCCGTCCACGTCCTGGCATGTATCGTCTGTCGCGGTGCGCCGGTTGTTCACGTGCAGGACTCGGCAGGCCACGCCGTCCGCCATGAGCCCACGGCAGGTGTGGTAAAGGGAAACCTCTGCGCCGCCGGTATAGTCCGGCGGGAAGTGGTTGGTGACAAAGAGTACGCGCATCATGGCGAGCAGCGGGCCTATTCGTGCGTGCGCGGCCGTTGGCGGGGCGAGATATCTTGCGCCTGCGTCGTCTGCGCTAGTTCTGCAAGTTCTCGGTGGGTTTCGTGTACGTAGGTCAGGAGGGTCTCGGCGAGCTGTTGCTGATTGGACATACGCATCAAGGGACGGGATACGGGCGAAAGTGGGCGTGAGAGAGCAATCCGCGTCCAGACTTGCCGTACGCCGCCGCTCATGTGCGCCAACGCGCCTTGCGGCGCGGTCGTTGCGGCTGCGAGGGGTTGTGGCTGAGCGATTTCGCCTGCTGCGAGTTCATCGTATGCCGGGTATAGGGTGCGCAGGCTGAGCAGTACGGCGGCGAGACCGTGGAGTTCCTCGGAGTCTGTGGCGAACGCTTCTTCTCGGGCGTCGACGATCTCGTCCAGATGTACAAGTTGGTGGAGGTAGGCGCGATGCAGTGCGTCATTGAATTGACGGCGGTGCGCTCCTAGCGCGCCCAGCCAACGTTGCTCGGCGGGCATGAAGTCATCGACAAGCCTGTGCAGGGACCAATGCTTCAGGATGAAGCGAAGGCGGTTGCGGTGAAAGGAGAAGTCGCCTGGCCCATCGTCTGCATTTGTGTCTCCGGTTGCGGATGTGCCGGCGTCTGCCCTCGCGTCGGCGGTTCTGCGGATCAACCGGCTCTTGGGTGCATAGACAACGTGGTAGCCGGCACTGCGCACACGGCTGCACCAGTCAATGTCCGCCCAGTTTGTATCTGTGTAGACAGCGGGCGAGAGTCCCTCATCGAGCGCGCCTACGGCCTGGTAGGCTTGACGGCTGATGGCAAGGGAGACATCGCTGACGTACTCGACTTTGCGCGGTGCATCGTGCTGGCCGCGGTCCGGCTGTCCGTGGCCGATTGGGCGGCCGATTCCCCGGCTATCGATGCGGCCGCCCGCTTGCTCGATGGTCCCGTTTGGGAACAAGATTTTGCTGCCGGCGATGCCGATAGACGGGTTGTTGCGCAGGGGCGCCACCAAATGGACGAGCCAGTCCGGAAGCACTTCGGTATCCTGGCGGAGCAGGACAATCACGGAGTAGTCGGTTGCCGCGCTCAGGGCCAGGTTACATGCGTGAACCAGACCCGCGCTTTCCGGGCTGCACATCAGGCAGACGGTGGGCCATTCCGTTTGGATGTATTGCGCAGAACCGTCGACGGACGCTACGTCGACGGCGAAGATGTCGAACGCAATGTCCCGTTGCTTGCTGAGCGCGGCGAGGCAGGCGGGCAGGTCTTGCATGCCATTGTGCACGGGGATGATGACGGCGACGTCGTTGGGTGGTTGCATGACCTCAACTGGTGACACGGGCTTGAATCATGGAATTGAGATTGGCCAGCGCATCTCAGTCTTCGGACGAGTCTGCGGTGGGGAATCGACGTCTCTGACGCTCGATCCAGTTCATGGCGCGCATGAATCGGCCGCTTTCGTATGCGTTCACGAGCGCTTCCCAGTGCGCGCGTTCTTGTTCCAGTTGCGCCCATAGACTGGGATTGTAGCGGTCGCCGCCCTTGTCCGCCGAGCGCCAGGGATTGCGGCAGTAGGCGATGAGCGGTTCGGCGACGCGCTGCCACGTCATGTCGCGTGCAGCAACATCGAAACCGGTGGCGGATGCACCGTGCGCGAGCAGGTCGATCATCGCTGCTGCGACGCCCTCAACGTCTTCGTAGTGTACCACGCGGCCCAAAGAATGGCGTTCGACGATTTCCGCGGCGGCGTCTCCCTCCGTCGCGACGATGGGCAGGCGGGCCCAGATGTACTCGAGCAGGCGGCTGCGGTAGGCGAGTCGCGTTTCGAGAGTGTCGTAGTGCAGCGTGAGGGCCAGATCGCATTCCAGCAGCAGGCTCTGCCAGTCGGCGTAGGGAATCCAATCGCCGAAGAAGATCGCTTTGTCCAGGAGACCGGTTCGCTCGGCAACGGCGCGTGCGCGCTGATGCTGTGTGGCCAGCGCGGACAGCTTTGGGTTGGGATGGCGCGTGCCGGGAAAGATCAGGCGCACATCCTGCCGCTGGCGGTATACGATCTCCACGGCGCGTATGGCCGTGACCGGGTCGAGCCATGACCAGAGCCCGCCACCCCACAGGATCAGCTTGTCATCCGGCCCGATGCCGTCCCAAACGCCCTTGACGACGATTCGTTCATGTACCGGACGCGCTTCGGGCATGCCATAGGCGACTACGTCCACGAGATTGCGCAAGGACGGGTCGGCCTGGTAGGTGGCGGGGTTGAGGCGGCCGTTGGATTCGAGAAGCCCGATCCACCAGTCGCGTTGGCGCTCCGATGCGCAGAGGAAGAAGTCGCCGAGGGCATACTGCCGCTGCAACTGGGCGAGCCGGTTGCGCCAGTCGTCGGCGAGGTTGGCGGGGTCTTTGTTGCTGTGGAGCGCGAGCCACTCTGCGAGCAGGGGATCGTAGCCGTCGACAACAAGGTGTGCGTCCACGAGTGCGAGTTGGGGGAAGGTGTTGGCGATGTCGCTGGGAAAGATGCACACGGCGGCTGTGGCGGCATGCGGCGCCAGGGAACTCCAGTCCGCCGGATCATATTTGACGACGGCGCAGGGCGGGTCCTGGAGTTTGCCGGAAGAGGCATTCGGAATGGCGAGCGTAACGTCTGCGTGGGGCGCGAGGACGCGCGCAAGATGATAGTAGCGGATGCCGGGTCCGGCCATAGTCGGGCCGACCACGTCGTGGCTGATGAGGAGGACGGCGTTTGTCATGGCTCCGGGTCGGGCGGCGATTCGGGAGCTGGACCGGGCCGGAAGCGATTCGTCCGGCGGTTGATCCATTTCATGGTGCGCATGAAGCGACCGCTTTCGTAGGCGTCGATCTGGGCTTCCCAGTAGGCGCGTTCGTGACGCAACTGCTCCCAGGGATTGGGCAGATAGACGCGTTCCTGTCCCGGGCCCACACGCTGTCTGTCTGCGGCGGGCGCGGGCTGGCGACAGTAGGCGATCAGCGGCCGGGCGAGCTTCTCCCACGTCAGGTCCTGGCGCGCTGCGGCGAAGGCGTCCCCTCGCACCGTGTCGCCCTCGTCCAAGAGGCGGTCGATGGCGTCGGCAACGGCATCGACATCCTCGTAGTCGACGACCGCGCCAAGCTGATAGCGGTCGACGAGTTCGGAGGTGGCGTCGCCATGGGTGGCTATGATGGGCAGGCCGCACCAGATGTACTCGAGAACGCGGCTGCGAAAGGCGAGGCGTGTCTCCAGCGCGTCGTGGTGAAGCGTCAGGGCGAGATCGCATTCCAGGAGAAGATTGGCCCAGTCCTGGTAGGGGACCCAATCCCCGAAGAAAACGGACGAGCCGGTAAGACCCAGTTCGCCGGCCAGGCGCCTGGCGTCCGGGAGGCGCGTGGGCATGTCATAGAGGATGGGATTTGGATGTCGCGTGCCGGGGAAGATGAGGCGCACGTCGTGTCGCCGTTCCGCAACTTTGCCGACGGCGCGGATCGCGGTGATGGGGTCCAGCCACGGCCAGAGGCCCCCGCCCCACACGAGGAGCTTGTCCTCGACGCCGATGCCGTCCCAGACCCCCTTCACAACCTCGTCGCGAATGAACGGGCTCATGCTCGGGCAGTCCATAGGCGACGACGTCGACAAGGTTGCGCAGGGACGGATCCGCACGGTGCGTGGCAGGGTTGATGCGGCCGTTGGCCTCCAGCAGACCCAGCCACCAGTCCCGCTGGCGTTCGCTGGCGCAGAGGAAGAAGTCGCCGATGGCGTACTGGCGGTTGAGTTGCAGCATGAGGTCTTGCCAGTCTGCGGTGAATACGCCGGCGTCGGGCGAACCGGGTACGGCCAGCCATTCCGCCAGGAGCGGGTCATATCCGTCCACGACCAGGCAGGCGTCGGACTCGGCCAACTGCGGGAATCCGTCCGCGATCACGCTTGGGAAGACGCAAGTGCGCGCCTGTTGCACATGCGGTTGGAGGGTGGACCAGTCGTCGCCGCGGTAGTGGACGACATTGAATCCGGGCGATGGAATGTTCTCACTGGAGCCTTCAGGCACGGCCAGCGTGGCGTCGACGTGTTTGGCGAGGACACGCGCCAGGTGGAAATAGCGGATGCCGGGCCCGGCCATGGAATCCCCGACGACGTCATGGCTGATGAGAAGCGTTGCAGTATGCGGGTTCGGGGAAGTCATGTCTGTGTGCGACTCGTTTCAGGTGCGCCGGCGGCGGCGACCATGGCGTCGGGGGGTATGGCATCGGGTTCCGGCGCCCCGGGTGCGACGGAACTATTGGCCGTGTCCATGATTAGGTCGGCGAGCCGGTTCCGGAACGAGCCAATGGTGTAGCGGGCATGGAAGGCATTCGCCGCGTTTTCGCCGAGGCGGATGCGCAGGTCTGCATCGAGGGCCAGCGTCTTGAGTGCATTGGTCATGGCGCGGCGGTCACCGAACTTCACGAGAAGACCTGTCTGGCGGTCGTCGATGACGTCAGGCACACCGCCGGCGCGGGTGGCGACGATGGCAAGCCTGTGGTGCATGGCCTCCAGCAGGGAAGCGGGCAGGACCTCGTCTCGGGAACTGAGCACGAAGATGTCTGCGGCGTCAAGATACGACATGATGCGACTATGGGCAAGATTGCCTGCGAAGTGGATGTTGGCTGCAGCGTCTACCTGTTGGCGCAGGGCCTGGGCGTACTCCTGATCGACTGTCCTGCCCAAGAAGTGAAGGTCCATCTGCCCGCGGACATCGTCGGGTAGTTTCAAGAACGAGGACAGCAGAAAGTCCTGGCCCTTGCGGGGCTCGATGCTGCCGACGCTGACAATGATGATCTTGCCGGACGCAAGGTGTGCGTCCTCGTCCGGGCGCGTGCCGAGCGTGGCGAGCTTTGCCTCGTTGAGACCAAGCGGGACGATTACCGTGTTGTCCTGCGACAAAAACTCGCGGTAGAGGCCGGCAAGATAGGGCGTGAGCAGGACGACGCGTGTGGCGTCGCGCAGCGCGGCGCGCACGCTGGAATCGTGCACCGCGATCTTGTGGCCGAACTGGGATTCGTGCAGCCATAAGATGCTCGGCTTGTGGAAGGCCGTGGCCGTGTTGATTGCCAAGGATGTGACGATGCTGTTGGCGAGGACGATGTCGTGTTCGTCTACTGCGCGCGTCAGTGCGCTCACATCCAGGCGGGTGAGCAGGCTCGTGCCGTGGAAGTCGGGCATGGAGGGCGCGATTCGTACGGCGACGCCGTCGGATTCCAGGTCGGAGCGAACAGGGCCGTCTTCCGGGGAGATGACGGTTACGCGCAGACCCGCGGCCGTGAGTTCTCTGGCGAGGTTGGCGGCAAAGAGGGGCGCTCCGCTACTGCTCAGGTCGTGGGACGCAATCAATATCGACAGCCCGTCGAGCGAGGCAGCCGGTCGCGATGCATTGGCCTGAGGCCAGGGCTGAGGCTGCGCCAGCTCCACGTCTTCGATCGGCGGCGTAATGCCGGGCAAATGGGGCGGCAAATGCCGATAGGCGCGCATGATTTCGACGATGCGACTCGAGCGCGTCCGGTTCGTCGGGGCGGGCTAGGGCAGGCTTGCGGAAGCGAGTGGAGAGGTTGGGGTTGAAGTGCCGGTCGCCCTGACGGATCAGGGGCAGCATCTGGCAGGAGGCGCGCAGGACGTCGCTGGGTGGGACGTAGAAGCCGCGGCTACTGCCTTCGTTGTGGAGCAGGCGGGCGAACGGCGTGTAGACGGTACGATGGCCGGCCGCGCCCGCGCGCAGGCAGAATTCAATGTCACTGTAGCCGATCTGGTAGATCTCATCGAAGCCGCCAAGTTCGTGGAAGAGCTCGGCGGGAACCATCATGCAGGCGCCAGTCACGGCGTAGTAGGTGCGGTACCATTCCGTAGATCCGAAGATGCCGTACGTGTCTTCGGGCGTGTCTTCGAAGATGTGGCTGCCGTGGCCCGCCAGGCCCATAACGATGCCTGCATGCTGGATCAGGCCGTTGGGGCGCAATAGCTTGGCTCCGACGACGCCCACGCCGGCGCGCGATGCCCACCCGGCCAGGTCGTCTAGCCAGCCGGGTTCCAGAGCCTCGGTGTCGTTGTTGAGGAAGAGCAATAGCTCGCCGGAGGCAGCGCGTGCGCCGGCGTTGTTTGCGCGTGACTAGTTGAAGCGGCCGGGGAGGCGCAGCAACTGGATGTTGGCGTGTTGGGCGAGTAACTGGTCATAGTAGGCGCGCGTCTCGTCTTCGACGCTGCCTGTGTCAACGAGGACGATTTCGTAGTCCGGATAGGTCGTGTGTGCGACGATGGAGTCCAGGCATGCGCGCAACAGGGCGACTTTGTCCTTGGTCGGGATGATGATGGAGACGCGCTTGCCGGTTGGCGGCCAGAGGATGCGCGTCCGCCCCAGGCTTGGAAACTCCACGCTAGGCCGGCGACCGTCTGTCTGTTCGATATGGTCGTTCGAGTGCGCGAAGCTTGGGCGTCGAAGGCCCAGGGCTTGGCCGCAGCGTCCATGGAAGCGGAGCCGGGGAGCTGTCGCCAGTGGTAGAGAATTTTGGGGATGTGGCGGATGGCGGCGGTGCGACGGCTGCAGCGCAGGGCAAGGTCCCAATCCTGCGCACCGTCCGTGGTGGGGTCAAATCCGCCGGCTTCGGCGATGAGCGTATCGGCGATAAACGCCATGCATGAGCAGGTTTGTGGACAGCATCAAGTCGGGCGAAAAATCCGGCTTGAACCACGGATGGTCGCGCACCGTCCCGTCGGCGGAGAGCTTGTCCTCGTCGAAGTAGACGATGTCCGTTTCCGGGTGTTGATTGAGCAGCGTCGCCACCTCGAAGAGCATGTTGGGCGCGAGGGTATCGTCGTGGTCGAGAAGCGCGACGAACTCGCCCTCGGCGACGGCAAGCGCGGCATTGGAATTACCGGAGATGCCGAGATTCTGCGCCAGATCGCGTGACGCTGATGCGTTCGTCGTTCGCGTACTTGTCGAGAACGGCGGCGACGTGCGGGTCCGCGGAGGCGCCGTCGGCGAGGCAAAGCTGCCAGTTGGGATAGGTCTGGGCCAGCACGGATTCGATGGCCGCTTCCAGTGCATAGGCGGGCGGGTTGAAGACGGGCATGATGATGCTGATGAGCGGCCGGCGGGCAAGCTGCGTGACCTGCGCGCGCTGCGTCGACAAGTCGTCTGCGGCGGGTTCGTTGGCGGAGATCCACTGCCGATAGGTGTAGGGCTCCGGTTCCGGCTGCGGCGCAGGGGGAACGGTGGTCGGGTCCGGGATGATGAGGGCGCCGGTTTCTCGATACTGGTGCAGGGCCTGCCATGTGCGCCGCCAGACGGATGCGATTCCTTCTGTGCGCAGGACGCCGGGAACTTGGCGTGTCAGGGCGAGGAATTGGCGGCGAATGCTGAGCGGAGGCGCGACGGCATCCAGAAACCGGTAGTAGAGATGCATCATGTGGAGGGCGTCGTGTCGACCGGCTTGTGCGCGATCGCGTAGCATTCGAAGGGGCCATTGAGCGACTGAAGCGAGGCGGCCAGCGTTCGCAGGTCGGTGCGCGTACGCTCGAACTCCTGGTTGACGCTGCCTGTCAGGTCGTCCAGGAACGGCTGCACGAGCCAGCTGGCGAGCCGTCGCTTGAGCGAGTAGCTGGCCTTGTGCAGGAGGGAACTCCCTTGCGGCGGAATCTCGCGCAGATAGGCGACGCGGGCGTCGACTGGAGCCGCGGCGAGTTGCTGCGCGCCGGCCAGCAGGGGGGACGCTGTCTGCGGGTTGGCGCCATACTGCGGTTCCACGAAGCCGGCATGCTCGAGGAAGAAGCAGAGCAGGCGCGGGTGGTAGAAGCTGACATGGCCGAAGTGCAGGTAGAACATCTCCAGGTGGGAGAAAAGCGAGCGCACGTCCGGCGTAGCGAGCACGATCACGCCACCGGGCGTCAGCGCGTTGAAGCTCAGGTGGACGAGGTCGACGACCTGCTCGTAGGGCAGATGTTCCACAAGATGGGCGCAGAAGATGCCGTCGACGCTGGCGGGTGCGAGCGTGCGCAAGATAATGGAAGACGTCGTCCTGCACAATGGGCAGATTGTGTTGTTGCGCTGCGACCAGCGCCTTGTCGTCGGAGTCGACGCCGGTGACGCGGATGCCCTGGTCCATGAGCAACTTGACGAAGTCACCGTCGCCGCAGCCGAGGTCAATGACGTTGTCGCACTGCGCAAAGTGGGGCAGGTAGAATTCCTGGATAGAGCGCTGCGCGTCCGGGCGCACGCCCATGTAGCGCAGGAAGTCGAAGTCCAGACCGGACAGATCGCTGCCCGTTGCTTACGTTGTCGGCTCTATCGTGCATGGTCAGCTCACGGTTTCGATTGTGGGCGCAGTCGGTTTCAGGTTCGACGCTTGCTTGCCACTGCCAGTTTCCGTCCAGCGTGACCATGCCGTACCCGGCAGTCTGGTCGCCGGTATAGACCTGGAAGGTGTAGGCGCGGTCATGGTAGTCGAACGTTTCGGTGTCATCGTCGTTGACGGCGGCGACGGAGATGGCGTAGCCGCCCTCGAGCAGCGGGAGTTCCGGGATCGTGTAGACGACGACGCCCTCTCCGTCCACGTACGGGATTTCGAGTTTACCGAACTTGGTGTTGGGTCCGAAAATGTTGATCCCGTTCTGGTGGTGGATGGCCAGACCAAACACAGGCTTCTCGATACGATGCGCAGCAGCGGTAGTGGAGGCGGATGCGCAGTTCGTCGCCGGTGAAGAAGTTTGCCTTGGCTTCACCGTCCGGACCGTACAATTCGACGCCGGTGATCTTCAGATCGCCTGCGCCCCAGCGATGAGGGCCGCCGGTCTGGGACGAGGCCGGCGCCGCTCTGGTTTGCGTCGTTGCGCTTGGCGTCTTCCTTGGCGGCGACGTGCTGCTGGTAGTGCATGATGACGTCCGTAGCGTTGCCCTCGGCCTGGATGAGCCCATCCTCCAGCCAGACGACCCGATTGCAGATGGACTGGATGGTGGATAGGTCATGCGAGACGAGGAGCAGGGTCCCGCCACTGTTGCGGAACTGGAAGATGCTGGTGAGGCATTTGCGCTGGAAGGCGATGTCGCCCACGGCCAGCACCTCGTCGACGAGAAGCAGATCGGGCTCGGTGTGGATGGCGACCGCGAAACCGAGGCGAACATACATGCCGGAGGAGTAGTGTTTGACCGGCGTATCGATGAACTCGCCCAGCTCGGCGTAGTCGACGATGCGGTCCATACGCTCGTCGATCTGAGCGCGGCTGAGGCCGTAGATGGAGCCGTTGAGATAGATATTCTCGCGCCCAGTCAGGTCCGCCTGGAAGCCGGCGCCCAGTTCCAGCAGGGAGGAGAGGCGTCCGGCCACAAGCATGTCGCCGTGGGTCGGTTCGAGGATACCGGTGACAAGCTTGAGCAGCGTGCTCTTTCCGGAACCGTTCGGCCCGATGACGCCGATGCAGTCGCCGGCGCGCGATGGTCAGCGTGACGTCGCGCAAGGGCCAGAAGACATTCTGCGGCTTCTTGCGCCCGGCGGAAAAGGCGGATGAAGAGTTCCTGGATGGAGCGGCTACGGTCGCGACGCATGGCGAACATGCGCGAGACGTTGTGGAGTTCGACGAGCGGCCGGCCCTCGGTGGGGACCGGCAAGCGATGGACGGTCATACTTCTTCTCCAAAGCGACCGCTGTAGCGAATGAAGAACCAGTAGCCGAAGCCGAGGATGACTATCGAAGTGGCGGTCGTGCGGAGGAAGAAGTCCGGGTCAGTGCGATAGCCGTAGTAGAGCATGTCGCGGTACATGTTGACGAGGAGGCCATCGGGATTGGCGATGTAGTAGATGCGGCGCACATTGACGGTGAGGCCCGCGACGTCGTAGACTGGCGGGCAACATCTCCACCGAGTAGAAGATGGGCGTCAGGAAGAACCAGGCCAGCAGCACGACTTCCAGGATGATGACGGTGTCCCGGTAGAAGACGTTGAGTGTGCTGAGGAAGAGCGCGACGCCCAGCGTGAAGAGGGTCTGGATGAGGATGACGAAAGGCAGCAACGGCAGCCACGGACTGAGGTTGGAGCGGAAGACAAGCAGCACCGCGAAGAGGACGATGAAGGCGAGCAGGAAGTTGATGAGCTGCGCCAGGACGCTGGAGATCGGCAGCACTTCGCGCGGGAAGTAGACCTTCTTGACGAGATTGGCGTTGGCGACAATGCTGTTGGTGCTGCTGTTGACGCTGGCTGCGAAGTAGTTCCACGGCAGCAGCCCGCACAGCAGAAACAGTGGGTACTTCTCGATCTGGTTGTTGGGCCATAGCACGCCGAAGACGACGGTGAAGACCACCATCATGCCCAGCGGATTGAGCAGACTCCAGACGAAGCCGAGGGCGCTGTTCTTGTAGCGGACCTTGAGTTCGCTGACGACCAGGTTGCGCACGAGGCCGCGATAGCGCCACAGTTCCTGCAGACGCCGGACGGATTCCGGCGTCTTGCTGCTCGCGTGGGCAGCCGGCGGCTGGGGAGAAGCTTCTACATTCACAACACGCTAGGGGCCGGGGACCAGCTCGGCGGACGCTGGCGCGGCGATGAAGCCGGCAGCGGACGCCACCGGCAGCTTATTGTTGGCGTTGTTCGATTCGCGACCGCCGCGTACGGGCGAAACCACCACGTATAGGTTGTCTGTCCGGGCATCCTCAGCGTCCCAGCGGTAGGTGACGGTGATATCCTCGCCACAGCCGGCGAGGCGGATGGGCGTTGTCGGGCCGACCTGCACGCCGCCCGCGGAAGGGTCGCCGCTGTAGAAACGCACGTTGGCGAAGTGGTCCGCGCCGACGTTGCCGCTATTTGCAATGCGGGCGGTGAGGTCGACCGCGGTCCCAGCCTGGGTAGCGCTAAACGACACGGGGTAGAAGTCGGTCTCGGCTGGTTAAGCGTGAAGTGTAGGCGGCGTAGTTCTTGCCCATTTCAGTCAACGCGCCGCCGTCCGTGAACAGGCTTCCGTTGAAGTCCCTGTCGTACACGCTGTACCAGGAGAAGCGCTGGACGAGGCGGTTGCCGTCGGCGGGATAGCCGATGTTGGGATCGACCGTGTTGAGCATGTAGTCGAAGGTCTGGTTCATGAAATTGTTGACGACGGGCGGGCTGAACTGCGGGAACCAGGGCTCCCCGTCCCGGTATTCGGGAAAGAGCACGCCGTACTCAGAGACGTAGAGAGGGGTATCGCGGTAGCCGTTGTTGGCGAGCCATAACCGGAAGCGCTGGATTTGTTCGGTAAACAGGTCGAGGCTGATGGTCTCGTCCACGTCGTCGATCACCAAGCCGCTGATGGCGTCAATGCCCGGAGGGATGTCGGCGCCCCAGCCGCCGCGCACTTCGTTGAGAATGAAGTTGTGGGTGGCCCAGGCGTCTACGGGCATGGACGCGCCGAAGGTTTTCTTGTACTCGGCCAGCACTATGTCCAAATAGTCGAGGCGGATCTCCGTGGGCTGAACGATGGAGCCGGCAATGATGGTGGCCGTCGGATCTTCGCCCTTGATGAGATGGTAGAGATGCTCGTAGGCGATCGCATAGACTTGGGGCTCGATGGCGTCCTGGCCACCCACTTTGCGGTCCCGGCGGTCGGGCTCATTGCCAATGAAGATTTCCGCACCAGGGTTGTCGCGTATGACATCCAGGAGTTCCTGTTCGGTCGTCGCTCTCCAGTCCGACCAGATGGAGTATTCGAAGACATTCGTCAGCGGGTCGGGCTGCGTAAGGCGGACAGTAAGCATGAAGGTGACGCCACGCGGCACGGAATTGACCCGGGTCATTGCGCCGTAGTTGAGGTACCAGCCCGTGCGAAGGGGCGCGATGTTGACGCCTTTGATGTCCTTGTTGACGCCAAAGCGGCAGAGGGTCGGCGGGTCCTGGGCGATGGCCGGCAAATAGAGTACCGGCGCGACGGCATCAGCGCGGGTTGTGCTTGGCTCGGCCGCGGCTGCGGACTGGGCCGGCAGGGCGCCGAGCAGAAGCGCGAGGATGAGCAACAGAGCCCATGCGCTGCGCAGCAAGGGGCTGCGAAGGGTTTTCCAGGACGGAGCGGATATGGATCGAATTGTTTGGCTAGAATTCATGCTTTCCTGCTATGGACTGGTGACAATGAGCGGAAGTCGCGTCACTGTCAAATAGGGTGGACGGATTTCGGAAACAGTACGCCGGCCGGATTCGGCAAACCAGATGGTATCGTCACCGCCGGCGGCGATGCCGCGGGGCCGGCTGCCTGCGGGTTGGAGCAGGTCGACGGCGGCGATGCGGTCATAGTTCGGGAGAATACTGAGCCGGCCGACTCTGTCGGCGTTTTCCTGGGTGAACCAGATGTCCCAGGTTGCGCCGTTGTCCTGGAAGGCGACGCCGCGGGGACCGCTGTCGGGCGTGGGGACTTGGTACCAGTCCCAGCCGGAGTTGGTGGCGGGTGCGTAGCGGCCGACCACGTTGGAGGCGAACGCCGTCACCCAGGGGTAGCCGCCATCCCAGATAGTGTGGACCTTGCTGTCCACGGCGATACCGGCGGGTTCGCGCGCGGCGTAGAATGGGTTGATGAGCGTGTGAACGGAAAACTCATCGATGTCTACCTCGTAGCCCATCACCATATCCGAGCCGGGCACGGTGAACCAGAGCTGGTTCGGGTGGTTCGTGGCGATGTCGGGCAGGGTACGCGCGGTCGAGACCGACTTGCCGGCGGGGATTCTGTCGGCATAGGACCACTCGGTGAAAGTCTCGGCGACCGGATCGAAGCGGGACAGGCGAGGCCGGTACGCGGAGACGATCCAAACCATGCCGTCGGGGGCGACGGCTATGCCGGAGGGTCCGCTGCCGGCGTAGGGCATGTCATAGTAACGAGTGGGCGCCGGGATCACGGTCGACCCGTTGTACGTGAGGTCGATGCGGCCAAGCCGGTTGCTGCCCAGGGCCGTGAACCAGACGGTGTCGTCGGCGTAGGCGATGTCGTAGGGTTTGCTGCCGTTTGGCTCGGCCAGATACTGGATGCTGACGGAAATGAGTTCATCGTCGACGTTGGAGTTGCGCGTGATGACGCCGACCATGTCTTCGGACGGAGAGGTGAACCAGCCAAGGCCGGCGGATTGCCAGGCGACATTCATGGGGCCGTCGGAAACGGGATATTCTATCTTGATGCCGACGCGCTGGACGGTGATTTCATCGGTTTCAGCGCGGGCGACTTGCGGCAGCAGCGTGAACTGTGCTGCCAGTAGGAGAGCTGTCAATAGGATCGCGGCGAACGCCATCGTTCGTATGCGGGTAATTCTGCGGGCATTCCCGGGTCGAAGCGTTTGATGCATCATGGGACTACCTCCGTGTGAGCGCATAGGGCTGACTAACAGAATCACGGTCGTGCGTATGGAAAAACGAACGGTACGCTTCCACAATCGTGTGGCCGGCTGCGCGCCAGATCGAAGTGGCTGATCGCGCGCTGGCGCAGCCGCGTTCCCATATCGCGTACGGCGTCAGCGTGGTCCGGTGATGGGAACAGCGCTTCGCAAAGCGTTTCGGCCAGGCTTGCCACATCGCCCCGCGCCGCAAAAAGTCCCGCAGCGCCTAGGTATTCGCGCGCAACGGGCGTGTCGTAAGCTACGGTAGGCAGCGCTGTTGCCATGTAGTTGAGCAATTTGCCTGAACTCTCGGTCAGACTCAGTTTTGGCGCGACGGCCACATCCCCCAGCGCCAGATGCATAGGCGCATCTTCATAGGGGACGCGTCCTGTGAAAACGACTCGGTGACGGATACCCAGGTCTTCGGCCATCTGCTGATAGAAGAAGATGCCTGGGAAGCCCATCAATAACAGAAATACGTCATCGTGTTCGGCGAGGATACGCTGAAATGCTTCCAGCAGTTGGTCCGTACCCTGGTATTCGGCGAGCAGGCCGAGGTAGACAATGACTTTGGCCCCGGCGGGTATGCCCAAACGGGTGCGGAGCGCGGCCAGGGCCTCGGCGTCAAAGCCGGCGGCAGGCCGAAAGGCGTCGGTATTGACGCAGTCGGGCAGCGGCCGGATCTGCTGCGGGCGCGCAGCCGAACTGGCCGGTCAGTATGTTCTGGGCGTATGTGGAGCTGGTGAAAATCACGGGCGATTCGCGATCGATCCAGGTCTCCATCTTGCGCAGCGGGGCGAAGGCCCGGCTGTCTCGCTGCAGGAAGTTGTGGTCGAGCATCTCTTCGGTGAGGCTGCCTTGAAAATCGAACACAACCGGCGTACACGCCAATCGGCCGAGCACGAGGCCGATGAGCGCGCCTTCGTGCAGATGGGCGTGGATGACGTCGTAACGGTTTCGCAGGAGCAGGCTCAACGTCTTCCAGCCGAGGAGGGCGTCGAAGGCGACCTTGTGGCGGCTGGAGCCTACTTCGTATTCGCGCCGCCAGGGAATGGGCATGGTGCGCTGGACGGTCACATCGGGCAGGTCGCGGCCGTTGTGGTAGGTGGCGATGGTTACGACGTGCCCCATGTTCTGCAGGACGCGCGCCTCTTCGAGGATGCGCACGTGACAGCCGTAGTCGGCGAAGAAGCTGGTGGGCGCGATCATGAGGACGCGGAAGGAGTCAGGCGCGCCGAATGGGCGCTTGCCCTGCGCGTTTGCCGTCGTGTTCCGCATGTTGTCGCCAGATTGCATGTGGCGTGCGCACCGCTCATCAAGACAATGGCAGGCGACCGACTCGCCTACCTGCTGAAAAACCAATAGCCGCCGTCATTGTTCACAGCCGCGGCATGTCCGTCCACCCATCGTTGGGCTCAGTATTGGCGCAATTGTACCGGAGGCGCGTACGGGTGACAAACTCACTGGGAGTCAGGGCGCAGTACGCGACGGATGAGGTCCACGTCTGTGGCGGAAAATGCGTGGCTGAACCAGGCGACCGCAAGGTAGGCGAGGCTAGCGAGGACGACGCATGCGAGCCAATGCAGGGGCAGAAGCGCTGCCAGCAAGCCTGCGACCAGGGCGGCTGCCCCGATCCAGCCCAACTTGCTGAGGTTGACGGGGATGGCGTGGCGATGGAGCGCAATGAGTCCGGCTGCTGTTCCGGCGGAGGCGGCGAGCACGGAGGCCCAAGCGGCGCCGCTTGCGCCGTAGCGTGCGGCCGCCAGTGGCAGGGCAATGAGAACGGTGATGAGATTCACGCCGATCACAAGAACACTCTGCTGCGGGCGACGCTGCACCATAAGCTGGGTGACGGCGTACGTCGCCACAAAGAGCAGCGGCGTGGTCCAGATCAGCGCTTGTAGGACGGGCGCGGATGCGGCGTATTCCTCTGTGTAGACGAGGCGAATCAACTCGCCGGCGACGCCGGTCGTAATGGCGGCAGCGGGCAGGAGTGCGAGCAGCCCGTAGCGCAGGCTGAGGTCGGCGAGCGTCTGATAGCGAGGACTGGATTCGTGGTGCAGACGGCTGAAGGTGGGATAGAGCGCCTGCCAGAAACTCTGGATGAGTTTGACCAGGATGCGCACGAGGTTGTAGGCGGCGCTGTAAATGCCTGTCACGGCAGGGCCCGCGACGATACTGAGCAGGACGATGTCGATGCGCTGTTGCAGGACTTCGACGATAGAGAGCGAGAAGAAAGGCGAAGTGCGTCGCCACAGGTCGCGCAGGTCCACGCCGGCCGGGTCCTGGGGCGGGGCGAGGATGTGCGCGCGGTTGAGGACAACGACACAGGTGAGGGCGGAGACGGCCTGGGTGGCGATGAGTACGGCCACCAGGTAGACAACGGTCGTGCCGGTGAGTAGCAGGAGCACGCTGATAAGGAGAATGAGTAGGTTGATGAACGTCTCGACGCCCATGACGAGCTCCATGCGTTCGGCGGCGCGGAAGAGGGTTTGGCTGGCGGAGGTCACGGAGTAGAGCGGGAGAGAGGCGCCGATGAGGATGAGGGCCCAGCGGGCTTCGGGGCCGTAGGGTAGAAGGAAGGCCAGGATGGCCAGGCCCGCCCAGACGAGGAGCGCAGCGACGACCTGAGCGCGCAGAGCGATGCGGAAGTAAGCGCGGCGCTGGCGCGGCGCGGGGGCTAGGTCTCTGGAGAGGAGGGCGGGGAGGCCGAGTTCGCTGATCACCTGGCCGACGTTTAGATAGGCTAGGGCGACGGTGTATACGCCGAGGGCCTGCACGCCGAGGATGCGGGCGATGAGGAGCTGGAGGAGGAAGCTGACGCCGATGCGCCAGAGGCTGGAGCCGGAGAGGGCGCCGGTGTTGACGAGTACGCGACGGCCCAGGGAGGCGGTGTCGGATTCGGGTGGGCTCGCGGGCGGTTGGGTCACGCCGCGATTGTAGCATGGGTGCGCGGTGGAGGGAGTGAAGGTTGGAGTGAAGGGGTGACAGCGTGATGCGGGAACATCAGCGTGAAAGTCCTTATGTGGAGATCGTGCAAGTTGCAATGATTATTGCAGAAACCGTGCGATGTATGGAGTTGAGTTCGGCGACGTAGGATTATGTTCGGGGTTTGCCCGTGAGGAGGAAGTCCAGGAGGCGGGCAGGGCGGTAGAGGCGGTGGCGCCAGACAAAAATGGCGAGCGCAAGCATGCCGCCGAGTTCCCAGACCCAGAGTTCGGGGCGGCGGGTGAAGGCGAACCAGTAGGCTCGGCCGATCTTCTCCTGTTCGGAGCCGCGCTTGCCCCAGACGTGGAAGCGCCAACCGCGGAAGGGCCAGTAGAAGGTGTCGGGGAAGTGCCAGATGCGGTCGAGGAGGATGTGGCCGACGAAGGCGGTGGCGTATGAGCGCGAGCTGGGGCAGGCGGAAGACGGTGAGCAAGACAACGGCAAGGTGAGCGATGAGTGTATGGGCAAAGAGGACGGCGGATTTGTAGCGGCGGTAGAAGTAGGCCCAGGCGAGTGGCTTGTCGATTAGGTCGGGGCCGATGGCGGCCAGGGCGACGAGGCGATAGTCCGCGTCGGGGGCGACGCCAAGCTGCTTCTGCGCCAAGCTCAGGGCGAGCCAGGTGTAGGCGATGTGCGACGGGCGGGAGCATAGACTAGAGTGGTGCGTCTAGCCGCCGCGTTCTTCGCGGACGTAGGGTTGGCCCAGGGCGGCGGGTGCGCCGGCGCGACGTCGCATGGCCTCGCGGGAGCCGATGATGAGTACGACGATGGTGAAGAGGTAGGGCAGCATGTTGGTGAAGTAGCCCCAGGTGGGGTTGCGCAGGAAGAGGGGAAGTACCTGCAGGTCGAGGGGGAGACGGCGGATGGCGCCGAAAAGGTAGGAACCGACTGCGGCACGCAGGGGGTTCCAACCGGCGAAGATGACAAGGCCGACGGCAATCCAGCCGATGCCGGCGGTCATGTTTTCGAGCCAGAGGGGCGTGATGGCAAGGCTGAGGGAGGCGCCGCCGATGCCGGCCATAACGCCGCCGAGGATGACGTAGAAGTAGCGCTGGCGAACCACGTTGATGCCCTGGACGTCGGCGGCCGCGGGATACTCACCGATGGCGCGCAGCTCAAGACCGGGCCGTGTGCGATAGATGTAGTACCAGGCCAGCGGGGGCGACGATGAAGCCGATGTAGACGATGATGTTCTGTTGGAAGAAGATAGGACCGAGGACCGGGATGTCGGCGAGCACTGGAATGTCGAAGGCGGGCAGGCGTGGGGCTTGCTTGACTTCGACGAGGGATGCGCCGAGTACGGCGCTGAGACCGATGCCGACGAAGGTGAGGGCCAGGCCGCTGACCACCTGGTCGGCGCGCAGGGTGATGGTGACGAAGGCGTGGAGAAGCGCCATGAGACCGCCGGCCGCCGCAGCCACGGCGAGGCCGGTCCATGCGCTGCCGGTGGCGTAGGCGACGCCATAGGCGGACATGGCGCCCATGAGCATCATGCCTTCGACGCCGAGATTGAGCACGCCGGAGCGTTCGGCGAAGATTTCGCCGATGCTGGCGAAGAGGATCGGCGTGCCCGGAGCGGATGCCCGCGGCGAGTAGGCTGACGATCATTGCGAATTCCATGCGACGGTTGCGTCCTCGTAGGTCAAGCGATCAGGAGTACACGCGGTTCCAGGCGTTCCATGATCGTTCAAGGCTTCAACGGTCTAGACGGGACGAACGACGCGGATGCGGTAGCGGAGGATCATTTCGCCTCCGACGACGACGAACAGGATGACGCCCTGCAGCAGTTGGGCGATTCCGGCGGGCTGGATGGCGTCGCCGCCGACGAGCAGCCCGCCGAACAGGTAGGAGACGACAACGATGCCGATGGGATTGAGCTTGGCCAGCCAGGCAACGATGATGGCGGTGAAGCCGTAGCCGGGAGAGAAGCGTTCCTGCAGGCGATGGACGACGCCGGAGACTTCGCTCATGCCGGCGAGGCCGGCGAATCCGCCGCTGAGCGCCATGACGAGCATGATGTTGCGGGCCAGGCGGATGCCGGAGTAGCGAGCCGCCTGGGGGTTGTCGCCGATGATGCTGACTTCGAAGCCCCATTTGGTGCGTCGCCAGACGATGGACAAGCACGATCGCCAGGCCGATGGCGAGAAAGATGCCGAAATGGGCGGTGAGCCCGCGCAGTTGCGGGACGGCGTCGCCGTAGTCGGTGAAGCGGGGCAGCCAGGCGCTGCGCGGGAAGGTGGGCGTCAGGCCGAAGCCGCGTTCGCTCCACGGGCCGTAGATGAAATAGTTGTTCCACAGAATGGCGACGTAGTTGAGCATCAACGTCGTGATGATTTCGTTGACGTTGAGTTTGGCTTTCAGCACGCCGGGAATGAAGCCCCAGAGCGCGCCGCCGATGAAGCCGGCGATGGCCATGGCCGTCGAGCATGAAGAAGGCCGGCGTGTTGGACGGCAGCACGTATAGCGCGACGCCGGTGGCGAAGAAGGCGCCGATCATGAGCTGGCCTTCGGCGCCGATGTTCCACAGTCGCATGCGAAAGGCGATGGAGACGCCCAGGGCGGCGAGGATCAGGGGCGTGGCTTTGATGGTGGTATCTGACCAGCCGTAGAGCGAGCCAAAGGCCAGGTTGCCCATGCGCCGGTAGACGAACCAGGGGTCGGCGCCGATGATGCGCAGGAGCACTGCGCCGACCAGCAGGGAGAGGATGATCAGGATGAAGGGCGAGAGGATGCTGAGCCAGCGCGGTTGTACCTGGACGCGTTCGATGCGCAGGTGCGTGCGGGCATGTCTGCCGGTGGCGGTCTGCGTCGTCATGCGGTCGGTGACTCCTCCGTGTGCGGCCGCTGACGGGTGCGTGTCAGGCGAATCCCTGTGCTGTGCAAGGCTTTCGCCGGCCATCATGAGACCGATCTCCTCGCGGTCGGCTTCGTCCGCGGGGACCATGCCGACGATTTCGCCTTCATAGAGCACGGCGATGCGGTCGGAGAGCGCCATGACTTCGTCCAGGTCTTCGGAGATGAGGAGGATGGCGGCGCCTTGGCTGCGTTCTTCCAGCAGGATGTTGCGCACATTTTCCGTGGCGCCGACGTCCAGGCCGCGTGTGGGGGAAGCGGCGATGGTGACTTGCGGGCTGCTGCGAGATTTCGCGGGCCAGGATCACCTTCTGCAGATTGCCGCCGCTGAGCAAGGCGCGCCTGCGTATCCGGGCCCGGCGTGGAAATGTCGTACTCGCTCGATCAGGCGCACGGCTTGGTCGTCGCATTTCGCTGCGGCTGATGAAGATGCCGCGGCCGATGCCCGGTTTGCGGTAGCTCTTGAGCGCCAGATTCTCGGCTACGGAGAGATGGGGCGCGCTGCCGGTTGCGCTGCGGTCCTCTGGGACGTAGGCGACGCCGGCTTCGATGACGAGAATGGGCGGGCCGCCGGTGACGGTGGTGCGAGGTGACTTCGACTGTGCCGCTTTCGGCCGGGCGCAGACCGCAAATGGTCTCGGCAAGTTCTTTCTGTCCGTTGCCGGCGACGCCGGCGATGCCGACGATTTCGCCGGAGCGGACCGTAGAGCGAGAGCTTGTTGCAGGGCGAGCAGCCCCTTGTCGTTGAGCGCTTCCAGGTCGTGACGACGAGGCGTTCTTCGCCCAGCTCGGCGGGCGGTTTCTCCAGCGTGAAAAGGACTTCGCGCCCGACCATGAGGCTGGCGCATTCGGGCTTGGTCATGCCTTCGGTGTCGACGGTGGCGATCCATTTGCCGGCGCGCAGGACGGTGATGCGGTCGGCGATGGAGAGCACTTCGTCCAGCTTGTGGCTGATGAAGATGATGGTCTTGCCGTCGGCCGTCATCTCGCGCAGCGTGTCGAAGAGGGCTTCGGTTTCCTGCGGCGTGAGGACGGCGGTCGGTTCGTCCAGGATGAGGATGTCGGCGCCGCGGTAGAGCTGCTTGATGATCTCGACGCGCTGTTGTTCGCCGACGGAGAGCTGCCAGACCTTGAGGCGTGGGTTGACGGGCAGACCGTATTGTTCGCCGATGCGGGTGATCTCCTGTTCGATCTCGCTGGTGTTCGAGGATCAGTCCGACATCGCGCAGGCCGAGGATGATGTTCTCGGCGACGGTCATGGAGTCGACGAGCATGAAGTGCTGGTGGACCATGCCGACGCCGGCCTCGATGGCGTCGCGGGGCGAGTGGAAGACGACCTGTTCGCCGTGGATGGCGATCGTCCCGCTGTCCGGCGTGATAGAGGCCGGAGAGGACGTTCATCAGCGTGGACTTGCCGGCGCCGTTTTCGCCCAGAAGCGCGTGGACTTCGCCTTTGCGCACGGTGAAGGTGACGTCATCGTTGGCGACGACGCCGGGAAAGGTCTTGGTGATGTTGCGCATTTCGAGGGCGAAGGGTGCTTCGGTCATGCGAGCGATTGTCCAGATGTGGCGAGCGATGGGTAGGCAGACTGCTGGAAGGTTGCGCAGATTGCGGTCGTGAAGCATGCCAGATATGCGACGTCCGATCGCATGACGCAAGATGCATTGGCACTACTGACTGATCGATTCTCCCTTGTCAGTGCGATGAGGTGACCACGCTTGCGAAAGTGAGCGAAGCGGGGTTCGCTCGGCGCAACCGTGCACAGGGTAGCCCTGATGATTGTTGACAGCTGTCTCGACCGACTATTCGGGCAGTTCTGCGTCGGGCGAAACGCCTTCGGCGAGCCAGTTCATGCAGATGGTGCAAGCCTCGCGACCGAGGGCTGGCGCCAAGTCTCGTCGATGCCTTCAAGGTCAGACTGGGTGAGCGAGACGCCTTCGGGGATGATAATCTCGCCCTTGTTGTCGTTGATGGGGCCGGTGAAGACATCGAAGCGGTCGAATTCGCCGGCGAGCATGGCGTCCAGCATCTCGCGTACCTGCGGAATGACTTCCTCCGGGACGCCGGGGGCCGGTTCCTGGCCCTCCATGAAGCCGAGGAGGCCGAGCGCGCCGCTGTCGACGTCGAAGTAGATGTCGTCGGCGACGAAGGTGTCGTCCATCATGCTCTGGATCAGCTCTACGTAGAACGGACCCCACTCCCAGTAGGGAGTGGTGAGGCAGTGCTCGGGGTCGACATCGCAGGAGTTGCGGCTGTCATAGCCGATGCCGTACTTGCCCAGTTCGCCGGCAACCTGGACGGGGCCGGTGGTGTCTGCGCCGGTGATGACGACGCCGGCGCCGGCCTCAAACAGAGACTCAGCGGCCTGGCGTTCCAGGTCCGGATCGAACCAGGTGAAGATCCAGCGGATGTCGAGCTGGCAGTCCGGGCAGGTCTCGCGCATGCCCAGGGAGGCGGCGTTGATGTGGCGGATGACTTCGGGGATGGGGAAGGGGGCGATGTAGCCGATCTTGGTGGCGCCGTCGGCCTGGGCGCGGGCGCCGGCAATCATGCCGACCAGGTACTTCATGCTTTCCATGCCGCCAAAGAGGTTGGCGAAGTTCGGGTCGGCCTTCTTGAAGCCGGAGACATGGACGAAATCGGTGTCCGGGAATTCCATGGCGACGGTTTCGGTCGGGTCCATGTAGCCAAAGGAGGTGGTGAAGACGGCGTCGAAGCCATTGCGGGCCAGGCTGCGGATGACGCGTTCGGCGTCTGCGCCTTCGGGCACGCTTTCCAGGTAGGCCGTGTGAACGGCGTCGCCCAGCTCAGCTTCGACAAATTCGCGGCCTTCGTTGTGGGCATAGGTCCAGCCGCCGTCGCCGATGGGGCCGACGTAGACAAAGGCGACGTTGAACTTGTCGGGGTCAGGTTCCGGGATTTGCAGCGCGCCGGCAATCCGGTTGGGCTTCGGCGGCCGGTTCGGCGGCTGCTTCTTCTCCGGCGGGGGCGGGGGCAACGGGTGCTGCGCAGGCAGACACAACAGCGCCAGCACGAGGAAGAACACCAGTGCGGACAGTTTTCGTGACGTGTGCATGGGACCTCCGTGTACAAAGGAATGGGTGGGTTGATGTGAGCCCTGCAACGGTGAAGGGGACGAGAAATGATGATGTCTCTCGCAAGCCGACCGGAAAGCGCTAGCGGAACAATCGGCTGCCGCATTGACATGTGCGCGGTGCGAAAGCGTTAGGCAACTGAGGACGAAGTGATCGGACTTCGAGATGCTTCGCTGCGCGCACATGACAGCGGCCACTGCTGAGCAACCAGCACGTTCGTGGTCCAGTCAGCCTAATAGTAAATAAAACATACGGCGCCTGCAAATCGCAAACGCCGTATGGGCATCTATTCACTTGTCAGACGGAGCGCCGCGGACGGCGCGCCTTCCGGTAGCCTACATTTCGCGGCGGCGAGCGATCACTGCAGCGCCGGCCAGTACGGCCATGAAACCGGCGGCGATGAGCATGGGCGCCGGAATTGCGCTCTGGCCCAGGCCGGTCACGGGCATGGTAGCGGGAGCCATTTCGGCCTCGGCCATTTCGCCCTCAGCCATTTCACCCTCGGCCATGTCAGCAGATTCCATGCTGTCACCGGCGGGCGGGAGGATGACCTTGTCGATGACGTGGATCACGCCGTTGGCGACCTCAATGTCGGCGGCGACGATGTTGGCGTCGTTCACCATGGCGCCGGACTCCGAGATCGTGAAAGTCACGGGCGAGCCCTGAAGGGTGTCCGCCGTCATGCCGTCGCTGAGGTCAGTGGACATGACTTTGCCGGCCACCACGTGGTAGAGCAGGATGTCGGTCGAGGTCACCGGACGGGTCGGCAAGCAGAGCGTCAAGCGTGCCGTCCGCGGCAAGCGGCTCGAATGCGGCATTGACAGGTGCGAATACAGTGAACGGACCTTCTCCTTGAAGGGCCTCGACGAGACCGGCGGCCTGTACGGCGGTGACCAGGGTGGAGAAGTCTTCGTTGGACGCGGCGGTCTCCACAATGTCGGCTTCCTGCGCGAAGGCGAAGGATGAGAGCGTGAACATCATGGCGACGACGAGCAAGGCGCTGATGGCTAGGCGGTACTTCATGAATTCCTCCTGTGTAAATGCGTTTATTGGTACGACCGTCAAACATTTGCGGAAGTGACCGAAGCCGTGCGTGTGGCATTCGGTGGTTCCGTATGGCAACGCACATATTCTACCGCATGGCGGCGCGCATGTTCTGTAACCTTGATACAAAAATCGGTACAAAAGATAAACAATTTATGTGCATGACAGAACGCGGTGCGCTGACGCGGGAAGCGTTGCTGTGGTAGGGGACCTGTGTTCGGGGAGCGGTGTCGGGCCGGTGACGCGGCGAGACCATGCGCCTAGTTGGCGGGCGCTTCGTCTCCGGCGTTGCGAAGGGGCGGGGTCTGCATGCGCAAGGGCGGGGCGGGCTGGTCGAGATTAGGGCCGGCGTACATGCCGACCTGGAGAATAAGGTCTACGCCTGTGTGTGCCGAGCCGCCATCTGGACCCGAGGATTCGACTTCGGGCAGGGGCGTGTCCAGGGTGAGGATGTGCTCCTCGACAAGGCGCTCTCCGGGCTTCCAGAGGGAGGTGGGATAGTAGAGGCCGCCGGGCGCGCTGTCGCTCTGCGCGACGCGATTTTCGCCTGCGTCGAAGAGCTGGACGGACGTGGTGTAGTCGGCGTGGAGCGGTTGGTCCACGCGCCAATGGAGACGAACGCTGATTTCGTCGCCGTCAGGATGCCAGTCGTAGCCGAGCAACATGAGGCCGCCGAGGGGGTAATTGACCGCGTACGCTGGTTCGACATTCTCTTTCTTTGTGACACCGACGAGCGGGCCCGGCGCGGATTCCAGGTCGAACTTCACTTCGAGGCCGGGCATGGGCTTGATGAGATAGACGGGCGCGCCTTCGCCTTCACGCAAGGCGGTGTCGATGGTAGCGCCGAGGTCCCTGAAGCGGGCATCGGGCGCCATGAGCGGGTGGAGGGCGGTGGCGGCCGGGGCGCTACGCTCCACGTACTGCAGGTAGAAGAGGGGCGGGATTTCGTCGCGGTCGTTGCTGACGAGGATCGCGTCGCCGGGAGCAAGAGCATCCACGACCGGCTGCCACAGGTCGCGCGCGGCGCGGTTCTGCGACTGGTCGACGCTCGGGCTGTTCTCGGCGAAGGCGCTGATGGGGAGGAGGAAGAGGACGAGCGCGATCAGGGCGCCTGCGTTGCCCCAGCCGGCGTCCGCATCATCGTCGCCGGAGGGGCTTTGTCCCATGCGCATGAGCATGCCGTCACAAAGGCCTGCGGCCCCGTACCCGGCCCAGATGACGCCGATGACGTACAGGGGAATGTAGTAGACGCCGATGTCGCCGATGGCGTAGAAGAGATTGAAGAGCTGTTGCGCGATGGCGATGCCGGCGGTAAGCCAGAGGAAGGGGCGGCGTCGTTCGGCAAGGACGTAGACGCCCAGGCCGACGAGAATGAGGCCGAGGATGCCAAAATTCGGCGCGCCAGAGATCGACGGCTCCGGACAGGTTTGCGAGCGCCTGGTCCAGGCTGTGGAAGCCGACGGAGATGGAGCGGCCGCTGAGGAAGTCGACGAAGGAGGCGAAATCGCCGGCGTAGAGCGAAAGGGTTGACTCGCCCAGGGGCTGGTGGTACCACGGCGAGGCGCCGGGTCCGCTGCGCAGGGGGATGTAGGCGTAGAGCAAGAGGGGCAGGAACAGCGCGCCGGTGATTGCGAGCCAGGCGCGCAGGGGCATGCGCCACCAGTTGCGGTCGACGACGAAGAGATAGATGAGGACGGCGGGGGCGGCCAGCAGTGTCATGGCATGGTGGGCGAGGGAGAGTCCGAAGATAAGCGCGGTCCAGAACAGAATGCGGGCGCATCGTTCGCGTTGGATGCTGCTCGCGGCGCGCTGCAGGACCAGGAGCAGCAACAGCAAGAAGAGCGCGTGGAGCGTGTAGACCTCGGCGATCAGCGCCTGGCTCCAATACGTGGCGCTGACGGCGAGAAGGGATGCGGCGAAAAGGGCGACAAGTCGGCGTGTGAGGGGCGAAGCGACGGGGGCGTCGAGCAGGAGCAGATAGGTGGCGGCGACGGCCAGGGCGGCGAAGAGGGCGCTGAGCGAGTTGAGGGCGGCGGCGGGGTTCACGCCAAAGAGGGCCAGGGCGTGTTGCCAGAGGCTGCCGAGGAGCATGTAGAGCGGATAGCCGGTGGGATGGGCGAGGCCGAGTCGCCACGCTGCAAGCTGGAATTCGCCCGCGTCGCCGGGCAGGACGTCCGGGGCGAGAGTACGCAGGTAGATGACGAAGGCGCCGGCGGCGACCGCGGCGGCGAGCAGCCAGTCGAGGCGAGCGGGACGGTTGGATTTGACCGTGCGCTGGGTTTTCCCGATAATCATCAGGTTATGTCCGAAGAAGCGGAGTCCCGCGGAGATGCGACGCCGGAAGGCTTGAAATGAGCGAGCCTGTCTGGGCAGGCCAGGCCCTGGCGATTGTGCCAACCTACAACGAGCGAGAGAACATCACGCGGCTGGTGACGGAGTTGCGCGGACTGCCCGGGAATGTGCGCGTGCTGGTGGTGGACGATGCGTCGCCGGACGGCACGGGCGCGCTCGTGGATGCGCTTGCCGCCGCGGATCCCGGCGTGGAAGTGATCCATCGTTCCGGGAAGCTGGGCCTGGGCACGGCCTACAAGGCCGGCTTCGCGCACGGGCTGGCCAACCAATATGCGACTATATCTGCACGATGGATGCAGATTTCAGCCACGATCCGCAGAGCTTGCCGGCCTTGCTGGATGCGGCTGCGGCCGGGGCGGACCTGGTGGTGGGCAGCCGCTATGTGCCGGGCGGCAGGGTCGTGGGCTGGCCGCGCTTTCGCAAGCTGATCAGCGCAGTGGCGAACCGGCTGGCGCACCTCGTTTCTGGGCGTGGCCGCGCATGATTGTACGGCGGGTTTTCGCTGTTACCGGCGACGGCTGCTGGAGACCATCGACCTGGACGCAATCTTCAGCACGGGCTACAGCTTCCTGATCGAGATGACGTTCCTGTGCCAGCGCGCGGGGTTCCGCATCGACGAGGTGCCGATCACGTTCGTGAACCGTACGCAGGGCGCGAGCAAGATCAGCAAGGTCGAGATCGTGAAGGCGTTCTACACGATGATCCGTCTGCGCACGAGCGCGTTGCCGTGGGATCGAGTGATGGGCGTAGTGCATGAACGGCGCGATCGGCGGCTTCATGGGCAACATTCGGACAATGTAGAGTTCCACGAGTAGCGCTGCGAGCGCTCATGGCGCGGGCTGGACCTCTATCCAGTCCACGGCGGCGGCGAGCGGTCTGCGGTCCCGGTTGAGGCTGATGCGCAGGAATGCTTCGGTCGGGATCGAGTGTGACGGCTGCAGCGCCCGGCGCGGCCCCTGCAATGCCTGCGATGGTGAAGTAGTTTCCCTGCAATTCTGACAACGAAAGATCCGCGCCGATGGCGCCCAGCGCGTCCACCGCGTCTTCGGTGAGGAAGGCGGCGGCGTCTCCGCTGCTGGCGACCAGGACGGGCTGCCCCGGCTCGATCTGTGCGAAGAACGTCGGCGAGGGCTTCGCTCTCATAGGCATTGCCCGCAGTGTCGAAGCCTGCGCTCTCGAGGACTTTGCCCGTGGCGGCGTCGAGCACGGTCACATTGACGCCGCGCCTGCCCGCGGAGGCGTCTGTCTGTTCGCCGTCCTCGTCGAAGAGGGCGATGAAGCCGCCGCCGGCGAAGGCTTTGAGGTCGGCGTCGACGGGCAGGCGACTCCGCTCGCGGTGCCGATGCGCGGGATGGCGCGATCGCCGGGCACTACCGAACGCGGCGCGGCGGCGTGATCCCAGGTGAGCGTCAGGCGATTGAGGCCGTCGATGAGTGCGCTGCCGGGCGCCTGCCATGTGACGGTCTGCCAGTCGTCGGCGAGGGTGCGGGCGTCCATGTCGTGCGCCTGACCGTTGACGTCGAGTGTGACGGTCTGCGGCGGGCTGCCCGGGTAGGTAAAGGGGCGTAGACGCAGCGAGACTTCGTATATGGCGTCTGGGTCTACGTTGCGCAGGGGGAGGAAGAGGCGGCTTTCTTCGCCCAGGGCCCAGTTGGCGGCAGTGTCATAGGGTGCATCCTCTTCGGCAAGGTCCCAGCCTTCGCCCCGATAGGGGTACGTGCCGGCCACGCCGAGGTCGAGCGTGAAGCGGTCTTCGCCGGGCGGCTGGACGATGCGATAGGCCTCGATGCCGTCCGCCGCATAGAAGGGTTCGGGCTCCAGGGGCAGGGTGTTCTTGGCGAAGTCCCAGGCGTCCTGCCAATGGTCGGCATAGGGGAAGCGCTGGGGAATGGGCGGCATGAGCACGAGGTAGCCGGTGTTGTAGAGGTACATGAGTTCGTCCGCCTGAGCTTCGGCGGCGGCCAGCGTTTCCGGCGAGACGTCGCGGCCGAACTGGATGTCGGTGAGCGCCTGGAAGTAGGGAATGCGCCGGAAGTAGTCCATCTTGAAGTCAGGGGCGCGGCTGATGTTGCCGCCGAGCATGGGTTTGCCGTGTGCGGTCTGGTAGTATTGGAGTTGCGTGCGCTCGGGGCCGAAGACGCCAAAGCTGTTGCGCCAGCCCAAGGGCGTGTGCAGGACGCTGACCGGCCTGGGATCGGCGGCGATGGTGTCATAGAGGGCGGGGATGCGTGCATCGGAGAGCGGCAACGGCAGGGCAAGGTGTTCGAACAGGATGAGGACGGCGAGGGCGATGGGTACGGCGACCTGCCAGGCGCGCGATGCGTTGCGGCGTCGCAACCAGCCCTGCAGCCAGTAGAGCCCGTACGCGGCGAGTACCGCCAGGGCGAGCATGAGCAGGACGCTGTTGCGGTTGGGCGCGCGGTTGGCCTTGATGATGGGCAGGTAGTGGAGCAGCGGCGAAGGGCAGAGGCGCACGTGGCCTCGACGCCGTCGAGGTCGAAGCGGTAGCGGCCGTTGATCTGGAGGAAGGGGCCGAGCGTGAAGATGCCGAAAATGACGGCGGTCCATATCCAAATGCGCACGCGGCTGCGGTAGATGACGGCTCCCATGATGGCAAGCGCCAACGAAACCCAGCCGAGGAAAACGGTGTTGACGTCCCGGAAACCCGTGACGCCCAGGTCCAGGGCGCGAAGCTGGACGCGGCGCAGTTCCTCCACAACGTCGCCGCCGAAGAGGGGATGCAGCACGGTAGGCGTGAACCAGCCGAGCAGGTCGGTGCTGAGCGGGATGGCCTCGCCCCAGCCTTGCAGCGAGAAGTCGTCGGTGAAGAACTGGACGAGAATGGGGATAAGGACGGGCGACCATACGACAAAGGTGACGCCGCCGATGACGAGCCCGGTCGCCAGAATGGCGCGGACCGTGGCGCCGGGTGCGGCTGCGTTGTTTCGTCGACGCAGGCTGTCGATGAGCATTGAGGCGACGACGATCAGCGTGAAGATGCCGAGAAAGAGGGCGGTGATCATCTCGGCGAGGCCGTTGAAGGCCAGAAACAGGCCGGCCAGCGCGGCAGTCCGCAGGCGGGCGCGGCGCGGGAGGTCGAGGTCGAGGCTGCGCAGGAGGGCGAGCGCGTAGAAGGGGATCCACTGGGTGGTGACCATGTCGTAGTGGCCCAGCGTGGCGTAGATGGCGCGGTTGCTGGCGAAGGCGTAGAGCAAGCCGGCCGTGAAAGCGGCGATGGAGACAGCGGCAGCGTCGCCGGTGGGAGTCGGTGGTGTGGGCGGCAAGGAGCCAGCGGACGAGCAGGAAGACGCCGTAGCCGCTGAGGACAGTTCCGGTGAGCAGCGCCAGGTTGCTGGCGAAGGGCAGGTTGGCGGCCAGCATCAGGGGTTGGGCGAAGAGCGCGTGAAAGAAGTTATAGGTGTAGAGGACGAGGTCGATGCCAAGCGGGTACCAGATGAGGTCGCTGTGCAACGGGCTGCTGAGGTTGTCGACGAGGGCGGTCTTGAGATACCAGGTATTCCACAGGAAGGTGGATTCGTCGAAGGCCCATTGGGGAACGCCGGGAACGGCGGTAGCCAGAGCGGCCGGCAGCGGCCACGAGAGAACCAGCGCCAGCAGGGCATAGAGGGCGAGGACGATTAGGTGGAGGCGCAGGCGGAACGGTTTACGGTGCATAGGCGTGGTGCGTTGGCATGTCGTGAGCGGGAATGGGTCGGGTCATGGTATAGCCGGCGTCAGTGTAACATAACGCGTGGGGAAGGGAGAAAGGGGCGCTTTGAGGGCGTGGAGGAGCGCTATCTCTACGACGAGAACGGGGTGCGCATCAAGAAGACGCGGGGCGGGACGGACACGTTCTACATTAACCGCTACTTTGAGGTCGACGTCCCTCCTGCGGAGGGATTGGGAGAAACCGGCAGCGGCGTCAAGACCAAGTACTACTACTTCGGCGACTGGCGTGTGGCCATGCGTTCGCTGAGCGTGCTGACCATGCTGCATAGTGACCACCTGGGCAGTACGGTGGCGGCCACGCAGAGCGGCGCGACCAACGTACAGAAGTACAAGGCCTTCGGGGCCAACCGCAGCGCCGGCGACGTGCACACGGACCACCTGTTCACCGGCCAGAAACAGGACGGGACGGGGCTGCTGTATTACCGTGCAAGGTACTATGACAAGCTGCTGGGCACGTTTATCTCGCCGGATCCGCTGATTCCGGATGCGACGAACGTGTTTGCGTATAACCGGTATATATATACTCTTGGCAACCCGCTCAAGTATACCGATCCCACTGGACATCAGGCAAGCTGCATGTTGGTCGACAACTCAATCGCGTGCAGTGACGGCGTGCCAGGAATTTCAACTGTCAACATAGATCCGGACGCCGCCGTCTCCGCATCCGGCGGGGATCCCAAGAGCTTCTACACCCTCATGGGCGGCCTGTTTGTCGGAAGTATTGCAGCGCCGTTCGCTGCGATGGCCGCACCCGCAATACTTCCGAGTACGACTACGGCAACGACCGCAGCATGTGGAGATGGCGACTGTACGAACGAGATAGATGTTAGCTCCAGAATTGGACAGAATGTCTGGCAAATGGACAAGTTCGCTCGCGGCAGGATCATAGAGGATCATCTAGGGCGAAGCGTGACTCTGTCGAGGAACTTCCCGGTTGTTGATCGCTGGAAAGATGGTGTAGCGACCAGCATTAAGAGCATCAACTTGAATGCCACTACGTATCAGAATGCAGCTAGGCTAAGATATCAGGTCACTCAATATGTGGTGGATATGGCTAAGTATAGTGGGCAGCGCACAGATCGGGCTGGAGTCTCGATTCGTCAGAGAGATGTTGTTTCGAGAGCTATTGAGTTGGCTATACCACCAGGCGCGAGCGTGCTCAGCTTGATGTGTTGCGGGAGGTACAACAGTTCGCCACAACTCACGGTGTTGATCTGAGGATCATAACGGTGCATTGAATCGGTGAGCCATGGAGGCGGAGATGGACGTCTTGGTGTCAGTGATAATTTTCGACGAACGTGCATATCTACCTACCAAGGAGCATATGGAAGGGGGTGGCCACATATCTAATGACCCTGTCCTGGAGGCAGTACTGAGCAGGACGGGCCTGACGAACGCGATCTCATCAGCGGTGGATGTAGGCAATCCGGAAATTCCCTATCCCGATGAGAAAGAGCTACAGAAGCGAGGTGATCCAACACTACGTGCTACTGGCGCCAAGAGCTGGAAGGAGATGGCCAGGAAAGGAGCCTCCTATACTCTGGACTGGTACGATGATTCTGTAGAGTTCTCTGCCTCGAAGCTTGACGCCAAAGGCAGGTGGGTGGAAGATCCAGAAAAGACGAAGAAGCTACCTGCCGATACACCCGTAGCAGAACTCGCTCAGATGATACTGGATGACTGGAACTCACGTCTGACAGCAAAGTCATGAATCCAGTGGCGTCTCAATCGATCTCAGTCTCAGCAAGGGCTGCCAGTATCTCTGCTGATTCCACAGCAACAAGAAAATCGAGAGGCCGGCTGCGAACCGAACCTGCTCGCTCTTCCCTTTGGGTCAGCTTCATCTTACCCAGAAGATGGCCGGTGTCAAGCGCCGTGGCAATATCAAACTCGGCTGTTCGGCGCAGCCGAACAGCATGGGCCGTCGATTCGATTGTCGTGCGGCCGCCTGACGCCAGGCCGCTCTCGCTCGCTAGGCGCTGTCGCTACTTTCTGCAATTGACCCAGGGCATACTCGCCAACATTCTGCATGCGGACCACCTGGGCAGTACGGTAGCTGCGACCCAAGCCGGCGCCACCACCGCGCACAAGTACAAGGCCTTCGGGGCCAACCGCAGCGCCGGCGACGTGCACACGGACCACCTGTTCACCGGCCAGAAACAGGACGGCACGGGGCTGCTGTACTACAGAGCCCGATACTACGACAAGCTGCTGGGTACGTTCATTTCGCCGGACGTGCTGATTCCGGATGCGGGGAATGTGTTTGCTCGCAATAGTACCTCTCCGCACCGGCCTATCCCCCAATAGCACAATGTCCCGCCGGGACAATGCGTCTGTCTCACTACCCAACCTTCGCGAGGCGGCGGGCGGCTATGCTATGATACGGGCTGGTATCGGGTTTGTGCACGGTGAATGGGTATGCGCGTCTATCTGGACCAAATTGGTTGCCGGCTGAACTATAGCGAGATGGAGAGCCTGGCCCAGGCGTTGCGAGCGGCAGGACACGAGACGGTGTCCGAACCGCAGCAGGCGCAGGTGGTGGTCTTCAATCGTGCGCGGTGACGCGGCAGGCGGGCCGCAAGAGCCGGCAGCGCATCAGCCAGTTGCACCGAGCCAACCCGGATGCGCGGATCGCACTGACGGGGTGCTGGTCGACGCTCTCACCGGCGAAGGCGCAGTCACTGCCGGGCGTGGCGCTGGTGGCGCACAACGAGCACAAGGAGCTGCTGCCGGCGCTGCTGGAGCCGTGGAGCGCAGAGCTGGACGATCCGGCGGCACTCCTGCGGTTGCAGCCCGACGGCGCGCCGTTTGTGGACGACGCAAACGCGGGCCACGGCGCCGGGCAGCGCAACCGCACCCGCGCGTTTGTGAAGGTGCAGGACGGCTGCAACAACCGCTGCACGTTCTGCGTGGTGACCCTGGCGCGGGGGAAGAGCCGCAGCCGCACACTGGGCGATATTGTGGCCGAGGTGCAGGAACTGGCCGGAGATGGCGTTCAGGAGGCGGTGCTGACGGGCGTGCATTTGGGCAGCTACGGGCGGGACCTGCCGGGCGCCGACGCCACGGACCTGAAGCGGTTGACGGAGACGATCCTGCGCGACACCGACATTGTGCGGCTGCGTCTGAGTAGCCTGGAGCCGTGGGACCTGGCCGGCGGGTTCTTCGACCTGTGGCAGCGCTGGCCGGGCCGATCTGTGCCCGCATCTGCATTTGCCGCTGCAGGCGGGGACGGACAAGCAGTTGCGGGCCATGGCGCGACGCTGCACGCTGGACAGCTATCGTCGCCTGGTCGAAGAGGCGCGGGCGGCGATCCCGGATTTGATTGTGACGACAGACCTGATCGTGGGCTTCCCCGGCGAGACGGACGGCGACTTCGCGGCAGGGTTGGCTTTCGTGGAGGAGATGCGCTTTGCCCATGCGCACGTGTTCCCGTTCAGCGCACGGCCGGGGACGGCGGCGGCGTCCTTCAGCGGGCGAGTGTGCGCGGAGACGAAGAAGGAACGCAGTCGCCGTGTGCATCAGACCGTAGCGCGCACGGGACGCATGGAGCGGTTGCGTTTTGTGGGTACGCAACGACCGGTATTGTGGGAAGGCGAAGGGCAGGCGCTGGAGGATAGCGATCGGTTGCTGTGGACAGGGCTGACCGACAACTATCTGCGCGTGATGGCAGACGCGTCTCCGCAAGACTATTTGAACAATACGGTCACAATGGCGCGGCTGGATGTACTGCACGATGGCGGCTTTCTGGGCCGTGTCTGCGCAAGTATCAGCAATCATCCCGGTGGTTTGGGCGAGAACAGGAAAGAGTGGGTATCTGAATGAGCAGTCTGCTGGAACAGTTGGTGGAGCTTCGCACGGAGGCGTTGGCGGAGTTGGCGGCGTCGGAGAGCACGGATGTGACGCGGGCCTGGCACAGCCAGTATCTGGGCCGCAAGGGCGCGCTGACGGCGTTGTTGAGCGGCATGCGCGACCTGCCGCGGGAGGAACGGCCTGCGTTCGGCAAGACGGCCAACGAGGTGAAGGCGGAGCTGGAGGAGGCGCTGCAGACGCGCCAGGCCGCCATCGCGCACGAGGAGATGACACGACAGCTTAGCGGGGAGGCACGTGGATGTGACCCTGCCCGGCCGGCGGCCGGCGATGGGCGCGTATCACCCGACGACGATCGCCCAGCGGGAGATCGTGGATATCCTGCAGCGCATGGGGTTCCAGGTGTATGACTCGCCGGAGGTGGAAACGGACGAGATGAACTTCACGCTGCTCAACTTCCCGCCGGGCCATCCGGCGCGGGAGATGCAGGACACGTTCTTCACGACCACGCCGGACGTGATCCTGCGCACGCACACGAGCCCTGGGCAGATCCGCGCGATGCGCGAGCACTATCCGGAGCCCATCCGCCTGATCATTCCGGGCAAGTGCTATCGCAATGAGGATGTGACGACGCGGGCGGAGATGATGTTCTATCAGGTGGAGGGTCTTGCGATTGGCAAGGGCGTGACGTTCAGCGACCTGAAGGGCGTGCTGCTGAACTTCGCCAACCAGATGTACGGCGAGGGGCGGCAGATCCGCTTCCGCAAAGTCGTACTTCCCGTTCACCGAGCCAAGCGTGGAGGTAGATATCGACTGCGTGCTGTGTGGAGCGCAGGGTTGTCGCATGTGCAAGTATTCCGGCTGGCTGGAGATTCTGGGTGCGGGGATGGTGCATCCGACCGTGTTGAGCAACGGCGGCTATGACCCGGCAGTATACAGCGGCTTCGCATGGGGCATGGGCATCGAACGACAGGCGATATTGAAGCGCAGTATCGACGACATACGCTACTTTTATGACAATGACGTGCGATTCCTGGAGCGGGTGGCGTAGGGGATTCGCCGCCGGTTGCGGGGGTGCGCGGGGCCGGCAAGCTAGAGGGGAAGGCATACGGGGCGGCGCGTAGCCCGGGGACGGGTTGCGCTGCCCTTTTTGCTTGAAGGGGCGCCGGGTTGCCGAGAAGATCGCCAAGCAACCGATACGTCCGTGTCATTCCGGCCTTGAGCCGGAATCCACGCCGCGCCGAATTGGATACGGCCCCGCGCAGGCGGGGATGCGCAGGAACGACAAGTTAGTGGTGCTGCGTTGCCGAGAAGATCGCCAAGCAACCGACACGCCCTTGTCATTCCGGCCTTGAGCCGGAATCCACGCTGCGCCGAACCTGGATACGGCCTCGCGAAGGCGGGGATGCGCAGGCACGACAATTGGTGACGAGGTACTTGATAGGGGGTGACGCATCTGCTGCGAACAGGTTGGCGAAAGGAGGAAAGGGAGCAATCTCACCGCTGTTTCGTACTCGGCCATCTATTATGTGCAAAAGATTTGCAAAACTAGTACAAACTATCTAGAAGCAAGGTGGCGTTGTGAAAAAGAAGATCATTATCATCGGCAGCGGATTTGGCGGGCTGGGCGCGGCGGTGCGGCTGGCGGCGCGCGGGCACGACGTGGAGCTGTTTGAGAAGCGGGACAAGCTGGGCGGGCGAGCCTACACGTATGAGACAGACGGCTTCACGTTTGACGGCGGGCCCACGGTGATTACCGCGCCCTTTCTGTTCGATGAGATTTGGGAGCTGGCCGGGCGCAAGCGGGAAGATTATTTCACGCTGATAGCGTGCGACCCGTTCTACCGGCTGTATGACCACGAGGGCAACGCGTTCGATTACAACGGTGATCACGAGTTCATTTCCGAGCAGATCGCGAAGATCAGCCCGCCGGATGTGGAGGGGTACACTCGCTTCATCGAGTCGACGAAGGAGATTTTCGACACGGGCATGGCGCTGATCGACAAGCCGTTCCTACACGCCACGGACATGGCGAAGGTGGCCCCCGACCTGGTGCGCCTGCAGTCGTATCGCAGCGTCTACGGCTATGTGTCCAAGTTCGTGAAGGACGACTTCTTGCGGCGCGCGTTTTCGTTTCATCCGCTGTTGATTGGCGGCAACCCGCTCGACGCCGCGTCTCTGTATGTGTTGATCCACTATCTCGAGCGGGAGTGGGGCGTGCACTATGCGCAGGGCGGCACCGGCTCGATCGTGAATGCGTTCGGGCAGTTGTTCGAGGAGCTGGGCGGGCAGGTGCACCTGGACACAGAGGTGGACGAAATCCTGGTGGAGAACGGGAAGGCCGCGGGCGTGCGGCTTGCGGACGGCAGCGAGCACCGCGCGGACGCCGTGGTGTCGAATGCGGATGTGGCGTGGACCTATCTAAATCTGATAGCGCCGGAGCACCGCAAGAAGAATTCGGACAAACGCATCAAGCGCCTGAAGTACAGTATGTCGCTCTTCGTCATCTATTTCGGTACGAAGCGCCGCTACAACGACACGGCGTTGTCGCATCACAATATTATCTTCAGCGAACGGTACAAGGAACTGCTGCACGATATTTTCGCCAACAAGGACCTGCCGGAGGATTTCTCGCTCTATCTGCACATGCCCACGAAGACAGATCCGTCCCTGGCCCCGGAGGGCCACGAGACATTCTACGTGTTGTCGCCGGTGCCGCATCTGGGCGCAAACATCGACTGGGAGACGCAGGCAAAGCCATACCGGGATGCGATTATGCAATTCCTGGAGGACAATTACCTGCCGGACTTGCAAGAGCACATTGTTGTGGAACACCACATCGACCCCCGGCATTTCCAAGACACGCTGAACAGCTATCTGGGTTCGGCGTTCTCTGTGCAGCCAACCCTCTTGCAGTCAGCGTGGTTCCGCCCGCACAATGAGTCGGAGGACGTTGCGAATCTGTACTTCGCCGGGGCGGGCACGCACCCAGGCGCGGGCCTGCCGGGCGTGTTGGCATCGGCAAAGATCGTGGATGAGTTGATCGGACCGGCGTAGGGAGAGCAGTTCAGCCGTTGACTCGATCAAGTGTTCAAGGACCGGCGCAGGGAAAACAGCCCAAGTGTTCAGCGGTTCAAGAGTCCAAAGGCCGGCGCTCAGCGCAGCGCGCCGTCAGCGCCGGCGAATCCACTGGCGGCTGACGTTTGCCTTCCCCTTGTCACCCTGTGGCCCCCGAGCGACCGCGTTGCGAAAGATGGGAGCGCCTACTGCATGCTCAGCCAGATGGCGAGGACGAGGAGGAGCGCGGCGCTGGCGATGAGGTAGCGGTTCTGGACGAAGATTTCGCGCCAGGGGAGGTCGGGCTCCGGATGCGAAGGCGGCGCGAACGTGGGACGTTGTGGGCGCGGTGCCGAGGAGAAGTTCGCGGAAGGAGCGAACATCCGGCGGTCGTTCGCTGGGGTGCATGGCGAGTGACTGGAAGATGGCGCGTTCGACGCGCGGCGTGACGGAAGGGTTGAGCTGGCGCAGGGAGACGAGGCTGCCGGGATGCAGGAAACGCTCTTTGGCGTTGGCGGGCGGCGAGCCGGAAAGCAGGTGGTAGAGGGTGGCGCCCAGGCTGTAGATGTCGCTGCGGGGGTCCGTGTAGCCCGCGTCGCCGCCGTATTGCTCCAGGGGCGTATACGCCACCGTGCCGCGTCCCTGCACGACCGTCACGGTGCGCGTGTCGTCGGGCTGCATGACCTTCACGAGACCGAAGTCGACAAGCTTGACGATGCCGTGCGGCGTCACTTTGATGTTGCCGGGTTTGATGTCGCGATGGAGCACCGGCGGGTTCTGGCCGTGGAGATATTCTGAGCGCGTCCATGAGCTGATTGGTCCAACCGAGAACTTGGTGTTCGCGCAGGTAGTCGCCGCTCTGTTGTTGTTCGCGGAGCATTTCCTGGAGGGTGCGGCCGTCCACGAAATCCATGACAAGGTATTCGCGGTTGTTGGTGGAGAAGTAGTCGGAGACCTTGGGTAGGTTGGGATGATCGAGCCGGGAGAGGATGCTGGCCTCGATGCGGAACTGCTCGGACATCTGCTCGATTTCGGCGTCTGAGGAGGCGCCTTCGACGAGGCTGGGAAGCACTTCCTTAACCGCGCAGACGCGGCCTTCGAGCCGGCGGTCGCTGGCCCTATAGACGGCGCCCATTCCGCCCTGGCCGACGAGCTCCAGAATTTCGTATCGTCCGCGCAGTACGGCGCCCGATTCGAGGATTTGCTGCACTACGGCTGCCTCCGGGGAGTTCCGAACGCGCCGGCGCATTTCTGCCGGTGTGCATTTTTGGTATAATGGCGGCTACATTCGTGTTTTGGCTGGTACTCTTGGTTGGTTTATGGTTGTCTAGCCGGTGATATTCGCCGGCAAGTCCGTTGCCAAGTCTTTTCGCAAGTTCGTCTGGCTAGATTATGCGTAAGCAGCCGAAGGCTGTCAATTTGACTGATTACAATGACTCTTGACCCCAACTACGAAGAAGTTGAGCCGGCTACGGAACAGATGGAAGCGCGTCACGGCGAGAGCGCGATGCTGGTCTTGCAGCGGGGCTCCGAGGCGAGCCGCGTGTGGCCCCTGTCCCGAACGCAGCCGATCACGATTGGCCGCAATGATGATTGTGATATTGTGCTGCCCGACCGGCAGGTGAGCCGGTATCATGCGCGGGTTGAATGGCGCGTGGACCGCTACAAAGTGGAGGACCTGGGCAGCAAGAACGGCACGCATGTGAACGGGCAGGAGGTGACGGAGCCTACCGAGCTGCAGGATGGCGACGAGATCCAGATCGCGCTGCGTTTCAAGATGGCGTTTGTGGATGCGGGTGCGACGGCGCCGCTTTCGCTGGAGGGCGCGGAGCCCGGGCTGCGGCTGGATGTGGAGACGCGACAGGTGTGGGCGAGCGGCGCGCAGATCGACCCGCCGCTGAGTCTGCACCAGTTTCGGTCTGCTTGAGGCGCTTTGGAATGCCGGCGGAAGCGTGATTTCACGAGACCAGGTGATCGAGACCGTCTGGCCGGAGGCAAGCGGCGAAGGCGTGAGCGAGCAGGCAATCGATGCGCTGGTGCGACGGCTGCGCGAGCGGCTGGCGGAGTGTGACGCAGAGCACCGCTACATTGTGACGGTGCGCGGTCACGGTTTCCGCCTCGACAATCCGTAGGGCGCACGCGGCGCAAATGTCGCTTTCCACGCAGGCGCACGGCACGCAGTCCGGTACGCAGCATCCGCCGATCGGTTTGTATATTCACATTCCGTTTTGCGCACGGAAATGCCCCTATTGTGATTTCAATACGTATGCTGGACTGGACGCTCTGCACGAGCGAACGGTTGCGGCGCTGTGCGCGGAGATGGCGCACTTGCGGGCGGAGGCTGGCCGGCACGGACGGTGACATCGGTATTCGTGGGCGGCGGCACGCCGACGGTGTTGTCGCACGCGCAGTTGTCGCGGCTGTTTGATGCGCTGCTTAGGGCAGTTCGTGCTGGCCGGCGACTGCGAGATCACGGTCGAGGCCAACCCGGGGACGGTGGACCGGGAGAAGTTTCGCCAGTTGCGCGGGCTGGGCGTAAACCGGTTGAGCATCGGCGTGCAGAGCTTTCAGCCGGAGGAGCTGGCGTTTCTGGGACGTATCCACGGCGTGGAGGATGTGTATGCGGCGTTTGAATGCGGCGCGGGCGGCCGGGTTTGACAACGTGAACTTGGACTTCATGTTCGGATTGCCAGAGCAAGCGATGGCCAGTTGGGAGGATACGCTGGCGCGGGCGGTGGCGCTGGGCCCGGAGCACTTGAGCCTGTACAGCTTGATTGTGGAGCCGGACACGCCCCTGTTTCGGTGGGTGGAAGACCGGTAAAGTGGACGAGCCGGACGAGGACCTTGCGGGAGAGCTGTACGAGGTGGCCATGGCGCGGCTGGCCGGAGCCGGATATGTGCAGTATGAGGTGTCGAATTGGGCGAAGCCGATGGCCGGCGAAATCGTGGATGCGCATAGCACGCCGGACGCAGGCGTGCCGCCACAATTTGGTCTACTGGCGCAACGGTGAGTATGCCGGCGATCGGACCGGGCGCGCACGGCCACTTGCGCCGGCGCTGCGCACGGCGGCGGGCGGTGTTCGCGGCGGTGGGGCAATGTGAAGCGCGGTGCCTGAGTATGTACGGCGGATAAGGACGCCGGAGCCGGCTCTGAGGATTTCACGAAGAGATCGACCGCACGCGAATCCATGGGCGAAACGATGATGTTGGGCCTGCGTTTGTGCGAGAGGGCGTTGCATACCGGCGTTTTGAGGCGCTGCATGGCGTGGCGATGCGGGACGTGTTTCGGCACGAGATGGAGAAGCTCGTGCGGCAGGGCTTGCTGGCGGTGGACGAGAAGGCGTGCGCCTGACGCACCGCGGTCTGATGATTGGCAATCAGGTGTTCGCGGCAGTTCTTGCCGGACGTAGGGCGGCGGTCGCACGATGCGCACGCAATGTGAGTAGATTCGAAGAATCAGGGCTGCCAATTCTGAAGGGAAGAGGCCATGACGAGGGCCATATATCCAGGGACGTTTGACCCGATCCACTATGGCCATATTGATATTGCAACGCGGGCCGGCGCCATATTTGATGAGCTGGTGTTGGCGATCTACGATGCGCCGCCCAAGAAGCTGCTGTTCAGCACGGAGGAGCGGGTGGAGTTGGCGAGGCAGGCGCTTGGGCGCCTGCCGAATCTGAAGATCATCAGCTACCAGGGGCTGACAGTGGAATGTGCGAGGCATGCCGGTGCGTCGGTGATGGTGCGCGGATTGCGCAACGTGGCCGATTTCGAATTTGAGCAGCAGATCGGATGGGCGAACAGCCAGATCGCGCCGGACGTGGAACTGTGCTGCCTGTTCTGCAATGATAGTTATGCGTTCCTAAGCGCCACCATCTTGAAGGAGATTGCCAGCCTGGGCGGCGATGTCGACAATTGGGCGCCGGCGCATGTGCTGGCGGCGCTGGCGGCGAAGTATCCGGATGCGGGGCGCGCGGGTCCGGTTCGAGTCGTTACGAAGAGCGAGGGGAAGCTCACGCATCACGAGTGAGCGCACCTCTGAGCCAGTGCGCAGACGACCAACATCGCGGCCGAGCAACGGCTGAGTAAGCCTCAGCAAAGGGAGGGGCCCTATCGCAATTTTGCAGCTTGTCGATCAATTGGCGAACTTGATTCATCAGGGCTGGCAGATCCCGTTCACATCGTATCCGCGCAATTCAGGGCCGTGAGGCGGACCAGTTGCTGGAACGGATGCGCATCACTGTTCCGAGTTCGATTCGGGAGAGCGAGCGGACAGTGGCGGAGCGCGATCGGATTTTGGCCGAGGCGAAGGCTGCGGCGGATCAGATCGTGGAGGATGCGCGGCGGCGGGCGCTGGAGATGATCAATGAGCGGGCCTTGCTGGAGCGGGCGCGCCATGAGTCGCAGCGCATCGTGGACCAGGGCCGGGCGGATGCCCAGTACCGCGTGGACGAGGCGGACCGCTATACGATCGGCGCGCTGCGCGGCCTTCGGGAGGAGCTGCGGGCGCTGATTCACCAGGTAGATAGCGGTTTGGCGATGATGGAGGGCCAGGTGGTGGAGCCCTCGGCGGGCCGGCGCAGGAGCCAGGGTTCCGCGGCGCGGTGCGGATGCAGAGCCACCCAGGGAGGAACCAGCCCCAGCGGCTGAGGAAGCGGATTGAGGCGGGCCCGATAGGGGCCGATTTTTGACAGGCGGGCGGGCAAGGGCTATACTGATCGTCTGTTTGCTATTCGGCCGCAGGCGGAAGCGGCCCGTTGGCGTCGAGTGGTTGTGCGCCTGTGCGCGGATGGCTGGGGCGCCTCTGGCATTCCGTCTTTGCGGAAGCGGGTATGGCAGGCGCAGCACATTGACAAGTCTTTGCATTGCAGGGACGGAATATCATGCAGTTCAACGTTGCCCAGTTGTTGAAAGAGCCGATCGGTTCGGTTCGCGAATTTGAGCTGATCGAGGACATCAGCGAGTTGGATGAGGAGTTGGAGGCGCTGGGCCCGTTGGTGGGTACGGTGCGCATGTTGCGGATTCACAGCGGCGTGCTGGTGAGCGGCGAATTGAGCACGGCCTTGCGGGTGACGTGCAACCGCTGCCTGGAGCCGATTGCGTGCCCGGTGCGGCTGGAGTTCGAGGAGAGCTTCCGGCCGCTTACAGAGGTGAGCACGGGACGCTATATCCTGCCGGACGAGTTCGAGGGCGCGAGCGACGAGTTGGAGGACGAGGCGCTGTTGATCAACGAGCAGCATATCCTCGATATCTCAGAGGTGGTGCGGCAACGGATCTGGCTGGTGCGGCCGATGTACCCGGGCTGCAACTGGACGGGTGAGGGCGAATGCCCGAACTTGACTGCGTATTTGGCGAGCATTCGGGAGGCGGAAGTAGGCATTTCCTTGCTGGAGGACGAGCCGGAGGCCGCGCCGGCCGTCGATCCCAGGTGGGCGGCGTTGCTCGACTTGAAGGAACGTTTGGAAGGCGCGGAGTGACGCGCTGCGATTCTGGGCCGCGGATGAGTTGGTTGCAAAACTGAAACGCTGTACTGATTTCTATTCTTGGAACGCTTTGGCGAAACGCTGTATCGAAACAACGGTCTGAATCACGGTGGGGCGAGCGGTCGTACTGGCGGTGAGCTGGTTTGACGACTGGGAAGCCTGTGCCGGAAGAATTGTGAGGAGTCATCATGGGTCCATTACCGAAGAGAAAAGTTAGCAAGGGACGTCGGGATCGGCGACGTGCACACGATTCGCTGGCAGCGCCGCGAGTGGTGGAGTGCAATAACTGTCATGAGAAGACGCTGCCGCACCGTGCATGCCCGCATTGCGGGCATTACAAGGGCCGGCAGATCCTTGTCGTCAGCGACGAGGAATAGGTCCGTCCATTTGGGTTGATAGGGGATTTGGCGCGTACCGCCAAATCCCTTTTTTCTATTACGGCGGGACTGAGCGCATTGGTCGCGACTGCTTGTTCCGCACCTCTTGATTGGAAATTCCACCAATGTCTGAATTTAGATTTCTTTCCAGCCGTCCGGCCGTGGCGTATCTGTTTCCAGGTCAGGGCAGCCAAGCTGTGGGCATGGGACGTGAGCTTGCGGAGGAGTTTGCCGCGGCCCGAGAGGCTTTCGCCGAGGCCGACGACACGCTTGGCTTTGCATTGAGCGAGTTGTGCTTTGACGGGCCGGAGGATGCGTTGACGGATACGGTCAATGCGCAGCCGGCGCTGTTGGCGGTGAGCGTTGCTGCGATGCGTGCGCTGGAGAGCGAACTGGGTTCGACTTTGGACCGTCTGCCGGCGACGGCGGGGCCTGTCTTTGCGGCGGGTCACAGCATGGGCGAGTACACGGCGCTGGTGGCGACGGGGTCGATCACCTATGCGGACGGGCTGAGGCTCGTGCGCGAGCGCGGCCGCGTGATGAAGGAGGCGGGCGAGCGATCGCCCGGCATGATGGCGGCGATTCTGGGGCTGGAAAAGGAAGTGGTTGCGGAGGTATGCGCGACATGCCGGCAACAGGGCGGCGTGGTGCAGGTGGCGAACGACAATTGCCCGGGGCAGATCGTGATCTCCGGCGACCGTGCGGGGATGGAGTGTGCCATGGCCGGGCTGGAAGAGGCCGGCGCGCGCAAGGTGGCGCCGCTGGCGGTGAGCATCGCCTCGCACAGCCCGTTGATGCAGCCGGCGGTGGCGGGACTGCGCGCCGCGGTCGAGGCGGCACAGATTCGGCGATCCGCGACGCCCGGTAATCGCCAACACGACGGCGACGTTGATGACGGACGCGGATGCGATTCGCGCTGAGTTGACGGCGCAGCTTACGGGGCCCGTGCGCTGGACAGAGTCGATGCAGCTGGCGCTGGGAGAGGGCGTGACGGATTTCGTGGAGATCGGATCGGGCCAGGTGTTGGTCGGGCTGATGCGGCGCACGGACCGGAATGCAGGCCGGCATTCGGTGTGCGATGCGGAGACGGTGCGGTCGTTTGCAGCGTGGCTGGCCGGTTCCTAACGCACATGGATGCTCTGGCGGCGCGTGAAGGCGCGGAGTGACGTTCGCTGATCCCTGGCGCGGCGGCGGGCCGGCGATCATTCGCGGTGTGGGTCGCTTGCCGGTATAATAGGCACATTCCAGCACAAAGGGGAGAGGCATGGACTTGGCAGGGAAGACAGCGCTGGTCACCGGCAGCAGCAGCGGCATCGGGGCGGCAATTGCCAGGGAACTGGCTGCGAACGGCGCGGCTGTGGCGGTCCACTACCGCGGGAACGAGGCGGGCGCCACAGGCGTTGTGGAGGAGATTCGCACTGCGGGCGGCGAGTGTGCCCTGTTTCAGGCGGACGTTAGCAACGCAGATGAGGCGGCCGAGTTGGTGAAGCAGGTGCAGGCAGAACTGGGCGGCCTCGAGATCTTGGTGAACAATGCGGGGACCACGCGCGATATGTTGCTGATGACCATGTCTGAAGAAGCATGGGACACGGTGATTGACACAAATTTACGCAGCGTGTACGCAGTATCCAAGGCGGCGATTCGCGGCATGATCCGCAAGCGCTGGGGACGCATCATCAACATTACCAGCGTGGTAGGACTTTCGGGGCAGGCGGGACAGGCGAACTATGCCGCCAGCAAGGCGGGCATCATCGGCTTCACGAAAAGCTTGGCGCGCGAGGTTGCGAGCCGGAACGTGACGGTGAACGCGGTGGCGCCGGGTTTCATCCCCACGGCGCTGACGGACGCACTGAACGAGGAACAGCAGGAAGGGATCTTGAAAGCGACGCCGTTGGGCCGCATGGGTACGCCTGAGGAGGTGGCGTGGGCGGTCGCATTCCTGGCCTCGGAGCGCTCCGGGTTCATTACGGGGCAGGTGATATCGGTTGACGGTGGATTGGTAATGATGTAGGATGCCGATAGCATGCACGCCCGTCGACAGCTTGTCTTGTCCAGTTCCTCGCTGATGTCTGGATCAGATTCCTCTGATATGCAAGATATTCCAGATCCTGCGAATTCTGCCGAAGACGAGACGCGTTCAGCAGGCAACAACGAGGATCGTCTGTCCGCAAATGCGGATGAGCACCACCGGCAGATACACGAACGGCGCAAGGCGCGGCAAGATGGCGCTGCAAGCGTTGTTCGAGATTGATAGTGTCGGCCACGCCCCCGGTTACGTCATCGATGAAAGGTTGGGATATGTAAATCCCGGCAAGCATGGAGCGACGTTCTTTCGTTGGTTGGTGGTGGGCGTCGTGAAGTACAAAGCGCGGCTGGATGAGCTTATTGTTAAGTATGCGCCGGATTGGCCGGTGGAGCAGCTGGCGATTGTGGACCGCAACGTATTGCGCCTGGCTTTGTTCGAGATCGGCAGCCGTGAGTCGGACGCACCGGTGAAGGTTGTAATCAACGAGGCGGTGGAGTTGGCGAAGTTGTTTGGCAGCGACAGCAGTCCTCGCTTTGTCAACGGAGTGCTGGGTTCGGCACTGGACGAAGTTGGCGAGAAATTGTTCTGAGTGAGTAATGAATAGTTTTTTTGGGCTCGGCCCTATGGAGTTGCTTGTGATTGTGTTCCTAGCACTGATTGTGCTGGGACCGCAGCGCTTGCCCGGCACGATCCGCGAGGTCATGAAGTATTGGCGGTATTTCCGCAACCTTTCGGGCGAGTTGACGGCTCAGTTGGGCGAGGAGTTCAAGGACCTCGACGACTTGAGCCCGCAGCGGATTCTTGAGGATCTCGCCAACGAACTGGACGAGGAAGCGAAGCAGACGAAGAGCGCGGCCAGCCTTACGAAGAAACCGGCGTCCAAGACGGCTGCGAAAACGGATGCTAAGAAGTCCACGACTGCCAAGACCAGCGCCAACGCTGGCGCAAAGAGCTCCAGCGCGAAGAACACCAGCCCGAAGAGCACCGGTTCGAAGGACAGCGCCACGACGACGCGAAGTCCGATAGCGCAGACGACACGACGGCAAGTGGCGCGACGGCTGAGGCTGCTTCGGACGCAGAATCCTCGGAGGCCACGACGCCCAAGAAGAGCAACGCCTCTGCGGCCGGCAACCGCTTCCGCAGCCGCAGCCGCGGCAGTTGCAAAGAGCGGCGCTGTGGACGGTGAGTCTTCAACTCCCGAGGGCGGGCAGGCTGATGCAGCTGATGAGGCAGGCGACGAGCCCAGTGTCGTCAGTGGCAAGGATGCGCCGATGCCGGCGCAAAACGGGGATGCACCTCCTGAGACACTGACATCGGCTGATGTAGGGACTGCGGCTGATCGAGAGACATCGGTTGATGTAGAGATAGCGGCAGTGGATGGTGAGCCTGATATCTCACAGGATTCCGCTCTTGAGATCGTGCCGGACTCCGCCGGCGAAAACACAATTTTGCCTCCTGCGCATGACGTAGCCGTCGACGAAGTGCCCGTTGAGAAAGCGAGCGTTGCCGACGCAACTGTCGACGTGAGGACTGTCGATGGGGCGTCTGCCGATGATGCGTCTGGCGAGACCATACTGCGCGACGATGCGGTAGGACAAGCCGGCGGAGACGAGACAGCGGTTGCTGCACCTGTGGCCGAAGAGTTGGGCGATGCAGAATCCGATGCAGACTTCGACGCGGTTATTGACGCGGAACTCAATGTGGAGCGCGACGCCGATAATGACGTGGATGCGCCGGCGGACGGAGATGGCGAGTCTGGAATCGCCGGCGATGTGGATTCGCCCGCCATGAAGAAAACAGTAGGGTCAACTGAGCCCGCACCGCTGAGCGTGAACGGGAAAGGCGCACAACCCGAGGATGAAGGATGAGTCAGCAAGCGCAGACGGCTGACCAGTTTGACCCAGTCGAAGAGAGCAGCATGACGTTGATGGAGCACTTGGTTGAGCTCCGGACACGTCTCATGTGGATAGGCGGCGCCGTCATCATCGCGACATTGATCGCGATGATTTTCGCGTGGGACATCGTCGAGATTCTGAATCGGCCGCTTGGCGACTATGTGCCGCAGGCAATTGGCCCGACGGATAACTTGGTGGTGTTCTTCAAGGTCTCGCTGGCGTCCGGCGCGGCCATCGCGATGCCGGTGATCATGTATCAGTTGATAGCCTTCGTGGCGCCCGGACTCTACCCGCATGAGCGGCGGGCATTGCTGTTGATTTTGCCCGGGGCGATGGTGCTGTTTGTGGTTGGCGTTGTGTTCGCGTTCTTTGTGATGTTGCCGCCGGCGGTACGTTTTCTACAGGGCTTCGGCGGCGATCGGATCCGCACGGAATGGACGGCGTCGCTCTATATTGGGTTTGTGACGCGCATCACGTTCTGGATCGGCGTGGCGTTTCAGGCGCCGCTGGTGGTGGCGTTCCTGGCGCGGATCGGTCTTGTCAGCGGTCCGCAGTTGTTGCGTTTCTGGCGACAGGCGATCGTAATCGTGGCGATTGCGGCGGCGTTTATTACGCCCACGATTGATCCCGTGAATATGACCATTGTGATGGGGCCGCTGATCGTGTTGTATTTCTTCAGCGTCGGGGTTGCCTATCTGCTGTACCGCCCGCGTGTGCCGCGTGACTTCAGCGAGACTTCGTTCATCCCTGAGGAGTATCAGGACGATGACGAATGATGACAGATGATGACGGATGGCGACGCTGCGGGTCACGGTCCTAGACCCTGTGACCCGCACGGCGTGACCGCACGCGAGCATGACTGGGCAATTCGACCTGATTGCGCGTAAGCACGAGGTGCGCGGGCGCATGGAGCGGGTGCGCCGCGAGTTGGCGCAGGAGCAGGAAAAGGGCGAGCGAGCGAACCGCCGGCGCATGGGCAAGCTGGAGGCCGAGCTGGAGAGGCTGATGGCGGAGGAATATCGGTTGCGGTTGGCGATCGACCGGGCCCGCTAGGGCCAGCGCCGTTCCAGGGCAATGGGGGATGCGGCCGCTTGCTGTCGGGGTACGAGTGTTCTCAGGGAAAGTCGGTTGGCTGAACGGGCGGCGCAGTGAGCGCCGCTTTTGCTATTGGTGTGCCGGTCGTCGCTCGGTTGGCTGGGGAACCGAGCTACTCCTGCGCCATCTTGGCAAGTTCTTCCTCGACGAGAAGCCGGCGCAGAACCTTGCCGACTTGGGATTTGGGCAGCTCGTCGCGGAATTCGACGAGAGTCGGGACTTTATAGGGGGCGAGATTCTGCTTGCAGAAGGCGCGGATCTCGTCGCGGGTGGCGGTTTCGCCTGCGCGGAGGACGATGTAGGCTTTCACGGTTTCGCCGCGTCTGGGGTCCGGGATGCCAGCGACAGCGGCTTCCATAACCTTGGGATAGCTGAACAATACTTCCTCAACCTCACGGGGTACGATGTTATAGCCGCTGGCGATGATGAGGTCCTTTTTGCGGTCGACGACGTAGAAGTAGCCCTCTTCGTCCATTTTGCCGATGTCGCCGGTGTGCAGTGCGCCCGTGTTGTCGATAGTGAGCGCGGTCTCGTCCTCGCGGTTCCAGTAGCCGGGCATGACCTGGGGCCCGTAGATGACGATTTCACCTTCATCCCCGACGCCAAGTTCCCGATAGTTGCCGTCTTCGTCGGGCTCCAGCGAGACGATGGCAAGGCGGGTGTTTGAGATGGGCACGCCGATGGAGCCAACTTTGCGATAGCCCATGATGGGGTTGGCGCAGGCAAGGGGCGACGATTCGGTGAGGCCATATCCTTCCACTAGACGGCCGCCGGTAATCGCCTCGAATCGGGTGGCGACGTCCACGGGCAGGGCGGCGCCGGCACTGAGACAGGCCTTGACGGCGGGGAAGTCGTAGTCACCAACGCGCGGATGGTTGATGATGGCGCTGTACATGGCCGGTACACCGGGGAAGATACTGATCTTCTCGTTGTGCATAATCTGCATGACGAGGTTGAGGTCGCGGGGGTCGGGCAACATGACGATTTCCGAGGCGGCGAGAGTAGCGGCAAGTATGCTAACTGTCATGCCGTAGACGTGAAAGAAGGGCAACGCGCCGAGAAAGCGCTCCTTGCCGTGCTCGAGGGGCGTGAACCAGGCGATCATCTGGTGTGCGTTGCTGGCAAGGTTGCGATGGGTGAGCATAGCGGCCTTGGGCGTTCCGGTCGTGCCGCCGGTGTATTGCAAGAGAGCGACATCTTCCATGTCGACGTCGACTGGCGGGAACTGCGCGGGGTACTGCTTGAGCAGGTCGTTGAACAGGTGGATGTCTGGTGCGGTGGGCACGTCGGCCACGGCGCCGCGGGCGCGCAGTTGTTTGGCGACCATGCTCTTGAAGGGCCAGGCCAGCGTGTCTTGCACGTCAGCGATGATGACATTCTCGACGGCGGTGTGCTCGCGAATCTGCGCCAGCCTATCGTACAAACCACTCACCATAACGATGCACTTCGCGCCGGAGTCCTCGAGCTGATGGCGGAGTTCGCGTGGGGTGTAGGTGGGGTTGGTGTTGACGACAATGGCGCCGGCCTTGAGCATGCCGAAATAGGCGACGACGTACTGGGGGATGTTGGGCAGCATGATGGCGACGCGGTCGCCCTTACGGATACCCAGTGCGTGGAGCGCGGCAGCGAAGCGGTTGCTGGCTTCATCCAGTTGCCGATAGCTGAAATGGGACTGGATGGCCATGCCCAAGGGCAGGTACTTCAGTACCATGCGCGTGGCGGTGCGGTCGGGGGCTTCCCGGGCGGCGTCGGCGAGGATATTGATGCAGCGGCGTTTCCGGGATCTCCAGGGAAGCGGGCACGCCGTCTTCGTAATGTTCGGTCCAGTTGGGTTGTGTGCGCTTGCCGTCGACCTGCGTCGGGTCGGGTTGAAACGGTGTGGATGTCATGTCGTTCCCCGTTGGTTGTTCGGCTGCGGCGTCATGTCTGCTCCAGACAGAAAAGGGCGGCGCGCATCGCGCGTCGCCCTTGACATGTGTCGTGCGTGGCGTTGGTTCAAGCGACTGCTTCGCTCGGGTCGGAACCCTCTTCCATCTTGGCGAGTTCTTCTTCGATCAGCACGCGACGCAGCACCTTGCCCACCTGGGACTTGGGCAACTCGTCGCGGAACTCGACCTTGGTCGGCACCTTGTAGGGGGCCAGGTTCTCCTTGCAGAAGGCGCGGATCTCTTCGCGTGTGGCGGTTTGGCCCGGCTGGAGCACAATGTAGGCCTTGACCGTTTCGCCGCGTTTGACGATCGGGATGCCGGCGACGGCGGCCTCCATCACTTTGGGCATCATGAAGAGGACCTCTTCGACTTCTCGCGGCACGATATTGTAGCCGCTGGCGATGATGAGGTCCTTCTTGCGGTCGACGACGTAGAAATAGCCCTCTTCGTCCATTTTGCCGATGTCGCCGGTATGCAGAGCGCCCGTCTTATCGATGGTGAGCGTCGGTTTCGTCCTCACGATTCCAATAGCCGGCCATGACTTGCGGACCGTAGATGACGATTTCACCTTCTTCGTCGACGTCCAGCTCCTTGTAGTTGCCGTCGTCGTCGGGTTCCAGCGAAACAATGGCCATCCGGGTGTCGCTGATGGGCGTGCCGATGGAGCCAACTTTGCGGTAGCCGAAGATCGGGTTGGCGCAGGCGACGGGCGAAGATTCGCTAAGGCCGTAGCCTTCGACGAGCCGCCCGCCGGTGATGGCCTCGAACTTGGTGGCGACTTCTACGGGCAACGGGGCGCCGCCGCTAAGGCAAGCCTTGACCGAACGCAGATCGTAGTCGCCGACTTTTGGATGGTTGATCAGCGCATTGTACATGGCCGGAACGCCAGGATAGACGCTGATCTTTCTCGTTGTGGATGATCTGCAGGATCAAGTTCAGATCGCGCGGGTCCGGCAGCATGATGAGTTCTGAGGCGGTGGCCGCAGCGAACAGCATGCCGACGGTCATCCCGTAGACATGGAAGAAGGGCAGGGCGCCGAGGAAACGCTCGTTGCCGTGGTCAAGTCCCGGTAATGAACCAGGCGACCATCTGGTGCGCATTGCTGACAAGGTTGCGATGGGTGAGCATGGCGGCCTTGGGTGTGCCGGTGGTGCCGCCGGAGTATTGGAAGAGGGCGACGTCGTCCACGGTCGAAATTCGATCTGGGGCGGCTGTGCCGGGTACTGTTTGAGCAGGTCGTTGAAATGATGGATACGTCCGGAGCGGATCGGCACGTCTGCGGTGGTGCCTTTGGCGCGGAGTTGCTTCTCCACCATGCCCTTGAATGGCCAACCGAGGGTGTCCTGCACGTCGGCGATGATGACGTGTTCGACAGACGTGTGCTCGCGGATCTGCTCCAGCCGGCTGTACAATCCGCTTAACATAATGATGGCTTTGGCCCCGGAATCTTCGAGTTGGTGGCGGAGTTCGCGCGGGGTGTAGGTGGGGTTGGTGTTGACGATTAGGGCGCCGGCCTTGAGCATTCCGTAGTACGAGATGACATATTGGGGGATGTTGGGCAACATGACGGCGACGCGGTCGCCTTTGCGGATGCCGAGCCCGTGCAGTGCGGCCGCGAAGCGGCTGCTGGCTTCATCCAGTTGGCGATAGGTCATGTGCGACTGAATGGTGATTCCCGCAGGCAGGTACTTGAGGATCATGCGCATGGCCGTGCGGTCGGGAGCTTCTTGCGCGGCTTTGACCATTACCTGTTGCAGGGGGATCTCGGGAATGTCGAGCGTGGCGGGAACGCCCTCTTCGTAGTGTTCGAGCCACTTCATTTCAGTTGGCATATCTCCTCCTTGTTCTGCCGGGTATCGTAGTTCTGCCGAGCATCCTGGCGGAGCCGGACACGATCGTCACGTAACACGCGTTACGTCACCGAGTGCGGGGAAGCGGCGGCTAGATTCGGCAAAGCCGCCCAACAGGGACGGCGAGGACCTGGTCTCGCCATACACGGCCGAGTCTCCGTACGCCTACGCGGGATCGACCGGTGTGCATGGCCGATGGCACAGGTAGAGCCGTCCAGATATGTCAACTGCTCTTCTGTATGGAGCCGCGATGCGGAATTATAACACAATCGGTCCGTGTGCAAACGTTGGCATTGTGTCCGCAAATCGTAGGACTGCAGGACGCCGGCTAACGGTGTCTGAGCGGATTCCCGCGATTCTTCTGGTGTAATGGCATGAGTATTTGGTTGGGCCGACGGCGTCGCCGCCTTCACGCTGGTCTGGCGGCAGCGAAGGGGTCGCAGGCCCGTGAAAGGGCGTTTCTTTTGACATCTGTTGTGGGGCGACATATACTCAGCAGGGTCAACTTGACAAATGGTTTATGTGATTATTTCAGGAGCGATGGGGCCGCCATGGCGCATGTGAAGTGGGTGGAAAACAGGACGTTCTTGGGCGTCGACGACAATGGCCGGGCGGCGGTTATGTCGGGAGGCGGCGATGGCCCCGGCGTGAGTCCGATGCAGATGCTGTTGCTGGGGTTGGGCGGCTGCGCGATGGTGGATGTGCTGCTAATATTGCAGAAACAACGACAGCCCGTCTCAGACGTGAATATCGAGATTCGGGGCGTGCGCGGTGACGAGGGTGCGCGCCCGTGGAAGACGATCGACATGCATTTTGTCGTTAGCGGCGCGGGATTGGACGGCGGCAAGGTGGCGCGCGCGATCGAGTTGAGCCTAGAGAAGTATTGCGGCGCGCATGCGACGCTGCGCGGCGTGGCGCAGATCTGCGCACAGTTTCGAGGTTCGTGCGCCCGACACCGCAGCGGAAGGGGCGTAGACGCGGTATGCTGGAACGATTGCGAAGCTTTTTTGGCACGTCACCGCAGCCGGCGGCGGTCGAGAACAAGAGCGAGGGAGCCCCGAGGCCCGAGCCGATCGACGTGACGGATGCGGAATTTCGAAGAAGTGGTGTTGGGTGCGGACCGTCCGGTCATTGTGGACTTCTGGGCCGACTGGTGCCAACCATGCACGATCATGTCGGCCTATATGGGTTTTCTTCTGCAGGAGTACGGTGACCGGTTGCTGGTCGTTGCGCTGGATGTGGAAGAGAACCCGGCTACATCTGACCGGTACGGCGTGCAGGGTTTGCCGACGGTAGTCCTGTTCCAGGACGGTGAGGAGATCGACCGGCAGATGGGCGTGACGGCGTACGAGGAGCTGCGCGAGCGGGTAGAGCGGTTGCTGGCGGGGGTGTAGGGCCGTTGAATGAGTCAACCTCAAAGCGTTTAACGGCAGGCATCATGGCGTTGCGTGGCCCGAGTATCTGTGCAGGACGGACGGAATCGTAGAACCCTTGGAGTTCGTGCGGCCGTGCGCGCGATCGGCAACGCGTCCGATTCATTGTGACCGCTTGATGGCGTTGGGCAGTCGTCGCTAGGCAATCATCAACGAGTGCTATCTTGAGCTGGAGTAAAGTGCAATGAGGATGTCAAAGCTGTTTTTCCAGACGCTGCGCGAGGCGCCTGCCGGTGCAGAGATCGCCAGCCATCAACTCATGCTGCGCGCGGGCCTCGTGCATCCGATTGCGGCCGGGATATTCGATTATTTGCCGTTGGGCAAGCGGGTGAAGAACAAGATCGAAGCGATCATGCGCGAGGAGATGGACGCAATTGGCGGGCAGGAAGTGACGCTGCCCGTGGTGCATCCGGCGGAACTGTGGCAGCAGAGCGGGCGCTGGTATGAGATCGGCGATGACATGGCGCGGTTGCAGGACCGGGGCGGCCGCGACTACTGCCTGGCCATGACGCATGAGGAGATCATGGCGGAGCTGGCGCAGTCGGTGGTGAGCAGCTATCGCCAGTTGCCGTTCGTGCTCTATCAAATCCAGACGAAGTTTCGGGATGAGCCGCGTCCACGCGCTGGCATGATCCGCGTGCGCGAATTCACGATGAAGGATGCGTATTCATTCGACCGCGATTTCGCCGGGTTGGACGCGTTTTATCCCAAGATCTATCAGGCCTACTTCAACATCTTTCGGCGTTGCGGGCTGGATGATGTGATCGCGGTGGAGAGCGATCGGGCATGATGGGCGGCACGATGGCCCACGAGTTTATGGCGTTGACGCCGGTGGGCGAGGATACGCTGCTGCTGTGTGACGAGTGCGGCTACAGCGCGAATCGGCAGATCGCCAATTTCCGGAAGCCGGCTCAGAATGGCGGGGATGCACTGCCGCGTGAAGAGGTGCATACGCCCGGCGTGAACACGATTGCGTCGCTGGCCGAGTTTCTGGACATTCCGGAATCACAGACGGCCAAGGCGATTTTCCTGATGGCGGAGATGGACGCGGCGGAAAGTGCGACGGGAAGACTGGTCCACGGAGACGTGCGCGAGCAGTTTGTGTTTGCGGTCGTGCGCGGCGACATGGAGCTGAACGAGACGAAACTGACGAACGCGATCAAGGCGCGGCGACTTGCGACCGGCGACGACTGAAGAGATTCACGGCGATCGGCGCGGAGGCGGGCTACGGATCGCCCATCGGCGTCGACCGCAGCCAAGTGGTGCTGATCGTCGACGACTTGATTCCGCAGAGCGCCAATCTCGTTGCCGGGGCCAACCGGCCGGACATGCACTATCCGGAACGTGAACTATGGGCGCGACTACGAGGCCGATATCGTGGCCGACATCGTGGCTGCGAGCGAGGGGTCGGCGTGCCCACGCTGTGGCGAGCCGATGCGGGCCGGTACGCGGAATCGAGGTGGGCAATATCTTCAAGCTGGGCACGAAGTACAGCGACGGCAATGGGGGCCACGTATCTGGACGAGGACGGCAGCACGCAGCCGATCGTGATGGGCTCGTACGGCATCGGCACAGGCAGGCTGATCGCCAGCGCGATCGAGCGTCATCACGACGAGAATGGCATCCAGTGGCCGATCACGATCGCGCCGTATGCGGTGATGTTGGTGAGCTTGCCGTCGGCGAAAGCGCCCGAGGTAGCGGAGGCGGCGGACGGCATCTACGCAGACGCTGGTCGCGGCAGGCATCGAGGTCCTGTATGACGACCGCGACGAGCGGGCGGGCGTCAAGTTCAACGACGCCGATCTGCTGGGAATGCCGTTGCGCATGACGGTGGGCGCGCGCGGCTTGAAGGGCGGGTACGCTGAGCTCAAGATGCGGCGCAACGGCGAGACGCGCGAGCTACCGCTGGACAATCTTGTGGCGGAACTGCAGGCGATCATCGACGCAGAGACCGAGCTCATCCTGTCGACAGTGGTCGAAGAGAAGCCTGGAATAAGCCGTGGAACAAGCGGATTTTCCCTATTACAACGCCGTCGACCAGATCTACCATGCCGAGTGGTCGACGGCGAAGTTGGCGCGCCTGGAATTGCTGCGCGAGTCGATCCATGCGCTTGTGGCCGGACGGCCACCCGACGCGCTTGGTTCACGTGGCGGGGACGGGCGGCAAGGGTTCAACGTGCCGATTCCTGGAGGTGGGATTCGGTTGCGTGGGCAAGGCGGGCGCGTTTATGAGCCCGCACCTCTTTGATTATCGCGAGCGGTTCAGCATCGACGCCGAGTTCGTCAGCCACGACGACATTGAGGAGGCGTGGACGCGGCGCGTGCAGTCCGCATTGCATGCAGCTAAGTTTGCATGACTCGCGACATACACATACGTTTCACGAGGTATCGATTCTGATTGCGCTGGCCTCTTCGAGCAAGCACGAGGTGGAATGGGCGGCTATGGAGACGGGCGTGGGCGGACGCTATGACCAGACGCGGGCGCTGGATGTGGCGGCGACGGCGTTGACGAACGTAGGCAGCGATCACGCGCACATGCTGGGCCGTGAACAGTGGCAGCGGGCGCTGGACAAGGCGGGCATCGCGCGGCCGGGCGTTCCGTTCTTTACCAGCGACACGGATCCGCTGAACCTGGAGATCATTGCGTCGGTGTGTGCGAACGAGGGAGCGCCGCTTACGCATCATCGACGAGGACGGATGTGCAGCCGGATTGAGGAGCGGCTGGATGCGGTGCTGCCTGCGACGGATGGCGAGGCATCGTTGCTGCGGGCGCGGCATCAGCGATGGAACGCGACACTGGCCACCGCAGATCGTGCAGCATTTCTATCCGGAGCTGGAGACCGATCGACTTGCTGGGGGTGATGTCGCAGGCGCAACTGCCGGGCCGTTTCTGGCGCGTGGAAGAGGGCGTGTATGCCGACATCGCCCACAACGTGGAGAAGATGCACGCACTGGTGGAGGAGTTGAATCGAGCGCTTCCCGGACACGGGCAAGATCCTGGTGATAGGCGTGTCGGGCAAGCGGGTGCCGGCGGAGATATTGGGTGCGCTGGCGGAGCAGGCCAAGGCAATCATCGTGACGGGCGCTTCGTACAAGGGACAGGACCCGGCAAAGGTGCGCGACGGGATCGACTCGCTGACGGGGGATACGCCGATACTGGTGATCTTCGACCCGGCGCAGGCGCTCAACGTCGCCAAGAGTATGCGCGACGAGGGCGACATCGTCTTGCTTACGGGCTCGACCTATATGATCGACCAAGTGTTGAATCCGGACCCGTATCTGCGGCATCTTAGTGCGACATTTGGCTGGCGCATGGCGCAGGACACGGACGCTACAGGAACGATACAGTTGACAATGCCGAAAGCGCCGCCGCCGTACCGATAGGCGAATGCGCAGACAGTAGGAGGACGTAGCGATATGAGCGGCGAGAGCTGAGACTGATTCCTATATTGAACCAGGCGGATGTTGGGCTGGAGGAACTGCCGGAGGACCACCGCAGCGGTGTGATCGCCGTGATCGGGCGGCCCAACGTGGGCAAGTCCACGCTGCTCAATCGGCTTCTTGGGCAGAAGATCGCCATCACCAGCCCGAAGCCACAGACGACGCGCGACCAGTTGCTGGGCATCCTGACACTGGACGATGCGCAGATGCTGTTCATGGACACGCCAGGCATCCATCAGCCGCTGCACAAGCTGGGCGAGCACATGGTGGCCGTGGCCGCAGAGACGATCGAGGATGCCGACGTTGTGCTGTGGCTGGTGGACGTCAACACGCCGCCGACGGATGAGGATGTGCGCATCGCCGAGCTGCTGCACGGACTGCATGAGCGGGGCAAGCTTGCCGCCGCGGCTGGTGCTTGGGCTGAACAAGGCGGACCAGTATAGCGGCGGCGACGAGGCAGCGGCAACGGAGCGCATAGCCGCGTATCTCGAGTTGCTCGCGTGGTTCCCGGGCGGCGTGCACGAAACCCAGGGCGGGGCAGGACGGCGCCTACACGGCGGTGTTCAGCGCGCTGCGGGGGAGGGCGCGAACGTGCTGATGGCGTTGCTGCGGGAGCTGTTGCCGCGGGGTCCGCGCTACTATCCGGCGGAACAGGTGACGGATATTCAGACGCGATTCATTGTGGCGGAGCTGATCCGCGAGAAGGCGTTGATGCTGTTGCAGCAAGAGGTGCCGCACAGCCTGGCGGTGGTGGTGGACGAGTTTACGCCGCGCAGCGAGCAAGATGACGTATATCAGCGCGATTCTGTATGTGGAGCGCAACAGCCAGAAGGGGATCGTGCTGGGGCAGCGCGGCGCGATGATCAAGAAGATCGGGCAAGTCGGCGCGGCCGGAGATCGAGGAGCTTGGTGGGGACGCGGGTCTATCTGGAGTTGTGGGTGAAGGTCTATGAGAAGTGGCGGCGCAAGGAGAATCTGTTGCGCCGATCTGGGGTATGCGACGGGATAGGCTGCATGGCAAGGTTGAAGTGGGTGAACGATGACGGCTGAGGCGAATCCGTGTTGGGTTTGGGGCGCGATCCTTTGGGTATCGACCGTGGGCGTGTGCTAGGATCAGGGGTATTGGTTTGGCGTGCGTTGCACGCGCATTAGGTATGGCTGCGGCCGTTTGCACGCAGGTCGCGTATGAATCCGCGGACGCTGAAGGTTCTGGAGTTCGACAAGATATTGGAGAGGCTCGCCGGCTACTGCGCGTTTAGTGGCGGCGCGGATGTCGCGCGTTCGCTGTTGCCCAGCGACGACCTGGAGACGGTGCGGGTGCGTTTGGCGGAGACGTCGGAAGCGTTCACGCTGCTGGAGCAGAAGTCGGACCTGAGCTTCGGCGGCGTGCATGACGTGCGTCCATTTCTGGATCGGGCAGAGCGCGGCGCGATGTTGTTTGCGCCGGATCTGCTGGAGATCCGCAATACACTGTTGCGGGCGCGCGGCTCTGAAGAATCTGTTCATGCGGCTGGAGTCCAGCTTCCCACATTTGGCGGACATCGCCGTCAACATCGAGCCGTGCGGCCATGTGATCGACGAGATCGGCCGTTGTATCAGCGACCGGGGCGAGGTCGTGGACGGCGCCAGCGACGGCGTTGGCGAAGGCGCGGCAGGAACTGCGCGTGGCGCAGGAGCGTCTTCTCAGCACGCTGGACCGGCTGCTGCAGAACTCGGATATCAAGCCATATTTGCAGGATGAGCTGATCACGCAGCGGCAAGGTCGCTATGTGATTCCGGTGCGTGCGGAGTACAAGGGCAGCGTGAACGGGATTGTGCACGACCAGTCGGCGAGCGGGGCGACGCTGTTCGTGGAGCCGCTGACGGTGGTGCAACAGAACAATACGGTGCGCGAACTGGAACTGGAGGAGGAGCGGGAGGTTCGCCGCATCCTGACGCAACTGAGCCAACTCGTGGGCGAGGAGGCGGTGTACGTCAACCGCAATCACCATATTTTGGCCGACCTGGATTTCACGTTTGCCAAGGCGAAGTACGCGTACGCCATCGACGCCACGGCTCCGGAGGTAACGGCGTTCGAGAAGCCGCACGTCGTGGTGGCGGAGAATGCTGGCGAAGGCGGATGCATGACGGCTGACGGCGCTGACGGCGAGGACGCCGACGATGTTCGAATCGAGTCGGTGCATCCCGGATCGGTGCTGGACTTGCGGCGGGCGCGGCATCCGCTGCTGGACCCGAAGACGGTCGTGCCGATCGACGTGTATCTGGACGAGGACACGTACATTATCGTCATCACGGGGCCGAACACGGGCGGCAAGACGGTCTCGCTGAAGACGGTCGGACTGTTGACGCTGATGGCGCAGGCGGGTTTGATGATTCCGGTGGAGCCGGACAGCAAGCTGTCGGTGTTCGACGGCGTGTATGCAGACATCGGCGACGAGCAGAGCATCGAGCAGAATCTCAGCACGTTCAGCAGCCACATGACGAACATCATCGATATTCTGACCGAGAGCGGACCCGCACAGCCTGGTGCTGCTGGACGAGTTGGGCGCGGGCACGGACCCGGACGAGGGTTCTGCGCTGGCGATGGCGTTGCTGGAGAACCTGCGCGACCGGGGCATCACGACCTTTGCCACGACGCATTACAGCGATCTGAAGCTGTACGCGCACAACACGCCTGGCGTACGCAACGCGTCGGTGGAGTTTGACGTGGAGACGTTGAGCCCGACATTCGAGCTTGAGTATCGGGCTGCCGGGGCGGTCGAACGCGCTGGTAATTGCGAGCCGCCTGGGACTGAACCCGGTGATCGTCGAGAAGGCGGAGACGATCGTGCGGCCCGATTCGCTGCAGGCCGATGCGCTGCTGGACGATATCAAGCAGGCGCGGCAGGATGCGCGACAAGACGATTGAGCAGGCGCGTGAGCGGGAGCGGGCAGCGCAATTGATCGAGACGGATCTGCGCTATCAGCTTGCAAACATTGAGGAGGCGCGACGCGAGGTCATTGCGGAGACGCGGTCGCTGATGCAGCAGGAGTTGGAAGAGGCGCGACAGCGAGATCGACCAGGCACGGCGGCAGTTGGCGCGGGCAAGCCAGTTCGGCGGCGGTGCGGGCGCGCACGAGGATTTCCTGGCGCGTGCGGACAAGGAGCTGGCGCAGCGACAGCACGAGACACGAGGAGGTGAACCTGGACGTCGTTGTGCCGGGTCCGGCGGAAGAGCGACTGACCGGACCGATCGAGGTGGGCGATCGCGTGTGGGTGGCGAATTTGCAGGCGAGCGGCGAGGTGCTGTCCGTCAGCGAACGGGCGGACGAGGCCGACGTGCAGATCGGCAATTTCCGACTGAAGCTGCCCATGAAGCGGCTGGAGCTGCGCCAGAAGGCCGTGCGTGAGGAGCAGCCTGCGCGCGTCAGCGTACACGTCGCAGGCCGCTGCGCGAAAGTCCGGGCATGGAACTGGACATGCGCGGCGAGCGTGTGGAGGAAGGGCTGGATAAGCTTGACCGGTATCTGGAGTCGGCGTATCTGGCGCGGCTGCCGTGGGTGCGGGTCATACACGGAAAAGGAACGGGCGCTCTGCGCGACGCTGTGCGCGATATGCTGCGCCACCACGCGGTGGTGAGCGAGCAACGAGCTGGCGACATGGGCGAGGGCGGCGACGGGGTGACCGTCGTTACGTTGGTGGACAATGGATAACAATCGAACTGGTGCGACAGGCGGGGTACGGTCACGGCTGCGGAAGACGAGAATGCTTGTGTGCAGCGTCGGCGTGACTGCCTACAACGAGGAAGAGAACATCCGCCATCTGCTGGAGGCGCTGCTGGACCAGCATCTGCACGAGGTGGAGATCGCCGAGATCATTGTGGTAGCCAGTGCGTGCACGGACCAGACGGTGCCGATCGTGCGCGAGTTCATGGAGCGGGACCCGCGCGTGCGCTTGATCGAGCAGGAGCGGCGAGAAGGCAAGACGAGCGCGGTCAACCTGTTCCTGGCGGCGGCGCAGACGGACATCTGCGTGCTGGAGAGCGGCGACACGCTGCCGCATGAGTACGCGGTGGAGCATCTGGTGCGTATGTTCACCGATCCGAACGTGGGCATGGTGGGCGCACAGAAGATTCCGGTGGACACGCCGGAACATATCGTGGGCCTGCTCAGCCATTTGCGGCTGCGGATGGAACACGAGCTGTGTCTGGAGATTCCGCGGCTGGGCGAGATGATCGCATTCCGCAAGCTCTTCGACCAGATTCCGGCCGACGTGGCGATGGATGAGGCGTTCGTGGAGGCGCTGATCGTGCAGCGGGGCATGGCGGTACGCTATGCGCCGGACGCGATCGTCTACAACACCGGGCCCACGACGATCCCGGACTTCATCCGCCAGCGAAGGCGCAACCATGCCGGACATCTGTTTCTGAAGCACAAGTACGGCTATGCCGTGAGCAGCATCCAGAACCAGCGCGTGATGCGCGTGCGCGTTCAAGGAAGTGCTGGGCGTCTTTCGCTTGCTGTGGGTGCTGTTTCTGCTGGCCGTGATTGAGGGCGTGAGCCGTGGCCTGGGCTGGTACGACTTCGCGATCAAGCGGGACCGGCATGTGGTGTGGGACATGGCGTGGACGCAGAAGCAGGATGTGCAGAATGTGCGACGCGGGGCGGAGGAGGCGGCTGCGTCGAATGGGAAGAGCAAGACGTCCTATGCAGTTTCGTCGACGTCGCGGTTGAACAGCGACGTGATCGACGAGGGGCGGTCCTCAGCCGGCATGTGAACGTGCGGCAGGCGTCGCGCACTCGCGAACCGGCGACTAATCCATGAACAGACAAACGCTCATCAACTTTGTGAAGCTGGCGGTGGGAGTCGGCCTGCTGGTTTTGCTCTACCTGTCGCTGGAGGATCCGCAGGCGCTGTGGCAGCAGATAGCCGAGGCGAACAAGGCGCTGCTGGCGTTGGGTGGGCTTGTGCTATGCGTCGGCGGTGGCATTGAGCGGGTTGAAGTGGGGCGTGCTGTTGCGAGCTGCGGGCATCGAGGTGCCCGTGGGCCGGCTGCTCAGCTATCAGTGGATCGCCGAGTTCTTCAACAATTTCTTCCCGGCGCAGGTGGGCGGCGATGTGATGCGCGGCTACGAGCTGGCGGCGGACACGCATCGCGCGGCGGATGCGGCGGCCAGCGTGCTGATCGACCGCTTCATCGGGCTGTTTGTGTTTATGTCCGGCGGCGATGGTCGGGTCGTGGGCGATGATCTTCTTTGGGCGGCCGGACGGGGTGCCGTTCACACAGGAGCAGACGGTGCTGCTGCGTATCGTGGCGATCGGGCAGCGCGTTGGTGACGGCGGGGTTGTTGGCGGCGCTGATGGCGTTGTTGAGCCGGCGACTGAAGGAGCTTGGCGAGCGAGTGTTGGCGGCGTTGCCGCTTTCGAGCCGGACCGTGCCGATCTGGAACAAGATGGGCGCAGCGTTCAACGTCTACCGGGACAAGTACGGTGCGCTTGCCTGGACGGCCGTAGGCAGCGCGGGCATCGTGATCCTGACAAGCGTCAACATTTGGCTGATTTCGCGGGCGATTGAGCCGGGGTCGATCACGATGCTGGAAGTGCTGGTAATCAACCCGATCATCGTGTTTGTGGCGTTGATGATTCCGCTGTCGCCGGGGGGGCTGGGCGTGCGGCAGGGGGCGTTTGCGGCGACGTTCTCTGTTGATGGGCGCGGGCGGCGATTTGGGGTTTGCAGTCGGTCTGCTGCAGCAGTTCATCGGCTATCTGGTGAGTCTGCCGGGGGCGTACTTGTGGATACGTGGCCGGCGCGGGCGGGAGGCTGGGGCGCAGATGAACGCCGATCTGGCCGATCTGAGCTGATTTTGCTCCGGTAGAGTGCGGCCTGCCGGTCACGCCCTGGGGTGCGGGCGTTGACTGAGGGAGAGAGACTTGTACATAGCGGCGGGGCGGGCGGATGACCTGCCCTTTTGTTTTCTGTGGGGAGGGGAATCGTGACGGGAGCGGATGCGTTCTTGAGCGTCGACGAGGCGCGGGCACTGTATGTGGATGGAGACGCGGCGCACGATTTCGACCATGTGTTGCGCGTGGCGCGGACTGGCGGAACGGCTGGCCGAAGCGGAGGGTGCGGACGCGACGGTGGTGCGCTTGGCCGCACTGCTGCATGATGCGCCCGAGCCAGGGCGAAGGCGTGGGAACGGCGCGGCCATCACATCGCCGCGGCCGGGGCGGCGCGCGCCTTGCTGGCGGACCGGGGACTCGGAACTGCTCAGATCGAGAATGTCGTTCATTGCATTGAGGCGCACCGGTTCCGGGACACCACTATCCAGCCGCAGACGCTCGAGGCCCAGTGCGTGTATGACGCTGACAAATTGGACAGTATGGGCGCCATCGGGATCGGGCGCGTATTTGCGTATGCGGGCGCGCATGGCAGCCGCTTGTGGACGACGCCGGTGGCGGAGATGTCCAGCGCAGGGGAAGCTCCACGCGGACCGGAGTACACGCCGGTGCACGAATATGCATACAAGCTGCAGTTGTTGCTGGACGCCTTGCACACGGAGTCGGCGAGGCGCATCGGCCGGGACCGTCACGATTTGATGGTGGTCTACTTTTCGCAACTGGACGCGGAGATGCGTGGCGAGGCGTAGGGTGTTGGGGGAGAGCGGGACGAAGAAATGATGGCGAGGATGCTGTTTGACAAGGGGATATGGCTTGGCCCAGCGCTGCTGGCTTTGTTGCTCCTGTCACTGGCGACGAGCAGCGCGGTGCATGGACAGGCCGGGCCGGAAGACGTGAGCGGGCCGGTGTTGCTGCCGGAGATACGCGCGCATGGCAGGGGCCAGGGAAACCCCGACAACGAGTTCGCGCCCGGACAGATAGCGGTGGGCGTGCGCCGTGATGTCGTGGGCGCTGCTGCGCTGGCGGGCGAGATCGAAGCGAGCGTCATCGAGACGATGTCGCTGAAGGGACTGGACGGCGCTGACGGCGACGCGGGTGTGGACGGCTATCTGATGCGTGTGCCGGTGGGCGAGGAGTGGACGACCATCGACCGGCTGCTGGAGGATCCTGCGGTGGCGTTCGCGCAGCCGAACTGGATCGTGCGTGCGGCGGGTGCTGCGGATGACGTTGCGGCGGCGGAGACCGCGTTCGACGTCAACGATCCGCTCTACGCGGACGGCCAATGGTACATGCAGCGTATCTTGGCAAGCCGGGCGTGGGCGTTGAGCGGGCGCGTGGAGCCGGCGGGGGCGGACGCATTGCCGATCCGCGTGGCGGTGATCGACAGCGGCGTGGACCATACGCACGAGGACATTCGCGGCAATTTGTCGTTGACCGGCATCAACTACTTTGATCCCAGTCTGTCTGCCCGTTGACGACTGCGGGCATGGTACCCACGTGACCGGTCTGATCGCAGCGGGCATCAACAACGATATTGGCATTGCCGGCGGGGCGGCTGATGTGCGGGTGATCCCGTACAAGACGCTGAAGTGGTAGCTCGGATGACGGCGCGTGCCAAGGTCCGGTCCGCCTGGTGGCGAATGCCATCGAGGATGCGACGGACGCCGGTGTAGACATCATCAACTTGAGCCTTGCACTCGACGAGGAGTATGCGGCCGTTGGAGGCGGCAGTGAACTATGCGCGCAGTCGGGGCGTCTTGGTGATCGGCGCGGCGGGAAACTGCCATGACGAGAGACTGTCCGGTTAAGTATCCGGCCAAGTATGGGGCGGTGCTGGCCGTTGCGGCTACGGACTACAACAACCAGCAGGCAGCGTATAGCCCCAAGGGAGACGAGCTGGATCTGTCCGCGCCGGGCGGCGATGGGTCGTATCCCATTCTCAGCACGTGGCCGGCGGAGATTATCGAGTTGTGCCCGATCGGAGGCCGGCTTCTCGAAGGCGACGGCTATTGCAAGGACTACGGCACGAGCATGGCGGCAGGCGTGGCGACGGGCGCGGCCGCACTGGCGTGGTCTGTGCGGCCGAACCTGGACGCGGAGGAGGTGCGCGACCTGCTGGAGGAGTCGACGCGACCGCTGCTGGATGCGGATGACGAGGTAGGCGATGGACTGGTTGACGCTGACAGTGCGGTGCGCTATGCTCTGCGCAGCCGTCTGGATGTTGCGCCCGCGGACACTCGATTTTGGGCTGACGGAGGGTACGGCGAGCTTCGAAACGACGCTCCTGTTGGAGAATCCAAGCCTGGAGCCAGTGACGTGGCTGATTACGGATACGAGCGACATTGACTGGCTGGACGTGGGCAAGCCGTATTCGGGCACCGTGCGCTATGGGGAGCCGGTGCGTGCGCCGCTCGTAATCTCGGCGACCCACGTCTTGAGCGGAAGCCATCGCAACGTGTTTTCGGTGGAGGCCGAGCGCGCGGACGGCAGCCGGCTGGTGGTTCCTGTGACAGTGAATCTGGACATCTACGCACACTCGGCCGAGTCTTCGTATCTGCCTGCGTTGGGCGAGTCGCAGATATGGCAAGCCTGTGCGGCCGTTCGTGTCGTATGCATGGGAGAGGCCGGACGGACTGGGGCGAACGGACGTGGCCGTGTTGAAGAACAGCAGCATCGGCGTGACGCTGCCGGTAACGATTACGGTTGGAGAACCGGCAATTCACTGATGCCCGCATCTATTCGGACGGGTATGTGGTGATGCCGGCGTCGGCGCGCATGGACCGCGAGGACAACCACTGTTTGCCGGCGACAGCGGTGGACGGACTGATCGTTTTCGGGTGGTGGGGCGATCTGGATCCGCACGCGGTACGGCGCACGCATCAGCACGTTTCGCGCCGGCGCAGACCGCTCCGTGATCGAGTTTGCGAATGTGCAAGTGGCGGGTGGCGTCGGGCAGAGCGGGTGACGTTCCAGATAGTCTTGTACGATAGCGGCCGCGTGGGAATGAACTACCAGCGTACGCCGTCGGCAACCGTGGGAGCCGGCGGTGGGCCGTTGCCCGCGACGGTAGGCGTGCAGCGGCTGAACGGCCGTTTCTTCAACCAGATCGGTTGTGTGGATGAGAACGTTCCCTCGGGAGAATCGAAGTGGGCGAATTGCCGCAGCCATATCAATCGCTGTTGTTCAGAGAAGAGGACTTGTTCTGATGGGCGCGGAGGATCATCGAAAGCAGGCTGAGGCACAGGGGAGCGTGGCGATCGCGATCGTGACGGTGAGCGATACGCGTACGGAGGAGACAGACAAGAGCGGCCAGGCGATCCGCGAGCTGGCGGAGGCGGCTGGGCATGCAATCGTGGACTACCGCATTGTCAAGGATGAGCCGGACGAGGTGGCGCGTGCGCTGGACGATTTTGCCGCCGGGCGGGCGCAATTGATAATCTTCAACGGCGGAACAGGCATCAGCCGTCGGGACCGCACGTATGACGTGATCAGCCAGCGGTTGGAGAAGGAACTGCCGGGTTTCGGCGAGATATTCCGCATGCTGAGCTATGAGGAGATCGGCGCGGCGGCCATGTTGAGCCGGGCGACGGCCGGCGTCTATCGGGACCAGTGGTGGTGAGCACGCCGGGTTCGACGGGTGCGGTGCGATTGGCCATGGAGAAGCTGGTTTTGCCGGAGATTCAGCATCTTGCGTGGGAGCTTGTGCGATAGACGAATTCTCCGGTAAGCTTGCGTGAATTTGCTGCATTGGAGGCGACGCTGTGCATGCGTGCGTCGATAGGCGCGACTTGACACTGCAGCGAGTATCGCTGGACAATTCACAGACAGCGCACAGAGCACACTGACGAGCCAGAGGCAATCCAGAGCTTGCGACAGAGCAACGAACAAGGAGGGAACCCAATGGAAGTCTTCAGTTCACATCCGTACAGTCCGGTAGGCTTGGAGGATGCATGGACTTAGGAATCTGAAGTCGGCTTACTGGAATCTGACGACGGGCGCACTGTATGAAGAGGCGACGAGAAACGGAGAAGGCATCATCGCCCACTTGGGTCCGCTGGTCGTGCGCACGGGACAGTTCACAGGACGGTCGCCCAACGACAAGTTCATCGTGGACGAGCCGATCACGCATGACAATATCTGGTGGGGTCCGGTGAACGTCGCCTATGACCAGGAACGGTTTGAGGAGCTGCACCGGCGCATGGCGTCGTATCTGCAGGGCAAGGATGTCTATGTACAGGATTGCTTCTGTGGGGCGGACGAGAACTACCGGCTGCCGGTGCGCATCATCACGCAGTATGCGTGGCACAATTTGTTCGCGCGCAACATGTTCATTCAGGCGTCAGCGGACGAGCTGGCCGTCCACGAGCCGCAGTTCGTCGTCATCGACTGCCCTGGTTTCCATGCGTTCCCCAGACGTAGACGGCACGAATTCAGACGTGTTCATCCTGGTGGACTTCGCCAAGGGCTTGGTGCTGATCGGCGGTACTGAGTATGCCGGCGAGATCAAGAAGTCGATCTTCACGGCGATGAACTACTTCCTGCCGTTCGAGGATGTGTTGCCGATGCACTGTTCGGCGAACTATGGCCCGAAGGGCGACGTGGCGGTCTTCTTCGGGCTGAGCGGCACGGGCAAGACGACGCTGTCTGCGGAGCCGAACCGCACACTGATCGGCGACGACGAACACGGCTGGAGCGACAAAGGCATCTTCAATTTCGAGGGCGGATGCTACGCAAAGGTGATCCACTTGTCCACCGGAAGCGGAGCCGGAGATCTACGAGACGACGCGCCGTTTCGGCACGATCCTGGAGAACGTCGGCATCGATGTGGAGACGCGGCGGCTGGACCTGGACGACGATTCGCTGACGCAGAACACGCGTGCCGCCTATCCCGATCTCGCACATCAGCAATGCGACGCGTACGGGTATGGCCGATCATCCGCAGAACATCATCTTCCTGACAGCGGATGCGTTCGGCGTGCTGCCGCCAATTTCGCGATCTGTCGCTGGAGCAGAGCCAGTATCACTTCCTGTCGGGGTATACGGCCAAGGTGGCGGGCACGGAACGCGGCGTGACAGAGCCGCAGGCGACGTTCAGCGCGTGCTTCGGGGCTCCGTTCATGGCGCAACATCCGAATGTCTATTCGGAGTTGCTGGGCAGACGGATTCGAGAGCACGATGCCAAGTGCTGGCTGATCAACACTGGCTGGACGGGCGGCCCCTATGGCGTGGGCAGCCGCATGCAGATTGCGTATACGCGGGCGATGGTGACGGCGGCGTTTGAACGGTGACTGGACAACGTGGAGTACGAGTTGGACCCGGTGTTCGGCGTCGAGGTGCCGACAGAGCTGCCCGAACGTGCCGAGCGATGTGCTCTCACCGCGAGGAACGTGGCCCGACGGAGCGGCCTACGATGCGCAGGCCGAGAAGCTGGCCACGATGTTTGCGAAGAATTTCAAGCAGTTCGCCGGACAGGTGCCGGAGGCAGTGGCCGCGGCCGGCCACGCGTGCTGAACGACGTAGGTGTGACCGATGGCGTGAGTAAGTGAAGCCCCCGGCAATGGCGCTGGGGGCTATTGTATTGGCGAGGGAAGTGACGAGGTGAGCGTCTTGTGTGGTGCGACGAACTTGGGTTTCCGGCCTGAGCTACCGTCAGTAGTGCGCAGGTATGCATGCGCTATGGCAAGACCACCTACGCGAGCTGTGCGCTAGAATTTGTAGCCGAAGCGTCGCAGGAGTTGTTTGCGTTCTGCGATGTCGTCTTCGGTTTCGATGCCCTGGGACTTGAGGCCGTCGACAACGCCCAAGATGCCGCGACCCTGGTCTGTCTCGGCGACGATCACTTCGGTTGGGTTGGCGGTGGCGCAGAAGACGCGGCAGACTTCCGGGACGGCCTGGACGACGTTGAGTACATTGACGGGGAAGAAGCCTTCGCCCAGGAAGAGGATGAAGGAATGGCCGGCGGAGAGGTCCAGCGCATTCTGTTTCGCGAGTTCGATCATTTCGTCGTTTGTGCCGGACCAGCGGATCAGCGCGGGACCGGAGGCTTCGCAGAAGGCGAGGCCAAACTGGATGCCCGGCACGGCGGTGACGAGGGCTTCGTGAATGTCTTCGACGGTCTTGATGAAGTGGCTTTGGCCGAGGATGAAGTTGACGGTTTCGGGTTTCTGGATTCGGACGACTGAGAGTTCCATGGGGATTGTCTCCTGTAGTGTGTGAGTCACGCCGTACGCGTACAGATTTTCACGCTCATCTTCCCGGAAGAGGAAGGGATTGCTAGAGGTCGGCCTCCTGTTGGCCGGTGACGAGGACGACTTTGTTGTTCTGATTCAGCGCGCCGATTTCCTGCAGGAATGCCTGCACGTCGGCCTTGGGCTTCAGTTCCATGCTGTACACGAGCTCGGTAAGCGTGCCTGCCTGAACTGTCTCCATGGCGACCAGATCCCAGCGTACAGCATAGCGGCGGAAGACGTCGTCAAAGAGCGCGCCGGGGTCCATGTCACCGGGCACGCGCACCTTGAGCAACTGGACTGCGGCGTCCTTGGCGAAAAAGTCGTAGCGCACCATTACCCAGATGAGGCCGCTGATGACGAGTGTAGCCATGACGGCCAGTGCATAGAAGCGGGTGCCGCAGGCCATGCCGATGGCCATGGCAAAGAAAATGAAGCCTACGTCGCGCGTCTCTTTGATGGCGTTACGGAAGCGCACGATAGAGAGCGCGCCGACCAGGGTGAAGGCGCGGGCGATGTTGGAGCCGATGATGAGCATGATGATGCCGACGACCATGGCGAGCAGGACCAGCGTCTGCACGTAGGACTGGGAATAGGCGACGCCTCGATGGGTGGACTTGTACGTCCAGCCGATGACGAGCGACAGCACGAAGCTGAGGACAATCGTCAGCACGACATCCAGGGTGGTGAAGGCGTCGGCGGAGATCTGGAGCGTGTCGAGGAAGCTAGTGAAGTCCATGTCGGTATCCGTGTGATGCTCTAGGCCGGTTGGCGTCGGGCAGTCGAGTTGGTGGCGGGTACGATGCGCTGTCGGGCGTTGATGACGTTGCAGTGCTCGAGGACTGCGCAGTACTTGCTGATGCGGTAATAGGTGCAGGCATGTCGTGAGAGCATGCGCACCATCCACAGGGGCACGGTCTGGTTCGCCTTCACCTCCAGGATAACGTGGTCCGGCGAGAGCAGAAGCTGGTCTGCGGCGTGCCCGGTGGAGAGCAAGGAGAGGTCATGGGCGCGCCCGCGCACGTTGGTATCGAAGGTGACCCGCAGGTCGGCGTAGTAGTCCCGGCCTTCCAGCGCCATGCGATCGTAGTGGACGACGCACGTTGGGCGCAACTGTAGCGTGCGGTAGAGGTAGTAGACCTCTTGCAAGACTGCGGCGGACTGGGCCGGCAGGTCCGTGTTGGCGGCGTCTCCGTCGTGCAGCGCGTCGAAGTCGTCAAAGGCGATGGCCTGCGTGTAGGGCAGTGCGACGCGGCGTTTGCGGATGCGGATGTTGACGCGTTCCTTGACTTCAACGAAGGCCGGCGTCTCCGGTGCGACCTGCTCGTTGCCGTAGACGCGGACGCGCACTTTGCGGCGGTTGCGATGGCCATCGAGTTTGTCCCAGTAGGCCTTGTGGTCCGGCGAATCGTAGTAGAGGCTGGTAATGGGATAGCGTCCGTGTTCGCCGCCGTGGGCGTCGGGTGAGACGTAGTTGGCCAATTCGGGAAGGAGCGCGTCCATCTGGCTGCGGCGGATAAGATATTTGAGCTCGTAACGAAGGTCGCTCTTGATTCGCATGGGGTGTTTCGCTAGCGTCCGTCTTCGGGTTCGGCCGGCGAGCCGTACATGTCCACGCTGGCGCGCCAGGCGTCCGGCTGCTGCGGGTCGGCGGCGTACGCGTCGAGGACGATGGAGTCGCCCGAGCCGTCTGCGCTGAGGGGCCAGCCGTTGCGGTCGTCGTAGCGCACGCTGAAGAGCGTATCGCCGTTCGCAGCGACGACAGAGATGCGCTCACCCCGGTCAGAGAGTTTGCCGTCGTAGATGCCGAAGATCTCGGTTTCCGGGTAGCGTTGCCGGAAATGCTTCAGATCGCGGATCGAGCACGATCGTACTCGCCGGGCGCCAAGCGGGCGTCGTCCGGGAAGCGAAAGTCGACGCCCTCCACGTACGCGCCGGACAGGTCGGCAGAGACATCACCCAGGTTGGCGAGTCTCGAGGAATTCGGCGTCGTCGTCGCCCACGGGATGATACATGATTTCGGTGATGCGCACGTCGCTGCGCTGGCCGGGGCGGTGGAAGTCTGCTTCGTTGAGTGCGCTCCACTCGCCGTCGACGAGGGCGCGTGCTTTGACGGTGGCGGCGGTGGTGAGTTGCACGGGTTCGGTGTACAGGATGCCGGCCGGTTCGCCGGTGACGGGCCGGCGCGGGTCGGAACCGTCCAGCGTGTAGTAGAAATCGGGCTCGCCGCCGGCCGCGTCCAGAGTTCATTTCGAGGAAGAGCGGTTCGTCGAATTCGCCGCCCTGTTGGCTGAACAGAGGCGGGTCAATGGACGGATAGTAGCCGGCGTCGCGGGCAAGCGCAAGCAGCTTGTTCGCGTTGCCCTCCATCTGCGCGAGTACGTTGTCGCGGGCTTGCCGCCAGTCGTCCACTGTGATGGGGTCGTCGTAGCGTACGTCGCCCCAGCGAGCGGACTCGGCGACGATGGCGGGCTCCACGGAATCAGCGAGCGCAGTCCAGCGCGCCTGCGCGTTGGCGTCGGTGAGCGCGCCGTCGTGGTTGAGGTGCTTGTAGAGGCGGTCGGCAAAGGTGAGGCGGAAATCAGCATTCTGCATGAGCGCCTCGAAGACGAGTTTGACGACGTTGGGATAGGGCGCTCCTTCGAACACCGTCTGAGCCGAGGACGATGGCGGCGCCGTCATCCCAGGTGGTTTCGGCGTCCCAGACGAAGAATCGATTGCGGCCGGCAGGGTTTTCGACGTCCGACATACCAGTTGTTCTCGGGCCAGTCGCGGTTGCCCGCGTACCAGTTGACAATGACGTAGTCGCTGAAGTGCTGCGGATCGATGAACTCGAGCATGGTCTCGTAGCGGCCGGCGTCGTCGAGGCCGCCTTCCCGGGCAAGATCCAGCATCACGTTGAAGCGGTCGGGCTGTCCGCTCACAGCACCGCCGTGGTTGGCGGAGAACCAGTTGTCCTTCTCGCCGCCGAAGTACGCGGCGGCGAAGGAGGCGTCGGGGCGTTCGATGATGTTGTAGAGGCCCCAGTAGAGGCCGTTGATGTAGAGATGCGCGAACGCGCCATGGGAGCCGCTGCCGGACATAGCGATCTGCGAGGCGCGCGCCCACTCATCGCGCAGGTAGGTGGCGTCGCGGTGGTCTACGGGGAGTCCGGGTCGTGGACGGGTGGCCGGCGAAGGAGCGGTCGACGCCGGCGCGCAGCACCAGCGTGTCGAATTCGTTTACGGGCGAATCGGCGAACAGATCGTGGCGCAGCTTGGAAGAGCCGTAGCGTTGTTTGAAGAAGAGGCGAAAGGGATGTTTGGGCATGAATTCCCAGCGACCGGCTCCACCCTGTATACGTAGCCCGGCGTCAAGCTGGAAGCCGTTCTGCTCGCCCTCCGCGTCATCCTCCGGATAGATCATCTCGACGGAGACCGGCCTCTCCCATTCGGGGCCGCGCTCGCGGGGGTTGGCGTAGAGCGTCTCGAAGTCGCCGATGTCCATGACGAGGGATAGGGAAGGCAAGGCGCGAAGAGCATCGGCGACGGGCTCGCTGCCGGATGCGATGACTTCGGGGTCCATGGCGTAGTCGGCTTGCACAGGCGTATTGGCCGCGTAGCCGCCAATGTCGATGGCGTGCGTTCCCCATGTGGGCGGGAAGCCGGGCGGAGCGTCGCCCTGGGCCAAGCACCGCGTCCACGAGGAGGTAGGTCTGCGTGGCGATGGGCGAGCGGTGCATTTCGTCCCGGAAGGCGGCGGCGCGTAGGGGTGTGGGCGTGTCGATGAGCAGGGGGTCCGTGTAGAGCGGGCTGTACGCGACGGGCTCGCTGCCGTCGGTAGTGTAGCGGATTTCGACCTGCGGATCGGGATGGGTGAGGCGTACTTCGACAGGTTCCGTGTAGACGCCGTGGGGCAGGGAAAACTGGACGGGGTCGAGAAGGCCGGTCCAGGCGGCGGACGCGTCGTTTTCGGCGCCGGGCGTCGGGCGGTCGAAGTAGCGCATGGCTTCAGGTTCCACGGGTTCGCCTGGGAGCACGCCGTAGGTAACGCCGGGCTGCTGGGCCGCGTAGTCGTACTCGGAGGCGTCGAGGTAGCGACGCGAGGTGGGGCTGTAGAGCCCGAGGAAGCCGCCGTCGGCATCGAGGCGGAAGCTGGTATGCGGTGATGTGCGGCCTTCTTCCGGCTTCAAGGTTCGGCGGTTCTTGCCGCTGGCGAAGACGATGAGACGCTCGTCGCTTTGGAGGGTGATGGGGCGGAAGGTCCACTTGTCGGGCTGTGTGGGGTCGTCGGTGAGGGTCCAACCTTCGAGGTTGACGGGCCGGGCGGAGCGGTTGTGCAGTTCGATCCAGTCGGGATAGTCGCCGTCCTCGTCGGCCAATTCGCCTCCGTTGCTGGCCGCGAATTCGGTGATGACGACGGGCGCGGACGATGCGGCGCTGGGCTGGGTAGGAAAGGAGAGAAGCCGGCCCAGGCCGAGCGCTAGCACGGCGGCGATGGCAGCCCAGAAGAGGAGTTTGGCGCGGCGGCTCAGCATGGCGCGTGGCTTCGCGAAACGGGGAGGATCGGACGAAGGGTGTGGGTGTTCATCGGAGTTGTAGTGTACTCGAGAGGCGGCGAATTGGGCGAATGAGCCGGTGAGGAGACAGGCAAGAAGCGATGGGGCGCGGATCTAGTCAGATTTGGCGGATCTTCCGGGTTATCTGCGTGCGCGGGGATGACGGGGTGGTTTTCGAGTATCCTTTCGACCTGGTCGTGAGATTCCCGCGTCGCGCGTGAATGACATGTCGGCGCGCGGTGGTGTAGAATGCGCGGCACATTCGTGAACTACACGCTTCAGGAGCGGTGACTATGTCCGACAACAAGATCATTTATTCGATGGTGCGGGTGGGCAAGACGTACCCGCCCGCCAACCAGGTGCTGCGCGATATCAGTCTTTCGTACTTCTATGGGGCGAAGATCGGCGTGATCGGCCTGAACGGCTCGGGGAAGAGTACGCTGCTGCGCATCATGGCCGGCGTGGAGGAGGACTTCAACGGGCAGACGATCCTGGCGGACGGCTACACGGTCGGCTATCTGGAGCAGGAGCCGCAGCTTGATGAGAGTCAAGACCGTGCGCGGCATCGTGGAGGAGGGCGTGCAAGAGACCGTGGACGCCCTAGCAGAGTTCGACGAGATCAACATGCGCTTTGGCGAGGAGTTGTCCGCCGAGGAGATGGACGAGTTGATGACGCGCCAAGGCGAGGTGCAGGATCGACTTGATGCATTGAACGCATGGGACCTGGACAGCCGTTTGGAGCTGGCGATGGACGCGTTGCGCTGTCCACCGGGGGATACGTCCATCGCTGTGCTGTCCGGCGGTGAACGGCGGCGCGTGGCGCTGTGCCGGTTGCTCTTGCAGGAGCCGGACATTCTCTTGCTGGATGAGCCCACGAACCACCTGGACGCGGAGTCCGTTGCTTGGCTGGAGCGTCACCTCCAGGAATATGCAGGGACCGTGATTGCGGTAACGCATGACCGCTATTTTCTAGACAATGTGGCCGGCTGGATTCTGGAGCTGGACCGGGGCTATGGCATCCCGTGGAAGGGCAACTACTCGTCGTGGCTGGAACAGAAGCAGCAACGGCTGGCGCAGGAGGAGAAGTCGGAATCGGCTCGCCAGAAGACGCTGGCGCGGGAGCTGGAGTGGCTGCATATGACGCCCAAGGCCAAGCAAACGAAACGCAAGGCGCGCATCAACGCATACAACGAGTTGCTGTCACAGGAGACCGAGCGCGCTCGGGAAGAACGTGAGATCTATATTGCGCCGGGACCGCGGCTGGGCGACGTGGTGATTCGTACCGAGAAGATCTCCAAGGCATACGGTGACATCCTGCTGTATGACGACCTCAGCATCGACGTGCCGCCAGGCGCGATCGTGGGCATCATCGGGCCGAACGGCGCCGGGAAGACCACGCTGTTCCGCATGATCGTGGACCAGGAGCAGCCGGATAGCGGCGAGTCTGACGGTAGGCGGTACAGTGGAGCTCGCATACGTCGACCAGAGCCGCGCCGATCTGACATCGTCGAACACGGTGTGGGAAGAGATTTCCGGCGGGGCGGATGAGATTCGCCTGGGCGAGCGCAAGATGAATTCACGGGCGTATGTGGCGCGTTTCAATTTCCAGGGTCAGGACCAGCAGAAGAAGGTGGGATCATTGTCCGGCGGGGAGCGCAACCGGGTGCATCTGGCCAAATTGCTGAAGTCGGGCGCAAACGTGCTGTTGCTGGATGAGCCGAGCAACGACCTGGACGTGAACACGCTGCGCGCGCTGGAAGATGCGCTGGAGAGCTTCGCCGGCACAGTGTTGGTGATTTCGCATGACCGCTGGTTCCTGGACCGGGTGGCCACGCATATTTTGGCCTTTGAGGGCGACAGCCAGGCGGTGTGGTATCCGGGCAATTACAGCGAGTACGAGGAGGATCGGCAGCGCAGGCTGGGCGCCGACGCGGATCGACCGCACCGGATTACGTATCGGAAGCTCCGGCGGTAGGACAGTTCAAGGTACAACGTTGAACCTTGAACCCCCTGTGAACTCTTGTTCTCCCCACCGGCTTGCAAGGCCGCTCCACCCCTCTGCCCCTATCCGTTGTCGTAGGCGCGGCGGGCTTCTTCGCCGATGATGCGGATGCCCTTTTCGACGACGTCATCCGGGCCGGCGTAGCTGACGCGGATGCATTCGTGGCGGTGCTGCCACTCCTCGTCCAGGCCGGGGAAGAAGTAGTGACCCGGGACAACGACAACGCCGCGCTGTTTGAGACGGTCGTATAGTTCCTGGCATGTGATGGGCAGATCGCGCAGCCAGAGCCACAGAAAGAACGCTCCCTCGGGCTTGTGAATATGGAAGTCCGTGCCGTCGAGCGCATGGCGCATCGAGTCGACGGCGAGCTGCGCCTTGCGCCAGTAGTGGGGCTTGATGACGTTCTGGCTTAGGGCGAGAATTTCGCGCGTGCGCACGGCGTCGACGGCGAGGGCGCTGCCGAAGCCATTGGGCGCGAGGCTGACGACAGCGTTCATGCCGGTGAGGGCCTGGACGATCTCTTCGCGGGCGACGACGATGCCGGTGCGCGCGCCGGGCATGCCCAGTTTGGAGAGGCTCATGCACAGGATCTTGTGGGGTTCCCAGTTGGGCACGGCCTCGGTGAAGATGATGTGCGGGAAGGGCGCGCCGTAGGCGTTGTCGACAATGAGGGGGATGTCGTGCGCCTGGGCCAAGCGGCCGAGGTGTTCGATCTCCGTTTCGGTCAGCACGTTTCCGGTGGGGTTGGTCGGCCGCGATACGCAGATGGCGCCGATGTCGTCGGTGATCTCGAGTGCGTCGAAGTCCACGTGGTACTTGAAGATATGATCGTCCAGGAATTCGATCTGCGGCCTGCGTGACGTGAAGAGTGATTCGGCGATGCCGACGTCGGCGTAGCCGATGTACTCGGGCGCCAGGGGCAGGAGGATGCGCTTGCGGCTGCCGTCGGCAAATTCACCGGCGACGAGGTTGAAGAGATAGAAGAATGCGGTCTGGCTGCCGTTGGTCAGGGCGATGTTGCGGGCGTCGATGTCCCAGCCGTACTCGTCGCGCAGCATGTCGACCAGGGCGTCGATAAAGGGCTGGTGGCCGGCGGGTCCGCCATATTCGCCGATAAGGCGCTCCAGGTCGCTCTCGCTGTCCAGGATGCGCTCCAGGCGGGCGCGAAATACTTCCTCCACCTGGGGTATGTGGCTGGGGTTCCCGCCGCCGAGCATGATGACGCCTTCCTGCCGCGCGGCGCGACCCAGGTCCTCCATCAAGCGCAGGATGCCGGAGTCGCCAACGAACTTTTCGCCGAATTTCGAGAGCTGCATGGTGTCGCATTCTTCTACTGGACAGTCGATATTCCGCTGTCTGGCGAGGGCGGGCCGGTAGACGCATCTCTGCCCCACAATGAGGTGTTCCGGCTCACTCTGGCGCAGCCCCGAATTCGCCCGGGTCGCCGCTGGAATGAAACGTAGTCAATGCCGAATCGAGAAGCCGCGGAATTCGCCGGCGCCTTCGGACCACTGCGTGTCGACGCGCTCTACACGTGCGCCGCGTGGGCCATGCTCCAGCCAGGCGGCCAGCCGGTGCAGCGCGCTGTCAGGCCCCTCGGCCACGAGCTTGACCGAGCCGTCCCAGTGATTCTTGACCCAGCCCGTAAGGCCCAGGCGACCGGCTTCGGCCTGGGTGTTGGCGCGAAACGCGACGCCCTGCACGTGACCGTGGACCGTCGCCGAGAGGCGCTTCATGTAGCTGCCTCCGTCAACGAACCATGCGGCTCCGCCGTTGTGCATGCCTTCATTGCACCGGCTCCGCCAGCTTCTCCCATGCCGCCAGGGCGTCGTCGAGTTGGGCCTGTGTGGCTTCGTGCGCGCGGCCGAGGCGGCGAATCTCCGGCAGGTCCTGCGCCAGGCTGGCTGCGGCGAGTCCTTCCTCGATGGCCGCGAGCTTCGCCTCCAGCGCGTGGATGATCTCTTCGACTTCTGCAATAGCGCGTACGCGGCGGCGTTCTTCGTTCTGCCGCTGACGGTCCCCGTTCTGCGACTGTCGAGCCGTTTGGCGGACGGCGGCGGCCTCGGCCTTGGCCGCTTCGCGCTCTTCGACGCGCTGTGCCACATAGTTCGCGTACGTGCCCTCAGTGACGTGCAACTGCTCGTCGCGTAGCTCCCATATTTGTGTCGCCAAGCGGTCCACCAAGTAGCGGTCGTGGGAGACGAGCAGGATGGTGCCGTCGAAGTGTTCGAGCACTTCCTGCAGCACTTCCTGCGCAGGGATGTCCAGGTGATTGGTGGGTTCGTCCAGCAGCAGGAAGTTGGCGCCCTCCAGCGCAAGGATGGCGAGGGCCAGGCGGCCGCGCTCGCCGCCGCTGAGTTGGCGCACGGGCTTGAAGACGTCGTCGCCGCGAAAGAGGTATTGGGCGAGGTAGCTGCGCGCCTGTCCGGTGAGCATGAGCTTGTGACGCAGCAACTCGTCCATGACAGTATTGTCAGGGTCGAAACTGTCGTGGGCTTGGGCGAAGTAGCCGATATTCAGGCTGGAGCCGAAGCGGAGCTCGCCGGAAAGCGGCTGCATCTCGCCCATGAGCGTGCGCAGGAAAGTGGTCTTGCCCGTGCCGTTGCCGCCGATAAGGGCGGCGCACTCCTGGCGCTCCAGGCGAATTGGCTCGGCGGTGAAGAGCGGCGCGCCCGGGTAGCCGATTTCGAGCTCGCCGCTGCGCAACACCAGGTTGCCCGAGCGTAGGCTCGTGCGCAGGTTCAGGTTGAGTTCGGGCGGGCGGGTTGCGGGGCTGGATAGCCCCCTGATCGCTTGTTCCACGTCGGCTACGTTCCACTTGGTGTCGGAAATGGCGACTTCTTCCATGACGCGGCCCCAGTTCTTGTCGAGCAACGTCTGCAGACCGCCGGCCTGCACTACCTTCACCTCGCGAATAAGGCGGCGCAGCCTGCCCTTGGCCATGTTCGTCGTGCTGTCGCGGGCGATGTTACGCTTGACGTAGTCGAGTTCCTTGAGGAACTTCTCTTTGATGGTGTTGAATTCGGCCTCTCGGCGTTCCCAGCGTTCCTGGCGTTGCAGCACGTAGGCGGAGTAGTTGCCGCGGTATTCCTCGATTCCGGCGCGGCTTAGTTCCCAAACGCGATTGACAACGCGGTCGAGGAAGTAGCGATCGTGGCTGACGATGAGCAGGGCCCCCTGCCACGTCTGCAACGTGGATTCAAGCCACTCGATGGCTTCCACGTCCAGGTGATTCGTGGGCTCGTCGAGGATGAGCAGGTCTGGTTTTTCCAGCAGGAGTCGGGCCAGGAGGGCGCGCGTTTTCTGCCCGCCGCTGAGGTGCGAAAGGGGCAGGGACCAGTCGTCGTCACCGAAGCCAAGGCCCTGCAACACCTGGCGGATGCGCGTATCGTATTCATAGCCGCCGATGAGTTCGAACTCGTGCTGGGCGTGGCTATATTCAGCCAGCAACTCCTCGGAGGCCGCAGCGCCGGCCGCGGCCATGCGTTCTTCGAGCTCGCGCAGATGCGCCTCTCGTTCGAGGACGTTGTCAAAGACGCTGAGCATCTCCGAGTAGACGGTGTTTTCGCGTCCGGCGAAGGCGTCCATGGCTTCCTGGCGCTGGTATCCGATGCGCGTCTCTCTGGCAAGACTGACGTTGCCTGCCGACGGCGTGTCCAGCCCGGCGAGCAGGCGCAGAAGCGTGGTCTTTCCGATTCCATTGGGGCCCACGAGGCCAATCTTGCCGTCGTTGGGGATGCTGACGTTGATCCCGCCAAAGACGTCGAAATCGCCGTAGGACTGGCCCAGGTTGTTGGTTGTCAGGACGGGCATACCGGCTCCAGAAACGAGACTGCGTACGACATTCGGCTCTCCATTCTACCGTCCGGCGGGTTTGTGACCAAACGACTGGCTGTGTCTGTTCGGGGGAATCAGCGCGAATGACGCCTTGCAGGATCGTGTGGGTCGACATCATAATGTGAGCCGTTCGTGTCACTCGTCGACCATTGGCTCACAGATATGATGCAATCCCATCGAATGAATATTCCTGTGCTGCGATCTTGCTTGCGTTTGTGGTGTTGCGCGGCTGCGTGGATCGTAGCGGCGGCGCTCTGCCTTTTCGTTCCGGCATCAGCAGTGGCCGCGCCGTTGCCGCAGGGCAGAGGGTATGTGGTACAGCCGGGCGACAGTCTCAGCGAGATCGCGGAGCGGGCGCGCGTGTCGGTCGAGAATCTCAAGGCCATGAACGGGATCGACGACGCGGACGCCATCGTGGTTGGGCAGCTTCTGCTGTTGCCGCCGGGGAACCGGATGCCTGCTCAGGAAGCCGTTGTGGAATCACCGTCGCCGAAATCGCCACCATCCGAGACACCGCCAGCGGTGGAAGTCGATGCGCGCTTCGCGGGCGAAGAGCGGACCGATGTGCATGTGGTGCAGGCGGGCGAGAGCCTGAGCGAAATCGCACAGGGCTACGCAATGGATATGGCTGAGTTGATGCGGCTAAACGGCATCGCGGACGCGGACGCAGTCTACAGCGGTCAGCGGCTGCGTCTGACACATGCGGTGAACACGGGCGCGGCGCGAACCGTAGAAGCGGCCGATGTCGCGCAGCCGGCCGCGCAACGAGGCCCGGCATCGCGCTTGACCACGTCGTTGAACCGCACCTATCGCATCGAGCTTGGTGACGAGATCGCGCAGATCGCCATCCGCTTTGGCGTGGACGAGGATGCGCTGCGTGCGCTCAACGGACTGGAGGGGGCCGGCCCGCGTGACATTGAGGTGGGGCAGGAATTGATTCTGCCCGCTACGAGTCTGGAGTTGCAGGTCGAGCGGGCGCAACCTGCGCCGGACCGGACGGAGCACGTCGTCAGCCAAGGGGACAGCCTGGGCGTCATCGCAGAAGCAATACGGACTGTCGTTGGCGGAGTTGATGGACGCCAACTACATCAGCAACGCGGACGCAATCTATGTGGGACAGACGCTGGATATCCCCGCGAAATCGGACGGCGCGGTCGAATCGCCGGTGAGCGTGGAGCGAATTGGTCGCCCGCGTAGCGGCTTCTACTATCACACAGTGAAGCCGGGGGATACGCTCTCGGAGCTGGCGCGGGATTTCAACTCCACGCAGTTCGCGATTTTGGAATACAACGACTTGCCCGACGCCGAGACAGTCTACAATGGGCTGCCGCTGCGTATTCCGTATGGGCCGCCGCCGCTGCCGGTGGACCTGCCGCCGACGCCGCTCTCCGGAACGCGGTTCCTGGTGAGCCTGAGCCGGCAGCAGTGTTGGGTGCTTGACGGCGATCAGGTGCTCTACCAGTGGACGTGCAGCACGGGGTACGGCAAGTGGATTACGCGTACGGGCGCGTTCGAAGTGCAGACGATGCAGGAGATGGCGGAGAGCAACGCCTACGAACTGGACATGCCATATTGGCTGGGCATCTACGACGTGGGCACGTATGAGAACGGGATTCACGGTCTGCCCATCAGTTGGGAGACAGGTCAGAAGATCTGGGAGGGGCTGGTCGGGATGCCGGCGACGTTCGGCTGCGCAATGCTGGACGACGAGGATGCGTCCAGGCTGTACGATCTGGCCTATCTGGGCATGCCGGTATATATTGTGCCGTGACGTGTTCCACACGCCGCCGCGCTGTTGCCGTGGCCGACTCTCTGATCGATAAGCAGCGTCTCCATGACATTTGCCCACACAAGCCGATCTCTCCCCGCAGGGAAACTGCCCCTCAGTTTGTTGGCGGAGTTGCTTTCCGAGTTGCCCACGGCAAGCCCCGAGCTGTTGTTGGGGCCCGCCGCGGGCGAAGACGCCGCAGTGATCGACTTCGCACCGGGCGGGGATCGCGTGCTGGTGGCGAAGAGCGATCCGATCACGTTTGCCACAGACGAGATCGGATACTATGCGGTGAACATCTGCGTCAACGACTTGGCGGTGACGGGGGCGCGGCCGCGCTTCTATTTGCCCACGCTCTTGCTGCCGGCGGGAGACGCGCACGAGTCGCAAGTGCGGCGCATTTTTCAGCAGATCGGACAGACGTGCGCAGCGTTGGACATTGTGGTCGCGGGCGGACACAGCGAGATTACACACGCGGTGAATCAGCCGGTGGTGGCGGGCACGCTTGTTGGGCGATGCGCCGCGGGACGGCTACGTGTCCAGTGGCGGCGGGCGGCCGGGCGATGTGGTGCTGATGGCCGGAGTCGCGCCGGTGGAGGGGACGAGCATCATTGCGCGCGAGAAACGTGAGGCGCTGATCGCGGGCGGATGGAGCGAGGATGACGTGGATGCGGCGGCGGCGTATCTGTATGTGCCGGGCATTAGCGTGCTGGTTCCCGCACAGGCCGCGGTGCGGGCCGGCCACGTCACGGCCATGCACGACCCGACCGAGGGCGGCGTCTGCACCGGGCTGGCGGAGCTGGCGTATGCGTCCGGATGCGGGCTGGAAGTAGACCTGGACGCCATCGCGATTTCGGATCTCGTCGCGCCGGTTGTGTGCGCAGTTTGGCTTGGACCCGCTGGGGGTGATTGCATCCGGCGCGCTGTTGGCGATAGTTCCGCCGGCGTACGCGGACGACGTGATGGCGGGCTGGCGAGAGCGGGGTTGGACCGGCGCACTGCTGGGCAGGCTGACGGAAGGCAGTGGATTGGCGGCTCATCGGGGGAGCATGCGTGTAGGATTCCCTATGTTCGAGACCGACGAAATCGCGAAGCTGTGGGCGTAAGGCATGGGCGCGCCCAGGGCCGACCTCGATAGCACTCTTTGAAGGCTTTCACTGATGACAATCACGATTCGAAATGTTACGGATCTCGACAACTACAATTTCTTCCAGGAATTGCAGCAGCGGGTGTGGGGCAGTCCACCCATGGACGTAATGCCGACCCACGTCACGGTGGCGGTAATCAGAAGTGGCGGCGGGCTGGTGTGCGCATTCGCCGATGATGGGCCGGAGGAGATGGGCGGTATGGTTGGCGGCGCGTTCTGGTGGCTGGGCGTCGGCATTGATCCGGATGATGCGCCAGGCAGCGCGCCGAAGCTCAAGGCGTGCAGCCACATGGCGGGCGTGTTGCCGGAATGGCAGAGCCTGGGCATCGGCGCTCGGCTGAAGCTTGGCGCAGCGGGAGGCCGTCCTGGCGCAGGGCTTGACCGACTGGATGACGTGGACGTTCGATCCGCTCTACCGGCGCAACGCGGTGTTCAACATCCGCCGTTTGGGCGCAACCTCGTGCGTGTTTTCCCGGGACATTTACGGCGATCTGCCCGACGCATTGAACGCAGGGTGGCCCAGCGACCGGCTCACTGTCGACTGGCGGCTGAACAGCGCCGACATCCTGCTGCACGCTGATGCGCCGCGGCCGGAGGTCGCGTGGGACGCCTCCGGAATGGAACTCCCGCCGGTTGCAGTGAACGAGGCGGGTTTTCCGCTGCCGCCTGCCGGCGATCTTGCGCTGGACGGGCGCACACTTGCGCTGCCGCTGCCCGCGGAAATGGACGTCATCCGCCGGCAGCGACGCGGGACTGGGCATGGCCTGGCGGTCGTATATGCGCCACGCGCTGGAGAGTGCGTTTTCCGCCGGCTACACCATCGTCGATTGTGTGCTGATGGGTGAGTATGGCTGGCGCTATATCTTGATCCACAACCGATGACCGGCGACGCGCCAGTATGACGCCTGCGCCGCTCGCATCTCGATTGCAATTCAGGAGGCCGAATACCATGCGCATTGAGCGAGTTGAGTTACGCAAAATCCTGCTGCCATATCCGAGCGTGTTTGAGACGAGCGGCTGGCGGGAGACGGGCAGCCACGCGGTGATTGTGCGGGTCGATGCCGGCGGCGTGACCGGCTGGGGCGAGTCGCCGGTGGGCGAGAGCCCATTCTACAACGAGGAAAACACGCGCACGGTCTGGGCGATGATGCAGGATTTCCTGGTCCCCACGCTGCTGGCATACGGACCTGGCGGAACCTACCGATGTGACGCCGGCCTTTGCGCGGGTGCGCGGCAATCGCATGGCCAAGGCGGGGCTGGAGTTCGCAGTGTGGGACCTGTTCGGCGTGGCGCAGGGCCGCAGCCTGAAGGAGATGTTGGGCGGCACGCGTGACCGCGTGGACGTGGGCGTCAGCGTGGGCATCCAGCCGGACATCGACACGCTGCTGCGCACGGTGGGCGCGTTCCTGGATGAGGGATACGCGCGCATCAAGTTGAAGATCAAGCCGGGCTGGGACATCGAGCCGACGCGTGCGGTGCGCGAGACCTGGCCGGACTTGAAGCTGCAGGTAGACGCCAACAGCATCTACCACCTGTCCGATGCCGAGCACCTGGCGGAACTGGACGAATTCGACCTGCTGCTTGATCGAGCAGCCGTTGGCGCACGACGACATCTTCGACCATGCCAAGCTGAAGCCGCAGTTGAAGACGCCGCTGTGTCTGGACGAGAGCATCGTTTCGCCGGAGCATGCGCGCTGGGCTATCGAAATGGATGCGTGCGACATCATCAACATCAAGCCGAGCCGAATCGGCGGCTATGCGGATGCACGGCGCATCCATGACATGGCGCAGGAGGCCGGGATGCCGGTGTGGCACGGCGGAATGCTGGAGACGGGCATTGGCCGCGGCGGGCAACGTGGCGCTGGCCAGCCTGCCCAACTTCACGCTGCCGGGCGACATCAGCGCCAATGATCGCTACTTTCAGCGCGGGACATCGTGCTCAATCCGTTCACAGTCAACAGCGACAGCACGCTGACTGTGCCGGATGCGCCCGGCTGCGGCGCCGAAGTGGACGAAGCGTATCTGGACGAGGTGACGGTGGAGCGCTGGGAGATGCGGCGCTGAGGCGGCCGCATTACGCGACATGAAGGCTTCTGAGCAGGGCACGCGTGAGTCGGAGCAGGCGCTATCAAGCGGTGCCGCGCACGCTTGGTGTTCGTGACGAGCGCAAACCCGTCGACGGGCGCTAGGGAAGTGCTGTTGCTGCGCGGCGCGGCAGACAAGCGACTGTGGGCCAACCTGTACAATGGTCTCGGCGGGCATGTGGAGGCGGGCGAGGATGTGCTGGCCGCGGCGCGACGGGAAGTGCAGGAGGAGGCAGGGTCTCGCGCCGGACGACCTGGAACTGCGCGGTGTGATCAACATCGATACGGGCGCCGATGTGCATGGGGCCAGGCCGGGCGTCATCGTGTTTGTATTTCGGGCGAGCCTCGAGGCGCGAGGCGTAGCCGGTTCCGCGGAGGGCATGCCGGAATGGATTCCAGCCGATGCATTGGCGGATTACTGGCTCGTGGATGACCTAGTAGAGATCATCCCGCGTGTGTTGGCGGACGGGCCGATCTTCTATGGGCAGTACAGCCCGCAGGCGGACGGCGCGTTGCGCTACCGCTTCACGCCGTAGGTCTGTACGTGCTCGCGACGGAATCTTTCGTTTTGCTGGTGATACGTTGATCGAGGGGCGTTGAGATGGTCGGTACTCTTTCCAGATGGGTTATGACAATTGCGCTTGCAGTGTCCGCGGCGCTCCTGCTGGCGTCTTGCGGTCCGGCGCAGACGGCTCGGCCGGAGCCGGCGTCGCAGGGCGAGACCGGCGCGGGGTCGCATGCAGCGGATCCGGAGATGCCCGTCCTGGTCGCCGCGACGCTGGAGCAGGGCGAGAAGCTGCGTGTGGCGGCTACCACGGGCATCGTGGCGGACGTTGTTGCGAATGTAGGCGGAGACGCCATCGAATTGACGCCGCTACTGCCGGTGGGAGCAGACCCACACAGCTACACGCCGACGCCACAGGATTTGCGCGCGCTCAACGATGCGCACGTGATTTTTGTGAACGGACTAGGCCTGGAGGAATCGCTGCTGCCGATCCTCGAAAACCTGGACCGGCCGGCGCCGCTAGTCAGCGTCAACCTCGGCGTGGATACGCTGCAGCTTGACCATGAGGAAGCGTCCGGACATGATGGTGGCGAGGACGATCACGCAGGCGGCGCGGACCCGCACACGTGGTTCAGCGTGCCAAACGTAATGGTTTGGACGGACAATATCGCGACAGCTCTGGCCGCGATGGACACTGCCCGTGCTGAGGAATACCGCGCGGCGGCTGCGTCCTATCAGGGGGAATTGCGCACGCTGGACGTAGAGTTGCGTTCGCAGATTGACGCATTGCCGGCGGAGCAGCGCAAGCTGGTGACCGACCATGTGGCGCTTGGATATCTGGCGGCGGAGTATGGTTTCGAGACTGTGGGCTCGGTAGTGCCTTCGTTGAGCACGCTGGCCGCGGCGTCGGCGCAGGAGTTGGCTGCACTGCAGGAAGCGATGGCTGCGGAGGGTGTGGCGGCGCTGTTTGTGAGCACGACAGTGAATACGCAGACGGCCGCCCAGTTGGCGAACGATCTGGGCATCCCGGTGGTGGAGCTGTATACGGGGTCGCTGAGTGATGCTGCGGGGCCTGCAGCGACTTATTTGGAGTTGATGCGCTACGACTTGGCGCGCATCGTGGAGGCGTTACAGTGAGTTTGCGCCACACTTGACCTGACGTATGGTTTTTCAAGCGAAACAGGTTGCACCGTCGCCCGGCAGGGGCGGCGGTCTTTTCTTCGTTTCGGGTGGAACGGAATCCCTCGCCTCGTCGCTTCGGCCGCTTTGAGGTCTCCAACCACAAATGTAGATGCAAATCACCACGAGAACTGGATTTGCACAGGTTTTGTATCGGGTATTGTCCAGAAATATGATGGTTTCGCAGCGCAAATGGTAGATAGCTTACATTAGAAAGGAGGCCACGCGGATATCATAGTCACAGGAGGTACAACAATTGTTCAACTTACGTAGAAAAAATGCACAATCGAATAGTGGCGATCAGACGCACGATTCGCAGGCGACTCATCTCGTGGACCTGCGCAACGTCGTGAAGGAATACAACACGCCGGCCGGAATGTTTCGAGCGCTGGACGGCATCGACCTGAAGGTGGACAGCGGCGAGTTCGTGGCCGTGATCGGCAAGTCGGGCAGCGGCAAGTCAACGCTGACGAACATGATCACGGGCATCGACCGGCCGTCTTCGGGCCAGGTGTTGGTGGCGGGCACGGCTGTGCAAGACATGAGCGAAGGGCAGATCGCAGTGTGGCGCGGGCGCAACGTGGGCGTCGTGTTCCAGTTCTTTCAACTGCTGCCGACGCTGACCGTGATCGAGAACGTCATGCTGCCGATGGATTTCGGTGGCCTGTACAACGATCGCGAACGCCGCGAGCGAGCGCTGCACCTGCTGGAGCAGGTGGACATGGTGGACCAGGCGGACAAGCTGCCGACGGCGATCTCGGGTGGCCAGCAGCAGCGCGTGGCGATCGCGCGTTCGCTGGCCAACGACCCGCCGATCATCGTGGCCGACGAGCCGACGGGCAACCTGGACTCCAAGACAGCCGATGCCGTGTTTGGCCTGTTCGAGGAGCTGGTGGACGGCGGCAAGACGATCCTGATGGTGACGCACGACGACGACCTGGCCGAGCCGCGTGACGCGCGCGGTGACCATTGCCGACGGACGCATCGCCTCGGACGAGCAGCGACGAACGATAGCCGTTCCGAGAGCGGCGCCCATCCCGGTGAACGGCAACGGGAAAATGGCGCCGTGCAACGGAACAACGGCAACGGGTTCAGCGGCAACGGGTACAGAAACGGGAATGGCGTGGCGACGCTCGGCGGAGCCGGCAAGATTGATTCTGGAGACTGCTTAAGATGATTTCCCCGCGCTGGCGCAAGGTATTGCGCGAACTGTGGTCGAATCGAACGCGGACGATGCTGGTCGTGGCGTCGATTGCCGTAGGCATCTTGGCGGTGGGCACGGTGCAGCAGTTCAGACTGTGATCCTGGGTGAGATGCAGGCCGTGTACGACTCCAGCGATGCGGCGCAGGCCACGCTGTATCACGAACGGTGTGGACGACGACATGCTGCGCACGATCCGTCGCATGCCAGAGGTGGCAGAGGCGGAGGGTCGTGGCACGCTCGGCGTGCAAGTCCAGACTGCAGACCGGACACATGGGAACGTTTCACCGTGGTGGCGGTCGACGATTTCGAGGATATCCGCGTCGACAAGCTGACTCCGGTCTATGAAGTTGACGGCAAGCCGGAGATCGGCGCGGAATCTACACGCTGGCCAGAGAAGGATGAGGTCGTGCATGGAGCGCGGCGGCTCTGGACTCGCGTGATGCCTGCCGCGAGGAATGTGCGGTGGGAGATACGCTGCAGTTGGAGACACCGGACGGCAAGTAGCGACCGGTGACGATTGTCCGGGCATTGTGTATGATCCGAACGGATTCCCGGCCGCATTTACGGGTTCCGCCACGGGCTATGTGACGCTGGAGACGTTTGAGCGTCTGGGCGGTTCGCCGCAGTTCACCGAGGTCAAGATTCGCGTAACGGCACGCCGGAGCAGATGGCAGGATAAGGCTATATCACCGCTGTGGCCGACGGATGTGTCCGACAAGATTGAGGCGGCGGACGTACGGTTGCGCGCGTCGATGTGCCGGATGTGGGCCAGTTGCCACTGCAGGATCTGTTCGACTCGCTGGGTCTGCTGCTGACGCCGCTGGGCGTGCTGGCGCTCTTCCTGAGCGGCTTCCTGGTCATCAACACAATTTCGGCGTTGATGGCGCAGCAGGTGCGGCAGATCGGCGTGATGAAGGCAATCGGCGCTCGCCGCGGCCAGGTTGTTGCCGCTCTATTTGGGCGCAGTGCTGATCTACAGTCTGCTGGCGCTGGCAGTCGCCATTCCGATGACGGCATTGATCAGCGGCGGGATCACGCGGTTCCTCGGCGGCTTCATCAATGTCACGTTCCCGGCCTTCTCGCTGCCTCTTAAGTGTCTGGTGATCGAGATCGCTATCGGCATTTTGTGCCGCTGCTTGCGGCGCATCTATCCGGTGATGAAGGGGACAGGTATCACCGTGCGTGAGGCGATGTCGGACTATGGAAGCGGCGACGCCGCTGGCGCAGGTGGGCGGGCTGACGGAAGCTCTGACACGTGTTCGGGGTCTGTCGCGTCCATTGCAGCTTTCGCTGCGCAACACATTCCGGCGGCGGGCGCGGTCTGGTGCTGACGCTGATCACGCTGGTGATGGGCGGCATGTTATTCATGACAGTGGGCAGCGTGCGATCGTCGCTGGACAATCTGATTACTAAGGGACTGGACTATTACCAGTTCGACATTCAGATTGGGTTTGAGCGTAGACTATCGCACTGCGCGTGTGGAGCAGGCTGTGCGACAGGTTCCGGGCGTGGGCATCGTAGAAAGCTGGGGCGGCGCGATGGCGACGCGCGTGCGGCCGGACGGCACAGATGGCGATCCGATCACGCTGACGGCGTTGCCTGCAGACAGCCAGATGGTGCAGCCGACGCTGCTTGAGGGGCGCTGGCTGCTGAACGACGACGAGAACGCAATCGTCATCAGCCAGAACGTGCTGTCCAGCGAGCCGGATGTGGCCGTGGGCGACACAATCGTGCTGGAGGTCGACGGTAAGGAGACTCCGTGGGTGATCGTGGGCATGGCCCAGGTGCTGGGCGGACCGCCGAACGTGGTGCCGGCGTACGTGGAAGTACGACTACTTCTCCAGCCTGACGGAGAGCGTGAGCCGGGCGACGAGCGTGCAGGTGAAGGCCGCACCGGGCGTTACGATGTCGCAGGATGAGATGGCGACGTTGCTGGAAGAGCAGCTCGAGGCGGCAGGCATTCAGGTAGCTAGCGTGTTCACGATCGACCTGCTTGCGCCGCATCACCGGCAGCTTCTTCGACATCATCATCTACCTGCTGCTGGCAATGGGTGCGCTGATCGCTTCGGTTGGCGCATTGGGCCTGATGGGAACGATGAGCACGAACGTGTTGGAGCGAACCCGCGAAATCGGTGTCATGCGCGCCATCGGCGCCTCTGACGGGGCGGTGCTTCGCATCGTCGTGGTAGAGGGCGTCATGATCGGTATGATTAGTTGGTTGATCGGTGCGGCGCTGGCCTTCCCGATCGGCGCCGGTCTGAGCACGGCCGTGGGCCAAGTGCTGTTCTCCACGCCGCTGCCGTACGTGTTCTCGGTATCGGGCGTGGTAACGTGGTTCGTGATTGTGGCGATTCTGGCGGGCGTAGCGAGCTTCCTGCCGGCGTGGAACGCGTCGCGGCTGACGGTGCGAGAGGTACTGGCCTACGAGTAGGCGCACATCTGCGCATGCGGCCGGCGTGAATGGACCGATCGTGAAAGACGGAACACAAGAATGACTGACAAGCGCAATTGGACATCGGAAGACATGCCTGACCTGAGCGGCAGGGTCGCCGTGGTGACGGGCGCCAACAGCGGCATCGGATTCGAGACTGCGCGGGGCCTCGCGAGAAAGGGCGCACATGTGGTGCTGGCAAGCCGGGACGAGGCAAAAGGGACCGCGGCGATGCGTGAATTGCAGTCGGAACTGCCGCAGGCGTCGCTGGAACTGATGACGCTGGACCTGGCCGACCTCTCGTCTGTGCGCTCCTTTGCGGAGGCGTACGCTGAGCAGCCATGATCGGCTGGACATCCTCGTCAACAACGCGGGCGTGATGGCGATCCCCTACCGGGAGACGGCAGACGGGTTCGAGATGCAGTTCGGCACGAATCATCTGGGGCATTTCGCTCTGACCGGGCTGTTGCTCCCGGTGATCTTGGATACGCCCGGCGCACGCGTTGTGACGGTGAGCAGCGGCCTGCACAGGATGGGCAAGATTGAGCTGGGCGATCTGCACGGCGAAAGCGGTTTGCAGGGAAAGGCAGACTACAGCAAGCGCGGGGCGTATGCGAACAGCAAGCTGGCGAACCTGCTGTTTGCCTTCGAGTTGCAGCGCCGCCTGGACGCGGCACGGGTCCGACGTAAGCAGTGTGGCGGCGCATCCTGGCTATGCCGCCACGAACCTGCAAACGGCGGGCGCCGAGATGGAGAACGCCAAGTTTCAGGCGCGATTGGCTGAGATAATGAATTCTCTGCTGGCCCAGTCCGCAGAGATGGGCGCACTGCCGACGCTGTACGCCGCGACTGCGCCAGACGTGCAGGGCGGGGACTTCGTCGGCCCGAGCGGGCTCATGGAGATGCGCGGTTACCCGCAGAAGGTGGAGGCGAAGGAGAGCGCATATGACGAGGAAGTTGCGCAGCGCCTCTGGGGTCTGAGTGAAGAGATGACTGGCGTCCAGTATGCGATTCGATGCGCAGGAGGCGGAGACCGTCTCAGCGTGACGGACGGACGCAGCGCCGAGTGCATCTGGACGATGGATGCCAACGGAGACAACGTGCGCCAGGTACCGGCACGCGTACACGGCGCGTACGAGCTTCAGAACGAGCACGTGTTGAGCTGGTAGGCAACGGCTTGTCAGTCGGAAACGAATCGGCAGGCGCCCGGTTACCGGGCGTAGGCGCGCTGGAGGCGAAGCTCCATAAAGCGCACGAGGCGCGTCAGCGAGACGACGAGCAGCAGGTACATGAAGGCGAGCATGGTGAGGGATTGCATGTAGAGGAAGTTGCTGCTGTAGTAGAGGCGCGTGAGCTGCGTAATGTCCTGTACGCCGAGAATGGCGACGAGGGATGAATCCTTGACCATGGCGATGAAGTCGTTGCCAAGCGCGGGCAAGATGCGGCGTACGGCCTGGGGCAGGATCACCAGACGCATGGTCTGGAAGTAGCTCATGCCCAGTGCGCTGGCGGCCTCGAACTGGCCCTTCTCGATGGACTGGATGCCGGCCCGGAAGATCTCGGCGGTGAATGCTCCGTAGCCGATGGCGAGGGCAATGATTGCGCGCACGACGTTGGGAATGTCCCGCGTGGAGATGGGCAGACCCAGGCGATTGAGGAAGTTCACAAAGAGGGGTGTGAGGGCGAAGGCGATGTAGAGCAGTAGGACAAGCATGGGGACGCCGCGAATGATCTCGACGTACAGTGAGGAGACGTTGTAGAGGATGACGTTCGAGGACGAGCGCATCAGGCCCACGACCAGGCCGATCACCAAGGCGAGCGAGTAGCCAGTGACGGTGACGGTCAACGTGACGGCAATGCCTCGGAAGAACAGTTGACCGACGGCGAGAGCGCTGGGCTTCTGGCCGGAAATGAACCAGAACGTCTGGCGCATCTGTTCATCGGTGATGATGAGGAAGATGATGTACATGGCCACGCCGATGGCCAGAAGAAGCCACCAGGGGATGTCCACGAAGTTGTCGAAAGGGCCGATCAGGCGAGACTGACCGGTTGACAACTCCCCAAGCGCCTCATCGAGTTCGGCGTTCTTGGTTGCGGCTTCTGTGTCCGAATGCGTGGCCGCATCGTTCTTTTCATCTGGAGTCATGGGTCGAGCCGCCCTTTGGTACGATGATGTGAAAAGCCGAAAACCACGAAAAAGACCCCAAAGGCCGTGCGCCCTTGGGGTCTTTGGCTACGACGGGTTAGCGAAGGCGTATGGGAATTATTCTGTCTCGAACCACTCGGTGAAGAGCGTATCCAGGGTACCGTCGGCCTGCATTTCGGCCAGCGCTGCGTTGACGGCCGCCGTTAGTTGGCTGCCCTGCCCGAAGATGAAGCCCAGTTCTTCGCTGGCGACGGATTCGTCGATCAATCTGACCTTGTCGGCATTGACGCCCACGTAGCCGATACCGGCGACGTTGTCGATCATGACGGCGTCGACGTCACCGTTGATGAGGGCTTGCACTGCGGTGCCGAATTGGTCATAGGCGACGATACGGTCAGGGCCGACCAAGTTCTTCGGCGACGTAGTAATTGGTTGTGCCCAGTTGTGTGCCGACGATAAAGCTCTCGTCGGCGAAGAACTCCTCCGCTCCGGCGAAGCGATCCTCGTCGATGCCCACCATGAGCATCTGCTGGGAGGCAATGTAGGGGTCGGAGAAATCGACGTGCTGGGCGCGCTCTTCGGTGATGGTGATGCCGTCGGCGCCGATGTCGAAGGTGTCGAAGCTGCCCTCGCCGCCCATGACGGCGACCATGGCGTCCCAACTGGTTTCGACGTATTCCGGCGCGCAGTTGATGCGCGTGCAGATCTCGTCGAAGATATCGTAGTCATAGCCCACGCCTTCACCGGTCTCGGTGTCGATGAAGTTGAACGGCTGATAGGCGTTCTCCACTGCGATGCGCAGGCTACAGCCGCCCAGGTCGTAGCCGCTGTCGCCTTCTGCAACTTCGAATTCATTGCAGGGGACGACTGCCGCGGAGCCGGGGGATTGGACCGGCGCGCAAGCGGCCATAATCAGAACCACGATCGCCACAAGGGCGACAGAACCCACTGTACGGAATTTCATGTAACAACCTCCAGTTGCGTCAGTGTTGGTGTGCAGAAATCGACATATGCCAAAGTCCGTGAAATTATCCACGATATGGGGACTCGCGCGCGAAACAGGACGCGCCAACGGGGAGGATTCCCGTGCAAGGCGGTGGCGCCGCGTGCTCCATCTACGGCTTTGTTAGCTTCGCACCGCCGGCGTCGACGGAGAGGTCGAAGTTGGCGATGACAGTGTCGCCTGCGTCGGCGTCCACGACGGCGGAAGCGGTGACGATCCAGTCGCCGAACATGGTGAACTGGAAGGGGACCTGGTAGACGCCGTCGGCGGAACCGTCGTCAGCGTCGGCAACGGGGCCGGCCAGCACGGGGACCATGCCGGCATGATTCATGTTGCCTTCCAGGCTGACTTCGGCATCCGTGATGGGTTGGCCGGCATCGTCTGTGAGGCGGACGGAGAGGCTGTCCACGCCGGATTGCGGTGGCAGCATCTCGATGAGGTAGGGGCTGGGCATGGTGACGTCCGGCTGGCGTGCGCAGGCGGCGACAAACAGAATCAAGACGATCAGACGTCCGCGTGTGGCTGCGTCGCATCGGGAACAGACCAGGGAGTCGGGGTGTCGGCAGCATGCGTGTGCTCTCCGGATGACGGTGGATTCGGACTGTAGCGAACAGTGTAGCAGAGCCGGCGTATGCCGAGGAAATGGTGAGGCGTCGTCGATCGGGGAAGGGGATGACACGTACTGGCGTGATAGAATAGGCTCGAGATGAGCACGAAACTGTTGGAGCATCGGCCACAAGTTCAGCCTGCGTCGCGTGACCTGCTGCGCACGCCGGGGCTGGGGCGCGTGTTGCGGTGGAAGCACAGCCGTACGGCTCTGCAGATTGCGCTGTTCGCCGTCGCCGCGGTGATGGTGATCGACGGGTTGGCGGGTAGTCCGCTGGCGGCGAAGAATACGGCCACGGTGGCGGCGTGGGTGCACTATCGCGGGCTGATCGTGATCGCGTTGCTGCTGGCGGGCAACTTGTTTTGCGCCGGTTGTCCATTCATGCTGTCGCGCAAACTGGCCAAGTGGATCGGACGTCCACACCGGCGCTGGCCGCGTGCGTTGCGCAACAAGTGGCTGGCGATCGGCGCGCTGCTCGCCATGTTGTTTGCGTACGAACTGTTCGATCTGTGGGCGAGCCCGTGGTTGACGGCATGGGTCATCATCGGCTATTTCGTGGCGGCATTCGTCCTGGGGGCGTTGTTCACGCGAGATAGTTTCTGCCTGTACGTCTGCCCGCTGGGCAGCTTCAACTTTCTGTACAGCACGGTCAGCCCCACGCAGATCATGAGCCGGAGCCAGGCCACCTGTCGCGACTGCGCGGGCAAGGAGTGCATCAACGGGGCGTACGATAGGACGGCGCGTTGTTACAGCAGGGTTGCCAGTTGGAGCTCTATGTGCCGGCGATAGAGAGCAATCTGAACTGCACGTTGTGTCTGGACTGCGCCAAGGCGTGCCCGTATGACAACGTGGCATTGGCCGTGCGCCCATCGGGCCGGGAGTTGATCCGGCAGGGCTGGCCGCGCCGGTGGGACATTGCGCTGCTGGCGGTCGTCGCTGCGTTCGCAGCTCTGATGAATGCGTTCGCCATGACGCCGCCGGTCTATGGGCTGGAGCAATGGCTGGCGCAGGCGCTGGACACACAGAGCGAGGCAATTGTGTTGGGGCTCGTGTTTGCGGTGGGTGTCGTGGCCCTTCCCTTGGGGCTGACCTTGGGCGCGGCATGGATCAACCGGCGGACACGGGCGCGGGCGGGAAGAGTTCGCTGCGCACGTATGTGGCGCGCTACGCGTATGCGTTTGTGCCGCTGGGTTTCGGTATATGGACGGCGCACTATCTGTTTCACCTGCTGATCGGGCCGTTGACGATCCTGCCTGCGGCGCAGCGGTTCGTTGTGGATATGGCGGGTCTAGCCCTGTTGGGCGAGCCGGACTGGACGATAGCCGCATTGGGGACGCCTTCCTTGGGTGTCGTGCGGGGTGTGCAAATGGCGGCGATGGCGCTGGGCGCGACGTTCGCCCTCATCGTGGGCTGGCATGCGGCGATGACCGATGGAAACGACGTCGCAAGCGCGTTGGTCGAATTCGCTCCCTGGGCGGCGATCTTGCTGTTGCTGGCGATTGCGGCGGTAGTGGTGTTCCTGCTGCCGATGGAGATGCGTGGGAATGTGCTGGGCTAGGCAGCCTCTTCTCCGTGGTTGAGCACAGCCGGACCTGAGCGCGGCGACCGAGGGAACGTCGATATGCGCTGATTCTGCAGATCTTTACTGTATTCGTGTCGTGCTGTAGCGCGCCACAACGGAGGCGCGCCGGCAGAATCACTACGCTGAAACGTTGACGGTGTGGGGCGCGCTCTGCTATACTCGCATGTACAACCGAATACTGATTCCTTACAGGTGCGCTGATCGCCCGGACGCGCAGCGCAAAATGGGGGAAGACCGGTGAAGTCCGCAAGGACCAGTCCGGCACTGTCCCGCAACGGTAGGACGGCTTGGCCGTCAAGTCCGAAAACCCGCCTGAGAGGTTGCTTGAAACCACCTTCGTGGAGAAAGGGGGCCAGGCGTTCACAAGACGTTCTGCCCGCCGGATTCGGCGGGCCTTTTTGTAGAACGGACCGGCTCTGAGGTTCAAGAGACGGTTCGTTTTGTTGTTTGGCTGAAGGAGCCAAACGTCCATTACTGCGCACGAGCATGCGCAATGCCAGCATAAGGATACGAAGCAATGATACAGGTACAGGTCAGACGGCTGCGTGTAGCAGCCACACTGTTTGGGTTTGCCCTGGCGCTGGTCGCCGGTGCGCTGGGCATCCTCGGGACGCTGTCCGTGCAGGCGGCGGACAACGACGTGGAAAGAAGCCTACATCGTCGTACAGTTTGATGAAAGCGACGCCATCATCCGGCCGATCTCGTTCACGGGGGAGATTTCGGGGCTGCGTGCGTTGGAGTTGTCGGGGTTGGATTTCGAGGTGGAGAACTTCGGGTGGGGCTCGGCGCTGTGCTCGCTCGAAGGCGTCGGCTGCCCGGTGGGCGACTGCTTCTGCGGCGGCAACACCTTCTGGGGCACTTCGTTCTGGAATGGCAGCGAATGGGAAGGCTATCCCGTAGGCATCGCCGATACGGTGATCAGCCAGACGGGCGCGATCGACGGGTACCGCTGGGGCGAGTTCCCGGAGACGCCTTCCCCTGCGCCGGACGCGATGGCGGCGCAGGATGCGTTGGAGTGGCTGCAGGAGCAGCAGTCCGAGGAGAACGGCAGCTATGGCGACCAGGTGAGTCCCAGCGTGGGCGTGATGCTGGCGTTGGGTGCGAACCACCTGGACGCCGCGGAGTGGCGGCGAAGTACGGATGCGCCCTCGCTGCTGGACTACGTGTCGATTGCCGGAATCGGCTATTCGCACGAGGGCGCCGCGGAGGCGGGCAGGTTGGCGGCGGGCATGGCCGCGGCGGAAGGTTGTTGGTCGCCGGGTGCGGCTGCGCCGTCGGACTACTACGTTCCCGCGCTGGGCGTGATGAGCGACCAACCGGGCTTCCTTTCGTGGGCGATTCTGGGTTCTCTGGCCATGTCCGACACGGTTGCGCAGGGCAATGTGGACTATCTGCGCGGGTTGGCGCTTCCCACCGGCGGGTGGGAGTGGTCGCCGACGTGGGGCGCGGACACGAACTCGACGGCGATTGCCATGCAGGCGCTGATCGCGGCCGGTGTACCCGTGTCGGCAACGGAGATCGTGAGCGGGTTGGCGTATCTGAAGTCCGTCCAGCGGGATGACGGCGGGTTCCCGTACACGGCGGGAAGCGCCACTAGCCCGGCGCAGAGCGATTCCAACTCCACTGCGTGGGTCGTGCAGGCGCTGTTGGCTGCGGAGGAGGACCCGCGCGGGGACGAATGGAAGGAGAACGGCCAGGCACCCATCGACTTTCTGTTGGACAGGCAACTCGCCAACGGTTCGTTCGAGTTCATGAAGGGTATGGGCAGCGACGCGTACGCAACGCGCCAAGTCGTGGCGGCCCTGTTGGGCAATCCGCATCCGATCCAGGTTCGAGACCTGGCGGCATGCGACGTGAAGACGACGATGTTGCCGCTGGCGTCGTCGAACGCTGCGGAAACGGAGTAGACGGATCGCACTGGACGGCCGCGCCGACGCGAGGCGCGGCCGCCGGGCGAAGTGAAGATGAACTATTCCTTGGTCGTGCGCACATTCATACTTGCGGCGCTGTTGGGGCTGCTGCTCGTCGGGCAGACCCCTTCTGCCGTCACGGGCCAGTCGCCGAACCGGGCGGCGCTGGTGGTCTCCTATGAGAATGCGCAGGACGTGGCCGTATGTGTGTCGTTCGACGAGGAGGAGATCAGCGGGTACGAGCTGTTGCGGCGGTCGGAGCTGGACATGGAGAGCGAGCCGAGCGGCGGCTTTGGCGAGGCGATCTGCCGGATCGAGTACGCGTGGCTGTGACATCCCGCAGCAGAAATGCTTCTGCGAATGCCAGGGGGCGGACTGCTTCTACTGGTCGTACTGGCGTCTGCAAGACGGCGCCTGGCAATACTCCCAGGTGGGGGCAAGCACGACCACGGTGCGCGACGGCAGCGTGGATGGATGGGTGTGGGGTCGCGGTACATTGAACCAAGATGCGGAGCGCGGACCGCCGCCGATTACGTTCGAGGAGGTCTGCACGTCGGACGCTACGTCTACGCCCACGGCCACAGCCACGGAGACGCAGGTCGGAGCTGCTACGGCGACGCCGACGTGGGCGCCTACGGTCACGTCTACGCCGGAGCGCGATGTGCCGGAGGCTACGGCCACACCGATTCCGTCTGTGACGTACACGCCGACGCCGGGTCCGACGCCGACGGAGACGCCGACGCCATTTGCGCCGCCCACGATCCGGATTTTTGCGGTGGATCGCTCGCCGATCCTATTCGGGGAGAGCGTGACGCTGGTATGGGATGTGGCGGACTCGACGCGGGTGATGTTGCGCTATCCCGGCGGCGAGGAAGAGGTGGCGGCGCAGGGCAACAGGGTAGTATCGCCGGACAAGTCGACGCAGTACTCGCTCTTTGCGGCGAGCCCGGTCGGGCAGTCGGAAGCGGCCGTAACCGTAGAAGTGAACCCGCTGATATCGGCTCCGACAGCGGACTTGGCGGCTGCAAACGACGCGGTTCCGGCGGCTGACGCAGAGACAGCGACGTGGACGCCGACTTCTGTGCCGGTGGACACGCCTACCCCCGTGTTCACGCAGATGCCGATTCCCACCGAGACGAGTACTGAGACGAGTACCGAGACGCCCTTGCCGCCGCAGCCGGCGACAGATACTCCTGTGGTCGAGCAAAGGCAGGCGCTCGTGGCGCAGGCGGATTCTCCATTGATAGTGACGATCGTGGTGACGCCGGAAGGCGCTGCCATGGCACAGGCGCCTACAGCGCCGGCGGTCGTGGTTCTGGAGCCGGTGGGAGTTGGCGCTGCGCGCAGCGATAACGGCTCGACCGATGCGGTCAATGGTGCGGGGCGGGCGTTTATGGTAGGCGGGCTTGTCTTTGTGGTGGGGACGCCACTGTTGTTCGCAGCATTTGGCTGCTCGTGTGGCTCGTGTGGAAGCGGGAATGATGGATGACGTAGGGATGCCCGGCGCGAATCGCTCCGCAACAAGTCGCCTACTCAGCGGCGCCATCTACGCCATGACCACGTTGTTGGGCGTCATAGCGTTTCTATATCCGTTTTGGCTGCCGGCGCTGGCGCAGGGCGACGGCATGGGCATGGCGCACGCCGGAGACGCGCCGCTCATGATGACGCTTCTCGTAGGGCTCTGTTTCGCGGTGCTCCTATTGGAGGTGCAGGGACAGGGCATGAGCGCGAAGGTGCTGGCTCTCTTGGGAATTCTGGTGGCGATGAACTCCGTGCTGCGCTTTGCGGAGGCGGCAATTCCCGGACCGGGCGGCTTCAGTCCGATCTTCTTGCTGATCGTACTGGGCGGCTATGTGTACGGCGCACGGTTTGGATTTCTGCTGGGCGCGCTGACGATCTTCGTGTCGGGTCTGTTGACGGGCGGCATGGGACCGTGGATGCCGTATCAGATGTTTGTGGCGGGCTGGACGGGCATGGCGGCGCCCCTGTGCAGGCCGATCGTGCGGGTCTTCGGCGCCAAAGGCAAGTGGGGCGAGGCGTTTGTCCTGGCGGTCTACGGTGCGCTGTGGGGGCTGGCGTTCGGATTGGTGATGAACATTTGGTTCTGGCCCTTCATCGGCGGCGCTGCCGGCGGCGCAGATGGACAGACCTGGGCGCCGGGGATTTCGATAGCGGAGACTGTGCGGCGCTATCTGGTCTTCTATGCGGTAACTTCGCTTCTTTGGGATGCGATGCGCATGGCCGGGAATTTTGTGCTGATTCTGGCGTTCGGCATGCCGGCGCTGCGGGTGTTGCGTCGCTTCCACGACCGGTTCACGTACATCTACACACCGGCGCCGATCTACACACCGGCGCCGGAAACGAGCGCTGTGGCCGCGAACCAAGGGCGAGCCACCGCCGTCAGTGCAGACGCTCGCCGGCGGTGGTGACAGGATGAAGGCTGTGAATCCGCTGCACGCAGGCGCGTGGGCGCTGTGGCTGCTGGCTGTGATCGCTGCGCTGGCCGGGACGCGCAACCCCATCTATCTGGGCCTGCTGCTGGCGTGGATTGCGGTGGTGTGGTGGACGGCGAAATCCGTGGCCGGCATCATGAATTCGGAGCGGGCTGTGCCGCTGTCGCCGTTGCGGTTCGGCGTATTCGTGGTGAGCGTGTCGGCCGTATTCAATGCGTCGATGATTCAGTCGGGCGACCATGTGCTGTTTTCTTTGCCGGACGGGCTGCCGCTGATCGGCGGACCATTCACTCTGGAAGCGATGGTGTACGGAGCGCTCAACGGGCTGGTGCTGACCGGGCTGTACGCCGCGTTCCTGCTAGTGAACCGGGTATTGCCCGTGCGTGACATGGTGCGGCTCGTACCACGCGCCTATCACTCTGTCGCAATCGTGGTATCCATAGCCGTGACGTTTGTGCCGACGACGTTGCGCCAGTTTCAGCAGATCCGCGAGGCGCAGGCGGTGCGCGGCCACCGGGTACACGGTCTGCGCGGATGGTTGCCTCTGCTGATCCCCCTGTTGACGGGCGGGATGGAGCGGGCGTTGCAGCTCGCGGAGGCTATGATGTCCCGTGGATACAGCAGCACGGGGTCCCGTGGATACGGCGGCATGGGGGCCCGCGGCGCTGCGAGTACGGAACGCTCCGCCGGCGGAGTCTGGACACAAGCTGGGCTGGCGGCCGGGCTGGCGCTGTTCACGGGCGGGCTATTGGTGCGGCTGGCGTGGGGCTATGGGGTAGCGGGCGGTCTGCTGGCGGGGGTAGGCGCGGTGCTTGTGGTCGCGTCCGGTGTGGCGCGCCGGGAGAAGTGTGCCGCATACCGTCTACCGACCCGCGCCATGGCGCAGCGTGGATTGGCTGGTGGTCGCCGGCGCGTCGGTGACGGCGAGGAGTGTTCCTGTTGCCGTTGCCGGGGCTGGACCGGAGTTCGCTGTTCTACTATCCGTACCCGAGTCTGGAGATACCGGAATTCTCGCTGTGGATCGGCATGAGTACGTGGGGACTGTTGGCGCCGGCGGTCGTGCTGATGGCGGTAGGGATGCGCACCTCGCCCGGAGATGGCGACATATTGCACGCAGAAGATGGACATTCACGATGATCACGTTTGAGCAGGTCTCATTTACATATCCGGGTGCGGCGAAGCCGGCGCTGGCGGACGTGTCGCTGACGCTGCCGGAGGGAGAACTGATCCTGTTGATGGGTCCGTCCGGCGCTGGCAAGTCGACGCTGTTGCGCTGTGTCAACGGGCTGGCGCCGCATTTCAGCGGCGGGCGGCTATCCGGCAACATCCGCGTGAATGCACTGGATCCCGTTGCAGTTTGGCTCCGCAGGGCATGAGCCATCATGTCGGGTTCGTGTTCCAGGACCCGGAAGTGCAGTTCGTGATGGACCGGGTGGAGGATGAGATCGCGTTCGCTCTGGAGAACGCGGCCATACGCGCCGGCGGAGATGCGCGTGCGCGTGGAGGAGACGCTGGACTTGCTGGACCTGACGCCGCTGCGAGACCGGGCGTTGAGTACGCTCTCGGGCGGGGAACGACAGCGGGTGGCGATTGCGGCTGTACTGGCGCTGCGACCGAAGATCCTCGTGTTGGATGAACCGACTTCGCAGCTTGATCCGAAATCGGCGGAGGATGTGTTGAATTCGTTGGTGCGGCTCAATTCGGACTTGGGGCTGACTGTCTTGCTTGGCGGAGCATCGGCTGGAGCGGGTGTTGCCCTATGTCGACCAGATTCTCTATCTGCCGGCGGGGGATGGCGCGCCGATGCTGGGCGAGCCGCGCGACATTCTGGGCGAGATCGACCTGGTCCCGCCGCTGGTGCGTCTGGGCAAGGAACTCGGCTGGCGCCCGTTGCCGCTGACCATCAAGGAAGGTCTGCGATTCAGCCGCAGGAGTGCCGGGGAAGCGAACAAGACCGACAGCAAGACCAACGGGCGCACCAACGGCAAGCCATACAACGGCAGCGAAAGCAGCGGCTGATACGGCGCCGTACATTTCGGCGCGCGGTTTGGTCGCCGGGTACGGCGGCGACGAGGCGTTGCGCGGCGTGAACCTTGACGTCAGCGCGTGGCGAGATCGTGGTGGTGATGGGCCGGAATGGGTCAGGCAAGACCACACTGCTGAAGTCGTTGGTGGCGCTGGTGAAGCCGTGGCGCGGCGAGGTGTGCGTGGACGGTGCGTCGATCGCCGGGCGCGATACCGCGGACATCTGCCGCACCGTGGCGTATCTGCCGCAAGACCCGAATTCATTGCTTTTCGCGGACACGGTAGCGGAGGAACTGGAGATTACGCTACGGAACCACGGTATGGATGTGGCGCACAATGGACGCGGCGAAGCAAACGGGGAAGCGGCGTTGCTGGAGCGGCTGGGTATTGCGCGCTATGCCGAGAGCTATCCGCGTGACTTGAGCGCCGGCGAGCGACAGCGTGTCGCGTTGGCTGCAGTGACGGTGACGGGACCGAGCGCCCTGCTGCTGGATGAACCGACGCGCGGGCTGGACTACGTAGCGAAGCGTTCGCTGGTTGATCTGCTGAAGGGTTGGCGGGCCGATGGGATGGCGATCCTGGTGGTGACGCACGACGTGGAGTTGGCGGCAGAGCTCGCAGACCGGGTCGTGATGCTGAGCCAAGGCGAGGTGATTGCGGAGGGCCGCCCCGACGAGGTGTTGGGCGCGTCGCCGCTGTTTGCGCCGCAGGTGGCAAAGCTGTTCCCTGGGAGCGGATGGTTGACGGTGGAGGATGTACTGGGCGCCGTTTTGTAATGCCCCGCGCCGATCTGTGTACGGAAGGCAAGGGGCTCGCAGGACAGGCCAGGGATTGGGACGGCCAATCCTCGTGAGGCAGTGGATGCGACAGGAGGGCCAAGATGCCTAGATTGACCAAGATATACACTCGCAAGGGCGACGCGGGCGCGACATCGCTGGGTGGCGGGCAGCGTGTGCCAAAGGACGAGTTGCGCGTACAGGTGTATGGCACGGTGGACGAATTGAACTCGCAACTCGGCCTGGCCCTGGCGACAGGACTCAGCGACCGCTTGACTGCCGTTGTGCCGCGTATCCAGAATCTTCTGTTCGACCTGGGTTCCGATCTCTGTTTCCTGGAGGAGGACAAAGCCAAGTTTTCCCTGCCCCAAGTGGAGGCGCGGCACGTTGAGGAACTGGAGAACTTGATCGACGAGTTGAACGAGGTGGTGGGGCCGCTGGAGAACTTCATCCTACCCGGCGGATCCACGGGCGCAGCGCACTTGCACGTGGCGCGCACGATCTGCCGGCGCACGGAGCGTGAAGCTACGACCCTGTCGCGCCGTGAGGCAATTGGCGAGCAAGTCTTGCCCTACCTCAACCGCCTATCGGATGCTCTCTTCGTGATGGCGCGCTACGAGAATCACGTGCGCGGCGTGGATGAGCCCCTATGGAAGCCCGGTGCGTAGAACGCCGCATACAATAGCAGGCTAGCGCATCGTTTGGACGGCGGCGTGGCGGGCGTCAGCAGCCTGTTCGATACGGCCACGCGCTGCGAATAGCCACTCTTCGTCCACCGCCAGATCTTTCACCCAGAGTATCCAAGAGAGCCCCTGTTGCCCGCGGCGCAACGCCGCCGGGCAGCGTGCGTATGTCCACGAAGTGCTGTGGGTCCAGGGCCACCTGCATCTGCTCTGCAGAATAGTCAAGTTCGTGCCCCAGGACATCCACGGCGGCTGACTGGAGCATGTCAAGGCTGAGGTCCTGCGCTTCGAGTTCGTCGGCGACGGCTTCCTGCACAAGGGAGGCGACGATGCGGTGCGCCTGGCGGAATGAGACGCCGGCCTCCCGCACCAGTGAGTCAGCGAGTTCGGTGGCGGTGGTGAAGCCCTCGCCGGCACGCTGTCTCAGACGTTCCTCGTTGAGTTCTAGCGTGTCGAAGACAGCCGCGTACAACTGTACGGACTGGCGAATCGTGTCCAGCGCGCCAACGGTGGGTGGCCAGATCTCGTCCTCGATATCTTGGGTGTCGCCGTAGGGGATATTGTGGCACTGGAGAACGATGCCTTGCGCCAATGCCAGCGCACGACTCAGCCGCGCGCGCAGATGTTCCAGTACGACCGGGTTGCGCTTCTGGGGCATGATGGAACTGATCTGGATGAAACTGTCGTGGATGTGGAGCGCGCCGGATTCCTTGGTGGCGAGGAAGAGCAGGTCGCGCGTCATGCGACCCAGGCCGGCAGCAAGGGACTGGACCGCGCAGGCCACGTCGGTGAGGTGATCGCCGGCGCCGATACTGTGGTGCGTGCTGGCGATGACGCCGTCGAAGCCGAGCAGTTGCGCGACACGGTCGCGGTCGATGGCGAAGCCCGTGCCCGTGAACGCGGCCGCACCCAGTGGAGACTGGTTGACGTTGACGTAGGCGGCGGCGAGTCGAGCTCTGATCCTTTTCCAGAAAGGTGAGGACGCCGGCCAGATAGTGTGCGAAGGTGACGGGCTGAGCCGGTTGCGTGTGCGTGTAGCCGGGCATGACAGTGTTGAGGTGGCGCCGGGCCAGACTCAGTCCCGCGCTGCGCAGGCCAATGAGATCGGCGGCGAGATCGAGCAGGAGCGGCCGCAGGGCCATGCGCGCCAGGGCCTGGCCCAGATCATTGCGGCTGCGCGCAAGTTGCAGATTGCCGCCGTAGTCCGGTCCGGCCAGTTCGATGATGCGCGCCTCGATGCGGAAGAAGAGGTCCTCTACGCCGGGCTGGTAGGCCAGGCGGTCTGTGCCTTCGGCGCGGACCATGTCGACGGCGTCAAGGAGGGCCTGTGCGTTGGCCGCCGTGATGATGTCGCATTCTGCGAGCATGACGGTGTGGGCTTCGTGGGCGGCGAGCATGGGCGCGAGGAGATAGGTCTGCGCGTCTTCATAGGCGGGCTGCAGCACGTGTTTGTCGTAGGCTGGGTGCGGGAATGCGGGTTCGGTCATAAGGATGTGTCCTGTGATACGGCTGCGGTCAGGTCGGGAGGTGACCCGTCGGTTGGATGAGAACGACAACAAAGGCGTGTGTGGAATCCCGCGTTCTCGGCAATGACATAGACGGAGCTATATACGTTAGCCTTTGATGCCGGTGAGTGCGATGCCCTTGATAATCTGGCGCTGGAAAATGATGAAGACGATCAGCAGCGGGACGGTGGCGAGGCTGGCGCCGGTCATGATCTTCTCCCACTCGGTGGTGGACTCGCCGCGGAAGAAGCTGAGGCCGACGGGCAGCGTATAGTAGGCGCGACCGCTGGCGATGATCAGCGGCCAGAGATACGCGTTCCAGTTGCCGATGAAGTTGAAGATGCAGAGCGCGGCGATGGCGGGCTTGACCAGTGGCATGGCGATACGCCACCAGATGCCGAATTCGTTGAGGCCATCGATGCGGGCGGCGTCCAGCAGTTCGTTGGGCACGCCATCGAAGAACTGGCGCATGAGGAAGATGCCGACGGCGGTGATTACGCCGGGGAAGACGATGCCCCAGTATTGCATGGGGCCCACATGCCAGTGCCAACCGACGGCCATGGTATACCACGGGATGATGAGCATCTCGGTCGGGATCATGAGCGTGGCGAGCATGCCCATGAAGATGATGTTCTTGCCGGGAAACTGGAACTTGTTCAGCGTGTAGCCGACGAGCGAATCAAAGAAGGCCACGCTGGCGGTGCTGATGATGGCTATGAGCAGACTGTTGAAGTACCAGCGGCCGAAGCTGCTGGTTGTGAGCACGGCCACGTAGTTGTCGAGCGTGGGATTCTTGGGCAGGAACGCGAACTCCACCAGTTCGGGCGCCGGTTTCAAACTGGTCAGGATCATCCACAGGAAGGGGACGACCATGACGACCGCGCCGAGGAGGAGCAGCACGTAGGAGATGAGGACCGAAAAGGAGAAGCTGCGGCGGCGCCGTGAGGGCGTGCCGACGACCTGCTCGGCGAGTTGTAGCGTGCGTTCGGCGTCCGAATCGTACGAGGTGGTAGTCATGGCATCAGTCTCCGGGCAAGTATACGCTCTATCGAGGCTTCACGCGTTCACGTGCCGGGGTATAGGACCGGGCGCTAGTAATCGACGCGCCGGGACAGCAGCCGCAGCTGGATCACGGTAATCAATAGGATGACGAAGAAGAGGATCACGGTCAGCGCCGCGGCGTAGCCCATGTTGTAGCTGGAGAAGCCTTCGTTATAGACCTCCAGCACGACCGTGGTGGTGCTCTTCAGGGGGCCGCCGCGTCCCTGGTCGGACATGTTCTGCACGAGGTCGAACATGCGCAGGAAGCCGATCGTGCCGAGGACGGCGAGATAGACGAACACCGAATTGAGCAGCGGCAGCGTTACACGCCAGAACATTTGCCAGCGGTTGGCCCCGTCGATCTTGGCCGCCTCGTAATAGATGTCGGGTATCTGTTGCAGTCCCGCGAGAAAGATGATGATGGTGAAGCCCAGTCCGCGCCATACGGCAACGGCCGCGATGGAGGGGAGGGCCTGCTTTGGGCTGTTCAGGAAGGGCTGCGCGGGCAACCCGACGGCGGTAAGCACTTGGTTGATGAGGCCGGATCTGGGGTGCGTAGAGCCAGTTCCAGACGAATGCGACGGCGACAAAGGATGTGACAAAGGGGATGAAGTAGACGGCGCGGAAGAAGCCGGACATCCGCGTGATCTGGTTGAGGAGCAGGGCGATGCCCAAGACCCAGGGCCAGTTGCAGCGGCACGCCGAACACCACGTAGCGAATGGTGTTCCAAAAGGCGGCTCGGACGGGGGAGCGCGGCTTGAAGAGGTCTTGCCAGATGTCGCGCGAAGTTTTCCAAGCCGACCCATGGGCCACTGCCGTCAAAGACGTTCCAATCGCGGAAGCTGATGTTGAAGGCGAGGACGGTGGGGTACCAGCGGATCACGATGAAGAAAACCAGGCTCACGGCCATGAAGGCGTAGGCCCAGAGTATCTGTCGTTGTTTGAGCGTTAGTTTCATGGTGCAACTCCACCTGGATCGTCAACCTGTAACGGGCGTCCGGATACGGGATCGACCAGCCGGCGTCAGCGCGACGCCGGCTGGTCGATGGTAGCGCAGGATGCGATGACTCGCTGCGCTCTGTCAGCAACTAGCCCCACAGTCTGCTTCCTGCCTGAGCAGAAAGTCAGATGCGATTTGCCTGTGGATTCCGGCACTGGTCCGGGATGACATCAGTGCCGGAATGACAGTAGCGTACGGTTGCCAGCGCATCCTGCGACCGTAGGATCGAGTCTCTCAGCATTCCTGTTCGACTGCTCGACGAACACGGCCGTTACCTGCTGGCCCAGTACTCGTCCAGTAGTTCCTGCACGGTCTCGACCGCGATGTCTAGCTCTGCGGCCGGATCGGCCTCGGTTAGGGTGACGGCATCGAAGGCGTTGATGATGGCCTCGCGGTCCTTGCTTTCGTCCACGAAGAAGGTGGCGTGCGCGTAGGGCAGGCCGGCGATGAAGGCGCCGAGCAGAGGATCTTCGAGCAACGCCGGATCACTGGCGGCTTCCAATTGCGCGGGTAGCTCGCCGACGGTGTCGACCCAGAGGCGACCGGCTTCCGGGGACGTGATGAACTGCAGGAACTTGACGGAGGCATCCATACGCGCCGGGTCCTCGGCGGCCTTCTTGGTGATGCCGTGCGTCCAATAGCTGCCGAAGGTGGACTTGACGTCGTTGTGCATAGGCAGTTCGGCAACGCCGAAGTTCAGGTCCGGCGCATTGGCGGCGATGGTGCCCAGGCGGAAGGAGCCATCGATGTGGAAGCAGGCGTGTCCGCTCAGGAAGAAGTTGGGGTCGCCGTCAAAGAGTGTGGCGTCGCCTGTCTCCAGGTCGGTGTAGAAGCTGACGAACTTGTCCCAGGCTTCGTAGCCGCCGTCACTGGCGTTCCACAACACTTGGGTGTTGTCGTCGCTGTAGGGCTGCTGGCCGTACTGGCGCAGCAAGACCTCGCGGAACCAGTGATGGCCCTGGCCGGTAGGCGACACGGGGAAGCCCATGATCTCGTAGGAGCCGTCGTCGGCCTTGACCGTGCAGGCCACGGCCTGTTCTATCAGCTCATCCAGCGTTGTCGGGGGGCTTTCGGGATCCAGACCGGCGGCTTCCATCAGGTCCTTGTTGTAGAAAAGAGCCAGGGTGCGTACTGCCGTCGGCAGGGTATAGAGCGTGCCGTCCTGGTATCCGGCCTGGGCCAGGGGGCTGAATTCGTTGGCGACCATGTCCGGGGTGAAGACGTCTTCCGGCAGGGGCACCAAGTAGTCCGCGTCGATCCAGGCCGGTTGCCATCCATAGAAGAGTGTGGCCACATCCGGCCCAACGCCGGCGGGGACACTGGCCGCGATCTTGTTGCGGAAGTCGTCGTAGGGGATGTCGGAATTGTGGACGACGGTGATGCCGGGGTTCTCGGCTTCGAACTGCTCGATGAGCTGGTTCATGGCGTCGATGCGCGCGCCGAAGTTGTACTGCCAGTACTCGATTTCGACGGGCTCACCTGCGGAGACCTCGGCCCCTTCCGCGGGGGCTTCGGCGGCTTCACCTGCCGGTGCGGCGACCGGGGCCGGTGCAGGGCAGGCTGCCAGCACGAGTGACAGGATGACCAACAGGCCGATGACAAGGGTGGTTCGTTTGGTACGCATGGAACTGCTCCTCTCGTTGGTGGGTATGTGTGTACTCGGGACTGCGTCTACATCCAGGCAAACGGTTCATTGCGTGAGACGGAAGATGCTCTAGAGTTCGATTTTCAAGAGCCGGGCGGCGTTGCCGGCGAAGATCATCTGGATATGCTCGTCGGGCATGTTCAGATCCAGGCAATCGCGTATCTGATCCTGCAGGTAGCGGAACGCGAAGCCACGGGGGAACCAGCTTGAGTCGGAACCGAAGATGATGCGGCTGGGCCCGATGGTTTCGTAATACTTGCGGAAGAGGTACTTGACTGTCAACTCGCCGGGAACCCAGCGGATCCACTGCAGGCTGCCGCTGGTGTCCACGCTGACGTTGGGGCAGGACCAGCAGAGTTGCAGCGTTTCGCGTTCCCAGGCGCAGCCGAAGTGGGGCACGACAAAGTCCACCTCCGGAAAGAACTTGGCGACGTTGTGCAGTTTGAGCGGATTGATGTTCTCGTGCCAGGCGATGCCGCCGGAGCTGCCCTGGATGCCGAAGTGGATGAGTACGGGGATACCCAGTTCCGCGCACTTCTCCCATACGGGGAAGGCGGCGGGGTCTTCGATAGGCTCCTCGATCATGGGCGCGAGCAACTTATAGCCGCGCAGGCCCAGGTGGTTGACGGCGTAGTCGAGCCGTTCGACCGCGTCGGGCAGGAAGGGCGTGTGGTGCGCAAAGCCGATGAAGCGGTCCGGATACCAACTGCAGATTTCGGCCAGGTGTTCGTTGCCGCCGCCGGTGACGAAACCGATGCTGTGGATGCCGTACGTGTCCAGCTCTTCGACCCAGCGCCGGGCTTGCGCGCGGTCGCCGGGGTGGTCTTCCTTCTTCTCCGGCGTGGGAAATCCCCACATGCGGCGCCAATGCTCGCCGTAGGGGCGACCGCGCTCCTGGATGAGCTTGAAGCGCTCTTCGCCGACGCGGTCGATGTAGTTCTTCATGGTGTCGCCCATGTCGGTGAACCAGGGTCCCTCGGTGGGGAAATGGGCGTGGAAGTCGATGATGTCGAAGCCTTCGTACATGAGAATCCCCTTGTGTTCTTGCCGGCGTTAGGTCGTTTCGAGGCCGGCGAATAGCTCTTGCGGCAGACTGGCGGCATCGGGGAAGCTGGTCTGCGTGCCGGACGCCTGAACGCTGACGGCGGCGATGCGGTTGGCGCGTTGCATGGCCTCGGTGACGGGCAGACCGGCCGCGAGGAAGTAGGCGAGACTGCCGACGAAGGCGTCGCCTGCGCCGGTGGTGTCGACGGCCTGGACAGGGTCGGACGGGACGTGCACGGATTCCTGCGGCGTGACAAGCAGACTTCCGCGCTCTCCGAGCGTAAGGATCACGCTGGCCTGCGCCGCGCTGCAAAATCGTCTTGGCGGCGGCTTCAGCTTCTTCAATGGAAGCAACAGGCATGCCCGTGAGAAGTTCGGTTTCGGACTCGTTGGGACAAAAGATGTCGCTGCTGGCGTAGGCCTCGGCGGGCAGGTCGCTGCGCGCGGGCGCCGGGTTGAAGATGGTCATGACGCCGGCCGGCGCGGGCGATGCGCAAGGCCGCGAGCACGGTGTCCAGCGGCAACTCCCACTGGCAGACGAGAATGCGGGCGGCTTCGATGACCGGCTTGGCGCTGCTCAACGTCAGCGGCGGAGAGCAGGTCGTTGGCCCCGAGGGCGACGATGATGGCGTTGTTGCCGCTGGCCTCTTCGACCCAGATCGGCGCGACGCCGGTGAAGGAGTCGCCGGTCGTGAAGACGTAGGCGTCGTCGATGCCGAAGGTTGTGAAGTTCTTGCGCGTATCGTCGCCGAAGATATCCTGGCCGACCTTGGTGACGATGGTTACGTCGCCGCCGAGCTTGGCAGCCATGACGGCCTGGTTGGCGCCCTTGCCGCCGAAGCCCATGTGGAAACGGGTGCCGGGGATGGTTTCCCCGAGTTTGGGCAGGCGGGGCGCATAGCTGATGAGGTCGATGTTCGAGGCGCCGACGACGCAGATTTTGGGTGGCTGCATGGATAGAATGCCTCGCGTTCAGAATGGTGCGATCTGTGCCGGATCATGAAAGCGATCGGGCAGAGCATGGGCGGATGGATGTAGAGCGGTGTTACGTGCAGTATATCAGAGCGGAAATGCTTGGGGCAAGCGTAGGCGCGGAAATCGGGACAGAGATCAACGCTGGTCTTCATCAATCGTGTGACCGGCAGCGCACAGGGCGATGCATGCGGACTCCAGTTTGTCAGCGGGGACGAGGACATAGTCGGTTCGGTAGGTGGAGACGGCGAAGATGGGGATGCCTGCATCGGCAAGGGGTGTGGCGAGGCCGGCAAGGATGCCGGTGAGAGTGAAGTCGAGGGGGCCCTCCACTTGCAGACAGGCCCACGGGCCCTCGTGGGCCGCGTCCGGCGGGACAGCGGCGTGGTCGCAAACGATGGAGAGTTCGTCCCCTGTGCGCGTGATGGCGTGAAACGCGCCGCCGGTGGCCCAGTCAGGGACTGGGGCGTTCGCGGGCAACTGACAGACGGCGAGACGGTCGGGCAGTACACGCAGCGAAAGTTGATGTCCCGTAGTTTGGCCAGAAGGTCCGGTCATGGCGGCGTTCGCATCAGTTCCATCTGGCTGGCGGGGTTGCGGAGCGAGGTGAAGCCATGAACCGCGTAGAATTCGTGCGCGTCGCGGGTGGACAATGTCCAGCGGCGGACAGTCTGTAACTCCGGGTGGGCGAGGGCGGAGGCGATAAGCCATTTGCCGAGACCCTGGCCCCGGTGTTCGTCCAGTATGTAGACGTCACAGAGGTAGGCGAACACCGTGAAGTCTGTCACGACGCGGGCGAGGCCAACCTGCTCGTCGTCATCGTACAGTCCGAAGCAGAGAGAGTGCTGTAGGGAGCGGACGACGGCATCGTAGCGTGCGCCCGGGGGCCCAGTAGGCTTCGGTGAGGTAGGCGTGGATGGCGACGGGGTCAAGGCGCGCCGGGTCCGTGCTGATGTGTAGCGGCCGGAAATTCTCTCGAAGTGGCTGTTGGCGGCGCTCACAGGCACTGGCGCAGTTCGTCGGGTGAGATGTTGCCGCCGCTGAGGATGAGGGCGACTTTCTGGCCGCGCAGCTCGTCCTGCAGACGGAGGGCGGCGGCAAGGGGCGCGGCCCCGGCCGGTTCGGCGAGCGTCTTGGCTCGTTCCAGGAGGTGGCGGATGGCGGCGCGCATTTCGTCGTCGCTGACGAGGACGTAGTCGTCCAGATGTTGCCAGAGGATGCGCTGGGGCATCATGAATGGCTCGCCGGTGGCGAGGCCGCCGGCAAAGGTGTGGATGGGCGCCGTGCGGACGGTGTGGGTCTTCCAGGTTTCGTAGGCGGCGGGGGCGGCTTCGGCGCCGACGCCGATGACGCGGATGGCCGGGTTGACGGCCTTGGCGGCCAGGCAGGTCGCCGGCAGCGCCGCTGCCGCCCGCCGATGGGAACGATGATGACGTCAATGTCCGGCCGGGTCTGAAGGATTTCCAGCGTATGCGTGCCGACGCCGCTAATCAGGGCGGGTTCGTCGCCGGATGAGATGAAGCGCAGGCCTTGCTCTTGTTCGAGGACGGCGCAATGGCGCTTGCTGGCTTCAAAGTCAGCGCCGTGGAAGACGACTTCTGCGCCGTAGCTGCGCATGGCGTCGACCTTGACCGGGTTGGCGCCTTCCGGGACGACGATGACGGCGCGGGCGTCGAAGAGCTGGGCCGCGTAGGCGATGGACTGGCCGTGGTTGCCGGTGGAGGCGGTAACCACGCCGCCGGCGCGTTCTTCCGGCGAAAGATGGGCCATGAAGTTGATGCCGCCGCGCACTTTGAAGGCGCCGATGGGCTGGTAGTTCTCGTGCTTGACATGGACTTCGGCGCCCACGAGGTCATCGAGGCCCGGGTAGTGGTGGAGCGGCGTGGGGTCCAAATAGCGGCGGACGACGGTGTGCGCCGCGAGGATGTCTCGGAAGGTGGGGAGGGGCTGGTCGAGTGCGCCGGCGTGTCGCCATGTCGTCCTTCCCGTGACGACGCGCTGCTGGCCGGCGCGCCGATTGTCTATGTCTGGTCGCTATCGTCCTGATTAAAATACTGGTTCAGGCGGTATTCGCGCAAGGTGCGCAGGCCGATGCCGGCAAAGGCCCAAGCTAACGACGCCGGCGACCAGTCCAGCGCTGGCGCCGAGGACCATGCCTTCGAAGCCGGACACATAGACGCCACTCAACAGGCCGGACAGGGCGCCTGTCACGGACAGGATCATTAGCAACTGCATTGTACTACCTCTCATCGTCGTTCTAGTCATCGGCGCGCAGGCGCATTTGGATGCGCTGCACTCAACGGCCATTGTCAGCAACGACGCGGTGGTGAATGTACTCGAGCCTAAGTCGCTGACGCAGGTGTCTGCGTCCGGATGGTGCAGACACTAGGTATACGAATCAAGTGTACGGTTGAGTTGCGGGGTTATTTTGACGTTTCCCGGACCGTTTGCCGACGCTTTGCGGAATCGGTGACGTAGAAGACGGTTGGCGAACGAATTCGGCCGAATTTGGCCTGCCCTACCCGGAAGAGAGGCGCTGTAGCGTCAGGCGCTCTGTTTGCTGGGCCGTTTGACGAAGATCATCAGGGCGCTGATGCCGAGGGGGAGCAGCATGAAGACAGTGAGGGCGGGCGTATATGCGCCCGTCAGGTCGTAGCTAAGGCCAAGGGGCAGCGCGCCGAGCGCAGTGCCGCCGACTGTGCCGACCATGGTGGCTCCGCGGATGGAGCCGAGATGCAGGCGTCCGAAGTATTTGGCCCAGATGGTGGCGTCCATGACGCGATAGCCGCCCATGGTAAGCCCGATGAGAGATGCGTAGACGTAGCCCGCGAGCGGCGTCTGCATGGTCTGGATGAGCCACACGGATGCGGCAAGAATCGCCAGCACGATGACAAGCAGCAGGCGCGCGGATACTTTGTCCAGCAGGCCGCCCATGAGCAGGTTGCCGGCGATGGATACGATGGCCATGACTTGAAAGGCGGAAACTGCGACCGTGCGGTCGAGGCCGCGGGCTTCGAACAGAGAGGCCTGGTGGAAGATGAGGCCGGCGTAGATGGTGGACATGAGCATGAAGGCGACGACGAAGATCCAGAATACGCCGGTGTGAACGGCTTCGCCCACGGTCCAATTGTCTTCGCTGGCGATGTCGGGATAGGACGATGTTCACGCTCCCGTCACCGTCGGGCCGCTGGCCGTAGAGTTCAGGCCGGTCACGAAAGAAGAGCCAGGCGACCGGCACGGCGACGAGGAGCACGATGTAGACTGATGCCGATCCAGGCGGAGCGCCAGGAGAAGGTCTGGATGAGGGTTTCGGTGAGGGCGGGCCAGAGGAGGAGACTGACTGCGAGCGCCTGGCCGGAAAGACCCATGACGGCGCCGCGGCGACGGATGAACCACTGGGCGATGGCGTTGTTGCTGACCAGGGACATGGAGCCGAAGCCGAGAAAGCGGAGAATGAGCAGGGCGACAAGCAGGCTGGCGGCGCCCGTGACGAGGGACATGGATGCGCAACTGAGGACGAAGGCGCCGGAGATGAGGACCATCATTTTGCGCGGGCCGTAGCGATCGACGAGGCGCCCGGTGATGGGCAACATGGCGGATGCGCCGAGCGTGGCGACGCCGTAGAGTAGCGAGACCGTGGCGCGGCTGAGGCTCAGTTCTGTGACAAATGTGTCGATGAAGAGGCTGATGGTGAAGGTCTGGCTGGGACCCATCATCACGCTGCCGAGGGACCCGGCGAGCAGAACGATCCAGCCATAGAAGAAGGGCGTGCGATCGATGAGGCGGCTCTGGCGGATGGGTGCGGAGTGCGGCGCGTACTGAACTGGGCATAGGGGACGGCCTTCAACCGTAGCAAGGTGCAAGCGTTCATGGGATCAAGTGTACCAGAGTTTTGAGTACGGCGTGAGGCAAGTCAGACGTGCGCGTTGGCGAATGACCGTGCGACGGCGGAGGCGGAATTAGCCGGCGACGAGGCGCCAGACTTGGGCGACGAGGAAGGTGACCATGAAGCCCATGGCGAGGGGAAGTAGGGCGGCGACGGTAGTCCATCTTGCGCTGCCGGATTCCTTGTAGATGGTGTAGATGGTGGTGCTGCACGGGTTGTGGATGAGGCTGAAGAGCATGATGTTGACGGCGGTCAGCAGCGTCCAACCGCCGGCGGTCAGTATGTCATAGGTGGCGGCATTCGATTCGGCTTCGAAGATGACGCCGGCCCCTGCGCCCGCAATGTCCACGCCCAGCACGAGCGCTGTCAGCATGAAGACGGTGGGCATGACGATTTCGTTGGCGGGGATGGCGACGATGTAGGCGACGAGGATGATGCCGTTGAGGCCGATGAGCAGGCCGAGCGGATTCAGGAAGTTGATCATGTATTCGGCGATGCTGGTTCCGCCAATGTGGATGTTGGCGATGAGCCAGATCACGGCGCCGGCGGGCACGGCAAAGATGACCGCTCGCCAGAGTACGAAGAGCGTGCGGTCGATGATCGATGTGTAGATGGTCTGCAGCACGCGGGGCGGGCGATAGGGCGGCAGCTCCAGGCTGTAGACGCTTGCCTCGCCCTTGAGCACGGTGCGCGTGAGCAAGGCAGAGACGACGAAGGTGAGCAGGACGCCGAGCACGGCGACGCCGACGACGGCCAGGGCGGAGACGAGGCCGGCCACGTAGGCAGGGACCAGCGCGCCGAGGAAGACGGTGGCGATCAGAATCTGCGTGGGCCAGCGGCCGTTGCACAGAGCGAAGTTATTGGTGATCATGGCGACGACGCGTTCACGCGGGCTGTCGATGATGCGCGTGGCGACGATGCCCGCGGCGTTGCAGCCAAAGCCCATCATCATGCTGAGCGACTGCTTGCCGTGGCGCCGGACCTGCGGAAGGCGTTGTCCAGATTGAAGGCGACGCGGGGCAGGTAGCCGGCATCCTCCAGCAGGGTGAAGAGCGGAAAGAAGATGGCCATGGGCGGCAGCATCACGGCGATGACCCAGGCTGTCGTCAGATAGACGCCGTCGAGCAGCAGGCCGCTCAGCCACCAGGGCATGCCGATGGCGTCGGCGAAGCCTTTGAGTGCGGGATAGATGGTTCCGATCAGAAGAGCGTCGAGCATCTGTGATGGGTAGTTCGCGCCGACGATGGTGATCCAGAAGACGACGGCGAAGAGCAGGATCATCAGCGGGAAGCCCCACAGACGGCTGGTGACGATGTTGTCGATGGTGCGGTCAAGGTCGAAGCGCGGTCTTTCGCCGGTAGGGGTGACGACGGCGTCGGCGATGGAGGCGGCTTCGGCGTAGGTGGCTTCGACGATGTGCTCGTGGAAGGCGTCGCCGATCTGCCAGCGCAGGGATTGCGCGGCGGCCAGGATATCGTCCGGGTCGGCGGCTCGTTTCTGCGGGAGTGCGGAGGATGGAGATGCGGCGACGGTCATGCTGCCGACTCCAGAGCATATTCATGCTGGTCCGGTTGTTCGAGCAGGCTCGCTGGCGGTCAAGGTCGCCCAATTCGCCGGAGCGGAGGGCGTCGGCGATGCGTTCGTCGCCGTCCAACAGGCGCATGGCGACCCAGCGCGCGTTGGGCAGGTCTGGATGGAGTTGCCGGATATCTCTCTCCAGCGCATTGATGGCGCGGTTCAACTCGGGCGTCTCGGTACGCACGCGCCTGGGTTTGCCAACGATCTTGCCGTGGCGACATCCGCCATCGTAGCGATGAGTTCGGGCAATCCTTCGCGCTGGCGGGCGGCGCAGGGCACAACCGGGACGCCGAGCTTGCGGGCAAGCAGGCGGTGGTCGACGTCGAGCTTGCGACGGCGGGCTTCATCCATGAGGTTGAGGCAGACGACGACGCGGTCGGTGATGTCCAGGATCTGCAGCACGAGGTTGAGGTTGCGCTCGAGCTGGGTGGCGTCGACAACGGCGACGGTCACGTCCGGCTGGCCGAAGAGAATGAAATCGCGGGCGACTTCCTCGTCCAGGCTGGTGGCAAGGAGCGAGTAGGTGCCGGGCAGATCGACGAGTTTGTAGCGGTTGCCATCGTATTCGAAGCCGCCTTCGGCGCGCGGCGACGGTCTTGCCGGGCCAGTTGCCGGTGTGCTGGCGCAGGCCGGTGAGTGCGTTGAAGACGGTGCTCTTGCCGGTGTTGGGGTTGCCGGCGAGGGCCACGACGTAGTCCCAATCCTCCATGTCGACGCCGAGGCGCAAGAGGTTGGCTGTGTTGTGCGCCGGGCAGGTCTGGCAGGCGGCGGGTGCGGTTGGCTGAGGTTGATTTGCTCATACGAGCTTCCTGTATGCGAGATTCTGGCCCGGCCACCGGTTCGCCGGCGCGTGACTTCTCATTCACGCGTTCGATATCGATGAGACTGGCCTGTTCTGTTCGCAGGGCGATGAGGGCCCCGCGTATGCGATAGGCGAGCGGGTCGCCGCTCGGGCTGGCCAGTTCAGCCGTGACGATAGTGCCGGGGATGATGCCCAGGTCGAGCAGGCGGCGGCGCTCCATGCCGCGCAGTCGCGACGAGAGGCGCAACACTTTGCCGGATTCGCCCAGCGCCAGGCTGCTGAGATGTTCGGCGGCAGACATGTCGGTCTCTTCGCTGGGCTGCAGTGGGCGGACGGAGACGTTGGCGGCCGTCACCGGTGCAAGGACCAACTCTCGACCGCGGGCCCAGAAGCGGATGCGGGTGGGCGTCGTCTCCAGGAGCTGAAGCTGCATGCCCGGATAGAGGCCTTCGGCCATGAGCTGGGCGTAGATGGTATCGGGCTCGTCTTCAATGTGGACGATTTGGACGATCTGGCCGGGCGGCATGATGGAGAGAGGATGGCCGCCGTGGCCAACGACATGGCCCTCAGGTGTCGGAATAGGGTCGCCGTGCGGGTCATATGCGGGAAAGCCGAGTTCGGCGGAGATCGCCCTCATTTCGTCGGGGGTGAGCGAGTGTTCGCGCAGATCGGCGATTTCGTGCCATTCTGTCTCGGAGTAACCGGTCTGGTCGGCGAGGTAGCGTTCCCACAGGCGATGGGCTCGGATCACATTGAGGGCGTACGTCTCGCCCTCCGGCGTGAGCGCGTAGCCTTCTTCGGTGAGGGTCACGAGTTCCATCTCGGCGAGACGGTCCAGGAGTTCGGCGGCATGGTCCGGGGAAACGCTGATGGCCCCGGCGACGCTCTGGATGGTGGGCCGGCGTTGGTAGACCTGGGACTTGTAAAGGTGCTTGAGCGCGTCCTCGATGAGGACGCGTTCGTCCATGCGGCGGGAGCGCTGCCAACGAGCGGCGAGCCCGCGGTCAGGCCAGAAGATGACGGCGAGGACCAATGTGATCAGTGCGAAAATCGAGAGTGCTTGGAGCGGTTGCGTCATGGTTTGAGCCGGTATTCGTGTGTGCTTTCGCAGCGGTATGGTCCAACGGATACGCTGTATCCAGCATATCCGAGTGTGCGCAAGAAGTGAAGTGACACCTGTCCTAAAGTTTTCGGGACATATGACCAAGAAAATTCTTAGTGGATGCTAAAAGCTGTCGCTACTGGGCGCCGCCAATGCCGACATCGGCGACGGCTTGCTGTGCCAGGGAGCGACCCGCGTCCGTCAGCAGAACGCTGCCCTGTTGCCTACGAACGGAACCGCGCTGCTCAGCATAGCGGACGACTTTGTGGGCGAATTCGGGCTGCCACTGAACGGCCTGGGCCAGGTCTTGTTCGCTGGGCGCGTGTTGCCATTCTTTTTCATGCTGCAGAAGGTGGATCGCCAGGGCGGTGGCCGAGAACTGCCACCGCTGCCGCGCGCGGCGACGCGCGACGGCGACGATGCCTCGTTTCGGCGCGAAGAGGAAGACGAGCAGGAACACGATGCCGACCACGGTCGCCATCGAACCGGCGATGTTGGCGTCCATGGTACGCGCCAGCCAGTAGCCGCCGATGGCGCTGACGATGCCGATGAGCACGCTGATGATAAGCATATTGCGCAGGTTGTCGGTCAGGAGATAGGCCGCGGCCGCGGGCGTGACCATGAGCGCCACGACGAGGATCGACCCGACGGCGTCGAACGCACTGACAGCGGTGACGGAGACGAGGCTCATCAGGCCATAGTGAATGAGGGCCGGTGAGAAACCCAACGTGGCGGCGAGGCCTGCGTCGAACGTCGCCAGCTTCAATTCCTTGTAGAAGAGCAGGATGAAAATGAGGTTGATGGCGAGAATGCCGCCCATCAGCGCGAGAGCTTTGGGTACCGAGATGCCCAGGATGGCGAGGCGGTCAAAGGGCGCGAATGCGAGTTCTCCGAGGAGGACGGCGTCGACGTCGAGGTGGACGCCGCGGGCGTAACGAGAAATGAGGATGACGGCGAGGCTGAAGAGGGCCGGGAAGACGAGGCCGATGGCGGCATCCTGCTTAACGAGGCGCGTTCTGCCCAGCAGTTCGACGAGGGAAACTGTGAGCACGCCGACGAGGGCCGCGCCCAGGATAAGCACGGGCGAGGTCGAGATCGCGCACGAGGAAATAGGCGATGACGATGCCCAGCAGCACTGTGTGGCCGATGGCGTCGCTCATCATGGCCATGCGCCGCAGCACCAGGAAGACACCGGGCAGGGCGCAGGCCACCGCCACGACGACGGCGATAAGTTGGAGTTCGATCTGTGTCCCTGACATTTCAGTTACTCCGCCGCCGCAAGTACGGTTCGCTGAGACTGTGCGCCATCATTCTGGTTGCGGTCCTGCGCGGCGGCCTGCGCCTGTTGCAGGCCTGCTTCGGTAAGGGACCACTCATCGTTTTCGAACTGCTGTACCCAGCCGCTCTGTTCGAGGTACTCCAGGCTGGCGTTGAGCTCGCTGTCGCGAGTGCCCATGAGCGCGAGGGCGCGGACAGAGTGTGCGTGCGTCGGGTCACTGTGCTGGGACGCCAAGAGGTAGAGATTGGCTAGGACCTGCCCGGCCTGGATGCGCTGCCGTCGTTGTCTGCGGCGTAACTGGTTCCACACTACACCGCGGCCTGGAGCGAACAGCAGGGATACGAGCACAATGGCGCTGGCGCACAGGACGATGACGGGGCCGGTGGAGAGACCGGAGCCCATGCTGCTGATCACCGCGCCGCCGAGTCCCGAGACAGCCCCGAATGCCGCGGAAAGGATAACCATGGATCCGATCCGGTTCGTCCACTGGCGGGCGGAGGCGGCCGGCGCGACGACCATGGCGCTCATGAGAATGACGCCTACGGTCTGCAGGCCGATGACGATGGCGACGACAAGCAGGAAGGTGAGCAGCGCATCCAATAGGCCCATGGGGAAGCCCAGGCTGGCGCCGAATTCTCGGTCGAAGCTGAGCAGCTTGAACTCCTTCCAGAATATCGCCATGAGCAGGAGCGCCGACCCGCCGAAAGCGGCCATGACGACCACGTCGCTGCGCAGCAGGGTGGCGGCCTGGCCGAACAGAAATGAACTGAGTCCCGCTTGCCGGGCGTCGGGGTTGCGTTGGAGCCAGGTGAGAAGCACCAGGCCAAAGCCAAAGAATACGGACAGGATGATGCCCAGGGAGGTGTCTTCCTTGATACGCGTGTAGCGGGTGATGGCGATGAGCAGGAGGACGCCGGCCAAACCTGCCGCGATGGCCCCCAGTACAAGCACGAGCGGTGACTTCTGCCCGGTCAGCATGAAGGCTAGTACGACGCCCGGGAAGGCGGCATGGGACATCGCATCGCCGAGTAGACTCTGGCGGCGCAGGAGCGCGAATGCGCCGAACGCTCCGCTCACGATGCCGAGGATGACGACTCCGGAGGCAACAGTGCGCAGCGTGTAATCGAAGAAGAGAGTCTGGAACAGTTCGCTTCCGCTCATGGTTGGTTCGGCTCCAAGGAGCCTGGCGGCCGGCGCTTCCGAAAGCCGGGCGGCGGACGCCGCGAGTCCATTGCCATTGGGAGCGGAGAAGCCCATGCGGCCGCCGTAGGTGACGCGCAGATTGGCCTCGGTGAAGACTTCGCCAACGGGCCCGCTGGCGATGCGGCGCACGTTGAGCAGGGTGACCCAGTCGAAGTACTCGGGCACGGTCTGCAGGTCGTGATGGACGACCACCACGGTTTTGCCGGCGGCGCGCAGTTCCTTGAGCAGTTCGACGATGGCGCGTTCGGTGGTGGCGTCCACGCCCTGGAACGGTTCGTCCATGAAGTAGACATCGGCGTCCTGGACAAGCGCGCGGGCCAGGAATGTGCGTTGCTGCTGGCCGCCGGAGAGTTGGCTTATCTGGCGGTCTGCGTAGTCCTCCATGCCAACCTTGACCAGGGCCCCTATGGCGAGCTGCGTTTCACGGCTGCGCGGGCGGCGGATCCAGCCAAGGGCGCCATAGCGGCCCATGGTGACGACATCGAGCACGCTGGTGGGAAAGTCCCAGTCGACGCTGCCGCGCTGGGGAACGTAGCCGACGCGCCTGCGCTGTTTGTCGTAGGGTTGCCCGTAGATTTGCACCTGACCGGCAGCCACGGGCACCAGGCCGAGGATCGCCTTGATCAGTGTGGTCTTCCCGGCCCCATTGGGGCCAACGATGGCCATGAGAACGCCGGGTGGGACCGTGAGGTCGATATCCCACAGCACAGGTTTCTCACCGTAGGCTACGGTGAGGTCGGAGACGTGGATGGCTTCCGTTTCAAACGATTGCATAGAGATTCCTGCCTACCTGTGGGCTAGTCGTCCAGCAGCGCGGAGACGATGGTGTCGATGTTGTGGCGCACCATGCCGATGTAGGTGCCTTCCGGCGTCCCGTAGTCGCCCATGGCGTCGGAGAAGAGCTCGCCGCCGACTTCGACGTCGAAGCCGTTGGCGGCGACGGCCGCCTGCAGCGCTTCCACATTGCGTACAGCTACGGATGATTCGATGAATACGGCGGGAATTTCGCGTTCGGCGATGAAGGCGGCGAGTTCGCGCACGTCGGCGGTGCTGGCTTCGGCGGCGGTGCTGATGCCTTGCAGACCGCGCACTTCGAAGCCGTAGGCATTGCCGAAGTAGCTGAAGGCGTCATGGGCAGTGACGAGTGCGCGTTGGGCTTCGGGAACGCGCTCGGCCTGTTCCAGGACGTAGGCGTGGAGTTCTTCCAGCTCTGCGAGATAGGCCGCGGCGTTGGCTTCGTAGTCGGCGGCGTGGTCCGGGTCGAATTCGACATAGGTATCGCGAACGGCCTCGACGGCTCGCATCCACAGGGTGACGTCAAACCAGATGTGGGGATCGAACTCGTCGCTGTAGTTTGCCCAGGGCAGAAGCAAGCTGTCGTCAATGCTTTCGCCCACGGCCGTGACGGTCTTGCGGCTGGAGAGCTGCTCGAAAATCTCAGCCATCTGCGCCTCCAGGAAAAGGCCGTTGTAGAAGATGATTTCTGCGTTTTGGAGGAGTTCGACGTCGCCTTCGGTAGCGGCGTAGAGGTGCGGGTCGACGCCAGGGCCCATGAGGCCGGAGACATTGGCGTGTTCGCCGCCGACGATTTGGGCAACGTCGGCGAGTTGGCCGATGGTGGCGACGACGCGAATGCGGTTGTCCTCGCCGGCTCCGTTCTGGGCGGATGCGCCGCGAGTGCACGCGCCGAGGGCGAGCGCGGCGATGAGGGTGAAGAAGATGAGGGCGTATCGGTTGGGTTTCACTGGATAACTCCGAATAATCTGAACAAAAGGACCGTGCCCGCAGGCAGCTTGCTACTGGCGAAATTGTGCCTCGTCAAATTGACGACGTTAACTTTATCACAAACGTAATTTAGTGTCAACTAAAAATTTTGACGTACCGGCCACATGGGATCCGGACATCTACACACGAAATTGGACGCTGGTGCGGCGTGTTCACGCCCTACGCAGATACGGCTGAATCGGGCTCAGTTTCAGCCATGTCTGACGTCTGCCGGGCGCGATGTGAGAGTTCGCCGTCGCAATTTCGACAGGGCGACCACGCGTGCAGCGCTCCGCATCTCTGTGGCAGCGTAGTACGGATATCTTGTCGGGCGTCGTGTATGCGGTTGTGGGCGCGCCGAAAAAGACCCGAGCCGGAGCCCCGAGCTACGGCGGCGAGGTAGGGGGTTAGGCGGGTGCGCCGTTTTCGCGGGCGGCTTTGAGGTCTTCTTCGCCGATGATCTCACCGTCGGCGAGGGTGATCTTGCGCGTGACGCGACTGGCGAGTTCGTCGTCGTGGGTGACCATGAGAATGGTTTTGCCCTCGGCGACCATGTCTTCGAAAAGGCGAAAGACCGAGTCGGCAGTGCGAGAGTCGAGGTTGCCGGTCGGCTCATCGGCGACGAGGACGGGCGGGTCATTGGCCATGGCGCGGGCGATGGCAACGCGTTGCTGCTGGCCACCGGAGACTTCGCTGGGCAGCTTGTACGCTTCGGTCTCCATGTCGACCTGGCGCAGCAGGTCCATTGCGCGGGGTTCGCGCTGGTTGGGCCGGTACATGTTGCAGAAGTCCATGGGCAGCATGACGTTCTCGATGCACGAGAGCATGGGCAGGAGCTGGAAGAACTGGAAAATGACGCCGATGTTGCGGCCGCGCCATTCCGCCATGGGACCCTCGCCCAGGTTGTGGATGGCCGTGCCGTCGACGAAGATCTCGCCGGTGGTGGGCCGGTCGATTCCGGTAATCATGTTGATGAGCGTGGACTTGCCGCTTCCGGACTTGCCGACCACGGCGACGAATTCGCCGGAGCCGATGCGCAGGTCGATGTCGCGCAGGGCAATGAATTCGCCCACAGGGGTTCGGTAGGCTTTGCCCACATCGTGGAGCAAGATCAGGTTGCTGTTGCCGTTCCACCGGCCGTTCGCAGAACCGTTATCTTCGGAGCCGTTGCCTGCGGTCTCTCCGTTTTGGCCGTTTGACGACGATCTACTCATAACTCAGAACCTCGCGAACTGTGAGCCGAGATGCGCGGCGCGCGGGCAAAAAGCTTGCCAGGAGCGCCAGCACAAGGACCACGCCCAGCCACAGCACTGCGCCCCACGTGGAGAAAATATAGGACGGCGCCGATTCCAGGAGCGCCATGCCGACTGCCAACGTAAGGCCCTGGCTGGCTGGGATGGCGATCAGGCTGCCGATGGTCCAACTGATCAGGCCGATGATCAGGCCTTCCACGAGAATAATACGCAGGACCGAGGAATTCGACGCGCCGATGGCGCGCATGACGCCGATCTCGCGCGTGCGCTCCATGACGTTGATGCTCATCGTGCCCATGAGGCCAAGGCCGCCGACGATGCCCAGGAGCAGGGCCATCGCAAGCAGGAAGCCGATGATGCCGTCAAAGGCGCTGCTGATCGTATTCTGCAATTGGCCTAGCGTCTGCATCTGTTGGACGCGGAATCCGCTGTCGCGGTAGGCGTCTTCGAGCGCCTGGCCGTAGAGGAGCTGGTTCTCGAACGAGCGGTCGTCCAGGCGCACCTGCGAAATGATGGCGCGGTCAACGGAATTCTGGATACGGCTGAGGTAGTCGAAGTTGACGAAGGCTATGGGGCCGATCATGGAGCTGCGCACGACGCCGACGATGACAAAGTCGGTCTCTTTGTCATCGATAGTGACGGAGATCGTGCTGCCCACGCCGACGTCTTCCTCGTCCTTGATGACATCGGTGTTGACGACGATGGCGTTGGCGTCTTCGGGGCGGAGCCAGCGACCTTCCACGAAAATGGGTTTGATCATGTCACTATCCGCTTCCGGGCCGTAGATGGTAAATGTATCGCCTTGGGTGTCGTCGTCGCGGCTGATGCGGCCGGAGGCGAAGCCCCAGGTTTCAATGCCATCAATGCCGGGGAAGTCGCTGAGTAGATCCATGATGCGGTCGGTGCGATAGGGCCTGTCGAAGATGATTTGGACGTCGTAGTCGAAGTAATCCATGGTCTCGTCCAGCGTTTGCTGCAACGAGGCGCGGATGCTGAAGATGGCGATGAAGATGGTGGTCGCCACGGACAGGGTGATAAGCGTTAGGGAGAGCCTGGCCTTGCGACGGAACGTATTGCGCAGAGAGATCTGCATGGGCCGCGCCATGGGTACGAACGCGGCGCGCACCCAGGATGAAACGGTCGATGGCGCTTGAGCCGAACTGGCCTTTGCCGAGACCGACCTCACTGATGGCCTCGCGCACAGTGACGCGCACTCCCCGAAAGATGGGGACGAGGGCGGCGAGCAAGGGCACGATGATGGCGATGAGGGCCTGGATCAGCACGATGTCCGGCTCGATGTGCAGGCCCTGTACATCGAAGTTGATGAAGCCGGCGAAGAGCGCGCTGAGGCCCGCCGCGCCGAGTACGCTGACGGGCACTGCGATGAAGAGGGCGAGTATGCCGAACAGCACAACCATAAACACGTACATGCGCGTGATCTGACCCGTGCGTGCGCCGATGGACTTCATAATGCCGATCTGGCGGACGTGCTGGGTCAGGATGGCCGACAGCGTGTTGATGATTAGGAAGCCGCTGAGGAAGAGGGAGAGAATTCCGATGCCGCCCAGGATCAGCGACAGTGCGTCAATGAAGCTCTGGAAGGGATGCTCTCCCGGCGTGAAGACGAGCGAGAAGATGACGTCCACGCCGCTGCTTTCCATGCGCTGTTCGAGTTGCTTGGCGACATCGTTGATATGGTCGATGTCGTCGCGGTTTTCTTCCACGACGAAGACGATCTGGTTGTAGTCGCGGGGTTCGCCCATCCACTCCAGGGTGTCGAAGGTGATGTATCCGTTGCCAGTGCCGGAGAAGAAGGTGGGAAACGCGGACATATCGTGGACAGTGCCGGCAAACTCGATTTCGCGTTTCTTCCCGGAGGGCGATTCGACTTCCAGCGTATCGCCAATTTCAATGTCGTCCAGGCCGACGGAGGGAACGAGTGATGCGCGTTCGATGAGGAACTGTCTCTCCTCGGGCGGAAAGGCGCCTTCTTGCGGCTTGATCTTGTTGATCGCGATCTCGTCGAAATCGGGAATGGCTGTCAACTGGAGCGTGTAGGATTCTTCCTCGGGCGTTAGGAAGCGCACGTTGACGGAGCGGCGCGCCTCGGCCGCCGAGATCTCGGGCATGGCCTCGATGGACTCGACGAGGTCGTCGCCGAAGGTGTTGATCGTGAAAATGGTCGCGCTGGCGGGGTTGGTGGCCGCGTAGGCGGCGGGCAAACTGCGGTCTACGATGGACTGCGCGCCCATGACCATGCCGATGGCCGCCACGCCGACGGCAATGGAGAGCAGCACAAGTACGGTGCGTGTTTTGTTAGACCATAGGTCGCGAAAGACCTTCCGCCATCGTGGGGCAATCATCTCGATATATCATCCTGCTTGCTGTACGAAGTTCCGGACGGTACCTGCCGGGTCCTACGTGCGAGAGCTAATCCTCTGTTTCAATGGTCACAGAGGCGGACATGTTCCAGCGCAGGCGATCTTCGTAGGCGTCAGGGATGATTGTGGCGGTGTAGGTGATGTCGCCTTGCTTGTTTTCGCCGAGGGGCTTGATGCGGACGACAGTACCCTCGAGGTCGAGGTCGGGCAAGGCGTCAATGTTGATGCGGGCGCGATCGCCTTCGTTCACAAAGACAACGTTGATTTCAGTCAAATCGTCAGTTTCAATATGCCATTCAGACTGGTCCGCCAGGCGGGCGACGGGCGTTCCGGCGGCTACCTGCTCGCCAACGTCGAGGTCCAGGGAGGCGATAGTCCCGCCAAAGGGGGCGCGGAGTTCGGCGTCCTCAAGTTCCATGTGGCGCTGCATGAGGACCGTCTGGGCTTCGGTGAGGTCGGCCTCGGCGGCCTGGATGGTTTCTTCGCGCGTACCGGCCTGGCGCAGGGCGAGTTCGGCTTCAGCGCGGCGTACTTCCGCCTCAGCGGCGGCGATTTCGCTGTCGGTGGCCGGCGCAAGGGCTTTGTCCAGCGTGGCGCGCTGGCGTTCGACTTCGGCCTGGGCGCCGGCAATCTCGTTGTCTTTGGCGCCGGCGGAGACCAGATCGTAGCGGGCCTTCGCTGCCTCGTAATTGTTGGAAGCCCGTTCGAGATCGGCGGCCTGGGGCAGCGCGCCAACATCTGCGCGCCACTTGACATCGTCGAAGGCGGTCTGGGCCTGGCGCAGTACGGCTTCGGCGTTCTGGATATCGGCGAGCGCCTGGATAAGTTCGGCGTCGTCTGCGCCGTCGAGCAGTTCCTGCAGGTTGGCCTGTGCGGCGTCGAGTCCGGCGCGGGCGGCGGCGATGTCTTCTGCACGCGAGCCTTCGCGCAGCTTGGCAAGGTTGGCGCGGGCGATGTCCACCTGCGCTTGTACGGCGGCGATTTCTTCGATCCGCGAACCGGCGCGCAACTCGTCGATGCGGGCCTGTGCGCTGCGCACGCGCGCTTCCGCCTGGGCGATGGAAATCACCTGTCGCTCGCTGTTGAGCCGAGCGATCAATTGGCCGGCCTCGACCAGGTCCCCTTCTGTGACAAGCACCTCATCGACAATGCCAGACGCTTCAAGGCTGAGATCGGCGTAGCGCGCGGGCACGACAATGGCGTCCACGATGACTTCGGGACTGGCCTGCACTGCGGGCAGGGGCGTGGGTGTGGCCTCGTCCTGGCCACGCTGTAGAAAGGAGGGGCCGCCCTCCTCGGAGCAACCGGCCAGGAGGACTGCAATCACGAGGGCAGTAGTTGTGATCCATTTTCGCATAGTAATCTACGCCTCTGAGTACTTGGATTGTGATTGGTCAGTTCGGCGTAATCAATTGCCTACCTGTAACAGAGCGCAAGTCATGCAATCGGTATGAATCCTTGCAAAACACACTAATCGCTAACTGTATTAGATTTGGCCGGTAAATCAAAATACCCGCCATGTCGGGGAATCTGTTTCGATATGACTGGCAGATACGCCCAACAGCCCGGCCATTCGACGGAACGGGATCAGATGCCCTTACGCTACTCTACGTCAATCCATGTCACGGGTTGCGCATCGTGTAGCGACGCGGATCACGCGGCAGCGTCGTTTAGTGAACGCTGCCACGGCATCGTTGCCCGCAACGGAGATCAGTGGAAGGAGGCGATTTCGTCCAGCGGCTTCTTAGTGATCACGGGCACTCGAGCGTCTTCGGCGGGATAGCCGGCGACAAGCAGGAGGAACGGGCGTTCGTGGGATGGACGGCCCAGGATCTCGGTCAGGAAGCGCATGGGACTGGGCGTGTGGGTCAATGTGGCGACGCCGGCATGGTGCAGAGCGGCGATGAGCATGCCAGTCGCGATACCGACTGACTCAGTGACATAGTAGTGCTTGGTGGTTTCACCTTCGTCAGTGCGCGAGTAGGGCTGCGCGAAGATAGCGATGAGGTAGGGGGCGTGCTCGAGGTAGGGTTTGTGCGCGTCGGTGTCGAATTTCTCGAGCTCGTGGAGCCACTCTTCCGGGGCGCGCCGCGAGTAGAATTCGCGTTCTTCCTTTTCTGCGCCCAGGCGGATCTCATGCTTGATGGCGGGATCCGAGACGACGGCGAAGTGCCAGGGCTGCTGGTTGGCGCCACTGGGCGAGGTACCGGCGGTGCGCAGACAATCTTCGATGACGGCGCGCGGGACCGGGCGGTCCGAGAATTGGCGCACGGTGCGTCTGCGGCGCATTTCGTCGTAGAAGTCCCTGGCGCGCTGGGCCATGGTGTCCGGCGGGTACTCTTGGAAGTCGGGCAATGGAATGAATCGTCGTTCCGTCATAGTTTCGTCTCCTCTCGCCACAGTTCTGACACGGTTTGACTACGCTGTGCGAAGGCTGTAGTCAATCGCGTGATGCTATGCTTGTTCGTGACTGAATCGCAAATGAAGCGGGGTTGAGCGATTGTATCATGGAAGGGAATTCTGCGGTATGAGGACCGAGAGATCAAATCTCGACGCGTCACGCTCGTGACCTCGAAACATTGACAAGGTATGGGGCGTACACTAGAATTCTTGGCAGGCTAGGCCGGTAGTCGATACGGTCCGTCGTCCACGACCGCTGCATTGTATTTGTGCCGGCTTGGTCCGTGAAGCTCCCGCTTGCGGTATCGTGGCAATTCTTCATCAACAGCGAACTCCCTTCCAAAGGGCCGAAGCGCCTGAACATTCCATAACGAACCGAGGTGAATGATGTCTGGAAACACATTGCGCGGCGTGTTTGTGCCCACGCTGACGCCGGTCGACGAGAACTTGGCGATCGATGTACCGCGCTGGGTGGAGTTGAGCCTCCATTTGCTGGAGACGGGCGCACACGGGCTGTGCCCGTTTGGCACCACGAGCGAGGCGAACTCGTTCTCGGTCGAGGAGCGTGAGGATGCGCTGGTGCAGTTGATTGAGAGCTGGAGTGGATCCGGCCGTCTTGATGCCGGGCACAGGGTGCACCGCGCTTACGGATTCGGTGCGACTGACGGCGCATGCCGTGAAGCAGGGCTGTGGCGGCGTGCTTTTCTTGCCGCCGTTCTACTACAAGGGCGTGAGCGACGAGGGCCTGTACCGGAGCGTGGCGGAAACGATCGACCGTGTGGGCGACGATCGGCTGCGTATCTATCTGTACCACATTCCGCCCCAGGCCGTAATCGGCTGGAGCCTGGACCTGATTGAACGGCTGATCACCGATTTCCCGGATACGGTCGTGGGCATCAAGGACAGTTCCGGAGACTGGAACAACTTGAACGGGATTCTGACTCGCTTCCCGGGGTTCGGCGCGTTCACGGGGTCCGAACTCTTCTTCCTCAAGGCTTTGCAGGGGGGCGGCGCAGGGTCGATCAACGCGGTGGCGAACCTGATTTCGCCGATTCAGCGCAAGCTGTATGACAACCAGGATTCACCCCAGGCCGAAGAATGGCAGGCGCAGATCAGCCCAGCTACGCCCGACGTATGCCGGTTTGGCGCCGATTCCGTCGATCAAGCAGATGATGGCGCATTATCATGGTGACGCGGCGTGGCTGCGGGTGCGACCGCCGCTGGTTCCGCTCAGCGAGAGCGAGGCGGCAGGGCTGGTGGCGAAGGCGGAGCAGCTCCCGGTGATGGCGGACGCGGCCTGGTAGGGAAGGGTGTAGTTTCTAGCTATGTGGCCGGCGGCTACCTCCCGGCAGATGCACGTGAATAGGTTGGGTATGGAACAGGCGCCTCCAATTGTGGGGCGCCTGTTGTATGTCCGGGGATCGCTCTTCTCCTATCGATTGGTGTCGATCAACGCGCCAGTTCTTTCGCAAACGAGCGCGTAGCGGCGCATTGGCGATGCGTAATGGCGACTGATATTGCGCGAGCGATTTAGTCTCGTGCATCAGGGCGTGGATTACGTTGCGAAAGCCGAGCGCGTGCGCCGCGGCCTGCACGCGTGCGCCTAGAAGGCTGCCCAGGCCGTGGCCTGCGACTTGCGGACGGACGGCGACGGTCTTGATGACCAGGGTGTCGACTGGTTCGCCGCGAAGCTGCTGTGAAAGGTCGGGCACGGTGAAGATGAAGCCGACAGGTTCCATGTTCTGTTCGGCGATTAGGACGTGCTCCGGACGCACGTAGGGTTGGACCTGGGCATACTGGGTCAGGAATTCGTGGCGATCGATTGGCGTATACAGGAAGTTGTCGCCGAAGCTGTCGACGACGATGTCGTAGATGCGCTCCAACTCGGCGGGGAAGGCGTCCATGTCGGCGATGCGCACGGTGATGCCAGCGTCCGCGGCGCGTTCGGTCAGCGCTGGCAGGCGCGGGTCGGATGCTGGCAGTTTCCCCATAGGACGAGACGTACGTTGCCAGGGGCTGGAAGCCGGCGGATACGAAGTGGAGCGGCCAAGCGTCCGGATTGTCCGGTTCGAGGAAAAAGGGCGGGTGCTGGACGCCGCCAAAGGCGCGCTCCGTGACGAACCGATAGTTGCGGAAAGTGCTGCCGTCCATGGGGCCGGCGGCCAGGGTGCAGCCGTGATCGGCAAGGCTGCGGCAGGCGGTTTCCAGCAGAAGGGCGGCGGCCTCATCGTCCGCGGCTGCAAAGTGGCCGATGAGGCCGAGTACGTGCGGCGGATAGCTCGGCGCGGACCGTGTACCAGAGGGAACAGCGGGCAAGCGGGGCCGAATCCGCGCCCTGCACAAGCCAGTGTTCGTCGGCGTCTCGGACAGACGGCGAGTCGGGGCGGAGGGGAACCCCGCCGTCGAGCGCCAAGAACTCGGTCAACTGTCGCTCATTGTGAATGCGTGAAGTTTGCATCATGTTCTCCTGAGGCTCTCTTACCTGCCAATGGGGACGTAGGTCCCGATGGTTGCCGGGTACGTGTTACACGAACTGCATGGCGGCGAAGCCGAGCACGGAGGCCAGGCCCGCGCTCATGGTCTGGATGAGCCAGCGGGTACCGGAATCCCGGTAGCCTTCGGGTCCCGTCTGCGACGCGGCGAACATGGCCGTGCCGACGCTGATGCCAAGTAGGCCGGCGAGGAGATAGACCCAGGCTTCGCGTCGCCAGCCGACGAGAAAGGCAAACGGGATCAGGTAGATGGCCCAGCTGAGCAGTACGCTGCGCAGGATCAGCAGCGTTGAGGGCATGCCTTGTTCCGCGGCCAGGTGGCGGGCCGAACCGATCATGGCGAGTTGGGCGGCGAAGCTGAGAACAAAGGGATAGATGAGGGCGGGGGCGTCGATGATGTCGGCCAGCATGAGCCAGAAGAGGCCGACGGCGCCGACGCCGAGCATGACCTGCACGGAATAGGTGCGCTCTTCGCGGAGGACGTCGGGTGGCGAGAGCACGTTGTAGCTGAGGAAGAGCAGCAGCGGCGGCAACACCCACAGCCAGCCGCCCAGCGTCCAGCACAGGTACCCATAGAAGACCACGCCCATGAGCGCGCTGTCGTTGAGGGTGGTGCGCTTGCGCCAGACGATGGCGGCAACGATCATCACCATCGCCACGATGAAGTGGACGAGGAGCGTACGCGCATCCATCGTGACAAAGGCGCTGAGCAAGAGGAAACTCAACACGGGTATGAGCAAATTGTCGAGCCCCCACCACGACAAAGCATCCAGAAGCATGGACAGCAAGGCCATCAGCAGAGCGATCAGCAGTGTCTCCGCACGGCCGATCTCGCTGAACAGGAGGATCGGGATCAGCGTGCTGAGGAAGGCGGCCTGAAAAAAGACCAGGGAACCTTCCAGGGTTTTGGGTCCGTCGGAGGCGGAGTACCTATACCGTCCGTAGAAGATGCCGATGAGGGCGGCGCCGGCATCGGCAAAGGTGAGGATCAGGATGGGTATGGAGTAGAGAAGCTTGTCTCCGCCGGCGAGGATGAACACCAGGCCCGCCCCGATAGGAAACCAGACTTCGCCGAGCGTTGGCCGGACGACGCTGCCGGTGACGGCGCCGAGGTTCGTGCGGTAGGCGGGCAGGTATTTGAGGGCAAGCATGGCGCCCACCGCGAACAGCGTGAGCACGAGAACGGGCCAGTTTTCGGTGAAGAGCCAGGGCAGAGACAGGGCGACGAGGCCGGAGCCGACATGCATGAGCTTGCGCGCCCATTCCGGGTGCAGTGCACGTCGTCGTTGCAAGACGGCCAGTGCGCCCATCATGGCGGCGAGCCAGATGATGACGACTAGAATCTTCAGCCAGTTGAGGAGGAAAGGGGAGATCAGATGACCTCCTCGACCACGAAGTCGCTGTAGAAGAAGGCCTTGTCCTGGCGAAAGAGTGCGTCAGACAGCCCTCGCAGGGGACGCAGCCGGCCCGCCAGGGGTTCGGGTCGCCGGCGCGGGGCCATCATGTTCCAGTAGACGAGGCGGGCCGCCGGCGCAGCGCGCTGCAAGAGCTCTTGCAAGGCTTCGGCGTATCCCTCCGGCGACATGTATTCGAACACGTCGCTCAGGTTGAAGCGGTCGACAGGGGCGGCGCTGTCGTCCACGATGAAGTCGTCCAGCGATTGGCGCCGAACTTCCAGCCGGTACAGATTGTCGCGGATGGCCTGGAAGTTTTCAGCGCGCAGGGCGTGGGGCAGGGCAGGGCCGTGTCGGCCGAGGAGGATCCACTGGAGATAGGGATTCTCGACCGGGTCGAGTTCGGTCAGGGCGTATTTGGTGCGGGCCAGGAGCCGTTCGGCCACGTTGTCGTCGACGTAATCGAAGAAGCTGGGATCGCGGCCGAGGCGGCCCATGGTGCGTCGCGAGAAGAAGGCGCGATAGGCGGTGCGCCAGCGCCATGTGTCCCAGTGGTGCTCGTAGAACCATTCGCGTTCGGCCTGTGTGTGCGGCTGCAGGAGCTGTTGGCGATTGCGCCGTGACTGGAGGAGGGGCAGGATGCGCGAGCCGAACGTTCGGAGGTAGCGTTCGAAACGACCGGCGTTGCCGAAGCCCTGTGCGATGTCATTGGGGCGCGCGTCCCAGAAGGACTGGGCCGCCAGGGGAAGCTGCGGACGGCAGCGCGTCGTAGGATTCGTGTCGCCGGTCACCGGGCCGGGAACCGATGAAGCGCAGCAGTTCGGGGTGGTCCAGTGTGCGATAGGCGGCGATGCGCAGTTCCAGGCAGGCGAGCTGTGCAGGGCTCAGGTCGATGGCGATGACGTGGGCGGGCCCGCGGCTGAGCATGGACAGGGTGTTGTCGCCGGCGGAGGCGATAGAGAGGCAGACGTGGTGCGGTTGGATAGCGAGCGCTTGGAGCAGGATGTCGGCGTCTTCCCAGCACTGGGCGTAGCGAATGGTGGAGAAGTCGGCGCGCGTCGCGATGTCGCCGGCGCGTGTGGACGGTGTTTGCGGAGCTCGTGTGCGGTCGATCGCCGGCTGCCGCGCCGCCCATATGTCCTCCCGAAGCTGTGGTGTGCACGGTGAGCGGCTGTCGCTTGGAAGCCAGCCAAGCGATCTCCCTGTGCATGCGCTGGGTGATGCGCAGCCGGTGAATATCTGGCTAGATGATGTCCGGCCCGGCACTTTCTGCGCTGGATTCTACCGCGTGGGCGGCTTTGATTCAATCGCGCCGAATTTGCCGTCAGTGATGCGCGCAGCGGCATGTGGCGCACAGGACAGGAATGCGCAGAATGTCGTCGGGTTGGTCAGTCGGCGCGGAGAGAAGGCCGGGTGCGGCGTACGTCGAGAATTGCGGCGAGAAGGGAGTCGGGCGGTTCGGCTTTGCTCACGAAGTAGTCGGCGCCTGCGTCAAGGGCGCGAGCCGCGGCTTCGGGGCGGCCGCTGAGGACGATGACGGCGATGTGTGGGCAACAGGTATGGAGCCTGCGCAGGAGTCGCTCGCTGCCGCCGTCAGCGCGCGCGCCGGGCAACTCCCAGTCGAGGAGCAGCAGATCCGGCGCGACGGCTTCGACGATGGAAATCAGGACGTTGGCCTCGGCGGCTTCACCGACGACCTCGATGTCAGGCTCCTGTTCCAGAAGGAGACGCACAGCGGAACGCAACCAGGCTTGATCGTCCGCCAGTAGCACACGCATTCTGTTCAGGCACTCCTTTGCGGGGACGCCCCGCGTCGAGACAGGCGGCTACCTCTCGCTGCGGCGCCAGCAGATGTCGAGTCGAAGGTTCGGGAATCCGGGGAGCCCCGACGATGCGCTGGACGGCGCAGGCAGGTCTCGTCAGTTTGACACGGCGAAAGGCGCCTGCTTGCCGCGCTGCTCTCTAGTGTAGACAGAATGGCGGGATGATGCGCCATGCACATGGTCAGCCGTCCACCCGGACTCGCGGCGAGTTTTTCTCCTGGTCAGGTGACTAGGTGGTGGATGGGCTCGTAGCAGGGCGCTTAAGAGATGAGGTCTTGCTGGAGGGCGAGCGCGACTGCTTCGGTGCGGCTGGAGACGCCAAGCTTGGAGAGGATGTTGCTGACGTGGAACTTGACGGTGGATCGACTGACGATGAGGCGTTCGGAAATCTCGTTGTTGTTGAGGCCTTCGACCATGAGTTCGAGCACTTCGCGTTCGCGGTCAGTCAGGTCGTGGCCGAGAGCGTTGGTCTCGGAACTGCGAGCGGTGTGGATCAGGGCCTCGGCGGCTTCGGGGGCCAAGCGTCGGACGGCCGGCGTGCGCGGCGCGGATGGCGTTCGCCAGTTCGTCGGCGGAGACGTCCTTGAGCAGGTAGCCGATGGCGCCGGCTTTGAGAGCCCGCTGCACGAGATCGTGTTCTTTGAAGCTGGTAAGGGCGATCATCTGTACGTCGGGATGACGCTCGCGGATGGCGCGGATGGCGGTGGCGCCGTCGATGTGAGGCATGACCAGGTCCATGAGGATCACGTCGGGCTGAACGCGTTCGCATTCGACGATGGCCTCGTCGCCGTCGCTGGCTTCACCGACAAGTTCCAGGTCATCATAGGTGAGCAGGAAGGCGGAGAGGCCGCTGCGTACCACGGCATGGTCATCCACCAGCATCACGCGAATCCGCTGTTTGTCTGGCAAGCGACGCACCTCACTGCTGAACAGGAACTGGCTTCGAAACCGATGGGAGTTGCCCGGACGGGCCGAAAGCGTGGGTCACCGACGGGCGACGAACGATCCAATTATAAGCATATGCGGTCAGAACGGAAAGAGTCGCGCGACGTCGATCTGAGTCGGGCGGAGGACGGGGGCAGCCGCAGCTAGGGAGCCCGACCCTTCCAGGCGACGGTGACTGTCGTGCCGTGGCCGAGGCGACTCTCGATCTCCAGGCGGGCGCCGATGGCTTCGGCTCGCTCGTTCATGATGGTCAGCCCGAGGTGTTCCGGCGTGACTTTCTCGATGACGAAGCCGCGTCCGTTGTCCTTGACGGTGAGTTGACCGCGGGAAGGCGTGCGTTTGAACGTGACGGAGGCTTTGGTGGCGCGTGCGTGTTTGGCGACGTTGTTGAGCGCTTCCTGGGCGATGTGATAGAAGGCGACTTTGACGTCGGGCGGAAGGGGACCTTCGCCCTGCAGCTTGAGCTCGATTGGCACGCGGGTACGGCCTGTGGTGGCTTCGGTCAGTTGGCGCAGGAGCTCGCGGAGTTGCACTTCGATGAGCGTGGCGGGGCGCAGCTCGAGCAATAGGGTGCGCATTTCGGCCAGGGCGCCGCGGGTGAGCTGGCGCAGCTCCGCGAGGCGCTTCTCACTCTCCTCGCGGTCGCTGTCCCACATGCGAGGCAGTACTTCGGCAATCAATGATGCGGAAAAGAGCGTCTGTGTCACGGAGTCGTGCAGGTCGCGGGCAATGCGACTGCGTTCTTCGGCAACCGCGGCGCGTTCGACCTGGGTGCGCAGGCGAGCGTTTTCGATCGCGAGCGCGGTCTGATCGCCGAAGGTGGTGGCGAGCTCGATTTCCTCGGCGGAGAATTTGCGCGGCTCCCGGTAGTAGAGGGTGAGGCTGCCGTATACCTCATCCTTGATCAGGATCGGCACGGAGAACAAGGCTTGGTACGGTTGCTCCGTTGCAGAGACAAGCTCGTCGTCGCCCGTCTGTGATGCGCCGGCCGACACAATGCTCAAGGCGTCGTCGGTGTGCAGCACGCGCGGGGCATGGAACTGAGTCGACACGGTGAGGGAGGAGGGGTCGAGCGCTCTGATAGCGCTGCTTTGCTCATCGTGCTCCTGCGGTCCCAGGTCCGGCGGCGTGTGCTGGCGGTCGGCGAATTCGTCAGGCAGACCGTGGCTGGCCTGCATTTGCAGGGGGCCCTGCTTGCCCTGCATGCGGAAGATTGCGCTGGCGTCGGCGCGCAGGAGACGACAGGCTTGGGCTGTGATGTGATTCAGGATCTCTTCGATGGACTGGTTGGAGTTGAGGATAGCCAGGATGTCGCGCAGACCGTCGGAGACTTCGCGGCGGCGTTCGAGTTCATGCGTGCGTTCTTCTACGCGGTGTTCGAGCAGCTCTTCGGTTTGCTTGCGTCTGGTGATGTCGGTGATGGAACTGATGACGACCACGCCCTGCTCAGTGGGAAGAAAACTGAGGCCGGCTTCCAGCGGGAATTCATCGCCGTTCTTGCGCCGGCCGGTCAGGTCGATGCCGGCGCCCATGGGCCGGACGTGCGGGTTGGCGACGTAGCGCGTGCGGTGCTGGACGTGGTCTCTGCGGAATCGGTTGGGGATCAGCAGTTCGATGGTGCGGTCCTGCAGCTCATCGAAGCTGTAGCCAAACATCTCAAGCAACTTGGGATTGGCGTAGAGGATGCTGCCGGACTCGTCGACGACAACGATCGCGATCGGGGCGGACGCCAAGAGCGACTGGAGAAAGCGCTGGTCGGTCCAGGGATGGGTGGACGCATTATCGGATGGGGCAATGTCAGGGATGTCAGCCGTCATGGGCGCCGGGGACTCGCTGTGTCCCGTCCGTCTTGTCCTTTCCGGTCTGTTCCGGTTGAATCACGCCGGTTTCGTCGCGCCAGTCGAACCACGAATATTGAGCCACGATAGCCGAACCACGCCGGGCGATGTTGTCTGTAGTTTCGCCGGCAAGAGAGCCGTTGCGGAGATCACGCAGGCAGACCAAATCCTCTCTACCGGGATGACGCGAATTGCAATGCGGGTCCGTGGTCAGTCTGGCACGGCTCCCGCCAGTGTCAAAGTATAGCATACACTGGCATTGGTCAAGGGATCGGGCATCTTCTATAATTGGGGGATGAATGCGGCTGTGCGAAGCGAGGCCGCATTCCGGTAAGACACGCAGCAAGCAGCACACGACAAGAGATTGAGAGACGAACGCGCATGAGTGAATGGTATCAGTTGACGGCGGAAGAGGCCGTTGCCGAACTGCAGACGGACGTGAAGCAGGGGTTGTCTGCGGCGGAGGCAGAGCGACGGCTGGCGGAGTATGGTCCGAACGAGTTGATCGAACGGGGCGTGAAGAGCCCGTGGCGCATCTTCTGGGAACAACTCACTGCGATCCTCGTGCTCGTGCTGATTGCCGCGGCGGTCATTTCTCTGATTTTGGGCGATTATAAGGATGCCACGGCCATTCTTCTGATCGTGATCCTGAACGCTGTGCTGGGTTTCCGCCAGGAGTACCGGGCGGAGAAGTCGATGGCGGCGCTGAAGGAGTTGGCCGTGCCGGTTGTGCGCGTGCGCCGCGGCGGGCGGGTCAGTGAGCTGTCGGCGCGTGATCTCGTGCCCGGCGACGTGATTCTGCTGGAGGCGGGCAACCTGACGCCGGCGGATGTGCGGCTGACCTCCAGTGCGAATCTGCGCATGGAGGAGGCGGCGTTGACGGGAGAATCGGTGCCCGTAGAGAAGGACGCCAAGCTGGTCTACGGCAAGGATATGGCTGTTGGCGACCGGCTCAACATGGCATATATGGGCACGACCGTTTCGTATGGGCGCGGCGAAGGCGCCGTAACCGCAACGGGAATGAATACGGAACTGGGCCGCATCGCCGACTTGTTGCAGACAGTGGAACACGAGCCGACGCCGCTGCAGAAACGACTGGACCGGCTGGGCAAGATTCTGGCGCTGGTGGCGCTGGCGCTGGTGGCAGTCATCTTCTTCATAGGCGTCTTCATCCAGGGCGAGTCCTGGCGCGACATGTTGCTGACCGCCGTGAGCCTGGCCGTTGCGGCTGTGCCGGAAGGATTGCCGGCAGTGGTGACGATTGCGCTGTCCATCGGCGCGCAGCGCATGTTGAAGCGCAAGGCGCTGATTCGCAAGCTCCACGCCGTGGAGGCGTTGGGTTCGGTGACAGTCATCTGCTCCGACAAGACAGGGACGCTGACCGAGAACCAGATGACGGTGACGGTGCTGGATGTGGCCGGGCGGCGGCTGGATCTGCCGCGCGTGGGTGCGTTGCGGTCGGAGGATGTCAACGGCGGGTCAGCGGCGCTTGACCTGGGCGATAGCACGGCGGCGCTGTTACTGGCGGGCGGTGCGTTGTGCAACGACGCCATCATCGAATCTGAGGCGGACGATCCAAACTCGTATAGCGTGGTGGGCGATCCAACGGAAGGCGCGCTGGCGGTGGCTGCGGCGCGGGCTGGCATGGTGAAGGAGAATCTGGAAGAGGCGCTGCCGCGTGTGGCAGAGGTCCCGTTCGATTCGGAGCGGAAGCGGATGACGACGGTGCACCGGGCGCCGGAGGATGACGATGACTATCCCCATGGCATGTCGTTGCTGGGGGATGCGATGGGCGACGAGGCCAAAATATGTCGCCTTCATGAAGGGCGCCAGCGATAGCGTGTTGGATGTCTCTACGCAGTGTGCTCATCGACGGCGTAGTCGAGCCGATGTCGGACGAGTACCGCGAGCGGATTTCGGCAGCGAATGATGACCTGGCCGCGAACGGGATGCGCGTGTTGGGCGTGGCGATGCGGCCGCTGGACAGCATCCCGGAGGACCTGGACGACATTCGAACAGGAGATGACGTTTGTCGGTCTCGTGGCGATGATCGACCCGCCGCGGCCGGAGGTCAAGGACGCGGTTGCGACGAGCAACACTGCGGGTATTCGCCCCATGATGATCACGGGGGATCACCCGCTGACGGCCCGCTACATTGCCAAAGATCTGGGCATCCCGGCGGACGCAGGGTTGATGACGGGCCAGGAGCTGGACCAGCTCAGTGAGGAGGAGTTGGACGAGGTTGTGCAGCGAATTTCTGTGTATGCACGGGTTTCGCCGGAGCACAAGCTTGAGATCGTGCAGTCGCTGCAAAAGCAGGGCGACATCGTAGCGATGACGGGCGACGGGGTGAACGATGCGCCCGCCCTGAAGCGGGCCGATATCGGCGTAGCCATGGGCATCACGGGTACGGACGTGGCGAAGGAAGCGTCCGAGATGGTGCTGCAGGATGACAACTTCGCCACGATTGTGGCGGCGATCGAAGAAGGCCGCACGATCTATGACAACATTCGCAAGTTCATTCGTCTCCTTGCTTAGCACTGCAACTCCGGCGAGATCTGGGTGATGCTGGTGGCGCCGTTCCTGGGCATGCCGCTGCCGCTGCTGCCGTTACAGATTCTGTGGATGAACCTGGTCACGGACGGGTTCCCGGCGCTGGCGTTGGGCGTGGAACCGGCGGAACCGGACATCATGCGGCGGAAGCCATATCCACCGTCCGAGGGGGTCTTCAGCCGCGGTATGGGCAGAAACATCATCGTGGATGGGATTGTTGACGGGAATTGCGCCGCTGCTGCTGGGCCTCTACTACTGGCGGGCGGCCGATCCGGCCTGGCAGACGATGGTGTTCACTTCGCTGGTGCTCTCGCAGATGGCGTTTGCGTTTGCGGTACGGTCTGAGCGCGAGTCAGTATTCAAAATCGGTCTGTTCTCTAACCCGGCGATGATAGGGGCGATTTCGCTGACGATCGTCTTACAGATGGTCGTCATCTACGTGCCGTTTGCCCAGGACATCTTCAGCACAGTGCCCCTAGATGCAGAGCACCTGGCGATCGCGCTCGTACTAGCGCGCTGCCGTTCTTCGGGTTTGAGTTGATGAAATGGTGGATGCGCCGCAGCGAGCCGCTAAGGCGAGGGTTTGTATGCTAGTCCGCTCGGCGGACTGGCGTTTGCGCGGCGGAGACGACACTGGACGCTGAGTCCGGGGCTTGTGCGATGACGACTTCGGCATAGCGCAGGACGCGCTCATCCTGGCGGTAGCCCTTGCGCAACTCGCGCACGACGGTATTGGGCGGGACGTCCGTGCGAATCTCGGCGTCGATCGCCATGTGGATGCGAGGGTCGAACTTCTGATTCAGGGCGGGCAACTGCTCGATCCCCTCCAGTCCGAGCAGGGAGACGAAGCGGTCGCGGACGAGGGTCAGGTGGTTGAGCCACGCTTCCGTGGCGCTGACGGTGGCGGCCATGGACTGAGGCGCGGGCATTGCGCCGTGGTCGGGCAGCGGCCCGAGTTCGTCAGCGGTCACTCTGGAGCGCAGCTTGTCGAGTAGGCCGGAGGGCGGCGCCTCGCTTTCTGTACCCCGTGCAGGCGCAGGCAGCATCTGCGCCAAGCGCGGACAAGTCCTGGCGCTGGCGGGCGAGGATGGTGCGCGCACGGTCGAGTGCGATTTCCACGCCGTCCAGTGCCGGCAGCAGGTCGGCGGCAAATTCGCCGCGTGCTGCGCGGCGAATAGCCTCGATTTCCTCCTCATTGCGTTGTGCGCCGTATTCGATCCGCTGTTGGCGATGGGTGACGATCTCCTGCAACGTGCCCAGCAGCGCCTCGACATGTTCCTCGCGAGATTCGCTGAGCCGGTTGGCCAGTTCCTGTGTGCGCACCAGGTTGTGCACGACATCGTGCAGATCGCTGACCTGTCCCTGGGTGGCCATCGTGCTTGCCATGCGCACGATCTGGTCCTTGGTGGCCAGCTCGGTGAGCTTGAGGCTTAGGAAGTTGAGTTGTTCATGCTCGGAGCTCATCTCTTCGGTGAACTCGGCGAGGCGACGTTGGAGCAAGCGTCGTGCTCTGGGTGTCGGTGAGATGGCTGACGAGGGCGGAGATCTGTGCGCTGTCGTCGTCCAGATTGGCGGCGAGCTTGTCTACTTCGGCATGGATCTCGTTGAGCTGCGCGGCAAGTTGCAGAAGCCGCTGATTGAGCTGGGGCAGGAGCCGTGCGGCTTCGTCCGGCGCCGGCGCCAGGCGTGCGGGCGGACTGGTCAAATGAGGAGTTCGTGTCCATGTTGGCTGCTCATCCCGTGCTGCGAGCAGACGGAATGCCATGTGTGCGCTGATTGTTCGGTTCGCAGATGAGTGACGATTGACTACGGGTAGTATGCGCGTTGTTGGGTTTCGGCGCAACTTGGCTGACGGGGCCGGAAAAGCGCGACGACGTCTGTATGGATCCGGCTGATTCCGGATACTGCTGGCGCGGCGGGTCGCTAGTCCGGACGAGAGGCGTCGCCCTGCCAGGCGGCATGGGCGGACACGAGTACGACCGCGCGGGTCTCGGTGTTGAGGTCGTAGAGGTCGAGCTCGTCGATGGAGGCCCACGCCACGTCGTCGGCGTCGTCCTGGGCGCTGGCCTGGCCGCGGACGTAGTGCGCCCAAAAGTCGATGACGACGTAGTGGTATTCGATGCGGCCCTCGCCATCCAGCTCCAGCGGTTCGAAGGTTCCGACGACATCGCGGACGTCGGCTTCGACCCCGGTTTCTTCATAGACTTCGCGGCGTGCGCCGTCGGCCAGTCGTTCACCGAGATCGAGCAGGCCGCCGGGCAGTCCCCAGGAGCCGGCGCGGGGCGGGCGTCCGCGTTTGACAAGGAGGAGGCGACCGTCCGGGCGTCGATGACGACGGCTGCGACGCCGACCAGAGGGGCCGCAGGATAGCGGCGTGACGCAGTGACCGGCTGGGTGGTTGGGGTCGTTGGTCATGCGCTCGCCCATTGTGCGATGATCTGGCGGCAGTTCCGACAAGCTGGTAATGACAGCGTCCGGAGCAGGCGCGTCCATGGCCTGCGCGTGCTATCGGTGCGGCCGGATAGTCTGCGCCGAGGCGGGTGAGGACAGCTTGGGCGCCAAGTTCGATGGCGGCGGAGACGTCGTGTTTGAGGCTGGGACCGGCGATTACCAACTCATAGGGCAAGACGTCCCATTGCTGGAGCACGATGTCGAAGATGGCCGTGTCGGGCTTGCGATATTCTACGCTGGCGCTGGTGAGGCAGAGGTCAAGATGGGGCGCGCAGGCCAAGGTAATCCACGGTACGCTGGAAGACGCGGTCGCAGCTGATAGTTGGCCACGATTCCCAGCCGATACCCCTGGGCGCGGAGATTCTGTGAGAGTCTCCACTGCGTCGGGATGAAGCTGCCAGGCGGTCATTTCGGATGCGTAGAAGATGTCGACGGACTGGCGCAGGACGTCCAGATCCATTTGGCTGGCAGGATAGCCGAAGAATTGGAGCAGGAAGCTCATGGCGTCATCGGCGATGTGCTCTTCCTGCTCCTCCTCGGATTTCTCGTATGCGAAGAGTCTTGCCTCGACGATGTTGCGCCAGAAGTCCTGTGGCAGTTCCATGTTCTGGGCGCGCATGTAGGTTTCGGCGCTGCGCGCTCCCTCTTGCATGAGTTCGTCGATGGGTCGAGTGCGGCGGGCCAGCGCGCCTTCCAGTTCGAAGAGGACGCCGCGTACCAAGGGGATGCGGGGAAGGCTGTTTTCGGCTGCCAGCTCCGGGAAGAATTCGTTGCTCATGTGCGGTCTCGTATGCGGACGGCGCGAGCGGCTACTCGCCGCCGGGCCGGCATTCGCCGCGGAAGAAGGCCCACTCTTCGCATTCGCTACCGTCATCGAAGACACAGTAGCCGGTCTGGCCGCCATCGTCGCCAGTGCGGATCTCCAGCGTGCCGCCTTGCTCTTCGCAATGGACGGAAGCGGGGTTTGCAAGCTGGGTGGTAGCCGGGAATTCACCGGGCTGGCATTCGCCGCGGAAGAAGGCCCACTCTTCGCATTCGCTGCCGTCGTCGAAGATGACAGTAGCCGACTTGTCCGCCGTCGTCTCCGGTGCGGATATCCGAGCGTGCCGCCCTGCTCGTCACAGTGGACGGACGCGGGGTTGGCGAGTCCCGGTGGGTTCCTGTTCCGGCATCACCGGCTGGCATGCGACGGCCAACATGCGTGAACACGGTCAACATCAACGCGTGATTGCTCTGTACCTGGTCATCGTTCGTCTCCTTTGGTGGTTGCTTCACCACTCCTGGTGACTTCGCTATTGGGGACTCTATTGTATGAGAGGGGCCAAGTCCGGGCAAGTGCGGCTGCGGATGCGCGTCCGCAGCCATGACAGGCGGCAGGCCCGTGGTAGAATTCACGCGTTATCAATGAATGTCAGGGCGCCTGCATCGGTGATTGGCTACCGGAGGTAGTTCCAGTCAGCTATGGCTCGGACTCCCCCGTATGATAGTGGAGAACGGCGAAGATATCAGAAGTGAGAGGAGAAACGGGACGTGACGTATACGCTGAATGTAGGCGGGGTCCGCTGCCACGTGGTGAGCGACGGACTGCATGTGATGGACGGCGGCGGGTTTTTTGGAGTGGTGCCGCGCGTGCTGTGGGAGCGGGTGATCCGCCCGAATGAGGAGAACCAGATCCCGGCGGATACGCGCAGCCTGTTGATTGAGTCGGACGCAGGGTTGATCCTGGTCGACACGGGCATTGGCGACAAGCTGTCGTCCAAACAGCGCTCGATCTGGGGGCTGGGCGAACGCAGGAGGCGAATGCTGGGCGATATCGCGCGGGTGGGCTTTGCGCCCGAGGACGTCGACGTGGTGATCCTCACGCACCTGCACAGCGACCATGTGGGCGGCGCGACGCGCTGGGACGAGCGAGGATGGTGAGGGCGGAGGGTTTGGACCGCCAGTTCCGACGTTTCCGAATGCGCGGTACGTGGTGCAGCGTATGGACTTGGCGGACGCGGCGTATCCCAACGAGCGGACGGCGGCCACCTACTTCTCCGAGAACTGGGAACCGCTGGCCGAGCGGGGGCTGCTCGACGTGGTGGACGGACCGCAGCGTTTCTGCAGCTACCGTGCGGACTGACGTTGCGCCGGGTCATACGGGGGCGATTCAGACGGTGTGGGTGGAGTCGGGCGGGGAGAGCCTGCTCTTTCTGGGCGATGCGTGCAGTTGGGCGGCGCACATGGACCGGCTGGCGTGGGTGCCCAGCTTCGACATGCTATCCCATGACGAGTATCGAGAGCAAGCGGCGGCTGCGCGCTGAGGCGCTGGAACGCGGATGCTTGCTGCTGTTTCAGCATGACGCGCAGGTGGTGACGGGGCGGCTTGTCGGCGGGTGCGCGGGGACGCGCGTGTGGGGCCGAGATCACAAAGGAGGCGTGGGCGGATCCGCTGGAGTAGGCGCCGGAGCGGGTTCAACGGGAGCTACGCCAGGACGCTCGCGAGGTCCGGGGCGTAGCGTTCCACTAGCTGGCGCAGGCGCAACAGGGCCAGGTCTTTGGCCTTGGCCTCGAGCATGATGTCGAACGGGCGCAGAGTTTCCTCGCGTGCCGTTCTCAGCAGGTCGATGAACTCAAAGGGATTGATGAAGTCGCTGTGCTGGTTGGGCAGCGGCATTTGCACGCGCCAGTCACCGTTGCGGTGTAGTCTGGCGCAGTTCCGTACGCGGGCTGCTGTAGTGGATCTTGGGCTTCTGATGCGGCGGCCAGGTGGCCAAGGCGACAGTCCAGCGCGTCGCCCAGGGAAACATCTCGCGGTCAGGCAGCGGTGGTGGAGCACGTCGAGAACGAGGCGCATGCCCGTGCGCCTATGGATCCAGAGCGTGTCCTGGAGTGAGAAGATGCGATCGTCGTTTTCCAGAGCGAGGCGGTTGCGCGCCGCTAGCGGGGACAGCCCTTCGAAGGCGGCGACGAATCGTTCGCGGGCGGCGAGTGCGTCGCCGTACGCGCCGCCCACGTGGACGACGATGACGGCGTGTCGGTCGGCGCCCATGGCGTCAAGGAGCGCGGCGGCAGACGTCGAGTTCTTGCTGTGCTCGGGCGACGCGGTGCGGCTCCGGGCTGTTGAGGCGAACGTATCTGGGCGGGGTGGAGGCTGAGTCGGATATCGTAGAGCCGAGCCATGTCGCCAAGGGCGGCGAGTTCAGTGTGGCATTCGTCGAGCTGGCGATGGAACTGGGGCATTTCGGGGTGGGTGACGTAAGGGGCAAGTTGGGAGGAGAGGCGATAGAAGTGGATTTGCTGGCTATACAGGTATTCGAAGATGTCGCGCAGGTAGGCCAGGCTGACGCTGAGATGCGGCTGGTTCTGCCAGCGACGGCTGTCGTGGGAGCGCAGAGGCGCACCGAGTAGCTTGACGGCAACGCCCAGGCGGTAGCGCTCGCGGCGGGTTCAGGGACGTGGGGACCCGACTCATACTGTCAACGGGCGCAGCGGCCAGACAAGTACGTCGAGGCGGCGGGCGAAATGGAGGAGCGGCCGTGTGTCCGCGGGGTGCAGGCCGGCTGCTGCGGCGAGCGTGTTCTCCTGAATGGCGCACTCGGCAGCCTGGAGGGGCCAGGGCGCATGGTGGATCTGGGCCTGGTGGAGGCGGCCGCGATGGTCGGCGGTATAGAGGCAGTATCGTTCCGTGAGCCAGTGATCCAGCGTGCCCGCCTGTGCGTGTGTGATGCCGCCGGTGGGCGCATATTCGGCGCTGAAGAGGGCAGGCGGTGCGCCGCGGTGCGTCCGTTCGCTCCGATACCGGATCGAGTGCAGCGTGTCTGTGAGCTGCATACGCGCCCGGAAGTAGGGCAGCCGATAGTAGCGGCGCGGCAATGGACACTGCGATGGGGTTCGCGGCGTCCAGGCTGAAGAAGACGACGCCGGGATGGGGCGGGTCCGGCGCACGCCGCGTGACGTATGTTCTCACGTTTAGCTCCGGAAAGGCCGAGAACCACGGCGCGGCGGGCAACATGCCGCGGACGCACGCCGGACATGCGAAAAGGGACGACGCCAAGCCAGGCTGTGCCGTCGAAGGTATCGATATCAAGATGGGCAGGGATATGCGGCCGCAATTCGTCCACGGGGACGGGCCAATGTGCGAAGAGGAGGTCATGCCACGTTTGGCGCATGGTCCAGCGGCCCTGTGGGAGAGGCCAGGGACGGTGAGAGACCGATGCTGTGGAGTCGACGAGCATGTAGCGGGTTCCTGATGGGCTGGAGATAATGCGATTCGCTGCCATTGTAGCACATGCGAAAGGGTTCGGCTGATGCAACTGAAACTTTTTCTCGGGGCCGGCGTACTGGTTAGTGAATAGGGCGGTGAACAGCGGCGGAGTAGGCGTATCGGGCCCTTGAATGCGCACCCCGGGCGCAGAACGGGATGCCCGACCGCCGAGCCGCGATGGGTAGAACAACTGCTTAGGAGGATTCAAAAGATGGATCAAATCGTCATAGTTGAAAAAGGCGAGAACGGTGCGCAGGCATCGGAGGAAGCGCAGCAGTCTCCGAGACGGATGCTGTTTCGCAGCCCGGCAGACAAGCTGGTGGGCGGCGTATGTGGGGGCATGGCTGATTTCCTTGGTTGGGACCCCACGCTGGTGCGCATCGCCTGGGTTGTGCTGACGCTGGTGACAGGCGGCGGCGGTTTCCTGGCCTACCTGGCGCTGTGGATATTGCTGCCGGTCGGTACGACCGAGGATGGGCAGCAGCGCCCTGCGGCCGTGGAGTTGAACGAGCAGAACCTATCGCGGGTGGCCTTCATCCTGATCGGCCTGGGCGGTCTGTGGCTGCTGGCGAATATCGGGATATTGCCCTGGATGTGGAATCTGTTCGGTGGTCTGTTCCGGGTTCTGTTCTGGCCTGCCCTGTTAATTGGCGCCGGATATCTGGTGTTGCGCTACACGGGTCGCGGCCTGAAGTGGAACGTAAACGATACGAGTGAACGTGTGAAGAACGGGGTGAATGATCGTATGCCATCTACGGATGATGTGAAGTCAGGACTGCGCAGCGCACGTCAGAACTTCCCGCTCAAGCGCAGCAGCACGGACAAGATCTTCATGGGCGTGTGCGGTGGAATCGGGCAGAAATTGGGTATCGACTCCAACTTGGTGCGCCTGGTGTGGGCGGCGTTCAGCATCGGCAGCATCGGCATGGGCGTGCTGATCTACGTACTACTCGGCCTGTTTCTGCCGGTGGAGCAGACCACGGACCTGGGCGGGTACAGTGAGGAACCACAGGACGTGACGATCGTCGACGCAACTGCCGGCTGATATCGGGTCTGCCGTGGGCAGGCGAACTAGCATAAATACCAAGAGGGATCGGCTACGGCCGGTCCTTCTTTTCTGTGCTTCAACGGCCACGGAGTTCAAGGCGCATAGGGCCCGCAGCGTCAGCCTCCGGACAAGCCCCATACCGGGCGACGGCGCCGGGTCGTCGAAACGACGTAGCGACCGATGCCGTGTGCGGCGGGTCGGGTTGGTCAACCTGGGCGGGGAAGCGTATAATCCGTGGCGTACCTGACGTCGAACCTTGATCTCCGGACACAGAGGGAGGGAAGCATGAACAAGTGGACGAGCGCGCTATTTGGAGTGGCTGCGGGAGCCGCGGCAAGCGCTGTGTTTCTCTATCTGTTTGCTCCGGCGCGGGGCGCGACGTATGACGAGAACTATCAGTCGCGGCTGGATTGGGCCCTGGCGGAGGGCGAGAAAGCTGGGCAGGCGCGTGAGCAAGAGCTTCTAGCGGAATTGAAGGCCGCGCGGCAGTCTCCTTCACCGTTGCCGGGTTCGAGTCCTGACTTGCCGGCCGAGGCTGACGGAGGCTGACGAAGACTGGGAGGCGCAGCAGCATCCGCGCCTACACTTGGTGTTGCAGTAGCGCTGAGCCCACGCAATGTTTCGTGCGAATCTATCTTCCGCACTACCTACCTGCGCACGACGGCGAGGCGCGGCCGTAACCTACAGCCACATTGTAGCGCGTATCGCAGGCGCTAGGCGCGGTCGGCCTCCGGTGCGGGCTGGCATACGGGGCAGAAGTGGGTGCCGCGCTGGGCGAGGACGATGCGTTCGACGGGATGGCCGCAGCGCACGCAGGGTTCGCCTGTTCTGCGGAAGACCCAGTGTTCTTCCTGGAATCCTCCGGGTTGCCCGCCGGGGCGCGAGTAGTTCTGTAGGTTGCTGGTCCCCAGGCTGCTGCCTTGCAGCTCGATGGCGCGGGCCAAGATTTCCACGATTGCCAAATGCAAATCAGTGATTTCGTCGCGTGACAGTGCGCCGGCCGGCCGCGCCGGGTGGATGCCGGCGCGGAATAGCGTTTCGTCAGCGTAGATGTTGCCCACGCCCGCCACGATGCCCTGGTCGAGGATGAGGGCCTTGATGCTGGCCTTGCGACCTGCTAGACGTGTGGCCAGGTACTCCGGCGCAAAGTCTGCGCTCAGGGGCTCCGGGCCAAGCCTGGCGAGGACGGCGTTGACGTCGTCCGTGAGCCAAATGCGGCCAAATTTGCGCGTGTCCTGGAAGTGAATGCTGCGACCGTCGTCCAAGTCCATGACGACGTGCACGTGTTTGCCCGGGACTGCGCCAGGGGGCGCAATTTCGAACTTGCCCGTCATGCGCAGATGCACTACGAGTGTGCGTCCATCCTCCAGACCCAACAGCATGTATTTGCCGCGGCGGCCAAAGCCCTGAAAGACTGCTCCGGCAATGGATTGGACGAAGTCCGGGGCGGGGGGCGAGGCAATGGTGCGCGGCCAGGTGACGCGTGCGCCTGTGACGCGCCGGCCCGCTAACTGCGGCGCAAGGTCTCGTACGTAGGTTTCAACTTCGGGAAGCTCGGGCATGCGACAGTGTTCGGGCGCTAGGCGCGGCGGCTGCGCCACCACAGGCCGCCGAATAGCAGCGTGGCGGCCAGCAGCGCGAGCGTCACTAGCTGCGATACGGCCGGGACTCCAGCGGTGAAACTGGGATCGGGCTGGCCCTGCTGCACAGCCGCGGGGACGGATTGTTGCGCGCTGGGCAGAGCGGCGACGGCGTCGGTCAGTTCTTCGCCATCCTCTGCTTGATCGCTTGCCGTGACTTGGTCTGTGGTCGATTCCCCGTTCGCCTGTTGCGTTTCTTCCAGCATTTCGGCAGACACTGTTTCTTCTGCGAACGTTTCAAGAGCAGCCGCATCCGTATCGAGTGCGGCAACCGATTCGGTCTCTGAGAGCGATTCGGTGGCCGCGACCGGCTCTGCTGCGCCTGATCCTGATGCCGCCGATACTGCGAGGTCTTCCTCTGCGGCGGCGGGGGGGATGTCAACGCCGTCGGTCACAGCAACGGGCGGCGGTTCTGCGGCAGTCGCAGCGAATTCCGCGTTGCCGGCTTCATCGAGTTGAGTTCGCTCCAGCTGGGCCGGCAGAGCTTGCGCTTGTTCTGGTTGCGCCCGTTGCAGTTGATTTGGCTCTGGGGCTGCGCCTGCTCGCGCGGCCGCCGCGCCTAGGGCCTCGGCCGCGCCGGCCGGAACTTCGGGTGTAGCGAGTTGTGCCGCAAAGGACTCGACGGCGGGCGCCTCCGTGTCGAGCGCTTCTGCATTGAGTGTCTCCGCAACAGGTGGTTCCGCGGCCAAGGGCGCGGCGGCTATGGCCAGCTCACCTAGGGCCGCTCCTTCTCCAGTGATGGCTTCTGCCGCCTGTTGGGATTCCGGCGCGTCGTACAGGGCGGCCGCGGCCGCCTGCGGCTCAGCGGCACTGCGTGCCCCTCCGTCTTGTGGCCGAAGCGTTTGATTGGGCGGGGACTCTACGGCTGACTGCTCTTCGGCCGATTCACCAGGAGCGGTCTCGTCCACTGACTCTTCTGCCGCGGCCTCTTCCGCCGCAGGCTTCTCTTGAGGAGCGCCTTCCAGAATCGGCTCTTCCACCACAGTGTCTCCGACGGACGCGTCGGTAGACGCGGAATCCTGCGCCGGCGCCGCCTCTGCCGCGGCCGCCTCAGCCACACTCTCCGCAGCGGCGGGGACTTCGCCGGATGCGAGTTCGGCCGCCGGAGCTGTGATGGAGCCCAGGCCACCCGCGCTCGTGTCCATCAGGCGGTTGCCGCCCACGAGAACCAGGAGCAGCACGAGGGACGCTGCAGCGAGGTTGCGGTAGACAGCGCTGCCGGACCGCCAGAAGCCGCGCCAACCGCCCACCATGCCGTTCAGCCGCGAAGATTCCGGCGTGCCGGCCGCGGCGATAGCGACGGAAGGGCCCGCGTCGAGCAGGTGCGATTCTTGGAGGGTGAATGAGCGCGGCAGCGCCAGCTCGGGCAGCGAGTGCAGCATCTGCACAGTCTGTTCGAGCGTGTCTAGCCGCCAGGCAACCTCGGAATCGGTGGCGACAGCGGCCTCGACCAGGGTACGTTCTTGTTCTGTGACCGCATTGTCGATGTAGGCAGATAATAGCTCATCGGTAATACGACCGTACTCGGATGATTTCATGATAATGGTTCACAACGGGCGCCGGCTTCCGTGTAGCCAGCAAACCTATTCATGTCTAGGACGCAGGGTCGGTGGCAATAGTTCCGGACTTTCGAGCAGATAATCGCGCAGGCGTCTGCGTGCGCGACTGATACGCGATTTGACGGTGCCCATGGGCACGCCGGTGATCTCGACAATTTCTTCATAGGCATAGCCATGCACGTCGCACAGTGCGAGGACAAGGCGCTGGTCCGGGGGCAGCGAACCGAATACCGTTTTCGATATGCTGGCTCAGTTCCATGCGCTCGGCATGGGCCTGGGGGCTTTCGGCGCCGTCGACCATGTACGGTGCATAGTCCTGTTCCGCGGACTCATCGTCAATGCTGTCGGTGAACTGGCGTTTGCGCGAGCGCAGGACGTCGTAGCAAGTGTTGACGACGATGCGCAGAAGCCAGCTCTTGAATGAGCCGCCGCGGAAGGTGTTCAGGGCGCGGTAGGCCTTGATGAAGCTGTCCTGTACGGCGTCGGATGCGGCGTCCTGGTCCTGCAGCATGCGGTAGGCGACGCTGTAGGCAAGGCGCTGGTATTCGAGGACCAGATTGATTGAATGCTTCCAGGTCTCCGTCGAGGGCGCGTTGGACGGCCAGATTGTCGTCTGACGATGGCTGCGGCTGAGGAGGAGAATCCAAGATCGCGCCTTGAAATGACCCTGACATTTTGACGATTGGCAGAGCAAACAGTATACTGCAGTTCGACTGCGCCGAAGTGGCGGAACAGGCAGACGCGCACGACTCAAACTCGTGTGGGGTAACCCGTGTGGGTTCGACTCCCACCTTCGGCACCACCGTCTGTCGGCTCGCGAGTCGTATCCGGACGCTAATTATAGCAATGGATGGACGGCCGCGAAAACGAGGGTCGGGACGGCGACAAACCGAGGCGTTACCGGTAGGTGATTTCTGATAGGGAACAACGTTCGCCCGCTCGGGCCACAAGTGCAGACGCCCGACCGGCACATTCTATTGTGCACTGAACCTCCGCAGAGGCGCCAAGCGCCGCGGGGAAATCAGTTCCCGCCGGGGTGCGAAGTCACCCAGGGAGTGAACTGTTGACATATCGCAGGTCTGCCGTACAAGAGAACGGTCGAAAATCTGGTATGTTTGTGGAGAGAGCGAGAAGGATGCCCATTCGGGAGTTTGTCTGGGTTTGGGCTGAACTGGTCAAGACTATATGTACGTAAACCACGCGAGGACCTCGTTCTGAGTTTACTTGCGTAACTCAATATGCTGGCGGTCCAGCAGCGTACGGCATGCGACGCCTATTGCTGCTGGCTTTGCTGATCGTGCAGCGCTCGTCATCACGGCGTGCGGCCCCGAGAAATCCGCTCCTGAGTCAAGTCAACTAGAGGCAGAGACAATCCGCATCGCGCAGTCATATGCGCAGGATGGGGATTTGGATCGCGCGCGAGTCAGCTTGCAAGGCGCTGGACGTGGCGAACCCCATGCAGTGGTTGGTGTACCAGGCGGAGACGGCGATTTCTGAGCGGGTGAACGCGGAGGAGACGCAGGCGCTGGCGAGGCTCGCAGTCGGTCTGGGTTCGCAGTCGAATGCGATTCTGGATTATGGCGTACAGTCGGGCTTTGTGGAGGCCAAGGACGCGGACGCAGGGGCGAATGAGGACGCAGGCAGCGGGGTTGGGCCCGCAGCGCAGACAGCGGCTCTGGATTCCGCTGAGAAAGCGCCGGCTGCGTTGCCCACGGTCGCTGTGATCCCTCTGGAGCCGACGGCCGAGGTTACGCCGGACGGGCCCGCGGAGGAGTCTGGGGCCGGTTCTGCGTCTGAGCCGTTGCCGACGTCGACGCAGGAGCCTGTCTCTGTAGAACTCGCTCCGACTGCGACCGTCATATCTGTTCCGCGTGTTGTGGCGTCAACATCTATGAACGTGCGCAGCGGGCCCGGCACGGCGTATCCCATTGTGGACGCCATAGGCTCGGGCGAGGGCGCGGACATCGTCGCCAAGAATGCGCAGTCGGATTGGTGGCAGGTGAAGTTGACCGGCGATCAGTTGGGCTGGGTGTTTGGTCAGTTGGTGGAGACGAGCGGCGACGTGCAGGCGATAGCCGTTGCGGCCGATATTCCGGAACCACCGCCGCCCACACCGACGTTGGAGGCTGTTGCGCCGCCCGAGAGCCCAGCGGCGGAACCTCCTCCCGCGCGAAGAGGCCCCTCCATCAGAAGAAGAAGCGCCTCCGCCGCCGAGCGACGGGCCGGATTTCCGTGTGATTGAGAAGCGGTTGTGGGATGTGTATGAAAACGGCGGTTCGTTGAGCGGACCGACGGTCATCTGTGGTGAGAAGCGACAGTTAGTTGTGAGAGTCGTAGACGCCAATGGCAGTCTGATCAACGGTGTGGCGGTGCAGGAAGAGTTCGGCGCCAAGGAGATCCAGGTGACCGGCGCTCAGGGTAAGGGCGACGGAACGGCGGAGTTCATCTTGGGGCGTGGGCAGGATGTCAAGGTGGTTCGGGACGCGGACGGCCGCGACGTGACGTCGGAAGTGGCGCGGGGAATGGTGACCACCCCGGGCGATATTCCGTACGAGACGTTGATCGGCGGCCAGTATTGTACGGATGACGCCAGTTGCAAGCTGTTTGTAGACGCGCCGGGCTGCTGGGGCCATTACAGTTGGACGGTGACGTTTCAGCGCAACTACTAGGCGTGCGAGGCTTGGCGCGGTGTGGACAGGTGGATTGCCGTGTTCGCGGGAACGAGAAACGGCGGAACCTCCGTATGTGCAGGCATGGCAGGTGGCGGAGTGACTAGTGTTTGGCCGCCCGTATTCAAGGCGAATCTAGGCGGTGAATCGGCCGGCGTGTATAATGAAGCAGGACATCACCGCGAATCGGAGCAGATCGACAAGCTCGCCGCGGATACGTAGCGGCGGTCCCGGGGCATAGGTCTCTCGCCATTCCAATGGTGGGGAGGATTTCTTGAAGAGTGAACTAATTCAGTTTGCACCGCTGTTTGCGGGGCTAGATGAAGAGGAACGTGCAGCGCTGGACGCCGCATTTGCGGCTGGGCAGTGTGCTGCGCGGTCGACGGTTCTTAGCGCCGGCGAGCGTTCAGAAGCGATATATTTGATCGGGCAGGGATTCGTGAGCTTGACCGACGTCCAGTGGTCAGGGCCTGGCGACGCTGGGACCGGGAAGCATTCTTGGCGAGGCAAGCTTGCTGGCGGCAACGCCAATGGATGTCAGCGCCAAGGCGTTGGCGGACTTGGCGTACTGGAAGTTGACCGATGAAGCGCTGCGCAAGCTGATCATGCAGAAGCCTTCGATCGGAATTCAGCTCAGCAAGAATTTCGGCGGCCTGGTCGTGCAGATGGAGGACTATCTGGCGCAGCACTTGGCGAATACGCCGGAGCTGTCGACACTTCCTCCCCAGACGTTGCAGGCGATGGCGAAGCAACTGGCGCCTGTGGATGTACACGCCGGTTCCGTGGTGTACTACACGGGAGACGTTCCGGGCGGACTCTATTTGCTGGAGAGCGGCTTGGTCGAGTTGCGGTCCGAACCGCGCTCGAAGGTGCAGGTGGCAAGTCCGGGACGCGATATATCCAGGCCGGACGTCTGTTTGGCGGCGCGAGTCTGTTGACGGGCAAACCTGTACAGGAGACGGCGACAGCGACGGAAGAGAGCGCGTTGTGGCTGCTGTCATCGGCCGCGTTCCAGACGATCAGCTCGCAACAGCCGGGTTTGCGTCGCGCGCTGGCCACAACGGTGCGCGCGCCGTTGAGGTCGCGAGGATCGGGCGCAAGCGGTTTTGTGGCTGGCGCAGATGCCCATGTTCCGTGAGGTGTCGCCGGACACGCTGCGAGCGGTGGCGACTGCGATGCAGTTACAGCATGTGCCGGCGGGCGAGCGCGTCTACATGATGGGCGACAGCGGTGACGCGCTGTACCTGATCGAGTCGGGCGAGATTGAGCAGACTGCTCAGAACGCAAGCGGCGCTGTGGAGGAAATCGGTCGCATCGGCGGCGGTGGATATTTCGGCGAGATGGCTTTGCTGACCGGGCAGATGCGGTCTGAGAACGCCTCCGCGATCCGCCACACGAATCTCTGGGTATTGCGCAAGGCAGACCTGGACGAGCTGGCGAGCAGCCATCCTGAAATAGGCAAGGCGCTCAGCCAGGGCGTGGCGACGAAGCTGGCTACCGGAATCTGACGATTCGGACTTGGAACGGTTCCGCATGTTCGCGCTGCTCGCGGATCTGAACCCGGCGGAACTTGAGCAGGTGGCCGGTTATCTGGAGCCGATGCGCTATCGCGCAGGTGAGCAGATCTATCGCGCGACCGGCCCGGCAGACAAGCTTTTCCTGTTGGAAAAGGGGCAGGTTCGCATACAGCCGCTGGGCGGCGGGAGCTGGATATCTGGGCCCCGGCGAAGAGTTTGGCGAGCGAGCGCTGTTGACGAACCAGCCGCACAACGCCACGGCCGTGGCCGAGACCGACGTCGACGTGTGGACGCTGGCGAAGAGCGACTTCGACATGCTGATGGGGCTGTATCCGGGCCTGGCGTTGAGCATGAGTCGGATTCTGACGCAGCGACTGACGCAGATGGAACTGGGCAGCGGCCGGACAGCAATACTCGCCGCAGGAATATGCGGCGCAGGCCCCTGCTATGGCGGGTGCGACAGTCGCAGCCGTCGCAACGGTCCGTATATGTGGGTTCGATGCCGGATACCGGTCGGCGGGCGACCGGGCTTTGTCCAGTGGTTCACCGCTCTGAGTGCATTTGGCAAGGTGCGCCTGGCGTTCTTCGTCCTGTTGTTGGTTTGGCTGATTGGTATTGCGGCCCCGAAAGCATTGATGGCGATGTTGCAGGGCAGCACGAGCGTTGCCAGCGGCGCTGAGTTGGGCCGGTCGAGTCTGTTCAACGCCGTCAACGCCGTGTATGCGGTGGGCAGCTACGAGCTCGCAGCCAAGGATTCGGGCTTGGCCGAGGTGCTGGCGATGGCGGATCAAGCAGGTGCCGCCGACGGCGACGCCGACCGCACCGCCGACGGTAACGCCAATCCCGACCAACACGCCGCTGCCTACGGCGACGCCGCTGCCGACGAGTACGCCGCTGCCTACGGCGACGGCGGTCCCCTAGTTGCCGCGGTGGTGGCGGAGGAGCCGACGCCGGAACCCGTGGTGCAGGCGGCCTCAGTGGCGCCGCGCGTCTGGGATCCGCGATCTGGATCAGCTGGGCGTGCGTGTGGACGATGCGCCTGCTGCACCGGGTCAGCAATACTGGCGGGTGGCCGAGGCGCGCTGGGAAGATGAGCAGGAAGCGGCCGGTCGCCACCATATCTATGTGGAGGTGGTTGACGAGGACGGCGAGCGCGTCGTCGGCCAGCCGGTTACCGTGTTCTGGGGCGACGGTAATTTCACAACTGCCACGGAGGACAAGAATCCGCCGGACTATGCGTTCAACTATCAGATGTATGCGGCAGGCAATGCGTACGATGTGAAGGTAGAGGGCCTGCCCAGTGAAGTGTTGCGCGGGGCCGGCATGGGGGATGTGGAGCGTCCCAGGTACGGCATTCACACGGCGTTCTACATCACATTCCAGCGAGCGACGAAGTAGACAGCCAAGGCGGCCGTGGCCGCTGAACGGTGTTGAGGCTCGAGCAAAATACGAGGCGCTGACCCTAATGCGGTCGGCGTCTTTTGTTTTGCTGGCGCGTCGTGCACCGCACAATCCATATGGTCGGCACGCTCGGCGCCTGCGACGAGACGTTCTGGGCGAAAGCCGACCCTACCGTGTTCCCTCGTGAGGAGTGGGCGGTACTCAAGGGGATGCGGCCGATCTCAGGCGCGCGAGTGGATGGTGACGTCCTTGTCGCCGTAGACTACCTGGCGACTGCTTTCGATCTTGGGGTGCTCTTTACCGCGGCCGCGCATCGCGCCAGAGGCGGTTGCCCCAGCGCCGTGCGTGTGCGTTGCTGCGCTGCACGGCAACTGTGTATGGCTGCCACGGAGCCAGTTGCGCAGAAAGACTGAGAGACTGGGCTCCGGCAGCCAGTTGACGCCCGGTGTGCCGTTGACGACGGTGGCGCCGAGTTGGTGCCAGCGTTCCATGAGGCTGGCCCCGTAGCAGTTCAGGCCGAAGACCATACGCAGGTCCACGGACGCGGGGTCTGCGCGCCGGGCGTCCAGGAGGAGGTCAAAAGTTTCGTGCCCGATCATCTTCTGGCCCCGGTAGCCGACGAGCTTGCCTTCTTTGCCGTGGACGAGGAGCAGCAGGTCAATGCGATGTGGTGCGGCTGAGACGCAGGATCGCTTCGGAAAGGTGTGGGCCGGTCGCCAGTCGTCTTCCAGGATGGTGACGTTGTCGTACATGACGGTGCGCGCCATAGACGCGGAGCAGAAGCTTGGCGTACTCCTCGGTGACGTAGTCGATGGCGGACATGACGAATTGGGGCAGGTGCAGGCCCACGACATGGCCGACATTTTCCAGAAGCACGATGAGGGCGATGGGTTTTGCCGGCGGTGCGGTCTGCGCGCTGTCGAGGGCGGCGTAGGACGGGCGTCATGGGGTGTTGCGTTCAAAGTGCGGTCTGCATCCGTGTGCCGTCTAGTTGTCGGACCGCACAAGCCGGACCTGGAAGTTGCTGGTCAGATCTTCCATGCCCTCGGCCAGATGTTCCCAGTCCGGTGAGAGGAAGATGCCGCGCGCCTGACTCGACGTCGTCGATCTCGCCGCCGCTGGTGATTTGGGGCGACTGACCCCAGACAGTGTACCAGACGTCGGACATCTGGAAGCCCAGCTTGGCAAGGCCCGGGAGCGAGCTTGTTGACCAGATACTCCTGGCAGTCCTGTTCTCGTCCTTCTTGCATATCGTAGCTGATAACAACTTTTAGCATAGTGTCCTCATTTGTGCTGGAAACTGCTGCCGGAAGTTGTGGCGGAAGAATTCTGCGAATGGTGTCACGGATAGTGACACGGGCACAGAAGAGGGTTGCCCTGGAACCACATCTTGTTTTCGCGAGCAGATCGGCGATGCGTGTTCACACTGCTTGATTCATCTGTGCACCAGCATCTTAGTACGGTCATAGTATACACAGCGAGCGTAGTAGCCATATGGAATCAGCGCTAGTTGTTTCCTTACATTCGACGGCGGCTGGAGCAGATCGAACTCTAGGTGCAGCGCCTAGATTACATCCACTCGGTCAGGGCGTTCGTATCAGCCAGGACCAGGTCCGCGTCAATCAGGTCCCGTTCCTCGGCGAGGCCGCACAGCACGCCTGCCGTGGCCATTTGCGCGGCGCCTGCAGACCGAAGTTCATCTTGCTGTCGCTGACGACGAGTATCTGGTTGGTGTCCAGCCCCAGTTGATCTGCAGCGGAGAGATAGGCTTCGCTGTTGGGCAGCAGATTGCGCACGTCTTCTCTGCCCAGTGACGACGGACAGCGCTTCTCGCGGCAGATTCGACTTGGAAAGGAAGCAGAGATCTCCGTGCGGTTTCGGGTGGATACCAGCGCCAGGCTATATTGCATAGACAGCGTCGCCAATGTGTCGCCGATGCCAGGGTGGGGCATGAGCTGGCTTGCCGGGGGAAATCCCCGCAGCCGGTTCAGGATGGCGATGAGTCGAGATTCTTGTTGAGCGCGGACTCTGCGCATCTGGTTGATCAGGAAGTTGTTGATTCCCTCCCTGGCGATCATGATGCGGCGCGCCACATGGCTGCGTTCATCTGGACCGACTAACCGGTTCAGCCAGTTCAGATGACTCGTCGCCCAATCCGGGAAGTACCAGTCGGTCAACGAGAGCGTGCCGTCCAGGTCGAAGATGATGCCGTCGATCTTGCGTCCTGCGACGATGCCGGGCAGGCGCACGGTGGACTGCGGCGGCGCAGTTTCCTCAAAGGGGTCCTGGTCCAGGAGTTTGCGATAGATGTAGGAGAGCAGGATGCGTGCGCTGGCGATGAGGGGCGTGGCCAGCAGCACGCCCAACAGTCCAAAAATAAGGGCGCCGGTGATGATGCCGACAAAGGTGACGGCGGGGTGCAGGCGTACCTGCCCGCCGACGAGCTTCGGAATCAGATAGGAGGTTTCGATCTGGGCGATGACGGCGTAGATGGCAGGACGATGATGGCGAAGGTGAAGTTGCCGACCGGCATCCAGGTGGAGCCCTGGATGAGCGCAATGGCAACGCCGATCGTGCCGCTGATGCCCGGGCCAATGCTGGGCAGAAACTCCATGACGCCGGCCAGGATGGCCAGGCCGCCGGAGTTGGGCATGCCGACGATGGCGAGCGGGATCCAGGTCATGATGCCGACCGTAATGGCCAGCAACAGCTGCCCGCGCAGCAGCGCCCGCCAGGTCTCGCCAAGCTCGCGGCCGATATGGCGGGCGTCTTCCTGGTAGTCCGGTGGGAATCTGTTCGAGGAAAAGGCGCTGCAGCTTGTAGAGATCCTTCAGGATCCAGAAGGTCAGCACCGCGACGTAGACAACGCGTCAGGATGCTGGTGGTGACGCCGCGGGCGATGGTGAGCGGGTTGCGCGTGGAGACAAGAAGACATTGCTGAGCGCGTCGCCGGCCTGATCAAACAATTGATCGATGGAGACTTGCAGCGGACCCAGGGCGAGGAGCGGACCACGCGTCACGGCTTGCAGGTTGACAATCAGCAGATCGATCGATTCCTCCAGCGCGCCGACGAGTTCCGCCGAACGCGGGATGATCAGGACTGGCACCAGCGCTGCCAATCCGGCCAGCACGATGTAGACGATGAGGATGGCTGCGCCACGCGCCCAACCGGTGCTGCGCTGTATCCAGTTGACCGGGTAGCTGAGCAGGAAGGCCAGCAGAAACGCGACGATGGTGGGCGAGATCATCTGCCGGAACGCCACGAGCAGGCCTATGGCGATGGTCGACCAACACCACGACGACGACGATTTTGGTGACATTCCCCCAGCGTCTGGAGCCCATTGGGGATTCAGAACTGCGTCATTTGGTTGAAAGGGCCAGTAGCGAAGCCAGACACGGCCGAGGATGTGCTCTCGCTTGACCGGTCCAAACGAACGGCTGTCATTGCTATTGTCGCGGTTGTCGCCGAGGACGAAGTAACTGAGCGGTCCAAGCGTGACGGGCGGCATGCTGTAGATGCCGATATCGTGAGGGAACGGTTCCGGCATGGGGATGTCGTCGATGTAGACGGTTCCCTGGTAGATCTCGATGGTTTCGCCGGGCAGGCCGACGATGCGTTTGACCAGCATCTCGTCCATGTCTGGTCTGTTGAGGACGACGATGTCGTTGCGTTGCGGCGGGTGCAGGCGATAGCTGACCTTGTCGATGATGAGGCGCTGCCGCTCAAGCAGGTTTGGCTCCATGCTCTTGCCAAAGACAATGGTCGCCTGGGCGAGGAACAGATGCACGACGAGGGCCAATGCCAGCGCAGGCAGGACGATCTGCGTCGTATCCTGGATCAGACTGCGCCAACGATAGAGTTGGGAGACGGGTTCGCCTCCGGACGCAGACGCTTCGTGTTCTACCGTGATTCGATAATCAGAAAAGGGATCGCGATTGTCTCATTGCACAGCTCACAAGTCGAGTATATTGGCAGAAGTATAAGGCCGGAACGCGTGTTGTCAAAATACTGTCCGGGAAGTCCGGGCCGCGGCACTCCCCATGCATCGTCCGCGGTACCAACGCGGCTTGCAATTCCTCAACTGCCTATATCAGTTGACGAGATTTCATACGCTAGATATACTGTCAATATACGATTAGGGTGTGTTTGCGGAGCGCTTGACGTACATTCGCTGAGTTGCGAAGTCGATAGCAGTCTGAGACGCGCTCTTGGCAGGTGTGGATTTCTCGCAACCTCACCCTCCCCTAGCGGTTCGGTCAGTTGGCGGTCAGCGTTGTACCGCTGTCCCGCATCATTCTCCATGGCAGGCTATGAGTATTCTGGATAGATTTGTGCGTCTTGGTATTGGTCGCGGTCCTGGTTGCGCTATCGGCGTGGCCGGTTACTGCGCTTGGACAGACGGCAGACCCGACGCCGGATGCGACGACGGTGGCGCCGGCGACCGAGGGTGGTCCCCAGCCCGCGCCACAGGCCGCGCAATCCGGGCTGGATGAACTGGTCGAAGAGACACTGGCGTCCATGTCGGTGGCGGACCGGGTCGGGCAGTTGTTCTTGATTACGTTTGACGGCGACGATGTCGGATTCGAGAGCGATATCGCCGAGCTCATCTACGGGTACCGTGTGGGCGGCGTCGTGCTGGATCCGTACAACAAGAATTTCAGCAATGAGATAGGCCAGAATACGCCGCAACAGGTGGCTACGCTGGTCAATAGACTTCAGGGCCTGGCATACGGTCTGTTGGCTCCGGAGGAGAATGCGCTGACGACGCCGCCGGAGCGCTGGGCGTCCGACGACGCCGCGCGGCTGGAGGAGATGACGGGCGTGGCGCCTGTGAACCTTCCGCTCTTCGTTGGCGTGAAGCAGCTCGGCGACAATCTGCCGGAGACATCACTGCGCCTCGGCTTCACGCCGCTGCCGAGCCAGATGGCGATCGGCGCGACGTGGAATCCGGAATTGTCGCGGGAGATCGGCAACATCGTCGGGCAGTGAATTGCAGGCCGTGGGCATCAACATGTTGCTTGGGCCGAATCTTGACGTGTTGGACAAACCGCAGGCGGATCCTGTGGGCCGGCTGGGCGTGCATATGTTCGGCGGCGATCCGCAGTGGGTCGGCCGCATGGGGCAGGCGTACATTGAGGGCGTTCATGAGGGAAGCGGCGATCGCATCGCCACGATTGCCGGGCATTTCCCCGGGGCCGGCGACATCGACCGCCTGCCGGACGAAGAGGTATCGACAGTCCAGCGTCCGTTGGCGGAACTGGAACAGATAGCCCTGCCCCCGTTTCGGGCTGTCACCGGTGAACCGCGGGACGCCGCTGACGGCAGCGCTTCCGGCGTGACGGATGGAATGATGTCCAGTCATGCGAGGTACAGCGCGTTCCAGGGCAGCAGTCTCGGTCGCAACACGCCGATTGGGTTGGCGCCGGAACTGGAAACGGTATTGGAGGAGCAGGGGTTCAGCTGATTGGCGCGAGCAGGGCGGCGTGCTAGTCAGCGGCGAGCTGGGCGCCCCGGCGATTCGGCGACACTATGCAGTGTCTCCGGCCGAATTCCCGTTTCGCCGCATCGCACTGGACGCATTCACGGCGGGCCATGACCTGCTCTATTTGGGCCGTTTCTCCAGTGATGACGCATGGGAAAGCCAGCGGTTCAACATCAAGGAGACGATCGGGTTCTTCCAGGAACGATATGTGGATGACCCGGATTTCGCGCAGGATGTCGATGATCGCGTGCGCCGGATTCTGCGCCTGAAGTTGAGGCTGTACGGCGCGGACGAGGTGCAATCACCGGCTCTGCCGGTACCGCTTCAGGCAGTGCTGGCGGATGAGGACGGGTTGGCGAGTCTGGAGGAAGGGCGCGTCGATGCGCTGGCAGCCGTTGCGCAAGTGGCGCGGGAGTCGATCAGTATCTTGTATCCGGACCCGCGGGAGGCCGCAGAAGTATTGTCGCGCGTGCCGCAGGCGGGCGAGAAGATCCTGATCATCAGCGACAGCCGGCTGGACAGGGAATGCGCCGACTGTATGGTCGATCCATCTGTGGCGCCGGACGAAATCCGCAACATCATTCTGCGGCTCTACGGACCCGACGCAACAGATCAACTTGTGGGCGACGATATCACGAGCCGTACGTTTGCCGACTTGCAGGAGTTGCTGGATGCCGAGACCCAGCCGTCCGTGGCGCCGATTGCCATTCCCACGGTGACGCCTGCGCCCACACTGGCCCCGACGCCTGATCCCGCGTCGGAAGCGGCCGGACTGGCGGAAGCCTCACCTGTGCCCGCGGCGGCGGCGCCGGCGCGCCTGGAAGACGATGGCCTCGATAAGAATTCCAAGACGGCCAAGTACATTGATGAGGCCGACTGGATTATCTTCGCGATGCTCGACGTGGACGAGGAATCGCACGCTCAGAGCGTGGCCGTGAAGCGCTTCTTGCGGCAGCACAGCGACGATTTGGCTTCGAAGTATGTGGCCGTATTCGCGCTGAACGCGCCATACTTTCTGGACGCCACCGAGATCAGCAAGTTGAACGCCTATTATGGCGTCTATAGCAAGACACAGCCCTTCCTGGACGATGCAGTGCGTGCGTTGTTCCGGTCGTTTACGCCGGACGCGGCGCCGCCGGTGAGCGTAGGCGGCACGCGCTTCAGCAGCTTGGCCGAAAGGCTGTCGCCCGATCCCAGCCGCGCCATTGACGTGCGCGTGGTCGACGCCGATGGCGCCGTGCTGGTCGACCGGGCCTTGAGCGAAGAAGAAGCGCCGCCTGTGATTGAGGCAGGCGATCCGGTGCAGCTCCGGGCCGGGCCGATTGCGGACCGCAACGGCAATGTCGTGCGCGATGGCGAAGTTGTCGAGTTTGTGTTGACGTTCGACGGCGATACCGCCGGCCAGCGGATCGAGCAGGTCCCGACACGGGCGGGCATTGCGGCGCGAGAGGTGGAGCCCGACCGGGGCGGTGTCGTGGAGGTCGTCGCTCGGTCCGGGGAGGCGACGTCAGGGAAGCCTCTGCAGATGAGTGTAGAGCAGGAGCCGGGCGCTGGAATCGGCAGGCGTACTGGCGGCTGCGCCCGAGGCGGTTGCTGCACCGGCGGAGACCGCTGCGTCAGTTGCGCTGGCGGAGCCTGCGGCGCTGCCGCCGGCGACTGAACAGGTCGTGGAACTTCCGGCGCCGGACCCCATCAGTCTGGCCTCCCTTGTAATCACGCTGCTTACGATTATGGTGATGGTGAGCATGCTAGTGATCGTTCAGGTGCGCATCATGCCAAAGCGGGCGCTGGTACACAGTATTCTGTGGGCTGTCAACTGCGGGTTGCTCGCGTATATCCTCTATGCCTTTGGCCTGGTTCCGGGTGCGGACTGGCTGCAATCAAGCCTGCGGGTTTGGGGTTCGGCTTTGGTCGTGGTCGTGGCGATGCTCGCGCCGTTGCTATGGTTGCAACTTCGGCCCGAACAGTAGTAGTATCCCGTTGTTCCCCCCCTGTCTGTATATGTTGCGGCTGTACGCGGTAGCGTAGCTGGTTTCGCTGCGCGCGGGAAGGAGATCTGGTTATGTGGAGAGTGATTGTCTTGGGTGTGGCGGCGGCCATGCTGCTGGTGGCGTGCGGTTCCGCCCAGCCCGGTGCGCCGGCCGATTCGCCGGATGCCGCCGTGTCCGAACGGCCCGCGGTGACGGTCTACAAACCGCCTACCTGAGGTTGCTGTGGCGATTGGAGTGAGTACCTGGAGGGCAATGGATTCACGGTGATTACGAAAGGCGTCGCCAATATGTCCAGTGTGAAAGCCGAACACCAGGTGCCTATCGAACTCCAAGGATGCCACACAGCCATCGTGGATGGCTATATCGTAGAGGGTCATGTGCCCGCGGCGGAAATTGAGCGATTGATCGCAGAGAGACCGGACATCAAGGGGATCGCCGTGCCGGGCATGCCGGTGGGTTCGCCTGGCATGGAAGTTGAGGGCGCGGAGGCACAGCCCTTCGACGTGATCGCATTTGACGACGCGGGCCGGCAGGAGGTTTTCGCCAGCTACAGGGATTGATCTGCCGATACGTGATCGGCCCACCGTTTCAGAGGCGGGATCAGGACGCCCCGTGCCGAATTCGGCACGGGGCGCAGTGTACTTATGGCTTGGAATATCGGCGCTCGCTGGTCCGGCAGCTTGCAGGTGGTACCCCCGGCTGGATTCGAACCAGCGCACCCGGCTCCGGAGGCCGGTGCTCTATCCCCTGAGCTACGGGGGCAAACCGCACCCTCAGTCATGCGCCGAACTTGGGCCGTGACTGGTATTCGGAATATAGCATACGATTCTCGTCAGGACCAAATCCGGTTGGTTCGCCCCCGGAGCAGTGCTATAATCGAAGAATGCAACTGGACCGCACCTACAAACCGCGACGCCGGCGGCGCGGTCTCGCCAAGTTCTGGCCGTTGATTGTGCTGGCGGTGGTGGGAATCGTGCTGTATGAGCAGCGACCCACATGGTTGATATCCAATTCACTTGCTCCGACCCCTGTGCCGACGCGCAGCGCTGTCTCCTTTCTTGCGGATGCAGAGATCGCTCTGAAGGCGGGGGAGTACGCGGCGGCCGTTGAGGCGTACAATCAGGTGATGCGCCTCGAACCGGACAACCCGAAGGCGATGGCGGAGTTGTCATCGATCTATCTGGCCCATCGAGACCTCGCCAAGGCAACGGAATTTGCGCAGCGCGCAGTCGACGCGGGTCCAAAGAATCCGGACGCGCTGAATGCGTTGGCGCGCGCCCAGGACTGGAACGGCGAGTATGAAGCTGCGCTGAACCATGCACTCGACGCGCTGGAAATCGACCCGAAGAACGCGACATCGTTGGCGATATTGGGTGAGGTCTACACGGACGTGGGCAATTGGGATGTGGCTGAGGACTATTTGCAGCAGGCGGCCGACATTGATGCGGAGAATGCCCTGTTGTTGCGCAACCTTGCCTATCTGAATGAGATGCGCGGCAACTATGACGCCGCAGTGGATCTGTACGATCGGGCGATCGCGGCCGAGCCGCACCGGTTTGACCTGTATATCGAGAAGGGGCGCCAGTACCGCGTGGGTCTGCTCGACTATGAGAAGGCAAATGAGGAATATCAGAAGGCCGTCGAGGTGTACCGGAGCGCGGTGACGTTGGATGCGCTCGGCGACGGGCTGTACAACGCAGGCGATCACCTGCAGGCCGTGCGCGTACTGCGTGAGGCGACCGAGATGGACCCAACCTATGGGCCCGCTCTCGTGCATTTGGGCATGGCGCTCTATGCACGGCGAAACTACGAGGATGCCGCGTTCGAATTGGAGAAGGGGCTGAAGCTGGTCGGCGACAACGCCCGCATCGAACAGGTGTATACGCTTGGCCTGGCCCACATCTACAAGGAACCCTCCGAATGCGACCGGGCGGAGGTGTGGCTACGCAAGGCGCTGGAGGTTGATCCAGAAAGCGGGCCTGCGCTCGAAGGGCTGCGGCTGTGCAATTCCGAGTAGTCGCGCTGCGATCCGCTGCCTGCCGTCTTGTTGATCGCCGGGCGGACGACGCGACTCTTCCCCTGAAGATACGTCCCACTATGCGCATGAATTCCCTGACATGACATTGCGACGATCGCGCCTGAAATCGGAATTGCCAAGAACGGCCACGCTGGCGCCCATGCGGGGAACGGGTGACGAGCCGTCCAACGGCGGACCGTCGGGCGGGCCGGATACAGTGCAAGCCTCGGCGCAGGAGGGCGCAGTCACCCTCGATGCCGGTCGTAGCGGGGACACGGCGCAGCGCATTACCACGAGCAAGCGCCGTCTGCAGCGCAGGGTTACGCCGCTGGAGGTGCTGCAGGAGCCGATCCAGGCCGGCATGCGCAAGGTGTTTGACCTCCGCCGTTTCCTGATCGTGATTGGCTTGACCGTCGGCGTGCTGTTGATGCCCGCGCCGGAAGGATTGACGCCGGAGGCGCAGCGAGCCATCGCTCTGTTTGTGTTCACCGGCAGCATCCTTGCGCTGGAGCCGGCCCCCTTGCCGATTGCCGCGCTAATGGTCCCGATATGCCAGATTGCGTTGGGGATCGATACTGCGACGGGGGCGTTCGCACCGTTCGGGTCGCCGGTGCTCTTCCTGATCCTAGGCAGTCTGTTCCTGGCCGAGGCGCTGCGAAAGCACGGCCTGACGCGGCGCATGGCGCTCTACATCATCGTGGCCAGCCGGGGCAGCATGGACAAATTGCTGTTCGGTCTGATGGCCGTGACGGGATTGTTGAGCATGTGGGTGTTGAACACGGCGACGGCTGCTGTGTTGATTCCGGTTGCGATCACGATTGCGCAGCGCGTGCAACCGCAGGAGAAGGCGCAGCGGGCGCTCCAGTTGCTTGTGCTTGGCATCGCGTTCAGCTCCAGCATCGGCGGCATGGGCACGATCATGGGCAGCGGTGAGAACGCAATCGCCGGCGGTCTACTAGGACAGGTGGACGATTTCGGCTTCCTGTCGTGGATGATGTACGGCTTGCCGATCGTATTTCTGCTGATACCGCTCAGCTGGTTCTTCCTGACGCGCGCGCTGCCCATCGGCAAGGTTGTCATCGATACCGAACCGATTGCGCAGGAATTGGACCGATTGGGCGGGCTGAAGGGACCGGAGCGCGAAATCATCCTCGTGCTGTCGATCTCCGTGGGACTATGGTTGACGGGCTCCATGCTGGAGACCACGCTCAATTTGCCGAAGACATTGTTAAGCAGCGCCGTGGTGGCGATCGGAGCGGTGGCGTTGTTGTCGATCGAGGAGATCGTGGACTGGAACGATCTGCGCGGTGTGAATTGGGGCGTGTTTTTCGTCATTGGGGCTGGTCTCACGCTGGGCGATGCGTTGGAGAAGACGGGAGCGAGTGAGTGGTTTGCGGCGCAGCTGGCCCCGACATTGGGCGGACTGCCCTTCCCGGCGATTCTTGCCATTTTGATGCTGATCGGATTCTCGCTGACACAGTTGATGAACAACGTAACGATCGGCGCGATTATGGCGCCGGTGTTGATCACGCTGGCGCAGGCGACGGGGATGCCGCCGGCCAGCCTGGTGATTCCGACCATCATGGCCGTGGCGCTGGCGTTTATGCTGCCCAGCGCGTCGGCGCGCATGACGATGGTGTCCGTGACGGGCACCGTGGATCAGCGCACGATGATGCGTTCGGGCCTAATCGTCGGCATTCCGGCGCTGTTGGTCTTGTACGCATTCTTCTACGCGGTGTCTCTGTTGGGGCTGTTCTAGACTAGACCTGAATTGGCGGTGTTTGCCGGGCCAGGCGTTCGGCCATGTGTAGGGCAAAAGGAGGGGTTGGCGATGCGAATATGGTTGATTGGCGCTTCAAGCAACGGGACGGAGGCCATCAAGCAGCTCCAGAAGAGCTCGCAGATTGACCTGATCGTCTCCGCGGCTTCGCCCGATCCCCGGGCCGTGCGCGAGGGCGTATTGGAAAAGGTGGACTTCGTGGAATCGGTGACGCCGGTGAACGTGGACACGTTGGCGAGGCGTATCCGGCCGGATCTGATTCTAATCGATTCCTCGGCCAGCAGCTACCGAGGGCGATCCGGCGGCTCGGAGTTGTCGCAGGCGCTGACCTATGAGATCGCTGCGGCGAGCGATTATCCTTGCGTAATGATCTGACCGTGATGATATGTATCCGACGCTCAGCCAGTGATGACCTGAGAGTGATGATCCGAGCGCAGCGAAGCTAGCAAAGACAGGACCGGAATTCTTGCTCAGGGCGTACCATGACTAACGAACCGGCACACACGACGCCTCATAATCTTGGCCTCTACCGGTTGGAAGGCTTTGCCGGCCGGCGCGCGCAGTTGCTCCAGCTTCACGAGTGGATGACGGGGGGCGACGACCTGCCGGCGATCGCGATTAGCGGCGAGCAGGGCGACGGCAAGAGCGCCCTGGCGACTGCAGCGGCGTGGAACAACTTCCACTACTTCGAGGACGGCATTGTGCGCGTGGGCGCGGCGGGCATGAACCGCTTCCGGTTGTATGACATCGTGCGCACGATGGATACCGTGTTTGGCACGACGCTGACGCGTATCAGCGAGGACCGCTGGGGCATCAGCATTTTGGAGCAGCTCTACCGGCGCAAACGGCTACTGGTCCTGGATGAACTGTCCGACGCCAGCGACGAAGAGATCGCCGTCATCGTGGACATCATCGCCCATCTCGACGAGGCGGGCGGCAACTCGCGCATTTTGATGATTAGCCGTGACTTTCACCCGGCGATTGAGTCGCTTGTGCAGTTCCAGCACTTTCGCCTGGTGGGGCTGACGCCGGACGAGTTGCCGCAGTTCATTCGGAACCGGGCGCCGAGGGATGTGCGCGACAGCGCCTTGTCCGCGGTGGAGGAGCTCTATGCGCTGTCGCTTGGCAGACCGTACGTGATGCGTCTGCTGCTGGGGCTGATGCTGGACTACGAGTGGGACGACTTGAGCGCATTGCTAGGCAGCGTGGCCGGCGCCGACGGGGCGGTGGGTGCGGAGGAGTTGGCCGCCTTTGCCGTGGAGAACTTCGCGTCGATTCATCCGGAGGCGGGGCCGCTGCTGAACCGGCTGGTGAGCGCGGCCGGCGGCGCATCGCTGGCTGCCATGCGCGAGTTGTTCTGGTCGGGTTTGGGCACGCCTCGCGAACTGGGCACGACGTTGATGGCGCTGCAAGATCGAGCGCTGATCGACCACGACGCTTTCCACGAGCGCATCATCATGCACCCATTCGTGCGTTCCTATGTGGAACAGAACGCGATCCTGTTGGGCGAGGACTGGGACCGAAGACACTCATCCTATTACGTGGACCTGGCGGAGAAGTATCAGTACCTGCCAGTGGACCGGTGGCCGGAGGTCGACACGGAATGGGGCAATGTATACCGGGGTGCAGACTGGTGTGCGGAACGCATTGACAGGCTGTGGGAGACGCCCGCGCTGGAGATGGTCTCGCAGCCGGAAATCGACGACACGGGGCTCGAACTGCCCAGTGAGGCGCGGGAGCACCTGGGTGACCTGCGTCTGGCCCGCGACTACGCCCTGGCGTTGGCGCATTACGCGTATCTGGCGACATCCGCCGGGCACGCTGCGCTGGCTTTCGACGGGCGCCGTGGCGGCGCTGGCGCTGGGCGATCTGCGCAACTATGCGTGGCTACTGGTAAATGTCGGGCGGCACTTGTTCTTCATTAGCCGCGTGGAGGAAGCTGTCGAGTGGCTCAAGCGCGGCGCCGCGATTCTGGATCGGGGAGACCAGCTCGATGAGCTGGCCTACGCGTACACGGACCTGGGCACGTCGTGGCGCATCCTGGATCAACCGCGGCAGGCGCTGGCCTATTTTCGGGCTGCTTTCGCATGCGTGGCGCAGTTGGGCGATCAGTATGGCGTGGCGACGACGCACATGAACCTGGGCAGCGCGTTCTATGGCATGCAGGACTTCGACGAGGCGTTGCGCGAGTATCAGCAGGCGTTGCGCATCTCGATGCGCATGAACAATGTGCAGCAGATCGCCAGCGCGTTCAACAGCATGGGCTTGGCCATGGAGGGGATGGACCAGCTTGACGAGGCGCAAGGACGCGTATCTGCGTGCGCTGGACAATTTCCGGCGCATCGACGACGCGACGGGCATCAGTACGTGTTACAACAATCTGGGTTCAGTGAGCTTTGCGCAAGGCGATTTTGACGCCGCCTTGAAGTGGTACGAGCCTGGACCAGAACCTTTCCGAGCAGCGGGGCGCGTGGACGGACATGGCCGCGACCTTGCACAATCTCGGTCATGTCTCGTTGGAGCAGGGCGATTATGAGCGGGCGTACGCATATTTCACGCAGAGCCGAGATCTCTATGCCGCTTTCCAGTTGCTGGACTATATGCGCGAGGAAGAGGAGATGCTGGAGTACATTGGTTCCGTCGCACCGGAGGTAGTGCCGGAAACGGTGGACGCCGGTTAGTGCACGCGCTCGAGGTCGAGCTGGGGTCTCACCGCGCAAATGATTTTCTAACACAACGTTTACGCGATTCTAGCGAACAATCGGGCGAAAACGGGCTATACTGAGTGCGATAAGATTTGCAGACGCAATGGGGATAGAGTATTATGCTCGTTAGCACTCGAAAGACTGGAGTGCTAACGAGTTTGCGTGAGCAATCAAATCGACAGAGTCGACAATCGACAAGTATCAGTAGCGTATCAAAGAAATTCGGTTAAGGAGGAAACACCATGAATTTGAAGCCCTCTGGGAGACCGTGTGGTCGTTGCACCCATTGAGTCAGGAAGACGTGACGACGACCGGTATTTTCTTGCCGGAGACGGCAAAGGAAAAGCCGCAGCAGGGTAAGGTAATCGCTGCGGGTCCGGGCGCACGCAAGGAATCGGGCGAGCGTATCGAGATGGAAGTGAAAGTCGACGATACCGTGCTATACGCGCGTTACGCCGGCACTAGCATCAAGCTCGAAGGCAAGGAATATCTGATCGTGAAGGAGACAGACATTCTGGCGATCGTGGAGAACGGCAAAAAGTAGCTGCTGCCCCAGCCGGATGGCGTGGCAGAAGTGACGACCGGTCAAGACGACAGGCAATACCTTACTTTGAGGAGATTGAAATATGGCGAAACAGATTGTTTTTGAAGATGCTGCCCGTAGGAGCCTGAAAGAGGGCGTCGACGCGCTGGCGAATGCGGTCAAGACGACGCTGGGGCCGAAGGGCCGCAACGTGGCGTTGGACAAGAAGTGGGGCAGCCCGACGGTTACGCATGACGGCGTGACGGTTGCCAAGGAAATCGAGCTTGAGGATCCGTTTGCCAACATGGGCGCGCAGCTTCTGAAGGAAGCCGCAACCAAGACCAACGACGTGGCCGGCGACGGCACGACGACCGCCACAGTTCTGGCGCAGTCCATCGTCAACGAGGGTCTGAAGAACGTGACGGCGGGCGCCAATCCCATGCTGCTGAAGCGTGGCATCGAGGCCGGTCGCGACGAGATCGTGCAGGCGCTGCGTGACATGGCGACGCCGGTCAGCGGCAAGGAAAGCATCGCACAGGTGGCGAGCATTTCCGCAGCCGATACCGCAGATCGGTGACCTGATCGCCGAGGTAATGGACAAGGTCGGCAAGGACGGCGTGATCACCGTCGAGGAGAGCAAGGGTCTGGAGTTCGAGACCGAGTACGTCGAGGGTATGCAGCTCGACCGCGGTTACCTGAGCCCCTACTTCGTCACCAACTCCGAGCGCATGGAAGCTGAGGTCGAGGATCCGTACATTCTGATCACGGACAAGAAGATCAGCAGCGCCAGCGACATCGTTCCGATTCTTGAGAAGCTGGTCCAGATCGGCAAGCGCGAGTTCATCGTGGTTGCCGAGGACGTGGACGGCGAGGCGCTGGCTACGCTGGTGCTGAACAAGCTGCGCGGCATGGTCAATGCGCTGGCTATCAAGGCCCCTGGCTTTGGCGACCGCCGCAAGGCAATGTTGCGTGACATCGCAACGATTGACCGGCGGGCAGGTGATCACCGAGGAACTGGGCCGCAATCTGGAGTCCGTGATGCTCGAGGACCTGGGTCGTGCCACCAAGGTGGTCAGCACCAAGGACACCACCACGTTCGTGGGCGGCGCCGGCGCTACCGAGGACATCAAGGGTCGCATCGACCAGATCCGCGCCGAGATCGACGCCAGCACGAGCGACTACGATCGCGAGAAGCTGCAGGAACGCCTGGCCAAGCTGGCCGGCGGCGTTGCCATCATTCGTGTGGGCGCAGCGACCGAGACCGAGCTGAAGGAAAAGAAGCACCGTGTCGAGGATGCGCTGAGCGCGACGCGAGCGGCTGTGGAAGAGGGCATCGTGCCCGGCGGCGGTGTGGCGCTGATCAATGCCGTGCCTTCGCTGGACAAGATTCGAGCTTGAGGGCGACGCTGCGACAGGCGTGAACATCCTGCGCCGCGCGCTGGAAGAGCCGATGCGCATGATCGCCAGCAACGCCGGCCTGGACGGCCCGGTCGTGATCGAGCGTGTGCGCGCCCTGCATGCCGACGGCAAGTTCAACACGGGTTATGACGTGCTGGCGAACGACTACGTGGACATGCTGGAAGCGGGCATCATCGATCCCGCCAAGGTTACCCGCAGCGCGGTCGAGAATGCCTGCTCCATCGCAGCCATGATCCTGACCACCTCCGCTCTGGTCACCGACATTCCGGAGCCTGAGAGGGCCCCGGCGATGGATCCGGGCATGGGCGGCATGATGTAAGTCCTGCACCCATCCTGTCGGGATGGATGTATACTGGGGGCGGCGCAGCCAAGCGCCGCCCCCGTTTCGATCTATCGGGAAGTCGCGGGCTTTTGAAGGCGAGGGTTGCCCGTGTCGAGCACCTCGGAAGATGCTGAAAACAACCGGAAAGGAATGTGCGATGCCGTTGCCCAGCCGTGAAGAGGCGCTTGCCCTGTTGTACGAGTGGGTGGAGTCGGAGAGCCTGCGTCGCCACAATCTGGCGGTGGAATCTGCCTTGCGCGGGTATGCGCGCTTCTATGGCGAGGACGAGGAGCTATGGGGCATTACCGGTCTCTTGCATGACCTGGACTACGAGCGCCATCCTGATATGGAGGACGCGGTGAACGGCCACCCGCGCACGGAGCTGCGCTTGTTCCGGGAGAACGACTACCCGCCGGAGATGATCCATGCAGTGGAGGCGCACGCCACCGTTCTTGGGCGTGCCGCGGGAGAGCTTGCTGGACAAGGCGCTGCTAGCGTGCGACGAGCTAACGGGTCTGATCCTGGCCTGTGCATATGTGCGGCCGGACCGAGACCTGCGCAACGTGAAGGTTTCGTCGGTGAAGAAGAAGTGGCGAAACCGCAAATTCACGGAGGCCATCGACCGTGAGGAGAACATGCGCTATATCGAGGAGCTGGGCGTGGATTTTGATGAGCACGTGGCGCGGGTGTTGAGCGCCATGCAGGACGACGCCGAGGAGCTGGGCGTCGGCGGAAATGCGGGTGGGACGGGCTGAGTAGGCTACCCCACGGCGTCAGTCGGACGGCGTCTCTTGCTCGCCCATGCGCGTGTGCAGGAGCGGTTCTTCCGGCTGCCACAGAGCGCAGCAGCCGCTGCCGAAGTGGAAGACGACGATTGCGCAGATGAGCAACAGAGCGTTGCTGTTCCAGAGTAGTCCGGACGCCTGTATGTCCAGCGTAGCCAGGCCGAAGACGACGATGGCGGCCAGACGGCCTACGATGCCCAGCGCGAAGAACGGCAGGGAGACGGCGGAAATTGCCGCCGCAACTGTTACGGCGGTTCGTAGGTCTTGCAGACCGAAGCCGTAGAAGTACACCTCCCATGTGGTGAAGTTTGGCGCAGCGCGAAGCAGTAGAATCACGGCAGTCGCCGTTCCTGCAACGCGAGCTGCGAACGGCAGCCACCATTCCGCGATTCGCTTGGCAACATCTCGAACCCGCTGGTAGGTTGGCGAGCCGGCATCGATCGCGCCCGAGACGACTAGCCAGTCGCGTCCGAAGCTGGCGAGCAGCGGGATGGCGAACACTGCCGCGGCCAGCGACGTTGCGGGCGGCGACAGAATCGGCCAGAGCACGACAGCGATGAAACTGGTCTGGCAGCCGGCGGTGATGCGCCGGTTGTCGCTGGGCGGCAGTTCATGGACGGTCTTGCCGCGGCGTGTGCGCCACCACATGCCGGCCACGAAGAGCTGGCGACTGACGGCGAGTGGAAGGTACCAGACGGGAATCTGGCCATATTGCACGGCAAGCGCCACGGCGATGAGCAGGCCCAGTCCGTCGAATTCGATGTCGAGCATGGCTCCCGCGACGGTGGCGCGACGGGTGCGGCGGGCGACGTACCCGTCGAAGAGGTCGATAATGCGGGAGGTCAGATAGAGCAGCGCGGGCAGCCAGGCCAGCCATCCGGCGGGCCACGGACTGAACAGGAAGCCCGCAAGCCAGGATACGAGCAGGCCGGAAAGAAATGTGAGCCAGGTGGCGGGGCCGAGGGTCGGGAACAGCGTGCGCTCACCGGAGCGATGGTTGTGGGGCAGTGAGCGCCACAGGATGGCGAGGACGACGGCGCTGACGGCGGCGGCGAGCATCAGCCAACGCGTGGCGTAGGGGGCGAAGGAGGAAGCGGCCAGTAGCCGATTCCCGGCGAGCAGAGAGAGAAGTGCAAGCGATGCGGCCAGCGCCCACTGTCGTCGCAGCCGAGGCAGAGCCGGCTTGCCGATCGCGGCCACCACCTAGAAGCCCTTCCACCAATCTTTGCGCGAGCGTGGGTCCATGAAGGAGCCAGTGTCGCGAATTGCGATCTTCAAATGGGCGTCCATTCCCTGTGCCGAGCTGTTCGAGGCTGTGCAGTGCGGGCAGCCGCGAACGACCCGCCGCGTGTAGCTCCTCGTACAGGGCCAGAAGCGCCGGGTCGACACAGAAGTCCTCAATGTGTACAACATATCCAACTGCAGCAGAATCCCCACGCGTGTAGGTGAGCGTGATGCGGCGTTCTTCTGCATAGAGCACGAGCGCCACGTATCCTCCCGTGTAGATTTCGGCGTTTCGTGTCGGCGTACGGACCGGGGCTCCCCGTCGAGACGCCAGCGAAAGCAGCGTGACAGGCGGACTGGTGATGGGTTCCCCGCGACAGCCGTGCTCTACCTCGCAGGCCCAATCCCACTCGTTGACCCGATGCGTTTCCACGAATTCCAGCCTGGCCGCTGCGTTTGAGACGGCGGACAGTTGGGGAGCGTCGGGGTCGGCCTGGCCGTTGATGTCGACGAGAACTAGCGGTCGTGAAACAGTCGAATAGCCGCGGCAGGCTGAGGTTGAGGTCCGCGTGCAGGTGTGGAGGGCGGTCTGTGCGCGGTCCCGCTACGGGCACAGAGCCGTAGTCGGCGCTTGACACAGTCGGGCAAACAGCCGCATGTTCGCGTGCTGCCGCCAATTGTGGAAGATAGACGTCGTGCGTCGTGGTTTGGGAGCCTGCGCGTGCGTCTCCGGGCGAATCGGTCTCTGAAAGCGACTTCGCAGTGGCAGGCGTCGCCGACTGAAGGCTGAGAAGGAGCGCGAGGGCGAGTGCGCCGACCAGCACCCGCGTCGACGCACGAAGCGTGTGCTCGTGGGTTGTGTACTGCTTCGATGGGTGAAAGCGGTGATTCGTCATACTCTCCTCGAGGTTCAGTCTACGTTCAGTTCCGAGCCGCCCAGGCTGATCAGTTTGGAGCCGATGTTTCGCAGGCAGCCGTCCATGTCGTTCTCCAACTCGTCCGGCGGCAGCCAAAGGATCTCCCAGCGGTCGGGCGCGGGAATCTGATGAACTTCGTTTGTCCGGGTGTCCGGGTCGTTGGAGCAGCGGATGCCCAGGTATCCGCCGCGGGCGCGGAGGGTGATATCCACGGGCCATTCTTCGACGATGCGGTTGGCCATGGGCCGCAGACGGTTGCTGCGCAGCGTGTGCCAGAGCTTGTCGAAAGGGTCTTCCCGATAGAACAGGTCGCGCACGTCGGTAGCAGTGTACAGGCGGTGCAGCGTAGTGTGAATGAAGGTGATGCGGCGCAACGTGGCTGAGGGGATCGGGCGCTCCAGCCGCTGCAAGGGGCCGATGTCGATGCGGAAGTAGTAGTCGTCGGCGCGGGGATGGTCAGCTTCATCCGGCAGGAGCTCGCGGCGGGTCATGAGCCTATAGCGACGCGTGGACGCAAAGTAGGTGATGGACTGGGCTTCCGGCCGGTCCTTGAACTTGCCGGTCTGGTAGAAGGCGAGGTAGTCGGCGCCCACACGGCGGGGGGCCCTGCGCTGCGGGATGCGATACCATCCTTCGGAGGCGATGCGTTGCAGATCGGACGCGTTGTTGACCACGGCGACGAGAACGGTTCTGCGGCGGGCGTCTGCCTGCGCGTCCGAGTCAGTGTAGACGGTAGACATGGCGGGGGCTCCTCGGCATCGGTCTAGAGTCTTGGCGGTGAATCCACGGCAGTTGGAGCCGGCGGCGCGGGGTTCTGCAGCCCGCGCGTAGATGTCGCCGGAGTTCGCATCAACCGGCATCACTTCGAGCATGTGACGAATATCATGCAGGCGCAACCAGGACGCGGATTGCCAGACATGCTCTTCGCCGACGGTCCAGTTGTAGGCGTAGTCGCCGAGTTCGGCAAGACGGTCTATGCATGCGAGCATGATCTCCCGGGCGGCGGGGATGTACTCGACGGACAGTGCCGGCAATGGACGCGAGAGTCCGAGCAAGGCTTCGTGTTCGTAGCCTTCCACGTCGATCTTGCAGAAGGACGGCAGGCCATACTGGTCGATGAGGTCATCCAGTGTGGTGGCAGGCACGCGTACGGTTGAGTCCCAATGGACGGCGGAAAATGAATCCGTTGCACGCACGCGCTGCATCCACTCGAGCGACAGGCTGCTTACGGTCGGCGTGCGTTCGCTGACATGAAGCGTGACAATGCCCGGCTGCGCGGCGACAGCGGCCTCCACCAGGACTACCTGGGACGAGGCGCCAAACTGGCGACGCAGCCACTGGGCGAACAACGGCTGGGGCTCCACGGCGATAACGCGTGCGCCAAGCCGATTCCACAGCCGCACGCGCGCGCCCACGTGTGCGCCGATGTCGAAGCAGAGATCGCCCGGACCGACAAGAGCGCGATAGAATCGGGCGAGTCGCCGGTCCCGGTCCGGTCTCCCGTAGTAGATGAGTAGTGACCGCACCAATCCGGTGGACCTGCGCAGCCTGTTCAGATTGATCCGAGAATTCATGCCTGCGTGCTTCACCCCTGTGCATCGTACTATACCGCACGGCGCATGTGCAGAAAAAGACGGATTCGGATATTCTGTGCGGTGCACAGCGAGGCTCGTTCCCGTATCGACAGTTCGACGCCCTCGGACATGCCATTTGCGCTTGCGCTGAAATGACATCACCAACAGAATCGAGCGGAAACTTCTCATGACGACCAGACCCCTGCCCGCGCGTCCGGCATCCACCGTGGCAAGCTCCCGCGAGAGCAGTGAGTTCCAGACTGGCCAGGTATTCACGATCGCAGGCGGGCATTTCGTGCACGACTCGTTTGCCGCGTTCCTGGCTCCGCTGCTGCCGATCATCCGGGATACGCTGGCGATCGGCTATACGGGCGCAGGCGGCCTGGCGATCTTCACACAGTTGCCCAGCCTGCTGACGCCCTTTATCGGGTATCTGGCGGACCGAATCAGTCTGCGCTATTTCGTGATTCTTGCGCCGGCAACGACCGCGACGCTGATGAGCTTGATCGGCTATGCGCCCGACTACATGCTACTGGTGATGCTTCTACTGGCGGTGGGCGTCAGCATCGCCGCATTCCATGCGCCGGCCCCGGCCATGGTGGCGCGCACGTCCGGGAACCGTGTAGGCATGGGCATGAGTGTGTTCATGGCGTCGGGTGAGCTGGGGCGGGCGCTGGGCCCGATCGTGGTGATGACGGGCGTCGCGCTGCTGGGGCTTGGACGGCCTATGGCGGTTGGCCATCATCGGTTGGCTGACGTCGGCGGTGCTGTATTGGGGTCTGCACACCGTGGCGGCGCGTCCGGCGGACCAGAAGGCGGCAGGGCTATCACATATGTGGCCGACCGCGCGGCGCGTGTATCCGGCCCTGGCGTGGATCATGGGCGCCAAGGCTCTTCTGGCGGTGGCTGTGACGACCTATTTGCCGATTTTCATGCGCGACGAGCTGGACGTCAGCCTCTGGTTGGCGGCGGCGGCGCTGACGATTCTGGAGGGGGCGGGCGTGGCCGGCGCTCTGCTAACGGGCACGTTGAGCGACCGCTTGGGCCGTTCGCGCGTGCTCTATGTCATTCTGACCATTGCGCCGATCCTGTTGCTGGCGATGTTGTATGGGCCGGCGTGGATGCCGGTGATTCTGCTGGCGGGTCTGGGACTGACGGCGATTTCCACGATGCCGGTGATGCTGGCGATCGTACAGGACCAGTTCCCGGACAATCGCGCCGTGGCGAACGGAATCTTCATGTCGATGAATTTCCTGTTGCGGGCGGCGGCGATTCTGGTTGTGGGGCTTCTGGCCGACCGGTATGGGTTGACGTTGGCCTTTACGGTGGCGGCGCTGGCGGCGTTCTTTGCGGTGCCGGGCGTGTTCTTCCTGCCGAAGAAGGCGGCGTCCGTATCGGCCTGACCACCGCTGTCCGTGTCCCGGGCTGGCGCTCAAGCTGTCGGACCAGTGACGAAAGCGGCGTACAAAGCGCCACGCAGAAGACGGAGATGACGGCGGCATCACAAATTCGCACGCATGGTTACTTGAATTTGCAGAGATAATTGCGCCGGCGGTTTTGCTCCGTTTGGAGAGAACGTTTCGCCTTGTCCAGCCTGTCTACCTGTGGGATAATCCTCTCATTCGAGCGCTGCCGACAAATCCATTTACCCTCCGGACGTGTTGTCGCCGAGTGGACGCATTCCCGTGCCGCAGCTACTTCCGGCTTGGCATTCTGGATTTCGAGTACGTCTAGCGCCTCCACGTTCAACGCTTCACACTGCAAATATGCACTGTCGAGACCGATCAGGATACCGGCATAAAGATAGCGCCGAGTTTGCCGTGTCTTCACACCACGGCGACTGCGGTCGCCCGGCCGGCTTTGCACAACTGCTGTGCCAATTCGCAGTTTCTTTCCCACGTTGAGTGAACGCATGCAGGTTTGCGTTTGTATTCACTGAATCACCGGTGTTTTCTTGGTCATCAGTACTATGGGAGGAGAGCCCACGATGTCTGTTCAGAAACCCGATACGACGAGGAAGGTTACGCGCAGAGAGATGCTGCGCTTGTCTGCCATCACCATGGCGGGCGCGGTTGCCGTAGCCTGTGCGCCGGCGGCGGCCCCGTCAGGAGGCGAGAGTGCGGCGCCTTCTGCGGAGAAAGTCGCGATCGTGGCGACTTCGCAGATGCCGATCAACACGTGGGACAACGCGCTGGAACGCGCCACGGAGCAATTGCCGAACATCGACTTGGCTGTGACACAGACGCAGATCGGCGACCAAGGATGGTCCGGCTACTCGGACTTGATCGTGACGCAGATTGCCGGCGGCGAAAAGCTCGACGTGATCATGATCGCGATCGAAGGGCTGCGTCTGCTCGCTGACAAGGGAATCCTCGTGTCGCTGGATCCGTTCTTCGAGGCCGACACAGAGGCGCAGCAGATTCTCATGGACGATGTTCACGTGACGTTGCGCGAGATGATGCAGGTGGACGGCCAGCAGATCGAGTATCCGTTCTCCTGGAACAACATGGTCATGTATTACAACACGGCCATCTTTGAGGAGGAAGGGCTGGAGCCGCCGGCCGAGGATCTGGACATGGGATGATTTCCTGGCGACTGCGCAGAAGGTGTCGCGCGTGTCGGGCTCGGCGGATGACCGATACGGCTATTCGTTCTGGGGCTCCGGCATGTTCGGCATGCACGCCTGGTTCTTCCGCAACGATACGTCCGTGCTGACCGACGACTGGGCCGATTCCAACATGCTAGACCCGAAGGTGAGCGATACGCTGCAATTCCTGGCCGACCTGATCCTGGAGCACAAGGTGTCCCCGAACCCTGCGGGCTGGGACGAATGGGCGCAGTTCCATGCGGGTAACTTGGTCATGCGTACTTGCGGGCGCTGGTGCATCGGCGGTTCGCTGGAAGCGGAATTCGACACCTACGATCTGCAATACCAGCCGTACCGCTCGGGCTCGACAACCACAGTGGCGGGCACGGACGGCTGGGGTCTTGCTTCGTCGGCAGAGGACGACCAGGCGGCATGGGAGGTCGTGAAGTTCCTGTCCAACAAGGACGCTTCGATCGACATGGTGCAGTTGGGTGGCAACATACCCGCCCTGCGTTCGGTGGCGGAGATGCCGGTGTTTGCGGAGTATGGCCCTCCGAATACGGCGATCTTCTACGAATCTCTCGACGGGGCGAGGACGGTGCCTTCTCCGACGAACTTCAACGTGATCGAGCCGATCGTGAATCGCCATCTGGAGACGATTTGGAACGGTGAGACGAGCGTTGAAGAGGCTGTGATGGCTTGCCACGAAGAATTGCAGCCGGAGATGGACAAACTGAAGGCATAGGATATCCGGCCGGCTGGGCTTGGCTGGTCGGGCGTATCTCGGGTTGGGGGCGGAAGGTGCAGGGTAACTGGTATATCCTGCGCAGGCAGGAATGAAAGTCCTAGCTTGAGATGTACTCGACCTGTGACTGGGACGGCCGGTCTGCCTAGATGCGCCAGGGAGCGCGATCACTTGCATCTAAGATGCGCGTGATTTGCCCCTGGCGCAGTCTCTGGCGAAGCACGATCTTTCGGGAGGGTCTGCTCCATGCAGTCGACTGTACAGAGTGAAGCCGTGACGGCCGCAGTCAGTGAGCGCCGGTCTCGTATTGCGGGCGTACATGGGCGGGAGACGCTTGCCGGCTATCTATTCATTGCGCCGGCGTTCATTGCGTTGGCGATATTCTTGATTGCACCGATCGTGGCGTCGGTCTTTCTTGCGTTCATGAGTTACGACATTTTGTCTCCACCCGAGTGGATCGGGCTTCAGAACATCACTCGGATGTTCGGAGACAAGCGACTTCTCACGATCTATGGAAACACGGCCATCTTCGTCATTGGGGCGACGCTTCCTAAACAATTTGCTGGGGTTGCTGTTGGCAATGGGCGTCAACCGGCAGATGCACGCATTGCCCCGCTATCTCTTGCGCACGGCCATCTTTTTCCCAGTGTTGACTACCACAGCATCGCTGGCGCTGGTGTGGCAGTATTTGCTGACACAGGACCGGGGCGTCGTCAACTATCTGCTGACGCAGATCGGTATGGACCCGATTCCGTGGTTGAGCAGCAGCCAGTGGGCGCTGCGTTCGGTCATCCTCTACGATGTGTGGAAAAGCATCGGCTTCCTGATGGTGCTCTACCTGGCAGGACTGCAGGGAATCCCCGAATCGCTGTATGAGGCGGCGAGGATCGACGGGGCCAATCGTTTGCAGCTCATGCGCCATGTCACGCTGCCGTTGATCACGCCCACGGCATTCTTTGCGATCGTGATTTCGCTGATCGGCGCGGCCCAGGTGTTTGACAACGCATGGGTGCTAACGGGCGGGGGGCCGGGCGATGCTTCGCGTTTGATCGTGCTCTATATCTATGAGGCCGGGTTCCGGCGGTTCGAGATGGGCTACGCGTCGGCATTGTCCATGACGCTGTTTGGACTTCTGATCCTGCTGACGTTGGCGCAGTTCGCCTTCTCTCGCCGGTGGGTCCACTATGAATAGTTGCTCGCATGTTAGTTGGAGCTGTTGCCGATGACGACCTTGCAGGGTACATCACCATCGTCTCAATCGCCGCCTCCAGACAGGGGACCGGCTTCGCAGACAAATAAGCGGCTGCTGGGGTATGCCGGTGAGTTCGTGGTATGGGGATTCCTCATTGCGGCGGCAGTGATCGAGTTTGCGCCGATAAGCTGGATGTTTTCGACTTCGCTGCGCGATCCGAAGGATTCCTTCAACCTGCCGCCGGACTTCTGGCCGACAGCCTTCCATTGGCAGAACTACGTGGCTGTGATTACGTCGCCGGATATTGAGTTTCTTCTGTTTTTCTGGAACAGCGTCAAGATTGCGGGACTCATTACCGCGGCACAGTTATTGACGTGTTCGATGGCCGCCTTTGCCTTTGCTCGGCTGCGGTTTCCGGCAGAGATTTCCTGTTCTTCGCATTTCTGGCGTCCATGATGGTGCCGTGGACGGTGATCATGGTGCCTACGTTCATCGTCATCAAGAACCTGGGGCTGATGAACACCCACTTGGCGCTGATCTTGCCGGCGTTGACCAGCGCGTTCGGCGCGTTCCTGCTGCGCCAACAGTTCTTGACGTTGCCGGGCGAATTGATGGATGCGGCGAAGATCGACGGCGCCGGCTACTTCCGCATCTTCTGGCAGGTGATGCTGCCGTTGATCGGGCCGGGGCTGTCGGCGCTGGGCATCTTCACGTTCCTGGCTTCATGGAACAATTTCCTGGGGCCCCTGCTCTATCTGCGAGATCGGGACAAGTACACGTTTCCCATCGCGATCGTCCAGTTGGCCGGCTACATGGGGATGGGCAACCGGGCAGAGGTGCTTGCCGGGATCATGATCTCCATATTTCCGGTGTTGCTCTTTTTCCTGGTGGCGCAGCGCTTCGTGATTCGCGGGATTGCGTTGACAGGCTTGAAGGGCTGATGCGGCGTGGTTGAAGAGGTGGAGCCGCTGAGCGCGCTCAATTTCGTGCCCGTGACCGCCCGCCAGACGTGGGAGAACTTGCCGTTGGTGATTGCCGGCGGCCTTGTGTTTGCTGTTGCGTGTGTGCCTGCGGCTGTGCTGGCCTTTCTCGATTTGGCGTCGCTTGCGCTAGTGGCTGCGGCGCTGCTGGTCTCGCCGGCGTGGGCCGTACTGGTGGATCTGCTGGGCGATGTGGCAGCCGAGCGGCCGGCGTCACTGCGCCGGATGCCGCGTGCATTCGCCCGGTTGTGGATGCCCAGCGTACGCCTAAGCCTGCTGTTTGTGATTCCCCTGTTCGCTGCGCGGCTGATCGCACCGGCGTTCCGCCAGGAGCATGTATCTCCGGCGATGTGGCTTGCTCTATTTGCGAATTTGCTGGCGCTTGCCGTGGCCTGCTCCATCGCGCTGTACGCGTATCCGTTACTTGCTGACCATGACCTGGGCGCGGCTCGTTGCTGCGCGCAACGGGGCGATCTTGTCCAGCCGTCATGCGATGAATACAGTGGGGCTGGTCAGCATGGCCGCGCTGGGCATGTTCGCTGTCGGCAAGATCGGAATTGTGCTGTTGTTCGTGTTGCCGGGACTTTATGGGATGTTCGTGGTGAACAACTATCGTCTCGTGATGCAGGCCAAGCTGGACACATAGGCTACGAAGTCGATCGGCGTTTGCATGTGACAGCCGGGTCCCCATCGGGAGACCCGGCTGTGTTGATCCATGAATCAATGGGGATTGGCGGACGGCGGTCAGACGCTGCGTTTGTGCCAATCCTCGGCGAAGAGGTTGAAGTGGACATCGCGGCTGGGGATGGGCTTCGATGACATCCTCGTTGAGCGTCAGACCGAGGCCCGGCCCTTCCGGCAGGGCGAAGTAGCCGTCGACGACCTTGGGCAAGCCCGTGGCGGCTTCCTGGACGTAGGATTCTGCGAAGTCGTTGAAATACTCCTGAATCTTGAAGTTGGGCGTGGACGCGGCCAGGTGCAGCGCGGCCGCGGTAGAGACAGGGCCGCCGACGTTGTGGGGCGCGATGAGCATGTAGTAGGCGTTGGCCCAGGCCGCCAGCTTCTTGGTGTTCAGGATGCCGCCGAAATGGGTGATGTCGGTCTGGATGATGTCGGCGGCCTGCAACTCGAAGAGCTCACGGTACTCGAAGGGCGTGTGCAGCCGTTCGCCGGTGGCGATGGGGATGCCTAGCGGCGCAATGGCGTCGGCCACCTTCTTGAGCGCGGCCAGGTTTTCGGGCGGCGTAGGCTCTTCGTACCAGCTCGGTTTGAAGGGAGCGAGCTCGTTGGCCATCTCGATGGCGGTGACAGGGTTGAAGCGACCGTGCATCTCGATGAGGATGTCGACGTCGGGACCGACGGCGTCGCGGACGGCCTCGACGAGGGAGACGACGCGGCGTTTCTCGGCGCGTTCGATTTCGTAGAAGCCGGCGCCAAACGGGTCGAACTTGAGGGCGAGATAGCCGCGCTCGACCACGCGGGTGGCCGCTGCGTGGAACTCGTCCGGCGTGCGTTCGACGGTGTACCAGCCGTTGGCGTAGGCCTTGATCTTGTCGCGCACCGCGCCGCCAAGCAGGCGATAGACGGGCTGACCCAGGGCCTGGCCCACGATGTCCCAGCAGGCGATCTCGATGAGCGCGACGCCGGTCATGACGACCTCGCCGGCGCGGCCGAAGTCCTGCAGCGACATGCGGTGGACGAGGGACTCGATCTCGAACGGGTCTGCGCCGAGCACGTAGCGGGGCACGGACTCGGACAGATAGCCGACCACGGTCTCGGTGCGGTTGAGGGCGCGGACGTCGGCGACGCCGGTGAGCCCTTCGTCGGTCTCGACTTTGACGAAGGTGATATTGCGCCAGTCGGTGCCCATGGTCATGGGCGTGACCTTTGTGATTTTCATGTGCGCTGTCCTTTCCTGGTGCTGTCCTGATATCTCCGGTGGTCCGTTTCGTCACTCGAGAAGATGCCGTATCTAGCCCTGGAGCAGCGACTGTGCGCCGTCGATCCACATCTCGGTGCCCGTGATATGGTCGGAGGCGTCGGAGGCGAGGAAGAGATCAGTTCGGCTACCTGATCCGGTGAGCCGGGTTTGCCTGTCGGTGAGCGGGACGATGCCCTGCGGGATACTTGACGGGATAGCCTAGGCTCTCGAGGTTGCGGCAAGACGTGTTGTCGCTGATCTCGGTCTCGATCCAGCCGGGGCAGATACAGTTGACGCGGACATTGTGCGGCGCGAGCTCGAGGGCCGTCATCTTGGTGAAGGCGAGTTGGGCGGCCTTCGAGCAACCATAGGCGGTGACGCCGGGGAAGCTGAAGATGCGCGTGCCGAGGACCGAGGCGACGACGACGACGGAGCCGCCTGCTTTCTTCAGCCAGGGCAGAGCGTACTTGAGTGTGAGGAAGGTGCCCTTGAGGTTGATGTCCAGCGTCGTGTCCCACTCGTCGACGGTTAGCTCTTCCAGCGAAGCCCAGACGCCGTTGACGCCGGCGTTGGCGACGACGATATCGATACGGCCCCAGGCTTCGACGAGTCCGTGCAATGGCGTGCCTGCATCTGGTCGGCTCGCGGACGTCGGCGACGAGGGCGATGGCCTCGCCGCCGCGTCTTCAATTTCGGCGACGACCTGCTGCAGCTGGCTTTCGGTGCGGCTGAGGCAGGCGACTTGGCGCCCTTGGCGCGCGAGTATTCTGTGCGCTGCCTTGCCGATGCCGGAGCCGGCGCCGGTGACGAGGGCTACGCGTCCTTGAGTTCCATGCACTACTCCTCATTCAAGTCCATGATGACGCGAACGTCATCATGGTGGTTCGGTCGAACTCTTCTAGGATACTCGTGTGCCGTCGTGTCCAAAGAGCGGTGGCTACGCTGCTTCCCGCAAGAATCGTTTAGCCTTGAAGCAGCGACTCTGCGCCGTCGATCCACATTTCGGTGCCGGTGATATGATCCGACGCGTCCGAGGCAAGGAATAGGATCAGCTGGCCGCACCTGTTCGCTGGTACCGGCTTGCCGTGCGTGAGCGGGATAAGCCCGCCGGGATACTCGACGGGATAGCGGATCGCTGTCTATGTTGCGCATGTAGGTGTTGTCGCCGATTTCGGTGGTGATGCCAGCCGGGGCAGATGCAGTTGACGCGCACCTTGTGGGGCGCAAGTTCCAGGGCCATCATCTTGGTGAAGGCGACTTGAGCGGCCTTGGAGCTGGCAGTAGGCGGAGGCGCCGCTGTTGCTGAACATGCGCGTGCCATTGACGGACGAGACGACGATGACGGAGCCGCCCTGTTTCTTTAGCCAGGGCAGCGCGTACTTCACGGTGAGGAAGGTGCCTTTGAGGTTGATGTCCAGGGTCTGGTCCCACTCTTCGGGCGTGATGTCTTCTCCGGGGCCCAGACGCCATTGATGCCGGCGTTGGCGACGACGATGTCGATGCGACCCCAGGCGTCGGCCGTCTGTTGCACGGCGCCTGCATCTGGTCGGGCTGGGAGACGTCGGCACGTGACGACGAGGCTTCGCCGCCCTGGTCGCGGATACTGCGCCGCGACTTCGTCTGTAGCTGGCTGACGGTGCGGCCCAGGCAGGCGACGCTAGCGCCTTCGGCGGCGAGCTGGAGGGCAGCGCCTTTGCCGATGCCGGAGCCTGCGCCGGTGACGAGAGCGACTTGACCTTCTAGAGACATCAGGTGTTGATTCTCCTTCGAATGTGTCGATCTGCACAGTGAAGACACAATCGTAGGTCGGCGAATCTGTCTCCCGGATCGCAACCTACCCCTGAAGCAGCGATTCGGCGCCGTCGATCCACATTTCGGTGCCGGTGATGTGGTCGGAGGCGTCGGAGGCAAGGAACAGGATAAGTTGCGCCACCTGTTCGCTGTGCCGGGCTTGCCGTCGTGTTAGGGGAACGAAGCCGGCGGGGTATTCCACGGGATAGCGGACCTCATGCAGACCGCGCCATTGGCGTGTTCTCGCCGATCTCGGTGCGGATCCAGCCGGGGCAGATGCAGTTGACGCGCACCTTGTGGGGCGCGAGCTCCAGAGCCATCATCTTGGTGAAGGCGACCTGGGCGGCTTTGGAGCAGGAGTAGGCAGTGGCGCCACTGTTGCTGAACATGCGCGTGCCGTTGACGGAAGAGACGACGATGACGGAGCCGCCCTGTTTCTTCAGCCAGGGCAGCGCGTACTTCACAGTCAGGAAGGTACCCTTGAGGTTGATGTCGAGGGTGTGGTCCCATTCCTCGGGCGTGATCTCTTCGAGCGCGGCCCAGACGCCGTTGACGCCGGCGTTGGCGACGACGATGTCGATGCGGCCCCAGGCGTCGACGGTCTGCTGTACGGCGGCTTGCATCTGGTCCGGCTGCGGCGACGTCGGCTGAGATGACCAGGGCTTCGCCGCCCTCTTCGCGGATGCCGGCGGCGACCTCCTGTAGCTGGCTCTCGGTGCGGCTGAGACAGGCGACTTTGGCGCCTTGCTCTGCGAGCAGCTCGGCGGCGGCGCGGCCGATCCCGGAGCCTGCGCCGGTAACAAATGCTACACGTCCTTCGAGTTGCATGAGACGATTCCTTGGCTCGTTTGGTTGATGGATGTCGACTCGGCGTGACATACGCTACCACGGTTTGCAGCGCAATACGGCGTCAGTGTAGCAAGTAGGGTTCGATCGACCAATTGCGGGAGGCCTAGCTGTGCAAGACCGGTGCAACGAGCTCCGCGTTCGGCAGGACGGCCGGCCGACCGCTCACTGCCCTACGTGTTGGCGGTACCAGTCCAGCGTGTCCTGGATCGCGACGTGCCGGGTCGGTGGCTCACCGCCGAACGCGTTGCGGAATTTGCTGTCGTCGACGATGTACGGCTCCGTGAATTCGTACATCATCTCCTTCATCTCGCGGAGTGGCGGGTTGAAGAGGCCGAGTACAGTGAACCATCACTCGCCGGCGCTGCGGACCTTGAGGGGCTGTCCGACTTGCTCGCCGATGATGTCGAGCCACTGTTGAGTTGTCATGGCCGGCGCGTTGGGGACGTGCCAGGCTTCGCCATAGGCTTGCTCGTGGCTTCAGCGAGCGTGACGAGCGCGGCGGCGAAGTCACGAATGTACGTGTAGGTATGGGGCAGGGTGGCGTCGCCGAGGACATTGACCGTACCGTCTTGCAGGGCGGCCGCGAAGACGCGCTCGCCAAATGCCGAACCTGTGACCCGAGGCCCAAAGAAATCCGAGGCACGGCCGATGGTCACCTCCACCTGGCCGGACTCGTGAGCGTCCATCAGAATATTGGCGACTTGGGCGCGGGCGCGTCCCTTGCGCGCCGGTGGCGGCGTACGGAAGGTCCTCGTGGAGAGGTCGGCCTCCGGTGGAACCGTACATGTATAGATTGTCGGCGAAAACCAGCTTGGCTCCGGTACGCCCCACGCCTTCGGCCACAGCCTGCGCGAGGGGCGGAAACTTGTCCGGCCAATCTGTATAGGGCGGCGCCGCGCACAGGTAAACGACGCTGGCTCCGCGAACGACGGACTCCACGCGGTCGGGATCATGCAGGTCCGCCTGGACAACCGACACGGTTGGCGGGAGTTGCTCCTGAAGGGTTCCACTGCGGTTGACGACGGTTACCGGTTGCTGCTCTACTGCCAGGGCGTCCACGACGGCCAGGCCCAGTTGACCCGCCCCCAAGATGATGTGCTGGTCGGTACGATTTGCTTCGCTCACGATGCTCTTTCTCCTTGTGCTCATATACGCATTCTCTGCCCGCCTGCGTGCCGGTTTGCCATCTTCCGGATACGGAGTCATCAGCGCGCTTGCGTTGCCGTGTGCGATGAGGTTGAATCTGAACCACGAACACGAGGATTATGCACGGGTTGGCCGCGCAGCACAACTGAAGGAGGAATTCCGGTATGACTGAGATCACGCGGTGCGAGTGGGCGGGCAATGATCCACAGTACGTGCGGTATCACGATCAAGAGTGGGGCGTGCCCGTGCATGACGACAGGCAGCTATTCGAGATGCTGAACCTGGAGGGGGCGCAGGCGGGCTTGAGCTGGAGCACGATTCTGCGCAAACGCGAGAACTATCGGGTAGCGTTCGACAATTTCGATGCGAATACGATCGCCCAGTATGACGAGGTGAAAGTGGCCGAGCTGCTGGACGATCCGGGCATCGTTCGCAACCGGCTGAAGGTGCGCGGCGTGATCAAGAATGCGCGGGCGTTTCTAGAGGTGCAGGAGGAGTTCGGCAGCTTCGACGCCTATATCTGGACCTTCGTCGGCGGCGAGCCGATTGTGAACGAGTGGCGCACGATGCAGGAGGTCCCGGCGCAGACGGCTGAGTCGGTAGCCATGAGCAAGGCGTTGAAGAAGCGAGGTTTCACGTTTGTGGGGCCGACGATATGTTACGCGTTTATGCAGGCGGTAGGCATGGTGGATGATCACACGGTGGACTGTTTTCGGCACACCCGCCAGCGCGAGGGCTGAGGAGGCGCTGCCAGCACTATCGAATAGGATCGTCAGGCGGTCACAGAGCGCGACTTCCCGAAGCCACTGCTTGCGCAAGCGACGGGAAACGGGCCAGTTTCCCGGGTGCGTCCACTAGCGGTCGTCACCGTCGCCGCGGATCTGGCCGCGCTCCAGGCGCGAGAAAAGCTTGTCGATGTTTGCCTGCGCCACTTCCTCCAGGCTCAGGCCGAGGTCCGTGCAGATTTGCGTCAAGTACCACAGCACGTCGCCCAATTCGCCCTTCAGGGCTTCGCGATCCTCGTCTGTGATCACGCCGCCCTTGTCGCGGAAGATCTTCTTCACTTTGCCCGCGACCTCTCCGGCCTCGTTGGTGAGACCCAGAGTCGGGTAGACGATGGCATGATCGGTGTGGATGCGGCTCCACGTCTTGCGGGATTGCTCTTGGTACTTCTGAAAATCGATACCTGTCATCAGTTGCCTATTGTCCTACACTGGGGCCTGCGGCCGTCGCGGGTAGAGCACGACGTTCACGAGTTGCTCGCGGTGTCTCTGCGAGGGGAACCGGATTGCGGATGCAGACCTATTCTCATGTGATACTCGCCGCGTTTGTGGCGCAGAGGTTCAAGGGGCGGACTACCAACGCGGTGGAGGTCCACGGCGACGAAAGGGCGCCGGCGTTTCGCAGCAAGGCCTTTCTGTTGGGCTCGGTAGCGCCGGACATCCCGCTTATTCTACTCACCGTCCTGTTTCTGGCAAGGGACCTGATCACCGGCACAACGGGCGGCAACGGCTCGAATGTGGAGCGCCTGTTCCGCTACCAGTTCTACCATGACCCGTGGGTGATTGCGGCGCACAATCTGTTTCATGCGCCCCTGCTGCTGCTTTTCTATGGCGGCATGGGCTACGTGGCTTGGCGGCAAGCGAATGCGCTGGGGACCCGTGCTTTTCTGGTTCGCGGCGGCGTGCATGATGCACACGCTGATCGATATCCCGCTTCATCATGACGACGGACCGCTGTTGTTCTACCCCCTCGATTGGGAGACGCGGTTTGCCAGCCCCGTGAGCTACTGGGATCCGCGACACTATGGGGTTCCGGCCGCCATCATCGAACACGCGATGGCGCTGGGCATGTTGTTCTTCCTCGCGGTCGGCTGGCGACAGGAACGTCGTCGACTGCGCGCAAGCGAGCGCCGCACAGACGCATCAGCGGCGCGAGGACACGACCGGGGGTTCCGGGGCGAGGCCCATTTCCTGGAGCATGCCGGTCAGCGCGAAGTTGGCGGCGACGGCGACGACAGCGGGTGTGAGGAAGATCATAATGATGGGGATGACGCTAAGCGCCACGATGAAGGCGATGAAGATCAGCATCAAGAACGTGTAGAGCGGATGCTGCAGCGTGAGGATGGCGGCGTTGCGCAGGGCCATTTTGAGGTCGGGATCATCTTGTTGCCAGAAGAGGGGGAAGAGGTACAAACCGACCATAACGGAGACGATGAGTAGCCATGCGAAGAAGACGCCGACCAGCCACATCCAGCCTTCCATGTTGATGTAGAACCAAATGTTGATTCCAATGAGTAGCGGGCACGCCCAGGCGAATCAGGTAGAGGATCCATCCTTTTCCGAAATTGCTGCGGGCGGCTTCAAAGAAGAAGGCAGACTCGACGCGCTGATAGTTCGCCATACGGTTCGCTACGCGATGCAGGCCGAGGGCCGCCGGCGCGGCGGTGATGATGAGTATGGTTCCCACCCACCAGAGGACGCTCAGATAGACGCACAGGAATAGCTCGTCGTAGACGGCCTTGATGGTACGGCCCATGACTGTGAAGGCTTTCATCGCTTTTCCCGGTACTCTTTGCTTTTGGCTTGCGCAGCCGCTATAATTTGACGATAAAACTCGATGGGCGGCCATGCCGGTGTGTGCAGGTGGGTATGGGCCAGTCGAGACAGGCTATCCATTGACGTGCGGACCTCCGGTCTGCCGAAGTTGCGGAGCACAGTGATGCGATCATGACGACTGCACCGAAGAAGATCCTTGTTGGCGTAGCCTGGCCCTATGCTAACGGTGAGAAACATATCGGTCAAATCGCGGGGGCCTATTTGCCGCCGGATATCTTTGCGCGATTCCAGCGCATGATGGGCAACGACGTGCTGATGGTCAGCGGATCGGACATGCACGGCACGCCGGTGACGTTGAAGGCGGAGGCGGAAGGCACCACCCCCGACGCTGTGGCGAGCAAATATCACGAGATGTTCATCGAAGGTTGTCTGGCCATGGGCCTTGCCTTTGACCTGTACTCGCATACGGATACGCAGAACCACTGGGACGTGACGCAAGACATGTTCCTGACGCACCTGAACACGGGCTACATCTACAAAGACACGCAACGACAGCTCTTTGACCCGCAGGCGGGCCGGTTCCTGGCCGACCGCTACGTGGAGGGGACCTGTCCGTTTTGCGGGTATCAGGATGCGCGAGGGGACCAGTGCGACAACTGCGGCAGGCTCTACGACGCGTTGGAGCTGGGCAATCCGCGTTCGAAGCTGACCGGCAATACCGAGCTGGAGGTGCTGGAGACGGAGCACTTCTTCCTGGATATGGGCAAGATGAACGATCCGCTGCTGGCGTGGATCAACGAGGGCAAGGAGCATTGGCGGCCCAACGTATTGAACTTCACGCGCGGCCAGTTGGAGTTGCATGAATTGCGCGGCCGGCCGATCACGCGCGACATCGAATGGGGCATCACGATCCCGGTCGAAGGCTACGACGGCAAGCGCATCTATGTCTGGTACGATGCGGTGATCGGCTACCTGAGCGCGGCAGTGGAGTGGGCGAAGGTGCATGGCGCGCCCGAAGCGTGGCGCGAATGGTGGGACGCGGACGTGAACCCGGATGCGCTGATCTACAACTTCATCGGCAAGGACAACATTCCGTTCCATACCATCATCTGGCCGGGAATGCTGATCGGCTACAGCGCAGGCGAGACACACATGAACCTGCCATACGATGTGCCCGCCAATGAGTATCTGAACCTGGGCGGCGAGCAGTTCAGCACAAGCCGTGGCCGGGTGATCGGGTTCAACTCGGTGCTACAGGAGTTCGATGCCGACGCGTGGCGATATGTGCTGACGGCGCTGGCGCCGGAGACGTCGGATGTGGAGTTCACCTGGCAGGACTTCATGGACCGCGTGAACAACGAGCTTGTCGCAAACTGGGGGAACCTGGTGAATCGCGTGTTGGGTTTTGCGTACAAGCGCTTTGACGAGCGCGTGCCCTCTCCAGGCGAACTGGATGCCGTGGATCAGGCGCTGCTGGACGAGATTCGCGCCGGCTTCGATTCGGTGGGTGACCTCTATGACGCGGTGAAGCTGAAGGCTGCGTTGACCGAAGCGCGCCGGTTGAGCCAGCGCGTCAACCAGTATCTGAACGAAAAGGCTCCATGGCAGGTCATCAAAGAGGACCCGGCGGCTGCGGCCACATCCGTATACGTCGCGCTGCAGGCAATCGACTGGCTCAAGCTGATCTGGGGGCCGATCCTACCGCACACCAGCGAACGCCTGCATACGATGCTTGGTTACGACGGTAGTCTGTTCGGACGCATGTACACAGAGCGGGTAGCGGACGAACGGGGCGATCACCTCGTGCTGCAGTATGACCACGGGGATGCTGTCGGGCGCTGGGAAGCGACAGAGCTGCCCGCGGGCCAGGCGCTGCGCCAGCCAACTGCCCTCTACACCAAGCTGGACGAAGACGCCATGGCCGAAAAGTTGGAGGCAGTGTTCTAGTGGAAGCGCCATGCTAGTGGAAGCGGCGGCGGTTTGACGTGCAAACACAACCCGCTGGGCACACAGGCGTTCCCGCGCGATATGCCCCGATTTCGCCAGAGCTGACACCGTCCGGCATACGCGCGATACCGGCATCCGCATCGTCGACTGCGCCGGCGTTCGACCGTCTGTACATACGGCGGCCGCGCGCCTGGCTCGTGGCGATCCTGGTTGCCTACGCGGTTGCGGCGTTGTCCTATGCATTGAACACGCCGGCATGGCAGGCGCCGGACGAACCCGCCCACTACAACTACATCGCCCACATCGCTCAGCAACGTTCCCTACCGGTTCTGCAGATGGGCGACTACGATCAGGCGCTGTTGGAAGGCCTGAAGAGCAGCCGCTTCAATCCGCCGGAGGGCGTGGAGCGGATCCGCTACGAGTCGCACCAGCCGCCGCTGTACTACTTGCTGGCGACGCCAGTGTACTGGAGTTCAGGCGGGAATCTGCTTGCGCTTCGGCTGTTCGGCGTTCTGATTGGGCTCGGTGCGCTGTTATTGCTCTACCTGTGTTTGGAACTCATCTTCCCGACGAAGACGTTGATCGTAGTCGGTGCGACGGCGTTTGCTGCGCTCTTGCCCATGCACGTGGCAATGTTGGCGGCGGTGAACAATGATGGGTTGGCAGAGCTGCTGGTCATGGCGAGCATGCTGGCGATGCTATCTTGGATGCGCCTGAGCTTTCTTGAAGCAGTCGAAGACGAGGGCGAGGGCGGTGCACAGGGCGAGCGCGGCCGGTCAGCGGCTAGTTCTTGTGGGCATTCTCCTGGGACTGGGCATGCTGACGAAAATGTATGCCTATGTGCTGACGCCGATTCTGCTGGCGACTGTGGTGATGGTCATCTGGCTGAAACCCGAGGTGCGGCGCAACGGAAGCGCCAGAGTATTCGCGGCCGTCGTGGAGAAGCTTCTGGTCAGGTGTTCGCCTCTCCTTGTGGATGCTGGTCCCTGCGGCGTTGTTGGCGTCTCTATGGTGGATGCGCAATCGACTTGTCTATGGGGGCTGGGACTTGCTCGGATTGAGCCAGCACTCACGCGTCGTGGCAGACCAGCCGCGGGCGGCAGAGTGGATTGCGGACAACGGCTGGTCCATGTACGGTGAGCGGGCGATGACGTTTACGTTTCACAGCTTCTGGGGCGTCTTTGGCTGGATGGGCGTCTTCATGGATGGGCGAATCTACACGGCGTTCCTGCTCTTCACTGGTGTGCTCTTTCTGGGTCTGCTATGGGCCGTCGTGCGGTTGATTTCGGGCCGGCCGGACGCCGACATGGATCTGCTGCAACTCTGGGTGCTCGGTCTGTTTGGGGTGATGATCGCAGCAGTTGGGCTTGCCTACGTTTGGTACAATGTCGAGTTCCTGCAGCACCAGGGACGGTACTTTTTCTGGGGATTGTTGCCCATCGGCACGGTGGTTGCGCTGGGCTGGCGCGAGGTGATGCAGCCGTTGCAAGGGCTGATCACGGCGGCGTTGGCGCTGGTGGTGACGTTCGGCGTGACGGTGGCCGGTTACGTGACGGGCGCGCCCAACAAGTGGACGGTGCTGACCGCGGGGTGTATCGCGATGGCGCTACTGTTACAGCCCTTACTGTTGGCGGGGACGAGTCAGAGTACGATGAGGCGCATGCCATCCTCGCTGCAAGGGTGGCTGGCGCGGCCCGGCGTGCGGAGCGCAATGCGCTGGGCGCGTGCGAGCGTGTGGGCGCTCCCGTTCGTGCTGATGTTTGTGTTGAATTTGGCGGTTCCTTATGTTTACATCTGGCCGCAGCTTGCGCGTTAGCAAGGCAGTCGCTGAAGCGCAGAAGTACGTTCGGCAATTTTCGAGGTGAAATTGAGCATTCAGGCACCATATCGTGCGAGAACATCGACCTCCAAGATCCGGCGCGGTCCGGCAGATCTTGCCGCGCTGTTCGTGGGGCTCTTGCTGCTGGCGCTGCTGGTTGCGGCGCTTGGCTGGCAGTATTGGCATGCGGACCGCGTCTACTCCGGCGTGACAGTGGCGGGCGTGCCGGTGGGCGGACTGACGCACGCGGAGGCGATCGCCCGGCTGAATCGCACTGTTGTCCGCCAACCGCTGCCGCCCATGCTGGTCACATACGGCGATCGGCAGTGGCCGGTGGCTGCGGGTCAGGCGACGGCCACAATTGACACGTTGGACGCGGTGAACAAGGCGTACATGGTCGGCCGGCGCGGGGACGCTTTTCGCGCCTGGGCGAGCAATTTCAAGCCGCGCTGGGGGCCGTCACGGTGCAGCCGGCGCTGAATCTGGATGTGCCGCAGGTGCGCTATGCGCTGAGCCAGGTTGCAGCGGACGTACGCACGCCCGCGCGGCCAGGCGTGGTGGTCAACGATGTGCGAATCGCGCCGCAATCGGGCGTCGATGTGGATGTCGATTCGACTCTGTCCAGCCTGGTGAGCGCTCTCGAAATGCATCTGGGAGACGCGCAGGTAGTTGCTCCGCTACAGACGGTGGCCTTGGAGCCTCCGCCAGAGATCGTGGCCCCGGCGGAGGCGACCGAACGCACGCTGGCAACAATAACTTCCGGACCACTGATGTTGCGCGATGCGCGGTACGGCTATGAGTTTGGCGATCGACGCTGCGAGTCTGGACGAGTTGGTCTATTCGCGGCAGCCGTTGCGGCTGGACGAGGACAAGGTGCGAGCCCTATTGACAAGCTGGGCGACGCAGATCGATATCGAGCCGGCTGACGCACGGTTGCGCTTCGACGCTGGGACGGGTTCGGCGCAGGTCGTGCAGAACAGTCGCATGGGGCGAGAACTTGACATCGAAGGTACGCTGGCGTCCATGCGCGAGGCCGTGGAGAACGGGAGTATGGCGGCTGCGCTCGTGGTCCGCGACCTGCTGCCGGCGGTGGACAGCCGCAACGTGGCACAGATGGGCATCCAGGAATTGGTGGCCAGCGGCACCACCTACTTTGCCGGCAGCAGCCCGGCGCGGGTGCGCAATATTGAGGTGGCTGCGGAGAAGTTCGAAGGCGTGGTGATTCCGCCGAACGGCGTCTTCAGCTTCAACGAGATGGTTGAGGACGTAACGGCAGCCAATGGTTTTGAGGATTCACTCATCATCTGGGGTGACCGCACGGCGGTGGGCGTGGGCGGCGGCGTCTGCCAGGTGAGCACGACGGTGTTCCGGGCGGCGTATGAGGCGGGTCTGCCCATTGTCGAGCGCTACAACCACGGCTATGTGGTTAGCTGGTACGGCGAGCCGGGGCTGGATGCGACGATCTACACGCCGTCGGTCGATTTCAAGTTCCGCAACGATACGGGCGCTTATCTGCTGCTGGAGCCGGTGGTCGACGGAGCGGGTGGGGCGATCACGTTTAACTTCTATGGAACGAAACCGGACCGCGTGGTGACGATCAGCGAGCCGCAGGTGATCAGCGACATGGTGGAGCCGGAAGACCCCATCTACCGGTTCGACGAAACGTTGGGCTATGGCGAGAAGGAACAGGTGGACTGGGAGCAGGAGGGCATGACGGCGACAGGTGACGCGCACGATCGTCGAGAACGGCGAGACGCGCACCGAGACGCTTGATCAGCAAGTATCAGCCGTGGCGGGCGGTCTATCTGTACGGCCCGGGTACAGACATTCCGGCGACGCCGACCGTTGCACCGCGCACGGACGCCGTCGAAGGGGACTCGACGGTGAACGTCGCAGAACCAGGAGGCGATCGGCATCGGCGAGGCGGCGTCATCGCCCTGCCGACGCCGACGGCCGCGCCGCAGTCCACGCGCCGGCGGATTCGACAGCCACGCCGTAGCCGCGCTACGATGGGGTCGCCGCATTTTCTGAAAGGCTCCGGAGGGTGTTCCGCGAGCGACCGTACGTATCAGGCCCTGATGTACGACGACTTCGCAAGTGACCCATTCGACGAGCCACATGCACAAGGCAGCCACAGACCGAGCGAACACGCTGCATGCGTGTGGCGCACGAGTATGTGACTCGTACATTCCGAATGCAGCACAATCTGCTATAATCCTCACATGACTACGCAGCCGACATCGCCATCCTGGAGCCGCGTTACGACGCCGCCAACACGACAGGGTTCTGCGCTGGCGGCCCGACCAGCAATGGGAAGGATATCTCTTTCTGTTGCCCAGCTTCATCGGCTTCATGATCTTTGTGGCGATCCCCGTAGTGGTTTCGCTGCTCCTGAGCTTTGTCAACTGGAATCTGCTGCGCCCGCCGGAGTTCGCAGGCATTGCCAACTACGTCCAGCTGCTGACGCGGGATCCGGTATTCTGGAAGGTGCTGCGCAACACGCTGTTCTATGTGGTGGTGACAGTGCCGCTGCAGCTTGCGCTTGGGCTGACGCTGGCATTGGCGCTGAACCAGGCCATTCGCGGCGTACTCGTCTATCGCGTCATCTACTTCATGCCGGTGGTCACGACGATCGTCGCCGGCGCCATCGTGTTCCAGTTCATGCTCAACCGCGATTTCGGCCTGATCAGCAACATGATCTGGAAGCTGGCTGAGGTGACGGGGCTGCCGATTCAGCCGCCGGATTTCTTGAATAGCACGTTCTGGTCCAAGCCGGCGGTGGTGATGTTGACGCTGTGGAAGAACACCGGCTTCACGATGGTGATCTATCTGGCTGCGCTGCAGGGCGTGCCCCAGGAGTTGTACGATGCCGCGGAGGTGGACGGCGCGGGCGCGTGGCAGCGCATCTGGTACGTCACCTGGCCGCTGATCAGCCCGACCACCTTCTTCCTGCTGATCATCCAGATGATCGGCGCGCTGCAACTCTTCACAGAGCCGTATGCGTTGACGCGCGGCGGTCCGGCGCAATCGACGCTCTCCGTGGTCTACTACATCTATCAGAATGCGTTCGAGTTCGGGCGCATGGGCAAGGCGTCGGCGATCGCCTGGTTCCTTTTCCTGTTCATTTTCATCTTCACCTTCTTCCAGACGCGCATGCAGCGGCGCTGGGTTCACTACGAGGCGGGCTGATGAGCGGCTAGCGCGCGGGTACTGTTACCGAAGCAGTCTAGACGAGCACGTTTCAAGCTTGGCAACGGGCTGCTGCATATTGCGCTGATCGTGGGCAGCGTGTTGGTGCTGATGCCGTTTCTGATCATGCTGTTGGGTTCGTTGTTGCCCAAGACGGCGATACTGCAGCGCTCATTTACGTTGGGCGACCTGACGCTGCAGCAACTACCCGGCGACGTTCGAGGTCGGTGCCGTTTGGTCGCTTCTATCTGAACAGCCTGATTGTGGCGACGGGCACGACGTTGATGCAGATTGTGACGGCTTCGCTGGCCGCGTTTGCGTTTTCGCGGCTGCGCTTCCGGGGGCGGGATGCTCTGTTCCTGGTCTACCTGGCGACGTTGATGATCCCGTTCCAGGTCACGATGATCCCGAATTTCATCATCATTCGCTATCTGCGCTGGTACAACACCTATCAGGCGCTGATTCTGCCGGCGGCGTTCAGCGTGTTCAGTACGTTCTTGCTGCGACAGTACTTTCATGGGCATTCCCATGGACATGGACGAGGCGGCGCGCATCGACGGGGCGGGGAGCTTTCGCATTTGGGCGCAGGTGATTTTGCCGTTGGCAGGTCCCGTGTTGGCGACGCTGGCGATCTTCAATTTTCAGGCCACGTGGAACGATTTTCTTTGGCCGCTAGTTATCACTAATACGGAGAACATGCGCACAATTCCGATCGGTCTCGAGTTCGTTTCAGGGCCAATACAGCACAGAGTGGAATCTGCTGATGGCGGGGTCGGTCGTGGCGTTGTTGCCGGTTCTGCGTGATCTATATCGTCGGTCAGAAGTGGTTTGTGCAGGGAATCACGTTGTCCGGCCTGGGCGGTCGTTAGGCGTATTTGCGACAGCGCACTGTCGAGATCGCCTGCCAAGGCAATCGGACAAGCATCAGACAATCCAAGGAGGGTGAAAGATGTTTCGAAAGTCATTGATCAGTCTGCTGATCGCCGTGGCGCTCATGGCGCTGTTGGCGGCGGCGGTCGGGGCGCAGACCGCGACGGCCGATGATGAAGAGGCGGACGCGCCCAGTATCGTGCCCATGGGCGGCGGAATCGTGCAGGCGATCCCATTGACGCTGACGGTCAATGTGCCGGGGCCGGACGGCGACATCAGACGTTGAGGTGCCCATCGTACTGAGCCTGGACATTCAGATCGCGCTGGGCAATGTGTTGACGACGTCAGTGGTGGTGACGCCGGAGCTGGCAGTGCGGCGGAAGTGGCTGACGGTCGGAAGTGAACCGGTAGCGACGGTGGAACCGACCGCTGTAAGCCGACGGCGAACGCCGACGGCTGTCCCGGCGACGCCAACGCCTGTCCCGCCGACTGCCGACACCTGCCGCCAACGCCGACTCAACAGGCTGCGCCCACACCGGCGCCTGTCGGCCAGGACGCCCGAAGCCGAGGAACCGACAGCCGCTCCGGAAGAGCGAGAGGCTACACCTGAGGAGCCGGAGGAAGAGCGCTACGCCTGAACGGATGAAGAGGCTAAGGCCAGCCTGAACCAGGACAGCGGTGATCGATCCTGGAGGCCTGCTCGGATTCTCGCTCGATCATCTTCGCACCTGCAGCCGGTGATGTGATCTCCGGCACAGTGGAGGTGTTTGGCACGGCCACGCACGAGGTGTTCAACTACTACAAACTGGAGTATCAGCAGGTGGGCAGCTGAGACCGGTGAGTTCGCGTTCATCATGGACAATTCGACCAGGTCACGGACGGCGTGCTGGCGGAACTGGACACAACGGAGCTGGATAACGGCGCTTACGTGTTGCGGCTGACGGTCGTGGACAACACGGGCAACTTCCCGCCGCAGTGTCCGGTGCCGGTGGAAATCGCGAACTAGGCCAGTGGGCTTCGGGAGACGTCGTCACGAGGCCGCAAGACATTGAACCATCTAGCACCTGGAGGAGACAAGCGACGCTCGTTGCCTGTCTCCTCCAGTTGGTTGTACGCTGTACTCGTCATCTTCAGTACGAAATGCCACATCGGTGAACCCATGACAATCGCAATCGGCAAGATCGTCAAGTCGAACACGCACATCGATTACGTGTGCCAGGTCTACAATCCTGGTGAGATCGAGCCGTGTCCGAAGCCAGCGGACTACAGCTTCGGTACGTTTGTGGCGATTCACCTCGGCGATGATGCGGCAGTGAAGACGGGCAGCTCGTGGGCGTGATCTACAACACGCTGTTGATGAATCCCGGACTTCGGCAACCTGGGCCCGCGCCTGAGCCCGCGGCAGGAGTTGGAGGTGTTCAGTCCCGACTATCTGGCGGAGACGGCGACGCTGGTCGGCATTATTGCCCTGGGCTGGATCGATGGCGAGGGCGACTGTCACCAGGGCGTGCCGGCGCTGGCGGCGACGGTGAACAACCGGGTGACGATACTGGACGACGATGCGCTGCACGAGTTCCATCGCGACGGTGCGGCAACGTCAGCCTGCGCTATGTGCCGGTGCTGCTGAGTCAGAACAATCCGCTGGTGCCGCCGCTGTTGATCAACATGGTGCAGCGGTTGGAAGCATTGTTCCCGGAGCAGCGGGACCGGCTGGAGTTGATGCGCAACAATGTGGCGTGGAAGAGCATCGTGCAGCCGTCGGGATAGGGTGCAGACCGAGCTACGGGATGCAGTGTGAAGCCGTTTGCTGATCACCGTTGATTACATGAACGTCGTGGGCGGTACACAGGTAGGGCACAGAAGTTGGATGGAGCCGAGCCATGAGTGACCAATGTATTGGAACAGTAAAAGGGCCGGGGGAGACGCCCAACGAGTTCACGTTGGTGGCGCCGGACCCGGATCGCCGCCTGAAGCACGGCGAGTTTCTCTACTATGCGACGGAAGTGGACGGAGAGGAGCGATCGATCCTCGGGCCGCGTCACAGGGCGCGAGTCGATTCGCTTGCTGCCGGACAGCTTCATGGCCGACCCCAACGTGCCGCCGCAGGAGGTGGCTGCGCTGGTCGGCTACCAGAGCGACGCCAACGAGCTATTCGAAATCACCGTGACGGTGCTGGGCTATCACAGCAGCGAGATGGGCGAGTTCATCAACCCGCGCGTGCCGCCTGCGGGCGGATCGCCGGTCTACATCGCCAGCGACGAGCTGTTGACGCAGGTGTTGAGCAAGCGCAAGCGGGCGACCGTGGGCAGCGCCCACTTGGGCAGTCTGTTGAGCCGACGCGGCGGATGCAGTGCCGGTGGCGCTGGATGTGCGCGGCTTCACAAGTACCCATCTGGCCATCATCGCCAGCACCGGCAGCGGCAAGAGCTATCTTGGCCGGCGTGCTGCTGGAGGAGCTGATGATGCCGCACAACCGCGCCGCGACGCTCATCATCGATCCGCACGGCGAGTACAACACGCTGCAGGAGATGCAGAATCTGCCCGCGTTCCGGGACGGTAACTACAAGCCGACGGGTGCGCATCTTTCGACCGGACACGATCCGCGTGCGCATTGACAGCCTGACCGTGGGGGACCTACGCTATTTGCTGCCCCAGATGTCCGAGAAGCAGCACTACCAACTAGGCCGGGCGTTCAGCTTTGCGCAACGTTCCTTCCGTGCGGGCGGCGGCAGGTCAAGTATACGCTTGGAGCAACTGCTGCTAGGCCGTGCGTGAGTCGGCGGAGGGCAAGCGCGACTCGGACGACGGTTTCGATGCGGAGGACGATCCGACGACGGGCGCGCTGATTTGGCGATTGAACAGCGCGCTGCGCGGCAGCGGCATCTTCAACGACTTCGAGAATCTGGAGCTGAGCGAGCTCTTCTCTCCGGGCCAGTGCACGGTGATCCAACTCAATGAGGTGGACCAGCGCGAGCAGCAGGTGATCGCGGCGACTTTGTTGCGGCGCATCTACCAGGCGCGTGTAGACACGGCCAAGCAAAAGGCCGGGCCCGGCGACAGCACATACATCCCGTTCCCCGTATTTTGTCTGATGGAAGAGGCGCACAACTTCGCACCGGCCAGCGCCGACGCGGTAAGCACGGATGTGCTCAAGCAGATTCTGAGCGAGGGGCGCAAGTTCGGCGTCAGCGTGGGCCTGATCAGCCAGCGGCCCGGTAAGCTGGACAGCGATGTGCTGAGCCAGTGCATGACCCAATGCATCATGCGCATTACCAATCCCGATCGACCAGAACCGTATTGCGGAATCGGTGGAGAGCGTGGGGCGGGACCTGCTGCGCGAGCTGCCGAGCTTGAGCAAGGGTCAGGTGATCGTAAGCGGGGCAAGCGTTAACACGCCGGTGATGCTGCGCGTGCGGCGGCGCATGACGTCGCACGGCGGCGAGAGTATCGATGCGCCCGAAGAGTGGCGGCAGTGGTTCGATCAGGGACGAGACGCGGACCAGGCGCGGGATTCGGCGCTCCCGGCGGACAAGGAACTCAACTACGAGGAGGACGGCAACGTCCTGTTTGCGTAGTGGAGCGCGCCACAAGACACACATAGCCTCACAGAGACAGGTCTGAGAAACGTAGAGCAGAAAACCGGAGAGAACCACCAAGGCGCTAAGGCACGAAGAAGCGTCGTTCGCCAACGCGCCTTATCGACTTCACGGGAATCTAGTCCTCTTTGACCGCCTTCTGTGTTTGTCTCAGTGTCCCTCTGCGCGCTCTGTGGTGACACCTATTGCTCCGCTGATTCGTTCTCCCCGTTCTGACTCTCCAATTCCTCGATCAGACGCACGAGGTCGGTGCGTGTGACGACGCCGACTACGTCGCGGCCTTCCACAACCGGCAGCAGCGTCACCTCCGGGTCCAGCATCAGTTCCAGCGCTTCTTGCACATCGGCATCCTGGGTGACACGGTTTTGGCGTCGATGGTCATGAGCTGGCTGGCGTTGATGGCAAGCGTCTGGCGCAATTGTTCCTGATACTCGCGCACTTCGCGCGGGCTGATGGGGATGTAGGCGGACAGACGGTGATGTAGCGCGGCTGATGTACAGGAGCGTGTCGCTGGATCAGGTCGTGCTCAGTGATCACGCCCAGCAGCCGGTTACGCTCGTCGACCACCGGCATGCCGCTGATGTCGTTTTCGCGCATGATGCGGGCCACTGTCGCCGATGCGCGTTTCGGTGGCTACGGTGATGGCTGGGCTGGACATGATTTCGCTGATCTGCATAGTGTGTCTCCTTGTGCACATTGGGCAGAGAGGCCGGTTGCCACGGGCGGGCTCCGATCCAGATTCAAGAACAGGATGGTTCAAGGCGCTGTCATAGATCCGAGACTAGGCGAGCGGTAGATGCCTACGCCGGCAGAAATGACGCTCGACGCTAGCAGGCGCTATACCTGGAATTCGCCGTTGCGATAGAAGAGCTCGCCGTCGACGATGATTTCGCTGTCTTCTTGCATGTCGCAGATGAAGTCCCAGTGCACGCTGGACCGGTTCCGGCTGCCGGTCTCCGGGTAGCCGGCGCCGACGGCCATGTGCACAGTACCGCCGATCTTCTCATCGAAGAGAATGCTCTTGGTGAAGCGCTGAATCTGATAGTTGGTGCCCACAGCGAATTCGCCCAGGTAGCGGGCGCCTTCGTCGGTGTCTAGCTGGTTGATGAGATACTCTTCATTCTTCTCTGCGCCTGGCGCGAACGACCTTGCCATCCGCGAACTCAAACTCGACGCCCTCGACTTCGCGACCACCGCGGATGGCCGGGATAGGTGAAACGCACCCAGCCGTTGGCGGAATCCTCGACGGGTCCAGTGAAGATCTCGCCGCTGGGCATGTTGCGCTTGCCGTCGCTGTTGATGAACGTGCGGCCGGCGATGGAGAGGGAGAGGTCGATGTGCGGTCCGCGCACGTGGACCTGGTCCTTGCCCGCGAGCCAATCGACAAGTTGCTGTTGCCGGTCGTGGACTTCCTGCCAGCGCGCGACAGGGTCGGGCTGGTCGGCGAACGTGGCGGCGTAGACGAAGTCCTCGTATTCGCGCAGGCTCATGTCGGCTTCTTGGGCGAAGGCTTCGCAGGGAAAGATCGTACCGACCCAGCGATGCGCGCCTGTCCGCGGTTCGCTGCATGTAGGTCTGACATGTACTTGCGGCGTGCGTTCTCGATATATGCTGCTGGCGTTCCGGGGCGACGCCGGTCAGGGAACGCGTATTGGACGCGCCACGGATGACGATTCGCACGTCAAGCTCGTTCGCCATGAGTTCGTCCAGAGGCGACGTCCAGGCAAGTTGCTCGTCGCTGGCGGCGCGCAGGATGGCTTCCGGGATCTCGTCGGCGTCGATGCGGACGGTGGGGTTGCCGCCCGCCTGCAGCACGGCAGCGACGACTTCCTGCAACGAGCGGCAGGGCGGTGACATGGCCGCTGACGAGCACCCAGTCGCCTGGTTGGACGGCGGTGCAGTAGTTGACGAGCAGGTCTGCGGTTCGCGTGATTCGTGGGTCGGTCATGGATATCTATTCACCTGTATTTGCGCCTGGATGTAGACGGTCACCAGTATACTCGCGATGGGTTCGGCGCAACCAACTTAGCGGCTGGAGTTGGCGGCATGCCGCGGCCAGCGTCGACGTGTTGGAATCGTCGTCGAAATGGTGATAGTGTACAATAGCTTGCGAGCAGGTCAACTGAGGTCGATTCTCGCTAGCGGTGCACGGGTCTTGCAGGAGATGAACGACTGCGGACGACGTACGACAGAGGAAACGGGACATTGATGGAGCAGGAAACGGTATTTGCCAAGATCGTGCGTGGGGAAGCGCCCGCAGATATCGTCTATCAGGACGAGCTGGTGACGGCGTTCTGGGACATCGGCAAGACGTGCGCCGGTTCATATCTTGATCGTGCCGAACCGGTCGATTCCGACAGTCAACGACGTGATGCCGGAGGATGAGGCGGCGCTGGGCCGCATGTTTACTGTGGCGGCGAAGATCGCGGAGGAGCATGGCATCGCAGAGAGCGGTTACCGATTGATCGTGAACGTCAACCGCGACGGTGGGCAGGATGTCTATCATCTGCACATGCACCTGGTGGGCGGAAGACGACTGGGTTTCATGCTGCCGCCGGCGTGAAAGGCAGTCCATAGGCTCAATGGTCGAATGCGTCGTGAGGTCCGAATGCATCCGGCTTGCCTGGGGCAGCATGCGATTAGTCAACAAGTGACGTTGAACTATTGCACCGTTCGAGCATTGAGCTTATTGTACTATTGAATTCCTTGGTCATGTCTTGAACTCCGTTCGATGAGGTAGCATTTGATGATGCGGGCAGTGGGCAGCAGTATGCCGCGGGTGGACGCGGCGGACAAGGTGACGGGCACGGCGCGCTATCCGGGCGATATCGATCTGCCAGGTCAGGCCTGGCTGAAGACGTCTTTGCGGGCGTGCCGCATGCGCGACATCCGCGGCATGGACGTGAGCGCTAGCGGAGGCAGCGCCTGGCGTGCTTGCCGTGTTTACGGCCAAGGACGTGCCCGTGAATGAGTACGGGCTGATCATGCCGGACCAGCCGGTGCTATGCGGCGTGGGCAGTACGCCGCAGGCGGAAGTGGTGCGCTGGGAGGCGGACCACGTGGCGCTGGTCGTGGCGGAGACGCAGGCGCAGGCCGAGGCGGCGGCGAAGCTGGTTGCACGTCGACTACGAGCCGCTGCCCGTTGTGACCGATCCGTTCGCGGCGCTGGCGCCGGAGGCGCCGGTGCTGCATCCGCACGCGTTCAGCTCATTCCCGTACGGCGACAGGGACCGCACATCGAATGTGCTACACACGATCCACATCGTGAACGGTGATGTGGACGCGGCCTTTGCCGAGGCGGACGTCATCATCGAGAGTGTCTATCGCACCCATGCACAGGAGCACGCCTATTTGCAGCCGGAGGCGGGTGAGGCATTCGTACGCCCGGATGGGCGAATCGAGGTGATCTGTGGCGGGCAGTGGATGCATGAGGAGCGGGAACAGATCGCGCATGCGCTGGGCATGGATGCGGAGCAGATCGTCGTACGCTATCCGGCCATCGGCGGCGCATTTGGCGGGCGCGAGGATATCTCGCATCCAGATTGCGCTGGCGCTGGCGGCATGGAAGACGGGCCGACCGGTCAAGACGGTATGGAGCCGGGAGGAGAGCATTATCGGTCACCACAAACGCCATCCGTTCACGATCCGTGCCAAGTGGGGCGCAATGCGCGATGGACGCATCGTGGCCGCGGAGATGGATCTGACGAGCGATGCCGGGGCCTATGCCTACACCAGTACGAAGGTGCTGGGCAATGCGGTGATGGCGTCACTCGGGCCATATGCGATACCGAATGTCAAGGTGGTGGGACGAACGGTCTACACCAACAACTGCCCTAGCGGTGCGTTTCGTGGCTTTGGCGGGCCGCAGGGCACACTTCGCCGCCGAGATGCAGGTCAGCAAGCTGGCGGAGGCGCTGGGCATGGAGCCGGTCGAACTGCGCCGGCGCAACGTCTGGCGTGAGGGCACTGTACTGCCGACGCGCAGCGTGGTTCCGGCGGGTTGTACGGCTACAGAAGTGCTGGAAGAGGCGGCGAGCCGCATGGACGCGCAGGGCGATCTGGACGCAGACGGAGGTGATACCTACGTCGACTTGCACTTGAGGCTGGCGGCTGAGAATCGCGGCTGTGGGGACGGGGCTTGCTATCTGCTTCAAGAACGTCGGCTTCAGCCTGGGCTTCCCAGAATCGTGCAACGCCAGCGTCGAGCTTGTCGGGAGACACTGAGATCGAGCGCGCGGTGGTTGCCTGCGTGGGCGCGGATGTGGGACAGGGGGCGCATTCGGCTTTCGTGCAGATTGCAGCGGAAGCACTGAGTATTGATCCGTGCACGTGTTGAACTTGCGCGCCGGCAGACACCGACGATGCCGGCTCCAGCGGCAGCGCATCGGCCAGCCGCATGACGTTTATGGCGGGCAATGCGATATCTGGGCGCAGCGCAGGCCGCGCTGGAGGAATGGGAGAACGAGGAGCGACCGGCTCAGGGCAGATTTCGTCTTCCGACCCAGAGCCGACGACGGCCTATGCGCCACGAGACGGGCGAGAGCGACCCGAACATCACCTACGGCTATTGTGCGCAGGTGGCGGATGTGCAGGTGGACGTGGAGACCGGGTCATGTGACGGTCAAGCGGCTGGTGAGCGTCAACGACGTGGGCAAGGCGATCAATCCGCAGCAGGTAGAGGGCCAGGTGGAGGGCGCGGTGGCGCAGTCGGTGGGCTGGACGCTGATGGAGAACTTCGTGCAGCAGGACGGGCGAGCGCTGACCACGCATCTGAGCACCTATCTGATGCCGAGCGTGCTGGACGTGGCCGAATCGGTGGAGCCGGTGATCCTGGAGATACCGGATCCGCAGGGACCACTGGGTGCACGCGGCATGGCGGAGATGCCGTTCGTGCCGACAGCGGCCGCAATCGGCGCGGCCATCCACGAGGCGACGGGCGTGTGGATCGACGAATTGCCATACACGCCGGAGCGGGTGTGGGCGGCATTGCGACGCAGTGAACGTCCCGCAAGGCTCGATATGAGCGCAATTTGGCTGTGCTATCATGGTAATCGCAGCGTAGGTATCGCCGCGGCCGGCATCATCCTGCCGCATTCGCTGTTCCACGTCTTCAACTGATTTGTCGCAAGCGAGGACGCGCAGATGTTACAACCCAAGAGCTATCCTGAGATGCTGGGCAAGGCGCTCGTGTTCGAGGCGGAGCCGTTTATGACGATGGTGGACGACGACAATCCGTGGGCGGAAGGTCTCTTCATGGTCGTGTTGATGGGCGTACTGGTGGGCCTGGCGCAGATTGTGGGCGTGTTGCTGACAGCGGCCATCATGCCTGACTCTGAAGCTTTGCTGACTGCGCTGCTTGCCGGTCTGGCGGCAGGTTGCCGCGCTGGCCGGTCAAACGACCGCCGGGGGGGCAGACGAGTGGCTGCAGCAGTGGTGGCCGCTGGGCGCAGGCGTGTTCGGCTATGGCTGGAGCTGGCTGCACTTGGGTTGGATCGTGCTGGCGCCGTTCCTGTCTGGTTGTCCAGTGGCTACTGTATGGCCTAGTGGCACATGGAGTGGCGCGCGCGTTGGGCGGGAACGGCAGGTTGACCCAGACGCTGGGCGCGGTGGCGCTCATGGTGGCGCCGCAGCTGTTTGTGTTGCTGGAGGTGGTGCCGTTTGCCTCGGTGAGCGCCGTGTTGGTGTCGGTGTGGGCGGTGCTGATCGTCTATCGAGCCATTGAGGTAGCGCACGAACTCTCCTGGCGCAAGGCTGCAGGCGCTGCGTTGGCAACGCCGGCACTCCTGTTTCTCCTCGTGATGGCGGGCGTGACGGCCTTCGCCCTATCTGGCTGCGATTGTGGGAGGAATGGCATGACCGGCATACAAGGTCCCATTTCCGCGAGGCCAGCGGACGGAGAATCGCAATCGTCTCTGAGCGGATGGCTGCCCAGCCGGGCGCAGATGGAGAACGCGGTGCGTCTTCGTTTTGACTTGCCGCCTGATCCCGGTGACGAGCTCTCGCGATTCCCAGAGACAGCGTGCTCTATGCGAGTATGCGGCAGGGTATGGGATGATAGTCTTGGCGGCGTTGGCGGCGGGGCTGCTCCCGTTCCTGTGGAACTGGATTTCGGCAGGCCGCATGGGGACAGGCGTCCCTCTGGCGGAGTTGCAGGAGGCGGTTTCGGCCATGCCAATGCTTGCAGCGAACCGGCGCGGAGCCAGCGTTGACCGAAGCATTGCGATGGTTGCAGGCCTGCAGCCGGCGGTGTTTCCCGGCTGGATGGCGGCCGGACTCAGTTCATTGGGTGTCTGGATCAACACTCCACTGCAGTGGTTGCTGTGGTGGATCGTCTACGGGCTGGCTGTACTGCTGATTGCGAAGATTTTGGGCGCGACCACGACGCTTCAGCAGTTCTATACGTTGACCAGTTTCGCTTTCTTGCCCCTTATGCTGACGGGGCTGGGTCCGATTCCGTGCCTGGGGACGTTGGCCGTACTGGCGGCGCTGTTCTGGGCCCTGGCGGTGTATGTGGCGGGTGTTCGTTCTGCCACGCGTTTGAGCTTCGGCATGTCGTTGCTGTGCACGATTCTACCCGGGGCCACATTCTTCTTGCTGGCGGTAGTGGCGGCAATTGCCACGGCCGCGTCTGTAGTGGGCGTGTTCTTCTAGCTGGTGAACGCCTTGCTTCCAGGGGAGTACCCCTCTAGGAGGCTGTCGCGATCGAACCTTGCGAGTCGAGTCGCTGCCCAGCTTCCCGGAAGATCGTAGGAGACAACAGGACCGACTAGTACAGTCCGGCGTAAATGCATCGAGGTTACGGGTAGTGGTGTAAACTGAGCATATTCGATATCGATGGACCCCAAAACCAAGGGAGCAGCGAAGATTCCAGGACCGCAACCGCAACGAATTGAGCTAGACAAGACGAGCCGTGAAGCACTGATTGCATTGACTCGCCGACATACGACCGCTCAGCAACTGGTGCCTCGGGCTCAGATAGTTCTGTTGGCAGCCGAGGGCAAGAACAACGCCCAAATTGCGCAGGAAGTGGGTGTTTCAGTTGACACGGCCCGCCTCTGGCGCAGACGTTGGCTGAGTTTTGCCGCCATCCCGTTGGAGGACCTAAGCGTCGCCGACCGGATAGAAGATGCGCCACGGCCAGGCAAACCAGTGACCTTCGGTCCGGAACAAATGTGTCAGATCGTGGCGCTCGCCTGTGAAGCGCCTGAGAAATCAGGTCGTCCAATCAGCCAATGGACCGCTCGAGAGATTGCCGACGAGATTATTGCTCGGGGCATCGTTGAGACGATTTCGCCCCGGCATGCCGAACGGTTGCTAAAAAGGGGGATCTGAAACCCCATCTCGTCCGCTACTGGCTGACGCCGCCTGACGATCCTGACTATGATGCCAAAATGACGGACGTCTGCGAAACCTATCGTCTGGCGCCGGAACGACATGAACAAGGAGAGCGGACCATCAGCACGGATGAATTGACCGGTGTACAGGCACTGGAGCGAAAGCATCCGGGACTGCCGATGGCGCCTGGCAAGGTCGAACGCCGAGAATTCGAGTACATCCGTCATGGCACAGCGGCCTTCATCCTCAGCCGAGATGTGGTCACCGGACAAGTGATTGCACCCTCGGCCGGCAACACTCGGACTGAAGCCGATTTTCTGGCTCACGTCCAGGCCGTGGTCGCCACCGATTCGACAGCTTCTTGCTGGCATTTTGTGGTCGACAATCTCGATATCCACCTCTCTGAATCCTTGGTGCGGTGGGTCGCCACCGAATCTGACCTGGACATCGACCTGGGCGAGAAAGGACAAACCGGCATTTTGCGCAACAAACAGACCCGGGCTGCGTTCTTGAGTGATCCCACTCATCGCATCGTCTTTCACTACACGCCCAAACATTCCTCCTGGCTCAACCAGATCGAAATCTGGCTGAGCATTCTGACCCGTAAACTCTTGCGGCGAGGTTCCTTCTCGTCGCTTGACCAACTGAAGGCGAAGGTTCTGACCTTCATCTTTTACTACAACGACACCATGGCCAAGCCCTTCAAGTGGACTTACCAAGGCAAGCCACTCGTCATTTAGACCCTTGGCTTATTTACGCTGCCGTGTACTAGTCGGCGAACGCGAGGGAAGCGCCGATCTGTTCTTGTGCCATGGCTGCGCCCATTTGCAACATTTCTTGCACCCTCTCATCCGAACGGGACTCTGCGTAGATGCGCAGAACAGGTTCGGTGCCGCTGGGACGAATCAACAGCCAACTGTCGTCCTGCAACACGTACTTGACGCCGTCGCGGCAGTTCACCTCCACAATGGGTACATCTCCAATTGCCGCCGGCGCCGTGGATGCCAGACGGTCGACCAGGTCCGACTTGCTAAAGGGTTTGACCGGTTGGTCCAGGCGTGCGTAGCAGAAACGTCCGATATCGGCGGCGGACATGAGCTCATCGAGTTGCTGCGCAAGGGACAGCTTGCGCGCCGCCACCATTTCCACGAGTAACAGAGCCATGAGCACGCCGTCGCCTTCGGGTATATGACCGAGCACGCTGATGCCGCCGCTCTCTTCACCGCCCAACAGCACCTGTTCCTGTAACATTAGGTCGCTGATGTGGTTGAAGCCGACGGGCGTCTCGCGAATGGGCAGGCCGTGACGCAGGGCAAGGCGGTTGAGCATCTGCGTCGTGCTGACTGTCTTGACGATGGCGCCGCGCATACCACGGTCGCGGACGAGATACTCCACCAGCAACGCCATAATACAGTGAGGGTCAATGAAGACGCCCGTCGGATCGACCGCGCCGATGCGGTCCGCGTCGCCGTCGGTTGCCACGCCGATGTGATAGGCGTCGCGCTGGATTTCTTCGATCAGCGGGCCTAGATGCCGGGCAATCGGCTCCGGGTGAATGCCGTTGAATCCGGGATTCATCTCGCTGCGCAGTTCGGTGACGTTGCAGCCGGCCTCGCTGAGAAGCTCGCGCAGGTAGACGCGCCCGGCTCCATACATGGGATCGACCGCGACGCGCAGGTTACCGGCCCTGATGGTGTCGAAGTCGACAATGCGGCGGATGTGGGCGTCATACGCGGGCAAGGGATCGAATCTGTGGATCAGGCCTGCGCCTACTGCGTCTGCATACTCCATGCGTTTGGGTTCCACGCCCTGGGCTAGGTTGGCATGGATACGCGCCTCCACCGCCTTGGCGGTTTCCGGTGATGCGGAACCGCCGTGGACCGACTTGAGCTTGATGCCGTTGTAGCGGGGCGGGTTATGGCTGGCGGTGATCATGACGCCGCCGTCGGCTGCGTGGTGGACGATTGCGTAGCTGACCATCGGAGTGGGGGCATCCGCCTGTGCCAGCAGCACCTCGATGCCGTTGGCGGCGAGTACCTCGGCCACAGCGATGGCGTAGCGGTCACTCAGGAAGCGCGTGTCGAAACCGACGACGACTACGGGCCGACCGTTGCCGTCGCGTTCATGTGCATTGGCGAGCGTTTCACCGGCGATGGCCTGCGCCACGTGACGAACGTTGTCGAAGGTGAATTCTTCGCTGATGACGGCGCGCCAGCCGTCGGTCCCGAATCGAATAGCCATGGGTGTTTCCCCTGGAGGATTGCTTTGCGCTGTAGATATGCTGCGCGGGTTGCGCTGTTTGTCGACGATGTTGGCGGAGGCGCTCCGCGAACCGCGGGCGCCTCCGCCAACCGTATCCCTAGTTCGTGATCTTGATGTACGCAGGCTGCGCGCCTACCAAGACGCGGATGTCGCCGTCACTGTCCTGCAAGACAGCTGTGCGCTCGCCGTAGATGTTGTAGACCTCTGCGCCATTGTAGGGAAGGCGCAGGCTCTCAAATTCCGCCGGTTTGTCCGGCTTGCCGTCGCCGTTCACGTCCACTCCCAGTTCGACCGGATTGAGCCAGGCCACATAGAAAGTCTTGCCGGCTGCGTCGGTGAATTTGTAGGCGTCCATTTCCGGACCGCTGACCTCGCTTGGGGCCAGACGGCGACCGAACGTGGCTTCGCCCAACCACTCCAAGGCCGTAGTATAAGCGTCGAAGGCTTTCTTAGCCCGCGGCGTCTGGCCGACCGTTATCGGGTTCGTGAAGAGCCCGTAGTCGTACTGTGATTTATCCGGATCCACCAGCGCAAAATAGATCATCGCCTTGAGACCGACGGCTTTGCTCTGTACAAGAAGCTCCGTAACATAGCGGGCCTGGATCTCTTCCGTGCTGGGGATTCCGCGAATTGTTGCTATACCAGCCGGATTCCGTAACGATGACCGCCTTGTTTCCGGCGCCATGCCGGCGCAGGATGTCGAGCAGGTATTCGTGCTTTTCCAGAAGGCCGGGACCCTCGCAACTATTGGAGCTGACACAGGCCGGGTTGCTCTCCTGAATCCAAGCTTCGCTGTATGCCGGATAGGCGTGATAGTTGAAGATGTCGAAGTGCTTGCCTTTGTCGATGGCCAACACGTCGTTGACAAACGACCGAACAAAGTGCCCGCCGTCTTCCTGGAAGTAGTCAAAGGCTACACCGCCGAAGAGGACCTTCGCCTGGGGGCTGGCGGTCTTGATGGCGTCGTACGCCTTCGCCAGAACCCGGGCATAATCGGCGGGATATTCGCCCCAGCGTTCCAGCCCTTTGGTGTTGGCGGATCCGTCCGGCTCATTGTATAGCTCGAAGAAGTGAACGACAGGCGAGCCGGGCGCGTCATTGTGACCGTCGCCGTCGTAGCGTTCGGCCAGAGCGCCGATGTACTGCGCGAAGTCGCTTTCGTTCGCGCTGTTGAGCACGGACTCAGGGTGTTCGGCGGCCCAGTCTGGGGCGGAGATGTGCGTGATGATTATGCGCTTGCAATCGGCCAGCGCGGCGCCCACGTTGATGTCCGCCTGTAACCAATTGTAATTCGAGGGCGACGTGTTGGACGGCTCGATGTCTGACCACCGGACGGGTACGCGGATCCAGTCGGCGCCGGTACGCTGCATAGCGTTGTGGAATTCGCCCGTGGGGCCCGTGTTGCCGTACATCTGAACGCCGAAGATGGTGGGCTCGTAGCGAGTGAAGCAGGGGGGCGGCTGCAGACCGACGCGGGGCAGGTATAGTGTGCCCGGAGCGCTTGTCTCTGCGCTCTGCGGCTCTTCTGCTCGGACGGAATGCATCGGCAATACGCCAACCAAGAGCGCCGTGATCAGCGCCAACGAAACCAGGGCGACAACGCGTCGTCGCTTTAGACTTGCATGCAATGTACGATGTGGGTGTGCCAGATCCATATCTCCCTACCATTATTCAAGAGTCCGGCTGACTGCCGCCAGATGCAGTATCTGGCCAAGCATGTGCCGGAGACGGTGCGCCTCATACAAGGCATTTGTCGGTGATTAACTTGCGGAGCGGGACCGGTCGAGTCTTCTGTTAGCGCACAGGGATGCGCCGACCGTATCGACCGACCGCTCGTTCCTTTCGTATAGAATTGGAGCCGCCTGCGATCGGAATCACGCATTCCAGTATCTGAACAACGTGACGCCAAATCGTTCAGGCCGCTACCAATTTGATTCGCAGGTATAACGTCTGCGACGGCTAATCAGTTCGCGTTGCGCTGGCGTATCCCATCACGTCGAAAGCATCTACGGAGACGATCGTCCCCTTCGAGTCTACGCCATGATCGCCCGTCACCTCGATCATAATCGTATGCGGACCCGGCTCCAGGTCGGTGACCGACAACAGCATCACTTCGCGTTCGATCGCTGACGAGTATTGGTCCACCACTCCAACGAGCTCCCCGTCGACATAGACGTTGGCGATGCCGTGATCGTCCCCCTTCGGGCCAATCCATTCGATTGCGGACCCGGTGAAGTCAAGGGTCGCCGCATCGCCTGCAGTCCCGGAAGAGGTGACAGACGACATGCTGTTGTCTTCGTTCGCGGAGATGGACCAGTCGCCGGTGTAGCGAATGGGGTCCTTGAAATTCTCATAGCGGATGGGGCGCTCGAGCAGTTGCCAGGTCTCGCCGCCGTCTGTAGAGCGCCAAAGGTGGTCGGCGTACCCATAGACTGTCTGGTCCGAAGCGAATGCCGGCGACATCTCGATGTCGACAAGAACCTGCTGGTCTTCCAGCAGGACGGGCGCGATGGGTGCGAATGTCTCGCCGCCGTCTTCGCTCTTGAAGAGGCCCATTCCCTTCACGCTGATGAGCACCGTGCGGTCAGCAGCGTAGTCCGGCGAAACGGCCACGGCCACGACAAACTTGCCATCAAACTCCGGTACTTCGCTCCAGCTTTCTCCGCCATCTTCAGTCTTGTACAGCCCGTCGACGCTTCCAGCAAAGAGCGTGGCATCCTGTGCGTAGTCGGGCGAGATTTCCAGGAAGGCAACGCTCTGTTCTGCCGGGAACCCGCCGGGGCCGCTCCACGTCAACCCTTCCTTTGCTGGGAGCCACGTCGTGCCGCCGTCCGTAGATTTGAAGACGCCGTCTTTGAGCAGACTGGCGAAGATCGTGCGGTCATTGGCGTAGTCGGGTGAGACGGCGAGAGATTCGATGGAACGCTTCGGATGCCACAGGTGCTGCCACGTTTGGCCGCCGTCGTCTGACATGAAGAGACCCAGTTGCCTCGTACCGATGAAGAGCGTTGAGTCGTTGGCAAAATCCGAAGATATGGCAGACGATTCCGGGAAGCGGATTTTCACGATGCGGTCGGAATCCGGGGGGATTGGCGTTTCGCCAAAAAGCCAGGAATCCCAGTCAAAGGAGGTCGTCTTGTCCAGAGCCCTGCGCACGCCAGGTCTCGAGAACGTGAAAAAGGAGTCGTCCTCGGCCCGATTCGGGAGAGTACAGGATACCATAGAGGCGACCGTCGAACAGTCCTTGGTTCCAGGTCTGCCACGATTCTCCGCCGTCATGCGTCACAATGGAGCCTGCGTGGTAGGTGGCGACGGCCACTTCCTGGTCGTTGGCGAAGTCGGGCGAGACGTCGAGGCCCGTCGGTAGTCCTGCGGACATCGTTTCGACTTCCTTCCACGAGCTTCCTGCATCTTCGGACTTGAAAAGCCCCTTGAAGCCGGCGAGGAACAGCGTCTCATCCGCGGGAAATGCGGGCGACAATGTCACGTCGTAGAAATCCGGGCGGCCGTATTCATCAGCCTGTTTGTGGGTCAGGGCTTCTTCCGAGCCGATCCGCTCCCATGTTTCACCGCCGTCTCGGGAACGGAAGAGATGCTGTTTCTGCGCGGCCACGATGAGTGTGCCGTCTTCCGCAAAGTCCGGTGAAATGGCGATGTCGCCGATTGCGATGTCTTCGGTCGGTTGGATCTGCGGAACACCTGCGATTCTAGGCAGCAGGACCTGTGCGAGCTCCGTCAGCGCATCCGCTTTGGATTTGATCCCCTCGCAGCATCCGAGATCGTCCGATCCGTAGAGAGTCATCTGGTCCTTGTTCAGGCCTTGGTTGGCCTCACCGCCAACGGGAACGTCGTCTACGATCCGCCAGAGGCCCTTGTTAAGCGTTCCGAGGAAGTATGTCGCGTCCGATGCGAAGTTGGGCGACGCGGCGATGGCCGTGATGGCTCCCGCCTTGGGTAGCTTGAGTCGAACCTGCCAGGTGGCGCCGCCGTCGGCAGAGGCGTACAGGCGGCCCGTAGCATCGCCGGCAAGAGCAAGGACCTGATCATCTGCCAGGCGAGAGAACTCCAGGGAACGAATCTTGGTATCCTCGTCGAGGACTGCGGCCCAGGTCTCGCCGCCATCAGTGGACTGATAGAGCCCTCCGGAGGCGCCTGCGGCCAGCGCCGCGCCATCCGTGGCAAAGGCGGGTGATATGGCCGTCAAGGTGATGTCAAGCGTGCCGAGTCCGGCATTGAAGGCTGACCAGGTCGCACCGTGATCGGTCGACCTGAATATGCCGTCTCCCGTGGTCGCCATGAAGGCAACGCCGTCGTCGGTGAAGTTAGGTGAAAACTGGAAGTCGGATGCGTAGTGCCGGTTGTCGAGGCCATTGCTGACGCTCTGCCAACTGACGCCGCCGTCGGTCGAACGGTATAGGTGGGTCGGGAAGCGCCAGCCGGCCCAGTTCGTGACGATGAAGGCTGTATTGTCCTCCGAGTAGGTGGGAGAGAGCCTGACGACGCGGACGAGGTCGTGCGGGCTATGCGCTTGCACGGCGGGCGCACCCAGGCCCAGGCCGGCTGCAATCGCCACGACGATCGCCACCACGAGCCTGACTGAGCGAAAGAGCGCACTGCGCGACGTGTGAACGGACGGACGCGGGAGGTGGCTGGGACAAGTGAGATTCATGTGGGCTCTCGCTTCTGGGCTATTGGCAATTGAGATCGCCGACTGCGTTTGAACATACCGACATGCGGCTACAGACCGTTTGGCTGCGCACAAATGAACGGCGTATCAGGTGCGGGCCACCGGACACTTAGGCGTGACGACCGCTCAGGAAGGGCTTGTAGCCCATGTAGCTGGCGATTAGTGCCAGGAAGATGGCCAGGAGCAGCCCGATGGCAAAAGCCAGGGCGGATGTCACGAACAGGCTGGGACCGGCAACCGGTTTGGAGGGCGGTATGGCGGCCGAGCCCATGCGCACTTCTGTGGTCGCGGCGGATTGTTCGATGCCAAGTTCGACGGCTTTTCTGCTGAGGGCGGTGTAGGCTTCCCAGGCTAGATTCGCGCTGCTGGGTCAGCAACTGAAGCTCCGCGTCCTCTGCGGCGTATTCGGCGCGCAGTTCCTGAATGGTGCGGTCAAGCTGATCGAGAGTCGAGGCCAGCGTGTCCTCTGCGGGTACGTCGAGTTGACTGAGCTGGACCATTTCGCCGATGTCGAACAGATCTGTGTAGCTGCGTTGAATGGCGGCGGCGAGTGTGTCAGCCGGCTGTACTGTGGCGGAGAGGGCGTGCGTGGACGTGATCGGCGCGGAAGTTGCCAGGGACTCCGCGCTGATCTGGTCCAGGAAATTGTAGTCATCGCCGGCGAGGATCGCCTGTGACGCTTCTTCGATTCTGGCGTCGAGATGCTCGGCGCGTTGCTCGAGGGCCGTGACTAATGCCTGGGCATCTGCTTGCTGGTCAGCCGCTGAGGGCAAGGACGCGGATGAATCGGTGATGAAGGTGATGTTGGTCGGCACGGTGGTTGAGCCGTCTGCGTTCACGAAGGTTTCCGGCAGCGAATAGATCTGGTTCTTGAGCAATTGCAGGGTCTGCTGGTTGGTTGCGACGGCGCTTTCCCCGCCTGCAGTGATCTGCTCCTGGAGACTGCGCGCCAGGTCAAGGTAGCGCAGCGTCAGGTCACGGTCCAGGAACAATTGCGTCAGGCCGTCCAGTGCGGATTGGCTCTGGTTTCGCAGGACGCGGTAGTGCGCCTGCGTCTGCGCATCGGTCAGGTCCGTGAAGAACCGGATACGAGCCGAGCGATCTTGATCAGCGATGGCGGTGAGAATTTGGCTTCTGCCGACTTGGAGTGCTGTTCTCTGGGCCACCAACTGGTCGATCTGTTGCTGAAGTCGATCAATTCGGCTTTCGGCAATGTTTGCCTCGAGTGCTTCTTGCGCGAGTCGGTGCGCGGTGGCGGCGTCGACCAGTTCCGCACTTACGGATTCGGAAATCTCCGGCGGGACTTGGCCGAATACTGAATTGACGAGTTCAATGAAATGCTTGGCCCACGAGTTGGCAATGGCTGCCGCCTTATCAGGGTCACCGGCTACAACGTGTATGCGGATGATGTCACTCGGCGTGCGGCCATCCGGTGTAGACGGAGATTCGACCTCCACCATCTCGAGTAGCGCGTTGGGATTGCGCTCGGCTTCTGTCAGCACGTTGCCCAGTTCCGCAACAACTGCTTCGGCGACCACGCCACTCTTGACGAGTTTGTTCATCGCTTCGCGCCGGCGCATAACAGAATTGGCGTCGGAGGTCGTGTCGCCCGCGATCACCATGCGTTCGTCCAGCGCCACCTGGCTGACTAGCCGCACGGTCACGATGTCGGAAACGGCTTCATACTTCGTCGGAGATACGCGTTCCTGTAGCAGGACGCCAACGGCAGCGGCTGCCGCGGCCAGACAGGCAAGGAGCAAAATCTCCTTCCACCATGAGAGCACAGTGTCCAGATAGATGCGCAGATCGAAGTCCTGGCCCTGGTCGCCCTGTGGGTCTATATCGTCTGCATCGTTGCGATTGCTAACGGTCATTCGTCCTGCGTCCTTCAGTGTCATTCAATGCGCCTGGCCGGATATGCGCCGGGCGATGGGTTTGTCGAGTCTATGCCAACAGCCGCGAGTACGCACAGACTGCGCATTATGGCATGGAAAAGCGTGGCCGAACGCTGTGCGTGCGGCTTGCGAACCTGCGCGCCACACAGCGCTACGTCAAGAACCTGGCCAGGCGAATGCGGTTCGCACGGACCGGTCTTGAACGGACTGCATAGGCCTGGATTGTAACCGTGGGTCAGACAAGGGGCAAACCGAAAAGCCTCCGATGCGAGCTAGTACGCGCCCTTTCCGCGCAAGACGACGGACACAGTTCGCCAGAGGATCAGGATGTCAAGCCACCAGGAGTAATGCTGGATATAGTAAGATCCTGGTCGGTATGCATGTGCATGGGGTTGTCGCTGCGACCGTTGATCTGCCACCACCCGGTGATGCCCTGGGGCACGGCAAATCGTTTGCGCTGCCAGGGCTCGTAGTCTTCGACTAGCCATGGCATTTCGGGCCGCGGTCCGACCAGGCTCATGTCGCCCTTCAACACGTTGATGAGTTGGGGCAATTCGTCAATGCTGGTGCGCCGAATCAGTCTGCCTGTCCGGGTCACACGAGGGTCGTGGGCGGTCTTGTAGACGACCGAACCGTCCGGGTCAACATGGCTGACCAAGTGTGTTAGCTTGTCGGCATCTACGACCATGGAGCGGAACTTGAGCATCTTGAAGAGCCGGCCGTTCTCGCCCACACGATCGGCGCGGTAGAAAATTGGACCGCCGTCCTCCAGCTTGATGGCAACGGCGACGGCCAGCATGATGGGAGCGAGGAAGAACAATGCCATGAATGATATGCCCATGTCCATGAGTCGCTTGCCAAAGCGCTGGAAGCCATCAATGGCCGGGTCACGCAAGCCGATCATGGGCATGCCGCCGAGGCTTTCGATGGACGCGGCGTGGAAGGCGAGGTCGAAATAGTCCGGCACGACATACAGGCGCACCGGCAATTCATTGAGGCGCGCGACCAGATTGGCGAGCCGCACATGCGCGTGCAATGGCAAAGCGATGATCACCTCGTCGATGTCATGTGCGCGGACGGCTTCGACCGCGTTGTCTACCTGGGTCGAGCACAGGCAGGTCCAATATTTCCTGGCCGCGTTTGTCTGGGTCGTCGTCCAGATACCCTACGATTTCGAGACTACTCCAGTTTTCCTTGCGCAGTTGCGAGACAAGGTTTTGCCCCACCCGGCCGGCGCCGACAACCAGCACACGCGTGGTGTTCGTGCTTGCGTTGCGCTGAAGGCGGAACCAGACGCGCAGGGCGATGCGGTAGCCGAGCAGCAGCAGCAGACCCACCACTAAGAGATAGACGAAGGTGAGGCGCGGAAGCTCTTTCTTCGCCAGATATAGAATGCCTGCCAGCGACAGGGCCGCTACCGTGTGGCTGAGAATCACATGCTGGAATTCTTCGATCCAGAAGATGACGCGGCGCGGGGTATAGACGGAGCCGAGGAGCATACTAATGGCCCAGACAAGGCCGACAGTGACTCGGAGCGTGAGCGTCGGCGAATAGACGAACATCCCAACCCATTCCGGGGACAGCGTCTGGCCGAACGGCAGCACGAAGCGCAGTTGCATGGCCAGCCGCGAGCGCGACCTGTACCACGATCACATCCACCAGGAAGAGGAGAACCATGAAATTGGTGCTGAATCTCTTGACCATGGTCTATTGCTTCTCTCCGTGATTCACCTACTGACCCGAGAGCAGCCTTCCAAATTCACGGCTGCTCATATGATTCGTCTGATGTCATGAGAACGGGACAACCAGAATATTGGCGAGAAGCACGTCGATTGCGTGGATGAGAACTCAGCGAGCAGGGCTTGAACGTGGTACGGATAGCGGAAGCGCTGGGCGTAGCGCCTGGGGCAGTCAGCAAGTGGGTCAAGAGAGCCGAAGAAGGAAGGGCCGTACCGGCACAATGCGCCTTATTCGAAGCCTTGTCTGAGTGAGTAGGGGTTGGCTCGCATGTCGGCTCTGTTGGAGTAGGGTGCCGAAGCGCATGGTTGTCGCGGTGAGTTATGGACCTGTCTTCGCGTAGCACAGGTGACTGCCAAGGAGTTTAGCGTGACGTACACGTCGCAGAATGTAGGCAATATCTTGCGCAGAATCGGCTGGATTCGCCAGAAGCCCGTCGTTCACGCCATCCAGCAGGACGAAGTAGCTGTTGCGGCTTACGCGCGGAGACATGGCCGGCATTGAAATATGAGGCGAGTGCCGAAGGACGCACCATAGTCTAGGCAGAGGAAGTGGCTTTCTGCCTGTTGGCGGCTGCCGTCTACACCTGAGCAGCCTCGAGGACAGGCACCGATCCTCAAGTATCCTACGCGGGAGCATCTCTCGGCCGTCAGCGCCACTACGGTGGACGGCGCACTCCATACTTGGATTTATGGTAGGGCCTTATCTCGACTTTGTACAAAAGGATGGAAAAGGATCGAGGAGGTAGGTTAAGCTAGTTGGAGTCCTAACGACCAAGAAAGGCGCTCCAAATGCTCAACCTACCATCCACTATTATGATGCTGATCCAGCCATTTCGCTCAATCTTTCGATATCAGACCTGGATCAAGGCCCAGGTACTCCTGGTCGGTGCGATTCTGGCACCCAGAAAACGAACAGTGACAGCAGCCTTACGTGCGGTTGGGTTGGCCGATGGTCAGGGTTTCGCCAAGTATCATCAGGTGCTCAACCGGGCGGTATGGTCATCGCGCGAAGTGAGCCGTGTGTTGTTGAACCTGCTCCTATCCGTACTGGACGATGGATGTGGCCCTCTGGTTTTTGGCATCGATGAGACAATTGAACGGCGCTGGGGGTCACAAATCTCGGCTCGCGGCATCTACCGGGATGCCGTGCGTTCCAGCGGCAGTCACTTCGTCAAGGCTAGCGGTCTACGCTGGATCGCGCTGATGTGGCTCACACCGATCCCCTGGGCACACCGCGTGTGGGCGCTCCCCTTTCTGACCGTACTGGCGCCATCAGAACGCTACTACGAAACAAAGAAGCGCACGGCCAAGAAGCTGACAGACTGGGCTCGACAGATGATCGTTCAGTTGCGTCGCTGGTTGCCCCATCGTCCCCTGGTCGTGGTAGCTGACAACGGTTATGCCGTCCTGGACCTGCTGCACGCCTGTCAATCATTGCCCGATCCTGTAACCATGGTGACCCGGCTGCGCTTGGATGCGGCTCTCTATGAACCTGCGCCCGCCTATTCGGGTGTCGGGCGGCCTCGCCTCAAAGGTGCGCGCCTGCCCGCTTTACAGTCCCTGCTCACGGCACCCCAGACGCAGTGGACCCAACTCGAGTTGCCCTGGTATGGCGACGAGTCTCGTCCCATGGAGATCGCTTCCGGTACAGCCGTCTGGTATCACTCCGGCAAGCCGGTAGTTCCTATCCGCTGGGTGCTTGTCCGCGACCCAAAACAAGCATATGTGCCCGTCGCCTTGCTTAGCACCGAGCCAACACACTCGCCGGCACAGATTGTCGCCTGGTTCGTCCGTCGTTGGTCTATCGAGGTCACCTTTGAAGAGACTCGTGCCCATCTTGGCGTCGAGACCCAACGTCAGTGGTCTGACCTGGCTATCCTGCGTACCACCCCAGCCCTATTTGGTCTCTTCTCCTGGGTTACACTCGTCGCTCATCACCTGCAGCAGACGCAACCTCTCACCGTGCAGCAAGCAGCCTGGTACATCAAGCCGCTGCCTACTTTCGCCGACGCCCTTGCCTCCGTACGTTCTCTGCTTTGGTCCCATACAGACACTTTTTGCATCTCGCCTGTTCATGCCGACATAGCAATTATTCCCAAACCGTTCCTTGACCACCTGGTCAACTCGCTATGCTATGCCGCCTAATTTGTACAAAGTCGAGATGAGCCTATAATGAATTGCTGCACCGAATCAGGTAGTGTTGCAAATTTTCATGGACTCAAGTAACGTTTGTAGCAAATGAATCGACTCAATGTGAGCCAAGGTAGCAACATGACGGATCCGTTCAAATGGCGGCACTACGAATCTGAGATTATTCTCACCTGCGTTCGTTGGTATCTTCGTTACGCATTGAGCTACCGTGATCTGGAAGAAATCGATGACCGAACGAGGCCTGTCGGTGGATCATTCCACGATTTTTCGTTGGGTTCAGCGATATTCCCCCGAACTAGACAAGCGCTGCCGGCCACATCTCAAGCAAACGAACGACTCATGGCGTGTTGACGAAACCTATGTCAAGGTTCGAGGCAAGTGGATGTATCTGTACCGAGCCGTGGATTCGACGGGACAGACACTCGATTTCCTTCTGAACGAGACCCGAAGTACTCAGTGCCGCTAAACGGTTCTTCCGCAAGGTGTTGGGCAGGCCGAACACGTCACGTGCTCCTCGGGTAATCAATGTTGACAAGAATCCTTCCTACATTGGTGCCGTACGTGATTTGAAGCAAGAAGAACTGCTGCCTGAGCAATGCAAGCGAAGGCCGAGTCAATACATGAACAACATTGTAGAGCAAGATCACCGTTTCATGAAGCGCAGGATCAAGCCAGGGTTGGGCTTCGGATCATACCCAACCGCCTGGCGTACGATTCAAGGCTACGAGACGATGCACATGATACGGAAGGGACAGATTGAGGGAGCAGAAAAGGGAAATATCCAGGCTCAGAATGAGTTCATCGCAGAGCTGTTTGGCTTAGCCGTGTAGGTCGAAATCGATCATTTCGTTTGATCCTGCCTGCCTGAAGTTTGGATCGATTATTTGCAACAGAACCTTGCATCGTCTCTCCAATATCCTGGGCGGTCAGTTCCGATTGCTGTATCATCGTCTCGTCCTGTCCGGTCTCTCGATCGGTTGTTGTGGCAACTCCATTCAACCACCAAACAGGACTTCTTGAGACGTCAAATTTACCCGTTCACGCCAGATCGTGAACTACTGAGTTTGCAGGATACTGCTCTATGTCCCAGTTCTCGCCGGCATCACTCGAGATACCGTACCTCAACAGCCGCTTCGAGACGGAATCGCCTGCTTCAATTTTGGCGTGGGCGTGGGATAAACTCGGTCCTGCCATCGCGGCTACGTCATCTTTCCAGTCGCAAAGCCTGCCTCTGCTGCACATGATCGGTCAGGCTGTACCGCAGATGCCGGTATATTTCCTGGATACGGGCTTTCATTTCCCGGAGACAATCGAATATCGGGACCGGATCACGAGGATATTCGGCCTGAACGGGAAAACACTCACACCGACAGTTGAGCGAAACGATTTTCGACGTATCCACGGTGCGCTGTACAAGACGAATCCGGACATGTGCTGCTACATCAACAAGGTGGAGCCGCTTCGTCTGGAAAAGAAGGAACTGCTTGGCTGGGTGTCGGGCATCCGACGCGACCAAACGGAGGCTCGATGTGAGACCCCGATCCTTTCGATTGAGGCGAGCGGTCAGGTCAAAGTCTGTCCGATGGCCAACTGGACCAGTAAGGATGTCTGGCGATATATCAATCGACATGACTTGCCCATGCATCCACTAGTATCCCAAGGGTACTTGAGCATCGGCTGCGCCCCCTGTACGCAGCCGGTGTTGGGCGGCGCGGACGAACGAAGCGGAAGATGGGCGGGTACTGCAAAGACCGAATGTGGACTGCACGTAGACTTGGTCGATATGCCTGAGGTCGCGAAAAGGCGGCAAGACGAGTAGCAGGGGGTCCAGTACCTGCGCAAGCATACAAGTGTAGCTATCAAGAGCGTCGTAGCGGCACTTATCGCCAGAGCCTCGAGACGAACAAGCGTCGCTCCGATCTGGAGGGCGATCTGCGAAATATGCGTCACACCTGCGATCTTCTGTACATATCCAAACCAAACTTTCCAGAGACTTGATGCCAATTGGGCACTATCTCGTGTATACTACATAGCTATGGGCACTCATTATTGTGAACAGTGGAGGTAGCTATGCTTCGGTATTATAGTCTTCGTCGTCATGCTCGTGCCTTCAAGGACTTGACGGGAATATCGGTGGCAGAATTTGAAGAACTGTTCGATAGATTCGAACCGGCATGGGTCGCAGCAGAAGAGAAGCGACTGCGCCGGTCGAGCCGCCAACGGGCCATCGGTGGCGGTAGAGAATACAGATTGGATAACGAAGACCAGTTGCTGATGGTACTGGTCTGGCTGCGTATCTATCCAACGACAGCGACACTGGGCTACCTGTTTGATCTCTCGCAGCCGACGGCTAGTCGTAATTCGCAGCGTGTGCTGAACGTGCTCAACGAGATCAGCAAGGACGAATTCGAATGGCCGGACCCGCCCAAGAAATACAAAGGTCGCAGTCTGTCGGCATTGCAGCAAGAGTATCCAGATGCCTTTGCCATCATTGACGCCACGGAGCAACCGGTGGAGCGGCCCAAGGACCGAGAACAGGAGAAATTACACTACTCGGGCAAGCGTCGTCGCCCTACCTGCAAGGCCTCCATCGTGGTCAACGAGGACGGCATCATTCGCGGTGTCACCGAGTCGGCCCCTGGTCGTACCCATGACCTGACGCAGATCCGTCAATCCGGCCTCCTGGCCCATATCCCGCAGGCGGTGACGGTCATCGCCGATGCTGGCTACGATGGCCTGTACAAGGATTTGCCCAACCATAGTCTGGCCACTTCCCATAAGGCGCAACGCAATCATCCCTTAGAGCAAGCACACAAAGATATGAATCGTGAACTCTCTTCTGTTCGCATCATCGTTGAGAACGTCTTCTGCCATCTCAAACACTTCAAAATCTTGTACGATTGTTTTCGTCACGATGTGACAGACGTTCATAGTGCTGCCTTCGCCGTCGTCGCTGCCATCGTGAACCAACGGACCAAGCGCCGCTTGGCACTGGCAGATGTGTGCTAAAGTTACCAGGGGGAGGGGGGAAACTACCCAAAACCTTACTGTGCATCAAGCCTCAGGAACAGCGACGAGAATCTACGGTGGATAGTGGCACGCTGAAACAGTGCGAATCATCCTCGGTTGACTCCCTGCCTGTGAATTCTGTCACCGCTCCGATAAAGAGGTGAAAGAACATGAAGAAAAACGAGACGATCTTAGTAACGGGCGGTTGTGGCTACCTGGGTTCCATGCTTGATAGAGAAGTTATTGACGCTGGAAGCCGATCGCAACCACGATCCGCATTCTCGACAACATGAGCAGTGGCAACGTGCGTGCGTTAATGGACCTGCCCCGCAACGCGCAATATCAAATTCATTGACGGCGATATCTTGGATCCGTCTGTGTTGCGGTTGGCCTTGGACGGCGTTCACTCCCGTTGATACACTTGGCAGCCGTTGTCCGAACCCCGTAGAGCTTCGACAATTCCGCCTGGTTGGAACAGGTGAATCATTGGGGAACGTCGCGTCTGGTCAAGCCTGCCTACCGCGCCCGGGGGTACAGCGGATCGTGTTTGCCAGCAGCACAGGCAGTGTACGGCCCCGGAGGGCCGTGGACCGAGATGGATGTGTGCCAGCCACAAGGGGCTTATGCGCATTCCAAACTCGCAGCGGAAAAGAGCATAGGTGTTGCCAGCGCCGCGGCATCAAAGCTTGTGTGTTGCGGTTGGGCAGCTTATATGGAATGGCGCCTTCGGTGCGCTCGACGCGGTCACCAACCGCCTGGCCTTGCCTAGCAGGCGTCGGCCAAAGGCTGACTGTCTATGGTACGGGGGACCAGCGCCGACCTATCGTCCATGTCTGCGATGCCAGTGCCGCTATTCGACTGGCTTTGTCGCACCTGGGCGGCCAGCCGCTTGCGCTCCACAATATCAGTACAGGATTCGGTATCCATTATCGAACTGATCAATGCGATCCGCACAGTAAAGCCAACCGCCTCGGTACGGTATACGGACCAGGATATTCGGACACACTACTCGTTCGAAGTGAGTGCTGATTCTCTGCGCGAGGCAGGATGGAAACCGGCGTGGAGCCTCGAAGGCGGTTACGAACAGATGCTAGAGCACTTCACCGGTTTGACGCCGTTATTAGCGATTGATGACGAGCTGGAGGAGTTTTGATCACTAATGGTGCCCGCCGCCGGGAGCTGCGGTTGAGGAGGAATATGCGATGGAGGGATGAATGCGACGCTTTTCCTGGGGCGTATTTGGAGGCACAGTGGGTGCGCCGTTATCATGCTATAGTTTGGCTCAAGTTTTCGAGCACCACGACCATCGTTTTCCACCGAATAGGAAAGATGTAGATATGTCCCAGGCTCCGACGAATCCATGGCAAGGCAAAAAGAATCCTCTTTACGGGCGCTTGTGGCACGGTCGGTTCGGAGTTGCTCACGCAGATTCTTCAGACGGATGTCGCCTCGGTTACCGGCGTTGATAACAACGAGAGCGAGCTGTTTTCCGGTTGGAGGCGTATCGGAGCGATCCACCGCGTGCAGCTCTATCTAGGTGATGTCCGCGACCGAGACAAGCTCTCTACGGTCATGCGGGACATCGATATTGTCGTCCACTCGGCGGCACTGAAGCATGTCGTCCTTTTGCGAGCAGTCACCGCACGATGCGGTAAAGAGCAATATTCTCGGCGTTCAGAACGTCATCGACGCGGCGCTTGCCAACAACGTGGAGCGCGTGCTCTTTACCTCGTCTGATAAAGCCGTCAATCCATCCAACGTGATGGGCACATCTAAGTTGATGGGTGAGCGCCTCATGACCGCGGCCAATGCGCATCGGCGAGGCAAGCAGCCGATCTTTGCGTCAACGCGTTTTGGCAATGTATTGGGTTCACGCGGCTCGGTCGTTCCGCTCTTCAAGCGGCAGATTGCGGCAGGCGGCCCGGTGACGTTGACCGATCCGGGATGACACGCTTCATCATGACACTGAGCGAGGCCGTGCGTCTCGTCATGGAATCTGTATTCCTACCGCGTGGCGGTGAGGTGTTTGTGACCAAGATGCCAGTGGTGCGCATTGAGGACCTGGCCGCTGTGATGATCTCCGAGCTGGCTCCTATCCATGGCTATGCCCCTGAGGATATTGAATTGCAGGTCATTGGGAGTAAACCCGGTGAAAAGCTGTATGAGGAGTCATTAACGATGAAGAGACCCGACGCAGTGTCGAGTTGCGTCGTTATTTTCGCGGTGGTCCCTGCCTTTCGGTCTATATACGAGGATATTGACTATCGCTACCCCGACGTTGCGGACCGGAACGTGGAACAAGCGTACAATTCTTCACTGGTTCAGGCACTCTCGTCGAGTGAACTGATAGCTTATCTGAGGGAAAACAAGCTTCTGGAGGGAGACTGGCGATGAGAGTCTTGGTACTTGGCGGAGATGGATATCTGGGTTGGCCTACGGCCATGTGGTTTGCGGCTAAGGGAAACGAAGTTAGCGTAATCGACAACTATTTTCGGCGGACGATAGCACAGCAGACCCGATCGGAAGCGCTTATGCCGAATCCGAACCTGAATGATCGCGCCGCGATCTCCCGGTCGGTATCGGATTATGAGATTGAGATTGAGATTGGTGACGTGACGGACTATCGTACACTCGAACGGACATTCAAGGACTTTCAGCCCGAGGTGGCCATTCACTATGCCGAGCAACCGTCCGGTCCCTATTCTATGATCGGCTTTGAAGAGGCGAGCCTTACCTTAAACAACAACCTTAACGCCACAATGAATCTGATCTGGGCGGTCATGGAGCATTCGCCGGACTGCCAAATCGTCAAGATCGGCACGATGGGCGAGTACGGCACGCCCAATATCGATATTGAAGAAGGTTGGATCGAAATCGAGCACAAGGGTCGCAAAGACAAGTTCCTTTTCCCGCGTGCGGCTGGCAGCTTGTACCACACGACCAAAGTCCTCGATACAGATCTGATTTGGTTCTATGTGCGGACGTTTGGCCTCCGCGTCAGCGACCTGATGCAAGGGCCCGTTTATGGCCTGTCGACGGCAGAAAGCGATGAAGACGATCGCCTGCTGCCGAATTTCCACTACGATGACATCTTCGGCACGGTGCTCAATCGATTCCTGGTGCAGGCGGTGGCCGGCGTGCCGCTGACTGTGTACGGTAAGGGCGGTCGGGTCCGAGGATATCTCAACCTCCGCGATACTCTGCGATGCGTTGAGCTGGCGGCGACGCATCCGGCTGAGCGGGGCGAGCTCCGTATTCTTAATCAGTTTGTAGAGACGTTCTCGGTCAACCAACTGGCTGACATCGTGCAGCGTGTAGGAAACGGCATGGAACTGGACGTCCAGGTTAAGTCGATTGAGAATCCCCGCAAGGAGAGTGAGGACCATTACTACAACCCGGCACATTCGGGTCTCATTGAGCTCGGACTGGAGCCGACCTATATGAGCGATGACATTATCGCGACGATGTTGGAGCAGGTGTTGCGCTACAAGGACCAAATAGACCAAAGCAAGATTCTGCCTCGCGTGCGCTGGACCTAATGGAGGCGATGATGCAGAGGATTCTTGTCACCGGCGGTGCCGGCTTCATTGGGTCGAACCTTGTGCCAATGTTGTTGGACGAAGGGTACTGTGTCCGGGTCCTGGATAACATGAGTGTGGGACGTGCGGATGCACTTCCAGGGGCTCGACGTCGAACTGCACACAGGTGATATCCGCAATAAGAATGATGTAGCTGGTGCGCTCGAGGCCGTGGACGGGGTGGTGCACCACGGCACCACCAGCGTCATCGATTCACAGCAAGAACCTGAACTCGACTTCGATATCAACGCACGTGGCACGCTGAACATGTTGTTGGCCTGTTCGCGATCTCGGCGTTGATCGATTCGGTTTGCGTCGTCAAACAGCGCCGATAGGCGATAATGAACCGCCGATCGACGAGAGAAAGCCGGCCCGGCCGCTGTCACCGTACGGGGCCAGCAAGCTGGCGGGCGAAGGCTACTGCAGCACGTTTCACGGTTCGTACGGGCTGGGGACGGTTGTGCTGCGCTTCGCCAACGTGTACGGCCCACGCTCTTCGCACAAGGGCAGTGTCGTGGCGAAATTCATCAAGGATGCGATGCATACTGGAACGCTTACCATCTACGGCGACGGCGAGCAGACGCGCGACTTCATCTATGTGGAGGACCTATGTCGAGCCATTATTGCCGCACTGCGGAGCGATTTCGCCGGCGAGACGTTCCAGATCGCGACCGGCAAGGAAACTCGCATTATCGATTTGGCCCACCTTGTCCAGCAGGCGTTCGAAGAGCAAGAGGTGAGTATCGTGCATATCGAACAGCGTGCTGGGGAGATTATCAAGAACTATTCGTGCGTGGAGAAGGCTCGGCAGGTCCTGGGGTGGACCTCAAGGATTGACGTGGACAATGGTTTGGGTGTTACGGTTACGTCAATGCAGTCCATGGTTGCCGGTAACCAGGCCTGACCTAAGCCCTTCCCATGTCTCGATTGTCTCGCAACATTGCCTACAATTTGGTGGGGCAGTCCCTGTTGTTCTGCCTTGGCATTTTTTCCACTCGCATCACCTACCGGCAACTTGGCGATGAGGCACTGGGCTTAGTGTCACGCGGGTTACGGATTAATGTCATTTTGGCGAGCGCGCTTCTTGCCGGACTGATTCGGAGCGTGACGGGGAGATTGCGAACAAGTCAACTGGCGATTCCAGATACGTGAGCGAATTGATACGTACTGGCAATACGTTTTTCGTGGCTGCTTATTTTCTCATGTATCTGATTGCGTGGATTGGCGTGCCTTGGATTGTCCAGAATTGGTTGAATTTCGTTGACCTTGCACCTCTGACAGCCATCCGTGCGCTGCGGACGATGATGGCAGGAGTACTGCTGGGGATTGTGACGTCGTACTATGCAGGCATATCGTACGGCTTTAAAAAGCGTCGCTGGTCAACATCGTTGAAATGGGCAGTATCGCCATACGCCAGCTTGGCATTTTCGCGACCGTTTCTTTGGGTGGAGACTTCTGCTAGTAAGCGCTTGGATTGCAGTCACATATTTCTTCGCGATTCTCCTCTACTGGGTTGGACTTAGGATTCCTTGCTCCCAGTATGTTTTTGTCGTTTGGGTGGAACCGTGGCGTACTTGGCTCTATAGCTGGTTTTGCATCCGGCATGATGGTCGTTAGCATCACGAACGCGATTCAAGGACAATTTGACAAGGTAGTAATTAGTCGACTGCTACCGATTGGGACGCTCGGATATTATACGTTCACGTTCAACACGGTGCAGCGCACCGGAATGCTGCGTCAATCAGTAGGGATGGCTGCTATGCCTTCTCTATCGAATCAGTCGGCGAGTCAGGACGAGTCCTAATTCCAGGGGCGTTATTTGAGAATCCAGGACTTGCTCAGCGTCGGTGCGGTTCCAATGTTTGGACTCGTGGCCTATTCGTTCCCCTTGATACTGAGTTTCATCTTTTCCGAAGAAGTTGCTTCTGCCATGGCACCGACAGCCGCTTTGCTGGTTGTCGCACGTCTCTTGAGCAGCATTGTGAGTGCACCTCAGAATCTCGCGATTGCTGTTGGCGATTCACGTATCGTCGGCGAAGCCCGAGCGTTGTTGGGTTGGCGCTCAGCGTGCCGGTGTCAATCGTATTGATTGGTCGGTATGGGCTGGCGGGGGCCGGTTACTCACTCGTCGCATACTGGTCTTTTTGGTGTGTCTTCGTTGCGCCAAGAATATATCGTAAACATCTAGCTTTTACGGCGCAAGCGTGGTTCCGCTATATTGGTCAAGTACTACTATTGGGTAGCCTGACATATGGCGTGGGTTGGGGATATCTGCAAGCGATGTGGAAGTTCGATTTGAGCATGATTGTAGTGACGTATCTGGCAGCATCACTGATGTTCGTAGGCGTGGCCTATTTCGCGATCGGCGAGGAATCCCGCTCCGTGATGAAGAGGACTCTACGTTTCAATGCACAATCGATTACTGGCAGGACTCCGCATTAGGTCGGCTAGCGCCCTGCACATGGCTCGACTGGTTCGGCGTTGGAGGTGGCTGTCTGGGTAGGGCAAGGATGGTATTGCTCGGTGCCTGGATTCTTACTGTGCTACTGATGACCAGTCACGCAAGGGACGGGATCCGCACGAATCTTGGTTGGCTATCGTTGTCCCATGGCGTTGTGGAGGGATCGCATACCGCAATCCGAACGCGATCGAACGCCTAGAACATGGCGATGGTAACCATGATGCTACGCGTTGGCGTACATGTGGTTGGGCGACGATGACGCTGCGATAGACACATGGCACAATGACGAGACCGCAACAGATGCTCCCCGAATAGATTGGGCAAGTTGTATCAGGTGCGTGGGCAGTGGAATCAGGCGCTAACCCTGTATCGCGGGGCAGAGAGCATCAATGAGGCAGGCGCCATTTGTCAGCTTATGTATGCGCTGCCGGAGCAACTCAGCGCCACCAACCTAGGGTATTGCAAGTCGGTTTTCTCTAGTGGCGATCTCTATTTGGCTGATGATCGTCGCTATCAGAGATTTAGTATGACGCCTGGCACGAAGTTCAGGTTCAGCGCACGCATTCGTGTTAACGACATCGCCGGCAAGGTGCGTCCACTGTACGTTGGTTGGTCAGACGGAGAACCGCAAGGCAGCGCTGCTCCCGACTTCGAGAGCCCAACGGCCGGGTGGGTCTATGTGGAGAGGGAGTATGTCTTTCCGACCGACGCTATTCCATATTTGAGCTTCTACCCAGTACATATTGTCGGCGAGGGAGATGTAGAGGTGAAAGATGTTTGGCTTGAAATAGTCCCATGATAGATGCGGCGACTCAAACTCCCATTTTACCACGCATCGTTCCGAGATCCGGCCGCGTGCTGCCGTTGGCCCAGAGAGCGTACTTGGAGAGTTTCTTAATCGCGGTATTGCTATGTTGGTCTCCTTCCAAGTTTGTGGGATATGTCGCACCGTTTGCGGTGCTTGCATGGTTTATCCTACGCACGAGGAGTCGGCGTGCTATTCGAAACGTGCTCATTTGGTTGGCGGTGTGGGCGCTGGCGGTGCTGGTCCATATGCCGATTTTGCCTACGTTCTTCTTTCCTAGTACAGTGATTGCATTGTTGACATATGGCGTCTGGATCGTCGTCTTCTCCCTTCCGAATTATGCTCCGCGCAGTGAGATGCTGTGGGATCGAATGCTGCACGTTGCACGATGGGTAATCCTCTTGCAAGGCGTACTCGGCATTGCGCAGGCGGTATATGGGGCCACGCAGACAGGTTCATTTGGGAGTTCGAATGGTGACCACGTGGAAGGAACAATCCATCTGGCACTTGCGGCCAGCCGCTCGTTTGCGAACCCGATATATGCCATCAACATGACGTTGATGCTGCTGGCTATCTTTCCGTCGGTGTTACTGTACCATAAGTGGAGACTGACCTTTGGTTTGGGATTGTTGGCGCTCGTGCTGGCGTCCGTGGTGCACGTATTGCTGTTCTTGGCGTTCTCCGCTGCCGTCTCAGTCGTGTTGTTCCGCGTTCCCCTATGGCGTCGCAGGAGCGGATTGCTCATCGTCGCAGTAGGTTTGATGGGAATTGCTTTGGTATATTTCGCACTTGGTAACCTGACGACTCGGGTCGAAAGCTTTCCGCGGTATACTTTTTCAGGCGATACGCCCCGCGGCCAAGTCGTAAGACGGGCTGTGACCGAAATGCCCGACGACTACCCGTTTATGCCTTTCATCGGTCTGGGCCCTGGGCAGTTTTCGAGTCGTGCCGGTCTTATCGGCACCGGTCTATACTTTGGGGGAGCCGAGAACCCACGTTCGTTACCATTTCTGAGCACGGGAATGTCTGGTCCCTTCCAGAAGCATGTCGCTGACCTATGGCTAGACTGGCAGGGACTCACCGGTCAGGGGTCGACTTTCGAGCCGTTCCTCTCATGGCTCAGTATCTACACTGAATGGGGTCTACTTTCGTTGCTTGCTTCTGTTTGGCTCGCGGTGTTCGTTCAGGTCAGGGTCGGTGCATCGGTTCGGACATATCCTGAGAAGATCCACGCAGTAGTATTTGGTGCAGGCGTTCTCCTCATCTTTCTGCTCGGTGTGCAGGAGAACTACTGGGAGAATCCGCAGGCTCTCTTGGTTGGACTCCTAATGTGGAAGGTCTTGTATGCGACATTGACAAAGACGTCCCGTCGCCATACTGCTGCTATTCGATCGCAAGCGCTATGAGTCTGGCGTGCACATTGTGAGGACTGATGTCACTACCGCACGGTGTGTTCTGCCACCCAAGGCTGCGAGAGTCAACCAACGTGGCGTCACATCTGTCAAACTTTCCTGCTGCGCTCCATACAAGCATATTTCGGATGAAGCATGAATAGCGTTCTCCGGCAAATTCTTAAATCTGTCGTCCCACGGTCGCTTGCTATGACGATGTATCCGTGGAAGACTCTGAGCTGGGATTACGGCCATCTTCGTAGCGTATGGCGGCGTATCCCGATCGATAATCGAGGCGAGCCGATTCCTTGGTATACTTATCCGGCGATTGAGTACTTGAACCAATTGGATTTCAGTGACAAATCGGTATTCGAGTATGGATCGGGCTTCTCGACATTGTACTGGAGCAAGCGCAGTAGGCAGGCGTTGTGTCGATCGAGAACAACGAAGATTGGTACAGTCGGATAAAAGAGAAACTGCCGGGAAACGTGGAATATCGGTTGATCGCGGATCCCAAGGAGTACGCAGAAGCCATTGGCGCTGAGGGCTGTCAATACGATGTAGTCATAATTGACGGCCGCCATCGCCGCCGATGTCCCGAACAGACTATTGCCCGAAGTGTCGCTGCCGACTTTGTGATACTTGACAATGCAGAGCGCTATCCGAATACAACGAAGATTCTCCGCGATTGTGGGCTGATCGAGGTGGATATGATAGGCTTCATGCCGAATAGCCACCTTACTGGATGTACGTCGTTCTTCTTCCAACGTAACGTTGTGCTTCGACCACGGACGAATCTCCAACCCGATTACTGGCCGATCGGGGAGAGGATACCGCGGCCGGATTCTCAGACGAACTGAGCCCTACTGTGAAGTGGTTGCCGCGCAGTGTTGGCGCGTCAAGACCTCCGAAAGGCCATTGGAGCAGGCGCATGCGTGCGGCCGTGTGTGGATATTATCTGTGCTGATACGCACGTGTCCACGCCGAACCGGAATGAATGGCGCGCCAAACACACTGAATGAAGAATCCGAAATAGGTATACAGTGAAGATCGCGTTTATTACGAATTTCTCGCCCACTATCGTGTCAAGACATTTGAGACTTGGCGCGCTATGAGGAGGTAGATTATTATTTTTTTGGTGCAAGTGACGCTTGGTACGAGGGTCAGAAGCAGAGCGGAGCACGCGGCGGGAATTCCGTACGTGCACTTGCCTGGTTTTCAGGTGGCTGGCAAGCGTATCGCACCCACCTTGGCGAGAGATTTGTGGCGCAAGCATTACGATGTTTACCTGGCGTCCATATCCGGCCGCTACGTACTTCTGCTGACTTACATGATTGCCCGATTGAAGCGTAGGCCAGTGGTTCTGTGGACCGGTGTCTGGCAGAGGTTACAGACACCGGCGCACCAACTGTTTTTCCCGTGACGCGTCTTCTGATGACCTCTGCCGACGCTGTGGTAGTTTACGGCGATCATGTTAAGCGCTATTTGATATCAGAGGGGGTCGAGTCCTCGCGCATCTTCGTAGCCGCCCATGCCGTAGACGATTCTCTCTATGCTACGGAAGTATCGCCGAACACGTTGCGCGATTTGCGGCAGAAGCTGAGGATCAACAATGATCGTCATGTGATTCTGTTCCTCGCCAGGCTCGAGCTTGAAAAGGGTGTGGAACATCTGCTTGATGCCTTTGCCAAGCTGCCCTGTAATGATGCCGTCCTTGTCATGGCCGGACGAGGGTCGGCAGAGGACAAAGTGAGGGCCAAGGCAAGATCGCTGCGTGTGGAAGATCGAGTCCGGTTCGTGGGTTATGTGAAACCGACGGATACGGTGCCCTATTATGCGCTTGCAACCGTGTTTGTCTTGCCATCCATAACCACACGGACGTTCAAGGAGCCGTGGGGTCTTGTAGTCAATGAAGCGCTCAATCAGGGCGTGCCTGTGATTGCGACAGGGGCGGTCGGCGCTGTGGCGGGCGGTCTGATACAACATGGTGAGAATGGTCTTATTGTGCCTGAACGGGACAGTCAGGCATTGGCGGAAGCGCTCCATCTCATACTGAGTCAACCAGCATTGCGTGCCGAGATGTGCCACGAAGCCCACGCATCCATCCAGAAATGGGATAATGACCGAATGGTCGACGGCTTTCGGCGAGCTTTCTACTACGCAGTTCGCTCCAGTCGTACGACCTGATGGCGGGCAATTGCAGTAAAAGCAACTTGCAGAGAGCTGGCCTGTCCCATGAATCAACAGACATCGGTACCGACTTCATGACTCGACCTAAAGAAGTAGGTGTGAAGCAACAACGGGATAGGATAGATGGCGCGAAGAGCGGCAGGGTTCAGACCTAAGCATAGGCGAAGAGCAGGCCGCATTGAAGGGCAATGAAGGCCACTATGTTTGCACTTTAGCAGGATAGAATGGACGGGCACGGCTTTCGACGGGATAATTGGGTTTGACTAGAACTCAATATCCGAGGAGGAGCCATGCCCAAGCCAATTGTATGCCTAGCCGCCGAACTAAGCCAGTACCTGGAGGTTTTTCGTCCCTGTTTC
>CAVVYP010000004.1:0-737126 GCA_963752485.1 uncultured Chloroflexia bacterium
GCTGAGGACGGTGACGTACGTCTCCCAGTCTGCGGCTGGTTGAGGCTGGTCTCCACGCCGGAGAAGCCGCCGTAGAGCGCGGCGCCGCTGTCCACGAGCTGGAAGGTGTCCGCGGGGTCGGTTCCAGGCGTATAGACGCCCTGCGCTACCCAGATTTGGTCACCGCCGGCGGCAGCGGCGAGCGCATCCTGCAGGTCGGTGTATGCGTCGGCCCAGGAGGTTCCGCTGTTGAGGCCGGAGGCGGCTGCCGTGCTTGACGTAGTGTATGGCGGCGGCGCTGTGAAGGTGTGTATGTGCTTCTGCGCCCTGTGCGGGCGCACCGCTACCGGAGGGGAGCACGATGTCGCCTGCGCTTTGCGCCAGGGCCGGGCTCGCCGTCAGGGAAAGCAGGACCAGCGCCAACGAGAGACTCAGCCAAAGCCATCGCCTTGTGCGCATCGGGGGATGTCCTTTCTCCTTATTGAGGAACGGTCGACATTCGGATAGCGGGCTGTGTACAGTCTCCTTTCCAACTGTGCCGGGCATCGTACGCACTCATAATTTCGCGGTGAGAGAGTGATGAAAGTCGACCAACGATCGTCCAACATGCGACGAGAGTCAGCCTGTGGGACACCTGTGAACGTGCTGACGGACCAGGTCTGCGCCGCCGAACGTATCAGACGCCGCGATACAACCTGCCAACCCGTGGGCGACAGGCGATCGCGGTAGAAGGGATCAGCCCGGTCTGGGCGGTTGCATTTTCGAGCAGCGTATCTCTTCGCTTGCCCATGTACCGGACATCGATGCCGCTGCGCGGTTCGTAGAACTACTGGTGTTCGTACGCACCCAGGTCGACCACGCCATCCACGATGCGCGGATTACCATCCAGGTCGGTGGTCACGCCGGCTGGAATGGCGGAATTGTCACCCAGGTCGATGGCCGGTGAAGTGGGTTGCAGGCGCAGGTCGCCGTTGGCGGCATCCACGAACAAGGGATTGACGTCAACGTTGCTTGCGCCGGGCCAGTTGCCTTCAATGTCGCTATGCGATACGGTGAAGCCCTACAGGGAGTCATCGGCGATCTGGTTGGGTGTGTTGTTCCACAGAATGCCGTTTACCACGATCGGATTGCTTTCACGGTTTTGCATCCCTCCGCCGTCGCTGCCGGCGTGGTTGCCGCTGAACGTGACGTTCGTCAACGTTGGTGCACTGTGATAGCTGTTGATAAGCGCGCCTCCGGCATCACCAGTTGCGTTGGCCACAAAGAGGACGTTCGTCAGCGATGGACTGCTGTAGTGGTTCATCATTCCACCGCCAAGGTTGTTCGACTCGTTGGCGATGAACATGACATTTGTCAATACGGGAGAGCTGTCAGAGTTGTGCATCCCACCCGCTGTGTCGATAGCCTGATTCTCCGTAAAAACGACCTCGCTGAGCGTAGGGCTGCTCTCTTGGTTGAACATGCCTCCGCCATATCGTGCGCGGTTGTTCATGAAGGTGACAGAGTCGAGGACAGCATTGCTACTGTAGTTGCACATATTGCGCCGCTCGTAGTCGGCTTCATTGGAATTGAAGACGACGTTCGTCAGTGTAGGGGTACCGAAGCGGCACACCATCCCCTGTGCACGACTCAGCTGAATTGCCTGTGAACAAGACGTTGGTGAGTGTAGGGTCGCCACTTTCGCTGGATAACCCGCGCTGATTGTTGCGAAAGGTGACGTCGCTCAAGGATCTGACTGCTATTGTCCATTTGCAATCCACCACTCGTGTTGGAATCGAATAGAACTCTGGTAAGCACCGTGGCTCTGGTGAATGTTCAGGGCGCCATTTCCATGGTCGTCATCGTGGTTGGCGAGGAACGAAACATCGGTCAATGTCGCCATGCTGTCGTGTTCGTTGTACATGCCAGCTCCCCAGGCCGAATTGGAGACAAAGTCCACATTGCTCAGGGTTGGGCTACCAGCGGCATTGAGTAAGACCACCGCCGTTGTACGCCCAATTGCCCGTGAACGTTATGCCTGTCAAGGTGGGACTGCCCTTGTTATACATGCCACCGCCAAAACCGAACTCGTACGCATGATTACCGCTGAACAGAATATTTGTCAGCGTTGGGCTGCCATCATTATATAGTCCTGCGCCGCTAGCCCAATCGCCTGGCGGTTGGAACCCGCCAGTGATGGCGAAACCATCCAGTACTGGGGTAGTTGCCGCTACGCCGTCGCTCGTCACCACATGTATGGCATTCGTGCCGTTGATTCTAGCCGTATCGGATATCACGCCGTTGGGGTCGACGCCATCATTGCCGTCGATGTCGCCGCTGAGGACGGTGACGTAGGTCTCCCAGTCGTGCTCGGCACGGAAGGTCTCCGCGCCGGAAACGCCGCCGTAAATGGCGACACCGTCCGATAGCGAAAAGGTATCGGTCGCGTTCGCACCCGGTTTGAGCACGCCTGGCGCGACCCATACTTTGATCGGTCACGGTTGCGCCCGCGAGCGTGTCCGCAGGTCGGTGAAGGCGTCGGCCCAGGAGGTTCCGTCGTTGGCGCCGGTGGCGTCGTACTTCACGTAGAGGATGTTTTCTGCGGGTGCAGTCTGCGCAAGGGGAAGATAGACGTCCTGCGCTGCCGCTGCCAAGGCCGGCGTCGTCGCCAGCAGCACCAGTGCGACGGCGAAAACCATGCCTATCCGGATAGTTCTTCTTGTGCGCATCGGGGGATGTCCTTTCTCTTGTTGTGTAGCCGCGGCTGTTCGTGTGGCCGCAGCTGTCGTGTGGCCGCAGCTGTTGGATAGCTGCGGCGTGGCCTGTGACGTGCGGGGATGGGCGGTGGAGGCAGGGTGCGGCGGCTGGGCTTGGCTCTATTGTACGCCCTGTGGGCAAGGAAATGTGACCAACTATTGACCAATGTGCGGGGTGAGGTGGCCTGTGTGGGGAGTGGACCCAGGGCGTGAGCGGCGTCGGGCGGTCCGAGCGGCAGGCGCGTGAGGTCCGGCGCTCGCACGCGGAGCTATGACGGGAAATCACACGCGCGAATTGTCGCTGTAACGTAGCCGAGGAACGAAACGCCTGCCAGGGACAAGTGTTCGGTGATACACGCCAACACTTAGACGCGGCAGCCAGCCGCGGAATCCTGGTGGGCGGCGTAGTAGGAGTCGGCCCCGTTGTGATAGAGGAAGACGGTGTCGTAGCGGCGATCACAGAAGTCAGGGCCGCTGAGCGCGGCGAATGTCCGCCGGCGTGTGCACCCAGCTCGACGTCTTGGTGTCGAACTCGCCCAGCGTCTGCAGGTCTCGATATTCGGTCTTCGGTGATAAGTCTCAATGCCCATGGCGGCGGCCATGTCCACGGCGCTGTCGCGTGGTTTTGTTGGCTTTCCTTGCGTCCAGGGCTGCGCGGTCGTAACAAATGCTGCGGCGTCCGCTGGGACTTTGCGCTGCGCAGTCATAGAAGATGATTTCGCCGGTCTCCTTGTCGCGGCCCACAACATTGGGCTCGCCGCCGCTGCTTTCCATTTCGTTGAGCGACCAGTGCGCGACGGGATCGACTTCGAACCCGGACATCCGCCCAGTCGATGCCTTCGTGGCGATGCGCGTTGCCCTCGGAGGGGTGCCTTCAACGTGTTGAGCAGTTCTTCCTGCTGATCGGGCGATAGCTTGTTCTTCGTTGCCATACGATTCCTCCTTCCTTCATGATGGATGGCGTGGGTGCAAATTCGTAGTCTCGCACAGAATCGGACGCAGATCAACGCTGATTTGGCTGATATCCGCCGGGGTTCCGCATTGTCTGATTCGCCCTCAGGGCTATGTCAGCGCCCCAATCTCAGTTTGGTCGCCCCGTCCTTGCGCTGGCGAGCGGGTCCAAGATGTCTACCGGCGTCGGCGTTGATCGTGGGGCATATTGACTGCGTGTCGGGGTATGCCGGGGTACTGCCACCAGCTCTGAACCCGAGATCGCCGTGCGGGTCGGCACTGAATGGGACAGATGTCCCGTATTACTGCGGGACATCTGTCCCCTCTAGCCATCGGACGGTCTGCCCGGTAAACTCGGGGACCGAATGTGGGCGCGTTTGTTCGCGTACACAGCGTTGAGCTACCACAACCTATACTCCAGCAAACAGTGGTAGGCGTCAAACAATGGCACCCCCCGGGCCAGGACGGATGATCGTTCATTCCGCCTGTTTTGGCGTGCCCGGCATAATCATGGTATTCGCCATCGGCGGCCAGGAAGCTCCTTGTCGACATCTGCCCCGCGCCATTCGCAGATGAACACAGCGAGGTGTGAATCCACTATGCACGTACGCAAGCACGAATCCCACATGAAGATCAGTGCGGCTCTGCGCTCGCGAAAGGGATCTTCTGAAGTGACAAGGATACTCCCGCGGCTACTCCTAATTGCCGCTAATGATGGCCGCCTGGCTAGTTCCCAAAGGACCTACTCCTGCTGCCAGCGCGGCGTCATACTCGACCATACCATGGCAAATTGTGTCCAGGCACAACAACACCTACCACGTCTACCAAATACTGGATTCTGGTACAACTGTCGGCGTCTTCGCCGAGACAAGTGCGGGGGATAGGGTGACAGATGCCTCTCTTGAACTGCTGATTCTTCTACGCCGCCACTCTGGACAAACCCTCATCATCGTTTCACGTGCCGTCGGTTATAGACAGCGCACCCCGGCCCAATACCTGGGGCGCCGTACCCTACCGCGGAGATGACGTGTCTCCGCCTTATGCGCTCTACCCGCCCGTGTACATGGCGTTTGCGGACCCACCGGACTTCATGGAAACCGCCATTCGTCATCCGTTCTTGGCGGTAGGCCTAGATAACTTCGACCACCAGAGCGAACTCTACAGGCAGCTCATCCTATCGACTATCCTGCAGAGTTCGCTGGGCGCGGCGGACATGGTGGGCCGCAAGCAGCGTATGGATGCGTTGCTGGAAGACGTGAAGAATGCGCCCGACATTCGGAATGACATCAACAAGCTCGAGTTCGTCGACATGCTGATCGCTGGGGGCGAGCTACGTTTGCGTTGATGGAGAATAAGGAAATCATCAACCCAGTTCTGGGCGAAGCTGCTGGCAGGGTGTCTGGCTACGCCAGCGTCGGAATTAACTTATTGAGGCCGGGCTATACGCCGCAGCTCAAACGCCAACATCACCTACAACAATCTGTATGCGGCACTGGAATTTCAGTCTGCACTCGAGTACTCCATTGGCTATCCGGAGGACATGAAAAAAGCGTGTGATATGTGATGGCATATGTGAGTTGGAACAGATTGATTCCGACCCGGTTACAAAAGGTCTGTCGATAGCAGAGTCGCGGTTTGGCAGCTCTACCTCGAACAGGACGAGGAATGGGTGGAACAGCTAACCAAGCCTGAGATCGCCCATAGTACGAACGATCTTCTGGCAGCGATGACGAACGTCGTGATTGGCATTGGCGGGTATAGTGGCCGGCCCGCCCGCCGCTCCAGTCGTGATATTGGGCACTGTCGCGGTTTTTACGGTCCATGCACTGGTGGATGCCGGAATCGAAAGCCAGGCAGATCTCGATCACTTGCGTATCGCTATACTGGCGAATACACTGCACCACAGGATGCTCGAAGATCCGCTGCCGTTCGATACTGATCGGCGGTACGCACTGTCCGTACTGAACATGGTCTACTACAACCTGTATTTCATGTTTCTCCATCACTATGAAAGGGCGACAAACGAGGAGCAAGCCTGGATATTTGAAGAGGATTCGGATGCTTGCTATCTGGGCATTGGTACGGAGGTCTGCACGAGGAACAGAGTCGCCTGGAGTCCTATGAGGGAAAAGACTGGGCTTCCGAGCACTTCCAAGTTACCGAGTATGGCACCTACCTTACCCGTGCAGAAAGAGACGCAGTGGCGAGCGCTCATCGTACCACGCACAGCTGAACCCTATCTCACAAGCCCGTCCGTGAGTCCAGGCGTAGGAGATTCGGCCACCAGCTTCCTCTTCTCAGTCACCTATTCCCACGGCGCCAATGTCGACGCCGATAGTGTCACACTCTCTGTCGATGGTGCGGACTACCCCTTGGCGCTGGCGTCCGGAACGCCGCTCGCCGGGATCGATCGATCCCATTGCGCTATCGGGATTTGACGCCAGCTCCCACTCCTACCACTTCGAGGCCACAGCCGGCGGCCAGACGGTCACCACCAACCCGCAATCGTTCTTCTTTTTTGTCTACGACACAGCCGTGGTTATGACCTGTCCCTCGTGCAGGTGGAGCTTCTCTGTGCCAGAACGCGGAGCCGGGAGATTCGGTGACCGTGCGTGCCGAGGTAAGGAATCGCGGCCACTACACCGAATCCAACGTCGTAATCGACGTGGATGTGACCGGTCCGAACTCTTATACGTGGGACGACTCCCTCAACATTCAGACGCTGGTCCCGACCGGAGGCTGGGGCATGTCCAACGTCACGACCTGGTCTGTCCCGTCCAACTCGGCTAACGGCGACTACCGGATTCAGGTCTCCGTCTCTTCGTCAAGCGGAGACGAGAACTGGAGCGACAATACCCAGATCCGGGCAGCGTGTACGTCAGCGACGAAGAGCCGTTGGCGAATATGCAGTACCGCTATCAGTTCTACTCTGCCCCCTTCGTGTGGACGCACCCGGAGCTGCCTTCTCCCTTCGACGGCTGGGGCGCGTACGGTCCAGTGACCACGACCTACAACGGCAAGACGTACGAGGTGTGGCTCACCTACGGTGGTTCGGACTGGCGCTTCTATATTCGCGACACCGCCGGCACGGTCTGATTGATTCTACTACGACGATGATTTCGAGGAGTCGGAGATCTACTATGAGGACAATGACCGACTGCTGTTCGCTGCCACGGACCTGCATTGGCAAGACAACTTTGTGTGGATGAGCTCGGCCATCCCAGCACCGGGGCCACACTGACCCCACAGACCCAGAGTGTGGCGATGGGCGCGTGGGCGAGTATGCGGTAAGCGTGCCGTGCAGTAGCTGCGACTATGACGAGGCCGCAGTATTTGAGACGACGGGTGGAAGCGACCCTCCGTGTGAATTCTTCCATACGGAGTGGAACACGTATGACATTGACGGCTATGGTCCGTCGTTTGCGGTTCAGCTTGAGCCGAATCAGACCACGGTGCAAAACTTCGCCTTCGATACCAACGAGGACGGAACCGGGATCGACAATTATATCCTGTACGGCAGAATCACCGGGTACATGCCCGTGGACAATCCGCCTATCGTCGACATCACCTCGCCGGGTGATGGCCAGACCATATTCGATACGCATACAGTGGCCGCAACCGCAGTCGACGACAGAGGCGTTTCTACGGTTCGGTTCCACGTGGACAATGTCCTGCGCGAAAGTGATAGCTCAGCCCCCTACACCTTCGCGTGGGACACCGGTGCGTACGACGACGGTGCCCACCCGTACGCGTCGATGCAAGGACACGGCGGGGCAGACCGATTCGGAGACAATCACCGTCTACGTAGACAACCACGGCCCGGCATTTAGCGACGTATACCATAGCCTTTCGGCGCCCACGGACTCGGACGCGGTTTCCGTGCAGGCTACTGTGACCGATGTCAGTTCCTTATCCCAGGTCAACCTGCAGTATTCGATCAACGAGGGTCAAACTTGGGTTCCCGCAGGTATCCGAGTCAGGCGGGGGCGACGCGTGGACGGGCGTGATACCTACCCAGGACCAGGGCACCGTGCGCTACCGGCTCTCCGCCACCGACGTGTAGGGCACAGTTCCACGTCCGTCGAGTACACATATGGGGTCACGGATGCAACGGCGCCAACGCTCTATGGCTGGTCGGAATCGCCTCGGATTTAAACGAAGAGCACACGGGTAGGTTTCGCGTGTCGGTGCATGTGGCCGACACAGGGGCAGCGGTCTCGCAGGCCAGGTGCCCCAGCTCGATTACCGAATCGGCTCCGCGGCATGCAACGGCTACGAGGGTATGGTGAGTCTTGGCGGCAGAATTGGTACTTCAATTCCGGCCCAGGGCACTTACGCCCTGCAGGGTTAAGAGCGTACACTGCACATGTCTGGCTAACGACAGTTCTGACGTGGCCGGCGACCTCAGCGTAAGCGCGAGACATTGAACTCATCACGTGGCACGACGCACCCAAATCACGGCGTTTGAGCCCGCTGGACCCGTCGCCGCAGGTCGAAGCAGGCAATGCCTGGACTTCAGCGTCGACGCAACCGACGAAGAAGGTGATCCGTTGAGCTTTCTATGGTTGCTCGACGGCGCTCGCGCGGAGACAACCGACTCCTACGAGTATTGTACAAGTGAACTCGAAATCGGCGACCAATTTCGTGGTCGTCTATGTGAGCGACGCAACTGGACGTCAGTGCGCTCCTGGCAGGCGAGGTGGGCACTCCATCCGAACAATGTTTCACACTTTCCACCGCCGTCAGCCCTGTGGGCAGTGGTAGTGTATCGGCGTTGCCCTCGCCCAACTGTGGGGGAGCCGCATACACGGAAGGCGCGCTGGTTCAGCTCACGGCCACGGCCACAACCGGCTACACCTTCGCCGACTGGAGTGGCGATGCAGCCGGCACGAACCCAGTCGTCACCGTTGCCATGGATCGGGACAGAATGTCAACGCCGAGTTCACGGAAACAGGGCCGACAAACTGGTACGCCTCGACCGCCGGCAATGACGCCAACGACTGCCGATCGCCGCGCCACTGCGTGCCGGACGATTCAAGCCGCAGTTAACAAGGCCAGCGCCGGCGATACCGTGAACGTTGGCGCCGGCACCTTTAGCGAGAGTGAGCTCGTTCACAGTATCTCCCTTGTTGGCGTGGGAATGTTCGATACGATCGTAGATGCGGGAGGAATAGCCAAACCACTCAATATCGACGCCAAATGGCGCGCTATCTATCCGAACATGGCATTCGCAAATTCAGGGGACGGATACACAGATGGTGTGGCCAACGCTGGCGTCGTCATTCGCAATGGCAGCGACGTTTCTTTGACGCACACGAGTCAATTCCAACGCGATTGGCGTTATCAGCTCGGGGGCGGGTACGATCAGTAACTGTATCATTGACAGCAACCGGAGTATCGGCATATTCCTGACGCAGGGATCAACCATCATTCTCAATGGCAACACAATCTATGACAATGACGATTACGGCGTCTTCGTGCACTATGAGGCCCTTTCCGGTGCGGTCTCTAACAGCATCATCGCCGGTAATGGAATGTTCGCGCTCGGGGCCTTCGACAATGGCCCGTCAATTCCAGTAACGTACAATGATTTCTGGGGCAACGGGGACATAAGCTGGGGGCCCGTGCAGCCTACCATAGGCAATATATTTGTCGATCCCATGTTTCAAGATTCAGCCAGCCGCGACTTCCATCTGAGATCCCTGCTCGCCGGCAATCGACAGCGGCGACCCTTCTGCTGTGTTCGAAGAGGAGCCCCAACCGAACGGAGGCCGAGTCAATATTGGTGCATATGGCAACACTGCGGAGCGACCTCCTATGCATGCGAGAGTGCGCCTGGAGCCTTCGACAAGCTAGCACCCGCCGACGCATCAGACGACCGCCCCACGTCCCTGAACCTCACCTGGGAAGCAAGCGCTCACGCGGAATCCTACGAGTATTGCTATGCCTCGGGCAACTACGACGACTGCAACTGGATCAACACGGGCACTGACACAACCGCCACCATCTCAGGTTTGAGCCATGGCGCAATCTACTACTGGCAGGTACGCGCCATCAACGCCACGGACATCACCTATGCTGACGGCGACGCCGAACAATTCTGGCAATTCACCACTGTCAGCCCGCCATCGGAGGCGCCGGCCGCCGGCTTTACGGCAGCGCAGACTCGCGCCGCCAGCCCATTCACCACGCGGTTCGCAGATCAGTCCACAGGCCATATCACTGAATGGACATGGGACTTCGGCGACGGCACGACCTTGACTATGCCTAATCCGCAATACGCCTACGTACAGCGCCACGAGTACAGAGACCCCGGTATCTACGACGTCACCCTTACCGTCACCGGCCCTGAGGGCTCAGACGTTGAGCATCGCACCGCCTATATCGTCGTGGACGCCGCCGACACGCGATTCGATCCGCAAATGGCGTCGGTTCCCAGCATCTCCATCGACAAGGGCTCACCGATGGACGGCGCCGAGAGTCGGCCCACTACGTTAACCCTCTTCTGGAGCAAGAATGTCAATGCCGACACCTATGAGTACTGCATCGACACCACAGATGACGATGACTGCGACGACTGGACCGCGACCGGCGACAACGTGATTGCGGAACTTACAGACTTGGAGCCCGGCGCGACCTATTACTGGCAGGTGCGGGCCAGGGGTAGCGGCGGCTACATATACGCCGACGCCGAGAGCTTCTGGCGATTCACTACGGGAACACGTGACGACAAGACCGCCGCAGAACGCGGGCTGTATCTTCCAATGGTTGGCAAAGACAGTCCCGTCCGAATACAGGTAACGGACGAGGGCTCAGTCACAGGTGCGCTCGACAGGCAATTACTGCTGCCGACAGTGGCGAAGTAGCCACCCCAGGCTACACCGGCGAATGCCGCGAAGTCTGCACGTGATAGAGCATCGGTATGGCAGGTCACGTCTCCGGGCGTGACCTGTGTGTCTTTGCCTACTGGCTATCATGTTTCGTGCCTGCTCGCTGGGAGGCAGTCGCTCAATTCGGAAGAATTGGACCTCCTGTCACGTCGGAGTGGGCAGAAACTGGATGACGACTCGCACAGAATCGGACGCAGATCAACGCTGATGTGGCTGATGGGCGCTGATTGCCTTCGAGCACGGTGAGTGTCTGGCCAACGCCTAGGTCACGTCTCCGGCGTGACAGGCGTGCTGATGGGCGCTGATTCCTCTTCGAGCACGGTGAGCGCTGGCCAACTCGTAGGTCACGTCTCCGGCGTGACGGGCGTGCATGCGCGTGCGGCGCACCCGGGCCAGGAGACCCGGGCTACGGAGGATTCAGAAGCGGAGTTTCTGACAGAGACTCCGCTTCTTGGTGTGGCGTGGACGATATGTATCCTGGCGCATATCGCGGTCATCTATCGAGGCACATGGACCGAACGGACCGCGGTTGCGTATTATCTAGAGGTGATGATTCTCTAGACGTGCCTGCAACGCCGCGGTTGGCCGTACGATAGACTACGAAGAAACATAGACTACACTGACATTCATGCGGACGCCGCCGGCTCGCGTACTGATTTCGCAATCTACCTTGCAAGGAGGATGTACCGAATGCGCACCCAGACGAGACAATCATCTGTCCTCTCCCTGCTGCTTGCCTTGCTGCTGGTCTTTCTGGCGGGATGCCAGCCGGCGCAGACGGCTCAACCGGCTGATGCCGAACCATCCGCCCCAATGGACGTACAACCCGCGTCCGGCCAGGACGAGGTGTATGCAGATGCGCAGGGCCGGTTCACTGTGCCCGTGCCTGTCAATTGGAGCGTGGAACAGGCGGACGGCTATGGCGTGTTGACCAGCCCCAACGGCGGGCTGACGGTCTATGTGGCGGCCTTCGCTGCCGACGACCTCGAAGACGCGGTGGCGCAGGCGTGGCGTGAGGTCGACCCCGGTTTCGCGCTCGGCGCCGGACCAGGTCATCGACGAGCCCGCGTCGCAGGTGGAGCGCGCCATCACAGTGACGTACGATGCGGACGACGAGGACCGCTTCGCGCTGGGCGGCGGGTGGCTGCACGACGGGACCGCCTACGTGGTCCTGGCCGAAGGCGACCTGGTGACCGTGCAGCAGCGCATCTCGCAATTGCAGATCATCCTCTCCGGCTTCGATATCCTGGCGCTGGAAGAGGTCGACCTGGCCAACGCCAAGCCGAAACCGATCACGCCGGAGGTGCTGGCCGAGCTGGATGCCTACATCGAGGAGGCGATGGCTGAGTTCGAAATCCCGGGGGCGGCGGTCGCCATCGTGCAGGGCGACGAGATCGTGCATACCGCGGGCTACGGCGTGCGCGATCCGGACAGCGGCGCACCGGTCACGCCGGACACGCGCATGATGATCGGCTCGACGAGCAAGACGCTGACGACGCTGCTCATGGCGCAGATGGTGGACGACGGGCGCTTCGACTGGGAGACGCCGGTGGTGGAGATTCTGCCCACCTTTGCCGTGTCCTCGCCGGAGATCACAGAGCGGCTGAATGTGGAGAACCTGGTCTGCGCGTGTACCGGCGTGCCGCGCCGCGATCTGGAGATCTTCTTTAACTATGACACGCTGACGCCGGAGGGCCTCATCGAGTCGCTGGCCACGTTCGAGTTCTTCACCGACTTCGGCGAGGCGTTCCAGTACAGCAATCAGATGGTGGCGACGGGCGGATACGTGGCCGCGGCCGCGGCGGGCGGCGAGTATGGCCATCTCTACGACGCCTATGCCGCGCTGGTGCAGGAGCGCATCCTCGACCCCATCCACATGCCGCGCACGACGCTCGACATGCAGACGGTGGCGGGCGAGGACAACTATGCGATTCCACATGAGTGGTCGCTGGAGGGCGACTACCGGCCGATTCCCCTGGACTGGGAGCGCTTTGTGATTCCCCTGGCGCCGGCGGGCGCGTTCTGGTCCACGGCCGAGGATATGGGCCGCTATCTGATCACGGAGTTGAATCGAGGCGTGACGCCGGACGGAGAGCGCATCGTGTCGGAGGAGAACCTGGCGCACACGTGGCAGCCGCAGACGCCCATCGCCGCCGATGTGCACTACGGGCTCGGCTGGATCCTCAGCGACTATAAGGGCCAGCCCGTGATCTCCCACGGCGGCAACACGGTGGGCTTCACGTCGGAGCTGGCGTTCTTGCCGGAGGCCGGCGTGGGCGTCAGCGTGCTGACCAACGCCTGGGGCGCGAACGCATTTAACGAGGCCGTGCGCGTGCGCTTGCTGGAGCTGCTCTTCGACCAGGAGCCGCAGGCGGCGGAGGGCGCGGCGTTCATGTTCGACATGCAGGAGCAGCAGCGGCAGGAGCTGGCGGCCACCATCGGCGACTCGGTGGATGCGGACGTGGCGGCGCAGTTCCAGGGTCGCTATCAGAATGAGGCCCTGGGCGTGATCACGCTGCGCATGGAAGAGGGCAGATTCCTGATGGACGCTGGCGAGTTCCAGGCCGAGATGCGCCCCCTGTTGGACGAGGCCGGCGCGGTGGAGACCTACTTCCTGGTCGACTCGCCCATGGGCGGCTTGGCGCTGGACCTGGTCACGGAGGAAGACGGGGCGCGGTCGGTGGTGTTGGGCCAGGGCGTGGTGGAATACACGTTCGAGTCGATCGGCGAGTAGGGTTCCGGTGCGGGCTGCCCCAGAATGGGACGCAGATCGACGCTGATGCGGCGGATTGGCGCTGATGTTGGCCATGTTGGTTGGCTGCTCGGACTAGGCTTCGGCGTCACCCTTGCAGGGTGACAGCCACGCCCGCCAGGCCCGCGCAAAGGGCCTCGGCTGTGTGGCTCACAATGGCCGAGATCGGCGCTGATCCGGCTGATCTGGCGATTAACCAGGGGCCGCGTCCCGGGGCGTCTCTATTGAAGGGGGACCTCTGCTGGCTGGACGCGGAGGAATGCGTCGGATCCTGGTGGGCGGCTGGTTGCGTTCATACGGTTTGGGCTGCTATTCGTCAATGGTCAGCGCGATCTGCCCAGCAGCTGCAATCATTTGTCGCTGGAGCCACGTTTGCAGGAAAAGGTGATTGCTTCTTCTGCTATACCCGCGCGCAGAGACGCAAGGTCATAGATTCTCGACTTGACTCGGGTTCCTTGCCGGGAGTTGTAAGCCGGAATACAATATGGTTACTTCGGCGCGACGTAATGAGCCCCAAACAATCCTAGCATTGAACAAACTCCAGTGGGTGGACATTGATTGATATGGAAGTACTGACTGTGGTCTCCGTTGCCTGGTCCATCGTAAGTTCAGCAAGCTCAGGCGTTGGCTTCAATGAACTGCACAGGCGGCTTGTGGAAGGTGCTCAAGCCAAGCACGCGGCGAATGCGAATCTTTCATTGGCGCTGCACGAATGTCTGCTCGAATCCGTCGACGCACTTGCCAAGGTCTTGTCCGATCCGCGTCATCCATACTTCCGATCGATTGCCGACCCAACACGACGTAGGGACGAACGAACCCGCATTGGGGATATTCTAGCAAGGATTCGCAGCAGCTTTCCGAAGACGGGATCTATCTACAATCCGCTGGACTACTACGTTTCCGATGAACCACCTGAGCAAGACATCAGCGCACTTGTCCAAGAACTTGGCATTGACGCCGCATTGACCGAACTGCCGGAGTCCCTTCGAAATAGTTTCCTGGCCAATCTTCCCGGATTCATGCTGCTCTACTTCCAACGAAGGCTCATGTCGGATGATACGCTTTTCCGACTGTTCATGATCGAGAGTACGACGGCCAATGCTCAGTCACTAGAGAAGGAATTGAGAGAGATCTCGGTCTTTCTGCGTGAGCGTTTTGCGAGCGAGAACCCCGCCGATATCGAACAATTGACAGGTGATCTGTCGGTCCAGATTCGCACGCACATGGATCAGGCGTCGGACCTCATCGTCGAGGGCGTGGCCAAACGACTGGAACCACAGCTAGAGGAGCTAGCTCAGCAGGTTTCGGATGCTGTTACTGCTCTCCAGCACCCAGAAAGAATCGTCTACCTGCAGACAGGGTTTGTCGCGCTTAGGCCCCGACTACAGGTGCGAGGCGCTGAATTGCCTTATCTTGAACTGGGCGGGCGGCGTTTTGAGCGGCTCTGCTACCTGTTGTTGGTCGCGGCAAGGAGTCGTTCCCCGTTTCTTTGGCAAGCCGGGGCAGAAGCAATACGGCATAGACCTCCTCGTATCTGAACCGGACCGGCTGACCGTCTATCAGTGCAAGAATGTCAAGGCGTTTCGAATTGGTGACATTGAACGAGCAGTCAGCCTTTTCGAAGCTGAATGGCTAGGCGATTCTGGCTTGCCACGACCCGACGAATTCGTCATTTGCTGTCCAGTCCCTCTCCAGGATCTGCGCAAGAATCAAGAGTGGCTGGACTATGAGAAGGAATTCAAGTCAAGAACCGGTATCCACATTTCATTCTGGGATAGGCATTACCTGGACGAGCGTTTGAAGAAACTGCCCGATATCGTCGCCGATCTCTTTTCCGAACAAGCTGTAGCGCATTTCTGCGATATTCAGACATGGAACCAAGATCTGTTTCGCCCTCTCATCGATGGCAGCGGCAACAGGAATATCGACCGCTACCTTGAACGCAAGAAGAGCGGCAGACTCTATACGGATCCAGAGATGGTGGACGCTTTCGCCGAGAAACTCTTCGAAAGCGGGTCGGTGCTGATCCGCGGCCTGCCGGGCAGCGGAAAGACTATCACGGGCCTGGGTCTTGCGGAGTCGATCCGACACCAACACGGATCGTATCGTATCTTCTACGTGAGCCTTCGGCATGAATTCACGGAGGACGTACTGGTCCAAGGCATTCGAGCGAGGTGTTCGGTTCCGACCCTCTTCTTTCTGGACGACTGTCAGGGCAAGTTCGGGCTATTGGATCGCGTGCACGAACGATTGATTCCTGTCCTTAGAGAGCAGACTGGAAGATGTGTGATCGTCTTTGCCGCCCGCACACCGCCACGGCCGGAGGGAGTGCAGCGCGGCGACAGTTCGGATTTCGAAGACGCGCTTGAGCAGCAGATGGCCACACTCGAATTCACGGTGACTCGAGCGCGATTTCGCCAGGTCGTTGCGCAACTGCGGCCCGAGTTCACGGGCCTGTCAGATGCTCGAATTCGGAAGCTATACGAGTTCACTGGCCACGATCTCTTCCTACTTGACCACCTGCTTGAAGCGCTTGACAGCCCCGGTGAAATCGATGATCTGTCGCCCGAGCGACTCTTTGCCATGACGCTCCGCCGCTATTTCGACTCTGAAATGGTACACCGTCCCCTGTTCACGCGTTTGGCAGCCATCGCCCAGTTTGATGTCACGCCGCTAGCGACCTCATTTGATGGTTCTCTGAGCTTGGAGGATCAACGCGCAGCGAGCCAGCTCACCGTGCTCGCAGGTCCTCCTGCCCGCTACTTTTTCCTGCATTCCTCAGCAGCCGAGTTGATCTTCCGTGCGCTTGCCTGGAGCCTGGCATGCGATGACTATGCCCAACTGGGCGCCGGCTATGTCCTCGACTATCTGGGCGGCCTACCGAGTGCGTCGCAACAGATTGCGGTTCTAGCCGATGTGATTACCAACCCACTGGCGATGGACGCGACCGGTGCAAGTGAGCGGCGACTCAAACGGGTCATCCTCAGCGATGATCGAATCTTCACGCTTTTCGAGACCGCGGGTGAAGACCGGCCTCTATCTCTGTTGGCTCGCGGCCTGATGATTGTGAGCGCGCCTGAATCCTCGGCATTCGCTCGCTACAGGAAGCTGGCTGTGGACGAAGCCAACGATGGGACCATTCTGCGGCAACTCCTCGATCAACCGTTTTGGGAGTGCAGCTACTTCTTGGGCGCCACGAATCGAGACTTCCCGGAGATCCATGACATCTTGCGAGAGCAAGTGATTGGGCGCGGGATGTCAACCGTCGCCAAGGGAACCAGTATCCAGAATTTCTTGCGGATTCTCTCCGCTCTTTCCAGAACAGCGGACACCAGGTGGCTACCATCAATCGAAGCGCTTGACGACGAGAGCTTGGATCGACTGGTGGCGCAGACCGTGGCCGCCGGCCACTCCATCGGCGCCCTCGGCTTGTCGCTGCGGGAATTGGGCCAAGAGGATGAAGCGCTTCTGAGCTCCTTCGAACGCAAAATGGGCGCGGAGCGCTATCTCCGCCTGCTGGATGCATCCGGCAACGTTCCAATATTGCTGAAGATTCTCCAGCATTCAACGTCACGAATGGCGTCAACCCTAATCGAGGCCCTCGACGACGACAGGCTCGACCGGCTGGTGGCGCAGACCGTTGCCTCCGGCCAGTCCATCGGCACCCTCAACTTGTCGCTGCGGGCATTGGGCCAAGAGGATGAAGCGCTTCTGAGCGCCTTCGAGCGAAAAATGGGTGCGGAGCGCTATCTCCGCCTGCTGGATGCATCCGGCAACGTTCCGATATTGCTGCAGATTTCTCCGGAATTCAACGTCACGAATGGCGTCAACCCTGATCGAGGCCCTCGACGACGACAGGCTCGACCGGCTGGTGGCGCAGACCGTTGCCTCCGGCCAGTCCATCGGCACCCTCGACTTGTCGCTGCGGGCATTGGGCCAAGAGGACGAAGCGCTTCTGGGCGCCTTCGAGCGAAAAATGGGTGCGGAGCGCTATCTCCGCCTGCTGGATGCATCCGGCAACGTTCGGACATTGCTGAGATTTCTCGAGAATTCAACGTCACGAATGGCGTCAACCCTGATCGAGGCCCTCGACGACGACAGGCTCGACCGGCTGGTGGCGCAGACCGTTGCCTCCGGCCAGTCCATCGGCACCCTCAACTTGTCGCTGCGGGCATTGGGCCAAGAGGATGAAGCGCTTCTGGGCGCCTTCGAGCGCAAAATGGGTGCGGAGCGCTATCTCCGCCTGCTGGATGCATCCGGCAACGTTCCAATATTGCTGAGGATTCTCCAGAATTCAACGTCACGAATGGCGTCAACCCTAATCGAGGCCCTCGACGACGACAGGCTCGACCGGCTGATGGCGCAGACCGTTGCCTCCGGCCAGTCCATCGGCACCCTCGGCTTGTCGCTGCGGGAACTGGGCCAAGAGGATGAAGCGCTTCTGAGCGCCTTCGAGCGCAAAATGGGCGGGGAGCGCTATCTCCGCCTGCTGGATGCATCCGGCAACGTTCCAATATTGCTGAGGATTCTCGAGAATTCAACGTCACGAATGGCGTCAACCCTGATCGAGGCCCTCGACGACGACAGGCTCGACCGGCTGGTGGCCCAGACCGTTGCCTCCGGCCAGTCTATCGGCACCCTCAACTTGTCGCTAAGGTTCCTGAAATACCGGGATGAAACGAAGCTAGCGCTCCTCGAAAACAAAATCGGTCCGGCTCGCAGCCTGCAACTGCTGAAGTCCTCAGGCACTGTGCCGGACTTGCTACGAATCGTACGTGATTCCAGTACAGTGCTCGCCGAGTTCATAGCCCAGGAACTAGACGAAGAGACGCTAGAAAACTTGACGGCAATACAATCGAGCTTGCCAGGTTCGTGGGCTCTGACGATCTTACGGCGCAATTGTTCAGAAGCGACTCGTTCCGTTGCTTCAGGATCACTGCTTGAGCCTGGACGTGGACAAATGGTGACTGATACCATTAACCAGATGGCCTCCCTGGCACATCTGCTCAACACGTTTGCCCCCCAGCGCCGTGCGGATTTCGGTGGCTATCTGCTTTCGCACGAGATCGATGTGAGCACATGGTATGTACAACCAGATTTTCTGAGATCACTGCGTACGATCCTATTCAGTATAACGGCACAAACCACTGATCAGCGTGCGATGCGTTCCATGCTGGACGTCGCCGGCGACTCTAGAGTTGTCCCTCACCTTGAAAAGGCTGAGATACTGGAGGTCTTCCTCTATGTCTGGAACGTCTATGCGCTCTGGTATCAGATCGACTCACGCGGAGAAAGCACGTTCTTGTCACTGCTTCTTCCGGATATACAGGAAGCCATCACGACGAGGATGGCTTCGATCAACGTCGATGGAGGATCGCGAGAGACCTTGGCGAACTGGATACAATTGACCGGCCTGCTGACCTATGCCGGGCTTGAAAAACTGTTGCCGGCCAATATCGCGTGGCGGCAGCAACTTTCGAGCCTTCCCAGTATGATTGGTCCGGCATACGGTTTTTCGTTTCTGCCGGCCGTCTGTTATCTGCTCGGTTTGGAAAGGCTCAGTCGGCCCGGCCGAACTGTACGGCCGAAGACCTGGAGCGGAATCCTCGCCAAATCGAAAGACTATTCGAATATAACCGAGGCAATGCTTCAGCTCATCGGCTATGTGCGCAGTCGGGCACAGCGATAGTCGGGGGCCCCGAAGTACCTGTCCATGAGAGTGCTGCGCTGGCGTCGCCCGGGGGGGGGTCCAGTAGCGGAGTCGTGGCAGTGCAGCGGTGACGTGCCCATGGTTCGGCGCCCTGAGTGCTTCCGCGGTCGTGTCAAGGGTCGAGGCGGTCGCCGACATGCGAAGCGCTTGAGAGAGCGAGTGCCGGACCACAGCCGCCTGCGCGGTTGGCTAGGCGTCGTCTTGCGGCGCGGCGGCGGCCTTGGCGGCGGCGGACGCGGCGGTGAAGGCGGCGGCCATTCGTTCCTTGATGACGGCACAGGGAACGAGGAAGGGTTTCTTGGTGATGGCGACGTCGATGCGCGAGCCTTGCGCCAGGACGCACTCGCCGTAGACGCTGCCCAGGGGCGTGGGGACGGTGAACCAGGCGCGCGTGTCGGTGGCGCGGAAGGCGCCGCCGTCGCCTTCGATCATCTTCTTGGCCTGTTGCATGATCGCGACGGGGTCGCCCTGGTAGGCAAGATCGAATTTGCACATGGGTCTGCCTCCTGTTGCAAACTTACAAACGGGGTGTCGTTACGGAGTGTCTGGCAGACACTCCGTTGGTGGACGTCGCGGACGTCTGAGGTGGCTGGAGCGCTCGGTTGGCTGAACGGGCTGATCTGGCTGATCCTTGCGGATTTTTATGTCATGTTGGATGTCTATGTAGCGAGTTCTGTGCGTCGATCTCCGGCCCTTTTGCAGACCGGAGGTCGATGGTTTCTCAGCGCACGATGGCGGGCAGGAACAGCCCGTTTTCCACGGCGCCGCGAGCGATGGGCGCCTGGCCGGGTCGCGTTACGGCGAGTTGTGCATGGCAGGGAGATAGACCGGACCACCGCTGACATCTGTTTCCCTTAGCAGCACTACCGTGTCTATCGTCTTTGCCTCTCCCGGCGCAAGCTGCACCGCCACCGGCGCATGGGGCAGATACCCCTCCGCCGTGAAGGTCAGCGAATAGCTCCCCGCCGGTACGACGGCAAGTCGATAGTCGCCGCCGGCGCCGGTCGTGTCCGTGAATACCAGCGCAGTTGTGCCGGCCGCAGCCTCGCCGGTGAGCGTCACTTGCACGTCCGGGATGCCGTCGCCGTCCACGTCGACCACGACGCCCTGCACCGAGCCGGTCGGCACTGTACCGTCGACGAAGGTAGCGGTGACGGCCTTGTTCCCGTCCATGAGCACATTGATTCGGGTCGCGCTGCCGCTGGCGTCCCCGCTCCAACTGGCGAAGGTCCAGCCGGCGGAGGCTGCGGCGGTCAGCGTGACGATCGCGCCGTTCGGGTACTGCGCCTGGTCCGGTTGCTTGGTTACGCTGCCGCCGCCCACTACCGTCACGTCCAGCGTGTACTGGTTCCTGGCGAAGGACCCGGTGATGGCCTTATCGCCGTCCATGGTGACGACCAGCGGGTTGGCGCTGCCGCCCGCGTCGCCGCTCCAGCGGGTGAAGGCCCAGCCGGTATCGGCAACGGCTGTGAGCGTGACCTCGTCGCCGTGCAGGTATTGCGCCCGGTCCGGCTGTTTGGTCACGCCGCCGCTGCCCACCACGGTCACGTCCAGGGTGTACTGGTTCTGGGTGAAGGTGGCGGTGATGTTCTTGGGCCCGTCCATGGTGACGACCAGCGGATTGGCGCTGCCGCCGGCGTCGCCGCTCCAGCCGGTGAAGGTCCAGCCGGCGTGAAGCTGTGGCGGTGAGCGTGACGTCGTCGCCGTGCGGGTACTGCGCCTGGTTCGGCTGCTTACTCACGCTGCCGCCGCCCACCACGGTCACCTCCAGCGTGTACTGGTTCTGGGTGAAGGTGGCGGTGATGTTCTTGGCGCGGTCCATGGTGACGGTCAGCGGATTGGCGCTGCCGCCCGCGTCCCCGCTCCAGCCGGTGAAGGTCGATCCGGTATCGGGAGTGGCAGTCAGCGTGACCACCTCGCCTTGCGGGTACTGCGCCTGGTCCGGCTGTTTGCTCACGCTGCCGTTGCCCACAGTCGTGATGTTCAATGCATAGGTAATCGGTTCGAAGGTGGCGGTGATGTTCTTGGCGCGGTCCATTGTGACGGTCAGCGGGTTAGCGCTGCCGCCGGCGTCGCCGCTCCAGCGGGCGAAGCGCCACAAGGGACTGGCTGTGGCGGTCAGCGTGACGACCGTGCCGTGCGGGTACCGTGCTAGGTTCGGCTGCTTGCTCACGCTGCCGTTGCCCACAACCGTTACGTTCAGCGGATAGGTGTTCAGGGTGAAGGTGGCGGTGATGTTCTTGGCGCGGTCCATGGTGACGGTCAGCGGATTGGCGCTACCGCCGGCGTCGCCGGTCCAGCCGGAGAAGGTCCAGCCGGTGTCGGCAATGGCTGTGAGGGTGACGACCGTACCGTGCGGGTACTGCGCCAGATTCGGCTGCTTGGTTACGGCGCCGCCGCCCACAATCGTGATGTTCAGCGGATAGGTGTCCAGTTCGAAGACGGCGGTGATGTTCTTGCTGCCGTTCAGGGTGACGGCGAGCGGGTTGGCGCTGCCGCCGGCGTCGCCGCTCCAGCGGGCGAAGTGCGAGTAGGGACCGGCTGTGGCGTTGAGGGTGACGACCGTGCCGTACAAGTACTGCGCCTGGTCAGGCTGCTTGGTCACGCTGCCGTTGCCGGTAGTAGCAACGTCGAGTGTCACCAGCTCAATCACCGTGATCTCGACAGAGTCCGTGTTGTTGTCCAGTGACGGTTCCTCGACGGCGGACGCCACGGTGACGGTATTGGTGATGGACACGATCCCTTGCAGCGCGTCGTCGACCGTTCCGATCAGCGTGATGATGCCGCTGGCGCCGGGCGGAATGGCGCTCGATGTCCAGGCAAGGGTGGGCGGCGTGCCGGATGTCTGCGTCAAGGTGAAGCTGCCGTCAGTGCTGGAGGTGACGCCTGTGAGGACGATCTCGGCGGGCCAGTTGTCGGTTATGGTTACGCCCGTGGCGCTGGTTTCGCCTACATTCGTGAAGGCAAGGGTATAGGTGACGTCGTCGCCGGGGTGCAGGGTCGTCGCGCTGACTTGTTTGGTTACGGCCAGGTCTGCGCAGTCGTCGTTGCGGTAAATCTTGGATACGGGGGCGGCGGCCGCATAGCCGGCTAGGAGGATATCGAGGTCGCCGTCTTCGTCGTAGTCTCCCCACGCAAGGCGAACTATCGTCAACGTTTGTGAGGCCGGCGTTTAAGTCGACGAAGACGCCGCCCTGGTCGACTCGGTTCTCGTACATCTTGGTCACCGGTATCGACCAATGCTGCCGTTGCGCCCTGTGAGGAGGATATCCAGGTCGCCGTCGTTGTCGTAGTCTCCCCACGCAACCGAACCGAATGACCACGCCGGCAGGCCCGCGGCGATGTCGACGAAGCCGCTACCCTGGTCGACTCGTTCGCGTAGACCGTGGAAACCTGGTCGCCGCCATGTGTCGCCGGTGAGGAGGATGTCCAGGTCGCCGTCGTTGTCGTAGTCGCCCCAGGCCACCGAACTGTACGTAAACAGCCGTCAGGCCGGCGGCGATGTCGACGAAGCCGCCGCCCTCATCGCTCTGTTGTCGTAGACCGAGGAGATATTTGCCAGCGCCCGTATCGCCGGTGAGGAGGATGTCCAGGTCGCCGTCGTTATCGTAGTCTCCCCAGGCTACCGAACTGTATCCCACGGCCGGCAAGCCGGCGCCGATATCGACGAAGCCGCCGCCCTGATCGACTCGTTCTCGATAGACCGCGGAGACAATGTCGACGCCCTTGACGCCCGTGAGGAGGATGTCCAGGTCGCCGTCGTTGTCGTAGTCGCCCCAAGCGACCGAGCTATTGTAGACATCTGGCAGGCCGGACGCGATTTCGACAAAGCCGCCCCCCTGCCTGTCCCTGTTTTCGTAGATCTTGGATAGGGGAGTGCTGCCATTCGCACCGGTAAGGAGGATGTCCGGGTCGCCGTCATTGTCGTAGTCTCCCCACGCAACCGAGCTGCGTTCCACCCCCGTCAATCCTGCGCTGAAGTCGACAAAGCCTTCGCCCTGGTTGACTTTATTCTCATAGACCGTTGACACCTCCGGTCCGCCAGTCCAGCCGGTGAGCAGGATGTCCAGGTCGCCGTCGCCGTCATAGTCTCCCCAGGCGACCGAACTGCGATAGACGCCGCTCAGGCCGGCGCCGATTCACGTACCTGTGATGTCGACGAAGCCGGCCACGCAGCGCGGCGTCACCGGCCCGGCGGTGAAGCTCCACTGCTGCGGAGTCTGCGCGGCGCCGAGACTGCTCCTGATGCCGGAGGTGGCGATGACGTTCACTTGCTCGCCGGTATGAAAGTCTGCGGCTCGGGTCGACCTGGATGGTGGACCCTGTGACCACGTAGTTGCCGGTCATGATTCCGCTGAAGCGGCCGTGCACGGCAAACGTATCCGTGGTGACGGTGGCGCCGTTTATGCTCTCGTCGAATGTGGCGGAAATGTTGGCGTCCACATCCACGCCGACCGCGTTCGTCACCGGCGAATGCTCGACGATTTGGACACCTGCCGGCGACAAGGGCGGAGCCGCGTTCGGGCCGGGCAGCGGCGCCGCAACTGCGGACACGGCGTGCGCCATGCCGAAGACCAGCATAGAACCGACGAGCAGCGTGAGAAGCAGAACTCTCTTCTGCGTGGACATGGTAGCTCCTACCGGCGGGCACCGGTCTACATAGAACGCACACCACGGGACGGACTCTAGCTCACTTATACGTGAAGACACGCCCGAAAGATGTCATAGCCGTTCCTGTTGACGCTGTTTCCGTATCCAGCCATCTCTCGAGAGCGTACACCGTCCAATCAATTGGTCTAGACCGAAGCGGGAAGCAGACGGCGTCTACTTGTACTGTGTAGTTTCTCACAAAATGGGCCGCAAATCAACGCTGATTTGGCGGATGCGGCTGATCTGCGCCGCCTGTATCCACGGATGAGGGGTGGCTGCTTGGCGAGCGTACGGGTCGATTTGGGCGAGTGCCTCGTAGGTCACCCTTCCAGGGTGACGCCGCGCGCCTCCCCCGACTGCGTACAATTCAGAAGCGGGTTTCTGCCAGAAACTCCGCTTCTCGGCGCGCCTACACTGATTGTGGCCGCTACGCCCGGCCATACTGTTATGTCAATGCGGACCAAGGACGAACCCATCGCCGCAAGCTGTCGACGCGGCGCGTGCTTCGGCTTACGGGTGAAACCAGGCGTCGTCGCGGATGCTTGCCAGGCAGGCGTCCAGGTCCAGACCTGTTTCCACTTCGATCCACTCTCCGGTGTGGCGCATGAAGGCCAAATCGAAAAGCTCGCCCCCGGCGTACCGCATGCGCCGCGAACTTGGACTCGAACTGTCCGCCCAGGGCCCCGGGTCCCGCCGAACGATACAGGGCGAAGAAGTAGAAGAAGCCGCCGCGCCATCTGGTGGAGAGGTCCTCGATGTAATTGAACTGCGGGTCCTCCGGCGGCGGCGTCACGTGGAGCGGCTTGAGCTCCGTTTCCACCAGGGCGTTCGCCTTTTCCTGGACTTCCCGCTTGAGGGCGGCCGGCACGGCGGGCGGCGCCTGCTTGCGCGGGGCGTAGATCCAACGTTTCTGGGACTTGGGCATGGTTGCCTCTCCATTCGAGATTGCGCCATGGACTGCGTTCTGGCGCCGGCCGGCCGGCGCACAGCAGCAGTGCGCGGCTTCGCCGTGTAGTTTCTCACAAAACGGGCCGCAGATCAACGCTGATTCGGCCGATCCGCGCGTGAATACGCTTTCATGACGGATGGCTGATCGCTGAGGGGTGGGGATTCGGTTCGGCAGAGTTGGCGTCGCTGCGACGTCTCCATGCGATGGAATCGCATCCACCATCGCAATCGTGGCCTTCGTTCCGCAGCCGAGTGATCCAGGAACGGACTAACCATGCGTGGAAGTCGTGGGGCCAACGGCAGGCACACGCTGTTGCCGTATTGCGCAGTACCCACCGTCTTGCCGATATCACGTGACGCCACGAAATTGGATCCATGCCACTCCCGGGTATCAGCGCTGCATTTGACACAGTGACCACGACCATCCTGGCCCCACGCCAGACTCATCCGGACATAAGTGTAGGCGCTTTGCGTCACCGTCTCACTCACGTCCACATCGACCAGCGTGCGAACTTCGCTTCCCAGAGATGCGGCGACGCCCGGTAGTTGCCCGCAGATCACGTCACTGGTCCGGCACAAGCCCTGCGCCTGATTTCGCCTGGGGCAGACGAAAAGCTCGGAGGCTGCGTGATCGATCGAAGGCGACCAAAAAGCCCATCCCCGAATGAAGGGACGGGCTCTTGGTTCCTCGCCGCACGCCGTATGCGTAGCAAGCCTTGCCGCTTGCGGCTATGGTTCCATCGGCGCAAACAGCCAGCGCTCTGCGATCTTGCCGTCCTTCAGATCAAGCACCAGCAGTAGCGGCGGACTGACCGGCTCGCCCTCGGCTCCCTCGGGCGCACCATCTGGAATCTGCCACAGACGATCGGTCAGGAAGGCCCTACCGTCTACCACCACGAGATCGTCAACCGAGAAATAGCTGTTGGGGTTTTCGGAGCGGAACGCCTCGACATCAGCCATCATGGCATCTCGATCACCCTCGGGCATGTTATGGCTGACGAAATCGTCCGCCAGGATTTCATCAATGCCCTGAAATTCGCCGTTCACCGTGTCCCAGTGAGACAACCAGCGGCGCACCAGTTGTTCCTCAGGCTGTTCAGGTACGAATCCTTGAGTGAAGAGACTCGATCCCCGGGAAGGACACTGCCTCAGGCACGTAGGGCTGCATGGGCGGCTGCATCTCCCTTCAGGGTGTCAAGCAGGAATGCTGTCGTGAAGTGGTTTGTCAGGTCCAGCGCTGCGCCTTGTCCCAGACCGGGTCTAGGCAGATGAAACCAGACATTGGCGCACCAGTGAGAAACGGCATGTCCTCACACAAGTTGGCCGTGAACATATGCTCCGCACCATTGAATGATACCAGCGCCTTCTTGTCGCTGGAGGCGAAGTCATACGAGGGCTTGATACCTCATTCATATGGTGTTCCCGTGTCTGCGGTACCGCCAATTGCCATCATGGGAACAGTAATCTTTGATAGGCCCTCCTTGTCAAAAATATATGAGTCGCCTGCGATCGACACGATCGCTGTCACCTTAGGATCACCGACAGGCGGCCAGAGCCCTTCTGGCACGCTGTCCAGTCTGATCTCTTCAGCCAGCCTTTGTTCGTTGCCTACCAGCGGCATGCAGAGAAATACATTTGGATCGTCCTCGGCCAGCGTCCCGCAACGCTGAGCGAAAGCCTCCATGTCGAACTGGGCGCCAGCCATCGCGAAGAGCGTATAGCCACCGTAGGAGTGGCCTACCACGGCGACGTTCTCCATATCAATCTGCCCTGCGAACTCTCCACCTGGCGCTGAAATCTCCACGGAGTAGTCCAGGGTTCGCCTGACGTCGGCCGGCCGATGAGCCGTGGACGACAAATTCTCCATCCAGTCATTCTCTACGACATGCTCTGGAGCAAGGACAACGAATCCATGTGAGGCGTACTGCTGCCGGCGAGCGTACTATACCACTCTGGATTGACACTGAAACCGTGTGCAGAAGATCACCAGAGGGTGCGGCCCCATTGCGCCATCGATCGGCGCGCCGGACAGAGCATGACCCAACACGATGACCGGCCCCTCTGCCTGCAGCTCCGGTATCTGCGGCATGAACTCATAGGTGATCTCTTCCATCTCGCCATCAGGATTGAGGGCCGGATACCATAGGTCAACATCAAGCTCGTTGTCGCTCCCCTCGCCGATCACAGTGGACATGTTACCCGACCGGATACGGGCCACGTCATCGGCGTAATCCGGCGCATCAGGCCGCAGGCCATGCGCCTCCTGTGCCTCCTGGGCTAGTGCCGGCCAAACGCCGCTCACCAGTAACACTGCCAAGAACAGGGCTGTCAATGTTACCCGGCTACCTTTCATGATCTTTGCTCCCTTTTGACGTGTAGATCTGGAGGATTCATATCGATTTGCCAGCCATACGGAATGCGCGCCTCATACCCGTACAACAAACATAGCACGTTCGCGGTCTCAGAAACGTCGCAGAAATGGCTCAGCGACCACGGTGATATGGTAGCCAGGAGCGCGGCTACAAAATGGCTACAAAATCCTAGACAACGTACCTATGGACCATAATAAACCCAACAGTCCACACGCGCTGTAGCAAGCTGGGCCGCCCGGACCGCGAGCGCCGACGGATATTCCTTCCCCTTCCCCACACTAGAACATACGTGCTATATTCGAGGCAGTAGCCGCCCTGAACGCGGGGCGGGCCCAACTGACGGAACGTCCGGCCCAAGCCGGCCGCAGGGTAGACGCCCGACCGCTGCCCGGACTCGTTAAGGAACCGCGCCATGCCACGAAGCACGAATGCGCACGCACGATTCATCCCCCAACGCCTGGCCGCTTGGCTTGCCGAGGCCGGCCCTCCGGGCCAGTTCGCCGGCCCTCTGCGCCGGTTCACCAACCTCGCCGCCGTGACTGCCGTCCCCGTCGGCCACTACAGCGACGGCCTCAACTCCATCCCGCCGGCACGCCCCTCGACAAGGGCTGGTCCGACCTATACGCCGAACTCACCGACACCCGCGAGGCCTGGAGCAAAAACCCGCTCGCCCGCCGGCTGGTCGGTCTGGTGACATCCTATACCGTGGGCACAGGCATCACCCTCCAATGCGAGCAGTCCACCGCCCTGGACGCCTTCATCCGTGACTTCTGGCAGCACAACAATCTCGACCAACGCATCCCCGAATGGAGCGACGAGCTCGCACGCGCCGGTGAATTCTTCCCCGTCCTCTTCTGGAATCCTGTGTCCGGCATGACCACCGTGCGCACGGTGCCCGCCTGCCTCATCGAAACCGTCGACTATTCCGCCAACGACTACGAAACAGAACTTCGCTACCGCGAGACTCAACCAATCGGAGCGCCCGAAAAATGGTGGCTGCACCCTGACCACCCCGACGCAGACGCCAATCCCCGCGGGGGCGGGGACGGCCTCATGCTCCACTACGCGGTCAACCGGCCCATCGGCGCCGTCCGCGGCGAGAGTCGACCTCGCGCCCATCCTGCCGTGGCTGCGCCGCTACAACCGCTGGCTCGAGGACCGCGTGCGCCTCAACGCCGCCATGCGCTCGTTCCTGTGGATCGTCCACGCCCCCAGCCGCCTGCGCGGCGAGCTCCAAGAACGCTACCGCACGCCGCCCGACCCCGGCTCCGTCATCATCGCCGACGCCGACGCCGAGACCTGGGAAGCCGTCACCCCCATCCTCCACGCCGCCGACGCCGAGAAGGACGGGCGCGCCATCCGCTGGATGATCGTGGCCGGCGGACCGGGCACCTCCCTGCTCGACATCGGGGAGGGCGAGGATTCCAACTTAGCCACCGGGAAAGCCATGGCCGAACAGCGCCGCCGCTTCCTGCGCCGCCGGCAGTCCTACCTGGCGCATATGCTCATCGACCTCACGTGGCGCGCATGGGAGCTTGGGCACTGCGTGGACGGCCCCGCGCTGGCCCGTGGCCAATCTGTCCGTAGGACAGACGAACCTGTCCGCAGGACAGACGAACTTGTCCGCAGGACAGACATCACGCGCGCAGTTGCCGGACATCAGCCCGGAGGACAACGCGGACCTGGCGGCCGCGGCCCAGGAATTGGCCTCCGCCCTCTCGCAGATGGAGCAGATCACGGGCGCAGTCGACACCTTCCGCACCGTCGCCCTGCGCATGTTCGCGAAGTTTGCCGGAGAGACGCTCTCCGAGGACGAAATCGACCGCATCATCCAAGAAGGAACCCCGACAGATGAACAATCCGGACTTCGACACGCTGATCTTCGACCCGACGCTCGCCATGAAGAGCGAGCCGGTGCTCAATAATCTGGCCGCGTGGGCGCCGGCGCGGCGACGCCAGCTACTGGAAGAGTTCAGAGCGGGGACACTGACGGAACTGGAGTTCGAAGCCGTCGTCTTCCGCCAGGGCGGCAAGAACCGCAACCCCGTCGCCTTCCGCGACGAGGACCTGCCCGCCTTCGCGGCGTCGTTCGAGGGGCAGCCCTTCCTGCGCAACCATGACGTGGCCGACATCGCGTCCCGCGACGGCACCATCGTCGCCTCGCGCATGGCCCCGGATCCAGTCCGGGGCCCCGACATGGTGCAGACGATCCGCCTCACCTCCCAGCGCGGCATCCGCGACTTCCTCGAAGGCCGCATCGACCGTTTCAGCATCGGATGGTACTTCGACGAGGTGCAGTGCAACATCTGCGGCGGCGACTGGCTGCATTGCCCCCACACGCCGGGCAAGCAATACGCCGGCCGCACTGGCGCCGAAGCAATCACCTGCAAGCTTATCTTCATTCGACCCGCAGGCAAGGAGACGTCCGCCGTCAACGCGCCTGCAGTAGATTCCACCCGTGTACTTACGCAGTTGTCCGCCTACAAGGAGCAAATCAGCACTATGACGCTCAGCTACGCAGAGAAATCCGACAGCACTCTGTCCGCAGGACAGACTCCGTCCGCAGGACGGACCTTGCCCGCAGGACAAGCCGATGCCCTGTTCTTGCCGGACGGCAGCAAGCATCCGGTCCCGCCCCGGCCCTCGGCTGACGCCCGCCCGGAGACACCTGGGCGTGCGGAGGCCGACGCCACCTTGCAGGAGTTCGCGCGCGCTGGAGGCGCGCATGAACACCCGCCTCGTGGACGAGATGATCGAGAACACCACGCCTCTCGCCCCAGTCCAAGCACCTGCTGAAGCTGGCTTGCGCAGGCAAGACGCCGGAGCAGGCCAGCCCCCTGATCCTGGAGCAGCAGAAGGCGGAATCCGCTGCGCTCGACATGCACCTCGTGAAGGGGATCAAGCCGGTGACCGATGTGGATATGGTGACGCCCTTCGACCGCATGCAGAGCGCGCTGGACTGGATCTTCGGCTTGCCGGCGGAGGCCGCCGCCGCCCAGCCTGCGCGACATCCGCAACATCTACCAGTACATCACCGGCGACAACAACTGGTACGGCGTCTTCAGCCCCGAGTGGAGCCAACTCGCCTCCGCCACCACGAGCACCTTGGCGGGCATGGTGGTCGACGCGCTCAACCGCGTCACGCGCATGCATTATGACAACATGGTGACCTTCCGCTGGTACGAGAGCATCGTCGCGGTCACGCCCCACTCCGGCACGACGCACGACCTGAATCTGATCATGGTCGACGGCCTGGCCAGTCTGCCCACCGTCAGCGAGGGGCAGGCCTACACCGAAGCGACGGTTGGCGACAGCAAGGAGACGATCTCCTTCACCAAGTATGGTCACTACGTGGGCATCACGCTGGAGACCCTGCGCCGCAGTGAAATCCAGCGCTTGCAGGCCATCCCGCGTGAGCTGGTCAAGGCCGCCATCCGCACGCGGTCGGCCGCCATCAGCACCATCTTCACCGCCAACGCCGGCGCCGGCCCCACGCTGGGCGACGATTCGACCGCCCTGTTCCACGCCAACCACGGCGGCAACGTGGGCTCCACCGCCTTCGACGCCGCCGGCTGGAAGGCCATCCGCACGGCCATCTGGGAGCAGACCGTGCCGGGGACCAGCAAGCCCCTGGGCCTCTGGCCCAGCTTCTGCCTGGTGCCCATCGAACTGTACGACGCAGCGCTCGCCGTCTTCGGCTACGGCGCCGGCGACGTGGGCAGACCCAGCAGCGCCGGCACCGCCCAGGAGGTCAACCCCTACGCCAACGCCCGCGTCGGCGACCCGCGGCCTACCGTGATCGCCGTGCCCGACTGGACCGACGCCACCGACTGGGCCGCCATCGTGGATCCGCGGCTGCACCCGGTGATCCACATGGCCTACGCCAACAACCCGGCCGGCGGCTCGCACCCCATGCCCGAGATCTTCGAGGTGCAGTCCGAAAGCTCCGGCCTCATGTTCACCAACGACACCCTCCCCGTGAAGGTCCGCGACTGGTGGACCTACGGCGTGGGCACCTACGTCGGCATCGCCAAGATGAATGTCGCCTAACGGAACCACGATGAACCACAAAGATCACCAAGAACTGCCTTTGATTTTCTTCGCGCCTTCGTGTTCTTCGTGGTGAAACAGCCCTTGACCTTTGAACCTTGAACTGGAGCTTCTGATGCAAGGCAACATCTTCCCCATCCACGTACACCTGGGCACGCCCGGCGCAAACGTGACCGCCGTCATCGGCATCGCCGTCCCCTGCCAACTCATCGGCGTCACCGCCGTGGGCAGCAACGCCACCAACGCCACCTTCGACTGCGGCGAACCATCCAATCCCGACGGCATCTTCGACGGCAAAGCCTTCGGCGTCTCCGACGCCACCGCCCACTACAAACCCGCCGACTTCAACGGCGCAGACGCCACCGCCAACCAGCCCTACGCCTTCGAGGCAGGCGAGGAGCTCGAATGGTCCGTCGACTACGACGGCTCCGCCGGCACCGCCCTGCAGGGCGGCAGCCTAACCTTCTGGTTCGCCTCGTGACCCAACCCAGTCCCCAACGCGCACCCGCTGCCGCGCGTGATGTACCCCGTACTACTCCCCCCGAGATGCGGGGACCCCCGCATCCGCGGGGACCCTGCGGGGCTCCGGCGCCTGGACCACGCCGGGGCTCCGCCCCTCCTACCGGAGCACTGAACCAATGGCCAACGACCAAGCATCCTACCGCACACTTCGTCGACGAGATTCTCGGCACCGCCGTCGACTCGTCCACCTGGACCACCACCCTCCAAGACGACGCCCTGCGCCACGCGCTCATGGTCTACGACGGCTTCCCCGTCTACGAGACATCCTTCACCGTCACCACCACCGGCGAGGCCCAAGACCTGTCGAGCATCACCGCCCTTGACCGCATCCTCGCCGTCGCCTACCCGTGGACAGACGGCGCCGACTTCGCCGCCCGCCAACGCCGCATCCGCACCACCGACGACGCACGTCGTCTATTTCGAGACCTGCGAACCCGCCGAAGACGAAGTGATCCGCGTGCGCCACACCGTCAACCACGCCATCAAAGACCTAGACTCGGCTCGGCCGCCACCACCGTACCCACCCACCACGCCCGCATCATCGGCCTACTCGCCGCCGCCTACGCCTGCACCGTCCGCGCCCGCCAAATCTCCGAGAACCCCGCCATCCCCCGCGACGCGCTGGACGCCTTGGCGCAAACCGCGCAGGCGCTGGAGCTGGCGGCCTATGGCCAGTTGCGCCGCATCCACGACCAGGACGGGCCGGCGTGGGGCAGCCTCGGGCTGTGAGTGGGGCGCGGCCGAGAGGAGGATCTCGCCATGACCACGACGACGGGAACCTTGCCCGGCGACGCCGAACTCAGCGCGTTCCTGGCGCGCCTGCGCGCCAGCGGGAGCGGCGGCCTCAACCGCTGCCGCTTCGACGACGAGCGCCCCGCGGGCTGGGCGTGCGCGGTCACGCTCTGCCGCCATCGCGGATACGAGCGAACCGCAGCGGGCTGGCGATCGCTGGTGGAAGCGGTGACGGGTCTGCCGTATGAGCGGCCGGAGAGCCGGCGCCTGGCCGATCAGGAGGCGCGGCGCGTGGCGCTGTCGCCGGAGCCGGAAGCGTCCGGCGGTCTGCGCGTGATCCCGCGTGCGCGCCATGAGCGGGTGTGGGATCACCGCGAGCAGCGGTATGTGGACGGTGCGGCGTATGTGGCGTATCAGATTGCGTAGGCTGCCGTGACTTGTGCGCCACGGACCTACGGCGGCGCCGTGCGCGAATGGAAACGAATGGTGACACAAACGGAGTTTCTGCCAGAAACTCCGTTTGTTGTTGTGCGCTATACATGCAGCAAAGTTTGCTTTAGATGTGGTTGACGGGGGTGCTTGGGGCGTGGAATCCGCGCCGGGCCGGCGCCACTCTGCATGAGTGACCTTCGGCTACTACTGCTGCTTCTGTTTGATTCCTTCGGGCAGTAGATAGTAGGGGCGCGTGGCGCTGTCCACGGCGTAGGCGAGACCCAATCGGGTCAACGTGCGATGGGCCGGATAGTAGTAGAGTCCTTTTTCCTGGGCGGAAAACGCCTGTTGCACGCCCACCATGCTGCCCGACGTGCCGCCGTGTTCCACGATTGTCTTGAGCAGAACCCGCGCTGTGCGTGTGCATCGCGCCAGCGCCCGTTCGTAATAGCCTTCTGCGCATAGGGTCTCGGTGAGGGTTGCCAGCAACTCCTCCCGCGTATCCACGAGCGGCTCTGCGGATGAGACAAGGTCGACCATCCGCAGCCCCCTCTGGATTTGCAGCAGTTCGCCCGTACTGAGCAGATCCAGACAAAAGGCCACGGGCATTTCGAGCACGCCTTCCCGCAGGCGCGTCAGGTCGAACGCCACGTTGTCTATCGGTTCACCCACCACGTCGATATCGTCCAGGGAAGACGGGCCCAGGCCGTACTGCGCGCAGAGGCGGAACACTTCGTGCTCGCGGGCCGTGAATCCCGACATACGCATGGCAACGGTGTCAACCGCCAGCGGATTGCGTCCGGCGATGAGTGTGTTGAGGCGCATGAAGTTACCGCTTCCGTCCCCGCCTTCCAACGCGTCGACGATGGCGAGATGGGTCTTGACCGCGCTGTTCATGGCGCAGATGCTGGCGTACGTGCTGGGCTGATGCGCGCTCTGTTCCACGCCTACTTCACCCGGCAGCGCATACTCCGGGTCATCCGCTCGCTGGGCGGAATCCTTGTTGTGGCCGTAGTAGCGTGCGCCGTAGAGACCGATGAGGTTCTTGAGGCTCAACGACATTGGGGCGCTCCACAGCTTGAACACGGGCAAGGAGATAAATACCTCGCTGTCGACAACCGCCCGGGGCGCCATCACGTAGTCGCGACCCAGGCCTTCCGGCACGTGGATCTTGACGCCCTCTTCCAAGTTCAAATCCACCAATCGCGCGCCATAGCGTGCGGCGATGCGTCCCAGGCCCTGGAATCGGAACCCTTGCGTCGTATACACATCCGCCGAGCCTTCCGCGATCAATATCGCTTTGGGCGACGTCTCGGCGACCATGCGCACGACGGCTTCGATTAGCTCCGGGTGTGTGATTCCCCGATCGGTGGGTGGAAATACCAGGTTCGGCTTGATCATCACCTGGCTACCGGTGGGGAGTATGCTGTCGGGATTGCCCAGCAAGGCCATGAGCTGGGCAACCGCGTCGTCGAGACGCTGCTCCGTTACTTTGACGATGGCGACTTTTTGCTTGGCCATGGTCTCTCCGGACGATTGTTGTTGTTTGAGTGCGCCCTACTTCGTCAATTGTTCGGCCGGACCGGCCACAAGTTGCGTACACGTGTGATTCCGGCCCTGGGGACCCCTTGGCGCGGAACTCACCGAGCCGCGCTGGGAGTGAATTCCGGCCGGCGTACCCTCATGCTGTCGTCCTGGTTTCGTGTGCGCCGGCACGCGCCGCGGGCGCGTTTGGGTCGGAGTACGGGGTCCTATGTGCGCCAGCCAAATTATACTATAGAGTGTGCGACGGGACACGAAGCGGGGTGCGCAGTCCTCGCCTTTCCCAGTGTGGGCCCCGTGGGACGAAGGGCGCAGACCTGAGATTTCGAGTGAGATCCGCCTCGCGTGACGATGTGTTGGGGCGAAATCCGTGTTGGCGCGGCCGCCTGTGAAAAACGGGTTTGTTGCGGTGGGCGTATTCGTCTATACTCGTTGCCCCTACCGTCGAGTAGTTTGCTCGCGCCGCATCACCCTTTGTTCTGGTAGGGGAGTACCGGGTTTCCAACTCTATGCGGCCTTACACAGATTTGGAGACCCAACCTGATGAAAACCCCGTCCTTGTCCACTCGCGCGCATTTTCGCCAACGCACTGTACTGAAGATGGCCGCCCCACCGCAAGGCACTAGTTGCCACGGCAAGGCCCACCGACCCCCGCCCCTGTTCAGAGGCCGGCTGCTGCCTGCGCTTCTACCTGCGTTTCTGCTTGCGCTAGCCACGGTCTGGCTGCTGCTCTCGCCCGCGCCGGTGCAGGCGGATGCGCGGCAGGCGCCTGCACCCGGTCCGGCCGCACTACAGCTACACATGGACTCCTCAAGCCTCTCGGCCGCGGATGTTTTCACGGCAACGAACCCCTTGACTACAGCGCGCTCCTCTCACACGGCCACGCTGCTGCCCAACGGCAAGGTGCTGGTCGCCGGGGGATATGGCGCCGGCGCTCTCGCCAGCGCCGAGCTGTACGACCCGGCCACCGGCGCGTGGAGCGCCACCGGCTCGCTGGCCACAGCGCGCACCTATCACACGGCCACGCTGCTGCCCAACGGCAAGGTGCTGGTCGCCGGGGGGCATGGCGCCGGCGCTCTCGCCAGCGCCGAGCTGTACGACCCGGCCACCGGCACGTGGAGCGCCACAGGCGCCTTGGCCACGGCGCGTGTCAGCCACACGGCCACGCTGCTGCCCAACGGCAAGGTGCTGGTCGCCGGGGGATATGGCGCCGGCATTCTCGCCAGCGCCGAGCTCTATGACCCGGCCACCGGCGCGTGGAGCGCCACCGGCTCGCTGAACACGGCGCGTGAGCGTCACACGGCCACGCTGCTGCCCAATGGCAAGGTGCTGGTCGCCGGGGGACATGACGCCGGCGCTCTCGCCAGCGCCGAGCTGTACGACCCGGCCACCGGCGACGTGGAGCGCCACCGGCTCGCTGAACACGGCGCGTGAGGTCTCACACGGCCACGCTGCTGCCCAACGGCAAGGTGCTGGTCGCCGGGGGGTATGGCGCCGGCACTCTCGCCAGCGCCGAGCTGTACGACCCGGCCACCGGCGACGTGGAGCGCCACCGGCCGCTGGACACGGCGCGTGAGGTTCACACGGCCACGCTGCTGCCCAATGGCAAGGTGCTGGTCGCCGGGGGATATGACGCCGGCGCTCTCGCCAGCGCCGAGCTGTACGACCCGGCCACCGGCGCGTGGAGCGCCACGGGCCGCTGAACACGGCGCGTGACCGTCACACGGCCACGCTGCTGCCCAACGGCATGGTGCTGGTCGCCGGGGGGTACGATGGCAGCGCAGCTCTCGCCAGCGCCGAGCTGTATGACGCGGCCGCCGGCTCCTGGAGCGATACGGGCGCCTTGAACTCGGAGCGTATCCGTCACACGGCCACACTGTTGCCCACCGGCAAGGTGCTGGTTGCCGGCGGCGATCTCGACAGCGCCGAGCTGTACGACCCGGCCACCGGCGCGTGGAGCGCCACTGGCGCCTTGGCTACGAGGCGAAGCTATCACACGGCCACGCTGCTGCCCAACGGCAAGGTGCTGGTCGCCGGCGGGTATGGCGCCGCACCCGGCGATCTCGACAGCGCCGAGCTGTACGACCCATCCACAGGCGCGTGGAACGCCACAGACCCCTTGAATACGGCGCGTGAGCGTCACACGGCCACGCTGCTGCCCAATGGCAAGGTGCTCGTCGCCGGGGGACGTGACGGCGCCGGCGATGCGCTCGACAGCGCCGAGCTGTACGACCCGGCCACCGGCACGTGGAGCGCCACGGGCGCCATGGCCACGGCGCGTGAACAGCACACGGCCACGCTGCTGCCCAATGGCAGGGTGCTGGTCGCCGGGGGATATGACGCCGGCGCTCTCGCCAGCACCGAGCTGTACGACCCGGCCACCGGCGCGTGGAGCGCCACCGGCTCGCTGAACACGGCGCGCTACCGTCACACGACCACGCTGCTGCCCAATGGCAGGGCGCTGGCCGCCGGCGGGTACGCTGCCGGCACTCTCGACAGCGCCGAGCTGTATGACCCCGCCACCGGCGCGTGGAGCGTCACGGACAGCTTGAACACGGCGCGCGCCTATCACACGGCCACGCTGCTGCCCAACGGCAAGGTGCTGGTCGCTGGGGAGCGTGGCAGCGTCTTCGCGCCTCTCGCTACTGCCGAGCTGTACGACCCGGCCACCGGCGCGTGGAGCGCCACGGACTCCTTGATCAGCATGCGCGACTTTCACACGGCCACGCTGCTGCCCAACGGCAAGGTGCTGGTCGCCGGGGGGAATGGCGCCGGCGGCACTCTCGCCAGTGCCCAGCTGTACGAATCCGCCGCCGGCGCGTGGAGTGGTACCGGAGCCTTGAGCACGGCGCGGGACAATCCCACGGCTACGCTGCTGCCCAACGGAAGGTGCTGGTCGCCGGGGGGACCAATGACCGCCTACGATCCTCTCGCCAGCGCCGAGCTCTATGACCCGGCCACCGATACCTGGAGCGACACGAACGACTTGGCTACGGCGCGTTACAGTCACACGGCTACGCTGCTGCCCTATGGCAAGGTGCTGGTCGCTGGGGGGGTCTATGGCGGCAACGTTCTCGCCAGCGCCGAGCTGTACGACCCGGCTACCGGCGCGTGGAGCGAGACGGACGCCCTGACCACGGCGCGCGTCTATCCCACGGCTACGCTGCTGCCCAACGGCAAGGTGCTGGTCGCTGGGGGGATACATGCAAACGATCTCTCGCCAGCGCCGAGCTCTATGACCCGGCCACCGGAACGTGGAGCGCCACGAACGACTTGACTACAGCGCGTTACGGCCACACGGCTACGCTGCTGCCCAACGGCAAGGTGCTGGTCGCCGGCGGGTACGATGGCAGCGCAATCTCGGCCGTGCGAGCTGTACGACCCGGCAAGCGGGACGTGGAGCGCCACTGGCGCCTTGACCACAGTGCGCGTCGGCTCACACCGCACGCTGCTACCAACGGCAAGGCACTGGTCGCCGGCGGAAACGACGCCGGCGCATATCTCGCCAGCGCCGAGCTGTACGACCCGGCCAGCGGGACGTGGAGCGCCACAGGCCGCTTGAACACGGTGCGCTGGTCGTCACACGGCCACGCTGCTGCCCAATGGCAAGGTGCTGGTCGCTGGGGGGGATTACGATTTCGGCAGCGCCGAGCTCTATGACCCTGCCACCGGGACGTGGAGCGCCACCGGCGCCTTGACCACGGCGCGCGACGGTCACACGGCTACGCTGCTGCCCAACGGCAAGGTGCTGGTCGCCGGAGGGCAGAGCGACGGCGGCGGAGATCTCGCCGGTGCGGAGTTATACGACACGGGTTTGGGATTCAATGCGGCCTGGCGACCGCTGCTGGACTCGGCAACTTCCCCCCTGACCATCGGCGGCGCCCTGACGGCCGGCGGCGCAGGCTGGCGCGGGGTTGGCTTTACCGAGGCGGCAGGCGGCGGGACGAATAGCTCGGATACCAACTACCCGCTGCTGCAGCTCTATCGCATGGACAATGCGCAGACGCTGTGGCTGCCCACGGAGTCCTTCAGCGCCACCGCGCTCACCTCACTGCCCGTGGCCGGCTATCCCCAGGGCCATGCGCTCGCCACGGTCTTTGTCAACGGCATCCCCAGCCAAGCGAAGATGATTCGTGTCGCCGCCACGGCAACGCTCACGGTGATCAAGGTGCTGGACCCGCCCGACGACCCCGGTCGCTTCGACCTGACCATCGCCGGCGTTGGAACCGGCAGCAACCGCGGGCACGGCGGCTCCTATTCGCAGACGCTGCCCACCGGCGTCTACACCGTGACCGAACGCGCGAGCGCGGGTACGACGCTGGGCGACTACACGGCCGCATACGCGTGCAGCAACGGCCTCAGCGGGTCCGGTACGTCCATCACCGACATCGAACTGGGCCAAGCCGGCGTCACCTGCACCTTCACCAACACGCGCACGCCTGTCGCCGCCACGGCGACACTCACCGTGATCAAGGTGCTGGACCCGCCCAACGACCCCGGTCGCTTCGACCTGACCATCGCCGGCGTTGGAACCGGCAGCAACCGCGGGCACGGCGGCTCCTATTCGCAGACGCTGCCCACCGGCGCCTACGCCGTGACCGAACGCGCAAGCGCGGGCACGACCCTGGATGACTACACTGCCGCATACGCCTGCAGCAACGGCCTCAGCGGCTTCGGTACGTTCATCACCAACATCGAATTGGGCCAAGCCGGCGTCACCTGCACCTTCACCAACACACACACGGCTGTTGCCGCCACGGCAACGCTCACCGTGATCAAGGTGCTGGACCCGCCCGACGACCCCGGTCGCTTCGACCTGACCATCGCCGGCGTTGGAACCGGCAGCAACCGCGGGCACCGCGGCTCCTTCTCGCAGACGCTGCCCGCCGGCGTCTACACCGTGACCGAACGCGCAGGCGCGGGTACGACGCTGGGCGACTACACTGCCGCATACGCCTGCAGCAATGGCCTCAGCGGGTCCGGTACGTCCATCACCAACATCGAATTGGGCCAAGCCGGCGTCACCTGCACCTTCACCAACACGCACAGCGCTTCGGACATCTTCCTGCCGACGCTTCACGCTCCGGCCCAGGCTGCGGCGCGTGTGCACGACGCCGGGCGCAGTCCCAGTTCTGCTGTGGTCGGACCGGAATCCTATCTGCCCAACCTCGCACGCTAGCCTTCGCCGCGGATGGGGGTGTTGTCGTCTCCTTGACAAGGAGACGACGGCGCCCTCGCCGGCGGGCGCGACGGCTGGAACGGGCGCCACGAACCGGGCGCTGGAGGATCGCGTAGACGTGGCGGGCGGCGGTACGGAAGAGCTGTCCCGCATGTGCGGTGAATACGCACCATCGGCATCATATATGCGCGGCCGGCAACGCGTGACTATGCAGCGGGTTCGGCGGCCATCTCCTCGCCGTCGAGCTGAAACTGGCTCGTGTACAGGTGATGATAGAACCCTTCGTCCGCCAGCAGACGTTCGTGCGTGCCGCGTTCCACTACCTCGCCGTTGCGCACAACCAGTATCTGGTCAGCGTTGCGGATCGTGCTCAGACGGTGCGCAATCACAAAGCTGGTGCGTCCCTTCATCAAGCGCAACATCGCTTCCTGAATCTGCTGCTCCGTGCGTGTATCCACGCTGCTGGTCGCCTCGTCCAGGATGAGAATGCTCGGGTTGGCAAGGATCGCGCGCGCGATCGCCAGCATCTGCCGCTGTCCCTCGCTCAGATTCCCGGCGCGCTCCGATAGCATGGTGTGGTAGCCATGCGGCAGGCGATGTATGAACGAGTCCGCATTCGCCATCTTCGCCGCTTGGATCACCTCGTCGTCCGTGGCGTCCAGCCGGCCATAGCGGATATTCTCCATCACAGTACCCGCGAACAGGAACGTGTCCTGCAGCACGATGCCCAGTTGACGGCGCAGATCGTCCTTCTTCACATGGCGAATCTCATGACCATCGAGGAGGATGCGCCCGCTGTCGATGTCGTAGAACCGGGAAAGCAGGTTGACTATGGTCGTCTTGCCCGAACCCGTGGGTCCCACCAATGCGACAATCTGTCCCGGCTGTGCATGTATGTTGACATGGTTGAGAACGGGAACGCCCTCCTCGTAGGAGAAACACACGTCGACTAGCTCCACATCCCCACGGAATCAGTCAGTGACACCGCGTCCTTCTGCGTCGGACACGTCAGCAACTTCATCGATCGTCTCGAAGACGCGCTCCGCGCCGGCAATGGCCGCCTGGATCTGGTTGTACAGATTGGCGATCTCGGTCAATGGACGGCCGAACTGACGGGTGTAGTTGATGAAGGTGGCGATCGTGCCCACCGTAGCCAGACCCCGTGATGGCCATCCACGCCCCCGCCGTCACGACGATGGCGACACTGATGCGGTTGACAAACCCCATGGTCGGGCCCATGAAGCCGGAGTAAATCTGCGCACGCGAGGCATTGCGGCGCAGTTCTTGGTTGGCGGCGCTGAATTCCGCAATGGTCTCTTGTTCGCGTACATACGCCTTGACGATCCGCTGGCCGGTAATGGTCTCTTCGATCATGCCGTTCAATTCGCCAAGGGATGCCTGTTGGCGGCGATAGCCGACGCGCGTGTGCTTGCCTACCCAGCGGGCAATTCCAAATACGAGTATGGGTGTAGTCACCAGCACAACAAGTGCCAGCGGTACGTTGATCCAGAACATCATGGCGGACACGCCTACCAGCAACAGCACGCCGGAGACCATCTGTGTCAGGCTTTCGCTCAACACCATATTGATGGTTTCCATGTCGTTGGTCAGCCTGCTCATCAAATCGCCGTGCGAGTGTGCGTCAAAGAAGCTCAGCGAAAGCGTCTCCATGTTGAGAAGAGGTCGGTGCGCAGGGCACGCACCGTGTGCTGGGCCACGCCGGCCATCACATACAGAACCAACCACGTCAGCAACGATATCACGATGTAGATGGCCAGCATCACGGCGCATATGCGCGCCAGGCCGGGAAGGTCTCCTGGGATGATGTAGTCGTCGATGGCCTTCCCCATCAGATAGGGCGCGATCATCTGCAGCACGGTTGAAATGACGACCATGATTGCGACCATGATGAGCGGGGCTTTTCGACGGCTCAGGTATGACCACAGGCGCAATACCGTGACCTGTGCGTCTTCGGCTCTTTCTGTCGCGCCCATGGGGCTGCGCGGCGGTCCCGGACCACCGATCATCAAGCGTGGCGGTGCAGGTTGCGCGCCTTTCGCATTCGCTTCAGGCATCGGCTGACTCCCCGATCCTTGTCGTTGTCTGTTGATCCGAACAGCCAGCCACGCCGGGTTGCTGGCCGCTCCGCCGTTGGCGCTACCTGGGAATCGACTTGGGACTCGTAGATTTCGCGGTAGATGGGACTCGTCTCCAGCAGCTCCGCGTGTGTACCCTGGGCGGCCAGTTTTCCATCCTCCAGCACCAGTATCTTGTCAGCCCCGATCACGGTGCTGATTCGCTGGGCGACGACGATGCTCGTTCGCTTCTCCTCCGGATGATCGAGCGCCCTCTGGATACGCGACTCGGTCTCCACGTCTACGGCGCTGGTGCTGTCATCGAGGAGCAGGACTGCAGGCTTGATCAGCAAGGCGCGTGCGATGGCGATGCGCTGCTTCTGCCCACCGGAGAGATTCACGCCTCGCTGTCCGACCTTGGCATCGTAGCCGTCAGGGAATTCGCTGATGAACGCATGGGCCTGCGCCATCTTGGCGGCAGCGACTACGTCCGCATCGCTTGCGTCGGGCCGGCCGAAGCGGATGTTGTCCCGGATTGTGCCGGAGAAGAGGACGGACTCCTGCATGGCGACGCCGATCTTGCTGCGCAGGGCTGTCGCTATCCATGTCTCGCACGTCCATATGGTCGACAGTGATTCGGCCCTCGTTCACATCGTAGAAGCGCGGAATGAGGTGCACCAAGCTGGTCTTGCCGGAGCCGGTGGCGCCCATCAATGCAACCGTCTCGCCCGGTTCCGCCACAAAGCTGATATGACTCAGTACCGGATCTTCTCCGTGATCCGCATAGCTGAAGACAACGTCGGAAAACTCCACGCGGCCCTCGAGTTCCTCCACGACAATGGCATCCTCCCTGCTCCGGACCGCAGGTTCACTTTCCAGCACCTCATGGATACGCACGGCGGATGCCTCTGCGCGTGAGATGCGCATGACCATCATGCTCACCATCATGAGCGACATCAGCGTCATGGTCAGGTAGTTGGTGAATGCGATGATTTGGCCGACTTGCATGGCGCCTTGTTGTACGTTCACGCCGCCAAGCCATAGCGCCGCCACGACGCCTGCATTCATCACCAGCATCATGAACGGCATCGTCACGGCAACGGTACGGATCGCCTTGATGTTGTGTGTCGTCAGGTCATCATTCGCGCCGGCAAACCGTTGGATTTCGAACTTCTCACGCACAAACGCTTTGACGACACGTACACCGGACAAGTTTTCTTGGACGACCGTGTTCAACTTGTCCAGACGTCCCTGCACCGCAGAACAGCGGAAATGCCCGCCGAATGATGAGTACGATGGCAATCAGCACGGTGGGAACCAGCACGACATAGAGAACCGACAGTTGCGGCGCCGTAATCGCCGCCATGACGAGGCTTCCCACGAGCATCAGGGGCGCTCGAATCATCATGCGCAACAGGATGAGCACCGTTTCCTGAACTTGGGTCACGTCGTTTGTCAGGCGCGTGATCAGGTTGCCGGTTTCAAGTTCGTCCAAGTTGCGAAACGAGAGAGCTTGTACCCGTTCGAATAGCGTTTGGCGCACGTCGGCGCCGAAGCCCTGTGCTGTCAATACAGCGAACACGGTACAGCCCATTCCGCCGACTACACCGATGACGGCCACACCAACCATAGCCAGTCCAGTGCGATACACGACGCTTAGGTCCGACTGGCCGATCCCAGCGTCGACGACGTGCTGAATCATGCGAGGTTGCAGCAGATCCATCGCGACTTCGAGCATCATCAACAGGGGCGCAAGCAATGCCCACCGCCAGTAGGGTCTCAGGAAGTGACGCAATCGTATCGTGTAGCGCACGGGTATGCCTTTCAAGCTGACGGCATGTGCAGATCGTTTTTATGTTTGCCGTCTAACCTTATTGGGTGGTCCGGCAGGAGGCAATTCTAGCCGGAAGCGCCGGTGCCGGCGGACGCAACAGGCGGGCTACTCTGCCTCTTTGAAACGCCGTAGATTGTCGCGGGCGTGTTGCAGGAATCGACGAAATAGAAGCCTCTCCTCCAGTGTGAAACCCTCGATGGCTTCCTCATCGAGACGCTTCTGGACCGCTTCCATCTCTCCCCGAACAGCGTGTCCGGCATGGGTCAGGTAGACGCGCATCACGCGCAGGTCCGCCTCATCCGGCCTCCTTTGGATCCAGCCCGCTTTCTCCATGCGCTGGAGCATTTTGGTAATCGTAGCGGGCGTGACGTGTAGGCGTTCGGCAAGGTCGGACTGTGTAAGGCCTTCTTCCTCATGCAGCTTCGAGAGGAGAGGCGGCTGCCCGCGGTAGAGCCCCAGCGCGTGGAATTCGGACCGTATCCTTGCATGATGCAGGCGGCAAAGCTGACCGATCAGGTTCTCGGTCGATTCTGACTCTGTCGAGTGCATACAGACCCCCTTCGCAGAGCGCCAGCACGGACGGCCGGCATCCTATGTCGCCGTCGTGGAGATAATTAGACGGCTAACTAGATTTGATACTATACCCTCATCCTGTGGAAAGGCAAAACCAGCGATCACGTTCTGCCGTCAGACGACTCGAACGGCCAGCGGGCCGCGACGAGAGAGCAGTGGGGGAATGCAGGTCGCTTCGCTTTGGCCAGTCTGCTGCGGTCCTAATTCTTATAAACGCCAGCTGCGCGCGCGTCGATACGGCGCCCAGTATGGCCCATCGTATCGGTAAGATCGAAGTCAATCACCTACAGCGGGGGCGCCGGCGAAGCAGAACTCGTTGCCTTCGGACTCGCAATACGTGGGCTCGCGCGCGCCGTCGGGGTAAGTTTCCCGTCGTGCGGGGTCGAGACCGCGCACGGCGGTCCGAGCAACGAGCGCGTCAAGGTTGCCGACGAAGATCATGATCATGCCCTGGCCGGCGTGCTCCGGCCGTGGCTAAGCACACCCTCGCCCGGTCGCCCGCGGGCAAACCTCCTTCGGGCTAGAGAGTCGGACGTCTGCTGGCGCGGCTCTGACTGCCGTGGTATGCTGTGGTCAGACGTCAGACCACTGAAGCGGGGAGGCGCGATTTTGGGGGCTAGAAGGATGGCGGATGATAGCAGCAGTGACTCTCCATATCTGGATCCGATCGGCAGGACGACTGTCGTCGACGAGATAGTGGAGCGACTCGTGGGACTGATCCTTGACGAGGGGCTCAAGCCCGGCGACAAGTTGATGCCTGAGCGCGAGCTCATGGTCAGACTCGCGGTGGGCCGATCCTCGCTGCGAGAGGCGGTCAAGGCGCTCTGCGCCGTGGGGGTGCTTGAGATTCGGCGAGGAACGGGCACGTTTGTCGGCTACGGCGACACGTCCATTCTCACCAAGCCGCTCGCATGGGGACTCTTTGTGAATCAGGCGAACTTCCAGCAAGTGATCGAGGCGCGGAGCGTGATCGAGGTGGCTCTTGTCGGATGGGCTGCAGAACGCGCCACCGACGAAGAAGTCAACGCGATTGGCCGGCTGCTTGCTGAGCTGGAAGAGCTCCAGGATGACATGGCAGCCTATGTCGACGCTGATGTGCGCTTTCATCTCGCCATTGCCGATGCGGCGCACAATGGCATGCTGGCCAATGTACTGCGCATCTTCCAACGGGTACTGCGCGTGTGGATGGAGACGACGTACGCGGAGTCTGGAAGCGCCGAGGATTCGATGGCGCTTCACCGCGAATCGATCGGGCCATACGCGCACGGGACGCGGAAACGGCTCGACTGGTCATGGCCGACCATACGTCGGGAGGTCCACTGCTGGCTGCCGCCACGCGCAGCTATGCCGAAGGCAGCCCCCTGCCGAATCTGTTCTCGATGAACCTATAAGCTCAGTGCCGCCATCCCTGCACGCTCGTTCGCGCAGACATTTCAGTGCGCCAACAAACAATTCACACTCACCCAGGAGGAAGCATGTTCGACCAATTCAAGCTCGGCATTCTGTTTGGCGACAAGCCTGAACTGAGACCGCCGGCCGAAATCGGCAGCGGTTGGGATGTCACGGAGATCCCGGTGGCAATTCAGGTACAGCCCTTTGACAGCGAGGCCATTTGGGTGGCCAAGAAGGCACAAATCGCCGCGTGGAATCTGCCACCCGTCAAGGTGGCCAGCCATTTCATCCAGTTCTGGGGGTTGAGAGCCGTCGGACCCGATGTCGATTGGGAGCAATTGGAATTCTGGACGCAGCGCGCCTTCCGCCGTCTAGCTGAGCTGGGCGTGGAGACGGCGGGTATCTACGGCGGTTTCTTTGCCGTGCCGGACGGGTTCTCCCGTTCCGAAGCCACAGAGCAAGGCCTCCGGTTCACCCACCTGCTGGCGGACCATGCCGAACCTTATGGCATTACCATCGCGCTTGAACCGCTTTCGGATTTGAACACGCTGTGGCCGCGCTATCTGCAAGGCATCGAATTTGCGAAGCAGGTGAACCGGCCGTCGGTCAAGGTCATGGCCGACCTCAACTACTTCCTCAAGCTGGACCAGCCGCTGGAAGATATCGCGGTAGAACCGGAATATTGTACCCACGTTCACATCGCGGAAGGCGGCGGACAGCCCGGGACCGGCGATCGGACCGACATCTATGAGCGACTATTCCGGATACTGCGTGATATCGGCTATGAGGGAGCGGTCTCCTGCGCCTGCGCGTGGGTCAGCACGACGGGCGGCGAGCTGGATTTCGGCGCTGAAACCGAGAAGACGTTGGCCTATCTGCAGGATTTGCGGGCCAAGGTCTACGCGGAATAGGAGAAGACGATGGCTGAAGGCAACGAGTTGAAGATGGCCTTTCTGGGTTGCGGCGGCATCGCGCAGGCGCATTGGAGCGGTATCCAAGCCAGCGCGCGCCGGATTCGAGTCTCTGCCACGATTGATGCAGATGTGGCGCGGGCCAGGGAGATGGCCGAGCTGACGGGCGGCCATCCCTTTTCCTCGCTGGAAACCGCCCTGAACGAGGGGGATTTCACGGCAGTGGACATCATGTTGCCGCACAATATGCATGAAGAAGCGGCCGTGATGGCCTTCCAGGCGGGAATGCACGTTCTTCTGGAAAAACCTATGTCCACTACCTTGGACAGTTGTGACCGGATCACAGCGGCCGCCCAGCAAGCCAGCACAGTGTTCATGATTGCCGAGCAGTCGCAATTTTGGCCTGATGCCGTCAAGGTTCGGCAATTGCTGGATGAAGGCGCGATCGGGGATGTCATCACGGCCCGAGCCTTCTTTGGGGGCAGCGTCGGCACAGGCTGGGGGTCAAATCCGTGGCGCTACGACAAGACGATCACGGGCGGCGGTATCTGCATCGACGGCGGGTCCCACACGATTCGGCCGCTGCGCATGTGGTTTGGCGAGATCGACGAGGTGGTGGCCGTCACCGGACATCCGTTGGCGGAGATGGAAGGCGAGTCGTTGGCGCGGGCGCTGGTGCGCTTTGACTCGGGTCTAGTCGTGGGATTCGATGCACTGCGCGCCGGCTCTTTCATGGGCCCGGGCGAGGAATTTCGCATCACGGGCGCACACGGGGAGCTCGTCGTGGAGAAGGGGCGCCACGGCCGGTTGGTGCGCTATACGAAGGAGCATCCCGACGGTGAGGTGATTCTGGACGACAAGCACCCAGGACGCTCTGGCGCCTTTGGCTTAGAACTGCAGGAGTTCAGCTCGGCGGTGTTGGACGCGAGGCCGTTGCAGTCGACTCCCGAGTATTCGCTGGGCGAATTGCGCACGGCGCTGGCGATCTATCGATCGGCAGAGAGCCGCCAGTGGGAGAAGGTGTGGGCCTAGGCGCGCCCAGGCGCTGACGGCCGAGCGCACGATTCGGCTCATGAATGGGCGCGGGTGGCGCGGGTGGACAGGACGACGGTGTTCGTCATCCTGTCCATCCGTGAGCTATTCGGCGTGGCGGCGCGGGGGTGACCGTGTGACTCTCCGGTGGCCCAGTTGGGCTAGAGTATGCCTCGCTGCTGCAGGTAGATGCGGTAGATCTCCTCGAAGAGCCGTACGTCCGTGCGCGTGTCTTGGGCGGAGGAGCGGAACGGTTCGCCGCTTCGCACGGCGTGCACGAAGTGTTCGAGCTCGCGCTTGTAGCTCCAACTCCAGGCCGGCTGGGCGACGGGGCGGATGAACTCCTGTTGGACGCCGGCGCGGTAGATCTCCACTTCGGCGGGCACCTGCTTGAGCAGCAGGGGCGGCGCCCACGTGTGGACCCAGGCGTCCTCGAAATAGACCTGCGTATGCTCATCCCAGCGGAAATGGGAGAGGCGGCCCGTCTCCAGAACGGCGCGTGCGCCGCGCATGTCGAAGACGACGACGCCCGTGTAGCCGTCCGCGTCCAGGTCCACCGAACGCACGGTCACGTCGTCGCCGGCATCCAGGAACCAGCGCAGGAGGTTGACGTTGTGGGTGTACTGCTGCAGATAGCCCAGATAGGGGCGCAGATATTCCTCCGGCAGCCACTCAGGTCCCCTGGGCGCAACGACGGGGACGGGTTCCTCGCTCGTGTCCATGTGCGTGTCCAGCCCTGAGATCCAGTCGCCGCAGAAGCCGTGATTGCGCGCGTAGGTCAAGCGGCCGGCCTCGCCCGTGGCGGCGAACTCGTTCAGCGTGGACTTGACCAGCTCGTTGCCGGCGTCGTAGCGCTTCATGTATCCGATCATCAGCCGCTTGCCGGACTGGCGTTCGGCCTCAAGGATGGCGTCCGCCTGGTCGAGCGAGATCGCCATGGGCTTCTCCATGAAGACGTCCTTGCCTGCGGCCAGCGCGTCGCAGGCGATTTCGCCCTGCACGGCGTAGGCGGCGGATACGGCCACCGCATCGATGTCGGCATCGGCCAACATGGCCTGATGGTCGGCATAGAGCGCGGGGATGCCCAGGCGCGCCTGGACGGTCTTGCCCAACTCCGGGCGCACCTCCGCCAGGGCGACGACTTCACACTCGGGTATGGAGAGGAGGTTGGGGAGATGGACCTTCTGCGCCATAAAGCCGCAGCCTACGTACCCGATACGCACTTTGGAACTGTCGTCAGCGGACATGCTGTCACCTCGTTGTTGTGTGGGTTGGATTGTAGTTGGACATTTCGTGTGGCGCACGGATTATTCTCTGCATTCAGTAGGTCATGTCTCCGGCGTGACGGTTGCATGGGCGGCGTATCCCAGGTCAGGCGCCGAGCCGCACATTGGCACGCGTGTCAGTAGCAAAGTAGGTCACGTCTCCGGCGTGACGGTTGCATGGGCGCGCTCTCCAGTCGGGAGACTGAGCCGTCGCACGCGTGTCAGGCCGGAGACCTGACCTAGCTGACACAGCAGGAATCACTATTGACAACATGAGCATCTCTGTTATACTGGCGTATGAACGTTCATGTGATCGTTCATACGAACGTTCATATTGTAGCGCTTCTCTTCATTTCCTGCCAGTCGAATTGCCCGGAGTTCCGATCGTCTCCGACGATCCCTTGGAATCGAATTATGGCGCGTGGTTCGCGTTCTCCCACCATGAAAGATGTCGCCCGCGAAGCGGGCGTATCGGTCCAGACCGTGTCTGCTGTCGTCAACGACAAGCCCGGCATCACCGACGGCACGCGGCGACGGGTGCTGGACACGATCAAGACGCTGGGCTACCGGCCCTATACCGTGGCGCGCAGCCTGCGCACGCGCAAGACGCGCACGATCTCCTTGATCATCTCCGACATCGCCGATCCGTCCTTTGCCACCATCGCCAGCGTGGCGGAGGAATACGCCCACCGCCGTGGGTACAGCCTGGTCGTCTACAACACGCACGACGACGTGGAACGGGAGGGGCGCTATCTGCAGAACGCCATCGACCGCTGGATCGACGGCATACTCTTCGTGGCGGCCCAGGACCGCATGGACGGTCTGAACGATCTGCAGGCCGCCGGCATCCCCACCGTGGCCATCGACCGCATCCCCGAAGGATATGGCGGCCCGTCCGTGTCGCTGAACAACGTGAAGGCCGGACGCCTGGCCGTGGAACACTTGCTCGGTCTGGGGCATACGCGGCTCGCGCACATTGCAGGCCCCATGCACTTGAGCCTGGCGCGGGAGCGAGCGGAGGGGTTCCGCGCAGCGTTGCACGAGCAGCGGGCTCGACGCGGGCGCCGTCGTTGACAGCGAGGGAAACTGGGAATGCGAATCGGGGTACCGGGCAATGCAGAAGATTCTGGCGCAGCCGTCGTTGCCCACAGCCATCTCCGCCGCCAATGACCGCATGGCGGTCGGGGCCATGCGCGCCGCGATCGAGGCGGGTCTGCGCGTGCCCGAGGAACTCTCTTTCGTCGGTCTCGACGACATTGAAATCAGCGCCTTTCAGAATCCTCCGCTGACGACAGTGGCCCAGTCCTTCCACGAACTGGCGACGCTGAGCGTGCAACTGCTTCTGGACCTTGTGGCCGGCATCCCATCGGAGCAGATGCGGATCGTGGTGGAGCCTACGCTGATCGTCCGGCAGTCGACGGCGCCGGTGCGGGAAGCGGTCACGTCATGAACCTCGATTCGGTTCCGGGCAGCGCATCGGCCCGGAACCGAGAGAAGTCGCAGTAATTGTCCTGTTCGACGTATTTGACAACCCAAGAAAGAGGAGGAAAAGATGGCTCAGTCTCGCTTGTCTCGACGTAGTTTCCTTCAGTTCAGTGCGGCAGGCGGCGCATTGGTGGCGCTGGCCGCCTGCGCCCCCGCCATGCCGGCCTCGGAGGCGCCCGCCGCTGAGTCCGGTGCGGAGAGCGCCGGCCCCTATCAGGGCGAGTTCGTAATCATGAGCGCGGGCAACCCGGACCAGTACGCGCCCCTGATCGAGGGCATCGAAGAAGCGCACCCGGGCGTCGAAGTGCAGTGGAACGGCCTCACCAGCGAACGTTATACCGAACTCTTCGCCGCAGCGGAGATCGCCGGCGACCAGATCGACATCATGGATCTGAATGGCCAGGACCTGCGCCGCTACGCGGTCGGCGGCAAGATGGCGGATCTCTCCGATCTGGACTATCTGGATCGCTTCCGCCCCGTCGGGCTCAGCACGTACTCCATCACGGGCAAACTGTGGGCATTGCCACGCGGCGGCATCAGCGGCTTCCCCTTCCTCGTCAACCTCAAACTCCTGGAGGAAGCCGGCATCACGGAAGAGCCCAAGACCTACAGCGATCTGCTGCAGGCGGCCGCGGCGGTGAAGGAAATCGGCGCCGCTCCCTTCGTGCACGCAGGCAAGAACATCTATCTGTGGCCCATCTGGCAATTCTTCGCCTATGCGCAGACGGCAGGCAACCAACCCGTCGAGATGACCTGGGATATCCTGGCCGGCAACACCAAGTTCACCGATCCGGAAAGCGTCGCCGCGCTGGAAATCCTGAACCAGTATTCGCCGCGATGAGATGTTCATCGAAGGCGTCAACAGTCTGGACAGTGACGGCGCCTGGATCGCCTTTACGCAGGGCAAGGGCGCGTTCTGGTATGAGCACTCCTGGCGCGTTGGCCTCTATCGTGAGGGTGACTATCCCGAACTGGAGCTCTCCTTGATGCCGCCGGTGCTTTCCGTGGAGGACGAGGGACTTAACCGCATGTTGCCCGGCGGCACAGGCTCGGCCACGGGCATCTATTCCAAGATTGCGCCTGAGCGCGTGGACGTGGCGCACAGCATTCTCGACCAGATGACCAGCGACGAGTGGGTCTCCTGGAGCAACGAACTGAACAAGGATCCGGTTTCGACCAACGCCAACGTGCAGGCAAGCGATGATCCGCTGGCCCTGAAGTACGCGGAGGAGTGCGCGCCCTACCAGTTCACCTATCTCGACTGGTACTGGCCGCCGGAGATCACACGTTCCTTCCAGGAGAACCAGCAGGCCATCGTGGCCGCCAGCAAGACGCCGGATGAAGCGGCGGAGTCGATCCAGTCGGCGATGGACGAGCTGATTGCCGACGGCTACGTGTTCGAAATGTAAGTCGCGATGATGGCGGCGCGGGGGCCGGTGCAAAGATCGGCCCCCGCGCCGCCCACAGGATGGAAACGAAGCGCGGGCTCGAGGAACTGCGCCCGTTCGACAGGGCCGAGTAGGGAGGGCCTATGTTGCCACTGTTCGCCGTAATCGCAAGTCCGGTCAAGAGACGTCGCATCCATTGGACGCCCTACATCTGGATATTGCCGGCGATCCTGATGTACACAGTCTTCAAGCTGGTACCCATGATCGCGGGCGTCTATCTGGCCATGCTGCGCTGGGACGGCATCGAGCCGCCCAAATTCGTCGGCTTGAACAACTTCGTGCGCATGTTCGACGACGAGGTGATCTGGCTGGCGCTGTGGCACAACACGGTCTATGCCTTTGGCACAGTGGTCGGCAAGATCGTCCTGTCCCTGCTCCTGGCGCTGTTGCTCAACCAGGCGCTGCGCGGGCGCACGGTGTACCGCACCGCGCTCTTCCTGCCCGTGGTCATGTCGTTCGTCGTGGTCGGCATTCTGTGGACGTGGCTGTACAACTCCCAGTTTGGACTGGTCAACAGCCTGCTGCGCGGCCTGGGCCTGGACTTCCTGGTCCAGGATTGGCTGGGCGACCCCAATGTGGCGCTGTGGTCGTTGATCCTCGTGGACATCTGGAAGTGGTACGGCTTCCACATGGTGATCTTCCTGGCCGGGCTGCAGACCATACCCAACGAGCTGTATGAGGCGGCGCGCATCGACGGCGCCAACCGCTGGCAGCAGTTCTGGCGTATCACGCTGCCCTTGCTGCAGGCCGTCATGCTCGTGAACGTGACGCTTGCCCTCATGGGCGCGTTCAACGTGTTCGACATTCCCTACGTCATGACCGAAGGCGGGCCGGCCAATTCCACCATCGTCATGGCCCTGCACATCTACATACGCGGCTTCAAGTTCTATCGCTTCGGCTATTCCGCCGCCATGTCCTATGTCCTGCTGCTGCTGGTGACCGTCATCGCGGCCATCCAGATGAAGCTAATGTCGCGCGGCAGCGACGGCTAGGAGACACACGCAATGAACACAACACCCATCTCCGGCGCGCCGGCTCCGGCAACCAAGCGAACGGGCATGCGCTTCACCAGCTCCACGAGCGCAGACCGGGCCATCGTCTGGGTCTCCAGCCAACTGATCCTCATCTTCTTCACGATCCTCATCATCTACCCGGTCTTCTGGATGGTCATGGCCTCCTTCAAGACCAACACGGAAGTCGTCACCAACATCTGGGGGCTGCCGAGCCAACTGCACTGGGAGAACTACACGGAGGCGTGGAGAGCCGCCAGCCTGGGCTATGCGCTCTTCAACAGCATCGTCACCTCGCTGGGTACGGTGATTCTGGTCGTCATATTTGCGTCCGTGGCCGCCTACGCGTTTGCCGCGCATGCGCTTCCGCGGCTCGCTCGCCATCTTCCTGCTGTTCGTATTCACCATGCACGCGCCGGTGCCCATCATCCCGCTCTACGTCATGCTGGTGAAGATGGGGCTGACCGACAGCCGCATCGGTCTGGTGCTGCCGATGGTGGCGGGCAGCCTGCCGCTTTCGATCTTTATCTTCCGGGCCTTCTTCCAGTCGATCCCGGGCGAGTTGATGGACGCCGCCAAAGTGGACGGCTGCAACGAGTTCACGGGATTCCTGCGCGTGGTCGCGCCCATTTCCGGGCCCGCCATCGCCACGGTCGCCATCCTGGAGTTCGTCGGCGCCTGGAACCAGTATTTCCTGGCCCTGGTTCTGCTGCGTTCCACGGAGATGCGCACGATCCCGCTCGCCATTCAGGTCTTCTTCTACGCCTGGGGACGCACGGAGTGGGAGCAGGTCTTTGCTGCGCTGACCATCGGGTCCGTGCCCATGATCTTGCTCTACATACTCATGCAGCGGCAGTTTATCCAGGGGCTCACCGCCGGTTCCGTCAAGGGGTAGCTGCGCCGTTGTGCAGCGGACGCGGAAGCGTCCAGGCGGTTCGCGCATTCATGCATGCGGCATACCAGGCATCCTTATACCAGGCATCCTTCATCCGAACCCAACCACACGATGCGGATAGACACTTGACTGCCGGTCCCTCCAGCGTAGCACTTTCCTAGGAGCAAAAGAATGAATACTATCGACCTTGCCAACGAGTCGTTGCGGCTCGAGTTTGCACGTGACACCGGCGCGCTCGTCGGTTTGACCGCCGTCGAAACGGGCTGGACCGTGCTGGACCGGCCCCAGACGGGGCTTTCGTTCCGCCTGCTGTTGCCACTTCCCGGGCGGCGCAACAATCCCGTGTACGGCGAGAAGCAGACGCTCTCGTCCGTGGACATCGCTGAGGACGGGCGCGGCGCCACGTTCGTCTGGGACGGCGTCACCTCGGAGTACGGCGGGGCGCACGACATCCGCCTCAGCCTGAACGTAACGCTGAACGAGCGCCAGGCCGTCTTCGCCATGACCGTCGAGAACCGATCCGAGCTTGTGGTGGAGAATGTCTACTGCCCGTACCTGGGCGACGTGCAGCATCCCGCCGAAGCCGAGTGGTTCAAGACGTTCCTCTATCAGTACGCAACCGCGCAACAGTGGGCGTTGTGGCCCACCTACCAGAACATGCGCGGCTATTTCGGCGTCGACTATCCCACCCAGTTCTCCGGGTGGAGCGCGGGCGTGGGCGCGCCCATGTCGCCCTACATCCTGCTGCGCAGCGAATCCCAGGGGCTCTACGCCGGCGTCGTCGCGCCCAGCAGCGAGCTGGTGGCCTGGCACACGGAGCTCCGCCCAGGCTTCTCGGATTCGTTGAGCAGCGCAGCCTCTCTGGACGTACAAGGCGCGCGTGCCGGATGGGCCGGCTATCGCCGGCAAGGAGGTGGCGACGCGCTTCGCGGCCGTGCACGTACCCTACATCCAGCCGGGCGAGACGCGTTCGCTGACGCCCGTGGCGCTGGAGGCGTATCAGGGCGGCTGGCAGCAGGGCGTGGACATCTACAAGAGCTGGCGCGAGGGCTGGATGCAGACGCCGCCGCTGCCGGAGTGGGTGCGCGAGCCGCACGCCTGGCAGCAGGTGCACATCAACTCGCCGGAAGATGAGCTGCGCATGCGCTTCACCGACCTCGTGCAGTTGGGCGAAGAGTGCGCCAAGCACGGCGTGAAGGCGATCCAACTGGTGGGCTGGAACGACGGCGGCCAGGACCAGGGCAATCCCTCCCACGACCCGGACCCGCGGCTGGGGACGTTCGAGGAGCTGAAGCAGGCCATCGCCGACATCCAAGCGCTCGGCGTCAAGCTGATCCTCTTCGCCAAGTTCACCTGGGCGGACCGCGCCACCGAGTGGTTCCGCACCGACCTGGTGCGCCAGGCGATCAAGGACCCCTATGGCGACTTCTACCACTATGGCGGCTACATGTATCAGACGGCGACGCAGTTGCTGGACATCAACACCAAGCGGCTGATCCCCATGTGCTTCCTCAGCGAAGAGTATCTGGACATCTGTGATGCGGAATTCCAGAAGATGGTGGACCTGGGCGCGGACGGCATTCTGTTCGACGAATGCCTGCATCACACGCCCGCGTTGCTCTGTTTCGACACCGACCACGGGCACCGCTAGGGCGCGCCGGTCTACGCCAACGACCGCAAGCTGATCCAGAACTTCGCACAGCTTCTGCCCGAGGACAAGCAGGACTTCCTGTTCGCCGGCGAAGCGTGCTACGACTGGGAGTTCGAGGCGTATCAGCTCTCCTATCATCGCAGCGAGAGCCGGGACCACATTCCGCTGTCGCGCTATATGCTGCCCGACATCCCCCTGATGACGGCCGTCACGGGCTTCGACGACCGCAACATGGTCAACCAGTGCCTGATGTACCGCTATCTCATCAGCTACGAGCCGTACAACTTCAAGGGGCATCTGGACGACTACCCGGCCACCGTGGCCTATGGCAAGCAGATGGATGCGCTGCGCACGGAGCTGCGCGAAACCTTCTGGGACGGCGAGTTCCGCCACGAGGTGGGCGCGCAGGTGACTGTCGACGGCGCGCCGCATCATCCGTATGCGGTCTTTCGCAACCGGGAGAACGGGCGGGCGGGCGTCGTCATCTGCAACTATGACTTGGCCGAGGCGGTGACCGTACAAGTGCGACTGGATGAGGGCGGATCGCTTTCGCGCTACCGGTTTGTGGACGATGCGACATGGCGCGACGCGGCGGATGGAATCACGATTCCGCCCCGCTCGGCCGCGGTCGTGGTGTAGCGGCCACCCTGGATCGCGCACGTGTCATTCCGGGCCTGACCCGGAATCCATTGCGCGGACGAGCGTGTGCCGCGGAGTTGTCATTCCGGGCTCGGGCGGCCCGGGGCGCGGAATCCATTGCGTGGACGAGCGCTGGATTCCCGCTAAGGGCATGCGGGAATGACAACCTTGCGCAGCTGTCATTGCGGGCCAGCGCATCGGCCAGTCTGTACTTGAATACTCTGTACTCACACAAAAGGAGACCGCATCGATGATCGCATGTTTCAATGGGGCCACATCTCGCCCGTATCCGCTGGAAGAGGACCTGCGCGCCGCGGCTGCGGCCGGCTTCCCCATGGTGGAACTGTGGGGCGAGAAGTTCGAAAAATACTTCGCCGGCCACACGGTGGACGACCTCAAGCAGGACCTCTCGCAACGGGGCCTGGGCGTGGCCGCCATCGACCTGGTCACGCTGGACTACAGCTCGCCGGACAAGGTCGCCGTCGCCGTGGATCGCGCCCGCTACCTGGGAGAGATCGCGCAGGCCGTGGGCTGCGACACGCTGCTGCTCTGCAGTTGGGGCGACCTGCACGGGCGCAGCAAGGAAGAGGGCATCGCCCTGGTCGCGGAGTACGTGCAGCCCGTGTGCCGGGCCGCGGCGGAGTTCGGCTGCCGCATCGCCATCGAACCGCTGGGGCAGGCCGCCGTCATTCCCGGCTGCGAAGAGGCGCTGGCCGTCATCGAGCAGGCGGGCCAGCCCAACCTGGGCCTGATGTGGGACTTCTTCCACTACCACAAGTCGGAAGTGCCCCTGGACGTGATTCGCCAGATCCCGCTGGACAAGCTGTTTCTGGTGCATGTGGACGACGCGCCCGACCTGCCGCCGGCCACGCTCAAAGACCCGGACCGCGTCTATCCGGGGCAGGGGGCCATGCCCTTGCCCGCCTATTTCGAGATCCTGCGCGACATGGGCTATGCGGGGCCGGTATCGGTCGAACTGTTCAACCAGACGTACTATCAGCAGCCGATCGACACGATTGCGCGTTCGGCGTATGACAGCCTACAACCCTTCCTGAACTGAGGCGGAGAACCATGAAACTCGGATGTTTTCAAAGCAACACGGCCTTGCGCGAGATGGAGTATGCGGCCTTTGTGGAGGCGGTGGCGAGACTTGGCTACGCGGCCGCCGACATCCCCCTGGGCGAGGCGAACGCCGCGGAGAGCTGTCGCCAGCACGGCCTCGTCGTGCATTCGGCGGGCCCGCTCTTTCTGCCCGACATGAGCGAGGAGGATGCGCGGCAGGAGGAGATCGCCCGCCTTGGCCGCGAGGCGATCGATTCGGCGGCGCAACAGGGCGTACCCACCGTCACCACGATCATCGGCCGCGCGCCGGGCCGCAACGGCGATGAGAATATCGCCCTGTTTGCCGAGCTGTTCACGCCGCTGGCCGCCCATGCGGAAAGCAAGCAGGTGCGCCTGGCGTTCGAGAACTGGCCGCGCAACGGGACCATGCTGGCGACCACGCCGGAGCTGTGGGACGCCATGTTCACCGCCGTGCCGTCGCCCGCGCTGGGCCTGTGCTATGACCCGTCGCACCTCTACTGGCAAGGCATCGAGTACATCCAGCCGATCTGGGATTTCCGCGACCGCATCTACCATGCGCACGCCAAGGACACGGAGATCCTGATGGCGGCGCGCAACCGCTACGGGACGTATGGGCGGCAGATGGCGGCCACCGAGCCGGCGTCGTGGTGGCGCTATCGCCTGCCCGGCTACGGCGCGGTGGACTGGCGCCGCTACGTGGACACGCTGGTGCCAGATCGGCTACGACGACGTGTTGAGCGTCGAGCACGAGGACCCGGTGTGGAGCGCCACCGCCGGCCAGGCCCTGCGCGGGCTGGCGCTGACGCGCCAGTTCCTGGAGCCGATGCTGGTGTGAGGGGTGGGCGGGCTGACAAACGGAGTTTCTGCTAGTCACAAACGGAGTTTCTCTTAGAGAAACTCCGTTTTTCTGTCCATGCGTGGGTCTTCGCTTGCGTTACACTCTACGGGGACACTGGATGGGTGGGATTCCGGCCAGTTCCGCAGGCGGACACGTTGCGCCGATCGTCGAGCATCGTGTGTCGAACTACCTTACGACTAGCTTGGATGAGCTCCGTTGGAACGCCGGAGATGGTCTGTATCACGACGGAAGCGGCAGCATGAGGTCGGTCCATTCGCGATCGTCTTCCTCCAACCACACATTGATACTCTGGTTATCGTAGAGCACATCGCCGTTTGCGATTACCTTCACGCCCTTGAGCTTCCAGCCGCCAAATCCCCACGGGCTATCAGGAGACTTGCGGATTGCAATTCCGTTGGTCTTGTTTGTATAGATTGCGGGGCTGGGTATAAGCTTGAACACGTCGGTGTTGCCTCGCTCAAAGTCGTTGCGCCACGAATTGTCTAGGTTCCATTCAATGCCGTGGATCTCGAGTGTCACATCATCGTCGGTCCCAGCGCAGAATTCGTCGGCTGTGGTAACTCTGACTTCCAGTGAGTTCACGATGGTGGAAGAAGTGCCGCAATTCGAGCTGACCCACCAGCAATTGTCAAAACTGAGCTCCCTCCGGATGTTGCCTTCGTCACATAGCAGCTCACCCTGAACCCAGACGCGGACCCGCTGCAACGTCCAGTCCGGGCCCTCAGATGCGGATAGCCATCTGGTCCCCGGCCCAAATGAGGACTCCTGTTTGTAGAGCATCACACGTTCCACGTCATCTCTCGTGAGGCCAGTGTAGTTGAACCGAATCCGTCGACGTTGCCGCGCTCCAGATCATCATCCTCCGCGGGCAGCCACTCACGGAAGGCGCCGAGATCCAGAACGACAAGATCATCGGTTCCCGCCCACAGTTTGTCGGCCGTTGTCACTTCAACGAACAGGTCTGCCCAGCCTATGTGAGCCTGGGTGTAGTCGCAGAGTGTCAGGTCAGACGCGCCTTCTCATGATGCATGAATACTTGTTGCAGTTGCCATTTGGAATGTTGTAGTAGCCATGTCTGCTGTCAGACGAACAGGGCCATCTTTCGTCAGCTGCTTCGAAAACTTTGCACATCTCTCGAATCATGAAACGATGGAGATGCTGATACTTCCCTGTCATTCCGAAGCTCTTGTCGTTCACAAACGTGATGTGGCGACCGGCAAACGTGTATTTCACGGGAATGTCAACCGGGCCACTGGTCGCATAGGGGGTGACCAAGATCGCGAAGGCGTAATCACACGAGTATTGAGCCCGCATGTGCTCGCAGTAGTCGCTCAGGCTCTCGAGGCTCGGAGCATAGCTGTTCCCGGCGAAGCTGATTTTGCCCATGGCCGGAACGAGCCAGTAGTCTGCGGGTTTGCCCGGCTGTTCAGGCTCATCAATCTTGATGTGTTGCACGTGCCGTACCCAGGTCAAGCCGGCTCCATCGGGCGCGTTGGCTGCCAGCCAATCCATACCTTCTGTCAGTTGGGCCGAAATCCAGTTCCGTTCGTCACTGCTGAAATCGGGCCCTATGGGCGGAGTAGACTCAACATAGATTATGCCAACGGCAACCTTGCCCTGCATCCTCCAGGGGATTAGCTCCGGGAGCGGGGGATCGTCATTGGGCAGGGGCAAAGGCAAATCCAGTAATGCCTGCCGATACGCCGGCTTCAGATGTCGAGCTGCCCTAGCCAGATGGTATGCTTTGGTTGGATCATCAAATTTTCTGGCCAGCTTATCCTCGAACGCAACAAAATCTTCACCTCCAAAATCTGGCATTTCTGTGTCGCGGTACTTCTCCAACAACGCCGGTTCATCGATCTGCAAGACTCGCAGCAACTCTTCCTTGAACTTGCGTAGATCGTAGGGAATCTGTTCGAGGAATGGATTCAATTCGTGCCACTCCCCTTCTTCCTCAGGGAGGTCCTCCCGACCATCGTGGAGTCTAGCTGGATGAATAGAGTTCCATAGGTAGGCGGCTTCTAGTTGGTCTGGATCACACAGTTCCAGGGACTCATCGGAAACCGGCCCTGACGTGGCCGCGTCGAAGAGGCCGGTTCGGTAGGCAGCTTCAACGTGTTCCTTTCTTGCCAACCCGACCACAGCGGCGCTGCCATAATGACTGAGCACCCTTACGCCCGTTTTGCGCAGTTGCGCATCCGCCAGGAGCATAGATTCGGTATTGGGTTGATCAAGAAAGAAGATATACTTCTTCATTCTGCTTTGGCCCGTCGGTATGCCCGCCATTTGACCTCTCCTATTGGTACGATAGTGGGATCACGATATAACGCAACAGAGCTTCACTTGCGAGATTCGTTGTCAACATTGTGTACGCAGCCGCGTTTTCTTCGACTGCGCTCCTATGCTAGCAAGATGGTGGCTACAAAATGGCTACAGGCAAATTGAGCAAGGTGCATTCCCCGCGCGGCACGCGGGATTTTGTGGTTGCTTTTTCGAAGACGGGTCTTGCGCGTGCATCCTGAGTCAACGTCTGCGTCTCTGGGTTTCGGCATAATTCAGAACATGGTCCCTAGTCGAAACCCCTGTTGATACATGTCTTCCGTTGCGTGAGGTGGAGCACAACTAGAACAACTAAGGGCACAACGTATGGTCGCCCCGCATACACGCACGGTCGCAGCGGGAATCCGGCCACCCGACTCACAGACCAGCTCACGGATGGACGCGGATGACGCGGATCAAGTGCATGAGAATCCGCGCCGTCCTGTCGATCCGTGATCTATCCGGAAATACGTGCGGAAGGGCATCCGCACCTACGGGTTGGCCACGGGAATTCACCCTGTCACCCCATCACTGCGCCATCCTGTCGATCCGTGGGCCAGCCTACGCGGCACGCGGGGGTGGCGGTTTGGGGCTGCGCGCTGCACAAGCGGAGTTTCTGAGCAGAAACTCCGTTTGTTATGTATGTTGTGTGTACGCAGTCAGTTGCGCAGGAGGTAGAGGCCGCCGGAGCGGTCGGTGAGGTAGACGGTTCCGCCGGTGACGGCGGCGGCTACGGCCACGTCGGGCGTGGGGAAGTGCGCGGTCTGCGCGAGGGGCTGCGCATCGCGCGCGCTGTACGCGGTGTACACGGTGAGCCCCGCGCCGCGGTCCAGCACGTAGACGCGCGCGCCGTCGACCGAGACGGCGTCGGCCCTGTGTGCGCCCGCCAACGAGTGCGCGAGGACGGGCCGGGCCGGCGTGCGCACGTCCACCACGTGCAGGCCGCTCTCCCCGCCCGCGACGTAGGCGTAGCCGCCTGCCGCCGCCACATCGGCGGCGGGACCGGGCAGCGCCACCTGCGCGAGCAAGCGCGGTCGCGCCGGATCCGCCATGTCGATGATCTGGAGGCCGTCTTGGCCGCCGGCGGCGAGGACCAGCGCGCCGTCCACGGCCACGCGGTAGGCCGCGCCGTGGCCGCAGAAGCAGGCGACGGCGCGCGGCCGGCGCGGATCGGACGTGTCGACGACCTGAATGCCGGCGGGTCCGGCCAGCAGCACGTAATCGCCCAGCACCGCCACATCTTGCACATCGCCGAAGGCAACGGCGTAGGCGCCATGTGGTATCGGCCGGCGCTGGGCCGTGTCCACGAGCTGGAGCCCGCCGAAGCCGTCGGCGATGTAGGCGACATCGCCCTGCACGGTCACGCGCGTGGCCGCGCCCGGCGTTTCCCAGCGGGCGAGCTGCCGCAGATTCTCCCCATCGGCCACGTCGATCATGTGCACGCTGCTGCCCGGCGAGCCGACGACGAAGGCCGCGCTGCCGCGCACCGCCACGTCGCCCATGAAGCCGGGCGTCTGCCATGCGCCCGCGGGCACGGGCGCGCGGCGTCGCCGGCCACGCTTGCCGTGGCCAGGCCGTGATAGCGGTCGGCGATGAGCAGCAGGCCACCGGTCGCGGCACTGTCCAGCACATATCTGCCGCCCGGCAGCGAATGCACGAGACGCGGCCGGCGCGCATCCGTTATGTCAACCACCTGCACGCCCTCCGGCCCGGCGGCCACATACGCGTGCCCGTTCGCCGCGCTCACGCCCGCGGCGTAGCCCGGCGTGCGCACAGCGCCGACCACTGCCGGCCGCTGTGGCGCAGAGACGTCGACCACCGCCAGCCCCGCGTCGCCATCCGCCACGAAGAGCAGGCCGCGGTCCAGCGCGGCCGACTCGGCGTAGCCGTTGGTGGGCAGGGACGTCACCAGCACGGGCTTCGACGCCTGCGCCACGTCCACCACGTGCAGGCCAGCGGAACCTGTCACGTAGGCATGGCCGCCGTCCGCCGCCACCCCCTCGCAACGGCCCGGCAGGGGAAGCCAGGCGCGGAGCGCCGGCCGCCGGCTGCGCCTGACGTCAAAGATATACAGCCCGCTCGGCGCGGTGACGTAGGCTGTATCCTCCGTCACCGCCAACCCCGTGGCGGCGCCGTCGAATACGGCCGAGCCGGCGACGTGCGGTTGCAGCGGATTCTCCAGGCTGACCAGATTTAGAACGCCGCGCCCGGCCACATAGGCGACGTCGCCGGCCACCTGGATATCGTTGGACGGCAGCATGAGGTAGGCCACGCGGCGAGGCTGCGCCGGATCGGAGACATCGATCACGGCGAACTCGAAGCTGTAGCCCATGAGCGCGAAGTCGCCGTAGGCGGCTGTCGCCATGGCCGGCCCGCCGAAGTGCCCTGCCAGCACCAGCTCCTCACCCTTGGCACCGGCCTCCAGCCCCTGGGGGCCGGCGGCGCCTGCGATCAGCCAGACAAGGCTGAACATCGCTATCCACAGACCGATCCGTCTTCGTAGTCGTTGCATGGTCGCCTCCCTGAAACCGAACGCCGCTCCTTTCTCCGCTTCCAGTGTGACAGGCGAACGTTCCGCGCCTGTCCTGCCGCCGTCTCGCGAGCGATCCAAGATCGATCCACCGGCGCGCAAACGCGCACAGGCGCGCCTTGACCTTCGGATCGCCCTTGCGACTTGGCGCGGTAGGTTCCATAATGGGGGTACGCACGACGTGAGTGCAGACGGAGGCGCTGCCGTGAGCCGTTTGTCGATCCACCTGCTTGGGCCGCCGCGCATCGAACTCGACGGCCAGCCGCTCCTATTCAACCGGCGCAAGAATCTCGCACTGCTGACCTACCTCGCCGTCACTCCGGGAGCACACAGCCGGGAATCATTGACCGCGCTGCTGTGGCCGGACTATCGCCCGGACTCCGCGCGCGCCAACCTGCGACGCACGCTCTCGCTGCTCAACAGTTCGCTCCCCGGCGGCTGGCTGGCGATTCGAGCGCGACAGCGTCGAACTGGCCCGAACTGGCGAGCTCTTCGTGGACGCCGCCCGCTTCCGCTCCCTCGTGGCCGAGTGCGAACCGCACGACCACGCGCCGGAAGAGGTCTGCCCCGCCTGCGTCGAACCGCTGGCGCGGGCCGCCGCGCTCTACCGCGACGACTTCCTGGCCGGCTTCACGCTGGCCGACAGCCCCCAATTCGACGAATGGCAGGTCTTCCAGACCGAGCATCTGCGCCGCGATCTGCGCTCTGTGCTGGCGCGCCTCGTGCGCTGCCATGTCGAGCAGGGCGACCTGGCTGCGGCCCTGCCCTACGCGCACCGCCGCCTGGCGCTGGACTCGCTCGACGAAAAGGCGCACCGCGCCCTGATGCGGCTCTACGCATGGCAGGGCGACCGCAGCGCGGCCCTGCGCCAGTATGAGGAATGCGCGCGCCTGCTGGCGGACGAGCTCGGCGTCGAGCCGGAGGCCGAGACGGTCGAACTGCGCGCCGCCATCGCCGGCGGGACCTTGCCGCCGCCGCCGTCAGCGACCGCGGCGCAGTCGCCGGGGCGCGCGCGCCGCGCCCGGCGCAGCGGAGACGGCAGCGCCCTCGCCGCAAGAGACTGTCCCCCTTCTCGCCCGCGCCGGCGAGCTGCGCCTCGTGACCGTGCTGTGCGCGGGGCCGGCCCCGACGCCCGACATGGATCCGGACCCGTCCCTGGCCGGCGGCGATCTGCCCGCGCTGCTGGCGCAGATGGAGCGCATCGCCGCCGCGTACGGCGCACAGGTCGAGCGCCATCTGGGCGACGGCATCCTCGCCACCTTCGGCGCGGCGCGCGTGCACGAGGATGACGCCGAACGCAGCGTGCAGGCCGCCCTGCAGGTGCGCGATGCGGGCGCTGCGGCGGGCATGGCCGTCAGCGCCGGCATGCATACCGGCCGCGTGTATGTGGACGCGCAGGGCGATGCGAACGGGGGTCCGGCCATCCTGGGCCCCGTCGTCACCATGGCGGCGCGCCTGCCGCGACCTGGCTGCGGAGGGGGAGATATTGCTCAGCCGGCCCGCCTACCAGTTGACGCGCATGTCTGTGCGCGCCGTGGCGCGCAGCGTATCCTTGCCCGGCCAGGCGCAGCCGGTCGCCGTCTACGCGCTGGCGTGTGCGCGCCGGCGACCGCGCCGTACGCGCGGCATCGAGGGCCGGCGCGCCGAGCTTGTCGGCCGCGGCGAGGAGATGGATGCGCTTGCGGAGATGCTGGACGCGTTGCAGGCGGGGACCGGCGGCGTGGCCCTGCTGGCCGGGGAGGCGGGCGTCGGCAAGTCCCGCCTGGTGGAGGAATGCGAGAATCTGGCGGCCAACGCGGAGGCGTCTCCCCTGTGGCTGGAGGGGCGCTGTCTGGAGATGACGGCCGGAACGCCCTATGCGCCCTTCGCCGGGATGCTGCGCGGCAGCCTGGAGACGGGAACGAGTCCCGGAAACCGGTCCACGGCGGCGAACGTCCGCGCCAGGCTGCAATCGCTGGTCGACGACGGCCTGCTCAGCGCCGAACAGCGAGACGAGATCGGGCCCCTGCTGGGACGGCTGCTGGCGCTGCAGTTCGGCGACGCGTGGGACAACGCCCTCTCCGCCGCCGACCCGCAACAGGTGCAGTACCGCACGTTCGCGGCCTTGAAGGAGCTGCTGGCCGCGCTGGCGCAGCGCCAACCGCTCGTCGTCGTGCTGGAGGACATGCACTGGGCCGATGACGCCTCCGTCGACCTGGCCGCCGAACTGATCTCAGTCGCGCGCGAGAAACCGCTGTTGCTGCTCTGCGCCTACCGGCCCGACGAGGGACACCGGATTCGCCAGCTTGCCGGCATGGCTGCGCGCCGCTGCCCTGCCCATTGGCGGGAATTCAAGCTCTCGGCGCTGCCGCCCAGCCATACCCGCGCCCTTGTCCTGTCCCTGCTCGGCGACGCGGAGCTGGCCCCCCGCCTGCTCGACGAGATACTGGAGCGCGCCGAGGGCAATCCCTTCTTCGTGGAGGAGATTGTGCGCTCGCTGATGGAGAGCGGGGCCGTCTATCGCGAGGGCAACGCCTGGCGCACGCGCGCGGACGCCAGGCTGGACGCCATCCCCGCCGGCGTCAACAGCATCGTGCTCAGCCGCATCGACCGCCTGTCGCCCCTGCAGCGGCAACTGCTGCGCCAGGCCGCGGTGATCGGCCGCACCTTTCCGCTGCCGTTGCTCGCGCACGTGACCGCGGGCATCGACCTGGACGATGCGCTGGCCGAGCTGGAAGAACACGGCTTCCTCTATCTGGAGCGTTCGCTGCCCGCGCCGGAATACTCCTTCTGGCACGTGCTCACGCAGCAGGCCGTCCACGACACGCTGCCGCGCCGCGAACGCGCCGCGCTGCACGCCCAGGTCGCCGCCGCCATGGAGACGCTCTATGCGGACGCGCTGGACGAGCATGTGGTCGAACTCGCCTACCACTATGACCGTACCGACGAGGCGGACAAGGCCATCGCCTATCTGCTGCGGGCGGGCGAGAAGCTGCGCCGCGACTACGCCGGCGACAGCGCCATCGCCCATTTCAAGCGTGTGCTCGAGCGGCTGGACGAACTCGAGAAGGATTCTCCTGAAGAGGGCGCGTCAACCGCTGAACAGCAATACAGCGCACTCAAGGGTATCGGGACAGATCTACACGGGCCAAACGGAGCTAGCCGAAGCTGAGGGCGCGTTGCGCGACGCGCTTCGGCTAGCGGATCGACTGAGTCTGCCCCTCGCAGAGCGAGTCCGCTTGATTGATCGGCTGTGCGAGGCCGTTCACTGGACTGCCGGACCCGCAGATGCATCCTTCCGGGATCTGGTTCTGAAAGGCAAACAACTGCTGGACGGTACCGAACCCTCGGTGGAAACTGCCATTGTCAACCACCTCGACTGGCTGTCGCTATCGCACGATGAGAGCGGCTATCGCGGCCCCAGGACGAGGGAATATGCTGAGTCCAACGAACGTCTTCTACGGCATCTTCCGTATGTGGAGGAGTTGCGATCGGCCTATTTCACGATGGCGTGTATTTCGATTAACAAGAAGGACCCGGCAGACGCGAAACGTTGGATCGACCTCTTGCTGCATCGCGCCAACCAGCGAGGAGATCTGCGCGGCGTGGGAGAAGCATACTACGCCTGGGGCGCATCGTATCTGGCGCAAGGTGACTTCGCCAACGCGCGGCGCGTGGTTCAACATTGCATCGACACGATGCTGCGCATCGGCGACATCCTGCGTGCGGATCTGGCAGCGTCGGTTGTCGTAGCCATCCACTTCCATTTGGGCGACTTTGCTTCCGCAGAAGAATCGATGGCCCACCAAGCCGAAAGCTGGGACGCATCCGATCTTGCCGACGGGGTCATGCTACGAGGCGGTTTCAGCTTCGTTCGGGCGGCTATCCTGCACGCTACGTGCCGGCGCGAAGAGGCGTTGGCGCTGGTCCAGTCGCTTTGGCCCGGCCCGCACATCGACCTGCGCAATCCGCCAGTTGGGATCGCTGAGCATCTCATTGTTGTACGCAAAGGCATTGCTTCACAGCGGACAGACCGTCCAAGCATTGCGCGTCGCTGAAACTGCCTTGGCGCTCAGCCAGAGCTCGGTTCCCAGTGTCGCCGCTGCGTGGTACGGACAGGCGTCGAGTAGCTTGATGCGGCGCCCGCAAGTGGAAGCGCTCCAGTGTGATGGAGTCAGCGATCAGTCCTCCCGATCTGTTTGCGGAGTTGACTGGGAAGACTTCGAGAGAAGTACGCGTTGGCGCATCCAGCCTTCACCCACTGGCATCTGGAATCGGCAGAGCCCGATCCGGCGTATGCACATGGCGGAGAACCGGTCCCCCTGGCGCAGATGGCGTGGACCGACCCATTCAGCGACTGCGCGCATACTGTTGATGGGGCGGGGGCCGAACTGCGCGGCCAACGGCCGCGAAATTATGGCAAGTCAACCGCAGCGCGCCGCGGTTGCTGACGCCGGTCAGCGGCGACTTCGCGCTGGAGACAACCGTCAGCGTTGCGCGCGAGGACCGGCCGGCCATGGGCGGCCTGCTGCTGTGGCAAGACGAGGAGAACTATCTGTGCCTCAACTGGGGCCAGCGCCGGCCGGACGAGATCGGCTTCGAGGGCTGTACCGGCAACGAGGACCTCGTCTTCGGACGCGGCAAGCTGCCGGGCGACCGCATCCGCCTGCGGCTGGAGCGCAGCGGCGACCAGGTGCGCGCCCTGTGCAGCGCGGACGGCGAAACGCTGGTACACGGCGGGGCAGGCGGAGTTCGCGGTGGACGAAGACCTCCAGGCCGGCGTCTACGCCATCGGCCACATCGACCGCGCCGTCTACCCAGGCGCATTCCCCGACGGGACGGCCATCCGCTTTTCCGACACGCGCCGCCAACGCCCGGCCATAGACCGCAGCGCCCGTGCGCTGAACGAATCACGGTCCAGCGCTGGCCCGCACGACCGCTGGCGCTTCGATGCGCTCAAGGGCCTGGGCCAGACGTACCACGGTCGTTCCGATCTGGAGAATGCCGAAGCGGCGTTGCGCGAGGCGTTCGAGTTGAGCAAACAACTCGGCCTATCGCCCGACGAACAGGTTCGCTTGGTGGCGCGGCTGGGGGAGGTGCTCTACTGGCGCGTCGACTTCCACAACTGGCGGTCGCTGATCGAAGAAGGTTTCGGCCTGCTGCCAGAGGACGACGTGTCTGTCGCCAAAGCCATATTGAACCAGCAGGCCTGGTTGGTCGACGCCGACTCCGTCACCACAACATCGTGGACAGCGTCAGCACACAACGCGGACAACAAACGGATTCTGCCCGATCTGCCCTATACGGAGGAACTGCGCCCGGCCTATTTCTCCGTGATGACCTTGTGTCTCAATGAGAAGGACCTGGCCGCGACAGAGGAGTGGTTCGAGCGCTTCCGGGACGGAGCCAAAGAACGCGGCGACCTGCGGGGAACGAGTGAGGCGCTTTTCCACTGGGGCATCGCCCTCTGGGCGCAGGGTGACCTCGAGGGAGCGCTGCAATCCATCGAAGACAGCATCGAAGCGATGAACCGGGCGGCCAATTTCCTGCACTCCGCCTGGTACCTCCCCGTAGTCGCGCACATTCAACTGGCCGCGGGCAGGCTTGAGGCAGTGAGCGATCCCCTTCGCCGGCGCACAGACACCCTGGCGCGGGGCAACATCACCGAACGATTCATCGTGCGCAGCGGCGACTTCATCGAAGCCTTGCTGGCCCTGTGCGAGGGGGATTCGGCGCCGGCTCTTTCCATCATGCGCGAGTATTGGCCGCAGCAAGACGGCGCACATATGGCACAGGATGCTGGCTACATCGCTCTGTCGCTTCTGCACGCCGAGCTTCTCTTGCGCCACGATTTCAGGGACGAAGCGATCGAGCATCTGGACAACGCACTGCCCGGCATCCTCATGATGAAGGCGGATGTCGCGGTCATCTCCTGCGGCAATGCGCCCGCCATGCGCCTTCGCCGGCCAATGGCGGAAGCGCTTAGCAAGTTCGAGGCGGCCTGCCCTGATCCTGTCCGGTTCGAGGTTCGCTGCCGCGAGCTGCGCGCCGAGGATCCCGATTTTGCGCCGGCTTTCACCCACTGGCGCCTCGAACCGGCAGAGCCCGATCCGGCGTATGCACATGGCGGAGAACCGGTCACCCTGGCGCAGATGGCGTGGACCGACCCATTCGGCGACTGCGCGCATACTGTTGATGGGGCGGGGGCCGAACTGCGCGCGGCCAACGGCCGCGAATTATGGCAAGTCAACCGCAGCGCGCCGCGGTTGCTGATGCCCGTCAGCGGCGACTTCGCACTGGAGAGCACGGTCAGCGTTGCGCGCGACGACCGGCCGGCCATGGGCGGCCTGCTGCTGTGGCAGGACGAGGAGAACTATCTGTGCCTGAACTGGGGCCAGCGGCGGCCGGACGAGATCGGCTTCGAGGGTTGCATCGGCAACGAGGACCTCGTCTTCGGACGCGGCAAGCTGCCGGGCGACCGCATCCGCCTGCGGCTGGAGCGCAGCGGCGACCAGGTACGCGCCCTGTGCAGCGCGGACGGCGAAACCTGGTACACGGCGGGGCAGACCGAGTTCGCAGTGGATGACGAGATCCAGGCCGGCCTCTACGCCATCGGCCACATCGACCGCGCCGTCTACCCAGGCGCATTCCCCGACGGGACGGCCATCCGCTTCGACGGCGTCAGCGTTGCACGAGTAAGATGTCACGCACGCCCGGCGTGTAGCGGTCGCCCGCAGCGTTGTGCTGTCCGTGGCGATGGCTATCCGCCGTTCGCGCAGGAAAATCAGCTCGATCAGCGTCGATCTGCGTCCCATGTCCAGCGCCGGCGCGCACCTGTGAAATGCTTGGAGACGGCCGCGCCCGCCCTTGCGTGGAGCGCGGCCGCGTGCTAGTATCACAGACAAGCCGCACTTGCGCGCGGCTCCCAGCGCAACCCCGTTTCTCCAACGCCAACCGGTCCGCCATCGCATGCCATGCACGCACAGGCCCGCCCTATCCCGCCCGCCTCCTCGAACAGACGGAATGTCTGGTAGAGACTCCGTATGTTTGACGCCGCTTTGAAGGACTCCACACCCACAAGAAAGGCGCCGCCATGCAGACCATCGTAGCCCTACACCCCGCGCTCGGCTTGGACGCAGCCGAATTCGTGGAGCGCTGGAACCAGTCCGACCTGGCCGCGGAGAGCCCGGCGGCTGTGGACGCGTCGCCGGTCGGGACCTTCCTGTCGCCGGAGATGTCGGTTGCGCTTGTCACCATCTTGGCCGGCATCCCGGCTGCGGTGATCGCCGACTTCGTCTCCGCCTGGCTGAAGGACAAGTTCATCGACGGCAAGGGCAAGCAGATCACCGTGCGCACCATCTCGACGCCGGACGGTGCGCCGCTGTTGGTGGTTACAGAGGAGACGACCACGGCGTAGACTCCGCTAGGCCCGGACGGACAGGACGAACAAACGGAGTTTCTGATAGAAACTCCGTTTGTGTGGGTTTGTGTGGCGCGTTTTGTGCCGGCCTATCGCATTGCCCGACATCGACAGGGAGGGGAGAACATGCCTGACCCGCAGCCGATCATCATCGAAGAGCGCGCGCCCACCGAGCAGACTGCGCCCGACGTACGGCCGCACGACGTTCGAGGCCAGCGTCCGTTTCGGCGCATTCGGCGCGGCGCACGAGTATCACCGTCACCGACCCCTTTGCGGACGGGCCGGGCGAGCAGGAGCTGGAATGGTACTTCGAGCGCTGGCTCACCTTCCCCTACACGGACACGGTGCGCGCCGAGACCGCGGCCAAGAGCATCCGCGCCTACGGCGAGAGCCTCTTCGCGCAGGTCTTCCGCGCCGATCCCGGACGTCTACATGGAGTACCAGAAGCTGCGCAGAGACGACTTCGTGCTGGAGATCGTGGGCTCGCCCGAGTTCCACCGCCTGCACTGGGAGACGCTGCGCGACCCCAACCAGCGCGCGCCCGCTCTCCGTGGACAAGCCGGTCGTGCGCAAGAACCTGCAGCCCATCGCCTACGCGGCCGAGGTGCAGCCCGCGCCCTGCCTGCGCGTGCTGCTGGTCACGGCGCGGCCGGCGGGCGTGCGCGACGTCAGCTACCGCACCATCTCCCGTCCGCTGGTGCGAGGCGCTGGAGACGGCGCAGCGTCCCCGCCCAGGTCGACATCGTGCGCCCCGGCACATTCGAAGCCCTGCGCAAGAAGCTGGAAGACGTCTACGACGAGCACGGCGACGGCTACTATCACATCATCCACCTGGACATGCACGGCGCGCTGCTCACCTACGACCAGTACCTCGCCGCCGAATCCGACGCAGCGACCCGACCTGCCACTGTCTTCGAGCGCGGCTACGGCGAGCGCAGTATCGAGCCCTACGACGGGCCTGCAGGCCTTCCTCTTCTTCGACGACGACGAGGACGGCCAGGACGGCGGCCACGGCAACCCCGTCAGCGCCGAGGACCTGGCCAACCTGCTCACCATGCGCCAGATCCCCATCGTCGTGCTCAACGCCTGCCAGTCGGGCAAGCAGGTGGGCGCCAGCGAGACCAGCCTGGGCGCGCGCCTGCTCGACGCCGGCGCGCAGATGGTGGTGGCCATGGGCTACTCGGTCACCGTCTCCGCGGCCACACGCCTCATGACCGAGCTCTACACGCAGCTTCTGGACGGCAAGCCGCCGGCCACGGCCGTGCGCCGCGGCCGGCTGGAGCTCTTCCACGAGAAGACGCGCCGCGCCGCCTTCGGCCACGAAATCGAGCTGGAGGACTGGCCCCTGCCCGTCATCTACCAGAACCGGCCCGTCGACCTTCGACGACGAGCGCATTCCAGGCCCAGGCCGCGGCCGCGGCCGCCGCGCACAGGCCGCCGCGGCACCACGTACGGCTTCTTTGGCCGCGACGTGGACATCCTGCAGCTCGAGCGCCGCCTGCTGGCGCACAACGTGCTGCTGGTGCGCGGCATGGGCGGCGCGGGCAAGACCACGCTGCTGCACCATGTGGGCTGGTGGTGGCAGAAGACCGGCTTTGTGGAGCAGCGTATTCTACTTCGGCTACGACGCAGCGCGCCTACCACCTGGCCGCGCATCGTGCAGGCCATCGGCGCGGCAGTTGGGCCTGCCCCTGACGGGCCGCGCGGACGAAGACCGCGCCGCGGTGCGTGCACGCGCTGACGCGGCACGCGCCATCTGCTCGTCCTCGACAACCTGGAGTCGGTGACGGGCGAGCGCCTGGCCGTGCGCAACACGCTCTCCGAACGCGAGCAGGCGGAGGTGCGCGGCTTCCTGCGCGAGCTGGTCGGCGGGCGCACGCTGCTGCTGCTCGGCTCGCGCGGGGACGAGGACTGGCTGCAGCCGGACCCCCTGCGCGGCACGCGACATCTACGACCTGCCCGGCCTGGACTACGAGGCGCAGAGCGAGCTGGCGCGGGCCGTGCTGGCCGCGGCGGCGCGCCGCCCTACCACGAGCAGGCCGCGCACCGCGACGACTTCCGGCGCCTGCTGCGCCTGCTGGGCGGCTACCCCCTGGCCATGGAGGTGGTGCTGGCCAACCTGGCCCAGCGACACGCCCGCGCGAGGTGATCGAGCGCCTGCAGGCCGCGGACGTGGACCTGGACAACCAGTCGGAGGCGGCGCAGAAGACCGACAGCATCCTCAAATGCATCGACTACTCCCACAGCAACCTGTCGGCGGACGCGCAGTCGCTGCTGCTCTGTCTGGCCCCCTTCACCGGCGTGTTCAACCGCAACTGGCTGCCGCAATACACGCGAGCAACTGCAGGCCGAGCCGGCGCTGGCCGCGCTGCCCTTCGACGCGCTGGGACGAGGTGCTGGCGGACGCCATGCGCTGGGGGCTGTTGCGGCCGCACGAGCAGTACGGCGACGCCGGCTATCGTGCGCCTGCAGCCCATCTTCCCCTACTTCCTGCGCACGCGGCTGCAACGCGGCAGGACGCGGCCGAGCAGCGCGCGGCGGTGGAGGCCGCCTTCTACCGCCACTACGACGGCATCGGCGGCGCGCTGGGCCAGATGATCGAGTCCAGGCAGGCCGCCGAACGCAGCGTCCGCGCAGGTCCACATCCGTCTCGAATACGAGAACCTGCTGCACGCGCTGCAGCTCGCGCTGGAGCAGGTGCAGCGCTTCTACAACATCTTCGATGCGCTGGACCTGCTGCTGCGCGCCGCGCCCGACCACGCCGCCCGCCTGCCCCTCGCGCGCAGCATCCTGGACGCGCAGCCGCGCTACGAGCAGGCCGGCCTCTTCCGCGGGGCGCTGGATGCAGACTTCATGGTCGTGGTGGACCGCATGGCCGAGGCCCAGCTCATGCTGCAGCGCTATGACGCCGCCCGCCGCTCGTACGAGGACATAGCTGGCGCGCATCGACGCTCTGACCATCCATGTCGGAAGACAGACGCGCAAGACATCCGCGCCACAACCTTGCACCAGTTGGGCAGGGTGGCCCAGGAACAACGCCAGTGGCCCGAAGCCGAACGCTACTACAAGGACGCCCTGCAGATCTACATCGACTTCGACGACCGCCACTCGCAGGCCTCCACCTTGCACCAGTTGGGCATGGTGGCCCAGGAACAACGCCAGTGGCCCGAAGCCGAACGCTACTACAAGGACGCCCTGCAGATCTACATCGACTTCAACGACCGCTACTCGCAGGCCTCCACCTTGCACCAGTTGGGCATCGTGGCCCAGGAACAACGCCAGTGGCCGCAGGCCGAACGCTACTACCAGGACGCCCTGCAGATCTACATCGACTTCAACGACCGCTACTCGCAGGCCGCCACCTTGCACCAGTTGGGCATGCGTGGCCCAGGAACAACGCCAGTGGCCGAGGCCGAACGCTATCTACAAGGACGCCCTGCAGATCTACATCGACTTCAACGACCGCTACTCGCAGGCCTCCACCTTGCACCAGTTGGGCAGCGTGGCCCAGGAACAACGCCAGTGGCCCGAAGCCGAACGCTATTACAAGGACGCCCTGCAGATCTTCATCGACTTCAACGACCGCTACTCGCAGGCCTCCACCTTGCACCAGTTGGGCAGGGTGGCCCAGGAACAACGCCAGTGGCCCGAAGCCGAACGCTACTACCAGGACGCCCTGCAGATCTACATCGACTTCGACGACCGCTACTCGCAGGCCTCCACCTTGCACCAGTTGGGCATCGTGGCCCAGGAACAACGCCGCTGGCCCGAAGCCGAACGCTACTACCAGGACGCCCTGCAGATCAACATCGACTTCGACGACCGCTACTCGCAGGCCTCCACCTTGCACCAGTTGGGCATGGTGGCCGAGGAGCAGGAGCAGTGGCCGCGTCGCGCTCGACTACCTGCTCCAGGCCGCGGCCATCTCCGCCAGTACGAGGACCCGGACCTCGCCATCACCCTGCGCAGCCTGGCCCGCCTGCGCAGGCGCGCGCCCGGCCTGCCCGTCGCCGCCCGCCTTGCCCAGGCCCTCTCCATCACGGAAGCCGAAGCGGAGCAACTGCTCGATGCGGCGGCGAGCGGTGGGGGTGCGGACGCAGACGAGAATGAGGATCGCTCCGCCTTCGACGCCGCCCGCGGCCAGGACGACCGGACGATCCGGACGAACCGGACGCTGACGCGGATGCGCCGGCAACCCCGGCCGAACCCGAGCCCAGCTCCGCACCAGCCGCGGCCGGACGCACGCGGCCAAGAAGAGGGCGTGTCGCTTGCCCAGTTGCTGGATTGGGTGGAACGCGCGCGCAGGGGCGACCACGCGCTGGGCGGGCAGCTCTTCGCCGCGCTGCAACAGATGATGGCCGACCCCGGCCGCGCCCGACGCGCTGCGCGAACTGGCGGCCGTGCTGCGCAGCATCCTCATCGGCGTCGACGACGTGGACCTGTCCGCCCTTCCCGAGGAGGCGCGCCAGGCCGTGCAGGCGCTGCTGGCCCGGCCTCGACGAGGGGGCGTGAGGGCGTACAGGGCGCTGCGCGCGCATAGCCGGCGCGCCCGCCCTCCTCACCCGCGTGCGGCCGCCCAGCGCGCCGCGCTCTCCACCGCCCGTCGCTCGAATTCGACGGCGCCTTGGCGGCGCGCGATCTGCTGGGCGCGGCGGAAGGCCTCGCCGGCGGCGGGGCGCGCGCCGGCGAGGAGCAGGAGCTCGCCGCGGGTGCGGTGCAGTTCGGCCTCATAGAAGCGCTCGTCCGTGCGGGCGGCGGCGGCCAGGCCGTCGTCCACCGCGGCCAGGCCCGCGTCGACCTCGCCGGTGCGCGCGCGACGCTTCGCCCAGCAGGCAGACGAAGTAGGGGAACAGCCCGCGCGCGCCCGTGTCCCGCCACAGGGCGAGCCCCTCGCGGAATTCCACAAGGCACTCGGGACCGCCGCCCTGCGCGGCCAGCGCCCAGCCGCGCTGCATCATCGACTGCGCCTGCCAGAAGGGGAAGCCGCGCCGCTTGCGACAGCGCCAGACCGTCGTCCGCCCAACGCAGGACGCCGGCCACATCGTGCCGTAGCTGGCAATTCATCGCCGCGCCGAAGCCGTGGGTATAGGCCAGGCTGAAGGGGTGGGCAAGCTCCCAGGCCAGGCGCAGGAGCGTGCGCATCGTCTCTGTGGCCTGCTCCGGCCGGCCGGTGATCACCTGCGTGTGCGCCAGATAGGCCAGGCAACTGATGGCCGGATCGTGCCCGTATTGGTAGGCGTGCGCCGCGTGCTGTTGCGCGTCGTACAGCGCGATCCCCGCCTCGAGCAGTGGGACGCGCCGCCGCAAAGTCGCCCACATGAAAGTGATTGACGCCCATGGCGCGGTGCGCCTCCACGCGCAGGCCCGCGTCGTGCAGGCCGGCGGCCAGCTCCATCAACTGGCGGCCCAGCGCCTCCGCCTCGTCCAGGTGCGCGCCGATCACGGCGTAGCGCCACAGGCCGTAGATGGCCTGGAAGGAGTCGGCGCCGTCGCCCGCCTGCTCGGCCAGCGTGCGCGCGCGGGCATAGACGCGGTACGCCTCGGGGTTGGCGTAGCCGCTGGTCGTCGTAATCGAGACGGCCAGGGCCAGGCGCAGGGCAAGCTCGCGGCGGCGGCGTTCGGGCGTGTCCGGCATGAGGTCGATCTGCGCCAGGCCCTGGTTGAAATGGGCGATGGCCTCGCGATGCGGCGGAAAGCTGCGCGGCATGGCGTCCGGCCATCAGGCGGTAGCGGCCGGCGGCGGCGGGGATGCGCGCTTCCTCGAAATGCCGCGCCAGGGCGCCGGCGCTCTCGACCAATTCCTCCTGCCCGTCATAGATTCGTTCCAGTGCGCGGCCCACAGCCTCGTGCAGATAGGTCCGTTCCACGTCATCCAGGCTGTGGTAGAGGTAGCGTTGAAAGAGACTGTGGCCGAAACGATAGAAGGAGAGACGGCGTTCGCCCACGCTGCGCATGCCCTCGGCGCGCACCAGGCGATGGCGGCGCTGCAGATCTTCGCTCAGCCAGCGCACCACCTGCCGCGCGTCGAGCTGCAGCGCCTCGGCCACGACCTCGGCGGCGAACGTCTCGCCCGCCACGCCGGCCATGGACAGCACCCGGCGCAGAGTGGTCGTCCAACCGTCCGACGCGCTGCCCGATCACGCCCTCCACGCGCGGGCACCGTGTCCCACGTCAGATCGCCGCCCGTCACCCAGCGGCCGCCGTCGTCACGCACGAGCACGCCCCGGTCCTGCAGATCGCGCAGCAGCTCGACCGTGAACAGGGGATGCCCGTGGCCGTGACGGTAGAGCGCCTGGCGAAAGCCCTCGTCCAGTCGATTGGGCTCCAGATTCAGCAGGTCGGCCACGAATCGACGTCCCTCGGCTGCCTCATCCTGATCGAGGCGAATCTTGACGTCGCCATATTGGCGCTGTATCTCCCGCACCACGCCGTCCAGCGAGGCGAGCCCGTTGGGTGCGTGCACCTCTTCGGGACGGTAGGCGCCGACCACCAGGATGCGATTGTCGCCGATGGCGCGCGGCGAGGTGGAACAGCAACCCGACTGAGGAGACATCCGCCCAGTGCAGATCGTCGAGCAGCAGCAGAATGGGCTGGTGGCCCGCCAGCGTCTGCAACACGTCGAGGTATTCTTCGAAGAGGCGCGACTGGTCCGGCCCGTGGCTGCCGGCATGCGCCGCGAGGGTAGCCAGACGTTCGCGCCATGCCGTGCGCTGGGAACTATGCAGCCCGGCGCGCGCCAGCAGATCGGTGGGGGAGACGAAGGGGCCGAGCAGGTCCGGCCCGCGCGATACCAGCACATCTACGGTCTGCGGCAGCCGTTGCCAAATGCGCAGCGCGTGGTCGCGCGAGAGCGAGCCCGAAGCCCACCGCGCCTCCACGTCGCCACAGAGCATGGCCATGATCTCGCGAAAGGGCATGTAGGGGTCGCCCACGCCCGTGTAGATATGGCATGCGCCGTCGGCCACGATGAGCTCGGGGTGACGGTCCTGCGCGCGCCGCGCAAAGGCCCGCAGCAGCGACGTCTTGCCGCTGCCCGCCTCGCCCGTGACAAAGACGACCCGCCCGCGCCCGGCCACTGCCGCGCCCAGGAACTGATCCAGGCGGTGCAGTATCTGCTCGCGGCCGACGAAGGCGCTGGGCGTGGCGTCCGCTTCGTCTGCGTCGTCGCGCAGGAAGCCGGGCGCTGCACTCGCACCCTCCGGTGCGGCGGCGCCGACGAAGCGGGGGCCGGCGGCGCCGGCCAGCGTGACGCTGTGCGCGGCCAGCGAGAAATCATCCCAGCCCGACTGGTCGCGCGCGAAGCGCACGAAGCGCTCGCGGTCTGCGGGGTCAATCTCCAACTGTTCCGCCAGCCGCTCGGCCATCTCACGCGAAGGGCGGCGCTCGTCCGCCTCCACCTTGCGCACGCTCACTGCCGCGTAGCCGCAGCGCCGCGCCAGCTCTTTCTGCGTGAGTCCAAGTCCCTGGCGGCGCCGCTTGAGCCAGGCGCCGAAGGTCAGCCCTGCGGCCATACGTCCCTCTCTTTGTACCGGTTGCGTATCGCTATTGTATCGCAAAGCGGCTATCGCCGACACCCACATTTTGGCATCATGGAGATGCAGGAGAGAGGACGGAGCGACGTGCCCGGTTCCTGCACGAATTGCCTCCACGAAAGGGGAGACCATGAGCGCATTTGAAAACGCCACGAAGTTCTTTGAGGCATGCGAGACATCGCAGGGATGGAACGGATGCAAGCAGTACGTCGTCGCCGGCGCGCCGTTCGACGCGCAGAGCGAAGCGCTTGCCGGCGTGGACACGGTGGAGGCGTACTGCGACTGGATGGCCGGCTTCGGTACGGTCACGGCGCCCGGGGCCACGTATGACCTGCACGCATCGTGCTTCGACGAGGCGACGGGCAAGGCCATGTTCTTCGCCACCTACCATGCCACGCACACGGGCGAAGGAGGACCGGTGCCGCCGACCGGCAAAGAGACCCATTCCGAGTACGTCTATATCCTGAGCATGAACAAGGACGGCAAAGTCGCCGGCATGACCAAGGTGTGGAACGCCAACTGGGCCCTGCGCGAGCTGGGCTGGGCGTAGATATGCGAATACACAGGGTGATTCGACTACGCGATGAGACGATGCAGCGACAATACAGAGGGAGGAAGACATGATTCTTGTTGTGGGAGCCACAGGGGAAATGGGTAGCGACATCTGCCGGCGGCTGCGCGACGAAGGCAAAGCAGTGCGCGGGGTAGTGCGCAAGACGGCCGGCGCCGCCAAGCTGGAACGCCTCCAGAGCATGGGCGTGGAGCTTGTCTACGGCGACCTCAGAGATCGGGCGTCGCTCGACGCAGCGTGTCGCGGCATGGATGCCGTTATCACGACGGCGACGACCACGCTCTCGCGCCAGCCCGGCGACTCCATCGAGGCCACGGACCGCGACGGCGTTCTGAACCTGGTGGCCGCCGCGAAGGACGCGGGCGTGGGCCACTTCATCTACACATCCTATTCCGGCCACATCGATGCGACGCCCGATCCGTGCGCGCTGACACAGGCCAAGCGCGCCGTCGAGTCGGCGGTACAGGCAAGCGGCATGGCCTACACGATTCTGCGCCCCACGTACTTCATGGAAGTCTGGCTCAGTCCCACGGTTGGCTTCGACTACGCCAACGCCACCGTCGCCATCTACGGCGCGGGTAAGAGCCCCATCTCCTGGATTGCGCGCGGCGACGCGGCGGAGTTCGCCGTCAAGAGCGTGGACAATCCGCAGGCGCGCAACGCCGTTGTGGAATTGGGTGGGCCGGAGGCGCTGAGCCCCTTGCAGGCGGTGTCGGTCTTCGAGGAGGTGAGCGGGCGGCCCTTCACGGCAAGCCATGTTCCCGTCGAGGCCCTGCAGGAGCAGAAGCGGAACGCCGCGGACTCGCTACAGGAGGCATTCGCGGCGCTGATGCTCTCCCACGAAGCCGGCGACGCCATCCCCATGGAGGAGACGGCCCGCGCATACGGCGTCGAGCTGTCCGGCGTGCGCGAATACGCCGTGGGTGTGTTGCAACCGGCGTGAGTGCGCCGCCCCCGAGCAATCGTTCCCCGCGGCGGGTTGCGTAACCCGCTGCGGGGCACAGGTAGGAGAAAAACCATGTCGCAAGGATACGATTCATTCACTGTGGGCGAGTTTCGATGCGTGGCCCTGACCGACGGCCACGTGGACTACCCGCCGGCAACTTTCTTCGCCAATGTAATGCAGGACGAGATCGACCAGGCCCTCAGCAGCCGCGGCCTGCCCACGGACTACGTGAGAACGCCCTACACCTATCTCTACGTGGACACGGGCGCCAGCCGGGTCCTCATCGATATGGGCGCGGGCAGCCTCGCCCCCACTACGGGCAAGCTGCTAGGATCACATGCAGGCTGCGGGCATCGAGCCCGCGCACATCGACGTCGTCGTCATCACCCACGCGCACCCCGACCATGTGGGCGGTGCGCTGGACGCGGACGGCAGGCCACTGTACAAGAACGCCCGCTATTATCTGTGGCAGAGAGAGTGGGATTTCTGGTTCTCGGATCAGGCGTTCGACATGGCGCCCACATCCCACGTGGAGATCGCGCGGCGCAATCTTGAGCCGCTCGGGGATCGAATGCACTTCGTGAACGACGAATCCGAATTCATGCCCGGCTTCCACGCGGTGCAGGCGCCCGGCCATACGCCGGGCCACATGGCCGTGTTGGTCTCCTCGCAGGAAGAGCGGGTCTTCTACATCTCCGACACGGTGCTCTCTCCGCTGCACCTGGAGCACCCGGACTGGCTGCCCGTCTTCGACATCCTCCCCGACGAGGCGGAACAGAGCAAGCGCCGGGTCTTCGACAGGGCCGCCGAGGAGAAGCTGCTGGTGATGGGCATGCACTTCCCGCCCTTTCCCAGCCTCGGCCACATCGCCAAGACGGATTCGGGCTGGCAGTGGCTGCCCATCGAGCCGGACGAATGATGCGCGATGCAGTGGGATGGATTGTGGGAAGATCGGATTCAGTCTCGCTGAATGCAGCGCAGGCAACGCAACGAAGGGGGTTTGCATGGGCAACAGCACCGTCTCGACAGGCGGGCTCCACCATCTGCGGCTGACGGTGACGAGCGTGGCGCGGTCGCAGGCTTTCTACACGCAGGTGCTGGACTTCCGGATGGCGCTGGACCTGCCGCCGGGCGTCGTCCTCAGCAACGGGGCCATGCTGCTGGGTCTGGACCCGTCGCCGGACCCGGAGCGCGCCATCCACGGCGACCGCTTCGACGAGAACCGTGTCGGCCTGCACCATGTGAGCTTCGGCGCCGACTGTCGCGCCGACTTGGAGCGCGCCGTGCAACGCTTCGACGAACTCGGCGTGCCCCACGGCGAAATCAGGGACCTGGGCCCGGACCTCGCCATCTACCTGCTGATGTTTCGAGACCCGGACAACATCCTGTTGGCGTTGACTGCGCCGTATACGGCGGACTAGGCGCCAGGGCGAGAACGCGTCCCGGTGCAGGGACAGTGTGCATTGGGACGGTGAGCTCCGTTTCGCGCCGGCGGGCCGCGCAGGGCCGGGTGCAGTGTGTCTGTGAGGGGCGGATCCCCGGCTGCCTCTCGCGGCTACCCTAGCTTGCATGAGCACCCTCCGCGCCCAGTTGGGACACTCGCGCAACGCCGCAATCGGTGTGGTCACCCCGGCAAGTGCGGCGCCGTCAGGTCGTCGCAGAGTGACGAGGGCCGCCAACGTGTCGTTGGCGGCCTTGGGTGTATGCTGATGCAGTAGGACGATACGAAGCAAAATTAGTTGCACGTGCGCCTGTTCCACGCATACGTCCGCACAACGATCAACCGAACCAGGTCCGATAGAAGCCGCGGTTTTCGCCGCCGGAAGCGTTGATGTGGTAAGCAATCAGGTACGGCCGGCCAGCGCCGTCCATGTCTGCGACTGCCACCCCGCCGCCCGCAGAATGGTGGCCAAACCAGCCAGGAATCAAGGCCGGCTTCGTCCAACCACCAGTCGCATAGCCCTCGGCACTCACATTGCGTCCGACTCGATAGTAGCCGTGATTCTCCCCTGTAGGAGCGTCTAGGTGGAACACGATTAGGTCCGGGTGGCCACTGTGGTCCAAATCTGCGACGGCGATGCCGCCACCTGAGGTATGATGGCCAAACCAACCGCAATCCCCATTTGGCTGCGTCCAGTCATCGCTCAGGTAAGTCCGGGGATCCAGGTTGCGCCCGATTCGATGATAGCCCCGATTCTCTCCCTTGGCATTGTCGATGTGGAAGACAATCAGGTCCGGCCGACCGCTGTTGTCTAGGTCCGCAACAGCCACTCCGCCCCCCGCAGATCGTGGCCAAACCCGCCAGGAACCGGGATCGGTTGGCTCCAGTTCTCTTGAGCCACATTTCCCTGTGCGTCCATATCGCATTCCGACCCGATAATAGCCCCGATTCTCTCCCTTGGCATTGTCGATATTGAAGACAATCAGGTCCGGGCGGCCGCTGCTGTCTAGGTCCGCAACAGCCACTCCGCCGCCGGCAGACTCGTATCCAAACCAGCCAGGAACTGGGATCGGTTGGCTCCAGTTCTCTGAGCCACATTTCCCTGTGCGTCCATATCGCGTCCGACCCGATAATAGCCCCGATTCTCTCCCTTGGCATTGTCGATATGGAAGACGATTAGGTCCGGGCGGCCGCTGCTGTCTAGGTCCGCAATAGCCACGCCGCCCCCCGCGGTTTCGTGTCCAAACCAGCCAGGTATTGGAGTCGGGTCCACGAGGCCGTAGAGAGAGCGAATGCGGACAATGTCTTCCTGATGCAGCGACCTGCGCCCGTTGCGTACAATGTCATGCATGACCGCGTCTGTGTTACCGGAATGCTGCAAGCCCGAGGTTGTGGCCGATCTCGTACATGGCCACCGCAACGAAGTCCGCGGAACCATTGACGGGAGCAGCTTCCAAGCTCCACGTTTCGTCGTCGTCGAAATGAATATGCAATACATGGTCGGCGCCGGCCGATGTCGGGATTCCGCCGTTTGCAAGAACTCCTCCCGCGCCATCGAACGGTTTGTGCACGTCTCCTTCCTGTCCACCACTATGGAAGGCGATCACGATATGGCCTCCCGCGGTGACTTCGGTGAACGTCAAGACTGTCACGCGATTCCATTCGTTGAACGCTTGGACGAGACCTTGCCTAACGTCGGCCACACCAATGTCGGCCGTCATACTGGCTGCGTCAATTCGGTAGGTGATTTCGCTGGTCGTCCACCAGCCCGACTGAATGAGAGAAAACGAATTCTCGGTTCCACATCGGAGTGCACACATATATTTCTCCTTGAAAGTCTGTAGTTGGCGGCCACTGGCCACTCCAAAATGTGACCAGTGGATGCCACCTCCACCGCATTTCTTGGCCGTCGCTCATGCCAGCGACCATGGCATTGTCTACGTCTCGCCCTCTCCAGCGATGAGAACGATATTCCCCTCCTCGAGTTGTTCGAGGGCAGCGCTGACGCCACCGAACCGCTCGACAAGCAATTCCATTTCCACTGCCTCGTAGGATTCGAGCGCCCCGAGTGCGTGGGCCAGGCGCTCGCTGCTGATCAGAAGGACACCGCCGATGCCGTTGAAGAGAGAGCCCCCGTCACGCAGAGTGACGATAGTGCCTGGTGACATGTCACCGAGCGCATCGGACAATCCCTCTAGGTCGGAGAACAGCAGATTGCGAATGCCGTGCGCCTTCGCATAGGTGCTGGCGACCACGACGATAGCGTCATTCTGCAGCGCCTGCTCTACTCCGCCCGCCTGGTTGCTCAGTACCCCCGTGAACCCCGTTGCTTTCGCGAATGCATCTTCTCGAGTTTCGAACCTACGTGAACAGCTTGACAGTACTCCCCTCCCTCTTGAATATGCGGCCATCTTGCCGGGCTGCGGCACGTCGGTCTCGGTTTCCCCCAACCCGGACCGCCCTATCCCAGCTCCGAATCACGCAAGGACTGCTTGATTGCCTCGATGAGGCTAATGAGCGAGTCCGCACCCACAGGCCGGTCGCCACCACCGGACCCCGAACCCAGGGCGCAGCAGACGATTTCGGCAGTTGCTTTGGCCGTGATGAGCAGTTCTCGCTGCTCCTTTGTAGACATCTCTGCATTTGCTATGGCGGGTAGAGCGTAATCGGTTTTGCACATAATTCTCCTCCTTGAACTTAATGACGGCTCCTCCCTACGATAGAATGACCATATGCAGGCCACGTGTCGACCGAACCCTCTGGGCGTCATGCCTGGCCCGACGGCCGATACACCTCCCGAGGCACTTCGTCCAGTAGCTGCCCGCTGCTGAACGGGCTGTTTCACACGACAGCCCAACCCTACTCTCGATGGCGCTGCTGAAATGACCAGAGGTTGACCAGAAGTCGACCACGTGTTGACCACGACCACTTTGACTTCCCGGCTTCCGTGCGAAAAAGCGCGGTCTCTAACCGTGGCCGGTATTCTCCCCTACCTGCGTACTTGCCCTCATACAGTTCTCGGCGTGCGTATGGTGCATGCTCGGCGTCCGCCGCACGCCCTCTGTTCCTGGGGCTGAGTCGCCTGGGCAAACAGTGCAGCCCATTGTTGAAACAGCGCAGCGGCGCGACAATGTTAGGCAACGCAGGCCTGTTCGCCACCACCCACCCACCCACCCACCCGGAGCACGCATGAAGATCACATCCGTCACGCCCTTTATCGTCGACGGCGGCTTTCGACCGTGGACGTTCGTCAAGGTGGAGACCAGCGAGCCCGGCCTCGTCGGCTGGGGCGATTGCACGGACTGGGGGTCGCCCGGGCCGGTGGCGGCCACGGTGGAACGCTACGCCGAATGGGTGATCGGCCGCGACCCCATGCAGGCCGAAGCCATCTGGTGGGACCTCTCCGCCGCATCCATGCGCCACGTGGGCGGCATCGCCTGGAAGGCCATGTCGGGCATCGACTCGGCCCTGTGGGACATCCGCGGCAAGGCGCTGGGCGCGCCGGTGTGGCAGCTCCTGGGCGGCAAGATGCGCGACTCGCTGCGCCTCTACTGGTCCCACTGCGGCTCCGTGCGCGCCCGCTGGGCGGACCGCCTCGGCCTGCCCCCCGTGCAGACCACGGACGACCTGCGCCGGCTGGCGGACGAGGTCGCGGCGCGCGGCTTCACGGCCATCAAGACCAACCTCTTCCCCCTGGCGGACCGGCCCGACACGACGCCCGCGCTCAGCCGCACGAGCCACCGCGTGGGCAGCATCTCGCCGGCCACGCTGCGCAACGCCGAGGCCATCGTGGGGACGTTCCGCGACGCGCTTGGCCCGGACATCGGCATCGCCCTCGACGTGGCCTTCACCTTCAAGCTGGGCGCGGCCATCAAGCTGGCGCAGGCGCTGGAGCCGTATGACCTGATGTGGCTGGAGGTGGAGACGCTCGACCCGCAGGCGCTGCGGCTGATCCGCGAGTCGACGCGCACGACCATCTGCCACGGCGAGAGCCTGTTTGGGACGCAGGGCTACAGGCCGTTCCTGGAGCTGCACGCGCAGGACATCGTCATGCCCGACCTGGCCTGGAACGGCATCACCATGGGCAAGAAGATCGCGGACATGGCCCACGCCTACGATGTGCTGGTTGCGCCGCACAACTGCCACAGCCCGATCAACACGCTGGTGTCGGCCAACGTGTGCGCCACGCTGCCCAACTTCTTCATCCAGGAGCTGGACGTGGACGATGCGCCCTGGCGCGACGACATCATGACGCATCCGTTCGTGGTGGAGGACGGCCATTTGCTGCTGAGTGACCGGCCGGGCTTGGGCTCGGACCTGATCGAAGCGGAGCTGGCGAAACACCCGCCGGCGAGCTATCCGCGGGCGTGCGCTGAGGGCGGGGGCCGATGGGACGCAGGTTTTTTCAACGGGACGCAGATTTGCGCTGATTGGGCTGAGGTGCGCTGATTTTCTTGGTGCGGAGGGCGTATGGCCGCTTCGCCCGAGCGCGGAAGGCCCGCGTTCAGCAATCCCCACGCGAAAACATCAGCGAAGATCAGCCCAATCAGCCAAAATCAGCGTGCACCAACCCGCTCCCCCAAAATCAGCGTGCACCATCAGCCCGCAATCAGCGGCAGCAAGATCAGCGTGCCAATCAGCCCAGATCAGCGCAGCCAAGATCAGCGTCCAATAGCAGAGGGCGCCTCCCCGCGCTGCGGGGAAGGCGCCCTCGCCGGCGATGTCAGGCGTTCGCCGGGCAGGTTCGAACGGACGAACCTACTTCATCATCTTCTTCTCGTAGATCTTGACCGCCAGGGTGGGCTCGCCGTCCAGAATCGCGGCCTTGGCGACTACCTTGGAGCCGGCGGTCAGCTCGGCGGGGCCGGCGGAGAGCACGGGATCGCCGGCGCAGTCCTTGTCAGCCGCCAGGTAGACGTCGAAGGTGTACTCGCCCGCGGGAATGGTGGTCTTCACCTTGTCGCCATACTCGAAGGTGAAGGCATAGCCATCGTTGACGCACACGTCGACGGGCAGGGCCATGTCCAGGCCCAGGTCTTCGCCGTTGATGCGATGCAGCACGGTGAGACCCACCTCGCCGTCGGCGGCGAAGGCGGCCCCGGCGGTGGTGGCCATCAGCATGACGGCCAGCAACAGGGCGAAGATCGGTCGGGTGGTTCGAGACTTGCTCATGTGGAACTCCTTTGCACTAACTCCTCCACAAACCCGATAGAATCGTGCCACAAAACGCACGACGGTGAAAAAAGCTAGCGTACTTGCGGGCGGCGTAGAGTAAGCACGCTTCCCATTGGCCGTGGGCGGCGGCAAAGCGTCGAAATTGGGGCGTGGGGCGAACCGCTTGTCGCACCGAGGGCGGCGGCGAAGCGTTGGGATGGGTCCAGCAGGATCGCGGGCGGGGAGGCGTTGCCGGTTCGGGCGCTGATGGAGAGTAGTGGGACGCAGACAGTGACGATGCGACGGCAGATTTTCGCGGATCGGGCTGCTCTAGCTGATTTAGCTAGGATCCGGATCGGGGTTGCGGGTTGGGCGCTGGATAGGACGCAGATTCCGGCGGATGGGGCTGATTGTCGCTGATGTTTTCGCGGTTACACCGCTTCTGGGCCGCACGTTTGCGCCCGCCCTGTTTGACCCGATCCCAATGGCGTGAGGAATGAGTGTATTGCGCAGGAGCGCCGCATCTGCGTCCAGGTCTTTCACGTCAGCGGCCGAGTGCGAGGGTCCGGGTCCGCATTCTTGTTTCTTTGCCGATTCGGCCGGGGTCGAGTAGACTGGACGTACGGTCTCCATCTGTTCGCCTCGTGGAGATCCCCATACAATCGTTCTTGTCAGTCCAACAACTAAATAGGGCCTTATGCTAGATAGAAATTGAAGGAAGTCCTCCGGTGTGATAGATCTAGATGCGACCAAACATCGAAGATCAACACCGAAGGACTTCCCTATGATAACCGATTTTTCAGACTTCTGCCTGTATGTGTACGTGATAGTCGATGACATCATGCAAGAGCTTGAGTGGGTGCTGCGGCGACCGGGGCCTGCACCGGTCTTCAGTGACAGCGAACTGATTGCGATTTGCCTGATCGGCGAGTGCAAAGGCTGGGATATTGAGACAGAGTTGTTGAGTAACATGGAAGACTACCGGGATCTCTTTCCCGTGCTGCCAGAGCAGAGCCGCTTCAACCGACGGCGCCGGAACCTCATGTACGTCATGAACCTAATTCGGCGAATCCTGCTGAAGCAGCTTGATTTGGCGCAGGACTCGCAATGCGTGATCGATAGCTTGCCGATTCCGGCGGTACAGTTTCATCTCGTGCCCACTTCAACGGGCGACTGGCCTGCATATGGGGCCGACTTCGGTAAGGTGCCGACCAAGAAGATGACCATCTTTGGCTACAAACTGCACATGCTGGTCACCTTGAACGGCGTGATCCTGGATTTCGAACTGGCGCCTGCCAGCGCCACCGATCTCGAGGTCGGTATCGAGATGCTCTCCGAGCACACCGATCTCGATGTCGTTGGCGACAAGGCCTACATCAGCGCTGACGAAGCTGCCCAACTGTGGCATTGCAACCGCATTCGCCTTCGGACTCTGCCCAGACGCAATCAGAAACGACAGCTATCCAGAGAAGTCAAGCGTCTCTACAACTCCGTTCGTCAGATTATCGAGACCGTCAATGGGCAACTGACCGAACAATTCAACATCGAGACCAACCATGCCCATTCGTTTTGGGGTCTGTGCGCACGTCTCTATACCAAGCTCACCGCACATACCCTTTGTATTTACATCAATCGGCTGCTGGGAAAGCCAGACTTTCTTCAAATCAAGGCCCTGGCCTTTGCTAATTACTTGAGTTTAGAGTGCTCGGTTATTGAACAGGGTAAAGCAATCTAGGCGAGATGCGGTCGCCTGGCACATTCACAACTGAAAAGAGAAGTATTACCGGCGAAATCAGGCGGCTTTGCGGCGTTTTCTACTTTTCGAGACGACGGGAAAACGTTTCGCGGTTCGGGGAAGTAGCCGAAGCGCCTGCCGGCGCCTTTTCCTGCGGCTTGGGCAGGTCGAGCTGGTGAGCCCAAGGTGAGCAAAAAGGCAAGGGCCTGTCGCTGAACCTGTCTTGGGGTCATAGGACGGCTTCCTCCTCACATGCGAGGATGCCAGTCTGGCCGTTGGTCCGCCACGTCCTGACGGATGAGTAGGAGTTGGCAATAAGCAAGCGCACAACACCAAACCCAACGCTGGCGATGTTCCAGGTCAGGCGAGTTGGCGCAGGTCAGTCCTAGATGCTGTTTGAGAAATCTGAACATGTGCTCGATGGCGAAGCGCCACAGGTACATGCGAGCCAGGTCAACCAAGGCAACCGAAGTAGGACCGGTCCAGAAAAGATAGAGCGGACGCTGGAAGCGGGGCGTGCCGTCGGGCTTGAGGAACTGAACGCACAAGACCATGCCCACCAGGAAGGGCAGCTTGTAGAAATGCAGCCCTTCCCACGCTGTCAGACGCACTCTCTGGCCCAGAAGCGTGTTTTCTTCAACTTGGTCCGCTTCACGCCAGGGGTCAGAGGGTTTGAACTTGCGTCCATGGATACGCGGTCGTCCTCTCTGTCCAGGCTGCCGTTCCGGTGGTTCCTCATACAGGTTTCGGTTGCTGCGCATGCGCAGCAGGGCGTAGAGATTCTGCACCGTCAAAAAGATGCCCAGGAAGATGACATTGCAGTACAACGAGTCAGCCACCACCACCTTCGGGCGATCATTGCGTTGTGCCAGCGAAGCCACTTGTTCAGCCCCAACCTCACTGTCCGTGGTCTCTGTCGAGACCCGCCGGATATCCTGAGGCATACACCAGGCAATACCTTCGCCAGTTTCTCAGGTTCTGCTGGCAGCAGACTGACGGTGAATGCTGCCCAGTGTAGCCACGAGTTGAACGATGTGGCTAGAAATAAATGAAGGGGGTGGTTCTGGCAACAGATTTAGTGTCTCAATCGCGTATCTGCGGCCGCGGAAAAAGCTCTTCAAGTCCAAGATGCCGACATCGGTATCTGTTTGGCGCATCTGCTGCAAGAGATAGTGGGAGAGGTTGACCATAAAGAGAGAAAGCCCGACGGCATTGGCGATGGGTCTCTCCTTGACGTTCATGAAATCTTCCAGCCCCCAGAACTGCTTGGCATCTCTGAAGTTGAACTCGATCTGGAAGCGCAGTTGGTAGTAGTCGATGAGCCTGTCATAGTCAAGGGTCAGATCGTCACTGAACAGCACCACATGGCCTCGGGCGCCGGAGACCAGATTGGTTTTGACGATAATGACGACATTCAGTGGCGCCGCAAAGCATTTGTGCAGCATGGACGCCTGGTAGATGTCGGTCTGAATCTTCTGCTCTTGAGAGGTGGCCACTCGATACTTGTCCGGGATGGCCTGATAGTCGATCTTGGCGCCGTAGCGACGACGAGGGCCGAATTGTTTCTGCGGTCCGTCATAGACAAAATAGAGGGCGGCATTGTTACGCAGTTTGGAAACCAGATGGAGAGCAGTCGATTGCAGGACCATCCGCAGCACATTGTTGTTGCCAAAATGGCCATCCAAGACCAGATATGAGACAGAACAGAAGCCGGTCACCAGGTTCATCACCTTTTGGAGCAGGCCCTGGACATAACGGAGTTCAGGCGTCCACTCAACTTGCGTCTTGTCCTTGCTCTTGCCGCCCTTGGGACGCCCACGTTTGCTCATTCCCTTGGCACACTTCTTGCCCTTCGCTTTCTTGCGAGCGGCTTGCTTCTCTTCTGCGCTGCGCACACGCTGCTCGACCAACAATGGATACGAACGTCGTTCTTGCACACTCACCAACGAGAAGGCAAAGAAGGCTACCCCCGGAACAGGCTTGCCATAGAGCGACGAAAAGAACCGATCCAGCCCGTATGTCTGCTTTCCCGCCTTGGTCACCACCGTCTCATCGCCAGCCAACAGGTACTCGTGCTCTGGATTCAGCAGATGATGCCGCACAAAGAGCCAGCAGATCGTTGCCCACGGCAATGTCTTGGCGAAGAAGCGTTGCACCGTCCGATAGCTGCCGCCTTCCTCGCTCCAGCGGGAGATGCCTAACATCGTGACCCGTCCTGTCATTGTCAGCATCGCCACTACGATTCGGTTCAGTTGTTTGACCGTGGTCTTGTCTACGCATTGGTCGAAACAGGCCAGGAGAGCGATAATGTCTGTCATGAGCGATTGACCTAGATGATGTTCGAGCTTTGGTCGGTTTCGATCTCATCTTATTCAATCGCTCTTTTTATGCCTATTCTGGCGAAGGTATTGACCAGGACGTGCGCCATTTAACCAGTCGCACCATCCAGGAATAGCGATGGACTACCTGGGTGGGCGCATGCCGTCCCTTCTTGGACCGGCTTCTGTCCTGCAGCGTTTCGGCGTCGGGCGCCGGATCTTCCGTACAGTCCACCGCGTAGACTTCGAATCCAGCGATCTCTTCTGCATCGCCCGGCTGGTTCCTATCCAGCACCTGGCGCAGTTGAGGAAGCAGAATGCGGCCCATCTTGAGAAAGTCGTACACACTGCTGAATCGTCTCCGAAACACGGGCGATTCGCTCTGGGCCACGGGCGATTCCACTGTCGGCGCACTGCTCAGTGCATCGATCAAGTCCATGCCTGAATCGGCACGCCGCTCGAAACTCTGGTACACTTCTCGGCGGAATCGGTTGATCATTGGTCTCTCCTTTCGAGGATTCGCAAGACCAATTGTCGCCGATTCCTTTTCAGTTGTTAAAGTTCAGCCGCCCCTGGCGGCTCTAAACTCAAGTATGAATGGGTGACATGCAAAAAGTATCTGTATGGGACTAAAGCAGATAACGTACGGAAGCAAGGGCATCGGCGAAAGTAGGCAGCGGCTTGGTGTACCAGGCTGCTTGCTGCACAGTGAGAGGGTGCGTCTGCTGCAGGTGATGGGCGACGAGTGTAACCCAGAAAAAGAGACCGAATAGGGCTGGGGTGGTACGCAGGATGGCCAGGTCAGACCACTGACGTTGAGTCTCGATGCCAAGATGGGCGCGAGTCTCTTCAAAGGTGACCTCGATAGACCAACGGCGGACGAACCAGGCGACAATCTGTGTCGGTGAGTAGGCTGGATCGGTGGAGAGCAAGGCGATCGGCTTGTACGCTCCGTTTGGGTCACGGACAAGCACCCAGCGGATCGGGACCACCGGCTTACCAGGATGATACCAGACGGCCGTACCCGAAGTGATCTCCATGGGGCGAGATTCGTCGCCATACCAGGGGAGTTCGAGTTTGGTCCACTGCGTGTCAGGTGCGGTGAGCAGGGACTGTAAAGCGGGCAGGCGCACACCCTTCAGGCGAGGCCGCCCGACACCAGAATAGACGGGTGCAGGTTCATAGAGAGCTGCATCCAAGCGTAGACGGGTCACCATGGTTACGGGATCGGCTAATGATTGACAGGCTTGAAGCAGGTCAAGGACGGCATAACCGTTGTCACCTACCACGACCAGGGGACGATGGGGCAACCAGCGGCGCAGTTGGGTGATCATTTGTCGAGCCCAGTCTGTCAGGTTCTTGGCCGTCCGCTTCTTGGCTTCGTAGTAGCGTTCTGATGGCGCCAGAACGGTCAGAAAGGGCAGAGCCCAAACTCGATGCGCCCAAGGAATCGGCGTGAGCCACATCAACGCTATCCAGCGCAGACCGCTGGCCTTGACAAAGTGACTGCCGCTGGACCGCACAGCATCTCTGTAAATGCCACGAGCCGTTATCTGCGAACCCCAGCGCCGTTCGATTGTCTCATCAATACCGAAGACCAGGGGGCCGCAGTCATCGTCCAACACGGCAAGGAGCAAAGTCAGCAACACATAACTCGCTTGGCGTGACGACCATACCGCTCGGTTGAGCACCTGATGGTACTTGGCGAAGCCACGCCCCTCGGCTAGACCGACGATCCGCAAGGCTGCTGTCACTGTACGTTTCCTGGGCGCAAGGATCGCACCCACCACGAGTACCTGGGCCTTGATCCAGGTCTGATATTGAAAGATTGATCGGAAAGGCTGGATCAATGTCATAATGGACGGCGGTAGGTTGAGCATTTGGAGCACCTTTCTTCGTCGTTAGGACTCCAACTAGCTTAACCTACCTCCTCAAGCCTTTTCTATCCTTTTTGTACAAAGTCGAGCTGAGCGTGCGCTGGTGGATTGAAAACTACACAAGCGAGTACGAGATGCTGCACAGAGGAAAATCGGCTATCAAAGTCGCCTTGCAGGAGGCCGGCATTGACATCCCGTTCAAGGCGTACGCACTGACCCTCAGGCAGGCGGATGGCGGCGCCAACCCAGAGGATGCGGCTGGTACGCGTACGGGCAGCCAGGATCTGCAAAGATAGGCGGTTCGGGCGGCAAAGTCTCTGAATAGGGCATCCACAGCTCGTTGCGGATTTGGATCGCTGGACTGCGAAACAGTATCATGCGTAGTAGCACTGTGGCTACATTCAGACGACGAAAGAAGGCAACCTCATGACCGAAGACAGCAAGTGCCCAGTAATGGGCAGAGCTAGCAGACCCACTGCCGGGGGGGGCACGTCGAACCGGGACTGGTGGCCGAATCACCTGGACCTTGGCGTTCTGCATCAGAACTCCGAACTGAGCAATCCCATGGGCGATGAGTTCAACTACGCTGAGGAATTCGAGAAGCTCGACCTGCAGACCGTGAAGCAGGACCTCTATGCGCTGATGACCGACTCCCAGGACTGGTGGCCGGCGGACTACGGTCACTACGGCGGACTCTTCATCCGCATGGCGTGGCACAGCGCAGGCACCTATCGAACCGGTGACGGCCGCGGAGGCGCGGGGACCGGCTCCCAACGCTTCGCCCCGCTCAATAGCTGGCCCGACAACGTGGGCCTAGACAAGGCGCGCCGTCTACTCTGGCCGATCAAGCAGAAATACGGCAAGAAAATCTCCTGGGCCGACCTCATGATCCTCGCCGGCAATTGCGCCATCGAGTCGATGGGACTGCCGACATTCGGGTTCGCCGGGGGGCGCGAGGACATCTGGGAGCCGGAAGAGGACATCTACTGGGGGGCCGAGAGCGAGTGGCTTGGCGACAAACGCTACTCCGGCGACCGGGAACTTGAGAATCCGCTTGCCGCCGTGCAAATGGGCCTGATCTACGTGAATCCGGAAGGGCCGAACGGAGTACCGGACCCGGTCGCCTCCGGACGCGACATTCGCGAGACCTTCGCGCGCATGGCCATGAACGACGAGGAGACCGTCGCGCTCACCGTGGGCGGACACACGTTCGGCAAATGCCATGGCGCCGGCGATGCCGCCTTGGTCGGTCCCGAACCTGAGGCCGCCGGCATCGAAGAGCAGGGCCTCGGCTGGAAGAGCAGCTTCCGCAGCGGCGTCGGCGCCGACGCCATCGGCAGCGGCCTGGAGGGCGCGTGGACGCCGAACCCGATCCAGTGGGACATGGGCTATTTCGACATGTTATTCGGCTATGAATGGGAATTGACGAAGAGTCCCGCCGGCGCCTGGCAATGGGCGCCGAAGGACGTGGCCGAAGATGATCTCGCCCCGGATGCGGGAGACCCGTCCAAGCGCGTTCCGACCATCATGACTACCGCCGACATGGCGATGCGGATGGACCCGATCTACGAGCCAATCTCCCGGCGCTTCCACGCCAACCCGGACGAGTTCGCGGACGCCTTTGCCCGCGCGTGGTTCAAGCTGACGCATCGCGACATGGGCCCCCGCTCGCGCTACCTCGGTCCGGAAGTCCCCGCGGAGGAACTGATCTGGCAGGACCCGCTACCCGCAGTCGATCATGAACTGATCAACGCGCAGGACACCGCAGCCCTCAAGAGCAAGATCCTCGCGTCCGGACTGTCGATCTCCGAACTGGTCTCAACCGCCTGGGCGTCGGCGTCCACATTCCGTGGCTCCGACAAGCGTGGCGGCGCCAATGGGGCGCGCATCCGACTCGCGCCGCAGAAGGATTGGAAAGTGAACCAGCCGGACCAATTGAAGACTGTGCTGCAGACCCTTGAAGACATTCAAAGGCAATTCAACAGCGAACAGAAGGGCGGCAAGCAGGTTTCGCTCGCTGACTTGATTGTCCTGGGCGGATGCGTAGGCGTCGAGCAAGCTGCGAAGAACGCCGGCCACGATGTGACGGTTCCCTTCACGCCGGGACGCACGGATGCGTCGCAGGAGCAGACCGACGTGGAAGGATTCGCCGTACTCGAACCGGTTGCTGACGGCTTCCGCAACTACCTCGGCGCCAGATACTCCGTGCCGGCAGAGGAACTGCTGATCGATCGATCGCAGCTGTTGACGCTGACCGCTCCGGAGATGACGGTTCTCATGGGCGGTATGCGCGTGCTGAATACCAACTTCGGACAGTCCCAGCACGGCGTCTTCACCCAGCGGCCGGAGACGCTCACGAATGACTTCTTCGTGAATCTACTCGACATGAGGACAGCGTGGAAGCCAACATCGGAAGACGATGACGTGTTCGAGGGTCGTGATCGCGGAACGGGCGAACTCAAGTGGACGGGCACCCGTGTCGACCTCATCTTCGGGTCGCACTCCCAACTCCGGGCGTTTTCGGAGGTCTACGCGTGTGAGGACTCGCAGGAGAAATTCCTGCACGACTTCGTGGCGGTATGGAACAAGGTGATGAACCTTGATCGCTTCGATCTGTCCTGATCTGCGAATATGCGTCCGCGGGCGTCCGCAGCGTAAGGCGGCCACGCGACGGCCCGCGGACAAAACCTGACGCCTAGATATGCCAAGAGGCGAGAAGCGGGCGAACCGGACTCGCAGCCGCCCGGTGTCCAACCAGACCCGCGGCCCGTGGGCTTCGCGAATCGAAGGGATATGCGCCACGCACAAGAGCGAGCGCGTGTCTGGCCCGACACCGGGCGGTGAATCACCCATCGACCAACAACTGGTACGGCGGCAGCGCACAGTGCGCTGCCGCCGTACCAGTTGTCTGGGTACACCGTTTTGCATACACGGATTCAGCTTTGCGGACGCACGGTTCCGTGGCCCGGCAAAGCTGAGGGCGGCCTGCGGCTATGCCGCGCCGCCTGCGTAGTTCGAATAGCCCGGCACTCCCCGGCGATTCTCGTAGATGGAACCCCACTTCATGACGTCGAGAAGCACGCCCAGGCCGATCCAGAGCCAGGCCCAGCCCACGACGCCCGCCGGCACCCATACCAACATATACATGATGGTCGTATAGGGCAGGAAGATGATCCCGAGCAAGGGCCAGAACCAGTTTCCTCCCCACACCCTATCCCACCTGTCGCTGAAGATCCAGGCAATCACCAGGAATAGTCGCGGAGCAACTGAGCTCGACTTTGTACATTGACAAGTGAATAGCAGAAGGAACAAGGGTATTCTGGATTAAGATAGGAGTGACGAAACAACTATCAAGATCCGGAGAAGCCGATGTTCCTTCCAGCAGAAATCATACCAGTGATCGCCAGTGTTCGGCCAGCGTTCACAGAGCGGACGTACCAGAAGGTGGTCGAGTTGATCGTTGGCACCTTGCTGGCTCGAGGGCGGCGAACAGTCACCAGCGCCTTGCGGGCCATTGGCAAAGGTGAGGAGACAAACTGGTCGAAGTACCACCATGTGCTGAATCGAGCCAGATGGTCAGGTCTCGAAGTAAGCCGTCTGCTGCTGGAGTTAATCGTAGCCACCTTTGTTCCCGTCAGAGGCCTGGTCACGATAGCGGTTGACGAAACGCTGGAGCGGCGCTGGGGTCCACAGATTCGCAAGTGCGGACATTGGCATGACAGCCGGTCATCGAGCAAGCGATTCCATGTGAGCAGCCGTGGACTGCGTTGGCTCGTCTTTGCCGTGGTCGTTCAGGTGCCCTGGACAACGTATGAACTTGCACTGCCCTTTCTGAGCGTGCTGCTGACGACGCCGAAAGTCAGTGCAGCTCTGGGCAAACCGCACAGAACGGTGGCGCAGGTCACAGGGTGTATCGTCTCCTGGCTACGACATACGCTGGCCGGTCACCCGATTCACCTGGTCGGCGATGGTGCCTATGCCGTGATCAAACTGGGCTTGACCTGTCAAACAAAGCAGGTGACCCTGATTGCGCCCTTGCGGCTGGATGCCCGTCTCTTTGAACCACCTTGTCGGCCGCTTAAGAGAGGCAAAGGCCGGCCGCCGCTTGTGGGGGCACGTCTGCCAAACCTTGCAGAGGTGGCAGTAGCTTCAACAACCTGCTGGCATCGCAGCCGGGTCGCCTGGTACGGCGCAACCTCTGCGGTTATGGATTGGACTACGGGCACTGCACTCTGGTACTCAACCGGAATGTCACCACTTGCCATTCGCTGAGAAGCCGAAAGCCAGCAAACATGCACAGCCAAGTCCCAAGAACATACTTTCACCTATCTCCAATATTTGTTGCGGAAACTACACATTACTGCACAAGATTGTTTAGGCCCGGCAGTTCTGCGATTGCGCTGATCATGGACGTGCGCCTCGTTCTTCTCGCCGCGACCACCCAACGCTTTTCGCGAAGACCTGCTTCCTGCTAGGCACAAGGCTAGCGCAAACCTCGCCCAAGTGCTACATGCAGTTCAAACACAATTGCCGCGAGGCGCGATACCACATGTTCGTTCCCGTCGAGCTTGTCGGGATGGCGCATGTGCCTGCGGCGCCGTCCGCGTGTGCCGGCTCTACGCAGCGCCGCCCGTGTACTGCGACGCGTACGGGATCTCCTGACGCCGTTCATAGATGGAGCCCCACTTCATGACGTCCAGGATTACGCCGAGTATGACCCAGAGCCATCCCCAGCCCGTGACGCCCCCGGCCACCAGATCGTAGGACAGCATGTACATGACCAGCGTGTAGGGCAGAAAGATGATGCCGAGCAACGGCACGAACCAGTTCCCCTGCCACACCAGACTCCACCTGTCACTGAATATCCATGCGATGATGAGGAACACTCGCGGCAGCGCTGCGAAACCAAAGGCCAATAGACATGCACAACCAAGGCCAAGAAACATCATTACACCTTCCTTCTGTTTGAGCTATTTGGAAAACTTGTCCGAGAACTGACTCACGTCACACGTTCCCGCTGCCCAACCGTCCTACTACTGTGCACCGTATAGCAACAGTGCTGCACCGTCGATATCTAGCAACTGCAGCGAGACCGGAAACTGGCGCAGCAGTGCGGCCTGCTCCAGCATCGACAAGTAGAGCGTCTCCTGCGCCATCACACCCTCTGGCGCGTTGCATGTCTCCGTCGTCGCGGTCAGATCGCTCACCGTCAATGCGCCCGCCTTTTCCGACACACTTGCCTTGTACTCGTTGCAGCCTGCCGAACCGGAGAGCTCATTGCCGTCGATCTGCATAGTGATCTCTGTGCCCGGAATCAGCGGTTGCCATTGGGTCTCCACGTTCAGGAACTGGAGCGACCACACTGTTGCTTGCAGCGATGCGGGATCCATGGGCCGCATTGTCAGCATGAGCTGGTCGCTCGACGAGTACATCTCCAGCTTCTCGTCCACGATCGCGTACGATGTCACCGTGGCCAACGAGGAAATGTACACGCTCTCTTGTTCTTGAACTTCCAACGGCTCAGCACAGATCCCACCGGTGCGCGCCGGCGTCTCCAGCGCCACATCCGACTGGCTCGTGGTGTAGACGCCTACATAGAAGTAACAGCCACTGTCGCCTCCGTATCGATCGGCAAGAAAACCCAACGTCGGCTGTTGATCCTCCAGAGCGGCAATCTGGCCTTCACCTTCCCCCATCGACTCCAGCGCCCACGACGTACCTACCAACGGCGCGCTGACGACATCACTGGATGGACCATCTGCCGTCGTACCTGACTGCGGTTTCGGGTCGGCCGCTGGCTGGTCAACTGAACAACCAGCCACCAGACCGGCAATGATCACGATCAGCAGCAACAATCCCGCGATAGACCGGTATCGTTTCATAGTGCAAATCTCCTGTGCACTCGACTTTGGGCTCGTCAGTGAAGACTCACTCACCATATCTCTGAATGCACGCTCGCGCAAGCGAAGATGTGACGCTCTCGTCCTCGCTGCGATTGCCTGGAACCTCGAATTGACCCGCTTCAACCACAACCCGAACGCTTCACGATCGTGTGCCGTTGACCAGCTAGCTGGCGTCGGCGAGCAGGAGCAGCGGCTCGAATTCCTCGTCCAACAGCATCAACATGCCGCCCATCTTGAAGTAGTAGGCGACCGAGCCCAGCCAGGAGAAGAACCCGTCTTCTTGCTCCATGATGCCGTCCGGTTCAGCGCACTGAGCTGTCTGTGCCGCGACTGGGCCGAACGTAAGCGCCGGCAACTCGGAGCTTGTGGCAGTCGCCTGCATCACCATTTCGATCTGGAGGTCTCCCTCAAAGGGAACAGTGTAGTCATTGCAGCCGCCGGAACCGGAGGCTTCTCCCCCTTCGGCGAACACAATGGAGGTTGTGACGGCGGGCGCCACAGGCGCCCACGCGCCGCGGTCGGCCGACCACCAGAACTTCAGCTCCCAACGCGGCCCAAGTATCGGAACGGGCAAGGCCGGGTCATAGGTCAGCATTCGCTGGTCATCGACCGTGTAGGAGTGAAGTTGGTCTTCCTCGATCGCGTATTCGGTCACGTTCAGCAGGGACGACAGGTACAGGTCTGACTGGCCGGAGAGCCCCGGCGGTGTTGCACAGTAGTGGGGCGTCTTGGCCGGCGTGTTCATACGCAGTACTCCTTCGGCGTCGGCTCCATAGACACCCAGGAACCAGCGACAGCCGTCGAATCCGGCGTAGCGGTCCCAGAAATAGACGACCGTCGCCCGCGTATTCGGCAACATAGGCAATCGCTCATCCGGATCTCCAAAGTACTGCAACTCCCAGGCAGTGGATCTCAGCGGATAGTCAGACACAACCTCCTGGACTGCAGCTTCCGAAGTGGCGACAGCTTCGACAGGGTTAGGCGTTGGTTCGGGTTGCACCATTTGGCACCCCGTCACGGCGACAATCACGAATGCGACTGCCAAAGCAAGTACCACTGAACGTCCTAATCGATTCAGCATCTTGCATTTCTCCTTCTCGACTGAGTGTTTCGACTGAGCAAATGGTGCGTTTGCGGCGGACAGGGAATGATGACCTGTGGTTCTACGTGTGCATGTCGCAATTGCCGTCCCCTCTGGCTACGATCGTCTCTTGTGGCGTCGCAACGCCGGGCATCACGGTCATCGACCGGGCGTACTACAACAACGTCTCCATCTCCGTTATCTTTTGCGCGAGCACAGTCTGCGACGCCTGCTGTTCAGCCAGTAGGCGCTTCAACTCGGCCAGCTTGGTTCTGGCATCGCCGTTCTCGGCCAGAGCGCCGGCTCCGGTCTCGGCGTCCAGCTTCGGTATTGCATCGCCTTCCGCCATCGGCGTTTCGGCTTCTGTCTCGGTGCTCAGTTCAGCCTGGCTTATAGCTGCCTCACCGGACAGAAAGAAGTTCGACAAGTAGCCGGTTAGCGTACCAAAAACACCGACGCCGATCGCCATGATCAGCATCCCGAATATCCGGCCGCCGCTCGTCACCGGAAAGAGGTCGCCGTAGCCCACGGTCGTGATGGTGACGAAGGTGTACCAAACTGCGTCCCCTCCACTAACAATGTTGGCGTCGGGAGCGTACTGTTCGACAGCAAGAACGGTCATACTGCCGAATTCCAGCAGGAGGAATACGAGCAGCAGAAGGGACAGCAGCGTGCTGCTGGCGCGGTTGCTGACGAATTCTTTGAAGATTCCGACCGGCCCATAGGCTCGCAGCATGCGGCCCGCCCGCACCACGCGGAACAGCCGCAGCAGCTTCAACTGTGGAAATGGCAGGCTTGCCAGCAGGTCTGCCCAGCCAAACTGGCGGAAGAAGTAATATTGCTTGGACTCCGCAGTGAGCAGACGAAAGGTGAAGTCCGATAGAAAGACCAAGGACAGCATGCCGTCCATGATTGCGATGACGGCGGACACGTCATCGCTTGGAATCAGATAATAGAGAACGATGTTGACTATCGAAAGAAGCGATAGAATTCCAATAAAGATCTCATACGTGACGTCCTTGAGTTCCTCGTTGCGTTCTACCATTTCCCCTGTCCTTGGTCACTGTCCGAATAGTTGATTCTGTATGAAAGGAGAGTATCTCCAACCCTGTACACATGGCAACATAGGCGGACAGGGTTGGGGCGAGCGTGCATCATGCACCTCCACCGAAGTGCGCCTCGACCGGCGGCGATTTTGGCTTCGCCAATTCGGTGCGACATTTCCATCGCTGGCGGCAGTTCACGCGCCGGACTGCACGCGCCCTCGTTCCACAATTCGACACCGCCAGGGTACAGAGTGGCGTCCATTGCCTAGCTCAACTCACTCCGGCGCGACGCCGCCGTTGACGAACTCCATGCGTTGCTCGCCGCCTGCTGTCTCCAACGCCAAGCCGCCGGCGCCGTCCGGCCCACCCGCCGCGATTGACCCCAGCAACTGGAGGTATTGCTGGTCCAGCGAGGCATCGCCGCACGCCGCCCTAGTCGTCGCGCCCAGGGTAATGAAGAAACCGCCCTCCTGGGAGTAGGTACCGGTGAAACTGTTGCAGTCGGCCTGCCCGCTCAACGCGCCGTCATCCCGAAAAGTGATCGTGTAGCTCTGCGGATCGGGCGCCTCGGTCGTTTCGTTGGTTGTCCGATCGGTAACGCTCGTCCATTGCCAGACAATGTTGGTGATCGTGTTGGACGGCGCAGTCGCGGCCGGTTCAGGCGCCGAGATCGGCACGCACGCCGCGACCGCGATGAGCGCGATGCTGAGACCTGTCAACAAGCGGGATCTGGTGATAAGCTCTTTCATAGGATCGCCTCAATTGCCATTCTGTTCGCATGTGTTTCCTGGTGCGCTCATACTTGGATTACCACGCCCAGATCGGCGGATCGCGCGCCAGGGCGTTCGCTTGCGTATGATTGTTCATCGTCGAGACAAGTGTCGTCATAACCTTCTTCTGCAAGAGCCGGAGATTACCGTGGCGCAAACCACCGCGAAATATACGTTATGTCAAGTGATGCCGCGTGCATGTGACGCGCTTTCGTTCTTCGGGCCGCGTAAAACTGGCTACGCCGAGACGCCCTGCGTGGGATCTCTGGGTCCGCCAGGATCCAGTACTGCGGGCGCGGCTGCCCCGCCGCGTTTTCCCCAACACCTTTGGCGTCGTTGTCAGGCAAACTTGCCATCACGACCTCATCCACAATTAGGTCTCGACTACACGTCCAGAGTACTGCGCAGTATTTCCAGCTCCTCCCCCGTGGGAATCCATACCAACTCCGGATCGAGATCATACGTCCAGGGCGCGGAGTTCTTCCAGCCGTTCTTCATGCGCTTGCCGTGATAGACGCTTTCCGGATCGTTGACGACGCCGCCTTCAAAGCCGTCAATGATGTTGTAGACATTGGTGAAACCAGCCTTGGCGAGCATGTTGATGGCGAATGCGCTGCGCCCGCCCGACCGGCACATGGCCGCGATGGTGTCTTCAAGGCTGAACACCTCTTTGACATGGTCGATGAAATCAGGGTTCATTTCAAAGCCATATTTCCGCTTGTCAGCCTGCCACTGGTACTTGGGAAAGGCCAACGGTATATTCACCGCCATTTCCGCGTGGCCGAGGAAGACGTATTCCTCGACCATGCGCACGTCAAGGACCTTGACCCGCGCAGGGTCGGCCTTCCACATCTCATATGCTTCTGCCGCCGTCACATATAGCCCTGGACCGGTCAGCTTGGCTTCGGGAACCTCGTGGCTCGCGCGAAGCGTAGATATTGTAGGCATGTCTCTTCTCCGTGTCTCGTATCTGGACAACCCCAGGTTGCGTTGGTGGACACCAGACAAGGCTGCTTCCGCGTCTGGCGTCCACCCTTCGGTTGTCTCAGGCACGGACCCTCAGGGTTCGCATCCCCTTTGGGTCCGTCTGGGTTATCCAAGCCGCGCCGACATTGCCTCGTCCAGCGACGTCGGCTGGGGAAGCCTCGCCATGCTCCGCTTCTGCCACTCTTCCTCGAGGATCTCCGTTGCCGCTTTCTCAAGGAATTCCGGCGCAGCCCACTCATTCACATCAAAGTCATTCTCGATGTAGCCGTGGCTCAACATGAAGTCCTTGTTGATCTCCAGGGCTGCCAAATTGTAGGGCGACAGGGTGGGCACCATGTCAACGTTCACGATGTTCCGGTAGGTATCCTCGACGTCGAGGTAGTACGTCTGTTTGTCGAGGATGGCCGCAGCGGCGTGCTTGTGCTCGTTGGACCAGCGCCCTACCTTGATGAGACCCTTGACGAGAGCGACGACCAGTTCGGGGTGCTCTTCGCACGCTACATCGCTGACCGTACACGTGGCCGGGACGTTCGCCCCTTGCAGGGTCCAATCCGGATAGTTGGCCAGGTTCTCTATAGCCTTGATCTTGCCCGTCTGCTCCTGGATATGCTGGAAGGGTCCGGTCTGGGTATAGATAGCGTCCACGGAGCCATCGAGTAGCGAGGTCTCCAGGGGGCGAAAAGCTAGGTCATGCTTGTGGTCGCGCTTCAGCCACAGCTCTGATGGGTTCTCCATCGGGGCAAGCATCGCTGGATTGTCGTACCAGTCGTCCGGATAGGGGAAATCCACGATCTCCACGTCGTCGCGCGTCATGTCGTTCAACATGAGCATCAACTCGATGCCCTGCTCCTCCTGGCAGCGCCACCAATCATTCTTGATGACATTCAAGCTCTTCGAAAGGCCGATCTTCTTGCCCTTCAGGTCCTTCATACGGTAGATGGAATCCTGGGCGCGCACCAGCATACAGCCGCCTTCGTAGACATGCGTCGTCCCGATGAGTCGGGTGCGGCGGACGTCTGCCTGAACGTGGATGGCTGGAAAGCAGCCGCCATAGCGCATCAGGTTGTCGAGGTTGTGAACGTAGTGCGGGTACCAGTCGTTCTCAGTAGTGGAACGCAGGAATCTGTATGCGATACCAATCTTCTTGAACTCCTCCTTCACCCAACCGACTTCCTGATCAATGTTGCTTGGCGACACCAACGGGCAGTTGGTGTAGTAGAACTCATTCCAGTCAACGTCGACGGAACGCATTGTCTTGCCCTTGATCGTCATCGTAGCCATTGCATGTTACTCCTTTGTAGTAGATCGTTGAGGAAAGTCGACGATCGGCTTGTCGCTACTGACCTATTGCTCAGCGCCCCTGGATGCTGTCCTTCTTGTGGCCCTGCATTCCGCCAACGTGGCTAGCAGGGCCGCGAGATAACCGATCGGCCGTCTCAGTGAGACATTTCGTCGATGCACATGGCCAGCGCCAGAAGCACGATGTCGTCATGGCCGGGTTCAATACTGACGCCATAGCTATCTCGTACTCGGAACCACTTCTTGGACACCTCGGCCATCTTGTCGCGTCCTTCACCGATAGTGAACTCGTGGTCAAGAATATTGCCCGTCACGTCTAGGTCGCGTCCCCCTTTGATGTTCACGGTATAGCGATCACGAACGGGGGTGATCATGGCCTTCTTCACCGAGGCCAGATTCTCGCCACGCGGCCCGTCGATCTCCATTCTGTCCTTGACATTCACCTTGCGCTCTTGAATCATGGCGAGTTGATTGCCGTGGACGTCTTCAAGGACAAGGGTCTGTCGGGCGCGCAGCGCCTTTCCGTCGACCTTGAAGACCCTCTGACCCTGTTCATTCTCGATCCAAAAGTCATCGCCAATGGTCACCATCTTCTGGCGCATTTGGTAGCGGTTGCTTCCGCCCCCTGATCTTCCCGGTCCGCGGTCATCCTGGCGGTCATCACGTCGGTCTTGTCGTCTACCTGGTGGCATATTCATCTCTCCTGTTGAGGAGAAAAACTTGGCTCGTCGAACTCGGATTCCGACTGACGAACTGTCAGTCATATGGATTGTTGTTGGCTCCTTGCTGGATCCGTACGCAACTCGCATCCTACTGGGCGATCCTGAACACACGGCTCATCTTCCACACCGAATGTGTCGGACGTTTTGCGCCATGGACCACTCCACATCGTTTCGTCGCGATAGTTCAAGCAGCCAATCGATTTCGTCTAGCCTACGGGCACAGGAACCCTAGAGCGCCTGCACCTCATTGAGGATCGTGCGCGAGAGCATGCCGCCCGAAAGGTTTCGCGCAGTGAACCCCTTCTGCAGGAGGATGCGCGTCGCGTAGTAGGCGCGCTGTCCGGAACGGCAAATGACGTGAATCTCGCGGTCTCGCGGCAACTCGTCGAGCCGCGTCCGAAGCTGTGGCAGCGGGATGTTGACCGCACCCGGAACCGACTCTACCGCAAGCTCGTCTGGGCTGCGGACGTCAAGCAGGAACGCGTTTTCGGCCGCATTCCAATGGCTTATCGGCAGGTCATCGCGCAGCACGCCCGCCGCCACCATGCCGGCAAAATTGACGGGTGACTTGGCGCTGCCAAATTGCGGCGCGTAGCAGAGTTCGGCCTCTTCCAGATCATAGATCGTCCCGCCCAGTTGAATCGCCATGGCAAAGGCATCGATGCGCTTGTCCACTCCGTCGCGGCCGACGGCCTGTGCGCCGAGCAGACGTCCATCGGACTTGCGGAAGATGACTTTCATGCCCAGGTAACTGGCGCCCGGGTAATAGCCGGCATGCGAGTTCGGGTACAAATAGATCTTTTCGTAATCGCTGTCGCCCAAGCGCGTGAGCATCTTCTCGCTGACGCCAGTCCATGCCGCTGCAGCTCCGAATAACCCGATAATCGAGGTGCCTTGGGTACCGCGAAAATGCGAATCGCGCCCGGCAAGTACGTCGGCGGCGATGCGCCCCTGCCGATTGGCAGGACCCGCCAGAGGCACGTGAGTCCATTCGGCCGGTCACAAAGTCTTTGACCTCGACCGCGTCGCCGACGGCGAATATATCCGGGTCACTTGTGCGCATCTGATCGTCGACGCGGATACCGCCGCGTTCGCCCACGTCGAGATCAGCCTCTTTGGCCAGCCAGCTCTCCGGTCGCACACCGATGCCCATCACCGCAATATCAGCCGGATATGCCGCGCCCGACTGCGTGATCACCTCGAGGCACGCCGCCGGCGGCCTCGCGGATGCCGGTCGCACCGTCGTTTAGCACGAGTTGGACGCCGTGCTTTTCCATGTGGTGCTCCACATAGCGCGCCATTTCGGGATCCATGGGCGACAGAACCTGCGGTCCGCGCTGTAGCAACGTCACCTGCAGCCCCAGGTGCAACAGGTTCTCTGCCATTTCCAGCCCGATGAAGCCGCCGCCGACCACCACGGCGCGTTTGGCGGGTACGACGGTCTGGTAGCCGGTGTAGGTGTGCATCCCGCTGGCGTACGGCTGATGGCCCTCCAGCCATTCGCGAATTTCCTTGACGTCCGGGACTGTCCTGACTTTGAACACGCCCGGCAAGTCGATGCCGGGCATCTGCGGACGAATCGGCGTCGCGCCAGGCGACAACACCAGTTTGTCGTAACGCTCGGTGACTACCTCGCCGGTTTCGACACTGCGCAGGTCAACCGTCTTCTCTTGTGGCGAGATCGCGATCGCCTCACATCGAGTGCGCACGTCGATAGCAAACAGATCACGAAACACCCTTTCATCCGCAACCAGAAGACTGGATTCCCGCGGGATCACGCCTCCGACATAGTACGGCAGGCCGCAGTTCGCATACGAGACAAAGGGACCGCGCTCCACCATAATGATCTCGGCATTCTCGTCCAGACGGCGCAGGCGCGCTGCGCACGACGCTCCGCCGGCCACACCGCCAACAATTATGACTTTCATTTTCTATCTATCACCATTTGTTGTCATTGATGCAGTTTCGCGTTTGCTTTTCACGATCGAGCGGTGGTTCTACAGGTCAGGTCGCCACCAGCGCCACAATTGAGCGCGGGCCTACTTCATACGCATTCCCTGCCAGGAGGGGCGCCCTGTCCCGTTCGTAGATGTCGTGCGGCGAGGGATGGCTGGTGTCGATCCACAGCCGCCAACCTTCATGCTCCGCGTCGAGAAGCGGGATCATGAACGTGAGCGGCTCCCAGTATGCGTTGATCATCACGAATATCTGTGCCAGTCCACTGGGAGTTCGACGCAACATCGCAATCGAGTGCGAGTCGCGGCCCAAATCAGGCGGATTCAACCCCACGTCGAAGAACTGAATCTGTACACGCTGAAGGAGATCGACCAATACATCGTCGTCCGTGCGTCCCGCTCCCCAGTGCAATCTGTCCGCGATCATCCGCTTCACGAAACGCAGCGTATCTACGTGCTTGTCCAGCAGCGTCCAGTCGAACCAGCTCAGCTCATTGTCCTGGCAATACGTGTTGTTGTTGCCTTGCTGTGTCCGCCGCACCTCGTCGCCCATGAGGATAAGCGGTGCGCCGACGGAGGTCAGCAGCAACGTGAAGAAGTTCTTCACCTGACGGTTGCGGAGCGACTCGATGGCCGGATCATCCGTCGGGCCCTCTACCCCGCTGTTCCAGCTTCGGTTGTCGTCGGCGCCGTCGCGATTTTCCTCGCCGTTCGCTTCGTTGTGCTTGTCGTTGTACGAAACAAGGTCGTTGAGCGTGAATCCATCATGGACCGTGATGAAGTTGACGCTCTGCTCCGGGTTGCGCACGTCCAGCCCGTAGAGGTCGGGGCTGCCGGTGAGGCGTTGTGCAAGCGCAGCCGCGTACCCATTGTCCGACTTGACGAAGCTGCGCACGTCGTCGCGGAACATGCCGTTCCATTCGCTCCACGAATCACCGACAAACGCGCCGACCTGATAGAGTCCCGCTGCATCCCAGGCTTCCGCGATCAGCTTCACGCCCGCCAGCGCAGGATCCGACTCAATGTCCCAGATGACCGGCGGGTTGGCCAAGGGCTGGCCGTCTTCCCCGCGCGCCAGGACGGAGGCGAGATCGAAGCGAAAGCCGTCGACGTGCATCTCCTGCACCCAGTAGCGCAGGCTGTCGAGGATCAGGCGCCGCACCACCGGGTGGTCCGCGTTCAGTGTGTTTCCGCACCCCGTGTAGTCCGCATACTGTGAGGGGTCATCGGGATCCAAGACGTAGTACACGTCGTTGGCTAGCCCGCGAAAACTCAGTGTGGCGCCGTCGCCGAACGCCTCGGCGGAATGGTTGTAGACAACGTCAAGGATCACCTCGATGCCGGCCCTGTGCAACGCCTTGACCATATCGCGGAACTCGTCGAGGACGGCGAGCGGTTCTTGACGAGAGCTGTATGCAGTGTGCGGTGCGAAGAACGAGACAGGTTGGTATCCCCAGTAATTGACCAGACCGGGAGCTGCGGTCTGGGGATCGAACTGATACACCGGCAGCAGTTCTACGGCGGTGATTCCGAGTTCCTGCAGATAGGGAATCTTCTCGATGAGCCCGGCATAGGTGCCGCGTCGCTCCGGCGCCACGCCCGAACTGGGGTGGCGCGTGAAGCCTCCCACATGCATCTCGTACATGACGGTTGCGGCGAACGAGCGACCGATCCTCCGGTCTCCCTCCCAATCATAGGCGTCCGGGGCGACAACGACGCTCTTCATGGCACAGGCTGTGTTCTCGCCCGGCCCGCTCGCCGCCTCGCGACTGTAGGACTTTGGCATCGCAACGCAGCGGCCGTACGGGTCGAGAAGGACCTTGCCGGCATCGAAGCGCAGGCCCTTCTCCGGCTCGAAGGGTCCGATGGCGCGGTACGCGTATATCTGGCCCGCGCGCAGGTTCGGTACGAAGGCATGCCAATAGTGATAGGTCCGGTGCCGCTCCGGCTCGAGCCGGATCACCTTCGCAGGCTGCGCGTCTTCCACTCCGTCAAACAGGAGCAGTTCGATGGCCTGCGCCTTGTTGGCATAGACGCAGAAGTTGACGCCGTCGGGCGATACCTCTGCGCCAATTGGCAACGCAGACCCTGGCCGCACTTGACTCACCTTTCGGGAATCTGCCACGCACTACCTCCGATTCTCGGAACACTGTTTCTCTCTGCACCGGGCGCCGGCTCCGTGACTTGTCCGGCTCTTGTGATGTTGCGTCGTCCTTCTCCCCGGCCGCTCGCAACGACTCCGCGACGGGCCGCTGCCGAGTCTGCCGCCGGCTCAGTGCGGCAGCACGATCTCTGGACCCGTCGCCGCCGTAGGCCGCGCCCGCCCTCAGTCCGCGAGGTGCGAGTGCGACAGCATGCCTCCTGCGATATTGCGCGCTTCGAAACCATTCTGCAGCAGGATGCGTGTGGCATAGTAGGCGCGTTGCCCGGAGCGGCAGAATACGAGAATCTCGCGGTCGCGGGGGAGTTCCCCCAGGCGGGAGCGGAGTTCTGTCAGCGGGATGTTGAATGCTCCGGGAACATTCTCGACCTCCAACTCAGCCGGGCTTCGCACGTCCAGGAGGAATCCGTCGTCCACCGCGCCCCAGTGAATGATGGGCATGTCGTTGCGCTCGATATCGGCCGCAACCATGCCTGCGAAGTTCACAGGATCCTTGGCGCTGCCAAATGGAGGCGCGTAGCACAGTTCCGACTCCTCCAGGTCGTAGATGGTGAAGCCTGCCTGTATGGCCATGGCGAAGGAGTCGATCCGCTTGGGAACGCCATCCTCGCCCAGAATCTGCGCACCCAGCAACTTGCCGTCGGATTTTCGGTAGATGACCTTGATGGCGATGTACTTGGCGCCCGGATAATACCCGGCGTGAGAATTCGGATAGAGATAGATCTTCTCGAAATCCGTTTCGCCAAGCTGCCGTAGCACCTTTTCGCTGGCTCCAGTCGAGGCGATTACGCCCTCGAAGACCTTGCAGATCGAGGTGCCCTGCGTGCCGCGGATAGCGCGAGTCACGGCCGGCGATCACGTCGGCTACGATGCGCCCCTGTCGGTTGGCCGGCCCGGCCAGTGGGATAAGCGTCCACTGGCCGGTGACGAAGTCCCTTGACCTCGACTCGCGTCGCCGACGGCGAAGATATGGGGATCGCTCGTGCGCATCTGTTCATCGACGCGAATCCCGCCGCGTTCGCCGATCTCGATCCCGGCCATCTTTCGCCAGCGCCGTCTCCGGCCGCACGCCGATCGCCAGGATTACGATGTCCGCCCGGTGCGTCTTGCCCGATGCGGTGAGAACCTCCAGGGCGCCGTCCGCTGAGTGCTGGAAGCCGGCAACGCCGTCATTGAGCTCGAGCTGGACGCCGTGTCTGACCATATAGTGCTCGAGGAGGCGGGCCATTTCCGGGTCGAGCGGAGGCATGAACTGGTTGAGTCTCTGGATCAGCGTCACGTCGAGCCCGCGGTGGATCAGGTTCTCTGCCATCTCGAGACCAATGAAGCCGCCGCCTATCACCACTGCGCGTTTCGCCGGTACTACCGTCTGGTACCCTGTGTACGTATTCATACCGGATAGCTCTGGGTCGTCCCGGTCCAGCCATTCGCGGATGGCCCTGAGCGTCCGGCACGGTCCTCACCTGAGAAGATCCCCGGCAGATCGATGCCGGGCAGCGGCGGGCGAATCGGTGCTGCGCCAGGCGACAGCACGAGCTTGTCGTAGCTCTCGGTCGTCACCTCGCCGTCTGACATGGTTCTTGAGATCCACCGTTCTTTCTGCGGCGAGATACGCCAATCACCTCGCAGCGTGTGCGGACATCGATGGCGAACTGCTCGCGGAAGGTCGCTTCCGTCGCCACAAGCAGGCTCGATTCCTGTTCGATCGCGCCGCCGACATGGTATGGCAGGCCGCAGTTCGCGTACGAGACGTACGGGCCGCGTTCCACCATGAGGATTTCGGCTTTTTCATCCAGCCTGCGCAGGCGGGCTGCACACGACGCGCCGCCGGCTACTCCACCAACGATGATGACTTTCATATTCGGTTCTCTCCTAGACTAGACGTCACTGAACTGGATGATCACTTTCACGTCGTCGGCTTGTCTCTCCAGAGCCTTCTGGAAGTTCTCCGGCTTTTCGCGACGAGTGATCACGCGGCCCAGCCAATCCCGGTCTGAGCGAGCCAGATTCTGGCCCGCTTTGTACCAGTGACGTTTGTTGGCATTCACACTGCCGACAATCACGTTGTTTTTCAGCACTGCGCCGGCTGCAATTTCGGCTGTGGATCGTTCGGCCAGACCACCTGCGCCGATACCGGTGAGACAGATGATGCCGCCAGCGCCGATCTTCTGAAGCGAGTCTGCAATCACCACGCCGGCCCCCGTGCACTCGACGATGATGTCGGGCGCGAAATCAAGGTCCAGGACACTGCCCGAGTGATACGTCCCACCCAAAGCGCGCACGAGGTCCGCCTTCGGTCCGGTTTCAGCTCGATCCAGACACATGGACATCAAGGTCGCGTACGCTTAGGCGCAGCGCCGCCAGGAGACCGATCGGTCCCGCACCGGTGACGAGGGCGGTTTGTGGTTCCCAGAAGGCGCGCATACCTGCCAGGTAGACCTGCTCCAGCGCCTTCGTGATCACCGTCATCGGCTCCAGCAGCACGCCGAGGATGCCCAGAGTCGGGTCTACCTTGATGAGGTATTCAGGCTCACTTCGCCACCGCTCCGACATGAAACCATGTATCTCTTTGATCCCGCGCTCGGTGTATTGGCCGTTGGTGCACATGTCCCACTCGCCTACCGCACAGTTGGGACAGGGAACCGGATCCGGCCTGCGCACGATCCCGACCACGAGGTCACCCTCGTTGAGGGACCTGCTTGGCCCCGGGTCGATGACGCGGCCGAGGGATTCATGCCCCAGCACCAGGCGCGTCTCTCCCGGCGGCGCCCAGCCGTATTTCCCCTCGACAATCTCGACATCTGTCCCGCAGACGCCGACGGCTATCGCTTCGACCAGGACCGAGCCCTCCCGCGCATCAGGTTCCGGGAAATCTTCATATCGTGCAGATCCCGCCTTCTTGGGTTCTACGGTGATTGCTTTCAAGCGTGCGTCTCCTATATGTGTCGGTCGCCCATGTGTCGGTCGCCCATGTATCGGTCGCCCATGTATCGGTCGCTCATGTATCGGTCACTTCTGGTTCGGTCGCTTGTGCGTCAATCACAATCTCAAGACGCACTTCAGGGATTCGGGTCAGCGGCTGAGCCGGTCCACCGCGCCGGTGGCGAAGCGCCAACGCGTCTGCGGCCTTCAGCCGCTCCCCGCGCCCAACGCCGGTAGGCAGAGGACTCGCGCACAAGTCCCTGGTCGGCGACAGGTTGCGCGAAGCCCGTCATGCGTCATCTTGCGGCTTCTGCGCCGCACCTTCTCGAGACGTGCGGCCGGTAACCGTGGACATGGCCGCCTCAAAATCCGTGGCCGAGACCATCACCTGCATGATCCATGCAATGACGCCGGTCCATCCTGTCTGGTGACTGGCGCCCAGACCCGCGCCGTTGTCCCCATGGAAGTATTCGTGGAATAGGATATTGTTTCGCCAGTGCGGATCGTTCTGGAACTTCTCCATGCCTCCATAGACGGGCCGCCAGCCGTCAGCGTCCTGCAGGAAGATGCTGGCAAGCCGCCTTGAAATCTCCTGGCTTACCTCCCAAAGCGTCATATATTGGCCCGAGCCGGTGGGGCACTCCGCCGTGAATTCGTCGCCGTAATACGCGTGCAGCGTGGCCAACCCACGGATCAACAACAGATTCATCGGGAACCAGATCGGGCCGCGCCAGTTGGAGTTGCCGCCGAACATGCCGCTGTTCGATTCGGCCGGCAGGTAATCGACGCGGTACTCGACGTCGCCCACGTTCAACACGTAGGGATGCTCCCGGTGAATGCGGGAGATGGAGCGGATTCCGTACGGGCTCAAGAACTCCGACTCGTCCAGCATCGCCGCCAGCGTTCGTCGCAGCTTGGATTCATCCAGCACGGCAAGGAGCCGCCGGTTGTTCGGGCCCGGATCGCTGAGCGTCGGGATACTGTTGACGAGGTTCGGTCTGTGCTCGTTGAGCCAGGAGACCCGCTCCATAAACTCGGGCAAGCACTGAATCTGGCTGGGCATCAGCACTGTGCATGCGGCCAGCGGCAGCAACCCCACCAGCGAGCGGACCTTGAGACGCGTGGCCTGACCGTCGGGCAAGCGCAGCACGTCGTAGAAGAATCCGTCTTCCTCGTCCCAGAGACTGTCGCCGCGCTCGCCAAGCGGATCCATGGCGTTGTAGATCCACAGGAAGTGTTCAAAGAACTTGCTTGCCATGGACTGGTAGCTCGGGTCATGCATGGCCAACTCCAGCGCAATCTGAAGCATCGCCAACGAATAGAAGGCCATCCAGGCCGTGCCGTCCGACTGCTCTATGTGGCCACCGGTGGGCAACGGCGCGCTGCGATCAAAGACGCCGATGTTATCCAAGCCAAGAAACCCACCGCCAAACAGGTCCTTGCCGTCCGGGTCCTTGCGATTGATCCACCATGTGAAGTTCAGCAACAGCTTGTGGAAGGCGTCCTTCAGAAACGCAATGTCGCCCTCGCCACGCCGGGCTCGCTCGATGGTATAGACCCGCATCAGCGCCCACGCGTGCACCGGTGGGTTCACGTCGCTGAAGTTCCACTCATAGGCGGGTAGCTGGCCGTTGGGATGGAGGTAGCGCTCGTCGAGCATCAACTCAAGCTGGTCTTTGGCAAAATCGAGATCGACCATAGCCAGCGCGATCGTGTGGAACGCCAGGTCCCACGCCGCGTACCAGGGATACTCCCACTTGTCCGGCATCGAGATGATGTCGGCATTGGCCATGTAGAACCAATCCTTGTTCCGGATAGATGCGCCCTGCAGGCTGGCCCGATCGGAGAGACCGTGTTCACTGAGCCAGCGGCCGACGTCGTAGTTGTAGAACTGCTTGCTCCACAGCATACCGGCCAGCGCCTGGCGCATTACGTTCTTCTCATCGTCCGACAGCTCGGCGGGCAGGTCTTCCGAATAGAAGGCGTCCGCTTCCTCTCGGCGCGTCCGCATGACCGTGTCAAAGTGACGGCCGAACGGGTTGCCCTTAGCAGGATAGGATGCATCCAACGATTGGGGGCTGGTCTCGGTCAGGCGCAGTCGGATTACCTGGCTCGTTCCGGCGTCCAGTTTGACCTGAATATGAGGCGCCGCCTTGGTGCCTGTCCGGGCAGGATTCACTGCCTCCTGCCTGCCGGCCACTACGGCGTCGTTGATCCCATCTTTGACATAGGGTACCGCGTTGGGATGGCCGAATAGCCGCGCTGTGTTTGTCTCGTTGTCGGTGAACAGCAGGGGCGCGTCGCCGGAGACGTACAGGTAGCGCTCACCCAACTCGGGATGGCTTGCCTCGATCGCGCTATAGCCCTTCCCCCCTCCGCTTTGCTGCAGGGCGGGCTTGGGCGCGCCGTCAGACCAGGACCAGGTGTTGCGGAACCAGAGCGTCGGCAACACGTGCAGCGTAGCCGTCTCCGGCCCGCGGTTGTGCACCGTGATCTGGATCAGCATGTCCTCCGGCGATTCCTTGGCGTATTCGACAAAGACATCGAAGTAGCGATCTTCATCGAACACGCCGGTGTTGAGCAATTCATACTCGAAATCGTCGGCTGTGCGCTCCTGGTTGGTCTGAACCAGGTCGTCGTACGGAAACGCGGCCTGTGGATACTTGTACAGATACTTCATGTAGGAATGGGTCGGCGTGCTATCCAGATAGAAGTAGTATTCCTTAACGTCTTCGCCGTGGTTGCCTTCGGCGTTGGTCAAGCCGAACAGCCGCTCCTTGAGTATCGGATCCCGACCATTCCACAACGCCAGGGCAAAACACAGGGTCTGCTTGTCGTCTGAGACGCCGGCCAGACCGTCTTCGCCCCAGCGGTACGCGCGCGACCGCGCTTGATCGTGGGTGAAGTAGGCCCAGGCGTCGCCGTTGTCGCTGTAGTCCTCGCGCACCACACCCCATTGGCGTTCGCTCAGGTACGGCCCCCACTTCTTCCAAGGGATTTGCTCTTTCTGTGTCGCTAGAAGACGTTCTTGTTCGGTGTTCATGGATATCGTGGTGTGTCCTCACTTCCTGGATAGGTCAAGGTGTTCATGCCGCTGCACGGTGGGGGCAGGTCCGCCAATCTTTCGGGATATGCGTTCCCCGCCGCCCACATTCTCCAACCCCAAACCACCGGCGCCGTCCGACCCTTCCGCGGTTGCACCGGCAAGCAACCGAAGGTACTGCTGGTCATCCGGGCGTCGTCCCAGACCGCCAGGGCCCATGGTCCAGACCAGTCCCCCGCGAATCACAGCATCGCCAGAACGGCCAGCGCCGCGACTACGCCGGTCAACTGCGATTAGGCGCCCGACTGCTCGGCTACTGCGGTGCGTGAACCACTCGTGCTGATAGGAAACGCCTGGAACAGGCCCGTCATGATGTTCGCTGCGCCGATGCCAACCAGCTCCTGGTCGCTGTCGACTTCGTAGCCCCGGCGCGCAGCGAAACCGGTTGGCGTGAAGATCGTATCGCCGATGGCCAGCAGCGTCATGCCCGCGGCGGTGGCCGCCAGCAATGGCCTGTCGGACAACTCCACAGAAGGAAACGACGGCCGTGGGAAGGCCTGCGGAAGCACGCCGATCGCCGCAACGCCCTGGGCTGCCAATTGGAAAGTAACGATGTTGATGGACTGGCCGCTGCTGTGGTCATTCCGTGATACCCCTACTGACGATGGGCCTGGACAGCATGCGCCGGCCCCCGACATCGGGGCGCACTCGCAGGGCCCCACACGGAGCCCCCTCATGTCCGGCGCGTCTGACTGCCCACGGATCGCATCAATACCCTTCATATCCAGGAATACGCTTGCGGCCGAGTCCACCGGTGTAGGACGCAATGTCCGCCACCAACATGATGCCAATCCACAGCCAGTCCAGGCCGGCTAGCCCGCCCGGCGCCACAAGCACGAACATGATCGTCGTCCAGGGAACAAAGACGATTCCGAGTATGGGCCATAGCCACCAAAGACCACCGCCGAAGCCATTGAAGGCTGCCTGCCAGCGCAGCGGCTGAAACAGCCACCAGAACGCGCCGAAGAAGCGGGGACCCAGCAACAGCAATGTCAGAAACGCACAACACATGACTCGATCTCCTTATTTGATTCGGTAGAAACGCTTCGAGCGGCTGCGACTGCGGTAGTTGATGCCGCAGTCGCGTAGCCTCTCGCACCTAGATCGTCAGCGCCACTAGTCGTCTCGACCGCCCCCCACACCGAGTTCCTGTCATGGAGATTCCCCTCCTAGGCATCTACGTCAGACCCGTGGAATCTCTATTCCGGTGCGATGGACGCTTGCCGAGCGGCCGAAGCTCAGGGGCTTTCTTCGTCGGAGTCGACCGCGGGCTGTACGTCCTCGGTCGCCTCGACCTTGTCCATGGTCTCTTCAGGGATCTCGTAGTTCTCTACCCTGCCGCCGATCGTGTTGAGCTGCGCCGACGTTGCGGCGACCTCGTCCTCGTCAGCCATGACCACCAGCGCGGCCTCACCGCCCTGCAAGTTCTTCTCCAGTCGCGCCTTGTCGTCATCGCCCAGACCGAGACCCTTGTGGAAGAACGAACCCAACACGGCGCCGCCGGCCGCACCGGCCACTGCACCGCCGATGAGTGTTACCCCACCGGTCAGAATGCCGGTGACTACGCCCAACGCCGTGCCCCATTTGGCGCCGGCGCTCCCTGGCGCGGCCTCCGACTTTCCTTGTCTTGATCTTGTGGTCTTCCCAGAACAGGATACCGATCCCGCCCAACTTGACGGCATCGTTCGCCTTGTCCCAGTCCATGATCTGATCGGCCGCACTGTCCGCCTTGTCGACACCGCTGAAGTAAGCGATGATCACGAAGTTGTTCTTGTTCGCCATACTGTTGTCTCCCTTCCGCTAACATATGAAGATTTGATTCTGAGCTTCTCACCACGCCGAGGATTTTCGCCTTCTGCGCAGCGAATTCCTGGTCGGTGAGCAGCCCTTGGGCGTACAGCGCGCCCAGGCGCTCGAGCTGGGCGAGTTGGTCGTCCGCCGGATCCGGCGCTGCCGGCGGCGGCGCGGCATAGACCACCTGCGGCGGCGGAGCCTGTGGTGGCGGAGCCACGGAGGCCTGAGCGTTTGCATACGCCGCGGCGTTCTTGTTTGCTTGTCGCCGATCCACTGCATCCCGCGTGGCCGTCGCAGTGCCTACCACGGCCGCTGTCCGCGCCATTCCTCGTACTAGACCTGGCATGTCAACCTCCTTAAGCGTTTGTAGAAAGCGAGGCGAACGCCTCGTTGACGATTGGCGCCGGTACACGGTAGTTGAGAGCTACCTCCACACCGATGGCATCCAGCGCGTTCACTAGGGCGACTGCCCACGTATGCTCGATGGCCAACCCGATAACAGCCGACCCCGGCACCATGCCTTCGTACAGGATCTCCTCGTCCTCGGCATCGAAGAGGCCGAGGGCTCCGAGTTCAATGAAATCCACTGCCGCGGCTTCTTCCGGCGGCAGGTCGTTCAGGTCGAGGCGCCAACACCGGCCTTCCAGATCCTTCAACAGCACCATTGCATCCAGCACTCGGATCGTCCCGGATTCCGTCTGTCGTTCGAGTTCCGCGAGGACGCTTCCATCGAACTTTGGCTCTCCTAGAGCCATCACAACTACATCTACTGGTCCATGCTCTAACATCTGTGAATACCTCCTACTGTCATGTTGTTACTCCTATCACCGAAACAAACGAACAATTCCGCCAACCTTTCGCCGGCACACGCACGAAGGTTGTCAAGCTACTTGCCTTGACGGCAACCCGCCTACGGCCCGAAGGCCGGCGCAAACCCATCCAAACCACCTCATACGACCGTACACGCTATCCTCCGCCTCGCCGCAGACCATTTGCGTCGCTCTCCCGGTATGCACCACCGGCGCAGGCGTCGAAGCTACGCCTCCGCCTCGACTAGCATCTTGTTGGGCAGACCGCTGGACAGGATCAGGCCGGCCAGCGCTACGAATAGCAAGAATGTGATGCCAGTGCGGAAAGCGTCCACGCGGGCGTCGTCGTATATCGCCAAGACAATATCCGTATCTGCCTGGTCGAAGCCTGCGGCCTCGAGTCCCTCCGCAACCTGGGCATCCGACATCAGCTGTACGCCTTCCTCGACCGCCGCGACGAGTTGGTCCTGCTGCTCGGAGTGAAAGCTGTGCTTGCCTCAATGCCGTTCCCCAGCCCAACGCTCAGCGAGACCAGCATGATGGTGCCGACGAGCGCCACACCCACGGCATTGCCGAGCTGCTCAAACGTCCCGTTCAGTCCGGCGGTCTCCGGTGTGTCTGGAGCCGAGACGAGAGACAGTACAAGGTTTAGTGTCTGTGGCAGGATTAGGCCCAGACCGGCGCCGAAGAGCGCGCCGCTGGCAAGTTCGGTGGCGGAGATATCGGGCTGGACACTGATCAAGAGACTCAACAGTCCGGCGATAGCGACCACGAATCCGGTCCGGATCATGCGTTTGGCGCTGAACTTGGCCGACAATCTGGCCGCAAGCATGGCGGCGATCAAGAGAGCGATGGAAAAGGGCATCAGAGCTAGCCCTGTTTCGATGGCCGTGTAGTTGAACGACAGTTGCAGCAGAAGCGGATAGGTAAAGAGGAACCCGGCAAATATCGCCATCTGCATGAACCGCACGGAGAAACCGGAGGTCAGTCCGTCGATCTTCAGTAGGGAGGGCTTGAACAGGCCGTCGCCCTGTTTCTCTTCCAGGCGCTGCTCCCAGTGGAGAAGGAGCATGGCCATCAGCACGCCGAAACCGACGATGAACGGCACTACGGACAGTCCGAAAGGCGCTATTTCCAGATCGCCGATGACCAGGGGCTGTTTGGCGAACCACAAGCCGTAGGTCTGGATCATCAGGAAGCCCAGAACGATCGATGACCAGCCGCTGATGGAAATCAGCGCGCCCACGTAGTCGAACTTGGGGCGTTCATCCGGAAGCTGATCGGCCGCCAGGCGGTTCCGATATAGCAAGACCAGCAACGACGATGATCAGCTCAAGCCGGAAGGCCCAGCGCCAACTGGCATATGTAGTCAGAAATCCGCCCACGATCGGTCCGAGCGCGGCGCCGATCGCGCCCACAGCGCCGATGACGCCATAGGCCTTGGCGCGCGTCCTCGCCTTCATAGGCGTCTCGGAGCAGGGTCTGGATGTTGGGCATCATCAGGGCCGCGCCCAAACCTTCCAGAATCGACCATCCGATGATCAGCATGCCCAAAGTCTGGCTGAACGAGGCGGTTGTTGTGCCCGACGCCGTAGATGCACAGGCCGATGACAAACATACGTTTCTTGCCACCGATGTCAGCCAGCTTGCCGCCAATAAGCATGAACGACGCCATGACCAGCGCGTAGATGGATATCGCCGCCTGGATCCCGCTCACCGTCGTATTCAGGTCTTCCACCAGGGCGGAGATGGAGACATTCATCATGGTGGTGTCGATCACGATGATGAACATCGCCCCGCTAAGAAGGGCTAGAACTGTCCATTTCTTCATCGTCACACACTCCCGAGGTACAGTTTGTGTCTGAGACAGCAAGTGGGCGCCCATTGCAGAACAGGCCGGCGATGCGAAAAGCGCCACGGCGCCCCAAACCCTGGCTGTCGATCATTACTGTCCTTCGATTGCGTCGCCTACTCGTCTCGTGGCGAATCTCCTATGAACCTAGTTCTTTGAGCATTCGTCACATTGTGGGCCAAGGTCGCTGACCAGGTTCTAAGCCCGACGAACAAAGCCAGGGCCGCGATAGGCAGGGCATTGGCGGCGCCATACTTCAGCAGCACGTCCGCATCCTCTGCAAACACCAAGCCCAGGAAGTTTGCGGCCAGCACGACGACGATAGGCCCACGACATCCGTCTCCATATCCTCCGCACTGTCAATCCGCAAGCAGCCAGGGATCGGGAGATCATGGACGAAGAGCTGGAAGAAGCCGGTTGCCGAGATGTACAAGACCGTTCCGATCAGAAATCGAGACACGTTGCCCAGGATCTCGATGATGCTGTGCCTTCTGTCGGGCAGACTGTCCCCAGATTGTCGGACGACATCCGCCCTTCGCTGCGTGTCTGTCGCCGCTGCACACAGATGCAGCGGCGACAGATACAGGAAATCAGACGCTTTCGGCAGCCAACTCGACCGCCGGTTGGTCAGCCTCGCCCCCGGCGGCTGCGACGCAGGAAGAACTTGATCACCTCATCGACGAGCAGCAGCGCGATGGCGAAGGCGATACATGGCAGCCACTGGTTTCCGTTCAGAGACGTCGTGCCCAGGATGCGCTGCAAGAAGGCCAACTCTGTCGGCAGCAACGTGAACAGCAGGGCCAGGCCGTAGAGCATCAACTGGTTCCGATCATGCAGGATGTCACGATTGAACGCGCTGGCGGTCTCACTGCGGCGCTGAAGGCCCATGGCGATATCATGAAGAGCGAGAAGACGACAAAGCCCATGCGTCACCGCCATAGCAGACGCCGACCGGCTCATAGCTTGCCTCCAGATACACGGTGCCGATAGCCATGAGCAGTCCGATGAAGATGATGCGCACCCATTGTGAGCGGGACAGGATAGGTTGATTCAGCGGGCGCGGCTTGCGTTCCATCAGATCCAGAGGAGGGCTTGTCGAAGCCCAGCGCAATTGCGACGGGACCTGACCAGGAAGTTCACCCACAGCACCACGAAGGGCGTGAATGGTACGCCGCCGGCAGGATGATGAAATATCGCGGCCACCAGATACGAAGCGATAAAGGCCACCAGCGCCGTCATCTGGAAACGAATGAAATTGAACAGGTTGTCGTAGATCGCCCGCCCGAACTCCACCGCCTTGACGATGGTGGCGAAGTTGTCGTCGGTCAGGATCATCACTGCTGCCCCCTTGGAGACCTCGGTACCGGTGATGCCCATGGCCACGCCGATATCGGCCTTCTTGAGGGCCGGCGCATCGTTGACGCCGTCGCCGGTCATGGCGACGATATTCTCCTGCCGCTGCAAGGAGATCCACCATGCGAATCTTGTCTTCCGGGGCGACACGCGCCACGACGCCGATTTCCGGCAGTTCCTGCATCAACTGTTCATCGCTCATGGCCGCGAATTGCGCACCGGTGAGGGCCTTACCCTCGATGCCTAGCTCGTGCCCGATAGCTGCCGCGGTCACGGCGTGGTCGCCCGTGATCATGCGCACCTGGATGCCGGCGCTGTGACATTGGCGATGGCGTCCTTGGCCTCTGTACGCGGCGGATCCACGATGCCGACCATGGCCAACAGCGTCAGGTCCGTCACCAGGTCGATCAGGTTGGCCTTCGGATCGAAGGTCTGCGGGTCGAAATCGCGCCGCGCCACCACCATCACACGTTCACCCGCTTTGGCGATACGTTCATTTTCATCCAGCGCCAATGGCCGGTTCTCGTCCGTCATCGCCACGGACTGCTGTCGGGCAGCCAGTAACGCGCCGCTGCGCTCGATCAGCACATCCGGCGCGCCTTTGACGAAGCAGCGAACCACTGGCTCACCCTGCTCATCGTTCATGTCATGGAACGTGGCCATGAACTTGTAGTCAGCGTCGAAGGGTACCTCGGCCACACGGGGATACATTTCCCGTCGCGCCATCGAGGTCAATGCCGCCCTTGGCCGCCAGCACGATCAACGCGCCTTCTGTGGGATCGCCGATGAGTTCATCACCGTCCAGGCGGGCGTCCGCACACAGCGCCATGGGCAGCATGAACCGCATCGAGGTCGATCTTGGCTCCGCCGGAATGCAGCAGTTCGCCTTGCGTACTGTACCCCTCCCCCGTCACTTTATACCGATTCTGGCCGGGGACGGTGAACTCGCGCGCCGTCATCTTGTTCAGCGTCAGCGTGCCCGTCTTGTCGGAGCAGATCGCCGAGACTGAGCCTAGTGTCTCCACCGAGGGCAGCCGTTTGACGATGGCGCCCTGTTCGGCCAGCGCACGCGTGCCCATGGAATACATGGTGGTCACGACCGCGGGCAGACCGGTGGGGATGGCAGAAATCGCCAGGGCAATGCCAGCAACAAAGATAGTCGTGCAAACGTGTCGCCGTTGCGTCAGGCCCAGGATAATCATCAGAATAAAGGCAATCCCTGCCAATCCGGCGATGATGATGGTCAGCTTGTCGAGCTGCTTCTGCAAGGGCGTCTTGTCGGACTCGGTCTTGTTGAGCAGGTCGGCAATGTGGCCCATCTCGGTAGCCATACCGGTGGTGGTGACGATCATCTCGCCGCGGCCACGCGTCACCGAGTGTTCATGTAGGCCATGTCGTGGCGGTCGCCCAGGGGAACTTCGGGCTTGTCAATGACCTCTGTGTCCTTGGATGAGGCAACGCTCTCGCCGGTCAGGGCGGCCTCCTCGATCTCCAGCGTGGCGGTGACAAATAGGCGCCCATCGGCCGGCACGCGGTCGCCGGCCTCCATGAGCACGATATCGCCCGGCACCAACCCTTCGGCTTCGATCTCGATCGCCTGGCCGTCGCGGCGCAACGCGTGTGATGTTCTTCATCATCTTCTGCGAGAGAGGCCAGGCTGGCCTCGGCCTTGGCTTCGCCGCGCATGCCCAACACCGCGTTGAAAACAGTCAGACCACCAGCACGATCGTCGTGCCCCATTCACCCGTGAATACTAGGCTGAGCACGGCTGCGCCCAGCAGAATGATTTGCATGAAGTCCTGGTACTGGCGCAGAAAGGCCTGCCAGCCCGACTCCTTCTTCTTGCCGGCCAGCTCGTTGGGACCGTACTTCTGCAGCCGCTGCTGCGCCTCGGCCGAACTCAACCCTTTGGCCGGATCTACATCCAGCGCGTCTGCGACGGCGCTCCGCCGTCATGGCATACCAGTTCATCTGGTCCTGCTCAGCATCTGTCACGGGTTTCCCCTCTCTCCTAGAACGGTTCTGGAATCCAGCGGAACGGATAGTCCGGTTCCACATAGTCTCCCTTGGCCTGTCGCCGCGGGAACTTCACCGGTTTGCGCGGCACTTCTTCATACGGCACCTGACTGAGCAAGTGGGTGATAAGATTCAGGCGCGCCCGGCGCTTGTCGTTGGAATCCACGACGTGCCAGGGGCTTTCGGGCGTATCCGTGGCGGCGAACATGGCATCGCGCGCGCGGGAGTAGTCGTACCAATGAGTGTAGCTCTTCATATCCATGGGGGTAAGTTTCCAGATCTTGCGGCCGTCCTCATCGCGCGCCCGCAACCGCAAGTCCTGGTTTTCCATGCTCACTTCCAGCCAGTACTTGATCAGAATGATCCCGGAATGGATGATCGACTGTTCGACGGAGGGCGTGTACTTGAGGAAGTAGTCCACCTGTTCTTCGGTGGCGAAACCCATGACGCGTTCCACGCCGGCCCGGTTGTACCAACTGCGGTCAAAGAGCACCACCTCGCCGCCAGCCGGCAGGTAGGGCATGTAGCGCTGGAAATACATCTGCGTCTTCTGCCGCTCTGTTGGCGCAGGCAGAGCGATATGGCGGAAGACTCGCGGGCTGGTGCGCTCGGTGATGCGCTTGATCGACGCCGCCCTTCCCCGCTGTGTCGCGCCCCTCAAAGACCACGCAGACTTTGGCCCCGGTGGCTGTAACCCACTCCTGCATTTTGACGAGTTCGACCTGAAGCTTCTCCAGCTCCTTCTCGAACTGCTTGCGCTTCATCTTGGCGGGTGGGTGCACGATTTCGTTTGCGCTCGAGCCGTCGGACAGCGACTTCGGCGTCCTTCTTCTTGTCGCTCTTTTTGTCTTTCTTGCCCTTGGATTTGGCCATCTCTCCCCCTTTGTTCGAATCGTATCTCAAAGATCGGCGCCAGACGCCGGCTGCGCTGACGCGCTGTCAACCAAGAAACCTTGCCGCGGCGCCCCTCCGCTCAGCCGGCGGTGTTCCACGCGTGCCCTGTCGCTGCCAACCTCAGGTCAGCAACTTCCCATGCTGGGCGACACTCCTACGTTGAGTCGCGCTTGTGTGCGGTTCGGGCTGCGTACCGGCGCAAGGAATCCAATAGCCAGACCGGTTCGTCCCCCTTGCTCACGAATCCATCTGCGCCTGCACTGAGCGCTCGCCTTCCGGCTTCCGTTCGGGTGCTCATGACGATCACGATCGGTCTCTCTTCAAGACTGTGAAGCACCGCGATCAACTCTTCGATGGTTTTACCGGGTAGCTTCATGTCCACGAGAACCAAATCGGCAGGATGCTGGCCCGCAATCTTCAGCAGCTCTTCCGCATTCGTCGCTTCTCCGGCAAGTTCGAATTCCGGATATTCCTGAACTGCCGTCTTCAGGGCCCACAACGCTCGCGAGTATGGGTCCGCTAGGATAATTCGCATCGCCGCACTTCCTAGGCTAAAGGATCAGAAGGTCGGGTCCGGCCAACACGCTGGTCAGCGATCGACAACATCAGTCTGTTCGGCGGTCAGTCAGGTGGTTCACTGTGAACAACACATGGTCCAGGAAGACAATGCTGCGAGTAGATCCTTCACACGGTTCCGAACACGGCATCGATCTCTGCTTCAATTCGGGAACCGTACCTACGAATGGCGTTGTTGTCGGACAACATCGCCCGTGCATCAACTACGCACTTGGCCATGACTGGACGCGAAATCTTGACGCTGTGCTCGTCTGTGAAGAGGGTCGACTGGCGCTTGGCAGCCAACAGCAATGTTTGATACGCCGGCAACAAACTCAGCAGGCTGGACGTGCGATACCCCCTTGCGCTGAGAGGCAACGCTACCAGGTACTCGGTTGCCGTACGCAGCTCATTCAGAACATCGCCGATTACCTCGCGCTTCCAGTCCGGCGGTGCACCCTGAAGTCGCAACGGTGCGAAATCCGCTTGCGCCAACCAAGCAGCCGGCAAATAGGAAACTCCACGACGCACATCGCCGGCGAAATCCTTCACGATATTGGTTTTCTGCAGGCTGCGTCCGCAAGCTTCGGCAGATGAACTCAAGAAGTCCGTAAGGGTGTCGGAGAATCCGTAGTGACGGGCCACGATTTCCGTCGCCATGTGCCCGACTGTGCCGGCGACATAAAAGCAGTACGCGTTGTAGTCCGATTCGTCAACCAGTACCGCGTAGATCGTCGTGATACATCATGCGGGGCGGCGTACCCGAATCGTCGAGTGTCGCCATACCCTCGGCCATGACGGATGCCCAGTTCCCAATGCTGGCTCGGTTGCCGGGATCGATCTCGGCGTAGATTTGCCAAAGGGGCAGGCCCTGTTCGGGGCCCATCATGCGCACTTCAGCATCGGACAGGCCGGGCCAAGTCTGGTCCGCCCATTGGCGGAGGACGTCGGGCGCTGCACCGGGTTCCCCGAGCAGATGTTGGAACTCGGTAAATCTCTGTCGCTGCCAGATCGCCGGTTGGCCGCTGTCTTCAATGTTGTCCGCCACTCGACATAGCAGATACGCCGTAGCCATCTGATGGCTGAGCGGCTCCTCCAAGCTCGGAACCACAAGAGCAAACGAGCGCGAAACCTCGTTCATCCTGTCGCCAAGATAGCTTGACTGCTCTTTCGTAATCGTCACGCTCTGTTCGGTTTCTACTAACAGTACTCCCCAATATACGCCAGCATACAGAGTGCCGCGCATATGAATTAGCATAGCACGCACACGCGCCCTACGTAACGACCTGAAGGCAAGTCCTTGGTCTGGTTTTCTTCTCGTCCGAATGGACTGGCGTGGGCCTATCCTTTTGGATAGGTATAGACATTTGGCGTGAGGAACAGCGTTCCGGAACGCCCAGCGCCCGGCCGCTCAGATAGAGGGTGATCGGGCGGCCGCAGGGAGCGAAAGGAATCGAGCCGTACAACCTTCACTGTGCCGGACACAACACGCGTCGTATCCATCCCTGCTTGCACAAGGCTCATATCTCGACACTACCGATAGGGCTCCACCAGCTTGTGCTCCAGCGCAATCGTCGCGGCCTCGACCCGATTCCTGGCGCCCAGTTTCGAGAAGATATTCGTCAGGTGATACTTCACTGTGGGCATAGCGATGGTAAGCTCTTCTGCGATTTCGAGGTTTGACTTGCCCTTGACGAGCAGGGCCAGCGTTTCCTGCTCCCGTTCGGTCAGGTCAGAACCAATGCCGCGCGTATGACGCGTGGCTCCGATTAGGGCTTCGGTTGCCTCCGGAGCTAGAACGGAACGCCCGGAATGCGCTTCCCGGATTGCGTTCGCCAGTTCATCCGCGCTGACGCTCTTGAGCAGGTAGCTCGTGGCGCCGGCCCGCAGCGCGCGCTCCACCATGTCTTGTTCGTGAAAGCTGGTCAACGCGATAATGCGCACGGGAGACCCTTGCGCCAGGATCCGCTCGGTCGCAACCGTTCCGTCCATCACCGGCATGACCAGGTCCATCAAGACTACGTCCACGTCTTCTGTTGCGCAGAACTCCACGGCTTCCAATCCGTTACGGGCCTCGCCGACCGCTTCCATCCATTCAAACGCTGCGATGAAGTCGCGCAGCCCACTGCGCACCATCGCGTGGTCGTCCACGATCAACACGCGCAAGGTCTGCATCTCAATCATTGTCCACCTCTGACTTGTCGCACCAGTTCAAGTTGACGCGGGTTCCGTATCCGGGCCGGCTCTCCATGGATAGGGTCGCCCCGACCGCGGAAGCTCGCTCACGCATGATTCCCATACCCAGATGACCTGAATCCGCTTCGTCCTTGGTGAAGCCGATGCCATCATCGTGGATCACCATCGTGACTTCTATTGGTCCAGTCCCATGTCTGCCGGAGCCAGGTTCGCTGCGGAGGGGCGTTGCGCTCAGGCTCACCGTCACAAGGTTTGCCTGGGCGTGCTTGACGACGTTGTTCAATGCTTCCTGGGCGATGCGATAGAAACCTATATGAACGGCTTCGGGCAGCGGAGGCACTTGGTCCACGGCGAGTTGAAACGATAGTCCAGTTCGCGTCGTGGCTGCCTCGGTAAGCTGCGCCAGCAGTTCGCCCAAGGGCGTCTTCACGAGCGCTGCGGGGCGCAATTCCAGCAGCATGGTACGCATCTCCGCCAGTGCGCCGTGCGTCAATTGCTGTAGCCTCTCCACGCTCTGCAGCGCCCTCTGCTGGTCCCGCTGCCAGATCCGGGGCAGAACCTCGGCCACTAGGCTGGCGGAGAAAAGCACTTGCGTCACGGAATCGTGCAGGTCGCGGGCCAGGCGATTTCGCTCCTCGGCGGCCGCCAATTCGCGCGCCTGATCGAGATAATCCGCATATTCCGTGAGGTGAGCGATGTCGAAGGCCATGCGGTCAAGCAGATCCGCCTCTTCATCGTGAAAATCATCCGCACCACGGGTCAATTCCAGGCCCAATAGGCCTGTTACCGACTCGCCGATCTTGGCAGGAACGAGGACGACTGACTCGAGAGTCTCGCTATCCGGTTCGACAGCCTGCGGAGCGAACATCTGACGAGCTTGAGCCGTCGACAAGACCAGAAGTTCACCCCGATCGACTGCCTCACGCAGACGAGAATCGGACAAGAGTAGATCGGAAACCACTTGTTGCATGTGCCCAGAATCGTCCTGAGGCGCGTAGCATAATGTCGTGAGCGATTCCCGCCCGCTGGGCCACATGCAAACATAGGCGCTGCGCGCCTCGAGCAATTCCATAATGACAGCCATCAGGTATTCGTACGCACGCGGCAGGTCTGCTGTAGTCCTCAGAGATTGATGAACCTGGTTCACCTCAGACAACCATCGTATGAGCTTCGCCTGCAACCCCTCCAGGAATTTCCGCTCGACTACCTCGTGCTGAAGCTGGTCGTTCGTGGCGTTCAACTCGGCGGTCCGTACGTCCACCAGTGATTCGAGATGTTGGCGATTGGCGGCCAGTTCGGCTTCTGTTTGCCTGCGTCTAGTGATGTCCTGGAACGCAACCACGGCAGACTCGACGCTCCCCGTGTCGTCCTTGACGGGACTCGCCCAAATTTCCAGCGGTACGCGCTTGTCCGCCAAATTGGCTTCGATGTCATCCGCCGAAGCCGGTTCGCCTTGCAATGCGCGATATACGGGCATATTGTCGAGAGGGTACGCCAAGTTCGTGCCTGCCACGCGGAAATCAAAATACTCCATCGCCTGCTCCAGAGTGCGCCCGGCGGAGAGATCCGGTTGAATGCTCCGGCTTGGGTTGCTGAGGATGTCGATTACGCGCCGATTCAGGTAGCTCGGCGTCTGATCCTTGCCATACACGACGACTCCCAGGGGCAGGCCCTCCAGGATCTGGGACAAACGATACTCGCTGTTGCGCAGGGCGCGGTTGGCGTCTTCGGCTTCCGTTTTCAATAGGTTCACGCGATCCGCCAAGGCGATCGACCAGAGCACCGCCATCCAGACCAGTCCCAGCCGATACGCATTTTCCGTGAGAGGCGTGCTGGGAACACGCCCATCCGCACGAGTAGCACCACGAAGAGCGTCGCAAGCAGACCGAGCCACGCGATGAGGAAGAAGCGCGCTGGGCGAAACCCGCGCCGCCATGTCAGTATTCCGGCTGCCATAACCGCCAGCAGAGAAGGCAATGCCCAGGGCACCATCAGACTCGTAATGACGGAATAGCGGGTGAACGGTATCAGGAAGATCAGTACGCCCCAGATTCCGACGATAGCGAGGTTCACCCAGTGGAGTCTGGGATGTACTAACTTGAGCTCCAGAAAACTATCGGCGAACAAGACCATCGATACGAAGACCAATGCGAACGACAACGCCAGGTAGTACTGTCTCAGATAATAGTACGTGGGCGCCAGATAGACCTCCATGTACCCAAGGTAGGCCGCTTCGAGCACGATCATGGACGCCAGCAGAGTGACCAAATATAGGTGGCTGGAGTCCCGCAAGGAGATGAGCAAGAACAGATTGTAGCCAAGCAACCCGATCAGGATTCCAAAGTATACGCCATGCACGGCCTGAACCCTCGCCGACTGAGTGAGGAAGTCGATGGGCCTCCACAGTTGGAGGGGAAGGCTCATGGACGAGCCGTTTTGGAAACGAAGATAGACGACCTGCTCCTGGGCGGCCGGAATGTTAAGGTCAAAAACGATGTTCGGATGGCGGTAATCGCGTGTTTTAAGAGGCCGCAGATTGCCGGTCTGTTTCACTGCAAAGCCCTCGCCGTCTGGCGAAGGCGCGTAGAGGTCGACGAAGTTCATGCTGGCAAAGGCCAGTTCCAGGAGCCAATGCTCGGTCTGGCTGCTCTCATTGCGTAGTGGCAGCCGCAACCAGTATAGCGCTGTCCGTATAGCCGAAGTTCGGTATATCTTCTTCGCTGGGGTCGAACTGCGCGTCGTATTCGGCGGACGTGACATCCTCAATGGTCAGTTCGCCGCCAGGGTCCTCAAGGACTTCGAGGTACCGTCCAAGAGGGAAATGCTCCAGGCCTTCGTCCAAGACAAGCGGCGCCCGTCGAGCCGTATCTTCGCTCTGCGCCAATGCACTGCCGCATAGGGCCAGAGAGACCAGGATGGTCAAGAGTATTGCAGTTGCTCTCACGTCACTTGCTCTCAATGTCGCGTTTTCGCAGTCCAACGCGGATCTGCGCCAGGGTGATTCCGCGGCGCCCAGACTCGGTAGCCAAGGCCAGTGCAGCACGCTCCGGATTGGCCATCACGGCCAATCGTCAAGATCAGCACGGTCCTGTGTCGCGCCGGCCGATGCGAGTGGACCGGCTTGCCGCCAACTGGTTGGGAAAGCGAGCCTCATCGGGCAGCGGCATTCGCCATGACTCAAAGGACTGGCAATCCTGTGCGAGCCCATAGGAACGCCAAGCATACTCCGATAGCGGGATCTGCGTCTTCGAATTCTACTATGCGGGGATGTCTTTTCAAAGCACTGTATAGTGCGCCAGAGCGTCCGGTCCAGAGGGGTCGGTCAGATCGAGAGCGATATTCCCGCACTCGGCATGCATCGCGCGCCGAACGTTGGACTGTTCCGGGCAAGTGAAACGAAGTGGAAGCTGGACTATCAACCAAAGAGGCAAGGGCAATCCGCGCAGACGCCGCGGCCGGCAATAGGCGGCCGCTTTCCTGGCGACTCGTTCGAGGTTGTACGCGTTCTGACGATTTTTCTTTTGTCCGGCGGTTAATGCCAGACTTGCGAAAATTGCCCATTGATTGTCGTGCAATCGTACGCTATGATTGCGAACACCGCATACGATTTCATGAATGCCGCACACGCACAAGGTTCTGCGTTCATGTCCCAGAGCACGCGTACCCAGCGCAGTCGATCCGTGACCATGCGCGACGTCGCCAAAGCGGCGAACGTCTCGCAGAGTACGGTGTCGCGCGTGTTGAGCGGAACAAGCGGCCGGGTGCCAATCAGCGAAGACACCAGGCAGCGCGTCATGGAAGTCGTGGAAGAGCTGGGCTACTACCGCAACCTCCACGCCGGCAGCCTGCGCGGACAGAAGACGCAAATGCTGGCGATGATGGTAGCGGACATTGCCAACCCCTTCTATCATCCCATGGTGCGCGCGGTCCAGGATGTCGCTCGGACGCACGGCTACGACGTCATGCTGTCGAACACGGACCACACGCGCGAAGACGAACTCCACTTCTGTGACTCCATCATCCGCCGCCCTGTGGACGGCGTGATCCTGGCCCCCTATCACCTGAGCACCGACGACATCGAGCGCCTGATCGACCGCACCGGCGTCGTGGTCAGCGCACTTGGCCAGCACGTCGACCATCCCGAGGTGGATGTTGTATACGGCAATGACGACAGCGCCACAACCGAGACGGTCCGATGGCTGATCCGGGAGAAAAAGCACGAACGGATCGGCCTCATCGGCGTCACGGACAACTTCGACGCGGGCTATCGGCGGCGGCGCGCATTTCAGGATGCGCTGGACGAGGAGGGCGTCCAGATGGCGCCCGGCTACTTCCAGGAAGGCGACTGGTCCATCGAGAGCGGCAGGGCGGCGATGGAAGCGTTACTTGCTCAGCGCGTCCTGCCGACTGCCGTACTGGCGCTCAACGACCTGATGGCTATCGGCGCCATGGACGCCATTGTGCGGCGCGGGCTACATATTCCGGACGACATCGCCGTCGTTGGCTTCGACGATATCCCCGCCTCCTCGTGGGTCTGTCCCAAGCTCACGACCATCGCCCAGTTCCCCAGGCAGATGGGCGAGGCCCTGGCCGCGGCAGTTTTCGAAAGGCTGAACGGCTACAACGGGACTGGGCGCCGGCGCAAAGTCTGCCTGCGCCTGATAGAACGCGAGTCAACGTAGTCCGTCCGCGCAGCACACCGGTTTTCACGAGGGCGATCGACGACCTGCAAACAGGAAGGGGGCTGGCATTCGCCGGGGCGTTTATCGCCACCACACCCGTGTTGATCTTCTACACCATCTTCCAGCGCAGAATCATCGCTGGCGTGACCATGACCGGCATGGCCGGACAGTAGCCGTTCCGCCTGCATTTGCGGGCCTTGCCAACCGCCAACAGGACTACGGAGCACATGAACGAGATCACGCTGGACGTCAACCTCGCAAAGACAAAAATCGACCGCAATATCTACGGCCATTTCTCCGAGCATCTGGGACGCTGCATCTACGAAGGATACTGGGTCGGCGAGGACTCCGAGATTCCCAATGTGCGCGGCATCCGCACAGATGTGGTCGATGCCCTGCGCAAGATCAAGGTGCCGTCCTGCGCTGGCCCGGCGGCTGTTTCGCCGACGAGTATCACTGGATGGACGGCATCGGCCCGCGCGAACAGCGGCCAACCATGATCAACACGCACTGGGGTGGCGTGGTGGAGAACAACCACTTCGGCACCCATGAGTTCATGGACCTCTGCGCGCAGCTTGCGTGCGAGCCCTACGTCTGCGGCAACGTCGGCAGCGGCACTGTGCAGGAGATGTCGCAGTGGGTCGAGTATATCACCTTTGACGGCAAGAGCCCCATGACCGACCTGCGCCGAGAGAATGGGCGACAGCGAGCCCTGGTCGATGACGCTACTTCGGCGTGGGCAACGAGAACTGGGGCTGCGGCGGGCGCATGCGGCCCGAGTACTACGCCGACCTCTACCGCCGCTACGGCCTGTATGCGCGCAGACTACGGCGACAACAAGCTCTATCGCATTGCCTGTGGGCCGCGCAATGACGACTATCACTGGACCGAAGTCATGATGGCGCAGGCCGGGCACGACCAGTTGCTGGGTGGGCGACCCTATATGGATGGTCTCGCCCTGCACTACTACACATCGGTCAGAGCGATTGCCGGACGGCTCACGCGAGGGCTCGGCCACCGGCTTCGACGAGGCCGGCTGGATCGAGATCATCGCCAAGGGCCTGGTGATGGACGAACTCGTGCGCAAGCACTCCACGATCATGGACAAGTACGATCCGGATCAGAAGGTCGCCCTGATCGTCGACGAATGGGGCACATGGTATGACGTGGAGCCGGGCACGCACCCCCGCTTCCTCTACCAGCAGAACACCATGCGCGACGCCATCGTGGCCGCCACCACGCTCGACATCTTCAACAAACACTGCGACCGTGTGCGCATGGCCAACATCGCCCAGACCGTCAACGTGTTGCAGGCCATGGTCCTGACCGACAAGGAGAAGATGCTGCTGACGCCGACGTACCATGTCTTCGAGATGTACGCCGTGCATCAGGATGCGACAATGGTGCCCATGGACGTGCAGAGCGAAGCAATATGCGCTCGGCGACTACAGCGTACCGGCCATCTCTGCATCGGCCTCGGTCGACGACGACGGCAAGCTCCACATCACGCTGAGCAACGCCAACCCGCACAACGACATCCCGGTGTCGCTGCACGTGCGCGGCATGACGGGGAGCGCGGTGTCTGGTCGCGTGCTGCAGGGAGACGCCATGGACGCGCACAACACGTTCGACCGTCCGAACGCGGTGCGGCCTAGCGAATTCACCGGCGCAACACTCAACGCAGACGGTCTGGAAGTGCAAATGCCAAAGATGTCGGTCGTAGCACTCGAAATAGCCTGACGTCTGCGCGGGTCTCACCTCGTCATGCAGAAACAAAAGGAACCACCGGGCATGTCCTCCAATTCAGGCTCAGCCTCTGCATCCGTAACCGTGCGTCTGGACCAACGAAGCCCACTGCGCCGTATCTGGCGCTACGTCGGCTATGACGAGCCCAACTACACGTACACGCCAAACGGTCATGCCTTGTTGTCCAAGCTGGCGGACATGTCCGACGGCCCGTACTACGTGCGTTGCCATTTCATTCTCTGTTCGGGTGACGGCTCTCCAAAGCTCAAGTGGGGGTCGACCAACGTCTACACGGAGGACGAGGACGGCGAGCCCGTCTACGACTGGGACCTGATCGACAGAATCCTCGACAGCTACGTGGCGCTGGGGCTGATCCCCTTCGTCGAGTTGGGCTTCACGCCGGAGGCGCTGTCCACCGCCCCCGAGGGCGCGCCCTACGATGATCCGCGCCAAGGCGGCTGGCGCTATCCGCCGCGTGACTACGGGCGATGGCTGGAACTGGTGCGCAACCTGGCCGCGCACTGCCGGCAGCGCTACGGCTTGGCCGAGGTCAGCAAGTGGTATTGGGAACTGTGGAATGAGCCGGACATCTTCTACTGGACGGGAACGGTAGAGGAGTATTGTCGTCTCTACGACTACACCGTCGCCGGGCATTCAGGCCGCATTGCCCCAGGCGCGCATCGGCGGCCCGGCCACGACATCCAGCATCGGTCGTCCCGAGTCCTCCGGATTTCTGCGCGCGTTTCTCGAGCATGTGACGCGCGGAACCAATCATCTCACCGGCGAGACGGGAACTCGCATCGACTTCATCAGCTTTCACGCAAAAGGCGGCGGATTCCGTCCGAATCCGGATGCGCCCAAAGAGACGCCGTCCATGTTCACGTTATTGGCCAACGTGGACGCAGGCCTCGGCGTGATCGGCGACTTCCCCGAGTTGGGCAAGGCGGAGATCATCCTTTCGGAATGCGATCCCGACGGCTGGGCGGCGGGTACGATCCATGACAACCCCAACCTATTCTATCGGAACACGGAGTACTACGCCAGCTATGTGGCCTGCACAGTCAACAAGCTGATCGACCGCGCGGCCTCGACAGGGGCGCAGATCGACGGCATGCTGACGTGGGCGTTTCTGTTTGAAGACCGGGACTACTTCGAAGGCTTTCGCACGTTGAGCACCAACGGCATCGATAAACCGGTGCTGAACGTCTTCCGCATGCTGGCCAAGCTCGGCGGCTCACGTCTGGCCGCGGAGTGCGACCGTGCATCGGATCCTGTTGCCAGGGGCAGGGCTGACGCGGCAGATGACCTGCCCGGATATCGCCGGCCCTGGCCGCCACGGACGAGACGTCGGGGTACAGGTGTTCTTGAGCAGCCACCACGACGACTGGGACGTAACGACGCCTTCCGAGGTCACCGTCACGCTTGCAGACGGTGCGCCGGGCGTGCGCTATCGAATCTACTGTTCGCTTGTGGCCGAGGGGCACGGCAATTCGTACACGGTGTGGGACGCGATGGGGCGACCGCAGCCGCCTGACGAAGCGCAATTGGCGACCCTGGCACAGGCGGCACGACTCAAGACGGAACCACTGGAAGGAGCCGCGTCGACCGGCGATGGCGTCACTGTCACGTTTACGCTGCCGTCGCATTGCGCGTGTCTGCTTCAGTTCGTTCCCGTTTTCGAGTGAGCGCTCCAGTTCGCAGACGATGCGGATGCGGAAGCGGATGAGTTGTGTCCCGAACCCCACGCCGAGATCACCGCTGCGGCGCATCGCGTCGATGTAGGCGGTAGGCATTCATGTCAGCGCCGGCGACCCACGTCGTCGCGGCGCCCAAGCAACGAAAGGCGCTCCCATGTCCGCTGCAAAGGCACAGATTCTCCTCGATACAAATCGGACAATTGCTCCGATTTCACCCTGGCTCTTCGGCGGTTTCGTCGAGCACATGGGCCGCTGCGTCTACGAAGGCATCTACGACCCGGACTCGCCACTGGCCGACGAGCGCGGGTTGCGCACGGATGTGTTGGATGCGCTGCGCGAGCAGAAGTACACCGTCATGCGTTACCCGGGCGGCAACTTTCTCAGCGGGTACAACTGGCTGGACGGCGTGGGCCCGAAAGAGGACCGCCCGCGCCGGCGCGACTTGGCCTGGCAGTCCATCGAGACCAACCAGTTCGGCACGAACGAGTTCATGGAATTCTGCCGCGCCATCGACGTGGAACCGATGATGGGCGTCAACATGGGAACCGGCTCCATCCAGAGCGCGTCCGACCTGGTGGAGTACTGCAACGCGCCGCGGGGCACGTACTGGTCGGACCTGCGCGCCGGGCACGGCCATCCCGATCCCTACGACGTGAAAATCTGGTGCGTGGGCAACGAGATGGACGGGCCGTGGCAGATCGGCCATCTCGACATGCACGAGTACGCCAAGAAGGCGCTCGAAGCCGCCAAGATGATGAAATGGCAGGACCCGTAGCATCAAGACGGTGCTCTGCGGCTCATCCAACAACCGCATGCCGACATTCCCCGAGTGGGACCGCGTGTCGCTGGAACGCTGCTGGGAGCACGTCGACTATCACTCGATCCACTACTACGCGAGCAACCGGGACGACGACACCACCAGCTATCTCGCCATCGCGCAGGAACTGGAGGAGTACGTCGACACCATGGCCGCCACGTTGCGCTATGTCAAGGCCAAGCAACGCAGCAAGCACGATGTCTTCCTGTCGTGGGACGAGTGGCAAGTCTGGTATATGACGGCGCCGATGCAGGGAGGCTGGACGGAAGCGCCCCATCTGGCCGAAGAGACCTACACCCTGGAGGATGCGCTGGTCGTCGCCCAGTGGCTCAACGTCTTCCTGCGCAAGTGCGACGTGTTGAAGATCGGCTGTGTGGCGCAGGTGGTCAACATCATCTCCTGGTTGCAGACCAGGCGGGACGGCCTGCTGAAGCAGGCCTCGTTCTATCCGTTCAAGCTGGTCAGCAACCATGCCCGCGGCGAGGCGCTCGACGTGCAGGTGAATGCCCCCCAGGTCGACACCGCCAAAGTATGGTCCCGTGCTCCACGTTGGACGTCTCTTCCAGCTACGACGCGGAGAGCGGAACCACCGCAGTCTTCATCGTCAACCGCAGCCAGACGGAAACGGTCGCTGCGGACCTCATCTGGCAGGCGCAGAGCCCGCAAACGATCACCCAAGCGGTTCAACTGGCGGGCGCCGACGTCAAAGCGGCGAACACCTGGCAGAACCCGGACCACATCACCGCGCAAGCCATCGAGCCGCCAACAATCGACGACGGCCAGGCAAGCATGCAGCTACCGCCCCTCTCCTACACGGTGTTGGTCGCGTCGGTGTCGTAGGACGAGTGCCGCTATCGCTGGATCATGCGCCGGCCGCGTACAATTCAGAGTTGAAAAAGAAAACGATTTCTACTATAATTGCCTTGGCTGAAGAAAACGTTTTCTTTCCTCTGCCTATCGTCACACCACGAGACATCATGGCCGTATCGCTGTACGACATCGCCAAGGCGACTGGCTACTCGATAGCCACGGTTTCTCGTGTACTATCGAATAGCGACTATCCGGTGCGCGCCTCGACACGAGAGAAGGTTCTTCGCGCCGCAGAGGAGTTGGGATATCAGCCCGATCTCTCCGCACGAAGCCTGCGCACTGACCGAACCGAGACGATAGGCATTGTCGTTGACGACATCATGAGTCCGTTCGTGCCGCACATCGTACGCGGAATCCAGGATTACCTGGCCGGTCAAAGCCTGTCCGGCCTTGTCGTCAATTCCGATTCGGACCCGAAGCCGCGAACATGCCGCCATCAGCAGCCTGTTGAGCCGCCCCGTCGACGGCATCATTTTCGTTGAGTATTCACATCGAGCACAACACGGCGGGCCTGGCCGAGTCAGGCAAACCGCACGTCTTCGTCCATCGGCTGTTTGGCACCCCGCTGAAGAATTCCGTCGTACCGGACGACGAATATGGCGCGGCTCTCGCCGTCCGGCACTTGATTGTCCCTTGGGCATCAGCGCATCGGCTTTGTAGCCGGACCGGTTACCTGGCACAACGCGTCGAGCCGCCTCAGCGGCTATCGAGACGAACTGGAAGAAACACGCGATAGGCTACAACGCGTCGCTGGTGCAACCCGGCGATTGGGAATTCGAAAGTGGCTATGCGGGGGGAGAGGCATTGCTCCGCCTGGACGATCCGCCGACCGCGATCTTTGCCGCCAACGACCTGATGGCGCTGGGCGTCATCTACGCCGTTCAAGACACCGGCATGACAGTCCCTGAACACATGGCGGTGGTCGGCTATGACAATCGCGACTTCACCCGCATCTTTCGCCCCCAGATAACGACCGTGACCATGCCGGTCTATGAGATGGGACATGCGGCCGCTGAGCTGCTTGTCAGGCAGATCGCTGGCGATGAGCCGATGGACGAACTGAAGATCGAGGGTGAACTCGTGGTGCGTGAAACGTGTGGAGCGGATTCCTCGCAGCGTACTCGCGAAAACGTGCTTACAAGCGTCGGCGAGTGTCCGCCGGCTTCATGCTGCATAAGCAACCGGAAGCCGCCTGAGTTAGTGCGGATGTTATCGTCGCTGTCTATGTCGTTCTGTTGCTGTTCATAAGTCGCCATTCAATATCAAGGAGGATGATGACATGTCTAGCCACAAGATTTCGCGACGTATTTTCCTACAAATGACGGGTGTTACTATCGGCGCAGCAGGGCTAGCCGCCTGCGCCGCGCCGGCGGGACAACCGGGCGCCGGTGAAGGAGCGGCGCCGGGCGCGGACGCGGTCGAGATTTCGTTTATGGGCTGGGGCGGCGTGGGCGAGGATGAGGGTGTGCGCGCCGCGATTGAAGTGTTTGAAGAAGAGAATCCGGGAATCACGGTTACCTGGCTACATACGCCGGAAAACTATGCGGAGAAATTCCTGGCGAACGTGGCAGCGGGTACGCCGCCGGACACCGCCTTTGTCGGCAGCGGCGACTACCGCACGTATGTACGCGACGCACTGCTGCTCGATATCACCGACAAGATAGAGTTGGATGACCTGGTGGGTGCGGAGGACTATTTCATTCAGCCGCAGGAGACGGAACGCTGCACGGTGGATGACCGCTGGTACGGCATCGGTTCGTGCTGGGTCGCACCCCATATCTACTACAATGCCGATCTCTTTGAGGCAGAGGGCATCGAGCCGCCAAGCAATGACCCGAACGAGGCATGGACCTGGGAACAGTTTGTCGAGACAGGGCGCGCATTCACCAAGGACGCGAATGGCAACCACCCTGGCGACAGCGGATTCGATATTGAAAACGTGGACACGTGGGGCATTCACTGGAACTATCCGAACCTCACAGTGAACGCCGCCGCTGTAAACATCAACGGGGGGACGTGGATCGATCCTGAGACACTCATGATCGATCTAGACAGCCCCGAGGGTATCGAGGCGATCCAGAAATTAGCCGACCTGATGCTGGTCGAACAGGTCATGCCGAAGTCGAGCGCATTTGAAGGGCTCGGTATGACCAACACGCAGATGCTGGAGACCGGCAAGCTGGCCATGGCCATCGAGGGCTCCTGGGCGCTTGACTGGATGAAGAACATGAACGCCACGCTCGGAACCGGCGTGCTGCCCATGATGAGCCAGGTAGCCACGAATATGCAGGCCCATCTTCACTCGGCGATGAGCGGTAGCAAGCATCCGGACGAAGCGTGGGAATGGGTTCGCTTCCTTGCCACTCCCTTCTACCAGTTGCAATTCTGTCGCACCGGTCTGTGGTTGCCAAGCCAGACCGCGCTTATGACAGATGAGGGCCTGACAGAGTGGATCGGCGAAGGGGTGCATCCGCCCGACTACTACAAGATCGCTACCGAGTACCTGCCGCAGTTCGGCGTGGTGCTCTACGCACCCATCGGCTATCCCCGCGCCACCTCGGTCCTAAACCCGGCGCTGGATGCCATTTGGATCGGCGACATGACCGCTGAAGAGGCGTTGACAACGGCCGTGCCGGAGGCAAACGCCATTCTTGAGGAGGAACAGGCTCGAACGTAAGCGTAGCGAGGGTGGGAGGGACCTCCCACCCTCGTTTCTATTCCCCAGGGAGATCCTGCGATGGCCTCAACCACCCTACCCTCCGAAGCATCCGCAGCGAAACTGGGCTGGTTCAGTTCGCTGCCGAGCGCAACGCGCCGAAACATCACCGGCTACCTGTTTATCATGCCCTTCATCTTGGGCTTCGTCTTGTGGTTTCTCATCCCCGCCCTAACTGCCGTATGGCTGACCTTCACAGACTGGAATCTAATTCGGCCGCCGCGCTACGTGGGGTTCGACAACTTCGTTCGGCTTTGGTCAGACAAGCTGTTCTGGCAATCGCTCAAGGTGACCACACTCTATACCATGGCATCGGTGCCGTTGGGCCTTGTATTGGCCCTACTGCTGGCTCTGCTGATCAATACAAAGGTGCGGGGCATCGCGTTCTTCCGCACCGTGTACTATCTACCGAGCATTGTTCCGGCCGTGGCGAGCGCCGTGCTGTGGGCTTGGATCTTCAACACCGAGTTCGGATTGTTCAATGCGGTGTTGCGCACCTTCGGCGTACCCCGCGTTGCTTGGCTACAGGACCCGACCTACGCTCTGTGGGCGCTGATCATGATGAGCCTGTGGGCGCTGGGCGGCGCCATGATCATCTATCTGGCGGGCCTGCAGGGGATCCCCAAGACCTTCTACGAAGCCGCCGAGATTGACGGCGCCGGTCGCCTGCGCCAGCTATTGAACGTGACTCTGCCGCTACTGTCACCGGTGATCTTCTTCAACCTGATCATGAGTATCATCGGCACATTTCAGGTGTTCACGGCCGGCTTCCTCATCACGGACGGCGGACCGCAGAACGCCACACTATTCTATGTCCTCTATCTATACCGGAACGGATTTCAGTATTTGGACATGGGCTACTCTGCGCACGCTTGGCCTGGGTCCTGTTTCTGATCATTCTAGGGCTGACCGCACTGATCTTCCGTTACGTAGGCGGGATGGTTCACTATGAAGACAACCTAATGCCGTGCGCCTGTCCAAGCGAGTTCGGGTGGAGAGCAGCTCATGACAAGTGTGGACCAAGTACAACGCAGTTCGACTACGCTGAGTCCCAGGCATCCACTAAGTTCGCGTATGGGCTCCCGGCTGCGAAACAGCGAGTTCTGGTGGCGCGCCCTGATCTGGGTCTCTGCTGATGGGCGGCGCGGTCGTCATGATCATGCCCTTTCTATGGCTGGTCAGCAGCTCCTTCAAGCCGGAGAACGACATCTTCATCTTCCCGCCCAAGTGGATTCCGAATCCGTGGCGGCCGCAGAACTATGTAGACGCCCTGACCTATAAGCCGTTCAACATCTATATAGCAAACACGCTGATCATTGTCGCGATTGAATCTGATTGCCATTCTAGGGTCGGCCTCGCTCTGTGCCTACGGTTTTGCGCGCATCAAGTTCCTGGGGACGCGACGTCTGGTTCATTCTCGTGTTGTCGACCATGATGGTCCCCTATTTCGTGTTGATGGTTCCCCAGTTCGTGATCTTCAGCCGCCTGAGGTGGATTGACACCTTCCTGCCGCTGACAGTCCCGTTCTTCTTCGGCGGCGGCGCATTCAACATCTTCCTTCTGCGCCAATTCTTCCGCACCTTGCCTGAAGAACTGGCCGACGCTGCTCGAATTGACGGTTGCAGCGAGTTTCGCATCTACTGGAATATCATGTTGCCGCTCGCCAAGCCTGCGCTGGCCGCCGTGGCGATCTTCACGTTCCTGAATGGATGGAATGATTTCATCGGTCCGTTGCTCTACCTGAATTCGCCGGAAAAATTCACCGTGGCCATCGGGCTGGCCACGTTCCGCAGCGTCATGCGCACACGCTATGACCTGCTCATGGCGGCCTCAACTGCGATGATCCTGCCTGTCGTCGATCCTCTTTTTCTTTGCACAGCGCTACTTCATCCAGGGCGTCGTGCTGAGCGGCCTCAAGGGCTAGACGCTGCCCGTCACCAAACGCCGTGTTCACGCCCCAGAGCGGGCACAACCTGAACAGGATTCGTACACCATGACAAATGACTCCGCACCTGCAACCGCCCGAAGACAGTTGGCGCCCGTCTCCTTTGCAGACGTGACGCTGGATGACGCCTTCTGGGCGCCGCGCCAGGAGATCAACCGCAGGGTCTCCATCCCGCACATGTATCAGATGTTGCTGGACACGGGCCGCATTGACGCCTTCGACCTCGACTTCACGCGTGAAGTTCCTTCCGATATCGTCCTCATCTTTGGCGACTCCGACCCGGCCAAGTGGCTGGAAGCCGCCTGCTATTCGCTCATCACCCATCCGGACCCGGAGCTGGCCGCCATCGTCGACGACGTGGCCGGCAAAATCATCGGCGCACAGCAGCCGGACGGCTATCTCAACACGCACTTCACCGCGATCCAGCCAGAGATGCGCTGGAAGAACCTGCGCGACTGGCACGAGATGTATTGCGCCGGCCATCTCATGGAGGCCGCTGTGGCGCATCACAAGGCCACGGGCGACCCCAAGCTGTTGGACACGCTGGCGCGCTATGGGGACCACATCGGCCGGATATTTGGCCCGGAACCTGGCCAGAAACGCGGCTACGGCGGCCACCCGGAGATTGAGCTGGCCCTTGTGCGTCTGTATCATGAGACCGGTGAGCGTCGCTATCTCGAGTTGAGCAAGTATATGGTGGAGGAGCGCGGCCGTTCCGACCCGCACTATTACGATGTGGAGGCGCGGGAGCGGGGCCAGGACCCTGCGCAGTTCTGGGCGCGCAGCTATGAATACTGCCAGGCGCACGCACCGATCCGCGAACAAGACAAAGTGGTCGGCCACGCTGTGCGCGCGATGTACCTAATGGCCGGAGTCGCCGACCTGGCGCACGAGTACGGCGACCCCACGCTCCTGGAGACTTGCGAGGCGCTCTGGAACAACTTGGTCCATCAGCGCATGTATCTTACCGGCGGCATTGGTCCGTCTCGCCACAACGAGGGCTTCACCTTCGACTATGACCTGCCGGACGAGACCGCCTACGCCGAAACCTGCGCGGCCATCGCATTGATCATGTGGAACCACCGGCTGTTGCAATTTGAAGGCGACGGCAAGTACGCCGACGTCATCGAGCGCACGATGTACAACGGCTTCATCAGTGGCGTGTCGCTCGACGGTGAGAGCTTCTTCTACGTCAATCCGCTGGCGAGCGCGGGCGATCACCACCGCACGCCGTGGTTCCGCTGTCCCTGCTGTCCGCCAAACCTCAGTCGCATCTTGGCCAGCCTCGGTGACTATTTCTACTCCACCGGCGAGGGCAGACTTTGGGTGCACCAGTACGCGCAGAACGAGGCGACGGTGACCGTCGACGGGCAGCCGATACGACTGCGCGTTGCCTCCAGCTATCCCTGGAACGGCCATGTCGAGATCGCCCTCCACCCGCCCGTTGGGCTGGATTTTGACCTGCAGTTGCGCATCCCGGGATGGTGCGAATCGTGGCGCATCGCCGTCAACGGCAGCCCGATGCAAGATGTGCAAGCGACCAAGGGGTACGTCACCATCGCACGCGGATGGCAGCCCGGCGACACGGTCACACTCGATCTGGACATGCCCGTGCAGGTCGTGTACGCCAACCCCAATGTGCGCCAGCTACAGGGCCGCGTGGCTGTGGCGTGCGGGCCGGTCGTCTATTGCATGGAGGGCGTCGACAACGGCGGCATCCTACTCGACCGCCTCACGCTGGACCCGGATAGGGTACCGGAATTCACCGCCGAGCACAGCGACGACCTGCTGGGCGGCGTGACCGTGCTGCGCGGTCATGCCGGCAGGGTAGAGGATGCGGGCTGGGACGACAGCACGCTCTACCGCCGCGACCGGCCGCCGGCGCAAACAACCGTTGAAGTCACGGCGATCCCCTACGCGCTGTGGGATAACCGCGACGCCGGCGAAATGCGCGTCTGGTTCCGCGCCGGCTGAGCGCATGGCGATCGACAACAACCCAGCGGACGAAGCGGGCAAAGATGCGCCGCAGTACAACCTGCACCATTGGCAGAACGTCGTGAATGCAGGCGCCGGCGCGCCGGTCGTCGCAGGGCGTTGGTTGGGTCGGTTCGGCGAAGCTGTGAATGTCCCGATCAGCCAATAGCGCTATTCCCGAACCCGAACGCGCGACGGTCGCAACTACGGTGAAGCTACTGCGCGGGATCCATGTCGTTCAAGTACCCCTGCCGTATCAAGAGCCGATGATCGCACTGTAACCGCCCCCCGAGACGTACTGTCTTGGGGGGCCAACATGTTGCTCACCGGGCTTGGACCAGATCAGCCCGGATTCACTTTCCGCCGCGCTGGAAAAACCGCGCATAGATTCGCGACCACATCGGAAAGGCCGGCGCCAGCGCTTTGCAGGAGGGCGCGTGCTCGCCAGGAAAAACTGACCTACAGCCATATCCAACCCTAACCTACCACCAAGAAATGGCGATTTTCGCTCCTATTTGTCATTCTGCCACTTTTGATGCCTCCTCTGATGCCTCGTCTGATGCCTTCTACCTGCGACAATCTTGGGCAGCATACTCTATACGCAGCACGCGCGGTCATTGACCGTCCGTTTGGCGGGACCAATCGCTGGATTGGCCCTATGCCGCAGCAGAGAGCGAGTCAATGAGTCGTAGCGCACGTGACCAGCCGGATTTCCCCCTCTGCGCTGTCGTCTCGTGTGTGCAGGGATTTGGGATGTTCGTCGATCATTTCGCACCACCATACTCCACCACCAATTCAACCATCGATGTTACACAAGGAGTAAGATATGAAGACCAGACTTTTTGGGGTGGCGCTTGTGCTGGCGCTTCTCCTGTCCAGCACTTTTTCCGGCGCAATGCCGGTTTCTGCGCAGTCGGAAGATAGCTCAGACCAAGACGGTCCCACACACTTGTTCTTGCCATACGTTCACGGTGACGAAACAGGGGAAGAGGTGTTGCTGCAACCTGCATGGGGACTCGACGTCTGGGAAGGCGTAGAATGGATTGAGGACTGCGTCACGGGCAACAACCAATTCTACAACACGGAGACCGGCGGGGTTCATTGGTACGTCAACCAGGCTAATCCGGACGGCCCTGGCGCACCCGGTTGCGACAGCTACTGGACAGAGACCTACGAACGTCCGGTAGACCAGGTCTTCGCCGAGCTCGCCATCGATGAGCAGCCGGCGCCGCCCTATCCGTCGTTCACGCCGGACGATGCGACGTTCCTCTCAGGGTTGGGTCCGGACGGCGAATTTGCCGCTGCCGGCGCCGCCGTTGCTACGGACTCCGGCCCCTATTTTGAATATGTGGATATCACTCGGGCTCGCTATACGTCACACGGAGATTGGCTCTACTTCCAGATGGAGTTGTTCGGAAAGCATCAAGTGACCTCTGAGGGTGCACGCATCGGCCGGTTTGCGGACGACGCCCAATACACGATCCGGTTAGGCAACAACCCGGATACGGCATCCGAATGGGGCCGACCCGAATTCCGGCATCATCCTGCGCAACGGGCTTGAGGATGGGATCAAACCGTGGTGGCGCTGGGGCTGGGGCGACGTGTCGGTCTACCGGGATGGAAACGGCGATGCCGGCGGACAGGGCGTCAACGTGACACAGGATGGAACGCAGCCCCCTTCCGGTGACTTCGACACGGCCGGTGACGGCTACGAGCTGGACATGGGCAACCCCTTCTGGCTCTTCGTTCGCAGCACCACTGCCGAATACAATGGCGCCACACGCCCGGTCGTGGAGTTTGCGTTCAACTACCAGTACTACAACAAGCGCACCGAGGGTCCCGACTTCACGCCCGAAAACATTACGTTCGTGCAGTACGATGCCACGCGCGAGATGGAGGACACCGGGAATTACTTCTACAACGACGAGTACGCGCTGGCCGAACTCGGTTCGCCCTATGTACCTGCCGGTGACGCGAGCGGTGCATGTTGGCGCGGATGCGACAAGCCGCCCAAGCCGGAGTATACCCCGCAAATCGATACGCTGCGCGAGCAGAAGGAGCAGCCGGTCGATCTCAGAATCGAGGTGCAGAAGTTCACCGAGGGATTCGGCGAAAGTGACGACCCCATTCCGGTGAATGAATTCGGTTGGCGAGACGCCAACAGCCTAGAGGTTGCCGCAGTATCGGAGGAAGAACCCATCTGGCGGTACGTCGTACGCAAGATCGGCGCCGACAGTCTGTACAACGTATCTATTAGCGACGAGCCCGGATACGGCAATGGCGCGCCCTTCGTTGTGAACGAGATCGCCAACCTGCCTGACGGTGACCCAGAGATTCGACGGGAATGCCGCTTGGTCGACAGCGCCACATATCAATCGTGGACTGAGCCGTGGGGGTTCGTGGGCTATGTGTGGGACCAGCCGGGTCTCGAGACGCCGGCAGACCTAAGCAATATCGTGCTGGACGACGCTTACCCCGTGCTCGTCTGTGACATCAATGGACAGGGTTTGGTCTCACTGGCTGAGATTGAAGTGGTGATTATCGAAGATGTACTCAGCATATGGGTTCCATTTGACACATACTTCAACACGGCTCAGGCCACCGCTACGGGAGAGACGGGCACTGGCATGGCCTCCGACCTGGACGATAGCTACTACGTCAGTGTGACATGCTGCGGAGATTTGGCCTGCTATCCTGTCGAACGCCAGGGTTGCTGTTAGGTGGGCGTGGATAGGCGGACAATCTATCCGACAAGACCGATTGTGAGAAGAGGGGGGGGCGGTTCGTCCGCCCCCCGCTCTGTCTTTTCTATTGGCTCGACCATCCAGTGCCCACATACCCGAGCGGCGTTGAGACGTCTGGGCTGTCTGCAGGAGAAATAAACCGAAAATCGTGACCCACAACCGCACGTGCTTGCTCCGACCGCCAAAGCCTGCCACGGACTGAGTAGCGCGGACGCCCTAGAAGATGGTGGTCGCTTGCAAAGTACTGGATCGCGCCTCCATCCTAGATTCAGGTCGGAAGACAAAGGGAATCCGGCTCAACAGGCGTCTTGGCTGAAATTGCCCCACTCCCGTAGCACTTCGTCGCCGCGCCAACCAGAAAAATGAATGCAGCGTATTGACAGGGTTCTTTCGCTTTGGTACGCTGTCGGGTGCAAACACAGTGTACGGGATGACGTCGTAGCTAGTAGAGAGCTGGTTGTTCGGATCGGGCTAGTATTCCCACGGAATCGGACGATACGACTGTACACTCAGAGTACGGACTAGACGGGTCACCTGTCGAGGAGGGAACAAAGATGAGATTCAGAGCAATCGGAGTTGCATTAGTCCTAACGGTATTGCTGTCCAGCCTACTTGCCGGCTCACTGCCGGTGGCCGCGGAGGGGGATGGAGACGCAGCGGTCTTCCTTCCGCTCATGGGGGATTCGTCGGTACCGGGTTTGGAATCGTTGACCGCTGCGATTGGTCCGGATGTAGCGGGCCAGCCGTCAACATACTCCACGCCGAGTTACCTGGCGTACGGCAGCTACCCCTCTGACAATGCATGCGACGCGACGATTTTTGCCGGCAAGTACATGTTTGGCCTCAGCGTGTTGGGCGTGTCGCTGGACGGAATACACACCAACGGCGAATTGTCCGTCGAACTCACCGAGTCCGGCATCAACCGGTCGTGGGCATGGCTGTTCTTCGACTGGGAGCTTCTGTCCATTGCGGACGGCCAGGCAGTTGGGGCCGTGATCGTGGAGACTGGCCGAGGCGCCAGCGCCTTTGAGTACGACCCCCCGTATACTGTGGAAGACTCCAGTCTCCACGCACCCGGTTTCTATCACAAGGATAGGTTCTTCAACCGCAAGATCCACAAAGTTACGTTCTGCCTTGTCGAGGGTGGTCCAGATGATCCGCAGCTCTCTATGCAGAAGTTCACGCTTGGAGCCGGCGAGACTCCCGAAGAGGATCGGGAAGATGCCAACTCGATAGAGGACGCCGCAGTGACGGGTGACGAACCCGATCGGCGGTACATCGTGCGCAGGGATGGCGGGCCTGATCTGCTGAACGTAATCGTAGATGACGTTCCCGAAACGGGCAAAGGCGTCCCCTTCGTCGTGAACGAGATCGCCAACCTACCTGACGGTGACCCAGAGATCCGACGGGAATGCCGCTTGGTCGACAGCGCCACATATCAATCGTGGACTGATCCATGGGGATTCGATGGCTTCGTTTGGGACGAACCTGGCCTTTCGGCGCCGGCCGACTTGAGCGATATCGACCTGACGGCTGACTACCCAGCTCTCGTCTGTGACGTTGACAGCGACGGCTTGACAACACTTGCCCAGGAGGCGATCATAATTGAGGGTCTTGAGGATCCTATTATGGTCACGAAAGACACGTACTTCAATACCGCGACGGTCACCGTTAACGTGGCGACGGAAACGGGTGAAGTAATATCTGCGCACGACGAGAGCCACTTCGTCTCGGTCAACTGCTGTATAGACTTCTCCTGCTATCCCTACGAGCGGCCACTGTGCTCTTTGGCAGGGCAATAGACGGACTATCCATCCGGCCAGTAGATCTCTTGCGAGCAATGGGGGGGCGGACAAACCGCCCTCCCCTTCTCTTTCTATTTCCTCTTTCTATTTCCTCTTCCTGTTATCCCTTCCGCACAGCGTATGCGTGCGCGTCCCACCGAGGCGCTTGGACCGGCCGTAGAGTCATCCAGTCAACTCGTGTGACCCGGTAGCGTACACGGGCGCGCCTCCAGAATTGTTCACTCCATGTACATTCAATGCCGTCCAACCATTCATGGGCCACATTGGAGGCGCCACACCCGACGTTGAGACTGAGAGCAGAATCCGGTTGACTGTGCGCGACTCGTTGCAGTATACTTGGCTGCATGGACAACGAATCGTTTGATGGTGATCCTCGGTCGCCGTCGAAGCCTCTAGCGCCCTTTTCCGTCAAGTCACGCGTCGACAATTGTCTCACTTGCGTGTTCGGGACCAGTTTATCGCTCGTTTGACAATTCAGTCTTGCCTCAGAACACGCTACGACTGATGGATCGTGACGATTACTTTATGCATCTATGGCAAAGCGCGAGTGACGTATAGACGATCACGGGTGGGAGTTCCAGGTCACCAACACAGCAACGCCTATAGGCCCGCAATGACGGGCGGCAACAGGGCGTAGGAGGAATGGCAATGAGAGCCAAGAACAGTCGTCGCAGCACACTGATACATCGCATTACGGTCGTGGGATTGGGTCTCGTTCTGGCGCTACTGCCGATTCTCGGCACGTACACGCCGGTGCAAGCCGCGTTTGTCTCCATCGAGGTCGTTTCCGTGGACGGCCATTACGGCGCCCTCTGGTGAACGGCCGTCTATCGCCGTCACTTCCGGAGCCGCCATCGACGTCGCCGTGAGAGTCCAAATCTCAGGTTCGACGGCGTGGCGAAGCATCGTCTACGAGTGGGACGATTCGACCCCCGATCCTCCTCCGGGTGGCGGAACCTGCGTCAATATCACGGATCATACGACACCAGGTATTTATGTGGAAACGTTGAACAATGTCCCGACCACGGGGCTCACGACGAACAGACGGCACACTCTGTACGTCCAGGCATACGAGACGGACAACTGTACCGGCACTGGAAGCGGCACGGGCGCCGTCCTTCCCAATGGCTTCCCCGAAGGGTCGACGACCATCTTCGTGACATCGCTCTGCGTTGACTCCCAACCCGGACCTGAGCCAATCGTGCGGCATCAGAGTAATCCTTGTATTGGATGAATCGGGATCCATTGTAGGCTTGGGCCCTGGCGCATCGAATATTTCAGCGGACGTACGCTCGGGCGCCCAGAGCCTGGTTGCGGAACTGCAAGGCACGGGGACGGAAATTGCCGTTATCGAGTTCAACGGAACGGGCCGCCGCGCGATCGTGGGAGGAACAACGGCCTATCAGACGATCAATGCGGGCTATGTGACCGCATTCAATACATATCTTTATAACGGCATCGGGGGGGGACCGAGTAACGCCTTCTATGATCCGGAAGATTACAGTTACCCCTTCTATTACACGAACTGGCAGAGCGCCCTATACCAGGTGATCCAGATCGGCAACGCTTCCGGGTACCCGCCGCTGGTGGTCTTCTTCACGGACGGCAACCCCACGGCGGTAGGCAACACCTCTGTCAGCGTGGTAGGGACCGACGACGACGATGAGGATATTTCCGTTACTGCAGCGATCCCCAATGCCAACACAATTAGGAACGCGAATAGCCACATCTTCTTCGTTGGAACACCCAACCCGTCCCTTGACAAACAGACTGTGATTGCCGTCAGCGGACCCGATCAGTATCCCGTTCCCGACGGGTCAGTGGGCACCGCTGACTTCACTGGCGCCACTGCCGAGGAGTTTGCCGCTGGTCTGAAGCAACTGGTGACGCAGCTCTGCGGCGCCACTGTGGACGTCTTCAAATATGTGGATGACACCAACTCGGCAGCCGTCGGCAATCCCCTTGCTCCTGGTTTCGACCCGAACTGGGCGACGAATACCGGATGGGCAATGGAAGGCAACCCCACATTGAATGTGACCGGTGGCCCCAACGATTTCACGTGGACAACGCCGGATGACACTGCCGCTCCCGCAGACGTAGTGCAGGCGGACACGGATGCGCAGGGACGTGTCCGCTTCTCCTGGCAATACGTCCCCGTCCAATTGTCGGGCGCCCAATCATCCGTGGTCGTAGAAGAGTTGCCCGACCCTGGCGTGCAGACCGACGAATACTATCTCAAGCAGATCACGTGTTCGAATCCGGATGGCGGCACCTTTACTCCCTCGACAACAAACGACAAGCAGTTCACGCTGAGCAATCTCAACCAATCGTCGGTCGCGCGGTGCGAATACTTCAACGCGCGAAAACCGTTGGTGGCAATCGGCGCGGTCTGCGGCGCAGACAATCCGAATTCCAACACTGCTGTTGTCATCGCCGGTATGACGAACGACGATACATTGGCCCAGGCGACGCGTGTCTCGGGGTCAGCATTGTTCACGGTGACGTTGCCCTCGGGGGTCTTGCAGAACGATCTCTACGCGTTCACGGACCCACTTGACTATATTCCCGCCGTGACGAACATCCCGGGCGGAACCGTCGTATGCCAGTTGGTTGCGACGCCTGCACCGGTTCATGTTGTCTGTGTACTGGAAAACGGTTCGGGAACGCCAATCCCGTTGCCGCCCGGCGGAATTTTTGAAGCGATCATAACGATCGATCAAGTATTTCCTTCTGACTCACCGAGCCAGGTGCAGCCGCTTGTCGACGGTGGATTCGATCTGCCCACCCGCTATGTGGACGGAAGCACTTCATCTGCAACCAGACGACGCCCATCACGCTCGGCAGGTTCGCCTCCGGCCAGGACGGCGGCAGCACACGCTTCGAGTGGACCACGTCCACGGAAGTCGCCAACGCCGGATTCAACCTCTACGCCGGTGACGACCCGGCCAACCTGACGCAGCTCAATGCCGAGTTCCTGGTCTCGTCCGTGGTCGACTCCATGGAGCCGACCGACTACAGCCTGTCCGTACCCAGCGGCAGCATTCCCGGCCAGACCGTCTACCTCGAAGAGGTGGGCGTCGCCGGCGTTACCCGACTGCACGGCCCGTACCAGATCGGACAAGTCTATGGCGAGCGACCGGCCCCCACGCCCATCGACTGGGCGGCGGTGGCTGCGGAGAGTGATGCTCTCGACGCGCAGCGTACGGCAGCGGACTCCAGGGTCGTCGCTGCCGCGGCTGCCGAACTGGCGACGGTGTCCGGCGCAGGCCAGGCGAATGCTCCCTTTGCACCACAATATGGCAATATCCTGTGGGATGACGAAACCAGCAGCGAGAACGACGTGCTGCTCCCGCTCGTGGCGTCGCCCTTCTCGTCCGGCTCCGATTCGGAAAGCCCGTTGACGCCGGAATACGTTCCAGGTCCGCGCCTGGCCGAGCTGCGCGTCGAGGAAACAGGCATCTGCCGCGTGACGCACGCGGACCTGCTGGCTGGCGGCGTTGACGCCGGCGGCATCGCCGCAAGCTCGCTGGCCGTGATCAACGACGGTGAACCGATCGAAATCTTCGTCCATAGCCAGAGTTCCTTCGGCGACGGCGCATATATCGAGTTCTTCTGCGAAGGCGTGGACACGCGCTACACCAAGACCAACGTTTACTACTTGGAAGTCAATCCAGACGCGGCCGAGCGCATCGTATCCGACGAACGCGCCATTGCGGACGGGGCCGTTGCGCCTGTCGCGTACACTGAATCTATTCATCTGGAGGAGAATACCGACATCGTGCGCACGCCGCCCTATGGCGAAGAGGGCTGGTTCTGGTCTCGCCTCTACTGGCCAGGCAACGCAACCCTGCCCAACTGGACAACCAAGTCCTTTGTCGTCGACAACCATGTGCCCGAAGCCGGACCCGCCAGCGTCGACGCAGAGGTATGGGGCAGCGCCGACCGCTACTGCAATCCCGACCACTTCTTCGATCTGGAGATCAACGGCGAGCTCGCGCTCAGTGACTCGTTCGACGGTCTCACGGTCCACAAGGCCAGCGTGTCCGGCGCCAACCTGCAAGACGGGGACAACACGGTAACGCTGCGTCTGAAGCAGACGTGTGACGGGCTGCGCTACGACTTCCTCTACCTGAACGACGTCGATGTCCAGTACCCGCGTGCGTTCTCCGCCTATGACGGTAGCTACCTGTCGTTCGTCGCTGCCGGCGAGAAGTTCACTGTGGGGAATCTGTCCACCGACGAGGTCACGGTCTACCGGCTGGACGCTGAAGATGGCTCGTCGAGCCTGACCCGGCTGGCCGGCTTCGTAGAGTCCGCCGGTGACGGCACATTCACCGTCAGCTTCCGCGGCGCGACCGACGGGACAGAGCACCAGTACTTCGTCATGAGCCAGGATGCTCGCATCACTCCGCAAGTGGCGCCGGCGCATACCCCCGGCGACCTCATCGTGGATGGCGACGTCGACCTTCTCATGATCTCGCACCCCGACTTCATGATTGCGCTCGGGCCCCTCCAATCGCACCGTGAATACCAGGGCTTCAGCACACTTCTGGTCAACGTCGAGGATGTATACCAGGTCTACGGCAACGGCATCTTCGGCCCGGACGCCATCCGAGCCTACATCGCAGATGCTGTGGCGGAGATGGGCGTCGAGTACGTCCTGCTCGGCGGCGGCGACACGGTAGACTATCTCGACTATAAGAATCTGGGCAGCATCAGTTTCATCCCTTCGTACTACGAGTTCTACCCGTCCGACGGTGTGTTCCTCTCCTCGCCGGCAGATCCGCTGCTGGTGGACATTGAGGATACGAATGGCGACGGCGTCATAGACGGCAACAGGATTCCCAACCTGGCGCTGGGCCGCCTGCCCTTCCGCACCACTTCGGAGGCGGCGAGGCTGGTGCAGAAGTACCTCGACTACGACAACAAGGACTATGCGCAGCACCGCGGTCTTCACGGCCGACGCCTACGACAGCCAACTCTCGCTTGACTTCACCGTGCCCAATGAGCGGTTCATTGCGAGACTGCCGGACGGCTGGAGCTACGAGACGGCCTATGTGGACGAGGTCGGGGCCAGCGACGCACGCGAGACCGTCATGGCAGCCATCAACGGAGGCGTGGCCTGGGCCAACTTCGCAGGCCACTCTGACGAAGGCTTCTGGGGCAGACCCAGTATCCTGACGACCGCGGACGTGGAGACCCTGACCAACGCCGGTCGACCTACGGTCGTCTCCCAGTGGGGATGCTTCACCAACTCGTATGCCAACCCCTCTTCAAACACCATGGCGCTTGAGTTCCTCGTGGGTGGAGACTACGGCGCAGCCGCGGTGCTAGGCACGACGACACGCTCCAATCCCACCCATTCTACACTCCTGGATGAGAAGCTGGCGCCCTACGTGACGCAACCGGGGATGACGCTGGGCCAGGCTGTACAACAGGCCAAAGAAGATCTTAGCGTCCGCTATCCGTTCGTGTACGACGTCCTGTCCGGCATGACGATACTGGGTGACCCCACCATGATGGTTCAACCGTAGCCGTCACTCCGTAAGGCCATGCACATGCCACAGGGGCGCCAAGTATCAACGTCCCTGTGGCATGTTTCTTTTCGACCCACGCAGCCATCCCCCCAATCGGAGCATCGTTCTTGACCGCCGTCGCTGCGCTGTTCAACCGCACAGGTGATCCCGTTGAGAGGGCGCAGTTCGAAGCCGTCCTGGCTACCATGCGCCATCGCGGACCGGACGGGGCCGCAGTCCGCCTTCTCGACAACATGGGACTGGGCGCGCAGTTGTTTTGGACAACGCCGGAGGAAATCGACGTAGCGCAGCCGCATACCCTTGCGGACAGCCCATACTGGGCCCTACTGGACGGCCGCATCGACAATCGAGAAGAACTCGCCGCCGCCCTGGACACTCATGCGCCGAACAGACGCAGCATCTCGGATGTCGAGCTAGTGCTCCGCGCCTACCAACAATGGGGCGAGCGCTTCGTCGAACGCATCGTGGGCTCCTTCGCCTGCGTGATCTGCGATCCGGTCCGGCAATTGGTGCTATGTTATCGCGACCCCCTCGGCGCACGCACACTCTACTACTTCTGTGACAGCCGCTGCCTGGTCGTAGCGTCCGAAGAGCAGGCTGTGCTCGCACATCCTGCTGTACGATCTTCGCTCAACGAACTCACCATGGCGCGCTATTTCACCATACGCGAACCGCAGCCCGGCGACACCTTCTTCCAGGATGTCAGCGAACTGCGCCCCGCCACGTGTATGCGTATCACGCGCGAGAGCGTCGCGACGTGGCCCTATCGGGAACCGGCGAGCACGCGCATTCGCTACCGCACGGACGGCGAATATGCCGAGCATTTCCGCGAATTGCTGGCGGAGAGCGTGCGCTGCCGAATGCGCGCCGCCGGCCCGCCCGCCGTGCAGATGAGCGGCGGCCTCGACTCCACGTCGCTTGCCGCGCTGGCGGCGCAGATGCTCACATCCTCACCACATCCTCAACGCCTGAACACCGTCTCCTACGTGTTCAAGGAGCTGTCCAGCGTCGACGAGAGCCGGCGCATCAACGCCATGGCCGCAGGACTGCCGCTCAATTCGCTCCGCTTCAACGGAGATACGTGCTGGCCGCGCAACAGGCTGGAAGAGTGGCCGCAGAACCCGAACCGGCCCGACATCAACATGTATCGCCTGCTCGCACAGAGGTGCTACCGCATCGCGCACCTCACCGGTTCGCGCGTCATCTTCACCGGCGCGGAAAGCGACAACTTGTATACCGGCAACACGGAGTGGCTCTACGACCTTCTGCGCGACGGGAAGCTCCCCGCGGCGCTTGTCGAGCTGGCGCGCTTCGCCTCGCCCGCCCATCGGCGGCAGGCCGAGCCCCTCTTCCTGTACCTGAGCCTGCGCCGCCTGGCGGGTCAGATGTTGCGCTTCGCACGCAGAGCTCCGGCCCCACTACTTACACCCGCGACGAGTACCCGTGGTTGAAGTCCGCTACGCTGGACCTGCTCAACGACGCAGCCGGCGACTCGCGGTCGATCGTCGCGTCGCAATCACTTCGCCATCAAGGCGTATTCACCAGCGGCATCAAATGGGTGATGGCGGCCGAGCGCTATTTCGCGGCGCTGGAAGGCGTCGAATTGCGCCGCCCCTATTTCGATCGCAGGCTCGTTGAGTTCATGCTCGCGATCCCGTCGTATCTACTTTACAATCACGGCTACATGAAGTATATTCTACGCAAAGGAATGTGCGGCCGGCTGCCGAATGCCGTGATCGGACAGATTCAGCGCACAGTCTACACTCCACTATTCCAGGCCGGGATGGACCGCGATAGGGATCGGCTGGCGGCCCTAATCGCAAGACCGGACGCAACATGGACACGCTATGTCCGTCGCGAATGGATGGAGTCGGAACTACCGAAGCAGCTGAACATCACGCGCAAATCCAGACGCTCCTTTCTGGTCGGCGACTGGTGTATTGCGCTGGACGCATGGGCCGATAGCGTGGCCGGTTCCGGCGCAAATACAAAAACCGGGGATAAAAGGGAGTCGTTCTCATGAATTCTGAGAATCAAGAGCCGCAGTGCAGTCCAGATCGCGTGGACAGCGCGCAACCAGGTGAGCAGCCCCGGACGCGGAAGCTGCCCTACGCCAAGCCGAAGCTAACATACCACGGGGATCTGCGCAGCCTGACGCTCTTCGGTTCCTTCGACAGCAAAGATTCCGGATTGGGTTCAGACCTGATTAACCCGTAGTGTACAGTCCACAGCAATTGTCTCGACTTGATTGATCCATAGTAATCAGCCCGCAAGTATTCGTCCGTTGTAGCCGAAATGCCATCATGTCAGATGCGGTTGCTGCACCGCAGATGTGTCGCCTCCGACCGGCAGACCCCCGCAGAGCGGCATCGGAGATCTATTGATCTCAACCCCTAGACGAACTATCCATCCGGCAATCGGTGATTGCCGGATTTCCTTTGGCTTGCCGGCGGCGCGGTTTGACGAGTCCTACCTTTTCCCTGCAGCCCCCGCTGTCCGTGCACACGCGGCACTGAGTCCGAATCAAGCGCTATGCCCATGATCGACCCAGAACACAGCCAGACGCAATCGCCCGGGCGCGACGGGCCGGTGACCGTTCTTGCGCATGCGCCGTCGCGACCGGGCGCGGCGATCCGATGCCGCGTATACCACATCGCCGGACAACAGATATTCACCGACCTGCGCACGCCCTGGCTCGACCCATTTCGCATGCGCGAAGCGGAGCGCACTGTGCGGTGGGAGACAGGCGTGGAGTGGCCCGCGGCGGACGCACGCGGCGACGATCCAGGCGCGGGAGGGGCCGATTTCGATACAGACGTACATACGCTCTTCGACAGCCCCGTGTGGATAGGGAACACGCAGGTGTCCATGACCTGCCGCGTTGCCGGTGAGCGGTATTTCCTGCGTTTCGAGGGCATCGGTGACTTCGCTGTAGCGCCGGGCGGCGACCGCGTTGCCTGCCTGCGCCGGCATTCGCCCACGGACAGCGACGACCTGGTGATGGCGCTGCTGGGCGCGCCCCTCATCCTCGCATGCGCGCTGCGCAACACGTGGTGCCTGCACGCAAGCGCCGTGCGACTTGAACATGGAATCGTCGCATTTGCCGGTGAATCCGGACTGGGCAAATCAACGCTCGCGCGCTTCCTCGCCGAGGGCGGCGGCGCCCGGGTCGAGCTGGCGAGTGACGACATCCTGCCCGTCTCCACGCACGGCGAACGCACACGCGTGCATCCCGATTATCCCCAGTTCAAGCTGCCCGCCACCCAACAGCCGCCCGCGTCCCTGGGCCACGAACACCTGCCGTTGCGCGCCGTTTACGTCCTGGCGCACACCGCGTCCGGAAACACGGAGCGTCGAGACCGCGCGCCTCGGCTTCGCCGCCGGCGCCCTGGCCCTTGCCGGCAACACGGTCGGTTCTCGACTGTTCGGTCGCTCGCTGCTGGCTCGCCATCTTGCGTTCTGCGCGCGCATGGCCGGTTTCACGCCCGTCTACCGCCTCGAGTATCCCAGACAGCGCGACCGGCTGCCCCAAGTCAAGGAAGCGATCGAACGCAGCCTGGCCGCGCTGCCCTAGCCGAGCCGCACGCACGCGAGCGCGAACGGACCCTATCTCAGCCGGCGTCCTTCTCCATGTCCGTCTTCATGTCCGTCTTCATGCGAAAATCGATTCTTTGCGGCGGCGGGTTGCGCCGATCCACATCGGCGCTTTCCTGCTCTGTCAGGGGCCGTCCCTTCTCTTGCGCCGCCTGCTGCCGGTGAGCGGCAAACCACAGGTCCGTCAGAAGCGTCTCGCCCTCACGAATTGTCGCGAAGCGCTCGTTCAGCACGTCCAGCACCTGCGCGTAGTCGCCCTGCAACAGGGCCACCTGGGCCTGCGCCAGGCGGATCCGTTCGTGGCCGCGCGTCACCGGCGGCAATTCCGAAACAAACGCAACCAGTTGGGCGTTCATGCCGTTTTCCTGCAAGAATCGGCAGATCTCCACCGCCAGATGCGTGTTCCCGTCTGCGTTCGCCCACGCTTTACGGTAGCTCTCCCATGCCGCAGGCGCGTCGCCGTCCAGTACGCGCAATAGCGCCAAGTGTCGATCCGCCAGGTAATTGTCGCGCAGTCGTGATGATCTCTGGAAGTGTTCCTTGGCCTTCGTGCGCTGATCACGGTCCAGGAATCCGGCGCCCAGGAACAACTCATGCAGCCACGTCGTTCCGTGCGCCTGCGCCGACTCCGCCAGCGCACCCATCCAGCGATCGGACACGGCCCATGTGCGCGGTGACTCCGCCAATGTCTGCGGCGAAAACGCGCCGCCGTCCAGAAGTTCCGCCCAACACGCTTCGTCTGCCGGCGCCACGTCGAAGCGCAGTCCCAGGCTGATGCGAGCGCCCGCCATGCGTTCGTGCAACATGCCCCAGGCGCGCCCGAAGTGCAGCGTTTCGCTGACGGGCGCAGTCGCCTGCGTCGCCAGCCACGCATCCCGCTCGGCCAGCAGGCGCTCCGGCGCCTCCGCAAACACGATCGTCTCCATCGCCGCACATGCAGCCGCGTAGTCCGGGTCGTGTCCCTGCGCAGGGTCGATGCGCATGGGGCAGATGCATTCGGTCCACTGCAGCGTCTCGCCGCCACCCAGCGCGAATTCCTGATTCTGGGTGGGCGCTACGCCCGCCTGCAGTTCAATGTACGCGCCCTCCCCCGGCAGCGACAAGAGGTCTGTCCAGCGTCGGCCGCCCGGCCCCGTGCCCCATGTGAACAGCTTGCGCCCCGCCAGCGTGCCTGTGGATGTCTCGAACAGTCCTGCGCCGTCGCCCTGGAACGACGCGATCCACGGCCGGACGCGGCCCGGCTTGCGATAGAACACGGACGCCGAGTCACGGTAGTGGTTCGGATAGCTGCCGTCGAAGCCGTGCCCATGCGGGAACTCGAACGGAGCCAGATGATTGTCCGGCAACACGTGCTCGATGCTGTAGTCCGCCGGACTGAGCACCCGCGTGCCCTCTTCTAGGGGCGCTGCGATGTTCGTCCACCAGTAGCACGGGACCGCTTCAGCGTTCGGATTCGTCAGCGAGATGTGTATCCAGAGCCGGGCTTCATCCTCGGGCAGGAAGAGGTCCACTTGCCATGCCGACTCACGGATACGGTCGTATTCGTACAGGCGTAGTATCGGACCCATCTCCGTGTCCACAACCGCGACGAACACGGGGCTGCACGTGAACGGCGAATGCCCCGGAATCAGACCGTTCCATTCGATCCCGCCGGAAAACCACGCGTTGAGCGAAGCCAGGTTGGCCGGTTGGAACACGGGGTTGCGGAACAACAGCTCGCGGCCGTCCGCCTTGTCGACCAGGGAAGCCATGCGACCGCCGTACTGGGGCAAGACCGTGAAGCGCAGGTGCTCGTTCTCCACGGTCACCACGTCCAGCGCGCCCGGTGCTTGCGCGCGATCATAGTCATCCTGCACCTGGTAGGGCAGGATCGAAGCTGCGCCCCACTGAAAGGCGCCATCCGCCTCCTCCGGCGTCAGCTCCGGAGAGGGCGGCGCAGGCAGAAACTTGGTGGGTTGTTGCCAGCGGTAGACCGGCAGCGGGTTCGACGCCCCCAGGCGCGAGACCGACAGCGACTGGCGAGCCGTCTCGATGGTCGTCATGCTTGTGCCCTCGGCGAGTACATGTCCGTAGGGGTCAGTGCGTTGCGCAGCGGTTCGCCCTTCCGATACCGTTCGATATTGTCGCAAATGATTTCCAGTGAGCGACCCGTCCTGTCGGGCACCTGCGGCGTCACATGCGGCGTGATCAACACGTTGGGCAGGTCCCACAACGGACTCTCCTTGGGCAGAGGCTCCGTCTCGAATGTGTCCAGCCCCGCGCCGGCCAAACGACCGTCCTGCAACGCCCGCGCCAAGGCCGCCTCGTCCACCACCGCGCCGCGGCCCAAATTGACAAAATAGCCGCCCGGCTTCATCAAGGCCAGTTCCCGTTCCCCAATCAGGTGATACGTACTGTCGCTCAGCGGCAGCGCCACGACCAGGAAGTCGGACTGGCGCAGCAAAGCATTCAGCCCATCCGGTCGATCCGTGAATGCCTCGTCGATGGGGAGCGACGGATCCGGCAGCCGCCGGGAAAACGATAGCACGCGGATACCGTGCGCATGTGCGCGCACAGCGACCTCTTTGCCTGTGTTCCCCATGCCCAGGATGCCTGCCGTCCGGCCGTACAGACCGCGCAGCGCATCCTGATCCGGAATGCCCCACTGGTGTGCGCGCTGAGCGTCGAGAAACCGCGGAAACTCATAGGCCAGCGCCAGCATGAAGAAGATCACGTGCTCGGCCAACGCCGGAGCCGAGCGACCTGCAGAGCCGGTTACTAGAAGGTTCGTATCGAAGAGCTGCGGCATGGCCGACTTCTCCAGGCCGGCATGGTCGCAGTGGATCCAGCGCAACGTGGGCGCGGACAGGAAGCGCGCATCCAGATCACCGCCGAGAATCGCCACATCGACGACCTCCAGGGCTTCTGCGATCCCTTGCGCATCGCCTCGCTCGCGCCACAGCAATTCGGCCCCGGCGAATGCGTCCTCCAAACGTCGCCGGTGCTCGCCGGAATAGGGCACAGTCAGCAATACGGATTCGATAGTTGCCATTCGTCTCTCCTGCGGAGTTGTGAGTTGGGATGCCTCGAGCAGAGCAGGGCAAGTGCGCTGCGGATATTCTACAACAAACTGCATCGATGCCGATTCTTTGCCTACGGCGGCCCGATACGGGCGCGGGCCGGGCTCCAATTGCGCCGCTCCCCATTCTGCGGTACATTCCTTTCGGTCAACAACAGAGATAAGGACAGACGCGAGCAGCCTATGTACAGTTATGTCACGTTGGTCACCAACGAGGACTACGCCCTCGCCGCCAGGGCCCTGGCCCGGTCCCTCATCATGACCGGGGCGCAATGGCCGCTCACCGTCCTGGCCGTGCGCGACGTTCCCGGCCTGGCCGAGTTGGAATCGCTCGGATGCCGCATCCTCTTCGTGGATCCGCTGCCCCTCTCCAGCGAATTTCGCGCCCGTCACAGCAGGCAAGCCCAGCATGCTGCGGCTCCCTTCACAAAGGGCAACAAGCCGGTCTTTCACGACCCGCTCGACAACTTCGCCAAGCTCAGTCTATGGGAGCTCGACCAGTACGAGAAGGTCGTCTTCCTGGACGCGGACATGCTCATCGTGCAGAACATCGACCGCCTCTTCGGCGTACCCCGAATTCGTCGCAGCACCCAACGTCTACGAGTCATTGAGCGATTTCCACCGCATGAACAGCGGCGTATTCGTCGCGGAGCCCAGCCGCAAGACCTTCGACGACATGCTTGCCCGCCTGGACCAACCCGGCGTATTCTGGCGGCGCACCGACCAGACGTTCCTACAGGCGTACTTCCCGGATTGGCACGGACTGCCCTACATCTTCAACACGCTTCAGTACGTCTGGTTCAACCTGCCTGGGCTCTGGGACTGGAACAGCATTCACGTCATCCACTACCAGTACGAGAAGCCATGGGAGCCGAACCACCCCAAGCGCAACCAGCTTGCAGCCTCTGATCGACCTCTGGTGGCGCGTGCTCGAACAGGGCGAGTTGCCGCCGAACCTACCTTTGCCGGAGGGCGGCCATGTCAGCTAGCGACAACGGCGGCGCGCCTCGCCGCGTCCTGATCCTGGACTTCGACGGCGTCGTCGTCGACACGGAACGCGTCCACTTCGAAAGCTGGAACGCAGCCCTCGACGAGGCGCTCGGCGTCCGGCTCGCGGGCGACCACCGGCAGATCGTCGGCCGCACGCTCGATGAACTCTACGCGGAGTGGACGGGCTCCGGCTTGATTTCATCCGAGACGCTCGACGAGGCCATGAAACGCCGCCTGCTCGCGCGCAAGACCGAGCTCTTCTTCGAGATCGGCGCCATGACTCTGGTCCCGGTTCCCGGCGTCGCCGAACTCGTGCGCAGAGCCCAGGCGCTCGGCTGGTACACGGCGATCGCGTCCCGCGGCCGGCGCATCCGCCTGCTCAAGACCCTGGAGATGGCTCGAGTGCCCGCCGTCTTCGAATTGATTCTGACCGCTGTGGACATCGTTGACCCGGTCACGGACCGCAAAATCCACTCGCGCGCCGCCGAAATGCTTGGGGCCGAGCCCGCCGATTGCATCGTCATCGAAGACAGCGCAGCCGGCGTCTCCGACGCGTGCGATTCGGGCATCGGCTGGGTCATCGGCCTGACCACATCGGTGGAAGCGGCCGACCTCTACGACGCCGGCGCGGACGACGTCGTGGACTCTCTGCACAGCGTCAGCCTTCCGCCCCCACTGCGCCAATGAACACGCCAGAGACCGGCCAAACCATCGCCGTGACGGGCGCCACCGGCTTCGTGGGCCGCTTCGTCGTGGCCGAACTGCAGTAAGGGCGGCGCGCACGTGCGCGCGCTGGCGCGTGATGGATCAGACAAGGAAGGGTTCGACGCGCCCATCGATTGGATTGCCGGCGATTTGCGCTCCGAGGACGCGCTGCGCAGACTGGTCGACGGTGCGGACGCTGTCGTGCACATGGCCTATGAACACATCGCCGGGGCGCTTTCGCGGCGGGGAAGGGGATGATCTTCCCGCCTGGTTGGACGCCAACGTGATGGGCTCGCTGCGCCTGCTTACCCTGGCTGCCCAGGCCCATGTGGCCCGTTTCGTGTTTCTGTCCAGCCGTGCGGTCTTCTCTCGTACGGATCCGGGACGCGTGCTGGACGAGACGCATCCCCTGTCGCCGGACACGCACTATGGCGCGTACAAAGCGGCCGTGGAAGCGTTTCTGTACAGTTTCGAGCGCCAACACGGCATGCGCACATTTGGCGTCCGCGCCACCGGGGTGTATGGTTTGGCGCGGCCGGTCGAACGCTCCAAGTGGTGGGACCTGGTGGTGGACGCCTTGGATGGCGTGGACGACGCTTCCCCCCGCGGCGGCACGGAAGTCTATGGCGGCGACGTTGCCCGCGTCGTGTGGGCCCTGTTGAGCCGCCAAGATGACGAAATCGACGGACTGGACATCGTACACCTGAGCGACCTGTATGTCACCGGCGCCGACGTTGTGCGCATCGCCCGGCGCTTCGCAGGACTGCCGGTTCAGCCCCCGCCGCAGCCGCCGGCGCCGCCGGCCAACCCGCTCGAATGTCGAAATCTGCGCGCCTTGGGCATCCGGCTCGGCGGCGTCACGACGCTTGAACGGACCATTGAGCAACTTGTAGAGGCGGCGCAGCGCTCACAGGCATCGGACTAACCGAGTTCCGACCACAGGACAGCCCGTGCGTCCCCCAATCGATTCGGTCAACGCTTCACAACCAAGCATTGCACAACGCAAACATTGCACAAACCGGAGGAATCTATGCGAGTCATGATTGTTGGCGGCGACGGCTATTGTGGATTTGCCACGGCCATGTATCTCTCGAAGCAAGGCCACGATGTGGCCATCCTGGACAGCCTCATCCGCAGGCACTGGGACAACGAGCTGGGTATCGAGTCCCTTACGCCCATCTCGCCCACGCGCAAACGCCTCGACCGCTGGTATGAACTGACCGGCAAGCGCATTCCGTTCTATCTGGGCGACCTGTGTGACTATCCGTTCCTCATCAACTCCCTGCGCGAATTTGGGCCCGACGCCATCGTCCACTTCGGCGAGCAACGCTCCGCCCCCTTCTCCATGATCGACCGCGAGCACGCCGTGATGACCCAGGTCGCCAACGTCTCCGGCACGCTCAATCTGCTCTACGCCATGCGCGATGAGTTTCCGGACACGCATCTGGTGAAGCTGGGCACCATGGGCGAATACGGAACGCCCAATATCGACATTGAGGAAGGATACATCACCGTCACCCACAATGGCCGCACGGACACGTTGCCCTTCCCCAAGCAGCCCGGCTCCTTCTATCATCTGTCCAAGGTACACGACAGCAACAACATCATGTTCTCGGCTCGCATCTGGGACCTTCGCGCCACGGACCTGAATCAGGGCGTGGTGTATGGCGTCCACACGGATGAGACCCTGGAGATGGAGGATGAAGTCCTGGTCAACCGGCTGGACTACGACGAGACCTTCGGCACCGTTCTGAATCGCTTCTGTATCCAGGCGGCAGTCGGCCATCCGCTCACGGTCTATGGCAAGGGCGGCCAGACGCGAGGCTTCATCGATATCCGCGATACGGTCCGCTGCATAGAGATCGCCATCGACAATCCTGCGCCCAAGGGCCGCATGCAGGTCTTCAACCAGATCACCGAGCAGTTCAGCGTATTGCAACTGGCGCAGAAGGTGGCCGAGGCCGGCGAGAAGCTCGGCATCCACGCCACGATCCAGAATGTGGAGAATCCCCGTATCGAGGCGGAGGAGCACTACTACAACGCCAAGCGCACCAACTTGCTCGCCCTCGGGCTGGAGCCGCACAATCTCAGCGACTCCCTGCTGGACAGCCTGCTCAACATCGCGATCCACTACAAGGACCGCATCGATCCGCAGCACATCGCGCCTGTCACCAAGTGGTCCGTGGGCCGCATCTCCGGCTAGCGGCAGCGCACGCGGCACGAAAGACAGAACCCCCGGCCTTCGGAAGGCGTCCGATCTAGAATCGGCGAACCTCCCGAAGGCCGGGGGTGCATAGCGACTTGACGTCATCCGGCACTGGTTCCAGGCTTGTCGATGCCTGCCGCCGTCCGCCCCCGCTAGGCCTCGGCTTCGCCCACGATCTTCGGCCAGTCCTCGTCCAGAACGTCGATCAACAGGTGTGACGTATCCTCGACGACCCACGTGCACTTCTTGCCGGGAATTCGCACGTCATCGCATTTCGTGGCGCCGAACCGCTCGATGAAGCGCCTGCGAAATTCGGCAGCAGCTTTCAAACTCGCCTTGTCATCTTCCGTCGCCGATATCCGGCCATAGCGCGCGCCGATGACCATGACGCCCGCGCTCAGGGCGCCGCACATCTCCGCGTGTGAGCTGGCCACGCCGCCGCAGAATGCGTTCGACATGCGCAGCGCTTGCTCATCCACAGCGCCAAACTCATGCTCGCCGACCGCGAGCAGAACCGCTTCTGATCAGTGAAATCCCTGAAGCAACAGCGTCGCCGCCCGGCGCGCAGAATCGTCCCGCTTGGCCTTGTCGTCTTCGTTCATATTCGCCTCTTCTTTGCTGGTGTCGATGACAAACTGTCACCGGTTGACTGTGGAGCGTGTGACCCGCCGGCGCTGTCTGCGGTCGAGCCCTGCCGGTCAGGCCTGTGAATCCGCGGATCGTCCCCGTTCGGATTCGGTCTGCACCAAATCCGCCAGATACCTCCGCCATCCTGCCAATGTCATCGTCGTCCACGTAGTGGTTCGTGGGCAACGTAAGCAGACTGCACGCCACATGCTCGGCTCCAGGATAGACGCCATCGGCGTAGTCTGCAAACATCGTAGCCAAGCTTTTGCGATACATTCTGCCTGCGCCGATACCTGCCTGGTTCAACCGCTGCGCAGCGGCATCACGCATGTTTTCCGAATCAAATATCACAGGATAGCGCAGAAAGATCGACTCCCGGTCAACACCGTCGCCGCTGGATGCACGACCCTCGCCCGAGTGCAATGCACCCGGCAGGTGGACGCCGGTCAACCCCTTCAGCGCAGCAGTGAGCTGCTCGCCCCGCCTTCGCCGCGCAGCATTGATCCCGTCCAGCCGGGGAAGGAGGACGAGCCCAGCGGCCGCCTGCGCCGCAGACAAACCACGCAGCGAATATCCCCAGCTTGCCTCATTTTCGCCAACGCGTTGCGCGCCCAGGCGGGTTGCAAGCCACCATCCGCGCGGATGAAACGCCGCGCCCATCATGCCCAGTCGCATGGCCGCCATCTTCGAGCTGACCGGCGAGGACGCCGGCAGATTGTCCCACGCACGCCGTAGAAGCTCCGCGGCCGCACTGTTCGACGTGCACACGAACCCACCGCCCCCGGTGGACAGCGGCTTGCCAGGGCCGAGGCTGAACAGACCGAAATCCGCCGATGTACCTACGAAGCGTCCACCCGCCTTTGCGCCCATCGACTGCGCGGCGTCCTCGATCACGAGCGCGCCTTGCGCGTGCGCCAGCTGCGCCACTGCATCAAGCGCATGCGGAATGCCGAACGGGTGCACGAGAATCACAGCCAACGTGCGCGGCGACACGGCAGTAGCCAGTTCCGTCACGTTGTAGGACATCGTGTACGGGCCCACATCCACGAAGCGAGGCTGTAGGTGCGAGTCGATGATGACCTTGGCCAGGGAGGGGCACGTATACGCGGGCAGCACGACTTCCCGGCGCGCGGCGTCCGGTGTGCCCGCACGCAACGTGCTCAACAACATGAAGAGCGCCGTGCGACCCGACGACGCGAGAAAACAGGCCGGCGCGCCCAAGTACCCTTCCAGCGCAGAGCGGAACCGTGTCACATCCGCCGGCTGCCCGGAAAATGCGGCCCGCTGCGCAGTCCAGTCAACGGGTGTTGCCGCCGGCGGCACATGCCGCATCATGTTGCCCATCCCCATTTTCTTCCGACGCCTATTCCATGCGCGACACGGCCGGCATCGCCAAGCGCAGGCCCACGGCGTACACGAGGGAAAACGCGGCGCCCAGACCCAGCGCGGCCGGCAGGCCGATATACACAGCCAATGACCCCACGAACACATTGCTCATCGTGTCCGAACCGGCGTGAAGCTGGCTGTAGATGGTCATCACCCGCCCGCGCACGCGGTTGTCCGTTTGCACCTGCACAAGTGTGATCGCCATACTCTGCAACACAAGCAGAGCCAACCCAATGATCACCAATAGCGCACAGGCCACCCATAGATCGTTCGTAAAACCAAAAGCCAGCACTGCGAGCGGCAGCGCGATACTGGCGACGGTGAGCGTGCGGCCACGCCCGATCGAGTCCAGCTTCGCGACCGCAACCGTGCCCAGCACCGAGCCCAACGCGCCGGCAGCCAGCAGAATCCCAAGCCCGATGGACCCAGCCTGCATGACTTCCTCCGCAAACGCGGGCATCATGCCGAAGACGGGGAAGGCGAGGCCGCCCACGATCGCCATTAGGCTCATCACACCCAGCACGTGCGGCTGCCGCACCAGCGCCGCCAACCCTTCCCAGATCGCGTCCTTGAACGCGGGTCGCGCTTCCTGGCTACCGGCCGACCGCTCCGCCGCCACGTCCGGCACACGAATCAGCAACAGCGCCGCAATCGGGGCCACATACGTCAGCGAATTGAAGACCATGGTCGCGCCCGCGCCCACGGCTGCGATCAGTACGCCTGCGAGCGCATACCCGATCAGGCTGGACATGTTGAACACAGTCGCGTTGAGCGCAACCGCATTGGCCAGATCCTCTTCGTCCACCAACTCAACCAGGAAGGCGCGCCGTGCGGGGTGATCGATCGCGAGAATCGCGCCGAACACGAAATAGAGCACGACAACCTGCCACAGCCGGATGTCCCCGCGCAGCGCCAACAGACCGAATATGCCCGCTTGCAACATCAGCCCGACCTGCGTCGCAATAATCAGTTTGCGCCGCGGCACGCGGTCGATCAGCACGCCGCCCGCCAGCGAAATCGGAATCACCGGAAGCAGCGCCAAAAAGCCGACCATGCCCAGCCAGAACGTCGAACCCGTAATCGCGTAGATCAGCCAGCCCTCGGCCACCACCTGCACCGACGTGCCGACCACGGATACCAACTGCCCGGACCAGAACAGGCGAAAGTTGCGCGAGCGAAGCGCGGGAGCGAAAGACAGAACCGCTGCCTGAATCCCGTGATCGGCATCATGCGCACCCGGAACGGGAGCTGGGGTCGTCGTACCTTCCGCTTTGGTCGTCACGGCCGTCGACTAGCGCCGAATCTTTTGAACGGCGTAGAGCGCCACCGTGGTCAACAGGCTCGCGACGAGGATGCCCAGCGCAGCGACCGAACCCACGAACAGCCACCCGCCCTGCAATTCCGTCTCCTGCGTATTCGCTGCAGCGACGGTCGTCGTCGCCGCAACTGGCGTCTCCGTCTGCGTGCGGCGAGGAGCCGCTGTCGCCGTCGGCAGCGCAACTGCTTGCACCTTGCTGGGGCTTGGTCCTGGCTGGGAAGAAGGGTTCGATTCAGGCATTGACGGTTCAGTCGTTGCCGGCGCCTGAACCGGAGCGTCAGAGGCCGGCGGCCGAAGCTCCGCTACAATCGCCTGTGCGATGTCTGTGGACTCGCCGTTGGTCAGGATGGACACGCCGTCAAGGCTGTCTTCCATCGACTTGACGAGGTCGGCAATCGCAACCGGGTCGCCTTCCGTCCGAACTTGAACGCTGATCTCCAGGTCCGGGTTGACGGCCCGCAATTGCGCTGCCAGGGGCACGACAAACTCGCGCACCACGTCCGGTTCCGTCTGTACACGCTGCACCTGCAAGACGAAGATGTCCACGTACGGGGCCATCGCTACCCCGTCATTCAGCGCGAACGTCCTGTCCGGCCCAAGCGCAAGCTCAAGCCCATACTCGTCCGCCAGGGCTCGCATCCGCCGCACGCTGCCCACGGGGTCCGCGCCCTCGTCGGGCCGGTTTGCGGGTCCGTGCTCCAGGTTGTAGCCTATGATGTCCATCTTATCGGCCAGGCGCGGCAACAAGGCTTCTGCATCGGAAACGTTCTTGAACACCACCAGACGGCGGCCGACTTCGACGTTCTCGAGCAAATCGATCTGGCTGACATGGTCCGCGCGCGCCATGTCCACGGGATGTGCGGTCTCGTTGTACCAGTCCAACAAATCCGGTCCCATGCTCACGTCCATCCAAAGACGCGGCGGTTCCGGAACGCTGGTGGGCTCTTCCTGTGGGTCAGGCGCAGGTTCCTGCGCGCTCGCCACGGATTTGTGCACCTTGGCGGCGGGTTTCTGGACACGATCCGTCTGCTCGGGCGCCTGGGCCGCCAACTCCTGCATCTGAGCCGCCGGCTCCTGGCGCGGCCTCTTGTACGGCCTCGTCTCCGATCCCCTGAGCCAGTGAACTCGGCGTGCAGCCGGACACTAGCACCAGGGCCGCCGCCAAATACGCCATAAGCCTAATCATTCAATACACCACCCATTCGCTACTGGTTCATTCACCAAGCCAGCGCCCGGTTCCGTCCTCAGCTCAGTTCCGTCCCCGGCACAGGTCAGGCCGCAATCCATCTGTGCAGCAATCGGCAGACACGTACCCCACGCAACTGGCGGCACATGCTCGCCCCTAGCGCCCGCGCGTGACGCGCACACGGCCGGCCGGTACGCCGGGCCGCATCTGCGATGCGTTGACGAACGCCCGCTGTGCGCTCCGCGAATCGCCTGCTTCACGGTGCAGGTCGCCAAGCGCCAGCATCGCGCGTCAACAGACCCGGCTCCTTCGCCAACGCCAACTCCAGGTCAGTCTGCGCCTCTTCCATCTGTCCTAGCCGCTTATAGACTTCCGCCCTGGCTACGAGCGTCTGCGTGCTTGGAGACCGCGTCGCGGCCGTCTCCAAGAATGATAGCGCCAGTTCCTCATCACCCTGGTCGGCCCAGAAGTCCGCGGCGGCTGCGTATACTCGCCCGTTCGCCGGCAAGATCGTCAAGGCCGTCTCGTAGATGGCCTGCGCCTCGTCGAATCGCTCCTGGTCTCGATAGAGTTCGCCGAGGGCCAGGTAGCCGTCAGCCTCCGTCGGCTGCAGAAGGATTGAGGTGCGGTACGCCTCTTCCGCGTCCGCCATGCGATCCACCGCCTCAAAACCGGCGCCGGCCGCAATCAACAAACTGCCGTTGGCCGGCTCAAGTTCCGCGGCCCGCTGATACTGGGTCACCGCCTCGTCCACGCGTTCCACACGCAGATAGTGGTCGCCCAGCGATCGGAGCACGGCCGCATCGGCCGGATACCGGGACAGATAGTCAGTATACCACTGTTCGGCGCCCTCCTGCGGCGCGCTGGACCGCTGTACTTGAGAATCAAGATAGACGCCCATCGCGACCGCGAGCGCCGTGTCGTCGCCCAGTTCAGCGATGCCGGCCTCCAATATGTCCAGGGCGTCACCCGGGCTCCCCTGCTGCACGTACATGTCGGACAAGGCCGCATACAGAAGTGCGGGTTGGTTCGCCTTGGCGATCCCGGACTTGAGCAGCTTCTCCTCCGCCTCGAAATCGCCCTGGTTGCCCCAAAGCTCGGATGCACGCAGATAGTACTCCGTCTCCGTTGGCGCCAGCGCCACCGCCTGCCGGTACGCAGACAGCGCCGCCTGCGGCCGGCCCTGGTCGACATAGAGCTGACCGAGCTCCGCAGAAAGCCGAGCGTCGGCCAGGCTCTTGCGCGAAGCCTCCAGCAAGGTGCCCAGTGCGCTGGAGTAGTCACCCGTCGCCCGTTGGATTCTGGCCAGGCGCAGGAGCATTTCCACGTTCTGTGGATCGTCCTTCAGCCACTCTCGCGCATATTCCAGCGCCGTGTCATACTGGCCGTACCGCTGCAACAGATCGATCAACACCAGTGTCACAGCCTCACTGTTGGGCTGCAGGTCGCGCGCCCGATGGAACCACGCGTACGCCCGGCTCTCGTTGCCAACGCGCTGCTCCAGCACGCCCGATTGAATGTGCGCATTCACGTTCTCGCCGTCTGTCTCCAGCGCCGTGGCCAGAAGCGGCCGCGCCTCGTCGTAGCGCGCCTGCTCCATCAACAGTGCGGCCAGATCAACATAGGCCTCTGAGTCGCCGGGATTCAGCTTGATCGTCGCCAGGTAGCTTGCCTCGGCTTCCGCCCACGCCAGATTCCCTGCCTGCGCGCGGGCCAATGCCGTTGTCGCACGCGCATTTCCAGGATGCGACTCTGCCGTCGCCTGCAAAATCTCAAACGCCTCCTCGCCCAACCCTCGCTCGGCAAGCGCATTCGCCAGCGCGATCTGCGCTTCCACGTAGCCGGGTGCAATCTGCACCGCAGCGCGCAACTGCGCCAGCGCCTCGTCATGGTGACCGATTTCCTCCAGCGCGCGCGCCAGACCAATCCGCGCCTGCGGCCACCAGATCATCCCGCACGCTGGCGTTGCGATACGCCTCCGTCGCCAGGATCGGATGCCCCTGCAACAGGTACAGGTCGCCCAGTCCCTTGTAGTAACGGGCCATGTCAACCGGATACCAGCCCGCTTGGGTACCTGCGTCGATCGCCTTCTGGTAGAGCAGCGCGATGTCGGCCGTCCCGCCGTCTGGGCCGGTCAGTTGCGCCAGCAGGCTCAGCAGCGCCGCCCCCTCACCGCCTTCGAATACGATCCCGTTGGACTGCATCAACTCGGCGATGATGCGCTCCGCCGCGCCGTCGTCCAGTCCCGTAGCCGATCCCGCGCTTCCGTCGGCATCCGAGTCAAAGGTGAAGTCGCCCGCCGTCGAGTCCGGCGTGAGCTTGCCAAGCCCGGCGTAGCCCTTGGCTGCAGCGGCCGTACTCGTCTGCTCCAACGTGATCGCCAGCGCCTCGTCCAGGAGAGACGCAGCCGCGATGGTGTTGCCCTGCGCCTCCAGCAGGTCGGCCAGGCGCACGTATGCATTGGCGAAGTCGGCGTCATTCTCGATCGCCCGCTGATACGCCAGGGCCGCGCCGCCCGCGTCTCCCCGGCGACGGAGCGCATCGCCATAGGTCGCGTGCGTCCACGGCACGTCCGGCGCCGCGGCAACCGCGGCGCTGTAGTAATTCATGGCCGGTTCCAACAGTCCGCGGTCTTCACTCACCGAAGCCAGCCGCACAAACGCAAACGCGCGGCCCGTACCCGAGGAGCGTGCGTTGATGCCGTTGGCGGACGGATTGCGCTCGAACTTGTCCAGCGCCGCCTGATACGCTTCGATCGCCGCTTCCGTATCGCCGCGCTGCTGGTACTGATCGCCCAACGCCAGCGCCAGCGCCGCCTCATCCGGGTTGGCCCGAACCGCGGTCTGCAGCAGCTCCAATACATCGTCCTGCTTGCCGCCCTGTTGGCGGAACTGGTTCGTCAGCGCCAGATAGAGTTGTACCTGCGTCGGGTCCAGGCGGAACGCCTGCATATACGCGTCCGTCGCCTCCGACGGCAGGTTCAGTTGGCCGTACACATCGCCCAGAAGGCCATAGGCAAGCGCATTGTCCGGCTGCAGCTTCAGCACCCGCAGCACTTGATCCCTCGCCTCTTCCAGGCGATTGTCGTCCGCCAGCGCCCGCGCCAGCAACAGCCGCGTCTCCGCCGATTCTTGACCCGTGAAATCCTGAATCCGAATCGCTCGCTGCAGATGCGCCGCCGCTTCCCCATACATGCCCTGCGCGGAGCGCACATCGGCCGACATGCGCAGCACCTCCGTCGACAGAGGTCGCTGCATGCGCATGATGTCCAGCAGCGCTTCGGCTTCGTCGTATCGGCCTTCGTCGTGATACGCGCTGACCAACATCAGTTGGTTGGCTTCGCTCGACTGCAGGTCCACGGCCTGTTCGTAGTAGTTCGATCGCCTTGTCCGTGCGGCCCCGCTGTCGCCACATATCGGCCTGCGCCACCAGCCGGGCGGCTGCGTCGGGCAGGTTCTGATTGGCGACCGCGGCCGTGTATTGCTCCTCCGCACACTTGTCGCGGCCGGCGCTCAGACAGACGTCGCCCATCGCGGTATGGAAGCGGGCGATCTGCGGCGCCGTCTGTTGCGCTGCGTCGTACTCCGCAATGGCCCGGTCCAACTGTCCCAGGTCGCGGTAGATATTGCCCAGCCGGTAGTTCACCACGGGCAGACTCACGCGCAGCAGTATTTCCTCGTAGTGCGAAATGGCGCTGGCGAACTGACCTCGCGCCTGGGAGATTTCGGCGAGACCGGCCAAGGCCAACAGATTGTCCGGGTCCGCCTCCAGCGCACGCTCATACAACGCCGCAGCCGCGTCCCACTGGCGTTCCGCCAGGGCCGTATTGCCCGCAATGCTCGCCGTCGACGTCGGCAACTGCCGCACCTGATAGAGCGAGTACGACTGGTCATCCACGATCCACTCGAACCACTCCGGCGCCAGCCGCATCTGAATATCCAAATCGCTGCCGCTGGCTGCGATCACGTAGCCGACGTCATATTGATTGAGCACGTCGACCGCGTCCTCCGTCAGGTACCGAGACCGGAAGAACTTGTCCTGATCGATCAACCGTTGCAGCGCCTCCTGCTGCTGATCCGCCGGGAAGATCTCGCTGGTCGTCGGCACGCGGTGCGCCACGATGTTGGCGTTCGATGCGTACGCCGGGATCACTACGCTCAGATCCTGGTCGGCCAACACTGTCGCCGCGCCCAGCGTCGACGTCTTCTGGTCCAGCTCGTGCAGCAACCGGTCCGGCGTCGGGTAGTAGTATGGATAGCCCGCGCGCTCCTGCAACGCCGACAGATTCTGCACCACGCCCGGCGACAGCAGGGTCGCCACCAGGATGACGGCGGCCAGCGAAGCGTACTGCATCGTCCGCAGCGCCGGCGTGCCCCGCAGTTCGGATCGACCGAGCGAACAGGCGTTTCATCGCGTACAGCAGCGGCGGCAATGCCCGGTCAATCGCCATGGCGATGATCAGCGCGTACGGAAGCAACCACACGAACCGCCACAGGATCCACGGCATCACCAAGCGATCCGATCAGCGGCGTGAGCCACGGGTTGAACATGACGAATAGCACGGCCAACGACGTGCTGACCGCGAACTGCGCGCCCAAATTCTTGCGGATGCCGACGAACAACAGCGGTAGCAACAGCAGCGACAACAGATACGCGGGCTCCAGTACGATGTTCGGATCCGAGAAATAGCGGTCCAGGCTCGGCGCAATCAGTCTGCGCCGGTTCATATTCACGGAGAAACGCCAGATCAGGAACGGGTTCGTGCTCGAATCGGCCTCGATCGCCTCTACCTGCGACAGGTCAGGCAACGGTCCATACGTGTCCAGCGTCGGCACGTACAAGAATGGCAATGCCGGCACCTGCTTCTCGCCGATCGGCCACCCCTCCAGCGTGCTCGGGTACGAAGGCGCCAGCGGCGCATCCCCCCTCGATAGCACAAGCTGGATCATGGGCAGGACCATGGCAAGGGTGACCACCACAGCCACAAGGCTGGTGCGTATCCACGCTGTGCGATCGCGCAGATTGAACAAGATATGGAATGCGCCGAACGCCGTCAGCGCCAACGCCATCATCGCCGCGATCAACGGATGGATCGCCGACACGGCCAGCGTCGAAATTGCGGCCACCAGCCACATGCGATAGCCGCCCGAACGCATGAAGCGGATCGTGAACGCAAAGACGATCGGCAGCATGACGATCGGCACCATGAACTTGTCGGCCGTAGTCCGCTCAAAGAAAAACCAGCTTACGCTGTCGCCGCGCAAGAACGGGTTGGCCAGGTAGATAGCCATCTGGATACCCGCCGCCAGCAGCCCGATACCGGCGCCCGGCATGTTCGCCGCCGCGGTCCAGTCCAGCGGCTTTGCCCAGCGTGTACAGGGCCAGAATCGCCCACAACGGCCACCATTGCTCGTGATGCCTGCGCGGCCAGCGTCAGCGGGTCAACGCCCGACAGATATGACCACAGATACGACATGGGCAGCGACTGGTTGAAGTCCATGCGTACGCCAGGGCCCAGGTTCGTGCCGAACAGCGGCTCCGCCCCGTTCAACGGCAGGCCTGCCAGCGCATCCGCCGCAAACGAGCCCACCGCGTAGGCGTCGCCGTCCAGCTTGTACAGCGTCAATGCCGGCGCGCCCAGCAGGAAGAGCACTCCGACCACCGCCAGCGTCAGCAACTCCGCCCGCGTCCATCTGTCCGCCGGTGCGCCGGGAACTCCGCGCAATACCTCCCACAGCACCATGCCAACCCAGACGACGAATCAAGCGTCGCGGAGACGATTGTCCAGCCCACGGCAAGGCCCGTCACCGTGCCGTGACGCAAGAGTGTCAGCCATGCCGGGGACGCCCAGCACTGCGATGCCCAGCGGAAACGCAATCGCCAGACGCTCGATCCAGATCCAGTCGAGAAGTCCGGACAAGCAGATCGCCGAGAAGATAACCCGGCGCAATGATGAGTGCAAGAAAGGCCAGCCAACTTGCCAGCTGCTGCGGCAGCAGTCCTGGCAATCCGGCCAGCACGGCCGACCAAATAACGATCAGCGCGGCGCCCATGGCAATCCGATACCAACCCGGCATCGCAATGTCGTCAGGCGCGCCCGGTCCCAGCGTCAGCCTCAGCGTCACCGTCAGAGACGGTGGACGAGTCAGATGCCGTGGACGTCGGGAACCGGGTACTACGATCGATTTGCACTATGCGCCTCTCCTTATGCACACGTCGAAATGCACGCGTCGAACACGAGATTAGGCAAACGGAACATGTCGCCGAAGCATGGGGCCTAGATGCTGGGCAACCGGATACGGAAGCTTGGGCCAGATTTGCCGCACCAACTGGAACTTGCTGTCGTCCTGCGCCTGCGTTGCCACGCTTACCGGTCTCCTGCGCGCCGCGCAACGACATCGTCTGCTGATAGACCGGTGTAGAAGCGCCGTTCCACTGCCCCTTGTACTTCGATGCGCTCGAGTCCAGCGGAGCTCGCCCCATATCCAGATATTCGAAGCCATGCTCGATGGCGTCAGCCAGAATTGTCCAATATCCAAGATATACCGGCCGCAGGTCGAAGTACTCGCGCAGGGCAGCGCCCCACACGCCGCTACATGGTATTGCCCATCTCAACTGAAAATAGCCGCCGATGGGCTTCGCGCCCAGATAGACCACCACGATGTTGATAGCCGTTCGGAAAATGCTTCACAACGCTCTCCAGAAACGCCTTGCCGAATACCGGCGTGCCCGCCGCGTGGGAGAACTGGCCCAGCACGTCATAGAAATCGTCGAGCAACGCGCCGCTGCGATCGACTTCCACCGTCAGCTCATTCTTGTGTGCGATTCGCACCTGGCGCCGGATGTTGCGGTGCAGAGCAGACCACAGTTCGTCTTCGCCGCCCCGCAAGTCCACGACCCATGCCTCGTGCGCACAGGCTGTTTTCAGCTCGCCAGGCCACTCGCGGCGAGAATCGTGAACCACAAAGCGCTTGGCGTTGACGCTGCCGTGCGTATTCGGCGCCCGCGGCGATCAGCGCGCCGGCGACCTCGTCACTGTCGGCGCAAAGCCCGCCGGGCATTGTCGTCACGCTGCGGCCCACCAGTGCGCTCGACACAACGTACAGCGGCATCACGCCCAAAATATGACTGCCATTCCCGTTCGACAGACCGGGATCGGACTCCTCCGCCGCCAGATAGCGCGTCTCGTAGCCATACACTTCCTGCATGACGTCCTGCCACGCAAACTGATGCTGCGGCAGACCGCCCGGCGCTGAGGCCACATAGTCATCCCATTTCGAGCCCTGATCCCGCGGCAGCTCTCGGATCAACATGCCGCACCCCCTACAGACGCCATGCCTTGCACGGCCTCCTGCACGTGTGTTCGTCGCGGGCCACGCTTGTCCCCGGCGCACACAGAGCGACCCGCACCCGCGCTGCGGTACAGCCCGCCAAGCGTCGTGAAACGGAAATCGCTGAACAGGCTGCGCAGCTTCGCTTCCAAGCCCCTGCGCCCGTGATAGTGCGTGATGCGTTCCCGCGCCGTAACGTGCGGGTAGTCCTGGCCCAGGTCCAACTCCCAGGGATGCACATACATGATGGCCGGCTGCCCGGCTGCGTTCAGCGTCCGAAGCGCGCGTTTCACAAACGCATACGGCAACGCCCGCACATAGAACCCGCCCGAAACCGGCAGCGTAACGCTTGCCCACAGCGACAGTCGACGCTGGAAACTCCATGACGCCTGCGTCTTCGACAAGATACGGAAAGCGCGGCGCGCCCGGATATCCGTACAGCATGTTGCGCGTCGGGAAAACGCTGGCGTCGTAGTCCAGCCCGGCCGCCGCCACATATTCAAACACCCACGGCGTCGACGCGTTGACCGAAAAATAGGGTGCGCGATAACCCGCCGGATAAACGCCCGCCGCACGTTCGATGGCCTCGTTCGCCTGCCGCTAGATCCTGGAGAAACTCGTCCGGCGTCAGCTTGTAGACGAAACGATGGTAGTACCCGTGCGAAGCGATCTCGTGACCTGCGTCACGTACCTCGCGAATCAGCGCCGGGTGCTGATCAGCCACATAGCCGAGTACAAAAAATGTTGCCTGTACATTATAGTCGCGCAGATATCTCAGCAGTTTGCGCGTCGCCGGCACGACGCGGCTCTCGAACGACGGCCATCGTTCCACCAGCGGATTCGTACTGGTCAGGCCCTGAAACCAGTCCTCCAAATCCACCGTGAATGCGTTGGGCGGTGCGTCTCGCTGGATACGCCCATCAGCCCACGTACCCCAGGCTGCGCAGTCGCTCGGCCAGCACCTCCCGGTCCTGCGCGCTCAATCCCGCGCCGCCGTACATCCGAACCAGTCCCATGGGTCTCCTTCCAATGCCGCCGCGCCACGTCCCGATCACCGTCCACGATCACCTCCGACAGCACACGTCCGTCCATGTGCTCCGGCACGGCTTCGCCCATCAGGTGCATGATCGTCGGAGCCAGGTCATACTAGGGTCGCATTCTCGCTCACCGCGCCCGGGCGAATCGCCGCGCCGTACGCCATGAAGATGCCGTTCATGCGGTGCGTGCCGGAGATGCCGCGCTGCATCGGTTCGATGATCTTGTGGCTGCCAAACTCGTATTCGCCAAATCCAAAGTATTCCAGGTTGCGCGGCAGGAATACGATGTCCGGCGCCTGCTCCAGATAGTCGCCGTGATAGATCTCTTCGCGACGGTAGATCGTCTCCACCACAAGCTCACCGGTCTCCGGGTCCTGAAGCTCTTGGAGGCGCTCGATGATCTCTTTCCGCAGCCTGTTCATACTCTGCGCCCGGTCGCACGCAGCCATACGGCTCGCGCCCGACCACGTTCAAGTAGATCTGCCCCACATTGCCCAGCGAGTACGCCTGCGTTCGCTTCCAGTCGATGTCCTCGAAAGACAGGAACAGCGTCTTCAGCATGCCCTGTCCCTGCCCTCGCACGACCTCGCGTTTCAGACCGCCCAGCCCGAGACGCATCATCTTGTCATACACGTTCATCGGCGAGAAACCGGCGTTGAACATGCGTCGCTTCGTCTTCGAACTCGCGCCGTCGCGCACCTGCCATGTAGCCCTGCTGCATCAGCCAGTTGTTCACATGGATGAACTTGTGGAACGGGCCGAAGCCGTGGTCGGACATCACCACCAACGTCGTGTCATCGTCCAGCGTCTCTACGATGCGGCCCAGCTTCGTATCCACGTACTGATAGTAGTCGCGGATCGCATTGCCGTACTTCTCCGCCTTGTTCGGGTCGTGCAGCGGATGCGTCTCGTCCATGAACTTCCACATGGCGTGGCTCACCGTATCCGTGCCGTTGAACACCACCATCGTGAAATCCCAGTCCTCCCGGCCGCGCAAGTAGTCCAGCGTCTGCACGCGCACATCTGTCGTCTCGTAGAGGCGCTGCCAGGAATGCGTCCACGCCCGAATCCGAATAGGCCTGGCCGGGGTCCGGGTAGAGCAGATACTCGCCTACTGCCTCGTTGATCTCATCCAGCAGGCCGTCCGGATACGTGATCGGCACCTTCGTGCTCGGCGCCGGCATGCCGGACACCTGCACGCCGTTGACAGGTAAAGGAGGATAGGTCATGGGAACGTTCAGCGCACATACACGCCGGTCCACCTGCCCCAACAACGAATAGATGGTCGGCGCGCGGCAGTCCGCGGCCGTCACCGGCAGAAAGCGATAGCTGTCCGGCTCGCGGGCGATCCAGTCATAGAGCCGGTGCTTGCCCGGGTTCACGCCCGTGGCGAAGGATGTCCACGCCGGCCCCGTCATGGGCGGCACCGTGCTGCCCAACGACCCGTGCGCTCCCTCGTCCAACAGTCGCTTCAGCGTGGGCAGATAGCCCTCTGCCGCCCACGGCTTAATCAGGTCAAACGTCGCGCCGTCCAGCCCGATCACCAGCACACGGTTCGGTCCGGCATCGCCGCGCAGTGTTGCGGGCAGCGGCTGCGGACCGCTTCGGCCGGCTCCGCAACAGCGTGCGAACTGCCGTGGCCGTTGGTCGCCGCCGGTGCGGCCTCCTGTGGAGTCGATATATCGCTCGACAGGCGATTCCTTGCGGACAGCATTCTCACGCGCGGTCACCTTGCCCTCGCCGGGCGAGCCATAGTCCGTGTGCAATAGCATCGTCTCCATCTGCCGCATGCGCTGCTCCAGCAGACCGTAGCCCTGCGCCAGGTCGCGGATGCGGTCCGCCTGCGACGAAATCGTCACGCTTTGCGACAGGATCACCACGATCGCAAACAGCAGCCCAAAGACCAGAATCAGCGTCGGCGCATACGACACGCCAAACGCAGACGCCAGCCCCGTGACCAACCCGTCAAAGACAACGAACAGGAAGATCGTGGCCGCCGCCCCCAGCCACACCAGCGCGTATTCCTCGCGCAGTTTGCGTTTGCGCACCAGTTGCACCGTCACGAGCAACAGTACGATGCTGAACACGATCGCCAGGATCTGTTGTTCGATAGGTATTCGCGTCAAAACTACCCTCCGGCCTCTATCTACTCCTGAAACAAGCCCGCGCTCCGGTCAATCACTCCCCGTGATCTGCGGTGCATCCACCTGCGGGGTCAGCGGCGCAGCCGCATCCTCCAACCGCACCACGTGGTACGGCGCGATTTCCTTCATCGACGAAGTCACCATTCCCACGGAAACCTTGAACGCGTAGTAGATCGACTTCCACGCATTGATCGAACTGATGCCCGCCGTTCTCGCCTGCATGTTCACCGGCAGTTCAATCTGTCGCAGCCCTGCCTTGTGGATGATTACGCGACTCTCCACGTCCGGATAGTCCTGTGGCAGATAGGTCGCCAGCACATGGATGGCAGGCCGGTTCATGCCGCAGAAGCCCGACGTCGTGTCTGTCGCCGACTCGCCGATCAGCAAGGATACGCCCCATCGGAAGAACGTGATCCCGATGCGCCGCGTCCACGGAATGTGCCAGTCTACGCCGCTCTCCAGGAAACGCGAGCCGATCACCATATCCGCTTTGCCATCGCGCAGCGCGTCTGAGGAAGAGCGCGATCTCCTCTGCGCTGTGCTGCCCGTCGCCGTCCAGCCGAATCACGTAGTCGTAGCGATGCAAGCGCGGCAAACTTCAGCCCGGTCTGCACGGCGCCGCCGATCCCCAGGTTAAATGGGTGATCCACGACCAACGCACCTGCCTTTTCGGCCTCCACCATCGTGGCGTCGACCGAGCCGTCATTGATGACCAATACGTCCGCCTCGGGCACGGCGCGCTTCGATCCGGTCACTACGTGCCGAATCGCGCCCTGCTCGTTGTAGGCGGGAATGATAACGAGGATCTTCTCTACCCGACTGGAAGCCACAGTCCACACGCCCTTTTCATGTTTGCCCCGGGCGGAGGCCTCACATGCACGCAATTCACGTCCATGGCGCACTCCGCCCTCCTCTTCGCCGCGGAAAGCATTCACTGTCCATGACGTGACGAGCAGCAAATAGTTACGCCGCGGGCCTGTCGATCCGGCCCTCTGGTCGACCTCCATTGCGTGTCTTGCGGGCCATCCCCTGCACTCATCCCTGTACAAGGTACGGTTGGACATGTGCCTTTGTTCCGAGAAAAACGAATCTGCACAGTCCATGCGTATCGCAGCGATGCCGGCGCGAGTGCGCCGCCCGCCGGCGCGGTTTTGTCATCCACTGCGACCGTCTTCTATACTGTGGATTCACACGCAGTGAGTCCAGTCGAGATCTTCGGGGAAGCTGTATCACGACCTCGCTTCGACGAAGCCGCAGCGAAGATTCCCGAAAGAACCTTTGTGCCCAGAAGGCCAGTGCAGAGAGCGAGCACATGACCACCGTCGAAACCGTCGCCGGTCAAGTGAAGACCGGATCATCCGGCCAGCGCTATTGGGAGGTGGACGCCGTGCGCGGGGTCGCCATCGTGATGATGGTCATTTTCCATCTCATGTGGGATCTGTGGGTCTTTGGCATACTGCCCAACGTGATCCTCTATGACGGTTTCTGGAAATACTTCCAGCGTACCACGGCTTCACTCTTCATCATCCTGGTGGGCGTGTCGCTCACGATCAGCTACCACCGCACCCTCGCGGCCCGAGGCCCGCACGGCCTCTTCTGGAAGTTCTTCCGCCGCGGCCTGATGATCTTCGGCCTGGGCATGGTGATCACGCTCGTGCTGTGGGCGCTGAGCGCCACCGGTCTCTTCGACGCCCATGTCGAGTTCGGCATCCTTCACCTGATCGGCTTCTCCATCGCCGTGGCCTATCCCTTCCTACGCTTCAGGTGGCTGAACCTCTTCCTGTGGATGGCCTTCTTCGTCGCCGGCGGCATCATCCAGGAGATCCATGTCGACACTATCTGGCTGGTTTGGCTCGGCCTCACGCCTCTGCGGTACACGCCCGTCGACTACTTCCCCATTATCCCTTGGTTCGGCGTCGTGCTCCTGGGCGTCTTTCTCGGCAACACACTGTATCCCGACGGCCGGCGCGCCTTCGCCCTCGCTGACCGCTCACAGTCGCCGCCCATTCGCTTTCTGGATTTTCTAGGTCGGCACTCCCTCGTAATCTACCTGATCCACCAGCCCATCCTCTTCGCCATACTCGGTCTGCTCGCCCTCGTTGGCGTCATCTCTATGTGAGCCCGCTCCCAAGAAAGCAATGAGCGCCGGCCGGATCGGCGCTGATCAGCGTGCCCACAAGCGCGCATGGTCTGTCGCCCGATTTTTGACAGCGATCCGCAAACAGAATATACTTGAGAGCGTAGTAAGCCCTTCGCCCACGTGGTGGAATTGGCATACACAGCAGGTTGAGGGCCTGTGCGCAATAGCGCGTGGGGGTTCGAGTCCCTCCGTGGGCACACACATACGGGCGCACGAAGAAGCGGGAACTGGCAGCCAGTTCCCGCTTCGCTCATTCTATGGTCGACCCTGTCCGCCCGCGGCGCACGCCGCAGACAGCGCACGCGGCTTAGCGCATGTGCGGGAAGGCCGCAAAGCCCGCATACACTGCAGTGTCGCCCAACTGTTCCTCGATGCGCAACAGTTGGTTGTACTTCGCCACACGGTCGCTGCGCGCCGGCGCGCCCGTCTTGATCTGCCCCGTGTTGAAGCCCACGACCAGGTCGGCAATCGTGGCGTCTTCCGTCTCGCCCGAGCGGTGGCTCACCACCACGGACCAGCCGGCCCGGTGGCTCATGTCGATGGCCGCGATGCTCTCCGTCAGCGTTCCGATCTGGTTCACCTTGCACAGCAGCGAATTGCACGCCTTCTCCTCGATGGCGCGCTCGATGCGCTCCACGTTCGTCACCAGAAGGTCGTCGCCCACAAGCTGCACCTTGTCGCCGATCTTGCTCATACAGCATCTTCCAGCCGTCCCAGTCGTCCTCGGCCATACCGTCTTCCAGGCTGATGATCGGGAAGCGCGCCGCCCAGTCCTCCCACAGCTCGGCCAGCTCCTCGCTGGTGAGATCCTTGCCTTCGATCTCGAGCTTGTACAGGCCGCTCTTCTCGTCATACAGCTCGCTCGAGGCCGGGTCCAGCGCGATGAAGATGTCCTCGCCGGGCCTGTATCCCGCCTTCTCGATGGCCTGCAAAATCACCTCGACGGCCCGGACATTGCCGCCCAGGCTGGGGGCAAAACCGCCTTCGTCACCGACATTGGTGCCGAAACCGCCGTCGTGCAGAACGTTCTTCAGACTCTGGTAGACCTCGGCGCCCCAGCGCAGCCCCTCGGCAAAGGTCGGCGCGCCCACCGGCATCACCATGAACTCCTGGAAATCCGTGCTGTTCGCCGCGTGCTTGCCGCCGTTCAAGATGTTCATCATCGGCACAGGCAGCGTACGACCATTGACGCCGCCGAGATAGCGGTACAGGGGAAGCCCCAACTCGTCCGCCGCGGCTTTGGCCACGGCCAGGCTCACGCCCAGGATCGCGTTCGCCCCGATGTTGCCCTTGTTGGCGCTGCCGTCCAGCTCCAGCATCGCCTCATCGATGGCGACCTGGTCCAGACCCTCGTATCCGATCAGCTCGTCCACGAGCTGGTTATTCACATTGTCCACGGCCTGTAGCACGCCCTTGCCGCCATAGCGACTCTTGTCGCCGTCGCGCAGCTCGACCGCCTCGTGTACGCCGGTGCTGGCGCCGCTCGGCACAATCGCCCGCCCGATCGCGCCGCTCTCAAGTTCGACCTCGACCTCAACGGTTGGATTGCCGCGGCTGTCCAGTACTTCTCGACCAATGATGTTGATGATTTCCGACATTACTTGCCTCCGCTTGGAATGCGTTTTTCGTCAATCAGTTTCGACTATCTGTTCCCTCTATCAGCGCAACCGTGCGCGAATGCGCACCGTCTTGCGTTCGCACATCCACCGTCTGTTGTATCACGTCTGACCTGAAATGGCGAATCTCACCGCTTCCGCTGGCGCACTGAGTTCGAGGACCCGAGCCGCGAGCACCACGCGAATAGCAACCATTGCGCGCACAGCTGCGTAGTGTTGAGCAGGATGCGTCAGATCGGGCGCTGAGATCGGGTGTATGTGGCAAGGGGCATTTGCTATGCAAAACCACGACGATATCCACAGTTCAGTAGCCCGCGACGATGGCGTCACCTTTATCGCCGTCTACCACTTCATCGTCGCTGTCATGTTTCTCTTCGCGACCGTAGTGCTGGCGCTGCCCACTATGATCTTGGGCATCGTCGCGGTTGCGGAGGCGCCGCCCGCGGCGATCGGCATGTTCTTCGTCGGCCTCGGGGCCACCATCACTTTCGTCCTATGCGCACTCAACTTGGCCGTCGGCTACGGCCTGCTGAAACTTCGCCAGTGGGCGCGCGTGTCCGCCATTGCGCTGGCCATGCTCACGCTGCTCCTCTTTCCCATCGGCACGGCCATCGGCGCCCTGATCCTTTGGCACCTGGCCAAGTCGGAAGTCGCCCACGAATTCGAATACGGAAACTGAACGATCCGGCTCCGGCGGACCCACACCCGAACATGCCTGAACAAACACAGAGACCGGACGCGATGTCCGGCCTCTTGCTACGCTAAGAACCTGCCTGCGAGTCACTCCTACGTTTCCTGCGAAGGCTCCCGTTCCGGCTCATTCTCCTCCACAGGCTGTTTCGCTTCCTCCGGATCGGGGGCAGTGCCGCCCTCCGGATCCGTGGGCCACACCTGATACACCCAGCGCTGCGCCTTGCGCAACATGCTGCGCATAGCCGCTGCCTGGTAGCCCGCCTGCCAGCGCGTATTCTGCCACCAACCGCGCTCCGGCTCGTCCGTCGGCACGCCCCATTTCACTGCGCAGGCGCCCCACGTCAGCCCCGCGCCGAAGCCAACGAATACCAGGTTGTCTCCCGGACGAATCTTCTGCTCCTTGATCGCCTCACACAGAGCGATGGGAATGCTGGCTGTACTCGTATTGCCGTACTTCTGCAGGTTGATGTAGATCTTGTCTTCCGGAATATGCAATTGGCGCTGCACGCTGTTCTGGATGATGCGCAGGTTGGCCTGGTGCGGAATCACGAGATCCACGTCATCCGTGCTTAGGCCTGCCCGCTCCAGGACCCGTCGCGTGGCGTCGGCCATGACCCGAACGGCAAACCGGAACACCGCCTTGCCGTCCATCTTGATGAAATGGCTGCCGTTGCTTACCGTCTCCAGGCTGGCCGGCATGGCGCTGCCGCCCGCCGGCACCGACAGCAAATCAGCGCCCGATCCGTCGCTGCCCAATTCCGTCGCCATGATCCCGCCCGGCAGGTCACTGGCCGCCACCAACACGGCCCCCGCGCCGTCGCCGAACAAGATGCACGTATTGCGGTCCGTCCAGTCCACGATGCGGCTCAGCGTCTCAGCGCCGATGACCAATACGTACTCGGCATCGCCTGCCAAAATGTGTCCGCGCGCCATCGACAACCCGTACACAAACCCAGAGCAGGCCGCGCTCAAGTCGAAAGCGCCGGCTCGGCTCGCGCCAAGGGCGTTCTGCACGATGTTCGCCGTCGCCGGGAAGATGTGTTCCGGGGAACTGGTTGCGCAAATGATGAGGTCCACTCGACTCGGGTGAACGTCGGCCACCTCCAGCGCCTTGCGCGCTGCGGCCACCGCCAACGTCGCCGTTGTTTCCGTGGGCCGCGCCGCCACGCGTCGTTCGGAGATCCCCGTCCGCGAGCGAATCCACTCATCGTTCGTATCCACGATCTGCTCGAGATCGTGATTCGTGATTACCTTGTCCGGGACTTGATATCCCCATCCCACGATCTGCGCATAACGAGGACTGTTGCGCTCCAGCAGCCGGTTGACCGCCGTACTTGTCTTGGTCGCCCCTGGCGAGGAGCCGTTTCGGTGTATGCTGTCTTCTGCGCCATTCTGCGCGTTCGCCATGCTCATGCTCCCTTAGCGCCCACTCCCGACGCATCCGCTATCCATGCTCGCGTCACGCCTCGCCGTTCCGTCGGCCATCATTCGTCGGTCCTGCGTAGCGGCGCAATACGATGCAGGCGTTGTGTCCGCCAAAACCAAAGCTGTTGCTGAACACAACGTCCACGTCCGCGTCCACGACCGTTTCCGGCGTATAGTTCAAATCACATTCCGGGTCTGCATCAAACAAATTGACCGTTGCCGGAATCGTCCTGCTCTCGATTGTCTTGGCGCAGGCCACCGCCTCCAGAGCCCCGGCGGCGCCCAGCAGGTGCCCCGTCATGCCCTTGATGCTGCTCACGTGCATCTGGTAAGCGTGCTCGCCAAAGACCTTCTTGATGGCGAGCGTCTCGATAGCATCGTTGAGCTTGGTTCCGGTGCCGTGCGCGTTGATGTAGTCCACGTCCGATTGCTGCACGCCATACTCGCTCGCCGTGCGCAGCGCCGCCCGCATCGCGCTGACCGCGCCGAGAGCCTCTTCGTGCGGCGCCGCCATGTTGTAGGCGTCGGCACTGCTGCCATAGCCGACAACCTCGGCATAGATCTTTGCGCCGCGCGCCAGCGCATGTTCTTCCGTCTCCAACAGGCAGACCGCCGCGCCTTCGCTGATCACAAAACCGTCCCGGTTCAAATCGAACGGACGACATGCAGTCGAGGGATCCTCATTGTGCCGGCTCAGCGCGCCCATGTTGTCAAATCCGGCTACGATCAGCGGCAGGATAGCCGCCTCCGCTCCGCCGGCGACCATGGCGTCCGCATCGCCGCGGCGCAACACCTCAAACGCCTCACCCACGGCAGCCGTGCCCGTAGCGCAGGCACTGACTACCGCATGATTCAGGCCGCGTAGACCCAGCTCAATCGATATCTTCCCCGACGCGCTGTCCGGCAACATGTTGGGAATCAGGAATGGGCTTGTCCTGCGCACGCCCTTCTCGGCGGCAAGCGCCGCGTTGTCCAGGATGCTGCCGATCCCGCCAATGCCCGTACCGAAGATCACGCCGACCCGGCCCGCTTCGGCCTCGTGCGTATGCAGTTGTGCGTCCTCCACCGCCTGTTTTGCCGCGGCGACCGCGAACTGAATGTAGCGGTCCAGCTTGCGCGCTTCCTTCCGATCCATATAGTCGGTCGGTTCGAAGCCGCGCACCTCGCCCGCTATCTGCGAACGCAGTTCGCTCGGGTCAAATGCCGAAATGCGATCCGTCCCCACTTTGCCCGCAACCAGCGCGTCCCACGTGTCGCCCACATTCAGGCCAACGGGTGTTAGCGCTCCCAGCCCCGTGATGACAATTCGTGTCGGTCCGTCACCGTTGCGTGCGTAACCTGCGCCAATATCAGTCGATGCGTCTGCTCGTTCGTCTGCCACTTGGTGAGCTTCCCCAGCCTAGTAGAATCCAATTGCCCTCATGATCGATAACACCGCGAGCGGTCGATAGTTGCGATCATCACAAGCCGCAGCCGCCAATGCCAACCGCTGCGTGCAACCGCCCGCCCAAATCTGGAAGTATAGCCCAGGAGCGCCTTCGCTACCAAAGTCAGGCTATTCGAATCCCTCCGCCAATCCCCCTATGCGCCTGCCGCCCTGTCCTGCGCGGAGGCGCCCGCCCCGGGCGTGGTCGACACCAGCGCTGCATCCAACGCCTCGCCCAAGGTGCGAACGCCGATGATCTCCATGTTGGCGGGCGCGGAACCGTCGCCGCTATGGCGCAACGCGCTGCGCGGCGCCAATGCCCTGCGAAAGCCCAGGTCCTCCGCCTCATGCAGCCGGCGCATCACCTGTCCCACGCTGCGCAATTCGCCGCTGAGGCCGACTTCGCCCACCGCCACCAGGTCCGCATGCACCGGCCGGTTGCGGTAGCTGCTGACAATCGCCGCGGCCACCGCCAGATCGCCCGCCGGCTCGCCGATCTGCATGCCGCCTACGACATTCACGAACACATCCTGCTCGCTCAGGTCGATGCCGATGCGTTTCGTCAGCACCGCGGTCAACAGCAGCAGCCGGTTGAAGTCGATGCCGTTCGCCGTGCGCCGCGGTTGGCTGAACGCCGTTCGACTGCTCAACGCCTGCACCTCTACCAGAAGCGGCCGCGTTCCCTCCATCGTAACGGCAATCGCGCTCCCCGCCGCGTTGGGCAGTCGCTCCGCCAAGAACAGCTCGGACGGGTTGCGCACCTCCGCCATTCCCGCCTCGCGCATCTCGAAGATGCCCACCTCATTCGTGCTGCCATACCGGTTCTTCACAGAACGCAGCAGCCGGTACGCGTGAAAACGCTCACCCTCCAGTTGAAGCACCACGTCCACCATGTGCTCCAGCACGCGAGGACCCGCAATCGTCCCTTCTTTCGTCACATGTCCAACCAGAAAGACCGGAACATTGAACCCCTTCGCCGCCCGCAGCAGAAGCGCCGCGGAGTCCCGCACCTGGCTAACGGCCCCGGCCGCGCTGCTGTTGTTTTCCGTGTACACCGCTTGGATCGAGTCCACGATCACGAGCGCGGGCGCATCTGGTCGACGCGCTCCACGATCTGCTCCACCACAATATCAGACAACACATAGAGGCTGTCCGCCTCGATGCCGAGTCGCCGGGCGCGCCGGCCAATCTGGTGCGCGCTTTCCTCCGCGCTCACGTACAAGACTTTGCCGCCGCCCTGCGCCACCTCCGCGGCCATCTGCAGCAATAGCGTACTCTTGCCAATGCCTGGGTCACCGCCCACGAGCACCGCCGAACCGGGCACGATGCCGCCACCCAGCACGCGGTTCAGTTCCCGATTCTGTAGCGCCAATCGCGTGCCAAGCGTCTCCGGAATCTCAGGCAACGCAATCGCCGTATTCTCTGACCCGTCCCCGCGCGCCTCCCGTGCAGAGCGTGAACCCGCCGCGGGCGCCTTCACCTCGCGCAGCGTGTTCCACTCGCCACAGTCGGGGCATTTGCCCAGCCACTTCATCTGCGCGCTACCGCATTCCGAACAGACGTATTGCACTCGCGCTTTCGCCACTTTGTCCTCCTGGGTGAACCTCCGGCGCGGTCCTCCCGCGTGAATCAGAACACTTGAGCGACTATTCTAGACCGGAACGCGCCCTCGCGCCAGCCGGCGCCACGATAACGCAGCGCGCGATTGCCCCTTGCCTGGCCGCCCGTGCTATCATCATCGGCAACACGGGTAAACGGCGTCCAGTACACGCCATGCCATGCGGCGCGCATCAACCTGCCGGCGACGCCAAACGCGAACTCCGCATCGCATACATGGTCTGCCCCGCCTGAGTCATTACCGGTCCGGATTTGGAATTGCCAAGCATGCCCCTGCGATATTGGGTTTTCGTCTTCCTCACGCTTGGCCTCACCGCCGCAGTCTCCGTTGCGACCTACCGCAGCAGTCAGCTCCTACGCCGCTGGCAGCCGGACCGCAATCTCCTGCTGCTGTTCAGCGAGAACGTCATCCGCCTGCTGCTCATCGCCCTGTGCATTGGCCTGGGCTGGCTCAGCGGCCTCCCGCCCGCCCAGCTTGGATGGGCATTTGCCGGGTGGCAATCGGATTTGATACGGGGACTCGTGTGGGGCGCCGTCATGGCAGGGGGCTTCTACATGGCCACCACGTGGATTGTGGCCCGCAGCGGGGAAAGATTCTACTCGCCCATCGTCGTGGACGCCGTACTTCCGCGCAGCGCCCGTGAGCTTCTGTGGACTTCACTGGCCATGATCGGCGTCGTGGCTGCGGAGGAACTCCTTTTTCGCAGCCTATTGATCGGCGGCCTGCAACCCATACTTCCGGCCGCGCTGCTCCTGACGCTCACAAGCGTACTGTTCGGCGTGCTGCATCTGCCTCAGGGCGCATGGGGAGTGTTCGGCGCCGCACTTGCCGGGGCTTTGCTCGGGTCTGCTCTTCCTGCTCACGGGCAGCATTCTGGCCCCGCTCGCCGCCCACTACGTGACAAACATGGCGCAGATCGTGCAGGCCACGCGCGTTCGGCGCGCACCCACTTCCGGCCACCCGTCGCTAGACGGTTGACAGCTCTTCCGTCTGCGCGGCCGGCGGATCGTAGACACCGGCCCGCCCGTTGCGCCGAATCTTGACCAGGTCCGTGACCATATTGATCGTGTCCTGCGCCGGACGCACCCGGCTGTCGTCGCCGTAGTACCAGTCGACGGGAACCTCAACGATGGGGATGCCGTGTCGACGCGCAATGTACAGCACCTCCACATCGAATCCCCAACCGTCGATCTGCTGCAAGGGGAACACGGTGCGCGCCGCATGCCGGCTGAAGCACTTGAACCCGCATTGCGTGTCGTGGATGCCCGGCAACGCAAACCAGCGCACCAGCAAATTGAATACCCGCCCCATCACATGCCGATAGGCAGGCTCTCCATGCCGCACCGAGCCCGGCACTTCACGGCTGGCGATGGCGATGCCATAACCGTTGCGGCCTCCTGCACAGGCGGCAGCAAACGCTCCGCCTCTTCAATCGGCACCGCCAGATCCGTGTCGCTGACCAGCAGGTAGTCGCCGCGCCCCGCCATTACGCCATGCCGAACCGCGTTGCCCTTTCCCTTTTCGCTGTGCAACAGCCGAACAATGAACGGGTCGTCCGCCGCAACCTCTTCGGCAATGAACTTCTCCACTGTCTGCGACGTGGCGTCCGTCGAGCCGTTCTCGACCACCAGCACTTCGGAGCGAAAGGGTTGCCCACGCAAGAAATCCGCCAGGCGGTTCAGCGTAGGCGGCAACCGTCGTTCCTCATTGTAGGCGGGAATGACAATGGTCAGATAGGGTTCTTGCGGCGCCTCGTTGATAGTGCGCACGTCACTTACTAGGTGGTCGTCATCCACAACGTGGTCGTCCACAGAGTGGCTATCCACATGAAACAATCCGATTAATACATCAAGCTGTACAGTGCCAGGAACGAGAAGATCTGTACGATGATCGCCCCACCCCAAAGCATATATGCGCCGGCCCGCTGGCCCCTGCATCCCCATCCAGAGCCCCCATGCGCCGTCGACAAGCCACGCAAGCAGGCCAATGAACGGCAGAAGAAACAACGCCTGCTTCTCGCGCACTACGTCCGGTTGGCCCTGCGCATTGTAGTGAAATGCCAGGGCGTCCGGCAAATTCTGAAACCCAAGCATCAGCACGCCGAACAGGATCAACACACCGGCCAGCCCGCCGCCGAACAACAACGTGCCCATCGGGTCTGCGCCGGCGGTCCGGTTCCACAGGCTACTGCGCACGGCCACGGCCTCGACATCTGTCACCGGCCGCAACTTGTGTCGCACCTGAATCGCCGTCAGAAAGCCCTCTTCATCGGCCGGCGACAGCGCATATACCGCGTCGGTCTGTCTCCAAGAGCAGGCACTCAGGCAGTGGGCGCGTCGCCAACATCGTGATGTTCAGTAGACCGAGCGCCCGCCCACTCCCGCCCAAATACGGTGCAGGCCATTCCAAAACTCCGCTGGAGCCGAGACTATCTACACCGCTGCGGATCAACCTGTGCACGCTCGCCAACGGGATCACCTGGCGAGAATTCGCCCAACTCACCGTGATCGAGTTCCGATCGACCCAGTAGTCGAGCGTAAACGCAGCCCACGTGCGATATGCAAGATGCACGATCAGCGGAACACTGAGCACCATCAAGACGATGAGGCCAAACTTCATCCAGTCGACTGGACGCCGCCACATCCAGATCAGCAGCAACAGGTCAATCAGAATCAGCCACGCCGTCACCGCCACGCCCTCCCAGCGTGTGCGACATGTGACCGGTCTGAACACCATGTTCGCCGCCTGCGTTCCCGGCTCCCAGGGTATCGTCCCGTCCAGCGCCGTATCCTCGTTGCCTGCCACTAGCCCCTCACTCACGAACCGCGCCCGGCGAACGCCCACGCTCCCAACTCATCCATGAACTGGTGATTCGTCATATCCAGCGAAATCGGCGTGACGCTGACGAATCCGCCCCGCACCGCAGCCAGGTCCGACCCGTTGTATGCATCATCTACCGGCCCGGCTCCGCCCAGCCAGTAGTAGGGCTTGCCCCACGGGTCGTGTCGCTCCAACAGTTCGCCTGCCGGATAGTGCCGGTTGCCCATGCGCGTGATGCGCATCTCAGCGCCCGGCCCGGCCGGCAGGACCGGCACGTTCACATTCAGCAGCGTCTTGGCAGGCAGTCCCCGTTCCAGGGTTTCCACCGCCAATGCGACAGCAGAGGCGGCGGCCAGCGCCAGACCGTTCTCATCCCAGTCACCATCCTCGGTGTAGAAATCCGTGCTGACGGCAATGCCCGGAATGCCCTTGATCGTGGCCTCCATGGCACAGGCGACCGTGCCGCTGTACGTTATGTCGATGCCGAGATTGTACCCGCTGTTGATTCCGCTCACAACCAGATCGGGAACCGCGCCAAGCACGCCGCCGGCCGCCAACGCCACGCAGTCGGTCGGGACTGCCGCTGCTGCTGTGCGCGGGCGTGCCGTCCGCCAGCGTCACAGGCGTCACCCGCAACGGTTTGTGCATCGTCTTGGCGTGACTCGATGCGCTCCAGTTTCGTTCCGGCGCCAGCACCATCACCTCGCCCACACTGCGCAAGCGCCTGGCTCAAAGCGCAGCAAGCCGGGGCTGCGCACGCCGTCATCATTCGTCACCAGTATCGTCGCCATACGCCCGTTTCATCGGTCTTCTCTGTCATCCGTTCCACCATATGTCTCGCGCCACGATCACTCGTCCTTGGGCGGGCGAGTGCGTACGTAGACGCGCACCTCATCACTCTCCGTGCCGTTGCCGGCCCGGTCATAGGCGATCACCTTGACAGTGGCCCTCCAGATAGACGCCGTTGCTCGTGCGTACCGCCACGAAGCCATCCGCAGAACGGTCTTGCACGCCCCGGCTGAATGTCCGGATCGTCGCTCTCGAACGCCAGCCAGTTCTCGGTACCGTCCACCTCGATCTGCTCCACGTTGCGCATCACAATCGGCCATCGTTCATTGTACGGCGCAACCGTGCGCGTGGCGAAACTGCTGGCGTCGATGATATACTCGACCCGATCCACCGCCCACGTATCGTTCACCAGCACGTTGATGTTGATCTGCTCGTCATCCTCCATCACGTAGAGCTGGTCCGGCTTCGGTTCGCTGACGACGACGGTTGGCGGCGTATTGTCGATCGTCACAGGCGTCGTCCACACGCGTGGCCCGTCGCCGCGATTCACAGTCAAGCCGCAACGTAATCGGCCCTTCTTCCAGCCCGTGGTGTCGAACTCGCCCAGCAGGCCATTCTCCACGTCGCCGCTGCGCTCATCGCCGATCGGAGATCCACTCCGTGCGGATCGGTACCGTAGCCGTACTCCAGCCGATACGAGCCACCCCGCGCATTGCCGATCGATCTGCACCACATCGCCGATGTAGCCGCCCAGCGTCGGCTGAATGATGGCCACATCCGGATCGTAGTCCTGCAGCGCCACAACCGACTCTTCCTGCGGCGGCTGCTCGATGCCGTTCTCGCGCACCCAGTCCGCCGCCTCTTGCGGCAAAATCTGGTAGACACGCGATCTCGATCCGTTCCGGCGGCGTCAACGGCGACGCCAGTTTGCCCGTCTCCGTGTCGATGTCAAACTCCTGCCAAATGGTGTCCGTCGAGCGTCGGCTCCGTGCCCGGCACGAAGATCTCGCGTGCGCTGGCGGGACGGCGGGCACGATTCCGACGGCAACAGGCCGCTGGGCATACACACCGCTCGTGACGTAATGCCAGGCGGTCGCTCGTACCAACTCGCCGGCATATTCTCGTGATACTTCTGCATCACCTGATTCCAGATGGGCGCTGCGCCGGAGAGACCCGTCACGTTCTCCATGGACTCGTTGTCCGTGTTGCCGACCCACACGCCGACCGTCAACTCCGGCGTGAAGCCCATCGTCCAGTTGTCTTTCCAGCCGTTCGTGGTGCCGGTCTTGGCGGCTACCTTGCGGTCCGGCAGCGTAAGCTCCGTGTTGGCCCCAAACGCGGGCGCCCGCGCCGCATCGTCACTCATGATGTCCGCCATCAGATAGGCCACTTCGGCGCTCACGATGCGCTCCGCCTCCGGCTCCTCGTACTGCTTCAGAATGTTGCCCTGGCTGTCGCGCACTTGCAGCACGGTCACCGGGTCCAATTGCGGAAACCTTCTCGTGCGCTCGTCTGCGTCCACGGGCTCGCCCACCATCACGCCGCCGTTGCCCAGCACGCTGTAGGCATACGTGTGGTCCAGCAACGAGACCTCGCCGCCGCCCAGCACCAGGCTCAGCCCGTAGAAGTTCAGCCCACGGTCCAGACCATTGATGCCCATGCGGTGCGCCGTCCGCAGTGCATTGGCCACGCCCACCTGGTCCATCACCCGGATCGCCGGAATGTTGTACGACCGCGCCAGCGAATTGCGCAGCGATTCCGGTCCGTGATACTGCCGGTCGTAGTTCTCCGGACGATAGTACGTGCCGTCCGCCTGCGGAAACGCCGTCGGCACATCCAGAATCATGGTTGCCGGCGTCATGCCCTGCTGCAGCGCAGTCAAGTAGACATACGGCTTGAAGCTTGAACCGGGCTGTCGTTCGGCCGTGGCCACGTTCACTTGCCCGTCGATCTCCTCATTGTTGTAGTCCAGCGAGCCGACCATGGCGAGAATCTCGCCCGTATCGTTGCGAATCGCCACGACCGCTGCGTTGCTGGCGTTCTTCTCGGTCGCCAACAAGTTCGCCACCTGCTCCCGCGCCACTTGCTCGGCATATTGCTGCAGCTCAACATCCAGCGTCGTATAGACCGTGAGGCCGTTCTTCCAGATGAAGTACGGATCGTCCGCAGTGTTGAACTCGTTCTTCACCTGGTCCAGCACGTACAGCGCGAAATGCGGCGCGGTCAGAACATCAAAGCGCTCGGCCACAGACTTGCGCAGGTTCAACTCCTGGTTAAACGCCGCGTCGGCCTCTTCTTCGGTGATGTAGCCCGCGTCCACCATGGCCTGCAGGGTGATGCCCTGCCGGCGTTTGGCGTCCTCCGGCGCGTCGATGGGATTCAGCGCCGGATACTGCGGGATCGCCGTCAGCATGGCCGCCTCGGCCAGATTCAGGTCCGCGCTGCTCTTGCCGAAGTAGACCTGGCTCGCCGCCTCCACGCCATAGGCAAGGTTCCCGTAGAAGTTGTTGTTCAGGTACCAGCTGAGCACCCGTTCCTTGGGATAACGCCGCGTCACCTCCAGCGCCAGGATGACTTCCTTGATCTTGCGTGCATAGCTCTGCTGCGCCCGATCCTCCGGCGAAATCACCACGTTCTTGATCAACTGCTGCGTGATGGAAGAACCGCCCTGCACAGCGCCGCCCTGTAGGTTCGAACAGAAGGCGCGAAACAGACCGCGCACGTTGATGCCCGGATGCTCCCAGAAATTGCGGTCCTCGGAAGCCACAGCAGCCTTCGCCAACCACGGCGACATCTCTTCCAGAGGCACATACGTGCGATCGCCGCGGAATGGCCGCGGATCCACGCTCTCATAGAGCAAGTGGTTGCCCGTGCGGTCAAAGATGCGGACCGTCTCAAATTCTTCTTGCTTGCGTCTCAATGACGCTCACGTCCGGCAATTGCGCCGCATACGTGGAGTAGATGCCCGCCACCACCGCGGCGCCGGCGCCCATCGTCACCAGCCCGACCAACTGCCACGACCATCACAATAACAAGCACGCCCTGACCGATCCAGAGCATAGGCCGCGGACGGTTGACCCGCTCGCGGCGTGCGCTTGCGTCGCGCAATCAGTACCCGGTCATGTCGATCTAGATGCTGCATACACTCAGTACCCTCAATCGAATCAACAGACACTCAGCCCACCTTCTCCAACACGAGAAGATGGCTGATGCCCAAGCCATCCCAGTCCCATGCGTTCCATGCCATAGGTCACCGCGCGCAACGCCTTGCCCAGCGCTGGCCGCCGATACGCCACGTTGTCATAGCCCGGCATCACCTGGCTGTGATGCACCACCCGCACGGGCAGTCCGATGAACAGCGAACGCAGCGCCTCCGCCGCTGTACGCGCGCACATGCGGCGCCAACCGATCGCGCAGACGCATCCGGCAGATAATTGATCAGCGGCGTGTTGCCGAAATGGTACTCGCCCCGCCAGTAGTGCCCATGCGTCTCAAACGGATACCAGCGGTTCGGCGCAAAGATCACCGCTCGTCCGCCCGGTTTCAGCACGCGCACGATTTCCGCCGCCGTCCTGCCGTCATCCTCCACATGCTCGATCACCTCGTGGCTCAGCACCAGGTCGAACGAATCGCTCGCATACGGCAGACGCTCGCACATGGCAAGTTGCAGCCTGGCGTCCGGCACGTTCTCTTGCGCCAGCGCCAAATGCTCCGGCTCAATGTCGATGCCCCAGGTCTCCGCAGCATAGGGCTGCAGCGCACGCACATACATGCCAACGCCACAACCGTCCACCAAAATGCGCTCCACCACCGTGCGCGGATGGCGCAATCCCCAGCGCACGATCATTGCCAGCCGCCGGTCCTGCCCGGCTCGCCAGACAAAGCTCGGATTGCCGCGCAGCGCAGCACGTTCTCCGTGCAGGTCAAGCTTGTCCACACCGGAGCGCTCAGAGCGGACTGTCGTCCCCGTGTCGGGCGCACTGCTCGGCGCTACTCCGTTCCGCTCATTTCGTCCCCACGTGGATCGCCACCGAGCCAAACATCAGCGTCCTGTACATAACGTTTCGCAGCCCGGCGAGTTCCATGTCCCGCGCCAGCTCTTCCGGGGCCGGAAACTCGACTGTGCTCGCCGGCAGATACGAGTACGCCCCGCCATCGCCGGACAACCAGACTGCCCATGATCGGGAACGACGCGGAAGAAGTAGAAGCGAAACAGCGGGCCCAACGCCACCACATGCGGCGGCGAAGTCTCCAGGCAGACGACACGACCGCCCGGCCTGGTCACGCGTAGCTGCTCACTGAAACGCCGCGCGCCGGTCCACCACATTGCGCATCACAAAGCTCGTGATCACTGCGTCGAATTCGTCGTCCGCGAAAGGGCAGCTCAAACGCATCCGCCAGAGAGAAATGCACTGGCTGCGCGAATCTGCCCGACCCTGGCCCGCCTGCACCATCTCCCACGTGAAATCGGTGGCGAAGACGCCGGCATGCGGATACATGCTTGTGCGCCGCGCGGGCGACAGCGCCCGTGCCCGTGCCCACGTCCAGCAGCCGCCCGTTGACCGGCAGGTCGCACAGACCGCAACGCGTCGCGACGCCAGCGTCGATCCTGCCCCATCGTCATCAGCCCATTCAGCCGGTCATACTGCGCCGCGATGCGACGCGAACATATCGTTCACATACGCCGGCTTCTCCTCCGCATCGGGCAGACACGCGGGCCAATCTGCTTATCCGTCTTCATCGACTCTCCTGCCATATCCATCCGACGTCGTCTCTGCGCGACAGGACCGCAGGCTGGCCACGTCTGGTTCGCCTACGTCCAGTGATCATACTCGATACCGCGCGCCGTCGCCGCCGCCACGTCATCCCCGTACAGCCGCGCCAGCACATAGAGCGCCATGTCAATTCCGGCGCTGACGCCCGCGCTGCTCACGACCGGCCATGCATCCACCCAGCGCGCCGATTCCTTACCGTCAGCTCCGGGAACTCGTCGCGCATGCGCTCGATGCTGGCCCAATGCGTCGTGGCCGGCCTTGCCGTCCAGAAGCCCGCCTTCGCCAGCAGGAAGCTGCCCGTGCATACGCTCGTCGTCACTTCGGCTGCCGCCGACTCGCCTGCGAATCCACTCAATCAGCTCAGCCCGGTCTACCGCCGTGCGCGTACCCATGCCGCCGGGCATCACCAGGATATCCGCTGCCGGACACTCCTCCAGCGTATAGTCGGGAAGCACCGTCAGCGGATTATTGCAGCGGATCGGCTCGCAGCGATTCCGCCACCGTGAACACATCCATCAGCCGCTCCCGGCTCTCGCTCGACACGCGCGCCGCACTGAACACCTCGAACGGACCGGCGAAGTCCAGCAATTCGACGCCCGGAAAAAGCAGCACCGCCACACTTCGACGCTCAGTCATATCATTCGCCCTCACTGTTGCATTCCACGACAGCGTTCACCGGCTTGCACCCATCGCCGCCAGTGCGTCCGCCGGACTGTCCGCCAGCACAGCATCCACGCCCAACCACAGATAGTACCACATTCTCTTCTCAGGAGACGTGTCCAGCGGCGCTACGATCGCATCCGATCTTGTGCGCCCAGGCCACATAGAACGGATTCGCAAACAGCAGCAGCCAAAGCGGACCCAGCAGCGCCGTCCCCCGTCTCGGGCCATGCCTTGCTCAGCGTGATCAGCCCGTTCGGCAGTTCCGGGCATACCCTGCGCAACGGCCTCCACAAGCTCCATGTTGAAGGAGACGACCGCCGACTTGTCCAGCATGCCATAGGCTGCCAGCGTCTCCGCCAGCTGTCGCGCATACGCATCCTCCGCAAACGAGCGGGTCCTTCAGCTCCAAGAGCAGCGGGACCTGCGCCTGCGTCATGCGACAGACAGGTCGACCAGCGTGGGCACCTGCTCATCCGTGTACTCGCCTGACGGCGCCTGCGTGCGCAGCCGCTTGATCTCGTCCAGGCTGTGTGACGCCACCAGTCCGCTGCCGTTCGTCGTGCGGTCCAGCGTCTCATCGTGGACGAGCACGATGGTTCCGTCCTGCGAGAAGCGCAGATCCGTCTCCAGCACGTCGGCGCCTTGCTCCAGCGCCCTGGCAAACGACGCCAGCGTGTTCTCCGGCAACTCACGCGGCGTACCGCGATGGGCGATCACCAACGGCTTGGCGAGCTCCGCGCGACGCATCGCGAAACTCCTGCCATGTCCGCGGTCCCTGCCCGCCGCTACCACTCGAACGCACCTACCACCTGCTTTCGCATCTGCCGGCGGCCACGGCCGCCTCCACTCGAATACGCACGGACATTCTACCCCATTCCCGCGTCGGTCGCCACAGCCTACCGCTCTACAACGCGCAAAGGGACCCTTCGCAAAGGATCCCTCTGTTGCGACTGAACCGGCCTGCCGTGCGGGCCGCCGTCGTTCTATGCAGTTCACGGCGAGCGAGCTCGCCGGCTCGTCACGCCTCTACTTCGGGTTCGGCCGGCGCTGTAATCAAAACCCAGTACGCTCCGTACTCGCTGTCGGCATCGTAGTAGTAGCCGACGCCGACCTCCTGCCTGCTCGGCGAAGAAGCGGATCCGTGCCCAGCACATGCAGCCGGTGGCCTCCGCATTACCCATGCCTCCCACACGTCGGCGGCCGTTGCGAAGTGGGCGCCGATGGATTCCAGATTGTTCGACAGACGGCGAATCCGGATACCAATCCGGCAGGTCGAAACCCGCTTGACGCACAAGATAGTTGGGTCCGAAACCGTCCGGGCTGACATGGTCGAAAATAGCCGCGCTCGGCCATGTCCTGGGCACGCGCACCGCGCCACCCTGGCCAGTATGGGATCGCAGCGGCAGGTTTGTCTGCCCTGATCCGGGTGCTCCTGCATGTACTCGAAGATCATCAGCTCTTGATAGTTCGGCGTACACAGTCTGCTCAGGATCGACGTGTGAGCCAGCGCTGACCATCGGCAGCAGCGCCGCTCTGAATCTGCGGCGTATCGGATCCGCCTCTAGCGCCGGTCGCGAACTGCCGCGCAGACTAGCGCAACGGCCATCAGTGTCAGCGCGAGCGAAGCCCTGCCGCAGGCAATCGGAATAGCGATCGGATCGCACCGGCGTTGCCCGCAACCTTCGTCGTACCCTAACATAATGTCCTCAATACCGGAGATTGCGGCGCACGAGCCACGACCGCACGCGATGGACACCCTGCACGTCGCAACCAGCACGGATCCCTCCTGCTTGCGACGTGCGCAGCCTGTTCTGCATTGCATTCGATGCGCACGGTGCGCCAGTGAGACGCCAGCCCGCATGAGTGTTGCATCCATGAACAATGCCTATCGTACACCAGACCGGGCCGATGTCGACTGCACTAGAACCATGGTCGCATGCCCGATGATTGCCCTACCATCAGGACACGGATGCGAAACAGTCATGTGCAAGGCGGTCGACAGTCTGAAGGCGTACGAATCGTCGGGAACACCCATCCGAGCGCATGGATCAAGCGCATCGGCCAGACCCGGCTCAAGCAATAGTGCGATGTCCGCTGCGGGCTTCCGACCGCCCGTCCCGCAGAATGCCGTGTCGTGTCTGCCACAGAACGACGGCCGGCCACCTAGCGGCAACCGACCAGTCGCGAGCTGAACCAGCGCAACAGAACCCGGACGAATCCTATGCCGTGACTCTCTTCCGGCGGCGCGGCGGCAAGGCCGGAAGCGCACGACTCGGCCGCGGCTCCAGCGATGGCCGCATCACCGGCGATTCCTCCAACAGCCGCAGAATCTCTTCTGATCGCCCGCTCCAGCTGCGGGTCCTGCCCCTGCGCGTAATCCTGGGGCCGGATATCGACCTCGATGTCCGGGTCCGTGCCGTAGTTCTCGACGTTCCAGCCCACGTCCTCGAACCAGAAGCTGATATTCCGGCTGCGTCGTGATGGTGCCGTCGACCAGCGCGTGGCGCGGGTAGATGCCGACGACGCCGCCCCACGTGCGCTTGCCAATCAGCGGCCCCAGCTTCATCATTTTGAAACTGTGACAGAAGATGTCGCCGTCGCTGCCTGCGTGTTCGTTGGTCAGCGCCACAATCGGCCCGGCCACCGACTCGACCGGATACGGGATCAGCCCGCCCCAGCGCGACAGGTCATAGCCCAGCCGTCGGCGCGCCAGCTTCTCCAGAATCAGTTGGCTGACATGGCCGCCGCCGTTGTAGCGCACATCCACGATCAGCGCATCCCGGTCGATCTCGGCCAGATAGCCGCGGTGGAACTCGGCATAGCCCTTCGGCCCATGTCCGGGAATGTGCACGATAACCGACCCTGCCGTCCGTGGCCGCGTGGACCGCCGCCCGGTTGTCCTCCACCCAGCGCCGGTAGCGGCCCGCCGCCTCCGAGAGAATGGACCGCACGACGAACGATCGCGTCGGTCTCTCGTCGGCTCTGGCTTCTCCGGTCGCTTCGGCCGCTTCGTCGTCCAGTCCGCATTCCGCTCCGTCTGGCCGTCTGGCACTTCGCCATCGCTCGAGCTGCGTCCGGTCTCGTCGCCATCCTCTTCGCGCTTGGCCAGCGTCAGCAACACCTCGTTGCCCGCCTGGTTCACCAGCAGCTGCGCCGGGTCCGGTCGACTCGTCCAGCCGCTGGCCATTGATGGCGAGCAGCACATCGCCCGGCTTCACATCCACGCCGGGCCCGGCCAGCGGCGACGTGTTCTTCTCGTCCCACGGGTCGCCCTGCAGGATCTCGCCGACCCGATAGCCGCCGGCCTCCGCATCCCACGTGAACTCCGCGCCCAGGAATCCCTGTCCGTAGTAGGGCCGCGGCCGATAGTCGCCGCCGAACTCATAGGCGTGGCTCGTGCCCAATTCGCCCTGCATCTCCCACATCAGATCGCTGAACTCGCTGCGCGTGCTGACGCGTTCGATCAGCATGAAATAGCGCTGATAGACCGCCTGCCAGTCCACCTGCGACATATCTTCCGTCCAGAAGTGGTCGCGCTGCAAGCGCCATGCCTCGCGGAACATCTGCTCCCACTCACTCTGTGGATCCACCGACACCTTGACCCGCTGCATGTTGATCCAGCCGGTCTTGCGCGGGCCGCCGCTGCTGTGCGGCTTCTCGCCCGCGTTGATCACGCGCAGTCGGTTGCCGGTGCGATAGACCAGCTTCTTGCCGTTCCGCGCCACGGCGAATTCGCTGATTCCTTCGACCAGCGTCTCAGTCTTGTACTCCTTGAAGTCGTATGCGCGCAGCGCGCCTTCCTCCGGTTCCTCATCTCGCCCAGACTGTTCTCCGTCCAATGTGCCTTCGACCGGAAAGACAGTGAACAGCGCCTTCCCCGGAATGCCGAGCATCTGGCCGTACGCGCGCATCCGGCACGGGGAAGGGCGTCACGCGCCGCTCGATGCCGTCCAGGTCGATCTGGATCGGCTCGTGGACGCCTGCCTTCTTCTTGCCACGCTCGGCATCCTTGCCATTTCCGCCGGTCGCCTGCGCCTGCTCCCCGGCCGTCGGCCGGAACCGTTGCGTCAAGCGTGGCGCTGTCCGCACTCCCATCGGCCTCGTCGCCGTCATCCGTCTCTTCGGCGTCGTCGACGTCGTCGTCATCCGACTCGTCGTCAAACTCGTCGCCGTCAGAGCCGTCGTCATCCAACTCCCCGCCGTCTTCATCGTCCTCATCCGGCCCATCGTCGTCGCCGGACCCGAAGTCCTCGTCATCGAAGTCCGGCCTGGGCGTGAACGGATTCGGCAGGTCCGCCTGCAGCGTGATCACGTACGGCCGCATTCCCCACGGAAATCCGAGATCGAAGTGCAGTCCGTCGTAGACCGGGTTAAACTCCCGATGGCTCAGAAAGTACAGATAGCGACCTTCCGGATCAAATGCCGGGCGCACATCGTGCAGCACCGGGCGCGTAATCGTGTAGCGGCGAGCTGACACGTCCTTGGTTTGCTCGTCAGACGCGGCGACGGCCTCCCCTTCGGCCGGCTCCACGCCCTCTTTCGTAGGCTCATCGCTCGCGTCTGATCGCGGCCTCCTCGTTTACGTGGAACAGCCGAATCTCCGACATGTTCAGGCGAGGGCTGAAACTGTACGCCAGCCAGTTTCCATCGGGCGACCAGTCGAAGCCGCCGATATTGAGGAAGGAGCCCTGGTCCACGACCGTGATTTCGCCGCTATCCAGGTCCACCACCAACAGCTCGTGCCGGTGATTCGACAGCGCCACCTTGTTCTCCTCGGGCGAGGCCGCCACCTCCACCACACGACCCAAATCCAGATTCTCCAACCGCCGCGGCGGCGCGGTCGGATCCGGCCCGTGCACTTCCAGCGTCTCCTCGCCCGGCTCATCCGTCACGATCGCCAGATCGCGGCCATCCTCCAGCCACGTGGCGTGCCGGTAGCGGATCCCGTCGCGCTGCCCATACTGCAGCACCGGCCCCTCGTGGTTGAAGAAGGCAAATACCTTGCCCCGCGTCGTCATCGCCAGCGCCTTGCCCGAAGGGTGCAGTTCGAATCCGTCCATGTACCGGCCGCAGTCGACAAAGCGCCGGTTGCGGTGCATGCGCGGGCTGCGATACTGGACATCCACGCGGCCAACGGTGTCGCTGGCCGCGTCCAAGACAAAGATATCCGCACCGGCGTGGTAGACGATTCTGGACCCGTCGCTGCTCGGGTTTCGCGCGTAGTAGTCGCTCGTGGTCCGTATGCCGCTGCAGGTCGCCGCCATCCGCCAAACAGCTATACAGGTTGCCGATGCCCTCGTGATCGCTCACGAAATAGATGCGCGACCCGTCCCCATGGACGAGCCACATGGGCGATGCGATATTGCCCACGAGGTCGGGCAGGAGTCGCGCGAACTCCCCGTCGCCGCTGCGATCGATCCACAATTGACCCGTCGTGCCGCCGCGATAGCGTTTCCACCGCGCAGGGTCGCCGATGTTGCGGCCGATCACGACCGCCCCATCCGGCCCATACGACACCGATTGCGCCGGGCCGAACGGCAGCTCGGACGCCGCACCGTTCATCGTGAGCGGGCGAACGGCATACAAGGCCATTTCCCGATAGTTCACCTGCCCATAGGACGAGGCGAACAGTATCGACGTATCGTCTGGCGTCCATCCCACGACGCGGCAATTGCTGTTGAAATAGGTCAGCCGCTGGGCGCTGCCTCCGTCCGCCGGCATCACATAGACTTCCGGGCCGCCCTCTTCCCGCCCCACGAACGCAAGCTGCGTCCCGTCGTTCGACAGCATGGGCGACGTCACCGCTCCCAGGTTGCTCGTCAGCCGCCGCGCAATCCCGCCCGTTGCCGGCACACTCCACAAGTCGTCCTCGGACACAAACACAACGGTGTCCCCATGGATGGTGGGATAGCGATAGTACCCGGCGGTCATAGTCGAAACTCCTCTATTCTTAAAGAGACGCGCGGCCCGGTGGGAGACATTCCTCACGCGGCCTACCACTGCTGCGCGGTCTCTAGTCCAAATACTCTACAACGGAATGAATTCGAACCTGCAGTATATCGACATCTAGCCCTCCTTGCCAATCCCTGCGTCCCCTGTGCACAGCGATGTTTCGCCTGAGAAAGCACAGCAACGAGAGTGGTCCGGCCATGATTCCGCTGATCCAGATGAGCGCTCTGCGTCTCCTCCGGCATCGGCTTCACGCGGGCGGGCAATCGGTGGGGTGTTCGCATATCCGCGACAATCCGCCGGATCAGCCGTGATCAGCCTCCCGTTGTCGAACTCCAGCCAACCGGCACGCCGTTGCCGCACTCCGCCGCAGCGTGCTATAATCCGCCCCAATTCATGACTCCGTCTACTACGCTCCGCTGGAAGGACTGCACCGTGTCTGATCCACTCTCAACCCGCCTCACCGATCTTCAACGCCGGGCGCTCACCCGCCTGCTGGTCCAACTGATTGATCAGCTCAATGCCCGCGTACTCATCGAACCCCAGGCCGCCAAGACCGGCTTCTGGTTCGGAGGCGGCAACCTCGTCCAGGGCGACGACGGCGTCATCTGGCTTTGCGGGCGCTACCGCAACTTCGGCGACTCGCGCACCGGCCTCGCAGCAGGTGAACGCGGCGTCGAAATCGCTATTTTTCGCTCGGATGACGGCGGCCATTCGTTTCACAAGGTCTCCAGTTGGTCCAAGCCGGACCTCTCTGGCGACGGCGCGACCATTGTTTCTTATGAAGGCACGTCGCTCCACCGCCGCGCCGACGGAACTTGGGAGCTATTCGTCTCCTCCGAGAAGGATCGCTCGTATCCCGCCGCAATCGCGCAATTGCAGAAGCCGGGTACCGGCGTTTGGTCCATTGACGTCATGAGTGGACCCTCGCCGGACGCGCTCGACGCCGCCACCTTCACGCCTGCACTCGTCAATGATGATGCGCCGGGATACCTCCACATCAAGGACCCGGTCGTCTACGACGCGCGCGACGGCTCCACCCACCTGATTTTCTGCTCACACCCCTTCTCGTGGTCATCATCCAATAGTGGCCTGGCCGTGCGTCCCGCAGGCGAATCCGATTTCCGCGTCGAGGCGTGGGAGATAGTCTCACGCGGACCGGCCTGGGATGTGGCCGCTACACGCATCACCGCACGTATGCCGATCCCGCAGGTCGGCGTCTTCGCAGACGGCCCGCCGCGCAGCGTCTACTTCTACGACGGCGCCGAATGCCTTCGCTCGCACGAGGAAAACGTGCGCGCCGTCAGCCGGCCGCGCGGCTACTCATGCGAAGAGATCGGCGGCGCCTTTGTGGGCATTGACGGTGACTTCGCCACGATCGAACGCCTATCCGACCTGCTCCCGCTCTTCGTGTCTCCGTTTGGAACCGGCGCAAGTCGCTACGTCGATGTGCTGGAGACCGCAGACGGTTGGCTCGCCGCCTGGGAACAGGGCCAGAGCAACGGCTCACAGCCCCTCGTCGCCCACTTCCTCCCGCGCGAAACAGTTGAGCAGATCCTGCGTGAAGAGTGACCCCACGTGACACATGCGCGAGGCCATACCCCCGTACGCTGTCCTGTTGCTCGGCGCCCTTCTGTTGGCCGCAGCCGTGCTGTTCGCCGGCTGCACGCCATCGCCGGAGATGAACGTCATCACCCATCTGCTCGGCGAGCGGCTCGGCGCCTTCTCCACAGAACCGGATATGCGCCCGGCGGGTTCCCTCGCCGGCACTGTCCATCACCAGGGCGATCCCATTGCGGGAGCGTCCGTCGTGGTCGGTGAACGCTACGGTACACCCCACGTCGCAGTGACGGACGAAAGCGGTCGCTACCGCATTGATGGCATCCCGCCGGGCCAGTATGTCCCCGCCGCCGTTGCCGTCGACTACGAGGAAGCCGCCGCACAGGACAGGTTCGGCCTGCCCCGGCTGGTCACCATCGAATCCGGAGAAATCACCCAAGCCCCAGACATCGAACTCAGCCCGCATCAGACGGCGCCGCTGCCCAACCCGCTCGACGCCAACGTCAGCCTTACGGCGCTTGAGGAATATACAGCGACCGCTCCCTTCCCCGCGGGCAGCGCAGCCCAGGTGCGGCGCTTCTCGTTCGCCGTCGACGGCGTCGTCAACGACTCCCTGCGCGTCTACCTGCCGCTGGACGCCGAACCGGACGATGAATTTCCCATGCTCTTCGTCGTCTATCCCGGCCCCACGATCAACTGGGAAGCCATCAGCGTCGCCCTCTCCGTCGCCCGGCTATGCAGTCGTCGCCCTGGCGCCGGCGCCCGAACGCGCCCTCGATATCGACGGCCATGCCCTGGACGCGCGGGTGGCCTTCAACCTGGCGCGGGATGGCGCGCTCGGTCCCGGCATATCCGACGGCGGCGGCCGTGGCCATGGGCGGCAGCTTCAGCAGTCCGGTGGTGCGGCGATTCTTGCTGGACGAGTCCGACGACGTCGCCGCGTGGATCACCCTGGGCGGCATCAGCGACGGCTACTCGCTGGCGCACGATTTCTACACCGGGGCCATCACCGTCCCCGAAATGCACAACCTGGCCATCCCTTCGCTGGGGCTGCCCAACCTCTATCCGCTGCCCTTCCTCCGCTACTCAACTTTGTACAGCGCCGGTGAACTCCCGCCCACCCTGGTCATCCACACCAAGTCGGACGAAGTCACCCGCGTCGAGCAGGCGTATATGCTCGAAGACGCGCTCAATGCGGCGGGCGTCCCTGTGGAGGCCTACTATTACGACGATACAAGCCACTATCTGCAGATCGGCGAATCCATGACTGAGGCCGGGGAGGAGATGTACGATCGTGTCCTCGATTTCGTGGAGAGATATACGGCGACGGAATGAACCAGGCAGGCGGCATGAGGTCAGGGCCGCCTGTTGGCGAAAAGCTCGCAGGGCAAACAAAGTAAGCCTGGCGACCTCGAACGGTTGCCGATTCTGCTAGAGTGGTTGCCGAGCGTCACTGGCTTTGGAGTGAGCGATCAATGAGCGCTGAACGGAGACAGTAGCATGAGCACGCAAGCGCACGACACGACACAACAAGAATACGAAGCCATCCGCGGCGGGACTGCACTGCGAGCGTATGCGGCTGCCGCGCCGCTCTCCTTGCGCGGCGCGGACCGGGCCGACTTCCTGCATCGCATGACGACCAACGACATCAACGCGCTGCGCCCCGGCCATGCCGCCGTCACCGTACTCACCACGCCGACCGCCCGAATCCAGTCCGTCTTCACCGTGCTCTGCCGCGACGAAGACCTGCTCCTGCTGCCCACACCGGGAGAGAGCGGGGCCCTGGCCGCCCACCTGCGCGGCCAGGTATTCTTCATGGATCAGGTGGAAATTCACGACGTTGCCGTCGACCGCTGGCGCATCGTCGGGCCAAGCGCCGCCGCTGCGCTGGACGCCCTCGGCCACTTGGCGGGCGACGCTGCGGACGGCCTCTGGTGGGAATCGGACGGCGTCCTCATCACGCAACAGGAGCAGTACGGCGTCCCTGGCTTCGAGGTGATTGCACCCGCCGCCGTGGGCGAAGGCCTTGTTGCGGCCCTCGAAGCCGGCGGTGCGTCTGTCCTAGCGGACGACGTCGCCTACCACAGGCGCCGCATCGAACTCGGCCGCCCCGCGCCGGGCTACGAACTGACCGAGGACTACAACCCGCTCGAAGTGGGCCTGGCCTGGACATGCTCGGGCAGCAAAGGCTGCTACACGGGCCAGGAAATCATCGCCAGACAGATCACCTATGACAAGGTCACCAAGAGCCTCGTCGGGCTATCCTGCGACGACGAAGTCAATGCGGGTGCGCAGGTCATCGCCGGCGACAAATCCGCCGGCAAAGTCACCAGTGGGACATTCAGTCCACCTTCGGGCCGTCACATTGCGCTTGCAGTCGTCCAGCGCCCGCACAATGCGCCGGGCGCACGCGTCACTGTTCGACACGAAGATGCGCGCGAGGTCACGGCTGAAATCGTCGAACTCCCTTTCGGCGCCTAGTGCAGGCGACCCGCCCATGAGTTTCGAACCGTCACAATGGCGCCTACTTGTCGAGCAGGAGCCGCGCTCCGGCCCAGCCAACATGGCCCTGGACCAGGCAATCGCCGAAGCGTGCGCGGCCGGCGAAAGCTTGCCCACCCTGCGCTTCTACCGCTGGAATCCGCCCGCCGTAAGTCTCGGTCGCCACCAGCCCTACGACGACGTCGACCCGGACGCCCTGGCAGCACGTGGCTACGACATCGTGCGCCGGCCCACGGGCGGACGCGCCATTCTCCACACGGACGAGTTGACCTACTCCGTGTGCGCAGCGGCCGGCGAGCCCCGCGTCCAGGGCAGCGTGATGGACGCCTACCTGCGCCTGAGCAACGCGCTACTCGCCGGCCTCCACGACCTGGGCCTGCCCGCGGACAAGGCCGCCGCAGACGTGCGCGCCGGCAGCGATGTATCGGCCGCGTGCTTCGAGGTTCCCAGCGCGTATGAGATCACGGCCGGCGGTCGCAAGCTCCTCGGCAGCGCCCAGAGCCGCCGGGCAGGATACGTGCTGCAGCATGGCGCCTTGCCGCTTGCGGGCGACATCGGCCGCCTCGTAGAGGTGCTGGCCCTGGACGACGCCGAACGCGCCGCACTGCGCACGGACCTCACCGCCCGCGCCTGCACCGTGGCCGATGCGCTTGACCTACCCGAAACCGACCCGTCCATCCGCTTCGAGAACGTCGTTCAAGCCTTGTGCGCGGGCTTCTCACAAACGCTGAACCTCGTGCTCGTTGCAGGCCAACCTTCGCCCGCCGAGATTCGCCACGCCGCCGAACTCATTCGCACGCGGTACGCCAACCCGGAGTGGACCGAACGTCACTGAAAGCAATCTGAAACGGCGAAACAAGCACCGATCACAGGACCGCAACAGCGATGGCCGTAGGACTTCTGACCCTCGAACTCTATCTGCCCCTCAATGACAGCCTGAAGGGCAAGCGCGGCATCATCAAGCCCGTCATCGCCCGCCTGCGCCGGGACTACAACGTCTCCGTATGCGAAGCCGACATGCAGGACCGCCGCAACTATGCCGTGCTCGAAGTCGTCTGCGTCAGCACAAACCAGACCCAAGCCCACAAACTTCTCCAGCGCGTCGCCAACAACGTGGAACGATGGCGCCTCGATGCCCAGCTCATCGACTATTCCATCGACATGCTGGACTGACGGGTGGGACGGAAGATTCTGAAACAGAGGGAAACTTCGTAGCGCCGCCGGCGAGTGGGACGGGTTATCGGACTGAGGCCACGTGCAGCGAGTCTTGACCGCTTGAACAACTGGCTTCTTTAGCCCCGGCCCACACGCTCAATCGTATTCGCGCACGTCCAGCATGTCGCGTAGCGCATCGCCCAGGAAGTTGATGCTCAACACGGTGAGCGTAATGGAGAGGCCGGGGAAGATGGCCAACCACCAGCCCCGCGAAAAGAAGCTGCGCGCATCGCTCAGGATCAGCCCCCACGTCGGCGTCGATGGCTTCACGCCCAGACCGAGGAAAGAAAGCCCCGCCTCGGCCAGGATCGCGTAAGAAACGCTGACGGTCGCCTGCACGATAATCGGGGCCAGCGCGTTGGGCAGAATATGTCTGCGAATAATGCGCGCGTTGTTTGCGCCCGCCGCCCTCGACGCTGTCACGTACTGCTGCTCGCGCAGCGAGAAGACCATACCGCGCACGATGCGCGCGAAGTCATCCACAAACGCCAATGACACGGCGATGATCACGTTGGAGAGCCCCGTCCCGAACACTGCCACCAGATAGACGGCAATGATGAAATTGGGAAACGCCCACTGCAGATCAACGTATGCCGTGATGACCGTGTCCACCCAGCCGCCGTAGTATCCCGCCAGCAATCCCAGGGTAACCCCGATGAGCATCGCAATCGCCACCGTGATGACGCCCACGAAGAGCGAGATCCGCGCACCGTACCAATATCCGGCTAAACAGATCGCGCCCAGGTCGTCCGTGCCGAAGATATGCTCCGAGTTTGGAGGGGTGAGGAAGCCATACTCCTGTGCGTTGGGGTCATAGGGCGCGACCAGCGGCGCAACCAGCGCCGACAATACGACCAGAGTGAGGAAGCACAGCGAGACGACGGCAGGCTTGTGCCGCCACAGGGCGCGCAGCCAGACCCATCGGGACCTGGGCTTCGCAGGCGCAAAGCTGGCATCGGACAGACCGCGGCCAACTGCAGGCGAAAATGCGTCGCTCAACAGATTCTCCTAGTAGCGGATGCGCGGATCGACGAATGTGTACAGCACGTCGACCAGCAGATTCGTGAAGATGAAGATGACGGAAACGATAAGGATCGCGCCCTGCACTACCGGGTAGTCCCGATTCAGAATGCTCTGGATCAGCACTCGTGCCCAGCCCCTTGATGGCAAACACATTCTCCACGATCACGGTGCCGGACATGAGCAAGCGCAAACGCAATGCCCATCACCGTGATCACGGGAATCAGCGCATTGCGAAACGTGTGCCCGAAGATCACCGATGTAGGACGACAACCCCTTGGCACGCGCCGTGCGCACAAAATCCTCTCCCGACACCTCCAACATCGCGGAACGAACCATGCGCGCAATGACCGCAGCAAAAGGTGTTCCCGCCGCAATCGCCGGCAACAGAAGATGCGAAAACCAGGGCCAGAACCCCTCGGAGATCGGCTCATAGCCGATTGCCGGCAGCCAGTTCAGCTTGACCGCGAAGACGATGATCAGCAGTATGCCGAGCCAGAAATCCGGCATACTCAGACCCAGAAATGCGCCGAACGTCACCGTATAGTCGACCCAGGTGCCCTTGCGCACTGCAGAGATGATGCCCGCACGTCAGCGACAGCGTGAGCGCGATCACCAGCGCGATTGCGGTCAACGACAGGGTGCGCGGCAGCGCCTCGCGCAGGATCTGGCTCACCGGCTGATTGTTGCCGTAGATCGAGTTGCCCAGGTCACCGCGCAGCAGGTTGCCCATCCAGATCCCGTACTGTACGTAGACCGGCTGGTCAAGTCCCAGTTTGGCGCGCAGGGCTTCGGCCGCCGACGGGTCGACATCGGCCAGCATGGCGGCGATCGGGTCGCCGGGCACCGCCCGCAGCAGAAAGAACACCAGCGTGGCGACGCCCCAGATCACCAACAAGGAGAAAACATACGCGTCGAACAAGAAAACGTGTCATGAGTTAGCTCATCTGTGTGCCGATCGCCGGCGATGGAGTGCATGCGGATGTGGCGCTGTGCGGGGATGCCGGACGTCTGCATCCCCGCACAGTGTGATAGCGGCTTCCCGACGGGAGCGGCTAGGAGATCGTCACCCTGTCCAGGTCAACCAGACCAGGGATGCGGCTCTCGTCCGGGTAGTTCACCTCGGTGCGGTAGACCAGGATATCCGTGGGATGGAAGAGGAAGGCGCTGGCAACCTTGTCAGACGTCAATTTTGTTGGCCTGACTGCACCAAGTTCGCGCGCGCTTGCTCCAGGTCCACCACCGTACGCTGTTCCTCGATCAGACGCATCCACTTCGTCTTCTGAGAAGAAGCCGAACGCCATGGACTCAGCGCGGTTGAGGCCCATTGAACTTGGATGTACGTCAGCATCCAGTCGACCAGACCGTCGTCCGGGTCGTAGTCGCCGCCGCTGCCGATGCGCACCAGATCGAATTCCATTGCATCGAACTGGTCGATCAGTACCGGGAAGTCCTTGATGTCCAGCTCGACCTCAATGTTCAGATTCTTCTTCAGGATGTCGGCCAGGATCTCGCCCTCACGCTTGCCTGCCGGCGTGATGAGCAGCTTGAGCGTCGGGAAGCCTTCGCCGCCGGGGAAGCCGGCGTCCGCCAACAACTGCTGCGCAGCCGCTGCGTCGAACACCTGCTCGCTGGTTTCGTTGATGGCCGTGTCGAAGAAGAAACGCATGGCCGGATTGATCGTGCCGAAGCCGGGTGCGCCACGGCCGAACAGCGCACGCTCGATCAAGTCGTCGCGGTCAATCGCCTTGGCAATCGCCAAGCGCACCATGAACCCAGGCTCCGCCTTCGAGCTCCTCGACCGGCTTGTTGAAATCCTCGACAAGGAACGGCTCCCGGTGCGGATTCAGCCACAGACTCTGGAAGCCCGGCCCGGTGATCTCCGAGACGACAAGGTCAGGATTCGCCACGAAACGGTCGACCAGTTCCGCCGCGGGCGGGATTGCCGCCGATCAACTGAATGTCGCCGGCCTCGATGGCGGCGGCCAGCGGTTCCGGCTCCGGAATCGGAATGAAGGTGATCTTGTCCAGCTTGGGCCGCTCCGGATCGTAGTAGTCCTCGAAACGCTCCAGCACGGTCTGCTGGCCGAGCGAGTTTTCGGTGACGCGGAACGGGCCGGTGCCCACCGGCATCATGCCGTACTGCTCGGGGCCGTCTTCCTCGATGGCGCGCTTGTTGACAATCGTCATCGCGCGGCCGCTCGCCCGCTCCAGCGTCTTCACCAGGAACGACGCCTGGGGCTGCGCAAGTACGAACTTGACGGTCAAGTCGTCCACGGCTTCCACGCTGGTCACGTTCGCCAGCACGCCGGAGTGGATCGACAGCTCCGGATTGCTTGACCGTTCAAACGTATAGACCACATCCGCCGCCGTAAACGGATCGCCGTTGTGGAAGGTCACGCCGTCCCGCAGCGTGAACACCCACTCCAGACCGTCATCAGAGACCGTCCAGTCCGTCGCCAGGTCACCCTCGGCCGTCAAGTCCGGGGTGATGTGCGTGAGCCCGCCAAAGATGTTGGACGCGATCTGGAACTGCAACACCTGGTTGATCTGTGCAGGGTCAAGCGTCACGATTTCACCCGTGCCCGCCCAGCCGCACGCCAACTCGCCGCCTGCTGCAGCGGCTTGCTCGGCGCCCTCCGCCGCGGCAGCCTCACCTGCAGGCGCTGACGGCGCGCTTGGCGCACAGGCTGTCAACACGTCCGTGAAGGCCAGCGCTCCCGCCGCCGCCAACAGACGCATCACCGACCGCCGCGTCATCCGCGGCCCGCGCAGCTCCTCCTTGCGGAGCCCGAAAAGCGGGTCCTTGGCATCGAAATCGTATGCATCGTCATACTCCCGCTTCGCCTGCTTCACGGTCTGCTCGTCATACTTGCTGGACATTGGATTTCCTTTCCTGTTGTTGACGCCTGTAGCTAGACATGCGTGTACACCACAAAGAGCATGCGCCACGCGAGCCGCGCCACACGCGCAGACTCACCGACGGTCCCTCATCGGAAAGATTGCCGACACTGGCATAGATTGGAAGAACGGAACCAAATGACTACGTACGCTGTACGAACATGCAGCAGATGCCACAACCTGTGAACCGGAGCAGGGGCGCTCGTCACTGATCGCCGCGAGAGCCAGCGGATGGCCTGTGTCCCATCTGCGTTGGGCCGCATGATACCACACTTCGCGAAATGGGCGAAGTATGTTCTTCATCGCCCCGAGCGTTGAACATGGCTGCTTGCCGCGCCGCCCGAGCGCGCCCACTTCACCCTGAACGAATCACCCGATCACCCGGAATATGGAACCCAGGGTCAATACCGAATGCGCCAATACGCTTCCGGCGCCTTCTCCCATAGGGGCATACTCAGTCCGCCCGGGTCGAACACGACCTTGCCCGCCCGCAGCGTCAGCGCACACTCCAGCTTGCGATCGCCCAGCATCTTGGCATGGCCGCAGTCCACGAACGAGAACTCACCTTCGAGCTGGCGGAATGCAGCCACATCCGCCTCCGCGCCCACGCTCAGGTGGCCAAGCTCCGGGTGGCCGATTTCCTTTGCGGGCTCCACGGTGGAGCGCTGAATTACTTCCTGCAGCGGCATCCCGATGTTGAGCATCTTGCTCATGGTCGTCTGCATGTCCACCACCACGCCATGCACGTTGTGCGTGTGCAGATCCGTGCTGATGGAGTCCGGCGAGAATCCGTTCTGCATGGCCGGAACCGCATTGCGAAACCAGAAGCTGCCCGCGCCGTGGCCCAGGTCAAAGATGACGCCGCGGGCGCGCGCCTCGTGCAGGAAGGCGCTGGGCTGCTCCGCATCGTCCAGCACCGGGAACTGCTGGGCAAACACGTGCGTATGGATATCGCCCGGTCGCATCTTCTCCAGGATCAGCTCCTCATAGCTGCGCTCCGGCGGCCGCGGCCAGAAATCTACCATCACCGGCTTTGCGCAGATGTTGCCCGCTTCTACCGCCCGGTCCACCGCCGCCCACGGCGGATGTTCCGCATCCCACGGATCCCGCGTCCAGTAGTGCGCCGTCTTCACGCCCACGCACACATCCGGATATGCCATCACCACAGAGGCGGCCAGCTCCGGATCCATCGTTCGAATGTCCTGCTCAAAATCACCGACCATGCCCAGGTCGACGATGTTCACAAACGCCAGGATGCGCGTCTCGGCCAGGTCGATCACCGTGCGCTTGAAATGCAAGAAGTTGCGCGCACCGGCCGTCCCCGTGTCCACCATCGTCGTCACGCCCGAGCGGAAACTGTGTGAATCCGCCATCACGCTCAGCCCCTCCGGTTCGCGCGTGTGGTATACATGCACGTGGATGTCCAGGATTCCGGGCGTCACGTATAGCCCGCTGACGTCCGCCACCTTCGCCGCCAGTTCCGGCGCAAGATCGGCTTCCACCGCCGCGATCTTCCCCTGGCTGATCGCCACATCGCGCATACCGTCGATCCCGTTCAATGGATCGATCACCCGCCCACCCTTCAACAGCAGATCGTATTCCGCGTCATTCGTCGCCATAAGGTCTCCATCCAGTCGCTACACTGCCGAGGCCATCATCCAACCCATTTCTACCCCACCGGCCCATGCCAACCTTGAACTCTTTGAACCTTGAACCTTCTGAACCCCTCGCACTCACCCATGCAAAGCCCGCTGATACAGCCCCACCCCATAGAACTCATAGGACGCCGCCCGGTCCGGCACATCCACCACGTGCACCGTGAAGCGCGCCGGCACGCCGTTCCCAGGACAACGCTCGCGGAAGAACCGGCCGTACGCCTCCCGATACGCCGTGCGCAGGCGCTCCTGCTCCGCCACGTAGCCCTCCGGATCCACCAGCGGATGGGGCGCCTTGGGCTGGCAGCCGAACGCATGGATTTCGATGAAGTCCACATGGGCAATCGAGTCGCAGATGCCCGCATCCTGCAGCCACTTCTCCCAGCAGTCGAAGACCAGCGGAATCTCCTTCTCCGGGTCCATGAACGTCACGGTATCCAGCCCCAACACGTTCGTCGCCGAATAGCCGCCCGTCAGCCCTGCAAAGCAAATGCGCAGATCGCCGTCCGGCTGCTCCTCAACCACCAGGCTGGACAGCACCGGCTCATCACCCTCGTAGTAATATGTCAACTTGCCGCGCTGCTTCACGTTGAATGCCATGGCTGTCTCCCTCTTCTGGTTCACATGCCTGCGATGTTATCCGTCCAGCGTCACTGCCCGGCCCGCGTATCGCTCCACCGCGTCCAAGTCCACCTCGATGCCCAACCCCGGGCTCTCCGGAATCTCCAGCAGACCGTCCGCGTCCAACGTCCAGCCGCCTATCTTCAAGTCATCCAGATACGGCGAACCCGTGATGTACTCCACCAACTCCGTGCTCGGAAAGGCCGACGAGAGTTGCAAATCCGCGGCCAGGCCGATGGCCGTGTTCCACCCGTGCGGGATGAAGCGCACGCCATTTTCCTGCGCCATCCAGGCAATACGCCGCTCCTCACTGATGCCGCCCACCTTTGTCACGTCCGGCTGCACGATGTCAAACGCGCCCGCCTGCAGCCACGGCTGAAACGCCTGTCGCCGCGTCAATACCTCGCCGCCCGAAATGGGCACAGGCGCGGCCCGCCGCAATTGCACATAGTCTTCCAGCGCGTCGGGTGAGAGCGGCTCCTCGAACCAGTAAACGTCATAGTCCGCCAGCATGTGTGCCGACCGCAGCGCCCACTTGTAGCCGTTCGTCCAGTATGCGTCGCTGCCGCCCGCGTCCACCATCAGCTTCGCATCTTCGCCCACAACCTCCCGCGCCACGCGCACGATCTCCTCGTCCATCTCGCGCGCTGACGCGCCCAAACGGGCCCCACCCCATCTTGAACGCGCGGAAGCCCTGCGCCTTGATCTCTTCGAGATGCGCGCGCAGCTTGGCCGGCTCGTCCATCAGCAACGACGCGTAGGGCTGCACCTTCTCGCGATAGCGCCCGCCCAGCAGCCGGCCCACGGGCTGGCCCGTCACCTTGCCCAGGATATCCCACAGCGCAATATCGATGCCGCTAATCGTGTGCGTAATCGAACCGCCGCGTCCGAGCCAAAACATGTTCTGGTGCAGCTTCTCGCTCACACGCTCCGGCTCCAGCGCATTCTCGCCCGCGTACAGGGGGCGCAACACCTCAAGCGCGCCCCGCACAAGTGCATCGTGCGTGTAGACGCTGCCCCAGCCGTGGACGCCCTCATCCGTTTTCACAACGAGCAGCGTGTGTACGCAGTCGTCCGCCTGGATCTCGTTGCTCCATCCGCCCTCCGGCGTGAAGCCCCGCAGCCCATATGCCTCGATGTCCCGAATTTTCATCGCAGCCTTTCTCCTCGATGGTAGATACGCGCTTCAGGTAAGAATAACGTATCCTCGTCCAGCGGATAGATGGGCCTGGGACAGACTGTATGCCCCAGGCTATGCAAGTCCGCGCTCGTCGATCCCGGCGCATCCACGTTGACCGTGGCCTCCGCCCAGTCGTCGAACATGTGCGGCTGGCAGTGGGGCGACTTCACGATCACGGCGTCAAACTGCGCCGGGTCTTGGCCGTGCGCATAGAAGAGTGACCGATCAAACAGGTTGACTGCCCGGCTCGTCGCCACAATGGCGTACCCGTCCGACTGCAGCACCGCGGTCAGACCGCCGTCCCACGTCGCCCCGTTGGACTCGCTCACGAACTTGCCGTCCGATACCATGCGCACAGTTCCCGCAAACGGCAGGGGCGTGAAGCGACCGCCATCCAGTTGGCCGCCGATCGTCGTCTTCACCACGTTGCCCACGCCCGCGGCGATGGCGTCGGTCACGGCCTGCGCATCGACGATCGGCGCCAGCACGCGGCCTGCGTAGCCGGCGTCCATCAACGCGCGCACAATCGCGTTGCTGTCCCCGGATGCGCCGGAGCTTGTCGCGTCGGCCGCGTCCACCAGGATCACGGTTCCGCTCGCCTTCTTCACCGCCTCGACCGCCTCATGCAATGGCGTCAACGGCTGGTGGAGCCTGTCGCGTACCGCCCAGAACCGGTTCGCCAGCTCAGTCGCCTGCGTCGCGGCCGTCTCTGCGTCACCGGTCGCGAATCACATAGCTGTATGTCTGCAACTCGGGCACGTCCGTGAACGGATTGCCGATGAACATGCCCGCGGCCAGCGCGCCCGTCTCTCGCTCGAACCTCTGCGCCTCGCGAATCATGTCGCCAAACAGACCCGTCTCCGTGATCAACTCGTTGCCGCGCACCAGCGCCGGCACCGTCACGAACGCCATCACCGGATCGACTTCGCCATCGAGCAGGCGCAGCAGGAGCCGCGCCGCCCGCATGCCCGTGTCTGCGAAATCCACGTGCGGGTAGGTGTGAAACGCGGTCAGTGCGTCACAGTGACGCAACATCTTGTCTGTGGGAATGCCGTGCAGGTCCATGGAAATCACTATCGGAACGTCCGGGCCGGCGGCCGCCCGCGTGATCTCCAGTAGGCGGCCCTCCGGGTCCAGTTCATCTTCCGCGGCCATGGCCCCGTGCAGGGAAAAATAGACCGCGTCCACCGGCGCTTCGCCAAGCACATTCGCCAACGCCGCTGCATACTCCGCGGCGATACGCTGGAAGTCCGCCTCGCGTAGCGTACCTGCCGACGTCATTGAGCGTGCGCTGTAGGCCGGCGCGACCTCCACATCCGGACGCCCGGCGAACACCTCCAGCGCGCCGGCCATCTCCGAATTGAGCCCGCGGTGCAGCGCAGGAATCTCCTGACCGCGCAGCACCTCGAAGTCCTCGTACCCGCTCAACACGGGGTTGAACGTCGACACCTCTTGCTTGCATTCTGCAACAAGTATCCTCGGCATAGGGAGCGACCCTCTCTGTTCACTTGCTGGGTGGAAACGCGCGCTGCGCTTGCTCGTCATACGCTGCGCGGCAAGGCATATTGCCCTAGAAAAGCAGTTGCTGACGGCTAGTGCACTATAGCATAGCCGTGAGGAAATCAGTACGCGCCCAACGGCCCCACGCGGGGGTTGGCGACCTGCGTATGGGACGGTTACACTTGTTCTCCAGGCGCTTTCACTCTTTCTCCAGCCGACCCATTGGAGCTTCCCATGCCAACCGAACCGAATGCCAGACCCACCGTCATACTCGACCCGCACTTTCGCCGCATCGACGAAATTTTCGAGCCCCACGACCTCGACCGCCTCCACGGATTCGCCCGCGTAGTCTGGGGACAGGACGGCCCCATCCCATCTGAACTTCTGGACGAAGCGCGGTCCGACGCCTTCGCCATCGTCACCGCCCGCTGGCGACACGGCGACCCGGCCGCGTATCCCAAGCTACGGGCCATCCTCGAGGTCGGCGGCCGCCATCCCAGCCCTGCCGACCTGGACTACGCCACTTGCTTCGCCCGCGGCATCCGCGTTCTGTCCTGTGCGCCCGCCTTTGGCCCGATGGTGGCCGAAATGGCCCTTGCGCTCACCCTTGCCTCCGCCCGCAACATCGTGGACGCACACATCGACTTCCGCGCCGGTCAGGAAATCTTCCTCCACGCGGGCAACGTGGGGACGTTCACCCTCTTCGGCCAGACGGTCGGCTTCATCGGTTACGGCGGCCTGGCGAGGCAACTCCGCCCGCTTCTCGCGCCATTCGGCTGTGCGATCCAGGTGTACGACCCCTGGCTGCCCGAATCCTATCTACGCGAACAGGGGGTGGAACCCGTGAGCCTCGAACGCCTCCTCGAGACGTCACGCGTTATCTATGTGCTGGCTATCCCCTCGGCGGAAAACCGCGCCATGCTCGATCGCGCCATGCTGGAACGCATCCAACGCGACGCCATTCTCATCCTCATCAGCCGCTCCCACGTCGTCGACTTTGAGGCCCTCACGGACCTGCTGCTTGAGGGCCGTTTCAAGGCCGCGATCGACGTCTTCCCGCAGGAACCGCCGCCCCTCGACCACCCCATCCGCCAGGCCCCGGGCGTCATCCTCTCCGCCCACCGCGCCGGATCCGTGTGGAAAGACCTGCGCAACATCGGTCGCATGGTCGTAAATGACCTCGAAGCCATGGCCAACGGCATCCCGCCCCTCGAAATGCAGGTCGCACAACCGGAGATAATCTACAGACTGGAATAGGAAGGGCTGTTACAGTGGTACTGTCAAGCAACATATATCTACGCAAGGACCGCATAGGCGGCCGCGCAAGAATGAACACGCAAGAATGAAAGGGAGCAGAAGAATGGCTTTCACACTCGGAATCGGCGACAAGGCGCGGGACTTCAAGCTGCCCGCCACGGACGGCAACACCTACCAACTTTCGGACTTCGACGACGCTGACGTCCTCGTCGTCTCCTTCACCTGCAATCATTGCCCGTACGTGATTGGCTCCGACGAGGTGACGCGAGCGACAGCAGAGAAGTACGCGCCGAAGGGCGTGAAGTTCGTCGCCATCAACTCCAACAGCGCAGTCACCCATCCGGACGACGACTTCGACCACATGGTGGCGCGCATGGAAGAGCACAGCTTCCCCTGGCCCTATCTGTATGACGAGAGTCAGGAAGTCGCTCTTGCCTACGGCGCCCTGCGCACGCCCCACTTCTACGTCTTCAACAAGGACCGCGAACTCGTCTACACCGGCCGCGGCGTCGACAGCCCGCGCGAAGCCGGCAAGATTAGCGTCAACGACCTCGACCGCGCACTCAGCGAATTGACCTCCGGCAAGCCCGTGAGCGTTCCCCTCACCAATCCCATCGGCTGCAACGTCAAGTGGGAGGGCAAGGACGCCCACTGGATGCCGGAAGAGGCCTGCGACCTCGTCTTCAACTAGCCCCACGCCAAGCGGCAGGGCGTCGCTTGCCGCTCGATACGCTTGTATTGTTGGAAGGGGAAACCTGATGCTTTCAGGCTTCCCCTTCTTCGTTTCCTGTGGCATCATATTTGGAGCAGTCTCAGTACAACGCAGCGCAAACTGCAACGCTGCGGCCGTTCGGCGCCAACCGGCTCACCGCCTACCACAGGAGGCGAATCGCCCCATGGGCATTTACCAGGACTTGGGCATCCAGCCCATCGTCAACGCGAGCGCCACGCTCACCAAGCTCGGCGGCTCCATCATGCCGCCGGAAGTCCTCCACGCCATGGAGGAGGCCTCCCGCCATTTCGTGGACCTGAACGAGCTGCAGCAGCGTGTCGGCGAACGCCTCGCCGAACTCACGCGTAACGAGGCTGCCTATGTCAGCGCCGGCGCGGCTGCCGGCCTTGTTCTGGCCACCGCCGCCTGCATCGCGGGCGCGGACCCGGCCGCCATCCAACAGCTTCCGGACCTCACCGGCCTCAAGGACGAAGTCATCGTCCACCGCGCCCACCGCAACGGCTACGACCACGCCGTCCGTCAGGTAGGCGTCAAGCTCGTGGAAATCGGCACGTCCCTGCACACTGCAGAATGGGAGCTGGACCGCGCCTTCACCGACAAGACGGCCGCTGTCTTCTGGTTCCAGGGCGCCATGACCGGCCGCGGCGATCTGCCCCTGCAGACCGTCATCGACATCGCCTCCGAACACGGCGCGCCCGTCATCGTCGACGCCGCGGCACAGCTTCCGCCTACGGAGAATTTATGGCGCTTCACGGAAATGGGCGCCGCTCTTGCCGTCTTCAGCGGCGGCAAAGACCTGCGCGGGCCCCAGTCCTCCGGCCTCATCGTGGGTCGCAAGGACCTCATCGACGCCATGCGCGTCAACGGCAATCCCAACCATAGCATCGGCCGGCCCATGAAGGTCGGCAAGGAAGAGATGGTCGGCCTGCTCACCGCCGTCCAGCTCTACCTCGATATCGACCAGGAGGCCCGCGCCTCTCAGGACGAAGAGACCGTCATCGGCTGGTGCACGCGCCTCAACCGCGTCGACGGCGTTCATGCGGAGCGGTCTTTCCCGAATGAAGCCGGCCAGCCTCTTCCCCGCGCCGCCGTCCGCTTCGACGCCGCGGCCCTCGGCAGCAGTCGCGACCAGGTCGTCGATGCGCTCCTGCAGGGCAGCCCGTCCATAGCCGTCGCCAATTTCGGCGACGACGGCGTCTATCTCAATCCCATGACGCTGGCTGACGGCGAAGAGGAAGTCGTCATCGAGCGGTTGCTCCAAGTACTCAAAGGGGCCTGAGCCGCACAGAGCCAGACCATCCTGCGGCGTCCAACTCTACTCCTCACCCAGCATAGGTGCACAATGAAAATCACCGACATCAAGACCTATCTCGTCGACGCCAACGTACCCGACTCACGCGGCTGGCGTTCCCGCAACTGGCTCTTCATCAAGATCTTTACCGATGAGGGCATCTACGGCGTGGGCGAAGGCAGCGGCTGGCCACGCGTGGTCGAGACCGCGGTCAAAGACCTCACGCCCCTGCTCATCGGCGAGAACCCTTTCGAAATTGAGAAACTCTGGCAGAAGATGTTCATCGCCATCATGGGCCACGGCATGACCGGCATCGTCGGCGGCGGCGCATTGACCGCCATCGACATGGCCTTGTGGGACATCAAGGGCAAGGCCCTCGGCGTGCCGGTGTGCGAGTTGTTCGGCGGAAAGATTCGCGACAGCGTCCGCCTGTATGCGCACGGCAGGACGGCTGAACGCGCCGCGAGCTCGTCGATCGCGGGTTCACGGGCATCAAGACCGGCGGCGTGGAAGGGGCCCTCGCCAGCGTCAAGGCCATCCGTGAGGAAGTCGGCCCCGAGATCGACATCATGGTCGACATCCACGGCCCGCCCTGGCTCACCACCAAGGACGCAATCGCCATGGGCAAGGCGCTGGAAGAGTACAACCTGCTCTTCTACGAGGATCCGACCGCGCCGGAGAATGTCGAGTCCATCGCCCGCGTGGCCGAGGCCGTCAATCTGCCTATCGCCGCCGGCGAACGCCACGCCCACATCTGGGGCACGCGCGAACTCATCGAACGCGAGATCATCGACGTCGTGCAGCCGGACACGGGCCGCGCCGGCGGGCTCCTGCAAATGAAGAAGATGGCCGCCATGGCCGAAGCGCACTACATCACATTTGCGCCGCATGACGGTTCGCTCGGCCCGGTCGCCGAAATGGCCGCCGCCCATCTCTGCAGCACGCTGCCCAACTTCCTCATCCTGGAGCATCTCGAGGACGACGTGCCCCAGCGCTACGAAGTAATGCAGCCGCAACCGGAAATCGTCGACGGCTATCATGCTGGTGCCGGACGCCCCGGGCCTCGGCATCGACATCGTCGAGGACGCCATCGCACACTATCCGTCCTCCGGCAACGTCAGCCAGCCGCAAATGGGCGAGATGACCTACTTCCGCGCCCGCTTCAACCGCGCAAGCTGGCTGGACCCGGACGCCGAGTTTGACTCCGGCGGCTTCATCATGAGTGGTCCCGCCAACAAGGATTCGTAACCGTCACAACCGTGCAACGGCTCTCCTCCGCCGTTGCCTACCGGACGCTTGGAACTACCGGCATCATCACGCGCGCAGCGCAGCAGCCGTAAGACGGCACGCTAAGAGAGGTCAAAGTTTGAACCCACAGCGAAAAATCTCGCCCGCCTTCGAGCCCTATCTTGCCGATCGCAGGCAGAGTGACGGACTCGAGGCGATCGTCATCTATCGTTCGCCGCCCATCAAGCGACCGCCCACGCGCAGCAGCCGCGGACGCGCCACGCGCCGCCGCTTCCAGGCCGCCGCTCAGGCCGAAGCCCACCGCGACATCGAAACCCGCATCGCCAAGTCCTATCTCGAAAAGGTGAGCGGCAAGGTGACGGGGGACGTTGAAGTAGAGACGATCGGCTCCAGCGCCCTTCCCGCCATCACCGTGGAGGTGACGCCCAGCACGCTCGAAGAACTGGCGGCGCAGCCTGAAGTGCTCGCCATCCTGCCCAACCAGCGTATCCACCTGATCCGGCCCCACGCCATTCAGTACGATTCCCTGGCCAAACTGGAAGTGCGCAACCGCATGACGTGGGGCCTGCAAGAGCTCCAGGTCCAGAGCATCTGGCACAAGTCTCAGGGCGAAGGCGTGAGCGTAGGAGTTCTCGACACGGGCGTCTTCGGCGATCACCCGCTTGCTGGAGAACCGCGTCAGCGAATTCGTCATGATCGACCCCCTCGGCCGGCGCATCTCCGCCTCGCCCATGTTCGACGCCAACGGCCACGGCACCCACGTGGCGGGCACCATTGCCGGTGGCGAAACCCCCGACGGCATCGCAGTCGGCGTCGCGCCCAAGGCGAAGATCCACATGGGCGCCGTCCTTGTCGGCGACACCACCCTGCGTACACTCCTCGAAGGCATCGACTGGTGCGTACAGAAGGGCTCCGACGTGCTGAACCTCTCGCTGGGCTTCAACTACTACGAGCCCCTCTTCACGCAGATCTTCGACGTGCTGATCGACCAGTACGAGATGCTGCCCGTCGTCGCCATCGGCAACGAAAACCAGGGCAACAGCAGTTCGCCCGGCAACGCGCACAACGCCCTCGGCGTGGGCGCAGTGGAGACAATGGGGCGCAACCGTATGGAAGTCGCTTTCTTCAGCAGTGGCGCCAGCCTAGTCTTCCCGGACCTCTCACCGGGCACGATCATCACCAAGCCGGACGTGGTCGCTCCAGGTGCGCAGGTCTATTCGGCCATCCCGCCCGTCCTGCGCTCGGACGGCGCATATCTCTACGCGTACATGGACGGCACGTCCATGGCCACGCCGCACGTAGCAGGCGTGGCTGCGCTGCTCATGGCCGCCAACCCGAAGGCCACCATCCGCGACGTCATGCAGGCCATCAAGGAGACGGCGCTGCACCCCGCCGGCGACGACCACCGGCCCGACAACCGCTGGGGCTACGGACTCATTCAGGCCGAACAGGCCATGCTTGCCTTGGCCTGACATCGCGCCGTGGCCGCGTGCGGACGTTGCATTCCCGTGGACCCGGGTATCAGATTCTGCCGCATCGGTTGCGCTTTGCACTGCACGCGCGTGCCCGCGCACAGAGACATGGGACAACCCGACTACCAGCCATGACCTCAAAGCCCGAAACCTCAGCCAAGATCAGCCCCGCCTTCGCCGCGCGCCTGGCCGATCTGCCGCCGGATCAACCGGTTCGCGCCATTATCCTGCCCGCCATCTCTCCGGCCTCGGAGGAAATGCGCGCATCCACACGCGCCGCACGCAAACAAGCCGCATCCGAAACCATCGCCGCCGTCATGCAAGCGGGCTTCAAGAAGACTGACCGCCAGCTCTCGCGTACAGGCGGCCACCGGTTCACAGAATCGCCCAACCGGCTCGGCTTCATCCACATCGAAGCGCCCCCAGCGTCCATCTTCGCCCTCGCCGAGCAGGACTGGGTGAAAGCCATCCTCGAAGACCAGCCCATTCGCCTGTCGTAAGCGCCCACACGCGCCAACACGGAGTCCTCAAAGCCGCAATCCACGCCAGGAGTCTTGCACCATGGCCACGCCGCCCAACATCATCTTCATCATGCCCGACCAGCTTCGCCCCGATTTCCTGAGCTGCTACGGCGCGGACTTCATCCGCACGCCCCACATCGACAGCCTAGCCGCCGGCGGCGTGCGCTACGAGCGCACCTACTCGGCCTCGCCCATCTGCGTGCCCGCCCGCGCATCCCTGCTCACCGGCCTCAACGCCGTGCGCACCGGCGTCCTCGACAACGGCCAATGGCTGCGCCCGGACCTTGCTGAGTGCGGCATTCAGACCTGGCCCGAACGCCTCAACGCGCAGGGGTACTACACGGCCGGCATCGGCAAAATGCACTTCTATCCCTGGGACATCAACCACGGCCTGCAGTATCGCGTCATCGCCGAAGACAAACGCTGGCTGCATATTCGCGACGACTACTACCACTTCCTGCGCGGCCACGGCCACCGAAAGTATCACGGCAACGAGCACGACGGCTACTACGACAATCGCGGCGCCATCGTCAACCGCCTGCCCTGGGAGCTCTCCGTCGATCACTTCGTGGGTCTGGAAGCCTGCCGCTTCATCGACACCTACGCCGGAGACGGCCCCTTCGCCATGATGGTCGGCTTCCCGGGCCCCCACTGCCCCTACGACCCCAACCAGGAGTTCCTGGACCGGGTCGACCCGGCCGCCATGCCGCCCGCCATCCCCGAAGTCCCCGGCGACACGCCGCGCCTCCGGCAACAGAACATCGACGGCAACCTCCGCCCCTGGAACGGCGTCGACTACACGGAATTCACCGGCGAGCACAAGCGCAAGATCCGCGCCCACTACGCAGCCTCCGTCCTGCAGATCGACTATGAAGTGGGGCAGATCATTGACTCGCTGCGCAGGCAGAATCTGATGGACAACACGGTCATCATCTTCGCCAGCGACCACGGCGACTACCTCGGCGACCACAATCTCATCGGCAAGGGCCAGTTCTACGAGAGCTCTACGCGCGTTCCCCTTATCGTCCGGCCCGCCGGCGGCGCGCAGCCACAGGTCCACCGCGACGTGGTCGGCCTGGGCGACGTCACCGCCACCATGCTCGCATTCGGCGGCTGCGACGTTCCCGATTGGTTCGACGCCATGCCGTTGCCCCGCCTCGGCCTCGGGCCGGACCAGGGACGCGATATCTACTTCGGAATGGTGGGAAGTGGGTGGATGGCCTATGACGGCCGCTGGAAACTCTGCAAGTATTCGACAGGCGAATGCCTGCTCTTCGACATGGAGAACGACCCGCACGAACAGCGCAATCTCGTTGCCGACCCCAGCGCCGGCGATGTCTATGCGCGACTCGACGCCGCATTGACGCAGGAAATCATGCGCTCCGTCGTGCAGTCGTTCCACGACCGGCGCGTGTACACCGTCGACAAATCCGGCGACGCCGACTTCGGCAGGGAAGGCTGGCAACGCCCCTACCCGCAGCCGCTCGAATAGGCCGTCAGCCCCACACGTGCGATAGCGAGGCTGCGCGCGCGTACGCCCATCCGCAGCTGGCGATCGACGCGAAACCGGCCCAGCGGCGGCAGAAATCGAGGGTCTGCACATCGCTTGCACGCGCCGCGGGCGGCCGTTACTTCTGGGGGGAGGCCGCCGCTTCTGCGATCAAGGCCACTGCCGTCTCCACGTCGATGCGATCCGTGTTGATCATCAGATGGTAGTATCTCGGGTCCTTCCAGTTCGCCCCTGTGAAGAACCGGCGAAACCATCCCCGCCGTCGCTCGTCCGCTCGCCGCACAATTTGTTGTGCAGTCGCAACATCCGGCAAGCCACGTTGCTCCTGCACGCGCCGGCGCTCGCACTTCCGGCGGCGCATAGATGTGCACATGCAAGGCCCCCGGCCGTCCCGCCAGGATCATCTGTACACCGCGGCCGACAAACACGATGTTGCCTTGCTCCGCCAGAATCTCGATCGCGGCGGACATGCGTTCGATGTAGTTCTCCTCGCTCAACCCGCTGCGGCCCTTTCCCTGCCGATTCGAGAAGAAGGCGCGCATCTCCTCGCTCACCACCGTCGGTCGCGACAATAGCCGCTCCTCATCCTCCGTAATCTCCTCGACAGGCACGCCCGCCTGCCGCGCCATCTCCGCCAACACCTCCTTGTCCACACACGATCGCGCCAAACTTGGCGGCGACGCCTTCGGCGATACGCGTGCCCAGCGAACCCAACTCCCGCGATATCGTGACGACCGGCATTTCCCTGCCTCCCCTCTCTATCACTGAAACCCGTCGCACGCGCTGCGCGCACGTACGCCTTCCCGGCGCCCTCCCGCAACGGGCGGCCTCGCCAAAACAAAAACCTCCGGCCCAAGACCGGAGGTTTTCGTTCACGTCACGAGGGATTAGGACCCCTCCAGCGCCTTGCGCATCTCGTCGCCGTTTGCCTTCCACCAGTTGAACAGGATCACCAGGTCCGTGTTCATGCAGAAGTGGCGCACGCCCATGTCCAGATAGTAGCGCGCCTGGTCCGGCGTGCCGATCTCGATGCGCGGATGGACGCCGGCATCTTCAGCGACATTTCGATCACTTTCGTCTCCGCCGCCTTGATCGCCGGGTCGCCCTTCTGCCCCGCCTTGCCGATGCTCACGCTGTAGTCTGACGGGCCCCACTGCACCATATCCAGCCCAGGCAGCGCCAGAATCTCCTCGAGCTCATCCACTGCGCCCTTCTTCTCGATCATCAGCACGACCACGATGTCGCGGATGGCCTGGATGTATTCCGGCGAACCGCCGTAGCCCATGTATGAGCTGCGTCGCATGCCCACGCCGAACTGGCCGCCGTCTTCCGGCGTGTCCGGTCGCACCGAGACGATGCACTGCTCGCGCTTCTTCCACATTGTGCGCGATCGGCGAAGAGCACGCTGCCGAAGCCCGAACCGAAGGCGCGCTGTGCAAAGAGCTGGTTCGCGGTCCAGTCCAGCTTGATCATCATGCCCAGGTCATACAGCTCTGCCGCACGGCCAGATTGTCCAAATCATTCATATCATACGGTACATACTCGGCCACGAACTCCACATAGTCATAGAGGCCCGTGTGCCCCACTGCCTCAATCACGGACGGCCAAGTGGAGTGCACATGTGTGCCCAGCGTCGGCTTGCCTTCGTTGAGTAGTTCACGAATCTTGTTCTTACGCATAGTCGCTTTTCCTCACTTGTTCGGGATCAATGGATAGGAAATGGAGATCGAACTGGAGAACCGCGTACCCGCCGGATGACCGCTTATTCGATCAGTTGCGCTGCTTCCCTACAGTCTAGCACGCCTTGTGTGCTGCGCGGAATTGCCGCCCCGCCTCAATCTGGTAGACTGGACAGCGCACCATTCTCGACATCCACTTCCATGCATCACGCACAGGAGAACGCGCACATGAATCTTCCGTCCATTAAGCCCGGTCTCACCGGCACAGCCGAGAAAACCGTCTCCGCTGCAGATCTGGCAACCGCCCACCGCAGCGGCACAGTCGACGTCTTCGCCACGCCCGCCATGATCGCGCTCATGGAAGAAGCCGCCGTCGCCGCGCTGGCGGACGTGCTGCCGGCTGAACTCACCTCCGTGGGCATCTCCCTCGACATCCGCCACCTGGCCGCCACGCCGCCCGGCATGCCCGTGCAGGCCACCGCTACCGTTACGCGAAGTCGACGGTCGCGTCATCACCTTCGATGTCACCGCATCCGACAGCATCGAAGAGATCGGCCGCGGCTCGCATCGACGCGCCATCGTTGACGGCGCCTCCTTCGTACAGCGGACGAACGCCAAGTCCGGCGTGTCCTGAAGGCCGCTGCTTGCATCATGCACGCGTCCGTCACGCACCCGTGCGCATCAACACCGGCTCCACGCTTGCCCGCGCATGCAGCTCATCAAACTCCGGCGACCCATCGTCGTCCAGCAGTTCCGTGCGCACGCCGCGTTCATACAGCGGCTGGTTCCCGAGGGCGAAGTACTTCCACAGGTCGGAGGTGTTGTGCGAGTCATCGGCGAAGTAGACTTCCACGCCGCACGGCCGGCTGTAGCGCACCAGCCGCCGCGGCACGCGAAGGTCGGCTACGTCCACCCGATAGCGCTCCAGCGCCTCCTCGTCCACGTCCACGCCCAGCCCCGGTTCCTCCGGCGTCTTCGCATATCCGCCCACCACATCGAAACGCGCCGATCGATCAGTGGATGTTGATACAGCTCATGGCAGGTGATCGCCGGCCACTGCGCATGCGACAAGGCCGCGCCCAGGTGCAGCGCCATCGCCGTCGTCAAGCCCGTGCCCACCATCTGCAGGAAGAACGGCATGTTTGCCGTCGCGCACGACGCGCCGCCGGCGACGATCTTCGACACGCCGCCCGCCATCACAAAGCCGTCGCAATAGCCCTCCTGAATCGCGGACCTCGGCGGAATCGACCCGTAGTGATGCGCAATCGGCGTGCGGATCTTCTCGCGCAATAGCCGATTCCCCGGCAGATCATCGGCTCGGATCGGCCCCTCGAAGATACTGATCTTCGGGAAATCCGTCTCCAGCTCACGCAGCACCGGAACGGCGTTCGAGACGTTGATCAGGAAATCGTTCCAGTCCGCGTCGATGTGGAAATGCTCCGGCGTGGCCTCGCTGATGCGCTGCACCGTCTCGTACACGTCGTGCCACGGGCGCGTCTTGATCTTGAAGGACGTGTAGCCCAGCTCAACCGCGATCTTCGCCTCCGGCCTCATACATCTCCGGCGACATGTCGTGGTCCCAGAAAGAGATCGGACACCAGTCGCGCACCTTCGGCCCCAGCAGCCGGTAGACGGGCACGCCCGCCAGCTTGCCCGCCGCGTCGAACAGCGCCATCTGGAGACCCGCGCCCAGTCCGTCGTCCCACATCAGCTCGAACGGAGAGCGGCCGAGTCGCGACGTCCGTGTCCGTCACCCGCCCCCACGTGTAGTTCTGTACCGTCTCGCCATAGCCCACGACGCCGGCGTCGGTGACCACGCGGATCACCTCAACCTCCGACCACAAATGGATGCGCGCCCGTTCCATCTCCCGCTGGATCCGCTCCTCAAATGGGACCACCAAGCAGGATGCGCTCAACGTCTACGATCTTTCGCATCCGCGCTCATAGCTCATGCTCCTCGATGATTTCGGCGATCCGCCGCACCCGCTCGATCTCGTTGATGGGCAGCACCATATCCACCACATTCAGAATGATCGGCCGTCCGTCCAGCATTTCCAGCAGGCCGTAGAGATAGTCCTCCAACTCCGCCATCGGCGCGTCCGCCTCCAGCAAGGGGCATGGGATGCCGCCCCAGATCAGCGGATGGTCGCCCCACACGCTTAAGGCGTCCTCCACTGTCAGCGGCGTCAGCGGGGCCGGCGAGAACGACTCGATCACGTCCAGCCCGCATTCCTTCAACTGGGGCACGATCGGCTTCAGGTCGCCGTCCATGTGGCTGCCGATCTTCTTCCCTTGCCCGTGCGCCATCTCGCTCAACCGCTGGTACATCTCCATGCTGTACTTCTCGAACAGGCGTGGGTTCGTCATCATGCCGTCCACGTTGTCGCCGATCTCCACATACGGCGAATCCAGCTCCGCCAGCAGCTCCAGCTCGCGCACGACATGTGCGTCCAGCAGTCTCGATCAATCGCTCCACCTGCGCCGATTGTCGTGGAGCGCAAAAAAGAACTCCCCCGTATCCAAATAGTCGATGAGCATCTGCTGGAATCCGATGCGCTCGATGGAGGGCACAACATATCCGTCACCGCCAAACTCCTGTTGCATGGCGTAGATCGCGTTCGAAATCCGGTATCGATCTCCCGTGTTCTCGACGATGTACTCGATGATCGGATAGTCATCGGCGTCCGTGATGGGATGCTTGGTCATGTACGCGCGCGCCCCGGCGGCCAGCATCGACTCCAACGCCGTGAACTCGACCGTCGCCGTGCCCACCGGCGTGCGAAACTCGACAACCGTCATCGCCCACGCGATCCGGCACAACTGCTTTCACATCCGGGAATCGGTTGACAACGGGATCGATCTCCCGGCTGCACCTCTGCGCCGTTGAAGTAGACGACCATCTCCACGCCGTTCAGGCGATACTGGAACGCATCCTGCATGCTCTGCCGGCCAAAACCGACATCCCGATGGATATCAGTCAGGTCCATTCCCCGGTACTCGTCCGGCAACGCGCCCATGCGCAATAGCCCCCGCTGCCAAAGCTCCAGTCGACCCATGAACGGATAGCGGTCCGGCTTCCTGCCCTCCACTATCGCCAAGCATACCGATCGTAATTGTCGTCATGCGTTCCCCTATTCGTAGCACGCCATGCAAATCCTCCCCTGCTGGTACTGTCTACCGGCCTTTGGCAATGCGGCGGAGAGCCCGCCGTCTATCGGAATGATCTGTGCCGTAATGTGCGCCGCATCGTCCGATGCCAGATAGCGAACCAGCGCCGCCACCTCCTGGGCATGACCCGGTCGCCCATCCGGCGCGCCGCTACATTGCGGATAGTCCTGTGCGACAGGAAAGGGTTCGTCGTACGGCATGGTCCAGGCCGGGGCGACTGCGTTGACCGTCACGCCCGTGCGCGCCAGCTCGACGCCCAACGCCTTGGTCAGCATGTTGACGCCCGCCTTGGCGATGCCGTACAGTCCCTCTCCCGGCACGTAATTCAGTCCGGCGACCGAACTCACGTTGATGATGCGGCCCCAGCCCCGCGCTCGCCATGGCGGGCGCAAGTTCACGCGCCATGAGATATGCCGCTCGCAGATCCGTATGCAGCAGCCGATCCCACTCCTCGTCCGTCGTATCCAGCAGCGGCTTCTCCACCCAATCGCCCGCATTGTTCACCAGCATATCGACGTCGCCCATGCGCTCGGCCAGCGCTGTCGGCACAGCGTCGGCCGGCCCTTCCCGCGTCGACAATTCGCCTGCACGATGAATGGGCTGCGCGCCCGCCTCTTCCAGCTCCGCGGCCAGCGACTCCACCGCATCCAGGTTGCTGCGGTACTGCAACGCGATTGGCGTACCCGGCCCGGCCAGCGCCGAGCACATGGCCTGCCCCAGCCCGCCGCCTGCGCCCGTCACGAGAACGCTCCTCACACCCATCGTACCCTCCCTCGTTTCCATCAACCCGCCTACGGCTTCTGCGCGCCGATCGCCTCGACATAGACTGCATACACGGATTGCCCTGCCGTCATGAACAGCCGGTTCTTCTTCACGCCGCCAAAGCACAGGTTCGAGCAGGGCTCCGGCAGATGGACTTTGCCGATCAGCGTGCCGTCCGGCGCATAGCAGTGCGCGCCGTCGAAGCCGTCGCCGGCCCAGCCCGCCGCCGCCCACAGGTTGCCGTCGACGTCCGTACGAATGCCGTCCGCTCCGCCTGGCTTCATGTCCACAAAGACACGCCCATTCGCGGGCGTCCGCGCGTCCGCCATCTCGTAGACGCGCACATGCGGCGGCCCGCCGGCGTCCTCCGATGACCCCGTGTCGGAGACATAGAGCAGCGACTCATCCGGTGAGAAGCAGATGCCATTGGGCCGCACCATGTCGCCGATTCTGACCGTGACCTCGCCGGTCTCCGCGTCGATGCGATACACGTTCGCCGGCAACTCGAATTCCGCCTTCTCGCCCTCATAGTTCATCATGATTCCGTATCCCGGATCGGTGAACCAGACGGAGCCGTCCGAGTGCACGGCCACGTCGTTCGGCGCGTTCAGCCGCTTCCCCTCGTAGCTCGTCCATCAGAACCGTAATGCGCCCGTCGTGCTCCGTGCGCGTCACACGCCGCGACAGGTGCTCGCATGTAACCAGCCGCCCCTGCCGATCGCGCGTGTTGCCGTTGCTGTTGTTGGACGGCTTACGAAAGACGCTTACCGCGCCCGTCTCTTCGTCCCAGCGCATGATGCGGTTGTTGGGGATGTCGCTCCACAGCAGACAGCGCATGTCGCCAAACCATACCGGCCCCTCCGCCCAGCGCATGCCCGTGCACAGCCGTTCCACGGCCGCGTTGCCAACCCTGTACCGCCCAAAGCGAGCGTCGAGTAATCTCCACCGCCGGGTCGGGATATCGCACCACGTCCCGCTCCCAATCACGTTCCGCTACACCGGTCACTATCCGCCCTCCAATGTCAGTCTTGCTGGCCCATTGCTCACTCTTTCACCATCTAGCGCCCTGAGTTCTATCGCGTCGACACCGGACTCTATTCGCGCCAGCAGCGCCCGCACCTCCGTCTGCAACGGCAGCGTCGTCACCTCCACGCGGTCGCTTCGTGCATCACACAGTTGATCTCGCTGCGGATGCCCAGCCCCTTGGCCGGCGAACTGCCGTCGAAGTTAAACCCCGGCATATAGATGCCCGGCTCCACCGTGAACATCAGCCCCGGCAACAGCTCGCGCCGGTCCTGCGTCTCGAGGTTGTCGATATTCACGCCCAGGTAGTGCTCTGCGGGACCCAAGCTGTGACCCGTGCGATGGATGAAGTACTCCCCATACCCTGCCGTTGCGATCACTGCGCGACAGGCGTCGTCCACCTCATACCCGTACACGGGCCGGCCCGCGTCCAGCCGCTCCTCGACAAACGCCACCGCCCGGTCACGCGCCGCCCGCACAACGTCGAACACCTGCGTCACCCGCGCCGGCGTCTGCGCTCCGCAATACGCCGTCCACGTGATGTCGGCGTAACAGGCGTCGCCGCCCGTCCTCGCCCTCGACCACAGGTCGATCAGCACGACATCGCCTCCGCGAATCGGGCTGTGATTCGACGCGCTGGGAAAATAATGGGGGTCCGCTGCGTTGGCGTTCACCGCCACGATGCACGCCGTGCGCTCCAGGCCGTTCGCCTCGAAGTGGTCGCCGATAGCTGCTGCACTTCGTACTCGTTCACCGTTCTGCCCGTCGCGTCAGACGCTCTGCGATGAAGTCGAAGCCCGCATCTTTGGCTGCCAGACATACTGCCGCAGCCTGCCGGTGTCCCGCGAGCTGCTGCCGGCGTCAGCACGGCCAGCACAAGCTGCGCCACGTCGGCGCTGCTCAGCATCTCGACGCCTGCGCCCTCCACTACTTCCTTGATGCCCGCGTCGATGCGGCTGATGTACGGCATCGCGTTGCCCGGGCTATACTCCATCAACGCGCGCACGCTCCGCCCTGCCTCGCGTCCAACGAGTACAGGTAGATGCGATCGCCATCTCTTCCCAGCTCACATAGTACAGGATCTCGCCGCGCAGTTGCGCATGCGCGTCGTGCACGACCTGCCTCTCGATGGCGTGCACCAACCAGCGCGGTTCGCCTGCCGCCGGAATCCACAAGAACCAGCGCCGTGTGCCCGGCCAAGACAGGCCGGCCACCGCCGCCGCAATCGGATTCAAATCACGGAAGTTGTAGAGCAGCCAGCCGTCCACCCCCTGCTCGCGCAGGTACGCTTGCACCTTCGACAAGTCCATCATGCGAACCCCCGTAGGGCCGACCTCCCTACCGTGTGACTGTACGTTTGACCTAGCGCGTGGAACTTTTGGCCCTGTTACCCTGCCAACTGTCCCAGCGTCGATCTTGCCCGCTTCCAACAGCCGCCGAAAGGCCTCGATCGTCTCGTTCGCAGCCTGCGCCAACGGCGTGTGCGGCACATCGCCCAGAATCCCGCGCAGTCCGCCGTCATCCAGGTCCGCGGGGAAGGGCAGCGGCTGGCCCGTCACATGCGTGATCGCGGCCCCGTCATATCCATCGTTCAGCATGGCCACGAAATCCGCCACCTCCACCACATCGTTGCGCAGATTGCACGCCGCCGCGCCGCGATAGCCGGACCGGGCGCAGCCGATGAACATGTTGGCCACGTCGTTCGCATATTGCAGTGCGACGGGGCCGTCGAACCGCACCGTGATACGGGCGCCCGGCCGCCACCGCGAGCATGGCCTTGGCAATGTCCGACGTCATGCCCTGGTCGCGCGCCACGCCATACACGATGTAGGGTCGCAGCCCCACACTGGGGATCTGCCAGTCCTGCCAGTACAGCCGCGCCGTGCCCTCATTTGCCTGCTTGTACACGCCATACAGCGTCTGTGGATAGAGCGGCGCGCTGTCCAAGACCGGCTTGTCCGTATAGAATTCGTCCGGTCCCAGCACGGCCAGCGAACTCGCGTACGCAATGCCCTGCACCTGGCCCCAGGCACTCGCGCGCCGCCTCGAAGATGTTCACCGTGCCCACCACGTTGACCAGTGCGCCCAGCGACGGATTCGCCCTTACAGAACGGCACCTGCAGCCCGGCCAGATGCACGATATGCGTTACACGCTGGGTCTCGACGACCGACTTCACGTTCTCCAGGTCGGTCACGTCCATCTTCACGAAGTTGACCCGGTTCAACTCCTCCTCGGACATCAGCAGCCGCGGCCGCGCCGGCTCCAGCGCAATGTCGGTCGCCACGACGTTCACGCCCTCGGCGACCAGGTTACGCATCACCCACGAGCCGATGCAGCCCATTGAGCCCGGTGATCATGAACGTTTCGCCGCTCATGCCCCGCTCTCCTCGACGCACGGATTCGTCAACTGGCCCAGTCCTTCCACTTCTACCGTTACCACGTCCCCATCCTTCAAGAAGACGGGCGGCTTTCGGAATGCGCCCACGCCGTGCGGCGTGCCCGTCGTCACCACATCACCCGGCAACAACGTGAATCCCCGCGTCAGATAGGCCATCAGGTACGGGATGCCGAACACGAGCTCCTTCGTGTTCGAGTCCTGCAGCGCCTCGCCGTTCACGAGGCAGCGAATGGAGAGATTGTGCGGATCCGCCACCTCGTCCTTCGTCACCAGGTACGGTCCCAGGGGGCAGAATGTGTCCAGCGATTTGCCCATGATCCACTGGTCGCCCACCTCAAGCTGCAGGTCCCGCGCGCTGACATCGTGGCAATTCATGTAGCCGGCGATATACTCGATACGCGTCCTCTTCGGACACGTTGCGCGCTCGTCTTGCCCACGACAAACGCCATCTCCGCCTCGAAGTCCACCTTGCTGGTCAGCGCCGGATCCCAGCGAATCTCGTCCCCCGGCCCCACGATCGACGTCGGATACTTCGTGAACATGGTGGCAATGGATGGCGGCGTGCCGCCCGACTCCCGCACATGGTCCATATAGTTCAAGACCGATCGCCACGATCTTCGACGGATTCGAAATGGGCGCCAGCAGCTTCACCTGGCCCACCGGCACGCCAAACTCCGCGGCGTTCTCCTCGTTGGCAACGGCCCGCGCCGCCTCCATCCCCGCGTCGCCTAGCTCTAGGAAGGAGCGCATGTCGTTGGGCAGGGCGCCGCCGCTCGCCTCGCCCAAATTCACCACTCGCTCTCCTACCACGACGCCTAACTGCGGGCCGGCCCCCGCCGGTTTGTACGTAACAAGCTTCATAGTGGCTCCTCACTGGTATCTGCGTTTGGATACTTCAGGTGGGTACTGCGTATGCGCTCCGGCGCCTGTCCCCGGCCTTTGTTGAAGTCTCGACTTGCGTGATAACGGAGTCATGGCTCCGTCCGATCCACATACGTCGCTGCCGGATGACGGGTGCGATGCGCTGTCAAAGGGTACTCAAGATTGAGGATCACAAGGTTGAACGGCTGTCCACACTGCGCCTCGCACGGTCTGGACCGCCGATGCGTATTCTAGCACGTCGCCCAATCGCCACGCCAATGACGCCCGCGCACGCTCCTGCGTTTGCCCGCAGGGAAATGGGTCGACCGGCGCCGTCTGATCACGACGCGGGCCGGAACTACGGTAGCCGGTCCCAATCACCTGCCAAATCGCCCGCGCCGATCAGTCTGATTCGCGGTCACTAGCACGCCGCAATGGTTGCCTCCCCACCCGATCAAAATCTTTGACAAACCGGCCAGCACCGCATACCATGCACCTGATTCAACGTCAGGCAAGCGGGAGGCATCTATGGCTGTACTCGATATCGTAACCGTCGGGGACCCCGGCGACGATGTGCTGCACAGGACGGCAATCCGCGTGCGCACTTTTGGGCCAGACCTGCACGAGCTTCTCGATGACATGGTCGAGACCATCCGCGTCGCGCCAGGCGTCGGCCTGGCCGCGCCCCAGGTTGGCCTCGGCGTCCGCGTCACCGTCGTCGAATACCCGGAAGACGAAGACGACGCCGAGAATACGCTCCGCGTCTACGAGCTGATCAACCCTGAGATCATCAAGTCGAAGGGCTCGGAGTCGGGCCAGGAAGGCTGCCTCAGCATCCCCGGTATGGCCGCAGACGTCGACCGCGCCACCTTCGTCGTCGTGCGCGCCCAGGACCGCCACGGCAAGGAGGTGCGCATCAAGGCCTATGACTGGCTTGCCCGCATCTTCCAGCACGAGATCGATCATCTGCACGGCGTGCTGATGACCGACAAAGCAACACAGATTTACCGCCTGGAAGAGAATGAAGAAGGCAAGATCGAAGCCGTGCCCATTGATGGCGGCGTGGCCGTCTCCGAAGGCTGACCGCGCCGCCCAGAGGCCGCGACTGCCGAGACACCGAGACAATCGGGATAGGGGGGAGCCGTTAGGCTCCGCCCCTCCCACACCACCGGACATGCGGGTCCGCATCCGGCGGTTCGGTTAGGTCCGACGAAGTTCGTATTGCTCTTGGAAGCTTACCAGTCCGACTCTGTGCCAGTAGGCTTTGCCCAGCGCCTGATTTAACGGCGGCGACGTTGGACATCCGCCACGGACCCAGACTCCCGCCTCCCATCCGAACTGCCCAGTATTCACTGACTCCCAGTTCTTTGAGACGTTTGTACCGTTTCCTCGGCGTCTTCCATTGCTTCCACGCCATCTGTCGCATCCGACGTCGCAGCCATTCGTCCAGTTGAGCCATATGCGTCCTGGCGTCCGCCAATGCATAGTAGTTCACCCAGCCCGTTATCGACCTCCGCAACCGGTCCCGTATCTCTTCCCAAGACCGACCTTGACTTCGGCCAGTTATGCTGCTTCACCTTGTGCTTCATGCGACTCAGACTCTTCGCTGAAATGCGGATTCCTACTCCCCCACGCCTTCAGTAGAAGCTGAACCCCAGAAACGTCCGTTTCGTTGCCAGGCCCACTGCGCTCTTGCTTTCGTTCACACGCAAACGCAGCTTCCCTTCCACGTACCTCCGGGTTCTCGCAAGCACTCTCTCCGCCGCCCGCTGACTCCGCACGTAGATGTTGCAGTCGTCGATGTTGCAGTCGTCCGCATAGCGCACGAACAGATGCCCGCGCCTCTCCAGCTCCCGGTCCAGCTCATCCAGCACGATGTTCGACAGCAGCGGCGACAACGGCCCGCCTTGCGGCGTCCCTTCGTATCGCTCCACTACTACCCCATTCCACCATCACGCCCGCCTTCAGATACTGATTCACCAACCACAGTACCCGCTTGTCCTCGATGTCCCGCTTCAGCCGTGACATCAGCCGGTCGTGATTCACTGTGTCGAAGAACTTCGCCAAGTCCATGTCCACTACCCACTTGTTGCCGTCCTCCACATACCCCCGAACTTTGCGTACTGCATCGTGCGCACTCCGCCCAGGCCGAAAACCGTAACTGTGGTCGCTGAACCTTGGCTCATATTCCTCGCTCAGTACTTGGTGCATCGCTTGTTGAATCAGCCGGTCCTGCACTGTCGGAATCCCCAGCAGTCGTTCCCCGCCGTCAGGCTTTGGTATTACCACCTGCTTCACCGGACTCGGTTGGTATTCCCGTGCGTCCAGCTTCGCTCGGATGCTTCGCCAGTGCTCCCGTAGATGGCCCGGCAACTCTTCCACCGTCCTCCCATCTACTCCAGGCCCACCTTTGTTGCTCTGCACCCGCTCCATCGCCTTCACCAGGTTCCGCCCGCTGAAGATGCGCTCCCACATGCTAACTTCGTGTTGAGCCATTTCTTCCCCCAGTCGCCCCGGTAACGCCTTCACCCTGACCGCTTACCCTCGGCCCTCCGCCTACTCTCCACGGCCAATCTGTCTCTTACAGATGTCGGCTGCCTACGTTACCCTGTTCCCTTCTGCTCAACTCCCTCTCCGTTTGGCCCTTCGCCCTGTAGACGTCTTTCAACGCACCGCCCCGGATGGTCGTTACTCCATCGACTACTATGGCCGCTGCTGACCCCTGCCCTCCAGTCTCCCTTCGGACAGGTCTCCCCGGATAAGGTACGATACCTTTCACCTGACACTTGCCGCATTTACACACGGCTGCTCTGACCCTTTTCGGGCTTCACTGCCTCGTGCCAGCTCACCCCGCACCCCATGCCTCTTATGCGATTCTTGTCCATCAAGTCCAGGTTTTGCTTCCGGCTTCCTCCCCACCTACAGTTCACACCTACGCAGTTGCCTTCCGCTAGCGGTTCGTCGGGTCATCGCCCGCAGAGGTCTCTCACCTCCTAGCTATCGCCCATGCCGGGCGTACACAAACAGGGACGGCGATTTTGCATCGCCGTCCCTGCTGATTTCAAGATCTGCCGGAACCCGTAGTCAACCGGGCCGCCGCGTCAGTTCTGTACGGTTATCGTCACATCGCACGGCGGCGGGAAGTTGCCCGTCTGGTCCACCACCGTCACGCGTAGCGTATATTCCCCGTTCGGCAGGTTCCGAGTATCGATGCTGCCCAGCGCTCCGCCGTCCACCACGTTGCTCTGCCCGTCAAAATAGACGAAGCCGCCTGCGGCATTCGCGCCCGGCGCAAACTCCAACTTGTAGTAGTCCAGGTTGCCGTGATTGGCGGTGCCACTCAAGGTGATCACCCCTGATACCACCTGATTCATGCCCGGCGATACGATGGCCGCTCGGCCGTCTGCACACGCCGCAGCCAATACTGCGGGTGGTTCCGGCGCCGGCGTGTCCGTGGGCAACTCAGGTTCAGGCGTGGGTGGTTCGGGCGTCGGCGGCTCCGGCGTAAATGTCGGTGTGGGGGGTTCAGGCGTCGGCGGCTCCGGTGTCGGCGGTTCCGGCGTGGCCGTGGGCACTTCGACAATCGGAGTGTCCGTCGGCGAGGGCAGGGTCGCCGTATTCGTCGGCAGCACAATCACCGCAGCCGGCACTTCTGCGCCAAACCCGCCTGCGGGCGCCTCGCTGCCTGCGGCAGGCGCGCCACCGGCTGGCGGCGATCCCGCTGCATCACCCGCGTCTCCAACATCAGCGGACTGCGGCGCGCTTGCATTGGCGCCGCCCACATTCTCTGTGTTCACGATGCCGATCAGGGCCGGCGTTGCGATCGGTGCATCGCGTCCCGAGACCCGCGCCACCTGTGTCTGCGCGCCCTGGTACGCGCCGGCAATCGGCTGGCGGAGCCGGGTCGTAGCCAGCCAGGCAAGCGCCACCAACGCCGCCACCGCGATGATGGATAAGATGGGCGTCAGCTTGATCTGACCGCGCTGAATGCCATCGACATCGTCTTTGAGTTCGACTTCTTTCGGACGATAGTCGACCTGACGCTCCGGCGGCAATGTCGCCCCCGAGCTCGTCGTGGACAGCGCCGCCACCAGTCCGGGATCCGTCACCGCCCGCCGGCGATCTACAACCTCGTGCGGCTCCAAACCCAGATAGTCGGAATAGTTGCGCAAGAATCCGCGGCCAACCACTTCACCGGGCAACAGGTGCCAGTCGTCCGACTCGATGGCGGCAAGGTACTTCTGCCGAATACGCGTCGCGACCTCAACCTCCGCCAGAGACACGCCCATCGCCTCACGGCGCTGGCGCAAGACCTCGCCCAGCGTCTGCGCGGGAGCCGCGTTGCCCCGGTTGGATGATCCTTTGTTCATCGGATTGTAGCTGGAGGATCCGTGAGTTACAGCGTCAGCCATAGGGTATCACATTTAGCCGGATGTCCGGCCCACATACTGCGCATGCAACCGCTCCTACAAGGGGACCGAATGGCTGCATTCCTATTCTCGTCAGTCTATCCTGCACACGCGCCTTTGTCAATTCCTATCGCAAGTTTTGAAGGGGGCGGACGGGAGATCGCTACGCTGCGTGCATCGACCGCCCTGCGTACGGCAACTATCAGTATTGACATTCGATGGGCCACGGCTACAATGCACTAGATACTTTCATCTCTCGACGAACGCCCGCCGTCACCACGACTCCGGGTTGTGAAGCCCGTTCACGGCGTCCCGTTGCGCTGACCCGTTATGCGCCCCAAGTCCGCACTGCACACCATAGTGTGCCACCGCCATGGCTGACGACATCCTCCGTCGAATTGAACGAATCTTCAGCCTTCTCGGTTTCATCGCGCTCGTCGGCATCGCGCTGCTACTGGCCAACATGCTTGGATTGATCCCGCAGGCCGGCGGCTCCACCAGTAGCGGCGCCGAGACTCCCACCGGAAAACGCGTGGCCCTCGTTAGCGGTCACGCCGGCTACGACTCCGGCGCCGTCTGCGAAGATGCAACCGGCGAAGTCACGCTGGCCGAAGTCGACATCGTGGCGGCAATCACACAGGCGACTGCGGATCGGCTTCAGCGCTACGGCTACGAGGCCATCGTCCTGGAGGAGTATGATCCCCGCCTCGACGGTCTCCAAGCCGATGTCCTGCTCAGCTTGCACGCGGATAGCTGCGTGCCCGCCAGCGGCTACAAGGCCGCCTACTACGTGCGTAGCTTGACGCCAATGGCCGGCGACCGCATCCTTGAGTGCATCGACATCCACTACGCCGCCACGACCAACCTCGCCAAGGACCCGAACACGGTCACTGTCGACATGACCGAGTATCACGCCTTTCGCAAGATCGACCAGCAGACGCCCGCTGTCATTCTCGAACTTGGCTTTATGGGCGGCGATCGCGAGCTTCTTACCGCCCGGCAACAGGAAGTCGCCGGCGGCGTCGCCGACAGCCTAATCTGCTTTCTCGAACAGTAGTCTGCGTCCACCGCCGTCCGTGGTCTGCGCCCGGATGGCCTTGCACTGAATGACTTCACACTGAATGCACCTGCTGGTTGTGGGCCGGAAACTAGATGGCCTCGTAGCAAACGGACTCTCTCAAGGACACAATTCATGCTTGTCACAATCGACCCCGCGGATTCTCGCCACCGCCAAAAGGTGGCCGAGATTTGGACCAAAGCCTGTGGTAACTGCTTCACGATCTCAGCCTCGTTCGTAGCCTACAATCTGGATGCGCCGCCCGGCATCCGCCAGGAAGGTCGCTTCGCCGTTGACGGCGACGGCGTCCAGGCTGGCTTCGTCGTCGCCAGCACGCTTGCCGGCGACCCGTTGACCTCGCCTCCCACGCATGGCTGGATCGACGCCATCGCCGTGCTGCCCGAATATCAGTCGCGCCGGCACGGCGCCGAGCTGATCGCTTGGGCCGAGAATTGGCTGGTCGACCACGGCTGTACCCATACCTCCCTCGGCTCTGGAATACGCACCTTCACGCCGGGCCTGCCGCCCGACACGCTGTCTGAGCCATTCTTCCGGAGCAGAGGCTATGGCGACAGAAGCGGCGGGCAATCCGAATTCGTGTGGGATGTCGCCGCCGACCTGGCCGAATACGAGCCCCCGGCGACTGTACGCGAAATCGATGGGGTGGTTCGCCCCGCCAAGCCAGGCGACGAAGCCGATCTGCTCCACTTCCTCCAGCGCGAGTTTCCCGGACGATGGCGCTACGAATCGAGCGACTACCTCGCTCGGGGCGGACGTATCACCGACTTCATGCTCCTATGGACGGAGCGCGGCGTCGATGGATTCTGTTGGCTGACCTTTGAGGATTCGCTTCGGCCGCTGGAGCGCTACTATCCCTACGGACTGCCTCGGCCCTGGGGCCAGCTTGGCCCAATCGGCGTCAGCGCAGACACCCGCGGCATGGGGTATGGGGCCGCCGTCCTCGACGCCGGACTGCGTCGTCTGCAAGACAACGGCGTGCGCGGCTGCGTAATCGATTGGACGGGCATTGTGGACTTCTACGCCAAGTTCGGCTTCTCCCGCTATCGCGAATACCTGCCCATGTCCAAGAAATTGGCCTGACCGAATTGGCCGGCGCCGAACTCAGCCGCCACGGAGTTGCGATGCGATCGACAGCCTATTCCCAACTGGACCGATTGCTCAGGGAAGGTACTCGCACCGTGGCGCCCGCCGTCGCCTGTCGTGTCGAACAGCGCGGCGAAGTCGTGTACGATGCCGGTTTCGGCGAAATCCGTCCCGCCTGCCCAGAAACCAAAGTTCCTTCCGACGCCTGCTTCGACCTGGCCTCCCTGACCAAGCTCTTCACGGCAACGGCGTGCCTGCGGCTCTGCACGCTGGGCATCTTGAGCCTCGACTCGCCAGTGACGGACATCCTCCCCCACTTCGGAGGTGAACGCCCAATCGGACCCACCGAAGACCCGATCACCAAGCTGCCCATGCCTACCTCGCCCCACTGGCGTACATTCGATTCGCTTGTCGATGCCGATACCGTCACGATCCGGCGCCTGCTCACACATACCAGCGGCCTTCCCGCATGGCGCAACGTATATGGCGTCTGCGAGGATGCGCCGGCCCCGGGGTATGCACTCACACGCGCCGACATCGCTCATCGACAGCGGGCCGGCATCGCCGCCGTGTGCGGCTATGATTTCGCATACCCGCCCGGCAGAAGCTACACGTACAGCGACGTGGGCCTCATCTTGCTCGGTGCAGTCGTGGCCGCTGTTCACGGCAGCCGCTCCCTGGACTCCGCGCTGCACGAACTCGTGATTGGACCCCTCGGCCTCAATGCCCGGTTCAATCCTCCTACCGATCACCTCGACCGCATTGCGCCGACGGAATACTGTCCCTGGCGCGCCCGTCGCCTTCACGGTGAAGTCCACGACGAAAACGCCGCCGGTCTCGGCGGAATCGCCGGACATGCCGGTCTCTTCTCCACTACCGCGGATCTGTGCCGGCTGGCGCGCGTCTACCTGAACGACGGCGGCGGTTTCATCTCTCCAGAACTCGTGCGGGAAAGCCTCCGTTGCCACGTGGCCGCCGGCGTGCCGGGCGATCCATGTCCGGACGGGGATCACCCGTGCTCACTTCCCGATCCCGATGTGCGCCGCGGCCTCGGCTGGATGCTGCAGACGCCCAGAGGCGCCTCCTGCGGCCCAGACTGGAGCCCTTCCGGTTTTGGCCATACAGGCTTCACGGGCGTGTCCCTCTGGTGCGACCCGGAATACGGACTCGCCCTGGCGCTACTCACCAACCGCGTCTACTGGGGCCGCGATCCCGACCCGATCCAGAAGCTTCGAGTAGACGTACACACGACCGTCGCCGATATCGTACGCGGGACGTAAGCTCCGCCGTCTGCCGCCCAGGAGAAAGCGCACGCACCCATGAACAGCCCATCCCGCATCGTCCTTGGTCTGGATGGCGGCGGCACCAAGACCGTATGCATCGCCCTCCCTGTCGCGGCCCATTCCGCGCAGGTCGACGTGCAATCGCCATTGGCGCGAGTTGTCGTCGGGTCCACGAACTGGAACAGCGTCGGCGCCGAGCGCGCCCGCCTCAATCTGCAGCAGGCAATTGACGAGACGCTACAGGCCGCCGGACGCACGAAGTCCGACACCGATGCGATCTGCCTCGGCATCAGTGGCGTGGACCGGCCGGAGGACCATGCTCGCATGCAGACGTGGCTGGCCGAACTGTTGCCCGGCGTTCCGGCCCTTATACAGAACGACGCCGTCATCGCGCTGGCCAGCGGTACGGGCGGGACGCCTCTACGGCGTCGTGCTCATCAGCGGCACCGGCATGATCGCCATGGGCTACAACCGCGCCGGAGAACGCAGTCGCGCAGGCGGCTGGGGTGCACTTCTCGGCGACGGCGGCAGCGGCTACGCCATCGGCGCCGCCGTCCTGCGCGCAGTCACCTGGGCCGCCGACGGCCGCGGCCCGGCCACATCGCTGACCACCGCCACGCTGCGAGCCCTGGACCTAGACCGTGTCGAGCGATTGGTTCGCTGGACGTACGACGACATCTCCTGGAATCGCATCGCCGAAATCGCGCCCCTCGCCTTGCAGGAGGCGCAAGCCGGCGACCAAGTCGCGCTGCACATCCTCCGCGTTGCTACGAGCGACCTCGCGTTGGCGGTCGAATCCGTCGCCCGGCGCCTGCGCATCCAGTCCGAAGCCTTTCCCCTCGTCCTGGCCGGCGGCAGCCTGCAGGCCAACCTGCTCGCAGACCGGATCCGGGAGCGATTCCACCGGACGTTGCCACGCGCCGCAATCGTGTTTCCGGACGTCGAACCTGCGATCGGCGCCGGCTTGCTGGCAATCCGGCGCGCCGGTACGGACGCACAGACAACGGACGCAGAACCAGCCGGTACCTAAAGCAGACGCGCAGAGCGCCACGGCTTCGTACCGTGGCGCTCTTTGCATTCCGTCTATGCGCTTGTCCTCGACAGCGGCCTGCGACCGCTATCGAGCGAACATCACGACATGTCTACGTCGATCTCTTCATTGTCATCGTTCTGCAGCGACTCAATGTCGAATCCGATATCGTCCTCATCCTCATCGTCGTCCGACGACGGAGCCGACAGGGGCTCGAGCCCAAGCTCTTTCACGCCTGTCAATTCACTGATGTCCATGTCGAAGTCCAGATCGTCCAGCTCCAACTCGTCCTGATCCTCGACCAGACCGAACAGCTCATCATCGAACTGCTCGTCCAGCAGGAATTCCTCGACCTCCTGAACAACCGGTTCGCGCTGCCGTCGCGTGTGGAAGCCCGTGCCCACCGGAATCAGCTTGCCGATGATCACGTTCTCCTTCAGACCACGCAGTTCATCGCGCTGGCCACGAATGGCTGCCTCCGTGAGCACACGGGTCGTCTCCTGGAAGCTTGCCGCCGCCAGGAAGCTCTCCGTGTTCAGCGCCGCCTTCGTCAGACCGAGCACCACCGGTTCACCGCGCGCGGGCTTTCCGCCCTTTGCCACGATATCGGCATTGATGTCCTCGAACTCGAAGCGATCGATCAGCTCACCGGGCAGCAGCTCGGTATCGCCCGTGGCGCGCACCAGGATGCGCCGCAGCAACTGGCGCAGAATCACCTCGATATGCTTATCGTGGATGCTCACGCCCTGGCTGCGATATACCTTCTGCACTTCCTCGAGCAGATAGATCTGGCACGCCTCGCGCCCCTGAATGCGCAGGATTTCCTTGGGATTCTTGGCGCCTTCCGTCAACTGGTCGCCGGCGCGAACTTCGTCGCCCTTGTCCACGCGCAGACGCGCGTTTGCCGGAATATCAGCCTCCCAGGCCAGCGTGTCCTCGCGGCGGATCGTGGCGATCGCCCCGTTCTCCTGATCCTCCAGGAAGATCTCGCCGTCCATACCGGCCACGATGCCGACGGCGATCTCTTCCGCCTCGTCGACCGCGCCGTTTTCACCGGCTCGACTCTCCGGCGGCAGCGCGATGACCGTGTCCTCTTGCACGCGATCTCCGTCCGCCACCAACAGCGTGTAATCCTCCGGTATGTCGAGCGTTCGCGCCTTCAGGTCCGTGCGGCTCACCTTCAGCATGCGGACCTCGCCCTCCCAGAAGATGTCGACGGCGCCGTCGATCTCAGCGATTACCGCTTCACCCTTGGGATTGCGAGCCTCGAACAGCTCCTCTACACGGGGCAGACCCTGCGTGATGTCGTCACCGCCGGCCACGCCGCCCGTGTGGAACGTTCGCAGCGTCAACTGCGTGCCCGGCTCACCGATCGACTGGGCGGCGATGATGCCTACCGCCTCGCCAAGCTTGATGATGCCGCCGCGCGCCAGGTCTTCGCCATAGCACTTCTCACAGATGCCAAACCGCGCCTCGCAAATGAGCGGGCTGCGCACGAACGCACGCTTCACGCCGCGCCGGTCCACCATGGCCAGCGCCGACTCCGTCAGCAGCGAGCCGGTGGGCAGGAAGATCTCGCCCGTCTCTGGATCAGCCAGGTCACCGGCCAGGTATCGACCGGCGATGCGCTCCAGGAACGTTTCGCCAAGCGAAGCCGAATCGACGTCATCGATCCAGATGCCGGCCGACGTGTGGCAGTCGTCTTCTGTCACGATCACGTCCTGTGCCACGTCGACCAGACGCCGCGTCAGGTAGCCGGCGTCCGCGGTTCGCAGGGCAGTATCGGCCAAACCCTTGCGACCGCCGTGGGTGCTCAGGAAGTACTCCAGCGCCGTAAGCCCCTCGCGGAAGTTGGAGCGAATGGGCAGCGGGATGATTCGACCATTCGGATCGGCCATCAGACCACGCATGCCCGCCAACTGGCGAATGGGGTTGATTCCACCCTTCGTTGCGCCCGACTGCGCCATGGCTCCAAGCCCATCCACCGGGCTCAGCAGCGCCTTGACAGCGTCTGTGACGTCGTCCGTTGCCTTCGTCCACAACTCGACGATGCGGTTGTACTGCTCTTCACTCGTGATCAGACCACGCCGGTATTGCTGCTCAGACAGCTCCACCTCCTGCGTCGTCCTCTCGAGAATCTCTGCCTTCTCATCCGGCACCTGAATATCGCTTACAGCGATCGTAATGCCCGATCGCGTAGCATACTCAAAGCCCAGGTCCTTGATATTATCCACGACCTCGGCAGTCACCTCGCGTCCGAGATGCTTGTAGCATCGCGCCACAACCGCGTCGACGCCCTTGCGATCCAGCACCTCGTTGACGTACCAAAGCTCATCGCGCAGGGCCCGGTTGAAGATAATGCGTCCGACCGTCGTGGTGATCAACCTGTCTTCCGGCCACGACGCGCCCAGCAGGCCGATGACGCGCAGAGTCTCGCGCGTGTCGTCCATGGCCGCTGCGCCAAAGCCGGCGATATCCTTGATCATCCTCGACTCACCGGCCACGAAGAGGTCCATCAGTTGGCCGACAGTTTCCACGCCATGTTCCGTTAGCGAATCCAGCACCCGGTCGTTCAATCCGGCCTCTTCGCCATACTGGGACATGGTCTCCGAACCGACGCTCAACTCCGTGAGCGGCACGGAATCATACTTGCTCGTGAACCATATCTGAATCGGCTCGCGGAGCTTGATGACGCCCATGTCGTGCGCGTACTCGGCCTCTTCCATCGTCGCATACGCCGGCAACAGACGATCGCGGTTGCCGTCCGCCAGCAGGTCTGCGCCGTTGCCATTGCCGTTCAGCGAACGCTCGCGGCGCAGCCGTTCATCCAGCACCGTCAGGTAATAGACGCCCATGACCATGTCCTTGGAGGGACCGACGATCGGTTCGCCGCTGCTGGGCTTGAGCAAGTTCTGCGTAGCCAGCATGAGCTCCCGCGCCTCGCGCACGGCTTGCTCGCTCAACGGCACGTGGACGGCCATCTGGTCGCCGTCGAAGTCCGCGTTGAACGCGCTACAGGCCAGCGGATGCAATTGAATCGCGCTGCCCTCGACCAGCACAACTTCGAAGGCCTGGATACCCAGACGGTGCAGCGTCGGCGCTCGGTTCAGAAGCACCGGGCGCTCTTTGCAGATCTCCTCCAGCACATCCCAAACCTCGGGGCTGGAGCGGTCGACCGTGCGCTTGGCGCTCTTGATGTTGTGGGCATAGTTGTATTCCACCAGCCGGCGCATCACGAAGGGCTTGAACAACTCGAGCGCCATCTTCTTCGGAATGCCGCACTGGTGCAGCTTCAACGTCGGACCAATCACGATCACGGAACGACCGGAATAGTCGACGCGCTTGCCCAACAGATTGCGGCGGAAGCGGCCTTGCTTGCCCTTCAGCATGTCGCTCAGGCTCTTCAGCTTGCGCTTGCCGCTCCGGCTTACCGCGCGGCCGCGCCGGCCGTTGTCGATGAGGCTGTCGACAGCCTCCTGCAACATGCGCTTTTCGTTGCGCACGATCACATCCGGCGCGCCCAGTTCCATCAATCGGCGCAATCGATTGTTGCGGTTAATTACGCGGCGATACAGGTCGTTCAGGTCAGACGTCGCAAAGCGTCCGCCGTCCAACTGAACCATGGGCCGCAGGTCCGGCGGAATCACCGGCAGCGCTGTCAGAATCATCCACTCGGGGCGATTCTCGCTCTTGCGGAAGTTCTCGACCACACGCAGCCGCTTGGCCGCCTTCTTGCGGCGCTGCTTGCTGCGCGTCGTGCGTATCTCTCGGCGCAATTCCTTGGCCATCTTGTCCAAGTCGATCTTGGTCACGATGTCGCGAATCGCCTCCGCGCCCATGCCGGCCGTGAAGACGTTGCCCAGGCTGTCGGACAGCTCTCGATAGCGAGTCTCCGTCAGCAGAGTCTTCTCTTCCAGCCCCTTCAGATCTTCCAGGTCGCGCTCCATCTGATCGCGCACGCGCTGCTTGCGCTCCTCGATACCCTCGCGCAACTCCTCGAGCTGGGCGCCCAACTCGCGCCGCACATGCTCGCGCTTGGCCGCAATCAGCGCCCGGATGTCTTCCTTCTCAGCATCGGACTCCTCTTGCAGCGCATCCAGTTTCTTCTGGACGATGTCGTTGATCGCGATCTCATGGTCCGCCGAGATCACCTCTTTGTTCTGGATCACCGGCTCATCCGACCAAGAGAGCATCTTGTCAGAGGAAGCCTTCTTGCCGACCCGTTCTTTCAGCCAGGTCTGCAACGCCTGCGCCTCTTGAATCGCCTTGGACGACGTCTCATTGATGCGGTCGTCCAGTTCCTGCAGCGCAGACTGTTCTTCTTCGTCCAGCACGGCGAGCTGGGCCTCGATCTGGGTTTCCAGCTCTTCGACCTGGTCGGAAATCTCGCCGTCAATCCGCGCCAGCCGCGCCTCGGTCTCGCGCTCGTGGCGCTGGATCGCACGGCTGCGGGCGTCTTCGTTTACATTCGTAATGATGTACTGGGCAAAGTAGAGTACCCGCTCCAGATGGCGCGGGCTGATGTTGAGCAACAAGCCCAGCCGGCTCGGCACGCCCTTGACGTACCAGATGTGGCTCACCGGCGACGCCAGCTCGATGTGACCCATGCGCTCGCGCCGCACGCGGCTCGGGGCCACCTCAACGCCGCACTTATCGCAGACGATGCCCTTGTAACGCACCCGCTTGTACTTGCCGCACGCGCATTCCCAATCCTTCGTCGGCCCGAAGATGCGTTCACAGAACAGGCCGTCTCGCTCTGGGCGCAGCGTCCGGTAGTTGATCGTCTCCGGCTTCGTTACCTCGCCGTAGCTCCAATCGCGAATCTCTTCCGGCGAAGCAAGCGATATTCGAATCGCGTCAAAGTTCTTGACTTCCATAGTTACCCTTTATCTCCATCCCTGCGCAAACCGGGCTCGTGATCGGGGCGCACCCCTGTGCGCCCCCACTCTCTCGACGCTGTCGATTCTGACTATTCTTTGTTCCGACTCATCGGGCTCGGCACGTTCAGGCTGAAACCGAGTCGCGGCAGGTGTTCTTCCGTCTCTTCCTTGCCGAACTGGATCACTTCGTTCTTCTCGTTGATCACCTCGACAGACAGCGCCAGGCTCTGCAGCTCCTTCACCAGAACCCGGAAACTCTCCGGCACGCCAGGGCTATGGATCGGCTCGCCCTTTACAATGGACTCGTACGTCTTCACGCGGCCGCTCACGTCGTCTGACTTCACGGTCAGCATTTCCTGCAGCGTGTACGCCGCGCCGTAGGCCTCCAACGCCCAAACTTCCATTTCTCCAAAGCGCTGGCCGCCGAACTGCGCCTTGCCGCCCAACGGCTGCTGCGTCACCAGGCTGTACGGCCCGGTGCTCCGCGCGTGCACCTTGTCCTCCACGAGGTGGTGCAGCTTGAGCATCTGTACGACGCCGACCGTTACCGGTGAATCGTACGATTCGCCTGTCTTGCCGTCGTACAAGCGCTGCTTGCCGGACGTGGGCAGCGGCCAGCCGACCTCATAGCCCCACTTCTGCGCCGCATCGGCCAGCTCCTCGCCGCTCAGATCGCCAGGATCGCCCTCACGGAACTTCATCCACTCGCGCAGAGCGGCGTCAATGGCCGCCTGGTTGGATTCATGGCTCGTACGCCGCGCCGCATACGCCTGCGGAATCACTTCTTCCGGATCGTAGCCGCGCTCTCGCAGCCATTCCCGCAAACAGGAGTGCCGCGCATATGCGCTGTCCTGCGACAGCCGGCCCAGGTCGTATCCCAGCGGGCCCAGCCACGCCCCGAGATAGAGCAAGCGCACGTCATCATCATCTCGCAGTTCCTCGGTCGGAAAATCCTCTTCCTCGACCAGTTCCCACGCCCTGTCGGCTGCGTCCATCCACGCTCGATCGACCAGCCACGCGCGCACCAACTCCGCCTCGATCTCTTCTTCCTTGGCGCCGTCGAACACCGGCGTCTCCGCCATGAACTCCAGGCGTTTGGCCGCCCACCCCAGGTGGGCCTCCAGGATCTGGCCGATATTCATACGGCCCGGCACGCCCAGCGGATTCAGGATGATGTCGACCGGCGTACCATCGTCCAGGAACGGCATATCCTCCACCGGCACAACCTGTGAAATCACGCCCTTGTTGCCGTGGCGACCGGCCATCTTGTCGCCCTCGGTCAGCCGCCGTCGCTGGGCCACGCTCACGCGTACGATCTTCTCCACGCCGGCCGCCAGGTCACGATGCTCGTCCCGGTCGAAGACGCTAATGGACACGACCTTGCCGCGCTCGCCATGCGGCAGGCGCAGCGAACTATCCTTCACCTCGCGCGCCTTCTCGCCGAAGATCGCCCGCAACAGCTTCTCTTCCGGCGTCAACTCGGTCTCGCCCTTCGGCGTGATCTTGCCGACTAGGATGTCGCCCGGGTTCACCTCCGCGCCGATGCGAATGATGCCGTCTTCGTCCAGGTCTTTGAGCGCGTCCTCACCCACGTTGGGAATGTCCCGCGTGATCTCTTCCGAGCCCAGCTTGGTCTCCCGCGCCTCGATCTCGTGCTTCTCGATGTGGAACGACGTGTACTTGTCGTACTGCACCAGTCGTTCGCTGACCAGGATGGCGTCCTCAAAGTTGCCGCCCTCCCAGCTCATGTAGGCTACGACGACGTTCTGCCCCAATGCCAGCTCGCCGCCTTCAGTGCTGGAACTGTCCGCCAGCACAGAATCCTTCTTCACACGGTCGCCCTTGAACACGGTCGGCCGCTGGTCGATGCACGTGCTCTGGTTGCTGCGGTTGTACTTGCGCAGGTGGTACACGCGTCGATTGCCGTCGTCCTCCTGCACCACGATCTCTGACCCCGTCACGCTCACGACTTCGCCGGACGCACGCGCCACCAGCACCTGTCCGGAATCGATGGCCGCCTGGTATTCCATGCCCGTACCGACGATCGGCGCATCGGGAACGACCAGGGGCACAGCCTGGCGCTGCATGTTCGAGCCCATCGAGCGCGCGGTTTGCATCGTCGTGCTCCAGGAACGGAATCAACGCAGCTGAAACGCCGACGATTTGCTTCGGCGAAACGTCCATGTACCGGATGTGGTCCGGACGCTCAAACATGAACGACTCGGCGCGCCGCGCCGACGGCCGCGGATTCTGGAACTCGCCTACGGCGTTCAGCAGCGAGGAAGCCTGCGCAATCGAAGATTCCTCGTCCTCGTCCGCGGTCAGGAAATCCACATCGCGGCTGGCGTATGGCTTCACCTGAATCGGCCACTCGCTCGGCTTGCCGTTGTTGCCGTCGGGATACGCGGCGGCGATCTTCTTGGCCAGCGCCTCGTCCACAACCGTGCCGTCCTTGGCAATCACCTTGCCGCTCTTCGGGTCGACCACGTCAGCCGACAGGAGCCGGCCGGTCAATGCATCCGGCGTTGCCGGCGCGGTCGTGTAGACGTGTCGATAGGGCGTCTCGATGAAGCCGAACTCGTTGACTCGACCGTAGCTGGCAAGCACACCGATGAGACCGATGTTCGGACCTTCCGGCGTCTCGATGGGGCAGATGCGCCCATAGTGGCTGAAGTGAACATCGCGCACGTCGAATCCGGCTCGCTCACGGCGCAGACCGCCGGGGCCTAGGGCGCTGAGCCGCCGTTTGTGCGTAAGTTCCGCCAAGGGATTCGTCTGATCCATGAACTGGCTCAGCTGGCTGCCGCCAAAGAACTCGCGCGTCGCAGCCACCACCGGCCGGATGTTGATTAGGCTCAGCGGCGTAACCTGCTCCGGGTCGCGAATCGACATCCGCTCGCGCACGACCCGCTCCATGCGCAACAGGCCGATGCGCAACTGGTTTTGGATCAGCTCGCCGACGGTCTTCACGCGGCGATTGCCAAGATGATCGATGTCATCCGGCCGCGCAGGGCCATTGTTGATGTCGATAATGCGGCGAATCACCGCGACCAAATCTTCCTTGGTCAGCGTGCGCGTCTCCAAGGGAGTATCCAGCGAGAGCCGCCGGTTGAGCTTGTACCGGCCCACCCGGCCCAAGTCATATCGACGCGCCGTGAAGAACAGATTCTGGACGAAGCTCCTAGCATTGTCCAGCGTCGGCGGATCTCCGGGGCGGAGCTTCTTGTAGAACTCAAGCAACGCGTCGTCGACGCCCTGTTCCGAGTTCGACGTCACATTGCTGGTGGTGTCGCGCTCCAACGTAGACTCAATGAAGGGGTGGTCCGGGTCGGTGTCCACATCCGCGAAGAGCTCGCGAATCTCATCGTCCGTACCGAAGCCCACCGCGCGCAGCAAGATGGTGACCGGCAACTTGCGCTTGCGGTCGACCTTCACGCTGATGATGTCGCGCTTGCTCGTCTCGAACTCCAACCACGCGCCGCGGCTCGGAATTAGCTTGGCGCCGGCCAGCTCGCGCCCCGTCGTGCGGTCCTCTTCCACCGCAAAGTAGACGCCCGGGGACCGGATCAACTGGCAGACGACCACACGCTCACTGCCGTTGATGATGAACGTTGCAGCGTCGGTCATGAGCGGGAAATCACCCATGAACACTTCCTGCTCACTGATCTCACCCGTGTCTCGATTGACCAGGCGCACCTTCACCCACAGGGGGGCCGCGAAGGTGATATCGCGCTCACGGCACTCCTCTTCAGGATACTTGGGCTCGCCAAACTCAAAGTCGCCAAAGTGAAGCTCCAAGTTCTTGTTGAAGCTCACAATGGGCGAGATCTCAGCGAAGAGCTCGGTAAGCCCATTCGTCTTGAACCATTCAAAACTGTCTAGCTGCACCTCCGTAAGACGCGGCAACTCTTTGATCGTCGGCGTCCGTGCATACGACTTCCGCTCGACTCGCGTCTCCGGTACTGCCAAATTGGCGCCATTTGAGGAGATACTCATTTAGGTCTCAGCTCCTTGCCACAACTGGTTTTCACGCACCCGCCGAAAACACCCGCTGGTAATCCGTGTACAAGAGCGCACACAACACGCCCATATGAAGAAGTCAACAAGCGAACAACTGCCCGCCGAGCCATCCGAAGTACGAAAATGGCAATAAGACACCCAGCAGGTGGTTACGGCGAATCCTCGCCTGTACCACCACCTACCATAGGTGTCCTTATGACGGCAACGTCTGTACCTAATAGAAGATAATCAATCGCCCGGTTATGAAATTCTTCCGCCAAATCCGCCAGAGAAAGCCCGTATCCAAGACATAAATTCACAATGTGCGGCACAATCCTTGTACATAAATACAGTGCGCCGCACTATCGGAACCTTATGTCACCGCGCCTTTCTGCCTTCGCTCAGTAACGCAAATACAAATGTTACCACACTTCTTGGACACTGTCAATTCCGGATTTTCGTTTTTCGGTCTTCGTCGGTCTTCTGAGGTACATCAAGTATGCCGCACTCTTCAGGCCCCCCGCCGCTGAAGAAGTACCGTCGTGCTTTCGCACGGTCCCCACAGTATACTCGCCGCCCCTTTCCGGCTATGTGAGCGCACTCACAGATTTCCATCTTGTCTCCTCTTTCTTGTCGCCCGTGCGGTCGCGCTCAAACAGGGACGTCCCCGCGCAACGCGATTGTGACAATTGCCGACATCCTCTATAATGTGGGTCATTATGGGGCATTGTGGGAGACAGGTCCTCCACATGCCCGGCGACAAACGCATCGAGCTCGCGTCGCGTAGCGTCATTTTCTAGAGCGAAACAACAGCAGCGCATTCCAGGGCCTGCCGGAATCCAGGACGTATCCGTGTTCTTAGGCGAGTTCAGCCACACACTCGATGACAAAGGTCGCCTGACGATCCCGTCAAAATACCGGGAACAGCTCGCATCCGGTTTGGTTGCCACGCGCAATCCCGTGGAGCGTTGCCTGCTTGTCATGCCCATGGACAAGTGGGAGGAAGTGGCAGCCAAGGTCAACGCTCTGCCATTGGCGGACCCGGGGTCGGCCACCTTCCGCCGCGCCGTCTTCAGCGCCGCCGAAAACCTCACACCGGACAAGCAGGGCCGGATTCTCATCAGCCCGCGCCTGCGCGAATACGCCCAGATCGACGGCGAAGTCATCATCGCGGGCGTCCATAGTTTCATCGAGTTGTGGCAGCCCCAACGCTGGAACGACAAGGTGCTCGAACCGCTCGAAGCCGGATCCGTTGATGCCCAGATATTTGCCGCGCTCGATATCTAGCCGCAATGGGAGACGACGCCAACGCACGAGATTCCGACCAGGAGCTGTCGCCGTACGATGCGCACGCCGCAGAGGATGCGCCGGACGCCGCGACCCACATTCCCGTCCTTCTGCGCGAAGCGGTCGAGGGACTCAACCTTGAGCCGGGCGCGAGCGCCATCGACGGCACACTGGGCGGCGGCGGCCATACGGCGGCCATGCTGGAAGCAGTAGCTCCCCTGGGTCGCATACTGGGACTGGACGCGGACCCGGCCGCCATCGAGAGGGTATCCCGGCGGTTTGCTCGCGAAATCGAGTCCGGCAGTCTATCGCTGACGCACGCGAATTTCGCATCATTGGAAGACGTGGCGCGCGTGCGCGGCTTCGTTGATGTCGACGCGATCCTGTTGGATCTCGGCGTCAGCAGCTTCCAGCTCGAGCACGGCGGGCGGGGGTTCTCATTCCTGCAAGAAGGTCCCCTGGACATGCGCATGGACCCGCACCAGAATCTGACGGCAGGCGTCATCGTTAACGAATGGTCTGAAACGGACATTGCAGACACGCTATACTATTTCGGAGATGAGCGAAAGAGCAGGCGCATCGCCAGGAATATCGTTGCGAATAGGCCGATACGGACCACGACGGAGCTGGCCGATGTCGTGCAGGCGGCGCTGGGCGGGCGGCGCGGACAACGCATCCACCCGGCCACGCGCACGTTTCAGGCGCTTCGCATTGCCGTGAACCGGGAGCTTGAGGCTTTGGAGGCCGTCCTGCCCCAGTGCGTCGCCTTGCTCAAACCCGGTGGGAGACTGTCCGTGATCTCGTTTCACAGTCTGGAGGACCGCATAGTGAAGCGGTGGATGCAGTACGAAGCCGCAGATTTCGTACGCGATCCGGCGCACCCCATGGGCGGCGTGGCCAAGTCGCCGGTGCTTCGCCTCATCGTGCGAAAGCCAATTTCGCCCTCGGAGGCCGAAGTTGCGCGCAACCCGCGCAGTCGATCGGCGCGGCTTCGAATCGCCGAGAAACTCGCGGCCTGAGCAGATACCATGGCTAGACAGGTAGAGGCAAGGCAGAGCAATACGTATCCAGTGGAGCTGGCGCAGCTTCCGGCCGCAGACTATGTCGCCGGCGGTCGCAGCCCGATGCGCATGGAAGAATCACCACAATCCGGGTCCGGCCAAAGGACCGGGGGATTCCAGCTCACCAGACTCGTCGATTCCCTGGACAACGCCATACCGCTGCCGGATGATTTGCGGTCGTTTCTTGTCTATTTCGGCGTGCTGCTCGTCGTGGCCGGCGGCCTGATGATGCATGTGCTGCTTTCGGCCCAAATTCTGCAAGCTGAGGTCGAGCTGGCGAACATGCAGAACTACCATACCGTGGTCAAGCGCCAAAACGGCGAGTTGCTATGGCGAATCGGCCGGGCCACAAACCTTGCGTACGTCCAGGACAAGGCCAGAGCCGCCGGCTACATGCCCATCGATGAGCGGCAATATGTCGAAGCGGGCGCTCCCGGCGCAACCGGTGAGGCAGCGGCAGTTGGTTCGACCCCGCGGCCGCGCGGTTTCCAAGCCCAGGAGACGATGACGCAGGGCAGATTGCCGGCCCGGCCCGCCGAAAGCGCGTCCGGCGCACAAGGACCGTCAGCCGAATACCGCGCAGCAGCACCCGATCCCGCGACGACAGAACACCCGGCGTCAGGGAGTCCCGTGACGGAGAGCTCCCTAACGGACAGCCCGAATGTCCTGCAACAATGGTGGGCGGTACTGTATCCGAGATCGCAGGCGCCAAGCAGCCGGCCGGCCGCGACTCGCGCCACAGACGGAGCGACGGCCGCCGGCGCGGGCAGCCCCGCAAACGAGCGTTCCTCGAACGCTCTCGACTCGGCAACGGCAGCGGAGACGCCGGCAGGCGACGGTGAGCCGGAGCAGTCAATGTGGATCGATCAAGTTTGGGAGTACATCACTGCCCTGTTTGCCCGGTCACCTGCACAGTAGGCTGGCAAGGACACGGGAACATGCTTCAAAGCTGTCCGACCTGCAGGTAGCGGAACCTTTGCAAGCACAGGTTTCTCTCACCATCTTGCGTCTCATGACGCGCTTCACACCGAAGCACTAGGTTCAACGAAGGATGTAGCGTGAATCCGAATCAATCCAACTGGCGATTTAGCATTTTGGCCGGCGTGTTGTTCACGCTGGTCGTTGTGATCCTGGCGCGGACGCTACAGCACCAAGTGTTCAGCTTCGGCGAGCCCGTGAATGCTCTTGAGATCACTGTCGACCCTGCACAGCGCGGCGCCGTCGTAGACAAGAGCGGCGTGCCGCTCATCGTCAATCGACACTACTATCAGCTTGCCGCCACGCCCACTCTCATCAAGACGGATGAGGGCCGCATGGAAGTCGCTCAGCAGCTAGATGAATTGTTTGGCGTCCCGGCCGGCGACACCTTCGCAGAATTGCAGTATTGCGGCGAGAAAAACTATCAGTTCTGCGTCCTTGCCGACGCCATCACTGCCGAGGAAGCGCAGATTTTGCAGGAGTACATCGAACACCTGGAAACGACGCGCGGTCTCGTTCCTCTCCAACATGTGTACGCCAAACCGATGACGCGCCGCTCCTACCCGCAGGCCGAATTGACGGCCCACCTCACGGGATTTGTAACCGTCAAAGACGGCGGCGTAACCGGCATTGAACAGTACTACGACAGCTTCCTGCCCGCGGACGGAATCGGACTGCTCGATGACAATGCCCCGTCCGTCGACGTATTGCCGCCTGAAGTCCGTCGATTCCTGCCCTCTCCGGCCGGCAAGGACCTGATTCTGACCATCGATCGCACAGTACAATGGATCATCCACGACGAACTGAGGAAGGGACTTGAGCAATTTGGGGCCGAGAGCGGCACCATCATCGTCATGGAGCCAGCCACCGGCGCCATACTGGGCATGGTCAATCTGCCCGACTTCGACCCGAATCGGTTCGAAGAAGAACCGATCAACCTGTTCTCGAACCCGGCTATCAGCGCCCAATACGAACCGGGTTCGGTCTTCAAGATCATCACCATGGGCGCTGCGATTGACGCGGGCATCGTCGAGCCATCTACCATATTCACCGACACCGGCAGCATCACGATCGGCGACCGCGTCATCTTCAACAGCGACCGCGTAGCCTACGGAGAGGTCACTGTCACCGAGGCGCTCGCCCGCTCGCTGAACGTGGTCACCGCAGAGATCGCGGACAAACTGGGCAGGGACCAGTTCTACCCGTACTTGCGCCAATTCGGCTTTGGGGAGGCGACCAACATCGACCTCAGCGGTGAAATCGAAGGCGCCCTCAAGTCCCCCAGCAATATCAATTGGAGTCTCTCCGACTTGGCCACCAACAGTTTCGGGCAGGGGCTCGCCGTGACGCCGCTGCAGATGGTGAACGCCACGGCCGCAATCGCGAACGGCGGCCGCATGATGCAGCCGCACGTTGTCCATGCCCGCATCGTGGGCGACCACGTGCAGGTGACGGAACCAACCGCGGTTCAGCAATCGCTCTCGCCGGAGACGGCCAAGCAACTCACAGAGATGATGGTGGAGGTCGTCGACACGGGCAACGTGAAGGCGTCGGTCCCGGGCTATCGCGTGGCCGGAAAAAGCGGAACAGCCCAGATTCCGGGCCCGCAGGGCTACGAAGAGCGCGCCACCATCGTCAGTTTCGTCGGCTTTGCGCCCGCAGACGATCCCCAGTTCGTGGTTCTTGTCAAAATGGACCGCCCGGATTTCAACATCAATCAGTGGGCAAGCCACACGGCCGCCCCCGTCTTCAGTCGCGTGACCAAGCGACTCCTGGACTACTACAGCATTCCTCCCCAGGAGCCGGAAGCGGACGACGAATCCGATACCGTCGACGCCGGCGCCGGTGCGGAGGATGAACCAGCGGCGGAAGAAGCCGCAACAGATCTCGACGCAGATACTCCGACGACCGGTGGAGACTAGACAGTGCCCCCTGCGATTGTCAGCCAAATCACGCATCACACCCTTTGGCAGGCCGTCACCGGCGGACTCCCGCCGTTGGCGCTGCCGCCCACGCCAATCCCGTCCGCCACGCTCGACAGCCGCGAAGTGGACGGCAACGGGCTATTCGTCGCTTTTCCGGGCTTGGAGACCGACGGCCATCGCTTCGTGGGCCAGGCCATTCGCGCCGGCGTGCAAGCTGTTCTCTGCGAGGAGCGGGGACTCGAACAGGCGAAGGAAAGCGGGGCCGTCATCCTGGATTGCCGCACAGCAGGCGCCGACCCCGATGCAACGCCGGACGCCTGGCGCGACGCCATCACCAATTCCCTGGCAAATCGCCAGCTCGCCTATGTCGTCGACAGCACAACGACAGCGCTCCAGGCCTTAGGCGGTTTCCAGCGCGCTCACCACGCCAACTCGAATTTGCGCGTCATCGGCATCACCGGCAGCGTCGGCAAGACCAGCACAAAGGAACTCACGGCGTCGGTCGTCTCGCAACGCTGGCGCACGCTCCACAACAAGGGCAATCTGAACAGCGAACAAGGCTTGCCGCTCACGCTTCTCGAAGTGAACCCGTCCTACGAATACGCCGTACTCGAGATGGCAATGTACGACGTGGGCGAGATCGCAACGCTGTGCAGGCTGGCGCGGCCGGAAGTGGGCGTCATCACCAACATTGGCCCCATCCATCTCAGCCGCCTCGGCACCATCGAACGCATAGCCCAGGCAAAGGCCGAGCTTGTCCGCGCCCTTCCGGACGCACGCCGTGGGGGAACCGCCATACTGAACTGGGACGACGAACTCGTCCGCCCCATGGCCGAGATGACCGAGGCGCGCGTCTTCAAGTATGGATTGACCCCGGAAGCGGACCTGTGGGCGGACGAAATCCGCGGCATGGGAATGGAAGGGATTCGGTTCCGCTTCCAATACCGCCGGCCGGGCCAGGACCGCGTGGAGTCGCTGTTCGTGCGCGTTCCGCTCCTGGGCCGGCACAGCGTCCACACGGCGCTGCGCGCGGCCGCGGTGGGTCTGATGGAGGACTTGAGCTGGGAAGAGATCATCGCGGGCATGCAGAATATGCCGGGGCAGCTCCGCCTCGTCGTCGTGCCCGGCATCCAAGGCTCCACCGTAATCGATGATACGTACAACGCAGGCCCCGACAGCACCATCGCGGCCCTCAATCTGCTCCACGACTTGACGCCCGAACCGGGGAGTCGCCGCGTCGCGGTTCTTGGGCCGATGCTCGAACTTGGCGAATATACCGCTGAAGGCCACAAGATGGTCGGCAGGCGGGCCGCCGATGTCGCCGACATCCTCGTAACCGTCGGCGAACTCGGCAACTCCATCGGTCACGAAGCTCTCACCATTGGCTTCGACCGTGACAGCCTGTTCCTGATGGACGACGCCGAAGAGACCATTCGACTGCTTAGGGAAGTCCTGCGCTCGGGAGATATTGTCCTCGTGAAGGGCAGCCGGGCGGTGGGCATGGATCGCATCGTGGCTGACATCAGCCGAAGCTGACGACTCGCCCCCTACCCAGGAAGCACCGAGAGGCTGATCCATGGCTTACGCTCTGACCTTGGGTACCGTCAGCTTCCTACTCGCCGTCGTGTGGGGCCGGCCGCTGATCTCCCTCCTGAAACGCTGGGGGATGGGCAAGCAGATTCGCGTCGAGGAACCGGACGTCCACCAGATGAAGACTGGAACGCCCACGATGGGTGGCGTCCTGATCGTCGTTCCCGTCCTCTTGATCACCGGAATTCTCAACATCGCCAACCTCTGGGGTCTGAACTACATCGGACAGAGCACGCTGATTCTTTTCTTCTGCATCGGCTCCTATTCCATTCTCGGCCTCATCGACGATCGGCAAGGCGTGAAAGGAACACGCGCGAAGGGTGAAGGGCTGACCGCACGCATGAAGAGCGGGTTCCAGCTCATCTTCGCCACGATCATCGCCTTGGTGCTCTACTTCGGCCCGCCGCAATGGGATTACGTCGGCGTGCCCGGCTTCCCGGACTTCTTCCGCATCGGTCCCCTGATCATTCCGATCACGATATTCCTGATCGTCGGCACCAGCAACGCCGTCAATCTTACCGACGGTCTGGACAGCCTGGCCGGCAGCATCAGCAGCATCGCATTCGCATGCTACGGACTGATCGCCTATCTGCAGAATCAGATCTATTTGATGGCGTTCTGTTTCACGGTTGTGGGCGCAATTCTGGCCTTCCTGTGGTACAACGCCCACCCTGCCGAGTTGTTCATGGGCGATACGGGCAGCTTGGCGCTGGGCTCCACTCTCGCCCTTGTTTCCGTCATGACTGGTCAATGGCTGCTCTTGCCGGTGGTTGGCTTCGTCTTTCTGGCCGAAGCGGGTAGCGTGATGCTGCAAGTAGGCTATTTCAAATGGACGAAGCGAGTTCATGGGGAAGGACGCAGAATCTTCAAGATGTCGCCGCTCCACTACCATTTTGAATTGCTTGGCTGGAGCGAAATGCAGGTGAAGGAACGGTTCTGGCTGATCGGCGTCCTCTGCGGGATGCTCGGCGTAGCGTTGGCGCTGATCTAGTGAATTGGATTCAGATGTCCGGTAGCCCCAAGCGGAGCTCGCACACAGACGAGCGTTCGCTCGCCCAACCGAATGCGCTCACGTCGCGGCCCCGCGGTCGCGAAGCCGGCGCAGCGCCGGTCGAACTGGCCGCGTCAAGCGGTCAAGAGCCGATACGCGCCTTTGACGTTTCCGAGATAACGGGCAGGAGCGTCGTAGTTCTCGGCCTGGCGCGACAGGGCATGGCTGTCGTTAGGTACCTTTGCAGCATCGGCGCCAACGTGACCGTCAGCGACCTTGCTACTGAGGAGCAATTGCGGACGCAACGGGAAGAACTGGCCGGCCTGCCCGTCACCTTCGCCTTGGGCGGCCACGCGCCTGAACTCCTGGACAGCTGCGACCTATTGATCCTCAGCGGAGGCGTTCCGCCTCAGATCCCGTTTATCAAGGAGGCAGTCGCACGCGGCATCCCATTGAGCAATGACGGCCTGCTCACCTTGCAGTTGGCGCACGCCAAGGGCCTGGGTCCCGTCATCGCCGTAACAGGCAGCAGCGGCAAGACAACCACCACTACGCTGGCGGGCCAGATGCTGGCTGGGAACAGAAGACCGTCCACGTGGGCGGCAATATCGGCCTGCCCTTGGTAGACAGGATCGACCGAATCGAGCCGGGCGAGCCCATCGTGCTCGAACTGAGCAGCTTCCAACTTGAGCTGTTCGACCCGGTGCTGACCCAGTCTGCGCTCGACGGTGTCGGGCCGCAGGTCGCGGCCATCACGAATCTCACGCCCAACCACCTGGACCGTCACCCGTCAATGAAGGCGTATGTAGCCGCCAAACTGAATATGGTGCAGACCATGCCGAACGGTTCGCGTCTCGTCCTGAACCTGGACGACGCCGTGACGGGAGCACTGGCGTCACAACGGCCGGCGGAGGCCTGCGGTGACCGAGTGCAAGAGTGGGACTTGAGCGAAGTCGTAGCCGTCGCCCGCGCCCAAATCCAGGGCTGCGGAATCGAGATCGCGCCATTCTCGTTGCACCAGCAAGTCCCACGTGGCGCCTGCCTGAACGGAAACACGTTGACGGTCGACGGCGCAGCCATTTGCGAGCGCTCTGACCTCCGCGTGCCGGGTGAACACAACGTGAGCAACATGCTTGCCGCCGCCGCCATCAGCCGCACAGCCGGCGCAAGCCTGGCGTCCATCCGGGCAGTCGCCAGGACGTTCCAGGGCGTTCCGCACCGGCTGGAGGTAGTCGCTGCCAGGGACGGCGTTACGTGGATCAACGACAGCATTGCCACCGCTCCTGAACGCGCCGTGGCTGCCCTGCGCAGCTTCGACGATGCCGGACGCACCGTGATTCTGCTGGCGGGCGGCAAAGACAAGAACCTTCCGTGGGACGTCTTCGCCGCTGAGGTCATCAAGCGCGTGCGCTTTCTGATCGGCTTCGGCGATAGCGGGGCAATGATCGTCAACCACGTCAAAGAACAGGCACAGTTTGGCCAGGTTCAGGCTCCGGGATGCGCGACGGTGAAGCGGCTAGATGAAGCCGTTGCGCTGGCCGGAAAGATCGCCGCGCCCGGCGCGATCGTTTTACTTTCGCCTGGGGGAACGAGCTTCGACGCGTACAAAGATTTCGAAGCGCGGGGCGAGCATTTCCGGCAACTGGTCCGCCGGCAGGCCGATGTCGATCCCTCCGCCGCCGATGAACACCCGCCCGACGGCGGCGGCAGAAGGAGCGATTGACCACATGTCCGCGCACGTTCGTTTTGATGCCGAAACCAAGACTTTCGACTGGGGTCTGCTCACGATCATCGTCACGCTGATTGTGGTAGGCGTCGTCATGGTCTTTAGCGCCAGCTTCGCTCAGGGGATCTACGGTTTCGGCGACCCCTATCACTTCTTCCTCAACCAGATGCTTGCGCTGGGCGTGGGAATCGTTGCCATGCTGATCGCCGCCCGCATTCCCTACGATTTCTGGCAACGCTGGAGCGTATGGATGATGGCGATAACGCTGGCTCTGCTGATCGCTGTTGTGGCGGTCGGCAGCGAGACGTTCGGCGCTACGCGAACGTTCCTGAACGGACGTCTGCAACCCAGCGAACCGGCAAAGATCGCCATCGTCATCTACATCAGCGCCTGGCTAGCCAGCAAAGGCGCCACCATCGAAGACGTGAAAGTAGGACTGGCGCCCTTTGCCGTGCTGTTGGGCATCATCACGCTGTTGCTGGCGCTTCAGCCCGACATCAGCACCGCGATCCTGATCGTCGTGACGGCCTTCATCATGTTCTTCATCGCGGGCGCCAAGCCTCGCCAGCTAGCCATCATCACGGTACTCGGCACAATCACGTTCTGGGTGGCGATCCAATACAGCACCTATGCGGGCGCACGAATTGAAGCCTTCCGGCAGTCCTTCAAGAATCCGCTCCAGAGCGAGGAGTGGCAGGTCGGCCAGGCGGCCAAGGCCCTCATCGACGGCGGCGTATTCGGCGTGGGCCTGGGCAACGGCGTCGCCAAGCTTCCCGGCCATCTGCCCGTTAGCTGGAGCGACAACATCTTCGCCGTCATCGGCGAGGAACTGGGGCTGCTGGGCACGCTGACGATCATTCTGCTCTTTGCGCTGTTGGCCTACCGCGGCCTGCGCACAGCCCTTCGCGCGCCGGACAACTTCGGGATGCTCCTGGCGACGGGCATCACCGCACTCTTCATCCTTCAGGCGTTGCTCAACATAGCCGTGGCAGTTGTTCTGTCGCCTCCCACGGGTGTCACGTTGCCGTTTATCAGCTACGGAGGTAGTTCGCTTGTAAGTGTCTTGGGCGGCGCGGGCATCCTGCTCAGCGTCAGCCGGGCCAACGGGTCCAGGAAAGCGGAGAGTTCGACAACGGGGAAGCCTGCAAATGCGCGTCTTGATATCGGGTGGCGGAACCGGGGGACACGTCTATCCGGCTCTAGCAGTGGCGGAACTGCTGGTGCAGGAGCAGACAGCGGCCAACGGACCAGTCGCCCAACCCAACACACAGGATCGGTTCGCCTCAGCGGCCAGCAAGACACAAAGCCCTAGCCCGCATTCTGTCGTCTGGGTGGGGAGCGCCGGAGGCATGGAAGAGGAGTTGGTGCGGCGCGCCGGCATCGACTATCGCAGCATCAACACCGGTCAACTGCGCGGCAAGAACCCTCTCACGGCAGCGAAAAACGCGGGCAAGATGCTGACCGGAATTCGCCAGAGCGGAGCGATCCTGGCCGAGGTGCAACCGGACGTCTGCCTCGTCACCGGCGGTTACGTCTGCGCTCCCGTCGTCGTGGCCTGCCGCCAGCGCGCCGTACCGGTGCTCATCTATTTGCCGGACATGGCGCCGGGCTCGGCCATCCGCTGGCTGAGCCGTATGGCGCAACGCGTCGCAGTCAGTCTGCCGGATGCCGCCGCCTATTTTGGCGGGACGCTGGCCGAAGGCGGCAAAGCCGTTGTCACCGGATACCCGGTCCGCCCGGAATTGGTTATCGCTGCGACGGATCGCCGGGCTGCGAGGCGACGGCTGGCCGCCATGATGCAACGGCCCCAGCTTGCACCGCCCGGCGCTCAGGAAGCGTCCGGCGGGCAATCGACGACCGAACAAGACGCGCCTCTCCTGCTCGTATGGGGCGGAAGCCAGGGCTCCCGCAGCATCAATCAGGCGACATGGGACGCTCTGCCGCACCTATTACGGCTCGCTCACGTCGTACATATTGTAGGAGTGCGCGATCGGGAGATGGCGCAGCCGATCATGGAAGTCCAGCGCGCCGAGCCCGCGTGGCAGCAGGCCTGGTCATCGAGGTATCATCCGGTGGACTATCTGCACGACGCAATGCCCTGGGCCCTCGCCGCCTCAGATCTGACAGTGGCCCGCGCCGGCGCCAGTATCCTGGGAGAATTCCCTGTCGCGGGCCTGCCGTCGATCCTCGTCCCGTTGCCCATCGCGGGCGTAGGCCAACAACTCAACGCACAGGCGCTCGAAACGCACGGCGCCGCCATCGTGCTGAACGACGACGACCTGGGTGCGAACCTGGCCGCGTCCGTGCAGTCCTTGCTGACCGACACGGGGCGGTTGCAGAACATGCAGGTGGCGGCAAGAGGCCTAGCGCAGCCGGAAGCCGCGCAGAACATCGTGCGCCAACTCGTCGCCCTGGCGTCGAACGGGCGTGTCGCCGGCGACACGCAGAACAGCGTCACGGAGAACAACGACTTGGAGAACAACGACTTGGAGAACGCAGAGTCCTCATGGAACCGGACCGATACGTAGTGTGAACGCTGAATCTGTTGCGCAGCTATCCTTCATACTATACCTGGCCTTCTTTGGGTGGCTGGGCTATCGACGCGGTTTGTTGCGGGAGAGCATCGTTGCCATCACAGCCGTACTGGCCTACATTGTCCTGCGAGAGCGCGGCGCCATCGTCATAACCTTTGCCAACTTGACAAGCGCAGCCGTCGACTTTGCTACGGCCGGTGGTTTCACGGGCAGCGAGGAAGAGGCAATCAAGGCGCTCATGAGCGCGGACAAGCTGGTTACGCCCGCCACGCAGGACCGCTTTCTGTACCTGGTGTGGGTCGGCATCGTCGTCGCCACCTTTTTGATCACCATGTTGTGGGTGCCAAAGGGCGACGAGGGCAACAATGGCTGGGCGATTCTGGTCGGCATGCTCAACGCGTTCTTCTTCGCCATCATTGCCATTCCGGGTCTTGCCGCCCTATTCGGTCTTCACGACAGGGACGTCTCCGCGTCCATCGGCCGTTGGGACTTCCTAACGCTTCTTGGAAGAGGACTTTCGCTCGTTTGGGAAGGCGTGCTTGCCATCTGGGGGCTGATTGTACCCCTCGGCGCTCTCGGCATTTTCTTGGTCATCATGGGCATATTGGTTTTTGCAGCCTTCGCGGCGACGAGCAGCAAATCTAAGCCCAAGTCTAGTTCGGGTTCCTCGAACGGTTCGTCCAACGGTTCGTCCAACGGATCATCGAACGGATCGTCCTAGGATTCTACGTAACCGCAACCGGAATTCCGGTTCACTGATTATCGGCACTCGTTATGGGTTCAATTGAGGTCGGCTACATAAGCATAGGCGCCGTCATCCTGCTGATTGGGCTTGCGCGCGGTTACATCAAAGAACTCGGCGCGACGATAATTATCCTCGTTGCCATCTTCCTCCTGACCTTTCCGGAAGACCAGATCATTTCAGTGTTGACGCGCATAGGCAATGGCTTCGCCGATCCGAACGACCCGGCACAACTCAACCGTTTCATGGCGACCGTGTTCACGCTGACTTTCACCGCCATCGTCTTCTCGGGATACGCGGGTGAAACATTGAAATTTCGCGGAAAAATGGCCAAGCAGCCCGCTGGCTGCCTGATCAGCTTCCTCGTTGGTCTTGTCAACGGTTACCTGATTGCCGGTACCGTTTGGTATTATCAGGAGAGGTTCGGTTATCCGTGGTATGGACGGTTCATTCCGGATTTCTCGGAGACGGCGCAGCGTTTGATTGCCGTGCTGCCTCCGTCTTTGTTCGAAAACCCGGTGCTTTGGATCGTACCCGTCGCAATTTTGTTGTTGATTCGGGTCAGGGGATAGCAGTTCCGACACAAGATGGTCCAGCCGGCGTGTACGCAGCAGGACCGCGTACACGCCGGTCGAAGCGACAATTTGACCCAGAGGCGTCACTCGTCACCAGATCTGCATGATGGCCGCAGACATTCGCAGTAGCCAATCGAATACGCGTTCGTGGCAAGAACGCCTCGCGGGCAGGAAGATCCTTCCCTGCGCGTTCACCTGATCGGGATCGGCGGCGCCGGTCTCAGCGCCATCGCGTACACGCTGCTCGAGATGGGCATCGGCGTGAGCGGCTCCGATCTGCGCGCAAATCGTGTAACGCAGCATCTCGCAGATCACGGCGCCCGCATATACGCCGGTCAGAGCGCGCAGAATATCGACGAAATGCCCGTCGACCGTAGGCCCGACGTCGTCCTAGCCAGCAGCGCAGTCAAAGATACCAACCCGGAAGTCATGGCTGCACGCGCGGCCGGGCTCATCGTTGTCAAGCGCGATCAGTTCCTGCCGGCGCTGCTGTCCGGGCGGCGTGTGATTGCCGTGGCCGGCGCGCACGGCAAGAGCACAACCACATCCATGATCATCAGTGTGTTGCGGGACGCCGGTCTCGACCCCGGATTCATCGTCGGTGCAGACCTGCCCGGCCTGGGCAACGCCACGGCGGGCGCGAGCGACCTCTTCGTGATAGAGGCCGACGAATACGACCACATGTTTCTTGGCCTGACGCCTACGGTGGCCGTCATCACCAACGTGGAGTGGGATCACCCTGACTGTTACCCTACGCCGGCCAGTTTCCGGCGCGCGTTCCGGCAATTTGTCGACCAGGTTGATCGCGACGGGCTCGTTGTTTCGTGCATGGACGACGATGGGGCCGAGGCCGTCCGCGCACGCCTATTCTCGCGGGCCCAAGTGGATCACCTATGGCCTGGACATCGGGGCAGACCTGCGTGCCGACGTTTCGGCCTCTCGCGACGACGGCAACGCGGCAGACCTGGTCTGGTGGAATGCGCCCGCCGGTCGCCTGCGTCTGACAGTCCCCGGCGTGCATAATGTCCGCAATGCGCTTGCTGCGCTGGCAGTCAGCAGTTGGTGCGATGTGCCCCTCGAATCGGCTCTGCGCAGCCTTGCGGCATACTCTGGCGTCGGCCGGCGTTTCGAGAGCAAGGGGAGCGCGCGGCGGTATCCTGGTGTCTCGACGACTACGCACACCACCCGACGGAAATCGCGGCGACACTGGCTGCCGCACGACAGCAATATCCGGATCGGCGGTCTGGGCCGTGTTCCAACCGCACACGTTCAGCCGCACCGAGCACATGCTCTATCGCATGGGTGAAAGCTTTGCCGACGCCGACGAAGTGATCGTGACCGATATTTTTGCAGCGCGCGAAGTGGTGGACGACCGCGTCTCCTCCGCGGAACTCGTCGCAGCGAGTCCGCATCCGTCAATCCGTCACATTGGCGACCTCGCAGCGGCCGCCGAGTTCCTTCTGACAAGCGCCGCAGCGGGCGACGTGGTCATCACGTTGGGCGCCGGAGACGTGAACACGATCGGCGAGCTGTTGCTTCGCGACAAAGCGTAGTACAGTGGGTAGTGAAGCCGGACGCAGCGCATGCGTCCCGGCTTGTTCGGAGGGTGACAATCGCATCTGAACCGACGTTCGTCGACGCAGAACGCCTGCTTGACCTCGGCATCGAGGTGGAGCGTGACGTGGCCCTGGCGCCCTTCACGACCATCAAGATCGGCGGTCCTGCCGACTACTTCTCAATCGTCACTACTCTCGAACAACTGAAGAGGCTTGTCGCCTGGGCGCGCACCGTCGAACTCCCGTACTTTTTGCTCGGCGGCGGCAGCAACATGTTGATCAGCGATGCGGGAATCCGCGGGCTGACCATCTACAATCGATGCCGGCGCGTAGAGTTTTCACCGCACCCGCCCGATGAGGGGGCGGCCGCCAACGCACCGGCAGAAACGATCCTATGTGCGGAGAGCGGAGCGGCCATGGCCGGCGCGGCCCGGCAAGCCGTCAAGCGAGCACTTGCCGGCCTGGAGTGGGCCGTCAGCCTGCCGGGCACGGTCGGAGGGGCGGTCGTGGGGAATGCCGGAGCATACGGCGGCGAGGTGAAGGACAACCTGATCGACGCGCGCGTCATCACGGCGACCGGTGCGATTGTCGAGCGTACGCTGGCGGACATGGACTACGCCTATCGAAGCAGCGACTAAAGCGACTGCGTCCGCTGCAGGCCGGCTTCAACCCTGTGATCCTGGATGCGCGCTTTCGTCTCGTCGACGACGACGCCGAGGTTCTGCGCAACCGGGCCGATGAGTATCTTGCCCATCGGCGGCGAACACAGCCGGTCGAAGCAAGCCTGGGCAGCACGTTCATGAACCCCACGGGCGACCACGCCGGACGCTTGATCGAGGCGGCGGGGATGAAGGGTGCAGCCGTGGGAGGCGTGCAGATCAGCGACGTGCACGCGAACTTCATCATCAATCCCGGTGGTGCAGGCGCTGCTCGCGCCGCCCATGTAATGGAGTTGGTACACAGGGTGCAGTCGGAGGTGCGCGACCGAATTCTGGCATCGAGCTGCAGCCTGAGATTCAGCTTGCAGGCGACTGGCAACACGACGAATGAGGGCCGGCGCTCGCATCCACAGAGGTAGTCAGCGGCGCAGGAGCGCCGGCCGCAGGAACTGCTACATAGCACAAACATGAACGGCGAACTACATGGCTAAGCAGGACGATATCCGCGTCGGCGTCATATACGGCGGCCGCAGCAGCGAACATGAAGTCTCGCTGTCCAGCGCACAGAACGTGATGAATGCTCTGCCGCGAAGCAGGCTACGAAGTGGTGCCCATTGGCATTACGCCCGCCGGCAGATGGCTGACAGGGGATCAGGTGCAGCAGCTCACGGCGAATACGGGCGCATCAACGGACGAACCCGCCGGCGAAGTTCAGACAGACGCACCTGTGGCGGCCGACACATGGGCCATGCTACCCCAAGGGACCGCGGGACCGATTGCCGGCCATCGACGTGATGTTTCCTGTCTTGCATGGACCGTACGGCGAGGACGGCACGGTTCAGGGGCTGCTGGAAATGGCCAACTTACCGTACGTGGGCTGCGGCGTTCTGAGCAGTGCAGCCGCGATGGACAAGGCAGTTGCCAAGAAGCTCTTCGAGGCCGCCGGCCTGCCCCAGACGCCGTCCCTGCTCGTGCTGCGGCCGGACTGGAACAAAGACGCCAGCCACATCATCGGCGAGATCGAGGCGCAATTGCCGTATCCGCTCTTCGTCAAGCCCGCCAACATGGGTAGTAGCGTCGGAGTGACCAAGGCGCGCACACGCACGAGCTCTGCGACGCCATCGACTACGCCTGCCAGTTCGACAGAAAAGTGATCGTGGAACAGGCGGTTGCAAACGCCAGGGAGATTGAAGTCAGCGTTCTTGGCAACGACCGACCGGTCGCCAGCCTACCCGGCGAAATAATCCCGGGAGCCGATTTCTACGACTACGATGCCAAGTATGTGGACGACACCAGTGAATTGGTCATTCCCGCACCGTTGACGACTGAACAGACGGCCCAGGTCCGCGACTACGCAGTGCGCGCGTTCCAGGCGGTGGACGGTACCGGGATTGGCCCGCGTCGATTTCTTGTTGGACGACGAAGCCGGCGTCATGTATCTGAACGAACTGAACACGATGCCCGGCTTCACCCGTATCAGCATGTATCCGAAACTGTGGGAAGCAAGCGGACTCAGCTACGCGGACCTGGTGCGCCGGCTCGTGGACCTGGCCATGGAACGATTCGCCGACAAGCAACTCAACCGCACAGACCCGCTAAGCGCAAGACGGCTTTCGCAACGCGAATCATCACCGGGCTATCATTGCAGGGTAGTCAGCACAAGGACCAGCGCCAGTGGCGAAGAGCAGCTATCGTCAAACGGAAACGGCCGAAAAGGAACGAGGGGAGCGCACCGTCCAGTCGGTCAGCATCTCGCGCCGGGCCGCGGCCCGATCTCGCGGGTCAACAGAGGCGGCAAGCGCAGCGTGTCCCGCGGCAGGCGTCGCTTCGAATCGGCCGTAGCGCAGTTCGAAGTAGCCGGCCGGCTGCGCGAAACCGGCCTGACGTCGCTGCGGCCCCGCGGCACGTCGTGGCGTCCCGCCAAGGTCGCCGGACTTGTGGTGGTCGGTGGCGGCCGTAGCCCTTCTCGGCCTGACGCAGTACAGCGACGCGTGGTTCGTCTATGCGGAAGATGTCCAGGTGCGCAATCTCTCCTACCTAGACGGCGAAGACGTCTATCGGCAGAGCGGCATTGAAGGCTGGAACAGCCTTTGGCTTACGCCCGGCGAAATTAAGGATCGAGTGCAGGCAATCCCCTACGTCGAATCCGTCGATGTGGACATCCGGCTGCCGGCCCAAATCGTAATTGACGTCGAGGAGCTTCAGCCGATAGCCCTCTGGGTCACCAAAGACGCCACGTACTGGCTCACGTCCAGCGGCGTCGCTCTGCCGGCCATTGCATCTACGGAAGGACTGCCGCAGCTCGTCGACGCGCTGGGCGAGGCGCAGGCCATCGGCGACGGCGCTTCCCTTGCCGTGGACCCGGACGTCCTGGCGAGCGCCCTGGCGCTGATGGACAGACTTCCCGGCCTGAAAGACGAAATACGCTACAACCGCAATTTCGGTCTGAATTTTCCTTTGCCCGATCAAGAAATCTGGGTATATTGGGGCGACGGTCAAGACACCAGCGCCAAACTAGAGAACCTGAAGGCCGCCGAAGCGCTTCTGCCGGAGTTGGAGGAGCCTGCAACGCTTATCGACGTTCGATTCAAGCACCGGCCATATCTGCGATAGTGCCGCATAAGGGAACACAGCGCGAGGGATATTCGTGCAAGAGACAATCTCAGCAATTGACATCGGTACAACCAAAGTATGCGCGCTCACCGCGGCCGTCACGCCCGACAGTCTTGGCAATCCCGCGCTGCAAATCGTGGGCCAGGGACAGGCCGCCAGCAAAGGCATTCGCCGGGGCATGATTGTCAACGTGAGTGACGCGGTAACGTGCGTCGGTGAAGCCATCGAGAAATGCGAGCAGGACTCCGGCCACCACATACTGAGCGCGTACGTCGGCATCGCGGGCAGCCACATCAGTACCCTGAACAGCAAAGGCGTCAGCCCCGTGGACGCACGGCACGGCGTCACCGGCGAAGACATGCAGCGGGCCCTGGAAGGCGCGCGCGCCGTGGCGCTTCCCCAGAACCAGGAGATCATCCACACCATCGCCAGAAACTGGATCGTGGACGGACAGAGCGAAGTGCAACACCCGCTCGGAATGAGCGCCTACCGGCTGGAGGTAGACGCCCACATCGTCACCGGCAGCTCCACGGCCCTCACCAACATGGCGCAATGCGTGCTCGCCCACAACATCGACATTGATGAGCTCGTGCTGGAGCCACTGGCCGCGAATGAGGCTGTCCTGCGTCCCGAGGAAAGACACATGGGTGTAGCCGTCATCGATATGGGCGGCGGCACCACCGACATCGCCGTGTTCGTGGAAGACGGACTCTCCCACACCGTCATCCTTGACGTGGGCGGCAACCACCTCACCAATGACGTCGCGTATGGCCTGCATGCGCCGTTCGAGACTGCGGAAGAACTCAAAATCCACTACGGCAGCGTGTTGCCGGAACGGGTCCCCGAAGACGAAAAAGTGTGGGCGTCGGTATTTGGCGAAAAGGCGGAACAGAGCTTCAGCCGTCACTTCATCACGACCATCCTGGAAGCCCGCGCGACGGAGATCTTCGAGATGATTCGCGATGAGCTGGAAGAGAGCGGCTACCGCAACCGGCTGCCCGCCGGCGTGGTTCTCACGGGAGGATCCAACCTGCTGCCGGGCATGACCGAACTGGCGCGCAGCGTTCTCGGCGTGCCCGCTCGCCTGGGAGCGCCATCCCATCGTCTTCCGATCACGGGTCTCAACCGCACTCTGCAGACGCCGGCGTACGCCACCTCCGTCGGTCTGCTGCTGTGGGGCCTGCACGAAGACGCGCGTGCAGTGCATCGGCGTTTCGTCGCTGACCAGCAGTCACAGAATCCCGACCTCATTCGCACAGTCCTAGAGTGGCTGAAGAATCTTTTGCCTGGGTAGACAAAATGTCACCTTTCATGGTACATTGATGCAATCTTGGTTATGTCATTTTTCTTCCGGTCCCATAGCCGAGTTGGCGCATGCGAACCCGGTGCCCGGCATAGTCGCAGTACAGCGCACTCATAGTCGTACGACACTCGTCAGAATCGCATATTCGTCAGCACCGAACACTCGTCAGAATCGGCTCTCGTCAGGCCAAGCACTTGTCAGAAACTACACTCGTCAGATGAAGTCCCCGTCCCGGGAAGGAGCATACCATGGCGCGCAGTACGCAGCAGCCACAATTCGTTGATAACTTCGCCAACATCAAAGTGATTGGTGTCGGCGGAGGCGGACAAAACGCGGTCAACCGCATGATTCAGGAAGGCATCCAGGGCGTGGAGTTCATTTCCGTCAACACGGATGCACAGGCGCTTATGCTCTCAGATTCCCCACAGCGTATCCGCATCGGAGATAAGCTGACGAAGGGACTTGGTTCTGGCGGCAATCCCGAGATTGGGCAGCGCGCCGCAGAAGAAAGCCGCGAAGAAATTAAAGAAATGCTCGAAGGCGCGGACATGATCTTCGTCACCGCCGGCATGGGCGGCGGCACCGGTTCCGGCGCCTCGCCTGTGATCGCCTCCGTCGGCCGCGAGGTTGGCGCGCTGACCATCGGCGTCGTCACGCGGCCCTTCACGTTTGAAGGCAGCCAGCGCCGGCGCGCCTCCGAAAGCGCACTCGAGCAATTGGGCCAGAATGTCGACACGCTGATCGCGATTCCCAACGATCGGCTGCTGCAAATCGTCGACAAGAAACTCAGTATCAACGAGGCCTTCCGCATGGCGGACGACGTGTTGCGCCAGGGCATTCAGGGCATCAGCGAACTCATCACGATACCCGGACTCATCAACCTGGACTTCGCCGATGTTCGTTCGGTGATGATCGACGGCGGCGCCGCACTCATGGCGATCGGCAAGGGTACCGGCGAAGGCCGCGCCGAAGCCGCCGCCAAGCAGGCCATCCACAGCGCCTTGCTCGACGTATCGATCGACGGCGCACGCTCGATCCTTTTCAACATCAAGGGCGGCGAGGACCTCAGCCTGCACGAAGTCAACGAAGCGGCCGAACTCATTCGCGCCAATGCGCACCCAGAGTCGAACATCATCTTCGGCGCAGTTGTGGACGAAGGCATGAAGGACGAGGTGCACCTGACCGTGATCGCCACGGGCTTCGAGCAATCCGGTCTGCCGATCGATGCGCTCAAGTACGGACAGCGCAATTACTCCTCCGGCTCCAGCAGCGGCCGCCAGCAACAGCCGCAGCCGCCGCAGCAGAATCCTCCGAAGTCAGACCCGCAGCAACCTCCCAAGTCGGATGTGCGCGTGTTTGATCGCGACGAACTCGATATCCCGTCCTTCCTGCGGCGCTCACGAGCCAACGGACGCTAGCCCGCCCGCCTCACCGCGACGTGAGTGTGTGCGGAGATATCAGGGGACGCTGTACCTGACGAGTACGATACGTCTTGCCGAGGTGACCACATAGGAGTGCGGGTACGATTGTGACGTACCCGCACTTCATTTTTCCGGCCGGCGCTCCTCGGCAATGGCTTTCAATTCACATTTGCCGGCTGAGATGTCCCGGCTCCGTCCACATGGTCAGCCCCGTACGATTCCTGCCTTAAAATTTCGCGCCAGTTCAATATTTGCCCCCAAATTCACACGCATTCCCCTTCAGAACGCCTGTTTTGCCATTTGTCCCGGCCGCACGCGTGTGCTATACTTCGTCACCACGCTCGACTAGATGTAGTATATGTTATGGTAAGAAGCACAATATACAGGCGCATATTGGCGGATTTGATCATGCGATGTCCACACTGCGGACACACGTCCCACCGGGTAATCGACACCCGTGTCACAGGTGACAACATACGCCGCAGAAGGCGTTGCGACGATTGCGATCAGCGTTTCACGACGTACGAACACATCGCGGCCAACCTCCTGGTGGCCAAGAGTCGACGGACGCCGCGAGCCGTTTGATCGCCAGAAGCTTATGTCCGGAATTCAGATCGCGGCTGTCAAGCGACCCATCAGCAGTGAAGCCATCGAAAACATGGCTGTTCAGATCGAAGAATCGCTTCTCGCACTGGGTCGGGCAGAGGTGCCGAGCAACCAAATCGGCAACCTCGTCCTTGACCAACTCGCCAAGCTGGACCAGGTAGCCTATATTCGCTTCGCAAGCGTCTACCTTGGCCTGGCTGACCTCACCGAACTTCGTTCCGAGATCGATCGGTTGATGGGCAGGTAGGGCGGCCCATCGCGATCCGTCTGCGCACTAGGCGCGGATGGGCGGCAACTTCCCGGCGCCCGTACCGGCGCCCAGCGCAGCGCCGGTCTTGCCTTCGTCAAGCAAGCGCCAACACGGGCTGGCCCCGGCATGTTGCCGGTCGTCCACGTTTCGTCATCGTTCTGCTGTACTCATTCGCTTATGTATAGGAGGGTCCATTCATGGCCACACAGGCCAAGCTCAATCCGGAGGGCATGAAGGCGCACACGGTCATTGAAAATGTACGCGGCAATCGCGAACAGATTGTCCCGCCGGAGTATGTGGATGACAGCGCGATTCATCTGACCGAGAACAGCCGCAAGGTTCTGGAGCGCCGCTACCTGCGCCGCGACACAGACGGTACATTGCTGGAAACGCCGGCGGGCATGTTCTACCGGGTCGCCCTGCACGTGGCCCGAGTCGAAGACCAGCACAACGGTCACAGCGAAGAGGCGGCGCGCACGTTTTACAACCTGCTCTCACAGTATCGCTTCTTCCCCAACAGCCCGACCTTCACCGGGGCGGGAACGCCGCTCGGCCAGCTTGCGGCCTGTTTCGTCCTTCCCATCGCCGACGATATGGGGAAGGCGGGAGACGGCATCTTCAGCACCTTGCGCGTCGCCGCGCTGATCCAGCAGACCGGCGGCGGCAACGGGTTCTCCTTCAGCCGTCTGCGCCCCAAGAGTGACGTCGTCCATACCTCGTCCGGCCGCGCCACCGGCCCCGTCGGCTTCCTGCGCGTCTACGACCAGGCCTTTGGCGAGATTGCCCAGGGCGGCACGCGCCGCGGGCGCCAACATGGGCGTCCTGCGCGTCGACCATCCCGACATCGAACAATTCATCGAGTGCAAGGAATCCGAAGGCGCCATCACCAACTTCAATATCTCGGTCGCCATCACGGACGAGTTCATGCAGGCCGTGCGCGATGACGCCGAATTTGCGTTGCGCAACCCGCGTGACGGCGAAGTCTGGAAGACCGTGCAGGCCCGCGATCTGTTCGCCAAGATCATCCGCTACGCCCACCACAACGGTGAGCCCGGCGCACTCTTCATCGACGCGGCCAACCGCAGCAACCCCGTGCCGCACCTCTACGACCTGGAGGCGACCAACCCCTGCGGCGAGCAGTGGCTTGGCCCGTACGAAAACTGCTGCCTGGGCTCCATCAACCTCGCAAACCACACGAAACTCGATGACGACGGCATGCCGTGCGTCGACTGGGAGCTACTGCAGCAGACGATTCTCGAAAGCACCCATTTTCTCGACAACGTCGTCAGCGCCAACGCCTATGTGCCTTCGGTGCCCGAAGTCGCGGAAGCCGCCTATCGCGCCCGCCGAATCGGTCTCGGCATCATGGGCCTGGGCGACATGATGTACAAGCTTGGCATCCGCTATGGCAGCGAAGAGGGGCAGGAATTCGCCGCGCAGATCATGGAGTTCGTGCGCTTCCACACCATGCAGAAGAGCGTCGAACTTGCCGAAGCACGCGGTCCCTTCCTCGGCTTCCGGGGCAGCATCTACGACGCAGACCAGGAGGGCGGCATGAACTGGCGGCCGCCGCAGCCCGTAACGCCCTACACACGCGACTGGAACCGGCCGGCCCTCGATTGGCGGCAGATCGTCGACGGCATCGAGGCGTCGGGCATCCGCAATGCGGCGCAGACAACCGTCGCGCCCACCGGCACAATCGCCACCGTCTGCGGCTGCGAGGGCTACGGATGCGAACCCGTCTTTGCGCTGGGCTACATCCGCCACTTTCGGGATGGCGACAATGATGTGGAGCTTGCCTACACCAGCCCGCTCTTCGACGAAGCACTGGCCAAGACCGGCCTCAGCGAACGCCGCAGAGAAGAGATCCGCCAGCACGTCGCCACCTATGGCAATTGCCAGAGCGTGCCCGATCTGCCCGACCAGATGGTGCACACCTTCGCCGTCAGCAGCGACATCTCTGCCGACGAACATGTGCGCATGCAGGCGGCTATCCAGGCCTTCGTGGACAACAGCATCAGCAAGACCTGCAACTTCCCCGAATCGGCCACCGAGGAAGAGGTTGGCAAGGCGTACATGCTTGCTTGGGAACTGGGCTGCAAGGGGCTCACCGTCTACGTGACCGGCAGCCGCGAACAGGTCGTGCTGGAAACCAAGGCGACCCAACAGAAGAAAGCAGGCGAAACAGCCGGTCCTGCCCAGAAAGCCGAGACGCCCTATACGAACGGCACGGCGCCGGCCAGATCGACGCGGCATGACAGCAGACGACGTGTCGACATTTCCACGAACGGCGACGCCAGACCGCACGTCACCAAGCGTCCGCGTCCCACCACGCTGACCGGGACGACCTACCGCAAGGACACGCCGCTGGGCACCGCCTACATCACGGTCAACAACGATGAGCGCGATGAACCGTTCGAGGTCTTCCTCAACGTGGGCAAGGCGGGCAGCGAAGTGGCCGCCGTCAGCGAGGCGATGGGCCGCTTGGTCAGCCTAATTCTGCGCATGCCCACCACCCTTTCGCCGAACGAGCGCTTGCGCTGGGTCCTGGACGAGATGGCCGGTATCGGCGGCGGACGCCCGCTTGGCTTTGGCGCCAATCGCGTGCTTAGCCTTCCCGACGGCGTTGCACAGGTGCTGGCCGAGCACCTCAGCATTGCCGGCCACGTCTCCGAGGCGCTGCCGGCAGAACAGCTTGCGCTCCCCATCGACAACCGTCCCGTCGGCGATATCTGTCCGGAGTGTGGTGAGGCGGCCTTCCTGAATATCGAAGGCTGCCGCAAGTGCTACGTGTGCGGCTACAGCGAGTGCTAGCCTGACCGCCTCTGCACGCTGTCAGACTGAGTAGTACATTCAGCACATAGAGTACGGGGCCGGCCCACAGCATTGTGGGTCGGCCCCTTTGTCTTCCCTATGGCGCTAGCATGGATGTTGCGTGAATGCAGGAGGGGCGCCGGCAGTACCGGCCGTACGCGACGGTCAGTCCTCTGCCCCGACGAGCCACATCACCTGGTACGGCGCCAACACGACCGCCTCAGCGCCCAAGTCGAGCGTCTCGCCGCCAATCAGGTCGCGGAGGTGATAGCCCAGCCCGTACACGCGCAATTCGTTTGCATCGACGGACTGCTCTCGTTCGGTGAAGTTCACCAGCGCCAGAAGTCGCAGCGACTCATGCCCGTCCGCGTCGCCGTCCGTGCGGCCATACGCTCCGGCGCTTGGGGAGGTGCGTATATAGGACAGTACGTGGTCATTGCGCACGTCCACGATCTCCGTCTGATTGCCGGCGAACACAACTGACTCCTTCCGCAGCCGGATCAAGTTCTGCAGACACCGGAAGATGCGACCTTCCGGCGTTGCCGGATCGTTCCTGAGCGCCATCTGCTCCCAGTCACTCTCCGGACGGTGCACCCAGCGGCTGTCGTCGACCTTGGCCGGGTCAGAGCGGTAGTCGTAGTCGTTGAGCAGCCCGACTTCGTCGCCCAAATAGAGCAACGGAACGCCGCCGATGCTGAGAATGACGGCGTGGAGCAGGCATATGCGACGAATCGAGAGTTCGATCTCGGCATCGTCTCCCTGCAGAATGGCTCGCTCCAGCCCGGCGAGCGAGGCCAGGCTACCGGAGATGCGCGCGTCACCCGTGCGCGGGTTCTCCTGGAATGGAAGCCCGCGGGCGAAGCTGCCGGGGAATCTGCCCGTGTAGAACGAGTTTAGAAATCGACGATGGTCGTAGCCGTTGATGCCCAGCTCAGCACGCGTCGCCGTCGTCAAATGTCCAGCCGATATCGTCGTGACAGCGTACGTAGTTTACCCACGCACAGTCGTCGGGGAGTGCGAAGCGGCGACCCATGGAATGGCGCAACAATCGCACGTCGCGCGTGGCGAGGCTTTCCCACAGCAGCGCCATCAGCAGCGGATTATAGGAAAGCTGGCACTCCTCGCTGCCGATGTAGCGCGCGACTTCGTCTGGATGCACGATCGCCTCTGACTTGAAGAGCAGCGCCGGCGCGGCGATGCGCACGAGTGCGTTGAACGCTTGCACCAGTTCGTGCGCCTGGGGCAGACTCTCGCAATCCGTGCCCATCTCCTTCCAGATGAACGCCAGCGCGTCCAGCCGCAGAACCTCCGCTCCGGCGTTTGCCAGGTAGAGCATCTCCGCGGCCATGTCGTGGAACACGGCCGGATTGCGGTAGTTCAAGTCCCACTGGAAGACATTGAACGTAGTCCACACCCACTTATCGATGTCCGCCCGGTATGTGAAGCTACCGCGATGCTTGTCCGGGAATATCTCGCGCAGCGTGCGGTCATAGGCGTCGGGCAGAGTGCGGTCCGGAAAGAGGAAATAGTAGTCCGCATACTCCGGGTCGCCTTCGCGTGCGGCCTCGGCCCACCGATGCTCGTCGGACGTGTGGTTGAAGACGAAGTCCAGCACCAGGCTGACGCCTTCCGCGCGCAGCGAGCGCGCCAAGTGACGCAGGTCATCCATGGACCCCAGCTCGGCGCTCACCTGCCGGTAATCGCTGACCGCGTAGCCGCCGTCGTTGTCCCCTTCGGGCGACCGGAACAGGGGCATCAGGTGGAGGTACGTGATGCCAAGCTCGCGGAAATAGGGAATCCTGTCTTCGATGCCCTGTAGATCGCCGGCAAAGAGATCAACATAGCACACGCCGCCCAGCATCTCTTGGGACTGAAACCAGAGGGGCCGCGCTTCACGCTCGGCGTCGAGTTGCTTCAGTTCGTCCGGGCGATCCAGCCAACTTCGCGCAGCCAGTTCCAAAATGCGCTGCAGGTGAAAGTAGAAATCATAGCGTTCGCCGTACAGACCCAACAGGAGCCGAAACAGCTGCGGGAAGTGACTCTCCAAACGCACGACAAACTGCTCCCATTCCCCCCTCTCGAACTGAGCCGCGAACGTCGCCTCCAGTCGCGGCAAGAGCCGGCTGTACGTGCGCTCAGTTTCGAGCGCGAGATCCAGTTGGTACGGTGGGTTGTCCGGCATATCCCGCTCCCGTCACCCTTTCTTCGCCAGCAAAACCAGGTGCTCGCTCTCCCCTGCATATGGTTCGCCGTAGAAGTCACCCCAGACCGTGTCCACGCTGAATCCGCAGGCCTGGAGCATGAGTTCCGCTTCGTTGCGCCACAGGTAACGCAACGTGAATGGACAGAGCGTCCGGCGCACCAGGCCGTCCGCACCGGACTCTTCATAGATGAAGAGCGTGTCCTGAAGCTGTTCGGCGAAGTCGACTGTGCGCACGCTCCACTTCACCACATGAACCGCGCGCGCTCTGGTCCTCCCATTCGTCGGCAAGTTCCATGACGTTGTTGACGGCCAGGAGTCGAGCCACGTCCGGGTTGAACAGATCGATGAAGAGCCATCCGCCGTCGGCCAGATGTCTGTGCGCATTCTTGAGCGCGGCCATCTGCTCGTACGGCGTAGTCAGGTGCATGAGCGTGTTGCTGGTACAGACGGCCAGTCGAAAGTCCTTCCTGCGCAGGGTGAACTTCGTCAAGTCGCCTTCGACGAGCTCACCCTGCGTGAGCAAGTCCATCGCCTCCAGCTTGCGCCTGGCGACGTCCAGCATGTGCGGACTGATATCGACACCGGTTGCCTCGTGTCCCTCTGCGAGGATCTGCTGCAGGACGCGGCCCGTACCGCACCCCAGCTCGAGGACGGGACCGTCGCTCTCCTCCGCAAGCCCGAGGATGAGGTCAATGTCGTCATCGTAGTTCCGGTAATCGCCATCGTAATAGCGAGCGAAGCGATCGAACTGCTCCGCTTTGTCGGCAGGTGATGCGGGCTCGTAGGATGGTGGTGGCGTCATAGCAAGAATGATACGTCCCGCGGCGGCAATGCCCAAACCACAGAGAGGAGCGGCCTGGCGGGGCCGAGGGGTATGCACGAAGTGCAGGGGCCGTGCCCCCTGGTCATTCGGCCTTGCGCGAGAATCGGCTCTGCCAAACGCGGTCCTGCGCCGAAACTGGCATGCACCAGGAGTGAGAGCGGATTTTGCAGCCGCAGAGAAATGCGGTATACTCTCTGTCGAAGGGAACGGATCGACCCCAGCAAGCTGTCGCGTGGTTGATGGCGAGTTGGCGGTCGTTTATTTGTTTGCAACGTAGACCATTTGATCGCAACTTGGCGTACATGCGTTTCCGAAACCGCCGCACACCGGGCGGTCTTTTTCATGGCCTGGCGCCGCGCCGTTTCCCAAGCGTCACTGTGGCGGCGTGGAGCCGGAATGTAGGGAAAGCGCCCTGATGCATTGACTGTGACCCTGTCTGGATGGGAACCCTCGGTCGCTGCCGTTCGTCTGCCAAGGGCGTGCGGTCATCCCAGTGATCGCGAACCCGCGTGAAGTTGGAGCAGTCCTCTGGATTGTTTGGAGAGAGAAAGAGTAGAGTGATGGCGAAGAACGAACCCGTATATTTGACCGCCGATGGCCTGGCCAAGCTCCAGGAAGAGCTTGCGTACCTGACCGGTACGCGCCGGCGAGAAGTGGCGCAGGATGATTGCTGAGGCGAAGGCCGAGGGCGACATCAGCGAGAACGCAGGCTATGACGAGGCCAAGACCGCCCAGGGCTTCCTGGAGGGTCGCATTCGTGAACTCGAAATCATCGTCACCAATGCGAAGGTTATCGAGCAAAACGGCGGCTCGAGCAACGGCGTGGCCATCGGTCACACCGTCGTCCTCCAAGAGGACGGTTCCGACGTGAAGGAAACCTATACCATCGTCGGGTCCGCCGAGGCCAACCCGGCCAACGGCCGTATCAGCAACGAGAGCCCGATCGGCCAGGCCATGCTGGGCAAGCAGGTCGGCGACCGCATTTCGGTCGTGTCACCGGGCGGCGAGATCGTCTTCAAGATCCTCAGCATCACCTAGGACAGTGCACTCCCTGCCCACATAGCAGATTAGGAAGGCATCCCATGCTCGGCATCCAAGCCCATGTTTGATCCCGAGTCCCTTTCAGACCAGGAAGTATCGCGACTGAACAACCTGGAACGGCTCAGCGAGATGGGCATCGATGCGTTTCCGGCTCGGGTGCAGCGTACGCATAGCGTCGAGGATGTGCGCGCGCTCTTCGACGACGGCGGAGCTATCGACGGAACCGGTATCGATTGCCGGTCGCCTGAAGCGGATTCGCGTGATGGGCAAGATGAGCTTCGCCGATCTGGAGGATGGCACCGGCCAGATTCAGATCGTCGTGCGACGGGACAACCTGCCCGATGGCTGGTATAACGACGTGTGGAAGAAGCTCGTCGACCTGGGCGACTTCGTGGGCGTCACCGGCGCGCTCGTTGTGACGAAAACAGGCGAACAGAGCGTCGAGGCCGGCGCCATCGACTTCCTGAGCAAGACGCTGAAGCCGATGCCCGACAAGTGGCACGGCGTGCGAGACCTGGAGACGCGCTACCGGCGACGCTATGTCGATCTACTGGCGAATCCGGAGATCCGCGACCTGTTTCGCACGCGGGCGGCGATTCTCCGCGCCCTGCGGGACTATCTCGACGGCGAAGGGTTCCTTGAGGTGGAGACGCCGATCCTGCAGCCGGTCTACGGCGGCGCGGCGGCGCGGCCGTTTGTTACGCACCACAACCAACTGCACCAAGACCTGTATCTGCGCATCAGCTTCGAGCTGTACCTGAAGCGGCTGATCGTCGGCGGATTCGACCGCGTGTATGAGATCGGTCGCGACTTCCGCAACGAGGGCGTCAGCTTCAAGCACAATCCGGAATTCACGCAGCTGGAGTTCTATGAGGCGTACGCCGACTACAACGATGTCATGCGACGCACAGAGGAGATGGTCGCACTACGTTGCCAACCAGGTGACGGGCGGCTCTGTCATCACCTGGCAGGGACACGAGATCGACCTGACGCCGCCGTGGACAGCGCATCTCGCTGCGCGAGGCCATTGAGCAGGCCACGCGGTCTCGACTACCAAGCGTATCCGGATGCAGAGTCACTTTCCGTCGCAATGCAAGGTCTCGGGCATGACCCGGATCCCGACAGCAATTGGGGCAAGCTCGTCGATAGCCTGCTCTCCCGCCATGTGGAGCCCAACCTGATTCCAGCCCACATTCCTGGTCGACTATCCCAGAGACGTCAGCCCGCTGGCCAAGGGCTCGCCGGAGAATCCACGGCAAGTAGAGCGCTTCGAAGGCTTCATGGCCGGCATGGAACTGTGCAACGCATTCTCCGAAATCAACGATCCCATCGACCAATACCAGCGCTTCGTCGACGAGAACTACCGCGCCCGCCACGGCGATGATGAAGCGCACCCCATCGACGAAGACTACATCGAGGCGCTCAGCTACGGCATGCCGCCGACCGGCGGATTCGGTATGGGCGTGGATAGACTCACCATGCTCTTCACAGACACGGACACCATCCGCGAGGTCATCCTCTTCCCCCACCTGCGCAGCGTGAAGGATGATGCGGAGGAGTCCGAGCAGGCGGACGCAGAACCCGAAACGGCGGAGAACTAGCGCAGGCCACCGCGGCCGGCAGGTGTGCAGACCGATGACGCCCGCGGCTCGACAGCGCACTCTCCTGGCGCTGCTGCTACTTGCTCACTTGCTCCTTGCCGGGGCGTACAGCGTGTGGAATCCGCTGGCCGAGGCCCCGGACGAAGCCGATCACTTCGCGTATATCCGCACGCTGGCGGCCGAACGCGGCCTGCCCAGCGGCCCACAGGTCACGCAAAGCAAGCACCCGCCCCTCTATCACATCACGGCAGCCTTCGCCGCCTCCATCGGCGACCCGCTGGACTACCAGTTCCTGCGCGCGAACCCGGACGTGAGCATCGAACCGGTCCCCAATTGGTCGCCCAATTTCTTCATCCACACCACGCTAGAGGCTTGGCCGTGGCGCGATGGGCCGCTGGCCTTCCATATGGCGCGGCTGTGGTCCGTTCTGCTCAGCACGCTCACCGTGCTCGCCACCTACTGCCTCGTGCGCACAGGGTTCCCGGACTGGCCCGGTCTGGCGCTTGTCGCCGCAGGCGTGTTGGCCCTGCTTCCCGAATTCGCCTTCATCGGCGGCTCCGTGAACAATGACAACGGCGCCGCGCTCATGGGCGCTGTGACGCTGTGGGGCGCGGCGACGCTCTACCAGTCCGGCGGTCGCCGGCGTGCGGTCTGGTGGACTGCGCTCGCCATGGGGCTCGGCCTGCTGGTGAAGATCAGCACGCTTGCTCTCTGGCCGGTGGCGCTCGCCGCGGCTGTACTGGGCGCTGCCAGGGGTGGGGCCGAATCTGGCGGGCTTGCGTCGTGGGCCCGCAGCATCGTGCAGAGCTGGCGACAGTGGGTGGGAACATGCCTGCTGTTGCTCGGCATTGCGCTGGGCGCGGCTGCACCGTGGCTGATTCGCAACTGGACCCTATATGGCGATCCGCTCGGGCAAGGGCTTACCAAACAGACGATCGATCTGCGCGCGGATCCGTGGACGGCGGCGGATACCGTGTGGCTGCTGCGCGGATGGTTCCAGTCATTTTGGGGCAAGTTCGGCGGGGCGGGCCACATCCCCCTGCCCTCGTGGGTGTACTGGACGTTGGGCGCGGTCAGTCTGTTGGCGATCGCAGGGCTGGTTCGAGGATGGTTTCGATTCCCGGTGAAGTACCGGCCTGTCGTACTTCTCCTGTTGTTGGCGACTGTGTCGGTGGCGGTTGGAATCTGGCGCTACTCGTTGATTGCGCTGGGCACGAACCAGGGGCGCCTGCTCTACCCTGCCGTCAGCGCAATTGTGACGCTGTTCGTGCTCGGATTGGCGGCATGGACGCCCGAGAGATGGCGCACGGCCGCGGCTACGGCGGGACTGGTTGCGTTGGGCGTGCTGGGCGTCTTCGGACTTGCCGGCGTAATCCGGCCTGCGTTTGCGCCGCCCCCGACCGTCGAACTCACAAGCATCTCCGCGGAGTCGCTGGAAGATCCTGTGCAGTTCGGACCCCTGACGCTGATCGGCTGGCAGCCGTCCGCCGACCCTGTGTTGTACTGGCGCGCGCCGCAGCAGCCCGATGAGGACTGGCGTACGACGCTGCGCATCGTGGCCGAGGATGGGTCGCTCGTATGGGAATGGCGACGCTCACCCGGATACGGCCGATGGAGTACGGACCACTGGCCCGCGGGCGCCCTGCTGAGTGACCAGTACATCATCGATTGGCCGGAATGGGCGGGCCCCGGACGCTATCGCGTGGAGGTAGGCGCGCAGCCGCACGGCGGCGAACCTGCTGTGCCGGCGTCGGACGGCGCTCCCATCGCGAGTCCGGAGAATCCGTATTATTTCCTCGGATGGATCGAGCGGTCGTAGCACCGGGTCGCGTCGATTCGGTTTCTCTGGCATTGCGCCCCACTGTCTGGTACACTTGATCGTGAACGAGCCAGCCAAGGCAGTCCGTTGCAGTTGGCGCCACCTGAGGCGGCGTACGCCGCGCCTCGAGTTCCCGACCGGGATCGCTCCCTCCGGCACGTTTGCCGGGCTTCTCAAAGGGTTCCCCCCATCGCCGCACGTCGCACTGGAGCGTATAGGTGCTGAACAAGGTATTCCTCGTCGAAGACTAAATTGTGAACCGCGACGCCATCCACTCGACCGACCCTGCCCGGTCCGGCCTCGGGCAAAGTTGCGGTCGATTCTGTGAATCGGTAAGGCACATGGACAGATCGGCCATGAATGCCGCGTTATCGAGGTACGTTGTACGCGCCGTTGCAGGTTTCGCAGCGCTGGTCATGGGCATGCTGCTGGCCGGCTGTGATCTCGCCGCCTCGGACGCGTCAAACACCTCATCTGCACCCCTTGCTGCAAGCGAATCGGCGGCGATGCCGGAGCCGGCCCGAGACTTCACCCTCCAATCATTGGACGGCGAGCCGGTCACACTCGGCGAGTGCAGGAGTGAATTGAAGCGCTATCTCGTTGCAATGAGAAATGGATGAGGAAAGTAAAATTGTAGATTAAAGGTGATTAAGAAGAGGTAAAAGAAATAGTAGCTGAGCTAGTGGAGAGTAATAAGAGATTAAACTGGATAGAGAAGGAAATGGGAGAGCTAGTGCTCATAGTGAAGGGAGACAGTGCGCAGAATGGAAAAGAAGAGTACTTACTGATGAATGATAAAAAGAGAGGCGACAGGAAACTGTTCGCTCAAGACGGGCAATAGGCCAGACGCAGTCTCGCATCAGCGACATTCATCAGTAGTTTGCGCAGGCGCTCATGGCAAACGAAAGCGGGGGGCGACGACGACGGTGACCTGTCAGGGACGACGGACAAGTGAGAATTGCTGAAGCTAGACGGACTGCGGTGGCGGAGTACTTGACGATTTAGAGTCATGGATGAATACGACGAATTCAGTGCAGCGCATATAAGGCAGCTCGGCGCAAGCCGCGCAGCGCTCAACGCGTACTCAAGACGGTTGCGCTCGTGGATGTTGACGCTGGCGACGGCCAAATTCGTCGCGAGATGGGCGGCGGTATGACAAGATAGTGCCGCAGATCAACGTATTGATTCGCTGCTGCTGGACATCCGTACGCGAGAGCGAATTAGAACGTCAGGTGCGCGAAATACTGTTTGGCGCGCTGGCCTTCAGGGACCGCTAGGCGCGACAACCACTATGGCGACGTGATAAGGCAGGCGAAGAGCGTACATAGAGGGGCGATTCGCAGAGCAGGACCTCTCCTTGGCCAGAAGTCGCCGCGCACGTCAATCTGAGCGCAAGCCATTTCAGCACGATCTTTGGCCGCGAAACGGGAGCGACCTTCAAAGAGTACGTGACTTCGCTCAGAGATCCAGGAAGCCAAGCTGTTGCTGCGCACGACAAGCCTCAGAGCTCTCCGAGATTGGCTATCGCGCCGGCTACAACGATCCCCACTACTTCAGCGAGGTGTTCCGGCGGCAGATTGGCTGAGCGCCTAGCGAGTACCGGCAGCAGTCCGGAGACGACCGGAAAAAGTGATGGGCCGCTTCCCACGCGACGTGATAGCGCTGATGGCGTAGACGCATGATGCAAAGGAGAATGCCTCCGATGATACGAGAAGAATTCTTTCCGAAAACCCGCCCGCCGGTGCAGGCGCCAGGGCACGGCGCGCTGGGCGACCGCTCTACCGCTGACAAATGGGCCACTCTCGTCTCGGACGCCTCGGGCTTCGTGCCCGATGTGTTGGCGGGTCCCCATTTCTCCATTCGCAGCAAGATTCTGCTTTCGCACCTGATCATCATCATCCTCATGGTGGGCGTAAACGCAGTGCTGCTCTGTGCGCGTGGAACAGTACAATCGCCAGTTTGACCAGATCATTACCAACATCATTACGGCCAACAGCATCAACGGGTATATCAAACCTGCAATCGACCTGGAGATGTGGAATATCGTGGCGGGCAAGACCGAGTTCGCCGAGGGCAACCAATACCAGATCATCGACGAGGTCAACGGCAAGGTCTCCCAGATGATCGAAGAGACGGACTCAAACAAAGCGCGCATCAAGCTGGAGGTCATCCTGCGCACGATGGATTCGCTCACCCACTACGTGGACATGATGGGCGAGCAGATCACGCAGGGCAGCACTGTGGCGGAAAACGAGCAGGTCTTGGAGAACGTGCGCGGCGTGTCGGACGTGGTGGAAGAAAGCGTACAGGAGTACATGCTGTTCGAAGTGAACCGGGCGGAACAGAACTACATCGAGACGCAGCAGCGCTTCAACCGCTGGGCCGTCCTCTACATGGGGTTGACGCTGCTGGTGGTCGTGTTCTCTATCGCGGCGGCGTGGCTGATTTCGCGCAGTATCTATGTGCCCATCACGAAGCTCCATAACGTGACCACTACCATCACACAGACCGATCTGCGTTCACTCGTCAACCGCGACAACGCCGACGAGATCACCGAACTGGGCATGAGCTTCAACATCATGATCGGCCGCATTCGCGAGTTGCTCGATGCAAAGGTGGAAGAGCAGGAGAATCTGAAGAAGTCGGAATTGCGCACGCTGCAGGCCCAGATCAACCCGCACTTCCTCTACAACACGCTGGACACGATCATTTGGATGGCGGAAGCGCGCAAGACGGAGAGCGTCGTGGAGATCGTCAATGCGCTTTCCACATTCTTCCGCGTGACCTTGAGCAAGGGCAAGGACTGGATCACACTGCGCGAGGAGATCCAACATACGGAGAGCTACCTGACAATCCAGAAGATGCGCTATCGCGACATCCTGGACTACACGATCGACGTCGACCCGGAGATTGTAGACAGTACGATCCTGAAGCTGACGCTGCAGCCGCTGGTCGAGAACGCACTGTACCACGGCATCAAGAACCGGCGCGGCGGCGGCGTGATCTCGCTTCGCGCCAAGCGCGTGGAGGGGAACGGCGCGCTGATCGAGGTAGAGGACAACGGCGCCGGCTTCACCAGCTACAAGCTCGAGCGCGTTACGTCAAGAGACTGGCGGACGAGAACGGCGAGATCCGCCTGCGAGAGAGCGGCTTCGGACTGGAAAACGTGAACAAGCGCATCAAGCTCTACTACGGGCGCGAATACGGCCTGGCCATCGAGAGTGAATACGGCGTCGGTACACGACGTGTCATTGCGAATTCCTCTACGAAGTGCAACTGCCGAAAGTTAGTCGACCGATATCGAAAGAAATTCACCTCGCTGCGCCATGCCCTGCGCACGTTCCACGGAAACTCAACCACTTGCCCGAGTTCGTCCCTTGAAAAGCAGTATGGCATCGCTATGATTGGGAATGAACACGTCACATTTCGACCCAGGGAAATGTGCATTTCCCACCTGAAGATGAGCGCATACCCTACTGGCGATGATCGCGGATGCAGCACGGCCTCACCCCGGGATATGCAACGTGAAGTGTGTTCTCCCAACTCGGTACTACCCAACTCAAACCACGAAGGAGTGCGTAACAATGAAGATGTCACGAGGGATATTCCTGCCATTGGCGCTGATCGTCATGCTCGCCGTATCCGGCTGTGTAGTCCCCGAGGCCGCACCGGCAGCCCCGGCTGCCCCGGCGGAAGAGGCTGCCGAAGGCGCGGCGAGGACATACGAAGACCTGGTCGTGGGCTTCTCCCAGATCGGCGCCGAAAGCGAATGGCGCACGGCTGAGACGGAGTCCATCAAGTCTACGGCTGAAGAGCTGGGTGTAGAGCTGAAGTTCTCCGATGCGCAGCAGAAGCAGGAGAACCAGATCAAAGCCATACGCTCGTTCATCGCCCAGGGTGTGGACGTGATCGGCCTTCGCACCTGTGGTCGCTTCCGGTTGGGAGACCGGTCTTCCAGGAGAGCGAAGGACGCGGGCATCCCCGTGATCCTGGTCGACCGCGAGGTTGATGTCTCCGCGAAGACCTGTATGCGACGTTCATCGGTTCGGACTTCGTGCTGGGAGGGCGCAACGCGCGCGGTGACATATGGACGAGAATACCTGGAGGGAAAGCGGAAACGATTGTCGAGCTGCAAGGCACCGTTGGGCTTCGCGCCGGCCACAGACCGCATGACGGGCTTCCGACGAGTGGCGGAGGAGTACCCGGAGATGTCGATCATCGCCACCCAGACCGGCGACTTCACCCGCGCCAAGGGCAAGGAAGTGATGGAAGCCTTCCTGAAGACCCGACGGCGAGGACATCATGGCGCTGTACGCCCACAACGATGACATGGCGCATCGGCGCGATCCAGGCCATCGAAGAGTACGGCTTGAAGCCCGGCGAGGATATCATCCTGGTTTCCATCGACGGCGTGAAGGGTGCGTTCGAGGCAATGGCGGAAGGCAAGCTGAACTGCACAGCTGTGAGTGCAATCCCCTGCTTGGCCCGCAGTTCTTCGACGCTGCGCTGACCCTGGCCAATGGCGGCGAGGTCGAGAAGTGGATCGTCTCCGAGGAATCCGACTACACCATGGACATGGTGACGGAAGAAGTTCTGGCGGCCGACGCAAGTACTAGCCCACCGAAGCTGGCGCCGGGACGCCGCCGCATCCTGGGAAGGATGGTCGGTCCCGGCAGCCTGTGAGAGAAGCGGCGTGCGCCGCTTCCGCGAAAGTCCCGTCCAAGATGCGAGCGACTCGCAATAGGATTCCCGCATGGCTGAATCAACAAACGCCAAGAACGGCAGCGTCCTCCTCTCCATGGAGGGCATCGACAAATCCTTCCCCGGCGTGAAAGCGCTCCAGGATGTCGATTTCACCCTCCGCTACGGCGAAATCCACGCCGTCATGGGGGAGAATGGGGCAGGCAAATCCACACTGATCAAGGTGCTGACCGGCGTAGAGCACGCCGAGGCCGGCGTCACCACACTCGAAGGACAGGCGTATTCAGCGCGAAGTCCCCGCTCGCACGCCCAGAGAGCTGGGCATCAGTACGGTCTACCAGGAACTCAACCTCTGCAACAACCTGAGGATCGCCGAGAACATCTTCGTCGGTCGCGCCCCAAAAAGCTGGGCCGACATCGACTGGAAGACCGATGCAATAGCGCGCCGTCGAGATATTGCTGGCGCATGGACCTGGATGTCGACGTCACCCAGCACGCTGGGTATGTACCCCGTCGCCGTGCAGCAGATGGTCGGCCATCGCTCGTGCGCTGGAGATCTCCGCCAAAATCCTCATCCTGGACGAGCCGACCTCAAGCCTGGACGCACGCGAATCAAAGAAACTGTTCAGCGTGATGCGCAGTCTGAAAGAGGACGGCATCGGCATCATTTTCATCACGCACTTCATAGACCAGGTCTACGAGATATCGCGACGCATCACCATATTGCGCAACGGTAGATTTGGTCGGCGTTCTACGACACCGCCAACATTGCCCCGCGTCGAGCTGGTTTCACAGAATGATCGGCAAGAGCATCGTGACGACTTGCGAAGCTGTCTCGCACGGAAGGACTCCGGCGCCGAGTCCGTAGCAAGAGAGAAAGGCGATCCTGCGAGGCCAGGGGCCTTGGCCGACTGGGTTCGGTGAAGCCCATCGACCTGGACCTGTACGTCGGGGAAGTGCTCGGCATGGACGGGTCTACTCGGGTCCGGGCGCACAGAAACAGCCAACCTGCTCTTCGGCCTGGACAAGCCGGACAGCGGCACGCTGAGAAATCGACGGCAAGCCCGTGCGCAACTCCGCCGATTGAGGCGCTCAAGAAGCGGCATTGCCCTATGCCCCGGAGGACCGCAAGGCCGACGGCGTGGTGGACGAGTTGACCGTGCGCGAGAATATCGTGCTCGCGTCGCAGTCCGAGCCGCGGCTGGTTCAACTTCCTCGGCCAAAAAGAACAGACCGAGATTGCCGAGCGATACATTCAGCTCCTGAATATCAGCACACCGAGCGCAGACCAGCTCGTCAAGAATCTGAGTGGCGGCAACCAGCAGAAGGTGATTCTTGCGCGCTGGCTCGCCACCGATCCGCGCATCCTGATCCTGGACGAACCGACCCGCGGGTATCGACGTGGGCGCGAAGGCGGAAATCCAGAAGCTCGTGTTGGAGCTTGCCGAGGACGGCAAGGCGTGCGTCTTCATTTCATCGGAGCTGGAAGAAGTGGAGCGCACGAGCCATCGGGTCGCCGTGATGCGTGACCGTGAGAAAGTCGCAGAGCTGGTCGGCGATGAGATCGACGACCAGGTGATCATGCAGACGATTGCGGGGAGTTAGCCGGACATGGCTGAATCATCTTCATTGTGGACGAGATCCGCGCGCATCACCTCTTCTGGCCGCTGGTGGCGCTGGCGCTGATCATGCTCTTCAACGTGTTCTTCACGCCGGGCTTCTTCAAGCTCGAGATCAAGGATGGCCATCTGTTCGGCAGCCTGATCGACATCTTGAACCGCGGCGCGTCCGCTGATGCTCATGGCGATCGGCATGACGATGGTGATCGCCACGGCAGGCGTCGACCTGTCCGTGGGCGCCGTCGTTGCCATCTGCGCCGCCGTGGCCGCCAGCCTCATCGGCAACGAGACCGGCGAGACGGCCACACCGCTCTTCCTCGTCATTCTCATCTCGCTGGGGGTGGCGATATTGTGCGGGCTCTGGAACGGGCTACTGGTGTCTCGGGGCAACATCCAGCCCATGGTGGCGACGCTCGTGCTCATGGTCGCCGGCCGCGGCATCGCCCAGCTCATCGCCAACGGGCAGATCCTGACCATCTACTATCAACCCTATTTTTTCCTTGGCGGTGGATATCTGTTCGGTCTGCCCTTCTCGCTCTACATTGTGGCGGCGGTCTTCCTCTTCGCCTGGCTGCTCAGCAAACGCACGGCCATCGGACTCTTCGTCGAGTCCGTCGGCACCAACGACAGCTCCAGCTTCTACAGCGGTATCAATGAAAAGAACATCAAGCTCTTTGTCTATGTGTTCTGCGGCTTCTGCGCCGGCGTGGCAGGCCTAATCATCAGTTCCAACATCAAGAGCGCGGACGCCAACAACGCGGGCCTGCTCTCAGAGCTTGACGCCATTCTCGCCGTCGTTATTGGCGGCACGTTGATGTCGGGCGGGCGCTTCTATCTGGGCGGCAGCCTGGTCGGAGCGGTGCTGGTGCAGAGCATGACGACGACCATCTATGCCTTTGGCGTGCCGGCCGAAGTGACGTACGTCGTCAAGGCGGTCGTAGTGCTCGCCGTCGTCGTGCTCTACTCGGAACCGGTCAAAGTGGCCATGGACAGGCTCTTTGCACAGAAGGGAGCCGAAGCGTCATGATCGAGAAGCTCCAGGTGAACCGGAAATATCTGCCGTTGACCATCACCATCTCCCTCTTTGTGCTGGTCTATATTTTCGGCATGATCCAGTATCGGGGGTCTTCTCGTCCCCGCAAGTCTTCCTGAATATCCTGATCGATAACGCCTTTCTGTTCATCACCTGCATCGGCATGACGTTCGTCATCCTCTCAGGCGGCATCGATCTGTCCGTCGGGGCCATGATCGCCTTGACGACTGTGGTCTCCGCGCAACTCGTAGAGAACCAGGGCATGAGTCCCTTCATCGTCATCCCCTTGGTCCTGCTGATGGGTACCGGAATTGGCCTCATCATGGGCGGCATCATTCAGGTGTTTCGAGTACAGCCCTTCATCGTGACGCTTGCGGGGCTCTTCTTTGCACGCGGCATGTGCTTCATCATCAGCACGTCGGCCATCACGATATCGCACCCCTTCTACCGGGCTGCGTCGCTCTACCGCATCTACCTGCCGGGTGGAAAATACTTCATCTCCGTCAGCGTCATCATATTCGTTGTCGTGCTTGCCCTCGCGCTCTTCCTGGCCCACTTCACCAGCTATGGGCGCACGGTCTACGCGATCGGCGGCAACGAGCAGTCCGCCCGGCTAATGGGTCTGCCCGTGGGCCGCACCAAAGTCCTGATCTACACAATGAACGGGTTTCTGTCCGCGTTGGCTGGGGTGGCATTCAGCCTGTACACGCTCTCCGGCTATGGCTGGTATGTCAACGGCCTGGAGCTGGACGCGATCGCGGGCGTCGTGATCGGCGGCACATTGCTGACCGGCGGCGTCGGCTACGTCATCGGCACCGTCTTCGGCGTGCTGATCATGGGCTTGATCCAGACGGTCGTCATCTTCCAGGGCACACTCAACTCCTGGTGGACGCGCATCGTGGTGGGCCTGTTGACGCTCTTCTTCATCCTGATCCAGGGGTTCCTCGTATCCGGCAAACGCAGCCGTCTGAGCGTTGAGCGTGTCGAGCAGTCTGTCGAGGAGCAGGAGAGGCAGGCCACAGCGTCCGGCGACAGAGCGCTGGCCGCAGATGGGTAACGCGGCCACAAGGCTGCAGTACCTGCACAGAGATTCGCAATGAAAACTCGACTTCTCGTCCCGACGATTGCCCGATTGGCGGCGCTTGCGGTTGCGCTCGTCGCCTGCACCACGCCCGGTGCAACTCCGGAGCAACCTGTCGCAAGCAGTGCTGGGCCGGCAGCCACTCCCGCCGGCGCGGCCACAGCCACACCAACGCGCGAACCCGCCGATGACTTCACGCTCAAATCACTGGACGGTGAGCCGGTCACACTCAGCGATTGCAGGGACAATGGGCGCTCGTCAACTTCTGGGCCACCTGGTGCCCGCCCTGCGTGTCGGAGATGCCCTATCTACAGAAAGTTGCGGACGAACGCAAGATGGTCGTCCTAGGTGTGAACTTCAAGGAGTCGGCGAAGAGGCAGCGCGACGCTTCGTCGAAGAGCACGAAATCACGTTCCCCATCCTGATGCACCCGGACGAGATGGTTCTGCTCTTCTAACAGGCGCGCTCATTGCCGCGCACGCACGTCATCGACCCGGACGGCAACGTGGCGCTGCGTATTGTGGGCGAGGTAGACGAAGAACGCTTCGAGGAATGGCTCGACGAGCAAGGGGTGCCGCGTCGATAGACCAGCGAACGCCGAACGTGGCGTCCCGCAAGAGCCTGGTGCGGGCGCAGTGTCCTAGCGAATTACCACGGAGTAGAACTCCGCTGCGCGCAGCGCCTCCACGCAGCCCTCACACGCAAACTCAAACATTGTCTGTCGCGAGATCGGGTTGTACACGCTAGTCTTTGTGCTGTTCAACACGCCGGCCAGTGAATGGCCGAGATCGTCGTAGTAGGTGACGTCGAACGTCACCCACTGGCCCACCGTATCGCCTTTGAATGCGGCGTTGAAGGTGATGTCATTCGGTGGAGTCACGCGACGCATGCCATTCTACGAGTTCCAGCGCCATTCCCTCCTCGATGCGTACGTCGTAGGGAATCCCCAGTTCGTCCACCAAATAGTCTGCGCCCGCCTGCGCCTCCACGGATGAAGGCCGCGGCTTCGATAGTACCCTGGCCTCCCTGCGCGACAACCGCCGCAGCCGGCGCCGCGTCGCCGGCGGAGGCCGTGCTCGTCACCGGTTCAGAGAGTCCAATCTTGAGTTCCATATCCACGGTAATGGGCATGCGAATGCCGTTGACGTCCGCCACCAGGGGTACGGAGCGAAGCACACGCACGGCGGGCGAAGGGACGTACTCACGAAATTGGGATCGGCCGAGCGCGGCCAGCGAGAGAAAAACAGCAACAGCCACGACGAAACCAACGCCACAAGTAGTGAATTTTGCCAGCATCGGGCCCTCCGGTAATGGGCGGTCAAACACGCTGCAAGTATTTTAGCATGTGCAAGCGCTGTTGACTAGTTGGTTTGATGCGGCGCAGGGGCCTACCGGTGATCGGGGACCACGGGACTTATGGGGAAATCCGGCGCCACGGCTCATCGCCCTGGCGCCGGCGGACATCGTCAGCTTATGGCAGGCGCTCGCATGCCAGAGCCATTGTAATCGCGGTCCAGCGTGTGCACGTCACCCCATCCCTGGCTGAGGCAATACTGATAGCACGCCTGTGCTTTGGCTTGCGTCGTGAAGCTGCTACACGTGTAGAATTGGCCGCTACAAGAACAGGGCGCAGATGACGCGGACGATTGGACGTTGCCATGCGCATCGGCCGGCAGGGAGGACTGTCCGGTGGCCACCCAAGGCGAATTGCTCACCGTCGACGAGCCGGTCGGTGAAGCCGTTTGATTGCCGGCGGTCGCGGGAGGCAGATTCTGCGTGGCGTTCTTCTGCACATTGCCGTCGTTCGCCGGGGCGGGAGCAGGCAAATTCTGTTCAGCCGGCTGAATCGCCAAGGTTACAGCCGGTTCCAGCCTCGGTCGAATGGTTCGTTCTTGTGGCATCAATCCGTCTAGCTGCTGCTGGGTCAATGTGGACGACTTCGCGGTATTCTGCGTGTTTGCCTGCTGTGTGACGTTGCCGGAAGTTACGTCAACAAGAAACGCGGCGATCCAGGTTCCATTCGCAAGTCGATACCAGTTGCATGCGGAGTTGCAGCCGCTGATGTCCACTCGCTGGCCCGCCTTGGCTTTGCCTACAATCGGATAATTCGTACCCGCACCGCTGCGAATGTTGGCCGTGCTGTTGACCGTCCCTTGGCTTGGAGCGGTCGCCCCCCTGCTCGGCAATGACACGGCTGGAACGGCGGGGGAGGCGACTTGATTGGACGCGGATGAGGCAGTCTCATGTTGCTGCTGAATGATCTCGCCAAAGTTTGGCTCTTCACGACCAGAAACGCGTGCGGTGTCGAATGGCGCCGAATGTGCTGACGGCGCCGCAACCAATCCAATTACGAACGCGATGACAACGAGAACGGGGATTGCACGTTGCATGGTATCGTCCTTTCAGACCAGATGAAGGGTTGTGATATTGGTTTGTGAGAACTGGCTGTACAAGTCGACTTCGAGCAGGAGAATCCAGACAACACAGGCCGGCAACGACCGCTAACGGAGAGACTGAAACCGAACGAACGTAGACATTACCCAGCGTAACACGCCATGGGGGAATCAAAGACTGCCTGCGAAAGCCCGTTGAGGAAAGCTTACGGGCGCTCATGCAATTGCTGACCCTCATTCCGGTGCTCCCCAACCGCCACAAGTGGAATGGTAAAGGCGGAATAGCAAAAGGGCGCGCCAGCCATACCGGCCACCGCTCCCCCTTGTCTACTTCGCAATAGGTCGGGGCGAGAGGATTTGAACCTCCGACCTCATCGTCCCGAACGATGCGCGCTACCGAGCTGCGCTACGCCCCGATTTGCAGGAGACAGTATACTGAATGCGGGCCAATTCGCCAAATCCCAATGGGGAATTCTCGCCGGCAGCAACTTCGAAGCGCGCCAGGGACAGAACCGCAATCAGGCCCCACACGCTGGTTTTTCGCCTGCACAGGCGCGAGGGAACCGCCGAACGACGCACGCCTGCAGGCATCTCGTCACATTCGAGACGCTTGGCGCGCCAGAATGACCTGTGCTATAATCCTGACCGTTCTAGGCTAGGCACTCTCACGTCGAACTGCCACGCCAGGCAGCCTGCGTGTCGGGCCGGAAGGCGTCGCAACTGTGCGGAGACGTGAGCGTTCTGGGAGCACGAATCGTATGATTGAAGTGACAATCGACAGTATCCGTGTCAGTTTGATGTCACAGCACCGCATTGTCGTCCTCAAAGAGGAAAGCGGAAGCCGCTTCCTGCCCATCTGGATCGGACCGTTCGAGGCGGATGCTATCACCCTGCAGCTTCAGGGCGTGGATGCGCCGCGACCGTCTGACGCATGACCTGCTGAAGACGGTCATCGAAACCCTGGGCGCAGAAGTGGTCCACATCCTCATCAGCGGGCTGGAGAAAAACACCTACTTCGCACGCATCGTTCTGGATGTGGACGGCGATACGGTGGAGATTGACAGCCGGCCCAGCGACGCGATCGCGCTCAGCGTGCGCGTCAACGCCCCGGTCTTCATCGCCGACGAGGTGATGGAGCAGGCCGGGCTGTTGCCGGAAGAAGAGCTGAGCCTGACGGACGAGGCGGGCGTCGACGACGAGACGCTTGGCGAAGAGGACGAGGTCGAGCAGCGAGGCGATCTGGGGGTCTTCACAGACTTCGTTGAGGGACTTGACCTGGACAATTTGCTCGGAAACTAAGTTGTAGCGTTTCCCATTCAGCGCGTCGCACGGCGGGGCTGCTCCCAAGCAGCTTCGCCGTTTTTGCACTAGTGGGCGATTTCCACAGCCTTTGCCTGCGTTATGCGCACGGTTATGCACAAAGTTCTACACAGTGGCAGCGGCCGCGCCGGCGCTTGGCATGGCGCCCCGGCCTGCCTGGCTGTTCACGCAGGCGTCCGCCCATCAACGTGCACCGTGACTTGCGCTTCTACTCGCATCATAACTCGCGTCACACAGGGACGGTCGAAATGGACTCATTGATGGACCTCGAATACGACGGCGGCGTGGATGAGCCGATGGGCTCGCCGCTGAAGCGCTTTCCCGCCAATCTCGAAGCGGAGAGAGCCGTGCTCGGCGCACTCCTCATCGATCCGGACGCCATCATCAAGATCGCCAACTTCGTGCAGCCGGAGGACTTCTATCGCCAGAGCCACGGCTGGATATACGAGGCCATTCGCTCCTTGAACGACCGGCGCGAGCCCATCGACTTCGTGACGCTGGTGGACGAACTGGAGCGGCGCGACCAACTGACCAACATAGGCGGGCCGGCCTACATCACCGACCTCATCAGCACGACGCCTACCGCCATCTATGTCGACCATTACGCCCGCATTGTGGAGCGCGCCGCTCTCCTGCGCCGCCTCATCTCCGCCGCCGGCCAGGTGGCGGAACTGGCCTATGACGAGAGCCAGGAAGTCGACGAGGTGATCAACCGCGCGGAGTCGATCATCTTCGGCGTAAGCCAGAGTCGCATCCACCGCGACCTCATGCCGGTCAAGGCCATCATGCCCGAAGTCGTCGACCGCATCAGCTTCCTGACCCGAAACCGGGACCGCATGATGGGCGTGCCGACCGGCTTCACGCAGTTGGACAAGATCCTGGGCGGTCTGCAGGACAGCGACCTGATCATCCTGGCGGGCAGGCCGGGCATGGGCAAGACCTCCTTCGGGCTGACGATTGCCCAACAGGCTGCCAAATACCACGACCAGCGCGTCGCCGTCTTCAGCCTGGAGATGAGCAAGGAGCAGCTCGTGCAGCGTCTGCTCTCCATGGAGACCAGCATCGACAGCCATCGCCTGCGTCAGGGCGATGTGCGCGACGAGAACGAGTGGAACGCATTGCTGGAAGCCGCAAACCGCCTGTCGTCCAGCCCCATCCATATCGACGACACGCCGGCAGCCACAGTCAACGAGATTCGCACCAAGGCGCGCCGCCTCTATACCGAAAGCGGCATCGACCTGATCATGATCGACTACATGCAGCTGATGAGCGGCCAGACCGGCATCCGCTCCGAGAACCGCCAGCAGGAGATCAGCTACATCAGCCGCTCGCTCAAGGCGCTGGCCCGCGAGCTGAACGTGCCCGTCATGGCGCTCAGCCAGTTGAGCCGTGCGGTGGAAAGTCGAGCGGACAAAATCCCCATGCTGTCCGACCTGCGCGAGTCCGGCAGCATCGAGCAGGATGCGGATGTCGTGCTGTTCATCTACCGCGAGGATTACTACATTGAGGATACCGATCGACAGAACATCGCCGACATCGTCGTCGCCAAGCACCGGCATGGCATGACCGGCACCATCAGCTTATACTTCCAGAAAGAGCTCACCCAGTTTCGCGATTTGGTCCTCCACCGAGAGGATTTGGACTACTGAGTTCGGACATTCGAGCATCGACAGGAAATCCCGCGCCATGACCAGCAAAGAGTCCGCCTTCATAGGCTTTCCAGATACGAAGATGCGCCCGGTCATCGTGCCGGACCTGTTCTTCACAGACTTGCTGCCGCAAATCGACGACATCGCGGAGCTCAAGCTGACGTTGCACTGCTTCTGGCTGCTGAACGACCAGAGTGGCGAGTTGCGCTACCTGCGCGGCGATGACCTGCGCTCCGACGACATACTGCTGCACAGCCTCCAGGCGGATGACGAGCTGCGACCTGCCCGACTCGTGCTGGAGGACGCCATCGAGCGATGCCTGTCACGCAACACGCTTCTGCGCCTGGAAATCGTCACCGATGCCGCAGGCGACCGGAAGGTCGTGGACGAATCGACCCCGGCGCCGGCCGACCATGTGGACGACTGGTACTTCATGAATACCGTGAAGGGCCGGCAGACCCTGGCCATGGTGCGCCAAGGACGCGCGACCGAACTGAAGTCAGCCATCCCGGAAGAGGCGCGCTTGCGCGTCAAGCGTCCCAACATCTTCCTGCTCTACGAACAGAATATCGGCGTCATGACGCCCCTCATCGCCGACCAACTGCGCGACATGGAGAAGACCTATTCGCCCGAATGGATCCACGAGGCGGTGGAGATTGCGGTGAGCCGCAACAAACGGATCTTGCGATACATCCAGAACATCCTGCGGCGGTGGGAGACGGACGGCAAAGATGGAGACCAGGATGAAGGGTCTGGAAGAGATTCTGCAGAAAGCAGAAGGAAGAAATACATCCCGGATGAGTACTCCGACATCATCATCGGATAGGGAGGACGCCAGCGCGAACGAAAGCGCCCGAGTGCCCGATCTGTGGCGACATCGGATTTGTGACCGCCGATGTGCCGGTCGGTCATCCCGACTTCGGCAAGGCAGTTCCATGTGTCTGCCGCCAGGACGAACGCGCCGAGCGACAGATCGGCAGGCTGCAGCGCGTCAGCAACATCGGCGCCTTGAGGCACCTCACATTCGAGTCCTTTGTCCAGGAGCCCGCGCACCTTCCGCCCGACAAAGCCTACAATTTGCGCCGGGCCCACGATACGTGCGCCTATTTCGCGCAGGACCCGGAAGGCTGGCTGCTGCTGACCGGCACCTATGGATGCGGCAAAACACACATGGCCGCGGCCATCGCCAACAAGCGACTCAACGAGGGAAAGCCTGTCGTGTTCATGGTCGTGCCGGATCTTCTCGACCATCTGCGCTCAACCTATTCTCCCCACAGCGAAACAAGCTACGACGATCTCTTCGAACAACTGCGTACAACGCCTCTGCTGATCCTGGATGATCTGGGGACGCAAAGCAGCACGGAGTGGGCGCAGGAGAAGCTCTTCCAGCTCCTCAACCATCGCTACAACGCGCGTCTCGCCACTGTCATCACCACGAATCAGCGGCTGGACGAGATCGACCCGCGCGTACGCAGCCGGCTGCAGGACCCCAACCTGGTCAAGCACTTCCCCATCATCGCACCGGACTTTCGCGCCGGACAGAATCCGACGCAAAGCGAACTGAGCACGTTGGGGTTCCACCGCGATAAGCTGTTCCGGACGTTCCATGGGGATCGCCAGGACCTGAGCGGCGAAGAACGCCTGAACCTGCGCGAAATCTATGCCGTGTGCGAAGCATACGCCGATGATCCGCAAGGATGGCTTGTGCTTCTCGGGCGGGAGTGGAACCGGCAAGACCCATCTTGCGGCGGCAATCGCCAACCACCTGACTGACGAGTGCGTTCGGCGAAGTGATGTTCATCGTTGTACCCGACCTGCTCGACCACCTGCGTGCCTCGTTCGGTCCCAATTCCAGCGAGACCTACGATCGCCGCTTCGACGAGATCAAGAGAGCGCCGTGCCTCATGCTCGACGACCTGGGTACGGAAAGCGCCACGCCCTGGGCCAGAGAGAAACTGTACCAATTGTTGAACTACCGGTACAACGCTTTGCTGCCAACTGTGATCACAACGACCAAGGGGATGAAGGAGATCGACCCCTGGCTGGCCACGCGCCTTAGTCGATGTAGACCGATGCAAGCTATGCGCACTAAATGTGCCCAGCTATCGCAAGTCGCGCACGGGCAACGGCAACGCGGACACGCGCAACTCCGCTCGTCGCGGCCGTACTCGGGGGTAGCGCTGGGGCAAGCGGAACTCTCCGACAGGTTTCAACGTACTATTGACGCTATGCTATACTCGAGTCCAGCACGACTACACCTGAGCGTTGCGTGACAATAATGGAGCGTGTATCGATGCGCCATTTCACAAGATCGCGTTTCTACGCGGTGACGATACCAATTGTCTTGGCCTCGCTGCTGACCGCATGCGGAGCCGAGACCGCGCCGCCCCTGCCCACGCGCACGCCGGCGCCCACCTTCACGCCGGCGCCGGACATCATCCCGACGCCCGTTGACCCGGCCGCCGCAGCCACCGCGCAGGCAGCCCAGCCTGCGCCGGCCCAGCCGGCGCACAGCCGGAGGCGGGAGCCGATCAGCCCGTAGAGCAACCGGCAGAGGCTCCACCGCAAGAGCAGCCAACCGACACACCTGCGCCGCCCACGCCTGAGCCTGCCGCCGAAGTGACCGTCAACACGACGATGAACATACGCGGCGGTCCCGGCACCAACTACAACATCGTCGGTTCCGCCAACTCCGGCGAACGTTTCGCCGTCACTGGCAAGAACGACGCCGGCAACTGGTGGCAGATCGATTTCCGCGGCCAGAACGGGTGGGTATTCGGTGACCTGGTGGCCGCCCAGAACACCGGCAGCGTCGCCATCGCACAGAACATCCCCGCCCCGCCGCCGCCCACGCAGGCGCCGCCACCGCCTGCAGAGCCGGCGCCGCCCCCCGCAGAACCCGCACAGCCTGAACAGCCGGCCGAACCAGCCCCGCCGCCGGAGCAGTCGTACCAGTTCAACAAGGCGATCCTGCAGCGGTGCGACCCGAACGCGGGTGTGACCTATGTGAAGGGCACTACTTATCGCAACGGTCAGCCCGCCAATGGGTACTTCGTGGCGTTCAGCTATGCGCCGGACGGCCCCATTGTCGCCACAGTGATGTCGGGTCCCCACCAGGGCTACGAAGGGTGGGATACTGGCTACTATTCGCACATCCTTCGAAGCCAATGGCACGCGCGGGGGCAACTGGTTCTTCTGGATCGTCGACGATAGCGGCAATCGCATCTCGCAAATTGCCAATGTGCAGACCGACGCCGAAACCGGCGACGGCAAATGCCAGCAGGCCATCATCGACTTTGACTCGTAGGCCAGCGTACTGACGCCGCGCATGTCCCGCGCCCTGAAAGACCTTGCGCTGCTCTGGGCCAGCCTGCTCATCTTGGGCGGGCTGGCGCTTTTCGCGCTGCGGACGCCGCCGGCGCGCGACGTGGCTCTGGCAACACACGGGTGAAGAAGAGTTCTCAGCCCAGGTCAAGGGGCTCACCGACCTCTGTCGGATCAACTCCGGCCACGGCTTACGCTTGGCCCCGGACGTCGCCATGCAGCACGCGGACGTGGACCCCTTCGGCGTCAATGTCTTTCTCGAACAGGAGGCGGACCCGGCCAAGCGCGAGCTCGCCGTACAGATGGCGGCGACGCGGGCTACCATTGGCTGCGGCAGGAGTTTCCCTGGGAGGATATCGAGATCCACGCTCGCGGCGATTTCGAGGATCGCCGCCACGAACCGTATCGGTCCGCGTGGGAAAAGTACGACCACATCGTCGACCTGGCCGAGCAGTACGACATGGAACTGATCGTGCGCATCAGCAACCCGCCGGCGTGGAGCCGCGCCGGAGGCAACGACGTGGGCGAATACGCGCCGCCGGACGATCTCCAAGACTTCGCCAACTTCGTGGCCGCCGTCGCCGAACGCTACCGCGGACGCGTCCGCTACTACCAGATCTGGAATGAGCCGAACATCTACCCCGAATGGGGTTCGTACAGCATCAGTCCGGAAGAGTATGTCGAGTTGCTGAAGACCGGAGCCACGGCCGCCCGCGAAGCTGACCCAGACGCCGTCATTCATCGCCGGCGCGCTGGCCGCCACCATCAATCTGCAGCCGGACGCACCGCCCCCGCTGAACAGCCTGAGCGACCTGCTCTTCATGCAGCGCATGTACGACGCCGGCGCAGCCCCCTACTTCGACATCGCATCGGTCCAGGGCTACGGCCTGTGGAGCGGGCCGACAGACCAACGCATGCACCCGCGCGTCCTCAACATCAGCCATCACCAGTTCCTGCGCGACCTGATGGTGGAGAACGGCGACGGGCACAAGCCCATCTGGATCTCCGAGATGAACTGGAACGCCGCGCCGGACGACGTGGAGGCCCGCTATGGCCGCGTCACGCTGGAACAGCAGGCGCGCTATCTGCCCATTGCCTATGACCGCGTGCAGAGCGACTGGCCGTGGATCGGCGTAGCCAACACATGGTACCTCAAGCGGGCCACCGACGCCTGGGAGCAGAACCGGCAGCCCGAGGCCTAGTTCCGCTTGCTGGCCCCGGACTTCACGCCGCAACCGGTGTACGAATCCATGCGCGACTACATTCGTTCCGTCTCGGCGCGCGATGAGTAGCGCCACCGGGCAGGCGCACGTCGGAGAGCGGTCCGCAGCCGTATCAGCGCGACAATCGCAGCCCGCCTTGTCAACGCTTTGGCGCTGTTCGCGGTCCTGCTGCTGGCGGCGTTTGTCCGCTTCTACGCGCTGGACGCCTCCAGCCTGTGGAACGACGAGGGCACTACGTGGGCGCTGCTCGCTCGCAGCTTTGCGGCAAATCGCACAGCGACGCCGCCGCCGACATCCACCCGCCCGGCTACTACTGGCTACTGAAACTATGGACCGCCCTGCTCGGGACCAGCGCCTGGGCAATGCGCTCCTTGTCTGCGGCGCTCGGCGTGGCGCTCGTGTTCCTCGTCTACCAGATCGGCGCGTATCTGGACGCAGAGCGTGGATCGCTCCGCGCGCACGGCTCTGCTGGCCGCGCTGGTCGCCGCCCTGAACCCGTTCCAGCTCTACTACAGCCAGGAAGCGCGCATGTACATGCTGCTGGCCGTGATCGGGGCCGGGCTGTTCTGGGCGCTCTTCGCACTGGTGCAGCGGGAAAGCGACGGCCGCAGCGTGCGTGCGCCGCTTGCCTGGTACGTCGCCTGCGGCGCGCGCGGGCCTGTGGACGCACTATAGCTTCCCGGTCGTGCTTGCTGCGGCAGGGCTGGCGTACGCAGTCAATCTCTTGCGCACAGACGCCGGCGGTCACGACAGCCGCACGCGTCGCCTGGTGCGCTTCGCGGCGGCCAACGCCGTGATCCTGCTTCTCTATCTGCCCTGGCTGCCCACGGCGGTCAACCGCGTGCGCAACTGGCCCAAAGGCGGCGACTAGGTCTCGCTCGCTGGACGGGTTGACAGTCACGCTGCAGACGCTGGTCAGCGGTCCCATCCGCTCCGCGCCGGACTTGGCATGGCCGTGGCTGTTGGCCGCGGCGCTGGTGCCCGTCATCGGCCTGTGGGCGCTGCGTCGCACAGTTCGCTGCGCCCGCGCTGGGTCTCTGGTGGCTGGCGCCCATCGTGTCTCATGGCCGCGCTGGGTCTGTTCACCGACGCCTTTCTGAAGTTCCTGCTTGTGGCGTCGCCGGCATGGTGCCTGCTCGTGGCGGCCGCGCCCTTGTGCTGCACGCGACCGCGGACACTGCTGCAGGTCGCGCTGGCTGCCGGCGCGGCAGCGCTTGCCGTCCTCATCCTGCCCGGCTACTACGCCGACCCCGACGCGCGCGACAACTACGCCGGCGTCGCCCGCTATGTCCAGGCCGTGGGCAATCCCGGTGCAGGACACGGTCGTCGATCAATGCGCCCGGGCAGCAGGACGTGTGGGCCTACTACGATCCCGGCCTGCCCACGCTGCCCCTGCCGGAACAGCGCCCGCCGCACGAAGGTCAGACTGTCGACCGGCTCACCGCCGCCCTGTCCGACCAGCGCCGCGCATACGCCATACTGTGGGCCACCGACGAATCCGACCCGGACGGCATCGTCGAGACATGGCTCGACCACAACGCATTCAAGGGCATCGACAGTTGGCAGGGCAACATGCGCTTTGTCGTCTATCGTTTGCCACCGACCCACGAATGCCGCGAGCTGGCGACGCCGGTCTACTTCGGAGCCGACATCTCGTTGGCAGCGCAGTGCCAGCCTGCGCATCCGCAACAGACGGCGGCCGGCGACGCAGCCACGCTTTCGCTCCAATGGCGCACAGATGCGCCGCTGGACAAACCGTACAAGGTCAGCGTGCAGCTTCTCGATGCGCGAAATCAGGTCATCGCCCAGCACGACGGCGAGCCGGCCGGCGGTTCCCGGCCCACCACCCAGTGGAAGGCGGGCGATACGGTCTTCGACAACCACGGGTTGCCCATTCCGCCCGGTACGCCCCCCGGACGCTATCGCCTCGTCGCTGGCGATCTACGACGCCGCGACAGGCGTACGCCTTACTCCGGACGGGGATGACACCGACCATCTCGCCTTGGGTGAAGTGGAGGTGGTTCGCCCGGCCGAACCGCTGCCGGTGGAGGTGATCCCCGTGCAGCATCGCACGGCGCGGAAGCTGGGCCCCGTGCGTCTTGCCGGCTACGCCGCACACGCCAAGGGCTATAGCCATGCGCCGGAGACGCCCCTGCAACCGGGCGATGTTGCACATGTGTCGTTCCTTTGGCAGGCGCCCGATCCGCTGCCGCCGGATTGGCCGGACGACTTGCCGTTCACGCTGCGGCTGGGCGATGAACTATTGACTGCGCCCCTGGCCGGCGGAAGCTACGCCACCGGCCTTTGGCAGCCGGGCGAGATCGTGCGCGGTGAGTTTGACATCATGTACGATGGCGGCGACGCCGCGCCCCGCCTCACCGTCGGGCCGGACAGCTACCGGCTGAAGCGGCTCCCAGTGGAATAACGCGCGCCGGTTCGCTGCCCGCAGGCAGATGGGCGGAGATCCGCCCTATCAGCGTGAATCTGCGTAGACTTCATCTTGTGCGCTGGAAACGGCCCCTTGTTTGACAGGGCCCTGCCGCTGCGATAGCATACCAGCGTTCCTGGTGAACACATACGCCATTTCCATTGCGGAATAGAACCGCAAGCACAAGGATAGTTGCACATGATCGTGCTGGGATTGACCGTCGGCTTGCTGCAGGAGAATTGCTACATACTCGGTTGCGAAGAGACGGCCCGCGCCGCCATCGTGGACCCGGGAGACAACGCGCGAGCCATCCTGCGCGCCGTGACGGAGCGCAATCTGACGGTGGACAAGATCATCAACACGCACGCCCATTTGGATCATGTGATGGCGGTCGATCCCATTCGGTTCGCCACCGGCGCACCCTTCTATCTGCACCGGGACGACTTGCCCACGTTGCGCGACGTGCCGCACCAGGCGCGCCTCTGGCTCGATTCCGAAGTCGACCCGATCGACGACCCGGATGAGTATCTCGAACACGGACAGATCATCGAAGTCGGCAACGAAGAGTTGGAAGTGCGCTTCACGCCCGGACACGCGCCCGGTCATGTGGTCTTCGTACATCACGCCGGGGGGCAGGTATTCGCCGGCGACACACTGTTCTACGGCAGCATCGGCCGGTATGACCTGCCGGGCGCGGATGGGCCCACGTTGCTCGAGAGCATTCGCACGCAACTCTTCAGCCTGCCCGACGACTATGAAGTTCATCCAGGCCATTTCCAGAGCACCTCCATCGGACGCGAGCGGGTGAGCAATCCCTTCGTGGGCGAAAGCGCAACAGGACTTCAGTCGTAGCAGCGGAGAGACCGATGACGACAATTTCCAGGGCGTTGCCCGGTTGGTTCAGGCGGCGCGGCAAGCAGGACGAGGCGCAGGAATCCCAATCTCCGGAGGAGACGTCGAGCGCGGCCGCCAGCGTGACCGGCGGCGAAGGCGAGACCGAACCGGTCGTCGTGTGGGAGGCGTCCAACCGCATGGAGGCCGAGATCGTCAAGGGACACCTGGAAAGCGAAGGCATCCCCGCCATCATCACCGGGGACGTGGCAGCCAGCATCTTCGGTTTCCACACGGGGAACCTGGCCAAGGCCTCCGTCCTGGTGCCTGCCCCGCTCGCGGACCGCGCCCTCGACATTCTGGAGGCCACCCTGGAAGCGTCGAGCGCAGGAAGACGAGGACAGTTCGGACGCCGGTGAACGACGCACGCGGAGACGCCTGACGCGCGATGCGCCGGAAGCATAGCCGGCATCTACTACATGACTGACACCTCTCTCATCTCCGTTCACGGATCTCTACAAACGCTTCGGACGCAAGCCCGTATTGCGTGGCGTAGACCTGGCCGTGGAGCGGGGCGAGGTCGTCGCCCTGTTCGGCCCAAACGGGGCAGGCAAGACGACTCTCATGAGCATCGTTTGCGGTCTGACCAAGCCCGACCGCGGCGATATCCAGTTGGGCGGCGTTTCGCTCCAGCGCGCCGGCGACGAATTGCGCCGCTACATCGGCCTGGTAACCCACTCCCCCCTGCTCTACGACAACCTGTCCGCAGAGGAGAATTTGCGCTTCTTCGCCAAGATGTATGACCTGGCCGACCCCGAAAGCCGCATCGAGACCGTATTGCGCGCAGTCGACCTGTGGCCGCGACGCCGCGATGTCGTACGCACGTATAGCCGCGGCATGACGCAGCGATTGGCCATCGCGCGGGCGGTGCTGCACAGTCCGCCGGTACTGCTGCTGGACGAGCCGGACACGGGGCTGGACCAGGAGAGCTCACAGATGCTGCAGGAATTGGTGCGCCAACTGGGCGCTGCAGACCGCGCCATCCTCCTGACGACGCACAACCTGGACCGCGCCGTGGAATGGGCGGATTCGGTCTGTCTGCTCGCCAACGGCAAGATCGTGCGCACGGAATCGACCGACGCACCTGGACGGTATGGAGCTCCGGCGCCTCTACTCATCGGCGAGCGTACTGCAATGACGATCACGGCTCCGTCGCACGAGGCCGCTGCTCCGGCCGCGCAGTCCGCACCCGAGTCCGTCACGATGCATACGGGCGGCGGCACAGCCGCGTACCTGCGCAAGGTGCGCGCCATCGCGGCCAAGGACCTGCGCGCGGAGGTACGCGCCAAGGAAGTCGTCAGCACGATGATTGCCTTCAGCGTTCTGGCGGTCATCGTGTTCGGCCTGGCATTCGACCTGCGCGTGCCCGAGCCCGGAGATGGTCGCTCCCGGCGTGCTGTGGGTTGTCGTGCTGTTCACGGGCGTTCTGGGCTTGAATCGCGCCTTTGGGGCCGAGGTCGACCGGGGCAGCCTGTCCGCGCTGTTGCTGGCGCCGGTGGACCGCAGCGCCATCTATTTCGGCAAGCTTCTCGCCCAGCTGATCTTCATGCTTGGCATGGAGATCGTCATCGTCCCGCTCATGCTCGTGGTGTTCGACGTCAATCTGTTCAGCCCGTGGATCCTGCTGGGACTTCTGCTGGGCACCGTTGGGCTATGTCAGCGTGGGCGTATTGTTTGCGGCGCTCACGTCCAGCTCCCGAGCCCGAGAATCCATGCTGCCCATCCTGTTGTTGCCGGTGATGGCGCCCGTCTTCGTGGCAGGCATCGGGCTCACGTCCAACATCCTGGACGGCCGCGAATTCGCCGACTTCGGCCGTTGGCTGCATCATTCTGAGCGTCTACGACCTGGTCTTTCTGACCATTGCGTTCATCGTGTTTGATCTGATCTGGGAGGGTACATAGATATGGCGGTATCGGCCACAATAGAGAAGAGCGACGCCGCGCCCACCACCAACGCGGATGTGGAACGCTGCCGTCGCCGTGCTGAACATCGCCACGGCGGTGGCAATGGCGGCCGCTCATCTGGGCTTCGCTCCTGTATGCCAAGCCGGCGCTCAATCTGGCCGGCGACGAGCAGGTCGCCCAGCGCATCTTCTATCTGCACATGGGCTGCAACTTCGGCGCGCTGGCGGCCTTCTGTCGTGTCGCTGGTCGGCTCCATCGTGTATCTGATCACGCGCCGGCTGGAGTGGGATCGCATTACGCAGGCGGCCATCGAAGTTGGCGTGATCATCGGCAGCGGCACGATTATCACCGGTATCTTCTGGGCCAAGCCGACGTGGAACACATACTGGACGTGGGACCCGCGGCTGACTACGGCCACCATCACCGTACTGCTCTACGTGGCCTATCTGCTCTTCCGCAACGGCATCGACAACCGGCAGACCAAGGCGCTCTTCGGCAGCATCTACGCGCTCTTCGCCTTTCTCAGCCTGCCGCTCACCTACTACAGCGCCCGCTGGTTCCGCTCCATCCATCCCGTCGTCTTTTCCGGCGACAACCCGGACGCGGAAGGCGGTTTCGCCCTGGGCAAACCATGACGCAGACGCTGATGATCGCCGCCATCGCGTTCCTGCTGTTGTTTGCCTCGCTCGTAATTCACCGGCTGCGACTCCTTCGCATGGAGGATGAACTGGCCGAACTTCGAGAGGAAGTGGAATAATATGATGTATCTTGCCCTGGCATTTACCGCCGTGTGGCTGCTTGTCGCCGGCTATGTCTTCTTCATGAGTCGCAAGCAGAACAGCCTGGAACTGGAGATGAACACGCTGGAGGAGCTGGTTGCCGATTCGTCGGCAGGTAGCAACGACTGACCCGCGAGTGTCGACTAGCGCCTGCGGTGCGCATGCGCATGCGCACCCCCTACGTAGTGGCTGTTACAGCGGATCGCTGCGGAGGCATCCATAAAGTGTACGCAGCTAGACTGAACTGCATCGAGACAGAGATGGGAACACAGCCGTAGTGCGGCCTCGTTCCGGTAGCGTGAACTGTTGAAATCCACGGCCAAGTAGTACGCCATCCCTCGGCGGGAGGACTGACGAACCTATGGCGCAAATCGCCCCCCAACCGGCAAACGCACCAGCCGGAGCCAAATCCGCGATGCAGGCGGCGAACGACCGTTCGCACCGGCTGCAGGTCTTCCTGCACGCGGTCTTTTTCGTGCTGGGCTTTGGCCTCGTATTCACCATACTCGGTTCGGCGGCCGGTCTGCTCGGGCGCAGCCTGAACATCTACCTGCCCCTCTTGCAGCGCTTCGGCGCTATCATGCTCGTCATCTTCGGTCTGGCCACCTTGGGCGTCTTTCGCCGGCTCTCCCAGTTCATCACCCAACGCGTCGATCTGAACAGAACCCGGCGGCGGCGGCGCTGGTCAGCGTCTTCACCTTCTTCGACACACTCCTCTACACGGAACGCCGCGTCACGGGCATGCACCAGGTGAACCGGCGCTGGGGCCTGCTCAGCAGTTCGCTGCTCGGCGTCAGCTTCGCAGCGGGCTGGGTGCCCGTGCATCGGCCCCATCCTGGCGAGCATTCTCTTCCTGGCCAACGACAGCGCCACGGCGCTGCAGGGCGCTATCCTGCTGGCGATCTACAGCCTGGGCCTGGGCATTCCCTTCCTGATCACAGGCGCCGCCTTTAGCACAGCGACCAAGACGTTGCGCAAGCTCAACCGCCACGCCAACATCGTCAGCATGGTAAGCGGCTTCTTCCTCTTCTATGTGGCCTATCTGCTGTGGACGGACCGGCTGGGCACTCTGACGACGCGCTTCTTCTTTCTCAACGAATGGGTCTTCCAACTCGAGGAGTCGCTCGTCGTCACCTCCGCCGTCGGCGGCAACATCATCGACGCCAGCCTGATCGCGGCCGTGCCGCTGGCCCTGATGGCCGGCCTCATCAGTTTCCTGAGCCCCTGTGTGCTGCCGCTTGTGCCCGCCTACATCGGCTACTTGGGCGGCACCGCCGTGGCGGGGAAGGACTGAGCATGCCCGCAGGCACGCGGTAGCTCAGCCGAGTTCCAGGTGAGTTCTATACACGAAGCCCGGCTGCCATCTCTGCGACGACTTGCTGGCGCAGTTGCACGAGATGCAGCAGAGCCTTGATTTCACAGTCGTGGAGCGGGACATCGAGGACGACGCAGAGGATTTCGCACGCTTCCAGTACCTGATCCCCGTGCTGGACGTGCCCGGCGCCGAGCTTCTGTGCCCGCCGCATGACGCCGGCCATGTGCGCGGAACGATCGCGGCGGCCCTGCGTACAAGCGCCCGTCTACCATGAGCGAACCTACCGTCCGCAGCGAGCAAGCGCCTTCCGCTCCAAGGCCACAGTCCGGCCTGGAGACGAAGCTCGCGCGCTTCGTCAATGCGCTGGTCGTCGGGCATTGCGCGCCACTGGCTGGCGCTGTTTAACATCGCTTGGGGCATGTACGTCTTCCTGCCCTTCCTGGCGCCCATCCTCATGCAGATGGGGTTGACGCTGCCCGCACGCGGCATCTACGGCATCTACTCCTTCCTGTGCCACCAACTGCCGGACCACAGCTACTTTCTGTTCGGCGGCAACCCCGTGCCCCATCTGCACGACCTGGAAGCCGCCGGCATGGAGCCGGGCCTCGGCCTGTTGGGACAGCGCCGCTTCATCGGCAACCTGGAAGCGGGCTACAAGACCGCCCTATGCCAGCGCGACCTTGCCATCTACGGAAGCATTTTCGTGGCCGGCATCCTCTACGGCATCTTCCGCGACCGCATCAAGTCGCCCAGCATCAAGGTGTACATCCTCTTCGTGATTCCGATGGCCGTGGACGGACTGTCACAGATGGTCGGTCTGCGCGAAAGCAACTGGTTGCTGCGCACCATCACCGGCGCAATGTTCGGCGCAGCCACCGTGTGGCTTGCCTATCCCTACGTGGATGAAGCCATGCAGGACGTCGTGGAGAGCGAAGAGCAACGCATGGCCGAACTCTACCCCGGCGAGCCCGCGTGAGGCGCGTGAAGCACGCATCGACGAACAGCCGCGTCCGAATTCGACAAGCGCAAGGCGTTGCGATATACTGAATGGCTGTGACTCGGTAGCGTCGACATGTGTGATGTCGCCCATGTCGCGCCCGCAGTCAGAGTTGTCAGCAGAGCCTCATACGCAGTATTGCGGAAGAAATAGATAGCTTGGGAGCAAGCACGAATGGCGAATATCAAATCGGCTGAAAAACGAAATCGGCAGAAGGCCGGCCGTGAGGCGCGTAATCGCGTCGTGCGCGGTCGGGCCCGCACTGCTGTCAAGAATGCTCGCACCGCCATCGAAAGCGGCGACGAGAACGCGGCAGAATTGGTGCTGGTTGCCGAGCGCGCGCTGGACCGCGCTGCGAGCAAGGGCGTTCTGCACCAGAACAACGCCAGCCGCCGCAAGAGCCGCCTCTACCAGGCGCTGGGCCGGGCGCAGGCAGACGTCGCCGCCTAGGCGCCATCGGCTTGGCCTGCGCACGTAGGCCGCTTCGAAAAGAAATGATCAACTGGGCTCGCGCTTGACAGCGCGAGCCCTTTGCGCGTTCATTTGCGTCAGGATCTCAGGCGCCCAATCCCCGCGTTCCTGTGCATAGTCGCATACGATCGTTCAACGCGCACTCGTCACACGTGGGCTTGCGCGCGCTGCAGAATGTGCGCCCATGAGAATCGAGATTGACGTGCAGCGTGAAATACGTCTCCGGCGGCAACAACTCCTCCCACGTGCGTTTCACTTTCTCGGTGGCTGGCCTTGGCCCCGTGACGCCCAGCCGCTGTGTAATACGCTGCACATGCGTGTCCACCGGAAACGTCGCCATCCCAAGCGGAAGAGCAGCACGATGCTGGCCGTCTTGTGGCCAACGCCCGGTAGGGCAGTCAGATAGTCCATCGCTTCGTCGACGTCCATATCCTCCAGGAAGTCGAGAGAGTATTCCCCGCGGTCGGCTTCGTATTCGCTGTCAGCGTATTGCACGATGTTGGGCGCCTTCTGGTTGTACATGCCCGCCACGCGGATGGCGTCCTTGACGTCGTCCAGCGGCGCATGGCGCACAGCATCCCAGTTGCCGCCATAGCGCTCCTGCAGCTCGCGGAAAGCCCGCCCGCTGTTGACGTCGTTCGTGTTGGCCGACAGCATCGTGCCGATCAGCATATCCAGCGGGTCGGCACGTGCTGGTGCGCTCCCGGACGCCATATTCAGCCGCCAGCCTGTCATAGACGGCCTTCAGCATGCTCTTGCCCTTGCCCATCACCGGCTGAACTCATGCTTGCTCCCCCACCACCACACGCGGCACCCTGCGAGAGGATGCGACTCACTACATCGTAGTTGATCGTGCCCGGTACGCCGCGCGACTTCCTCGGCCGATAGCGTCGGCCGCGCCCTGTCGGCCGATCGAGCACGACCTCGTCACCCTGCCGCACAGGCTGGCCCGTCCTCGACGATGTCGGTCACGTCCAGGACGGTCTGGTCCATGCACACGCGGCCGGCGATCGGCGCCGGACGGCCATGCACGAGCACGCTGCCCCAGTTCAGCGGGCGCCGCGGGAACCCATCCGCATAGCCTACCGGGATCACCGCCACGACGCTGGGCTGCGTCTGCCACGAACTCCAGCCCATAGCTGACGCCCTCCCCCGGCTGCCAGCCTGCGTGACCTGCGCGATCTCCGCCTTCCAGCTCAATACAGGCTGGAACGCCGGCGGCAAGGGCGTCTTCTCCTCGTCTGGGTCCAGGCCATAGAGCGCAATGCCGCAGCGCACCATGTCCAAGTGGGTCTCCGGCATGGTCAGCATGGCGGCGGAGTTGGCCGCGTGGCAAATGGCGGCCGCAGACCCAGCGCCTTCCAGTCCGTCCAGCAGCGCCCGGAAGCGCTCGAACTGCTACTCGTGCAAATTCCAGATCCGTGTCCGATGTAGCGAAATGCGTGTAGAGGCCCTTCGACGATGAGTGCCGGCGCATCTCTCTGAGATTCGCCGAGGAAACGCTGGCACGTCGTCCGGGCGCAGACCAAGCCGATTCATGCCCGTGTTCACCTTGACGTGCACGCGTACGAGCGCTTGCCCAGATCGTCCGCAGCTCGCGCCAGGATGCTCGCCATGTCCGCAGTCGTAGACGGTCAGCGTGACGTCGCTGCCGGACGGCCGTCTTCGCATGGCGCGGCGGCGTGTAGCCGAGCACAAGAATCGGCAGATTCCACGCCGGCGGCGCGCAATTCCAGCGCTTCGCCCAGCGTCGCTACGGCCAGACAATCCACTTCGGTCTCCGGCAAAGCACTGACCACCGGGCAGAACGCCATGACCGTACGCGTTGGCCTTGACACACCGCACACAGGAGACAGTCCTCGCCGATCCGGCGCCGGATCTCCCGCACATTGTTCGTCAGCGCGCTCTGATCCACCTCGATCCAGGTGGGACGCTGCGGCTGTACGAAGTCTCTGTCAAACACGCGCTCATCCGTCCTGACTACGGCTGCTGAATTGCGCCTTCCATTTGGAGTATCCATCCTAGCGATTGACCCCAGCATGATATACTGTACCCGGATATTTGGCATAGATGGAGTTCGACGGGGGTACGCATGGGCAAGTACATATTTGTGACCGGCGGCGTCATGTCCGGCCTGGGCAAGGGCGTGACCGTGGCCTCGATCGGCCGCATCCTGAAGGCGCGCGGCATCAAGGTCGCCACCATGAAGCTGGACCCGTACCTGAACGTGGACCCCGGCACCATGTCCCCCTACCAGCACGGCGAGGTCTTCGTCACCGAGGACGGTGCAGAGACCGATCTCGACCTGGGCCACTACGAACGTTTCGTGGACGAAAACCTCAGCCAGCTCAGCAACGTAACCAGCGGCCAGATCTACAAGTACGTGCTGGACCAGGAACGGCGCGGCGACTACCTCGGCGGTACGATCCAGGTGATCCCCCACGTCACCAACGAGATCAAGCGACGCATCGGCCAGGTGGCACGTGCCACCGGCGCGGACGTCGTGCTGGCCGAGATCGGCGGCACCGTCGGCGACATCGAGGGTCTGCCCTTCCTCGAGGCCATCCGCCAGATGCGCAAGGACGTTGGCAGCAAGAACACGCTCTTCGTCCACGTCACGTGGCTGCCCTACCTGGCCGCCAGCAAGGAATTGAAGACAAAGCCCACGCAGCACAGCGTCCGCGAACTGCGCGGCATCGGCATCCAGCCCGACGCCATCGCCCTGCGCAGCGACTACCCCGTGGACGATGACGTGATCGCCAAGACCGCGCTCTTCTGCGATGTCGACCAGGAAGCCGTCATCCCGCTGGTCACGGCGGACACCATCTACGAGGTGCCCCTGAGCCTGGAAGAATCGGGCATCGGCGAGTGGGTGGTGGAGAAGCTGGAGCTAGCCGTCACACGCGATCCGGCGGAGGGATTGGCCAACTGGCGACGCTTCACGGACACCATCCGCAGCGACCGGCCGGCATTGCGCATCGGCATCGTCGGCAAATATGTGGAGCTGGAAGACGCCTACCTCAGCGTCAAAGAATCACTGATGCATGCCGGGCTGGCGGCGGGCTGGCATGTGGAGATCGAGTGGATCCGTTCGGAAGACCTGGAAAAAGGTCGCCATCTGGAGACGCTGGACTTGGTGGATGGTTTGGTCGTGCCGGGCGGCTTCGGCTACCGCGGCATCGAGGGCAAAATCGTGGCTGCCAACTACGCCCGCGAGCACAGACGTGCCCTACCTGGGTCTGTGCCTCGGCATGCAGGTCATGTGCATCGAACTGGCGCGCCATATCCTGGACAGCGACGAGCCCAACAGCACCGAATTCGATATCAGCACCGAGTACCCCATCATCGACCTGATGCCGGATCAGCGCGATATCGCCGACATGGGCGGCACCATGCGCTTGGGCATCTACCCGTGCGAACTGGCGCCCGGTACCCTGGCCGAGAGGACCTATCGCGACGCTGGATTTCGGCAGCGTCGTGAATGAGCGGCACCGCCACCGCTTCGAGTTCAACAATCATTTCCGCGGCCTGATGCAAGAGAATGGCATGGTCTTCAGCGGCATTTCGCCGGACGGGCGCCTGGTGGAGATTGCCGAATTGGCCGGCCATCCATACATGATCGGGCAGCCAATTCCATCCCGGAGTTCAAGAGCCGGCCCAACAAGCCGCATCCGCTCTTCCTGGGTCTGATCCAGGCTGCCAAGGACCACCGCTTCGCCCGGCAGGACGACGCCAATGCAATGCAGGCGTCCGCGCAGAACGGGATTTATTCCGAGGAAAGCACATCCACGGAGCCCGCGGACTAAGCGATCCGGTACACGCGTGCGCTTTCGGTGACGAGAGCTTCGGCCACGCGGGTTATGGCACAGGCGTGTGCGGTGTAACAGACAAGAGTCTGGCAATGGTACAAGTCAGAACGTGTGACGTGCCAACAGATTGCAGAAGATAGAAGGAGAGGCCCATGTCTGGACATTCCAAATGGTCGACAATTAAGCGCAAGAAGGGCGCCAACGACGCCGCGCGTGGCAAGATTTTCACCCGGCTTGCCCGAGAGATCCAGATTGCCGCACGCGGCGGCGCCGGATCCGGCGTCCAACTTCACGCTGCGCCTGGCGATCGACCGCGCCCGCGCCGAGAACATGCCCAAGGACAACATCGAGAAGGCCATCCGCCGCGGCGCCGGGCTGGACAAAGATGCCGCCGAGATTGAAGAGGTCATGTACGAGGGCTACGGCCCGCATGGCGTCGCCATCCTGATCCAGTGCTTGACGGACAATCGCAACCGCACCATTGCGGACGTGCGGCGCGCCTTCAACCGCGGCAACGGCAATCTGGGCGAGCCCAACTCGGTCGCCTGGCAGTTCACCGAAACAGGCTATATCCTGTTCAACCTGTTCGACGACAATGGCGAGCCTCGCGACTTGGACCCCGACGAGATCGCCATGGCCGCCATCGAGGCGGACGCAGTCGGACGTCGTCACCAGCGACGACGCGGTGGAGGTCTACACGGAGCGCAATACCTTCGCACAGGTGCTTGCAGGCGCTTGACGAGGCCGGTTTCACGCCCGACGAGTCCAGCCTGATCCAGCAGCCGGATAACTCCCTGGCGCTGGCCCCGGACGAGGCAGCAAGCGTACTCAGCCTGATCGAGGCGCTGGAGGAGCTCGACGACGTGAGCAACGTGTATCACAATCTCGAACTCACGGACGAGGTCGTGGCGCAGTTCGCCTAGCGGCCCCGGCCGGCCACAGGATGGCGGTTTATCGCAGCGTGCGCGAATCTCAATGAACTCGACTGAAGGCGCAATCGAGAGCGTCGCCCTGGGCATCGACCCTGGCACGGCGACGACCGGCTACGGCGTCGTGGCGCAGAACGCGTCCGGCGAGTTCATGTTGCTGGCCTGCGGCGTAATCCGGACCGAAGCCGGCGTGGCCATGCACCTGCGTCTGCGCGAATGTTCCAAGACCTGCAGTCGCTGATCTCCGAGTTCAACCCGGACTCGATGGCTGTCGAGAAGCTCTTCTTCGGCAAAAACGTCACCAACGCCATCTCCGTCGGCCAGGCGCGTGGCGCTGCCCTGCTTGCCGCCGCGCTGCCGACCTGCAGCGTGGCGGAGTACACGCCGGCGGAGGTGAAACAATCCATCGCCGGCTACGGCAACGCGGACAAGCGACAGATTCAGGAGATGGTGCAGCGGCTATCTGGACCTGCCGGAGATTCCCCGGCCGGATGATGCCGCCGACGGCGTGGCCATCGCGCTCTGTCACCTGCAAACCGAACAGTACCATCGTCTCGTCGGAGAAGCCGGCGGTGCATAGCCTGATGTATTTAGGTTGTGTGCGAAGTGATTGCGCTGCCTAGCAAGCAGTGAGTTCTGTACCCCGCCGAGGAGGCGCTGCATGATTCGATTGATACGCGGCACGGCCATCGCTACGCGGATCCGACCATGTCGTCGTGGATGTGGGCGGGGCGGGCGGCGGCATCGGTGTCAAGGTCTTCGTGCCGGAGCCGACGGCCGTCGAAACGCAGCTCAATGCACACGTCACCTTGCACACCTACCTGCAGGTGCGGGAAGATGCGCTCAACCTCTACGGCTTCGCCACCGAAGATGAGCTGTCCATGTTCGAGCTACTTGCTCGGCGTCAGCGGCGTCGGTCCCAAGGTCGCCCTCGCAACCCTGAGCACGCTTGACGCCTGACGCCATCCGCCTGGCGCTGGCCAATGACGAACCCGCCGTGATCGCCGCGTGTCCCGGGCATCGGCAAGCGTACCGCCCAGAAGATCGTGCTGGACCTGCGCGACAAGGTGCAGCCGCCCGGTGACTTGGCCGGGCTGGCCGTGGCCGCCGATATCGACACCGAGGTGATCGAGGCGCTGACCAGCCTCGGCTACAGCGTGGTGGAGGCGCAGCGCGCGGTACAGCAGATGCCCAGCGACATAGACAGCGTCGAGGAACGGCTGCGCATCGCCCTGAGCCAGTTCAACACGGCCTAGCCCTCTCCAGTCCCATGTGACCACAGGCGCACAAGGATTGCCTTCGCGCCGGCCGCCTTTTTCTTTGACACGCCCCTCACACCTGACTATAATGCGCTGGTTACGACGCGCCCAGAGCGCGGCAGAATCGGCCAGTCGCGCAGGGGCGCACTGCAGGCACAAGACAAGCGAGCAATACACCATGGCAGAAGTCCAGGCGTTACGCAGAGGCAACATCTACGAAGAGGACGGCAATTTGTGGCGCGTCCTGGAACACCAGCACATCAAAATGGCGCGCGGCGGCGCAACCATCCGCCTGAAGGTGCGCAACATTCGCACCGGCTCCACCGTGGAGCGCACGTACAACAACGGTACCCGCGTACAGGATGTGCGGCTGGACAGCGACGAGGTGGAATACCTCTACACGGACGGCGACTTCTACTACTTCATGGACACCGAGACCTTCGAGCAGATCACGCTGACCCCGGATGCGCTGGAAGGCGTCGTCGAGTATCTGATCGACAACCAGGTGGTGATCCTGGAGACGTACGAAGGGGAGCCGATCAGCGTCACCCTGCCCACGACGGTCGATTTCGAAGTCGTGTGGGCCGAGGCCGCCATCGCCGGCGACACGGCCAACGCGCCGACAAAGCAGGTCGAAGTCCAGACCGGCCTGCGCGTGCAGGCGCCCATGTTCGTCAACGAAGGCGACACCATCCGCGTCGATACCCGCGACGGCAGCTACGTCACACGCGTCCAGAAGTAGGCGAGACGGACCCGTCGCTTGGCCAGCCGGACAGTTCGGCCGGATAGTCAGCCGAAAGCCCGCCAAACTTGCGTTTTTGCGCAAGTTGGCTATACTCTCGGGCGGTAGATTGCCGTTGTAGCTCAGTCGGTAGAGCGGCGCCCTCGTAATGCGCAGGTCATCGGTTCGAATCCGATCAACGGCTCCATGATCCACAGACGCCTTCCCGGCCGGGAAGGCGTCTTCGTTTTCTGTGACCCCTGTGCGTGCATCTGCTTGCGCGTACCCCGCTATCGACCGCCAAGAAGTCGGATTCGCCGCCGACACCGCCGCGGCAGAAGGACGCCGTATCAATGTTGGCTGCCGCAGACGGTAACGCCAACACGCTTGCCCTCCAGCCGCTCGCGCAGCGGGCCTTGCAGCGCAGCAGTGGCCGCCGCGCCCGCCGGCTCGACCGCCAGCTTCATCTGAATGGAAGAGCAGCGCCATCGCATCGCGCATCGCGTCGTCGTCCACCAGCACGATCTCGTCCACGAACTCGCGGCAGAGCGCATACGTGCCCGGCAATGCGTAGGGTGCGCCGAGGCTATCCGCAAAGGTGCGCACTTTGTCGATGGACTGGGGGCTGCCCGCCTGGAAGCTGCGATACATGCGTATCAGCGCCCACTGGCTCCACGCCAAAGACCTGGCACTGCGGCTGCATCTGCTTTATCGCCGCCGACATACCCGCAGCCAACCCGCCGCCGCCGATAGGGATGATCACTGCGTCCAGGTCCAGGCGCCTGCTCACAGAACTCCAGACCAACCGTCGCCGTCCCCAGAACCGTGACGCGGTCCCTCGAACGGATGCACAAACGTGCGCCCCTCTTCTCGCTGAATGCGCTCTACCTCTGCGAAAGCCAGGCTCACGTCGTCCACGAGTACAACCTCCGCACCGGCTTCCTCGCTGCGCGCCACGCGAATGGGGCTGGCAGTCCTGGGCATGACGACCTTGGCGCTCGCGCCGAGAATCCTGGCCGCATAGGCGACAGCAATGGCGTGGTTGCCCGCGCTGACCGCGGTCACGCCCTTGGCAAGCGCCTCTTCATCCAGATCCAGCATGACGGCCAGTGCGCCGCGTGGCTTGAACGTGCCCGTGCGCTGGAACAGCTCCAGCTTCAGCAGGACCTCCGTCTGCGCGCCAAAGGCTCGCGCGGCGTCTTCGTTGTCCCAACGCCACACGGGCGTCTCAACGATATAGGCGAGAAAGCGTATCGCGCAGCGTCGCGGATCTCTGAAACGACGGGGACTTGCATTCGGAGCTCCGGTTCAATCTCGTCCGGCGTCTACCAGAAGGGAATCATACCTGCCTGGTACATCTTGTACAGACCATAGACCAGATAGACGCCTATCATAACGACGAGCACGCGCAAGATGCGGTTGCGCTGCTCCCACGAGCGTTTTGCCTCTCCCCACACGCCTTTGGGGCGCAACATGAAGACCAGCGCCAGAATCAAAATCACGACGAGTAGCTTGCGCACGCGTTAGCCTCTAGGCCGGGAAGGCCACGGAGCGTGCGCGTCCGGACCGGCGAGTGTTGCTCCCGTCCCTGGTTCTGCTACAATCTGCAACAGCAGCCGGCGCAACCCAGCGCCCTGCCGTCCGCATCGGCGGCGCACATGCCAGGTTGTCAGGTTCGTGGACATATCGTGATTGATTGGTTACTTGCCGAAATCCATCCACAGTCGCCGCTATTCTGGCTTCTGGTCAGCATAGTCAGCACGGTCGGGCTGGCCGTGGCGTTACTGGCGGACTCGGTCGCCCTGGGTTGTATGGCTGTGGATCGGGCAGTGGATTCTGGTTCCCTATCTCGGCCTGCTATCGGGCGGGCTCTCACCTCGCCTCATGGGATTGGCATATCTGGACTGGCCGGCCACGCTGGGGCTTGGATCCGGGCTGGTCTTTCGTGATGCTGCTCTACTGCTCGTGACGGTCCGAGCTGCAGTGGAACTCTCAGACAGATACCCGGGCGAGACGCAATCCCAGCCCGCCGCCTATGCACCGGCGGTCGACCAGGCTGTGGCGTACCAGCGAAACCCGGCGTGGCGAACGATCTTGTTGGTCATTTTCCTCGGCGGCGCCGAGGAGTTTCACTGGGTGTTCCTGCGCGGCGCCGTATGGGAAATCCTGCTGACAGCGCCTGTTCCGCTCGAACTGCCTGCCTACTGGGCGATCTGGATCGCCGCGGTCCTTGGTCCTGCTGGAGACTGCCCTGCGCCGACTATCGTTCGAGCAATGGCTTCTCCAGATCGTAGTGCTGACCACAACAGCATCCTCTTTCTGTACACGCGCAACTTCTGGATCTGCTGGATACTGCACAGCGCCGCAGTATTGATCCTGATCACCAACAGCCGTACGCAACATGTCCTGCCCAGCCAGACGGCAAACCCAGCCCGGCGCTAGCCGGGACCTCGCTTCCGCCTGCTAGATCAGAAAGCCGATCCCCAGCATCACCACGAAGAGCCCAGTGAGACAATGGCCAGATGACGCAAGTCCTTGCGGACGTAGCCATATTCGTTGCGAACTCGACTTCCGTCTCGATCTATGCGTCGGCTCGGCAAGCTCGCTGCGGTGCGGCTGTCGAAACCGTCAGGAGTTGGCGGCGCTGGGGGCGGACGCCGGTGCCGGACTGCTCGCTCTTCTTTCTTTTCTTCTTGCTCGTCGCCATAACGGAATGCACTCGATTCTGCTGTTAGTGGTCGGCCCAACGCGAGCGGGATCGTAAATTGCCGCCGGTCGAACCAGGCCATCGTTGATTTCGCACATTATACAGTTACGCCAGAGCGGACCCAAACATGAGGCCGCATTGCTGCGCCAGCTATCGCTCGCGATACCGTTAGGGAAGACGCCGCGTCAGGCCGGTACGGTCGCCCACATAGTGCATAACGAGCGACATCTCCGGCACATGAGTCGCAGCAGCAGAACACATACACTCCGACTCCGGCCGCCCGCCTGCCAGCACCGTCAGCAACGCGCTCCAGAATGCCCGCAATCGGTACAGCCGAGACAAGAAAGCTGGCGGCACAAGCATGATGATCAGTACCATGCCGACGGCGCCTGCGCCCACCTGCGCCAGCGCCGTGAAGAGATGCGCATTGAGCGGGCCAATGCGCCAGCGCAACAGGCACAGCATGACGAGTGCGTGGCTGGCTTGCTTTGCCGTGTCCGCCCAGACCAGGCCGAGGTAGCCAAGCCGATCCAACAAGTGTGAATGCCACACCACATAGACACCCACACTAAACACGCCTACAGCCGCCGGAAGCAGCGTGTTCTGCCGCGCATAGAATGCATAGTTCAAGCGGGAAGTCGATGGCTGCGAACAACATCCCGATCAGGTAGATGTTCAATGCGCTGCACCACCTGATGCGTGTCCTGCGGCCGTAAACAGATTGCGCTGGAAAGAGACGGTGACAATCTGTTCACCCAGCAGCCACAGCAACACCGCCGCCGGCACGATGAGCAGCATCACCATTCGCAGCCCATCGCCCAGTGTCTTGCGATAGGCTGCCTCGTTATGTGCGGCAAAATACTGGCTAAGCCGGGGCAACGACGCCAATGCAATCGCCACGCTGATTAGCCCCAGCGGCATCTGCTGCAGCGTGGTGGCGTTGCTCATCCAGGCGATGCTTTGCTCACCTGTTCCGCTCGCCAGCCGTCGGTCCAGCGTCACCTGAAAGATGGTGACCAGCAAGCCCCAGTGCGATCGGCGCATACAGCGTCGAGAATGCGCATCAGCGCCGGGTGCCGCCAGTCGATGCGCGGCCGCAGATTCAGACCACTGCGACGCAGGTCGTAGGCCATAGCCCAAACTGCGCAATCGCGCCTGCTACGATGCCGACGGCCAGGCTGAATATCCCGATGCGGGCGACCAGCAGAGGCGCGGCGATCACAATGCCGAGGTTGTAGATAGCGGTAGCCAGCGCAGGGAAGCTGAAGCGTTCCAGCGAATAGAGTACCGCAGTCAGCAGCCCGGCCATGCTGAACAGCCACACAGCCGGCGCGATCGATGCGGATCAGCGCGCCGTCAAGCGCCAGCAGGGCAGGGTCCGTCTTGAGGAAGCCGGCGGCCAGCACAAACGCAACCTGTGGCGCGAATACCTCCAGCAGGACGACGATGAACGTCAGCACCAGCGTGAACAGCCCGAACAACACGCCGACCAACCGCTCGTATTCCTCACGCGGCCGGCTGTGCAGATACTCGCTCAGCACCGGCACCAATGCCGCGCTCAACATGCCGCCCACAAGAAGGTCGTACAGCAGGACGGGCACCTGGCTCGCCACACGGAAGGCGCTGACCATGCCCGTCGCGCCAAAGAGCGAAGCGATGACGATCTCGCGTACAAGCCCAAGAATGCGGCTGGCCGCATCCGCCCAATGAAAGCAGACTGGCGCTGCGCACCAGTCCGTGGCTTGCGTCTTCGTTAGCGGCTGTTGGCTCCTCACCAGTGGCGGAAGACATGGCTGGATTGTATCACAGTGGTGGAGCCGGTCCCATCAGGGAGTGCGGGTGCGATGCCAGGCATCAAAACGGGCGAGCGCTTCGCAATGCACCCGCCTGAGACTAAGCTTGTCTACGACTAGTCTATCAGCCGTAGCCTTCTCCGGCACAGTAGAATTCGCGCGGGTCGGCAAACCCTGGATATCCTTCGTCCTCCAGGTCGGCCAGGAACTTCTCGGTCTGCATGGCCGCTGCGCAGCCCTGGCCTACACTGGTCGCCACCTGCTTGAATACCTTGTCTGCGATCTCGCCTGCTGCAAAGATGCCGGGCACGTTGGTGCGCGTCTTGCGGTCGGTGATCAGATGCCCGTCCTCGTCCATCTGCAGCTTGTCGGTGTAGAGCTCGTTGTTCGGCAAGATGGCCGATGAAGACGAAGACGCCGTCTGTTTCCAAGTCGCTCTCTTCGCCGGTGATCGTATTCTTGATCTTGACGCCGATACCTTGCCTTCGTCATCGCCCAGAATCTCGGTGACCACCGCATTCCACACAAACTCGATCTTCTCATTGGCAAACGCGCGATCCTGCAGAATCTTGCTGGCGCGTAGCTCATCGCGGCGGTGAATGATGCGCACACGTGTGGCGAACTTGGTCAGGAAGAGACCTTCCTCGACGGCGCTGTCGCCGCCGCCCACCACGACCACATCTTTGCCCGTGAAGAAGAACCCGTCACAGGTGCCACAGTAGCTGACGCCTCGGCCCGTGTATTTCTTCTCGCCGGGCACATTCAAGATAGCGCGGTCGAGCACCTGTGGCCAGCACGATGGACTTCGTGGCGTATTCCTTGCCATTCGCAGTGCGCACGATGAACGGGTGGACGTCCGTAACGATTTCGGACACGTAGTCAAACTCGATACGCGTGCCGAATTTCTCTGCCTGTTCCTTCATCTTCTCGACGAGCTCGGGACCGCTCACGCCCTCCGGGAAACCCCGGATAGTTCTCCACCTCATACGTGATGCTCACCTGTCCGCCGTAGTCGTTGCCCGTGAGTAAGCAGCGGCTGCAGGTTGGCACGCGCCGTGTACAGGCCGGCCGTGAAACCGGCGGGTCCGCTGCCGATGACGATCACGTCCTCAACCTTCGGTTCGCACTGCTCTCGCCGCTGCCATTGGAAGATGTCTGGGCCTCAGACATGAGCATTCTCCTCGTTTTTCATATCGCTTGTCACGTGACCGAGCCACGCATCGTCACTGGCGAATAGCGTCATGCTCGAAATTGCGTCGCTGACGATACGAATCACTGTCCCGAATTATATGACCGAAGCATACCAGCGTCAAAGGAGACGCGCTGTAGGTCCACATACATGCAGGGTCAATCGAGGCTTTCGCCCGCAGAGACTTCCTACTCCATTTCGCCGAGCACGGACATCGTGATCGGCAATGGCCGCGACAGCGGCTGTCTCAGCGCGCAGATATGCGCGGACCCATGCCAACGGTCTGCCAACCCAGCAGCCAGCGCCTGCTGCATCTCATCGACGCTGATGCCGCCCTCGGGCCCAATCGAGAAGACTCACACTGCCGTTTGCGGCGGCGCTGCATTGCCCTGGCTGTCCAACAGCCTGCGCCAGACCCGGCTGACCGTCCGCCTCTTCCCACGGCAGGAGGCGACAATGTCCGGCCGTCTGTACTTGGCGCGTCCACGATCGCTTCGTCCCAGTCATAGTGGACTCGCCAGTTCGGGCAGGCGACCGCGACCACATCTGCTCCGCCGCCTCGCGAATGATCGCTCGCCAGCGATCGTACTTGCGCGTCAATCTTGATCGGCCGGCCGTACGATGGTCCGCTCGCTAATGACGGGCACGAAACGTGACAACGCCGAGCTCCGTACCCTTCTGCAGCACCCACTCCATCTTGTCGCTCTTCAGCGCACACTGATAGAGCGTGACGCGAGCACATGGGGTTCGCCAGGCGCTGGCACGCTGTCAGCAACACCTTGCCCCATCCCGCTGCGCCGTCAATCTTCGCAGCAGCTCCGTCGCGTAATCGCTACCCGTCACCGTCCAGCAGGAGGACCGCGTCCCCGGCTGCATGCGTAGCACACGCCAAAGCTGATGGCGGATACTCGCCAAGATCTACCGTGGAATCTGCGGTCAAGGGACGGTCGGTGACGAAGAAACGATGCATGGTCACAGCGGTGCTATGCGTTCAGGCTCTGCGCATGACCAGGGCGACCCAGTCCGACTTCCTGGTAGCGTGTTGACGAGGGTCAGATCCGTGCCGCTCACCGGCATCCACGACCATGCCAGCCTTCTCTTCGATGATGCCGGCGAGGATCATGTGTCCGCCGGGCGCCAGCGGTTCAGCCAGCGGCGCGTTGCCATAGGCGCCGTCCAGCAGATTGGCCAGCATCTCGGCCAGGATATTGGCGACGATGACCTGAAACGCCCGTTCAGTACCTGCCGGCACGCTGCCGGTCGACTACCTCGATACGCGGATCGCTTCGCAATGACCGGCGGCGGCTCGACGGACGGCTGCACGCCGTTGATTGCGAAATTCTCTTTCGCTACGTCCACCGCCACAGGTCGATATCCGTGGCAAGACCGTGGTCGCGCCCATCTTCGCCGCCACAATGGAGAGTACGCCACTGCCCGTTCCCACGTCCAGCACCGTATCGCCCGGCTGCACCATCTCTTCTAGGGCTGCGATACACAGCCGCGTGCTGGGGTGCAGTCCCGTGCCAAAGGCCATCCCCGGGTCAAGCTCGATCACCACGTCATCGTGCGGCCGGCTCGAACGCTTCCCACGATGGCTTGAGCACGATCCGGCGGCCAACCCGCAGCGGCTTATAGTGCTTCTTCCAGGCGTGCGCCCAGTCCTCCTCGCGCACAATCCGCACGTCCGGCTCGGGGATCGGATAGATCTGGCGCAGATGCCACAGGCCCTCTTCGATTTTGCGACGAATCTCCTCGCCGTGTGCGCCCGGCTTCACGTAGGTCTTGACTACTACACGGTACTGCCCGTCCAGAGGCTGTCCGAAATCGTCGAGTCCCGTGATTTCGATCACGGCTCCGCCGCCGGTCGCCTCGCCGGCCTCGCTGTCCGCGAAATAGCCGCCGCCATTGAAGCGATTGAAAAGCTCACTGACCGCTTCGGCCGCCTCGGAATCGCACTCTACCAGAATTTCCAAGCACTTCATCGTATTGCAAAGTACTTCTTTCGTCAACGCGGAATGCGATTGCCATGCTGAACACAAAGCCGAAGACCGCGACCCAGGCTTCGGCTATGCGCAATCATTCGGTGGTACGCTGTGACCAGTCGATGATCCGAGCCGACCGTTCAGTCGTCGCTGCCAAAGATGCGGTCGAAGAAACCTTTGTGCGTCTGGATCGTCTCGTCGTCAAAGGTCTCGGCAAGCTGCCGCAACAAGCTCCTTCTGTTACTGGTGAGGCTAGTGGGCGTCTTGACCTGCACCGTGACGATCATGTCGCCACGTCCACTGCGCTGCAGACGGGGTATGCCCTTCCCGCGCATTCGGAACGTTTCGACCGGACTGCGTGCCAGCCGGGATATCCAAGCTCATCTTCGCCGCCGTCCAGCGTCGGCACCTTCACCGTCGCCCCCAGCGCCGCCTGCGCGATATTCATCGGGTACTCGAGATGCACATCGAACTGGTCACGCACAAAGATCGGGTGTGGCTCAACAGAAACCACCACGTACAGATTACCCGCCGGACCGCCCAGGTGACCGGCTTCGCCTTCGCCTGCCAAGCGGATGCGTGTACCGTCATCCACGCCTGCAGGGATCTTCACATTGATTTTGCGCGAAACCCGTACACGCTTGCCGCCATTACATTTCGTGCACGGCGAAGGGATGACTTCCCCACTGCCGCCGCAGGCCGGACAGGTGCTTGCCGTGACGACAGCGCCAAACAGTGCGCTCTGCTGTCGCCGCCGTACCTCACCGGAGCCGCCGCATGTCGAGCACGTTACGGTGTGATGTCGGCGGTTCTGCCCCCGTCCCGTCACAGCGGTCACAGCTCTCCAGCCGGGGCACTTCCAGCTTCGCGTTCCAGTGCCAAACACGGCTTCCTCAAATGACAGCTTGATATCGACACGCAGATCAGCTCCGGCGCGCGGCTGCCGCCGACGACCGCCGCCGCCGCCCATGCCAAATCCACCGAAAAACTCCTCGAAGATGCTGCCCAGGTCACTGAAGCCGCCGTCAAAATTGTCGAAGCCCATGTTGCGCAGGCCGTCATGGCCGTAACGGTCATAGGCTGCGCGGCGCTGATCATCGCTCAAGACCTGGTAGGCTTCGTTGATCTCCTTGAACTGGACTTCCGCCTCGGGAGATTTGTTGACGTCCGGATGAAACTGCTGCGCTTTCTGCCGGAAAGCTCGCTTCAGCGCATCTTTGTCCGCCCCGCGCTGGAACGCCAAGACTCTCGTAATAATCTACGCTTACTCATCAAGTGTCCTACGCCTACTCCCAACTGATAATCCACGCACACAAACCGGCTAACAGAATCGTCGCGCCAACCAGCGCAGCCCATTGCCCCGGCAGAAATCCCACATGTCGCGCACTGAAGTACAGAATCACGACCATCCCCACGGCCAACACGATCCAGTTCGCCAACACAGGATGCGTGTTCCAGAATCGCTTGACTGACTCCATGGCCTACTCTCCTCCTGCCTGCCCTGCTCCGTCGCGCCCTGCAAGCGCAGTGGATGTCGCTGCCGCAATTCGACCCACAGCCTGTCGAGTTGCTCATATAGCTCCGGCAGACTGCCGTCATTATAGATCACAACGTCCGCCTGGTTCATCTTGGCAGCCTGCGGAGACTGCATACTCATCCGCCGTTGCGTTTCCGACTCTGGCATGCCACGATTCGCTTCGGCCCGGCGCACCTGTTCCTCCGGATCGGCAACGACGACCCATATCTCATCACACAGCGTCGCCGTTGAGCCGGCCTCCAATAGCTTCACGGCCTCCAGCAAGACAATCGGCCGGCGCATTCCGCTCGATCTCATTGTACACCGCCTGAACACGGCTGGATGTACGATCTGTTCCAGGCGGCCCAACTTGTGCGCATCGTTGAAGACAATCTGCGGCCAGCTTGCCTGCGGTCAATACGCCCGTCGTCAGCCAGGACTCCTCGCCAAATCCGTCCACGATGGCGTCAAATGCTGCTTCACCTGGTTCCATCACCTGGTGCGCCACCTTGTCGGCGTCGACCACGTAGGCGCCCTTGCCATGCAAGTATGCGGAAACCGTACTTTTGCCGGTGGCGATGTTGCCGGTCAGACCGACTACCAGGGGATCCGTTGGTTTCCTGTTGTTCACTTGCTACCTCTTCTGTCGCCGCGTCATACGCTGCCGCACAGCCGCCTTGCCGGCACACAGAAAACGACGCGCCGGACGGTCCGTCGCGCCATATCATCGAACAGCTATGCGCAGCCAAGCGTTCAGTTGTCTACTCCCCGGCGTCCCAGCCATGCCTCCGCTCATCCCATGACAGAGACTGGGTACTCTCGCCGTGAAGCTGCGTCCATACTGCTACTGCGATAAGTATATCATACTCGACATTCCGCAAGAAAAGCCTTCGGGCCGCCGCAGGGCCTGCGAGGTCGCCGAAACAGGACGCATCCGTCCACGAACCCAAGTGTCTCGACATCCTCCGGGGCGTCGTTGCGATTTGTTCAAATTGGACGATAGGTGGTTTAATGTCTGAAGCATTCGGGATCTTGTCCATGAGATCATACGCATCGTTGTGATTCACCGTAGGACTCGGGTCTCCCCCCAGGCGATATCGCCTACCGGACAAGATTGTACGCCAGAAACCCGTGCCAAACGGGTCACTGTCTCACGGTCCCAACACAGAACTTGCCCGAAGCGCAGCAAGCGTCTGTATTTCGGTATATTCATCAAACACCACCGATACAAACTGTACCTGGAGGAAAAGCAACATGAGACGATTCTATCTTAGTCTGGTCATTTTCGTCGTGCTCGCACTGGTCTTCACCGGTTGCGCCGTCCCTGCGGCTGCGCCGTCCGGCGGAGAAGCAGGCGGCGAAGCGGAAGGCGGCGCATTGGAATGCACCGACGCAATCGGCTGCGTGGAGATTGCGCCGGATGAGCCGATTCGCCTTGGCTACATGCTGACCATTTCGGGCGCCACGGCCTTCCTCGGCGAGGACTCGCTCGGCGGCATCGAGATTGCCATCGACGAGCGCGGCGAGCTGCTTGGCCATGAGATCGAACTGGTCGGCGAAGACTCCCTCTGTAACTCAGAGGGCGGCCAGACTGCAGCCACGAAGATCACGGCCGACGACTCGATCCTGGGCATCGTCGGCACCACCTGCTCCGGTTCCGCTTCCGCCGCTCTGCCCATCGTCAGCGAGGCCGGCATGTTCATGGTCTCCGCATCCAACACCGACCCGCGCCTGACGGATGAGGACACCGAAGCCGGCGGTCTGTGGATGCCCGGCTACTACCGCACCGCCCACAACGACATCTTCCAGGGTCGCATTGCCGCCGAGTTCCTCTTCAACGAACTGGGCAACGCAAGCTGGCCACCATCCATGACGGCAGCACCTATGCCGACAGCCTGCAGGCTGTGGCAGCCGATGTGTTCGCCGAGCTGGGTGGCGAGGTAGTCTTCCAGGGCGCGGTCAACGTCGGCGACACCGACATGCGACCCATCCTGACCGAGGTCGCCGCTGTCCGCACCGGATGCGCTCTACTTCCCGATCTTCGAGCCCGAAGGCGACTTGATTGCCGCCCAGTCCATAGAGATCTCCGGCCTGGAGGACGTTGACCTGATGGGCGCCGACGGCCTGTATGTCGACAGCCTTCCCGGAGAACACAGGTCCGGCCTCTGTTGGCATGTATCTCTCATCCTCCGCTCGTTAGCGGTGAGCGACTACGAAGCCTTCCTGACAACCTGGGAAGAGAAGTACGGCGGACCGCCGCCGAGCGCCTACCATGCCATGGCCTATGACGCCGCCAATCATCATCATGAACGCCATTGAGGCGGCTGCACAGGTCGGCGACGACGGCACAATCGTCGTCGGTCGCCAGGCCCTGCGCGACGCCATGTCCGCTACGTCCGGCTATGACGGCCTGACCGGCAACCTGAGCTGCAGCGAGACTGGCGACTGCGCCACCGGTGAAGCCTTGGCGTATACGTCCTGAGCGAAGCGGAACTGGATGGCAACTGGCCGCCAGCAGGTCGTGTGGCCGTAAGCTACCGGTATGCATGTACTGGATCAAACGAGGCCGATCACGCCATGATACGACCAGGTGATTGACGTCTGAATGTCGAGCCGGGGGGCATTGTCCCCCTGGCTCGTTCCACTAGCTGACTGCGGCATTCTAACCAATCAGTAGAAGCTGTCCACCGTCTCGATCTGGCGATGCACGCCTCACCGACAATTCCATAACCATCATAGAGAGTTCTCAAATGGTTCGACGATATTTCGAACGGGTCTATTGGGTCGACATCATACTCAATGTCCTGCGATCTCTCATTATTGCCGTCGCCATCATTGGCGCAACGCTCACGCTGATGTCCGGGCAAATATACTGCGAGCCAATGGCTGAGCCTTGCCGTCTCCGGCCTCGCACAGGGCAGCATCTATGCACTTATCGCTCTTGGCTATACGCTGGTATACGGCATCCTGCTGATGATCAACTTCGCCCACGGCGAAGTCTACATGGCGGGTGCCTTCACCGCCTTTTTTGTGGCGGACTTCACGGCCAAACGGGGATGTCTCGCCAGCAATCCGATTCTGTCAATTCTGCTCTGGTTTGTCGTCGCGGCCGTCACGTCCATGCTCGTGGCGATCCTGCTGGAACGGGTCGCCTACCGGCCCTTGCGCGGCGCGCCGCGTCTTGTGCCGCTGATCACGGCCATCGGCGCATCATTCTTCCTGCAATATACCTTCCGCGGCTTCTATGGTTCCGGATTCCGCTCCTATCCCCAAGTGCCTGGGCTGCAAGGCACGATCCAGATCGGCGATGCATCCATTCCCATCGTGCAGATCGTCGTCTTCGGCCTGGCGCTTGTGCTTGATGCTTGGCCTGCAGTGGCTGGTCGGCTACACCAAGATGGGCAAGGCCATGCGTGCCGTGTCCGAGGACAAAGAAGTCTCAGCCCTGATGGGCATCGACATCGACAAGGTGATCGTGTTCACCTTTGCCATCGGCGGTATGCTGGCTGGCGCGGCCGGCGTCATCAATGGCCTATATCGGCCGCAGGGCGTCTGGTTCTATATGGGCTTCTATCCCGGCATCAAGGCATTTACGGCCGCCGTCTCGGCGGCATCGGCAGCGTGCCGGGCGCCATGCTGGGCGGTCTCTTCCTGGGCATATTCGAATCCATCGGCCCGAATCTGATCTTCGATGGTCTGGGCATTCCCGGCGCCAATCAGTTGAAAGATGTATTTGCGTTCGTCATGTTGGTGCTGGTGCTGATCTTCCGGCCACAAGGTATCATCGGCGAACGATTGAGCGAGAAGAAAGCGTAGCATGCGCATATGTCAAAATTCTTCATTGACTGGCGCCAACTAATGCGCGCTGGCTTGTTCGCCGGCATCTTCACCATCTATGTCGCACTGATCGGCATGATCGAGACCTTCACCGGACGCGCCATTATCAGTGGCGTGTTGACACTGGGTGAGTTGCTCATCTTTGCTCCGCCTCTCGTTGCCGGCTATGTCGTCGCACATCGCAGCCGGCATGAGGCCGGCGCTGGCGGACGCATCTGTTCGGCCTGCTTGACAGGTCTATTCGCCAGCGTACCTACCCTTGCTGCTGATTGCCGTCGGCACATTCTTCCCTGACATTCGGCAAGATGTTCGTCAACGTCACGCCGGAGCTGATCGGCCTTCTGACGTTCGGAGTCAGAGCCGGTCATTGTGGGCGCGCTGATGCTGGCGGCGTCGCTCACCGTGCTAGGCGGATTCGGCGCAGCTGACCGACCTGTTGCCCGCACGTGTACAGAAATCGCTGCTGGCGGGCATCGTTTGGGTACTGTCCATCGGACTACTCGGCGAACTGATTTCGACGCAGATCATCACGCCCTCTGCTCGGTCGAGGCACGGCAAATCATGCTGTTCACCAAGGGAGCGCTCAACCCCGTGGCCGCGCTGATCATATTTGTCGCTCGCCAGTGGCCTCAGCTACGCGCTCACTGGCAGCCGCAGCCGCTTCCAGACATCACTACGACCAATTGCCCGATGACGGCCAACGACGCTGGCGACAGCATCGGCATGACCGCACTGGGCATCGTCCTGCTGCTTCCTGCCCTGGATCGTCGGCGTCTATCTGAGCGACGTGCTCAACTTCGTGGGTATGTACGTCCTGATGGCGCTCGGGCTGAACATCGCCGTCGGTCTTGGCGGGTCTGCTCGACCTGGGGTACGTGACCAACTTCGCAGTCGGCGCCTACGTCATGGCGGTGCTGACATCCACCGGTCCGCTGGGCATAGGCGAGTTCAATTTCTGGCTTGTCCTGCCGATCTGCGTACTGGCCGCCATGTTGACAGGCTTCATGCTGGCGCTGCCCGTGCTGCGTATGCGCGGCGACTATCTGGCCATCGCCACACTGGGTTTCGGCGAGATCATGCGCCTGCTGGCGCTATCCGACTGGCTCAAGCCCTACATCGGCGGCGCGCAAGGCATTCTGTTCATCCCCAAGCCTCGCATTCCGGGCGTCGCCTTCATCGACTTCACCGACCCACGCTGGATGTATTACATCTTCCTGGCGGCGTGTCTGCTCATGCTCTTCATCTCCTTGCGTCTGAACAACTCGCGCACAGGTCGCCAATGGATGGCCATGCGCGAGGACGAGGACGCCGCCGGCGCCATGGGCATCGACACCATGAAAACCAAGATGCTGGCCTTCACGCTCAGCGCAGCCAGCGGCGGTCTTGCCGGCGCAATCTTCGCCAGCAAGACTCGGCACCATCTTCCCGCACAGCTTCCAGCTGCTGATCTCGGTCAATACGCTATGCGATCATCATCGTGGGCGGCATGGGCAGCATCCCCGGCATCGTTGTCGGCGCACTTGCGCTGATCGGCTTGCCGGAACTGTTGCGAGAATTCGCCGAATATCGGCTGCTGCTCTACGGCGCGTTGCTCATCATCATGATGCTCGTGCGCCCGGAAGGACTGTGGCCTTCTGCGGCGAGACGCCGAGAGCTGCGCGATGAAGAAGACGCTCAGTCCCAGCCCCTGCCGGAGACTGACCATGACCGACAACATTCTTGTAGTGCAAAGGCGTAACAAAGCGCTTTGGCGGTCTTGTCGCCGTGAACCACGTGGACTTCGCCATCCCCCGCGGCGGCATCGTCAGCATGATCGGCCCAAACGGAGCCGGCAAGACCACGTTCTTCAACTGCATCACCGGCTTCTACGCCATTGACGAAGGTGAAATCACTGTTCAATGGCAGCCGGCTCAACGGACGGACGACCGACCAAATCGCCCGCCTTGGCATTTCGCGCACCTTCCAGAACATCCGCCTCTTCAGCAACATGACCGCCATCGAGAACGTGATGGTCGGTCAGGAGCCGCATCTGACCACCAACTGGATCGACGCCATCCTTGGCGCAGCCCGCCACGCACGAAGGAGGAGAAGGCTGCGGAGGATGAAGGCTTCCGCCTGCTGGACTTCGCCGGGCTGCGCGGCATGGGCGATCTGCTGGCGCGCAATCTGCCCTACGGTGACCAGCGACGCCTGGAATTGGCCCGTGCTCTCGGCAGCAAGCCAAAGCTGATGCTGCTGGACGAACCGACCGCCGGCATGAATCCGCGCGAAACGGCGAAGACCACGGACTTCATCCGCCGGCTGCGCGACGAACTGGGCATTACCATCTTCCTGATCGAGCACGACATGCGCGTGGTTATGGACATCTCCGAACACATCACCGTGCTGGACTATGGGCAGAAGATCGCCGAAGGATCGCCGGAGGAAATTCAGCAGAATCCGCGCGTCATCGAAGCCTATCTGGGTCGCGGCGCCGCCGCAAGCGGCCGTCTCAGCGGAACTAGCCGCCATACAGGTCAAACCAGACCTAGTCGAAAAGAGAAACGGTAGCGAATGGCACTACTAGAACTGACGACGTACACGCCTACTACGGCAAAATCCATGCCCTGAAGGGTATCTCGCTGATCGTTGAGGAAGGCGAAATCGTCATCGCTGATCGGCGGCAACGGCGCCGGCAAGACGACCACGCTGCGCACAATCAGCGGTCTGTTGCGTCCGACCACCGGCGAAGTCACGCTGAACGACGACGACCTGAGCCAGTTTCCTGCGCATGAACTGCTCGGCAAGGGCGTCGCCATGGTGCCCGGAAGGGCGCGGCGTATTCTCCAAACTGACGGTGACTGAGAACCTGGAGATGGGCGCGTATCACCGCACCGACAAGGCCGGTATCCAGGCAGACATGCAGAAGCAGTTTGAGCTATTCCCGCGACTGGGTGAACGGCGCAAGCAGGTTGCGGGCACCATGAGCGGCGGTGAACAGCAGATGCTCGTCATGGCGCGGGCGCTTATGTCACAGTCCCAGCCTGCTGCTGCTGGACGAACCCTCCATGGGACTGGCGCCTGTTCTTGTGGACACGATCTTCGACACGATCGAGCAGATCAATGAGACGGCACCACGATCCTGCTCGTGGAGCAGAACGCGCACGTCGCGTTGCAGGTGGCGAACAGGGGATATGTGTTGCAGACCGGCGAGATCGTGCTCAGCAATACCGCCGAAGAACTGCGCAACGATCCGATGGTGCAGCGAGCCTACCTCGGCATCGACTGAACGACAGCAGCGCGGCGGCGGCACGGCCGGCCTAACGCGGCACCTGTTGGTGCTTCGCGCGCCGCCTCACGCCCAGAAGGCGTCATACGCGTACTGGTCGATGGGGATCGTGCGACCTTCATAGCACATCCCGTCCTCGTCAAAACGATAGACATACACGCTTTCGCTCTCCAGCGTCCGCCCCAGGCGCTGGGCGCGAGTGTCGCGCCAGCATCATCACGGTACGGTCGTCCGCCAGGATCACATCCATTTCAACGTTCATCGTGCCGCCGCTCTCCTCGCGCACGCGCCGGACCACCGCGGCATACGCCTCCGCGCCGCGATACTCGCCGGCCAGCGGACCGCGGCCGGCCACGCGAAAGACCAGGTCCGGACGATAGATGGCCTTCACGCCCTCCAGGTCGCCGTCGTGGAACGCCGCCAATCCTTGCAGTACGCGCTGAACGTTTGGATGCATTGCTTGCATCTTCTTCCCTCCACTACGCTTGTGTTGTCATGGGTGACGCACGCCTTTCGACGTGCAACACGAGAGGAAATCCCATTCTTGCGAGGGTCGCGCCGAGCTGCAGGCCGGGCAGCTTCACAAGAATCGCGCCAACAATCGATGGCGTTGGGTAACTGAACTGGGTGGCTGAGCTGGGTAACCCACTTGCGTAACTGTATCGGACAACCCTCTCGGACAATCGCATCGTACACCGATACTGGACGACTGCCGGTGCGCGCGCCAATGCTACCAGAGCGTCACGACTCTCTCGTGCCCGTCCTTCAGCTTCTCCCGGTTGGGGCGAAGCGCTGCCAACACGGCCACGAACACGATCACCCCATACACCGTGTACGGCCAGTACGTCGCCCAATCGTCCACGGCCAGCATCAAGAAGATGGCGAAGGTGCTCAATCCAACGCTGAACGTGGCGATGGACGCGATGCGGCTCCACCAGAACAGGACGCCGCCGATCAGCCACACCATGCCGCCCACCGGCGGATAGAGCGCCATCGTGGTGGCCGCCCCAGTGATGCCGCCGGCGCCGCCCTTGAAGCCCAGAAAGATCGACCAGATGTGGCCGATGACGGCAAACCCGCCGGCCAGGGACTGGCTCAGGTGCAGCGCAGTCGTGCGCCCTACGGCCTCGTCCACGGACATCGTCGCCGGCTCGGGGAAAAGCACCAGGAACAGCCAGGAGACAATCCAGATGGCGACTGCGCCCTTGATGGCGTCGCCTATCACAGTGGGAATCGCCGCCTTGAGACCGGCCGCCCGCCATGCGTTCGTCGTTCCCGTGCGTCCGCTGCCCACCTGGCGAATATCCACGCCGAACAGTCGACAGACGACAACGCCCACGGGTATCGACCCAAGCAGGTAACCGATCAACACCGCAACCGGAGCCATTATCCAATACATGCTGCGGGTGCCGTCGCCTCCGGAGTCGCCAGTTGGTCTACAGCATTGGATGAACCGAATGGATGTCGGTGGGCCGCCTAGCTCGCGGTTCCTTCCGACGGTCTGATCACGGGGATGGCCGCCCCGCTGTCTTGCTTGTCGGGGCCCGGCGCCTCTGGCCGGAGCCGTACCCTGGATGTTGACCTCTGCGTGCAGGGCGACGCCCTCATCCATAAAGAAACTGTTGACATGCAGCGCGCCGTGCACCTGGCTGCCCGCGCAGAAGCTCCACCCGATCCGCGTTGATCGTGCCCCAGTATGCGCCGCGAATGCTGACCGTCTTGGCCACGACATCGCACTGCACCGCGCCGACTCGGTCAGGATCACATTGGCAGGCGTCTCGATGCGGCCTCCGTCCACCGCTCCATCGATCCGGATGCTGGTGTCACTGGTCAGGTTGCCGCGAAACGACGCCCGCGGCCCAATGATCACTTCGATTGCATCCGGTTCCGGCTTGCGAACTCGGCTGAACATGCATACCTCCTCAGTGAATCCCGATTCCCGACGGGACCCGTGTCCTCACTTCGTAGTCAACGACGGCGTACACCGGGTCAAGACACAATCTCGAAAAGCTGCCGCCCCTACGCCAGGATGAGCTGCTCCGAAATACTGGTCCCTTTGTAGATGCGCCAGATGATATCCGCAAGCATCGGCGCAATCGACAGCACCTCTATCTTCGGATGACGTTTCTCCGGCGGAACCGGAATCGTATTCGTCACGACCAGCTTCTCAATGCGGTCGTCGGCCGCCAACCGTTCCATGGCTGTGGGCAACAGCACCGGATGCGTCACAGCGAAATAGGCGCGTCCCTCTGCGCCCCTATCATACAGCGCGTCCACCTGTTTCAGGACGCTGCCCCCCGCCATAATATCATCAATAATGATTGGACGCCGCCCTTCGATATCGCCAACCACATGCGTCGTATCCGTCTGGCTGTAACTCGTGCGCCGTTTGTGCATGACCACCAGCGGCAGATTGAGCATCTCCGCATACTTGCCGGCCAGTCCTGCGCGTCCAACGTCCGGGCTGACGATGGCCGAGTTCGTGAACTCCTCGCGGCGGAAATAGTCAGCCAGCAAGGGCAACGCGCTCATAGGATCGACCGGGATATTGAAGAAGCCCTGGATCGCCAGGCTGTGAATGTCCACGTACATCACCCTGCCGCGCCCCGTTCATCTCCAGCATGTTGGCAACGACGCGGGCGCTGATCGCTTCCCGGCCCTTGGCCATACGCTCCTGGCGCGCATACGGAAAATACGGAATCACCACGCTCACACTGTGGGCGCTGGCTCGCCGGAAAGCGTCGAGATAGAGGACAAGCTCGACAAGATTGTCGTTCACCGGCTCAGAGCACGGCTGAATGATGAAGATGTCCTGGTCGCGCACGACCTCGTCCACCATGACGTGTATCTCGCTGTCCGGCAAGCGACGCGTCGTCGCCTTGCCCCAGCGGCACGTTCAGCAGCGCCGTGATCTCCTCCGCCAGCACCGGATGTGCAGATCCGGTGAAAATCCGCAGCGGATGATACGAATCGACCATATCTGCCTTCCACTAGCGCGGACGCTCTTGGCCGGCAGAGGAGCAAGTCCGAACCGCCAGCGACGGGATGTTGCGGCATTCCATCATGTGACAGGCATATGGTAGCATAGGATCGTATGGCGATGAAAAGCGACACACAACCTGCAACACAGACACTCCTGATCGCCACGCACAACCGAGGCAAGATTGCCGAATACCGGCTCCTGATTGTCCGAGCTTCCCGTGCAAATCACTTCCCTGGCAAGAACTCGGCATCGACTATCGAGGCGCCGGAGACGGGCGACTCCTTTGCCGCCAACGCACGCCAGAAGGCAAGCGCCTACTGCCGGCTCACAGGCCTGCGTACCTGGGCGGACGACAGCGGCCTGGAGGTCGACGCCCTGGACGGGCGGCCGGGCGTGCTGTCTGCGCGCTACGGCGGAGAGGGCCTGAACGACCGCGACCGCTATCTTCTGCTGCTCGAGGAGCTTCCAGGCGTACCGGAACCGGATCGTACGGCCCGGTTTCGCTGTGCGGTGTGCATCGCCTCACCCGCCGGCGAAGACTTTGTCATCGAGGACAGCGTCGAGGGCGTGATCACTAGTGAACCGGTCGGCGACCACGGTTTCGGCTTTGACCCGGTCTTCTTTCTGCCGGAGTTCGAGATGACGATGGCCCAGTTGCCCGCCGCGCTGAAAAACCAGATCAGCCATCGGGGCAAGGCCGCACGCGCCGCCAAGCAGAAGCTGGCAAACCTGCTCGCCGGTGACTGACGCAACCTGTGCGGCCAATAGGAATTCCTGCAAATCGTGCCACGAGATTGATTATTCGCCGGATTCAGACTAGAATTGTAACCGTTCGCGGCGCCGATTGCAGACCATGTCGCCCGCTAATGGCGATCCGCGAATCTGGGTGGAGACTACGTGCGAAACAATACCCCGGCAGCAACTATGCGCAAGATGATCAACGACCCGGCAGACACCGCGCTGGAGAGTCTGCAGGGCTTTGAGTTGACCTATCCCGCACCTGGTTCGCGTCCACTACGACCCGCACTTCGTGGCGCGCAAGGACGCGCCCATCGCCGGCAAAGTCGCCGTAATCAGCGGCAGCGGCAGCGGACACGAGCCGCTCAACATCGGCTACGTAGGTACGGGCATGTTGGACGCCGCCTGCCCCGGAGCCGTATTCACGAGCCCAACGCCCGACCAATTTCTGGCGGCCACTCGCGCCGTTTACGGCGGCGAAGGGGCCCTCTACGTTATCAAGAACTACGCCGGCGGCGTACTGAATTCCGAAATGGCCGTTGAGCTTGCCGAGGAGGAAGGATTCGCCGTCAAGTCTGTACTCATCCGCGACGACGTATCCGCAGACAGGGTCGAAAACCGCCGCGGCATGGGCGCAGCCGTCTTCGTCGAGAAGATCGCCGGCGCCGCTGCGGAAGCGGGCCGCACGCTGGAAGAGGTGACTGACTGTCGCGAACCGCGCCGCCGATCAGGCGCGCAGCATGGGCGTCGCCGTCAGCAGTTGCACGTCGCCCAGTGTGGGAAGGCCAACCTTCGACCTGCCCGGCGACGAAATGGAAGTCGGCGTCGGCATCCACGGCGAACCGGGTCGCCGTCGCCAACCGTTGACGAACGCAAGAGAAATCGCCGAGATCGTTCTTGACCCAATCGCATCTGACTTGGAACTGCGCAGCGGCGACAAAGTCCTCGTCATGGTCAGCGGTCTGGGCGCCAGCCCGCAACAGGAACTCAACATCATCTTCCGTCACGTGCACCACCTATCTGACGGGGCTCTCCATCGTCGTCGAACGCCAGCTCGTCGGGAACTACATCACGAGTCTGGACATGGCGGGCTGTACGATTACGGTGATGCGACTGGACACCGAGTTGCTCGAACTTTGGGATGCACCCGTGCGCACGCCTGCGCTACGATGGTAGAGACTGGAGGATTGGAGATGAGCCAGGTCATCACACTGGCCCAGTTCCGAGCGTGGCTACTCGCCTTCGCGCAACAGATCGCGGAGCACGAAGACTATCTCACCGAGCTCGATGCATCCATCGGGGACGCCGACCACGGCATCAACATGCAACGCGGCATGCACAGGGTGAGCGAGCGACTGCGCGATGCCGAGAACCAGGCCGAGGATGTGGCCGCTCTCTTTCGCACCGTTGCCATGACGTTGATCAGCACCGTGGGCGGAGCCGCCGGGCCGCTGTATGGAGCGTTCTTCCTGCGCGCCGTGAAAAGCATCGACGGCAACGCATCGGTAACGCCGGCAGAGCTTGCCATGATGTTCCGCGACGGCCTGGAAGGCGTGCAGCAACGCGGCAAGGCCCAACTCAACGAAAAGACCATGATCGACGCCCTGCAGCCCGCCGTCGAAGCCCTGGAGGCCGCTGTGCAAGCCGGCGACGACATCGGCGCCGCGCTCGAAGCCGCCGTGGCCGAGGCCGAAATCGGCATGAAGCACACGGCCGAACTGCAGGCCAGCAAGGGGCGCGCCAGCTACCTGGGTCCACGCTCCATCGGACACCAGGACCCGGGCGCCACCAGCACATTCTATCTGATCCAGATCCGCCGCCGTGGCGTTGGGCGGCAGCGCACATCAGGCCGCAGGCGCTCCCAAATAGCCTGCGCTCGCCCCACCGAACCGCGGGGGATCACGAAGTCGACGGGTGACCGTGGCGCGACGCCGATGCCGTTTGCGACGTTGCCGGCGCCGGCCTAGCGGCGGGGAAAGCGATACAAGAAAGTCAGTCACAACCAGTTGCACCAGCAAGAAAGCGCGTGCAGGCAATGGCCAGTTACGTAGGCGCTGTAGACTCGGGCACCACCAGCACCCGATTCATGCTGTTCGACCACGGAGGCAACGTCGTTGCTTTCGACCAGCGTGAGCACAGGCAAATCTACCCCAGGAGCGGCTGGGTGGAACATGACCCTGCCGAAATCTGGCAGCGCACCTGCGAGGTGATCGAAACCACGCTGCGCACCGCCGGCGTCGACGGCCGGCGACATCGCCGCCATCGGCGTCACGAATCAGCGCGAAACTGCCGTACTTTGGGACGCGCGACACTGGCAAGCCGGTCCACAACGCAATTGTCTGGCAGGACACGCGCACGGATCGCATCTGCCGCAAGTTGGCCGACGACGGACACGCGGACCTCGTCTCATCGCAAGGCAGGACTGCCGCTGGCCACCTACTTCTCCGGTCCCAAAGATCCGCTGGCTGCTCGACAATGTGCCCGAGGCTCGTGCGCTCGCCGAGTCGGGCGACCTGCTCTTCGGCAACGTGGATACGTGGCTAATTTGGAACCTGACCGGCGGCGAGCATATCACCGATCCCAGCAACGCAAGCCGTACCATGTCATGGACCTGAGACGCCCTGGCCTGGGACGACGAGCTGCTGGGCGTGCTGGACATCCCCCGCGCCATTCTTCCCGAAATCCGGCCCAGCAGCGAACCTGCCTTCTACGGTATGACTCGGCGCGATGGTCCCCTACAGGGCGCCGTGCCCGTATGCGGCGACCTGGGCGACCAGCAGGCGGCGACCGTGGGCCAGACCTGCTTCGACCTGGGCGAGGCCAAGAATACCTACGGCACCGGCTGCTTCATGCTGCTCAACACAGGCGAGGAGATCGTCCACAGCCAAAACGGTCTCATTACGACCGTCGGCTACCGGTTCGCCGACCGGCCCGCCGGTCTATGCGCTGGAAGGTTCCATCGCCATGGCCGGAGCCACCGTGCAATGGCTGCGCGACAACCTTGAGATGATCGACAGCGCCGCCGAATCGGAGTCGGTGGCGCTCAGTGTCGAAGACAGCGGCGGCTGCTATCTCGTACCCGCCTTCAGCGGACTCTTCGCCCCGTATTGGCGCAGCGACGCCCGCGGCGTGATCGTCGGCCTGACGCAATATCGTGAATCGCGCCCACATCGTGCGCGCCGCGCTTGAGTCCATCTGCTACCAGACCCGTGAAGTCCTGGAAGCGATGGAGGCCGACAGCGGCGTCACACTGCAAAGCCTCCGGGTGGACGGCGGAGCCACGGCCAACGACTTCCTGATGCAGTTCCAGGCCGACATCCTGGGCGTCGACGTCATCCGGCCCAAGGTGGCGGAGACGACGAGCCTCGGCGCGGCCTATGCTGCCGGGCTGGCCGTCGGCTTCTGGGACAGCGCGAGCCGGCCTGCGCGCCAACTGGCAGGTGGACAAGACATGGCAGCCGAATATGGACGAAGAATCTGCGCGAAGCCAAGTTCGCCGGCTGGAAACGGGCAGTCACCCGCACCTTGGATTGGGTGGAGGACGAGTAGGCGCGTGATCTCGTTGATCTTGGTCTCCCACTGTCGCGATATCGCCCAGGGCGCACGCGAGCTGGCCATCGAGATGACGCAGACGCCTGTGTCCATTGCGGCGGTCGGCGGCATTGCCGACGAGGACGGCCAATACCGCCTGGGCACGGACGCCATCGCCATCCACGAGGCTATCCACGAGCACTGGAGCCCGGACGGCGTCCTCCTTTTGGTCGACCTCGGCAGCGCGGTGCTGAGCGCCGAAACGGCCGTCGAGCTGCTGCCCGACGAGATGCGCAGCGCCTGTCTGATCAGCAATGCCCCGCTCGTGGAAGGGGCCGTGATCGCAGCGCTGGAGGCCAGTCTCCAGCGCAACTTGCGAGACGTGAACCGGGCGGCGGAAGCGGTACGCTCGCTCGATAAGGTAGTCCGGCAATAGGGTACCCAGCAAGACGTAACCCGGTGACAGGTCAGGACATTCGAATGGCAATTGCTCGAATGACAACGCCAAGATGACAGTGCCAAGATGACATCGGCGCCGCTCACCATTACCGTTACAGTGGTCCATCCCCAGGGCATCCATCTGCGCGTGGGGAAGGACCTGGCGTACGTTGCCAACCGCTTCGCGTCGACGACAACGGGGCGCAATATCACGCTTTCGACGCCGCCGGTGGACCTCAAGAGCATTCTGCAGATCATGCGGCTCCAGGCGCGCACCGGCCACGTCATCCAACTGTCCGCCAACGGACCGGACGCGGCAGAGGCGATCGCCGCCCTGCGCAACATCCTGGAATGTCCCCGCCCGAGCAGTCAAGCGCCGAGCAGTAACACATGAAGTCATTCAACGGACTGGCCGCCGCCCCTGGCATCGGCATCGGCGGCATCGCAATCCATCGCTCTGACTATCGCCTGCCGCAGCAGTCAAGCGACGCAAGTTCGCGCGATCCGGAAGCCGAATGGCAGGCCTTTCTCGACGCGCAACGCACCGTAGATGACGAACTCAGCGAATTGTGCAGCGGGTCCGTCTCCGTGGTGGCAGAGATCTTCGCCGCACATCGCGTGATGCTGCACGACGATACCCTGCTCAAATCCATCCGCACCAGCATCTTCGACGAGGGCAACAGCGCCGCCGTCGCCACCCACAATGTCATCGAAGGGCTCGGCGACCTCTTCCACTCCTTCGATGACGAATACTTCGCCGGGCGCGCCGCCGATATTCTCGACCTGGGCCAGCGTTTGCTTGCCCAACTCGGCGCAGCCGTGAACCGGACCTCGCTGGAGGACCTGCCCGCGGATACCATACTGGTGGCCGAAGACCTGCGCCCGAGCGACCTCGCGCAGTTGTCGCCGGACGTCGTGGCGGGCATCGCCCTGGCGAACAGCACGCCCACCGCACACTCCGCCATCCTCGCCCGCAGCCTCGGCATCCCCCTTGTCTGCGCCCTGGGCGATGATGTACTGGACCTGCCGTCGAACCAGCTCGCCGTCGTCGACGGAAATCGGGGCGTGTTGCAGGTCGGCGTATCAGAAGAGGGCCTCCAGCATATCCGGTCGCGCCGAGAGACCTATCTCCGTTCTCAAGCCACGGCCAAAGACCTGGCCCGGCAGCCCGCCATTATGTTGGACGGAACCGTCGTGCCCGTGCGCGGTAACGCCAACAGCCCGGAAGAAGTTGAACGCGCTGTCCGCCTCCGGAGCGGACGGCATTGGCCTGCTCCGCACCGAGTACCTCTTCCGCGGCCGCTCCGCAGCCCCTACCCTGGAAGAGCAGGAAGAGGCCTACGCAGGCTTCATCGAACAGACCAACGGACATCTGACCGTCCGTGCGCTGGACGCCGGCGGCGACAAGCCCGTCCGCTACATCACCCACCGCCACGAGGACAACCCGTTCCTCGGCCTGCGCGGCATCCGCCTGCTCATCGAGCAGCCCGCCCTGCTGCGCACGCAATACGCCGCCCTTCAGGCCGCAGCGTCAGGCGCCCGCGAGAACATCGATGTGCGCTTCATGTTGCCGATGATCAGCAACGTCGAAGAGGTCCATGCCGTACGCCGCATCCTTGCGGAGGCGGATTCCGGCGTGCCGCCTCTTGCCCTGGGCATCATGATCGAGGTGCCGTCGGCCGCGCTCATCGCCGGCGCGCTGGCTCCCTCGTCGACTTCCTCAGCATCGGCACCAACGACTTGGCCCAATACGTCCTGGCCAGCGACCGAACCAACAGCACTGTTGCCCGCCTCGCCGACCCTCTGCATCCGTCCGTGCTGCGGCTGATCAAGATGACGTGCGACGCCGGCCGCGACGCCGGCAAGCCTGTTTCCCTCTGCGGTGAGATTGCCGGCGACTCCGCATCTGCGCCTCTGCTCATGGGCCTGGGCGTCACCGAACTCAGCGCTCCCCTGCCCGCCGTCGCGGTGGTCAAACAGACCGTGCGCGGCGTCAGGTTGGACCGCTGCATCCAGCTCGCCAACGATGCGCTGGCGTGCAGCACAGGACAGGAAGTGCGCAATCTGCTGGAACGGAGCGTGTAAGACAGCCAATGCAAGCAGTCAATGCGCCAAATCGACACGGAAGTCCTCGTCATCGGCGGCGGCTCCACCGGTACGGGCGTTGTCTGGGACGCTGCGCTGCGCGGCTTTCGCGTGGTGCTCGTGGAAAAGCGCGACCTGACGCACGGCACAACCGGGCGCTATCACGGCCTGTTGCACAGCGGCGGCCGCTACGTCGTCAAGGATCCCGTTAGCGCCAAAGAGTGCATCCAGGAAAACAGCATGCTTCGCAAGATCCACGCGCACTGTATTGAGGATACCGGCGGCTTCTTCGTGGTCACGCCCGAAGATGAAGGCGACTACCCCGACCAGTTCAAAGCCGCCTGCGATTCCCTCGGCCTCGACTGCACCGAGATCCCCGTGGCCGAAGCGCTGCGCCGCGAACCGCTGCTCGATCCGCGCATCAGCCGAGTCTTCGAGGTGCCTGACGGCGCGGCAGACAGCTTCCTGTCCACGCATGCCACCGCACAGGCGGCGGTCGAAGCCGGCGCACATGTCCTGACCTATCACGAAGTGGTCGAGTCTGCTCGTAGAAGGCGACGGCGACGACCGTCGTGTCGACGGGGGCCGTCGTGCGCGACGTGGCCCACGGCGAAGAGATCGTGATTCGCGCCGACATCGTGATCAACGCCGCCGGCGCCTGGGCCGGCCAGATCGCGCGACATGGCCGGCATCCCCGTCAACGATTATCCCCGGCAAGGGCGTCATGGTGGCCATGAACCACCGCGTCGTCAACACCGTGCTCAATCGCTGCAAAATGCCGTCGGACGGCGACATCATCATCCCTATCCACACGGTCGCCGTCATCGGCACGACGGATACGGAAGTTGACGGACCCTGAGCGGCTGCAGATTGAACCCTGGGAAGTGCAGCGCATGCTCGACGAGGGCGACAAACTCGTGCCCAACATCAGTCGCGCCCGCGTGTTGCGCGCCTGGGCAGGCGTGCGCCCGCTCTATCAGGAGGATTTCAGCGGCGACAGCCGCGACGCCACGCGCGCGCTGGCCCTCCTCGACCACGCCGAACGCGACGGCGTCAAGGGCATCCTCACCATCACGGGCGGCAAGTGGACGACCTTCCGCCTCATGGCGGAGCTGACGGTGGACAAAGCCTGCGCCGCAGCTCGGCGTGCAGCGTTCGTGCCAAACCGCGTACACGCCCGTGCCCGGCGTGGAGCAGGGCCACTACTGGCTTGGTCATCGGCTGCACGAAGTGGAGGACAACCGCCTGCAGGGCGAGCTCGTCTGCGAATGCGAACTCGTCACGCGTGCCATGCTGGAGGCCGCCGCCGCCAACAATCCTACGCTTGACGCTGGACGACCTGCGCCGCGATGTGCGCCTGGGCATGGGTCCCTGCCAGGGCGGTTTCTGCACCTACCGCGCCGTCGGCATCCTGCACGAGAACAGCGGTCCGCAGCCCAGGACGGCGATGCTGCGTCGCAAGGCGGCGCATCCGGCCTGGGACGTTCGCACATTCAGTCGCCCGGCCACGCTGCCGCCAACGGCAACGTCGACAGCACGCGGGCGCCGGCCAATGCGCTCAGAGCCGAACTTGCTTCTGCGCGACTTCCTGCAGGAACGATGGAAGGGCATGACGCCGATTCTGTGGGGCCAGCAACTGCGCCAAGAGCGACTGGACGAGCTCATCTACCTCAGCTTGATGAACGCTGACCACCTGCCGGGCGCGGACGAGACAAGCCCCATGACCGACTTCTATCGCCACAACCCATGCCGGACAGATGCCGCTCCCACGAACGAAGCGCCCAGCCAAGACGGAGTCCTCGACCAATGCTTGATCTTCTGGTCATCGGCAGCAGGACTCACCGGCCTGACCGCCGCGCTGACTGCTGCGCAAGCGGGCCTGAGCGTGCGCGTGGTCGCCAAGGGCATGGGTGCGCTGCACTGGTCTGCCGGCACGGTCGACGTCTTGGGCTATGCACTGGCGGGCGACGCGATCGAACGCCCGTTGAGCGAAGTGGAGCGCGCTTCGACAGCCCCATCCCTATGCCCTGGTCGGCGCCGAGCGTGTGCGCGAATCGCTGGCCTGGTTCCAGACGGAAGCGGCGACCGGCGGCATCTCATACGCAAGCGTGTCCGCAGAGGGCGGCTTGCCCGACCGCAACATCTGGCTGCCGTCACCTGCCGGCGCTCAGCGGCCGGCCTACTTGGTCCCGCATGCGCAACAGCCCGGCGACCTGGGCCAGGACGCGCCCATGCTCTTTGTCGGTCTGCAGGGCATGCGCGATTTCTACCCGGAGCTGATCGCCGCCAACCTGACGCGGCAGGGCATCCCGCGCGTGCCGCCGCTGTGCCGGTTGAGACGATCACGCGAGCGCATCGACTTCAACACCGTACACCTGGCGCATGCACTAGATGATCTGCGAGTCGTGCAGCGATTTGCACGCGAACTTGCCAAACTCGCCCGCCCCGGTGAACGCATCGGCCTTCCCGCGGTCGTCGGCCTGGACAACCACGCCGCAGCCATGGACGCGCTGCGCCAGGCCACGCAGGCGCAGCGTCTTCGAGGTTCCCACGCTTGCCGCCCAGCGTCCCCGGCATCCGCCTGCATCGCGCCTTGCGCAGCCGGCTGGATGCGCAAGGCGTGCGCGTTGAAGTCGGCATGGACATCATCGGTTTCCACGCCGAGCATGGCGAGATCCGCTGGGTGGAAACGGAGACTAGCTCCCGCCCGATGCGGCATCGCGCAGCCCGCTTCCTGCTCGCCACCGGCGGCGTACTCGGCGGCGGCTTCACAGGCGACGTCGGCGGCCGCTTCACCGAGGATGTCTTCGATCTGCCGCTGACCGCGCCGCCGTCACGCGGCGCGTGGTTCCGATCCCGAATTCCTCGATCCGCGCGGCCAGCCGATCTTTCACGCCGGCGTCGAGGTGAACGATTCATTCCAGCCCGTCGACGCGTCCGGCCACATACAGTACTACCAATCTGTGGGCGGCCGGCGGTCTCCTGGCCCACGCAGACCCGATTCGCGAACGAAGCCTGGAAGGGATCGCCATCGCAACGGGCCGCGCTGCCGCCCTATCACTCGTCGCCGAAGCCCCTGTGGGCCTGTCCACGACCTAGTACCTGGCGAAATCACATGCACTCGACTTCCTGGCAGTCCGTCGACCATACGCTCGACGCCTGCATCAAATGCAACATCTGCACCAGCTATTGCCCTGTGGCCGCGGTCACCGATCTCTTCCCCGGCCCCAAGTACGCCGGACCCCAGGCGCAGCGCTTCCGCGAGAACGGCCAGCCCCATTCACCCGATCATTCGGTGGACTACTGCTCCGGCTGCCGCGTCTGCAACGAGGTCTGTCCCACCGGCGTGCGCATCGCCGAGATCAACGCGCGCGCCCGCGCCCAGATCACGGCAGACAACGGCATCCCCCTGCGCAATCGTATGCTGGGTCGTAACGAGCTCCTGGGCAAAGTCGGCAGCGTCTTGCCCGGCCTGGCCAATTTTGGCTTGCACAACCCGGCCAGTCGCTTCCTGGCTGAACACGTCATGGGCATCGCCCGCGACGCTCCCTTGCCGCGCTGGAGCACATCCGGCACCTTCGGCGACTGGATGAAACGCACGCGCAAGGATCGTCTTCGATCCGACAAGAAAGTCGTCTATTACCACGGCTGCGCCACCATGTACTACGAGCCCTTCATCGGCCAGGCCGCCGTCGCCGTACTGGAGCATCTCGGCTACGAGGTCATCGTGCCGCCCCAAAACTGTTGCGGCCTGCCTATGTTGAGCAATGGCGAATTCTCCGCCGCCGCGAAGTATCACCAGAACAACGTGGCCCATCTGGCGGGCTTCGCGCAGGCGGGTCTGCCCATCGTCGGCACAAGCACAAGCTGCACGCTCACGCTGCAGGAAGAAGCCCCCGAACTGCTGGATATGCACGACGAAGCGGCGCAGGCGTTGTCGATGGGCACGTGGGACATCTTCGAATGGCTGCGCGAAATTCACGAAGACGAGGGGCTGCCCACCGACTTCCGCAGCATCGAATTGACCGTGCCCTATCACGCCCCCTGCCAAATGCGCGCACATCGCGTCGGCAAGCCTGCGCTGGAAATCCTGTCCCTGATTCCCGGTCTCGACCTTCCGGAGAGCCACGCGCTCTGTTGCGGGATCGCCGGTACCTACGGTTACAAGAAAGAAAAATACCAGATCGCGATGGACGTCGGCGCCGACCTGTTCGACTTCGTCCGCTCGCAAGAACGGGAAGTTCGCTACTCCGCCTGCGACTCAGAGACCTGTCGATGGCAGATGGAAAACGGGACCGGCATCCCCAGCCGCCATCCCATCGAATTCCTGGCCATGGCATACGGCCTATACGACATCGAGACGCGCACGCTAACCGCCTGACGCGCCGTTCGAGCCTGCCCGCGGCCGCCATCGAACACCTGCGCCGCCACATCGTACATTGAGGAGCCAAATTGAATATACTGGTCATCGGAGCCGGGGCCATCGGGTCCCTCGTAGGGGCGAAACTCGCCCAAGCCGGTCACAGTGTCGCCCTCGTCGGCCGGCCGCGCTTCGTCGCCGCCGTCAGCCGAACGCGGTCTGAGGCTGCGCGACAGGGACGGCGACCATCCAATCCCCGGCGTGACGGCCGCAACCACGGTCGCGGAAGCGCTCTCGCATTGCAGACCGCTACGCCTTCGCCGTGATGGCTGTGAAGAGCTACGACACGGCAGCCGCCGTAACGGAGTTGGCGCGGGCGACGGCCGGCGGTTCAGGGCCGGCGGTTGTCTCCCTGCAGAACGGCGTAGGCAACGAGGAACGCATTGCCGATGCGCTCGGACCCGCCTGTGTCATCGCGGGCGTCATCGCGACGCCTGTCTCCACACTGGGCCCGGCCTATGTTCAGGTGGAAAAGCCGGACTACAGCGTCGGCCTGAGTCGCTGGCATCCTGCCGTCTCCTCCGTGGCCTTCGATGCAGCCCAAACCGCGCTCACGGAGGCAGGTTTCTCCGTCACAGAATACCCCGATCCCGCAGGCATGAAGTGGACGAAGTTGCTGATGAACATGGTCGGCAACGCCTCCTGCGCCATCCTCGACATGCCGCCCAACCAGGTGTTCGCTGACAAGGAGCTGGCCAATCTGGAGATCGAGGCCTGGCGCGAGGCGCTCGCGGCCATGAAGGCCGCGCATATCAACCCCGTCAATTTCGGCAGCTATCCCGTCAGCCTTCTCGCGCCGTTGATCCGCACCATGCCGGCGCCCGCCCTGCGCCGCGCCCTGCGAAAATCCGTAGGCAAGGCGCGGCGGCGGCAAGATGCCGAGCCTCTACATTGACCTGGAGAGCGGGCGGACGAAGAACGAGATCGGGTGGTTGAACGGCGCGGTCGTGCGCAAAGGCAACGAAGTCCACGTACCTACGCCCGTGAACCGCATGTTGACCGATGTGCTTCTGAGGTTGGTGGAGGCGCCGTCAGAGCGGGAACTGTGGCGACACAATCCCGCCCGCCTGCTTGCATCTGCCGCCGAATACAGGGCCGCGGAATCCGTACGACGCTACGTAAGGCCGGGGCCCACCCACGCGATCAAGATCAACGCAACCGCCGCAAACACGCCAAACTCGATCAACACGCGCCGCGTCAGACGGCCCTGCAACCCCTGCTGCGCAAAGCCGATCAACAGATAGAAGATCAGCAGCAGCAGCAGACCGCCCGTAATGCCCGGCAACACCCAGTAATTCAGCGCCCATGTCACCTGCCCCAGGATCAGGCCCACGATGCCGCTGTAGAGCAAGGCCGTGAAGGGACGGTCCGCCACAGTGCGCAGAATTTCCAGCGACAACAGGGTCGCGATCAGGGCGATCAGTGTGCCGGAAAGCAGACTGCGAGTCCGCGTCTGGTAGACAAACAGAAAGAGCAGGAGCCCGCTGCTGTACGCCAGTACGTCCAACAGCAGACGCGCGCGGCGAGACTCGACGCCCGTATCCACCGTAGCATACAGGCCGTAGTACGCCAGCGCGAGTCACGATTCCGCTGCCGATCAAGGCGATCACCTGCATCACACGGCCGGGCGCCAGTGGGAGCATGATCACGGCAATGCTCGCCAGCGCCATCGGCAGCGCCCAAAAGGGCCACGTCGCCAACCGGCTCTCGCCATGCCGGCCCATGACCGTCGGATGCACGCTGACCACGCTTTGCGCCCCTGCCGCCGCCAGGACGGCCAGGAACAGCGCGAACCAAACGCTACCTGTAAACGGAATGGAGACCGGCGAACCGAATGCCCATGTGCGCAGAACCACCGTCGGCAGGCTGATCAGCAGGCTGCCGCCCAGCCCCAACACGACCATCCACGTAGCGACGCTCACGCGATCGCGATAGTCGACAGGCGCATATCCCTGGCCGCGCAGCACCGCGCCAAGGCTGACAACCAGCGCAGAAGACGCGTTGCCAAACCACTCCACCGCCGAAGTCACCGGCGATCCGCTCGACTCTGTCTCCTGTCCTGTACGATCCGACGCCGGGTCTACCGCACCCATCCGTGTCCTCTCATCCGGACCCCGTCCTGCCATGCCGGAAAGCGCATTTGGCCGAAGAGTCGGCCAAGATCACCTGATTTCGCGTGCGCCTTCTTGCCATACGCATCTGCTGGAAAGCCGGCACGCCTTCGCGCCGCTGCTCTGACTGCCCGTAGGTACCAATGTGGTTCAGCGAGCTCTGGTTATATGCCGAACAATCGCCTGCCTCCCAGGGAATCGGCGAAAATCAGCCTGATCAGTGTTGATCTGCGTCCAATATCCGGTGACAGCAGTGGAAATCGAAATGCCCCACTTGCCTGCGCCGCTGCTTGACCGCGCCGCACCATCGTGATATGGTACCCGAAACCATTCTAAGAGCATCTCCAGCCCCCTGTCAAACATGACCGCCTGCAACTTCCAGAACTTCGACATCACAGTGCGCGGCGGAACAGCGCCCTACTCATTCACAGCCCACTACCGCAAGCAATCTGCGGAGGGCGCGTTCTCTGCTGACGTCTTCCAGGAAGCTTGGCGAACATTCATCGCCAAGATGGAAGACACCATCTTCACCCCGGATGAAGAACTGCTCATCCACGCAGGCAGCGAACTCTTTCACCAGGTCATGCAGGACGCCATTCGGGACCTCTGGATCGAGGCTCGCTCCGATCTGGACCAGCACCGCATCTACGGTCTGCGACTGCGCCTTGCACTCCATCCGCCCGCCGTCGCCGCCCTTCCCTGGGAGTCCCTTTACGATCCCGACCGCAATCAGGCCTTTGCCGCCAACGGTCGCACACCGGTCGTACGCGTCGAAAACCTGCATCGCTTCCTCGGCCCGCCGCGCCCCTTGCAGATTACCTGGCCCATGCAGCGTGCTACTGGCCGCGCCGGAAGATCCGACCGGCGAGATTGATGCAGACACGGAGATCGCCGGCGTGACGCAGGTGCTGGACCGCTTTGGGCCCGACCGTGTCAAGGTTGGCATACTCTCCGGCCGTTTCTCCGTCATCGACCTGCGCCGCGAGATCGACGCCCGCCAACCCGACATCCTGCACGTCATCACCCACGGCGACCCGCAAGGCATCGCCCTGTGGCATCGAGACCGTCCCAGAATGGTCTCCTCCGCGTCTCTGCGCGCAACGTTGGAACGAACGCCCTGCGTGAAGCTGGCCTTCCTGAACGCCTGCCTCGCCGGACTGAGTTCCGACACGCGACGTTTCCGCAACGTGGCGGCCCAGCTTCTGCAAGCGGGGCTGCCCGCCGTAATTGCCATGCAGTATGAAATTCGAGATGACGCCGCAATTGAATTTGCACAGTTCCTCTATGAAGAGCTTGTGGCGGGGAGCTGCCCAGGCGCCATCGATGCGGCTGTCGCACTGGCCCGCTCCAGCGTCTATGCGCTGAATCCAGGCGACTTCAGCTATGGCACGCCGGTGCTGTGGCTCAACGCAGACAACGGCATCGTCTTTGCCCCGGAACGAGACTCCGCCCAGCAGCCCCTGGAATTCCAGCCCGCTGCCCTACCGGGCTTTGCCCCTCGCATCGCAGCGCCGGTCGACATCGAAGCCGAACAGCTCTGGCTGCGTGAGATGGAGTCCACAGTCGATCTTGTCGCGCCTTCCGCGCGACGTCCGCTTTGTCGCCCGCGATTGGGAGCGCGGCATCTACGAGATTCACAGCCTGCTGCACCAACTCCGTCATCTCTTCGAACAAGGCGACGTCACCGCCTATGACCGCAAGGCGGCAGAATACCAAACGCAGAAATCGATACTCGTCCGGCTGAAACACCATACAGACGAGCTGACCACATCGCCAGACTAGATCATTCACAGAGCGCCGAACCAAACATGCGTACCGGCCTCGCCCTGGCGCGCATAGCCCTCCTCTATGTCGCGCTGTGGGGGATCGGAACGGTCGCGCTCCTGCAGGTCGCACGCCGACCGCGAAGCCGGCGCCGGCGCGTACCGGTCCTTGCCGCCCGCCGATTCTCTCGCCTACGGCCTCCCTTTCGCCGGCGTCAACGTGGCCCTGGAACAGTACCCTGCGACGCGCCGAGCGCACACAGCGTCTCACAACGCTCCGCGACATCGGCTTCGGCTGGGTGCGCCAGCGCATCGATTGGGGAGCGGTCGAGCCCGAGACCGGCGATTTTCGCTGGGAAGCTACCGACGCCGTCATCGCCGATATTCTGGCCGCCGGCCTCGAACCCGTCATCGTACTGGACGGTTCGCCGGCCTGGGCGCGCGCAGCCACGGACAACGTAGGCAACGGGAACGCCCTCGCCCCGCCCGCCCATCCGCAAGACTTCGCCCGCTTCGCAGCCGCGTTCGCCAACCGCTATGCAGGACGAGGTTCGCTACTACCAGATATGGGATGAGCCGAACATCGCGCCGCACTGGGGCAATCGCTGGATCAACCCCGTCGAATACGCGCAGATGCTGCGACTCGCGGCCGCAGCCATTCGCGAGGCTGACCCGGATGCAGCGATTCTGCTCGGTGCGCTGGCGCCCACCGCCGACCGCGGACATCTCGCCATGGACGAGGTCTACTTCCTGCGGCGCCTGGTCGCTGCCGGCGCGGCCCCCTACTTCGACGCGGTCGCGATTCAGCCCCTCGGCTTCGGTCGCACGCCGGAAGATCCCAAGCAGCAGATCGATGGTTTCAACCTGTATCGCACCGTTCTCGTGCGCCGGGCCATGGTGTCCGCCGGCATCGGCCACAAGCCCCTCATCGCCGCACGATTCGGTTGGAACCGGCAACCGCACTCGCCGTGGAGCGCCGTCAGCCAGTCCGACCAGGCCGATTTCGCAGCACGCGCACTGGAACTCGCCTACGTGAAGTGGCCCTGGCTCGCGGGCATGGCGTGGGCCATCGACGAGCCCACCGGCGGCGCGAACGACCCAGCCTGGGGCTTCGCGTTGAACGATGAACTCGCCGCAACCGTCGCCGGCTGGCAGGCGCAAACTCCAATGCAGCGCACACAGATGGGTGCGCCGGCCGCCCACGCATGGCAGCGCTGGGGCCTGCTCGCCCTGGCGCTTGCCCTCAGCATCTGGCGCCTGCGCGCCGCCCTGCGCATTCCGCCGTGGAATGCATGGCGCGCCGCCTATCGTAGCCTTGCCCCGCCCGTCCATGCCCTACTCTGGGCCCTGCTGCTGGCCGCGTACCTCTTCGCCATGTGGCCGCCGCTAGTCGTCCTCTGCTGGGCGGTCGCAGCTGCCCTCATCCTGGCCCAGCCGGCTCATGGGCTCTGGCTCGCGGCCGCCGTACTGCCCTTCTACTTTCAGCACAAAGAAATGCACTGGGGCGAAGTGTCCCTCGCCATAGCGCCAAGTACGGCGGCCGCACTCTGCCTGCTGCCTGCGCTGGCCGCACACAGCCTGCGCAATCGTCGACCGGCCGGCCGCTGGGATGTGCTCGCTGTTGCATGGGTCGCCGTCGTCGCAGCCAGCGCATCCGGCGTCTGGAACTGGCCCGCCTACGTGCGCGGCGTGGTCGAATTCGTGCTCACGCCGCTGGTCCTCTATTTCGCGGTGCGCGCCTTCACCCGCTCCGGACTCGACCGCCGCACCGTACTCATCGCGTTGACGGCCGGCGGCGCGCTCGTGGCTGCGGCCGGCCTCGTGCAGTGGTTGCGCGGCGGCGGCGCCGGCGTAGATTCCGTGCGCCGGCTTGTGGGCCCGTACTTCTCCGCCAACCATGCGGCCCTCTACCTGGAACGCACCCTCTTCGTGGCGGTCGGGCTCGCCCTCTTCTACGGGGCGAAGAACCGCTGGCTCTGTGCGCTCCCAGCCGCCATCGCAACCGCAATCGTTGCCGCCGCCCTCATCCTAACCGCTAGCCGCGGAGCCATCCTCCTCGGCATACCGGCAGGCATCATCGTGCTGGCGCTGCTCGCTGTCACCGGCGACCGCACAAGGAGCCAGGCGCACCCTGGGGCGCGGCGCACATCCGTCCTTTCTCCGGCGCGATCGCCGTCATAGCGCTGGCCGCGGTCGTCGTCATGGCGCTGGCGGCCACCGGCTTCTCGTGGGAACGGCTGGGCAACAGCGCCACGATTGTGCAGCGATGGGCGCTGTGGCAGAGCGCCGCCGGCCTGTGGCGCGAGTACTGGTTGGCGGGGGTCGGTCCCAACGGCTTCCTTTGGCGCTTTCCAGCCCATATCCCCATCGGCTCGCCGTTGGACCCAAACCTGCTGCACCCGCACAACGTGTGGCTCGAGTATGCGACGAGCGGCGGTGTGTTGGCCTTCATCTGGCTGCTTGCAGCCGTGACCACTGTCATTCACGGCGTCCGTGCAGCCCGCGCCGCAGGCGACGCCGCCCCTGCCTGGCCCGCCTTTGGCCTGCTCGCCGCGCTCGGCCGCGGCGCTGGCGCACGCGCAGGTGGATGCCTTCGCTGCGCTGCCGGACCTGGCCGCCTGGAACTGGATGGCCCTGGGCCTCCTTGCGGCGGGCCTCTCCTCGCCGCACAGACGAAGCGCCGCCACGCCCCAATCGAAAAGCCGCCCCGATCGGTCGATCGGGGCGGCGCATTGTGCCTATTGCAGCGTACTCACTGCCGGGTCTTGCCCACAGTCTGGGCCCTACTCCAACTCGAGCGACACGCTGACATTTGCGGCGGGCAGAATGGGCAGCACCTGCTCGCGCAGGAATTGCGCCAGCACGGGTTTGCTCACCGGCGATTCCGTCCCCAAGAACGGCGTCGCCAAGTCCAGCGCAGCCTGCAACGAATCACTGTCGTAGTCGACGGTCAGCGCCGTATCACCATCCACGACCACATTGATCTCCCCGGTGCCGGCCAAGATCTCCAGCGTAGTGACGCCCTGCTCACGCAGTGTGTTCACGACATCAGGCGGCAATTCCGGCAACTCAACGCCCAGCAAACCCAGCGTATTCGCGGAGATGCCGCCGACTTCAGTGAAGCCGTCTGGTCCGTACTTTGCGCCGAACCGAATCGTGGGCACATTGATGTCGCCGATCTCCGGTTCGGTCATCGTGAAGTCGATCTCGTCCGGAACCTCAATCGGCTCCGCTCCGGCGGCCGCAGGCAATTCCAGCGCTATATCCGCGTTCAGTCCACGCACAAGCGCCAGCCCCTCTGTGATGAGCGCGGGATCGATACCTGCCAGCGGAGCCACCAGCGAAGCAAGCGTGTCTAGCGATTCTTCGTTCAGCGAAATGGTCGGCAGTGGTTGCCCATTCGTTGCAATGCCCAACCTGTCCTCGAGCATGTTGACGGACACATGCTGCACGTTCGCAGCTTGTAGATTGCTGACGACGTCTTCCGGAAGCGCAGCGCCCGGCAGCGTTATGCCCGAACCCAAGGACAGGCTGCCGTCCTCGTTTACGACCAGTGTGACAGTACCGATATCCGTTTCCGCCGACAGGCTCGCCCGTAAACGAGACGGCCACGGTGATGTCCGCGCCCGGCAGTAGCGGCACAACCTGCGCAATCATATCCATCGTCGCCGGATCCGTGACGAACGCGCTGGCGTACGTCATGGTCGTATCTAGCCTGGCCGTGTCATACGCAATGCCGGGAAACGGCTCCTCGTTCAGGAAAATGTCGATACCGTTCGGCTGCGTGGCAATGCGAATCGACTCCACGCCAATGCCCTGCAGCAGCGCCATCGTGTTCGCATCCAGTTGCAGCGGAATCGCCGATCCCGTCATCTGCTCGATCTGCGAAACCGGTATGCCTTCAATGTAGGCCTCGCCGCTCGGGTCAAACACCAGGCTGGCGATCGTAATCGGCCCGATTGTCGTCTCTGCCGGTTCTTCCGGCGTCACTGCGGTCTCGCCCTTCCACCGAGCGATATCCATGTCCGCCGGCGGAATGTCCAACCGGACGCCCAAGCCGATCTTCCGCAGCCACGGCAAGTAGTTCGCGATCAACGCTGCGTTCGGCAACGTCGTGGGTGGCAGTGCGCGCAGCACCTCCTGCAGATTCTCCGTCTTCTCCGCGTCCCATGCCACGTAGGGCAAGTCTTGACCGTTGAGATACGCGTGGATGCCGTTGTAGCCGATGCGCGCCTCCACACGTTGCACACCGGCCGACTGCATCGTCTGGATCATGGCCGGCTGTAGAATCACCTGATTCAGGTTGAATCCATATAGATTCGCCGTCCCGTCTTCCTTCATAACCAACTTCACCGACGGGAAATTAAACCAGGTGGAGCCGGTCGTTCCGCCGCCGCAGGCGCCTAAGACCAGACTGACGATGAGTGCGATTACAAGTAGTCTGCCAATTCTTGGCTTCGCCTGCATGTCCAGTCTCCTTCTGATGTCAGTGGATATCATTGTGGGTATCTCAGCGGTAGGATCCGTACTTGTGATGATGTATGCGTCACCGCGGGTACGCGCGCTGGTCTCAATTCAAGATGTCGAATTCAGAGTGTCGAATCCAATTGTTCGAATTCAGCGCACGTGATCTGCATGTGCTCTTGCGGGTATCCACTCAACAGGTTGCTGTGAGGTTCTGTTGACTATGCATATCCAGAGCAGTGGGTCCAGCCGCAATAATACAATACTTCAGGAGAACACACAAGCATAATTGTGCCCCGCATTTCGCGAAATGCGGGCCCCCACTTCACGGAACGCGGGCCCCCGCTTCCCCCTCTGTGGACCGCCCCTCAAGCGCGTCGCGCATGGCCTGTTGATCGCTCCACGCGTACTCCGTCGCGCCGAAACACATCGACCGTTCATGACCTTTGCCAAAGGCGGCCACGACGTCTCCCGGACCGGCCATCTGCACCGCAAAGGCGATGGCTTCCGCCCGATCCGGAATGATGCAATATGCGCCGGGGTCCGCGAACTCCCGGACGCCCGCCTCGATCTCGCGGTTGATCGCATTCAGGTCTTCCGTCCGCGGATCTTCCGCCGTGATCACCGTGTAATCCGCCAGCCGGCCGCTTGCCCGCCCCATCAGCCCACGCTTCTGCCGATCGCGCAGGCCCGCGCACCCGAACACAGAGATCAGCCGTCCGCCGCGCCCATGCGCCACGAGCGGACGCAGCGTCTGCAGCGCTCGCTCCAGACTGACGGGCGAATGCGCGAAATCCACAACGGCCAGGAACGGCTGGCCACAGTCAATGCGCTCCATGCGCCCGGACACGCCCTGCATCTCGGCAACGCCCTGACGCACACTCTCTGCCTCAACCCCGAGCCCCAGCGCGACGTGGCCGCGCACAAAATATTCTGCACGTTGAACAGCCCGATCAGGCTTGTCTCTACGTCGAAAACGCCTCCCCACCAGCGCAGCGAAAAGCGCGTCTGGGCCGGGCTGAATCCGATGTCCTCAGCCGCCACGTCCAGCCGCTCTGCCTCCCCGTCCGCCAGCCCATACGCACGCGCCGGCAACCCGCCGCCGTGTGCCGCCGCTTCCTCCGCCAGCACCGCCCGCAGCGCGTCCACGCTGCCCGCGTCGTCCGCGTTCAACACTGCGAAGCGGTCTGTCGCGGCCTTGTCTGCGTCTTCGAATAGCGCACGGAACAACCGGGCCTTTGCCTGCACATACGCGTCCCGCGTGCCGTGATAGTCTAGGTGCTCATGCGTGATGTTCGTCACCGCCGCCACGTCAAACCCCACAGCCGCCACGCGATCCTGCGCCAAGCCGTGGCTGGTGCTTTCCACGACAGCGAAGGCACAGCCAGCGTCGCGCATCTGCGCCAAGTATCGCTGCACCTCCGGCGCATCCGGCGTCGTCACATGTAGACCCGTCTCCTGCTCTTCGCCGCGGATGCGCGCCCCCACCGTCGTGATCACGCCCACGCGTCCCCTGGGATCGTCTGGCGAACGCGTGGCCGCGAGTAAGAATAGACTCCAGCAGCGTACACGTCGTCGTCTTGCCGTCCGTGCCCGTGACGCCGATGACGACCATGTCCCGGCCCGGAAAGCCATACAGAGCCGCGCTTGCCTCCGCCAGCGCACGGCGAGCATTTGACACCTGGAGGTAGGGAAAACCATCCGGAAGGCGAACGCCCTGTTCCGCAAGCATGGCCCGAGACTTCGCGCCGAGCGCAGCAACTGCGCCGGAGCCAACGGCCTGCGCAAGATAGTCGTGCCCGTCGTGCGACGCGCCCGGCACAGCTACAAACAGCGCGCCCGCTGCAACCTGGCGGCTATCCGCGGTGACACTCTGTATGCCGATGCCGGAACTACCGATGTGAGGGAGAACGTCAAGGGCCGGCCCCGCAAGAACGGTCAAGGCAGCCACGAGGTCTGCCAGGGACATACCGGCCGGGGTCACGATGTGGGTCGTAGACATGGGTGCCGCAGGGGGCTAGATATCGCGCGGTCCGCGAATCACCGAGAAGCCGGCCACGACCACCACCGCCAACAACAGAAGCGTCGCGCCCATGAACACAGGCGGCAAGGAAGAACGCACATACGCTGTGATGTCGACAGGCGGCCGGGTGGGCGCGGGGCGCGGCGTCTCCGTCGGCAACAATGTGGGTCGCGGCCCGGGCGTATTGATCGCGCGGAAACTGGACCCAATCGCCGGCGCCGGCGTATCTGTGGCCTGCGCAGTCGGAGGCGGCGGTGGGGGCGTTGGCGTGGACTCCGGCGTGGCAGTCGCCTCCGGGGCCGCACTCTCCGGCGTCTGTGGCGAAGGCAGCGCAATGGCCACCGTCTCGCCCGGCGCGCTCTCCACGGCCGGGCTCGGAATCGCTATTGCTACGGCCTCACTCAAAGGCTGCGTCGCGGTGATAATCTCCACCGCCGGCAATTCCACGTCGATGCTGATTGGCTCCGTGCTGGTGATCGCGCCTGCCGCAGGCGCCTGTGTGGGCGCGTCGATCGCGGGTTCCAGCGTCTCTGTCGGTGTCGAGGTAGGCGTCGGCGTGCCCGTGGCCGTGGGCGTGTCCGTAGGCAGCGGCGTATCCGTGGCCGTCGGCGTGGGAGATGGGGTAGCCGTTTCAGTGGGCGTCGGCGACGGCGTCGCCGTAGCTGTCGGTGTGGGCGTCTGCGTCGGTGTGGGCGTGGGGGTAGCCAGTGCGGCAACCACATCCAGCGGCGGCATCCCAAATGGGGGCGAGAACGTCACGCCTTCGTCGTCGCTGCGCAGAATCCAGTCGTTGGCCGTGCCCGCGTAGATGGTGCGAGGCGCCTCCGGCACATTCGCCACCGCATAGGTGACGCCGCCATACGGTGCGCCGTTCATCAACGGCTGCTGCCATTGGTCTCCGCTGCCGGTCCAGATGCCGTTCTCCGTCGCCGCCACAATGCTCTCCCCCGTATCAACGATGTCATAGACGATCGTGGACGGGAAATTCGCCACCTGCGTGTACGTGACACCGTCTTCGCTGCGATAGAGTCCCTGCCCTGTGCCTACGTACAGCGCGTCCTCCCTGGACAGCAGACTGAATACGATCAGTGTGTTGGGAATGGCGGGCAGCGGCTGCCAAGTCGAGCTGTCGGCCGGCATGCGATAGAGGCCGGCGTGCGTCCCCGCGTACAGCGCGCCGCCGTACAGAGCCACCTCGCGCACGCGGCGCGCCTCCCCGGCCAGCCCGTCGTCAAGCTGCTGCCAGATGTCGCCCGCATTGGATGTCCGGTAGACGCCGTCATAGCGTGTGGACGCATAGAACACAGTCACGCCATCCTGCACAACCGCATACATCTCGCCCACGGCCGCGTTCTCCGCGAGCAGCGCCTTGAAACCGGGCAGCTCCTGCCATGTGCGGCCGCCGTCCCGGCTGCGGTACATGAATCCGAAGCCGCCGTCGCCGGCAAGTGCAAGGTTTGGGTCCTGCGGGTCAACGGCAACGCCCGCCACGCTGATGTTTGGCTGCATCCCGTCGCCGGACGGCAGCCAGCCCACCGCGCCGTTCTCGGTACGATACATATTCACCGGGTCCGGCGCATTCAACGTCCCGGCCAGCACGCGGTCCGGCGCGCCCGGAATGACCGCCAGGCTGATGGACACGTTGCGCGTCGGAATCGCCACGGCCTCTTGCGCAAAGACAAGGCCAGGCAGCAACCACGTCGCCAGAAGCGCGGCCGCGACCATCCACGCGAGGATGGTGTGTCTTGTTGTGATTTTGCGCGCCGAACGGCGCATATGTCCGCCTACTCTACAATCGAACGTTACGTGGACCTGTCGCATCCAAACGGACGACTACTGACCCAGATTATACGGTCCAGCCACCCCAACAGAGAAACAGGCCGCGTCCGCTCTTGCCGCCAAGTCCTGCGCCGCCAACGACGCCCTACATAGCAAACGCCAAGGGCGGACACAAGTTCCCTCCCTTGGCGCTGTTGTCACCGCACTGTGATGAATCCGGTTTCGGAGACACCTTCGTGTCACGCGCAGTCCCTACATCATCGCGATCAGCTGCTGCGAAGCGTTGTTCGCCCACTCAATCAGGTTCGGCGGGTAAATGCCGATCCAGAAGGTGGCGACCACACAGATCAGCACTACCACCTGTAGCGGAATCGGCACCGGCACATGCGCCGGCTCTCCCTCGGCGGGCGTGAAGAACATCTGCCGCACCACTCGCATATAGTAGTATGCGCCGATGCCCACATTGATGCAGCGCAACGGCGGCGAGCCAGAAGTACTGGTGCTGCACCGTTGCCCCGAAGACGTAGAACTTGCCCACGAAGCCGCCCGTCAACGGGATGCCCGTCAAACTCAGCATGAACACCAGCATCGACCAGGCCAGCGCGGGCGAGCGATGCACGAGGTCTGCATAGGCGGTGATATCCGTACTGCCTGTGTAATCCTCCACCGCCAACACGACCATGAACGCGCCGATGTTGGTGAACAGGTAGGCGAACAGATAGATCAGCAGCCCGTTCAAGCCGTTCATGCTCAGCGTCGCAACGTCGGCCTGGTCGCCCGACACAACCGCCGTCAGCCCGAGCAATATGTAGCCGGCTTGCGCCACCGAGCTGTAGGCCAACATGCGCTTCACACTGCTCTGGCGCAGCGCCACGATGTTGCCCGCCGTCATGGTCAGCACAGCCAGACCGCCCAGAATCGGCACCCAGTCCATCTGGTACGCACCGAGCCCCACGATCAGCACTCGCGCCATCACCGCGAAACCCACCGCCTTCGACGCCGTCGAAAGATAGGCGGTGACCGGCGTCGGTGCACCGTCGTACGTATCCGGCGCCCACTGATAGAACGGCGCCAGGCTCGCCTTGAAGCCAAGACCCACCAGCGTCATCAGCGTCGCCATCGGGATTACTGTCTTAACGTCCGGATTCGTGGCGAATGCCTCGCCGATCTCCACCAGGTTCAGCGAGCCGCTCGCCCCATACAGCAGGCTCATGCCGTACAGCATCAGCGAAGACGCTACCGAGCCGTAGATGAAGTACTTCACGCCCGCTTCGGAACTGCGCTTGTTCTCCCGCAGGAAGCCCGCCAGGATATAGCTGGTGATCGACAGCGCCTCGATAGACAGGAAAAGCAGCAGCAGATTGTTGGCGCTTACGGCGATGCTCATCGCCAGCGTCACAAACAGGAAGAGCGACCAGAACTCGCCATGGTTGTTCGTATGCCGGTTCATGTAGTTGCCGCCGCCCACAGCCACCAGGATCATGCCCACGATGACAAGCATCTTCAGGAACGACGCGAACGGGTCCAGCGCAACCATGCCGAACTGCGATGAATGGCTCCATCCCGGCTTGCAGGATCACGCCGACGAGGGCGACGATCAAGAACAGCACGGAAACCATCAGGTATGACGCGGCCGGATGGACTCGTCCTCCTTGCCGGGCTGTACAACGTCGAGCAGCAGAATCAGGAGTCCGCCAATGAGCAGTATGATTTCCGGCAGCAGGCTGCCCAGTGAGCCAAAACCAATTTCGCCCACAAATTGCCCCCTTGCTTACGATAAGACCTTTGACGAACTCGACCAGGGACAGCGCAAAGCTGTTGAAGTAGTTCAGCACCAGGGTCGGATAGATGCCGAGTGATGAACATGAGCGCGACCAGCGGCCACAGCGTCACCTTCTCGAAGCCGACCATGTCCGTCGGCCCGTCCGCATGCTGCCCGTCCGCCGTCGTCCAGTGGGTCAACTTGTTCGGATCATATTCGCCCAGGAAGACGTTCTGGATGATGCGCCACAGGATGTAGACTGCCGTGATCACGATGCCGATCGTGCCGAACGCCGCCCACAGCGGAACCAGAGCAAAGGCCCCGCGGAAGGTGAAGAACTCGGCCCAGAAGCCTGCCAGACCCGGCAGAGCCAAGGCTGGCAAACGCGGCCACCAGCATAATGCCATAGAAGTACGGCGTCACCGTGCCCAGCCCGCCGAAACGTGGACAACTCACGCGTATGCGCCCGCTCATAGATGCACGCCTACCAAGAGGAACAACGCCCCCGTGATGATGCCGTGATTGAACATCTGCAGCGTCGCACCGTTGATCGCCATCGCCGCACTGTTGGCCACTTCCTCCATGGGACAGCTCGAACGTTTCCGACGCCTTCTGCGCGCCCTCCACTGTCATCACCGACGCCGCCGCGCCGATGCCCAGCATCACATAGCCCATATGGCTGACCGAGCTATACGCGATCAGTCGCTTCAGGTCGGTCTGCGCCACGCACACATACGCGCCATACACGATCGCAATCGCGCCCAGCGCCACAATCCACATGCTCCAGATACTGGCTGGCGGTTGGGAAAGACGGGCAACAGAATGCGCAGGAAACCGTACGCGCCCAACTTCAGCAACACGCCCGCCAGAATGACACGAGCCCGCCGTGGGCGCCTCCGTATGGGCGTCCGGCAACCAGGTGTGGAACGGGAAGCTCGGCACCTTGAACGCGAAGCCCAGGAAGAATCCCCAGAAGGCCAGGCTGGAGAAGAGCAGCGCCTTGTCCGCCGGGAAGTCCATGAACGGCTGCGCCGCCGCCGATTCCAGAATGTCGAAGTACCCGTGGCGAAGTAGGTGCCCAGAATCGCCAGCAACATGGCGACCGAACCCACCAACGTATAGATGAAGAACTTGATGGAAGCATAGTTGCGATTCTTGCCGCCCCAGATGCCGATGAGCAGGTACATCGGAACCAGGCTGATCTCCCAGAACACGTAGAAGAGCACGTAAGTCCAACGCCACAAATACGCCCAGCATGCTGAGTTCCAGCAGGAGGAACATGGCGAAGTATTCTTTCACCCGCGTGTTGATCACGCCGGCGCTGTAGTAGATGCTCAACGTGGAGAGCAGCGCCGTCAGGAAGACGAGGGGCACGCTCAACCCGTCTACGCCCAGGTGGATGCTTGCGCCCAGCGACTCAACCCAAGGTATGTTCACTTCAAACGCCATCCCGCCTGCGGAGAAGTCGTAGCATCCAGAGCATGTAGATGCTGATGCCCAGCGGCAGCAAGCTCGCGGCTATCGATCCCCCATTTGATCAGGCTTCGTCTTGTCGGACGGCGTCACCACCACCAGCAGTGTCGCGATCAGTGGCCAGATCAGGAGAATCAGCAGCGACCAATTGTTCAGGAATTCCATCGATGTTTCCTCCGCAAAACCATGTTTCGGAATTCAGATTCGTGACCTCATCCATCGACTAAGCGGACAGATAGGCAACTTTGTCACAATGGCGAGCAACAAGCTTGCCTGTACTGATTTCCAGCGCAATCTGCATCGCGAATCGTTACACCAGCGTCAACAAAATCGGCAGCGCTTCCAGCAGCAGCCAAATCGTCAGCGCCACAACGGCCACCAGCAAGTAGACCTGTACATGCCCGTCCTGGATATTTCGCAACACTCGTCCGGAGCGGTCAGAAATCCAGCCTGCACCGTTCACCGTGCCGTCGATGACCCACTGATCAAAGGCCGCCAGCACCGACGACCACCACACATTCAGTCGCCCGATGGCGTTAACAATCGGGTCGATGACCCACAAGTCGTCAACCCAGTACAGGAACTTCGACAGACCGCTGTGTGAAGGAGACAACCGTCGCATTGTAGAACTCGTCGATATAATACTTGTTGTAGAGCAGCGTCCAGATCGGACCCAACACCTTCGCATGGGATCGATCTGTCCCACTTTGAATCCCCGATAGATGAAGAAGCCGACTGCGAGGCCGCCCAGCGCCACCACCAGCGAAACGACCAGCGGAACATAGCTGAAGCTCGGATGCGCCACGTGCAGTTCCATGTACTCGATGTACGGCTCCAGATACTCTTCCAGCCAGAACGGAACCAGTCCGCCCACGATCGGGAAATCCGTCGGGATTGCCGATCCAACCAAGGCCGATGGCGAACGGCGTCAGCAAGACCAGCGGCCACACCATGGTCCCGGTGCTCTCCGGTGCATGGGCCGCGCCTTCCGTGCGCGGCTCGCCCGTGAACGACAGGGCGATCATGCGCGCCGTGTAGAATGCGGTCAGCAGCGCCGCCAGGGCCAGCACCCAGAACACCCACAATCTGTCCGTGTAATACAGATAGGCCAGGATCTCGTCCTTGGACCAGAAGCCTGCGGTCAAGAACGGGAAACCGGCCAGCGCCAAGACCGCCGATGATAAACGTCCAGCCCGTCCACGGCATCCGACCCCGATGCACGCAGGCCGCCCATGTTGCGCATGTCCTGCGGGTCGTTCAGGTCCAGCTCACCGTCGGGTCGCTCACGATGGAGTCGCCATGCGCATGGTCGTCGCCATGCACCCGCTCCTCGCGAGCGTCCGCTCCATCGCGAGTGGCCTCATGCACCTCGTGCATGCCATGCTCCACGCCGTGGATCACGCTGCCGGAACCGAGAAACAGCAGGCCCTTGAAGAACGCGTGCGCAACCAAATGGAACAGCCCCGCAACATAGCCGCCAACCGCAATCGTCGCCACCATGAAACCCAACTGGCTGATGGTGGAATAGGCCAGCACACGCTTGATGTCCCACTGTGTCAAGGCAATCGTCGAAGCGGCCAATGCCGTGAACGCGCCGATAAAGGCCATGAACGTGCTCAGACCAGGCGAAACCTCACCGGCCACCAAGAAGAGCGGGAACATGCGAACCAGCAGGAAGACGCCCGCGGAAACCATCGTCGCCGCATGAATCATGGCGCTGACCGGCGTCGGGCCTTCCATGGCGTCCGGCAACCAGACGTGCAGCGGGAACTGCGCGCTCTTGCCCACTGTGCCAAAGAAGAGCAGGAAACCGATGACGGCAATCCACGGGACGGTTACGTTCCCAGGAACGGCACTTGGCCGTGATCTCCGCCAGGTGATGCAGATTCTCCGGGCTCAGGATGACGTCGAATGTCAGGCTGCTGGGCTCGCTGTGCACATACAGGAACATCATGCCCATAAACATGATCACGTCGCCGATGCGTGTCGTGATGAATGCCTTCAGCGCCGCAGCCTTGGCAGACGGCTTCTCATACCAGAAGCCGATCAGCAGATAGCTGCACAGACCCATCACTTCCCAGAAGACGAAGAACGTGACCAGCGAGTTGGAAACCAACAGCCCCAAGCATGCCCGTGGCGAAGAGGCTGATATAGGCCATGAAGCGGCTGTAGCGAGGGTCTTTGCTCTTGCGCAAAGGCCAGCGGATATTTCTCCGGCTTCAGATGCGGCCGGGAACGTCATATATCCGCTGGAGTAGATGAAGATCATCAGCATGACGAACGTCGCCATGAAGATCATCAGCGCATTGGCTGGGTCAACCTGCCAGCCGATCTCGAGTACTCGTGTCGCCCGTCGGAATCGTAAACAGCTCGCCGTCTGCAGGGTGCTCGCCATACTGATGATTAGAGAAATACCGTAAACGCGATCGGCCAGCCCAGAAGCCAGCTCAGACCCGCTCCGCCAATCGCCGTGAGCGCGCTGACAGTCTTGTTGCGATTCAGAAACAGAATGATCGCAAGAAACGCCAGGAAGGGCGGTACTGGCAGAAGCCAGGCTAGATTGACAAAGCCTTCCATTCGTATGTCCTCACGCTACAATTCGACTGTTCGCGCCAGTCGTGTACTTGTCTGATGATCCACTCGCCGGATTCAGGCTCTACGGATTCTGGCCCACCCGGCTCTGCCGGCGGCTGTTCAACACGTTCCCGACAACATATCCCAACAACGTACCCACGTAAAGCAAAACCGAGCAGATACAGATCGTTTCTCAAGCTCAACGCACTGCCTACCGCCACCAACACAATCGCTCCAACCATGGCGCTGACAATCAGAAAGTCGCTGCTCTGTTCTTGCGGCTGCTTCGCCTCTGTCCAGCAGTTCAGCCGTGTCACGAAAATCCGGCGCATACTTCACAATCTCCTCGAAACGCATGAATTGCGCCGGTATAGTTGCCCTGCTCCATCTTCTGCCGACCGAGGTCGTACAAAAACGCGCACTGCTCGTCCAGCGTGCCGCTCAGCATCTGCTTCGGCATGGCCGGCGTCGCCTACCCTTGCAGCAGGTCCAGCTCATCCAGGTTCACGGTGTTGCGGCTTCGATAGACCGAGATGATCAGCGCCAGGCCAACGGCTACTTCTGCCGCCGCCACTGCGATCACGAAGATGGCGAAAATCTGTCCCTCCAGCCGTGCCACGTGCTCACCATGACGCCAGAACGCCAGCAGGTTGATGTTCACCGCGTTGAGCATCAACTCGATGCCCATGATCGCGGCGATGGCGTTCTTGCGCGCCAGCGCGGCATACAGCCCACAACAAAACATGAATGCTGCCAAGACCAGATACCAGGTAAGAGGAACCATACATCCCGTCCTTCATTCGCAGCTCGCGCTGAGCTCAGCCCATCTCCACACGGGCGGCGCACGACGCATTCAGCGTGAAATGCCTATTGATCTCGCGCCAACATGATCGCGCCGGCCAGCGCAATCAACAGCAGCACCGCCATCAGCTCGAACGGTACAACATACGTGGTCACGAACATCTCGCCCAGGTCGGCGATCAACTCCTCGCCCGGGTTCAACTCCGCACCCACAGTCGGCCATGCCACGTTGAGCAAGAATGCCGATCATCACCAGAAACAGCAGCCCTACAACGATCGACGTCGATAGCATCTGCCGGTTGGTGGATGCGCGACTTCCCTTGCATCATGCCGCGTGTCAGCATGATGGCAAACGTAATCAGCGTAGAGATGGCGCCCACATACACGAGTACCTGGCTCACGGCCAGGAACTCAGCCTGCAACAAAATATAGATGCCCGCCACGCCGAAGAAGGTCGCCACCAAGCCCATGGCATTGTGAAAAACGTTCGGGCGCCAACACAGTCAGCAACGCTGCCGCCGCCGTGAACAGGGCGATCATCACAAAGATGACCTGCTGAATCGTCGGAAAGTGGATGGATGATATGATTGCGCCAAAGTCCGGCATCTCACAGACCCTTGATCTATGTGTTTCGCAGATTCGCGACCTAGGCGATACCCGACGCATACGCAGCCGCTCAGTCACCCGAAGACGACGACACCGGCTGCATGGTGCCGATCAGCGATCTCGGCTCGAACTCACGCTTCGTCGTGATCTGCTCGCTCAGTGAAGTGCTGGTTCACCGTACGTAGAATCCAGTACAGAATCACCAGATTGCCGAGCAGGATCAGTACATACTGCAGCCACGTGGCCACCGGCAGCTTCAATGCCACCATCTGCCACAAAATCAGCGCCAGCACCGCCGGCACCAGCACCTTCCACGCAAACGCCATCATCTGGTCGATGCGAATGCGCGGGAACGTACCCTTGATCCACTGGATCGACCAGATAGAACAGCAACGACTTGCCCAAGAAGTAGATGAAGCCGAGGAACGGCAGCTGGTCCACAAACGGCCCCTGCCATCCGCCCAGGAAGAGCATGACGGCCATCGCGCCCAGGAAGAACGAACTGAGAAACTGGGCCAGATAGAACATGGCAAACTTCATGCCCGAGTACTCAATGTTGAACCCGGCGATCAGCTCCGATTCGGCCTCCAGCAGATCAAACGGCGTCTGCTCGCTCTCCGCCAGCGCGCTGATGAAAAAGATCAGGAAGACCGCCGGCAAGATGAACACGAACCAACCCATGCCCGATGTTGAAGCCGCCGATATGCAGCGCCTGGCCCTCGCTGATCGCCTGCAAACGCATGCTGCGCACCAGCAACACCGGAGCCAACATCGCCAGCACCATGGGAATCTCGTAGCTGAGCAACTGGGCCACGACGCGAAAACCGGCCAGCATCGCATACTTGTTGCTGCTGCTCCAACCCGCCATCAACGCCGCCATCACGCTGATCGAACCCAGCGCGACAATGTACAGGACGCCCACATTCAGATCCGCGCCGATCAAACCCGGCGCCCATGCCACCACGCCGAACGCCATCAATACGCCCGTCACCGCCAGAATCGGAGCCACCCAGTAGACGACCTTGTCGGCGCCGCTGGGTACCACGTCCTCCTTGGTCATGAGCTTCAGCGCATCGGCAATCGACTGGAACAAACCCCAGGGCCCCAACCGGTTCGGCCCCAAACGGTCCTGGAAGCGGCCAATCATCTTGCGCGTAATCCAGACCAGGATTAATGCCAGCGTCAGCGATCCTACCGCCAGGATGGTTGCGCCGATGGCGAGTGCAATCGTTACCGCAATGCCTTCGGGAATGCCGATCGCCATAAACCAGCCGGTTAGTGTTTCACTCCAACTTTCCATCGAATCCTCCGCTGGTACCGCGGGCTATTCCCATTCCAGCGCGCCCTTGCGCCATTCGACCACCAGGCCCAGCAGCAAAATAAGGACAAACGTAATCGCCGCCAGCACGCTGAAGAGCGACAGACGGTCGTAGGCCAATGCAATGGGAAACAGGAAAATCACCTCAACATCGAAGATGAGGAAGATCAGGCCGATCAAGTAGTATTGCGCCCGAAACTGGATCCACGTGTCGCCGATGGTCTCGATACCGCTCTCGTACGTGGAGTCCTTGATCGGGTCCGGCCGCCGCGGTCCGAGGAAATGGCCGATGAGGATCGCGCCCAGCGGAATAATCACTGCCAGGCCGCTCAAAATCAAGATGAAGTAGTAATCTAGCAGCATTGATTTCTCCCGATCCGGGCGGGCTTCGTTGACGTCACTTCTTCACTCGTACCACTCTGCGCTGACAGTGGGTTCTCTGGGTTGTAGCTGACCCTCTGACGCTTCGCGGTAAGGCGTACACCGTGCGGAAGCGGCCAACGAGGACATGTCTGCATAGCTATACGCGCAGCATTGTGCGCGTCGGTACAAACATCGGCGTATGGTAGCATACCATCTGAGTATGCAGAAAATCTTTGGCGTTTCAGATCACATTTAGGATCAGATTTGACATTCGCGCTGCGCACGAATTGTAGCACACGGCACAATCGTGCGCCAAGCCGACCCGTGACAGAGCCGCACGCAGTGCAGCGCATCTCGAATTTCGCTAGCATCTGTCGGCGCACTCGAGCGTCATCCGTCACCTGCACTGCCAGCAAACTGCCGCACGCCTGGGTAGGACTCCTCTTCTACAATCTCCGCCTCCACAACAGGCCCGACCATGCGAGAAACGCACACGTTTTGCCCAAAAACCGGAAATGTCTTTGACACCCGATCTCGCTCGTGATAGAATTTACAATCGTACCTGTGAACAGGCCGATTAGGTCAGGCTTCATCGATGAGTGTAGCATGTGCAGTGATATGTACAGCGACGATATGTCCAGTAGCATGTACAGTACCCTGCCAGTACAAGACTCAACACGTCGGTGTTGAGTCTATCTTTGTCCGGATGCGTGGTGTCTGGATGCGTGATCCGACGAGTCGCACGAATGCCGGACAGACGCAACGGTAGCAGCGCACATTCGGACCCCTGCCCGACAGCAGGCGCGGACGTGTTCGCAGCCGAGCGGACCGGAGCACTACTTACCGGAGCAAAGCAGAATCTGTGGCCATCGACTATCTACCTCTTCTGATTCTCCTCACCGTCGCCACCGGCCTCGCCATCGTCGCGATGCTGGTGCCCGCGGTCCTCGGCCCGAGGCGCAGCAACAAGCAGAAGCTGCAGCCGTACGAGTCCGGCATCATTCCGTTCGCGGACGCACAGGCGACCCTTCCCCGTCAAGTACTATCTGGTCGCCATGCTCTTCATCCTGTTCGACATCGAGGTCATCTTCCTCTATCCCTGGGCCGGCGTACTCCTGGACCTGCGCGACATCTCCGTCGCTACTGGCGCTGCTGCCTATGGGCTTCTTCCTGCTCATCCTGATCGTCGGCCTGCTCTACGAGTGGAAGAAAGGCGCCCTGGACTGGCGCTAGACTTGCCGTGCACACGCTCCGAGCTGCGACGGCTGCCTCGTATCTAGGATCTGCTATAGGAGTAAGCTGAATGGGACTTGAAGAAAAACTGCCGGACGGGATTCTTCACCGCAAAACTGGAAGACGTCGTCAACTGGAGCCGCAAGAACAGCACGTGGCCGCTGCTGTTTGGCCTGGCCTGCTGCGCCATCGAGATGATCGCCGCCGGCACCGCCCGCCACGACATCGCCCGCTACGGCTCTGAGCTCTTCCGCGCCAGCCCGCGACAAGCCGACCTGATGATCGTCTCCGGACGCGTCAGCAACAAGATGGCGCCCGTCGTCAAGCGCCTCTACGACCAGATGCTCGAGCCCAAATGGGTCATCGCCATGGGCATCTGCGCCAGCGCCGGCGGCCCCTTCAACAACTACGCCATCATCCAGGGCGTCGACAAGATCATCCCGGTAGACGTCTATGTGCCCGGCTGCCCGCCGCGTCCCGAAGGCCTGCTCTTCGCCATGGACAAGCTGCGCGAAAAACAGGGACGCGAAACGTTTGCCATGCGCAAGCGCCAAGAACTCGACCACTGCCATGCTGCAGCCTGAAGACATCGACGCGCTGGCGCCCGACGCAAGTAGCCGGCCCAAGTTCGTGCGGCGCATAGCGCCGCGTCCTCAGGAACGCTGTCGAGAAGTACTGGAGAATAGATGCTAAACGTCTCACCACGCAAGAAAGCATACGAAACACTGCCGGGCATCAGCAGATCCGGCAGTCCCGCCCGGGCCCCGCTGCCAACCGGCGACACGCCCGACACTCAGCGCATCGTCGAACGCTTCCCGGATGCCGTCATCGCCGCCGGCGCGCACCTGGACCAGCAGGTCGTCTACGTCAAACCAAGCAGCTCGTCGCAACTGGCCGAATTCGTCAAGACCGACCCGCACCTGGCCTACGAAGCACTGCTCGACGTCAGTTCCGTCGACCAGTCCGAATTGCCCCAGGACGAGACCGACAGCCGCTTCCTCACCACCTACCAGTTGCGTTCCTACCAGCACAAACAACATCTGATGCTTGTCTGCCCGCTGGAGGACAGCGAGAACGCCCATCTGTGCCCAGTCTGTCGCCCGTATTTGAGGGCGCCAACTGGCCCGAACGTGAAGTCTACGACCTCATGGGCATCCGCTTCGACGGTCACCCTGACCTGCGCCGCATTCTCATGCCGCGAGCGCTGGCCCTATCATCCGCTGCGCAAGGAGATCCCCGTGGGCGGCGAAGAAGTGCCCTTCTCGCTTACCTGGGAAGACTCCGAGTTTGAGACGCTGGGCAAGCAGATTCTGCCCGCCGAGAGCATCGCGCCCACCCTGCCGCCCGGCATGGACCGCGCAGCACATGATCATCAACATGGGCCCGCACCATCCCAGCACACATGGCGTGCTGCGTCTGGTCGTCGAGCTCGAAGGCGAAGAGGTCATCGACGTCGATCCGGACGTGGGCTACCTGCACAGCGGCTTCGAAAAGACCGGCGAAAACAAGCGCTACAAGGATTTCGTCTACTACACCGACCGCATGGACTATATCTCGTCCATGACCAACAACTTCGGCTACGTCCTGGCGGTCGAGAAGATGCTCGGATCTGAGATTCCCGAACGTGCCCAGGTCATCCGCGTCATCATGAGCGAGCTGCAGCGCATCGCCTCCCATCTCATGTGGCTGGCCACACACGTGCTGGATGTCTCCGGCACCGGCATGAGCCTGCTCATGTACGCCACCCGCGAGCGCGAACGCATCCTCGACCTGTTCGAAATGGTCTGCGGCGCCCGCCTGACCCTGAGCTATATCCGCATCGGCGGCGTATGGAAAGACCTGCCGCCGCCTTCCTGCCGGAGCTGCAGCGATCTTGTCGACGTCCTGCCCGGCATGTTCGACGACTACGAAGACATGCTGACCAGCGGCCCGCTGTGGGAAGAACGCCTGCAGGGCATCGGCATCATCAGCCGCGAGGACGCCATCAACATGGGGCTGTCCGGCCCCATGCTGCGCGGCAGCGGCGTCGACTGGGACCTGCGTCGCGATATGCCCTACGGCGGCTACGAGAACTACGATTTCGACGTGCCCGTCGCCACCGAAGGCGACTGCTACGGTCGCTATATCATCCGCATGCAGGAAATGCGCCAGAGCGTGCGCATCATCCGCCAGGCCATGGACAACCTGCCGGACGGCCTCTACCGCACCGACGACCGCAAGGTCAGCCCGCCGCCGCGCGCCGAACTGGACGTCAGCATGGAAGCGCTGATCCATCACTTCAAGCTGATGACGGAAGGATTCCAGGTGCCGCCCGGCATGGTCTACCATGGCATCGAGGGCAGCAAAGGCGAGCTGGGCTTCTTCATCTACAGCGACGGCACGGCCGTGCCCTATCGGCTGCACGTGCGCGGGCCCAGCTTCAACAACCTGTACGCCATCCGCAAGATGAGCCGCGGGCATGATGCTGTCGGATGTCGTGACCAACATCGGCTCCATCGATATCGTGTTGGGAGAGGTAGACCGCTAGGCCTGTCCGCACGGCCACTGCCGGCGCTCGTCACTGGCTAAGTGACTGAGGATAACGAATGTTGCTTACGGAATCAATGCGTGCGGAAATCCGCAAGTGGATCGACCTGTACCCGCCAGGGCGCCAGCGCTCGGCCACACTGCCCGCGCTGTACGTCATCCAGCGCGAATTCGGCTACTGCCCCGTTGAGGCGCAGAACGAACTGGCTGAGATGCTGGACATGACGCCTGCCGAAGTCGGCGCGCGTCGTCACCTTCTACCCCATGTTCCACGAGGAACCCAAAGCCGACTACCACATCGAAGTCTGCACCAACGTGCCCTGCATGTTGCGCGGCGCGAACACCTGCCTGCAGTCGCTTCGAAGATGCCCTCGGCATCCACCACGGCGAGAAGACCGAAGACGGCCAGTTCGCCCTGGACCATATGGAATGTCTGGGTTCCTGCGGCACCGCGCCCATGGCCATGGTCACAGAACAGAATAGCGGCAAGATCCGCTACTTCGAAGAGCTGCACTCCGCCGAAGACGTCGAGCAGATGCTGGATCTCCTTAAGCAGCGGCAGAGCCTTCGACACCTTGGAACGCTGGACGCCCGAAGGCGACCCGGACAACACCGGCCAGGCCGCGGGCCCCTACCGCCATGGCGGCATGGAACCGCGCTATCTGCTCGCTCGCGTCGACGAAGCAGAACAGCCACAGCATCGACACCTACGAGGCAGACGGCGGCTACGAGACCGCCACGCCGCGTCGATCGCAGAGATGGAACCGGACGAGGTCGTCGAACAGGTCAAGGCCAGCGGCATCCGCGGTCGTGGCGGCGCAGGCTTCCCCACCGGCGTCAAGTGGGGTTTTCTGGCGCCCGCCTTCCCCCGCTATCTGGTCGTCAACGCAGACGAATCGGAGCCCGGCACCTTCAAAGATCGCATGATCATGGAATACGATCCGCATCAGCTGCTCGAAGGCATCATCCTCAGCTCCTATGCGATCCAGGCCGAACAGGCCTTCATCTACATCCGCGGCGAGTACTACTTTGCGCTACACGCGTCTGGTGGAGGCGGTCAAAGAGGCCAAGGCCAAGGGCTATCCTGGGCGACGACATTTTCGGCACCGGCAAGAAGCTGGACATCGTCGTCCATCGCGGCGCAGGCGCGTACGAGTGCGGCGAAGAGACTGCGCTGCTCAGCAGCCTGGAAGGCTACCGCGGCCATCCGCGCATGAAGCCGCCCTTCCCGGCCGTCGAAGGGTCTCTACAGCCTGCCCACCATCGTCAACAACGTGGAATCCATCGCCAACGTCACCCATGTCATGCGCCACGGCGTCGACTGGTATCGCGGCTTCGGCACCGAGAAGAGCCCGGGCATGCGCATCTTCTGTCTGAGCGGCAATGTCAAATACCCAGGCCTCTACGAACTGCCCCACGCCACGCCGCTGCGCGAGCTGATCTACACATATGGCGGCGGACCGCAGAACGACGATGCGCCCATCAAAGCGGTCGTGCCCGGCGGCATCTCCATGAAGATGCTCACCGCCGACCAGCTTGACACGCCGCTGGACTACGAGAGCGTGCATGGAAGCCGGCTCCATGTTGGGCTCTGCCGGCGTGATCGTCATCGACGAGAGCCAGTCCATGGTCGAGGTCGCCCGCCGCACGCTCAGCTTCTATCGTGAGGAAAGCTGCGGCAAGTGCACGCCGTGTCGCGAAGGCACGACCTGGCTGGAGGAAATCCTCCTGCGCATCGAAGCCGGCGGCGGACGCGAGAAGGACCTGGCCGCTCATGCAGTACATCACCAGCTTCATCACCGGCAAGAGCTTCTGCCCCTTTGGCGACGCGGCCGTGTGGGGCCTGCAGAGCAACATTGGCCAAGTTCTCGCACGAGTTCCTGGACTACATCCAGCGCACGAATCCGGACGAACTCGGTCCCGAGATCCCCATCCGGCCCGATATACCGGCCGGATGAAGGCAAGCCGAGCCAGATTGCGCGATAGCACGCTGAAACCGACCGGCGAATCGCCGCTGCTGCGCGACCACGTCGTGGGAGACTAGACACGAGCGACGTGTGCACGTTGCCTTCGAGCCGGAGCACTATTGATGTGCAGCTGACATGAATCGACACACGAATGAAATCGCATGGCTGAACCGAACACCGACCAAGTCACACTGACAATCGACAACCGAGCAAGTGACCGTTCCCGCCGGCACCCTGATCGTGGACGCCGCGACCACGCTCAACATCGAGATCCCGGTCTTCTGCAGCCACCCCAAGCTGGACCCGGTGGCCTGCTGCCGCATGTGTCTCGTCGAGGTCATCGGCCCGCGCGGCCCACAGCTCATGACCGCCTGCTCCGTGCCGGTCGGCGAAGGTATGGTGGTCAACACGGAGACCGAACAGGTGAAGGCTACGCAGGAAGCCAACCTCGCCTTCCTGCTGCTCAACCATCCGCTGGATTGCCCCATCTGCGACAAGGGCGGCGAATGCCCGCTGCAGGACCAGACCATGCGTTTCGGTCCCGGCATCAGCGAGCTGGTCGAGCCCAAGCGCCGCAAGAAGAAACACTACGACATCTCCGACACCATCGTGCTGGACCAGGAACGCTGCGTCATCTGCTGGCGCTGTATCCGCTACCTGAAGGAGTGGGAGGACAAACCGCAGCTCGCGCTCTTTGAGCGCGGTGGCGAGACCCTCATCGACATCCAGCCGGGCCAGCCCGTCGACGCCAAGACCAGCGGCAACATCATCGACATCTGCCCCGTGGGCGCGCTTGACCAACCGGGTCGCCCGCTTCTCCTACCGGCCCTGGGAAATCGAGCGCACGCCCAGCATCTGCGACCAGTGCTCCGTCGGCTGCAACATGCGCCTGGACACCCGCACACACCGTCTGCGCCGCATCGTCGGCCGCGAGAATACGCAGGTCAACGACCAGTGGATCTGCGACAAGGGACGCTTCGCACATGGGTGGGTCAACGACGAGGAGCGGCTCACGATGCCGCTGCTGCGCAAGGACGGCGAACTGACGCCCGTTCCCTGGCAAGAAGCGCTCCAGTTTGTCGTGGACCGCATCAGGCAGATATCGTCAGCAAGCACGGCGCCGGACGCCATCGGCGGCATCGGCAGCGCCAAGCTGTCCAACGAGAGCAACTACCTGTTCCAGCGCTTCATGCGCCAGGTCATCGGCACGAACAACATCGACCACCGCGACGGCGGCGAAGTCGCCGCGCTGCCCACCGGCCTGCCCGCCCTGGCCGACATCATGAAGCCCCAGTATGGTCCAGACCCGAACGTTGACTGCGTCCTGCTCTTCGGCATCGACCCCAGCGAAGAGCTGCCCATCTTGGATTTGCATCTCAAGCGCGCCGTCAACCGCGCCGGCGTCAAGCTGATCATCGCCCACCCGCGCAAGATTGAACTCACCCGCTACGGCGGCCCCTTCCTCGGCTACCGGCCGGGCACCGAAGCCGCGCTGCTCAACGCACTGACCAAGGCGGCGCTCGAGGCCGGCGACGAAGACGAAGCCGCGCGTCGAGCAGATGGTCGCCGGCTCCCTCGACGACCGTCCGCGAATTCTGCGGCGTCGATCCCGAAGACGTGCGAAGCCGCGGGCGAACTGCTGGCTGCCAGCGAGCGAACCCTGATCCTCTACGGCCGCATGGCGGCGCGTGGCGACATCGGCCCGGAAATGCTCAATGGACTGACCAATCTGGCTACCGTTACCGGCAACTACGAGCGCCTCGCCTACGTCGGTCTGGACGCCAACAGCCAGGGCTGCCGCGACATGGGCGTGCTGCCCGACCGTCTTCCCGGCCACGCCAACGCTCGGACGATGAGGAAGCGCGCAACCGGCTGCACGAAGCTTTGGGGCGTAAACGTCCCCGCGCAGACCCGGCATGACATACAGCCAGATGCTGGACAGCGCCGGCGCAGACATCAAGGCGCTCCTTGATCATGGGCGCGGACCCGGCCAGCGAGCGCACCGACTGGGCGAAGAACCTGGCCGAGCTCGACTTGCTGGTGGTGCAGGAACTCTATCTGACCGAGACGGCCCAGCTCGCCGACGTCGTGCTGCCCGCCGTGAGTTGGGCCGAGTGCGACGGCACCTTCACCAACCTGGAGCGCCGCGTCCAGCGCGCCCGACGCGCACTGCAACGACCAGAAATCCAAAGCTGCGCCGGACTGGCTGATCTTCGACCACCTGGCCGCACCGCATGGGCATCGACTGGCCTTTCGCCGATGTGGAGGGCGTCACGCACGAGATCGCACAAGCCGTGCCCATGTACGACGGGCTGACCTGGGATGCACTGGGCGACCAGGGCATACAATGGGATGCGGCCGCCGTGCGCGCCGGCCCGTCCTATCGCAAAGTGACACAGCCGGATCTGCCCGACAACAGCGACCGCGCCTTCACGCTGGTAACCGGAACGGTGCTCTACGACGACGGCACGCTGTTCTACGCGCACCGAGCAAATGCGCGACATGGCCTTCGGGCCGGCCGCGGCCCTCAACCCGGACGACGCCGAGCGACTCGACATCGCAGAGGGCGCAGCCGTTGATCATCGCGAGCGACATCGGCCAGCCTGTCACTGCCCGCAACCATCAATGAACAGGTGCTGCCTGGCACGATCTGGATTCCGCAGAGCCAGCACGACGCTCCCGTTGGCGATCTGCTGAGCGGACAGACCGCCGTACGCGTGGACGTCACGGTCGACAGGAGCATCAACAAGCAGACGGTGGGCCAGCCCGCGAAGCGGAACCACAGCTTGAAACAGGCGACTAACACGATGCTGCAACACTCAACGCGACGCACAACCTGGAACATAGACTGGGAACACAGAATGGATCTGGATAAACCTACTTCTCCTGCCCACACTGCGATCGATCGTCCTGATCCTGGTGCTGTTGACAGGCTTCGCCTACCTCACCTGGTACGAGCGAAAACTGCTGGCGCGCTTCCAGGTCCGCTACGGACCCAAACCGCGCCGGACCCAAGGGTCTGCTGCAGCCCATCGCCGACGCAGTGAAAGCGATCTTCAAAGAAGAGATCATCCCGGACAGCGTCGACAAGCCCGTCTACGTGCTGGCGCCGATCCTGGCGCTGATCCCCGCCCTCATCATCTGGGCAGTCATTCCCGTGGCCAAAGGCGTGCCCGCCGTCGCCGACGTCAGTATCGGTTTCCTGTGGATTCTCGCCATCGCCGGCATCGAAAGCTACGGCATCATCCTGGCAGGCTGGAGCAGCAACAACAACTATTCCCTGCTGGGCGCGCTGCGCTCCTCTGCCCAGATGATCTCGTACGAATTGCCCTGGGCATCTTCCTGGTCAGCATCCTGATCCTGGCCGGCGGCTTCAGCCTCGTGTCGCTGGTGGAGCAGCCCCGAGCGCTCGTGGGAATGGGGCTGGCTGTGGCTCATGTTCCCGCTCTTCTTTATCTGCATCCTGGCGGAAACCAACCGCAGCCCATTTGACCTGCCGGAAACGGAGAACGAGCTGGTCGCCGGCTTCCAAACCGAATACGGCGGCATCAAGTTTGCGCTCTTCTTCATGGCAGAGTACATCAACATGATCACCACCAGCGCCATCATGGCCACGCTCTTTTTCGGCGGCTACAAGCTGCCTTTCGGCATCCTGAGCGACGTCATCTGGCTGGGACCGTTCGTGCTGGGCGCAAAGGTCATCGTCTTGCTCTTCCTGTTCATCTGGGTGCGCGCAAGCCTGGGCCGCCCACGCTATGACCAGCTCATGCAATTCACATGGAAGCTGCTGCTGCCCGTGTCCATCGCCTACATGGCGATCACGGCGCTTTTGGCCGTCTGGTTGAAGTAGGTGACCAGCACAACGATCTTCCTGGGCGACGTGAACTCCCAGCAAGACGTTGACTATCTCGGCGATGACGACTACGTAGGCGCAGGCAAGTTGTTGTGTAGAGGAACGATTCAACTATGGGATTGAGCAATATCGTCAAAGGGCGCGGTCGGTATCGGCAAGGCCATGGGCGTCACCCTCAGCTACCTGTGGACGAAGCCGGTGACCGTCGAATACCCGCGAGACCCGGTTCCCATCTACCCGCGCTTCCGCGGTCGCCACGAGCTGCGTCGCTACGAAAACGGCATGGAACGCTGTATCGGCTGCATGCTGTGTGAGGCCGCCTGTCCCACCGGGGCCATCTACGTCGAAGCCGAAGAAAACGACCCGGAGAATCCCATCTCGCCTGGGGAGACGGTATGCCACGGTCTACGAGGTGAATCTGTTGCGCTGCGTCTTCTGTGGCGACTGCGAAGAGGCCTGCCCCACCGAAGCCATCGTCCTCGGACACAACTTTCGCCATGGCGAACTACGAGCGTCGGGACTTCATCCTGGACAAGGAAGCACTGCTGAACCCGCCCGAACCCAACGTCATCATCCGGCCGGAGTAAGATGCGATGAACCTTGCGCTTCTCTTCTTCCTATCAGTTGCCGTCGTCAGCCTCGCCGGAGCCGTTGGCGTCGTGCTCAGCCGCCAGCCCGTGCACAGCGCGCTCTTCCTGCTTGTGAACTTCATCACCCTGGCGGTCCTCTTATGTAACACTGGGCGCGCAGTTCCTGGCCGCGGCCCAGGTCATCATCTACGCAGGCGGCATCGTGATCCTGATCCTGTTCGTACTCATGCTGATCGGCAGCGAGCCGCTTGGCGGGCGGCTCGGCCATCGGCTACTGGACGCCCTATGTCGGCCTGGCCGCGGGCATCACTCATGCTCGCTGCCATGTTCTACGCCTTCACCGCCGGCCCGGGCGTAGCGCCCGCCGGCGCTCCGGCGTTCGGCGCTCCCGAAGTCGTCGGCCTGGAGATGTTCACAAGCTACATCTTGCCATTTGAAATGGTCGCTGTCCTGTTGCTGGTGGCGCTGATCGGCGCGCTGGTGCTCGCCCGACCCCGCAGCGACAGCCATGCAAGCTTCCCGACCGGCGTCGACACGTCGCCCGAACGGCGCCCTGAACTCGACGCCACATCGATGCCCGAATCCAAAACACAACCGGCGCTGGAATCAACGCCGGAACCGATACTTGAGCCATAATCGACTTGAACCAGACAGAGGTAGCACGTGGTACCTACCAGCTATTATCTGATACTCAGCGGGGCCATCTTCGCCATCGGCGCAGTGGGCGTCTTGGCGCGGCGCAACGCGCTCATCGTCTTCATGTGCGTCGAGATGATGCTCAACAGCGTCAATCTGACGCTCATCGCCATGAGCCGCGAATGGGGCAACCTCAACGGCCAGGTCTTTGTATTCATGGTCATGGCCACCGCCGCCGCCGAAGTGGCCGTCGGCCTGGCCATCCTGATCTCACATATGCGCAACACGCATACCGCCAACATCGACGAATTCCGGCTACTCAAATGGTAGCCCAACCAACGGCCCAGATCGCATGTGTAACTTTTTGTTGCCAAGTCGGATGACAGACACAATCTATTGCGAAGCGTACCCTGTAGAGGGCGCCCGACCTCGCTGGGCGCCGCCATTGCAAGGGTAGATATCTCGCAGGGACCATACCGCCAGCGCGCCACCAAAGGACGCGGCCATGTTTGAGTATGCGTGGATAATCCTCGCGCTGCCTGCCGCAGCCGTCCTCATCAACCTGTTTTTCGGCAAGTGGCTCAGCGAGCGAGCGATCGCCATCATGGCGTCGACTGCCATCGGCCTCGCCTTCCTCGCCACGGACTGGTTCTTCTACGCTGAACTGGGTCTGCTCGCCGAAGAGCGTGAAATCACCGTCACCTGTGGGAATGGATCACCATCGGCTCCTTCCAGGTGGCGCCGCCATGCTGCTGGACCCCCTGAGCCTGACCGTGGCCCTGATGGTGACCGGCGTCGCCACCCTAATCCACATCTATTCCATCGGCTACATGGCCGGCGACGAACGCTATCGCGCTTCTTCCTGTACATGAACTTCTTCGTGCTGGCCATGCTCATCCTCGTCTTCAGCGACAACTTCCTGATGATGTTCGTCGGCTGGGAAGGCGTCGGGCTGGCCTCATTCCTCCTCATCGGCTTCTGGTTCGACCGGCGCGACGACAGCTACGGCTACTATGCCGACGCCGGCAAAAAAGCGTTCCTGGTCAACCGCGTCGGCGACTTCGGCTTCATCGTCGCCATGCTGGTCATCTGGTCCATCCTGGGCACGCTCAACTTCGTCGCAGTCAACGAAGCCGCCGAACATGGCGCGTTCACGCTGGGCGCCGCCAACGTCATCTGCCTGCTTCTGCTTCTGGCCGCCACCGGCAAGAGCGCACAGATCCCGCTCTTCGTCTGGCTGCCGGATGCCATGGCCGGCCCCACGCCCGTCTCGGCCCTCATCCACGCCGCCACCATGGTCACCGCCGGCATCTACATGATCGCCCGCACACACGCCCTCTGGCACATGGCCGTCGACGTCTCCATGCTCGCCGCCTGGATCGGCGGACTGACTGCGTTCTTCGCGGCCACCCTCGCCATCGTCCAGGTTGACCTCAAGAAGATTCTCGCCTACTCGACGATCTCCCAGCTCGGCTTCATGATGATGGGCGTCGGCGTAGGCGCATACGGTGCGGCCATGTTCCTGCTCCTGGCCCACGCCTTCTACAAGGCCCTGCTCTTCCTGGGCGCCGGCAGCGTCATGCACGCCACCGACGGCGAACTGGACATTCGCAAGATGGGCGGCCTGCGCCACAAGATGCCGTCCACCTGGCGCACGTTCATGATCGGCGCCGCCGCCCTGGCCGGCATTCCGCCCCTGGCCGGTTTCTTTGCCAAGGACGCCGTCTTCCTCGGCGCCATGCAATCCAACCTGCTGCTCTACGCCATTGCGCTGGTCACGGCCGTGCTAACCGGCGTCTACAGCTTCCGCGCCCTCTTCCTCACCTTCCACGGCGAACCGCGCGACCAGGCGCTGTACAGTCACGCACACGAGAGCCCATTCGTGATGACGGTGCCCCTGTGGATACTGGCGATTCTCTCCATCTTCGGCGGCGTCATCAACCTGCCCTTCCTTCTCACGCTGGAGAAATGGCTGGAGCCGGCAGTCGGCGCGCACCCCGAGCCGAGCCGCACCCTGGAGTTGGCCGCGATCACGTTGAGTTTCCTGGTGGCGATCATCGGCTTCCTCATCGCCTATGCCAGGTACCTGAATGACGAACCCTGGGCGCGGCGGCTGTCCGCACGCTTCGGTTTCCTGCAGCCGGCCTTGGCCCACAACTGGTACGTGGACGACTTCTACTGCAGCTATATCGTCCTGCCCATCCGTCGCGTCTCCACCTGGCTGGCAAATGTGGTCGACCAGCAGGTCATCGACGGCGCCGTCAACGGCGTCGGGCGGGTCACGGGCCAGCTGGGCGGCGCCGTCCGCAAATTGGAAAACGGCGCCATCCCGACCTACGCGCTCAGCATTCTGATCGGTGCGGTCGCTGCTGATCGCCTATTTCCTGTTCAATATCTAGGTCACGGCGCCAGATGCGCAGAACGCGACGCACATGAAGTTGCAAATACAGATGCACAAGAAGATTCACACGGTAACACAATATGCCAACTGACTTTCCACCGCTGCTCTCGGCGATCACCTTCCTGCCCCTCTTCGGCGCGCTGATCGTCGCCCTGGTGGGCAGCGACAGCGGCCAAGAAACCGATCGCCCTGCTGACCACTGTCCTGACGTTTCTGGTCAGCCTGCTGTTGCTCGTCTTCTGGGGCGATGGCGTCGCCGGGCATGCAGTTCGTGGAGGAAGGCGCCTGGTTCCCTGAGTTCGGCATCAGCTATCTCATGGGCGTGGACGGCATCAGCCTGTTCCTGGTGTTGCTTACCACGCTGCTCATGCCCATCGCCGTCTACTTCAGCAACCTCTACGTCCGCGAGCAGATCGGCCTCTACCTGGTTCTGATGCTCATCCTGGAACCGCCATGATCGGCGTCTTCCTGGCGCTGGACCTCGTGCTCTTCTTCGTCTTCTTCGAGTTCAGCCTGATCCCCATGTACCTCCTGATCGGAAAATGGGGCAGCGGCCGGCGCGTCTACGCCGCCATGAAGTTCTTCCTCTACACCTTCGCCGGCTCCGCGCTGATGCTGGTCGGCATTCTGGCCGTCTACTCCCAGACCGGCACATTCAACATACTGGAACTCGAAGGCGCCGCCCTAGACCCGCGCATCCAGACCTTTGCCTTCCTGGCCTTCGCACTGGCCTTCGCCGTCAAGGTGCCGCTCTTCCCCTTCCATACCTGGCTGCCGGACGCCCACGTGCAGGCGCCCACTGCCGGCTCCATCATCCTGGCCGGCGTCCTGCTCAAGATGGGCACCTACGGCTACCTGCGCTTCGCCATTCCCATCTTCCCGGACGCCGCCGCCCGTTTCGGCCCCTGGATCGCGGCCCTGGCCGTCATCGGCATTCTCTACGGCGCGCTCGTCGCGCTCGTGCAAGGGGACGTCAAATCACTCGTCGCCTACAGCTCCGTTGCCCATCTCGGATACGTCATGCTGGGCGTCGTCGCCTTCAGCTACCAGTCCGTCAGCGGCTCCGTCCTGCAAATGGTCAACCACGGGCTCAGCACAGGCGCCCTCTTCCTGCTCGTCGGCCTCCTCTACGAACGCCGCCACACACGCATGCTGGACGACTTCGGCGGCTTGTGGAAGAGCGTGCCCATCTTCTGCGGCTTCTTCCTGGTCGTCGCCATGAGCAGCGCCGGATTGCCCGGCCTCAACGGATTCGTCGGCGAGTTCGCCATCCTTGTCGGCTCCTATCGAATCGCTGCCTGTCCTCACCGTGTTCGCCGCCTTTGGCGTCATTCTGGCCGCCTGGTACCTGCTGACCGCCTTCCGCAAGATCGCCCAGGGTCCGCTGACCAATCCGGACAACGACGCGCAACACCTGCCTGACCTGCGCCGCGGCGAAGTGTTCATGCTGCTGCCCCTGGTCCTGCTCTTCTTCATCATCGGCCTCTTCCCGAACCTCTTCCTGGACAAGATCAACCCGTCCGTGGAAGCGTTGGTCGAGAATCCTGCCATCGTCATGAAAGTGGAACGCTGAGCCATGGCGGATCTATCCTCTCTTGCCATCAACATCAAGGCCATCCTGCCGCCGCTCCTCATGGTGCTGGCCGCACTCGTGGTCATGCTTGTCGACATGTTCGCCGGCGACAACACGCCCGTCCTGCGCAAGTCTATCCCGTGGGTTGCACTGGCCGGCGTCCTCGTTGGCGCCCTCGCCAGCGCCTGGCTCTGGAACCAGCCGCCCGCGACCTTCCAGGGCATGGCCACGTCCGACCACTTCGCGCTGACCGTCAACTTCATCATCCTCACCGCAGCCGCCCTAGGCATCTTGCTCAGCGCAAACAGCATCCCCCTCATCAGCAGTCACGTTGGCGAGTACTACGCGCTGCTTCTCCTCGCCACTTCCGGCATGATGATGATGGGCGCAAGCACCGACCTGATCACAGTGTTCGTGGCCCTGGAGATCTTCTCGCTGGCCCTCTACATCCTCAGCGGCCTGCACCGTGACAGTCTACGCAGCACCGAAGCCAGCATGAAGTACTTCCTGCTGGGTGCCTTCGCCAGCGCCTTCTTCGTCTACGGCGCGGCCCTGATATACGGCGCCGCCGGCACGACGCAATACGACGCCATCGCCCTGTCTCTTTCCGGCGGTCAGACGAACCTCTATCTGCTCTACTTCGGCCTGGCCCTTCTGATAGTCGGATTCGGCTTCAAGATCAGCCTCGTGCCCTTCCACATGTGGACGCCCGACGTCTACCAGGGCGCGCCCACGCCCGTCACCGCCTTCATGAGCGCCGCCACCAAGACGGCCGGCTTCGCCGCCTTCCTGCGCATTCTGCTCGTCGCCGTGCCCGCCTATCAGGAAACCTGGAGCATGGGCCCTCGCCGTCATCGCCGTGCTTACCATGACCCTGGGCAACTTGGCCGCCCTGCGTCAGGCAAGCCTCAAGCGCATGCTCGCCTACTCCAGCATCGCCCACGCCGGCTACGTGCTCGTGGCGCTCACGCCCGGCACGAATCAGGGCGCCAACGCCGCCCTCTTCTATCTCTTCACCTACGCCTTCATGAACATCGGCGCCTTCGCCATCGTCATTGCGCTGGAACAGGCCGGCGAAGAGGACGCCCTGCGCAACCGCGCCGCGGGCATCGCCGACCGTTGGCCGCTGCTCGCCCTGGCCATGGCCGATCTTCATGTTCAGCCTGACCGGCATCCCGCCCCTGGCCGGCTTCTTCGGCAAGTTCTTCGTCTTCCAGGCCGCCATCGACGGCGGCTACGCCTGGCTCGCAGCCATCGGCATGTTGAACAGCGCCATCGCCGCCTACTACTACCTGCGTGTGGTCGTCGCCATGTACTTCGAGCCGGCCACGGCCGATTCTGCCGCCACGCGCCGCACCTGGTCCGCCCTGCGTGTGGGCGTCTTCGTCTCCGCCGCGCTCACCATCGCCATCGGCATCTGGCCCGCGATCTGGGCCGGCCTCTTCTCCACTACGCTGGGCGGCTAGCATCGGCACTGTTTCGGTGACAGCAAGATGTACTTATGCGACCGATAGCCAGACGCCGCTACCGAGAGCCTCGTATCAGGTGCTCATTGCTACGCCGCCGCGTTCCCACCCGAACTTGTCTGACTGCACTACCGCTCCCGGACCTCGGTGAATCACCGAAGCACGCCTCCGAGTCACCGGTCTAGCGACCCATCTCGACCGCTCCCTATCCGACGTCCGACACCAGGGCCCATCTCACCTCTTCTACTTCCTACCTCCTACTTCTACTTCCTACTCCCTACTCCCTGCCTACACGCTACTGAAACTCCATCTTTCGATGGCGGATATATACGCTCTGCGCCAGCCCAATCGCGAACAGCATGGACACCAGACTACTGCCGCCATAGCTGATGAAGGGCAACGTCAGCCCCGTCACCGGCACCAGGCTCAGGTTCATGCCCACGTTCACCACCACCTGGAAGAAGACCAGCGCGCCCACGCCCACGGCCAGCAGCCGCCCAAAATGATCCGGCGCCATGTCCGCAATGCGCAGCAGCCGCCACACCACGAACATCAGCAACAGCAACACCGCCACGCCGCCAATCCAGCCCAGCTCCTCGGAAATCACGCTATAGATGAAGTCTGTATGGCGCACACGCAGAAAGTGGAGCTGGTTCTGGCTGCCATGCGCCCAGCCACGGCCCATCCAGCCGCCCGCTCCGATCGCAATCAGCGCCTGGTTGATATTGAACGCCGCGTCCGGATTCAACTCCGGGTTCAGAAAGACGCTGATGCGCTCCACCATGTAGTCCTGCATCGTGCCCGCCAAGAATGGCACGGCGGCCGCCAACGACCCCACCAGCAGGAAGAGCTGCCAATAGCGAATGCCGCTCACCATGATCAGCACGCCGCCGATGAACGCATACACCACCGTCATGCCCAGATCCGGCTGCAGATAGATCAAGGCCAATGGTCCCAACAGCAGGACCAGCGCACCCAGCAAATACGGCAACTTGTGCATCTTGTCCCGGAACCAACTCAAATACCAGGCCATGAAGACGATCAGCAGAAACTTGCCCAATTCCGTCGGCTGCACCAGCGTACCGCCCACGCTGATCCAGCGCTGCGACCCCGTCCCCTGGGTCGTGCCAAACAGGTTCACCGCCACCAACAGCGCCACGAAAAGCATGAAGGACGGCAAAGCCAACAACTCCAAATGCCGATAGTCAAACAGCGCGATCACCATCAGAGCGACCAGCCCCACCGCGGCAAACACCGACTGCCGCAGCCAGTAATCGCTCAGGTCAACCGTCGTATACGTGGCGCTGTACACCATAGCAATGCCGATACCGACCAAGGCCAGCACCGCCAGCAATAGCGCCCAGTCAAAATCGCTCCAGAGTCGCGAGGTTTGCATAGAAAACAGATCGACGCCCAGACCGCCCGTGTTTTGGCAATCAGCGGCGGGCGTCGCTAACGACCAAACAACCTTGCCAGCGCGTTGAAGAATCCCGGTTCGCGGAAATCCATCAAAGGCACATTATCGCCCATGACGCGCTTCGCAATGTTGTGGTAGGCCTGACTCACGTAATGCTTCCGGTTGAGCGCCAGCGGCTGGCCCCGATCCGTTGCGAGTACGATGCCCTTGTCTTCGGGGACAACGCCGAGGAGGTCAATCGAGAGGATGTCCAGAATATCGTCGATGTCGCGCAGTTCGCCATCGCGCGACAGTTGTGCATTGTAACGGTTCACGATCAGCCCAGGCTGATGCTTCCAGTCCCGCTCCAGTAGATAGATCACCTTGTCCGCATCGCGCAGCGCGCTGCACATCCGCCGTCGTCACAATCAGCACGCGGTCCGAAGGCGCGATCGCGCTCTGAAAACCGTGCTCGATACCGGCGGGCGAATCGATCACCACATAATCCGCCGACTGCTTCAACGTCTGGCAAACGCTCACCATCTGCTGAATGCCCACATCCGACTTGTCACGCGTCTGCGCCGCCGCCAACAAATACAGCGACTCGACCCGGTTGTCGCGCACCAGCGCGTGCTGAAGCTGGCATCGACCCTCTACCACATCCACCAGGTCATAGATGATGCGGTTCTCCAACCCCATCACCAGATCCAGGTTGCGCAGACCGATGTCGGCGTCAACCGCAATCACACGCTTGCCCGCCATTGCCAGAGCAACTGCCACGTTCGCTGTGGTCGTTGTCTTTCCGACCCCTCCTTTACCAGAGGTTACCGTAATCACACTGCCCGTCATGGCGTGTTCCTCGATGCGGCATGTGTATCTCGAAAATGCGCCCCGCCCGACCATTCAACGTCGCATGGACCGTCACATTGAATGCCTTCGTGACCAGTGGTCGAGTCGCGGCACACCGCGTATGCTGGAATTGTCAGAGTCCTGCGTGTGAAGGCCTTATTTGCGGGCAACTTTTGGCCTGCCCGGTCTAGAATCGTCCCACGGTTCCACAACAATACGGCCATTAGCGATATGCGCCACCTCCGGGCGTTTATCCGGTTCACTCTTTTTCCAGAATCTGAGTCCCCGCGACTTAGGGGCATCCGGCGGCACAGCGGTGACGCTCGCGATCCGAAGCTGCGTCGGCGAAAACTCGATGGCCGCGACCAGCGCACTCTTGTTGCCGCTCGCGCCCGCATACGCCAGACCTCGCAAGCGACCCCATACCATCACGTCGCCGCCGCTAATGACCTTCGCCCCCGGATTCACGTCACCCACGATCACGATGCTCTCCGCCTTGCGCAGAATCTGCCCGGACCGCAATGTACCATTGTGTACGAAATAGGGCGACTTCGGTTGCGTGATTGGCACCACCGGCGCCATCTCACGGTCCGCCTCCACCGGCTTCTCCGTCTGGCTGCTCGTCGATAGCCCCAGCAGCAACGAGGACTGGAGCGTCAAGTCCGAAGTGGAGCGCACCACCGCAAGCGTCATGTCATGACGCGCCAGCATATCCCGCGCCTGGCGAAGCTCGTCCTCGTATACGTCACGCGGCCCCACCTCGACAACTGCCTTGCCGCCACGGAAAAACCCCTCCGCCGCATCCAGCCGTTGCTCCAACAGGCGCAGAATTTCCTTCCAATCGCCCTCGTCCTCGATCTCCACCAACACGCCGCCCGGGCGCCCGCGGATGCGCACCGTCGAGGGCGAAATCTGATCCCCGTCCTCGCCGGCGTACTCCTGCTCCGCCGGCTCTTTGGCGACCGCGACCTGGGTCTCGGAGACATCCTCCGCCACCTGTTCCGCCATCGTCTCAGCGGAGGCCGTCCGCTCGTCAAGCTCCGAAAATACTTCAACCTGTCCAGCCGCCGCATCTTCCGGCGCCACGGCTTTTTTGGAAGCTGCGTCGGATAGATCCGCGCTATCTTCGGGAGACACAGCATCCCCGCCCTGTGCGTCGACTCTGGACGCCGGCGCCTCGGATGCTTCCTCCACGGCCGCCGGCTCGCCCCCATCCGCGCTGTGCGCAGACGCCTCCGCGCTCAGGGCATCGTCGGACGCAGCGTCGGCAGGCTGGCCAATCGAAGCCGCGCCGGACCGGCTCTGCTCCTCACGCAGCAGTTCCTCCCGCACAAAATCATCGTCGGGAGCCTCCGTTGCGTTGTCGAGCAGCTCGGACACCCGCGTACGAACGTCTTCGCCCGCCGCGCCGCCCTCTTCCACAGGCTGTGATGTGCGATGTTCTTCAGATTGCGATGGCATATATGCGATCCAACATCACTACGATTTCTCTTCCAGACTCAATACCGCGCAGACGGCTGGCGTCGCACGCAGGCTGCCGGGTCTATCGGGGACTGACCTCGCTGAAGTACGTCTCGAGTATCGCCTTGGCCACAGGCGCCGCTGTCGCCGAACCTTCACCGCCGTCATATACGAACACCACGACCGCGATCTCCGGATCATCGTACGGCGCAAACGCCGAGTACCAGGCGTGCGTCGGCAAGTTGTCCTCATCGTCGCGGCGGCAGTCCTCTTCCTCCGGAATGTACTCACAGAATTCTGCAGTACCCGTCTTGCCGGCCACAACGACGTTCTCCATGCGCGACTCGTATGCCGTGCCGCCCGCTGCATTGACCGCCGCCAGCATCCCTTGGCGCACCAACTCCAGGTCCTCCGCATCCACCGGCAGCTCACGGACCACCTGCGGCTCGAAGTCCCTCTGCAACCCGCCGTTGGCGTCCACAATCTGGCGCACCATCTGTGGCCGGTAGACCGTGCCGCCGTTTGCCACGGCCGCCGTGCTCAACAACACCTGCAGCGGCGTTGACAACATGAAGCCCTGGCCAATCGCCATGTTATAGCTGTCGCCCGTGGTCCAACTCTCCGCATAGAGCTGCCGCTTCCACTGGTCGTTCGGCACCTCCACGCCCACCTCACCTGGCAAGTCGATGCCTGTCGGTTCGCCGTATCCAAAGAGCCTCGACCACTCCGCCAACTTGCGCTGCCCCAACCCCCTAAACTCCGTGGGAGGGTATCCTCCCCCTATTATGTAGAAAAATATGTCATTCGACAAGGCAATTGCATTGACTACATTCAACGCGCCATGCACGATGCCCAATCTGTGGTTCCAGGACACAAACTCCTGCGCCAAACTTGCGTCGTTCGGCGCATACCGGTTCGGCAAATAGATGGGCCCCGAATCCACGATCGTCGTGTCCGCACCGATGATTTCCTCCGCCAGCGCCGCCGTCGACGTCACCAGCTTGAACGTAGACCCGGGCGGATACAACCCCCCGATCGCATAGTTGATCAAGGGCCGGCGCTCGTCCCTCTCCAGCGACAGGTAATCCTCGTCGATGCGTTCCGCAAAGATGTTGTTATCAAAGGACGGCAGACTCACCATACCCAAAATGGCGCCCGTCTGGGGTTCCATGGCAATGGCCGAGCCCCATGGCGCTTCCTTCTCGTCCATCATCGCCTGCAACTGTTCCACCATCACCCGCTGCAAGCGCAGGTCCACATTCAGAATCAGATTCAGCCCGGGCACAGGTTCGGCCACCTCGCCGACGGTGCGCATCTCGCGGCCGAGAATGTCCACTTCCACATTCCTATAGCCGGGCAACCCGCGCAACTCCCGCTGATAGCTGAACTCCAGCCCATTCAGGCCCACCCGCTCGTTCGGGTTCGAATACCCCCGCGACCGATAGTTCTCCTCTGCGGCCGCCGGAATCGGTCCCATAAATCCCAACATATGGCTCAACAACTCGCCATATACATAGTCTCGGACAGGAACCTCAGTCACGCGTACGCTGGGCAGCCGGTAGCTTTCCTCAGCGATGTCAAACGCCTTCTCTCGCTCCAGCAAGTCCAGGATCGGCACCGGCCGCGACGCGCTGCCCTGCCGGCTAATTGCCACCGCACGCTGCACCAGCGCCACCATGCCGGGTAGCGGCAGCGGCCTAGAAATATCCGGGGCCAAGACCGGCTGCGACTGCTCAATCGGCGGGCCGCCGTCCTCGGGAAACACGAGCTGCACCGGCCCCGGCACGGTCACGTATTCCAGGTCCACACCTGCATCATTCACCGTGGTCGCAAAGTCCACACGGCCCAAACGCAAGAACATGAGCTCCGAAATTCGTAGCGCCACATCCTCGTCAGTGTCCGCGCCAATTAGGCGCAGTACCTTGGCGATCTCCAGCGCCTCTTCGTCCTGCTCCGTGTCCGGCTCGTTGAACGGCAAGTCGTCCGGCACAATACCGACTTCAAAGCTCGGCCGGTTGCGCGTCAGGATATTGCCCGTGCGATCGTAGATGACGCCGCGCGGAGCCTGAACCTCGATCAAGTCGAAGCGGTTGTCGTCCGCCCGCTCGCGGTAGGACGCACCCTGCACGATTTGCAGTTGGTATAGCCGCCCCACCATGAACAGAAACACCAACACCACCGCGCCCCGGAATAGGAGCATCGACAGCGTGGATGTATCCCGCGTTTCGCGGTTGTCCTGATCAATCAATCCAGCCAAACCAGACCCTCACTCCATACAAGACGCTACGTCAAACAAGGTGCGATCCGCTTCGAAGAAGCACTGCGCCCAGGTCCAGGCGCGCGCCTAAACGCCCTGGCTCTCCGGCACACGGTTCAGGAACGGTACGAACAACAACATCAGCAGCACATTGTAGATCGCAGCCGGCGCCACGATAAACTGTATCGTCGGCAACAACGGCACGTCACGCGGCGCAACCGCAAACAGGTCTAGCACAGCCAGAATGCCCAGATAGACCAGCCCATACGTCGCCGTGCCCAATGCAATCGCCGACAGCGGCACGAGCAAATTGTACCGGGACAACGTGCGATGCCCCAGACCCGCCACCATCACCGCAGCCATCAACGCCAGGCTCGACGCCCCCATCGGGCCGCCGCTGAAGATGTCCAGCGCAATACCGCCCACAAAGGCCCACACCAGGCCCGAGCGGCTGCCGTAGATCAGCGTGCCCAACACCAACAGCAGCAGCACCAGGTCCGGCTTCACCCCGCGAATCTCCAACCGCGCCGCCGCCGTCGACTGTAGCAGACCGGCCGTCAACACCAGCGGAATCATCACATAGAAGAGGATACCCCGGTTCACGGAGTTGCCCCGTCCGCCGCATCCCCGCCGGCGCCTTCCGGTTGGTCAACGCCTTCGGTTGCGTCCACTCCTTCAGGTACGTCCACGCCCTCGGCAGGCAACGCTTCGGCGCCCTCAGCCTCTTCCACGGTCTCGGCGCTCTGCTCCAGCAAGTCCGGGACGTCCTCCAGCGGTTCGAAATTGGTCACCACCATCACCAGCTCCAATCGCGGAAAGTCCACTGTCGGTCGCACTACCGCCTGCTGGAAGACATCAATGTCGCGCTGGCGGATCTCCACGACCTGCCCGATCGGAACCCCTCGCGGTACGCGCCCGCCCAGACCCGAAGTCAGCACCGCCTCCCCCACGCTGAACTCCTCGCCCTGCGGGATATAGTCCATGACCAAGTCCCCGCTCGGCGTCCCGCGCACGACGCCGTTGAGCCGGCTGCTCTGCAGGATGGCGTTCACTGCGCTGCTCGCATCGGTGATCAACAGCACCTTGGACGTTGAGTCCGTCACCTCGCTGATACGACCGACAAAGCCCTGGTCCGTGATCACCGACATGCCGACGCGCACGCCATGCACTTGGCCCAGGTCGAGCATAATATACTCAAGGAAGTTGTTGCTCTCCCGTCCAATCACCCGCGCCACGATCTGCGCGCCGCGCAACTCCAACCCCGGCCGCGTCTGTGCATAGGACAGTTGCTCGCGCAGCCATTGGTTCTCGCGCTCCACTTCCCGCAGCTCGAAATTCTCCGCCAGCAGGCTCGAATTGATATTTTCTAGCTCCGAGTTGCGCTGGCGCAATTGCCGCAACTCCAGCACGAAATCCACCGCGTTCGTGACGTTCTCGGAAACGCCCGTCGCGCCCACCTGCGCCGGCGATGTCAACTGCGTCACGAAGCTCTGTACCGGCTCCAATTGCCCGGTCACCTGCAGCGCCATCAGCACCAGCGCCGCCAGTCCAAGAATGAACAGGCGGAAGCCGATGTCGCCGATTGACCAGGGCCTGCGTTCCGTATCACGCATAGTGGGTGGATGCTGGCGCCAATGAGTGGCGAGCGCTGCTCAAGAAGTTCGACCGATCAGAAAATGTGACCAAACCGCTATCGAATCGTACTCTTGCGCTGCATGTTCGTCAACGTTTCCTGATAGAATTCAGGCTTCTCCAAAATCATTCCGGTGCCCATCACCACAGCCGTCAGCGGGTTATCCGCCACATACACGTGCATGCGCGTCTCATCCTGCAAGCGTTGCGCCAGTCCGTGCAACAGCGCGCCGCCGCCCGCCAACACGATGCCGTACTCCATCAGATCGGCCACAAGCTCAGGCGGCGTTTCATCCAACGTCGCCTTCACCGCATCGATAATCACCTGCACGGATCCGGACAGCGCCTCGCGAATCTCCACCGAGCTCACCTCCACCGCTTCCGGCAAGCCCGTCACCAAGTTGCGGCCCCGGAGAATCATGGTTCGCTCGCGCTCCATCGGATACGCGGAGCCGATCTCTATTTTCGTGCGCTCCGCCATGCGCAGCCCGATCAGCAAGTTGTACTTCTGTCGCGCATAGTTGACGATGTCCTCGTTCATCTCGTCGCCCGCCACACGGATAGACCGGCTCACCACAATGCCGCCCAACGAGATAACCGCAACCTCCGTCGTACCGCCGCCGATGTCCACGATCATCGAGCCGACCGACTCCGTTACCGGCAGCCCAGCCCCGATCGCCGCCGCCATCGGCTCCTCCACCAAACCGGCCTCGCGCGCTCCTGCGCTGATTGCCGCATCCCGCACTGCGCGCTTCTCCACTTCCGTCACGCCGGAGGGGATACCGATCACTACCCGCGGCCGCGCCGTGCCAAACGCCCGGTTTCCGTGCACCTTGCCGATGAAATGATGGATCATCTGCTCAGTGACATCGAAGTCAGAGATCACCCCGTCTTGCAGCGGCCGGATGGCAACGATGTGCGCAGGCGTGCGGCCCACCATCTCCTTGGCGTCATTCCCAATCGCCTTCACTCGGTTACGGCGCCGCGAGGACATGTCAATCGCAACGACCGACGGCTCATTAATCACAATGCCGCGGTTCTTGACGTGTACCAACGTGTTCGCCGTGCCCAGATCAATGCCAATGTCCAGCGAAAAGAGTCCAAGTAGCCAATCAAACGGGTTGATCACTCGTTTATGTTTCCTTGCGCATTGCTGCCAGCGATTGCCTCGATGGTGGATTCAAACGACGGTTACTTGTCTCTTGACCCGTGCGGAGAACCCGCTCCTGCCCTGAGTTTCCGGACACACAAACAAGGGAGAGACGACCACCGCCCTCCCGCCGTTGCCTGCCTCATCCGGCGCACCGGGAAGAACGATCCCTGCTTCTCGCACAAGCTGGTTGCCCGGTGTTTAGCCGAGATTATACCATAGTCAAATTGGGGCCGGAAAAGCACTTGACCCCTTTGGTTATGGTATAATCGCGCGTGTGAACTCCCTGGACTCCCTGCGAGAAACCATCCCGGACGCGGCTCATCCCGTGCTTTCCGCAATCTGGGCCGCGCAGAGTCGCTACGAACTGCTTCCCCTCCCCATGCACGGCGGGTCGACGTACTCTCCCGTTGTGGTCGGACTCAGCGGCGGCCCGGACAGCGTATGCCTGCTCCACGCCCTGTGCCTGCTGGCTCCACACTGGGACCTGGCCCTGACATGCAGCCCACGTCGACCACCGACTGCGCGCCGGCTCCGCCGGCGACGCCGAATTCGCTGCGGACTTCGCCGGCCGGCTCGGCGTACCGTTCAACCTGCACCGACTCGACGGCCAGTCCCTCCACGACGACGCCCGCGGCCTGGAAGCCGCCGCCCGCGCTGCCCGCTACGCCTACCTCGCGCAGCTCGCCCGCGAGCTCGCATCCGGGTCCGCATCTGCACCCACGGTCGCCGTCGCCCACCACATGGACGACCAGGCTGAAACCGTGCTCATGAACTTGCTGCGCGGAGCCGGACTGCGCGGCCTCGGCGGTATGCCCTGGGTGCGAGTCCTCGACGCCACCGAAGCAGACGCCGGCGCAACCGCGCACGCACCCGACGTGCGCCTGGTTCGTCCGCTCCTGCACGTGCGCCGCACTCAGGTGATGGATTACCTTCATGCTTTCGGCCTCTCGTACCGTGAAGACCCCACAAATCAGGACGTCGCCCATTTGCGCAACCGCGTGCGCCACGAAACCTTGCCCGCGCTCGCCAATCTGAATCCGCAAATCGTCGCGACGCTCGCACGCACCGCCGACCTGCTCGCACCCGAAGCCGAGCGCACCGAGTCGCTGGACCGTAGCGCCCTCGCATCGGTCACCGTCAACGCCGAGCCGCCGCACCGATACGTGCTCGACCTCGAAGTCTTCACACGCCTGGCATTGGCAGCCCAGCGCGGCGTGCTTCGGCTGGCCTGTGAACAGATGGCGCTCGACGCCCGTGACCTCGGCTTCGACACGCTCGAGGAGTTGATCTGGCAACTGCACGACGGCGCATACACTCGCGGACCGCATACCCTCGCACAGGACGCAATGTGGACCGTCCTCTCAGAGACCGCCGCACGCCCGGCTCTGTTGAGCATCCATGCGCGCGGCGTTCTTCCCTGGCGCCCGCACCATCCGCTCCTGACAGACCTGCGGCCGCACATCCGTCTGCCCCACCCGCTCGCTGCGCCCGGCGTATACCAGTTCAGCGAGGACTGGAGACTCCGCTGCCGCATTCTCGCTGTCGACGAACTGCCGTTGCACTGGCGCACGAACCGCGATCCCTGGCGCGCATTCCTGGATGCCGGCCGCGTAGATGCGCCCGCACTGACCGTCCCTTCGGACGGAATGCGCTTCTCGCCTCTAGGCATGTGCGGCAAGCACAAGAGCCTCGGCGACTACTTCACAGATCGCAAGACGCCACCGTCCCTGCGCACGCATTGGCCCGTCGTAATCGACCAACGCCACGATTCCCCATCCACCTGCCCCGTCATCTGGGTGTGTGGCCACGCCATCGCCCACGACGTGCGCATCACCGCAGATACCCGCCGCGTCCTCTGCCTGGAATGGCGACCCGCCCTAGCGTCGGACGCGCCCCAGACGGAAGGGACCCCATGCGCGCAAACGTAAAGCCCTTCACCTATTGGCTCATCCACAATCGCTACACCGCCCGCTTCAGCCATCGCAGCCAAGAATCGGTCCGCGGCGTAGTGACGACGCCGGGCGGTGAACAGGAGTTCGACTACAATCCTGCCACACTCACGATCCGCTTGCCGGACAGAATCGTGACCATTACCCGGCACGGCTGGGAGACCGAACCGCCCACGACCGGCGATACCAGTGACCGGCGACAAGGAAGCCGACAACAAGATGTCCAACGCCACGAAGTCAAGCAATGAACACGAGGGCTCTCCCGCCAATGACCGCTAACGATTTTCCAGACGCCGTCATCCTGAAGCCCGGGCGCGACAAACCCGTGCGCCAGCGCCATCCGTGGATATTCAGCGGCTCCATCCGCACCCTCCCCAAAGAGGTCGACGACGGCGCCATCGCGCCCGTGTGCGATGCACGCGGCCAATTTCTCGCCTATGGCTTCCTCAATCGCGCCAGCCAGATCCAGGTGCGCCTCCTCTCCTGGGACCAGGACGAGACGTTCGACGAAGACTTCTGGTGCGGTCGCCTGCAACAGGCCATCGACGTACGCACCCGCTGCCAACTCGACGCCCACTCCAATGCCTTCCGCCTCGTCAACGCCGAAAACGACTATCTGCCCGGCCTCGTCGTAGACAAGTATGCCGATCACCTCGTCCTCCAAGCCGGCTCCCGTGGCATCGACGCCCGCAAGGCCGCCATCGCCGCCTGGCTGCACGATCTCACCGGCTGCCGCAGCGTCACCGAACGCAGTGACATGGCCGCCCGCAAACAAGAAGGCCTCCCAGGCGCGGATGGCCCGCTCACGGGCGGGTCCCCGCCCGACCTCATCGAAATCGAAGAACACGGACTGAAGTTTCTCGTCGACGTCGTACAGGGCCAGAAGACCGGCTTCTACACGGACCAGCGCGAGAACCGCCGTCGCGTCGCCTCCTACTGCACAGACGCTCGCGTCCTAAACGCCTTCAGCTACACTGGGGCTTTCGCCGTGCACGCTCTGCACAACGACGCCCGCCACGTCACCAACATCGACAGCAGCTACGACGCGCTGGTCCTCGGCGAACGCAACGTACGCCTCAACGGATTCGACCCGGACGACGACTCCGACAACATCGCCGGCGACGTCTTTGAAGTCCTGCGCGATCATTCTGTCATCGATCCCGACGGCGAAGGCTTCGACGTCATCATTGTCGACCCGCCCAAATTCGTCCACAACCGCGGCGGGCTGGATCGCGGACTGCGCGGCTACAAGGAGATCAACATGCAAGCCATGCGCCTCCTCAAGCCGCAGGGCATCCTCGCCACCTTCAGTTGCAGCGGCCTCGTCAGCGCCGACCTCTTCCAGAAAGTCGTCTTCGGCGCCGCATTGGACACCGGGCGCGATATGCAGATCCTCGAATTCCTGCGCCAGGGCCCGGACCATCCGGTCGCCATTACGTTCCCCGAAGGCGAATACCTCTCGGGTTTGATCTGCCACGTCACATGATCGCGCCTGCACACCCCTTCCCCCAGGGTCTCGCCCGCGACCTGGCCGGCCCCCTGCCCGGCGAACGCGCCCAGTTCAACATGGCGCCCATTCCGCGCAGGGAAGCCGGCCACAGCACCCGTCCACACGCCGGCGCAAAGGTAAACGGCGTCCTCATCCTCTTCTATCCGCACGACGACGACATCTTCCTGCCCCTAATCCTGCGCCCCACCTACCGGGGCGTTCACAGCGGTCAAGTTGCTCTGCCCGGCGGTCGCATCGAAGACGTTGACGCCGGCGTAGTGGCCTGCGCGCTGCGCGAGGCCGAAGAGGAAATCGGCGTTCCGCCAAGCCAAGTGGCCGTACTGGGCCAGCTCAGTTCCCTCTACATTGGCGCCAGTAACAACATCGTCTACCCGGCGGTCGGCTGGACAGACGCACGCCCACACTTCCAGGCCGACGAACGCGAAGTCGCCAAGCTCATCGAAACGCCGCTCAGCGCGCTCCTGGACCCCGCCAACCTGCACCGTGAACAACGCGACGTGCGCGGGCGCACAGCGCTGGTCCCCTACTTCGTCATCTGCGACCAGATCATCTGGGGCGCCACCGCCATGATCCTCGGCGAACTGCTGGAATTGCCGACCATCCAGTCCGCACGGAGCTAGCACACGCCAGCGTACGCCAGGCTCCGCAATCTAATATGCCAAGTTTTCTTGACTATACTCATATATCAGCAATACAGATTGCCGATGCGACATTGAGTCGCATCCTCACCGCCCATCAGAGGCCAAAATGAAAACGCAAGAGCGTAACAATCCGTAACATTGTGTAACACGTCCAATGCCGCCGACCTCCAAATGCCTCCACGCCGCTCTGACCCGCCGCAGCCTTCCAACGACGCTCCACCCCGCCGCGGCATCAAAATGTGCGCGTGCGCACCGCCCTGCGCAGCCGACCATTTTGGCCCGTACCCTAACGGCATGTTACCATCGACACAACGCACGCATTAGCACACGTCCACGGTTCAGCCCGTCCGCATGGCCGGCAGAGGGATATCCGGTTTGACCCTGTATCGACGATCTGCAATCTCATATAGACTCCGCATTGGCCTGCTCGTCGCTGCCTTGGGCATGCTCGCTGGCGTAGCTCTCCCTCGCGCCGTCGCGGCAAGCCCGCTCCGGGGTCCCCACGCGCAGAGCACAGCCCAGCCCCTCGTACTCGCCTTCTACTACACCTGGTACGACGAAAGCTCCTGGAGCTACGAGCGCCTCAGCGACCTGCCGGCCCAAACGTACGCCAGCAGAGACCGCGCCGCCATGGCGCGCCATATCGACCAAGCCAAAGCTGCCGGCATTGACGCCTTTCTCGTCGCCTGGTACGGGCCCGGCGGCGGCAACCAGACCGAGGGCAACCTGGCCGCCCTCCTGGACGAGGCGGCCGCACGCGATTTTCGTATCGGCGTCCTCTTTGAAACGGATTCGCCATTCTTCGGCGGCGTCTCCGACGTCACCGCCGCACTGCACCACCTGAACGCGGTGCACGCCGCTCACCCAGCCTACCTGCGCGCGGACGGACGGCCTGTCGTCTTCTTCTGGCGTCCATCCGTCTACGGCCCCGACACGTGGCGCTCCATCCGCGACCAGGCCGACCCCGCCTATCAGAACCTGTGGGTCTCCGAAGGCGTTGACCCGAGCTACCTGCAGGTCTTTGACGGCCATCACCTCTACAGCAACACATGGAATCCGCCCGCCGATCTGACAGCGGTCAATGCCAAGTACGCCGGACTCGTCGCGTCCGCGTCACAGAACTTCGGAACGCCCAAGCTCTGGGTCGCCACCGTAATGCCCGGCTACAACGACACGCGCATTCGGTCCTCCGGCTTCGCCCGCGATCGCGCCGAGGGCGGATACTTCGCCCAGTCCTGGCAAGCGGCCATCGCCAGCCACCCCAACTGGATCGTCATCAACAGCTTCAATGAATGGCCCGAGGGCACCTACATCGAGCCCAGTGCGGCCTACGGCGACCAGTTTCTCGGCCTGTCCGCCACGTGGAGCGGTGCGTTCAAGGGTGCGGCGGCTCCGGTAGCCCAGGCTGCATCCATCGTCACCCCACCCGCCATTGCTGAGGTCCCACAGTCCGCGCCACCGCCCGCGGTCGTCACGCCGACCGCTTTCGTCGATGTTGCGCTCCTGAACCTGCGCGCCGGCCCAGGCACTGAATATGAGACGCTGGGTCAGGTAGCAAAGGGAGTCCCTTTGCCCATCGTCGGCGCCGATGCAGGCGAACCCTTGTGGTGGCAGGTGCAGTACGAAGTTGTCCAGCCGGACTCGGCGCAGCCCGCTGTAGCGCTCGCCTGGGTCCACGCGCCGCTCGTGACGGCGGCGGGCCCATTGGACCAGGTGGCTACGCTGGATGCCGCGGCCATCCCGGCCCCGCCGTCGGACGCCCACCTGGAGAGTCCGATCGATCCGGCGCCCCCTGTTCGCAATCCGTTGAGTCTCCCGCTCATGCCCTATCTGATGCCCTAGCGCCGTAAACGAGGAGGATCCCCTATGCCCACGGACCTGGTCACTTCCGTCCACAACTCACCGCTCGACGACGACATCGAACGCGTGTTGGTCGACGAGGTGACGCTTCAGAACCGCATCCGCGAATTGGGGCAGATGATCGAGGAAGAATATCGCGGAAGGGACCTGCTGCTGATCTCCGTTCTCAAGGGCAGCATCATCTTCATGGCCGATCTCATTCGCTACATCAGGATCCCCCACGAGATCGATTTCATGGCGACCAGTAGCTACGGCACAGACGTGCAGAGCAGCGGCGTCGTCCGCATCCTCAAGGACCTCAACAAACCGATCGAAGGGCGCAACGTGGTCCTCGTGGAGGACATCATCGACAGCGGACACACGCTCAGCTACCTCCTGCGCATCCTGCAGGAACGACAGCCGGCAAGCCTGCGCATCGTTACCCTGCTCGACAAGCCCGAACGCCGCGAGGTGGACATTGAGGTCGACTGGACTGGCTTCGATATCCCCAATGCCTTTGTCGTCGGCTACGGCCTCGACTATGACGAGGTCTACCGCAATCTGCCCTACATCGGTATACTTAAGCCGAGCGTTTACACTCAGCCGCCCGACGCCTAGATTCGCACCGACCACATTGCCATGAGCAAGCCGCCGGACCCCAACACAAATGCGTGCAAGCGCCGCACAGCGCTCCCATTTCGGAGGCTGCCGCTCGCGTTCGCCTTCGTCGCAATTGCGCTAGCTCTCCTGTCCCGGCCACAATACGCATTGGCCCAGGAAGCGACGGTTCCGGTCGAGTACACGGTCGTCGCCGGCGACACGCTCTTCGGCATCGCCACACGCTTCGGCATTACCCTGGACGACCTCGTCGCAGCCAACGGCATCGTCAACGTCGATCTGATCGAGCCCGGCCAGATACTCATCATTCCGGACGCAGCGACCCTTGGGGCCCTGGCCGCAGCCAACCTCCCCGTCGTGCGCGCCCTGCCCGGTGACACTCTGCTTTCCGTGGCGCAGCGCATCCAGCAGGATCCCGCAGCCTTGGCTGCCCTCAACGAGCTACCCGACTCCGCTCGTCTCTTCCCCGGCCAGCCCATTCGCATACCAGGCAGTGACGCGCCGCCCATGCCCCGCGCATACGGCGCCATCGTCGATGTCGCCTTCGCCGACGTCCTCACGCAGGGCAAAACCGGATACGTGGTTGTGACGACCCGAAGGCCCCTCGACCTCCAGGCGGACTGGAACGGTCTCCCGATCACCTTCACGCCGGATGCAGGCGATCCCCTCCGCCAGTTCGCGTACCTGCCCGTGCCGGCATTGCTGGCGTCTGGACCCTATTCACTCACGCTCTCGTATGCGTCAGCCAATGGAGTAAGGCTGTCGCAAGTGTGGCCCATCGCGGTGGCCGAAGGCGCGTACGACCTGGCAAATATCGATTTGCCGCCGGATCGCGGGGCCCTCCTCGATCCGGAGACCGTGCAGTCAGAGCTTGCGCGTCTCACAGAGTCGTGGACGCAGAACAGCCCCGAGCTGCTCTGGACCGACGTCTTCTCACGGCCCATCGACGTCGAATACCCGACCACAGGTCCCTTTGGCACTCGGCGCAGCTACAATGGCGGGCCCTACGCTAGCTACCACGCTGGTGAGGACTTCGGCGCCCCCGTGGGCATTACGGTCACCGCACCCGCGGACGCCATCGTCGTCCTCGCCGAGCCGCTCCAGGTGCGCGGCAACGCCATTCTGCTCGACCACGGCCGCGGCGTCTTCACGGGATATTGGCACCTCGACGAATCTCTCGTCCAACCGGGCCAGGCCGTCGCAATGGGCGAACCGATTGGCCGGGTCGGCAACACCGGCCTCAGCACGGGTGCTCATCTGCACTGGGAGCTGCGCATCTACGGAATCGCCGTAGACCCCATGCAGTTCCTCGAGCAGCCACTCCAACCCCAACGCGCGCCCCCGTAGCGCCTTCTCTGCCTTCGACGCCATAATACCAAAACGCCGGCCCCCTTACGGAGACCGGCGTTGCTTCTCTTTGTGGCCGCTCGCACACATTGCGTGCGCAACGGATACGTCGCCGAGCGAGTCGCAGGACAGAACCGCTTAGTCGTCGTCCTCTTCGAGCCGTTCCTCGTCCTCGTCGTCCACACCACCCTTGCCGAGGACCTCGGGCTCCATGCCCTCTTCCTCGATCTCCTCTTCCTCTTCTTCCTCGACGCGGGTCGTGATCATCGTGAACACGGTCTCGTCCAGGTCGCCCAAATAGGTCACGCCGTCCATAACCGGCAGGTCCGCGATCGTGATCGAATGGTCCAAAGTCAGTCCGGTCACATCGACCTCAATGCTCGCAGGAATCGCAGACGGCAGCGCAGAAATCTCAACCGAATCGAGAGCCTGATACATCATCAGCCCGATCGCCAGTTCGTCCGGCTCGCCCACAGCATGCACGGTGATGCTGACCTGTTGATCCTGCGACATATCCACGGCATAGAAATCCGCGTGCACATACGCATGCGAAACGGGGTCACGTTGAATCTCTCGCACCAGTACGTTGAGCGTATCCCCGCCCTCAACCACAACGGTCATAAGCTGTGAAGACGCGCCGTGCTGCAGCACTCGTTCCAGCGCTCGGCCGCTCACCTGCAAGTTCGTCGTCTCCGTGGCCGGGCCGTACAAAACGACCGGTATCAGGCCGTCCCGCCGCAGTTGGCGCGTCTTGCGCCGCGTGATGTCCCTGGGTTTGGCGTCAATTTTCAGTTCAGACATAAAACAGTTCCTCCAAGCAGATCCCTGCTGCCCTCTATGTATTCAAATTCAATGTCTAGAATATTCGTCCCGAACAGCAATTCTATCAACCGGCGCAGGAGCCTCTCGGGGCCGGACTATGCCTCACCGGAACCGCGACGAAGTCTGCGAAATGGCCTGGAAACCAGCCATGTCAGCGTGCGTGCGAACAACACAAGCCCGACTGCAAGTCCGGCGCCCGCCGCCAATGCACTCATGGGCGTGAAGACAGACTCGACCGTACCGTTCATGCGCGCTGAAATGACCATCAGTGTACGCACATCATCCGCATGCACAGTCTTTCCGATCGCCACCAGCGCTGTGGAATCTTGCAAGCGCACTTCCGACGCAACGGCCACGCCTATGGCACCGTCGCTTACGTCGACAGAGCCGGACCGAACGATGCCCGCCGCAGAATCCTCCATGTGCAGCGCGCTCGCCGAGACCGTCTTTGCGGCCGAATCGACCATGCGCACCTGGCCGCCTTCCACGCGACTCTTCGAGGCCTGCTCAACTTCGACCGTTGTGCCGTACACGCCCTCGCTCATCGCTGCCGCCGCGTCCTCGAGCGGGTTCTCATCTCGTTTGTGCTGCTCGTCCACGTGGCGTTCTCCTCTTCGGCAACGGACCCACATCACTTCTTCCTACTCGGTGCGCCGGAAAATGGCACAAAGTTCATTATAACCTGCCTCAACTCTTCGGTCAAAATACTGACACTCAATTCGACCCGCAAGTTGGCGGTCGCCATCGCCTACGCCTGTATGCCCTGCGCAATTGCCCGCGATTCCTGCCGGTGATACCATGCACCCATGGCTGGCGACGCCTCACGCAATGACCCTGAACCTGCCCAACATCCGCCTTCGCTCCGCTCGTGGATCGCAGTTCTTCTGCTCATTGCCGGGTTCACCTGGGCCTCTACGCCCGGCAACAAGGCAGCCCTTCCGAACCGACGCTCCCACCCGAGGCAGTCCAGGCCCTGACGTCCGGTTCCGTCGCGTCCATGGACAGCCCAGCGCTCTTCTACAGCGACGGTTGGCGCATGACTCAAACCGGCGCAGACCCGCCCGAGCCGGCTGACCCCTGGCTGGAGCCATCCGGCGTGCTCACGTTCACCTACTCCGGCGCGGAACTGGCGCTGAATCTCGCCGTTGGCGACTACTGGTCGTACGTCTACGTCACCGTGGACGGGCAGCCCGCGAACCTCCTGCCCTACATCCGAGGCAACGACGTTGCAGCCGGCGCGCCCGCCGGCTATCGAACCTTCTATGCGCCCGAAAAACAGGTGGAGGGATTCCCCAGCCCCGAGTGGGTGCGGGTACATGCCGTGCGCAGACCCAGCGCCTACCCACGAAGCTCGCATTGAAGTCTGGCGTGGATGGGGCCAAACGCCCCTTCGGGCAGTCGCCGTCGATGCCCTACCCAGGCCGTCCCTGCCCGTCTGGCCCGGCGTCGCGCTCATGCTGTTCGCACTGGCCCTGCTGGTCCCGTCCGTGCAGACAGCGGCCAGGAGCAGCGCTGACAGCCGCACCGTAGCGCAGATTCGCCTGCGCCTGGCATGGCTGCTGCTGCCCGGCCTGTCGCAGCGCAGCAGGCTGCTCCTGTCCAGCGCCTTCTTCCTGCTTGCCGCCACCGGCGTCATCAGCGCGTCCTGGCTGTTGACCGTATCGGGTCTCGCAGGCTTGGGCGTTCTGTCCTTGGCGCATCCTGCAATCTGGACTGCCGCGCTCACCTTCTCCCTGCCGTTCTATTTCAGCTTCACCGCGCCCATTTTGCCCGGTCGCGCCCTAGGCCTGATCGACAGCTTGCTGCTGGTAGGTCTCGGCGTCGCCAGTGCACACTGGTTGCTCACAACCCCACCGCACAAGCACACGCCACCACCCAACGCGGGACACGTGCGCACACGTAGCATGCTCCTGGCGGCCCTCGTGGGCTTAGCGCTGGTCTCCGCCGTTGCATCGGACCACCGCGACGTCGCCCTCTACGAATGGCGTACCGTCTTTCTCAGCGCCGGCTTGTTCGCAATCCTGCTGATGGCTTCACTGCGCTCGCCCTCCGCCGGACGAAGCGACCTATGGCTGATCGCAATCGCCTGGATTGCGGGCGGCGTTGTCATCGCCCTTGCCGGCCTTGCCCAGTACGCATCCGGTACTATGCTCATCAGCGCCGAGGGCGTGCAGCGCATCCGCGCCTTCTACGGCTCGCCCAACAACCTGGCGCTCTACCTGGAACGCACGTTCCTCGTCACGTTGTCGCTCGCCGCGTTCTTGCCCACAGGCAGGGCCCGCGTCGCCTTCGCCGTGGCAGCCGCTGCGCAGGCCTTTGCGCTGGCGCTTACGTTCAGCAAGGGAGCGCTACTGTTGGGCGTCCCAGCCGGCCTCCTTGTCCTCTGGATCGGCGGGCTGATCCTCCTGCCCAAACAGGGTCGCTCCCGCCGTCCGCTTCTGTGGCTGGCCGCGGCCGGCATCGCCATCGTCGTCGTTCTTGCGCCGTTCCTGGGCACGCAGCGCTTCCGCGGCCTGCTTGACTTCTCCCAGGGCACAGGCTACCTGCGCCTCCAGCTATGGCGCAGCTCCTGGCAGATGGCGCTCGATCACCCGCTGCTCGGCGTCGGGCCGGACAACTTCCTCTACGCCTATCGCAGCACCTACCTGCTGCCCGAAGCGTGGCAAGAGCCCAACCTGAACCATCCCCACAACTGGCTCCTGGACTGGTGGACGCGCATCGGTCTGGCCGGCCTGGCAGGCGCCGTCGCTCTCTTCGCTATCGGCCTGTGCGCACGCTGGCAGACGGCACAAGCCTGCGCACAGGCATCACCGCCCGAAGCTGTTCTCAGTCTTGGCTTCTTGGCTGCTGGGGTCGCCGCCCTGGCGCACGGGCTCATCGACGCCAGCTTCGCCTTGCCCGACCTGATGATCGTCTGGGTGCTGATCCTTATGGCGACAATAGCGCTGCCGGAGCGCAACCCTGCGCGCTCCGGCAGCAATCGATCCTCTTAACTTCAAACAGGGTACACGTCCCTCAGCCGCTTCTGTCAGTCCTACACGTGCGTGAACCTAGATCGCCGGCTTTCGGAGGTCCGGTGCTCACGGCCAAATCTTTGCAATGCCCTCGGCCAGCGTCACGCTGTTCATCTCGCCGGTCCAGATATGACGGATCACGCCGTCCGCATCCACGAAGTAGGTTGTCGGCATCCCCTTGACGTTGTACTCCTGCGCCACGTCCATGTCGGCATCCATCGGGATTGGGAACGTCAGCCCCAATTCGTCGACAAAGGACTGCACAGTCGCCGCAGCCTCGCCCTGGTCCACGCCGGCAATCAGCACCTCTCCGTCATACCGCTCCGCGGCCGCTTGCAACGCAGGCAGTTCGCGCCGGCACGGTCCGCACCACGTCGCCCAGAAGTTCAGCACAACCGGCGTCCCCCGCATCTCGCGAAGGCTGAACTCTTCACCCTCCAGCGTCGTCAGTGCGAAATCCGGCGCGACGTAGCCGATCGCCGGCTCGGGATCGCGTTCTCGGCCTGCACAGTGAGCGGAACGCGGCTCAACCAGAGCCAGCCCACGCCCAACACAAGTACAACCACGAAGAGTGCGCCCCATCTGACCACCTGTCTGGACATGGCGGTTAGCTGGACTCCCAGTCCGTATGGAAAACGCCCGGCCGGTCGATACGTTCATACGTATGCGCACCGAAGAAATCGCGCTGCGCCTGCGTCAGGTTCGCGGGCAGGCGTTCACTGCGGTAACTGTCGTAGTAGGCCAGGCTGGCGCTGAACGCCGGGACCGGAATGCCCATCCCTATGGCTGTCTGCACCACGTGCCGCCACGCGGGCAGCCGCTCACTCACTGCCGTCCGAAACTCATCGTCCAGCATCAAGTTGGGCAGATCGGGATTGCGCTCGAACGCCTCCGTAATGCGGTTCAGGAACCGGGCGCGGATGATGCATCCGGCACGCCAGATCGACGCGATCTCCGCCAGGTCCAGCCCGTACTCATACTCTTCGCTCGCCATGCGCAACATCGCCATCCCCTGGGCATAGGCGCTGATCTTGCTGGCGTACAGCGCTTGCCCCACCATGTCGATCAGTTCGGCGCGGCCGCCCGCATACGCCGGGGTGTCCGGTCCCGGCAGCACCTTGGACGCGGCCACTCGCTCCTCTTTCATGCTGGAAACGATGCGGGCCACAACAGCGCTGTTGATCGTCGGAATCGGCGCACCCAGGTCGAAGGCATCCTGGCTCGTCCATTTGCCGGTGCCCTTCTGCGCCGCCGTGTCCAGCACCAGGTCCACCAGATGATTCCCGGTCTCCTCGTCGATCTTGGCGAAGTTCTTGGCCGTGATCTCGATCAGATAGCTGTCCAGCACGCCCTCATTCCACATCGAGAAGACATCGGCCAGCTCCGCTGCGTCCAGCCCTAGCACGCCGCTCAGAATCGCATAGGCCTCAGCGATCAACTGCATGTCGCCGTACTCGATTCCATTGTGCACCATCTTCACATAGTGCCCCGCGCCGCGCGGACCGAGATACGTCACGCAAGGCTTGCCGTCCTCAGGCGCCTTGGCCGCGATCGCCTTCAGCAGGTCTTCCACCATCTCCCAGGCAGGACGCGGGCCGCCCGGCATAATGCTCGGGCCCCACAACGCGCCTTCCTCACCCCCGCTCACGCCCACGCCCATGAAGTTGATGCCCGTGGGCGCGATCTCCTCGCTGCGTCGCTCTGTGTCCCGGTAGTACGAATTGCCGCCGTCCATTACGAGGTCACCCTCATCCAACAACGGCAACAGACCTTCCAGCACGGCATCCACGCCCCGGCCCGCCTGCACCATGATCATGATCTTGGCGCGGACGCTCCAAACTCTCGACGAACTCCTCCAAGGTCACGCAGGGTACAAGCTTCTTGCCTGGGTTCTCGGCCACGAAATCCTCCATCTTGGAGGTGGTGCGGTTGTAGACCGCCACCGTATAGCCGTTGCGCTCCATGTTCAGCACAAGGTTCTGGCCCATGACCGCGAGCCCAATCAAGCCAACGTTGGCCTTTGACATGCGATTAGTCCTTTTCGAGTCGTCGTTTCAGTCTGGATTCCGCCAGCTCATCACTCCACCGCGCCATGGCTTCGCGTGACGCCGTGCGGATGCGCAGAGCGCTCAATCGAAATGCAATGTTCTCTTCGGCGTCCGCCGGCAACTGCTCAAGTTCGCTCTTGGCCCTACCGAACAGATTGCCGTCCGGCGCCCGCGTGTAGAGCGTCGGCACGCCCCACCAAATGCGCTGTTCACGCAGCGCGGTGCGCGCCCGCGCTGCGGCCCTGTCCACCGGCATCAGGTCTGCCAGATCCGCGTAGAACCTGGACATATACGCAATCAGCTCTCGGCTCGGCATGTCATACGGCGTTGTCACCACCGCGCCCATGCCCCGTTTCACTAGTCGCTCGGCCACGTCCAGGAAACCGAAGCCACTGCCGATAGTGCGCTGCGTTGCGCCGTGAGAAGCGTCGCCGCCCGTCAACAGCGCCAATCGAAGCGAAAAATGGTCGCGCATCAGCGAGCCGAAATGTTCGCCTCCCACAATCCGCCCGCGCCCCACTTCATCTTCAAACACAAGCTGGCCCTCGCCTGTCTCGCCGTCAACAAGGCAGTGGCCCATGAAGTGCAGAATGTGATACTCGTTCTGGCGGAGCTGTTGTCGCAGGTCAAATAGCGTGGGTTTCTGCAGCCATTCCACGACCAGCTTCTTCTCCCGCGCCAGATAGTCAATCTCATCCAACAGCCCCAGCCACGCTCGCTGTACGTCGATCGCGGGATAGCCGTCCGGGCTGGGAATGATCACTAGCGCACGCAACGGGCCGGTTCGTTCCTGCGGACTCAACCGGTGCATCAACCCCGCGTAGCGCACAAAGAGCGTGCCTGCGGACAAACCAACGAATTCCTGCCGGCCCCGGTCAAATAGGTACTCCCAGGGCAATACACTTAACTCGGCCATGTCCGTCAGGTCGAGCTGCACGCGCAACTCCCTGCCCGCGCCGTCCGCCTCTCGCTTGCGGGACCGATAGCACTCCAGCACATCATCGCGAAAGACAGCGTCAAAGAGGCGGCCGCCCCACTCCTGTAACTGCTCCTGGATCAGCGTATGCCGGAACGCGTCCGCGGCGGGGGCAGCGCGCAGCGCCTCGTGCAGTTCGCGCAAGCTCGCGCCGCGTCACCGTCAGCTCAAGAGGCGCAGACTCTGGATAGTGGGCCACGGAACGTACACGCGTGACGTGCCCATAGTCCGTTGGCTCGATCTTTAGTTCAAGACGAAAATCTTCTCGCTGCATTGCCCGCCCATTGTACATTTCGGTATAGAGCGCGTCAAACGGTCGAGGGTTTCCGGCAACAGCCGCGCCATTCGCGTGGATGCAATTCTCCGAGGCGCGATGGCTCGTCTTCGGGCGCATAGCCGATTCGCCGGCAATCGCGAGCCTTTCCACCCCTCCGCGCTCCACTGGTATAATGCCCGCCAGACATCTCGGCCGGTCCAGTCACAGCCACACAGGAACCGTCATGCACGTACTCATCACCGGCGGCGCCGGCTTCATCGGCAGCCACCTAACGCGCACGCTCCTCGCCCGCGGAGACACAGTCTCCGTGCTCGACAATCTCAGCACGGGCAGCTTCGCCAATATTCGAGCCGTTTCTACCGAACGACGGTTTCGCTTTCGCCATCGACGACCTCAGCAACGCACTCGTCCTCGACCGGCTGGCCAGCCAGGCCGACGCCATCGTCCATCTCGCCGCCGCCGTCGGCGTACAGCTCGTCGTCGAACGGCCCACCGAGACGATCGAGACCAACGTGCTGGGCACGCACGCCGTGCTTAACGCGGCGCGGCGCTACCGTTGCCGCACGTTGCTCGCCAGCACCAGCGAAGTCTACGGCAAGAGCGCACAGATCCCGTTCTGTGAAGACAACGACCTCGTGCTCGGGCCCATCCAGCCACAGCCGCTGGTCATACGCGGCGAGCAAACTGCTGGACGAGTTCCTCGGCCTCGCCGCTCATCGCGAATACCAGTTACCGGTCACCATTGTCCGTTTCTTCAACACCGTCGGACCCGGCCAGACCGGTCGCTACGGTATGGTCGTGCCCCGTTTCGTGCGCCAGGCGTTGCATAGCGAGCCCATCACCGTCTATGGCGACGGCGAACAGTCCCGCTGCTTCTGCCACGTCTACGATACAGTACGTGCATTGGAGGCTCTGCTCACGACGCCGGAACACACGGCCGGCGAAATCTACAACGTGGGCAGCAACCAAGAGGTGACTATCAACCAACTGGCGGAGGCGGTGTTGGCGCGCACGGAGTCGCCCTCCGAGATCCGCCACATCCCATACAATGAGGCGTACGCACCCGGCTTTGAGGACATGCGCCGCCGCGTACCGGACACCAGCAAGCTCTACGCGGCGATTCAGTGGCAGCCCCGCCACGACCTGACCGAAATCCTGGATGACGTCATCGAGTTCGAAACCGCCCGCGCCGAAGGTGCGGACCGCGTGAGCTATTGATCAGTGCTCACACAATACAGTAGGGGCCGCGCTAAATCTCGGCCCCTACTGTTCAGCACGTGTACGCGGCAGCCTATGCCCTGGGCATTGGCACGACCAAGTCGTGCGGGTACTCCGTCAACAAAACCAGCTCCCCCGCCTCATCAAACGCCACGGAATCCTCCACACGTACACCGAATCCGCGTCCTGCATAATACAGCCCCGGCTCCACGCTAAACGCATGGCCTGGCTGGAACAGCGTATCGTTTCCGGCCACGTGACTCAAGCGCGGCATCTCGTGTATGTCCAGACCGATCCCGTGACCCAGGCTGTGCACATACCCCTCATGCGGATCCCGGGTGCGTTCGCGTCGTCGGGTGACCATGCGCCTCGAAGAAGTCCAACGTCATCTCTTGCACAGTCCGGCACGGTACGCCCACCGCCAACTCGCGCATCACGTTGTCGAATATCTCCTTGCACTCATCCCAGGCCGCCTGCACCTCGTCCGTTGCATAGCCCAACGACCACGTGCGCGTGATGTCTGAGAAGTATCCGCTCGGCAGCTTGGGGAAGATGTCGAAGATGATGCTCTTGTCCCAGACGCAGAGGCTGGCTCGGGTTGCCCGTGTTGTGCGGCACGGCAGCATCCGCACCCTGGCTGAAAATCGTGTCGTGGTCCTCGATCAGCCCGTGCACCATGAACCGTGTGCGCATGAACGCCTTCACGTCGCCAATCGTCAGCGCTTCGCCATCCGAGCGGACTACGACTTCGTCGCGGACTGCGCAGTCCTGGATGAACGCCTGCACCTCGCCGACCACCTCGCACGTCAGTCGCCCGGCTTCGAGCAGGTACGCCAACTCCGGCGCGTCCTTGGTCTCACGTGCCTCGGTGAACAGCGAGTCGCCGTACTCGCCCACGAGTTCGACGGCCGGATTCGCCTCCTGCAGCCGTCGCAGCAGCGCGTACGAGGCTCCTGCATCGGCCCGGCCGTAGACGCCGATGCGCCCCGACAACCCTTGGTCAGCCATCACGGCGGAGTAGTACTCCACCGAAGCGGCAAGCTGGTCGCCCTCGTGTTTCTGCAGCAACTGAAAGCGGTTGTAGGTCTGATCTCTGTCCACCAAGCGCAACCCGCTGGCCGCCACTGAATCCCGTTCCATCGATCCGTGCAGCAGCGTCAACGGCTTTCCTGCTACCTTGACAACGGTCGCGCCTTCCAGATGCGCGCCGCCGGTCAGGTAGTTCATCACCGGGTTGCCGTCCGAGTCGCCAATCACCAGGAACCCGTCCAGCTCCCGCTCCGCCATCAATCTGTCAAGGTCAGACTTCATGCGTTCTCCCCTCGCCATGCGAACCTAAACTGCCCGGCTTGCCCCTATGTGGATTCCCGGACACGCGAATACCCAAGAAGGATGCGACGCTACCGAACGGAACCGACTACGTGTCATATCGGCGCACGCAACCATCAACGAGTTTGTCATTCCCACGCACGCGGGAATCCACGTATGCGCCGAGGCAGTCGTCGCCTACTCACCCGCTCAGTGATACGCAGGCAACCACTCCCCGTGCGCCTCAATCAGATCGTCGACCAGATTCCAGATCTCGTCGAGACTTAGCTCGGCCGCGGTGTGCGGATCCAGCATCGCAGCGTAGTAGATATACTCCCGCTCGCCGGTCAGCGCCGCCTGCACAGTCATCTCCTGCACGTTGATATTCGTCTGCATCATCGCCGCCAGGTGCGCTGGAAGCTCGCCCACGGCCACCGGCTGCACGCCGTTCTTGTCGACGAGGCACGGCACTTCCACGCAACATCCTTCGGGAAGATTCTCGATCAGCCCGTAGTTGCCCACGTTTCCGTTGATAACGCGCGGCTCGCCCGTGTAGATACTGTGGATGATGCCGGAGCCATACTCGTGGCTTGCGTCGCACCGGTATCTTGGAATCCGGAGCCTCCATGTCCGCTCGCATCCGCTCCCACCCCGCGATCTGATTCTCGCAGCGGGTGATGTACTCGTCCAGGGGCACGTTGAATTCCTCGATCAGGTCGGGCCGGTCCCGCTTGATGAACCACGGCACGTATTCGGCGAAGTGCTCGCTCGACTCGGTCACGAAATAGCCAAGCCGCTTGAACATCTCATACCGTACCAAGTTCCAATCGGGAACGCGCCCCTCGTCGAGGACCTTGCGGATCTCGGGATACAGATCCTCAATCTCACCGTTGACGTTGCGCTCGAAGCGCAGATAGAACGCCATATGGTTGATGCCCGCACAGAAGAAATTGATCTCCTCAATCGGCACGCCGATATCTCTGGCTAGCTGCTCCGCTGTCCCCTGCACGCTGTGGCAGAGTCCAACCGTCTTAATCGACGACGCCCGGTCGATGGCCATGCAGTTCATCGCCATAGGATTCACATACTGCAGGAACGTCACGTCCGGACAAAGCTCCTCCATATCGGCGCACATGTCCAACAGCACGGGGATGGTGCGCAGCCCGCGCATGATGCCGCCGATGCCCAGCGTGTCGGCGATGGTCTGCCGCAGTCCATACTTCTTCGGGATTTCGAAATCGACGACCGTGCCCGGCTTGTACCCCGCCACCTGGATCATGGAGATAGCATAGTCCGCGCCATCCAGGCTCTCGCGCCGGTCCGTCGTCGCCTCGATCACCGGCTTGGCGCCCACCGCCTCCGCCACCTTGTGCGCCACAATCTCCGATGTGTGCAGCCGCTCCTCGTCGATGTCGTGGAGGCTGATTGTCGACTCCGCAAGCTCCGGATAACTCAGGATATCGCCCATCAGGTTCTTAGCGAATACCGTACTCCCCGCGCCAAGAAGTGTAATCTTCGGCATCTTCAGGCCATGCCTTTCTGTATTGTGTAGTGTTGATCAAGATCAAGACTGTCGGAGAGGCGCTCGATTTCCACGAGCGCCGAACGCGAATCACAGTTCATTGTATCGCTGCGTCGGATTGATTCACACGACACGGATCGGCCTCGATCAGCAACATCAGCGCCAATCAGCGTCCCATCCCGACGCCTAAGCGCCCAAATCCGCGGCATGTACAACGGCTGCGCGCCCATTTCCGCTTGCACAAGCTTCAGCAGCAACTCCGCCTTCAGGCCGGCATACTCCGCATCGTCCCACAGATTGCGAACCTCGCCCGGGTCCAGCAGCAGGTCGAATAGCTCACCATACTCCTGCTGCGTAGTACGCCGTGATCTTGTAGCGCTCATCCACATACGTGTTCGCGAACACAGTCGTCGGCTGATGGCGGTTCTCCACCAGCACATGATCCCGCGCCGCCTCCACTTCTCCCCGCCAGACCGCCGACTGGTCCACGCCCGACATCGTGAACGGAACGATTCTGTCCCGTCGCACCCAGAAATGTCGGCGCGTAGTCCACCAGCGACTGCAAGGCATCGCTCTCCACGCCTGCTGGCACCGCGCCCGGCTGTCGCACGATCATCGGCACGCGGATCAGGTCCTCATAGTGGAACGCACCCTTCGCAATCAGCCCGTGTTGTCCGAAGAAATGCCCGTGGTCCGATGTGAAGACGACCAGCGTGTCCTCCGCCAGCCCCAGCGCATCCAGCTTGTCGACGATCGCGCCGATATACTTGTCCATCAGCGAGATCATGCCGTAATAGATTGCGATATCCTTGGCCAGCTCGCCTTCATCCTGCAGATGCGAATGGAAGCCGTGCATAGCTGTTGCCGTGTGGCTCCTGCCACGCCGAGAAGTCAGGATTCTCGGCTCTGCGTAGCTGGAAGTGCGGCGGATTGCGGTCGTGCTCGCCCGGCGTCACCCGCGGCACAGTCACCTGCGCCGGGTCGTACATCTTATCCCACGGCTCCGGCGCCAGATACTTGGGATGCGGATCGAAGAAGCTTGCCCACAGAAAGAACGCCTCATCCGCGGCTGCATACTCCTCCAGGAGAGCATTCGTCCGTTCCGCGATCCATGCGTCGTAGTGGTACTCCTCCGGGATCAGCCACTTGCGCACCTGGTCTGTCGTTGCGCCCGGTGGGCGATCGATAATAGTCCCGCCAGTTGCGACAGCCCTTCTCCTCCATCCACAACGCATAATGCTGGCCGACATGCGCCTCGTCCGTGTGGTTGCGCGCCAACTCTACCCGCTCAAAGCCATAGAACGGACCGTGGAACTCCCGCCAGAAGTCCAGGTCCTGCAGAATCGGATAGGCCTCCAGCGACGGATACTCCGCTGTCCCTGCCAGCGGCTGAAAGTGCGCCTTGCCCACCAGCGCAGTATGCATACCGGCCTCCTGCATGAGGTCGCCGACCGTCTGCTCGCTCTCCTGCAGCTTCGTGCCCAGCGACCAACAGCCGTGCTGACTGGGATACTTCCCGGTAATCATGGAAGAACGTGTGGGTGAGCAGGTCGGGTTTGGACAATAGGCGCGCCGGAACAGCGTGCCTTCCGCCGCCAATCTGATCCAGATTCGGCGTGCGCATCTCCGGGTTGTGCACGCCCAGCGTATTCCAGTGCTGTTGGTCGCTCGTGATCAGCAGGATATTTCTGGCCATGAGGCTCAGTCCTTACTGTTCGCAATCGCTCGTCGCGTATCCTTGCGAAGGCGCGGACCCACGGTACGTTGAGCCTTCGCAAGGCTGCGCCGCCATCCGCCTACGCTTCGAAGTGCTCGAAGGTCGGCAGATAGTCTCGGTTCTGCGCGAACATCTCGTTCACCATCTCTTTGATCTCAGCCAGCGACAGTACGCTCGCCGTCAACGGATCATGGGCAATCGCCTGGTAGATGAGCCGCGGGTCGCCGCTCAACGTCCCCTCCACCGCCATCTCCTCAGTCATGGAAGTCAAGTTCGTCAGCATGGCGACTTGCGGCGGCAGCGCGCCCACCGCCACAGACTCCAACCCCTTGCGGCTGGCCCACACGGGCACTTCCACGCACGCGTCCTGCGGCAGATTGCTGATCAAGCCCTTGTTCGCCATGTTGCCGTTGAACTCGAACGGCTCGCCGCCCTCCAGCGCGTTGAGGATGTAGGCGGCATACTCGTGCCCGCGCTCCAGCTCGATGGGCGTATCGTCCGCCAGCCAGCGCTCCGTCTCCTCGCGCCACGTGCGCGTGCGCTCTTCCCGCCCCTTGACGCTATATGCGTACTCGCCGGGATTCCAGCCTGTGCCGTGGGTACAATATTTCTCGATCAAGTCCGGCCGCTTCCGGAACCACCAGTCGTATTCCGAATGGTGACCGCTCGACTCGGTCACGTAGTAGTCCAACGCCAGGAACATCTCGTTGCGCACGATCTCCTCGTTGTAGACTTCATCCCGCTCGCTCACAGCCTTGTGGATCAGCGGATACGCGTCCACGCCGTTCCACAGGTAGTCGAGATACCACGCCATGTGGTTGATGCCGGCGCAAGTATACGTGATCTCGTCCATCGGCGCGCCGATCCAGCGGGCCAGCATCTCCGCGGTTCCTTGCACGCTATGGCATAGCCCCGTCACCCGAATGTCTGTCTCCCGCTGCATGGCGCGGCACAGCAACACCATCGGGTTCGTATAGTTCAGCATGGTCGCATCGGGGCATAGCCGCTCCATGTCCCGTGCAATGTCCAGCATCACCGGAATCGTGCGCATGCCGCGGAAGATGCCCGACGGCCCGCGCGTATCGCCGATGTTTATATCCACGCCGTACTTCTTCGGGATCTCGATGTCGTGTCGCCACACGTCCAGCCCGCCGGCCAGAATCGTCACGATCACATAGTCCGCGTCGCGCAGCGCCTCTTCTCTGTCCAGGGTGGCCTCAACCGTCGCAGGATACTTGCCCATCTCGACGATCTTCTCCACCGCTCGTCGCGAAAACTCCAGCGTCTCCGGGTCGATATCCATCAGCGCCAGTGTGGAATTTTCCAACAGCGGAAACGTCAACACATCCCGCACCAGTTTGCGCGTAAAACCGAAACTGCCTGCTCCGATAAAGGCAATCTTGGGCATGATGTTTTCCTGTTCGATTGGTCGGCGTAGACCGCTTCGCGCAGCCCTTTGATGTAGCCAATGGCAAACAGACGCCCGATAGAAGAATAGCCGGGCCGATCGTTGTCATCGCCCTCCATGGTCGGCACATGGTCCGGTCGCAGCACGCCGTCAAAGCCCACGTCGCGATACGCCTCCATGCACGCCAGCATGTCCGTCTTGCCCTCGTCGTGGAACGTCTCCACGAACTTCTCCGGCGTACCCCGCACATCGCGGAAGTGGACGAAGAAGATCTTGTCCTGATTGCCGAACTGGCGGATGGCGGCGGGCAAGTCGTCCGTCATCATGGTGAAGTTGCCCTGGCACAGGCAGATGCCGTTCACATCGCTGGGAACCAGGTCGACCAGTCGCTGGTAGTTGTCGATGCTGCGCATGATGCGACCCATGCCGCGAATCGGCGACAGCGGCGGGTCGTCCGGATGCATGGCCAACTTGACGCCCGCCTTCTCCGCCACGGGGACGATGATCTTCAGGAAGCTCTCCAGGTTCTCCCAGAGCTGCTCCTCCGTCACCTCGCCGTATTCGGTCAGCGGAGCGCCCTTCATCAACTCGTTGTCATAGCCCGTCGCCAGCGCACCGCCTCGCGCCGGAGCCGTCGTCGTCGTGCGCATCCAATTGAGCACGGGCATCCACTCGTAGCACCAGACCGGGATACCCAGCGCGCCCATATTCGTGATCATGTCGACCACGTACTCGATCTCTTCATCCTTGCCGGGCAACCCCAGCTTGATCTTGTTCATGGGCGGCCGGCTCTCGATGACGCCTAGCTCGAAGCCGCCGTCCTCATACGCAGTTTTCATGCGCGTCAGTGACATGTAGCCCCACGGCAATTCATCCTTGGTTCTCGCCGTTTCCATCAACCGAAAGTCCATCGAGCCGACAACGTGTGTGACGCCACATTGCTTCACCATCTTCCACAGGGGCGTCGGATACGGGGGCAGCACCTCAGCGATCTGAATCATCTTGGCCTCATTCTCTGTTTCCAAGTGGGAGTAGCGCGCGGACGGAGCGCAGCCTGCGGCAAGCGCCCGACGGGCGCCTACGTCGATTTCCCGGCCTCACTCGCCGCCGGGCAGCCAACTGTAGGCTATGCGTTTGATTCTACGACAGGATCGGGAAATAGCCGAACAAAGAGGCGTTCGCCTCGCCGTCCGACCATGAACAGGGGCGACATCCTGGAGTTCAGGGCATTCACGATGCCGACAACCGTCAACACCACGGCCGTCGCGAGGCCGGCCATCACGATGGTGAACATAGTCGCACCTAACGTCGGCCCGGCCATGGGCACCCATGCAATCGCCCACGCAATCAACAGCCAGCCGACCGGTAACAGTAGGGCCAACATCGCCAACGCAAACGCCTGGCACGCATGGTAGAGGGCAAACACGTTCTTGCGATCAAAGAAGAAAACGGCAGCGGGTCCGAGAAATGGAATCACGTACGACAGGACGGCTAGCAGTCGGTTCGGTTTCTGTTCCATCACGCCACTCCGATCCCGGCAAGCGACAGCTCGTCCGCAAAGTGACAACTCACAAAGTGGTTCGGCTCGACCTCCGTCAGCTTCGGCTCCTCCTGGCTGCATACGTCCTTGGCATACCGGCAGCGCGGATGAAACACGCAGCCGGACGGCGGGTTGGCCGGACTGGGGACATCCCCCTCCAGAATGATGCGCTGCAGGTGAATATCCGGGTCGGCAGGCGGCACCGCCGAAACCAGCGCCTCCGTGTACGGGTGCATCGGATGGCGCAGCAACAATTCGGACTCGGCGAGCTCCACGATCTTGCCCACGTACATGACTGCGATGCGGTCCGACACATGCTCGACCACCGACAGATCGTGTGCAATGAAGATCAGCGTCAGGCCAAGCTCCTCCTTCAACTCCTGGAGCAGATTCAATACCTGCGCCTGCACCGACACATCCAATGCAGACACCGGCTCGTCGGCGATGATCAGCCGCGGGCTCAACGCCAGCGTGCGCGCCAGCCCGATCCGCTGCCTCTGCCCGCCGGAGAACTCATGCGGATAGCGGCTCATGTAGTTCGGGTCCAGCCCCACGCTGCGCATGAGGTCGGCAACTCGCGCTTCCAACTCCTTGCCGCGCGCCTCCCTGTGGATAATCAACGGCTCGCCGATCAGTTCCTTCACCGTCAAGCGCGGGTTGAGCGAACTGAACGGGTCCTGAAAGATCATGCGCAGCTCCCGCCGCAGTTCCTTCATCTCCCGCTTGCCCACGCCCGCCACGTTCACGCGGCTGCCGTTCTCTCGGCGATACCAGACTTCGCCGCCCGTCGGCTCATACAGTCGCAAGATTGACCGCCCCGTCGTCGTCTTGCCGCAACCGCTCTCACCCACTACGCCCAACACTTCTTGATCCACCAGTGAAAAGCTGATGCCGTCGACGGCCTTCGTGTACCCCACGACGCGTTGAAAGAAGCCCCGGTAGATGGGGAAGTACTGCTTCAGGTCTTTCACTTCCAGAATGTACTTGGTATCCTTCGTCGCGTCCGTCATCGCGTCCCGTTCATTCCACTCAAACTGGACCGGCCCAGTATCGGGCGTCGATCCGGTTGCTTCCTGCCTCGTTGACTGCTTGTCAGCCGGCATCATATCCATCCAACAAAGTTGACGCTGCTCGTGCGCCAGTTCTTGTTCGCCCTGGTTAGTGTCCCGTGTCTGCTAGTCGCCAGTGCTGGCCTCGACGGCGGTAGATACCCGCTCCATCACGATGTCCGCGTCGTTCCAGCCCTTCTCCTCGGCCAGCGCCGCGAACGTACGCCGGAAGATCAGTCGTACGTCGACCGACGCGCTATCGGCCGCCGCCTCCGCATCCAGATCGAACACATAGCGGCTCACGTCCGTCGCCATGGCAGGCAAGCGCGTGTCCGAGACGATCTTCACAGGTCGCCAGTACGCGCCTGTCGGCATCTCACCGGTCCATTCGTCCTGAAGTAGCTTCTCGAAGATCTTGCCTGCACCGCCTGCATACGTCCCCGACCACTCCGGCAGCGTCGGCCCGTCCGCCAAGACCAGCGGCTCGCCGTCCGCATCCGTAGCGTCCACGACGAGTAGCACCTCGCGCATCGGCGCATCCGTCGGCAGATGGTGGCCGGTCTTGTCGTTCGTCACCGCCACATCGACCACAAGTTGCCCGTCCGTGATCACAGCCGTCGCCGTCATTGTTGCCGAATTCCGCAACAGCTCGACGTCGCTGGCCCCCGGCATCAGATGCGTGTGTATCTTTCCCGGCCGCGGCATACCGCCCATGTCCGGCGACACAAAGTACTCTTCGTCTATCACCGGCATGTGGCAATCCTGGCACGTCTGTCCCGTCTCGGGATCGCTGTACGGGCTCTCCAACCACTCACCGTACGAGTTGTAGATCAGCGTTCCGCCCGTCACCTGTCCCATGCCGACCACGCCGCCAAAGACGCCGTAGTGACAGCCGGCGCAGAACGCACTCTCCTCCTGCAATGGTAGATAGGTGTCCCGCCGCGGGATGTCGTCAAACGTGCCGAAGAAGATCTCGTCCCCTTCCGCCGGCCGCAGCATCTTCAGGGACATGATGCCCGGCATGTCCGCCAGCGGAAGCTGCGTCTCCTCATCCAGAATCACGTCCGCGATCTTGTGACAGAACTCGCATGAGATGCCCTCGGCCGCATCGCCCGTCAAATAGAGCGGGCTCACGCCGTCCGGCACCTCCGCCGAGTATTCCGCGGTCGTGGACGTATGGCAGCCGGACCAGCCGCAGTTCTGTGTATTGTCGATCTTGGAGGCCATCGGCGTATGGCACGCCGCGCAGTTGCCCGCCCTCTCCGGGTTATCCAGCTTGTATCCGGGCCCAAAGTAGGGTTCGTCCGGGTCACGCGGCAGGATATTGCCCAGGTAGTCCATGGCCGTCTTGGGACTCTTGTTGCCCTCGACGTCCGTCCCCTGGTACATATTCAAGAAGCGCGGATTCACTGCCGCCTGCCCATGCGCATCCGCTTCCCACTGCTCCATGCCCAAATGGCAGAGCGCGCAGGCTGCCGACCCTTCCACGCCGTCATATTCAAACCAGTCGTACTCCAGGTTGTCCGTGGTGAAGTGCGCCTTCACCGTGATGACCGCGTCGTCCCCGGCTTCCACGCCATAGGCAACGCCGATGTAGTGTCCGGGGACCCAGGCAGTCAACGTCACCGCCTGCGACGCATCCGCCAGCGCGATCTCAAACGCGCCTGTCGGCGTCTGCAATCGCTGTGTTCTCCGTGAGTTGCACGCGCACATGCGCGCCCGGCGCCGGTCCGTCCGCGTTCTCCACCACACCGGAAATTGTGCCCGGCTGGCGCGCTTCCTCCGCCCACACCAGCGCCGTCATCATCGCCAGCGCAGGTATCACCAATCCGATAATCCACAGCGCCTTGGCCGAAATCCTCATCTGCCTAGTCCTGTCCCCAAGCCCGCATCCGGCATTAGTCACCGGAGTACGGATCCGCCGCATCGCGCAGACCGTCGCCCAGGAAATTGAACCCGAGCACGGCTCCGATAATGAAGAAGACCGGCGTCATCATCCACGGGTATTCGCCCAGCGTCTGCAGGTTCTGCGCGTTCTTCATCAGCAGACCCCAGCTTACCAGCGGCTCCTGGATGCCGATGCCCAGGAAGCTGAGGAACGCCTCGGCCAAAATGATGCCGGGAATCGTCAGCGTCAGCACCACGATCACATGGCTGATCGTATTCGGATAGAGATGCTTGAAGATGATGCGCGTGTCGGACGCGCCCATTTCCTTCGCCGCCAACACGAAATCCGTGCCCCGATACGCAAGCACTTTGCCGCGCACCTCACGGGCCAGCACCGTCCACGACAGCAAGGCGAATATCAGCGACATCACAATGAAGATGCGGAACGAGTCCCACGTGTTCGGAATGATGGCGGCCAGCGCCATCCACAGCGGCAACTGCGGGAACGCGTTGACGAACTCCACGAAGCGCTGCATCACGTTGTCCACGATCCCGCCATAGTAGCCCGACGTAACACCCACGACGGAGCCGATGGCGACGCTGATCAGGGTGCCGAACAGACTCATGGTCAGCGAAATGCGCCCGGCCTCACACGACTTGCCCCACAGATCGCGGCCGAACTTGTCGGTGCCCATCAAGTAGATGGTGCCGCCCTCGTCCACGCCGAAGAGATGCCGATTGGTCGGGAAGATACCCAGGATCTCGTATTCCCATCCCTCCACGAACAACCGCACCGGAAATCGCTGGCTCTTGTCGGCTGTCCACAACGGTTCGAACGTGGTCGAATCGAATTCCACCGTCCAGCCGTACACGAACGGCCGCACATGGAAGTTACCCTCCTCGTCGAAGTAGTGCAGTCGCTGCGGCGGCACGAAGGTCGATTCCAGGTCCAGTTGATCCAGAGGATAGAACGAGAAGAACGGCGCAAAAATGGCCAATCCGCCCAGCGCAAGCACGATCAGGCCACCGATGATGGCCGGACGGCTCTTCAAAAATTTGCGCCAGACCAGTTGCGAATAGCTCTCATGCCGGTCCCGCGAACGCAACAACTCCTGCAATGTCGGCGACTTCAGCGCCTCCGGCCGTATCGAATCCGGGACGCCCGGGTCGCCTATCGGGCTACTGACTGGGTTGTTTTCTACCATCGATGTACGTCTCCCTACCCCGTCAGCTATACCGAATGCGCGGGTCGAGCACCGCCATGAATACGTCAGCGAGCAAATTGCCGATCACGATCATAGCCCCATAGACGAGAAGAAAACTTCCCGAAATATAGATATCCTGCGTAAGAAGTGAATCGTAGAAGAGCGGCGCCATGGTGGGTATGTTCATCACGATGGCCGCCTCCAGTTCGCCCTGCACCATGTACGGCAGCGCCGTGCCCTGGTAGGCGATAATCGGATGCAGGGCATTCGGCACCGCGTGGCGATTGATCGTCTTGTTTTCTGTCAGACCCTTCGAGCGCGCCGTGGTCACGTACTGTTGGTTCAGCACGTCCAGCAGGTTCCCGCGCATCACGCGCATGTTGCGTGCAATACCGCCCAGATCCCGCAATAAACACCACCGGCCAGATATGCTGGAGAAAGTTCAGAAACTTGGGGATAGACCACGGGGCTACCGCATATTCCGGCGAAAAGAACGAAGTCACATGATGCTGGTCGAAGACAAACACCAATACATACATGATGACAAGCGCTATCCAGAACCGCGGTACCGACGTCATGACAAACGCGAAGAGCGCCGACACGTTGTCGATAACGCTGTACTGGCGCGGCGCCACCACAATGCCAATGCCTACCCCCAAGAAAGTGGATATCGCGTGCGCCATGAGCGCCAACAACAGTGTGCGCGGCAACCGCTCCGCAATCAACTCACCGACGTCTTTGCGATAGGCAAAGGAGAATCCAAATTGCCCCTCCGTAACGATCCCCTTGACCCAACTGAAGTACTGAACCACAAGCGGATCGTTCAGGCCATAGCGCTCACGCATTCTGTCCGCAGCTTCGATCGCCTGATCCTGCGACATGCCGCCCTGGTTGACCAGGTACGTCTCATAGGATGACGCGAAGTCTCCAGGGGGCAATTGAATCACGATGAACGACACGAAACTGATGCCGATCAGCATGAATACCGAGATAATCAGTCGTCGAAAAATGAAATTAACCATGACGCCCCGGCTCGTACATAGACATCAAGCGTTTGCAACCATCCCTTTGGTCAGCGTCCAGCACCGCCTCTTGCTCTGCGGTAGGAGCCTGCACGCCGAGACACATCATTGCTTGACTGCCGGTTGCGGGGCCAGATGAGCGCTGGCCCCGCAACCGGTCGAATTCACAGTGAGCGGCGGCAGGCGTCATATCGAGCCTGACGCCAACCATCACTCGTGCAGTCGCCTATTGTCCTACGGCAACTTCCGGCTGTCCTACGGGGACCGTCTCCGGTCGAATCTGATCGATCTGCTCTTCTGCAGGCGTCCACAACTGCTGAGCCATCACCGCATCCTCAACCCATGTGTACAGGAAGACGGGCGTGCCCTGCGGAACATTCTGGAAGCGCTTGGCCAGACCCAGGCCGTAGCGTCCGGAGAAGACTCCGACGGAGTACAGGTTCTCGGTCCAGATACGGTTGTACTCGAAGAGCAGTTCCTTGCGCTTTGCCGGATCCGTCTCAGAGTTATACTCGTTGATGACCGCAACCAACTCCTCTTCGAACGGCTGAAGCATGCGCGGCTCGTCGCCTTCACGATGCCATACCGGCTGGGTCTTTGCGATCGGTCCCATCTCTTCGGGCCGCGTGAATGGCAGGGCATAGACCTGACCCTCGCGGCTGACGTGCATATCCCACTCGCCGCTGGTCTCGATGTCGCGTCGCGGCAGCACTCGTTACCGGTCGGAAGTTCAATTTGACGCCAACTTGCCCCAGCATACTGACGAGGGCTTCGGCGGTGCTGTTGGCCTCCGCCTGGTCTTCATTCGCGGTGATGGCAAGCACCAGGTCCTCACCGGCGAGCGGGCCGTCGGTCCAGTTCAGGATCCCATTGCCGTCGGTATCCTCGAATCCGAGTTCCGCAAGCAATGCCTGTGCGGATGCCGGATCATGGGCGTAATAGACGACGGATTCCTTGTCGAAGTCCGGTGCGCCCGGGAAGAGACCGCCGGCCCACTCGCGCAGGAACGGCCCGCGCATGATGGACTGGGCAACGCCTTCTCGGTCGATGGCATGGCTGACGGCTCGGCGGAACCGAATGTCACGGAAGAGTTCGCGCACGGCCTCGTCACGCTCGCTCGTCACGCCGAAGTTCGCCGACTGATTGATCTGCAGTGCGTAGCCAAGCAGTTCAGGTCCCCAGGTGACATCGAAGTGGGCGTCAGGCTCCTGTGCCCGCTTCAACGTCTCCACGAACGTGCTGGGGTTCTCCAGGTTGGTGTGGTCACAACCGCCCGCCAACGTGCACAGCGTGCGGCCTACGCCGCTGGGACCCTTCTGATACACAACTTCGTCGAAGTACGGCAATTGATTGCCGGCTTCGTCCACCTGCCAGAAGTAGGGGTTGCGGCGCATGATCAGCAGTTCGTCGGTCTTGTACTCAGTGGCTGCCCATGGGCCCATGGTGACCTGCGGCAGGGCGTCGGGCGGCAGCGCATTCTCGAAGTCCTTGTAGTCCACTGCATCGTTGTACTTGGGATGCACCGGCTTCAGGATGTGCGCAGGGCGCGATGACGAAGCGATCCTCGCGCATGCGATAGAAGGCATCGTAGGGGAAGGCCACCGGGAACGTCCACTTGATGGTGTAGTCGTCAATGGCTTCCAAGGTCGCCATTTCGCCATCCCACATGTAGCCGTCCGCCTGAATCCATGAATTGACATTCGGATCGCCAATCATGTCTTCCCACGTGAACATGACATCTTCAGAGGTGAAGGGATCGCCGTCAGACCACTTGGCGCCTTCGACCAGATACATGGTGAGTTCTATGCCGTCCTCAGACCATTCCCAACTCTTGGCCAGGTTCGGATAGGGCTCGATGTCCTGATCGGCGCGATAGAGTGCGCCGGTCTTGATCAGCGCGTTGAAGCGGTCGCTGTAGGACTCGATGCCAAACCAACCCTCGGAGACACCGGCTGCGTTGTTCCAGCCGGCCGTGGGGCAAGCAGAGAATGCGCGCAGCACATCACCATACTCGCCGATACCGTCCGCCATACCGGACTCCAGAAGTACCATCGGCTCCGCAGGCAGTCGCTCTTCGATCGGCGGCAGTTCACCTGCCTCCACCAAGGCCGAGACCCACTCAGGCTCATTGTACTGATCCATCGCCTTGAAGGTCACGATCTGGTCGATCGGCAGCCGGATTCGGCTCCGCGTCGCCCACGTCCAGCTCGGGCGGATCTGGATACGGTATCGGATCGGCAATCGCGCCGGCGGCAGTCTCGGCCGGCGCTTCCTCCGCCGCAGCCTCTTCCGCAGGTGCGGCTTCCTCAGCGGGCGCAGCCTCTTCCACAGCCGCGGGCCCCGCCGCTCCGCCGCACGCAGCCAGCGCCAGCATCGCCACTGCCAGCACAGCCACCAAAACCCATCGGATTCGCATCGTTGCTAACATCTTGTCATCCTTCCTTGGTCTTGCGTTTGGGATTGAAGGGTAAGGAGAATGGGTACTTCAGAAAACCGGTGTCGTCCAGCAAGTTCCTACGCATCGAGTCCTGCGTCGACATTCACACCGGCGGCTTCAGCCATGGCTTCGAGGCTCGTCGCAGACATTGTTTTCCCGCTCAGCGCTCACCTCCCCTCGTTACTTCGCAGTCGAACCGTCCATCGAATCAAACTGGAATTCAGTCAAAATTGCTTCCTGACTCAATCGTGATGCAGCCAACACGCCACATGGTGACCAGGCTGAACCTCGGTCAGCGGCGGGTCCTCCACCCAGCAGCGGTCGAACGCCTTCGGGCAGCGCGTTGCGAATGCGCATCCGTCGATCCTGTCGATCGGGTTGGGCACCATGCCCTCGATGGGCAGCAACTCCGCAGCCTTGCGCCCCAACACGGGCACCGACTTGAGCAGTCCCTCTGTGTACGGATGCAGCGGGTTGTGGAAGATCTCCCGCACCGGTGCGTACTCCACCTCTCGACCCAGATACATCACCACCACGTACTCGGCCATCTGCGAGACCACGCCCAGATTGTGCGTAATCATGATGATGGATGACTTGAAATCCCGCTGCAGATCGCGCATCAGGTCTAGAATCTGCGCCTGCACTGTCACGTCCAACGCCGTCGTCGGCTCATCCGCCAGCAACACCGCCGGATTGCACGACAGCGCCATGGCAATCATCACACGCTGGCGCATGCCGCCGCTGAGCTGATGCGGGTATTCCTTCAGCCGTTGCCCCGGCGAGCTGATCTGCACCCGCCGCAACATCTCCTCCGCCCGCCCCAGCGCCTCCTGCTTGCTCACCTTCTGGTGCAGAATCACCGTCTCGGCGATCTGGTTGCCGATCGTCTTGAGCGGGTTCAGCGACGTCATCGGCTCCTGGAAGATCATAGCGATCTCCCCGCCGCGAATCGCCCGCATCTTCTGACCCTTGGGGTTGAGCTTCACAATGTCGACCGGCTGGCTGTTGTTGGTGCGCCGCAACAGGATTTCACCGCTGACGATCTTTCCCGGCGGTTCCTTGATCAAGCGCATAATCGACATCGCCGTCACGCTCTTGCCACAGCCGCTCTCGCCCACGACGCCCAGTGTGGATTGCCGGCCCAGCGTCAGGTTGACGCCGTCCACCGCGCGCACCGTGCCCCGCTCCAAAAAGAAGCTCGTGTGCAGATCTTTGATCTCGAGGACAGGTGTTTCGTGTATGGGCGCTGCGGGGGATGCTGCGGCGTCAGCCGAGGCTGATTGCGTAGTGCCAGTCGGAAAATCCATGCGCGTTCCTCACCAATCGGCGGCGCGAGGCCAAACCGATTGCATCCGCGTGTCTACAATTGGCAGACAATATGACGAAGGCCGGAGCTTCTCTCACATTTGGGCGACGGGCCACGATCAACCGCTACCAGGAAGCCAAGCACTGCGAGAACAATGGATAGCGCGCCAGGAGACCAGCGTGACGGGTAGTGACCAACAGTCAGGAAGTAGTTGCAACCGCAACAAACGGCAAACAATCCGAAGATACGCCAAGGGCGAAACGTCTGCCGGTATTGATCTTGAACAGATGATTGCGACTGTGCATAGTCTCCCACGAGTCCGCCGCAATGTCAAATTGTATTCCCGCTCACTCTCTGCTACGAGACATGCCGGCTGGACTCACTCTTGCCAATATCCGAGTCGGGTTGGATGCCCCGCGCAACCTGTGGCATCATGTACCCAATATCGGCATCCAAACCAGACCACTCGCACGAAAGCAACTGAGTCCAGGCAATCGAGCCCAAACAAGTGCGCGCACCCGAACCGGCTGGCGCGCAATATGCAAAGGAACTAGACATGAAAGCCCTTGTCTACCAAGGCCCCATGACCATGACGCTCGAAGAAGTGCCGGATCCCGCGCCGCAAGACGATGAGATCCTCATCCAGGTCCAGATCCGTAGGCATCTGCGGCTCCGACGTACACGGCTACATCGGCAAGACCGGCCGCCGCAAACCGCCCATGGTCATGGGTCACGAATTCAGCGGCGTCGTCGTGGACGCCGGGCCCAAGGTCTCCGCTTTCGCCGCCGAAGACGAAGTCATCGTCTCGCCCATCCAGGCCTGTGGCGAATGTCCCAACTGCCGCGCCGGTCTGACCAACATCTGTACCAACCGCCACGTCCTCGGCGTGGACATTGCCGGCGCCTTTGCGGATCGCCTCGTCGTCAAGCAGTCCATGGTCTACGCCAAACCGGAAGGCATTACCTGGCGCCAGGCTGCCATGGTCGAACCCCTCTCCGTGGGACTCCATGCCGTCGAGATCACGCCCATGCGCCTCATGGACAGCGTCGCCATTGTCGGCGTCGGCACAATCGGCCTGGTCACGCTGCTCAGCGCGCGGCTCAAGGGCGCGGGGACCATCATCGTCACCGACATGAGCGACCATCGCCTGGAACTCGCCCGCCAGCCTCGGCGCCGACATCACGATCAACGTGAACGACGACGGACCCTGTCGAGGCCGTGCGCGCCGCCACCAACGGCCTCGGCGCGGACGTTACCTTCGAGGCCGTCGGCTATGCTCCTACCGTGCAGCAGGCTCTTGCCATCACGCGCACGGGCGGCCAGTGCACCTGGATCGGCAACAGCGCCCAGATGATCGAGCTGAACATGCAGGAGATCGTCACCCGCGAGCTGACCGTGCGCGGCACCTACGGCTTCAATACAGAGTTCCCGCGCGCTATCCAGGCCATCGCGTCCGGTCAGATCGACGTCATGCCGCTCATCGAGCGCATCGCTCCCCTGGAAGAAGGCCCCGAGCTCATCGACCTGCTCGCGAAGGGCCAGCTCGACCTGGCCAAGGTGATACTGGAACCGTAGTTCGCACGTACCTGGCAGGCGCGCCATTTCCGGGAAGCGTACGCCCACTTCTTGGAATTCGGCCGCTTCCCGGAATGCGAACCCGACGGCGAGCAAGCCGTCCAATCCATCGCAACTGCAAGCGAGGAGCCCGCACCCATGAAGATCTCCGCCTTCCCCAAATGCTACCTGGACGACATCTCTGTCCACCGCACGCATGAGCGTCTTCGACTGGATTGAAATGGCGAAACCCCTCGGCGCCGAAGGCCTCGAAATGTACGTCGGCTTCTTCACCAGCCTTGACCCCGGCTACCTGGACTACATCGCTGACGCCATCGCCGGCGCCGGCTTTGCCATGCCCATGATGTGCTGTTCGCCCGACTTCACCCACCGCGACCCGGACTACCGCAAGCGCGAGATCGACAAGGAAGCCGACATGATCGCCGTTACGCGTCGCCTCGGTGGACCCGGCGCCGTCTGCCGCATCCTCTCCGGCCAGCGCTACCCGGACGTCTCCGTCGAAGAGGGGCTGGAATGGGTCGTCGACGCCATCGAACAACTCATCCCCGTTGCCCGCGAGCACGACATCATCCTCGGCATCGAGAACCACTACAAGGACGGCTATTGGAAATACGTCGAGTTCGCCCAGAAGCAGGAGGTCTTCCTGCCCCTGCTGGACGCCATCCCGGAGCGTGAATACTTCGGCGTGCAGTACGACCCCTCCAACGCCATCGTCGCCGGCGACGACCCCATCGAACTCCTCGAACGCGTCGTGGACCGCGTCGTCTCCATGCACGCCAGCGACCGCTTCCTCGCCGAAGGAGCCACGCTGGACGACCTGCGCCAGGACGACGGCGCGATCGGCTATGCGCCCGAATCTGCAGCATGGCGTCACCGGCAAAGGTCTCAATGACTACGACACCATCTTCCGCATCCTCTCCGAGGCCGGCTATGACGGTTGGGTCAGCATCGAGGACGGCATGAACGGCATGGACGAAATGCGCCAGTCGATCGACTTCCTCAAGGTCATGCGCGACAAATACTTCAGTAGCGCATTACCAAGCGGAACGCACTGGAACCAATACCGCGTCACGCACGTAAGCGGTATACAGGACGTTACCTGCTTCACAAGAATTGCGGCATACCGGTAGCAGGAGACCAGTACAGCATCGGCAAGCCGGTACAGTCAGCGTTGAAGGGCGCTACCCTCATATGCTCAGCCGTAGTATGATCGGCCTCGCACTTCCGCTTCGCCCCTGATCCGGGGCCACGCGAGTTGGTTTGCGTAGCCCTGTGGTACAATACCGTGTCTCAAACGAAAAGAGCCGCTTTCACAGATGCGCTGTGCACTGCAGTGCGCCAGAACAGGTTGATTATGGCGAACGATTTCATGGATTACGACTTCGAAGACTGGGACGAGGACGAGGAAGACCAGGTCCTCTACGAGTCAGAGGAATTCGCAGAACGATACAGCTTTGAGCCGGAGAAGACCGACGAGATCACCACCGACGATCTGCCGGTGTTGCCCCTGCGCGGCGTCGTAGTCTATCCCAATGATGTGGCTGCCGCTGCCCATCGGGCAGCGCCGCAGCGTCAAGCTGGTCGAAGACAACCTGCCGGAAGACCGCATCATCGCCCTCGTTACCAGCAAGCACGAGGACGTCGAAAATCCTTCGCCGGACCAAATCCACGAAATCGGCACGGCCGCCCAGGTGCACCGAGTCCTGCGTACGCCGGACGGAACCATCCGCCTGCTGGTGCAGGGACTCGAGCGCATTCGCATCCTTGAGTACGTGCAGGAGAAGCCATATCTCCGCGCCCGCGTCGAAATCATTCCGGAGGACGATGGAAGAGAACCTGGAGACAGAGGCGATCATGCGCGCCGTCCAGGAACTCTTCCGCAGAACCGTCGAGCTTGAACCGCAGATGCCCGACGAACTCTCCGTCATGGCCATGAACGCAGAGAACGCACGCCAGCTCGCCTACCTGGTCGCCAGCAGCATGCGCCTGGAGACTGAGGAATCCCAGCATCTGCTCGAACTGGACAGCATCTACGACAAGCTGATGCGTCATCACCCAGTTGCTCAACAAAGAGGTCGAGGTGCTGGAGCTGGGGCGCAAGATTCAGTCCGAGGCGCAGGGCGAGATGGAGCGCATGCAGCGCGACTTCTTCCTGCGCGAACAGCTGAAGGCCATCCAGAAGGAACTCGGCGAAGAGGACGAACAGTCCGCCGATATCCGCGAACTCGAGGAGCGCATTGAAGCCGCGGGCATGTCCGAAGAGGCGGAGAAAGAAGCGCGCCACGAGCTTGACCGCATGCGCCGCATGCCCATCCAGGCTGCCGAGTACAGCGTCATCAAGACCTATCTCGACCTCATGGTCAGCCTGCCCTGGCAGAAGCAAACCGAAGACAACCTGGACATCGAGCACGCACGCACAGTCCTCAACGAAGACCACTACGGCCTGGACGAGATCAAGGAGCGCATCCTTGAATTCCTCGCCGTACGCAAGCTGCGCGCCGAACGCAAGGATGACGAAGTCGAAGAAGACGACTGTTCGTGACCTGATTCGCCGCGAACGCGAGGGCGTCGTGCTCTGTTTCGTCGGACCGCCCGGCGTCGGCAAGACCAGCCTCGGCATCAGCATCGCCCGCGCCATGGACCGAAAATTCGTGCGCCTCGCCCTCGGCGGCATTCGCGACGAGGCCGAGATCCGCGGCTTCCGCCGCACCTACATCGGCTCCATGCCCGGCCGAATCATCCAGAGCCTGCGCCGCATCGAGAGCAAGAACCCTGTCTTCATGCTCGACGAGGTCGACAAGCTGGGCCGCGATTTCCGCGGCGACCCCAGCAGCGCACTGCTGGAGGTACTCGACCCCGAGCAGAACCGGGAGTTCCGCGATCACTACCTGGACGTGCCCTTCGACCTCAGCCAGGTGATGTTTATCACGACCGCCAACGTGCTGGACACGATTCCCGGCCCCATGCAGGACCGCATGGAAATCATCCAGTTGAGCAGCTATACCGAAGATGAAAAGGTCGCCATCGCCCAGGGCTACCTGATTCCGCGCCAGATCAAGGAGAATGGCCTGAAGACCAGACGAAGTCGAATATCTCCGAGAGCGCGCTGCGCGAGATCATCCAGGGCTACACGCGGGAAGCGGGCGTGCGCGGCATGGAGCGGCAGATCGGCAAGATCTGTCGCAAGGTTGCTGCACAGGTAGCTGCGGGCACAGCGCCCGGAGAAGACCGTCGTCGACAGCCGACAACGTGAGCGACTTCCTGGGCCGCCGCAAGATCCACAGCGACGAGATCACGGAACGCACCGAACTGCCAGGCGTCGCCATAGGCCTGGCCTGGACGACCACCGGCGGCGATATCATGTTCTTCGAGGCCACCCGCGTTCCCGGCAGCAAGGGATTTACCGTCACCGGCCAGCTAGGCGACGTGATGAAGGAGAGCGCACAGGCTGCGCTGAGCTACGTGCGCAATCGGGCCGAATCGCTTGGACATCGACCCGGAGTTCTTCGCGACGTCCGACATCCATCTGCACATCCCAGCCGGCGCCATTCCCAAAGGACGGGCCCAGCGCAGGCATCACCATGGCCACCGCACTGGCCAGCCTGCTCACACGCAGGCCGGTCCGACCCTACACCGGCATGACCGGTGAGATCACGCTGCGCGGCAAGGTGCTGCCCATCGGCGGCATCAAGGAGAAGGTACTGGCTGCGGCGCGCTTTGGCCTGAAGCGCGTGATCCTGCCCCGGCGCAACGAGAGCGATCTGGACGATGTGCCCGAAGCCGTGCGTGAGCAGATAGAGTTCGTGCTCGTCGACACGGTCGACGAAGTGCTGGAAGCCGCCTTGTTGCCCGAGGACGCAGGGGACGATGGCCACCCCGCTGAGCAACACAAGATAGAGAAGAACACAGAGAAAGATAGGGCCGCTGCCGTCGCGACGACGGCGACAATGGTCGCATCGACGAAGAGGAGATAAGCGACACAGGGGACGGAATCGACACCGAGGAGATATCAGACGAAATGGTCACGAACTCGTAGACGATTCCGCGCCATCGGACATTTGCGAAAAGTTATGACAAGTAGTACAATGGTTCGTTAGTGGCAATGCACAAGCGCATTGCAGCACGCCGCAGCACACAGTTTTGTCAGTTTCGAGCGTTCTCGGTTTGTACGTTGAGTTCAATCTTGAACCTAGAACATTGAACCGTGCAATCGTGGACCACTGAATTTTGAGTTTTTGTGCGGCGTGACATTGAAAGGAGTGGAGTTGATACTCTGTGAGTAGAAGACGCAAATCGAATAGCAGTCGCCAGACGTCCCAAAGCAGTAGCTACGTCCGGCAACGGCCAGGGTCAGCGCAAGTGGTACAAGGCAGATCTGCACTTGCACACGCCGGCATCCAGCGACTACGAAGATCCGCAGATTAGATTATTTGGAGTGGATGCGGACAGTTGCGGAGCAGGGCTCGACATTGTCGCCGTCACTGACCACAACACAGTGGCAGGCGTCGGGGCCATACGCCGGGAAATTGAATGGCTGACCAGCCTGGAAGCCGGTGGACGGCTGAACGACGAGGAGAAGAAGCGACTCGCCGAATGGCGCGAGCTGGCGAACCAAGTGCTCGTGTTGCCCGGTTTTGAGTTTACGGCAACATTTGGCTTTCACATTTTGGGTTTGTTCCCGCCAGAAACCTCGGTCCGCCATTTGGAGCATGTCCTTCTCAGCCTCAACGTCCCGGCCGACAAGCTGGACTCCGGGTCTACCGAGACCGGCGCCAGTACCGACGTCCTGACTGCTTACCAAATCATTCATGAGGCAGGCGGTCTGGTCATCGCCGCCCACGCGAACAGCACGCACGGCGTTGCCATGCGTAACTTCCCGTTCGGCGGACAGACCAAGATCGCCTATACGCAGGACCCGAACCTCGATGCACTGGAGGTCACCGACCACGATCGCAGCGGACGGTCCACGGCGCGTTTCTTCAACGGCAGCAAGGCCGAATACCCGCGCCGCATGCACTGCATCCAGGGCAGCGACGCACACCGACTGAAGGACGATCCAAAGAACCCGAAGCGCCTGGGCATCGGCTCCCGTGCCACCGAGTTCCTGCTTTCGGAACCCTCGTACGAGGAGATCGCGCAGGTCCTGCGCAGCAAGCAGTTCGACCGCACGCGGCCGGCCCGCACACAAGACAAGCCGTTTGACTCCCTCGCCGCAGCGCGTGCCGAGGGCCCCAGCATTGTGCAGAGCTTCCATGAATCGGCCAGCCAACGCGGCGGCCGCATCACGGCCATTCTGAGCGACATCTGCGCCTTCGCCAACACGGCCGGCGGCACCGTCTATGTCGGCGCCAATCATCGCACCACCAAACCGCGCGGCCTGCCCAATCCGGCTGAAGTCCAGAAGGAAATCCTGGATGCGCTGGACGAGCGCATCACGCCGCCGCTGGAGGTGCGCTGCGACGTCGTCCAGAGTGACAACGCCCGCGTACTCCGCATCCAGACGCCCAAGGGGGCGGACCGGCCGTACTGCCTCGATGACTACAAGTTCTATGTACGAGACGGTTCCGACACCTCCATGGCCGTACGCGATGAACTCATCGCCCTCGTCGAGTGAAGTGCTGGAAGAAGAGTCTCCGAGCTCATCCTCGTCCCGCTCGTCCGGTAGAACTTCATCCCGGTCCGGCCGTTCTTCGAGCCAGCGGAGTCGTCGCGGCGGGAGTCCATCCGCCGCATCCGCTCCGTCGACGGCGGACGACAAGGGCGACGCCTTCTATCTGCCCCAAATCGGCGTCGAAATCGTAGATTCGGAGGAGCGACACGGCAACACCTATCACAGCATTCGCGACCTGCGCAACGGGCGCGTCATCAAGAACGTAACGCGCAAGGGCGCCCGCAAGCTGTGGAGCTATGCCATCGAGCAGCACGAAGACCATCCCGCCGAGCCTGCGAAGATCCAATGGAGCGGCGATGTCGGCCTGGTCCATTCGGAGAAGCGAGCGGGCAAGCTTCGCTACGACCTGGCCATGCGCGAAAACGGCGATGTGCGCGTCTTCTACGGAGTGACGGAAGACGGCATGGAAGGCCGATGGTCCGCGTTCGTCCAAGACGAATAGCCGGCACAGACAATCCTCGGGTACAGAAATACCAACTGCGCCGCCGGGATCCGGCGGCGCAGTGTCATTGCATGTACTGTTGCACAAGGTCCGCCACGATCTCATGGTGCGAAGTAGATCAGCGCTACCACCGTCAGCCCCCACAGCAGCGCGTTGATCAAGAGCGGCCTATCCTCCACCAGCAATTCGTCCGGCGCGCCGCCCAGCTTGCGCACATTGATCAGATACAGATAGCGCGCCAAGAAATAGAACACAAATGGCACCGTAATCAACATACGGCCGTCGCCGGCCAGCGCAGTCGGGGCCTCGAACGTATACAGCGTATACGCGATCAGCACGCTCGTCGTCACCATCACAATCAACTGGTCGAGAAACGCCAGGTTGTACTGTCCCAGCGAGGTGCGGTGATTCTCCGCGTCACCCGCCAGCAGCACCAGCTCCTCGCGCCGCTTGCCCAGCGCCAGAAAGAGCGCCAGCAACGTCACGCATACGTACAGCCAGGGGCTGAAGTTCTCCACATCCACGACGATCACGCCCGCCACCACGCGCAGCAGGAAGCCCAACGACAGCACCATCACATCGATGATGACGATATGCTTCAGCCAGAAGCTGTACGCAACGTTCTGCGCCAGGTAGGCGACCAGCACCAGCCCGGCCCCCACATTGACCCACAGCCCCACCGACAGACTCAGCAGCGCAAACAAAATGGACGCTGCCAATGCAAAGCGCGGATTCAGTTCCCCGCTGGGCAAGGGCCGGTTCTGCTTGCGCGGATGCTGGCGGTCTTTCTCGATATCCACCAAGTCATTTAGGATATACACGCTGCTGGACAGCAGACAGAAGCAGAGCGCTATCGCCGTCGTCTGTGCGAAAGAGGTCCGGCGCGAAAAGCTTGCCGTCGAAGATCAGCGCCGCATACACGACTGCGTTCTTGGTCCACTGCTGCGGACGCATGGTCTTCCAGAGACCACGCAGGTTCGTGCGAAAATCGGCTGATGAGACTGCCACTGACGACATTGCATTCCTGGTTGACAAGCTGCCCAAGTACCGGTGCGCAACACACACCGGGCGACTCGCATGTTACTGTATGCCCATCTGCACGTCAAAACGACCGCCCGTTTCCTCGCAGTTGCGCCACCTGACGCCATGTCCGCCGACTCCGCGCACAACCCAGACGAAACCGGGCCAGTGAAGCCCAAGCCGGTCAAACAGAGACTCGACAGACTACTCGTGGAACGCGGTCTCGCCGAAACGCGCGAGCAGGCCAAGCGCCTCATCATGGCCGGCGAAGTCAGCGTGGACGGACAGGTCAGCGACAAGCCGGGACGTACGGTGCCTAGCGACGCCCCGGTCGACGTCGCCCAACCCCTCCCCTACGTCAGCCGCGGCGGCGCCAAACTCGCCGCCGCCCTGGACGCCTTCCACATCGACGTCGACGGCCTAACTGCCGCCGATATCGGCGCCAGCACCGGCGGTTTCACAGACTGCCTGCTCCAGCGCGGGGCGGCACACGTCTTTGCCATCGACGTCGGCTACGGCCAACTCGCATGGAAGCTGCGCAACGATCCCCGCGTCACCACGATGGAGCGCACAAACGCCCGTCACCTGGACCATCTCCCCGGCGGCGCGCTCGTCGACCTTGCCGTGGTCGACGCCAGCTTCATCAGCCTGTCGCTGATCCTTCCTGCCGCCCTGCGCTTCCTTGTGCCCGGCGCACAGGTCATCGCTCTCATCAAACCCCAGTTTGAGGCCGGCAAGGACCAGGTGGGCAAGGGGGGCGTCATCCGCGACGAGCGCGTCCACAGACAGGTACTGGAGAGTACGTGGGAACTGGCCGAAGGGCTGAAGATGGGTGCAGGCGGCCTATGCGTATCTCCGTTGCTCGGGCCTGCCGGCAACACGGAGTTCCTCATCTGGTTGCGTCGCGATCAGCCGGACGCCGTTGACCCGGAGCAGGAGATTGCACGCGCCCTCCACGACGCGCGGGCGCTTCGCCGCGGCTGATTCGGGCGCTTCAGGAGTCGTTGGCTTGCGTTGCGTGGATTCGTGGCCCAGGGCCCGCCGCTTCGCATGCAGACAACCCACAAGCCGGACGGCCGGCCATTCCGTCACCGCCGATGCGCAAGGTCGATCTGCTGGCGCAGTTCCGTTCTGGATACACGCAGGTCTTCCTTCACGCGGAAATACGCGGCCTCTGTGAAGCCCAGTTCGTCCCGCTGCATTACCGACTCCAGCGCCTCCACCACGCGCAACACCTTCGCCTCCAGTAGTTCGATGGTCGTGCCGTACAGCCGCTCCGGGACAAAGAACGTGAACATCAGTAGCGCAAACACGAAGCCGTAGAGCAGCATGGAACCCATGATGCCGTTGAGCCTTTGCCCGAACATGAGGTATACGAACATACCCGCTACCACCGCCAGGATCAGCACTTGCCAGCGTGCAATGGGCCGGGCCGGTTTCAGTGACGCCAGATGCGGATTCAACAGATCGTATGACTTGACAGCGGGGAGCCACCGATTGAACTCGTGGCAATGTTTGAGGCTTACGCGGTTCTGATCATGGCGCGCCAATTCCTGCGCATAGGTGCGACATTCGGCCGCCAACTCGTAGAATTCCTTGCGCGTGAGCGGGTGCATGGCGCGTTCGCCGCCAAGTCCGAACGTCAATTTCGCGCGATCCAACCAAGAAAGTGGTGGTTGCAACTGTCTCCCCCAGAGACAAGAACGGCTCCCAACCCACGATCTCCACGAAGCCTGATACGGCGATTCTACAGCCGTACGTCGAACACGGGCGCCTAGATGATCATATCAACGATGAAGGCAGCGCACAGAAGCAGTCCAGTCAGCGCGCCTGAATTGAGGGCAGATCCATACAACAGAATGCAATCGTCCGCATTCACCTCATCCTGCTGGAGCGGCTCCAGCACGCCGAGCGCCACGGGCAGCGAGATCAATGCGATGAGCGCCAACAGCGGAGCGTCCGACAGCGTCACCAGCGCCAACACTGCCAAGTATACGCCGATCGTGAACAAAGTGCTCACGTCCCGCACGCGCGCCGGTCCCAGATTCACTGCCAGCGTTGGCTTGCCGATCAACCAGTCTCGACGCAGATTGATGGCGTCATAATCATACTGGACGAGTCCCATGATCAGCCCAAAAAGCACGCGCAGTCCAAAGCGCCGCCGAGGTCAGTGCGTGGGCCTGCCCATAGTAGCCGGACAGCATCGGCAGCACACCCAGCACCAGCATAGTGCCCACGTGACCAATGCCCCAGCTCCGGTACCCGGGAATGAAGGGCAGCAACAAGACGGCTCCACCGGCGAGCAATCCCAAAGCCGCGAAATAGAGCATGGGCCAGCCGGCCAGCAGCGTCAGCCACAAGATGCACACGGCGAAGATCGCCATCAGCAGCAGCACGATATCGCGCACCATCGCCCCCGGCACGATCCCGCGGCGAATGAGGCCGAATCCCGTATACAGCGGATCCTGCACCGCCTTCGCTTCCGCCGTTCGATTGTAGCGGTCCGCGCAGAACTCGCCGAACGCGTTGAACGCCCAACCGGCGGAAACCGCGCCCAGCAGCCCGATGCCCAATGCCAGCGGATCTACCTGCCCTGTCTCCCACCACGCCAGAAGCGCCCCCACGGCAAACGACAACACCAACAAGGGCGTCGTCTCCGCCCGCACCAACAGATTGAACGTGCGGCGGCGCGTTCTCGGCTTCTCATACAGCATCTGCCCAATGCGGCTACTGCGCGCAGCATGCTCGGCGCCCTGCGTCTGCTGTCTGCTCAGTTCTCGCTCCGAGAGATGCACCGAACTGCTCCCCGCTCGTGCTGCTGGCGACATACGCCGTCTGCGAAGCTATCTGGTCCCGCGCAGAACACCCGGCCACAAGGTGTGAATTGCCAGTCCGTCGAATGGCTGGAACAAATTGTAGCATCCGACGAAGCAACGTCAACATAAAACGACGACATCGGGCAACATCCCAAGGGCGTTGCACTTCGATGCCAACGCGTGCTCTGCACGTAGGTTCGCCAGACATCAATCACCGCCTGCCGCCGGCGCTGATAAACACGCGCCAAACCTCATAACAGCGGCTGCCCGTCACGCTGTCCAAATACCTCCACCAACTCCGGCGCAACCCGCGCGTCTTCCGCCAGCGGAAGAACGCCTCCCTGCGCCCATCGAAGACAGTGTGGCCGGGAGCATGCAGCAAGTAGACGTTGTCGGGATTCGGCAAGAATTGCTCAAGGCGCGCGCCGAACTGCTCGTCCGGGCTGTCCAGCGACTCGTAGCCGAAAATCTCCACAGGCCGAACCGCGCCTTGGCTCAAGTAGCGTACCGGCGCCTCAATGCCCCAGTCGAGCACAATCGGGGCGCCAAGGCCGTTATAGCGAAGGTAGTAGGCGAGGTGATAACTGGCATCCGAATGATCCGCCAGACCGCCGCTCTGCGCCAGCGCGCGGTGGTATCCGACGTCGGCCCACAGGTTACCCGCCACCCACACCGCCAGCGCCAGCCCAACGACCGTATGCGCAACGCTCGCCTGCCGGCCCCCAGGCGGGAAGCTCACCAAGACTCGGTCCAGGCTGATCGCCGCCGCCGCAATTACGAACGGGTACAGGAGCGCAAAATGCGTCACAAACAGATCGCTGATCGTCACCACACTCGCCAGCGCGGCTGCACCCACCAGAACCACCGGCGGCAACGTACATCGCGGCGCGCGCCACACACCCGCGCCAATGCAGACTGCGGCCAACCACGGTGCCGCACGATTCGCAAACGACCCGCCCAAATACCAGAACTGGTCCCCGCGAAGCACCTGTGCCAACTGGCCGGCGCGCACGCTCACGTTCGCCGCCACGTCGAGGTTGTCCACGCCGTAATAGCTGCGACCGGCGTTGCCCAGGACGCTCGAAAGGGTTCCGCCGGTCTCCACGTTGAACAACGCCAGCGGCACAAGCGGTAGCAGAAAGGCTAGCCGCCGCAGCAGTCACAGGTAGCGGGCCTGAGCCTGGGCGCGTCCTGCTGCACCCTGGAACCGCACGGACAGCCACCACGCAAGCATCAGCACTGCGAACGGCCCCACGATCCAGACGGCGAGCAGTTTCGCATACAGCGCCAGCCCTGCCGCCAATGCAGACCACACCAGCGCACTGGGCCGGCCCGTGCGCATCCAACGCACTGCCTTGCCACACGCACAGAAAACAGAGCGGCTGTATCAGATTCGTGACGAAGATGCCCTGCCGACTCCAGAAACACGAAAGATTGGCGAAACAGCCAGCAGTGTGGCAGCCACGACTCCGGCCAATGAAATCTGCGTGCTCGCTCCTGCGCGGGCGGTCGGTCGCAGCAGGCGATCCACTCCGAAATCGCCCGCTCGGCCAGGAACAGGGTCAGCAGGCCCGTCAGCACCGGCAGCACACGTAGATTCGGCACACCCACGCCCGTAGCCGCCAAAATGGGCGCAGCCAGATACACGTTCAGTGCGCCGATATAGTCCTGCACCATGAACGGGAGATGCACTGCCGAAGAGGTCCAGCGTCGCGCCACGGAACGCCGTCACCGGCGCCCCGCTGATCAACTCCATGGCGTTGACGCCCGCCTCCTTGGCCTCGTCATAGTGCAGTCCGGGACAGGCCCAACTGAAAAGAGGCCAGTACGACGATAGAGCATCGCCGCGCCCACAAGCCACAGCGACGACGCAAATGCTCCGCCATCCACATCGCGCGAATTCATGTGCAACGCTCCGCAGTGATCTGTCGTCAGTGCGACGTGCACATCGCTGCCGGCGAAGGGGTTTCCCGTCCGCATAGATCCGAGTTTCGCTTTGGAGATTATTCAGCCTATGCGAGCAGAAGGTGGCGCTACTCCACGAGGAGATACGCCTCACTCACCATGCTCTGATAGTTCCATCCGCTGGCATAAATGCGGACGCTGTTGACACGAGCAGGGCGCGTATCGCGAAGTAATTCCATCAAGATTTGGGGACTGGTAGGTGTACCAGATGTAGGGAGGGTATCTTCTCGCCGTTGACGATGCGCCAGTTTTCGTTCTCCGGTTCGCGGAAGTAGAAGCCGTGTCCCCACGTGAGTTCCTTGCCATAGATATCCGTATAGGTGATCTCGACGCGAAGCGGAAATTCCGAGCTCAGATACCCCGCTCCGGAAAGGCTTTGATACAGCAGTTTCGCATCAAGCTGGATGGACAGTGAGTCGTACACATTTACATCTTGCTCGATCGACTGCGTAATGCCCACCTCCGTCGGCACATCCTCTTCGCCCTGACGGATGAAGTGGGCCACACGACGGCCCTCGCGTTCGATGATGCGCACGCTGCCCGGCTCCACGTTTTCCGCCACGACGTAGCTCTGCCAGGTGTCCTCCATCGGCTGGCTGAAGTCTCCGTTGCGCAGCAGATTCTGCCCGGCGGGCACCGCAGCCTGCGCCAATTCGTCGCTCGTCATCCACGCACGCAGCCCGCTGCCTACGACGATCTCGCCGTCTCCGTCACGCACCATCAACGCCTCTCCGGAACGCACTGTGAGGTCCGTGCGCGCTTCGGTCACCGATACCTGAAAGCTGCCCGCATCGAGATCGATCGTGCCGTGGGGCGTCTCCAGCCGCACCTCCAGCGGACGTTCGTCCCCACTATTCGTGAAGATTCGCGTTTGGCCGCTCTCCAGTGCCCAGACGCACACGATATGGCTCCGCGCTGCGGCTAAACAGCGGACGACGTATACGCTCCACATCCAGCGCAGAGCCGGGATAGAGCTGCACGCTGCCGAGCACCTCCCCTGTATCTTCGTCGCCCACAAGGCCGAGCGTTCCCTGCGCCGAATCATCGGCCACAACAATGCGACTGCCCTCGGCAATATCATCGCGAGGTTCCGTCACAGCGACCGGTTCGGCGCCCGGGGACGGGTACAACAGCAGTGTGCCAAAGGTCGGCTCGAGGAGAGCCGGCTGATCTACCGTGGAATAGCGGACGAAATACCCGATAGTCAGCGGAATTGAGATGGCGAGCACCATGAACAGCGCAAAGCTGGCCATGAGAATCATCCACGCCACTCGCTGCGGATTCTCGCGCCATTTCGCCGACGGCTCCATCGGCCAAACGCCAGATTCAGCTGAGAATTGCTCTCGTGTCGTCATACCGCCTACTTCGCTGCTCATGAGCCGTTCGTATCGCTCGACCCGTTCGCAGCCGGGCCTGCCTCATGGCGGATGCATCTCCGCCCCTGTTTGCGTCGCCGTCGTTCAGCCCCGCCACTGTTAACCGCTTCAGCCAATACTGTGCATCCTTGTCGCCGGGGTTCACCTCTACCGGCGCGCTGGAACATGGCCGACGCACGCGTCAACTCGCCCCGCTCCTTGTAGATCAGTCCCAAATGATAGTGGACGTTTGGCGCATGGGGGTCTGCCCGCAACGCCTGACAGTATGCCTCAATCGCTCGCTCCTGTTGCTTCGGCCCTGCGATCTCCAGCCGGCCCAACTGCGCGGCGCCCATGTTCGTCCACAGCATCGCGTTGTCCGGGTTCGCCTTGAGCGGCATCGTCCAGCACGCTTCACAGCTTTGTCCCACTTGCGCTGCAAAATATACGCGCCGCTCAAGTTAATCGCGACATCCGGATCGTCCGGAGCCTGTGCATACAGCGGCTCCAGCCGTTGCGCTGCCTCGCCCGGCCGATTCTGGCTGAGAAGACGCGCACTCTCGTTCAGCTTGTCTTGGAACTCCTGCGATTGCCCTGCTTCACTCATGTCCCGTTCCCGTCCCGCAACTTGCGGTCATATCCCGATCGTTGGCCGGCTTCGCACTAGCCTTGCCCCTGTTGGACCACGATCTGGCCCTCGCCTGACTGACCTTCAGTCACTGGCTCAGCGTCGCCTTCCAGGTCCGTCTCCTCGTCGTCATCGTCCACCAAACCTACGTTGTGGAAGACGGAATACTTGTCCAATTCCGGCGCAAAGAACTCAACCACATATTCGTTGGGCACGCCCATCGGCTGGCTCACCTCATCCAGCAGCGCGTAGATGAAGGCGTCGCGCTGCTCCATCCCCAGCTCGCGCGTCTCCTCGCCCCACAGCAGCAAGGTCCCATAGACGCCCTCTGCCGTATAGTGAAGGTCGAGCTTGCCGATCGTGGCCGGCATCCCGTCCTCGTCGTCAATCTGGTCAAGATCAAACAGGGCGTATTGCTCGGAGCTTGCCGTCCGCACCAGTCGCTTCAGCTTCAGATTCACGTCGGCTGCAAGTCCCTTCCGTCGTTGCTCGATGCACTGCACTGTGACAGACGTCGATACCGGACCATACGGATTCAATCACCGGGGCACAATCCAATGATCTGTTCGCCAAGTAGATGTCATTCCGAGCAGAGCGAGGAACCTCCCGCTACAGGAGCGCAGATGCTTCGCTGCGATCAGCATAACATTCTGCGTATTGGCAATCAAGCACAATCAACATCTCAAGAAAGAGAGCGCAGAAGAGCCTCTCGCAGCCTGGTCGCCATTCATCAGTCGCTATTCATACGTGCCCAAATCGGAATCATCCCGGCCAAACCAACCGTCCCACAGATCGTCTTCCGAGTCGTCGTCCGATTCGAGCGAATCATCATGTAGGGGAATCTCGTCCGCCGAACCATAAAACAGCATCTCTTCCAGCGCGTCTTCCGCCGCTTGAGCCTCAAGCTCAAGATCGCTCTGAGCCACCTCTTGCAGGGCTTCCCGCGCACTCCTGTCGCCCAGCCTGCCCAACGAGAAAATGGCCGCCAGCCGCACCGCCTGCTCCTCGTCATTCAACAACGTCACGAGGTCTTCTACCGCGGTGCGCGCCTCCAACTCCCCGCATGCGATCGCCGCGCTCACACGCATCGGCACCGAAGGATTCGTCAGCTCGGCATGCGCCAAGCCACGCCAGCGGATGTCCGCGCTGCGGCCCATGGCATTCAACGCACCGACTCGCATCTCTTCAAATGCCGAATAATAGGCATCCTCAATCAGTTCGCGCACGCCCACTTCGCCCGAATACGCTATGCTCTCCAGCGCCTGACTTTGCACGGCGACCGGCTCTTCGTCGTTGCGCAAGACGGACAGCAGCGACTCCTCAGCTCGCATGGCAAGCGACGCGTCCAGTTCATCCAGCTCACCCGCCAGCACAAACTTTCCGAGTGCCGCTGCGGCTGCGGCCCGCACGTCCGTCGAAGCATCCGTACGCAGCATACTCGTAAACACGCCGACCAAATCGCCGGAATCGTCCTCCCAGAGCCCCTCGATTGCCACCTGGCGGACCTGCGCGTCTGTATCGTCCAGTGCAATGCGCAGTATTCGACCCAGGTGCAACTGCACATCGACCTCGGCCTCCTGCACGAGCGCTTCCACCACCTCCCGCCGTCTCTCCACGCGAATCCCAGCCCAGTGCGTTCTCACCGTTTCGGAATCGGCCGAGGACAGATCCGATAGCGCACGAAGGGCCGCAACCGCAGGCAACTGATCGTCGTGTACCAGTCGATTCATGAGCTCACCTACGGCAACCGCCGAACCGGCCAGCGACGTCGCGTCCTCATCCCAAGAGGCATCCTCCCACGCGTCGCCATTCTCCTCGTCCGGGAACTCGTCGTCGCCCAGAAGCTCGTATTCCAAATAGTCCGAATTCTTGTTCTCGTCTATCATTTTGCCCAGTCTACTGCCGAACCTGGGCCACACGGCCCGATTCGACCAGTACCAATCCGTTTCTACGTTAGTTCCAGTTGAAGTGCCAAGTCTCGCTCTGCGGGCTGACCGGCCTAGACGCGCCGTCGACCTCTTCCACAACCTCCACCCACCAGTGCCACTTGCGATCGAATTCTTGCGGCGCCAACGCGCACAGGCTGCCGTCCATATCCCAAGAAACCACACTCGATGGGAAAGGCTGCTCCAGCACCCATATCACGATCTCGCGGCCATCCTCCATCCGGCCGCTCACGAAGCCCAAATGCAGCACGAACGTGTCCTCCGCACGCATGAACGGCACCGGCAACCAGGCCAGAGCCCCGGGCTTCGAACAACTCGCGGGCGTGCCGGGCTCTGGGCTGCGCAGGATCGGCGCGTCCAGCCGCAACGAAGGCGTTGTCGGCGTCGGCACCGGCGTATTCGTCGGTGGCGCAACCGCCGTAGCCTCTGCGGTGTCGGCGGGAGTCGGCGTCGGGTCTGCGGCGCCCTCCGATCCCTCCACCGGAATCAACAGCTTCTGTCCCGGCTGGATCGTGAATGCGTCGGCCGGCGCGATCCCGTTCACCCGCATCAGGTCCTCCACGGATACGTCGTTCTTCCTCGCCACGACGATCAGGGTGTCGCCCCGCTGAATCTGGTATGTGGGCATCGGCACAGGCGTCGCCGTGTCCGTGACAGCAGGCGTTGCCGTCGGCGTCGAAGTACTGGTCGATACCGGCGTTTGCGTCGGCGTGCCGGTCGGTGTGGACGTCGGCAGGCCGCCGGCCTCCGCACTGCGTGCAGCGCTCGCTGCCGAAACCACTGGCCCGTCGCCAGCGCTGCCCGCTGTCCCAGACGCCGGTGACGGCTGGGTGTAGGTTGGCGTTTCCGACACCACAGATGTCTTCGACGAAGCGGAGTCTGCAATCGTCTGGGCAGCGGCAATCGCGGCAACCGGCTGCGACACTGTCGGGGCCACGCTATCGGTTGCCTGGTCAACCGGCGCGTCCCCTGCCTCTGCCGGCGCAGCCACAGGCTCCGCGACCGCCACTTCTGCCGCAGCGACCCCTTCGGAAGCAACCATCTCAGATGCAGATACGATTTCCGACGCCGACACAATGTCCGACGCCGACGCCGCATCCGCCCCCGCAATCTCTCCCGTCGCCGGTTCCACGGCCGCGTCCTGAGCGGCATCTGCCTGCATGTCGCCCACGGCCGGCGTTACCACAACAACCAAGCCCCGGCCTGCCGCATTTTCCGAAGGTACGCCCTCGATGCTCAGCCGATTCTGCGCCCACGACAGCGGACTCCCGCCCGCACCCACCTGCCGCACCAGCAGCGCCAGGAACAGGACGACCAACACGGCCGGAACGCCCCACGTCAGCACGCGTGGCGGGGCGGACGCCAACTCGCGCCCGCAATACGGACACAATGTCAACTCAGCCGGAGAGCGTTCCCCGCAGTGCCGGCAGCGAATATGTCCGCTCCTGTCCTGCAAACCGTCCCCGCAGGAAGGACACACACTCGCCTGTGCCGACACCTGGCTGCCACAGTTCGGGCAGCGCCGTGAGCCGCCTGTACGCCCCCGCGACGTCGACCGCGCAACAGGAGGTTGTGCGGCAGAGCCCGCCGGCGGGCTGCTTGCCCGCTGGCCCTGACTTCCACTGGGTTCGTCTGTCATAGTGTCTTCAATGGCTTGCTCGATGACGGCAACATTGGACCACGTGGCGACATCTGCAATCCGACGCCCAAATAGGCCTATGCGCCGGCAAGCGACTACTGCCCAAGGATCGAGATCCAGTCGATGCCCTGTTGCGGCATCATGATGTCTCGCACCGTGATGAATACGAGCAATCCGATCAGCACCATGAAGCCAACCATGTGCACGAGTCCTTCTCGTTCCGGATTCACTCGCCGGCCCCGCAGCGCTTCGATACCAGATGAACAACAACCGGCCTCCGTCCAGCGCGGGAATGGGAAGCATATTCGTGATCGCCAGCGCCGCACTCAACACTGCCGTAAGTCGCAGAATCGGAAACCACAGGCCCGTGTCAATCGTGGCGTTTACGGCCCCGCCTACGAATCTCGCGATGCCCACTGGACCGGACACCTGCGCTTCTGCCGGCATCTGTCCCGCAATGAACATGGCCGGCAATCTGCAGAATCAACCAGCGCATACCCCGCCGTCTCCTTGACGCCTTCCCGCAGCGACGCCAGCGGCGGCAACGTGGCGAGCGTGTTCGCCGGCCCAATACCTACACCCAACGACGCCTTCGCCCGGCGGCGGATCCACACGCGGTGTCGCTCGCAAGTTCGCCCACTCGCTGCCGCGCAACACTGATACTTCTGACTTCTTCGCCCGCGTTCTCGAGGATCACATCGCTCAAGGTGGAGTCCAGCGAGATAGTCGTATCGTTGACCGTATAGACCAGGTCGCCCGGCTCCAGCCCAGCCGCCTGTGCCGGCGAGTCCTCCGCCACCAGCGTGATCTGCGTTGCCAAAACGGGTGCAAACTCCACGCCCGCCAGCAGGTCCTCGGCCGTGGTCCCGCTGGGAACTCCTGTACGCACCATGTCCCCGTTCCGGCTGAGCAACAGCTCCCCCGATTCGTCGCGGGCAATAGCCGCGCCGGCCATGACCTCGTATTCCAGGTCTGGCACGGGGTTCACATGGATCGGTTCACCGACCCAACTCGAGCAGGATATCGCCTGAGCGGATTCCGATCGCTGCGGCCGCAGAATCAGGCTGCACGCCGGTCACCTGTGGCCTGCCGGCCGGCGCCGGAAAACCCGCCATGAAGCTCGCCGCAAACAGAATGATCGCGATTAGCGCATTCATCGCCGGACCCGCAAGCAACGTCAGCGCCCGCGCCAGCGGCTCGCGGCGTTGAAAGACCCCGGCGACATGTCGCCGGCATCCTCTCCCTTCATGCGCGCAAAGCCGCCAAACGGAATGGCATTGATAGTGAAATCCGTACCGTCGTACGTAAATATCTTCCAGATGCGCGGCGGGTATCCCATCCCGAACTCAACTACCTCGATACCGTTCCGTCGCGCCACCCAGTAGTGGCCGAACTCGTGCAGAAACACGAGAATTCCCAACACGACAATGAACGAAACTATCGTGATGAGCAGGTCTACGTTTAGGAACATTTCCACTCCTGAGACGGCTATTTCGCGGCTGCCATGGAGACATCAACGCCTCTCAGCAACTGCCGATTCCTATCCAGATTATACTTGTTGGCAAGTTGACCCTGCAAACAATGCAACACTGAGTCCCGCAGCGCGCGCCGCACTTTCCAGCGCAATCAACGCTCAGGCCACAACGCGCGTGCCCCGCACGCACGCCGGATCCCTCAGTACAGCCTCCACGTTTCCCGGCGTGAGTCCGCTGCAAACGACCACGTCCAAGCCCGGGTTTGACTCTACCATGCGTATCGACTGGCGCACCTTTGCTTTCATACCGCCGGTGACATCGACGCCGTGGCTCCGGTCAGTCCCTCCGCCACCGCGCTCACTGTCGACGGACGCAAGTTCCGGAATCAGCTCAGCCCTATCATCGACCAGGGGATCGGCCGTATAAATACCGTCCACCTCCCCTGCCAGCACGACACGCTGCGGGCGAAATCCGGCGAAAACTGCGGCAGCATCCACTCGAATATCTCTTCGGTGCTGGCGATCGTAGCGCCGATTTCCGTGTCTAGCGCCACATCCCCATGCACCACCGGCGTCAGCCACGCTTTCCAGCGCGGCCACGACTGTCTCCGTCCGGACCCGCTTCGATCACGCCCCTGCGACAGCGCAGCGTGGCCCCCGGTTGGATGCTCCACGCCGGAATTCCCGCTGCCAACAACGCCTCTACCACCAGCCGGTTCAGACGTGCCGCAGCGTCCCCGGTAGCCGCAAATCCGTACCACCCCTCCGCCGTGCGCACCCCATCCCGCGTGCCATATCGTTGCCCGAATACATGCCCGAAGCTGCCGGAGCCGTGGCCCACGACGAGCCGCAGATCCTTGTTTGCCCGCTGCGCCTGTGCGATTTCCTCCGCCAACCTTCGGATCACATCCGCACGCGGCGTCTCCGGCTGGCGCTTGTCTGTGATCAGAGAACCGCCCAGCTTCAGAAAGACAGTCCACATGCTTGCGTCTACTCCCTTGCTGCGTGCGAAGCGGTCAGCGCGTCCGCCAACACAGACAAGAACGCATCCTCTTGCTCCGGCAACACTGTGCGCGGATCGAACAAGAGCTGATCCTGCTGGATGCGGCAGACCATCGGCGTACTGGCCCGGCGCAATGCAGCCGCAACGCCCTGTGCATCCGCCACGCGTACGGCCAGCACATGCGTAGCCAATGTCTCGCCGGGCAAGCTGCCGCCGCCGACCGCGCTCTCACCCGGCCGTACAGTGGCTGCAAACCGGCGCCGAGCACTTCCGTCGAACCGGCGCATCCACGCCTCAGCACGATCGCGCAGTTCGGTCGCCGGCGCACTGATCATGCGCCATACAGGGATCTCTTGCAGGGCTCGCCCCGCTCATAACTCGCAAAGTTGCATCCAGCGCCGCCAGCGTCATCTTGTCCACGCGCAGCGCCCGCGCCAGTGGATGACGGCGCAGCCGCGCGATCAGTTCCGCCCGGCCCAAAATGATGCCCGCCTGCGGACCGCCCAGCAGCTTGTCGCCGCTGAAGGTCACCACATCCGCGCCCGCAGCGCACGCTCGCCTGCACCATCGGCTCCGCGGCCAGACCAAACTCCGTCGGTATCCAGACAATGTGCCACTGCCCAGGTCGTCGATCACCAGCACGCGCTCGCCATCCTCGCGCACGCAATCCATGCGCTGCCACAGCCAACTCCGCCAGCGCCGGCTCTGTCACAAACCCGATCTGTCGGAAGTTGCTGCTATGGATGCGCATAATGGCGCCTGACCGTTCAGAAAGCGCCTCCTCGAAGTCGCGCAAGTGCGTGCGGTTCGTCGTGCCCACTTCCACTAGCCTGGCCCCACTCTGCCGCAGCACATCGGGAATGCGAAACCCTCCGCCGATCTCCACTAGCTGCCCGCGGCTGACCAATACGTCCCTATCGCGACAGAGCCCCGCCAGCGTCAGGAAGACCGCGCCGGCGTTGTTATTTACGATCAGCGCATCCTCCGCACCGGTCAGAACGCACAGACCGCGCTCGCGCATGGTCGTGCCGGCTGCCGCGCACGCCGGCATCCAGCTTGTACTCCAGGTTGCTGTAGCCCGCCGAAGACTCCGCCACAGCCGCCCGCGCCGCCGCACTCAGCGGCGCCCGGCCCAGGTTCGTATGCACGATCACGCCGGTGGCGTTGATCACCGGCAGCAGCGACGGCTCCGAGGCCCGTTGCAGCGCCAATCGCAGCACGTTCCGGCCACTGCATTCGCAGCAGGCGCGTGCAGCGCCTGACCCGATCGCCGCCCGCGCTTCGTCCAGCAGGTCGACGCGCAACAGAAGCCACCTGCTCGCGTCCAAATTCTGTGCCCAGCTTGCTAATTTCAGGCTCGCGCAGCAGCGCGTCCACTGCGGGCAGTCTGCCGATACTCCTGCTGAACGTTTGCTCCGTGAATTGACCCTGCGTCTTCAGCCACCGTCATTAGTCGCTTTCTGTCACTCCCTCACAACCATCTCTCGCCGGCCAGGCCATCGGTGAGTTCGGCGACCACGTGCTCGGCTCGTCCATAAAAAGCGGCTGACCTTCTTCGGGGCCAGCCGCGGGTACTTCGCTTCAGTGGGCGAAAAGGGACTCGAACCCCTGACCTCCTCGGTGTAAGCGAGGCGCTCTAACCAACTGAGCTATTCGCCCGTTCAATCCGGACAATTCCCTATGCACGGTATCCTGCCCACTATACAGTGCCGCTATCCCTTTGTCAAAAAAGAAGCCGATTTCGCCGCCTTCGTGGACCTACGTTTCGAGCTGACTCAGCGGGCCGCGTACGTGCGTCCTCCACATACACGCCTTCCCGCCGCCACACGTCCAGCATCAGCTCATACCGGGACAACCGCATGCCCGTATAGATGCAATTGCTCGTCGAGAAAACATAGCCGCCACCCGGCATCCCATGGTGCAGCGCATACCGCGCCGACTCCATCGACCTCCTCGTCGGTACCCGTGTCCAGCAAGCCGCAGTTCACGTTTCCGATCAGACATACCTGGTCCCCATACAGGCGCTTCATTTCCGCCATATCGACGTCGCCTTGCGGGTCCAGCGAATGGAGCGCATGGGGCTTGGCTGAAAGCAGTTGATCCACGATGGGCATGATGTTGCCGTCCGTGTGCTTGATCACGTAGAAGCCCATCTCCCGATAGGCGGTGACCAACTGCACCAGGTACGGCGTGACAAACTCGGCGAACTGTTCTGGGCGCAGAAACGGACCTGTGTTGAAGCAGTAGTCTGCGCACAGCGCAAAGCCGTCCAGTTCACCATGCCCGCGCAGCGTCTCCGCGCGGCCAATCGCCGTGTCCACCCGCCGCTGCGCCTCGTCCTTCAGCCCGTCCGCGTCGTCATAGATCCGATAGCAGAACTCCGCCATCTTCGTGCCGTCCGGGATCGAGAACGTGGCGTCACCGTGGCGCATGATGAAATAGCGCTTGCCCGCCCGTTCCCGGATCAGGTCGATCAGCCGCATATCCTCGTCCACGGTGTCCGGGTTCGTGTGGATGAAGATCGCGCTGTGCTCAAACCGCTCCGCAGTCGCGATGTAGATGTCGGCCATTTCCGACCGATGCAGCGCCCGCTCCTGTTCCTCCATCTGCACCCACTGGGCATAGTTGCGATGGCTGGGATGCACCTTGCCGAACGCCTCCATCGTCAAGAAAAAGACCAGCTCAAAATGCGGCACACGCCCAGCCAACGGCCGCCGCTCCAACGCAGCAATGAATCGCTCACGAGGTTCCATTAGGCGTCTGCCTTTCTGGCTCTGTTGCGATATCTGATGGGGCGGCGCCCCTTGGGATCGCATCTGTTATGGTGGCAGCAATCATCTCGTTCTTGCGAAGACATTTCCGTCGCTACCCCCGCCACTGATCGGCTCGCACATTCTCCTGTGCCAGGCGGGCTGTCTCCTCCACGCGCTTCGCCCGCGTTGCCGGCCGCTTGGCGTTGCTAACCCACTCCAGGATACCGCGCTTCACCGAGCGTGGAAAGCCCTCGAAGTTCTCCCGCGCACACTCATACGCAGTGAATGCCTCCGCCAGATCGTCCGGTATCTCCAGGGCTTCGACTGCGTCCAGCGCCTCCCACGAACCATCCGACTTCGCGGCCTCCACCTTCGCCAGACCGGCCGGCATCATCAACCCCGCCGTCGCCATACGCTCCACTCGCTCTTTGTTCAGCCTCGACCAGCCGCTGCCCGCCTTTCTCGGCGCATACCACAGCATAGAGCGCTCCTCGTCCAGCTTGCTCGGCTTGCTATCTGCCCACCCAAAGCAGATCGCCTCCTCCACAGCCTCATCGTACTCGACGCGCGGCTTGCCTGTCGCCTTCTTATAGGTGATCAGCCATACGCTCTCATCGCGTCTGTAGTTCCCGTGCAGCCACGCCCGCCACTCCGCCCGGCTTAGCGGATGCACAGAATTCTGCGGCGCGTCAGCCATCAGTCCTCGCCGCCAACCTCGAAGCCTGCGAGGTTCTCCAGCGCCTTGATCAGCGCGTGGTTGCCCTCGTCCTGCAGGCCCAGCGCCTCCAGCGTACGGTACAGGTTGAAGACGATGTTCGTCCCAAGCAGTGGAACGCCGAGCTCGTCCGCGGCCTGCAACACAAGACGGACATCCTTCTGCTGCAATGCGATCGTGAATCCGGGCGCCAGTCCCGTTCCATGATCTGCGGCGCGCGGTTCGTGAAGAACCAACTGCCGCCGGCCCCCTGGCTCACCGCGTCATACGTCTTCTGTAAATCCAGACCGCCCGCCTGGGCAAACATCAGCGCCTCGCACATCGCCAGCGCATTGCCCACCACCAGCACCTGATTCACAAGCTTGACCGTCTGCCCGGCCCCGTTCGGACCCACATGCGTGATCGTCTTGCCCATCGCCTGCAGCACCGGCAGCGCACGTGCAAACTGCTCTGCCTCGCCGCCTACCATGATGCTCAATGTACCCTTTGCCGCGCCCTCGCTGCCACCGCTGATGGGCGCATCCAGCATGTGCACGCCCTTCTCCAACAGCTGCCGAGGCGATGTACTTCGTGACCTGCGGACTGATCGTGCTGCAATCGATCACCAGGCTCCCTGTCTGCGCGCCGTGGATGATGCCATCCTCGCCCAGCACGACCGCCTCCACGTCTGGCGTGTCACTCACGCAGACCACCACAATGTCGCTGTTGGCCGCCACGTCCGCCGGGCTCGCCCCGGCCTCCGCTCCGGCCTCCACCAACGGCTCCATGCGACTCGCCGTACGGTTCCACACCCGTCAACCGGAAAGCCCGCCGCCAGCAGGTTGCTCGCCATCCCCTGCCCCATGATGCCCAAGTCCAACAAAGCCCACTCGCTCAGTCATCTGTTCCTCTCCCAGTGCTGTCTCTCGATGGCATGCTCCGCAATCTCCAGTCGCCGTCACCCGATTAATGACACAGAGCCGCGATACATCCTGTACATTCGCCTGCAAGAAAAACGGGCCTGCACACTGGCAGGCCCGTTCTGTTCTCAACGAACACGACTTGGCAGGAAGCGTGACCGTCTACTGCAGCATGGCTTCGACCGCTTCCGCAGTCTCCGATTCGCCCTCGACATCTCCGCATGGTCGACCACGGCAATCAGGAAATCCTTCGTCCTCCGTACCATCCTCCAGCATCGTCTCGCCGAAATCGATCTCAATCGTATCGCCGGGCACGAATTCGTTGGCCAGCAGCGCCTCGCTCAACGGATCCTGGATGCGGTTCTGGATCACCCTGCGCAGCGGTCGTGCACCGTATTCCGGATCGTATCCCGCCCCGGCGATCTCCATCCGCGCCGCTTCCGTCAGTCTGCATCTGAATCTCATGCTCCGCCAACTGCATACGCAATGGCTTCAACTCCAGCTCCACGATCATGGCAATCTCTTCACGAGACAGGCTGCGGAAGACCATCACGCCATCCATGCGGTTCAGGAATTCAGGCCGGAACGTCTTCTTCAGGGCGTCCATGACCTTGGCCTTCATGGCCTCGTACTCTTGCTCGCGGGTCTCCTCATCCTCGTCACTGGTGATGGCGAAACCCAGCTTGTTGGCGCCCTGAATCAGCTTGGCGCCGATATTGCTCGTCATCAGGATCAACGTGTTGCGGAAATCCACCCGCCGGCCCTTGGCGTCGGACAGATAGCCGTCCTCCATGATCTGCAACAGCATATTGAACGCTTCAGGATGCGCCTTCTCCACCTCGTCCAGCAGCACAACGCTATAGGGCCGGCGGCGCACAGCCTCAGTCAACTGGCCGCCCTCCTCATAGCCCACGTATCCCGGAGGCGCGCCCACCAGACGGCTGACGTTGTGGCGCTCCATGAACTCGCTCATGTCCAGCTTGATCAACGCATCTTCGCTGCCAAACATGAACTCGGCCAGCGTCTTCGCCAGCAGCGTCTTGCCGACGCCTGTGGGGCCAAGGAAGATGAAGCTGCCGATCGGCCGCCGCGGATCTTTCAGACCGGCTCGCGCTCGCCGCACCGCCTTGGAGATGGCGCGAATCGGCTCTTCCTGCCCGATCACCCGCTGGCGCATCACCTTTTCCATCTCCAGCAGCCGCTCCCGCTCCTCGCCGGCGATCCGGCTCACAGGCACGCCCGTCCACATGGCGACCACCTCGGCGATGTCTTCCGCCGAGACCTGCGGCTGGTTGGAGGACTCGTTCCACCCTTCGCGCAGTTCGTTCAGCTTCGCTTCCAGCTCTACTTCCTGATAGCGCAGATCGATGGCGTCATCAAACCGCTGCGTCTCCAGCGCCTCTTCCTTCTCCTTCTGGAGTTTCTTGAGGCTCATGAACGTCTCGCGCAGATTCGTGGCATAGGGCGCCTTGTACATGCGTACGCGGCTACCTGCCTCGTCAATCAGGTCGATGGCCTTGTCCGGCATGAACCGATCCGGCACATACCGCGCCGCCAACTGCGCCGCCGCCGTAATCGCCTCGTCCGCGATCGACAGTTTGTGATGGTCCTCGTAGCGCTGCTTGACGCCACGCAGGATCTCAATCGTCTCCTCAATGGACGGCTCCTCCACCAGAATCGGCTGGAAGCGCCGCTCCAACGCGGCATCGCTCTCGATATGCTTGCGATACTCGTCCAGCGTCGTAGCGCCGATCACCTGCAGCTCGCCGCGGCTCAGCGAAGGCTTCAGAATGTTGGCAGCATCCACACTACTGCCGGCCGCGCCTGCGCCCACCAGCATGTGCACCTCATCGATGAACAGCAGGGAGCCGGACTGGATGATCTCTTCGATGACCTTCTTCAGTCGCTCCTCGAACTGCCCGCGATACATAGTGCCGGCCACCAAGCCCGCCCACATCCAGCATCAGCAGGCGCCGGTTCAACAGCGGTTCCGGCACATTGCCCTCGATGATGCGCTGCGCCAAGCCCTTCCACGATCGCCGTCTTGCCCACACCGGGCTCGCCGATCAGGGCCGGATTGTTCTTCGTGCGCCGGCTCAGAATCTGGATCATGCGCTCGATTTCGGTCTGCCGGCCGATCACCGGATCCAGCTTGCCTTCTTCAGCCGCCGCGGTCAGGTCATAGCCCAAGCTGATCAACCAGCGGCGTCTTGGATTCCTTCTTCTGCTTCTCCTTGGACTGCGCCTGCGTCTGCAGAATATTGCGCGCCGTCTGCGTGCGCACCCGGTCCAGGTTCACGCCAAGGCCGCGCAGTACGTTGACGGCAATCCCCTCGCCCTCGCGCACCAGCCCCAGCAGAGATGCTCCGTGCCGATATAGTGATGACCCATCAGCCGCGCCTCGTCCACCGCCAGCTCAATCACGCGCTTCGTGCGCGGCGCAAGCGTCGGCTTGCCAAACGGCGCCCGCTCGCCTCGTCCAACCGTCCGCTCTACGGCGCGAATCACTTGGCCCGGCTCAACGCCCAGCTCGCGCAGCACCTTGACGGCTACGCCGTTCTCCTCCCGCACCAGCCCCAGCAGGAGATGCTCCGTGCCGATGTAGTTATGATTCAGACGGAGCGCTTCTTCCTGCGCCAGCGTCAGTACCCGTCGTGCGCGCTTCGTAAAACGATCAAGTTTGTCAGACATGCTTGCCATCCCCGATATCTATCTGCACCGTTCTCACAAGGCCATGGTCCATCAGGTCACGATCCGCCAGAACATGATTCAACACGTTGTGAATCTACTTGTGCAATCTGAGTCTTTCTTCTGAATTCTGCTTGTGAATTCTACCTATGGATTGTACTAGGTGCGACCCCATTGCGCCGTAACGTATGTTCCCCTTTGAGGAGGAGATCTTCTGGCAATGACGGCAGTGCCTCCGTACATACACCGCTTCCGTCGCCGGCGCTAAGCGCACTAGTCTGTGAACAGCCGCCGGATCACACTCGCCCCATCAAGCACTCTCGCGTCAACTGATCCCATTGTAACGAGATGCAAGAGGCTTTGTCAACCACAATCCGAAATCCCGGTCTACCTGGAAAGGCGCGTGACAATCGACTTCGACGCACCGGGTAGCCAGCGGTCAAGCACATTTGACTACGCGCAATGGCTCCCTGACCTACCCTGCCGGCTCTGCTGTGCGCATGAAGACCAGCTGCGCTCGCGCCGCAGGGCATTCTCATGCTAATACGTGCCCCCGCCCGCAAAGGTTCCGAATCCATGCGCTGCACGCAACGAGGACGCCCTAGGGGCGCCCTCTTGTAACCGAACATTCACCTGTGCTGCCACAGTAGCCAGGCTACGCGACTACGTTCACCGCCTCTTCCTGAGCCTCAGCTTCTCTTCAGCCTCGGCCGGCTCGTCATCGATCGTGGCTTCATCGGCAAGTGCGCTAGCCTGGGCCTCCGCAACGGCGGCCCCCATAGCTGTAACCTCCGCCACGTCCGCAAAGTCGTCAACAATCTCTTCCTTGTCGTCGACGTCTTCGCTCGGCGCAATCTGCCAGTCCAGCTCCGGCTCCTCGCTCGGCGGCAACGCCTGCTTCAGGCTCAGCCCCATGCGCCGGCGCTCCACGTCGATGCGAATGACGCGCAGATCATGTTCCTCACCCTCGGAAACAACTTCCTTGGGATGGGCCACACGCTGTTCAGACAGTTCACTGACATGGATCAGACCTTCGATCCCGTCCTTGTCCAGCCGTGCAAAGGCGCCAAAGTTGACCAGTTTGGTGATCTGCCCGCGCACAATCTGGCCGACCTCGTAGTGCTCTTCGACCAAGTCCCACGGATGCGGCTGCAGCCGGCGCAGACTCAGACCAATGCGGCGACGATCCTGATCCACATTCAGAATCTGGACCTTGACCTCTTGGCCGACCTTCACCACCTCACTCGGATGGTTGACCCGGTTCCAACTCAACTCGCTCAGGTGAATCAGACCGTCGGCTCCGCCCAGGTCCACGAAGGCGCCGAAATCAGCAATGCTGCTGATGATGCCGTCATATACCTCGACCCTCGCTCAGCGAATCCAGCAACTCATCCTTCATCTTGCGCCGCCACTCGCGCATGGCCAGACGCTCCGACAGGATCAGCCGGTTGCGCCGACGGTCGATGTCAATCACCTTCAACATCAGGTTCTTGCCGACCAACAACGACCAGCGATCCTCTGAATTCTCGGCGTCGTCGTTGCTCATGCGCTGGCTCTCGGAGCTCAACTGGCTCGCCGGTACAAAACCGCGCACCTGGCCGATCTTCACGATCACGCCGCCACGGTTGTTCGCAGCCACTTCGCCCTCGAACACGGACTGCGACTGCATGTACTCTTCGGCCTTCTCCCAGTCCTTTTCCGCCTGCGCCCGGCTGATGCTCAGCATCAAGTTGCCTTCGCGGTCTTCGCGCAGAACATAGACCGGCACCTCGTCGCCAACATCCAACGATTCCAGCAACTCCTCGATCCGGTCGAGTTCCCGACCGCCGACGATCCCCTCCGACTTGTAGCCGATATCGACCAAAAGTTCGTGCGGGCGCTTCTCCACAATGATGCCATTTCGGATCTGCCCCTGCTGCGGAACAATCAGCGCCTGATCCATCTCCGCAAGCAGCAGCGCCATCGGATGCGTCTCGTCGCTCTCTCCGCCATCCATGCCTAGCAACGCGGGATCCATTGATACATCAAATTTGGCGTGACCGGTGTTCATAAGCTAAGAAAACTTCCTCCAGAAAAATAAGATTGCCGAAAACGTTTTGGCAACAATACCACTGCACGATTTCCACTCGGGTTCACACTCAGGTCCAACTGAAGTCCCTTTCGGACCGCTACGCCGCAAACAACACAACCTGCAACTCAAATCTATTTTTGCCGCCCACTCGGCCTTCCACCGAAGAACGGTTCGATTTCCCTGCCTTCCACTCCTACGCGACCAGCGCAATCGCCTCGATCTCCACGAGCCCGCCCAACGGCAACGCGCTCACCTCCACCGTGCTGCGCGCCGGCGGATCGCCGTCAAACGCCGCACCATAGATGCTGTTGACAGTGGCGAAATTCGCCATATCGGTCACAAAGATCGTCGTCTTGACGACATGCTCCAGCCCGCTGCCCGCTGCCTGCAGCACCGCCGTCAAGATTGGCGACCGCCTGGCGTGTCTGCGCCTCGATCCCGTCCACCAGTGTGCCGCTCTCCGGGATCCAACCCAACTGTCCCGATGCAAACACCAGCCCATCCGTCTTGATCGCCTGCGAATAGGGACCAACTGCCGCCGGTGCGTGGCGCGTCGAAACTGGATCACGTTTCACAAGTTGCCTCGATCCTCTACTTGATCAGCTATTCGTTTGTCTGAAAGCTCAGTAAGTTGATGGATTCGCTGTCGGACAGTACATAGAGACCAGGGGTCATTCCACATGGCGCATACCGGTTGCGCGCAACAATTGTAGCCTATCTTCCCAGACATGCCAAAACCGGAGCCTGGTGATCAATTCGTTCTATTCTGGCGGGTCCATCAGCTCGCGCCCGTCGCGGCCTGCCGATCATAGAGTATTCGCCCGGCACAAACGATACGCAGCGTCGATGTTCACTCAGCGACACACGAGCGACCTTGCGTCGGCCAGCCATTACGCTGGCTCAGCCTCTACGTGGGCACGATCGGCAAGCTCCGGCGCATGATCTCGTAGTTCTCCAGCGCCCGCCCCGCGCCCAGCGCTACGCACGCGATCGGGTTCTCCGCCACATAGCACGGTACGCCCGTCTCCTGCGTAAGGAGCTGCGCAATGTTGCGCAACTGCGCCCCGCCGCCCGTCAACACCATGCCGCGATCGATAATGTCGGCGGCCAGCTCCGGCGGCGTCTTCTCCAGCGTAGCACGCACCGTGCTCACCACAGCCTGCAGCGGCTCCGCCATGGCTTCCGTCACCTCGCTGCTGGCGATCTGCATGATCTTGGGCAACCCGGTCACCTGGTCGCGGCCGCGAACCTCCATCGAGCGCTCCTCCTCCATCGGCAGCGCGCTGCCAATGCCGATCTTGATCTCCTCGGCCGTCTGCTCGCCGATCAGCAGATTGTACTTCTTGCGAACGTAGTTCACGATCGACTCGTCAAAGCGATTGCCGCCGACGCGGACGCTGCTCCACACCACGATGTCGTACATCGACGCCACCGCCGCCTCTGTGGTGCCGCCGCCCATATCCACCACCATATTGCCCGTGGGCGTACCGATGGGCAGACCTGCGCCGTACGCCGCGCCCAGCGGCTCCGGGATCAGATAGGCTGCGCCGGCGCCCGCCTGCATCGCCGCATCGTGCACGGCGCGCTCTTCCACGCTCGTGACGCCCTTCGGCGTGCTGATCATCACCTTCGGCTTGAACAGCGGCCCCAGTAGCGGGTTCAAGATTGCCTACAATCGACTGGATGAAATAGCGCAGCATCGCTTCTGTCACCACAAAATCTGCGATCACGCCGTCGCGCATGGGGCGCGCCACCTCGATGCTATCCGGCGTGCGGCCAAGCATGTCATACGCCTCGTGTCCCACGGCCACCATCTTATTGTCGCGCAGGCGAATGGCGACCACCGACGGCTCGTGCATGACGATCCCTCTGCCCTTCACATGCACAAGAACGTTGACCGTTCCCAGATCGATGCCAATGTGCTTCTCAAACATAGTCAACCTGCGGCGCTATGCCGCACTCCCGTCTTGATTTCGCCCTCGCCCGCTCGGTCTATCGCTGCGCTGTCCGAATTATACCAGCGCAGGCGCTGCTTTATGCTAAGTTCGCGTCCAATATGTTATGTGAACAACATACCGCACTCGCATAGTGCCGCACCAGTGTCAACGGCGGCGCACAAAAAAGATCGGGCGCCCACAGGTGGGCCCCGATCCACAACATCTGTCCAAAGCGAAGCGTCTTTGGCGATCGTCGACTGCCATTCAACCGCCCTGTTGTTGACCCACACGCGGCGCCCGCGACTCCGCCTCGTCTCCGATTCGCCACCCGGATTCGCCATGTGCTCTTGCGCAGCGCTTCCGACATCTCCATCCGGCGCTCCGGCGGCGGGCTGGCGGCCAAGAATTGCCGCGCCCGTTCCCGCGCCTGTTCTCGGCGCGTTCGATGTCGATTTCTTCATAGTGTTCTGCAGCCTCGGCCAGGACGGTAACCTTGTCCGGCCGCACCTCCACCACGCCACCGCTCACCGCAATATACTCGGTCTGCTCTCCCGTCGTGCAAGACGATCTCACCGATGTCCAGCGTCGAAAGCAGCGGCGCATGGCCTTCCAGATATGCCCATCTGCCCCTCGACGCCGGGCAGCAATACCATATCCGCTTCATCTCGAACAGCGCCCGGTCCCGCGTCACAATCTCAACCTGAATTGGCATCGACTCTATCCTTCCGAGCGCAGTCGCTCCGCGGCCTCAACAGCCTCTTCGATCGTGCCCACCATGTAGAACGCCGCCTCCGGCAAATCATCGTGCTTGCCGTCCAGAATCTCGCGGAAGCCGCGCACCGTATCCTCGATCTTCACGAATCGGCCCGTCGCGGCCTGTGAACTGCTCGGCCACAAACATCGGCTGCGTCAGGAAGCGCTGCATCTTGCGTGCACGCGCCACCGTCATCTTGTCGTCTTCACTCAATTCCTCCACGCCCAGAATGGCGATGATGTCCTGCAGATCCCGGTAGCGCTGAATCGTCTGCTGCACGCGCCGCGCCACGTTATAGTGCTCCTCGCCCACGATCAGCGGGTCCAGAATGCGGCTCGTGGAGCCCAGCGGATCTACCGCCGGGTAGAGCCCCTGGTCCGCCAACGAGCGCTGCAGCGTCGTCGTCGCGTCCAGATGCGCAAATGTCGTCGCCGGAGCCGGATCCGTATAGTCGTCCGCCGGCACATAGACCGCCTGCATCGACGTGATGGCGCCCTTGCGGGTCGACGTGATACGTTCCTGCAGATCGCCCATGTCCGTGCCCAACGTCGGCGCATAACCTACGGCGCTGGGCAACCGGCCCAACAGCGAAGAGACCTCCGAACCTGCCTGAACAAAGCGGAAGATGTTGTCGATGAACAACAACACATCACGGCCTTCGTCGCGGAAGTACTCGGCCATGGTCACACCGGTCAGCCCCACGCGCAGACGTGCGCCCGGCGGCTCGTTCATCTGACCAAACACCATCACCGTCGAGTCGATCACGCCCGACTCGATCATCTCGCGCATGAGGTCGTTGCCCTCACGGCTGCGCTCGCCCACGCCGGCAAATACCGAATAGCCGCTGTGGAATTCGGCCACATTGTGGATCAACTCCTGAATGATCACCGTCTTGCCCACGCCGGCGCCGCCAAAGATGCCCGTCTTGCCGCCACGCGTGAACGGGAGCGATCAGGTCAATGACCTTCACGCCCGTCTCAAAGACCTCTGCCTGCGTGCTCTGGTCCTCAAACGAGGCGGCCGGCGATGAATCGGCGCGCGATGATCCGTCTCTACCGCGTCCCTTGTTGTCGATCGGATCGCCCGTTACATTGAAGAGCCGCCCCAAGCGTGGCCGGGCCCACAGGCACAGCGATCGGCTGCCCGTCAGACACTGCCCTCATGCCGCGACGCACACCGTCCGTGAGCCCATCGAGACTGCGCGCACCACGCTGCCGCCAAGCTGCTGCTCCACTTCAAAGGTCTGCAACGCGCCGTCATCCATGGTGACCATCACAGCATCGTAGATCTCCGGCAGTTCCCCTTCGGGAAACAAAAAGTCGACCACCGGTCCGATCACGCTTTGGACTGTGCCAACGAGCTCCTCAGCCAATTCGGGCCTCCTCGCAATTGCTCTAGCGTACCAAGTCTTAGTATTCAGGTCAGACGCCATCATGCGCTATGCGGCTTCCTGCGCAATACTGCCGCCGATGATGTCCATCAATTCGTTCGTAATGCCCTCTTGCCGCGCCTTGTTATAGGTCAGGGTCAGGCTGTCGATCAGCTCGTTAGCAGCATCCGTCGCATTGTGCATCGCCACCATGCGCGCTGAGTGCTCGCTGGCAATCGATTCAAAAATCGCCTGCATCACCTGTACCTCGATGAAGCCGTACAGCACCTGGTTCAGCACGGCCTCCGGCGATGGCTCAAACAGATACGACGGCGCCATCGTCACCGAAGGCTCCGCCGGCTCAATCGGCAGCAACTTCTGCACCACAGGCACTTGCTGCACCGTATTGACGAACTTCGTGTAGATCATCACGACTTCATCAAAATGCCCGTCCGTGAAGTCGTCCACCAGAATACGCGTAATCGGGTCGATGTCATAGGACTGTCGGACTGTCAGGCATGCCCGTGAAATCGGCGCGAATCACCGGATCATAGCGCAGCAGCCAGTTCCGCCCTTTGCTGCCCACCGACACTGCCTCCACCTCGATCCCTCGCCTCGCGTCGTTCCCGCATGTAGGACGGCTGCGTGCCGGATCACATTGCCGTTGAAGCCGCCGGCCAGTCCCCGGTCCGCCGTAATCAGCAACACCAGCGTTCGCTTCACCGGCCGCATCTGAACAAGCGGATTCAAGTCGCTCTCCAGATTCGGCAGACGCGCAATATAGGAGAGCACCTCGCGCGCCTGCTCCGCATACGGGCGCGTCGCCAGCACTTGGTCCTGCGCCTTGCGCATCTTCGCCGCGGACACAGCCTCCATCGCCTTCGTCACCTGCGCGATGTTCGTTACTGACCGTATGCGTCTTCGGATTTCTCTTGTGCTAGCCAAGAAACGCTACCTCGCTTCAGTCCAACATTGTGACTCAGAGACCTTGAACCTCGAAGTCTGACCGTGAGCTGCTCACTTAGTCGATCTCTGGCGCCACCCATGTGCTGTTGAAGTCTGTCAGCGCAAGCCGCAACGCCTCTTCTGTGTCTGCGGTCAAATCCTGCGTGCGCAAAATCGACTGGCCGATCTCCGGATTGTTCGCCGCCAGATAGGCGTGCGCATCGGTTTCCCACGCCTTGACAGCGGTCACCGGCACCTGGTCCAGGAAACCATTACCCACCGCCCATAGACTCACGACCATTTGGTCCAGATCCAGCGGCTGGTACTGCGGCTGCTTCAGCATCTCCTGCATGCGTCGTCCGCGCTCCAACTGGCGCTGCGTCGCCGCATCCAGGTCACTGCCAAACTGGGCAAAGGCCGCCAAGCTCACGGAACTGGCTCAGCTCCAGCTTGAGCTGGCCGGCCACCTTCTTCATCGCCGCGTCTGCGCCGCGCCGCCCACCCGGCTCACTGACGTGCCGACATTCAACGCCGGTCGCACACCGGCATAGAATAGGTCGCTCTCCAACACAATCTGACCATCCGTGATCGAAATCACGTTCGTCGGAATATAGGCAGACACATCGCCCGCCTGCGTCTCAATAATCGGCAACGCCGTCAGACTGCCGCCGCCCTCTTCGTCGGCCATGCGAGCGGCACCGCTCCAGCAGCCGGCTGTGCAGATAGAAGACGTCACCCGGATAGGCCTCACGTCCAGGCGGCCGCCGCAACAGCAAGGATACCTGCCGATAGGCCTGCGCATGCTTGGACAGATCGTCATAGACGATCAGCGCATCACGGCCCTGCTCCATGAACTCTTCGCCCATGGCGCAACCCGCAAATGGCGCCAAGATACTGCAATGCCGCCGGGTCAGCCGCAGGCGCAGTAACGACGATCGTGTGCTCCATCGCGCCGTACTTTTCCAGCGTCGCCACAACCTGCGCCACGCTCGACTGCTTCTGGCCAATGGCCACATAAATGCAGATCAGGTCTTTGCCGGTCTGATTGATGATCGTATCCAGCGCAATCGCTGTCTTGCCCGTCTGACGGTCGCCAATAATCAGCTCACGCTGGCCGCGCCCGATCGGGAATCAGCGCATCGACGGAAGTGATGCCCGTCTGCACAGGCGCGTCCACCGGCTGACGCATAATCACGCCCGGCGCAATGCGCTCCACATTGCGGAAACTGTCCGTGTCGATCGGGCCCTTGCCGTCCAGCGGCTGGCCCACCGCGTTCACCACACGGCCAATCAGCGCGTCGCCCACCGGCACCGAAGCGATGCGTCCCGTGCTCTGCACCAGATCGCCCTCTTCGAATGTCCTGGTAGTCGCCCATGATGATGATGCCGACCGTCATCAGCATTGAGATTGAGCGCAATCCCCAGAACGCCGGTCTTGGTGAACTCCAGGAGTTCACCGGCCATCGCTCCGCGCAAACCGGAGACCAGCGCGATTCCGTCGCCGATCTCCACAACCTCGCCCACGTCTACCTGGCTGGGCGACGGCTCGAAGTTCAGAATCTGTTCCTTCAATAGAGTCGTGAGATCATCTCGTCTGCACAGCCACTCCGCTTTCCTCCTAATCGACCATTGATCGGTCGTTAATCGTCATCTAGACCCGCCGCGCATACTGCGCCGACCACAGCCCCAGCCGCCTGACCACATATCCAGCGTTGAGACCATCCTTCAAGCGTCTATCCGAAGTCGGCGCACCAAATTGAACCTCGGACTCAACCTACCGTTAGCGATACGAACCATGACGCAACGGACTCCCGCAGCGACAGCCAACCGGCTCGCCACCGACGTATCAATAAGCCGATCGCCAACGCGCACACGCAGCCCACCCATCAAGCGACGGATCGACGCTGAAACTGAAGACCAGCTCACTGCCAAACTGCTGCGCAAGCGCCTTGCGCAGGAATCCCTCTCGCTCGTCCGTCAGCTCCACGGCGCTCGTCACCTCGGCCCGCACCGGCTGCCGCTGGCTCGTAGCCACCTGCGCCAGCGCTCCCGGCAACTCCGGCAGCAAATCCAGGTCTTCTTCCTGCACCAGCAGCTTGAGCAGGTTCACAAATTCCGGCGGCGCATTCGGCGGCAGCACCTTCTCCAATGCGCTCTCACGCTCGGAAAAGGGCCGGCTGCCGTCCATCAAATGCGAGTAGAGCTCCTGGTCGTTGCCAAGCGCCTCGATCACCTCCGCAAACGCCGCCTGCCACCGCTCAATCAGCGCCTGGAACGCGGCCCGGGCATAGCGCTCCGCCTTTGCGCCCTTGTCGCTCATGAGGCATTGCCTTCGCCATAGTCGGCCAGGAATTCCTGCACAAAGCGTTCCTGTTCGCTGCGGTCTGCCAGCTCGCGTCCAAGCACCTGCTCAGTCGCCAAAATCGCCAGCTCGGCAATTTCTTTGTTCGCCTCCGCAAGCGCCGCCGCCACCTGCTTCTCGGCGTCTTGCTGCGCCTTCATGCGAATCTCAGTCGCATCTTCCTCGGCGCGGGAGCGCACCTCCTGCGCGATTCTTCTCGGCGTCGCGAGTCGCCTGCGCACGGATCTCCTGCGCCTCGCGTCGCGCCTCGTCGATGATCTTCCGCCTTCTCCTGCTCCGCCTCGTGCCTGGACGGCCTGAAACCCGCTCTGCGTCCTTCATGCTCTGCGCGATGCGTTCCTTGCGCTGGTCCAGCATCTTCATCACTGGCCCATACAGCACCAGCCGCAGAATGACCATCAGGAGTACGAAGTTGACAATCTGAGAAAGCAGAAGGCTGCCCGTGATGCCAAGCTGATTCAAAATGAGCCTCTCTTTCGATGGTTCATAGTCCGCTGCACGCACGTCATGCGCACGCCGGCCAATTGACCTAGTCGGCTGCGCACGCCAGAGGCGCACAGATTACCCTGAGTCTAGATGAACAGCACCAGCAGCGCGATGACCAATGCGAAAATGCCCATCGACTCCGCGAATGCGATCGCCAGAATCATGTTCGTCTGAATCGTGCTGGCCACTTCCGGATTGCGACCCATGGCCTGCATCGCGCCCGAACCGATCAGACCAATACCAATGCCGGGTCCGAAGGTACCCAGACCGATCGCAAGCGCAGCGCCTATCTTGATTGCGGCATCAAGTATCCATATCCATATTCTCCTTAACATTTGCTTACGTTTGTCTAATTTCTTGTACGGTTTCGTGCAGCGCGCATCAGTATCCCAGCCATAATCCAGCGGTGGTCCAGCGATAGTCAAGCAGCACCATCGCGCTGATCGCGACTCCTTAGTGCTCGTGCTCGTGGCTCATCGTCGCCATAGTGAAGAACACCAGCGCCAGCATCATGAAGACCAACGCCTGCACAAAGCCCACGAACAACTCGAGAATATAGAAAGGAACGGGAAGCCAGATACGCGATCAAAAAGGCCATCGTCGCCAGCACGATCTCACCGGCAAAGATGTTGCCAAATAGACGGAAGCCAAACGCCAAGAGCCGCGAAAACTCACTCACAAGCTCTAGAATGCCCACGAAGGACGAAATGAGCTTCATGCCCGAGATTCGGGCCGTGGAACTGGAAGAATTTCCCAAAGTACCCGAGCCCCAATGCGCGCATACCCCACACCTGCACCATCACCATGGTGATCAGCGCCAAGGCAAAGGTCGTGTTCAGGTCAGCCGTCGGCGCCCGGAACAATGGCACTTCCTTTCCGTGCGCACCCTCCTCGGCCTCTGGCGCGGCGAAGACCAGCTTCCCGTCCGCCATGGCCAGTTGCCGATTGTACGACAAAGCATGTTCTCCCGCCGCGGGCTCCTGGTGCACAACAATACTGCCCACGCCGGGCACAAGCCCGATCCAGTTGCCGATGACCACAAAGATGAAGATTGTCACTACCCAGGGGAAGAACTGGCGCGCGACCACGGCCGGCGACGCTCTCGCTCAGGCTGTACAGATACTCCATCAACATCTCGACGAAGTTCTGCCAGCGACCTGGCACTACCTTCATGCCCGTCGTCGCCAACAATGCCAGCCCGATGATGATCAGATCCACGACAAACGTCGTGAGGAGGGAATTGGTCAGCCACCCGCCCACGAGAATCGGCTCGCCCGACAACGCCACATGTGGCTCGGGCACGCTCAGCGCCGGCAGGAAACTCACGAGAAACAGCAGAATCGCGCTCGTCCATATCGCCGTCTTGCGCGGGTTGCGGCGCACCCACCGCTCCGAGCGCCCATACGTCGACACCGCAGTGTCCTTGCCGCGATCGACGAAGCCTTTGCTTTCGCTCGCCTGGCTCGGAGCCGCGTCGGCCTGAATCTCTACCTGGGTCTCTTCCTGCACCGGTTCCATGTTCGCTTACCCCTTCGGTAAGTGGACTTTGAGTACGGCCCCCGCAGAGGCGAGTCAATCCCTACCTTCAGCCTGCGTGCTGAGCGCAGATCCGCGTTTTCATGAAAGCAACGTCGCTACAGTGGCGTCGCTGTGGAGTCAATCTCCGCATCGCCAACGCCGTTACCCTCCGGCTCTTCCGGTGCGATCTCCGCAATGACCCGCTGCAGTTCCTGCAGCGCCGATCGCATCACAACAAAACCCGCAATCGGAAAGGCGAAGCCAGCAACCACGAGCGTCAGAAGCGGCCACGTCCCTGCCAAAACATCAATCGCAATGGCGGCCATGCAGGGAATCACCAGCGCCACCAGCATCTTCTTTCCGACACGCCACACATTGATGCGCGGCGTATCGTCTGTGCGCGGCAGACTCTCTCCCGTCCGCTCCGTGTTTTCCTGCATCATACGAGATGCTTTGTTACCGCGTAGCGCTGGAGATCAACTGGGTCCCCAACTGGTCGCTTTCTCAAACGTACGGCGATTATAGCAGCGCGCTTCTTCATCGCGCAAATTTTCACAACATTTTCGGCACTTTTGGATTCCTCGCTGGAAGGCGCCGGGATTTGCAGCATCCGCACGGACGCTGAGCCCCGCATATTCTCGACTCTCCCGACGCGCCTCACTCTACCGCACCTTCCCCCCACACGCAATCACTTCCTGGCTCATGGAACTACCGACCTGATGAAACCATCGCACATGAAACCTGGCCCCCCCGCCGTCCGCTTTGGAACTTCACATCTTCATTAGGTACACTATCTCAACGAACCGTACGCTCGACCTGGAGGACATCATCAACGCACAGACCGACGCAGCCACCCAACAGCTACCCATGACAACCCCGGGCCACAGTCGCCTCGCCTACTGGCGGGAGCTTTGGCGCGGCGCATGGGTCATCTTCCGCAAGCACATGCGAAAGTTCCGCACGAACTCCATGGAGATCGGCGGAACACTCGGGTTTCCACTTCTTTTCGTCGGCTTCTTCGCCCTGGGCATGCAGAACGTTGTCGACCCCGCCATGCTCGACGGCGCCAGCTACCTCGCTTTCATCACGCCCGGCATCATCGCCCTCACCGCCCTCAGCGGCGCAGTCAATAGCGGCATGACACTCCTGGAGGAGAAGATCCGCGGCATCCTGAAGGAATACTTTGTCGCGCCGATCCCGCGCATGAGCATCCTGTTCGCCTCTTCCGCAAGCGGCCTCGTCAAGACGCTCATCCAGTCACTCATCATACTCGTCGTCGCCGTGCTGCTCGGCGCACGCCTCACTATGACCCTGCCGGCATTCGCCGGCGCCTTCATTTTTCTCCTCTTATATGTAGTGGGTTTCGTCGGCTTCAGCAACGGCGTCGCGGCGCGCAGCAAGTCTGTGGGCGGCTACCATACCATGCTCTTCGTGCTCAACCTGCCGCTGCTCTTTCTCAGCAACGCGCTCTATCCGCTGGAAACCATGCCCCCCTGGATGCGCGCACTTGCCTACCTGAATCCCACAACCTACGCAGTCGATGGAATGCGCCAGGCGCTCTTCGGGCTGGGTTCCATCCCCATCTGGCTCTGCCTGGCCGTACTGTGCCTCTTCGCCGTGGTCTGCACGTGGTTCGGCCTGCGCAGCTTCCAACGCACACTCGAACACGTTTAGCCCGCCCGTCACAGCGCTAACTCCCGCCAAGATGACTCTCACAAGACAGGATCGACACAGTGCCCAAATACGCCTGGACCCCCGACACGCTCATCCACTACCCACTCATCAGCGCCGTCACCATCTCGCCGGACGGCGCGCAGATCGCCTACACCGTTCGCGTTGCACATCTGACGGACGACGCCAGCGAGTTCCGCCACCAACTTTGGGTCGCCGATCGCGAAGGCAACGCCCCGCCGCGCCTCCTTGCCCACGGCGCATCCGCCGAACAGCCCCGCTGGCGACCGGACGGCGCTCACATCGCCTTCCTGCGCAAGACGGCAGGCGGCAAAGTCGGCCTCTGGCTCATGCCCGTAACGGGTGGTGAGCCCTGGCCGCTCACTGCCGACGACCCGGTGCACGGCGATATCGCAACCTATCGCTGGAGCCCAGACGGCCGGCGCATCGCCTTTCTCGCCGCGCCCGTCGACGCCGAGAAACAGAAGCGCATCGCCCGACGCGACGATACCCTCCACTATCGCGTCGACTTCGACTTCGCCCATATGTATGTCATGCAGACGTCCGGCCCATCTGAACCGCGCTCCGCACCCGTGCAGCGCACGTCTGGACGGCATCATGTCACGTCCTTGGCATGGAGTCCGGAGAGCGAAACGGTTGCGTTTACATTCCAGGACAACACGCTGGACGACAGTTGGACGAGCCTGCGCCTTGCCGTCATTCCAGCGATAGGAGAGTTTTGAAGGACGCGCGCGATCTTGGACCTGTCTCCAACCGCGAGAGCGCGCCTGCCTGGTCGCCGGACGGTCAGTGGGTCGCCTGCGAAGCCGGCGCAGAGGACAACGGCTGGCCCTACGCTGGCGCCATTCGACTCTTCAGCATCGCGGACGGATTCAACGCGCGACCTCGCAGACGTCTCTGACGAGCAGCCCAGGCTCATCGGCTGGGACGAGAGCCGGAACCGGCGTATTCGTGCTCAACCAAACCGGACTCTATAGCGAGATCGATTTCCTGCCTGCGGACCGCGGCCTCCGCCGTCGTCGTCTGCAAACCCGGCAAACTTGCTACCGCCAGCGACCTGAACGCTCAGGGCGACCTGGCCGTCGTGCTGGAAGACTTCCACGAGCGACACACCGTCTACACGGCGACGCTTGCCGGCGCGGCTCCCGTTGACGCAGTCGAAACCGCAAGACCGAACAGCGACTATCCTGACAGACTGGCGCTCGGAATTCAACATATGAAGTGGCAGACGCCTGATGGCTTCGAGATTGAGGGCTTGCTCTACCATCCGGGCGGCTACGATATGGCAAAGGACGGCCCGCTGCCTCTCCTCCTTCATATCCACGGCGGCCCCACCTCTATCTTCCAGGCCCAGTACGCGGCCACACCCTATTACTACACGCCCGCCGCACTCTGCGAACGAGGCATCGCCGTCCTGCGCTGCAACCCGCGCGGCAGCGGCGGCTACGGCAAGGAGTTCCGCTTCGCCAACGTGCGCGATTGGGGCGGCGGCGACTACCGCGACCTGCAGCAAGGCGTCGACAGACTTCATCGAGCTGGGCATCGCCGACCCGGATCGACTGGGCATCGCGGGATGGAGCTATGGCGGCTTCATGACCAGTTGGACCATCACCCAGACCGACCGCTTCAAGGCCGCGTCCATCGGCGCGGCAGTGACCAACGCGCTGACCTTCTGCGGAACCGCAGACATACCCGGCTTCATTCCCGACTACTTCGGCGGCGAGGCCTGGGAAATCCCAGATTTCTATCGCGAGCATTCGCCCATCACCCACGTCGCCAACGCGCGCACGCCCTCGATTATCCAGCACGGTGGCGCGGATGAACGTGTGCCGCTGGAGCAGGGTCTGCAATACTTCAATGCGCTGAAACGCCAGGGCGTACCCGTCGATATGTACATCTATCCCCGCCAGGGCCACGCCATCAACGAGCCGCGACTGCTTGCCGACGCCATCGGGCGCAACCTGGACTGGTTCACGGTCATGCTGACCGGCGCCGATTCCGCATGACCGCACGCGTCGCCCGGAAGCGCCAGCGCATTCTGGTCCTGGGGCTGCACCTCATCGCCCTAGGGCTTCTGGCGCTCCAGGCGTACGTACGGCGCTTCCCGCCCACCGCAACCGCCATCCCCGAACCCGATACGCCGGAGGCCCTGTGGTGGGGCCTCTGGCCGATCACGTACCTCCCGGCCTGGGCCTTTGCGCTAGGCGCCATCGCCATCATCGTCGGGATCGCCTATGCTTGGTGGCGCGAACTCACACGCGCGCTCGGCGGGGACACACGGCCTTCAGCGACACAGCACGCCCGCATCGCGTACGTGCTGGCCGCTGTGTCCGCCCTGCTCGTGGTCGCCTTCTTCGCCTTTCCGGTCGTGCATACCCGCTGGGGCGATGCCTACATCCTGTCCAAGTCCATTGCCTGGCCCGACCCCGCCCTTCGCCTCACTCGCTCCTGGCAAGCCCCTCTGGACGTCTTCTTGCATAGCAGCCTCTGGCGCGCAATCGAGCCCCATACCGCCTGGGAGGACGCCACCCCCGTCTATCGCATCCTCAGCCCCATTGCCGGGGCCATCTACCTTGCTGTGCTCCTCCTGCTCAGCCGCAACCGCCGCTTTGCCCCCGGCTGGCTCTCGTACGGACTGCTCGTTACACTTGGCCTGCTCCAACTTTTCTTCGGCTATATTGAAAACTACAGCTTCGCCGCCGCAGCCGTCCTCCTGTATATGTACCTCGGCATCAGGTTCGTTCAGGCCAGGGACTTCGCCGGCAGCGTCGCCAATCATTCGCCTATGCTTTGGCCTGCCGCCACCGTCCTCGCATTCGCCAACGCTTTCCACCCCAGCACGCTAGTTCTCCTGCCCAGCCTGCTCTACCTCGCCGGTCTCAACCTGCACCGATCGCGGGAATCCGGAAACAAACCGCTCGCCCGTGACGTCATACTCACCGGCGCACAGATCGCGGCCCCCATGGCATTGGTATTCGGATTCACCTGGATCATGATGGAAACGGGCAATCACGGGCTCACTGCCCTCTTCACAGACGACAAACCCGGCGGCGGCGACGCCCGCTGGTTCGTGCCCCTGCGCGAAACCGCCACCGAGTGGGAACGGTACACCATGTTCAGTTGGCCCCACCTGCGCGACTTCGCCAACGAGCAATTGCTCATCGCGCCTGTCGTCCTGCCCAGCCTGGTCTTCCTGGGTGCAGCGCGCCTGTTCCACACGCACAGCGAGCAGACCACCCGGCGCTCTACACCTAGCGCAGCCGCCCATGACCAGCCCGAACCTCGGCTCGCCAGCTTCCTGGCCATCGCGTTTGCGTTCTATCTGCTGCTGACCTGGACCTGGAACCCCGACTACGGAGGCCAGCGCGACTGGGACCTCTTCAGCCTTGTCGCCATACCGGAGGCCCTTCTTCTCGTCTTCATGTTGGCGCGCACACTCGCCCCAGGTCGCTATCTGGCCATGGCCGCCGCGCCCTTGATCGCAGTCCAGGCCCTGCATACGACAGCGTGGATCTACCAGAACACGTTGCCCTGGAGCTGGCCGTAGTTCGCGGCGAGTGAACGCTCCCATGGACCACTTCGACCTCGAGACCACACCGCAACCGCGACGCCAACCCAGGCGGCGATTCTGGCCCGGCCTGTTCAGCGGCATGCTCGCCTTTGTCATCCTGTCATTCCTGGCCGCCGGCGCCGGTATCGTCGCCTATGCAGTCATCGCCGCCAGCCTTCCGCCCCCTGCCGAACTGATCAGCCGCGCCAGCACCTTCCAGACCACACGGATCCTGGACCGAGAAGGCAACCTGCTCAACGAGACCATCGACCCCAACGCGGGACGGCGTATCGCCGTCTCCCTGGACGAAGTATCGCCCTACCTGCAACAGGCCACCATCGCCACGGAAGACGCCAACTTCTACGAGCACGGAGGCGTCGATCCGTTTGCACTCGATTCGCGCCCTCTACTATGCCTTGCGCGAAGGCGACGTCGTCTCGGGCGCATCCACCATCCCCCAGCAACTCGTCAAGCAGCGTCTACCTCACGCCGGAAGCCACCATCAAGCGCAAGCTCAAAGAGGCCGTCCTCTCGTCCGAGATCAGTCGCCGCTATGACAAAGAAACCATCCTGGAGCTCTATCTGAACGAGGTCTACTACGGCAACCTTGCCTACGGCGCGCACGCAGCCGCCCAGACCTACTTCAACAAGCGGCCCGCCGAACTCACGCTCGCCGAAGCTTCCCTGCTTGCGGGTCTCCCGCAATTGCCGGCTTACTACGACCCGTACACGCACCCGGATCGCGCCAAGGAACGCCAGGCCGTCGTTCTCAACCTGATGGTCGAAAACGGCTTCATCACCACCGCAGAAGCAGACGCCGCCTGGCTTGAACCGCTCTCCTACGCTCCGCAAAGCTTCGACCTTGAGGCGCCCCATTTCACGCTCTACGTGCGGCAGCAGCTCGAAACGCTCTACGGACCCGATGCCCTCTACAAGACCGGCCTCAACGTCACCACCACTCTTGATCCGGAGCTGCAGGAGGCCGCCGAGACCATCGTCGCCGAACAGGTCGCGCTCCTCGCCGAGAACAACGCCTCCAACGGAGCCCTCGTCGCGATGCGCGCGGAGACGGGCGAACTGCTCGCGCTTGTCGGCAGCGCCGACTTCAACAACGTCGAGATCGACGGCCAGGTCAATATGGCGCTCGCGCCCCGCCAGCCGGGCAGCTCCATCAAGCCTTTTGTCTACCTGGCTTCGTTCGAACAGCCCGGCAGGCCTTTGGACGAGCGCTGGACGCCCGGCACGCTCATCGCCGACATCGAAGAGCCCTTCCCGGACGGGGCCAACCCGCCCTACGTACCCACCAACTACGACGGCCGCGAACACGGCATGGTCACGGCGCGCACCGCCCTCGCCAACAGCTACAACATTCCGGCCGTGCGCGCCATGCAGCAGGTAGGTGTGGCCGCCCTGCTCGAACTCGCCGGCCGCCTTGGCATCACCACACTCACGCGCCCCGACTACGGCCTGAGCCTCGGCCTGGGCGCCGGTGAGGTTCCGCTGCTGGAGCTTACGGCCGCCTATGCCACGCTCGCCAACAATGGCAAGCGGACACCGCCCGCCACGATTCTCAAGATCACCGACTCGCAGGAAAACATCCTCTGCGAATTCGGCACGGACCGCCCCTGCCAGCCCGCTCTGCTGTCCGGCCAGCAGGTCGTCGACCCTGCAGACGCCTTCCTCATCACCGACATCCTCAGCGATAACGAAGCCCGCACTGCCGCCTTCGGGCCCAACTCCGTGCTCCAGCTTGACCGGCCCGCCGCCGTCAAGACCGGCACTACCAACGACATCCGCGACAATCTCACGGTCGGCTACACGCCGCAACTGGTCACCGGCGTGTGGATCGGCAACGCCGACAACTCCGAAATGCGCAATGTCTCCGGCGTCAGCGGAGCCGGTCCCATTTGGAATCAATTCATGACCGCGGCCCTCGTAGACGAGCCGGCCCTGGCCTTCACGCCGCCCGGCGGCGTCACCCAGTACGAGGTCTGCGCGGATACAGGCGCACGCTTCGGACCCGCCTGTCCGGAAGCGCGCCGCCACTACTTCGCCGAAGACCGCCCGCCCATACCCGCCGAAGAAGACCTCTACCAGCTCATCCGGCTCGACAATGTGACCGGACGCCTTGCGACCGAATTCACACCCAAGGGCGCCATCGAGGAGAAAGTCTTCAAGGTCTACCCGGATCCCTATCGCGACTGGGCCGAATCACACGGCATCCCCCAACCACCCGTCGACGAGAGCGACGTCTTCGACTTCGGTCCCGAACTCGCCATTCGTCAGCCCGTCGAAGGCGAGATCGTCGACGGCATCGTCCAGGTCTACGGTACCGCCAACGCACCTGCGTTTAGCAGCTACGAGCTTCAATACGGCATCAGTCATGACCCCGGCGCCTTCAGTCCGCCCATCAGCGGACCCCACGGCAGCCCCGTGCTCGACGGCGTACTCGGTGAGTGGGACGCGCGCGACCTATACGAAGGCCCACACACTCTACGCCTCGTCGTCCGCGACACCTTCGGCAGCGAATATGAGACCCGCGTTCGCGTCTTCGTCGCTCAGCCAACGCCCACCTTTACGCCGCCGCCGCCCACCGCCACGTGGACGCCCATCCCGCCCTCACCCACCTGGACAGTCCAGCCGGCGGAGACACCAACTCAGTTGCCGCCAGCTACCCCAACCGCAACACAAATTGTGGAGCCCACGCTCCCCCCAACGCCGTCTCCGGCTGAATCGCCCACATCGGTTCCACCAACTGCTACGTGGACGCCGCTGCCCCCCGCCACACAGCCGCCCGCCGCGACTGCGGCCCCAACCGAGGAGCCCACCGCCGAGGCCACCGCGACGCCTCCGGGCGAGAACGTCACGCCGCCTACGCCCAGCGCCGTGCCCGACCTCCCGGGCCCGCCCGCGCAAACCGGCGATAACTCCAGCGGCTGAGCCCTGCTCAGAAGCAACGCATAGGCCAATGCGAAGAGCCGCCAACACGGCGGCCCTCCCTACTCTGAAACTTTCTTGCCGTCCAATTCATCAATCGATAGTCCGGCCATAGACGGACCGGCAATCGCGACGGAGGTCAGCGAGAATTGGCTGAATCTGGGCAGATCAGCGTCCCGGTTTCTCTTGTGACTCTATTGTGCAATCACGCCGTCCTCGTCCCAAAGGTCCGTCCATCTTTGCCCGTCCTTCCACAGAAATACCTGCCCCTTGATCAACCGGCAGCCGCGATCGATCCCCGCAATGGCAGCCATCTCCGCCTGCGACAGCGGCTCCATCACCGCCGCCCGCAAATTCGCCACATAGTGAGAGCGTTTCGCCGAAAACGGTATCGGCGTCTGACCCCGCTGCACCGCCCACTTGATGCACACTGCCGCCGGATGCACGCCATGCCGCGCGGCAATCTCGACGATCACCGGGTCCTCAATGTCCACCGTGTCCTCGGCCGTGCGGTCCCGCTCCGGCCGCCCCGGCGATCCGATCGGGCTATACCCAACAGGCTCAATCCCGTGTTCCCGCACAAATGCGAACAACTCAAGCTGTTGAAAGTGCGGATGCAGCTCCATCTCATTCACCGCCGGCAGGATGCGCGCATCCTGCAACAGCAACCCCAGCTTCGGGATTGTCGTGTTCGACGTGCCGATATGGCGGACTAGTCCTTCGTCGACTAACTGCTCGAGCTGCCGCCATACTTGCATAAACTCCTTGTGGATGTACGGCTGCGCATTCGGCGCCCGCGAGCCCACATCTGCGTGTGGCGGGTGGTGGTTCGGGAAGGGCCAGTGGATCAGGTACAGGTCCAGGTAGTTCAGCCGCAAATCGGCCAGCGATCGCTTGAACGCGGGGATCACGTCCGCCTCGGCGTGCATGTCGTTCCACAGCTTCGACGTGACCCACAGCTCCTGCCGCGGCAGGCCGCGCTCGATCGCCTCCTCCAGCACTTCGCCGATCAGACGCTCGTTGCCATACACCGCCGCGCAATCGATGTGTCGATATCCCGCCGCCAGCGCACCGCGCACCGCCTCGGCCACCTCCTCACCACTCACATGGTCTGAACCAAACGTACCCAGCCCGATCGCCGGCATCGTCGCGCCCGTGTGCAGCGTCCGCTGCGGAATCGCCTGCGGGTCCACACCGTCCGCCGCCAGTGGAAACGTCATCTCACATCCTCCGGTTCGTCGTTGTCCGCCACGAATTGCGACGGCTGCTTCACCATCACCACGAAATTGAGTGTTCCGCCATCCACTCTCGGCGCCTGCACTGTGAACGTGTGCTCGACCACGAAACCCGCCTTTTCAAACAGCCGACGGCTGCGCGCATTGAAAGTCGCTATCGTCGCCCGAAACGCGGGCCGCCTCCCCCGCGGTGCGCCAGGATCGAACGCAGGAACTCGTCGCCCAGCCCCTGCCCGACCAGGTCAGGCCGCATGCCCAGGCCCACGTCGATCGCCGGCGCCGCATAGTCGCCGCCGGGAACCTGCGCGTCCTGCCCGTAGCAGCAGAACCCCGCCAGGCCATGGTCGCGGCGCCACGCTGCGTGGTAAGCGTATCTGGGCTCCAGGAAGGACTTCACCGCGTCGTCCAGCATGACGGGAATCCATGTTGTACAGCGCATAATCTCCCGTGTACCGCCACCTGACGATCTCCCGCGCCGCTTCCTCGGTCATCGCCGATAGCGTGAACGCCTCACTCTCCGAGGATGGCATCGATCATTCCTCGATAACCTCGCGCCGCGGCCAGCAACTCCGCCACCATCAGCCGCTCATCGATCATGTGCGCATCGCTTTCCTTCGCCGGCCCGAATCCCACTGTCGGCACACCCGCCACGCCTGCGCTGTACGCCGCATTCGTGCAGAACCGGTACGCCCGCATCTCCGGCTCCAGCCCCGCCCCCCGTAGTCCCGCCATCGCCCGCTCCACCAACCAGTGATCCGCCGCAAGCGCCCACGCCGGGAAGAACTTCTCGCACCGCATGATCTCCCCTGTGTACGTCCGGTATTCGCCCACACCGATCGTCGCCTCCAGATCAATCGCCTGCAGCGCAGGCAACGACGTGATCACGCCCAGCACATCTTGCACGGTCTCGCCGGGCAACAGGCGGCGATCGTAGGTCGCCCGGCAAATGCTGGGAATCACCGAATGGCCCGGATATGGATCCGAAATGATGTCCGTAAGCGCCAGCACAGCAGGCCCCATGAACGCGTCCTCCTGCAGAACGATCCCCTCGATCGCTTGGATCGCCTGGACCATGTCCAATACCGCGTTGCGCCCCAGATGCGGAGCCGAGGAATGTGACGGCACGCCGCTCGTCTTCAGATGGATCTCCGCCCGACCACGCCCTCCCCGGCTCAGATTCAAGTCCGTCGACTCGCCGATGATTACGCAGTCCGGCGACTCACGGTCCATGACTGCGTGAAGCGCGACCCCCTCAAGCACCTCCTCCATCGTCGACGCGCTGACCACGATGCGCCCGCGTAGCGTACTGCGCTCAGCGCCTGCTGCCGCATGCACGAACGCGGCCAGCGCGCCCTTCATGTCCGCGCTGCCGCGCCCGTGGATCGCACTATCCGCCACATCTCCGCTGAACGGATCCCGCCCCCACGGTGTCGCCGACGTCACGCCCACAGTGTCCGTGTGGCCATCGAACAGCAGCGTCCTGCCCGGCAGCGCGCCCTCCACGACGCCCACGACGGTACCGTATGCATCTACTTCGACACGGTCGTACGCCAGCGAGACCATCTCCTCCCGCACACGCTCCGCAACCGCGGACTCCTCCCCGCTCAGGCTCGGACGGCGCACAAGGTCCTGCACGAACGACACCAACCGCTCCGGCTCAAACGCCGGCCCACGCATTTCCGATTGCCTCATTCCGTTCCCCTATCCTGAGGTTGTTCCAGCCCGCGAAATCATGCTTCTAGTGTCCAGAGTCCTGCAAATACATCGATCACGTCACGCGATCAGTCCAGGCTGAACAGAGCTGATCGGCCACATCCGCCCTGTTCAGCCTCGAGCTGACCGGTTTATGAGAATTCTCTAATCTCAGTTTACATCGTCCAATCCATGATGTACACTCTTGGCACGTTTCGGCAGAGCGTCTGTTTTTCGTATGGGAGGCTACCCTCAAGTGACCCACAGTCAACCCTATTCTTCCCCCACAGAAGTCAAGAACGCGCTCGGCGAACAGCAATACATCGCCAGCAGACGAGATCGCCACCACCCTCTTTCTCAGCCAGCAACTGGGCAAACCGCTGCTCACCGAAGGCCCCGCCGGCGTCGGAAAAACTGAACTGGCCAAAGCCATCGCCGCGGCCACCGGACGCCCGCTGATCCGCTTCAATGTTACGAAGGGCTGGACGAAACCAAGGCCCTCTACGAATGGGAATACGCCAAGCAGATGCTCTACACGCAACTGCTGCGCGACAAGCTCAACGAGACCCTGTCCGACGCCGACGTCTCTGGCCGGGGCCGCCGACCGACTCGCCGAGGAAGAAGATGTCTTCTTCTCCATGCGCTTCCTGCTGACAGCGCCCGTTGCTTCAGGCCATCCTCCACGAAGCAGCCCACCGTCCTGCTCATCGACGAAATCGACCGCGCCGACGCCGAATTCGAGGCCTTCCTGCTCGAGGTGCTCAGCGACTTCCAGGTCAGCGTTCCCGAACTCGGCACACTCGTCGCAGTCCATCGCCCCCTCGTGCTGCTCACGAGCAACAACACCCGCGAGCTGAGCGAAGCGCTCAAACGTCGCTGTCTCTACCTCTTCATCGGCTATCCGACTCTGGACCAGGAGCTCGCGGTCGTGCGCCTCAAGGTGCCTGGCCTCAATCCCAAGCTGGCCGCGCAGGCCGTCGAGCTGGTGCAGCGTCTGCGCGACCTCGACCTGCGCAAATCCCCCAGCATCAGCGAGACGCTCGACTGGGCCGCGTCCCTCGTCGCCCTCAACGCCAAGCAACTCGACGCGCAAACCCTCGAGAACACAATGAGCGTGCTGCTGAAACACGAGTCGGATCTGCAGAAGGTGCGCCGCCGCTCGACGTCTCTTCCCGCGGCGTCAGCATTGACGATGACGACCTGAGCCAGTACCGCTGGAGAGACTAGCCTCCACGATGCCCCCAAGGGGCTGCTGTCACGCTGAGTGCAACGAAGCTACTCCGCTACTGTGATTCCGTACGTCAGGTCTCGAGCCTGACTCTATTGTCGGCATTCGCGAAGCTGGTGGACCATGCCGGCAAGTCTGCACAGACATAGTGAGGCGACTCTATGGAAGAACGCATGATTCGTTTATAACGGCGCTGCGCGCAGGCGGCGTACGCATCAGCCTGGCGGAGAGCGAGGACGCGTTCCGCGCCGTGGACGCACTCGGCGTCCAGGACCGCGACGCTTTCCGACTCAGCCTGCGCGCCACCCTCGTCAAGGACGCCGACGGCCTTCCCGTCTTCGACGAGCTCTTCCCCCTCTTCTTCGACTCCGCCGACGCGCCGCCCATGATGGACATGACCGAAGACATGTCGCCCGAAGAAGCTCAGATGCTTGCGCAGGCCATGCAGATGTTCAACAAACAGTTGCGCCAGATGATGGAAAAACTGCTGCGCGGCGAACAGCTGATCACCGGAAGAGCTCCAGCGACTCGGCCAGATGGTCGGCCTCAACCAGATGGACGACATGCGCTATCGGGACTGGATGGCGCGCCGCATGATGAAGGCGCTCCAGTTCAGCGAAGTCCGAGACGCACTGCGCGAAATGATGGAGCTCCTGCAGCAGATGGGCATGAGCAAAGAGCGCCTGGAGCAGATGCGCGAGCTGCTCAAGGCCAACCAGCAGGCGATGCAGGAACAGCTCTAGCCAGTATCGCCGGACAGCGCATTGCAGAGAACATGAGCGAACAGCGGCCGCGATGATGCCATCGACGATCTGCTGGACCTTCCCTTCGGCGCCCTTTCCGATCGCGAGATGGACCGTCCTGCGCAAGGAAGTCAGCCGCCTGGCCAACCGCCTGCGCAGCCGCATCGCCTTGCGCCAGAAGCGCGCCAAGTCGGGACAACTGGACGCCAAGGCAACGATACGCGCCAATCTGAAATACGGCGGCGTGCCCATGGAGATCCACCACCGCGATCACCGGCTCAAGCCCAAGCTGATCATCATCTGCGACATCAGCACATCCATGCGCTACTGCTCTGAGCTGATGCTCAGCCTTGTCTATGCGCTCCAGGACCTGGTCACCAAGACTCACGCCTTCGCCTTCATCGACCACCTGGAATACATCTCGCCGGACTTCGCCGGCAGACAGCCGAAGGACGCCATCGCTGAAGTTCTCGTGCGTATGCCGCCCGGCCACTACAGCACAGACCTCGGCTACAGCCTGGACAATTTCGCCCGCGGCTTCATGGACACGCTGGACAGCCGCACCACCGTCATTATGGTCGGCGACGCCCGCAACAACTACAATGATCCGCGCCTGGACCTCTTCCAGAAGATGGCCCGTCGCAGCCGCCGCACCATCTGGATCAACCCCGAACAGCCCATGCTCTGGGGATCCGGCGACAGTGACATGCTCGCCTACGCCCCCTTGTGCGACAACGTCACCGTCGCCTCCACGCTGGGCGAGTTGACGGCCGCCATCGACAGCATGATGACCTCCTAGCAGCAACGTCGTTCTCCAAACCCTTGCGATAGCCGCCAGACGACACGTGCGGATCTTCGCAGGGATTTGTTGCACCGTCTTCCCGTTCGCACCAAACATGACAAACCCCCGCCCCGCCTGTATAATACCCGCCATCTCATTTCAGCCAGTCGGAACCGAACACATCGGACGGAGGAAGTCGACACTATGGCAATGCGGGCGGACTATATCTGGATGAACGGCGAAATCATCCCCTGGGACCAGGCCCAGGTCCACGTCTTCACCCACGCACTGCACTACGGCAGCAGCGTCTTCGAAGGCATCCGCGCCTACGAGCTCGAAGACGGCCCGGCCATCTTCCGCGGACAAGAGCACTTCGAGCGGCTGCTCTTTAGCTGCAAAGTCGCCCGCATCCCCTGCCCGCTCACTGTGGACGAATGGATGGACGTCACCGCCGATGTGCTGCGCGCCAACCAACTCCGCGGCGCCTACATCCGTCCGCTCGTCTTCCGCGGCTACAACACCCTCGGCGTTGACGGCCGCGGCTGTCCCGTGGACGCAATCCTCGCCACCGTGCCCTGGGGCGCCTACCTCGGCGCCGAAGCGCTGGAAAACGGCGTCGACGTGCAGGTCAGCAGTTGGCGCCGAATGGCTCCCGACACGCTCAATGCACTGGCCAAAATCGGCGGCCAATATGTCAACAGCCAGAACATCGTCATGGAGGCCAAGGACAACGGCTTCAACGAAGGCATTGCGCTGGACGTCAACGGCTATGTCAGCGAAGGCAGCGGCGAGAACATCTTCCTGATCAAGAGGGACGAGATCTACACGCCGCCGCTGGGCAACAGCATTCTTGGCGGCATCACCCGCGACTGCGCCTTCACCATCGCCCAGGACCTGGGCTACACCGTCAAGGAGACCGTCATCCCGCGCGAGATGCTCTACCTGGCCGACGAGATATTCTTCACCGGTACGGCCGCCGAGATCACGCCCGTTCGTTCGGTCGACCGCATGCCCGTCGGGCAACGGCACGCCGTGGCCCCGTCACCGAAGCGCATTCAGGCCAATTTCTTTGGCATCATCACAGGCGAGCTGCGAAGACAAATGGAACTGGCTCTCGCCTGTTTCGCTTGCTGAACTCGGCGCCTGACCGGCGAAGGCGTGAGTGTCTGACAGATGAGAAGCCCGCTGCGCCAGATAGTGACTACGTCCACGATGCGCTGCATCGCGTAGGCCTTGACGGGTGTGACTGCGAATCAGCGGCGATCAGCGTCCATTCTGCATACCATGTGCTCCTCAAGTTGACACTCTGTGCTATACTGTGCGCATGACAACGCGATCAGTCGGAATCACATGCCGAATGCCGGGCAGACCCTTTGCATAGTTGTCACAACCGCCGCAACACCGTCGGTGGGATGGTCGCGCTTACATAGCCCGAACGCCTGAACGGCGCGGGCCAACTTCAACACGTGAAGTGCAAGACAGCTGCGTTACTCTGTACAACGTAACGGTTGTCAGGCAGTTCGCGTTTTTTCGTGCGCACTGTCGAGACACCGATCTGCCTACCGACAGGAGCATGACAACATGTCTGACAAATACAATCCCCAAGAGATCGAACCCAAGTGGCAACGTACCTGGGCAAGAACAGGGACTGTACGCCACCGTCGAAGACCCCGACGCGCACCAAGTGGTACGCCCTGACCATGCTGCCCTACCCGTCCGGCGACCTGCACACGGGCCACTGGTACGCCTTTACGCCCAGCGACGCCGGCGCACGCTTCCGGCGCATGAACGGCTACAACGTCTTCTTCCCCATCGGCTTCGACGCCTTTGGTCTGCCCGCCGAGAATGCAGCCATCAAACACGGCATCCATCCCAGAGAGTGGACCTATGCCAACATCGACCGCATGCGCGGGCAACTGCGCACAGATGGGCGCCATGTGGGCCTGGGATCGCGAGGCAATCTCCTGCGATCCCGAGTACTACAAGTGGACCCAGTGGTTCTTCCTGAAGTTCTACGACGCCGGTCTGGCCTACCGCGACTTTGCACCCGTCGACTGGTGCCCAAGCTGCAACACGACGCTGGCCCGCGAACAGGTGTGGGGCGACGACCGCCACTGCGAACGTTGCGGAACGCCTGTCATCAAGAAGGAACTGAACCAGTGGAAGTTGCGCATCACCAACTACGCCGATGAACTGATCGATGGACTGGAGACCATCGACTGGCCCGAACGTGTCAAGACCATGCAGACCAACTGGATCGGACGCAGCGAGGGCGCCGAAGTCACCTTCCGTACTGAACAGGGCGATCCAATGGTCATCTTCACCACACGACCGGACACGCTGTGGGGCGCGACCTTCATGGTGCTGGCGCCCGGAGCATCCGCTGGTTGACAACATGACCACAGACGGACCAGCGCGCCGCAGTCGAAGCCTACAAGGAGCAGGCGGCCCGCCTGGACGAGATCACGCGCACGGCGACCGACAAGGAGAAGACCGGCGTCTTCACCGGCGGCTACGCCATCAACCCTGTCAACGACGAGCGCATCCCCATCTGGATCGCCGACTACGTCATGATGGGCTACGGCACAGGCGCCATCATGGCCGTGCCCGCCCACGACGAGCGCGACTTCGAATTCGCCACCCGGTACGGCCTGGAGATCCGCCGCGTCATCACCGGACCGGACGGCGCGACCGGTCCCATGGAAGAAGCATACGCCTCCAAGACCGAAGGCGAGATGATCAACAGCGGCCAGTTTGACGGTACGCCGGTCGACGAGTCGCGTGCAAGGTCGTCACTGCTTGGCTGGAGGAGACCGGGCGCGGCGCGTTCGCCGTCAACTATCGCCTGCACGACTGGCTGTTCGGCCGCCAGCGCATGTGGGGCGCGCCCATCCCCATCATCTACTGTGAAGAGTGCGGAACGGTGCCCGTTCCCTACGAGGACCTGCCCGTGCGGCTGCCGGACGACGCCGAGTTCACGCCCAACCGGCGAGAGCCCGCTCAAATATCCACGAGGGCTTCCTGAACGTGAAGTGCCCGCAAGTGCGGCGGAGACGCCGTGCGCGAGACCGACACCATGGACACCTTCATGTGCTCCAACTGGTACTACTACGCCTACGTCTCGCCCTACTGGAAAGCCGGCGAAACCATCCACGCCGACGACATGCCCTGGGACCAGGACAGCGGCCGACTACTGGCTGCCGGTCGACGTCTACACCGGCGGCATCGAGCACGCCACCATGCACCTGCTCTACGCCCGCTTCTTCACCAAGGCCTCCCGCGACGTGGGCGTCCTGGAATTCGACGAGCCCATGCTGCAAGCTCTTCAACCAGGGCACGATCCTGGGTCCGGACGGCGAGAAGATGTCCAAGAGCCGCGGCAACGTGGTCAACCCGGACGAATATGTGGCCCGCTACGGCGCAGACACCGTGCGCGGCTACCTCATGTTCATCGGTCCCTGGGACTTGGGCGGCCCGTGGGACCCCAGCGCCATCGAAGGCGTCAGCCGCTTCCTGCACCGCGTGTGGACCGTCATCGTGGATCCCGCGTCGACCAACGGCGCCGACGCCCGAGATCCAGCAGCGAACAGGCCCTGGAGCGCAAGCTGCACCAGACCATCATCAAAGTCACCGACGACATGCAGAGTTCCGCTTCAACACGGCCATCGCAGCCATGATGGAGCTGAACAATCTGCTGGTGCGCTCCAAGGAATACGGTCTACGGCACGCCCATCTGGAATGAGGCCGTACGCGCACTGGTGTTGATGATGGCCCCTATCTTCCCGCACATCAGCGAGGAGTTGTGGCATCGGCTGGGCAACGAGGAGAGCGTGCACGTGCAGTCATGGCCCGCGGGCGACCCGGACAAGGCGCGCGAAGAAGAGGTCACCGTCGTCGTCCAGGTCAACGGCAAAGTGCGCGACAAGCTGACCAAGGCGCCCGGCGCAGACCAGGACGACCCTGGAGGAAGAAGCCCTGCAACTGGAAAACGTGCAGCGCTGGCTTGACGGCAAGACCGTGCGCAAAGTCATCGTCGTGCCCGACAAACTGGTCAACATCGTCGTCGGCTGAGTCGACCGTGTAGGGGCGAGACACAGTCTCGCCCCAGATCGGCTCAATACGCAATCGCATGCTACCCGAGTCAGGATATCAGCGAAGATCAGCCTGATCTGCTTTGATTTCGTCCCATTGCCATTTGCCCGCCGATCTCCCACTCTGATATAGTGGCAGAACTATGCCTGCCACAAGCCCCTGCCGAATTGCGGCGACGCGTCTTCCGGCTGGCCTGGCCCGTCATCACCGAAAACTTCCTGCAGACCATGCTCGGCATCGTCGATACCCTGCTCGTCGCGCGCCTCGGTCCAGAAGCGCTCGCCGGCGTCGGGGCCGCCATCCAAATCATGTTCTTCGTCATCTCGGCGCTCAGCGCAACGTCTGTCGGCGCGAACGTGCTCGTGGCACAGGCCGTCGGCGGCACAAGCACTGGACGACGCCTCGAGCTACGCGAAGCAGGCGCTGGTGTGGAGCGTCATCATCTCCATTCCGCTCGCCATTGTCGGCCTGTCTGGCCGCCGAGCCGTCTGATCGCTGTATTTGGCATGGAGCCGGAAGTCACCGAGATTGGCGCGGACTATCTGCGCGTCACCATGGGCACCGTCGTCGTCCTCTCGCTCATGTTCCTGAGCAGCGGCGTCATGCGCGGGGCGGGCGATTCCCGAACACCCATGCTCGTCGTCGCCGTCGCCAACGTCATCAACATCTTCCTGACCTACGGGCTCATCTTCGGCGAATTTGGACTACCCGAACTCGGCGCGGTCGGCAGCGCCTGGGCCACCTTCATCTCCCGCGCGATCGGTTTCCTCATCCTCATGGTCGTCCTGTATCGCGGCGTCAACGGCGTCTCTATTCGCGGACGTGCACGGCTGGCGGCCGTATCTGCCTCTGGCGCGGCGCATCCTCAAGATCGGCATCCCCGCCGGACTGGAGCAGATGCTCATCTCCACCGGCTTCCTGGCCATGACCATCTTCGTCGCCCGAATCAGCACCCTCGCGCTCGCCGCCCACCGCATCGCCTTCAATGCGCTTTCACTGTCGTTTCTGCCGGGCATCGGTTTCGGAGTCGCCGCCACCGCCCTCGTTGGGCAGGCAATCGGCGCGCAGCGACTGCAGGAAGGAGACGCGGTGGCCCGCATCTGCCACGCGCTGGGCCGTGGCTTGGATGAGCGCGCTCGGCCTTCTGTTCTTCATCTTCGCCGAACCCGATCATGCGCTTCTACACCGACGATCCCGTCGTGATCGCTCTGGGAGCGTCCGGTCTGCGCCCGCTGGCGCTGACGCAGCCCTTCTGGGCCGTCCTCTTCGTGCAGAGCGGCGCATTGCGCGGCACAGGCGACACGCGCTATCCGCTGCGCGTCAACACCATCGGCATATGGATTGCTGTACTATTGGGAGGCGCGCTAGCGCTAACCGTGGGCGGCGGCCTGACGACCGTGTGGTCTGCCTTCCTGCTCACAGCCCCGGTATCGGCCTTCCTCCTTTGGCGGCGCTTCCAGCGCACCATCCACGAGGAACACGTCGCTGCGGTCTATTGACCTGTAGGGTAAGGCTGCAACACGTGGGGAACAACCGGCCAGCCTGGCGCGGCTGCATGCAACACAGAACCTTGCGAAGTCTTCACGCCTTCGCAAGGTTTGATGCACCTACTCTTGCAAGCGTGGGTCGAACACGTCTCGCAACCCGTCACCCAGCAGATTGAACGCCATGATCGTGAACAACACCGCCAGCCCCGGAAACACGGAGAAGTAGGGCGCCGTCAACAAATGCACCGTGCCGTCGCGAATCATCTGGCCCCACGTCGGCGTCGGCGGCGCAACCCCCAGTCCGATGAAGCTCAGATTCGCCTCAATGCGGATGGCCGACGCCGTCCACAGGCTCGCCATCACCAACAGCTCGCCCATGATATTCGGAATCACATGCCGGCTCAACATGCGCACGTCGCGCACGCCGATCGATCGCGCCGCGTTCACATAGTCCTTCTCGCGCATGGCCAACGTCGCGCCGTGCGCCAACCGCGCAAACCGCGACGAAATCACAATCCCAATGGCGATGATCATATTGCGCAGACCGCCGCCGAGCACAGCCAACACCAGCAGCCCCGTAATCAGGTCCGGAAACGCCAGCAGAATATCCACCAGTCGCATGATGATATTCTCGACATAGCCGCCGCGATACCCGGCCACGATGCCCATGGTTGTACCCAGCACGCCGCCCATCGCTACCGACAACACGCCCACGAGCAGCGAAACCCGGGCCGCGTACAGCGTCCGCGAAAGCACATCCCGCCCGTAGTCGTCCCGGCCCAGAGGATACTCCCGGCTCGGCGCGGCCAGACGTTCCCGCGCCGTCTGTTCGTACGGATCGTGCGGTGACAACAGCGGCGCGAATACGGCCACCGCCACCACAATGATCACCATGATCAGCCCGGCGAACGCCGCCTTGTTGCGCCGAAACGTGCGCCACATGCGCTGCCGCTGGCTCAGATGCACTACCGGCGCTCTCAGCACGTCCGTTGCTACTGCCACCTACACACCCTTTCACTATCATTCCAACTGGATTGAGCGTAGAACGATCGAACCTTGAACGAACTGCCTAGTCGTACCGCACGCGTGGATCGACCACGCCGTACAACACGTCTACCAGCACGTTGATCACCACGATGATCAGCGCGTAGATGACCATCACCGACTGCAGCATTGTGTAATCCCGCTGCTTCATCGCGCCCACCATCAGCTTGCCCAGCCCGGGCCGCGAGAATACGATCTCAGTCATTACCGAACTGCCGATCAAGCTCACCGTCAAGATGCCGATGATCGACATGATCGGGATCAACGCCGTACGCAGCGCATGCCGCACCATCACCACGCGCTCGCTCAGCCCCTTCGCACGCGCCGTACGCACATAGTCTTCGCCCATCACGTTCAGCATGGCGGAGCGCGAGAAGCGCACCACATACGCCGTCATAATCAGCCCCAACGTCATCGCCGGCAACACAAGGTGAACCAACAGGCTCCGCGGATCTCCCTGTTCTCCTCCGCCCACCACCGGGAACCAGCCCAGCCATACGGCAAAGACAAGTAGCAGCAGAATCCCCAGGTAGAAAGCCGGCACAGACAGCCCCGCCAACGAGAAGGTTCGCCCCACATAGTCGATCGCACTGTTGCGTCGCAGCGCGGTCACAATGCCCAACGGCACGCCCGACAGAATCCCTACCACTACCGACGCCACCGTGAGCTGCAGCGTGTACGGCAACACGAAGCGAACCTGCTCCGCTACCGATTTGCCCGTAATCAACGATTTGCCGAGGTCGCCGCGCACCAGGCCGCCCAGGAACACGAAGTACTGCTCCCACAGCGGCTTGTCCAGTCCCATCTTCACCTGGAGCGCCTCCACCGCCTCCTGCGACGCGTAGTCGCCCAGAGCCGCCTGCGCCGGATCCCCCGGCAAGACACGCACGATGATAAAGACCAGCGTCAAGACCGCCAGCAGAGTCGGTATACCCAACAACAAACGCCTCAGAATATACTTGAGCATTCTGCAATCTCTGTGTGAATCCGGCGGACGGCCCGCATGCAGACCGCCCGCCAATGAGTTACTTTCCGATCCACCTCGTCCCGCGTACGCCTACCGGACGATATCGGTCGCTTCGGTAATCTGCGGGTTCAGATTCAGCACCGCATTCAGCGGGTGACCGTAGTCCACCGCGTCGCTGCGCGCGTATACCTGATTCTGATACATCAAGGTGTGCGCCGCCATGTCTGCCAGGATCTGCTTTTGCGCATCTTTCCACATTCCGATCTGCGCATCCGGGTCCGTCGCCGCACGCGCCGCCTCGATCAGATCGTCGATCTGGTCGTAGTGCGAGAAGTTCGTGTCAGGATTGGCGCCCGATACGACGATCGAGTCGGAATGGAAGAAGCGGGTCAGATACACATCCGCATTCGGCCGGAACGCGACGTACACCACGATCGGGTTCACGTCCTGTCGAATCTGGCTATGCATGCTCGAATGATCGACGATACTAATCTGCAGGTCGATGCCCACCTTGGCGAGCTGCGCCTGCATGCTCTCGTAGATCTTGCGGTACGCGGGCTGCTCCGAGCTGATCACCTCGAGCGAGAAGCCGTCCGCGTAGCCTGCCTCCTCCAACAGCGCCATCGCCCTGTCGGGATCGTATGCGTAGTCAAGGCCCTCGGCCGCCGCTTCCTCCTGCGTCAGACCGCCGGGCATGAACTGCGCCGGCACCTGCGAATAGACGTTGTCGGCGACACCCGGCCCAAACAGCGCCAGGAACTCGTCTCGATCCAGTGCATACGCGATCGCCTGTCGCACCTTGACATCGTTCAGCGGCTCGACCGTCGTGTTGAAGTGGATCGTCACGACCTCGCCTACGCCGAACACGTCAACTTCAATGCCTTCCTCTGCCGAAATCGATTCGGCCCAGGTTGCTTCCACCAGGCCGCTCGACACGTCCAAATCGCCTGCGCGCAATCCCAGATCACGGCTGCTGATCTCCGGCATATAGCGCAACTCCACGCCGTCCAACAGCGGCGCACCGCGGAAGAAGTCCGGGTTCGCCACGTACGTCACTTTGTCCTGCGGCGTATACTCCTGCACGATGAACGGGCCAGTGCCTACCGGGTGCGTCTTGAACTCCTCGTCCCCCATCGCCTCGATGGCCTGGCTACACACGATGAAGCCGCCGGCATAGTCCGCCACCTTGGGTAGGAACAATGTCGGAGACAGCGGCGGATCCAGGATCACTTGGACCGTGTAGTCGTCGACCTTCTCGACAGTCATTCCGGTGTACTCGCCCGCAAACGCAGAGCGATCCGGATTCGCCGACTTGGTCAGCGAATAGACGACGTCATCCGCGGTCAACTCATACGCCTCAGTCGACGGGCCCGGATGACAAAGTACGCCTTGGTTCAGTTCGAACGTCCACACCTGCTTACCGTCCACCATCTCGGGCTCCGGAATTGCCACAGCCAGGTCCGGCTCCAGGTTCGGCGCGTCGCCCGGTGCATAGCGCACCAGCCCGTTGAACACCATACTCACGCCCGTCCGATCCTGCGTCGAGGAGGCGAAGTGCGGATCCAGCGATCCCAGATCGGCGGCGTTGATCGCCAAACGCAACACCTGCCCGCCGCCTTCCGCTGCGGCCTCGTCTGCGCCGGCCTGCGCCGGTGCAGCCCCTTCGCCTCCCGGCGCGGCCGGTGCGCACGCTGCCGCCAGGACCAACATAACCACCAACACGAGTAGCAACAATACCTTTCTCATACCTACTCTCCTTTCGCTTGTGTCCCGCATTGATTCCAGGTCGATACCACTGCCGCGGGGATGCCGTCCCGCCAGGACGCACCTGCGCGCGGCTATCTGCCACTTCAACGTCCGCCGGTGCGGCGGCAGAGGCTATCACGCCGGGGGCCGGTGCGCTCATACGCCCATCCATGCGCCGCCGGCCAGACCGTAGGCCACAGCGCCCCAGACAGAGCTACGAATTGACGTTGAAAGTCCCGCACTGAACCCGACGCACGGACCAATTGCCCGACAATCAGGAGTCGGCATCCGTGAAGAGGGGGAAAACGTGAACCGATATGTGGAACGGTTCCGGTCTGCCGCATTCCTCCGGGCAAGTCCGCTGCCCGGAGATACTCCATTTACGCTAGTTCAATTCGAAATGGATGTCAAACAGGGAAAAAACACCCGGCCCAACGCTCGAGCATTGGGCCGGTACGCACCTCATCCACTGCACGTAATGCACTGCACGTGCTTCAGGCTCTTGGCCGTTGCGTTCGCGAAACGCAGAATGCCCGAGCCGGAAACTGCAGAGTCCTCACAATCAGTTGGAGGTCAGATCAAGCCAGTCGCTCCACATGCACGTAATACGCGCCGCAGATCGGCTGGCCGCGTTCGTCATCAAACCACGTATGCAGCAGCGTCTGGCCTGCGTCCAGTTCCACCTCGAACACCACCGCGTCGTCGCCCGGCGCCGTCTGCTCGCTGAACACCCGCCGGTCGATCATCATCCGCGCAGCCGCGATCGGCATGGCAACCCCCGCCTCGCCCATGCCGTCCGTGAACTCCGTCTCTGCGCACGCTTCCGTCAGGGCCAAGCCGCTCTCGCGCGGCCAGCGGCGAAGCTCAAACCGATACGCGCCGGGCCGGTCAACCAGCAGATCCCAGTAGCTGTTCTTGCGCTCCGCCCACCGCACTTGTCGCTGCTGATCGACGAATACGTCTCGCCATTCACAGGCCGTCAGCAGCATCGGATTCTCTTCCTCGCTGCCAATGATTACGCGCTGTACCTGGTTCGCGATCGGCTCTACGCCTCGCCACCAGTCGTCCATCGCTTCCTGCATCTTCGCGGCAATCTCGGGATGCTCGCCGATGACGTTGCGTTGCTGCTCCGGATCGCTGTCCAAGTCATACAGTTCCGTCCCTTCCAGCAGACGCCAACGCTTCCAGAGCACTCCCGTGCCCTCCTCGCGGATGACTGAACGGGCATCCGGCGTGGGATAGTCCGTACGCGGCATGCGGCTGTAATTGACGAAAAGCATGCGATCGTCCGGAGCCGATTCAGTTTCGCGCAACACAGGCGCCAAACTGATCCCGTCCAGCTCTTCCTTGCCCGGAAGGTCCAAATCGCAGAGTTCCGCCAACGTGGGCAATATGTCCTGGACCTGCGTCAGCCCGCCAACATCGCGCGCTTCGCCGAGGCCGCCGTCCGGCCAGTGCACGAAACAGGGCACACGATGCCCGCCTTCGTAAAGCTCTATCTTGCCGCCGCGCATGCCGGCGTTGTAATAGACCGGCCCAAATGTGCTGCCGTTGTCAGTCATGAAAATGAGTATCGTGTTGCGCTCAACATCCTGTTGCCGCAGGAACTCCCGCAGTTGCCCAAGATGCGCATCTACATTGTAGATCATGGATAGGAAGCGAATGATCTGCCCCCGCTTCTCCTGGTCCAACTCGGGCAGTTGACCTTCGCCCTCGGCGAACTTCGTCGCCAACAACTCGCGGTCTTCCGGCGGAACAAACCACGGATAGTGCGGCGCGTTCGTGGGTAGAAACGTCAGGAACGGCTCGCCGGCCGCAACGCACTCTTCCATCCACGCCATCGCCTCCCGGAAGAACACCTCCGTGCAGTAGCCGTCGTAGCGCGCACGCACGCCATTCCGGCAATAGACGTCGTCGAAATAGTCGTTTTCCCAGTAATCGGGCAGCGAACTGATATGGCTGGACGGAAACCAGAGGCTTTCGTCAAACCCCCTGTCCTGCGGCCGGTAGGGGTAGTTGTCGCCCAGGTGCCACTTGCCGAACAGGCCCGTGCGATATCCGCCTGCGCGAAAGACATCCGCCATTGTCGGCAGATCGGCGCGCAACAGCGTGCGCCCGCTGCTTACATTGACCGCGCCGTTCCTCGCCGCGTCCAGCCCCGTCAGCAACTGGCCCCGCGTCGGCGTGCACATTGGAGACGAATGAAAATCGACCAAGCGCACGCTCTCGTCGTGCAATCGGTCCATGTTGGGCGTGTGCGCCACGGGGTTGCCGTGGCATGCCAGGTCACCGTAGCCCTGGTCGTCGGTGATGACAATGACCACATTGGGTCGTGATTTCTTCGCCATAGTACCCTCTGCTGCCTTCCCGTTGTCCCACTGTATCTGGAAATCTTGAACCCGACTCTACTCCTCGTCCCCTTCGATCAGCCGCCCCAACGCCTGCACCAGCAGCTTGTGCTCTGCCTGGTGCATCCGGTTTGTCAGCATCTCCAGAGTGTCGCTCTTGTAGATCGGCGCCTCCACCGTCGCCACCACCGGCCCGGCGTCCACCTTCTCATCCGGCACCAAATGCACCATGATGCCGGTCCGGTCGATTTTGCCCGCTTGGTACGCGGCAAACGCCTCCTCGATCGCGTGCGCCCCTGGAAACTTCCCCGGCAGCGCCGGATGCAAATTCACCACTGCATACGGGTATTCCTGCAAGAACGCGTTGCTTAGGATGTGCATCCACCCCGCCAGCACCACCCAGTCCGGCGCATACTCGCCCACGATCTGCGCCAAGTCCGCGTCATACTCCTCGCGCGTACGCCCCGCTTCCAAATATGGCTTCAATGTATGAACCCGCGCCGGCACGCCTGCTTTCGCCGCTCGCTCCAGCCCATACGCCGACCTGCGGTTCGACACCACAGCTACGACTTTCGCATCCAGCGCCCCAAGCCGAATCGCGTCCAGGATTGCCTGCAAGTTGGAGCCGTTTCCTGAAATCAGTACCGCCAGTCTCGCCGTCACAGCCGCATACGCCTTTCCGTTAGCCGAACAGTACCTGCGCGCCGCCCGCGTCCCGTTCCGCCAGCCGGCCGATCCGCACCGCCTCCGGCAACACGCTGGCCACATCCCCTTCGGCCTCACCGGCCACAATCATCACCATGCCAATGCCCATGTTGAACACGCGCAACGCCTCCGCCTCACTCATCCCCGCCCATTCCACGAGCAACTCGAACAACTCCGGCCGTGCCCAGGCGTCCGGATCGATCTCCGCACGCAGATGCTCGGGCAATACGCGCGGCACGTTGTCGGTTAGCCCGCCGCCCGTAATATGCGCCAGCCCACGCAACGGGACGCCCGCCGCCTGCAGCGCATCCACCTCACCCACATACGCGCGGTGCGGCTCCAGCAGCGCCTCGCCCAACGTCCGGCCATCCGCCAGCGTCTCGCCCAGGTCCCTGCCCGTCACGGTCTGGCGGATCAGCGAATACCCGTTCGTATGCGGGCCGCTGCTCGGCAGTCCGAACAGCGCATCGCCCGGGCGCATGGACGCGGTGTCCGGCAAGATCGCCGCCCTATCCACAATGCCCACGATCGAGCCCACTACGTCAAACGCGCCTTCCGCATATACGCCTGGCATCTCCGCCGTCTCGCCGCCCAATAGCGCACATCCGACCGCGCGGCATGCCTCCGCCACGCCGATTACTACCTCCGCCACTTGCGCTGCTGCCAGCTTGCTCGTGGCCACATAGTCCAAGAAAAACAGCGGACGCGCATTCTGCACGAGGATGTCATTCACACAATGATTCACGATATCAAAACCGATGCCGCGCCACCGTCCCAGCTCCGCCGCCAGCTTCACCTTCGTGCCCACGCCGTCCATCGACGCTGCCAGCACAGGGGTCCCGGACAGCGTATCCAGCGCAAACAGCCCGCCGAAGCTGCCCACATCCGCCAGCACCGCCGGCGTATGCGTCGCGCGCACAGCCGGCTTCATGCGCGCCAAAGCCTCCGTGGCGGCGTCTATGTCCACGCCCGCCGCCCGATACCTGGACTCACCCATGTCGGCCCCCCATCTGCGCCCGCGCTGTCGCGAGCCACACCCCCGCCGGCGCCGGGGACTCGTGCCCCGGTCTTGTCTCCGGCACCAGCAGCCCCAATACGGCAGCGGCGGCGAAACCGGTCATGGCAATCACCAGCGTCGCGCCCGACAGGCTCAGGGCGTCCGCCACGGTGCCCACGACAAGCGGCGCGCCCGTCTGCCCCATATCGCCGATCAGCCGCCACATGCCCAGGAACTCACCCATCGACTCCTTCGGGGCCAGGTCCGAGCCCAACGTCAGCATCGAGCCGGAACCCAGCCCGTTGCCGAACCCGATCACCAGCGTTGCGGCCAGCAATGACCAGAAACCGAACGTAAGCGGAACCAGCGCCATGCCCAGCCCCTGAATCGCAAAACAGGGCACCGATGCAAACTTGCGCCCGTATCGGTCCATGATGACCCCCGCGGGATAGAACATCGCCATATCGATGGCCGCCGACATCGTGACGATCAGCCCGATCTGATTCAGGTCCAGGCCGACCACATCCGCGGCATACAGCGGAATCACTACCCGCCGCCCGGACCGGATCATCTGTCCGAAGAACTGTCCCAGGCCCGCCGAGAGCAACACCCGATAGTGCTCGCCGAACACTGCCAGCAGATGCGAGGTGTGGCCGGAGAGGCCGCCATACGAGACGACGACTTTCTCCTCACGCTCTCTGTGCAAAGAGCACCACCACGGCCAGCGCCCCAAACACCAGCCCGCCGTACAACAGAAACGGCAGCCGCATCCCAAACGCTGTCGCCAACACGCCGCCTATCGCCGGCGCCGCAAATACCCCGATTCGATTGATTCCGCCAAACGTGGCAGTCGCGCGCCCGCGCATGTGCAGCGGAATCGCATTCGTCATGTATCCGTGTCGAGAGATGTTCCACAGTGCCAAGCCCACCCCGCCAACGAACTGATACAGCACCAACTCCGGAACCGAACGCGCCAAGCCCATCGCCAGCGTCGTCGCCCCCAGTGTGCCCAATCCAATCGCCATCGACCAGCGTTGGCCGATGCGCCCGACCAGCACGCCCGATGGAATGTCCCCCAGCAGGTTGCCGAGCCCCTGCGCCGCCAGCACAAGGCCCACCAGCCCATACGAGATCCCGAACGACCGCGCATAGAGCGGCAGCACCGGAATCAACATGCCTGCCCCAAACGCCAACAAGAACGACGGCAAATACAACGACAGAATCAGAGTCGTACGAATAGAACGGTCCACAGATCCCTCACCAGCGCATCAATGCTGCGCACCAGGCCAACGCGTCAGTTCCGCAAACTCACACACATCACTGCGTACTTCGCAGAGTCGATTTCTCCACCATGGGCTGCCGGTTACAGGGACCGGCCAACCTTCCACACTCCTACGGCCGACGAGACAAGCTGAGCGACGCGGACATGCTCTGCACGGCCATCAGCGCCATGACGTGTGCAATGTGTGTAGGGCCAAAATCAGATACTCCGGCCGCATCTCCTCCCCGGACAACAACTGCCTTTCGCAGGCATCGAGGATGATGTTGCCCGCGGCAGAACAGCGGTCCCGAGGCAGGTCCTGAATCAGCCTGCCTAGCTGCACTGCCGCCTCCTGCATCTCCCCGTGCGCCATGCTGTTCGCACACTCTCCCGCCAGCGCCTGGCAGTTCTCATTCCCGGTACCGTCCAACTGCTTCTGCAATGCCGCGGCCGCCTGCGACAACGCGGTGTCGGCGTCGCTCGCCGAGCCACGATAGAGATGGATGAAGCCGCCTTCGTCACCCACCATTCGCGCCAATGCCAACGCCAGCTCCATACGGGCTCCGCTGTTCTCGATCTCGTCCAGCAACTCGACGATGCGCGGCGTCGCCTCGGCCACCTGAAACTTACCCAGCGCCGATGCATACGCCATCTGCAAGCCCTTATCCGTCTCCACGCGCAGACGCTCTACCAACTCCGGCGCAATCTCCTCGTCCGCCAGTGAGCCCAACGCTCGCGCGCTCGCCGCGCGGATGGAGCGATAGTCCGAGTTCAGCGCCTTCTCCAGCGCTTCGATCGCATGCGGATCTTGCATTCGTCCCAGCGCCCACGCCGCGGCAGCGCTAAGCGCCAGTTCCGACCCGTGCAATACCTCCTCGAGCCGCATCACGAGGCGCGGCTCCGGTGACATGCGCGCAATCGAAACAATCGCCTCAAAGCGCACATTGAAGCGGGGATCGTCCAACGCCGCCAGCAATTCCTCCACGGTCAGCCGGCTCTTCGCCTGTCCAAGCTGTTCCGTCGCCCGCACCGCCGATTCCTCATCGCGAGTGACATAGAAGCGCACCATCGACGTCATCGCCAGGAATGGGTTGCCGCGTAGGAAGATGCCCGCAAACTGCCCCATTCCAATCTTCTGGTCCGTGCGAATCGTGCGCAACAGGGCAAAGCTCAGCGCCGGCATTACGATGCCCATCAGGAACAATGGGAAATAGGCGTCGATACTGAATATCCAGACTTCGCCGCTCAATCCCGCCGTCAATTCCAGAACCCGGCCAGACACCAATTGGCTGGTGCCGGCCGTGACCCCGATCCAGGCATAGTACACGGCCATGTAGTCGCGCCGCTTCGCGCTGGGCACGATGTTCACATACAAGAGGCGCGCCGAGCCGATGCCCCAGCCCATGTCGGCTACGCCCTGCAGGAACGCAATGCCCAACGCAATGAAGATACTCGAGGCCGAATCACGCGGCATCACCATCCATAAGAACGGCAACGCTCCGCGCAGCATCAGCCCGTACTGCGCCACCGGCAGGCTGCCGTAGCGGTCCGCCGCCCATCCCCACAGGTAACTCGACAGCAACGTGCCCACGAGTACTCCGGTCTGCAGCCAAACGATTGCGCTGTCAGACAGCCCCACCTCTTCGCGCATGAACAGAGGCACGAAAGAATTCAACGGCACGATTGCCAGCGTGATCAAGCCCGAACTCGCCAGGAACCGCAGCATATTCGGGTCGCGGATCGCCGTGCCCAGGTCTCTCTTTGCCGACGCCTGTTGGCTCGCAGGTCGCGGCGCGCCGCCGGGGATCATGAACGCCAGCGCAACGGAAAACATGCCAAACACGATGCCCACGGCAATGAGCAGCATGTATCCGCTCAATCCGGCCATCCGCGCCAGCACAACGCCGCCCATTGCCACGGCGACAAACCCCACGGTCGTCGTGACCATATTGTTCGTCGCCGTGTACTTGCCGCGCACCGAGTCCGGCACGTACTCCTGCGTCCACGGGAACATCGCCGTCACGCCCACCGCCCGCAGCATGGCGAATACGGCCACGACCACCGATACATACCGCAATGCCGCCGTCGGTCCGTACTCGTTCAGCACCCACGGCGTCGCCAGCAGACCGACCGTCACAGCGTCGCGCAGGCCAAAGAACGTGATATAGGTCCGCTTGTAGCCGAATCGTTCCGCAGCAGGGGCAACAAAAAGTGCGATCAGCCCAAAGAAAGGCAGCAGCGATAGCAGAAAGCCCATCTGCGCCTTTGAGAGGCCCAACTCGCTGAGAAACAGCACAAAGATCGAGCCGAAAAACGTGTACTGCACGAACACGGTGTTGGCCGCGTTCGACGCGATGCTCCACGGCAGCCCGCGCAGCTTCTCCACCGTGGTCGGCTCGGACCAAACGTCGTCTATGCCTGCTGCTTCGCCAGCCTGCTGCTGTGCAGCCATCGTCCATTGCCCCTGATACATCAACTGTCCAGAACGGCGATCGTCCTGGCGGCCGCGCCGGAGCTACGCCGCGTTCTTCGACCGAACGCGCCGCGCCTCGTCAACTTCGCCTATGATTCTTCACTCAACTTCTGAAGTTCGTACAGGTGGTTCAGAGCGTCCAACGGCGTCAGCGCGTTCACGTCCAGCGTGCGCAACGCTTCCACAGCCGGATGCGCGTCCCGAAACAGCGACACCTGCACAACCGCTCCGTCCGCATTCGGCTCAGCCTCATACAAGCGATTTGGTCCCGCCGCTCCGCTCCGCTCCAGATCTCCCAGATATGTCCTCGGCACGGTTCACCACTTGGGTTGGGAGCCCGGCCATGCGCGCCACATGCACCCCATAGGAACGGTCCGCCTTTCCCGGAAGGATGCGCCGCAGAAAGACCACATCGTCGCCGTCGCCACTGTCGTCCACCGCCACGTTGTAGTTCACCACGTGCGGCAATCGCTCCGCCAATTCCGTCAGCTCATGATAGTGCGTCGCAAACAACGTCTTCGCTCGCAGATCCGGATGGTTGTGCAGAAACTCCACGACCGCCCAGGCAATCGCCACGCCGTCATACGTACTCGTGCCCCGCCCGATCTCGTCCAGGACCAACAGGCTCCGCTTCGTGGCATGGTTGAGGATGTTGGCCGTCTCCACCATCTCCACCATGAACGTCGACTGGCCGCGGTGGATCTCGTCGCTGGCGCCGATGCGCGTGAAGATGCGGTCCACCACGCCGATGTGCGCCGCATCCGCCGGCACGAAGCTGCCGATCTGCGCCATCAGCGTGATCAACGCCGTCTGCCGCAGAAACGTGCTCTTGCCCGACATATTCGGGCCCGTCAACAGATGGATGCACGCTTCCGGCGTCAGCCGCACGTCATTGGGCACGAACGGCTCCTCCTGCAACGCCAGCTCCACTACCGGGTGACGTCCCGCTCCAATCACGATGGCCGGCCCGTCGTCCACCACCGGCCGCACATACCGCCGCATCAACGCCGTCTCGGCCAGCGACGTGAACACATCCAGCGTAGCCAGCCCGTTCGCCAGCGCCAGCAAGCGCTCGCTCTGGGCCGCCGCCTGCGCACAGACCTCTCGGAACAACTGCTGCTCCATCTCAAGCCGGCGCTCGTCCGCATTCAGAATCAGCGACTCATACTCTTTCAGATCGGACGTGATATACCGCTCCGAGTTGGTGAGCGTCTGCTTGCGAACATAATCGTCCGGGACTTTGTCCCGGTGCGTATGTGTGACCTCAATGTAGTAGCCAAACACCTTGTTATAGCCCACCTTCAGGCTCTTGATGTCCAGCCGCTCCCGCTCGGTCACCTGCAAATTCGCGATCCAGTCCTTCGCCTCTCGGCTCTTGGTCGTCAGCTCGTCCAGTTCCTCGCTGAAGCCTTCGGCAATGATGCCCGGATTTGCCAGCGTGGCCGGCGGATCATCCGATAGCGCCCGCTCCAGCAACATCAACACGTCGTCACAGACTGGGAAGCGCCGGCAACACGGCTGCGCCGCCACTGTGTCGCGCCGCAGCATCGTCGCCGTAGCCGGCGGCAATTCCCTCCACCTTGCGCAGCACGTCGCGCATCCCCGCCAGGTCCCGAGGAATCGCAATGCCCTGCGCAACACGGTTCGTCCACCGCTCCAGAGTCACCAATGTGCCGCAATTGCTCGCGGAGCTCCATGCGCTGCGCCGTCTCGCCCACAAACCGCTCCACCGCGTCCAGCCGCCGGTTGATGGCCTCGACATCCAACAGCGGCTGGTTGAGCCACCGTCTCAGCAGCCGCCCGCCCATCGGCGTCAGCGTCTGGTCCAGTACGTCCAGCAGGCTGCCCTTCACTTCGCCGGAGCGGATCGTCTCCGTAAGTTCCAGATTGCGCCGCGTCGACTCATCCAGCGTCATATACTCGCCCGCGGAGAACGAGTGGATGCGCCGCAACTGCTTGAGCGCGGCCGGCTGCATCTCCCGCAGATAGGCAATGATGCCGGCCGCCGCGCGCACCGCTTGCGGCTGATGCTGCAGCCCAAAGCCGTCCAGCGTGCTCACCTCAAAGTGGCGCTCGAGCGTCTGCCGCGCGGTATCCGCCTCCACTTGCCAGGACTCCACCGTCGAGAGCAGCGGCCCCAGGCTTTCCACCAGTCCGCGCAGGCCGCTCTGCGCCGGGTCCCAGTCGATGTGGATCAACTCACTTGGCCGCAGCCGGCTCAATTCATCGCCCAGGCGACGCTCCACGCCGAGCTGCCGCGTGCCCGCAATCTGCGTGGCGGCGAATTCGCCCGTCGAGACGTCGCAGTAGGCGATGCCGGCAGCGTCCCCACGCGGATTCAGACTCACCGCGACCAGATAGTTGTTGCGCTTCTCATCCAGCATCCCCGGCTCGACGATCGTGCCCTGCGTCACGACGCGGCGCACCTCGCGGTCCACCAGACCGCGACCCGGCTCGCTGACCTGCTCGGCGATCGCCACCCGGTAGCCCGCCTTGATCAGCTTCTCGATATACCCGTCCACGCTGTGATAGGGCACGCCGGCCAGTGGTACGCGCTGATCGTTGCCCACCGGCCTGCTTGTCAGCACAACGTCGCAGACACGCGCGCCACGGTCTTGGCGTCGTCGTCGAACGTCTCGTAAAAATCGCCAAGCCGGAACAGCAATATGCAGTCTGGATGCTGGCTCTTCAGCGACAGATATTGCTGCCGCATGGGGGTTGTCATGCCTAGGTGCTCCAACGGTTGCGTCCGCCTGTGACCCGCTGGGTCCCCTGTCCGGAACAGGCGGACATTGCGGCCAGATCGGCGCTCTTGAACACGTCCTCACATCTGGGAACTGCTGCTGTCGTATTCGAGGTTCTATTATGAAACCCAGCGCGCATTCTCGCAAACAATCCCACCCGCGCAGACGCACCCCAGTTCTGCCGCGGACAAGCTTGCCGGAGTCGCTGCTGCGGCGGCATAGGGCTATCCATTCACGCACGTTGGACCCGTGTCCAAAGAACCTTGACTGAGCGCTCTGGAAACCAGAATCGTGCATTTGTCATTCCGGCGAAAGCCGGAATCCACTCAGCGGAAGAGCCGCTGCATTCGGACTGGATTCCCAGCAACACCATACGGGAATGACAGGCCCGAGCATCGTCAGATCGTGACAGACTGCGTGTACAGACCATTGAGGCGCATTGCAGGCAGATAGATCGCGAATTCTGTCTCCCTCTCCGCCTTCGCAGGAAACACTCGTTCATCCCTCGCGTCTTCACATCCTCAGATCACCCACTCCTTTTGACACCCGCTCCGCTTTGACCTACAATCTCCAGACTGGGGAGCAGTGCTCTGCCGATCGATTTTGGCTGCCCGCGGGCAGAGCATTTCCGAAACGATTTCGATTCAGCATCACGCAATTCAGTACCTGAAGCCGTTGTCCACCGACCACACAGGACGTTGATGAGCCGAACCGCATGAAAGAACTAACGACGAACCAGATCCGGCAAGCCTATCTCGACTACTTCCGCAAGCACGACCATGAGGTCGTCGCCAGCAGCAGCCTCGTGCCGGACAACGACCCGACGCTCCTGTTCGTCAACGCCGGCATGGTGCAGTTCAAGGATGTCTTCCTCGGCGCAGAGCAGCGGCCCTACAAGCGCGCCGTCACCAGCCAGAAATGCATGCGCGTGAGCGGCAAGCACAACGACCTGGAAAACGTCGGTCCCAGCCCACGCCACCATACCTTCTTCGAGATGCTGGGCAACTTTTCCTTCGGCAGCTACTTCAAGCGTGAGGCCATCGCTTTCGCCTGGGACTGGCTCATCAACGAGCTTGAGCTGCCCTTGGAGCGACTCTGGTTCAGCGTCTACGAAGACGACGACGAATCTGAACAGCTCTGGCTCGAAATCGGCGCGCCCGAAGATCGCGTCCTCCGCTTCGGCAAAAAGGACAACTGGTGGGCCATGGGCGATACGGGCCCCTGCGGACCCAACTCCGAGATCCACTTCTACTGGGGCGACCTGGACAAACCAGCACGCCGGCGGCGTCAACAGCGACGATGAATATCTAGAGATCTGGAACCTGGTCTTTATGCAGTACGACCAGCGTCCCAATGGCGAGCTGGTCCCGCTGCCCGCGCCCGGCGTCGATACGGGCGCCGGTCTGGAACGCATGGCCAGTATCCTGCAGGGCAAGGACAACAATTACGATACCGACGCGTTCACGCCTATCATGGACCGCATCCAGCAACTCACTCGGCCACACCGACGCGCAGCGCGCCGAGAACTTTGTGTACTACCGCGCCATCGCCGACCATGCCCGCACCGATTACGTTTCTGATCAGCGACGGCGTCTTGCCCGGCAACGAGAGCCGCAGCTACGTCCTGCGCATGATCCTGCGTCGCGCCGCCCGCTTCGGCAAGCTGCTCGGCTTTGACGAACCCTTCCTGGCCAAGGTCTCGGAAACCGTCATCGAGCAGATGGGCGGACACTACACCGACCTTGTCGCCAAGCAGGCGTTCATCGCCCAGACCATCACCGAGGAAGAAGAGCGCTTCCACCGCACGCTGACCACCGGTCTCAGCCTGCTCGACGACCTCATGGACGAACTCAAGTCCGAAGGCAAGAGCGAAATTCCCGGCGAGAGCGCCTTCCATCTCTGGGACACCTTCGGCTTCCCCGTCGACCTCACGCGCGACGTCGCGGCTGAAGTACGGCTTCACCGTCGACGAAGCAGGGATTCAAAGCGGCGCTCGGCGAACAGAAGGACCGCAGCCGCGCCACTGCCCAAGAGAAACACGCCCTGGACGTCACCGTCTACGGCAAGCTGCTCAGCGACCTGCGACAGAAGGGGATGCTCGGCGCGGACGGCGTAGAAGTACCTCATCTACGAAGACGTCGCCGAAGTCGACACCTATGTTGCGGGCATTGCTCGTGGACGGCGCAGTTGTCGAAGAAGCGAACCCGGGTGCGCAGCGTCGAAATCGTTCTGCCCGAAACCCCCTTCTATGTAGAAAGCGGCGGTCAGGTCAGCGACACCGGTGAAATCTACTACTTCCCCGAAGAGCTTGACATGCCTGCCTGGACCGTCACAGTCACGGACATGCGCCGGCCGCTGCCCGGCCTGATCGTGCACATCGGCGAAGTCACCTCCGGCACCGTTCGCGTACAGGACCCGCTCGCGCCGTCATCGACACCGAGCGCCGTTGGGACATCATGCGCAACCACACAGCCACGCACGTCTTGCACGCCGCCCTGCGCGAACGACTCGGCGACCATGTCCACCAGGCCGGCTCACTCGTTGCGCCCAACCGCCTGCGCTTCGACTTCACCCATTCCAAGCCGTTGACCAAAGAGGAACTTGCCGATATCGAACGCCGTTCCAATGAAGTCGTCCTGGCGAACTACGACGTCAAGACGCGCTGGACATCATACGATCGGGCTGTCGCCGAAGGCGCAATGGCCCTTTTCGGCGAGAAATACGGGGACGAAGTGCGAGTAGTCAGCTTCGGCGAAGACGAGGGCGTGAGCATGGAACTCTGCGGCGGCACGCACGTGGCCTCCACGGCCGAGATCGGCAGCTTCCGAGCCATCAGCGAAGGCAGTGTCGCCGCCGGCGTCCGCCGCCTCGAAATCGTTACAGGACGCTACGCCGAAGACCTGATCGAGCAAAGCTTCGACACGCTTTCGGTCTTGGCAAGTGAACTGCACAGCCGTCCCGAGGATTTGCCCGCGGCCGTGCGACAAATCCAAGAGCAGAACCACGAACTCCAACGCGAGATCGCCGCGCTGCACCGGCAGATGGCCCAGCAGAGCACGCAAACCATACTCGATCAGGTCGTCCAGGTTGACGGCGTACCCGTCCTCGCCGCGCAGATCGATGCGCCCGACGCCGAAACCATGCGCGAGATGACAGACTGGCTGCGCGACAAACTGGGCAGCAGCGTCGTCGTGATCGGCGCTGTCGTCGAGGGCCGCCCTCAGTTGGTCGCCGCTGTGACCAAGGATGTCGCCGACCGTGGCGTCCACGCCGGCAACATGGTCAGAGCAATCGCCAAGACCATCGGCGGCGGCGGCGGCGGCAGCCCACAGATGGCCCAGGCCGGAGGCAAGAACGGCGAGATGCTGCCCGAGGCGCTCAGTCAGGTGCAGGCATGGGTTGCCGGCAACCTCAATTAGCCGCGGCTCTCGGCCACGTGAGCGACTTCACTACCTGTCGTCGCTCACGATGGCTCGTTGCGTCACTCTTGTGATATGCCTACGATTCTGACCATACCTCCGGACGCAGCCTTCGAATCCGTCCGGCGACAGCTTGCCCAACAGCATACGACGCCACGTCGTCCTGGACCTGCCGCCCGGATGGTCCGAACTCGATAACTTGGCTCGCCTGCGCCTGCTGCAGCGACAGGCGCAATACCAGCATTGCCACCTGGCGCTCGTCACCGACCAGGCCTCCCTGCGCAAGTCCGCCCAGCAGACGGGCATCCCTGCCTACGCCGAGCGACAGGACGTCCCGGGTGACCGTTGGCAAATGCACGCTCCGTACCCGCTCATCGACCCAAAACAACCGGATGCCGGACTGCCTGAAGCCCCCGCCTGGCGCAGGAGCGACATCGTCGCGCGCGCCGGACAACCCGCCGCCCACCGCAAACGCCAGGAGCGCATTGACGACGAGAGCGCACATCGCGGCCCCCTACCTTGGTGGCTGCGTCTGGGCGCCTACAGTCTGATGGCGCTGTTTATGGTCGGCCTCCTCGCTGCCTTTGCCGTCAACGTCCTGCCCGCCGCCACCATTACCGTCACCCCCGGCCGCGAATCCATCGCCGTCGCCGTACCCATCACGGCCGACCCGGACCTGGAGGCCAGCGACATCGAAGTCGGGCTTGTGCCCGGTCGCCTCGTCGAAGTGACGCTCGAGAACACAGGAGCAGCCGTTACTACCGGTACGCAGCAGAAACCCGTTGACAAGGCTACGGGTTCCGTCGTCTTCAACAATATCGGCGGCGCGCCGGTAGACATCCCGCGCGGCACCGTCGTCAGCACCGGCACCGGGACGCCTGTCAATTTCCGTACCACGCAGCCCGCCCAGCTCGAAGGCGGCATCGGCCAGCGCGTCACCGTGCCCATTGAAGCGGTGGAGCCCGGAATCTCCGGCAACGTCCGCGCCAACACCATCAACACCGTCAGCGGCGCCATGCGGTTCCGAGCCCGCGTCAGTAACCCAGACGGCACCGGTGGCGGCGGCTCGAGTCTGGTCTCGGTTGTGACCCAACAGGACAAAGACAACTTGCTCGCCCAGGTGCAGACCGAAGTCGAGGCCCAGGCCTACGAGAGCCTGCTGCAGGAATTGCAGCCGGGCGAGTGGATGCCGCCCGAATCCGTGCAGATTTACACCATCGGCCAGGCCTTCGACAAGTTCAACGACGACGAAGGCGACACCGTCAACCTCACGTTGCGCTCTCTTGTGCAGGGTACGGCCATCGGTCAGGAAGATGCAGAGGAAGCCATTCTCTACGCCCTGCGTGAAAACGTGCCCGAAGACGCCATGCTCGTTGCCGACAGCATCACCTATGACGACGTCTCCGAGGTGGCATCCGCCGGCCGCCAAGTCACGTTCACCATGACCGGCACATCCGACTACGTCGTGCCCATCGACCCTGTCGAGCTAAAGAAGATCTCGACCGGGCTTCCGGAAGAAGAGGCCGCCGCGGCCATCGCCGCACGCTGGCCGTTGGAGAACCAGCCCGAGATCTACCAGGACCCCGATTGGCTGTCCGTGCTGCCCAGATTCCCCAACCGCATCCAAGTGCGTATTGTGTATGATGACGCCGGCCAATGGCGTCGACGGCGGACAGAGCGCCCCATGAGCGGCGAACGCGCACGCGAGATCGACGATGCCGGCCTGTGGTTGCAGACCGGTGCGCCGTCCGGCAAGCTTCTCGCACTCGACGTTAGCCCGTCGCGCATCGGCGTCGCAGTCTGCGATCCGCTGCAGCTCGCCGCCTGGCCGGTCTCCGTGATTGAGCGCACCAGCCGCCGCCGCGATTTCGAGCAGATCGCCGACCTTGCGCGCCGTAATGAGGCCAACGCCGTGATCTGTGGCCTGCCGCTCAACATGGACGGCAGCGAGGGCGACCGGGCGCGCACGGTCCGTAAATGGGCCATACGGCTCGCCCACGCACTGCGCGCCCTGCTCGGTCAACCGATCCCCGTCATCTTCTGGGACGAGCGGCTCTCTACATACGAGGCCAACGAATACGCGGCGTCCGACAGCGAATCTGCAGGCGAAGATGCCGTAGCAGCCGCTATCATTTTGCAGCGCTATCTCGACAGCGACACGGATCGCCTCCACGGCGCGGTCCGGCCAGAGTACGGCGCAATCGTCCTGCCCGAAAAGGAATCGCAGCCGGCGCACGACGCCGGTACAACTGCGTGAATTGGCATCGGAACTGCGTGACCATCACATGACCACAGAATCGCAAGAGCAGAAGCTTTTCCAGCGTAGGGCCCAACTCCAGGAAGACGTCGTCGCGCCACGAACGTGGTTGCGGCCCGAATGGCTGCTCACCAACCTCGTACGCGTTGGTTTTCTCGTCATGGTCACGGCCGTCCTCGTCGGCGCGTGGAGCGTGACCAGCGCTCACCTTACCGAGCAGTTCCGCGGCGCGCCCCAGGCGGCCTCCGGCCTCATCGACCCAAGCGCAGGCGAAGGCGCCCTCACTCCCGACAACATCGAGCGCCAGGTACTCACCTACAGTCTACGTCTGCGCGAGGACGAGCTTACCCAGCCCGCGGGCGACAACCCGCGCCCCCGACCTTTCGTCATCACAGCAGGCGAACCGGCCCGCTTCGTCGCCGCTCGTCTGCAAAGCCAGGGGTTCATCAACGACGCCGACCTCTTCAACCTCTACCTCCGCGTCACAGGCCTTGACCGCCGCATAGAAGCCGGCAACTTCATGCTTGCCGAAACCATGACGCCGCCGGAAGTCGCCGAGGCATTGCAGAGCGCGCTCTTCGAGGAAGTCGTCGTCACCATCCCCGAAGGCTTCCGCGCAGAGGAAATCGCCGAGCGCCTCGCCGAAAACAACGTCATCGAGCCCGACCGTTTCCTCGCGGCCGTGCGCCAGCCACAGAGCCTTGCCATCTACGACGACTACGATTTCCTGCAAGACCTGCCGCCCAACGCCGGCCTGGAGGGCTTCCTCTTCCCCGACACCTACCGCCTGCCCGTATTCGCCAGCGAACCGGAGCTCGTGCTGGCCGCCTTCTTGGATAACTTCGAAGACAAGGTCGGCAAGAATGGACTCGTAGGCGGTGGCAGCGGCCTTAGCGGTCGGAACCTAATCACACTCTCCAGCATCGTCGAACGCGAAGCCGTGCAGGCAGACGAACGCCCCCTCATCGCCGGCGTCTATCTGAACCGACTCAACGGCGCCTGCGCCGCAGAAGTTGGCGGCAACTATTTGCAGGCCGACCCCACCGTGCAATACGCCCGCGGCTCCGTGGGCGACTGGTGGTGGAAACCGCAAACCATCGACCAATACGCGCAAGTGGTCAGCCCCTTCAACACCTATCTCAACCCTGGACTGCCCCCCGCACCCATCGCCAGCCCGGGCCTGGACGCCATCGAATCTACGCGCAACCCGGCGCAAAGCGACTACTGCTTCTTCGTTGCGACCGGTGACGAGGGCCGGCACGTCTTCGCCCGCACACTCGCCGAACATGAGCAGAACCTGCAAGCCTACGGCTACTAAATCGCCGGTCCAACCGGGAAGCGGCGAGTACATACCTGCTCGCCGGGCAGACCGTGTGTCAGCTCTCCAGACTGAGTCTGGTCGCCGGCAGACTGCGACCCTGCATGGATGGCGCACCGCCTTTCCGGGAAGCCCCTCGCACACAATCCTACAGCCTGCGTTCGCCCACTGAGCAGGTTGCAGTTTGCTCACTCGCCGTCACATTCGAACGTTGTTCGTCCTGTCCATCTTTTTCACGTTGACCGCCTGCACGCCTATTCGGCCGGTCACCAAGGTCGGCCTCATCGCCCCCTTCGAAGGTCTCTATCGCCAGACCGGCTACGCAGCACTCGACGCTGTGCGCCTGGCAATTGCCGACTGTGCGCCCGCCAACGTCGACGTCATTCCCCTCGCGCTGGACGATTCCGCACAACCTGAGGCAGCGGCCCGCAGCGCGCAGAAGCTCCTCGCTGACCCGGCCGTTACCGCCGTCATCGGTCCATACAGCCTTGACACCATCGTCGCCGTCGCCCCCCACATGGCCGGCTCCGCCGCCGCATGGGTCGTCCCGACTGCAGTAGATGCGTATGGCGCCTTCGCCACGCCGGGCGCCAACCTGGACTGGCTTAGCGACCTACTATTGGACGTTGCGACCATTGCCGCCGCGGAAGGCGCACGGGCGATGCACGTAGGCGGAGTCCCCGACGCCTGGGAATCGTCCGTCCGCGCCGCCGTCAGCAGCGTCTCGCCACCGATCCCCATAACTATCGTTCCCGCTGGCGCAGACTTCAGCGAAATCGGGCCCGACGGCGTCCTACTCTGGCTCGGCCAACCCCACCTTGGCGCCCGTGCGGCTCTGCGGCTCCACGACACCCAGCCGGCCGCCACCTTCTGGCTGGGTCCACAGGGCGATGATCCCGTCTTCACCGCGCACAACACCGCACCCGATTCGCATTATTGGGGTACTTGGGTCACTCCGCAGTATAATCGTGCCGTGCAGCCTGCTCCCGGCACGCTCACAGCACATCTGACTTACGCGGCGACATGCCATGCATTAGCCGAAGTCAACGCCGCCACGGATTCCAATTCGACGCCGTTCCGTTTGGCAGCGTTCCGCGTGGAAGGTCAGGAAATCAGCGAGCTGTCTGCCGCGCCCTAGCTGCCAGGAATCACAACTCATAAGCCGTCGTTGCCGCGTTCTGCGGATCCTGTGCCGGCGCGTGGCGCACAACAGAGACATCATACAGATCATGCGTGTACTAGAACTCTCTTGGGAATACCCGCCCTTCGTGGTCGGCGGCCTCGGGCAACACATTGCAGGGCTGGCTCCTGCACTCGGCGGCCTGAACACCACCTTCGGCCCCATCCAGGTCGACATCGTGACCACGCGTTTCGCCGGCGGCGAACCTGTGGAACAGCTGAACCAGTATGTCACGGTTCATCGCGTAGACCTGCCCCCCATCGATCCCATCGACGCCTACAATCACGTGGTCGCCGACAACGACATCCTCGCAGAATACGCGGCCTCCCTCGCAGCGAGGGAATCCTATCAGATCGTCCACAGTCATGACTGGCTGACGGGCGCGGCCGGCATGAACCTGAAGAATCGCTTCAAGGTGCCCCTCGTCGTCACCATTCACGCCACAGAACGGGGCCGCCAACAGGGCAACCTGCCCAGCGAGATCAGCCAGCGAATCGACCGCCTGGAGCGTGAACTCTGCCACGAGGCCTGGAAGATCATCGTCTGCAGCGAATACATGGTCTCCGAGCTGAATCGCTACTTCGGCACGCCCTGTGACAAGATCATTGTCGTGCCCAATGGTTTCGATCTCAGCACTCACGTCCTGGACTCGGCAGCGTCTGCACAGTCGTTGCGCAGGATCTACGCTCCCAACGGTGAACACCTGCTCCTCTATGTCGGACGCATCACCCACGAGAAGGGCGTCCATGTGCTGATCGACGCCATGCCCGCCATCCTGGAGGAGTTTCCCGATGCAAAGCTGCTCGTCGCCGGCAAGAACGGGCGCAGACTTGCGCCCCAGGCGGAACAACTCGGCGTCGAGCATGCAGTCCACTTCCTCGGCTATATATCGGACCAGCGTCGCGACCACCTCTACCAGATCGTGGACGCGGCTGTCTTCCCCAGCCTCTACGAACCCTTCGGCATCGTAGCCCTGGAGGCTATGGGCCTCGGGTGCAATGTCATCGCCAGCCATGTCGGCGGTCTCGGTGAGGTAGTCCAGCACCGCGAGAACGGGCTCACCATCTATCCCGACGATCCGAACAGCATCGCCTGGGCCGTGCGCGAGCTATTCCGCGATCCGGTAGCTGCTCAAGAACGCAGGGAACGCGCGAAGCGAAAAGTCAACGAGAAATATAGCTGGAAGGGAGTTGCCGAACAGACGTCGCGTCTGTTCGAGTCCGTCGCTCTGGAACGCGTCGTTACAAGCTGGTAGACGAAATCCGTTCGTAGACCATCGGCAGCGGCTCAACCGCGCCGTCCCCGAGCGTATACGCCTGACGTACGCGGCTGGCAACTGCGTGCGCGGAAATTTCATCCCGCGCGTACACCGTCGCCAATCAGATCACCCTCTTGCAGTTTGTCGCCGCGTTTGCGCGCCAACACGATTCCCACGCTGTGGTCGATCTTGTCTTCCTTCGTGCGCCTGCCGCCGCCCAGGTCCACCGCTGCCAGCCCGACTTCTTGCGGATCCACGGCCTGCACGGTCCCGGCTGCGTCGCTCACAAGCCTGTGCACGACAGGGGCAATCGGCAGTCGTTCAGGGTGCGCTACCTGCCCGCCGTCGCCCCCCTGCGCTTCCACGAACTCCATAAACTTCTCATACGCCGCGCCGGACGCCACCGCCTCCAGGACCTGCGCCCGCGCGGTCTCCCGCGCCGTCTCCCGCGCCGACCCGGCGCCCAGCAGAAGCATCTCCACGGCCACGGCCTCCACCAACTCGCGAAAGTCATCCGGGCCCCGCCCGTGCAGCGTATCGATCGCCTCCCGTACCTCCACGGAATTGCCCACTGCGAAGCCGAGCGGCTGCTCCATCTGCGTGATCAGCGCCGTCACCCGGCGACCTGCCCGTGCGCCGATCTCCGCCATCAACCTCGCCAGCCGGCGCGCCTCCTCCGGCGTCTGCATGAACGCGCCTCGGCCACACTTCACGTCCAACACGATCGCGTCTGCGCCCGCCGCAAGCTTCTTGCTCATGATGCTGCTCGCAATCAGAGGCAAGCTCGGTACGGTTCCCGTCACGTCGCGCATCGCATACAGGATTTTGTCCGCCGGCGCCAAGTCCGCCGTCTGCCCCGCGACTACCAGCCCCACCTCCTGTAGCTGCCGGCAGAACGCATCGGCGTCCAGGTCCGCGCGCCAGCCCGAGATACTCTCCAGCTTGTCGATCGTCCCGCCTGTGAAGCTGAGCCCGCGCCCGCTCATCTTGCCTACGGGCAACCCACACGCGGCCACAATCGGCCCCACGGCCAGCGTCGTCTTGTCGCCCACGCCTCCGCTCGAATGCTTGTCCACGATGATGGAGCCCGCGCCCAGGCAATCGTGCAGGTCAAGCTGGTCGCCGCTTTCTGCCATCGCCAGCGTCAACGCCGTCGTCTCGCCATCCGTCATCCCCTGGAAATAGCAGGCCATCGCCCACGCCGAAGCCTGATAGTCCGGGATCTCGCCCGACACAACGCCGTTCACAAAGAAGCGCAGCTCAGCCTCCGACAGTTCCGTCCCGTCCCGCTTCTTCACGATAACGTCAATAGCATTCATCGATCGACGTACTCCCGTTCCTGCTCACTCACTTGATACGCTCACACGGCCAACCGTTCATTTCGGAGCGAATAGACTGCTCTGCTTCGCAGTATAGCATTGGTGATGATTCCCACCTTGACAGCTTCTGTACATTCTTTTTTCCAGGGTTTGCCAACGAGAATCGGTCCTCTCGGCCCTGCTCTGCGTCCTATCCGCGTCACCAGCGTCCCATCTTCTTTTGACTCGCCGCTCACCCCTCTGCTACAATCCCCACCTCGCCGAATCAGCTGCAACGGCCCTCCAGGCGGATTCCCAGTACAGAACCGGGCCGGTGAATCCATTTTCCAGAATTGAGAAACACCCATGCCACAAACCATCACCATTGTCGGCGGCGGACTCGCAGGCGTCGAAGCCGCCTGGCAAGTCGCCTCGCGCGGCGTCCACGTCCGCCTCTACGAAATGCGCCCGAACCGGACAACGGCCGCCCACGCAACCGATCGCCTCGCCGAACTCGTGTGCAGCAACTCCATGGGCAGCACCATGCCTGACCGCGCCCTCGGCATACTGAAGCAGGAAATGGTTTCCATGGGCAGCATGGTGATTCAGACAGCCTTCAACCATGCGCTACCCGCCGGCAGCGCCCTTGCCGTCAGCCGCGACGACTTTGCCGAAGATGTTACGCAACGAATACACGGCCACCCAAACATCACTGTCTTGCGCGAGGAAATCGTCGATATCCCATCCGGCCCCGCCATCATCGCCACCGGCCCCCTTACCAGCGAGGACCTCGCCCACAGCATCCAGGCCTTCACCGGGCAGCAGTATCTCTACTTCTATGACGCCATGGCGCCCATCGTCGAAACGGACACTATCGACATGTCCATCGCCTTCCGCCAGAGCCGCTACGATCGCAGCAGTGACGACGGCCACGAGGACGGCGACTACATCAACTGCCCGCTCAATCGGGAAGAGTACGAAGCCTTCGTCACTGCCTTGCTCGAAGCGCCCAAGATTCCCGCTGGAGGGCGCGGACAAAGAACTGGAGCGTTACTTCGAAGGCTGCATGCCTATCGAAGCCCTCGCCGGCCGCGATAGCAAGGCCCTCGCCTTTGGGCCCATGCGGCCAGTCGGTCTGCGCGACCCGCGCACCGGGCAGGCGGCCCCATGCCGTCGTGCAGCTCCGCCAGGACAACGTCGCCGGCACGCTCTACAATCTGGTCGGTTTTCAGACCAACATCCGTTGGGGCGCACAGGAAGAGATCCTGCGCATGATTCCCGGCCTCGCAGAGGCCGAATTCGTGCGTCTGGGCCAGATGCACCGCAACACCTTCATCAATAGCCCCACCCTGTTGCGGCCGACGCTCCAGACCCGTACACGCGCCAGACCTCTTCTTTGCCGGCCAAATCACCGGCACCGAAGGCTACGTCGGCAGCACCATGGGCGGCCTAGTTGCCGGCATCAACATCGCCCGCCTGCTGGAGGGACGGGAGCCGCTGTCACTGCCGCCCACCTGCATGGCCGGGGCCCTGCTCCATTACATCACCCACGCCGAGCCGGAGGGCTTCCAGCCCATGAAAGCCAATATGGGATTGCTACCGCCTCTCGAACAACATGTGCGCTCAAAGGCCGACCGCTACGCCGCCTACGCCGAGCGTGCGCACGAAGATCTGGCGACATACGCCGCACAAATGGACTTCGTCCCCATTCCCGCTTGACCGTCTCGGCCTCCGCCTGCGACACGCCGACCACGTTCCGCGGCGGAAGCAATCCAACCGAGAGTAATATCCAACCACAATGAAAGAGCCGCCCCGCAGTGGGACGGCTCTTTGTTCACATAGTCCGGGCCGGCACGAGGCCAACCCGCCGGTCCTACCCAGTCAGACTACTGCTCCAGCGTGCAGTCGGACAGGTAGCTGCCGTTGCCCTCGGCATCGATGAAGGCGATGCGGACATTGTCGAAGTAGATGTTGGAGTTGAAGGAACCAGGGGAATGGCCCTGAATCAACACCATGATGTCCTTCGCATCACCCAGCTCGATGACGTTGGTCATCTCAGCCCACTCGCCGCGAACATAGCCGTTGACATACACGGCGCAGTCGCAGTCGGCGCCGGCCTTGACGCCCAGCGAAGCCCAGTCATAGTCCCAGCCGTCGCCCATGCCGCCGCCGGTGTCATGGTCCCAGATCAGGTAATCAACCGTGACCAGAACCGAACCGCCTTCGTAGCCTTCCGGCACCTGGATGATGGGGCTACCGAAACCTGCCGCGTACTTCTGGTTGCTGGCGATCTTGGCAGAGTGCTGGTCGCTGCTGGATTTCTCAGCATGCGTGTACTGCGAGCCAGGACCCACCACACGCTCTCGCGAGAAGGTCACGTTCTTGGCCTGATAGTAGCCGTTGTCGATTGCGAACGGCGCCCAACCGGCGAACCAGTCGGTCCAGATGTCAGTCTGGCCAAGCGGTGGACGGCCACTGCCCGCCATCGTTGAAGTCGTTGCAGACATTCTGCGGATCAAACAGCTCGATACCAAAGCTGATGTCGGTCGCCGTCTGGCGAATGCCACGGCCCGGCTTCTCCTGGGCTCGACCGCCATCGGCAGCGTCAGCCTCCAGCGACTGCACCGGCAAACCCGGGGCAACCAACTGGCGGTTGTACACTACGTACGGATCCAGCACACTCGAGTGCGAGATCGGCGGAGGGGCCAGGCGAGGTCCTGTGATCGCGATGGGCGGCGGATCGGCGGCCCCCGTACCTTCGCAATCCGGACAGTGTGAATCTGCATATGCAACCGCTGCAGGAATCAGCAGCACGACAGCCACGATCAATGCAATGATGATACGACTGCTGCGTTTTCGAGTCATGTCATAGCTCCTTCTGTGACTCACGAATGATGAAAAGTATGTGACGCAAGATAACCTTCGCCGATGACAATTCTATGGTAAACCAGGGATTTCCTGGATGAACCCATCGTACTGCAAACGCTACTCCAGGAACGCAAGATCAACGTTCGTGTCCACAAGATACTGGTCCAGCACCTCATAGTCCCCAAAGTACGCTCGCTCATACTTCTGGCCGTCATACTCGCCAGAGAACAACCAGCGTTTCGTGTAAGACACCGTCACCAACTCGCCCGTCTCCACATCATGACAGGTATTGCCGACGTACACGGTCGTCCAACCGCCGCCCTCTTCCAACTCAATCTCGTGTGGCCCGCTGCACCATACCGCTACCTTGCGGCCGTCATCCATCGTGTAGACGTCTGTCGCCGGGCCGGGCTGCACGCCCAGCCAGTAGTTGTACAGGAAATTGTCCACGAACTCGCCGCTGCGTTCCTTCGCAGTGTACCGGTCCACGTCAAACACCCAGGAGTCCTCGTCAAAACAACCATCGTCCCAGGAAACCGTGTGTTCTACCTGCGACCACTGCTCCTCTTCGCCGGACTCAGACTTCGCACTCACCGACGCCGTGCACTCTTTCACTTCGCATCGGTCGGAACCGCAACTCCAGTCGACATGCCAGGTCGCTTCGACCGCCCCCGGCAACACCGTTTCCACCACCGGAACCGCGTCTGCGTTCCCATCCAAGTCCACAACCTGCTTGGAAAGCCACGCCGGCTCCGTCGCCTCGCCGTCCGCATCTTGCGGCCCGCGCACGCAACAGATTTCCCACCACTCACCGTCATCGCTCGCGCCCAGAATCGTGAACTCGTCGCCCGGCAGCGCCTTGGCGATAATCGGCGCATCCAGCGCAGGTCCGGTGCGTACGTTCGCCCGCGAACCCTCCGTGTTCACGACAGCCTTCACGTCCGGCACAATGATCGCCTCCGGAGTCGGAAGCTCAAACGAGGACAGTTCGGATAGTCGCGCGCTGCCTGCCCCGGTGACATTCCCTGCAGCCTCTGGCACAGGAACCGGCGCCACACATGCACTCAACATCAACACGGTCGCCAGCGCGCCCACAGCAACCACCGCGCGCAGCACACCGGCCGGACCAAACGCCCGCCGGCGGATTGCCTTACGATTGGAGGAGTTCAAGAAACCGACATCACGCGCCATGAAGCTACCGTCAACACCCCCGAATTAGCGTTCCAACCAACGGAACGCACCCATATCGAACGAAATTCTCAACTAGCCTGATGGTTCCCAGATGTCTCACCGCCACGCCTCAACCGCACCGACATGCGATGAAGTTGCCTACTTCCGCTCCGCAACTGCGCAAAGGCCGATCTGCAACCCAAAAACGCAGATTTACCACTACACGCAATCACCGCAAGCGCACACGAATGCCGAACCCCAAGCGTGGCTATGGATTTGTGGGTGGTGAAAATGGAGAGGTGAAACGGTGAATCAGAAGGCCACTGCCAAACCTGCTGGCAAATGATTGCGTAGCGACAATATGGAATAAATACGACTGCTTGCTACTCTACCTGGCCCTTGGATTCGTCCGAATCCTGCCTCACGCTGTGTTCACCCTATCGTACTATCGATCAGTATAACCTAATTGTAACAGGATATCAAGTCGCCTCCAAACAAAACAACCGACGATCACTCTCCGCTATACGAATGCAGCAAAGAATACTGCTTTCATGCGGAACCCCAACACGCCGGTCCTCAGGCCCGCACCACGATGTTCTCAAACGCACCCATGTCGTCCAGCCCATCGTATGCGTAGGATCGCACAAGGTGGTTCGGATCGTCCAGCAGCGGGTACAACAACTCGGCCGCCCGCTCCGTGCAGATCTTGCGCAGCGAATAGGCCGCCCGCGCCACGCGCCCCATCATGCAGTGAATCAATGATCACGGCCAACGCTTCGACCGCATCGTCTCCGCACATCGCCAACGAGTCCGCAGCGGACTGGCGAACCAGCCCGTCATCGTCCGTCAGCATTTGCGCCAAGGCAGGCATCGCCGCACGCGTAGCGTCTGGCGCCCGTCCGTGCAAATGCGCGAGGGCAAGCGCACCGGCCGCCCGCAGCGCCGAATTGGAATCGCCGAGCGCAGCAACGACCGTGTCCACACATTGATCCGCGCCAACCAGCGCAAGCGATCGCACCGCCCACCATCGGGAGTCCGCATCATCCGATTCCGCCATGCGAATCAGCGCCGCCTCATCTGCGCCGGCCAGACGTTGAACCAGCTTCTCGGCCAACTCGTCGTCCTGCGCGGCAATCGCCGCCTTCAGACGCTGAACTGTTACACTCTCATCCATAATTGCTCGCTTCGCATTCTGGTGGGCTTGTCTAGCCGGGTTCTCTCTACTTCGCGACTAGCAAATCGAAGAGTTGGATCCAGTCAAACGAAATCTCGGCCACGCCGTCCGCATGCGAGCCGCCGGCTATGCCGGCGTCACCGGCAGCAATCCGCGCCGGCGTCTCATACAGCAGCATATTGTTCCCATAGAACCGCTGCATACTACCGTCGTCGTCCACCGTGATGGCGTTCGTGCTGCCCGCCGGGTTCAGGAAATCCGCCTTCGTCCACGGCTTCAACGTGGTCAGAACGCCATCCTGCTGCAATTGCACCATGAAGCGTCCTTCACCGTCAACCAGGAACATATAGAAATTGTCCTCATCCGCGTACCGGTTGACCAACCCGGCGTATCCCCACGGCGTATGCGTGGCCACTGTCACGCTCGCCTGCATCCGCTGCGGATCGGGCTCCGGCACATCCAGCAGACTCCACACCACTCGATTCGGCCACACTTCCATGTTGTATGTGGACGACGTCGGCTGGTGCTCGATGCGCCACTTGCCCGATTCCATGCCCTCGGCAAACACGGTTTCCGCATGGCTAAAATCATCCGACAGCGCCAACTGGTAGCCGGCCACCTGCACGGGGTCCGCCATCGGCATCGTCACCGCACGCATGGGATCGGCCACGATCGCCGGCGCCCGCCACCACGACGGGAACCAGTCCCACATATTCGCAGCTACCAGAATCACAGTCGCCAGCACTATCAATCCCAGCAACCCAGGCATTATGGCCCGCGGAGCGCCAAATGAATCCGTGCGCGGCGGGCGCTGCGGCGCGGCCTTGGCCGTCGGTCGTCGCTCCGATAGCCCGACTTCTTTACGCTTACGTGCGCTTACATCCAGATCGACGCCGCTTCCCTCTGGGTCTGTGGATTCGCTTGCGAGGGGATCATCGTCGGCGGGACGGGTAGAATTCGCCATGGTGCCCTTCCTGTCGGTGATACCTGTCTACCGAATGAATCGATTATAGCACCGAGTCAAGATCGGCACAAAGCCGCCAAGCCACATTTTGGGCGGCTCCCGCCTCGCCTCCGACCGGCCTGCAGCCCGCTGACGTGCGCCGCCCGACCACCCACTCACCGGTCGCGCCAGGCAACCGCCGCCAGTAATAGCCAGCCCACGATAAACGCAACTCCTCCAAGTGGTGTGACAGCGCCTAGCCACGATTTTCCGGTCGCCACCAGCAAATAGAGGCTGCCGGAAAACAGCGCCATACCGAGCACGAACAGCCACCCGGACGCCACCGGCAACTTTGACGCCGGCCAGCGTCCAGATCGCAATCACGACCGCGACCAGTCCCAACGTGTGATAGAACTGATACCGTACCGCCGTCTCGAATGTCGCCAACATGTCCGCGCTCAGCCTTGCTTCGAGACTGTGTGCGCCAAACGCGCCCAGTCCCACAGACATCGCGCCGGCAATGCCCAGAATCACCATGAATACCCTGCCCATGTCCACCGTCCTATCTTGCTGCCGTGTTCGGATTCGTCAGTCAACCGCCGTGACGGTTCGCGAACCGCCACGCAGTAGCTCCCCGTTCATCGTGTCACATCGTCACTGCCCCACGGCTCCGGGCCCGTCGCGATCGGCCGTTCGCCGTCCGCAATCCATTGGCTCCACGAACCGGCATACAGCCGCGCGCCCTCGAGGCCGATATGCGCCAACGCCAACAAGCTATGGTTCGACGTCACGCCCGATCCGCAATAGAACACGACCTCATCCATGCTCGCCCCCGCCAACAACGTCTCATATCGCGCGCGCAATTCGTCAATCGGCAGAAAACGGCCGTCTGGACCCATATTGTCTGCGTACGGCGCCGAGATGGCGCCGGGAATGTGCCCGGCCACCGGGTCGATAGGCTCCGCCTCGCCTCGGTACCGTTCCGGCGCACGCACGTCGAACAAGCGCGAGTCCGGTGAATGCGACTGCGCCAGTACTTCTTCTGTAGTCACAACCCCGCCCGGACGCGGCAGCGCCACAAACTGGCGCGGCGCCCGCTCTTCCACGCCGCCGCGCGCCGGATATCCGGCCTGCTCCCACATCGCCCATCCACCGTCCATCACAGCGATGTCCTCGTGCCCTAGTTTCCGCAACATCCACCATAGACGGCTGGCAATCGCCCCGCCCATGCTGTCGTACGCCACCACCTGCACGCCGTCGCCGATCCCCCATTCGCTGAGCCTGCGCACAAAGGTCTCCGGCTCCGGCAACGGATGCCTACCCGTCACGCCCGGCACAATCTCTCCCGAAAGGTCGTCGTCCAAGTGCGCGTACACCGCCCCCGGAATGTGCGCGGCCAAATACTGCGCCCGCCCCAGCGCCGTGTCGGCCAGTGCGAAGCGGCAGTCCACGATCGCCCAATCGTCCCGCTCGTACTGCTCTGCCAATTCCTGCGCAGAAATCAACGTTCGATATGCCATTTTCAGTTCATTCTCCCGTGCGTGCTACATTGGATCGGCGGAGATCAGTATGGCAACGAATGCCATGCGCCGGCGCGGCGCGTTGGCGTCATTTGCACCCACCCGCGCCTGCATGTTAGCCATCCGCCGATGCCGTCTATATAATGTCCGCGAATAGCGCCCCGGCGACGACGCCGGCCGGCGCACCCAAGAACCGGCGGCGCGAGCCATATTCTCCAGCGCCGACTTCCGCCGCCGGCCGCAACGCAAACTGAAGGAGCTCGCTATGCCTCATCCACTTGTCACACAACTACGCTTCGCCCGCAGCGAGTTCCAGCGCTGCCTCGATGGCGTCTCGCCCGAAGACGCCGTCCGCCGTCTGCAGCCCATGAACTGCCTGAGTTGGATCGTCGGTCACCTGGCTAGCCAGGAGCAATTCCTCTGGGTGGAAGTGAGCCAGGACAGAATCGTCGTCCCTGGCCTCAACAACATCGTAGGCTATGGCAAACCCGCCTCCACGCCAGACTGGGGTGAGATGACGGCCGCTTGGAACACAATCACCGAAGCCGCCGATCCCTTCCTGGACACCCTCACACCTGAACTGCTCGAGACTCTCCCCACGTTTCACGGTCGCCCACTGAAGGAGCCCTACGGCACGATGCTGCTTCGCAACATCTACCACTACTGGTTCCACACCGGCGAAGCGCACGCCATCCGCCAGCAACTCGGTCATCCCGACCTACCGCAATTCGTCGGTGACATGAACTCCGTGACGTTCTGACCGATTGACCCACAAGGCCCGCAGCCGACCCGGCGGCTCGCCACGAGTACACTTCGCCAAGAAAGCCGCTGCCCAGCACAGAGAGGCGCACGCCACCATGCGATTGTTCATCATCCGACATGCAGAGTCCGCCAACAACCGTATGGCCGGCTCCATGCACTTCGACGAGTACCTGACGAGCCGCGTCGACGATCCGCCGCTATCGGATCTGGGTGAACGACAGGCGGACATAGTCGCCGAACACGTCGCCGCCGATGCTCATCCGGAGTCCCGCCAGGAAGAACACCCCATCCAGCCCTACTCCGGCTACGGCTTCACGCATCTCTATTGTAGCCCGATGCTGCGCGCCATGCAGACAGCCGAACCCATCGCACGCACGACCGGCCTCCGGCCCGAAGTCTGGGTCGAAATCCACGAGCATGGGGGCATATTCCTCGGCAATCCGCGCACCGGCGCCAACATGACAATTCGCCCCGGCATGACAAGACAACAGATGCGGGAGCGCTTCCCCGGCTTTGCCGTGCCGGACGTCATCCCGGAAACCGGCTGGTGGAATCGAGAATACGAAGACACGGATGCATGCTATAGCCGCGCCACCCGCGTCGCTCGCCTCCTGCGTGAGCGCGCCGCCGGCAACGCAGACAGCGATGAGGGCGTCGCCATCGTGTCTCACGGCGGCTTCATCGACAGCCTACTGAAAGCTCTCCTCTATCAAATACCGGACACGCGTCCATTCTACCAGCATTACAATACCGCCATCACGCGCATCGACTTCATGCCCGAGGATAGGCTGCTCATCCGCTACCTCAACCGCACGCAGCACCTGCCGCCCGAAATGTTCTCCGTCTGAAGACGGTGGAACCCGATCGCGGGCATATACGGCCGATCCTCGTTCCTGAAACAACGGAGAGCCACGCGTCGCGCCGCCTGCTCCGGTTTGCGCCGCGCTCAATCGAAATCCGTCGGCAAATCAGGACACCGCAAATGCGCAAACAGCCGGCCGATCTGTGCTTCGGTTACCCGCCCGACTGAAAGCGGGGGCAGCGCATCTTCTGCAAAGAAGCCCACGCCGTCGGTCTCCAGGCTCTCGTGCGCCGCGCCGCCCGTTACCTCGCACAGAAACACGGCCTTGTATATGTAGAAAGCGTGCGGCGGATGTCCGTGACGGCTGCGATCCCATAGCGCCAGCAGCTTCGTGGCCTTCGCCCGATAGCCTGACTCCTCCCACACTTCCCGTTCCACAGACTCTGCCGGCGACTCGTTGACGTCCGCCCATCCGCCCGGCAACGTCCATAGCCCATCCGAGCGCTCCCGAACTAGGAGGATGCGCCCCTCTTGAAACGCGGCGGCGCGCACATCTACCTTTGGCGTCGCATAGCCGGCCTGCTCACCGACCAACCCTTCGATCGTTTTTATCTCCACGCCGGAGCCGGCGGCCAGCATCTCAGCCGCTATCTGTTGCACCGCTGCATACCGCTCCTTGTCAAACGGATCCAGCGCATAATAGAGCCCGTTCTGTGCGTGCGCCTGTAGCGCCCGCGCCCACCTCAGCCAAGCCGATTCCATCTACCGCTTCCTCCTACGGTCGGCGGTCCGCCACGGAGCATCCGCACGCCGACTCATCGGTCTGCTTCCGTCCGAACGGATTGCACCGGCAACACCCACACCGACTTCCAGCGCGCCGCCTCCGCATGCCACTCGCTGCGCAATGCCGACGGTGGCCCGCCATTTGCCAGCCAATTGGCGGCGGCTTCGCTGCAACGAAGTTCGACGGAGAAGGCGTCCCGGTGTCGCTTCGCCCTATCGATTCGGCCCTGCAGATCCCGCAAACCCTGCAGGGCAGCGAACACTTCAGCCTCACACTCATCCAGGCCCGCCGCCTCGCCCGCCAGTTCGTCAGCTCGCCCATCCTGCATGCGCAGCAATCTGCACCGCCACCAAGACACGACGTCCTCCGCCGCGCCCTCCCGGCTATCCGGCTCCGTGTGCGCCCACACATTCAGCGCGAAGTCAGACTCGACGCCCATCTTCCGACCGTAGAACTCGTGCACGTCCCGAAATCGTCGCGTCAGATTTGCCGCCGGCAAATTGCGCCGAGCGCGCTGTCCGTACGGCTTGCTGCTCAGCCGTTCGTCCAGGATCGCGACTACGCCCCAGTCCGTGCCGCGCCGGATCAGCCGCCCGAATCCCTGCTTGAGCGACAACGTCATCAACGGCGCCATGTACTCGCCAAAGCTATTGCCGCCCGCCTCCTCCACCGCTTTCATGCGCGCGCTGTGCAGCGGATCGCCCGGCGTCGGAAACGGCATCTTGTCCAGCACGACCAGGCTCAAATCTTCGCCCGGGATATCCACGCCCTCCCAAAACGAACGCGTCGCCAACAACACGCTGTGCGGCGTCTCCAAGAACCATTCCAGCAGCGCATTGCGCGGCGCATCCCCCTGTGCCCGCAATGGCCATATCACAGGGCTGTCCAGATTGTGGAGCCGGTCGCTTACGTGCTGCAACCCGCTCCAGCTTGTGAACAGACACAATGCCCGTCCCCGGCTTACCTCCAACAGCCGCTCAATCTCTGCCGCCACACCCGCGTAATAGACATCCGCAGCCCGCCAGTCATAGGCCGGCAGGGACGGCTGATACAGCAGCGCCTGCGTCGGATAATCAAACACCGCCGGCAACGCGTGCTCCTCGCACACTTCGCCCACGCCGCATCGCTGCTTGAAATGAGCGAAGTGCCCGTCAGTGGTCAATGTCGCGCTCGTGCAGATCACCGAGCGAGCGAGCGGCCCGTCATCATCCTCCGGCTGAAACAGATGACGCGCCAGCAAATCGGCCGGCTCAATCGGAGCCGCATGGATTTCCAGACTCACGTGTCGCCGGTCGAACACGCGCACGGCATAGCGAACGACCATGTCGTCGCGCTTGCTGGTTGCCACGGTTGCCAGCTTGTCCGCCGTACTGTTCAGGGCCGTCACGCGCCAGGTCATACGCACGGCGCTCCTCGGCGACCTCGCTATCGCCGTTCTCGGCATCTTCGCTGTGCGCCTCGCCGTCTGAGAATGGGTTCAGCCGCTGCATCTGCCGCGCCAGGTTGCGCAGCGCACTGGCGAGCTGCTTCGGCGTCTCCAGCTCTTCCTCAATGCGATAGCTGTTCTCTCTGCTCAATAGCGCGATTTCCTGGAACGCCTGCGTGTTCAGAAGTTCCACTTCGTCCAGTTCGTCCTCGTCCAGATGCTCGCGGAACACTGAACGCCGCAGCAATTGGATCACCGTGTAGTCAGTGACAACCGTCTCGAAGACGCCGGTCGCCGTCTGTTCCAGTTGGTGCGCCTCGTCCACCACGTACACAGTGGCTGGCGGCAATATTCGCTCGCCCTCTGGCCCCAGCTCCAGTGCATTCAACAGCAGATGATGGTTGGTGACCAGCACCTGTGCATCCGCCGCTTCGTCACGCATCTTGTTCACCCAACATGCGTCGTGATAGAACCGGCAGTCACGGTGCAGACAGTCATCGCTGAAGCTGACCACACGCGGCCGCAGATCGGACGACAGCACGAACGGCAGGTCATCCACGTCTCCGGTCTCCGTCTCATCCAACCACTCGCGCATATGGCTGACCTGCTCGTCCTCCCGGTCATACAGCGCGAATCTCCGCTGCTCCACCAGTTCCTTCTCCCACTTCAGCGTGCAGACATAGTTGCTCCGTCCCTTGACGACCACCGCCGTGATGGGGTGGTCCATCACCTCGCGCAGGAAGGGAATATCCTTCGTATAGAGCTGGTGTTGCAGGGATTTGTTGGCTGTGGCGATGACGATTGTTTTGCCGCTCAGGATGGCCGGCACGAGATAGGCAATCGACTTGCCGGTGCCGGTCGGCGCTTCCGCCAAGGCATGGCCCTGCGCCAGCAACGCTCGCCGGACCGACTCGGCCATTGCTAACTGGCTCGGCCGCAACTCGTACTGTGGCATATCGCTGCGCCAACGGGCCAGTAGGTCCAAAGAACTCCACCAGGTCCGCAGCCGCCAACTCGGGCATATGCGCCGAATCGCCGGCCCCCTGCTCACTGGTCGCAACCGGCTCTCGGTGACTCTTCCCAACCGTCTGTTGTGGCGACTGCCGTCCGTTGACCATTGCGCCAGTTTAGCACGCATGTGCGAATCCGGCCAAGCGTTGCAGGCCGCTTTCGAGAGCGCCAAAGGACTTCTAAGGACACGGTCATTCTGAGCGCAGCGAAGAATCCGGCACGCAGCATGCAGAGGCCCTTCGCCAAGGCTCAGGGCGACATGTTCGTGGACGTGTCCTTTCAGATCTTGCGTCCCCGGTCGTCAGGCACTCAGAAGATAGGATCGGGCCAATCGAATCGGCCCATAGAAGAAGAGGCCGGACATCTTCTGTCCAGCCCCTTCGGGTCATGCCTATTCTACTTTGGCAAAGCGTGTTTTCCGGCTACTGGCTGATATCGCTCGGGATCATCACCTTGTCGATGATGTGAATGACACCGTTCGCCGCCTGAAGGTCCGCCCTGGTGATCAACGAGTCCTGGATCTTCAGACCGTCATCAGTGACCTCGAACTTCACGGGAAGCGCCTGATGCGCCGTCGTGGCCTGCATGCCGTCGGTGATATCGGCCGAGGCAAGCTCACTGTCCGACACGACGTGGTACAGCAGTAGCTGCGTCAGTGTGCCGGCAGGATTGCTGAACAGATCCTCATAGTTGGGCAACGTCGCCTCGAACGCAGCGTCGGTGGGCGCAAAGATCGTGAACGGGCCCGGATCCTTCATCAGCGTATCGTCCAGGCTCGCAGCCTTCAGCGCGTCGATCAGGATCGTCATACCGCCCTGCGCCTCCAGCATGGTCAGGATATCGACCCCCGGGGCAGCGGCCGTATCGTCCGCCGCGTCGCCGGTCTCCTCTGTGTCCGTCATGTCGTCCGTCGCCGTGACCTCAGTCGTGGTCGTGACTTCGGTCGTCGCCGTCACTGGCGTAGTCGCACCTGCGGCCGGTGTCGTAGCAGCGGCGGGCTCCTCTGCGGCATCCTCTGTCGCTTCGGCAGGCTCCGTCGTCGCAGCGGCGGCAGGAGCCGTCGCGCCTGTTCCAAGCTCATCCGCGGCCGGAAGCTGCAGGGTATCGCCCACTTCCAGCGCATTACAATCGGTCAGGTTGTTGTACGCACACAGTTCTTCCCACAAGCCCACCTCGCCGTAGATGTCGCGGGAGATGAGGCTGAGCGTGTCACCCGCCTGCACCGTGTATGTCTCGCCAGGTTCGCCCGTTCGCGTCGGGGCAGCATCGGTCTCGTCGTCACCCTCAGCCGGAGCGGCCGCGTCGTCGCCTTCATCCACGGTAATCGCATCGGCATCGACGGTATCGGTCATGGTACCCGTGTCATCCATGCTCTTCATCGCCGTCGTGGTCTGGCCTGAATCGTCGATCAACACCCCCCCGTCCACGCGCAGCGAATATTCCGCCGGCACGGTCGAGTTGTTGTACGGCACGACCGTGTACGGGCCGAAATCCGATGCCGTGATACTTGCCGAGAACTCGTTACTCGCCGATCCCGGCTGATCCCCGCTGCCGGCAGCGATGGCAACCTGGCTAAGCACGACGTTCTCGTTCGGGTTCAGGTAGCGGTTGAATGCGTCCTGGTCTAGCACCCAGAAACCGACACGTGTCGCCAACTGGCTGTTGTCCCGGGGATCGAATGCCATCACCAGGTCCATGGTGCCGTTGCGTTCGCTCGGCTCCAGACCCAGGAAGTGCTTGTCGTCCTGCAGGGGAAGCTCGCCCTCCAACTCCTGCGCCTCGATGACGCCCGGCGTAGTCGTGACCACCGGCGCGGCCTCCGGCTCGTCGTCGGCGGCCGGCTCCGGAGTCTCAGCCTCTTCGGCTGCTTCCTCTGCAACAGGCGCAGCCTCGTCGGCAGTCTCCGCTGCTGCATCGTCGCCGGCTTCTTCATCGGCGACCGCATCTGCGGCGGCACCTGCGTCAGCCGCATCATCGGCCATTTCCTCACCCATGTCGTCGCCCATCTCTTCATCAGACATGGCTGAAGCGTCCTCAACCTGGCCGGAACCGTCCGTAATGGACGCATTCGTAGCCACGATGCTGAAGTCGGCATCTCCGGTCGAATCGTTGTAGACAATCAGCGTGAAGAATTCACTGGTGGCCTGGAATTCCGCGCCTATCTCATTGTCAGGCGACTCGGGACTAAGCTTGCTGCCTGTCGCCAAATTGGCCAGACGAGGATCCGTGCCGTTCAACACTTCCGACCGGTTTTCCTCAGTCAACACATAGAAGCCCAAACCGTTCCCGCTCGGGTCCAGTCGGTCCCATGTACTGGTGAGTGTGATCTTCTCGCCGGGCGTACCCGATTCCAGTCCAAGCCATATTTCAGCAAACTGGCCGCCGGGAATCGTCCCCTTGACCTCCTGGGCCCGCAATTCCTGCGCAACCGGCGCGCCCTCTGTCGCTGCGCTCACACCAGCAGCGAACGAAGTAAGCACCAACACAGCGGCCATAAAACTCATCGTGATGCGCCAAACTTTGGATGTTGACATGTTCCCTGTTACCTCCAGTCGACCTTTTAGTCTTTCGTTGTCCACGTTTGCGGTCGCAGCGTTCTCGTACCCTCGGCAAGCCCTACATCTCTTCCGCCTACGACACACCCTCCGCTCTCGCGGCCGAAAAGTGTATTATGCAGACCGCACCCCGTTTGGCGCTGTCGCAAGACAATATAACAGTATACCCTCTGTCGAAATCGCACGCCAAATTGCTCTGGCGTATTCGGTAAAATCACCATCAAATCGTGCCATATCGTTCATAACTTTCCAGGTTCTGTCCAGGTTTCGCCTCCAACTTCCAATCGACGTTCCGCAAGCTCCCCTATTGATTTGCATGCACCTGCATATCCCGCACATAGTAGTCCGTGTAGTTGTAGTCGGACCGTACGATCCTCAGCCGAAAGTCATACTGCCCCGGCGGCAACTGTGACAGATCCAGGCTCGCAATCGCCTCGCCCGCCGCCGGCTGCTCCCCGCCTACCAGAAACGACCAGTCTTCCCGTTGTCCCGGGGACCACGATAGCTCCCAGCGAAGCAAATCCGTCTGAGGAACTGTACCCACGAAATCCACAATCCCCGACGCCCGAGACCCGCTGCGCGGTGACACGATCCCTGCCGGCGGCGCCAGCAAGCGTTCCGCCGGCGCTGTATTGGCGAACGTCACATTGCGGACGAAGTACTCGCTGTAATTGCCGTCGTCATACACGTTGCGCAGCCGCAAGTCATACCGGCCGTCCGCGTGTTCTGTCGTATCCAGCGTATAGATCGTGTTCTGCCACACCTGTGTCGGTTCGCTGTGCAGCCAAACCCACTTCTCCAGCCCTGCCGGCGAGATCTCCAACTCGTACCGCTCAAAGCGCTGATCTCGCGTCCCATTGACTGTGGCCTTGATCTCGACTACGCCGTCCACGACTGCGCCGGTGTCAGGCGCATAGAAGCCCTGGCCGCCTGGGATGCGAGCGAGCACAGCAGGCGTCGGCGTCAACAACGGACTGACGGGCGTAGGCGTCCATCGCGGACTCGGGTCCGGCGTCAGCGTCGGCGGATTCGTGTTGCGAATCTCCACGCCGCGCACGAATGCCTCCGTGTACGCCCCGCCGTTGGCAATCGCCCGCACCCGCAGGTCATAGACGCCATCCGCGAAGCCCATGGTGTCCAGCACGTACAGCGGCGAATCATGGATCACGTCGAAGCTGGTCGTCAGCCATTGCCAATTCTCCATCCCCGCGGGCGCAATGTGAACATCGAATCGATTGAACGCATCCACTAGCGCCGTGCCGATGATGTTCGTCCACCCAAAGATCGCGTCTGTCGACTTCGGCTCCGTGATCTCATTGACGGTCCGCTTCAGCTTCGTAGGCGTCGGCGACGGGGTTGCGCCGAGCGCAGGCGTAAACGTGGGGGTGGCAGTCTGCTCCGTCGGCAGCGGGCTCTGCGCATACGCGTCCCGCGCCGGCTCTATGCCGCCCGTCCACGCCAATAACGCCAGCAACCCTGCGCCAATCAAACCCAGTGCCGCCCGTTTCGCAGCCTCAGTTCGCAACCACGTCATATTGCGACTCTCCGGCTTCCTATCGGCGCGCAATTCATCAGAGCGCAGCACGCTTCTACAATTCTCGTCTGTCCCCGTTCGCTCGCATGCATCATCAACCGCCCTGTAGCCTGACCATATGGCACGGAGTGTCCGACGCGCCGTCGCGTCTGATGCGGCACAACGATCAGACCGCTCAACGCATTGCCGGACTCGTCTACCACGGTCAGCGTCAAGTCATGCGAGCCGTCGGCATATATCGGAAAGTCAAACATCCCGAAGTCGTTTGCACCATTCTTGCTCAACGTCTGCGCTTCGTTACCCCATGGGTCGCGCATCACGATGCGCACCCCGGCCACCGGCGCCCCGTCCAGATTCACGACTTGGCCCATCACATACTGTCCCGGACAATTGAAATCGTTCACAATTGGCTCGGCCAGCCAGTACGTTCCTGGACCGGAGAGACTCTCTCCACCACTCTTCTGGATCACAGCCAGCTCTACCGCGCCGTCGGCGCTCAACGTCTGCAGCTCCGGATTTCCCGCGTTTGCGACATCCACCAGCACACGTACGCCCTCGTCACTCTCACCATTCAGCGCCAATGCACGCGGTGCGACGTCCGCCAACTGATCGCAAGGCCCAAAGTTTGTTTGCGTACCGTTCTCCAGGCTCCACGCCAGCGCGTGAAGCTGGTCGAGTGTCCAATTACGCTCCTCATCGCCAGGCCCACGCGAAGCCTCGGCCGAAACCTCGACCAATCCCTCGTTCGATTTCTCTGCGTCCGGCAGACCATATGCATGCGGCAATTGTAGCAACGTGCGCTCGGCCGCGCCCTCCAACTCACAGAACCCGCCCAACCGAAGCTGCTCGCCCTGCTGCACGATCACCGGCGCAGTGGGCGCCCGCACAACGCTGTCAGCCAGCGGCCCTGTCCGGCCGGCCTGATCGATCCACGTCTGCCGGAACAGCTCGCCTCCGGAGCGACAGTCAACATCCGGCGGACACGCCTCCGCCTCCACCACGCTGCGCGGCGGCTCAAACCACCAGTCGGTGCGTGCGCTGGATGTCTGCAGTGCACCAACCAACTCGTCATCCGCCAATACCGCTTCCATGAAAGTATGCCAGATAGGCGCAGCGCCTGTCACGCCGCTCGCATCGCGCATGGGATGGCCGTCACTGTTCCCCGCCCATACGCCCGCAACCAGGTACGGCGTATATCCAACCGTCCAGTTGTCACGGTAATCCGTCGTTGTGCCCGTCTTCGCTGCTGCGGGCCGGCTGATGCTCAGAGGGGAGTTCGCACCGAATGCAAATGTCCGCGCCGCATTGTCCGCCAGAATATCACTGACGAGGTATGCCGTATCCGGCGACAATACGGGCTCCGCCTCCGGCACTTCGTACTCCTCGATCATCGCGGCCCTGGCTGTCACGCATCGCCAGCAAGGCAGCGCGGCGCAAGGAAGCTTCCCTCGTTCGCCAGCGTATGGTAGGCCGTCGTCAAGATCCAGCAAGGTCACCTCGCCGCCCCCCAATGTAAGGCTAAGCCCATACCAGTCGCTTGACTCCTGCAGGCTCTCGATTCCCATTCGCCTCGCATAGTCCAGCATCACATCCACGCCCAGCCCTTCCAGCAACTTGACCGTCGAAACGTTGAAGCTATTCGCCAGCGAAGTCCGCACGGTGACCGGACCATGGAACAGCTCATCGTAGTTGCGTGGCCGGTAGGCCAGCGCATCGCCGGACAATGATTGCAACGCCCCCGCTTGGGGCAACGCCACCGTGTACGTGACCGGCACATCCCATAATACGCTGGCCGGGCTCACAAGGTTATTCTCAATCGCGGCGGCATACAGCACCGGCTTGATAGCGCTGCCCGGTTGTCGAGGACTCAGAGCCACATTGACTTGCCCCGCGATCGTGTCGTCCTCGAAATCCGCGCTGCCGACCATCGCCAGCACATCGGCGGTTCCCGGCTAGCAGCGCCACCAATGCTCCGTTCGTCAGATCGTACTGGGGCCGAAGCTGCAGCCACCGTATCCCGCACGGTGCGCTGCGCGATCTCCTGTAGACGTCAGATCCAGCGTAGTCTGCAACTGAAACCCTGCCCGGCTCGTGTATCTCGCTCCAAGCTGCCCGTCGATCTGTTCGATCACATACTGCACGAAATGCGGAGCAAGATTCGGCGCGATCCCCTGTCGCCTGCCAGCTCAAGCGGCTCTGGAAAACAGCGTCCGCCTCTGTCTCCGTCAAGTACCCGTGGCGCACCATCATGTCGAGAACCACACGCTGGCGGGCCTTCGCCGCCTCAAAGTCGTCATACGGGTTCAAATAGGCCGGTTGCTGTGGAATGCCCGCCAGCATAGCCGCCTCCGCAAGCGATAAATCCGCTGCCGGCTTGCCGAAATAGACCTGCGCCGCCGCCTCCGGCCCATACGCGAGCTGGCCGTAGTTCAGCAGATTGAGGTACATCTCCAGAATCTCGTCCTTGCTGTACAGCGCCGTCAGCTCCTGCGCAAGTCCGGCCTCCAATACCTTGCGGTCCACCGTCTGGTCATAGCGCTGGTCCGGCCCAAGGAACAAATTGCGCGCAAGCTGCATGGTGATCGTGCTGGCTCCCGAGACGATCTCTCCCTCCTGCAGATTCTGAATCGCTGCGCCGGCAATGCGGCGCGGCATCGACGCCCGGATTCGAGAAGAAAGTGGCGTCCTCCACCGCAACGGTGGCGTCTACCAGGTGCGGCGACACCGCATCCAGCCCTACCCACACGCGCCGGCCTTCGCCAAATGTCTCCGCCAGCAACAGGCCGTTGCGGTCATAGATGCGCGTCGTCTGGAACAATCTTGGCAGCGGCCCAGGCTGATACTGCCGCAGATACGCCTCTGCGGCCGCCATCGGATCCTCTGCCCGTTCCTGGCCCAGCAAGTCAGTCTTGCTCGCCAAGCTCAAAGTCCCAAGCTGATCGCATCCACTCAGAAGCACCGATAGCGCACGACCAACGCAGCATCACACGACAGCCTCTGGCCTGCAATCGTATGGTGCGCCTGAGTTCTCCCGTCTTATCTGAACTGTCGACAGTCTTGTCATATCTCACCAACCGTTACCTACGTAGCTCACATGCGAGAGCAGGCATAGCCTATCCCCAGCGCTGTGCGCTTACCGAACACACCCCTCTCGATCCGACAACGAGATGGCAGCTCAGAAATGTTTCGATAGGTCCGAATGGCGTAGGATTACCGTCAGCCCGATCAACAGACAAACCGGTCACCAGCGTCCCATGACGCTGGTGACCGGCATTCGGTCAATCTATAACGATCCAATACTCGAGTCTTAGTCGACGCCCTGCCAAATCGTGTAGTGGCAACCCAAGTCGGTCAAATCTCCCTGCATATGCGGCACTGACGCGCTCGAGCTGATCGCACCGCCACTGCCGTCCAGCAATGTCACTGAGATGTTCTGCGGCGTGTTGTCTCCGATCGCAAACCGGAACGATCCGTATCCTGGCATCTGCCCGCTGGTGGCTGTCTCCAGCCGGTTCCCAAACTGGTCCCGATACTGCACGCGCACACCGGCGACGGCTGCGCCGCTTGCATTGGACACGGTACCGATCACGAAGTTGCCGCCACAGTTGCGATCATGCGCCACGCCGATCAAATTGTATCGACTGGAACCGCGGCAGTGGGTGGCGTGGCAGCGGCCAGATACGGCTCCGCCGGAGAAAGTCGAAGCCACGGACGGTCCCGATCCGTGCAGGCATCTTCGGACTCTGTCGTGCTCAGCCTGGGCGATATCGGTGGTATATCCGCCCACCGAGACAGCGACTACTGAGTTGCCATACAACCGGCGCACCGCGCTGTCCGCCTGCGCACACGTCCCAAGATACAGCGGCTGCTGATTGCGCCCGCTCCAGCGCATCGCCTGAGAGCGCTCCGCCGACACTCGCTTCGCATACTCGCTGTCGCCCGCAATGCGGTCGGCGTTGACTTCGCTGTACCACGGCAGAGAAGCCCCAATGCCGGCAGGCATCCGTAGCAAAGACCGAGACTCGCCCTGAGCATCGCTGCAGGCGCCCAAAGGTCGCGACCCCTTCCCGAGGTCGGCGTAGACCGACCGCATGGGCCCGCCCACGGCTGCATCCACGTTCGGCGCATTGTTCTCGAGCAGCGTCATCCACGTTTCGGCGAAAACCTCCGACTCAGGACACTTCAGGCCGGAAGGACAGGAAATGCTGCTTCTGTACGACCGAATCCGGCTTGGAGAACTCCCAAGCCGCTTCATCCTGCGGCATGCCAAGCGACGCCATCAATTCCGCGTCTGCCAGGACCGCCTCCATGAACGCATTCCAGATCGGCGCCGCGCCCGTCACGCCGCTTGCGTCGATCATCGGACGTCCATCGCTGTTGCCTGCCCACACGCCGGCAACCAGATGGCGCGTATAGCCCATGGTCCAGTTGTCGCGGAAGTCGGTCGTCGTACCCGTCTTCGCAGCCGCCGGCCGGCTCAACCGCAGCAGGTTGTTCTCGCCGAATGCCGGTGATGCGCGCCACATTGTCACTGAGCATATTCGTGACCAAGATACGCAGTCGACTCCTCCAGCACTCGCTCGGCCAGGTTCAGCAAAAGCCTGGCTGGACGTCCGCCTGACCGGTATCGGTCACTTTCAGGATCGCCTGCGGTCGAACATGTACGCCGCCGTTGGCCAGCGTATGAAAAGCATCCGTCAGGTCCAGCAGCGTCACCTCGCCGCCGCCCAACGTCAGGCTGAGCCCATACCAGCTTGTATCTCGTGTCAGACTCTGAATGCCCATGTCGCGGGCCTTGTCCAGCATGCGCTCAACACCCACCGCATCCAACAACTTGACGGCGGGAATGTTGTAGCTATTGGCCAGCGCTGTCGCGGACCGTCACCGGTCCGTGGAATGTCTCATCGTAGTTGACCGGCTTGTACTTCTCCGTCTCCGAGAGCTTGTACTCCGCCGCCACATCCCAGATGACAGAGGCCGGGCTGACCAAGTTGTCCTCAATGGCCGTCGCGTACAGGATCGGTTTGATGGCGCTGCCCGGCTGCCGTGGGCTCACGGCGACGTTCACCTGACCATCAATGGTCAGGTCATCGAAATCTGCGCTGCCAACCATGGCCAGAATCTCGGAAGTGCCCGGCTTCAGCGCCACCAGCGCTGCGTTGCTCAGGTCGAAGACGCGGCTGCAGAATCTCAACCTGTTCGGCGACCACCTGCTCGCCTAGCGCCTGCAAGCGCGAATCCAGCGTCGTATACACGCGCAGACCCGCGCGGTCTATGTCCTCGCCGTTCAGGCGCTGGTTCATCTCCTGCGTCACGATAGTGCACGAAGTGAGGCGCCAACGTCGCCGGCGTCAGCGCAGTCGTAATTCAGTTCCGGCTCTTCGGCGAAGGCCGTCGTCCGCCTCCTCCTGCGTCAGAAAACCGTGGCGCACCATCAGCGACAGCACTACTCGCTGGCGATCCTTCACCGGATCCAAATCGCCAAGCAGATCATAGCCGCCCGGCATCTGTGGCGTGCCTGCCAGCAGCGACGCTTCCGCCAGCGTCAAATCCGCAGCGGACTTCCCGAAAAACTCCTGCGACGCCGCCTCCGCTCCGTACGCACGGCGTCCGAAATGCACCAAATTCAGGTACATCTCCAGAATTTCGTCTTTGGTATAGAGTGCGGAGAGCTCCTGCGCCAACAACGCCTCGAAGATCTTGCGCTCCATCGACTGCTCGAACCGCTCCTCCGTGAGAGAAGAAGAGCAGCCGCGCAAGCTGCATTGTGATCGTGCTGGCGCCCGAGACGACCTCGCCCGCCTCTGCGTTCTGCAAGAACGCACCGACCACGCGCCGAGCGTCCACGCCTGGATTCGCGTAGAAGGACGCGTCTTCGGTCGCGATCACGGCGTCGATCAGATGCGGCGAAATCTCATCCAAGCGGCACCCACGTGCGTTGGCCTTCCTCAAACACCTCGGCCAACCGTACGCCGTTGCGGTCATAGATGATGCGTGGTCTGAAAAACTCGCGGAAGCGGACCCGGCTTGGTGAGTGCGCAAGATACGCTTCTGCAATCTCCAGCGGATTGTCGCTGCGGCGCGGGGCGACAGAGTAGCGATCGGCGTACTCCACCAAGTATTGGTCCAGATTCTGCGACAGATCAACTACCTGGTCGCTGGCAAGCGTGCGCTCAATCTTCGCCGCAATGTCCACGGCCTCGCGTCGGAACCGAGATGCTGCGCAGCGCTACAGCCTGACCAAGAAAAAGACGGCCACTAGAAACAGCAGCGCTCTTACAATCATTCGCATAGGCATGCCCCTGTTTCTGCAAATCCGGCCCCAACCGACACCTATGTCAGCGCGTACTCGCTATCATGCCATTCGTACCACATTGACGCCAACCTGAACTTCCGGTTGGCGTCAAATCTGTGCTATAAGGAGGCGACGGCCGGATTCGAACCGGCGATCGGGGTTTTGCAGACCCCTGCCTTACCACTTGGCCACGTCGCCACCGTCGATTGGCGAGCGTACAACACCTTCCGCCCGCAGCCAAATCCTATCAGGCGGGTCACCAAATGTCAAACTTCGCCCGCTTTCCGGGAACCAATGCCTGCCGCAAGGTGGCGGAAGCGAACCGAATCGCCTCAGTTCCTGATCGGCCAGTGCAAAGCTCGGTCGAAAGTAGCGCCTCGCAGGTACCGCGTCGCCGGGGCTTTGTCGCCAAGATGCGATGTCGAGATGCAATAAGGGTAGTGCAGTCCACATGCATCTGCGAACTGGAACCGCCGGCCAGAACCGTCGACACGAGCCGTGAATTCGAGCCGTGATTTCAAGTAGACCCAAGGATATATCGAAGGACCGCCGACCGTGAGCAAACGACAGCACACGAAGAAATCCCCAACTGACGAAACCCTCTACTGCGAACGCTGCGGCATATCGTTCCTCTGGTCGAGCGAAGAACAGGTGACGCACCCAGACGCCGAGCTCGCGAACGAACTGGCTGCAGTCCAGGCGAACGTATCGCCTCGTCCGCCCCTGTGCCCCGGCTGCCGCAAACTCCTGCCGCAAGCGTCCCGTGAACGCGGCCTTGTCAAGTGGTTCAACCACAGGAAGCGCTACGGCTTCCTCACCCGTACGGGCCAACCCGATCTGTTTGTGCACCGATCCGAAATCTCGCCGGGCGCCCGCCTGCACCCCGGTGACCTGGTCGAGTTCACGGTGTCGGAGAGCCGAGCGCGGTCCTTCTGCGACGCAGGTCAGCCTGCTGCTGCACGTCGGCTCCGCAGACTCTTCCGTCGACGCGCCCGCCCGCAATCGTCGCCGCGGACTGATCTCGCAGCAATTCGGCGCGGCCCGATTTTGTGGCCATCCTGCCGCCGGTGCTATACTTTCCTATGGTTTGCAACATATGTTTGCAACGAGGGGCTCTTGCCAGGTCCCTCGTTCTTTCTGTTCGCAGGGCGGTCCTGCGGGCATCTCCAGAGAAAGCGCGTTGAACACGACGAAAGGAAGTACTACGTATCATGGCTGATCAACTACTTGATCAAGAACTGAGAGAGTATGAGCTCGTCTATATCCTCCAGCCTGAAATGGCGCGAGGATGCCGTGCTCGGTGTCAACGATCGCGTGTCCCAGATCGTCGGCAACCACAACGGCCAGATGATCGAGACTGAGATGTGGGGACGGCGCACGCTTGCATACCCCATCAAGAAGCATTTCGAAGGCCACTATGTACTTCATCCGACTGAACATGTTCCCCGACGGAACAGACGAAGTCGAGCGTTACCTTCGCTTCAACGAAGATGTGCTGCGCTTCCTGATGATGCGAAGTGACAGCTAGCCCAAGCGTGCCCGATGCAAGAGTACTAAAGATCAGAGCAAGGAAAGCAAGTTTGCTATGAGTGAAGAAAAGAATCCCACATCTGAAACTGAGAACACCGATCGCAGCGGAAGTTGCCGAGGCTGTTGAAGAAACTGTCGTAGAAGTTGAGGAAACGATTGTAGAAGGTCGAAGAAACCGATCGTAGATGAAGCAACCGTCGTAGAAGTTGAAGAACTATCGTAGAAGAAGAAATCGTCGTAGAAGTAGAAACCGTCGCAGACAACCGTGGACGTTGCTGCCGATAGCCGCCGACGCCATCGTAGAGACGGTGATCGAAACATCGGAAGACGAAGTATCCCAGGACGAACCCGTCGCCGATGTCTGCCGCACAGGAACCCGAGGCAGAATCCGAGCCAGCGCAGCCTGCGGCAAGCCGCGCCGTCAAGAAGGTGCAGCGCGACGCATACCAGGCCACGACGACGATGACTACGACGACGATGATTACGATGAGACGACGAGGACGAGGACGAGCCTCGCTACGTAGATGGTCCCGCCGACTACGTGCAGCGCGAACGCCGCGGTCGCGGCCGCCGCATCGGTTCCGACGTCCGCGTCGAAGAGATCAACTACAAGAATATCTCCATGCTCACCCGCTTCCTCGATCGCCGCGGTCGCATCCTGTCCCGCCGCAAGACGCAAGTCTCTGCCAAGGTCCAGCGCCACGTCGTCCGCGAGATCAAGCGCGCACGTCACCTGGCGCTGCTGCCCTATACCGCTGATCAAACCAGGATCGTGCGAAAGCGCAGGTAGTCCATGGCCAGCAAGAAGAAGAAGGGCGGTGAGCAACCGAAACAGCTCACCAAGAAGCAAGCGCATGTCAGCGCGCGCGACCAGGAGCGAAACCGGCGCGTCATCATCGGCACCGGCATCGCCATCGGTCTCGCCTTGCTGTTCGTGGTAATGGGCGTGGTCAACGAATTCGCCCTGAAACCGAGAAGCACCCTAGCCGCCGTCGGCGACGACAAAATCGTCACACGCGACTACTGGAAACGAGTCTACCTGCAGCAAGACCAACTGCAGGGCAACCTTGCACAGTACATCAACCTGGAGCGTCAGCTCGGCGGACAGGGCTACTTCGATCAACAGATCTCCCAGATCGAAGCCACCCTCACCAGCCCTATGGCGCTGGGCTTCCAGGTATCTAGAGAACATGATTCAGGAATCGGTCATCCGCCAGGAAGCCGAAGCGCGCGGCATCACCGTCAGCGATGAAGAGGTTGATGAGGCGCTGCGCGAGCAGGTCGCTGCGCAGCAGCAGGCGCTGACTGAGGCGCAGGCTACGGCCACATCGGAAGCGGCCGGCATCGCCACGGCCGCGGCGGAGAGCTGGACGCCAACGCCGGAACCGACGATCGACGTCAGCAGCGACATCACTGAGACCGAGGAATTGCCCACACCGGAACCGCCGCCCACCCTTCCCGTGCTGACCGACGACGCCTATCAGGAGGGTTTGGCCGAGTTCACGAAGAACATCAAAGACGTCAGCGGCATGTCGTTGGCCGATTACCGCGAGATCATTCGCGTCAACCTGCTCGGCGAGAAGCTGAGGGCTGCGGTGGCCGACGAGGAAGTGTCTGCTACTGCGGAAGAAGTCAACGTTCGCCACATCTTGTTGCGTGAAATCGAGCCGACGCCGACCCCCACCGACGTGCCCGAAGGCGAACCAACCCCAGAACCGACGCCGGCGCCCACAGACCTTCCCGAAGGTGCGCCCACGCCTCTGCCCACACCGGCGCCTCGCTCCGACGAGGAAACCCTGGCCCTGGCCACGGAGATTCGCCAACGCATCGTAGACGGCGAAGACTTCGCAGCCCTTGCACAGGAATACAGCGATGATCCGGGCAGTAGCTTCAGTGGCGGTGACCTGGGCTGGCTCGGCCGTGGCGTAACGGTGCCGCCCTTCGAAGAAGCAGCATTTGCTCTGGAAGTCGGCCAGATCAGCGAACCTGTCAAATCCGACTTCGGTTACCATATCATCGAAGTCCTGGACAAAGACACGGAACGCCCCAAAGATGAGGCTACTCTCGCCCAAGAACGTGAGCAAGTCTTCCAGGATTGGCTGCGACAGAAGGTTGTCGAAAACGACGTAGAGCGTCCCGGCGACATTCTCGACAGCCTGCCTAGGAATCTCGACACGACTCCGCTGCAATTCCAGGAGCCGCAACAGTAGTACCCTGGGCGGAAGCGCGGCACACATAGGCGCCTGATTTTCGGCGTAAATCTATACAGACCGGCAGCATCAACGACTACACGCCTGACAGCACGCTGCATCGCCGTCAGGCGTGTTCTGTCCTTCCGGTGCGAGAGCCGGGTCGGTCGCCACGCGGATGCGCACATCACATGGTTGCGCATTGGGCGCATCTCGGTCTGTGGACAATGCGTTGCGACTCTGGCGCATTGCTTACTTCGCACGACACGGGTTCCGGCTATACTGGCAGGGCCGTACACCGACCACATCCGGCACCATCTCGCGTACCGATCCGTGCACAATTGGCGGCAGCAGCCACATTGTGTACAATGGGGCTGGGCAAGAACGTATGTTCTCACAAGGCGTCCGTTTTTTCTATCCGAAGCAAATCTCGGTGTATCAATACAGTGCAGCGACACAGTGCAGTGACACAGTCAGGGAATCGCGGCCTGAAGCGGATTCGCCGTCGAACCAGGGTACGGGAGTAGAGTACGAGGGGCTAGACTCATGGCACTTGACAAACTGATCGTGCGCGGCGCACGCGAACATAACCTGAAGGACGTCGACGTGGAGATTCCACGCGACAAACTCGTGGTGATCACCGGCCTCAGCGGCAGCGGCAAGAGCAGTCTTGCTTTCGACACCATCTACGCCGAGGGCCAGCGTCGCTACGTCGAATCTCTCTCCGCCTATGCACGCCAGTTTCTCGGTCTCATGGAAAAGCCCAATGTCGACCAGATCGAGGGTCTGAGCCCGGCCATCTCCATCGACCAAAAGGGCTCCGGCCGCAACCCGCGCTCCACGGTTGGCACGGTGACCGAAGTCTACGACTACCTGCGCCTTCTTTTCGCCCGCATCGGCCAGCCCCACTGCCCCGAATGCGGCGAGCCCATCACCCAGCAGACGGCCACCCAAATCGTCGACAGCATTATGGAGTTGCCCGAAGGTACCCGCCTACTGATCCTGGCGCCCCTGATCAAGGACCGCAAGGGCCATCACAAGGGCGTCTTCGAAGACCTGCAGAAACAGGGATATCTGCGCGTGCGCGTCAACGGCGAAATCTGTGAAGTCACCGATGCGCCCGAGCTCGACCGCTACAAGATGCACACCATCGAGGCCGTCATCGACCGCCTCGTTGTACGCAAGCCGTCCAGATGTCGTTCAGGAAGTAGATGCCTCGGAGTCCCCCGGCACGGACCTCACGCGCCTCAGCGATTCCGTTGAAACGGCCCTGCGCCTCGGCGAAGGCGTCCTCATCGTCGCCGATGTCACCGACCGCGACAATCCCCGCGAGCGCACCTACAGCGAGCACTTCGCCTGCGTCAAGTGCGGTACCAGCCTGCCTGAAATCGAGCCCCGCACCTTCTCGTTCAACAGCCCGCACGGGGCCTGTCCCGCTTGCCACGGTCTCGGTTCGCTCAGCGAGTTCGACCCGGACCTGATTCTGGATGATGACCGCAGCCTGTCCGACGAAGCCGTGCTGCCCGTGGAGAGCGCAGCAATAACAACAACGGCGACGGCTACTACTTGCAGATACTGCAGGCGCTCTGCAAACAGTACGCCATCCCGTTCGATGCGCCCGTGGGCGAACTGAGCCTCAAGCAGCGCGACATCGTTCTCTATGGCACGCCGCGCAAGAGCGACAAGGTTCGCATCCAATACCGCACCGGGTCCGGCGAAGTGCGCTACTACGAAACGGGTTACAGTGGCGTCATACCCAACTTGCAGCGCCGGATGGACGAGACCACCAGCGACTACATGCGCAGCAAACTCGAAGAGTATATGAGCATTCGCCCTTGCCCCACATGCGGCGGAAAACGCCTGCGGCCGGAAGCCCTCTCCGTCACTGTCGACGGCAGCAGCATCTACGACGTCACCCACATGGCCGTCGAAGACACCCTGGACTGGGTCCGGCGCCTTCAAGGCGAAACCGCGCCTATGGAGAAGTCACACTTCCGGCCGGCGCCAACGGGCAGTCAGGCAAACGGTGGCGGGCCTGACCGCAGCGGCACGCCTCTCTCTCAGCGAGAGCAGACGATCTCACATCAGGTGCTCAAAGAGATCGCCGCCCGCCTGCAATTTATGGTCAATGTCGGACTGGACTATCTCACCCTCGACCGCACGGCAGCGACCCTTTCGGGCGGCGAATCCCAGCGCATCCGCCTCGCCACCCAGATCGGCAGCCAGCTTATGGGCGTGCTTTACATCCTGGATGAGCCCAGCATCGGCCTGCACCAGCGTGACAACGCCCGCCTCATCGAAACCCTGGCCGGAATGCGCGACCTGGGCAACACCGTCCTCGTGGTCGAACATGACGAGGACACCATTCGCGCGGCTGATTGGGTCGTCGACATGGGGCCCGGCGCCGGCGAACACGGCGGCGAAGTCGTCTGCTCCGCGCCGAAGTCGGACTTCCTGGCCTGCCCGGACAGTCTCACCGCCAAGTACCTGCGCGGCGAGAAGAATATCGACTATTCGCCGCAACGACGCGAGGGAAACGGCAACTATCTTCAGGTCTACGGCGCCGCCGAAAACAACTTGAAGGACGTGGATGTTCGCTTCCCTCTCGGCAAACTTGTCTGCGTGACCGGCGTCAGCGGCAGCGGCAAATCCACGCTTGTCGTCGAAGTCCTCTACAAACGGCTGGCGCAGATGATGTACCGCGCCAAGGATCGGCCCGGCAAGCACGACACCATCGAAGGCATCGAATTCCTGGACAAGGTCATCGACATCGACCAGAGCCCCATCGGCCGTACGCCGCGCAGCAATCCGGCCACCTATATCGGCGTCTTCACCTACATCCGCGAGCTCTACGCCAGCCTGCCCGAAGCCAAAGCCCGCGGCTACAAGCCCGGTCGCTTCAGCTTCAACGTCAAAGGCGGTCGTTGCGAGACCTGCAAGGGCGACGGCATCATCCGCATCGAAATGCAGTTCCTGCCCGACGTCTACGTCCCCTGCGAGGAATGTAAGGGCCGACGCTACAACCGTGAGACGCTGGAGATCAAGTTCCGCGGCAAGTCTATTGCCGACGCGCTTGACCTGACCGTGGAAGAGGCCCTCGACTTCTTCCAGAACATCCCGCGCATCCGCAACAAGATGGTGACCCTCAACGCCGTCGGTCTCGGCTACATTCGCCTGGGCCAGCCCGCGACCACGCTTTCCGGCGGCGAGGCTCAGCGCATCAAGTTGAGCAAGGAACTGAGCCGTCGAGACACCGGCAACACCATGTACATCCTGGACGAACCCACGACCGGCCTCCACTTTGAGGACGTGGCCAAACTCCTATCGGTGCTCCACGAGCTGGTGGACAAGGGCAACACCGTCCTCATCATCGAGCACAATCTGGACGTCATCAAGAGCTGCGACTGGATCGTCGACATGGGGCCGGAGGGCGGCAACAAGGGCGGATATGTACTCGTCGAAGGCACGCCGGAACATGTGGCGCGTTTCGAACGAAGCTACACGGGCCAGTTCCTGCGCCCCATGCTCGCCCGCCAACAGCCGGAGTTCGCCTAGGAGGGTGCTGAAAAACTCGCATTGGCGGGACATGGCACCTCGACAACAGAAGGAATGGCAGAATGAACTGCCTCGTGCAACCACATCGCTACGCATAATCTGTGTATGAACGGCCGTATCCCGATTTAGGCCAGACTAACGGAGGGAATCGGCTGGCGTTGGGGCCGATTCCTGCCGACTTCGTCAGGTGACTGGGGCGAGCGGTTGCGTCTGGACAGCCAAGAGTGCGGCCAGGTCTGCATTGCGGCTCTCGCAGAGCTGGAAGAGACGGTGCAAGTTGACGGCAGCCGCGGTCCACAGGCGCTGCAACTGACGCTTGCGTTGGCCCAGATAGCGGGTGTTGCGCAACCCATGTTGAACCAGTTCGGCCTGTTTGCGTTCAATGGCGCTGCGCAAGCGATAGGTGGTTTGGAAGTCGTCAGTTGCCTGGCATTGTCGAGCTGCCTGCAGGTCGGCTTCATAAGGATGCGTGGTCAGGCTGCGTCCGTCGTGTTTGCTCTTCACACAGCGCGCAAAGAGCGAACAGGCTTCGCAGGTACTCCTTGGGAAGCAGAAACGCCAGGTGGGCAACCCCGACTTGACAGGACCGGCCCGGCCTGCGACGGTATGGCCCTGAGGACAGGTAGCCGTGCGGGCCGTCGAGATCGATGCGGAACGCCGACTTGTCGACGACCGGGTCGGCAGGCGAGGCCAAGGGAGCGACCAGGTCCACGGGTGCAGGGGCATGCATGGCGCACGCATTGCGGTTCGCACCCGAACCATACGCCCCATCAGCGATGACCTGGTCGACCGTGACACCGCTTTGACGCTCGATGCGTTCAAGGGTGGGCATCAATGCTCGCCCATCACTGCCGGCAGCCGGCATGTCGTCGATGTCCAGAATCAGTTCACTTGTCTGTTCGGTGGTCGTGCCGACCTTGAAGCCGTCGAAGCGTTGGGCGCTGCTCTTGCGACCGTGGCGCATCTCCGGCTCGGTGAGACTGATGATGCGGTCGGGGGCCGTGCCTTTCGCCAGCCGTGGGGCGCCCTGGTCGTCCTGTTCGATATCGTCGCCCAGGATCTTGACCAGCAGCCAACCCATTGCCCTCACCTCGGCATCGTCGCTCTGGGTGGCAGCCAGTTCCAGCACGGCTTCCGCATCCCGGAACAGCACACTCAACTGGGCAGAGCGCTGCTCTGGGTCCGACCAGTCGATGTCCGCCTTGCGTTCCTGCTCGACGTAGGTCGCCACCAGACGCTGTGTGTCAGCCGCCAGACCGCGGCGTTTGGCTGCGCCCACATAGCCCATCTGCTTGAGCAGCTTGCGCATGCCCTTGCGCAACAATGTGTAGGTGTCCTGCACCGCACCGGCGCCTTTGGCCCGTGTCGTGTCCGTCAGCAGAGTCACCCGGTCTGGCACGAATCCGGCCCTGCGTCCTACGGCCACGAAGCGGTCAAACGCATAGCGTTCCTGCCCGTGCTCCACCAGTCGGCGGCGGAAGTAGGTCAGACTGCTCGGACTGAATCCAGCAAAGTCTGTCGGCAAATCGAGGGCAACTTGCCAGCGCAGATCGAACTGCAAGCGTTGTACCGCTTCGCCATCGGACACGTCGTCATGAAACTGCAACAACATGACACCGCACAACAACGAGGGGGGAAGGCTGGGCCGCCCATTGCTTGGCGCATACAGCGCTTTCAGCTCCTCGTCGTTGAACAGCACATCACTCACCGCCGCCATGCGACCATAGAACGAATCGGCCGCAACACGATGCGGCAAATTCTGCGCCGAAAACAGACTCTGTTGTGGATCACGACGACCAAGCATCTTCTGACTCCTGACCGGGCTACTCTCGCTTGTCGTCTTCCAGTCTACCCAAACTTGCCATTTCTCGCGACTTCCATCGCTCCGTTATCAAACAGACTTTTTCAGCGCCCTTCTAGGACCACTTGATGAAGTCGATTGTTCTTCTGTTCGGGGATTCGCCAAAGGCGTACCTGAGCGATCGTTCGATCCCATATGCGGCCGGGCTCGCCTACTACACGGTCTTCGCAATCGGCCCCCTTAGCGTATTCGTGGTGTCGGTTGCAGGACCGATTGTCGGCCACGCACGGTCGTCGAAATGATTGCTACGCAAGTCGCATACCTATCTGGGTCCTGGCGTTGCCGAAATTATGACCGAACTGGCAACAGTGGTGAACCACCGCACCTTTGGCAACGGCGCCACACTACTCAGCGTACTGGGTCTCGTGCTGGGCGCCGCAGGCATTTTCAATCAGTTGGATCGAGCGCTCAACGATATCTGGAGTCTCACAACTGTCCGACCGGCCACCCTTGGCGAGAGGATGATACTCCTCCGCCACAAGGTTGCACCCTACATTGTGCTCTTCTTCGTCGGTCTGATGTTCACTTCCAGTGTACCCGTGGACTCGATGCTCGTCTCCCTTGCTAGTCGCTTGGCGCGGTTCTTTCCCGGGTTCCTTCAATCGAGCATCCACATCGACAAGCTCTACATCCCTGCCCTGGCGTTTTCCACGTTCTATATCATACTCAAGTGGTTGCCGGACGCTCGGTCCCGTGGGAGAGACATAGCAATCGGAGCGCTACTGACTACGGCGCTGTTCCTCATCGGCCGTCAACTGATGAATCAATACTTGGAGCGCGGCGAAACGGCTTCCCTATTCGGCAGCGTTGGAGACTTCGTCGTTTTGCTGGTCTGGGTCTACTATTCAGCACAAGTGCTGCTCTTCGGGGCCGAGTTCACGAAGCTCTATGCGGACAGGTTTGGGCAGACCATCGAACCGCGTCGAATGACATTCTTCCGGAACGACGCCGAAAAACGCGCTACCTCCACCTACCATTCGAGTTCGGAGCAGTAGCCATATATCGACTTGCACCAAAGCGCACCTGGATGATCAACACAGCAGTCTTCTGCAACGAAAGGAACGTCTAGCATGAAAGTTCTCTTCATCGGCGGCACCGGCAAGATCAGCTCCGCCTGCACCCAGCTTGCAGTCGACCGCGGCATCGACCTCTACCTGCTCAACCGCGGCGAGACGTCCCGCCCCGTTCCGGATCAGGCCACCGTTCTCCACGGTGACATCCGCAACCCGGACAGCGTTCGCCCCCTCCTCGACGGCCACATGTTCGACACCGTCGTCAACTGGATAGCCTTCACGCCCGACCACATCGAAACTGACCTTGCGCTGTTCCAGGGACGCACCCGCCAGTACATCTTCATCAGCTCCGCCTCAGCCTATCAGAAACCGCTGAGCGCGCTGCCCATCACCGAATCCACGCCCGTCGCGAACCCGTACTGGCTCTACTCCCGCAATAAGATCGCCTGCGAAGAGCTGCTCATGCACGCCTACCGCGACAATGGCTTCCCGTTTACCGTCGTGCGTCCGTCCCACACGTACGACCGCACCATGTTGCCGTTCAACGGCGGCTACACCGTCGTCGACCGCATGCGCAAAGGCAAGCCCGTCATCGTCCACGGCGACGGTACCTCGCTCTGGGCGCTGACCCACCATCGCGATTTCGCCAAGGCCTTCATCGCCCTGCTCGGCAACAACCACGCCATAGGCGAAACCTACCACATCACGTCCGACGAACTACTGACCTGGAACCAGATCTTTCAGATCTGCGGCCAAGCTGCCGGCGCGGAGCCACAACTCGTGCACGTCCCGTCCCCCCTGATCGCCGCCTACGATCCGGCCTGGGGCGATGGCCTCCTCGGCGACAAGGCGCACAGCGTGATCTTCGACAATGCCAAGATCAAGCGCATTGCGCCCGACTTCGCAGCCACTATCCCCTACGCGCGCGGCGCAGAGGAAGTCATGGCCTGGTACGATGCCGACCCGGCTCGCCAGCAAGTGGATGAGCGCATGGACAAGTTGATCGACACCATTCTCGAGAACTACGCCGCGGCCTGGCCCAACAAGCAGATCACACGCTGGACCTAGCCAATGCGGAGACTCCTTGCGAGGGCATCGAGCCCTCGCAAGGAGTTCAGCCTAGCGGCCGGGTCAACCCGCATCGCATGCACTCCGCCGCAGTCCCACGCGAAACCAACACGTCATCGTCACGTAGTGTCTAGCAGGAGTGTCTAGCAACAGCATCGTCTGAACGTCCGCTTTCGACAGGGTCAGTCGATAGGCAATATCGAGAGGCAGAGACTCGGTAAAGGGACACAGACTGCACAGATGGGAATTGAAAAGGAGAACACATACATGACTGACTCGGACTCCAAACAACTTCGACGACAGAACGGCATCATCGCCGGCGTATGCGGCGGCCTCGGCGAATTCTTCGGCATCAGCGCCTTCTGGTTCCGCCTGCTCTTCATTCTTCTGTTGATCCCGGGCGGGCTTCCCGGCCTTCTGCCGTACATCATTTTGTGGATCATCATCCCGCGCAAGAGATGAGCGCATAGCAGCCGCTGATCGGGACCGCTCGCTGACTGGAAGCCGCGTACGCTCCTCGTGCGCAGCTTCCAGTCAGAGCCGGTATCATATTCCGCGCCCGCCATTCGCGCTCCATACAGAAGAATCGGCACAGTCGGCCAAATCCGTCACAATCTGCGTCCAATATCCTGCTCCGCGTCCAACCTCCCAGAATTGACAGCGCCAAACGTTCAAGGCAAGATACCCCAGTTGCCGCGGCCAGGTCCGTCACCTTGGTTGACAGCGCCTCCGCCTACACTATGCTAAATCGACCGACCAGTTCGAACCTAGAACGGGGATCCTACATGAGTCGCAGTGCGCTGTTCGCAGTCTCTCTGGCCGTCATCATTTCTCTGTCCGCATGCGCCGGTCGAGGCGTGGATGAGGAGTTGCTGCCCACGCTCGTACCCACCCTGGATGCACAGGCGCTCGTGGCCGCGGCCCTGGCAGCCAGACCAACTCAGGCGCCCACCGCCACCGACACGCCGCAACCGCCGACGCCTGAACCTGCGCCTACTGCTGCGGACACGCCCGAACCCGCGACGGCCGAGCCAGAGCCTGCTGCGCCTTCCGGGCCTCCATCCTCTGCGGTCATCGAATACGGCGGCGTATCGGTCTCGGCTTCAGACGAAGTGACTGCGACAGAAGACCTGACGCAAACCGCCGATGCGGCCGCCACAGACGTCATTACGGACACGGAGGAATTGACCGCCGCAGACATCGACGCCACTGCCGTCGTCACCGGTACGGAAGACGCCGAAGCGACCGAGCCTGCGCCAGCGACTGAGCCCGCGGCAGAGCCTGAGCTGCCCGAAGCCTCGGCGCCAATCAGCGACACAGATTCGCTGACCGGCACTGTCACGACCACTGAGCCAGTCGCTGAGGTCGCAGCCGAAGCGGCAACCGAAGCCGTCGAGGCGACGGAGCAGCCCACCGCTCGAAGCGGCAGCAGCTCTTCCCACCGCCACGGCCACACCGGAACCGACACCCGCGCCCACAGAGCCTGCCGAGGACGAGCAAGCCAACGTGGATCCCGCCCTCGCCGGCATGCCGGAGAACCTGCTCGCGGCCATGGCCGACGCTGACCCGGACAACGGCGAAATGCTTACCCTGTCTACGGGATGCACCGGCTGCCATTCGCTCGACCCGAACCAGTTTATGGCGGGCCCCACCTGGTACAACATGGCGGAGACCGCTGCCAACCGCGTCGAAGGTGAGAGCGCCGGACTCTACTTGTACCACAGCATTGTTGAACCCAATGCCTATGTGGTCGAGAATTTCCAGCCCAACATCATGCTCCAGATCTACAATGACACCATCTCGCAAGACGACATGGCCGACATCGTCGCCTACCTGCTCACCATTCGCGGACGATAGTGCGAGCCGGCTCCTTGCGAATGTCTCCGCGTTGCCGTCGGCGGAGACTTCGCGGGGCTAGCCTGCCCGAACGAGCGATGTCCAGGTATCATCCATCCTTGTTTTGCACAGGCGGGCCGCTTTGCTACAATGTCCGCAGCCAGTCGCGCCACATCACGTGACCTTACGCCGAACACCCTGCAGCCTGAGGGCAATCGAATGAACGCAATGCTATACATGCCGGGCCAAGAGAAACCCATCGCCGTCCTCGATCACGTCGACGTCGTCAGCATGAACGACAACCACAAGCTCTCGCCGGATCGGGTCTTCTTCCGCACACGCCGTCTCGGTACTACCAAGAAGATGATCGAGCTGGTGCGCGACGAGCGATTGACGCTCAAACTTGACGACGGGCGCACCTGTAACGTACTGCTCCAGCACTCCAGCCTGGACTCCGAAGGCCAGACTGTCGGCGTCCTGCGTGTCCTGGACAGTCTCAGCGTGGAGCAGCCGTAGCCGCCGTTCCACACGCGCACCCCCGCTGATGCCAGCCCTCGGAACAAGTGACGGCTGGCATTCGTTTTTTATGTCGAATTCTAGCTCAAATGACGCGACCGAGTCTGACCTGCCATATGCAGCCGCAACCAATGCCCAGCGTACCCGCCGAATCTCAACCCAGAAGTCGCCGCCGGTCCTATTTCGTCCCCGGCTTCGCGCTCGGCTTTCTACTTCTCGCCGCGCTTTCCTGCAGCAGCGCACTGTACGCCGCCGGCATTGACGCCACCAGGCTCGCCGAGCTGCGCGGCGGTAGCACGGCGTGGACGCCGCCCCCCACGCCCATCAGCCTCACGCTGCGGCAGCCATCTCCGGACACCGGCGAACTCGCCACGGGTGCATACGCCTTCCGCCCCGGCGACCGTCCGCTCAATATGACTTCCAGCCTGGTCAACATCCGCACATCCCCCGGCTATCTCGGCAAGTCCGCCGGCGACGTTGTGGCCCAGGCCACGCCCGGCCAACAGGTCGAAATCCTTGACGGGCCCCAGTCCGCCGACGGCCTTACCTGGTGGTACGTGCAGCTCGTGTCCGAAACGGGAACGCAGCCAGGCTGGATCGCCGAAGCCACGGCCAGCGGCGTGCAGATACTGGGTCAGTAGGGGAAAGAGGACGCGTGCCTGCCACCTACACCCTGCGCGCCGAACAGGAAAGAATCCTCGAGTACACGGGCGGCTACATGGGTATCAGCGCCGTACCCGGCAGCGGAAAGACCTTCACCCTCAGTCAACTGGCCGCCAAGCTCGTCGGTGACCTCAACCAGAACGCAACATTGGACGAGCGCGAAGTCCTGGTCGTCACCTTCACCAACAACGCCGTCGAAAACTTCCAGAACCGCATCGCCGCCGTCCTGCGCGCGGAGGGCAGGCTGTTGCCCGGCGTCGGCTACCGCGTGCGTACGCTCCACGGCCTCGCCCACGATATCGTGCGCGAGCGCCCCTCCCTCGCCGGCCTCAGTGAAGATTTCTCCATCGTCGACGAGCGCACCGCCAGCGACATCATCGAGGAAGTCGTCGCGTCCGTATCTGCGCTCCCATCCAGATGTCCTTGCATCGTACATTCAGGCAGATTTCCTGCGCCGCAATCGAAACCTGGACAGACGGCTGCAGCAAGACGCTATCGAGATCAGGCAAAGCCGTCATCCGCACCATCAAGGACAGTCGCATCGACCTCCATCTGCTGCGGGAGAACCTGCGCGCCCAGTCGGGCTCCTGGCCGCTTCTCGAGCTTGGACTCCACGTCTACGCCGATTACCAGCGCAGCCTCGACTACCGCGGCGCCGTCGACTTCGACGACCTCATCGTCTTCTCTCTGCGCGTGCTGGAGTCGGATGACGCATTCCTTGCCCGCCTGCAACAGCGCTGGCCCTACGTACTCGAAGACGAGGCCCAGGATAGCAGCCACCTTCAGGAACAGCTTCTGCGCACGCTCACAGCAGCCAACGGAAACTGGGTACGCGTCGGCGACCCCAACCAGGCCATCAACACCACCTTCACGAGCGCCGACACGAGCTACCTCAGCGAGTTCATCGAGCGACACAACGAGCTATCCCGCGATTTGCCAGTCTCCGGACGTAGCGCCGAACCCATCATCGCTGCGGCAAACCGGCTCATCCAATGGTCGCAGACTTCGGGCGAGATGCAGCAGGAAGGCCATTTCCTTACCATTCCACTGATCAAGCCCGCGCCGCCCGGCGACCCGCAACCCAACCCGCCCGCCGGCGAATCAGAAGTCCACCTGTACGCCCCCACCGACCGGCCGCTCACTTCCGTCACGGAGGTCGACGTCATCGTCAGAAGCCTCATGCGCTGGCTGCCGGACAACCGGCACAGGACGGTCGCCGTCCTCTCGCCGACCCAAGCCCGCACCTACCACATAGCCGACGCGCTGCAGCAGGCGGGCCTTCCCGTGGATGACAGCCTCATGCGCTCCGGCAGCGCCACACGCCAGGCCGCCAAGGCGCTGGCTGCATTGCTCGCCTATCTGGCCCAACCGGAAAATGGCAAAGCCCTGTCTGAAGCATGGACAGAGGCTTGGTGGCCCCAGAAAGGCGTGCGCTTAGCAGCCGCGGCTCATGGCGCGCAAACAGAAACGCCGGAGCCGCGAACGGCAGAGTACGCCCAGGACGTACCGGAAGAGGTGCGTACCTTCGCGGCCGCGCTCGGACAGCTCCGCAAACCGGAGGACTTCCTCTTCCCTGCCCAAAGCGACTGGCTGGAAGTCCTCACCTGGATGGACGATGTCGAAGGCTTCCGCGACGTGGCCGAAGGATTTCGCAGCGATATGCAACGCTGGACGCAGGCCACCATCCTGCCCATCGACGAGCTCATGCTCACGATCGGCAACGAACTCTTCGACGAGCCCGCGCACCTCGCCCTCACCCACCACCTGGCTGTGTTGCTGTCCAAGCTCTCTCGCGAGAACGACGCGTGGCGCTTGCCCGAACTGGCGCGCGAGCTCGAACACATTTCTCAGAACCGGCGGCGCATGCCCGACTTCTCCGCCGACGCAGAAGGTTTCGAGCCCAAACCGGGCGTCGTTACTGTCGCCACCATGCACGGGGCAAAGGGACTGGAGTGGGATCGCGTCTATCTCACAGCCGTGAATACCTATGGCTTCCCCAGTGGCAGCGAAGAAGACCGAATACCGCGCCGAATCCTACTACGTGCGTGATCGCCTGAACCTCGTCGCCGAGACGCTGGAACAACTCGACCATCTGGCCATGGGCACACTGGACGAATATTGCGAAGGCCGGGCCACTGCCCGCGCCCGCCTTGAGCTGGCGGCCGAGCGTCTGCGCCTCTTCTACGTAGGCATCACCCGCGCCCGTCGCGAGCTCATCGTTACCTCCAACACAGGCCGCAACCCTGACACAAGTCCACTCTCCCCCGCCGTCGCCTTCCAAGCCCTCATCGACTCCGCCTGAGACGGGACGTACAGCAGGGCAGGGCCACAAACGCCAATATCTGTGCGCTGGCACAGAAGCTCGACAACACCAATTGCCTACCACTATGTGTTTTCCGGCCCGGACCCTCCCACTCGCCCCTGCATGCCAAGCTTCGACCGCTTCGCAATCTCCTCGTTTCGAATGTACAATCGAACCAGAACCCGTCGCCCGGCAATGAATGGCAGGAGTGACACCCATCCGCACCAGACTCGCCGCCTGGATTGATATCGATGGCCAGCGCCAACCGGGCTGGATTCCCAGACCCGCCCGGCGTATGCTGCGGCGCGTGACCGGCGGCAGCGACTGGACCGCTCAAGTCGCGCGCGGCTTGCTCTGGAAATTTCGCTTCCTTGTCGTTGGCAGCCTGGTCGCCAACCTCGCCGCCGCCGTCTTCGAGGGCAGCACAATGGCCGTTCTCATCGTCGCCCTGGAGACGGTCGAGAGCGGTTCGCTCACCACTACGTCGGCGCTGCCCGGCTTCCTCACGGACCTCGCCGCCGGGGTCCAAGCCGCCGCTGGTCCCAGCGGGGTATTCCTAGTCCTCGTCATCATGGCCGTGATACTCCAACTGCTACGCAGCGGCTTTGAGTATGCCGGTCGTTCCCTCTCCATCACGATCCGCGCCTGGATCGAAGGCGACCTGCGCCGGCGGCTCTTTACCCAGCTCGTCTCGATCGGCTATCCTCAGATCAGCCGCTACAAGATCGGCGGTCTCGCCGCATTCAACGAGCAGGTCAACAACATCGGCATCCTTATCCAGAACGGAAACCAGGCACTCAGCGACGGCGCTGTCATTCTCGCCTACGCAGTCGTGCTACTATGGATCTCCTGGCAGATGACGTTGCTTGCGGTTGCGGCCCTCGTCCTGGTCACCTTCGGACTGCGCCGCGTGCGGGCATCCATCCGAACCATCTCCACCCACTACATGGCGTCTAGCGTCGCCATCAACGAGCGCTTCGTGGAGTATTTGCAGAACATCCGCCTGCTCCACGTCTTCTCCCGGGAATCCTTCGCCGTCTCCGAAGTCGAGGAAGTGATCAATCAGAGCGTACGCGCCCGCCGCCGCGGACTCCAACGCGCCGCCGTCGTCCCCCTGCTCATGCAGTCGGCCACGATTATCGGCGCGGCCTTGTTTCTCATCGCCGGCTATGTCCTCATCGAACGCTATGGACGCGGTTCCTACGCCGGACTCGTCACTTTTGTGTTCATCCTCTATCGGCTCATGCCGCGCATCGCCAGCCTGAACCGCTCCGTCGGTCTCATCAGCAACGAGTGGCCCTTCGCCGAACGCATCGCCGGCATGCTCCGCACTGACGACAAGGAATACGAGCATTCCGGCCGCGTGCCGTTCCTCGGCCTCGCCTCCGCCATCGAGTTCTCGGACGTAAGCCTGCGCTACGCCGGCGCCGACCGCAGTTCCCTGGATGACATCTCCCTCACCATTCCGGCCGGCTCCATGGTTGCATTTGTCGGTCCCTCCGGTTCCGGCAAGACCAGCATCGTCAACCTGCTTCTGCGCCTCTACGATCCCACAGACGGCAGGATCCTTGCCGACGGCAAGGACATCCGTGAGTTCGTCCTCTCGTCCTGGCGAGATAGGATCGGCGTAGTCGACCAGGAAACCTATCTCTTCAACGCCAGCGTTATGCAGAACATTCGCTTCGGCCGGCTTGGGCGCCAGCGACGAAAAGGTTGTCGAGGCCGCCGCCATCGCCAATGCCCACGACTTCATTCGCGACCTGCCACACGGCTACGACACAGAAATTGGCGACCGCGGCCACCGGCTGTCCGGGGGCCAGCGCCAACGCATCGCCATCGCCCGCGCCGTCCTGCGCGACCCGGATATCCTCATCTTCGACGAAGCCACTAGCGCCCTGGACAGCCATTCAGAGCGATTGATCCAGCAATCGCTCCACGATCTGCGCCAGGACCGCACGCTCGTCGTGATCGCGCACAGGATCTCGACAATCACGGATGCAGACCATATTGTGGTTCTGGACGACGGCCGCATCGTCGAACAAGGCTCGCATCGCGATCTCCTTGCCGCAAACGGAGCCTACGCAGCGCTGTGGCAGCTACAGGCGGTAACCGAGGAACGCCAACCGGACGGCGTGCGAGGAAAAAGCTTCGAGCAAATGAACCCGCGCAAGTATTTCCGAGAAACGTCGAATAGGCAGTTCCCGCCCACTTCCCGCTGCCTGCTGCTGCGACGAATCCACCCGCTGCGGGGCAATCAAATCGTGGATTTCCTTTCCCTCGACGTAACCAGCGACACCTCAAGGGACGCGTCCGTGTGCGAAATCCGGTCACGGCATGCCCAAGACGACGCGCTCATCGCCTCTTGCGCAGGCGCTGCCACCTGTGCAGACGTCTGTTACCCATCGCCCCGCTGCCTCGAACCCGCATCATGAATGCTCGAGAGTTCCTCCTTAGGGCCAAGGGAAAGACCGAATACGAGACATGGCGCGCCGTCAACCGCTTCCACGGCCGCCGCTTCGTCCACTTCCTCCACATCGGCAAGACCGGCGGATCTGCCGTCAAACACGCGCTTGAGGCGCATCGCGTGACGCAGGACTACGCCGTCATCCTTCACAACCACGAGAAAACCCTGCGTGACGCGCCGTCCGGACAGTTCGTCTTCTTTTTCCTCCGGGACCCTGTCGCCCGCTATGTCAGCGCCTTCCTCGCCCGCCAACGCGAAGATCGACCCCGCTACTACTATCCCTGGAGTCCGGAGGAACGCTCCGCTTTCGCAGAATTTCACACGCCCAACGAACTGGCCCTCGCCCTCTCTGCGCACGGCGAGGGCACGCGCGCACGCGCTGTCGCCGCCATGAAAGCCATCAACCACGTCAACATGCACTACACCAAGTGGTTCCGGTCCGGTCAGGAGCTTCGTAGCCGAGCGCCCGATATTCTCTTCATCGGCTTCCAGGAGACGCTGTCCACAGACTTCGTACGCCTTAAGGCCATTCTCGGTCTGCCTTCCGATCTGGCCCTGCCCAGCGACCCCGTGGCCGCGAACCGCTCGCCCTCCCGGGACGCCGGCGCACTGGACCCGACCGCCACACGCAACCTGCGTGAATGGTACGCGCAAGACTACGAATTGCTCGCCGTCTGCAAATCATTGCGCGCGCAGCAGGACGGATAGAAGCCGCCCATGCACATGCCCGCGCTCTCCGTCATCGTCGTTACCTACCGCCGCGAACAGGTCCTCTGCGACACCCTCTCCCACTTGCTTGCGCAAGAATACGCGGACTGGGAACTCATCGTCGTGGACCAGTCGCCCGACCACGCGCCCGCCACCCGCGACTTCCTTCGTCAGACATCGGATAGACTGGTCTATCTGCCAATCGACCAGGTGGGCATTTGCCACGCGCGCAATGTGGGCATCCAAGCCGCGCGCGGCGACGTGCTGGTCTTCTTCGATGACGACATCATCCCCGCGCCCGACCTGCTGGCGATACACGCGCGCCATTACGGTGATCCGAGCGTCGGCGGTGTCACAGGTCCCATGCGCCTCGATCCGTCCAAGGCAGATGGCCCGATCCGCATCGTGGCCGGGGCCGAAGTGCGTCGCGGCCCCCTGCCCCCCGGTCCTGTCCACACGGACAGCGCCAACGGCTGCAACATGTCCTTCCGCTTGCCGCTCCTGCGCTCGATTGGCGGATTCGACGAGGGCTACATCATGATGGCCCGGCGGGACGAGACCGACGTCTCGCAGCGCATTCTGGCCCTCGACCACCGGCTCATCTTCGACCCGGAGGCGCGGGTCGAGCACCTTGTGACCGCGTCCGGCGGCAGCCGCGACAACCGCGCCCAGGAACGCCAGTATGCCTTCGGCTGGTACCATAACCACGCCTACTTCTTCGCCAAGCACATGCCGATCTGGCAGGCGCCCATCTTCCTGCGCTATCAATTGGGTCCGTTGCTTTACCGGCGGGTATGGCAGGAGAATCGCCCGCAACTCCTCGCCCCCGGGCTTGCCGGTATCACAGACGGCATTCGCAAGGGTCGCAAAGCCCGCCGCGCCATGCGTCGCCGGCAAGCCAGCACACGGCCGAATCCGAAATGAGCGATCACCCGTTCTTCTCACTCATCGTCGCCACCTACAAGCGCGAGCAGGTGCTCTGCAACACCGTGTCGCATCTGCTGGACCTCTCGTATCCCCGCTACGAACTCCTCGTCGTCGACCAAACGCCCGCGCATGAACCCGCCACTGAAGACTTCCTGCAAGCGTGCGCAGCGCAGAATCCAGATCGCTTCCGTCTCCACCGCCTCGACACCCCCGGCCTGCCCAACGCACGTAACGTGGGCGCTGTATTGGCCGCCGGAGAGTACTTGCTCTATCTCGATGACGACATCATCCCCCCCACCGACCTCATCGAGCTGCATCTGCATAACCTTCAGCAACCCGGCGCCGGCGCGGTCACCGGCGGCGTCTATGTGGAACACAAGGCCCTGCCTCCCCAGCCCAGCCCCTGCATCATCCTGCCCAACGGACGCATGCTCCAATACTGGCATCACGTCGTGCCCAGAGGCACGTCGCACAGCCTCGCGGGCGGCAACATGTCCTTCGCGCGCCGGCTTGCCTTCGACGTCGGCCTCTTCGACACAGGCTACATCGGCCGCGCCAACTGGGAAGAGACAGACTTGTCCGTGCGCATCCGCCAACGGAATCTCGATATCGTCTACGACCCAGCAGCCGCTGTCGTCCATCTGGGTCACCACTCGGGCGGCGTCCGCGCCAGCAGAGACGTCCACGAGGGCCGCTACTACTACGAGTCCCATTACAACAACGCATATTTCTTTGCCAAGAACATCCGGCAACGCTATCTGCCCTTGTTCCTAAAACGCGAGCTCGGCTGGATCCTCGTCAAACAGGCCCTCGTACAGGGCCATCCCCGGCGCACAGCCCCCTCCCTCCGCGGTCTGCTAGACGGCTACTGCGCCGGGTTGCGTATGCGAGACACTCGTTCGCCATGAATCCGCCCGCGTACACGCCGATGAACGTCGCCGTCCTCTCGCTGCACCTGCCCTCACCTTCGCGTGCAAAGACGGGCGGCGTCGCGTACGTGGCCCACCGCCTTGCCAACGCCCTCACCGAGCGCGGGCACGCGCTCACCGTCTATTCTACCGACGGTCCGCCGCCGGACGCCCGCTACCGCGTGCACCGGATTCCCGTTGCGCTCTCATCCGGCGCGCCGTCTTCCGCAGCAACCGCCTGGTTGCAGAACTGGAGGGTCGCCCGGCTCTTGGCAGGACAGGACTTCCATGCCTTCGACGTCCTCCACGCCCACGGCGACGACGCGCTGCTCTGGAGGCCCGGCCCGCCTATCGTGCGCACTCTCCACGGCGCAGCCCTTGCCGAGGCCATCCATGCGCCCACCTGGCGCAGGAAACTCTGGTACCTCACCTTCGCGCCGCGCGAGGTATGGGAGGCCGCAAAGGCAGATGTCACCGTCGCCGTCAGCGCTGGGACTCGCCGCTACATTCCCTTCGTCGATCGCGTCATCCCGAACCCCGTCGACCATGCTATATTCCATCCGGCCCAGCCTTCCGGGTTCCAACCTGCGGTCGCGCCCGCAATCCTGTTCGTCGGGACCCTCTCCGGCCGCAAACGGGGACAGATGCTTGTAGACATCTTCCAGTCTCAAGTGCGTCCCGCGATTCCCGACGCCGAACTCTGGTTGGTCGCAGAGCGGCCTGTCCACGCCCCTGGCGTCACGTCGTACCAGCAGCCGGATGAAACCGCGCTTGCCGATCTCTATCGCCGCGCCTGCCGTCTTCTGCCTGCCCAGCAGCTATGAGGGCTTCGGCGTCCCCTACATCGAAGCCATGGCCTCGGGCACGCCCGTGGTCGCGACGCCGAACCCCGGCGCACGCGAGGTACTTGGCGACGGCAAATGGGGTCTCCTTGCCCAACCCCGCGAACTGGGGCACACTCTGGTATCCTTGTTGGCGGACGCGGAAACGCGCCGGCGCTGGTCCTTGCGTGGTAGCCAGCGCGCCCAGGACTTCACACTGGAAAAAGTCACAGACGCCTATGAGTCTCTCTTCAGAGACATCATCCAAAGAAACGTCAACCGGCGCTGACGCACCTAGCACTGACGGACGCATGCGTAAGGTCGTCTTGCTGACCCTGGACTTCCCGCCCAGCGCCGGCGGCGTCCAGCAATATCTCTTCGAGATCAGTCGCCGCATCGGGCGTCACTGCCAGTTGACGGTCGTTGCGCCCAACGCGTCTTCGTCCGTCGCAACACAAGAACCGTTTCAGTTCGAACCCGTGAGCACAACCACACCGGCGTCGTTCTGGCGCGCCACCGCAAAACTGCACCCGGATGTCATCATCGTCGGCCACGCACATCCTCGCTTGCTCATTCCGGCCCGGCGCGCCCGCTGCCGCTACCTAGTCATCGCCCATGGCAACGACTTCGAGTCCGCCCAACAGCGATGGCACGCTCCGCTCTTCAACCATCTCCTTTCGCGCGCCTGCCCTCTCGTCACGAATTCAAATGCCAACGCACAACGCCTTCGCGCCCTCGGCCTCCCCGACCCAGTCATCATCCAGCCGGGAACCGACCCGAAGCGCTTCGCGCCGCCCGTGGACCCTCGCTCCGGCCCGCCCGTCCTGCTCACCGTCGGCCGGCTCGTGCCGCGCAAGGGGGTCGACACGGTCCTGCGCGCGTTGCCGCAACTGCTGAACCACCACCCCGATCTCGAATACTGGATCGCCGGTGATGGCCCGCACCGTTCCCACCTTCAGGGCCTGGCACAAGAGTTGGACGTGACGCGAGCCGTCACTTTCCTTGGCTTTGTCAACGACGACGATCTACCCGACCTTTACCAACGCGCCTGGATCTTTGTTATGCCTGCGAGCACCGACCGCGGCGCGGGCGATGTGGAAGGCTTCGGCATCGTCTACCTTGAGGCCGCGGCCAGCGCCTTGCCTGTCGTCGCTGCCCGAGGTGGAGGCACGGCAGACGCGGTTCGCCGCGGCGAGACCGGCCTGCTTGTCCCGCCCAACGATGCGGATGCACTCGCCCAGGCGCTCCTCCATCTCCTCGACGATCCCGCTACATGCGCACAGATGGGCCACGCCGGCCGCCGCTGGGTCGAATCTGAGATGAACTGGGATCGAGCCGCCGCGCAGTTCCTGGAGATCCTGGGACTCGCCTGCTGATGCGCCACACCATCCTCTACCTCGATCACGCCCCTGCCCTCGGCGGCGCAGAACAGAGCCTTCTCCTGCTGCTGGCCCACCTGGACCGTAGCCGCTGGTCGCCCCACCTCGTGTGCGCGGATGGCGCACTGGCCGACAAAGCTACCGAGCTGGAGGTTCCCGTCCACCGCATCGCCTTTCCACGCCTGCGCCGGTCGGCCCGTATCGCACAAGACTGGAGGGAGACCGCGTCCACGCTGGCCGATATCGCCCGCAGCGTCGATGCTCGCCTGCTGCACGCCAACACCGTGCGCGCCGCCTTCTACGCCTCGCCCGCCGCGCACATGGCCCGCCGAACCTTCGTCTGGCACGTGCGCGACTTCTGGCTTTCCGAAGGCCGCCCGCAGCATCCTGCCTTCGACCGCCTGGGCAAGCAGGCGCTCTGTGCATCGGCGTCCGCCGTCATCGCCAACTCCCATGCCGTCGCCCGCTGCACGGCTTGCCCCGCGGCACCGCCGTGGTCCACAACGGCATCGACACGACGCAGTTCGACCCTACCTGCGCAGGCGATGATTTCCGTCGCCGGCACTCGATTCCTGAGCACGCCCCGCTGGTAGGTATGGTCGGACGCCTGCGCCCCTGGAAAGGCCAGGAGCGTTTCCTGCACATGGCCGCCGCGCTCGCCGCCGCCAACCCGCACCTACGCTTTGCAGTCGTGGGCGGCGATCCATTCCGTGTGGACGACGGCTATGCCCAAGCGCTGCTCGCCCTGTCCACTGACCTCGGGCTCGACTCGTTGCTCACGTTTACGCGCCATCTGGACGACGTGCGCCCTGCGCTGGCCGCCCTGGACGTCTTCGTGCATCCGGGGGACCCGGAGCCCTTCGGTCTCGTGAATCTGGAGGCAATGGCAATGGGCAAGCCCGTTGTCGCCTTTGCACACGGGGCCTTGCCCGAAATCGTCGTACAGGGAGAGACCGGCCTGCTTGTCCCTCCGACCGATATCACCGAGCTTGCCAGGAGCGTGCGACTCCTGCTCAATCAGCCGGCCTACGCACAACATCTGGGCAGGGCAGGACGACAACGGGCGGTTGAGCATTTTGATGTTAGAATGACAACCCGGCGCGTCCAGGATCTCTACCGGCGTCTACGGTAGAGCCGAGTGAATCGCGGCCCCCAGGACAGCCGAAACAAGTATGTAGAACTCGAAGGATACCGCATACGGCGGCCGGGCAACGGCCCACAGCTCCCGCTGAAACGATTGAAAGAAACGCATGACAGAGGAAACCTACGCAGATACCTCCCAACGCTTCCAAGCCACACTGGACCACCTCCAGTTCGGCCAGGAATTGGACGACGCAAAGATCTTTCTAGTCGAGGAAGAACCCCTCGATCCGGCCTCACTCGTCAGTCGCCGCTTGCTTGTGCTGCAACTGGGCTACATACTCAATCGGACGGTAGTGCTCAAGCCGGCTCCCGATCTTGCACACGCAGAATGCCACCGGCCCGTCGCCAACTTCACGTATGACGACATCGCCCACCTCCCGGCGGCCGTCGCCAGCTTTGACGTCGAGCAGCGGGAACAGGTCGTCCGCTTCGATTTTCCGTCCTTCTGGGCCAACAAACGCCTGCGCCGCTACTTCTACCCCTGGGTGCCGCCGGACTTCGCATCGCTCAAGTGCCCCCGTCTCATCTTCGACGGCGAGACCCTTACTCGCCTAGTCCTACCCGAGGAACTTAGCGCTGAGGCGGAAGAAGCCAAGACGAGCATCGGCTTCGACGAGCCCACAATCGGGCTCCACGTCGGCGCCGGCGACGACGCCTCCGAATCGCCTGATGCATCTCTCGACATGCTTCTGACGCACGTTCACGGCATCATGGAGAAATCGGACGCTCGTCGGGTCCTCGTCACCGGCGCGAATGGAAGGATCACGGTCGGGGACGCCACTGTCGAGGAAGCCGTCCACCGCTTGCAGGAAGAGGGCGTAGACACGATCGTTCCCTCAACGGACGCTGACCATCCGTGGGGCGCCCTAATCGACCTCGAGTTCCTGTCGGCGTGCGACTGGGTCGTGGGCAGGGTAACGGCCGACGCCCCCCGCATTGCCGCCGCCCGCGTCGGCCTTCGCACGTTCCGCTGCGACCGGCACCGCCTCGTTTCCAGTCGACCGGACAAGACCGGGATGCGACGCATCTTCGCCCGCAAATGATGCCATCGATCCCACTGCCAAGTACGTGGAGAACCGCACCAACGCGTCGATCACAACACACCCTCTACGTAGCATGATGGTTACCTACGCGCTCGACACACGCACCGTCACGCCCCACTTCCCCGGCATCGGCCGCTACGTGCGAAGCCTGGCCGGCGCGCTCCCCGCGCAACTCCGCGACGACGAGAACCTTCTCTTGCTGACGGCCGACGGCGGGCTCGACCCGGCCTTTGCGGGCGCGAAGCGCCGGCCGCGAGTGGAAGCCGTGAGCACCCAAGCCTCGCCGTTCTCTCTGAGGCAACAATGGGCCATCCCGCGCCTGCTTAGGCGCCATCAGGCAGCCGGGCCTTGCGCTCTGCTCTACCACAGCCCCTATTACCTGATGCCCTACGCAGCGACCTGCCCGACGGTCCTCACGGTATACGACATCATCGCGCTCGCATACCCGCAATACTGTCTCCGCCCGGGCGCGCTCGCTCTTTCGCCTCACGACGACGCTCGCCCTAAATATCAGCCAGCGGGTCATCACCATTTCTGACGCCACACGCCGCGACCTCCTGTCCCGTTTTCGCGTGGATCCCGCCATCGTCACCACCGTGCCTCTTGCCGCCCAAGACGCCTTCCAGCCGCGATCGCCGGGCGAACAGCAACGTCTGCGTACGGATCGGGACTTGCATGGCGACTACGTCCTGTACCTGGGCAGCAACAAGCCGCACAAGAACCTTGTTCGTCTCGTCGACGCCTACGCCACGCTGCGCACACAGTGGCCGTCCACGTCCGCGCCGCTGCCCGCGCTGGTCATCGCCGGCTCTTGGGACGATAGGTACCCCGAGGCCAAACAGCGCGTCGCGCATTATCGCCTGGGCAACGCCGTCCGCTTCCTTGGGCCGTTGGACGATAGCGACCTGCCCGCGCTCTACAGCGCCGCCACCGCCTTCATCTTCCCCAGCCGACACGAGGGCTTCGGCCTGCCCGTGCTGGAGGCCATGGCCTGCGGTGCGCCGGTCGCGTGCGGCCGAACCTCGAGTCTGCCGGAAGTGGCCGGCGACGCAGCATTCTACTTCGACCCGGCGAACACGGAATCCATCGCCCAGGCGATCCGCGCCCTGGTTGCGGACGGCAACCTACGCCGCCAGCTCGTCAGAGCTCGGCCTCCGCCGGGCCAGGCAGTTCTCGTGGGAACGCACCGCCGCCAGTACACTAGACATCTACCGCAGCCTCATGCAGTGAGCCAACGCGGCAAGAAACCAACCATGCGCATCCTCCATATCTACAAAGACTATGCGCCCGTCGTCGGCGGCATCGAGAATCACATCCGCACCCTCTCCGAAGGCTTGCAGAGTTGCGGCGTCGACGCTCGCGTCCTCGTCACCAACACCGGCCCCGCCACCGTCCAGGAGACCATCGATGGCGTACCCGTCTACAAGGCGGGACGCCTGCTCAACATCTCTTCAGCGCCTATCGCGCCCGACCTATTCCCAGCGCTGAGGCGCATGGAAGCCGCCGCCGACATCGCCCATCTACATCTGCCCTATCCGCCCGGCGAACTCGGACAGCTCATTTTCGGTCGCAGCCGGCGTACCGTTCTGAGCTATCACAGCGACATCGTCCGCCAGAGAGTGATGGGCGCATTGTACAGCCCGTTTCTGCGCATGATCCTGCGGCGCGCCGACCGCATCGCCGTGGCCAGCCCGGCCTACATCCGCTCGTCGCCATTTCTTGTCCCCGTCGCAGACAAATGCCGCGTCATTCCCTACGGCATCGATTTGAGACGGTTCGAAGCGTCGCCAGACGTAGCCGCAGCGGCCGATGCTCTACGCACCCGGTACGGCCGGCCGCTCATCCTGTTCGTCGGACGCCTGCGCCACTACAAGGGCGTAGACGTACTCCTGCGCGCCATGCACCGTCTGGACGCACACCTGCTCATCGTCGGAACAGGTCCCATGGAGCACGCCTGGCGCACCGCAAATGGAGCGCCAGAACCTGAGTGGACAAAGTGACCTTTGCCGGAGACTTGTCGGACGAGGAACTGGTTGCCGCCTACCATGCCGCGGACGTCTTCGTGCTGCCCTCCACCAACCGAGCCGAAGCGTTTGGCATTGTTCAGGTGGAGGCCATGGCGTGTGGCCTGCCCGTCGTCTCCACCGAGCTCGGTACCGGCACCTCCTTCGTCAACGTCGACGGCGAGACCGGATTCGTCGTCGCCGCCGGGAGATGCGGACGCCCTCGCCGCCGCCATCTCCCGGCTGCTGCGAGACGATGCGCTCCGCGCCGCGATGGGTACAAGCCGCCGCCCGCGCGCCGAGGGCGGAGTTCTCCAGCCAGACCATGCTCACCCGCATGATCGCCTTCTACCAGGAAGCACTGTCTTCATGAAACAGAGTGTTGGCAGTCCAGCCATCCAGGAGTCAGTTCACATGCGCCTTCGCTTCGGCATCATTGGCTGCGGCCGTGTTGCCCCCCGCCATGCCCAGTCCATCAACCAACTCACGTCCACGCAACTGATCGCCGTGGCAGACGTCAAGCTGGCCCGCGCGGAAGCGTTCGCGGCCGAACATGGCGGCCGGCCCTATCGCAGACTACCGCGGCCTGCTGGATCGTGACGACATCGACGCCGTAAGCGTCTGCGTGCCCAGCGGCCTGCACGCCCAGGTCGCCATCGACGCCATGCGCGCCGGAAAGCATGTACTCGTCGAAAAACCCATCGCCATCCACCTCGACGACGCCGACCGCATGATCCAGGTCGCGGACGAGCAAGGCGTCACCCTCGCCGTCGTCCTGCAAAACCGCTACAACCATCCCATGCAGCAGTTGCGCAGCCTGATCGACAGCGGCGGTCTGGGCGCCCTCTACCTGGGCAACGCAACCGTGCGTTGGTTCCGACCCCAGTCATACTACGAGGACGATTGGCACGGCACCTGGGCAATGGACGGCGGCGCACTCATGAACCAGAGCATTCACCACATCGACGCGCTCCAGTGGTTCATGGGCCCCGTCGCCTCCGTCAGCGCATACACCGCCACCCTCGCGCACGATATGGAGGCGGAGGACGTGGGCGTCGCCTCCCTACGCTTCGCCAACGGCGCCCTCGGCGTCATCGAAGGCTCTACGCTCACCTGGCCCCAGAACCTGGAGGGGTCCGTAGCCGTCTTCGGCGAACGCGGCTCGGTCAAGATCGGCGGCACAGCCCTCAACCGCATCACGCTGTGGAAGGTAGACGGCCAACTCGAGCAGGAATCCGAAATCCTCACCAGCCAGCGCGTTGATCCGCCCTACTGTCTACGGCTACAGCCACCGTGAAGTCATCCGCAATTTCGCCGACGCCGTCCTCGCCGGCGGCCAACCTGACACCACGGGCCCGGAAGCGCGCCGCTCCCTGGAACTGGTCCTCGCCATCTACGAATCCGCCCGCGAGGGCCGCGAAGTCCAACTTCCATTGCGGGTCCAGATGCAAGACTGAGACGTGTCTCGCCACTGCGCGCTCTATCAGGCGCACCCACCCTGCCTGCGACCCCAGCGCGTCGTTCCCGCCCTGAGCCAAAACCCAAACCCGTTCGAGCCTGTCATTCCCGCCTTGAGCGGAAATCTCCTGCGGCTGACACCTGCCTTCGCCGTATCTGTGACATACTCGTGACCCAATTCCGTTTTGCCCCGCACCGTCACCCTACGGTACGATACACGCGTCGCGGTGTAGGCAGTTTCCGCTCTCGGCCGTGACTGACCGGACCGGTGAGGAATAGGCGAACGTGTCCATGGCGTTCAAGTCCAAGACTCGATGCGTGGCTCAGCACGGTCATCGAAGCAGGCTGGCTGGCTGCGCTGGTCATCGCGCCCCTCTTCTTCAACGTCTTTTCCAGCCGCGTCTTCGAGCCCGACAAGATCAGCCTCATCCGCACCATCGCGCTGATCATGCCATCGCCTGGCTCACCAAATTCGCCAACAGCGGCGACCTCTGGCTGCCAGCATACGCCGCCCTTCCCGGTGAAGGCAAACTGGAGGATGCGGAAGCCCGAGTCTCCGTCCTGGTTTTCCCGCCTACTGCACACGCCCCTTCTTCTGCCCATCCTGCTCTTGGTCGTCGCCTATCTGATCAGCACGGCTTTCAGCGTCGCCCGCTTCGTCAGTTGGTGGGGCTCCTACCAGCGTCTGCAGGGAACCTACACCTTTCTCAGCTACGTCACCATTTCCCTCATCACGATGGGCCACCTGCGCCAGCCGATTCAGATGCGTCGCCTGCAACACGCCGTCATTCTCACCAGCCTGCCCATCGCCATCTACGGCATCGTGCAACACTACGGCATCGACCCGTTGCCTTGGGGTGGCGACGTGCAGACCCGCATCGCGGCCAACGCCGGCAACGCCATCTTCCTGGCCGCATACCTCATCATGGCCTTCTTCTTCACCCTCGAGCGCGTCTACAGCAGCTTCGCCCACCTGCTCGGCTACAAACCCGAAAGCGGGGACGATGAACAGGAAATGTCCACGGCCCTCGCCGGGGGCGCCTACCTGTTCGTCCTCATGGTGCAGGCGCTCGCCATCTTCTGGACCCAAAGCCGCGGCCCGTGGCTTGGGTGGATGCTTGGGCTCTATCTCTTCGTGCTGCTGCTCTTCACAGCCCTACGGCCCAAGCGCCATCGCACGTGGACCGCCATCTGGGTGTCCATCGGCGTGGCCGGCGCCGTGCTCCTCGTCGCCGCCAACACGCTGCCCATGTTCTCCGGCTTGCGCTCCGTCCCCCACATTGGACGGCTGACCACTCTGCTCGAGTCCGGCGGCGGCACGGGTCGCGTGCGCGTGCTGATCTGGCAAGGCGCCGAAGAAATGGTCCGTCCCCACGAACCGCTCATCTACCCCGACGGCTCCCTGGACAGCATCAACGCAGTGCGACCGCTGGTGGGCTACGGGCCCGAAGCCATGTGGATCGCCTACAATCCGTTTTATCCGCCTGAACTGGCCCAACTCGAGGCGCGCAACGCCAGCCCGGATCGCGCGCACAACGAGACCTGGGACGCTCTCGTCATCACCGGCCTCCTCGGCTTCCTCGCCTATCTGACGCTCTTCATTGCCATCTTCTACTGGGCGCTGCGCTGGCTCGGCCTGCTCGTCAACAAGCGCGATTCCATTCTCTACGGCGGTCTGCTCTTGGCCTGCAGCCTGGCCCTCGTCCTTGTCTTCTACTGGTACGATGGGAGCTGGCGCTTTTTTGGCGTTGCGCTGCCCGCCGGAATGATGCTTGGCCTGGGCGCCTACGTCACGCTCGCCGCATTCCTCCACCCCAGCTTATCATCCGAGCCCGGCGACTTGCCTCGCCAACTGCTCATCATCACGCTGATGGCGACCCTTGCCGCCCACTTCACCGAGATCCACTTCGGCATCGCCATTGCCGCCACTCGCACCTACTTCTGGGTATACACAGCTCTCCTCCTCGTCTTGGGCATGCGCTGGGCCGCCCCCGAAGCCTTCGCCATTACCGAAGCCGCATCGGCATGCCGCAACGCAGCCTATTCCCCAGGCCGCCAACAACAACGCAAGAGTCCGCCGCGGCAAACGGCAGACTCGCCCTGCCATCCGAACGCAGCGTGACACCTGCGCTCCCGTCTGTCGCCACCACCGTCATGACGGACCTGCTAGTATTCCTGACCTTCGTGTTCATCTACACGACCAATACGCGCCACGTCTCGCAAACGCTCGATATTCTCTTTGGCTCCATCACGCGGCGCAGCGTCGAGGGTGAGTTCCCCCGCAGTCCCGCCATCCTGTTCCTGATGCTTTTCACTTGGTTTGTCGCGGCCACCATCGGCCTGTGCCGCCGAATCACTTCAGCATCGCCGGTCGCCGTCAGCGAGCTGGTGGGTGCGCGGCTATGCCCTGCACGCACTCATCCTTTGGGGCGGCTGGTTCGTCTACGGACTGCTGGAAGCCTCACGCATGTTGCCCAGCCAGGCCGGCGCGGACCTCGACAGACAGCTTGCCCAGGTATCCGGTCACTTCGCCATCTACACATGGATCGTCATCGCCTGGCTGCTGGCCGCCGGCGCGGTCTATGCCTGGCCGTGGCTGCGAGACCGTCGCCTCCCCGCAGCGTCGCACTGGATCGCGGGCGCCGCCACCGGCGTCGTCCTCACTCTCCTCGCGTCTGTATGTGGTCAACACCGTCAACATCGCGCTCGTGCGCGCGGACACGATCTACAAGCAGGGCCAGCAATTCGACGCACAGCGCAACTGGATCAGCAGTGTCGAGCTCTACCGCCGTGCACTAGACGCCCGCCGCACCGAAGATCACTACATGCTCTTCCTCGGTCGAGCCCTCCTGGAGCAGGCAAAGCAGGCGCCGGCCGAGGGCGCGGTCCCCCTTCCCGCCGACGCCGGCCTGGACGTCGTTCTTAACCTGTCGCCGCAAGAGGTCAGCCAGATGGGCCGGCAAGAGCTGATGCGCGCCGCCGAGATCGTGCTCATGCAAGCCCAGCGCGTCAACCCGCTCAATACCGACCACACCGCCAACCTTGCCCGCCTGTACCGGGCTTGGGCGGACTTCAGCAACTTGCAAGACCAGCGCCAGGCGCTGCTCGACAAGAGCGTTGACGCCTACAACATGGCCGTACAGCTCAGCCCGAACGCCGCTCACCTTTGGAACGAAAAAGGAAACGTGCACCTGGCGCGCGGCGAACGCGATCTCGCCGAAGCAGCCTATCTCCACAGCCTCTCGCTCGACGAGCGCTATGATCAGACCTATCTGCTACTGGCGGATTTCTACGAGCGCGAAGAAGCTCTCGAGAAGGCGTCTGAGTTGCTACGCAAGGGGATCGAAGAGATTCCTCGCAGCGCACAGCTATACAGCTTCCTCGGCGTTGCAGCCGCACGTCAAGGCAACCTCGGCGAAGCCGTGGAAGCTACGCTTAAGGTCGTCGAACTGCAGCCCAACAACGCCGCCGCCATGCGAAATCTTGCGTTGAACTATCGCGATCTCGAACTCATCGACGAATGCCATCCGATGGGCGGAGCAAAGCCTTGCCGCCACAAACCCGGATCGGGTCGACGAGGTCATGGCCGCGCACCAACTGGCCGCGCAGTTGTATCAGATGGACGGTCGCATCGACGAAGCCATCACACACTATGAGGCGATGCGAAGCATTGAACCGGCGAACGCCGACACGCTTGGCATCCTCGCCAATCTCTATCTGTCCCAGCAGGACCTGAACGGCGCTGTCGACGCCCTGCGCCGGTTGACGGAGCTCCAACCCGACAGATTCGAGCACCCCTTCGCGATCGCCCAAATCCTGCAGCAGGCCGGCCAGCCCACGGATGCCTTGAGCTTCGCCCGCCAGGCGCTGACACTTGCGAATGCCGAGCAGCGACCCGCCGTCGAAGAGCTGATCGTTGTAATAGAGGGGGAGGGGTGATCACTGCCGACATGCCGATAGCCGCCGAGCGGAACAGGCTGCTGCCGAGCGCAGCAGACTCCAGAGACTCGATGTCCATCTCGCCACGCCGCCTGCGTCAAAGTCGAGCCCCATCTCCACCGCCTGGATAGCGCCAACCTCGTGCGGAGTCACCTCCGGCATATGACTCCCTACCTGCTGATCGCCGCCAGCGCCTTGGCCGTGGCCATCGGAGCCACACCGCTCATTCGTCGCCTCGCGCTCCGCTACGGCGTCACGGATCAGCCGAATCAACGAAAGATCCACACGCATCCCGTGCCGCTGCTGGGCGGCGCCGCCATCTATGTGGCATTCGTCGCCGTGCTGCTCCTCTACGGCGACAGGGCCTACGTCAACCAGGTGGTCGGCATCTTCGTCGGCGCCACCCTTATCAGCCTTATGGGCATCGCCGACGACCGCTGGGGCCTGGGCAGCTACGTGAAGCTACTCGGTCAATTCCTGGCTGCCGGCATCCTCATCTACAGCGGCGTCCAGGTACGAATCTTCCAGTCTTGGCTGGACATTGTCATCACGTTCGTGTGGGTGATCGGCATCACGAACGCACTGAATCTACTCGACAACATGGACGGCCTGGCCGGCGGCATCGCCATGATCGCCGCCATCTATTTCACGCTGCTGGCCTCCATGAGCGGACAGTATCTCGTCGGCGCGCTTGCAGCCGCCCTTGCAGGTGCGTGTGCAGGCTTTCTTGTGTATAATTGGAATCCGGCCCATATCTTCATGGGAGATACGGGTTCGCTCTTTCTTGGCTTTCTGTTGGCCGCCGTCGGCATCAAACTTCGCTTCCCGTCCAACAGCGTCATGATCACATGGATGATCCCGATCCTTGTGCTTGGCGTGCCCGTATTCGATACAACGCTTGTGTTCTTCAGCCGGCTGAGACGTGGGAAGAATCCCCTGACCACGCCGGGAAAGGACCACCTCAGCCACCGGTTCGCCGCATTGACTGGCAGCCGTCGCGAAGCCGTACTGCTCTGTTATCTGCTGGGTTGCGCCGTTGGCTTGGCCGCGGTGTTCTTGACCCAGGCCACATGGAAGGAAGCGCTCGTCATCGGCATGCGGCGCAGCACTCGTTTCTCTTGTTGCCATCTGGCGTCTGGAACTATGGAGGGGCGGCGTCAGGGAGTCACAGGGAGACGATAGGCAAACCGCCGACCAAAGCGTGGCGCAGGCGGCGACTGCTTCGGAATAGAATTGGGAAGACGAATTCCGAACACGATACTGTATCGGAAGCAAACCGTACTCGGAACCAAACATCGTTAGTGTCAGGAGCATATCTTGAATTCGGTCCCAGACAATGCGGCATTTCACGCGCCCGCAATCCATCGCACTCCCTTCTTGCTTCTCGCGATCGCCCTAATTGCAGCCCTCGTGCTGAGCGCATGTGGCGCCCCGAACGTCCGGCCGGACGGAGCCGCACTTCCTGTCGACGCAGGGCAGAGCGCCGCCGAGTCGCCCATCGTCGAGACGCCCCGCAGCCGCCGCTGCGCAGTCGTCCGCTTCGTCACCGCTGACCGGTGAGCGCGGACCGGCTGCCGCGCTGGAGCCGATCCAGCGTGTCGACATGTACGACGCGCCACCGGAGATGATGATCGACCCCGATGCGTACTACTACGCCACGCTCCGCACGGAAAAAGGTGACATCAAGGTTCAACTCTTCGCCGACCGTGCGCCTAATACCGTCAACAACTTCGTCTTCCTGGCGCGTGAAGGCTTCTACGACAACACGACCTTCCACCGCGTCATCGACGGCTTCATGGCCCAGGCCGGAGATCCTGCCGCCACCGGCGCAGGCGGCCCCGGTTATCTGTTCGAGGATGAGTTCTTCCCTGGCCTGGAATTCGATCAGTCCGGCCTGCTCGCCATGGCCAACCGCGGGCCCGGCACCAACGGCAGCCAATTCTTCATCACCTTCTCCCCCACCGAATGGCTGAACGGCGGCCATACCATTTTCGGCAAAGTCATCGAAGGCGAGGACGTGCTGGCCGACATCACACGCATTGACCCGCAGATCGATGCCGGCCTGCACAGGCGACCTGGTCTACGGCATCGACATCGAAGAATCCGACGTCAGCATCCTGCCCACACCGACGCCCTCGCCGCCCACGCCCACGCCCACTGCCACGCCCACGCCCTTTGCACCCAGTGCGCTGGACGCGGATGACCGCCCGCTGGCAGACATCGAGCCGGCCGACGCGCGTGAACTACTTCAACACGCCGCCCGAAATGGTGATCGACAGCGACGCACAATACCAGGCCGTCATCAGCACCAGCCAAGGCGACTTAGTCGTAGAGCTCTTCGCTGAAGTGGCGCCCAGTTTCTGTGAACAACTTCGTCGTGCTCGCCGACCTCGGCTTCTACGACGACACGCCCATCAATCTCGTCGCCCGGACGATTCCATCATCTTCGGTCTGCCGGACGACAATCCGCTCAACGACGCCGGCTACAAGATCGCCGCCGAACTGAATTCGGACATCGAACTCAATCTCGGTATCATGACCTACATACCTGTCGAAAACCCTGCCGGCGATACGATCCTGAGCAGCAGCAGCCAAGTCTTGCTGGCGCTCGTCACAGCCGCCGCCCGAATTCCAGGGCCAGCTAGGTTTTTTCGGCCAGGTGATGGAAGGGCTCGACGTGCTGCCCAACTTGACACTGAAGATACCATCGAGTAACCATAATTCACCGAATCATCGGCTCGCACACGACTGATAATTCCGCACGTACGGAACCCTACATTGCCGCTCCCATGTCAGGCGCAACAAACGCGTACTTCGTCACGCAGCGAAGAAGTGCACAGTCTCTCATGAGCAGTGCACAATTCTAGCGCAACGGCGCTGCGCCTGTTGCTCGCTTGATGACGATTCTCGCCTTCGTCGTACTCATCGTCGCGGGCAGCGTTTGGGTAGCCCTCAACCCCCAGTGGGTGCTTGCGCTCGGCCACTGGGGCTATCTCGGCGCATTCCTGATCGGACTCATATCCAGCGCCACTATCATCCTTCCTGCGCCGGGGATTGCGCTACTGATCGCGATGGGCACGGCGCTGGATCCGCTGCTGCTTGGCGTAGTGGCGGCCGCCGGGAGCGCATCTGGGCGAACTCACAGGCTACTTCGCAGGAGCCACCGGAGCCGCGCTCGTTCCGGAAGAGCGGCGAGCGCACTTCGAGCGCATCCACTTCTTCACCGGCAAATATGGCGCCGCCGTCATACTCGTCCTGGCCTCCATACCGTTCCCTTTCTTCGATCTCGTCGGCATCATCGCCGGCATGTTGCGCATGCCCATCCCCATCTTCCTGGGTGCGGTCTTCATTGGCAACAGCCTGAAATACTCCGTCCTCATCTGGCTGGGAGCCGGTCCGCTCTACTCTGCTGCTGCACTTCGTCTATTCATCGCTCTTTGGCTCATAGCTCCCCGAAACTGCTGCTGATCGGGCCAGCGTGGGAATAGACCCGACCGTCGCTCGTTCGGCGTGTGCGAACCGGAACATTCATCGCCGCATCTCCGTCTACCGGTCAACGCCGCAAGTACGCGAACCGAGATCCGTCATTCTCTGTACGCTATGGCGTTCGACGCCTTTCGCATACGTCGCCATGAATCCGTCACGAGGAGATGACCATGCAGCGCAAGAACCGATATGTCCGACCACGCATCCGAATCGCCACAGCGCTTCGGCCTGATGATCATCGTCAGCCTGGTCATCCCCCCGTTTTCGCCAACGTCACTCTGCCGCAAGGTCACCCATCATGATCGACGCACAGAATCCGACACGTAGATCCCGGCTCGGAACCCGCCTCTGAATCCGAAAGCGGGCTCCAGCTTGTCCTCAGCGAGGGTGCGCAGCAGCCCGTTCAGGTCGACGCGCCGCCGCTCGCCCCTACACAACCGCTTTCGGCGGACGAGACATCGGAGCTGCTCGACAGGCTCCCACCGCTACCCGTCGAGGCCACGGATGAAGTGAGCTTTCGTCTGCCCCCGCAGCCGCTGCCCCCGCCGCGCACCGGCGAGACTATCGAAGAAGCCTTCCCGCCGGCCGAGACTGAGAGTCCGCCCGCGCCAGTCGAAAGCGGACCGCTGGAGGTCCTGCGCTATGCGCCGGAGGGCGAGGTCCGGCTGGCCCCGTTCCTCAACGTGACCTTTAGCCAGCCGATGGTTCCCCTGGCCACGCTGGAGGACCTCGTCCGGCGCCGATGTTCCGGTGACGCTGACGCCGGAGCTGCCCGGCGTCTGGAAGTGGATCGGCACACAGACGCTCTCCTTCGAGTATGCAGGAGAGGAGGGCGAGCGATTCCCCATGGCGACCGAGTACACGCCGAAGTGCCGCCGGGCACGGCATCGGCCACCGGCGGCGTCCTTGCCGAGACCGTACGCTGGACCTTTACCACGCCCGCGCCACGCGTACTGCGCAGCGAGCCAAGCTACGGCTCCGCAGCCGCGTGATCCGCTCCTGTTCATCGCCTTCGACCAACGTATCGATCCCGAAGCCGTACTTGACACCATCCAGGTCACTGCGTCCGGCAGAACCTATCCCGTGCGCCTGGCCACCGATGAAGAGATCGAGGCCGACAAGCGCATCAGAACAACTGCGCGACAACAGCGGCGAGAATCGCTGGCTCGCATTCCGCCCGGACGAGCTCTCCCGTCAGACACGACCGTCGTCGTCAACGTTGGCCCGGGCACGCCGTCAGCCGAAGGGCCGCTGACGACAGAACGAGGTGCAATCCTACAGCTTCCAGCACCTACGCGCCGCTGCGCATCGACCGCATCGCTGCGGCTACTACGACGACGCCGCGGACTGCCCGCCCCTCACGCCGTTCGAGATCGTCTTCAACAACCGCTCGATCTGACGCTATTCGACGAAGCGCAGGTCACCGTCAACGCCTGAGATTCCCGGTCAGATCATCGAGGTGTTCGGCACTACGCTGCGCATTCGCGGGCAGACAGCCGGCCGCACTACCTATCAGGTCACCGTGGACGGCAGCGATCCAGGACATCTTCGGTCAGACGCTTGGCAAAGACGCCGAACTCACATTTGAGACCGGTTCGGCGCCGCAGGCGCTCATCGGACTCGACCGCAATCTGATCACCGTCGATCCGTCGCTGCAAGCCGCCGTCAGTCACCTTCTATTCCATCAACTACGACCGGCTGCGCGTCCGCGCGTTTGCCGTCACTGCCGCATGACTGGCCCGCCTATCAGGAGTACCTGCGGCAGTATCGGTACGACGGCTCGACATTCACCCCGCCCGGCCAGGAGGTGCTCTCCAAGGTCATCACCATCGAGGCCGAACCGGACACGCTGGCCGAAACGACCGTCGACCTGTCTTCAGCGCTGGACGGTGACACCGGTCATCTCATCGTTGTCGTGGACCAGCCCCTGACATCGCTTCTGCGCCGCGATCCACGCACCGGGCGACTTGTTGCAGGCGTGGGTCCAGGTCACGCAGATCGGCCTGGACGCATTCGTCGATCACAGCGAGATGGTGGCGTGGACGACGTCGCTCGCATGACGGCGAGCCGATGGCAGACGTCGAGCTGGCGCTCGGCGACGCGCAACGACACTTCTTCGGACGCCAACGGCCTTGCCCGCATCGCACTGCCGCAATCCCCGCAGCCGATCCTCGTCGCCGCAGAAGGAGCAGCGATACGGCCTTCCTGCCCCAGTCACATGTACTACTGGGGTGACGATGGCTGGAACGCACGCCCCGTTTCCGACGCGGTACGCTGGCACGTCTTCGACGACCGCGCCATGTATCGCCCCGGCGAGGAGGTGCACGTCAAGGGCTGGGTGCGCCAGATCGGTTCTCGCCAGGATGCGGACGTTTCCCTCCTGCCCGGCGCCACGTCCGTCCGTTACCAGGTCATCGATCCCCAAGGCAACCAACTGGTCGACGAAATCACGGACGTGAACGATCTTGGCGGCTTTGATCTTGCCTTCACTCTGCCGGAGAACGCCAACCTGGGCCACGCCGAAATCTACCTATCCGTCTCAACCGACTGCGGACGTCTACAGCACGGACTACTATCACAGCTTCCAGATCCAGGAGTTCCGCCGGCCCGAATTCGAGGTGAAGACCCGACCCGAAAGCGAAGGCCCCTTCTTCATCGGCGGCGACGCCACCGTGTCCGTCCACGCCGGCTACTTTGCAGGCGGCCCACTGCCCAACGCCGAAACCGACTGGAACGTCTCCGCCAGCCCCGGCTCCTACTCACCCCCCAACTGGCCCGACTTCACATTCGGCATGTGGACGCCGTGGTGGGGCTGTTACGAGCCGTACTACGATCCCTATTATGGGAGCGACTATACGTACAGCCAGCTACTCCGCCACAACCGATGCAGCCGGCGCCCACTATCTGAACATCGGCTTCCCGACAGCGAGTGAGCCACGCCCCTACGCAGTCACCGCCGAAGCCGTCGTCATGGACGTCAACCGCCAAGCCTGGGCCTCAACCACGAACCTGCTCGTTCATCCGGCCGAACTCTATGTGGGCATGCGCAGCGACGCACCTTTGTGGAGGCGGGCGAGCCGCTCGTCATCGACGCCATCGTCACCGACCTTGACGGTGAGCCGGTCGAGGATCGGTCCATCAACATGACGGCCGTGCGCCTCGAGTGGAAGTACGAGAAAGGCGCATGGGTCGAGAAGGAGGTCGATCCTCAGACCTGCACTGTCGGTTCGCAGGCGGAGCCCGTCTCCTGCACGTTCGAAACCTCCATCGGCGGCGAGTATCGCATCAGCGCCACAATCCAGGACAGCATGGGACGCGAGAACTACAGCGAGTTCACGCGTTGGGTCAGCGGCGGCCAACGACCGCCTGCTCGCAACGTCGCAGCAAGAAGAGGCCATCCTCATTCCCGACAAGGAAACATACCAGCCCGGAGACGTGGCCGAGATTCTAGTGCAATCCCCCTTTGCGCCGGCGGAAGGACTGCTCTCACTGCGCCGCAATGGCATCGTCTCGACCGAGCCATTCACCATGGATGGCTCCACGTACACCCTGCGCGTGCCCATCCTGGACGAACAGATTCCCAACCTGCACATCAGCGTCGACCTCGTCGGTTCAGCGCCCGCGTATCGACGACAACGGCGAGGCCCGGGATGATCTGCCCCGCGCGCCCGGCCTACGCATCCGGTTCTCTGACGCTCGACATACCGCCGCTCAGTCAGAGAATTGTCGCTCACTGTGGAGCCGGCTGCGACGGAACTGCAGCCGGGCGAAGAAACCACGCTTGACGTGGCTGTGGTCGATGCGAACGGTATGCCCGTCGAAAACGCAGAGCTTGCCGTCGTCGTGGTGGACGAGGCCATCCTCGCCCTTACCAACTACACGCTGGCCAATCCGCTCGACACGTTCTACCGTCCGATGTCCGCTGGCGTCGACAGCTACTACGGCCGCAACAGCATCGTGCTCGCCAGCGCGGCGCAGTTCGACGACGCGACTGTTCGCGGGCGGCGGCGGCTGATCGGCCTGGACGTGGCGGAAGAAGGCATGGGTGCGCCCATGCCCACGATGGCGGCCGCTATGCCGGCCGCCGAAGCGGCTGCAGCGGATGATGGGGCTCGTCGAACGTCCGCGCTGGCGGACGCGACGCAGCCGCGGAAACACCGTCGTCCATCACCGTTCGCGCCGACTTCAACCCGCTGGCCGTCTTCGAACCCGCCGTGCGCACCGACGCAGATGGACAGCGCCACGATCGAAATCAAGCTTCCCGACAACCTGACACGCTACCGTGTCATGGTCAGCGCCGTCGCCGGCGACAAGCTCTTCGGCGCCGGCAGAGACGAACATCACCGCCCGGCTGCCGCTCATGGTACGGCCGGCCGCACCGCGCTTCCTCAACTTCGGCGACCGCTTCGAGCTGCCCATCGTCATCCAGAATCAGACCGACGCGCCGCTCACCGTCGACGTCGCCCTGCGCGCCGCCAATCTTGACTTGGGAGACGGCCTCGGCCAGCAGATCGAAATCCCCGCCAATGATCGCCGCGAAGTGCGCTTCCCGGCCACAACCTCAAGCGCCGGAACGACACGCGTACAGATCGGTGCGGCATCCGGTGACTATCGCCGACGCCGCCATCGTCGAGTTGCCCGTCTACACCCCGGCCACGACCGAAGCCTTCGCCACCTATGGCGTGATCGACGAAGGCGCCATCGTCCAGCCTGTGCTTGCCCCGACCGGCGTATTCACCGCAGTTCGGCGGCCTGGAGGTCAACACCTCCTCCACCGCGCTCCAGGCCCTCACCGACGCCGTCATCTACCTGGTGACCTATCCCTTCGAATGCTCCGAGCAGATCGCTTCCCGCATCCTCGGCATCGCTGCCCTGCGCGACGTGCTGACCGCCTTCGATGCGGAGGAGTTGCCCTCTCCCGAGGAACTGAACGCAGCGGTCCAGAAAGACATCGCCCGCCTGCAGCAGATGCAGAACATGGACGGCGGTTTCCCTGTGTGGTCCAAAGGCGATCCATCCATCCCGTATCTACAGCATCCACGCAACGCACGCCCTCCAACGCGCGAAGATCAAAGGGCTACCTCGTGCCGGAGGAGACGCTGCAACTGGCCTTGCAGCACCTGCGCGACATCGAGAGCTACTATCCCAGCTGGTACGGCGAGCAGACACGCCATGCCCTGAGCGCATACGCCCTGTACGTACGTGACCTGATGGGCGACGTGGATACGCTCAAAGCGCGGGACTTGCTGAACAGCAAACCGCTGGACGACCAGTCGCTGGAGGCCGTCGCCTGGCTCTGGCAGGTGCTGGCCGGCGACCCGGCCTCGACGCAAGAAGTGGAGGAAATCCGTCGCCATATCAACAACAGCGCCGTCGAGACGCCCGGGGCCGCCAACTTCTTCACCTCATACGGCGATGACGAATACATCATGCTCCACAGCGACCGCCGCACGGACGCGGTTGTACTGGACGCCATGATCAACGATGACCCCGAAAGCGACCTCATACCCAAGGTCGTCAACGGCCTGCTCGCCCACCGCTCTGCCGGACGTTGGCGCAACACACAGGAGAATGTCTTCGTGCTGCTGGCCCTCGACCGCTACTTCAACACCTTCGAGGCGCAGACGCCCGACTTCGTGGCCCGCATGTGGCTCGGCGACACCTACGTCGCCGCCCATGAATTCGAGGGCTACTCCACCGACACGCGTTCCACTGCCGTACCCATGGCCTACCTGACGGAGGCGCCCGCGGACGATGGGCTGCTCGACCTCATCTTGCAGAAGGATGGCGTGGGACGCCTATACTATCGCCTGGGTATGCGCTATGCTCCGGATGACCTGCGGCTCGATCCCCTGGACATGGGCTTCACCGTGCGGCGCACCTACGAGGCCGTGGACGACCCGCAGGACGTGCAACGCGACGAGGACGGAACGTGGCGCATCAAGGCCGGCGCGCGCGTCCGAATCCGCATCGACATGGTCGCCAACACGCGACGCTATCACGTGGCCCTAATCGACCCCCTGCCGGCCGGGCTGGAGAGCATCAACCCCGCGCTGGCCGTGTCCGAAAGCACGCCGGACGACGGCGATGTCGAGCCCGCGCCCTACCGCTGGTGGTGGGGACCCTGGTACGAGCATCAGAATCTGCGCGACGCCCGCGCCGAGGCATTCACCACCCTGCTCTGGGACGGCGTCTACCAGTACAGCTACGTCGCCCGCGCCGCCACGCCCGGAGAATACGTCGTTCCTCCGGCCAAGGCTGAGGAAATGTACTCACCGGAGGTCTTCGGACGCAGCGCATCCGACTACGTCATCGTGGAGTAGGGATTGGGGCCGCACCAACCGCCAAACAACGGGAGCGCATCCGTACGGATGCGCTCCCGTTGTTTCTCACCTATCCGGTTCTGCTCCAGCAACTTATCCCAGGAAAAGCGGCGACATGTGCGCCTCCGCCACCAGCGCCTCCATCAGCTCGCCAGACGGACGCTCCTCATATCGGCTGGCTGCGTCAAGCACTCTGGGCAGCACGTGGATGTCGCCCACGGTGTTCAGGAAGACGCCCGGGCGACCCAATACCCAATGCACCGCCAAATCGATTTCGGCTTGATCCTCCAGCGGGCGGTACCACGTCGAGCGAGAACGCTCTTCCGTTGCCCACGGTCCCTGCGTGATCGACTTGATGGTCTGAATCGCTACATTCCGCTCTTCACACAGACTGATGAGGGCTTCCACATCGGCCGCGTAGCGAGCATTATTCATCATCGGGTAATTCATGGGGAACAGCACGCTGTCAAAGTCGAAGCGTTCCAGACTTCGCCGGTGCATGACGGGTATGGCCAGCCCGTGCCCCGTCACGCCGATGAAGCGCACCAGTCCTTGCTCTCTCGCCTCGACCACTGCCTCCAGCGCGCCGCCGGGCCCCATGGCTGTATCCCAGTCGTCCGGGTTGACCAAGTTGTGCAACTGGATCAAGTCCACCTGATCCACCTGCAAACGCTCCAGCGAACGGTGTAACTCTTCCTTCGCGGCCGCGTACGTGCGCTCGCCGGTCTTCGTGGCGAGGAAGAAATCCTTGCGATGCGCTCCCATCCACGGGCCGATGCGCAACTCCGCATCGCCGTAGCTTGCCGCCGTGTCAATATGGTTCACGCCGTACTCGAGCAGCAGGTCCAGGGTGCGATCCGCCTCGTCCTGCGTTACCCTGCCCAGGGCGGCGGCGCCGAAAAGCGTCACCGTGCTCATGTGCCCCGTCCCACCAAATGGCTGTTTGCGAATCATCAGTTGGCTCCTCAAAACGTGATTGCTATATTCACTTGATCGTAGATTCTGATGGTATCGGCGACGCCTGTCGCCAGACTTTCCTACTACTGATCCTTCACCGGCCGCGGTCGGAAACGCTGGTTCGCCACCGCCTGTGCATGCTCCACGACGACGCGCACGGGTATTCCGTGTTTCTTCGCCAATTGCGCGCACTCCTCATATTCCGGCTTCACGCCAATACAGCGCGCCGTGCACCCACTTCAGCTTGACGGACACGATGCCGAAGTCCGTCTCCACTCTCCTCAAACGCACGCTCGGCCTCGTGCCGGTGAACGCGATGCACGCGAACTCCCAGCGTTGTCGTCTCGCGCAGCACCGCGTCCGCCACGCATTGCTCACAGTCTGCCGGCGCCAGCACGCTCAGCACCGTCGCAGGCCGGCCCTTCTTCATCAACACCGGCGTCGTCCACACGTCGAGGGCGCCCTCGCGAACCAGGGCCTCCTGGATGGCGGGGAACAACTCCGCGCTCATGTCGTCGATATTCGTCTCCAATACGACGAGATCGCCCGCAACGCCCTCGGGCTCACCCAGCCACAGTCGCGCCACGTTCGGCCACGCGAATTCCTTGCTGCCCGCGCCCACTGCAATGCGCCGCAACTGCATTGCCGGCTGCCGGAACTCAGCCAGTTCGCACACCAATGCCGCGCCTGTGGGCGTCACCAACTCGCCCGGACCCGGAGCCGGACGCGCTGGCGCATTCGCCTCGGCCAGCAACTCCAACGTGGCCGGAGCCGGTAAGGGAATCCGCCCATGCGCGCTGTTTGTCCATCCGGGCCCAAGCGGCAACGCGGACGCATACAGTTTATCGATGCCCAGTGCGTCCAGCCCTGTGCAAACGCCAACGATGTCGACGATGGCGTCCACGGCGCCGACCTCGTGGAAATGCACCGTCATCCACGCTCGTCCCGTGGACGTGCGCCTCGGCCCGCGCCAACCGGCGGAAGACAGCGATGGCCGCATCCTTCACGGCCTGCGAAAGCTCCGCACGCCCGATCATTTCCTCGATGTCGCCGAGATGGCGATGCGTGTCTGTCTCGGCCGCCGCTACCTTCACCAACGTCGCGCGCAAGGCGCCGCGCACGACATCCTCGCGCCCAATCGTGCACGCATTCGCGGGCAGCCCCAACCGGCCGGGAATCTCCTGCACCGACGCCATGGGCCAGCCCGCATCGACGAGGCATCCCAGGAACATGTCGCCGGAGATGCCGGAAGGCATGTCCAAGTACCCGATCACGCCAGATCCCACCTCGGCAAGCGCCACGACCGATCCGCTGTTGGCTCCGTTCAGCGAACCACTGCGGAACCCGGCCAGGTCGAGCGCCACGAACTTGTAGCCTGCTTCGGTGATGCCCGAGTGGATCGCCTCGTGCGCAGAGATAGCCCGCTCGAAGTCTTCCAGCGGCAGCTCAAGCCGCGCGATCTCGCCGTGATGTCGCACACGAAACTGACGAAAGCCCAGCTCCACCAGCACGTCCTCCGCCGCCTCGATCTGGCGCAGCAGTTCCGGCGTAATCGCAGTTCCGTGCGGAACACGCGACGACAGGCACGCCATGCTGGGCTTGTCCCACACCGGCAGTCCCAACGCCTGCGCGATTTGGCGAACCTCCGGCCTTGGTGATGCCCACATCTTGCAGCGGCGAGTGGACGCCCCGCTCTTTGGCGGCTCCTGACCCGGGTCGAAAATCGCCCAGGTCGCTGGCGTTGTTTCCGTCCAGGACGACCGCCCATCGCTCCTCTGCCGCAATCCTCGCCAGACGATCGTGCAACTCCGCCTTGCAGAAATAGCAGCGGTTCACCGGGTTGGCGGCATACTTCGGATCCAGATGCTCCTCTGTGTCCACCAGCCGGTACGGCAGGCCCACCGACTCCGCCAGCTTCACCGCCTCCCGCATCTCACGCGTGCGGAAAACTCGGCGATACGCCAATACAGGCCATCGCCCGGTCGCCCAACTCCTGATGCGCCACCAACGATACCAGAGCGCTGTCAACGCCGCCGGAGTACGCCACCAACGCCGAGCCGTACCCGCGCACGATATCTCGCAGGCGCTCCAGCTTGGCCGCCACGCCGGCCGGCAGTTCAACCGCCATCGCGTCCGCAGATTCCGTCCCATTCCCGTTCTGCTGCATCATTCACCCTCTTCACTACGCAATCCGGCGGTCACGATCCGTTCGTTAATCGTCGCCGCCATATGCCCTGCACCGTATCCGTTATCGATATTTACCACTGCCACGCCCGTCGCACAACTATTCAACATGGCGAGCAGTGCGGCCAGCCCGCCGAAGCTTGCGCCATAGCCCACAGACGTCGGCACCGCGATTACCGGCGCCTGCGTAATGCCGCCGACCACGCTTGCCAGGGCGCCCTCCATTCCGGCCACAACCACGACCACGTTCGCCTGTTGCAATGTCTCAACATGTGGCGCCAGACGATGCAGCCCGGCCACGCCTACATCATGCACGCGCAGGGGCAGGTGGCCCATGAGGTCGAGCGTCAACACGACCTCTTCCAACACGGGCAGATCGCTCGTGCCCGCGGCGATGACGACCACCCCGGCATAGCGCGACCGTTCCGGCTCGCGGTCCAGCCACAGACAATGCGCCATCTCGTGATATTGCAGTTCGGGAATGCGCTCGCGGGCCGCATCGTAGTGGGCGCGCGAGGCCCGCGTGCCCAGCACACGCGCACTGTGGGCGGCGATTCGTTCCGCAATGCCGGCCACCTGCTCCGGCGTCTTCCCCGCGCAGTAGATGACCTCCGGGAATCCCCAGCGCAACGCGCGATGATGGTCCACGGTCGCGAATCCGATGTCCTCAAACGGCAGGGTGCGGAGGTCCGCCAGCGCGGCCTCCACATCCCGCTCGCCATTGGCGACTTCCTTCAACAGCGCACGCAGCGCCTCAGCGTTCACGATTTGTCTATACCTCACGCGCCTTACCAGCGAAACTGATGCGGCCCAAAGTCCGCCTCGTAGAACGGCGACACCATGCGGCCCGGAGGCACCAGGCTGTCTACGAGCGCGCGGTCCTCGTCTGTGATCTCCACATCGAACGCGCCCAGGTTGTCGACAAGCTGTTCCATGGTGCGCGGCCCGATGATGGGGCTGGACACGCCCGGCTGTTGCATGACCCAGGCGAGGGCGAACTGCGCCAACGTCGCGCCCTTTGCGCCGGCGACTGGCGTCAGCTCCTCTACCACGTCGTAGATCTCTTCCGTCTTGCGAGCCGCAAAACGCGGATTCCCTGACACATCAGCGTAACGCGAGCCTTCCGGAGACGGATTCTCACGCGTGTATTTGCCGGTGAGCAGCCCGCCGGCCAGCGGACTCCACGGAATCAGCCCGATGCCATACGTTTGGGCCATAGGAATCAACTCCCGCTCTATGCGGCGGTCCAGAATGTGATAGGGCGGCTGTTCGCACACGAACCGGTTCAGCCCCAACTCCTTCGATACCCAGAGCGATTCCATCAGTTGCCAGGCCGCAAAGGTGCTCGTTCCAATGTAGCGCACCTTGCCTGCCCGGATCAGGTCGTCCAAGGCCCGCAGCGTCTCGTCGATGGGCGTGTCCGAGCGAGGCCGGTGAATCTGGTAGAGGTCGATGTAGTCGGTCTGCAGACGGCGCAGGCTCGCCTCGCATTGCTCGATGATGTGTCGCCGCGAGCTGCCGTATGCGTTTGGATCGTCATCGTCCATCGCGCCATGTACTTTCGTCGCCAGCACGATCTCGTAGCGTTTGCCGTTGCGTTTGAGCGCCTCGCCGGTGACTTCCTCGCTGCGCCCGCGGCTGTACACGTTGGCGGTGTCCAGGAAGTTGATGCCTCCGTCTATAGCCGCATCGATGATGTCGTACGAGTCCTGCGGCTCGGTCTTGCCGCCAAACATCATGCAGCCGAGGCAGAGGGGGCTCACCTTCATCGCTGTGCGTCCGAGACTTCGATATTCCATGACGTGTCCTCCTAATCGTCTTGGGTCGACAAGGTATGAATAGAGAAATGCCTGGATTTTGCGCTGGGTGTTTCGTTGGAGAGTTCAATGCGCCGTACGTGTGCCATCCAAAGTAGTATACCACACGCCGCCGGACGCCATGCGCCGCGAATAGCTTTCGCCAGCCGGTATCGTTCGCTGTACTCCATTGCCCTCGGTCGTGGCCGTGTCATCATGATTGCCAAAATCTATGATTCTATGCAGTTTCTATGCAATCCATGATGCAGGAAATTCGAGCGCGTCACAGGCGTGTTGTTTGAGCGCCTCAGGTCACCGCCGGCAGCACCCGCTCGCCCAGCAGGCGCAGCCCCGCTTCCTCGCTCAGTCCGTGCGGAGTGCCCAGTTCCACGCGCCCGGCGCCGGCCTCGAACACGGCGTTCACCTGCTCCGCCACGTCGTCCGGACTGCCGGCAAACGCGAACTTCTGCAGCAGCTCATTCGAGATCAACGCGCCGGCCGCCGCAAAATCGTACGCGTCGGCGGCTCTGCGCAATCTCGCCAGCAACTCCGGCTCGATCTGCAATGTCCTGTCCAGCTCAGCTACGATCGGCACATAGAGGGCCACCTCGCGCCGCGCCAATGCGCGCGCGGCGTCTCCGTCCCTATCGACGACGGTCACTGCGCCCAGCGCAATACCCACGCCATTCCGCACCCCACGCTCCGCCCCCGCGGCGTCTACCAGGCGTCGATAGTGCGGTACCAGGCAGGGGTTGGCGGAGCCGCCGATCTTGATCTCGTCGATCTGCTCGACACACGCGGCAATCGTCTTCGCGCCCCATGACCCGAGCAGGAATGGGATCTGCGGGCGCAGCAGCGGCCAGCGCAGCGTGTCCCCGCCCGCAAGGGAAAAGACCTCGCCTGCAAGAGGATCTGTATTGCCGCTGAGCAAATGTGAAATGCACGCGAATGCCTCGCGCAGGGCCGTCACCGGCTTCTCGGGATGCAGACCCGCGAAGTCCAGCCAGCCGCCGCGCGCCAGACCGAGGTACGCCCTGCCTTGCGACGCCTCGTCTATCTGTGCGATCTGCCCTGCAATCGCGATGGGATGGCATGTGAAGGGATTGACGGCGGCCGGGCCGATGCGCACGCGCCGCGTCGCGCGTGCGATCTCCAGCAGCGGCAGCCACGCAGGCTGATAGAGCATGTCGTTGTAGACGCTGACGCCCTCGAAACCATAGCCTTCCACAATTTCCGCCAACGCGCCGTAGGCGGATAGAGGCTTGTCGGTTTGGAACGCAACGCTGATGCGGCGGCTCATATCGCTCATTTCCTCACTGCGTCCTTTTTCCTACCGTGGCGCTTCCCCCAGGTCGAGGGGCAAACTCGAGCCCTGCACCAGTATTATGCAAACTCATGGCGTTGCAACTCCATCGTGCGTGCGCTATACTTCACCGGCGAATGCTGTGCCGGGAAGCATGTGGATTCCTACCCACGACATGGAACAAACTGCCCAATTCGAGCTATACGATCTCACCGTGGTCGTCGAGGCCATCGAAGGCAATTGTACGTGCAACATGCAGGTCGGCGACCGCTTCCACCTGCGCAGCGGCAAGCTCTCGCTGCCGGACGGCGCCGACTTCTGCCTGTACGCACTACAGTCGGTGATCCCGCTGTTGCCCGCCAAACAGCGACACAACCACCCGGCCGACTGGATGGAGACCGACAACCGCGTGGTCTGCCCGGACCCGGCCTGCCGTCTCATCATGCGCGTCGATCGCGACGACGTGCGCACGCTGCATCACGATGACGTCAGCCCCATCCCGTGGGACGAAGTCCAGCGCGACAACGTGGAACCGCCTTACTCCCGGAAGTAGCGCACCACCTCGCCCAGCAACCGAATCGCCTCAAGCGGATCCGGCCCCAACGGCGGACCGAAGCTGAGATGCTGCACTCCCGCCGCCACCAGCGGCTCCAGTCGCTCAATCACGTCCCGCGCCCCGCCCACCACGCCAATGCGCAGCATGCGGTCATCGACCAGCGAAATGGCCTTCTCCTCATCCCGCTCCACCATCATCGCCCGCTCGATCGGTGCAAAATCCTCCCTGACGAGTCCTAGCCGGTCGAGGATCAACGGCCCCAGCGCGTGCCCATAGTACGCAATTTTCTGTGCAAGTACCCATCGAGCAGCCAGCCGATCTTCCGACAGCGACACCCAGATGCACGCCGCCACATCTACCGCACCAAGACTAGCAGATCGGATCGCGGCCCCCTGTTCCAGATAGGGCAGCACGCCGAAATAATGCTCCGGTGGGAAGAGCAGCGGCAGCACGCCGTCTGCGACCTCTCCGCTCAACGCAAGCATCTTCGGCCCCATGGCGCCGATGTAGATGGGCGTGCAGCGCGGCGATTTGAAACGCAGATACGCCTCGTCCGTCCACTGTAGTACGCGACCGTCATCTCCGGATCGCTCCCCCGCCTGCAGACGCCGGATCGCATCGATCGTCTCGCGCACAGTCGCCAGCGGCGCAGCCTGCCCCAGCCCAACCCAGCGTAGAAAATCCCCAGCCCCGGCCGCCAGCCCCAGGTTGAAGCGATTGCCGCTCACCTCGTCCATCGTCGCTGCGTACATCGCGATCTCCGCCGGGTTGAGGGTATACGGGTTCAGGATACCCGTACCGATCTCTATGCGCGACGTCTGCTGCGCCACGACAGGCAGGATCGCCAGACAACTGCGCAGGAACAGGTCGTTGCTGACCCAGAACTGGTCGAAACCCTGCTCCTCCGCGAGCTGCGCCAGAGCGACATAGTCCGCCACGGACAGGTCGTTGTTCAAGCGCAGACTAGCCCGCATCGCCCGCCCCGATCACCGCCTCCGCCTCAATCTCCACCAGGTACTGCTCGCCGACCAACTTTGCCTGCACCAACGTGTTCACCGGTCGGATATCGCCGAAGCGCTCGCCATGCGCACGGGCCACGGCTTCCCACTGCGCCATATCGCTCACGAACATACGCGTACGCACCACGTCCTGCAAATGGCCGCCGAGCTGCTCAATGGCCGCCTCAATCTTGTCGATGATGTAGTGCGTCTGCTCCGCCGCATCCCCGCCGCCCACCAGGCCATCCGGTCCGGTGGCCGTCGTGCCCGACACCAAAATGCGGTCACCGATACGCACGGCCCGGCTGTAGCCTGCCAGATCCTCCCACACCGTGCCGGTGCTGACTGTACGTTTGCGTTCTGCCATCTCTCTCCTGTTTCCCTTTCAAAGGTCCGCGAAGACCGTCGCCGCCAGTCTGCACTCGCATCCTGTGAGACCCGATGTAGCCACCGGCGTATCATATCATGTACAATAGCCCCTGATGTCATCTGTCCCGCATGAGAAGCGCGGACAGTGCGGTCAGGTCAACGTGAGCCTGCCGGGTTCAGCACGATAAGCACGTCGATGTCACACATGGACACGCAATCAATCGCACAGGACGCGACCGTCGTCGTCGCCATGAGCGGCGGCGTGGATAGCTCGTTGGCCGCCGCCCTCCTCGTGGAGCGCGGCTACAATTGCATTGGCGTCATGATGCGCCTGTGGTCCGAGCTGCGTCCCGGCGAGTCCTCGGCCAACAAGTGCTGCAGCCTGGACAGCGTAGACGACGCGCGCTGGGTGGCCGACAAGCTGGGCATTCCCTTCTATCTGATCAACGTTGAGAAACCGTTCAAGCAGCTTGTCGTCGACCCGTTCATCACCCAATATGCCGGATGGACTCACGCCCAATCCATGCATCGCATGCAATCGCCATATCCGCTTCGACTATTTGCTCAACTACGCGCGCCGGCTGGGTGCGGATTTTCTGGCCACGGGCCACTACGCGCGCCTGCGCCGCCAACCCGACGGACACATCCACCTGCTGAAGGCCGTGGATGAGGGCAAGGATCAGAGCTACGTGCTCAGCGTCATGGGGCAACAGCAGTTGCAGGATGTGCTATTCCCGGTAGGCGACTATCGCCAAGCGCGACGTGCGCCGCATGGCGGCGGAACGCGGGCTGCCCACGGCCAGCAAGCACGACTCCATGGACCTCTGCTTCGTGGCGGACGACGACTACCGGCGCTTTCTACGCGACTGGACGCCGGCTTCCATGCAGCCCGGCCCTATCCTGGATCAGGAAGGCCGCCGCTATGGTACGCACGAAGGGCTGCCTGCATATACCATCGGCCAGCGCAAGGGCCTCGGCATCAGTGGGACCGGCGAACCCATGTACGTGCTGGCGATGGACAGCGCGCGCAACGCATTGATCGTCGGGCCACAGAGCGAACTTGGCCAGGCCAGTCTCACCGTGCACAATGTCAATTGGACGCTGGATGAGCCGGTCGCACAGGCGACGCCGGCCCAGTGCAAGATTCGCTACCGGGCCACAGCCGCAGATTGCCGCCTACATCCGCAGGGAAACGGTACGGTTCGCGTCGAATTCGACATCCCCCAACGCGGCGTCGCGCCCGGCCAGGGCGCGGTCTTCTACGACGGGGATCTCTGCCTCGGCGGCGGCATCATTGCGCCATGATCTCCCTGTTGCCGCCCTGGCGTCCTCATCGGATTGACACTGAGCGCCCTCTACGCCGGGCTCTTTCACGTATGGGGAGGGCGAACGGTCCGCGATCTCGCCGCGTTCCTGATCGCAGCCGTAGTCGGCTTCATGGTCGGCCAACTGATCGGTGTGCTCCTGGGGCTGCCATTGCCCCATATGGGGCAAGTGTATATTATTGAGGCGTCCCTGTTTTCGTGGCTGGCCATGATCGGCGTGCGGGAACTGCGCTTCGGTCAACCAGGTCAAGAGGTCGACCACATCTGAACACTGCAGCGGCGCACATCGTCGCGGACATGATTCGGTTCTATCGCTCGCCCGCCAAGAGTCGCATCGCGGCGACGAGCCTACAGCGAGAGGGTATCAGGATGTTGAGCGCAACGGTACGTGATCTAGCCATCATCATTGTCGCAATACAATCCATCGTGCTCGGCGTACTCATTGCTGTATTGATCTGGCAGATATGGCGGCTGGTCTCCATGATCCAGACGGAAGTTAAGCCGCTCATCGACGATACGCAGGCAACCGTAAACACCGTGCGAGGCACCACCACCTTCGTCACGGATCATGTTGCTGCGCCCGTCATACACGCTTCGGGCGAAGCGCGTCGTTGGCGTCGCACCTTCCAAGCCCTTACCCGCGATCTCTACCCCGGCAACAGCGGCAAGACGAGCGGACCGCCCGGGCGGCCTCGACGGCGGAATCTAGCCTGCTCCGTAGGCATCCGGCGCCGGAATGATCTTCCCTGCGCTGACATTCAGGCATTGCGCCGTCGCTCGAAAATCCGGCGTGAAATCATCCCAGTCTGTCGCGGTCAGAATCGCTTGGTCCACGCCGTCGAGCGCATCTAGTAGCGTACTCCGCCGCTTGGCGTCCAGCTCGCTCATCACGTCATCCAGCAGCAGGAGCGGGGCCGCGCCCGTAGCATCGGTCATGGCGCGCACCTCGGCCAGCTTCAGCGACAGGGCCGCTGACCGTTGCTGGCCGCGGCTGCCGTAGGTGCGCAGGTCACGTTCGTCCGCTTGCAAACGCAGATCGTCTCGGTGCGGCCCGTAGAGTGTCACGCCCGCCGCCAATTCGCGCGCCCGCCTTGCCTTCAGCTTCGCCTGGAAGCGTTCGCCGACTGACGCCGCGTCGGCAACGAAAGCCGCGGCTCCCATCGTCGGCATGCGAAATCTCGCCATCCCGCCAGCGTCCGAACGCCGCGTCATCCATCGGCCCCAGATTGAAGCTGGGCACGTATTCTACACGAAGCGTCTCCCGGCCGCCCGTCAGCTCTGTGTGGCGCATGCCTGGCCAACGCGTCTAGTTCAACGACATAGTTCTGCCTGCGCGCCAGCACCATCGCCCCGTGTTGCGCCAGCTTCTCATCCCAGAAGCCCAGCTGCGCGTCCACCGAGGGTGAGGAGGCCTGCGCGCCTTGCTCGCGCAGCGATTTGAGCAGGCTGTTGCGCTGCGTCACCACCTTCTGATAGGCGGACAGGGCTCGACAATAGGCCGGGTCAATCTGGCATAGCGCGATGTCCAGATAGCGCCGCCGCTCAGACGGGGCGCCGTCGACCAGCTTCACGTCTTCCGGCAGAAACAGCACGGTGCGCAGCACGCCGACCAAGTCCATGCTGCGTTTGTTCACGCCGTTGATCTTCACCTGCTTCGTGAAGTTGACGCCATCCGCGCGCGGCGCATACACAACCTCCAGCTCGCACGCGCGTTCTTGCCACTATCGCCACTCACGACCTGCGCGGCCACACGACAATAGGGTATCGGCTCTTCCTGCGCGCGCCAGTCCACGACCTCACGCTCCAACTGTGCATGCACCGGCTTGCTCGTGGACAGCAGGAAGATGGCCTCCAGCAGATTCGTCTTGCCCTGCGCGTTGTCGCCTTGCAGCAACGTCAGCCGGCTGGGGAAGTCCAGTTCCAGCTGTTGGTAATTGCGGAAATGGGTCAGCGAGAGACGGACGAGCGAGGTCATGGGCGACGCGGCCCCGTAGCAGGACGCTGCGTCAGCTCGGCGATCAGCACGTCCAGCTCGGTCTGGGGATCAGCTCCGGTCTTCATGGCGAAGTCGGCCTCGAGCGCTCGGTTCACAATCGCCTCCAGACCGGACATAGTGTAGGCGCTTGCCTGCCCCATAGCCTTCTTCACCGGATACGCGCTCTCGCCGACCTGTTTGGCGATGTCGTGTTCGTTTGCCTGCCCCCGCCGGACATGGCGTCCTTCACCTTCAGGATGATGCGATACTGGCGTGCGATCATGGTCAGCAGATAGAAGTCGTTCGCATCGGCGCGGCGCAGTGCATGCAGCGCCAGCATGGCTTGCTTGGCGTTGCGCTGGCTCAGGGCGTCGGTCAAGTCCCAGATCATGGCTTCGCTCGCGTCGCTCACCAGGAGCCGCACATCTGCCGCGGTGATTGCCCTGCCTGACGCGAAGACAGCGAGCTTCTCCAGTTCGTTATCGAGTTGGCGCAGATTCGGTCCCACAAAGTCCGCCAGGAGCATCACAGCCTGGCCGTCGATGGCGATGCCCTGCTCCCGCACCCGTCGCTGAATCCAGCCCGGCAGACGCGCGTCCATCCGGCGTACCCAGCGTTTCCAACTGGATCGTGCCGTCCTTGACCAACGCGTCCAGCCCGGCGACGCGTCCATCCTTCTCCGCACGCGCGCCGGTTCGGGGAAAGCCGCGCCATAGAGCGCGCCGCTTGTCCACGCTGCGATCAATAAAGACTAGGTCGCTCGTGTCCGGCGTTTGGGACAGCCCGGCAAGGAGATCTGCCGCTTCCGCATGGGCCGCGCTGTCTGTCGACTCGCTGGCGGCCATGCGTCTGTCCAAGTGGGTAAGATATCCGTCCACAAGCACGAGACGGCGCGGCGCGAGGAAGGGCATCATCGCAGTATGGCCCAGTAGGTCGGCCGCGCTTACCTTGGGCCCATCCAGCGTCACCGCATTCAGGTCGGCGGTTTCCGGGTCACCCAGCGCGGCGCGCAGTTCCGCAATGCGCTGCGAGGAGAGATATTCATCACAATCCAGGAATAGATAGACCATAGCTCCAAGCACAGGGCCGGGCTGCGACTGTCACGCGTCCCGGCCCATGTCATTACTAGCGTGTCAATACCTGTGACGCTACTTGGTCAATGCGCTCATCAGTCAAAGCTCACACGCAGGAGCTGCGCCGCGCCGATCTGCATCAGACGGATCTCCGCCACCCAGCGGTCAGCGACATCGGCCTGCGTCGTGTACTCCTGCAGCCGGAAGCCCAGCGGCCGCGACGCGGCAATGGCCGCCAACGTCAGCGCCAGGCTCACCGCAACCCGCTCCAGCCAACCCGCCGTACAATCAGCGCTCCGGAGAGAGCTGCCAACGTGGCGGCGACAGCCGTCGTCAACAAGTTGGTGCCGCAGTTGGGATGGATCGCCAGTTGGCGCTCACCCGCCTGCAGCCGCAGCAACGCATCGCCCACGGCCGTGCGCAGATCATGCTCGTCCACGTTCACCGTAGATCGTGAACCCCAGCGGATCGCTGTACCCGCTGAAACTCCGATCCGGATGGCGCGCCGTCAGATACGTGAATGGTCGCGTGCTCGATAGCGTGATGCTGCCGCGTACGCTCCACAACATCGGCCAGGACGTTCAGCATGGCAACGCCCAGCCTACACGCTAGCCGATCAGAGGCCTTGGCCCGCGCCACAGCCTCCGTTGTGGTCAGCCCAAACTCCTCATAGACTCGCTGATACGGTGCGCTGGCGCCAAAGCGCTCGATGCCCATGATGTCGCCCATTGCTTGTCGTTGCCAACCCATCGTTCCCAGCCAAAGGGACGCCGGCCTCGATGGCCAGCTTTGGCACGCCTGCGGGCAGAACATCCTGCCCGGTACGCATCGTCCTGTTTCTCGAAGAGCTCCCACGAGGGCAGGCTGACCACACGTACGCCAACGCCGTCGGCCGCCAGCGTCTTGGCCGCTTCATAAGCGATCTCGACTTCGCTGCCCGTCGCCACGAGCACGATCTGCAGCCCGTCACCGGCGTTCTCATAGAACACATAGCCGCCCTGCGCCAAGTCGTCTGCGGAGCCGAGGCCCTCGCCTGCTCGATCGTAGACAGGCAGGTTCTGTCGCGTCAGAGCCAGCACCGTGGGGCCTGTGCGGTTGGTCAGCGCCGCCTTCCATGCCGCAGACGTCTCGTTGCCGTCTGCGGGTCGAATCACCGTCATGTTGGGAATGGCACGCAGCGCGGCCAGATGCTCGATCGGCTGATGCGTCGGGCCGTCCTCGCCCAGCCCGATGCTGTCATGCGTCAGCACATACACAACGCGCACGCCGATCAATGCCGAGAGCCGCATGCTGCCGCGCATGTAGTCGCTGAAGATCAGGAACGTGCCGCCGTACGGAATCACGCCGCCATGCAGCGCCATGCCGTTGAGGATGCCGGCCATGGCATGTTCGCGAACGCCGAAGTGCATGTTGCGCCCGTCGAACGCGTCCGCCTGTAGCGAAGAGGCATCGTTGATCATCGTCTTGTTGCTCGGCGAAAGATCGGCGCTGCCGCCGATGAGATTCTGCACAGCTACCGGCAAGCGCATTGATGACGGTTCCACTGGCGTTGCGCGTGGCGACAGGCTTTGCCCGCAGGGAACTCCGGCAGTGCAGCTTCCCAGCCCTCGGCCAGGTCGCCGCTCAGGAAATGCTCGTACTCCGCCGCTCGGTTCCGGATACTCCTCGGTGTAGGCGTCGAGCAGTTCCGCATAGGCAGCCTCGAGCTCGTTTGCCTCGCAGCGCCGCCTGTCCATACAGCGCAGCCACATCGTCCGGCACAAAGAATTTCGGCTCTGCCGGCCATCCCAGCAGTCTTCTTCGTCTTGGCCAGCTCGTCCTCGCCCAGCGGTTCGCCGTGGACGCCGGCGGTGCCGGCCTTGTTGGGGCTTCCGTAGCCGATCACGGTCTTGCAGCCGATGATGCTCGGCCGCGGATCGGCCTGCGCCGCCGCCACCGCTTGCGCGATGGCCCGGTGTCGAGTTCCGTCCACCGACTGCACATGCCAGCCGTAGGCGTCGAAGCGCTTGGCCCGATCCTCGCTATACGCCAGGCTCGTGCCGCCTTCAATGGTAATGCTATTGTCGTCGTACAGATAGATCAGGTTGCCAGGGCCAGATGACCGGCCAGGCTCGCAGCCTCGCTGGCGATGCCTTCCATCAGATCGCCGTCGCTGACGATTGCGTAGACGTTGTGGTCAACGATGTCGTACCCGGGGCGGTTGAAGCGCGCTGCCAGCCACTTGGCCGCTATGGCCATACCCACCCCGTTTGCGAAACCCTGTCCCAATGGGCCGGTGGTCGTCTCCACGCCGGGCGTGTCGCCGTGCTCAGGGTGTCCGGGCGTGGCGCTGCCCCACTGGCGGAAGTTCTTCAGCTCCTCCAGGGGCAAGTCATACCCGGTCAGATGCAGCATGGTGTACAGCAGCATGGATCCGTGCCCTGCGCTCAGCACGAAGCGATCGCGGTTGGCCCATCCCGGGTTCGATGGACTGTAGCGCATGCACTGCGTCCACAGCGTGTAGGCTGCCGGCGCCATGCCCATAGGCATGCCGGGATGGCCCGATTTCGCCGCCTGGACACCCTCCGCGCTCAGAATCCGGATCGCATTGACGGCCTTCTGCTCCAGAGCGGAATCCACTGGCTTGCCGGTCATTGCCGTGTTCGTATTCATAAGGCTATCCCCACAACGTGATTTGTGTTTGATTTGGTGAATTGGTTTGACGCCGGAACTGCCGCCCAACACGCTGGCGGAAACGGGTGCGAAGTCCCTGGCAAAGCTAGTTCCGGCGCAATACCGCTCCGAAAGAAGCGACGGCGCATGCCGGAGAACTGGCGTACATTGTCGCCCGGAACGTACCCGTTGTCAATTTGTCGCCGCCCACGCCCAGGAGCCGTAATGGCGCCGTAGAGACCTACCTCACTCTGCTGGCGAGACCACGCGATCCGGACTATGCCCCGCAATTTGGCGAACGCGTCTACGTGGAGTACGATCCGGATCGAGGTTCGATCCGGTGAAATCATGTGGCGCGGGCATATCGCCCGCTCGATCCGCAATATGCAGTCGCCGGTAGTGATGCGAGCTTGGAGCGTAGATGACCCGACAGGCAAAGACCCCCACTGTGAAGAACGCATCGGCGAACGGGCGCGCCCGCGGCCAGATTCTCGGCGGCGCCACTGCGCTGGCCAGTCTCGGCCTTGGGCTTGCGTCCTATGCCGCCTTTCACGAGCCCTTGCGTGTCCGCCTCGAGCGGCTTACCCTGCGCGTGGACAACGCACACGGACGGCTGCCGGCCGAAGGCCTGCGCATCCTGCATTTGACGGACACGCACTTCCGCGGCGCGGATTGGCGAGAACGCCCGAAGATGGAGCAGGTCCGGCGCATCTGCAGCGGCATGGAGTACGACATCCTCGTACATACGGGTGACTTCCTGCACAAAGACGAAGGGCTGCCCAATACACTGGCCCTATTGGATTCGCTTCCCACACCGCGCCTGGGCGCCTACGCCGTCCTCGGCAATCACGACTACATGCTCTACAGCGCGAAAGACATGTTCGGTCGAAGCTGGGCCAATTTCAAGCAGATGGATGAATACAATCAGCAGAATGGCGCCGGCGGCCGGCCGCTTCATCAGGTGAACCGCCTGATCGAGTTCGGTCGCTACTTCGCCAACGCGCCGCTCGATTTGCGGCGCACCGGACGCAACGACACCGCAGCGCTGACCCGCAAGCTCGCAGAGCGAAACATCCGGCTGCTGTGCAATCAACACATCCGCCTCCAACACGGGACAGGCTTCGCAGACGCAGTCGACCTCTACATCGCCGGCGTGGATGACTTGACGGAAGGCGCGCCTGATCTGCGTCGCGCCCTGGCCGATGTGCCGGCCTCTGCGCCGACGCTGCTGCTCAGCCACAACCCGGACATCGTGGGCGCAGTCGGGAATCGAGCAGGCCGACGTGGTCCTCTCCGGCCACACCCACGGCGGGCAGATCGTCTTGCCGGTGCTGGGTCCCGCGCATACGCACTCCGAGCATCTCTCGCGAAGAGAGGCGTCCGGATACTTGCGGCGCGGCCCCACCCAAGTGTATATCTCGCGCGGCGTCGGCGAGGGCATTCCTTTGCGCTTCGCCGCCACGCCGCAAATCGCGCTGGTCACGCTGGTTCCCGGCGTAAGTTTGTATCCTACTCTACTGCACCGAGCCCACGATTGGTCTATCATTGGGAACTGCATGCCGACTATGGCATACGAGTCGGGCCAAGTGTTTTCACAAGGCGACACTGGCACAGCACAGAAACACACAACAGGAGGAAACAATGGCATTTTCACTTGCAAGTCTACCGTACCCGGCCGATGCGCTCGAGCCCAATATCGACGCGCGCACCATGGAAATCCACCATGACAAGCACCACGCCGCATACACCAACAACCTGAACAACGCAGTCGCGGGAACCGATCTCGAGAACAAGGACATCGTCGAAATCCTTTCCAACATGGATGCAGTCCCTGCCAGCATCAAGACGGCTGTGCAGAACAACGGCGGCGGCTACGCCAACCACAATCTGTTCTGGGAGATCATGGGACCGAACGGCGGCGGCGAACCCTCAGGCGAACTGGCGGACGCCATTTCCAGTGCGTTCGGCAGCTTTGACGCCTTCAAGGAGAAGTTCAGCGCCGCGGCAGGCAGTCGATTCGGAAGCGGCTGGGCGTGGCTCGTCGTCAAGAAAGACGGCAGCCTGGACGTTTACAGCACAGCCAACCAGGACAGCCCCTACATGCAGGGCGATACGCCCATCCTGGGTCTGGACGTGTGGGAGCACGCCTACTACCTGAACTACCAGAACCGTCGCCCGGACTACGTCTCGGCGTGGTGGAACGTGGTGGACTGGGACAAGGTCGCGGAGAAATACGCAGCGGCCAAGTAAGCGCGGAACGCAATCTTGCCGGAGGCTTCAGCCGAGCAAGCTGGGCGGCGGGGTCTGCTAATTGCTTGCCGGAAGAAGCGACAGAGTACTACGCTTGGCAAACGAACGGCCCGCGGATTTGCATCCGCGGCCGTTCTGTTTGTGATGAACCCACAACTGTACGAAGGCTCGAAACCCGTGCGACGAACGGAGGCGCTGCTAGTGGCGCGCTCGAGGATCCATCGCGTCGCGCAGGCCGTCGCCAATGAAGTTGATGCTCAGCACCGCAAGCGAAATAAACAGCCCGGGCCAGATCACCACCCAGGGCGTAAACGTCATGAAGTCCTTGCCGTCGAAAAGCAGACGGCCCCAGGTCGGCACATCTGACGGAAACCCAAGCCCCAGGAACGAAAGCGCAGATTCGGTCAAGATGGCCGCGGCCACTGCCAATGTCGCCGAAACGATGATCGGACTCATCACATTTGGCAGAATATGCTTGTTCAGGATCCGCCGCTGGCGGCTGCCAACGTTGATGGCCGCCTCCACGAATTCTTTCTCCTTGATGGAAAGCACCGTACTGCGCACGATGCGCGCCGTCGCCATCCAGCCCAAGATGCCGATCACGAACACGATCAGCAGAAAGATGCCCACCTCCGGGCCAAACATCTGGCGCAGTGAGTCGCGGAACAGGAGAATGATCACCAGCAGCAGGGGCAACTGCGGCAGCGCCAACATCATGTCCGTGAAACGCATGAGCGGACCGTCCATGTAGTTGAAGTATCCTGCCAGCGCACCGACTGCAGTACCCAGTACGATCGCCAGTAGCATGGCTGAAATTCCAACTGCCAGTGAGATGCGGCCACCGTACAGATTGCGCGCCAGATGATCGCGGCCGATATTGTCCGTGCCAAAAGGATGATCCAGTGACGGCGCCTGGTTCATCTGCGTTAGGTCGGCATAATCGGGGTCGACGGTATAGATCAGAGGGCCGGCCAACACCGAGAAGACCATCAGCGCCAGTACAGTAAGGCCAAACAGGGCCAGCTTGTGGCGGCGAAACTGGGACCACGTATCGCCCCACAGCGTTCGCTGCTTGCGCTTGAGGATGTCTTCAGAGGACAGATCTCTGGCGACCGCTGCAACATTCGCACTCATATTCGTACCCTAGCTGCCATCATTGCTCAGTTGTAGCGAATGCGCGGATCAAGGAAGCCATAGATCACATCGGCGACCAGGTTGAACACGATAATCAAGATTGCGAACATCAGGGTCAGCGTCATGACCAAGCGGCACATCACTGCCCTGAATCGCGATGATCAACAGCGCGCCCAGACCATTGATGCGGAAGATCTGCTCGGTGATGATCGCGCCGGCAAATATCTGTGGAATGCCCAGCGCAACCAGCGTCACAACCGGGATCAGGCTGTTGCGCAACACATGCCGTCGACACAACCACACGCTCGTGAAAGCCCTTGGACCGCGCCGTCCGCACATAGTCCTGTTTCAGGTTGTCGAGCACGGAAGAACGCGTAAACCGGCTCAAGCGTCGCAATCTGGAAAAAGGTCAACACCATCACCGGCAGAAACATCTGTTTGACCTGCGCGACAAACGACGACCAGTCGGTTACTTTCAGCGTCGTGTTGTAGCTGGATGGAAACCAGCGCAAGTTCACGCTGAAGATAATGATCGCCAGCAGCCCGGTGAAAAACGTGGGCACAGAAAACCCGATGACCGACATGACCGTGCCCACTTGATCAAAGAGCGAATACTGATGTGTGGCCGAAATCACGCCGATCGGGATGGCGATGAGCATAGCCAGAACATACGAAAGACCCACGACCTTGAGCGTCTGAGGCGTCCGCTGGATAACCAGATCGATCACCGGCGCACGCGTCGCCCATGACCGCAGCCGAAGCCGCGTTCTCGGAATCCCCGATCTCCTGCCCGGTGACCTGCTCCAGGATATTGAGCGGTTCCCAGATGAAGAACTGGCGCATGAACTTGCCGTACTTCACCAGGAACGGATCGTTGACGCCCAGACGATTCCCGAATCTGTTCTCGCACCTCCTGCGGAATCGTCATCGGCAACTGGGCCGTCGGATCGCCAGGCGCAAGATCAAGAATGGCAAAGATGACAAAGCTGATCAGAATGATCGTGGGGATCATCGTCAGCAAACGTCGAATCAAATATTGTCCCATAAACTGTTGTTCCATGCAGTGGTCTAGCGGCTCCAGCTGAAGCCGTAGACCACTGGGCTCACTAGCAGGGAACTAGCCGATGCACTGCGCTGCAGTGCATGGCCGGTCCGTTACGATGCTACTGCCGCTATTCACTCGCGGTACCAGTCGGCGATATTCCAGAGCTCGGAATCCCACGCATTCATGCGGACGCCCTTGAGCGAGTTGGCATGTACGGACACGTCGCCGCGCCAGATCAGCGGAATCATCGCATAGTCCTGCACGATCATAGTCGTTCATCTGCTTGACGATCTCGCCACGAGCTTCGGCGCCGACCGTGTTGGACAGCTCTGCCACCAGCGCCTCGTACTGCTCAGCATATTCCTCGATGCACCAGCGCGGGATGTTGTTGCCCAGCCACTGGTTCTCCGCATTCGCGATCTCGCTGCACTGCCAGTTGGCCATGTAGCTCTCGGCATCCGTGCCGTCCCACGTATTGGTGAACATCTGCGATGTCGGCGAAGAACTTGCCATAGGTGTCCGGGCTGGCCGGGTCGCCGCCGAAGAAGACGTCCGCGCTGATGTTGCGCAGCTCGGTCTCCACGCCGATCTCTTCCCACCACTGCTTGATCAGCGCCTGCGTAGCTTCTGGCGCACGGAGTTGGTGGAGGTCTGATAGAGAATGCTCAGCTTCACGCCATCCTTCTCGCGGATGCCGTCGCCGTCGCTGTCTACCCAACCGGCTTCTTCCAGCAGCGCCTTGGCGCCCTCGATATCCTGAACCAGGCAGTCCTCGTTGGCCGTCGAGGCCTGATAGGCCGGGGCCGGCACGAGTTACAGGTCGGCTGGCCCATAGCGCCGTAGCCGACGTCCGTGAGCGCCTGGCGATCGATGGCCATGGACAGCGCCTTGCGCACGTTGTAGTCACTCAGGAACGGATGCGGGTTCGGATCCTCAGCGGTCCACTCGGAACGCAGCTCGCCCAGCTCCGGATCGGGATTCGTGAAGTTCATGATCAGACGCTCAACGCCGGGGCCAAAGGCAGTCACGACGGTACCGATGCCGGCTGACTTCCATCTGGTCCAGAATCTGAGGCTCAACCTGCGTGTTCCAGGCATAGTCGGCTTCGCCGGTTTCCAGCACGGCGCGAGCAGCAGCAGCAGCGTCGCCGCCACCCTTGATCACGACCTCAGAGAAGTAGGGCTTGTCCGGGTCGCGGTAGTTCTCATTGATCTCGAAGACCACGGTATCGTTGGGTCGGAATTCCTTGACCTTGTATGGACCCGTACCGATGGGATCGAAGTTCTGCTCGGAGCACTCCTGCGCCTTGATCCCCTGGCAATCCTCGAACTGTGCCTTCTGGATAATCGGGCCATTCTGGCTGCCGACGAACGGGCCGTACGGCAACGGCTTCGGCTTGGTGAACGTGACCTTCACGGTCAAGTCATCCAGCGCTTCCACGCTCTCGATGTCTGCATAGCCGGTGGCGGCGTTACAGCCCATCTCCTCGTTCATGCAGTATTCGGCCGTGAAGACCACATCCTCTGACGTCAGCGGCGTGCCGTCCGACCACAGGACGCCTTCCTTGAGCTTCCAAGTGATGGACGTCAGATCTTCAGAAACACCGCCATTTTCAACTGTCGGAATGTCTTCCGCCAGGAACGGCACCAAAACGCCGTTCTCGTCATAATGGGCCAACGGCTCCAGCACGACGGACGCGCCTTCGATATCCTTGGTGCCGCCCGACAGATACGGGTTCAGAATCGACACCGCCTGCCAGTAAATAAGGTTGACCGTATCACCTGCACCGCGGCCGCCTGCTGGCGCCGCGCTTCTTCTGCCGGAGCGGCGGCTTCCTCTGCAGGAGCCTCCGCCGCGGGCGCGCCTGCCGGCGCGCCGCATGCTGCGAGACCATGGCCACCACAATAAGCAGCGCCAGGCCACGCATACCCCACAACTTTTGAGCTACTGTCATAGATCTACTCTCCTTCTTGTACCAGCTTGGAATATTGGATTGCCCTAAACTGACGATGATGAATATATCTTGAAGACCGACGCCATGAATGCCGGCGGTTGGCGCTCGCGATGGCCAAGCGACTGCTCCGTACTGTGACCGACATCCACGAATTCGGTAGTCCACGATCCGGCCGGCAGTGCCGATTGGCACAGGCCTGCATCATTGCAGCGAGATCAAATTTGGAATCGCTACGGCTCTGTCGGTGGCGCAGAATCCACGAAACGACCACGCAACTGCTTGCACGCTTGACCGGTACCACGAATCGGGAAGTCAACTTCGCAGTCTGCACTTCGCGGGACCGTCCCCTGGAAGTTCCCCGAACATCATGCTAGAGGTGTGGAAATCTTACAATGCAATGTGCGATGGTGTCAACCTCGATTCATGGAGCAGGTGGACAGCTCGCACTTTGTACGCTGCGGCGCCGTGCATCTGCCGGCGCCTCAAGGCGGTCCAAGACGGTCAGGACCCCTCCGCTTTCGCGAAGCGAAGTTAGCGCATTGTCCACTTTCTGTGGAAGAGACCGCACCTTGCTGCGAAGGAACTCAAGTACTTGCAGCGTGGCGACGCCCTCCTGCTGAGCACGCTGCAGGCTTCGCTGGTTGATCTGGTATACGTAGTGCGGGTCGCTGCGTTGCCAGAATGCGAAGCGCTCGACGCGGAAGCGATCGGCCAATGGAGCGCCGTATGCCATGGTGACCGAGAAATCCTCACCCACTTCCAAAGGCTGCCAGGCCGGTTCGTGGGGTTGCGGTGATTCCTCCACCAACCAGTGTGCGCCCCACTGGCTCAACGACACTTGCATATCGTCGCCGGCGGACGGCTCCGCCAAGTCTATTGCCTGTAACCAGTGCAGCGGGCCGCGCAGGTAGAATCGCAACAGCGCGCCCTCCACCGCGTCCCACTGCTCGAAACCTTTGAGGTACTCCTGCGTAGTAGTACTGCGTATGTACCAAGTATCGTATTCGCCGGTAGGGCGCTGGAAATCGGGTTCCGTCTCCTGGATCGCCTGAATAGTTTCACCCTGACTGTACCATTCGCCCGGCTGCAGCGTCGCCAGCATGTGGAGCACGGTATCGCGCGTCTGCAGCGGATCATTGCTCCAGTTGGTGCGATTCTGGCATTCCAAACCGGGCGTGCGACAGAGGTCATTCCAGTCTGGAGACTGTCGCCACGCATCCCACAGCATGCGCCGCTGCTCCGCCCGCGTCGCATCCAGAAACGAACGCACGCGATTGACGGTCAACTTGATAGCGTCGTCCTCGCCGCGGCGCAGCCATCCAAGGCGGTTGCCCACGTGCAGCAAGAGGTCCAATCGCGTGTGGAGGTCGTCACTTGCCTCGCGGCCAGTGGCATCACTGCCGCTCTCCGTAGCGTTGGCCCCGCGGGCGAACGGAATCTGCAGGCGTTGCACGAAACGACCAATATCGTCCGCATCGGGAGTTCCCTCGGCGGTCAGACGCAGCGTATCGGAGTGCAGGAAGCCGATCAGAGAACCGGCGTCCTCCAGGAAACTGTCATCTGCAGGCAAGAGGCGGCTGGCGGCAGGGGGCGCCACCGGACGTACGGCCAACCCCTCTTCCAACGCCGGGTTCTGCGGCGCGGGAAGCCAGGGAACCACATCGCTGGGAATGAAGATGATGGACTTGGCAGAAGGTCCCTCGCCGGCGAACCCCGTACCGATCAGACCATGATAGTACAGGCGCTCGGCCACGTCCATCGGGTCCAACCATGGCGCCTCGCGTTCGAGTTTGCTGGTGCCCATCTGGCGCACGCTGCCATACTTGCGCGCAAACTGTGGGGCCGGCATCTCGCCGCCGTTGCGCAACAATGCGTCGATAGCTTCTCGCGCCTGGGGGTTCTCCTCCGCCACTTCGTCGAACGCGCTCTGGACCGAAGTCGGGTCCGTGATCTCGCGCGGCCAACAGCTCGATGCGCTGCTCCGGCGTCTCTGCGCTTTCGAGAAAGGCATTGCGCAGTTCGGCAATCGCCTCCAACACAAGGTCCGGATAGCTGCGCAGCATCTGTGCAGTGGTAGGCATAGGCATCTCGAAACTCAACCTTGGCTGGTTGCACATCGTCCGTGCAAGGACGCTGCAGGAACAAACTTACTATGCGAAAATAAACGCAATGTGACTTCTTCCAATGCGGGCAGCCCCAATGAACTTACATCGCCCGCTCATCGTTCGTACTCAACAAGTCGTGTCCGCCGCCCACTCGTTGGCCTGCGGCAGGCCGCGTCCAGTTGTCACAGTTACAGAACTTCGTTATACTGTTGGCAATTCTCTGTTCCAAAAGGAGCCACCGAATGAGCAGTAACACATCCTCCTCGACATTCAGCCTGTCCGGCGTACTGCGTGACCTGGCTGTCTCGTGGAAACTACTCCTGGATCCGGCCGTTCCCGGGCTGCTGAAGATTGTGCTGCCTGTCGCCGCGCTGGTCTACTGGATATCCCCGCTGGACATCATTCCGGGTATGCCCTTTGACGATATCGCGATCCTGCTGTTGGCCGCGCGGCTTTTTGTTTCGCTTGCCCCGAGCGACAGTGTCCATCGCGCCTACGGCGGCGGCAAAGCCGCCGGACAGCCCGGCCCATCGCATAGTCAACAATCATACGGCCAGAACGGCGCCGGTCCAAAAAGTCAGGCAAATGGTCAGCCGGGAGACGACGACGGCGACATTATCGACACCACTTGGCGCATCATCGATGACTAGGTGGACTGCTAGGCAGTGGTGACATCGCCGGAGGCAGAAGCTGACCCGCCTTCCCGCTTCTCCGCCGGCGTACTGTCCACGCTTCCTACCCCCACACCGGTATACCTTCATGGGCGACGGCGAGACTCTGCACTCCAATCCACATGAAGTGGTCTTCTCGTTCGATGAAGCGGCTGACCACCTCAACGTCTCCGGCGGCGCCCTGCATCGCTTGAGTGAGCGCTTTTCCCGGTATCTCAGCGTTCACGTGACTGAGGACACTCCCTCGTACACCAACGCAGACATCGCATCACTTGTCGCTGTGCAGAAGCTACTGTCCCAGGGCTACTCCGACGACCAGATCAGCAACTATCTGACGCCGATCCGCTCTTCCAATCACACGGGCGATCACGGCTCCGCGTTGGCCTCTCCCACGGACAGCGAGAACGCCGGTTCCGGCGCAGCGCCGGGTGTGGAAGAGATCCTCAACACCATTGTCAGCAACCAACAGGCGATACTCAACAGCCAAGCCACCTTGCGTGAAATGGTCAACGTCGTTGTCCAGGACAATTTTAGTCTCAAGGATGAGAATCGCAAACTGCGCGATAGAATGCTGGAGATCGAGCGCGTCCTGGCCGAATACCAGCGGCGCGAGGAGACGCGCAAAGAGCGCATCGAGCATCGGCTGCGCGCCCTGGAAGGCACCGTCGGCGCGCTGCAACAGCAACTGGCGCAACTCGTCCAGCTATATCGCAACCAAGGCAAGCGCGGCGGCTGGTTCGGCTAGAACGCTCGCCCCGTCCGTTGGACCTGTCGGAAACCAGAGACTGTGAAGAGAATCGGGCCACGCGCCGTCTGCCCCCATGCCCCTGGCCGAACGCCTTCAGGGCCTGCGTGAGAGGCAATCCTCTGCTCTACACATGAGACTCGGACTGCGATGAAGTCCCCCTGGGGCTGCACTGGGGAGACAGGGATTACGCTTTGCGGCTGCTGAACGTTTCGGCGATCAACGGCTCGCCCACAAGATCGTACTCCATCGCCCCGTTGATGTAGACCTCGATCATCGCGCCCGCCGGTACTCCGCTGACGCCGGGAATCAGCACCAGATCCGTCAACTTCCGGCGCGTCGCGATAGCTGCGTCCCACCAGCAGCGGCTCACTGTTTTCCCCGGCCTCATCGCTGCGCACCTCGCCTTCCGCCTCCACCAGCACGTCCAGCATGCGCCCCACCATTGCCTGGTTCTTGCGCAGACTGATCGGCTGCTGCAGCTCCATCAGCCGCGCATATCGTTCCGCCTTCACCTCGTCGTCCACCTGATTCGGCAACTCTGCGGACGGCGTGCCAGGCTCCGGGCTGAACTCAAACGCGCCGACGCGGTCGAACTCAATCGCGGACACGAAATCCAGCAGCCCTGCAAATTCTTCCTCGGTTTCGCCAGGGTAGCCGACGATAAACGTCGTGCGCAATGCGATGTCGGGCATGGCCGCGCGCAGCTTGGCCACGTGGTCATGAACCATCTCAATACGGCTGGGGCGGCGCATGCGCCGCAGCGTGCGCGGATCGCCGTGCTGCAGCGGGATATCCAGATAGGGCACGATCTTCGGCTGGCTCGCCATTACCTCCACAAGCTCATCGCTCACATGGCCCGGGTAGGCATACATTAGCCGCACCCAGCGCAAATCGTCGTCCGTTCGGCTGCAAATGGCCGAAAGCAAACGCGGCAGGCTGTTCGGCTCGCCGGTATCTCGTCCGTAGTCGGTCGTGTCCTGGGCCACGATGACGAGTTCCTTCGCGCCCGCGGCGACCAATCCTTGCGCCTCGTCCACGATAGCGCTCAACGGCCGGCTGCGGAGCTTGCCCTTGAAGCTGGGAATCGTGCAGAAGGCGCACGGTGCGTTGCATCCGTCAGAAATCTTCAGGTACGCGCTGCCCGCCGCCGCGGGCGGCCGCGGCACAGGCGTTTCGTACGCGGTCTGCGGATCGCCCAGCAGCGCCGGCACCTGCCTGCCGCCGGGTAGTCCCTCGCCCAGTAGTTCATAGCGCGCCGTCGGGCGCGCGCCGGCGCCGCGAATCTGGGCCAACAGCTCAAGCACCTCCATCCACCGCCGTGTCCCCAGCAGCCCGTCCACCTGCGGCACGCGACGCAGCACCTCGTCGCCGCTGCGCTGCACCAGACAGCCGGCCGCGATCAACACCTGCCCCTCGCGTTTCTGCGCCGCAAGCTCCTGCAACATCGAGATGGATTCGTCCTTGGCTGCTTCCAGAAAGCCGCACGTATTTACGATCAATACGTCCGCCTCGCCCGAAGACGGGCTGGCCGCGTAGTCCGCCCCACGCAACAGCATCTCGATGCCGTCGCTGTCAACTTCGTTCTTGGGGCAGCCCATTGTGATCAGATGATATTTTGTTTTCATGAATCCGTATCTGCTTGCGAAAGGTTCGGACCCGGTTCCAAGTTCAGAATCTGAAAGGGATACACGTTAATCACTTCGGTCTGCTCGTACATCGTTCGCGTCACAACATTCTGCCGGTAGAGGTGCACATGTCCATGCAGCAGGTAGCGCGGCTTGTACCAACGCATGAAGGTCAAAAAGCTTCGGAACCCCGTGTGCGCCCGATCCGGTTCGTCGTGTATGCCGAATGGCGGCGAATGCGCCACCAACACGTCCAGATATCGGCCATAGCGAATGCGGTTGCGCATGAGCTGCGGCGCCATACCCATGACTTTGCGCATCATCTCCCGGTCCGTGTACTGGAAACGGGGCGCATCATTGTAGCGGATCGACCCTTCCAGCCCGGCGAGCAGCAGATCGCCTTCGCGCTCTGTCCGGCCGTGCAGGTTCATGGCGCCCATCGGCGCAGTCTTCTGTCGCCAGTCCCCTCCCTGATATTCCACCTCGCGTCCGTGGTTGCCAAATACGTAATAGCTCGGCTGGTTCACCATACTGACCACATACTCGATGTAGTAGAATGGCAAATCGCCGCAACTGATGACGAGGTCGACTTCGCCAACACGTTGGCAGATAGCGGCACTGTACAGGATCGGCTCTACTTTGTCGGAGATGGCAAGGACCCGCATGGGGCCGGATTGTAGCACCTGTCACGGGCGTGGTCAAAGAAAAGCCGTTGCTACGGGCATAGATACGCGAAATCATCGAAGATCGGCGCTCCTCGTCCGCAACCTTTCTCCGCATCATGCGTAGTGTTGGGTACATGTGATAGTTGTGCACGCAAGCTTTCTGCGGTGACCGGCTTACACGCATTCCGTTGCCAGGCAACAGGATGCCACGCACAGACGAACACGCCGCGAATAGACTGGTTCGCCGCAGTACAGGTGAGGAAAGACGCATGAGTACAGAAGAGACAAGACAAGAGTTCGAAGAGGACGGCAACGTGAACAATCAATGGACTGGTGACAACACAACGGCCGCCGAACGCTTCGTCGGCGTAGCCCGCGTACAGGCGACTCAGGCGGCCGACGCGCTGCGCAAAGGCGAATTCATGAGCGACCCCATCGTCGACCAGGAAGCGTCCAGCGACGACCGGCTCATCGCCCTGCTCTGCTATATCACACAGATGTTGATCCCAGATCGTCATGCCGGTGATCGTGTTGCTGAGCGAAAGCAGCAAGCGGCGCTCTTTCCAGCGTTACCATGCGGTACAGAGCCTGGCCCTGTCCGTTGTCTTCATGGCGTTCGGCGCAGCCGTGATATTCGGAACGGCGTTCCTTTCCATCGTGCCCTTTGTCGGCTGGATTTTCAGCGTCGTGGGCGTGTTGCTGCTTTGCCTGTCCCCTCTCGCCGTCATCATGGTGTGGATGGCCCTCGGCTTCTACGGCTACCAGGCCTACCAGGGCAAGCGCTTCGCCATCCCCGGCCTGACCTCCTTCCTGTATGACCAGGGCTGGCTGAGCTAGGCGCCGGCACTTCCGCACGTCCGATCTAAGGACCACCTGGCGGCTTGGGTATCAACCCAAGCCGCCTTCGCGTGCGCGTGTCTCATGCGCATCTTCACATCCCAGTATCACACATGAGTGTTTTTCGGTTTCTTTGTTTGATTTTCCATTTTATTGATATTTGGTATTGACTTTTCTGAATATCCCTGCTATATTGTGAGAACAAGCGTGCACAGCTTGCCGATTTCGTGAAATCGAGCTTGTCGGCGTTTGGTCGGCCACAGTATGTAGGCGTCGACAAATAGCGCACGACAACATCTAGCGCACAACGGTATACCGCACAGTTCGTAGGAGGTACACAACATGCAAACGTTACCCGGCTCAAGCCCATTCGACGACGGCGACATCGTCGTGACCCGATTCTACTGTCCGGGCAGCGACGTCACCGTCGAGGGTCGCTTCGAAGTCGCCATCCCCTTTGCCCAGCTCAACCAGGAACAACTGCAATTCGTAGAGACATTCGTCAAATGCGAAGGCAAGCTGAGCCGCATGGAGGGAGAGTTAGGCTTGTCCTATCCCACAATCCGCAATCGCCTGCACGAGGTCATCCGCGCGCTCGGATACGAACCCGGCAAGGAAGAAAGCACCCCTTCGCCGCAGGTCGACAGGAGCGCCATACTCGCCGAACTAGAGGCGGGCAACATCAGCTTTGACGAGGCCATGAGTCAACTGCGTGGAGAAGAATGAACATGAACGAGAAACGCATCCCAGCCGGCGATGTCGTCGCAGTACGCTTGCGCGATTTCTCCGGTGATCTGGTTGTCACCACTTGGGTCGAGCACGACATCCTTGTCGTCGCCGGCGCAGAGAGCGCCTTTGCTGTCGAGGGCGAAGAGCTTGTATTGACCTGCAAGGGCAACTGTACGCTAACCTTGCCGACGGACCTCAGCCTCCGTTTCGACAAGATCTCCGGCGACGTCTCGGTGAACGACTTCACCGAAGCCATCGAAGGTGCGAAGATCGCCGGCAACCTTCGCCTACTTCAAACGGGCCCAGCGAGCATCGCTGCCGTGGGCGGCGATGTCAGGTCGGCCGGCGGCGCGGGCGACCTGCAACTGGGCTCGGTGGGCGGAGACCTGTCCGTAGATTCGCTTACCGGCAACCTGAGAGCAGGCGTGGGCGGGGACCTCAGAATATCGTCGGCAAGCGGCGGCATCGCAGCCCATGCCGGCGGCAACGCCCATCTCCACTATGGCTCTGTCTCCGGCGGTGTCCAGGCAGTGCAGGCGGGCGGCGACATCCACTGCCGGCTCCCCGCCGGCGTCAATGCCACGTTGAACCTCCAGTACGGCGGCTCGCTGCGCACGCAACGCCCGCCCTCCTCGAGAAGCGGCCATTTGAATCGGGTAGTGCTGGGCACAGGCCAAACGGTTATGAACTTCATGGCCGGCGGCGACATCACCCTGGACGACGGGTCCGAGCCGACGAGTTCCACCGGCGCGCGTGGCCCCGAGGCCGGAGAAGAATTCGCGCACCAGCTCGAAGACAGCATGCGCGTGGTTGCCGGCAACCTGGAGGCCCAACTCAGCGCCATGGCGAGCCAGCTCGACGCCCAGTTGAGCGGACTTGGCTGCGGAGATGAGATTGCCGCCCGTGTGCACGAACGCATTCAGAAGGCGATGGCGAGCGCGGAGGCCAAGGTCGAGAAGGCGCTCCGACAAGCCGAACGCCAGGCAGCCCGAGCCGAAAAACGCGCCACTGCGTCAAACGTGCGCAGTCAGGGGCATCGCCGGCCTTCCCCGAAACCAACTGCACAGCCGCGACCGCCGACAGTGAGCGACGAGGAACGGGCCGCCGTCCTGCGCATGCTCGAAGAGGGCAAAGTCACGGTCGAACAAGCGGAGCTTCTACTCTCCGCCATGGAAACATAGGAGATTCTGGAATGGAACTACGAGCTACGGCCGCATCAACCTTGCCCGCGAGGTCCGCGACACAGCCCTCGCCGGAAGCCGCGAATTCAGGAGCGAACGCCATGACTGCACGCGAAGAACGATTGACGATATTGCGAATGGTGGAAGAAGGGAAGATCACCCCTGAGGAAGGCGCCAAGCTGTTGGCAGCCATCGGAGAGACGGCACAGGCAGCGTCCCCGGCTGGCGAAGGTACAGATTCGTTCGACATGTCGAGTGTGCTGCGCGTACGCGTCACCGACCTCGTGACCGGTCAGCAGAAAGTGAACGTCAATCTGCCCGTTGGCTTCGTACGCTTTGGCCTGCGCTTCGTGCCGGAGTCCGCCAACGTGGACGTGCCCGCAATCCTGGCCGCGCTGGACTCCGGCGTGCGCGGCCGCATCGTGGATGTCACTGCGGAAGAGGACGGCAAGCGCGTCGAGATATTCATCGAGTAGCGGGCGAACGCCGATTCGCCGTCACACGGACCCCAGGCGCACCCACGCCCGGTCCGTGTGACGGCGCCGGTCCTCCGCTATACTGCCTCCCAGCGTAGGCCGTCGGCCGTCGAGACCAACCGCCCGAACCCCCCGATATGCGTTGCAGTGACGACCGCATCCTCGTCCAGGGCAGATGCAACGATACGCGATCGACTGGCGCGGATTGCCGTGTGGTCTGCCCACGTCACAGCCCACTCGGGCATCTCCACTTCAACCACATGATGATAGAGATCTCCCAGACAATAGGCGACGGCTCCGCCTGATTCCACACGCAGCGCAACATGCCCAGGCGTTTCGCCCGGCGTAGGCGCGATCTCGACGCCTGGCGCAATTCTGGTCGCATCGGTGACCAGAGACAGTAGGCCGCGATCGTGCAGGAGTCCCAGCGTACGCGCCTCCAAGCTTCCGCTCGAGGCCACTGCGCGCTGCATCTCGTCCCAATCCGCCCTGCCCAAGTACACCGTCGCATTCGGATACACGGGCTCCAGATCGCCTGTGGCATCCCTCTGGGTCAAGCCGTTGAAGTGATCAAAGTGCGCGTGTGTAATCACCAAATGCTCGATGCGTTCGGGCGCAATGCCAGAAGCCGAGAGCTGCTGCGGCAGGCTCGGCGGCGGCGCGTACTCCGGATTCCTCATTTCGGGTTCCGTCTCCACATCATACGCCCCGGCATCGACAAGGATCGTTGTCTCCGGCGTCTGAACGAGTACGCACTGCACCGGTATCATTATCGGCTTTGCGAAGACCGCATGATCAGACGGTCGCCATTCACTGGGAGGAATCGCAAGCTCCGCCGACATGTCGAAAAGCAGGTCACCAACGTTGAACAGCGTGAGCGTGGCGTCACCCACAGGCATCGTCACTCCATATTGATCCATCTGCCAATCCTTTTCTCTCTGGCTAGACCGCATATTCTGCCGTCATGCAAAACCCGAGCGTTTCTAATCGACCAAGCGCAGCCCAAGCCGCCGCGCCAAGTCGAAGGCGAATTCGATCTCCGGCGACGACACCGTAGCGGCCAGCTCACCGCGCACATGAGCGGGCGGCGCGTATTGGTCCAGCAAACTCACACGCACGGCCGGCCGTTTCGCCAGCCACGCCAACACAGGCTCGGTACAACAGCGCAGGTGCCCAGGCATTAGTAGATGGCGCACGAGTACTTGTTCGCCGTTTCGCAAGAGGCAATCGATGGCGTCTGTCACAACAGTCCAGTACTCCGGCATGCCGCCGATCTTCTCGCCGCAGCCGCCAGGGCCGAATTTCAGATCCGGCAGGAAGATGTCGATCGCTCCGCGCAGCAGGTCCAGTGCGTCATTTGTCACGTAGAAATTGCTGTTGAACACGGCGGGCACGCGTCTGCGCTCGCCCAACATCGCCAGCGTCTCCAGGATCAACGGGATGTGAGGCACGGGGTCGCCGCCGATGAAGCACACGGACCGGGCGCCTTCCTCCTGGCGTAGCAGGATCCGATCGGCCAGTTGAACCGCCGTCACTGGAATGCCGTAGTCGGAGCGAAATGCATAGCGCGCCGCAATGCAAAATCGGCAGCGCGCCGTGCACCCGCTGAAGAAGATGGCGTGGGCCGGCCGCAGCAATCGCTCCTCGCCCATGTGCAGCATCTCACTGGCAACGTAGCTAACGTCGCCCACCCCGCACACGCCTTCGCCAGTTGCGCGAGCCTCTCCGCACAGGAACGGGCAAAGGCGACAGTCCGCCAGATGGGAGCGGGCAAGCGTCGCAGCCCCGGCGCGCGCGGCGTCAGTCTGCATCCGACCCAAACAGCCGATTGCGCACCATCTCAAGCAGGCCAATGCGTCGCACCTCCACGACGTTGGCCGCGCCGCGGGAGGAATCCACTACCACCACTACGCCGCCCGTGAAATGATGGCTTCCCTCATAGATCACGTAGCGCGCATTGCCGGCGCGCTGCCATTTGTAATGGCGCACCATTGCCGCCACCTCCAGGTCCGCAAGGCACGGCTCCTGGGCCATGTCGACGGGTTCGGCATCGCCGTGCGCCAGGCTTTCGCAGGTAGCGCACATGCCGGAAATACCGATGCAGTTCCCGCAATACTGTTGTCCGCAGTGGCGGCAGCGCAGGCTGTGGATCTCGCAGAAGGGCAGCCCGCAGATGCCGCACATCTGGCTGCACACGGCGCAGATCAGCTCGCCGCCCGTGGAGCAATGTACGTCGTGATCCACGCACACCACATGCCCGCAACGGGCGAAGCGCTCGTACTGCCCGTCACAACAATGCCCGCCACAGATGTCACACAGGAGTCCGCAGTTCGGGCAATACTCCGCACCGCATTTCTCACATTTCTCCATATCGGGCGTCGACCGTCCGCATCCGGAGCACTCGCGCAGACAGTTGACGCAATAGGCGCGACCATCGACCACGGAGCGCTCATAGAAGCCGGGGCCAACCGTACTGCCGCATTCCGCACACACAGTGAGACAATTCTCGCAGAACTGCTGTCCGCTGGCCTGGCACGTCGCAATCCGGGCGCTGAACTGCCGGCAGCCTGGACAACGCACGGCACAGGCATCGCAGATCCAGTCGTATGCGCCATCATCTGCGACAACTGCATCGGCGAGCAGGTGGCTGCGACACTGGCGCGTTCCGCAGTGGGCGCAGACGTCCATGCAGGCGTGACAAACTTGGTCGCCGCAGACCGGACACACGTCACTATGTTCAGGGCAGGCGCGGCCGCCACATGCCCAGCACGCGCGGCCGCAGTCGGCGCAGTTCTGCATGCCGCACACGGGACACGGCTCGACGCCGCACGCACGGCACACGATCTGGTTGCAAGTGGCGCATTGCTCAATACAGCCGTCGCACGTGACGTGGCCGTTTCGATCCAGCGCAACCTCGGCGGCTTCCTGCCCGCAGGCGTGGCAATGGGGCCGCCCGATTGCACCTGAATAGCGATTGCGCGTCACTTGCACCTGCGCCTCACGCACGCCATCCGACAGCGTCATTTCCGCAACAGCCACCGGCGCCTGGAAGACCGCATAGCTGAAGAGCCGGACGCTCACGCGCAGGCGATGGTTTTCGACCTCCTCTGCGATCTTTCGCTCCATGTCTTGATGCAGCGCAACACGCTTCTCGCCGTCAGCGTCGTGCGAGTCGTACACTTCGTCAATCTGTTGCCCGTAATAGGTTGTGATCCGGTTGAGCGTGCGGTAGAGCCGGGGCAGAATCTCGGCTTCGTGCGCGGCAGACTGCGTATCCGCGTGATAGACAGCATATTTCCGCGCCGACTCCGCCAGACGGACCAACTGCGTCATGGGCGGCATCTTCGCGTCGGCCGAAACGTCGCCCTCGCCGTTGGCCGCCAGCGCGGCTTCACCGTCGGTGAAGAAGGCATCCAGCGAGGGCGCGTCCTCGCGTGCGCCCGGGCTCCCCGCCACCAGCACGCGCTCGCCTTCATCGTTCAGCAGAACGCTGTACAGCTCCTCATATTTCTCGTCCGAACGAAAGGTGAGACGCCAGTTGAAGACATAGAAGCGCTGGTGAGTCTCGCGCATATGCAGGTTGACGATGCTCGCGTTCAGCGGGCGCACGGCGCGCATCAGTTCCTCGCTGCTCGTGTGTCGCCGCGGCAATTCCAGGAGCGTAGCGGCGCTGCGTCCCTTGAGATACGCCATCATCAAGTCATACTGGCGGCTGCCGCGCGCCATCAGCTCGACGTCGGGACTGGCGTCTGCATGTTCGAAACATAGGCGCATCGTGGCCGCGCCGAAATGCTCCGAAAGCTCATCGCCCAACACCACATGGACCGGCCCGTTGGCCCGCCGGTTCTCCTTCGATACCGTCGCTCCGAAGAACCCAAAGAAGTCCAGCGTGAACTGGCGTAGAGTCGGAGCGACCGCCGCCGCTTTCGAAGAGCGGTCGCCAACCTGTGCACTCGTCTCTTTCAACGCTACCTGTGCCTTGGCCATGGACGCCAATTATAGCACAGCGCAACGGCGCGATTCTGAGGAATCCAACCTCCAATCGCTTTTCGTTTTATGCAAAGTCGTGTTACACTTCCCTGGTATCGATGCCGCAGTCGCCCGAAGGAGGCCAGCTCATGAAACGCCAGGTAGCACAGTTCCTCAACTATATGGTGCATGAGAAGAACTGTTCCGCCAACACCACTGCGGCCTATCAGAACGATCTGTCGCAATTCCTGGAGTTTCTGGAGAACTACTCGACGCCTGTCAAGCCCGAGATTTCGGGGTGGGGAGATGTGGACGACCAGGTCGTGCAGAACTACCTGCTCTTCCTCAAGGAGCGGGACTACGCATCCTCGACCGTAGCCCGCAAAGTCGCCTCAGTCAAGAGCTTCCTGCACTTCCTCGTCAGCAGGGGCTACCTCGGCTCGGACCCGTCTGACAACCTGGATTCACCCAAGGTGAAGAAGAACTTGCCGCGCTCGATCAAGCCCGACGAGATCGACCGGTTCATGAACGCGCCGTCCGACGACAACGCGCCCAAATCTCTGCGCGACAAGGCGCTGCTGGAGATGCTCTACGCCACCGGCATGCGCGTCACCGAGCTCGTCAGCCTGAACGTCGACAACGTGGACCTGGAATCCGGCAACGTGCTGTGTGGCGAAGGCGGCAAGCGCGAGCGCACCGTACCCATCTATGACAACGCCGCCGACGCCGTGGACGGCTACATCCGCGACGGCAGACCGCAACTCCTCGTCAGAGCATCCGAACCGGCGCTCTTCCTCAATCATCGCGGCCGACGACTCACAAGGCAGGGGCTTTGGCTGATTATCAAGCACTACGTGCAGGAAGTCGGCATCGAAACGCCGGTGACGCCCCACACATTGCGCCACAGTTTCGCAACGCACATGCTCAATTCGGGCGCCGAACTGCGCGAAGTGCAGGAGCGTCTGGGGCATGCCAGCTCCAGCACCACGCAGGTCTACCGGCAGGTCTCCGACTCTGACTCAGGCGGAAGCGAACTGGTCATCGACGGTCAGGAAGTCAACCCCCAAGATGAACAGCGCGCTGGAACCAGAGTAGTCCAGCTCCCGTCAATCCCAATCGACTCGTCATCCGTCTGGAGCCCCCCATGACCGAAGTCTATTCCCTTGAAGCGTATGACGAGGCGGCGGACTACATTCGCAGCCGCGCCGCCGTCCAGCCGCACATCGGCCTGGTTCTGGGAAGCGGACTGAGCGGCCTGGCGGATGCCGTCGAACAGCCCGCGATTCTGCCCTACGAGGCGATCCCCCACTTCCCAACAAGCACCGTATCCGGTCACGCAGGCAGGCTTGTCATCGGCATGTTGCGGCGGCGTGCCCGTGTGCGTCATGCAGGGCCGCTTCCACTTCTACGAAGGATACAGCCTGCAACAAGTGACGTTCCCTGTCCGTGTGATGCAACGCATGGGCGTGCACACGCTGATCCTCACCAACGCGGCCGGCGGTGTGAACCCGCGCTTTCAAGTCGGGGATCTCATGCTGATCCAGGACCACATCAACTTCATGGGCATGGCCGGTCACAATCCGCTGTCGGGTCCAAATCTGGACGAATTCGGCCCGCGCTTCCCCGGCGCCAATCACATCTACACACAGGCGCTGCGCCGGACCGCCGACCAGGTGGCGCTCGACATCGGCATCGACCTGCAACACGGGGTCTATACCATTCTCGCCGGCCCCAACTTCGAGACGCCGGCTGAGATTCGCATGTTGCGAACGATCGGCACAGACGCAGTCGGCATGAGTACAGTGCCCGAAGCCCTCGTCGCCCACCATGCGGGCATGAACGTACTCGCCATCAGCACCATCACCAACACGACCATTGACGAACTGGATGCAGACACCGAGCCCACGCACGAGGAAGTCAAGGCCGCCGGCAACATCATCGTCCCCAAGCTCACCGAGCTCCTTCTCGGCATCATCGCCACAGCATTCGGAAGCCTGACCCGCCGCGCTATTCGTACGCCAGCGTATCGCGCACGGTCAGATTCGCGGCATTCCGAGCGGGCAGCAGGCTCGCCAGCGCGGACACCGCCAGCACGATCGCCAGCCAATAGTACCGGCGCCAACCACGCAAAGGTGTAGTCGAGCGGCAACTGTGCAAACGTCATGCCCACGGTGCGGCTCATCAGCCTGCTCATTGGCTGCGACAAGACGAGAGCGCCCACCCACGAGATCACGCCGATCGGCGACGCCCTCGACCAAGAAGATGAGCAGGATAGAGCGCGTAGATGCGCCGATGGCGCGCATTACGCCGATCTCCCGCGTTCGCTCCAGTACGTTGATGCTCATCGTTCCCATCAGCCCCATGGCGCCCACCGTCGCCATCAAGAAGGCCATGACCATCAGGATGATCGTGATGATGTTGAAGCGTTCCGTCAGAACATCCCGATCCTCGGTCGCCGTGCGCATAGAACGAACTTCGAAGTTCGCCACTTCCAGCCGTTGCTCTAGCTCCTGCGCAGCGGCTGCGTGCGTGGCTGCGTCGTGGTCCTCCGTCAATACACGTACATTGTTGGCGCGGCCCGTATTGCCCATGAGGCGCCAGTATTGCGGCAGATTCACATAGACGATCTTGGGCGCAATCGGCGGCTGAAATACCTCGTTCAGTCCCACAATCAGCCACGTCGTCTCCTCGTCATTGATCATGAGCGTGAGTTCTTCGCCAAGGCCTAGCCCCGGTTCAGCGGACAGCAGACTGGCCGGCACGACGATAGCGTTGGTGTCCTCCGGCTCCAGCCACCGGCCGCCGACCATGTCGGGCACAAATATCTCCGTGTCTGCAGGCAACGCCGACACGACTACGCTGTCCCCTTCACTGCCGTCCGCGCGCAGTGGAACACCTTCCGCCTGGAACCAGCCTTCCATCGTCGTGATGCCGGGCACTTCATACGCTTCATGCTCCAGCCGCGGAATGCGCTGCGGATGCGTCAAGCGTACCTGTACGTCGAAGCCTTGGCTGGCAAGCAAGCTCTTCCAGCGTACGGAACAGCGAAGTTCGCACCGTCAAGCACAGTGATGAAGATCGCTCCGCCCAGCATCAGCGGGATCAACGTGCGCGCCAGCCTGCCCTTGCGCCGAAAGGTGTTGCGGATCGACAGGCGCATGGGCCGCGTCAATGGCAGGCGCGCCAACCGATTCTGCAGCGCGACATCGATGTGAGATCGCCCGCCTTCCGACAGCTCCAGATCCCTGGTCCGCGATCGCTTCACGCACGGTCGTGTTCACCGCAGCGCGGATCGGAACCATGGCGGCCAAGACCGGCACAAGCAAGCCAATCGCCATCTCAATCGGCAAGCGCCGAAGGCACAATCACAGAAACGCCGTATATCGAAATTCAGTTGACCGGCGATAAAGGTCGCAAAGACCGTACTGCCCAACGCCCCCAATGGAATCGCCAGCGCGATAGCGCAGACGCCATAGAACAGCACCAGCGGAAAGTAGAGGCCGGCGATCTGCCGCGGCGTCGCGCCCACCGACTTCATGATGCCTATCTGCTTCATCTGCTGCGTCACAATCGCCGTAATCACGTTGATAACCAGGAAACTGCTCAGCACGAGCGCTAGCAGCCCCAGCGAGGTCAGGATCAGCAGGATCGTGGGCATGAACTGTTGCGCAAAATGGGTGCCCGGCTCCGGCACTTCCGTCCAGATACGACGACCTGCCCATTGCGCTCAAACTTGTCCGCTGCTTCCTGCGCCACCTGGTTGATGTGCTGGGTATCATACTGGTTCTCCAGCACGCGCAGGTGCAGTTCGTTGTAGCCGCGACGCAGGCCGAGCCATTCCAGCGTATCCTGCGAAACATAGCCGTAGGGCACACCCGTGACCTGCGCCGGGGCCTGGTTCATATCGTGGGCAAGCCCGGCAATGCGCAGCGTGCGTCTGGTCGCCCTCGCTCGTTTCCAGCGTGATGAAGCCGCCGTCCTCGGCCCCCGTCAATGTCAAGCGAGTTGCGCTCGATCAGTATTTCGCGTTCCGGCGGCGGCCACAGCGCCGCTGCACCGGCTGAACCATGTCCACGCGGTTGTCTTCGAAATCGGCCAGTGAGAACAGCTCCATGTCGTGCCATTCGCCCGCATCGTCCAGGTAGCGAACCAGCGCCTTCTGCCGGCCTTCCGCGCGCGCCACTTCCGGCATGCGGTCGACCGCATCCACCATGCATCATCGAAATAGGCTCGTATGGAGAATCGCGCTGGCAGGCCGGATCGCTTCGTAGTTCGCCGGCAAGTTCGCGGCGCAGCATGGACGCTGCGCCCCAGATCATGGCAAACGCAAACACGCCGACCGCGATGGAAAGAATGACAAGTAGGAACGCGTCTTATTCAGCCAAAGCTGGCGCCATGCATAACGCCATCGCAGGCTGGTCATGGAGAATCCTCGATAGACTTGACAAGGGCATGGAAGACACCGCGGGCACGCGTGCAGTCGGCGTACAGGGATTCAACGTCAGTCCGGCTGCCAAATGCGCAGCGAGCCGTCCGAGCGGCCGACACACACGCCGATCTTGTCGTCGTCCAGGCTGGCAGCGGCCAGGTTCGTCACCATCAGACCATCGACATCGACCATCCAGACCGTCTCTGCGCCCGTCCTCACCGTGACGTATCGCCCCGATCCGGCTGCGATCCTGGCTGGGCGCGAGCAACACGGCCTGGCCGTCTCCCGCCGGGCTTGCCGCCACCGCCATATCCAGGTTGCGGCTTCCCAAGACATGCGACGTGAACCCCGGCATTTCGGCGACGATCTCGAGCCGCCATCCTCAGCGCATAGAATTCGACCACGCCGCCGATATGCGGCGTCAACACGACCGCCAACTCCAGCTCGCCCTGCGGGCCAAAGGGAGCCACCGCAATTTGGTGACGCCAGCGGTTGCCCTGCCCGACGGCGGGCCCCTCCGCAATGACGGAGCCGTCCTCCGCGTACACCACCACCCGCGCGCCCTCGATCGCGTCCGACAAGGTGGCGAGGATCTCACGGACGCCATCCCCGTCCAGGTCCGCCCAGATCGGCGCAATGCCCTCCAGCACGAGCGGACTCTGGAATCTCGAACGTACGCACGATGCGAGGCTCCGGCTCAATCTCGGCCAGCGTGATGCCTGCCGCCTCCAGCCCGTCGCCCAGCACTCCGTGCGCATAGCGCTCCGTCGGACTCGAAACGAACAGCACCTGTCCGCGTCGTCCGCCAATACGCGTGCATCCGGCAGTGCATCGGCGTCCAAAATCGTCGTCGTCTTCGCCCTCCTCAATGCGCAAGGTCGCCGTCTTCTTCCACGCCGATCAAGTGCGTCGCCGACCGGACGGCATTCGTCAGCGTGGACATCATCCCCGGACGGGATGACGAATTGCGCCGTGCCGTCGACATACTCCATAAGCGGCGGCATACCCACGGGCAGTCGCTCCGGCTCCGTCGGCACGGGCGTTACCTCGCCGTCCGCCGACAAGAAACGCCTGCGTTCGACCGTCCTCCAACACTACGCCCCATACGACGCCCTGTGGATCGGCTACGTCCACACCTGTCTCATCTTGACCGACCGAGACGGATGCCACCCACGCGGGAACGCCAAGCAGTTCAACGTCGATAGGCGTAATCGTGCTCAGATCACTGTACCCGTCCACGACCCGATTGCCGTCCAACTGGTGATTCGTCAGCCCGGCGGGTTCATCTGCACCGTCCGCTTCGCTCGCGCCTCAGGAGACTCACCGTCGGAGGCTTCATCACTGGCCGTAGCGTCGCCCTCAGCCCGGTCGCTTCCGGAACGAGGGCCGGCGAATCCGGCGCAGGCGTCCGCGGCGACAGGCGACGAAGCCGGCCGGTACACGGGCCCCGGCTGGCATGCCACAAGCAACAGCCCGCCAATGCCGCCACAATCGTGCGATGAACTATGGATCCGCGTCCGTTGGCTACCATGCGCTCTCCTGCACCGCCTCCCAGTAGGCCAGGATGTTTTCCAGGGGCACATCCGGCGTAATCGTATTGCTGGTCTTGAAGACCAGCCCGCAGCGGTCCCGGCACAGATCCATGATGCGCGCCACCTCAGTCGCGCACCTCCTGCGGCGTGCCATGCGGCAGCGTCTCCGTCACCGACATCGCGCCGAAGATCAGCAGCGGGTCGCCGTTGCGCGTGCGCAGGTCGCGAATCCACTCCAGCTCCATGCCGCACTCGCGCTGAAAGCCCTGCAAGACCGCCGATGCCTGCCGCAAACACATCGTCCAGCAGCGGGCGGTAGTTGCCGTCACAATGCCAGACGATCTTCGCGCCCACATCCAGTAGCGGCTCGATGGCGTATTCGACGAGCTCCCAGTACTCCTGCCGCAGATAGTCGGGCGACACCAGCGGCCCCTGCTGCGAACAGAGGTCCTCGCCCGTCAGTATGGCGCGTGGATGAACGCCCTCGCGGATCATTCGAGCGCGGACGAATGGCGTGCTGCCGGCCTCGCTCCGCCGAATAATGAAGCAATTTGCGATACTTCTGCGGATGCAGCGCCAGCGTCATCAGCGCAGCTTCGTAGCCGAACTCGTGATACCACAGCGCCTTGGGGATCAGCTCCCAGTCCGCGGGGCACCACACGATATCGCCGCAATAGCGCCTGGTTCGCCTCGTGCTCGGCGAGACAGTCCGCGTACATCGCCTCTTCGTCGAACCCATCGCGCAGCTCCTCAGCGTTGGGCATCGACTCGATCTTGTCCAGCACCCGGTCGACCGTATAGAACGAGCGCTTGTCCAGCACCTCCTGGTCGACGCAGCGATATTCGCCGCGGGAAACGGGCACGAACACCACGATAATGCCGTCACTGTCCAGCTTCTTCTCCGCGGCGACGCCCCACGCCTCTGGGTCAGCCCAGTACTCGTCTTCCGTGCAACCCGTCAACGTCCTGAATATGGCCGGGCGCGGCCAGCCACCCGCCTAGAATCGGCGGGCGATCCGGCTGTTGCAAGTCAAAGGCGGTATGCAATCGTGTCCACTTGTCCATCTGCCCGTTCCTTACTGGCTCGCAATCGGCTGAAAGTTGCCTGGAGGTCCTTCGGTTGGCAGCATATGCGCTGGTACCGCTGCCGCGTACGGCGCCAATAACCGCAACGCCCCCGCCTGCGAATTCGGTCACCGCAGACAGAAGCGTCGCACACACGAACGTACCATACCGATGGCGTCCGGCCTGCCCCTAATACATCGCCAGATACCTGTCCAGTTCCCACTTGGTCACGTAGGATCGGTATTCGCTCCACTCGAGGAGTTTGGCCTCGATATAGCGCTCATACACGTGCGAGCCCAAGCGCCTCCTGGATCACCTCGTCCGCCATCAGCGCGTTGACAGCCGAGCCCAAATCTGACGGCAACAAATCCATGCCCGCACGGCCCCCGTCCACATGGTAGAGATCTTCCTCAGTTGGGCTGGGAGGCGTCATCTTCTTCTCGATACCATCCAGGCCCGCGGCCAGCATCGCCGCCAGCGATAGATACGGATTGGCGCTGGGGTCCGGGCAGCGCAACTCGCAGCGCGTGCTGTTGGGGCGACCGGCGCCCGTACGCGGGATGCGAATCAGCGCGCTACGATTCGTCGTGCCCCAGCACAGATAGACGGGCGCCTCGTACCCTGGCACCAATCGCTTGTAGCTGTTCACCAGCGGGGCGACGATCGGCGTGAGCGCCGGCGCATGGGCAAGTTGACCGGCGATGAAGTGCAACGCCAATTCGCTGAGGCCGTACTCATTGTCGGCATCATACATTGCCGTCTCGCCGCTGTCCGCGTGCCACAGGCTCTGATGAATGTGCATCCCCGAGCCGTTGATGCCCGTGATCGGCTTGGGCATGAAGGTGCAGTAGAGGTTGTTCTTCTGCGCGATCGCCTTCAACGTGATGCGCACCGTGACGGTGCTGTCCGCGGCCTCCAGCGCCGGGCCATAGGAGAAATCTATCTCGCTCTGGCCGCTGGCCACCTCGTGGTGGGACGCCTCCACGTCGATGCCCATCGCCTGCAGCGCATCGACCATCTGCCGGCGGACACTGTGTGCCATGTCGGTGCTGACATCAAAATAGCTGGCGTTGTCATGCGGGCGCAGCGGTAACATGCTGCCGTCTGCGTTGCGCAGAAAGAGGAAGAACTCCAACTCCGGTCCCACCTGATATTGCAGGCCAAGATCCGCCGCCCGCTGAATCTGCCGCCGCAGGACATAGCGAGGATCGCCGGCGAAGGGCTCGCCGTCCGGCGTGTGCACATCGCAGATCACGCGCGCCGTGGATAGGTCCATTTCCCACGGAATGGCGACGAATGTCGACAGGTCCGGCACCAGGTACATGTCGCTCTCCGCTACGCGCGCAAAGCCTTCCACCGAGCTGCCGTCAAACCAGATGCCCTGGCTGACGGAGTTGTCCCAATGTGCAACAGGAATCGTCACATGCTTGGCAATGCCAACGATATCGGAAAACTGTAGCCGGATGAAGCGGATGTCGTTGCGGCGGATGATGTCGTCCACACGCTGGAGTTCGTCCGGGCTGTATTGAATTGTCATCGACGGAAATTCTCCTGCTCGTCACATGGTAGGTAGGCACGGTGGGAGACGGGACTGGCCGCCCGCTTGGGCGATCCTATTGTAACACCCCTGTGCACGGGGCCCAACCGATCGGTTCCGTTCGCCGGCGCGAGGCGCCGTGGATTTGCGCTGGAAGAAGTAGTGGAGGCGATAGGTCGACTATGAAGATACGCTGCGACGCCGAAGTGGACGGCCTGAGCTTCATCTTCCTTGAAACAACTGTGACCACTACCGAAATCGCAGACCGGATACCCATCGAGTACGACAAGGACGGACGTGTCGCCGGACTCGAAATCCTCGACGCGCGTCAGCGCTTCGGTGACATAGACCCTATACACTCTGTCACGCTGGACCGCGTACTCTCGCTCAAGGCCCAGCACGCGCGCGGCGAGAGAACTCCCCGTACGGCTTTCCGCCAGAATCGGGATAGGGGGGAGCCTTGGCTCCGCCCCTCCCACACCACCGGACATGCGGGTCCGCATCCGGCGGTTCGGTTAGGTCTGACGAAGTTCGTATTGCTCATGGAAGCTGACTAGTCCGACTTTGTGCCAGTAGGCTTTGCTCAGTGCCTGATTGTAGCGGCGGCGATTTGGACATCCGCCACGGTCCCAGACTCCCGCCTCCCATCCGGATTGCCCAGTATTCACTGACTCCCAGTTCTTTGAGACGTTTGTACCGGTTCCTCGGCGTCTTCCATTGTTTCCACGCTAGCTGTCGCATCCGGCGTCGCAGCCATTCGTCCAGTTAGCCATATGCCTCTTGGCGTCTGCCAATGCATAGTAATTAACCCATCCGGTTACCGACCTCCTCAGTCTGTCCCGTATCTCTTCCCAAGACCGTCCTTGATTCCGCCGTGTTAGCTGCTTCACCTTTCGCTTCATGCGACTCAGGCTCTTTGCTGATATGCGGATTCCTACTCCGCCACGCCTTCAGTAGAAGCTGAACCCCAGAAATGTTCGTCGTCGTTGCCAGGTCCACTGCGCTCTTGCTCTTCGTTTACTTCGTAGACGCAGCTTCCCTTCCACGTACCTCCGGGTACTCGCCAACACTCGTCTCCGCCGCCCGCTGACTCCGCACATAGATATTGCAGTCATCAGCGTATACGCACGAACATGTGCCCGCGTCTCTCCAACTCCCGGTCCAACTCATCCAGCACGATGTTTGATAGCAGCGGCGACAGCGGTCCCCCTTGCGGCGTCCCCTCTGTTCGTTCCACTACCACGCCATTCACCATCACGCCCGCCTTCAGATACTGATTCACTAACCACAGTACCCGTTTATCCTCTATGTCCCTCTTCAACCGAGACATCAGTCGGTCGTGATTTACTGTGTCGAAGAATTTCGCCAAGTCCATGTCTACTACCCACATGTTGCCAGTCTTCAACATATCCCTGTGCTTTGCGTATTGCATCGTGCCCACTCCGCCCAGGTCGAAACCCGTAACTGTGGTCGCTGAACTTCGGCTCATATTCCTCACTCAGTACTTGGTGCATCGCCTGTTGGATCAGTCGGTCCTGCACTGTCGGTATCCCCAGTAGTCGTTCACCTCCGTCGGGCTTTGGTATCACTACTTGCTTCACTGGACTCGGTTGGTATTCCCTACTATCCAGTTTCGCTCGTATGCTTGCGCCAGTGCTCCCGTATATGGTCTGGCAATTCTTCTACCGTCATCCCATCTACGCCAGGCCGCACCTTTGTTGCTCTCCACCCGTTCCATGCGCCTTCACCAGGTTCCGCCCGCTGAAGATGCGCTCCCACATACTCACTTCGTGTTGAGTCATTTCTTCTCCCAGTCGCTCTGGCAACGCCTCCACCCTGACCGCTTACCCTCGGCCTTCCGCCTACTCTCCACGGCTAATCTGTCTCTCAACAGATGTCGGCTGCCTACGTTACCCTGTTCCTTTCTACTCAACTCCCTCTCCGTTTGGCCCTTCGCCCTGTAGACAGTCTTTCCACTACCCGCCCCGGATGGTCGTTACTCCATCGACTACTATGGCCGCTGCTGACCCCTGCTCACCAGTCTCCCTTCACAGGTCTCCCCGGATAAGGTACGATAACTTTCACCTGACACTTGCCGCATTTACATAGGCTGCTCTGACCCTTTTCGGGCTTCACTGCCTCATGCCAGCTCACCCCGCACCCCATGCCTCTTATGCGATTCTTGTCCATCAAGTCCAGATTTTGCTTCCAGGCTTCCTCCCCACAACAGTTCACACCTATGCAGTTGCCTTCCCCTAGCGGTTCGTCGGGTCAACGCCCGCAGAGGTCTCTCACCTCCTAGTACTACAGTTGTATTTACAGATTGAGTGATTTCGGATAACATGGTCCTCACCGAGGAGAGGAGAGGACCATGGATAGAATGGAACAGGAATGGGTGCAGGCGCTGGACGACTTGATGGTGCGAATCGGTGATTGGTTTGCGCGCTCGGAATCGCGGGAGCGTGCGAAGAACTATCTCAAGGGGTTGCTGAGTCCGGTGGAGCGCAAGAACAGCTGGCAGCTGGCTGAAATGATAGGTGAAACGACGCCCTACGGATTGCAGCAGTTTCTCTATCGATCGCCATGGGACCCGGATGTGATTCGCGATGACACATGCAGCTACGTGGTGGAGCACCTGGGCGACAGCGATGCGATTCTGGTGGTGGATGAGACCGGCTTTTTGAAGAAGGGTGAGCATTCGGCTGGGGTACAGCGACAGTACAGCGGCACGGCCGGCAAGGTCGAGAACTGCCAACTGGGCGTCTTTCTGGCCTATGTCAGCCGACATGGCCATGCCCTGATTGACCGGGCCCTGTACTTGCCTGAGAGTTGGATAGAGGACCGGGAGCGCTGTGCGCAAGCGGGAATCCTGTTACTGTAAGCTAAAAAACAGCGGTGCCGATGCGGTACTATAGGGGAAGGACAGTCACCCCCGAACCACATCGGCACCGGGTCTGGGAAATGAGGACCTGCGGGAATCTGCGCCATGAGCGCCACGCGTGGACCGTCCTCCCAGACCACGCCAGGTGTACCGTCCAAAGCGTGTTGCGCCAAGAGCGCCTTAACAGGAGAACGGCAACCTGCGTCCGCCGATGGAACTCCGAGCAAGAAGCAAGGAGGCCATAATGGAAGTATATCTTGGTATCGACTGGAGTGAAAGGAGCCATACGGCCGTCTTCGTGGATGGAGGCGGAAAGGAGCTGTGCCAGCGTACGGTAGAGCACAGCAGAGATGGGTTCGGTGAGCTGGACAAGCTGCGCAGTCAATTGGGTGTCGCTCCTGACGAGTGCGTGGTGGGGCTGGAAACCGCACACAATCTGGTGGTTGACTGGCTGTGGGGACATGGCTACAACCAGGTCTACGTGATACCGCCCAATGTGACGCGCAGTCGCCAAGCCAGCTATCGGCAGAGTGGAGCACGCACGGACGAGAGTGATGGCTATCTGATAGGCAATCTGCTGCGCACGGACCGCCATCGGCTGATTCCGTGGCAACCGGACAGCGACTTGACGCAACGCTTGCGTGCGAAAGTGCGCATGCGGCGCCAACTGGTCACAGACAAAGTCGTACATCTCAACCAGCTGCGACAGCTGTTGCATCGCTACTACCCAGCTGCCCTGGAGGTCTTTGACCTGAAAAGCTACATCGGGCTGGATTTCATCCAACGCTATCCCACACCGGCGACCGCTCAGGCATTGACCTACAGCGAGTTTGAGGCGTTTGCACGAGCACCACTATCCAGTTCGCAGCGAACGGCCACTGCCTACGCCAGGTTGAAAACAGAACAGCCACAAGCCTTACCAGTCACGGTGGCCGCCTACCAGGAGGAGGCTGTGATGCTGGCGCAGATGCTTACCCAGGTGAAGCGCTACCTCAGCCAGACAGAAAAGAGCATTGCCGCCCTCTTCGGACAACATCCCGATGCCTCCATCTTTGCTTCGCTGCCCGGGGCAGGCGCATACTTGGCTCCTGCCCTCTTGGTCAAGTTCGGCGATCATCGCAGCCGCTTTCCCACCGCAGCGCAGTTCAGGCCCTGGCCGGCACTTGTCCGGTTACGGTCCAGAGCGGCAAACGGCGCACCGTTCATTTCCGCCAGGCTTGCGACCATGAGTTCCGAACCTATGCCCAACAGTGGGCTGTCACCTCTCTCAAGCAGTCCCCTTGGGCCATCGCCTATGTGGAACAAGCCCGCAGTCGAGGACACTCGTACAACCATGCTTGTCGGGCTCTGGCCAACCGTTGGTTGGCAATCCTGTGGAAGCTCTGGCAGACGGGCCAGTGCTATGACCAGTCCTATCATCTGGCGCATACTCTCCTCTTCCGGGAGAGCCAACATTAATCAATTCTTGTAGTAGCGCACCTGCTCGGGGTCTTGAGATGACTGTCTCGTTCAACCATGCTCCTCCGTTCAGCGGTGCTCAAATCGCCTGGTGGGCACCGCTATCCCTGCGCGCCTTGTATCCATCCTCGGTCTTGACAAAGCGTGTCCAGAAGAGACGGTCTTTGCAACCAAGCCGGCCCAGGCCCTGGACATGCTGCAGCGTGCGTTGGCCGCTGATACCCCGGTGCGCTGGGTGACGGCCGACAGTATCTATGGCGACCATCGCCCCTTGCGCGCTTGGCTGGAAGCGCAACCTTTGGCCTATGTCCTGGGCGTCTCGGGCAAGGAAGCCGTGGAGATCGAAGGCTGGATGGTGCGTGTCAGCGAGTTGCTGCAGGTCCGTTTGAACGACCAATGGACGTGTCTGAGTGCCGGAGACGGCGCCAAAGGACCTCGTCTGTATGACTGGCAAACCATTGCCTTGACCACTCCTTCCGTCTCTGGCTGGCGTCGTTGGTTGTTGGTGCGACGCAGCATCAGCGACCCCACCGACCTGACGACCTTTCTCTGTTTTGCACCTGCGGATACTGAACTCTCTACTCTGGTCGAAGTCGCCGGCAGCCGTTGGCACATTGAAAGCTGTTTCCAAGAAGCCAAAGGGGAGGTGGGGATGGACCACTATGAAGTGCGTAGCTGGTCGGGCTGGTATCGTCATATCACCCTGGCCTGTCTGGCCCATGCCTTCTTGTCTGTGCTGCGCAGCCGGCATCCAGAGACGGCACTGCCGCCGGAAAAAGGGGGCCCGTTGCCGTCCAAACCGAGCAGCCTGGCGGCGTTCAAGGCCAGCCGCGGGCTGCGCGAGCCCTGGGCGTGCGCCTGAGCGTCGCTGAGATTCGGCGTTTGCTCTGGCAACTTGTCTGGAGATGGATTCCAGAACCTGTATATGTACTCGCTTGGTCGCACTGGCGCAGACATCATCAAGCGATTGCTAAGCGTTTCCATTATCAGCGTCGAGTGAAAACGACTGAATCACAACTACAACTGTAGTACTAGCTATCGCCCATGCCGGGCGTACAAGAGAGCGGCCCGCCTCCAGTGATCGAAGGCGGGCCGTACCGTGTCAAGCTTTGGGCGGGATCGTCTCCCGACCGTTGCTCGCGTAAGGCTAAATGCCGTAATACATCACGAACTCTTGCGGGTGCGGGCGCAGGCGCACGGCATCCACGTCCGCGATTCGCTTGTAGTTCACGTACGTCTCGATCAGGTCCGGCGTAAAGACGTCGCCTTCCAGCAGATAGGCGTTGTCGGCTTCCAGTTCGTCCAGCACCTCACTCAAGGAACCCTTCACCGTCTGCACGGTCTTCAGCGTATCCTCGTCGAAGAGGTCCAATCTCCGACGGATTGCCCGGGTCGATCTGGTTCTTGATGCCGTCCATGCCGGCCATCACCATGGCTGCAAAGGCCAGATAGGGGTTGGCCGCCGGGTCCGGGCAGCGGAACTCGATGCGCTTGGCCTTGGGCGAGCCCGAGTAGGTCGGGATACGCACGGCCGCGGAGCGGTTGCGGGCCGAGTAGGCCACCACCACCGGCGCTTCGTAACCGGGTACCAGGCGCCGGTACGAATTCGTAATCGGGCGCTGAGAAGGCAAGCAGCGAATTGATGTGCTTCAGGATGCCGCCCGTGTACCACAGCGCCATCTGGCTCAGCCCGGCGTACTCTTCACCTGCGAACAGCGGCTTGCCATCCTTCCACAGGCTCTGATGCGTGTGCATACCGGAACCATTGTCCTGGAAGATAGGCTTGGGCATGAAGGTCACGGTCTTGCCGTGCGCCTTGGCCACGTTCTTGATGATGTACTTGTAGGCTTGGATCTGGTCGGCCATCTTCACCAGCGGGCCAAAGCGCATGTCGATCTCGGCCTGGCCTGCCGTGCCCACCTCGTGGTGATGAATCTCGATGTCAATGCCGGCGTCCATCAACGTGCGCACCATCACGGAGCGCAGGTCCTGGGTCGCGTCGTACGGGGAGACCGGGAAATAGCCGCCCTTGAGGCCGATCTGGTGACCCAGACCGGGCTTGCCGGAATTCCACGGCGCCTCTTCCGAGTCCACCGAATAGCCTGCGGAGTGCTGACCGGCGAAGTAGGAGACCTCATCGAAGATGAAGAACTCCGCTTCGGGACCCATCAGAACCTCGTCGGCAATCCCGGTCGATTTGACGTAGTCAACAGACTTCTGCGCCACGTAGCGCGGATCGCGCGTGAACGCTTCGCCGTTGATGGAATCCACCACATTGCGACGATGCTGAGCGTTGTCATGGCGCAGATGGGGTCGATGATGGCCGTCGTCGGGTCCGCGACGAGGTTCATGTCGCTGGCCTCAATGGACTTGAAGCCGCGAATGGACGAACCGTCAAAACCAAGCCCGTCCTCGAATACCTCCTCAGGATCAAAGGCCTCAACAGGCATAGAGAAGTGGTGCCATTGCCCGAACAGGTCGGTGAATTTCACGTCGACAATTTTTACGTCATTTGCTTTCAGCGCTGACACGACGTCTTGAGGCGTCGAACATCCTAAGTGCATTTCAAAGCTCCTTGCTTCGACGATAGATGACGAATAATAGTCTGCCTGCAATCATCGTCCGGCGCGGGCCAGACGCAGGCTATCATAGAACGAAACCGTTCAGAACAAAAAAAGGTCTCCGGTTGCATAACCGATTCAGGAGATCCAGCCACTACATTTCTCCCCGCAATCGGTCGATACAACCGGAGACCTCAATCCTGCGCTTGTACTGCCTCTACCCCAAACTACTCAGACTTCTTGACCAGGAACTTCGGAGCCACAACCCACATCGTGAACAGAGTGACAAACCCACCAAGCGCTAGCAGCAATTCCATGATTTCTCTCCTATAGTCCAGTCAAGTATGATTCTGTCTTCGCCATCGCCACTGTGGCTTGCTTTCGCAGTTTTTCGCCCGTGGCGCTCGATTGCTTACTTGTCTGCAAGTATAGGCAGTTGCCGGCGCCTTTTCCATCGCAATTTCGTACAAAGAATCGCTTTCAGCCGTTGTGCAATTTGCACAAATGGGCTTCAGAACACCCTCCAAACGTGTGATCCAGGGCGTTGCGCGGCGCAGACAGGCGCATCTTCGGCGTCTGGATCTGCCGTGAGGAGAAGGCTTCGGCTGCGCCCGCGATGGGAGCGTTTGTTGGCGCATGCAGCCCCGTCTGCTACACTGGCGAACGCCGGCGAATCAGAGCGCATGGCCGGTGAGTGGCCCCCACATGGAACAGAAAGCAGACCAAGCGCCATGTCGCATACGCAACGCAACGCCTACCAGAACGACCCGGACATCCACATCGTCACCGGCGTCTGCCCGCACGATTGCCCCGACACCTGCTCGTGGCAGGTGGCCGTCAGCCGCACGAGCGGCCGCGCATTGGATATCTGGGGCCATCCCGATCACCCGGTGACCGCCGGCCGGTTATGCGCCAAGGTCGACCGTTACCTGGAGCGCACCTATCACCGCGACAGGCTGACGACGCCCCTCAAACGCAACGGGTCCCAAGGGCAGCGGCGAGTTCACGCCGGTCACATGGGACGAGGCGTTCGCCGGCATCGCCGCCAACCTGCAGCGTGTCCTCGTCGAACACGGCCCGGAAGCCGTACTACCCTACTCCTACGCCGGCACGATGGGCGTATTGCAGGGAGAGGGCATGGCGGAGCGATTCTTCAACCACTTGGGCGCAAGCCGCCTGGCGCGCACGATTTGCTCGACAGCGGGCGCCGAGGGCTACTCCTATACGGTGGGCGCCACGATGGGGATGGACACCGAAGACTTCGCACATGCGTCGCTTATCCTGATCTGGGGCAGCAACACGCTGACCAGCAACGTGCACCTATGGCCCTTTGTCCAGCGTGCGCGCAAGCCAAGGCGCGCGCGTAATCGTAATCGATCCGGTGCGCACACGCACAGCGCGCCTGGCGGACGAGTGGATCGCCATCCGCCCGGGCACGGACAGCGCATTGGCGCTGGCCATGATGCACGTGATCATTGGCGAGGGGCTGCACGATGCAGAGTACGTTGAACAGCACGCACGTGGGCTTCGACCGGCTCGCCGAACGCGTCGAGTCGTGGACGCCGGAGCGCGCCGCGGACATCACCGGCGTCGCCGGCCCCGCGTATCCGCGAGCTGGCGCGCGCCTACGCCACAACCCGGCCCGCGGCTATCCGGCTGAATTACGGACTGCAACGTCACCGCGGCGGCGGCATGGCGGCGCGAACGATTGCCTGTCTGCCCGCGCTGGTCGGCGCATGGCGAGAGAGGGGCGGCGGGGCGCAACTCAGTACCAGCGGCTACTTCCGTCACCTGGATTTCTCCAGCATTCGCCGGCCCGACTTGCTGCGCGGCCGCTCGCCGCGCACAATCAACATGAACCGCCTGGGCGATGCACTGAGCCTCGACCCGGCGCGTGTCGCGGCTGCCCACCACCATCCGCGGCCGGTAGACCCGATACATGATGCCCAGTCGGCCGGACCGCCAGTCAAGGCATTGCTCGTCTACAACTGTAACCCTGCCGCCGTCAGCCCGGACCAGAGCGCAGTGCTGGACGGGCTACGACGCGAGGACCTCTTCACGGTGGTGCTCGAGCATTTCCAGACCGACACTGCCGACTACGCCGACTATGTACTGCCGGCGACGACGCAGTTGGAGCACTGGGACATTCTGAAGCCGTACGGTCACCTGCATCTGGCGTTGAATCGACCGGCAATCGAACCGGTCGAGCAGAGCTTGCCCAACAGCGAGATCTTCCGGCGGCTGGCCGCCGCCATGGGCTATGACGATGCCTGCTTCACGCAGACGGACGAGGAAATCCTGCGCGCCTTCGTGGACGGCCAGACCCATCCCATCTTCGCCGGCGTGACGTGGGATGCGCTGCTCGAGCGGGGCTACGTCCGCCTCGCACTGCCTGATCCCGTGCTGCCGTTTGCCGACGGCAATTTCCCCACGCCGAGCGGCAAATGCGAATTCTATAGCGAGCGCATGCTGGCCGACGGCTACGACCCGCTGCCCGCGTACACGGAGCCGGACTGGCTTGCCGGCGTCCGGGGATGCAGTCGCGCTCGCCTGTATTTCGCCGCCGGCGCATTCCTTCCTGAACAGCTCCTTCGTCAACGTCGACAGATTCCGCCGGCGCGAACAGGCCCCGTGCGTGCACATCCACCCAATGGACGCAGCCGCCCGCTCGATTGAGGACGGTGACACGGTGCGAGTGTGGAACGAGCGCGGCGAAGTGCTGCTCAGCCGCGACGGTAGACGAGGGCTTGCAGGCCGGTACGTTGATGGCGCCAGGCATCTGGTGGGCGAAGTTCAGCCAGGACGGACGCAACGTCAACCAGCTCACGCCGCAATTGGAGGCCGACATGGGCTCCGGCGCGTGCTTCTACGACGCGGTCGCATATATTGAAGCCGTGAAAGATGGCGCAGAACGCGTCGATGCTGTACCGCACGCACAACACGCGCAGGCTGAAGCGCCACAGCCAGGCGACTGAATCTCTGTCCCCGTTGCGGGGTATACGCTGGAAAGGAATAGGAATGTCTGAGGTAAAGGGGTTGGAAGCGTTCGACGACGTGAAGCGGCTGATCGTTGTGGCCGCGCACCCGGATGACCTCGAATGCGTGTGCGGCGGCGTCATCGCGTTGCTTGTGGATCGTGGCGTAGAAGTGTACTCCGCCAACTGCACACTCGGCGACATCGGTACGCAGGAGACCGGAACCGTGCGCCCTGCCCTGGCGGCAACGCGGCTGGCGGAAACAGAAGCGGCGGCGCAACTCCTGGGCATCCGCTCCACGCACAACCTGGGCCACCACGACGGCGAGCTGATCCCGGACCTGGAGTTGCGTGCGCAGGTCGCCCGTCTGTATCGAGTCACACAGGCGGACACGCTATTCACATTCGACCCCTACTGGACCGGCCAGATCCACCCAGACCACCGGGCCGCGGGCCAGGCGGCGCTGGATGCCTACTTGCCGTCCAAGATGCCGCTCTACCGCCCCGAGCAACTAACCGAAGCCGGCTCCGGGCTGGGGTGCATTCAGCGGGTCTTCCTATTCTCCACTGGCAACGACGCGGACATCGTAGTCGATACGACCGCGGCGCAAGCTCGCAAGATCGCAGCGTGCGCGGCGCACCGCAGCCAATTCCCCAAAGGGGAAGAGTCTCTCGAATGGCTGCAGAAGATGGACGGCGGCATCGGAGAACGTATCAGCGCGCCGGCGGCAGAGGCGTTCAAGTCGATGCCGGTATGGTAGCGGGCTGAATCGTCGTTCTGGTTACCACGCCCTGCAGACCGTCCGTACGGTAGACGCGACGCAGACTGCGAGCCGGGTTCTCACGGCGGAGCAACCGTTTCTGAATCGGGTGCAGGAAGCGCTCCTCGCCACGCCCCCTTTTGCGCAAGCCGAGTTCAGCCAGCCCGACAATCGTCAGCAGGAAATCCGGCGCCGGCTCAGCCGCCAACAGCCCGCGTGCGATCGCCCGGCGATGGTACTCCCGCATGATGCTCCAGTAGGAGTCGCCCAGAGCATTCTCGACATACGCCAGTATCGGACCCGCGGACTCCACCAGTCCCAGCCCCAGCGCCGACGCAGCCATGTGGCTATCCCACGGCTGCTGGCAGGCCGGTCGCATCTCCAGCGTCCCGTACGCCACACGCAGACGCGCGCTGTTCCAGATATAGTGCTCGTGAAACAGAAACTGCTCCATGTCCGGCCCGCTTTCACGCATCGAATCCGCAAAGGACCGCGAACTGGGCACGACCTCCCCGTCCGCTGCGCAGGATGAGGTGCTGCACCTGCGTGCTTCGCATCACGTAGTCGGCGATGCTTGTGTAGGGAGCGCTAGGCATGCCGTGACGGTTCTCGTTGGCATGGATCAGCGCCATCTCGCCTTCGCGCCCGCTGCAAAAAGCGCTGAGTTTGCCGCCATACACGGGCGAATTGGCGCACAGTGCAATGATGACGGGCGCCATCAAGTTGCCGAAATTCAGCATGGTGACAGCCTCGTGGCGGGCGATGTCAATCTGCACTTGGTCTGCGGCCGTCACCGTATACCACAGCCATTCCTTGCCCATGGCGCGGTAGAGGCTCTGGTACCGCTGTTTCGGTGACATGATGCGCAACGACGGTTCGCTCACCGGCTGGATGCCATAGGCCAAGACGCGCCATCCGTAGCGCAACGCGGCGCGGACCAGCGGCCGCACCGCGTCGTGCATGATCCGCTCCACACAGAACAGGTCATCGCACGGGCGCGTGTTCACCTCGATCGTGCCCAGCCCGACCTCCAGCGCATAGCTATAGTCCTCGCCCTCCAGCGCCACAAGCAGGTTGGGGTTGCCGGGATCGCTCTTCTCCACGAAGTCGCCCTGGCGCACAAGCGTATCCCACAGCCGTCGCACATCCGCCGCACGCCCGCGTGCGTCCACGACGGGGAACTCCGCCTCGCGGCCAACGATCCGCGGCGTGACAATCTGCTCCCGAAATCGAGCTTCGTACTCCGCGGCCAGTTGCGTCACGGCCAGTGCGAGCGGCCCGTCTTCGTGTGAACCGTTCTGGGTTTGCGCCAGGGAATCTGCCAGGGAGAAGCCTCTCTTGGCTATCGAGCGGACTGTGAAGCGGACTGCCGAGCCATACACCGGACATGGCGGCGCACGTCATGCGATTCGCCAAAGGCCCGCGCCGGACCGGAGCCCGCCACTACGGCAATCTACGGATGATGGCGGGCAGGTCCCGGAAATCACGACACACGGCCTGCGCGCGCGTCTTGGCAGCTCCTCGATCCTTCACGCCTGTATAGAGGATGGAGCGCATGCCGATGGACAGCGGACCCGCCACATCGTTACTTTCACGGTCGCCGATGTGGACAATCTGCGACGGCGGCAGCCCTAGGCCCATTGCCGCGTGCTGAAACACGGCGGTGGATGGCTTCGACGCGCCGACTTCATCCGAAAACACAAAGTAGCTGAAATACTGCAGAATCCCCTGCTGGCGCAACAGATGGCGCAGCCCGCGGCCGTTGGTATGGATCGTGTCGGAGATGACGCCCAACTGGTACTCCTCAGAAAGCAACTGCAACATGCCGTGAACGCCGGGGGCGAAATCAGGCGGAATGCGTATTTCCATCGTCTCGATCACGCGAATGAGCTCGTCCACCTCGCGCACCATACGCGAATACTCGCCCGGGCCAGGATGCAATCCCAGTGACTCGTATGCGTAATAGAGCCGCGCCGGCACGCCGGGCGTGTGATGATTGTCCAGCCAGTCGGTACGGAAGCGCTCGTTGGCCAGCTGATAGGCGTGGATGGCCTGCTCGTAGGATACCTGTGAGTACCGTGACGTGATATTCTCTGCGAACAACTGCGCACGCGCTTCGGCCTTGGTCGGAAGCCCGCGCGCGGCGCGCTTCGGTTCGTCCGAATCGTCTGCAGCCAACGTATCCCAGAAGTCAAAGGTGACACCCATTACCATAGCAGGGGCATGATAGCATACCGCAGCGCGGCGGCTCAAGCGGGAGCGGGAAACAATTCGTACTCACTTCTGCGTTGCGACACACGATTTCCGGTTGGGCGGGTGATCGTTTGGAGAACGGCCTGCGCTCTGCTTGCCGTGTCGGGCGGCATTGCCTAGAATGGCGGGGATACCCGCTGCGCTCGCCGAGGCACATCCATCTGGAGCCCGCACGCAATGCCATCTACCACGCTGACGACACAAGACGTACAGGCCTTCATCGAAGATCACGGCGTGAGCGCCCGCCTCATCCGCGACATCGGCCACACGCCGACAGTCCCGGCCGCCGCAGAAGCGCTGGGCGTCCATCCCGACCAAATCGTCAAGACACTGCTCTTTCTTATCGATACGCGTGCAAGCGTCGGACGGGGAACCCGAAGCGCTGGTCGTGATCAGCAACGGCACGAATCGCGTCGACAAAAAGGCCTTGGCTGCGCGTTTCGGCGTGGGGACCAAGCGAGTGAAGCTCGCCCCGCCGGACGTAGTGCTCGAACTGCTGGGCTATCCCGCCGGCGGCGTACCGCCCTTCGCCCATCGAACAGTACTCCCCGCAGTCATGGACCGTTCGGTCGTTGAGTTGGCCGACCGCTTTGATGACTGTGTCTATGCCGGCGGCGGAGATGACGTCACGATGATGGAGCTTTCGGTCACGGACTTGAGACGTGTTGTGCAGCCGGACGTCCTACCATTGAGCGACGCATAGCCGGACTCACGAACCAGCGTAACCAAGAAATGCAAAACCCCAGGCTTGGCCGCCTGGGGCGAATCTCTGTTCATGTCGACCGCGATCGCGTGAATGCCTATTCCGTGACCTGAACAGGCCGGTAGGGCAGTGTCTCGTCGTCGTCTGAGACCACCGCCGAGACCGCCGCAGGTACGGGGGACGGAGCCTGCTTTGCGGGCCGATTATAGGCCGACTCGACGTAGTTCTGGCTGACGGCCGCCTGCTGGTTCACGCCGCACAGCACGCAGATTTCCCACTCGTTGCGCACAAGGCGGCCGCAGTTCGGACAGCTATGCTGCAACTGCGTGTGACAGTTCGGACAGTAGACCCACTCGTCCTTCACCGGCACGCCACACGTGGTGCAGGCGAGAGTCTCCTCGATCTCGCGCAGCAAGGCTTCCTCTTCCAGCGCCCTGTCGAACTGGTCGGCGAGCGTCTGCTTGGGACGGATCATCAGGTAGAGCAGCCAACCCACAATGGGGAAGACAAGCACAAGCACAACGGACAGCAGGATAGCGAGCCAATCGCGGGTGCGGGTGCGGATGTCATTGAACGTCCAGATCCCGATTGCGGCCCAGAACGCAAACACAAACGCGCCAAAGACAGCCACGATAATCCCGACGACGGTAGCGATAGTATTGACGAGTTCTGGCGACATAGACGATCTCCGTGCCCGGGCGCCGATCACCCGGTGACGGGAGGATTATAGCGCACGAACCAGGTAACAACCAAGAACTGCCAAATCGGAAGCGTACCGGGAGCGAACTCGTGGAACCTACATTCCCCTACGCCCCGGGCCGTCAAAACTGCTCGCTCCCTTTGACAGCGCGCACCAAACATGGTAAGACTTGAACGCCTTGATGCGCCTCAAGGTTCACTTGAAGATTCACGCGTAGACGCACAGTAGCTCGACCGACGACATCGCGAGCCATCGCCGCCACCGAGGACGCCACCGTGACACACCAAGCCGGAACCGACGACATCATCATCTGCAGGAACGTGAACAAGTGGTTCGGCGACTTTCGCGCCCTGCGCGACGTCAGCTTCACGGTCAAGACCAAAGAGGTCGTGGTCGTCATCGGCCCCTCCGGCTCCGGCAAGTCAACCCTGATTCGCACCATCAACCGCCTGGAAGAGCATCAGGACGGCGAAATCATCGTGGACGGCATTCCGCTCAACGACAGCGTGCGCAACATCGACGCCATTCGCATGGAGACCGGCATGGTCTTCCAGCAGTTCAATCTCTTCCCCCACTTAAGCGTGCTAAAGAACGTCAGCCTCGCTCCCATCATGGTGCGCAAACGCAAGCGACAGGAAGCGGAAGAGCTGGCCATGCAACTGCTGGAGCGCGTCGGCATCCCCGAACAGGCGAACAAATATCCCGCGCAACTCTCCGGAGGCCAGCAACAGCGCGTCGCCATCGCCCGCGCCCTGGCCATGCAACCCAAGATCATGCTCTTCGACGAGCCAACTTCGGCGCTGGATCCGGAGATGATCAAGGAAGTGCTGGACGTGATGAAGGAGTTGGCGCTGTCCGGCATGACCATGCTCGTCGTCACCCACGAGATGGGCTTTGCCCGTGAGGTCGCCGACCGTTTCATCTTTATGGATGAAGGCGAAATCGTGGAGATGGGCGAGCCGGAGCACTTCTTCACCAACCCGCAACACGAACGCACCAAGACGTTCCTGCGCAAGATACTCTAGCCCCAGATAGCGCACGCGACGCCATCACGGCACGCGCGACATAACATAGTCACTACGGTCGTGTCATTCTGAACGAAGTGAAGAATCACGTCGCACAGGTGTGAGGGATGCTTCTTTGCGCCTGTATGTGACACAGCGGTGGATTCCGGCTCAAGGCCGGAATGACAGTGGCGCTCAGTCATGCCTGGGGTTCGACAGGCGGATGGATTCCGGCTCAAGGCCGGAATGACGATGGCGATGAGTTATGCGTGGGGTTCGACAGGTGGATGGATTCCGGCTCAGGGCCGGAATGACAGTGGCGATGAGTCATGCCTGGGGTTCGACAGGTGGATGGATTCCGGCTCAGTGCCGGAATGACAGTGGCGATGAGTCATGCCTGGGGTTCGACAGGTGGATGGATTCCGGCCCTGTGCCGGAATGACAGTGGCGATGAGTCATGCCTGGGGTTCGACAGGTGGATGGATTCCGGCTCAGGGCCGGAATGACAGTGGCGCTGAGTCATGCCTGGGGTTCGACAGGCGGATGGATTCCGGCTCAAGGCCGGAATGACAGTGGCGCTGAGTCATGCCTGGGGTTCGACAGGTGGATGGATTCCGGCTCAGGGCCGGAACGACAGTGATAGTGGGTCGGGCGACATTCTCGCGACACAAGTCGTCGACCGTTTAGCGTGACGATGTGGTTGCTTTCCGAGCAGACCTCTAGGGGCCAAACACAGCTTCTGTCGACGCTACGGGCTTTGGGGCTGCGGCGTTGTTTCCTGTGCAGCGGCCTCGTCGGCTGCACCCTCTGCGTCTGGGCTGTCTGCGTCCTCAGAAACGCCGGCTGTGGATAGCGCCGGCGTAGGCGCGGGCGCCTGGTCTCGCGCCTGCACCCATCGGAGATACAATTCCTCCGCTTCCGGCGTATCCAGCGACTGAATCTCGGCCAGCCAGTCGGCCGTATCCACGATCTGGTACCTGTTGTTTTCCAGGTATTGGCGCAGGAAGTCCCGGAACTCACGGTCCCCCAATATGGCTCGCAGTCGCTCGTAGAGCAACGCGCCCTTGGCATAGACGATCGTCTCGTACTGCGAGCTGTTCTCAAACCCGTCCACGGTGCGATCCAACGCCGAATCGGCGTCCTGTTCCTTCAACAGGGTATGCGGAATCTCCCAGCGTTGATATTCGACTAGGTCCGCATCCTTCTGTCCATGCAACGCTTCGAAGTACATGCCCATAGAGAACTCGGCCAGCGCCTCATCCAGCCAGGGCATGCGCACCGGGTCATTGTGCACAATCTGATACCACCACTGATGAGCGATCTCATGCGCCGCCAGCGTCTCCAGATCGTCTCGATACTTGGAGTAAAGCTCCACACCGAGCAGACTCACCTGCGGATACTCCATGCCCCGATAGGACAGCGCGGCAGGCGCAATGCGCATATCGCGGAAGGGATATCCTCCGAAGTAGTCGCTGTAGAAACGCAGCGCGCCCACGGCGTGTATCAACGCAGCCTTGCCGGCTTCCTCCTCGCCGGGCAGCCAGTAGCTGGTGACCGTGGTGCCGTACGCGTCCATGGAGTCGGAGGCAAAGTCGGGGCTCATATGCAGCAGAAACTCGCGCACCGGCCCCGCAGCCCAGGTATAGACCATGCTCCCGTTCTCGAGCGTGTCCGTCGTCACTAGCGTGCCGGTCGCAACAGGCACCTGTTCCGCAGGCAGCGTCGCGGTCACGGTGAAGAGGGACGCCTCGTTGAACGCAGAATCGCCGCGCACGGACCCCATGTCCAGCCACCAATGTCCGGTGCCGATGGCGGGCCCCGGCTCGTACACGGCCAGCGACGGATAGAAGAGCGGAAGGCTGGTCATCCCCTGACTGTTCCCGAAAAGAGCGTACACCGTCGAGCTTTCAGACCAAGTCGGAATGGTAAGTCGCCACGACAAATCGACGACCGCCTCCTCTCCGCTCAGGAGAGGCGTGATCAGATTGACGCGCACGGCGGTATTCTCCGCCTGGTACACGAACTGGGATGGCTCATCATTCACCAGTGCGCTGAGCACAGTCATGTCGCCGCCATAATGAGACAGCACGGGATAGAGGCGGAATACCAGATGCCGCCACGGGTCGTTGCTGCGATTCGTCACGTGAATGCGGGCTGTGCCGGTCAACACTTCATAGGACGGGTCGACGGTGATGTCGATGGCGTAGCGCGGCGCAGACTGCATCGCATCGATGTCGCGCTGAAACTCGCCCTTCACCGCGACGCGATAGGGATCCAGTGGATCGACCTCGACCTGTTTGCGTCGCGAGCAACTGCTGGCGCCCAGCAGTAGGACCAGCAGCACACTGGCGACCGCCAGCATGAGCGCCGCCCTACCCAAGCGACTCCTTCTCGCCGGACGATTGCTCACTCTCGCTTGCTGTTGTATGCCATCGTTGCAGCGATTCATGCGCTTTACTATACCACTTCTCGAGGCATATGCATCGCTCCGCTTTGAGCGCGGCGCGCTACTATTGTTGTTGTTGCTGTTGTTGTTGTTGTTGTGCATCGGCCGGATCAAGCGCAGGTGCGCTCCACGGCGTCTCCGGCAGAATGGTCTCATCAGGAGCCGGCGCTACATCGGCTGTTGTAACGCGTACTCCGACGTCGAGCGTCTCCTCAGCTTTGCCGACGTATACGCCCCGCGTGGGCGGAACATCGGCATAGTCGCGCCCGACAGCCACCTTGATGTGCCGGTCTGTCGCCATCAGATTGTTCGTGGGATCGAAACCGACCCATCCCAGTGACGGTACGAACGCCTCCGCCCAGGCATGTGTGGCGTCCTCAGCGGAGCGATCCTGGTCCTGGCGCCGGTGATACAGGTATCCGCTGACATAGCGACAGGGAACCCCCAGTTGCCGCACGAGTGCGATCATAACGTGCGTCAGGTCCTGGCACACGCCTTTGCGCGCTGCGATGGCCTCATCGATGGGCGAATCGACGCGCGTGCTCTGCGGGGCATACTCGAAGTACCCGAAGATGTCTTCATTCAGCGCCTTCAGCACGGTCAGCGGGTCGTCCCAACGAGACAGCCCCAGGTCATCCATGAGTCGCAGCAGCAGCGCAGTCGGCTGCGCATGGCGGCTGGCATGCAGATAGTCCCAGAACTCGCCCTGCCCGGCCAGACGGTCCAACTCCCGCCATTCGTCGATGGAGACGGCGTCCGGCAGTGCGGCCAGCGGCGTCACGTCGACCAAAGCTTCGGCGACAATGTGCAGGTCGACGTGAACCGACGGAACGTCAAAGGCATGGACGACATTGCCCAGAAAGTCTTCGTATGCGGTTGTTAGCGCATGTGGCGTAACGGTCAGCGAGAAAGTCAGGCAACGCTGGTGATCGTCTCTCCGTGGCTGCATTCTTGCTTCTGTGAAGTTTTCGCGTACCGGCGCACTGTAGCGATACCGGGTAATGTGTCGGATCAGGTAGTGGGGCATTCAGATCTTTCGGAGCATTTCCATAGAAGTCACGCAGCGCTACCCGGCCAACCGCTGGTCGGCGGGATAGTCGATATAGGTCTGGTAGACGATATCGTGGATCTGCAGACACTGTGATTCGACATGTTCCAGATAGCCTTGCAGATCGCTCACAAGCACTTCGTCAATCTCGTCATAATCAAGCCTGGCCTTTAGGCGACCGATCTGCCGGTTGACCGGCGCACTGTCAAGCGTACTCGTAGCGCCGGAAATCGCACGCAGGGCGTTCTGCATGCCGTTGACGGAGAAGTGCACCGAATGCGGGAACTCCGCGTTCAAGAGTAGGAACTCGGCGATGGAATCCAGCCGAAGCTCTGCTGTATGTACCTTCCAATAGGCTTCCAGCGCGGTGCAGGAGCGGAGCAAGCACACCCAGTCGACATACTGGCGCGACGTGGTCGCCTCCTGATGCGCTCCGGACGCTTCTTGCATATACTCGTGCAGCAAAGCGGCGACGTTCCCGGCGCGCTCCATGAAGAGCCCTACCTGGATGAAGTACCAACCCTCGCCATGGTACATGGTCGAGTCGGTGATACCCTGGAAGAGATGTGTGCCCTGTTTGATCATCTGGAAGAACGTGTGCGGCTGATTGCGCCAGATGTCCTGCATATTCGCTTCTCTGGCGCTCAGGTACAGCCGGTTCGTCTGCTCCCACATCTCGGGGCTAATGTGCTCGCGGACCTGGCGAGCGTTGTCCCTCGCGGACGTGATGTACCCCTGGATGGAGTTCGTCACGCCAAAGGTCAGCGTCTGCGTCAACTGATAGGCGTCCAGCATATCGAAGTCCGGTGCGGGCAAATGCAAGCCGGCAAAGGTGCGTCGCCACGCGCGCGTATTGTCCTCGGGAGATCGATCCGGCATGAGATCTAGGGTGACGTCGACCAACCTGGCCGTATGTTCGGCGCGCTCCAGATAGCGGCTCATCCAGTAGAGGCTGTCGGCGACGCGTGACAACATTATCGGCATGGCAATGTGATCTTCATTTGCGCAGCACCCATGTATCCTTACTGCCGCCGCCTTGCGACGAGTTCACCACCAGCGAGCCCCTGGTCAGGGCCACGCGCGTCAATCCACCGGGCACGATAGTGGTCTCTTGACCGGTCAGGATAAACGGACGCAAGTCCACGTGGCGCGATTCGATACGCCCCTCTACAAACGTCGGCGCGCAGGAGAGCTTCAGCGTAGGCTGGGCAATGTAATTTCGGGGATTCGCTTCAATGCGCTCTCGGTACGCCTCGCGCTGCGCAGCCGTACTGTGCGGGCCGATGAGCATATCGTACCCGCCGGATTCACCGACCGCTTTGACGACCAACTTCTCCAGGTTCTGCAGCACATGTTTGCGCTGCACCTCGTCCTCCAGCAGGAAGGTCTCCACGTTGTCCAGAATCGGCTCTTCCGAAAGATAGTAACGGATGAGATCGGGCACATACGCGTAGACGGCCTTATCGTCGGCGACGCCGGTGCCGACGGCGTTCACAAGATTGACATTGCCGGAACGATACGCGCCGAACAGGCCTGGCACGCCCAGCACGGAGTCAGGTCGGAAGGCCAAGGGGTCAAGGAAGTCGTCGTCAATACGCCGGTAGATGACGTCTACCCTGCGCAGGCCGGACGTGGTGCGCATGTAGACGAAATTGTTGTGGACGAGAAGATCGCGCCCCTCTACCAGTGACACGCCTATCTGCCGCGCCAAATACGAATGCTCGAAGTACGCCGCGTTGAACACGCCGGGAGTGAGCAGTACAATCGTAGGGTCGGACGCGTGGCTGGGGGCCAGTGCGCGCAACGCTGCAAGCAACGTCTGCCCGTAATGCATGATGGAGAGCACGCCATAGTTCGCGAACTGGCCGGGAAAGACGTGCTTCATGACCTGGCGGTTCACCAGCATATAGGATACGCCGCTGGGCACGCGCAGGTTGTCCTCCAACACCACGAAGCGCCCGTCGTCGACGCGCACCAAGTCTGTGCCACAGATTCCCACGTAGACGCCACGCGGCACCGCGACGCCGCGCATCTCGCGGCGGAAGTGCTTGCTGCTGAAGATCAGGTCTGCAGGAATAATCCCGTCGCGGATGACTCTGCCCTCATGATAGATGTCCTTGAGGAACAGGTTCAGCGCTGTGATGCGCTGGGCAAGCCCCTTCTCAACAACCTCCCACTCGGTGTAGGGAATAATGCGGGGCAGCAGATCGTAGGGGAATATCTGTTCAACGCCCTCCTCTTGCTTGCCGTACACGGTGAACGTGATGCCCTGTTGCAGAAATGAGAGGTCCGCTGAGCTTTGTCGTCGCTCCAGTTCTTGGTCGGGTAGACGCAGCAGGTGGTCAAAAAGCGATCGGTAGTGTGCCTTGGCGGCGCCGTCCGCGCTGAAGGACTCGTCGAAGGCAGAGCCAAGCTCGTACTGGGCAAAAAGTCCGGAGTTAGAGGACAGGTTGACTGCCGTCATCAAGTGGCTCCAATGGTTGTGTTGTTGTCATTTCCACCTGCAACCTCGAATCCTGGCGCTCCCGCCGGCTGGCTACCACAGCCTAACGATGCGTCCGTGCGAAGATGCCATACGATAACGGCGAATGGAAATGGTAAGGTATCCACTTCAGCAACTCCGCCATCTATGCTATTCTCTGACTTGCACAAGCCGCAAGATTAACGACGCGTGGCTCGTGTCCATGGCGCACAATTGGCGTATTATAGCATAGCGAAGGTTGCACACAGGATGGACAATCCGACAACATATGTACTGCTGATCCGGCACGGAGAAAACGACTGGGTGGGCGAGAACCGGCTCGCCGGTCGCACGCCGGAAGTCCATCTGAACGAGACCGGCCGCAAGCAATCCGCACGCATTGTCGAGACGCTGTCGGACCAAGAGCTATCCGCCGTCTATTCCAGCCCCATGGAACGCTGCCTAGAGACTGCACAACCCGTGGCGGATGCCCACGGACTGGCCGTCACGCCGGAGTCCGGCGTGCTGGAAGTAGACTACGGCGGATTGGCAGGGCGGCAGCATCAAGGAGTTGGCGAAAACGCCCGAATGGCAACTCGTCCAACATGCGCCAAGCAGCTTTCGATTTCCCGACGGCGAAACCCTGTTCGAGGTGCAAGTGCGGGCAGTGGACACAGTTGAGCGGATTCGACAGCGACACCCGAACCAGGTGGTCGCCATATTCAGCCACGGGGACGTGATTCGCACGACCGTGGCCCACTATTTGGGAATCCCGATCGACCTATTCCAGCGCGTGCTCATCAGCACCGCGTCCATCAGCGCCATCGCCTTCCACGGTGCGGTCGCCAGAGTTCTCTTCACGAATCATCAATCGCAGCTTCCCAAGTTCGAGTTCAAGCAGGAAGAGGCGCCGGAGAAGGCGCACGACGCAACGCACGACGAAAGCGGCAACCACGATGGCAAGCCAACTTCACCGCCTATCCTATGACCGCGAAACAATCGTATGCGAGGCGCAACCCATGACTGAATATGCGTACGATCTCAACCCAGTGCAACGTATCGTCGCCGACGCCGTGGGCGATCCCGGGGACCGCACGTTCTTCCTCCAGGGTTCCACCGGAACTGAAGTAGTCAGCGTGGTGTTGGAGAAGCAGGAGGTCGCAAATCTTGCCATCAGCGTCCTGCAATTGCTGGAGGAGCTCGAGGAGAAGTACCCGGAGCTCCTGACTCCGCAGGCAAGCGCGGGCGACATGAGGCCCGAAGTGCCATTCGAAGCCGCGTTCCGCGTCGGCCAACTGATCGTCGGCTATGATGAAGACGACGACATGATCTGGCTCATTGCCAAGGCGCTCATCGTCTCGGAATCAGGCGGTATCGTCGATCCGGACGAGGAGGACGTACCCTCCGTTCGCTTTGTCGCCACGCGAGAACAGATGCGGGCGCTCAGCGATCACGCCCTGGAAGTCGTGGCGAAGGGCCGGCCCACTTGCCCGCTCTGCGGCAACCCCATCAATCCGGAAGGCCATTTCTGTCCGCGTTCCGATGGACAGGCCATGCCCATCATCTTCTAGTCCCCGTCCCCCTATTTCGCTGTTCCAGGAATCCGACCCTTGCCTCTCGATCCTAGCCAGGAATCCGTGCCCCAGGACCCGAACGAAGCGGAGACACCTATCCTCCTCAGCGAAGAGGATGCCGCCGGCGTCCTCGCTTCGGGCGTGATGCGCGAGCAGGGGCTGCTTCCATACAGTTCAAACCACAGCTTTCTGGTCACCATCGCGGCCGCACCCTCAGCCGGGGACTCTAGCCTGGAAGCTGCAAGCAATGCAGTCAATTGCTTTGCCCGACAGCCTCGTGTTGCCCGCGGTGTACAAGCCGCAACGCGGCGAAAGCCCCCTGTGGGATTTCGAATGGGGCAGCCTGTGCCAGCGGGAAACGGCGGCCTACGAGATCAGCCGCCTACTGGGCTGGCGCCTCGTGCCGCCCACGGTGTTGCGCAACGGCACCCGCGGCCTCGGCAGCGTGCAACTCTACATCGACCACGACGAGGAAGACCACTACTTCACAGTCCAGGCCGACGCACGATACGCGCCCGCTTTTCGAAGGATGGCGCTTTTCGACTATGTGATCAACAATGCGGATCGCAAGAGCGGCCATTGTCTGGTCGGTTCTGATGGCCAAGTGTGGGCCATCGACCATGGCGTCTGCCTGCACACGGAATTCAAGCTGCGAACCGTGATCTGGGAATTTGGCGACTGCGCCATCGACCCGGAGTTGCTGGACGACCTTGCGCAGTTTCGGGCACAACTGGCTGACGATAGACAGCGATGCGACGCAGACACTGTGCCACCTGCTCTCACCCGACGAAAGGCGTGCGCTGCAGCGCCGAGTCACCGATTTGATCCGCACGCGCAGGTTCCCGGCGCCCGATCCCTACCGCCGCAACTTCCCGTGGCCGCCCATCTGAGCCGTGAACAATCGCGTGCATCGCGCCTGTCGGACGGCGCGGTCGCGAACTGGACAACAAACCCTTCGCGAACTGCACGACGAGCACAACTTACGAGGCACTGACCCGCACAGACGCGACCCGCACAGACGCGGCCTATCCGGTAGCAGCGATGCTATGCCGCAACAACTGAAGGAGTCGACGTGAAAGCTGTAATGATGGCAGGCGGCGAAGGGTCCCGGCTGCGCCCGCTGACGGTAGCCAGGCCCAAACCCATGGTCCCGATCGTCAACAAGTCTGTGATGGCGCACATCCTGGATCTGCTGCGCGAGCACGGCGTCACAGACATCATCATCACGTTGCGCTACATGGCGGCGACTATTCAGGACTATTTCGAGGACGGCTGCCAACTTCGGCGTCAACATCTCCTATGTCGTCGAGGAAAATCCGCTGGGTACGGCCGGCAGCGTACGCAACGCCGCGCCCCACATCGACGACACCTTCCTTGTCATCAGCGGCGACGCATTCACGGACTTCAACCTCAGCCAGATCATCCAGGCGCATCGCGACCGCCAGGCCCTTGCCATCCCTCACGCTGACGCGTGTCGCCCAATCCGCTCGAATACGGCGTGATCGTCACCAACGAAGATGGGCGCATCACCCAGTTCCAGGAGAAGCCAAGCTGGGGCGAGATCATCTCGGACACCGTCAATACCGGCATCTATGTGCTGGAGCCGGAAGTGCTCGACCTGATTCCGCCGGACACTCCGTACGATTTCTCCAGGGACCTCTTCCCGCACATGCTGTCGGACCGCCTGCCCGCATACGGCTACATCGCCGAAGGCTATTGGTGCGACATCGGCAACGTGGAAGAGTATCGGCGAGCCAATGCCGACCTGCTGCAAGGCAAGGTGCAGACGAGCGAACCGATCGGTCGAGACATAGGCGGCGGCATATGGGTCGGCAAGGACGTGGACATCGCGCCCAGCGCGCAGCTGTTCGGCCCCATCTATCTTGGCGACGGCGTCAAGATCAAGGGCGACGTCACCATCTATGGGCCCAGCGTGATTCGCGACTACACCGTGATCGACGCCTACACACGGATCGAGCGCAGCATCCTATGGCGCAACAACTACGTGGGCGAGAATTGCGAGCTGCGCGGCGTCGTCGTCACCAGACAGTGCAGCCTGAAATCAGGCGTTGTGCTGCTGGAGGGCGTAGTCGTCGGCGACAACTGCGTGCTCGGCGAGGGAAGCGTCATCCACTCCGACGTCAAGCTGTGGCCGCGCAAGCAGATCGAGGCGGGCGCCACGGTCAAGGACAGCATCATCTGGGGCACGCAGGCCCGCCACCGGCTCTTTGGCCGCTTTGGCGTAACAGGCGTCGTCAACGTGGACTTGACGCCCGAACTGGCCGCCAAGCTGGGCGCGGCGCTGGGCGCAACGCTTGCCGGCCGGCAGCAATGTCGCGATCAACCGAGATTCCCATCGCTCCTCTCGCATGTTGAAGCGCGCGCTCATCAGCGGCATCCCCGGCACCGGCATCAACGTACTGGACTTGGGCACCGTGCCCATTCCGGTCCTGCGCCATTTCGTACGCAACGACGACGAAGTCACGGCCGGCATCCACGTGCGTATCAGCCCGTTCGACCAGCGTGTCGTCGACATGCGCCTGGTCAACGGCGAGGGAACGAACCTCAACACAGCGGAGCAACGCGAGATCGAACGCGCGTTTTTCCGCGAGGATTTCCGCCGGGCGTATCTGGACGAGATCGGCATCATCCGCTATGCCAGCGAACGTGACGGACAGAATACGTCGAAGATTTCCTGCACCACATCCAGGCGGACCCTATCCGGCAGGCCCAGTTCCGCATGGTCATCGACTATTCACATGGACTGGCCGCAGATACGCTAGCGCGAATCCTCAACCGGCTGGACGTCGACGTCGTGCCGCTCAACGCACGCATGGACGAGACCAAACTCGCCATGCTCCATACGCAGTTCCTCACCAACCGTGAGCGCACGGCCACCATCGTCAATGCGCTGGAGGCGGACCTTGGCGTGCAACTCGATGTCGGCGGCGAGAAGCTATTTATCGTTGATGAACATGGCGAATGCCTGGACGAGCTTACGGCGGCCGCGCTGATGATGGAACTTGCCCTCTCCGCCCACCCGGGCCGCTCGGTGGCGGTGCCTGTGACCTGCCCAACGCGTTCGACGAAATTGCTGCGCGACACGGAAGTGAGCTTGATCCGCATTGCGCTCAACCTGTCCAACATCCTGAGCGTGATTGAGGAGCGAAATCCGCTGATGCTGGCGGATGGCGGCGGCAACTTCATTTTTCCGGATTTCCTGCCCACGGTGGATGGCATGATGGCGTCCATTCGGCTTGCTTGAGTACCTGGCGCTTCGCAAGCAGACCATCAGCGCCATCGTAGCGGAATTGCCCTCGTTCCACCTATATGAGAAGAGCGTCGATTGTGCGGCCGAGGACAAGGGCATGGTGATGCGAAAGCTGAACGAGCGCTTCGCAAACGCGAACGTAGACAAGACCGAGGGCATGAAGATTTGGCTGGAAAATGGCGAGTGGATTCACTTCGTGCCGGACCCGGAAATCCCGATATGCAACATCACCGCCGAGGCAGGCTGCCAGCGAACGCGCAGCAGCAACTGGTCGAGGAATGCATTTCCGACGTCCGGGGGATGTTGTTGGCCGAGTCGTAATCCGTCCTGTCTGTCGCGTGCTCAGGTCCGCTCGATTCACTAGCCTGCGTAAGAGGCTGTGGCAAACCGAATGAACGAAGAACGACTATCGACTGATCGCCTTGATCTGCACTCAATTCATACGCTGGAATTGGGCCGCGTACCTGGGGAACAAATCCGTGCGGGGCAGATCATTGCCCTTCAGGGGGATTTGGGCGCGGGCAAAACTACCTTCACACAGGGCTTGGCGGCCGGTATGGGCATCGACGACCACGTCACCAGCCCAACGTTCACGCTCGTCAACGAATACGGCTTTGGCACGAGCCTTCGGCTCGTCCATGTGGACACGTACCGGCTGGACGAAATGCCTGGCGAGGCGATTCTCGAATCCGCCACCTTCGGCTTGGAAGATATCCTGGACCCGGAGAACCTTGTCGATGCATCCGGCGACGGGGCGGTCGTGGTCGTCGAATGGGCCGAGCGCATCGCCCCCCTGCTGCCGGACGATCATCTGGTACTCAAGATAGCGCCCGGCCGCGATGCACAACTTCGCGATGTCGCTTGCTTGGCGTATGGACCGACCAGCGCCGCGCTCCTGCGCGTGGCCGCGGATGCGTTCGCCGGCTGAGACGCGACCGGGCAAGTCCGACTGCCGATCGACATCCCACAACAGTTCCCCATCGGCGGCGACGGCGGCGACTCGATCGGCATACGTCCGCAGCAGGTCACGCCCACCCCTGTCCCCGCGTACGCCCAGTAGTTCAGGCCAGTAACGTCGATCGAACAGCGCGGGCGCACCGCGGATCTTGCCGTCTACGCGTGGCGTGGCCAGGCCGTACCCACTTCGCCAGCGCCGCACCAGCCTGCGCAACAACGTAGACGTCAGCGATGGCTGGTCAACGGGCATAAACAACACGGCTTGCACTTCGTCTCGCATGCAACGCAGGGCAGCGTGAAGGCTGCCTGCCTGGCCCGTGCGCCACTCTGCGTTGTGCACGACGCGCAGACGCGGCGTCAAGCCCTCGCCAAAGGCAGCATCCAGGCAGGCCGTTGCCTGGTCTGCATGTGCACCCGTGACCACGACCACTTCGGTCACGTCTGCTTCCAGCGCTGTTTGCACGGCGCGCACAAGCAGCGGCTCGCCGTCTACCAAAGCCACCTGCTTGGGTCCGCCAAAGCGACTGCCTTCACCCGCCGCCAACACGACAGCGGCAACCGGACCCCACCGCTCGTGCACGGGTTCACACGTTAGGCAACCCGTGGACGCGATCAGCGACGATTCGCCCTGCGCGGCCATGAGACACGCCGCGATGCGCGCACCCGCACGCGCTGGCGTCGATTCCGTCTTGTTGAGGATAGGCACGAAGCGAGCGGATTGCGGCTGGCCTTTGCGGCCGCCCCGCGGATCCGTCAGCAGGCTAGCGATCCGCGCCGGCGTGACGCGCTCATCGCCGCGTGCGTCCAGTCCCAGAACGGCGCGCATCCTCTCCGGGCGATGCACAGAGGTGTGTGCGATGCGCCTGCCCAGCGCATCCATGCCGGCGATGGACGCCAGCAGCGTCGTCGACGCGGGCAACGGCGGCTCGTGTTCCGCAGGCGCTTTAAGCGGCAGCATCTTCGCCCCGTCGGCTTCCACGACCATCGCGCCGATTCCCAACGCTCCGACACGTGCGGCCAGCTCGTCCACAAGGGTAGCGGTGAGGCCAGGATACTTCTGCACGCCGCCCTCGACGATTTCCGGCGTCACCAACAGGCATTGGCCGTGCCGGTCCAGCGCCCGGCCAATCTCATCATATGGCAACGTTTGCCCTGCGACCATTACGACGCCCGGCGCAGTCTCTACCTCATACGCCGCCAGCCGCGTCGTCGACGTGCAGACCACGCGCACCCCGCGCGCGATCAGTTCGCCTGCCAGCCGTCGCATCGTGCTCGTCTTGCCGCCGCCGCCCGTCAGGGAGATGACGTGCGCCGTGGGGCTGTCCAGGCCAAGTCGCAGCGCAGTGACCAGGTCCATGGCGCGCGTACCTACGCCAGCGCCTGCGTCAAGTCTTCGATGAGGTCGTCAACGTTCTCAAGACCGACTGAAATGCGGAGTAGATTCTGTGGCGTTGCCGACTCGGGGCCTTCCACGGACGCCCGGTGTTCGATCAGGCTCTCCACGCCACCCAAGCTGGTGGCGCGCGTGAAGAGCCGGACGCGACCGGTCACCTCCATCGCCTCTTGCATACCGCCTCTCACCTGGATGGAGAGCATGCCGCCGAAGAGATGCATCTGCGCCGCGGCGACCGCATGCCCTGGATGTTGCGGCAATCCCGGATAGTGGACCGCGTCCAGGCGCGGATGATCGGCCAGCATTTCGGCAATCATCGTTGCGTTCTCCGTATGCGCCCGCATACGATATGGCAACGTGCTGATGCTGCGCAGGAGCAGCCAGCAGTCAAACGGCGACGGTACGGCGCCGCCGATATGCTGGATATGGCGGATGCGGTCGAAGAACTCATCTGCGCTGCCGGCTGACCACCGCGCCGCCCAGCAGATCGCTGTGCCCGCCGAGATACTTGGTAGTGGCGTGCATGACCAGATCCGCGCCCAACTGCAGCGGACTCTGGCCCGCGGGGGACGGCCACGTGTTGTCCACCATCAATCGGGCCCCGGCATCGTGCGCAATGGCCGCCGCGCCGGCGATGTCAGTTACTTTGAGCTGCGGATTGGAGGGGGTCTCCGCCCAGATCAAGGCCGTGTTGTCCTGCACCGCGCCACGCACTGCGTCCAGGTCAGTCATGTCCACCACGGTCGATTGCAGTCCCCACTGGCCCAACACCTCCTGAGCCAACAGCCGGGTGCCGAAGTAGACGTCGTCGGGGATGATGACGTGATCGCCGCGCTGCAACGCCTGGAGCACGCTCATGGTCGCCGCTTGACCGGATGCAAAGGCGGCAGTGGCTTCCCCGCCTTCCAGATCGCACAGACAGCGTTCCAGCGCGGTCCGGTTCGGGTTCTCGGAGCGAGAATAGACAAAACCGTGCGCATAGCTTCCGTCCGGTTCTCTCTCAAACGTGGTGGACAGCACGATGGGCGGCATCACTGCCCCGCTGCCCTCGTCGACTGACCGGCCCGCATGAACTGCCAACGTCTCGAATCGCATGTTGCCTCACAGTGGCTTTCTTGGCATCCACTCCTGGATGTGTTTGGGAGGACTACTCTTGCGATAGCCCTGTCACGCGAATGCCTGCGCCCCGCGCTTTGTGCCGAATGTTGATGCCGATCAGCACGGCCGTCATCCCTTCGATTACGCCGGAATTCGCCAACGGACCCGCGTCGATGGCGTTGAAGCCCGATTCGCGCACAAGCTCCCCCACAATGTCCTTCGCTGCAGCATCATCGCCGGTGATCAGCACGTCGCAATCTGCTTTCCAGTCCAGATCCTTCAGATGTCCGGCGGCGATGTTCTGGTACGCGGCGACGACGCGCACGCCGGCACCCAACTGCTCCTGGGCCTCTTCCGCAGCGGAGCCGCCCGGCGGTCGCCAGACCACACTGACATGCGGCGGCTTCAACGGCACGCCGACCGTGACGAAGACTTTGCCCTGGCAACCGGCGGCGATCAGGTCGATGATGCCGGCCTGGGAAGCGTAGGGCACGCTCAACACAACGATGTCGCCGGCGGCCGCGGCGTCGGCGTTGGTCATACCGACAAGCGATGCGCTGCCTTCAGGCAGGAGTGCGCTCAACTCGGCGCTGACGGTTTCCGCCTTTTCTGCGCTGCGGCTGCCTATCACCACCGGGTGGCCGGCGGCCGCCCAGCGAACTGCCAGGCCCGAACCTTCCGCACCGGTACCGCCGATTACGGCCACGGTAGACTTGGTCATCAATGGTAGTCCTTCCGATTATGGTTGTCGATAGGCGCACGCGACCGAAGTGCGGTTCGCGCATGCCTCTACTAGAACATCTCCCAGTACCGCTCCCATGTACCCGCCGCAACGGTACGGCTGCGCGCCGTGACTTCGGCCTCATCCATCGTCAGTCAGCTCGCGGTTGCGCATCAACACGCGACCGTGGGCGATGGTACTGTGCACGTGCCCGCCGCTGACGCCAAACAGAATATGCCACGGCAGGTTGTCGGCGGTCAACGGCGTCGTCGGATAGTAGTCCAGCAAGATCAGGTCGGCATAGGCGCCGGGGGCCACGATGCCCACGGGCCGATCAAAGAACTGTGCGGCCAGACGCCGATTGTTGTGCACCGCCATCTCGATCACCTTGATCCGCGCCCAGATAACGCGGATCGCCGATGCGCCTACCTTCTGCAACAGATCAGCCACCTTCATCTCCGCAAACATGTCGTTGCTGAATCCGTCATTGCCCAGGCAGACGGGCATCTCGCCTCGCAGCATGGACGTGATCTCCGCGGCGCCCACTGCATTATTCATGTTCGACCGCGGTTGGTGCGTGACGAAGGTTCCCGTTTCGCGCAGCAACGCCGTTTCCCACGCGTCCACATGGATGCAGTGGGCCATGATGCTGTGCGGCCCAGTGATGCCGAATTCATGCAGCCGCTCAACCACACGCTTGCCGGACTTGGCCAGACTGTCGTATTCGTCCACAGGATGCTCGGCCACGTGAACGTGAAAGGCGTCGCTCTCGGCCGCGCATTGCTCCAGCGTCGCGTCCGAGAGCGTAAGACTGGCGTGCAGTCCAAAGGTCGCCCGATGCGCTCGGCCGCGTCGTCTCCACTGCGCTCCGCGGCGGAGCGCAGGAAGCGCACATTCTCGCGGATACCCGCCTGCGCCGCCGCTTCGCCGTCGCGGTCGGTCACCTCGTAGCAGAGCACCGCGCGCAGACCCGCTGGCGTCCACAGCCTCGGCGATCGACGTCCAGACTGCCGTCGATTGCGCGCTGGCTGGCATGGTGGTCGATGAGCGTAGTTGTGCCGTTGCGGATGGCGTCCACGAGGCAGACCTCCGCGGAACTGCGCACGCCGTCCAGGTCCAGCGCCTTGTCCAGCCGCCACCACAGCCGCTCCAGATATCTCCGGAAAGTCCTTGGCCGGCGGGCCGGGAATATACATGCCGCGGGCAAAGGCGCCGTAGAAATGGGTATGCGCGCAGATCTGGCCCGGCATCAGCAACAGCCCGCCGGCATCCCAGCGTTCATCGTCCGGCATAGTGCGCGAGCAGTTCACGTGCTGGGGCCGACGGCGTCGATGACGGAGCCGTCGATGCGCACCGCGCCATCGGACTGAATCGAGTTCTCGTTCATCAAACGTGACGACGGTGGCGTTGTGGATAAGCATATGCGTTCCTTGCGATGTGGAACCGGTAGACACGCACGTCGATGAACGGGCGCGAATTTGCCGTATTGTAACCCCGCCGTTTAGAATTCCCCAACGATTCAACCAGTCCAGGGAGGACGCCATGAACATTCTCGTCACCGGCGGGGCCGGCTTCATCGGCAGCCATATTGCCGACACACTCGCAGCAGCAGGACACCAGGTCGTCGTCGTCGACAATCTCCACACCGGTCATCGCTCCAACGTGCCGTCCGGCGTCAAGTTCTACGAGGCCGACATCACGGACGTGGACCGCATGGGCGCCATCCTGGCGGACGAAGGAATCGAGGCGATTTCGCACCAGGCCGCGCTGGCCAATGTACGCGAGAGCATGAACGATCCCATCGAGTATGCCACGCGTCAACGTGCTGGGTACGCTGGGGCTACTGGAACTGGCGCGCAAGCAGGGAGTGCGCAAGATCGTCTTTGCCAGCACAGGCGGCGCCGTCTACGGCGAAGGCTACAGCCCGGAAGGCGACCGACTGCCCTTCACGGAGACGAGCTGGCCGCAACCGAAGGACAACTACGGGGCCAACAAACTCAGTGCCGAGCATCACCTGGATCTGTACTACTACGCATACGGGCTCGAGTACGTGGCCCTGCGCTACCCCAACGTCTACGGTCCGCGACAGGACAGCAAGGGCGAGGCCGGCGTCGTCGCTATCTTCGCCGGGGCTATGCTGGACGGCGAACCGACCAAGATCACGGGCGACGGCAAGCAGGCGCGCGATTTCACCTTTGTGGGCGATATCGCACACGCCAATCTGCTTGCGCTGCAAAGCGACGCCGTGGGCGTCATCAACGTGGGCACTGGCATCCCCACCAACATCAACACCATCCACAGCGTGCTCAGCGACGTCATCGGCTACTCCCAAGACGCCGACCTACGTGCCCAGACCCGTCGGCGAAGTGCTCGCGACGTATCTGGACAGCTCGAAAGCTGCTCGCGCTGCTGGGTTGGCAGCCGACGGTTTCGCTTGAAGACGGTTTGCGGGCCACGGTCGACTGGATGCGTAGCGCCCAGCCGGCATAGCCGCCTGCCCCTTCTCGTCCCCGGACAGGCAGCCTATGCGCCTGGCGGTAAACGGCTGGTTCATCGGAAAACAGACGACGGGCAGCGGGCAATACCTGCACCATCTGCTCGACCATTTGCCGCGCCAGCGGGCCGGCATTGAAATCACCGTACTCACGCCATCCGCAAGCTATGATCCGGCCTGGCAAACGCGCTGGCCGGACACGCACCTGGCGCCAGTTGACCTGCCTGCGCTGCCCCGCGCGCTGAAAAAGGTGTGGTGGGAGCAGGTCGCGTTTCCGCGTGCGGCCCGCGCGTACACTCCCGACGTATTGTGGGTGCCATACTGGGCGGCTCCGCTGCGGCAATCGGCTCCGGTCGTCGTCACCGTGCATGACGTGATCCCGCTGATCTTGCCGGCCTATCGGGGCGGTGCGCACCATCGCGCCTATACATGGCTCGTCTCGCATATCCGCGCGCCGTGCGGCATCCGTACTCACCGTCAGCCATGCCAGCGCCCGCGATATCGTGCGCCACCTACACATTCCGCAGCAGCGCGTCCATGTGGTCTACCATGGTCCAAATGTGGAGGACAATGCCGCCATCGACTCAGCAATGCTTTCCTCTGTGCGCGACAAGTATGGTCTGCCGAACCGCTACTTCCTCTATCTCGGCGGATTCGACGTTCGCAAGAATGTAGATGGCGTCGTGCGTGCCTATCAGCGTTATCTGGAAATGGGCGGTAGCCGGGAAGTGAAGCTCGTCCTCGCCGGCGCGTTGCCCGAGCACGTGAGCGGTGTGCTTTCCGATCCGCGCACAATCGTGGGTGAGCTCGGTCTAGACCAGCAGGTGCACTTCTGCGGCTGGGTCGAGGAAGCAGAGAAGCCAGCGCTCTATGCACTGGCTTCTGCATTCGTCTTTCCGAGTCTCTATGAAGGATTCGGCATGATGGCGTTGGAGGCGATGGCTGCAGGCACGCCCGTCATCACCAGCGACAGGTGACTATCCTACTGCCCGTCTTCCAGGGTTACTGGAGCCTCCCGAAAGCCTAATCTGCATCAGCCTACGGCGCGAAACAGATCTGTTCGGCGGCCAGCGCCGGATGATTGTAGCCGAAGTGGTCGGTGATCTGCCACAGGTCCGGATTCTCTTCCAGGATTGTGGCGACGGCCCCGCACGCGGCCGTTGCATCGCCCGAAGCAACGAACTCCTCCAGCCATAGCTGCACCGCCTGCACATAGGGGCTTCCGTCCAACGATTCAGCGAAAAAGTCAAGGCTGGCCTGCGCACCCTCCAGGTCCTCATCGAGGGCCTGCACCTGGATCAGACGAAAGTTCGCCAGGCCTTGCAGCAGCGCCAGCTCTTCTTCCGGTTGTAGCCCAAAGATGCTGCAGGCTTCCATGCCGGGCTCCAAGGCTTGCGCATACTTCTCAAAAGCCGGGCCGTAGCCTAGAACGTTCGCGGCCTGAAGAGCGACATCCGCCTCAACCAGGCGCAGTCCCAAGCAGTTGCTGCCTTCGGCATCACGGTCGTAGACCCAGTTCACACGCTGGAATGGCGCGCCGCCAACGCTCTGCCAAACCTCTTCATGCGCAACGGTGAGGCCGCCCTCGGGCGTTCCACTGACGCCGCCGCGCAACACCATCGCCTTGCCGCTCCCAACGTCACCGGCCTGCACGTCTTCGAACGCCGCCTCGCCTGATGCAATTGCCGCGCCGGGCAGTATCAGCGACGAATATTCCTCGCCGTCCCAGGACACAATCTGCGTCTCGAGTACGCAAAACGTAGAGCAGCCTTCCACAGTCCAGGCCACATCCAGGTTGCCGTCCCCGTTCAGATCCTCGATGGCAAGCGGAGATGGTTCGCCGAAGACTTCCGGACTCGCGACCGTCGAATATTCGCCGCCCGGTTCGCTGTGCAGAATGTACACGGCTCCCTGAGCCCCATCCGGACCCAGGCCCACGTCGCTGACCACGGTGGGAAAGACGACAAAGTCATCCAGCGCATCGCCGTTGAGGTCTGCAGTGACCACGGCCCCGCGATCGTCGGCCAAGCTGCCGCAAGCATACAGCCAGCGCTGGAGAATCTCCGTGTCGCCGCTCGTCGCGGCCAGGGCCAGCGGCAATGCCTCCGCGTAGTCGGCCAGCGTCGCCGGGCAATCGGGCAGATTCTCAGCAATGGCCGCAATTGCATCCGCTTGCGTATCGGCTGCGGCATCGGGGTCAGCATCTGATTCTGCGCCGCCAGCCGAGTCCGCATCTGCGCTGGATTCTTCGGTTGCGCTGGCCTCGGCGTCGCCGGCCCCAGGATCGGAGCGGGGCGACGCTCCCGTCGCCCCGTCCTCTGTCGACTCTTCGCCGGTGTCCTCACCGGCTACAATCCGGTGGAGGACACAGGTCACTTGCTTCAAATGATGGATTGGTATACCCGTAGTCCGCAAGCATCTCCCAGACTTCCGGGTTTTCCTGTGCGAACGCAGTCACAGCCTCACATGCTGCGGACAGCGTGCCGTCCGCCTCGACGCTTTCCAACCACGTCTGCGCTGCTTCCGCGATCGCCACATCCGGGTAGGTGGCGGCAAGCTCCGTGATCCGATCCACGGCCCCTTCCACGTTGCCCTCATAGGCATCGATCACAGCCAGGCGGAACAGACTGAAGCTGCGCAACTCCTCGAGCTCCGCGGGCCGCACCCAGCACTTGATCAGGCCTTCATCCGTGGCTGCAGTCTCATAGAGCGCCCTGGCCGCTTCCAGGTCCTCGGGCAAACCGGCCTCGGCGAGCAGGCGGTTGGCGTCCAGCACCGTATGATAAAGGCATTCGCTGTCGCTGTATACCTTCTCGGCCAACGCATATGGTTCGCCGTCCAGACTGGCCCACGTCTCAGTGCGGCTGCGCTGCGGACCGGCCCCGACACTGCCGTAGATGCCGCCCGTCAGCGCGATCTCCTGACCGCTGCCTTCCTCCAGCGCGTCGGCCAGCTCGATGTCCGCATAGGCCATGGTAATAGTGCCGTCTGTCCAGTCCGCCCAGACGCTGCCGTCCCAGCTGCGCACGTTGACCGTGTCGAAGCAGGTGCTGGCGCCGCACGTCGTATCGGTCCACACAACATCAGCCTGGTCGTCCCCGTTGATGTCTTCTGTAGCGACCAAGCGCACCTCTCCGGCGGCCCGGGCGCGGTACGCAACCTCGAATCCCTCTTCAGCCGGCGACACGATGATCAGGTCGCTTTCCACAAACGTCGACTCCTGGCTCGGGTTCTGGTACACCACGACCAGGTCCTCAACGCCGTCGCCGGTCAGGTCTGTGGCGACAACGCCGCCCTCGACATCCGCGCCGCACGTCGCCAGAAACTCGCTCAACGCCTCAGCGCTGCCCTCATTGGCGTTCAACACGGCAACCACTGCATCGGGATAGTCAGCCAGCAGCTCAGGACAGACGGGCGGCGCAACCGCTTCCTCTTCCTCAGCCGGCTCAGCTGCATCCGGAACCTCGGCATCGATCACCGTCTCGGTAATGGGCGCCGTGGAGGTGATCTCTTCGGTTGCTTCGCCGGTTACGGCCTCTGCCGCTTCTTCGGCCGCGGCAGCTTCTTCGGCCGCGGCAGCCTCCTCGTCGACCGCTTCCTCAACGGCGACTTCGGCCGCGCTCTCGGCTTCGGCGTCTGCATCAGCTTCTGCTTCCGCGCCTCCCTCAGCGGCCTCGGCGGCCTCCGGCGCCACTTCTTCAGACGTCTCAGTTTCATCCCCCGTTGGAGCGTCCGCATCCTCCTCAGCAGCCGGCTCTTCCGCCACCGGCTCTTCGGTCTCTGCCTCGTCAACGGCGGGCTCGTCAGTCGCGGCCTCGTGGCCTACCGCTTCTTCAATCGCCTCGTCCACGGGCTCTTCGTCCACAGGCTCCTCGGCCGCGGCATCGTCCGCCTCAGCTTCGGCATCAACTTCGGCATCAGCCTCACCGCCTTCTTCCGCCTCCGGCAGAGCCGGCGGAATCAGCAATTTCTCACCGTTGTAGAGGATCAGCCCAGGTCGCACCGATTTCTGGTTGGCGGCCTGGAGCGCAGCCATTGTGACCCCGTATTCGGCCGCGATCGTACTCCACGACTCGCCGGAGCCGACCGTGTGAATCTGGCTCTCCGCATCGCCGGGCAGCGGAATGGTGAGCTCTTCACCGGTCAATAGCCAACCCGTATCACGCACGGCGTCCGGGTTCGCCTCCTGAAGCGCCTCCACGCTGATGCCGGTCTTGCCCGCCACGACATCCCAGTTGTCTCCATCCTGCACCGTGTAGGTGTAGCCACCCGCCGCTTCGTCCTCTTGGGCAAGGGCCGGCACAGCGGCTCCGGCCACAGCACCGGCAACCAAGAATAGCGCCATCACCCAATTGAGCCATGGCAGGCGTCGGTTGCGTTGGGTGCGATACACACTTCCGTTCATGTTCCACTCCTTGTCAGCAGTGAGTTTGCTCGAAACGAACCTCGGGCGCAAGGCCCCCGGCCCGTCCAGGACGGCAGGCGGCGTGTCGCCGGTCATTCCACGATCAGTATTCCTGTCACGATGCTTCAGGGCGAGCGCCAGTCGTGATGAAACGGAACCAAGCCCAGTCGTGACACTGTCGGCTGCTTCCATGATTTCGCCTGTGGGGCAGCCTTTGGCGCCACCGTACAGTTATATAGACGAACAAACCTACACTTCGCGATACGACGAATGCAGCATCGCAGACGATTCCGGGCGAAGTTGGGTACCAGCGCTCGGTCGTAGCGCGAAGATGTGCACGCCCTTCAAGAACGCCGAGGTCGTGAAAATCCAGACGCCGCCCAACTCGGCGTGGGCGGAATCTCTCCTAATATGAAACCTCATTCAAGTCGCGGACGACCTGGACCCAGCTCTGCCCCGGCTTGAGCGGTACGATCGCCTCTCCCGGACCCAGCCAGCGCGGCGGAGTCTCCGGATCTGCGCGCCACGTGCCCTCGTATACCTGCCCGTCGCGGAATATCCGGAAGTCGCCAAAGCCGTACAGCGCGATATCCACGCCCTTGGTGCCAAGGCTATCTTCCACGATGTCGGTCAATGTATGTACCGCGGACATCACGATCACGTTTTCAGCGACGACAGGCTGGCCGGTCGCCAAGTCGATCTGCTCCTCGCCGCCCTGGAAGCGCACGTAGCCGCCCCGCGCCGGATCATACTGCCATGCCACCTGGTTTCCGCCCGGATAGGAAATCTGAATATTGTTCGCAGCGCCGGCTGCATTGGGCGGCGGCTCCGCGCTGAATTCAAATCCCGGACGTGACCATTCCTTCGTCAATCCGTTGTCCGCCAACCAGCGGCGCACGCCGTCCGTGCTGGCCTGCATGCGCGTACGATAGTCGGTGCCGATGCTCTCAAAGTACCGATTGTTGGACGGATCGTCGATATCGGCGTCCAGATAGGGAAAACCGACCTCGTTCTTGAGCAGGTAGCGGACCTCGTCGCTGCCGCCGGAACAGGCCAGCACGCCGTCGTACATGTACGTCATCCACACATTCGGCATGCGAGCCGATCGAACCGGCCCCACGCGCGGCGTATCGTTTCCGTGGAACATGGCCGTCAACCTCGTCATGGTAAAGCCGTCGACGATGTATTCGTACACCAGATCGGCCCCACTGAGGCCGTGATGCGCGCTGCGCCCCACAGCATCGTTGTTAATGCATATGAAGACCGGCCGCTGCTTCACCGCCGTCAAATTCTGCGCCGGCAATCCTGTGTACGGCGAAATTCCCTCGCGCAGCGCGTTCGGCGTGGCCGTCGGCAGCGGCGCCGGCGTGTCGGTCGCCTGGCTCGCCTGCACAGGGACCGGCGTCTGGGTGGCGACAGGCTCGTTCACCGAGATGGGCGTCTTGGTGGGCGTAGGCGTCGGCTCCGGTCCGCCGCTGCCACACGCACTCAGTGCGGTCAGTAAAATGGCGACGACAAGCACAGCAAGCGACCGCGTGAACGGGTTGAGTACCATAGACGACACTATCCTACGTTCGTGTTCTGTGAACGGTTTTCGGCACGGAAAGTTGGCGCCGAATCGCCGGTAGTATACCACATGGCCTGTACACGCCATACTTGAACGGCGTGATTCTGGGCCCCTACAACGTGTGACACAGAGCCATAGAGATCGGCGCTTCTCGAGCCGCCGCGTCGCTTCGAGCACGCCCGCCTTCGCACTTCGAATCCGGTGCAACCATCGCCAGGTCGTGTGGTAAAATAGCCCCATCATCAGGCAGACTGCCTACAGCCGGCGATTCGACGCACCACAGCGCGCAGGGCAATGACGAACACTATGACCGCGGGCGCCAACAGACTTCCGTCCGGATCCGAAAGCGAGACTTCGGCGCCCGACCGATCACTCGATTCCGTAGAGTCCATAGCGCGTATGGTCGCCGACCGGGGCATGGCGACACCGGCGCTCCTCTTTCTCGTCAGCCATCGCCCGCTGGCCTTCGTGACCGGTCAACTTCTGTATGCGTTGCAACCGCTCGCCGGCTTGCTGGATGTGGATGCCTGCGCGGCCATGGCCGGCCTTTTGAGCGAACCTCAAGGCGTTCAAGCGCTGGAAACGGCGCTGGCGGCGCGAAGGGAGTCACACACGTCGCTCAACGGCTGCGCCGCAGGCGAGCCTGACAAAATATAGAATCAGAGACATAGAACTTCGGGCTTGGGACGCAACCGCAGAGATCATCGCAGAGAACATCTATGTATCGCAACCGTTCGCCACAACAGATCATCCAACACTGGCAGGATGACGTTGAACAGAACATGGAAGCCGGAACGTCACCGGTACTGGAGTTGGGCGCGGGCGATCTGCCCACGGACGACCTGTCCGCCCTGCTTGGGGTGCAACGCTGGAGCTCGCTGCGCACGGATGTCACCACGCCGTTTCTGCCTGCCGGCGGGCTCGGTCCCCTGTGGCTGGCCTCGCTCATGCGTCCTGTCCCGCGCTACATAGAGGCAAGCCCGCCGGAAGCGGCCGTCGTCTATTGCGGCTCTAACGAAGCAGAGTACCTGATGACGGTGTCCCTGCTACACGCCGCCACGGAAGGACACGGGTCGACCGTGGTCACGCCGGCGTCGAGGCGCACAGCCATCCCGATTTCCTATTTCGCACCGCATAGCCAGCCGGGGATGTCCGTCTCTTGGGATTCGCTGCCGTTCTTAGCGCTCACCACGCCGCAGCCGCCAGAGCGCAGCGCGCTGCTCCCGGTTGGCGAAGACGCGGAGGAAGACGCCAATCAAGTATCGGCGGTAGATGTGCAAACAGTGGACCCGGTCGCGGCAGACGCGATCCAGGATTGGCTTGCGTGGGCCGGGCTTTTGCTGGCCCTGTTTCTCGTACTGCTCGCCGTCCTGCTCTAGGCGCCGCTCGCAATATGCAGCCCGTGAACGCCACCCGCACCACCCGCGCCAACTACCTCGCCACGGCCATACTGATTGCCGTCACGATGCTCATCGTGGTGGACCGCATTGGTCTTTGGCCAGGGCTGCGCGCAACGACGACGCAGCTATACCTGTGGGGCGTCATTCTGGCCGCGGTCGGCGTTGCGCTTGGCGCGCTCAACGTCGGTTGGCTGCACATGCGGCGCGTCCTGCTCGGCGAGACAAACTGGCTCTACAGCGCAGCGCTTGTGACAGCCCTGCTCGCCGTGCTCGTCGGTGGACTTCTCAACCCCGCCGGCGCTCAGAGCCCGCTGGTGGACTGGATTTTCCTTGCCATCATCGCTCCGGGGCAGGCCACTCTCTACGCCCTGTTAATCTTCTTCATGGCGTCGGCAGCCTTCCGGTACTTGCGCACTAGCCGGCACGGCGGAGGCTGGGTACTGTTGGGCGCGCTGCTTATGCTCACGGCGCAAGCGCCCGTCGCCAGTGTATGGATGCCGCCGAGCGTCGCCGAGTTGGTGAGCTGGGCGCTGGACGTGCCGGGAATGGCAACCTTGCGCGGCGTACTCCTGGGCGGCAGCATTGCCGCGCTCGTCGTCGGCGTCCGCTTTCTCTTCACGTCCCGTTGAGGCCAAACTGAAGCCGAACTGACCGTTCGCACTCGAAACCATGGCAATCATCCGATGTCCCCACTGTGGGACCGCCAACCGAGAAGGTTCCAACTTCTGCAACAGTTGCGGCGTGGAGCTGTACGCTGCAGCGAACACGGGTGAACGCGCCGCGCCACAGGACAAAGGAACGCAGACCGGGGCCGCGTCACACCCGGACACTACTTCGCCACAGGACGCTGCATCGCAGCAGGACGCCGCGCCGCAAGAGACCGGCGCCACCGATCAACCGCCGTCCTCTGAACGACCCTCGACGCACACACCGCTCCGCCAGGACGACGAAACCGGAGGCCGGAGCAGCGAGCCCTGGCTCAACCTAGACTTCCTGGCCGAAGATGATGCGCCGCCCTTCGAACGGGAGGAAGAGGAGGAAACGCCCTACTCTGAGCTCGCCCGCCTGCTGTCCAGCGTTTCCGGCCTGTTGGCCCCGGTCCGCATCACGGTTAGCGGAGACGCGTCGGATGCCCGACCGCAACCATACGACGAACCGGCAGACGGCCAAGCCGATCTATGGCGCCGCGTACGCACGCATATGGCGTCGCCTCCGCTCTTGGCCGGGCTCTCGCTTCCGGGGCCGGACGCATCTTTGCCCAACCTGCAACTGCGCTGGGTCTTCCTCCTCCTGGCCCTAGCCATCGCCGTTCCGGCAATCGCCGACTTTGCCTGGCCGTCGGGTTCCGCCACACAGTGGCCCGGCGTACAAGAAGCGTTCGATACCGTCGACAGCCTGCCCGCCAATGCCAGCGTCTTGGTCTACTGGGCCTATGACCCCTCCACTGCAGGCGAACTCGATCTGGAGGCGTTGGCCGTAACTACGCACCTCTTCGAGAAACGCGCACGGATCACGGCCATCAGCCTGCTTCCCGGCGGTCCGGCTACGGCGCGGCGGCTGATCAATCGCGCCCGCCTGGAATGGCAGCGATCGGAGAACTTGGCCGTCACGGCGAAGAGCACCTGGACGATCCCGATCATCTATCTGCCTGGCGGCTCATCTATCCTGGCGCTGATCGCCCAAGATCCTGCATCCGCATTGATCGGGATGGAACCCGATACGCTGCCGCCGGACACGAACGCCTTCGCCGCGACGCCTGACCTGGCCGTTGTTTTTGGCGCACAGGCGGACGACGTGCAGCACTGGCTTGAACAGGTCCAGCCGCTGAACGGGGCGCCCGTCGTCGCCGTTGTGGCGGCCGGAGCCGACCCCGTCGTTCGTCCATATTTGGACAGCGGACAGCTCGCCGGCCTAGTTAGCGGATTCGACGGCGCCTACAGCTATCGAGAATTGCTGGACGAACAAGACCGTTCCAGCAGTGCGCGCCAGCTCAACATGCAGCTCGTGTTGCAGGACTGGGGGCATTTCGTGTTCTTTCTGCTGATCGTATTCGGCAACTTCGCAGCCGTGATACGACGCAGCGAAGAGAAGAGACCGGCCTAGCCATGAATGAGTTCGTGGGTTCCGGCGCATACCTGCTAAACGGAGCAGGCGTCTGGGTCGCCTTCCTCTTCACGTTGATGATCTTCAGCGCGCTGGCGGGCGATAACGCCGTCTCTCGGATGGCGCAGCATGTGCTGATCGGGGCTGGCCTTGGCTATGCCGGCGTCCTCGCCATTCGCCACGTCTTGGGGCCGCGTCTCTTCACGCCCTTGCTGACAGGCGAAGCCACGTTCATATCCGGCTGGATTCCGTTGGCGCTGGGCCTGGTACTGCTGCTCGCCGGCGTGGATCGGGGCATACTACAGGCGGGAAGTGAATGGGCGCCCATCCCCGCGTGGCGAAAGGCATTGCATGGGGCCGGCAGGCTTGTCGTCGCCCTTCTGCTGGGCATCGGACTGGGCGCTGGCATCATGGGCGCACTCCAGGGCACGTTCATTCCTCAATACTTGCGCGCAGCACAGGCTGGATTTGCGCCGGGTTCGGCGGGCTTCGGACCCTTGTTCGGCGTCCTTACCGTGCTGCTCACTAGCGCCGCCCTACTGCACGTCTTCGTCGATCCGGACCGGCACCTCCGGCGCCAGCCCGCCTATGCACGCAACCTCATGAGCGGCTGGCTGTGGATTGGGCAGCGAGCGATCTGGTTTGCATCGGGTCTCGTATTCGCGCGCATGGTTGCCTCGCGCATGAGCCTGTTGATCGCCCGCGTCCTATTCCTGACGCAGACGATCAACGATTCCGCCCTGTGGGCCTGGCTAAGCTCCCTGCGGTGACGGATGTGATACGATACTACACGACTGCCCGCCAAGGCTTACGGCTGCGTGGTCTGGCCGTATCGCCGTCCTGGACTCGAATTGTCGCGCACCATTGCGCATGCAAATATCGGTGGCTATGAATCAGTTTGCGCCGCCTGGCGCTGACCAACCTGGACACGACGCCCCTTCCGCTCAGACGCAGGAGGCCGGCTCCGTGCTGGCCCTCGGCGTAGAGGTGCATCGCCTGACCGCCTGTCTATTGGAGCCGGCGCCGCACCGATACCGCTTGACAGCCTGGTGGATTGCACCCAGCGGCCTGCAACGTACCGTGCCCGAACAGGTCGAAGACCTATGCAGCCGCTTCGGCAAACGCATGGAGCGAAGACTGTGGGAATCTAAGCGCGACACGCCCTTCACGCGTTCTCCGGACCCGGTGGCCTATCCGCCCTTGCAGCATGTCACCATCGCCGCCAGTCCACGGCCGCGCCTGCGCGTTTGGGTCGCTGCCCTTACCGCACACAATAGCCTTGCAGCAACCGTGGGCGCTTTGGAGGCCAGCCAAGCCCACGTAATCGGTACAACTCTCCTGCGCGCCGGCAATGATGCGGATTCGCTCGCCCACGATCTGAATGCGACACGGCCGGAAGCCCTCGTCCTCACCGGCGGCTACGATACCGGCGAAGGCGGGACGCAGCGCACCCTTGCCATGCTGGCCCGCAACGTTGCTCTGGCGCTCCAGGCCATACCTGACGACGCCATCCCCGAAATCATTTTCGCCGGGAATCCTTTCGCCTTCCGTAAAGTGGCCGCAATCCTGCAATCGGCCCGCCGTTGCAGCATCACCCGCGTAAACAATGTGTTGCCGGCACCCGACCGCAGCTACGTCCAGTCCCTTTCGCAGGCCGCCGACAACCTGTACTGGCGGAAGTGCCAACGCCTGCGAGACTTCTCAAAGCTCGAGGAGTGGACGACCGACTCAGCCCCCATTATGACCATCGAATCGAGCTTTGCCCGCCTCGTGCGCCTCTGGCTTGAACTCAATGACCTGCCGGAACTCCACGGCGTCTATGCGGGCAACGACCGCTGGCTGCATGTGTGGGCGGACGCCGATACCGAGCGGGTGTTAGTACGCTTCATTGCGCCCGGCGCGCTTCCGGAAGCCGATGGCTCTTGGCCGCCCGTGAGGCTGGTGAGCGGTCCATGGAAAGAGGGCGAAAACCTGCCGGATTCGGTGCAGTGGTGGGATTCCAGCGGCCTCGCCCCGGCCGTCGCCGCGGCGGCTAGCGTCGCTCCGCGCGCCGCCGTAGAAGCGCTGAGCGCCGACCTGCTCATGCGACGCAGCCAGTGAGCGAGGCCATGGATCCGCGAAAACCCTGTCTTCTCCTGAATGTTATGCGCCGCCCTAGAGTCGCCACATGACAAGCGATCAACCTCCAAGGCGCGAACGGTTTGGCGTTGACCCGGTCCTGATCCTGCTCGGCGCCTTCACCCTCCTCGCGCTGGCGCCCCTCTTCGCGCCCGGCTATTTCTACGAAGCCCACGATGGGCGGCATAGCGTCTTCTTCCTGATGCAGTTTGACGCCAGCATCCGCGACGGCGCGCTCTTCCCCCGCTGGGCCATGCACCACATCCAAGGCTACGGCTACCCGACCTTCATCATCCAGGCGCCGCTCGGCTTCTATCTGGCCGAATTCTTCGTGCTGCTCGGCTTCGGCTACACGCTGGCTGCCAAACTAGCTTGGGCCACCGGCTTTCTGATCAGCGCCTGGGGCATGTATCGACTGACCCTGTGCTGGCTCACCCTGTACGAACAGCCGCAACCCGCTCGCGCTCGCGACAGCAGTTCGCCCTATCGGCTGGCCGCCCTCATCGCCGGCGTCATGTATGTCTTTGTCCCGTACCACCTGCTCGACATCTACGTGCGGGCCGCGCTAAACGACGCGCTTCTGCTAGCCTGGTTCCCCTGGATCTTCCTCGCCTTCGACCGGCTGATCGACCGCGGCACGCAACCGGGCTGGCAGGCTCGACTCGCCCTGGCGGTACTCGCTTTGGCGGGCGTCCTGTTGACGCATACCTTTGCACTGCTCTCCTTCACGCCGCTGCTCATCACCTTCGTGCTCTTCCGTCTGTGGCAGCGATGGCGCATGGCGGACCCCTCCGGCGCAGACGCAGGCGCGTTGTCCGCACTGACCGCCAGATCCGCGCTGGCGCTGGGCGCCGGCGTGCTTGCTCTCACGCTTACGGCCGCCTTCCTCCTGCCCTTAATGCGCGAAGGCGTCCATTTGGAGCAACAGGTCTACGTCACCGACACCTACAACTACCGCAACCATTTTGTCTGGTTGGGCCAGTTCTTCAGCCCCTTCTGGGGATTCGGCTTCTCGGATGATCCCGGTGGCTCCAACGACGGCATGGGCTTCCAGCTTGGCCTCATGGCCGTGCTCTTCACGGTGACTGCAATCTTCGCAGTCGGCCGGCCCGGCGCGCCCCGCTTCTGGAATGCACTGCTCATCTACCTCACAAGCGCAACGCTGCTCCTCATCTATTTGATGACGCCCGCGTCCGCGCCGGTGTGGTCCGCCTTTCCTGCCTTGGGGGTGATTCAGTTTCCGTGGCGTCTCCTGGCATTGACGGCCTTCACGACGTCCGCGCTGTCGGGCATCGTCGCCGCTCTGCTCCTACAGCCGAACGCACAGGCCGTGGCGCCATCACCGTCGCCCACTGGCGCGCAGCCCGCCAGCGCCGGACTGGCGCTCGTCCTGCTGGTGGTATTCGGCGGCTTCGCATATGTGCAGGCGGATCTGCAGCCCGTAGAGCCGTGGCGCGAGGACGGGCGCGCCGTCTTCCGGTTCGAAGAAGAGCATCCGGATATGATCGCGTATACGGAATGGGTGAGCGAGCCGTTCACGTCTTCGCCCATGAGCGACGACTACCGCCGGCCCGATTACGAAGAGAACTACACTGACGACGGAATCTTGACCAGGCTCGCCATCGTCGAGGGAACGGGCCAGATACTCAGCCAGTACAGCCGCGGTTCCAGCGGCGGAGGCGTCGTGGAGATGGAAACGCCGGGCGTGGTGCGCATCCACGAGCTCTACTTCCCCGGCTGGCAAGTATTCGTCGACGGCGAGCCTGCTGCCGTAGCGCATCTCTCAGCCCCACGGCCTGCTTGAAGTGCAGGTGCCGGCCGGCCGGCACCGCATCGACGCGCGCATGGACACGACGCCCGCGCGCACAGCCGGCTCCGTCCTCTCGTGGACTGTACTCCTGTTCGTCTTGGGTCTGCTTGCGTGGGGTCTCCGGCAGAGCCGCGGGGGCCGAAAGACAGTTTAGCCACGCCAAGTGATGCGCGGAGAGCGGCGTGTACACTGCGCCGGTGCGCTGCAGGTCGCTGCGCATATGGACCAAGCGACCGGCCGAAAAACGGCCCGCAGCCGTGTTTTGGGCCTCGCCCGCGGCCAGCCGGTGCAGTTGCTCACCCGCCTGTTGCAGCGCGCCCCGCGAGCAGTCAGTCTTCGTGCGCGCAATGGTCAAGTGCGGCGAATACGGGCGTGTCTCCGCCTCAAACCCACAGGACTGTACAATCTCTTCGACGGCCGCCTGCAACTGACGCAGACCTTCCACATCGCCGCCAATGCCTAACCACAGCACGCGCGGTTTCTGTACGCTGGGGAAGCCGCCCATTGGGCCGGCGCTCAACAAGAGCGGCGTCCATCCACGAACAGCGTCTTCTAACCCGGCCTCGAGCAATTGCCGCTGGCTCTCCGTCGTCTCGCCCAAAAAGCGCAGCGTCAGATGCACGCTCGCGATCTGGGTCCAGCGGAAGCAAACGTCCGACCCATGTTCCGCCAGGGCGCGACAGACTTCATCCTGACGCCGTCTGATGTACTCCCGCGCCTCGTCCGGAATTTCCAGCTCGATGAACGTGCGCATCTCAAAGCCGGCGCCGGTCCGGGTACTCGTATCCGTCGGTCCTGCGCTGTGATTGCGAACGGAAATAGAGGATGGTCGTCACGAGGCCGAGCGTCCCCAGACCCGTCGCGCTCGAGGAAAATCAGACACAGCATCATGACCATCATGTTCTGCGCCGTGGGCGACACCACGCTGAGAAGACCCAGGTCAGGCGCTGCAGTCGCCGTAGGCAGCGGCGTAAGCGAAGGGGCTGCCGCCACGGCCATGGTCGTGGGCGTCGCCGTGACCACAATGAACATCGGCGTCGGAGTGGGGCCGGCGCCGCCGGCAAGCGCTCCCGCGGCCGCGGACGGCTGCTCTGCCAAGAGACCGTCACCGCCACCCGTTGCGGCGATCAGCGTAGCTGTCGGCGGCATAGTCGGCGTATCCTGGGGTGAAGTGGGCTGGGTAGTCGTCGGCGATGCCGTTGCGATGGGCGTCACAGTCGGCGTCACGGTGGGTGTCAGCGTCTCTGTTACGCCTGCCGCGCCCAGTGGAGAGATCGGTTGTGTGGCCGTCGCCGTCGCGAATGGATCCAGTGTCGGCGTCTCGAGCGGACTCTGGCCAATTGGCGTCCATGTCGGGGTGGGGCCCGGCGTGATGAGCGTGGGTGCGGGCGACTGCCCGGGCAGCGGCGTAACTACGATGGGCGTCAGCGCTCCCACGGCTCCGACCGGCACTCCGCCAACGTCGGGGGTTGGCGTTACCCCGGGTCCGTAGCCGCAGATATCGCGTTTCTCTCCCGGCTCATCGTTGGTCGTCACTTCTTCCAGCCGGAAGCAGTACTGCTCCCCGTAGTAGACGTCCTCGGTCACGGCAAAGGAATACTCTGCGGGTTGCTCGGGCCCGCCCATCGCCGCCCGCTGGCCGATGAAATGGTATGCCGACTCGGGTTCGCTGGCGAGTTTGCAGAGGATAATGAAGCCCTCGACGTCGATCTCGCGCGCCGTGGCCCAACTCAGCAACACGGAGGAGTCCGTCGACTCCGCGCGAAAGAACATGAGCTCCATCGCGGCCTGCGCGGGCCAGTACGTCGCCAACAATACGGCAACAGCGATGACGACCAGCGCCGCGCGACGCCACAAAACACCTGCACAGTCACGCAATCGCAGGTGAGTAATTGACTTGGTAAGAAAGTCGCCTATCCTAAACACGCGGCCTACTACACTCTCCAGCCATGAACGATACGCTCGTCGACCCAGGCGTCATTCTATCACGCCGTCCGTCGCGTCAAAAGACTCGTTGGCATTTCCGGCGCCCCACGCCCGACAAGCAACGAAATGCCCTTCGACCGAGAGCGCGTCCCAAGTGGGAACGAGGTGCGCTACTAAGCCGTTCCACCTGCATCGTCGGTATCGTCCGGCGCCGCGTCCGCCGCACGCACCCCCTCCAACAGTGCCCGAACCTCATTGGCGCACTCCGCGCCAAGTCCGCTGTTGTACCAAATACGCATCTCGTGAAGGAGTTGATGCGCAAGCGGCGCACACACGCCGAACTGGGCGGCTCCTCCCCCATCGTCCATAAGGCGCCGGGCATCCGGATGCTCGGCAAACCAGCGCTTCATGCGTGGGGCAAACCCGGCGGGATGCGGACCCCAGCGGCCAAGATACTGTCGATTGCTGTCCAATACGAGCATCAACGGCAAGTCTCGGCCGGCAAACTCAGAAGACTGGTCCGTATGGCGCAAGATATGGCGCGCCAGCGCCAGCCCTGTGTCCGGCTCCATGGCCCAGAAATCGCAGCGCGGCAGGGCCTGTGCGATTCTGGCCACGATCGGCGCGACGACAACCGTGTTCGGGCTGGCCGGCTCCGCTATGACAACCAAGTGGATCGGCTGGTCGAATGTAGTGAAATAGAATTGGTCATCTGCGGGCAGCCGAACCTCCCGCTGCCGGGCGCGCAACAACTCGGCTGTGATGGGGTTGGCGCGCAGGAATTCTGCATACGTCAACGCCGATTCCAGTCTCAAGACCGAATCGGATCCGTTTTTCTCAGTTGGCGGCTTCTCTACTTCAGTTGGCATTTCGCGCATGTAGGCTCGTTGCTTGCGGCTGTGCGGCGGCACGAAGCGCCCTCAACACGGCGACGCCTCTTCAGGAATGCTGTTCACGGGACTCTGTTTGGGAATGCGCAATCGGTTCGGGCAAGAACAGAGTGTGCGACGATTGTATCACATGTGTGACGCGCACCTATTCCGGCGTTTCCTGCGAACACCCCGCAACTTGACGGTTGGGCGAACCCTGCGCCTCCCTTCGCCGGGGATTCCCTGCAGTGCAAGACTGCCGAATATTGCGCCGAGCTGCATCCGCATCCGGCTCTCGGTTTTCCCCGACCAGCGCCCACGATCGAAAGTGTCTGAAATCGTTTCCGCCAATTGACTGAAGCAGATTTCCATGCTAAGGTTCCGCCTGATTTTGCGGCTGCAATGGCGCGCCGATCGACCTGCATCCATGTGTCCGAAGCCCCATGATGGCCGCATGATATCCTGCGCAAGGAGACGTAGTATATGAGCATCTATTCGCCAGTCCAGAACGGAGTCGACGAAGAGCGACATCTGGCTTCCTGGACCGCGCAGCCTGACCCGCGCCGGCAGTTGGCCGACGCCGATCCCGAGATCTACGACGTAATCGAGCAAGAACGCAGGCGCCAGTACGACGGCATCGAGTTGATCGCCAGCGAGAACTACGTGTCGTCCGCTGTGCTGGCGGCCATGGGCAGCGTGCTCACCAACAAGTACGCCGAGGGCTACCCCGGCAAACGCTACTATGGCGGCTGCGAAATCGTGGACATCGCCGAGCGCATCGCCATCGAACGCGCCAAGCAAGTATTTGGCGCAGAACACGCCAACGTACAGCCCCACGCCGGCGCCCAAGCCAATGAATCCGCCTATCTCGCCTTCCTGAAGCCGGGCGACACCGTGCTCGCCATGAAGCTGGACCAGGGTGGGCATCTGACGCACGGCTCGCCCATGAACTTCTCCGGCAGGCTCTACAATTTCGTCCATTACGGCGTCGATCGGGAGACCGAGCGCGTTGACTACGGCGACGTCCAGCAACGCGCCGAAGAGCATCGGCCCAAGTTGATCGTTGCCGGCGCGAGTTCGTACCCGCGTCACTTTGACTTTGCCCGCCTGCGCGAAATCGCGGACAGCGTGGGCGCCCTGCTCATGATGGACATGGCGCATGTCGCCGGTCTCGTCGCTGCGGGCGTCCATCCGGACCCCGTGCCCTATTGCGACGTCGTCACCTCTACCACGCACAAGACATTGCGCGGTCCTCGCGGCGGCATGATCTTATGCCGCGAAGAACATGCGCGGGCCATCGATCGCGCCGTCTTCCCGGGCGCACAGGGCGGTCCGCTCATGCACGTCATCGCGGCCAAGGCCGTCGGTTTCGGTGAAGCGCTCAAACCGGACTTCCGGAGTTACCAGCAGCAGATTCTGGACAATGCTCAGGCGCTCGCACGGTCGCTGGAGGATGAGGGGCTCCGTCTGGTCAGCGGCGGCACAGACAATCACCTGGTGCTCGTCGACTTGGATGCCCTGGGAAATGACGACATCACCGGCATCGTCGTGCAAGAAGCCCTGGGCGAGGCCGCCCTGCACACCAACCGCAACGTCATCCCGTTCGACCCGCGATCGCCGCAGGTCACGAGCGGTCTCCGAGTTGGCACGCCGGCAGCCACCACGCGCGGGCTGGGCACAGAGGAGTTCGCACAGGTCGGACGTTGGATCGCCGCCGTCGCAAAGAATCCGTTTGACGCCAAGCTGATTGCCAGGACGCGTGCAGAAGTGCTGGACATGGTTCGGCAGTTCCCGGTTCCGGCATAACGCGGCAACGAAGCTCGCTGTGATCTGCAACTGAACTGAAGTATGCGCGACGGGCGCAGCAGCACACGCAAGTGGCCTCGCTGCGCCCGTCCGTTCCAGCCGCTGCGCGCACAGCGCGCGCCGGAGGAAGCTGCCCATGGCGTCAACCATCCCACTTGACCCTAGCGACCTGCCGCCGGCGCCTCTCACCTACAGCCGGCGCGAACAGGTCGGCTGGTACTTCTACGACTGGGGCGCATCCGCCTTCTCCACAACAGTCGTCACCGTCTTTCTCGGACCCTACCTGACGACCGTCACCGAACAGGCCGCCGACGCTGCGGGGTATGTCTATCCGCTCGGCATTCCCGTGCTGGCCGGCTCGTTCTTTCCGTACATGGTGTCGCTGTCCGTGCTTCTGCAGGTTTTCTTTCTGCCGGTTCTCGGCGCGGTTGCCGACTACTCCCATCGCAGAAGGCAATTTCTCGCCTTCTTTGCGTATGTGGGCGCCATCGCCACCATGGGCATGTACTTCCTGCAAGGGGACAGCTACCTGCTGGGCGGGGGCCTCTTCCTGGTCGCGAACCTATCCTTCGGCGCCGCCATCGTCTTCTACAATGCCTTCCTGCCCGACATCGCCAGCCCTGACGACCGCGACAAGGTTTCGTCGCAGGGGTGGGCGCTCGGCTATCTTGGCGGCGGCCTGCTGCTGGCGCTGAACCTGATATTCGTGCAGTTCCTGGCGGAGCCGCTGGGCGTGTCGCTGGGCCACGCGGTGCGCATCTCGCTGCTGTCTGCGGGCGTGTGGTGGGCTGTCTTCACCGTCATCCCACTGATGACGCTCAGAAGCGCGGCGGTCCGCGAAAGCCTTGCCACCGGGCGAGCATTACGCCACCATCGGCTTCAAACAGCTCGCCCACACATTTCGTCAGCTCCCCCACTTCCCGCAGACGCTGCTGTTTCTGCTCGCCTATTTGCTCTACAATGACGGCATCCAAACCGTCATCGCCCTATCCGCGACGTTCGGCGCGGCGGAACTGGGCTTGGAAACATCGACCCTGATCCAGGTAATCCTGATGGTGCAGTTCGTGGCCTTTGGCGGTGCGCTGCTCTTCAACAAGGTCGCGGACTGGGTGGGCACAAAGCGCGCGATCCTGATCAGCCTGGTGATTTGGCTCGGTGTCACGGTCTACACGTATGCGTTTCTGCGCTCGGCGACCCAGTTCTTCATCCTCGCCGCCTGCATCGCCATTGTGCTGGGCGGCAGCCAGGCTCTCAGTCGCTCCCTCTTCTCGCTCATGATTCCGCGTGGCCAGGAGGCCGAATACTTCAGCCTCTACGAGATCAGCGAGCGCGGCACGAGTTGGCTCGGACCGCTGCTCTTCGGCCTCACGCTGCAGATGACGGGCAGCTATCGCTTCGCGATTCTGTCCGTGGCCATCTTCTTCGCTGCCGGCATGACGCTGCTGTTTTTCGTGGATGCGCGACGCGCCGTAGCAGAGGCCGGGAACGAGGTCCCCGCCGGACTCTGACGCAGCACAAGTAGAAGTCTGGATGGCAACTTCGATGCCGTCCCGAAAGAGACCAAGACAGACGAAACAGGCGAACGACCGGTCATCGGTCGCCCGCCTGCAGCATTCTTGGGTTCAACTCCGGATTATCTCCGCAGCGCTACGTCCGAGCGAGCGGTCAAGCCAAGTCTACGTCTGGTGGCTCTCCGCCTCCGCCAGCGACCGCTCACCGGCTTCATGTCGGGCGCGCAATTCCTGAAACTCCTCGTCCGTCATGCCCAGCGGCCGCTCCACCTGTCCGAGAGCGCGACGCAACCCGAGTCGCAGCCCCTTCATCGTGCGCAGCAAGACATCGTCGCTGTAGACCTGTGCGAAGGTGGAGACCGCCTCGTCTGGGCTCAGCGGCGCCAGGTCGTACTCCTGGCTGAGTTCCTCGCGATGATGCGCGATCCACAGGTAAAGATCAGCCTCCGTGCGAGCAGGAAAATCCTCCATCACATCATACCTGCGGATGGCCTCTACCACCGGCATATACACATTCTGGCACCAACTCTGCACAGCATCCGGCCAGCTCAGCCAGTTGTCGCCGCCGGCTCGCTCGATCTCCAGATTGCGCAGATACCAGTGTACGTGGATATGACGCAGTAACATCGGATAGCGCCCAGGCTCCGTAAACTCGATGTCGACGTCCGGGCAGACCTCGGCAACGGCCGTCTGCTCCTGGAATTCCTTACTTTCCGCCTTGATGATCCACGTGTTTCGCGCATCAAAATCGTCTACCGTCAACGGCACGTCCGTCTCCACCACGGTCACGCGGGCCTCGATATCGTCCAGGCCATTGGCGCGCGCTACGCTCAGGCGATGGTTGCCGTCGCGGACGAAGTAGACCTCGCCGATCTTGAACAGGTCCACGGGCGGCACGCCCTCCAGCGAGTTCATCGCAGCATCCACGCGCTGTCCACCGCTCCTCGTTGACGCCATCCCTGGGAAGAAACGTGCGCGTGAAGTCCCGATAGCGACCCACGCTTCCCACAATCTGGTCGATGGGCACCATTTCCGTCCCCATCTCAATCTGCTGGCGAGCTTTCAGTCGGTTCGCCACTTCGTGATAACTGTACAGCTCGGTACCGGCGCCGGTAACCAAGCTCAGTAGATTGTCTATCTGGGCTTTGTTCAGGCTACGTCGAAATCGGTCGTGCGCCATCACACCCGGTGATTCATCGTTTAGCATATCTGTTCTCTCCCTCCGATTCCGGCGCTCCAGTCCAGAGCGGACGCATCAAGATGCGTCTTGTACTCCGGGTCTCGAATCAGCTCGATTACACCGAAGTCCGCCGGAATGCTCTCAACTACTGTACACCACTACGCTGCGGACTACTGCAAGCGATACTCCCGAACAGCCTCTCCAGAGTCGCGACGTGCACCGGCCAGGGACCCTCGCCGGCACGCCGCTCCTTCCCACACCCGGCATCAAATCACGGATACATTAACGGCGCGTCAACGTCTCTTCACCCGACAAACACACCCGCCAGGGCCGGTGTATGCGGCGCCAACCGGTTCGATCGCCACAGCCGACGCCACATTGAAATACGGCCCAGACGACCAAATCGTTCCGAAAACTCGTGTCACTCCGCTGTGCACAAGTGCACGCACGGGCCCGGCGCCGGTGCGCGGGCAGACCATGCAGGCGCGACCACGGGAGACGCCGATTCGCCTTCGAAACAGCCTTCAATCCGGCCAGGAATCAGTTGTCGGGGATACTCTGCGCAATGCGAAGGACATCGGTGGCGTACTGTTGCACTTCGGTTGGAAGATCCGTCCACTCGCCCCCATTGGCCAGGACGCCGAGGACCTTGTCCGGTCCCCAGTTGTAGGCGGCTAACATCCATTCGACCTGAGGATACCCCTGTTTTCCGAGGGTGGCCCGCAGATAATCCAGGTAGATGGCCGCCACCAGCGCGTTGCCGTACGTGTCAAACGGGTCGGATGCGTCCACGCGCGGGGCCCATTCCTGCCAGGTATCAGGATGGATCTGCATCAGTCCAAGAGAACCTTGGCGGCCGACCGCCGTCGAGTCGAACCCGCTCTCGACATAGCCCTGTGCCGCCAACATGCGCCAGTTCAAATCGTAGCGATTGGCAACCTGCTGAAACATCTGCGCGTACGTCAGACTGCCGGGGTCCACGGGCGCCACAGCGACGGGAGTGGGGCGCGCGGCCGGCGGCTCCACGGTCGTCAGTGACAATGCAGCCGGCGCGCCCGGGGCGCTTACCTGTCCCGCTTGCACCACCGGCAGCCCGTTCTGGTCCAGCACCGGCGCAGGCGCGGGGAGCGTCCCCGTTGTGGATTCAGACGCCAGAGACGGTTCGACGGTAGGGAGTTCGGCGCCAGGTTCACGCGTCGGAACCGGTTTCTCCATGCTCAGCACAACGGCAAAGGCCAGCGCAGGTGGCGCCGACGGCGCCGCCACGACCGGGGCAACCGCCTGGGTCTCTCCGCCGCGCAGCGCAAACAACATCGCCGCGCTCGATAGGACGATGACCAAGAGAGCGACGCCTACGACGGAGGCCAGCGCAGCCATTTGCCACGGACCGATCAACGCTTTGTTAACGATGCTTCCGACTGCTACCCGCCCCCCAGGTCGATCGGCAGCGCCCGTCATCTCCACGGCAATACGGAAAGGAGTCTCGTCCGCCCACAGGCTGATGACCGGCCGGCGCTTCGGCAAAATCGTCACCCCGACGGAACTGCGCGCGCCCGGCCCCAACGTGAACGAAGCTTGGCCGGTCTGCGCTATCATCGCGCCCGGCGTATCGAATTCAAACAGGCACGCTCGTTCCGAATCCGCGGCATGGATACGAAAGGCTGTCGCGTGGTTGCTCAAGTTCGCAATAGGCAACGACGTTCGCGGAGATGGCGCCCACCATGAGGCCGTAACCTGTTCCGGCTGCAACATTCCCAGCCCGAAATCCGTGTGGCGCGCAATCGTGAGCGTGCATGCCGCGCGACTGCGCCGTCTCGGCTGCTCCACAACCAGCGCCACGATTTCGAAGCCGTACTCGCCGGACGGCGCATCTGCACCCACGGGAGGCGTCACCGTCACCACGAAAGACTGCCGCTCCCCGGCCTGCAGCGGCACGCGCATGGGCAGTTCCGGGAACCACCCGGGCGATGCCGCGCCGGCCACGGTGACTTCGGCGACAGTCGGACGATTGGCGTTGTTCAGGAGCGTCAGCGCAATCGTCCCGGCTTCCCCCGGAACCACGCTGACGTTCCTCTCCGGCACGGACAGGACGATGACATCGTCTATGTGGTCCGAACGCTCGGCTCGAACCGCAGGGCCCTTCGCTTCGCTTGCCGCCGTGACATCCCCTGGCTCGTCCGCCTGCTGCGTATCCTGCGCGCGATCCTCGCCGGTAGGGATGGCCGCGCCGTCGATTTCCACAACGCGCCAGTTCTGGAGCTGCATGGGGATCGGCGGCCGCGCCGCATCGGACGCGGAACCCTCGTCATCGGGCGGAAATGGATCGTTTGCGCTATCCCAGTCGTCGGTCGTCATTTGGAACCCAGTATGCGGTGACGGGTCTTGGGTGTCAAGTCAACCGTTCATGGTGGCGCATGGTGCATGAACGGTTGTGTTTCGTACTGCCGGCTGGCGTGCTCTCTTGGCGCCATTGAATGGGTAGGCATTCGCTGCGTGTCGACGACCTGCCCCAAGCGCGCCGTGTGCTCACGCCCAACCAGGTCTGGCATACGACCGCCTGGCGATTTTCCTCCGCTTTGGCGTCGGCGGGAACAGGAACGGGTTCGGCAACGTATTTCCGTGGTAGACTGACGAAATCTTCCGTCGGTGACGGTTTCAGGCCGCTTGCTTGCCGAGGGAAGTCGACCATTGGTCGGGCGAAGTGCGCTCGGCTCGTTGATTTCGAAGCTCCGCACCGCTTGTGTGCGGCGACGGATTCCGTGCGAATACTCTGCAACGATATGTCTACAACGGTGATGGATGAGAAGACGTTCAAGAGACCCAGCAGGAAGCGGATTGCGGCGCAGTTCGTCGCCCTAGGTATTCTACTTCTGTCGCTTGCAGCGCTCTTTCCGTTCGCTTGGCAATCGTGGGTGAACTGGCGTTACAAAGACCGGCTGTATACCATCGACACGGTTCCCCATCAGCGCGTCGCCATCGTCTTCGGCGCTCGCGTCTATGGCGACGAACACATGAGCGCGATGCTGCGTGACCGCGTCGACACGGCCATCGACCTCTATCACGCCGGCAAAGTGGACAAACTTCTCCTCACGGGGGACAATAGCTCAGTCTATTACAACGAACCGGGCGCCATGATGGCGCACGCCATCGCCAGGGGCGTAGACCCGAGCGACATCCAACCGGATTTCGGCGGCCGGCGCACCTACGACTCCTGTTACCGCGCCAAACACGTCTTTCAGGTCGACGACGCCGTTCTAGTCACGCAAGCGTTCCACCTGCCGCGCGCGCTCTGCTCTGCTCCAATCTCGGCCTGGAAAGCACCGGCGTCGCATCCGACCGCCGGCAATACGACCCCAGGTCCATCGTGTGGTCAGAAATGCGCGAGGTGCCCGCGCTTGTCGTGGCGCTGACCGACCTGATCCGCCGTACACCGCCGCCCGTTCTCGGCGATCCCATTCCCTTCAACTGATCTCAGTCCGGCGCGTCCGCCAAGAGCTCACCCTGGTCCAGTTCCACCACGGCAGTGAGATTGCGTGGATTGTCTGGATCCAGCCCCTTGGCGATCGAACGGTAGTATGCCAGCAGCTGAAGCATGGGCAGATAGAGCGCCGGACGCGCCCACCACGGTGCGCTCGTGGGCAGCGCGACATTTTGCGATGCCGGCAGGTCAGCCTTGCCGGGCGCGAGCGCCAGCGTCCTGCCGCCCATCTCCCTGCATTCGGCTATCACCGGCGCCTCGTGGCGCAGCGCCGACGACGACAACAGTCCTGCGACCAGGCCGCGTTCGTCCACCAAAGATTTCGGGCCGTGGCGAAACTCCATGAAGTGGAACGCCTCGCTGTGGCTGATCGACATCTCCTTCATTTTCAGCATCACCTCGCAGGCCATTCCGTAGAGCGGCCCAGAGCCAAGGAAGAAGAAGCGGTCCAGTGCTCGATCCTCGCCAAGCCTCTGCGCCAGATCGCCATATTCCGCCAGAATCCGAGCACCCGCCTGTGGCAAGCTGCGCAGTGGATCCACGTCCTCTCCGCCCGCGATGGCGGCCAGCGCCTGAGCGATGACGAGCATCGAGCTGAAGGAACGCGTCTGGGCCACGCTCTCCTCCTGCGCCTCCTCAGCCGTCAGTACGAAGTCAGTCTCCTTGCCGACCGGCGTATCCGGATAGCACGTGATGCCCCAGGCTGCTCTGCCGCCGAGTTCGCGGAAACGGGTGATGGCGGCTGCCGTTTCCGTCGTCGTCCCCGACCGGGAGACCGCCACCAACAACGTTTCCTCTGCATTTGAGACCGTCTCATCCGGGAAAAGCACAATCTCAGAAGCGGGCGCACCCCGCGCCGCGATACCGGTCATGCCCTGCAGCAGCGCGGCCGCGCTGAGCGACAAATAGTACGTCGAGCCGCAGCCGGTGAACAACACCTGCCTGGCATCCACCGCGCGCCAGCGGCGAGCGATTTCTGCGGCCTGCGCTTCGGCCATCGCCACTACGCCGGCCCACACTTCCGGCTGGCTCATGATTTCAGAGTAGGTATGCTGTCCGTTGGCCATGGGAGTGCGCTCCTGGTGACATGCGTTGAATGGGCCGGTAGAATCGTCCCGGGCGATGACAATTGCACAACTGGAGAGTCGCCTGCGCGGTCGCGTTTGCTAAGGCCGGAACTGGGGCAGGTGTTCGATCTGGGCGTCCACCAACTCCCGCGCCATCCTCAACGCCTCCTGCGGGCGCGTCACGGAACCCTCGGCATGGACAGCGAGGGCCATGCCTTCGACGTCGCCGCTCAGGGCCGCATTGACGGTCAGCTCCGCGATCACGGTGCGATGAGTGATCTGATCTTGCAACGCAGGCGATAGTCGCCCGGCATCCAGATGCCGAACGCCTGCATGATCGATGAATGCCATGCCTTCCAGAATGGCTTCATCAGGCGCGCCGCGAACCCGGCCATTGTTGGGAAGGTTCACGGAAAAGACGCCGCTTCCGTTTCCGGCCAAACACGACAGAATGGTCACAAGCTGCTCATGCTCGCCCGGCGCATGGTCGAATACGTCCGGATCGAGAGGACGTGTCCCGTCGCTGACCGCCGCCATCTCAGCGAAGGTCTCGTCACCCTCCTGGATCGTCCCCTCGAAGGGATACGCATCGACGCCTAGGGTGCGCCCATAATACGCGTCGGCGCGGCAGAGGGAAGGATAGAATTCGGAAACATGGCGATCCAATACAGCAGGGAGAGCGCCGTGCGCAGCGTACAACTCCCAACTGAAGGGCGCGGCGTCCGAAAACGGATCCTCCGGCTCGGGGAGCGCTGGCGGATGTTGCGCAATCGATTCTTCGAGCACAGGCCACAGAGACTCGCCGCGCCGCCTGACTTCGGTGATCCAAGTGCAGTGGTTTACGCCGATAGCGGTGAGTGACATCTCCTCGACGGGTACGCCCGCGAGTTCTGCCAAATGGCCCTGCACGTGGATCACGCCATGACAAAGGCCGAGCACGTCCACACGGCTCACCTTGCGCATCGCGGCACGATGGCCGTCATTGGGTTCGCATAGTTGATGACCAAGGCATGCGGGCAGAGTTCCTCCACGTCCTGAGCAATGCCCACGGCGACGGGTATCTGGCGCATGGCGCGCGAGATACCGCCGGGCATGACCGAGTCGCCCACCGGCTGAAACACGCCATATTCCCGCGGGATGAAGACATCCTGTTCCCAGGCGCGTCGTCCGCCGACGCCAAACGTGCACACGACGACGTCGGAATGAGGCAGGGCCTCGCGGCGATCGGTCGTGGTCGACATTACGATAGGCGCCTCCCTGGCGTCAATCATGCGCCGCACGACATTGCCCGCCACCTCCAGGTTGGCCGGATCGATATCCACCAAATGCAGGTCCCATTCGCCGCCGATCAAGATCATATCGGCCACCAGGCCCTGCGTGAACACGGCGCTGCCCGCGCCGATTATCACGATCTTCCGATTCATGGCTGCAGTGCTCCTATTTGAGTCCGCTCAACGTGAAGCCCTGGACGATCCAGCGCTGTAGAAGGGCGTAGACGATGAGTATTGGGACGACGATCAGCACACTGGCCGCCATCGTCAGGTCATAGCGGGTGCCGTGCATGGAGTTGAACCAGGTCAGTACGATGGGAAGCGTGCGCTTCTCGTGAGACGTGATCACAATGAGAGGCCACAGGTAGCTGTTCCACGTACCCATGAACGTGAGAATGCCAAGTGTGGCGAGGGCCGGACCGACCTGGGGCACGATAATGCGCCAGTAGATGCCCCACTCGCTGGAACCATCGATGCGCGCAGCGTCCAATAACTCATTCGGCAGGCCCTGAATGAACTGCTTCATGAGAAAGATGCCAAATGCGCTTGTGGCGCCCGGGATGACAAGCCCCCACAGCGAATCGATCAGACCCAATCGCACCAATATCAGGTAGCTGGGAATCATCAACACCTGAAACGGTATCATGAGCGTGGCCAGGATAAAACCAAACAGGATATTCTTGCCAAAGAATTCGTACTTCGCAAAGATGAAGCCCGCCAGTGAACTCGTGAAGAGCACCAACGCAACGACGCTAATACTGACAAAGAGGCTGTTCGCGTAGAAGCGAGCGAGCGGGAGCTTCGGATCCGACAGTATCGTCCGATAGTTGTCAAACGTGGGATTTTCCGGCCAGAAACTCGGCGGAATGCGGATGATTTCCCCAGAAGTCTTGAATGAACCGAGAATCATCCACACAAAGGGCAGCAACGTCACCAGGCAGCCAACCGTCAGAAACAGGTACAACCCCACCCGCTTGATGCGTTTTGACGTCAGACGCCTCGACTGGCTTCTTGTCTGCGCGACGGGTTGAGCAGAAGTTAGGTCTGTAGTCGCCATGTCAGTATTCCCACTGGGATCGCAACAACCGCGACTGCACAAATGTCACGAAGAAGATCATTGCAAACAGAACTAGTGAAGACGCGCCGGCCCATCCCATATCCGAGAAGCGGAACGCACTCAGATAGATGTCCAGTACCATGACGCGTGTCTGATCCTGCGGGCCACCGCCGGTCATGATCTGGATAATGTCGAAGACTTGAAACGACGAGATCATGGTTAGTACGCAGACAAACAGCAATGTCGGCCGTAGCAGAGGCAGCGTGATGCGCCAGAACATACTCCATACGTTGGCGCCGTCTACCTGCGCTGCTTCGTTGAAGTCCTTTGGGATCGACTGTAAGGCGGCGACGAAAATGACCAGGTTGTAGCCCATATCCCACCAAAGGTAGGTGGCGATAATCGCCCAGAGTGCAATCGGAATGCCCAGAAAACCGGAGCGTGGATCGGTCAGCCAGATTTGACCGTTGCCGCCCAGGGCGCGAATCGACATGTTGATCAACCCCTGCTGTGGATGATAGAGATATCCCCATATCAGGGCAACGCCCACCGAAGCCGTTACGGTGGGTAGAAAGTACGTGAATCGGTAAACAGTCTTGAGGCGCTGGTGGACGGCCTCGATGGCAAGTGCCAGCGGAATCGTGATCGCAAGATTCAGCGGCAACACCATGAACGAAAAGATGAGCGTGTTCTTTACGCTAGTGCGAAACTTGTGGGCCTCCATCGAGTCGGAAAACATTTCCCGGAAATGCGCTAAGCCCACGAATGGATTGTTGCCGCCGAGGCCGAAGAACTCCCCACCAACTCGCGCCGGACTGTAGTCGAAGAACGCAAGAAGCAACGCCCAAACCATCGGCACCAGAGTCCAGAAGAGCATGTAGAGCATCAGCGGCGTCAACGCACCGGCCACAAATAGGCTGCGACCTCGATTGTGGCTCGAAAACGTACGACGCCAGCGGCTTTGCTGTGAGGTGGTTGCACCGGCCATATCGTGCTCCAGTTCCGAAACGTCAGGTTCCGGCTCCATACATTGACGCAAGGGCTGACTGAGGCGAGAAGAGCGCCGAAGCGCCCCTCCCGCCCCCGTCTCGGTTGCGTGTTACTCGAAAGTGGCGTTGGTCTCGGACTCAATGGCCTCCAACGCCTGTTCCACCGTTTCACTGTCCTGCAGCACAGCCAACACGTGCGGATAGACGATCTCATACCAGAACTTGTCGCGGTCCGGCAATGGACCCACGTACCGTCCATAGTCGAGAACTTCGAGGCTGGCTTCGAACCACGGCGCCGCATCCAGAATGGCAGGATCGGCCGCAACGGACTTCAGGGCAGGTATGGTGCCTGTCGCTACGTTCCAATCCAGCGCGTTCTCGTGCTCCGCCGTGGCGAACTTCACGAATTCCCACGCCATCTCCTGATGCTCGCTATTCGGGGAGACTACCTTGCCCCAGCCGGCATCGGCGGCGAAAAGGTGTTCGTCTCCGGCGTAGTTGGGCAAGGGCACATAGTCGAACTCCACTTCCCCGAACTGCCGTCGTCCCTCGGGGACGATCCACGGGCCAATGAAGCCGATGGCCGACTGGTTGACGAAGAACGACTCGCCGACCCAGTTGCTCTCACCGTTAAACAGGAACGGGTCCGTCACTTCCCAGTCCGCTACCCAAGACTTCATCTCCTGCAAGGTAGCCTCGGCCTCCGGCGATGTAAAGACGACGCCGCTTCCGTCCGGCTTCCAGTACTCGCCGCCCCGCTGCAGTATTCCCGCCAACAACTGGAACGCCAAGCCGTCGGTGGAGATGAAGTTGTATCCGGAAACCGACATCATGTCGCCGTCGGTCTTCGTCATCGCCTGGGCGTCCTCCAACAAGGCTTCGATCGAATCCCATTCGGGTGGATAGGGCAGGCCCGCCTCGTCAAACAGCGCCTTGTTCACGAGCACTGCGCCGTTTTCGATGTTGTACTCATTGGGCAGACCATAGAGCTTGCCGTCACAGTAATACCCGTCCAGCGGGGCCTTGAAAAAGAGCTCCTCCGCCTCGCCATAGGTCATGATGTAGTCGGGCACTTCGGACAGTCGATCCGAATAACGACAGACCCAGGAGCCGAACAGCTCCATAATATCCGCCTCGGTGCCGGCCGGCATGGCGGTCTGCAAGGTCTGCAGGAAGATGTCGTACGGGAACGACTCGATCGTGATCGTCACATTGGGATGCAACTCCTGGAAGCGCTCAACGATCACTTCGTTCGCGGCGATGAAAGATGGGTTTTGATGCGTCCACATCGTCAACTCGATCATTTCATCGCCCATCTCTTCGCCGGCGGCAGCTTCGGAGTCTGCGGCTTCCTGCGCCGGCGCTTGCGCGGCCGGTGCACAACTGAACGCCAACAGCGGCAACAACAGAATCATTAGCCAAAGCGTGTACTTTCTCATTCTTAGCTCCTTGTGCTACAGGGGTTGAGTGGATGAACTCTGAACTTACCGGTATTGCACATGTTCCATCCTGCCGATACATAGGATTCGTGGCGATGCACGCGAACGGTCACGAATCGTGAAGAAGCCAAGGGGCGCTGACTGTCGACCGCAGTCGATGGCAAGCTAGTGCGGGGATGCGCGCCATGCGTGGTCGCTTCAGACAACTGCACTTGGTAGGCACATCCGCCTCATATCGAATGTGGGAAAGCGAACATCTATACGGGGAATCCCCGATGCCCGGAAAAGAGATATGGACTGGATACTAGGAAAGCAGGTCGCTGATTGAATTGTTTACTGGCGTGTCCAAATTCTATCCCCCTGGCGGGTGAGTGTCAAATACGCGGCGAATCCGACCAACATCGCCTGCGATATGCCGCTCACGGCAGATCCCATGACCACGACGTTTGACAGCGCGCCAGCCGCTCATTAGAATCGATCCCAATCGAAGCTCAGCCGAATGCATTGGTGAGCGCATCGTTGCCCTTTCAAGAAACCCGCGAGAATTGGTCCCATCAACGTTCAACATCGTGCGCATTCATCCGCAGACTATGACGTTTTGGTCGTCGGCGAAATCAACGCCGACCTAATCCTGGGCGATGGCGCCACGCCCGTCTTTGGCCAGGCCGAGAAGCTCGTCGACGACGCCACGCTGACCATGGGCGGTTCGGGCGTCATCTTCGCCTGCGGCTGCGCGCGCCTGGGTCTGCGCGTGGCATACTGCGGCGTCGTGGGCGACGACATGTTCGGCCGCTTCATGCTGGAAAACATCTGGAAGCGCGCAGCGTGGACCCTGCCGGCGTGATCGTGCGCCAAGACGTCAAGACCGGCCTCAGCGTGATCCTCAACGACAGCGGAGACCGCGCTATCCTGACACATCTGGGCGCCATCAATTGCCTGGCCGCTGAGCAAGTCGACCGCTCGCTGCTCGCCCGCACGCGACACGTCCATGTCACCAGCTACTTCCTGCAGCACGCACTGCTTCCGGGGCTACCGTAGCTTGCTTGCGGACGCGCACGCCGCGGGCGCAACCGTTTCCATGGACACCAACTGGGACCCGGACGAAGTGTGGAATCACGGGCTGGCGCAGGCGCTGGCGCAAACCGACATATTCCTGCCCAACGCACAGGAAGCGCTCGCAATTGCAGGAGAACCGACGTTGGACGCTGCCGAAGCGCGCCTGGCGCAGACTGTTTCCATTGTGGCGACGAAGCTCGGCGCGGACGGCGCCCGCTGTCGCCAGCGGCGAAACACTCCTTGCCGATCCCGGCTTTCCCGCCGACGTTGTGGACACAACCGGAGCCGGCGACAGTTTCGACGCCGGCTTCGTCTATGCACACATTCATGGCTGGTCGCTTGCCGATGCTCTGGCGTTGGCCTGCGCATGCGGTTCGCTCTCGACACGCGCGGCGGGCGGTACGGACGCACAGGCTACCTTGCCGGAGGCTGAGGCCCTGATTCATCACCGGGACGAAACAGCTACCGGTACATAGGCGCGACCGGACTCACCGGGACCAGACTCAGTACGACTGCATCTAGCAAAGGAACCCACCGTGCAACCACTCAACGCACTTGTGCGGCGCATATCGAACTGCGTGACCAAGGCACGCAAGTCACATTGCTGGCCGCCTGCCCCAACTCCGCCGCCGTTCTGGAGGCGGCCGTCGTCGTGGCGGCCCGCAACAACACGCCCATGCTCTTCGCGGCCACGCTCAACCAGGTGGACGTCGACGGCGGCTACACCGGCTGGACGCCGGCCGCCTTCGTGTCGGAGATGCAGCGCTACGCTAGCAAACACGCATGCACAGCGCCGCTCTATCCCTGCCTGGACCACGGGGGCCCCTGGCTCAAGGACAAGCACACGACCGACGGCCTCTCCTTCGACGAGACGATGACGGCGGTCAAAGCCAGCCTCACGGCGTGTCTACAGGCGGGCTACGCCTTGCTGCACATCGATCCGACTGTAGACCGTACGCTGCCCGCAGACAGTCCCGTGCCCATCGAACTGGTCATCGAGCGCACTGCTGGACATGATCGACCACGCCGAGGCAGAACGCATGCGACTGGGCCTGCCGCCCATCGCCTATGAGGTCGGCACGGAAGAGGTGCACGGCGGCCTCGTGGACATGGACAACTTCACGCACTTCCTCCACGGTCTGCACGAGGGGCTGCAGGAACGTGAGTTGCTCAACGCCTGGCCCTGTTTCATCGTCGGCAAGGTGGGGACCGACCTGCACACGACCGATTTCGACCCCGATGTCGCAGCACAATTGTTCGACATCGTCAGTCCCTACGGCTCGCTCATCAAGGGGCACTACACAGATTGGGTGGCGAATCCGCAGGACTACCCGGCCGCGGGCATGGGCGGAGCCAACGTCGGGCCGGAGTTCACCGCCGCCGAGTTCGATGCCCTTGTCGATCTTGCCGCCAAGGAATCCGCACTGATCGCGGGGCGACCGGGCATGCAGTCCTCGGGCATCCTGGAGCAGCTTGAGCAGGCCGTATTTGATTCGGGCCGCTGGCAGAAGTGGCTGCAGCCTGAGGAAAGGGGCGCGGCCTTCCATGCGCTGTCTGACGAGCGCAGAACCTGGCTCGTGCGCACGGGGGCCCGCTACATCTGGACAGTTCCTGACGTGTTGTCCGCCCGGGAACGGCTCTACGAGAACCTGAGTCGTGGTCATGGCCGACCCGAACAGCTACGTGGTGGAGCGCATCGCGCATTCGCTCGACGCGTACGTCAACAGCTTTCACCTGTTCGACGCGGATACCCTGTTGCAGGCATCCGCCAGCGAGGAGGGAGCACAGCCGTGACGCCCGAACGAGACCGCCGCGCTGCGACGCGCATTCGTCTTCATGGGCACGCCGGAATTCGCCGAGCCTTCCCTGCGAGCGTTGGTCGAGAACGGCGCAGCCAACGCATGGCAGGTGGTCGCCGTCGCCACACAGCCGGACCGGCGCGCAGGCCGCGGCAAGAAACTCGTCGAGAGCCCCATCAAACAATTGGCCCTACAGTACGGCATTCGCGTTCTGCAACCAACCGGATTCCGCAAACATCCGGATGCGGTCGAGGACCTGCGCAATCTTGCGCCCGACCTCTACGTAGTTGCAGCCTATGGCATCATCTTGCCCAAGTCCGTACTGGATATCGCCACATACGGCAGCATCAACGTCCACGCCAGCCTCCTGCCCGCCTACCGCGGCGCGTCCCCCATCACCGCCGCGATTCTGGACGGAGAACAGGAAACCGGCGTCTCCATCATGCTTATGGACGAAGGCATGGACACCGGCCCCGTGCTGGAACAGGTGCGCCAGCCGATTCTCGCCGGCGACACGACGGCATCGCTGTCCACCCGCCTCGCCGAACAGGGCGCGGACGCGCTAGTGGATACGCTGCCCCGCTGGCTCGACGGCGAGATCGCCCCGCTTGCCCAGGAAGATCTGCCGGGCGAAGCGTCTGTCTGTCGCATGATCAAGAAGGAAGAGGGGCGCATTGACTGGCAGCGACTCGGCAGCGCGCATCGAACGCATGACGCGCGCATACGCGCCGTGGCCCAGCGCCTATACCTCCTGGCGCGGCCAGCCGTTGAAAATCTGGCAGGCGGCGGCAGTTCCTGGCAAGGCATCGCCCGGGTTGGTCGTCGACACGGACGAAGGCCCGGCCGTAGGCACTGGGGACGGGCTGTTGCTGTTGAAGGAGATTCAGCCGGCGGGCAAGCGCAGCATGGAAGCCAAGAGCTTCGTCAATGGCGCTCCGGACTTCGTCGGTGCAACGCTTGGTGCAGCGCAGGCTGCAGGGGACGGTTAGCGCGGCGGAATGCGCGCGCTCTCGGCAGGGGCAGGGGCAGCGTCGACCGCACGGATGGCGGAAGCGTCAGCCGAATCGCCAAGCAGCCCGTGCAGGATGAGGCCCATGGGCGCGCAGACGAGTATACCAGCAAGAAAGCCCCACAGCCCCAGCGCCAGGATCCCGATCACCTGGGCCTGTAGCTGGCCGGGGAAGTCCGCCTGATAGGCGCTGGCCGTGAACAGCCCGGAAACGCCCTGCCCGGCGACGCCCAAATAGCTCTCCATGCCCGTCATCTGCCAGCCCTGACCCACGGCGCCGTCCGCAAAGAAACCGACCAGAAGCAGACCGACCATCGCCGGCAGTCCGCTGACGCTAATGCTGCCGGTCACGTCGTCCAGGCGCAGCGTCGTGTCCACGAGAAACGTTACGAACGGCACGGTGGCTCCGGCGAGCAGACCGATGAGCACAGCTATGCCCGGTTGCACGAACGGGCCGCACGCCAGCCCCGCTACGGCGCCCGCTGCTACGCCACGAGCCGTCATCACCGGATCGCTCTTGCCGGTCACAAACCACGTATAGAGCAACGGGACGATTGAGCCGGAAGCGGTGAAGAGCAGTATGTTCACGCTGCCGCGCATCAGACCCAGTATCATTGATGAGCGACGTCTGCAACGGGTTCGCCCACAGCCAGCCGATGGCCCCGGTGGGAATCAGCAGGCAGCCAAGCACCGCCAGCAGGGGTAAATGCACGGGCGGCAGTTTTGCATTCGCTATCGCTCGCTTCGGCTGTCTCGGCGCCCACACAACCAGCGCAGCCAGCGCCACGCCCGCAGCCACAAGATGCACCGTGCCCGCGCCGCCGAAGTCGACAAAACCGTGGCCCAACGACAGGTTCACGCCCAACGCTCCCAGCCAGCCGCCGCCCTGCACCCAGTTGCCGGCCAGCGGATAGACCAGCCCGCCGATCACCAACGCCAACGCCATCGTGGCAACCGTGGGAGCTCGACCCCGCAACGCAAGTATCGGGATTGCGGCTGCGGTCACGGCCCAGGGCAGGTGCGCCAGAAACAGCGAATACGCCAACGCCGTCATGCCGTCGCCGGAAAGGAACCAGCCGGACAACCCTGCCGCGCCCCACCCCATGCCCCACTCTACAGAGAGCGGACTCCATTCCAGCACAAGGTTGCTCAATTGAGGATGGGGATAGACCAGTCCGACGCCTCCGAACTGCAGCGCAAAACCGAACGCCCAGTAGGCAAGGCTGGCGAGGCCCAACGCGGCCAGTCCGCCCAACGCCGCGTTCCATGCCCGTTCCCCGGGCAAGCCGGCAACGCCGACGAGAAGAAAGCCGGCCGGAACCAGCAGCGACAGCGCAGCCGTTATGAGATACCAGTACGTAGGGGCGTCAGATCCGTCGATTGTGGTTCGCTCCAGGTTTGAATGTCGTCCGGCGGCGCTACGGACAGATCTCTATCGAGATCAGCGATCGTCCGGGAACCTGCACCGGAATGTCGCTTCGCCGGGAAGCCTCGCACATGTTCCCCGGAAGATGTCCACGTCCTTGGCGAAAATCCGCCTGCACTCCACAAGATTAGTCTCTCATGTCGGACGCGCATTCGGCGCCAGAACAGCGCTACGGCAACACGACGGGAGCCTGCGTCCGGTCTGCTGCTCTGGGTATGGTCGAGAATGATACCAAATGACAAGCGTTTGCCCAAGCCATGATACACTGGCAGCCGAAGACCAGCACAGTACGGACACTCATCACTTGGCCGCAGACACGGATCGCCGGCCCCAAACCACACGCAGACATGCCTCCATGACCGGGGCTAAAGCCGCCACGCCTGAACCGCATAGCCGCGCTCTAGCGCCCGCCACGATTGCCGGAATGTTCGTCTGGTTGGCTACGCTGCTGCTCTATACGCTCACGGCCGGGCCCGGCATCGTGGAGCTGTTCGACGACTCGCTGGAGTTCCAACTCGTCGCGCCCACGCTGGGGATCGCACATCCCACCGGCTACCCGCTGTACACGCTTAGCCGGCGGCGTGTGGAGCCGCTTGCTCTTTCCGTTCGGGAATTGGGCGTGGCGCATGAACATTTTCAGTGCGTTGGCTGCGGCCACCGCGGTGCTGTTCGTGTATCTGACGGCCGCGCGACTCCTGCCGCGGCGCATGGACGCCTCGACATCTGGGCCGGATTGGCCGCCGCCGGCGCCTTTGCGCTTGGGCCCGTGTGGTGGAGCCAAGCCACGATTGCGGAGGTATACGCGCTGCACGGCCTGCTCATGGCCGCCATTCTGTACACGACGATCTCAATTCCCCCGCTCTTCCTAAAGGCGCAAGCGGCCGGCATGCAGCAGATTACTTCACGTCGCATGACGCTACTTGGTTTCCTGCTTGGCCTTTCGCTCGCGCATCACCGCACCACGCTTCTGCTTGCGCCCGGCATTGTCGTCTACTTGCTTTGGAAGCGTTCCGGACCTGTGGCGACCGCGCAAGGAATGGCTATCGTGGCTTGGCGCATTCCTCCTGCCGCTGACGCTCTACCTCTATCTGCCCATCCGCGCCGGCCAGGGCGTCAGCGATCTTAACAGTAGCTACGTAAACACGTTTGCGGGCTTCATGGACCACGTGCTCGCCCTCTCCTATACAGGCTTCTTTACAGACAATAGCCTCGGCGATCCTCACACGGCGGCGGATGTTCTTCGCCTCGTCTGGCGGCAACTCGGCCTGGCGGCCAGCGTGCTCACTGTCACAGGTTTGCTTGCAATGCCGTTCCGCAGTTCGGCTGCGCGCAAGAATTGGAGCCTGATCGCGTTGGTCCTCGCTACGAACTTGGGCTTCGCTTCGCTCTACCAGGTCGCTGATTGGGAAGTATTCTTGATTCCGGTCTTCCTCACGCTCTCCCTGTTTGCCGGCGCGGGCGTCACACTCGTCACAGACTGGTTCGCCGGTTCGCCCGCGCGCCGGCCACATGTGGCGTCGCTCACTTCGGCAGCGCTGACGCTACTGGTGCTCACGGGCCCGATCGGCCGAGATCGGCCCGTCAATCGCAGCGACGACTGGGATGCGCATCAATACGCCTACTTGCTTGGATCCGTCGCATATCCGGCGGACAGCCGCGTAGTCGGCCTCGAAGGCGAAATGACAGCGCTGAAGTATATGCAGGCCGCAGAGGGGATGGCGGAGAATGCTGCGCCCATCACAGCCGATCTCCCCGCGAATCGCGCGCAGGCGATTGCCGCGAGCGTGGCCCAAGGCAGTCCCACTTATATCACGCGCGAACTGCCCGGCATCGAAGATCGTTACAGCTTCAGCGGCGAGGGGCCGGCGGTGCGCGTGTGGCCCGCGGGCGCGCAGAGGCTGATCCTCCCGTGCATTCGCTTGCCGCGGAACTCCTGGACGGGCGCCTTCGTCTGGAAGGATACGAGGTGCGCGTGCTGGACCTGCCGGGCGGCCCCGTGCTCGAGTTGGCGCTCGGATGGCTTCCGGTGGAATCGGTGGGCCGCACCATCAAAGTATCGCTGAGACCACAAGATGCAGACGGCGCTCCGCTGATTGACGCATCCGGCCAACCGCTTGTCGCGGACAGGTTTCCGATACTTCAAGTCGCGCCCAGCACTGTTTGGTTGCCGGGTGAATTGGTGCGAGACGTGCATCACCTGCACTTGCCGGGGGCGGCGATACCTGCAACGGTTCAGGTCATCATGTATGATGCGGAGACCGTAGACGAGCTTGGCCGCTTCGACCTGCCAGTGCCCTGAGCGCGGCGGAGCAGACGGTGCATAGAGCGGCAGCATCCAACGCCAGATTTCTTGCCGCCGCAGCGACAGTATGCAATAATCTGGACGATTCGGGGTCCTGTGCGTCGGGCATTGCGGGTGTGGCCAGGATGACTTGGAATGCTGTACCGAGCCGAAGCGCGCAAGATGCGCCCTCGCCAGGACAAGCCCGCGCTTCCAGGCGTCGAATCTGATGTGCGAGTCACAAAGACCGTCTCATGAATGGACGACGCAGTGAATAACCACGCAACATGTGACAGCGTATGATTGTGTGATTCATGATTGAGCAGTACGTAATCGAACAGTGCAGAACCGAGCAGTGCGATACCAAGCAATACATGACAACGTGAGGAAAACCAAATGACCATAGCACAACGAATGCGGCCAACGAGTCGCTTGATGTTCGGCATCATCCTTCTTGCAGCCATGTTGCTGATCGCAGCCTGTCAGCCAATTGTGGACCCCGCTCTCTTGGAAGCGCAAGCCTCCGGTGAGGCCGAAGGCGCAGCCTCCGCAGAAGCCCTGTTCGAGGTCGAGCCGGCCAAGGCCACCATCGACGCAAGCTCGCTCCGTGTGCGCGAAGGACCCAGCGACGACTATGAACTGGTGGCCGGCATCAAGGAGGGGGAGACCTACGACGTATTGGCCATGACCTCTGACGGGGCCTGGATCCAGCTCGCCGTAGAAAGCGCGCCGGACGGTCAGGGCTGGGTCTCGACCGAGTTTGTCACACTGGAAGGCGACATCACCAACATCGCCACAGTGCCGGCGGAAGGAACTGAGGCCACAGAAGCGGAAGCAGACACGGCCCCAGTGGAAGCTGCAGCTGCGGATGAAGGAGCGGAAGCCGATGAGACTGCTCAGGCCGACACAGCGCTGAATGCCGTTGGTGAAGCGCTAATCCAGACGCCGCTGCCCCTGCGAGTACGCAGCGCGCCGACCGACACCGAGGACAACAAGATCGGCAGCGCCTACAATCTGGAAAAATACCCGGTTCTCGGCATCTCTGAAGACGGACTGTGGGTACAGATTGACGTGCCGGACTTGTCCGACAGCGGTGGCTGGATATGGTGGGAGAACGTCGTCATGTCCGGCGAGATTGCGGATGAGTTTGCCGCGCTGACGGCCAAGCCGAGACGGATACCGAGGAATCCGAGGTTGCTGAGCCCGAGGCTGCTGACGCCGACGCTGCAGACACCGCCGAAGCGGACGTCGCCGAGGCGGACGCCGTCGAATCCGACGCAGCCGCCGAAGGTGAGACATCGGAAACAGAGGCCACCGAGGCTGAGACTGCCGCCGAACCTGAGGAAGCGGCAGAGGAACCGATGGCAGATGACGCGGAATCAGACGTGGACCAGTCTGACGCCGCTGCCCTGGCACTGATTGAGACGCCGCTGCCCCTGCGTGTGCGCAGCGCTCCGACCGACGCCGAAGACAACAAGATCGGCAATGTCTTCAACGGAGAGTCCTATCCTGTCCTCGAGATCAGCGAAGACGGCCTATGGGTCAAGATCGACGTGCCCGAACTTGCCGAGGACGGTGGTTGGGTGTCGTCTGAGTACGTCATCCTGGGAGAATAGTGTCCCAGCTCGGCTGGAGCGAACCTCCGGTCGAGCTTGACGCGAAGCACCAATGCAGAGTACAACAATGCAGCGCAGCGAAAGGGACCTTTCGCTCGCTGCATTCTCTTTGGCGGAAAAGCGCGCCCGTGGCCTGCGTGGACCGCACATGCGCGCCAGAATAGAGGTGCGCGTGAGAGACAAACGTGTCAGCGACGCAGGCGTGACGCTGCGATCGCATGATATCATTCCACGTACAGGAGAGTACCCGTGGAACCGACCATCAAGTTGGACCAGTTTCTGAAACTGGCCGATGTCGTCCAGTCGGGCGGAGAGGCCAAACACCTGATCCAGTCAGGCCAGGTGAGCGTCAACGGCAAGGTCGAGACTCGACGCGGCCGAAAGCTGCATGCGGGCGATGTGGTAACCGTGGAAGAGGAAGAACTCGTCGTTGATATTCAGATTGATGAATATGACGAGCGAGACGAACGAGACGAACGCACTGAACGGAGAGAGCGCCGCGAGCGCGGTGAGTAATTAGTCGCCCGTCGTCACGCCCTGCTCGACCAGCGCTGGAGTCTGGGGTGGAATCGCTGCCGCGACCGCGACGCCGTCCGCCGCCAGTACGGGGTCAAGCGCAGCGATTGCACATTCCACCATGCCATCCTCCGGCTCGCGGGTAGTCAACTTCTGCAACGCCAGCCCCGGCGCAATGATCACGCGCATGAACGCTCGATCCATGTGGCTGGCGCTGTAACGCAGAATCTCATACGAAATACTCGCCACCACCGGAATCAACAACAAGCGCGACACAAGCCGCAGTAGCAGCGCCAGCCACACGGGCTCCACGCCCGAGAATGTCAGCGGCGCAAAGAGGAAAATGCTGATCACCAGCACATACAGCAGAAAACTCGTCCCGCAGCGGACGTGCTGCACGCTGTACCGCTGCACATTGGCGACGGTCAGGTCCGCGCCGTCCTCGTATGCGTTGATCGTCTTGTGTTCGGCGCCATGGTAACCAAAGACACGGCGGATTTCGGGAATCCGCCCGATAAGCCACAGATAGCCCAGGAACAGGACGAGGCGTAGCCCGCCCTCGATCATGGCGTCGACAAACGCATGGTCGTTGGCGAAGCCGGCCAGCCAGCGGCTCACCAGCGTAGGCAGCAGGAAGAAGAGCGCGATGGCAAAGAGGAGACTGCCGGCGATGGTCGTCCACGCCACCGGGCCGGAGAACTCAATCTTTTCCTCACCTTCTTCCTGGACGGACACCTCCGCACTCCACATCAGTGCGCGCATGCCCAGCCCCAGCGCATCCCACAACATGCCAAGCCCGCGCACGAAAGGCCACTGTCCCCAGGTGCTCGTATAGATGCGCGCCGTCAGAGATTCTTCGTGGAGAACGATCTCGTTTTGCGGGTTTCGTACCGCCACCGCCATCGTCTTGCGCCCCCGCATCATGACGCCTTCGATGACTGCCTGTCCGCCATAGTAGTGTTTTGCCATAGCGCCGAATTGTAACACCGCCGCCGAACTCGGCCAACTATACCCTTGCGAAAGTGTTCGACACACGTTTGGCCCTCGCAACGAGGCGCGGCCGTTTGGCGATTGTATGGCTGGGTGCTATTCTACCGGCTGGCGCGTGCCCGGTTACATGACCGCGGCGGCGCATTGTCATGTCTAGACGGTTGACTGCGCGCGGTCTGTGCCATCGAATCGGCGGCGGCGCAAGACCGTAGTGTCGCGTCAACATATTGCCGACAAAGAGCGGTGGCAAAGTCGCCGGAAGCGCGCAACCAACAGGGATCACATGCAGGCAGAGCTGGTAGCGTACACACAACAGAATCCGGCTTTGGACCCGGCGCAGCTTGCCGGGCAAAGCGACCTGGCCACCATTTGGCAAGGCGCCGGCGCCTATCCGGACCAGTTGATCGAATACGCCGGCCGCGTCTGCTATCGCAGCACCCAACGCATGGGCACTGCGCCAACCTTTATCTCTGCCCGTGTCCGCGAGGGGCACGAGGACATCATCGAGCATGTCGTCGCCACGGTGCGCTTCCGCGGCGGAGACGATCCTCTGCGGTGGCGAATGCTCAACCGCCATTGCGAGGTAAGCGAACTCGGCGCAGGCGACTGGCTTGTCAGCGGCAATACGCGTGTGTGGTTGCACCTCTTTCGCCAGGGCGCCGGCCTCGAGGCGCTGCCCATCCTAGCGCAGATTTCTCCAGCAGTTTTTGCGGAATTCTCCGGCATGATGGCCGATGAACAAGCCGACAAAGCCGGCGACGCGGCGGTTTCTCACACACCACTACGGAGTGCGACGCTGGACATGGACGAGTTGTTGCCGGTGGAAGACGGCCCCATGCGCGTCACCCTGCTCGGCTACACACAGCCTCTGCTGGACGACCCCGCCTTGCTCGTCGACCACGGAGCGGCCACCTTCCTCTTCGAGGGCGTCAGCCGCACCTGCACGCACCAATTGGTGCGTCATCGCCTGGCCAGCTTCAGCCAGGAGTCTCAGCGCTACGTTGATTTGGACCGCGGCGGATGGAAGGCCGTCGTGCCCGAAGCCGTGCGTGACAATCCGCAGGCCATGGCCGAACTGGACGAGTTCTGGCGCGCCGCAGAAGAGAAGTATGCCCGTCTGCCGCGCACTGGGCATCCGCAAAGAGGACGCTCGCTTCTTGCTGCCGAACGCGGCAGAGACGCGCATCGTTACGACCATGAACTTTGCTGCGTGGAGCCATTTTCTGTGGCTGCGCGCCGTGGACAAAGCGGCGCAATGGGAGATACGGCGTATGGGCCAGCATGTTCTGACCATGCTGCACGCCATCGCCCCGGACGTCTTCGCCGAGCACTGGCAGGTATATCAGGAGCGCTTCGTCGCAGAAGGATGACCCGTCGTCTGCACCGTTTCCGTAGCGCGTAGAGCGAGCATACGCCGAGCGCGGATGTTCGCCCGAAGATAGAGCAGCATCTCGACTGGTACACCGGATCTTATTCTTGAACCGAATCACATTTCAGCACACAGCAAAGAATTGCAGATTTCTATGGACACAATGGACGCAATAGACGCAATCGCCACCCCAACCACGGCCCAGCAACACAAGCCGCACTACAGCCGCTCGCACCTCCTGCAACTGGAAGCGGAAGCTATCTTCGTGATGCGCGAAGTCGCCGCCCAGTTCGAGCGGCCCGTACTGCTCTTCTCCGGCGGCAAAGACTCCATCACCATGGCGCATCTGGCTCGCCGCGCCTTCTGGCCAGGCAAGATTCCGTTTCCGCTGATGCATATCGACACCGGCCACAACTTCCCGGAGACGCTGGAATTTCGCGATCGGCTCATGAAGGAACTCGACGCGCAGCTCATCGTGCGCTATGTCCAGGACTCCATCGACGAGGGGCGCGTCGCCGAGGAGACCGGGCCCAACGCCAGCCGCAACGCGCTGCAGACGACGACGCTGCTGGACGCCATCGCCGAGTTCAAGTTCGAGGCGGCCATCGGCGGAGCCCGCCGCGACGAGGAGAAAGCCCGCGCCAAGGAACGCTTCTTCTCCCACCGCGACCGCTTCGGCCAGTGGGACCCGAAGAACCAGCGGCCCGAACTGTGGGCGCTCTACAACGGCGCCAAGCACCAGCAGGAGCACTTCCGCGTCTTCCCGCTCAGCAACTGGACGGAGATGGACGTATGGCAGTATATCGCCCTGCGCGACATCGAGATGCCGTCACTCTACTATTCGCATGAGCGCGACGTCATTGTCCGCGATGGCGTGCTGCTCGCGGCGTCGGACTTCGTACTCCTCGGCAGACGACGAAGAGATCGAACGCCGCGTCGTCCGCTTCCGCACCATCGGCGACATGACCTGCACCGGCGCCGTGGAATCCGAGGCGGCGTCGCTGACGGACATCATCACTGAAGTCGCCGCCGCACGCGAAACCGAACGCGGCACCCGCGCCGACGACAAACGCTCCGAAGCCGCCATGGAAGACCGCAAGCGTATCGGATATTTCTAGCCGCTCGCACATCCAGATAAGACCAGACGTCACCCGAAGCCGATCAACCTGACCAGTACAACAGAGAGACGATACAAGAAATTATGATTTCGGAAAAAACATACAGCAACGCAGGTTCGGAATGCCGAGCAGGCCGCCGACCTGGAGCGGTACATGGCCATGGACCTGCTGCGCTTCACCACCGCGGGCAGCGTCGACGACGGCAAGAGTACGCTGATCGGCCGTATGCTGCTGGACAGCAAGGCCATCTTCGAGGACCAGCTGGAAGCCGTCGAGCGCGCCAGCCAACAACGCGGCGACCCCTACGTGGACCTGGCGCTGCTCACCGACGGCCTGCGCGCCGAACGCGAGCAGGGCATCACCATCGACGTGGCCTATCGCTACTTCGCCACGCCGCGACGCAAGTTCATCATCGCCGACACGCCCGGCCACATCCAGTACACGCGCAACATGGTAACCGGCGCCTCCACCGCCGAACTTGCCATCATCCTCATCGATGCGCGCAAGGGCGTCGTCACCCAGTCCAAGCGCCACGGCTTCCTGGCCTCCCTGTTGGAGATTCCGCACATGCTGGTCACCGTCAACAAGATGGACCTCGTCGACTATGACGAATCCGTCTACGAGCGCATCGTCGCCGAGTACACGGAGTTCGCCACCAAGCTGTCCGTCCAGGACATGACGTTCATCCCCATCTCGGCGCTGTACGGCGACAACGTCGTCCACAAGAGCGACAAGATGCCGTGGTACGACGGGCCCAGCCTGCTGCACCATCTGGAAAACGTGAACATCGGCGCGACCCGCAATCTGGTCGACTTCCGCTTTCCGGTGCAGATGGTCGTGCGCCCGCATCAGGACCTGCGCGGTTTCGCCGGCCAAATCGCGTCCGGCACACTTTCCCCCGGCGAAGAAGTCGTCGTGCTGCCCTCAGGCCTCACCAGCCGGGTCAAGTCGATCCTGACCTACGACGGCGAACTGGAGGAAGCCGCCGCCGGCGATTCCGTGATGCTGACGCTGGAGGACGAGATCGACGTCAGTCGCGGCGATATGATCGTGCGCAAGAACAACCTGCCGCACGTCGCCAACCAGCTCGAATGCGTCGTCTGCTGGATGAACGAAGAGCCACTGGACCCGAGCCTCACCTACATCATGCAGCACACGACCAAACGCACCCGCGCCCACATCTCCGAGCTGAACTATCGCATCGACGTGGACACGCTGCACCGCGAGAAGACCGACACGCTGCAACTCAACGAGATCGGCCGCGTGAAGATCACGACCACGCAGCCGCTCTTCTTCGACCCGTACCGGCTGAACCGCAACACTGGCGGCTTCATCCTGATTGACCCGAACACCAATGTCACCGTCGCCGCCGGCATGATCCGCCGCCGAGCACGCACGCTGGATGAGATTGTCACCGCGCAGCCCAAGCGCAAGCGCTCCTCCAACGTTGTCTGGGAAGCGGCGGAGATCACGCGTGAGAAACGCGAAACAGCGCAACGGCCACGGTGCAGCCGTGCTCTGGTTCACCGGTCTCTCCGGCTCCGGCAAGTCGACCATCGTGCGCCGCCTGGAGCAGCGCCTGTTCGATATGGGCTGCCAGACCGCGTTCCTCGACGGGGACAACGTGCGACACGGTCTCAACGGCGACCTGGGCTTTTCGCCGGACGACCGCAAGGAAAACATCCGCCGCGTGGCGGAAGTGGCAAAGCTGCTACTTCGACACCGGCCAGATCACGCTCTGCACCTTCATCTCGCCCTACCGCTCGGAGCGGGACTTCGCCCGCTCTCTCGTGCCGCAGGATCGCTTCCTGGAAGTGTTCGTCAAATGCGACATCGAGGTCTGCATCCGCCGCGACCCGAAGGGCCTCTACGCCAAGGCGCTCTCCGGTGAGATTCCCGAATTCACCGGCATCTCCGCCCCTTATGAGGAACCGGAGAATCCGGAGATCCTCGTGGAGTCGGATGTGCAGAGCGTGGACGACATCGTGGAGCAGATCCTGGACGAACTCGTGGAGCGCGGCATCATCGCTGCGTGATCCAGTTGGCACAAGTCAACCCGGTCTCAACGCACAAGCGGCGCCGATGCACTTCGGCGCCGCTTCCCATTTCTACCGTTCTTTGTCTACGATTCTGGTTTCGAAATTCAGTAGTTCACGATTTGACGTGAACGGGTCGTGTGGGCCTTTTGAGAAGTCCTGTTTGGTGGTTGAATGGAGTCGCCAAAACACCCATCAACAGACCAAACAGGACGACACCATGATACAGCAATCGGAACTTACCGCCCAGGATATTCGTGAGACGATGCAGTCAGTCAGCCAAGAGCACTTGCCGCTAGAAGCGAATGGCTATGTATGCACGAGCGCAATGCTCTATGACGTGCTCATGAAGGCCGCCAGCGAAAACATCAGCATCGATGCGGCTTGTCGCGACTTGGAGCAGAGTGCTAGCGGCAACCGGATTCGAGAGCTGCTCAATGAGCAATTGAGTGTTGAGCAACTGCATCAATACGAGCAACAGATCAATGAGGCACTGGCCTCTCACCTGCCAGAGCAGTTGCTATCACGCGGTGTTGAAGCGGCGATCGATGAACACGATGAGCCGTTCTACGGCAAGACGCCTGAGTTGAGAGCGTACGCTTGTCGGAGTAAGCCCAAAGCGGGCACAGGGCGCTTCTTTCGCATCATCAGTCTCTACGTCATCTATCGGCAGATGCGTTTGACGCTGGCCGTTGCCTTCGTACGACCGGAAGACCCGACCCTTGCCATTGTTCAGCGCCTTCTCCAGTGTGCGGAGCGTCTCCAGGTCCAAATCGACGTGCTCTACATGGATCGTGGCTTCTGTTCGGGTCCTATCATTTGCTACCTCAAGGAGACCAAACAACGGGCCATTCTGGCCTGCACTATCCGTGGCAAGGAAGGGGGGACCCGTCAACTCTGTCGTGGACGCAAGAGCTATCGGACTCGCTACACATTCACTGACGGTACAACTACTGAGATGGCGGTGGTGGCCTCCCTAGTCCCCAACAAGGAGAAGAGACGGCGACGCAAGTGGTTGCTCTTCGTGCTCATCGACATCGACTGGAACCCCAAGACCATCTATCGACGCTATCGCTTCCGCTTTGGCATCGAGACCTCTTATCGAATCTTGCGGCGAGTACGGATCAAGACCACCTCGCGCAATCCGGCTCTGCGCTTCTTCCTACTCGGTTTTGCGCTGCTCTTGGTCAATATCTGGGCCTTCCTGCGCTGGTTCATCGCTCGTATCCCGGGCCGTGGCCCACATCGTCTCGACCCGACTCTCTTCCAGTTTCAAGCGTTCGTCTCGATGCTCAGGCGCTCTATTGAACATCTCTATGGCGCCGTCATGGCCATCCCCATGCCGGCCCTATCCTTGAAATCGTGAACTACTGAAATTCCGAGTTTCTGCGGATGGCTGCCCCCTGCTATTCCGGCGTGCCGCTGAATTCGGGCGCGGGTCTTGCGTCTGCCTCCTCCTGCGTGTCCGCCACGCCATTCTCGCGAATATCCTGGATCAGCCACTCCATCTCCTTGATCTCGCGACGCTGCGCCTCGATGATTTCGTCCGCCAGTTCGCGCACCCGCGGGTCTTGGATCTGCGATCGCTCGCTGGTCAAGATTGCGATCGAGTGGTGGGGAATCATGGCTTCCATGTAGTCGACGCCGGTAACCGTTATCTGGCTCCGGACCAAAAAGAGCACCCCTGCCATCAACAAAGCTGCGCCCACGAGAATGGCGATATTGGCCCCGGCATTCTTGTACATGTGCAGCATGTATCCCAGCATGACAATCATCATGGCGCCGCCCATCAGCAGGGCCATGAACAGCCTCGTCTCACTGAACCAGGCATGGTCCAGAATCTGAGACGAGTTCAGATACGTCAGGAAAAACATCACGACCACAGACGTCGCGATCATCGCGAAAAAACCGGACGTATTGTGACCTTTGTTCGCGCTCCGCAACGACCTCCCCCTTTCGCGCCTCTTGCAGCGTCCTTTCTCCAGACCGCCGTTTCTGGATAGTTTCTTGTGCCGTGCTCATCGTCAATTCTCTCCTTGCTTAGTAGACTGGTACGCTGTTCTGCCACATCTTGCCCTCCAGAACAGCTCGTCCGCGCACTACCGGCAACGTCACCAGACTTCTTTCTCATATACCAAGTGTGGATTCCGGCGTTGCAAATGTCCAGGTGAATGGATATAGTGCTCGGATATGTACGAGGGCATATAGTATTATGTGCTGCCTACCCAGTTTGGAGCGGGCGTCAAGATCAAACCCGGGCGTACTGGCGCGCACGTGGACCAAATACAGGAGGATGGATGAAGGAACAACTGATCGCCAAATTCAATCGCCGTGAGGCACACGTTGCCGTCATCGGGCTCGGCTATGTGGGCCTGCCCCTTGCCGTGACCTTCGCCAAGGCGGGCTATTGCGTGGTTGGTATCGACGTCGACGACCGCAAAGTTGCTGCCGTGAACCGGGCGGAATCCTATATCGGCGATGTGCCGTCGTCGGCCTTGACGGACCTTGTCGCGTCCGGCCAATTGCGCGCCACCACCGACTACGCCGCGCTCGCGGAGTGCGACGCCGTGTCTATCTGCGTGCCCACCCCTCTGCGCAAGACCGGCGACCCGGATATGTCATACATCATGGACGCTGCTGCTATGGCCTCCCACCACCTGCACGCGGGCATGGTCGTCGTCCTGGAGTCGACCACCTTCCCAGGTACGACCTGCGAGGTCGTGTTGCCTGCATTGCAGGATGGACACGCAGCCTCTGACGGCAAGCTGCACGTCGGCCAGGATTTCTTCCTTGCCTTCTCGCCGGAGCGCGTCGATCCGGGGCGTACAGACTGGACTACGGAGAACACGCCCAAAGTCATCGGCGGCTCAACACCGAGCTGCCTGGAGGTGGCCACCGCCTACTACGGCCAGGCCATCGAGACCATCGTCCCCGTCTCCTCGCCGGACGCCGCTGAGATGGTGAAACTGTTCGAGAACACCTTCCGCGCCGTCAACATCGCGCTCGCCAACGAGCTGCTCCTCATGTGCGACAAGCTCGGGCTGAACGCGTGGGAGGTCGTCGAAGCCGCCGCCACCAAGCCCTTTGGCTTCATGAAGTTCACGCCGGGCCCCGGACTTGGCGGCCATTGCATTCCCATCGATCCCCAGTACCTGTCTTGGAAGCTGCGCACACTGGAATACAACGCGCGCTTCATCGAACTCGCTACCGAAGTCAACGCGGAAATGCCGCGCTATTGGGTGCAAGAGGTGCAGGATGCGCTGAACGACGCGGGCAAGCCGGTGAAGGGCAGTCGCGTTCTCGTACTCGGCGTCGCCTACAAGAAGAACGTGGGCGACCTGCGCGAATCCCCTGCACTTGACATCATCCACCTGTTACGCGGCAAAGGCGCCGACGTCGCGTACCACGATCCCTACGTACCTGCACTCACGCTTGAAGAATTGCGGCTTTCGTGCGTCAGCGATTTGACCGCCGCGCTCCAGAACGCTGACTGCGTTGTGATTGCGACGGACCATTCCTGTTATGAGTGGGACAAGATCCGCGACCAGGCGGCGTTGGTCGTCGACACACGGCACGCACTGGGATAGCCGCCCCGCTGGATCGCCGATCGGCGGCATCTCGATCCGGTGAGCCGGCTCCAACTCAGGGCGGTTTCAGTCGTTCAGTACCGCCCTGAGCCGAATTCTTCTCGGCCCCGAAACGATCCCGCCCCGAATCTGTGATGCGCCCTGGCCGGCAAGTCGACTTGTGTATGTCCGTCGCGGCAGGTATGCTACACTCTGTTGGCGCCGCTGCTGAACAGCCGTTTCATGACGCAGCATACGCGCCCTGAAAACGCAACCGGATTGCTACCTACAGAGAACCCTACGTGCCAGGCGCAACACGCTCACAACCCCGCATCCTCTTCACCGTGCCTCTGCTTGCGTGCCTCGTGGCTGCGCTGGCGTTGCTGACCGCCGCGTCCATTGTTTATGCGCAGGACGCAAACGACGTGTCGATCTACGCACTGCCTGAGGCTTGGGAAGGCGACGCGACCGTAGGGCTAGAGGGCGTGGCAGGCGCTGCGCCGCCTTTCCAAGTCGTCGAGGCCGGCGGCAACTTCCGCTTTTCCTATCTGCCGGTTGACGGCAACGACGGCATTCGCATCCTGCCGGACAGGAAGACGCCCGGTACGTCTCTCACGCTGGCATGGCCCATCGGCGGCGAAAGCGACGAGCCGCGCTTGACGCCCGGCACAGTCTTGGTCTTGGGCGCCTCCGCTCGCGCTTATTCTCGACCCGACGGCGTCCTGCTAACGATCCGTGAGTTTGACGGCGAACACTGGTCCAGCAGCAGCGTACCCATGGGGGACGTGGACTGGACCGACTACAGTGTGGTGCGGCAGCTTGGCGAGAACGCCATCGAAGTGCAAGTCGGGCTCGACTGGGCCCTGCCCGACGAAAACGCGTGGTTGGAGTTCCGCAACATGGAACTGGCAATCCTTCCTGCACAACACGCCGCACGGATGGACCTCTCGCCCACGGATACACCGGTGGAGCCCGCCCCCGCGCAGGATGACAACGCGTCCAGCGCTTCGCCTTCCGGCCCGTTGATCGTGGTGACGGCGACGCCTACGCCGCCCAACCTGTTTGCAGCCGCCACGGAAGTCGCCGCGGCCACGGAAAACGCCTTGACGCTGGGCACGGCCACACCCACGCCCCAAAACATGGTCACCGCCACACCCACAGCCACACCGATCCGCGTGACCAACACGCCCACGCCTGCCAACGACGCCACCGCCACGTACCATGCCGCCTTCGCCACGGCCATGGCCGCCACCACCGGCACGCCCACGCCGCTGCCCGTGGACGCGCGCGTCGTCGTAGTGCTGCCCACGCCGACCAGTACGTCCAAGCCGAAGGCTCCGCCAGTGCCGCGCGCCTTGCCGGCACCCACGGCGACACGCACCCCCACGGCCATCTACGTGCCCTATGACCGGCTGGTCTTCCTCACATCCACGCCGACGCCGGGGTTTCCATCCGAACTAGTCGGCAAGATTCTCTTCCTGTCCGACCACCTGGCCAAGAACCCCCGCAGCCCCAACGCCTTCATGATAAACCCCGACGGCACCGGCCTCGCTCTGATGACCGATCGCGCCTTCTATGACCGCGCAAAAGCTCGCGACGCCTCCTCCGCGGACGAACGGTTCCGCGCCTACTCCTTGCGCGAGCCGCTTGGACCTCGCAACGCCCGCATCCAAGTCTTCTATGACGACGCAGAGTACGCGAGCACGCATCACCAGTTGACCTACTTCGGCTCCGGCACGGCCTGGGCCCCCGCCTGGTCACCGCGCCGCGAGGAAGTCGCCCTCGTCTCCAACGACTCGGACAACGACGAAATCTGGCTTGTGCAGCGCAACGAATGGCCGCCGGTGCAACTCACCGCGAACGAATGGGAATGGGACCGCAGTCCCAGCTACTCGCCGGACGGACGACAGATCGTCTTCGAGTCGAACCGTGTCACCGGCACGCGCCAACTATGGATGATGGACGCCAACGGGCAGAATCAGCGACAAATCACCGACCTCCCGTTCGAGACGTGGGAGCCCGTGTGGGTGAAGTACACCGATTCGTGAGCGCTACGAGTGGCTAGTCCATTGCCGCGATCGTTTCCATAGACACCAAAAAGGCATATGAAGCCAAAGAAGATTCTCCTGATCGGTTACTACGGCATGGGCAATTTCGGTGATGAGCTGATGGCGCGAACGCTTACGTCGCACCTGACGGGCAAGTTCGATCTTTCGTTGCTAAGCTACACCTCTGCCCCTCTATGGTTGGAAGAGGGCTTGACGCCTCCAGTGGAAATCGTTCCGCTAGCAGTGAAGAACGTCCGGCGCCCTGCCAGCCTGTTGCGCGATCTTGGCCGGCTGATGCGAGCCATCGCGCGCAGCGATGCTGTAGTATTTGGGGGCGGGACATTCCTGTTTGACACCGCCGTTCGGCCGTATCGAAACCTCGGTTTTCCTCTTGGCATAACCGTATTTCGCGAGATTGCTTCGCAAGAGAGTTGCGTTTCTGGGCATTGGTTTGGTTCCGTTGCACACCACTTTGGGCCGACGAATGGTTACGAGGGTGTTGTCAATCGCCGACCTCATCACGATCAGGGACGAAGCTTCGCATTCGTTAGCCCAAGAATTGCTTCCGGCAAGGCAACACACGAAGGTCTACCACACGGCGGACCTCACGTTCCTGCCCGCCAACTATGAATTGTTGACGCCGGTCTCAGCCAGTGCGCCCGGACGCGAAACGGGCCCTACGACGATAGTATTCTTCGGTGCGGACATCCTCAAGGAGGCTTACTCATCTGCCGAAGAAGCTGCGTACTTCTCGAACCTTGCGAATGCGCTTGACCGAATAGTCGACGCCTGCCCCGGCGCCCAAATTCGATTCGTTGCCGCACAGATATCGAAACGCCGAAACGACAACAAGGTCAATCAGATGATCCTAGCAGCCATGAAACATAGATCGTCAGCGCAGATTGTTGATTTGAGCCAAATTGGCTACGACGGTGCGGTCGATGCGATAGGAAACTCCGACCTTGTCGTTAGCATGAGGTTGCACCCAATCATGGTTGCGCTTCAGATGTCGGTACCTGTGGTGGCGATCGGGCTAAGAAGTAAGCTGAGACAGCTTATGCACGAGTGCGGTCTATCATCCTATATCGTAGCCGCCGAGGACGCGTCGGAGCCCGCACAAATCGCATCCGTGATCGACCGCGCGTTGCTGGCATTGGACAACGACTCCTATCCTGATACGACTGCTGCTGTTGAGAGCCAGAGACGCAGATCCCTTGAAAACCTCTCCCTCCTAATGAAAATGTGTGGATACCCAAGCCAGAATTCCATATGATCCGCTGCATTGTCGTCCGCAGGTTTTCTGCCTTGTGCCGTTTATCTACTAGAATCGTCCTAGGACGGTTTTCGTCTCTTGGACGATGATGGAGGTTGGACTGAGGAGGAATCGACCAATACAAATCGTGATCGTGACCGGAATCGTCGTCGCAGCCTTCGTTCTCTCCGCCAATCTTTGGCAGATATTGAACAAGAACGTGCTGATGATTCAGGCCGTCCGTACTCTCGCGTCGACTGCTCCCTCCGTTCGCTCGAATGGAGTGGATCCAACGACGGAGGGGCTGAATCGCCTCCTCCGCCTGAGACCTGAGGACGCTACGCTGTGGCGAGTAGCCGGACTTGTTCACGATAGCCAGGGCCGCCCAGACGCTGCGCTGGAAGCATGGACGCGTGATTCGGCTTCCGCGAACCTGCTGCTCAACCGAGGGGCATTGGCGGAGTATCAGGAAGACAGTGCGTCTGCGCTAAAATGGTACGGGTACGCGAGCGAGCTTACACCGGCGATGGCCGAACCGTGGTATCGGCTGGCCACCGTCCACGCGGCGCAGGACGATTTCGCCGATGCTGAGACGTATCTCAACAAGGCATTGCAGCACGAAGCGGACAACCGGGACTACTGGTTCGCACTGGGCAGAGTCCTTGCCGAGCAGGGGCGCGAGGAGGCCGCGCTCCAAGCGTTCGAGCAAGCTGCAGTAGCCCAAGAGGGACGAGTCGGACGCAGTGTGCTCTTCTATCAGGTGGGCCACCTCCTGGAAAGGAGGCAGGACCCCGAGGCGATCGAACAGGCCGAGCGCGCATATCTTGAGGCGATACGACTGGATGATTTTGCTGTCGTGCCCAATTGGCAATCGCTGACCCACTATCGGCTAGGCGAGATTCTCTTTGCACGTGAACAGTATTCCGAAGCGCTTGAGCACTACGACAACGCACTCTCCATCAATTCTGAGCTCTACGAAGCAAGATTAGGCCGCGGCAAGACGCAGATCGAACTGGCGCTTGTGGCCGAAGCTGAACGGACGCTCCAGGACTTGATCCAGTCTAGTCCGGACAGAGCGGCCGCCTATTGGCAATTGGCGCGTCTGTACGAAGCGCAAGGTGACGAGGCGAGCGCACAGGAGCTGCGAAGCCAGGCTGCTGCGTTGACCGCCAAGTGAGCGATGGCCAGACTACACGGCGACGAAATACGATAACATGATCATCAGTCACAAACACCGCTACCTGTTCGTCGAAATTCCCTACACGGCGTCCACCGCCATCAGCGCGGAACTGCGCGAGAACTACGCGGGCGAAGCGATCCTCCACAAGCACGCGCACCTGCACGAGTTCATGGTGCAGGCCACGCCCGAAGAAAAAGAGTATTTCGTCATTGCGGGCGTGCGCAATCCGCTGGACTCCGCCGTCTCGGTCTATTTCAAGCAGAAGACGGATCACCAGAGCTTCTTCACGGACCCATCGTTTCGTCAGAGCCAGGGCGGCCACGTCTCCGACTACGCGCTGGAGCGCTACGCCTATATCCGTGACCACCCGGACGACTTCGCCGGCTATTTGCGCAAGTTCTACCGCATCCCCTACGACAGCTACGGCAGCGTCGAGCCGGGCGAGTACGATTTCGTGATCCGCTTCGAGCACCTGCAGGATGATTTCGCGCGCCTGCTTGAATCGCTGAATATCGAGCAGGTCCGACCCCTGCCCCTGCGCAACAAGACCGGCGAGCGCGCCGACGATTGCTACGCCTACTACACGCCGGACACGTGGGAGCACGTTCGCCGCATCTTCGGTCCCTTCCTGCAACAATGGGGGTATCGGCTGCCGTCCGACGACCAACATGTGCCCGCGTCGAGCCAGGCAATGTTTCCGCGTGTTGCGCGGCTACCGGCGACGCTACGTCTGGCGTCCCTCCCCGGTTACGCGCTTCCTCAAGAAAGTGCGCAACACGGCTGTGCGCTACACCTAGCGGCTGCGCATGGCGGCCACTGCCGGTAGCGGACGCGCACGCCGTTCTCCCATCTCCCAATGAAGACTCCTGCCCAGAGCACAAACGTCAGCAAAGCCGCCAAGAACACCGCGGTCATTTCGGTGCTCAAGACGTTTGGCTTCGCCAGTACGCTGCTCATCGACATGGCAGTGGCGGCCCGCTTCGGTTTCTCACAGGAGACGGATGCCTTCTTCCTGGCGTTCACGGTGCCCAGGCTGATCTGGTCGATTCTCCTCGTCTCCGCCAATGCTGTCCTCGTTCCCATCTTCACGCGCAGCCCTGCTGAAAGACGGTACAGATAGGCTTTGGCGTCTCGTGAGCAACCTGACGAATATCAGCTTGCTGGTCATGGGCGGCATCGGTCTGCTGGGGATCCTGCTCAGCCCGATCCTAATGGGAGTCCTGGGCCTCGCCCTGGACGACGCAACCCAAGCCCTGTCCGTGACATTGAGCATGATTCTCTTTCTCATGGTGATCCCCGCAGGGGCAACCGAGGTCTTTGTGGCCGCGCTGAACTCCACGCGCATGTTTGGGTTTCCGGAGAGCACCGTCGTCCTGCGCAACGTCATCACGCTCGGCGCAGTGTTGTGGCTGAGCCCCGTCTACGGCATCTATTCCGTGGCCGTCGCCTACTCGATGGGCGCCTTCGTGCAGTTGGCGGCCCTGGCCGTTATCATGCTGGTGACCAAGCGCTATCGCTACCACCTGACGCTGGACTTGGGGGACGAGCAAACGCGCTTCGCCCTGCGACAGTTGCGGTACCCCGTTGTGGGCGCAGTGTTCGGCCAGGGCAGCATCCTGGTCGAGCGATTCCTAGCCTCATTCCTGCCCGCGGGCTCGATCACGCAGCTCGCCTATGCGCGCCGCCTGTACGGTGCATTGGACAGCATGTTCGCCGGCAGCGTGTCCACCGCCTTCTTGCCGCGGTTCTCGGCCCAGTTCTCTGCGGCCAACATGGACAACTACCGCCATTCCATAACGATGGCAATGAAGATGACGCTCTTCATCACTGCTCCGGTGGCCGCCGGCGTCATCGTGCTCAGCAATCCCGCCGTAGAAATGCTCTACGGCCGCGGTGTCGGCGACGCCGCCTCGCTGGACATGATTGCGCTGTTGTTGAGTATCTTCGCTTTGGCCATCCCACTCATGGCCGTCTACCGCATTCTGCGCATGGCGTACTACAGCTTTGACGACACCGAAACGCCTTTTCGCAACCGCATGGTGATGCTCGGTCTCAACATCGTCATCGACGTTGCGCTGTTACCGTTCTTGGGTGTAGTAAGCCTGGCCATCGGCTTTGTGGCCAGCCTGTGTATAATGACGCTATGGATGTTTCTACAGCTTGGACGGCGGATCGGCGGTTACGAAACCGACCTTACGGTGTTTGCTGCGAAGATCGCTGTGGCCGCAGCACTGATGGCTGCGCTTGTGCTCGCTGCCAACGGCGTCATTGTCTCGCTGGGATACTTCAGCGTTCCGCTGCGTTTGGGTCCCGCCATCGTGATCGGCGCATTGAGCTATCCTATAGTTCTCTTCCTGCTGCGGGTAGACGAGGTGAAACGCTTCGCCAGGGCGATTGCAGCACGCGGCTACGCACGTTGACCAAATGATGAATTCGAACCAGAGAACAGACGTCGGACCCAACAACAGGCCAGACAACCAGCCGGAAAAGATCATCTTCGTCGTCGGCAACAGCCGCAGCGGCACCACTATGACGGCGCGCATCCTGGGCCGCCATTCCGCCGTCTTCGCCTTCGAAGAGCTGCACTTCTTCGAGCAACTGTGGCAGCCCGACGCGGAGCAACGTCCGATCCGGCCCGACGAAGGGACCGTGATGCTCTCACGCCTCTTCGCCCACCAGCGCCGCGGCTACTACGAGGCAGGCGATCCGTCGGACTTCGCCGGCGAGGCGCGACGCCTGCAGAATAGCTTTCCCGATGTACTGGCCCCGGCCGACTTGTTCGCTACCTTCCTGGCCTATGAGACCGCGCGCAATGGCAAGCGCATTGCCTGTGACCAGACGCCCAGAAACGTCTATTACCTCGGCCAGATTCTGGACATCTACGACCAGGCCTACGTCATCAACATCGTTCGCGACCCGCGCGACGTGCTGCTCTCGCAGAAGAATCGCTGGCGTCGTCGCTACCTGGACGCCAACATCCCATTCCGCCAAACTGCCCGCGTGTGGGCGGGCTACCATCCCGTAACCATGAGCGTCCTATGGCGCAGCGGAGTGCGCGCAGGCGATGCATTCGCCGGACATCCGCGCGTCTTCCAGATGCGATTCGAAGACCTAGTCACGCAGCCGCAGGCGCAACTTGTGAACCTATGTGACTTCCTGGGGCTGGACTTCGAAGCGGAAATGCTGAATGTGGCGCAATCCAATAGCTCGCACCGTTCCGACCGCACGGGACAGATCGGAATCGACGCCGGTACGGCCGGTCGCTGGCGACAAGGTGGCCTGAGCGATACGGAAATATACGTCTCGCAGCGAATGCTTGCAGCCGAGATGACCCGGCACGGTTACGATGTGGAACCTGTAGCGCCCTCAGCGCTGGGAGGGGCGCGACTGGCCCTGCTGTGGGCTGTCAAGACTCCGCTCGCCCTCGCCCTCAACCTCACACGCTCGCGCAACCTGGCGTCTGCGCTGAGCAAACGACTCGGCCTGGCGGGTGCGGCCAAATGACACAGATACAGCAGTCCGCCGGGGACTTGCGCGGTGGCGCGTCACGCTCCCTGCCGGTGGTTGAGGTGCTGATCGGCATGGGCCTCATGGTCGCGGTCGGCCTGTTTATCTCCTTAAGCCCGATGCTGGCGGCCGCGGCGATCTTCGCACTGGTTGGCTTCGTCGTCTGTGTGGCCCTGGCCATCTATCGCCCGATCTGGCTGGTGTACGGACTCGTGCTCTTCATGCCTTTCGAGAACGTTGTCCTCAAGTTCATCCCCGGTCCCGATCAGATCTACCTGGCCTCCCGCTTTGGCACGGAGATCGTAATCTATATCGGCTTCGCAGTGGTCTTTGTCCGCCACGTAGCCGGCGGAAGGCCGCTGCGCCGCACACCGGTCGATCTGCCGCTATTGCTCTTCTTCGGCCTCGCCGCCTTTTCGATTCTGATTAACCGTTCACTCACTGCGGACACCGTCCTCAACCTTCGCTCACTGCTGCGCTACGTCGCTCTCTTCTACTGGATCGTCAACCTGGACATCGACGAGCGCCAGGCCACGTGGATCCTGCGCATCATCCTAGCCACCGCCCTGCTTCAGGTGGGCATTGGCGCACTCCAATATGTGAGCAAGGGCGCCTTGGATCCGATCCTCATGCCCAGACAGTCGGACATCGAGATCGCGGGTCAGAGCCGCTCGTTCCGCCTCGCGTCAGAGAAGGGGCGAGAGTTTGGCGCAATCTATGGCACGCTGGGCGACACACTCTATTTCGGCATTTTCATGCTCGTCGCACTGGGCGTCTACCTGGGCGCGGCCAACAAGATCAGCTTGCCCATGCTGATTGGCGCCGGCGCCATCATCGTCGCCATCGCCTTCTCCTATTCGCGCGCCGCCACATTTGGCGTCGTGCTGGTACTCGGTCTCTTTGCCTGGCTGCGCTACGGCTCAGCCCGAATCGCAAGGATGCTGCTGCCTTTGCTGCCAGTCATGCTGATCGCCGCCGTGCTGCTTGTCCGATCCGTACCCAAGCAGCAGGAATATCTGAACCCTACGAGCCATGAGCAGAGCGTCGTCGAGAACATGCTCGGCATCTTCTCATCAGACTATGTCCAGAGAGCGCAACGACAGCGGCTGGGCATCCTGCTTGGGGCCGCGCCCGCCGTGCTGACGTCCAAGCCGATCCTCGGCTACGGTCCGAGCGTAAATCGAGTAATCGAGACGATCAACAAAACGCAGGCCGACATCATCGTTCACAGGCTCGACGAGCGCACCTTTGAAGATGTGTACTGGGTCGCGCTGCTTACCTATTACGGCGTGTTGGGCGTGGCCGCGTTTGCCTTGCTCATGGCTGCCATGTTTATCTCGGCCTTTCGCATTGCCAAGTCCACGCCTTCTCGGCAGGTGCGCCATATCGCCATCGCAACCGCGATCGTGGTCGGCATTGCCCCGTTCCTGCTCTTTTTCTACCGCGCCATGGAATTCAGGATCTTCTCGTTCTACTTCTGGCTGTTGCCCGCGCTGCTCTATGCGCACAGGGCGACCGCCGCCAAGGAACGCGCACGCCTCGCCGCGAGCGCAGCAAACGCCGCCACCGACGTCCATGCCCGCCAAGATCGGCCGGACGCCGCTTCGAAGACCGCGCCGGCCCCTGCGGCATGAGCAAGCCACAGCGGCGGCAAACGGAGTTCAGATGATGCGCAAACTACCCAACCTTGTCATGGCCGGTGTCCCAAAGGCTGCGACTACATCCCTCTTCGCATACCTGTCAGCGCATCCGGACATCTGTCCCTCGTCCATCAAGGAGACGCAGTACTTCCTGCCCATCCGCTATGGCAGCGACGAGCTGGCTCCCGTCGAGGAACTCGAGAAGTATTTTGCATCCTGTGGGGACGCACGCTACCGCATGGAAGCCACGCTGGGCTATCTGTACGGCGGGCAGCGCCTGGCCGAGCGCATGATCGACGTTCTCGACGACCCGAAGGTCATCTTCATGCTGCGCAACCCCGTCGAGCGCGCCTTCTCGTTTTACAAGTTCGAAAAGGGCGAGCTGCGACTGGACCAGGACCTTACATTCGACGACTATCTGAGCCAGTGCCTGGCTATCCCCGAATCCGAAATCGAATTGCGCAAGAATAACACCTACTGGGCCGTTGGCGGCGGTATGTACGCCAGATGGATGCCCGGATGGTACCAGGTCTTCAATCCCGCCCAGGTCAAGGTCGTCTTCCAAGAGAACCTAACCGCGGAGCCCGTCGCCTTTCTCACAGACGTCTGCCAGTGGCTCGGCGTGGAGCATGAGAAGTTCCTGAACGATCTGGACATGACAGCGCGAGAATAAGTCAACCAACTATCGGAACCGAACACTGCAAAACGCCGCGCTGCATCTGAACTGGGGTCTTGAAAGCTTCTGGCGCGCCGATCCCTGGCTAAAGAAGCGCTTGCGCAACGCGTACTACGCCATCAACGGTGCTGCACACGCTGAGCGGATGTCCGATGCCGCCCGCGCCCAGCTTGAGGAACTCTACCAGCCCAACAACCAGGCTTTGGCCAAACTCCTGAGCGACATGGGCGTTGCGAACCTGCCCGAATGGCTGACCAAAGAGCTGGCGCCGAGCGTGCAGTCATGACCGCACATGTGGTGGTTGCACAGCAGGAACGGGGCTAGCACTCCCATGCCCAGCGCATTCTCAGACGAACGCCCCGCGTACGGTGGACCGATCTTCATGGTCGACTCCGTCGGCACGCAGCGCGGCATGCACTACTACAACTTCCCCTATGTCGAAGCGCTGAACCGCGCCGGTCTGGATGTTCGGCTGCTTTCCACAGCGGAAACTGTGCACCATCCCTTGCTCCCAGCAAATGTACCGGCCGCGGCCGCGTTCAAGGGCATCTACGGCGACCTGCCCAAGCCCCTGCGCGCCGGCAACTACGTCACGTCCCTCGTACGCATCGCGCGCATGGCGAGGGCCAACCACGCCTCCCTCGCCCATTTCCACTTCTTCCAGGTCCCGCCTGCCGACGACTTGCTCACGAAGTGGCTGAACCGCAGCGGCGTCGCCACTGTCGCAACAATCCACGACATCATGCCCTTTGCAGACGGGGAGGACGTGCGCAGCGGCCGTGGCTCCGCGTTGCATCGCCTATACCACGAGTTGTCGGGCATTATCGTCAACTCCGAGTTCGCGCTGACGGCTCTACACGAGCTTGACCCGGAGTTGACCGCCAAGGCCATCGTCGTACCGCACGGCAACTTCAGCGCATACGCCCAAGCCTCCGCCGTGGCGCAGGCCGACGCTCGGGCCCGGCTGGACCTGCCGGCTAGCGACCCTATCCTTCTCGTTTTCGGCACGGTCAAACCCAACAAGCGGCTCGATCTCGTGCTGGAGGCCCTGCCCAGCGTGGTCCGCGCCCATCCGAATGTGCGCCTCGTCGTCGCCGGCACGCCGCGAGATACGGACGTGGCCCGCTTCACAGCGGTGGCGCAACGCCTCGGCGTGTCACAGAACGTGATTTGGCGGCTGCAATTCATTGACGACGCGCACGCCCCGCTCTACTTCTCCGCGGCAGATGCGATGCTCTTTCCATATCAGTGGATCTACCAGAGCGGCGCGCTGCTTATGGCCATGAGCTTCGGACGCCCCGTCGTAGCCACGAACGTGGGCAGCAACCCCGAATTTATCCATCACGGGCAGACCGGCCTGCTCGTACCGATGCATTCAGATCGGGAAACGGCAGAGAGGCTGGCCGAATCCATCCTCATGCTGCTCGATGATCCGGCGTACGCCGCCGGCTTGGGCGCGGCCGCAGCGCAATTCACAGAGACTGAACTGTCCTGGGAAAGGCTCGCCGACATGACAAGCGCCTTCTATGCCCACGTATTGTCGGGCCGATCACAATCCAAGTCATCTTCCGCATGCCGGTAGGCGCGCATGCCGGTAGGCAGCGTCACTGCAAGACCTTTGAGCGTGGCGCTCACCGGAAGATGAAGCGTCGATACGCTGTCACACCAGCTTTGCAAGGAGACTCCACATGAAGATTGCTCTGCTCGGAACCCGCGGCATCCCCGCCAGCTATAGTGGCTTCGAAACCTGTGTGGAGCAACTCGGCAAACGCCTGGTCGAGCGCGGCCACGAAGTCACGGTCTATTGCCGCTCGCACCATATCACCTATCCTGGCGACGCCTACCTGGGCATGCGGCTCGTTAAGCTGCCCACCATCGCCAACAAATATCTCGATACCCTCGTCCACTCCTTCTACTCTTCGCTCCACGCCCTGCCGGAGCGCTACGACATCGCCCTCTACTTCATCGCCGGCAACAGCCCTGTCACGTGGATCCCGCGCCTGAGCGGAGCCAAGACGTTGCTCAACGTGGACGGACTGGACTGGAAGCGCGAGAAGTGGCCCACCGTCGCCAAGAAATACATTCAGTTCGCCGAATACCTTGCCACAATCCTGCCCAACGTCTACCTCACGGACTCCACCGTCGTGCAGCGCTACTACCAGGACCGCTACGGCAGCACGCCTCCCTACATCCCCTACGGCTCCGACGTGGAGCTTACCGCTCCGGGCGAAACGCTGGCGCGCTTCGGTCTGGAGAAGGACGGCTACATTCTGTTTGTAGGCAGACTCGTACCGGAAAACTGCGCACACCACCTGGTGCAGGCTTTCCGCGCCTTACGCACGGATCTCAAGTGCGTGATTGTGGGAGACGCGGCGTATGCGGATGAGTATATCCGTGCGCTCAAGGAAGCCGCCGGCAACGATCCGCGCATCGTTTTCACGGGGTATGTGTTCGGCGAGGGCTACCAGGAGCTCGGCTCCAACGCACGCATCTTCGTAGAAACGTCCGGCGTGGGCGGAACCCACCCGGCTCTGGTGGAGGCGATGGCGTTTGGCAGTTGCGTGGTTACCAACAACACGGACGAAAACCTGGAGACTATCGGCGACGCCGGTTTCGCCTATGACGGCAGAATCGGCGCGCCCGATCTGATCCGTGTACTCGCGAAGCTGCTCAATGACCCCGCCCTTGTCACCGACTACGCTCAACGCGCCCAGCACCGCGCACAGACCGTCTATACCTGGGATTCCGTCACCGACGAATACGAACGGCTCTTCTATTCGCTCCTCAACCGGACCGCGCCGGAACGACTCTCCGCAGCAACAGCCGATCATCCATCTGCGACGGCCGGCTGATCAGACCTTCTCCCCCGCCGCCGCCGCTGCGGGCGCCGAATCGGTCGACGCGGCCAGATTCGCCAAACCAACGATCAGCGCCAGCAGATACCAGAACATGAAGTTGGTCTTGGCGCCCATCGCCACTGCGTCCAACTGGCTGTAGATCGTCTGCGCCAGCAAGCTCCCCGCCAGGCCAGTCGCCCACACGCGTCCCGCCCCCGGCGGCACACAAGCGCTGCCGTCAGTCCGCCACCGCCACAGGCGCACCAGTTGCGCGACTGCCACCAGGAACATCGCGGCCAGCGCAATCAGCCCCGGCACGCCGAAGTCCAACGCGGTCTGCAAGAAGAAGTTATGCGCATGGCCGATGTCATAGCTCGGAGAGATGTCCAGCGGGTAGAGAACGCGCACGAGTTCTCGAAATGTGCCCAGCCCCATGCCCGTCAGCGGGAAGTCCGTCGCCGCGGCCAACGCCTGCGCCCACAAGATTCTGCGGAAATTCTCAACGCTGGCCGTCCCCCCCATCGCCTCCACGGGCGGCGCATCGGCGATGACGTCCAACGCACGCGGCGCCACGAACGGCGCTGCCGCCATCAACGCAACTGCGCCCACGATGAGCGCAATTCGGCCCCAGCGATACTGCACCAGCGCGATGAATACGACGCCCAGCGTGAGCCCCAGCAACGCAGACCGGGACTGTGCGAGGACAATCACTACGCCCGTGAACAGCGCTGCCGGTACAATGATCCACGGCAGCCACGGCCACGCCATGTCAATACGATAGTTGCGGGTGAGGTACGAAGCGCTGATCGTCAGCAGCAGCGGAAAGACATACAACAGCGTACCGGCCACCTGGTTGGGGTGGAATCCCTCCTCCGCGCCCGCAAACGCGCCGCGTAACGGCGCAGGAATCGCGCCCAACACCGGTTGCGCGCCGGGAAACTTGTGCAGCCACTGTGTGCCCAGCAGCGATACAGCCGCCAGCGCCACGCCGGCGAGAGCAAAGCCAACCAGAAGTCGAGCGCAAGCTGATATCGCCGGCTCGCGTACGTGATAATGGTCCACAGTAGACAGTAATTCCAAACCATCACCAGCGCACGAGGGATCGATATCTCAGTGCGCAGTGCAGGCGGCGCCGCCCAGATCGACACGGGCAGCATCACGCCGAAGAGTAACAGGAGCGGCCAATCGATAGGCGTGGACGTGAAGAATTGGCCAAGACGTATGCGCCGCCATATCCACCCGCCTACCACCAGCGCTATCGCCGGCCCAAGCGCCCATGGCGGAAACTGCCGTGAGAACAACAGTACGGGCCCGGCGACCGCGAGAAGAACAAGCTCGACCGCAAACGTGATCGATAATGAGACCGCTGGTGCGGCGTACTCTTGGCTTGAGTCTGCGCCCATAGCAGGACATCGTACGCACGCGCCCTCATGTAGCGGGAAACGACGCCACGCCACACCATGCGCAAGACTGGCGCAGCCCGTCTGCCAATCTGTCGTCCCCAATGTCACAGGCAGTACCGAGACTGTACGCGAATCGTATGGCCGGCGAATGCGGGACAACAGATTCGGACGGATTGACTATTTGGCGACCCCGCCCTGCAAAGGGCCCTGGGCGAGAAACGAAAGTTTTGTTGATGAAGATATGATTTCGAACACCACTAATTGCCCATTCGTCGTCTAGGGCGCCGTCTGGTCCGGCTTCGCGCCCGTCGATGGTTTCATACGCGCCTTCTTCAATGGTAGAATCATCGAGTTACGTCGTCTCAGGCTGGCGCCTGGCGCTCTCGGTTTTCTGGTGCAACGTATCAGACCGAATTCATTCATCGTATATTGGATATGTGACAGTAAACCCATGATTTCTCGAAGACAGTTCCTCCGACTTGGTATGGCAACAGCGGCGTCGGCCGGTATGCTGACCGCCGGAGCCAACGCGCCTTCCGCATCCGCAACTCTCGCATTCGACAAGACCCATCTACCTGCGGTGCAGGCCTACAGACCGCCGGCCCAGCAGCCGAACGTTCTCTTCATCGCCATCGACGACCTCAACGACTGGATCGGCTGCCTGGGTGGTCACCCAAACGCCAAGACGCCGAATATCGACCGCTTGGCAGCACGGGGCGTACTATTCGAGCGGGCCTATTGCGCGTCTGCGCTCTGCAACCCGTCGCGCACAGCGATCATGACCGGCGTCTCGCCCTTCACGTCCGGCATCTATCACAACCAGACCTATTACCGGGAGGAGTCCGTTTCTCCGAAATCCCGTCTCCTTGCCGCAATACTTCAAGCAGCAGGGGTACCGCACCACCGGATCGGGAAAGATGAACTGCGGATTCGCCGATCCGCCTTCCTGGAATGACTATTGGCCGTCGCTCACCCAGGAGGTCTGGCGCATCACGCGCCCGCCGGATGATCAGTTCCCCCTCAACGGCCTGGATAAGGCAAATGCTTTCTTCGACTGGGGCGAGCTTCAGGTTCCCAAGGAGGAGATGGGCGACTGGATGGTGGCCGACAAGGTCGTCGAACTCCTGAGCCAGGAGTATGGCCGCCCATTCTTCATCGGCTGCGGCTTCTTCGACACCCACCAGCCTTTTTACGCCCCGCCGGAATTCTTCGACATGCATCCCCTGGACGAGATAACATTGCCGGAGGTTCTCCAGGCCCCCTGTGATAGGGAGGGCATCGCTCCGGACCTGTGCGACGTCCCCGGTATCGGCATCATGCTCGCCACCGGCCTCCGCGAGCATGAGACCATCATCGAAGACAATCAATGGCGCGAGATCGTCCAGGCCTATCTCGCCTGCATCTCGTTCGTGGATGCGTGCGTGGGCCGCGTCCTGGACGCCCTCGACAACAGCCCACATCGCGATAACACCGATCATCGTCCTCTATTCCGATCACGGCTGGCACCTGGGTGAGAAGACGCATTGGCGCAAGCGCACGCTTTGGGAGGAGGCTACGCGCAACATCCTGCTCTTCGCCGGCCCGGGCATCCAACCGGGACGGCGCGTGGACACACCCGTCAGCCTGATGGACATCTACCCGACCTTGATCGATCTCTGCGGGCTGCCGCTGAAGGCCGGGCTGGAAGGCCACAGCCTCTATCCGTTCTTCGACTACGAGCAGCCCTATTGGCCCCACGCTGCGTTGTCCACCGTCGTTACCAACTGGAACAGGGTTCATGTTTCCGTTCGCAAGGACCATTGGCGCTACATTCGTTATAGCGATGGTACGGAAGAATTGTACGACCATAGGAATGATGAAAACGAGTGGTATAATTTGGCGTGGGGTCCGGCCTATCGCGAAGTGATGCACGAACTGGCGCAGTGGATACCGGACAACCCGGCCGACCCAATCAGACCGGCTGACGTCAGCAGCGCATATGAGGAAGCGGTGATACGGGACTAGGGATCGACGATCGTGGCCGTGGATGCGCGCCGGCGTCAGGCGGTTGAACGCGATCACCAGGTTTCGCGCTGCACTTCCTGGCATCACGTGATGGACAGCAGGGCGCTTCCGGCGCACGATGACTAACAGCCATCCGGCGCACTCATAGGTCCCAATTCACATTCACTGAGGCGAATCACAGAGAGAAGCAATAGACCATGGTCAAGAGATTCAGCACCAATTTCATGGTTCTCCTCTTCCTGGTGGATGTGATCGTGGTGCAGGTGGCGCTCGCGCTGGCCATGCAACTGCGCTTCGTGCTGCCGTTCGGTCAGACGCTGTCCCCGGAGTGGGTTGGGACGTTTGTCTATTCGCCGACACTTACGCTCCGAGTCACTGTCGGCCTTGTCTGGGCCATTAGTATGCTCCTCGGCTCCGTCTATACCCCGCGCCGCGTCGTCTTCTGGATCGAAGAATTCCAGCATGTGATTCTCAGTCACACGGTAGCGGCCCTGTCGCTGGCCGGCATTCTATATCTGGCGAAGAAGGAGCTTCCTCGCCTCACCTTCGTCTATCTCTTTGTGGTGGGTCTGCTGCTGCTGATCGGCTATCGCGTCGCCCTGCGCGTCTGGTTCCGCCTTCAGCGCAACGCAAGCACGAATACCACGCGCGTGCTGGTTGTCGGCGCCGGCCGGGTGGGGCAAAACCTTGTCACGCAACTGCGCAAGGAAAACTGGAGTAGTCTCGAAATCGTAGGGTATCTGGACGACGACCCAGACAAACGCGGCCAGGAAATCTTGGACCTGCCCGTGCTCAGCCAGGTAGACAACGCGGTCGAAGCCGTCCGCGCCCACGACATCGACGAGGTGATCATCGCTTTGCCATTGCACGCGCATGTGCGGCTCGCCAATCTGGTCGCGCGCCTCAATGAATTGCCGGTGCGCCTGTATGTCGTGCCTGACTATTTCGACCTCGCCTTCCACGCCGCGTCCATCGAAAGCCTCGGCGGCATGCCCATGATTGGCTTGCGTGACCCGGCCATTGATGGCTTCCAGCGCTTTGGCAAGCGACTCATGGACATGGGCATATCATTCATGGCATTGTTCTTCCTCGCTCCCATCATGCTGGCCGTTGCCGTTGCCATCAAGCTGGAGGACGGCGGTCCAGTCTTCTACCGCGCCGATCGCGTGGGCGAGAACGGCCGGCTCTTCAAGATGCTCAAGTTCCGCTCCATGGTCGTAGATGCCGACAAGCTAACACACTTGGTCAGCCATGTTGACCCGGACGGTTCGGTCGTCTACAAGACCGCCCACGACCCTCGTGTGACCCGGACAGGCAGACTGATTCGGCGCACCAGCATTGACGAATTGCCCCAACTCATCAACGTGTTGAAGGGCGACATGAGCCTGGTCGGACCGCGGCCCGAAATGCCATGGCTGGTCGAAGACTACGAGCCCTGGCAGCGCAAACGATTTGCCGTGCCCCAGGGCATCACCGGCTGGTGGCAGATCAACGGTCGCAGCGACAACCCCATGCACATGCATACCGACCAGGATCTCTACTATATCCAGCATTACTCCTGGTGGCTTGACATCCTAATCCTCTGGCGAACCGTGTCCGTCGTCTTCGCGCGGAAAGGGCGCGTACTAGCTCGCATCGGAGGCTTTTCGGTTTGCCCCTTGTCTGACCCACGGTTACAATCCAGGCCTATGCAGTCCGTTCAAGACCGGTCCGTGCGAACCGCATTCGCCTGGCCAGGTTCTTGACGTAGCGCTGTGTGGCGCGCAGGTTCGCAAGCCGCACGCACAGCGTTCGGCCACGCTTATCCATGCCATAATGCGCAGTCTGTGCGCAGGGAAAGCTGCGGCCCACGCACAATTGCCATCGCCACAACTGCCGCCATCAGCAAACCGCTTGCTGCGAACGTCAGCCCGCTCCGGGAGACAGTGTAGCGGGCGGCCAGCCGATCGACCACGGCGACGACGCCCACGGCCAGCAGAAGGGCCATCAGCCATACCGCGGCAGCAGATAGAGCCGGCTGTCGGTCGTGGTGTAGAGCACTGCTACCAGACTGACGGGAAGGAGCCACAGCAGCGCAAATGTGCGCAGGGCCGGTTGTTCGCGGTCCCAGTACGCCAGGCCGGCCGCGGCAACCGCCAATCCGATCGGCGTGAATTCCACGGCCAGGTTGCACGCCCATGCGGCAGTTCGCAGCCCGAATCCGCCCCATGTGTGTTCGGAAAAGTAGGCGCGATACGCCTGTCCGCTCACCAGCCACCAGAAGCCACGCCAATTGTCCGCGTACCCCCAGTTGACGGGAGGCGGGCCGCCGTCGCCTGCGGCGGCAATGGGAATGCGCATGTAGAGCGTTGCCGCCACTACGGCGGCCGCGCCGCCGCGCCCGCGCCGCGCCATGTCAGCAGGCTGCGTCCATGTGCGCGCCACAGCCAGTAGGCTGCCGCAGGCAAGAAGAGGATGAACGTGAGATGGTTGGCGATGCCCAGGCCAACCACTACGCCCACCGTAGCGAGCTTGTCCGGCCGGAGGAGGACGGCGCCGGCCAGCAGCACAACAAGCAGGACGTGCAGCGTGTAAATTTCTGTGAGAACGGATTGGCTCCATAGCAACTGGCTCACGGCCCACAGCATCCCGATGCCTGCCGCCAGCGCCCAGCGCGGCCGCCGACGCCGGCAACCTGGCCGGTAACGTGGCCGGCGACCATGACTGTCACACCCACGCTTGCGGCAGCCAGCGCAGCGCTCAGCAGATTTCCCAGTCGGGCCGGCGACGCCTGCGGCGCGAGGATGTTGCCCGCCCACAGCCACGCTTGCAGCAAGAGCGTGTAGAGGGGATAGCCGGACGGATGTGGCACGCCGCCGGAGACGGCCGCGGCCAGCAGGTCGCCGCCGTCCGATCCCTGGTGAGCCCACGTGAGGTCCGGCGCGGCGGTCAGCCAGTAGACCAGAAAGGCAAGCCCTGCGGCAAGGCACGCGGCAACAGGGCCGATCCACAGGGCTTCTCGTCTTACATGTTCAGTTTCCGAATCTTTCGAAGCAGATTTCAAGTCTGCTGCCGCCACAGGCGGTGACACAGGTTCAGATGCAGGTTTCGCCACGAGGCTGCGCCGCCTTCCTCCCCTGGGTCACAATGACGGTCACACTGCGTTGCCGGCCGGCTACGACGCATCTGCAGCTCCACCGCTGCCGTTCGCCGCCGGCACGCTAGTGGAAGAGCACGCTACTGGAAGTCCGGAAGTAGCACGGGTGGCATGCCGATTGTGATGCTGCCGGATACATACCCGTGTTGAACCCTGCGCGGCCGCCAGGTTGTCAAACACGACGCCGTCGTCAAGGCTCTCCACTACGCGCACCGTCAGCTTCAATCGCACGTCTTCGCCGGCCGGGATGCGGTCCCAGGTCGCCAGCACGATTGGCTCCCCTGTCGGGGCTGTCTGCTGGGTCACGGCGCCTTCACCGGATGCCGAAGCGCTGACCAATTCGAGTTGCGGCGGCAACTGGTCGCTCACCTCCACATCCAGCGCGTCTTCCAGATTCGGATTGGACACCTGCAGGTTGAGCTGGCCGGTCTCGCCCTGGCTGAGGAAGCGCGGCGCCAAGTTCACTTTGAGCTGAAGCGGCAATGTAGCGTCCACGGTGGCCGTCGGGGAATCCGACGCGCTGACCGGCGCTTGTGCTGATGCGGCGCCCGCCACCGGCGCACCGGCAGCCGCGTCCGCATACACGGGAATCACGTCGGCGGATGTGGCGCGATCGAAGTCCAGACTCAGCAGTTGAGCGCTGACCCAGCCGCCGAGTTCCGTGCCCGGGATGCAGCAGACGTACAGCCATGTGTTCTCGGCGTTGCGCCAGAGAACATTGACCACGTCCCCGGCGGACAAGGACCCAACCACCGGGTAGTCTACGCCGGGCCCTTCGCGTACGTTCAGCGTGACCACGGTGACCGTGGCCGTCAGTCCACTGGCCGGAACCGCCGATTCGCCGGCGATCACGAAAGCGGGCACTTCCCGGTCAGACGGAGCGGCGCCGCCGGTCTCTGAGCCGGAGCCGCCGCTGTCGCCGCCATCCGGCCGCGGCGTTGCCGTGGCCACGGGGTCCACGCCCGCTGTGGGCGTCGGCTTGGGTACGGTCTGGTACTTCGCCGATGAAGGCGGCGCAGCCCAAGCCGGAGCCGACACGCCGAATGCCAGCGCCAACAACAGCAGCGTCGCAACAAAGACCCAATAGCGCCGTCCCCACCCAATACCTTGCTGAATCATTTTGTCCCCCACTCGCGAATTCATTCGCCGAATTTTCGCTTGCGCCAACTTCAGTACTGCCAAACTTACTTCCGCCGAATCGAAATGCGCCGATCAGATATCCACTGCCCAGGGCCAACGCCCGCAGCAACAGCAGAAACGGTCCCGCCAGCGCCAGTGGCCACCAGCGTCACGCCAACTTGATCAGAAACGGCCCCGACAGAACGCTGAAAACGCCCATGCCCGCCGCCAACAGACCCCATGCAAAGCGCAGGCGTGGCGACCACAGAGCGGCCAACGAAAGCAGAGCGACAGGAACCAGCGCGGCCACCGTCACGATCTGCGCCTTCAACGCTTGCGGCGTGTGGCTGTCGCTCACGATCCGCTGCGGGTAGCGGCGCGTCACCAGCGCCTTCCAATAGCCAATGTAGTACTTGCGCCTGGCGTACTCCCGCACTGTCTCGTCATGGAGATGCCATACTTGCGCATCCGGCGCAAAGACGAGTCGATAGCCCTTGTCCGCAAGGCGAAAGCTGAACTCCTGATCCTCCACACTTGCCGTCGGAAAGACGGGATCGAAGCCGTCGTTCTCCAGGAAGACGTCACGTCGATAGCCGGCCGAATACGTGTCGATGAAGTCGATCCTGTTCCGGCCGCGCATGCGGTCGTATCGATCCTCGTACTCCGCCTGCACGAAACGCGGGATGAGCCCCGTCTGGTCACTCAAATAGGCGCCCTTCGCGCCAGCCACATCTTCGTCCTCGAACGCGGCCGCCATTTGCTCCAGCCAGTCCGCCTCGGGTGCGCAATCGGCGTCGGTAAACAACACTACCGGCGCATGCGCTGCAGCCGCCCCGCGATTGCGAGCCGCAGCAGGACCGGCGTTCTGCTGGCAGATGCAGGCGATGTGAACCCCGGGGTGGTCCGCGGACCAAGCCTCGACCACGCCGGCGGCGCCGTCCGTGGAGCCGTCGTCTACGACGATGATCTCGTAGTCCGAGGAGGGCCACGTCTGGGTCGCCAGTGCGTCCAGACGACGCGGCAAGACGCTTGCGCCGTTGTATACGGGAACCACGACTGTGACGCGCATCACTCGAAAGCGCTCACCGCAACCTGCAGCAAATACACGCGAGCATCGCTTTGGCTGCGCACTGCGCTAGTTGGGCGCAGCCACGAGGTCGGCCACAGCAAAGACGCGATGCGTGGTTGTGAATTCCGGCCAGCCCGCGATCAACGTCAGTTGCACGCCGCCAGCCGCTTCAACGTCCGTCACTGTAACAAATGCCAGGGCGCGCGCCGTCTCTTCCTCGCTAGCCCCGGAGATTGGAATCGGCTCCGACACTTCGCGCACGCGATAGACGAACTCCAGCCCGTTCTCGTCCGTCAGGCGCACTTCCTGTCCCGGTGTCACGCTGCGCAGGGCCAGCGGTTCCAGGAGCGCCTCGCCGTCTGCTTGGCGTCCGGACAACAGCACGTTGCCCGCAGCGCCGGCGCCGGCACTGTTGGTATGCCAGCCGACGGAATCGAGCGGCACGTCCCAGCTTGTCGTGCGCTCGCCGTCTAGGGTAACCACTCGCCAACCCATGGGCGTGACGGGCGCGTCCAGGCCGATGTCCGCAATCACCAGGCGTACGGGCGGGGCCGCTGCATCCGGAGCCAGGGGTGTAGCATCTTCCGCTCTATCGGACTCGGCCGGCGCCTGCACAGGGCTGGTTGCCTCGCCGCCTTCAAGCACAGTCTCGCCCGAAACCAGAGGCTCACAGGCAGCCAGCAACAGAAGCAAGAACATGGCGACGATGACCTGGGCCCAACGACGATAGATCACAATGGATTGAGTTGGAGTTGATGCCTGCGCTGGTCCTGTCATGGCCGGGTCCGTTCGTTTGTGATGATGGCGCGACGTTACGGCTGGTACATCTTGCGTTGGATCTTCTGATTCGATTGGCTGACATTCTAGACTCAGGCGCGGTTTCGTGCAAACGATCCCCGATTTCGCCGGGCGATTCTGCTGCAAATAACCGATCCTGACTTCAGGCAGGCAGGATCAAGCGAAATGGTCGATATCGGCCTACACGGCTAGGCCAAACAGCCCTGCGATGAACTGATTCTGTCCCTGGATATTGCCCTTTTCTGCTCCCTCAATCTGTCCCTTCCGTATCATGTGCATCGTCTCATAACCTTGAATCGTACGCCAAGCCGTTGGGTATGATCCGAAGCCCAACCCTGGCTTGATCCTGCGTTTCATGAAACGATGGTCTTGTTCTACAATGTTGTTCATGTACTGACTCGGCCTTCGCTTGCATTGCTCAGGCAGCAGTTTTTCTTGCTTCAAGTCACGTACGGCGCCAATGTAGGAAGGATTCTTGTCAACATTGATGACCCGAGGAGCGGTGACGTTTGGTCTGCCCAACACCTTGCGGAAGAACCGTTTAGCGGCTCTGATGCTTCGGGTCTCGTTCAGGAGGAAGTCTATTGTCTGTCCAGTCGAATCCACAGCTCGGTACAGATACATCCACTTGCCTCGAACCTTGACATAGGTTTCGTCAACACGCCAGGAGTCGTTCGTGTGCTTGAGATGTGGCCGGCAGCGCTTGTCTAGTTCGGGGGAATAACGCTGAACCCAGCGAAAAATCGTGGAATGATCCACCGAAAGGCCTCGTTCGGTCATCATTTCTTCAAGATCACGGTAGCTCAATGCGTAACGAAGATACCAACGAACGCAGGTGAGAATAATCTCAGATTCGTAGTGCCGCCACTTGAACAGATCCGTCATGTTGCTACCTTGGCTCACATTGAGTCGATTCATGTGCTACAAACGTTACTTGAGTCCAAGATTATTTGCAACACTACGTTCCGGCCTTTCACTCAGCTTGATTTCGCCTGTACATAAAATCGATGTTAGAATCAGCCAGTGCATGGACAGATTGTCACCGCTGGTCGCTGCAGCAGAATATTATGTTCGGCTTGCACGACAGACTTGCACCGATTCAGGAAGAACACGAATCCCTATGACCCAACCGGACTCACCGCCTGTGCCGTCCCCGCAACCCCATTACGACGATGAGATCGATCTCAGCCAGATTTGATGTGCTCATCCGTGGTGGAAGAGAAATACTGTTGATCGCATTTGCCACCGCTGCAGTGGCCGTGACAGCTGGCTTTGCGCTGCAAGCGATGTTGGCGCCCGAGTACGCAGCCATCGCCGACGTCGTCATCGCCCGCATTGCCAGCGAAATCACTTTGGACGAACACGTTCAGACCGTGCAAGATGACTTCAACGAGGAGGGCGCGACGCTACAGACTCACATCGGGCGGCGTTGGTTGCGCTTGCGGGCAGCGGCGAACTCGCGGCTGCAGTCGCAGATGAACTGGGCGGCCAGTTGAGCGAGGAACAAAGCGATCCCTCTGCCTTGCGAGACATGGTCAAGGTGAGCTTGCCCCCTGTAGAGGGCAAGCATACTTCCTCCGATCTAATTCGCATTGAGGCGACAGCCGACTCGCCCGATCTTGCAAGCATGATTGCAAATAGCTGGGCCAGTCAGTTTGTGCGCAAAATCAACAATGTCTACGGCCAAGTTCCTCCTGATCTGCTCGATTCGCTCCAAACCGAACTGGTCGCCGCCGACAAGAAGGAGAGTACCAAATTGCGCAGCGCAATCTCGAAGCCTACATTGCAGACAGCCAGATCGATACGCTCAGCCGCCAGATTGCAGACCGGGAACAGATTCGTACTTCGCTGCAGGAGGGACACGCACAGGCGCTTGCCCTAGTGGCAAACGAGGACCAGCGTGCACGCCGGAATCTACTCGTGGCCCTGACAAGCGCACAGCTGAATGCCCATGTGGATGTGTTCACTGAACAGTTTCAGGCACGAACGCAAACCTGGAACAGCTGTATTTACGCGCGAGCGCAGCGAAGCGGCATCTGGACCAAGCACAGAACCTACAGTCTCAAATCGACTCAGCCGGCGAGGCTGCGACTAATACGAACGCCATCGCAGTTCAGCTTCTCAAGGCGCAGGTCTTCTCTTCTTTGCAGAGCCCGATAGTCTCACCGGTGCAAATCCACTCTGATTCGGCTCCGAGTCTAGCACTGGGCACGGAAAGCCGCTTGCCGGCAAATCTGACGATCAACGCAGAGGAGTTTGGCCACGCCAACGCAGAAGAACAACTGCAGGACGTGGCGGCACTCGTCGCCATACTGGAGCAATACGTGCAGGACATCGAGTTGCACATTGTGGAGACGTCGGAAACACTGCTCAGCGGAGATGGCTATACAGCTCTTGATTCGCTGGATGCCGGCTCGCTGGGCATCTCAGGCAACATGGCTACCGAAGACTACCAGGCCGGCCAGGATACCGGCGACTCCGTCAATGCCGCCATTCTGAGGAACTACGAATCGTTGTTCGACTTTGGACAACTGCTCGAGTGAGTCAAACGAGCGCTTTGCAGGGCAGTGAAGATTCGCTGCAAACCCAGATGCGCCAGTTGGACCGCTCGATTCAAGCACTTCGTTCTCAGCTGTCAACCGAACAGGCTCGTTTCGCGTCAACTAACGCAACAGCGCGATCTGGCGTGGAACACATTCGACGCCCTGAGCAACCAAGCGGCCAAATTCAGCATGCAGTTGTCATCGGCAATCGGCAGGTGCGGATCGGCTCACTTGCCGTGCCACCGACTGAACCTATTGACGAACTAAGCATGCCGACGATAGCGGGCCTGGCCTTCACGTTTGGGCTTTTGCTGGGCGTATTCGTTGCCTTCCTGTCCAACTATATGGGACACCAGCCCTTTCTGTCTCGCCGCCCGCAACTGGCGTAGTGTTCGCTCCACGCCCCACCATCAGGGAACAGGCGCCATACTGAGGGGCCTCCCAGCAATTGAGGTGCGCCGTTAGGCTGCGATCTGCGTGCCGCTCGCTAGAGCCGCATACAACCATAGCGTCGTGAATAGATTTCCCGGCCAGACTTCGCATTGGGTCGATCTGCTGCTCCTGCTGGCGGTCGCACCATTGCTGTTTTTCCGGATAGATTTCCAGCGTGGGCACCGGCCCTCGGTATCCTCGTGATTGCGATCGGTTGGCTATACCGGCGCGTCCATCTTGGCAAGTGGTACGCCACCACGCCGGCTGACCTGCCACTCCTGTTTCTCATAGTCGTGATGCTGCCGATTGCCCTGTGGGCTGCGCCTGGCCCTTTCCGCGAACAGTACTCGATTCCCCGAACGTACATCCTCGTATGGAGTCTATGTCTCTTTGCCGTCATCGTCACCCATGGCAGCCTAAGCCGACGCCGCATTGAATTGGCGTTCGGCGGATTCACGCTCGCCCGCGCTGTTGATCGCGGCTATCGCGCCGCAGGGGATTGCCTGGCTGCACAAACTCCCCGGTCTGAGCACAATCGTATCTTCCATTCCGTCACCCCTGATCAACGTGTTCATGGCCGCCGAGTCGGGGTTCCATCGAATCAGGTGGCGGGAACGCTGCTCTACGCCTTGCCGCTGATGGTCGCCATCTCCGCATCCGATCTCTTCCACAGGCGACGTACCCTCCACTCAGCGGCCGTGTCATGGCTCATCTGGATCGCGCACCAATCGTCAGCGTTGTATTGCTGCTGACACAGTCGCGGTACGTCATTCATGGCGCTGGCCATTGCCTGTTTGGCGATGATACTGATTAACAAGCGTTGGGGAGGTCGTCTCTTGCTGCTGCTTCTTGTGGCGCTGCTCATTGGTCTTCCCTTTATCCCCACATCTCTCTTTGACTTGATTGGGGACGTTCTGACCGTCGAAGCGCTCGGAGGAGTCGCTACGCTCAGCAATTTCCGACTCGACGTCTGGACGCAGGCCTATGCCGGTTTGCAGGACTTCCCATTCACGGGAATGGGCTTCGGTACATTCCGGGCACTCCTGTTCCTGCTCTATCCGACGCGGATCTCACCTAGCTACAACGTGGGCCATGCGCACAACTTCTTTCTTCAGACAGGACTGGATTTCGGCCTACCGGGACTGATTGCAATGATCGCGTTCACCTAGTCGCCTTAGTGACCATCACAACCCTGTTGTGCGTAAACGACACCCACGGCGAATGGAGCGGGGTCCGCGTCCTGGCGGTTGGGCTGTTCGGCAGCGTGGCGGCGCATCTGGTGTACAGCCAGATAGATGCCGTCGCTATAGGCGCGAAGACGAGCTTCTGTTCTGGTATCTCTTTGCGCTGGTGTTTGCGTTGGGGAATTGGACAGCAGCGTTGGAGTCGACTGGCCGTAGGGGCAGCGCGCGCGGTCGCCGGTCAGCCGTAGCGGAGCTCCGACTTTGGCGTCTACCATCCGTCTGGAGAGGAAATGAGCGCACATTGGCTACCTGAAGCAAGAACAAGTATACGTAGTACGGGTTTAGCACCAAATATCGTCTCCACAGCCGGCGCGGCCACGCACTAGCCAAAAGCCCACTCTAGCCCTAATCGTTGAAGCAACTGCGGGGCCTGAGCTTGCGTGCCGGCATGAAAATCAAATGCTGCGCCAACTGCGAGCAAGGGCATAGACAGACAGGTCAGATGCTCGTACACCCATACTTCCTGCCTAGGACATCCGAGACCAACCAAGACGATACGAGCGCCGCTCTGCCGAATCCGTTCGACGTTGACCTGCTTTTCTTCGTGTGACACTTGGCGAAACAGAGAGGGCTGCACACCAGCAATCTGAAGCTGTGGATTTGCCGCGAGCAGATTTGCGCGTAGAAAATCTCTGCAGTACATCTGGCTTGCTGCCAAACAGAAATACTGACAAGCCCTTCAGCTGCGGCACGCTGACAAACCTTGAGGGTAAGGGTCGGACCGTACACTCTATCGGGGAGGCGCGCCTTGTGATGTAGATTCAATGCCCAGCGAACAGGCTGACCATCCGGAACAACTAGATCCAAGTGGTTGAGACGGTAGCCTTGCACCGGGTAAGCGCACTCATCACCCGTGCACTGCCAACGCGGTGACACCAAGACTCCGACGTTCGTGAGCCGCTGCGATGATCCTAGCTACCGCAGCTTCATAATCCACAGCATCAATTGCGATGCCTAGTACATTCCGTTTGCCACGATCGATCACGATGTAGGCTCCCGCGGTGCCACCTCTCGACGTTGAACTCGTAGATTTCCTGCAGGATAAGCGAGACATCATAGGTGAGTTGCCAGCCGGGATAGTCGCGCTGAAATCGAGCCAGATCGCTGATCCACCACATATGATCGCCGGCTGGATTCTGTCGGAGTAGGTCCAGTCAAGTTCACGATTCGCAATCTGTTCACACATTCGGATGCCTTCCAGCATCGAGCAGTTGCTAAGACGTCCCCCTCCAATATTGTAGACCGCTCCACCAATTGGCGCTTTGGAGTACTCATCAAATGCTCGAATGAGGTCGAAGCTATGGATATTGTCACGCACCTGCTTTCCTTTGTACCCAAAGACGGTATATGGAACGCCAGTGACCGTACATTTCATGAGGTAGGCGAGGAATCCATGTAGTTGCGTGCCGGAATGACTGGGACCGGTCAGACACCCACCGCGAAAACAGGCCGTATTCAAAGAAAAATAGCGTCCGTATTCTTGTACCAGTACATCTGCTGCCACTTTCGAAGCGCCAAAGAGACTGTGCATCGTCTGGTCTATCGACATGTCTTCTCGGATGCCGTTTGCATAGGTGTGCGCAGCTCGATCTCCCATCGCCTTTCCTTTTCGATGAAAGGAAGAGCGTTAGGTCGATCTCCATAAACCTTGTTGGTGGAGGTAAAAATGAATGCTGCGTCCGGTGAGAAATCGCGTGTAGCCTCGAGGAGGTTCAACGTGCCGTTGGCGTTGACACTGAAGTCCGTGCGGGGGTCGCGTGCTGCCCAATCATGAGACGGCTGCGCTGCCGCGTGGATCACGAGCGAAATCACCGACCCAGATTGGCGAAAGAGCGAGTTGATCAAATCACTGTCACGTACATCGACGGAGTGATGCTGGTAGCGCGATCCCAGCTCCCGCTCAAGACGGATGCGGTTCCATTCCGTCGAAGCATCGTCTCCGAAAAAAGCGCGACGCATATCATTGTCAATACCTACTACGTCATGGCCCAGTTCTGCGAAGTATCGCGCCGATTCTGAACCAACTAGACCTGCTGCACCGGTGACGATAATAACACTCATGAGCAACTGCACTCCTTCAATCTTCGGTCCGTTCGCAGCCGGAATGTTTCGTCTGAGCACGAATTCTGTCCGTAATTGATCTTTTTCCGCTCTTGACCCAAATCCATCTGCACAGCAACGAGACTTTGAAGACCTAGCTACCGTACAGTTTGATCAGAATGCCGATTCTCTCTGGTAAATCTGCGAATCGGCCACAGAAATGAACCCCTATCTGCCGATTGTTACTCGTAATACGCCGCAATAGATACCATTGTGGCCAGATTTCTGACTGCTGTTGAGCCTAAACGATATAGTTTCTTCCCTGGAATAGCCGCCAACAGCAAAGTGTCCGGTAGCTAGTCCTACAGTTGTAGATGTGATAAACGAGCTCTCGTCTGGCACGGAAACAGATGCCGAGGAGGGTCAAGGACATGGATGTCAACACGTGGGCGGCGGAACTGGATCATCTGGTGGCGCGGATTGGCTCGCGCTTTGTGCGGTCGGAGGCCAGACAGCGGGCGAAGAGCTACCTGCAAGGACTCTTGAGTCCAGCGGAACGCAAGAACGGCTGGCAACTGGCTGAGATGTTGGGCGAAGCGACGCCTTACGGCGTCCAACAGTTTCTTTATCGTGGCGCATGGGACGCCGATGAGTTGCGCGACGACCTGCGCCAATATGTGGTTGAGCAGATAGGCGATGCGGACGCTGTCCTCATTGTGGTTGAGACCGGCTTTATCAAGAAAGGGACGCACTCGGCAGGGGTGCAGCGCCAGTATAGCGGCACGGCAGGTCGCATCGAGAACTGCCAGATCGGCGTCTTCTTGGCCTATGCCGTACCCCAGGGCACAGCCTTCCTGGACCGGGCGTTGTACTTGCCCGAAAGCTGGACCGAGGACCGAGAACGCTGCCAACGGGCGGGCATCCCTGACGCCGCCGCCTTTGCCACCAAACCGGCATTGGCGCTGACTATGCTGCAGCGGGCGGTGGCCAGTGAAGTGCCATTTGGCTGGGTCACAGCGGACAGCATCTATGGTGACAACCGCCGTATCCGGCTGTGGCTGGAGACAGTGCCCAAGCCCCATGTCCTGGGCGTCTCGGCCAAAGAATATGTCTGGATGGCATGGCAGCAGGTGCGTGTGGGCGACTTGCTGCAACAGATGCCGGTAGAGGAGTGGGTGCGGCTGAGTGCCGGCGACGGGGCCAAGGGGCCGCGCCTCTATGACTGGCAACTGCTCCCGCTCAATCCACCTCTGGTGGAGGGCTGGCGACGTTGGCTGTTGGTGCGGCGCAGCCTGGAGAACCCAATGGAACTCACGGCCTTCGTCTGCTGCGCACCCGAAGAGACGCCTCTGGCCAAGCTGGCCCAGGTGGCGGGCAGCCGCTGGCACATTGAGTCGGCCTTTGAAGAAGCCAAAGGGCAAGTGGGGCTGGATCATTATGAGGTGCGTTCCTGGGACGGTTGGCATCGCCATATCACCCTTGCTTGTCTCGCCCATGCCTTGCTGGCCGTGGTGTGCGCCAAGAGCGGTGAGCCGGATTTGGCGCCGGTCTTGGCAGAGCCGGAAAAAGGGGGCCTGAAACCGGACAGCCTGGCAGCCTTCAAGGCCCGCCGCGGTCTCTTGTCCGCCTGAGCGTGGCTGAGGTGCGCCGCCTGCTCTGGCAGCTGCTCTGGATGTGTCTGCCGCCGCCACCGTTTGTGCTCGCTTGGTCCTACTGGCGCCGTCACCATCAGGCTGTGGCCCGACATTATCATTATCAGCGCCGTCTCAATCTCATGACTCAACTACAACTGTAGTACTAGGTTCTGTTGACGTTTCACGATAGGTATTTGTTGACAGTAGAGTCGCCGTCGAGGAAACTCTGCTGCATGAACAAGATTCGAGACGACCAGTGGTCGAAAATCCTACAGTTTCTGCGCAGTTGCCCGCACGTCTACGTGGGCAATGAAGCCCATTGCCGCCGGTTTGTTGAGGCAGTGCTCTGGCTCACCCGTACAGGCGCCCAGTGGCGAGAATTGCCGGAAGAGCGCTTCGGCAAGTGGAACAGCATCTACAAACGCTACGCTCGCTGGTGTGACAAGGATATCTGGAACCATATGCTCGACCATTTCGCCGAAGATCCGGACCTGGAGTACTTGATTCCTGACAGCACCACCGTTCGTGCTCACCCTTGTGCCGCTGGCGCACCAAGGGAAAAAGGGGGCAGTCGAATCAGGCACTAGGCCGGAGCCGTGGTGGCTTCAGCACCAAAATCCACATTGTCGTCGATGGTTTGGGCAATCCGTTGCGCTTTCTGCTTACTGGTGGCCAGCGTCACGATATCACACAGGTAGATGACTTGATCGATGGTTTCGCACCAGATTATCTCATCGCAGACAGAGGCTACGATGCGGATGCCTTTCTCGAATTATTGGCTAACCAGGGGACCGAGGCCGTTATCCCGTCCCGTAAGAATCGAAAGCAAGCCCGAGAATACGATCACCACCTATACAAAGAACGGCACTTGGTCGAGTGTTTCATCAACAAGATCAAGTACTATCGCCGCATCTTCTCCCGTTTCGACAAACTTGCCAGCCGTTTCCTCGGCTTTGTTTCTCTGGCCGCCGCTCTTATCTGGCTGCGCTGAAAATGTCAACAGAACCTAGTTTGAAAACCATGATTTTGTCTTTGGTTACGGTTCGTGATAATAGCTTCCGTTCAAGCGCAAGTAGTGGAACGGAGGGCAAGATGGTACGACCAGAGACAGCGAAGTGGGGCCAGACGGCAGCGGATTTGCGGCGGCTGGCTGTGGAAGCAGAGCATCCTCGGACGCGTGAACGATTTCTAGCCTTGTACATGATAGTCAGCCACAAAACGAATGCGAGCGAATGGTCTGCTGAGATCGGTCGTGACGACGATACGGTCATAGGTTGGGTCCATACGTACAACAGATCGGGGCCGGAGGCATTGTACTACCGGCGTACGGGGGGACGCTCCCCCCTTTTAGCCAAGAACAGGTAATCCAGATCGGTACAACCGTGAAAGAGAGCGAACCAGTAGATCATGGTTTACCTGGTCATAACTGGACCGTGAAGAAGCTGCGCTGTTGGATCAGACAAGCCTTCGGACAAGAAGTCAGCCGTCGTACTGTGAGCAAGATTCTGAAACAGAATCGGCTGAGCTGGAAGAAATGTCAGAAGGTACTCAGCAAAGCCGATCCAGAGAAACGGACTGCGTTTATCCAGGAGTTCCAGGCGCTCTTTGCCCAGGTCTGTCGGGAAGAGGTGCGGCTTCTCTACATCGATGAGTCTCATTTTCATCGCGATATGGACTTGGGTTACACCTGGGCCGAGACCGGCAAACCAGCCTGGCGTTTGAGCGATTGCCCACCCTTGAAGGACCGCATTGACTGGTATGGCGCCTACGACTTCTGCCAAGGTCAGTGTTTCATCTGGGACGAGAGGCTCCCCAGGAGCTGCAATGGTGACAACACCTGCAAGTTTCTACGCCGTCTCCCCGAATGGCTGGGTCCGGTCACCTGCCCCGTCGTCATCATCTGGGATGGGGCACCTTGTCACAGAGCAAAGACCGTTCAGGCTGAAGCTGCCAACCTCGGTCTCACCCTTCTGCCACTTCCTGGCTATAGCCCTGACCTCAATCCAATTGAGGGACTCTGGAAGTGGATGCGGGAAGAGGTGACCCACAACCATTGCTACGCCACCATGCGCAAACTGTTCGATGCCTGCAAGAACTTCATTGACTCTATCAACGCAGATCCAGTCCAGATCATCTCTCGACTCTGGCCCAAATTCGACCTGGACCCCGAGTTCGAACAACTCTTGTTATCAAAGTAGCTTCACTTTGGAAGCTCCCAGTTCCGCATCGAGTCAACACACGGAGGATCCGCCCGTAACGCGCTCTGAGTCTACGACGTTGATCCGGCTGTCCTATGTCCCATTATGTCGCAACGTGGAACTGTCGTCAATTCCGTGAATTCTACTCTCGGCTCAACATTCAGACGCGGCAAAGACTCACCTCTGTGATCGCCGACAAGAGAGCTGAATGGCTCATTTCAGACATCGCTGAAACACTGCGTCCATTCTGTCTGCGTGGCTCTCCAGATCAAACGATGACCTCACGAGTGTCCGGTTTGCGGACCCGATAGCTTGCCTCAGGTCTCGATTCTGAGCTAGCTTGATTATAGACTCTGTCAACTGAGAGAGGTGGCCGGGAGAAACAAATAGTACATTGTCATCGCTGAACACCTCAGGAAGCGCACCGACTGGCGTCGCCACAACGGGAAGGCCAGCTGCCATTGCCTCCAACACAACGGTGGGAAACGCTTCAGAGTAGGAGGGCAGGACAAAAATGTCCGAATCGGTGAATGTTTTGACCTTCTCTCGACCTTTCTTTACGCCGAGCAGCTGAACGCGTGGACGGACATCATCCCATTTGAGCAACATATCGAGGACAGCGTTGTTGCTTGCGGGGTTGTCGACGTAGGAGATATTCCGCTCGACATCGACACGGGGCCCCATGAGCTGAAACTCGATTTCGGGACACTGCGCAGCGATGGCCGGAATGGTGAAGAGTAGGTCCAACGCCCCCTTTGCCTGCGTAAGATAGCCGACAAACAGGACTCGTACTTTGTCATTGCATCTGTGCGGGGCCCGATCAAACTCATCCACGTCTATGCCGCTGTATACGACTTCAATGCGCTCGGGGTCCACTAATCCAGAGAACTGTGACTTCAGGACCTCGGCGCGCACGATGAAGCAAGCTATTTGCGACAACACGATGCGAATCATCATGCGCAAGGGGCCACCGGCTTGCTCGTAGAAGTGGCGAAACCCGTCACCCATGACGCGAACGGTGACCGGCACACGGAAGAGCGCCGCCGGAACAATAAACGACGCGTAGCGGAGAAAACCGCCCAGATTCTGTGCGAGATCGGTATAGACCATATCGGGCCGATGCCATGCAAGAAGCATGATTAGCCATAACGGCTGCAGTACACCGTACAAGATATTGGTGAAATCGAATCGCGCGCCTCGTGCTCGGCCTCCCGGTCCTTAGCGGTGTTGAAGTGAATGAGGCGATATCGCTCCTTGAGGGAGGAGCCCAGCAGATGTGCCGTCATTATCTCTGGTCCGGAATACGGTGGCGGAGTTCCGCTCACGACGAGGATCGAGGGTTTTTCCATGTTGATGAAGTCACTCGACTGATAAAATGGTCGCGAAATGGATAGGAGTTGCTAGACTTAGCCAAGCGGATGGGACAAGTGGGGGACAGGAAGAGCGAGCATGTTTCGAGCGAATCAAGCCCATCAGCAGCCTCAGTTGTTGAGTACGGTGAATGCGCTGCCCGAGAAGGTACGCGAGCGGCTCGAGCAATCGTGGGGGGGGACGTTCTATCGGCAGTGTTTCTGCCGCATAGATGAAGCGAGTTTCGCCGTGCTCTACGCCGATAAGTCGTCGCGGCCCAACACACCGGTGACTGTGCCGGTGGGGCTGGAGATTCTGAAAGCGGGCTTTGGCTGGAGCGACGAGGAGCTCCATGACAGCTTTCTGTACGATGTGCAAGTGCGCTACGCCTTGGGATATGACGAATTGGGGGAAGGGCTCTTTGAGTTGCGCACCCTCTACAACTTTCGGCGCCGTCTGAGCCAGTATGCGAACGAGCACGGCGTGAATCTGCTCGACAAAACCTTTCAACACGTCACCGATGGCCAGGTCCTCAGCTTCCAGGTAGACAGCCAGACCCTGCGTATGGATAGCACTCAGATCGCCAGCAATATGCTGGATGCCAGCCGGCTTAATCTGTGTGGTGGAGGGCGTCAGACGGTTGTACCGGCTGCTGGATAGGCGGGAGCAGAGCCAGTGTGACGGACTGTGTGCGCCCTACCTGAAACAGGAAACGGATCTCTACGTCCACGGCATCAAAGGCAAGGCGGCCACGGTGACATCGCTGACCGCAGTGGGCGATGTTTTGGCTCAGATGCTCAGTCATATGCGCCTCCAGCACGCTACTGAACCGGTCTATCGGACGGTAGCGCAACTCTTTGCCGACAACTATCATGTTAAGGCCGCCAGCGTGCATCCCAGAGCCATCGACGAGATTGAGTCGGGCGCTCTGCAATCGCTAGATGATATGGAAGCATTCCACATTTCGCACCCACAATTCGTACGAGAATGATTTAGCCGTCCCACTTCGGCCCCAGGTTAACCCGCAGAACGACGTCTCCATCCCACCTTTCGAGACCAGGCCATTCGGGATTCGTGCAACGGACGACCTGTACTCGAGCCGTCCGGTCCCCAAACTCGGTCTATGATATGTGGTGGGACAAATCGGTCACGTATCGCTCAGTTCTCCCCTCATGTGGGGCGGGTCATTCAGACTTAGCCGTATCCCTGGGTGCGGAATGTGGGAAGCATCCTTTCGACGCAAGAATGGGCAAGGCTACAAAGGGTATGTCACTAACGTGACTGAAACTTGTGATGCGGACAATGCGCTACAGCTCATCGTCCATGTGCAGACAGCAGCCAACAATACTGACGACGGCCATTTGTTGGTCGACGCGTTCCGTCGCTGGTCGAGCGCACGAATGTGCAGACGCTCTACACCGATGGCGGATTCGGCAGCCCTACCGCCAACGAAGCGCTCAACGAGGCCCAGGTTGTCCAAATACAGACGGGGTTAAGAGACAAGGCGCCCGACCCGACCAAGCTGTCGCTGGCCGACTTTGTCATAGAACAAGACAAACACGGTCAGCCCAACCATTTGACTTGTCCCCATGGGCAACGCATCCGGGTGCAGGCAGGCCGTACAACGGGCTGTCTGGCCCACTGCGCACCAGTCATTTGTCAGCATTGTCCCTTCTAGCGAGAGGACCGTTGTCGGGCTTAGCCCCCGAACCGCAATCCGGCTTTCACTCTCAGCTTAACCCTACAACAAGTCTTCTGGGCTCAGAGACGCCAGCGCTACCGGGCGTTTCGGTGAAGTCCAGGCAATCCGAGAGCGTCAATTTGGGCCACGGTGCGCTCGCTCAAACATCCCTGGCGCAATGGCAAACTCCCTGTACGCAGCCTCTTTCGCATCTCTTGCTTGCTGCTTGCCTCCGCCGCCATGTGAAATATCAGACGGATTCACCGCTATTTGCGCCAGGGCAACCAAAATCATGGCTCACCGTCCCCAGCTGCTCTGTTTGTCGGGATTCTTGCCGCTACACGCCTTC
>CAVVYP010000005.1:0-623674 GCA_963752485.1 uncultured Chloroflexia bacterium
CCACGGAGAACGTAACCCTGGCGCCGAACGCAATTTCTGCGCTGTACCTGGGCAACGTTGACAGCCTGACGGGCGCCTTCCAGGGCTCCGGTACGATCAGCGCCAACGTGCCCGTCGTGGCTGTGTTGGTCCAGCTTCCGCAGAACAATCCTCAGGTGCTGAACCGCCCGCTTTCGAACGGCTTCCGTTCCGGTGGTCCCCAGTCGACGATCGCTACTGTGTTGAAGGACGTTTTCGGCGCGACTACATCGTTCTCTTGCCAGAACGCCGACTCGCAGGCGGTTGACATGACGGCGGAATTCATCAACCAGAGCGCGGCCGTCGTCCACCCTGAGACCGCTACCAACATTCCGGTGGGCGCTGCCAAATTCTTCGACGTTGCGACCATCGGCGGCGTGCCGAACGGTTTTAACGGCTCCCGCGGGTCACGGGTGTAGCAACCGGCACGACAAATCCGGCGAACATCGTCTGCTCCGTGTCGGAGCTTGGCACGTCCGGTGGCGCCTCTGCGTTCCGAGCCAAAGCGTTTGAGGGCGTCGCCCAAGCAGGCAACAACTTCTACATTTCGTCTGCGCTGTGCGAAACCTTCAATCAGACTACGGCCTATGCGGTCACGAATGCCAGCCTAACGGATGACGCTGTAGTGGAGGTGACCTACCAGCCTGGCGGTGCGAAGGATACCGCAACGATCGGTCCCGGTGCAAAGGCGGCCTTTGATGCATGCAAAGTGAACAGCCCTGGATTCAATGGAGCGGCTACACTGACGAGCGTTGGGGCCCCGGTCGTGGCGATCGCTAAGAAATTCGTGCCGGGAGCGGTATTCGAATCTGCATTCGCCGGCGAGTCGACAGGCGCCGCTACGCTGCGCATGCCCTATGTCCGTTGGGCGCCGGAAAGCGACTTCAAAGATGGCTCAGGCCGAGTGGCAGCGCGCTTACATCGCCATTCAGAATGTCGGTACTGGGCCTGCAAACAACGTTGAGGTCAAATACTACGACATTGACGGGAATCTGGTTGGAACGCATGCGATTGGGACTATACAGGCGGGGCAGAAGGGGACCTCGAATCCTTCTCTGATGACCCTGTCCGGTGGCTTGCCCAGCAACGCCAAGAATTGGTTTGGCAATCCATTGGGAAATCAGGCGTCTAACGGCAAGACGACGTGGGGCGGCGGCGCCGTCGTAACGTCGTCCGGCGCAGAGCTGATCGGCATTGCCAGCATCCAGTCTGCTCCCAGCAACGGTGTTGTTCAGGAAGATTACAACGCCCAGCGATAGCGCCATGCGCCGGCGTGGTTAGCGCCGACTCGATAGGTACAAACACTGAGCGGGACGCAACTGCGTCCCGCTCGGTTTCTAGTGGCGGCCTTCGCCAATTGGCGGCCTTCGCTAGCCCCCGCTGGTCTCGCGCATCAATTGGCGGTACGTCTCTTCGTGTCGCCTGGCCGCCGCCGCAAAGGAGAACTCCTTGCGCACCAACCGGCCGGCTGTCGCCGCCATGTCGTTGGCTTGTTGCGGGTTCTCCAGCATTGCGCAGAGGGCCGCCGCCAGCGACTCTTCGTCTTCCGGCGGAACCAGAAAGCCCGTGACTCCGTTCTCAACGACCTCGATGGTGCCGGGAATCTCGGTCGCGACCACGGGCGTTCCGCTTGCCATGCTCTCCAGAACGACGGCCGGCAATCCTTCGAACCGCGAAGAGGACGCGAACACGTCCATAATCGTCAGCAACTCCTCCACGTCGGTACGGGAGCCGGCAAACAGTACGTGATCGTTCACGCCTAGGGTAACGGCGAGTTGCCGGAGCGTCTCCCCTTCGGGACCATCCCCCACGATCAACAAACGGGCCTCGGGATGGCAAGCCAGTACATGCGGGAACGCGGCAAGCAGGATGTCGTAGCCTTTCGGTCTTGTGAGACGCCCAACGGTTCCGACAACGGGAACGCTCGGTGGAATGCCAAGTTCCCGTCGTTTTGTCGCCGGATCGCTGCCCAACTGTGCAAATCGTTCGAGGTTCACCGCGCTACGCATGAGCGCTGCATGGCGTTGTCCAAGCGCGGCCAGCGGTCGATGATCAAGATTGGCGACTACCTTTTTCGAGACACCCAATTCTGCATCAAACGCTATGGGATACAGCAGTTGGGGAAACAGCCTACCGTAGATGCGGCGCTTGCTCCATTCGATCTCGCTGTGAACCGTGCGTACGATTGCCTGGGCGCCCAGTTTGCGGCGCAGGTAGATGGCCGCCAAGTCGCTGAACTCTCCGTGGCTGTGGATGATGTCAACGGGCCTTGGCATACAGTGCGGCATGGATCGCCACGCGTGAACACAACTCATATATTCCGCGTCATCGTCCCACTTGGCGGCGAAATACACATCCACTCCTTCGCCGCGCAGTCGCTCCAGCCAGATTCTTTCGTGAGGCGTCCCGTAGTCCCACAGCGCGCCGATCATCGGATGGATGTGGCTCGAGTCCAGAGTTCGGCATAGCTCGATTGCGTGCCGCGCAAGGCCGCCATTGGGTCCCTCTACGGTCAGACCAGATGTCAGGATCAGCACTCTGATCGGCGTCATCCGCTGTCCCTGCTCAGGTCGACGTAGTCCGCCGCTATCAGGTCGAGCGCCACGGTGGCTTCCTGGCGCAGTCGACTGACCCCGGCTACCACCTGTTGACGCACCTCGTTGCGGTGTTGCCACAGCGCGTCCAACCGTGGAGGCAGGGACCCATCCGTAACGTCGTCGATGGGTATCGCCCACTCGTCAAGTCCAAGCATGTGAAGTACGCCAATGGTCTTGTCCTGGTAGGCGATGGCAAGCACCGGCACATGTCTGATCAGAGCGAAGATATTGGAATGGAGCCGGCTGCCAAGGAAGAGGTCCATGCATCCGTAGGCCGCCTGCAGCACATCCGGCGGCGCCTCCTCGTCTACAAAATACACGTCCCGGTTCACTCCCCATGATGCAAGTTTGTCTAGTACACGCCGCGCTGGAAGGCGGTCGTCGTCGGCAACCGTCGGACCGCAAACCTGGGAAAAGAGTACGGCTTGCCCATCGTATGTCTCGACAAAATGGCGGATGGCGTTCGCCACCTCCTGCTCGTAGCGCTCCTGATGTACGAAGACCGGATACTGTTTTCCCCAGTCCAACAAGGTCACGCCAAGCGTAGGCCTGCCGATGCTGACACCGTAGCGCTCCAGTAGCTCCAGGCCGCGTTCTTTCGCCGCGCCTTCATACAGAAACGCCAGATCTGGCGTCAGCCTGTAGCTCTTCTTCTGCAGGTGAAGAGAGTCGACCAACGCAAGCGATGTCGGATCGCGCAGCAGAAAGATGCGGAACTTCGGCAGCAGCCAACGCAGGAGTGACCGTTCCCAGCCGCGCACAATTGGACCGATCGACTGGGGGTACATATAGAGCGGTTTGCCGCACAGCCAGGCGAACGCCATGACGAAGGCAGGCCCAAGGATTGGCAGCCCATACTTGTGGCCGCGGCTGGTCAAGAGGCTGCCGGCGCAGCATACCACCACATCTGCCGAAAGATAGCTCTGCACCGTCTGCCGGTTACGCTTTGGCAGAAGGAAGTAGCGCCTGTGGCCAGTCAACCGATGCCACAGAGCAATCAACGGGCTCACTGCAAATGACCAGGCGCTGACAGCGAGTGAACGGGAGTATTGTGAATCTGCGGGCGTTAGGTCCTTCTTGAACCAGGTGAAGAAGGAGTCCACGACAGTCTCGCTTGCGCCATCGCCTTCGCGATCGTAGCTGCCGGGATCATTCATCGACACAGCAATACTGCAGCCGGGGAAGCACCTGTAGAGCTCCTGCAAGGATATCCGCGCCAGCACTTGGTCGCCCGCGTTACGAGAGGAATGTACATTGATCAGGAGAATCTTCATGAACCGGCGACAGGCGCCTTTCCGCCGATGAGTTGGTTCCACCGCCAGACCAGTGAAACGTAGCCCGCTACCAGCAGCCACTCCGTAAACACGAAGACTCCAGCCGCGCCCATTATGCCCCAGCGCGGTATCAGGAGCACATTCAGCCCCACATTCAATGCGGCGACTACAGCTTGCGGCTTGACGCGGTGACGTTGCCAGCCCACGGCGACGAGCACACTGGCCGCTGCCAGCGTGATGAACCTCGCGGAGAGCACGCCGCTTAGAACCGAAAGCACGTCGCCGGTCTCGGCGTATGCATCACCGAGAAGAATCTGCACAATCCAGTCCGCACCGAACGCTAGCACAAGCCCAGACAATATACCAATGGGCGCGCTGAACAAAATGAGCCGGCTTGCCATGCCTCTGATAGTTGCGGAGCCCTCCTCGTGGAGGCGACTCATCGCCGGTATCATCACCATGTTGAGGGCCAGCGGAACAAGCACCAAGGCGCTCATGATGGACACTGCGGGTGAGTACAAACCGGCCGCCTCTGGCCCGAGGAAATATGCGACCAACAGCGACATCTGCCCGGCCATAGATCATCGTCAGCCCGAGCGACAGACCAAATACAAGTGTGCCGCGGAGAGTTGGTATGAGGAGATCTGGCTGCAGGCGGAAGCCAAGCGTGCGCCGCTGCCAGATCAGGGCCGCGAATGCGATAAGGGCCGTTATCACCGTCTGCGCGAGGAGGTAATCCGCTGCCGAGTCCGAGCCGCGCACCGCGATAGCCGCGATCGCGCCAAGCAGAAGAACTTGCCCCGGAATGATGAGCTTGACGATCTGCTGATTTCGGAGGGCGGCGCGCGCGTAGTCCAAACTGTATTCGCCACTTCCTCGAAGAGCACAGTCAGGGCGCACAGCAGAATAAAGAGGGGAGGGAATATCTCCGGGTTGAGAAACGTGGTGAGCGCCAGCATGGCCGCCAACCACAATGCGCCCAGTATCAGCTTGATTGTCAGGCACGAAGTGCTGTGCTTCGTGAGTTGGCTGTAGTCGCCCTCGCGGAACCCGTTGCGGAGGAGCCATGTATCCAGGCCCAATGAAAACGCAACAGCCAGAATGCGCGTCAGGGCGAAACTGGCGGCGTAGGGCCCGAAGTCCATCTGGGCCGACCTGCCGGGCGACAATCATGACCGTAACGGCGAGGAAGACCCGCTCGATGGTCGACGCCGAAAGGAGCGCCACGAAGTTTTGGGTGATATCGCGCTTCACATACATGCGGGAGAATAACACGCTAGCCGCGTGAAGAGGCGGCTGACATCGTGGCGGGCGTACGCGATCACCATGTGCAGCGGTGGTTCGTTCGCTTCACTGCTTGTTGAAGGATGGTCTTGAATCGTGCGCCGTTGCATTCGATCGTGTACTTGTGCAATATGAGTTCGCGGCCAGCGCGCGCCATCTCCAGGCGTGATTGTCGATGTTGTTGAAGCTCCACGATCGCCACTGCCAAAGCCAAGGGATCGGCCCTCCTGCACAGATACACGTGCCGGCCGTGTTCGAACGCGTCGCGCATTGCCTGGCTGTCGCCGGTGATCACCGGTTTGGCCATGGCCAAACACTCTTTCACTTTGTGGTGTACCGTCATCATCGACTGCGGCGTGGTTCCGAACACGCCCAGGCACAGGTCTGACGCGGCAATGCGCTCGCGCAGGGTCTGTTGGTCCAACCAGCCGGCCATGCGAACGTTGCACAGACCGTACTTGCGAATCAACGCTTCTGCGGCCGGGCGTTCAGGCCCGTCGCCCACCAGCTCAAACTGGATTTCGGTATGTTCCTGCAATAGGTTGGCCGCTTCCACGATCGTTGGTACGCCATGATTGTCGATGAAGGTGCCGTGATAGAGTACGCGAAAGCCGCTGTCTGCCGCACTCCCATACCGTCCCCTTGGATTCTCTGTCAGTTTCGGCAAGAATCCCGTGGTGTCCGCGCCGTTGGGTACGAGGCGGAAGCGTTCTCTCGGCACACCATGCACGTTTCGAAACCACGATGCATACTGCTCGGTATCCATAATGAGAAGGTCCGGCAGACGCGTCGCCGCGCGCTCCAGCCGGCCTATCATGCCCACGAGCCATGGACTCGTGCGATGCAGCTTTCGCTCCAGCGCGACAAGGTAGATCGACATGAAGATATCCCACACCAACGGACGCCGTCGTTGCCAGCTCAAGAGTCGCGCCAGGAAGAGGTCGAACTGGCCGGGATAGCCGACGACCATCACGTCATAGTCCGGCCGCATGGCGAAGTATTTCCAGATCAGTCGACCGTACGCGCCGAGCACCCGGCAAGCGAAGGCGGGCGACTTCCACTTGCCCGTGACGGCCTGTACGCGGTCTTCCACACCGCGCCAGAGCCGTTCATGGCACTCGATTACCTCCACGCCGTTGCGACGCAGCCCCTCGATCATCAGTCGATTGCGCGCATAGTCGGCGCGGTATGTGCCGAAGTAGCACACGCGCAGCGGCCGGGCGCCAGAGGAGACAGGTGTTGCCGTACGGGCGGGCGAGGTCAATGCCACCGCTCCAGCGGGCGAGACTCCGCTTCGCGCGACCCAGGGTCCGGGGGTTCCTGGTCCGGCGGCTCTGGCTCCATGCCGGGCTGCGCTTCCAGCCGCCTCAGCCGGAATAGCGTCTCCTCGACGATTTTGCGGTTGAAGCCGACGAGGTCCGCGACCAGACCGATGAGCAATGTCTGGAAGCCAATGATGAGCAATACGGCGGTCAGGATCAGCGACTGCACATGGCCGTCGCCCTGCCCGTTGACATAAAAGTAGAGGAAGCGTGCGCCCAATAGCAGCCCGGCGATGATGACGATCGAGCCGGCCACGGCGAAGATGCGCAGCGGCTGGTAGAGCGTGTAGGCGCGCACGATGGTGACTGCCGAGTTGGAAAGGTAGTCCGGCAGATGGTGCATCAGCCGAGAGGGCCGCGTGGGCGGGTTGGTGCGGATGGTCACGTATTCTACGCCCATGCGCTGTGCGCCCGCCTGGATCAGCGTTTCCAGCGTATAGGAATAGTTGCTCAACACCAGTGTACGCAACGCGGCTTCGCGCGTGTAGGCGCGGAAACCGCTGGTCGCGTCCGGGATGTGCGTGCCCGCGGCGCGGGAGATGACCCAGCTCCCAAATGTCTGCAACCGTCGCTTCAAGGGCGAAAACGAGGGAACCGCTCCCACCTCGCGATCCCCCACCACAATGTCGGCGCGGCCCTCCAGGATCGGCTCCACCAGCCGCGCCACGTCCGCGCCCAGGTATTGGTTGTCTGCATCGGTGTTGACGATGATGTCTGCGCCGTTGAGCACAGACGCTTCAAGTCCCGCGGCAAAGGCGCGCGCCAGGCCGCGGTTGCCGGGGAAGCGCACGATGTGGTGTACGCCAAGCTGCGCGTGCGACGGCTGCGGTATCGTCCTGCGCTGCCGTCGTCGATCACAAGATACTCGACGACGTCGACGCCGGGCAGCTCGTCGGGCAGCGCCGCAAGCGTGATGGGAAGCGTCTCTGCCTCGTTGTAGCACGGAATCTGGATGATGACTTTCACGCAGGCACTTCCAAACGCCTATGTGGGACGGCTATTGGTTTCCAGGCGTACGGCGTCCGCCGAACATGTTGCCGAGGAACATCTGGCGGAAGACGCCGGACTCCTCCTTGCCCTGCTTTTCCAGCGTGGGCGAACTCTCGTCCCAATCCTTCAGCTCGGCGTGCACGGCCCAGTCGTTGCGCTCGAACTCCACGTCTTCCAGTGTGGTGAGCAGTACGTCCGTTTCGCCTTCCTCCGGGACGCTTTCGATCATTTCGATCCACTCGCCCAGTTCCGCCTGCATCTGCCGCAGGCGGACGAGCACCTTGTCGCGGTTGGCGCGCAACGAACCGTACAACTGGTCGGCGCTCCCGCCGAGCTCAGTGGACTGGGCAAACTGGCGGCCGGCCAGTCGCCGCGCCTCGCGCCAGCCCGCAGACGTTCCCGACAGGCGCATGAACGCGGCGGCCACGACGCGGGGCAATTGCTCCACCTCCGCCATGATGCCGTCGTGCTCGACCGCGTCCACAAACAGCGGCGTCGCGCCGATGCGGTCGATGAGGTCGGACGCAAGCTGCAGCGCGCTCGGGTCGGTGTTGACGCTGGACGCCAGCGAGAAGACGACGTCCTGATAGAGGTCGGCGCGAATGGTCAGTGCGCCCCCCACGCCCGTGAGCACGGGATGGCCGGCGACAAAATGCGCATGTTCCGGAATGTGTGCGTCCGCCGCAGCGATGGCAGGCTCCATCAGGCTGACGACGCCCAGGACCAAGCAGCCAGGCTTCAGGTCCTCGGCAATCTGCCCGTACAGCTCGTCCAGCTCGACCAGCGGTACCGCCGTGATGACGAGGTCCGCGCCTTCGCATGAACTGTGCAGGTTCCAGTCGGTGCGGCTGACCGCGCCGGCCTTGCGCGCGGCCGCGACCGCGTCCTGTGATTTGTCGTGCCCGACGATCTCGAAGTCCGTCTCTTCCCGTTGCAGGGCAAGCCCCATGCTGGCGCCTGTGACGCCGAGGCCGATGATAGTAATCCTCGGTTTGGCCATCGTTGATATCCTTGACTTGTTCTCGCAGAGCCGGTCAGCTATGCGGCAGATTATACTTCAGACCGGGTGAGATCGGGAGTGGAGCCCATTCCACGAGCGCAACGCGATCAGCTAGTTGGCGCCGTCCGCCTTCTGCAGCGCTTCCAGCAGCCTGAGATCGCCTTCGCTCGCCCCATCCTTGTCGACGGTGGCGGGCGCATCCTGGTGATGCCGAATCAGCCAGCACGTCAACGCGCTGCATCCGGCGTCCGCCGCCCATTGCGCGCCGATGCGCGGGTGTTCCCGGTGCACGTACGCGGTATAGCGCCAGCCTGACGCCGGCTGTGCGCGGGCGAAGCGCGCCAGCGTGCCCGGCGACCACGCGTCCAGGAGGACGAGCGGGCTGCGCAGCCAGAGATTGAGGCGTACGCCGCCCTCCTCCGCCGCCAGCTTGCCCACGTCGTGCAACAGCGCCGCCGCGTCCAGGTCCGCGTCGCGAATGCCTGATGCGCGTACGGCGTGCAGCACGTTCAAGCTATGCCGCTGCGCGTCCGCCGGCATGCGTTCAAAGAGAGCCAGCGCCTGCGGCGTCAGAACTGCGCGCAGCCTGGGCGAGTTCTTCCGGCAACACGCGCGCATGGACGCCGCGCCAGAACTGGCCTGCGCGATAGCGCGCGCGTTGGAAGGATCGACCTGCGTATGCGGGGCGTAGGACTGCTCACGCTAGACAAGGCTGAACAGCGTCTCCATGATCGTGTTCGTGGGGACGCGCACGATTTGCGGCGCCACCCAGATGATCGCGAGCAGAATCATGAAGCCAAACTGGCTTAACTGCATCTGCAGGCGATAGGTGTTGCCCGGAAGCAAGGCGAACAGAATGTGCGAACCGTCCAGCGGCGGCACCGGAATCATGTTGAAGACGAAGAGCAACACGTTGATCTGCACGAAGAAGTAGATCAGGCCGAGGGCAAACTCACTGGGGATGTCGATGAAGCTCAGGACTGCAACGGCGACTACGGCGATGGCCAGGTTGCTCAGCGGGCCGACGATGGCGACCAGAATCGAGCCAAGCCGCCTGTCCACCGTGATGTTGTTGGGATTCCATTGCACCGGCTTGGCCCAGCCGAACCCGACCATGAGAATGAGCAGGGCGCCGAGCGGGTCGATGTGAACCAACGGGTTCAGCGTGTACCGGCCCTGCCACTTGGGCGTATCATCGCCCAGGGCCACGGCCATAGCCGCGTGCGCAAACTCATGCACCGGCAGCGCGATGAATACGATGGCGGCAACGGCCAGCAACCGCGAGGGGTTGATGAGGCTGCTGCCTCCGGCCCCCGCAGAAACTACGCCGTAGAGGACCAAGATCAATAAGCCGCCGATCATCAGCTTCTGGAATGTGGTCAGCGTGTTCCAACGCTGCATCAGGGAACTCGATCCCATTGAACGGCCGTTCCTTTCGCGCCGTGCGGGGCGCAGTTGCATCCGGGTAGGTCCGGGCTGTCTTCGTGCGATTCAGGCCATTATAGCACGGCGCAGGCCGGCGCTTCCAGAAGGTACGCTACACTTCGGAGGAATGCAACATTGGGTATCTGGACGAAACGGCACCTTCCCATCCAGACGCCCGTGCAAATGTGACGGCGTTGGAGCGGAGAATTTGGCCGCCCGAGACAACGCGCATCATACTAAGATACGCGTCATAGGACCCGGCGAGACGTCCGCCGGCGCGATACGGAGCAATCATGAATTCAGTGCGCAATTGGTCGCAACAATCAAAGATTATTGCAATTGGTATCGCCGTGATACTTGTGGTCGCTGCGGTCGCGCTCGGCGTCGCCGGCTATCGCTCCCTGCGCAGCCACGCGCCCCTCGGGCCGCAGCGCAGTGTGGAAACCGTCAACCCCAAGATGGGCGTGCATACCCGCCTCACCGACGAGGTGGAGCCCTGGAAGATCAAGCGCACGCTGGAGATGGTGCGCGAGATGGGCGCGCCCTGGATCGTGGAGTATTTCCCCTGGGCCTATCTGGAACCGCGCAAGGGCGTCTACAACTGGAACCACACTGATCTCGTTGTCGAACACGCCAACCGCCAGGGCCTCACCGTCATCGCGCGCCTGGGCTATGTGCCGGAGTGGGCGCGGCCCAAGGACTCCACGCCGCTCTATCTGGGCGATGAACGTTTCGTGGACTTCGGCGAGTTCGCCGCCAAGTTCGTGGAACGCTATGCGGGTCAGATCGACTACGTCCAAATCTGGAACGAGCCCAACCTGGCGCTGGAGTGGGGCTACGAGGAAGTCGACCCGGAGCGCTACGCGGAGATGCTGCGCGTCGTCTACCCCATGATCAAGGCGGCCAACCCCGATGTGCAGGTGCTGGCGGGGGCACTGGCCCCCACGCTTGCGCCGCCGGGCAGCGAGTGGGGCATGAACGACCTGGACTATCTGCAGGCCATGTATGACGCCGGCGCAGCCGGCTACTTTGACGCGCTCGCCATCCACGCCTACGGCTGGCACTCGGACCCGGACGAGCCCGCCGACGCCAACGTCGTCAACTTCCGCCGTTCTGAACTGCTGCGCGACATCATGGTGCGCAACGGCGACGGCCACAAGCAGGCGCTGATCACCGAGGGCGGCTGGAACGACCACCCGCGCTGGACGCGCGCCGTGCGCCCCGGCCAGCGCATCGCCAACACCGTGCGCGCCTACGAGATCGCGCAGGAGGAATGGCCGTGGATGCCGGCCGTGGCCATGTGGGCCTTCCGCTATCCGTGGGACGCCAAGAGCTACCAGGACTACTTCACCTTCGTGCGCACCGACTTTGAGCCGAAGCCTATCTACGAAGAGCTGCAGCGCTATAGCCGCGGCGAAGAGATGCAGGGGCTGCTGCGATGAGCGCCCTACGCCTGCGCAGGCCGTGGCTGTGGATCGGCGCCGCCGTCGTTGGCGTCATCGCAATCGCCGCACTGGCGCTCACCGGCTCCGACCCGCTGCTCACGCGCCTGCTCGCGGGCCGCGATCATACCTGGGCGGGCATGGAGGCGCGCGGCGCATGGCGCGTCGGCCTCGACCCCAGCTTCCCGCCCTTCGAGATGCTCGACGAGGCCGGCGAGCCCGTCGGCTACGACGTGGACCTGGCGCGCGCCATCGCCGCCGCGTGGGGCCTGGACGTGGAGATCGTCGCCCTCGGCTTCGACAGCCTGCTGGATGCCGTCGCCGCCGGCAAGGTGGACAGCGTCGTCTCGGCCATGCCCTACGACCCGCGGGCTACGCGTGACTACGCCTACTCTTCGCCCTATTTCGACGCCGGCGTGCGCCTCGTCGTTCGTGAGGGTTCGCCGGTTGCCGGCGTGGACGACCTGCAGGGGAGTACGGTCGCCGTGGAGTGGGGCAGCATGGGCGACATGGTGGGGCGTCGCCTGCAGCGCGACGGCGTCGACGTCGCGCTGGCCCCCTATGCGGGTCCCGAAGAGGCGGTGGCCGCCCTCACCGACGATCCAGCCACCGATGCCTTGTTGATCGACAATGTCACGCTGCGACAGGCGCAGGGCGCGGGCGCCGCGATCGCGGCGGTTGGCCCGGCGCTCGAGAGCAACCCGTACGTGATCGTATTGCCGTTGACCGCCTCGGATCTCCAGGAGCAGGTCGAGGTTGCGCTTGCGTCCTTGCGCGCTGACGGTACGTTGGCGGAGCTGGAGGACCGCTGGTTCGGGGATGGAACCAGGTAGACCGGATTCGCCGGTACGAACGCCCGTCGTTCTTTGCGCTATAATTTGGCGCAGCCGGAATGGGGCGGATCCAACGCAATGCGTGCTGCGTCGAAACTCGAATTCATATTTCCAGCCCACGAATGACTGAACCAGAAACCGTCCGGTCTTTCTTCTGCCGGTAGGCGCCGGAACCTGCCCGGGCAAGCAACATACCGAAAGGACACCCCACCGTGGCCCCAGAACCACTCGCACCGGAAGCCCTCTACACAACCTGCTCGCTGGACCATCTCGACTTCGAGACGACAGACGATCTCACGGAACTTGAAGGGTTCCTGGGCCAGGAGCGCGCGATCAAGGCAATCGAACTGGGCATCAACATCCGGCGCCAGGGCTACAACGTCTACGCGCTCGGTCCCTCCGGTACGGGCAAGCACACGCTGGTGCGCCAGTTGGTCGAGGAAAAGGCGGCGCAAGAGCCGCCGCCCTCCGATATCTGCTATGTGAACAATTTTGACGAGCCGTCAATCCCCGACGTCCTTGTGTTGCCTCCGGGCTCCGGCGCAGGGCTCAAAGCGGACATGGAGCAGTTAATTGAAGACGTGCGCACCTCCCTCTCTTCCGCGTTCGAGAGCGAGGAATATCAGGCGCAGCGGCGTACGTTGGAGGAGGAGTTCCAGGAACGGCAACAGGAGAGCCTGAAGGGTTTGCAGGAGAAGGCCAACGACCAGGGGTTTGCACTCCTGCGCACGCCGTCCGGGCTGGCGTTTGCGCCGATGCGCGACGACGAGGTGATGCCGCCCGAAGAGTTCCAGAAGCTGCCGCAGGAAGAGCAGGACAAGATTCAAGAGGAAGTCGAGGGGCTGCAAAGTGAGCTGCAGCAGGCGTTGCAGCAGGTGCCGCGTTGGGAGCGCGAATTCCGCGCCCGGCTGCACGATATGCAGCAGGAAGTCACCGGCTTCGTGCTCACAGACCTGATGCAGGACCTGTATGAGAAGTATGCGTCGATGGAAGAAGTCGTGGCGTACCTACATGCAGTTCAGAAGGATGTCAGTGAGAACCTGAGTGACTTGTTGCAGCCGGACGAAGAGAAACCGGAAGGTCCTGCCGCCGTCGCGCTTGGGTCCCACAGGCGTGGACCGTCTCCGGCGTTGCGGCGCTATCAGGTGAACCTCCTCGTGGACGCCAAAGACCTGGAGGGCGCCCCCGTCGTCTATGAGAACAACCCGTCGTACTTGAACCTTGTGGGCCGCGTCGAGCAGATGGCCATGATGGGCGCGTTGCTCACCGACTTCACGCTGATCAAGCCGGGCGCGCTGCACCGCGCCAATGGCGGCTACCTGCTGTTGGACGCCATGAAGGTGTTGAGCAGCCCCAACGCATGGGAAGGACTCAAGCGAGCCCTGCGTTTCGGCGAGATTCGCATCGAGTCGCCGTTGCAGATGATGAGCCTGACCAGCACGGTCTCACTGGAACCGGAGCCGGTGAAACTGGAAACCAAAGTGATCCTCATGGGCGACCGGCAGGTCTACTACCTGCTGGCGCAGGCCGACCCGGAATTCAACGACCTCTTCAAGATTGCCGCGGACTTCGACGACCAGTTTGTGCGCGACGAGGAGACTACGAATCTGTACGCGCAGCTCATCGCGGCTATGGTGCGCGACGAGGACCTGCTCCCCTTGCAGCGGCGCGCAGTATGCCGCGTGGTCGAGTTCGCCGCACGCGAGGTGTCCGACTCCGAGCGCATCACTGCGCGCATGCAGAACGTCGCCGACCTCTTGAAGGAAGCCGACTACTGGGCGCGCGCCGAGGGCGCAGAGATCGTCACCGAGGCGCACATTGACCAGGCCGTCGAAGCGCAGATCTACCGCTCGGACCGCGTGAACGAGCGCATGCAGGAGGCGATGCTGCGCGAGACGATCCTGGTCGACACCGAGGGCGAAGCCGTCGGCCAGATCAACGGCCTCGCCGTCTATCAGATGGGCAACGTCGCGTTCGGCAAGCCGTCTCGCATCACGGCGACTGTACGCATGGGGCGCGGCGAGGTCGTCGACATCGAGCGCGAGGTCGAGCTGAGCGGGCCGCTTCATTCCAAGGGCGTGCTGATTCTGTCCAGCTTCCTCATGGCCAGATATGCGCGCGACATTCCCCTGTCGTTGAGCGCCAGCCTCGTCTTCGAGCAATCCTATGGCGGCGTAGACGGTGACAGCGCGTCGTCCACGGAGCTCTATGCGCTGCTGTCGGCCATCGCCGGCGTGCCCATCGCGCAGTCGTTTGCGGTCACCGGATCGGTGAACCAGAACGGGCGCGTACAGGCCATCGGCGGCGTCAACGAGAAGATCGAGGGCTTCTTCGACCTGTGCAAGGCGCGCGGCCTCACGGGCGACCAGGGCGTGCTGATTCCCTCCGCCAACGTCAAGCACCTGATGCTGCGGCGCGATGTGGTGGAGGCGGCGGAGGCGGGCCGGTTCCGCATCTATGCAGTGGACACCATCGATCAGGGCATCGAAATCTTGACCGGCGTCCCTGCCGGCGAACGAGACGAAGACGGGCGCTATGCGGAGGGATCGATCAACCACATGGTGGAGGATCGGCTGGCGGAATTCGCGGAAAAGCGCAGGGCGTTCAGCAAACAGGATGACGATGGCGCAGACGGAGGCAGCAATGCGGGGCTCTAGCGCAGTTCGATACGACCGGCGCAGTCCGTGGGCAAGGAGCGCATTATGACGGCCGAAAAAGCAGACAGACAGAGGGGCGCGGAGGCGACCGGAGCGCATTGTGGTGGCGCTGGACGCATCGCCGAGCAGCGTCGCCGCGCTGCGCGCAGCCGCGGAGCTGGCCTCATGGCTGGGTATGGAGCTGGAGGGCCTCTTCGTCGAAGACATCAACCTCACGCGCCTGTGCGGGTTCCCGAACCTGCAAGAAGTCGGCTCATATACCGGCGCGGTGCGCCGTCTCGACGACCGCTCGCTGGAGCGGCAGTTGCGCGCATTGGCCAGCGCCATGCGACAGCAGATGGCGCGCGAGGCACAGAGGCGGCCCGTGCGCTGGAACTTCCAGGTGCGGCGCGGCCCTGTCGTCGCCGAACTGCTGGCCGCGTCGCAGTCCGCATCCGTGGTGAGCCTGGGACGCACAAGCCGCGGCCGTCGACGCACGCTGGGTTCCACGGCCCAGTCTGTCGTGCGCAAGTCGTCCCGGCCTGTCCTCATATTGGGCGACGAAGGCGAATTGCGTTCGCCGCTGACAGTGGTCTACACGGGCAGCGAAGGTTCGGAGCGCGCCCTGCGATTTGCCGCCAATCTGCATCAACGCAGGGGGGCGGCCATCCGCGTCCTGGTGTGGGGCGGGGAACGACGCGCAACAGCTGACCGAACTGATCCGACCGCGCCGATGCGCTTCTGCGTCAGGAAGGTGTGGAGGCGACGGTCCTTGCGGCCACAGGCGGGGAGCTTGGCGCGATTCTTTCGCGCGAGACGGGCGCGTTGGTACTACCGCGCGAGAATGCCGCCCTCTTGGCTCAGCTCAGCGGCCCGGTCATCCTGGTTCCCTAGCGGTCATTCACCCACAACCGTGACCGCACCCAGCCTCACCATGTCGTTGGCGACCGCTGCATCGCCGGGGCCGGTTACCGGCAACCGCGACTGCCCCTCGCTCGCCGTCGCATAGAGTCCAACCCACAGCGCATATTCGCCGGGCGTCACGTCCCCAGGGATCGACATCGCGGCTTCGCTGACGATGCGATCACCCGCCTGCCAGTAGCGCGTCGGGAAACGGTCGCCCGCCGGCGCCTGGTCATGGCCGGTCACGAACTCCCCGCTGGAATCCAACAGGTGCAAGAACGCGGTGTAGTCCGCATCCGGCGTCGCCTGCGCCGTCCACATCAGCGTTGTCGTCAGCGTCTCACCGGCCCGCACGGCCGTTGGGATGCGCACCCCGCTGATCTCGAAGGCGTCGCCGAACCGGAGTGCCGCGGGGGCCAGCTCGTACTCTGCCAACTCCGGCGCGGAATGTGGTGCGATGGGAATGTCCGCGAGCAAAGGCGTAATCTCGTTGCCATTTGCGTCCCGCGCCGTGACGGGGTGGTTCCGGTCGGGCTGCGTGGCCGGATCGATGAAACCGGCGTAGAGCCTCGCCAGCACAGGCGAGCGGTCGATCCACATCGCCGGTGACGGGCACGGCGTACTCGTCCGCGTAGACGGCCCCCGCTTCCCACAGCGACGTGGGGTTTCGCCCCCATCCCGGATGGCTCGTGACGTTGCCCAGGACCTCTCCCCGCTCGTCCAGAAGCTGGATGAAGAGCTCGTAGTCTTGGTCGACGGCATGCGGTGCAGTCAGATAGAGCGTCACCGGCACAGCGTCGCCCGGGCGGTAGCGCTGAGCAGGCGCGTCCACGGCAAGAAGCGTGATGGCCTCGTCGTCTCCGTAGGTGATCTGCGTGGAGAGCGCGTCGGGCGGTACGCCGTCCACCGCATCTGGCGCAGCGTACGCCGCCGGAATCGCGACGGCGACGCCGTAGACCGACATGCCCAGCAGTAGCGCCGGTGTGATTGCCCAAGCCAGGTTGCGCCACGGCTGTGGCAGGCTGCGCACCCAGAAATCGAGGCCGATGACGAACCATACGGCAATGGCGCTGAGCGCAGGGAAGATGAGGCGTCCCTGGCTGCCCGTGGCGCGCATCATCCAGTAGAGGATCAGGGCTATGGAGAGGCCGATCCACGCCAGCAGCAGCAGCTTGACCTGCGCGGTGCTGCGCCCGAACACCGCCCGGCCCGCCGTTGCGCAGGGCCGACCAGGCCGGCGAGGACGGCCCCGGTGATGGCGACGACAGACAGCAAGTCCATTGCTGCGTAGAACCACGACGGCAGCAGGATGTTGAACCAGCCGAAAAGACCCCAGAACGAATAGCGCAGCCCGCGAAACTCGAGCCAGAAATCGTCCAGGTCCAGCGGCTTCTGGCGCAGACCGTTGATGGCTGTCAGGTGGCTGACGCCGGTCCAGTCGCCGTAGAGCGTGTGGTTGCGCCAATACCACCAGCCTGCGATGAGCAGCGCAGGAATTGCGCACGGAGAGTGCGGCCACAGCCAGCGTGCGCCAGCTCCTCTGTCTCCATGCCGCGACCAGACCCACGCCGCCCGCCAGCGCAAAGAGGCCCAGCGCCTGTAGCTTGCTCAGCGCGGCCACGCCTAGCAGCACGCCGAGCGCTATCCATTCCCACGCCCGCACGGGCCGGTCGCGGCTCTGGACCAGGACGCGCGCCAGCCAGTAGAGCACGGCGGCGGACAGCACCACGACCATGTTGTCGTTGCTGAAGGAGGCGCTGATGAAGAGGAACTGCGGCATGGCCGCCACCAGCAGCGCGGCCATCAGCGGCTTCCGGGAGCCGGCCGCAAAGGCCAGCTTGCCCGTGCGATAGACCAGCCACAGGGTGACGCCGCCCATGGCCAGCGACAGCCAGCGGCCCATGTGCAATGCCAGGTTGGAGCCGCGCATGGGCGTCGACGCGCTGCTGTACAACATGCGATTCTTGTTGCCCGGGAAGAGCGGATTGCCCATGTTGGCGCGGGGGTTGAAGACGGCGACGTCGTCAAAGTCGTCCTGGTCCACGCCCGCAGTCAGCCAGCCGGCCAGCATGTAGTAGAGCGGCGCCTGGCTGCCCTCCTGCTGCCAGGGGCCGGTAGACTCGTCGCTCTGCACGGGCAGCCAGTTCCCTTGCGAGAGGTGGCGGGCGAAGGCGTAGTGATAGATCTCGTCCGGCGTCTCGAATGCCGGCACTGCGACGCTGTACCATGCGCCGAGCACAAAGTAGCCGCCCAGGATGATCCACAGGAGCAGCCGTTCATTGACGCGCAGCGAGTCGACGGTTGTCGCGTCAGGGTCGGAGCATTCGGTCTGCGGGCGCTGTTGACGTGGACATTGTCTCGCCTACTGCGGCCGGTAGGGCAGGATGACCGTAGCGCCGTCCTCCGCCACCGGGTAGTCGCCGGAAGCGGTCACGGGCAGCTTCTCCAGCGTCTCGGCGTCGTACATCTGCACCGTCAGCCGGTAGGCATCCCCGTCTTGGAGCGATGCCGGCGCTCGGCCACTGCGCCGGCGGCAGTTCTGTGTACTCCACGATGATCTTGCCCGGGTCCCAGTAGATGGTGGGGATGGCGCCCATATATGGTTCCTGCTCGACGGTGGAGATCGTGCGCTGCGAGCCGTCGTCCATCATCTCCACGAGCTTGATCTGGTACTTGTAGCGCCGGTCTGTGGGCGCCGCAGCTTCCCAATAGAGCGTCAGCGGCATGGCCAGGTCGGTCTGCGGCCCAGGGCCCGCGTCATAGCCGTGCAGCCGGACTTGCTCGCCGAAGACGAGATCCACTGGATTCCGCATGGTGGCGGGAATCGAGTCGTACACGGGGACTTCCGGCAGGAAGAGATGCGACTTCAACGACGATTGGCTGAAATAGACGTTCTCCTGCACCTTGAACAGGTTCTCCTCCAGCCATGTCTCCACGCGCCCGTCCAGGTCCATGTGCGCCTGCGTGCCGGATACAAGCAGCCAGATGCGGCGGCGACCGTCCGTGACCTCGTCCAGGAAGGCGTAGCGGTCGGTCCAGGATTCGGTGAGCAGCGGCGCGCCGTATACGTCGATGTCGCCGCTGTAGTCGGTGGAGCCTGGAACGGACATGCCGTTGACCGTGGCCTTCGGCTGGTAGTACGCGAAGATGCGCCAGGCAAAGGGCGACTTGACCAACACCAGATCACCGGGAGCCAAGCGGTCATCCAGGTCCGAGGCGAGGCGCGAAAAGTCGGCCTGCGCGTACGTTTCCTGCGTGAAGTAATTGTTCGTGCTGACGCCGCTGGCCACAACCAGGATCAGCCCGGCCAGAATCGCCAGCCACGGGCGTACCGTCCACACCAGGCCCAAGCCCGCGCCGACAAGGACGATGAACGGGCCGCCGATCAGGCTCAGATGCCGGGCAGTCATATACATGGGTTGGAATCGATCGCCCAGCAGCACCGCCACGATCGGCGTCGCCACCATGGCGACGGGAACCCAGCCGTCCGACGTCCATGCCGTGCGCGAACGCAGCGCCCAGATAGATGCGCCCAGCGCCAGCAGGCCAAACAGAACGTCGATGTACAGGACACGGCTGATGTCCACCGAGAGGCCGAGGCTGAAGGCGTTGAGCAGGTCGGGTAGCAGGAGCTTCCACGAGATATGGCGGAAGTTATCGCCTGCGCCCTGTCGCTGGACGACGTACCAGTAGGCCGCCGCGATCAACAACAGCCCCGCCGCCGCCACCGCAATCCCCAACAGCGCGGCCAGCAACCGATTTCGCGCCCGCACTGCGCGATAGATCAACACGGCATGTACCGGCAGCAGAAACACAGCGTAGTAGTGTGTGGACAGGAACATGGCCAACGCTGCAACGTAGCCGGCTATCCACGGCCAGCGCACAGCCTTCTCGTCCGGCCGTTCGGCGGCGCGCAGAAGAAGGTACGTGCTGAGCAGCGCGAGCAATGCCCACAGCGCGTACGGCCTTGCCTCCTGTCCGAACCAGAGGAAGAAGGGGCTCACCGCGGCAAGCAGGGCAGCCCACGGCGGCGAAGTGCGCGGGAACACCTCGCGCCGCACATACAGCATAGCGAACGCGAAGGCCACGGGGACCACCAGCGTGGCGGCCGCAGCCGAGACGAAGCGCAGCGCATACTCCTCGCTGCCGGCAAGCCGGAGCAGCACGGCCTGCGCCAGGAAATAGAAGAAGGGATGCTGGTCCGTACTGGTGACCTGCGAAACCCCGTCCGCCAGTACGATCTCGTTCTTGAGCAGGGGCAACAGAGACGACTCTGCACGCTGCAGCGTCAGGCTCTCATCCCACCATAGATCTTCTGCGCCCAGGCGCCACGCGATGCGCGCGAAGGCGAAGAGCATCAACAGCAGCAGCACGCGCATTCAGCCAGAGCGAGCGCATGTGTGCGTTTTCGGATTTGGTTGCCGGCGAAATCTGTGCCGCCATAGGGTAGTCTACTGGCCGTTCGCAAGCCCATCCTCGACCATAAATTCTGCGATGGGAACGTCGACGCCGGCTGCCGTCTCAACCGGTTCGCCGGAGTACGGATCATACAGGCGTAGGGTAACGCGATAGGGGCCGGGCTCCAAATCGTCGGGCAGAAGAAGGCCGTGTTGGTCCCTGGCCTCCTGCCCCACGACCCACACGTGTGTGGGCGCAAACCAGTTTTGCGGGATGTAGTCCACGGTAGAGACTTCCGCACCCGCCTCGTCCACAATGCGCAGGCTGAACTTGTACTCCGGAGCTCTCGCATGCGTGAACCAGTCGGTCGCAACACGCACCAGGTCCCCAGGCGGTGGGGACCGGCGTCATATTCCGAGCCGGCGAGTTCGAGCGCATCGCCGAAACGGATGCCAAGCGCCTGTTGCCGACCTTTCTCCTGCGCAAGGCCCACGAGCTGAACGCGAATGTTGTTGTGGTCCGTCGGCGTCGCGGCCCAGCCCCGCGTGGCCAGCCATACTTGCACCGGGCCCGGCGGTTTGAAATAGAGCAACTCCCATGCGCGACCGGCGCCCGCCGTGATGTCGCGCATGGCTTCGTCGACCTCGCCATCCGGTAGCCCCTCCAGCGCACGCAGATCATGCACGGGCGCGTCGCCGTCATAGTAGTGGGCAAAGACCAGCTCCGGATTAGGACCGTCGACCAGCACGATGTCGCCCGGCTGCAGGTTGGCCTGAATGTGCGCAGCCGCGGATCGGAAGTCCGGCTTGTGCACGCCCGTGTCGTGGTACAGGCGGTACAGGGCAACGCCGTTGGCCGTGACCAGCCCCGCCAGCGCGATCCACGGCAGCGCGCGTGCCATCGCCGCACGCGCTGCGCTCGGCTTCACTCGTGTGCCCGGACGCTCTGCGCCACCACCCCGGGTCGAGGCCCGCGACGCCGCCTGCAGCCAGCAGCGTCAACGGTGCGCTGACGAATATCGTGTATCGGACATGGAAGTCCGGCTGGCGGACGACGAGCAGCCAGGTGAGCAGCACGGCGCTCGCGCCGATGGTCACCAGGAAGAGACCGGCCGCGCGCTCGTGACGCAGCCAGGCTGCCGCGCCGAGCAGAATGAGCGCCAGGTAGGCCAGGGCTACCCAGCGCGCCCACGCCTCCGGCATGGTTTCGCCCGCGGTGTAGGTCTGCAACAGCAGCCACGGGATTCGGTTGGGATCGATCGGCGCACGCCAGCCGGAGAAGCCGAAGAGCTCCAGGGCGCGCGCGGCCCACGGCAGGAAAAGCGCCAAAACAGCCGCGCCGGCCGCCGCCCAGCGCAGGAAACCGCGCACGTCTCGCCGCGTGAACAGCCACACGAGGGCGACGACTGTGTGCACCATGGGGATGAGAAAGCCAAAGTAATGTAGGTAGATGGCCGCCGCCGTACTGGCAACGTAGGTCAGCCAAACGGCCACCGACGGCGCACGCGCAAACATGAGCCACAGGCACCACGTGGACGTCAACCCGACGGCCAGCAGCCAGCTATACATGCGGACTTCCTGCGCATACCAGACCTGGAAGGCGCTGGTAGCGAGCAGCACCCCTGCAATCAGGCCAATGCGCCGGCTGCCCAGATCGCGTCCCGCCCGCATCATGAGCGCCACGGCAAATACGCTTGGCAGCAAGGAGACATAGCGCAGCGCGTAGTCGGCCTCGCCCGTGAGCCGGATCCACACATGCAAGAGGGCGAAATAGCCCGGCACATGCTCCACGGGCATGCTGCGCCAGAGCCGGCCAAGCGGCTGCGCCGCGCGTAGCAGGCTGATGCCCTCGTCGCTCCACAGGCTCTGGTAGTCCAGATGGTAGGCGCGCAGGGCGAAGGCGACGAGGATGACGGTCAGCGCGGCAACGCGCACGGCCGCAGCCCGGTCTACGGGGGAGGCGCCAGGCGTTTCAGCCTGCGAGCGATTCATAGAGGCCGGCATGGCGCCTGGCGATCTCCTGCCATGTGAATTGGCGGCTACTGGCTGCCGCGCCTGCACGCAAGGTCTTGGCGAGTTGCTTGTCGCCGGCGATGCGCAGGATGGCTGCCGCCGCGGCGTGCGGGTCCGCGGCGGGCGCGAGCAACAGGTCCCGCCCGTCGACAAGTTCGGGCATGGGCGCCTGCGGCTCTGTCGTGACGATGGCGCAGCCATGCGCGAGACCGGCCATCAGCGTCCCGCGTCGCAGACTCGCGCCGTCCTCGTAGGGCATGAACAGGACATCCGCCGCGGCCAGCATGTGGCTGACCTGTTCATCCTCCAGCCGCCCGGTCCATTGCACCGAATCTGTCAGGTCCAGTTCATCGATAAGCGCCTCGACCTCCTGAAGATAGGCGTAGTTGGTGGGGTCGCTGGCCCCGACGCGTTCGCCGATCATGAGCAGCCGCGCGTGCGGCAGGTCGCGGCGCACCTGCTCGAGGGTGCGTATCAAGGTCAGGCCGCCCTTGCTACGGTTGAGGAAGCCGAAGTAGCCGATGACGAAATCGTCCTGCCCATAGCCGAGCTTTGTGCGGATGGCCTCCCGCTGCGCCGACGACACTTCGGCGCCGGGGATGTTGCTGCCAATGGGGATGCGGGCCAGGTTCTTCGCGTACTGCTTCAAGCTGCAGCCGGTCGCCTTCGTTGGTGGCGACGGTGAGGTCGGCATGTCCGCGCCGGGCGCAGGGTGACATTCATGCGCAGCCGATCGCCCGCCTTCGGGAAGAGGTAGGGCGGGAGCAGGTCATGGTAGGTCCATGCCACGCGCAGGCCGGACCGTTGCCATCTGCCCACGGCAAGTTCACGGACGGGTTCATGCCAAACGCTGCAGTCTGGTATTGCACGTGGAGCCAACCGGCCCGGATTCTCTCCGCCAGACGCGGCGCCTGGCTCCATATGCGCCAGTCCCATCGTTCCACGCTCGGGTAGACGCGGACCAGGCGCGGCGGCAGTCTGCTCGGCGAGCTGCGCCGTCGTCAGCACGCTTGCCTGCCAGCCAAGGTCGACGAGCGCGTGCGCCAGCTTCTGCGTATAGGCGCCGACGCCGCCGGTCTGCGGCGGATACTCTCCCGTTATGAACAGGATATGGCGGGCGGCAGGCGATTCACTCACTGAGCGTCTGGTCCAGGGTGTAGCCGCGATAGTTCAACTCTTCGAAGCCATGTTCCGCCAGCAGATTTAGCGCCGCGCCGTATTCGTGCGAGACGTGGACGGCAATCTCCGGCATACCCTGCATGGTGGCGTCGTTGATCACCCGGCGCAACAGCCATCGGCCGAAATTCTGCCTCCGCCAGCGGCGTTCGATCTCGATGTGGGCGAGATACGCGAACGGCCCGCGTGCATCGTCCGTCCGCGGCATGATCACGCGGCTGCGCGCCCGGCCCACCCACTCCGTGCGCCGGTAGTAGATCTCATACGTGCGGTCGGAGTGTGGTCCGCGGAAGGCGAGGCTGATGTCTGCCGCCGGGAACGGACTCTTCCAGCGGCGTACTCAGCGCCCGGTGCAAACAATAGTAGCGGCGCTGGAACTGGAAGCCGGCCGTCGTCAGCACGCGCACATGTTCATCCCAATCGCCAGGGAGGACGCCCGCCCCTGCCTGGAAAGAAGGATATCCGGTGCTGATGTGAAACGCTTTGACATAGCCGACGCCGGCGGCCTTCCAGAATTGGTTGGCGCGTTCGAAGAGCAGGTGGCTGACGTCGTTCACCAGCTCCTCCCGCTCCGGCAGAGCCAGGAATCGGATCAGTCCGATAGGCTGGTAGTCCGGCAGGTCGAGGCTGTCGCTGTCCAGGCCCGCGGCCAGGTCGATCAGGCCGACGAGCTGGCCGGCCCGCCATGCGCCGATCTGCAGATGCCGCTGCCAGCGGACTGGATAGACTGTGGGCGGCTCCGGCGCAGTCACTTCCCGCTCGAAGCGTTCCGTGTCCAGCGCCAAACTATACGGCGCGCGGCCCATCACATGGGAGACGAGTTGCGCTGCGGCCGGATGGTCAACCTGCCGCAGCGGTCGCGTCGAGAGCTCCGGCTTGATCGGGATCATGCGGGAGCCCTCTGCCACGAGCAGCGTCGTAGAGCGCATCCTGGTTCTGTACGGCGGGGAGGTCGACCGTCTGCGCCCGGTCGAGGTCCACAAGCCCGTCCGCTGAGCGGGGATGATAGACGACGACAATCGACTTCCCGGTTCTGCCCTCTTCCGTCACGCTTACTATCTGGCCGTAGTCGACTTGGCGCGTGCGGGACAGCGGCCCCTTCACGATTAACTGATCCGGCGTCAACGATACGCGGGTGAGCGCCGCGCGGACCGACCAGGCCAGCAGTCCGAGGCTAACCGCGAAGAACAGTACGGAGCCCGCCTCCACGCCCTGTATCAGATCCCAGGCGAACAGGGCGGCGATGACCGTGCTGACAAGCGCGAGGACCGTGTATATGTGTTGCGGCCGGTAGCTCGTCATGCGTGGTGACTCATCGATTCTGCCTCCGGCGGCGTGTGCCGGAGGTGTGCATAGCGACTCGACACGGCCCACGGCGCCTCCATTGGAGAGACGGCGCGCCGCCAGTTGTCGACGTCGCGCCAACGGGACTGAATGCGGCGCCGTTTTTCGAGGAAGTAGGGGAGCCGGCGCATCGCCGCGGCCCGTCCGCGCAGGGATGCAAAGTCGGCCCGGGTAGACATGCCGTACAGCGTGGCCATGGCGTCATACGCCACGATCGCGGGCAGGCGCCGCGCCACGTCTGGGGCGGGGTAGTCCTTGACGAGCAGCCACACCTTGTTGCGCGCCAGCAGATAGCGTTTGCGCGGAGATGCGTCCCCCAGCGTGGCGGAGTGTGCGTGCAGCACGCGCGCTTGCGGTTGGAGTACTGCGCCCCAGCCGGCCAGACGCGCGCGCCATGCCAGGTCCACGTCCTCCATGTAGGCGAAGAAGTCCTCATCAAACAGTCCGATCTCATCCAGCATGGCGCGCGAATAGAGCGCTGCGCCCGCGCAGGGACCGAAGATCGACAGCGGGGTTGACTCTGATACGTCGTCCGCCTCTCCGCCGCGCCAGTCCCAGGCGATGCCCGTCCAGTCGACGGCGATGCCGGCCGAGTCGATCTGCGACGGATTCTGGGCGCGCAGCAGCTTCGCGCCGACCATGCCCGTGCGCGCGGCGCCGGGTCCGGCTGCGTCGAGCATGCGTTCAAGCCACTCTGGTTCCGGTCGCGTATCGTTATTGAGTGTGGCGATCCACGGGGCCCTGCTGCGGCGTATGCCCTGGTTCGTCGGCGGCCCGAAGCCGAGATTGCGCAGGTTACGGAGTACGCTCATCTGGAACGGCGTGCGATTCTTGGCTTTGTCAAGGATCGACAGCGAGGCATCCACAGAGCTGTTGTCAACGACGATCAGCTCGAAATCGCGGGTCGTCTGCTGCTCCAGATGCGCGAGCAGGGCGGGCAGATGGACGGCCCCATTGTAGTTGACGACCACAATGCTGGCCGCGGGCGTGGTTGGCATGACTAGCTGCTCATCGGCTACGGTTTCCAGGTGCGGCGGACAGGGTCGGCATACATAGCAAGCAAACACGGCGCTGCGGATCGCTGCAGCCGCTAGCGCATGAGCGGGGCAAGCGACTCTTCCAGTCGCCTGTCGAACTCCGCCCTGGCGAATCGCCGGCTGCTGACGATCGCGGCCTGCGCCATGCGGCTGCGCAGCGCTGCGTCCTGGGCGAGTTGCTTGGTGTGTGTCCGCAGTTCGTCGCTAGTGTACCACAGGTAGCCATCGTGTTCGTGGCGCACGAGCTCCGTCAGCCCGCCCTGGCCGACGACGACCGGAACGCATCCCGCGGCCATCGCCTCCACCACGGAAATGCCGAAATGCTCGAACCTTCCCGGCTGCTTCGTCGGCGATTCGCCATAGCCGGCCGCATGCCAGTAAATCGAACTGGTCGCATAGAGGTTGGACGAGCTCGTCCTGCGGCAGATCCGTATGGATATGGACGGGCAGCCCCTGCGCGGCGGTGCGCACTTCCTCCGCATAGTCTTCGTGGCGCTGGCCGGGCGTGTTGCCGCCGGCAAGGTGGAGCTCCCATCCCGTCAGACCGTCCGCCAGCAGCCGATGGAAGGCATAGACCATGCTGAGATGCTTCTTGTTGTGATTCCCCGCGAAGAAGCGACCCACGCTCAGGATGCGCCGGCCCTTGCTGCCCGGCGCAAATCGATCGACGGCGACGGGCGGATAGAGGACCGTGCTGGGCATGTTCCAGTACGCGTTGATCCAGCGCTGCGTGTAGCGGGAATTGGCCCACAACAGATCGTACCCTTCGACGATGTCCGTCAGGTTCGACGGCATGATGTTTTGCAGACGCACGCCCACGTCCGGCCAGCGCTGATGGAACGCGCGATGGTATATGTGCGCGCTCGTGTCGTGTCGACGTTGCAGCGGCGTCATGCGCAGATACGGCCGCACATTCGTGTCCAAGGCTTCTCCGCCCAGCGCCGTAATCGTCAGCACCCGGTCAGCGCCTGGCGGCGCGGTCAGCGTGACGGGAACGAACAGGTCCGTGCGCATGAAGTCGACGCGGCGCACCAGGTCGCCGTCAAGGTCCAGTTCCGCCGCCGTGACCGTGGGCGCGGCGGACGCCAACGAGAGATCGACTTGGTACGGCTGATAGGCGGAGGCCGGCAGCACGATCTGTGCGCTCCGGTCCAGACCGTGCGAGCGCAGACCGGCGATGTCCTCGGGGCCAAAGACGCCGTCGACGAGTCGCGGCTGCATGCCCAAGCCGAATCGTCCTGCGCGCAATGAAGCGGCGCAGACGTTGTCTTCGCTGCAGGGGCAACGGAATGGGAAAATAGACCAGCATAGCGTTTCGCCGCGCCGCCGGAGGGACGAAGTCGGCATTGGATGCGTTGATGAAGAGATCATACTGGCTCACAAACGGGCCAAGTTCAGCAGGCGGACGCTGTGGGACGGCCCGAAAGCGCACATTGTCCAGGTCCAGATCGAGCCTGGCGGCGACTGCATCTGCATGTACCGGTGTGTGGCTGATCACGTCAACTTCGTGATCTCGCGCCAGATGAGCGGCGACGGCGAGGCTGTGGCGTTCGCCGCCGCCGAGCGTGGAAAGCCAACGGTTGAAGATGCCGACATTCATGGGCGGCGGGCTTCCTCGTCGAGAACGGCGATCGTGTCTGCGATCTGCCGTGGAGAGCGCGTCGATGGAACCGGCGAGGGCCCGGTTGAAGCTGACCTGTTGCTCCATGACGCGGTCGAAGTAGGCCTCCTTAAGATGCACCGTGCCGATGGAGCGGGCCTGTGCGATGCGTTTGCCCAACAGCGGAACCCTCGAGGCAACGGCGAAGGATCGCGGCATGGTGTCGGCCTGTCCGTAGAGAGTGGAGCGCGCCCGTGCCGCCTCCGGACAGGGACGCCCGCAGTCTGTAACTCGATGGCTTCGCAGAGGGCGAGACCGGCGCGCATGCGGAAGGATTGCCTGTCAAAATGCCGGCGCGCGCTGCCGCCCGCGCTCCAAAGCCGCGCATACAAATCCGGCCGCGGCAAGCAATTCCGCCACGCTGATCCGCAAGCTGCTCCGCATCGTCCGGCGCGAAAGAGCAGGCCGGCAGCGCCTGCGCCTCCCTCGTCACCAGTTGCCCCCGCGTCCAGGAGCCACGGCATCGCCCCGCTGGCGCTGGCGACTACGGGCGCGCCCGTAGCCATGGCCTCCACCAGTGGCACACCAAATCCCTCATGGTGGCTCGGATGCACAAACACGTCGGCCAAATGATAGTAGGGCGCGACGTCCGGTACGCGGCCGGTGAACGTGATCCGGTTGGCGATGCCGACCTCTTGTGCGCGGCGTCGCAGTTCGCCAGCCAGTACCTGCGTGGCGATTCCGCTGCGGTCGTCGCCCACGATCAGCAGGTGCAGATCGGCATGGTCGCGCGCCAGCCGCGCCAGCGCGTCGATCGCAACGTCGATGCGTTTGTTGCCGGCGACGCGACCCACATACAGCAGGACGCGCTTATCGTTCAGGCGCCAATGTGTCGCGTAGCCGTGCGAGCTCCGCTCGGTCTGGCGTGGCGGAAAACGCCTCGATGTCCACGCCCAAGGGGATCACGCGCACCTGGTCCGCCGGATAGCCGGATTGCGTGTGCAGCTCAGAGGCCGTGAACGGGCTGGCTGCCACTGCAAGATGCGCGTAGTTGGCCAACTCTGTGCGAATCTGCGACGTGCGCAACAGATCGCGCTCCTCCGGTACGGGCCAGTGCTCGGGCGGCGTCACGCCGTGGTACCAGAAGACGCGTGCGCGCCGGCGCCTCGCGAAATCGCTCCGCCAGCGGAAACCAGAGCGGATACTGCAAGATCGTGAGATCGGCCCGCGGCGTGTACGACGCGTAGGATGCCTGCCGTGCAATGGGCCGGATATCGGCCGGCAGGTCGTGTGGCGCATAGTTGCTGAGGATCGCCGGGCGGAAGCCAATCTGCGCCAGGACCCGCGCCAGCTCGAATGTGTGCTGGCTCGTTGCGTCGCCGCGGTGGAGCGCATAGGTCAGGATGTCACACGTGCGTGCGGGCATGGTTGGACCGGCCGGACTCACTGTGCGCCGCCATCGCGCAGGCTGTCCCAGTCGACGCCCATGCCGAAGCCGGGCTCCCTCCGTTCGGCGTCGCGGAACTCGAGGATCAGGTCAAATTCCTGCCGGTCCAGAACCTGCGCCTCCGTGCTGAGTCCGTCGCTGAGCTCGGCCACGACGCGATAGGTGGCCCCGGGAACCGGCTTTCGCATGTGCAGCGTCGTCTCGACTTTCTGTGTGTCAAGCGCCATGAGGAAGGTGCTGTTGTCCTCTGTGCCATCCGGTCGCGAAGACGCGAATCTCCAGGTTTGGATGCATCTCTTGCACGGCCGTCAGCCAGCAGCGGGACCAGATGCGTTGCAAGTCCGGATACGGATAGAGCACGATGCGCTCTATGTGTAGGGGCTGATCGTCTTCGAAGAGTGGAATTTCCATAAGCTCACTGTCGTTGCCGTCAAGAGGTCCCGATGATGCCGCGTGCGGCGAGTGCGGTCGCCTGCGGAGGCGGGAAGGCATGGGAGTCGAACCCACCGCAGCCGGCTCTGCACCGCCTGCCACTGATTTTGAAGACCAGGGCGCCCACCGGGACACATGCCCTCCCGCCGTCATTGTACAGGATGCGCAGGCGTGCGGGCAAGACAACGGCCAATTCCGTGACGATCCGGGACCCGCATATGTACGGCGTAACCTTCGCTGCCATCAGCGACGTATTCGCTATGGTCTGTGGCGCGCATGCAGTATGCGGCTCAGAGGTAGGCGGCTGCACCTCTCGGGCGGAATTACTCGATGATCTGCCGGCCAATAGACCGGCGAAATCGGGGATCGTTTGCACGAAACCGCGCCTGAGTCTAGAATGTCAGCCAATCGAATCAGAAGATCCAACGCAAGATGTACCAGCCATAGCGTCGCGCCATCATCACAAACGAACGGACTCGGCCATGACAGGACCAGCGCAGGCATCAACTCCAACTCAATCAACTGTGATCTATCGTCTTTGGGCCCAGGTCATCGTCGCCATGTTCTTGCTTCTGTTGCTGGCTGCCTGTGAGCCTCTGGTTTCGGGCGAGACTGTGCTTGAAGGCGGCGAGGCAACCAGCCCTGTGCAGGCGCCGGCGGAGTCCGATAGCGCGGAAGATGTCACACCCCTAGCTCCGGATGCAGCGGCCCCGCCCGTACGCCTGGTGATTGCGGACATAGGCCTGGACGCGCCCGTCACGCCGATGGGTTGGCGAGTCGTTACCCTAGACGGCGAGCGCACGACAAGCTGGGACGTGCCGCTCGATTCCGTCGGCTGGCATGCCAACAGCGCCGGCGCCGGCGCTGCGGGCAACGTGCTGTTGTCCGGACGCCAAGCAGACGGCGAGGCGCTCCTGGAACCGCTGGCCCTGGGCAGCGTGACGCCGGGACAGGAAGTGCGCCTGACGGACGAGAACGGGCTGGAGTTCGTCTATCGCGTGCGCGAAGTGTCGGAGCCGATTCCAATCTCCGGGGCTAGCGAGGAAGAGACGGCGCGTGCCCTGGCATTTGTTACAGTGACGGACGTTGAAGCGGCTGGCGGCGCGCAACTGACGTTGATCGCGGGCTGGCCGGAATTCACAACCACGCATCGCGTCTTTGCTGTGGCCGACCTCGTGGCTGCGCCCAACTAGCGCAGTGCGCAGCCAAAGCGATGCTCGCGTGTATTTGCTGCAGGTTGCGGTGAGCGCTTTCGAGTAATGCGCGTCACAGTCGTGGTTCCCGTATACAACGGCGCAAGCGTCTTGCCGCGCTGTCTGGACGCACTGGCGACCCAGACGTGGCCCTCCTCGGACTACGAGATCATCGTCGTAGACGACGGCTCCACGGACGGCGCCGCCGGCGTGGTCGAGGCTTGGTGCGCGGACCACCCCGGGGTTCACATCGCCTGCATCCGCCAGCAGAACGCCGGTCCTGCTGCGGCTCGCAATCGCGGGGCGGCTGCAGCGCATGCGCCGGTAGTGTTGTTTACCGACGCCGATTGCGCACCCGAGGCGGACTGGCTGGAGCAAATGGCGGCCGCGTTCGAGGACGAAAAGGTGGCTGGCGCGAAGGGCGCCTATTTGAGTGACCAGACGGGGCTCGTCCCGCGTTTCGTGCAGGCGGAGTACGAGGATCGATACGACCGCATGCGCGGCCGGAACCGGATCGACTTCATCGACACGTATTCGGCCGGCTATCGACGTGACGTCTTCCTGGAGAACGACGGCTTCGATCCCGTCTTTCCGACGGCAAGTGTGGAGGATCAGGAGTTCAGCTTTCGCCTTGCGGAGAAGGGCTATCGACTCGTCTTTGCGCCGGATGCGCAAGTATGGCATCTCCACGACGAGACAGTGCGGGAGTACGCCAGGCGCAAGTATTACATCGGCTATTGGAAGGCGCTGGTGACGCGCCGCTACCCGCAGCGGATCGTGAGCGACAGCCACACGCCGCAAGCGTTGAAGGCGCAGATCGTGACGGTGGCCGCGCTGGTTCCTGTCGCTCTGCTTTCGTTGGCCGCGCTGTGGTCGCCACGTCTGCGTTTCGCATGGGGTCTGTTGGCCGCGGGCATGGGCGTTTTCGGCGTTCTGTCGGGGCCATTTCTGATCAAGTTGGCGCGACGCTGGTGGCCACTGGCGCTGGCGGGACCGTTTCTGCTGTTGCTGCGGGCGTTGGCCCTGGGCAGTGGATATCTGATTGGCACATTTCGATTCGGCGGAAGTAAGTTTGGCAAGTACTGAAGTTGGCGCAAGTGAAGATTCGGCGAATGAATTCGCGAGTGGGGGATAAGATGATTCAGCAAGGTATTGGGTGGGGACGGCGCTATTGGGTCTTTATTGCGACGCTGCTGTTGTTGGCGCTGGCATTCGGCGTGTCGGCTCCGGCTTGGGCCGCGCCGCCTTCATCGACGAAGTACCAGACCGTGCCCAAGCCGACGCCCACAGCGGGCGCGGATCCCGTAGCCACGGCAACGCCGCGGCCGGATGGCGGTGACAGCGGCGGCTCCGGATCAGAGACCGGCGGCGCCGCTCCGTCTGACCGGGAAGTGCCCGCCTTCGTGATCGCCGGCGAATCGGCGGTTCCGGCCAGTGGACTGACGGCCACGGTCACCGTCGTCACGCTGAACGTACGCGAAGGGCCCGGCGTAGACTACCCGGTGGTTGGGTCCTTGTCCGCCGGGGACGTGGTCAACGTTCTCTGGCGCAACGCCGAGAACACATGGCTGTACGTCTGCTGCATCCCGGGCACGGAACTCGGCGGCTGGGTCAGCGCTCAACTGCTGAGTCTGGATTTCGATCGCGCCACATCCGCCGACGTGATTCCCGTGTATGCGGACGCGGCTGCCGGTGCGCCGGTGGCGGGCGCCGCATCCGCACAAGCGCCGGTCAGCGCGTCGGATTCCCCGACTGCCACCGTGGACGCTACATTGCCGCTTCAGCTCAAAGTGAACTTGGTGCCGCGCTTCCTCAGCCAGGGCGAGACCGGCCAGCTCAACCTGCAGGTGTCCAATCCGAATCTGGAAGACGCGCTGGATGTGGAGGTGAGCGACCAGTTGCCGCCGCAACTCGAATTGGTCAGCGCTTCGGCATCCGGTGAAGGCGCCGTGACCCAGCAGACAGCCCCGACAGGGGAGCCAATCGTGCTGGCGACCTGGGACCGCATCCCGGCCGGCGAAGACGTGCGCTTGAAGCTGACGGTGCGCGTAGTGGAGAGCCTTGACGACGGCGTCGTGTTTGACAACCTGGCGGCCGCGCAGGGTTCCAACACTGGGTATGCATCCGGCAGCATCACAATCGGCATGCCACCCGTGCTACTTCCGGACTTCCAGTAGCGCGCTCTTCCAAAAGCGCGCCGGCGGCGCACGGCAGCGGTGGAGCTGCAGATGCGTCTTGAGCCGGCCGGCAACACAGTGTGACCGTCATTGTGACCCAGGGGAGGAAGGCGGCGCAGCCTCGTGGCGAAACCTGCATCTGAACCTGTGTCACCGCCTGTGGCAGCAGCAGACTCGGAATCTGCTTCGAAAGCTTCGCAAACTGAACATGCAAGACGAGAAGCCCTGTGGATCGGCCCTGTTACAGCGTGCCTTACCGCAGGGCTTGCCTTTCTGGTCTACTGGCTGACCGCCGCGCCGGACCTCACGTGGGCTCACCAGGGATCGGACGGCGGCGACCTGGTGGCCGCGGCCGTCTCCGGTGGCGTGCCACATCCGTCCGGCTATCCCCTCTACACGCTCCTACTGCAAGCGTGGCTGTGGGCGGGCAACATCCTCGTGCCGCAGGCGTCGCCGGCCCGACTGGGAAATCTGCTGAGCGCTGCGCTGGCTGCCGCAAGCGTGGGTGTGACAGTCCTGGTCGCCGGCCACGTTACCGGCCAGGTTGCTGGCGTACGGCGGCCGCGCTGGGCGCTGGCGGCAGGCATCGGGATGCTGTGGGCCGTGAGCCCGTTGCTATGGAGCCAGTCCGTTCTCACAGAAATCTACACGCTGCACGTCCTGCTTGTTGCGCTGCTGGCCGGCGCCGTCCTCCTCCGGCCGGACAAGCTCGCTACGGTGGGCGTAGTGGTTGGCCTGGGCATCGCCAACCATCTCACGTTCATCCTCTTCTTGCCTGCGGCAGCCTACTGGCTGTGGCGCGCACATGGACGCAGCCTGCTGACATGGCGCGCCGCGGCCGCGGCGGGCGCGGCGGCCGTAGTGGCGGCAACGCTCTACATGCGTATTCCCATTGCCGCCGCAGGCGACGGCAGCCCGCCTCCCGTCAACTGGGGGTACGCGGACAACTGGCGCGGTTTCTGGTGGCTGGTGAGCGGACAGGCGTATCGCGCCTACTTTTCCGAACATACATGGGGCGGATTCGGGCTGCGAACTGCCGCGTGGGCGCGCACCCTGGCAGTGGAATTCACGCCGATCGGATTGGCGGTTGCCGCGGCCGGTCTGGCGCACTGGGACCGCGAACAACCGGCCCTGCGCACATTTGCGCTGCTGTGGCTCCTTCCCGTCAGTCTGGTAGCAGTGCTCTACACCACGACCGACAGCCGGCTCTATCTGCTGCCCGCGGTGTGGCTGGTGGCCCTTCTGCTGGCCGTGGGCGTCGTCGCCGTGGTCGATTGGCTGGCCGCCCGCTACACTGTCTCCCGGAGCCGGCTGACGTTCGCAGCAAGCGGTTTGCTGATGGCGGCTGTTGTGGCGATGGCAATCGTGCGCGGGCCGCAGCTTTCCCTGCGCACCGACCGCGCGGCGGCCGCATGGCTGGACGCGGTCATAGCCGAAATCGAACCGCAAAGCATTGTGGCCAGCAGCGGCGACCGGCAAACCTTCGCGGTCTGGTACGGGGCGTGGGGCTCCGGTGAGCTTCTGCAGCAGGCGCCTGGCGCCGTCATCGTGAATGAATCACTCTACCAGTTTGATTGGTACCGCCGGCTCCTCGGCGAACTCTACCCGGGCGTTGCCGGAATCGACGAGAGCTTCCAAGAACTGCTTAACCAGAACGCGGGCATCCGCCCCATCTACTTCGTCGAGCCGCTTGACTCCGTACCCGCGAGCCAACAGGAAGCGGACGGCGCCGTCTGGCGATACGCGCCCTGATGCGCCGGCCGCGTGCATGTCCGCATCGCCCACAGCATTGCTTCTGACCGTCCAGCGTTGCCGCGTCCCTGCCACTCTATGATATGCTTGCACTACGGTCAGGTGTGCGTTCCGACACGCCGGTACACGCCCGACACTTGCGCCGTGGAGCAGTACGTGGCATACGACAAAGCCGAGTTTTCATGAGCCAATCCGAACCGGCATCGACGCCCCCGTCCATGCTGGAATCCTTACATGAGCCTGCAGACGAGTCGCAAGATCGTCGCCAGTGGAGATTTCTGCTGCGTGTCGTTGCGATTGTGTTGCTCTTGGTCCTGGCCTACAAGGTAGTCCGCGTCGGCCTGCACGGCATGGCCGCCTACAACAGCGCCGCGCAACTGCGCCAAGTGGCCGGCGGCGACCTGGATACCGGGTCGCTGGCGCGCATACAGCCTTCCCTGGACCAGGCGGCTCGTTCAACCGCTGCGCTGGAACGCGAGATGCGACCCTTCGCACCGATATTGCGCCTGGCAAGAGTCGTTCCCGGAGTCGGGCCGACGATTGCCGCCATGCCCGATCTCCTTGTCGCGGGCAAGGAATACGCGTTCATCGCCAACGAGAGCTTGCGCCTGGTGACGGAGGAGCAGGCGGCGCAGCTCGAAGCGCCTCTGCAGCAGCTTGCCGCGCAGACCCTCGCCGCCAATCCGGAGACATTCTCCATCCTTGGCGAGCGCGCAACGATCGCCCGCCAATCCCTGCGCCGGATCGACGCCGCCGGCTTGTTGCCGGTTGCCGCCGAGCCCGTGGCCCAACTCCAGTCGATCTCCGAATTGGTCGAAGCCGGCCTCGCCCTCTCGCCACAAGCGGCCGATTTGCTTGGTTTTGAAGGTCCGCGCACCTATCTCGTCCTGGTCCAGAACAACCACGAGCTGCGCGCCACGGGCGGGTTCATCAGCGCAGTCGGCCTGGTCACGCTGGAGAACGGCGTCCCCGGCGACATTGAATTGACCGACAGCTACAACATCAGCCGCGACGACGTCGATCATCCTTGGGCGCCGGAGCCCATGCAGGAACATATGGGCATCGACCTCGTCTTCATCCGCGACTCGAACTGGTCGCCTGATTTGCCGACGTCCGGCAACCTGGCGCGCACGTTGTACAACCAGGACGCCGGCGCCCTGGTGGACGGCGTGATCACCGTCGACTTGCGCGCGGTGGAACTTCTGGTCGGCGCACTGGGTCCGCTCAAGGTGAAGGGCAGCGAGGAGCGCGTGACCGGCGAAAACCTGGTCGATCAGATCAAGCTCTTCTGGGACCGGCCCATCGAGACGGGCGATACCAAGGAGTCCGCGGGCATGCAAGAGTGGTGGAAGCAGCGCAAGGATTTCATGCCCGCGCTGGCGCAGGCCGCGCTCAACCGCATTCGCAGCGGCAACTACGATCCGCTTGCTGTGGCGGATGCAGCCAAGGCCGCCCTGGACGAACGCGCCATCCAGATTTGGATGGCCAACCCGGACGCGGACGCCATATTTGCCGCACACGGCTGGAACGGCGCCCTGCAGCCCGTGGACGGGGCTGACCTGCTCGCCCTGGTAGATACGAACATGGGTTATAACAAGGTGGATTCGGTGCTGGAGCGTTCCCTTGACTATGTGGTGGCGTGGCCCGACGGCGAGTACCAGCCTGCGCTGGCGGATGTGACGATCACCTATCGCCATCCTGTGGAGGTTCCCGGGCACGTTTGTGACCAGACGCCCCGCTACGGCGACAACTACGATGCCATGATCGAGCGCTGCTATTTCGATTACGTGCGCTTATATGTGCCGGCCGGCAGCGAGCTGCTCGACGCCGAGGGCCTGAATCCGGATTCCGTGGAGGTCTCCTTGGGCGAGAACGGCACGGCCGTCTTCTCCGGATACTTCGAGATGCTGCCGGGAACGGAGCACAGCGTCCGCTTCCAATATCGGTTGCCGGCCAATATCTCGCCACAGGACTACCGTCTGGCGGTTCGCAGGCAAGCCGGTTCGGGTCCCCTCTCCGTACGCGCCGGCGTTGCGAGCCAGCAGTTGGATACGCAGATCACTGGCGGTCAGTTCGTCTGGGAACCGCAGGCGGACTAACCGGGACCACCTGCCATCAACTCGACGAGGCGCGGTAGCGCGTCTCCGCTGGGCGCACGCAGGACAATGCCGGCCAGCGCCGTGATCTCCGTCGTTTCCGGGTTGACCTCGATGAGCGTCGCGCCGTTTTCTTGCGCCAGATACGGCAACTCGGCGGCCGGGTACACGATGCCGCTGGTGCCTATGACGAGCATGACATCGCAAGAGCGGGCCGCGCGCTGTGATTCCGCAAGAATGCCGGCCGGCAGCATCTCCCCGAACCACACCACATCGGGCCGGATCATGTCTGCGCAGTGCGGGCAGGTGGGCGGCAGGTCCGCGGCGCGATCTTCTGTGGAGAGAACGTAGGGCATGCGGCAGCCGTTGCAGCGGTAGCGGCTGATGGCTCCGTGCAGATGCAGGACGGACACGCTGCCGCCCCGCTCGTGCAGGTCATCCACGTTCTGCGTGGCGAGAGTGAAGTGGGGAACGAGCGATTCCAGGCGCGCCAGCGCAACGTGCCCCGGATTCGGCTGCACCGTCGACATCTTCGCCAGACGCTCCATGTACCACCGCCACACAAGACCCGGATCCGCAGCGAACCCGCGCTGCGACGCCAACTGCGCCGGGTCGAATTTGGACCACAGCCCCGTGTCCGCGTCACGAAACGTGGCCACGCCGGACTCTGCGCTGACGCCTGCGCCCGTGAGACAGACGACGCGGCTCGCCTGCGCCAGAATCGCCGCCGCTTCGGTCAGTTGTTCTTGCATGTTGGTAGAATTCCTCAGTGATTTTTGCAGAACGAAAACGAAGGACGGTTCGAAGTCTCGAGAAGTTTGCCCGCATTCACCACGTGATTCGGGAATCAGTAGTATAATGGCCCCAGGCCTGTCCACGCCTCCACCGTTTTCGGTGAACGCCGAAGCGCACTGTGGGGCGGCATGTGACCGGCAACATCACACCACAATCTCACTCTATCAACATACGGCAGGGAAATCAACAGAGCCATGGATACCAAGAAAACAACGGCAGCATCGGAGATACCTGCTCCGGAAATCCTTGATCGGGCCAAGTCGCTGCACGAGCAGATTCGCGCCTGGCGTCGCGAGATCCATCGCTATCCGGAATTGACCTTCACCGAGAACCGCACGGCCGGCCTGGTCGCTTCGACCCTGGCAGGCATGGGGATTGAAGTCGATACGGAGGTGGCCAAGACCGGCGTAGTGGGACACGTGCGCGGCGCCGACGGTCCCGTGGTCGGACTGCGCGCGGACATGGACGCGCTGCCGATTCAGGAGATCAACGGCACGGAATTCGACAGCACACGGCCCGGCATCATGCACGCCTGCGGCCACGACGCGCATACCGCCATGCTCCTGGGCGCGGCGACTATCCTCAAGCAGCTTGCCGACGAAGGCCGTCTGCCCGGCAGCGTACGCCTGCTCTTCCAGCCCAGCGAGGAGGCGCAGGACGACGAGGGCAAGTCCGGCGGCCTGCGCATGGTTGAGGAGGGCGCTCTCGATGGGCTCGACGCTGTCTTCGGCCTGCATGTCAGCCCTGTTGTCGAGGTGGGCAAGGTGGCGACCCGGCCAGGGCCGATTACGGCCGCCGCGGACGAGTTTCGCATCACAGTGATCGGCTCAGGCGGACATGCTGCGCGTCCGCAGGCAACCGTCGACCCCATCGTCCTCGCAGCGCAGGCCATCATGGCCATTCAGCAGATCGTGAGCCGGCGCCTGAACCCCATCGAGTCCGGCGTCGTGACCATCGGCACGATCCACGGCGGCACCGTTGAGAATGTGATTCCCGACACGGTCGAACTGGCGGGAACGTTGCGCTCATACACGCCCGAGACGCGGGAGCTATTGCGCAGGGAACTTGTGCGCGCGTGCGGCGTGATCGAAGCGTTGGGCGGCGCGTACGAGCTGTCGTTCGTCTACGGCTACCCGCCCACGCTCAACTCCGATTCGGCCACGGCGGTGATGGAAGAGGCGACCCGTTCCCTGCTCGGAGAAGAGAACGTCGGCGTCGCCGAACTGGGCATGGGCGCAGAGGACTTCAGCTACATGGCGGAAAAGGCGCCCGGGTGTTTCCTGCGTCTGGGCACGCATAACCCAGCGTGGGACAAGCAGTACATGGTGCACCGTGCGGACTTCCGCCTGGATGAGGACTCCTTGCCCATCGGCTCCGCATCCCTTGCCGCGGCCGCGATTCGGTGGATGCAAACGCATGCCTGATCGGCGTGTGCAGGGAGGTGCGAACCGTGTCGAGTAACCGTCTGCCGCAAGTCCTGGCCACGTTGATGCTGGTTACCGCGCTCCTCGCGCTCGGCGGCTGCAGCGGCCCCGAAGCGCAAGCCTTGCGATTCGGGGAGGCGGTCTGGCGTCCGGGCGAGACGAGCATCTATCGCGTCACAGACGTGGACGGCGAGCCTGCGGGCGCGGTTCGCTATGGCATGCAGGCGCTGGGTGCGGACAGTTGGCGCATGGAGCGGCTGACGCAGACACAGGGCGACGAGGAGCGCCTCTCCGTCGACATGGACGCGCAGGGCTTTCGCGCCCTCGCGTCCACGCTCCTCCGCACCGCCGTAGACGGCCAGGAGCGGGTGGCCGCCACCTATAGTTCCGGCCGGGTTGACCTGGAACTCACTACCAAAGAGGACGTCACGACCTTCGAGACCGTGAGCGTGCCAAGTGACACACGTGACGCCAGGGCGCTGCCCATGCTGGTGCGCACCTTGCCGCTGGAGCCCGGCTACAGCACGAAGGTAAACACCTTTCTGCCTGTGACATCGCGCATGGGGCGTACGACCGTCACGGTGCTGGGGGACGAACCCGTGGAGACGCCGGCTGGTTCGTTCGACGCCTGGCTCGTTGTGCTGGACGAAGGGGACCGCCAATCCCGCGTCTGGATCGCCAAAGAGGCCCCGCATCAACTGGTCAAATACATCGACGCGGCAAACGGTGGTCTCTTCGAATTGGCGGAGTTCGAGGTGCGGGACTGATGGAGGTAGCCATTGGCTATCATTCAGCGACCGGCGCAAGCACTTACAGACCTAGGCTGAGTTGCTGCTCGTATGGAGCAACTCGTTCGCGAGCAAGTTCGATATATTCTGCTTCAACATCGTACCCAACATAGCAACGATCGGACTTCAGCGCTGCAATTGCCGTGGACCCACTTCCCATGAAGGGATCGAGGATTACGTCATCCTGAAAGGTATAGAGTTGGATTAGTCGATAAGGCAATTCGACAGGGAACGGAGCAGGATGTCCAACCTTTCTTGCAGATTCGGTATTCATCGTCCATACCGATTTGGTCCACTCCATGAACTGGTCCTTCTCAATCGTATCCCCGTTGTTGGTCGGCTTTTTTCGACTAAAGGAACCTTTCGAGAACACCAGAATATACTCGTGAACATCACGTAGTACAGGGTTCGAGGCTGATTTCCAACTGCCCCAAGCCATCGAGACACCGGCTCCAGCACCCTTGTTCCAGATTATCTCGCCTCTCATATGGAAGCCGATTTCTCTCATCATCATTGAGATGAAGTCGGAGAGCGGAATATAGGGCTTTCTACCCAGATTGGCTACGTTTATACAGGCTCTTCCACCTGGCACCAAGACGCGATAGGACTCAGTAAAGACTTCGTATAGAAGTCTCAGGTATTCGTCAAGGGACAAGTCATCATCGTATTCCTTTGTGACGTTGTACGGCGGCGACGTCACCATCAAGTGGAGCGAGTTATCCGGAATCTCGTCCATGTTCTCCGAACTTCCGAGAATGATCGAGTTCTTGAGCCCGTCGGGAAACGGATTCACGTGACCGATGTCAGCCTCATCAGCCGAGTGTGATAGCTCTGTATAGAGTCGCGAGTTGTAGTACGACGAAGAATCGTGGCTTATTCTGGCGTTCGTTCCGAAGCTACTGGTCTTGGTACCTTTGGGCATGTTCGTCAGTCCTCTTCCCACATCTTCAGCCATCGGTCATACGGATCATACTCGGCGGATTGTCTTTCCCACAATATCGGGATCCGCAAGCTCTGCGGCTGGTTGGCCAACTCTCGTATTGCCCGCGCCGAGATCTCTACTCCCCGCGGATTCGTGCCCGGTTTGGGAAGCTTAATATACTGGTTGCGGCCCATCTGCCGAAGTAAGTCAGCCTGCAAATGGCGAGGAAAATACAATAGCCCTCCTTCACCGCCCCAATTGATGTGTGCGAGAAACATGTCTGCCCGAGGCGAATACTCCGCGGCAAACGCTAACGCCTGCTCTCGGTCGACAGTCCAAATCAACTTGACTCCGCCTATTCGACGGCCGGACACTGTCTTGATCGAAATCGGCGTATTCTGGACTATGACATCAATCTCGGCTTCAGCAATCGGCAGCTTCGTGTCGATCACTGCGTCACCAAAGACGTGAATCATCAGAGCGATCAATATTCTCTCCCTCGCCGAGCCAACCTCCATTCCTACTCTGCCTGCTCGCGAGCTTTCCAGTTCGGCAACGTGGAAGAGCGACGGTAGCTTCGCTTGGACCAGCGCGGTGATTCTTCTGTCATGAAACAACCTGATAGCAGACATCTTCAGCAGTCCAGTCGTGTTGGCACGATGTGTGATCGCTGCTCTCTACACCACCTCCGCCTCGACGCGGAAGCGCTTGTCCAGTTCGGTCATCATGCGTTCGTTGATCGTGCAGAGGTCGTGCGGAAAGGCGAGACGCACGGTGCGATGGCCCGACTGCAAGCGCAACTGGAACCGGTCGCGGCCGCGCGGGTCGCGCACGCACTCATAGATCTCCTTCAGCCGGTATTTGTCCCGATCCAAGTTGCCCGTGGCGCGGAAGGTAATCAGAACCGTACGCGGGCCGTTGCCGCGCACGTGCGCACTGCCGCCGTCCGCCTGCGCTGCACCGGTTTCCGCCGTCTCTTTTAACTCCCTATCTGTCCGCTTCGTGGCTTTCTCCGCTGCGACTGTTTCTGGCGCATCTTCTTCCGGCGCATGCTCTTCTTGTGCATCTTCTGCTCGCACATCTTCTACGTGCGCATCTTCCACGTGTGAAGCGTCACCCGCCGAGTGTTCGCCAACCGAATCTGCGCTAACGGAGCCTTCACTCTCGGGCGCGGACGGGGAGAGCCTCTGGCCGGCATCGCCATCGGACTCTGCCTTCGACGCCACCGCTTCAGGCGCCGCTTCCTGCTTCATTGCCGCAAGGCCGGCTTCCGCCGCATTCTCCTCGTCCGCCCATCGGGGCGGGTCGTTATGGAATGGGCTCTCCTCTACCGCCGGCAACGCGTCCTCGTCAGCGTCGTCGTCGTAGACGTAGTATCCGTTTCCGTTGCCATTGGTTTCTTCCACGGCTCTGGCTCCATTGATGATGGGCGGCACGTCAATCAAGGGCGTCTGGAATTGCTCACGCTCGGACTCGGCGGCGGATGCGAACTCCACGTAGTTCTGTATGAGGTCGGCGAGCAGACTGGTCTGGCCTTCGCGCGTCTGCGCCTTTCCCTTGACCACGACGATTGAATCGGCGACGAGCAGCGTGACCGCACTCCTCATATGTGCGGGGGAAGACAACCACCTCGCATTGCCCCTGCATGTCCTCAATCTGCACAAACGCCATGCGGTCGCCCTTCTTGGTCATGATCTGTCGCACGTCGTTGATCATGCCGACCATGGTGACGTTCTTGCCGTCGTAGCGTGCATCCAGCTCATTGCATTGGCAGGTGACCACGTTGCGGAGATCGACGCTGATGTGTTGCAGCGGATGGCTCATGGCGTAGACGCCCAGCAGTTCCTTTTCCCACTGGAGCCGGTCCCGTCCCGATTCCGGCTCCAGATTCGGGCAGGTGGATGGGCGCAGCATGACCGGCGTCGCTGTCGCCCATCAGCTCGAACATGGAGAGCTGACCGCTTTCGCGGGCGCTGTGAATGGCTGCGGACTGGCCCACGATGTTGTCAAGCACGTCCAGCAACTGGCTGCGGTGGCCAAACCGATCCAGCGCGCCGACTTTGATCAGGCATTCCAGGGCGCGCTTGTTGACCTGGCGCAGGTCCACCCGGTCACAGAAATCCTCCAGGCTCGTGAATGGCCCGCCTTCCTGCCGTGCATCGATGATCACCTGCACGGGCCCCTCGCCCACGTTCTTGACCGCGGCCATGCCAAAGCGGATTGCGCTGGCCTCCGGCACGGGGAAGTCATAGGCCAGTCCCGAATCGCGTCTGCGCTGCGCTCTCCTGGTCGCCGGGCACCTCCTGGATCTCGAAATCCATGCCGCTGTAGTTGACGTCCGGCGGCAGCACTTCGATTCCCATGCGCCGCGCTTCCTGGATGAAGTTGACGACCTTCTCCGTCTTGTCCCGTTCGATCAACAGCAGGGCGGCCATGTACTCGACCGGGTAGTGCGCCTTGAGATAGGCCGTCTGCACCGTGATGACCGCGTAGTCGGCGGCATGGCTCTTGTTGAAGCCGTAGCGGGCGAAGAACTCGATGTCGCCGTAGATCTCCTCGGCCGTCCGCTTCTCGATTCCGTTGTTCTCGCAGCCCTCTACAAACATCTTCTTGTGCTTCTCAATGTCGCTGGCCTTTTTCTTGCCCACGGCGCGGCGCACCAGGTCGGCCTCGCCCGGCGTATAGCCGGCCAACTCGCTCAGGATCTGGATGATCTGTTCCTGGTAGACGATGATGCCGTAGGTCTCCGCCAGGATCGGCTCCAGCGCGGGGTGCTTGAATTGCACCTCCTCCTCGCCGTGCATGCGGCGGATGAACTGTGGGATGTACTCCATCGGGCCGGGACGGTAGAGCGAGATGGTGGCGACGATGTGCTCGAATGCGCTGGGCTGCATCTCCGTCAGCACACGTCGCATGCCCTGGCCTTCCACCTGGAACACGCCGGCTCACCTCGCCGCTGGAGAGCAGCATGAACGCCTCCTTCGCTGCGTCGCCCTCGAAGGGAATGTTGGTCAGGTTGAACGCAGTGCCGTGCCGCTCGTTGATCAGCCGCGCGGCCTCGCGCATCACCGACAGCGTGCTCAGGCCCAGGAAGTCGACCTTGAGCAGGCCGATCGATTCCAGAATCGGGAACTCGTACTGGGTGATCGTGCTGGTGATCGTGTTCTTGTTGCCGCGCATCAGCGGCGTGTAGTGGGTCAGTTCCCGGTCCGCCACAATCGACCGCCGCGGCGTGGACGCTGGAGTGGCGCGCCACGCCCTCCAGCTTCATGGACGTGTCCAGCAGGTCCCGCGCGTCGGCCTCCGACTTGATACTTTCGCCACCAAGTCCGGATTGTAGAAATCTTCGCCGGGCGTCAGCACGTCGTGGATGGTCACTGGTTTGCCAGGGATGCCGGGAATCAGCTTGGCGAGGTAGTCGACCGTCGGGCAGATCGATGCCCTTGCGCGCGCCCGACATCGCGGATGGCCGCCCGCGCCTTCATCCGCCCGAAGGTGACAATCTGCGCCACCTGATCCTCGCCATACTTCTCCACGGTGTAGCGGATCATCTCCTCCCGCTGGTCGTCCGGGAAGTCCAGGTCAAAGTCGGGCATGTTGACGCGGCCGGGATTCAGGAAGCGCTCGAAGATTAGGTTGTTCTTGATGCGGGTCCAGCCCCGTGATGCCCGTGCAATAGGCCACGACCGAGCCGGCGCCCGATCCGCGGACATTCCACCAGATGTTGCGTGTGCGCGCGTAGTCGCACAGGTCGGCCACGATCAGGAAATAGACATCGAAGCCCATCTCGTGGATGATGCGCAGCTCGCGTTCCTTGCGCTCTTGCACGTCCGGATCGTTCGCTCGATCGCCGTACAGCCGGGCCATTCCCTCCTCCGTCAGATGGCGCAGGAATGTTTCGTACGTGAACCCGTCCGGAATGGGCAGATTCGGCAGGTGGAATTCCCTGTCTTCCAGGTCGACGTCGCACATCTCCGCGATGAGCAGCGTGTTGTCAAACACGTCGCTGGGCAGGTCCGTGTGCGGACGGAACGCGGCCTCCATCTGCTCGCGGCTTGCGCAGGAAGAGGCTCAGGTCCGTCATGCGCATGCGGTTTTCGGCGTCTACCGTCGTGCCCGTCTGCACGCAAAGCAGCACGTCGTGCGGCGCGCTGTCCTCCTCGCGCACATAGTGCACGTCGTTGGTGGCGATCATGCGCAAGCCGTGCTTTGTGCTCCACTCCGCCAGCGTCTTGTTGACCTGGATCTGCTCCGGCATATTGTGCGGCTGCAGCTCGATGAAGAAGTTGTCCGCGCCGAATACATCCACGTACCAGCCCAGCCGTTCGTACGCCTCTGTCTCTTTGCCCTGGTTGATGAGCTGCGGCACCTCTGCGCCGAGGCAGCCTGTCGTGGCGATGATGCCTTCGGCGTGCGCCGCCAGGAACTCGTGGTCTACACGCGGCCGGTAGTAGTAGCCGTTCAAATGCGCGGCGGAGATGAGCTTTAGCAGGTTGCGATAGCCGGCCATGTTCTTGGCCAGCAACAGCAGGTGATAGTTCGTGCGGTCGACCTGTGCATCGCGCCCGCCCATTGGCCGGCCCCACGCGGTCTGGTACGCCTCCACGCCGATGATCGGCTTGATCTCCGCATACTTGGCCGCGCGAAAGAATTCGATCGCGCCGTGCATGGCGCCGTGGTCTGTCAGGGCCAGCGCGGGCTGGCCCAACCGTTTGGCCTCGGCCACCAGGTTCTTGACGCGGCCGAGGCCATCCAGCAGCGAGTATTCCGAATGGGCGTGGAGATGGACGAATTCGGCGGACATGCAATGGCTCCCAATGTACAGGTACTCATGTTCCGGGAAGCATCTGTGGCGGCTTGCGACGGCGATATGCTCGCACAGTCTCTCGGAAGATAGCAAAGCACGCGCCGGCCCAGGAAAGCGAGCACGCGCTCGTATTGGTTGACTCTAGCTGCAACAGGGACGGGGCCGGAATCGGAACGAAACATGCGGTTCCGCGGAAGGAATGAGCGTTGACGTTGCGCTCGAGGCGAAGAACCGGTGAAGACACCCGTCTATGGGGATCAGTATACCAAATCGGGGCCGGATTCCGTAGCCGTGGATGCCGGATTTCCGCTCGGAAAAGGCTACGCTTCGCCTACGTTTCGGCCTGCAGCCCAGGCGGAACGCGGCTTGCGTCGTCGACCAGCGAAGCCAGCGTCGCCAGGTTGCGCACGTCGTCTTTCAGGTCCTCGTCCTTCGGGGTCTCCAGCAGCATGGGAATGCCGTCCCAGCGGCTGTCGTTCAGGATGAAGCCAAACGCATCGGCGCCGATCTCGCCCTCGCCGATATGCGTGTGCCGGTCCTTGTTGCTTGCCAAGGCGCCCTTGCTGTCGTTGAAGTGCCACACCTTGACCGCGTCCAGGCCCAGCTCGTCGTCCAGCTCTTCCAACGTGGCCTCGTAGCCGTCGCGTGTGCTGATGTCGTAGCCGGCCGCAAACGCATGACAGGTATCCGCGCAGATGCCGACGCGCGACGGGTCGTCCACTTGCTCGATGATCTGGCGCAGTTCGCCGAAACTGCGGCCCAACGTCGTGCCCTGCCCGGCCATCAACTCCAGCAGCGTCATCGTGTCCGCGCAGTCGGGCGTCGCCTCATGAATCGGTTCAGCGCCGCCGCAATGCGTGCGATGCCGGCTTCCTCGCCGCTGCCGGTATGCGCGCCCGGGTGCACCACCACGTGCGGAATGCCGTAGGCGTGGGCGCGCTCGATCTCGTCCTGGTAGTGCGCAGCATGCTCTTCTCCCACAGGTCGTCCTTCGGGCTCGCCATGTTGATCAGGTAGCTGGCATGGCTGACGCTGGCGCGGATGTCCAGCGCCGGCATGTTCCTCTTCCCAGCGCGCCACATCCTCGCCATCGATCGGCGGGCCCTTCCACTGCCGGTTGTTCTTCGTGAAAACCTGCACCGCATTGCTGCCGACCGAGGCGGCGCGGTCCAGCGCCTTGCTCACGCCGCCGGCAATGGACATATGCGCGCCGAGTAGCAATACAGACACAGCGTTCTCCCGTCTAGTGGCGCGAGCCTTGCGAAGGTTCGTACCCTTACGCAAGGCTCGCGTTCTGAACGTAGTATGTAGGCGGCGGGAATCCGCATCAACCCGCCGGCACAGGGTTTCCGCCGGCTTTGGCGCGGTCGCTCTTCATGTGGCACGACTTGTACTTCTTGCCGCTGCCGCACCAGCACGGATCGTTGCGACCCAACTTGCGGCCCCGTGTTGCGCACGGTCTGCTGCTTGCCGTTGCTCCCGTCCTGCCGCGATGCGTGCGGATGTTGCGCGCAATCGGCGTCGCCGTCTGCCGCCACGGGCTGGCGCACCTGGACTTGGAAGACCGCCTTGACGATGTCGCCGGTGATGTCGTGCATCAGCTCGCCGTACATGTTGAACGCCTGCCGCTTGTACGCCACCAGCGGGTCGACCTGCGCCAGCGCCTGCAGGCCAATGCCTTCCCGCAGCTGGTCCAGGTCCGTCAGATGGCGCACCCAGCGGCTGTCCACGGCCCACAGCATGATCTGCTTCTCGGCTTGGCGCATGGATTCCTCGCCAAGCTCTTCCTCCTTGGCCGCATAGGTGTCCAGCGCCAACTGGATGGTCCTGCGCTCGATCTCGTCCTCATGCAGCCCGCTCCATTGTTGCGGGATCAAAGTCTTCCGGCAGCGGGAAGATGCCGCCCAGCGCCTGCGCCAACTCCTGCAGGTCCCATTCTTCCTCAAACTCGCTGGACAGAAAGCCCTGCACGACGCCCCGACTTCCTCCTCGATCATCGCGAGGACGGAAGCCTTCATCGACGGTTCGGTCAGAATGCGGCGGCGCTGGTCATAGATGCGGTTGCGCTGCTCGTTGACCACTTCATCATATTGCAGCACATGCTTGCGAATATCGAAGTTGTGGCCTTCGACCTTCGTCTGTGCGTTCTCAATCGCCTTGCTCACCAGGCCGGCCTCGATGGGCATATCGTCTTCCACGCCCAAGCGAGACATGAGCCCGCTGATGCGCTCGCCGCCAAAGCGGCGCATCAGGTCGTCGTTCAGGCTCATATAGAAACGGCTGCTGCCCGGGTCGCCAAGACGACCGGAGCGGCCGCGCAACTGGTTGTCGATGCGCCGGGCCTCGTGGCGTTCCGTACCCACCACATGCAGGCCACCCGCTTCCAGCACGAGTTGCTGATTCTCGTCCGTCTCGCGCCATTTGTCTTTGAGAATCGTCACCCACTCGCCGTCGATGCTCTGCGTCGGGTCCTTTCCGTGCTTCAGCAGCTCGATGGCCTCGGCCCAATCGTGCTGGGGGATTTCGGCCAGTTCGACTTCCTTGCGCCGCAGCTCCTCGCGGGCGAGCCCCTCCGGGTTGCCGCCGAGCAAAATGTCTACGCCACGGCCTGCCATGTTCGTGGCAATGGTGACAGCGCCAGGCCGGCCCGCCTGCGCGATGATCGTGGCCTCACGCTCGTGGTTCTTGGCGTTGAGCACCTCGTGCGGAATGCCTCGTCGCTTGAGCAGCTTGCTCACCATCTCGCTGGTCTCGATGGCGACAGTGCCCACCAGCACCGGCTGCTGCCGTTCGTGCGCATCGGCAATGTCGTCGATGACCGACTGGAACTTGACGTCCTCGGTACGGTAGACCATGTCCGGCGTGTCATCGCGGACTACCGGCTTGTACGTCGGCACCATCACCACTTCCAGGTCGTAGATGCGCTGGAACTCCTCTTCCTCGGTCTTGGCGGTACCCGTCATGCCGGCCAGCTTGTCGTACATGCGGAAGTAGTTCTGGAACGTGATGGTCGCCAGCGTCATGGACTCCTTCTGTACCTTGACGCCTTCCTTGGCTTCGATGGCCTGGTGCAGACCTTCGCTATAGCGCCGGCCCTCCATCAACCGTCCCGTAAACTCGTCCACGATGATGACTTCGTTGTTGCGGACGATGTAGTCCCTGTCGCGCTTGAACAAGGCGTGCGCGCGCAGTGCATTGTCCAGATAGGGCATCAGCTCGAAGTGCTCCGGGCTGTAGAGGTTGTCATAGCCGAGCCGCTCTTCGATGCGGGCGATGCCCTCCTCGGTGAGCGTAGACACCCGCTCCTTCTCGTTGACCACGTAGTCGTGCTCCGGTCGCAATGTGCGCACCAGGCTGGCGAATTCCACATAGTAGTTGGAGCTCTCGCGGGCCTCGCCGGAGATGATCAGCGGCGTGCGAGCTTCGTCGATGAGGATATTGTCGATTTCGTCGACGATGGCGTAGTGCAACTCGCGCTGCGTGAGTTGCTCCAGGCTGTGCACCATGTTGTCGCGCAGGTAGTCGAAGCCAAACTCGTTGTTCGTGCCGTACGTGATGTCGGCTCGATACGCGTCGCGCCGCGAGATCGGCCGCAGCGCCAGCAAACGATCATCCGCGGAAGGAAACTCCGGGTCATACAGGAAGCTGCCCTTGTCCGGCCCGCGCCGGCGCTGTTTTGGATCACGGCCGCCGACACGCCGAGCAGGTGATAGACCGGCCCCATGAGCTGCAAGCCGACTTTCGACAGGTAATCGTTGGGCGTCACGAGATGGACGCCGCGGCCGGTCAGTGAGTTCAGATAGAGGGGCAAGGTCGCGACCAGCGTCTTGCCTTCGCCCGTCTTCATCTCGGCAATGGTGCCGCCGTGCAGCACCATGCCGCCGATCAACTGCACGTCGTAATGGCGCAGGCCGATGGTTCGCTTGCTCGCCTCGCGCACCGCTGCGAAGGCCTCCGGCAAGATATCTTTGAGTTCAGCTTCTTCTGCGGCCAGGATCTCCTTGCGGATGCGGTCCACCTCGATGCGGGCGAAGCGCTGTTCGTCCGTGCCAAGTACGGCCAGGTATTCCTGTTCCGCCGCCTCAAGTTCTTCCACCAGCGGGGCAGCCGCGTCGCGGATGCGGGCGCGGAAGATCTCGGTCATAGCGCGCAGCTCGTCGTCACTCTTGACCTCGAATGACGGTTCCAGCTCATTTATCTGTTCCACCAGCGGATCGAGCTTCTTGAGCGCTTTGTCGTTCGGATCGCCCGCGATGGCGTAGTAAAACTTGCGAATCATAGATTTCCTCTTGGTGCGTCTAGTCCCACTTCAGGCTGCGTCTATTCTACCATGCGCGCCAAACCCGTCAATGTTCTCGCCCATCCCAAACAAACCTATGCGAATCGTCTGCCGGCCTCGAGTCCGGCGCGTTCATCGGGATGCCATTGCCATCCAAGTAACGCTATAGAACAAAAACGGGGTCCTGGCAATCCGCCAGGACCCCGCAAGGGGTACATCAGTCGTGAAACTTACGCAACCTGAATCTTGATCTGCTTGGGCAGAATCTCTTCCGCCTTGGGCACGTTCAGCGTCAGCACGCCGTGCTTGAACGTCGCCTCGATCGCATCCGAGTTCACCTCCACGTTGAAGCTCAGCGTGCGCTCGAAAGCGCCGTGGAACAGCTCGCGCCGCACGAACTTCGTCTCCTCGTCGACGGCCGGCATCTCGCCCCGGATGGTCAGGTTGTCACCCTCAAAGGTGATCTCGACTGCTTCGGGGTCCACGCCCGGCAGGTACGCCGAGATGTGATAGGCGCCGTCGCTGGCCCAGATGTCGACCGGCAGACGATACTTGGACTCGCCGTTGCTCCCGCCGTTCGTGGCGTAGTCATACGGGTAGCCGAACCGCCCGAAGTTGCGGCTGGCGGCATTGGCCATGGCGGCGAAATCGCGCAATTCGTTGCTGTTAACTCGAGCTCGCATAGTTGTCCTGTTCCTTTCAATCATTCGAAATGGGTCTACTTTGTGTTTCCTCGGCGCCGGTGCGGTTCTGCGATTCTTGCACCGTGGCGCCTCGACCAACGTTCTGATGAGCAGTTTACGTTCTGTTCGTTAGCTGGACGCTTGCGCTGCGTTACGGAAGCATAAGCGGATCGCAAGCGTTCCGTTAGCGGCCGTCCCTCAGCGCCTCCGCGAGACGATGCACTGGCTGCGGCAGTTCTCCACCGTCATGTGCGTGGAGACGGCGCGCCGTCCGGCGCTGCGCGACGCCATCTTCATGGCCAGGTCGTGCACGGCCGCGTCCATGGCCCATCCCTCCAGCACCACATGCGTGTAATCGGCCAGCACGCGGATATCGGCTGTGCCTCCGCCCAGCATGGGATGTGAGGCCAGCGAATCGCGCACCCGCCAGGCCGTCACATGATCTGAAGTTGCTGCAGCTACGTGTACCATCTGTCCCGATAATCCTGTCCACTCGCCGTAACGAGACCGTTTGCCCGTCTGTATACAGAGTACTGTCCCAACATATGCATAGCGCATGTGGCGTATTTGCAAAGCATATGAGTTTGTCTCAGGCACGGCAGGCGCAACGTTTTTTCGCGTGACAAGCGTCTGGACTATACTGACCGGCAACATGACTTGCCTACGACATGCTGACCGGCAACCATTCAAACAGACACGCGCCCGGTGTGCCGGGTGCGACTGTTCATCCTGACGGGCGGAACGCAACGTGCGCATACTGCTCACCGGCATCGCCGGGTTCGCCGGCAGCCACCTGGCGGAATATCTGTTGGCGACCGTGCCGGACGCCGAAGTCCACGGCGTGGTTCACCGCCACGACTGGCGCATACAACACCTGCGCAAGCGGCTGCATCTGCACCGCGGCGATATGCGCAACGCCCTTTGGGTGGACGAAACGCTGCGCGAGGTGGAGCCCGATTGCGTACTGCACCTGGCGGCATGGAGTGACGTCGGCGGTAGCTGGCATCAGCCGTGGGCTACCTATGAACTCAACATCCAGTGCCAGCTCAACCTGCTGGAGGCGCTGCTCCGTCGCCGGCCCGATTGCCGCACACTGATCGTCACATCCAACGAAGTGTATGGCCTGTTGCGCCCGCAGGACCTGCCCGTGGACGAACAGACCGACGTTTCGGCCCAACAGTCCCTATGGCGTGAGCAAAGCGACGCAGGACATGATGGGGCTCCAGTATTGGAACAGCCACCAGTTGCCTACCTTGCGTTCGAGGAGCTTCAACCACGTGGGGCCAGGGCAATCGGATGACTTCGTGGCCAGTGCATTCGCACGGCAGATTGCCGAGATCGAAGCGGGCCTGCGCGATCCGGTTGTCGCCGTCGGCAACCTGGACGCCAAACGCGATTTCACGGATGTGCGCGACGTCGTGCGCGCCTACTGGTCGATCATCCAGGACGGCACGCCCGGTGAAGCCTACAACGTGGGCAGCGGCGAGGCGCACAGCGTGCGTTGGGTGCTGGAGACCCTGCTGGACTTGACGCCCGTCCAGGTGGAGGTGGTCGTCGACCCGCACCGCCTGCGCCCCAGCGACGTGCCCGTCAGCGTATGCGACAATCGCAAGCTGGGGGACGCCACCGGTTGGCGGCCGCAGATCGCCCTAACCGATTCCCTGCGCGACCTGTTGGATAGTTGGCGCGTACGCGTGCAGGGCAAACAAGACGCGCAGGACAGTTGAGCCGAGCGCGAGCGCGCTTGTCACGCAGCCGGCGCGGCGAAGCCCAGGACGGGACGGCAGATCTCGACCCAAGACGACGACAGTGGACGTCGGCAGTCGAATTCGATAGCAGCTCTCGATATGGGATTTCGATAGAGGAATTCGATAGCGGATACGGAGACGGAACAATGCGAAAAGCCCTGATTACAGGCGTGACCGGCCAGGACGGCAGCTACCTTGCCGAATTCTTGCTGTCTCAAGGCTACCAGGTCTTCGGCATGGTGCGCCGCACCAGCACCATCAACTTCGACCGTATCCGCCACATCCAGGACAAGATCGAGATCGTGCAGGGCGACCTGCTGGACCAGATGAGCCTGATCGGCATCTTGCAGGAGCATCGGCCGCAGGAGGTCTATAATCTGGCCGCGCAGAGCTTTGTGCCCACCAGCTTCACCCAGCCCGTGCTCACCGGCGAGTTCACCGCCCTTGGCGTCACGCGCGTGCTCGAGGCCATCCGTATTGTCGACCCCGAAATCCGCTTCTACCAGGCCAGCAGCAGCGAGATGTTCGGCAAGGTCGTGGAAGTCCCGCAGCGCGAGAGCACGCCCTTTCATCCACGCAGCCCCTACGGCGTCGCCAAGGTCTACGGTCACTGGATCACGATCAACTATCGCGAGAGCTACGACATCCACGCCAGCTCCGGCATCCTTTTCAACCACGAGAGTCCGCGCCGCGGCCTGGAATTCGTCACGCACAAGATCACGGACGCCGTCGCCCGCATCAAGCTGGGCATGGCCGACGAGCTGCGTCTTGGCAATCTCGAATCGCGGCGCGACTGGGGCTACGCCGCCGACTACGTGCGCGCCATGTGGATGATGCTCCAGCAGGACGCGCCGGACGATTATGTGATCGCCACCGGCGAGACGCACAGCGTACAGGAATTCGTCGAAGAGGCGTTTGGCTACCTCGACCTCGACTGGCAACAGTATGTCGTCCAGGACCCCCGCTTCTACCGGCCCGCCGAAGTGGACCTGCTGGTCGGCGACGCCTCCAAAGCGGGCGAGAGACTTGGCTGGGAGCCGACCGTGGATTTCCGAAAGCTCGTGCAGATCATGGTCGACGCCGACATGGAAGCGCTGCAGGAAGAGGACGGCAGCTTTCCCGCCCAGGCCGACGAAGTCCACGCGCCATGACCCCGGCAGCGCCCGGCGTGGGCGCGAGACGGTTTGTCGAAGTCGACGGCCTGCGCATCCGCGTCTTTGTGCACGAGGATCGAAATGAGGACAGGCGCGCAGCGACAGGACCGGTCGTCGTTCTGCTCCACGGCGTGGGCGGCAACTACCTGACGTGGCCGCCGCAGCTTCGCCGCATGCCCGGCGCATTGGTTATTGCGCCCGACCTGCCTGGCCACGGTGAATCCGCCGGCAAGGGCTATGACACCACGCGCGGCTATGCCGGTTTCGTGGCCGATCTGCTTGGCAAGCTCGGTGTGTCGCAGCCGGTCGTCGTGGGCCATTCCCTGGGCGCAGCCATTGCGCTGGACTACGCGCATGTGGCGGGCGACGGGGTTGCCGCTGTGGGGCTGCTGGCCGGAGGCGAAGTGATGCCGATTTCGAGTGACCTGCTGGATGCTATTCGCAACGATTATTGCGGGGCCACGCAGCGCATCGCCGGCGCATCCGCGCCCAGCGATGCGCCGGCTCACAGACGTTCGCTCTACTTGGAGCGCTTGCGGCGCACGGACCCGGACGTGCTCTACCGCGATGTGGAAGCATGCCTGGCCTTCGACGCCCGGCCCTATGCATCCGACGTCCATACGCCGGCCCTCATCGTTGCCGGCACTGACGACAGAGTCGTCCCGCCGTCTTGCAGCCAGGCGTTACACGATCGAATGCCGCACAGCGAGCTGCAGCTTCTTCAGGACGCGGGCCACATGTTCCTTTGGGAGCGTACGGACCAAGTGTTGCGGCTCGTCCAACAGTTGGTCGCACGAACAAACCATGGAACGATGGGTTTGGCGGAACCGTGCACCAGATAGACAAGTTCGGAGTCTGACATGGCCGAAATCCTACGCATATTCGTGAGCGCAACCAGCGAATTCGAAAGCGAGCGCGCCGTCATCGGCCGCGCACTCGCCGATCTTCCGATTGAGATCGGCGCCGAGATTCGGCGCACGCCCGTGAACGGCGCCACCTATGACGACATCTTCGAGATGATCGCCAACGTTGACCGCGTCTACTTCCTGCTTGGGCAGGACATCACCGCGCCTTCCGGCGCCGAGTGGCACTTGGCGTGGCAAGCTTGAACGCTCGGTGTTGCCCCTGCGAAAGCCCGTGCGCCTCACGCCCGCGGCCCAGGACTTCATGCGCCTCGCCTCCTTCGCAGACTGGACGCCGTTCCGTTCGTCCGTCGAGCTGATGCGCATCGTGAGCCTGGACTTCGTGCGCATCTTGAACAATCCGAAGAACCGCTATGGACTCAGCGTCACCGAGCTCGAGCTGCTCAACTACCGGGCCGCCGAGATCCGCGCGTCCTCGCCGGCTACGGCCAACCGCCCCGGCGGCGTGGAGCCCGGCGGTGCAGAGGGCGGCGGCGTCCTCCTCGACATTGGACACAAGGACCCCTCCGAGGGCGCGCTGCTGGAAGATGGCTAAATGAAGTGGCAGGAAGATGGCGCACTGCGTCTGGGTTTCTGGGCTGTGCTCCTGTTCAGCGTCTTCGCCTGGGCGCCCACGACCTACCCCGGCTACTGGGAGGCCATTGAGGGCTTCCGGCCTGTCTTCAACGCGGCGCGGCCCAGCGCAATCGCCGGCGTCGCCACACAGGCCGACCTGTGGCGGGGAACGGGCAGCGCCGCCTATCTGATCGCCCAACCTCTCATGCTGCTGGGTATGACGCCCGTCGCCGCCGTGCGCGCCACCTTCGCCATCGCTATCATATTGGGCGGCCTCGGCATGTACGTGTGGCTGCGCGAACGCTGGGGCGACCGCGCAGCCGGACTCGCCGGTATGCTCTTCATGCTGTGGCCGCCGTTGCTGGCGACCATTTACGTGCGCGGCAGCCTCAGTGACGCCGTGGTGCTCGGCCTCCTGCCGCTGGCCCTTGCCGCCGTCGCCATCTATGCCGAGCATCGCAGCCCCAGCGCCGTCGCCGTGATCGCGCTCAGTCTGCTGTGGATGTGGCGCACCCAGGCCGGTCTCGCCGCGGCCGTGACGGTGCTATTGCTCGCGTACGCCCTCATCGTGGAGCGGTCGTGGATCACTGCCGCCGTCGTAAGTCTCAGCGCGGCTGCAGGCTTCACCAGTTTGCTGCCTCTTTGGTCCATCCGTTCCCCGTCGCCCATCCTGTTCTTCGACCACTTCGTGTACCCGCACCAGCTTCTCTACGGCGGCTGGTCCCTTGCGCCCAGCGTGGCCGGCTGGCAGGACCGCTATCCGTTCCAGCTCGGCCTTGCCGTGATCGCCTTCGGCATTGTCGCACTATGGCTCTGGTTCACCCAGAGGCAAACCTGGCGCGCCACGCCCTTCGCCCGCTTGCTGGGCTTTTCCGTCCTCGCCGCGTTGCTGCTCATCGTGTTGAGCCTTCCCGTCAGCAGCCCCCTGTGGCGCATCACCCGCGCCGACCGGCTGTTCACCTACCCGTGGCAGCTCATGCTCTTGGCCGGTCCGCTGCTGGCGCTCGTGGCCGCCAGCCTTCCCGTGACCGCGCCGGACTTGGGCAAGCCCGTCCTTTGGACCGTGTTGATCGGTCTCATCGTGTTGGCCGGGCTGCCCTATCTGGCGGCGGAATTCACGCAGGTCTCGCCGCCGGACGCGCCCCGCGCAGTCTACGGTGACGCGCCCGACATCGTGCTGCTCGACGCCAAGATCACCGAGGATGCTGATGCGCAGCAGGCCGAACTCGCCGTGACCTGGCAGACCATGCAGCCCCTGCCCTTTGACTACAACGTCTTCTTCCAGGCCCTGTCATCCGCGCCCGACGGCCAGGCCGTGGTGGCGCAACTGGACACGCAACCGCTCCAGGGCGAACGCCCGGCCACTACCTGGCTCCCCGGCGAAATCTTCACGGACACGTACACGCTGGATCTCTCCGGTCCGGATGTCTCGCCTACTGCGGACGGCCAGGGCCTGCGCTATTATTTTGGCTACTACGACTGGCGCGACGGCGCCCGACTGCCCGTCGACGGCGGCATCGACGACAAGCTGATTCTCTTTGGTGAGCGATGACTTCGGCCGGCGATAGGGACGCGATTCATACGGGCGCGATTCACACAGGCGTGCAGGCTTCCCAGACCGAAGCGGCTGGGCCGGTTACGCTCTGGCGCGACCCGTTGCTCTGGTTCACGCTGGCGCTGACAGGGTTCGCCGTGGCGCCGTTCCTCCTGCCTGGTTACTTCTGGGGCGCAAACGACGCGCGCCATCACGTCTACTTCCTCTTCGAGTACGACCGCCTCGTGCAGGACGGCATCTGGTGGCCTCGCTGGAGTCCCGACTTTGCATTCGGCTATGGATACCCCTTCTTCAACATCTATGGACCCTTCAGCCACTTCCTCGGCGAGCTCCTCCATCACTTTCTCGGCTTCAGCTTCGTTGCCGCCGTCGAAACCGTCTTCGTCATCAGCATCGTCGCCAGCGCGGCGGCCATGTACGCCTATATCCGCACCTGGGCGGGCCGCCAGGCCGCCGTCGTCGCCGCCCTCGTGTACGTCTACATCCCCTACCATCTGCTCAATCTCTATGTTCGCGGCAACCTGGCCGAGAGCATGGCCCTGGTATGGTTGCCGCTCTGTCTGCTCACCGTGCGCCAGGCCATCGTCGTCCGCTCGTTCGCGTGGATAGCCGGCGCAGCCGTCGCCTACGCCGGTCTCATGGTCACCAGCAACCTGGTCATCGTTCTCTTCACGCCGCTATTGGGCGCCTATTTGCTCGTGGTCTCGTGGACGCACGCAGCTCCATCAACAGATGGGGCTCCATCCGTGACGGCCGAAAAGCCATCCGTCGCTGCGCGACTGTGGTCGTGGGTCAAGGCCGCGCTGCCCGCAATCCTCGGCCTCTTTGCCGGCCTCGGCCTCAGCGCAGTCTTCTGGCTGCCCATGCTGATGGAACGCCGATATGTGCGCGTCGACCAGTGGTTCGACGGCCGCTACGATTTCCGCGGCAACTTCGTCTACTTCTTCCAGCTCTTCAGCCCCACCTGGGGATTTGGCGTCAGCCAACCCGGTCCGGACGATCCCATCGGGTTCCAGCTTGGCGCCGTGGCGTTGATCTTCGCCACCATCGGCGTCATGCTGGTATGGCGCCCGGCGCCCCGCCTGCGCCTGGAGATCGCGTGTTTCGTCGTCGCCGCCTTCCTCTCCGCACTGATAACGCTGCAGATCGCCGCACCCCTTTGGGACTTGCCCGTCATCGGAACGATCCTCGGCTTCGCACAGTTTCCCTGGCGCTGGTTCAGCATCACGGCCCTCTGTCTCAGCGTCCTGGCCGGGCTGATTCTTATGCCCGACGCACCGGGCGGCGTCGTTCGACAACCGGTGATTCTGTTTGCCGCTGTGAGCCTTGTTCTGCTCGGAAGCTATCCGTACCTGCGCGTCGAGATCACCGAACCCGCCGAGGGCCCCGTCGGCCTTGCCGCCCTCATGCGCTTCCAGCAATCATCCGATGAAATGACCGGCAGCACCGCCTGGGTCAAGGAGATTCCCACCTGGAGTCCCATGGCGGACGAGTATGTTAGCAAGGAAAAGGCCGGCGAACCGGTCACGCCCGTCTCCTCAATGGTCGATTACACGACCCTCAACTACCACCGTGAGACGGGGTTCGTGGTAAACTCGGAGAAACGCTCCACGGTGCGGGAGGAGGTGTGGTACTGGTCTCCGCTGGAGGGCAGGCGCATCATCTTCAATCAGTTCTACTATCCGGGCTGGCGCGCGTATCTGCTCGACGGTCCCGGCGGCGAGCCGGTTGAGGAACTTCCCATCATTCCGGAGGAGGAGGGCGCGCTCGGGCGCATGACTGTCCCCGTGCCCGTAGGCGAAGGATACGTGCTGCTGGAATACGGCGATACGCCGCCGCGCGCGATTGGCCGCTGGATCACCTGGGCCACAAGCGGTGTGCTACTCGCAGCTTGGGCCGTCTCGATGTGGAGGCGGCGGCAAATAGTCCGCCCGTAATGCGCTGATGCACCGTGCCGGGCAGATCAATCACAGCGGCCTGCGGGCCGCCGCAACAAACGGTGAAGGGTATGCAGATGGCGGAGCATGGGGAGATGCTGGCGGAAAGCGTTGCACGGCCGATGGTGCATGCGGACGAAGTCGAGGAACTGGCTGCGCGCTATGGCGCGCCCGGCCGCCATTGTTTCCGCGTCGAGGCCGACGAGTACATCTATTCGTACCGCTGGAGCAACGACCCAGACCGCCGCGCCGAAGTCGTCTTTGCCATCGAGGATCCCGACGAGGGCATCTGGGTGCACGCCAAGCCCCACTATCCCGCCCACATCTTTCGCCTGCCGTCCGGCGGCGTTCATTTGGATGAGGCGGTCGAGGATGCCCTGCTGCGCGAGGTGGCGGAAGAAACTGGCCTGAACGTCTCGGTGGAGCGCTTTCTTGCTCTGGTGGAGTATCATTTCTATCGTGGCGACTCGACGGTCACCTTTGCCAGCTATGTCTTCCACTTGAGAAGCGGCGGTGGCACGCCGATCTTTCAGGACGGCGAGCCCATTTCGGCGTTCTATGGCGTACCGCCCTGGAAGCTGGCGCGCATCGCCGACGATTTGCGCGCGCTCAACGGCGACCGTCGCGGCTGGGGACAGTGGCGAGCCCTCGCCCACGACGTAGTCTACGAGTATCTGAGCGAGTAGCGGGCGTCCGGCGAATCAGTTCGCCCGCGTCATTGGCCGGAAGCCTCGGTGGCTTGACTACAGCGCACAAGATAACTATGCGCACAAGATAACTATGCGCACAGAGCGAATGCGCATCGAATACGTAAGGTAGGGAGAAGTCCATATGTTAGCGCCGCTTTCCTGGCTCAAAGAATACGTAGACATCGACATCCCAGTCGCCGACCTGGCGGAGCGACTCACGCTCGCCGGTCTCGAGGTCACGGCCATCGAACCCATCGGCGACTGGTGGGACGCAGAAACCATAGTCGTCGGCCAAGTCGCGGCCGTCCTTGCGCATCCCAATGCCGACCGCCTCGTGCTGGTCGACGTGGATCACGGCGCATCCGAGCCGCAGCGAGTCGTGACGGGCGCGCCCAATCTCTTCCAGTTCAAGGGACAGAGTGTGGCCGAGGGCGCCCTGCCCGTCCTCAAGGTAGCCTTCGCCCGCGAAGGCGCTGAACTGATTGACGCCTATAGCGGAAGAGCGTCCCCGGCCCAAGAAGCGACTCAAGCCCGCCAAGATTCGCGGCGTCCCCTCTGCCGGCATGGTCTGCTCCGAGCGCGAACTTGGCCTGAGCGAGGAACATGAGGGCATCATGATTCTGCCGGAAGACGCTCCGGCGGGGACGCCCCTGCGCGACTATCTCGGCGACGTTGTGCTGGAGATCGACCTGACGCCCGACATGGCGCGCGCCCTGGGCATGATCGGCGTGGCGCGCGAAGTGGCCGCGCTGACTGGGGCGGCCCTGCATCTGCCCGCCGACGTCTGCGAACAGTCCGGAGACGACGCGGCCGCGGACTACGCCGCACTGCGCATCGACGAACCGGAGCTATGCAACCGCTACGCGGGCCTCATGATCGTGGGCGTGGAGATCGGCGAGTCCCCGCCGTGGATGCAGGACCGACTGCGCAAGGCCGGCATGCGCCCCATCAGCAACATTGTTGACATAACCAACTACGTCATGCTTGAGATGGGCCAGCCCCTCCACGCCTTTGACTATGACATCCTCGTCGAGCGCGCCCGGCGTGCCGGCGACGACATGCCCACCATCATTGTGAGGACCGCAGACCAGGGCGAGACATTCACGACCCTGGACGACGCCGAGCATACGCTGGACGACTCCATGCTCATGATCGCGGATACGGCCGGCTCCATCGCCGTCGCAGGCGTGATGGGCGGGCTGGAAAGCGAAGTCAGCGACGCCACGCGCAATGTGCTGCTGGAGGCGGCCACGTTCGAAGGCATCAACAACCGGCGCACGGCGCAGAAGTTGCGCATCAGCAGCGAGGCAAGCTACCGCTTTGCGCGCGGCGTACCCGCCACGCTCAATCCGCTGGCGGCGCGCCGCGCGGCCGAGCTCATGCGTCTCTATGCCGGCGGCCGCATCGTGCCGGGAATACTCGACGCATATCCGGTGGAGCAGCAGCGGCCGGTCGTCTACACGACTGTCAGCGACATGCGCCGCATCCTGGGCATGACGGTCCGTCTCGACGACATTGAAGAGGCGCTGCGTCGCCTCGATTTCAGCAGCACAGCGGGTGCAGGAAGCCGGCTCCTGACGCCGGTCCCGAGGCTACATTCGGCCTGCACCGGGAAGAGGGCGAAACGCTGCTCGAATGCGTGCCGCCCTGGCATCGGCTGGACATCCGCATTCCCGCCGACCTCGTCGAGGAAGTGGCGCGCATGGTCGGCTACGAAAAGGTGGGCATGACACTGCTGGACGAGCCCCTGCCGCCGCAGCGTCGCAACGAGAATGGGAGACGAAGGAGGCCATTCGCGATATCCTGGTTCGCGCCGGTTTGCAGGAGATCATCAACCGCACGCTGACCACGCCGGAGGAACACGCCAAGCTGGACCCGGTCGAGCGCGGCCGCTGACACAGCCGGACTACGTCAGCTTGCCAATCCCAATGCGCCGGAACGCGTGGCCTTGCGCCGCTCCATGTTCGTGAGCGGCCTGGAGAACGCCGCGCGCAATCTGCGTTACACGGATCGGCTGCGACCTTCGAGGTTGGCCGCGTCTATCTGCCCGAAGCGGGCGACGGCGTGCTGCCCGCCGAAGATCGACCGCCTGAGCATCGTACATGTGCGGCCCGCGCCATGCGCGCCGACTTCTACACCAGTGCGAACGAGGATCGACGGCAGCGAGGAAGAGATGGACTTCTTCGATCTCAAAGGCGTCGTAGAGACGCTGCTCGACGCGCTCGGCTTCCAGCCGTCCCAGGTCGAATACCGCGCAGCACCCAGGACAGCGGCGCATTCGGCCCGCGCTGCGCCGAAGTGTGGCTCAACGGCGAGAACCTGGGCCTGATCGGGCGAGTTGCATCCGCAAGTGCGCGACCGCGTTCGGCCTGCCCGTCGACCCGCGTTTGCGCCGCCGAGTTGCGTATTCGAGCCCATGGTCCGATAGCCACTGGCAGCTTGATCCCATGCGACCTATCAGCGTCTATCCGCCCGTGGTCGAGGACATGGCGTTCGAGGTGGACGAGACCGTGCCCAACCGCGCCGTCGAAGACGCCATCCGCGCAGCCGGCGGCGATATCCTGGAACAGCGTTGAGCTCTTCGACGTCTACCGCGGCGACCCATTGCCCGCCGGGCGCAAGTCCCTGGCCTATCGCCTCACCTACCAGAGCCTGGACCACAGCCTGCGCGAAAAGGAAGTCGCGGCCATACGCAAACGCATCGCCGCCCAAGTGGAGCAGGAGACCGGCGCTCGCCTGCGCAGCGAATAGCCAAACGAATAATGCGGGCGACTGTCGGATGACCGTCGCCCGCGACACTTCAGAAGACAAGATGCGCCGGCCGGCCGGCGCATCCGCTTATCCGCGCCAGAACCGCAGCCTCACACCCGATTGAACCTTTGAACTTTGAACCCTAGTACCGACGCGCCGCCGCTACCGCCCGCGCAGACTATCGAACTGCGCCGGCTTGTCTTTGGTGACGCGCACGATGTCCAAATCGTCCGCCACGACCGTGTCGGGAAAGACCGCACGCGCCTCGGCCACGATCTCGTGTGTGGGATAGCGCCGGCTCACGTGGTGAAGGACTAGTTGCTTTACGCCTGGCGTTGCGAGCCAATCGCGCCGCCAGCGTCGGCGGTGATGTGGCCGTGCCGTTTGGCAAGGTCCTTGTCTGCCTCCAAATAGGTGGCTTCGATCGCGAGCAGGTCCGCCCCCTCTGCGATCTTGTGCAGCGGCCCAGTGCGGTTGGCGTCGCCCACGAAACAGAGCTTCGCGCCCCGTTGCGCAGGACCCAGCACCTCTTCCGCGTCGATGGTGCGCCCGTCCGGACAGCAGGGCCGTCTCCCCCTGTGCGAGCGTGCGTCGCACGGGCCCGTGCGGAATGCCCAAGGCCTCGGCCTTGTCGGCCAGGAAGGGTCGCCGCGCCTTTTCTTCGAACAGAAAGCCGAAGCAACCGTCGCCGCGGTGCTGTACAGGGAACGCCGTCACCGTGAAGCTCTTCGCCTCAAACGTGACGCCCTCCTCCAGCACATTGAGCGTGATGCCTACGCGGTCCACGTGCGCGGCGCCAAATACCACCTCCATCAGCGCGCGCACGCGAGCGATGGCGCTGGCGCCGCCGTAGATGTTCAGTTCCTCCAGCGCCTCCCACCGTCCCAGCGTGCTGGCCAGCCCGCCCAGGCCCAGGATGTGGTCGAGGTGACCATGCGTCAGCAGGATGCGGTCGAGCCGGCGAAAGCCAAGCCCGCTGCGCAGCAATTGCCGCTGCGTGCCCTCGCCGCAATCGATCATGAAGCGATGCTCGCCCGACATGACAATGGCCGAAGAGAGCCCGCGGCGCACGGACGGCGCGGACGCAGATGTGCCCAGGAAGACGAGTTCAAACACGGCGGCTTACCGATCCTCTTCGCAATAGTCGATGATCAACTGGCAGACATGCCGGAAGTTGCCCTGATCCTGGTCCAGAATCTCCTGCAGCGCATCCAGCAGCGTCATGGCGCCGATCTTCTCGTGGATGCCGACGAAGTGGAGTTGCTGGTCGTCCAGGTCACTCACATAGTCGATGAGCTTCTGGCGCGCCGCGATCCACTGCTGCAGCGATTCGCGCATGTCGTGATCGCCCAAGTCGTCCGCGATATCCATGTAGCCGTGCAGGCGCGGCGTGTCGCCGGAAGCAATGCGCTTGACGCGGCGCAAGTGGCACTGCTGCTCCACCGCGGCCAGGTGCGCGGCCAAATGGCGGAACGACCATTCCACCGGCTCCCTCTGCCAGTCCTGGATGCTTTCCGTCGCTGCGAGGACGTCTACTACCTGCTTCTGGGAAGTCTGAAGGTCCTGGAGCAGTCGTTGGCGTGTATGTTCGGACATGCGGCCATTATACGGCGATCACCGGCGACGGACAAAGGAAGGGCCGGTAACGCACAGGCGACATGGACCCATGCCATTCTGCGCTTCTATGGGCATGCGGCGGTCGGGAGCGGCTCGCGCGTCAGTAGCGCACTTCCGCGAGCTGGCGGTCAATTGCTCCGGCGTGGCAAGCCCATGATTCATCGCCACCGGCTGCAGCTCGGGGTCAGTACGACGGTGGAAGGAACCGTCATCACTCCGTAGAAGCGCGCCAGGTCCTGCTGCGCCACCGCATCGATGGCGTAGACGGCGACGCTGCGCCCGTTCGGCAAGCTGTTCCAAGATAGGCGACTGCTGGAAGCGGCACTGCGCGCATTCCGCGGTTGTGAAGTACAGGATAGCCGGCGATTCACCGGCAACCAGCTTGCGCACGGCCTCCGGCGCGCCCGCCTCTGCCAGCGCGCAAGCCTGCGGCGCATGCAGCAGCGCCACACATAGACCGTCAGCGCCGCCAGCGCAACCACGACCGCCACTACTGCGACGCGTTCAAGCAACATGGCATGCACCCGTAGCGACGTGTTCCAGTGGCTCACTTCAGGGTCTCTCTGCGCATGGGGCGGCGATTACGTGGTTCGCCAGGCCGGCAGATTCGGGGCGCATGCCGCGGCCGCGCAAGTTGATAGTAGAGGAAGCAACCCAGACAGAAGTTCAGGAACAGGTTGACCGCTGCCAGCGCCACGACGACGCCGGCCAGCAACCATCCCAACGCGGCAGCCCCGGCCCAGAGCGCTACCACGGACGCGATCAGCATGAGTGCGCCCAACCCCTGGGCAAAAAGATGCGGCGCGGGATCGTCCGGTTTCACATCCGGCTTCAGCAGATCCTGCCGGCTTGAGTACGCGTGCATACGCCAATTTGAAGAGCCCGGCCTTCGGGAACAACGTGCCGGCCAGCATCACGGCCGCGACAAAGGCTACCAGCCAACCCTGGTCAAACAAGAACGCAATCACCAGCAACCCGATGATCATCGCCTGGTTGAAGCGCAATGCGGTGTGGTCTACTTGCTTCATCTACCGGCTCTCCTCCTGAAAGTACCGCTGACAGCGCCACAACACGGGGGGATGCCTCTTCTGATCGCTCCCGCCGGGAGCCATCGGAGCAGAGCGGAAACCTACAGCGTTCGCACGCGAAGCGCCCTAATTGAATATCCCCAGACTCAGATACTTGCTCCCATCGTCCGGCAACACCGTCACAACCACACCCTCGTCCAGCTCGCGCGCAACCCGCACCGCGCCCGTCAACGGCGGCGCCGGCACTGAGCCCCGTGAACAGACCGGCCTGCGCCGCAAGCCTGCGCGTCATGGCCCACGTGTCGTCGGCGGACACTTCCAGATAGCGGTCGACGAGCGACTCGTCAAAGATGCCGGGCACGATGGCCGTCTTCATGTGCTTCAGCCCCTCGATAACCGACAACTCATCCTGCGGCTGCAACGCAATCAGTTCCACGTCCTGCCCCTGTTGGCGCAGATACCGTCCCACGCCGACAAACGTGCCGCTCGTGCCCAGCCCGGCGACGAAGTGCGTTACGCGCCCATGCGTCTGCCGCCAGATCTCCGGGCCGGTGCCGTCGAAGTGCGCCTGCCAGTTGGCGGGGTTGTTGTACTGGTCGGCGTAGAAGTACTTGTCCGGCTCCGCCTGCACCAGCTCGCGCACCAGGCGCAGCGCGCCATCAGAGCCCTCCAGCGGGTCCGATTCGATCAGCCTGGCGCCATAGGCCCGCGCCAGCGCCTTGCGCTCATCGCTGACGTTGGCGGGCATCACCAGGTGCACTGGATAGCCCAGCGACGCGCCGATCAGCGCGAACGCGATGCCCGTGTTGCCCGAACTGCTGTCGATGATCGTCTTGCCGGCGCGCAGTTCGCCGCTGCTGATCGCTTCCTGGATGATGCGCAGCGCAGCGCGTGATTTCACCGACCCGCCCGCATTCAGCCATTCCGCCTTGGCGAACAGGCCCACGGACGGACTGACGCCCAAGCGCTGCACGAACGGACCGAGGTCCAGCAGCGGCGTATTGCCCACCTGCGAGAGGATGCCGCCCGCGCCCGCCGGCGATTCTGCGGTCGTCGCATCACAACAGCTCGCCACCCCGCCAACAGCCGCGAACGCATCGTTCGCCGCTCGCGCCGTCCATCTCGGATTCGGGGGCGCCGGCGCTGCAATTCCCGCAAGATTCATGCTACCGTCCTCTTCTTCTCACTACACTCGGCTGGTCGAGCGTGTTGCTCGAAACCACCCGGTCTGCTCCGATAGTCCGATCTCAGGCAGTGGCGGCGTGCTGCCGCTCCACCACCGCCGCGCCATTGCTGCGCGAGGGCAGCCCGCAGAACTGCTCGTAGTCGATCAGCTCCGTGACAGTGGGATTCTCCCCGCACACGGGGCAATCGTGGTTGCGCTGCACGCGCAGGGTGCGGAACGACATATCCAGCGTGTCGATCATCAGGAGCTTGCCGATCAGCGGCTCGCCGATTCCCAGCAGCAGTTTGATCGCCTCGATGGCCTGAATCGAGCCGACGATGCCCGGCAGGACGCCCAGAACGCCGGCCTCCGCACAACTGGGAACCTCGCCGGGCGGCGGCGGATCCGGGTACAGACACCGGTAGCACGGGCCGCCTTCGATGCCAAGTTCCGGCCGGTCCGGCTGATAGACCGAGACCTGACCCTCGAACATGAAGATGCTGGCGTCGACCAGCGGAATGCCCAGGAACTGGCATGCGTCGTTGACCAGATAGCGCGTGGGGAAGTTGTCCGAGCCGTTCAGCACGACGTCGTAGTCCCGGAGGATGTCCAGCGCATTGTGGCTTGTGATGGGCGTGTTGTAGCCGATGACCTCTACGTCCGGGTTCAGGTCCGCAATGCGGTGGGCCGCAGATTCCACCTTGGGACGGCCCACATGCGCCATATCGTGCAAGATCTGACGCTGCAGATTCGACGCATCGACCGTGTCGAAATCCACGATGCCGAGTGTGCCTACGCCGGCCGCGGCCAGGTAGATGGCGGCCGGGCTGCCCAATCCCCCCGCACCGATCAACAGCACCCTGCTGCCCAAGAGCTTGAGCTGGCCGGCCTCCCCGATCTCGCTCAGAATCGTATGCCGGCTGTAACGCATACGCTGTTCATCGCTCAGCACGCTGGGAATGTCGAATGCGTAGCCAGCATTCTTCCAGGCGTTGAAGCCGCCCACCAGGGATACGGGATTGGTGTAGCCCATATCCTTGAGATTGCGCGCCGCCAGCAAGGAGCGCACCCCGCCGGCGCAGTAGATCACGAGTGGCGCATCGCGGTCCGGCTGCACTTGCTCGATCTGCAGCTCCAGGAAGCCGCGCGGGATGAATACCGCGCCGGGCAGATGGCCCTGGACGAACTCGTCCCGCTCCCGCACGTCGATCAGCGTTGGACCGCCGCCGTCCTCGAGCTTGCGGTGCAGCTCCTGCGGCGACATCTCGCGAATCTCCGACCGCGCCTTCTGCAGGAGCTGGTCGCGGTTGAGGCTAGCCACGATGCGTCTCCCGTCCGCCTGCCATGGCCGGCACGATGGACACCTTGTCCTCGGCCGCAACAGGCGACTGCATCCCCTGCAACGAGCGAATTTCGTCGTTGTTGATGAACACGTTGATGAATCGTTTCACGTTGCCGTCGTCGTCGATGAGCTTCTCGTCGAAGCCCGGGTACTGCTCGTTAACCGATTGCAGGACCGCTGCAATGTCGTTTCCCTGGGCCTCGACCTTGGATTGGCCGTTCGTCAGCCGGCGCAGTGGTGTGGGTACAAGTACGGTTGCCATTCTGTTCTCCCTCTTGTTGCTGTCTCTGTCTCGATGCTACTGCTCTTGATATTGCTGGAACCGATGCGATGTCAACTCCGATTCGGTTCCCGCTTCGTGTTCCCAAATACTCGGCAGCCCATGCACTGGCTGGCCGCCGCCTGCATAAAGAAACCGAGTCCACCACGTGTGATGAACTCGGCTGCAATCTCATATGGGTGGGGACGACCGGCCAACATTTGGCTCTTGCGATCCGGGCCTACCGGTCAGAACACGATAAGGCCGGGTACCTGGTCAATCCATTCGATTTGGTGCAACGACCCATGCAGCGACTTCATCACGTGCAGGCGGTTCGCGGGACAACCGGCCACAGCGCCGGCAGACCCGCTAGCGACACGAACAACAGTGATGGATTGAGATGCTGCTGATTTCTATTCGGATCATTGTTCCAGATCAAGAACTGGTTCAGCCTGCTACTATGCGGCCAAGTATACTGATGCAGCCGCCGCTTGTCAATCACCGTTTTTTCGCAGTCGATCGATGCAGGCTTGTGCTAGAGTATGCACGCATCGTCGCCAACCACGCGTAAAGCCGCTTACAGTGGACCGGGTTCCGCATCCTACTCGCTGACGACCGCATACTCGACGACGGTCACAGCGCGCAGTTCAGGCGCATCTCCAGAGCCTGGCGGCGCATAATAGACCACGTAGAAGGGAGCCGCAAGAGAGCTTGCGACCGGGGCAAGCGCCGCTGGGGGCGTCTCGCCGGCGGGCTGGAAGTACGCGAACAGTCCCGGTCGGGTCTCGTAATAGGCCAGCCCGTCGATCAGGGCGCCGTCCAGGAAGTGCGTCGTCAACCCGAAAGCGCGAATCACAGGCGCCTTTTCGTCTTCCAGCGAGCAGATGAAGTAGACCGAGTCCGGGTAGTGCGCGTTCCAGGCGTCCGTCGCCGAAGGGTACGCCTCCGACACCGGATGCGAATGGTAGATGCCCATCATCTCATCGCCGGCATCCTCGAAGTCAAACTGAAGCAGCAGCGATTGCGGGTCCACCGTGTAGTTCTCGATGCGTTCCTCCGCGATATTCACGCCGCGTACAACTTCGTACGCGTGCAGACCTCGCCCGCGCACAACGCCACAGATCTCTTCCGGCGCGCCTTCGCGAGCATGGGCGACGATCTCGTCTGCGAGATGCTGGGGAAGGTGGACGGCCCGCGGAGATTGGGACAGGCTGGTCATCGGCTGCTCACAGTTCTTTCATGCGCGTCGCGCCTAGGTTCGGTCAGTGCCCGCTCGCGGCGAAGCGCCCCGCATTCTAGCAGCAGCGCTCGAATGCCGAAAATGACGCAGTCGCCCGCGCCCGGCGCACGACCCCCGCCATTTCCGCTTGCGGCCGTTCCTGTTTACACTGATGTTTCATGCTCGCACGGCATCTATCGACATGGAAGCCAACGACGAATCCTGCACGCAATGAGCGGCGCACAAGCGCTGCCAGCGCGCCATAGCGCCCACCGGGGGAGCAGCACACGTGGCGACGAATATCTGGTTCTGGGTCATCTTCAACCTGTTTGTACTGGCCATGCTCGCGCTCGACTTGGGCGTTTTCCACCGCGAGTCGCACGCTGTCAGCATCAAGGAAGCGGCCCTCTGGAGCGTTGTCTGGATCAGCCTGGCGGTGCTCTTCGGTTTCGGCCTCTACTACTTCAAGGGCCCCAAGATCGCGATGGAGTTTTTCGGCGGCTACCTGCTGGAGAAGTCGTTGAGCGTTGACAACATATTCGTCTTCGTCCTCATCTTCACCTATTTCGCGCTGCCGGCGGAATACCAGCATCGCGTGCTGTTCTGGGGCATTCTCACGGCGCTGGTTCTGCGCGGATTCATGATCGCGGTGGGCGCCGCGCTCATCACGCGCTTCGATTTCCTGATCGCGGTGTTCGGCGGCTTCCTGCTCTATACGGCCGTGCGCATGGCGCGGGAAGGCGAAATGAAGATCGACTTCGACACCAACATCCTCGTGCGCGGTCTGCGCAAGATCATGCCTGTTTCCTCGCGCTACTTCGACGACCGCTTCTTCGTCCGCCGGCTGGGCATCCTCATCGCCACGCCGATGCTGGTCGTGCTCCTGGTGGTCGAGTCCAGCGACGTGGTATTCGCCATCGACTCGATCCCGGCCGTCTTTGGCATCACACAGGATCCGTTCATTGTCTATACCTCGAACATCTTCGCCATCCTCGGTCTGCGCGCACTCTACTTCCTGCTGGCCGGCGTAGTGGGCAAGTTTCACTATCTGAAGCTGGGTCTGTCCGTCGTGCTCGGCTTCATCGGCGTGAAGATGCTGGTGGAAAGCCTCTCCCACTACGTCCTGGACCATCCCATCCACATCCCCATCGCGTGGTCTCTCGGATTCATCGCTCTGATTCTCGTGGTTTCGATCGTTGCCTCGCTGATCGTAGGCGACAAACATGCGGAGACCGATCCGGCTGTTGCGGGCTAGCGCCTGCGCCCACCCGTGAGCAGATAGACGACCACAGCCACGGCCGCAAAGGTCGCCAAGAAGGTGGCGATGGATGCCTGCACCAACGCAGCGCTTGACCACGCGGCCGTCAGCGACAGGGCAGCGCCCGCGCCAGCCGAGTAGTGCGCCCCGCTGAACGCCAGCGCCGCGTCGAGCGCAAATTGGTTGCCGGCGACAAGCCCGGTCACGGCAAGTAGGGGAGCTGCTGCGCCAATCGCCCGGCCTTGCGCAGTCCGGTCGGCTTGCCTCGCGACCGGCCACAGCGCAATCAACCCCGCACTTATGCCGGCGACGAGCGCCGCGCACAGCGCCGTGAACAGCGGTGGAAGCGCGTCCGCGTTCGCCGGCGCCCATCGCACGGCGAACCAGTACCATACGGGCGCCACGGCAAACCCAACGACGAGCGCTGCTGCCGCCAATCGCTCCTGCCGGCGCGACCGGCCGGAATGCGCAGGCAGGACGATGGCGCCTCCAATCAGCGTGGCAAGAACAAGCGTCGCGAGAGTGTTCGCAAGCCAACGTGCATAGCCCGACCGTTGCAGCTCGCTCAACGGCCCCGCGCCGCTATCCGCAAAGAGCGCCGGCAGCGCCCACGCCACCGGCAACGCCGCAACGAACGCCCCTGCCGCCAGGATGCGCGTATCCGCACGCGAGGCGGGCGCCGGGTCGTCGTGCAGCCCATTGGCGCGCGAGCGCGCCAGCGTGAGCCAAATCAGGCCGCCGAGCAGACCGGCCATCGCCGCGAGACCGCCCAGCATGACCGCGCCGTGCGCCCACAGACGCGACACCCACACTGTGTGAAACGCCCACGCGGCCCAGACATGGGTCTCGTTGAACGGCGCGCCGCCCGTCGCCATGAGCGGCGTCCCAACGTCTAGGAGGGCTAGCCACGCCGCGGCCAGCGCAACGGCCGCGGCTGTGCGGGTTGGTTTCGCCACGCGCCCGGGCAGGGCAGCCAGTATCGCCAGAGGCCACAGCCGCCAAACCTGCACGAGCGCAACCGCCCCCAGCGCCAGGTCGGGTTGATTCACCACGTCGATGCGCTCGAACAGCGGACGCCACAGGAAGGACGCGTAGGGTATCGGAAGAAATAGGGGCGTCAACGCCAGGGCAAGCAGCCAGGCAGGACGGCGCGCGGCCTGCTCCAGGCGCGGCTGCACAGCCAGCGTGATCCCAAAGACGACGACCGAGACAACCGCCAACATACGCGCGGTATTCCACACTGCGTTGCGGAACAGGTAGCTGCGCGCGACGCCGGCGAGATTCCCCAGTGGCGGCGTTGACGCAGGGATGCCCGCGTGGGACGCGAACAATGCGCCGAGCGCTATCAAGGCCAGCGCCGACAGCGACAGGCCAATCGCCGCCAGCAGGGGCAGCCACCGCAAGGATTCCGAGAGTCCGCTTCGTTTCACAGACTCCAGCCTACAAGACCCCAGTCTGAATGGACAACTCAGCTCCAGCACAGGAAGGGTTTCTTTGCGGCCCGCCCTTTGTATGCTACGATTCCGGCAAACGGCACATCGAAGGAGAAGTGGCATGGATTGTCCCAATTGTGGCACGTGGAACCCGGAGGATAAGGACGTCTGCTGGCGATGTCAGGCGGAACTGCCGCGGCCGCAGCCGAAAAAGACAAAGCGACGCAACACCTTTCTTGGGTTTCCGCTGTGGGTATGGGTTGCCATCGCACTCTTCTTCGTGGCGACATCGCTCGGTCAGTGCTTCGTCGGACAGGTTCCGGGCGGCTAGTCCCGTACGTGGTCGGCGCGGGCGTTTTCGCAAGTGCCGGTCCGGCGCTGCCTTCTGCAGTTCCCTCTAGACAGTGAAATACCAAGAGATCGCTCGCAAATTGGCGAGCTGGCACGTCGTGCAGCAGCGCGAGCTGCCGTGGCGCACTGCGCCCCCGGGCCGGCGCGACGCGTACGCCGTCTGGGTCAGCGAGGTCATGGCGCAGCAGACGCGCCTGGCCACGGTGGTGGATTACTACGTGCGCTGGATGGACCGCTTTCCCACCGTCCAGGACCTGGCGGAAGCCGACCTCCAGGAAGTCCTGAAGGCGTGGGAAGGTCTCGGCTACTATGCCGCGCGCCCGCAACCTGCATCGTGCAGCGACCATTGTCGTGGAGCAACACGGTGGACACGTGCCGCGCACCCGCCGTGAGCTACTGAATCTGCCCGGCATAGGCGAATATACGGCGGGGGCCATTCTCAGTCTGGCATTCGGCCAGCGCGAGCCCATCCTGGACGGCAACGTGAAACGCGTGTTCAGCCGGCTGGCCGACATGGACGCCAACATCGACGACCGAGAGACCGTCAAAGCCCTGTGGGCTATGGCGCGTTCACCTAGTGGAGGCCGCGCCGGAGGGTGCGGCCGGTGCAGTCAACGAAGCGCTGATGGAACTCGGCGCGGTCGTCTGTACGCCGGCCACGCCGCGCTGTCTACTGTGTCCAGTGCATTCGCATTGCGCGGCGGCCGCCAACGGCACACAGGCAGAGCGCCCCGTGCGCAACGCGCGCGCGGCCACGCCCCACTACGACGTCACTGCGGGTGTGATTTGGGAGGGCGAACCGCTTGCGTCGCGCCTGCTCATCGCGCAGCGCCCGCTGGACGGCATGCTCGGCGGGATGTGGGAATTTCCCGGCGGAAAGCTGGAGCCAAGCGACTCCGGCCTGGCGGATTGCCTGCGCCGCGAGATTGCCGAGGAACTGGGCATCGAGATTGACGTGCTGGAGCCGGTGACGACCGTCCCGCACGCGTACACGCATTTTCGGATCACCCTACACGCATTCCATGCGCAGCACGCGGGCGGCGCGCCCCGGGCGCTGGACTGTGCGGATTGGCGATGGGTATCGTGGGATGAACTGGCGGAGATGCCATTCCCGGTGACCGACCAGAAAATCATTCAGACGCTGCAGCAGCAGCGTGCGGAGTTCGAAAGCGACGACGGCACTCGCTAAGGCGCAGTGCCGTCGTCGCGTGTAACCGATTGGTCCGTAGCCCGTGAGTCCGCGGCCCGCTGAAGCAGCGGCCCGCTATGCAGCGGGGCGGAATTCCTGTTCTTCGGTCGAGGCGAGATCGGCGGCCATCAACAATGCGGGCGCCGCGCGATTCGTGAACACCTCTTCGCTCACAACGCAGCGCACGACGTCGTCGCGGCTGGGGATGTCGTACATCACATCCAGCAACGCTTCCTCGACGATGCTGCGCAGGCCACGCGCGCCCGTCTTGCGCAGGAACGCCTCCGTGGCGACTGCCTCCAGTGCGTCCGGCTCAAACACAAGCTCCACGCCGTCCATGGCGAACAGCCGCTGGAACTGGCGCACCACGCTGTTGCGCGGCTCCGTAAGGATGCGCACCAGTGTCTTGCGGTCCAGGCTCTCCAGCGCAGTCAGCACCGGCAACCGTCCCACAAATTCGGGGATCAGCCCATAGGCCAGCAGATCGTCCGGCATGATGTGGCGCAGGTAATGGTCCTCTTCCACATTGTCCTTTTCCAGCCGCCGGATGTGCTGCTCTCGCTGCCGCTCGGTCGGGTCGTCGGGCAGGGGCATCGCGTCCTCGTCCCTGGATGTCGCCGGCATTTGCTGGCGATAGAGCAGGTCCGCGTCCGAGGGGACAAAGCCCAGGCTGCCGCGCCGCTGGATGCGGTGCCGGACAATGTCCGACAGATGGGCAAACGCGCCTCCGCAGATGAACAGAATGTTACTGGTGTCGAGCTGGATGAATTCCTGCTGCGGGTGTTTGCGGCCGGGCCCGGGCGGCACGTTGGCGACGGTGCCTTCGATAATCTTGAGCAGCGCCTGCTGCACGCCTTCGCCGCTGACGTCGCGCGTGATGCTTGGGTTGTCGCCGCCCTTGCGCGTCACTTTGTCGATTTCGTCGATGTAGACGATGCCGTGGGCGGCGCGTTCGACGTCCCAGTTGGCGTTCTGCAGAAGCCCGACCAGGATCGTCTCCACATCCTCGCCGACATAGCCCGCTTCGGTCAGCGCGGTGGCGTCGGCAAGCGTGTAGGGAACGTCCAGCATCTTGGCCAGCGTCTGCGCCAGCAGTGTCTTGCCGCTGCCCGTGGGGCCGACCAGCAGGACGTTGCTCTTGGTGAGTTCCACGTCCTCCTCGGTCGCCAGGTCGCCAGCGCATCCGTCAGCTGTGCAGTCGCACGCCGGCCGAAGATCCGCTTGTAATGATTGTACACGGCCACAGAGAGCACCTTCTTGGCGCGTTCTTGCCCGATCACATATTGGTCGAGATAGGCGACGATCTCTTTGGGCCGCGGCATCTCGCGCTTGACGGGCGCAGACGGCGGCGACGCTGCCGATGTCGCCGCCGGCGCCACATCCAGCCCTTCCTCCGCCAGCAGTTCTGCGCCCAGCATGACGCATTCGTCGCAGATGTAGACGTCGGGCACGCCCTCAATGAGGTGATTGCACTTCACTTCGGCTCTTGCCGCAAAAGGAGCAGCGGGGTTCCGGTTTGTGCGTGTTGTCTGTCATGTCGTCACTCGCCATGCTCTCAGCTCGGGCTGAGTCTAACGATTTGCGGCTCGAGCTACTTGCGCCGTTCGACTTCTTCGGCTTCTCTTCACCGTTCAGGCTGGGTACAACGATCTCGCCGTCCTTGAACTGGACGATGTCGTCTTCGCCGCCAAGTATTTCGTCGACCAGACCGTATTCTTTGGCCTCCAGGACATTCATGTAGCGGTCACGCTCAAAGTCGTGCTCGATATCCTTCCAGGAATGACCGGTGTGCTTGCCGACCAGGTGGAAGAGCTGCGTCTGGACGCGCTCCTGCTCGCGGAAGGCGATGCGCACGTCCTCAGTATAGCCCTGGGCGCCGCTGGAAGCCGGGTGCAGGTGGATGGTGGCGTGCGGCAGCGCATAGCGCCGGCCCTTTGCTCCAGCGGCCAGCAGCACTGTGCCCATGCTGGCGGTGACGCCGACGGCATAGGTGCTGACAGGCGCCGGAATCATCTGCATGGTGTCGTAGATGGCCAGGCCGGCGTAGATGCTGCCGCCCGGGCTGTTGATGTACATATTGATGGGCTGGTTCGGATCGTCGCCATTCAGATACAGTAGCTGCGCAACGATCAGAGTTGGCGATCTGATCGTTGATCGGCGTGCCCAGGAAAATGATGCGCTCCTTCAGCAGGAGGCTGTAAATGTCATATGCTCGCTCGCCACGGCCACTGTTGTCGATGACCATGGGAACCAGATTCGTCGGGTGGTTCATCTTGCGGTTCTCTCCCTATCGAGTATGCCTTCGAGTCTGTCCTCGAGTGAGTCGCTGCGAACGGATCGCACCAATACAGTACGCCCGCGGGCCCCCTGTGAAGGTAAGCAGGCTTCTCAAGTCTGTTTGCGTTACGTTTGCGTTCCGGCCGGCAGCCTGCGCCGGCTCGGTAACTGCGGCCTCGCAGCCCGCTACTAGGTGGAGCGGCCCGCTATGCTGGAGCTCGCTACTGCTTGGACCGCTACTGCTTGGAGCCGTCCTCTTCAGACTCCTCGTCAGCAGCCTCTTCCAGGTCCTCTCCAGCGCCAGCCTCCGGCGTGCCGCGGCCGCTTCCACCTCTGCGTCCTCGACTGTCGCTTCCGCCATCTCAGCCGCGACTTCGATCGTCTCGTCCGCGGAATCTTCGCTGTCTTCGTCGCCGTTCTCGGCGCTCTCGGCCACAGGCTCCGGCGCGCCCGGCTCCGGCAACTCCTCGCCGCGTGCGATGGCCAGCAGCCGCCCCAGCGATTTCTCCTGGATGATCTGGCTCTCCAGGACGGGCCGGCCAGGCCCGCTGCGCATGTTCTCCGCCAGCATCTCGGCCATCTGCTTCTGCTCGTCCGTCTGCGTCCTCCCCGCCGAGGCCTTCGCGCATTTCCGCTGATGCGCTCCTCGATCTCCTCGTCTGAAACCGTGATACCTTCTTTCTGGTAGACTTCGGAGATGACCAGATTGCGTCGCGCCGCGATTTCCGCTTGCTCACGCAGCGTGTCGCGGTATTCCTCCATGGACTGCCCAGTCTGCTGTAGGAACACGCCCAGATTTTCGATGCCGTACATGCGCAGTTGCCGCGCGAACTCTGAACCATGGAGTCGATCTGGTCTTCCACGACTACGGGCGGGTAGTCCAGCTCCGCTTGCTCCACCAGCTTGTCGAGCACGGCCTCCAGGTAATCGTTCTCCGCCTGCGCCTTCTTGCGCTCGAGCAGCGTTTCGCGGATGTCCTTTCGCAAATCTTCCAGCGTTTCCATCTCTTCGTCCACCGACTTGGCGAACTCGTCGTCGAGCTCCGGCTCCAGGTTCGCCTGGATCTTGTGCAGCTTGACGTGGAACTTGGCTCGCTTGCCGGCATACATGCTCTGGCTGTCTTCCGGCCAACTCAGCTCGAAGTCCTTCTCCTCGCCCGGCGACATGCCCAGCAATTCCTCGTCGAGGCCCGCGGGCTCCATGGGGTTTTCTTCATCCAGCGTGACATCCCAGTCCTCTTCTTCGAGCACGACTGTCTCGTCGCCCTCTTCGTCGCCGGCTTCTGCGGCCAGGACGCTCTTCACGTCGATGGTCAGCATGTCGCCGTATTCGCTGGCGCGGTCCACGTCGGTCCATCCGGCCAGCTGGATCGCAGTTCCTGCAACACCTCGTCGATCTCTTCGTCGGTGACTTCCGGCTCCTTCTCGTCCATGCGGATGCTGCGATAGTCGCCCAGGTCGACGGTGGGTTCCAGCGGAATCTCGTAGTTGTACGTCAGCGGCTCCAGCGAGGAGATGTCCAGCGAAGCCATGGCATACGGCTCGATTTCCTCCTGCTCGACGGCTTGGGTGTAAATCTCGTTACCCAGAGTGTCGACGAACTCGCTGTACAGATTGGGCAGGCCCACATATTGCACAACCACGTTGTAGGGCGCCTTGCCTTTGCGGAATCCAGGGATGCGGTATTCCCCGCCCACTTTACGCGCTGCCTTGCGCAGCTCCTGATCAACTCGTTCTTGGTCGACCTCTACGATGAGCGAGAGGCGACGGTTTTCCATCGGTTCGGTACGGGTATTCAGCGACATGTTTACCTTTATTTTTCTGGCGATTGTCCGCACGGTAGCGGCGAATGCCCATTGGCGCACGCCCTGGACAAGGAAGCTGACTCGCATGTGCAAATCAGCTTGGGAACACTATCCGACGAGTCCGCAACGCGCAAAAGCTTGCGCGATGTATACGCAACCTGACAAGTATAGCATAGGCAGACGACCGCCCCCAAAGAAGCGCAGCCGGTTATGCCGCCGTTTCAGGGCAGGTTCCGGACCTGCCGCACTCCGCCTAGATTCGCCCGAAGGCCTTCTCCAGTTCACCGGCGGAAAGCTGGATCATCGTGGGCCTGCCGTGCGGACATGTGCGCGGCGATTCGCACGCTTCCAACTGGCGAACCAGCTCGCGCATCTCGATCTCGCTCAGTTGCTGACCCGCCTTGATGGCAGCCCGTTTGCAGACCATCTTCACCAACTGTGCCTCCGCCTCTTCTCCGACCAGATTGCGCCGCTCCGCCAACCCGGAGACGATCTCTTCGATCACGCGTCTGCGGGTCTTGGCCGGAGAGGACGACCGGTACGCCCGCGCAGAAGAAAACTGTCGCCACCGAACGGCTCAATCTGGAAACCGACCCGGTTCAGTTCGTCCAGATGTTGCCCGACCAGGCCGGTGACCTCATGGCCCATATGCAGCGTTAGCGGTTCGAGCACCTGCTGCGACGCCGCATTGTCGGACGCGCCGCCACTGCGCTGCGCCATGAACTGCTCGTACAGGATGCGCTCGTGGGCTGCGTGCTGGTCGATAAGGAATACGCCTTGCGGCCCTTCGGCAATGATATACAACGCGCCCACCTGGCCCACCACCCGCAACGGCGGCAGCTTGCCCGATATGCGCGCCGAGTCGTCGCGTGGCACCCGGCGCGTTGGCGGCGTCCGGCTCGGCCACAGGCCCGTCAACCGCCTCGTTCGAGGGCATTCCGCCCGGTTGGCCGCTGCGTGCGGGCCCAGCCCAGCCGTGATGTTCCTGCGCGTCCGGCTGGGCGGAGAGTGGAGCGCGTCGCTTCAGCGGCGACGCTTGGAAGGTGAACTGTGTCTGCGACCCCGCATGCAGAATCTGCTCCCGGCGCGTGCGCCAGGCGTCCAGGTCTCGCTCATCGACCACCGTCATATCCGGCACCGGCGCATGTTCGACAATCGCCTGGCGCACCGCCCGCTGCACCGCGCTGAATACCGCCCGTTCGTCCACGAACCGAATCTGTGTCTTCTGCGGATGTACGTTGACGTCCACATCTGCCGGATCGATTTCGACAAATACCACCGCGAGGGGTATCGACCCACAGGCAGAAGCGTATGGTAGGCCTGCACGACGGCATGCGTCAGGCTGCGGTCTTCCACATAGCGACGATTGACGAACAGGTCGATGCCGGCGCGGTTGGCGCGGGTCAAGTTGGGCAGGCTGGTGAACCCGTGGACGCGCAGCGGCTGTCGATACGTCTCCTGCGCCGGCAGATCCCGGCGGACATGAAGGCCACCTCTTCGTCGAGACCGGCGTCCACGCGCGTGTCCGCATCTTCCGGTTGTGCGGGTTCGCCAAAGGGAACCATCTGTCTGGCCTGGTCCAACCCGCGCACCTGCACGAGCACATCATACGGCTGGCCGCTGCCGGACGAGCGAAAAGTCTCGCGGCCATCATTCACCAGAATGAAGCGGCACTCGCGGATACGCCAGCGCGTAGCGCTGCACCAGCGCGCTGATGCGTCCCGATTCGGTAACCGCTTTGCGCAGAAACTTCCTGCGCGCCGGTACGTTGTGGAACAGATGCTCCATCGTTACGGACGTGCCCACCGGCGCGCCCGCCCTGGACTGCTGCACAACCTCGCCGCCCTCCAGCCGAAGCTGCACCGCCGAATCCTGGCCCCCATCCCGCGAGGTGAACGTCACGTTGCTGACCGCGGCGATGCTGTAGAGCGCCTCCCCGCGGAAGCCGAGCGTGGCGATATGGTCCAGGTCGCCGGCCCCGGACACCTTGCTCGTGGCGTGGCGTTCAAAGGCAAGCGGGACCTCATCCGCAGGAATGCCCTGGCCGTTGTCGGTGACGCGCAAGAGACGCTGCCCGCCTTCGCGCAGGTCGATGCGAATCTCTGTCGCGCCCGCATCGAGGCTGTTTTCGATCAGTTCTTTGGCTACGTTCGCAGGGCGCTCCACGACCTCACCGGCGGCAATTTTGGCGGCGACATCAGGTGCAAGTATCTTGATAGGCATGGTGGGGATTATAGCATTGCGCTAGAGCGCGACCAACTGGTGGCGCAAATCCGACAAGTGCCGAAAGGAGTGAAGCGTGGCTACAGTCATGATGACGGGCCAGGCGTCCGAGTACCTGGACAGACTCTGCTACGGATTCCCGACGCGCAGGACCGGCAGCGCCGGCAACCGCGCCGCCACGGATTGGGTTGCCGAGACGTTTGCCGAGTTCGGTTTCGACGTCGAGTGTCCCCAGTTCGCCTGCATGGACTGGACGCACGGCGACGCCCGGCTCACGGTCGGCGAAGAGGAGTACGAGGCGTTTGTCAGCCCCTATGCGCTTGGATGCGCGGTGGAAGCCGAGCTGGCCGTGGTCACGTCGGTGGACGAACTACAGGCTGCGAATGTGACGGGAAAGGCGCTACTACTGAGGGGTGAGATCGCGCGTGAGCAGCTCATGCCCAAGAACTTCATCTTCTACAATCCCGACCACCATAAGCGCATCATCAGTCTGCTGGAAGAGAAGGGGCCTGCCGCCGTCATCAGCGCCACGACGCGCGACCCGGAGATGGCGGGCGGCGTGTATCCCTTTTCCCTGCTCGAAGACGGCGACTTCGAAATACCATCCGTCTACATGACGGCGGACGAAGGCGAACGCCTTGCGTCGAAGGCGGGCCGGCGCGTTAAACTCACCTCCGAAGCGCAACGGAATGCCTCCACGGGCTGCAATGTGATTGCGAGAAAGCAGGCGGGTGCGAAGCAGAAGATCACCGTGTTTGCCCACATCGACGCCAAGGACGATACGCCCGGAGCGCTGGACAACGGCGCCGGCGTCGTGGCATTGCTTCTTCTCGCCGAGCTATTGCAGGACTACGACGGCGACCTCGAACTGGAGCTGGTCGCGCTCAACGGAGAAGACTATTACAGCGCCGCCGGCGAGATGCAGTACTGGAACGACTACGCAGATGACTTCGAACGCATATTGTTGGGCGTGAACATCGATGCCGCCGGATATCGGGACGGGGCGACCGCCTACTCCCTGTATGGCTGCCCGGAGGAACTGGCCGCAGTCATACGGCATACGCTGGATGCGCAACCGGGGATGGCGGAAGGCGAACAGTGGTACCAGAGCGACCACGGCCTGTTTATCCAGCGCGGTCGACCGGCAACGGCAATCACGTCGGAGAAGTTCATGGAACTGACCACCGGTGTGACGCACACGGAAAAGGACACGCCGGAGTTGGTCGACGTGCGCAAGGTGGTCACGATGGCGCAGGGGCTGTGCGATCTCGTGTGGGCGCTCGCCCGGGACGCCGGCTAGGCGGCGTCAGCTGGAAGGCTGCGTCCCGCCGCCGAGAGACGGCACAAAGTGGATCTCACTCGGTTCGCGCAGCCTCTGGCGCAGCCCGCGGTGCGTGATTTCGCCGTTCACTGCCACAGAGATGTAGGGCCGGATGCGGTCGCCATCGCACAGGCGCGCCTCGATGCCGGGATAGCGTTCCTCGAGCGACGCCACGACCTCGCCCACGCTGTCGCCGGATACCTCGACGACCTCGTCGCCGCCGGTCAAGTCACGATGGAGGGCAGGAATCCAGACCTCGTGTTGCATGCGGAAGCGGTGGCGATGCAGCGCCTACGCGCGCAGCGTCTCCATCTCCGGGCTGTCGGCCGCGTCGAGGACTGCGCGCACAATCTTGTCGTAGCCGGTGCAGCGGCACAGGTTTCCGGCCAGCCACATGCGCACTTCCGCCTCGGTCGGATCCGGATTGCTATCCAGCAGCGCCTTGGCCGACACGATGAAGCCGGGCGTGCAGATGCCGCACTGCAGCGCGGCGTGTTCCAGGAACTTCTGTTGCAGCGGATGCAGCCCGTCCTTGAGCGCGATGCCTTCGATGGTGGTGATTTCGGCGCCTTGCGCTTCGACGCCGAGGACGAGGCACGAGTTCACCAGGACGCCGTCCATGATTACGTTGCAGGCCCCGCAGTTGCCGTTGTTGCAGCCCTCTTTGGCGCCCATCAGCAGCAGCGTGTCGCGCAGCACTTCCAGCAGACTCTGGCGCGGCTCACACAGGAACTCACGCTCTTCACCATTGATGGTTGTCTGTATGCGTACTCGATCCGACATTCCTAGGTTTCTCCTATTCGTGTGCAGGTCAATGCAGCCGGATTAGGCGGCCTTCGCCCGCTCGATTGCCTTCTTCAGGGCGCGGCGCGTGAGCACGGCCGACAGGTGTTTGCGGTATTCGGCGGTGCCGCGCATGTCCGTGATGGGGCGCGCAGCATCCTGCGCAATCTTGGCAGCGCGTTCGATGGCGTCGTCACCCGCGGGCAGACCCGCCAGCGCGTCGCCCGCCTCCTTCACGAAGAGCGGCGTGGGCGCCACCGCGCCGAGCGCGATGCGTGCGGACTGGATCGTGCGCCGGCTCTCGTCCAACACGACCGAGGCCCCTGCACCCACGACAGCAATGTCCATCTCGTTGCGCGGGATGAAGCGCAAGTAGGCCGCTCCAAACCCCGGCGGTGGCGCCGGGACTTCGATGCTGACAAGCAGTTCGCCCGCCTGCAGCACAGTCCTGCCCGGTGCAGTGCAGAACTCCTCGACGGCAACTTCACGCCGCCCGCCTGCTCCTGCCACGACGCATACCGCCGAATGCGCGATCAGCGCCGGGATGGAATCGGCTGCGGGGGAGGCGTTGCACACGTTGCCGCCCACACTGGCGCGGCCCTGTATCTGCACGCCGCCGATCAGGTGGAAGGCGTCGATCAGCCCCGGATAGGCCGACGGCTATGGCGTCGTCGCCGTAAATGCGATAACAGGGCACCGATGCGCCCAGGTGCAGGCCCGTTCTCGGCGTCGAAGGATAGCTCGGACGTCTGCGGGATGCCTTTGACATCAACCACCACACTTGCCGACCTGCGTCCCTCTCGCAAGGCGACGATCAGGTCGGTGCCGCCGCTCAACAGACTGGCTTGCCCGCCCTTCTCCGCCAGGATGGAGAGCGCTTCGTCCAGGCTGGTTGCTCGAACATATTCGAATGCTTGCAAAGCTGGCCTCCTACACGGCAAATGGCGTCCGGTGAATCAAATCACAGGGTTGATCGCAACAGAATCGGTCTTGCATTGCATCGCTACTGTTATGCAGCGCGACAATTGGCAAGTCTACTGCACCCTGTCGGCGTGGTCAAAGCCGCGTTGCGCCCATCGAGTCGTCACGCTCCGGCGCACGGACCAAGGAATACCATTCACGCCGAACTTGCTACTGCACCGCTCGACAAGAACCGCAGCCCATTGCCTGCGCATGGCCGCCGACATCCCTGCCAACCGCGCCAACCGGGCATATCGTAACGAAAAGAACCCGTCTGTCAACCCGCGAAGCTGTCTGGCTGTGGCCGGTAGACGACAAACGCCCGGGATTCGCGCTGCCGGCGACACCCGGCGCCTAGTTTTCTTCTTGTTCGAGTCAGCACTGAAGTCAGCGCATCTTTTGTGCAACCAGACCCCATTGGGTACAATGTTAGCTTACACAATCCCCCACACATGCAGTCCACGGTTCATATGCAGGAGGGGCATGTGAGCGGCGGCCGGCACCGAAACAGACCCGGTTCAAGGCGGGAATAGATTTGTCAGAGGAGAGGCGCAAAATGAGTGGTAACGGTCAATATCAGAACGGCGCGCAGACCGGCACGTTTGCCGTGAAGGCCGGACTGGCGCAGATGTTGAAGGGCGGCGTCATCATGGACGTGGTGACCGCCGAGCACGCACGCATCGCTGAGGAGGCCGGCGCATGCGCCGTCATGGCGCTGGAGCGCGTACCGGCCGACATCCGCAAGGACGGCGGCGTGGCGCGCATGAGCGACCCGCAGAAGATCAAGGAGATCATCGACGCTGTCACCATTCCGGTGATGGCGAAGGCTCGCATCGGCCACTTCGTCGAGGCGCAGATTCTGGAAGCGCTGGGCGTGGACTACATCGACGAGAGCGAGGTCCTGACGCCGGCGGACGAAGAGAACCACATCAACAAGCACAATTTCAAGGTTCCCTTCGTATGCGGCTGCCGCAACTTGGGCGAAGCGCTGCGACGCATCTCCGAAGGCGCGGCCATGATCCGCACCAAGGGCGAAGCCGGCACCGGCAACGTGGTGGAAGCAGTGCGCCACGCACGCTCGGTGATGGGCGAAATTCGGCGTGTTTCCTCCATGAACGAGGACGAGCTCTTTGCATACGCCAAGGAGATCCGGGCGCCCTACGCATTGGTCAAGGAGACGGCGGAACTGGGCCGGCTGCCCGTGGTCAACTTCGCGGCGGGCGGCGTGGCGACGCCGGCGGATGCCGCGCTGATGATGCAGCTTGGGCTCGACGGCGTGTTCGTCGGCTCCGGCATCTTCAAGAGCGACGATCCCGCCCCACGCGCCCACGCCATCGTACAGGCCGTGACGCACTACAACGATCCCAAGATCTTGGCCGAGGTGAGCACAAACCTGGGCGAGGCCATGGTTGGCATCAACCTGGACACGCTGAGCGAAGCAGAACGGATGGCGCACCGCGGATGGTAGTGAACCCGAATGGCGACCGGCCCGCCAATGACGGCAAACCGGTCGTCGGCGTGCTGGCGTTGCAGGGCGCGTTCGCCGAACATATTGTCTTGCTCGAACGCGCCGGCGCGCTGGGCGTGGAGGTGCGCAAGCCGGACCAACTGGAGAGCGTGGCGGGCCTGATTATCCCCGGCGGCGAGAGCACGACCATGGGATTGATCGCGCAGCGTTGGGGAATGGTCGAACCGCTGCGCGAATGGGTGCGCTCGGGCCGGCCCACGTGGGGCACGTGCGCGGGGCTGATCCTGCTCGCCGACCGCGCCGAGGGACAGAAGCAGGGCGGGCAGACGCTCATCGGCGGATTGGACGTAACGGTCAACCGCAACTACTTCGGCAGACAGGTGGACAGCTTCCAGGTGTGGCTCGATGCGCCGCTCTTGGGCGACGAGCCGGCGGAGGCGGTCTTCATCCGTGCGCCGGCCATCACCGAAATCGGGCCCGGGGTGGAAGTGCTGGCGAGTTTGCCGGGCGAACCGCCCGTGGTCGTTGCTGTGCGCCAGGGACCGATCATGGCGACGGCGTTTCACCCGGAGCTGACGGCGGACACGCGATGGCACGCCTTCTTTGTGCAGACTGTGCGCGAGGCCGTGTCACAGGCCGCGGCAACGCATCCACAGGCGGGTGAGGGCCTTCCCCGCGCCGGCTAGGGCGAGCGGTACAACTACGAGTGATACAACTGGTGGTAAGGCAACAAACGGGACGGCGCGAATTCGCGCCGTCCCGTTTGTCTATGAGAGTTCGCCTATGCGCTGATCGCCTACTGAGCGTCCGGCATCGCAGCCGAGATGACTACGGAATCCACGTAGAGGAAGGCGCGCTTGTCGGTGTCGGTCTCAACCCAGAACAGCGGGTTGACCATGCACCATAGGTTCGCCATGGCGGGCATGGTCATCGGGCGAACCGACGAGACGTCATGTACGCGGTCGTTGCATTGGAGCCCCAGATACGACATGCTCTCCAGGTCGAAGTCCACGCGCAGATAGTGCCAGTTCTGCTTGGTGGCGATCTCATTGTAGCAGAGAAGCTGGTCCGCGCCGGGGATGTCCTCCCAGCCTGCCGTCGAAAGGTGAAAATGGGAGACCGTCTTGCCGCTGTCGCCGATGGCGTGCATGGGCGTGCGCTGCTGTTTGAACTGCCAGCGGCCCACGGGTTCGCCGTGTAGCGCATTGAGATAGCGGAGATGCGGCATGACGCGCAGTTGTTCTCCTTGCGTGCGGTCGCCCACCTGCAGGTCGATGAGGAAGCCCACCGCGCGCACGTCTGTCTCTGACAGGAGCAATTCGTTGGCTTCCGGCTTGAACGTGAAATAGGCCTCCACGCGGATGGGTCCAGCGTGCCGAAAGGTGAAACGCTTGAGCCCCACGCTGAGCGAGCCTTCCTTGGCGCGTGTCGCCAGCTTCATTGCGTAGGTTCCGGAGAAGGAGCCGGCCGTGCCCGTGTCCCAGGCGGTCAGGTTGCTGAGCATAGGCGGACGCAGGTCCTGAAAGTCGGGCAGGATCGAGTCCAGCGTGCGTTCGTAGTTTCCGATCAGGCTGATCCACCCCTGGAGCCCGTCGTCGAAGTCATCGTAGAGCAAGATTCGGTCGAGCGGATCGAAGCGGCTCAGGTCCGGGTTGGCGAGGCGCATGGCGCGCAATGTCTCTGATTTCATACCCATACTCCATTTCTCGGCGTGCGGCGCCGGTTGGCGTGCGGCTATTCCTTCAGCACGAGATAGACGATCACCTTGACGCTGGCGCCCAGGGGCAATTGGCCGGCAAGGCGCAACCAGCCGCCAAAGTGCGACACGCGGTGATAGGAGACGCCCGGCTCATTCGGCAAGCGGACCCCGTCGCCCTCATCGCACCAGTGGATGCCGTCCGGTGAGAGCTGGATGCGGGCGGAGCTTCCAGCGCGTATGCCGTTGGCTTCCAAGGCGCGTATGAAGAAGAGCGCCTCCGACGCCCATGCGACTTCACAGGGTTCGGTAGCGAATTCACCGCTCCATTCGACGTTTCTCTCGAGGACGATCGTCTGGCTTTGTCTCATGGCGGCTCGTCTCCCTAATGCGTCCGACCCATACCGGCCGGTCCACGGCTATGATTTGATTGCCCGCACCGTCACGGTGGCGCTGACCACTGCGGCGACCATCTCGGCTCTGTGCAAGCGGCGCGCGGCACACATGTGATATTGGTGGGCTGTGGTTCGCTGGGCTGGACGGCTGCATCGGCGTTGCAGCCGTCACAGCCAATTGTAACGCAGCGTCCGTTTCGGCCCAACCTCTTGCAGCGCGCGAGTTCACCCAGCCTGGCGGCGGGATTTGACACCGGTGGACGCGTATTCTAGGATGTCGGGCGGCGCATATGCCCGGTAGTGGTCATGGAATAGCCATGTAGTCTTCGCTACAGGCGGAGCGCCTGCGGGAGCATGCCGCCACACAAGAAGCCTCCCTGCACAGCATAAATATTCAGCCGGGAATCCAACGAGCTTACACAACGCCAACGCGTGAGGCGCGGAAAACGCATGAGAAATGCCTGGTATTCACCGATATGGATCGCGTTGGTCATGCTGGGTGCGCTGCTGTTGTCGGCCCGCGCCATTGCCGCGCCGGCCGCCCAGGCGCCGGGCGCGCCGCTGGTCGGCCCGGCCCCGCCGGCTGCCCGCCTCGGTCTGTTGAGTCCGTACTCAACATTGGGCGACCGCGTGGACGGCGCCGCATTGGCCGCGGACGCTGCGTCGGATGCGTTGGCGGTTGAAGACGAAATCGTTCCGCGCGGCGCGATCACAGAACGTATGACCGTATTCGCGCAGGCCGTGGACGAGACGTCTCCCTATCACAAACAGACGTGGCTGACCTACTACGGCCGTCCGGGGATTCCGGTGATGGGGATCCTGGGCGAGTATGACGACATCGACGAGCTGGCCGATATGCTGATCGAGCAGGCCAGGGACTACGAGATCGCCAACGGCTGGGATCTGTCCGTGTCGCCCGCATTTCATCTGGTATACGGAATGGCGACGAAGGCGGCCGGAGACGACGGCAGCCATTTGGCCTATCTCGAGGACGAGATCGTGATGGACTACATCACCAAGGCGGCGGAGGCCGATTTCGCCGTGATCCTGGACGTGCAGATCGGTGCGCTGTCGCCGGTGGAGGCGATCAGCAAGGCGCTGCCCTACCTGGAATACGAACATGTCCATCTCGCCATCGACCCGGAATTCGCCATGGCGCATCCTGGCCAATTCTGGCCGGGAGATCCCATCGGCTATGTGACGGCGGAGCAGGTGAACGAGGTGCAGAAGTCGATTCAGCGCTACTTGCGCAGCAACAGGCTTCAGGGCGAACGCGTGCTGCTTGTGCACCAGTTCCAAAGCAACATGATTCTGGAGCCGGAGAAGATTGCCCGCGATGTAGATCAGGTCGCCGTGACGGTCTCGGTGGACGGCTGGGGCGGTCCCTGGGCCAAGATCAGCAAGTACAATTCGCTGGTGACGCCGGACTCGCCCTACGTAGCGTTCAAGCTCTTCTATCGCTGGGATGAACCGATTCTGACGCCGGAGCAGGCGCTGGGCGAGGAGTGGGATCCCGGAACCGAGTTGTTTATCGATGTCACGCCAAACATGATCATCTACCAGTAGCGCGGCTCGTCTGGACGCCCGCCTTTCCCCGAGTTCGAACTTACGCGCCTACGGGATCAACATAGAAATCGACCGGCGTCCTCAAGGACGCCGGTCGTCGCTTGTTTGGTCTTTCCTGCGCACGCCGTTCCGCGTGGCTTAGGCCGACGGACCCTCGTCCATTTCGAGGTCAGCCGTCGCCTCGGTCTCAACTAGAGCCTCTGCCGCCACGCCGGGGTCAACCGGGACGGGAAGGTTGGAGCCGCCGAATCCGCCATAGGGAAGCTCGTACGCCAACTGCCCGTAGACGTGGTTCTGATAGAGAGAGGTGGCCAGCGTGCCCAGCGGCACAGTAACGATGAGGCCCACGACGCAGAGAATCGTGCCGGCAATCGACGCCGCCAATCCGATGACGAATTGAACGAGCAGGATGACCAGTACGGCCACGATCACCTGGCCGACGTTCTCCCGCGTCCAGTGCCAGATCTCGGTGAACTGCAAGCCGCTGCTGATCTGCTCATCCTTTGCGTACGAGATGGTGAAGCCGGGGGCAGCCAGCGCCACGAAGATCCCATACAGGAACATGAGGCAGCCTGCACAGATCAGAATCGAGACGCCGAAGAACTGGGCCGAGCCGTTACCGTCTGCGATCGCAGTCCCTATGCCCAGCGGCACGGAAAAGATGATCATCGGCAGCGCCCAGATGAGGGCAACAACGACATACTTCAGGCCGAGCATGAAGTCGCCGCCCCAGTCGTCCCATTCGGGCAGCGGAAACTCCTCGCCGTCGCGAACGTTTTGCAGCAACCGGATCGAGTAGCCGCCCAGAATCAGGAAGCCGAGAAAACCGATGAGGATGACGCTGAGCAGGCTGCTGACCAGCACCAGCCCTGTACCAATCGCGATCTTTGTGATCCAGCGTGGGTCATCAAAGACGAATGTGAAAGATTTCGCATAATCCATAAAATCCTCCTAGAGGTGTGTGACCGAGATGATCAGTCTCGCCGCATTGTAGCATAGGCGATGGGGCAAACCAACGGTCGGCCCTTTCCGATCTCTGCTATCCGGTCCATTGTCCGGCGGCGCACCGGGTGGGTTCCGGCGCAAGCGGCGGCGAGGGACCAAACGCTTCTTACCAAACAATACGAAGCATTCGGCTCAGGGTTTCGCGTGCGCCACCAGTGCGATCAAGTCTCGGCCCGAACGGAGACGTCGGCGGCAGTGAAGGTGTGCAGGGCGCCGTCCGAATCCTCCACGAGCAGGTCGCCGGCTGCGGTGACGTCCAGCGCCATACCGGTCACGGTCGCTCGGCCCGCTTGCGGAAGCACGTAGACGCTGACACGCTGTCCCAGGGTGGAGAGGCGTGACCGCCATTCCTGAAACATGTCCCCGCGTGACTCTGTCCGCTGCAAACCGGGCGGCCAGTTGCGTACACAGAATCGCCAGCAGGTCCGTGCGGTCCACGCGTCTGCCCAGGAAGCTGCGCAGACTCACCGGCGTCACCATGTGTGCTGCGACTTCTGGGAATTGTGCCGGCCTCTGGTTCACGTTGACGCCGATGCCCAGGACTGCATATTTCAGTGCATCCGATTCGAAAGCCGATTCCACAAGAATACCCGCGACTTTGCCGGTCGAAGATCCACTGCCGAGGAGTACGTCATTCGGCCACTTGAGGCTGACAGTGCCGGCCAGCTCCGGCACGGCTTCGAGCAGAGTGTCCGCCACGGCAAGTCCCGCCGCCATGGGAATCCGCGCCGGATCGCCTGGCAGCAGCGGCGGCGTAAGAACGACACTGACCAGCACACCCTGTGCATAGGGCGCGTCCCAGCTTCGCCCGCGCCGGCCTTTTCCGGATGTCTGTTGCTCCGTGGTGACGATGTGTCCGGCGCGCACGGCGGCGTCCTGAGCGAGCTCGTGCGCCGGCGGCATCGTGCTTTCTACGCTGCGGCGGTAGTCGACCGTGTGGCCGACAGCGCATCCATGCAGAAGCGTGTGCAGCCGGTCCAGATCCAGCTCTTGTTGCATTTCCATGCGCTTCTCCTTGCTCACTACGTCTTCACGTCACGTTCACGCCGTATGTCCGTAGCGCTGATGCGGCGCGCGACGCTGGGCGGGCGCATGCTCCACATCTGCTCGTTCCGTTCGACGCAGGAAATTGCGCTGAACAGATTGGATAGGGGTCAGCCATCATGTACAATGGGCGGTGCATAGACACGGCGTCCACGGTTCTGGCGCTGAGGAAAACCGCCATCTTGAATTCAGATCCATTGCCAGACGCGCATGCGGACGGGCCCACCGACGAGTCTTCTGATGATGCGTCCGCGAACGCGTCCTTTGGTTCGTCATACGCCGAATTCCCCGACACAGAAGTTGCCGATTCATACCAATCGGGCGCCCCGTACGCTGGATTTCCCGGTAACGCACTGTACAACACGCAGACATACGAAGCGCCGCTCTACGATGGCGTATTCTACGGCGAGTCGCTTGCCGGTCCCGCCCTGTTTGCACAACCCAATCACCGCGCCGCAGGCCGGCTGGAGGGCCGTCGCTGCCGATCATACTGATCAGCGCCGCGTGTGGCATGGCAGGAGGCGTGCTTGGATTATATATCAGCTACGGTCTATTGGGTTTGGGGACCGCGCTGAGTGCGGGGGCGGCAACGCTGGGACTTCTGTTCGGCCTGGGCGTGAGCGGAGCGGTCCTGTCCGCCGCCACGGGCGAGCGCGGCGCTCTGATCAACATGGCCTTTAGTTGCACCGTTGTCCTGCTCGTCATTCTCTTCATGGCCATGTGCGCGGTCGGAGGGGCGGCAATCGCCACCCTGCTCGTGAGCGGCTAGTGAGCCGGCGGCGCCGTCGGGCCACAGCACAGTATGCGGCCACACCCGGACTCCCGCGCGGCGGTGGTCGATTGAGCGACTATCGTCTATGATTGTGCTGCATTCCAGCAGTGGATGTATCCACAGGATCGCTGCCGGGGCCTCCAATCGCGAGAGTCTCGCGCTGGTCTGGTGCGGGCTGTGGGTGCGCGGCGACGCGCGCTGTGAAGCGGACGCCCCGCAAAGTGATGCTATGGCGCCATACTTCTGGCGTGGTTTTGGGGCGTGATTCAGGGGTTTTCCAATTTGTGCGACTCAGGCCCCCAAGGATAAGGTAGGGATTCTATCGTGCGCGGTTGCGCCGATATGCTCTTGCCGTGAGTGAAGGATAAGACTGTTGAGCAAATCTGATACCGTTCCGAGCGGTCCGAATACTGATGGGAGCATTGGCCCGAGCATCGATGCCAGCGACGATTTCGCCGCCGGATCGAACTCCAAATCCAGAATTGAGGACTTCCGGCGGCGCAAGGCCGCGGCGAAACAGGGCGGCGGTGAGGAGCGGATTGCTCGGCAGCACGCCCGCGGTCGTATGACGGCGCGGGAGCGGCTGGATGTGTTGCTGGACAAGGGCAGCTTCCGTGAGATGGATGTGTTCGTGACGCACAACTGCGATGACTTCGGCCTGGGAAGTCAGAAGATTCCGGGGGATGGCGTCGTCACCGGCTATGGTACCGTGGACGGCCGGCTGGTCTACGTCTACTCGCAGGATTTCACCGTGTTCGGCGGCAGCGTGAGCCGTACGCATGCAGCCAAGATCTGCAAGGTCATGGACATGGCGATGGCCAACGGCGCGCCCATCATTGGCCTCAACGATTCCGGCGGCGCGCGTATTCAGGAAGGCGTCATGGCGCTGGCGGGATATGCGGACATCTTCTATCGCAACGTGATTGCGTCCGGCGTGGTCCCGCAGATCAGCGTGATCTTGGGCCCGTGCGCAGGCGGCGCAGTGTACAGCCCGTCGATCACCGATTTCGTGGTGATGGTGAAGAACACGAGCCACATGTTCGTCACCGGGCCGGACGTGATCAAGGCCGTGACGCACGAGGACGTGACATTTGAGGAGCTTGGCGGGGCCAGCGTGCATTCCAGCGAGTCTGGCGTGGCCCATTTCGCGGCCGAAAACGAGGAGGATGCGCTGTTCCTGGTGCAGCAACTCGTCGGATTTCTGCCCGACAACAACATGGAGGATCCGCCTAGTCTGGCCGTGCAAGACGACGCCTTGCGCCAGGACCCGGAGCTGGACTCCATTATCCCGGACAGCCCGAATCGTCCCTATGACATGAAAGAAGTGATTCGGCGCATTGTCGACGACGGACAGTTTCTGGAAGTCCACGAGCACTGGGCGACAAACATCCTGGTCGGTTTCGTACGGCTGGGCGGGCGGTCCGTCGGCGTGGTGGCGAATCAGCCCGTGAGTTTGGCAGGCGTCCTCGATGTGGAGGCCAGCCAAAAGGCCGCGCGTTTCGTTCGATTCTGCGACGCTTTCAACGTTCCCTTGCTCATCCTGGAGGATGTCCCAGGCTTCATGCCCGGCGTCAACACAGGAGCACGGCGGCATTATCCGCCACGGCGCGAAGCTGCTCTACGCGCTTGGCGGAGGCGACGGTGCCCAAGATGACGGTCATTGTGCGCAAGGCGTACGGTGGGGCCTATTGTGTGATGAATCCGCGCCATATCGGCGCTGACCTGGTTCTGGCCTGGCCGAGCGCAGAGATCGCCGTCATGGGTCCGGAGGGAGCCGTCAACGTGATCTTCCGCCGCGAGCTGGCCGAAGCGGAGGATCCGATCGAGCGCAAGGCCGAACTGGTGGAGGAGTATCGCCGCCGCTTCGCCAACCCGTACGTCGCCGCGTCGGAGGGCTTCATCGACAACGTGATCGAGCCGCACGAGACGCGGCCGCGTCTGATCAACGCGCTGGAGATGCTTCAGAACAAGCGCGGTTCGCTGCCGCCCAAGAAGCACGGCAACATTCCTTTGTAGGGCCTCGTTCGCGAACGGAGTCTCGAGGACTGCGCAGAAAGAGCTGGACACACATCGTGCCGCTGACCGAGATCGAATTTGAACTGCCGGCTGAGCAGTTCGCATTGATGGGATACCCGAACTTGCAGCAGGGGCACGTTCTCACCTTGCAGCTGGAAACCGTGGTGCCGCGCCCGACGGGGACGACGCCTGGTACCATGTGCAGAAGGAGGAGTTGGACGCCCAATTTGTGCGTGTCGGGACGCGCACAATATGCCTTTGCCGGGCAGATCACCGACGCCGACGTCCAGAAGTCTGACGACTATGAAAGCGCGGCGGTGATCGTGCAGTGCGGGGAGATTCCTGTCCGTGTGCTATGTGCGCCCGGCCCCGACTATCGGTTGCCCTACGGCACATGGGAGACGCGATACCTCACCGGTTACAGCCGCATTGCCGGAATCGTCGAGGACGATTTTGGCGTCGTCGGCAAACAGGTTACGGTGACCGATCTGGTCCTTTCGTAGACTTGTGTTGCGTCCGGGAGACGCCCAGTTCGGCGAGTGGCACGAGACGACGGAGCTGCCGCCGACTCCGTATCAATTCGATCGAGTTGTGATCACGGCGCGGGTGCATCGCCCGCTGTTCTAGCATATACCGGGCCCATGCGGAGCGCCTTCGGGCGTGGACGTTGCCGGCCTGTGAACGGACGACGATATGTTCAAGAAGGTATTGGTGGCCAACCGAGGTGAGATTGCCCTGCGCGTGTCTGCGCGCCTGCGAAGAGCGCGGCATCTCTGCGGTGGCCGTGTTTTCCGAGGCGGACCGTTCCGCGCTGCACGTTCGCTATGCCGACGAGGCGTATTGCATTGGCCCGGCGCCGAGCGTCGACAGCTATCTGCGCATCGACAAGATCATCGACGTGGCGCGCAAAGCGGGCGTGGACGCGATCCACCCGGGCTACGGCTTCCTCTCGGAGAACGCGGAATTCGCAGCGGCCTGTGCTGACGCCGGCATCGCGTTCGTCGGTCCCAGCCCGGACGCGATTGAGAAGATGGGCGACAAGGTCACCGCGCGCCAGACCGTCGCCCGTGCAGGCGTTCCGCTGTTGCCGGGTTCGCCGAGGGGGCTGAGCGACGAAGACCTGCTTGGGGCCGCCTTCGAGATCGGCTATCCGGTCATGATCAAGGCCAGCGCCGGCGGCGGCGGCAAGGGTATGCGCGTCGTCGAGAAGCCGGAGGATTTTGCGAATGCGCTGGAGGCTGCGCGGCGCGAGGCGCAGAACGCGTTCGGGAATGACGAAGTGTACGTCGAGAAGATGATCCCGAACTCCCGCCACATCGAGATACAGATCCTGGGCGATAGCCACGGCCAGATCATCCACCTGGGTGAGCGCGAATGCAGCATCCAACGCCGGCACCAGAAGCTGATTGAGGAGGCGCCAAGCGTCGCTGTCGAGGAGACGTTGCGCGAGGAGATGGGGCGCGTGGCGATCGAGGCGGCGCGGTCTGTGAATTACGTGAATGCAGGCACCGTGGAGTTTCTATTTGACAATCGCGATGGCCAATACTATTTCCTGGAGATGAACACGCGCCTTCAGGTAGAGCATCCCGTGACGGAAATCGTTACGGGTATCGACATTGTCAAGGAGCAGATCGCGATTGCCGCCGGCCGGCGCATGCGCTATCGGCAGGAGGACATCGCGCCCAAGGGGTGGGCGATAGAATGTCGCATCACCGCGGAAGATCCGTTCAACGGGTTTGTGCCCAGCGTTGGGACGATTGTCTACCTACAGGAGCCGACCGGACCGGGCGTGCGCGTGGAGAGCGCTCTCTATCGCGGCGTCGAGATCACTACCTATTATGATCCGATGGTGGCGAAGCTGGTGGCCTGGGGAGAGACGCGCGCCGAGGCGATTTTGCGCATGCGACGGGCGCTGAACGAGTTCCGAATCGGCGGCATCAAGACCTCGATTCCCTTTCATCAGGAAATCATGGATAGCACCGAGTTCATCTGGGGTACCTTTGACACCGGTTACCTGGAGCGTCGATCGTTGCGCCGGCGGCCGGACAAGAACATCGAGCAAGAGCGCATTGCGGCCGTCGCGTCGGCGCTGATCGCTCACGAGGAGGACCGGCAGGCAATACACATTGGTGCGCCGCGGGCCAATTCGAAACGGAGCGCCTGGCGAGAGGCCGGGCGCATTCGCGCAACAGGGGGGCGGTCGTGAAGTACTACGCCCGCATTGGCGAAAACGAGTACGAGATCGAGATCGAGGACGGCGCGCTCTTTCTGAATGGAGAGCGCCTGGACGTCGATCTGCAACAGAGTGGCGCCCCCGAACTGTACAGCATGCTCTTCAACGGGCGCAGCTTCGAGCTGTTGATCGAGGCGGAGCGGTTCCGCTACGGCGTGACCATACGCGGCGATCGGTATGATGTCCTCGTCGAGGATGAGCGGCAGCGCAGACTGGCGCTGGGGCGGGACTTGCCCGCCTTGCCGGCCGGAGAACTGCCGGTGACTGCGCCGATTCCCGGTCTTGTGGTGAAGGTCTTGGTGGAAGAGGGCGACGAGGTGGAAGATGGTCAGCCTCTGGCCATACTGGAGGCGATGAAAATGGAGAACGAAATTCGCGCCCTCCGCAGCGGAACAGTCAAGGCGGTGATGACCGCGCCGGGCCAGCGCATCGAGCAGAACGGCATATTGCTGATCCTGGAATAGGCTGCCCCGTATGCTGGCGGCGTGCGCGGCCGGCTGTTGCACAGGCGAAAGAACGGCGTTGCGATCAACGGGTGTCGAAATTTGTAGCCTGTGGCCATGGGTGGTAGAGTTAAGGGGTTGCGCCTGATAGAGGCATGTGAGCCGGCGAGAGTGAGAAGAGGGTCGGCGGTCTGGGTTGAAGCGTGGGGCTCCCGGGAAGAGAGAGATGGGAGCGGAGAGAGAAACGTGTTGATTCGGATTTGACAGGTTGGTGAGGGTGTGATAATCTTGAAAGTCGCTTCGGGGAGTACGGAGCGAGGCGCTGCGGGGTCGTGAGGGCGAGGGAACTTGCCGGGGCGATGAGCGGCGGGGCACATTAACAACTAAAGAGTGGTAAGACAGAGTGTAGGTAACGGTATGTTTGCCTGGTCTGTGCTGGAGCTGTTGCGGCGTTACGACGTTGGGGCGCGAAGGTGTGGGGTGGGTGAAGGATATCGAGAGCTCGTAAGGAAGGCCAAGCGAGACCGAATACACTTCTGCGTACGGTGGGGCATGAGAGTCCTTAGGGGTTCGAGGGTCTTGTCGTAGGTGGGAAGTGATAGAGAAGTCTTGGTGTAATTACGGAGAGTTTGATCCTGGCTCAGGATGAACGCTGGCGGCGTGCCTAACACATGCAAGTCGAACGTGAAAGTTGGTACAAATACTTCGGTAGGCGTACTGGCTGGAAAGTGGCGAACGGGTGAGTAACACGTAGGTAACCTGCCTCGGAGTGGGGGATAACCAGTGGAAACGCTGGCTAATACCGCATGCATCTATTGTAACGGGAGTTACGGTGGATAAAGCTAAGGCGCTTCGAGAGGGGCCTGCGACCGATTAGTTAGTTGGTGAGGTAAAGGCTCACCAAGGCAGAGATCGGTAGCTGGTCTGAGAGGACGATCAGCCACACGGGAACTGAGACACGGTCCCGACTCCTACGGGGGGCAGCAGTGAGGAATATTGCACAATGGGGGGAACCCTGATGCAGCAACGCCGCGTGAAGGATGAAGGTCCTTGGATTGTAAACTTCTTTTAACGGGGAAGAGGAAGGACGGTACCCGTTGAATAAGTCACGGCTAACTACGTGCCAGCAGCCGCGGTAACACGTAGGTGGCGAGCGTTATCCGGAATTATTGGGCGTAAAGGGCGCGCAGGCGGCCATTTAAGTTTGACGTGAAAGCTCCTGGCTTAACTGGGAGAGGTCGTTGGAAACTGAATGGCTTGAGGCAATGAGAGGGGTGCGGAATTCCCGGTGTAGTGGTGGAATGCGTAGATATCGGGAGGAACACCAGTGGCGAAAGCGGCACCCTGGCATTGGACTGACGCTGAAGTGCGAAAGCGTGGGGAGCGAACGGGATTAGATACCCCGGTAGTCCACGCTGTAAACGATGAACACTAGGTGTGGGCAGTGTCAAAGCTGTCTGTGCCGAAGCAAACGCGATAAGTGTTCCGCCTGGGGAGTACGGCCGCAAGGCTAAAACTCAAAGGAATTGACGGGGGCCCGCACAAGCAGCGGAGCGTGTGGTTTAATTCGATGCAACGCGAAGAACCTTACCTGGGCTTGACATGTACGTAGTAGTGAAGCGAAAGCGGAACGACCCTTCGGGGAGCGTACACAGGTGCTGCATGGCTGTCGTCAGCTCGTGTCGTGAGATGTTGGGTTAAGTCCCGCAACGAGCGCAACCCTCGTCGCTAGTTACAAGTGTCTAGCGAGACTGCCGGTATCAAGCTGGAGGAAGGTGGGGATGACGTCAAGTCAGCATGGCCTTTATGTCCAGGGCGACACACACGCTACAATGGGCGGTACAACGGGAAGCGAAGGGGCGACCTGGAGCGAATCTCATCAAAGCCGTCCGTAGTACGGATTGCAGGCTGCAACTCGCCTGCATGAAGCCGGAGTTGCTAGTAACCGCAGGTCAGCCATACTGCGGTGAATACGTTCCCGGGCCTTGTACACACCGCCCGTCACGTCATGGGAGTTGGTAACACCTGAAGTCGGTGACCTAACCGCAAGGGAGGAGCTGCCTAGGGTGGGGCTGATGACTGGGACGAAGTCGTAACAAGGTAGCCGTACCGGAAGGTGTGGCTGGATCACCTCCTTTCTAAAGAGAAAGAGAGCTGGGTGGAGACTGCGAAGGCAGAGGAAGCCTGGCGAGCCTGGCGAAGAGCCGGGTGGGGCAGCGGAAGCTGGGTGGATGCGGGGAAGCCTGCATGCAGATGGCGGAAGCAGTCCTGTGCACGAGAAGTGCGAGAGCGGCGAGTGCGAGAGCATGAGTGGCGCTGGAGCATGGGGAGTGCAGGAAGAAAGAAGTGTTTTTCGAGCGAGCCGTGTTCGGTGCGAGAGTGCCGGGTGCGAGAGCTGAAAGTCTGTCTTATCACTCTTTAGCGGTTTATGTGCCTCTTCAACAACTGGAGACAGGAAGTCAGGGCCTGTAGCTCAGCCGGTTAGAGCACTGTGCTGATAACGCAGGGGTCAGTGGTTCGAGTCCACTCAGGCCCACTGGGTGAGCGAAGTCGGAGACGACGGAATCGCAAACGACGCAATCGGAGACGAGAGAGTCGGGAGCGAGGGAGTCGAAGACGATGAAGGGCTTGCCTGGACTGCGTGGCGCAGTGAGAGTTTGCGAGGGTGAACGCGAGAGCGGGCGCCTTGGCGAGCGAGAAGCTGGGTTGCGGGGTCTGGAGGCGCACCTTGAGCGAGGGCGGAAGCCTGAGGGCTTGGGGGGCCGGCACGTTAAAAACTGAATAGGATTAGGCGTCTTACACAGGATGCGGACCTGCGCTGGGAGTGGCGGCGGCGGTGCTCGTGACGGCACGGTTGCGGCGGAAGCTTCTGGAGCGGCTTAGCTGCGGTATCTGGGGCGAGAGCTTCGGGTGGTGCAGGTGGGCAGGGTGTGCGTTGGGTGTAGGGCGTAAGCATCTTCAAAGAAGATCTCAAGTTCTTAGATAGTTCGTAGGTTAAGCTACTAAGGGCGCACGGGGGATGCCTAGGCGTTAAGAGCCGAAGAAGGACGTGTAGCGCTGCGAAAAGCTACGGGGAACTGCGCTAGAGTGAAGATCCGTAGATATCCGAATGGGGAAACCCGATCTGGGGAATGCCAGGTCAGCCTGTGGTGAACACATAGCCACAGAGCGGGGAACTCGGGGAACTGAAACATCTCAGTACCTGGAGGAAAAGAAAAGATTCCGTGAGTAGTGGCGAGCGAAAGCGGAGCAGCCCAAACCGAGTTGGCTTCGGCTGAATCGGGGTTGTAGGACCGACAGGAAGCGAGTTGACGATAGTGGAACGGCACTGGAAAGGCCGACCGAAGAGGGTGAGAGTCCCGTACACGAAATTGTTGGCGAGCGGGTCGGAATCCTGAGTACTGCGGGGCACGCTAACCCTGTAGGAAACTGGGGGGTCCACCTCCCAAGGCTAAATACTCTTAACGACCGATAGTGAACAAGTACCGTGAGGGAAAGGTGAAAAGCACCCCGGTTAGGGGAGTGAAATAGAACCTGAAACCGTGCGCTTACAAGCAGTCAGAGCCTGATGCATGCTGATGTCTGACATCGGACATGCCGGGTGATGGCGTGCCTCTTGGAGAATGAGCCAACGAGTTACTTACAGTGGCAAGGTTAAGGCGTGATAGCCGGAGCCGAAGCGAAAGCGAGTCTGAAAAGGGCGGAAGAGTCGCTGTGAGTAGACCCGAAACCAGGTGAGCTATCCATGGCCAGGCTGAAGCGGAAGTAATGTTTCGTGGAGGGCCGAACCGGTGTATGTTACAAAATGCTCGGATGAGCTGTGGATAGAGGTGAAATGCCAAACGAACCTGGAGATAGCTGGTTCTCGCCGAAATAGCTTTAGGGCTAGCGTCACATGATGAATACAGGAGGTAGAGCACTGAATGAGGTAGGGGGCGGAACGCCTACCGAACTCAATCAAACTCCGAATGCCTGTATTTTAGTGTGGCAGTCGGACTGCGGGAGATGAGTTTCGTGGTCGAGAGGGAAAAAGCCCAGATCGTCAGCTAAGGTCCTGAAGTGGCGGCTAAGTGGGAAAGGATGTGGAGTTACCGAGACAGCCAGGAGGTTGGCTTAGAAGCAGCCATCCTTGAAAGAGTGCGTAATAGCTCACTGGTCTAGTGATTCTGCGCCGAAAATATAACGGGGCTCAAGCCGCCCACCGAAGCTACGGGTTTGATATGCACTGAGGTGCAAACCGAGGTGTATATTGAGCAGTAGGCGAGCGTTCCGTGAGCATTGAAGCGATACCGTAAGGAGTCGTGGAGCGAGCGGAAGAGAGAATGTTGGCACGAGTAGCGAGAACTATGTGAGAATCGTAGTCCCCGTAAGTCTAAGGTTTCCGACGGAAGGTCAATCCGCGTCGGGTTAGTCGGTCCTAAGGTGAGGCCGAAGGGCGTAGCCGATGGATAACAGGTTAATATTCCTGTACCGCGTGAAGTTGATTGAGCGAAGGGGTGACGCAGGAGGGTAGGTAGGCCGGCGGCTGGAAGAGCCGGTGCCAAGCTTGTAGGCGATGAGGTGGGGGATAAAAGACCCACTGAGCTGAGGAGTGATGGTGAGCCCGTAAGAGGGCGGAAGCAACTGAGCCCAAACTGCCAAGAAAAGCCTCTAGTGAGACTTGCGCGACCGTACCGCAAACCGACACAGGTAGACGGGTAGAGAATACCAAGGGGAACGGGAGAACCTTCGTTAAGGAATTAGGCAAAATGGATCCGTAACTTCGGGAGAAGGATCGCCTTTGTAGGGTGAAAGCGCTACGCGCGCTGGAGCCTGAAGAGGCCGCAGAGAAAAGGCCCTATCGACTGTTTACCAAAAACACAGGTCTGTGCGAAGTCGAGAGACGAAGTATACAGGCTGACGCCTGCCCAGTGCCGGAAGGTTAAGGGGAGGGGTGAGAGCTCTGAACTGAAGCCCCGGTGAACGGCGGCCGTAACTATAACGGTCCTAAGGTAGCGAAATTCCTTGTCGGGTAAGTTCCGACCCGCACGAAAGGCGTAACGAATGGGGCGCTGTCTCAACGAAGGACCCGGTGAAACTGAAATAGGAGTGAAGATGCTTCTTACCCGCAGCAGGACAAAAAGACCCCGTGGAGCTTTACTGTAGCTTGGCATTGGGTTAGGACTTAGTTTGTGTAGGATAGGTGGGAGACGTGAGAAGCTGGGCCGCCAGGTTCGGTGGAGTCGCAGGTGAAATACCACTCTGACTAAGTTTTGACTCTAATCTTCGCCGTAATCCGGTGAGGGGACAGTGCCAGGTGGGCAGTTTGACTGGGGCGGTCGCCTCCCAAAAGGTAACGGAGGCGCGCAAAGGTTCCCTCAGGCTGAATGGAAACCAGTCGAAGAGTGTAAACGCAAAAGGGAGCTTGACTGCGAGACAAACAGGTCGAGCAGAGACGAAAGTCGGCGTTAGTGATCCTATGGCACCGAGTGGAAGGGCCATGGCTCAACGGATAAAAGCTACCCCGGGGATAACAGGCTAGTCTCTCCCAAGAGTTCACATCGACGGGGAGGCTCGGCACCTCGATGTCGGCTCGTCACATCCTGGGGCCGTAGTAGGTCCCAAGGGTTGGGCTGTTCGCCCATTAAAGTGGTACGCGAGCTGGGTTCAGACCGTCGTGAGACAGGTCGGTCTCTATCCGCTGTGGGCGTAAGGGAATTGAGGAGATCTGCCCCTAGTACGAGAGGACCGGGGTGGACGGACCGATGGTGAGCCAGTTGTACTGCCAAGTGCATAGCTGGGTAGCTAAGTCCGGGAAGGATAACCGCTGAAAGCATCTAAGTGGGAAGCCAGCTTCGAGATAAGTTCCCTCACAGGGTAACCTGGTAAGTGCGCTGGGAGACCACCAGCTAGATAGGCGGGGCGTGTACAGGCAGTGATGTCTTGAGCGGACCCGTACTAATGCACGAGGGCTTAATCTACCAGACGAACTATCTGGAGAACAGAGCCTGAACAGGAGTCTGGACAAGAGTCTGGAAAGACAACAAGACAGATAACAAGACAGACAACAGGACAGGCAGAGAGAAACAGAGAAGAGCGAATCTCGCTACGTCACGACATGTGAGACCTAATCCTAGACAGTTTTTAGCGTACCGGCAGCCGCGGCAGATGCGGGCCGAAACAGGCCAGGCAGAGGCAGGCAGGCAGGCCGAGAGCGCAGCACATTACAAGCAAGAGAAGATAGCAAGAGCAGCGAACGACTTTCGACGCCGCAAAGAACCAGTGCAAGACGGCGAGGGAGAGTTGGTGATACAAGCGGCGGGGGTACACCCGGACCCATCCCGAACCCGGCAGTTAAGCCCGCCAGCGCCGATGGTAGTATGCGGGTAACTGCATGCGAGAGTAGGTCATCGCCAACCCTATCCCTTGCCGTTTTCTATTTCCCGCCTTCGTCAACATTCGATTCCCCACATCACTCTCATCAGCAGAAAGCGCGCCAGAGCTCGTCAGCGTATTGCACGCTGCCGTTCGGCATGATAGAATCGGGTATCGCTGGCAGTCGGCACGCTTCACAGTCGTGAGTTGATGGACGAAGACAAACCGCCCAGTCCGTTTGCACGCACCGGAACGGACAGGCAACAATCGATAAAGTATCATTCTCCGACCAGACAGTATACTGGACAGTATACGCGTCTGGTTTTCTTGTTTTCCGAGCCGGCAGCGTGCTGGCTCCTTGTGACTGGCGGTGTGTAGAGTGCGTACGGCAAACGTAATCCTGGCCGCTGGCGCCGGAACGAGAATGAAGTCAGACCTTCCGAAGGTCATGCACCCTCTGTTGGGCAAGCCCATGGTGGCCTGGTCCGTGGAGATGGCGGAAGCCGTGGGTTCGCGGAAACCCGTCGTCGTGGTCGGTCACGGCCAGGACCAGGTGCGCAACGCACTGGGCGACCGCGTCGACTATGTCGCACAGCCGGAGCGTCTGGGTACCGGCCACGCCGTCATGCAGGCCCAGTCTGCGCTCGCCGGCCAGTCGGATGTCGTCGTCGTGACGTATGGCGACATGCCATTGCTGCGCGCCGAGACGATCGCCGGGCTTGTACACACCTTTGAACACGAAACCGCAAACGCCGTGCGTCCTGCAATCGCCATGTTGACGGTCGTGCGCGAGGATGCCCAAGGTTTCGGCCGCATCGTACGCGATGACGACGGGCGCGTGAGCCGCATCGTCGAAGAAGTGGACTGCACGCCCCAGGAGTTAGCCATCCGCGAGCTGAACCCCGGCATCTATTGTTTCGACGCCGCGTGGCTGTGGGACAACCTGTCGCATATTCCGCTCAGCGCCAAGGGTGAGTACTACTTGACCGATATGGTTGGTCTGGCCGTGGAACAGGGCCGCCCCGTGGTGACCATGCCGGCTCTGCCGGAGGAGGTCTACGGCATCAATACGCGCGTGCATCTGGCCGACGCCGTCCACCTGCTGACGCGTCGCATCCTGGAAGGCCACATGCTGAATGGCGTGACGATCGTGGACCCAGGCGCCACATATATCGACGCCGAGGTCGAGATCGGGCGCGACACGGTTGTGTTGCCGGGGACCGTGCTGCAGGGGACAACAAGCATCGGCGCCCACGCGGAAATCGGACCGCATACCCAGATCGTCGACAGCCGTGTGGGAGACCGCTGCCGCGTGACCTATTCCGTTGTCGAACACGCCATCATGGAGGACGACAGCGAGATCGGCCCGTTTGGCCACCTGCGCAGCGGCGCACACTTGGGCGCGGGCGTGCATATGGGTAACTTCGGCGAAGTCAAGAACAGCTATCTCGGACCCGGCTCCAAGATGGGACATTTCAGCTACCTCGGTGACGCGGATGTCGGTCCGGGCGCGAATATCGGCGCCGGAGCGATCACCTGCAACTACGATGGCGAACACAAGCATCCGACCAAGATCGGCGCAGGCGCGTTTGTCGGCAGCGACACGTTGCTTGTGGCGCCGGTTGAGATCGGGGCGGGCGCCCGCACCGGGGCCGGGGCTGTGGTCACGCGGGACGTGCCCGCCAACGAAACCGTCTATGGCGTACCGGCTCGCAGGGCCGGCCCAGGGCGGCGCCAACTGGACAACGACGCGCCTGCGCACGATGCAAGTGATGGAAGTCAACGCGCAGGGTTGAAGATATCGGTGTTGTACGACAGGTCTCTTGCGGTGGCGATGATCGCCATGAGTCAATAGGAGTGAATAGTGGAACCTGATCCCCTAGCCTTGCTCATCTTTCTGGTTTCGTTGGCGGTGGTGTGGTTTTCAGTAGCCATGGAATTGGCGCTGACCATCACCTCCCGCGGCGACATCCGGGAGATGAGCGAAAATGGCGATGCGCGCGCGACGGCTGCAGACAGACTTCTTGCAGGAGCCGGAGCGACTGTTGTTGACGTCCATGCTGCTGAAGACCATCGGCGCAGTTGCCGCGGGCGCTGCCGTTGTGCAGATGCTGCCCGGAGCGGCCACCACCGCCCAGCTCGTCGTTGCCGTCACGGTGACGTGGGTGAGCTTCGCCCTGGCCAAGGTCCTCGGACGAGCGAGCGCAGCACGCTGGCCCCAAGCGATTGCCATGCGTGGCGCCATGCTGATGCGCGCCTTCAGCATTTTGCTGTGGCCGGCCTACATATTGTTGCGCCAAGTCGGCGCCTGGGCCGGCGGCGCAAACGTCCAGGAGATGGACGAAAGCGTCTACCTCACTGACGAGGGCCTGCGGTTGCTCATGGACGTCGGCGATGAGGAGCCGATTCTCGACAGCGAGAAGCAGATGATCGCCAGCATTTTGGAGATGGACGAGACTGGTGGCGCGTGAGGTGATGGTGCCTCGCATCGACGTGGTGTCCCTGGACGTGAATACGCCGCTGCGCGATGCGTTGGACGTGGTCATCGAGGCGGGTCATAGCCGGCTACCCGTCTACGAAGGCAACATCGACCACATCGCCGGATTCCTCTACGCGAAGGATCTCTTGCGCTGTTTTCAGGAGAACCGGGACGACATGCCCATCAGCACGCTGCTGAGGCCCGTGCACTACGTGCCGGAGACGAAGAAGGTCAATGCGCTGATGCGCGAGATGCAGAAGCGACGCGTGCATGTTGCTATGGTGGTCGACGAGTATGGCGGCACCGCCGGCCTCGTGACCATTGAAGACCTCATCGAGGAAATCGTCGGCGAAATTCAGGATGAGTACGATGAGGAAGAAGACATCTTCGTCCAGGCCCTCGAAGGCGACTCCTACCTGATCAACGCGCGGTACGACCTCTATTCGCTCTCCAAGCTGCTGGATATCGATCTTTCGGACGAGGATGCGGATACGCTAGGCGGCCTCATCTACAGCCGCCTGGGACACGTTCCGGACCAAGGCGAGTCGGTGGAATTCTCCGGTTGGCGCTTCACGGTGCTCTCCCTGGACGGCAGACGCATCGACCAGGTGCGCGCAGAGCCCATCGGTTCAGCAGACGCCGGCAGTTCAGAGGTCGGTGAAGGCAGCCTATCGGAAAGCCGGGAACTAAACTACTCCCTATCCGACTAACGCGTGGCGAGGACGAACGCACACCATGGCCGGTACTGAAGCGCCGAACACCGTAACGCCCGAACAGCTTGTCGAGCATGCGCTGCGCGCCCGCGCTTGCGCCCATGCGCCGTACAGCAACTATCAGGTTGGGGCCGCGGTGCTGACAGGCAGCGGCGATGTGATCCTCGGCTGTAACGTCGAGAACGCAGCGTATCCGGCCACGATCTGCGCCGAGCGCGTGGCCATGACGGCCGCCGTGGCTGCCGGACACCGTGCGTTCGTCGCGTTGGCCGTGGTGACCAAAGACGGCGGCAGCCCGTGCGGCGTCTGCCGCCAAGTGATGGCCGAGTTGGGACCGGACATGGTCGTCTACGTCGCGGACCAGGACGGCCGCTATCGCACAACCACTGTGCGCGATCTGCTGCCGGACGCCTTCACGCAGACAAGCCTCTCACTCTGAACAGGTCCCCTTTCCTTTCCGGTCGCCACCAGCGCAGGGATGCACGGCCCCCGCTCCTTGCGCCGCAGTGCCGGTGAGTTGTGCAATCTTCTGGCACAACTACAACTGAGTCCGATCCGCATTGATCGGCATCCGCGTCAACGTTTCATGCATTGGACCCATCGGTTGGTGTCCACTATCCCCTGGGCTATAATCTCGACATGAACGTACCGGCCTTGATGGCGACGTACCAGTTGCGACAGCGAGAATATCTGTTACGCATCACGCGCGCCATGACCTCGCGCCTCGACCTGCCAAGCCTGCTCAAGCTGATACTCAGCAGCGCTGCCGAGATGGTCGGCTGCCGGGCCGGCCTCATCGTACTTCAGAATGACAACCCGGAGACAGGCGGCAAACAGACGATTCTCGGCCCGTTTGAGGTGCGAGCCGTCTACAATATCCCGCCCAAGTATGTGCGCGCCTTTGAGCCGCTGCTTCATGTTGTGCCGCCCACCGACGGCGATTCGCTCGCTGATGACCTATCCGAGTCCTACTACCTGGACCTGCAATCGCGCGTGCGTCAGGTGGAGGAGGAGCTGGGTATCACGCTCGGCAAGGTCGTAGGGCTGCCCCTGCTTTTCGAAAATGAGCTGCTGGGCATCATCTTCCTGTTTCGGGCCGAATACGCGTTCACGGAGATGGACTGGGAGTTCTTGCAGGGATTCGCGCACCAGGCGGCCATTGCCGTGCGCAACGCGCGGCTCTATGACCAGCTTGAAACCGAGCGCAGCCGTCTCGCCGCCATCATCGACAATAGCGCCGACGGGATTCTGATCCTGGACGAGGACCGCCGCGTGGTCGTGATGAATCAGGCTCTGTCTGCCATGGTGGGCATGACCGAGGAGGCGGCGCACGGCAGACCGTGCCACGAAGTTCTGCCGCTGGAAAATGTCGTCGGTGATGACCTCTGCCAGCCCGCGGTGGATATGGGCGCCCTGGGCGAAACCGGCACGCGCTGCGAAGGCGACCTTGTTCGCCCTGGCGGCGGTAGGGTGACGCTTTCCGTCACATACACGCCGCTGATCGACGAAGAGACCGGCGAACTAGTCAACATAATCGTTAGCCTGCATGACATAACGCAGTTTCGTGAAGAGGAAGAGATGAAGTCGACGTTTACGTCGATCATCAGCCACGAACTGAAGACGCCGGTCGCGCTGATCAAAGGGTATGCGCAGACGCTGGCGCGGCCCGACGCAGATTGGGATGCCGACGTGGCGCGCCAGGGGTTGGAGATTATTGAAGAGGAGTCGGACCGCCTGGAGGCCTTGATCGACAACCTTCTGGATGTGAGCCGAATCCAGGCGAGCGGCTTGCGGCTGGACTTCGCCGACGTGGACATCGAAACCCTGGTGCGCAAAGTGGCGGATGCGTATCGCACGCAGACCGACGTGCATCAGATCGAGGTGGACTTCCCGGCGCCTCTGCCGCTTGTGTGGGGAGACGAGGAGCGATTGCGCCAAGTCTTCACGAACCTGGTGGGCAATGCGCTCAAATACTCTCCCGACGGCGGGTTGATCCGCATCGGCGGGTGGTTGGAGCAGAAGAACCGAGCCGGCGAGGGCCAGCAGCCCGAACTCGATGCGTCCGACCGCGTCGTGATCTACGTGGCGGATCAGGGCATTGGCATTCCCGAGAATGAATTGCCCCACGTCTTCGAACGATTCTACCGCGTGGACAGTGGCTTGCGTCGTACGACCGCCGGCTCAGGGCTCGGTCTTTTCCTGGCCAAGGCCATCGTGGATGCCCACGGCGGCCAAATCTGGGTGCGCAGCGAGACGGGGAAGGGGACCACCTTCTTCGTGGCCTTGCCGGTCAGCGCCGGCCTTGGCGACGAAACGACGATGTAGTTCGCCGCGTCCGAGCAGGAGAGAATCGACAACTGAGGTTTGACGAAACGGGCGGCGCAATTCGGCGCCGCCCGTTTGATATGCGTATGATTCGCGAAAGCGAGCGATGCGTGGAGCGTCCTCAAGCCGCCTGAGCGGCCTGAGTCAGTTCCGGAAGCCAGAGGATGAACGTGCTGCCCTCGTTTGGTGCGCTCGTGACCGTGACCCGGCCGCCATGCGCCTGGGCGATGGATTTCACTATGCTCAGTCCTAGGCCGCTGCCGCCCAGTTCCCGACTGCGCGCTTTGTCCGTCCGGAAGAAACGATCGAAGATGTGCTCCTGCTGCAAGAGGCTGATACCGATTCCGGTGTCGGCGACTGAGACCGCCACCCACCTGTCCCGATTCTCCAGACTCAACGTGATCGCGCCGCCATCCGGCGTGTACTTGACCGCGTTTTCCGCCAGATTCAGCAAGAGCTGGCGCAAACGCTCCGGGTCGCCCAGCACCTGCGCCTGGTCCTCGCTGCCCAGTCGAATATCGAGCGCATCGGGCCCACGCGTCTGTTCGGCGATGCGCCTTGTCTGGCGATAGACCTCCAGCAACAGCGTGTCCATCTCCACCGGCTCAAGCCGAAGCTGGAGCATGCCGCTGTCCGCCTGGGCAAGGAGCAACAGGTCGGCAATCATCTTGCCCATGCGCGTGGTCTCTTCTTCCACTTCCGTCAGCGTTTCCTGGATCACGTCTGTGGTGAGGTTTGCCCGCGCAGTCTCCGACGCGGTGTTGCTCGTAGCGCGTCGCAGCAGGCCGATGTTGCCCTGCACAGTAGTGAGCGGTGTGCGCAATTCATGGCTGACGTCGGCGATGAGACGCTGCTGCGTGCGGAATAGCTGTTGAATCCTGTCGAGCATCTCGTTGAAGGTGCCCGCCAACCGGCCCACCTCGCTTTCATCCGCCGGGATGTCGATGCGGAGGTTCAAGTCCTGTGCGCCGGAGATGCTGCTGGCTAGGTTTGCGATCGAGTCAATTGGAGCGAGAGCTCGGCGCGCCAGGAATGCGCCCACAACGGCGGCCAGCACAAGGCTCAGCGCCGTGCCGAGTACCAGATAGCGGCTGACCTGGCTAAGCGTCTTGTGCACATCGACGACCGGCTTGATTACCTGTACGGCGCCCAAAATCGTCTCGTTGGCGAACACGGGTGCACTGGCCACAAGCAGCGGCATGCCGTTCTCGTTGTACGTGTAGAAGAGATGATCCCGTCCGTTGCGTATGGCCTCAAGCGCTTCGCTATAGTTCATCACGGCGACCGGTCCCAGGTTGTTGCTGCGCTTGATGATCATGCCGTTGAGGTCGACGAACTGCACGCCCATGGAATTCGTGAAGAAGTCCAGGCCCGGGAACTGGATGCGCGTGGGATTGTTGCGGATGATGAGGATGTTGCCCTGCAATTGATCGCCCAGCGTCTCGGCGATTTCGGTCGCCTGACTTGTGGCGTCCTGCGTCGCCTGGCTCCATAGGTTGGCCGCCAGCGCGGTGTAGAAGACGAAACTGAACAGGATGAGTGTGGCGCCGAGGAGCGCCGTATACCACAGCGTCAGGCGCAGACGAATGGTCATGGGATAGTGAACGGACGGCGCGCTCGAGTAGATGCGCCCGCGTACGCGGGTGGCGTCTGGGGCGCTCGTTTTCGGTGCCGTCCGCTCAAACGATACCCATGCCATGCGGAGAGCATATAAGCCAGGGGTGAGGATTGGGTGAAGGTTTGATGAGAGGGGGATGAAGCCGGTCTGGCAGTGGGCGCGAACATGGCGGGGCGCTATCCCTCGCGCAGGGCATAGCCGACGCCGCGCACGGTCTGGATCAGGCGCGGCTTGTCGCCCGCCTCGAGCTTGGTGCGCAGATAGCGTACATAGACCTCGATGATGTTGCTCTCGCCGCCGAAGTCGTAGTTCCAGATGTGCTCGTATATCATCTCTCGCGTAAGCACCTGGTTTGGATGGCGCATGAACAGTTCGAGGAGGTCAAACTCCTTGGCGGTCAACTGGATTTCGTCGTCGCCACGGAACACTTGGCGCGTCAACGGGTTCAGGGTGAGATCGCCGAACTCGTGCGTGTCCGGATTGGACTCTATGCGATGGCGGCGAAAGAGCGCCCGCAAGCCGCGCCAGCAGTTCATCAAACGAAAACGGCTTGACCAGGTAGTCGTCCGCACCCGCATCCAGTCCGGTCACGCGGTCCGCGACGGCATCGCGTGCGGTCAGCATGAGAATCGGCATGTTGGAAACCTGGCGCAGCCGCTTGCAGACTTCCAGGCCATCGATGCCGGGAAGCATCAGGTCCAGGATCACTGCGTCCGGCAAGTCCTCGCGGGCATGACGCAACGCGCTTTCGCCGTCTTCGGCCGTGACCACGTCATAGCCCTCAAAGATCAGGCCTCGACGCAGCAGGTCACGAATGCGGCGGTCGTCTTCGACAACAAGTATGGTTTCAGTCATGAGCGCTGCGTGTCGCGAATGAGTTGGCGGACCGATAGTTGGATTGCGTGCAGCCCATACCTTCGCCTAGCGGGTGCGCACAGATGTTCACGAGGATTGTAGGCGAGCCGCAGGGTTGTGTCAAGGAGTTGGGCGCTCGTGCACGCAGCTTCATGCGCCGGCATTCCGTCCGGAGCCGTCGCGGCTGCACAGTCAGACCTGCCAATGTGTCTGCATGGTGCTAAAATGCCAGATACAGCGGGTCCCGCATTCCAGGTCCGTGCATCACGTTGGCCCGAGTGCATCGTTGCGGCTGCCACGCCGGAGACCGGGCGCAGCCTGCCATTTCACACTGTAGCCCGGCAGCCGGCGCCAGACCGGCCAAACCAGGAAGGACTGAATATCATGTCTGAGCAAGAATACCGAATCGAACATGACAGTATGGGAGACGTACGCGTGCCTGCGGACGCTCTGTACGGTGCGCAGACGCAGCGCGCGGTAGAGAACTTTCCCATCAGCGACCTGCGCATGCCGCGCAGCATGATCCGCGCCCTGGGCATGATCAAGGCTGCGGCTGCGGCGGTAAACAATGATTTGGGCTTGATGGACGACGACATGGCGGCAGCGATTCAGGGCGCAGCCATGGAGGTCGCCGAGGGCGAGTACGACGACGACTTCCCCATCGACATCTTCCAGACCGGTTCCGGCACCAGTTCGAACATGAACGCCAACGAGGTCATCGCCGCCCTCGCCTCGGAACGCCTGGGTGCGCCCGTGCACCCAACGACCATGTCAACATGGGCCAGAGCAGCAACGATGTGATTCCGACGGCCATCCATGTGGCCGCCTATGTGGATGTGGCCGAGCAACTTCTGCCTTCCTTGCAGTATCTGCACGAGACGCTGGAGACAAAGGCAGACTCTGTCGATCATGTGGTGACCACCGGGCGCACGCATTTGATGGACGCGATGCCGATTCGCCTGAGCCAGGAACTGCGCGGCTGGGCCAGCCAGATGGCGCACGGGATCGACCGCGTCAACGCTTCGCTGCCGCGTCTGGCGGAGCTGGCCCAGGGCGCCACGGCCGTCGGCACCGGCATCAATGCCCATCCCGGAGTTTGGCGACCGCATCGCAGCCAAGCTGGCGGAAATGTCCGGGCTGCCGTTCGTGACGAGCAGCAACTACTTCGAGAGCCTGAGCGCTCCCGACGCGGCGGTGGAACTGAGCGGGCAACTGAAGACCGTGGCCGTCAGCCTGATGAAGATCGCCAACGACTTGCGCTGGATGAATAGCGGGCCCATCGCCGGCATCGGCGAAATCGTTCTGCCTGCCCTCCAGCCCGGCAGCAGCATCATGCCCGGCAAGATCAATCCGGTGATCCCGGAAGCAGTGACGATGGTGTCGGCGCAGGTGATGGGCAATGACGTGGCCATCACGCATGGGCGGGCAGTCGGGCAGCTTCCAGCTCAACGTGATGCTGCCGGTGATCGCGCACAACCTGATCCAGAGCATCGAGCTGCTATCGTCCGCGAGTCGGGTGCTGGCGGACAAGGCGATTGCGGGCTTCACCGTCAACGAGGAGCGCATCGCGGAGCTTGGTGGGCCGCAACCCGATTCTGGTGACGGCGCTGAATCCGGTGATCGGTTACGAAGCAGGGGCCAAGATCGCAAAGACGGCCTATGCGGAAGGTCGTTCGTTGAAGGAAGTCGCGCTGGAGCAGACTGACCTGTCCGCAGATGAGCTGGACCGGCTGCTGGAGCCGCGGCAAGCTTACCGAAGGCGGGATTCAGAAGTAGGCGTCGCGTAAGGCCGATTTCCTGCGCAGAACTCCTGCACAGATCAAAGAACGCCCCGGGCTTTCCCGGGGCGTTTATCTTCTTGCTTGTGGCAGCCTTGCCGCCGGCGTCACCGGCTATGGCAAGTAGCCCAATGGGTTGCGAGGAATGCCTTGGTAGCGGATTTCTATATGGAGATGCGGGCCGGTGCTGTTGCCCGTGTTGCCGAGGCTGCCGATCTGTGCACCCCGCACTACATTCTCGCCCTGCCGTACATAGATGCTGTTCAGGTGGGCGTACAGAGTGCTGAAGCCGTTTCCGTGGTCGACGATAACGTGATTGCCATAGCCGCCGTTCCAGCCGGACGCGGCCAGCGCCACGTAGCCTGCCATCTGCAGCCTTGACCGGTGCGCCGATCCAGCCGCCGATGTCGAGTGCCGGATGTCCACTCCAGTACGACTGGTCGATCGGGCCGCTGGCGGGCCACACGAAGGCGCCGGAGCCGATCTTGGCCGTCGCCGGAATTGCACTGCTGTAGGCGATCGCCTGGGGCTGTACGTACGGTCTCGTACCGCCGGGAATCACTAGCTCCTGGCCGACGGTCGAGTCCTGCCGTTGCGTCTTCCAACCCGTTGCCGGTATAGCCGACGATGTCTTCCATCGTCACTTTGTAGCGGCTGGCCAGGGAGGAGAGCGTGTCGCCGGCGGTGACACTATGCACGGCGCCGTCGACAGGCGGGATGGCAAGCTGGTCACCGGGGCGTATCAGGTCGACGTGTTGTTCCAGCGCCGGATTCGACCACTGCACCGATTCAGGGCGCAGACCAAATCTCTGTGCAATGCCGAGAACCGTGTCGCCCGGCTGCACGATGTAGTACTGAACCGCCTGCTGGGGATCCTCGTGCACGATGGTGAACGGAATCGCGGAACGCTGCAACGACTCATGGCTCGCCAGCGGCGCAGTGGAGGGTCCGTTTGTGAACGCGGAAACTCGTGAACCGGCCGTGGTCGCGGTCTGAATGTTGCCTGGCAGGAGTCGTAGCGAGACTTCCCACGTCGGGATGTCAATCTGGCTGAGGACCAAGATGAGGGCAGCCACGGCGAGTACAGAAAGGTGGCTGGCCAGGCGTAGAGGCGTAACATGGTCGGCAAGCAACTGCCGCCCTTGCTCCGACCAAACGCGCCAGGGCGGCGTCTACCGAACCTGCACCCGGCAACTGACGCGGGCCCAACTCGTTTCGCGGCAGGGGGATGCTCTGTACGCGGCTCGTGTTGTTGACGGAGAGACCGAAGGGCAGGCGGTCCTGTTGTGAACCGGACCCCATTGTCGTCTCCAGCGGACTTGGCGTTATCTGGACTCGCCGGCCTGTTGGCCTGCCGCCAGATCGGAAACCCTGTGTCCACCCTGGACTGTTGGGATCTCCAAACGCCGAGTCAGTGTCCGTTGCCATATAGGTCGTTCTCCACGCAATCGGCCTTCATTTAGGGGGCAATGCCGGCCTACCGATAGCTATGTGTGATCGCAACGCAATGATGGCAACGCAACGACTACAGCGAAACAATACCAAGTGAAACGATCACGGCCTACCGCACCTGTACTCACGCAGACCGTCTTGCATCACGACCGGCAGACCGCTCGCAACTGCGAAGCCGAGCTTGAATGGCCAAGGCTCGCCGTCGGGCTTTCACTTCCGGTTCCGGACGCTCTAATGGTCGATTATACCACTGCAAAAGGGCCCTGCAAAGTGTCGCGGGGCAAAATACAACGTCAGACCGACGATTTCGCCCGCTTGGCGGGCATTCGTCGGTCTGGCGTAGGGTAAGCGTATATCAATATGGTTGAACAGAACGGGGCGCCGCTGAGGTGCGGTCTTCCGACCGTCGCGTTAGCGCTTTGTCAGCGTGTCCAGGAATTCCGAATTGTCGCGGGTGCGGCTCAGGCGTTCGATGATGGGCATGATGGCCTCGCTGCCGCCGCCCATGGCGTCGATCATGCGGCGCAACGTGTAGACCTTGGCAAGCGTTTCGGCGTCCAGCAGCTTCTCTTCGGCGCGGGTGCCGCTGCGTTCGATATCGAAGGCGGGGAAGATGCGCCGTTCCGACAGCTTGCGGTTCAGGTGCAACTCCATGTTGCCCGTGCCCTTGAATTCCTCGTAAATGACATCATCCATGCGGCTGCCGGTGTCGACCAACGTGGTGGCAAGGATGGTGAGGCTGCCGCCTTCTTCAATGTTGCGGGCGGCGCCGAAGAAGCGCTTGGGCGGGTAGAGAGCCGCCGGGTCGATACCGCCGGACAGCGTGCGGCCGGACGGCGGCACGGTCAGGTTATAGGCGCGGGATAGGCGCGTGATGCTGTCCAGCAGGATGACGACGTCCCTCTCGCCTTCGACCAGCCGTTTGGCCCGCTCAAGCGCCATCTCCGCCACGCGCACATGGTTCTGCACCGGCTCATCAAAGGTGCTGCTGATCACCTCGGCGTCCACCGAGCGATCCATGTCGGTGACTTCTTCCGGGCGCTCGCCGATGAGCACGACCATCAGATGGATATCTTCATAGTTGGTCGTGATGCCATTGGCGACGCGCTTGAGCACGGTCGTCTTGCCGGCCTTGGGCGGGCTGACGATCAGGCCGCGCTGGCCGCGCCCGATCGGCGCAAGCAGATCGATCATGCGCGTGGAGATCATGTTGGACCGCGTCTCCAGCAGGAGCTGCTCGTTGGGGAAGATGGGCGTCAGCTTCTCGAAGCTCGGGACGTCGCTTCGCCTCCTCCGGGTCGAGGCCGTTGACGGCTTCGACTTTGAGCAGTCCGTGGTATTTCTCGGTCTCTTTCGGCGGGCGCACCTGGCCGACGACGAAATCGCCGGTGCGCAGTCCGAAGCGGCGGATCTGGCTCTGGCTGACGTAGACGTCTTCCGGGCCGGGCAGCAGACGGTCACTGCGCAGGAAGCCGATGCCGTCCTGGACGATTTCCAGAATGCCGCCGCCAAAGATATAGCCCTGGTTCTCTGCGCCGGCGCGAAGCAGGCGCATCACAAGATCGTATTTCTTGAGTCTGGTATAGCCCGTGATATCCAGAGTCCGCGCAATGTCGCGCAGTTCCTCCAGATTCATGGCATCCAGTTGCGAGATCGTCATGTTTGCGATCTGTTGCTCTGACATTTTGTTTCTTCCTTCGCGGTAAACGGTTCCTCAAATTGGTCTGCTATGGGTGCGTATCTGTGTGGCGCTAGTCTGCTGCGCTCTATTGCATGTGTGGGCGAGTACTCTGTCATGGCGACTTGCCGGCAGTGGGTGTCTGCCGTCGCTATGGCGCATCCCCGGGGCCAGGTGGCTCCGGGAGTGACAATGGTACAGCGTTCACACAAGGGGTGTAGGGAACGGTAAGGTGTAGGCAGAGTACGATGCGGTCAGCCTTGTCGGGCGTCTGCGCTGTTCGGTTTCACCCGCAAAATGCAGCGATTACTGATTTCTTTCTTATAATATGCACGGAGTCTGCACGCCGTATGCATGAATGGCGACGGATGACCCATCCCCTTTTCACTGACGACTCTCGCTCGCAGCCCTATGGTGAAGCGAACCATACGTCGCTTTGCTGTCGAGGTCTGCCAGGGCGTCCATGCGTCTGTCTGGACACCTCGACCAGGCTACGGCAATCTGCGAGGTAGCCCACAGAGGCCTTGAGCCGCGACTTAATTCATTCTCCCGTACGGATTACTTCGGTATGCGATGCTGCTAGGGCCGTAATCGGCCGGCGCCTCGATGCGCTGAGCACATATTGAGCATCTGACGAACAATTCGAGAACGCTGTGGGTGACGAGTCGGAATAGAGGATTACTACTCTGATCTAGATTATATCAAGGCTTCGGTATCACGTCAACTGCGATAAAGAGCTGTGTTTCGATCGCCTGTCAAACGACACCTGGCCCCACGCAGTTCCGCCCGCCAATGCGCATCCGGCAAGTGTGAATCCTCACCTTCTACGATGTGGGGCGGGCGACAGCGTGACGACTGCGCTCACACACTCGCCGTCGCCAACCGCCGCAGCCCGCCCCTTGGATTCAGTCCCAGATGCCTGCAATCTCTTTCAATGTCTCGGCGTCGACGATATTGATGCGCCGATAGCCGAGCTTCACAAGCTCTTGCGACTTGAACTCGCGCAGGATCGCGCTCACTGTCTCCCGATAGGTGCCCAAATGGTCCGCCAACGCCTGGTGGCTGACGCCCTGAATAAGGCCGTCCTCGTCACTCTGGTCAAGCAACAGCATGGCGAGACGTTCGGGCAGCTTCTTGTACGCCACGTCTTCCAGGCTGTTCTCCACCTGCAGCAGTCGCTCACCGTAGGTCTGCAGCAGCCCCAGCTCAGGATGGGATATTTCTCGGCCACCTGTCGGGCTTCGCTGGCCGGCACGGCCCACACCGTAGACTTCTCCGCCGCCTCCGCAAAGACGTTCGGGTCGGCGCGGTTGTCGAGCGCGCCTTCACCAAAGATGGCGCCGGGTTCCAGCGTTGTGACGACGAGACGCCGGCCTTCATTGTTCGTGCAGACCATGTTGACGCGCCCGCTCATGAGCACGTACATCTTCTCGGTCAAGTCCTGCTCCGTGGCGATCACTGTGCCGCGATCCCATTGTTTCTTTGATGAAGACTTTGTTGAAGGCGGGATCCTGGTCGCGCAGGGCGGTCAGGGCCTGGGCGATGCCGTGCAGCCCGTCCCCGCGAACTCGGGCATCGTCGTTGCCGTACCGCTTGTCGTTCGAGAAAATGTCTGGAGCTCACGAGTCTGGAAGGTCACTTGCATATTTCCTTTCTTATCCCTACATCCGGGACCGCAGAGCGGCGTTGGCATCCTGTTTGTCTGTCGCTTGCCTGGCCGCCGGCATTCGCCCTGTCGCGGACCCGACTGTACTTTGGCTCAGGTTCGAAGCCGTTCGGTTCATTCCGGCTGTGCAATTAGTGAACATATATTGCACAATCCGCTGCATCCTATCTGTTTGCCCAGATTGTGGTTGCATACACCTGTTCAAACACTGTGCAATTATTGAATCATACTTTTACAGGTTTGTCCAGACCGAATATTGGCGATTTGCCTTAAAATTCGCGCTCAAAACGATCTTGACCCCTGAAACGGCCTTCTGCGGCAACATTCTTGCCCCGGAGTTTCATTCAGACAGCGTGCGGCCGTTCGACCGCACGCTTGATCATACCGCGCCAATCAAAGAAGGATGTTTCCGTAGTGTTCGCGTTGTGTTAGCACGCGAGGAGCAGCGCTGTCCATGGGGCTAACCGCAAGAGAGCAGCCAATCGCGCAGCGCCTGCCAGCGCAGGCGGTGTTCGACAGGCAGCGTCGCCGGCAGCTCGTCCCAGGTGGCGGCAGGCGGTGCGAAGTCAGGAGGGTGGGCGCTGATGGCTTCGGCCAGCCCGCGCAGCGCGGCTTGGTCGGGTGCGGAGGAGGTCCGAGAGTCTCAGGGCGGCGTCCGCGCCCACAGCCATCAGGATCTGACCGGTCGTGGGCAATCCGTCCGCTGTCCCGCTATTCTTTTCCGAAAGCAGGCCGCGCAGCCGGTTCTCACTGACGTCCTGCAGGCCCTGGGCAAAAATGGCCACGATTGTCGGGTCCTCGGTGCTGGCTGCCAATTGTGCCGCGCGGACTGAAGCAGAAGTCGCCGGCGAGGATGGTGCTGCCGATGAAGGGGCGATCGACATCTGCGTCGGTATCCCCCGCCGCCGTTCGCACCGGATCCAGCAAGAGGTGGTGGATCCCAAGCGCGACGTACAGCATCTCCAGCGCTGCGGCCAGGTGGACCCTGTGCCGTAAGTTGATCAGGCTCTCGGCTGAAGCCGGCGGCAAGCACGAGTGCTGCGCGATACGCGGGAACCGCGGCCTCGATTCGGCCATGCACGAGTTCTCGAAGCGGGCTGCCAAGGGCGTTAACCGACTCCGACAACTCATCGCGCACCAGTGCTAGCTCGTGTTCGAGCTGCTGGCCTGCGGCTTGCTGCTGGCGTATGGGCGCGGTCTGCGAATTCACAGCCTAGTGACGCCCGTTTGATTTGCTGCCGCTCTGCAGCAGTTCGTCCACAATGCCCACGGCCTCGTCTGCCGTGGCGCCCATGTAAACGCCCAGCACGTTGCTGCGCAAGTCCGGACGCTTGTCGAAAACCTGTCCGCCGTAGCCGATCAATGGTTGGTGCGATTCCAGTGTAGCAAGGCGCGCAGTCAACTCCGCGAGCTGGGAAGCGGTTTCTTCAGACGTAGCGCTGAGCAGGATCATTGCCGGCCGCTTGCTCGCAGCATCGCGGGCGATGTCCTCGACGTGGAGATTCTGCCCAAGGTAGTGTACGGCATAGCCGGCGCGCCGCAAGTAGATGGTCAGCAGCATCGCGCCAACTTCGTGCAGCTCGCCCGGCGCGCATCCTACCCAGATCGGTGGGCCGCCGTTCCCGCTCGGCGCCGCGCGCAGCAGCGTCGACAAGCGCTGCAAGAGGTAGTTTGTGGCAAAGTGCTCGGTTGTCGTGGTCGTTTCGCCCCGATGCCAGCGATCGCCGATCTCGATGAGCACGGGCATGATGACGTGTTCGCCCACCTGCTCCACGGTATACATGCTGAAGGCTTCGGACATAGCGTTCTCTGCACGCGCCTCGTCGAACTCCAGGAGCGCGACGAGCAGATCGCGCTGCAGAGCCGGATAGTCCCGCACCTGCGCACTTCCGTGTTCGCCGCGTGCGGCGCTCGAGAGATCCGCGCCGGAGGACCCGACACCGACGCCCGGACCGGCGCCCGGCAGCACGGCATGCTCCTCGTCGCCGGCCTCCTCGACGATGCTGTCCATCCACGCCACCGCCTGGCTGATCGTCATACCAGCGTCGACCTGCGCCTTGAGCCAGCGGATGACGGCCAAGTTCCGTTCGGAATACAGCCGGTAGCCGCTTTCAGAACGTTGCGGCTGGCACATATTGTATCGCCGTTCCCAGGCGCGCAATGTGCTGGGCGTGATACCGGTAGCCTGTACCACGGCCTTGATATTGTAGAGCGGCATGGTTGGATAGTCGCCGAGACGCGTATTGCTGGGCACGGTATCCTCATTGGTAGGCCGGCGCTACTGCGTTCGCCGGTATGAACTTGCAACGGTGGAGCATGGGCTGCAAAGCCCGACACGCTCCACAATATGATGGCGCAACTCTGTATAGTGGCGCAACTCTGTGAACACTATGTACTGTATATTTCTAGCGTATGCACATCACTGCAAGGGTAACATAGAATGTACAAGCGTTCAACTATTCTGAAACGCGTGCGCTCGGCCGCCCACGATAATTATCATAATCTTCATAATAATTGACCGGCGAGCGGGTCCTGTGCTATACTCCGCGCCTAACCATTGTCGCCCCATCGCGGCAAATTTGGAGGAGTTTCGATGGTCGATTTTTCGTGGCCGTGGGCCACCAAGCGTACATCCGACATCGTCTGGCTGGACTTGGGTGACCTGGGCGATCTGGTCAATCCGAGCGGTCCGCATGAGCAATGGCAGGATCATGGTCTGGGCCTCTTGCGCACAATTCTCCACCAGAACGGGATACAGACCGATGTTCTCTCCACGAGAGCGGTGACTTCCTGGGACAAGCTTGCCAAGCAGCTCCAGGGCTACGACACCGTGATTATGAACGTGCGCAGCTATACATTCCCCGTCGGCACGCAAGGCGGCCCAACTCTTCAAGCAGATCAATCCAAACGGCACAGTGCTCGCGGGCGGAATGCATGCGACTGTGGCGCGGGACGAGATGGAAGAGGTCGCGGAGATTGACAAGATCTGCCAGGGCCCGGGCGAGAACGTGATCGTCGATCTCGTGCGCAATCCCGATAGTTTCGAGCGCGTCTTTCAGGGCACAGGTTCGCGGTCGATGGCGGAGTGGCCGGCGATTGACCGGACACTGTGGCCCAAGCCCGCCAGCCGCAAGGTGCGGCGCAATTTCAACTGGCCCCTGGAGCCGGAATGCGGATGGGGACCGGGGCCGGTGGCCACGATCCTGACGAGTCGCGTATGCCCGTGGCAGTGCGTGTTCTGCAACGAGAATTCCTACATCCCCAATATGGGGCGACGTCCGGTCGACGACGTCATCGACGAATTGAACGCGCTGGATGATCAGTATGGCGTGGGCTCCGTGGTCATCCACGATTCTATGTTCTTCCAGAATCCGCGTTGGCTGAACGAGTGGATCGACAAGTACCCGCGCCGAGCCAATAAGGTATGGCCGTACTGGGCCGCAGGCCGGTCGGACACGGTCCGCCAGTGGCCGGAGCTGTTCGAGGCGCTGGTGCGCGAGACGAACTGGAACACGATCTCCATCGGCTTCGAGTCCGGCAGCGACCGCATTCTGCGGCTCCTGAACAAGGAATGCACGGAAGAGGACAACTACTTCACCATTGACCTGCTGAACTCGATCGCGGATGATTTTGAGCGCCAGGGCAAGGCGCCGCCCAAGTTCTGGGCAAACGTGATGCTCGGCATCCCCGGCGAAACGCCGGAGGACGCTTTCAAGACCATGCGCATGCTGAAGCGAATGCGCTGGGTCTTCCCGTCGATCGCCTACTACGCGCCCTATCCGGGTTCCGCGCTCGGCTACCAGTTGATCGCCGAGGGCAAGAGCCTCATGTCGAAGGACAATTATCACCGCTTCCCCGACGATGAGAAGGTGAAGGGCGTCGACTACCAGTTCTATCGCGAGCTGCTTGCCGGCAAGTTTGACGATGTGATCAACCAGGGCATCGACGCTGTGGGCCGCGGCTCGGAAGTGTACGAAGGTAGCTTGATCAAAGCGTAGGGATGGCGACATGAGCAGCTTCAGCAATCCTCACTATATGTATCTCTTCGATATGACGTCCGGCAAGAAGAAGCTGGCGTACGGCCAGTCCCCGGAGGATGCGCTGGACATCTTGAGCGTGCGGCTGACGGACGAAGAGATGGGCGAGATCTTGCGCGAGAGCTTCGTCAAGATTTCGCAGCGAGAACTACAGCAACATGTGGGCGAGCTTGGCTAGCTTCACTCGTTCCCTGCGGTTTCCGTTCCGCGGACTCGGGCCGAAGCTCCCATCCCGCCGTGGCGTGAACTCCCTCAGCCCCGATCAGGCGAGCGTCTTGCGCGCCTTGGCGGCTGGATATCATCTCAAGAGCCATCGCTATCTGGACGGGGAAAAGGTGAGCAGACTGCACGCCGCCAGCGGCCAAGCGGTTTGCACGGTATCCGCTGCCGATGTGGCGGCGCTCGAGGCGCAGGGCTACATCGCCGGCAACATGAAGTTCCCAGCCGCCGTCTACCTGTTGACGGAACAAGGCGCCCGCGTGGCCGCGACACTCGCGAAGTCGCCGGCGAACCCCTCAACGTGCGGTTGCCTGCCCATCCACGCTAGGCGGCTGGCGCTCCTTCCCCGCTTCCCCAGGCACTCGCATCCATCGACAATTGATGGTTGGCGGCAACCGCCGCCGACGTTGCCGTGTTTCGCGCAGGTCGAGCGGACGCAGCCGATGTCGCGTCTGTGCGGATAGGCGTCACAACTTGCGCTATATGGGCTGTCGAGTACGATGTATATACTCGTTCAGCCGCAGGGGGATGAATCATGTTGGATCGCAAAGGCATCATTTCGTTCTTGCTCATCACCTTCACCCTCACGTATCTGATCGAAGGCGCCTTGATTGCCTCCGGGATGTCGTTGGAGGGCCTGCCGCCAATGTTCGGGCAGCTTGTGATCGCCGGCGTCATGTGGATGCCCGCGCTGGGGACGGTGGTGACCATCAGGTTCATCACCAAAGAGGGTTGGGCGATTACGAATCTCCGCTTTGGCTCGTGGCGACCCTACGTCTCCGCCGCGCTGTTGATGCCCGTGGTCTTTGCGGTGATCTATGGCCTCTCATGGCTGCTGGGTCTGGGTGAACCGGACTGGCAGTTGACGCAGTTCGTGGAGATGGTGGAAGCGGCCGGCGGTGAAGTGCCCGCGGACTTCGATCCAACGCAAACACTCATCGTGCTCTTCTTGGTCTCCATCGTGGTCGGGCCGACCATCAACGGCCTATTCGGTTTTGGCGAGGAATATGGGTGGCGGGGCTATCTGCTGCCCAAGCTGATGCCACTTGGGCCGGGTGCGGGCGTATCTGCTTGTCGGCGCGGTGTGGGGTCTATGGCACGCGCCCCTCATCCTGATCGGCTTCAACTATCCCGGCTATCCCGTGGCGGGAATCCTCATGATGATGGCGTTCACCACCGTGATCGGCATCTACATCAACGAGAAGTCTTTGCGCTACCGAAGCTCGATCCTCGCCGGCTCCATCCACGGAGCGATCAACGGCCAGGCGTATGGCGTATGGCGGGTGCTGTTCCCCACGGTCCACCCACTTTGGGGCGGCGTGGCGGGCGTCGTCGGGCTGGCCGTATGGCTGGCGCTGGGGCTGTGGGTCGGCGCGCAGACCGTTGCCCGTGGATCCCGCGCCGGTTACCGAACCAACCGTAGATTCCACGGTCCCGGCATGACGCCGAGACCTCGCTCCTTTCCGGGACAGGCTGCACAATGAAACGAGCCAGGCGCGCAATCGACTATCGTGAGCTCGCGCTGCTTGGCGCTATCCTCTTGCTGGCATTGATCGTCCGTGCGTGGGGGCTCAACTTCAACCTCCCCTATCTCACCCATCCGGACGAGCCGAATAAGATCGCAATGGCGCAAGAGATGTTCAAGACCGGCGACTTGAACCCGCACTACTTCTGGAAGCCTACCCTTTTCATTTACCTGAATGCGCTGCTCTATGTCCCCTACTATTTTGTGGGCCGGGCTGCAGGCGTCTTTGCTGAACCCGAAGACATTGCGAGTCCCTTGATGATTACGCTGGGAAACGGCTGGACGGCCATGCCTACCACGGTCTTGATGGCCAGGTCCTTGACCGTTGTGGCGGCGCTGCTATGCATCGTATTAGTCTACCTCATTGCTCGGCACGCGTTTGGCCGGAAGTCTGTCGGTTACCTCGCCGCGTTGATGCTAGCGGTCTCTCCGACCCATGTGAACAGCAGCAGACTGATCACGGTGAATGTGTATCTCGCCTTCGCCATCTTGTGCGTGACCTGGTTCTCGTTGCTTGTGTACCGGCGGGGCAGAACGCGAGACTACCTGTTGGCAGGGCTGTCGGCAGGAATGGCCGTATCCTTCAAGTATCCCGGCGCCGTGGTTGCCTCGATCCTGTTGGCCGCCCAGTGGCTTCGCGCGGGGTGGCCCGGCTTCAAGGATCGGCGGCTCTACGCTGCCCTGCTCTGCATCCCGGCCGGCTTTCTGATCGGCACGCCCTTTGCCCTTCTTGACTATCGCAAATTCATCGAGGACGTGCTCTACGAGTTCACGCACTACTCGTCCGGGCATGCAGGAATGGAGGGAGACGCACTCCAGTGGTATCTGCGCTATGCATGGCGTACCGAGGGAATCGTGGTGATTCTGGCCATAGCCGGGATGGCGCGCGGGCTCATTCGAAGAGACAAGGTGAGCATCCTGCTGTCCGTATTCCCCGTCATCTACTTCGTGTTCATTGCTAGTTTTACGGTGCGCAATGACCGCACCTTCCTGCCGTTGGCGCCCTTTGTAGCCCTGTTTGCGGCCTCGTTCCTGGTGTATGTCTACGACTCGATCCAGCAGGTGGACGGGCGGATGGCTAGATTTGCTGCGCTGTTGGCCCTGCTCGCCGTCGTGCTCGTGGCAATCGGACCGCCCGCCTACCGGTCGTTTGCACATGCCATCGAACTAACAAAGCCCGACGGTCGCGACGCTGCCCAAGTCTGGATTGAAGAGAATCTGCCCGCGGGGAGCCGCATCACTCTCGAAGGGTATACGCCCTACGTGTCGCCGGGCGCCTACGTCGTCAACGGCGTCACGATGATGATCGAACATCCGCTTGAATGGTATATCGATCAAGAGGCGGAATACCTTGTATTTGGCCAGGAGATGTTTGGCCGCTATTACAAGGATCCGGAGCGCTATGGCGAGGAAATCGCCCGCTATGAGCGGCTGTTTGATGAGACGCGCCTGGTCGCCAAGTTCACGGATGGCGGCTACGAAGTGCAGATTCGCGAGGTGCCGGCTTCCGTTCGGAGCTCGGGAGAGTAAGCCACCGCAGCATCGTCCAGACCGGCGGCGTCGCGTGTATAGCCGGACGCGTTGCTCGAATGGTCGGCCCGTCAGCTAGGGAAGCTCGGGCCGCGTCGCTTCTTCCAGCCAGGTCAGATAGGCCAGCGCTTCCTCGTCGCTCTCGCCGCACATTTCCGGCGTAGGTTGCAGCCCCACGCACACGGCGGGCCGTTCGGGCCTGCCGAACAGCTTGCAGCGGTTGTCCGCGCTCAGTTGTACGCAGGGCACGCCCGCGGGCTTTCCGTCCGGCATACCGGGAATGGGCGAAGAGATAGAGAGGGCGATACAGCAGGCAGCGCAGCCGGCTCGGCACTCCATGACTAGACTTCGTCGCAGCGCCGCGGCGTCACGCGGGCTTCTCGGCGATGCACATGACGCCGACGCCGAAGGGCAGGCGGAAACGCTGGACCAGCTCCGCCTCCAGCAGGCCGACGCCATGCAACACGGTGTTGGCAGGTTCGGGGATCGGTTCCATCTCGACCTGATACACGTCTTCATCTTCGGTGAGGTGCGGGCTCGCCAGGTCCGGATCGTGCGGGCGCAGGAGCCGGATGCCGGCTACCGCTGGGAAGAGGAAGAAGCTCGTGTACGTCGAGCGCGTCACGTGCAGACCACAGAGTTCCAGCTTCATCTCAAGCTCAGGCGCGGTGTAGCGACGCTGGTGGTCGTTGATCTCGTCGTTGTAGCTCCACAGCCACATGAAGGCGGGCGCCGTGACGATGAGCTTGCCGCCGGGCTTGAGCACGCGTGCGCAATCCGCAAGCACGCCGAGCTCGTTGGGGATGTGCTCCACCGTGTCGAGCAAGGCGACGAGGTCGAAGCTGCCGTCCGCGAACGGCAATTCGTCGCCGAAGCCCTGGCAAGCGTCCAGGCTGCGCTGTGCGGCGACGGCCAGCGGCCGCGCGTTGTAGTCAAGACCGACCACATGGCCGTAGTGGGCGAGGTGGTGGGCCATGTTTCCCGCGCCGCTGCCTACGTCCAGCACCAGACGGTCCGAACCGGCCGGGGCCGGGCCGATCTCCTTGTCCAGGTACTTCTGGATGGCGCGCGTACGTCCGGCAAACCAGGCGTGCCGATCCTCTTCCAGTACGCGCAAGACGGGCGTCGCCGGGGTCGAATTGCTCATCGGTATGCTGCCCCCACTCTGGTTGGTTGCCTAGCCCGCATCAAACACGCCGCGTGACCAGGGTCTCTCTGCCGAAAATATCTGTGATGCGCACGGCCACGGTTGCCGGTTCGTCGGGAAGACCGGCCAGCGCATAGCCTCCCGCCACCAGGTCGCGACGCCGGTGCGGCAAGTCTGCGTGCACGCTGCGGAACACGCTTCCGTCGTATGCGGTATCGATATCGACCGCGTCCACCCAGCACCGCCAGTCTCCGCCCAACTCGACGCGTTCGCTTGCTCTGACTTCTTCCAGGGACGCTGGATCGGGACGGTAGTCGTTGATCTCGATCTCGACGAGGCCGGGCCGGTCTGGATCGCGGTCGATGGACACGTCAGCCGCCCCGTTCGCGGCCGCGTCGACGTCCGTGTTGACGCCCGTCGGCACGAGCCCCTCGGACTGTATCGGGTCGTAGCTGCCGGCCGTGTGTATGGTGAAGCCCGGGCCGATCTCCTGTACAGTGCGCTGCATGCGGCGGCGGATGGTCTGGACGGCGCCGTAACTGATGTCGCATGCGATCCAGTGGCGCCCCATCTTGTGCGCGGCGGCGGCCGTCGTGCCCGAACCGGCAAAGCAGTCCAACACCATATCGCCAGGCCGCGTCGAGGCGGACAGCGCACGGCGCAACAGCGCTTCGGTCTTCTGCGTCGGATATCCCATGTCCTCGCCGGGCGTCGTACCGAGACCGGGAATGTCCTCCCACAGGTTGTCCACGCCGCGCTCGACCGCGTACCGGTTCTGGCGCACGCGGGTCAGATAATACTTGATGCTGATACTGCCGCCGTTGGACGCAAAGACGCGGCGGTTCTCATCGTCGACGACGATCTCGCCGCTGTACGGCGCGTAGAGGCGGCCCTCGTCGTTGAACTGCTTCAGTCGCTTGAAGCTGTAGGTGCCCGGATCCGATGTGCGGAAGAAGCCCTTCTCATCTTCCATAAACTGCGCCGCGGCTTCCTCACGCGAAAAGGTGAGGCGGCGGCGCTGCGTGTTCCAAACAGGGCGGGCGTTGCGGTCTTTGGCAAAGATATGGATGTACTGCGTGCTGAAGGGGAAGTAGAAGGCGTTCACCTTGGCGCCGCGCGCGGTCTGGCTGCGCCAACTGATCGTGTTCAGGAAGTTGTCGTCGCCAAACACTTCCTCCAGGATGAGCCGCAACCGGTGTTCCTGGCGATGGTCACAGTGGAGCCAAATGCTGCCGTCGTCCGCAAGCAGCTCGCGCAGCAGGAACAAACGCTCGTAGATGAACTGCAGATAGCTGTCGCCGGTCCACGTATCGTGGTACTCGACGGATTGGCCAATGACGCGGCCCCGGCCTCCGCGCAGACGCACCTTGCGCACGTAGTCCCCGCCTGTGCCAAAGGGCGGGTCGATATAGATCATCTGGATACGCTTGCGCCAGCCATTGGCGAGCAGATGCGCCAGCACTTCCTGGTTGTCGCCGTAGTAGACCGAATTGGGCACGGCCTGGCCGAGGAAGCTGGACGGAGACGGGTCCGTTTCTTGCGCAATGTCGAGCTGGGCCAGGGGCAATTCGCTGCGCGGGTCGAACAACTCCAACATGCGCACGGGCGCGTCGTGGACCGCAGGCGGCCGCCGCTTGTCGTCCCACATCAACATGCCGCGGCCCAGGGGGGCCCGGTTGTATTCGACTTCCTGCGCAGGGACGTCCGGCTGTCCGTCTGCGCCGGGGTCTGCGTCTACGCGCTGAGAATCCATGCTTGTGCCCGCTTGATCGATAGCGCCGGCTTTCTTCATGCGAGCCTGGCGAAGGCGTATGTATAGACGGGTCGACCGTGCTCCTTGCACCAATGCTCGCGGTGGGTGGGTGCGTTCTCGCCGATGCAGGCGACCATGTCCGGTTGATTGCCCGTGAATGCTCCGTGACCGCTGACCATGTAGTCGACGAGTTCTCCGTATTCCCGGACGTCGCTCTTGAAGTGCAGAAGTGCGCCGGCTCGCAGCTTCGCCGCCAACAGGTCCACAAAGGGCGGGGAAAAGAGGCGTTTCGCACGGTGCTGGTCCTTCCACCAGGGGTCGGGAAAGAGGACATGCACGATGTCCACACTGTTATCGGCGAGCAAACGCGGCATATTGAAGCGGCAGTCGTCGTCGCTGATCCACACGTTGCGGAGGTCGAAGCGCTCGATACGGGTAAGCGCCAGACGCGTCGCCTTCGTCTTGGTCTCATAGCCGATGAAGAGCGTGTCGCGGCAGCCGTCCGGCGCGTTCAAGCAAGAAGTCGCCGCGGCCGAATCCGATTTCGACTTCCAGCCGTTCGGCTGTCGCCAACTGGTGGCGCAGCCGTTGACTGTTGCCGGCAGCCGCGTCCTCCAGCGCAAGGGAGCGGAAGAACGGTTTGTCGACACCCCAGGCGGGCAAGCGCTCGGAGCCGGGTCTGTACCGCGGGTCGCCGCCGATGAGGCCCTTGCCGGCCTCCCAATCTGCGTAGGCCTGGGCGCGCTCCTCCTCGGTCAACTCCTCCCAGGCGAAGTCCATGCGCCCGGCGGAGAACGAGGTGGCGCTGTATGCCAGCTGCGGCTTCTCGTGCGTCATGCTTCCTGCGGCGGCCGTCTAGCGTACAGGCGCATTGAGTTTGCGCTGAATCGTCTCGCGTACGACCGAGGCGTCGGGCGGCAAGTAGACGGGCGGGTTGGCGTATTCGCTCTCCACCTCGGCCAGGCTGCCCTCGTGATAGCCCACCTTGAAGCCAGTGAACTTCAGACCGTGCGCCGTGCTGATCACGACGACGCGCTCGTCCGGTTCGATCTCCCCGCGTTGCACGAGATTGAAGAGGGCGGCCAGCGCCACGCCGGTGTGCGGGCACGTGTACATGCCGGTGAGGTCGGCCATGGCGGCCGCGTTGGCCAATTCGTGCTCGCGAGACGGCTTCGACGATGCCGTTGCTCTCCTGCACGGCCTGCACTGCCTTCTCGTAGCTGACCGGGTCGCCGATCTGAATGGCGGTCGCCAATGTCGGGTCGGCGTGGATCGCCTCTTTCTCCGCAAAACCGTTGCGATAGCTCCGGTAGAACGGGTTGGCCTTGCTGGCCTGGGCGGCCACCAGCCGCGGCATCTTGTCGATGATGCCCAGGTCCATGAGCAGCCTCAGCCCCTTGTGCAGCGCGCTGATATTGCCCAGATTGCCGACAGGAATCACGATCCAGTCCGGCACTTCCCAATCGAACTGGCGCACGATCTCGATAGCGACCGTCTTCTGGCCCTCGATGCGGATACTGTTCATCGAGTTGGCCAGGTACAGGCTGCTGTCCTCGGTGACCTCGCGCACGATACGCATGCAGCCGTCAAAGTCGGTGTCCAGGGCCAGCACGTGCGCGCCGTTGGCCAGCGGCTGCACAAGCTGCGCCGTGCTGACCTTGCCCTGGGGCAGGAAGATGATGGCGGGGATGCCGGCGCAGGCTGCGTAGGCCGCCAGCGCGGCGCTCGTGTCGCCTGTGCTGGCGCAGGCAACCGCGCGCACAGGGCTGTCGCCTGCCATCATCTGTTTCACGACGCTGACCAGGACGGTCATCCCCAGGTCTTTGAAGCTGCCGGTATGGCTGTTGCCGCACAGCTTGATCCACAGATCGCTGAGGCCGATTTGGTTGCCCAGACGTTCCGCCCAGATAGAGGTTGGTGTTGCCTTCGTACATGCTGACGACGTTCTCGTCGCGCAGGTCGGGGACAACCCATTCGCGCATTCCCCACACGCCGCTGCCGTACGGCCAGTTGGTCGTGCCCACGCGGCTGTCGATCAGCGCTTTCCACTCTTCGCGGGGAATGCCGGCGCAGCGCATCCACGTCGTGGGCTACTTCCAGCAGGCCGCCGCAGTTGGGGCAGGTATAGATGACATCGTAGAGGGAATACTCGCCGGGGCAGCCCCGGAAGCAGCGAAAATGCGCCCGGAAATCGCCGGCATTCTGTGCGACTTCCGGGTGCATTTCCTTCTCCAGCGGTGAAGCCACTTGATCTACCCCAGTCGCTTGCGGAATTCTTCCGTCAGGGCGGGCAGCACTTCAAAGAGATCGCCCACAACGCCGTAGTTGGCTTTCTCGAAGATCGGAGCGTTGCCGTCCTGGTTGATGGCTACGATGATGCGGCTCGAGCCCATGCCGGCCATGTGCTGGATGGCTCCGCTGATGCCGGCGGCGATGTACAGGTCCGGTCGCACGGTTCGGCCCGTTTGGCCGACCTGGGTGCTGTATGGCACGTAGCCCGCGTCGACGGCCGCCCGGCTTGCGCCGATGGCCGCGCCCAGCACCTGGGCCAGATCGCCCACGAGTGCGAAGCCCTTCGACAGGGTCTTTGGCCACGCCGCGGCCGCCGGAGACGATGATATTGGCATCGCTGAGGCGCACATCCCCACTGTCGCTCGTCTCTGATTTCCAGAACCTTCTCCGGGATGTCGTCTTCGCTCAGACCGAGGTCCAGCTCCTTCACATCCGCCGATCCGTCACCGGGTTCCGGCAAGGCGAATGAACGCGGACGTACGCTGGCGACTTGGATGTCGCTCTGGTAGATGATGTCGGTGAGCAGGTTGTTGGAGAAGATGGACCGAACCGCCACCAGCTTGCCGTCCTCGATGCGCAGGTCGACGGCGTCCGGCGCCAAGCCCGCGTCCATCGCGCAGGCGAGATAGGCGCTGAGTTCGCGGCCCCTCGTGGTCGCGCTCGTGAGCAACACCGTGGCGCCCGACTCCTGCATCGCCAACTCCAGACCGGCCCCGTATGCGCTCAGACGGTACTCCTTGAGCGCAGGATCTGCGATCGAGTAGACGATGTCGGCCCCGTATACGCCGGCGGCTTCCGCGGTGGCGTCCGTATCCGCGCCCATGACGACGGCGGCCAGCGACGTACCCAGTTCATCGGCAAGTTCGCGCGCTTTGCCCAGCACTTCCCAACTGCTTGGCGCTGCGCCGTTATTCGCTTGTTCAATCCATACAAGGACAGACATGGTTCGCTCCCCTAAATGACTTTCTCGCCCATGAGTGCATCGACCAAGCGGGCGGCCACTTCCTGTGCTGTGTCGCCCTCGATCATCACGCATTCAGCGTCTGCGGATTCCGGCTTGCGTACGTTCGTCCACACCGTGTTCTTGCCAAGATCGCCGCCGCCCAGTTCCGCTGCGGCAACGACTGGAATCTCCGCACGGTTCGCCTTGCGGATGCCCATGAAACTGGGATAGCGCGGGTCGTTGATCTCTTTGCCCACGCTGATCACGGCCGGCAGGGGAACCGAGACCTTCTCGCGTCGCCCGTCCAGTACGCGTTCGACGACGATGACGCCGTCGTCAACCGTGACGATCTTGACGACATTGGAGACGAGCGGATAGCCTAACTTGCAGGCGACGCCCACATACACGCTGCCGGTTCCTGCGTCCACGCTCTGCTTGCCGGTGAGGACCAGGTCGACATCGCCCTGCGCCCGCATCGCGGCCGCCAGGATGGCGCTTGTGGCCCCGACGTCGACGGGAATCCCCGTGCTGTCGACGAGCACCGCTTCGCCGACGCCCATGGCCAGCGCATGCTTCAGCGCGTCGGCCGATGTCGTCGCGCCCATGGTGATGGCGACGGACTCGGCGCCAAATCGTTCGCCGAGTTGCACGGCTTCTTCCGCCGCGTATTCGTCCCAAGGATTGATGACCATGGTGACCTTGAGTTCACCGCTCTTCACCTCTTCCGCCGAAACCTTGGGCAGCTCGGCGGTGTCCGGCGTTTGTTTGACAAGTACGGCTATCTTCACGGAACGCACCCCCTCTTCGTTATCCCTGTCTCAATGTGTTTGCATCAAGATTCTGTCTGTGGCGACACTGCGTCATGGCCGGAATCCGGCAGCGCAAGATTCGCCCGATGCGACGCCTGTCTGCTCGATACGATGCCCACTATGATACCGCAGGTTCCCCTGACTGCGGAACCACAAATCAAAGTCGCGCAGACTATCCGGCCGCGGCCGCCAGAATATCGTCGATCGCTGTCAGTTCTTCCGGGGAAAACTCCAGATTGCGCAGCGCAGCGACATTGTCTTCGATTTGGCTGACGCGGCTTGCGCCGACCAGCGCCGACGTCATGCCGGGATGGCGCAGCACCCACGCGATCGCCATCTGCGCCAGGGACTGGCCGCGCGCCTGGGCGATCTCGTTCAGCCGCTTCACCTTGCCGATGTTCTCCTCGTTGACCTGGTTGCGCTGCAGGAATCCGTGTTGCTTGGCCGCCCGCGAATCCTCCGGCACGCCCGCCAGGTATTTGCTCGTCAGCAGACCCTGCGCCAGCGGCGAAAAGGCAATGCAGCCGATGCCTTCTTCGGCCAGCACGTCCAGCAGGCCGTCCTCGACCCAGCGGCGGAACATGCTGTAGGCAGGCTGGTGGATCAGGCAGGGCGTGCCCAGCTCGCGCAGGATGGCGGCGGCCCTGCGCGTGTCCTCCGGCTGGTAGGATGAGATGCCGGCGTAGAGCGCCTTGCCCTGGCGCACGACGTGGTCCAGCGCCATCATCGTCTCTTCCAGCGGCGTGTCCGGGTCGAAGCGGTGGCTGTAGTAGATGTCCACATAGTCGAGGCCCATGCGCTGGAGGCTCTGGTCCAGGCTGGCGATCATGTATTTCCGCGAGCCCCATTCGCCGTAGGGGCCCGGCCACATGCGGTAGCCCGCCTTGGTGGAGATGATCAGCTCGTCGCGATGGGCGGCCAGGTCCTGGCCCAGGATCTTGCCGAAGGTCTCCTCGGCGGAGCCCGGCGGAGGGCCGTAGTTGTTGGCCAGGTCGAAGTGGGTGACGCCCAGGTCGAAGGCGCGATGGATCATCGCGCGTGCGTTCTCTTCCACATCCACGCCGCCGAAGTTATGCCAGAGCCCCAGAGAGACGGCGGGCAGCAGCAATCCACTCTTCCCGCAGCGACGGTACTCCATGTCTGTGTAGCGTTCGGAGGCCGGTTGCCAGTTCATCGCAGGTCCTTCCAATTCGAGAGTGTTGTGCGCCCGCCCGCCGCGCCGCTATTCGGCCGCAGTTGTAGCGCGCTTGGCCGCACGCTGTCGAGTTTCGTGGCGCAATTCTTTCTTGCGTATGCGCAGGGCCGACGGCGTCACTTCCAGCAGTTCGTCGTCGCTCAGGTACTCGATGGCGTCGTCGAGCGACAGGATGCGGGGGGCGTCCAAACCCTCCATGTCCTGCTTGGGCTTGGCGCGGTAGTTTCCAAGCTGCTTGGTCTTGCACACGTTGACCACCAGTTCCTCGTCGCGGATGTGCTGGCCGACTACCTGACCGGCATACACTTCATCCCCAGGCTGAATGAAGAACGCGCCCCGCTGCTGCAATTCGCGCAGGGCGTAGCTCGTTACCGCGCCCGCTTCCAGCGCCACCAGGGAGCCGCGGCCCTGCGTCGTGATCTCGCCGTAGAAGGGCTCGAAGTCGCTGAACAGCGCGTGGTAGATGCCCGTGCCGCGCGTGATGGTCAGAAACGGTTGGCGGAACCCCAGCAGCCCACGCGTGGGCGCCAGGTACTCGCACGTACACAGTGCCGTCGTCCCCGTAGCGGATCTGCTCCATACGTCCGCGTCGCTGTCCGAGCATCTCGGTTACCGTGCCGAGATGTTCCTCCGGCACCTCCAGGAATACCTCTTCGACCGGCTCCAGCGGGCCGGTCGGTCCATCGCGCAGGATGACCTCCGGCCGGCTGACGGAAAATTCGTAGCCCTCGCGGCGCATGGTCTCGATGAGGATGGCGAGGTGCAGTTCGCCGCGGCCCGAAACGGTGAAGGCGTTGGCCACGTCGGTGTCGTCGACCTGCATAGCCACGTTGCGCTCCAACTCATTGTAGAGTCGCGAGCGCAGGTGCCGGCTGGTCAAGTACTTGCCTTCGCGTCCGGCCAAGGGGCTGTCGTTGACGCTGAACGTCATGCGTACGGTAGGCTCTTCGACCGAAATGGGCGGCAAAGGCTCTGCGTCTTGTGCATCGGCCAGCGTGTCGCCGATGCCCACGTCGGGGATGCCGGCCACGGCGACGATGGCGCCCGCGTCGACTTCGTCGACTTCCTCGCGCTTCAGGTCGCGGAAGTGGTAGACCTGGGTGACCTTCGCAGGGATCGCGGTGCCGTCGGGCAATACGCGCAGGATATTCTGCCCGGTGCGCAGCGTGCCCCGGCGCAGCTTGCCCACGGCGATCTTGCCCACGTAGCTGCTGTGCTCCAGCGTTGTCACCTGCATTTGCGCGGGGCCGTCGCGTTCGACGGTGGGGCCGGGCAGATGTTCCAGGATGGCGCCGAAAAGCGCGCGCAGGTCGTCCTCCAGGTCGTTGGGGTCGAGGCCGGCGCGAGCTTCCAGCGCCCGCGTATAGACGACCGGGAAGTCGGCCTGTTCATCCGTGGCGCCCAGATCGACGAAAAGGTCGAACGTGGCGTTGACGACGAATTCGGGGCGTGCGGCCGGGCGGTCGATCTTGTTGACGACGACGATGGCCTTGATGCCCTTTTCCAAGGCTTTGCGCAGGACGAAGCGCGTCTGCGGCATGGGGCCTTCCACGGCGTCCACGAGCAGCAGCACGCCGTCGACCATGTTCATGATGCGCTCCACCTCGCCTCCGAAATCGGCGTGGCCCGGCGTGTCGACAATGTTGATGGTGACGCCGTTGTAGACGATGCCCGTATTCTTGGCCAGGATGGTGATGCCGCGCTCGCGCTCAAGGTCGTTGGAATCGAGCACGCGCTCCATCACCTGCTGGTTGCTGCGGAAGACGTTGGTCTGTCGCAACATGCCGTCGACCAGCGTGGTCTTGCCGTGGTCCACGTGGGCGATAATGGCGATGTTGCGGATATCGTTTCGCACTTCGCTCGCGTCCGCAACGCGAGCCTGCGCTATCATTTCTACCATGCTTCCCCTGAACTCCGCACACAAAAAGGCCCGGCTCCCCCTACAAAGGCCGACCGGGCTGCCGACTACGCCATACAGCGCAGTATACACGACCCGGCGCGCGTCTCCCAACGCAACAGGGTTCCGGTCGCGCTTCTATTGCAGCGATTCAGGCCAACTCCCGCCCTGCACAGTCCTCGCGCAGACCGCTGGTGCGGGCCAAGCGTACAGTTCTAGCGGTTGCCGGTGTCGACCACAGGGCCCGTCGTGAAGATGGCCGATGCGCGTTGTTCGTTGGGCGGACCGGAGCGCTTGCGCATCAGCGTGAAGCCGCGGGCAAGATAGTTGTTCAGGGCGTGCGGATGGTCATGGCTGCATGTGTTCAGCCAGATGCGGTTTGCGCCCATTGCCCAGCAGCGACTGACGGCTTCGCTAAGCAGCGGACCGCCCATGCCCGCGGCCGATGAAGGCGGGGCAGAGCCCGAAGCACTCGATGCGCACGCTGCCGTCGTCCTGCGTCTCGAGTTCATAGTAACCGGCCGGCGCACCGTCTACATACGCGATCCACGTCTCCAACTCCGGCCGGTCCACGTATGCCGTCCACTCCGCCCGGCCCCAGGACTCGCGTCCGCCCCAGCGGTAGTCGACGCCCACAAGCTGGTGCATGAACCAGTTCAGCTCGGGGCAGGGGAACTCCACGCGCATAACCGCGAATGCGACGGCCGCCGCGGCCGCCGGGCGAAAATCGTCCGGCGACGCCATTTCCAGTTCGCAGACAATCTTGGTTTCGGGGCCGCCTTGCATCGTGATCCTCCCTCTTGCCCTACGGGACGCTACGGGATGATGAGCGTCTTGAGCGAGGCCTGGCGTTCGATGTCGTGCGTCTCGCTGCGGAAGACGTCCGCGATCTCGTCGAGGCGATAGCTCACCGAGTTTTCGAAGATGATGTCCAGGTTGAAGACGCCGCGCTGCACGGCGCGATAGGCCTCGCGCATGTTCTCGACCGAGCGCAGGTGCGTGTAGTGCACCCCATTCAGGTTGCGCACCTCGATGCCGTCCTCGTGGAAGCGATGGAAGCAGAACTCCTCGACCGGCGCGTAATTGTCGCCATAGAGCGCCAGAATGCCGTTGTGGCGCACCATGCCCAGCGCCTGCACGATGCCGATGCCCGTGCCGCCGACAGCCTCCACCGCCACGTCCACGCCTTCGCCGTGGGTGAGCTCCAGCACCGCCTCCACCGGGTCCACCTCGTTGGCGTTGAGGATGTGCGTCGGCGCCCAGTTGCCGGGCGATGTCCAGCTTGGCGGGCACCACGTCGACGGCGATGACGCTTGGATGCGCCGGACTTGAGCGCCCCTTGCAGCAGGATGTTGCCCGCAAAGCCCACGCCGTTGACGGCCACCATGTCGCCCAGCTTGACGCCGGTGTGGATGGCGGCCCAGGCCGCGCAGCCCAGCGGCTCATACAGGCAGCCGACCTCGAAAGAGACGCCCGTCGGGGATCGGCTGCACGTTGGCGATGTCGGTGACCCAGTAGTCGGTGTAGGTGGGATAGATCAGGCTGCCCACGCGGTCGTCGACGCGTACCTTGCCGCCGCCCAGGTATTCGTCGACGGCGCTGCCCACCTCGACGATCGTGCCGCCGCCCTCGTGGCCCAGGGGGCCCATGGGATAGGCGTGGGAGGGCCCGTCGCTGTGCCCGTCGCCGAGGACGGTCTCCGGGCCGCCGCGCGCCTCGTCCTCCGGGCGTACGGTGATGCCGCGATAGAAGTAGCGCTCCGAGCCGCAGACGGAGGCCTGGTGGGTCTTGACCAAGCACTTGCGTCGGCTTGAGGTCCGGCAGCGTCATCTCCTCGATGCGGATCTTGTCTGGCTCCAGATAGACTACGCGTGTGTCGACCATCGGGCAATGCTCCTCGGTTGAATCAGGTCTGGGAAGAGGTCAGTCAGGGTGTGAGAATCCGGGCCGGCCAGACCGGCCCTGGTTGCTTCCGTCAATCATAGCAGGGCAGCCGGTCGACGCCACAATTTCCGACTTCGCGCATCCGCATGCACGAGCGCCGAAGCACGGACCCGCCGCCGGCCTGTGCTCGAGCGGGCGGCGGCCCGGCAATTCTGCGCTAGAAGGCGAATTCCGCCTCCCAGTCGAACCCTTCGTTGTCTTCATAGGCCGCAGGCCAGTGGCTGCACCAGTCCGGCGTCGTGGCGTCGCGCACGCGGTCGATGGACGGCGTGTAGGGCTTGATGTCCAGTACGGGACTGCCGTCCTCGGCGTCAAGGTAGGGCGTCTCGATGACGCCCTTGTCCACGTCGAGTCCGCTCACGAAGATTGGAGAGAACGCGATGGGATTCGGGCGCACCGGTGAGCGCGTGGCGAAGATGCCCAATCCGCCGGGACCCTTCACGTACGGTTTGCCGGCGGATACGACCGCCCGGTACTCGTCCGAGTCGAGCAGGTGACACCACCAGATCACGATGACATGGCTGAAACCTTCCAAGCCGGCCAGCGCCGGCGCGTACTCGGGCAACAGCTCGATGCGGACCCCGAAATCGCCTGTGCGCACGGTTCCGATCGGGCGTACGCGGAACAGCTCGTTCGACATTTCGCTCCTCGCTTTCGCGGTTGCTTCCCGCCTATGAGAACGCACGGTCATGTCGAGCTACGTCAGGGGAAGCACGATCAATGTCTGCAATTCGGAGTGCGGGACTTCGCCTGGATCGTTCAGATAGAACTCATAGGCGGCGCCCGTGCCCTCGACACCCTGCTCGTCCATGAACGACTGCAGCGCGTCGTACGCCTTGCCGAGGTCTTTGTACGGCCCGGTGTGGATGGTGGTGGCCGCGTTGCCGGCCGGGACCTCACTGGCCTGTACGTCGCCCGCGCCCGGCAAGGGCTGCGCCACGGGCATGCCGATTTCCACATCGAGGTCCTGCATGTCCATGTTGTAGTAGGCGGTATAGGGTCGGCCGGCGGGATACGCGCCCTGCTCACCCAGGTATGCCATGATCTGTCCGTACGCCGGGCCCATGACTTCGGGCAACTTGTCTACGGGGGTGCGGGTCCGAATCGACATGGCGGGTTGAGCGGCCCGTTCCTCGATCTTGCATTCGTAGGACATAGTGCTCTCCTTTCGCATGGTAGTCTTGACGCAGGTCGCCGTCCTGCGAAGGTCGATCTGCAGGTGGTGCGGTATGCGAAATTCAATCTATTCGTGAACGCTTTCGTTGTCAACCGAGAACAGTTGGTGGTTGCATCGAGATGGCTGGCAGTGACCGCGCGCTCCAGGTATAATGGAGATAGGCGGTTTCCAGGAGACGCTACGGTGATCAAACTTGCGCTCCACTTCTTTGGAATTCCCAGAGTCATCCTGAATCAGCGGCTTGTCGACCTGCGGCGGCGCAAGGAGTCGCGCTGCTCGCCTACCTTGCCGTCACACAGCGACTGCACAGCCGTGACAAGCTTGCCGAGCTTCTCTGGCCTGGCTACGACCAGTACTCCGCGTGCGGCAATCTGCGCCGCACCCTCTCCAACCTCAACCGCAGCCTCGAAGGCGAATGGCTGGTAGTGGAGCGCGAGAAGATTGCGCTGCCACAACGAGACGGACTGTGGGTCGACGTGACCGCCTTATGCGACTATCTCGCCCAGTGCGAACGCCACGGGCACGGCAAAGAAGCGGTCTGTCCCGACTGTCTACCCCCTCTGCAGGAAGCAGTGGCGCTTCACACAGACGACTTCCTGGCCGGTTTTTCGCTGGTGGATGCGCCGGAGTTCGGCGTGTGGCAGGTGCAGCAGGCAGAGAGCCTGCGCCGGGAGTTTGCCGGCGCATTGCAGCGGCTGGCGCAGGGATATGTGGAGGGCGGCGACTGCACTGAAGCCATCCCACATGCGCGGCGCTGGCTGGAAGTGGACGCGCTGCACGAGCCCGCGCAGCGCATGCTGATGCGGCTGTATGCGCAGTCGGGCGACCGCGCTGCTGCGCTGCGCCAATACGAGGAGTGCGTGCAGATACTGGCCGTGGAGCTGGGCGTGCAGCCGGAGCCGGAGACGACTACCCTCTATGAGCGGATCCGCTCACGCCGGGCGCTTGCAGAAGCCAGGCCGCAGGCTGCTGACCCGACTGTGCCGCCCCTACAGAATCTACCCGAACAGCTGACGCCCTTCATTGGCCGCACCCGGGAACTGGAATTGATCCAACGCCGCCTGGCCGACCCGCACTGCCGCCTACTCACCATTGTGGGACCCGGCGGTATCGGCAAAACGCGCCTCGCCGTCCAGGCCGCAGAGCAGTATCTCGACACCTTCGCTGGCGGCGTCTGCTTCGTCGACCTCACACAGGTCAGTTCAACCGATTTGCTCGCCACAGCCATTCTGCATGGCGTAGCGCCCGACGAGTTCGGCGACGCGAATGCCCTACGCCGACTCCAAGATGTACTGCGCCACCGGCGGTTGCTCCTGGTGTTGGACAACTTCGAACAGCTACTGGAGGGCGCGGACCTGCTGCCTGACCTGCTGCGCAGCGCACCCGGCCTCAAGATCGTGGTGACTTCACGCGAACGCGTCCACCTGCCGCGAGGAATGGCTGCAGCCGCTCGATGGGCTTGTCTATCCAGCGGGGGATGAGGTTCCCACAAGCCTGCAAGATTGTGATTCTACACGTCTTTTCCACGATTGTGTGCGACGCGTGCGCCCTGGATGGCATCTGTCGGAGGAGGACGCGGCCGCCATTGCAGGCATCTGCCGCACGCTGGAGGGCATGCCCCTGGGCATCGAGCTGGCCGCGGCATGGACGCGCACCCTGCCGCTTGATGAGGTCAGTGCAGAACTCGAGCGCGGTCTGACCATTCTGAGCACGTCGCTGCGCAATGTGCCGGCGCGCCACCGCAGCATGCACGCCGTCTTTGACCAATCTTGGGCTATGCTTGAACCGAACGAGCGCAGCATCCTGCGCCAGATGTCTGTCTTCCGCGGCGGCGGCGCGCGCGAAGCCGCGGAAGCCGTCACCGGAGCAAGGGCGCTAGAATTGGCGGCACTAGTGGATGGCTCCTGGCTGCGCCTGCGCACCAATGGTCGATACGATATGCACGAGCTGGTGCGCCAGTATTGCGGGGAGAAGCTGGAGACCGAGCACGGGAATTCGACTGGTGAGCATGCTGCCGAGGTACGCCGAAGATACTGTGATTACTATGCCGCGCTGTTGCGAATCCCCGTAGAGGACTTGGGCTTCAAGAGTGACATCATCCCGATCTTCGAACCCGAATTCGGCAACTTGCAGGCCGCCTTGCATTGGGCCTCCGCTCTCCCTTACGTCCCTCCGATCCACGCGTTGGTGAGGAGTATCTGGTTTGCCGGCGACATGCTGGGCTGGCAGCGATCAGTGTACGGAGTTGTCAGAGCCGCCGGCGATTCGGTGCAGTCCCACCTCGACAGTCCCAATTGGGACGATGTGGAACGTGGCGCACTGATTGCAAGACTGGCCGAGATCCGCATGGCGCAGATCGCTGTCTCCTCACAGTTGCGACAACTGGACTTGGCTGCAGAACATGTTCGCCAGCTGGAGGCGCTGACGAAAGAAATGGCGCCAAGCGCGTTCAAACACTATTGTCGCGCCGAAGCCCATTACAGAAGATGTATTCTCGGTCTCGCTCGAGGGGACTTCCGACGAGGGCTCGATCACGGTCGTCAAGCGCTTGCGTGCTATGAAGACTCGAGCTTCGCCAGTTTATGGTACGACAGAGAGAGAGGACAGATCTGGCACCAAGCCGATGTGCTCTCAGCGATTGCTCGTCTCAGCTGGTGCCTCGGCGACTACGGCGAAGCTGGGACCAGTTGGCAGCGCAGCATCACGCTGGCAGACGAAATCCGTGAGATGCGGTTCAAGTCCCAACATAGCGCACAGTTGGCGAGACTGCTGATCACGTTGGGTCAGTATGCACGGGCGGAAGAGCAAGCGCTGGCGTGCATTCAAGTAAGCAAATCAGTGGGTGACGAGGTCTGGGCGGCCATAGCGCACCTCACCTATGGCATGGCAAGGCATGCACAGCGCGACTACGCAATAGCCCGCGAGCACATACTTATTGGCGTGCACATGGGCCGGCAAAGCGGCTTCTCATACCTGCTGGAATCGTTGCCGGCGCTGGGCCGGCTTGAATTGGAGGAGGGCGATGTCGCTGCAGCTCAGTCCTGCTACGAAGAGGCCATTCGCGAGTTTGGCCAGAGCGGCGCAGAACAGTCACATGTCATGGTGGCGGTGTGGCTGGGCATCGGCTGGCTCGAGCTTGCCAAGGAGAATCCTGCCCAAGCCAGACAGGTGTTCAGCATAGCCCTAGCATCCGGCAAGTGCGCCACATGGGAGAAGATGGAGGGCATCGCCGGCTTGGCCGAAGTAGCAGTCCACGAAGATCGTGTCGAGGACGCTGTGGAACTCCTGGCCCTGGTCGCCACGCATCCCTTTACGGCCCACGCCCAGCGCCAACATAGCCAGCGGCGGCTGGACGAATTGGCGATTCAATTCGATCCGGACATCTTCGCCGACCGCACACTGGCCGGCAAGACCCGCGCGCTGGATGCCACATTGACCGAGATGATTGCAGTGTCGAGTGACGCGGAAGTAGCTGCATGATTGCCGGCTTTGCACTTCACCTATCTTGGAAATCCCACAATCACACCGGATGCCTCACTCGTCGAGATACAGTAGCGTACACTACCTAATCAGCTCGTGAATACTCTTGTTGTCGACCGTGAACAGAAGTTGGCTACGAGCGAGCCTGATGCATATCGCACGCAAAGCGTGACGATAGTCTGCGCCAATGTCAATCTCCAGCAGTGGACCGTTGTCCCATGCTTCAAGGAGCTACCGGCTCACTCCAGGTGAGAGGCCGGGATGCGCGTCCGCAAGTCGCGATTGACACAAGCGACGCTGTCGGGCAAACTCTCCTCCAGTCATTCCCCCCGGTTTGATGGTTGTATGCCATACGCTTCTCTTCCATGCTGTTGACGTGTGACGGCGCACGCTATGGGCCGCGCAGGGGGTAGTCTACCATGAGCAAATCGGTCGTAATCATCGGCGGCGGCATCGCCGGTATGAGCGCCGCCCACGAACTGATCCGGCGCGGATTCTCTGTGGAGGTGTTTGAGGCCAATGGCATCCCCGGCGGCAAGGCGCGCAGCGTCTCCGTTCCCCACACGGGCAAGGATGGCCGTAGAGACCTGCCGGGCGAGCACGGCTTTCGCTTCTTTCCAAGATTCTATCGAAACCTTCCCGAGACTATGAAGGAAACACCGATCGGGAATGGACGCATGACCGCCTACGACAACCTGGTGCAAGCCGGGAGGGAGCTGATCGCGCGCAAGGGCCGCTCGAACCTACTCGCCTTGGCCCGGTTTCCCAGGAACTTCGGCGATTTCGTTACGCTCTTCAAGGACATCACCACACCCATTGGCCTGACGGACGAGGAAGAACAATTCGCCGCAGAACGCATGTGGCAGATCGCCACAAGCTGTGACGAGCGGCGCGCCAATGACTACGAACGGCTTGGCTGGTGGGAGTATGTGGAAGCGGATCGCTTCTCGGAGAGCTACCGCTCCCTCTTCGCCGTCGGCTTCACACGCACGCTGGTAGCGGCGCGCGCCCGGTCGGCAAGCACCGCAGTCGGCGGGACCATCCTGCTTCAGCTCGTGTATGGAATGATGACGCCCGGTCCCAGCACCGATCGGCTGCTCAACGGGCCGACCAACGACACGTGGCTCGATCCGTGGCTTGCCTATCTGTGCGAACGCGGGGTGCGCTACCACCTGAATTCGCCCGTGACCCATATCGAGTGTAAGGACGGGCGCATCCGGCATGTGACCGTGAAGACGGAGGCGGGCGCCAAAGAGGTCAGCGCCGACGCCTATTTGTGCGCGGTGCCCGTCGAGGTCATGGCCAAGCTTCTGCGCTCGTCCGAAATTCTCAAATCCGATCCATCCCTGGCGACGATCCTCGAACTCAGCGATGACGTTGCATGGATGAACGGAATGCAACTCTACTTGAGCAAGGACGTAACCGTCGATTTCGGACACACCATGTATGTCGATACGCCGTGGGCGTTGACGTCCGTCTCGCAGGCCCAGTTCTGGCCAAACGTCAACCTGGCCGACTTTGGTGACGGCTCCATCAAGACCGTCCTCTCCATCGACATCTCGAACTGGGACGCCAAAGGCGTGCTCGAGCACCCGCCGGACGGGGCGCACAAGTCGGCCAAGGAATGCACAAGGCGGCAGATCAAGGACGAGGTGGTGGCCCAGTTGATGATGAGCCTCAACAAGGATGGCGAAGAGCCTGTGCTGCGCGAGGAAGACGTGCACGAGTGGTATCTGGACGGCGACATCGATCCGGTGGATGTCTACTCGGGCAAGGCGAAGCTCGAAGACCTGGAGCCGCTGTTGGTGAACAAGATCAATACTTGGCATCTCCGGCCGGAGGCGCACACCCAGATTCCCAATCTGTTTCTTGCCGCCGACTACGTCAAGACGGACGTCAGCCTGGCGACAATGGAAGGGGCAAACGAGGCGGCGCGCCGCGCAGTCAACAGCATCATCGACGGGTTGGGTGTGAAGGCCAAGTATTGCCAGGTATATTCGTTGAAGGAACCGTGGATCCTGGGCCTCTATCGTCGCGCAGACAGCAGACGCTATGCGCGCGGCCTGCCCTGGAACGGGAAGCTGGGCATCTTCGGCCGATAGCCAAGCGTTGCGCCAGAGTGAAAGCACCCCCGTGAGCTTGCCAGGGCGAGAGCGAGGACGGCCAGGGCTACTGAGCGTGGCGAATTGTCACCCTGAACATCGTGAAGGGAAGCATCTCGCCCCACGAGGCGCGAGATGCTTCCCTTCATGCAACGTCACGAATTGTCGGACCAATAAGAAAGCCTGCGAGGATGGCTGATGGAAACGAATGACCAAAGCACGCTGGAAGAACGCAGACGCCTGCGTTTCGTCCTCATCACGTTGGCGGTCGTTGCTTCATGGATCGTCATCAATTCATTCTTCAAAACCGGATGGATCAGCGCCGTCATCCTCGCCTTTGGCGTCGCCATCGCATACGTCATATACATCATACGCGTTGATGACCGGCTGCTGGGCAAGTTCATCTACTTCGGACTGGTGGCCGGCTTCGCCGAACTGCTCGCCGACGCCTGGCTCGTCGCCGGTACGAAGACGCTCTTCTATGAGCACGGGGAACCCCTCCTGATCGAATCGCCGGTCTACATGCCCATCGCCTGGGCCGTGATTCTGGTGCAGATCGGCTATCTTGGCTACTATTTCTACCTGCGCTGGGGCCTGCTCGCGGCTACCGTGCTAACGGGCGTACTCGGCGGGGCCATCATTCCGGTGTACGAGTACAGCGCCAAAGGGGCGGGCTGGTGGCTCTACGAGGATGCGCACCGCATGCTTTTCGGTACGACGCCGTACTACATCATATTGGGCGAGTTCTTGCTCGCGCTGGCGCTGCCTGCGCTGCTCGTGATGGTGAAGCAGAGAGAGTTCTACTGGGCTCTGCCCTTGGGGGCGGCCATGGGAATCTGGATCTGGATCGCTTATTTCGTCGCATTTCAACTGGTGGGATGAGGCACAATGCAGCAACCGATTGCAGGCGCACGGCGACTGTGGCTGAAGGCAAGCGACATCGGCAGGGCGGACTACTTCACCATGGAGCAGGCGAAGCGGCTGAACCTGCGCAACCAGGCTACGATATTCACGGCCGCCTTGACGGTCCTCTACTTCGTCCTGTTCCTCGTCACGGGCCTTCTCGCGTGTGCGTGGATCATGTTCGCCGCGTTTATCGGGTATATGTCTGTCCTCTACCTGAACCGGCGCGGATACCACCGGCAGGCTACGGCCCTCCTGATCGTCAACGGAAATCTGCAGATCGCCTCCGTCGCGTTTTTGCTCGGGCGACCGCCCTGGATCCATCTCTTCCTGATCGCCGCTGCGCTTTCTCCCTTTCTCTACTACTCCATGGCCGAAATCAAGGCGATCTGGGCGGCGGTCGGCTTCAGCCTGCTGTTGTATCTGCTGCTCGAGATCTCGTACATCTTCGTCGAACCGATGTTTGCGCTCGAGCCGGCCGTCGCAAGGTTCATCAGCAGCGCCACCTATCTGTCGAATTTCCTGGCCGCCGTCTTCTTCACATACTACCTGTATGCCACGAACTATCGCGTGGAGAGCAGGTTGCGGGAGGAACGCGCCAGGTCCGATCGCCTCTTGCTCAACATTCTACCCGCGGCCATCGCAGAGCGTATGAAGCAGGGAGAGAAATGTATCGCTGACCAGTACGAGAGCGTGACGATTCTCTTCGCTGACATGGTCGGCTTCACGCCCCTTGCCGGCGATCTCTCGCCGCAAGAATCGGTCGATCTGCTGGACGAGGTCTTCACCTACTTCGACTCCCTGGTGGACAAGTACGGAGTGGAGAAGATCAAGACGGTCGGCGACGGGTACTACGCCGCCGCCGGTGTGCCGGCCGAACGAGCGGACCATGCCGACGTCATGGCGTCGCTGGCGTTGGAGATGTCGCGCTTCGCGGAACAGGTGCACTCGCCGCTGGCCGGCAAGCTGCAGATCCGCATCGGCCTCAACTCCGGCCCCGTCGTCGGCGGCGTGATCGGAATGAACAAGTTTCAGTTCGATCTGTGGGGCGACGCAGTGAATGTCGCCTCACGCATGGAATCGCAGGGCGTGCCTGGCAAGATCCAAATCTCTCCCACGACCCGCGCACTGCTCAATGGCCACTTTCGCACCGTATCGCGCGGCTCTATCGACGTGAAAGGCAAGGGCCAGATGGAGACCTGGTTCCTCGAAGATTCGACCCCGGCCGAACCTCAGCAGACTTCGACGCCGGCGACAGTCCCCGCCTCGCCTCCGGCGTCCACTGTCAGTTGACCCGCAGCCGCGCAGCCGCTCACTGGCGCAGCTCCGGCAACACGGGATCGAGCTGCATTTCCCCTTGATCGTTCTCACATTCTATCCATAGCAGACGTCCGTCGCTGGCGATGTGTATGCGCCCGTGAAGGTCGTTGCGCAGCACCACGCGCCCGGCCAGGTTGCTGAGCGCATCCTCATGGGGATGGCCGTATCGGTTGTCCGCGCCGACCTGAATCACCGTCACCTGCGGGTCGACGGCGGCGACGAAGGGCGCCCCGGTACTGGTGCGGCTGCCGTGGTGGCCGGTCTTGAGCACAGTCGCTTGGACAGGCGCGCCGGCTGCCAGCCAGTCTGACTCGCTGGCGAGGCCCGCGTCTCCGGTCAGCAGGGCGGAGAAATCGCCGTAGACCAGCTTGAGTACGAGCGAGTTCTCGTTGTTCGGGTCCGGGCCGACGTAGCCGCCGCGCGTCGGGGTTGAGCACCCACAGGGACGCGCCGTCCCCGAGATCGATCCAACCGCCCGCGTGCTGGGCGAGGACGGGGACTCGATGGCTCTCCAGTTGGTGCGACCAGGCGGCGGCGTCGCCGGAATCGAGCGCGGCCTTCGTGGTGAGCGCCTGCCCCACGTCGAAGCGGCCCAGTGCCTGGGTCTGCGCGTCCATGTGGTCGGCATCTGCGTGCGTGAGCACGACCATGTCGAGGGAGCGATCCCAGAACGGCATGACGGCCCCCAACTCGGACAGCAGCGCCTGGGGACTGTCGCCGCCGTCGATGAGCGCCTGGCGTCCGCTGGGCGTCTGGATCAGGATGGCGTCGCCCTGGCCGACGTCGAGGAAATAGAGGTGCAGGCGGCCGTCGGGCTGCAGCAGGTAGGCCCACCAGATGAGCAGCGCCAGGAGTCCGGCGGCCAGGAGCGCAGCGGGCCGTCCTACGGTTTCGCGCCAACCGCTTCCCTGCCCGGAGACGTGTGAGGTGATCCATTCGGAGATCGGGCGTCGCCACAGAAGCACGCCCATGAGCGCGTAGGTGATGAGCATAGAGCCCAACCCGTACCGCGCGATCTCGACGGTGGAGAAGGGCAGATCGGCCGCCCGCTCCACGATCGCCACAGTCCAGAAGAGACCGGGCCACGCAGCCCAAAGCAGGAGTTGGGCCGGCAGCATGATCCCCAGCGCGCCCAGCAGCGCACCCGCGCTGCCCCATACTGTGATCAACGGCTGCACGGGGACGATGAGCAGGTTGGCCAGCATGCCGGTGGCGCTGATGCGGCCGAAGGTGTAGGCGATGAGAGGAGTGACGGCGGCCGTGGCGGCGAGGGAGACGACGACACTGTCCTCGAATAGGCCGCGCAGGACCCCGGGACCGCGCGGACCCTTCGCTCCGCCGCTCGCCGACCCGTAGGGTGAGGTGAGCGGATCCCCCAGCCATCCGGGCCACAGGCGCGTGGCTGCGCCGGCGAGCACGGGCGTGAAGAGGATGAGGCCCGCAGTGGCGGCTGCACTGAGCTGGAAGCCGGCGTCCCACAGCGTGAGCGGGTTGATCAGCGCCAGGATCAGGCACGCGGCGGACAGCGTGACGATGGCGGTCCCGCGCCGGCCCAGACCGATCGCGACAATCGCCAGGCCGCCCATCAGAGCCGCGCGCAAGACGGCCATGTCGCCGCCGACGAGGAGCGCGTAGGCGGCAATGCCGATCACGACGGGAACCCAGGCGCGGCGCTTGCCGAGAAGGCGTGCGAAGAAGCCGCCCAACACGCCGGCGATCAGGGCGACGTTGCTCCCCGAGATGACGATCACATGGCTTGTGCCCGTGGCCTGGAACTGATCCATCAGATCGCGGGGGATGCCGGTCTCGATGCCGAGCAGCATGCCGTTGGCGAGGGAGGCGTACGGGGCAGGGAGGAGGCGATTGACCGCGTCCTCGCCGCGGGCGCGCACGGCATAGAGCGAGCGCAGCAGGAGACTGCCCTGCAACTCGCCCGGTACGATCGTCACGGACGCGTCCTGTATTTGGCTGCGAATGCCGCGCCGGGCCAGATACTCACGATAGGAGCCCTCGTCGCCGGGGTAGGGCTCCGTCAGCGCGCCGCGGACGGTAACCGGTTCGCCGTAGGCGAAGCGTTGGTCCAGTCCCGTTTCGAGGCGCGCCGCGCCGTCCACTGCGTGCACGATTCCGTCCAAAATGAGCCTGTGGACGCGCACGTCCAGTCGCTGCGTACTGTCGCGCACGGAGGGATAGCCGGCGATATAGCCCTCGACGACCGATTCGGGGAGTGAGTCGTCGCTGCCGCGTGCAAACGGGGCGTTCCAGTACGCCAGGTCTCCGGCATCCAGACAGGGATAGAGCGGGTGCGCGGCGTAGCGGGCGAAGCCGGCCGCGAGGGCCAGCATGACCGCGGCCCGGAGCGCCGGCGTCAGGGAGGAGCGAGGCGGGACGAAGCCTGCACTGCGCGGCCAGCGCAGCGCGATTTCGTCTTGCGGCGAAGGCCACAGGCGGTTAAGCAGCGGCGTAATGGGCAGCGCCGCGGCGAGCGCGATCCACGGCCAGGCGGGGAAGTCGCACACGAGGACGCCGGCGTCCCACGCCAGGCTGCCCAGCAAGATGCCGGCGCCGAACGCAATCGCGAGATAGAGCAGCGTCATGCCAGAGTGTCCGCGATGCTTGGACCGGCGCCAACCGTACCACGCGGGGTTGTGTCGCCGGGCGGCTAGATGTGTGGGAACAGGATGCGCGAGTTAGGGATTATCATACAGCAGGGGCGGGTTGGCACCAAGTGACGAGGCGGGCCGAAGCAGACGAGCTTGGCGCCGGATGATAGCTTGCTGACGGCGTCACCATGTCATCCCATCCACGCTTGTGGTAGCGGCGAAAGGGCGGTGCTGCCAGCGCTCTCCTCGTACTGGTTGCATATATGGTCGTCGCCACGATCATCAATCAAGGCATCAAGCCTGCCGTGATGCGTGGTGGACTGGGCCAATCCCCGTTGCGGTCGATTGCGTCACTCGTCGTTTGGAGTGGGATCCTCGGTCCTGTTGGCCTCATCGTCGACGTTCCCTTGACTGTTGCGCTCAAGGATCTTGTCTTCGAACCGGATGATAGGGCGCGCGAATTGGGGGACTTGCTGAGCGCGATGCTTTCGGTGCAAGATAAGGGCGGGCTCGTTCACCCACGGACTCCGGACAGCTAGATGCGTTAGGTACCCGGCAATCGCGCAACGGGCAATGATTGGAATCCTGTCTTGAAATCGCCGGAGTTGCCGGCCCGTGATTCGCAGGCAGCGTTTGCATCAACATCGACTCGAGTGCTGGCATCGACTGACCACACAAGGGAGCGACCATAACGCAGGATCTTTCATTCCGGGATCATCATGTGTTCCGGTTGATGCGAACATCATGTGTTCCGGTTGATGCGAACATCATGTGTACGGATGGGAAGTCCGGATCCGTCCTCGTTTCCAGAGCACCAGCCGCTGGTGCTGAACAGGGCAACTGCGAACCAAATCGATCCCAGACACGATTTCAAGCGCCGCCAACATTGGAGCGACTGCCGCTTCACAATGGCCGCAGCTAAGGAGAATTGACGATGTTACACGAAAAGAACCTTGTACGTGACCAACTAGCGGATGACGTGTTTGCATCCTCAGATGCAGCGATCAGCCTGCCAAAATACGCGATGCCGGAGGATGAGCACGATTCGCGCCTGATTTTTCGGCTGGTAGTAGACGAGCTTCTTCTGGACGGCAACTCACGCCAGAATCTGGCCACCTTCTGCCAGACCTGGTTGGAGCCGGAAGTCCTGGAGATCATGGCGCTCGCCATTGACAAGAACATGGTAGACAAAGATGAATACCCGCAGACCGCGGAGTTGGAAAGCCGCTGTGTCCACATGTTGGCCAACCTATGGAACGCACCCGATGCGAAGAACACAGCCGGCACGTCAACTACTGGTTCCAGCGAAGCAGCTATGCTGGGAGGTATGGCCTTATTGTGGAAGTGGCGGGACAGGCAGAAGGCGCAGGGAAAACCCACTGACAAGCCAAATCTCGTGACAGGTCCGGTGCAGGTATGCTGGCATAAGTTCACGCGCTATTGGGGTGTTGAACATCGGGAAATCCCCATGGACGGTGACCGCTACATCATGAATGCCGAGGAGGTCATCAAGCGCTGTGACGAGAATACCATCGGCGTGATTCCCACGCTGGGAGTCACCTTCACCGGTCAGTATGAACCGGTCAAGGCGGTCAGCAAGGCGCTGGACAAGTTGCAGCAAGAGACTGGCCTGGATATCCCGATCCACGTGGACGGCGCAAGCGGCGGTTTTCTGGCTCCCTTCATCGACCCGGAACTGGAATGGGACTTTCGCCTGCCGCGAGTGAAATCCATCAATGCTTCCGGTCACAAGTTTGGTTTGGCCCCGCTGGGCGTGGGCTGGGTGATTTGGCACGATAGGGAGGATCTGCCGGAAGATCTGATCTTCCACGTAAACTATCTAGGCGGCGATATGCCCGACTTCGCACTCAACTTCTCGCGACCTGGCGGGCAGATTGTGGCTCAGTATTACAACTTCCTGCGCCTGGGAAAAGAGGGATATCGCAAAATCCACCAATCCTGCCGGGACACCGCTGTGTATCTGGCCGATGAGATCGGCAAGATGGGGCCTTTTGACATAATCTACGACGGCAGTGACGGTATTCCGGCTTTGAGTTGGAAGCTCAAAGATGGCGTGGATCACGGATTTACCCTCTTCGATCTTGCTGATCGACTGCGGACACGTGGCTGGCTGGTCCCAGCGTATACTATGCCGCCAAACCGCGAAGACTTGGCTATTCAACGTATCCTGGTACGTCACGGGTTTAGCCGCGATATGGCCAACCTTCTCCTGGATGATTACCGCCGCGCCGTGGAGCATCTTGACAAACATCGAAGTTCTACGCCGCTCACGGAAGCAGAGGCTGGTGGGTTCAGGCACTAAGATATGCCAAGTACGCAAGCAGCGACGGTCTCTCGTGGAACCATGGAGTTTCCGGCCGGCTGGAAGCACGTCGAATCCCACGGGATTGGGCCTTTCACCACCCGAGTGTTGCACCAATTGGAGGACGGGTCAACGCATACTTGGTCCTCGCGGCGGCACCGAAAGAAGTTTGGGCCGGAGATTGTGATGCCGGACCGTGCAATACTCGGGGCCAAAGGGAGACCGTCACTGATTGTATGGGTGCCGAGCGATCTCAACTGGTGGATCGCCGTTCTGTTCATGATCGGCTCGTCACTGTTCATCTTGGGCAGCCTCCTCTACCTGGCGGGAAACTCCAATTTCCACCTGATCAACGTCGTTTTCTTCAGCGGCTCCCTGTTTTTCACGTCAGCCGGCTATTCTTCGTACTACCAGGCGATCAATGCGGAAACAAGTGTGGGAGACGGGATGAGGCCCCGAGCACGGAGAGTTTTGGCATGGCAGCCCGCCCGGATGGATTACTGGATTACATCCCTGCTACTTCTCGGCACCATCATGTTCAATCTCAATACGTTCGATGCTTTCCTTGACCTGGGCTGGTTGGGAACAGACTTGCTCATCTGGGTTCCGGACACCATCGGCTCGATCCTCTTCCTGTTGTCGGCCATTTTGGGCGTATTTGAGTTGTGTCACCGGTTGTGGTGCTGGCAGTGGCACAGCATCTCCTGGTGGATCGTGGTCACCAACTTCGCCGGCTGTGTTGCTTTCATGATCTCTGCTGTTCTTGCCTTTGTGCGCCCTGATCCGATCCTGGACAATCTAGCCGTCTATGCCACGCTCTTCACCTTGATCGGTGCAGTCTGTTTTCTCGTCAGTTCCTACTTGCTGTGGCCGGAACTAGTCGAGAGCGGGAGATCTTGAACGCGCTATCCAACTTGACATAGCCCTCGACGACCGATTCGGGGAGTGAGTCGTCACTGCCACGCGCAAACGGGGCGTTCCAGTAAGCCAGGTCCCCGGCATCCAGACAGAGGTGGAGCGGGTGCGCGGCGTAGGGGGGGAGAGAGCGGCCAGGAGCGCCGGCGTCAGGGAGGAGCGAGGTGGGACGAAGCCTGCACTGCGCGGCCAGCGCAGCACGATTTCGTCTTGCGGCGAAGGCCACAGGAGGTTAAGCAGCGGCGCAATGGGCAGCGCCGCGGCGACCGCGATCCACGGCCAGGCGGGGAAGTCGCACGCGAGGACGCCGGCGTCCCACGCCAGGCTGCCCAGCAAGATGCCGGCGCCGAACGCAATCGCGAGATAGAGCAGCGTCATGCCAGAGTGTCCGCGATGCTTGGACCGGCGCCAACCGTACCACGCGGGGTTGTGTCGCCGGGCGGCTAGATGTGCGGGAACAGGATGCGCGAGGTACGCGTCATCATACAGTATGGGCGGCTGCGTACAAAGCGGCGCGTCAGAATCGTTCCATTCCGGCCCCAAACGTCATCAGAGCATTTCATCCAATGGCGCAGGCGTCCATGTCGGTAAAGGCCTGGTTTTCTCCGCCCATGGCCCACACAAAGCAGTAGTTGCTCGTGCCGGCGCCGGCATGGATCGACCAACTCGGAGAGATTGCGACCTGTCCGTCTCTGACCACAAGGTGTCTGGTTTCCTGCGGATCGCCCATGAAGTGAAAGACCACGTTGTCGCCGGCCAAATCGAAATACATATACACCTCCGACCGGCGTTCGTGAGTGTGGGCCGGCATCGTATTCCAGACGCTGCCCGAAGCCAACTCGGTGAACCCCATGACCAGTTGACAGCTTTGCACGCCACCTTCGTGAATATACTGGAAGATGGTCCGCTCGTTGGCCGTCTCATCGCTGCCTAGATCAACCCGATTGGCCTGGCTTTGGGGAATCTTGGGTGGTTGGATACTGCCTGTGGGCCGGAAGGCTGACAATATAGAATCGGGCCGGACGGCTGGCGTCGTCACTGGAAAATGCTATCTCCTGACTCCCCCGGCCAATATACAACATCTCCCGGCGGCCCAGCCCATATTCCTGACCGTCGACGGTGACGCTGCCCTGCTCACCAATATTGAAGACTCCAACTTCTCGCCGCTCGGTGAAATAGTCGGCCCTGAGTTCCGCGCCGGCCTCAAGGACCAACGGTTGGCGCGTGGGTACGGCTGAGCCAACGATCATACGGTCAACGTGGAGGTAGACTAGCTTGATCTCATTGGGCACGAACAGATCATCCACCAGAAATTCATCTCTGATTTCAGAGGTGCTCATACCTGCAAAGCTTTGCGGATCGCGTGAATATCGAACTTCCATTGTGAGTTCCTCCCTTGGTTTCAACTGATGGTGTGGTGCTTCAGATAGGCGAGACCTCTGTCCAGCGTTCAGGCGCCATCACGGCGCCGGCCGGCTCGGAGCCATGCGATGGCGCAATGGCGGCCCTCATGGGAGCCGATCCTGCGTGGGGAATCGAGGTTTAGCGCCCCATCCATCCCCCATCGACCACGAGAATCTCGCCATTGACATAGTCGGACGCGGCGGAGGCCAGAAAAACTACCGGACCTTTGAAGTCCTCAGGGTCTCCCCAGCGCCCCGCGGGGATGCGGTCCAGAATCGACTGACTGCGTACAGCATCATCCTGCAGGGCTTGCGTATTGTCCGTGCGCACATAGCCGGGCGCGATGGCGTTGACCTGCACGCCGTGGGCGGCCCACTCATTGGCCAGTGCCTTGGTCAACTGACCGACGCCGCCTTTGCTGGCGGCGTAACCCGGTACAGTAATGCCTCCTTGAAACGTCAACAGGGACGCAGTGAAGATGATCTTCCCGGAACCACGCGCGACCATGTCTCTCCCGAATTCACGGCTGAGAATGAACTGGGCGTTCAAGTTTACGTCGATGACTTGATCCCAATACGAATCGGGATGCTCGGTCGCCGGCTGGCGCATGATTGTACCCGCATTATTGACCAGAATGTCGACAACCGGCGCATCAGCCTTGACCCGCTCCACAAAGGCATAAAGAGCGTTTCGGTCTGTGAAGTCACAACGGTAGCTTCGGAATGATCGCCCGAGCGCGGACACAGCCTGTTCAACTGCGCTGCCGGATGGTTCCAAGGAAGCGCTAACCCCGATGATGTCGGCCCCCGCTTCGGCCAGGCCAATCGCCATTGCCTTGCCGATACCCCGCTTGCAGCCGGTCACCAGCGCTGTCTTGCCGCTGAGGTCGAATAGGTTTGGTGTAGGCATGATGGTTCCCTCTCTCATTCGCTGTTCTTGACTGTCGATTGGGTTCTGACATCCGGATGCGGTGTCGCCTATGTTCGCTCGCGCCCGATTGACTCATGGGATGCCGGCGAATTCGACCGGCGCGCTGCCTCTTCCTTTGCATGCAGCTTCCTCGCTTTCACTCCCTTCCTGCATTATCTTACCAGACTTCCGTACATGTCCGGTTGACCTGCGCAGGGCCTTCCAATCGTCAGGAGAATAGTCCTGTTGGGCGAAGCGAACCGTCTCGCGCCGCATGTGGGCCCAGACTCTTCACTGCGTTCAGAGTGATAATAAGGCGTATCTTGAGACGCCCTGGAGGTCAAAGTGAATTGCATTGCTGAGAAACCCATCACATGATATGGTTGTGTTCTCAGAGGTAGAGATCACCCAAGCTGTCTTTGATGGGCCGATGGCGTCGCCAAAGGACCATCCTGATTGATGAGTGCGTCCAAAGGCGCAGTTTGATCCGCGTGCGGCATCTCGGCGGCTCACGGACCGAGGTGACGGTAGTGTTGTCGATTGCTTTTTCGTTGATTGCTCACATCGAACTTTCCAGGAGGAGAACGCATGAAAAGCCTACGCAACCTTGTATTGTTGACCGTTGTTGGCATGCTTGTCCTGTCCGCCTGTGCGGGAGGGGTCGCTCCCGCCGCCCCCGATACAGCCGCAGAGGTACAGTCCGAAGCGCCGTCCGGGACCATCGTAATTCGCAACATGGGCAACTTGACGTCATGGAACCCGGCGCTGACCAGTGACGGGGCCTCCATCCAGGCGCGCAACCTGCTGTGGCCGGCGCTGATCGAAAAGGATGAAACCACCGGCGTGCCGGTGCCAGGTCTGCAATCCTGGGAGGTATCCGACGACACGCTGACCTATACCTTTCAGATTCGAGAAGACGCTGTTTGGAGCGACGGAGAACCGATTACGTCCGCCGATGTGAAGTTCATGATCGAGGCGATTCAATCGGACGTCGAGACCGTCAATGAATCGGACGTGGAACAGATTGTGGCCGTCAACATCATCGACGACAAGTCCTACGAGATCGTCCTGAGCGAGGTCAACTGCGCCTTCCTATCTGGTCTTGGCAACATCCGACTCCTGCCGTCGCACAAGTACGCTGCGGATTTCAGTGACTTCGAGACCAGCGACTTCAACATGAACCCCGATATCAGTGGCGGCCCCTATCTTCTCGACGAATGGGCGCCAACCGAATTTGAAGCCTTCAGCGCCAATCCGGACTACTGGGGTGGCGCGCCGGCGATTCCTTCTCTGATCAACCAGGTTATCGAGGATTCGACCATCGGCATCCAGGCAGTCCAGGCTGGAGAGGTCGACTATATGACCATGCAGGGCGATCTATTCCAGCAGATTGCCAATACGGATCGTCTGGAATGGAGTTCATATCCGCAGACGTCAGTCGGTTTTCTGGCGCTGAACTGGGCTGACCCCAACGATCCTCAACCCGCCTTCGACGAAAACGGGAATCCGGTCGAGCAAACTCCGCACCCGATCTTCAGCGACGTGCGTGTGCGCAAGGCGGTTGCCATGGGCATCAACGTCCAGGACATGATCGATGCCATGGGTACCGACGGCGGCACACAGTTGGTGGGTGCGGTAAGCCCCATTTCCGGCTGGGCCTACAACAGTGACCTTGCGCCCTACCCATACGATCCGGAAGCGGCCATGGCCTTGCTCGAAGAGGCCGGTTGGGTCGACAGCGACGGCGATGGCGTGCGCGAGAAGGATGGCATGCCGCTGGCGTTCACCATCTCGTACAGCTCTATCCTGCAAATGTTCGAGACTGAAGCCCTGATCGCACAGGATCAGCTAAACCAGATCGGTTTCGACGTGTCCGTAGAGCATTTTGAATGGGCCAACTACCTCGAAGAGGTCTACTTCGGGCAGAAGTTTGACGCCACGCCGATGACCAACAGCGATAGCGCAGCCGCTGAGCCGAACACCTTCACCGGCCTGCTGATGAGCCGGAGAGATACCCCCGGTTCCGGCGGAAACATCACGTCATACGTCAACCCGGAAGTGGATGAGCTGATCGATCAGGCGCGGTCGGTGCCCGGATGCGCCCCCGAGGACCGTGTGGAGCTCTACCACGAGATTCAGCGCATCAGCCACGAGGATGTGGCCTATGTTTGGCTCTTCGTGCCCAACATGTTCCACGTCAGCAACAGCCGCATCGCTGATTTCGAGCCCGGAGCAACATGGGTCTACTACGGCTACCTGGATCATGCCCACGAGTGGTCTATCGGCGAGTAGTAAACGATAGGCGCGGTGTTCGCACCCCGGTGCGAAACGCGTGAAAGAAGTATTTGGCAAGAAATCCGGCCTCACCTGCAAACAGGTGAGGCCGGGTTATTGGTCGGTGTGCCGGTGTCTACTTCGCCAATCGCCAGGAGCTGCGCGGGTCCAGCGCGTCGCGCAAGCCATCGCCCACTAAGTAGAAGCAGAGCACGGTGACCATGATCAGGATCCCCGGCCAGATCACCAGATGGGTTCCAATCGTGAAATAGGAGCGAGCGTCGGTGAGCATGTTCCCCCACGTAGGCGTGGGCGCTTGCACGCCTACGCCCAGGAAACTGAGCCCCGATTCTATCAGAATCAGGTTGCCGGCGATGATGGTCATGGTAACGATGACGATCGGGAGTATGTTGGCCAAGATGTGGCTGGACAACAGGCGGAAATTGGATGCGCCCACAGACCGCGCCGCCAGGACGTATTCGTTTTCCTTGAGCGAAAGCACCTCACCACGGACCAGGCGGCAGGTGCCCACCCAGCCCAATAGCGCCAGAATCAAGATCAGAAGTTCCGCCGAAGGTGTCCAGTATGCGGCCGCGATCAATAACAGGAATAGCGTCGGCACGGAACTCAGCGTAGTCACGACCCAGGTGATGATGTCGTCGACTCGCCCGCCATAGTACCCGGCGATCAGCCCCAGCGCCACGCCGATCAGTATGGTCATGAAACTGGCGCTATACGCGATTGCGAGTGAGACGCGCCCACCGTAGAGCAAGCGAATCAACTGGTCGCGCCCCAGGTGGTCCGTTCCCAGCAGGTGCCCCTCTGTGCCAGGGGGCAGGAACTTGTTTGGAATATCAATCCGGTTCACGTCCAGTCCCAATACGCGCTCAATAACCGGAGGTCCCACGATGCAGAGAAACGTCATCGTGGCCAAGACCAGGATCGCCGCCAAGGTCAATTTGTCATTCAGGATGTGCAGTACGGCGTTTTGCCATAACGTCCGTTGTTTCCGTAGGGGTTCGTCTCCCAGCTTCACTTGCGCCATGGCGGTCACGGATGAGATTGTCCTATTTGAGACGGATGCGGGGATCCAGCAGCGTGTAGAGGATGTCCGACAGCAACAGACCTACGATGAACATGGCGGAGGCGATTACGACCCCTCCCATGACCAACGGATAATCTCGATTGAAGACGCCGTCCACGACCAGCCGGCCCATTCCCGGCCAATTGAAGACCTTCTCGACGATGACGGCCCCGGCCAGCAGGGCGCCTATGGCCGGACCGAGAAAGGTGGCGACAGGGATCAGCGCATTGGGGAGAGCATGCCGCCACCACACCCGGCGGCCGGCGATTCCCTTCGATTTGGCGGTACGCACATAGTCCTGCTCAAGCACTTCCAGCAATTCGGTGCGCGTGAAGCGGGAAATGAAAGCAATCGTGCCCAAAGACAGCACGAATACCGGCATGATCATGTGTTTGGCGGTTTCAGCCAGATTGAACCCCCCATCGCGCCGTGTGATGTCGCGCATGCCACTCATCGGCAAGATATCGAATTGAACGCTGAATAGGATGATCAGTATCAGGCCCAGCCAGAACTGGGGCATGGCGTTGCCGACCACCGTGAACACACGCACGACTTGATCCACCCAGGTCTTGTGATTCACAGCCGCGATGATGCCGAGGAAGATACCCAATCCATACCCCACGATCAGGGCGCTGAACGTGAGCAAAAGGGTAGCCGGAATCCTCTCCATGAGCAATTCACCGACGGGACGGCGATGTTTCAGGGATTGGCCGAGGTCTCCGCGCAACAAACCCCGTCGTTCACCATAGCTGTCCACCTCACCGTCGCCATCCGAATCCACCCGCGCCCAGTCATTTCCGACCAGCCAGTAGATATATTGCACCAAGGGGGGCTGGTCCAAGCCCAGCTTGCGTCGCAAAGTTTCGGTCGCCGCTGAATCCGCCCTGGTTGGATTGAACGTGATCAGTTCGATGGGGTCCCCCGGCGCGTAGTGCATCACCAGGAACGCGATGATGGTCACGCCGAAAAACGTGGGAATGCCTTGCAGCAGTCTTCTGAAGATGTAGGTGCTCACGGCAGGCCCTGCCCGTTGTTGCGGTGGACTCCAAGGATTCCCGTTGGAGAGGTATCGCGTATAATGGAACCGAATTGTAGTAAAGGATGTGGTTTCGTACAAGTGCTAGGCGAGCGGGTCTGCCGCCGGCCACTGAGCAGCCACGGAAGCGCCCTTGTGGTCGGGAAGGCGTTTCTACGTTCTCAGTTGGGGGGTGTCGATGCGATAGAGCCCGAATTGAATGGACGATAGGTCGGCCGCTTGTACTTCGCATGCACACGGGCCGATCTTGTTGATGGCGCCTAGTACCCACCGGGAACGCCGTGAGGTTCCGGCCTCTGACGGATCATCTTCCCTCCAATGAAAGGAAATGTCCCATGCAAACCTCGATCAACATTTCCCAGGCTGAGTTTCAAACGCGCGCCGGCCGCTTGCGTGAGCATCTTCAGGCTGAGGAGCTTTCGGGCGTTGTGCTCTTCGATTCCTTCTATGTCCTCTACCACTCTGGTTTCGCCTTCATCCCAACCGAACGCCCCATTGCCTTTGCCATGAATGCGCAGGGCGACAAGGCCCTGTTCGTCCCCAGGCTAGAACTTGAACACGCCCAAGCGAACGGCATGATCGACCGGGTAGCCCACTACATCGAATATCCGGATGATCCGCATCCGATGACGGTATTCAAAGCGCTCTTGACCGAGATGGGTATCGGCGCAGACGGCAAAGCCATTGGCGCTGACACGGACGGCTATCCCTGGGTGATGGGCTATCGCGGCCCCAGCCTGAGTGAGTTGATGGACAGTCCGGTTCGGTCCGTGACGGCCTTCATGGAAGACCGAATGGCGGTCAAGAGTGAGGCGGAGCTGGCGTTGATTCGGGAGAGCGTCAAATGGGGAAACCTGGCCCATGTCTTGCTGCAGCGCTATACTAAGGTTGGCGAGACGGAAACCGAAGTCAGCCTCCGGGCCGGCAAAGAGGCGACTCTGGCCATGCTCGACGCCATCGGCCCCATCTATCGCGCACAAAATGGCTTCTCCCACGGAGCCAGCGCCGGCTACCGCGGTCAGATTGGGCGAAACGCCGCCATCCCCCATTCTCTGTCAAACAATATCGTCTTCCAGCCCGGCGACGTGTTGGTGACCGGGGCCGGTGTGCCCATGTGGGGCTACAACTCCGAGCTGGAGCGCACGATGTTCATTGCCCCCATCACCGACGAGCACAAGCGCATGTTTGACCATATGGTTGCGCTCCAGGATACGGCCCTGGCCGCCATGGAGCCCGGAATCCCGTGCTCTGACGTAGACAAAGCGGTACGCGCCTACTTCGAGGCGAATGCTCTCATGCCGTACTGGAAACATCACAGCGGTCACACCATTGGGCTGCGCTACCACGAAGGCCCGTTCCTCGACGTGGGAGATCACACCATAATCGAACCGGGCATGGTATTCACCGTAGAACCGGGGCTCTACATTCCCGAACTAGGCGGCTTCCGCCACTCGGACACAGTAGCCATCACCGAAGACGGCATAGAAATGATGACGTACTACCCGCGCGACCTGGAGAGCTTGACCATTCGGTAGGAGATTCCGCGAACAAGGTAGACCTGTTGTCCGGAACAACAGGTCTATCTTCGCCTTAGGTGGTGTGGGCCGCCATCTCTGAGAACTGGTACGACGAAGCTGGCCCCAATGCCTGTTGGCTATTGAGAAGCCATCAGCTAAGCGGGTGCATCGCGTTCTCTGGCTTGTGGCCTCTACCTGCTGCTGTCTCGACATTCGCCAATTGATCGCTACAGGCATACGTATGAACTTGCCACTGGCTACTCGCTTCGATGTCAGTACTAGCGAGGAAGAAACGGACCAGCCAATGGCGTAGTGACCTGTTCGCGCACAGTCTGGTACACTATGCAGCAAATCCACCTATTTCTTGCCTATACCGGTACCGACCGGTCGCGCGAATCAGCGGGGCATCGCTATCCAAACTTGTAGGTTGGTTCGTAGAAAACGGGTCGGCTGCTACAGAAGCTTACCGTACCTTGTGATTGTCGCGGTTCACCATCATTCGGGGCCGAGAAGGTCAAATCCGGCTCGCGCTTCGGTCAGACGCGCGGGGTCGAGCCAGGCTGCCGGCAGCACAAATCGCTTTTCCACATGAATCTGACCAAACCGCTGATAGAGGTAGTTCACCTTTTTCGATGGGACTCGGTATTCCTGCCGCAATTCCTTGAGATGAGCCGCGATTTGCTCCGAAATCCCGGTGGGTGAAGCAGGGCGATAGAAAAAGCCGTCGGCCGGACAGGGGTCTTTTTCACAATCGCACTGAATTACTATCCCCTGCGGCGTCAGCGCTATCGAGCGGGTGGCCAGTACGCGGTTGGTGGAGCGCATGACAAATGCCACGACGATGGGCTCGTCTTGGTAGATCTGGACGTCGATCCGCACGCCCTTTGCTGTCGGCGCCCGCTTTTCCGGCGGCGATGATTTGGCTTTGTTACTCTTGGCTGCAGCATTGTGAGCTGAACTCGCATCGCGCTGATCTGGATCTGGTTTGCGCAGGCGGCTTGGGAGCCGGCTGCTGCGCTGGGGGCGGTGTCGAGCCGGCGGCCTCGTCCACTTGCGCGGCCGGTTCACGCAGGGCGGCCGGCTGGCCGTCCGCGGCATGACACAACAGCTGATGTTCGCTGCATGTGCCGCGGCCACAGATGGGACATTCGATCAAACTGTGGCGACAGACCGGACGATGGCAAACGACGCATTCGGTGATCTCCGCCGCACAGAGCTGGCAAAAGGCGCGCTTGCAATCAACGCACTGGGGCGCCAGACAAGCGGCGTGCGCCAAGTGGCCGCCCGTACACAAATGCAACGTCTCGCCGGGTATGCCGCATACATCGCAGACGAGCGGCTCCAAATGATGCACCAGGGGATCCCAGACAACCGTGCGTGTGATGGTCGCGGTACGGTTGCTGATGGACATAGGAAGGGTTACCTTGGCCTGGGTCGCGAGCAGCACATTGACCAGCTCCATCTCGACACGCAATGTATAGCGACTCTGCGCGTCCGCAAATTTGGCTGTTCGTTCAGCCTCCAACATATCGAGCTTGTCGGCAAAATTCTGCCGGCGCTCCACGTCATCAGGCGAGAGATGCGCTTGACGCTGCTGCAGGTCGGCGGCAATCCCATCGTAGTAGTCACCGATGCCGCGCCAGGTCCAGCATCAGTTGGCGCTCCATGCGCAGCGCCAACGCAGCGACCTGGTCCGCCAGCTTGTAACGGAGTGCTGCTTCCGCCCGCGGCAGCAGCGCCTGGAACGTATCAAGGGCAAGGGCTTCGCCTGCCCCCTGCCAGCGCGGCGAAGCGACGGGGAATTCCTCATATGCCGGCGTTGGATCGATCATCTCCAGACGTTGCAGAATGGCGGGGTCATCCACCATATGGCCGGCCTGTACATCCATCACAACAACGGCCATTTCCTCCCACTTCTCCTCGCTGAGCAAGGTGACCTTGAAGTTGAGAAGCAAATAGTGGTGCTGGAGGACTGCTTCCATGGTCTCAGGAAGTTCATCAATACGGGCGTTCGCAAGGCCAAGGTGTTGGCGCGCCAGCTTGGCTAACCCTTGTTTGTCGGTACGCACCCCGCGAACAAAAGTGCGCGCGTTGGCAGGCTGGCGTGTAATGGACTGGGCAATGCTCTCTACCAGGGGGTGATTGACGTTCAGGCGCAAGGCGCCGTCCTCTTGTTCGCTTGGCGCCGACGGCGCAAAGGCCAAGCGTACGTGTTCGTCAAGCAGCAGACCATCAGCCACCTCCTCCGGCATCAATACCTCGTAGACGCCGAACTCAGGCGGCATCACCACGCTGCCCACTTCTTCCAGATAGCCGAGCACAAACTTACTCAGGTCAAACCGCGCCCAAAGGTCTCCCGGCGGTTGGTCACTCATTCCGTACTGAAATCCTCCCCAAAGAGCGCCTCGTCATACTCCTTCATCTGCTCATACGCTGTACGCGCCGCAACCAGGGCGTCGCCCAGCTCCACCATGCCGGCGGCAAGCTGTTCGTCCGTTTGCGCCCGGGCCCAGATTTCGACCACTAGCTCCTCAAAGTCCCGCTCATCCGCTAACTGCCCTAGAATCATGTCGATTTCGCCAATCACCAGCTCAAACATGTTGAGTTTGCGGTCCAAAATGCCAAGCACATATTCTTCAATTGTCGCCTTGGCGGCCAGACTAAAGATATCGACCGGTTGCGTCTGGCCAATGCGGTGAATCCGGCCCACGCGCTGTTCGATGCGCAGCGGATTCCATGGCAGATCAAAATTGATCAGGACGCGACAAAACTGCAGATTGCGCCCTTCACCCGCTGCCTCAGTGGAAAGCAACACGGGCAAATCAGCATGAAAATCTCGGATCGCCTGATCTTTCTGCCGGGTGGTCAGCCCGCCATGATAGAGCGCAAAAGGGATGCCCCAGTCTTGCAGACGTACAGCCAATAGATCCAGCGTGGCGCGGAACTGGGTAAAGACAAGCACTTTCCCCTGTTTGGCGCCGCTTCGGGCCTGCGCTTGCAAGACTTTATGCAGCGCGTCAGCCTTGGCCGAAGTCTGTACGTTTTCCGCCAGGTCAGCCAACGTTAGCAGTTCTGTTTGATAAGCTGGCCAACTTGTCCCCAGCAGCCAAGGAGCGCAAGGTGCCGACCGTAGCCGCCGCTGAACTGCCCGCTTCGCGCAACAGAGTGCGGATGCCCAAGCGGTGGGCGCTGGTCGTCTTGTCATCGCTCAAGATCTGCCGACTCAATGCGGCAATTGCATCGTAGAGGCGGCGCTCGTCGTCAGACAACTGCAGTTGGACGGTGTGGGCGCGCCGCGGCGGCAAATCGAGTGTAATCTGCCCCCGCGAATGGCGCACCATCACATCGCGCAGCAGATCGCGCAGCAGGCCGCGGTTCTTAGGCAAGCGTGGGTCGCCGCGCACGACAAATTCGCGCTGGAACTCCTTCGGGCTTTTCAGTTGCCCGGGTTTCAGCACAGTGACCAGATTATAGAGTTCGTTTAGGCTGTTCTGGACTGGGGTGGCAGTCAGCAGGAGGATAAAGCGCTTCTGTAACTCATTGACCAGCTTCCAGGAGACAGAGGCGCGATTCTTGAGATGGTGAGCCTCATCCACAATGACCAGATCATACTGTTGAGCGGTAATGACCTTACGATGCTCCGGCCGGCGTGCGGTCGCCAACGAGGCAATGACACAGGGAAAATGTGTCCAGGCCTCGGAACCCTGTGCACGAAAGGCATCATCGTTACTGGTGACGAAATCGGGGATGTCGAACTTGGTTGTCAACTCTTCGCGCCATTGTTCAACCAACCCAGGCGGCGTGAGGATCAACACACGCTGAACCATCTGGCGCAGCATATATTCCTTCAAGACTAGGCCTGCCTCGATGGTCTTCCCCGATCCCACTTCGTCACTGAGCAGGCCACGCCCCCGAAAGCGCCGCAACACCGTGCGTGCGGCGCGAATCTGAAAATCGAAAGGGATAAAGTCAATGGCTTCCAGAGCGAGCAGATCATCGAAGCCAGTCACCAGATCAAGGCGTTGCGCCATCAGTTGGAGGCGATAAGCGCGTGCGCTCGCCCGGTTTTCCGTTGCCGCAGCGGCCAGAATCTGATCTGCGCCCGATAAGAGAGAAAAAGCTGGCGTAATGGCCGGCGTAGTGGACTGATGGCCTTCCGGCGTTCTGAAAGCGATCGGGCAGAGTTGGTTGCACTTGACTGTCTTTAGGCTCCCGTCATTACGAAAACGCACGCACAATCGCCCATGTGAAGGTCCGGACAGAACGCTTCACGCTCCCGGCGCTGCTCACCATCCTGCAGTGCACCCACAGACTAGTTCGAAGAGCTATCTGGCGCCTGCGAGAGAATATTGCCCTGTGCTTTGGTATTTGTAGCGTCGAATTCAAAGCCGCACAAGAATCAGACACATGCGCTTGTTCGACAATCTCCGACCTGCTGGCTGGCTCTCCACCTTACCGTACTACCGTACGGCTGCTGACACAACCGGCTCAAACAATGGACTACTGCTGGCTTTGTTCGTTCCAAATTGCGCAGTCAGTCTACCAAATGATCCGCTCTTGCGAACCCTTGGTAGCACCACACTAGAGCGTGGAAGCGCCGAAATGAGTCGACAAGAGTGGGTTCATGGACACACTAACTCCTGGTTGGCCGCCAAGGAGGTGGCCCATGAACCCACAACGAGTATTCTGTTCCAATCTGGAGTGTCCTGCAAGAGGGCAGCAAGGCCAAGGCAACATCGGCGTCAATAGCGAGATTGAATGTCGATACATCTGTCATGTATGTGAAGCTACCTTCAGCGCCACCAAGGGCACGCTGTTCTATCGGCTTCGCACTGATGGGGCTACGGTGATGATTGTGGTCACGCTACTGGCGTACGGCTGTCCGCTGCAGGCAATCGTCAAGGCGTTTGGCTTTGATCGAGCGCACGGTCAAGCGCTGGTGGCAGCGTACGGGTCATCACTGTCAGGCGGTCCATGAGCAGATGGTAGAGGGGCAACAGCTCGAATTGGGCCAGGTGCAAGCCGATGAGATCAAGGTCCGCATGCAAGGTCGTTCAGTGTGGATGGCGCTGGCGATGATGGTCAGTACGCGTCTCTGGTTGGCCGGCGTCATCAGCCAGCGCCGGGATAGGACCTTGATTGAGCAACTAGCGGCCAAGGTGCGCCAGATGGCTTGTTGTCGGCCGCTGCTGCTGGCGGTGGATGGCCTGGCCAGGTACGTGAGCGCCTTCCCGAAGGTCTTTCGCTCTCCCTTACCCAATCATGGTCGCCGAGGACGTCCTCGCCTGGTAGCTTGGCCCGACATCGCCATCGTCCAGATCGTCAAGCGACGCACGCCTGGCAAACTGACCATCGAGCGCCGTATCGTACAAGGTACGCAGTCGTTGGTGGCCCAGTTGCTGCAGCAGTCTCAGGACGGCGGCGTCATCAACACCGCCTACATCGAGCGCTTCAACGCCACCTGCCGTCAACGCTTGGCCATCTTGTCCCGCCGCACTCGCTGCCCTGCGCAGTAGCGCCCAGCGGGCCCCCGGACCTTGACGGCCGGCATGTACCTGGTCGGCAGTCTCTACAACCTGTGCGACACCCACCAAAGTCTTCGCCAACGGCTCTGGATCACCGAGTACTGCTGGGTCCCACTCACACCGGCTATGGCCAGCGGCTTAACCGACCACATCTGGTCGGTCCAGGAGCTCTTCTGGTTCCACGTGCCACCACCGCCTTGGGCGCCACTGAAACGCCGTGGTCGGCGCCCTAAGGAGACACTCCAGCCTATCGAAAGGTGGCGCCTGTGAGTCCACGCCTAGCTGCGGCGCTACCTCCATTCTTGTCAACCCGTTACTCCGCCTCCACGGTTAAGTGCGGTACTACCTACCGGTCTGTGCTACCTCTTTTTGGTCAAAAGAGGGGGGGACCGTCCCCCTGTGCGCCGGTAGTACAATGCCTCTGGCCCCGATTTGTTGTACGTATGGACCCAACCTATGACCGTATTGCCGTCACGTCCGATCTCAGCAGCCCACTCGCTCGCATTCGCTTTGCCGCTGACTATCATGTACAGAGCTAGAAATCGTTCTCGCGTCCGCGGATGCTCTGCCTCCACAGCCAGTTGTCGGAGATCTGCCGCACTCTGTCCCCATTTCGCTGTCTCTGGTCGCACCATCGTGTCCTCCGTCCCAATACTTGCGTTCGAACGGAAGCCATTATCCCAAACTGTTACCAAAGACAAAGCCATAGTCTTCAAAGTCGCTTCACTTTAGATCACATTTGGGCCCGAGATGCCGTGGCTTGCGTCCGTCACTTGGATCTGCTCCATCCGATCGTGGGGATTGCCGGTCCCTATGTCGGGCGGCAAGCTGTTCGCGTGTCAGCCGCATGAAGGGCAGCGCGGAGCGGAGCGCGATCCACAGCCAGGTGGTGAAGTCGCGAGCGAGGACTCCCGCGCGACGCACTGCGCTGCCCAGCAGGATTTCGGCGACACACGCGATCGCGAAACAGAGCGGCGTCATGCCAGACAGACTGCGATGGATCGACCGGCGCCAACCGTAGCATGCGGGGCAGTGCCGCCGCGTGGCGAGGTGGGCGGGAACTGTCTGCGCGAGGTACGCGTCACCATATAGTAGGGCCGGGCCGCGCGCCAATCGGCGCCGCAGGCCAGAATTGGCCGACTTCGCGGCCAATGGTACCTTGTTGGAAATGCCGTCTCCGCAACCGTCCATCGACCAGATTCGCTCGCGAATACACCCCTACCTACCGGGAGCCACCCATGCACTTCCAAAACGACTATCGCCACATGCTGGACGTACTCGGCAACCGGCGCCCGCAGCGCCTGCCCATCTACGAGCACATCATCGACCCGGTCATCATGGAGGCGATCCTGGACGTCGAGTTCGCTGGCCTCTTCAGCGGGAGTGAGGCGGAGCTTCTCGAATTCTTCACACAGTACTGCCGCTTCTGGCAGGAGATGACGTACGACACGGTCTCGTTCGAGGTGACGATCACGGATCTGCTTCCCGACCACGGCGCGATCTACGGCGGGCGACCGGGCCCGATCCAGACGCGTGCCGATTTCGACCGCTATCCGTGGGATGAGTTGCCGGACATCTACTGGGCGCACGCGGGCCCGCGCTTCGATGCATTGCGCCAATGCATGCCGCACGGCATGATGGCGTTGGGCGGCGTGGGCAACGGCGTGCTGGAAATCAGCGAAGACTTGGTCGGCTTCCAGCAGCTTGCCTACATGCAGGTGGACGACCCGGATCTGTACGCGGACCTCTATCGCGCTATCGGCGACCTGATGGTGGAGCTGTGGACCACGTTTCTGGAGCGCCACGCGGACGCGTACGCCATCTGTCGCTTTGGCGATGACCTGGGCTTCAAGACGAGCACGCTGGTCTCGCCCACGCACCATACGCCGGCACATCATTCCCCAATATGCCAGCGTGATCGGGCTGATTCGCACCGCGGGCAAACCGTTCCTTTGGCACTCCTGCGGCAAGATCTTCTCGATTATGGACGACGTTATCGCGCTGGGCATCGGGGCCAAGCATTCGAACGAGGACGCGATCGCGCCGTTCGACGAATGGATTGCGCGCTATGGCGACCGCATCGGCCTGCTCGGCGGCATCGACGTGGACATCCTGTGCCAGAACGCGCCGGACGTGATCGTGGAAGATGTGGTCGAGAAGGGCGTTCGCTTCCGCAACGCGGCCAGCGGCTACGCCCTGGGCTCGGGCAACTCAATTCCGGACTACGTGCCCGTAGAGGGGTACCTGGCCATGATCGAGGCCGCGCAGAGGATTCGCGCGTCGGAGAGCTAGCATGGCGCGCCGCTGCGTGCGCAGACGCAGCCGCACACGCGGGCGGCGCCCCTTATGCCCTGCGCACCGCCTGCATGGCGTAGTGCTCCTGCAGGCTGCGCACGGTGAGCTCGTGTTGGCGCAGCGCCTTGATGCCGTTCACGGCCGCGTGCGCGGCCGACAGCGTCGTAATCAACGGAATCTCGCGGCGCGTCGCCAGCGTGCGAATCTTGGCGCCGTCCTCGCGGCTGTTCGGTCCCAAGGGTGTGTTGATGATCAGGTGAACCTTGTCGTCGCGCATGGCGTCGAGCGTGGTGTAGCCTTGCGCGCCCGCGATCGCTTTCTCCAGGATCGTGACGGGGATGCCCACGCGGTGGATGAATTCGCCGGTGCCCGCAGTGGCGTACAGCTCGAAGCCGAGGCGATGCAGGTCGCGCGCGATCTTGAGGGCGCCGCCCTTGTCGAAGTCGTTGACCGTGATGAGCACGCCGCCGCCGAGCGGCAGGCCCGTGTTGGCGCCGAGCTGGCTCTTGGCGAAGGCGTGGCCGAAGCGCTCCGCAGAGCCCATGACCTCGCCGGTGGAGCGCATCTCCGGCCCCAGGATCGTGTCGATGCCGGAGAACTTCTTCCAGGGCAGGACCGCCTCCTTGACAAAGAACCCGTCGAGCTCCGGCTCGCTGGTCAGCCCGAGCTCCTCCAGCGTCATGCCGGCCATCACCTTGGCCGCGATCTTGGCAAGCGGCACGCCCGTGGCCTTGCTGACGAAGGGCACCGTGCGGCTGGCGCGGGGGTTGACCTCCAGCACGTAGACCACGTCGTCCTTGATGGCGTATTGCACATTCATCAGCCCGCGCACGCCCAGGGCCATGCCCAGTTTCTCCGTGTATTCGCGGATGATGTGCAGGTGGTAGTTGCTGATCTTGTAGGGCGGCAGCACACAGGCGCTGTCGCCGCTGTGGATGCCCGCCTCTTCGATGTGCTGCATGATGCCGCCGACGACCACGCGCTCGCCGTCGCAGATGGCGTCCACATCGACCTCGAACGCGTCTTCCAGGAACTGGTCGATGAGAATGGGCTTCTCCCTGGAGACGGCGACGGCCTCCACCATGTAGCGGCGCAGCGCGGCTTCGTCGTCCACGATGGCCATGGCGCGGCCGCCGAGCACATAGGAAGGCCGCACGACGACAGGGTAGCCGATGGCGGCGGCGACCTCGACGGCGCGCTCCGTCGAACGGGCGGTCCCATTGGCGGGGGCGGGTATGTCGAGCTTGCGCAGAAGCTCGCCGAAGCGGTCGCGGTCCTCGGCCAGGTCGATGGCCTCGGGCGGCGTGCCCATGATGGGGACGCCCGCAGCCTGAAGCCCACCGGCGAGGTTGAGGGGCGTCTGGCCGCCAAATTGGACGATGACGCCCTCCACGTTGCCGCTCCGGCTTTCTCGCTCCACGATGTTTACCACGTCCTCAAAGGTCAGCGGCTCGAAATAGAGGCGGTCGCTGGTGTCGTAGTCCGTGCTGACCGTCTCCGGGTTGCAGTTGACCATGGTCGTCTCGTAGCCGAGTTCCTGCAGCGCATACGAAGCGTGGCAACAGCAGTAGTCGAACTCGATGCCCTGGCCGATGCGGTTGGGGCCGCCGCCCAGGATGATCACCTTCTTGCGGGCGGTGGGCGGCGCTTCGCTCTCGCTCTCGTAGGAGCTGTAGAGGTAGGGCGTGTAGGCTTCGAACTCGGCGGCGCAGGTGTCGACCTGATGGTATGTCGGGAGCAGGCCGTTGCGGATGCGAAAGTCGCGCACAGTCGACTCGGTGAACGCTCGATTCGCGCCGTCTTCTACGCCGTCTTCTACGCCGCCTTCCGCGCCGTCTACGCCTGTCTCGGTTTCGCCACTGGCCAAATTCAAGGCGCGGGCAAGATGGCTGTCGCTGAAGCCGAGACGCTTGGCCGTGCGCACGGTGTCCATGTCGAGCCGCCGCAACGAACGTTCATGCTCCACGATTTCCGAAATTTGGTTCACGAACCAGGGGTCGTAACCGGTGAGCTGGCAGATGAGTGACTGGCTGTCGCCGCGGGCAAGCGCCTCGTAGACTGCGAACAGGCGGTCACGGTTGGGCACGCGCAGGAGGTCATGCAAGCTGACGTCGGGGCCGTAGCCGCTGAAGGAGCCGTTATCGTCGCGTTCGACGGGGCCCAGACCGTCCCGGCCGATTTCCAGGCTGCGCACGCTCTTCTGTAAGGCTTCCTTGAAAGTGCGGCCGATGGCCATGACCTCGCCCACGGACATCATCTGCGGGCCGAGTTCGCGATTGACGCCGGGAAACTTCTCGAACGCCCAGCGCGGGAACTTAACGACCACGTAGTCGATGGACGGTTCAAATGCGGCCACCGTCTGCTGCGTGATGTCGTTCTTGAGCTCGTCCAGCGTGTAGCCGACCGCGACCTTGGCGGCCAGCTTGGCGATGGGGAAGCCGGTGGCCTTGGAGGCAAGCGCGCTGGAACGGGAGACGCGCGGGTTCATCTCGATGACGACGACCCGGCCGGAGCGCGGATCGACGGCGAACTGCACGTTGCTGCCGCCTGTCTCCACGCCCACGGCGCGCATGACGAGCCGCGCCTGGTCGCGCAGCCGCTGGTATTCCTTGTCGGTGAGCGTCTGCGCCGGCGCCACGGTGATGCTGTCTCCCGTGTGGACGCCCATGGCGTCCAGGTTCTCGATGGTGCAGACGACGACGTAGTTGTCGGCGCGGTCGCGCATGACCTCGAGCTCGTATTCCTTCCAGCCAATCAGCGACTCCTCGATGAGGACCGTATGCACGGGGCTCTCTTTCAGACCCCACAGCACCTTCTCGTCGAACTCCTGGGGCGTGAAAACAGTGCCCGCGCCGCTGCCGCCCAGGGTGAAGCTGGGACGGATGAAGATCGGATAGCGGCCGATGACGTCCTGAGCGATCTTGTGCGCATCCTCCAGGCTCCTGGCGATGCCGCTGCGCGGGGACTCGAGACCGACGGCGTCCATGGCCTTCTTGAACAGGTCGCGATCCTCGGCGATCTGCATGGAATCCAGGTTGGCGCCGATCAGCTCCACGCCGTGGCGGTCGAGCACGCCTGCCTCGGCCAGGGCCACGGACAGGTTGAGTCCGGTCTGCCCGCCGACGGTGGGAAGCAGGGCGTCCGGCTTTTCCTTCTCGATAATCTTCTCCACGACTTCGACCGTCAGCGGTTCCACGTACGTGGCGTCGGCCATCTCCGGGTCCGTCATGATCGTGGCCGGATTGGAGTTGACCAGGACGACGCGATAGCCCTCCTGGCGCAGGGCCTTGCACGCTTGCGCGCCGGAATAGTCGAACTCGCAGGCCTGGCCGATGACGATGGGGCCCGAGCCGATGATGAGGATGGAGTGAATGTCGTCGCGCTTTGGCATAGCTCTCTGTGTCCTGGCCTACTCGGGGCCTAGCCGTCGGGGATGCCGGTGCGGCCGATGTCGGTCCGATAGTGGATTCCGTCGAAGTGAATGTGGCGCATGCCGGCGTAGGCGCGTTCGATGGCCGGCGACAGGTGGGGGCCGCTGCCGGTGACGGCGAGCACGCGGCCGCCGGCGGTGCGCAGTTCGCTGTCTCGCAAGGGCGGTACCGGCGTGGAAGACCGTACAGCCTTCGGCCTCCGCGCTGTCGATGCCGGTGATGGGCTTGCCGGTCTCGTAGTCGCCGGGGTATCCGCCCGAGGCGGCGACGACGGTGGCGGCCGCGCTGTCGCTCCAGCGCAGATCGAGGCCGGCCAGTCTGCCGTCCACACAGGCGTCCATGACGGCGAGCAGATCGGTCTCCAGCAACGGCAGGATGACCTGCGTTTCCGGGTCGCCGAAGCGGCAGTTGAATTCGAGCACCTTGGGCCCGTCCGCGGTGAGCATGAGACCTGCATAGAGGACGCCGATGTACGGGGAACCCTCTGCGGCCAGGCCGCGCACGGTGGGCAGTAGCACGTCGTGCAGCGCGGCGTCCAGCAGATCCGGCGTGGCCAGCGGCGCCGGCGCGAACGCGCCCATCCCGCCTGTGTTGGGCCCGTCGTCGCCGTCGAGCAGGCGTTTGTGGTCCTGCGCCGCGGGCATCAGCGCCACGCTTTCGCCGTCACAGAACGCAAGCACGGAGACTTCCGGGCCGGACATGCGTTCTTCGATCAGCACGACGTCGCCGGCGGCCCCAAACTGGCGCTCCGCCATGATGGCGTGCAGCGTACCCTCGGCCTGCTGCATGCTGTCGGGCAGGAGGACGCCCTTGCCCGCGGCGAGGCCGCTGGCCTTGATGACGGGCGTCTCATCCAGAGTGGAGAGATAGTGCAGCGCCGCATCCAGATTCGTGAAGGTCACAGCGCGGCCGGTCGCGATGTTGTGGCGCTGCATGAACGCTTTGGAGAAGGCCTTCGACCCCTCAATTTGCGCGGCTGCCTGGCTCGGGCCGAACACGCGATGGCCGGCGTCGCGCAGCGCGTCCGCAAGACCCTCCACAAGCGGCGCCTCCGGTCCGACTACGACGAGGTCGATCACGTACTCCTGCGCGAAGGCTGCGAGCGCCGCAATATCGGATGCGGAGATGGGGACGTTTTCCGTGTTGGGCAGACCGGCCGTGCCGCCGTTGCCGGGCGCAACGTAGAGATGGGTGAGGTCCGCCGAGCGGGCCAACGACCATGCGATGGCGTGTTCTCGCCCGCCGTTTCCTACCAATAGTACGCGCATGGGCTCTCCCCTATCGCCATGTCCATGCCGGAGCGCAAATTCTGGGTGCAGTGTACCGCAGACCGCTAGGAACGGGCCAAACGCAGGGCGCTCTCTGACGATCGCGATCCCGGACCTCAGCCGGCAGGTGGATCGCCGCCGCGAAGAGCCGGACGCAGATTTTGGCAGATCGGGCTGATCAACGCTGATACGGATGGCTGATTGGCATGGGTTACGGATTCAGGCGACGGCGTTGCGGATCGTTGTTGTGAAAAGCGGGACGCAGATTTTCGCTGATCCGGCTGAGAGATACGGTAGCCAGCGACCTATCACACCACACTTGCCAATAGCAAAGCAAATAGCAAAGCAGGTAATGAAATCAGCGAAGATCAGCCCAATCTGCGAAAATCTGCGTCCCACATGCGCGTCCCACAAGCGCGCCCATGTCCGGATCGGAAATCGTCGCCCGGGCGACGGGAGCGTTGGGTCTGCGGGGTACGTATGCTATACTTTCGTGAGCGCGGCGGGCGTTGATCTGCTGCGCCCAATCGACAGCCAAATCACCGAAACCAATCACGGAAAATAGCGGTCAACACCATGGAGAACAATCGCAGATCACTTGTCGCCATCTTGGGTCCGTGGGTAGGCGCCGGCCTGCTGCTGATCGGGATCATGGCGGGCGCGAACTATCTTCGTCAGGCACAGGAAGAGCTGGCCCACGCTGCGAAGGTGGCGGCGTTGCTGGGCCCGGCTCCCGCGGAGGCGAGCGCGGAATCCGGCGCAGCGTCGGAAGCGGCAGCTCCTGAAGAGTCTGCTGCTGTTGACGGGGCGGCCGCCGAGGAGTCGCAGGTTGAGGCGTCGGAAGCCGTAACGGCGACGGAGGCTGTAACCGGCGTCGAACAACTGGGCGCTACCGAGGAAGTGTCGGCGACAGAGGCGGCGACGAGCACGGTAGAAGTTGGCGCTGCGGAGACTTTGACGGCGACCGAGCCAGTGACCGGCAGCGAAACCTTGACCACGACCGGAGCGAGCGACAGCGCAACTCCGGAGACGGAGCAGCCGGCGGCTGAAATCGACGCTTCGGATGCCGTCACGGAGGCCGTGGCAACGGTCCCGGCGGCAGGCGCCGGCATGATGGGGGCGGGCGGTATGGGGCGTGGCATGGGCGGCGGCAACATGCGCGCCTTTCACATGGCGACCATTCCGGAGGAATATGCAGGTCAACTGAGCCCAATCCCCGCCGGCGAGGAATCCATCGCACGCGGTGAGCCGATCTTCGCACAGAATTGCGCCGTCTGCCACGGGGAGACAGGACTTGGCGACGGACCGGCTGCGGCCGGCCTTACGCCTGCGCCGCCCATGATCGCGATGACCAGCCAAATGCTGGGCGACGACTACATGCTCTGGCGCATCAGCGAGGGCGGCGCGTTCGAGCCATTCAATTCGGCCATGCCCGCATGGAAGGCCACCCTGTCGGAAGACCAGCGCTGGGACGTCATCAACTACGTGCGTTCGTTGGGCAACGGCCCTGCCGGCGGAGCGGGCGGTCCCGGGTCTGCCATGGGCAGGAGCGCCGAGCTGGAAGCCGCCATGCGCGCGGAAATGCTGGCCGCCGGCGTAGACCAGGGCGTGCTCACGCAGGAGCAGGCGGACCTCTTCGACACGGTGCACGGACAGATCGATACGCTGCGCAGCGCCGAACCCGACCGCCTATTTACGGGCACCATGCGTGACTTGCAGGCTCAGCTTCTGGCGGAACTCGTGGCGAACGACGCAGTACCGCAGGAAGATGCGGATGCCTTCAATACGGTCCTCGGTCTTCTCGAGGATTCGGGCCTAATGCAGTAGAGCCGACGTGCGGCGCAAGCGCGTTCGCGCAGTCGCGGCTTGGTGCAACGCGAGCCCGTGACTGGACGGGTCACCCGGTGAGCGGACGACCTGGCGATACGGTCGCCGAGGGCTGAATTCGTAGACAACGCTTCCTGGTGGCGCGGGGCGAGATGGGATTCGGTTCCTGTCTCGCCCTTTTGATTTGGCGGCTGCGCCTGCCGGATTGAGACTGCCAAAATGAACGTGGAGGCCGCAACGGAGCATGATGACCCTGGAACTGATGGCGCGATTCTTTGAGTCGGTCGATGAGGAGTGGCGGAGCCCGATTGCGTCGTCTGTGGCCGCAGCGTGGTTTGGCGGCGAGGTGGAGACGTGGGTCTGGCGGGCGAGTGCAAACTTCGTGTGCGTGGTGATGGCGGCAGGGCGGAAGTACTACCTGCGCATCAACCACGAGAGCGAGCGACAGCCGGACCTCATCGCAGCCGAGCTGGCCTTTGTGGAGGCGCTAAACGGCGCGTCGATATCCGTAGCGACCCCCGTGCGGTCCACGGACGGCAGCTTGGTAGAGAGCGTCTCCACGCCGTTGGGACTGTGCCATGCGGTCATGTTTGAGGCGTTGCCTGGCGAGCACAGGGAGCTTGACGAAATGACCGGCGTGGACTTCGAGGCGTGGGGCCAGGCGCTCGGCGCTGTGCATGCGTGTTCGTCGCGGCTGCAGCGCGATCAATCGACCTGCCTGGTCGGACAATCTGAACCTGGCGAAACGATTGATTCCGGCGCAGGCAGGGGCGGCCCGGAGGGAGATTCACGCGGTGGAAGCGGCGCTGGAATCGCTGCCGAGGAGCCGCGAGAATTTCGGCTTGATCCACTACGACTTCGAGCTGGACAACCTGATGTGGGATAGCGGCCACATCGGCATCCTGGACTTCGACGACTGTGCCTACTGCTGGTTCGCAGCGGACATCGCGTATGCGTTGCGCGATTTGTTTGCGGACCGGGTCGGTGGGGTCGATCTGGACGATGCGTCGCTGCAATCGTTTGTGCGCGGCTACCGAGACGAGCAGCCGCTCTCCGACGAGGAGATCGAGCGGCTACCACTCTATCTCCGCCTGCACAATCTCGTTTCCTATGCCCGCATCACCCGCGCGCTGGGGGAGAGCGCGTCCGCCACAGAGCCGGAGTGGGCGTCGGCCCTGCGCGCCAAATTGTTGGCCACGCTCGACGCGTATCGCGACGATTTTCGAGACTTCCCCGTGACGGCAACCGGCTGATCACCCTGGCGCTCGAATTTGACAGCTTTCCATGCCCCTGATATACTCCCCCCCAGTATATATGAATCTAAGCGAAGGAGACTTCAACTATGCCCTTATATGAATTCGTATGCGACGAGTGCGGCCAGCCGTTCGAACTGTTGGTCGGCTTCTCGCAGGCCGACGAGGCGCACAAGTGTCCGGGCTGCGGTGGCCGCCAGACGCATCGCAAGATGTCGTCGTTCGCCATGGGCGGTTCGTCCAGCAACGGGTCTGCCGCACTGTCGTCAGCCCCGGCGCGTAGCCCGTTCACCTGAGCGTCCTGCTAGGCAAGCAGTTGCTTGCCCTGACTTGATCGGGAAGCGCTAGATAGGGTATTTGACGAGAACCAAATGCAACTTGAGTCAACGGACGCCAAAGACGCGCTGAAGCTTCGACTGAGGCGAGTCGAGGGGCAGATGCGCGGTGTGCAGAAAATGGTGGATGAGGACCGCGACTGTCAGGAAATCCTGCAGCAGTTGGCGGCGATCCGTTCTGCCGTGCAGAATGCGTCTGAGTTCTTCTTGCGGACGTATGCAAAAGAGTGCCTCGTGCGCGCAGGCGATAGTGAGGACGTCGATCGGGAGGAATTGATCGACGATGTAATGCGCTTGATGGTGAAGATCCGCTAGCTGCGCGCCGGCGCCACCGTTCGCAGGTGGCGCCGGCTGTCGACTTGCGCAGCGCAGGACACACCGAAAATTGACATAACTCCGAAAGGAAACAATCATGGCTCCTGTGAAGACGGCGACCGTAGAATGGAAAGGCGAGGATCTGAAGTTCCACGCCAAACTGGGCGGCGGCTATGAGTTTGAGATGGAAGGCCCGCCCACGCCGCAAGGCGGCAGCCCGGTCGAGTTCCTGATCGCGGGCGCGGTGGGCTGCACAGCGATGGATATGATCCACATCCTGCAGCGGCGACGCCAGAAGGTTACCGGCTTGGAAGTGGAGATCAAGGGCGTGCAGGCGGAGGATCCGCCCAACGTATTCACGGATGCCACGGTGGTGTACGTGGTGCGCGGCGAGGACATTGACCCCGTGGCGGTGGAGCGGGCCATCGACCTGTCGATGTCGAAGTATTGCTCCGCCAGCATCATGCTGAAGCGTGCGGGAATGAACCTGACGACCGAGTACCGCATCGAAGAGAGCGTGCCCGCATAGCCCCATCCCTTCAGCAGGTTGTTTGTGAACTAGAAATTCATGCTTCCTCCTAGAGCGCAGCGCCCGCAGCCATGGCTGCGGGCGCTGTATTTCCGTTGGGGATGCGCCTGCGTTGGCGTCGACTATCCGGCGGGAATCAACTCAATTTCGAAGAGCGTGGGCCAGAACTTGCCCGTGACGAAGAGGCGACCGGACTCTGCGTCGTAGGCGATGCCGTTGAGGACGTCGGCTCCGTGTTCCAGCCGGTACTCCGCCGGAAGTAGACCGGCCAGGTTGATCCAGCCGAGGACGGCGCCTGTCTCCGGATCGATGCGCGCGATCCAGTCCGTGGTCCATATGTTGGCGAAGATCTCGCCGTCGACGTATTCCAGTTCGTTGAGCGCCCACAGTTGGCCGAGGCTGCTGGTGACTGCGATGCGGCCCGTCTCCTCGAAGGTGTCCGGGTCACGGAAATAGAGTGTGGAAGTGCCGTCACTCATGATCAACCGGTCGCCGTCGTGCGTCAGTCCCCAACCCTCGGTGGGATAGGTGAAGGTCGCCAGGGGACTGAAGTCCTCCTCGTTGTAGACGAATCCCTTCTGTTCTTTCCAGGTCAACTGATAGACTTTGTCATCGAAAACGGTGACGCCTTCGCCGAAGAACTCTTCCGGAAGGGTCACGATTTCCAGAATATCGCCGCTTTCCAGGTCCGTCTTGCGCAGGGACGATTGTCCATTCAGCCCCGTGCCTACATACAGAACGCCGTTCGTGAAGACCAGGCCCTGCGTCCACGCCGCCGGGTCGTAGGGATACTCGGCAACCACCTCGTAGGTATAGATGGGCTCACGCTCGGTCTGCGCTTGCGCGAGGGGACTGGCCGGCGCGGTTGCAGTGAGCAGAGGACTCGACGGCGCGACAGCGGTAGCCACAGGACTGTCGACGGCGGTGGGCGTGGGTCGAATCGTCGCCGTACTCACCGGCGTTGCGAGGGCGGTCGGCGCGGACGCGGCGCTCGTGTTCGCGGCGGCCCCGTCATTCCCCCTCGCCGGCCGTGCGCATGCCGGCAGGAGCAGGATCAAAACATAGACAAGAATCAGTCGGGCCTGGCGGGTGTGCAAATGTGAGATCACGGCGCTACCTTGCGTTCGTTGACCGTCCGCAGGACGGCGAGTGCTGCAAACACAGACGGAAACTCGTTGACGTGGCCCATGCCACGGCCTATACTGGAGAGCAAGTATAGCATAGAGGGCGCGGGCGGGCGACCAATCGGCGTGAACGCTATGGACGAGTGCCGGTATGAGGAATTGGAGCACACGGCGGAGGTGGGCGTGCGCGTCTACGCGCCGGGCGCGGATGCCCTGTACGCGTGCGCAGCGCGGGCCATGTTCGGTCTGCTGCAGGCAGCGCCGGACCGGGAAGGCGACGCCGTAGTCCAGCGCATCGTGATGGAGTCCATGGACGCGGAGAGCCTGATGGTCGATTGGCTGGGCGAGCTGCTCTATCTGCACGAGACCACAGGGATGATGCTCGCAGCGTGTGTTGTGACGGCGTGGTCGCCCGTACGCGTGGACGCAGACGTCACGTTTGCGCCGCCCGTGGAGCCGCCCACGATGCACATCAAAGCGGTGACGTATCACCAGTTATCCGTAGTGGAGACGGAAGCCGGTTGGCGCGCAGACGTCTACTTCGACATTTGAACCGATAGGTGAGGACGGCTTAAGACGCCGGACCCGCGGTGGAGCGACGCGATTCGGCAGGGGAGGTGACTCGTGATGAAGCTGGCCGAGCTCGAGCGCGTGGACACGTACGTCTGGGAGATCCCGCGCAGCTACCGGCATGACATGCGTGTGCCGGCGCGCATCTACGCAAGCAAGGCGCTGTTGGAGAAGGCGCTGACGGACCGCAGCATCGAACAACTGATCAACGCCACGACGCTGCCGGGCATCGTGGGGTATGCGATTGCCATGCCGGATGTGCATCAGGGGTACGGATTCCCTGTGGGGGGCGTGGCCGCAACGCGATTGCCGGACGGCGTGATCTCGCCCGGCAGCATTGGGTACGACATCAACTGCGGAGTGCGTCTGCTGGCGTCCGATCTCTTCGCGGAAGAAGCGGAGCCGTTCTTGGGCGATCTGGCGACGGCGCTGTACGCGAATTGCCCCAGCGGGTTGGGCAAGGGCGGCCGCTATCGCCTGACCGAGGCGGAGTTGGAGGCCGTGCTGCGTACCGGCGCGCGATGGTGTGTGGGCCGGGGCCTGGCGACGGAGGAGGACGTGCGCCACACAGAGGAGTCGGGCTGTCTTCAAGGGGCGGCGCCGGCAGCGTGAGCAGGCGGGCCCGCGATCGCGGTCGGGATCAACTTGGGACGCTGGGCAGCGGCAACCACTTCTTGGAAGTGGATGAAGTTGTCGCCGTCTACGACGAAGACGCAGCCGCTGCCTATGGGCTGTGGCCCGGGCAGGTGGTGGTGCAGATCCACTGCGGGTCGCGTGGTCTGGGCCATCAGGTGTGCACCGAATATGTGCGCAGTTTTCAGGATGCCCAGCGACGGTACGGCATCGAGTTGCCTGACAGAGAACTGGTGTGTGCGCCGTTGAACACGCCGGAGGGTGAGGCGTACTCCGGGGCCATGCAGGCGGCGGCGAACTTCGCCTTCGCCAATCGCCAGACGCTGGCTCACCTGGCGCGGGAGGCGTTCGAAATGGTGGCGGGGCCAAAGGGGCTGCCATTCGAACTGCGGCAGGTGTACGACGTGGCGCACAACATCGGCAAAATGGAGACGCACACCGTAGGCGGCGAGTCGTTGGCCCTGTGCGTGCATCGCAAGGGGGCCACGCGGGCCTTCGCGCCCGGCCATGCCGATGTGCCGGCGGACTATCGAGCGGTGGGACAGCCGGTGCTGGTGCCGGGGTCCATGGGCACGGCGAGCTATGTGCTGGCCGGCACGGAAGGCGCCATGCAGCAGACGTTCGGCTCCTCGTGTCATGGAGCGGGCCGCAACATGAGCCGCACGGCCGCGCGCAAGCAGGTCGAGGGCAAGACGCTGCAGGAGGACTTAGCGCGGCGGGGCATCCGCGTGCGCGCAGGCAGTATGCGCGGCCTGGCGGAGGAAGCGCCCTTTGCCTACAAGCAGGTGGAGGAAGTGATTGAGGTCGTGGAGGGTGCGGGCATCGCGCGGGCGGTGGTGCGCTTGGAGCCGATGGCCGTAATCAAGGGCTGAGCTGGCCGAATCCGACCGGTCGTGGACAGCAAAGAGCCCCGAGCGGACGTTCGCCGGGTGGCGCGCCGCTCGGGGGCCCCTGTCGTTAGTGAAGGTGCAACTGTGCGCTAGGCCGCGAACTTCAGCGTCGCGAAGGCGCTGTCGTCGCCCTTGGCGTCCGGTGATTCCTCCATGTCATCGTCGTCCATCTCGCCCTCGTCCATCTCGCCCTCGTCCATATGGCCCCCGTCCATCTCGTCCCCGTCTGTATCGTCGTCCTCACACGCCCACCAGGGCATGCCGTGTTCGCAATCATCCCAAGACGGGTGGCCTTCGGGCATCCATTGGTGGTGCGGATGGTTGCGCGGCCACCAGCGGTTCTGGCCGTCGGAGCCGGGGCCGCGGTGGAAGAAGGGCATGGGCGGCACGAGCAGGTCGCCCTCGTCGGAATGGCCGAGGAACATACGGCGCGGCGTGGGCAGGAATCCGACGCCGAGAAATGCGTTTTCGGCATCTTCGGGATGTTCGCCCAGTGTAACGGCGACTTCCTCCAACGCGCCGGTGCGTCGCAGCATCTCCAGGGTGATTTCGTCGCCGGGCGCCTGCGCATCGACGCGATCGGCGAGGTCGCTGACTCGCTTCAATCGCTCCCCGTCCACGCCCAGGATGACGTCGCCGATGTTGATGCCGGCTTCGTCTGCCGGGCTGCCGTCGACGACGGCGAAGATGATGGCGCCTGCGGCCGTATCGGTGAACGGCATCATGCCATAGACTTTGGGCGCGGCGCTGTCGTCGCCTGCATCATCGTCCATGTCGCCTGCATCGTCCGTCTCGTCATCCATGCCGGCAGCATCGTCGTCTTCGACATCGGCGCCGGCGTCTGTGTCACCGGAGTCCGGCGCCTCGATTGCCTGTGACTCGGCTTCCGCTTCTTCGGCAGCCTCAGGCCCCTCGGCTTCAGACGATTCTGCGGCGGCCGCGTCGTCCGTATCGCTCTCCGCCGCGTCCTCAGCTTGTTCCTCTGTCGCACCCTCGGCTTCGGTGTCGTCTCCGGCAGGCTCTTCCGCCGGTTCCTCGGCAGCCGGTTCCTCGGCAGCCGGTTCTTCGGCAGTCGGTTCTTCGGCAGCGGGCTCCTCGGCAGCGGGCTCCTCTGCGGCCGGTTCTTCTGTCACAGCTTCCTCTGGTGCAACTTCCTCTGGTGCAACTTCCTCAAGGTCCCTGGCAAGGTATACGCCGAGGAAGGCGCGCCCATCCTGGTCGCCCAGCTCTACGTCGACGATGAATTCGTCGTCGCCATGCCGAATCGTGATGGGCACGACGTCACCTGGCGCCACGTCGGGCACGATGGCGCGCGAGATCCGCGCTGCTCGTAACGGGCTGGTCACCCACGGCGAGGATCACGTCTCCGCGCACCAGACCGGCCTCGGACGCGGGGCTTCCGGCGATGACGGCGACGATCAACGCGCCCTGGCTGTCATCCAGTGGTGCGTCCACCTGTGCTAGAGCAATCGTGCTGGAAAGGACTGTCAGTATGGTGGCCATGCAGACCACTGCGAGCCATCGAGTCACTGGTTTCAACATCGTGGTTCTCCTTCGCTCACTTGGTTCAAGCACTCAATACGGGGCAAACTCAGGTTCTTCTCACTGGTTGGTTCCGGCGACTGTGGGTAGTCGCCCCAAGTATGTCACTATTTTAGCACAACGCGGCTCGGACGCGCCTTAGGCCTATATGAGAGCCGGCGATCCTCGTTCTCGACGCGGCAAGTGACGGCTCCCCAGCCGCCACTTGCCGCCATGTCGGCAGGTCAAGGGTGAGTGCGACGCGCACCGGCCGGACTCTACCGCTGCCAGCGACCGCGCCGCCCTGTTGCCGTCCCTGGCCGCGGCCCGCTTGGGGTCCACGGGCCATGTCGCCTGAGGCGATGGCGTCGAAATAGGCGGAGTCAATGAACTGCGGCTCGTAGGTCTCGCCGTAGCGATCCAGGTTGCGCACGAAGGCGCGCATGTGGTTTTCGGATCCGCGCAGCAGGGTCTCGAACACCCAGCGAACGTCCTCGTCGGTCACGGTCTTCAAGCTTGCCTGCAGGTCGGAGATGTCGAGGTCTTCGATGGTGGCGCCGGCGGTGAGTGCAGCGACGACGGATTCGCTGCCCTGGGCGACGAGTTCATCATAGAGCGCTTGCAGGTCCGCATTCATGAATTCACCGAGGCCCTTGCCGGCCGCAGGGTCCGCAAGGCCGCGAGCGTCGAGCGCCTGGAGCACCATGCTCATGTGCTGGCTCTCTGCCCTGGAGATGTTGTCGAAAACGGGCAGGTCCCACTGTTGATAGAGGGTGACATAGACGTCGTGGGCCAGTTTTTCCTCTTCGCGCATGTATAGGAGCGCGTCGGTTGCAGATTCGGCAGCGTCTTGCGACGGGGCCGCGTCTACCGCTACTGCCTCAACTGCTGCGGATTCGGTGACGGATTCGGACGCTTCGACGGCCAGACGGCGGGGCGATTGCGACGCAGCCGGTCAGCAGAGCACCTACGAGGATCAGCGCAAGAGGGGCTCGCCGGAGTGTTGGGTGTGAAAGCATGGCGCGATTTCCTTATTGGGTTGTGGTCAGTCGTTCAGTGACCGATTGATGTTGGTCTACACTACCTGTATGCCTGTCAGTGTAGGCTCCACGTCTTCAGAAATCGCGCAGGAGTTGTTTGGAAGTTGTTAAGAGGGTCAGGTCACTGGCCCAGAGTCCTCCGCGTCGCGGTACACGCCCTCGGGGTAGTCGGGCTCGGCGGGAAGTGCGGCCTCGGCCAGTGCATCGGCGAGGAAGCTGCGCATGCGTTGGTGGTGCGAGCCGCGCCAGTAGATCTCCGCGCAGGCTGTGCAGCGCTGGAATTCGTCGTAGTAGAGTTTGGTCTTGGGCTCCAGGCGATCGAGGATATCGGCCTTGTCTACGGGCTCGAGGAGACCGTTGCAGCGTACGCACCGGCTCCACGGGTTGGCCTCCGGGGCCAGCGCATAGCGGCGGATGATGTCGACGAGTTGGCTGCTGGGCCTGGTCTGGCGCACGCAGAAACCGTGCGCCACGATCTTGCGCTTGAGCAGGCCGCGGTCGCGCGTCAGCAGCACGCGACGGTCGCCGTGCGCCAGGGTGGCGAGCTGCTCGTCGTCGTAGTCGTTGCCGTAGGCGGCGTCGAAGCCCAGCATGCGCAGGTACGCGGCGAGGCGTCCCAGATGCGTGTCGAGGAGAAAGCGGGGCGGTCGTTCGAGTTGTGGACGCAGGCGCACGGGGCTGCGCACCACGGGCGCACAACCCTGGGGATAGACGCGGACCTCATCACCGTCTTGCAGCCGGTGGGCGAAGGAAGCCGGGACGCCGTTGACGAGAATCAGTTCGACCTCGGGGTGGGGCGCGCCGAGCGCTTCGATGGGGTGCTTGACCGCGACCGCGCCTTCGGGAGCGCTGTCCAGCGCGTACTCGATCCAGCGGTTTCGCTGGTCCACGGGCAGGAAATCGCAAAGATCGCCGTGGAATCGGAAGCGGCAGGTAGGCGTGTACACGGGCGTAGTCCGATACGTCAGATCGTCTCTGGGCGCGTGAATCAGAGATGGTTCGCCGCAAAAAAGTGGCCGGCGGTGACGCTGCGGGAAGCGACAACTACTCGTCCAGCAGGATCACCGGCTCCTGGTAGTAGCGCACCTGGCGATCGGCCAGGCGTTCGCGCACCAGGTTGTCCAGCCAGCGGCGCTTGGACTCGATCGGCTCATCGCTGGCGAGGCGGGCCAGGGGCGCGTTGAGGCGCAGGATGCGGCCGGGAATGACGAAGCGGGTGATGCCCGCCGGTACGGTGCGCCCCTGTGCCGCGAGGGCCAGGATCATGTCGAGCGAGAAGATCGGGAAGGTGAAGAGCCCGACCAGGTCCGGAAACTGGGAATGAAGGGCGGCGACGTCCCGATTTGTCGTGCGCTCGACGTTGCCCCAAGCGCCGTAGCGTTCCACCAGGTCGGTGAGCACCGTGAGCCAGTCGCCGGGCGAGCCGGGCGCACCGCCGGACTGGATGAGAAAACCGCGGCCGTCGACGGTGGTGAGATGCCCGGCCGTGTTGCCGTGCAGTGTCGCCTCCTGCAAGGCTTCCACGGGCTGCTCGACCATGACCAGGTTGGGCACTTCTTCCAGTGCGCGCAGGAGATCGTCTGCAGAGCCGTCCCCGTGCACCGCGTGGTACCAACGGTGCAGCTCGACATCGTCCGAGTCCGGGTCAACCACCTGCACGACGATGTGCGGATAGCCGAGGCGCCGGAACGCGGTGACGCGGGTGGCGCCGTCCAGGATGACGTAGGTGTCGCCGACGCGGGCGGTCACGGGCGGGTTGGCCAGGATGCCGTCCTGGGCGATGCGCTCGGCGAGACTGGCCACGCGCTGGGGGTTGTGGCGTTCGTGGGGGATGACCTTCTCGATGGCGGCGACCTCGAGCGCAAGCGTGCTGGCGGTCTTGGGCCGTTGCAGCAGCGACAGCAGGAGGGAGCAGACCGAGACCGAAGCCTCGCGCTGTGCGTCCTGCGTGTTGGCCCCAATGAACGGAGTGGCCAGCACCTTCGGGATGGCGGATGAGACGCCAGGTGACGTCGGACTGGCCCACGAAGCCGTCGATGCCGGCCCCCGCGATGAGGTCGCAGTCGAGCGCGTGAAGCAAAGCTTCCTCGTCGACAACGCCGCCCTGCGAGGTGTTGATGAGATAGGCGCTGGGTTTCATGTGGCGCAGGTTGTCGCCATTGATCAGCCCGACGTTGCCGGGGCGCAGGGGCACATGCACGGAGACGAAGTCAGACGCGGCCATGAGCTCGTCCAGACTGGCCTGTTGCAGGCCCAGGCTCTGGGCCAACTCCTGCGTCAGCCGGTTCTGGTGGACGAGGATGCGCATGTCAAAGGCGCGGGCGCGCTTGACGACCTGCCGGCCGATGCGGCCGAGGCCGACGACGCCCAGCGTCTTGCCGGCCAGGTTCATGCCCAGGAGCGAGACTTTGTCCCAGACGCCGTCCATGACGCGTACGCTGGCCGCGGGCAGGTTGCGGGCGAGGCCGAGCATGAGGGCAAAGGTGAGTTCGGCGACGGCGATGGAGTTTGCGTCGGGGCTGCTGATGGTCTCGATACCGCGTCGACGCGCGCTCTGAACGTCGACCGTCTCCAGGCTGCCGTTGACGCAGGCGATGACGGACAGTTGCGCGGCCGCGTCGATAACAGTCTGGTTGAGTTTCGTGCGGCCGGCGACGACGACGGCTTCGTAGTCCAGGATCCTGTCTTGAAGCGCGGCGGGCGTGAGCGGCGGGCCCTCGACCACATCGACGTGAGCCTGTCCGCTCAGCAGTTGCAGACCTTCCGGATGGATGGGATCACAGACCAGTATCTTGGCGACCAACAGGGCCACCTCCTTCTCCACGCATAGTCATCGACGTTCGGTCTGGGCGGGCGCACGGCGCCACGCTGTGGCCGGCCGTGCGCAGGGCCGCCGTGTACCTGGCTGCCATGTAGAGAAGTACTCTACACCAGTTCAGGCGTTGCGTCATATTCGGGCGGAGAGATCATGTCTCCGCACCGGGATGCTGTTCTCCGCCGGGTTTCGCGTGCGCCGCGCTCGCTACGATCGCGCTGACGCGCCGATGCCGCGCTTGGCGAATTGTTCGCGGGGTTTGATAGAATGGGAGCATTGTGCTTCGTCCACTGTTCGCCGCACCGTGTGGCCCGCGGGAACGCCAGCGCCAATGCGCACCGAGGTAGCTGAACCAGCACCATATTGACCAGCACCGGTTTGAGTCGTCGGCAAGCAGTCGGGTATCTTCTGGTAACGGTTGTCCTTTGGAGCACGAGCGGATTGTTGGTGAAGCTCTTGCCGTGGAACGCGCTGCGCAATTATGGGCGTGCGCAGCGCGATCACGTCACTGGTGATCTGGGCGTACCTGCGACATCCCACGTTCACCTGGTCCGGCCCGCAAATCGGCGGCGCAGTCATGCTGATGTTGACGCAGACGCTGTTCATTTCCGCCACGCAGATGACCACGGCGGCGAACGCGATCTTCCTGCAGTACAGCGCGCCCGTCTTCGTGGCCCTGTTCGGCTCCTGGTATTTGGGCGAGCGAGCGCGTACGGCGGACTGGCTGGCCATGGGCGCGATCATGGGCGGCATGTTCTTGTTCCTGCTGGACGGCCTGTCGGCCGGCGGTCTGCTGGGAAGCGTGCTTGCCGTCATCGCAGGCGTCACCATGGCATGGATGATCCTGTTCATGCGCAAGCAGAAGGACGGATCGCCGACGGAAACCGCGCTGCTTGGCAATCTATTGGGCGCCGTCATCGGGCTGCCGTTTGTGATCTGGGAGATCGGGAACGGAACGCCGTTGGGGGCAGAGGGAATCGGCATCATGCTCTTCCTCGGCGTGTTCCAACTCGGGATTCCGTACATTCTCTATTCACAGGTGACGCGTGTGTTGACGGCCGTGGAGTCGACGCTGATCCTGACGCTGGAGCCGATACTCAATCCGCTGTGGGTGTTCCTGGTCATCGACGAACAGCCGGGACCTCTGGCGTTGCTGGGCGGCGCGATCGTGTTGGCGACAGTGACCGCGAGCGCATTGCACGCGGCCAGGCTAGTCCGGCTGCAACCGCAGGTCGTAGGCGCCGACTAGGCCGCATCGGCTGGACAGGGATCGGCCGCGCCCATCGCGTTCTCCACCAACCTATCTTGTTGTACGATAGCTGCACTGTAAGGAGCCTCTGATGTCCTCTGTCACCGGCGGGGAAGCGATTGTCGCCGCGCTCATCGACCACGATGTGGATACTGTCTTCGCGCTGCCCGGCGTGCAAAACGACCATCTGTTCAATGCGCTGTATGACCGGCGCGATGACGTGCGTGTGTCTGCATACGCGGCACGAGCAGGGCGCCGCGTACATGGCGCTGGGCTATGCGCTGACAGGGTCCAAGCCGGGCGTCTTTGCCGTCGTGCCCGGCCCGGGTTTTCTGAATGCGTCGGCCGCACTGTCGACGGCGTACGCGCGCAACGCGCCCGTGTTCGGCATCAGCGGCCAGATCCGCACCACGGAGCTGGGCCGCGGTTTCGGCCTGTTGCACGAACTGCCGGACCAGCTCGGCATCATGAAATCGTTGACGAAGTGGGCGGACCGCATCCGCTCCGTGCCGGAGACCCCATTGCAGGTGGCGCGCGCGTATGCGGAGATGCTGTCCGGTCGCGTGCGGCCGGTCGCCCTGGAGTGTCCCATGGACATCCTGGCAAGCCGTGGGGAAGCCACTTTGCCGGTGGCTCCGCTGCCGGTCTTTCGCCCGCCGGTGGACTTGGATCGGATTGCCGAGGCGGCCAAGTTGCTGGCCTCGGCGCAGCGGCCGGCGATCTTCATCGGCGGCGGCGCTGTGGACGCGGGCGCCGAGATTCTGGCGTTGGCGGAGGTGTTGCAGGCGCCCGTATTTCGCGTCCTACAACGCGCGCGGCGTCGTGAGTGACCGGCATTACTTGAGCCACAGCATGACGACCGCATACGACTACTGGGGCAAGGCGGACGTGGTGCTGGCGGTGGGTACGCGGCTGCAGCGGCCATTGCAAAGCTGGGGCTACGACGACGAGCTCAAGGTCATTCGCGTCGACATCGATGCGCAGGAGTTCGAGCGCATTGCGCCGCCTGCCGTGGGCATACTGGCCGAGCGCAGGCGAGGCGCTGGCCGCGCTGATTCCGGCCGTGGAGACAGCTCGCGGCCCGCCCGGCCTCGCGTCGAGACGAGATGGCTGGCGCTCAAGGCGGAGGCGGATGCGCAGTACACGCGCTTGGAACCGCAGATGTCCTACGTGAAGCTCATCCGCGAGGAACTGCCCGACGACGGTTTCTACGTGGAGGAGATGACGCAGGTCTCGTATGTCGCCCGCTCTGCCATGCCGTTCTATGCGCCCAAGACGTGTGTCACGACAGGCTATCAGGGCACCCTGGGCTGGGGGTTCGCCACCGCGCTGGGCGTGAAGGTCGCCAACCCGGACAAGCAGGTCGTCTCGGTGACGGGCGACGGCGGCTTTCTGTTTACGGCGACGGAGTTGGCGACGGCGGTGCAGCACGGCATCGCGACTGTGACGCTGGTCTTCAACGACGGCGCCTACGGCAATGTGCGCCGCATGCAGCGCGACCAGTATGCGGGACGGGTCATCGCCAGCGAGTTGCGCAACCCGGACTTCGTGAAGATGGCCGAGTCGTTCGGCGCGCAGGGGCTGCGCGCGCACACGCTGGACGAACTGCGCGCGGCGATGCGCCGCGGGTTCGAGGCGGACGTGCCCACCGTCATCGACATTCCCGTGGGCGAGATGCCTGCGCCGTGGCATCTCTATTTTCGGCAACGGAACCGTCCGCGTCCATCATGACGTACGGCAGGCTGGCGCGTTTTCTGTTGCCGCTGGCGGTGACGGCCATTATCCTGGAGCTGGGCCAACAGGTGCTCAGTGCGGGGATGGCGCGTGCGTGCCGCAGGCGACGCAGACGTTGGCGGCCTACGGGTTGGCGTGGGGGCTGGTGCTGTTTCTGACCAGCCCGCTGGGGCAGGCCAAGGAACTGGGCCTGGTGCTCGTGAACAGCGAGCAGTCGTGGCGAATGGTGCGCCGCTTCGTGTTGGTGCTGGGCTTTGCCCTGGTGTGCGCGATGGCGGCGCTGACACTGGGGCCGATCAGCCACGCGGTCATCGAGGGACTGCACGGCGTGGACGCGGAACTCGGCGCGGCGGTGCGGCTGGCGCATGCTGTTGCTGTTGCCGTACCCGCTGCTTGCGCGGAGTGACGTTGTTTCACGCGGGCATCCTGTTGCGCGTGCGCAAGACCGCGCTGGTGAGCTACGCGATGATCGCAAACCTGGCGCTGAGCGTTGTGGCCGTGGTGGGGTTGCTGCCTGTGCCGTTCATTCGCGAGCGTCCAATCCTGCTGCCGGTGCTGGCGATCTATGCCGGAATCCTGGTGCAGTTCGGCATCACGGTCTGGGGCGCGTACCGCTATCGCGAACAGGCTGTTTGCGCTGGACTACGACCGCCTCCGCAAACGTCGCGACTGCGTCCATATCGCTGGGCTACATCGCGCGCTTCTTCTGGCCGCTTGCCTTGATCATGTTGATCCAGGAGCTGAGCCGGCCGCTCATCAATCTGTTCGTGGCGAGGGGACCGGACGCCACGGCCGCCCTGGCGATCCTGGCCGTGCTGTACACGCTGGGTCGCATTCCCTACGGCTGGCTCAACGAGATCCGCAATCTGGCGCCGTCGTTTCGCGAGGAAGCCGGCAGCGAGAGGTACATCCGGCGCTTCGCTGTGGCCTGCTCGTTCATCTCCTTCGGCATGATGCTGCTGATGTTCTGGTCGCCGCTTCGAGACACCATCCTGGAGCAGTTGATCGGCGTGGACGCTGGTCTGGCGGCGCGGGCGCGTGTGCCGCTGCTGATCTTCTCGTCCTATTCGTTGATTGTCGCCGCGCGCGCCTATTTCCACGGCATCGGCCTGCGCGAGCGGCGCACGCAGGCGATGGCGCCCAGCGCGATCGCCCGTGTCATCGCAATTCTGGTGGCATTGGTCGTGTTGCCGCTGTTCGGCGTGTACGGCGCCACGCTGGGCATCGCCGCCTTGACCGCCGGATTCATGGCCGAGACCGTGGCCGTATGGTGGGGCGTGCAGGGGCGCCAGACCTTTATGGCCGGGCGCAGCAGCGCATCTGAGCGATACGTCTGAACGCCGCCCGCCTGGCCGTGGGCTGCACCGGAGTTGCGCTGCACAGGGATCGCCGGGACCCAAATCGACCCCCGGCCGCGGCGGGGTGGATGTGGTACAATGGGTGGCGTGAGATCCTCGCGCACGGGCTGCGGCGTTCCGGATCGGACGTCCGCTCCCATTTTCACGTATCCGATGTCAAAGCGCAGACAAATCAGCCGATCGACCTGGGGCCAGGCTGGAAAGGTGGGGGGCCGGAATGAACGAATGGGTGAAGCTGACTGCCAAGCCGGCGGAGGAAGAGATCTACATGATTGCCGGCTGGGAACAATGGGCCGACGCTGGTTCGGTTTCGTCCGGGCTGCCGCCCTATCTGGTTGACATCTGAAGGCGCAGAAGATCGGCGAGATGGACCCGGACGGGTTCTACCTGTTTCAGATTCCAGGTACGCATCACCTGCTGCGGCCCGAGGTCAATTTCGAGGATGGATACAACAAAGAGATTTCACTGCCGCTGAACGAGTTCTATTACGCCAGCCTGGGCGAGAAGGGGCTGGTTCTCTTCACGGGCGACGAGCCGCACATGAATATCGACCGCTATGCGGATGGGCTGTTCTATGCGGCAAAGGAGCTGAATGTGCGGCGCATGGCGGTCGTCGGTGGCGTATATGGCGCGATGCCGTATGACCGGGACCGTGAGGTGTCGTGCACCTACAGCCTGCCGCGCATGAAGAAGGAGCTGGAGCAATACGCCGTGCGCTTCTCCAACTACAACGGTGGCGCAACCATCGGTTCATATATCGTCGATCGCGCCGAGTCTCACGATCTGGAGATGATCGTTTTCAATGCGTTCGTTCCGGCGTACGATTTTTCGCAGGCGGTGGCTTCGGTGCAGGGCGTGCGCATCGAGCATGACTACAAGGCGTGGTACGAGCTGATGCGTCGATTCAACTATATGTTTGGTCTGGGCGATCGAGTTGTCGGATCTGGATCGCCAGGCCGAGGAGTTGACGACGGTCGATCGACGAGAAGATCGTCGAACTGGAGAAGACGCTGCCCCAGGTGGATGTGCGTGCTTACCTCGGATCGCTGGCGGACGAGTTCGAGGAAGAGCCCTTCATGCCGCTGGACGATGTGTGGGAGCGTGAGTTCGGCGACCTGTTCGACAGCCTGCGACGAGGACGACGACTAGAAGCTCGCGTCGGATCCAGCCATCCGGATCTGCTATCCCCGTTTTCTAGCCGGATCGAACAAGCGGGTTGTAGATGCGGTTCACCTGTCCGGATTGACCAACGCGCCGGGTCCTCGCCGCGCCTCGACCCGGCGACAGCGCCTGGTAGCGAATCCTGAGGACCGTAATCGTAGTCCATGCGATGGCATGGCCGCAGGCGGTCGGCCCTTATGCCGCGCGCGCTCAACGCGTTTTGTGGCGGTCAGGCGGCCAAGAAGAAGTGAGCCCGCCATCGTGCGATGGCGGGCTCCCGAAGAAGGAGGAAGAAGAAGAGGAAATGAAGGAGGTATAGAAGATGAAGAGAAGTATCGCTGCAAAGCCCGCTCCCCAGTTGACTTTGTAGCACTTCCGTTTCCCAATCGACCGACTTCTGTTCAGAACTGCAACTGAGAATCGCCGGTTAAGGACTTACTCAGAGGGTGCGATCATCGGTCTGATGCAACTTCATGTTGATCACGGAATCTTGATGATTGCGCCTACTTACCGCATACTCTACCAGCGAATCGCCGGCTGCGCATCGTGCAAATCGCACAGTTTCTGCTTGTGTGCCTGTGCAAAATTGCACAACTGCAATTTCAGATGCGCTGTCTGCGGTCAGCGATTGGGCAGATAGCACAAAAACGCCACGCTCTACCTTGGCGACTTTGTCATCTTTGGTGAGCTGCGCGGCTTTGGGCAGTATTCAGCAGCAAGCTACTCTGCCTGCCATTGCTTTGTGCTTTCTATCACAAACTAGTATACGCCGTTGGATCGTGTGTCAAATTTGGCGTCGCGCGAATTCGCAGCCGTTCTCGAATCGATGCGCTGCACGGCGTGAAGGCGCTGAGTACGGTCAGAAACGACTCAGAACAGCGGGTCGGTCAGCGCTGGCGCGCGCCGTCGCGGATACCGTCGAGCAGCGGCTCGTGCACGCCGGGGCTACCATAGCTCGCCACGATGGTATGATCGTCGAGCGTCCAATCGTCGCCGTCGTAATTCGTGACCCGTCCGCCAGCCTCTCGTACCATCAGTGCGCCCGGGGCTGCATCCCACGGCTTGATAAATGCTTCCCAGTAGCCGCCCAGTGCGCCGGAGGCCACGAATGCCAGGTCCATGCGCCGAAGCGCCAAGACAGCGGATGCCCTGCGCGCGGCGGAGGAAGGTGTGCGAGTTCAGCGCTGTTGTTGTCGGCGTTCTCGGCGCGGTGATAGGGGAAGCCCGTGGTGAGGAAGACGTCCGCCAAATCGTCTGCCGAGCTGACGAGTAGCCGATGCTCGACGCCGTCCGGGCGGCGCAGGTACACGCCTTCACCGGCCGCGGCCCAGTATATGCGACGGTCGGGCAGCGCAACCGTGACGCCGATCACGGTCCGTGGCCCGTCTTGCAGGGCGATGTTGACGGCGAAGAGGGGCATGCCCATGGCGAAGTTGTTGGTGCCGTCGATGGGGTCCACGACCCAGAAGGCGGATTCCTGCGGCCGGCGGTTGCTCTCCTCGCCCCAGAAACCGAGGGCGGGCGCGAGCGCGGCGAGCTGTTCGCGGATGAGCGCTTCTGCGGCGACGTCAGCTTCGGTGACGATGTCGCTGGCGCTGGACTTGGTGCGAACGTCTTGCAGGCCGGCGGCTCGCATGGAGAGAACGAGGTCCGCGGCGCGCAGTGCGACGTCGATGACCGCGTCAACCGCAATACCGTCTACTGGAATAGCGCCTGCTTCATGATCGAGATTGGCGTCCTGGCGGGCCATGGCTTTCTCCTCTGGTGGCTCACACGCTTCGGTCTTCGAGTGATCGTCATGCTGGTCTGGGCGCAGCAGGGGGAGTGTACAGCCGCACCCGCGTTTCGACAACAATTTCGACAGTGAAATCGCCGGCGATATTCATCGGCATCGTGGGAAGTCAACGGTATTCGCAGGGGCAGGCAAAGGTTTGGCCGCACTTTGCATGTAGTGTATAGTGCCCGCAAAACATATGTTCCGATCCGTAGTGATCAGTCGGAACCTCACAAGGAGTTTCGATGGACATCACCTGGTATGGCCTTTCCTGTTTTCGCATTCGCGAGGGCGGTGTGACCGTCGTGTGCGACCCGTATCGACAAATCGGTGGGCAAGACGCTGCCCAGGATGAAGGCGGACATTGTCACTGTGAGCCATGCGCGCCCGGGCCACAATTCCGTGGACCGCGTCAGCGGTACGCCCAAGATACTGGACGGCCCCGGCGAGTATGAGGTCAGCAATGTGTTTGTGACGGGTCTGACGACGTATCACCGCCGGGGACCGCGCACGCCGACGAACGCAACGTGATCTACTTTCTGGATTTCGGAACGTTGACGGTAGGACATCTGGGCGATCTGGGCGAGGTGCCCTCCCAGTCGGAGATCGAGGAACTGAATCTGGGCGAGATCGATATTCTAATGGTGCCCGTGGGCGGCGGAGAGACGCTGGACCCGACACGGGCCGTCGAGGTCATCGGCATGTTCGAGCCGAAAATCGTCGCGCCCATGCACTATCGGGAGCCGGAATTGACTGCGGAGTGGGCGCAGGATCTGGAGCCGGTGGACAATTTCATGCGCGCCCTGGGCGCAAGCGCGCCGGAACCGCAGAGCATGCTGAAGATCGCAAAGAGCACCCTGCCCGAGGAGACAGAGGTGGTCCTGTTCTCGCCTTCGCAGTAGCGGGCAAGGAGCAAGGTCCAGCGCAGCCCGGCAGGGTCGGCGCTGAATTCAGGACTGGGGGTCAGTCGCGCAGACGTGACCTGCGGGCGAGATAGATACGTAACGCGGCCGCTTCTACGCTGAGAGGCGGCCGCGCCTTTTGTGTATCGACGCCGCTGCGCGACGAGCTATTTGTCGACGGGTTTTTTGTCGACGAGGGTGAACTGGTTTCCGTTCTTGGGCGCGCCGCGGCGCAGCGCTCGATTCAACCATGCGCGCCATAGCACGGGCCGCAGTTCCTTCCATGCTGTGAGCCGCGGCCAGCGCCGCCGGCGACGCGTCTGCCGCTGAAGCTGAATTGCACGTAGGACTCGGTGATCGAGTCGATGGGTTCGCGTCCCTTGGGCACCGCGCGGCCCAGGCGCCGTGCGTTCTCGTACGGCGTGAAGCTGGCGGCCGGGACTGAGACCCATGCCGCGCGATCCATTTTGGAGACGTTCGTAGAGGATGGGCGGCACATCGGGATCGAAGTCGGTCGGGCCCGCATAGCGCGTGCGCCACAGCAGCGCGAGGCCGATCGCCAGGACGATCGACACCAGCGATCCGACCAGCCACCACAGCCGGTCCGCCAGTGTGGTAGACCGTGGCGCCGATATCGAAATCCTCGCCGAAGGAATTTGGATCGAAGGGCTCATCAAGCATCTCATCGCCGCTCTCCCCGTCGAGAGGCGCGCTCTCGCCGGCGGCGGCGGCGCTGTCCTCAAACGGGTTCGAGGCGTCGTCGAGGCCGCGTGGCCGGTTCAATTGCGTTTCGCCGGCGGTGGGCTCGAACTCGATCCAGCCGTAGCCGGGGAAATAGACCTCCACCCAGGTGTGTGCGTCGCGCTCCGTGACTTGGTACTCGAACATTTCGTCGTTGTAGAAGCCTTCCGCATAGCCGCTGACCACACGCGCCGGTACGCCGAGGCTGCGCAGCATAACGGCCATGGATGTGGCGTAGTAGTCGCAGTAGCCCTGGCGAATGTCGTACAGGAAATACTCGACGGGGTCGCGCCCTTCAGGCGGGGCCTCGATGGCGTCATTGTATTCGTAGCTGCGCAGGTGAATCTCCAGAGCACGCGCCTTGTCGTAGACGGTCTCTGACCCGGCGGTGATGTCGCAGCGCGTCCTGGGCTACGCGATCGGAAAAGTTCTCGGGAAGCTGCAGGTATCGGTCGAGAATTTCCTGCGGATAGTCCGTGCCCGCCGCGCGCAGGGCCTCCTCGGTGACAGTTGTGTTCATGCTGACGACGGTGTAGACGTCGCCCTTGTCCGTGGGGCGGCGCGCCTGGGCCATGGAGACCTCCACGGCTGCCGGCGCATCTTCCGGCGTGCCCGATCCGGCTGCAGCGCTCGCGCCCGACGCATAGACCGGACGAACGGTGGCGTCTATCGGCATGCTCACATACTGGATATCGGGTGCGCCAAAGAGAACGTAGCCGGTGGGCGCGTCCAGCGTGATGGTCTGTGTGATGGGCCGGCGCATGGCCCACGGGGCGACAGGAACCGTCTCCTCTGCGTCGAACGACATCTGCTCTGTGGCGGTGCTGATCCAGGTCTCGCCGGTAAACGTATCATAGATGACCGCGCGCCAGTAGCGGCCGATGGGCGTCTGCACGCGAAACACGAACTCGTTGGTAACGTTGCGCGCGCCGCTCAGCGTGAGTCTATTGCCAAAGGTCGAAATCGCCGGGCTTGCCTGGCGATTGAGCCCCTGGTAGAGGCGGTTGACGCGTTCGGTCGTCTGCTCCCACTGTTGGTTGATGGGCGCCAGCACCGCGCGCACCTGTGTATTCCGGTTCAGCCCGGGAATGATCAGCGCCAGCGCCAGCACGACGTACGCTGTACAGGAAGCCATTGCGCAGAAAATCGAGCGCGATGTCCTGATTGAAGTGGACGCGCTGATCACGCCAGCGCAACTGGTGCTCGGACAGGTTCGTGCGCACGAGCAGCAGCAGCCCGATCAGCAGAAAGATGACCAGGAAGACGAGGATCGACTCCGGCGCATAGTAGGCGTTGATAAGCAGCACGACACCGGCTGGGATAACGGCGCGCCACGTGTAGCCGTAACGGAAGATGGACCATACGCCCAGATAGGTGAGCCACCAGACGAGGAAACACATCTCGAAGATGAAAACGTAGTTGTCGGCGCTGGCGGCGTTGCTGCGCGCGGCGTTCAGCCAGGAGAACCAACGCGAGAGCACGAAATAGGCGCTGGCCTGCGCTTCCGGAAAGCCATTGCTGAGGATCGGCGCGATCTCCACCTTGGTCACGGATCGACTCATGAGGAAGAGGATCCACGCCAGGCCGGCGAACATGCTGTGCATGAGCGCAAAAAAACCGTCGAAGCGGCTCAGCGACATGAGAAAGCCAAGGGCAAACGCGCCCAGCGTCACCGGTGCGAGAATGGACAGGTTGCGCACGTAGCCGGCCGCATCCAGCGAAATCGCGAGCAGCAGGTAGAGCAAAGCGACGAGAATTGCGGTGACCAGCGTCCCGTCCTGAAAGTAGATATTCTGCGAATACAGGGCGCGTGGCGTTGCCCGTCTGGTTGCGTCTGCGCTCATGGTCTCTCGCGGTTCAAAAGCATGCCTTTGCTGCAAAGTCAGCGACACGACTCTACCATCCCTTAGCCGATTGTCCTACCCATAGTATACAGCCGGCGGGATGACAGAGTGTGGGACGTCCTACTGTCTGGCGAAGTTCCGCGCCAAATCAGTCGAGGCCCGGCGCTGTCCTGCGACGTTTCGTTCACGCATGGGGAACTCACAAGAGCCAAAATCTCAGAAGCGGCGTACCAAAGGGAATGCACCAAAGGGGAATGCACCAAAGGGGAATGCGCCAGAAAAGAGTAGGCTGGCAGCGGCCGGCCGGTCTCTCGCCAGGACAGGTGGACGGCGCGGCTTCTACATCAGCCACCAGAGCAGACCGGCGAGGGCGGCGAGGAATGCGGCCGCGGCCATCGCCATGCCGGCGGCGAGGCTCAAGTCAAGGGACTGGCTCTGCATGGTGAAGACGACGGGGGCGGAGTCGGCGGTGGCGTACCAGGCGCGGGATTGGGTGGGGGCATTTTCGTCCGTCTGGTCACCGGACTGGAACTGGAAGCGCAACCAACTGTCGCGGGCGAGATTGCGCCAGGCTTCGGCAGTGTTGCGATAGTTGGCGGCCTTCATTTCGGCGAGCAACTGGGCCTTGGCGTCCTCCGAACCTGCTTGCGCATGGAGTTCGGCCGCCTGACGTTCGATGTCGGCCGCCTTGGCCGCCCATCGATCCCCGGCCTCGCGCAGATCCATTGGCTGGCTGCGCTGCACTTCGCGTTGGAAAAAGCGCGTGGATTCGTCCAGTTGCGGCGAGAGCTGCGCCAACGCCGAATGGAGGAACGCGAAGTCCGCGCCCGCGGGCACGTAGGTAGCCCAGGTCTTGCCGAACGAGGTTGCGGGCGCCTGGAGGCGAAGTCGAAGTGCGCCGGTGCGAGCATCGGACTGGACGCCGGACACGAGCAGTCCCTCACCGGCAGGCGCACGCAGGAGTTCAGCCTGCCACGCCAGCGAGAGGCTCTCCAACTTGCCTTGCGCTTCGACCTCTCGGCCGGGTTCGGGGATGCCTTCGATTTCCACGTGCATGGTGTCCGGCTCGGCGGTGGCGGTGATGTGCCAGGCGGCGAAGAGAGGGTGCAACTCAGCCGGCGCGGCCGCGCTTTCGGCCGTGATTTCGGACCCGGCCAGGGCGGCGGCGGCTTCGTGTTCGCCGCGCTGGAGCAGTTGCAGGGCCTGCTGCACGAGCACGATCTGGCGGCCTTCCTCGATAAGGTTCGGGTCGACGGAGCCCGGCGGCAATGCCGCCATCTGGTCGACAACCTGGCTCACCCGCTGCCAATCGCCGCGCGCGCGGGCATCTGTGAAGAGCGTGCGCAGACCGTCCGCCAACCACTGCTGCAGCTCCGCACGGCGGGCGTCGCCCGCGTCGAGCAGGGACAGCGCGGCCGTGGTTTCGTCGACCATGAGCGCGGCGTGGGCAACGGTCTCCCGGTTCGGGTTGGCGGCCCTATCGCGATAGAGGGTGGCAAGACCCATGTGCAACTGGGCGAGCTCTGCCGGCGAAGCGGACGCGCCCTGGGCGATGCCATCGGCATACGCGGCGACGGCCTGCGCCGCGAATCGTTCGCGCACGACTTCGTCCACCGACGCAGTCTCTGCGAGCCCGCGATACAGGTCGCCGCGCGTCAGGTAGGCCGTGGCCGATCCGCCGGATGCGGAGGCGGCTTCGGCGGCCTGAACTCGGGACCAGAGCACGGGCTCCACAAACTGGACGACAAACTCGTCGTCGGGCACGACTGAGTCGTACAACCACTTGATGGCCGTGTAGCCGAGGTCCGCGGCCGCGTAGGACCAGGAATCAGGCGAAACTCTGGTCCACGATTCGCGGGCGATGGCGTCCGGCAAGGAGTATTCGATGCGCGTGCTGGTGGGACCCAGCCACTTGCGCAACACGGACGGCGCATAGCGAATCGTAATGATGGGGGAATCTGCTACGGTGACGCGGTAGCTCAGGCGGATCAGCATCTGGCTGTCCGCGGGGACGTCGACCTGCGCGGTGAGCGCGCCGTCTGCAGTGGTTCCCAGGGTGAGGGGCACGCCGTTCGCAGTCATGGACACGCCTTGCGGCAGGGCCGAGCCTACGCCTGCGTACAGAACCAATGGCTGCGATATCGAGGCGTCGGTGTCGTTCTTGATGCGATACGCGGCGTCCATGATGGCGGAGGCAGAGCCGTCGCTGTGGTAGGCGACGTCGAGCTTCGCTAGATGCGTCTGAAGCTGGACGCTGGAGTTGTCTGCCGGCAGCAGATAGAGCTGCCTCGTGACGCCTTGCTGCGACTGAGCCGCCGGTTCTTGCGACGCAACGGCGAGCCCGGCGCCCAGGGCGACACCGCGCCCGGCGAATAGGAGGCCCATACAAAGCGACAGGCCGGCCAGCGCGGAGAGAACATGGGGGCCGATTTTGGCCCGGGAAGTTGCGTTTCCAGGGTGGTTCTGGTATCGTGCCGTTGTTTGCACGTCGGTGGCGCCTGTATTGGCGCTTAGGAAAGGCATTGTGCGGGGCCAATGATTCGGTTGCTGATGCAGTGGGATATCAAGATGGGACGCGAGCAGGATTTCTCCGAGTTTGTGGTTCGAGAGTTTGCTCCCAAGCTCATGCAACTGGGTATTGAACCGAACGAAGTGTTGTATACCATGTACGGTGAGGGTCCGCAAATGCTCACGATCGGCGCGGTGGAGAGCCGGGACAAGTTGATGGAAATTCTTCAGTCGTCCGGCTGGTCCAAACTGCACGACAAGTTACTCACCTACGTAACGAATTACAGTCAGAAAGCGGTCCCCGACAACGGCCGAAATTTCCAGTTGTGACATTCACCGGAACCATCAGTGCCGGTTTTCAGTCATACACTGTGCAAGCCGGCGTCGAGCAGGCCGGTGTTAGGCGAACTAGTTTCGAGCGAGCCGGCGCCGAAACCGGCCGGCGAAGTCGAGGAACTGCGAAGATTTCCCGCAGATGGCAGTCAACGAGCGAAGGCGTCTTCTCCAGGGTATCGCCCAGCGTGGTCTAGTGCGCTGTTTCGACTTACAGCCGCGACAGCGTGGTAGGTCGTTTGCCTTCGGGGGAGCTTGAAGTAGTCAGCCGCGATTTGGGGCCGGACGTTGAGCCGGACTTGGAGAAAGAGACGGAGAGAGTGGTGAATTCAGAATCAAAGCCGTTGTGGCGGCGCCCAATTGTACTTGCCGGCGCATTGCTGATCGTCGTCGGCGCTCGTCGCTGCTGCGTGCGCCGTGCCCAGCATTCGCCCGGAAGAGAACGCTGCAGCCGAAGAGCAGGCAACTCCGGCAGCGGAGAACCAGGATGCGGCTGACACGGACGCTCCGGAGGAAGGGGCAGATGCCGATGCGGAAGCGGCCAACCCTGCCGACATGTTTCTTGTGGATTCAGAGCCGAGCGAGGAGTACAATGGCATTCCCGTGGGCCTGACCGTGTCCGGCCTGCCGTTTCGCGGCGACCCCGATGCACCCGTAATCCTTGTGGAGTATTCGGATTACCAGTGCCCGTTCTGTGCACGCCATTTCGTGCAGACGGAACCGGCGATCACGGAGAAGTATGTGCGCGACGGTCAGGTGCGTTCCGTCTTTGTCGAGTTCCCGCTGGAAGGCCTGCATCCGAATGCGCCCGCAGCCCATGCCGCCGCGCTTTGCGTGCTGGAACAGGGTTCGGTGGAGAGCTACTGGAAGATGCACGGTGAGCTGTTCCGCTCCGTGGAAGAATGGGGGAACCTGCCCGACGGCGCCGAGGTCTTTGCGCGGCTGGCGGCAGAATCAGGCGCGGATGCGGATGCGCTCAAGGCATGCCTGGAGGACGGCGAGCAATTGGCGGCCGTCAACGGGCTTGTCGACTTCGCCATGTCACAGGGCTTCCAGGGCACGCCCAGCTTCCAGTTCATTCGCGTCGAAGACGGGGCCGTATCCGAATTCTCAGGCGCGCAGCCTTTCGACCAGTTCGAGGCGCAGATCGATCTGCTGCTGTCGGGCGAGATGCCGGCGGAGCCGGAGCAGCAGGCCGCCGCCGATGCCGAAATCCCCTACTGGGCGACAGTGGAGGGATGGCAGCCCGACCCGGACCGCCCCGGCTACAACATGGCCGGCGATCTGTTCAAGGGCAGCCTGGATGCGCCCATTACCGTGATCGAGTTCTCCGACTTCCAGTGCCCATTCTGCAAGCGACACACGGAGATGACGCAGCCGGCGCTGGACGAGGCCTACGTGGACAGCGGCCAGGTCATGTGGATTTTCAAGCATTTCCCGCTGGACATTCACCCGCAGGCGCCGATGGCGGGCGTGGCCGCAGAGTGTGCGGGCGAGCAGGGCAAGTTCTGGGAGATGTCGGAGTTGATCTTCGCCGGCCAGTCTGACTGGAGCGTGGCGGATCCCGCGCCGGTGTTGAGCGGCATGGCGGAAGAGCTCGAACTGGACATGGACGCCTTCGCAGCATGCATGGAAGACACGGAAATCGCCGATCGCGTGACCAGTGACCTTGCGGACGGCGCGCAGTTCGTACGCGGCACGCCGACGTTCATCATTCTCCACGAAGGCGACGGGAGCATCGTCCCCGGTGCGTTGCCGGAGGAGAGCTTCGTTCAGTTGTTCGACGAGTTGCTGGCGGGGACGGCGAGCGAATAGACCCCTGTCCCATCGTACGTCCCGGGCTACGTCCAAACTTGGATCGCGTAGGGACTGAGGTGGTACGGCCCAGATTCAGCCCGCCGGCTAAGGCGGGCCGGATACTAGCAACCGAATCGGTGCAAGAAGCGAATCATCATGGAGGGGATGGTCAGCCGGCCATCCCCTTTGCGTACTCGAAATCAGCGCGCAAGCGAAGGCGGCGTACCTCGAGTAGGCTCGCAGGCGCGGCCGCCGTGGAACCGGCCTCGGCGCCACTGCGTTACACCTGCGGCGGCAGTGTGTGCAGCACGCCCAAAACGCAGGCGGAGACGGCGACGGATACGGCGAACGAAACGGAAAATCGCCGGGCCCGCGACCATCTGAACGACTTGACGTAATGTTACACTGGCGCAATAATGGTTCCGCCTGCAGTTCGTCAGCGGACGTGCGTCCGGAATGCTGGTGCGGATATGCGGCAGAGATGCCGATGTTCGGGTTTTGACGAGAATGAAGCGAATTGCCTTGACAATCACATATACACGGAATACGGCGCTGATCGCCCTGTCCATGTCTCTGCTCATTTCCGTGTTCGGCATGCTTCTCCTTTGGGGAACGAGCGCGGCTTCGGCGGACCGGCAGATTGAGCCGGTGGCCTTGCAGGCCGAGGACCCCGCGCAGGCCGTCGACGTCGTCGTCGTGCTGGACGATTCCGGATCCATGGCGACATGTTGGCCCTGGCCGACCGGCCAGCCGCCGTTCTACCCGCCCTGTGAATCACCCAGTCCCAACCAACCGAGCGACCCGGACGATCTGCGCTACAGCGCGGCGCGCCTGCTCGTGCAGCTTGCCGACGCCGACGACCGTGTGGCGGTGATCCGGTTTGACACGGCAGCCGAAGGCGTCGGCGCCATGGGCGGCCTGCAGCGCGTGGGCACGGCGGACGAGCGCCAGCAGCTCATCCAGTCGCTGCAGCCGCCGGACGATTACTTCCGCCGCGGCTATACGCGCATCGACCTGGGCCTGCAGATGGCGATGGACTTGCTGGAGCAGTCACGCGAGCCGGGGCGCAACCAATATATCGTGCTCCTGACGGACGGCGAGCCGACGCATCCGGGCGGCCCGGATGGCATCAAGCTGGATATTGCCGACCAGGTGGACAAGCTGGTCGCCGACGGCGTGCTGACGTTTCCGGTCGTTCTGTGCAACCCCACAGCCGGCTGCCAGGGCGAATTCCTGCGCGAGGTCTTTGCCGACTTCGGCGTAGACGAGGCGAAATCGGCCGAATCGCTGCTGCGCGTCTTCAGCGATGTGCTGGCGGAGATAAAGCCCGACCGCTCGGTGATCCCCAGCAAGGCGCAGAATGTGAGCGTGTCGACGCGTGCGCCGCAGGCCGTGCGCAGCATGTCGTTCGTGACGGAGCGGGACGGGCTGCTGTCACTGAGCCGTGAAGGCGAACCGGCGGCCGCGCGCACGACGCTCGACGATCCGAACATCGATGTGAGCATTGTCGACGCCGCCAGCCAGACCGAGGGCGCATGGACGGCCCAGGTTGCGGACAGCGGCGGCTTCGTGGTCGTTCGGGCCGAGAGCTATCCGGAACTCGTCAACCCGCCGCCCAGCGTGGCGGAGAGCCCGGCGTCGGTGCGCTACTATCCGGAGGGAAAGACGCCGCTGTTGATTGCGCGCGGAGTCGGCCCGGCCGCGGGCGAGCTCGCTTTTCTACAACGGGCAGGTTCCCATGCAGGCGTTTGGCCAGGGCGACCTGCGCTTTCTGGCCCCTGCGGATGCGGCCGAGCCTTGTGCGTCTGCAGCTTGGCGAGGACAAACAGCCCCTACAGTTGGAGCGCAGCTTCCGCGTGGAGCCGCGCGAAGGGCTTGCCCGGCGCAGAGGTGATCTCCCCGGCGACGGGGACGGACGGGCGCTTGGACGACGGCCGCATGCGGCTGGAGGTAGGTATGCGCGGCGGCGACCCGGCCACGAATTTGGCGGCGACGGTCTATGTCTTTGATACCGCCGCCGGCGCGGACGGCGGTAATCCGGCAGCACTGGTGCACACGGCGTCCATGGCCTGCGGAGAACGCGCATGCACGGACGAGACGTTTATGCCGGAGGACGGCCGCAGCTACGAGATCACCTACGTGGTCGAGGGCGAGGTGGACGACTTGCGCTTCAGCGACTGGGCGCAGACCACCGTCGGGCTGGAGCCGGCGGTCTATTTGCGCGGCTTGCCGGCGCAACTGGACCTGGCGCAGATGCCGGAGGGCGGTTGGCCGGTGGAGTTGACGTCCGGCACGCTGGAAGAGATCGGCATGTTGTCGGCGGACATCATTCTGCGCAACGCGGCGACGGGCGAACCGGTGAAAGATGTCGCACTGGACTTCATGCAGGACGTGCCGGAAGAAGGCGCATTGGCGACTGCGCTGCGCGTCGAGGGGCTGGACAGCTTGCGCCCCGGCGACTACGAGGGCGAGATCGTTCTGGAGGCCAAGAGCCCGTCCGGGTTGCCCATGGACGTGCGTTTGCGGCCTGCCCCCGAGATCCCCGTCAGCCTGTCGGTGCCGAGGCCCGTGGCGCGGGTGCGCAGCCAGGCGTTGGACTTCGGCGACGTGCTGTTCGATACGTCGCCCAATTTCCGGCTGGACGAAGAGGCGTTCGTGACGGTGGACTTCAGCGGCAAGCCCTTTCCGCTCACGGCGGAGCTGGTGGGCGACGGCTGTGCGGACCTGTCCGTCGCAGCGGGCGACGTGCAGACGCGCCTGGGGCAGACGGTGGTGCCGCTGCGGCTGACAAGCCCGGAGGCGGTGCAACCCGGTTCCTGTTCGGGAACGATCCGTCTCAGCTGGTCCGGACGGCGACCACGATGTCACGCCCGGACAGCGTCGACTGGCAGGTGCATGTGGCCGATGTGGAGTGGTCGATCGTCGACGGCAACCTGGACTTGGGCGACCTGCAGGATGCGGGAAACGCGATCGAGGAGACCGTGCGCGTGCGCTTCAGCGGCAAGACGCCCTTCGTGATGGAAATGGACGACATTCACGCCGCGGGCAGCAATGTGCCGGACGGCGCGCCGTCCACGCTGGCGAGCGACTATATCGACGTGCCGCCGGTAGAGGTGAGCGGGCCGCCGCTGGAGGATGGCACGTATCTCGTGCCGATTACGTTCATCGCGCGACAGGCGATTCCGCACGACGCCTTGCGCGGCAGCTTCTACACCGGCCAGATGGGCCTGCGCATCGCTGGGCTGGACGATGCGGCAAAGCCGGTCGACATCGCGTTCCGCAGCCCGAGCCCCTATCAGCGCTACGTGGCGCCCATCGTGGTGCCGGTCTACAGCATGCCGTGGCTGCTGTGTACGGCGCCGCTGACGCTGCTGCTGCTGCTTGTCGTCGTGGCGCGCACGCGCGGCAGAGGCTTCGACCAGGACGAAGAGGAACAGGCGGCGATGGCGCAGCGCGGTCAAGACGATGACGGTGGAGCCGGCCGGCGAACGCACGGATGAACCGGTCGCGCCGGCTCCCGCCACCTCCGCGCCGGCAGTGTGGGGCGCCTCGGAGTGGGGCAGGGCATTTGGCGAGCAAGGGCGGTCGGTGAACAGACAAAGACGGTGACGACCAACGGTCATGCCAAAGGACCGGCCGGCGACCCGTGGAATTCCAGTTGGTAGAGAAACGCCTGCGAGGGTCAAGACCCTCGCAAGGATTCGTGACGTAGGAGTCAACAGAGGATGAACGAACCGACACAGCGGTACGACAAGGCCACCATCTACCCGACGATGGTCGTGGGCGTTGGCGGCATGGGTACCAACACGGTGCGGGCGGTGAAACGTCGCTTCCGCAATGTATGGGGCGGCGACCAGCTTCCCGGCATGATCCAGCTGTTGGCGCTGGATACGGAGCCGCTCAACAACCGGCTGGACCAGGAACCGCTCTTTTCGGACGAGTTTGCCTATATGGGCAAGTTTGACGCCACGCGCCTCGTCGCCAACCTGGACCAGCATCCGGAGATCGCGCGCTGGTGGAACTACCCGTCGATCCCGCTGGGCTATATCCACAACGGAGCGAAGCAGTTGCGACCCATCGGCCGCCTGTGCTTCTTCCGCAACTATGTCACGTTCAAGCAGCAGCTGACGACGAAGCTCGCCAACCTGGACAAGATTCGCGACATGGAGACGGCGCAGAACCGCGGCTTCCCCGTGGTGGGCAACTACCAGCTCATCTACGTCGTCAGCAGCCTGTGCGGCGGGACGGGCGCAGGGATGTTCCTGGACGTGGTGCACCGCATTCGCGCCGAGGTGCGCAACAACGCGCGCATCGTGGGCATCTTCTTCCTGCCGGATGTGCTGGAGGCGGAGATCTCCAGCGACCTGCAGCGGAGGCGCATCCGCGCCAACGCGTACGCGGCGCTTGAAGGAGCTCAACTATTTCCAGGAGACGCAGAAATTCAGCACGCTCTATCCGAGCGAGCAGCGGGAACTGCCGGACGCGCCCTATGCGCCGTTCGACTTCATCTTCCTCATGGGGCGCACGAATCGCGACGGGCGCAGCCTGGCGCACAAGTCGGACGCCGAAAACATGGCTGCGCACCTGATCCAGCTCACCGCGATCAGCCATCTGAGCAGCGAGATTCTGGGCCTGGAAGTGAACGTCGTGCGCGAGCGAATGTTCGACCTGGAGGCCGCAGCCGGTGAGGTGACGGGCGACCGCAACCTGAGCCGCCGCCACTTCCTGGTGTACAGCAGCTTTGCGGCCTCGGCCCTGGTGGCGCCGCACGAATCGCTGGTGGACTTCTGGCAACGCGCCTTTGTGGCCGACCTGATCCGGCGCATGGCGTCGGGACCGACGCTTGCGGACCCGCGGCGACCGTTGCCGGATGCGGACCGGCAGCGCATTCTGAGCTTGTGGCAGACGCTGCACTCCCATCTGGCGAGCCGCTTTGCCGCGCTGGACAATGACCGGCTGGACGCGGTGCTGGAGGAGATTGAGGAGCAGGAGGGCGCGTGGAAAGGCTTCTGGGAGCCCGTGCAGCAGACCATGAGCCAGGTGCTGATGGATACCGGCATCCGCGGCGGCATCGGACTGTGCGATCTGCTGAGCCCGGCGACTGCCGCCACAGCGCCGCCGGAATCGCTGCCCCGCCAGCGGCTCTTCCTCGTGGATGGAGCGCTCGTCAGCGACGGAAGACCGGCTTACGTGGCGCAAGGTGCTGGCCCAACAGGGCGGATTCACGGAGCAGGCGCAGCAAGTGGCCGGCGGCTTTGGCGACCTGTTGATGATGGCGTTGAGCCCGCGACAGGCGCGTGAGCGCGCGCGAGAGATGGCGAACCGCAAGGCGCGGGCGCGCATCTACCAGAAGCGCGACGCCGTGGACGTGGCGTTGGTCGAGCAGATCGGCAAGCAGGCGTCGATTCTGCGCGAGGCGCTGCGCAGCCAGGTCAACGCATGTGCGGTGGCGCTGGCGCGTGCCAATCAGGAAGCCACGCGCATGGCCGACCGCATCGACCCGCGCATTCCGGACGGCCAGCCCAGCACGAGCACCTACTATGAGCTGGAGACCGGCGCTGTGGGCCGCGATTACTTGCAGCACTTCTACAACAAGGCGGCGACGACGGTGACGCCGGCGGACTGGCGCAATTCGCTCGCGCCGATCTTCGAGCGCATCACCGCCGACATCGCCGCCATGTCCGCGGATGACGTGTATGCCCAACTCAACATCGCCACCGTGGACAATGCCGCGCTGCTGCAGCGCGTCCATTCCTTGGTGGACATCAACCACATCATCACGGTGCAGCATGGCGAGGAGATCGAGCGTACGCGACAGCGGCCGGACAACCGGGTGCATCAGTGGCTGGACCGGCTAAACCCCTACATCCGCTGGGACGCAGACCGCTTCAGCTTCCACGAGTCGAACCTGGAGCATATCCGCCTCGCCGCGGTGCCCACGAATCGGCAGGACGATCCCAGCTTCATGGCGGCGACCGTGGGCAAGGAGGACATCAAGTGGGTGCCGACGGGCGACCACATGCGCATGGACGCGGTGTGGATCGTGCACGGGCTGCCCATTACGCTCTTGGAGCGGCTGGACGATTTCCGCGCCCAGTACGAGAACGACCTCGACTTCCCGGTGAAGCGAGGAGTTCCACCTCAACGCGGAATGGAAGTACCTGCCCGAGATCACGCCCGAGTCGACGTCGAGTGAGCCGGAACCGGTGCGCGTGCTGCGTTCGGATCCGCCATCCCGGCGTGAGTATCGGTAGCAGGACGGGACCATAGTCATCTTCTGGGCGGCGCGGCGAGAACAGACTCTACCGAAGAGACTCGCCAAGCGCCCCGAAGATCAGGATAGCGAAACCTTGAGGCGATGAGCTAGCGCGGCAATGGCCGCACACTACACGCACAGTCGTTCGGCAATACTCTGTTTCGGCGGCTGGGGACTCCAGACCCTGCTGCATACCGCGCCGCGCATCCAGGCGGCGCAGGAGCAGCGCGCGGCGCGCGGCAAGGAAGAGCCGGACCTGACCCGGATCACGAGCTTCGGCGCGCTGCTGCCGGAACCCCTCTTGACGGGCAGCGGGCTGGCGCATTTCCGGCTTGAGCCATCTTCCATCGGACAAGGTCTTGCCCCCGTTCTACGTGGAGCGGCTGCTGGCGGAGATCGAGCGCACGACGCCGTCCGCGGGCGACACCATGAAGGGGGCTGTGCTGACCGATGCCGAGCGCCGGGCCGCGGCGCTGGTGCGTGAGACTGAGCCGGTACTGCGGCCGCTTGCGTTCCAGGGCCAGCCGTTCCAGGCGCCTGCCAAAGGGGCAAGCGTCCCCTTCCACAGCCCGCAGGCGGAGACCGGCAAGAACCTGCGCCGGGCACGCCGCGAGGACATGTTCCGGGCGGGCGCGCTGCACGAGGATGCGGTATCGCGACTGGTGGAGTCCTATCTCCTGGATCCGATCCGGCAGGACTACCTGTCGCCGGACGACCCCTTTGTCCAGACCACGCTGTATGTGGTGGCGCCGATGTTCGAGCCCTTGGCGTCGGCGCTCGTGTGGCCGGTGGTGGCCGGGCTGATGCAGCGGCTGGGCCGTCGCCACATTTCGACGGTCGTGGGCATCTTCGCCACCGGCAGCTATGCAGTGGACCGCACGCGCGCGGTGGAGGATGCGGCCGCGTACGCTGCGCTGGCTGAGCTGGAGGCGTTGACGGGCGTGCGCGACGATGCACAGGTCCGGGATGCGATTGCCGCCACACTGGTCAACGGCAGCCGCGCACTTCTGCGATCAGGTGGGCCAGCCTGTCTTTGACCATATCTATCTGCTGGACCGGGAGAAGAGCAACCAGGGCCTCGCCGAGGACAGCCATGAGCTGGCCGTGCTGGCGGGCAATGCCTTGGAGGGCTTCGTCGCGGGCAGCGCCGATACCTTCGTGCAGGAGCAATTGGGCTACGGGCTGCGCGCCGCGGACCAGCGTCCATACAGCCTGGTCGGCGCGTCGGCGGACTATGTGCCTGTGCAGCAGATACTGCACGCCGTGAACCGGCAGGAGGAGAGCCGGCTCGTGCGCGAATGGGTGCTGCGCAGTTCGCCCGATGCGCCCGTGCCGAACCATCCGCTGGCGAAGATGATGCGCGTCGACCCGTTGAGCCCCGGGTTGCGCGAGCTGGGATTCTCGCAGCGGGCTGCGCTGCGCCAGCTTGCCGCGCGCATGCCGCAGCTGTTCGACGACCCGGAGCCGGTGGCTGTGCGCGATCTTGCCGTGCGCAGGTCGTTTGTCTTTTCGCCGGTGGCCGCCGCGGAGCTGCGGTCCCTGCCGCCGCTCGAATGGTCGGACGCGCTGGACGAGCACCTGGAAGAGGTGCGCCACACCTTTGACCTGGCCGTGGGACCGAACGCCATCGACGAGGCGCTGGGCCTGTCCACGGCGGGCGCGGATTCGAGCCTGGCGTTTGCGGCCGGTCTGGAGGCGGACGGGCGCATGGTGCCGCAGTTGCTGGCCAACATGCACCGGCGCACGCTCGATCTGCTTGCGGCGTCGCCGGCAGGGCTGATCCGCGCCCAGGAGCAGGCGCAGCGCTGGCTGCACGAGGCCGAGGAGTCGCTGCAGAAACTGGAGCTGGAGCTTACGCCCAGCATGCGCGAGCTGGACCGCATCCAGCAGGAGCAGGCGCTGCACGAGTGGCAGGTGAACTATCGGGAGACGGTGGAACAAACGTCCGGGCTGGGCTCCATTTTGCTGCGGGCCGCGATTGCCTTCGCGTCTGGTGGCGCTGTTCGCGCTCAGCTATGTGTGGATCGGCGGCCTGGGCTGGAACCCGCAGCGCGACGGGCTGGCGCTGGCCGGTCTTGCCGTGGGGCTGGTGACGGCCGGGCTGATCACCTATCGAATGCATCGCACACGCATGCGCAATCAGCGCATGGCGCGCATCGAACTGGCGCGCGCCGAGTTGACCGCAGGGTTGCAGGCGCAGACGCATGACGGCTTGGTGCGCATGCACAGGCGGCTGATTCAGATTCTGGGCAACTGGGAGCAGATGCTGCGCGAGGCGATGGAGGAGCTGCACGACCTGAGCACGCCGCCGAAGATGCCGGTCGTGCCCGCCGGCGGCATCCACCAGAGCTATCTCTACGTTCCCTATTTCAACCAGCAGCTATGGGATCGCTGTCTGGCCTATCTGCGCACGCGGCTGGACGCGCATGGGCAGCGCAGCGAGGAGCGGCTGGATAGCCTGTGGGGCGAGGCAGCGTGGCGGCAGGAAATGGAGCGCATCCTGCGCGCAGCGCCCGGCGGGGACAGTGCGCGCCAAAGCAGCCAGGCGCACACCATTGCGGAATTCATCCGCCAGACCGTGCGCCAGTCGGTCGCTCCCGTGACCATTCAAGAGCCCAACTCGGTGCGGCGCGACTTGATTCGGGCGCTGACGGAGGAGTTCGGCATCGAGCGGCTGTTGTGGCGAGGGCCGTCTGACGAGCGAGATATCCAGCGCCAACTGCGCGCCATGGGCATCGTCGACGAGTGGGAAGAGGATGGCGCCGCGCAGTGGACCGATCGGCGCTATGTGGAGGCGGCGTGGAACCGGGCCAAGCCGACGGCCAACTATGACGTGGCCGACCGGCTGGCGGTCTACGGCGTGACCGTGGACTTCGCGGCCGCCTCGGGCAGCGCCGGCAGCGACTTGACGCGCGCGCTGCTGGAGGAGTTCGGCGTGCGCCTCTTGCCGACGGAGAATCCCTTCACGATCATCTTTGTGCGCACAGTGCATGGGCTGGCGCTGGACGACCTGGACAGCATGCGGCGCTATCGGCAGGAGCTGCGCTATCTGCCGGAGGATCACCGCGCGCTCGTCTGTTTGTCTGCCGGATCCGGATTTCTATCTTGTCGACGGAAGTGTCGGGCGTGGCCGCCTTGCTGCGCGTGGCCCAAGACCCGCCGCCACCGGTATCTCCGATGCCAATGGCGATCCACGACGCCGGACGCGTGAATCCCACAGAGAATCGAAACTGAATCGACCCGTGCAGTAGGGATGTGCAGCAGGGACGCGCAGGAAGGGAACCTGAACTCCCCTTGCGGCGAGCCTCCCTACGGCCGCGCCTCGTATTGCCGCACGTTCGCCACGTGTTCATCCCAGGTCGAAGCAAAAACATGGGCGCCCGTGCCGTCTCCTACGGCCACGAAGTAGACGTAGTTGTGGTCACCCGGCTCCAGCACGGCCCGGATGCTGCTGAGGCCGGGGCTGGCGATGGGGCCGGGCGGGAGGCCGGCGTTCAGATACGTGTTGTACGGGCTGATGACGCTGCCGTACTCCTCCAGGAAGACGGGCGTCTTCCACCATTGGCCGCTTTCCTCCTGATACCCCATCGCATATTGCACGGTCGGGTCGGCCTCCAGCGCGATGCCATTCTCCAGCCGGTTGAGGTAGACGGCGGCGATGTCGGGCCGCTCCTCCGGGATGACGGCTTCGCGCTCGACGATGCTGGCCAGCGTGAGCACAGTGTAGAGGTCGAGATCGGTCGTGCCGGCGGCGATGGCCTCCTCGTAGGCGGGGAGGACCTTGGCGGCGAAGTTGTCCAGTTGGCGGCTCAGTACGTCGGCCGGGACCGTGCCCACGGCGGGGATGTCGTAGGTGTCGGGGAAGAGAAACCCCTCCAGGCTCGCGCCTGCGGGCCGTTCCTGTAGAAACGGATAGCAGCGCGGGGTCGAGGCCCGTCAGGTCGCCGCCGAGCGCCTGTTCGCGATACGCGTCTGCGCCCGTGGTCTCTTCCGTAGCGTCATAGTCGGCGAAGATTCCGGTCTCGCCCAGATACTCGGCCGCTTGCTCCAGTCGCCAGCCTTCCGGAATCGTGATGCTGATGCTGGTGGCCTCCGCGTCCTGCAAGGCGTCCACGATCTCGGCCATGGTCATGGACGGGGTAAGCATGAACGTGCCCGCCTCCAGCTTCTCGGCCAGATTGTTGACGCGTACATAGGCCTCGAACAGCAAGTCATCGCTGATGAGACCGGCGGCGACGAGGTCTTCGCCGATGCCGCGCGCCGGCGTGCCGGGCTCCACGACGAAGCGCATGGGGCTGTCGTCGACGCTGATGGCCTTGTCGACCTGGTCGATGTTTGAGTTCAAATAGGCCGAGAGCACTCGATCGCCGCCGCTGGCGGCGCAACCGCCCAGAACGAGTGCGGCGCTCACCATAGCCGCCAACGAAATGGCCGCAAAGGCGCGTTTGGTCATAATGATTGGTTTCCTGTGCTTGCCGGCCGATTGCCGGAGGTCACGGACTGATAGTGGCCTGCGGCGGCGCGCCGGTAGTTGGGATCCTCGTCGAGCAATTTGCGCAGCCCGCGCTCCAGTTGCACCTTTGGGCGGTGCTTTAGCAGGCGCTCGGCCTTGCGCACGTCGGCGACCAGGCGGGCAATGCCGCCGGAGGCCTCGGTGTTGTACAGAACATTGGCGTCCTGTCCCGTAATCTGGCCGATGAGGGCGACGAGATCGCGGATAGCCGTCTCTTCGCCGCTGCCCACGTTGATGATCTGCCCGTCCACGTCCGCGGCCGAACCTGCGCCGATGAGGGCGTCGACGACATCGTCGATGTAGACGAAATCGCGCGTTTGGCTGCCGTCGCCGTTGACGACGACCGAGCCGTGGCCCGCGATCTGCTGCACGAACTGGGGAATGACGGGGGCGTGCGCCGGGGGCGCGTCTTGCCCCGGACCGTAGGTGTTGAAGATGCGCAGCGCAACCGTCTGGAAGCCGCCCAGCCTGCCCAACGTGAAGAGATATTGTTCGGCGGCGAGCTTGCTGACCGCATACGGCGCGGCCGGGCGTACGTCGCGATCCTCGGCCACGGGCTGTGCGCTGTGATCGCCGTAGACTGTCGCGCTGCTGGCGAGCACGACTCTGGATACGCCGCCCACATCGCGGCAGGCCTCCAGCAGGCTGACGGTGCCGCCCACATTGACCTCGTTGTATTCGCGCGGATAGAGGACGGAGGCGGGCACACTCACCCGGGCCGCCAGGTGGTAGACGACCTCCACGCCCTGCAGCAAGGACCAGAGCTTGGGCACGTCGCGCACGTCGCCGCGGTTGAGGTTGACGCCCTCAACGAGGCTGGCGGGGTTGCCGCTGCTCAGGTCGTCCAGGACGCGCACATAGTGGCCGCGGCGGTGAAGTTGGTTGGCAAGCCGGCTGCCGATGAAGCCGGCTCCGCCGGTGACTAGAACTCGCATAACTCTCCAATTGCGTACGCAGTGTGCCGAACGCCGCTCAAATCGTCAGATCTGTTGAGCGTGAATGGGGCGGGCGGAACATGTCCTCCGCCTCGTCATCCGTCACTTCGTCTGACAGGTCGAATTCCGCAAAGATGTCGGGCTTCAGCAGAGCGTTGTACTCCTGGCACGCTCGGATCAGATTCGCGGCCGAGAAGTGGCCTCCGGTCCAGAAGTGCATTCGCGATTCGCCGCCCAGCAGGGCGGTGACGATGTCGCCCATGCCGGCGCCGCTGGATTGGCGCTCGGCGACCTGTTCCGCCAAGCGCGTGTAGTAGCCGATCTTGGCGTGTATGTCCGGCAGAGGCGTGCGCCGCACGCGTCCGCTGCCGGGAAACATGCGTTCCGGGCGCAGGCTGGCCAGGGCGCGCAGACTGCTGACTACGCCGAAGAGGTCATAGGACTTCGGCCAGGCGCGGTCCTCGCCGCCGATGAAGGCGTCACCGCAGAAGAGCCAGCGCTGCGCGGGCTCGAAGTAGCTGACATGCGCCGGACTGTGGCCCGGCGTCTCGATCACGCGGAACGTATAGGAGGGCGTGGAGATGCGGTCGTCCACGTCATCCAGCGAGCGCAGGCCGCGCACGGGTTCCGGGCGGCCCCACATGGCACGGCGGAAATACTCCATGCGCAGAAGCGAGGGATTGGCGATGGACTGGTGCGCGCCACGCGGCGCGTAGATCTGTGCGTCCGGAAAGGCTCGCTGCAGGTGCGCCAGGCCGCCCACGTGGTCTTCGTGCGCGTGGGTGACCGCGACTTGGTCGACGCCGCGGCCCTTCAGGAAGCGCACCAACTGGCCCGCCGTACAAGGCGGACCGCTGTCGATGAGCAGCCCGTCGACCCAATAGGCCGCTGTCCAGTAGACGGGGCGCCCCAGGAAAGTGCGCGCCATGCGGATGGCTGTGACTGGGCCGTGCTGCTCAACGTGGATCATGGATGCGTCTACCTCACTGGATCCTGCCGCGCGTAAGGTTGTGGCGGTCAATAGATTCTGCACCGGCCCTCATGCGGCGAAGCACATGGTCGGGAATGCGCGCAATGGTTGCGCCGAGATCGACGCAGACGTGGTCGGTCGTCGCCGTGGCGAGCAGCGCGCCGCCGGCCGCGTTGCGCACTTCGTAAGCGAACGAGACCTGGCGGCTGCGTAGATTCTCGAGCCGCGTGGACACCTGCACAACGTCGCCGAAACGAGCAGGCGCACGATACTCCACACGAACGCCCGTCACCGCGAAATGGTTGCCGCCGCCGGCGATCTCGGTGTACGGCATGCCGGCCGCGTCCAGCCAGGCGATGCGGCCGGCCTCCAGCCACACGAGGTAGACGCTGTGATGCACCACGCCCATCAGGTCCGTTTCCGCGAAACGGACCTGGATGTCGAGCGTTGTGCTGGCGAGCTGCCACGTCGTGGTCATAGGGACGGCGCCCGCGCCTCTGTCCTACATGCCCGCGTTCTCGGGAAGGACATGCACGCGGCCGGATGGCTACATGTGTATCGAGTGGCCTTCGACGGCGTGGGCGGCCTCCATGATCACTTCGCTCAACGTCGGGTGCGAATGCACCGTGCGCGCGATCTCCGCCGGCGTGATCTCCATGAACTGGGCCAGGCTCAGTTCCGGCAGAAGCTCAGTGACTTCCGGTCCCACCAGGTGTGCGCCAAGGATCTCGCCGTATTTGGCGTCGGAAATCAATTTGATGAAGCCGACGCGCTCGCCCAGCGCCTGCGCCTTGCCGTTGGGCATAAACGGGAACTTGCCCACGTTGATCTCGTAGCCCGCGTCCTTGGCCTGTTGTTCGGTCATGCCGAGGCTGGCTACCTGCGGGCTGCAGAAGGTGCAGCGCGGCATGAACGTGTACCGTTCGGCCGGGAACGGGATCGTATCCACGCCGGCCAGGGTCTCCGCGGCCACGATGCCCTGGGCGCTGGCCACGTGGGCCAAGGCGAGCTTGCCCGTGCAGTCGCCGATGGCGTAGATGTGCGGCACATTCGTGCGCATGTTCTCGTCGATGGTGACGTGACCGCGCTCGTCCAGTTCCACGCCCGCGGCGTCGAGCCCCGCGTTCTCTGTGTTGGGCCGGATGCCGATGGCCATGAGCACCTTGTCGGCTTCGAGCGTGTCGGTGGACTCGTCCTCCAGGTTCTTGACGGTGACTTTGACGCCATTCTTCAGTTTCTTGACCTCCTCGGTGCGCGTGTTGACGAGGACCTTGACGCCGGCCTTGCGGAAGGCCTTTGCCACTTCCGCGGAGACTTCCTCGTCCTCCAACGGCAGAACCTGGGGCAACATCTCTACGACGGTGACGTCCACGCCATAGGTATTGTAGATGTAGGCGAACTCCATGCCGATGGCGCCGGAGCCCACCACGATCAGCTTCTCCGGCAATTCGTCCATCACAATGGCGTCCCGGTACTGGATGATCTGCTCGCCGTCGATTTCTGCGCCGGGGAGGCCGCGTCCGCGTGCGCCGACGGCGACGATGAAGTTTTCCGCAGTGACAGTGCGCTCTTCGCCCTCCGGATTGATCTCGGCGGGCGAAACCTTCACCGTGTGCGCGTCGACAAAGACGCCGTGGCCTTCGATGACGTCGATCTTGTTTTTGCGCATGAGAAAGGAGACGCCCTTCGTCTGCCGTTCAGAGACGCTGCGGCTGCGCTTGACGGCCGCGGAGTAGTCAACGGTGAGGTTGTCGAAGGTGAAACCGAGCTTGTCCGCTTCGTGTAACGTCTCCAGCACGTCGGCGTTGTGGATGAGCGCCTTGGTGGGGATACAGCCCCAGTTCAGACAGACGCCGCCCAAGTTTTCGCGTTCGACGATGGCGGTCTTGAGGCCGAGCTGTGCGCCGCGAATGGCCGCGACGTAACCGCCGGGACCGCTGCCGAGGACGAGAAGGTCATAGTCGTAGTTGCTCATGGTTCTCCCTGCCAAATCAATCGTTTGTGAAATTGCGTATTGGGTTGCATGGCTCTGCACTGGGTTCTATCTTCAGTGTTTTCTTGTGCCCTGCCCTGAGAACGGCCGCGCAACGCGCCCGTCCGATCTAGCGTTACGAGTGCAACAGAATCCGATCGGCGAGGGCCGGTTCCTCCATAGTCGACGACATGTAGATGTATTGCTTGCCGGGCACGGTCGTGAAGCCTGCGTGATCGCCTTGCGGCGTCAGCGCCACGATGTTCATATAGCGGCCCGGTTCGCTTCCCAACTGCCACAGGTCGCGTAGCGCTTCCGCTCCCGCCTCGCGCAGGGGCATGCCGCTTTTCATATACAGCACCAGGCTGCGGGCGGTGCTGACGCGGATGGCGAGTTCGCCCATGCCGGTGCACGCCGCAGCGCCGTAGCGATTGTCGCAGTAGTTGCCCGCCCCGATGATGGGACTGTCGCCCACACGTCCGGGGTACTTCCAGCCCAGACCGCTGGTGCTCACGGACGAAGCCAGGTCGCCGTGCTGGTCGAGAGCCAGGAAGTTGACCGTGCCGAAGCGATTCTCCATCGCAGGCGGCGGCGTAGTCTGAAGATTGTGGGGCCGGGTCAACGTCGCGGCCGTTTCGATCGTGTCTGCGGTCGCATCCGGGTCCAGGCCATAGTCCGCGAATCGCTCGCGCCAGCGGGCCAGGGACTCGGCCGTGTGCTGGTCGCGGGGCGCGCAGCCGATCTCGCTGCGAATTGGGCCGCGCCTTCGCCCGCTAGCATCACATGCGGCAGCCGCTCCATGACCTGGCGCGCGATGACCACGGGGTTGCCGTAGCCGCGCAGGGCGGCCACCGCGCCGCTTTGCAGCGTGCGGCCGTCCATGATGCTTGCGTCTAGCTCGACGTCACCCAGGACGTTGGGCAGGCCGCCATAGCCCACCGTGTGGTCGTCCGGATCGTCCTCGGTAATGCGCGCGGCGAGTTCGACCGCGTCCAGGGCGGCGCCGCCCGCCGCAGGAGCTGCATGGCGGCGAACATGCCCGCCCGTCCGTTCTCGCTGGCGACGATTACGGGGCTTAGCGTGGGTTGCACGGTGACTATCGCTCATTGCCGCTTTCGGTTGCTCCGCAAGATGGCGCCGCGCGTACAGGCAAGCGCATGGCCTGGGCACGCGCTGTGTTGTGCCGAAACTGGGCACAGTATATCAGTGCGGCTGCGGGCCATCAAGAAATCGTTGTGGGGCGAAGTGCTTGCCGAACCCGATCGAGCATAAGTCTTGCGAATGGAACATCAAAATGCAACATTCTTTGTCGTCACACGAGGCGGTCGGCGACGAGTTCGGCGATATCCTTGACTGCCGGGCCTTCGCCTGCGTTGTTGCGTGCGTCCGTCAGCATGGTCAGGCAGAAGGGGCAGGCGGTGGCGACGGTCTCGCGCCGGTGGCCGCAGCTTCGCGATAGCGGTCCGCGCTGACGGCTTCCGCGCCCGGCTCTTCTTCTTTCCACATCTGTGCGCCGCCGGCCCCGCAGCAGAAGGACTGCGCCCCGTGGCGCGGCATCTCCCGGTTGACCTCCACGCTGAGCCGCGTGAGGACCTGGCGCGGCGCTTCGGTCACGCCATTCTGCCTGCCCAGGTAGCACGGATCATGGAACGTGACCGACGCGATGCGATCGGCCGCAGTCTCCGCCTGGAACGGGATGCGGCCTTCGATTTCCAGCTCGGCGAGAAGCTGGGAATGGTGGATGACGTCGCAGGCGTCCAAATATCGCGCCCCATACTGGCCGTACTCCTTGCCCAGCGTGTGCAGACAGTGGGGACAGGTGGTCACGATGCGCTTCGGCGCCACCTCGTTGAGCGTCTCGATGTTGGTCTGGGCCAGCTCGTAGAAAAGATACTCGTTGCCGGAGCGACGGGCCGCGTCGCCGGTGCAGGTTTCCCATATCGCCAAGCACCGCGAAGTCCACGCCGGCCGCGTGCAGCACCTGTGCGAAAGCGCGCGCAGTCTCCCTGGCCCGCGGATCGTATGCAGGCGCGCAGCCCACCCACCACAGAATGTCCGGGTCCGGGTTCTCCTCGATGGTGGGTACGGCGAGACCGCCGGCCCAGGCCATGCGGTCGCCGGCGCTGAGATTCCACGGGTTGCCGTTGCGCTCCATGCCGCGGTAGGCCTGCTGGAGCTGATCGGGGAACGCGTTCTCCATGAGCACCTGCCGGCGGCGCAGGTACATGATGTCGAACATGGGCTCATTGCCCACGGGACAGATGTCCACGCAAGCGCCGCAGGCCGTGCAGGCCCACACGGCGGATTCGCTGATGGCATAGTCGATGAGCGGGCGCTCGGACGGCGCGCCGGCGGCCAGCTCTTCCAGGTGGGCGTTGAGGTAGTAGCGCTTGTTGACTTCCAGCGCGGCCGGGGAGAGCTCCTTGCCGGTGACGTAGGCGGGGCAGGCGTCCTGGCAGCGGTTGCACATGATGCAGGCGTACGCGTCGACGAGGTGGGTCCAGGGCAGCTCTTCGATGCGGGCGACGCCGAATTCCTCCACACTCTCGTCCTCAAAATCGATGGGGTCCAGCGCGCCGGGGGAGGTGCGTTGCGGCTTGGTGAGGAAGTTGGCCCCGGACATGATGAGGTGGAAATGCTTGGTATAGGGGAAATACGGAATGAAGAGCAGGATGAGGCCGATGGCGAGCCACCACGAAAGATGCTGCCCGGCGACGAGGGCGGGTTCGCTCCAGGCTGCCCACAGTCCGCTCAACCCCGTGGCGAAGGGCTGGTACGGGTCGGCCCCCTGCAGGGCGATGTGGAAGCTCTCGCCCGTGAGGCGGAAACCCACGTGCAGCAGGATGAAGCCGCCGACAATCAGCGAGTCGCGGCGAGGCCCGCCGTCGCGCACACTCTCCAACAGGAGAATATTCTCGCGGTACAACAGGGTCTTCTTGTCGAACACAAAGCGCCGCAGGAGGAAGTAGACCATGCCCGCGAGTACCGCAACGGACGCGAGATCGGCGGCGAGGCGATAGAGGTCGCCCACGGGGCCGTGGCCGAAGAGCGTGACGCCGAAGAGACCGTAGAGCAGGTCGCCCGACGTTGACGAGGGCGTAGAAGATGAAGCCCCACGCAATGGCGATGTGAAACAGGTCTGAAACGCGGCGCACTTTCCAGATGGGTGTTTCCAGGGTCCACGTCTTCAGGGCGTCCCATGCCCGCGACCTGGCTTCCCCCCACGTGGGCGCGGGGCCCGGCCCGCGCCGGATCACGCGGTAGACCGCGCGGAAGCCGATCCATGCATAGGCCGCGGAGGCGGCTACGAGGACGATGAAGACCGCAATCTCGATGTTGGTCAACATGCGCAGGGCGCTCTCCATGCGGCGGCTTGGACGCAGCCGGTTGATGTCGGCCGATATGAAGTGAACAAATGGGGCGGAGAAAGGTCATTCGCTCCACGGTGAGGGTATTGTACTATATGTGGCGCCGGCGAAGGTACACGCTCGGCAGGCCTGGCCGAGTCTTCCGGGAAGCCCCCTAGCGGATGCGAGGCGAAGCGCCCCGTCGCTCCCCGGAAGACTTGCATACGCGGCTAGTTGATGCGCAGTTGCGGCGTGGGGGCCAGGGCCATGACGCTGATGCGGGCGGCGATTTTGCGCGCGAGCATGCGAAATGCCTTGGCCGTCTCGCTTTCCGGTTCGGCCATCACGATGGGCCGCCCGGCGTCGCCGCCGATGCGCACATGCGGGTCGAGCTCGATGGCGCCGAGGAACTCCACGCCCATGCCGTTGGCGACGATTTGTCCGCCGCCCGTTCCGAAGACCTCGCCGCTCATGTTCTCGATCACGCCGATGATGGGCACGTCCATGTGGGCGAAGGCCGTGGCCCCGCGCTGTGCGTCGCTGACGCTGACGGCCTGCGGGCTGGTCACGATGATGCCGCCGGTGAGCGGCACGTTCTGCGCCAAACTAAGCTGGACATCGCCCGTGCCAGGGGGCATGTCGGCGATGAGATAGTCGAGCTCGCCCCACGCCACATCCTCGAGAAGCTGCTGGATGGCCTTGTGCAGCATGGGTCCGCGCCAGACAAGCGCCTCGCCTTCGGGCATGAGGAAGCCCATGCTCATGACCTTGACGCCGTAGGCCTCCATCGGAATCAGCTTCTGGTCCTTGATCTCCGGCGGGCCTTCGAGTCCGAACATCATCGGGATGTTGGGGCCGTAGATGTCGGCATCCAGCACGCCGACCTTGGCCCCATGCTGCGCCAGACTGACGGCCAGGTTGGTCGCGACGGTGCTCTTGCCGACGCCGCCCTTGCCGCTGGCGACGGCGATGACGTTCTTGATCGGGATGTCGAGCTTGCCCGCGATGCGGCTGTCGCTGCGCACATCGGCGTCGAAGCGGACGGCGACGTTCTGCACGCCGGGGATCAGCTTGACGGCGGCGACGCTCTCTTCTTCGATCTGTCCCTGCAACGGGCAGGCCGGCGTGGTCAGCACAATGGTGAAGCCAACGTCCGCGCCGTTCACGGCGATGTCGCGCACCATGTTCAGCGTGACCAGGTCGTTGTGCAGTTCAGGCTCCTGGACGGTGGCGAGGGCCTTGCGGACAGCCTCCTCGGTAATCGCCGCCTGGTCGGCCGGTTGATTTGACATAATGATATCCTCTCAATCGATCCTGACGCTTCTTGTTCTCTAGTGATATTCGGTCTACCACAATTGGGTTTAGCGCAATCCAGTCTAGCGCAATTCAGTCTAGCGCAATTCAGTCTGCGTGTATTTCCGTGTGCATGGTTTCCTGCTTGCACAGCAACGAAATGGCGGCGCTGTTCCTGTCACAGACTGCGCCTTCAGGAGATCGTTGCCCAGGAACCGCTGTTTGGGCCAGTAGCCAGCCGGCCCGGCGCCGCCTCAGATGCCGCCTCAGGATGCCGTCTCACTCAGTATCGCATACCCGGCTGCCGTCATGGCTGCAAGGCGCCATCCAATTGCGATGCCGCGCACGACGCCCGCGTCGATGTCCTCATCAATCATTGCGGCCACGCTGCGCCCGATCTCCACGGCGTAGTTCGTTCCCCGGTCCCACGGGTAGACCTGGCTCATGGAGGCGAAGTAGAGCCCGGGCAACGGCGTGCGGATGGCGGGGATCATGTCTGCATAGCCGATGGGCGGCACGGGCTGCGCATACTTCGCCTTGTGGATCCAGGCGCCCTTCACCCACTCCGGCCGGAACTCTGCATTGAACTTGGCCAGGTGGGGCAGGACCTCGGCCAGAAGCTCGTCGGCGCTGAGGTCGAAGTAGCGGTGGTCGGGCTCGAGGTAGTCACCGATGTAGAGCAGGTGATCGCCGCCATAGTGCGCGGGGTCGATCATGTTGGTATGCTCGACCAGGGCGAGGAAGGGCAGGCCCTCCTGTTTGGGAATGTTGGCCCAGTAGACCTCGCGCATCAGTTGGCGGTCGAGGGCGACGGTCAGCACGACCGCGCCCATGCTCTGCAGGCTGGTGAGGCTGGAGAGGTAGTCGGCCGGCAGATCGGGCGCCAGCTTGGCCATGAGGCCGGGGCCGACGGTGCTCAGGACGGCGTCGTAGGATTCTTGCCGCCCCTCTGTGTCCAGCAGCATGTATGCGCCTGTGTCGAGTCTGAGTAATGCGGGCGACGGGACGTTGCGTGTGGACGGCGACGCCGCGCTGTTGCGCTGCACGCGGCAAGGGCGTCCACGAAGGACTGAAAGCCGCCTTCGTAGTAGCCGAGCTTGGATGTGCGCTTGTAGATGCGGGCCCAGAACCAAGCCAGGTTGACCTGGTCATAGCGGGCGCCGAATTTCCCCTGCAGCATGGGTTGCCACACGGCGGCGTAGGCTTTGCTGCCCATCCATCGTGAGAGCCATTCGTCGGCCAGGATACGGTCATACTTCCGCCACGGTCGCCGAGGGTCATAGCGCAGATAGGCGAGCACCGCGCCCATGCGCAGGCGGTCCCAGATGGGGATATGCGGAAAGCGCAGCACGCGCATCGGCGAGTCCAGCGGATAGAGTGCGCCATGCCGGTACATGGCGGTGATTGGCGCATGGACCGTGAGCTTGTCCGCCAGGCCGATCTCGCCCGTCAGGCCGATGATGGCGTCGTCGTTGGTGAAGAGATGGTGGTAGAAGCGTTCGAGCGGCCACTCCCAGTCCGGCCGGCCGCGAAAGCCCGCCGCCAGTCCGCCCAGCTCGGAGCCGCCTTCGTAGACGTCGACGCGCACAGGAACCGCATCGTTGGAGCGACCGGCAAGGTCGTACGCCGCGGCCAGCCCGGCCACGCCGCCGCCGATGATGGCGACGCGCATGGCTGCCTCTTCACCTGCTTGTCGCTGTGAGCCTGGTCTTGCAGGTCCAGGGCTCTGCATTCCACGCTTCCTTCCGGATAGCTTTCCAAGAAGACGCCAGCGCTGTCCGCGCTGGCGCGTAGCTGCCTCGATAGGGGGTGCGGATTCGCTATCGCCTAGACGGCGATCTTGAGCTCGCCGGGTCGCACACCGCGCTGCAATTGCATCTCGAGCTCGTTCTTGGCCTTGCCGAAGAGATCGATCAGGTCGGCATCTGTCCCCTTGAAGGACTGCACCGCCTGCGTGGCGCAGAGAAAGCAGCCGCGCAGGAACTTGTAGTTGTTGCTGTTGCAGCGCAGGCAGCCGTCCAACTCGATCATCATGAGGACGAACGCCAGCGAGTCTGGGTGCGTTTCCGGCAGGGAAGTGACCCGGTCCACCAGTTCACGCCATTCATCGCCCCGCAGTTCGCGCAGGGTGGGAATGAGGTGCGCGGGGAAAAGCAACTCCGCTTTCGACTGTAGTGCAAATTCACTGGTACTCATCAAACTATCTCCCGGCCAGTAGATTCCTCAAACTCAGAACGTGTGCTCGACCCCGATGCGCAGGCGGTGGGCTATACAAGGGTGAACTCCTCGCCCGGGGCCAGGACCGTGCAATCGATCTCGGCCACCACGCGCAGCGTGTCGACAAAGGCATTGGGGTCCTGCTCAATCACAGGGAACGTGTTGTAGTGGATCGGAATGACGTGTTTGGCCTTGACGAACTGGGCTGCCTGCACCGCATCGTCCGGTCCCATGGTGAAGTTGTCGCCGATGGGCAGCAGGGCCAAGTCGACGCCGCCTGCTTCGCCGATCAGCTTCATATCGTAGGTGAGGGCGGTGTCGCCGGCGAAGTAGACGTCGTGCCCGTCGTTGAAGTGGATGAGCAGGCCGCAAGGGTTGCCGCCGTTGCTGCCGTCGGGCAGGCCGGAGCTGTGATGGGCGATGGTCATCTTGACCCGGCCAAAGGGGAAGGTATACGCGCCGCCGATATTCATGCCGTGGCCGTTTTCGACGCCCTGGTCGTGTAGCCAGCCGATGATTTCCGGGTTGCTGATGACAAGGGCGCCCGTGCGTTTGGCGATGGACGCTGCGTCGGCAATATGGTCGCCATGTCCGTGGGAGATCAGGATGTAGTCGGCCTCCACATCGTCGGCCGCGACCGGGGCCAGCGGGTTATGCGGGGCAAGGAACGGATCGATCACCAGCTTCGCGCCGTCCGCGTCCACCGTGAAGGTGGAGTGTCCCATGTATTTCAATGTAACGGTCATGATTCTTCCCTTCCAACGCTCGCCTGCTTCACCCTATCTGCGCGTCGGCAGGCGATGCGTCGCTTCCCAATCCAGCTCCTGGGTACACCCGGTTCTGCGCCACGACGCTCGCTTCATGCGGACGAAGGCACGCCGTACAGATGGAACAGGCCAGACGTGCAGCCGTGCAGGTCTGGCCCGATACGTCGGCCCTTGTCTGTTACGCAATCGCCAGCCGATGCCTGGGCCGGGGTTCGCCCGTCCCAGCGTCGCCTACTCGCCGGCCTCGCGTCGTTGCTTGGCGCGTTCGGCGGCCTTGCGCTTCAGTTCTTCGAGGCGCGCTCGCTTCGCGCGCTCTCGCGTCCGCGTCGCCGTCACCGCCTGCTGCTTTGCCTTGGCCGCCGCCGAACGTTCCGCGGCCTTCTTCTTCATGGCCTCGATCTCTTCGGGCGTGCGCTTGGGCTTATCCGCGGCTTGCTTGGCCTTTTCAGCGGCGGCCTTTTCCTTGGCTTCGGCCTTGGCGCGTTCGGCTTCTTCGGCCTCTGCGCGCACCTCTTCTTCCTCGGCGTATTGGTTGGCCACAGAGCCGCATAGTACTCGATCGGAACAGTGAGCTCCGCCTTGTCATAGACGAGCTGCGGGTAGCGGTCGAAGACGGCCAGCTCGACGTCGTGGTTCATCTTGATGGCGTCGAACGGGCAGAACTCCGCGCAGAAGCCGCAACTCATGCAAACGGCCGCGTCGATGTAGAACTCAGCGGACGCGTAACCGGTTTGCCGGCCTCGTCGCTGTCGCGCACGATCCAGATACACTGAGGCGGGCATACCTTGGCGCAGATGCCGCAGGCGGTGCAGCGATCCTCGTCCTTTTCCGTGTCCCAGAGCAGCATGGGAATATAGCGGAAGCGTTCGGGCAGAATGCGTCTTTCTTCCGGGTACTGAATCGTGATCAGCCCCTCCATGTCCAGCCGGCTGGTGCAGGATGCGGCGCCCGTCGCCCAAGTCAATGCTGTCCTCGTAGCGACTGGGCACCTTCTTGCGATCGTCATTGTACGTATTCGTGAAGTGCTTGAGCGTGACACTCAGGCCCTTCAGTAGTCCAGTTCCAAACATCTGACTCTCCTAGTGCAATTCTCCTAGCGGTCCACTTCGCCCAAGACGATGTCGATGGCGCCGAGGATGACCACGGCATCCGCGACTTTGTAGCCGATGCACATGGGCCCAGCGCGTTGATGTTGATGAAGCTTGGCGACCGAACATGATACCGATACGGGTTGGGTTTGCCGTCGCTGACGACATAGAAGCCGAGCTCGCCCTTTGGCGCCTCGATGCGGTGGTAGGCTTCGCCTTCCGGCGGGCGCAGGGTATAGCCGCCCTTGCCGCCCTGAATCTCGCCCTGTGGAATGTCGCGCAGCGCCTGCTGCAGAATTTTGACGCTCTCCCGCGCTTCCAAGATGCGAATGTAGTAGCGGGCGTAGATGTCGCCCTCCGGCAGCGTCGGGATGTCGAAGTCAAAGCGGTCGTAGATGCAGTAGGGCTCGGCCTTGCGGATGTCGTAGGGAATGCCCGCCGCGCGAATCTGCGGGCCGCTGACGCTGAGGGCAATCAAGTCTTCGGGCGACAGGTAGCCGACGCCGCGACCGCGGGCCTTGACAATCTCGTTGTCGCTGATGAGCCTGTCCAGCTTGTCCAGCGCGCGGGGGATGCGGTCGTGGGCCAGATACTGGCTCGCTCCTCCCACCCCTCGGTCAGGTCGCGCATGACGCCGCCGAAGCGCATGTAGTTGCACATCAGGCGGGCCCCGCTGACCTCCTCGAACAGGTCGAGGATGATCTCGCGTTCTTCCACGGCATAGAGCGCCGGCGTCTGCAATGCGCCCAGGTCGTTGAGGATGAAGCCGATGGACCACATGTGGTTGAGCGCACGGGTCAACTCCGCCATGATCACGCGGATGTACTCGGCCCGCTCGGGCACTTCGATGCCGGCCAGCTTCTCCACGGCCAGAGCATAGCCGAGGTTGTTGCTCATGGAGTTGATATAGTCGAGCGGTCGGTGAACGGCATGTTCATGAGCCAGGTGTTGCGCTCGCCGATCTTCTCGTGGTTGCGATGCAGATAGCCCATCTCCGGCTCCAGGGCGAGGATCGTCTCGCCTCGAGCCGCGTCAACATGCGGAACACGCCGTGGGTGCTGGGGTGGTGCGGGCCCATGTTGACGACAATGTCCTGCGTCTCAAATTCACCCTGTCGTTCGGAATCGGGTTCCTGGCTGACCGGCACGTATGTGACCGGGTCCTTCCAGGTGTCCGGGTCCCAGCCGGCGGGGTATTGCGTGTTCTTGCCCCAGGGAATCTTGTCCTCGTGCCACTCGTAGTTGCCGTTTGGGTGGCGGCTGCGGAAGGGCTTGGCGTCGGCGTCGAAGTACGCCTCCTTCCAGTCCTTGCGCAGGGGATGGCCCTCAAAGCCCTCCCACGTGAGCACGCGGCGCAGGTTCGGATGTCCGTCGAACTTGATGCCGTAACAGGTCGTACACTTCGCGCTCCTGTAGATTCGCGCCCGGATAGACCGATGTAGCGGACGGGACGGTCTCGTTCTCCGGCACGCGCACGTGCAGCGGCAGCGCTCCGCCGCCCTTGGACGTGCTGTACAGGTGGTAGACAACGTCGAAACGTTCGCCCACGCCGCTGCGCGCCTTGCCGCCGTAGGCGCTGTAGTCCACGCACGTGACGCTGGACAGGAGATCGTAGCCCTCCTGTCACGCAAATGCGTGAGATAAGGGAGCAGCTTGTCCGGCGCCACGACCAGGGCTTCTTCCGAGTCGGCCGCCCATTTGCCTATGACAGCGCCATCCGCCGCGCCTTCATTGGGCAGGGGGCGCGGTCTCTTCGACGTCAGGAGATTCGGCTGTCACAGTTGCATCACTCATTGCTGTTGCCTCTCGTCAAGAATCTCTTCAAGCGGATCTTCATGCATCACGTCAAGCACCATACGCGCTTCCGCAAGCGCGTGCAACCGGTAGCCTCTAGCCTGCGCTCAGGCTTTCTTCGCCGCGGCGCGCGCCTTGGCCTGCTCGATGCGGGCCTTGGCCTTGTCGGAAAGCTCCTTTTTGTCGCCGGCCTCGCGCTGCTTGCCGTCTGCAGCCTTGGCGCCGGCGCCGCCGCTCTCCTTGGCGACCGCCAGCGTGTATTCCTTGATGAGCTGGACCTGGCGCGGATCAAAAATGTCCGGGCCCAGAATGGGCACGGGGATCGCTTCCGACTGGCCTTTGCGATACCAGGGCACCTGCATGATGCTCTGTCGTTCGATCTTCTCGCGCAGCTTCAGCAGACCGAAGATCAGCGCCTCCGGCGTGGGCGGGCAGCCCGGCACGTACACGTCGACCGGAATATACTTGTCGATGCCGCTGACCACGCTGTAGCCCTCCTTGAAGGGGCCGCCGCCCGTGGCGCAGGCGCCCATGGACAGGACGTAGCGCGGCTCGGCCATCTGATTGTAGATGCGCACGATGGCCGGCAGCATCTTCTTGGTGACGGTGCCGGAGACGATCATGAGGTCGGCCTGGCGCGGGCTCGGGCGCATGACCTCCATGCCGAAGCGGGCCAGGTCATAGCGGCTGGCGGCCGTGGCGATCATCTCAATCGCGCAACATGCCAAGCCGAAAAACAGAGGCCACACGCTGGAGCTGCGGCTCCAGTTGTAGACCTTGTCGAGCGTGCTGACCATCACGTTGGCCTGCAACTCTTCAGGCACGGCGATTGAATCGTGCAGATATTGTTGCACCTGCTCCTGCTTCATCACCGCAAAATTACCGTTGGGAGCACTCGCCATAGTTGGTATCGCCTCAGTCTGGAACGTGAACCTAGGTGGAACTTGGACCTGAGTGGAACTGACCGAATCGAACTGCCTCCTGCACAGCAACTTGTGTCAGGACGAATATGCGAACCATCGGCGCAACATCAGCCGGCGTGGGGTCGAGACGGAGCGGCGGCTGCCTGCCATGTTCTCGTGCGGCGGGCCCTGCGTCGCTCTGAGGCCAGACGTTCGCGATGCCGTCCAAAGTCGCAAGCATTCTACCCGATGCCCATGCCGATTGCAACTTTTCGGCGATTGTTTGGCCTCAACATACCTTGCGAAAGCCAAGATGCTTTGCAGGGCGCGTTGAGGAACGCGTCGTTGCGTCAGAGCACGGAATGGTCGTCCACGCTGCGCGAGGCGCGGCGGGATCGCGACGAGGCGACCGGACCGCATGGATTCGCGTACGGCAAGCGCGACGGCAAGGTTGTGCAGCCCGTCGCCGCCGCCTGCCAGCGGCTGGCCCTGGCCGCGCACGCCGTCGTTGAAGCGGGCGATCGATTTCTTGATACGGATTCATCGCTTCGAGCGGGACGACCATGCGCCGCTGGTTCTGCACGAGCAGGAGTTCGCTGGCCGGTTCGTCGACAAAACAGTTGCGCGCAACGAGTGTCCCGGCGCTGCCGTAGATTTCGATCTTGGTCGTGTTGTGGGGAACGAGGAAGGAGTCGTGCACTTGGATGATTCTGCCCGTGCGGCGCATTTCGAACTGGCAGACGACGTCTTCCTCCACGACGTTGCTGAGGATCTGGAGTGTGCTGCGGGCGTAGACCGAAGCGATTTCGTCCCGCAGCAGCCAGCGGACAAGGTCGATGCTGTGGATGCTGCGGTTGAAAATGACGCCGCCGCCGTTTGGCAGGATGCGCCAGGTCTGCAAGGCGGGCTCGAGCAGCGACAGGTTGTGGACGCGGCCGCCGAGGATATCGCCGATCTCGCGGCGCACGAGCATGCTCGCGCATGCCGTGAACGGCGGGATCAGCGCGCGCGCGCGCAGTTCATGCCGAACTGCAGGCCGGCCGCAGCGGCCGTGTGGGCCATGGCGGTGGCGTCGTCCAGCGAGAGGGCCATTGGCGTCTCGCACAGAACGTGTTTGCCCGCGGCCAGAGCGGCCAGCGTCGTCTGCGCGTGGTGGCGAGGATGGCCGCCCACGTACACGCAATGAACGTCGTGCCGCTCGAGCAAGTCGGTGAGGTTGACGAAGGCGTGCGCGATCTGAGCCTCGTCGGCGAATTGGCGGGCGCGGGCGACGTCGTGGCTGAAGACGCCCACCACGTGCGAACTACTCACCGGATAGCGGACGCCCTCCTCGGGCAGCGGAGGTTGGTTGCGTATGGCCGGCGACGACGTGGCGACGCGCCATGGCGCTGGCCCCGATGATGGCCCAGCCCAAGGTGTTGTCGCCCACCACGTGGCGCACGCGGCGAAACGGCGGTTCCGGTCCGGGGCCAGGGGTTGGAGGCGTGGTCACGCTCGGCGTTCGCCTGTATTCTCGGCTGTCAGACGTCGTCTTCGCCGGCGGCGATGATGTGGAGCAGACCCTCGAGGTCCTCATCGTTGTAGAAATGGACGACGAGGCGACCGCTGCCATCGCGGTTGCGGTTCAGGTTGACGCGCGTGCCCAGCGCGTCGCGGAAGCGATTTTCCAGGTACTGGACATGTGGGTCGGGGAGGGCGCTCTCCGGCTCAGCGCCTCCGGCTTCGCGCGTCCTCGCGCAAGAGGAGCTTGACCAGCTCCTCGGTTTGGCGCACATTCAGGTCGCGCGTAAGGATGCGCTGCACAGCTTCGTTCATGGCGGCCTCGTCCGGCAACGCAAGCAGGGCGCGCGCATGTCCCGCGCTGATGGCGTCTTCGATGAGGGCCTGCTGGACCCCGGCGGGCAGGTTGAGCAGACGCACCGTGTTGGCGACTGCGGAGCGGCTGCGGCCGACGCGCTGCGCGACATCCTCCTGAGTGAGGGCAAAGCGGTCCATGAGCATCTGATAGGCCGTCGCCTCTTCCAGGGGATTGAGGTCGGCGCGCTGGACGTTCTCCACGAGCGCGAGCTCAAGCAGTTGCTGTGTGCTTGCCTCGCGTAGGATGCAGGGAACGCTCGCTAAGCTTGGCGAACTGCGCAGCGCGCAGACGACGTTCGCCCGCAATCAGCCAGTAGCGCCCAGGCTGGTCCGGGTTTGCTGTGACGATGAGGGGCTGGATGATGCCGTGCTCGCGGATGGAGGCGGCGAGCTCCGCCAGGCTCTCCTCGTCAAAATTGGCGCGCGGCTGATGCGGGTTGGGGCCTATGGCGTCCAGGGCGATAGATTGCGCGCCGCGGCTCGGCGCGGACGTTTGCGCAGGGTGCGCAGCCTCGTGCTCCGGGTCCGTGTTGACGATAAGCGCGCCCAGGCCGCGTCCCAGTCCGCGACGGATGGAGGAGCCGCTTCCGCTACTGTCGTCTGCCATGATGATGCAATTCCTCTCCACGCATGCGGCACGCACACGTCGCCCTAGGCGGCAGCCGTTTCTGCCGGCAGTTTCTCGGTGCGCTCCAGAAACTCTTGCGTCAGGGCCTTGTACGCCAGGGCGCCGGCGCTGTCCGGCGCATAGGCCAGGATGGGCTGGCCGTGGCTGGGCGCTTCACTCAGGCGCACGCTGCGCGGGATGACCGTGCGGAAGGCGACACGCGGGAAGTATTGCCGCACTTCCCGAACCACCTCCTGCGCCAACTTGGTGCGCGCATCGTACATGGTGAGCACGACGCCGGCGATGGCAAGCCGATCGTTGAGCACGTCGCGCACCTGGCGGATGGTCTGCAAAAGAAGGCTGAGGCCCTCCATCGCGAGATATTCGCATTGCACGGGAATGATCACGCCGTCCTGCGCCGCCGTCAGACCGTTGATGGTGAGCAGGCCGAGGCTGGGCGGCTCATCGACGAGGATGTAGTCATAGACGCCCAACAGGGGGCGCAGAGTCCGTTCCAGCAGCCGCTCGCGTGCCATGAGTTGCGCCATCTCCACTTCGGCCCCGGCCAGGTCGGTCGTGGCGGGGAGCAGATCGAGCCCGACACGGTCGGTCAGCGTGATCGCGCGCTGCACGGGCGCCTCGCCGATGAGGACGTTGTAGATGCTCATGGACAGGCCGCGCGGGTCCACGCCCAGGCTCGTTGTCGCGTTGCTCTGGGGATCCATATCGACGACAAGGACGCGGCGTCCTGCGGCGGCAAGGTACGCGCCCATGTTGACGGTCGTGGTCGTCTTGGCGACGCCGCCTTTTTGGTTGGCAAACACGAAGACTTTGGCGGTCATTCCTGTCCCTTAGCTGGCCCGGAACCTCAGGTTGCCCACTTTCTTGCGTTGGGTGACAAACCGGCGCTGCGCAACATGCTACCGCCGAATGGGCTAGCCCTTCTTGCCGGCGGGACTGGCCGGTGCAGCCCGTTCGGCGCTTAAAATCGCTTCCGGCTCGAAGGGATGCTGCTGCATGTACGCGAACACCTGGTCACGCGACGGGATGCCGGACACGCCGGGATGCTCGACGCTGAACGACGCCGTGACATTGGCGAAGCGGGCGGCCTCCACGGCATCACCGGTCTCCTGGAGCCGAATCATGAACGCGGTGGTGAATACGTCACCGGCGCCGGTCGGGTCGCGCTCGATCGCGCGGCGCGGCGGTATCTTGATGATCTCGATGCTGCCGTCCCCCAGGCGACGATAGACTGTGCTGCCGTCATGATATTCGGTCAGTACAAGTAGCGAGACCTGCTCCAGCATGGGGTCCAGGCGGCTCAGATCGTAGTCGATGTCTTCCAGCGAAAGCACTAGGACATCGAGATAGGGCAGAATCTCCGAGCTGCTCTCCCATTCCTTGCTGTGGACGCGGCCGGTTTCGTCCCATGCCGCGCATCCAACCCTGCGGTACGGCCCCGACCACCGTGTCTGTCGTCGAAGACTGCGGCGACGCCGGGCTCGATCTCGTCGACGAGCGGGCCAAGCAGCACCGTGCGCGGGGCCCTCAACTCGTGTGGGATGTCGTCGACGGAGATGGGTAGCGCCTGCGCGTAACAGTACTGGATACGACCTTCCGGCGTATACACATTGGCGAACGTCGTCGTAACGGGCGACGGCAGGACGTGCAACTCCGCTTGCGGCGGCAGTTCAGAGAGGTCGGTTGCGGCCGCCGCCCGCGTAATGATCACGGGCCGGCGCCCTAGATCGGTTGCCACGACCGAAGCGAAGCTGACTGTACCGCCGATGCGGTAGGGACCGTCCAGGTCGCCGGTCTCCAGGTCCTGCGTTACATGGCCTACGAGCAGAATGTCGGGCCGCGAAGGCCGGTCCGAGTTCGCTGTGGATTCTAGCATTTCTACCATTCCCGGTCAATGTATTTGCGTCGCAGTTAGCGGCGATGTTGGCGTCGGTGAAAGTGCGATGAGGCGCATGCGTCAATCCTCAACGCGAGCCGGCTGGATGACGGGCGCGGGTGCGACCGATCGCCGCGCCGGTTGACCCGAAAAGAACTGCCCCGCCCACACGGGCGGGGCATGTTTGCTGTCGGGATTGCAGGCGCACGTGGGTCACCGCAGGTGCGATCAGTCTGAAGCAGTGTCCCTGGGAACGATGTTCACCTTGCGGCGGTCGTCCTCGCCCGAACTCTGCGTGTAGACAAGGGGGTGATCGCGCAGGGCGATGTGAACGAGACGCCGCTCGTTGGCGGGCATTGGCTCCAGCGCCTGCGGCGCGGCCGGAATCTGCTACCTGGTCGGCCATGCGCAAGGCAAGCTGGTTGAGTTGCGCCTCGCGTCGCTCTTTGTATTTCTCGACGTCGACCACGATGTTGCGCCACTGCTTGATGCGCTGGTTGACCATGAGGCGAACGAGGTATTGCAGGTTGGCCAGCGTTTCGCCGCGACGGCCGATCAGCGCGCCCAGGTCTTCGCCCTCGATATCGAGCAACAGATAGGTCGAACCGTCGTTGTCGTCATCCTCCTGCCAGCTTGCAACGACTGCGGCCTCGAAGCCCATGAGTCGCACAATCTCGCCCAACATTTCAGCGGCCACGTCGGCGAGCTCGTCGTCGGAGAGGTCCGCACCGTCTGCGTCACGTTTGCCGGCGGCGTCCTTCACGGGTTCGCTCGCCTGCGGTTCGTCGACCGCACCGGCGTCTTCGTCCCCTGTATCCACGGCTGTGGCTGCCGCGCGACGACCGGCTGCGTCGTATCCCTCCCGGGTACATCGGCGGCCGGGGCCGGAGCAACGTCTGATGCTGCGGGCGGCGCATCGGCGGCGGGAGATTCCGCAATCGGCGTCTCCTGTTCTTCCTGCAGTGCGGATCTTGTGTTCCGGTTCCAGCGTGATGCGCACGCGAGCCGGTTCACTGCCGATGCCGAAGATTCCGCGACTGCCTCTTGCTGAGCACTTCCACGGCAACATCACTGCGCGGAACCTTGAGTGTCGAAAGCGCCTCAGCTACTGCCTCATCGACCGTTTTTCCGGTGAACTCGTATGTTTTTTCGGCCATTGCTTATCTCCGTTTAGAGCGACGTCGTTTGGGCTTCTTCTGTTGCTTGGGCGCTGGTCCGCTGCCGTTGGCGGAGGCTGCGGCGGTCGCCTCTTTGGACTCGACAGCTACGCCTTCGACCACCATGTCGCTGGGCGCCACACCTGCACCGGCGGTGGCTGCGGCGGCTGCGCTGGTCATGCGACTGGTAATAAACCATTGCTGGCCCATCTGCAGCAGGTTGCTGGTGACCCAGTATAGCGTAAGTGCGGCAGGCACTTGCAAGGTGAAGAAACCAAACATGAAGGTCATCATCAGACCAAGTTGCTTGGTCATGCCTGCGCCGGCGCCGCCGGTGTCGGGCGTGGCCGGCGTCATCCACTTCTGCATGATGAACTGGGTGACGACGAGCAGGACGGGAAGCACCAGATAGGCGACGAGGGTGGCGTAGTCTCCGGCTTGGAAGCTCTCGGAGATCCAACTCATCCCTTGCGTATATTCAGGAAACGCCAGGTTGGGAATCCAGAAGAACTGGGCGCCCTGCAGTTCGTTGCCGAGCGTCACGATCGCAGCGTAGAGGCCGAACAGGATCGGCATCTGTACGAGGAGCGGCAGACATCCGCTGAGCGGATTGACGCCCGCCTCCTGGTAGAGCTTCATCTGCTCCTGGGAGAGCTTCTCGCGGTCCTTGCCGTACTTCTTCTGCAGCTCCTGGATCTTGGGCTGGATTTCGCGCTGCGCTTGCATGCCGCGAATCTGCGTGATGGTGAGGGGCAGCGTGATCACCTTGATCAGGGCAGTGAAGAGGATGATGGCGAAGCCCCAACTGTTGGCGCCCGCGCCCATGCGAACCAGGAAGTCATTGATCCATAGGAGAGCGTTGGCCAGCGGCCAGACCACAAGGGTCTGCCACAACCCGTCGGGGTCCGCCTCTCTGAAATTCTCCACGCCGGTCCTCGGGACGCCACAGCCTGACAACAGCAACGCTGCGACAACCAGGAGCAGCAGCAGTATCAAATGCTTACGTTTCACAATAATTCAGTCTCCTGGCTCTTGTCTCAGAGCGTCGGTCTCGGACGCAGCTTGGCACGCCAGGAACCGGATCGAAGCCGCCAGGGTTGAACGGGTTGCAGCGCAGAATGCGTTTTGTCCCGAGCCAACCGCCGTGCAGCACACCATGCGTTTCAATCGCCTGGTAGGTGTAGTGGGAACAGGTGGGGTAGAACCGGCAGCTGCTTCCGAGTAGCGGCGAAATGAACATCTGATAGAAGCGGATCAAAGCGAGCACGATTTTTCGCATGACTTACTCTTCTGCGTTCAAGCTACTGCCTGCGTCGTGCGGCATTTCGCCGCACTGCGCAGGTGCTGAACGCAACAAATGCGCCCGCCGGACGAGGCGGGCACAGGCAGCATCCATCTCGTGATAGTTCGCGTTGCGAATCGGCTTGCGGGCGATGAACACCAGATCCCAACCGGGCTGGACTTCATCCTGCCGCATGCCTCATGGATTCACGCAGGCGGCGCTTGATGCGGTTACGCACCACGGCGTTTCCGATCCTGCTACTGACGGAGAAGCCGAAGCGACTGTAGGGCAGACCGTTCGGCAGTACGCAGAGGACCAGTAGTCGGTCGGGATACGATTTCCCACGACGGCGGATCTCCTGGAACCTCTCGTTGTCGCGTACTCGATATCGTCGCTTCACAAGTGGCGCTTCACAAGAGGCGCTGCACTCGGCGGGAGCGGCCGGGTGTACGCCCGGCCTAGTCCTTGATCGACTTGCGCGGCGTCAGTCTCACGGCGATGTTCGCGCGGCCGCGCAGGCGACGACGCTTGAGCGTGTTGCGTCCGCCCGGCGTACGCATACGCTTGCGAAAACCATGAGTCTTGAGCCGTTTGCGTACCTTTGGCTGCCATGTTCGCTTTGGCATGAGTTCTCTCCTTGTGCCCTGCAGCGCATTGCGCTGCGTTTCCGGCTATCGCACCGCGCACGCATGAAAACGCGTCACGCGACGATGAACGTCATCTTTGCGGTAGGGTTCGTTTCGTGATTGTATTACAAATTCTCGATTTCGTCCGCTTGTTCGCCTGCAGCATCGCTTGCCTCTCACACTGTAGGAGGCTAATCGCGCATCGCCGGCGACTACAGTGACAACGGACTATTATAGGGGTTGGCTCTAGCCGATGTCAAATTCGGCGGCGTCTTTGCCCCGTTTGATTATCAATTTGATGTGATCCCGGCATCGATTTATGGTATGATGGTTGGCAACTGTTATAAGTGGTGGTACTATAGACGACACTGACGCAGTGTACCACTGCACGGAGGGATGATGACTGTAGAATCCGAACGAGGTACTTCGGACAGAGGTGTAGACGCGGAATCTACCCCCACTCCTGTAGATGCCCCGAACAACTCCATAGACGCCCAATACGACGCCCACTTCGACACATTTGGCGCTGAGGATAGCCCGGAGCTCTTGCGTACTCGCGCGGATTCCTTGCTGGACGAGATGATGCTGGGCGCGGTGGATGTGTCTGCCGCTGACTTCTCTGCCGATCCCAATGCGACCGGCTACGGCGCGTCTGGCGAAAGAACGCCGGAACCTGGGCAGAATGGCTCGTCGAACGGCCATCCTGCATACGGCCAGTCCGCCGGCGCGAACGGATCGGACCCACCCTACATCAGTACGCATTCTCGCAACGGCAAGTACGCATCGGGCGGCTAGACGTAGTCAACGAGACGGTCCAGCGAGTACGGTTCCAGCGAGTATGGCTCGGGTGGATACGCCTCGAACGGCTACACCTCCACCGGCAACGGCTCGTCGCCCGCGGAACAGGCGGCGCCGGGCGGCCCCTCCAACGCTGCGTACGGCAGCCCTGCGCCCAGCAGCTCGGTCCCGGCAGGCGAGGTGGAGCAACGACAGAACGGGTATGAGGCGGAAGAGGCGACTCCGCAGCCCACCCCGGAGTGGAAGGTCAAGACGGGCGGCAGCTCCGGCGGCGGCGATGATGTCGCATGGAACGAATACGTTACGTCGTTTCGGTCGCCCAGCGGATCCTCAGGCCAGATTCAGAAGTGGCAGCCGGACTCGCCGGCCGACGGCTATGCGCCCTCGCGGTCCGGGGCAAGCGATCAGGCCAATTCGTCCTCCAGTGCCGCGCCGGCATCGGGCGCAGCGTTCAACCGGCCCGACCCAACCCGCAGCCGCTTCCGGCGAGTACGCGGTCCGCGGCGCAGACATCCCCGGCGCCACCGGCCGGTGACGATGATGGACGCAGGAGCGACGCTGCGAGTACTAGGATACGTCAGCGCCATGGCCGTGATGCCCAAGGGGCCGCGGCGGTCTTCGTTGTTGCCGCGCATGTCGCGCTTTGATGTGGACTCCCTGAACCGAGAAATTGCGGATCTGCACGAAGAGATTCGGGCGCTGCTGCCGGTGGGCCATGACCAGGCGGAACGCGCGCAACACCTGTTGGACAAGGCGCACACCATCGCCGAAAGCGATCCGGAGCGGTCGGCCGAAGTCGAATACTATATGCAGCAGGTGCGCACCATCGTGGAGCGCACGCGGCAATCCCGGCGTTGGTCGAACCTCTATCGCGACCGGCTGCGCACCTATCTGTTGGCGTGGATGCTCCTGGCGACCATGACGCTGGCCGCGCTGTTGCTTTCCCAGTTTCAGATGGAAGCCTTCATGGCAGGCGTTCTGGACGCGGCGCGGGATGGCGCCCTGATGCGCAACTTCGCTGGCGGACTGGGCAGTCTGATGGCCGGCGCCCTGGGCGGTGCGTTGGGTGCGCTCCTCAACATGGGGAAGCATGCGCGCAGCCAGTACGGTTTCTTCGACCGCAAGTACGGCTTGCGCGGCCTGATGTTGCCCATTATCGGCGCATTGGTGGGCGTGCTGATCTATCTGGCATTTGCAGTGATCTACTTTTTCGCCGGCATCAATCCTTCCATGAGCGCTGTGGCCATGGCGACACCGGCGCTGTTGGCGTTCGTGTTCGGTTTCAGCCAGGAATCCCTCTACGGGACGAGCGGCTGAGCGCACGCGGCCCCAGGCTAGGGCGCAGGCTGACTCACCCTTCCCCAATGGTCTATGCTGAGATCGTCGTAAATGTGCCGATTCGGCGCACGTTCGCGCGTCGCTATGCGCAGCCCCCGCCCCTCGAGGACGCGGACGGCTGTCCCCGACGGGGCATCAGAAACGGACGAATCTGACGACGGCGCGGGTGCGCTGCAGAGCTACCACTATCATCTACCGCCCGAGCTCGAATACCGCGTGCAGCCGGGGCATCTGGTGTGGGTCCCCTTTGGCAGCCAAGAAGTGCAGGGCTTCGTGCTGCGCCTGGACGGACAATGCGCCGGTAGAGACGCGGCCCGTGCTGCGGCTGGCGCGGCCGGAGCCAGTCTTGACGCCGGTGCAGCTCGCGCTGGCGGAGTGGATTGCCGGCTACTACGTGGCCCCGGCGTCCGAGGCGTTGCGGCTGTTTCTGCCGCCTGGGTTGCTTGCCAAGCCGGACAAGCGCGCCGGCGTGCGCGCTCAAGCGCGAGGAGCAGATCTCGTGGGCAGGCGGCGATGCGAGTCCGGAGGAATGCCTGGCCTTGTTGGGCCGCGACACGTACGCGAGTAAGGCGTTGGCGAGTCTCGTGGCGAGGACGGAGGCGGCATCTGCCGGCGGAGAGGGACGCCGTGGAGGCTGGCGCGTTCGGGGTCTCCATTCGAGAACTGCGCGACGCGGCCGGCGCGAAGAGCCTGGAGCCGGTTCGATCCCTGGTGGAGAAGGGCTATCGCCGTGGCGCTGGATGACGATCGGCTGCGCCTGGCCGGTACGCCCGACGAGGCGCGGACCTGGCTGCGCAGCCTGCGCGGCGTGGACAAGTACGCGCCCGTGATCGAGTGGCTGGCCGCCGCAGAGGGTCCCGTCTGGAAGAGCGACCTGTATGCCGCCGTGGACGCCAATCGCAACGTGGTCCGGGATCTGCAGCAAGCCGGGCTTGTGCGCATCACGGAAGAGGTGCGCTTCCGGGATCCGCTGCGGGGCAGAATCTACCCGCCCACGCAAGCGCCGCCATTGACGGATGAACAGGCCGCCGTGTGGGAGCAGATCCTGACGACCGGTTTTGACGCCCGATCACCGCAGGCCGGGCGCAGGCCCGCACGCAAGTTCCTGATCCATGGCGTGACCGGCAGCGGCAAGACGGAAATCTATCTGCGCGCGATTGAGGAGGTCCTGTCGCGTGGACGGCAGGCCATCGTACTGGTGCCCGAAATCGCGCTCACGCCGCAGACCGTCGCTCGCTTCGCAGGTCGATTTCCGGGCACGCGTCACGGTGATCCACTCCGGCCTGAGCGCCGGGGAACGCTATGACGTGTGGCGCATGATTCGCGACGGCGCCTATGACGTCGTGGTGGGGCCGCGTAGCGCGCTGTTCGCGCCGTTGCCCCGGCCGGGTCTGATCATCCTGGACGAGGAACACGAACCCTCCTACAAACAGGACGCGGAGCAGTGGGGCAGCTACAAGGTCTTCTACGACGCGCGTACGGCGGCCAGAAAGCTGGCTGATCTGTGCGACGGCGTGTTGATTTTCGGCACGGCGACGCCCAGCCTGGACAGCTACTATGAGGCGCAGCGGGGGGCGCTGAACCTGGTACGCATGCCGCGGCGCATTATGGGTCACGGTGCCGCCGCCGGCGCGTCCTATATGGAGCTGCCGCCGGTGGAAGTGGTGGACATGCGCCAGGAGCTGCGTGCCGGCAATCGCAGCGTGTTGAGCCGGAGCCTGCAGGACGAGTTGCTGGCGACGCTCGAAGCGCAGCGAGCAGGCCATTCTCTTCCTGAACCGGCGCGGCACGGCCACGTTCGTCATGTGCCGGGATTGCGGCGCGGTGTGAAAAGTGCACGCGGTGCGATGCGCCGTTAACCTATCACGAGCGGGCCGACGTCCTCGTCTGCCATCACTGCAACCGGCGCTATCCGATTCCCGACCGTATGCGCCTCATGCGGGAGCAAGCGCATCAAGTATTTTGGCGCAGGCACGCAGCGCATCGAGGAAGCCGTGCAGAGATGATGCCCGGCGCACGCGTGTTGCGCTGGGATGCAGACACGACGACAGACCAAAGGCAGCCATGAGCAGATTCTGGACCGGTTCGCCGCCCACGAGCGCAGACGTGCTGGTGGGCACGCAGATGATCGCCAAAGGGCCTGGACCTGCCTCTGGTGACCTTGGTCGGCGTGGTGGCGGCGGACGTGGCACTCCACATGCCCGACTTCCGCAGCGGTGAGCGCACATTTCAGTTGCTGACGCAGGTGGCCGGGCGCGCCGGACGCGGGACTGCGCGAGGGGCGCGTCGTGGTGCAGACGTACAGCCCCGACCACTACGCGATCCAGGCCGCGGCCGCGCACGACTACGAAGCGTTCTATCGCCGCGAGATCGGATATCGGCACGAGATCTGGGCTATCCGCCAGTGCAGCGCATGGCGAGGTTGATCGTCTGGGAGAAGAACGCGGAAAAGGCGCAGTCCATGGCAGAGGAGATGGCCGCTGCAGCTCCGACCAGCGGATCCGCGAGATGGGCTGACAGCGGAGAGCCACTCCATCGTCGGGCCCGCGCCCGGCATACTTTGCGCGGGTGCGCGGCAACTATCGCTGGCAGATCGTGCTGCGTTGCGATGATCCGTCGGCGGTGTTGCGCGGCGTGCCGGTGCCGTTCGGCTGGCGTGTGGACGTTGACCCGGTGAGTGTGCTGTAGGTTCCGAACTGAGTGTCGGTGGCTGACGGTGGATTGCGTTGCGGGCGGCGGCTGGCTACAATAACCGTATGACGAGTCGAAAGAAACGGAGAATCGCATGCCGGCTAGTCCCGCTGGCTGCCGAGCTGCAGCAGACGATCGTGCCGTGCGCGCTGGCTGACGCTGAAGGACGCCAGCGCGTTCCTGGGCGTCCACTACACGACCGTGCGCAACTGGGCGGACCGTGGCGAGATTCGCGTCTTCCGCACGCCAGGCGGCCATCGCCGCTTCAGCGTAGAGGATCTCCGCGCCTTCTTGGAGGAGCGGGTCGGCCATGCGCAGCTCATGGATTCGCACGGAGGTGGTCGAGGCGGCGGTGGTGCGGGTCCGCGAGGAAATCCAGAGCATCCCGCAGGATGAGATGCGCTGGCGCTATGCCCTGGACGAGCAGCGAGGGCGACATACACCGAGCGCGGGGCACGGCAACTCTTCTCCCTGGCAATTTCATATGTGTTGAAGCCGAATCAGCGCGAGCGCATTCTGCGCGAAGGGCGAACCTTGGGCGAACTATGGCCAGGACGCGGCGCGAAACGACGTGGGTCTGCGTGAGACGGGCAAGGCCGTCCAGTTCTTCCGCGGCCAGCTGACGCAACTCCTGCGCCACAGCGAGAACCCCCGCGTACTGGATGCGGATGACGTGCGCGTCCGCCAGTTGCTCGGATCAGTTTCTGGACGAGGTACTGTTCGCAGTCCTTGACGGCTACGAGAAGCAAGTGACCGACTGTAGACGGCTCGGCCCGTCGAACGAGACCAGTCGGCAACGTTGACCATCGTTCGTGACGTTGACGTAACTGTCGGTACGGTATCGACCCACGTTCGAACAAGGCGGGTCGGGGCGAGTCTCGCACGCTGGCGCCTAATGCCGCTTCCAGCTGCGCCGGCGAGTCATCGCCGTTCGGACCGGCTGCGAGTTTAGTCGCGCGAGCCTCGTCTGCCTGCAGCTCCAACAGGCCCATGACGATGGCTGATTTTCACTTGCTGCCGCGGCGTCCAGCAGGCGCTGTGCCTCTTCCTGCTCCACGCCCGACGGCTTCGCCCACGATGCGCACGGCGCGTTGCTGGCCAGCTTCTCGTTCGTGATCTGCACGTCCACCATCAGGTTGCCATAGACTTTGCCCAGCTTGATCATGGTGCGCGGTACTGAGAATGTTCAGTACCATCTTCTGCACAGTGCCGGCCTTCATGCGCGTGCTGCCGGTGATGACTTCCGGTCCGGGGACCGCCTCGATCGCGACGTCGGCCAATTCGGCCATGGGCGAGGCGGGCGCACAGACGAGGGCGAGTCGTTGCGGCCCAGTTCGCCGGCATATTGCATGGCGCCGATAACATACGGCGTACGACCGCTGGCTGCGATGCCGACGACGACGTCGCCCGCTTCGAAACTCTTGGCCTGCAGATCGGCCTTGCCCTGTTCCGCACGGTCTTCCGCGGCTTCGATGGAGTGCCTGAGCGCTGCGTCGCCGCCGGCGATCAACGCGACGACGCGGCCCGGTTCCAGGCCGAAGGTTGGAAGCAGTTCGGAAGCGTCCAGGACGCCGAGGCGACCGCTCGTGCCTGCGCCGACGTAGAAGACGCGATGGCCGGCTCGCCAGTGCATCGGCGATGCAGGTCGACGGCCTGGGCGATTTCGGGCAGCGCTTCGGCGACCGCAAGTGGCGTAACGGCATCCTGCCGATTGATGAGGCGGCAGAGCTCAGGGTCGGCAACTGGTCGATATGCTCTGTGGCCGGATTGCGCTGTTCGGTAAGGGCGATGATTGATGAATTCATTGGGCTCTCCAGTGGAACTGGGTTGTTTCGCGTGGGCGGTGGACGGGCAATGAACACGGAAATCGCATGAGAGTCGGTGAATCGTAGGGTAATCGCATTCTAAAACGCTTGCGGTTCGAAGTACAATGAGGCAGATTGCTTTGGGGGATGGACGGTCATCATATGGAGGGTGCTGGCCGATTGCAGGTGCGCGCCGAATCTCGGTCCCGACGTTGTTGTTCGTGCAGGTTCTGGCTCCTGAGCGTTGTTCAACGGAGCTGCGAGCGAGCACAGCAGAATTATCACAGCAGCCGGGTTTGCGTATTTCCTGGCGTGCTGCTATACTCAGGCCCCTCACAGCAATCAGCCGCAGACCGAAGTGTGCGGCGCAAGTGTGACAAGTATCATCCAGTCGGGTGACCTGCGGAAAGTGGCGCGTGTGCCGTTTTCGTTGCGGTTTGTGTCAAGGTATAATGTCAGTCGTGATTGACAGATTCAGTAGGTATGGGGTCTGTGAGAGTCAAAACCCATCTCTAACCCAACTAATGCTACAGTTTAGTGCACAAAGGGAGGTTTCTATGTTTAGCCGAAGGAACTGGGTGTTTGTTGCAGTTGCACTGTTTCTGATTGCCAGTCTGGCAGCGTGTGGCGCGCCGGTTGCAGTACCCGATCGTGACATTCAGGTGGATGTGGACACTGCGCTGGCTGCCCAGGCCAAGCTCAATGATCTCGATGATGGGCGGGGTCGAATGGTCTGAGGCTGAGTTCTCCAGCCTGTTGAGCGTTCTGCTGGAGCAGAACAGCGGCGAGGCGAACCCGGTCGATGCCGTCAAGGTATGGTTTGAGCCCGGCAACCAGGTATTCGCCCAGGTTGCTCTGGTCGAGGGCGTTCTGCCCGAGACATTCGGCGGCAACTCGCTGGATCTGGCCGGTACGGTGAGTGTCGATGGCGGCCAGATCATGCTGATGCTTGATGGCGCGAGCGCCGGCGGTTTCGGTGTGAGCCCGGCTCTGCTGGCTCCGGTCAACGATCAGATCAACGCAGCGCTTGCCGGTCTTGGCGGCCTGCCGGTCAGTGTCGAGACAGCAGAGGGTTCCGTGAGCGTCGGCATGGGCATGTAATTGCCCGAAGTAGTACTGAACGTCTGCGGTAGCGTTCGCAGACGTCTGGGCCCGGTCCGCACGGACCGGGCCCTTTTTCTTGTTGGCGCTGGACTCGCAGTTGGCGATTGCGCTGGGCGACCGGCGCTTCAGAGGACGCAAGCGGCTGTCAGGACGTGTAGCGCCGCCGGCTCAGCCTAGGGCATTGATTTGAATCGCAGGTCATTGCATTTGACCTCGGCGTCCCAGCTGTGATACACTCATAGTTCGTGGGCCATGTGCCCATTGCGCCGTGTGTACGCGTCTCGATATCGGACGCCGCTCGGCGTCGAGCGAAAACTGGATGCGGTTCAGAACACTGACAGGGCGAGACGTCTGGGCAATCCACGTCGAAAGATTGACTGCGGGCGGAGCTTGCGGCACTGATGGCCGCTGATGAGCGGCTCCAATAGATGTCACTTGCCGAAGGTAAATTGCTGAAGCTCGGATAGGGAGGAATCTGTTGCCAACGATTAATCAGTTGGTCCGCAAGGGCCGCAAGAAGATTGCGAAGAAGGAGAAGGCTCCGGCGCTTCGCTTCACGCAGAATACGCTGACCGGCCGGACCAGGCGTATGAAGAAGGGCAACCCGCAGAAGCGCGGTGTCTGTACGCAGGTGCGTACAACGACGCCGAAGAAGCCGAACTCGGCGCTTCGCAAGGTGGCTCGTGTGCGCTTGACCAACGGCATGGAGGTCACGGCCTATATTCCGGGCGAAGGCCACAATTTGCAGGAGCATAGCGTCGTGCTTGTGCGCGGCGGTCGTGTGAAGGACCTGCCCGGCGTTCGCTATCACATCGTGCGCGGTACGCTGGACACCAGCGGCGTGGATGAGCGGCGGCGCGGGCGCAGCAAATATGGCGCCAAGCGGCCCGGGAATAGCCCTACCTAGCAAGGCTGGAGAGAGAATCACATGCGCAGAAAGCGTGCAGAGGTCCGGGCAGTCATTCCGGATCCGCGTTACAACGACAAGACGGTTGCGAAGTTCATCAACAACGTGATGGAGCGGGGCAAGAAGAGCCTGGCGGCCAGCGTTGTCTATGAAGCGTTCGATATGATTGAGGAGCGCACACAGCGACCGGCGATTGAGGTCTTTGAAGAGGCGCTGAAGAATGCGACGCCGCTGGTCGAGGTGAAGCCTCGACGCGTGGGTGGCGCTACCTATCAGATTCCGGTTGAGATCAGCGCGACTCGGCGCACGGCTCTGGCGATGCGCTGGCTGATTGACAGCGCGCGCAACCGCAGTGGCCGCGACATGGCTGCTCGCCTGGCCGGTGAATTGCTGGACGCGTCTCGCGGTGAAGGTGCGACTGTGAAGAAGCGTGAGGACACGCACGAATGGCAGAAGCCAATCAGGCGTTTGCGCATTTCCGGTACTAGGTGACTGAGAATGACGCGACTGATTGCGTGGCGATGCACGCCGGTCGTTCATGACGCTACGAGTAGGCTGTGCAGGTCAATTCCACGCTCTCGGCGTCCGGTGAATTCGCCGGCATACGTCAAGGCGATACAACAGAACGTACACGTCCTAAGACGAGTGCGGCGCCGAAACCACAATCGAATTGACTCAGGTGAGTGCTCCGTATCGCCGTGACTCGGATCGCCTGACGGCTTCGGGCGATCGAGAGAGTCAGGGCCGAATACATTGTGGAGCTGGCGTCGCTGTGTTTTGTCTGAAATCAGGAACGATTGCATGAGCATCGAATATCCGATTGAGCGAACACGCAACATCGGCATCATTGCCCATATTGATGCCGGCAAGACGACGACGACCGAGCGAATCCTGTTCTATTCCGGTCGCATTCACCGCATGGGTGAAGTGCATGAGGGCACGGCCGTCACCGACTGGATGGTGCAGGAGCGGGAGCGCGGGATCACGATCACGGCTGCGGCGATCACGACCATCTGGAAGGACTCGCTGACAGGGCAGGAATGCCAGATCAACATCATCGACACGCCAGGCCATATCGACTTCACGGCCGAGGTGCAGCGCAGCCTGCGTGTGCTGGATGGCGGCGTGGTCGTGTTCGATGCAGTTGCCGGCGTTGAACCGCAGTCGGAGACTGTATGGCGGCAGGCGGATCGGTACCGCGTGCCGCGCATTTGTTTCGTCAACAAGATGGACCGCATCGGCGCGGATTTTGACAACACGTGCAGATGATCGTGGACCGGCTGGGCGCAAATCCGTTGCCGATTCAGCTGCCGATCGGCGCAGAAGACAGCTTCCGCGGCGTCATTGACCTGTTTCGGATGAAGGCGCTGATCTTCACGGATGAACTGGGCGCCAAGCCGACGATCGAGGAGATTCCGGCAGAGATGCGCGAGCAGGCCGAAGCGGCACGCGAGCACATGATCGAGCGCATTGCGGAGACCGACGAGGAGCTGACGATGAAGTTCCTGGAGGGCGAGGAGATCACCAATGCGGAGCTGATCGCGGCGCTGCGCGAGGCGGTGATTGCCAACGAACTGGTGCCGGTGCTGACGGGTACAGCGCTGCGCAACAAGGGCGTGCAGCCGCTACTGGATGCGGTTGTGCGCTATTTGCCCAGCCCGGCCGATGTTCCGCCTGTGAAGGGCATCGACCCGGCGACTGGGTGAGGAAGTTGAGCGAAAGCCCGACGACGACGAGCCGTTTTCTGCGCTGGTGTTCAAGATCGTGACGGATCCATTTGTCGGGCGGCTGGCCTATGCTCGTGTCTATTCAGGCAAGCTGGCTGCCGGCAGCCGCAGTCTACAATGTCGAATCGCCAGCGCAAAGAGCGAGTCGGCCGTTTGCTGCAGATGTATGCGGACAAGCGGGATGAAATCAAGGAAGTGTGACGCGGGCGATATCGCGGCGATCGTGGGCCTGAAGCATACGTTCACGGGTGAGACGCTGTGTGATGCCAGACCACGAGATCATTCTGGAGACGATTGAGTTCCCGGATCCGGTGATCAAGGTGGCGGTGGAGCCGAAGTCCAAGGCTGACCAGGACAAGCTGTCGGAGGCGCTTGATCAAGCTGTCGGAAGAGGATCCGACGTTCCAGGTGGCGTACGACGACCAGACCGGGCAGACGGTCATCGCCGGTATGGGCGAGTTGCACCTGGACATTCTCGTGGATCGCCTGAAGCGCGAGTTCCGCGTGCAGTGCAACGTGGGCCGCCCGCAGGTGGCCTATCGTGAGACGATCACGCAGCCGGTGCGCATCGGAAGGGCGCTTTGTGCGCCAGAGCGGCGGTCGCGGCCAATATGGCCATGTATGGCTGGAGATGGAGCCGAATGAACCCGGCAAGGGCTTCGAGTTCGAGGACAAGATCGTCGGCGGCGTCGTGCCGCGAGAGTATATCTCTGCCGTGCGCAAGGGCGTCGAGGAGGCGATGGACAGTGGCGTGTTGGCCGGTTATCCCATGGTGGATGTCAAAGTGGCGCTGGTGGACGGCAGCTACCATGACGTGGACTCGAGCGAGATGGCGTTCAAGATTGCGGGCAGCATGGCGTTTCGCGAAGGCGCGCAGAAGGGTCGGCCGGTCCTGCTGGAGCCGATGATGAAGGTGGAGGCTGTGGTGCCGGAGGAGTTCGTCGGCGACATCGTGGGCGATTTTTCCAGCCGGCGCGGCGACATCGGCGGCATGGAATCGCGCAGCGGCGGCGTGCAGGCGGTCACGGCGATCGTTCCGCTGAGTGAGATGTTTGGCTATGCCACCGATATTCGCTCGATGACGAGCGGCCGTGGCACGTTTACGATGGAGTTCGTCGAGTTATTCGCCCGTGCCGCAGAGCGTGGCGGAGCGAATCATGAAGGGTGGCGTCTAGCGCGTGGCAGTGCTGACGCGTCTGATTCCTGCAGATGTGCGAAGTTGGCTCAAGTGAATTCAGAATCGCGGTCGTGAGATTTGGCATCGGTTAGCGGTGGTGCAGTATACTAGGAAGTTTGCGGGGTCCGAACATTAGGCTGTCGAGCATCCATAGAGCATTAGGCTGCACCGCCGAGACCGTATACGGCGGTGCAGTTGCGCCATGAGGAGCGGCGATGCAGCGATTGACTTCCGGGTGGGTTGCCGATACAGCATTAGCACTGCGAGCTAGTCCGGCGATACGATGCGGGCGTCGAAGTCGGATATTGTACTGATACAACGAACCAATGCGAATCTGGATGTCACGTGTTACTAGCTATCGTTAAGGAGAACGACGCATGTCCAAGGCAGGTATTTGAGCGGACGAAGCCCCATGTGAACGTGGGGACGATTGGGCACATTGATCATGGGAAGACGACGCTGACGGCGGCGATCACGAAGGTGCTGAGCCTGAAGGGTCAGGCGGATTTTTCGGCGTTTGATCAGATCGACAATGCGCCGGAAGAGAAGGCGCGCGGGATCACGATTGCGATTGCGCACGTGGAGTATGAGACGGAGTACCGGCACTATGCGCACGTGGACTGTCCTGGGCATGCGGACTACATCAAGAACATGATCACGGGTGCGGCGCAGATGGACGGGGCGATCCTGGTGGTGGCGGCGCCGGACGGGCCGATGCCGCAGACGCGGGAGCACATATTGCTGGCGCGGCAGGTGGAAGTGCCGGCGATGGTGGTGTATCTGAACAAAGTGGACATGATGGACGACGAGGAGCTGCTGGAGCTGGTGGAGATGGAGCTGCGGGAGCTGTTGGACAGCTACGGATTTCCTGGCGACGACATTCCGATCGTGCGCGGGAGTGCGCTGCAGGCGTTGGAGAGTGAGAGCACGGATCCGGATGCGCCGGAGTATGAGTCGCATCTGGGAGTTGATGCGGGTGGTGGATGAGTACATTCCGACGCCGGAGCGAGAGACGGACATGCCGTTCCTGATGTCGATTGAGGATGTGTTCAGCATCAAGGGGCGCGGCACGGTGGTGACGGGTCGAATCGACCGTGGCGTGATGAAGCCGATGGAAGAGGTCGAGATCGTGGGGTTGGCGCCGACGCGGAAGACGACGGTGACGGGCGTGGAGATGTTCCGCAAGCTGCTGGACCAGGGCATAGCGGGAGACAACGTGGGCTGTCTGCTGCGCGGGATCGGGCGCGAGGATGTGGAGCGCGGGCAGGTGTTGGCGAAGCCGGGGACGCATCACGCCGCACACGGAGTTCATGGCGCAGGTGTATGTGCTGAAGAAGGAAGAGGGCGGGCGGCACACGCCGTTCTTCCAGGGCTACCGGCCGCAGTTCTACATTCGGACGATGGACATCACGGGCTCGATCGACGTTGCCGGAAGGCGTGGAGATGGTGATGCCTGGCGACAATGTGAACATGAAGGTGGAGTTGATCTCGCCGGTGGCGTTGGAAGTGGGTAGCCGCTTCGCCATCCGCGAAGGTGGTCGCACCGTCGGCGCTGGCGCCATCACCGAGATCCTGAAGTAAGCTGCCGAATTGATGAGGGGGCCGCATCGTACGTGCGGCTCTCCCTCTGTTTCGGTCTCTGAGGAGAGAAGTAGAATGGCAAAGCAGCGATTCGGATCAAGCTGAAGGCGTATGATCATCGTGTGTTGGATGCGTCTGTGCGGCAGATTGTTGATGCTGCGGAGCAGACGGGCGCACAGGTAGTCGGCCCGGTGCCGCTGCCGACGCGCAAAGAGAAGTTCACGGTGATGCGGTCGACCTTTATTGATAAGGACAGCCGCGAGCAGTTCGAGATTCGCACGCACAAGCGTCTGATCGACGTGGTGGAGCCGGGCAGCAAGACGATTGAGAACCTGACGCGATTGAATCTGCCTGCGGGCGTAGATATCGAAATCAAACTATAAAATCTAATGATTGATCGGGGCATTGCGCCCCGGTTTGGGATGATGTGGTTTACAGTTTGTGACTGCGTAGCCGTCAGTCCCAGGAGGTATGATGAAGGGTATTATTGGCAAAAAAGTCGGAATGACCCAGCTGTTTAACGACAGCGGAATGGTCGTTCCGGTCACCGTAATCGAAGCGGGTCCTTGTTATGTGACCCAGGTGAAGACGGTGGATACGGACGGATATAATGCCGTCCAGTTGGGTTTCGAGGAAGTCGCCGAGCGCAAGCTCACCAAGGGCGAGAAGGGACATCTGTCCAAAGTCGGATGCGCCGACGTTGCGGCAGATTGCGCGAGTTCCGCTCCGAAGAAGCACCCCAGTACTCCCCGGGCGACGTAATCAAGGCTGATATCTTTGAAGATGGCGAGCGTTGTGGACGTCGTCGGCAAGGCCAAGGGTCGCGGCTTTGCCGGCGCTGTGAAGCGACATGGCTTCGCCGGCGGGCCCAAGACGCATGGCCAGTCGGATCGTCATCGCGCGACTGGTTCACGCGGCGCGGGCACGACGCCGGGTCATACATTTCCTGGCGCCAAAGCGCCGGGCCGTATGGGCAATCAGCGCGTGACGGTGCAGAATCTGACGATTGCCTTGGTTGACGCCGAGCGAAATTTGATTGCGGTGAGGGGTGCAGTTCCCGGCCCCAAGGGCGGTCTCGTCCTTGTGCGCGAGGCTGTGAAGTAAGCGAGCGCACGGGATTGGCGCTGGCGTGCGGCCTGGCAGCTCATGTGAATGGGCGAGGTCGGCAGCCGGTGCGATGTGCATAAGAGCAAGGAGACAGGTACGATGTTGTTGCCTTTGATGGATATGGCCGGGAAGCAGACTGGCGAAATTGAAGTAAGTGATGCGGTGTTCAACGGTCCGGTGCGACCGGATCTGATGCACCAGGCGTTGGTTCGACAGCTGGCGAATGCACGCGCTGGCACGCACAAGACGAAGACGCGCAGTGAGGTGGCCGGCGGCGGTCGCAAGCCGTGGCGGCAGAAGGGCACGGGCCGCGCACGACAGGGTTCGATCCGCTCGCCGCAGTGGAAGGGCGGCGGTACAGTATTTGGACCGCGGCCGCGCAGCTATACCAAAGTCGATGCCGAAGAAGATGCGGCGCGCGGCATTGCGCAGCGCACTTTCGTCCAAGGCGCAGGCAGGCAGATCGTCGTGATCGATGAGCTTGCCATGGAGCAGCCGAAGACCAAGCGTGCTGTTGAGATGCTGTCGGACCTTGGGTTTGCGGAGCAGAGCGTTCTGGTGGTGCTGGCGGACAGCGACATGGCGGTTGAGCGCAGCTTCTCGAATCTGCCGAAGGCCAAGACGCTGCAGGGCGATTTCCTGAATGTCGCGATCTGCTTGGCTACGATACGGTGCTGATTTCGAAGGACGCAATTGAGCCGGTGGAGAGCTGGCTCGGCGGCGTCAGCACGAGTCGCTGCAGTCGAGGCGGCGAATAGCGACGCGGATGAGGCGGAGGAGATAGGCGATCATGCATATCTATGAAGTCTTGCGACGACCGGTGGTCACGGAGAAGAGTGTGATCGCCGCCGATGAAGAAAACCAGTATCGCATTTGAGGTTGACTCCCGCGCCAACAAGTTTCAGGTCAAGGAAGCGGTCGAGACGGCCTTTGACGTCGAGGTGGTGCGGGTCAACATCATGGTGATGCCTGCCAAGACCACACGGCGCGGCAACACAGTTCAGGATTCGCAAGCCGAAGTGGAAGAAGGCAGTCGTCACGCTTGCGCCAGGCGACAGTATCCAGCTATTTGAAGGCGTCTAGGAGGAGCTGAGAGAAGATGGCAATCAAGAACTATAAACCAACTTCGCCCGGCCGCCGGAATATGTCTGTGTCGTCGTTTGACGACCTGACCAAGACGAAGCCGGAGCGATCACTGATTGCGCCGCTGAACCAGCGGGGCGGCCGCAACCGAACAACGGTCGGTTGACGGTCCGTCATCGTGGCGGCGGTCACAAGCGGCGATACCGCATCATCGATTTCCGTCGCGACAAGTTTGACGTGCCCGGTCGAGTGGAGACGATCGAATACGATCCGAACCGCAGCGCGCGTATCGCACTGGTCGTGTACGAAGATGGCGAGCGACGCTATATCTTGGCGCCGGCGGGCCTGAAGGTGGGCGACACGGTGATGTCCGGCCCGAATGCGGAGGTCAGCACCGGCAATGCGTTGCCGATTCGGTCGATTCCGCTGGGCACGACGATTCACAACATTGAATTGTACCCCGGCCGGGGCGGCCAGCTTGTGCGCAGCGCGGGCAACTCAGCCCAGTTGGTGGCCAAGGAAGGCACGATGGCGCAGGTGCGTCTGCCGAGCGGCGAGGTTCGCTTCATCGACATGAACAGCCTGGCGACAATCGGCCAGGTGTCGAACCCGGAGCACGCGCAGGTGACGGTGGGCAAGGCGGGCCGCAATCGGTGGATGGGCAAGCGCCCGACCGTCCGTGGCGTGGCAATGGATCCGTCTTCGCATCCGCATGGCGGCGGTGAGGGCCGCTCGCCGATGGGTATGCCGAGCCCGAAGACGCCGTGGGGCAAGAAGGCGATGGGCAAGAAGACGCGGCGCAACAAGCGCACGGCCAAGTTCATTGTGCGGCGCGGCGGCAAGTAGAGTCGAAGTCAGATCCAGAGTCGATTCGGAGTTAGGTCTCTGAGTTAGGTCGAGGAAGGTAGGGTGACAGATGTCTCGGTCATTGAAAAAAGGACCATTTGTAAGTCCGAAACTGCTCAAGAAGGTGGAGCAGATGAATCGCAGCGGCGAGCGCCGGGTGATCAAGACGTGGTCGCGAGCGTCCACAGTGTTTCCGCAGTTCGTGGGTCACACGATTGCCGTGCACGACGGCCGCCGCCATGTGCCTGTGTATATCACGGAAAACATGGTGGGCCACAAGTTGGGCGAGTTTGCGCCGACGCGGTTTTCCGTGGGCATATCCGGTCCGAGACGATCGATGCGCGCACGGGTCTAGGGTCCACAGGACTAACGAGCGCACAGGGAACGGAGAGAAGAATCCATGGAAGTGCAAGCGGTAACCAAGTTTACGGGGATCAGCGCGCAGAAGGCGCGACTGGTGGTGGACGTGGTGCGGGGCAAGCAGGCCGAAGAGGCGATTGCAATGCTGCAGTTCATGCCGCAGTCGTCGGCCCGTGTGGTGCAGAAGACGATCAAGAGCGCATTGGCCAATGCGACGGAGAATTTCGGCCTGGAGGCGAGCGATATGTATATCGCCAAGATCGTGGCCGATGCAGGCGCCGAGCCGGCGATGGCGACGATTCGGCGCACGCGGCCGCTTCAAGCCGTGGATCCGCCGCTCGTCGCACATTACGGTGGTGTTGGAAGAGCGGTTTGAGCTCGGACAGTAGGCGCATCGGCAGCGGCGGTTCGCCCGAAGGTTCGGCGAGTCGCATGCACGGTCGAACGTGTGAAGTAGCTGCGGTCGAGTAGCTGAAGACGGATAGCTGCAAGACGGTTTAGCTAGCGAAGACGTTTGGCTACAAAGATACTACAAGAGGAGGAGCCAGTTGGGTCGCAAAGTACATCCTGAAGGTTTTCGACTGGGGATCATCAAGGAACACAAGAGCCGGTGGTATGCCGACGGCGAAACCTATACAGATCAGGTTTCGGAAGATCGGGAGATCCGCGAGACTGTGCGCGCCGATCTGCCCAGCGCCGGCATCAGCGGCATCGAGATCGAGCGCCAGCCGAATCAGGTGCATCTGATTATCGATACGGCCCGGCCCGGCGTCATCATTGGGCGCAAGGGCGTCAGCGTGAATGCGCTGCGCACCAAGCTGCAGGACATGACCGGCAAGAAGGTCAAGATCGACGTGCGCGAGATCGCACGGCCGGAGCTGGACGCCCGATTGGTGGCGGAGAGCGTCGCCGAGCAGTTGGAGCGGCGCATTAGCTGGAAGCGCGCCATGAAGCCAGTCTGTGCAGAAGACGATGCGCGCCGGCGCCGAAGGCATCATGATCACGGTAGGCGGTCGCCTGGGCGGCAGCGAGATGGGCCGTGTGGACACGGTGCGCGAGGGCCAGATTCCGCGCCACACGCTGCGTGCGGATATCGACTATGGCACCGCGCGCGCCAACACGACGTTCGGCGTGATCGGCGTCAAGGTCTGGGTCTACCACGGCGAGGTGATGCCTGGCGAAGAATATCATGCCCGGTACAGTGTAGAGGCCGGATAAGCGCACCCGGTCGCCGATGCTGGACGGCGATGAAGTCCGCGATGCTGGGCGGCGTATGCCGGTGATCCGGCATCCGAACGAAGAGACGGAGAGCATGATATGTTGATGCCGAAGCGAGTAAAATATCGAAAGCAGATGCGCGGCCGTATGCGGGGCAAGGCCTACCGAGGCAGCACGCGTGTCCTTTGGCACCTATGCGCTGCAGTCGCTGGAGCCGCACCTACCTGACGAGCCGGCAGATTGAGGCTGCGCGTCGTGCCGTTGTGCGCTACATTCGACGTGGCGGAAAGCTGTGGATTCGCGTCTTTCCGGACAAGCCGTACACCAAGCGTGCTGCGGAGACCCGAATGGGTTCCGGCAAGGGCAACGTGGAGCACTGGGTGGCGGTTGTGAAGCCGGGCCGCATCATCATGGAGATGGCCGGCGTGCCGGAGGACCAGGCGCGCGAGGCGCTGCGACTTGCGTCGCACAAACTGCCGATGAAGACGCAGTTTGTGATGCGCGAGGAGTAGCCTCAGCGCATGCCGAATTGCGACCGAGCCGGCGAGCATGATAGGTTGACTGAGGAAAGAGTGAGATGAAAGCAAGTGAGTTGCGATCCAAGACGGATGCGGAGTTGGACGGTGAACTGGACGACGCGTATCAGGAGTTGTTCAACTTGCGTTTCCAGCGACGACCGGCCAGTTGGCAAACACGGCGCGCATGAACGAGGTGCGCAAGGACATTGCGCGCATCAAGACAGTGTCTGCGCGAGCGTGAATTGGCCGTCGCAGAATAAGGAGCGGGGAGATGCGTGCTCGACGAAAGATGCTGGTCGGTACCGTGACCAGCGACAAAATGGACAAAACAGTGGTGGTAACGGTGGAGCGCACAACTCGCCATCCGCTGTATGGCAAGGTTGTGAAGGTCTACAAGAAGTACAAGGCTCATGATGAGAACAACGAGGCCAAAGCAAGGCGACGTGGTGCGCATCTGTGAGTGCCGGCCGATCAGCAAGGATAAGACGTTCTTCGTTCAAGAGATCCTTGAGCGGGCCGTCATAGTCTAGGGCGAGGATACGTGGCATGATTCAACAGGAAAGCCGCCTGAAGGTGGCAGATAACACAGGAGCCAGAGAACTGCTGACGATCCGCGTCAAGGGCGGCAGCACTCGTCGCTATGCGGCGGTCGGCGATGAAATCGTCGCCACGGTGAAGTCGGCGACACCGCCGGGCAGCGTCAAAAAGGGCGACATCGTTCGGGCAGTCATCGTGCGCACGCAAGCGTCCGATTCGCCGGGACGGACGGCAGCTATATCCGCTTCGACGAGAATGCGGCCGTGATTGTGGACGATCATCGCCTGCCCAGGGGTACGCGCATTTTTGGACCAGTGGCGCGTGAACTGCGCGAGCGCGGTTACATGCGCATTGTGTCGCTGGCGCCAGAGGTGCTGTAGCAGACGAATGGCGAGACGCGGCGTTTTCGCAGGCGCGTCTCAGGCGTGACCGGGCAAACCATTCCGGCGAATAGGGACGGGGAAGGTTGACGATATGAGCGTCAAAATCACAAGAGGTGATACCGTTGAGATCATCGCCGGCGATGACAAAGGTCATCGCGGCGAGGTCCAGCGCGTAATCAAGAAGAAGAACAAGGACGGCACCTACGATCCGAATCGAGTGTATGTGCTGGTGGCCGGCGCCAATCTGGTGATTAAGCATCAGGGACGGTACGGGCCGTGTGCGCACGCAGACGGGCCGGATCGAGATGGAAGCGCCCATCCACATCAGCAACGTGATGTTGGTCGGGGCGGATGGCAAGCCGACGCGGGCCGTGTATGAGGTGGACCCCGACGGCGAGAAGCATCGCATGGACAGCCGCAGCGGCGATCCGCTGCCGAAGACTAGGCCTTGTAGAAGAACTTAGCTGTTTCGACATGCGTCGGCACTATTCGCATGTCTGACCTGGCGCCGGACTCATCGGCGCTTGCGGACGAGGAGTGAAGACAGATGAGTGAGAATGGAGTGGAGCCGCGACCGGTTCCGCGCATGAAGGAGCGGTATCAGCAGGAGATCGTGCCGGCGCTGATGAAGGAGTTCGGCTACTCGAACGTGATGCAGGCGCCGCGGTTCACGAAGATCTGCCGTCAACATTGGCCTGGGCGAAGCGCTGACCAACAGCCGAGCGATTGAGGCGGCGACGGGCGATATGGCGACGATGACGGGGCAGCGCCCGGTGGTGACCAAGGCGCGCAAGTCGATCGCAACCTACAAGCTGCGCGAAGGCGTGCCGATTGGCGCCAAGGTGACGCTGCGGGGCAACCGCATGTGGGATTTCCTGGACCGGCTGATCAACATTGTGCTGCCTCGCCAGCGAGACTTCCAGGGCGTGTCGCCGGACTCGTTCGACGGCCGCGGCAACTACAGCATCGGTCTGCGCGAGCAGTTGGTCTTCCCGGAGATCGACTACGATTCCATCGACAAGGTGCGCGGCATGGAAATCACGATCGTGACGACAGCGGACACGGACGAGGAAGCGCGGCGTATGCTGGCGCTGATGGACATGCCGTTCCGGCGGTCGTAGTTCGATCCGGCCAGTCACGTTGAGCCTGAGCAGCAAGTATGCAGTAGGAGAGAAATCTGTGGCGAAGAAATCGATGGTTGCGCGTGAGACCAAGCGCAAGTACACCGTGCGAGTACGCAATCGCTGCAAGATGTGCGGTCGCTCGCGCGGGTATATGCGACGATTTGGCCTGTGCCGAATCTGTTTCCGGAGCGAGGCATTGCGCGGCAATCTGCCGGGTGTTGTGAAGTCGAGCTGGTAAGCCAAGAAGCTGTAATTGCTGGTGGACTGCTACGCTCGGCAACATGCGGGCGAGTGCGGTGCCAGGATCAGATTTACGGCGGTTGCTAACTACGATTTTCTGCAATCCGCCCACGTTGACTGTGGGTGCAGGCAAGGCCGGACAGCTTGATGCTGTTTCGGCGAGTCATGTGAGTTTGCAGGAGTTTGCAAGAGTAGCCGGAGGAATGAAAAGAAATGCAGACGAGATCCAATTGCGGATATGCTGACGCGGATTCGAAACGCGAGTACCGCGCAACACGTGCAGGTTGTGATGCCCAGTTCGCGGATGAAGGCGGACATCGCCCGAATCCTGACGGAAGAAGGGTTTGTGGAGGCGTATGGCGTCACCGATGACAAGCCGCAGCCGAACCTTGTAATCCGCCTTAAGTACGGCCGTGACGGCAAGGCCGGTCATCACCGACCTGGAGCGCGTGAGCAAGCCGGGGCGGCGCGAATATACGGGATTCCGAGAGATTCCGTGGGTGCGGAGCGGGTTGGGCATCAACATCCTGTCCACGCCCCAGGGGATCATGACTGGTCGCCAGGCTCGAAAAGAGCGTGTGGGCGGCGAGATCGTTTGTAACGTTTGGTAGGTCTGAGTCTGGTTCACAACCGGGCGGCGCGCAGGCGTCGAGCGGTTGAGCTGGAATCGACCAGATTCTAGAGGAGGACATCATGTCAAGAGTGGGACGAAATCCGGTGCCCGTACCTTCCAGCGTCACGATCACGGTCGACCGAGGCAACGCGTGACTGTCAAGGGGCCGAAGGGAACGCTGGAACAGGCGCTGAATCCTGATATGGAGTTTGTGGAAGAGAACGGGGAGATTGTGGTCACACGACCGACTGACTCCCGTGAGCATCGGGCGCAGCATGGCCTGACGCGCGCATTGTTGAACAACATGGTCGTCGGCGTGACGGACGGTTTCTCCAAGCGGCTGGAAGTGCACGGCGTCGGCTATCGCGCCGAGAAGCAGGGCGAGAACCTGGTTCTGCAGGTGGGTAAGAGCCACCCGGTGATGTTTGAACCAACCAGCAAGGAGATATCCTTCGAGGTGGACAAGGACGGCCGCGGGTTCGTGATTTCCGGCATCGACAAGGCGGAAGTCGGGCAACTGGCGGCGGTGGTGCGCAAGGCGCGTCCGCCGGAACCCTACAAGGGCAAGGGCATTCGATACGCAGGGCGAGTATGTCCGCATGAAGGCCGGCAAGGCTGGCAAGGCCGCGCCTAAAGGGGAGCAGGAGTTCGAGAAGATGGCGAAAGCAACTCGCGAACAGGCGCGTCAGCGAAGGCATGCTCGTGTTCGTCGCAAGGTGGCGGGCACTGCGGAGCGACCGCGGTTGAATGTGTATCGAAGCAATCAGCATATCTATGCCCAGGTGATCGACGACGTGACCGGGCGCACGCTGGCGTCTGCCTCCACCTTGGACAAGGATCTGCGGGCGGAGCTGGCGGATTTGTCGGCGTGAGGACCGCGCCAAGGCCGTCGGCACGCGTCGTGGCCGAGCGCGCGATCTGCGCAGGGCATCCAGGCAGTCGTATTTGACCGGGGCGGTTATCCGTACCATGGCCGTGTGAAGATTCTGGCAGAAGCATCGCGCGAAGCCGGTCTCGAATTCTAGGCAGAAGTAGGAGATGATTCATGGCACGTGAAGACAGACGAGATCGACGCAGCAATCGAGACCGAGACCGAGGAAGAACGCGACGAGTTGACGAGCGCGTTGTGCATATTGCGCGTACTGCCAAGGTAGTCAAGGGCGGACGCCGGTTCGCGTTCCGTGCGGTGGTAGTCGTCGGCGACCAGAAGGGCAAAGTCGGCGTTGGCGTCGGCAAGGCCCGTGGCGTTCCGGAAGCGATCCGCAAGGCGTCGGACCGCGCTCGCAAGAGCATGGTGGAAATCTCGCTGCTGGGCACGACGATTCCGCACTGCAGTGGAGACCAGCTTTGGCGCGGGCAAAGTGCTGCTGAAGCCGGCAAGCCCGGGCACGGGCGTAATCGCCGGCGGCGGCGTGCGCGCCGTCGTGGAAGCCTGCGGCGTGAAGGATATCCTGAGCAAGTCGCTCGGCAGTGACAACATCTTGAATGTGGTGCAGGCGACGTTTGCCGGCCTGAAGGAGTTGCAGGATTACCAGGTCGAGGCGGAACGCCGGGGCGTGGACCCCTCCCAGTTGGCGCCGTTCTGGCACAAGGAGGAAACCTATGCCTAGCGAGAAGAAGAATGTAACGTTGAAGATCACGCTTGTGCGCAGCCCGATCGGGCGACAGAAGTCCCAAAAGGCGACAGTGCAAGCGCTTGGGCATCAGCAAGCTGAACCAGACGGTGGAGCAAGGAGGACTCGCCTGCGATCCGGGGCATGATCAACAAGGTCTCCCATCTGGTCGAGGTGGAAGAGGTCTAGCGCAGCGTTTCGTGCGTTGCCCGAGGCGCGTTCCACGGGCAGGAGCCACAAGCAGATTGGCGCCAGCAGGTTGCCGCTGAGCTGCCTGTAGTCTGTCACTGTAGATGACTGTAGGCTGTAGTTTGTTACTGTAGTTTGTCAATAAGGTGTACTTCAAAGGAATAGAATATGAAACTGCATGACCTGCGCCCTGCAGAAGGTTCCACAAAAAAGCGCAAGCGAGTGGGTCGTGGTACTGGTTCCGGACGAGGGAAGACCAGTACACGCGGCACAAAGGGGCAGAATTCGCGTTCGGGCGGCGGCGTCCGCCTGACGTTTGAGGGCGGCCAGCTTCCGTTGGTGAAGCGCTTGCCGAAGATGCGCGGCTTCAACAACCGCTTCAAGGTGGAATATACGCCGGTGAATCTGGATATGCTGGACCGTTCGTTTCGAGTCTGGCGCGGCTGTTTCGCCGGAGAGCCTGGAGACCGTTGGTCTGGCGCGATGCATCGGACCCGGTAGTTGTGCTGGGTCGCGGCGAAATCAGCAAGCCGCTGCAGATTCAGGTCCATCGCATCAGCGCCAGCGCCCGCGAGAAGGTCGAGGCGGCCGGCGGTTCCGTGGAGATTCTGCCATACGAAGTGAACAAGCGTCTGCCCCGGTCATAAGGACTGACGACATGACCCGCGCCTCCTATTGGGGCGGCGGGTCTTTCTGAGGGAGAGTTGTTCGATGCTTGATGCCGTACGAAATGCATTTCGTCTACCGGACCTGCGCCAGAAGCTGCTGATTACGATCGGCATCATCCTTCTGTACCGGTTCGCCGCCCATATTCCGCTGCCGGGCGTGGACCGCGCTGCGCTGGATTCGCTGTTCCGCGGCGACGATGCGAACATGCTCCTGAACCTGCTGAACTTCTTCAGCGGCGGCGGCCTAGCGCAGATGGGCATCATGGCGCTCGGCGTGTATCCCTATATCACGGCGTCGATTATCATGCAGCTCCTCACGCCCATCGTTCCGCAGCTCGAAGAGCTGAGCAAAGAGGGCGAACAGGGCCGGACGAAGCTGAATCAGTACACGCTGTGGATGACGGTTCCGCTGGCGGTGTTGCAGGCAATTGCCCAGGCGACTCTATTGAGCCGCGACATAGGCACTGGACTGGTCGTGTTGCCCAACTGGGGGTTCGCGCCGGAGAACTTGCTGCCCACGCTGACGATCATCATCGGCATGACGGCGGGCACGATGTTCGGCGTGTGGCTGGGCACAGCTCATCACCGAGCAGGGCATCGGCAACGGCGTGTCGCTCATCATCTTCGCCGGAATCCTGTCGTCGGTGCCGTTCCAGATGATGCGCCTGTGGCAGCAGCCGATTCTGTTGGCGATCTTCATCTTCATCACGATTGCGACGGTGACGCTGATCGTGTGGGTGCAGGAGGGCCAGCGCAGAATCCCGGTGCAATATGGCAAGCGTGTGCGCACGATGCGCGGCAATCGCATGATGATGGTGGGCGGCCAGAGCACGTATGTGCCGCTGCGCGTCAACACTGCCGGCATGATCCCGCTGATCTTTGCGCAGAGCCTGTTGATTCTGCCCAGTACCGTCGCCAGCTATTTCGTGGTGCGCTCCGGGTGGACAGGGTCTGTGGCGACATGGATTGCCGACGCATTCAGCCCGACGAACTTCCTGTACTGGCTGTTGTATTTCCTGTTCACGGTCGCCTTCACCTACTTCTACACGGACGTCATGTTCCGGCAGCAGAATCTGCCCGAGACGTTGCAGAAGCAGGGCGGGTTCATTCCGGGCATTCGGCCCGGCCCGCGCACAGAGCCGTATCTGAACGGCGTGCTGTCACGCATCACGCTGGTGGGCGCGCTGTTCCTGGGCTTCATCGCCGTGCTGCCCTATCTCGTCGGCGTATTCGTCGACGGTCTGTTCGGCGGAGCGAGTGTGCTGACGGGCTATCAGTCGCTGATTATCAGCAGCGCCGGGTTGCTCATTGTGGTGGGCGTCGTGCTGGACACCATGAAGCAGATCGAAGCGCAGTTGATGATGCGCAACTACGAGGGCTTCATTCGCTAGCTGCGTCTGCCCGTGACAAGTGGTATCGCGCCGCGACAGGCGCACAAGGGACCTGATACACAGAAGGCGAGTTGCATCGAAGTATTCGAGACGGGACTGTCTACGGTCCGAAACCATTATTCACGACGGCGCACCGCCCGCGTGCGCTTCATCGAAATGAGGATAGACGATGTGTCTCAGATGAGCAAGTGCACTTTCCTGGTGATTCTGGGCGTGCCGGGGGCCGGTAAGGGCACGCAGGCGCAGTGTATTGGAAGAGTCATTGGGCGTTCCCCAGATATCGACAGGGGATCTGTTCCGGTACAACATCTCAAGCACCGACGGACCTTGGCAAGCTCGCCAAGTGCTACATGGACAACGGCGATCTCGTGCCGGACGAGGTCACGATCCGCATGGTGCAACAGCGGCTTCAGGAAGATGACTGTGGCTGTGGGGCGATCTTCGACGGATTTCCGCGAGACCTTCATCAAGCGACTGCGCTGGATGAGATGATCGAGCCCTACGGCGGGCTGGACGTGGTGCCGTTGATCAAGCTGGATGACGATGAGGTGATGCGCCGCATCACGGGACGCCGTGTGTGCCGGAGTGCGGCGAGATCTATCACGTTGACTACAACCGCCCGCAGGTGGCCGGCAAGTGCGATGACGACGGGGCGAGTCTGTACCAGCGCGATGACGACAAGCCGGATACAGTCCGCAATCGCCTGTACGTCTATTACAAGCAGACGGCGCCCATCGTCGGCTACTACTATGCCAAGGGGCTGTTGGAAGAGATCGACGGCGCCCAGCCGATTGAGTCGGTCAAGGCGGACCTGCGGTCTGTCTTGCGCAAGCGGGGTCTGGCAAAGGACTAGGCGCGTATCGGAGATCGCTCGGGAAGTTCCGTCGGGGGCATGGCGCCGCCGGTGTGAATCCGGCGGCAGTGAGCGCCGGCGCTTTCCGGAAGATCGGGTCGTAGTGAGAGGTTCAAGGTAGCACGGTGACTACCAACATTCAGCGATTGCTTGGCGGGAAGAACAAGAGATATGTGCGGCGTGAAATGAATCGACCGCAGCGGGCGATGCCGATCCTGAAGAGCGCGCAGGAGATTCAGATCATGCGCGAGGCGGGACGCATCGTGGCCAAGGTGCACGCGGCGCTGCGCGAGGCGATTCAGCCGGGCGTCACGACGCAAGAGCTGGACGAGGTGGCATTCGCCGTGTTGCAGAAGTACAACGCGGTCTCGGCATTTCTTGGCTACCGGGGCTATCCCGCCAACATATGCGCCAGCGTGAACGACGAGTTGGTGCACGGCATTCCCGAGCCCGAAGACCGTGCTGGCGGAAGGCGACATCATCAGCGTCGACGTGGGCAGCCAGCTATCGCGGTTTCATCGGCGACAGCGCGTGGACGTATGCGGTCGGAGAGATCAGCGACGAAGCACGCGAGTTGATGCGTGTGACCGAGGCGAGCCTGATCGCTGGCATCGAGCAGGCCAAGCCAGGCAACAGGGTGGTGGATGTGAGCCGCGCGGTGCAGCGAGTCGTGGAGGACAACGGCTTCTACGTGGTGCGCGAATACACGGGCCACGGTGTGGGCAGGCAGATGCATGAGCCGCCCCAGGTGCTGAATTACGTGTCCGGCGATGCGGACGGTGAGATGGTCCTGGAACCCGGTGTCGTGTTTGCCATCGAGCCCATGGTCCAGTCTGGTACGGCCCGCACGCGGACCTTGAACGACAAATGGACAGTGGTAAGTGAAGACGGAAGTCTTGGCGGCGCACTTTGAGCATACAGTCGCCGTCACCAATCAAGGGCCGGAGATTTTGACTCTGCCCTGACCGTGTGATAGACTAGACAAGTTGCGCCAAGGAGATTCCGGGAGGAATATGATGAAGGTTCGACCGTCGGTGAAGAGGATGTGTGACAACTGCAAGATTGTGCGGCGACGCGGCACGGTCTATGTGTTGTGCAGCAATCCGAAGCACAAGCAGCGGCAGGGCTAAGAGAGCAGAGGGAGAATCTCTATGGCACGTATTGCAGGCGTAGATATTCCGCGTGACAAGCATGTGGAAATTGCTCTGACCTACATCTACGGCATCGGCAGGAGCACCAGCAAGCAGATTCTGGAAGCAACACAGATCGCGCCGGATACGAAGGTGCAGGACCTGGATGAGAACGAAGTCATCCGCCTGCGCGAGTATATCGACCGCAATTACCAGGTCGAGGGTGACTTGCGCCGCGAGGTGAACATGAACATCAAGCGGCTGACCGAGATCGGGTGCTATCGCGGGCTGCGCCATCGCCGCAATTTGCCGGTACGCGGCCAGCGCACGCGCACGAATGCTCGCACACGACGCGGCGCCAAGAAGACGGTGGCCGGCAAGAAGCGAGCGGCGCGCAAGTAGTAGTGCGCCGGCGGTTCGGGTGGCGCGAGAGCGAGTCGCTCCATCTCCGGGCCGGTGGTCGTGCGGCGGTATTGTTGCAGGGCTGGTATTGGATTGGGTCTGGTACGAATTTAGGTCAATAGCGAGATAGAGGATCCGTTTGCAGCCAGGACGGAGGCGACGCAGTGCGCATCCCGTTACGAGTAGCCAAGTGTGAGCAGGAGCAAGGAGTAACCGTGGCCCGACCTCAAAGAAGACGCGATCGTCGCTCATCGCGACGGGAAAGAAAGCATGTGCCGCATGGGCAGGTGCATATTCAGGCGTCGTTCAACAACACGATTCTCACGGTGACGGACCTGCAGGGCAATACGCTCTGCTGGGCGAGCAGCGGGAGCAACGGTTTCAAGGGCAGCCGCAAGTCCACGCCTTTTGCGGCGCAGTTGGCTGCGCAAAGCGTGGGCAATACGGCGCGCAGCGACTTCAATATGCGTGAGGTCGACGTGTTTGTGAAGGGCCCGGGTCCGGGCCGCGAGAGTTCCATCCGTTCGCTGCAGGCGGCGGGTTTGACTGTCGTGTCGATCACGGACATTACGCCGCTGCCGCACAACGGTTGTCGTCCGCCGAAGAAGCGACGCGTCTAGCGAGTATGGCAAGGGCTTGGCGGCCCTTGCGCAGCAGGCCTTAGCTCGACGTCAAGGAACAGGACGCAGATCGCCCCGGTGGCGGTCTGTAGTCATCGTTGACGCCGGTGATTACGAACAAAAAGGGGTTGCTGGAGGAACAATGGCAAGATACTCAGATGCAGTGTGTAAGCTGTGTCGTCGCGAGGAGCAGAAGCTCTTTCTCAAGGGAGAGCGTTGTCTGGGACCGAAGTGCGCGATTGAACGGCGCAACTATCCGCCCGGCGATCACGGCAAGAAGGCGACTTTCCGCCGCAAGGTGTCGGACTATGGCCGTCAGCTTCGTGAAAAGCAGAAGGCGCGGCGTATTTATGGCGTGATGGAGAAGCAGTTCCGCCGCTATTTCCGTGAAGCGACGCGGCGCAAGGGGCTCACAGGTGTCGACACTGCTGGTCATCCTGGAGAGCCGGCTGGACAATGTCGTTTACCGCATGGGATTTGCCGACAGCCGTGCGCAGGCGCGCCAGTTGGTGCGTCATGGTCATTTCAACGTGAATGGCCGCAAGACGAACATTCCTTCCTATAATGTGAGTCCGGGTGATGTCATTGCGGTTCGCGACAATAGCCGCAACAAGCAGTATTTCAAGGACCGGGCGCAGATTATCGAGAGCACCGGGCGCCGGAGTGGTTGACGTCTGGACCTGGCGGCGATGAGCGGTTCGATGGTGGTCGAACCGAGCCGCGAGGACATCGAGATCCCTCTCAACGAGCAGTTGATCGTCGAGTACTATAGCCGGTAAGGAAGCCGATACCGTCCGCAGGATCGGGGCTCAGGTTTGGCTGGCAAGGCGACGAGGCCCGGTACGCTTGTACGAGCGGCTGCGGACGATTGCAGATGCGGGCGAGCCGGTGAGCGCCGGCTGCGCACGCACTGAGAAGCAGGGAGGGTTGTCGTTGCTAAACATGGTATTACCCAAAATTGAGGTTGAGGCGATATCACAAAATTACGGACATTTTGTGGTAAGCCCGTTGGAGAGCGGCTACGGCATTACGCTGGGTAACGCGTTGCGCCGAGTCTTGCTTTCTTCACTTCCCGGTGCGGCGGTAACGTCGATCCGGGTGAGCGGCATTCATCATGAGTTCTCGTCGATTCCGCACGTGCGCGAGGATATGACGCGTCTGATTCTGAATGTGAAGCAGATTCGCTTTATCAGCACCAGCGAGGATCCGGTTCGCATTCACGTGGAAGTAAGCAATGAAGGCCCGATTACCGCGGGAGACCTGGTCTGCCCGCCGGAGGTCAACGTCGCGAATCCTGACCAGTATTTGCTGACAGCGGATTCGAACGACGTGGACCTGGACATCGAGATGGTGGTGGAGATGGGCCGCGGCTATAGCCCGGCTGAGGATCGCACCCGGTTGCCGCTTGGGCGAGATTCCGGTGGATGCGATCTATAGCCCCGTGCGCAAGGCGGCCTATCGCGTAGGCCGCACGCGCATCGGCCAGCAGACCGACTATGACCGTCTGAACCTGGAGGTCTGGACGGACGGCACGGTTGCGCCGGAGGATGCGGTGCGCCAGTCTGCCGAGATTCTCGTGCAGCATCTGACCTTGCTTGCCGGCGCGCCGGTCGTGGAGTTGGAGCAGCCGGAAGAAGAGGAAGAGGGCATTCCCAATCGCATCGCCGAGGCGCCGATTGAGGAACTGGAACTCACCGTTCGCGCATACAACTGTCTGAAGCGCGCCGGCATCACCAAGATGGGCGATATCCTGAAGCGGATGGAAAAGGGCGAGGATGAAATGCTCGCCATCCGCAACTTCGGGCGCAAGTCGCTGGACGAGCTGGTGGATCGCCTGCGCGAGAAGAACTATCTGAGCGTGCCCGGCGTCGACCTGAGCGCCTATATGGATGAGAGCCGAGTTGGAAAGCGCCGTAGAGGAAGAGGAAGCTGAATCCGAGGCTGCGGAAGACGCAGCAGAGGCCGAAAGCGGCGAACTCGACGAGGTCAGCGCATCATAAACGGGCTCTGCGCAGCGGATTGCGGCGCGCCTGATGAAGCGGGAACGAAATCATGCGACATAGAATCAAGGGTTACAAGCTCGGACAGAAACGGCGCGCAGCGAAAGGCGTTGTTTCGCAACCTGATCCGTGAACTGTACATACACGGGCGGATCACGACGACGGAAGCCAAGGCGCGAGCGATTCGACCGGACGCCGAGAAACTGATTACCAAGGCGAAGCGCGGGCTCGCAGAAGGTGGCAATCGCGTACACGCGCAGCGTATGGTCGTGGCCTACCTGAACGACAAGGCCGTGGCGCACAAGCTGTTTGAGGAACTGGCCCCGCGCTATGCGGATCGCAATGGCGGCTACACGCGCATTGTGAAGATCGGCAAGCGTCACGGTGACGCCGCCGATATGGCTGTGATCGAATTGGTCGAGGGCAAGTAGAGCGCACGAGACCCGTCGCCGCTACGTCCGCCCGCTATGCACGCGGAGACGCTGTACGTCGCCGGTCTGGTTGCCTACGACGGAACGGACTTCCACGGCTTTCAGTACCAGGTCGGCGTGCCGACGGTACAGGGGACGCTGGAGGACGCACTCGCTGCGTTTGCGAGCCGCAGGGGCGTGTTGTCGCCGCCGGGCGCACGGATGCCGGAGTGCATGCCAACGGCCAGGTCATCGCCGTGCGGGTGAAGTGGCGGCATGGCGCAGAGCAGTTGCAGCGAGCATGGAACGCGCATCTGCCGGCTTGTGTGTGCGTGCGCAGGTTGCAGCCGGCGCCGGAGACGTTTCATCCGCGCTTCAGCGCACTGCGACGCACCTATCGGTACCGGCTGGTGCAGATGCCGGACACGCTTACCGGCGCCGTACCGAACCGGTCGCCGTTGACGGACCGCTATGCGTGGTTCGTCCCGCAAGCGTTGGATGTGGGCTCGATGCAGGCCGCGGCGGACGAATTGCTCGGCGAGCATGATTTCGCCACCTTCGGTCAGCCGACACAGGGCGAAAGCACGGTACGCAGGGTGACCGAGGCCCGTTGGCAGGTGGATGAGGGCGCGGTCGCGGAGTTGGATGCGTATCCCGGACGGCGGATTGTGTTTACCATCACGGCCAATGGATTCCTGCGCCAGATGGTGCGCACGCTCACGGGTACGTTGGTGGAGATAGGCGTGGGCAAGCGGCCGCCGCACGATATGGAGCGGCTGCTGTGTGAGAAGGACCGCAGCTTGTCTGCGGCGCCGGCGCCGGCCTGCGGGTTGACGCTGGAGCGAGTGGCGTACGCGGACGGTGCAAGTCCTGTCGTTTGAGTACTCGACGGACAGGTTTCAAACCGGAAATGCGGCGGGCGTATTGTCTGGCCGTGAACTTGAGAAGCATAGGAGTGAGCAGCGTGAAGACATATAGTCCAAGCGCCGAGGAAGCAAAACAGGGCCGCGAGTGGTGGGTTGTCGATGCGGAAGGCAAGACCTTGGGGCGCCTCGCTTCAGAGATTGCCCAGGTGTTGCGCGGCAAGCACAAGCCGACCTTCAGCCCGCACGTGGACGGCGGTGACTTCGTCATCGTGACCAACTGCGAGAAGATTTCCGTGACGGGTGACAAGCTTGACACGGTGCGCTACTACCGTCACTCACGGTACCCGGGCGGCCTGAAGAGCCGCACGCATGCGAGAACAACTGGATCGGCATCCCGACCGCGTGATCTTCGAGGCGGTGAAGGGCATGATGCCGAAGACGAAGCTGGGACGCGCGCAGATGAAGAAGCTGCGGATCTATGCCGGCAGCGAGCATCCGCATCAAGCGCAGCAGCCCAAAGCGCTGGAACTCTAGGGGGCACACAGTATGGCAGAGTATGTAGAGGCCATCGGGCGACGCAAGACGGCTACGGCGCGGGTTCGGCTCTATTCCGGAACCGGCGAGATTGTCGTCAACGAACTGCCCATGAACGAGTACTTCGGTCGCGCGCTGGACCAGATGATTCTGCGACAGCCGCTGTACACTGACGGGCACCGAGGCGTCGTACAACATCAGCGTGCACGTGCGCGGCGGCGGCGAGGGCGGTCAGGCCTCGGCGGTACGTCTGGGCATCGCACGCGCCTTGTGCGTGTCGGATATCAACATGCGGCCCACGCTCAAGGCGGCCGGCTTCCTGACGCGGGACTCTCGCGCCAAGGAGCGCAAGAAGCCGGGTCTGAAGCGGGCGCGCAAGGCGCCGCAGTACACGAAGCGCTAGAACCCGCTGCTTGTACTTTTGCCGCGCGGCGCTTCGCCGCCGGCTCGCGTCGGTAAAATTGACACGAATTCAGGACCTCTGGGGGCCGGACCGTACGGCCGGCTTCCCGGGGGTTTTCTGATTGGAGCGCCGCTTGATGGACGTAGTGCGAACCGGTCTATTGCATGTTCCCCAGAGCGACGCAGCGACCTCCGCCGCTCTCCTGGAGACGCTGCACGCTGCGGGCCTGCGCCCCGTTGTGTTTGCGGAGAGCAGTGCGCTAAACCAGCGCAACTGGATAGCTGATCTGCTGTGCCGGTGGTGTGACGAGGAGGAGCTCGACCTCGTCCTCACGATCGGCGGCACGCTGCCTGCGCCCGGCCCCGGCGCGCGGGAGATCGTGCCCGAGGCGACCGCAGATGTGATCGAGCGCGACTTGCCTGGGCTCGGCGAGGCCATGCGCGCCTATGCGCAGGCGGAGAGCGACCTGGCCATGATGGAACGGGGGCGCGCGGGCGTGCGCGGGCGTACGCTGATCGTGAACCTGCCACGCGGCGCGGCGCCGGCCGGCCTATTCCTGGAGGCCATCGCCCACCTGATCGAGCCTGTGCTGGCGCACCTGCGCGAGGAACCGGATGCTGCCACGCTGGCGGATGCGCTGGCGGACGCGCTGGACGCGGTAAACAACCCTGAAGACGCGGACGTTGACCGAAGTCGCGGACACGGGCGCAACCGGCGCTGACGCCGCTGAACGACCTGCCGGCGGCCCCGTGCAAGATCCGGCGCACGGACTGCGCGCGTCCGAGTTCGCGGAGTTCCTGCGGCGATCGGCGCAAGGAGACGCCGGAGACGAGTAGCTCGTCCCCGGCAGCGATCTTCGTACGACTTGCGAAATGCAGCCTACCCAGTGCATTTCACGAAGGTTGCGCCGGCCGCAGGCTACACGATTCGCAACATTGTTCTACTTCGCAGCGCCGGCCATCTCCTCGCGGCGTTTTTCGATGGCGTCCATTAGCTCATCGTAGGACGCGGCGAACTTCTGCACGCCTTCCGCCTCGAGCTGGTCGGTGATATCGTCCAGTGAGATTCCCAGTTCGGCCAACTGTTGTACCACCTGTTCCGCTTCGTCGACGCCTTGGTCAACGGTGCGGGCCACCGCGCCGTGATCGCGGAACGCCTCCAGCGTTTTGGGCGGCATGGTGTTGACCGTGTGCGGGCCGATCAACGTGTCCACGTAGAGCAGCTCGGGATAGGCCGGGTTCTTCGTGCTCGTGCTGGCCCAAAGCGGACGCTGCACCTGTGCCCCCGCTTCGGCCAGCTTCTGCCAGCGCTCCCCGGAAAATGTGCGCTGGAACGCTCGATAGGCGAGCTTCGCATTGGCTACGGCGATCTTGCCCTTGATCTCGGCAGCCTCCTCGCGAATCGACAGCATCCAGCGCATCGTCGACGCTCGTATCCACTCGGCTGACGAAGAAGCTGGCGACCGAGGCGACATGGTCCAGCGCAAGGTCGCGGCCCTGCCGGTCTTCCAGGCCACTCAGATAGGCATCCATGACCGCCGCGTAGCGCTCGAGCGCGAAGATCAGCGTGACGTTGATGTTCATGCCCTCCGCGATCAGCGTGCGAATGGCAGGGATGCCGGCCTCCGTGGCGGGGACCTTGATCATCAGGTTGGGGCGGTCCACCGCCGACCAGAGGCGGCGCGCCTCGGCAATGGTCTCGTCCGTGTCGTAGGCCAGGTCCGGGGCCACTTCCAGGCTGACGAAGCCGTCGCTGCCGCCGGATGCGTCGTACACCGGGCGCAGTACGTCCGCCGCGTTGCGGATGTCGGCGACAGCCAGCTCTTCGAAGACGGCGGACGGAGCCAGGTCGCTGCCCGCCAGCCGGCGCAAGTCCTCCTCGTAGGTGTCACTGGACGAGATAGCCTGCTGAAAGATGGTCGGATTGGACGTGACGCCGCGCAGACCGGCGTTGACCAGCTCGTTCAATTCCCCGGACTGCAACATACCCCGGTCGATATAGTCCAACCAGATGCTCTGTCCGAGTTCGTGAAGTTCGTGTATGCGACTCATTTGGCCGTGCTCCTTGTTGCGAATGCGTGGACTCTCTTGCGGTTCGTCGTGCGGCGCCCGAAATCAACCAGCCGCGGATCGTGTATGCCATCAACCCAAACGGGTTCAAAGCTTCCTCCCCTAACTATAGTGGCGATTCTGCGCCAGTATTGTAGCGCGTCTTACCGCCTTCGGGAATTGGCTGCGGCATGATGGAGCGTGATAACATTCGGAGCGAAGAGGCCGTTTCTCATACGTTGGGAACCCTCCAGCGCCTGAATCCGAACGCCAAGACTATCATTGATTCGAGGAGAATAGAATGGGCAAGCCGGTAGAAATCACAGATGGAAACTTTCAAGAGAAGGTGCTGGAGTCGGAGCAGCCAATTTTGGTCGACTTCTGGGCGGAGTGGTGCGGTCCGTGCAAAATGATCGCCCCTGTGCTGGAGGAGATCGCCGAAGAGATGGACGGCCAACTCACGATCGGCAAGCTGGACGTGGACGCCAACATGAACTCGGCGATGGCCTATGGCGTGTCCAGCATTCCTACGCTTGTGCTCTTCAAGAACGGCGAAATCGTGGAGCGCATCGTAGGTCTGCGCCAGAAGAAGGCGCTCATGGGCGAGCTCGAAGGCCATCTGAGCGAACCGGCTTGACAATGACGGCCGTCGCCTCAATTTGAGGCGAACGGCAGACAGAAAACGGAATCAGCAGGCGGAGTGACGCGATAGCGGCGTCGCTCCGCCTGCTTTGTTTGTGGTGGCAGGCGTGGATGGTATAATCCGGTCAGCCAGTTTGCACCACCGTACCATCACCGCGCAGCCGCAATTTCATCTCAGCGACACATCCCAGATCCGGCCCGACGTCGTTTCGGCGTCATCCTGCAAAAACCGTGCTGAGCATTGCATCTCGAACGCCGCATTCATCAGACATGTTCATCAGACATTGTTCATCAGACATCATCGTACCCATCGCCGTTTCATCACCCAGTATCAACACCCATTGAAAGCAGAGGTAGCCAAATGACCGAACTGACGAAAGTCGTGCTGTCCGAGCAGGATATGCCGACGCACTGGTACAACATCAACGCAGACCTTCCCACGGCGGGCGTTGAGATTCCGCCGCCCTTGCATCCGGTGACCCATGAGGTTGTGGGCCCCGACGATCTGGCGCCGCTGTTTCCCATGGCATTGATCGCACAGGAAGTCAGCACGGAACGCTACATCGAGATTCCCGGACGAGGTGCAGGACATCTATCACCTGTGGCGGCCGACACCGCTCTTCCGGGCGCATCGCTGGGAGAAGGCCCTGGATACGCCGGCCAAGATCTACTACAACTACGAGGGATGGAGCCCATCGGGCAGCCACAAGACGAACACGGCGGTGGCGCAGGCGTACTACGCCAAAGAGGAAGGCGTGCAGCGCATTACCACCGAGACGGGCGCCGGCCAGTGGGGCAGCGCACTCTCGTTTGCCTGCCAAGGGTTCGGGATTGAGTGCAAGGTCTGGATGGTGCGCATCAGCTACGACCAGAAGCCCTACCGTCGCGTGATGATGCAGACGTGGGGTTCAGAGGTAGTAGCCAGCCCCAGCACTGAGACGAATGCCGGCCGCGCCATCCTCGCCAAGGACCCGAACAGCTCGGGCAGCCTGGGTATCGCGATTTCGGAGGCGGTTGAGGACGCCGTCATGCGTGAGGATACCAAGTATTCCCTGGGCAGCGTGCTCAACTTCGTCCTTCTGCACCAGTCGGTGATCGGGCTGGAAGTGATCAAGCAGTTGGAGGTGTTCGGAGCGGACTGGCCGGACATCGTCATCGGCTGCGTAGGCGGCGGCAGCAACTTCGGAGGGTTCGCCTTCCCCATGCTCAAGGAGAACATCGACGGCAACCGCAACACGCGATTCATCGCCGTGGAGCCCGCTGCGGCCCCGAGCCTGACGCGCGGCCTCTACGCCTATGACTATGGTGACACGGCCAAGATGGCGCCCATCATCAAGATGCACACGCTGGGCCATGACTTCGTGCCGCCGCCGATTCACTCCGGCGGATTGCGCTACCACGGCATGGCCGCGCAGATCAGCGCCGTGGCCAATGCCGGTCTGATCGAGGCCCGCAACTTGCAGCAGACGGAGGTCTTCCAGTCCGCGGTGGAGTTCGCCCGCATCGAGGGCATTCTGCCTGCGCCGGAACCGTCCCACGCCATACTGGCCGCGAAGCAAGAAGCGCTGGCCTGCAAAGAGAGCGGCGAGAGCAAGACGATTGTCTTCAACCTCTGTGGGCATGGACATTTCGACTTGGCCGCGTACGACACCTATCTCACCGGTAAGATGGTCGACTATGAATATCCGGAGAATGAGATCCTGGAGAGCCTTTCCAAGCTGCCGCAGATCGGCTAGCAGTCTGCCCATGGGCGAACGCAACGCGCTCGCCGCATCCGCGCTCAAGTCGTACGGGAGTGAACCGGGCAGGCTGAGACAGATGCACCTGAGACAGACGCACCTGAGACTGAGATAGCGAACCGGGCCGGACGTGCATCCGCATGTCCGGCCCGGTGATCGATAGGACACCCGGCGCGCGCCGAGCGAGCAGACTACATCCGGATCAGCTTGCGCACGAGGAAGAGGGCGGCCAGCACAGCGGCGTCGAGCAGGATCGTGAACACGAAGGCGCTGGTCAGCCCTTGCAGCGTGGGCAGCGCCCAGGCGAAGGCTTGAGCGATGGGTCCTCGCGGCAGGCCGAGGAGCAAGTAGAGCGCGACGCCCACGATGCTGTAGAGCACAACCGGCTTGAGCGGTTCCCGATCGCTGGCGCTCGGCATCATGGCGTTGGCGATGGTAAACAGGAGATACGCCCACAGCAGCGCATCCTGCACCCGTGCAGCATCCCGAAACGCCTGCAATCCGGCGCGCCAGATCTCCCGCCGTCGCAGCCTCCGCCAGGCGGTCCGTGCCAAACACGAAGTGCGAAATCAAGCCGATCAACAGGGTGCCGGCAATGAGGGGCGCCATCCCCACCAGCGCATCGAAGAAGGCGCCGCCACTTTCCACGTTGACGCTGCCCAGGCCGATCTGATTGCCCTGGCGTTTGGGCCACACGCGAAACTTCGCCGTCTTCAGCCCGCAGATCTTCGCCATCGTCCAGTGCGCGGCCTCGTGAATGAAGACGCCGGGCAGAAAGACCAGGAACAGCGCGACGGCCGGCGCGTCCTTGGAGCGTGTGCCGTAGTATACCGGTATCTGGATGTGAATGCTGATCTGCTGGCTGAGCCACGCCAGGGCAAACAGGGAGATCACGAAACTTAGCGGGACGACGATGACGGTCGAGAACTCAGGCATGGCGGCGTATTCGGCGGCGTGTGAACTCCTGCCGCCGGCTCTTGCGGATCACGGCTTGGGTTCGAGGTTGTAGGTCAGATGTTGTATCAGCCAGCAGCCGTCAATGCGGACGAGATCCCAGCGGTCGCCTGCCGGCGAGACTTCTTCGCCGATGTGGGTCGTGGCGGTCACGGCGGCGAGATCGCCCTCAATGACGATCTGCAGGTCAGACGGCTGCGCTGTGTCTGGCGCGCCCGGAAAGACCGTGCGCACGTAGCGGTGGCGGATCGCGTCCCGGCCATCCCACGATTGATCGTCGCCTGCGTCATCAGGCGTGTTCTTGGCGTCGCTCACGGCGCCGTCTTCGGCCCAGAGCCGCAAGAGCGCGTCGATGTCCTGGCTGACGACCGACTCGCCCTCGGCGTTCAGCACGGCCTGAATCGCGTCTTCGTCGCCGGCGTCCGCGGCCAGGCCGAGAGAGCAGGAGCCTACGCCGGTCCCGCCGGCAACGGGCGGCTGGTCAGCCGGCGCGGTTTGAGGCGTGGCTTCGGGCGATGACGCGCATGCGGCCAGCGCCACAGCGCGACCGACAGCAGAAGCGCCGCGATCGACGGCCGGTGTGTCGATGGTCCTTTGGTGGACATCATGGCGCTACTCCTTGCGCGGTTCCTGGCGCCGCTCCCGGCGCCGTTCCTGGCGCCGCTCCCGGCACCGCCCCTGGCGCCGCCCCTGGCGCATAGGCCTGCGTGAAGAGCTCCTGCACGAAGTCCCGCTGCAAGTCGAGCGTCTCCTCCACCGAGCCGAGATTGCCCGACGTCAACTTGACGAGCACGATGCCGTCCTGCAGGTTGCGCTGGCGGTCCGGGAAGAGATAGAAATAGAAGACGATATGCTCCGCGGGAACGGACTCGCCGGGGAATTGCTTCTCGGCGCGCATCCACAGCCCGTGGATTTCGCCGCCGTCTTCCAGGGGCACGGCCGCGGAACTCAGGTCGTACGTCCAGCCGTCCGCATCGTAGCAGATGTCCGGCGCATGGAACGGTTTGGAACTGCGACCGCCGATCATGCTGAGCCAGACGTAGTTTCCGTCCTTGTCGCGGTACAGCCGCTGTACATATTGCTCGGGCTCCAGGAGGATCATCACCTCGTCGTTGGTCTGGGGCACTTCTTCGCCTTGCCAGCGGCCCAGCGTCAATGGCACGTCGCTCAGGTTCGCGTTGAGGTCGAAGCGAGCGGTGGCGACGACTTCCGCCTCGCGGTCCGTGCGCTGCCAATAGTCGAGATCGGCGATGTAGGTCATCTCCGCCCGATCTGTGGCAGAGCCGCCAAACAGCGCCGGCGCGAAACGGTTGCCGTACACAAAGACCAGGCCAACCGCCAACACCGCAACTACGAAGATACTGCGTGAGCGTACGTTCATGGCGTTCCGCTAGATCACTTCACTGCGCAGCGAGCTGCACTGGAAGACGCGACTGAGCGGCAACATCAGACCGAGCGATACCATGAAGAAGGCCGGGCCGGAGTAGTTGTGGTAGAAGGCGAAGGCGGCGTCGGAGCCAAAGGCGTCGGCAACAAACAACAGGGAGGCGACGCGCATGATATTGCCCAGCATGGCCAAAGGGATCGCCATGACCACCAGAGCCACGCGCCCCACCAGCGGTCCCGACAGCACATAGGCGGCCAGCGCGGCCAAGGCGGTCAGCGAAATCATGGAGTTGATGCCGCTGCACTGCGCGCCGATGACGAGGTCCGTGTTGGGAAGCGACACGGCGTTGCCGACGACGTTGAGTTCCAGGCCAAGGAAGCTGGCGAGGCCGGTGGAGCAGACGCCTGTGAAGATCGCCAGCGGGTATGTGATCCGTTCGACAAACGGCAACGGGATCATGAAGACCAGAAACCCAATCGGAAAGGCGAGCTTGCGCAAGACCGTAGCGCCGGCGAACGCCCACACGATTCCGGCGAGCAGGCCGATCATGGCGAATGCGGCGGCGTAGTAGGCTCGGTTGCTCAGACAATAGAGATAGACCGCCAAGCTCACGCCGACCAGGACCAGCCCGCTGTTGCTGCCCGAGATGGACTGCGGGCTCAACTCCGGGTCATGCCGAAAGCGTTGGTAGGCGAGGAACAGTGAGACCGGAACGATTAGTACGCCGTGGCTGTAGTAATCGTTGCCCATCCACTCGCTCCACAGCCATCGCCAGACAGGCCAAGTCAGAAGCAGAAAGACGGCGAGCGCTAGCGATGGTAGGACAAGGGAACGTGTGGTTGGTCGGCTCATTTTCCTCAGCGTGAGCGCACTCTGCAGGTCTACGGTAGGACAGTTCCCGCAGAGTTCGCGAGATTCGCAAATGCGCTCTGTTCAGGCGCAGGATACCACGCAGAGGACGCTGCGTCAAAGCAGCAGCCTTTCAGCCGAGATTGACGAGTCGCGGCGACCGATCGTCCGGCGCCCGCAGGTGCGCCCGCACCTGCGCCCACACCTGCGCCCGCCGGGATGAACATGGGCGTGACGGTTGAATACCTGGAAGGACACCAGCGTACGACACGGCTATTCGAACAGCTTCTGGATAGTGGCCATCTCGAGAAAAAGTGTGTGCGGCGTATCTGGTAGCGGCAGGAAGTGGTACTTGTGGTAGAAATCGGCTGCATTCTCGTCAATTGCGTCCACGACCACGGCTGTGGATGCAATTTCTACTGCCTGTGCAGCGCTCCTGTGCAGCGCGTCGACCAGCAACGTGCGGCCGATTCCCTGTCCCTGGTAACGGGTGTCCACGGCCAACCGCCCCAACAGAGTGACGGGAATCTTGGGATAGCGGGGCAAGCGGTGACGAAAGGCCTCTGGTAGTTCGGAAAGCAGTAAGCTGCTGTTGGACAGGGTGTAGTACCCCTTGATGGCTTTCTGGTCCGGTTCTACCAGAACGAAGACCTGCGCCAGGTGGCGCTGCATGTCCTGACGCGCCTGAGTTTGCAGGTAACGGTCCAACGATTCGTTGCCGCAGGAGAAGCTCTGGCGGTCATGCGTCCGCGACAACGGGTGGACGAGAGGCGGTCGCTGGACGGACAAGGACTAGTCCCTGGCTTGTCGCTGGCGCTGCACTGCCGCCTGCAAGGACGGCACTTCGGAAGCATCGCGAGGGTTCAAAATGCGCTTGGCGAAGGCGCGTGTGTCTGCCGGCCCCAGCTCCAGCACGATCTGACTGTCTATCAGCACCTTGACGGCTGCATCATAGGCGGAACTGACCATGAAATCAGTCAGAGAAAGCCCCTTCAGTGTCGCCGCCTGCTCAAAGAGGGCCTTGTGCTCGCCGGAAACCCGCGTAGATATGCGATGGTCTTTGGGTTGCTTTGTCTGTTCTGTTTGCATACGCATATTGTACGCCTGCTGGGCGTACAATGCAAATCGTTGTGTGGAGGGGTCTTTCAGCCGAGATTGACGAGTCATGGCGCCAAATCAACCGGCGGACGCACCTGCGCCCGCCGGGATGGTGATTGGCGTGCCTGGCGTGTTCGCAGCCGCCTACCCCTTGCAGTTGCTGATGGCCGAGCCGTTGACGAAGATCTCCACATCGTCGAAGTAGATGTTGGAGTTCAGCACGTCCGGGCTGTGGCCCTGCAGCATGACGATGATCTGGTCGCCCTCAGCCGTGATCTCCTGTTCCAGGACGGCCCACTCGCCGCGATGGTATCCGAGCACGTAGCTCGCCTCGGCGCCCATCTGCGGGATGATGCCCATGGAGGCGTAGTCCCAGCTTCGGCCTGCGATGTCATGGTTGTAGATCAGGTAGCGCGCGCACTATGACCTGGACTTGGCTACTGATAGTGCTTGGCCGCCTCCTTGTTCCAGGGCTGTGCGAACAAAGCGTCGAGAAGTCCCTGCGCCTGATCATAAGACTTGGTACGCGGGTCGTCCATGAGAGATAGAAGCAAGGGTCTGCTGTCTCCGGTCAATTAGGATCGAGCAAGATGTTCTCTAGCCTGGCCATCCTCGGCATTAGCACGTTGTACATCGAGCAGAGGGCGGCATCGCGCCAACATGCACGCCTTGGATGCCGCGACCGTTTGACGACGGCCGGAATCTCAACCAGCACGTCGTCCGGTATTCCCTCGATGGCGCCGCTGATTGGGACATGTTAAGCTGGAGAATCATCTCGATGTATCGTTGGTGATGGCGTCCACAATCTGAATATGCTGTTCGCCGCTGCGCTTGCAGCGGCAGTTCCTCAAGCAGCGGGCATGTCGGGCGAACTGCGCCAACCGAGTCATTTTTTCATGAAGCTTTCGGTTTGTCGCCGAGATAGCGGGCCCATCCGATCTCGGAGATCAAAGCCACCGGAGTTGCCATACCATTTCTGCTTGTCTTCGAAATCTGCTATGGTGCCACCACGGTGTGCCCGAGCGCACGGCATCGCCGATAGGGAAGAGGCCGTACAGGCGGTATCCGTCCACTGCGCCAGGCGACATCTGCTCAGGATATTCACCGTCGTCTCCAGAAATGACTTTCGGATTCGCTTCTCAATCCATGCGTCCAATGAGCGGATAGGCATCCGCGCCCATGATAGAAGAAATGGGTGAGATAGATGTAGTGGTTGAAGCCGGCCATGTGTGCGCTGACCGTGCTCCAATTCCATGACCAAGCGTTCGCGCAATGCGTGCGGTAGCCAAAGTGCCCGTGGCAGACGCCGACTGACGTTGAGCTTGGTGGTGCGGGTGATGATGATTGGTGCCCTCAAAGACCGGGATTCGCCGTTTGAATCAGCCACGCATCGGGGACAGATCGCTTCCATGTCGTGGGCCAAGTCCATGAGAAATCTGCAGTTGGTGGTAGGCGCCGATGCCCCCGTAGTAGCATGAGACGCGATCGCCTATCCCCCGATAGTAGCCGTAATCTTCCGCGATCTTGCGTTCGGCCTCGAGCGGTCCGTATCCGCCTACCTTCACGGCGCAGATGACGAAGTCGGCTCCCTCCAGCCCATCCTTGCGGTCCGTTGTCGGCCTCGAAGCGGATGTCAGCGCTCCACCTCGTCGCGGTAGCGGTGGGCAAGGGTTTGGGCCACGTCGCAGGCGATCTCTCGTCGATATCCACGAGGGTCATTGTGCTGCCCTCTGAGTCCTTCGCTCAGACACGACATCCCTGAGAAGGTCGAGGGAAAAGCGAAGCGCTACCGGCGGCCAATCAACATGATCTTCGGCATGATTATCTGCTTTCCTTTCGTAAGATCGTCAAGCGTGATTGTCAAGTTTGTTTGTCAAGTTCAATAGACGGCAATGGCCCGACAGCTAGGGTACGCGTCCCCAGGCGTCGGAATCCTGACCGGCTCGCCGCTCTTCGCGCTGCGATAGATGGCATCCAAGCGTCTCCATGAGGATCAGCCCCTCTTCGCCCGGTGCACATATGAGGAACCTCTCCGAACGATACTGTCAACGAAACTGATACATGGCGCTCAGCTTTGGATCATTGGGTTGGCCTGCATAGCTAAATTGTACATGACGTCCTCTAGCTCGCCGTGCGCGGTCAAGATGAACCTCTGTTTCATATACGTACTCATTGTTGAGGTTGCGCTGAACAAGGCCGCCTCGACTGCCAAGGAGGATCGGTCTCCTGATGTTCACGGTGCTTTGCACATTGGCGGCCCAGGAAGCCTCTAGGCTCAAGCAGGCGCTCCGTTGTCCAGGCGGATCAGGGCGTTGCCCATGTCCTCGACGTCTAGGGTCTCGGCCCTCCCGGTCGATGTGAGAGCTCGCGCTCAGATCATGGTACGTAGCGCCCATCACCCACGCTGGGTCGAGGATACCCCATGAGCCACAGGGCGAAATCCAGGCGGTGGACGCCCAGATCCACCAAAGGGCCGCCTCCGTTCAACGCTTTCATGCCGGTACCGTCGCGATCATACCACCAGGGCATGCCGCGCCGCCGGTGCCACACCGACCGGGCGAAAGTAGATATGTCCGAGCAAACCTTCGTCAATCTGGCTGGTGCGCCTCCTGGCTGGCCGCAGTAAAACGAAAGGTGAAATTGAAGCCAAGACGTTTGCGGGCCTGTTAACCCGGAGCGATCATGTCGCGGGTTTCGGCGCATTCATCGCCGGCGGTTTTTCGCACAGAACATGGCATCCGGCGTTGAAAGCGGCCAGTGTCATTTCCTTGTGCAGATTGTTCGGCGAGCCTGCTCACGATGTCAAACTCGGTTTGTTTAGCATGTACTCGAATGAGTGGAAGCGGTTGGGTATGGCGTATTCTTCGGCCACGGGATTCGGTCTCGTTCCGGGCTGCGCGCATACGGCCATCACCTCGCAGTGCGGGTGCTGCCGATACCCTTCGATGTGTCGTTTGCCAATTCCAACACCGACAACGCGGACTCGAAGCTTCATGTCTGCTCCTCGCGCATAGAGAACGGCTTATTTAGGATGGTTGCGCCACTGTTGCGGTTTTCAATATGGTACGTGTGACGGATGGCGACTGAGCCATCAGTCAAGGATAGTCTTGCTTTCCCTCTCGTAAGATACCCGATACTACGGTTCGCGCTCAAATTTGACGAGATTTGAGCCGTCTTCTTCATCAGGACTTCTAGGAAACCCAGGGCAAATGGCAGTGCTGAGCGGAGCGAAACATCACGTCTCGCGTGGCACACGGAGCCTCTCTGCGTTCAGGGTGACAACTCGAGACTTGTAGAAGCCTTGCTTTCCTCATTAAGCAGTAGTCACATTCTTGGCTTGGAAGTAGCCGTCGTCCGCAGCAAACGTTCCCCAGCCTGCGAAGAGCTGGCCACACTCCGGCAATTCCGCAGATCCCTTATTCTCTCTGATGCCAGCCGGCCTCGATATTGAAATCATTGCAGACGTTGCCGCTTGGATAGAGGTAGTACACACTCGCGATACAATGCTTATCAGCTGCCGGTTCTCGACGTAGTATTCAGCGTAGGTAGGTGTCCCCAGGTAGTGCTTCCCAATTAGGTAGCCAACCGTTGGTGCAATCAAGGAGGCAGTTTCGATGTCAAGTCGTAAGCATTCACTCCACGTATTCGCTATTGTGGCCGTATTTGTTCTCGTGCTTGCCGCCTCCGCGCCGGCGACCGCCCCCGGCGGCGCAGCAGAAAGCACCGCTCCGAGAAAGCCTCGGTTTCACTGTGGGTCGGCGCAGATGATACAGCAGACTGTGTGATTAGTGTTGCAGTTGATACTTGGAATGCCGTGGGCGACGCCTCGGGTGACCGTCTCAACAAGCCCGGCTGATCACCGCTGACGCCCTGCCCTCGCGGCGGCGGGCCGGAGATTGCCAAACACGGCCGGCTTCGTGGCTGAACTACGCACGCTGGTCAGGTCATCTCTATGGATGATTTCGTTGATGATTTCGGCTGGGATAACTTGTGTACCGTGGGCGCTCGATATGGGGAGATTGCCGGCGCACGCTAAGTTTTCACGAAATCGAGGGTAACGCCCGGATCAAACAACACCATGTTGAGGAGAACGGCTGGGAAACACCACCGATCTGGACGAATTGCAGGCGCTTGCCAAGCAGATCCAGGATGCCGGCATTATTCCCTTTGCCGGACAGGGCGGTGAGTGCCAGGCATGCAATGAATGGTATTTCACTGAATTTGTCGACCAGGTCGCCGGACCGGAAATGGTCTACAAGGCGCTGAAAAATGAGGTCCCTTGGGATCATCCCGACTTCGTCCAAGCGATCACCATCCTCAACGATATGTTCCAAGCTGGATACTGGATGGGCGGCACAGACCGGTTCTTGGCCGCCACCTTCCCCGAATTCGGTTTCGCCTTCGCTACCGGAGAGGCGGCCATGAACATGGAAGGGACATGGTTCTATGGCCGTGAGGATCAGTACTTCGGGAGGGTTTCGACCACGGCAACGAATGGGATTGGGTGTTCCTCTTCAACGGGCGAAGACATCTTCAGCATCGGACTTGGCGGCACCATGTCAATCAACAAGAACTCCTAAGCCTCCACGGCGGCCGAGTTCCTGACATACTACTTCTCGCCGGAAATCCAATCCAAACTCTTCACTGAGTGTCAACTGGCTGTCGGTCCCATCCGTGTGGAGGCCAGCCAGTTCGAAGACATAGACTCGCGCATGGCCGCCATTTTTGAGGCTATGGGCCAGGCGTCGGACGCCGGCAACTACGGCTACACGACTGGACCTTCTTCCCGCCCAAGAGCGATGTCTATATCTATGAAGACCTGGAGAAGTGGTTGGTGACATAACGCCCGAGCAGTATCTGAAGGGTCTCGCCGAAACCTTCCAGGAGGAGTTCGACGCCGGTGAGACGTTGCTCATCCCCGACCGCTAGACCTCCGTCGTAGTTCCGCACGCAGCAACGCTGAAACGAACGTTCAGCGTTGCTGCGTCTGCTTTCCACCGACTGCTCTCGCATGGAAAGGACGCCGCACGTGGAATTGAACAGCAGCACTGATACAGCCGCCTCTGGAGCGGTCGTACCTCTCAGAAATCCAGGGGCTTTCTCCAGGGAAACCGTTTCCGCCGTGATGTCATTCTCTGGCTGTTCATCTTGCCGATTACACTGTTGCACATGGTGGTGGTTGTAGGCCCCTCCCTGGTCGGACTCTATTACTCACTAACTGAATGGTCTGGATACGGCGAAGCAACCTTTGTCGGCCTCACGAACTTCCGCACGTTGATCTTCAACAACATGGATTCGAAAGGCTTTTGGCCATAACCTGATGTGGCTCGCCTTCTTCATGACTGTGCCGGTGCTGATGGCTCTGATCGTGGCGAGCCTGTTGGCTGGCGTGCGGCACCACGGTGGGTTATTTCGTACCTCCTACTTCGTGCCGTATGTGCTGCCCAGCGTGGTTGCCGCGTTTATCTGGCGCGTGCTATACAGCGCGACGCTCGGCGTCGCCGCGCAGTTGGAGAAGTTAGGTATTCAGGGCGCCGCCCATGCGTTCCTGGGCGACCCTGCGACGGCGCTGCCTGCCATCGCCTTTGCCGACAATTGGCACTGGTGGAGGATTCTTTGATGATCCTGTTCTTGACTGCCATGCAGAACATACCCCGCGATCTGTATGATGCCGCCAAGATCAACGGCGCAAATCGGTGGCAGGAGTTTCGCTACGTCACCATTGCCCGGCATCCGCCCTACCGTCTTCTTCATGCTGATGATGACTGCGATCTGGGCATTCGTTTCCTTCGATTACGTCTGGATATCTGACTCAGGGCGGGCCTGCCGGAAGTTCGGAAATGCTGGCGACGTACCTGTACAAACAGGCGTTTCAACGTTTTGAGGCGGGTTACGCCACAGCAATTGGGCTGACAATCAGCCTATTGGCTGGCATCATCGTGGTCATCTTCGCCTTCCTGCGTAGATTGGGATGGGAAATATGAGCAAATTCAAATTACGACGAAGGAAACGGGAAACCGGCGCGACGATTAGCTATGTGATCCTGCTACTACTGGTCATTATTGCCTTGGGACCGATATGGCGGTCCTGGCCTTCAACTCACTAAAGACCAACGTCGATCTGGGCCAGCATCCGTAAGGGCCGCCCCTCGATCCACAGTGGGTCAACTATGCGACTGCCTGGCTTCAGGGCAACTTTGCCGTCACCATGCGGAACAGCCTTATCTACGTCGTATTTACCGTTGCCGGCGTGCTGGTGTTGGGGGGAATGGGCGCTACAGCCTGGCGCGTTGCGCACGCGGGGCTTGGGTGGATACATGATCTATATGCTCACGTTGTCCACGCTACCCTTCTGGATGTACGTAATTCCTCTCTTCATTATGTGGCGCAATCTTGGGTTTCTCAACAACGTACCATGGGCTGATTCTCATCTACATTGCGGGGAACTCGCCGTTCGCGATCTTCCTTCTGCGTTCGTACATGATAAACTTGCCGCCCGACTTCGAGGACACTGCGCGCGTGGATGGCGACAACGAACTGCAGAAGTCGCGACGAAAGTCGTGCTGCCCATGATGTGGCCCGGTTTTCTGACCGTTGGCTTGGTGATCGCTTTGTCAGTTTGGAACGAGTTCCAGGCAGCCCTAATCTTCATCAACGACGACGAGAAGCTCCAGTTACGCACCAGTTACTACAACTTCACGCAGCGTTTCGGACAGGACTGGGCCCTGACCAGCGCCGGCGCCGTGATGATGATTGCGCCGGTGCTTATCATTTTCCTACGATCTTGCAGCGTCACTTCGTGGAGGGACTAACCCAGGGCGGTCTCTCAAGATGTAGCTTTTACAAGCTATTTCGCCACATAGGAGGTTCCCCCTTGCCACGAGGACCTATATCGACCGGCCGCAGCACGTGACGTTGAGCGTTTACGAGGACGGTCCCTTAGGGCCGCGGATCAGGTTGGTCTATTCGCATCGGACTCGCTGCGATCGAACACGGTACGCTGTTTCATCTGTTTAGCGGCAAATCGCCCTTTGAGCATCGCCGTTTCGATATGGAACAGCGTCTCTTCGTCCCCAGAGAGGACGCCCACGGCTTCGTGGAGCAATTCGTAGGCGACATGGTCGAGGGCACAGTCGAGGAGATGGGTGCGGACGTTTCTCGTTTCCAAGTTGGCGACCGAGTCTATTGCTACGGACCCGTGTGTGAGACCGTGACCAAGTCCGAGCGCAACGTGCGCCCGTTGCGCGCGCCGCTTACGTCGCAGGACGCGGTCTGCCAGGACCCTGCCCTCTTCGCCTACGGTGCGGTTCGGGACGCCGGCATCACTATTGGCGACAACATAGTTCTGTTCGGGCTGGGAGCCATCGGACTGATGATGGTGCAGCTACTGCTGCGGGCCGGTTGCCTGAACTTCGTAGCGGTCGACCCGTTTGAAAAGCGCCGGTCCCTTGCCCAGCGCCTTGGCGCATCCTTAGCTCTTGACCCTACGCATTGCGACGTGGCGCACGAGGTTCGCCATTTGTGGGGACGGCGGAGCGGACATCGCCATGGAGGCGAGCGGTCACTACCCGGCACTGCACACAGCCATGCGATCCGTTCGCCAGTGCGGGCCGCGTGCTGGCGAACGGCTACTACAAGGGCGCAGATACCGGCCTGGAGCTGGGGGCGGAGTTCTTTCACAATCGCTTGGAGCTGATCGCCAGCCTGCCGGCGTGGGACAATCCGCCACGCGATCAGAATCGGACCTGGAGCGTGTCACCGACGAAGACGGGGAGATGTTGGCAAGCGGTTGGCTTACCTCGATAGCATCCTAGACCCCGTCGTTCCTTTCGACGAGGCGCCGCAGGCGATCCTTACATCTACCACATCCTACCGCATCGGTAAAGCTGGGCGTTCGTTTCCCATAGAACTGCGATCACACGCAGTATTCGAACAAGGCTTCAGCAAGGAAAAAACCCAGACGGGGCTGAAATCCGTTGGCGGTTGGCAATAGCGCTGTGGCGTGTCTGCAACGGATCCTCTTTGTTCGGCCGCTTCCATTATAGCAGATACCGGGCGTACAGCACGGATGGCCTGGCTGGATAATTTCGCATAGCAAGTACTCCCCGCGCCGCGCACGTATCGTGTCGCCATGCCTGCAACAAGCCTATGTACGCACTTCACATCTGCCTCCCGCAGACAGGGAGAGCCGCCCCCGATAGCCGATCAAGTCCGGTATCGGGGGCGGCCCGCACGCCCTGCCTTGCGGCCCTCGCAGCGAACGGAGGGCAGAACGAACCCTCTACCGATTTGCGACCGGAAGATAGATCTGGTTGTCTACCGCCACGCCGCGGATGCTGGTAGCGATTGCCCGGCCATCACCGGCGACATAGCTGTTGACGAGCGCCGTGCTGCCAATCGCAAGGTCGCTTGCTCCGTCGACCAGCCGCGTGGCGGTCGTCACCGTGTAGCTGACACCACCGATCGTCCACTGGCTTGAACCTGTCTGCTCGATCTCGGACGCCTGCATGGCGCTTTCCATGCCTGTAATCACGCCGAGCCGCGTATCGTCACCCGCGGATGGCGGGACATGGGTCTTCATCTCGTGCACCACGCGCCCCGGCGCCGAAATTGAATACTCAACCTCTACGTACGAACCCACGCCAAACAGCCCGTGTTCTTCCTCGAGTACGCTGCTCTCGTTCACCACAAACTCTGCGCCCGCAATCTTCCAGACGCCCAAGAATCCGGACGGCGGCATCTGCTCCACGAAACCGAGCAGCTTCGTGTGTCCAGGATCACGGACTTCTCCGTCGTCCCCCGTGGTCTCGATCTCGTCCGCCACTCGCAGGCCGCCCTCTTTCGTGTGATATTCCACTCGGACGCGTGCGCCGACTGCGAAGGGACTGTGCTCGGCTTCGAGGTCGGTAGAGGCGTCCACCTCGTAGGCGATTCCGCCGATGCTCCACTGGCCCAAGAGCGTATTGCCTGCCGGCAGCCCATCGATGATGCCGAAGGCATGACCTTCCTCCCCACGCTGGTCATCAACATCGTCCTCATCGTCGCCGCTGCCGAACTTGGACTTAATCTCGAGCGCATGGTGCACGTCATTCTCGTCTGTGTAGAAGTGCACCTTGACGGTTCCACCGACCTCAAAGGGACCGTGTTCCTGCTCGAACTCCGTATTGGCGTCTGCCTCGAATTGCATGCCGCCGATCATCCAGGTCCCGATGAGGTCTGCGGGGAACGCCGACACGACGCCATAGGTTTCAGCCTTGGGAGGCTCCGCGCCGGTACCGGTACACCGATACTGATGTTCTGTTTCGATCTTCTTGGCAGTCGCAGGCGTCGCACCGTCGCTCTCCACCTCCACGCACGCGCCTACCGCCAGCGGACCGTGTTCTGTTTCGAACTCGGTGCTCGAGTTCGCCAGGTAGACGATGCCACCGATTGTCCATTCGCCTTCACGTCCTCCGGCCGGCGCGCTGTCGACCAAACCATGTCTCTTGACGTCGTCGTCTCCGTCGTCGTCTCCGCCGCCGCCACCGGTGTCACAGTCGCCGGCCGGTTCACTGTCAATCTCGTGGGCATAGAGCGCGCTGCCCGTGTCCTCGTATTTGACCTCGGCGCAGCCGTCCACGACCAGCGGACCGTCCTCAACATCCAGCTCGGTGCTTGCGTCGGCTGTGAAGGTCTGGCCGCCGATGACCCATTCACCAGTACCGCCGTCCGGAATCACGGTGATTGCGCCGCGCAGTTGCAGCAGATCAGCCGGCTGACCTCCGCCGTCTCCGCCGCCACCGGTGTCACAGTCGCCGGCCGGTTCACTGTCAATCTCGTGGGCATAGAGTGCGCTGCCCGTGTCCTCGTATTTGACCTCGGCGCAGCCGTCCACGACCAACGGACCGTCCTCAACGTCCAGCTCGGTGCTTGCGTCGGCTGTGAAGGTCTGGCCGCCGATGACCCATTCACCAGTACCGCCGTCCGGAATCACGGTGATTGCGCCGCGCAGTTCCAGCAGATCAGCCGGCTGACCTCCGCCGTCGCCGCCGCCGCCGGTGTCACAGTCGCCGGCCGGTTCACTGTCAATCTCGTGGGCATAGAGTGCGCTGCCCGTGTCCTCGTATTTGACCTCGGCGCAGCCGTCCACGACCAGCGGACCGTCCTCGACATCCAGCTCGGTGCTTGCGTCGGCCGTGAAGGTCTGGCCGCCGATGACCCATTCACCAGTACCGCCGTCCGGAATCACGGTGATTGCGCCGCGCAGTTCCAGCCGTTCATCGCCTGCCTGCGCCGTTGTCCAACCGGCAACAAGAAAGGTGAGAACGCCCAACGTCAAAGCCGCCGCCAGTATTCGGGTCGCCCTTCGATAAAGATTTCCATCATTGTGCATTTGCGTACGCATGTATTGAATCCTCCTGATCGGTTGTCTCACTCTACTGCCCATCGACTTTCCTCACCCTTGCATCGGGTATACGGCTCGTTCCCACTGCAAGCCTCTACGTACGCTAAGAGACCTGAGCATACCGGGAAAATACATCGATTCGGTGCACGGTCGCAGTTTCACTCCGACCGGCCCTGTATTTCCCTGTTGTGAATGGAATGCCGATTTCGCAATGACAAGGCTCCGTGGGTCTCCTAAGTTCAAGGAGACCCACGGAGCCTTCAGTTGTCTTGCTGTACTATGCCCTGTGACTTGCAACCTGCGCCGGCTGTGAATCCTGCGCCTACTGCGTATGTGTCCGCCCAGCGCCGGCACAGGAAACCGTCGTCACTCGGCTACGACAGCGCATCGCAGACCTCTATTGTGATGCGCGCATCGAGCCGCCTCGCCATGAAGCTATTTGTCAACCGATGGTATCAAAGTCACCGCGCCCGGCGCAGCCGCGCCCACGTCCAGCATTCCACCCAACATCTCGTCGTATCCCGGATTCATGGTGTCGAGCTCGTCTGCCGTGGCCACGAGGCGTTCGCTGATTGCGGCGCCGCTGGCCTTCGGGTAGCGCTGCTGCATGAGCGCCGCTGCGCCGGACACGAATGGCGCAGCCATGGAGGTGCCGGACCAACTGGCGTATCCCTGGCCCAGAGGTCCGATCACAGTGGACGTGATACCGACTCCTGGAGCCGACAGGTCAACCCACGCGCCGTAGTTGGCGAAGATGGCTTTGTGAGACAGGTCGTCCACAGCCGTGACTGCCGTCACGCCTTCGTAGGCCGCGGGGTACCGGGGGCTTTCGGCATCATTGTTGCCCGCCGCGGCTATGACCACGATACCCGCGTCCACCGCCTCCTGCACCTTGTCCTTCAGCAAACGCGAATCCACATCGGTGCCCAGGCTAAGGTTGATCACGTCCACGCCCTGGCCGATTGCCCAGTCGATGGCATAGGCAAGCAGGAACGTGCTTCCCAGTCCGTTCGAGTCCAGTACGCGGACCGGGAGAATGTCGGCCCACGGCGCCACATGCGCGATGATGCCGGCTACATGTGTGCCGTGTCCCCAGGCCAAGCCCGCAGGCTCGTCATCTGGGATTGTGTCGTCGGATATGACGTCAAGGCTGGGAAGCACCAACCGCGTAACAAGCATCGTATGCGATAGGCTCACGCCCGTATCCAGTACGGCAACCACGACACCGTCTCCATCATAGATCCCTCGTGACGCCGCGAGGTCCACTTGGTCGAACGCATACTGGTTCACATATCCGCCCGAATCCGCGCCGCCCCATCCCCACGTGGAGTAGCCATCCTCTTCCGGCACGCCCTGCACATAATTCAGTTCAGCCCATAGCACGTCCGGATCGGCGAGCAGTTGATCTACCAGGCTGCCCTCGTTCGCGTCTTCGGTTGAAAAGAGGTAGATGTTGGCGCTGGCGAGCAGCGACGATTTGGCCTCAATGTTGTAACGCGATTCGATTGTTGACGGCAGCACTCCCACGTTGAGCCAGACAATCAAGTCCCCGTCCTCGTACTCATCGGGACGCAGGCGTTCCGCAAGAAGAGAGCCGTCCGCCTGCCTCATGCCCTTCGCTTCGACCCAATCGCCGATTTCGGGAACGCCCTTCTCAAACTCCGTGCCGGTGTCGGTGAGTACGGTCTGCGTGATGAACAGGTGGGTTTGGATGAGCCAGGTCCCGATGCCGTCGGACGCACTAGGCCGATCGAGTACCCGGCCCTCTACCTCGTCCTCAGTATCTTCGGAGTCATCGTCATCCGTCACCCGAAGGATTTCGATTGCCAGCGGAGGCGTACCGGGCTCTGCTTTCACCTCCACCCGGTCCCCGATCTTTGGGACGCCACGGTCGAATTCAGTGTCGCCGTCCGCCTCCACCGTGTGCGCCTGGCCCATATCGTCTACGATGGACCACTCTCCGACGCCGTTCGATGTGTCTGGAGTGCTCAAGACAGTCCCGACAATCCTGATTTCGTCACTCGCCGACGCTGATCGTGTGCCTGTCAAAGCCGCCATGAGCAGCGCTGTCAATGCAAACGCGGCCAATGTCGCCCGCCACACGTGTCCAACTCGAGTTGCTTTGCTTTTGTGATTCATCGTCTCTTCTCCCTCTCCATTCGAACTTCGTTCGCCATGATGCGATCGCCGCAACTGTCCTCGCTCAGCCTACCGCCGAAAACGGCGCCCAATAGTACGGATGCTGTTGCGCATCGATCGCGGCAAGTTGCGCAGCGCGCAAGGCGGCGGCCGGCTTCCCGCTACTCGGGCCCGCCACCAGATGTCCGTAGAAGCGGTTCATAAAGCCGGCAGCGTGTGCGTCGTGGACATTCCAAAGGCTGACAACCAACGCACGTGCGCCGGCTCCAATAAACCCGCGCGCCAGACCGACAACCTCGTCCGCGCCCCGGACCTCGCCGGCCCCGCTTTCGCATGCGCTCAACACGACGAGTCCTGACGTGAGCGGCAGGCGATAGATTTCGCGCACGTCGATCCATCCGTCCGACAGCTTCAGCGCCGAGAAAAAGGAGTTGTCCGGACGGAACAAACCGTGCGTGGCAATGTGCAGGATTTCTGCGCTGGACGACGCACGCTCGAGTCCTGTGCGTGAGGCCTCGTCATCCAAGAAACACGTATGTCTCCGGGAAGTGGCGCGCAGCGTCCAAGACCTCCTGTCGCGCTCCCGGAATCGTGTCGTCCGTCAACGCGAGGCCGGCAAAGGAACGGAACGCAGCGCGATGTGGTCGGTTGCGACCCGGCTATGGATCGCCAGGCTGGCGCTTGGTGCGTATCTGAATTCATACTGCTCTACCAGGTAGCGCTGCCCATCCCACAGTGCGTGAAACGGAAGGAGGTGGAGTGCTCCGTAGGGAATGACAGTCAGCGCGCCCTCCGGCAATTCGGCGCGCAGCGGCTGCACCAGGAGCCGATACAAGCGATTCAGGGCATCATGCAACATTCTCAACACGCGCACTCGATGCCTCAGAAGGTAGGCTTCTCCAAGTTCAGCCCGCCCCATTTGGAAACGTAGATCGGCTAGGGCATCGTGAAGCTCCTGTTCTGTGCACAGGTCCCGATACACCTGTATCGACAGGGAGTCAACTCGCAACGCCATCACTTCGTTCCGCACAATCACGTAAATGATCGCTTGCTCGTCACGCGCCAGCGAGCCCTGAAACGCGGCCAGATTGGCGGGTTCCGCCTGCACGTGCATGCGGTTTGCTTTCCACTGCAACTGCTCAAGCGCTTGCTCTTTTGTTTGCAGCGACTGCAGGAACGCAGGGTCGTGTTGTCGGACCGGATCTTCGAGCAACTGGGTGTAGAGCCAATGCGACTTCGCGCCGTAGGTTTTCGTGATGGGTTCTTGCCTCTACCGAGGCGTCACCGCCCGAATCATCCTCTACGGCGGCTTGGATGCGCTCCAGCAAGGAGCGCGATCGGGCCCGCTCGGCGATGTCGAATACATACGCGAGATCTTGGGCCGTGGCATCGGGCCGATCCAGGAGGGTCAGGATCAGATCGTGGTAGATCGACGCCTTGTCGTCGAGAAACGATGTGCGAATCTCCTCCAACGGCAGACTCGCCCGTTGCCGCTCCATCACATTCAGCGCCGTTTCATAGTGTAGCTGGGCCTCATGCCATGCGCCGCCGGCTTGGTGGACGCGGCCGCGCAAATGCTCCATGCGCAGGTGGAGGTGGGGCATCGGCGCAACGGGATCCTCATGCGCGTCAGCCAGGCCAAGTTCGCCGGCAAGCTGTTCGAGTGAGCGCCCGGCAGCTTGGATTTCGCCGGTTTCCAGCAAAATGCGAGCGTGCAGAAGGCGAGCTTCGGCCAGGCTGTTGGCGTCCCATTCGATCGCGTTTGCGTCGCGGCCGTCGCCGCGGGCGTTGACGTGAGCGTCCCCTAGCAACGCTCCCATCCGTTGCGACGCCAGCTCCGAGTCGCCTGTCTGATGATTGAGCGCAGCCAACGCCGTCAGAGCCCGGTTGTACCACAGGCGATTCTCCAGCGCATCGAAGCCGTGCAGCGCATCAGTCAGTGCCGTGCGACTCGATTCAAACTCCGCACTGTGAAGAAACAGCAACCCCTGTGTGAAGCGCGTGCGCGCAAGCTCAAACGGCTGCTCCCCGCTTCGGAACAAGGCTTCACAGCGCTCCAGCGCACTGGACGCCTCTTGGAAGAGATTGAGGGCCAGATACGCCGCCGCGTGCTCCAACAGCAGTTCATCCGCCCGGCGCAGGCGTTGCGCATCTGAAAACGCGTCCACCGGCATCTCGCCGATCAAGTCACGCGCCGACCGATCGAATCGGTCCAGCGCTGCGGCATAGCGGCCTTCACGCAAGTAAAGACGGCCCAAGTTCGTATGCGCGCGACCGCGATTCAGAGCGTCGCCACTCTCATCGAACAATTCGATGGCGCGCAACAGCGCCGATTCGGCCTCCACGGGCCGATCCAAGAATGTGAGCGCGTTTGCTCGATTCAGTGCAAGGTGAGCCAGTTCTTCGCTTATGCCGCGGTCGCCTAGCTCTGTCTTTTCGGGCGACGACGCAAGGGCGACAAGATAGCCCTCGGCCGAACCGTACGCCTCGAGTGCGCTGCCGTGTCGCTCCTGGAACATGAGCACATTGGCCAAGTTGCGGTGCGCTGTCGCCAATGCCTGAAGCTTGGGCGTCTCCGGCATATCGGTTTGCGAAAGCCAGTCGATTGCGGAACGAATTGCGGTTTCGGCTTCTGCATAGCGGCCCTGAATCGTGAGCACTTGGCTCAAGCCGAGGTTGCTCCGCGCCAGCCAAGCGGAGTTGCCGCTGCGTTGCCACAACTCCTGCGCGTATCGCAAAGCCGCTTCGGCCTGGACGACCTCGCCGCTCTGAACACAAAGCCGGGCCTGCACATAGTGGACGAGTGCTCGCTCATCGGTAGTTTCGCTGATGGATGTCCGGTCGCAGTCGTCCAGGATCCGGGTTGCCAAAGCAAGCCACGCCGTTGCCGTTTCGCGGTCGGAGTCTGCACAGCCCAGCGCCTCTTCAGCCAATCTGTGGGCCGTTTGAGGTGTCCACAGACCGCCCTCGCTCAGTAGCTTATCTGCGTCTCGCCCGAGGTTGCCAGTCTCCTGATCAGGTCAGGTTCGATCAGCTCTCTCGAGGATGGCTCTTTTCGACTCATGTGACGCTCAGCTCATCAATCTGCAGGGATTCGTCCGCCGGTCCGGTGATGAGCAACTTGTACGTACCCACGGGCACGGCTGCGAACAGAAACCGTCCCTCCTGATCCGTATGTGTCTCCAAGACGGATGCTGGATTCTCGCTGTCCTCGAGCTGAACGAGCGTCTCGCCAATGTCGAACGTCACTTCTGCAATGGACTCGTCAGATTCCACGGCAATCACGTCGCCTTGTAGGCGCCGAGTGCGCCCCTCCCCCTCGACGAACAATTCGATGTCGGCATTCGGCGAGTTGTAGAGCAGCCGGTAGCTGCCGGCGCGTGCGCTCCGCGTGGCGGTCGGAAGCGGCTGAACCCGGCTGTCGGCCATCAGCGAGGCGGAAATCCAAGCCACTGCGCGCGCCAGTCTGCCGCGTTGCGAAGGGCCGTATTCGTCGAATACTGCCCGATAGGCCTCCAGCGACGCAGCCGACGGTTCACTGGCCCTGGCAATGCCCAGGTCTCCGGCCAGCATAGAGATTCTCTCTGCCTCTGCTTGGCAGGCAGGACAGGACTCAAGATGGGCGCGCTGTTCAGCCGATAACGGTGAATCGTCAAGAACGTATGCGTAGAGCTGGTCCTGCGATAGATGGTTCATACTGAGGCGCCTCCATCCCGGCCCCTTGTCGGATAGCGCAGATGCGGGCTCAGCATGCGCCTTCCCGGCAACACTGCGCCGCATCTTTGTCTATCACATAAGAGGAGGGTTCGCGTTGGGAAAATACATCAATATCGACAAGTCTGCGCGTCAATTGCGTTCAAGCAGTCCGGCAGTCGCAGCCTTGCATGCTGCTAGGACCCAGTTGCCGCCCCGCGGACTCACTTCACGAAGTCCAGCTCTTCGAGCCGCTCGCGAAGTTGCTGCAGACAGCGGATGCGCGTCGGGCCGATGCTGCCCTTCGGAATCTGCAACGCCTCGCTGATTTCGTCGTACGAGGGTTCCTCCGGGTCCAAGAAGAGCCGGTAGACCAACTCGCGACACCGGTCGGTAAGGCGCTGAAGAGCCTGCGCCAGGGCCTCTTGCCGGGCCCAATCGGACAACAACTCGCTCACTGATGGAACTTGTGTGAAGAGGACGCCTGCGTGAGCCTCACCAGAATCTGCTAGGTCGGCCTCATCCGGCGGCCGTTCACGGCTCCGCCTGCGCAGGGCCCGCCAGCTAAATCGACGCGACGTCGTCGACAACCATGCCGATACCCGTTCCGGATGCTCGATTTCGTCGATATGCTGGGCCAACGCGATGAAAACCTCCTGGCCCACGTCGTCGACCTCTTGCGGCGAGAGTCCGTGACGCACAGGGATGTAGTGCACGAGGCGCGCATATTTCTCGACAAGTCGCTGCCACGCCTGACCGTCGCCATTTCGACATCGCCCCACAAGTTCTGCATCGTCGATGAACTTCTCAATCTCGTCCTGCATGGGATTCCTGGTTCTGCTGCGGCGGCGAAATCCACAGAATCGGCATTCGATACTCTGCCCCTGTGTGGGAACGATCCCATGATAGCTTCCGCCAAAGGGGCTGACAAATCACCCAATCAAACGCGCCCCCTCTATCGCACCAGGCCATCCGCCTCTGCCCCAGACGGCATTACTCAGTGGTATGGCAACTAGAATCGTGCACCTGTCATTCCGGCGAAAGCCGGAATCCACTGCGCGGGGCGCATGTGCGCGGCGTGGATACCCGCTCGCCGCATGAGAGTCCTAACCGTTAAGAAACGATAACCAGCTGGTTTGCCGGTCTCGGCTCAGGTGTAACCCAAGTGCATATACGCGATGAAAATGAGACTCATCGACGTAGAGAAGTCGCACCTCTTGGCGACAGACCTGGGCAAAGATCGATTGGAACTCCTGGACGAACGCAGCTCGTTTCTATGAATAGGCTTTGCTGAGTACCTTCTGACATTTCTTCCAGCTCAGCGGATTCTGTTTCAGAAGCTTGCTGACGGTACGACGGCTGACTTCTTGTCCGAAGGCTTGTCTGATCCAACAACGCACCCTTTCACGGTACAGTTGTGGCCAGGCAGATCATGCGCCACCGGTTCGCTCCTTTCACCGTGGCGACGATCCGGGCGACCTGTTCTGGGCTAAAAAGGAGGTATGTCCCCCTGTGCGTTGGTAGATCAATGCTTCTGGCCCATCTGTGTTGTACGTATGCACCCATCCGATGACGGTATTGTCATCACAGACGATCTCGGCCGACCATTGGCTCGCATTTGTTCTGTGGCTGTGCCAACACGCTCGGAAATGTACTTTAACTATGCACCTGTCATTCCGGCTTTCGCCGGAATCCACTGCGCGGACGGATCTTCGCTCGCGTAGTGGCTTCCCGCTTGCGGCGCGGCCGATCGTTACACAAAACGGAAAAGCAAACGGCGAAAACAAAAGCGGAGGAGCCGGACGTCCGGCTCCCCCGAAGCTTTCAGATTGACTTGCGTCGGCTCTCTACCGCGCTACTCGCTCGCCGCCGCGTAGACTTCGGCCGTGATGCGCACCATGTCGCAGTAGTCCTCCGCCTTGAGCGCGGCCCCGCCAATGAGGGCGCCGTCGATGTCCGGCTGCTGCATGATTTCGGCGATGTTGGACGGCTTGGTGCTGCCGCCATACAGAACGCGCACGCTCTGCGCCACCGCGTCGCCATACACCTCGCGCGACCGCTCGCGCGCACCGTGTCGCCGCAGATCTGCTGCGCCTGCTCCGAGGTCGCGGCCAGGCCCGTGCCGATCGCCCAGATGGGCTCGTAGGCGATGATCAGGCTCTGCGACCTGCTCGGCGCTGAGGTCCGCAAGCCCAGCCTTCACCTGCCCGCTCACGAACGAGTGGGTCTCGCCGGCTTCGTTTTGCTCCAGCGATTCGCCCACGCACATGATGGGCGTAAGGCCGTGGGCCAGTGCGCTCTTCACCTTCTTGTTGACGGTCTCGTTCGTCTCGGCGAAGTACTGGCGACGTTCGCTGTGGCCGATGATCACGTAGGTGGCAATGCCGGCCAGCATCGGTGCGCTGATTTCGCCCGTGTACGCGCCCGACTCTTCCCAGTGCATGTTCTGCGCGCCGATGGCAATGGACGTGCCCTGCACGGTGAAATCCACGGACGAGATACAGACGAACGCAGGACAGATGACGCAGTCGACTGCGTCCGTATTCGGTTCAGCTTCACAGATGGCTTTGGCCAGGGCAACGGACTGCCCGATGGTGTTGTTCATCTTCCAGTTGCCGGCCATCATGGGTTTGCGCATAGTGGGATTCCTTTCACCCAGATGCTTGGTCTTCGTCCAAAGAGGAATCTGCGGGTGGGGTTTCTTGCGGCGGAGCATTGAAGCGCTCCAACTCTGCCGCGTATTCTTCGGCTTCGAGCCAGCGGCCTCCGATCACCTCGTGGCTGACGGCGCGCTTGTTGCGGTCGAACCAGAGGTTGACTTCCACCTGATCAAAGCAGCGATTGTCGCCGGATGTGTGCAGCACCTTGCGAGTATAGAACTCGTGGCCACTGTCATCCTCCGTGCGGCTCAACTCGTTGAACAGATCGACTTGCCCAGCCACAGGTTCGCGGCAGCGCTGGCTCAGTACATAGATGTCCAGCGTGCGGTTGCCGGACCCGCCGCCACCGCCGGTGATCAATTTGGAGAGTCGTGACCAGATGCTCATGCGTCCCTCACTTGCTACAGCGACTTGGTCTTCTCGCCGGCGGAATCGCAATCTTTGCGAAAGCGTTTCGCGTCTGCGCGAGAATCGTCGTCGTCGATTTCCGCTACTTGTCGTTCAGGGCGGCCACGCCGGGCAGTTCCTTGCCTTCCAGGAATTCCAGGCTCGCGCCGCCCCCGGTGCTGACATGGCTGATCTTATCAGACAGACCGGCCTGACGGATAGCGGCCGCGCTGTCGCCGCCGCCCACCACGGTCGTGGCGTCGGGCAGGTCAGCCAGGATTTCGGCGATGGCGACCGTGCCTTGTGCGAAGACCGGGAACTCGAACACGCCCATGGGCCCGTTCCAGACGACGGTCTTGGCGCCCGACAGCCGGTTCGAATAGTGCGCGATGGTCGCCGGGCCGATGTCCAGCGCCATCCATGCGGTCGGGCACGTCCTGCACGCTGACGACTTGGTTGTCCGCATCGGCTGCGAAGGCGTTGGCGACGCGCAGGTCCACCGGCAACTGGATGATGCCGGCGCCCTTCTTCATCAGATCGCGCGGCAGTATCCAGCGCATCCTGCTCCACGAGGCTGTCGCCCATGTCATAGCCTTCCGCGGCCAGGAACGTGTTGGCCATGCCGCCGCCGATGAGGATGACGTCGACCTTTTCCAGCAGCGCCTCGATGACGGCGATCTTGTCGCTGACTTTGGCCCCGCCGAGGATGGCGACGAACGGGCGAACGGGCTTATCCAGCGCGCCGCCCAGGTAGTTGAGCTCTTTCTCCATCAGGAAGCCGCCCACGGCGGGCAGATGCTCGGTGACGCCCGCCGTGCTGGCGTGGGCGCGGTGCGCGGTGCCAAAGGCGTCGTTGACGAACACGTCACCCAATGCGGCCAGCTCTGCGCCCATGGAGGGTTCGTTCTTCGTCTCGCGCGCGTCAAAGCGTGTGTTCTCCAGCACGAGGACCTGGCCCGGCTCGAGCGCAGCCGCGGCCGACTCCGCATCCGCACCGGTCGTCGCTGCCACGAACGTCACCGGCGCATCAACCAGCGTCGCCAGGTAGTCGGCGACCGGCTTCAGGCTGTACTTCGGGTCGGGCGAACCCTTGGGACGGCCCAGATGGCTCATCAGGATGACGGACGCGCCGTGATCGAGCAGGTAGTTGATGGTCGGCAGCGCGGCCTGGATGCGGGCGTCGTCCGTGATGCCGCCGTCATCGTCCAGCGGCACGTTGAAGTCGACGCGGACCAGCGCCTTCTTGCCCTGCCAGTCGACATCTTTGATGGTCTGTTTGTTCATGTCAGCTTTGCTCCCGGATGCTACGCAGTCAGGCGATCAGCCGCGAAACAACAGGCCGCGACACACTGTCGCGGCCCCCGACTCACGGCTATCTTGCCGCGTAGTTGACTCGATTCTAGCCGTTGCGCTAGATACCCTGGTCCACGATGTACTTGGCCAGGTCGGTGACGCGGACGCTGTACGCCCACTCGTTGTCGTACCAGGTGACGACCTTGACCAGATCGCCGTAGACGTTGGTGAACTGCTCGTCGACGGTGCTGCTGTATGCGTTGCCCTTGTAGTCGATGCTGACCAGGGGCTCGCGGCTGACGGCCAGAATACCCTTCATGGGGCCGGCGGCGGCAGCGTCGAACGCTGCCATCAGGTCTTCCTTGGCTGCCGGGCTTCTCGACCTTGGCGACGAAGTCCACGACGCTGACGGTGGAGGTCGGGACGCGCATGGCGATAGCCGTCGAACTTGCCCTTCAGCTCGGGAATGACCAGGGAGACGGCCTTGGCGGCGCCGGTGGTGGTCGGGATGATGCTCATGGCGGCGGCGCGCGCGCGGCGCAGGTCCTTGTGCACCAGGTCCAGGATGTTCTGGTCGTTGGTGTAGGCGTGCACCGTGGTCATGACGCCTTGCACGATGCCGAAGGTGTCGTTGACGACCTTGGCGGCCGGGGCCAGACAGTTGGTCGTGCAGCTTGCATTGCTGATGATGTTGTGCGGTCGCGGGGTCATACTTGTCGTTGTTGACGCCCATGCAGACGGTGATGTCCGCATCCTTGGCGGGGGCGCTGATGATGACCTTCTTGGCGCCGGCCTGCAGATGTGCAGGCCTGCCTTCTCACGCGAGGTGAAGATGCCCGTGCTCTCGACCACAATATCCACGCCCAAGTCGCCCCAGGGCAGATTGCTCGGGTCGCGCTCGCTCAGCACCTTGATGCGGTCGCCGTCGATGATGATGTCGCCGCCGTCCACTGAGACGTCGCCGGGGAAGATCCCGTAGTTGCTGTCGTACTTGAAGAGATGGGCGTTGGTGTTGACGTCACTCAAATCATTGACGGCGACCAAATCGAAGTCGCCCGGGTAGTTGTCAAAGAAAGCTTTGGTGACCTGCCGGCCGATACGACCGAAACCATTAATTGCAATTTTTGTGGCCATTCGAATTTCTCCTGTTGACTCTGATGCCAGTTCTCAGTACGCTTTGCCTTCGAACAAGCGAATTCAATGAATTGCCGCGCGAGCTGATTCTCACGCGGCAATCTGCGTCATTGCAGAATGCGGCTGGGCGCCCGCCCGCTGATTCGAAACCCTACGCCGCAGTATCGGCGCGCGAACCACCCATACCAATCATGGATTCTACCATATCGTCGCAGGAGTGGATAGTTCAGCGCGGCGCGATTCTGAGGCGGAATCTGCGCATGGCCGCGGACGAGAAGAGCGGCGAACGCGCAGGCCTGTTCTGCATCGCTAGTTCGGCGTAGACTTCCATGAGCCGCTGCGCCAGCTTGGCGGAATCGTGGCGCCAGGGACGGGCGACGTCCACCAGGTCGCCGGTAAACAGCGTGTACTCGAGCTCCTCGTCTGCCGCGGGCGGCCGCACCCACTCGCCCTTGAAGTCGCTGTCCAGGTTGTCGTTGGCCAGCACCGTCTCGAAGGCGCGGCCCGTATGCAGCCGCAGTTGGCGCATGTGGTCGGACACGGTATAGCCGTCCGTCTCGCCCGCCTGCGTCGCCACGTTGCATACATAGATGCGCGGCGCGACGGACGCGCAGATCGCGTCGCGTATGGCGGGAACGAGCAGATTGGGCATCACGCTGGTGTAGAAGCTGCCGGGGCCGGCGACGATGAGGTCGGCCTGAAGAATGGCCTGCACCGCGGCAGGATAGGCGCGCGCGTTCTCCGGCTTTAGAAAGACCCGCTCGATTTTTCCGGGATGCGAGGTGATGGCGCTCTCGCCCTCCACTGCCGCCCACTGCTCGCGCCCCTGCTCGTCGGAGAAGCTGACCTCGGCGCACAGCGCAAGCTGTTCCAGCGTGCTGGGCAACACCTGGCCGCGCACGTCGAGGACGCGGCTGCTTTCGGCGATGCCCGACTCGAAGCTGCCGGTGACGGAGGCCATGGCCGCGATAAACAGGTTGCCGAAGCTGTGACCGGCCAGCGGGCTCACGTGTTCGCCTTCCCCGTCGAACTCCTGGCGTCCGAAACGGTACTGGAAGAGGCGCGTCATCAGGTCTTCGGCTTCACTGAGCGCGGCGATGTTGTTGCGGAAATCTCCCGGGGGCAGCAAGCCCATCTGGCGGCGCAAGCGCCCGCTGCTGCCGCCGTCGTCCGCCACGGTGACGATGGCCGTGATGTCGTCGGTGTATTCGCGCAACCCGCGCAGAAGTTGGGGCATGCCCGTGCCGCCGCCGATGGCGACTACCTTCGGGCCCTGTCGCCGCGCCTGTCGCTGCAAGACCTCGCTGAGTATCTCCAGTTCGTTCATCGCCGCGGACCCGGGCATCAGCGAGCGGATGATCGAGCGGTTCATGAACCACACGGCCATCGCCGCCATGCCCAGGCCGAGGGCAAGCAACACCCGCCGCGCAGCCAGTCGGGGAGGAAGGTGAGCGCCATGACGTAGACCACGGGTGGAAACGCCTGCGATACGTACATCTCGCGGATCAGGAATGCCAAGCCAAGGCCGGCCACCGTCACGCCGAGCAAGAGCGAAACGATCCAGCGTTTGATGTGCAGCCCGGGAAGAAATACCTGGGGCCACAATGACTTTGATCCGGGCGGCCTGCGCCTCGAGGGTCTGATGTCGGGTTTCATGGACAGGGGGCCTGCGAACGCGTGCTGCGTGTGCATCCCGTAGACAAGTTGATGGTTCGTGCGAACCGGCTCTCCCTCACCTCGCACGCCATATCCGGCGTCATTTCGCGAACTGATTCCGCCAGTCTCTGCGTCAATGATTATAGTGGAACGGGATCGGCGGTGCAACGGACGCACTGCGTCTCGGGCGTTGCCTACCCTCGCCACGGCTCTGTGCCGCCTGTCGGTCCGGCGCTCGCGGCGGGCTTCCCCACCGCCGCCCGTCCGCATTGCTTTTCGGAAGCGCGGCCTCTGCGCTACAATCAGGGCAGTTCTGCACGTATCTCAGAGTTTGTCCCTGTACAGCAGACTCCCAGAAGCCGTCGTGCTCATCTTTGGACAACCTCCACGTCGTGAGCGCCCACCGCCGAGACTATGCACCGTGTCTAGACCCAGCAAATACAATGCACGCGTGATCAGAAACCTGGCGTTGGCCGGACTTGTGACGCTTCTCCTCACGCTAGGCGCAGGCTGCGGCGTCTTCATGAGCACGACGGACCCTGCCCTGGACCTCGATTTCTCGCAGACCTTGCCGGAGGACTGGGATCCGATCGGCACATGGCAGGAAATCAACATCGACGGCGACGGTGACACTGAGTATCTGCTGCTGTTCACCTATGACCAGGGCCAGGCGGGCGGCGCCATCTACGACCAGCAGATTGCGCCGGACTTTGTCGGCGTCGTAGATGTGTCGGCGACGCCTGTGGCCACGCCGACGGTGGAGCTGGTTCCCGTCCCGTTACAGCCCCTCGCCTACTATCGCCCCTATCGCCTGCTGCCTACGTCGTGGTCCTATTCCTACGGAGGGAACGTCGGACACGGTTTTCTGGCGCTCCCCAAAGACAAGGAAGAGATCGACGTGCATCAGGTGGTCCGGGTGCAAACTACTGGCGACGGTTCCACCGAGCCGGTCACCGCCACACAGGTTGGGACGCAACCGGCGGCGGAGCTCACGATCCTCGGCGGGGAGACGCATCTCACGTTTGTGTGGTGGCTCAACACCCTGCATGGATACGCGGTGTCGCAATTGACGGCCGAGGGCGGCTTCGTGGACTTCGATCGGGAGGCGTGGTCAAACGCACCCACACCCATCACCAATATCTCCGGCCTGTCTCCGCTGACGACTATCGCGCGACGCAGCCTGCTATGCAGGGAATCGCTGTACACGCGGACGCTAACGGCGACGCATGAGTACGTACAGTCGCCCGACATGGCGACAGTTGCGTTCGCGGAACAGTATCGCGGCGTCCGCTTCTGCATCGATGACGGACCCGATCATCCCTTCTATCCGGAGGGCGTCGTGATGAAGTACCTGGTGATTGCCGATTCAGACGCAACCGACGAGGAACTCGATCTGGCGTTGTCTCCACTTCTGACCCCCGGCGTCGACGACGCCAGCCTCGAGTTGAATGCGGCCTTGGTGCAGCTTTCCGACGAGATGGTCAGCGACATCTCCGCCTATCCTACTGTGCCTGCCTTGCCGCCGCGCATCGTGACCGGCGACTTCCTGCCCACGACTACCGTCTGCGTGGAAGCCGCGCAGCGAGCGGAGCCGGACCGCCGCCGCTGGGTGCTGTTCACGTTGCGCTATCAACCGCCGGACTTTGCCGAGCGTCTCCCCGACCGCTGGACCATTTCGGGGGCCGAAGAGATGCCCGAGCTTTCCGGCGAGCAACCGCCCTATGAGTGCGCATCCCTTCTGAACGCAACGGTAGAGTGACGACGCCTAAACTCGTGGGGTGATGCATGGGGCGGACAGCAGGGCGGAGACTATGATCTTCCAGCGTGAGCCGGCTATCACAACGGAACAGTTGTCCCAGGCGCTCGCAGACGGTCCGTCCGAGCGCATTGCTTTTGTCGCGGCCAAAACGCCGCCCAAGACGGTGGCGGAAACGCTGGCGGCCATGGCCAACGCCAACGGCGGCATGGTGTTGCTGGGCGTCAACGTGCGCGGACTTGCCCAGAAGGACAACGATGCGAACGCGCTGCAGGAGTTGGCGGACGAGGCGACTATGCTCACCGATCCGCCCCTCATTCTTCCGACGCGGCCAGACCGTACCATCCGAGAGCGGTCCTGTGGTGGCCGTGCAGATTCCTCCCGGCTTGCCGCATATCTACAACCTGCGCGGCCTCTATTTGATCCGCACAGATGCTGAGAACCGCCAGTTGACGACCACGGAATTGCGGCGGCTGCTCCTCGAGCGCGGGGACGCCGGCTTCGAGGCGCAACTCGTGCCCGGCGCAGGCCTGGCCGACCTGGACGAGGAGCGCGGTCTATCGCTATCTCGACCAGCTCTCGTTTGTCTCAGTGGACGACATCCCACAGGCGCTGCTTGCCCGCGGCTGTGTGGGCTACGGCGTGCATGGGGAGAAGCCGCCCAGCTCCAGCGCGCGCGAACGGGGGCGCGGTGCAACTCTGTGCCGACCGTGGCGGGCATGCTGCTCTTCGGGAAGAATCCCCAACAGTATCTGCGCAGCGCCGAAGTGATCTGCGTACGCTACGCGGGCATCGTGATGGACGACGAGTTCGTGCGCCAGGATGTGGGCGGCGTGCTGGGCGATCAGATCCGCCAGGCCGAGGCGTTCGTGTTGAGCAATATGCGTCGCGGCGTGAAGATCCGCGGCTTCGCGCGCGAGGACACGGCCGAGTATCCCATGGCGGTTGTGCGCGAGGCCATCGTCAACGCCATCGCGCATCGGGATTACGGCGTGCGCGGCGAGGGCATCCGCCTGCTGATGTTCAACGACCGGCTGGAGGTGTATAGCCCCGGGCGGTTGCCGGGCCACGTCACGCTCGACAATCTCGTGGACGAGCGCTACAGCCGCAACGAGGCAATTGTCTCCGTCCTCAGCGACATGGGCTACATCGAGCGGCTGGGCTATGGCATCGACCGCATGATCGCGACCATGAAGGAGTACGGCCTGCCCGCGCCGCTCTTTGAGGAGACGCCCGCCGGCTTCAAGGTGACGTTGCAGTCGGCCAGGGCGGCTGCCGCAGCAGAGGGGGCGGCGCAGGAACTGCCGTGGGACCACCTGAGACTCAATGAGCGGCAGCAACAGGCGCTGGCCTATGTCCACGCCGAAGGGCGCATCACAAATAGCGAGTATCAGCAGTTGGCGCCGGACGTGAGCCCGGAGACCATACGCCGAGATTTGGCCGACCTGGTGGACAAGAACGTGCTGTTGCGCATCGGCGAGAAGCGCGCCACGTACTACATCCTCAAGTAGTCATATCCGCACGAGTGCACGGGGAATGGCCGGTATGCCTTGCAGCAGGCATCAGCCGGCACTGCCGGTTGTGTACGCTGCTTGCGCAAGAATCCACGCCATCCCTCGCAGATCGCAATCCCACGTCAGACCGTGATCGATCGAGGTTGATCCTGGATGCGCCGTGCGGCGCGCTCACCCGCGTCTTGTCAGGGTGGGCAGATAGCCGGTCCGGATGTCCAGCACTACCGGATCGCCGGCCAGCTCCAAGTACTGCGCCAGCTCCCATGTCAGCCGGTCCCGCACCTCTGCAAGTTCCGGGTCGTCGAAGCGATTGCGAAGCTGATACGGGTCTTGCTGATTGTCGTAGAGCAGGGGCGGTTCATCGCGGTGCACATCCCAATACGCCAATGTATATCGATCCGTCCTGACGCCGCGAAAGCTGACCGGCCAGCTAGGCATGCCCATGATGAACTGCGAGCTCGGCGTCTGCATCTCCTCGCCCAGGATGAGCGGCGAGAAGTCTATCCCCGCGCAGGAATCGGGGACGGTGACGCCCGCCAACCCCAGCAACGTCGGCATGTGGTCGATCGTGCCGAACAGGGCGTCCGATGTCGTCCCCGGCGCAATGCGGCCCGGCCACTGGATCAGGAACGGGACCCGGATGGATTCCTCCCACGGCTTGCGTTTGTTCCACTGACCGTGGGACTGGAACATAGAGCCGTGATCAGATGTATAGACAAGGATCGTATCGTTGGTCAATCCCAGGTCGTTGAGACGCTGCATGATGCGCCCCAACTGGTGATCCGTAGCGCTGATGTGTGCATGGTAGCCGCGATACTGCTCCCAGAAGTCTTCCGGCGCGTTACCCAAATCTACGTTGGGCCGCAGGGGTACCGAGTCTGGATCCGCGAACAGTTTCTGCCATTCGCTCGGTGCGTCGGTGAAGTCTTGGTGTGGCGTATCGAAGGAGAGCATCAAGAAGAAGGGCGTAGCTTGATTCGGTCTCGATGAACTCGATGGCCTGATCCGTCATTCCTATCGTATTGTAGCCGTCGTACTTCACAGTCTCGGTATTCCTCCGGGACGGGATACCTCAGAATCCCAGTGGTTCCGCGTATTGCGCCATACAATGGAGAGACCGAAGCCAAACGGCACGGCAGACCGCCCGCCCAAGTGCCACTTGCCAATGTAGCCCGTCTTGTAGCCCGCCCGCCGAAATTCACTGCCAAGCGTCGCCTGCCTGCCGCTCAGCCACAGGTCGTTGTCAATCATTCCAGGGCTATCGTCCGCCATCACCTGTTTGTACGGCCATCGGCCAGTCATGAGCATGGCGCGATAGGGCGAGCATATCGGAAAATTGCTGATGGTACGGTGCATGGACAGGCCCTGGCTCGCCATACGCGCCATGTTGGGCGTGGACATCCCCGGCATCTCGGTGAAGGACATGGACTGCCAGCGATGCGTATCGCTGAAGACGAAAACGACATTGGGGCGACGGGAGCCCGCTTCGGTGGGCGCGGGACGAGCGGCGTGGGCGGGTGCGGCCCTGTGCATGACATAGGCAGCAGTCGCTGCTGCCGTCATCTTGAGGAATCGTCGCCTATTGGGGGGATTCATCGTATTGCGCTCTCACAAAGGCATCGCTGTTCTTCCTGGGCGCTGGCATGGCTATCACCTGATCGGTCACGAAGTTGTAAGCGCCGAACAGGTGATGCCACTGCTGTTTTCCTGGCGTGTCAATGCGTTTCTGCGTCCCCCTTTTCATCCAACAGGCACGGAGGACCGGATGCAAGCCTAAGGTCGTTTCGTCCACAAAGAGGAGGTGATACTCTCCAGCAAGCGCCCCCTTTTTAGCTCGTTCAACTGCGCTTCGGCAGCCGCTCGAGCTTGCGGGTCTTGCAGACTCTTCAGGTCATGCTTTGGGCGACGATAGACATAGCCCCGCTTGCCTATGACAACACGAAACCGACTAACGCTCAACTCGATGCCCGTCTCGGCCACCATGTGAGCAATGAGCCGTTCTGCTGTCCAGACGGTGAAGTCGTAGCCAAACACACTTGGCTCCTGTTCCACCACTTCGCCGACTCGTTGCCAGTAGCCTTCACCCGCCTTACGAGGCGCACCGGACTTAGGTATCTGCACTTGCCAACACCGAGCCGGTGGTCGGTGCCCAGCACCGGCGTGCGCAAGGTCTGCAGTGGTTCCTGTCGGAGTCGAGCTGGGAGGCTCCGGCGATCAACGGCGAACGTCTGCGCCTGCTGCGCAGTGACCCGGCTACGGCGCCGCACAGCCGGGGCGTGTTGGTCATCGATGAGAGCGGTGACCGCAAGGATGGCAAGAAGACAGCGCATGTGGGACGTCAGTATCTGGCCAATCTGGGCAAGACCGACAATGGGATAGTGTCAGTCTCCAGCCTGTGGGCGGATGAGCAGGTCTACTACCCGCTGGAGGTCGAGCCGTACACGCCTGCGCCCTGGTTTGCGTGTGGCAAGGCCGATCCGGCTTTCCGCACCAAGCGCCAAATCGCCGTGACCCTGGTGGAACAGGCGGTGGCTGCGCAGTGGCCGTTGCGTGCCGTTGTGGCCGATGCTTCTACGGGGAGATGAGACGTTTCGCAGTGGGCTGCAGCGGCTTGAGGTCGGCTATGTCTTGGCACTCAGACCTCTGATGGTGGTGGCACCCAGTTGAGGAGATTGGGTCACTGGCGGAGGTGGCCGAGGCGGCAGGTTGGGAAGGGATGCAACGACCAGGCGCCTGGCAGGCAGTCACACGGCGTTTTCGCGATGGGCACGACGAAACGTGGTGGGCCTTGGAGGGTGTGGCGGGTCCCTACGGGCCGGAGAAACGGCAGCGGGCCGTGATTGTCACCACCGACCCGCGGCAGTTGCCCGCCTTGACGACGTGGTATCTGGTGACCATCTGCCTGCGCCTGGGAGCGAGCGTGCCGCAAGCAGCGCACTGGAGCAGGCGAGCCTGCTAGATCGTGCGCTTGTATGGCTTGCGCATGTGGGTGGAGCAAAGCTACAAGCAGGTCAAGCAGGCATTGGGGTGGGCACAGGAGGTGGAACTGACGGTCTGGGTGTAATTGCGGTTCTCTCAGTACGGGCACAACCGGCCTTCCCGGGTGCGCCGCCCATTCTAGAACAACCCCCGCACCGGCGCAAGCAAGGCTGAACGGAGGCCGGTATCTCCCAATCCGACCCGGTGACGTCCCACCTCGCGCCGAGCCGATATCAGCCGGCACAGCAGAACCGGCACAGGTATCCGGTGAAGATAGGGTGTGCGCCTATCGTATTATTACGGCCTCGGCAGCCCTCCAGGGCGCGGCATCCACTCCGAGAGACGCGTGACCGCTAGTATTGCGGATTGCACCCGAACGTTTTCCCGGAGGTTGACAGGCGGGCAGCCATTGGATAGTGTAGTAGCTGTCCAGGTTCAGCGTTACTCGGACACAGTCTAGAGTGGTACTTCGAGCCTCTCGTCATACGCATCATCCCGACAATTGTCTTGCCGGGACGTTTTCGTTGCGGTTTCCGTTGTGGCGCGCCCACGAAGTTCAATTCCATTTGCGGAAGGAGCAAGCACATGAAACATTTTCGGTACATGGCCCTGTTGCTGGCGGCATTTCTCGTCTTCGCCTGCGCGCCGGCAGCGACGCCGGGGGACGCGCCCGCCGCGGACGCAGAGTCGTCCGCCGCCGCGCCCGGCGAGCCGCAACCCGGCGGCACACTGCGCGGCGGCGTTCCAAAACGAGTGGGCGGGCCTCGATCCCCACACCACCAGCTCCTACTCGAGCTACCAGATCCTCAATAACGTGCTCGAAGGACTGACGTTCTACGACGATGAGATGAATCTCATGCCGTGGCTGGCCGAGTCGTGGGAACAATCCGAGGACGGGCTGACCTGGACCTTCAAGCTGCGCGAGGGCGTCCAGTTCAGCAATGGCCGCGAGATGACGGCGGAAGACGTGAAGTGGAGCTTCGAGCGCCTGATCGATCCGGCCACCGGTTCCGGCAACGCGGCGCGCGTCGGCCCGCCGGAAACGCAGATCGAGGTCATCGACGACTACACGGTCGCCATCACCCACCCGGAACCGTTCGGCATCTTCCCGCAGTCCATCGGCTTCGACAAGTCGTCCGGCATCATGGCCCAGGAGAGCGTGGAGGACGACGGCACGGTTCTTGTCCCCATCGGCACCGGGCCCTTTGCCATCACGGATGTGCAGGGGACGACGCGGCTCACGCTGAGCAAGAACGAGAACTACTGGCAGGAGGGTCTGCCCTATCTGGACGAGATCATCATCGAGCCGATTCCGGATGACACCGTGCGCGAGACAGCTCTGCGCGGCGGCGAAGTCGACTGGATTCTCGCCATTGCGCCCCAGAACTTCGACTCCCTCAACGAAGACCCCGACGTCGTCGTGGCCACGGCGCCACAGCTCTCCTACGACTATATCGGCATCAACCTGACGCGCGAGCCCTTCTCCGACGTGCGCGTGCGCCAGGCCATTGCCCTTGCGCTGGACCGCGAGCAGCTCTGCGAAGCCGGTTACTTCGGCCTCTGCGAGACGATCCAGGGCCCAGTGGGTCCCGGCAGCCCGTGGTACTTCGCGTATGAGCCCTATGACCGTGACATCGAGCGCGCCAAGGAACTCCTGGCCGAAGCGGGCTATCCCGACGGCTTCGAGATGGAGCTGCTGCCCACGGTGCAGTACGGCGAGACCGTGCGCGCCGCCCAGGTGCTCCAGGCGCAGCTCGCCGACATCGGCATCACTGCCAGCATCAACGCCCCGGAGTGGAGCGAATGGCTCGAACTTGAGGGCAACTTCAACTACGACGCCTACCTGTGCAACTGGAACGGTCTGATCGACGCGGACCAGTACTACTATCTGCAGCACCGCACCGGTCTCGTCTTCAACTTCACCGGCTACAGCAACCCGGACTTCGATGCGCTGGTCGACGAAGGACGCTCCATCAGCGACTTCGACGAGCGCTACGAGATCTACGAGCAGGCCGACAAGCTGCTGGTGGATGAGGCGCCCTACGTCTATATGTACAACAAGGAGGAGATCCGCGCCTACTCGCCGCAGGTGCAGGGCTTCACCGTACGCCCGGACCAGGCCAACAACTTCTGGATGGTCTGGCTGTCTGAATAACCATGAGCGCGTGGTCCGGCGTCCGCGAAGCCGGACCGCGACAGGTAGCTGGGGCGCGCCCGGTTAAGGGCGCCCCGGCTACCGTAGTTATGCGCGCCGTTTTCACAACGTCATCCGGCCTTCGTGCCCCGCCGCTGTTCTCTGATAGGAACCGAGTCTCGTCACGATGAACTACGGCTATATCATCCAACGCTTGGCGAGCGCCGTGATCGTATTGCTGGGCGTTACCTTCGCCGTATTCCTGATCATCCAGCTTGTGCCGGGCGACCCGGCGCGCGTGATTCTGGGCGTGCAGGCGAACGAGGAAAACGTCGCGGCCCTGCGCGAGCGTCTGGGTCTCAACCGCCCCTTCCTGGTGCAATACGGCTCCTGGCTGTGGAACGCGCTCCAGGGCGACCTGGGAAAGAGCCTGATCACCGGGCAGCCGGTCACGCCGCAGATCATGCAGCGCTTGCCGGCCACCGTACAGCTAGCCACTATGGCCCTCATCATCGGCACGTTGATCGCGTTTCCTGCCGGTATTCTATCGGCGCTCAAGCCCGGCACAAGAACCGATGTCGCCGCCTCAATCGTCAGCCAGATCGGCGTCACCATTCCGGATTTCTGGTTGGGCATCTTGCTTGTGCTGCTGTTTTCGCTGACGCTGGGATGGCTGCCGCCCAGCGGCTATACGTCGATGTGGGACGATTTCGGAGACTGGCTGCGCCACATCATCCTGCCTGCATTGACGGCGGGCATCATCAGCGCCGCCATCATGACCCGCTTCATTCGCAGCGCCATGCTCGAGGTGCTGAACCAGGACTACGTGCGCACCGGGCGCGCCAAGGGGCTGAAGGAACGAGAGGTGGTCGTGCGCCATGCTCTGCGCGCTGCCCTGATCCCGATCGTGACTATCATCGGTCTGCAGGTCACTGCACTACTGAGCTCGGTGGTCGTGGTAGAGGTCGTGTTTGCCTGGCCAGGCCTGGGCAGGCTGGCGCTGAACGCCGTACTGGATCGAGACTATCCACTCCTGCAAGGCGCGGTGCTCGCCATGGCGACCATGTTGACGCTCGTCAACCTGGGCACGGACCTGCTCTATTTCTGGCTGGATCCGCGCATTGAGTATACATAAACATGTGCGCGCGAATCGAGCAGACAAGGTGGATACCCAGTACGGAGCGGTTCGCGCGCAGGCCGAAGGGCAAGCGCAGACACTGCACCGCGTGCATCCGCACCAAATCCGGAAGTCCGGTGGACAGACTTGACATATTCAATCGTCGCCCATGACGCCAACAGTGGACAGTTCGGCGTGGCCGTGCAGACGTGCAATCTCGCCGTCGGCGCATGGGTGCCCTGGGCCGAGAGCAGCGTAGGCGCCGTTGCCACGCAGTCGCACGCCGACCGCACCTACGGCGTGCTGGGCCTGGAACTGATGCGCAGGGGAAAGAGTTCGCAGCAAGCCCTCCATGCCTTGCTCGCGGCCGATGAGCGCCGCGAGTTTCGCCAGGTCGCAATCGTGGACCGAGCCGGCCGTGTCGCCGCGCATACCGGAACTCGGTGCCTTCCCGCAGCCGGCCACCAGGCGGGTGAAGGCTTCTGTGTGCAGGCGAATATGATGGCGAACTCCGCCGTGTGGCCGGCCATGGCCGAAGCCTACGCGCACGCGCAGGGGGACCTTGCCGCGCGCCTGCTTGCTGCGCTGGATGCCGCCCAGGCCGCAGGCGGCGACATGCGCGGTCAACAGAGCGCGGCGTTGCTGGTTGTCGGCAGCGAACCGGCCGCATTCCCGCTCGTCGATCTGCGCGTCGACCACCATCCCGCGCCGCTGGCCGAGTTGCGGCGCATGCTTCGTCTGCACCGCGCCTATGCGGCCGAGTACGCAGTCGCCGCGCACGCCGCAGACGATAGCCTGGCGACCACCGCCGCGCGCTTGGACGAGATTGCGACGTACGCGCCGGACGAAGAATACCTGCAATTCTTGCGCGCCTACCACCTGGCCGGGCGCTTGGGCCGCTATGAGGAGGGGTTGGATGTGATGAAGCGCCTGGTCGACGCCAATCCAGTCTGGGCCGAATACCTGCGGCGCGACGCTGTCTCGGACACCTTCGACGCGCCCGGTCTTGCGGCGCGCATGCTCAGCGCATTGGAGTCCGCATGAACGACCAACCCATCCCGGCAGCCGCGGACGCCGCAGCAGATCCGTTGGCGGAATCCGCAACGCATGCAGCGGCCCAGACCGGGACCCGGTCTGGGCCGCAGCATGCGTCCCAGCGCGCACGGTCGACCATGTCCATAGCGGAGGAAGTCAGGCCCGTCGTCGCCACGGGATTCTGGCAGAACGCGTTCCGGCGCCTGCGCCGGCACCGCACAGGCATGATCGGCCTCGTGCTGGTTGTCCTTCTGGTCCTGTTGGGTCTGTTCGGACCCTATCTGGCCCCGTACGACCCAAACGAAATCAACTTCGACGTGCGTTTCGCCCCGCCGTCCCTGGCCCACCCCATGGGCGCAGACGACTTCGGCCGCGACGTGCTCAGTCGCATCATGGTCGGCGCACGCGTTTCCCTGCAGGTCGGCGTGATCGCAGTCGGCATCGCGGCCACGGTCGGTACATCACTGGGCCTCTTGGCCGGCTACTCCAACCGCCTCACCGACGAGATTGTCATGCGTTCCATGGACGTATTGTTTGCCTTTCCGGCCATCCTTCTCGCCATCGCCATCATGGCCGCGCTGGGCAAAGGCGTGACGAACGCCATGATCGCCATCGGCATCGTATACATCCCCATCTTTGCGCGCATTGCCCGCGGCTCCGTCCTCAGCCTGCGCGGCCAGGAGTTCGTAGAGGCGGCCGGCGCCATCGGCGCGGGCCATATGCGCATCCTCTTCCGCCACATCTTCCCCAACGCGACCGCTCCGCTCATCGTGGAGATTTCGCTGAGCCTGGCCTTTGCCATCCTCGCCGAGGCTGCACTCAGTTTCTTCGGTCTCGGGACGCAGCCGCCGGACCCCAGTTGGGGACGCATGCTGTCGGAGGGGCGCGCCTACTTCCGCCAGTCCGCATGGATGGGCATCTTCCCCGGCCTCGCCATCATGTTCACCGTGATGGGATTCAACTTCCTCGGCGACGGGCTGCGCGACGTGCTCGACCCTCGCATGAAGAATACCTGATTGACGCATGGTTCGACTCCGGGCGTGGCGCTCCGTGGCGCCTCATCGGATTGGCGCTCTTCTCCGGCGGCATGCTGTTCACGGAGATCGGCCTGACGCGCCTGTTCTCCACACTCTACTATCCGCCCGTCGTCTTCTCCATCCTCTCGTTGGCCGTGCTTGGCATCGGGCTGGGGCCGGTCTTGCGGCATGGCGACCCCGAATTGCGCCGCGCCGGCGATCCAGGCGGTCCATATGGCGGCGGCGTCCATCGCCATCCTGCTGCTCATCGTCCTTGCGTTTCTTCCTGTGCAGAGCCCACACTGATGCGTTGCTCTTCCTGGCGACCCGCTCCCGTTCTTGTTTGCGGGCTTGGCCCTGTCCACGTCTTTTCAGCGTCGAGTCGGCAGCAGCCCACAGCTGTATATGGCCGACCTGGCGGGCGCAGGGCTTGGCGCGTTGCTGGTCGTGCCAATTCTCGGGCGGGTGGGCGTCCGACGTCCGGGCTCGTTCACGGCGTGCTGGCGGTTGCCCTCGCCGCACTTCCCTTTGCACGGGGCGCGCTGCTGGGCGGCCCGCCGCCGCCGCGCTCGCGGCCGCCGTCCTGCTGGTCGCCGGTCCGGCCATGGGATGGCCGGACCTGGACATGGCGAACCTGCCCGTGGAGAAGCCGATCGCTCTGCACTTGCGCGCAGGCGGCCGCACTCTGCACACGACCTGGGATGCGTTCGCACGCACAGACCTGGTCGATCCCGGCGGCGGCCTGCCCTACGAAATCTACGTGGACGGCGCGGCAGGGTCCGTCATGCCGCCTGCGCGGGGCGCGAGGCGTTGGTCCGCGACATCGGATTCTTCCCGTTCGCCACGGAACAGCCGGCAGCGCGTCTTCGTCGTCGGGCCGGGCGGCGGCCTCGACGTCTGGTTTGGGCTCCAGGCCAACGCGCGCGAGATCACGGCGGTCGAGGTGAACGCGGCCAGTGTGGACATGGTGCGCGACTTCGCCGCGGCTACAACGGAGATCTCTACGGGGACCCGACCGTGCGCGTCTTGGTGGACGAAGGCCGCAGCCTCCTCGAACGCGAAGCCGGTGAGTATGACCTGATCTTCCTCTCCCAGGTCGTCACACTGGCGGCGGAGCGCGACGGCTACTCCCTGGTGGAGAACACCGCCTACACCGTCGAGGCCTTCGAAACCTACCTCGCCCACCTGCACCCCGAAGGACAGATCGGGCTCAAGCTCTACGACGAGCCCACGCTCACCCGCGCCTTCCACACCGCCATCGTTGCGTTGAACAAGCTGGGTATGAGCGACGAAGAGGCGCATGCGCCATGTCATAGCCCTGCTCGACAGCAACGTGGACCCGCCTGTGCCCCTGTTGATGGTTCGCAGAACGCCGTACGACGCAGGAGGACGTCCTGTCCATCGGCGCGGTGGCGCGTACCGTCGGCTTCACGCCCCTTTTTCTGCCGGGCGTGTGGGCGGAACCGCCGCTCGACGCGGTTGTTGCCGGCGAGGCGACCCTGGAGGAGGTCATTGCGTCCGCGGACAGCGATCTGTCGGCGACGACTGACAACGCGCCCTTCTTCTTCCAGTTCGAAAAGGGTGCGCCGTCTACGCTTCGCCCGCTGCTCGTGGGCGATGGCCGCGCGTCATCGCGGCGGGTGCGCTGCTTCTGGTCTGGACACAGCGGGGACCCGGAGCGGCCCGCAGGGTATGGCTTCGCGTCCTACTTCGCCCTGCTCGGAGCGGGCTTCATGCTGGCCGAAATTACGCGTAATCCAGCAGTCGCGTCTCTTCCTCGGCCACCCCACCTACGCCGTCACAGTCGTGCTGGCCGCGCTGTTGATCACAGGCGCCATCGGCAGCGGATTGGCCGGTCGCATCCAGCGTCTGCACGGCGACGCGCGTTGCGTGCCCTGGTGGCCGCCGCTGGGCGTAGCGGTCAGCCTTCTCCTCTGGCTTGCCCTGTGGCCGCAGATCAGCGGTTCGTTCCGATCGCTGGAACTGGCCGGACGGATTGTCATTGCCACGGGCGCGATGTTGCTCCCCGCTCTGTTTCTGGGCATGCCCTTTCCTCTTGGCCTGCGCGCAGCCGGCAACGACGGGGACGGACAGGTTGCCATAGGCTGGGCCGTCAACGGCGTGATGAGCGTTGCCGGCTCCGTCGCCGCTGTGACGCTGGCCATGCTCGTGGGTTTTGACGCCGTGCTCCTCACAGCCGTAGCACTCTACGGCGGCGCGCTGGCGCTGGCGGCGATGCTTGCACCGCGCACGTAGCGCACATCCCCAATGGCAGTATTGCGAGCCACCAACCATCCCGCCCAGCCCAAAAAAGATCAGCACTGATCAGCCCGATCAGCCTTGATCTGCGTCCCGTCTTCCGCCAGACCTCCGTGTCCGGATTGGGGATTGCGCCCAAAAAGACCAGACCAAATAGGTATTGACAGTTCAATCGGTCTATAATGGAAGGCTGTGCGGCGCAGGCCGGGGTGACCGGGCGTCACACGCCAGGGTTGGAACAGGAACCTGTGAAGTCGTGGGAGATCATCAATGCGTGGCGTATCCATTGTCGGAATCGGCCAGTCGCCCGTAGGCGAATTGTGGGAGCAGTCGGCGCGGGAGATTGCCTATGTCGCGCCATTTCGGCGGCCATGGCGGAGGCCGGCATCGACACGGCGGACGCCCTCTATCGTTGGGAATATGTTAAGTGGCAGCCTGCTCGAGCAGGAGCATCTGGCTACACTCGTCGCCGACTATTGCGGCCTGCTCGGTATAGAGGCGGCCAAGGTGGAAGCGGCGTGCGCCAGCGGGGCGGCGGCCTTGCGCATGGGCGTGATGGCCGTGGCGAGCGGCTTTCACGACGTGGTGATCGTCGCCGGTCTGGAGAAGATGACCGACACCATCGGCAAGGATACGACCGCCGGGCTTGCTACAGCGGCGGATGCCGAGTATGAATCACTGCATGGCGTCAGTTTCGTCGCGCTGAATGCGCTGATCATGCAGCGCTACCAGTACGAATACAATGTGCCGCTGGACGCGTTCGCCGGTTTCAGCATCAACGCACATCGCAACGGGGCCAACAACCCCAACGCCATGTTCCGGCGGCCGATCACACGCGACACGTATCTGCGCGCGCCCGTCATCGCCACGCCTATTAACATAATGGACAGCAGCCCCGTGTGTGACGGTGCCGCCGCCCTCGTGCTGGTGCCGACAGAACGGGCCGTCGAATGGACGATGGCCACCACCCCGGCAGCGTGCAGATACTTGCCAGCGTCAGCGCTACGGACTCCCTGGCCGTGCACGACCGGCGTGATCCGCTTGTTTTGGAGGCCGGCGCGACGAGCAGCCGGCGAGCCTATGAACAGGCCGGCGTATCAGCATCGCGACCTGGACCTGTTCGAGCTCCATGACGCCTTTACAATCATGTCGGCGTTGAGCCTGGAGGCGGCGGGCTTTGCCGAGCGCGGCGAAGGCTGGCGCATGGCTGAGGAGGAACGGATTGGAATCGGCGGTGAACTGCCGATCAGCACGATGGGTGGCCTGAAGAGCCGCGGCCACCCGTCGGCGCGACCGGCGTATATCAGATTGTGGAAGTCGTGCAGCAGTTGACAGGGCGCGCCGGTGCGAACCAGGTGAAGAACGCCCGCCTCGGCATGGCGCAGAACATCGGCGGCAGCGGCGCGACCGTTGTCACGCATATTCTGGGCGTATAGACACAGAATGCGGGCGCACTGCGAAAGCGCCCGCCTTCGACCGCCCTGCGCGCACATGGCTCACCACACCGGGAAAACTGTACTGTAGTCCGCATCAAATCAGTCGACTGTCAAAACCTATCAGACTGGCATTTTCGCAGGGAGATAGGAATTTACAGTCCATATCTGCTAGTCTCTTACATATCATGCGCAGCGTGAGTTGTGGATGATTCCATGCCAACCACGGTACGCATGTAGTGGCTGATTGATTGAACCGATGGAATATTGACCTGGTGCAAGGCGCGAAACTCGCAGGTGTGCCGGCCGTTGAGACGCATCTGCCGCACCAGGAAGTAACCGACAAGTAGCGTAGGGAGTGAATCCGAGAATGTCAGTACCATTCAGTGGCGCACGAAGAAGCAGCGATACAGTTTACAGGGCAGGTCTGCCCGGAGTGCTCGAATGTCATGTTCCCGCCGCGGAGTGTGTGCCCGCATTGCAGCGCTGACCACAGCGCTGCCCAGGATAGAGGCGACCGTCGCTCACAGCAGCAATGGCCGCCTGTCGCAACGCCTGCCCCGAACCGTGGCCTTCGCCATGCCCGTGGCGCCGAGCCGATGGCCGTGGCGGCCTGCGGAGACGACTAGCGCATGACGGCCACCATGCACGGCGAACTCGCCGGATTCAAGAAGCAGCCATGAGCGGGCGTGGCGAAGTGTATAGCTTCTCCACGATGTACAACGTGCCGGTGGGCTACGAGGAGCAGAAGCCGTATACGGTGGCGCTCGTGCAGTTGGCGGAAGGACCATTGTGACGGCGCAGCTCACTGACGTCGACGTCGACGAATGTGCATATCGGCATGCCGGTGGAGATGGTGACGCGCCGGCTGCGCGAGGAGGGTGAGGAAGGCCAGATTATCTACGGCTATAAGTTCCGGCCCGTGATGGTCCGGGGAGGATAGGCCTCAGCGCCCGGCGCCAAGTGCGCCCAGTTGACAAGTGAATCCAGACAATTGAATCTTTGCAAACGGACCACCTGCGACGCGGCAGGTGGTTGTCCGTTTGTACTCCGCGCGAGCGCAGCTTTGCCGGCGATTCCCCGTGCTGCTCAACCGCCCGTCAAGTAGTCGAAGATAATGCGGTGGACGAGCCACTCCACCGGCGCGTGGTCGTCGGTGAGCACCGGCGCGCCTGCCGGCGGTGACGCCAGTCGCGCGTAGACGCTCGCCTCCGCGGCAAAGTCGCGGAACTCGGCCGGTATCTCGTCCCCCAGATGCGTCGATGTTCGCCTGCAGGTTCTCCGGCGAGGTTGGCTGAACGGTGGCCACCAGCAGCGAATTGCCGATGGCGTCCGGCGGCCCCGGCTCGTCAATGACATAGACCGACGGGAAGACCTGCGCCACGGTCGTCGCCAGCGCATCCACCAACGAGAAGTTGCTCGCCGTGCGCCCCACGTTGATGGCAAGCACGCCATCCTCGGACAGGTGATCGTACGCCAGTTGGAAGAACTCTCGCGTCGCCAGGTGGAACGGGATGTAGGGCGGCCGGTAGGCGTCGACCGCAATGAGGTCGAAGCGAGTATCCTCTGCCTGTCCGGCCAGCCAGGTGCGCCCGTCTGCGGCCATGGCCGTCAGATTGGGCTGAGTCATGTCGAAGTAGCGCTCGCCCACCTCCAGGATGGCGGGGTCGAGCTCCACGCCGGTGATGCTCACAGGCCCGTACACGTCCGTGAAAAGCTCGCTGACGGTTCCGGCTGCGAGCCCAATCAGCAGCATGCGAATCGTCCGCGTCCGGGGACGGACTCGGGGCAGGATTGAACAGCGGCGCCAGCAGGAAGTAGTCCCAGATGCCCTGGCTCAAGCAGCATATCCGGGTGATAGACGCTGTGCAGGCCGACGCCCTCGTTCAGCTTCAGGTGGCGTTCGCTGCCCCACTCGCGCACGACGATGTAGTTGTAGACGGACTCGTCCTCATAGACGATTGCGCCGGCCGCTGTCATCCCAGCCCGCACGCAGCGCGCCGCCCGGGCGCGTGAACAGGGCCAGCATCGCCACGACGACAATTCCCGCAAGCGGGATCCAGCGGTGTGGCTTCGCGCAGACTGCCCAGCAGCAGCACCGCCAGCAGCCATCCGGCCAGAGATGAAGAAGGTCCAGCGCGTACCCACCGCGGGGATCAGCAGCAGCACGGGCAGGAACGTGCCCACGATGCTGCCTGCCGTGGCGGTGGCGTAGAGTCGGCCCGCGGTGTGCCCCGTCTCGTCCAAGCTGCGTACGGAGAGGCGCACGGCCCAGGGGCTCGCAGTGCCAAGCAGAATGCCCGGCACGCTGAAAATCAGCAGCACCGAGAGCAGCGCCGCGACCAGTAAGCCTGCGGCCAGGTCGGCCATGCCCGTGACCGCCATGCGCAGCACGGGCCGGCTGAGGCGGGGGCCATCGCCACGCCGATGGCGGCCAGCGTCAGCGTCAGATCCAGCTCCCGCCGCCGCGGGTAGCGGTCGGCAAGTCGCCCGCCCAGCCATGCGCCCAGCGCCAGGTAGAGCAGGATCAGCCCGATGATGGCCGACCACACGATCTGGTTGTTGCCGAACGCCGGTTCCAGCAGGCGCGCCGCCGCGAGCTCCATGCCCAGCGTGACGGCGCCGCCGGTGAAGACCAGCAATCCCAGCGACTTCATGCCGTGAGTTCGCCATGAATTGCACTTCCTGAGGGGATCAGGCTTCCGGGAAGCTGCTCGCCGCTGTCGATCCGAGTCGTGACGGAGCTTCCCGGAAGCTGCCGGTCTGCGTCAAGGAATCAGCAATACCTTGCCCTTGGTTTGGCGCGCCTCCATGTAGCGGTGCGCCTCGGACGCATCCGCCAGCGGGAACGCCTGGTCGATGCGCACGTCCAGCTCGCCGGCCAGCATCCACGTGAAGAGGTCATTGCAGCGCGACTCCAGCTCCTCACGCGTGGCCACATACGCGTTCAGCCCCGGGCGTGTCAGGAACAGGGAACCCTTCTGGTTGAGCGTCTGCGGATTCACCGGCGCCACCGCACCGCTCGACTGGCCGAATAGCACCATGTAGCCCCGCATCTTCAGGCAGTTGAGGCTCTTGTCGAACGTCGTCTTGCCCACCGAATCGTAGACCACGTTGACACCCGCGCCGCCGGTCAGGCGCTTCACCTCCTCCTCAAAGTCGGCCTCCGTATAGCGGATCACCTCGTCGGCGCCCGCGCTGCGCGCCAGCTCCGCCTTCTCTTCCGTGGACACCGTGGCCGCGATCCAGCCGCCCCGCTTCTTGATCATCTGCACCAGCAGATGGCCCACGCCGCCGGCCGCCGCGTGCACCAGCGTCGTGTCGCCCTCGGCGACCGGATAGGTGCTGAAACAGAGGTAGTGCGCCGTCAGCCCCTGCAGCATGACGGCCGCCGCCTGCCGCGTGTCGATGCCGTCGGGCACCTTCACCAGGTGGCGCGCCGGAACGCAGACCTGCTCCGCATACGACGGCGGAACCATCGCCCAGGCCACGCGGTCGCCCAGCTTGAACCCCGCCACGTCCGCGCCCAGGGCGTCGACCACGCCTGCGCCTTCGGACCCGGGAATGAAGGGCAGTTGCATGGGATACTGGCCCGTGCGCTGGTAGATGTCGATGAAGTTGAGACCCGCCGCCTCGACGCGTACGCGCGCCTGGCCCGCCGCCGGTTCCGGCGCGGGAACCTCCTCATACGCGAGGACGCCGGCGTCTCCAGTTCGTTTACGCGAATTGCTTTCATAGCTTCTCCTCTGTGGTTCGATCAATTCGATTCTTGCTTGTGCCGGCCAATACGGCCGGAGAACGGGCCGCTGCGCATGGAACGTCGCGGAGACTCTTGCTCTCGCCCTGTCGCACGGCGTTCATACACCGTCGCGTGCGTGGGCGCTCCGGCCCGGCGCTAGCGGTGGCCGAGCACCGGGTGCGGCGCATACGCTTCTTCCAGCGCGGCCATCTCCTCGTCTCCCAGTTCGATGTCCAGCGCGGCCACCGCTTCCTCCAGATGCGCCATCTTGCTCGCCCCGATGATGGGCGCGGTGATGCCCGGCTTGTGCAGCATCCACGCCAGCGCGATCTGCGCCTGGGACACGCCCAGCTTGCCGGCGATCTCGCCCACGCGATCCACGACAGCGAAGTCACCGTCCGTATAGTACATGCGTGTGCGCGAAGTCGTCGCTCTTGGAACGCGTGGTCGTGCCCCATTCCTCCCGTGTGCGGCTGCCCGTCAGGAATCCGCGTGCCAGCGGGCTCCACGGAATGACGCCGACGCCCTGGTCGATGCAGAGGGGATCATCTCCCGTTCTTCTTCACGGTAGATCAGGTTGTAGTGGTTCTGCATGGAGACGAAGCGCGTCCAGCCGTGCCGCTCGGCAAGGTATGTGCGCTTTGGCGAACTGCCAGGCGTACATGCTCGACGCGCCGATGTAGCGCGCCTTGCCCGCCTTCACCACGTCGTGCAGCGCCTCCATCGTCTCTTCGATGGGCGTGTCGTGGTCCCAGCGGTGGATCTGATAGAGGTCGACGTAGTCCATGCCCAGCCGGCGCAGCGAGTTGTCGATGGCCGCCATGATGTGCTTGCGCGACAGGCCGCGGTCGTTGACGTCGTCGCTCATGGGGTTGTAGACCTTGGTGGCGACGACGACCTCGTCGCGCTTGGCGAAGTCGCGCAGGGCGCGCCCTGTGACTTCCTCGCTGACGCCCAGGGAGTAGACGTCGGCCGTGTCGAAGAAGTTGATGCCGAGCTCCAGCGCGCGCTGCATGAAGGGCCGGCTGGCCTCTTCGTCCAGCACCCAATCGCGCCAGCTCGGACGTGCCGTAGGTCATCATGCCCAGGCAGATGCGCGAAACCTTCAGCCCGGTCTTCCCGAGGTTCACATATTGCATGTCAGGACTCTCCTTTCCTATTCAGGCGTTCCTGCTTCACAACTCGTTGCATACCATACGACCGCGCCCATCGGCGCCGCACCGTCCAGCCTCTGCACCGGAATCAGCGCGAATCCGCCAGATCTGCGTCGGTCTGAGTCCGATTCTCTGAACCCAGCGTCCGCATATGCAGCCAATCGAAATCAGTTCAGCCGCTGCAACGACGCCGGCCGCGCCCATGCCGCCGCCGATGCACATGGTGACCAGCCCGAACTCCTTGTCGCGTCGTCTGCAGTTCGTGCAGGATCTGTACCGTCAGCTTGGCCCCCGTGCAGCCCAGCGGGTGGCCCAGCGCGATCGCGCCGCCGTTCACGTTGGTGATCTCCTCGTCCAGTCCCAGTTCGCGAATCACCGCCAGCGCCTGCGCCGCGAACGCTTCGTTCAGTTCGATCAGGTCGATGTCGTCCAGGGACATGCCCGCGTACTGCAGCGCCTTGGGCACAGCTTCCACCGGGCCCACGCCCATGATCTCCGGAGGCACGCCCGCCACGGCAAAGCTGACGAAGCGGGCCATGGGCTCCACGCCGAGCGCCTGCGCTCGTTCTTCGCTCATCAGCAGCGAGAGCGGCGGCCCCGTCGCTGGTCTGGCTGCTGTTGCCTGCGGTGACGGTGCCGGCGACGTGGAAGACCGGCCGCAGACGCGGCCAGCGCCTTCCCACTCGTATCGCGGCGCACGCCTTCGTCCCGGTCGAAGACGTACCGCGTCGTCGTCCGTCGACGCCCCGTTTCCGGCATGGACGTGCCACCGGAGCGGCACGATCTGCCCGTCAAATCATCCCGCGTCCTGGGCGGCTGCCGCGCGCCGGTGGCTGCGCAGCGCAAACGCATCTTGGTCCTCGCGGCCGATGCCGAACTGCCGCGCCACGTTCTCGGCGGTCAGCCCCATGCCCAGATAGGTGTCCGGGTACTCCTCGCGCCAGAGTCGGGTTGGGCGCAGAATTTGTTGCCCACCATGGGAATCATCGACATGCTCTCCACGCCGCCGGCGACGATCACGTCGCCCATGCCCGCCATGATCTGCTGCGTCGCCGAGGCGACGGTCTGCAGACCGCTGGCGCAGAAGCGGTTGACCGTCTGTCCGGCCACGCTGACCGGCAGACCGGCGCGCAGTGCGGCAATGCGCGCCAATGTTCATGCCCTGCTCCGCCTCCGGAAACGTGCAGCCCAGGGACACATCCTCCACTTCGACCGGCTCCACGCCGGCGCGTTCGATCGCAGCGCCCGACCGACTTCGGCCGCCATGTCGTCCGGGCGCACGGTGCGCAGGCTGCCACGCGGGGCCTTGCCCACGGCGGTGCGTACGGCGGAGACGATTACGGCGTTTCTCATGCGGCGCTCCTTTGCGATTTCACCCTTCCGAAAAGCCCACTTGCTCCCGCTAAGTCACCTTCGGGGAAGCTCCAAGCAAGCTTGCCTGGCTGCCAGTCTTCGCCGCAGCTTCCCGAGAGATCACTCCTTGCATTCAATTGCGCAGCGGTTTGCCGTTCTGCAGCATATACACGATCCGTTCGCTCGTCTTGTCCTGGCCCGCCAGCGCCAACAACGCCTCACGTTCCAGGTCCAGGAAGTACTGTTCGTCCATCCACGCCGGTTCGCTCAGCTCGCCGCCGCACAGCACGTACGCCAGCCTGCCGGCGATCTCGGCGTCATAGGCCGAGATGTAGCCGGCTCGCTGCAGCGTGTGCGCCTGGATGCGCATGGCGGCCAGCGTATTCCGCCCGGCTGCGTATACCGTACCGCTTCGTGTCCGGCGCGCGATAGCCGTCTTCGGCCAGCACAAGCGCCTCGTGCTTCGCCTCCCACAGCAGATGGTCCAGGTTCATCACGATGCGGTCGTGTTCGGTGACAGGTAGCCGAGTGTCCACGGCCTCCTGTGCGGAGGTGGAGACCTTGGCAAAGCCGATGGTCTCGAACACCTGGCGCAGGTGCGGACTCGGGTTCACGTCCGCCGCGTGCATGTGCGGGCTCACATGGCGGCGCACCATCTCCTTGCATCCGCCCCAGCCGGGCACGAGCCCCACGCCGGCCTCCACGAGTCCCACGTAGCTTTCCGCGTGCGCCACGACGCGGTCCGCGGCCAGCGCGATCTCCAGGCCGCCGCCCAGCGCCCGCTGGAATGGCGCCGCCACGACCGGCGCGGGCGCCTCCCGCAGCGCCAGGAAAACGTCCTGTCCCTCGCGGACGATGCGTTCCACCGCGTCGAAGCGGCCCGACTGCGCCAACTCCATCACGGCAGCCAGGTTGAGGCCCGGCGCTGAACGTGGGCCCCTGGTTGCCGATCACCAGACCGGTCGCGTCGCCGTGCAGCCGCTCGATCGCCGCGCGCAGGATGCGGAAGACGTCCTCATCGAACGTGTTCATCTTGCTGTGAAACTCCGCCGAGCAGCACGCCGTCGCCCATGTCATACAGACTGGCCGAATCGTTCTCGGCCAGGGCGCAGCCGCTGGCTCGCGCAGGCGTCCGATGCGGATCGAGCGGTCGTCGTCGTCGACGGCGCGGCACCTGCCGATCGCAGCAGGCGAGTACGCCGAACGCGCCCCGTGTCTGTGCAGGGTAGAAGCGTCTCGACGCCCGCGTCCAGCATCTCCTCCACCCAGGGGGCGACGCGCAATCCCTTCGCGCTGCATGCGCTCCAACGTGCTGCCGGACGCCCAGCGCATCCCATATTTCAAACGGGCCCAACTCCCAGCCGAACCCCCACTTCATGGCGTTGTCGATGTCCGCGACGCTGTCTGCGATCTCCGGAACGCGATTGGACGCATAGGCCAGGGTGCTGCGCCAGCGTATGCCAGACCAAGCCGGCCTGCCGCCGTCGTCGGCGTCCACAAGCGAAGCGCAGCCGCTCGGTCAACGGCAGGCTCCGCGCTGCGCCGACGCTGGCCCAGCGCGGCTTGGCGGGCGGCGACGTACTCCAGCCGGCCGTCCGCCGCCGCCTGCAGATCCAGCCCCCAGAAGGACTTCGCGCCCTGCCCGTCCACTACCGTCTTGTAGAAGCCCTGCCCCGTCTTCTGCCCCAGGTGGCCGTGCTCCTGGAGCGTGCGCAGGATCGCTGTCAACGTGCGGGCTGTGTAGCAGCTCCCGGTCTTCGTCATGCGGGATGCGAGGGTACAGGCTTTCGATGACGAGCGCCATGATGTCCATGCCCACGACGTCGTTCAGCCGGAAGGTCGCCGTGCGCGGCCGCCCCAGCAGCGGGCCCGTCAACGCGTCGACTTCCTCGACAGTGTAGCCGTTGGCGGCGGCGAAGTCCAGCAGGTCGCCTGCACAAACGCCAACATGCGGTTGGCGATGAAGTTCGGCGTGTCCTTGCAGACGCACGACGCCTTTGCCCAGCACGTTCTCCAGGAAGGCGGCCATGCGCTGCACCACGGCGGCGTCGGTCTGCGCCGTCGGAATCAGCTCCAGCAGGCGCAGATAGCGCGGCGGATTGAAGAAGTGCGTGCCCAGGAAGCGGCGTGCGAAGGCAGGCGTTCGACCCTCCGCGATCACGCGAGATGGGAATGCCGGACGTGTTCGTGGAGATGACGGCGTCCGGCTTGGCGCAGGCCTCGATGCGCGCCATCAGCGCCTGCTTTGGTCCCGGCCGCTCGACGATAGCTTCCAGCACCCAGTCCGCCTCGGACACTGCCCGCTCGAAGTCGTCCTCCAGGTTGCCGAGACGGATACGGTCCGCCACGGACTGCGCAAACAGGTTCGCCGGCCGCGCAGCCGCCATGCGCTCGAAGCCCGTGCGCACAATGCGATTGCGCACCTGCGGGCTATCCAGCGTCAGACCGGCGCCCGCTTCTTCCGGCAAGAGTGTGTCGGGTGCGATGTCCAGCAAGTGGACGGCAAGCCCTGCGTTCGCCAGATGGCCGGCGATGGCTGCGCCCATCGTGCCTGCGCCGATGACGGTGACTGTCTCGATTCCGTGATGCATGCACTCCCTGCGGCACTGGTGTACCCTCCCTCGTGTTGATCGCGCTGTCGCCGGCCGCGGCTAGCCGGGCGGCTGTGGACCTAGATGGACACAGGTTCCTCCGCCGCTTCGCCCGGTTCAAGATGCACCAGCACCTCGCCAACGTTGGGCGCCGATGCTCGGATCGCCTCTTGAAGCTGCGTGCTCAATTCGTGCGCGTCCGTCACCGACAGTTCGCCGTCCACATCGGCTTCCAGCGTGATGAAGAGCCTGCCCTCCACCTGGCGCACGTGGATATCGTGTGGATTTCGCAACTCATCAAATGCATCCACGGCCTCCACCACGCGACGCTCTACGCGTTGTTGCAGCACGCTGCTGACGCGCGCCTGGGCAGGATCTCCCGCGAGGCCAGCTCGATGTGCGAAAAGACCGACTCCACAGTGGGCTGCCGCTCCAGGATCATCTGCTCCAGGCGATCGACCTGCTCGTGCGCCTCCTGAAGGGTGAGGCGCCGGGTCTACGCCCACGTGCAGATGCATGCTGATGTGCCCGTCGATCTCCTGTACCCAACATTCGTGCAGCGCAATGCCCACTTCCTGTGCGGCCAGCTTCGCCGCCGCATGCAGGTCGGGCGCCGTGCCCTCGTGCCGGTGCGCCTCTGCGTGCACAGTCACATCGCCCACGCCCGGCAGGGACAGCAGCCGCCTGCGCACCTCGTCGGCGATGGCGTTGGCGTCCTGCATGGACAGGTCCGGGTCCACGCGCACGTGCAGGTCGATGGCCACGTTGTCCGCTGCGCCGCGGCTGCGAATCCGGTGATAGCTTTCCACGCCCTCCACGTCTTGCACGATGGCGGCGATGTTCTCTTGCGAAAGGGGGGCCGTATCCACCAGCGGCGGGATGTTCTCGCGCACCGTGTCGATCGCCTACCTTGGCGATGAAGGCCGCCACGATCAGCGCCGCCACCGCATCCGCCCAGGCGACGCCGGACCACGTCAGCAACAGCCCGATCAGTACGGAGGCGCTGACGCCCAGGCTGGCCAGCGTATGCCGCGCATCCGCGCGCAGGACCTCGCTGTGCAGCGTGCGGCCGCGGTTGAGCTCCCACCAGCCTGTTCCGCCCTGCACGACGGCCCCAAACAGCAGCGCGGCCAGACTCCAGCGATTGACCTCGACCGGCTGCGGATCGAACAGCCGTTGCACTGCACCCGAGCCGAGCTCCCACGCCGCGACGAAGAGGGCGACCGCGATCAACAGCGCCGAAATCGTCTCGAACTTGCGGTGCCCGTAGGGGTGGTCCTCGTCCGGCGGCCGGCTGCTGACGCGCACGCCGATCAGGCCGATGATGTTGGAAAGCCCGTCGAACAGCGTGTCCACGCCGTCGGCCACGAGGCTCAGGGCGCCCGTGGAGATGCCCACCACCAGCTTCGGCGCGGCAGCCAGCAGGTTGAGGAAGAATGCGCCAATCAACACGCGTTGAATGGATCGGTAGTCTCGCGTCATGGCGGATCCGGCGTGTCACGTCGATTCTGGGCGTGAAGGACAGGTCCAGCGGTCGTACGCGCGCGGGCGTCAATGGGTCGCCCAGAAGCAGGAATGTACGCGCAACATCTTGGCAACAGGCCGTGTTCAGCACGACATTGGCGTAGCCCGCCTGCACCAGCGAACCGAGAGCCGCGTTTCCGGGCTGCGTAGCGGGACTCCAGAGCTTGTCATAAAAGCCTTCCTGCAGCGCATCGTGGCCATACGCCACGCTCAGCCCGGCGGGTCCCCACACAGCGACCGCGCCGCCCACCGGATGCAGCACGAGATGCTCGTCCACGGTCATGGGATAGTCGGCCGGCTTGGTGAATTGGGCGCTCAGGCAGGTCATGGACAGACCGATAAACAGCTCGTCCCGGTTGGTCAGCGCCGAGACATCCCACAGGCCGAAGAGCCGGTGATCATATCCCGCGATCTCGCCCAGCCGCGCCCATACCCAATGGTTTGCGTGACCGGTGAACGTGACAAGGCCGGAGCCCTGTCCGAGCATTGAGAGCGTCCGCCTGCGCGCATCGTCCGCGTCCGGCTCGATCCAGGGGCCGATGCGCTCCAGCCACGCCCTCGTCTCGGCATCCAGCAGGCTCCGGTCCACGGCGGGGTTGTAGTAGAGCCGCGCAGTAGCGCACGCCGGGCGGGCGCAGTTCGGCGATGCGCTCGATGAACTCGGTGAAGTTGCCCGCGCCGTCCTTCCTGCCGTCTTCATGGATCCAATCGTCCGCCAATTGCACGGAAAGATTGCGCCACGGCGCCAGCGGCTCGCTCGCCTCCTCGTAGCGCAGAATCTTGTCTACGACAGCCGTCAGCTCCACGGCCGTGGACACGGGCAACCGCCCAAGGAAGATGTCTGTCAGGAATGCAGTCTCTTGACAGCGGGTCGTCGCCGTCAAGCTGGGCGTAGCAGTTCTCGCAGGGCGTGACGCGAATCCACGGGTCCACGTCCGCCAGATACGGCGGGATATGGTTCGGATTGTCGAACCCCAGGTATCCTTTCGGATCGTGCGTGCCGTCGCCGACCAATACGGCAGCGATGGGCGGCCTCTGCCATGCGCCCACGGCCGAGCGCAGGAAGTCGCGAATCGCCGACCGGGTCCACGAAACCGTAACCCCAGCCGTCGTACACCTCCTGCACATCCACCGCCTCCGCGATCAGGCCTGCGCTTCTGCGCAAGTCCAGCAGCGGCTGCAACTCGTCGTGGAACTCCTTCGGCGCGATATACACGACATCCGCCCGGTCGATAGCCGTAATGGCAATGGGCGTATGGGCCTGCAGCCGCGGCGCAAACACCGTACCGCCGGCGGCCAGCACATAGTCGTGGGGCTCCGGCCCATCCTCGAAGATGTGCTCGTTCCCGCTGGTGCGACCCAGAATGGCCGGATTCATCTGATCCGTCACGTCGTATAGCACGGCATCGTCGGGCACGTTCGCAAGCCGGTAGCGCCACCGTCCGCCGACGCCCCGAAACGCCGCGCCCTGTGCTCCGAAGTCCAGGCGCACAGGCTGTTGCCAGTCGACCTGGTCTATGTACACATGCGTCGGAAGGGGGCCGGAGGCCAACTGGATGTTCAGGCTGGTGGCCTCGCCTGTCGTCCGTATCGTGCGAACGAAGTCTTGCGCCGGTTCAAATCCGAAGTCAATCGTCCATGCCCCGACGGCGTCCGCGTGCGCGACCGAGCCGCCGCCCAGTCGCAGCCGATGCGGTACAGGGTTCGGGTCCGTGCGCTCTTCACGCGCGTCGATTGCCGTGCCGCCGATAGTGAAGACCGAGTCGATCGGAGCGCCCCCTCGCCAGCGGCAGCGGAACGTCCAGTTCGGCGGTCACGGCTTCGGCCGATGCACAGCGGACGTCGCGTAGCCGTCCGCTGTCAGTTCGGCGTGGAACCAATTGTCGCCGTCCGGGCCGAACAGCATGGATTCGTAGAGCCGGTTATCGGACCATGTGCCCGTTGCCATTGCCGTGATTCGCAGCGTAGCGTCACCTGGCGCAACGCTGCGGTAGGACATGCGCGCCCCCGGGTTGGAACCCTCGACAAGCCAGTAGACGTCCTCGCTGTTCCATACGTCGCCCGGGCCGCCCCGCATAGAAGCGGACGGACTCGCCGCCGTTCAGCACGCCGTTGCTGTCATAGTCCAGCACGTGCAGGGGGACCTCTGCGCCGCGAAGAAAGAGGCGCAGCCGGTCCGCTCGGGGAGTAGCCAGCCCCGCTGCCTGCAGGTCAGCGGCCCGGATCTGCTGAATGCCCTGCGCGGAGACGAAGACCTTGACGGCCCGTCGCGAAGCCATCGCGTTGGCGGGCCGCGCATTCTCCAGATAGACCGGACCCGGCTGCGCGCGCGCCGATGCCGGCCAAAGACGCGCCGGACAGGAGCGTTGCGCCGGGCAGCGACAGGTCCATCGCCACGACGCGCCGCAGCTCGCCTGCATCGTTCCGGAACACCTCACTGAAGGCATACACGGCCACGGACTGGCCGCGCATGCGCCCGCTGCGCAGCAGGAAGAACGGCTGGCTGGGTACCGGCAGCTCCGGCTGTGGCGCCGCCGCAACGGGCGGCTCCCAGTCCAGGACCGGCGGCTGCAATGCCGGTCTCGCCGCCAGCTCACCCTGCCAGGGAACATCGACGATCTGCGCCGTAACGCCGGCATACGCCGTGGCGGCGGCTGCCTCCGCGGACAACAGCACGCCCACCGTCTGCACGGGGAGCAGGTAGTCGCCATACGGTTGAAGCGCCAGCAACGGGCCGGCGGCGGCCGAGTCTGCGCCGGAACCCTGCGCGTCCCACTGCACGCGGAGCGCCGAACCGGTGGACGAGATCTGCAGGGCAGGCGCCTCGACGCCGTCGTTCGTCTGGGCGAGCGCGCTCTGGGGCCGGCCCGCGGGAAGACTTGCCCAGACCAGCGCAACGCATAGCCAAGCGAGCGCCTTGCGCCTGCGTCTCGTACCCCTCTGCACGGAACTGCCAAGCAAGTTACACAGAATCGAAGTTGCCAATGCACACCTGGTGAGCAAAGCCGGGATGTGCGCCCAAGCCTGGGCCGTCCACCCGGACGCCGTATGGTTGCCAAGACCGATCTGGCCTCAGATTATACCAGATAGGCCGCAATGAGGGTGCTGGGCGTCCGCGCAGCGCGCATCCGTCCGCTGGGAATCCGCCCGCGCTGGCTAGGTGCGGGCGCATGGCTTTGCAAAAACGGCGCCGGAATCCGGAAAGCGGAAGATAAAACTGGAAGACAAAAAGAAGACTCCGGCAGGTGCACCTGCCGGAGTCCGGAACTCACATCGTACTACCGGTATTTCTACCGGTTCGGTCGCGGGCGGCGAACCGTCGCAACCTCGAGAGGGGGCTACTCCGCCTTCTTCCTGCGAGCCGCTGCGGCCGAGAGCGCCGCCAGTCCCGTACCGAACAGAATCACCGTGATCGGCTCGGGAATTTCAGCCGGCGGCAGGGGCGTGGGCGGTGGCGTCACCGTCGCCGTTTCCGGCGCGCGCGTCGGCTCCTCAGCAGTTGGTGTATCTGTCGGCGTATCCGTTGGCGGCGGTTGTGTAGGCGGCGGCTGGGTAGGAATCGGTGTCTCTACTGCCACTACTTCTGAATCCGCTACTTCTGCAACCACCGGAGCGCCGAACTGACCGAACATCAATGAGAATGATAGAAGAAAGAGTACTACAAGAATAAAGTACCATCTGTTGTTGCGGTGTCGGACCATGGGCACTTCTCCAGATGAAATAACTAGATGATATTACTGAGAGAATGAATGCCAAGACAACTCAGCCGCAATTGCGCCCAAATGCCTTGCAACAATAATATCACATTCCATGCATAATTTCAAATCATGTTTTGTGACGATTTCGCCTCCGTTTTGCGCGGTCCGCTGGTTTTGCCCCCGTACTCGACTGCCATTGCGCCCCCAACCCCGCGATCCCACGACGTGCACGCGGTCTAGGCAACCGCAATTACATCTGCATGCGTCAATTCCTCCAACTGCGCCGGCGTCAACGAAAAGACCGCGTTTGGTGTTCCGGCCGCCGCCCATATCTCATGGTACTGGAGCAAGTCGCCGTCAATAAACGTGCGGATCGGCGACGTGTGGCCGACAGGGGGAACGCCGCCGATGGCGAAACCCGTCCGCTCACGAACAAACTCTGCGTCCGCCTTCGCAAGCGGTTCGCCCACCGCCGCCGCCGCACGCTGGACGTCAACGCGGTTGGCTCCGCTGACGACCAGAAGGATGGGTTCGCCACTCGCTTTCCCCCGGAAGACAAGTGACTTCGCGATCTGTCCCACTTCGCAGCCGATCGCGTTCGCCGCATCTTCGGCCGTGCGCGTGGAGGCCGACAGCTCGCGGACGCGCAGTTCGATGCCTGCAGCGTCCAACGCGCGCTGCACGCGTTGTGCACTGGCGGATAGATTGTCTGCGTTCACGGTGCGTGTTCCTCCAGGAATGCGCGCCCGTCCATTTCGAGGCGGGCCGAGTTGTGACTATTGAGAGTGGGTATCAAGAGAAGCGCCCGCACAATGATCTCACTGCGAATGCATGGGGAGCGCGAAAATGTCCTCCGCAAGCAAACGATCTTCCGCTATCCAAGCCATTGCTGCTATGATAACGCGCACTTTTCGCAGGGCCATAATCGAGGCGCCGGTCTGGTTCGCACAGCGAAGGCGCGGCGCATTCTAGGGGGCTTCTGCAATATCCGTTGAGGTAACGAGGTTTCTCGGCGACGAGAATTGAAGCGAAAGGGTTGGCCCATGTCTATACAGGATACTTTCGGCGCCAAGGATACGTTTGAAACAGGCAGCGGCCCCGCTGTCCTCTACCGGCTGTCTGCCTTGGAGAAGGCGGGCGTAGCGAGCCTGCCGCGCCTGCCCTATTCCATACGCGTGCTGCTGGAGGCGGCCCTGCGCCAGGAGGACGGCTTCGAGGTCACACGGGAGGCAGTGAGACCATCGCCCAATGGGGGCCGGAGACGGCCGGCCAGTTGGAGATTCCCTTCAAGCCCGCGCGCGTCGTGTTGCAGGATTTCACCGGCGTGCCCAGCGTCGTCGACCTGGCCGCCGTGCGCAGCGCCGTGGCAAGGCTCGGCGGCGATCCGGCCAAGGTGAATCCCGTGGTGCCCGTCGACCTTGTCATCGACCACAGCGTGCAGGTGGACCGCTTCGGCAGCGTCTTCGCCCAGTTTTACAACGCCGAACGCGAGTTCGAACGCAACCGCGAACGCTATGAGTTTCTCAAGTGGGGCCAGGAAGCCTTCGACAACTTCCGCGTCGTGCCGCCGGCCACGGGTATCGTGCACCAGGTCAACCTGGAATATCCTCGGCCAGCGTGGTACAGACGGCGCCGTACAACGGCATGCCCATCGCCTACCCGGATTCCCTCGTCGGCACCGACAGCCATACCACCATGATCAACGGCCTGGGCGTGCTCGGCTGGGGCGTCGGCGGCATCGAGGCCGAGGCCGTCATGCTGGGCCAGCCGATCTACATGCTGCTGCCGGAGGTCGTCGGCTTCAAGCTGACGGGCGAACTGCCGGACGGCGCTACCGCTACCGACCTTGTGCTGCGCGTCACGGAGATGCTGCGCAAGAAGGGCGTGGTCGGCAAGTTCGTGGAGTACTACGGTCCCGGCCTCGCCAACCTTAGCCTGCCCGACCGCGCCACCATCGCCAACATGGCGCCCGAATACGGCGCGACTATCGGCTACTTCCCCGTCGATGAGGAGACCCTGCGCTATCTGGTCGGCACCGGGCGCAGCGAGAGAGCTCGTCGATCTCGTAGAGCGCTACAACAAGGAGCAGGGCCTCTTCCATACGGCGGATGCGCCGGAGCCGGAGTTCAGCGACACACTTGAACTTGACATGGGCACGGTCACGCCCAGCCTCGCCGGCCCCAAGCGCCCCATGGACCGCATCGACTTGGGCGACATGCAGCGGGTATGGCAGGGCGGACTGTCTGCGCCGGTCGGTCCCCAGGGCTTCGGCCTGGACGAGGCCGACGCCGGTACGTACTGTCGCCGTCGAGCACGCCGGGCGTCGCTTCGAGCTGACCCACGGCAGCGTCGTCATTGCCGCCATCACGTCGTGCACCAATACCAGCAATCCCAGCGTGATGATCGGCGCCGGCCTGCTGGCCAAGAAGGCAGTCGAACGCGGGCTCGACGTCAAGCCCTGGGTGAAGACCAGCATGGCCCCCGGCAGCACGGTCGTGACCAAGTATCTGGAGGCAAGCGGTCTCGTTCCCTATCTGGAGGCATTGGGCTTCCACACCGTAGGCTACGGCTGCACGACCTGTATCGGCAACAGTGGACCGCTGCCGGAGCCCATCAGCGAGGCCATCCACGAGGGCAACCTCGTCGCCGCCTCCGTCCTGAGCGGCAACCGCAACTTCGAGGGGCGCATCAGCCAGGACGTGCGTGCCAACTATCTGGCTTCGCCGCCGCTGGTCGTTGCCTACGCCATCGCCGGTACGGTCAACACCGATCTGGAGACGCGATCCGGTGGGCTGTGACCCCAATGGCACAGCCGGTCTATCTGCGCGATATCTGGCCCAACCAGGAAGAGATTCGCAACGCCATCCGCACCAGCCTGCGGCCGGAACTCTATCGTGAGGAATACGCAGACGTCTTCCACCGCAACCACGAGTTCAACAGCATTCCCGTTTCCGGCGGCGCGCTCTTCGAATGGGACCCGGACAGTACCTATGTCAAGGAGCCGCCCTTCTTCTTCATCGATCTGGATCTGCCGCCCGTGGAGCCGATTCAGCGGCGCGCGGGCTCTGGCCGTCATGCCGGACAGCACCACGACGGATCACATCAGCCCGGCCGGCGGCATCGCGCCGGGCAGCCCGGCCGCCGAGTATCTGGAGAGCCACGGCGTGGAGCGATCCGAGTGGAACAGCTACGGCAGCCGTCGCGGCAACCACGAGGTGATGATGCGCGGCACCTTCGCCAACATCCGCATCAAGAATCAGATGCTTCCCGGCGTCGAAGGCGGCGTCACAAAGCACATTCCCAGCGGCGACGTGTCTGCCCATCTGGGAAGCGGCAGAACGCTATCAGGAGGAGGGCACGCCCCTGATCATCCTCGCCGGCAAGGAGTATGGCACCGGCTCCAGCCGCGACTGGGCCGCCAAGGGACCCCAGTTGCAGGGCGTGCGCGCCGCCATCGCCGAGAGCTTCGAGCGCATCCACCGCAGCAACCTGGTGGGCATGGGCATCCTGCCTCTGCAGTTCGCGGACGGCGACTCCGTCAAGTCCCTGGGACTGACGGGTTACGAGACGTTCGACATTCTGGGGCTCGACGAGGACCTGGCTCCGGGGCAGACCTACACAGTGCGCGCCACCGCGGACGACGGAACCGTCACAGAATTCGACGCCGTCAGCCGCATCGATACGCCGGTCGAGGTCAACTACTATAAGAACGGCGGCATTCTGCACACCGTTCTGCGCCGCATCGTGCAGAACCAACTCGAACAGTAACAGGGGAGGGAGACCGAACAAATGAGCAAATCAGTCAAGGAAGCGACCTACGCCGCCGAGCCCACGGGCTGGGACCTGAGTGAACTGTTGCCGGAGCCGAGCGAGGAAGTGATCTCTGCTCGGCTAGCCGCCGTAGAGGAGGCCGTCGCCGAGTTGGAAGAACAGCGGGCCAACCTGGATCCCGAGATGGACCCGGCGCTGGTTGTCCAGATCATCCAACAGGTCGAAGATCTGGTGGAACAGGTCTACGTGCTCGGGGCGTACGGCAGCCTCTGGTTCTCCGCCGATACGCAGTCGGCGGATGCGCTCACGTACCGCAACCGCATGATGCAGATCGCTGACGCAGGTGCAGAATCGCACGCTCTTCTTCGACCTGTGGTGGAAGTCGCTGGACGACGACGAGGCCGCAGCGCTCCTGCCCAGTGCACAGACCTACCCGGACTACCGCCACCACCTCACCGACATGCGGCGCACCAAGCCGTATACGAAGGACGAGCAGATCGAGCAGGTCATCAACACGAAGGACGCCAACGGCATCGACGCGGTCGTGACGCTCTACGACATGCTCACCAGTCGCCTGGAGTTCACGCTGGAGGTGGACGGCGAGACAGAAGACGCTGACGCGCGACGCGCTCATGTCCAACGTGCATTCGCCCAACCCCGAGCTGCGCGCCGCCGCCTATCAGGAACTCTACCGCGTCTACAAGGACGAGGCCAACATCTTGGCGCAGATGTACGCCAACCGTGTGCGCGACTGGTACACGGAGCAAGTGGAACTGCGCGGCTACGCCTCTCCCATCTCCGTCCGCAACGTCGCCAACGACATCCCGGACGAGGCTGTGGACACGCTTCTCGATGTGTGCAGCCGCAATGTCGATGTCTTCCAACGCTACTTCCGCCTCAAGGCCGGCTGGCTTGGCGTGGACAAGCTGCGTCGCTATGACATCTACGCGCCGCTCGCCGAGTCGGACCGCGAGATCGACTACGCCGATGCGGTCGAGATGGTGCTGGAGACGTTCGAGGACTTCGCGCCCCAGATCGCAGAGCAGGCGGAACGCGTCTTCGCCCACGACCACATCGACGCCGAAGTGCGCAAAGGCAAACGGGGCGGCGCCTTCTGCGCCACCGTGCTGCCCAGCCAGACGCCCTGGGTGCTGATGAACTACACGGGCAAGGTGCGCGATGTAGCCACCTTGGCGCACGAACTCGGTCACGCCATCCACAGCATGATGGCGTCCGACCACAGCGTGTTGACGCAGCACGCCGCGCTGCCCCTGGCCGAAACAGCCTCGGTCTTCGCCGAGATGCTGCTGACGGACCGGCTGCTGGAGGAGGAGGAGAATCCCGCTCGTCAAGCGCGAGATCCTGGCCACTGCGGTCGACGACATGTACGCTACCGTCATGCGCCAGGCCTACTTCGTCGCCTTCGAGCGCACGGCCCACGACGCCATTCTCGCCAACAAATCCCAGGACGACCTGAATGCGCTCTATATGCAGAACCTTGCGGAGCAATTCGGCGACAGCGTGGAGCTGGGTGAGGAGTTCCAGTATGAGTGGGTGAGCATCCCCCACATCTACCACACGCCGTTCTATTGCTACGCATATAGCTTCGGTCAATTGCTTGTGCTGGCGCTCTACCGCCGCTTCCAGCAGGAGGGCGAGGCCTTCAAGCCCGGCTACCTGCGTATGCTCGCCCACGGCGGCTCCGCGCGGCCGGAGCAGGTGCTCGAAGAAGCCGGCATCGACATCTCCGACCCGGCCTTCTGGCAAGGAGGTTTTGACGTCATCAGCGACATGATCGACCAGCTAGAGGCCATCGAGCTGTAACGCCGAACTCCGCCGGCGAGCCCGACCCCGCAAACCGCGGGACCGGAGCCGAGTCAGAGCGGCACCCGCATCGGGGACGCCAAACCAACGCGCAGCGGCACACCGGCGCTCGATCCGAACGTTCAATCGGACCGAGCGCCGGTTTCCCATTCCCGCGCCGCAACGCGGGCCCTCCGTCTTCCCCCTCCCGAGCCCTACTCCCACTAGCCTATCCTCGCGCATTGAGTGCGCGCGCAGCCGCGCCGGCCCGAGGACAAAGCATGCTGCACATGACGAACTACAGGCCGTGGTACGTAGCCTGAACTTCGGAATGGAATGTGCGCCACATACTTTGACAAAATATGAACATATAATGAAAAATAGTTGTATAAAGATTGTGAAAGGTGTCTTGGGTAGGTCGGCGTGAGATATTTCACGCAGGCTGGGTCAAATCACACGTGGTACACAACAAGTAGTAAATAACGGGTTGTAAACTACAAGGAGAAAGTCATGAAAGTTTTGTTTAGCCTGATGGTATTCGTAGCGCTGTTGGTTGCCGCTTGTGCGCCTGCGGCCGCCCCGGTCGCAGCTCCAGGAAGCGCCCGAGGCGACCGAAGCACCCGCCGAAGAAGCGGCCGCTGAGGAGCCCATGGCCGAGGGTGACATGGCCGACATCGTCGATACGGCGGTTGCCGCCGGTGGCTTCGAGACCCTGGTTGCCGCAGTGACGGCCGCCGGCCTGGTCGACACCCTGAAGGGCGAAGGCCCGTTCACAGTGTTCGCCCCCAGCGATGAGGCCTTCGCCGCTCTGCCCGAGGGCACTGTCGAGAGCCTGCTGGAAGATCCCGAAGGCGCGCTGACCGACATCCTGCTCTTCCATGTCGTGCCCGGTAAGGTGATGGCCGCGGACGTGGTCGGCCTCGATGGCCAGCAGGTCGAGACCGTGGGCGGCAACTCCTTCACCGTCAGCCTGGACGGCGACAAGGTGATGGTTGATGGCTCCAACGTGATCGCCACCGACATCGAGACTTCGAACGGCGTGATCCACGTGATTGATTCCGTGCTCATCCCCGGCGCTGGTGAAGAAGCGGCTGCCGCAGAGGGTGACATGGCTGAGGCGCCCATGGCCGACATCGTCGACACGGCGGTTGCCGCCGGTGGCTTCGAGACCCTGGTTACCGCAGTGACGGCTGCCGGCCTGGTCGACACCCTGAAGGGCGAAGGTCCGTTCACAGTGTTCGCCCCCAGCGATGAGGCCTTCGCCGCTCTGCCCGAGGGTACCGTCGAGAGCCTGCTGGAAGATCCCGAAGGCGCGCTGACCGACATCCTGCTCTTCCATGTCGTGCCCGGCAAAGTGATGGCGGCGGACGTGGTCGGCCTTGACGGCCAGCAGGTCGAGACCGTGGGCGGCCAGTCCTTCACCGTCACCATCGACGGCGAGACCGTGATGGTGGACGATGCCAAGGTGATCGCCACCGACATCGAGACCGCGAACGGTGTGATTCACGTAATCGATGCAGTGCTTACCCCCGGCGAATAACCCGGTCGTAGTCTGAAGTACTGGGGGCGGGACCTGCGCAAAGCCGGTCCCGCCCCTTTCTGTTGCAGCGCAGGCCGCCGACCGGTTCGCGCCGGGTGGATTCAAACGAGGATACCGACATGAAACAGATATCAGAAGCAGTGCTGCGTAGCCCCGTGCAGGGTGTGAATCTGCGACCGGGTGCGTTCGCCGACCAGCTTGGCGATGGACCGGCGCTCTTGGTCTTTCTGCGCCACTTTGGCTGACCGTTCTGCCACGAGACCGTGAAAGAGTTGCGGCGCGTAGCCGCCGCCGCCGCCGGCCATCCGCCCGTCCTGTTCTTCTATCAGGGCAGCGTGGAAGACGGCGAGGAATTCTTTCAACGGTTGTGGCCGGAGGCGCGTGCCGTCTCCGACAAAGCGAAGTCCTTCTATGCGGCGTTCGGCCTGGAGCGAGCCGGATTCAAAGAGATGTTTAGCCCGGAGGTGGTGGCATGCGGCTTGCGCGCCGCTAAGAACGGTTCGTACGGCGGCAAGCCCGTAGGCGACACCCGCATGATGCCCGGCGTCTTTCTGGTCGACGGCAATCAGATCCTATGGGCGCACGAGTATCGGCACATTGCCGACCATCCGGAGTTCGAGAACATGGCTGGCCGCACACAGACGGCGCAGCAAGCGAGGAAACCAGCATGAGTTCACGTATGCGAATCGCCAAGGGCTCCATTCTCGCTGCCGCGGCCCTCTCCATCGTTCTGTCCGTCTGGCTCTGGTTTGGCGGGTCCAAGGACCAGGGGCTCTTCGTCGCCATCTGGGTGCCCTCCATCCTCAGCTTTGGCGCGCTGATGTTTGCCGGGAATGGCCGTCATGAATGAGACGACGCTGTTCCTGTGGGGCGTTGCCGCATTCCTGCTCGCCGTGGGGCCCCTGGTCGGCGCAGCCTTCCTCGACTACCGCGATCGCGGCCACCAGCAGGAGTTGGAGCGCGCCGCCGGCCTGCATGAAGACCGGAACCGATGATGCGCATTGACCCATGTGCGGGTAGGGATCGAGTAGCATGACGGAAGCAGATCGAACGATTATCATCGGCGCGGGCATAGGCGGTCTCACCGTGGCGGCCGCGCTGGCCCGCGCCGGCGTGGACGTCACCGTGCTCGAGGCGCACATCTATCCCGGCGGCTGCGCGGGTACCTTTTTTCACCAAGGATACCGCTTCGACGCAGGCGCCACACTTGCCGGCGGATTCTACGACGGCGGACCCATGGACATGGTGGCCCGTGCAACCGGCGTATCCGCCTGGCCCGCCAAGAACGCCTCGCCCGCCATGGTCGTCCATCTGCCGGGCGACGGTGACGCAGAACCGGCGTCCGCAACACGCTGGGGCGATGAGCGACGTTGGCAAGAGCGCACGCGGGTGTTCGGCAGAGAATCGCTGCGCTTTTGGGAATGGCAGGAGCGCACCGCCGACGCGCTTTGGTCCTTCGCTCTGCGCAATCCGCCCTGGCCGCCGCAGCGAATTGGCGAAGTTGCCGCGCTGGGGACCGATGCGCTGCAGTGGGCGATGCGCGACGTGGGGGCCGCCCCCCTGGCGCGCCATGCGCCCTCACTCCTCGCCGATCTGGTACGGCCCGTTTCTGCGCATATGCGCGGACTGCCCGAGTCCCTGCGCCTCTTCGTCGACGCGCAGTTGTTGATCGCCGCGCAGGCCACGAGCGGCCAGACCAACGCACTGTACGGCGCGTCCGCCCTGGATCTGCCCCGGCGCGGCGTTGTTCATTTCACCGGCGGCATGGGCGCGATCGCCGAAACCCTGGCCCAGGCCGTGCGCGATAACGGCGGCGAGGTGCTCTACCGCCAAGAGGTCCGCAAGATTCTCACCGAGGACGGCGCGCCCGTGGGCGTGGAGACCAAGCGCGGCGAGCGTTTCCTGGCCCGCAACGTCATCGCGAACCTAACGCCCTGGAGCCTCGCCCGGCTGCTCGGCGAGGACATGCCGCCGTGTCTGCGCAAGCTTCCGCCGCATCCGCAGTCGGGAGGCGGCGCCTTCATGGTCTACGCCGGCGTGGATGCATCTCTCATTCCGGACAATTCTGCCCTGCATCACCAAGTCATCCTTCGCGAGCCGATGGGCGAGGGCAATACCGTCTTTCTCTCCATCAGTCCTGCCTGGGATGCCGGACGCGCACCCGCGGGCAGGCGCTCCGTGACCATCAGCACCCACACCAGCCTGGCCCCGTGGTGGGAACTCTACCGGAATGACCGGCCCGCATACGATCAGCGCAAGGCGCTCTACGCCGATCGGCTCCTCGCCGCGGCCGAGCGAGCGTTGCCCGGCATCCGCGACGCAGCCGGCCTGATCTTGCCCGCCAACCCCGTCACCTTTCAGCGGTTCACGCGACGCGACTGGGGCTGGGTCGGCGGCTTTCCACAGACTGACCTCTTCCGCGCCTGGTCTCCTCGCATCGCGCCCAGTCTGTGGATGGTGGGCGACACCATCTTCCCCGGCCAGTCGACGGCCGCTGTCGCGCTCGGTGGACTGCGCGTGGCGAACGCCGTGCTGGAAGAGATGGGCATCTCCAAACGCAGTCTTGCCCGCCGGCAACCGGCGCCTGCGACGCATGCGTTCCGCTGACCTTGCCCGGGGCAGCGTACGCGCCATTGCCACCCGGCATCATGCAACCGAATCCACCTCGCCGGCGTCACTGGTTTCGCCGCGTCCCGGTCTGCGCCTTCGTTGCGGATGCGGGCCGTGCGCGTGTATACTGAACACGTCAACAGCAACAGACTTCACAGGCCCCGCCCTCGCAACGGATAGTATCGACTATGGCGCCATCCAAAGCACCGGCTGCCCAGCCCGGCGTGCGCAACTCCGATCACGGCGTTTCCCACACAGGCCAGCCCATGCACCCGTACGAGGAGCCGGTGACCGTGTTGCTTCTGGGCAAGCGCAGCACAGTGCGGACCCTGGCGACTTCCTTGCCCGCAGACAAGCAGACGCCGCAGCCGCAGCAAGAAGTGGTCCTGCAGGCGTACCTCGGTTCGGCCGGACGAATCCGCCTTGCCGTCGTGACCAGCCAGCGGGCCGCGTTGCAGCAGGTGCGCACACTGCCGCCGCAGGCGTTCCTCGTAGAAGTCGACAATCGTCCGCACAGTCGCGTCCGTTTCTGTCGTATGCTGCGCAGCCGCGTGCCTGACATGGCGATTCTCGCCGTCGGTGATAGGCGGCCGTCCGGCCCCTTCACATTTGACGGCTTCGTTCCGCTACCACTCACCGAGCGGCGCACCGAGGCCGCTCTCGACCGCCTGCGTGATCGCAGCGGACCGCAAGTCCTGGCCTGCGGTCCGTTTGAGTTGAATGTGGCCACGCGCACCGTGCAGACGCCCAGCGGTCCCCGACACCTGACGCCGAAGCTCTGCGCCCTGCTCAGATTGTTCATGCTGCGCCCCAACGAGCTGGTCACCCGCGGCGCCATTATGGAATCTATCTGGGACACGTCCTATCTGGAGGACACGCGCACGTTGGACGTGCATGTGCGCTGGCTGCGCGAGTCCATAGAGGCGGACCCCTCCAGCCCCCAATACCTGCTCACCAAGCGCGGCAAGGGCTACGCCCTTCACTGCTGCTGAGTAGCGGAGGGCTTCCGTACGCGAACACAGTCCGCCGCCCGGCACGGGCGGCGGATCAATTGTAGTTTGCTGTGCTTGAGAACGCGTAGGCGGCGGACGCCTAGCTGACCGTGCGCCGCGCCTCGACCACGTTGGGCAGGCGGTCTATCTTGGTGAGGATGCGCGTCAGCTGCGTGGCGTCGCGGATGCCCAGCGTGGCATTGATCAGGGCCAGGTTGTCTTGCTGGCCGGTCAGCGCTTCCACCGTGATCATGTTGATATGCTCGTCCGCTACCAGCGCCGCCACGTCGCGCATCAGCCCGGAACGGTCATATGCGCTGACCTGAATCTTCACCGGATACGCGGCCTCGGGCTGGTCCGCCCATTGGACGTCCACCAGGCGGTTGTCTTGGCCATGGCGGACGATGTTGGACACGTTGGGGCAGTTGGTGCGGTGGATCGTCACACCGCTGCCACGCGTCACGTATCCCACGATGGAGTCCCCTGGCACCGGGTTGCAACATTGGCCCAGGCGCGTAAGCAGCCCCTCCACGCCCTGCACCCGAAATCCGTCGTCCACGACGCGGCTGGCGTCGTCCCCTGCACCGTCGGACCGCGCTTCCCAGGAGGCGAAGGGGTCCGCTTCAAACTCCCGCTCCTTCTCCTTGCGCTCCTTCTCCAGCACGCGTTGCGCAAGCTGTTGCGAGTTGACGTCCCCATAGCCGATCGCCGCCAGGAAGTCGTCCACCTTCTCATAGCCGAATAGCTTGGCCAGCGTCTCATGACTGTCGGAGATGGCGAGACGCTTCATCTCCTTGTCCAGCATCTGCCGGCCGCGATGGATGTTTTCGTCCCGGTCCTGCTTGCGCAGCCAACCGCGTGATCTTGCTGCGGGCGCGCTGCGTGGCGATATACTCCAGGTTCGGATTGAGCCAGATCGCGGCTCGGGCCGCCGCGTTTGGCCGCGATCACCGTGACCTGGTCGCCGTTCTGGAGCTTGTAGTCCAGCGGCACGAGCCTGCCCTTGATGTTGGCGCCCCGGCAACGGTGCCCTAATTCCGTATGGATGGCGTACGCAAAGTCGATGGGCGTGGAGCCTGCCGGCAGGTCGATCACGTCACCCTGCGGCGTGAAGACGTAGACCCGGTCGTGGAAAACGTCCGACTTCATGCCTTTGACGAATTCGGCCGCGTCGGAGACATCCTGGCGCCACTCCATGAGCTGGCGCAGCCATGCAATCTTCTCCTGGAAGCGCCGCTCGTGCCGTTTCTCTTCCTTGTATTGCCAGTGCGCGGCGATGCCGCGCTCCGCCACCTCGTGCATATCGCGCGTACGAATCTGGATTTCCATGGGCCGCCCGCTGCGGCGAGAGAGAACCGCCGTGTGCAGGCTGCGGTACATGTTGTCCTTGGGGTTGGCGATGTAGTCGTCGAACTCGCCGGGGATCGGGCGCCAAATGCCGTGGACAACGCCCAGCGCCGCGTAACAATCGCCTTCGTTCTCCACGATGATGCGAAAGCCGTGGATGTCGTAGATCTGGTCGAAGTCGATATCCTTGCGGTGCATCTTGCGGTAGATGCTGTAGATGTGCTTGGGGCGGCCCGAGATCTCGGCCTTGATGCCGGCCTTCGCCAATTCCTCGCCCAGCTCGGTCTTCGTATTGGCCACCCACTTTTCGCGGTCGTCGCGCTTCTGTTCCACGGCGCGCGCCAGCTCACGGTACGTGTTTGGCTCCAGGTAGCGGAAGCTCAGATCCTCCAGCTCCCACTTGATCTGCCAGATGCCCAAACGATTCGCCAGCGGCGCGAAGATGTCCAGCGTCTCCCTGGCGATGCGCTTCTGCTTGTGCTTCTTCTGCGTGCCCAGCGTACGCATGTTGTGCAGACGGTCGGCCAGCTTGATGATCACCACGCGCACATCGTCCACCATGGCCAGGAACATCTTGCGCAGCGATTCGGCCTTGGCGTCGGCGATGCCATCTTGGGCGTTGCCAATCTCGTTGATCTTCCGCAGCTTCGTGACGCCGTCCACAAGACTGGCGATCGTCTCATCAAAATGGCCGCGGATGAATTCGATGTCCAGTTCCGTGTCTTCCACCACATCGTGCAGCAACCCCGCGGCCAGCGTGTCCGGGTCCATGTGCAGGTTGGCGAGGATCGTCGCCACGGCAATCGGATGCGTGACATACGGTTCGCCGCTATTGCGAACCTGCACGCGATGCGCATAGCTGGCCACGATGTAGGCGGTCAGCAGCAGATCGCGGTCATCTGTCGTGAACGACTCGGGCAGGCTCTGCAACAGCCGTTCCAGCGCGTGCAGCTCGTCTTCCGAGGGTTCGATTCGGATGTACTTGCCCTCGTTGCCCAGCGGGATAGGCGGCAGATCGCGCAGAAACCCCAACACGGTCATATAGCGCGCGCCGTCGGCCGTCTCCGCGTCGAAGACAATGCACTCAGGCCGGGCGACGGGCTGCTCCATCGCGCCTTCCTCGGTCGCAACGTTCTCCGCCGCGACCTTCTCAGTCGCAGCCTCTTCCGCTGCACGGTTTTCGGGTGCGCTGTGGTCCACCACACGGTGGTCGACACCGTTGGCGCCCACACCGTTGCTGCCCGCGCGGACGCCTTGCACGCCACTGGCGTTTGGAGTCCCATTCACTACCGGCTCGGTGTCCACGGCCTCGTTCTCGGCCGGAGACTGCGCACGGTCAGCGCTTCGTTTGATGGTACCGCCCATTGATGTTGCTCCCTGGCAGGCGACAATGAATCGCTCGCCTGCGGTCGACCGGCTGCCAATTCGACATTCGGGTGTCCCTGAATTATATACGTTCTGAAATGCACAAGCAACGGTCACGAAACTGAGAATTCTGCGACATTCGGGGCAACAGGATATGAGCCCCGTCCATGATTCGGCCACGCGCAGGCCGGCGGTGCGCGCAAACAAAAACGGGGACCGCGCTACCTGCGTTCCCCGTCTTTGATGTGGTATCGCCCCTGCAACCGCTTTGCTACCCTGCGATGGCCGGCGCACCGCTCTGTGCGATCAGCTTGTTCAGCGCCGCAACATCGCTCTTCACAACATCCTCCAGCAGCGCAAGTTGCTCGTCGATCGCCGCCGCATACTCACCCGAAAGCTCGACGGCCTGCACGGTCGGCGCCGTATCTGCGCTGGCGACCACGCTGATCACCGACGCCAGCTTCGCGTTCAGCCGCTGCCGCTGGATCAGGCCGTAGATGTTCTTCTGTTCGCCCGGCAGAATCAGCTCGTCCTCGATCGCTGCCAGCTTGCCCAGGACGCTTTCCGCCGCCTCTGCGACAGCCTCGTCCTCCGCCAGTCGCTTCTGCCAGTTCTGCACCTGCGCCCGCACGTCGCGCAGCTTGTTCACGCCCCGATGCGCATCCGAAATCTTGTCGCGTATCCGCAACAAAAGATCCAGTTGCGCACCCAGGTCGGCGGCATCCGCGTCCACGCGCAGGTCATTGACGACCTCGAAGTCAGCCGATTGCGACGCCTCGTCCACATGCAGGCGAACCGTGTATTCGCCCGGCAAGACGAACGGGCCGGCCAGCGCCTCGGCGGCCGTCTTGTTTCCCGCCACGCGCTCGGCCCCTTCGTGGCGCAGGTCCCACACGAAGCGGTTGACGCCGGAGCGGGTCGGGATCCAGGGCCCTGTGTCCAGCGACTTGCGCACATCATCCCACGCATCGTAGTCCGCAGGCTTGGCGTGCAGCGTGCGGATCACCGCGCCCTGCGCATCCAGAAACTCCATGCGCACGGAGGCGTCTTCAGGCAACTCTTCAGGCAGACGGTAGTAGAGAATCGCGCCGTGCTCCGCGCCCGTTCCTGCGTCCAGGAAGGTGCGCTCCACCTGTCCGGTCTCCGAATGTTTGGCGATGAAGGCGGCCGGCGTCATGATGCCCATGCTGTAGCCGCGGCCCTCGTCCACCGTCCACGACGCGGTCAGGTCGGGCAGGATGCGGTAGGTCGTGCGCGGCGCGAACAGGCGCATCGCATCCGCCGAGCCGTCCGCGGCAAGCTGTCGCAAGGGCGTCAGATCGTCCAGTATCCAGAACGAGCGCCCATGCGTCGCGATCACCAGGTCCGCGTCCTTGACGAGCAAGTCAAACACCGGCGTAACCGGGAAGTTCGCCTGCCAGCGCTGCCAGGCGCCGCCGTCGTCGAAGGAGACGTACAGTCCCAACTCCGTGCCCGCATAGAGCAGACCCGCCTGCTCCGGGTCGGCGCGGATCACCCGCGTATAGTCGTCCTCCGGGATGCCGCCCGTGATCTTCTGCCACGATGCGCCGTAGTCATCCGTCTTGTACAGATACGGCGCCGCGTCGTCCAGCTTGTGGCGAATGCCCGCCAGGTAGAGCTTGGCTGCGTTGTCCGGGGCCGGCTCCAGCGTGCAGATGAACGTCTGCTCCGGCAAATCCGCAGGCGTGACATTCTCCCATGTCTCGCCGTTGTCGCGGGAAAGATGCACCAGCCCGTCATCGCTGCCCGCCCAGAAGACGCCCGCCTCGTGCGGCGACTCGATGAAGGCCGAGATGGTCGCGTAGTGCTCCGCGCCGCTCGTGTCCAGCGTGATGGGCCCGCCCGACGCCAGCAACGTCGATTCGTCGGCGCGCGTCAGGTCCGGGCTGAACGCCTCCCAACTGTGTCCCTCGTCCCTGGACCGGAAGGCCACATTGCCGCACGTGTACAGTACGTTCGCATCATGCGGCGACAACAGAATGGGATAGGTCCACGGGAAGCGATATTTGAACTCGGCGGGCGACGTTCCGCCCACGGACTGCGGCCACACGTTGATCAACTGGATCTGTCCGCTGGCCATGTCGCAGCGCTGCAGCGCGCCCATGCCGCCCGGTGAACTGCCCACCGCGCCCACGTAGACGATGTTGGCGTCGTCGGGATGCACGGCGATGTAGCCGCTCTCGCCCGTGCCCGCCATGAAACAATCGCTCCACGCAATCGCGCCGCTGATCGTGTCGCTGGGCACGCCGATGCTGCTGTTGTCCTGCTGCGTGCCGTACACGCGATAGGGAAACTCGTTGTCCACCGCCACGTGATAGAACTGCGCCGTGTTCTGGTTGTAGATCGTGCTGAACGATTCGCCCGCGTTGAACGACACGCACGCGCCGCCGTCGTTGCCCTGCACCATGCGACGGTTGTCGTTCGGGTCGATCCACAGGTCGTGGTTGTCCCCGTGCGGCGTCGCGATCACGGTGAACGTGTTGCCGCCGTCCGTCGACTTCCACATGTCCAGGTTCAAGATGTACAGCGTGTCCGCGTCCTGCGGATCGCCGTAGATGTGCATGTAGTACCAGGGGCGGTGGCGCAGGTCCGGGTTGTCGGTCAGCAACTTCCAGTTTGCGCCGAAGTCATCCGAACGATAGAGGCCGGGCTTGTCCTTGGCTTCGATGAGGGCCCAGACGCGCCCGCCCTTTGCCGGCGATGCGGCCACCCCCAGCTTGCCCAGCAGCCCCGCAGGCAGCCCCGGATTGCGCGTGATGTCGGTCCACGTATCGCCGCCGTCCGTCGATCTCCACAGGCCGCTGTCCGGCCCGCCGCTGGAAAGCTCCCAGAAGTTGCGATAGGTCTCCCAGAACGTGGCGTAGACCACGTCCGGGTTGCGCTCGTCGATGGACAGGTCCACAGCGCCCGCCTTGTCGCTGACAAAGAGAACCTTCTCCCACGTCTTGCCGCCGTCCTGGGATCGGAAGACGCCGCGCTCCTCGTTGCGCCCGAAGGCGTGACCCAACGCAGCCACATACACGACGTCCGGGTTCGTCGGATGCACCCGCACGCGGCCGATGTGGCGCGTATCCGCCAGCCCCAGGTGCGTCCACGTGTTGCCGCTGTCCGTGGACTTGTAGACGCCGTCGCCGTAGGAGACGTCCGTGCGGATGGTCGACTCGCCCATGCCCACGTAGATCACGTTCGGGTGCGAGTTGGACACCGCAATCGCGCCCACGGACGAGGTCGCGAACTGGCCGTCGGAGATGGGCGCCCACGTCGTGCCTGCGTCTTCCGTCTTCCACAGGCCGCCGGCCACGGCCCCGAAATAGGCCACCGCCGGGTTCGACGGATCACCGGCCACGGCAACCACGCGTCCGCCGCGCGGCGGACCGATGCAACGAAACTTCACGGACTGCAAGAGGTCTTCCCTCAGCGACTGCTGTGTCATGGTGGGGCGCTCCAGTCTTGGATGCTGTGCGGATTGAGGATGCGGCGCGGCGATTCCAGACGATTCCAAAGGAGAGGGCCGCGCATCTGCCAAAGCAGTTTCGACTCTACTGAATTCGATGGCGGGCGTCAAATTCCGCAGCCTCCATTCCCCGCCGGTTGTGAGAAGCGCACGCCTGTGGCATGCTGCGCCACATCGGCCCGCACGGCACACACTATCCAAGTCGAACCGGCATGACAGACACGGCGTACGAGCGCGAACGGAATTTGTACAGGCGGCTGTGGACCTATCAGGGCGAGCGTTTTCCCCTGGCGGCGCACGGTCTGCTCGTGGCCGTGATCGCGGCATCCGGCGTCGGCTACTCCGTGGCGGCTCGCGGTTCGGCGAGCCTGCCCGGCCCGTCCGCATGGCTGGCGGCCTTTGTCGTGGCCCTCGGCTTCTTCTTCCAGCTCCGCGTCGCAGACGAGTACAAGGACCTGGCCGACGACACGTTGTACAGACCCTACCGTCCCGTGCCGCGCGGCCTCGTCACGCTGCGCGAGCTGGCCGCTGGCGGCCGTCGTCGCGGCCATCGCGCAGGTCGTACTCAGCCTGTGGCTTTCACCGCGCATGCTCGTACCGTTGTTGGCGGTCTGGGCCTATCTCTTGCTCATGCGCTACGAATTCTTCGTACCGCACTGGTTGAAGGCGCATCCGTCCCTCTACATGCTGTCGCACATGGTCATTCTGCCGCTTATCTTCGTCTACATCACCGGCTGCGATTGGCTGGTCGCGGGCGCGCCTGCCCCGCCGGCCCTGCCCTGGTTCCTGGCCGCGGGCTTCTGCAACGGTCTCGTCATGGAGATCGGGCGCAAGATTCGAGCCCCGCAGGACGAAGAGACCGGCGTCGAGACCTACAGCAAGCTGTGGGGCGCATCTGCGGCGGCCCGTTCGTGGCTGATCGCGCTGGCGATCGCAGGACTGTGCGCCACGCTGGCCGCCACTGCCTACGGCTGGCTGTGGCCCATCGGCCTCCTGTCCGCGGCAGGCGCGGCGGCGGCCGCCGTCGTCGCCTTGCGCTATGCGCGCGAACCGGTGCCCCGCCGCGCCAAGTTGCGTGGAAAGCTACTCCGCCCTGTGGACGCTCGTGCTCTACACGGCGATCGGCATCGTTCCGGGACTATTGTCCGCGTGGGCCTGGTGAAGGGATCCAATATGGGGGATGGCGCTTCGCAGGCCGCGCGACAGCGCGCGCCGCCTACATTCTCGACGGGGCCAGCGGCGGTGACCGCAGTGACGACCGCAGTGGCGGCCGCAGCAATCTCGGTGGCAAGGCCGCCGCCCTGGCCGACCTCGCCGGCAGCGGACTGCCCATCCCAGCCTGGTTCGTGGTCAGCCCAACCGCCTTCGACGCCAGCCTCACCCGCGACCAGCGCGCTGCCCTCGACAACGCCCGCGACGCACAGTCCGCCCAGGCCGCGCTCGCGGATCTGTCCCTCGCGCCGCAAGTCCTTTCCGACCTGCGCGCCGCGCTCAACCGGCTCGCACCGCAGGGCGAGGCGGTGGCCGTGCGCTCGTCCGCCCCGTATGAGGACGCCGCCGCGCATTCCTTCGCCGGACAGCTCGAAAGCTATCTCGATGTGGACGCAGGTTCCGCGGCCGCACGCATCGTGGACGTGTGGCGTTCCGGATTCAGTGACCGCATCTATGCCTACCGCGCCGAGCAGGGCGTGCACGCGCCCCCTGCAGCGCCCGCCGTGCTCGTGCAGCGCATGGTGCATGCGTACGCGGCCGGCGTCGCCTTCTCCGCGGACCCGGTCAGCGGCCGCCGCGGCGTCGCCGTCGTCGCCGCCGTGCGCGGCTATGGGGATGCGCTCGTGTCCGGTGAGAAGGACGCGGACTCGTGGCGAGTCACCCGCGCCGGCGACATCATCGAGCGCACGGTGGCCGACCCGTCCGCGCCCGTGCTGACCGATGCGCAGGTGCTGGCAGTGGCGCAGATGGCGCGGCGCGCCGAATCCCACTTCGGCAGACCGCAGGATATCGAATGGGCCATCGACGCCCCGGCGCAAGGCGATCTCTACCTGCTCCAGTCCCGTCCAATCACCGCCCTGGCGAACGTCCCCGATCCCGACGCCATGCGCATTCTGTGGGACAACAGCAACATCATCGAAAGCTACGGCGGCATGACCACGCCGCTGACCTACTCCTTCGCCCGCCGCGCCTACACGGAAGTCTACCAGCAATTCTGCCGCGTTGTGCGCGTGCCCGAGGCCACCATACAGGCCAATCACGCCGTCTTCGGCAGCATGATCGGCCTCATCAACGGTCGCATCTACTACAACCTGTATAGCTGGTATCGGCTCCTCGCCCTTCTGCCCGGGTTTCGCGCCAACCGCACCTTCATGGAGCAGATGATGGGCGTGAAGGAAAGCCTGCCCGACGAGATCGTCGCCTCGCTGGAGCGCAGCACGTGGCGCCAGCGCATGGCCGACCGCCTCTATCTTGCGCGCACCGTGGCCGGTCTGTTCACGGCCTACGCCGGCCTCGACCGCAGCATCCAAGCCTTCTATGTGCGTCTCCGCGACGCCCTCGGCGACGAACGTCCCGACCTCAGCGACCGCCGCGCCGGCGACCTCGTCGCCTACTACCACGAACTGGACAGCCAACTGCTCCACAAGTGGGACGCGCCGCTCGTCAACGACTTCTTCGCCATGATCTTCTACGGCATGCTGCGCTCCCTTGCCCAGAAGTGGTGCGGCGATGCCGGCGGCGCGCTCCAGAACGACCTGCTCATGGGCGCAGGCGATATGATCAGCGCAGAACCCGCCGAGCGCGTGCAGGGCATGGCGGCGCTCGCGCAGACCGCCGAATCGTCGACGCCGGGCCTGATCGCCACGATGCGAACCGGTTCGCGCCGGGAGATCGATGGCGCGCTGGCGCATGCCGGCGCGCTTGCGGACTGCCTACGAGGACTACCTGGCCACCTTCGGCGACCGCTGTCTCAACGAGCTCAAACTGGAAAGCCCGACGCTCCACGACGATCCTCTGCCGCTGCTGCGCGCCGTGGGCCAGCTCGCCGCCCGCGGTCCGGTTCTGCAAGCCGGCGAAGTCGACGTCACGTTGCGAACGCGCGCAGAGGAACAAGTGCGCACGGCCCTGTCCGCAAAACCCGTCAAGCGCACGCTCTTCAATTGGGTGCTGAAGAACGCCCGGTCGCGTGTACGCGACCGGGAAAACCTGCGTTTCGAACGCACCCGCGTCTTCGGCAGGGCGCGCCAGATCTTCAGCGAGCTTGGCAAGCGTTTCTACGCCGTCGACGCCCTGGCCGATCCACGCGACGTCTACTACCTTACCGTGGACGAGATTCTCGGCTTCGTGGACGGCACGACCGCGTCCGCCGACCTGGACGGCCTCGCGGCGGTGCGCAAGGCGGAATTCGCCCGCTACGCGCAGACGCCGTCGCCGGCGTCGCGCTTCGAAACGGCCGGCATTGTCCACCGCGGCAACGCGTTCCAGGCCGCGTCCGCCGTACAGCCGATCGCGCCCGAAGGCGACGCCATGACCGGCATCGGCTGCTGTCCCGGCGTCGTGCGCGGGCGCGCCCGCGTCGTTGCCGATCCGCTGGTTGCGGAACTGGAGCCGGGCGACATCGTGGTGGCCGAGCACACGGACCCAAGCTGGATCATGATCCTGCCCCTGGCCGCAGGGCTACTGGTCGAGCGCGGCAGCCTGCTTTCCCACGCCGCCATCGTCTCGCGTGAGCTAGGCATTCCCTCCATCGTCTCGCTGACCGGCGTCACCGATTGGGTGCGCGACGGCGACACACTGGAATTCGACGGCAGCACGGGCGTGGTGCGCAAGATCGCGCAGGCGCCCTGACCGCGCCTGACTCAGGCGGGTGCAGCTTTTGCCCGCTGCGCAGATCTGGCCGAAGATAACGGCTGGATCCAATGGCATCGCAGACTCCGGAAAGGACAGGACATGCCTCATCTGTTTGACCCGCTGACCCTCCGCAGCGTCTCCCTGCGCAACCGCATCGGCGTCTCGCCCATGTGCCAATACAGCGCTGAGGACGGCTTCGCCAACGACTGGCACCTGACGCATTACGGAGCCCGCGCCGCCGGCGGCGCCGGCCTCATCATCGTAGAGGCCACCGCCGTTGAGCCCATCGGCCGCATTTCGCCCAACGACCTCGGCCTGTGGTCGGATGAGCAGATCGAGCCGCTGGCGCGTGTGGTCCGCTACCTGCGCGAATATGGCGCCGCGCCGGCCATCCAGATCGCGCATGCCGGGCGCAAGGCGGGCACGGCGCGGCCGTGGGACGGCGGCAAACCCTTGACCGGTGACGGACGGCGGATGGGACATCGTCGGGCCCAGCGCAATTCCGTTTGACGACGGCTATCGCACGCCCGCAGCGCTGTCGGCGGAAGGCATCGCCGCCATCCAGCGCGCCTTCGTGCAGTCGGCCGAACGCGCCGACGCCGCCGGCTTCGATATGCTCGAAGTGCACGGCGCACACGGCTATCTCATGCACAGCTTCCATTCGCCCGTCTCCAACCAGCGCAGCGACGAATACGGCGGCAGCTTCGAGAACCGCATTCGTTTCACGCTGCAGACCGTGGAGGCCGTGCGCGCGGTGTGGCCGGAAGAGAAGCCGCTGGTCGTGCGCATCTCCTGCACCGATTGGGTGGAAGGCGGGTGGACGTTGGAAGAATCGGTCGAACTCGCGCGCAGGCTCAAGCCGCTGGGCGTCGACCTCATGGACTGCAGCTCCGGCGGCGGTTCGCCCAAGGCGGTCGTCCCGGTGGGCGCGGGCTATCAAGTTCCCTTTGCCGAGGCCATCCGCCGCCAGGCGAACATGCCCACGGCCGCGGTGGGCATGATCACGCAGCCGCAGCAGGCGGACCAGATCGTGCGCAACGGCCAGGCCGACGTCGTGTTGCTGGCCCGCGAGATGCTGCGCGACCCGTACTGGCCGCTACACGCCGCCGGCCAACTCCGCCATTCGCCGGCCGCCTACGCGCCCGAACCAGTACCGGCGCGCGTTCTAGCGCCTGGGCCGGCTCGACCTTGGCGCGCGCTAGCTGCCGCTTGCCGATGCACGGCCAGCAGGTGCTCGACGGCCGCATTCACCGTACGACCGAAGGAGATGATGCCATCCTCGTGGCCGCCCATGACGAGCACGTCGCCCGGTGCGAGGTCCGTCTCGCTATACAGCCGCGCGATCTCGTGCGAAAGCTCTGGAGACCCGTACGGCACCGCCGGGTCCGTCGTCGGCAAGTGGAGCCTGCCGGACGCACGCCAAATCTCCGGAGAGTGAACGTGGATTACGCAGCGTGCGCGTGAATCCACATCGTACAGCAGGCCGTGCGCCATCGATTCGGACGACGGCTTGACGGGGCCGGAAGCGTGGACGATGCCGCGTTGGGCGATGCACACGTCCACGATGGCATAGTGTTCCGGGCCCAGCACGTCCAGGTTACCGGTCTGCGTGCCCGTGATGGCGAAGCGCCTGTGATGTTCCGGCGCTGGAAAGGGCCCGATGCGTTTGCTGATGTTGCCGTAGCCGTAGCCGCCGTACCGGTTCGGGTCCTGGCCGATCAGCCGCAGCTCGTACATCAGCCGGCGGAGCCTCGTTGAGTTCGGCGATGTCGGCCTCCGGCAGCGCCTCACTGGGTTCGTAGTGCAGATCGTACTTGATGATGCCTTCTTTGACGACGTCACTGGCCATGATGGCTCCCCGCTATTGGGATCCGGCACGGAGATCCGGTACCGGAGATCCGGTACTGGAAACAGTAGATGATACACTTGAAGAAGCTGCGAAAATCAGCCAAATCAGACCTGAAAAGCGTCCTGCCTTTGCGTCTTGCCTTGGCGTCCTGATCAGCGGCAGACAGACCAACTCGCAGTATAACGACCAGCCAAATGAAAGGGAAAATCATGCATCCATTCGCCACGCAGGAAGTGCCGGAGAACGCCGTCGGCATTGCCTGGTTCGGACAAAGCTCCTTCGCCCTGCGCGACAGCGCCGGCACGGTCATGCAGCTTGACCCCTACTTCCCGCACGAACGCCCGGCCGACCGCTACATTGACAGTGAGCCGCCCCTGGACGAGTCCACGCTGCCCACCGACTTCGTGCTGCTCACCCACGATCACAGCGACCACACATGGCCGGAATCGCTGCTGCGCATCCACGCGGCCTTCCCGGACTGTCGCTTCGTCGGTCCGGCGGAAAGCATGGACAACCTGCGCGGACACGGCGTCCCCGACAGCCTGCTCACCACCGTCAGCGCCGGTGACACGGTCGACTTGGACACCATGCGCGCGCATGTCGTGTGGGCGAAGCCGCCGCAGGGCGCGCCCGAGGACGGCATCAAGGCGCCCGATGTCGACCATCTGGGCTATGTGATCGAGGCGGGCGGTGTGCGCGTGTACGTGTCCGGCGATCCCATCAATACCTTCGCCGCACACGACGAGCTGATCCAGCCCATCGCCGCGCTCAAGCCCGACATCGGCTTTCTGACCACGCATCCCAACGAAGGCGAGTTTCCCTACTTCGATGGTTCCGTGCAGACTGCCGTGAAGCTTGGCCTGAAGACCGCCGTGCCCGCGCACTATTCCTGTTTCGTCAAGCGGGATTACGATCCGGCGGAGTGGGCGGCAGGCTTCCCGGCCGGCGGGCCGGAACCGCTGATCATTCCATACAAGGGGTCAACGGTCTACACGCGTCCGGGGTAATTGTCGGGTCGCGAACAGAGTTGGATTGCTGAGGCGTGGGCGCCGGCCATCGCTCAAGATCCCTCGGGATCGCCGGCGTCCATGAGCCGTTGTCCGGCCGCCAGCGTCTCTCTCCAATAGGCAAGCAGCTTCTGCGCCGGATTCTGCGCGTCGACCAGCGCGGCATACCCCAGCACGGCGCCGCTGAATCCTTCGTCGTGCCAAACCGCGTCTTCCGGCAGAGCGGCGTTTGGCAATTGATCCGGAAGCGGATAGGCAGTGACGTAGAAATAGGGCTCGGCGATCGTTTCGTCGCCCGTCGAGAAACCAAACGCCATCTGCTCATCGGCGGCGCCGGCATCGTTGGCGTCGACACCGGGAACAGTCCTGCCAGAGAACCAGGACATGGCCCAGTCGAAATGGTGCGGCCACAGTTGGACCGGGCTCGTCTCGCGCCGTTGCTCGCCGCGGAACTGCTTGAGCAGCATGTCCACCTGGCGCGCGGCCTGCCAGTAGCGCTCCGCGGCGGCCGCTTCGTACACGCCGCCGCTGCTGCCAAACTCAGCTTCGATCCACGTCCGGCTCGACGCCAAGCTGGGACAGTTGCGCGAGCAGGGTGTCGAAAGCTGAAGCGCAGACTGGCCCCTCAGCGGCGTGCGCCAAACGTCCCCGCCGCTGCTGCGCGTGACGAGCGCGTGGCCCACCAAGTCCAGCGTGATCTCCACCGTGCAGGATGTCCCCGGCATGGGCGTCGTCGTCAGCCCCGTCGCCGACGCGAGCAGACTTACGTGCCACCAATGCTTCTGCGCCGGGGCCAGGGATCTGCGCACCTTGCCCGCTACTTGTGCATACTGCTGCAGCGTATCTCGCGTTGGCTGCCATTTGTCAGTGGCAGCGGCGGAAAGCTGGCGAGTGTTCATGTCAGTATGGCCTATGGGTATACGGGCATCAATCGACGATAGTCAGTGTCGCAACTGCGCATCGGCTGCACGCGGCTCATGCCCGTCATCCTCGCCAGGCGCGTAGGGGCGGTTCCCCCACCGCCCGCCTATCTACGCAGCCACGACGCTTCCCTCCACCGGCGACTCGATCACCGGCTCCAAGTTCTCAAGCTGTTCCAACGGAATATGACAATAAATGCGATGCCCGTCATGCGTCTCTCGCCAGGGCGGGAGTTCCGTCTCGCAGATCTTGCCTCCGTCCGGCAGCAGCTTGCGCCGCGGGCAGCGCGTGTGGAAGCGACAGCCCGACGGCGGGTCCAGCGCGCTGGGCACCGCGCCGTCCAGCCGGATGCGCTTCTGCTTCACAGACGGATCGGGAATCGGCACGGCCGAGAGCAGCGCCTCCGTGTACGGGTGGTAGGGCGGCGCGTAGATGGCCTCCGCCGGTCCATACTCCATGATCTGGCCCAGGTACATGACGGCCACGTAGTCGGAGAAGAAACGCACGACGCTCAGATCATGTGCAATGAAGAGCATGGTCGTGCCGCTCTCCTGCTGGATCTCCAGCAGCAGATTGAGGATAGCCGCCTGCACGGACACATCCAGCGCGCTGACCGGCTCGTCGCACAGCACCAGGTCCGGCCGGCTGGCCAGGGCGCGGGCAATGCCCACGCGCTGTTTCTCGCCGCCGCTGAGCTGGCGCGGGAAAGCGGTCGAAATACGACTCGTTCAGCCGAATCGCCTGCAGCAGCTTGATGACCTCGTTGCGGATCTCCGACTTCGGCGCAATGTCAAACCGGCGCATGGGGCGGGCGATCTGCTGGCCCACCGTATAGGACGGGTTCATGGTCGAATCAGGGTTCTGGAAGACCATCTGCAGCTCGCGGATCAGGTCCAGGTCGCGGTCCGCAAGGTCATCGCGTCATGTCGAAACCGAGGAATTTGGCCTCGCCGCCGGTGCTCTCCTCCAGGCCGATGATCGTCTTCACCAGCGTACTCTTGCCGCAGCCGGACTCGCCGACAATGCCCAGTGTACTTCCTGTCCGGACCGCGAAGGACACGTCGTCCACGGCCTTGACCTGCCGTTTCTCGCCGATGCCTACCACATCTTTGAGCGAATTGCCGCGCACGGGGTAGTACTTTTCGCAGGCCATCCACGTCCAGAATGATTTCCTGGCTACTGCCGTTCTGGCGGCAATCGCCGGCACAGCCGCCTCGTCCGGCGGCGTCCACAGCGCAGGGTCAATCTCCTCCGCGAAGTGACAGCGCACAATCCTGCCGTCGGCCAGTTGCCGCAGGGCGGGCCGCTCGTCCACGCACCGTTGCTGCGCATAGTCGCAGCGCGGGCCGAACACGCACCCGCCGGCCGCGCATTCGGCGGCGGCACCCGTCCCGGAATCGGGTAGAGCGCGCTGCTCGCTTTGTTCGTAGCCCAGTTTGGGCACACAGCGGATCAGCCCTTGCGTATAGGGATGCTGCGGGCTGCTGAAAATCTGGTCGACGCTGGCCCGTTCCACCAGCTCCCCGGCATACATCACGCCCACGCGGTTGCATACCCGCGCCACGACCCCCAGATTGTGGGTGATATACATGATGGCCGTGTCAAAATCGCGGCGCAGATCGCCGATCAAGTCCAGCACGGCCGCTTCCACCGTCACATCCAGCGCCGTAGTCGGTTCGTCCATGATCAGCAACGCCGGATTGTTGAGCAACGCCATGCCGATGACCACGCGTTGCTGTTGGCCGCCGGAGATCTGGTGCGGATAGCGCCGCATCACGTCCTCCGGGTCGGGCATATAGACGCGTTCCAGCATCTCGATGCAGAGCTGTTCCGCCTCTTCGTCGTGTACGTTGCGGTGTACGGTAACCACTTCTTACATCTGGTCGCCCACACGCATGGAGGGATTCAGCGCCTGCATCGGGTCCTGGTAGACCATGGCGATCTGGTCGCCGCGCAACTGGCGCAGCTCCTCACCCTCTTGCCCACCAGTTCTTGTCCCAGAAACTCGATGCTGCCGTCTTTGACGTATCCGTTTTGTCCCAGGAAGTTGACGATCGCCCAGGCCACAGTGCTCTTGCCGCAGCCGGATTCCCCGACGATGCCGAACGATTCGCCGCGGTGCACCTCGAAGGAGACGTCGTGTACCGCCTCCACTTCGCCGTTGCGGATCTTGTACGCCACGGCCAAGATCCTGCACGCGCAGGACCGGCTTGCTCCTCCGGATCGTTCGTAGATCGTGGTCGTAGATTAATGCGTCTGCTCGTGCCGGGTCTCTTATTCGTCAGTCATGTGCGCCGCATCAATTCTGATACCGCGTCAGTTCCTCGCGCAGACCGTCCGCCAACAGGTTCAGGCCGATCACCAGGCTGGCGATGGCAATCGCCGGCCAGATCACCGCCCACGGGGCCGTGAAGATATTCTTGCGCGCTTCGTTGACCATGCTGCCCCAGTCCGGGTCGGGCGGCGGAAGCCCCAGCCCCAGGAAGCCCAGCGTGCCGATGGCGAAAATGGCATAGCCCACGCGCAACATGGAATCCACCAGCAGCGGACCGCGCGCATTGGGCAGGATCTCCCTGGACAGGATGAACCAGGTGCTTTCGCCCCGCGTCTGCGGCCGCGCTGATATAGTCGCGCGTCTTGATGTCGAGCGTCAGGCTGCGCACCAGGCGAGCCACGCCCGGCGCGCCGGTGACGGTGATGGCCAGAATGACCACGAGATCGCCTTGGCCCAGCGCAGTAATGAAGACCAGGTAGAGCACGATGCGCGGGAACGCGATCAGCGCATCCAGCACCTGCATGATCCCCTGGTCGGTCCAGCCGCCGCGATAGCCGGCGTTGAGCCCCAGGATCGCGCCCAGCAACAACGAACCGAACACGCCCCACAGCGCGACGCCGCCGGGCAGATCAAACGGAATCGGCTCCGGCAGACGCGTCTTGAGCAGGATAACCTGCGTGCCCACCATCATGCGCGACAGGATGTCGCGGCCCAGGTGATCCGTGCCCAGCCAGTTCACGGTGTTCGGCGGCAAATTCTGTACGAAGAGCTGCGCGTTGGGCGGGTACGGCGTCCAGAAGAGCGAGACAAATGCGACAACGAACCAGAACAGCACGATAGCAAGCCCAACCAGTCGCCACGCTGCGAATCGAAGACCAGCGAGAAGTCGTTCCACAGCCGTCGCAGCCGCGACGGTCGCTTCAGTCGGTCCTGCTGTCGGTTGTGCTACTGCCATCGGCAGGCTCCCTTCACGTTGCGCACCGCACTCTTACGTCGTGATGTGTTCCATCTGTCGCATAGGATTGCATCAAGAATAGCGGATCCGCGGGTTCAAGAACGTGTACAGCAGGTCGCCGACCAGCCGTGTGGCACGGCGACCATCACCATCAGCATGGCAGCGGCGGCCACCGCCTTGTAGTCGCCAAAGATCGCCGCATTGTAGATGTAGTTGCCCAGGCCCGGATAGCCGAAGATCGCCTCCACCACGACGATGCCGCCGATCAGCCAGTTGACGTGCAGCATGATCACCGTGATCGGCGCCATCAGCGCGTTGCGCACGGCGTGGCGCAACACCACGCGCCGGAACGGCAGTCCCTTGATGATCGCCGTGCGAATGTAGGGCGAGTCCATCACCTCCACCATGCTGGCCCGCGTCATGCGCACCACATAGCCCAGTTCCACAGCAGTCAACGTCAGCACGGGCAGGATCAGCATCTTTGGCTGTCGGAAGATCGCGTCCGAGGTCAGGAAGATGGAGACCGCTGGCAGCCACTTCAGCCAGATGCCGAAGATGAGGATCAGGAAGATGCCCGTCACAAATTCCGGCGTGGCCGTAAATCCCAGAGCTCGTGATGGAGATGCCGCGGTCCAGCGCACGCCCTTCTTTGACGCCGGCGAGAATGCCCAGCACCAGCGCCGTTGGCATGACGACGATAAACGCGCAGCACGGCCAGCACGAGGGTGTTGCGCACACGCGGCACGAGGGTCACGCTCACGGGCCGTCCCGTCTGCAAGCGACATGCCTGCATCGCCGCGCACAGTCCTTTGGTCAGCGGGATATAGTCCACGGGCGCATCGCCTTCCTTGCGCATTCCGGCCTTGGTCAGGACGAAGATCTCCGCGCCCGCGCCCCGCATCCACTGCACCGCGTTGTTCTTCGTGTCGACGCCCCAGAACACCTCGTTGCCGTCTTCGTCCTCGGTCCAGATGGCGCCGGCGGCGGGCTCGCTCTCGGTCGAGCCATCTGCCTGTCGAACCAGAGCCTGACGAGTTCGCCGTCCTCCATCCGCCAGCGCATCAGCTCGCCGTCGACGTTCGCCCACCATTCCTGCTCGCCGGTGCTCGGATTCTTCACTGCGACCAAGTTCGTCCCCGACCTGCTGTTCCGCACGCCTGTCGCTGCCGATCAGCCAGTCCAGATAGCGCCGGTACGCCGGCGCATCCAGGCCCAGTTGATTCGCGAACGACTCGCGCTGTTCCGGCGTGGAGAAGACGCCGAGGATCTTAACCGTGATGTCGCCTGTGCCGATCTCCAGGAGCACGAACAGCAGCAGCGACACCAGCAGCATCGTCACGACTGGTGGACACCAGGCTGTGGATCAGGAAACGCGCCATTAGCCGTGCTCCGATAGAACTCTGGAGGACGACACCGGTATTGACGAATCGTTCAAGTCAGCACATGATAGTGCAGCATGCCCATGTCCGAGGTGCAACGGTTGCAGCATGTCGCATGATGTCATGACATCCTCAATGTCCGCACGTCAAGTTACCGATAGCGCTGCACGCGACAGGGTATGGCCAGGGTCGACTCTCATCACGCTAAGCGACTGTCGCCAGCGTTACGATACGTTCTTCCATACCTCATACAGCAGATCGTAGTCGGTGGGATGCGCCACCACGTTCTGGAACTCGGATCGGGTCGCGTTCCATACCTTTTTCCAGTACGGGTTGGCGATGGGTCCTCGCTCCTGCATGATGGTCTTGGATGTCGCTCATGATCGTCGCGACGCGCTTCCACGTCCAGCGTCTTCTCCGCCTGGCGCAGCTTCTCGGTGAACTCCTCATCGACCCAGCGCGTCTCGTTCCAGGCACCGGGATGCCTTCCTCGTCTGCGATGTAGGCCAGCGGCAAGTACCATCGTGCCCAAGCGGACGATGCGTCCAGGATGTAATGCCCAGGTCCACCTCAGTCCAGCGGTCCCAGTAGCCGCCCGGCTCGGTGATGTCCAGCGTGATCTCGAAGCCGCCCGGCGTCGGCCAGCTCCTTGAATGCCTGCGGCAATCTCCGGTTCGGATTGGTCGTTCTTGGTGGCCAGTGTCACCTTCAGCGGCAGCTCGATGCCCTTCTCCGCTGCGTACTCTTCCAAGAGCGCGCGGGCGCCTTCCGGATCGTATTCAGGGATCGGCATCTCCGCATACGCCGGGTGGACCGGGGCGACGTGTGCGTCGATGGAGAGGTCGCCCTGGCCGAAGTAGGAGAGCTGCAGGATCTTCTCACGGTCCTGGCACATCTTCAACGCGGTGCGCACGCGGTTGTCGTCCCACGGCTCCAGGTCGACGCGCACGCGCGTCAGGAAGCACTGCGCCGTACTGGCGTCGCGCACGGTGATGCCGGGTACGTCTTTGAGCGCCTGCCAGTCGCTGGGCCGCGGCTGGTACATGCTGTCGATCTGCCCGGACTGCATGGCGGCCACAGCCGCGTCTTTGTCGATCGACACGTACGTCAGCTCGTCCAGATAGGGCAGCGCCTCGCCGTCCTCGCCCATGCGCCAGTAGTCGGGCCGTCGCTTGAAGACGGCGCGCTCGCCCTCCGCATACTCTTCAAGCAGGAATGCGCCGGTGCCGATAGGCTGCTTGACGATGTCGCCTTCGAAGTCGCGGTGCAGGATCACCGCCGGATAGTGGAACAGGTGCTCCGGAACGCCGATGTTGGGCGTCTCCAGATAGAGTTTGATCGGTATAGTCGTCCACCTTCTCAACGCTATCCATGCCGTTCAGATAGCGTGAGAAGCCCCAACATCGAGGAACCGATGTCCGGGTCCAACCACTGGCTGAACGTGAACATGACATCGTCCGCCGTCATCTCGTCGCCATTGTTGAAGGTGACGCCCTGCTTCAGGTTCAGCGTCCACTCGGTAACGTCGTCGTTGGCCTCCCAGCTATCCAGCAGATAGGGCCGCGTGATGTTGTCCGACCCCGTTTCGGTCAGATATTCGCAGAACTGGCGCACGACGTTCGCGCCCTGTGTCCACGAGAGGCGAGCCGGGTGGTCCAGCAACTGCAACTGCATGGCCGACGTCCAGGTACCGCCGCGCTGGATTGCGCCCGCAGCCGCCGCTGCGTCCGCGCCCGCCTGCTTCGCCAGCGGGGCCGATGCCTGCTCCGGCGCGCAGCCGGCCAGCGCATACGCTGCCGGCACGGAGACGCCGAGCAGCGTGGCAAAGCGCAAAAACTCGCGCCGGTTCACCTTGCCCTTGCGCAGATCACTCGCCGCATCCAGGGCCGCTGGGTGAATTCGTCGTTTCATAGACATCTGTTTCATTCCCTTCCTTTGACTATCTGTACTGTGTTTCGTACTGCACTCCGTACTGCACTCCGTACTGCACTCAATCGTGTCTCCGATAGCGAAATCGAACCTCCGCATAGCCCGCACTGGCGCGCGCCATCATGGCCGTGCGCGGGCGCGGTCACGCCACGCCATCTTCTCTGGACCCACTAGAATTCGGCAGCGAACTTGCTAGAATCGGCGAATGTGCGGCAGTGTCGTCGCGTCACCAATGGATGGTGGCGGTTCACCAGTCCGGGCGCAGAGGATGGCCCATGCAACGCGACGTCAGAATGTATCTACGAACACCAGCGACAGGAGCACGCTGATGTAATACCCTCTATAACTTTCTCGAAACTCGTCCTGCAAACCGTATCCTTCCCGTTTGTTGAGATCAAATCCCCTCCACCATAGCACATCGCGCCACACACGACAATTTCCCACCAATTCCCGTTGTTGCGACTTATCACGGAATCATCAAATCATTACTCTGTGCCAGTTTTTCTGGACGAAATCCTCAACGCATCACAAAACAATGCTGAGATGCCCGCTGTGGTCCATGGACAGACAAATAGCGGCCGGAGATCAGTTTCCTGATCTCCGGCCGCCATTCTCTTCTATCGGGTAGGGCGACCGCTCGGCACGCGCCGCCTCGCCCCGTCTATGCCTTCTTCCAAACCTCGTACATCAGATCCCAGTCCGAAGGTTGCGCCACCACGTCCTGGAACTCGGCCCGCGTGATCTTCCAGGCCTGCTTCCAATAGGGGTTGCCGATGGACCCGCGCTCCTGCATGATGTCTTCGAGTACGCTCATCTTCTCGCGTCGCGCCGCCACGTCCAGCGTCTTCTCCGCATCGCGAAGAACTGCGATGAACTCCTCGTCGACCCATCGCGTCTCATTCCAGGGAACGGGATTTCCTTCACTATCCGCGGTGTAGCCAACCGACAGGATCATGGTTCCCAGCGGGCGGTGCGTCCAGGACGTAATGCCGAAGTCAACCTCGGTCCAGCGATCCCAGTAGCCGCCCGGCTCCGTGATGTCGAGCGTGATGTCGAAACCGCCGGGCGCGGCCTGCTCTTTGAGCGCCTGAGCGATCTCCGGTTCTGACAGGTCGTTCTTGGTCGCCAAAGTTACCTTCAGCGGCAGTTCGATGCCCTTTTCCGCTGCATATTCCTCGAGCAGCGCACGTGCGCCTTCCGGATCGTAGGCGGGGATCGGCTTATCGGCGTATTCCGGATGGATCGGCGCGATGTGTGCGTCGATGGACAGGTCCCCCTGACCGTAGTAGGAAAGCTGCAGGATCTTCTCCCGGTCTTGGCACATCTTCAGCGCCGTGCGCACTCGGTTATCGTTCCACGGCTCCAGATCGACGCGCATGCGCGTGATGAAACACTGTGATGTGCTCGCGTTCTTCACGGAGAGCTCGGGCAGTTCCTTGAGCGCAAGCCAGTCACTGGGGCGCGGCTGATACATCGAGTCGATCTGTCCCGACTGCATGGCGGCTACCGCCGCGTCCTTGTCGATGGACACATAGATGATCTCGTCCAGGTATGGCAGCGCCTCGCCGTCCTTGCCCATGCGCCAGTAGTCCGGCCGGCGCTCCAACACTGCCCGCTCGCCGTCTGCATATTCCTTCAGAAGAAACCCGCCGGTTCCCACCGGCTGCTTGACCCAGTCGCCTTCAAAGTCCCGGTGCAAGATGACGGCAGGGCCTTCGAAGAGATCTTCGGGGACGCTGATATTTGGGTTGGTCAGATACCACTTCACCGTGTAGTCGTCGACCTTCTCGATGCTGTTCATGCCGTCCAGGTACGACAGCGTGCCCAGCATGGACGACCCGACGTCCGGGTCCAACCACTGGCTGAACGTGTACATGAGGTCATCGGCCGTAAGCTCATCGCCGTTGTTGAAGGTGACGCCCTGTTTCAGATAGAGCGTCCACTCGTCCACGGCGTCGTTGGCTTCCCACCGGTCCAGCAGATAGGGTCTGGCGATGTTGTCCTCACCGATTTCGGTCAGATACTCGTTCACCTGTCGCACGACGTTGTAGCCCTGTCCCCACGCCATACGCGCCGGGTGATCGATGAGCTGCAATTGCATGGCGGACGTCCACGTGCCGCCGCGCTGGATCGCGCCGCTCGCGACAGCCGATTCGCCCGCCGGCGCCACAGGCGCCGCCGGCATTTGCCCCGGCGCACAGCCGGCCAGCGCATACGCCGCAGGCACGGACACGCCCAGCAGCGTCGCAAAGCGCAGAAACTCTCGCCGGTTTACCTTCCCCTTGCGCAGGTCACTCGCTGCGTCCAACACTGCCGGATGAACCCTTTGTTCAGACCTCATCAGTTGGTGCTCCTTGTTGTAGATGTCATTGTCATGGATGTCAGTGGATGTCAGTGGACGTGCTTAGTTCGGCGACACTATTGGCGTACCGCTCGCCAGTACGCTCTCGTACGGACGTCGTGCAGTATACTCACGCGAGCGCGGAGATCGGTTCCCGTCATTCCCAATCGGCTCCTTCTATTCACCGGCGACCTCTTCCACGGTCTCCCCTTGTGGGCTCTCCGCTTTCACGACGTTGCACAACAGCGTCTTGTAGATCGGAAAACCGGAGATCGGATCACAGTGGTCGGCCTCCGTCAGCTCGTTCACGTTGGCCTTGCGCCACGCATCGTTGGCAATCGGGCTGCCCCCGCCCATGTTGGCCTCGACGACGCCCTGCACGATGCCCTCGCTCACCCTGGCTCGATAGGGCACGCGGCCGCGTGGCGTCACGACCATCACTGCATCCCCGTCCTGAATGCCCCGCGCCGCAGCATCGATGGGGTGCAGCGTAACCAGCGGGGACGGCGCCTTGCGCACCAGCCCGGGGATGTTGTGCAACTGGGAACGGAAGTCCGTCTGCGTGCGCGCCCCGGAGTTGAACACCAGCGGGTAGCTCTTTGCCAGCTCCGGCGCCCGCAGCGGCCCGATCGCCGGCTCCGTGTAGACGGGCAGCGCGTCGTACCCGTACTGCGCCAGCACCGTGGATGCGATCTCCAGCTTGCCCGTCGGCGTCTCGAAACCGGGCCGGCCGTCCGCGCGCAGCAACCCCTTCTCCCACTTGCGGTAGACCATCTCCGCCGCCGGCAACGTGATTCCCTCCGGATGGGCGCGCAGCGTCTCCACATCGATGTCGCTGTCCTGCAGCACGAACGCCAGCAGCTCGTCCGCGCTCTGCGGAAAGAGATGCCCGTAGCCCAGCCGTTCGGCAATCTCCGCGTAGATGGCCAAGTCGCTTCTCGCCTCGCCCACCGGCTCGATGATGCGCGGCCTCCACTGGATGAAGTTGCCCCGCATCACATAGGACTCGAACTCGAATGGCGTCGCCGACGGCAACACGATGTCCGCATACATCGCATCCGCCGTGAGAAAGTGGTCGACGACCACCATGAAATCCAGCGCCTCAAAGCAGCGCCGCCACAGCGCCGGCTGCGGATACGAAGTGCTGATGGACGCTCCGCCGATCACCATCGCGCGGACCGGGTACGGATCGCCCTCCAGGATCGCCGCGGGCAGCGCCATGGAGTGCGCCTCGCGCCGGAAGTGGTAGTAGACCGGGAACCTGTCCTTGCCCACCGGCTCAATCTCCATCGGCGGTTCGATCTGCGTGCCATGGATGGGAAACTCGCTGTTGGGCATCTTGAAGTTCATGCCGCCCGCCACATCCAGTTGACCCGCCAGCGCCCACAGGATCATCACGGCGCGGATGTTCTGTACGCCGCTGTCCGTGTATTCCAGCCCCGTGTACATGACCTGCGCCGCCCCGTCCGCAGTGGCAATGCCACGCGCCAGCTCGCGCACCATCTCCGCCGCAACCCCCGTGATTCGCTCCACCTCCTCCGGCGTGAACTGCTGCACATAGTCGTGCAGGTCGTCGAAGCCCACCGTCCACTGCTCGACGAACTCGCGGTCATACAGCTTCTCCTCGATCAACACGCGCATCATGCCCAGCGCCAGCGCGCCGTCCGTGCCCGGTCGGATACCCACCCAGCGCGCGCCCGTGGCCTTGGCCGTCTCCGTATAGCGATGGTCGATGGAGACCACCTGCGCGCCGCGCCGCTTGGCGCGCAGGATGCGGCGCAACATGGACGGTGGCGAGTCGGTCGCCGGGTTCGCGCCCCATACCACGATCAGGTCCGCGTGCTCCACGTCGTCGACCATGTCGGTCCAATAGGCGCCGACCGTGGTCTGCGGGGCCAGAAACGCGCGCGCCACATAGCAGATGGCGCCGACGCCTGTCGTATTCGGCGATCCCAAGGGAAAGAAGAGACTGGAGGCCGATGATTCGCGGACGCCGGCAGGGCGAAAGACATCCTGCAGGGACCGCTCGAAACTGCCGCGCCCCGTGTACATGGTGATCGCCTGCGGGCCATACGCCTCGGCAACGTCGCGCAGTCGCTGTGCGATGGCGTCCATGGCCTCGTCCCAGGTGATGGGCTCGAATTCGGCCTTCCCCTTGGGCCCGACGCGCCGCAGCGGGGTGAGCAGCCGGTCCGGCGAGTAGACGATCTCCGCCGCGTGCATCCCGCGTGGACAACAGATGCCGGTGGGGTGGCCGGCGCGCGGGGCCACGCTCTGCAGCACGCCGTCCACCACCGTGGCCTCGATGCTGCAACCCGAATCGCAGACGCCGCAGTTGCCCGCGATCTTCTCCATGCGCGCGTCGGCCCCGTTGTGGTCGTGAGGTAGGCTGTCGGTACTTCGGCGTTGGTCGATGGATGGCAGCGTCGTCATGGCATTTCCTCGTTCATCGCGCCCACGGTACGCGATGGATGGGTTGGACTTTGATTGTGTTTCGTCACGCAATCCTGCTGCGGCGCCACAGTGACCGAAAGATGCTGGCGATCCCGTGTGACTACTGGGACGCCTGTTCGGCGCTGCGCTGAATGTGCTCGATTTCTGCGCGCACAGCGTCCGGCAACGGTTCCGGCACATGCGACGCCATGATGTCCACGGTCTTGTCGCGCAGCCGATCTTCCAGCGTCTTCGCTCCGTCCGCTTCCCATTGGCCGTAGCGTCGACGCTCGAACAACGTCGGATACCAGTCCTCGCGGTAATGCCGCAGCGTATGATCGGTGGCGATGAAGTCTCCCCCCGGGCCCACGTCGTGGATCACGTCCAGCGCCAGCGCCTCGTCGCTCAGGTCCACGCCCGCCATGAAGCGCCGGTGCATGTCGATCATCTCCGCCGTGAAGACCATCATCGCCGGCGAGGTCGTCAACCCGGCCTCCAGATAGCCCACGTCGTGCACGAGGTGGATGCCCATCATCAGCGCATCGCGCACCTGGTACGCCGCATCCGCCGCCGCCTGGCCGTCCATCACATGCGCATCGCTGCAGCTCGAATAGCCCCAGGAAGGCAGGCCGTAGAAGCGCGCCATGTCCGCCACCAGCGCCCGCGCCAGTTGGAATTCCGGCGCGCCATACACGCTGATCGTCGTGCGCAAATCCAGGTGATGCAGGCCCGTGCCGTAGACAAAGGGCGCGCCCGTGCGCTTGAGCTGGTGGATGACCAGGCTGCTCAACACCTCGGCGTTGCCCAGCGCAATGCCGCCGGCCAGCGTCACCGGCGCGGTCCCGCCCATCATCGGCGCGGGGGAGTGTACGACCGGCAGCCGCTTCTCGGCCATGAAAAGCAGCTTCTCCGTCGCCGTGCGCGTGTGGATCAACGGCGTCGTCGGCTCCGAATAGAGGAGGATGGTCGGGTTGAGGGATAGCGCCTGCTCGCCGCCCGCCGCCGCGGCCGCCATGGCTGCGATGGCCTCCATGTCGGCGCGGTCATTCGCCACGATGACGGCCGGTTTGACCGTGTTGGACATCATCAGCCCGTACTGGAGCTGATATTGCCGGCCCGCCTTCACGCCCGCCGGGATTCCCATTGACATAACGAAGCCGATCTGCGGCAGCGCATCGACCAGGCGCACGCACGCAGCGATATCGTCCTCTGTGAAGTCGCGATGGCCCGTCTTCGGGTCCAGGTAGTGCGGGCAATCCGAGCCCGGCCCGAAGCTCACCTGTGCGCCGCTCAATTCCACGGCAACCTCATCGCTGCCGCGCGTGCACAGCGCAACGCGTGAGGGCGCCTGCTGCAGCGCCCACTCCATCAGCGCCGGCGGCAGCTTGACCAGGTCGCCGTCGCTGACGTGCGCGCCCGCGTCCTTCAGCAGCTGCAACGCCTCGGCCTCCTGCACGCGGACGCCCGTCCGCCGCAGGATTTCCAGCGAAGCGTGGTGGATGCGTTCGCACCCGGAAGTATCGAGCAGGGAGAACCGGGGAATGTACTGACGGGAGTCGTTCAAGTTGTATCTCGAATTCAAACTTGGTGAGGCCTTCGAGCGCGTGAGGAATGGCCCTCGGCCGCCACGAGGAACAAACATAGACGACAACCATTATACAGCCGTCGAGGACAATTCGCCCAAGCGCCCGCGGCCACGTTCACACGGCCAAGCGCACACGGCCAAGCGCATACATTCCAAATCCGCCGGCCCAAGCGAAATCAGCAGGAAAGAATACCTCTGCGCAGATCAGCCCAATCTGCGTTCATCTGCGTTCCAAATCCGCCGGCCCAAGCGAAACCAGCAGGAAGAACATCTGCGCAGATCAGCCCGATCTGCGTTCATCTGCGTTCCAAATCCGCTGGCCCAAGCGAAACGAGCAGGAAGAACATCTGCGCAGATCAGCCCAATCCGCGCAGATCTGCGTCCTATACCCCGCTGATCTCCTTCGCCAGCTCGAAGAACCCCTGCTTGCGCTCCGTCGACAGACCCCAGTTCACCGGCGGCGACTGGTAGCCAGTCCTATAGTCCGGCTCGCCCGGATCGAAGAACCCCCACGAGGCATATTTCGAAATCGCCGCGACGAAATTGTTCCACGGTTCGTCAAAGTGGAAATGGTCATCCTCGTTGAACAGGATCGGCATGGGCCGATAGCCGGGCACGGCCCGCGCTTGGTCCACCATCTCGGCGATGCGGTCCGGGTCGGACACGCCGTTGCCGTGCATGAGCAGGAAGTCCGATGCGCGCACCACGTTCTCCAGCGGCGCGAAGCCGCCGCCGTAGCTCGTGCCCGTCAGCAGCCGTCGCCCGTCGACCGTGATGCCCTTCGCCAGCTCGATCAGCTCGTGCACCCGCGGCGGCGTGAGGATCTCGTGCTCATAGCGGGGCACGTTGCACTCGTTGTCGATCTCCAGCAGCACATGTTCGTAGCCGCGCTCGAGCACCCACTGCACGGAATTTTCCACCGCCGCGATCACGGCCGCCTCATCGTTCAGTCGCTCGTCCTGGCCGAAGTAGAACAGGCCGAGGATGGCGACCATGCCCAGCTCGTCCAGCCGGTCCAGCACGCGCGCCATGCGATCTGCGTAGGCCGGCTTCAGCTCGCCCTCGGCCGTGAAGCCGGAGTTGTCCCACGGCTGCTCTTTGCTGTACCCTTCCGGACTGCCGCCCTGGAAGTTCACCGTGACCGCCAACACGCCATGCTCGCGATAGATCGGCAATGCGTCGATGAACTCGCGCACGTTGCGCTCCGCGTCCCATACGCCGGTATCCGGGTAGGCCCAGCGTGACGCCGTCTCCGCGTTGGCGTCGTCGTACGTGGCCTGGATCATGCGCGTGTTGAGCAGCAGCCCCTCGATGGGCCAATCGCGATAGACGCGCCCTGCATAGGTAGGGACGCCGTCGATGTGGAACTTCTCCCCGGCAATGGCGACGGTGGTCATGAAACTCTCCTCGTGGGCTGCATGAATATCCGATGGGACTTTGCTCGCAAGAGCCTTGGCTCGCGTTTCCTCAATAGGGTATCATACACGGATACTCAGACAGAAAGGATGCAGACCATCTCCAAAGTCAGACACCCTGTCATGTTGAGCGAAGCGAAACATCTCGCGCCTCGCGTAACGACCAGACCCTTCACGATGTTCAGGGTGACAAGGATGCGCCACAGCGGCGGGAGACGCAGAAAATGTCAGGAATGGTAGCGCCTGCGCTGACCACAGAGCAGATGCGCGAAGTCGATCGCCTCATGGTCGAGGAGTACGGCATCGAGCTGATCCAGATGATGGAGAACGCCGGGCGCAACCTGGCCCTGCTCGCCACGCGCATGCTCGACGGCGACGTGGTCGACCGGCCCGTCGTCGTGCTGGCCGGCCGCGGCAACAACGGCGGCGGCGGTCTCGTGGCCGCACGCCACCTGCACAACTGGGGCGCCTGGGTGCAGGTGCTCTGCGCCTACCCGCCCGAGCAATATGCAGGCGTACCCGCTCGCCAGCTATCCATCCTGCAGGCGATGGGCGCGCCCTTGTCCTGGGCGGGCGACGGCTGGGAACTGCCGCCCTGTGATCTGGTCATCGACGCCGTGATCGGCTACGGTCTGCGCGGCGATCCGCGCGGCGTGGCCCGCGACCTGATCCGGCTCGCCAACAGCTCGACAGCGCCCGTGCTCAGCCTGGATGCGCCAAGCGGGCTGGACACGGCCGAGGGCAGGCTCTACGACCCCTACATCCGCGCCGCAGCCACCATGACGCTGGCGCTGCCCAAGCGCGGTCTCCTGGTCGAGCCGGGACGCGCCGCCTGCGGAGATCTCTACCTTGCCGACATCAGCGTGCCGCCCGAGCTGTATGCGCACCTGGGCCTGGAGGTCGAGCCGCTCTTTGCATCCGGACACGGTGCTGCCCCTGCACGTGGAAGACGGGCAGGCGACCATCGCGCCGGTACGCACGCGATGCGACCTAGGCGGCCCTGCTGATGGCGGATGCATACGGCTTGCTGCTCAGCGGATTCGGCGTCGTCCTGCTCTTCCTGGGCCTGGCGGGCTCCATTCTGCCCGTGCTGCCCGGCCCCTTCCTGATTTGGCTGGGCGCATTCCTATGGGCGTGGGGCAACGATTTTGAGCGCGTGGGATGGCCGGTGCTGGTCGTGCTGGGCCTTATGGCGCTGGCGGCGTGGGCGTCGGACCTCTTTCTGAACACCGTGATCAGCCGGCGCGCGGGCGCAAGCTGGAAGTCCATCGGCGGGGCCATCGCCGGCGGGATCGCCGGCAGCTTGCTGCTGAGCGCGTGGATCCCGATCCTGGGCACGCTGCTGGGGGCAATCGTGGGGGCCGTCGCCGGCATGTGGTTCGTGGAGTACCTGGACAAACGCGACTTCCGTGCGGCGCGACGTGCGGTGCGCGCCTACCTCGCGAGCATGGCCCTGGCGGCTGCGCTCGAACTGGCGCTGTCCCTGACCATGCTGGCCATCTTCATCTGGCAAGCCTTCCTTTGATCGTCATAGCGGTGATCGTCATAGTCTGGCCGAGGCGTCTATGCGTGCAATCGTATTTGTGAACGGTGCAGTGGACGATTACGACGCGCTGTCGAAATGGGTGGAAGCGGACGACTATCTCGTCTGCGCAGACGGCGGCGTCTACCATTGCCTCGCCCTGGACCTGCAGCCGGACGTCGTCGTCGGCGACATGGACAGCGTCGAGCCGGAGACGCTGCAGGAACTCGCCGCGCAGGGCGTGGAATTGGAACGCCACCCGCGCAGCAAGGACCAAACCGACCTGGAACTCGCCCTGGAGCGGGCGCTGGAGGATGGCGCCGATGAGGTGCTGCTGCTCGGCGCGCTGGGTGGGCGGCTCGACCAGACGCTGGCGAATGTGCTGATCCTGGCGCAACGTTCGTGGCCTGTGCCGGTGATGGTCGCCGAAGGCGATCAACTTGCCCAGATGCTGCGCGGTGGAGAGTCGTTGGCCCTCGAAGGTCGTGCGGGCGACCTGGTCAGCCTGATCCCCCTGAGCGCCGAGGTGACGGGCATCACCTACGACGGCTTGGAGTATGACCTGAAGGATGCATCGCTCGGCTTGGGCAGCACCCGCGCCGTCAGCAATGTCGTCAAGCAACCGCCTGCTTCCGTCTCGATCGGGTCGGGACTCGCCCTGATCGTGCAGACCTTGTAGCGCAGCGCGAACTGCGCCCCGTGGCGGTTGTATGGACTCGCGATGCTACTGTTGCGCGCCGGCCTGCGCGCCGGTCTGGGGCTGTCCGTTGCCGGACGCTGAACTCGTCGCGCCGCGCGCAAGCAGCGCCACGCACACCAGTGCAACGGCCAGCGCGATGACCTGGCTGATCCGGAATGACCCGACCAGGTCCATACCGTCGCGAAATCCGTCCACGAACAGACGCAGCAGACTGTAGCCCAGAACCGCCCACAGGATCGTGCGTGCGGGTCGCTCGGTGTCGGCGCGCACCCACAACACCGCCGCCAGCGCGGCCATGCCGATGGCGAGGTAGAGGCCGGCAGGATGGCGCGCCACGCCGAAATAGTTGAGCGCCCAGGGCAGGTCAGACGGCAGACCCAGGATGCCGCCGGTCAGATAGCCGGACACCGCCACGATCGAGCCGCCGGCAAGTCCGCCGATGGCGAGCGCGCCGCCCACCTGCGCCGGGTCCAGCGCCCGATAGAGCAGATACGCGTAGCCGCCGATCAGCGCGGCGACGACGCCCGGCCAGAAGGCGAAGCCGCTGGGCCGCAGGCTGAGGATCAGGTTCGGTTCTGCGCGGTAGATATGTGAGAACTGGAAAACATTCCACAGTCGGGCTACAATCAGGCCGGACGCAAAGGCGATGAGGCCCGTGTTCCACACGTCGTCGGGGTGCAGACCGAGTTTGCGCCCATAGCGACCCGCCACTTCCAGTCCGACGATGATGGCGAGGATGGTGAGGATCGGTCCCGTCGGAAAGGAAAGCGGGCCAAAGGGCAGGGTAGGGTACATAGCGGCCTTCTGATCGGTTGTGTCTGGACCCGCTCCGGAGGCGATCCGGTTTGGCGATGTCGACCTGCGGGCGACGCGTCCAGACTCGGGACTGTGATTCGGCGTCGCGACAGCGGCGCCGCAGTGCGAAATGGTCGACGAAATCAGTGGACCAAGTCAGAAGAGAGAATTGGCGGAAAGAATCGGCAGAGTCGTGTCGATCCTGCTGAATCCGAAATGCAGTGCGAGCCGAAAGGATACAACATGCGTGTGCTAGTGACGGGCGGCGCAGGTTTCTTGGGCAGTCATCTGGTCGACAGGCTTCTGGCCGAAGGCCATACCGTGATCGCGATGGACAACCTGATCACGGGCAGTACCGACAACATCGCCCATCTGGCGGGCAATCCCGAATTTCACGTTTGTTCGCCACGATGTGACCAACTATATATACATCAAAGGCGACCTGGACGCCATTCTTCACTTCGCCAGCCCCGCCAGCCCGGTCGACTATCTGGAGCTGCCCATCCAGACCCTGAAGGTCGGCAGCCTGGGCACGCACAACGCACTGGGCCTTGCCCTGGCGAAGGGCGCGCGCTTTCTCCTCGCCAGCACCAGCGAGGTGTACGGCGACCCGCTTGGTCCATCCGCAGACGGAGGACTACTGGGGGCACGTGAACCCGATCGGGCCGCGCGGCGTCTATGACGAGGCCAAGCGTTTCGCCGAGGCGATGACGATGGCATACCAGCGCGCCCACGGCGTGGAAACGCGCATCGTGCGTATCTTCAACACCTATGGCCCGCGCATGCGCATCGACGACGGCCGAGTCGTGCCCAACTTCGTCGGCCAGGCCTTGCGCGGCGAGCCGCTGACGGTCTACGGCGACGGCAGCCAGACGCGCAGCTTCTGCTTCGTGAGCGACTTGATCGACGGCATCTATCGCCTGCTGTTGAGCGACGAGCCGGAACCGGTCAACATCGGCAATCCGGCGGAGATCTCGATCCGCGAGTTTGCCGAGAAACTGAACGAGATCACGGGCAGCGACGGCGGCGTCCTCTATCGACCCCTGCCCATGGACGACCCGAAGCAGCGCCAGCCGGATATCACCAAGGCGCGCCGCGTCCTGGGCTGGGAGCCGAAGGTGCCGCTGCAGAGCGGCATGGAGCAGACCGTCGACTGGTTCCGGAAGCGGCTGGGCAGCTAGCGGAGTGAACTCGATCGTCCGGGCTTCGAAAGTGACCAGATGGTGCGCCGCGCACACAGGCCCGGCGCACTATCTGGTATACTGAAGTCTGGAGCGGAGATTGATAACAGGCGAGGCCAATGAACCTGGACCATATACGCAACATTTCGATTATCGCACATATCGACCACGGCAAGAGCACGCTCGCCGACCGTCTCATGCAGATGACGGGGACCGTCACCGACCGCGAGATGAAGGAGCAGCTCCTGGACTCCATGGAGCTGGAGCGCGAGAAGGGCGTCACCATCAAGGCCAGCGCCGTGCGCATGATCTACAAGCGCGCCGACGGCGAGTACGAGATCAACCTGATCGATACGCCCGGACACGTGGACTTCAGCTACGAGGTCAACCGCGCGCTGCAGGCGTGCGAAGGAGCCGTCCTGGTCGTGGATGCCTCACAGGGCATCCAGGCCCAGACCATGGCCCATCTGTTCGCCGCGCTGGAGCAGGACCTGACGATCATTCCCGTGATCAACAAGATCGACCTGCCGTCCGCTGTGCCCGACGAGGCGGCCGAAGAGGTCGAGGAGCTGCTGGGCGTGCCCGGCAGAGGATATCCCGCTCATCAGCGCCAAGAACGCCGATCAACGTGGAAATGGTCCTCGACCACATCGTGGACCAGGTGCCGCCGCCCACGGGCGACGCCAATGCGCCTCTGCGCGCGCTGGTGTTCGACTGTCGCTACGATTCCTATCGCGGCGTGATCGCCTACGTGCGGCTCTTCGACGGCGTGATCATCGGCACGCCCAGACTCAAGGCCATGACCACCGGCAAGACGATGGAGCCGCTGGAAGTGGGCGTCATGACGCCGGCCATGTTGCCCACCAATAGCCTGCAAACGGGCGAGGTCGGCTATATCGCCACGGGCCTGAAGTCCGTGCAGGACCTGGACGTGGGCGACACGATCACGCTGGCGGAGAATGGCGCGACCGAGCCCCTGCCCGGCTACCAGCCCTTGAAGCCAATGGTCTTCGCCGGCCTCTATCCGTCCGACCCCGACGACTACGGCGAGCTGCGCGACGCGCTGGAGAAACTGCAACTGAACGATGCTTCGCTCGTCTATGAGGCCGAAACCAGCCAGGCGCTTGGCTTCGGTTTTCGCCTCGGATTCCTCGGCCTCTTCCACATGGAGATCATCCAGGAGCGGCTGGAGCGCGAATACGACCTCGGCATCATCTTCACAGCGCCCTCGGTGGAATACCACGTGCTGCTGACCGACGGAACGGAACTGGCGATCGACAGCCCGGCCGCTGCTGCCGGAGCCGACGCGATCGAGCAGATCGAAGAGCCGTGGTGCGAACTGCGCATCTTCACGCCGTCCGAGTATATCGGCGCCATCATGGAACTGGTGACCAAGCGCCGCGGCGAACTCAAGAATCAGACGTGGCTGGACACGAAGCGCGTGGAGATCGCCTGCATGATCCCGCTTTCGGAGATCATCGTCGATTTCTACAACGAGTTGAAGGCGCGCACACGCGGCTTCGCCAGCATGGACTACACGCTCGACGAGTACCGGCCGGCAGACATGGTCAAGCTGGACGTGCTGGTGAACCAGCAGCCGGTGGATGCCCTGAGCATCATCGTGCACCGCGACGACGCCTACCCCAAGGGGCAGCGTCTGGTGAGCAAGATGAAGGACATCATCCCGCGCCAGATGTTCACCGTGCCCATCCAGGCCGCGGTCGGCAACAAGGTGATCAGCCGCGCCAACGTGCGCGCCATGCGCAAGGACGTGCTGGCAAAATGCTACGGCGGCGACATCACGCGCAAGCGCAAGCTGCTGGAGAAGCAGAAGGCGGGCAAGAAGCGCATGAAGATGGTCGGCCAGGTGGAGATTCCCCAGGAAGCGTTCATGTCTGTTCTCTCGTTGGGGGAGGAGTAGGCCAGCCCGCCGCCCATGCCCTCCGCGTCTTCACAGTCCCGCCGCCCTAGTTCGCAGAAGGACCTGCGTCCCAGGCGATCGCTCGGACAGCACTTTCTGAAGGACCCGGCGTATCTGGAAACCATGTTGCAGGCCGCCGATGTTGCGGCCGGCGATCGCGTGCTGGAAATCGGTCCGGGCACAGGGGTGCTGACGACCGCGCTGGCAGACCGCGGCGCACAGGTCACCGCCGTAGAACTCGACGAGCGGCTGGTCGAACACCTGCAACAGGAGTTCGCCGGCAGGCCGAACGTGACCATCGTCCAGGGCGACATCCTGGAGTTGGCTCCGTCGGCGCTCATGGCGGTGCGCGACGCCGGGACGCCGGATTACAAGGTGGCCGCCAACCTGCCGTACTACATCACCAGCGCGATCCTGCGGCGTCTCTTGGAGGCGGAACAACCGCCGGCAGCTTGCCGCCGTGATGGTGCAGAAAGAAGTCGCCGAGCGGCTGTGCGCCGAGCCGGACGACATGTCGCTTCTGGCTGTCAGCGTGCAGTTCTATGCGCACCCGCAGCTTGTGACGGTCGTGCCGGCGCACGCATTCTACCCGAAGCCGAAGGTAGACAGCGCCATCGTGCGGCTGGACATTCACTCGCAGCCGGTCGTGGCGGATGTGCCGCCGGAACGATACTTCTCGGTCGTGCGCGCCGGCTTTGCGCAACGCCGCAAACAGGTCGCAAACAGCCTGAGCGCCAGCCTTGGCATGCCCAAGCAAGAGGTGCGCGACGCGCTGGCCGGCTGCGGCATCGATGCGCGACGTCGCGCCGAGACGTTCACGCTGGACGAATGGCGAACCGTCTGCATTGCATTGGGGCGAACGTAGCCGGTGCATGCCGGTTTTGGTACAGGCGGCGAAGACTCTGCAAGCGCCTCTCGGCCGCGGGCAGTTCGGGTGGCTGAAAGCGTCTATGGCGTTGGAAGAAAGATCAAGGGCCACAGCAAGAGCATTCAGGCGAACGCAGACAAAGCACGGTTCCGAGCCGACCGGGGCCGATGCCGCCGCGCATCCCGGCCAGGACAATCCCCTCAGCGCCCGCGAGATGGAGGTTTCGCAACTGCTGGTGACGGGCGCCAGCAACGCCGAAATCGCCCGCGAACTCGTGATCAGCCCGCACACGGTCAAGGTGCATCTGCGCAACGTCTTCGAAAAGCTCGAGGTCAACAGTCGCACGGAGGCGACCCTGGTTCTCCTGCAACGAGGCTGGGTGTCCGTGCCCGGCGTCGACGCGCCGGAGCCCGGCGTAGCCCCGCCGCCCAGCGCCGCCTGAACCGGATCCGCTGCCGGAGCTGAAGCCGGCCCCGGCGCCCTGGCAACGCGTCTTCATGTTCGGCGTCGTGCTCGTGGTGCTTGCACTGGTGACCGCGCCGATCGTCATGACCAGGCCCAAGACGTCCTTCAGTCTGTTGAGCGACGCAGGGCGCACGGTGTACGGTCAGGCCACGCCGCTGTCGCTGCCCCGTTGGGCCGCGCGTACGCCGTTGCCCGAAGCCAGAAGCCGGCACGCGACCGTGTTGGCCGGCGACGAGGTGTTCGTCCTCGGCGGCGAGAACGCAGACGGGCTGACGCTGGATAGCGTGACCGCCTACGACCTGCGCGTCAACAGGTGGCGCTCGGTTGCCGCCATGCCCGAAGCGCTGGCCAACCATGGGGCGGCCACGCTGGACGGCGAGATCTTTGTCGCCGGAGGCAGCGCCAACAACCTCTCGGACCAGAACGAAATCTCCGTGCGCGACAACCTCTACGCACTGGATGTTGAGTCGGGCGAGTGGAGAGACGTGGGCAGGCTCCCGCATCCGCTTGCCGGCGCGCTGCTTACCGCGCATGACGGCGCGCTCTATCTGGCCGGCGGCTGGGACGGCGAGCGCATGCGCGACGAGGTGTGGCGCTGGACGCCCGGGTCCGCCGTCGCCGGACGTGAGGCCGGGGTCCGGAGTCGTGGGAAGAGGTGGCGCGGCTGCAAGACGCCGGCCGCGTTTTTCGGCGGCGTGATCGTGGACGGAGAGCTATTTGTGATTGGCGGCTACGATGGCCAGCGCGAACTGGCCGACACCGCCGCCCTGAACTTGGAAACGGGGGAATGGCGCCAGCTTCCGCCCATGTCCATGCCCCGCAGCGGCCTGAGCGCCGTCTACGACGGCATGGCGGTGCTGGCGTTGGGAGGCGGCTGGACGCGCACCATCGATACGCATGAGCGATTCGACGCGCAGGCCAACCAGTGGAGCAACTTCCCTTCGCCAATCCAGGGTGACTGGCGCCACCTGGGCGCCGTCGCCCAGGACGGGCGTGTGTGGGTGGTCGGCGGCTGGAGCGGCGGCTATCTGGACGCGCACCAAGAGTACCAGAGCGCGTTCCGTGCCCTGCTGCCGGTAATACAGAGCGACTAACCGCGCGCGGGAATGCGCAATCGCCCACACCAGATACCGTGGGAGTCGGAGGTCACCCTTCCAGGGTGACGATCCCCGCCTCGCGTCCAACCCGGCAATGCCGACTCCTACCGGCGATTCGTGAGCTGGAAGATCTTCTCCCGCGTTTCGCGCCAGGATATCTTGCTCAGGCCCAGCTTCTGTCGAAGCTGTTCCTCCGGCAGACCATGCCGGAAGTCGATGACCGCCGCCGTCCACCGCAACGTCTCGAAGCCGACGTGCGCGGAGTGAATATCGGCGCGCTCGCCCACCTCTTCCAGCACATATTCTAGGTTGCGCGGCGTGCACTCGAAGAGATGCGTCTCCGGCTTGTACTGCTCCAGGTACTGGTTCAAGGGCGGAACGATGTTGGAGTGCAGCGTCAGCGTGCGGTTCTTGTGCGCGTTACGCTCATCTCGTAGTGGATGCGCACACTCGGCGAGCGGTGATCTGACGTGTCGACATCGCTGATGAGCAAGTTCGCGCATTCCGCCTTCTTCATGCCTGTCTGCAGCAGAATGCTGACGAGCACATACGGGCGCGCATCGGCGTTGTGCCTGTCCCACAGATAGTCCTGCGCCGCGCGCATCAGCCGGTTGACCTCGTCGTCGCGCAGTATCTTGGGCAGAGGCGTGCGCGCCGTCTGCTGCACGACGGGCTCTGCCGGGTCCGTGCCCAACACGCCGATACCGTGCAGCCAGCCGAAGAACACCTTGAGCGTGGTAATGCGGCGCGTGAGCGTCTTGGCGCTGCACGGCTTGCCGCGGCCGCTCTGCATCCAGTCCAGATATTCTTCCAGGTCTCGCGTGGTAATCTTCAGCAGCCGCGTATCTGCGCCGGCGTATTGCGTGAAGATCTTGAGGTCGTTGCGGAACGCCTTGATGGTGTTGTCGCTGAAACCCTTGCGCAGCATGTAGTCGTCGAACGCCTCGCCGGCGGTCTCGAGCGTACTGTCCGCCCGCAAGGGCGGCGGCAGGCTGACCTCATGCGCCGCCTCGGGCTCGCTGCTTTCCTCGGCCTCGCCGGACTGAGCGCCGGCGTCGGGTCCGGCAGCATCGGCTTCGGCTACGCTGGCATCGGCGACGCTCGGCCACGCATTGGCATCGACGGCATCGGCATCGACCGCGCCGGTAGGCTCGCCGCGTTCAGCTGGGCGCCTCACTCTCAGCGCCGTCCCCGGCGACTGAAGGAGCGTCAGACGCCACTTCCTGCGTGTCCACGGCCTCCGCTGTGCGCGCGATCCACATCCTGTTCGGTTGTTGACATGGCTCGACCCCCTGACGAGTGGTGACGGGCGCTCTATCATACCCGCAATACGGTCGTGGAAGACGGCGCGAATCCGTATCGAACTGCACACTTCGCTTCGACAAGCTGATTTCGTGTAGTTCAACACGAGTATAGGACGGTTCATCGCGCTTGTCAAGCGTTTTTGCAGATGTTCAGGGTGACCCGGCTGGCCCGGCTACTCGCTCTGAGCCGGCGATTTCTACAGACCGGCAGGGGTCGATTTGTGCGGCGAGCGCCGTTGCGCATAGCCGCTCCGGGATGTATATGCGAACGAGCGGGGATCGGTAGGATCCCCGCTCGCGAGTCGAACTCAGTTTTTCCGAAGGGCGTATGCGCCCCCGGATACAGCTTTGCGCTAGAAGATGCCCGATGCGAACAGGCCGGCGAAGACCAGGCTGACAACACTCATCAGCTTGATCAGAATGTTGAGCGACGGACCGCTCGTGTCCTTGAAGGGGTCGCCGACGGTGTCGCCGACGACGGCCGCCTTGTGGGCGTCGGAACCCTTGCCGCCCATTTCGCCGGTCTCGATCCACTTCTTGGCGTTGTCCCAGGCGCCGCCCGAGTTGGCCATCATCACCGCCAGCATGAAGCCGGAAGCGATGGCGCCGATCAGCATGCCGGCCAGCGCCTCTGCGCCGAGGATGAAGCCCGTCGCCAGCGGTACCGCGATGGCGAGCAGACCCGGGGCGATCATCTGCTGCAGCGCGCTGCGCGTGCTGATGGACACGCAGGTCCTGTAGTCGGGCTTGCCGGTGCCTTCCATCAGTCCAGGAATCTCCCGGAACTGGCGGCGAACCTCCAGCACGATCTCATAGGCCGCCTTGCCGACCGCCGTCATGGTGAGGGCGGAGAAGAGATAGGGCATCATGGCGCCGATGATGATGCCGGGCAACATGGTCTTGTCGAGCAGATTCAGCGAGAAGTCCGGGTTGCCGAGCTTCACCGCTTCCACATACGCGGCCATCAACGCCAGCGCCGTCAGCACTGCGGAACCGATCGCGAAGCCCTTGCCCGTGGCGGCCGTCGTGTTGCCCAGGCTGTCCAGGGCGTCCGTGCGGTCGCGCACCTCGTCGCGGCAGGTCAGACATCTCTGCGATGCCGCCCGCGTTGTCGGCGACCGGTCCGTAGGCGTCGCTGGCAAGCGTGACGCCAAGCGTGCTCAACATGCCGACGCCGGCAATGGCCACGGCAAGAGGCCGCCGGACATCTCGCCTGCTGTCGCGCCCATGCCCAGCACAAAGCTCAGGATGATGGTGATGGCGACAATCAGCGCCGGAGCAACGGTGCTCATCATACCGACCGACAGACCCTGGATGATGAGGGTTGCGGAACCGGTCTCCGAGGCCTTGGCGATGCTCTGCGTCGGTCGAGAGTCGTACGAAGTGAAGTATTCGGTGCTGTAGGCAATGGCGTTGCCGGCCAGCAGACCCAGCAGGATAACCAGCCACCACCGCCAGCCCGCGTCCGCATAGACCATGATGACGGCGGCCAGAACCAGCACGATGAGCGACGCGCCGTAAATGGCCTTGCGCAGCGTGTTGAGTAGGTCCTGCTGCGTAGCGCCCTCTTTCGTCTTCACGAGGAAGCTGCCGATGATCGAGGCGATGATGCCCACCGAGGCGATCACGTAGGGCAGCGTGACCAGCGCACTGAACGAGCCAGTGGCCAGCGCGATGCCTGCGCCCAGGGCCGAGGCGGCGATGATCGAGCCGCTATAGCTCTCGAATAGGTCGGCGCCCATGCCCGCCACGTCGCCGACATTGTCACCGACATTGTCGGCGATGGTGGCTGGATTGCGCGGGTCATCCTCGGGGATGCCCTGCTCGACCTTGCCCACCAGGTCAGCGCCCACATCCGCGGCCTTGGTGTAGATGCCGCCGCCCACACGGGCGAACAGCGCAATGCTGCTCGCGCCGAAGCTGAAGCCGGTGACGTACAGCACGTTGCCGTCGAAAAGAAGGTACAGAGCGGAGATGCCGATGAGGCTGAAGGAGACGACGGCCATGCCCATGATCGTGCCGCTGCCGAACGCCACATTGAGACCATCGTTCAGGCTGCGAGCAGCCGCGGCTGCGGTGCGCACGTTCGCCCGCACCGCCGTCCACATGCCCAGGTAACCGGCTGCGGCCGACGTCAGGGCTCCCGTGACAAAGCAGACCGCGGTCTGCCAGTCGAGCAGGACGGCAATCAAGGCCGCCACTACGACTACAAAGATGGCAGAGATAGGTGTATTCACGGTTCAGAAATGCAGCGGCGCCTTCCTGCACGGCAGCCGATATCTCCTGCATTTTTTCGGTGCCGGTGTCTTCTTTGAGCAACTGGAGCAGCTTGTAGATCACAAACGCTACGCCGGCCACGCCCACTACCAATGAGATGATGACAGGAACAACCTCGACAGTAGACAACGTAATCCTCCTCTAGGTTAAGAAATAAAAACCATTTCGCACTATGAGAGACCAAATGTTTGAAAGACGGACGACATGCCGCCCGGCGCACAGAATGGAGCGACCGCATGTGATCCCGAATCAATCTGACAGGTACGGCAGTATAGCGGGGTCAAACGTGAGGGTTTCGTCGGCGCTGACGAAACGTTGGTGGGTATGCCCGCGAGCCGCGGGCTGTACCGGGGCGAATCAGACGGACGCTGTCCGGTGATTGGGCCCGGTGATGGTAGTGCAAATGCTTCCACGCATCGACGTCCAGTGTGGTGGAATTGCAGTGTATGGCTTGGGCTTGTCTCGCAGCATGAAACGCGTGACTCTACGGAGTGTACAAGCAGGTTTGCTTTTGCGGGTGATGTTCTGTGCGCCTACCTGCGCAGATTGTGAACCGTGTCACAACACTGCAACGGTCATTGTAAAATGCCGGCCATATTCGGGCAAATTTCGGGGTCTATCACCTCGGGCGCGAAGATGCGCTCGGCGGCTTCCGGACGGCGTGTCTCGGTTGCCGGGTGCGCAGGGGCGGTGCTACAATGCGCGCACGTCTGAGCGTGGAAAGTGCGGGAGACCCGATATGGCCAAAGAGCGCAGAAGCATCTACATGGATCATTCGGCGACGACGCCGGTGCGAGCCGAGGCGCTGGAAGCGATGGCGCCCTACTTCGCCGAATTCTACGGCAATCCATCCAGCATACACAGCTTCGGGCGGCGGGCCGGCGTTGCCTTACAGGAGGCGCGGCGCAAGGTCGCCGGCGTGATTGGCGCACAGCCCAGGGAGATCATCTTCACCGGTTGCGGTTCGGAGAGCGACAACGCGGCCCTGCGCGGCATCGCTATAGCGCGGCGGGAGAAGAGCGGCGCCAACCGGATCATTACGACGCCGATTGAGCATGAGGCAGTACTCTACACGGCGCGCGACCTGCGCGACCACTACGGGTTCGAGCTGGCGCTGGCGCCCGTCGACAGCCAGGGCCGTGTGCGCGTAGACGAGGTGGCGGAGCTGCTCGGCGAGGGTGAGGACGTTGCGGTCGTCAGTGTGATGTATGCCAACAATGAGGTCGGCACGGTGCAGCCGATCCCGGAGATCGGCGCTCTGTGCCGTGAACTGGGCGCGCCCTTTCACACCGACGCCGTACAGGCCGCAGGGAAGTTGCCTCTGAACGTGGATGAACTCAACGTGGACGCGCTCAGCACGAGCGCGCACAAATTCTACGGGCCGAAAGGCGTGGGGTTTCTATATCTGCGCAGTGGAACGCCCTATCTGCCCTACCTCGTCGGCGGCGGGCACGAGAACGGCAAGCGCGCCGGAACGGAGAATGTGCCCTTTATCATGGCCCTGGCCACGGCCCTGGAATTGAGCGAGCAGGAACGCGAAGCGGAATCCGCGCGCCTGCAGGCGTCTGCGCGACCAGCTCATCGGCGGCATCCTCGAGGGTGTGGAGGGCGCCCGCCTCACCGGCGCCCGCGCTACAGACGGCCGCGACGACCGCCTGGCCAACCATGCCAGCTTCGTCATCTCCGGCGTGGAGGCCGAGGGCTTCTTGATCGGCCTGGACATGGCCGGCGTGGCTGCCAGCAGCGGCAGCGCATGCACCAGCGGCGCGCAGCGGCCGAGTCACGTGCTCACCGCCATGGGCGTGCCGCCCCAAGATGCCGTGGGCGCGCTGCGCCTAAGCCTCGGGCGCAGCAATACGCCGCAGGACATCGCCTATGTCGTGGAACTGCTGCCGCAGATTGTGGATGAAATTCGGGGCGCCGCGCCGGCGACGGGGTAGCCGCGGCCAGGCGATGCGTATGGCCGGGTCAGGATGGCTTCTGTGTCTCGGCGGCCCACGCATCGGCAATCATTTTGAAGATGTCGGTCTCGGTGACGATTCCCACGACGCGCTGGCGCTTGGGGAATCGGGGATCCGCTTCCACGACGGGCGCGCCGCCCACCTTGTTTTCGATGAGGACGACGACGAGTTGTCCCACCGTGGCATCCGGGTTTATGGTGACGACGTCCGTGGTCATGATGTCGGCAACCGTCAGCCAACGCGGGTCCGCCTCCGGTTCGTAGCTGCTGAGTACGCTGCCCGCGGTTTCGGCCTCGCGAATGTCGCTGTCTGTCACGATACCGGCGAGAAAGCCCTCCTCGTCGAGAACGGGAAGCCGGCGGACGCCGTGCGTCTCCAACATCTCGGCGGCATCGGCAACGAGTTGATCCGGTCCAATTGTGACGATGTCCGAAGTCATGATCTGCCGAACGGGAAGCCGGTGCATGTGCGCCTTTTCTCCTGGTCGCTGTTGGGCCTGCTGGCCGAGTGCGTCCGCTGAACGATTCTCGTCTAGTATACCACGTTGTGAAGCGACGGGGTCCTGGGCTGAATCCCTGAGGTTTCTACGCTGAAGAGGATCTGATGAGGAAGATTTACGGTGGGATAAGAATTGGACTGGCAGTGCTAATGATCGTGCTGGCGGCGCTAGGCGTGCTCGTCACCAGCATCTTCCCCGGCAATTATCGCGGCATTCCGTGGACAGCCTGGTCTCTCCACATGGTCGTCCGTTTCCTCTGCTTCGTGTTTCGCATCCGCGTACACTGTGCCGACCCGGAACGCCTGCGCTCGCATGGCGGACTGGTCTTTCCCAACCATACGTCGGCGCTGGACGTTCTCGCGCTGTTGAATTGCGCGCCGATGCGCTTCCTTGCGGCGCACGACATGCGAGACCGCCCCCTGCTTGGATGGACGGCAGCGAATGTCGGCACCGTCTTTGTGAACCGGGATAGCCCCCGCTCGCGCGTGGCCGCCCGCGACCAGGTGGTCGATGCGCTCAGACAGGACCTGCGTCCGCCGATTGTGCTTTTTCCGGAAGGACGGCTGGGGCCCGGCGACACGTTGTTCCCGTTCCGCCACGGCGCCTTTGGCATCGCGATCCAGGCCGGGTCCCCGTACCTGCCGTGCGCCATCCGCTATGAACCGCTCGATCTCGTGTTGTGGCGCGCCGCCGCGCAAGGGGAAGGCATGTGGTCTTCCATCTGGCGCATGGTGCAGTACACGGGCCACGTCGACGTGGACGTCATCCTGCTGGACGTCGTGCAGCCGCAGCCGGACGACAGCGCCAGGGCGCTTGCCCGGCAGACGCGCCAGGACATCGCAGACGCGCTGGGATTGCCCATCGACGAAGCAAACGGTGGCGTGGCGCGGACGGGCCTCAGGCCGAGCGCTCCTCCAGCCACTCCTTCGTAATCTCCAGACCGAAACCGGGCGCGTCGCTGGGGCGCACATGGCCGTCTTGAATCGCAGGCGTGCCCGGCAAGAGCGTCATCTCCGCCAGCGGTACGCCCGGCGACGACACGCCTTCGGAGCGTTCGCCCCACTGGATGGCGGGCATCGCAAACGCCAGGTGCTGGCCGAACGGGTAGTTCATTCCGGCATGCGTGATGACGGAGAGGCCCGCGGCCTCGGCGATGTGGCAGATCTTGACCGCGGCCGTGATGCCGCCTGCCCACAATATGTCCGGCTGCAGAATGTCGACCAGCCGGCGGTTGGCGGCGTCCGCAAACGCGGCCGGCAGGTACCAATGTTCGCCGGAGGCCAGCGTCTGCCACGGCGCGCGTTCGCGCACAGCCGCATAGCCGGCCAGGTCGTCCGAGCGCACGTAGTCTTCGATCCACTTGAGCCGGTACGGGCGCAATATCTCCGCCAGGCGCACCGTGTACTCCACGTCCATGGACAGCCAGCAATCGAGCATCAACTCCACGTCGTCGCCCACGACTTCACGCGTCTCGGCGACCAACTCCTCGTTGCGCTGGAGCCCTTCCAGCCCGTGCTGCGGTCCCCACGGCGTGAAGATCTTCGTCGCCCGGAAGCCCAGCTCCCTATACCATTCCGAGTCAAAGCCCGTGGCGTAGCAGGGGATCGTCTCCTTCTGCGGTCCGCCCAGAAGCTCGTAGACAGGGCGTCCCAACAGCTTGCCCTTCAGGTCCCAGAGGGCCACGTCGACCGCGCTGATGGCGTAGCTGGTGAGGCCGGTCGCGCCGAACGCGGCCGACGCGCGCACCATGGCGTCCCAGTGCTTCTCGGTCGCCACACACTCCTGCCCCTCCAGCAGGGGAGCGAAGAAGTCGTTGATGATGCGCGCCACAGGCCCGCCGTGGATGGTGACGCCGAAGCCCCATGTACCGTCCTCCGCCTCGACGATGCAGGCGGCCCGCGGCCACATGCGCGGGAACCCATAGTCGCCCAACTCCGGGTAGCGGTCCAGAGGCCGGCCCATGCGGAACCGGTCATTTCGGCTGGGCTGGCGCGGTTTGGTGGACGGCCGTGCGGCCAGTTCGATTTCTACGGCCTTGATGCGCTTGATCTTCATGGCGGGCGAGCCTTTCTGGTTGGAGAGTGGAGGGGCAGTATGTGCGGCTCGTGGATCCAGGTCGCTCGGCGAATCCACGCGGGGAGCAGCGGTGCTTCAGGAAGCAATATGGCGGTTTCGAAACTTCAACTGTGCACTTGTCCTTCCGGAATTGTGCACTTGTCATTCCGGCGAAAGCCGGAATCCATTGAGCGCACGAGCCTATGCGTGCGCCCTGATTTCCCGCCCACGCCGTGCAGGAATGACAGGCCCCGGCGTCGTCAGATCGTCCGAGGATTCGTTTCCAGAGCATCTACTCTGACGCGGCGTCGTCAAGTGCGCAGCGCCGCGCGCCTACACCACCTCCACGCCCTCGCCGGAGATCACGTCGCCGATCTCCCAGCAGGCAAGCTTGCGCTTCTGCGCAGCCGCGTGGAAGCGGTCCACTTCGTGCTCGGGTACGGCCAGCAGCAGCCCGCCGCTGGTCTCCGCCTCCCACAGCAGCGTCCGAATATGCGCCGGGACGTCGTCTGCGAAGTGAACGTGTTCGCCGTACTCCTTCGGGTTGAGCGTCGCCCCGCGTGTGAGATAGCCTGCGTCGATGTACTCGCGCACGCCGGGCAGGGCGGGCGCGTCAGCGGACCGAATGCGCAGGCCGGCTCCCGCCTCCTTACCGCTGGCGACAGCCATCTCTGCGCCGTGGCCCAGCAGACCAAATCCAGTGATGTCCGTCGCGCCGCGCACATTGGCGGCCTGGGCCGCCTGGCTTGCGCTGCGATTCAGGCTGAGCATGGAGATGACGGCCGCGTCCAGGTGGCGCACCTCCAGGTCGGGCTTCCCCTGCATACGGCGCGCCGTGCGGTGCGTGCGCGATTCGCCCTTGCCCGTCAGCTTCGCCGCCGTGGCGATGATGCCGCTGCCCAGCGGCTTGGTGAGGAAGAGCCTGTCGCCCGGCCGCGCGCCGCCCTTGCGCATGATGCGGCCCGGGTCGATCCAGCCGGTCACGCTCAGGCCATAGAACGGTTCCGGGTTCACGACGGTGTGGCCGCCGGTGATGGCCGCGCCCGCCTCGCGCACTTTGGTTGCGCCGCCCGCGAAAATCTGCACGATGGTCTCGGTGGGCAGGTCGTCAGGGAAGCCGGCGATGTTCAGGCAGGCCACAACGTCACCGCCCATCGCGTAGACATCGCTCATGGCGTTGACCGCGGCAATTGCGCCAAACGTCCACGGATCGTCTACGATAGGCGTGAAGAAATCGAGCGTCTTGATCAGGGCGCGCGTGTCGTCAATGCGGATGACGGCGGCGTCATCCGGTTCGCCCAGGCCGACCAACACGTCGGGATATTCGTTTGCCGGGAAGAGTCCGGCGAGTTGCCGCACGACCTGCGACAATGTCCCTGGCGGGAGCTTAGACGCTCAACCGGCGCAGGCGACAGTGGCCGTCAACGGCACTTGATTGTCTGCCATACCTTGTTCCTTGTGCTGCGAATGAGCCGGTCACAACCGCCGGCTCATTCGCAAAATTCTAGTACAGTCACGGGGATGAACCAAACTTGAACGCGTACGATGCTGGGCAATCAGTGGTCATCACGGGCGTGTCGACGGGAATCGGCTACGCGACCGCGGCGGAATTGATCGAGCGAGGCATGCATGTCTTCGGCACGGTGCGAACGCAGGAAGACGCAGATCGCGTATGCGCCGGCCTGGGCGATGCGTTCACGCCGCTGCTGATGGACGTGACCGGCGAGGATTCCATCCAGGCCGCCGCACGCACGGTGGCGGATGCCGTGGGCGACCGGGGCATACTGGGGTTGGTCAACAACGCCGGCATTGCCGTGGGCGGGCCATTGATGCACCTGCCCGTGGACGAACTTCGCCGCCAGTTCGAGGTCAACGTCTTCGGCGCCATCAGCGTGACGCAAGCGTTTTTGCCGCTGCTGGGCGCATACCGGGACGCCCCCCATCCGCCTGGCCGCATCGTGAACATCAGCTCCGTCAGCGCGCATACGGTCTATCCGTTCGTGGGACCGTACGCCGCGTCCAAGCATGCGTTGGAGGCGCTGTCGCACGCCTTGCGCCGGGAGCTCATGCTCTACGGCGTGGACGTCATCCTGGTCGTGGCCGGCGCGGTGGACACGCCAATCTGGGGCAAGATGGGCGACGAGGAGATGGCTCGCTACGCGGACACGGACTTCGCCCAGGCCGGCGCGCAGGCGCGCGAAACAGCCGTGGGCATGGGCGGCCAGGGCATGCCCGCCTCACGCGTGGCCGGCGCGATTCTCGAAGCGCTGACCGCGGAGAAGCCCAAGACAACCTATCTACTCACCAACAACTGGTTGATGGGCTGGTACCTGCCGCAGAAGGTCTCCACACGGCGGCTCGACCGCATCATTGCCAAGGCCCTTGGCCTGCGCCAGGTGGACCTGCGCTACATGGTTGACGAGGATGAAAGTGCGAGCGAACCCGCGCCCGAGGACGAGCGCATCTGGCGGGATGAATCCCGCCAAGAAGACTCCGAGAAGAGCTAGCACTCTCAATCCCAGAAACATGCCCCTGTCATTCCGGCGAAAGCCGGAATCCACAACGCTGACGGGCCTATGCACGCGGAGTGGATACCCGCGCAAGGCGGGAATGACAGGCCTGGGCGTCGCTAGGTCGTCACAGACTTCGTTTCCGGACCACCCTTCGCCGCCACAGCTAGTGGCCGACGGCTTCCAGCGCATCCAATAGGCTGCGTTCGACCAGCTCCACCAGTTCGTCGATATCCTCTTTCTCGGCGGTCAGCGCCGGCGCCACCGCAAACCACGACGGGTCGATGCGCAGGATCACGCCATTCTGCAGCGCCGTGCGTCGAAGCGCAGTGCCCAGCTCCGGGTAGGGCAGCATCGAGTCTGTGTCCCGCACCAGCTCCACGCCGCGCAACATGCCCTTGCCGCGCACCTCGCGGACCACGCCATGCTGCTTGAGCGCCTCCAGTTTCCCCGCCAGATAGTCGCCCATCGCGCGCGCTTTGACGTCAAGCTCCTTCTCCACAATCTCGTCGATGACGGCCAGGCCCACCGCGCACGCCAGCGGATTGCCGGCGAAGGTATGGCCGTGCGCGAAGTTGACGCCGGCTTCCGGGTCGCCCAGAAAGACGTCGCCCATGTCCTCCCGCGCGATCATCGCGCCCAGCGGCATGGCTCCGCTGGAGAGCCCCTTGCCGCCGCAAATGATGTCGGGCGTCACGCCGAAAGTCTGCGCCGCAAACATGTTGCCCGTGCGTCCATAGCCGGTGATGATCTCGTCGAAGATGAGCAACACGTTGTGGCGGTCGCAGATGTCGCGCAGAATCTGAAAATACTCATCCGTCGGTGTGATGATGCCGCCCGTGTTGCCGATGGGCTCCACGATGATGCCGGCCACCGTGTCCGGATCCTCGTGCAGGATCACGTCCTCGAAGCACTGGGCGCTGAAGCGGTTGGCTTCCTCCCACGTGTCGAAACGGTCCCGATAGTAGGTGGGCGGGAAGACCTTGGGAAAGCCGCCCAGATGCGGCTCGAACGCGGACTTGCGCTTGCCCGTGCCGCTGGCGGCCATCGCCCCGAAGGTGCCGCCGTGGTAGCCGTAGTAGCGCGAGACGAACTTGTACTTGCTCGGATGCCCGCTCTGACGGAAGTACTGGCGCGCGAATTTGAGCGCGGCCTCGACAGACTCTGACCCGCCGCTGAAGGCCTTGACGAAGTTGAGGTTGCCGGGGGCCACGCTGCCCAGCCGCTCCACGAACTCGAGCGCCACATCGGTGGTGGAATGCAGGGGCGGCGCAAAGGTAAGCGTCTCCATCTGGCGGCGCATGGCGTCCAACACGCGGGGATGGCCGTGGCCCAGCACGGCGACGAAGATGCCGCCGATGCCGTCGAAATAGCGTTTGCCGTCCGCGTCCCAGTAGTAGAGCCCCTGCGCCCGGTTGATGATGAGCGGCAGGTCGAAGAAGTCCGTCGTCTGGCGATAGTCCAGGAAGGTGTTGTGCAACAGGCGCGTGCGGCGTTCGTCGAGCGTCATATCGTTCTCCGGATCAAGTGAGACGAGGGTTGTCGTTGCAAAAGGCGATGGCCGTCAATGCGTACACCTGCGCCACGCGCACGAGCTCCGCCAGCGGGACCGACTCGTGCAACGTGTGTGCGCCCGTTCCGCCCGGCCCGTGCGTGATGGCGGGGATCGCGAAGCCCGCGAACTGGTTGCCGTCGTCCACGAACGGCTTGTCGCCCGTGGGCAGTGCACGACCGGTCACTGCTTCATGCGCGGCCTGGAAGGCGACGACGAGCGGATGCTGTTCGTCCAGCGCAAAGGCGTCGCCGCGTACTTCCAACTGCGCGCGAATGTCCGTGCCGGTGCGCGCGGCCACCGCGTCCAGAAGCGCAGTGAACTGGGCCAGCACGTGCTCCGTGTCTCCGGGCGTGACCCACCGGCGCACCCCTTCGATCGTGCATTCCACCGGTGACTGGTTGTAGATCTCGCCGCCGTGCAGACTGCCTACGAAGACCGAATCCCGCCCGGCGATGGGCGACGTAATGCCGCTGATACGCGCGTCGAGCGCGTACAATTCGTTCATCACCTCCACGCCGGCTGCGATCACGTCGGGAAGGTCCGGCGGCCGCGCCACTTCGTGCATGGGCTCGCCCGGCCGTGTGATGCGGATGCCGAAGATCACAGAGCCGCGCCCGGCGATTGGCAGGCGGTCCGCCAGATACTCCGGCAGCAGTACGGCGTCGCCGTGGACGCCGGCGCGGATCAGCGCCTGCACCTGGCGCAGGTCGCCCCAGGGTCCCTCGTGATGTTCGTGCGCGGTCAACAGTACGCCGCCGCGCTGCAACGCGCCCACCTCGCGCAGAACGAGCAGCGCCTCGACCGCGGCCGCAACGCCGCCCTTCATGTCGGAGGCGCCGGAACCGTGCAGGCGGCCGTTCTCGAAGCGGGGGGCCTCGAAGGGCAGGTGGACCGTGTCCAGATGCCCGTCGAACTGGAGCACTGGACCCGGCCGCGCCGCGTTGTGGCGCACCACGACCGCGGGCGCTTCGGGCCAGTCCGCGACGGGTCGCTCCACCTCAAAGCCGAATGCGTCGAGGACGGAGGCCAGCCTATCCGCCACTGGCCCTGCGCTGCGCGTGGGGCTGGGAATGGCGACGAGTTCGCGTGCGACGTCGAGCAGACGCTCGGCGTCAACAGTGCGTTCTACGGTGGCGCAGGTGGATGTGGCAGGTGGCGGGGTCATGGCCGGATGTCGACGTCCCGTCAGTATGTAGGGTCAGAGTGTGCGGCGACTCACGAATGATGCGGACACCGTGATTCTACCATCGAGGCTTCCCAGCGGTCGATTCCGCGAGCGTGTTGGCAGGCACTCTCGCAAGTCGCGAATCGTCACCCTGAACATCGTGATTGTCACCCTGAACATCGTGATTGTCACCCTGAACATCGTGAAGGGTCTGGCCGCCACACTAGGCGCGAGAACTATCGCTTCGCGCATCATGACGATTCGTCTGCCTGTTGAGAGCTCGCGCAGCGTTGGCATCTAGCCGTCGCCTGGTGTATCGTACGAATCACCTGACCCACCGAGCGCACCAATTTGATCCCGTAGCACAAGCGTGAACCAACAACTCAGGCGTGACCCGATAACACAGGTGTGATCCAACAACACAGTGAGGCTGCCATGACGTCCAAGCTAGCTCTGCTCGCTCCGCAACCCCAGGAGCTTCTGGAGGCTGCGGGTTCTTTTCCCTTGTCCGGCGCCTGCGTCATTCGCATGCGCGGGGACGACCCGTCGATGCTGTCTTCTGCGCGCTCGGCTACAACGCGCCCTGGCCCGCCACGGCGTCGAGGCCGAAATCACCGCCCGGCCCGGCGCGGACGCGGGCGACTTCCTGTTGGCGGTGGACGCCTCGCTCAGTCCGCAGCCCCAGAGCTATCGCCTCCTGGTCGAGCCTAGCGGCGTATTCGCCGCTGGCGGCGATGGGGCCGGCCTGTTCTATGCGGTCTGCACCCTGTGCCAATTGCTGGACCTCTACGGCGACAAAGACGGCGATCAGCGCGCACTGCCCGCACTGCAGATCGTAGACTGGCCGGACTTCGCCAACCGCGGCGTTATGCTGGACATCACCCGCGACCGCGTGCTCGACAATGGAGACGCTCTACGGCCTGATTGACCTCTTGGCCGGCCTGAAGCTGAACCAATTGCAGCTCTACACCGAGCATACCTTCGCCTATGCCGGCCATGACGTCGTCTGGCAGGCATCCAGTCCCATCACCGGCGAGGAAGCCCTTCTCCTGGACGCATATTGCCGGGAACGGCACATGGAGCTGGTTCCCAACCAGAACAGCTTCGGCCACATGCACCGCTGGCTCAAGTACGACGAATACCGGCCGCTGGCCGAGTCGCCCGAAGGCATCCTGCACGGCTTCTCCACCGTGAAGGAGCCGTACAGCTTCTGCCCGATCGACCCGGGCAGTCTGGCCCTGCTGGAGGACATGTATGACCAGTTGCTGCCCCATTTCTCCAGCCGCCTGTTCAACGTCGGCCTGGACGAGACCTGGGACCTGGGCGAGGGGCGGTCCAAGGAGATCTGCGACCAGAAGGGCAAGGGCGCCGTCTACCTGGATTTCCTCAAGCAGATTCACGCGCTGGTGACGCGGCATGGCCGCACGATGCAATTCTGGAGCGACATCATCGTGCGCGATGAGCCGGAACTGGTGGCGGAGCTGCCCCGTGACGTGATTGCGCTCGAATGGGGCTATGAGGCCGACTATCCTTTCGCAGAGCACGCGCAGTTGATCGCCAAGTCCGGCCGCAGCTTCTACGTCTGCCCCGGTACCAGTAGTTGGAACACGTTGGCCGGGCGTACGGACAACGCCCTCGGCAACCAGCGCAATGCAGCCGTCAACGGCTTCGCCAACGGCGCAATCGGCTACCTGAACACGGATTGGGGCGACAACGGCCACATGCAGCCTCTCCCCGTGAGCTATATCGGCTTTCTGGCCGGCGCGGCCATGTCGTGGAATGTCGAAACCGCGCGTACGCACGAGGAGCCGAACTGGCCCGCCATGCTCGACGCGCACGTCTTCCACGACAGCGCCGGCGTCATGGGCCGCATCGCCTATGACATGGGCCTCGTGTATCGGCTTGTTGGGCCGAAAATCCACAACAGCTCGCCCCTCTTCTGGCTGCTCGTCCTGCCGGATGCCTTGCCCGACAGCCGCGTTCCGCAGGATTCGACGCGCGAACAGCTTCGCGAGGCGGAAGCCTACATCGACGAGGTGGCGGCCCGCCTTGGTTCGACCAAACTGTCCTGCGCAGACGCAGAGTTGGTCGTCGCGGAGTACGCGTGGGTCGCCGATATGCTGAGGTGGGCGGCGAGGCTAGGTGTGGCCCGCCTCGAAGCCGGGACCGACCAGCCGGTCGAGGCGATCGACGCCGCAGCCGCGCGCGCCTTGGCGTCCGAGCTTGCGCCGCTGATCGAGCGGCACCGCGCCCTGTGGCTGCAGCGCAGCCGGCCGGGCGGTTTGGATGACTCAGCTGCACGCCTGGAGACTATGCTGGCGCGGCTTGGCGGGGAAGCGACGACGTAGCCGGACGGAGGAGCGGCGGGTTAGGGTACGTCGATGGTGATGACGCCTGAATCCACCGTCACGCCGAGTGGCGACGCCCGGTCCACGAGCTCGCCCGCAGCGACCTCTAGCTGGCCTTCCAGTATGTCCAGCAGGGCGGGCGATACGACGGGGATGACGCCCACGCCCGGCGCGCCGCAGATCGAACCGCAGCCGGCCGTCTGCTGTGCGCAGGCCGCCCTCCACGTTGAGTGCAACGCCCGTCGGTATGCGCGGGAACGCACCTTCGCGCAAGAGGATCTTCAGGTAGACGGTGTCGGGCTCGAGCCAGACCTGGACGTCGCGGATGAGGGTTTGCTCGTCGGTTGTGTTGACGAGAACGGCGCGCAGCAGACTGGCGAATTCGTCCTCGGTCAGCTTGACCTGACCGGCGCGATCGCCTTCGGTGAGCGCGATCAGCGCCGATTCCAGGACGGGCGCGCCGCTCTCCTGGGCGCGGTGCGGCGCATACATCATGTTGCCCTCAAACAGGCCGCCGGGCGAACACGCGGTCAGAAGCACGCTGAGCAGCACCGCCGGCAGCAGGCCATTGAGGCGTAGGGACGGTAGACGCACCTTCGGCATTCTTGTCACCTCGTACGAGATTGTAATGGATGGGCGGTAGACGAAGGGACTGCGTGCTGCTTTTCGTTCTCGAATTGCTGCCTTACTATACTACGGATTCATTGCCGAAACGAGAGCGAAACCGCCCTTGTCGGTCGATTCCGCATGGAGGCGCTGGGAAGACAGATGCGCCGTGCGGCGCCGGCCGGTTTCCACCGGCGATCAGAATATCCAGACGCCTTCGCGCCAGTCCGTTCGCCCTCCGACCGCAGATATGCGCCGGCGCAGAACGCCGGCAAGAAACGACGACAAAGAGTATTGAGCCTAGATGACGATACACACACCGCAACCAGCACCCGAAACACCCGATTGGGTCAAACACGCTGTCTTCTATCAGATCTTTCCGGACCGCTTCGCACGCAGCCCGCGCCTTGAGCACCCGCCCGGCATCCGCTTCAAGGAGTGGGGCGCGCCCCCGTCCGAGCAGGGCTACCAGGGTGGCGACCTGCTCGGCATCGTGGACCGCCTGGACTATCTGCAAGAGTTGGGCGTCAACGCGCTCTACCTGAATCCCGTGTTTGCCTCGGCGAGCAATCACCGCTACCACACCTATGACTACTTCAGCGTCGATCCCCTGCTGGGCGGCGACGCCGCGCTGCACGAGCTGCTGGACGCCGCGCACCGTCGCGGCATGCGCGTCGTGGTGGACGGGGTCTTCAACCATGCCAGCCGCGGCTTCTGGCCCTTTCACCATGTGCTGGAAAACGGCGGCGATTCCCCCTACCTGGATCTGGTTCTACGTGGAGGATTGGCCCCTGAACCCGTATCCCAACGGCCCCGACATCGCGCCCAACTATGCGGCGTGGTGGGGATTGCATGCGCTGCCCAAGCTCAACGTATCGAATCCGGGCATGCGCCAGTATCTGCTGCGCGCCGCCGCGTACTGGATGGAGTTCGGCGCCGACGGCTGGCGGCTGGACGTGCCGGAGGAAATCCAGGATGCGCAGTTCTGGCGCGAGTTTCGCCGCGCCGTGCGCGATGCCAACCCGGAAGCCTATCTCGTGGGCGAGATCTGGCATGACGCCCAGGAATGGCTGCGCGGCGATCGCTTCGACGGCGTGATGAACTATGTCCTGAGCCGGGCCGCGCTGGGCTTCTTTGGCGGCAAGACATTGCGCACGGAACACAAGCCGGGCGGCTACCAACTGGAACGGCTCAGCGCCAAGGACTTTGCAGCCACCATCGACCACAGCCTGTCGATCTATGAGTGGGACGCGGTGCTGGCCCAGCTCAACTTGCTGGACAGCCACGACACTGCGCGGGCGCTGTGGATATTGGGAGAGGACGAATCCGCCCTGCGCATGTGCGTGCTGTTCCAAATGACGATGCCGGGCGCGCCGTGCATCTACTACGGGGACGAGATCGGCCTGTCCGCGGGTACCGACCCGGACTGCCGCGGCGCGTTTCCCTGGGATGCGGAAGCGACGTGGAACCACGCCCTCCTGAAGCACTATCAGCGCGCGATCCACCTGCGACACGATCACGTCGCCCTGCGCGCGGGCAGCCATCGCACCATCTATGCGCAGGACGGCGTCTACGGCTGCGTTCGCAGCACGGCCGAGGAGACGATGCTGGTGCTGTTCAACACCAACCGCAAGGATGTCACGATTGCGGTGGTCGATGCGGACTCCATCACGGAGGGCAGCCGCTGGCGCGGCGCGTGGAACCGCGGAGAGTATGCCGCAGAGGGGTCGGAGTTGCACCATGTACACGTTCCCGCACGCGACGCGCTGGCGCTTGTGAAGAGGGCGTAGCCGGACGATGGCAGGCGGCGACCGCGTGCTCATCATTCACAACCCGACGGCGGGCAGAGGGCGGGCCGCGGGCAAAATCGCGCAGCTCGAAGCCGCGTTCCACCATGCCGGCATCCAATATGACGCCGTGCAGACCGGCAGCCCGGGGCAAGCCGTCGCCCTCGCTGCGCGCGGGGCAGGTGAAGGATACGGCGTCCTCGTAGCGGCAGGCGGCGACGGCACCATCAACGAGGTGATCAACGGCGCGGCGCAGTCCACACCGGACTCCGCGCCGCTCGGACCCATCGCCGTCTATCCCGTCGGCTCCGGCAACGACTTGGCCCACACCCTGAAAACGGAACCCGACCCCGCGGCGCTGGCGCAGGCCATCGTGTCTGCACGTAGCCGCTTCGTCGATTTGGGGCTGGCTACGCTGCGCGGTCCGAGCGGTGAGCTTCGACGCTACTTCCACAACAGTCTGGGCTACGGGCTGGAGGCCTCCGTGACGCAGGAGAGCGACCGCATCCGCAATTTGAGCGGCGGTCTGCTCTATCTTGCGGCCGCGTTTCGGGCCCTGCGCTCCTATGACACGCCGCAGACGACGATCGAGTGGCTGGATGAACAGGGCGCTCCCCAGCGTATCGAGCAGGAGATCACGCTCGTATCGATCGGCAATGCCAAACGCACGGGCGGCGCATTCTACCTGACGCCGGCAGCCGAGGTCGACGACGAGCTCTTCGATGTCGCCCTTGCCGGCGCCATGTCCCGGGCGCGTCTGCTGGTTCTACTGCCGCGCGCGCTGGTGGGAAAGCATACCGGTGCGGCCTCCGTGCGCATGCTGCGCTGCCGGCAGATTCGGGCGCGCAGCCGTACGCCGTTGCCCGTGCACATGGACGGCGAGGTGGTGATGGCGGATGCGCTCGACGCCGAAGCGGTCGTCCAAGTCGCACGGCTACAGATCGTGGGCTAGCCCGTCGCCCGCCAGCCCCGCTGGGAGCCCCCGCAGCGCGGGAATCCGCCCGGCCAATCACGGTCCTGCCCCGCACCCGGCACACGCCCGAATCCGGGGCAGGTTTATCCGCTTCTGTCAAGTTCTGGTATACTCATAGACGGGTGTGGAACCCATGCGAGCGAACCCGGACTCGTATGGGTTTTTTTCACTACACCTGTCTTGACCCGTCCGGCTCGGACCCGACAAACCCGTTCCGGACCGTGCGGCAGTGAGGAGACTGTGGCCCGAATTTCTGAATCCTTCCAAGCCAGCTTGGGCGCGCCGCTGGGCCGCGCCACGCGGCGCGACTGCGCGAGACAGCGCGCTCGATTGCCGCGTCCGAGAGCGAGCTGGACATCGACCTCGCCGCCAGCGCCACGGTGAACGCACAGTTCTGGCTGAATCGCTTCCCGCTGCGGCCCACGGCCGGGTGGGCGATACTTGCGGCCCTTCTGTCGGCCGGTTTCCTCCAGCGGCCCGCCCCCGTGGAGTGGAGTATGCTGGTCCTGCTCTGGCTCTTGGCGGACCCGCTGTGGGGCGGCATTTGGCGATTGGCCGGCGGCAGGACTGAGATACTTCCACTGCGCGAGCGCGATCTCGACACAGGCGTATGGCTGCCCTATTTTGAGCAGGGATCGCCCGCCGGGATGCTGTTGGGCAGCGACAGGCAGGGTGTGCTGCACCTCCTGTTTCGGGTGGGGTTCCCCACGGTAGCGCTGGCGCTTGTCATCGCCCTCGTGCTTGGGCCCACTGCGGTGTGGATGACGCTCGCACTGCTGGCGATCAGCGCCCTGGGGTGGATAAGCCGCCACACGGTGGGCGTGGCGCCCGCCATGTTCCACAGCCTCGTCACGATCGTGTTGCCGTGGTTCCTGGCCCTGGCTCTGTTGGGCATAACCGCACAAGATGACGGCTGGCTGCTGCTGGCGACGCTTGTGCTGATGTGGTTTCTGCACAATTGGGGAGAAATTCGCGTTTTGCCGCGCCACCCCGGATGTGGCGGGCATCGCCCTGCTGGGCGTCGCAGACCTGGGCATCGCCCTGTTGCTCGTCTTCGCGCAGTTGCCGATCTGGCTGGCGGTGCTGGTGGTGCTCTGGTTGCCCACCTGGCTTGCCGTCTATCGCCGGCAGCCGATGACGCGCCTGAACTTCTGGTGGCTGGCCGCAATGCTCGTCAGCGCGGTCGCCGCGGGACAGAGCCTTGCGTTTTGAACGATGGAGTTCGATGCACGTAGGCGCGTCGAACAAGGAGTTGTGATCATGGATGTACACGAGAATGTGTGCGCCGATTCCGCATCGACGGCGGATGCGCAGACAGGGAATGGGAGCGACGCAAACGGAGCCGAAGACGGACGGGTGGTGACGCCCGTGGCCGTCGCATCCAAGGAGCTCGTGGCCGGTGACGGCGCGGCAGTGGATGTTGTGACAATAGAGACCGTGCGCCGCGATCCGGAGGTAATCGCCTTTTTGCAGCAGGCGAACGAGGCGTTGAAGGCCCTGGGCTATACTGAGCACGGCCACCGGCACGCGGGCCTCGTCGGCCACATCGCCTCGAACGTTCTCGAGCACATGGGTCACCCGCAACGCGAGTGCGAGCTGGCGGAAATCGCAGGCTACCTGCACGACATCGGTAACGTGATCCACAGGCAGGGGCACGCGCAGAGCAGCAGCCTCATGGCGTGGCGAATCCTGGCCCGCCTGGGCATGGACCCCGACGAGTACGCGACTGTAATGAACGCCATCGGAAACCATGAGGAGGAGCGGGGCACAGCCACAACGCCGGTCTCGGCGGCGCTCGTCATGGCGGACAAGGCGGACGTCCACCGCAGCCGCGTGCAGAACCCGAACATGGAAGACTTCGATATCCACGACCGGGTCAATTACGCCACCACGCGTAGCTTCGTACGCGTGCAGCCTGAGGAAAAGGTGATCGCGCTGGAGTTGGAGATCGACACGAACTACGCGCAGGTGATGGAATACTTCGAGATCTTCCTGTCGCGCATGGTGATGGTGCGCCAGGCCAGCGCCTTTCTTGGCTACGAGTTTCGGCTGATCATCAACGAGACCTGTTTCACGTAGTCTTTGTTTGGCGGTCATGTCTGGCGGTCATGTCTGGCGTCCTGTGTCTGCCGTCGTGGTGCGGCCGTTGCGTCGTGATTGTGATGTAGTCCAACGTAGTGACCGATATCAATGACAAGCGACGAAGCCATTTTGGCTTCGCACAAAGGGGGATAGGAACCGTCCATGCAAGTAGTACGTTTCGTTGATGCGATAGAAGGCGTGCCGGCAGAATGGCAGCGCCCGCAGTGGGGGCTTCTGGTTGGTGACGCCGTGTACCCGCTGGACCGGCCGCCCTACCGGAAGCCGAGGGCGAACGCGTGCAGAGCTTCGGTCCCGCGCGCGGCATTGACCACGTGCGTCTGGCGGCTCCGGTCGCGCCCACCAAGGTGGTGTGCGTCGGGCGCAACTACGCGGAGCACGCCGCCGAATTCGGAAACGAGGCCCCGCCGGAGCCCCTCATCTTTTTGAAACCGCCGACGTCGATCGTCGGACCAGATGCGCCCGTGGTCTATCCCGCCATCAGCGAGCGAGTCGACCACGAAGGGGAACTGGCCGTCGTAGTGGGCAAACGTTGTCGCTACCTGCGCGAGGACGAGGTGGGCGGCGTTATCTTCGGCTACACGATTGCCAATGATGTGACGGCCCGGGACTTGCAGCGTAAGGATGGCCAGTGGACGCGCGGCAAGGGCTTCGATACGTTTGGGCCCGTGGGCCCGTGGGTGGATACGGACTTCGATCCGGCCGGCAGGACGCTGCGCTGCAGTGTGAACGGGGAACTGCGCCAGGAATCGAACACGGACCTGATGATCCACTCCGTTGCGCGCATTTTGAGCTACGTGACTGAGTTCATGACGCTGGAGCCGGGCGATGTGGTGATGACGGGTACGCCGGCGGGCGTAGGTCCTGTGCAGCCGGGCGATACCATGGTCGTCGCCATCGATGGCCTGGGCGAGTTGCGGAACACAGTCGTAGCCGAAGGCAGTCGCGTCTGAAGGCAGTCGCGGCTGAACAGAATAGATGCCGGTCCCAGCCGTGGCAGGTCCGGGGCGGACGCACATCGACAGACGTGCACCCGCAATATCGACGGTCCGCAGTATTGATGGTCACCGGTGCACGGACTGGTGGACTGGTACCTGGGATCGTGCACTTGTCATTCCGGCGAAAGCCGGAATCCACAACGCGGATGGGCCTGCACATGCGGAGTGGATGCCCGCTTGCACCATGCGGGTCCACTACCACCCTGCGGGAACGACAAGCCCGAGCATCGCCGGATCGTCAGAGACTTCGTTTCCAGACCGCTCGGCGCACAAGGGCGGCCGAACTCTATCCTCAAACGAACCAGTTGGAGTAGCACAGCATGTCAATACCTTCACTGCAGCATTTCTTGGACATTCGAAGCCTGGAGCCGGAGCAGTTCTGGGGACTGTTGCGGCTCGCCAAAGAGCTGAAGGATCGAGCGCGCCAGGCTCGGGCGCAACGCTGCCGATCCTCACTGATCGTTCGCTGGCCATGCTATTTCAGAAGCCGAGTCTGCGCACCACGGGTGAGCTTTGAGATGGGCATGCAGCACTTGGGCGGGCACGCGTTCTACATCAGCCCGCAAGAAGTGGGCCTGGGCACGCGTGAGAGTGTGCCGGATGTGGCGCGGGTGCTGTCCGGCTATGCGGACGGCATCATGGCGCGTGTCTTTTCGCATGAGCACATCCTGGAGCTGGCCGAATGGGGGAGCGTGCCTGTCATCAACGGTCTGAGCGACTACAGCCATCCTTGCCAGGCGCTGGCGGATCTGTTCACCATCTGGGAGCACTATGGACCAGTTGCGGGTCTCACACTGGCCTATGTGGGCGACGGAGCCAACAACGTGGCCACCAGCCTGATCATGGCGGCGGCAAAGTCGGCATGTCGATTCGCATCATCGCGCCCGAAGGATATCAGCCGGACCCAGCAGATTGTGGCCGATGCTGGCGGCGATGTGCTTGTGACCAGCGAACTGGATCGCGGTGGCAGGCGCGATGTGGTATACACCGATGTGTGGACGAGCATGGGACAGGAGGAGGAGATGGCCGCCAGACATGTGGCGCTGTTCCGCCCTATCAGGTCAACGGCGAGCTGCTGGCGATGACGCGCAATCCATGATGTCGGGTGATGCACTGCCTGCCGGCGCATCGTGGGCGAGGAGATCACGGATGAGGTGGCGGACGGCGAGAACAGCCTGCTCTTCCCGCAGGCGCACAACCGCCTGCATGCCCAAAAGGCCCTGCTCGCCCATCTGCTGGGGGCGTGGCCGGGATAACCGCATTCGCGCGAGGCGTGCCGATATCGCGGTTTTACGTACGTAGCCATGTACAGTAGCCATGCGCAATAGCCATGTGCAGTAGATGATGTCCGACATTCTGTTGTCCCTGAGCCGATTACAGGAATGGCGCAATATCGTGGACATTGCGCTTGTGTCGATGATGATCTTCTTCGTGCTGCAGTTGTTCCGCGGCACACAGGCGGTACAACTGCTGCGCGGCATCCTGGTGATCACGCTGATCATCGTGGTGATCAACCAGACTGCGCAGTTGAGCGCGTTCAAATGGCTGTGGGTAAACAGTGCGGCTGTGATTCTCGTTGCGATACCCGTCATCTTCCAGCCGGAATTGCGCCGTGCGCTGGAACGCGTGGGCCGCACGGCTCCGTTGCTTGTACGTCGCGATGATAGCGCCGATATGCAGCGTCTGATCAACGAAGTGATCATTGCCGTGGAGCAACTGGCGGAGTCGGCGCACCGGCGCGCTCATCGTCTTCGAGGGCAGGACGGGGCTGGGCGAGTTCGTCGACCGTGGCGTGGCGGTGGACGCAGAAGTGACGTCCGAATTGCTGACGTCCATCTTCTACCCGGGTACTGCCCTGCACGATGGCGCCGTAATCATCGGCAGGAGATCGAATAGTGGCCGCGAGCTGCGTGTTGCCGTTGACGGAGCAGCGGCTGTCGGACAGCGCAACTGGGCACGCGGCACCGGGCCGCCATCGGCGTCACCGAGCAGGCGGACGCAGTGTCGCTCGTGGTATCCGAGGAAACGGGACAGATCTCGGTTGCCAGAAACGGCCGCATATTGCGCCTGGATAGCGGCCGCCTGCGCACTTTGTTAAGTGACTTTTTCTTAGCCTACGTATTCGTCTTGCAACCAGCCGAGTCGTGTGCACGAACGTATGGCGTGCACGCGCTCGACCACATCATAGCGGAAGGATCCGGTGGGTCTATTTATCGAATCGGACAGCGCGCACCCGGTCGGGGCGCATTATCGAACAATTAGGCACACTGCTGCTTTCCATCCTGCTGGCGGTCATCGTCTGGCTGATTGCCATCAACCAGGAAGACCCGATCGTACAGGGTGAGTATCCGGAGAGGATTCCGGTGACTGTGCGCGGGCTGGCGGAGAACCTGCAGCCGCTGCAGGACCTGAGCAGACGAGACCGTCCGCGTGACGGTACAGGCGCCGCAGAGCTCGTGGGATGATTTGGACGTCATCTGATTTCACCGCCTATATCGACCTGCTGGGCAGGATGCAGGCGTGCATGACGTGGAAGTAACGGTTGAAGTCGTGGATCCGAGCGTGGACATCGAATCGGTGACACGACCACTTCTGCGTGTGCAACTGGACGAGATGCTGGAGAAGGAGGTGCCCGTGCGCGTTGATGTGATGGACAGCACGGCATTTGGCTATGATTGGCAGCAGCCGTTGGTGGAGCCGATGACGGTGACTGTGGCGGGCCGCACACGCAAGTCGACCAGGTGACCGTTGCCAAGGCGGAGGTCTATCTGCGCAATGCCAAGAACCAGGTGGAGCGCACGGAGCAACTGGTACGCCGTCTGAATGCGCAGGGTCAGCCGGTGCCCGTGTGAGCGTATCTCCGCCGGATGTGCGCGATCGTCGTGCCGGTGGAGGAGTGGCCGGGCCGCAAAGAGGTCGCGGTGCGCGTCAGTCTGGACGGGCAGCCTGCGCCGGTTATCGCTTGACGTCTGTGCGTGTGAATCCGTCGACGGTTGTGCTGCTTGGCAATGCGGACGATGCTGAGCGCATGTCCCGGCTTCGTGGAGACCGAACCAATTGCCCTGTCCGATGCTACCAGCGAGATTCAGCGCAGGTTGTCGCTCATCGTGCCGGAGGACGTGACCGTGCTGGAAGGCGAGACCGTGGACGTGACCGCCAGCGTCACGCCGATCGAGGGCGGCACAACCGTTCGCCAGGAGCCGGTGATTCAGGGTGTGGGACCTGGTTTGGAGGCGAGCGTCGCGCTGGATACGGTCGAGGTGATCCTGAGCGGTCCGCTGCCACTGCTGGAGTCACTGGGTGCGGATGACGTATTCGTGATTCTGGACCTAACGGGCCTGCTGCCCGGCGTGCATACTGTGGCCCCACAGGTGGTGGCGCCGGATCAGATTCGATCCGAGGGCGTGATTCCGGAGCAGGTGGAAGTCGTGATCATCGACAAGTCCGCGTTGGACACGCCGCCGGTGACCGCAGTGCCTGAGCAGACTGCGACGCCGGCATCTCCTCTGGTGACGCCAACCGCTGCGCCGGCCACCAGCACGCCGCAAGCTGCGCCCATCTCGGACTGCAGCGCCTGCAACTGGACCGCCGGAGCCCGGATCGACGCCGGCTGAAGCGCAAGGGTCCGCCTCGCCCACGGCGCGGGCCGGAAAATCAGAAAACAAGTACGCCGAAACCCGCAAAGACGGAAGCGCCATGACGGAAGGCGACAAAGAAAGTGGTGTATGACTAGGTCATAGTGTATACCTACTCCACGGTTGGTGAGGGCGTAAAAGGAATACGTGCAGCAATCGGCGCGGGAACACGGGCAAGATTTTGATGCGGATTAACGGAAACAGCACTGATGCCAGGACGAAAGCCCGTAGTCGCACTGGTCGGACGACCCAACGTGGGCAAATCTACACTGTTCAACAGGTTGACCGGCGCGCGAACAGCCATCGTAGAGGATATGCCCGGCACGACGCGCGACCGCATCTATGGTGATTGCGAATGGAACGGCGTCGGTTTCATCGTGATCGACACCGGCGGGCTGGAGGCGCCGTCCGAATTGGGCCATGCACGCGCCCGCCGCGTGGGAACGGACGCGCTCGCCCTGGACTCGGAGCTGTTCGTCGAGCACATCCAGAATCAGGCACGCGTTGCCGTCGAGGAAGCGGACGCCGTCATATTCATCGTCGACGGGCGCGAGGGCAACACCAGCGCCGACTCGGATATCGCTGAAGTGCTGCGAGCCACGGAGCGACCTGTTTCGTGGCCGTGAACAAGACCGAGGGCGATCAGCGCAAGCTGGATGCCGTCGAGTTCTGGAATCTCGGTCTCGGCGAGCCGATTCCCATCAGCGCCTACCACGGCGAAGGCGTAGGCGATCTGCTGGATATCGTGGTGGCGGCCATTCCCGCCTATCCCGCCGAGCTGGACGACGCGCCAGATGACGAGAATCGCGTCGCAATTGCATTCGTCGGCCGGCCAAACGTGGGCAAGAGCAGCCTGCTCAACACCCTGATCGGCATAGAGCGCGCCATCGTCAGCGAGGTGCCCGGTACAACACGCGACCCCATTGACATGGATCTCGTCTACGAAGGCCGGCCCATCACGCTGATCGACACCGCGGGCATTCGTCGGCGGGGCAAGGTGGTGCCGGGGATTGAGAGGTACAGCGTATTGCGCAGCATGCGCAGCATCGACCGCTGTGACGTGGCGCTGCTGCTACTCGACGCAACGGAGGGCGTCACCGCGCAGGATACGCATGTAGCCGGCTATGTCCTGGAGAAGCGCAAGGGCGTGGTCGTGCTGGTCAACAAGTGGGACGCGCTGGAGAAGGACACCTACACGATGATCGGCTATACCAAACACCTTCGTGAGGAGCTCAAGTTCATGGACTACGTGCCGGTGCTCTATATCAGCGCACTGACGCGCCAGCGCGTCCATTCCGTCTTGCCCACTGCGTTGGAGGTGGCCGACGCGCGTAGACACCGTATTCCGACGGGCGAGCTGAACCAGATCATTCGCGACGCCTATGACCGGCTCTCTCCGCCGACGCGTGGCGGGCGCCCGCTGCGCCTCTACTACGCCACGCAGGTGAGCGTGTCGCCGCCCACGTTTGTTATCTTCGTGAACGACCCGGAGCTCGTTCACTTTTCTTACGAGCGATACCTGGAGAACCGAATCCGAGAGCATGTGGCGTTTCCCGGCACACCCATACGCATCCTGTTCCGCAAGCGCACCGAGCGGCCTCGCTAGACGCCAGACTCAGCCGAACGCATGAGAGGTTGGCGCTACTATTCCGTTGAGATCGTATTGATCGCCGTGCTGGGCGGCGCGGTGGCCTATTTCGGCTACCTGCTCTACGGGCTGCTGGCTCCCTCGTATTCCCTGGAGCCCTTTTCCGGGGAGCGCGCACACTTCTATGTGTCGCAGCAGTTGGACTACGGCGAGCGTACCGCAGGCTCGAGCGGCGGTGTGCAGACGGGCGACTGGCTGACGGACGAACTGAGCAGCCTGGGCTGGGATGTGATCATCCAGTCCTTCCCTGTGAGCGACACTGTCACGGCTCGCAACATCATCGCCCAGAAGGGAGCCGGCCCCGAGGCCGGCCCCGTGGCCATTCTGAGCACGCACTATGATACCCGCGCGGTCTCGGATCTGGATACGGACGAAGAGAGTCGCTCGCTGCCGACGCCAGGCGCAAATGCGGGCGGCTCGGGCACTGCCGTCCTGTTGGAGCTGGCCAGAGTGCTGGACGTCGAGGTGAGCGACCATACGATATGTCTGGTCTTTTTCGACGGCGAGGACAACGGCGGCCTCCCGGGCTGGGAATACGCCATGGGCAGCAACGTCTTCTTGCAGCGCCTGGAGGAAGACTCGCCGCGCTGCGCGTCGCCGCGGACCGCCGTCTACGTGGACCTGGTGGGTGGCAGCGACGCCAACATTGCCGGCATCAGTTCCGGCGCGGCATCGATTGTAGATGCGCTGCGTGAGACGGCGAGGGACGTGGGCTATGGAGAGTTGTTCCGGGGCCCGCACCTTCGCGACGAGGTAGACGCCCTGGCCCGCTATGCGGAGGCGGGCATCCCGGCCGCCATGTTGGCCGACCTGGGCTATGAGTACCGGCATACGACGCAGGACACGCTGGACAAGATCAGCCCGGACACGTTGCAGCAGATCGGCGATGTGCTGAAGGCGTGGCTGGAAGGCGGCGCTCGCTTCTGAACCGGGCAACGCACTCGCTGCTGGCGCGCAGCACCGGGAGCGTGCGTGTCAGTTGTAGGCGAGCTCCAAGAGCTGCCAACGATCCTCTTGCCGCGTCAGCGTCCAGCGGTCGACGCCCAGCTCGGCGTACGCAGTATTCTCGTCGCCCGCGTCCGCTGCGACGGTCAGGGCATCCAGTTGCCCAGCCTCGAAGGGCGGCGGTGGGGCAGGCAGGACAGCCAGCGAGTAGCGGTCCATGACGGCAGGCCTGCCCTGCCAGACGTAGTCGTCGGAGGCGTCGCCGGTGCCGCGCCCGTCGACGATGCGTGCGTCCGGAGCCCACAATGCGGCCAGCGTCTGCAGGTCTCCACTGATAGCGGCCTCCCGTTCAGCCGCGATCAGGGCCCGTGCGGCTGTCTCGGCATCCGCGCCGAGTTCGCCGGCGAGTTCGTCCGGCAGGCTCGCCCGCAAGATGGGCGTGGCAGGGATCGGCGTAGGCGCAGGCAGGGAGCCGCATGCCGATACGGCGATCAGAAGTGTAATTGACATAACAATGAGCGCGACGCGTTTGTGACGGAGATGCCGCCCGCTGGCGCGCACAAGAGTTGACTGACGAGAAGAGCACAGCATGAACCCAATCATATTGCAGCTCGGACCATTCTCGCTAACCTGGTACGGTCTCTTTATTGTCGGCGGCGCCGTGTTGGCCGCCTACGTTTCGAGCCGGCTGGCGGTGCGCGCCGGCGAAAACCCGGACCACGTCTGGAATCTCTTGGCCTGGACGTTGATCGGCGGCATCATCGGAGCCAGGCTCTACCACGTGTTCAGCAGTCCTGCCGACGGTTTGGGCTGGGCGTACTACCGCCAGAATCCGATTGATATCATCAATTTCTGGAGCGGCGGCTTCCGCGGACTGGGCATCTACGGCGGACTCGTGGGCGGCATCGTGGCCGTGCTTCTCTACTGTTGGCACCAGAAGCTGAACCCGCTGCAGTATTTCGATTTCCTCGCGCCGAACGTGCTGTTGGCGCAGGCAGTGGGGCGCTTGGGGAACTGGGTGAACCAGGAGCTGTACGGACCCGCTTCGAGCGCGCCGTGGGCGTTTCACATCAACCCTGCCTACCCGTGTCAGATTCCGCCCGGCCTGCCCGCCACCGTGCAGGATTGCGGCGCGCTGAACCTGACGCAGGAGACGCTGGCCTGGTATGCGAGCAACGGCTTTCACCCCACCTTTTTCTACGAGGCGCTGTGGAACGTGGCCATGTGGGGCGTGCTGATGTTCGTCATCTGGCGCTTCGGGCAGAAGATGCGCATGGGAGACGCCCTGTGGCTCTATCTCGGCGTCTACGGCCTGGGCCGCTTCTGGGTGGAGATGTTCCGGCCCGATGCCTGGGTGATGGGGCGTCTGGCGACGGCCCAGTGGATTGCAGTCGGCAGTATCCTCTTCAGCGCCGCCATGTTGATCCTGCGCCACATCGGCTGGTCCGCGCAAGATCACCCGGACGAGAGCCTCAAGCAACTAAGCCGCTATCGCGTGCCAGATCCGGAGCAACCCATCGCGGAGCCGTAGCCGCGCCCCCTGTCATCCCCCCTGGAAGCCCCAAGCGCGCGCAAGTATCCCAGGCGCACCCCTTTGTCATTCCGGGCTTGACCCGGAATCCAGGGGCGACCAGCGGTGGATTCCCGCGAAGGGCATGCGGGAATGACATTCGGTGGCGATGCGCTCGACGGAACGAACGATTGCATCGCCAACCTGTCATTGCGGGGTCGGGAGCCCCCGGGGCGCGGAATCCAGGGGCGACCAGCGGTGGATTCCCGCGAAGGGCATGCGGGAATGACATTCGGTGGCGATGCGCTCGACGGAACGAACGATTGCATCGCCAACCTGTCATTGCGGGGTCGGGAGCCCCCGGGGCGCGGAATCCAGGGGCGACCAGCGATGGATTCCCGCTAACGGCATGCGGGAATGACCAATCCCGCGCACTTGTCATTCCGGCGAATGCCGGAATCCACTGTGCGGATGGGCGAGCCGCCGCACCCTCACAGCGCCAGCCGATCCCACAGAACCGCGCCGGCGCGCTGCGCAACCAGAAAGCGTCTCTCCCCTTCCACCGCCGCGCCGGTAATCACATACTTCCCGTCTTCGATGCCAATGTAGTGCGCGAACACCCGGTCAGTCGCCTCGCGCCAGCGCAGCGCATCGGACAGATCGTCGCGCTGCATCTGCGCCCAGTTGGCCGGAATCTCGATGGCGATGTAGGGCTCGTCCACGTCCAGACGCAGGCGCTCCGGCTCATCGTTGACGCGCACAATCTCGCGCTGGTGCTCCAGATCCAGAATGAGAGAAGATGACCCGACCACGCGGCACATCGCGCACACGCTGCGTGTCGATCAGCCACGTGAGTGCGAAGCGGGAGGCAGGCACACGATTCAGGTCGTTTCGGAACGGGTAATAGTCCTGCGTGAAGCTGAAGGCCACGGCGCGCAGCAGGCCGAAATTGAGCGCAGCATTGGGATACTGCAGCGGGTCCGCGGTCCAGTGGATGAGGCGAATGCCGCGGGCCAGGGCTTCGTCCGCCTGGGTGCGCTTCAACAGGTTGCCCAGGCGCATACCGCGGAAGCGGGACGAAACGCCCATCACCTGCGATTCCAAGCGCAACTCGCCCCGAAAGCGGTGCGCCCAGTCTGCGGGAAGTGCGGGACCGCCAAAGCGGTAGAAGCCGAAGAGGAAACCGGCCACCTCATTCTCCACGCGCGCGACAAGGGACGTGCCCAGCCCGAACTCGTCGCAGTGGATGTCGGTGGGATAGAGGTATTCGGGCGGGCTGTTCCAGATCTCCTCATGCACCGCGCGTATCCGCGCCGCCTCCTCTGCGTCCGGGCGGCCCACCGTGGCGTTGCCTGCGTCGATCTCCGTACGCGTGTATACGTGCTCGTCGCCCGGCGCATAAGGCGACGACCGCGGCCGCCTGCAACTGGCTGCGCACGGATTCGGCGACCGCCGCCACGAATGCGGGCGTCGCGGGCTTGCTCGGTCAGCGCATGCTGGCGGAACGTGAACTCCCGCGCGGACACGGGATAGCCCGCGGTCGCGGCGGCCGGCGTCTCCGGCGATGCCCCTGGGGAAGAGAAATCCCACAAGCAGATACCGGGAACCGGGGCTGCCGTCCTCCATGACCTCGACCATGGCTCCGCCGAGGCTGGGAAGCACTACCTGCAGAAAGTGATAGGGAAAGACGTCCGGATTGTTCTGTACGTCGAGCAGCGCGCCGATGCGGTCGATCTCGGCGTTCCATGTCGGGGCTGCCGGCAGCAACAGCTTGACGTGCATGTCACGATCCGCTGTGCGCCTGGCGAACGAGGAACAGCATGATGCTGCCGGCGACGGCGGCGTTGAGGCTCTCGATGCGGCCGTACATGGGCAGCCGCACGGTGAAATCGCACTTCTCGCGGGTCAGCCGGCTGATGCCTGCGCCCTCGCTGCCCACGACGACGGCGAGCGCACCAGTGAGCATCTTGGCCTGCGGCGCCTGCGCCTCCGCGTCCTCCTCCAGGCCGGCCACCCAGAAATTGCGCTCTTTGAGCTCGTCAATGGCGCGGTTGAGGTTGGAGATGCGCGCCACGCGCAGATGCTCCACCGCGCCCGCGCTGGCGTTAACCACCGCAGGCGTGATGCCAGCCGCACGACGCTCCGGAATCAGGACGCCGTCCACCGCCATGGCTTCCGCCGTGCGGAAAAGCGACCCCAGGTTCTGGGGGTCCTGCACGTGGTCAAGGATGAGGATGAGCCGCGGCAGCTTGCTTCCGTCCGCTTGAACTGCATGCGGCGCATACAAGATGTCGTCCACGTCGACATACGGATAGTCGCCGACTTCGAGCGCCACGCTCTGCGCGTTGACGTGCTGGCTGGCGAGCTTGTCGAACAGACCGCCGCGCACCGTGCGTGTGGGCAGGCTGGCGGCCTCGGACAGGGCGAGGATCTCGCCAATCGCTCCCGTGGCCGGCGACTGGGATGACTGCGCAGACTCTTCCAGCCACAGCCGGTAGAACTGGCGACGGGCGGCGCGCAGGCTCTCCAGCACGGCGCGTCGCCCGTAGATAAGTTCGCTCATGGGTTAGCCGTCACCTATTCGTCGCGGAAGCGCCACTCGGTGCCCTCCGGCGTATCTTCCAGCGTGACGTCCAGTTGGGCAAGACCATCGCGGATCACGTCGGCCAGGGCCCACTCCTTGGCCGCGCGCAGCTCGCCGCGCACCTGCACGAGCAGGTCGACGAACGGCTTGGCCGAGGCGGAGCCGGCCATCTCCGGAATCGGACCGGCCAGCGTAAGACCCAGCACGCCGGTCAGCTCTTTGAGCGTGCGCTGCGCCGCGTCGTAGAAGGGGCCGGAGACCCCGGCCGCGCGCGCCGTGTTGATGGCGCGTACGAGTTCAAAGATTGAGGCCAGCGCGCTGCTGGTGTTGAAGTCGTCGTCCATGGCCGCGACATAGCCGGCGCGCGCCTCTTCCGTGGCGATGCGCAGGGCGTCCGCGTCCTCGCCGGTGGTGATCGCGCCCGTGCTGGGGCGCAGTCCGCTGCGCAAGCGCGCAAGGCTGCGCTCGGCGGAGTTGAGCGTTTCGTCGTTGAAGGCCACCGGCTTGCGATAGTGGCCGCCAAAAATCAGCATGCGCAGCGCGTCCGGCGAGTTGCGGCTCAGGAATTCGTCGATGGTGATGAGATTGCCCAGCGATTTGCTCATCTTCTCGCCGGAAAGCTGGAGCATGCCGTTGTGCATCCAGTACCTGGCAAGGGGTTGGCCTGTCAGGCTCTCGCTCTGCGCGATCTCGTTCTCGTGGTGGGGGAAAATGAGGTCGTTGCCGCCGCCGTGGATGTCCACGGTCTCGCCCAGGGAGCGCAGGCACATGCTGGAGCATTCGATGTGCCAGCCGGGCCGTCCCGGTCCCCAAGGGCTGTCCCAGGCCGGTTCGCCTGGTTTGGCGGACTTCCACAGCGCGAAGTCGGCGGGGTGCTGCTTGCGCGCGTCTTCTTCGACGCGGGTTCCCGTCACCGCCTGCTCGAGCTTGCGACGGCTCAATTTGCCGTAGTCGTCGTCCTTGTTCACGCTGAAGTAGACGTCGCCGTCCAGCTCGTAGGCATAGCCGCGTTCGCCGAGCTCCTGGATGAAGCCGATGATTTCGGGAATCTCGCTGCTCACGCGGGGGTACTCGTCCGCGGGCAGCACGTTGAGGTCGTCAAGATGGCGCAGGTAGTCGGCGGCATAGCGATTCGCCAGCTCGAAGGGGTCCTGTCCCGTCTCGTTGGCGCGGGCGATGACCTTGTCATCCACGTCCGTGAAGTTGGTGACATAGTGGACCTGATAGCCGCGATAGACGAGATAGCGGCGCACCATGTCGAAGACGATGGCGGCCATGGCGTGGCCCACATGTGCGTCCGCGTACACCGTCGGCCCGCAGACATACATCTTGACTTTGCCGTCTTCCAGCGGCGTGAACTCATCTTCGGTACGGCTGAGCGTATTGTAGATCCGCAATCCCATATCGGTCCCTGTTCCTGGTTGGTGATGTCACTGGCGCCGCTAGTGTACGCTCTCAGGTTCGGGCGTAGCAAATATCAGCCGCCCGGCATTGGTCTGGAGGACTTTGGTGACCTGCACCAGCACTTCCTGGTTGACATACTGGCGGCCGTTCTCCACGACGACCATGGTGCCGTCTTCCAGGTAGCCGACGCCCTGGCCGGCTTCCTTGCCCTCCTGAATGATCTTGATGGGCATCTCCTCGCCGGGCAGGAAGACGGCTTTCACCGCGTTGGCCAGCTCGTTGATGTTGAGAATGGACACGCCCTGTAGCTTCGCGACTCGGTTTAGATTGTAGTCGTTGGTGACCACGGCGGCGTCGAGCTGCAGGGCGAGGCTGATCAGCTTGTCGTCGACCTGCTGCGCATCCTTCGGGTCGATGTCGATGAAGTCGATGGGCACGTCTGGGTTCTGCTGCAACCTGTCCAGGATTTCCAGACCGCGGCGACCCCGATTGCGGCGCAGGCTGTCGGAAGAGTCCGCAATATATTGGAGCTCGTTGAGCACAAAGCGCGGCACCATCATCTGCCCGAGGATGAAGCCCGTGTCCGCCACATCCGCGATGCGGCCGTCGATGATGACGCTCGTATCCAACAGAAGCGGCGCGCGCTCGAAGGTGTGGACGGGTGCAGGCGGCGCTTCCGGTTCGGGTCGAAGCAGATGGTAGAAATCATCCTGGCGTACGACCATCACCATTGCGCCCAGATACCCGAAGATCAGCACGGCCACCAGCGGCAGGATGCCACCGAAGGGAGGCGGCAGGCGCGAGAGCGGGTAGGCCAGCAGCGCGGCGATGAGCAGACCGGCGGCAAGGCCGATGGTGGCGGCGACCAAGTCCTGGGCAGGCACGTTGCGCAGGCTGTTGCGCGCGGCGCGCGCCGGCGCAATCACAAGCCACGGCGCCAGCAAATAGCCGAACGCCATGCCCGCAGCAGCGCCGGCCACGGAGTAGATTGTCGTCGCGTAGGTTCCCGCCAGTGCGACGCCCAGATAGTAGCCGACGATGCCGTATAGCAGAGCGCCGAGGACTCTGAATAGTGGGCCAAGACCCATTTGGCGCTTGTCTCCTTTGCTTTGGTTTCGATGCCGTGAAGTCGATACTGAGAAGTCGATACTGTGAGTCCAGTATCGCGAGTTTGGCGGCGTGAAACCAATGCCACGGTTGCTCGTCGCCGGCAAGCCTGGCGACACAACGCAACCAGCCGTGCAGGCCGTGTAAGTCCGCCGGCGGGATCGGTTCTTTCGCTGAACGAGCGAGAGCGCGTGTCCGCACCGGCGCGTGTTGCCATATCGTCCCTGAATCATACCTGAATTCAGGGCTGCGGGCAATTGTTTGGCGAATCGTCTCCGCCCGCAGACGCCGGCCTAGTCCGCTACCGTCAAGCTGCCCACGGAGACGCGCTGATGCGCATCTACGCTGACGCCGGATGGCGCATCCGCCGCGTCGATCTGAGGAGGCAGCGCGGCGCCGGGCGCGTCCGACGCGTAGACGCCGGCGAGCACGCCGTACTCGCCGGGCGGCAACTCTGCGGGCAGCGATACCGCGTGTCGCCGCGTGACGACCATGCCCGGCAGCCATCGCTCAAACGGCGTGAACGCGCCCGCAAGCGGGCCGTCGTGCTGCGCCACGATGCCGCCGTCCTCACCCACGATGTGCACAAATGCGGTGAGGGGTTCGTCGGGCTCGGCGATGAACCAGGTGAGGTCGACATCCGCCGTCGCGTCGCGCTGCGTGGTCTGTACTGGCGCCGCCTCCAGGCGCACTGCCCCGTAGTCTGCGCCGATGGGCGTGGGCGTCGCGCTGCCGCGGGCAGCAGCCAAAGGATGGCGAACACGCCTCCCAGCAGCGCCCATGCCCCGGCCAATGCCCTGCGCCGGGGCCGCCGCAAGGCAAGGTAGAGCAGGACGATCAGGCAGGCTGTCGCGCTCAGCGCCCACCCCGCCCAGCCCCAGACCGTGGGGGCCAGGCGTACAGCCACCACGTGCTCGCCCGGCGGCAGGTCAACCGCCAGTAGACCCAGGTTGCTGACGGCGACGGTTGCCGCGCGCCGGCCGTCCACGTCGACGCGCCAGGCAGGGAAGTAGAAGGTATGAAATATCAGGCGCAACGGGATGTCGGCGCGGGTCTCGTAGGTGGCATCCAGATACCCTGCGCGTACGGGCCGAACGTAGCTGACCCGTCCACGCAATGAGCCCTCCGCATCGCCGGCCCCACCATCGCCAGTTTGCTCGGACGGCGGGCGTCCGATGGCCCAGCGCTGTTCCGTGACCGACGTGGGCAGGAATTCGCCGGTCCAGGAAGCGCCGACCTGCCCCACGGAATCGTCGAACGCCCACATGGCCTCCGTCGTAAGGGATTCCGCCGCGACCGGGCCGGGCGCGCGCGGCAGGGCGTCGACCGCGTACCAGATGAATGCGCCGCTCGCGACGGCGATCACCGCGTAGAGGACGGGAACCGCCCTGTCTGGCGCGAACGTGCGCAGCCACTGCAAGAGCAGGGCGACGCCCCAAATGACGGAGAAGGTCACGATGGCGTGCCAGCGCCACGGGAACTGCAGCTTGCCCAGCACGGACGATCCGAGCATCCAAAGGGACGCGGAGATGTCCGTCATCATCGCCAGGCCCAAGGCGGAGATCAACAGGCTGACCGCGGCCGCCGTGCGCAGCGTGCTCTCGCGCCCGCCAACCACAAGCAGCAGCAGACCCAGATTGATCACCAGTACGAGACCCGACGCGGGCGCGGTCGCATCGGCGGCGGATGGATACCCATGCGGAACGGACCATGTGAAGAGCGCGCGGGCCGTCGTCAGGTGGTCCAGGAATCCATATGCGCCGGAACCCTGCCCGATCCCTACCCAGTCCAGCCCCAGCACAGCGGGTACGACATGGAAGGCGGCCAGCCCCGCACCGGCGAGCGCAAACAGCGCGACCGGCGCAAGCCCCAGCCACCAATGAGAATCGCCATACCTTCCCAAGGATGGACGCATCGCGCCGCGCCGTGCGCGCCCAATGGCCGCGCCAAGCACAACAAAGAGCGTGCTCGCGCCCAGCGCCAATGCGACCATCAATGCGGTCAGATAATGCGTCAGAATCAACCCGGCGCACGCCGTCGCCATGAGGACGGCGTATACCGGCACAGAGTCCGCTCCCCTCGTCCCGTCCGGGTCCGATTCGCTGGCAGCGCATGCCTGCACAAGTTTGGTGATGGCGAGCGCGATAAGGGGGATCCATGCGAAGGCAGCGTACTCGGGCAGCGCGCCGCGCACGGAGAGATTGTAGAGCCGGTAGGGGGCGAACATCGAGAGCACCGTGACTGCAACCGCGATGAATGGCGTGACCCAGATGCGCAGGAACAGATACATGCCCAGGGCGGATATAGCGAGGAACAGCGCGACACCCGCCAGCACCGCCTGCTCGAGACCGGCGCCGGCCAGGTGCATCAGCGCCGCTGGATAATAGGAGAGCGGCGCATAGTAATTGAGCACGGGGTAGCCGTACCCGAAGGCAAAATTCGGAAAGATGCGCGGCAGGAACACGCGCGCCGAGCAACGCGTTCGACAGGGCGCGCGTGCGATGAACGTGGATGAGCCCGTCAGGCGTATCCGCCAGTGGAACCGCGCCAAGCGCAATCGCCGCCGCCGCGACGGCGACCAAGGCGATAAAGGGAATCGTGGCGGCAAAGACGGCAACGAAGCGTGGGGTTGGCATTCTGGCAATCGGATATGCGGCCTAACTTCCGCAGAATCGCAAATCAGCGCCTACTCTTCGTCCTCTATGATAACATGGGTCTCCATCAGCCCAGCGAGCGTGTGCCTGGGTATGCGGCCGTCGCTTCTGCTGAACCTCTACCATGATGCCGGCGCGCGAGAGATAGAGACCAAGCGTACGGCGACCAACGGCCACTGTGTGGCATACTTGCGGGCGGACCAACGCCGCCATACGATGGTTGGGATGTCGCGTTGGGGTGCGTCCCAAATATTTGGGCCAGAGGTATGCCGAAGCGATCAGACCGCTTTTCGGCGTGTGTCTCGGCCATGCTCACACGAGCACGCGAGCTATTGTCAGTACTCCGCAATAATTTGGGACGCACCCGTCGCGTTCGCGGACTTGAATCCGGTGACATTGTGGTGCAGAATGCGCCACTGGCGTTGCCGGCGGACCTTGCCCGTGGCGAGTATCGGCTGATTGCAGGGCTCTATTCGCCGCAATCGGGCGAGCGGCTGCAGCCTGGCGGCGAGGGTGTGGTGTACGATTTCGCGGCAGCTTGGCGCGTACACTGTGCGTAGGCGGAACGAGTCTTGGCGGCGAACGACTGTAAATAGCGATGGGACGATCAATGAATAGCGAACAGGAAATCCATGCGGGCGAAGACATTGTTGGGCGTATTTGCGCATCCGGACGACGAGAGCTTCGGGCCAGGCGGCACGCTGGCGCGCTACGCGGCCGAGGGCGTGAACGTACACGTGATCATCGCCACGGACGGTATCGCCGGTTCCGTCGAAGAGGGCACGAAGCTCAACGACCACGAGACGCTGGCGCAGGTGCGCTCCACCGAACTGGCGAACGCAGCCGTGGCGCTGGGCGTCACGACCATCTGGTCGCTGCCATACCGCGATAGTGGCATGCGCGGCTCGCCGGACAACGACCACCCCCAGGCCCTGATCCGGCAGCCGCTGGCCAGCCTGACAGACGAAGTGGCCTTCTATATGGAACGTCTGCGGCCACAGGTGGTGATTACCCACGACCCCCACGGCGGCTATGGACACCCGGACCACATTCGCGTCTACGAGGCGACGACTGCGGCCTTCTACCGGCTGGCAGTGCGCGGCGTATCTCGAACGGCCAGGGCGAGGGCTGGCCGGCGAAGCTTTACTATGCGGCGTTCGACAAGAGCATAATCAAGGTTATGGTGCGCCTGATGCCGCTCTTCGGCCAGGACCCCACCTCGTTTGGCCGCAACAAGGACATCAACTTCGTCGAGATCGCCGAGTGGGAGACGCCGATCCATGCGCGAATCGACGTGAAGGCGTACCAGGAGCAGAAGGTCGCCGCCAGCATGGCGCACGCCAGCCAGTATGGCGGCGGGCCGTCATTCATGCGCATATTGCCTCCGTTCTTGCGCGAGCGTTGGATGTCCTACGACACCTTCACCGCGGTACCCGGCGCCGGTGACCGGCATCGAGAACGACCTGTTCGCCGGCCTCGACACAGGCGCCTAATGGGTCTGGCAACTGGAAGTGTGTACGTGATTATCCCAGGGGCGCAGAATCAATGCGCTTACCGGCGTATGTACGTGAGGTGGATGCCCACTGCACCCTGCAGCAATGACAACTTCAAGCGCCAGCAGCCCGTAGGTCCCTCTGCAAGAGGGGCGCCGCGCCCGCGCATCCACATCCCCACGACGCCGCATTCCCGCTATCACCTTGCAGGAATGATAAATCCGAGCGCCGGCGCATCGTCAGCGACTCCGTCGCCAGACGCCCAAGCGCCCTGGTGCGCCCTCGCGAGAGAGCGCCGAACCGTCATCCGGCGGCCGTCATCACCGGCTGCAGGCGTTAACTTCTCGCCGCCTCATGTATAGTTTTTTCCACACAGGGCGGGTTGCCCTGTCAATCGTCCGCGGGTACACTGTGTCTGTGATCGTTTGACTGAACATCCTTCGCCGAACAACGTCGCGCACACGATCCGCTCTCATCCGAATACCTGGCAGAACGTGCATCCGAAGGGGGCTGGCAATGGACTGGTTTTCGAAAGGTCGCTTCGTGCAGGGCCGAAGGACTCGTCTGGCTCTGGGCGCTACTCTGGTCTTTGCGGTGCTGTTGGCGGTGGGGACGGCGACCGCCGCTGAGGTATTCGATGAAGAGGTCTATCAGTTGCAGGAGGGCGAGGTCATCGCCGATGACCTGATCGTCTTTGGCCGCGACATCATCATCGACGGTACCGTCGAGGGCGACTTGGTGGCCTTCGGACAGTATATCGTTGTGAACGGCATCGTCACCGGGGACGTGATCGCGGCCGGGGCCGAGGTGGAGATCAACGGCGTGGTGCAGGACGATGTGCGCGCCGCCGGCGCCGCCGTGCGAATCAATGGCCGCGTGGGCGACGATCTGTTCATGGCGGGCGGAGGCTTCGAATCCGGCTTCGGCCCCATTGCGATTCCAATGGGCGATCGGTCGGTCGTTTTCGGCATCAGCACCGGCCCTGAATCCGCCATCGCCGGCGACGCGTATATCGCCGGCGGGCAGGCCACGTTGGAAGGCGTTTTTCGCAACAATCTGTTCGCATCCGTCGGCGAGTTGACGTTCAACGCCACAGTGGAGGGCGACGCAAACCTCCAGACCGGCGGCATCACATTTGGCGACAGCGCCTACGTGGCCGGTAACCTGGAATACTCGGCCCCGGCGGAGGCGGGCAGCGCCGACGCGGGCGGCGTGATTACGAAAACGGAGCCACAGGACGAGCAACAAGCCGCGCCGGCCGGCCGCCAGCGCTCGCCTGTGGCGGGGTTCGGCTGGTGGCTGATGCGCACCGTCCTCGTCATCGCGGGCATCGCGCTGGTGGGCTTCGTGCTGTTGGCGCTGAGCCGCAAAACGATAACCGGCGCAGCCGGCGCCATCGAGCAGAAGCCGGTGATGGCCGGGCTATACGGCCTGCTGATTGCCGTGGCCGCCATTCCGCTCTCCGCAGCCTTTGTGTTTCTCGCCGCCCTCTTCTTTGGCTGGTTCTGGGGAGGCGTGGGTGCGTTCACATTCTTCTTCGGCTTTCTCCTGCTGGCGTGGGTATTGAGCCCGGTGGTGACGGGGCTGTGGCTTGGGCGGCAGTTCTTCGCGTGGATGCACATCGAGCGGGGCGACTTCTACGCGCTGTTGGCGGGCGCGTCCGTCATCGTGCTGGCGGGGCGAGTCCTGGGCGCCGTCCCCTGCGCCGGGATTTTGGCGTATCTGGTCGTCTACTTGTTGAGCTTCGCGCTGGCTGCGGGCGGCGTCTTGCTGTCGCGCCTGCAGGACGATTCCATGCCAGGCGATGCCGTGGCGGGCCATCCCAGCAATGCAGAAGCGCAGCCCATAGCCAGTTCTGCATCGATCCTGTCCAGCCGGCGGACGCGGTCACATCCCAACCGAGACACTAGACTGAGTACCGCGTCATGCAGATCCATGAGAAGCTAACCATTGGCGACGTCGTCGAAATGCGAAAACCGCATCCGTGCGGCGGATACGAGTGGGAGATCGTGCGCGTCGGCGCCGACATAGGCCTGGTGTGCAAGACGTGTGGCCGGCGCATTTTGATTCCGCGCCGCAAATTCGCACAACGAGCAAAGCGGTTCATCCATCGAGGCGGCGCACCGGCGTAGTGCGCCGCAGCGATTTTCACTCGCAACCAGTGCGGAACATCATTGCGGTGAGTCTTCACCGCACGATTGCGAGCGCCACCGCCGCCGCACACTATCCCAGCAGGACACTGATACCAACCATCGAAGCAGAACGACGCCATCGGGAAGGACGGGTCACGCCAATGACTAGGGCAGATCTGGTGCGATACCTGGACGAGTACTTGGGTATCGACAACATCCAGGACTACGGACCGCAGGGGCTCCAAGTGGAGGGTCGCCGCTCCGTCAACCGCATCGTGGGCCTTGTGGATGCACAGATGCCGTGCGTGGAGGCGGCTCTCCAGATGGGCGCCGACATGATGTTGGTCCATCACGGCATCTTCTGGGGCCCGACGCAGCCGCTGCGCGGCCAGCACGGGCGCCTCGTGCGCACGATCATGGCGGCAGAGCTGAACCTCTATGCTGCGCACCTGGCATTGGACGCGCACCGCGAGGTGGGCAACAACGCCGAGCTGTGTCGCCGGCTGGGTCTGGAGCCCGTGGAGTGGTGGGGTGAGGTGAACGGCGTATCTCTGGCTGCGCTGGCCGTGGACGCCGACGGCATGAAGCTCGACTATGTGGCGGACCGGTTTGAGCAGCTTGTCGGTCCCCTCCAGCTCGTGCAGGCGCACGGCCCGCGCATCGTGCACCGCGTCGCCGTGATGAGCGGCAGCGGCGCTCGCTACATCCGTGAAGCCGCGGACATGGGCTGCGACCTCTTCATCACCGGCGAGACGGACCACGCCCACTACTACGAGGCGCTGAACCATTCGATCAATGTGATCTACGGCGGCCACTATTGCACGGAGACCGTCGGCGTCCAGGCGCTTGGCATTCACTTGCAGGAGCAATTTGGCCTGGAGTTTGAGTTCGTGGATCTGCCCACGGGATTGTAGCGCCGGCGCAAGGGCCCGTGTCCCCGCGGCCGTTGCGCCGCTACGGGTCACCGGAAAGTACATGCAGACGAGGATCCAGCCGCTGGATCCTCGTCTGCGCAGTTCGGCGCCGGCCTCGCCCTGCGGCGCAGCCTATTCTGCCGGTTGGGCCCCGGTCTTGCTTTCCAACAGACCGGCGACTTCGCCCGCTTCAGCGTGCCTGCCGGTCGCTTTCTTGCTGTAGATGAGGGTATCGCCGGCGATCACTTCGAAGCGTCCGCCGCCGGATGGGATCAACGTCAGGGTATCGATTGCGTGTGAATAACGTTCCAAGAGTTCTTCCGTCAAACTGACGGCGCGAGGCGTGTAGTTTCACATCACGCAGTATTCGATACTGACCGGATACTTGTCCATGAACGGTCTCCTTTGCAGGCTAGCGCGCGCATCCTGGAGGATGGACGTGCGCTGTTCCGGACGGGGGAACCGGAGAGTGTGATTGGGCGTCTATTGTACGCAGTTGGGCCATTTGGGACAAGCTTGGACAGGTGCTATATTGCCACTATGCACAACCTAGACACGCCGCAAGACGGCGAGCGCAGCAGAGCCCGAGCGGGCTCTCCTGACCGGCGACCCGAGCAGCACGAGCCGGTCGCACAGGTGAATACCCGCAGAAGCACATCCGGCGGCGCACTGAGTCGCCGGTCTTTTCTGACTGCGGCCGCAAGCGGGGTTGCCGCTGCGGCGCTGGCTGCGTGCGGCCGTTCGCGGCCGACGCCGACGCCGCCTCCCGCGCTTGCGTCCTCTTCGCTTCTTCCTACGCCCACGCCGACGCCCGTGGCGCAGTCGAGCCTGCTGCGCGGGCCAGTTCCCTTCCTGGGCGACAACGCCATCTACTTGCCGTACGTCAGCAACCCGGAAGGCGCGGGCCCCGCCTTGGCGCCGGAACCGACCCTGACGCCCACGCCGCCCAAGCCCACGGATACGCCCCGCCCGCCGCCCACGCCCACGCCGGTCGCCACGCCCTTCCCGCCGGGACCGCCCAGCAAGCTCGGGCTCTTCGTGGCGCGCAACGATCCGCAGATCTTCGACGTGTTGTCGACGCAGGCCGTGACCGTGGTCAAGACGCTTGAATTGGACCGCAACTTCGTGGCGCAGATCAAGCAGACCTCCCCGCGCACGCTTGTGATCGGCCGTATCGACCTGCCGCAATTGAGCCTGGGCGACCTGGACCCAGGGGCTACGGCGAGGGCCTTCCTGGAGCAGCTTCTGCCGCTGGCGGACGACCCCCAGCGACGGCAGTATATCGACGGCTGGGAGGCGTACAACGAGCCGGTGGCCTGCGACTGCGGACGAGATGCGACGGCTCAGCGAGTTCGAGGCCGAACGCACGCGGCTGCTTGCGGAGCGGGGCCTGCGCAGTGTCGTGGGCAACTTCGGCACGGGACAGCCGCCGCTGGAGCTGTGGGAGCATTTCCTGCCCGCGGTGCAGGCGGCCAAGGATCACAATGGCTGGCTGGGTCTCCACGAATATTCTGCTCCCACCATGTATTACTTGACCACACGCGCCGACCAGGGCCGCTATCCGGGCGTCGGGCCGGGGGACACGGGCTGGCTTACGTTGCGCTATCGCCAGGTCTACGATCAGATACTCAGGCCGAAGGGCTTGGACATCCCCCTGATCATGACGGAGTGCGGCGTGGACGGACTGGTCACCGAACGCCCAGGTCCGCCGGATGCAGAGGGGTGGCAGGACTTCAAGCAATATTGGGCCGAGAACGGATACGGCATGTGGGGGCCGGGCGCATACGTTGAGCAGCTTGTCTGGTATGATGAGGCCATGCGCCAGAACGACTATGTGGTCGGCGGCTGCATTTTCGTGATGGCCGGCAGCCAGGGCTGGCAGTCGTACGACATCCTGGGACCGGCCGCTTCCGTGCTGCAGCAATACCTGAGCGTGCACGCGCCGGTCTAGCGCTCCGATATCCAGAACGCCGTACATGTCATTCCGGGCTTGACCCGGAATCCAGTGAGCGGACGAACGTAGCACATGTCATTCCGGGCCTGACCCGGAATCCACTGAGCGAACGAACGCAGCACATGTCATTCCGGGCTTGACCCGGAATCCACTGAGCGGACGAACGTAGCCCATGTCATTCCGGGCTTGACCCGGAATCCACTGAGCGGACGAACGCCGCACATGTCATTCCGGGCCTGACCCGGAATCCAGTGAGCGGACGAACGTAGCCCATGTCATTCCGGGCTTGACCCGGAATCCACTGACCGCCGCACATGTCATTCCGGGCTTGACCCGGAATCCAGGGCGAACGTGCACATGTCATTCCGGGCTTGACCCGGAATCCAGTGAGCGGACGACCGTAGCCCATGTCATTCCGGGCTTGACCCGGAATCCACTGAGCGGGCGAACGCCGCACATGTCATTCCGGGCTTGACCCGGAATCCGGTGAGCGGACGAACGTAGCACATGTCATTCCGGGCTTGACCCGGAATCCAGTGAGCGGACGACCGTAGCCCATGTCATTCCGGGCTTGACCCGGAATCCACTGAGCGGACGAACGCATGCAGGCGCAGTGGACGCCCGCCTGCACCCATGCAGGAATGACAAGCCCAGATGTCGAAGGACCATCAAAGACTCCGCTACCAGAGCACACGCCATACACCGCCGCTGTCTCTAGTCGACCTTCTCTCAACGATCTTGCCTGAACGACGCTCACTTTCACGAACCGGCTCTCACACCCGCCCACCGATAGCGCAGCAACGCCCATGACACTCACACAGCTACACGACGGCTTGGCCAACTCTGCGACGATCTTCGTGCTCGTGCTGGCCGTGTGGGCGTTGGCCCTGCGCGTGCTGTCGCGCGGTCTGGGCGCGTCCTGGTACGGAGCCGCCGTCGTGGGCGAGAGTATGATCATCGTGCAGGGCGCGATCGGCGCCTTGATGTACATTCAGGGATCGGGCGCGATGCTGCCGCGGCCCTTCATCCACATCCTGTACGGCATCGTCGCCGTGATCACACTGCCCGGCGCGTATTCGTATCTGACCGGCATCGAGGACGAACGCCTGCGCACACTGATCATGGCGTTGATCTGCTTCTTTCTCTGGGGAATCCTGCGCCGGGCGGCAACCGTAACGCAATTCGTCCCGCCGGGTCTGTAGCCCTGCCCAGCGCAAGGATTCAGCCGGCCCCAGGCCGGTCCCTCTCCCCAGAATGTGAGACCCACTGGTCTGTTCGGCACGTACATGTCATTCTGTTCACGAAGTGGCCGCGCCGCGGCAACGAAGTGAAGAATCTACTCGTACCGGATGAGGAGATGCTTCGATCCACTCAGCATGACTGTCTGCCTACGTGGCGAACAAACCACAAACAGCGAGCAGCCAAAATCAGCCAAATCAGCGCAGATCAGCGTCCTGCCGACCCGCGCCGGCGTCCACACCCGCATCCTTCCGGTTTGATGCCACACGGGGATGCTGGTAGAATTGGGCTAGAATGCTGGCCGTGGCCCGCCGTTTCCCTTCCTTCGCAGCCGTCGCCCACGGGTCCGTGGTGACAGTTGCTGCGAAAGTTCAGCCATCAATCTGTCGTCAACCTGTCATCGGAGTGAGCTGCCAACCGTTCAATACGACTGTCGAATCGTTTCACAGAGAGTATGTCGAAACAAGTTCTAGTCCTGAATGCAAGTTATGAACCGCTCAGCCTAGTCTCGGTACGACGTGCCATCGTCCTCCTCCTGCACGAGAAGGCGGAACTCGTGGAGGCTACGCAGCAGATGCTGCGCAGTTGCTCCAGCGCCTATCCGGTCCCATTGGTCATCCGACTTGTCCATTACGTCCGACTTCCGCATCGTAAGGTGCCGGCCACGCGCGCCGCGGTCATGCTGCGCGACGCGTACGTCTGCCAGTACTGCGGAGCGACGCCGGGACGCCATCATCTGACGGTCGACCACGTGTTTCCGCGCAGCCGTGGCGGCTCACACGATTGGAACAACCTGGTGACGGCATGCACGCGCTGCAACCAGCGCAAGGGATCGCACACGCCGGAAGAGGCGGACATGACGCTGCTGCGGCGGCCCTTCGAGCCAAGTTACGTTGCGCTGGTTCTCCTGAGTAATCCGACCGCGGCGCAACGTTGGGAACAGATGATGGGCTCGTTGCACGGCCAAGCAGATGCAGCCGGCCAGGCGATCATCGTGTCCATGTAGCTGTCTTCTCCGAGTGTGCGCTGCAGAGCGCGCCATAGGAGCGTGTAGCATCTAGGAGTACCTGAAACGTACAACCGGTCCGCATACCACGGGCTTGAGGGAAGCGCATGGCAGAGTACGACGCGCGCAGTGCAATGGTCGACGGCATCTCCCGGCGCATCGCCGACCTGAACGAGGATTCCCTCGCTCAGCTATCGCAATATATCAGCTATCTGAAGTGGCAGGAGGAACTCTGGCACAGCCTGCTGGATGACGAAGCTGTGAGCGCGCGCGACCAGAAGTTGGGCTGGCAATATGACTTCCTGGAGGCATTTCCCGCCGCGCGCATCGCCTCGACGCGCGAACCGGATATGATGGAAGTCAAAGTCGGCACGGCCCACTGCGGCATGGTGCAACAGATGGCGCTATGGCAGCATCCGCCGGTGGCGGGCAGCGCCGTATGCGAATACCAGTTGCAGGTTCCCGCCGAGATGGACAGCCTGCGCATGCGCTTCGCCGTGGGCATTCGCGACGGCGCACTCATGGAGCGCGAGAACCTGTGCGCCTTTCGCATCTACGTGAATGGCCGGCGCGTGTGGAGCACCACGAAACAGAGCAACGACTGGGAGCGCTACATCATCGAGTTGCCCAGCCTGTCCGGCCAAGATGTAGTGGTTCAGTTCGTCACCGACGCGCTGGGCGACAACCGCTGGAACTGGGCGGTTTGGGCCGAGCCCCAGTTGCTGGGCTATACTTCCCGACGAGAACAATAGAGCGCCGAGCAGCCTTCCGCGCGGGTGCGCCGTGCGTGGGTGAGCCCGCCGACCTGCGCGGCGAGGCGTTCGCGCGTGCCTGCAGCCGGCGCACCCGCGCCCGGCGTGCGATCGTCTAGCGAAGTAATTCGTGAAGCAATTCGTGAAATAGGCCATGAATCTGATTACGGCGGCCAACATATCCAAGCATCTCGGCGAGCGGCAACTCCTGGAAGACGCCGATTTGCTGATCAATGACGGTGACCGCATCGGGTTGATCGGCGTAAACGGCAGCGGCAAGAGCACGCTGCTGCGCATGTTGGCGCAACAGGACCAGGCCGACTCGGGGGCCATCACCGTCTGGGGCGGCGTGCGCGTCGAGCTGCTGGCGCAGGAGCCGGTCCTGGACGACGCGCAGACGGCATTGGGCATCGTCTTCGGCAGCGATTCGCCGCAGATGCAGCTTCGCCGCCGCTACGACCACACCGGCGCACAACTAAACCTGCACCCGGATGACGCCGCACTCCAGGCCGAGTTTGCCCGCCTCGGCGCGGAGATGGAGCGCTTGGAGGCCTGGGCGGCGGAGGCGAACGCCAAGGCCACGTTGACGCGCCTGGGCGTGACGGACTTCGACAAGCCGGTGTCGCAGCTCAGCGGCGGCCAGCGCAAACGTGTGGCCCTGGCGCGCGCGATTGATCCACCGCGCCGACGTTCTGATCCTCGATGAGCCGACCAACCACCTGGACGCGGAGACCATCGTCTGGCTCGAAGACCACCTGCGCCAAATGCCCGGCGCGCTGCTCGTAGTCACCCATGACCGCTATTTCCTGGATCGCGTCGTGAACCGCATCGTGGAGCTCGACCGCAGACAGTTGGTCAGCTATCCGGGCAACTATAGCGACTATCTGGAAGAGCGGGCGCGGCGCCAGGAGCAGCTTGCCGCGATGGAGCAGAAGCGCCAGAAGCTGCTCAAGAACGAACTCGAATGGGTCCGCCGCAGCCCCATGGCGCGTGGGACCAAACAGAAGGCGCGCAAGCAGCGTGTCGAAGAGTTGCTGCAACTGCGCTACGACAGCGGCGACGAGACTGTCGCCATGTCGCTGGCCTCGAGACGGCTGGGCAAGCAGGCGCTGGAGGCCGAAGGACTTGTCAAGCGCTACGCCGGGTCGGCGGTCGTGGACGGCGTCTCCATTCGGCTGGAGCCGGGCGACCGTCTGGGCATCCTCGGACCCAACGGCGCCGGCAAAAGCACGCTGCTGGACATGCTCGTGGGCAAGACGGAGCCCGACGCGGGCAGCGTGCGCTGGGGCGAAACCGTGCGCGTCGGCTACTACGACCAGCTTGGCGAAGCGCTCGACGAGGACATGCGCTTGCTGGAGTTCATCGAGGAAGAGGCTGTGCTGATCCGCACGGCGTCCGGCGACCGTGTGGAGGCCGCCAAGATGCTGGAGTGGTTCCTCTTCCCGCGCTCGCTGCAGCGGGCGCAAATCCGCAGCCTCAGCGGCGGCGAACGCCGGCGCCTCTACCTGTTGCGCACACTGGTGCATCAGCCCAACGTCTTGATCCTGGACGAGCCGACCAACGATCTGGATATCCAGACGCTCAATGTGTTGGAGGAATTCCTCGATCGCTTCACAGGCTGTCTGCTCGTGGTCAGCCACGACCGCTATTTCCTGGACCGCACGGTAGACTACGTCCGCTTCATGCAGGACGGTAACCTGGGGCCCCAGTATCCGGGACCCTATGAAACGGCCATGAAACTGCAACGCCAGGCCGGCGAACAGGACGAGCCCGCATCCGCCAAGCGCGAGGCGACTCCGCCGGGGCAGGGACGCCGCGGGCCCGCCGCGCTCGCCCGCAAGCTAACCTGGAGCGAACAGCGCGAACTGGAATCCGTCGAGGCGCGCGTGCACGCGCTGGAAGCCGACAAGGCCGCGTTGATGGCCGAGATGGCGGCGGCCGGCGACGACTACGTGGCCCTCCAACGGCTGGCAAGCCGCGTGGACGACATCGACCGCGAGTTATCTGTGGCGGAGGAGCGCTGGCTGGAATTGTCGGAGATCGCCGAACTCGCCGCGCAGCGTTGAACGCACGCACACAGCAGCAGAACTCATCGAAGGGAACTCCCATGACCGACTTCGCACGCTATCTCAACATTCGCAGCGCAACGTCGCCCGCGCCGGCCGCGGCAGGCGATCGTATCGCATTTCTGAGCAACACGACCGGCAACTACCAGGTCTGGAGCGCACCCAGCGTTCCGTCCTTCGAGGACCCCTGGCCGCGCCAGCTGACCTTTCTCCCCGACAAGGTGTGGGAGGTCCACGGCACGGCCGGCGCGGACCATCTGATCGCGGTGAGTGACGCCGGCGGCAATGAGCGGCAGCAATTCTACCTGATTACGAACGCGGGCGACACGCCGCAGGGCGCACGAGCCCACGACGTGAAGCGGATGACGCACGATGACGGCGCCATCCACGTCTTCGGCGCCTGGAGCGCGGACGGGCAGCAGATCGTCTACACGAGCAACCAGCGCAACAACGTGGATTTCGACATCTATCGCATGGACCTGCGCACGGGCGACGCCGAGCTCGTGAAGGAGTGCGACGGCCGGCGCGCTGCGGCGGCATGGATTGAAGACCGCTTCGTGCTGACGCGCGATGACGTCGCCGGCGAACAGGTCGACCTGTACGTGCTGGACATGCAAAGCGGCGAGGAACGACGCCTCACGCCCGAAGGTGAAATGGCGCGCTACGGCGAGATCCGGGCCAAGGGCAACGCAGTCTACCTGGTGACGGACCGCACGCACGATCGAGGCGCGGTGTGCCGCCTGGACATCGAGAGCGGCGCGCTGGCCGAGATCGTGAACGCCGATGACTTCACCGCAGCGGACGCCGCCTGTGTCGGCGAGGTAGAGCTGCTCGCCGTCGCGCCCGACGGCAGAACCGCGGCCGCCACCATCAACGCTGGCGGGTATAGCCGTCTCTTCCTGCTCGACCTGCAGGAGCGCGAACTCACGCCTGTGCCCGGTGTGCCCGCGGGCGTGATCGCCAAGCTGGCGTTTGCCGGAGATGGCGGCCACCTCGTGTTCGACCTGCAGACGCCATTGCAGCCGTCCGATGTCTGGACCATGAACGTGGGCAGCCGCGCCCTGCTGCGGCTTACCCACAGCGATCGCGCCGGCATCGATAGCGCCACCTTCGTGGCGCCCAGCCTCGTCGAGTTCGACACCCACGACGGTCGCAGCCTGCCGGCCTTTGTCTACCGTCCGCGAACGCCCGCGCCCGCCGGCGGCTATCCGTGCATCCTCTACGTGCACGGCGGCCCCGCCAGCCAGCAACGGCCCGATTTCGACGTGCGCTTCCAATACTTCCTCAGCCGCGGCTATGCCCTGTTCGTTCCCAACGTGCGCGGCAGCGCAGGTTATGGCCGCGAATATATGTTGCTGGACGAGGTGGAGTTGCGCATGGACAGCGTGGCGGACCTTGAGTACGCGGTGCGCTGGCTGCACGCCCAGCCGGACATCGCGCAGGACCGCATCGCTATCTACGGGCGCAGCTATGGCGGCTTCATGGTGCTCGCCGCGCTGACCGAGTACCCGGACCGCTTCGCCGCCGGCATCGACGTCGTGGGCATCGCCGACTGGGTGACCTTCCTGGAGCGCACCAGCCCGTGGCGCCGCGCGCATCGCGAGCGAGAGTACGGCAGCTTGGAACGCGACCGGGAGTTCCTGCACAGCATCTCCCCGCTGCACAAGGCGGACCGCATCAAAGCCCCTCTCCTCGTATTGGCCGGCGACAACGACCCCCGCGTGCCCCTGTTCGAGTCCGAGCAGATCGCCGAGCGCGTGCAGGCCGCGGGCGGAACCGTGCACTTCACCCACTACGCGGACGAAGGGCACAAGTTCAGCAAACTGGCGAACCAGATCGACAGCTTCACGCAGATGGCGGACTTCCTCGACCGCTACGTCGGGCAGGCATAGGCCGCAGAACGCCTACGGGAACGCTGATCACGGCTGATTGGGCTGATTATCGCTGACGGCTACGGTGTAGATTCTGGTCCCACAGTACCATTGGGGCCGGCGCGTCCGGCGCCGCGCGCGTACCACCCGAAATCCAAGACTGATCCGAGGAAATCAGCCCGATCAGCGTCCATCAGCGTCCATCAGCGTCCCATATCTCCCCATCCCCCGCGCCCGAGATTGGTTTGCGCAACGCGAACTGTCATGATACACTGCAAAAGCCGGGGGGGATCTGCATCCTTCGTTGTCTTGCGGTGAGATAGCGCGTTGAGCGCCGCATCCAGCAACGAAAGGAGCGGGTTGCGCATTCCCTCCGCAATCGTCGCATCCGTTGTCATACTCTGTTGTGGAAATCAGCGTCGTTGCTGATGGCGTCCTTTGCCCGGAGCCGGTCCTTGGCGCTCAGTCGCCGGCGCTCCTGGCGCATCCACCGTCATACTTCAGCAGGCCTGTTTGCCGCTGGGCGATTCGCTGCTTGGCGACATCGAATGTAGTGTCGATTCATGCAAGAAGCTACCTGTTTTCATTGCCGTACCGTCGTCGAGATAGCGCCGGACGATGACCACTGTTCCAACTGTGGCGAGGATTTGCGCGGCCTGCTCGATCGCGAGCATGTGTCGGATTTCTTCTGTGACCGCGTCGCCGAACTGACGGCAGCCGGCCGCCCCGCAGACGCGCTGGCCGAGGCCGAGCGGGGACTGACCTACCACAACATGGCCGAGCTCCATCTGCTTGCGGCGATGCTGGCCGAGGAGCTGGAGCGCTATGACGCCATGCGCGGGCATGTCGCGGCGATTCCGCTGGACGACAGTCTGCGCCCCGAAGCAGAGTGGCTGCTGCGCGCACACCAGGATCGGCAGCGAGCTTTGCGGGAAGGCGCAAAACACGGACGGCGTGGGGCTGCGCCCGTGGCCGGCTCTCCGCTGCTGGCCGACGTCCTGGGAATGCCGCGTGAGACCCCGGAACCGCAGCGCAAGAGTCTGCAGGTGTGGACCGGCGTGGCCGCAGTGCTGATCGTGGCGCTGATTATGGTCACGTGGTTTGCACGCGGACAGCGCACCGCCGGCGTCGCGGTTCAGCCGCAGCCGCCCGACCAGGCCCAGCCGGCACAACTTGCGCCGGCGAACGTACAAGACGCACAGGCGGACTCACAGCAAGACGCCGTGCAAGCGCCCGCAGACGCCGGCGACGCCGTCCCAAGCGACGCAGGCGAGGGTGAACCGGCTGCCGAGCCGGACCAGGCGGCGCCCGCCGAGCCCACGCCCGCGCCGCGTCTGCTGCCCATTCCGACGCCCTCCGTGCCCCAGGATTTGGTGCTTCCCGCCACAGAAGCCGAGGCGATTGTGGACAGCAATCCGCGCAGCGTGGTGGTGTTGAGCGCCAATGGATTTGACCTGGCCCGCGTGCTGCGCGAAAACGAGTATCCCGAATTGGCCGAACTGCCCATCGACGCCCGCTTGCAGGATGGCAAGCTGGTCCTCAACGGGCTGGTCAACCTGGACCTGCAGCGTCGTCAGATTCTGGAGGCGCTGGAGACTGTGCCCGGCATCGCAGACGTCAGCGCAGCCAACCTCCTCTTGCGGCCCGAAATCGACCTATATCGTGCAGCCCGGCGATACGCTGTGGACAATCGTCTACGACATCTACGGGGACGTGGATCGCGTGGAGGAGTTCTATCTGGCCAATATCGACCTGGCCCCGTCGCCCGATGCCCTGCGCGTCGGCGACGAACTGCGCGTGCCGCCCATCGAGTAGCTGCGCCACCGAGTGCGGCAATCACGTTGCCTAGCCCCCTGTAGAGTAGAGACGCCAGGAAATGAACAGGGCGCCCGCAAGTGCGAGCGCCCCGGTTGTGTATTCTGTCCTCTGCCGGTCAGGCTGCGGCCGGCGTCAGCGCGGCGGATGCATGGGCATGATCACGTGCAGGAACTCATCTTCGCCCAGGCCGACCGGGCGAATGGTGCCCGGGCGCGTGCTCTGCGTGGTCTCCAGCACCACCTGCGGCTCGTCGATCTGCCCAAGCACGTCGATGAGGTACCGGGCGTTGAACGCGATCTCCAGCTCGTCGCCTTCCACCATGGCGTCCAGTTCGTTCACGTTGTCGCCCATCTCCGAACTGGTGGCCGTCAGGCGCACCTGGCCCTCATTTGGAGTATCCCCGGGCATCACGGCCATGCGAATGATGTTGGCGTTGTCGCGGGCAAACAGATACGACACGCGGGATGCGTTGAGCAAGGCCGCCCGGTCCACGACCGTGCGCGTGGTGTGGGTCTTGGGCACGATGGCATGATAGTCCGGGAAGCGCGGCGTCGATCAACTGGCTGACCAGCTCCACGCGATGGAAGCTGCCGCGGCCCTCGCTCTTGCCCCAGATCTGGAACAGCGCCTGGTTGCGACTCTCGGTGACGATCACCTGCACCGGCTTCTCCTCGTCCGCGTCCGCACTGATGCGCGCCAGTTCGCCCAGGCTTCTGGACGGCACGATGACGGTCATGGTCTCCTTGACTGCGGGCTGGTCGAGCGCGATGCTGCGCACGCTCAGGCGGTAGCCGTCGGTCGCGGCCATCGTAAGGCGCTCCGGCGAAAACGTGACCTCTACGCCCGTCAGCGTAGGCCGGCTCTCGTCCGCCGACGCGGCGAAGACGACCTGGTCGATCATCTTGCGCAGGCCGGCCGGATAGAGCTCGGTGCGCGTGCCTTCCAAGAATTCGGTCGCCTCCTCGATTTCGTGGTCGCCGCCGGCCGTGGGGATGATGGGAAAGTCCGCGGCGTCGATGCCCTTCATGTTGGCTTCGTAGCGGGCGCAGCGCAGATGCAGCGTCTGCGTGCGCACGGCCAGCTCCATCTCGATCTTCTCGGGCGGCAGGCTGTTGACAAATTCGGCGAGCAGGCGAGCCGGCACCGTGATCGCGCCCTCGTCCTCGATCTTGGCCCCGATCCAGCAGTTCACACCGATTTCGAGGTTGGTGGCGGCCAGGCGGAGTTCCCCGTCCTTGGCTTCGATGAGGATGTTGCCGAGCACGGGAAGCGTGCTGCGCGTCGAGACGGCGCGCCCCACGATTGCAAGACCTTTTGCCAGGTTTTCCTGGAGACAACTTACGCGCACTGCGTCCTCCCTGAATTCGTTGTGGGGCGCCGATAATTGGCGTGAGTATATCACAACGCGCCCCCGATCTGGGAATCGATGCTGCCGCACCAACGTTTGCGCGGCGTCCGTTAAGTCCCTATAATCCCTACTGCGGATTGCAATCCCCATTGCGGCCCGCGTACCAGATTGCGAACGGAAGGAACGACACTAACGGCATGAGGATACGACCGAGCGCACCGGAGTTTCTCCGGCGATCCAGAGCCGACAACGATGCGGAAGCGACTGCGCAGGAGCATCGCGCCGCGCTGGACGAACTCGCGCTGGAAATCGGCGGGCCCGATGCCATGATCGCTCACGTGATCGACGCCGAGCGACAGGTCTCACCTGCGAAGGCGGCCCACGACGACGCCGAAAGCGACCTCAACGTGGAGGCGGCGCTGGTCGAGATTGCACGCCAGGATCCGCATGCGTTTGCCGGCCTGTATGAACGCTACGTGGACCGCATTTACGCCTACATCTACCACCGCGTGGGCAATGTGCACGACGCCGAGGACCTGACCGCGCGCACCTTCTACCGCGCGCTGGACCGCCTGGACCAGTACGAGGATCGCGGGCTGCCCTTCTCGGCCTGGCTCTTCCGCATCGCCCATAACCTGGTGGCAAACTGGCACCGAGACCGCCAGCGGCGGCGCTTTCTCTCCTTCGACCGCCTGTGGGGTCACAGCCATGACGGCGATTCGCCGGAGAGTCAGGTGGAGCGGCAAGCGCGGCAGGCCGCGCTGTGGGCCGCGATTGACCGTCTGCCGGAAGAGCGACGCAACCTCCTGCTGCTGAAGTTCGGCGGCCAGTTGAGCAACGTCGAAATCGGCGAGCTGTTGGACAAGAGCGAGAGCGCGATCAAGTCCCTCTATTTCCGTACGCTAGCTTCGCTGCGCAAGGACCTGGAAGCGCGCGGATGGGGCGAGGATGTTGCAGGCGAGGAGGACGACGCGGCGCATACCGATGCGGCGCACGAGGTCGCACCCGTTGTCGAAGACGAGGCCGGGAGCTAGCCATGCGAGATCTAAAGGGATTGCTGCACTGGAATCGGGGACCTGGGCTATATGCGACGGGTCTGGACTTGGGTGACGGTCGCACCATGCCGCCGGAGGATGTGCTGGACGGGCACAGCGCCCGTCTGCTGGCGGGTCGTCGCAGCGGGGCTCGCACCGTGCCCGTGCAAGTCGACGACAATCTGTCCGCGGCGATCACCGTCATGGCGCCGAATTTGGCCCCACTGGCCGATCTCGCCGAGCAGGTGGCCGTAGCCGTGCCCGCCGTGCAGCCGGAACCGGACTTCCGTCGCAACCTGTACGCAGCGCTGGAGCGCACGCACCGCCAATATCTCACCCAGGAGGCCCTGGGCACGCGGCCGCCTCACGACCGCGGCGGCCATCCCATCGCCACCGCGATGCTTGCAGCAGCGGCCGTGGCCTGCATAGCCGGCCTGCTCGCATGGCTGACCCTGCGCCGCACAGGAAAAGCGCATCCACGCCCCGCCGGGTTCCCGTTACCACCCCGCGGAAATGACAACCCCGAGCGTGGATAGCACCAGTAGGTCCCTCTTGCAGAAGGACGCCGCGCTCAGCGCATCCACATACGCGCCCCATGTCATTCCGGGCTTGACCCGGAATCCAAACGCCACGCTCAGCGGAACGCCGTCCGCGCGCCATGTCATTCCGGGCTTGACCCGGAATCCAAACGCCGCGCTCAGCGGAACGCCATCCGCACGCCGCTGTGATGCCCGCGTGCACCGATGCGGGTCCGCTAACCCCATGCGGGAATGACAAGCGGCCACGACCTGCCCACACACAGTCGTCCGCGCGCCATGTCATTCCGGGCTTGATCCGGAATCTAAACGCCGCGCTCAGCGGAACGCCGTCCGCGCACCGTGTCATTCCGGGCTTGACCCGGAATCCAAACACCGCGCTCAGCACGATCTGAACCCGCCACGGTCCAATCCCCACAATCCAACAGAAAACGCTGCGCCGGGTCACGTCTGGCGCAGCGCCTTGCATTCCATAACCAACCCGGCCCACAAACAGGCGAGACTACATCACCGTGCGGTTGCGAATATCGTCCATATACTCCACCGCCGACGAAAACGCGTCCTCCTCGGCCGCGTCGGCATCCGGTGCGCTCAGGCGGGCAGGCCCCACGCCGGGCACGTCGATCATGAGCTGCGCCTCGCTCTGCGCGATCTTGAGCATACTGTCTGCCACGGCCGCGCCAGCGATCTCGCGCTGCTTGATGGCGCTGTAGCCAAGCAGATGCTTCGTCTCGGTCAGCATGCCGATGAGGTCATGGATGGGCTTCGTGCCAGCGCCGATGATGAAGCCGGTGACGATGACGTCCCACGCGCCGGGTGCGCTGTCCAGGAAGTTGGGCACCAGCGGCCGCAGATACTCGAACAGTCGCATGCCCGTGAAGTTGGAAATCAAGATGCCCAGAACGACGCCGATCACCAGGCTGGTGCCGCTCTTGAACTGGACGTACTGCGGCGACTTGATCTGCGCCGGCTCCCAGCCCCGCGGCATTGAAGAGAAACCAGTCGACATAATTCCAGAAGAGCTCGACCATGCGCTCGATGGCCAGCGATGAGGCGATCAGCGGAAGCAGGATCGGCCACAGTGACAGCACGCCCGCCATCTGCTCTTGCGTGTCCTGTGCGGCGCGAGCGGGCGATGCCACCACGACCAGAAGATAGGAAAGCGCTGGCGGCTGCGATGAGCAGCCAGGGTACGCCGAACCCGTCGTCGTAGGGCGTCTGTCCGCTGTACTGCGTCTTAGAGTTGCTCACAGAGTTTCTCCCCTCTTGCGTGTTCTCACCGGTCTGGCCGAAATCTTCCAGGCAGCGCGCACGATTTCCCTTGCCGCAGCGACGCCGCAGCGACGCCTCCCGGATGATCCTGGGCCGGCAAGTACGCCCCTCATTTCCCTTCCGGAACGGAAAATGCGCCGGCCAATTCTACCAGCAAGCGCACGCCGTACCCAGTCGCGCCTTTGGGAATCAGCGCGTTCTTGCCGTCATCCGCCCACGACATGTACGCGATATCCAGGTGCGCCCACGGGTAGCCTTCGGTGAAATGTTCGATGAACTTGGCGCTGGTGGCGACGCCGCCTTTGCTTCCGCCCGAGTTCTTGACCTCGGCCATCTCGCTCTGGATGGCATCCCTGTACTCGTCATACATGGGCATCGGCCACAGGCGTTCGCCGCTGCGATCCGCCGCACCGAGCAGCGCGTCCTGCAACGCATCGTCGTTCGAAAAGAGACCTGCCGCCTGCGGGCCCAGGGCGACGCCGATCGCGCCGGTCAGCGTGGCCAGGTCCACCACCGCAGCCGGTTCATAGCGCGCCACGTAGCCCAGCGCGTCGGCCAGCACGAGCCTGCCCTCGGCGTCCGTGCTGATGATCTCGGCCGTCTTGCCGGTGATGCCGGTCACGATGTCGGCGGGGCGGTAGGCCTTGCCGTCCGGCATGTTCTCCACGCAGATGGCGACGCCGATCACGCGGCGTTCGATCCGCCGGCGCGCAATCGCCTCCATGGCGCCGACAACGGCTCCCGCGCCGCTCATGTCGTCCTTCATATACCACATGTCTTGGGACGGCTTGATGCTGATGCCGCCCGTGTCAAACGTGATGCCCTTGCCCACCAGCACCAGCGGCGGCTGCGTTTCCGTCCCGGGCGGCGCGTGCTCCAAAATGATCATACGCGGGCGCGTGCGCGCTGCCCTGGCTGACCGCGAGGGCGAGGCCCATACCCAGTTCGCGCATGTCCTTGCGCTTCAGCACCGAGTACGCCAGTCCCACGTCCTCGGCCATCTTCTCGGCGCGTGCGGCGAAGGTCTTCGGATAGAGCACGTTGGGCGGCTCGCTGGAGAAATCGCGTGCGCTGATATACGCCGTGCGCGACGGCGAGTCCCGCCTCCGCGCCGGCCGTCACTGCGGCGATCTTCTCGGTCGTCGAACTCCACCACTGTGAAGCTGCGGACACCCGCCTCGTTCACCTCTCGGCGATATTGCGGCGGCCGATACAGGGCCAGCAGCGTCCCTTCCACGGTTGCTTGGGCTGCCTCGGCTGGGTCCAGGCCGCCGACTCCGCCGCCGTGCACGATGCTGCTGAATGACCTGACGCCTTTCAGGTCGCCGATCGCCTTGGCGGCGACCGCCGCGGCCTCTGCGCACTCCCTGACTGTCGAAGCCGTTGGCCGCGCCCAGACCCACGATCAGCACGCGTGCCGCCGGCAGCCTGCCGCCTGTGTAGAGCAGCGCGGTCGTTCCCGCAGCGCCTGTGAAGTCGCCGGTCCTAATGAGGTCGCTGATGGCGCCGCCGAGCGCACTGTCGACCGCGCCGGTTGCGCCGCCCGGCGCCGTCACGCCCTCAAACAAGTTGACGACGAGGCAATCGGTCGTCTGCTGGGCAATGTCGCCCTGCACAGTCTGGACGTCTATCATGGAACGTGTGCGCTCCTGTTCGTGCGGCCTGCTCGCCGGTTGCATCGTGGTTGATTGCAGCCGTCTGACAATCTCGCATTATAGCGGAATCGGGCCGCAGACGCGAAGACCCGCCATCGCCGAATTGCCGTGCGCGTTGCTCTCTTCGATTCGCCGGACGCGCGCGTCAGTCGCCGGCGCCCAGCGCGCGCACGACCTGCACGAGTGCGTCGTCCCCGCCCACGTTGCCCGGAAACACAACATACGCCAGGCCCGGATGCAGGCTCTCCGGCCCGGCCTGCCACACGGGAACGCCCGGCAGAATCTGGCCCAGCACCTGCGCTCGGCGCATGGCGAGGGCGTCCGTGGCAATGTCGCTGGAGGTGATGCCGCCCTTCGCCACGAGATAGCGGGGGCGCACGTCAAGCCCGGCACCACTGCGACCAGGCTGTCGGAGACCTGCCGCCCGATGTGCAGGCTCGCGTCGGCGCCCTCACCCGTCACCAGGCCGCGGCTCGTGTAAAGGACCACGTCACGATTTTGGGCGAGCCAGGCGTTTACCGCGTCGATGGCACCGCGCGATCTCTGCGTCCCGGCGACTGGCGTTCAGCAAGGCTTCCACGTTCAGCTCATGCGCGCGGACGTCCGCCGCCGCCAGCAGCGTCTCGACCTGGGCAGTCGTCTTGGGCACGTAGGAACCGACGACGAAGAGCGCGCCGCCCTCGTCCGGCAGGTTCAACTCCGTCGCTGTGAGCAACGCGCGCGGGGCAATGCCGGCGCGCACCTGCACAAAAGATGCCGCCGTGCGGTACAGATAGCGCTTGCCCGTCGCCTCCGCCTGCAACAGACCGCGGACGAAGACTTCCATGTCGCGCATGCTCGCGGCGTTGACCACACACACGGCGCCGTCCTGCCAGCTCGCCCAGCGCCGCCGCCACCGCATCCGGCCCGCCCGTGCGCAGCAGATCGATGCTGATGGAGCGCACGTCGCCCGCCTGCACCCGGCCGCCGCTCTTCTCCTCCACCCATTCTCGCAGGTCGGACGAGCGGTAGCCGAAGGCCGCGTCGCTGGCGAAGGGCGTTTCCGCGGCAGGCGTCAGCGTATCCCCGTCGGCCACGTAGTGGACATCGCCGACAGTGTAGCGCCCGCCTTCCAGGAAGAACGGGATGATCAGCGTGGCGTCGAATTCCTGCTCCAGCGCCTCCGCCAGCGCATCCACCTCGCCCGGGTAGTGGCCGCGCAGCGTGGAGTCGCTGCGGCTGACGACGGCGAAATCGCGGCTCGCGATGCGCGACGCTTCGCGCAGATTGCGTCCGATCTCGGCGATTGAGCGCCTGCGCGCCTTCCAACGCAGGCTGCGCGAATTGGTGAGGACGAAGAAGGCCGGTTCGCGCCTGGCAAGCTCCGCGGGCCAGCGACTCCACACGTCCACTCGGTGAGCACGGTTACGTCGTGCACGGTCTGCGTGCCGGTGGGGTCATCGTCCAGCACGACCAGCGTGCGGTCGCCCGCGGCAAGCTGGGCCTGGATGGTCGGCAGCAGCGATTCGGGCCATTCCGGCGGCAATCGGTCAGCAAGTTGGTTGACGCGTCGTGTGTCGATAGGGGGCATGTCGTTGGTTCCGGTTTCTCTGGGTGCGCCTACGCCGGGTTCGGCCAGGAGACGATGGGCAAACCCGTCTCGGCTTCGATGGTCAGCAGGCGATTGTACTTGGCCAGTCGGTCCGACTGGGTGATGGAGCCGACCTTGATCTGGTCGCCTGTCCATCCCACCGACAGATCGCCCAGCCAGTTGTCTTCGGTCTCGCCGCTGCGCGCGCTGATGGTGACGGTCCAGCCTGCGCTCGCGCGCCAGACGGTAGGCCTCGGCAGCTTCCGTCAGCGTGCCGATCTGGTTGACCTTGAGCAGCAGCGCGTCGGCGGCCTGCGCGTCGATGGCGCGGCGAATGCGCGCCGGGTTGGTGCACAGGAAATCATCGCCCAGCACCAGCGCCCGCTCTCCGACGCCCGCGTAGAGGTCCGGCCAGTGCGCCCAGTCCTCCTCGGCCAGGCCGTCCTCGATGCTGACGATCGGATAGCGGTCGAGCCAGCCCAACACCACATCGCGCATGGCCGCGCTGTCCAGCGACTTGCCGTCCAGGTGATAGCGTCCGTCACGATAGAAATGGCTGGACGCCACGTCCACGGCCAGAGCCACGTCGCTGCCCGGCGCATAGCCCGCGGCCTCGATGGCGGTCACCGCATCCTGCAACATGGCGTCCGCGCCGGCAAAGGGCGGCGCCAAGCCGCCTTCATCCGCCGTGAGCACGCGCATGCCATACTTCTCGGCGATCAGGTCCGACGCGGCCTGAAATACGGCGCACGTCATCTCCAACGCCTCGTCGATCGTGCTGGCGGAGGAGGCGACGACCAGCACGTCCTGGATGGGAATCTGCGCGCCGGCATGTTTGCCGCCGCTGAACAGGTTGATCGTGGGGCGGGGCAGCGTGTGCAAGGGCGCGTGTTCGCCGGCAGGCTCGCCGGCCAGGATGTCGGCGAAGTGCTGGTAGAGCGGTACGCGCGCGAGACACGGCCACGGCGCGGGCAAACGCCAGGGAGACGGCCAGAATCGCATTGGCGCCCAACCGGGACTTGTGCTCCGTTCCGTCCAGCTCGATGAGGAAGTCGTCGAGTTCAGCCTGAGTGCCAAAGTTGCGACCCGCGACCGCGGCCTGGATTTCGCCGCGGATGTTCTCCACGGCGCGGCGACAGCCGAGTCCGCCATAGCGCTCCACATCGCCGTCGCGCAGCTCATGCGCTTCGGCCGCGCCCGTGGACGCGCCGGAGGGGACGGAGACGGTGGCTACGGAACCGTCGGCCAGGGAGCAGGTGGCCTGCACCGTGGGCCGGCCGCGGCTGTCCAGGATTTCGACGGCGGATAGGTGAGAGAGTACGGGCATGGATTGATTCCTGAGTGGTTTGGTGTCTGCGGATATGGGCGAACTCGGGTATACAGCGTAGTAGCGCCGTGCGCCCTATGAGTTACGATGCGCCGGCCGGCGCGTCCGCGGCGAGTCTGCAATTGTCCTGGCTGAGCACGGCAGGGTTCACGATGTTATCGGGCTGCTCCCCGCGCAACGCCTGGGCCACATGCAGCGCCGCCTTGTAGGCCAGTTCATGGATGGCGGGATCGGAATAGAATGCAGCGTGGGGCGTCACGATCACGTTGTCCAGCGCCAGCAGCGGATTGTCCGGGCTGCGGCGGTTCCTCGGTCAAGACGTCGAGACCGGCGCCGGCGATCCAGCCGGCCGTGAGCGCATGCGCCAGCGCCGCCTCGTCCACGAGGCCGCCAGCGCGCCGTGTTGATCAGATAGGCCGTCGGTTTCATGCGTCGCAGCGCAGCTTCATCGATCATGCGCTCCGTCTCCGGCGTGAGGGGCGCATGCAGCGAGACGTAGTCGGCGCGCGCCAGCAGCGTCTCCAGGCTGTCGGCGACTTCACCCCACGGCTGTCACCGCCTCCGCGGCCAGGCGCGGCGTGTAGACGATGATCTCCAGGCCAAAGCTCAACGCCTTGGGCACGAGCGCCCGCGCGATACGTCCGTAGCCCACGATGCCCAACGTCTGCGTGCGCAGCCGGGGTATCGGGGTTCGCGTGCTGCCGGTCCCATACGCCTGCCCGCGTCTTGCTCGCCAGATATGTGACCTGCCGCGCGCAGTCCAGCAGCAGCGCCATCGCATGGTCGGACACTTCGTCCAGGCAGAAATCCGGCACGTTGGTGACTGGGATGCCAAGCTCCGTGGCGTGTGCCACCGGGATATTGTCCAGGCCGATGCCGTAGCGGCTGACGATACGGCAACCGGCCGCCGCATCCAACGCCTGCCGCGGGCACGGTCTTCCAGCAGGTGAGGATGGCGTCGACGTCCGCGGCCAGGCGGATCAATTCGTCAGCTTCACCCGTCTCCGCAACGACGAGTTCGGCATCCGCCGCGGACAGTACCTCTCGCTCGACATCCAGCGAGGGCCAGGCATAGTCGGTAATGAGGACGCGATAGGTGCTCATGGTGGGAGTGTCCTTGCGATGGACGCCCGTCCACTGGGCGCTATGCCGGCAGCGGTTCGCCGGGTTCAAGAAAGAGACCCTTCGGCGTGTGTGTCGGGGACGAGTACGCGTAGAGCCTTCGGGACGATCTGGCAGGCGAAGGGCGTGGTCGCCGCCGGTTCGCCGTCCAGATGATAGGGAATGGGTCGACGCGTCTCCACGGCGACATTGCGGGCCTGCACGACGTCCACGTTAGGATTGTCCTCGTGCACGTCCAGCGTGACATCGACCGCATAGAAGGGAAGCTTGGACCAGTCGCGACCCTGGAAACAGCCAGACTTCAAACAGGCCGTCATCAAAGACGCCGCGCCGGTTGAGGTTGAATTCGCCGCCCAGGAACATGCGGCAGTTGCTGATGTTGATGAGCAGGTATTCGCCCTCGAACACCCGCCCGTCGGCGACGACCGTGGACGGCGACGAACGGAATTTGAAGACGGAGCCAATGGCCCCGGCGAAGTAGCCCAGTTTGCCCCAGCGCTTGGACTGGCGGGAGCGAGGCTCCACGTCGTGTACGACGAAGCCGTCGAAACCGGCGCTGGCCCAGAGCAACCAGTGCTGCCCGTGGTGCATTTGCCCACGTCCATGCGCTGGATGCGGCCCCGCGACAGCGACTGGTAGACGGGCATCAGCCAGTTGGGCGAGAGCGGATTGGGCAGCGCCATGCCCAGTTCGCGGGCGAAAACGTTGGCGGTGCCCGTGGGCAGCGGCGCGAGACGCCGTCTCTGAGCCGACGAGTGCGTTGGCGACTTCGTTGAGCGTACCGTCGCCGCCCGCCGCAAACACAAAATCGACGCCGCGGTCGCACCGCGTCCTGCGCCAGAATCGGGGCGTGCCCGGCGTATTCGGTCGACGTTGCCCGCACAGACCATCCGCGCTCGTTCCAGAAGCGGACAAAGCGATCGATGGAGCCGGTCCAGTCGCGCACGCCGGAATTTGGGTTGTAGATGAGCTGTGCAGTGGTCGTGCCGGCCATAGGGCGCGCCCGGTATGGTCACAGGTTGATTCGGGCGTTTCTCCTCGGCGCACAGTGTAGCATCCCGCCTGTCGCTTGCCAAGCGTTCGCGTGCAGGCGCCAGCGCCGGCTGTTCAAGCGCCACCCTTGACCCGTGAGCCGTCGAAGCCTCGAACCACCATCTCCCGGATCCCGGCGCAATCCCCTACTGCCCATACACATTCATATACCGGTCGTGCAGCTTTTCCACCACGTCGGGCGGAATCTCGTCCGGTGCGCCCAACTGCAGCGCCAGATGCACCGTCTTCGCCACGTCCTCCACCATCACCGCCGCCTTCACCGCCGCCTTCGCCGACGCGCCCACCGTAAACACGCCGTGGTTCTTCAGCAACACCGCCGCACACGCGCCGATGTGGTCCACGACCTGCTTGCCGATGTCCTCGCCGCCGATCAGCGCGAACCCAGCGCACGGGATCGCCTGCCCGAACTCGTCGCCGATGGCCGTCAGATAGACCGGGATCGGCTTGCCAACCGCCGCGAAGGCCGTGGCATAGGGCGAATGCGTATGCACCACGCCGTTTACGTCGGGCCGGTGTCGATAGATGTACAGATGGCTAGCCGTATCGGACGACGGCTTCAGTGCGCCTTCCACCACCTCGCCATCCACTGTCAGCACCACGTGGTCCTCCGGCCGCAGGTCCTCATACATCACGCCGCTGGGCTTGATCACCACCAGTCCGCTCTCCGGGTCCCGCGCGCTGACATTGCCCGCCGTCCACGTCACCAGACCCTCCGCCGGCAACACCAGATGCAGCTTCCACAGTTCTTCCTTCAACGCTTCAAGCATAGAATTCCTTCTCACCTCATGTCTATCTGTCTCGCGCCAGAGAACGAAGATCAGGTCTCAGGTATGACCCCGTCGCTGCCACCAAATGTTTGTTCGCTACGTATACGAAATGTCATGCTGAGTGCAGCGAAGCATCTCTGCCTCTGGGACGCGAGATTCCTCGCTCCGCTGCCGCCGCGCGGCCACTTCGTGAACGGAATGACATCCACTTGGCGAACAGACCACCAGAAGAAATCAGCGAAGATCGGCCAAATCAGTCTCGATCTGCGTACCATCGTCCGATTCAGCGTCCTACTTGCCCGCCCGCACCTCGCGCCGCAACGCGCGCAGCCGCTTCATCACATCGTTCTCGCCGCGGCCGAAGTAGTCGTACAGCTTCTTGTAGTCCGCGTACATGCGGTCATAGACCGCCACGTTCTCCGCGATCGGCTTGTACACCACATCCTGCAGACCGCCCATCTTCTCCGCCGCCGCAAAGATGTCGTCATAGCCGCCCGCCTCTGAACCTGCCGCCACCGCGCCGTGCATGGCCGCGCCCAACGCGCCGCCCAGCGTGCTGCGGATCACGCGGTACTCGCGGTTCGTCACATCCGCGTAGATCTGCATCATCAGCTTGTTGCGGTCGGGCAGCCCGCCCGCGGCCACGATGCTGTCGACCGGCACGCCGTTGTCCGTGAAGCCTTCGATGATCTCCCGCGTGCCAAAGGCCGTGGACTCCAGCAGCGCCCGGTAGATGTCCGGCGCCGTCGTCGCCAGCGTTGCGCCGATCAGCAGCCCGCTCAGTTCCACATCCACAAGCGTGGAGCGATTGCCGTTCCACCAGTCCAGCGCCAGCAGGCCGTGTTCGCCCGGCTTCTGCTTGGCGGCCTCCTCCTCCAGCAACTCGTGCACCGAAACGCCCCGTTCCGTCGCCGCCTCGTGATACTCCGGCGGCACTGCGTTGTCCACAAACCAGGCGAAGATATCGCCCACGCCGCTCTGTCCGGACTCGTAGCCGTAGAGACCCGGCACGATGCCGTCCTCCACCACGCCGCACATGCCGGGCGCTTCCTTGCGCTCCTCGGCCAGCACCATGTGGCAGTTGCTCGTGCCCATGATGATGGTCATGACGCCGGGGTCCGTGGCCTGCGCAGCGGGCACGGTGGCGTGTGCATCCACGTTGGCCACCGCCACCGCCGTGCCGGGCTTCAGGCCCATCCACGCCGCCGCCTGCTCCGTCAGCCCGCCCGCCTTGGCCCCGAGCGGACACGATGTCGCGGCTCATCTTCGTGTCCACGACGTCGGCGAAGTCCGGGTGCAGCGCAGCGAAGTACTCGCGCGCTGGGGAAACCCTCGCTCTTCTGCCAGATGGCCTTGTAGCCGGCCGTGCAGGAGTTGCGCGTCTCCTGCCCCGTCATCTGCCAGATGACCCAGTCCGCCGCTTCGATCAGCCGGTCGGCGGCAGCGATAGATCTCCGGGTCTTCGTCCAGGATCTGCAGCGCCTTGCTGAAGAACCACTCCGACGAGATCTTGCCGCCGTACAGGTCCAGCCACGTCTCGCCCATCTCCCGCGCCACCTCGTTGATGCGGTCGGCCTCGGGTTGCGCGGCGTGGTGCTTCCACAGCTTGACCCAGGCGTGGGGCCGGTCCCGGTATTCGGGCAGCTGCGCCAGGGCTGTGCCGTCCGCCTTGGCGGGCAGCATGGTGCATGCCGTGAAGTCGATGCTCACGCCGATCACGTCCGCCGGGTCGACGCCGCTTTCCGCCAGCACGGCGGGCACAGTCTCTTGCAGCGTGCGGATGTAGTCATCCGGGTCCTGCAGCGCCCAGTCCGGCTCCAGGCGCACGCCGCTTTCCGGCAGATATTCGTCGATCACGCCGTTGCTGTATGGGTAGACGGCGGTGGCCACCTCGCGCCCGTCCGCCACGTCCACCAGCAGCGCGCGGCCGGACTCGGTGCCAAAGTCGATGCCGATTGCGTATTTGGGGCTCATGCGCGTACATTCTCCCTATTTGGAAAGCGGCCGCACATGTCATTCCGGCCTTGCGCGGAAATGACATGTCCGCTGCCGGCTGAGTGCCGATAGTGGGTGCTTCTGGCCTGTGCTAGCTGTGGCGATACACGTCCCAGCCCTTGTATTTGGTCAGCGCCTCGTACACCGCCGCCGCCGTGCGTGACGGGTTGACCGTCACATGGTGCTCATAGCCGTTGTCGCAGATGTACTGCAGCAGCGCCTGGAACTCCGGCACCTTCACCACGCCGTAGCCGCCAAAGGTCAGCAGCGGGTCGTCGGTGAACTCGCCCTCGCCCACGTACGCGCGCATACGGCCCTCGCCGTCATCCGTGCTCACGCGCAGGTATGTGAAGTCCTTGGCCGCCACGCGCCCATACACCGTGCCGTACGTGTTTTCCACGCCCACGGTGCCGGCGATGATCTCCTGATATTCCATCACCGGGCTGCCCTCGCCTTCCTTGCGGAAGATGTCCTTGGGCAGGTTGCTGCAATGGAAGATCACGCCCTTGTCCGGGTCCTCGCCATAGTTATTGTTCCAGTCGACGATGGCGCTGGGAACCTGGCTCGCCTGCGCCAGCATCCACATGGCCACCGTGCCCATGACGTCCACCTCGCACGCGCTGGGCATCAGCTTGTTGCTCATCATGCTCATCAGTGTGCACGGCACAATGCCGAAGAACTCTTCCATCGCCGTCCAGCACTGCACCGCGGACGCCTGCAGCTCGTTGGCCGTCATCCAGTTGTCGACCGCCGTGCCGAACTTGGCCATCTTCACCAGCGCCTCGGCGGGCACATCGGTCGTCTCCACGTACGCCTTGATCTCGCCCAGCTTGGCCTGCACGGTTGCGTCGTCGTCGCCCATGGCGTCGATCTGCCCGAACAGTTCGAACAGGTCCAGCGTCTCGATGGAGACGCCGTTCTGCTCCAGCATCTTCTCGCTGTAGCGCACCGTGTTGAAGGCCTGCGGGCGTGCGCCCAGCGCGCCGATGCGCAGGTTGCGCATGCTGCTGGTGACGCGACAGGTCGCCGCAAAATCGGCCAGGTCCTGCCGGAAGCTGGGATGCGTCGGGCGCAACCGTGTGCAGCCGCGTCAGCGTGAAGGGAATCGCGTACTGGCGCAGGTTGTTGCAGACCGACATCTTGCCGCAGAAGCTGTCGCGGCGGTCGACGATGGTCATGCTGTCCGCCACGTCGGGGAAGGCCTGGATCAGCACCGGCACGTCCAGGTCCGCCCAGCGCAGCGTGTTGGCCACGGCGCGCTCGTCGCCGAAGTTGGGCAGCGTGACCAGTACGCCGTCGATCTCCTTGCGATGTGCGTCGAACAGGTCGGCGCACTTGTGTGCATCCTCCAGGCTCTCGACGCTGCCGTAGGGCGTATCCTCCGGCCCCAGTGCGATGACCTTGAAACCGGCGTCTTCCAATACCTGGATCATCTCTTCCCGACCCGTCTCGCACAGGTGGCTGGGAAAGAAGCCGCGGTTGCCGACGATCAGTCCGAGGGTTACGGGTTTCATATTCAGTTCTCCTTATGAAGCAGACATGGGATGGACGGGTGAATGGACAGATGAATGGTCAGAGTAGTGGCGCAGTTATCGAACCGTCGCATGGCGCATATGGGAGCGCTGTACATCCGCGAAGACGCAGCGGGCCACAGGAAATTGGATAGGAACAGGATCTGGAAAAGCGAATTTCGCCGTCAACGGGTACCTGGAATTCTAGTCCGCTCGCACCGAAAACACAATTGTGCAGGTTGGGCGATTCCGCGTCTCAGAACACCAAGTTTCCCTTTTCCTGCATGTTCTTCCCGCCGCCATGCAGATTGGCGTCCCCGTCGCCAGGCCAGCGCAGCGCATATTGGCGCGCCCGGTTGCGCCGGTATCCGGCATTCCAGTAGGCGCTGCCGGTGAACCACGCCAACAGATGCGCCAGCAATTCAGTCTTCAGCGCCGCGTGATCCGGATCGTCCCACAGATTCTTCAGCTCATGGGGATCCGCCGGCAGATCATAGAGCTCGCCCGCCTCCTGGCCGGTGTAGTAGACCAGCTTGTGTGTTTTCGAGCGCATCATGATCTGATAGTTGTCTTCGCAGAAGACGAATTCACGCGCTTCGATGGGCGCATCGTCCAGATACGGCAACAGCGACCGGCCCTCCAAGTAGGTCGGCGCGTCGACGCCGGCCGCCTCCAAGATCGTCGGTCCCAGGTCGATGAGCGAGACCAGCTCGTTGACCTCGCTCGGCGCAGCCACCGAGCCCGGATGGCGGATGATCAGCGGGATATGCACGATGGGATCATACATCAGCCACTTGTACGCCAGCCCATGATCGCCCAGCATCTCGCCGTGGTCCGAGCAGAAGATGAGCAAGCTGTCTTCCAGCCAGCCGCGCGCCTCCAGCGAATCCAGGATGCGGCCTACTTGTTCATCCACCGTCGTGATCTTGGCGAAGTAGTGACGCTTCATCTCGTCGATCTCCGCATCGGAGGCCCCGCGCAGATCGATCTGAGACTCATGGCTCGTGTTGGCGTGAAACTCCAAGTGGGTCTGGTGCTGGGGCGGCTTCTCGGCCAGTTCACCCTCCGCCAGATAGCGCGGCGGCATCTCCTTGTCTGCGTACAGCGCCAAGTGGCGGGGAAGCGGATCCCACGGCTCATGCGGCCCTGTCAGCCCGATCTGCAGGAAAAGCGGCTTGTCGCCCCGGTAGTTGTCGATCCAAGTGACCGCTGAACTGCCGATGAATACATCGCTGTGGAAGCGTTCCTCCAGATGCCAGGGCGCGCCCTGATGTTTGCTCAGCCAGTCCGGATCGGTCGCGTTGCGGCCGTTGGGTCTTGTCTGCCCGTGGAAGGAGAGATAGCGCCCCCAGTCGTCGTCCGCCCCGCCCATGGCCTGCGTCATGTTGGTCGGATTTTCGACGATGACGCGCTCGTGGAAGCCGCCGGGTACGTCACGCGGGCTGAAGTGCATCTTGCCGATGTTCACGCACCAATACCCGTGTTCGGCCAGGTCTTGCACCCAGTTGCGATGGCTGGCCCAGTGGTCAAAAGAATACGTACCAGTGTTGTGTCCGTACATGCCGGTAAAGATGGCGGCGCGGCTGGCGATACAGGTCGCCCCGGGGCAATAGGCCTGGCGGAACGAAACGCCCTCGGCCGCAATGCGGTCCATGTTGGGCGTACTCATATAGTCATATCCCCAGCCCGCAATCGTATCAAAGCGCTGCTGGTCGGTCATGATCAGGATGATGTGCGGCTGTTCAGGCAGCATGGATTCTCTTTCCGCTGGGTGGATGTAGGAAGTTGGCAGGTGCGAACGATACGGAAATGCGCAGCTTACGTCAAAGAAACAGCCTGCGCATTTCCGCTCGAACCCCGTCTGATAATCGTCTCACGCCATTTACGTGGCGATAGGCTTGTCCAAGATGTCCTGCACCGCCTCGACGATGTTCACAAGGCCCTGCTCTACGTCGACCTCCTGGACCATGATGGCTGTGACGCCCTGGTTGAAGGCGTCCTCCACCTCCTTGCCGCGCAGGTTGGCAGCATTGTAGTTGGGACCGACATCGTCCATGATGCGGGCCCATTCTTCCCATGCCGGGAACGCCGCGAGCAGATCCTCGTCATGCCAGACCTTCTCCATGCCCACCGGCCCGCCAAGCCCCTGCAAAGCGCGGGTCTTGCTGAAGTCGGCGCTGCACGTCCACTTCACCCATTCCCACGCCGCGTCCTTGTGCTCGCTCGCCGAAGCCGCACTCATCATGTGCTGGTTGAGCATGGATCCATGACCGGCCGGACCCTGCGGCACAATGGTCGAGTCGACTTGGAACGCCTCGATCATCGTGGGCCATTGGCTGGCGTGGATAGGCCATCCTGACATCGTAGCCAGCGATCCGCCCTGGAACATGCTGGGAATGCCATCCGCCACCTGCGCTGGCGAGGGCGAGATGCCATACTCATAGACTACGTCGTAGAGCTGCTGGAAGGCGGCCAGCGCCTCGTCGCTTTCCAGCACGCACTTCGTACCTTCAGCGTTAAGGAAATCGCCGCCGAAGGAACGCACATGCGTCACCCAGTTGAAGTAGTCGGTGTTGCGCGCAAAGCCGTAGACGTCGATGATGCCGTCGCCGTTGCCGTCCTCCACCAGCGCCTGACCGGCCGTGATCATCTCATCCATCTTCGAGTCGAACGTCATCGGATCGATGCCCGCCTTCTCGAACTGGTCCATGTTCATCATCAGACCGATGTTGCCCGGTTCCGAGATATGCGGCAACGCCATCAACTGCCCTTCATACTGGGCTTCGGCGATGCAATTCAGGTAATACTGCTCCAGATCAAAGCTTTCTGCCTCGACAAACGCGTCCAGCGGCTCCAACATGCCCACGCCCATGAAGCGACGGTTGAAGCCCGCGCGGCTCGCTGACCAGATGGCGTCGCCAATTTGATCGCCGGCCTGCAGCACGAGCATCTTGGCTGCGTATTCCAGCGCGCCGCCCGGGATCGCCTCGATTTTCACCTCGGCTTCGGGCACAATCTCCTTGAATTCGTCCAACACAGTCACGAAGTAGGCGTCCAGGTCAGCCCCCGCTCTTGTGTGAACACGGAACTCGTAGGTCTCCGGGCTTGAGGCCGCCTCTCCGCCGCCGGCCTGGGGTGCAGCCGGCGCGCACGCGGCCAATACTCCGATTCCGGCCAAAATGGACGACTGGCGCAGAAACTCTCGACGACTCACTTTCGACATGATCTTTCCTCCTGAGAAATGGAATGGATGGAGCGATGCCTATCCCTTGATCCCCGACATAACGATGCCGCGGACGAAGTAATTCTGGGCTAGGAAGAACAGCAAGACGATGGGCAGCGTCATGATGACCGCTGCAGCGAGCAGGTAATGGTTCATGCTGAGCACGTTGGGAATGCCGGCAAGCTGGAAAAAGCGAATGCCTACGGCCAAGGTGAAATTTTCCACTGTGTTCAGGTAAATGAGCGGTTGCAGAAACTCATTCCAGTTGTTGATGACGCCGATAACGGCAATCGTAGCCAGCGCCGGCTTGGAGAGCGGCACGATGATGCGCCATAGAATAGACCATGTGCTCGCCCCGTCGATGTACGCCGCCTCGTCCAGCTCGCGTGGAATGCCCAGGATGAACTGGCGCATGAGAAAGATGTTGAAGGCGCCGCCGCCAAGATAGGCCGGCACGATTAGCGGCAGCAGCGTATCGAGCCATCCCAACTCACGGAAGAGCAGGTATTGGGGTATCAACGTCACCTCAACGGGCAGCATTAGCGTGCTCAACACGATGAGAAAGAGTATCTCGCGGCCCGGGTAGCGAAATCGCGCGAACGAGTAGGCGACGATCGTCGACGACGTGACCGCCCCCAGCGTGCCCACGGTGGCGACGATCAGGCTGTTGAATATCCACGAAGCAAACGGCACAGACGTCCAGATCGTGACGTAGTTCTCCCACATCACTTCGTCCGGCACGAGCTTGGGCGGATAGGATGAGACCTCGATGTCCGTCATCAACGAGCCGGAGATCGACCACACGAAGGGAGCGAGGCTTACCACAGCGCCTATGGCGGCGATCGTATACAGGATGGAACGCGAGATGCGCCGTCCTCGCTTGACGGAGGCCGTCGACGTGTTGAGGCGAAACCTACCTCCCGACTGAGCTTGAGCGCTCAATTGCGCACCTCGCCTTCGTAGTAGACCCAGCGCCTGGAGGACCGAAATTGGATAAAGGTAAACGCCAACATAACCAGCAAGAACAGCCAGGCCAGTGCAGAACCGTAACCCATTTCGAAGTACTCGAAGGCTTGGCTGTAGATGTGCAAGGCGAAGAACCACGTCGCATAGGCCGGACCGCCCTGGGTGGCGATCATGGCCGCAGCGAAAATCTGCAGCGCCGCGATCACGCCCAGTACCAGATTGAAGAACAACGTCGGCGAAATCATGGGCAGTGTGACGTGGCGGAATCGATGCCAGGCCTGCGCCCCGTCGATGGACGCCGCATCATAGAGCGAATCAGGCACCCCTTGCAGGCCGGCAAGGAAGATGATCATACGGTTGCTGCCCAAAGTCCGCCACGTGGTCATGAGAATGAGACCAGGAATGGCCCACTTCACACTGCCGAACCACCTGGGCCCCTCCATGCCAAACAGGCGCAACGTATAGTTGACCAGGCCTGTCTCCGGCTGCAGGAGGATCGTCCAGACCAGAGCGGTGGCGACGATGGGCGTCAGACCGGGCAGGAAGAAGATAGTGCGCAGATAGTTCGTGCCGCGCAACCCTTGGTTGAGCAGCATGGCCAGACCAAGCGATCCCAACAAACCGATCGGCACAGACACCAGCGCAAAGTAGAATGTACGCCCCAACGACGACCAGAACAGAGGATCTTCGAAGAGTGCAGTTCGGTAGTTGCCGAACCCGATCCAGGTGGGCGGGCTTGTGACCCGATACTCGGTGAAGCTCAAATAGAGCGACGCCAACATGGGGCCGGCAGTGAAAATGACAAAACCGACTAGCCACGGCGTCAGATATAGATAGCCTAACAAGGCTTCTCGTCGCCGGGCTTTGGTCATTCGGGCCATCCCATCCCTCCTTCTCTTCAATAGCACGGGATCAAGCAGTGAGTGTGTGACCTGCCAGGCCTAGCTCGGCAGCACATCGCTGCCCGAGCCAGAAACATTTGCAGCCAGCTTGTCCGGATTCTCGCCTCCGCGCCGAATGCCGAGAGCACTGACCGGGCCGGCGACCAGACCGATGGTTGCGGGTTCTCCGTATTCGATTCTCCCTATCGGACGAACTTCGGATCCAGCAGGCGGCTGTTGAATGTGGCGCGTCGGCGCCATCTATGCGTGAGGACACGGTATGGTATGGGGAAATGAATGAAAACAGCTAGAGCCAAGAAAGGTGGCTTCGTCAATGGGTACGAGAATTCTAATCTGACTCAAGCAAAATAACAATCGCGCACGTGCAACGCGTATCGCCGCGCCCTCCTTACGCCCGCGTCCACTTCCCCACCTGGCGCACCATCTCCCGCGCCTCCTCCTCCGACTCGACGCTCGTCTGCACCATCAACCCCTTGGGCGAAAGCTCGCGCAGCAGCGTCTCCACGTGCTCCGGCTCCGTCAGCAGGTGCAGCCCTCGGCCCGCCGCCTGAATGCGCTTCAGCAGCGGAATCCAATGCGGCATGGGCGGCGCGCCCGCGCCCGGCACCCACTGAATGGCGCGAATCTCCGGAATCGTCATCAGCAGGTCCACGTGGCGAATGCAGTCCGGCCCGTCCAGATGGTAGATCGTGCGGTCCAGCCAGCGCGCCTGCAACGCCAACTCGTGCAGGAAGTGCCGCTCGAACATGGCCGGCGAGATCAGCGCGATGAAGTCGCACTGGATGACGTTGCAGCGCCCCGCCCCCCACGTCGGCAGCCAGCCCGACGACGAACCGTACTGCTGCGCCTCCACCGCCGGAAAGAACTCCTCGTACACATCGAACACGATCGGCTCCAGCTCGCGCATGGCCGCGGCCACGGCGTCCTCGTCGTCGACCAGGTCGATGCACAACTGCTGGCGTCCGCGCAGCGCCGACAGCGCGTCGCCGCCCGAATGCGTGTCCGGGATGCCGGTGATCCACTTGCCGCGCCCGGCTTCGTGCGCACGCTCCAGAAGCTCCATCTGCATGCGCCACCAGCGGTTGTCCGTGTCCAGGGCAAAGGACGGCGCCGACGCCCATGCGTCGATGATGGGGTCGACCCAACTCGTGTCCTCCGCAAAATGAATCGGCGCGCCCAGGAACGCCGCAAAGATATCCGGCCCCAGGTTCGGGTTGAAGAGCGGAAACGCCTCGCCGCCGTAATGCGTGCAGCGCATGGCCTCGCCCTGGCTCTCCACCACATAGTCCAGGTCCGTCCACTGTTCCTCCACCGTAGCCGGAACCGGAATCTCCCGCCGCGTCACGCCGTCCCGCGGCGCCGTCACCTGCACGCACGCCCGGTCGACAATCTCGCACTCCCACCACGCCATCAGGCGCTCCCGCGCCACATCCCAATCATCCTTATAGAGCATCTCTCTCCCCACCGTTGCACCCCAAACTGTTCACGCCCCAAGCCGCAATCTCGCCGTCCCCTTGAACTCATGACGCCCCTTGAACCCTGGCCCTACTCCTTCACCCCCACATACCCCTGCCCGTGCGCCGTCTCCACCATCGCCCGCACGTTCTCCAGCGGCGAATAGCGCGGCACGATGCAGCCCGACCCCAGCAGGAAACGGCCGCCCGCGCCCGCCGCGTCGATGCAGCGCTGCGCCGCCGCGGACACCGATTCCGGCGTGCCCTGCAACAGTTCCACCACCGTGTGCACATTGCCCACCAGCGCCACCCGGTCGCCGATGCGCTCCTTGGCCACGGCCAGATCCACCGCGTCGTCGATCTCCACCATGTCCGCGCCCGTGCTCGCATAGTCGTCCAGCACCCGCGTGCTGTCGCCGCAGATGTGCAGCAGCTTGCGGTCGATGCCGTGCGCCGCCCACGCCTCGAACACCTTGACCTGCGAGGGCCACGCATAGCTGCGGTACGTCTTCGGCGAGATCACATTGCACGACGCCAGCGAATCCCCGTTGTGCAGCAAGTCGGCCCCCGCCTCCCAACAGGCAATGCCAAAGCGTGTCAGCGCCTCGGTCGTCAGCGCCAGCGCATGGCGCACGGCCGCTTCGTTGGCCTCCTCCATGCCCGCCTCGATCATGGCGATCTCCATCAGCCACTCCTGCGTGCCGATCAGGTACGACGCCAGCGCAAAGGGCCCCGTCCCCGGCGAGCGGACGGCGACCTCATCGCCCACCGCCTTCTTCGCCAGGCGGATCGCCTCCAACATCACCGGCATGCGCCCGTCCGTGTACGGGTCCGGCGCCTCCAGGTCGAACACTTCATTGATGTTCGACAGCGGCGGCTTCTGCAGGGACGGCAGTTCGCCGTCGTCCCGCGACGTCACGCAGCCGAAGCCCTCGGCGATGTAGTAGTTGTCCGAACCGATGGCGATCACATCCTGGCCCACCTGCTCGTACAGCGCCAGTTGCGCCCGCACCATCGCCTCCGGGTCTGTGTAGAAGTCCAGCAGGGGCACGCCCGCGGTCACCGCCGCGATGTCGTACATATAGGGCATCGCCGCCACGCAGTCCGTCGGCTCGCCGCGGATCGCGCGGATCACCCGCTCCCGTGAAGTCATGCTCGCCATCATCCACTCCCTCGCTGATTCATTCAATATGCGCTCAGATTGACCGCAGATGGGACGCTGATCAAGGCTGATTACACTGATTTTCGTTGGTCTTTTCCCATGCATTCAGCTGGGGTCGTCATGGAGCAGCGCCCGCGTTGTCGATAGACAAAAACATGGACCCTAGACGAAGGCAGCAGAAGATCAGCGTACGATCAGCCAAATCAGTGCAAATCAGCGTCCTATCATTCTTCTACCGCCCAATCCGGATCACGTTCCACGACGCGGGCGCCAACGCCGCCGTCAACTTGCCGCCGTCGAGTGTCGCACCGACCACGCTGGCGGGCACGACGTTGGCCGGTTTCTCCCGTGTGTTCACCGCCTTCAGGTCGCGGTGCGCCAACACGATCTGCTCCTGTACGCGGTAGTCGGGAAACGCACGCGCGTCCACTTCAATGGGCAACGCCGAGGTCAGATCGCGGTTGACCGCGAACAGCGTCAGCGTGCTGCCTTCCTCATCCCACACGGCCACCGCCTCCAGGTAGGGCACCGCGTCGAATTCATCGTCGTCATAGACCGGCGACTTCACGCGCACGTCCAGCGCCACGCCCTGCCCATAGCGCGCCGCATGCAGGTACGGGTAGAAGATCGTCTGCCGCCACGCCGGCCCGCCCGTCGCCGTCATGATCGGCGCGATGACGTTGACCAACTGCGCCTGGCAGCCGATCTTCACACGGTCCGCGTGTTTCATCAGCGTGATCAGCATGGTCCCCACCACCAGCGCATCCTCGAACGTGTAGTTGTCCTCCAGCAGGGGCGGGGCCACCTGCCACGGTTCCATTTTTCTGTCCGACTCGCGGGTGTGGAACCACACGTTCCATTCGTCGAAGGAGAGATGCACGTCCTTCTTGCTGCGCTTCTTCGCCTTCACATAGTCGCAGATGCTGGCCACGCTGTCGATGAAGCGGTCCATGTCGATCGACTTGGCCAGAAAGTTGGGCGTGTTGTTCGCCCTGTTGCCATAGTACGTGTGCAGCGAAATGTAGTCCACCTCGTCATACGTGTGCTCCAGGACCGTGGCTTCCCAGTCGGCGAACGTGGGCATGGCGCGGTTGGAGCTGCCGCACGCCACCAGCTCGATGGACGGGTCCACCAGCGCATGGCCTTGGCGGATTCGGCGGCGATGCGGCCGTATGAGTCGCGCGGTCTTGTGGCCGATCTGCCACGGACCGTCCATCTCGTTGCCCAGACACCACAGCTTGATGTCGTGCGGCTGCTCATATCCGTTCTGGCGGCGCAGGTCGCTCCACTGCGTCCCTGCCGGATGGTTGCAGTATTCGACAAGGTTGCGCGCCGCGTCCAGCCCACGCGTGCCCAGGTTAATGGCCAGCATCGGCTCAGTCCCCGCCGCGCGGCACCAGTCCACAAACTCGTCCGTGCCGAACTGGTTCGTCTCCACGCTGCGCCACGCCAGCTCCAGCCGCCGCGGACGCCGGTCCTTGGGGCCGATGCCGTCCTCCCAGTTGTAGCCGGAGACGAAATTGCCGCCCGGGTAGCGCACCACCGGCACGCCGATGTCGCGCACCAGGTCCAGCACATCCGTGCGGAAGCCGTTCTTGTCCGCGCTGGGGTGCAGCGGCTCATAGATGCCGCCGTAGATCGCGCGGCCCAGATGCTCGATGAACGAGCCGTACAGCCGCGGGTCGATCTCGCTGATCGCCAGTTCCGGGTGAAGCGTCAATGTCGCCGTGTCTGCCATGTCTCCCCTCCTGCGCCAGGACCTATCCGCGTGCCTAACCGTAGCCCGCCATTCCGGCCGAGCCGGAATCCACCGCGCCCTAACCTGGATCATGCCTTCCTGCCTTCGCAGGAATGACAATCGGCGGCGAGTCGGCGCGCATCAGCCAAATCAGTCCGAATCAGCGTCCCACTTCCACCGGCTCCAGCCACGTCTCGAACACCGCGGCCACGTTCTCCTGGCTCACGTCATTGCCCCACTCGCACTGGGCGATCACGCCGCCGTTGCCGTCGTCCAGCGCCGCGCGCACACGCCGCACCGCCGCCCGCACGTCGTCCGGCGTGCCGAACGGCAGCGCCCACTGCCGGTCGATCTCGCCCCAGAAGGTGATCTGCCCCCGGAAGCGGCGGCCAATCTCCTCGATATCCATGCAGAAAAGCTGCGAGTTCAACGCATCCACGCCGATCTCGATCAGGTCGGGGATGATGGCCATGATGTGGCCGTCCGAATGGAAGAAGACGTCCTTGCCCGCGCCGTGGATCAGGTCGACATACTCCGCGTACAGCGGCTTGAAAATCTCGCGCCACATGGCCGGCGAGATGAGCAGGCGTTCCTGGCTGCCCCAGTCGTCCATGAACGAGATGGCGTCCACGTCGGTCTGCGTCCACAGCTCAATCTCGCGCAGGAAGAACTCGTGCACCAGATCGCGCAGCCGCATCACCTCCGCCGGACCCGGACGCCAGGTCCATGTACAGGTTCTCCGACCCGCGCAGGAACTGCATACGCTCGAAGGGGCGCACGGTGGTGCCCGGCCTTCACATACTTGTCCGTCGCCGCGCAGCCCGCGTCCACATTGCTGAAGTCCGCCATGACCAGGATCTCGTCCGGCGGGCGCAGCGTATCCAGCGCCGACCAGTCCGCCAGCGGCGGCTCCTTGACCTCGCCGATCACGCCGTGCTCCGCCACCGTAAACGGGCAGCCCCACTCGTCCACGTAGGTCCCGATCATGTTGGGCGTGCCCCGCGTGCGGTAGCCCGTGCCATAGCGCACGTCCGGCCCCGCGCCCGTGGTCACATCCGGCGCGGCAAAGTCGGTCGGGATACCGCTCCAGCAGCGCGTCCATCTCCTCCTTGCGAAACATCTCGACGCCCGGCAGCGCCCACAGCTCGCGCGGCGCCCGGTCCGGACTCTCGCGGCGCAGCGCTCGTCGCACTCGTTCTCGGCCTGTCATCATCAGCGCGCCCTCCTGGGCGGTACTTGCGGCGGCATGTAGTCAATTGCATCATCCTCATGAGTCGTCCCGCCAAGCCATCCAATCCATTCGCAGCCAATACACCGTCAAGGCGATACCCAACCCGCCCCATCCCCCGAACTCTTGTACCCTAAACCGTCCTTCGGCTCACTCCGCGCCGCTCCATACTCCGGATTTACCTGCCGGAATCCGCGCCTCCACCTGCTCGCGCCAGCGCACAAGCAATCCATGCAGGTCGCTGCGTCAATTTCCGGCTCTGCCCCGGCAAGGTTGCGCTCTTCGCCGATGTCGTCCGCCAGGTTGTACAGCTCCAGACGCCCGTCCTCGAAGAACTCGATCAGCTTCCAGTCTCCGGCGCGCACGGAAGAGCCCGGCGTGCCGCCCTGGTTGCCATAGTGCGGATAGTGCCAGAACAGGGGGCCGCGGTCCTCGCCCTCCTCGCCGCGCAGACGGGGCAGAAAGCTGCACGCCGTCCACGTGCTGCTCCGGCAACAGCGGCAGCCCCGCTGCTTCCAGCATCGTGGGATAGAAATCCGGGCTGGTGACCGGCGTATGGCATTCTGACGCCGGCGCGGACCACCGCCGGCCAGCGCACGAGCAGCGGCTCACGCGTGCCTCCTTCATACATCCAGCCCTTCCCCTCCGCCAGCGGCGCATTGCACGTGGGCGACCCCTCGGACGTGGCCAGCCCGCCGTTGTCCGACGTGAACATGACCAGCGTGTTCTCCGCCATGCCCAGCCGCTCCAGCGCATCCAGCAGCCGCCCTATGTTCGTGTCCAGCGTCTCGATCATGGCCGCATACACCGGGTCCGACTGCACCGACGCGGCGCTGCACGCGCAGATGCCGCTTGTGCTCGCACGGGAAGTGCTCGCCTTCTACGATGGCGTCCACACTTGTCCAGCCCCAGACGCCGCGCCTTCTCCTCGTACTTGGCGACCAGCTCCGGCTTGGCCTGGATGGGCGTGTGCACCGCGTAATACCACAGGTTCAGGAAGAAGGGCCGCGTCGCTGTGCGCCGCGTGCGGCTCCAGCAGGCCAATGGCCTCGTCCGTCAAGCGGTCGGTGAGATGTTCGCCCTCGGGGCCGTCCGCCAGCGTGGGGAAGTCCCACGGGCTGAAGTACCCGCGCCACGGCGCGCCGATTCACCATCCGCCGATGTTGGCGTCGAAGCCTTGCCGGTCCGGATAGTAGCTCCTCGCCGCCCAGGTGCCACTTGCCCACGTGCCACGTGGCGTAGCCGCCCTCGCGCAGCGCAGCCGCAATCGTGTGTTCCGACAGCGGCAGGTGGTCGATGTAGGGCACGTCGATCAGCCGCCCACGGTTGGGGTGCGACTCGCCGGACCCGTCGATCCAGTTGGTCAGCCCCAACTCGGCGGGATATTTGCCCGTCAGGATGCTGGCCCGCGTGGGCGAGCAGACCGGGCACGCCGCATACGCCTGCGTAAAGCGCATGCCTTGCGCGGCCAGCCGGTCGATGTTGGGCGTCTCGTAGAAGTGGCTGCCCGTACACGCCAGGTCTCGCCAGCCCATGTCGTCGATCAGAATGAAGAGGATGTTCGGCGCTGTCACGGAGTGCTACTCTCACAAAGCCAGTGGTCTTCCGGAACGGCAGAAACCTTCCGGAATGTCATAAGACTTTCGGGTTGCTGCTGCAGGAATCCCTAATGCGGAATCTGCCACTCAGCAACCCGGAAGATAAATGCCCATGCGCGGGTCGTTTCTCTCTTGACCCGCCTACGGCGTCTTCGTGCTCAACTCGCCCGCCGCAAGCACGGCCATGTATCGCTCGCGCACCTCGGCGATAGATGTGGCGCGCTGGAAGCTCTGCTTGCTCTCCGCAGGCGCAATCTCCGGCGCAGGCTCGCCCGCCTTCACCATCTCGGCGATCAGCAGCGCCCGCAGGTCGGCCGTCACCTCCTCGAACGCAGACTCGCCGATTAGGTTTGCCAGCTCGTACGGGTCGCTGTCCAGGTCGTACAGAAATTCCTCCACATACGATTCTGAACCGGCATCGGCCCAGCCGTCCTTATCCGGCGCGGACACGCTGTACTTCCAGCGCTTCGTGCGCAGCGCACGGCCCACCTGTGACTCGCTGATCTGGATCAACACCTGCTGCGGCCAATCCGCCGCTTCGACCTCGCCATCCAGCAGCGGCAGGATCGAGCGGCCCTCCATCGTGTCGGGGACGGGAATGCCCGCCGCGTCCAGCAACGTGGGCGGCAGGTCCAGCAGGCTGACCAGCTCATTCACCCGTCCGCGCCCTCGAAGCCCGGCCCGCACAACGCCGTAGGCACGCGCACGGAGCTCTCGTGGCACGAACGTTTGTACTCCTTGTTGCGCGTCTTGAAGTGGTTGCCGTGATCGGACGTGAACAGCATGACCGTGTCGTCCGCCAGATCCAGGCTCTTCAGCGCATCCTGAAGTCGGCCCAGCGCCTCGTCCAGCCGTTTCACCATGCCGTAGTAGCCGCCCAGATGCTGGCCGGACGAACCGCCCAGCGCAGCCAGGTCCGGCGGCGTCCACTTGCCCGTGTACTGCTCGCGATAGCCGTCCGGCGGCGGGTAGTCGTCGACGTGGTTCTGGTGGTGCGGCTCGATGTACGACACGAACAGGAAGAACGGCTCCTCCTGGTGCGAATCCACATACCGAATGGCGGCGTCGGTCAGCGCATCCACGCGATAGCCCGGCAGCTTGACCGCTTTGCCCTCGTTGTCATACATCACCGTGTCGTACGCGTCGGACGTGAACTCCAGCAGGTTGGACGCCAGCCAGTAGTCATAGCCGCCGCGCTCGGACTTCGGCACCGGGTCCTGCGACGCCAGGTGCCACTTGCCGATATAGCCGGTGGCGTAGCCGGCCTCGTTGAAGTGGTCCGCCAGCGTCACTGCGTCGTCGGCCAGCGTGATGCCGTTGCGATAGACGCCCGTATTCGTGGCGTACATGCCCGTCTGCAAGCAGGAGCGCGCCGGTCCGCACACCGGCTGGCACGTGATCGAGTAATGAACGTCCGTACCGTCGCGCGCCATGCGGTCAAAGTTGGGCGTCAGCCCCAGCGGGTTGCCGTGCACGCCCGTCGTGTCCCAGCGCTGCTGGTCCGTGAAGAAAACGATGACGTTCGGTCTACGCTTCTCTGGCCTCGATCTACGGCTCTTGAACCCATAAGCCGTACCAGCACTAGCAAGCGCAGCGCCGGGGCTTGCTTTGTCGCCGGCTTTCACAGCAGCCGATCCGGCCCTGGCAGGAGCGGCCTGCGACGGCGCACATGACGCCAATGCAGCGCCTATGACGCCAATGCTTGCAATCTTCATTAAGCCACGGCGAGAAATCGCAGGACGACTGATCGATGATTCCACTTTCGCATCCTCCTCAAGATCCGATGGGGTTGACAATGTGACTGCTAGAATGCCCGGTCGTCCGATGACGCTGGTACTCAAATGTTGACCTACACAGGACGCAATGGCCGTAGGCGGTCTGCCGTTGCGCCAAATACTTCACCCATCAACCAATTGGTTAGCGCAGCCGCCGCAGAGACGCCATGTTACTCTCGTCAGCCACGATACTCCGGATCACAATACTCCTGACGAAGCCGTAGGTGCGGTTCCCTACCGCACGAAGTCGCCCCCCGGTCGTACGCGCCGTTCCCTACCGCACGAGGTCGCGCCCCCCGGTCGTAGGTGCGCTTCCCTACCGCACGGGGTCGCGCCCCCCAGTCGTAGGTGCGCTTCCCTACCGCACAAGGTCGCCACCCAGTCGTACGCGCGATTCCCTACCGCACGAGGTCGCCACCCAGTCGTAGGTGCGGTTCCCTACCGCACGAAGTCGCCACCCAGTCGTACGCGCGGTTCCCTACCGCACGCATCCCGACCCTACAACCCCGCCTCCTGAAACGCCGTCTGCACAATCGCCTGCGCCTCTTCCTGAATTTGCACCAAATGCTTCGCGCCCAGGAAACTCTCCGCGTAGATCTTGTAAATCTCCTCCGTCCCCGACGGCCGCGCCGCGAACCACCCGTTCTCCGTTACGATCTTCAGCCCGCCGATGGGCGCATCGTTGCCGGGCGCACGCGTCAAAACCGCGGCAATGGGCTCCCCGGCCATCTCCTTGGCGGACACCATCTCCGGCGAAAGGGCGCTGAGCGCGGCCTTCTGCTCCGTGTTGGCGGGGGCGTCCGTGCGCTCGTACACCGGCGCACCGTACTGCGACTCCAGGTCCGCGTAGTGCTGCGCCGGGTCGCGGCCCGTCTTGGCCAGAATCTCCGCGGCCAACAGGTCCAGGATGATGCCGTCCTTGTCCGTCGTCCACACGCTGCCGTCCATGCGCTGGAAGGACGCGCCCGCGCTCTCCTCGCCGCCAAAGCCCAGCGAGCCGTCCAACAGCCCGTCCACAAACCACTTGAAGCCGACGGGGACCTCGTACAGCCTGCGCCCGATGCCCGCGGCCACACGGTCGATCATCGAACTCGACACAACCGTCTTGCCCACGGCTGCGCTTTGCGGCCATCCCTCCCGTCGCTGGAACAGATACCAGACCGCCGCCGCCAGGTAATGGTTCGGGTTCATCAGCCCGTCGCGCGTCACGATGCCGTGCCGGTCCGCGTCCGGGTCATTGCCGAACGCGATGTCGAAGCGATCCTTCAGGTGAATGAGGCTCGCCATGGCGTCCGGCGACGAGCAGTCCATGCGGATGTTGCCGTCCCAGTCCACCGTCATGAACGCGAACGTCGGGTCCACAACCGGGTTAACCACCTCCACATCCACGCCGTACCGCTCCACGATCGGAGCCCAATACTCCACGCTGGCCCCGCCCATGGGGTCGGCGCCGATTCTGACGCCGGAGCGGGCGATGGCCGCCATGTCTACGACTTGCGCCAGCGAGTCCACATAGGGCGTCACGAAGTCGAACTCGTGCACGCAGTCCGCCTGCAACGCGCGCGCCAGCGACAAGCGCTTCACGCCCGCCATGCCCGCCTCCAGCATGGCGTTGGCCCGATCCTGGATCGTGCGCGTCGTGGACGTGTCCGCCGGCCCCGCGCTGGGCGGGTTGTACTTATAGCCGCCGTCTTCCGGCGGATTGTGCGAGGGCGTGATCACCACGCCGTCCGCCTGAGCATCAGCATGCTCGCGATTGTACGTCAGGATCGCATGCGAGATCGCCGGCGTTGGCGTGAACGTGCGGCCCGCCTGCACACACGTGGTGACGCCGTTGGCCGCAAACACTTCCACCGCCGAGTTGAAGGCCGCCTCCGACAGGGCATGCGTATCCATGCCAACATAGAGCGGGCCGTCGGTGCCTTGCTCGCGGCGATAGTCGCAGATGGCTTGGCTCGTGGCCAGGATGTGGTCCTCGTTGAATGACCCCTCGGCGGACGAGCCGCGGTGACCGGATGTGCCAAACGACACGCGCTGACCCGCATCAGACGGGTCCGGCTTGATTTCATAATAAAGGGAGACCAGGCGGGGGATGTTCGCCAGCAACTCGCGGGGAGCCGGTTTCCCGGCCAGCTCGCTGCCACTCATGGATGTGCGCTCCTTACAATGAGGATGGTGCGGGACCAAAAGTTGGGCGTCGCATACGGTCGGTGAGGTCGGGCAAAAAGAGGTCGAACAGACAACCGTACGCGTGCATTGTATCACATCGTCGCCCAGGCACACCGCGCTTCGTCGCGCTCGTTTCCGCGCCCAGGCCTCTCTTGCGGCGCGCAACCGCTCCGCGCCCCTCTCATTCCTGCGCGCGCAGGAATCGCGAGGCGCAGCCGATATTCCTACAGGTCCGTATGCGCCGCCTTTACCACCGCCTGCGCCAACAACGCCGCATCCACACGCGCCGCGGCCGCGTCCTCCGTGCGCAGATACCCGTCCACAATGGGCAGCGGCCGGTCGAGGATGTCGCCCTCCAGCTTCAGCGGAAAGCTCAACTCCGAAGGGTGGTCCACGCCCGCCAGCGCCGCGAAGACTGCCGCCTGCGCCGTGCCCAGACCCGCACTGGCCTGCGAACCGGCCATGCAGCCCTTGCCCGCGCGCCGCGCCCGCCGCCAGCATCTGCATCGACTCGGTGTAGCCCGTGCGCGCCGTCTTGATGTTCAGCACGTCGAATGTGTCTAGCTCCAGTTCACGGCTCAAGTCGCGCAGGGAAAACGCGCTGTCGTCCGCGATGATGGGCAGATGCTGTCCCGACTGGAGCGCCGCCCGCGCCGTCGCCTGCTCCACGGGTAGCGGCTCCTCGCAGTAGAGCAGCCCCATCTCCGCAAGCTGCGCCAGCCGCGACGCCGCGTTTTCCGCCGTCATCGTCTCGTTGGCGTCCGCATACAGTGCCACATCCGGCCCCAGCATCGCCTGCAACTCCGCGATGCGCGCCACGTCGTCTTGCCAGTCCCGCCCGACCTTCACCTTGAGCACGCGCACGCCCTGCGCCACAACCCGTTCCGCCTCCGCCAGGACCGTGTCCCGGTCGCCGATGCCGAGGATGTAGCTGACGCGCACGCGGTCACGCGTCGCGCCCAGATAGTCTGCCGGCGACAGGCCGCGCCGCTGCGCCAGCGCAGCGTGGACCGCCATGTCCAGCGCGCCCCGCGCCGCATAGTTGTTCTTCACTTCGTGCAGCCGCCGCTGGATGCGCAGCATCGCCGGCGACAACACCGTATCCTCGCCGCTGTCGTCCGCCACGGGCAGGCCCAGGATGCGCGGCGCAAACTCCTCCGCGATCACGGCGCAAATCGTGGAAGCCGTCTCGCCGTAAATGGTCGGCCGCGGCGGCGCTTCCGCAACTCCCTCCGCGCCGTCGCTCAAGCGCACGCGCACCAGCACGTGGCGCACCTCGGCCATGCGGCTGCTCGCGCCCCACTGCAGCGCGCCGCGCATGGGCAGGCGGAAGACGGTCGTCTCAATGTGTTCGATGGTGGGCAGGTCGCTTGCCGGCATGGCGTCTCCGCAGAAATGGTTGCGTACGATCAGACCGCCAGCCAGCGGGCGGTTCTGCGCGCAATCTCCTCGGGCGAATGGAGGGATGTGTCGACCACCAGCGTGCGCCCCGCTGCGCTCTCCGCCAGCGCCGCGCGCGTTGCATCCGGATCATAGTTGCGCCGCTCCGCCAGCACGATGCGCGCTTTCGCCGCAAGCTCTTCCCCGCTCGCCTCTCCGTCCTGAACCCAGCGCAGCAACTCCCGCTGCTCCGTCTCGCCCAGGATCTCCGCCAGCTCGCCCACGCCCAGCGAGGCCAAGCTTGTCGATTCATCCGCGCCCGCCGTCCCCGCCGGTGGGGTCACGGCATCGAAGGCGTCGCGCCGCGTCACCAGGCGCTGGATGCGCACCAGGTCCGGCGTGTCCAGCATCAGAAAGCGCGCGTGCGGCATGAGCTCGGCCGCATGGCGCACCTCGTTCTCGCCGCGCAGACCGTCGAACACAACCAGCCCCGCCGCCGCCTCCGGCGACACGGAGAGCTGGCTCATCGCGTACGCCATGCCGCCGGGGAACATCTGCCGGTAGCGGCGCGTGTAGTCGAAGCGCAGGCTGCGGTCCGTCACAGGCTCCACCGCCAACCCGTCGCGCCTCTGCACGAACGGGATCATCAACAGGTCGGTGAGCGCGCGCCGGTCGGGCAGCAACAGAAAGCCGGGCAGCGCACGCGCCAGCTGCTCCAGCGCCGTCGTCTTACCCACGCCCGTCAGCCCCACCAGAATTAGGCATTCACATGCAGTGACCAAGGTCCAGCCGGTGGGTGGCGGATCGCCCGCGCCCACGGAAGGGCCGATCCGCAAGAAGGCGTCAGAAGTCGCCACGGCTAGCCGCCCTGCCTCCCGTTTCTCATGTGCACGTCCATCTGCGGATAGGGTATCGATATCCCGTTGTCGTCGAACGCCAGCTTGATCTTCTCGGTGAGGTCGGCCTTCACGTCCCAGTACTCCTCGCTCTTGCACCAGGGGCGCACATTGAAGTTCACGCTGCTGTCGGCCAGCTCGCCGAGCGCGATGACGGGCTCCGGCTCCTCCAGGACGCGCTCGTCGGCCTTGAGAATGTCCATCATGATGTCGCGCGCCTTGCGCATGTCGTCGTCGTACCCGATGCCGAACACCATGTCCACCCGCCGCGTATCACGCGCCGAGTTGTTGGTGATCACGTCGTCGTAGATCGCGCCATTGGGCACGATCACCTCGCGGTTGTCCGGTGTGCGCATGGTCGTCGTGAAGAGCGTGATCTCCTCCACGATGCCGCTCGTGCCGCCGGCCTCCACGAAATCGCCCAAGCCAAATGGGCGGAATACGATGAGCAGCACGCCCGAGGCGAAATTCTTCAAAGAGTCCTGCAACGCAATGCCGATGGCCAGACCGGCGGCGCCCAATAGCGCAATCAGCGAGGTCGTGTCGATGCCAAGCCTGGCCAGCGCCGCGATCGCCACGACGAGCATCAGCGTCCAGTAGAGGATGCTCGTAGAGAAGCGAACCAACAGTTCATCGACCTTCGCTCTGGTCATCCACTTCCGCGCCAGTCTGACGATCAGCCTCACTCCAAACCAGCCGGCGACCAGGATGCCCACGGCATAGATCAGATTGAACAGGATGATTCGAAGTGCGTCAGGCATGCCGTTCCTCCCGTAGGCTTCGCTCTCGGTTCAGTTGGCTTGTTCGACCTCTCACATCAGGAGTCGCTGGAGGTGCGCTTCATACTGGCTCCAATTGTGCCACGATTCGGCCCATTCGGGCAATTGGACGCCCAAAAAGATACCGGCCCCAAACGCCCCTGTGCTATGATGGGCGCACTATGTCAATCCACGATCATGGAGGGCAAATCATGTCGAAAGCCACGTCCACAATTCTCGATGAGACCGGCGCGTCACTCCTTTCGCGCCACTCGGACTGGTGGCGGCGCAAAGGTACGTTGATCGCCAACCCGCAGGTGTCACAGCTCGGCCGGCTGTGGTTGCCGCTCACAGACGGCACGGTCGCCGACGAAGATGTGGATCTCACGCCCGAGATGGTGGACGTCGAGCGCATCGTCGGCCCGGACCTCGGGCCGGGCCCCATTCAAACCGTCGGCGACCAGCTCGCCCACAGCGATCCGTACATGCCCATCCCGTGGGTGGAGGCCATCCTCGGCGCGCCCATCCGCACCACCATCCAGGGCGGCAGCATGCGCGCCCGCGACCACATCGAAAGCTGGGACGACTGGGACTTCGATGCGCCCCATTTCCACGAGGGATGGTTTGACCTGCTCATGCGCTTCGTAGACCTGCTCGCCGAGCGCCGCGGCGGCAAGCACGCCATCGCGCAGACGCTCATGCGCGGTCCGTCTGACTTGGCCGAAGCCGTGCTGGGGCCGGAGATGATGTGCTACTCCATGTACGATCATCCCGCGGAGCTGCGCAGATTTCTCGACACCGCCACCGAGCTGTTCATCAAGGTGTTGCACGCGCAGTTGGACCGCATCCCGCCCATCGACGGCGGCTACGTGAACCCGTTCGGTATCTGGTCGCCGGGCACGGTCGTTCGCAACCAGTGCGACGCCACGGCCTTCCTCTCCCCGGACCACTATGCCGAATGGTTCCTCCCGTATGACTTGCAGATTTGGCGCTCGGTCGACTTCTCCATCCAGCACATTCACTCCAACTCCCTGCACACGGTGGACGTGTTGCTCGGCCAGGAGCTTCCCCACTGCATTCAGGTGACGCTGGACATCCAGCCTGCCGGACCGCCGGTCGAGAAGATCCTGCCGGTTCTGCGCCGCATACTCGCTGCGAAACCGCTGATCCTGGAAGGATGGCTCACGGAGGAAGAAGTCCGCCTCGTGCGCGCGGAGCTGCCGGCAGACGGGCTCAGCATGACGGTGCGCACGGAATCCTTCTAGCGTGGGGGTGCGAGAATGATCAGATACGTAGGTTCTTCGCGGTAGGCGGCCATGGCATTCGATCGCGATAGTCACAGAGCGTTGGTTGCCCTGGGTATCGTGCTGGCGCTGTTGGCGCTGGCGTTGTGGCAGGTAGGCCGTGTGCGCCCGCCGACTCATTTCCGGCTCGCCACCGGGCCTGAGGGCGCCCAGTCGAATCGCATGGCGCAACGCTACGCCGGCGCGGCCGGCGAACGCGGGTATAGCATTGAGGTAGTACCCACGCGCGGTTCTGTCCAGACCATCGAACTGCTGCAACAGGGCGAGGCGGAAGCCGGTTTCCTGGACAACACATCGGCGCTCCAGCGAGACTTGACCGGCATCGCCGCACTCACCGCAGTCTACCCCGAACCGTTGTGGATCTTCTACCCGGATGAGGCCGACGACCAGGAACCTTTCGATTCGCTCTCCGACCTGCACGGGCGTATTTCGATTGGCGAAGTCAATTCCGGTGGGAACGAGCTCGCACGCCTTCTGTTTCAGTTGAGCGAGGTCGGTCCCGAACAGGCCCAGCTGATCGCTCTGCCCGACGACGTCGCAGCCGGTCAGTTGCTTTCGGGCGACCTGGACGCCGTCATCATCGCCGGCGGCATCGACTCCGACCCGGTGATTCAACTGCTGACATCTCCCGATGTCGAGCTGCTCGACCTGCGCCAGATTGAGGCCTTGAAGATCGTGGCCCCGTTCCTGGGATCCGTCACCCTGCCGGAAGGCGTCATCCGTCTTAAGGAGAACCGGCCTGATGAGGACAAACGCCTGCTTGCCACGCAGGCTGTGCTCGCCGTGCGAGAGGACCTGCATGCGGATTTGCAGCGCCTCCTGCTCACCGTGGCGGAGCAGGAACACGAACGGCATCGCTGGTTCGAGGCGCCCGGCGAATTTCCTACGCAGGACAACGTGGCGATTGACCTCAGTCCTACGGCCGTGCAGTTTTACCAGGGGGCGCCGTCCTACCTGGAACGCTATCTGCCGTTCTGGATCGCCTCGCCGCTGGAACGCTTCTACCTGCTCATCCTACCCTTGATGGTGTTGCTCTACCCGCTGGTGCGCAACACGCCGTCGGTCTACGGGCGCGTCATGCGCCGCCGTATCTACCGCTATTACAGCACGGTGCGCGAGGTCGAGCTTGGTATCCAAGACTACACGATCGCAGAACTCGACGAGCAGATCGCGCGTCTCACCCGTATGGGCGCCCAGCTTGCGCAGACGATCCACGTACCCACCGGCTACCTGGAACGTTACTATAGCCTGCGGCTGCACATCCGCCTCGTCCTCGACGACCTGCGCGACCGCAAACAGGAACTGCTCTCGCAACCTCCATCCTCCCGGAACGACGGCGAAGGCAGCCAACAATCATCAATCGTGCAAGAACCGGACCCAAACTGATAGAAGGAGACAACCCATGATTACCGTCGCCAACCGAATCCACGTCCACCCGGACTACGCCGAGCAGTTCGAAGAGCGTTTTCGGCAGCGCGCCCATCTTGTCGACGAGATGGCTGGCTTCCAGGCCAACCTCGTCCTGCGCCCCACAGAGCCGGACGCGCCCTACATCGTCCTCAGTTTCTGGGATAGCCAGGAGGATTTTGAGGCCTGGACGCGCTCCGACGCCTTCGTGAAGGGGCACGCCCGTTCCGGTTCCCTGCCCAAGGAGGCGTTCACCGGGCCCAGTGTCCTGGAAGTGCACGAAGTCATCCTGGACTCGCGGGAGGCGTAGCCCGGTCGCCGCACCACCGCACGAGCAACTCGTCGACACGCAGCTCGCACAAAAGAGAGGCCCCGCCTGCATTCAGACGGGGCCTTCTTCTCCTATTCGTTCCCGTGCATTCGCAACCGTGGGGCGACAGCGAAACCGCCCCACTGCGCCGCCTACATGGGATACCCCTTCAGCCCCTGCAGACCCTTGAGCACGGCGATCTCGCCCGTATGCGAGAAGGTGTTCAGCAGCATGATGTTGAACGTCCAGCCGGCTGTGTACACGCCCATGTCGCCGAAGTCCACCTCGCGATCCAGGTCCGCATCCTCCATGCCCGCCAGCATGTCGTCGACGGCCGCAAACACCGCGTCCGCGTAGTCATGCATGGCGGCGCCGTCCACCTGTACGCGGTTGCCCCACTCCACCCATTCGCCGCCCGTGGGCGGCGGTTCGCTGATCACGCCCCTGTCGGCGAAATCGGTCGCCATCAGCGGCGGCCGCCCGCCTACCTTGTTGAGCAGGAAGAAATCCAGCCCGACCACGGCGTGTGCGATCTGGCCCGCAATCGGGCTCACCATCCCGCCGGGCGGCGACCAGGTCGCGACCTCTTCGGTCACGCCGTCCATCGTGCCTTCCAGCCAACTGGCCGATTCCTTGTACTGGGTTCGCAATAGCTCCACTGCATTCCTGGACATCACTCTCTCCTTACCTGTTGTGGTGCGCGGCAGCTCCGCGTCGCCATTCTCCCCGCGCCGGTCTGCAAAGCACCGCCCTCACCTCTCCGCATTCATCCCGAACAGCACCCGCCCGTGGGTAGACGGCGGGGAGCGCCGAGTATAGCCCACTCCCAGCCTGCCCGCAACCCCGCGTCCACGACCCCTGCGATTCCGATTCTGACAAAGCCAACTCCCGCCCTACGCCGTGAAGAGGCCAGTCGCTTGGGAAGATCAGTGAAGATCATCCGCCTGGGCTGCATCGGTGACCTGCCCATGGCGGCCGCCTATGGTAGAATTGGGCCGAACCTGACGACGCGCCGTGGCGCGCCGGTTCCGCCCGCACGCGCCGGTCACGCGTGACAGTGAAGTGCTCGGAGATTCAACTCAGACGCAGGCGTGTCATTCTCATACGCCGCCGCCAAACACATGCCCGACGTTTCGGAAGCCTTACAAGACCTGCTAGATCGCCTGGACCTGAACCGCTTTCCATCCTTCTCTCGTATTGTGGAGTCGATGGACATCGTGGCGTGGACGCTGATCGCGCTCCTAGCGGTCGCCCTGACCTTGGGCCTCGTACTCGCCCTCAGCACGCGGCGCACCTTCATCACGCCCGACGAGCCCGAGTCCACGCCCGCCATGTTGCTGGAGCAACTCAAACGCGACCCGACCTACCTGGCGCCCGTCGCCATCCTCAGCCGCCTGGGCGCAGAGGCCACCGTCGAGCTTTTCGAGTACGGAGACCAGGTGGAGTCGAAAGAGTGGCGCTACAAATGGAATGGCGTGCGCGAGGAGCTCCTGCGCCTCATGGGGCAACAGAACGCATTCGGCCCCACCTACGCGCTCGCCCGCTACTACCGCAGCAACGACCCGCAGGAACCGGATACGATTCGCATCCGCCGCACGGTCCTCGTGCACAAGCTGGGCCTGGAGCGGCGATCTGGAACCAAACCCCGATGGTCATCCGTCTCAATTGCGCATACGTTGCCATGCCGCCGAAGTCCGAGGCGATCTCGGTTTCGCCGGCGAGACCCATTGGCTGATGCCGGACGAACCGGCCCCTGCAGCCGACGGTCCTCTCATCGAGATGGACCCCATCGAGTTTCACACGCTGCAGGAGGCCCAACTGCACATGCACATCCGCCGCACGCCTACGGTCGGCGGCGGCTTTCGCCTGGCGTTGCACAAACGTCGAAAAATGTGGGTCGTAGTCGAGGAAGAAGTGGAATGGGTAAGTTGAGGAAATGGGCGTTTTGGATCTGACCGTTACCGACGTGCTGGCCTTCGCCAACGTCGCACTGTCGTCGACCATCGTCATCCTGGCATTTTCGCTGCTGGCCTACACGCTGACCTACAACTTCCGCAGCAGGGTGGCGCGTTGGTTCGCGTTCCTGTTGTTCTGCGTGGCGCTCGTCTATTCCGGCGACGTCGCGCTGGCCGGCGTCGTCAGCGCTGAATCCGCAGGCCGCTGGCTGCGTCTGCAATGGCTCGGCATCGCCCTTCTCCCCGCCGCAAGCTATCAGTTCTCCGTCGCCGTCTTGCGCACCACCAATTACCGCCTGGGACGCCGCGCCACGGTGGGCAAGGCGATCTTGGCGCTCTCGGCCCTGTGCGCCGCTCTTCGCCTTCTTTACGCCGTTGATCGTCGACTCCGTACAGTTCCGGCCGCCCATCAGCTATCTCGAGGCGGGCCCGCTCTTCTGGCCCTTCGCCGTCTTCTTCGTGGCGTCCGTCCTGCTTGCGCTGGGCAACATCTGGAAGGCGCGCGGACGATGTCTGACCGAAGGCACGCGCAAACGCATGACCTATCTGCTCGTCGGCATCGCCGCCCCCGGTATCGGCGCCTTCCCCTATCTCATCGGCGCAGGCCGTCTGAACGAGGCCAGCAACATCGGCACGCTCGTGCTCTTCGTCGCCCTCTTGGTCAACACCATCGTTGCCGTCATGCTGCCCGTCATGAGCTATTCCGTCGCATACTTCGGCGTGCTCACGCCCGATCGCGTCGTTCGATACCGCATGTTGCGCTTCTTCATCCGCGCCCCGGTCGTCGCAATCCTCGTCATCCTCGCCATCCTGACCGATTCCCAAGGTGGAAACGCTGCTGGGACTGCCGCGCGATGTCGTGCTCTTCAGCGTGATCGTCATGATCATCGTGCTCAGCCAGCTCGTGTTGAGCGTAACGAAATCGGTCGTTGACCGTCTTGTCTATCGAGAGGATCGCGAGGAAATCGCGTGGCTGCGCGAATTGGATCGCCGGCTGCTGGCGACGAGCGACCTGCGCCAGTACCTGGACAACAACCTGGTGGCGCTCTGCGAATTCCTGCGCGTGCCGTCCGGGTTCGTCGCCGCCGTGTCGGGCGCCGACCTGGTGCTGGAGGCCGTGGTTGGCCCGCCGCCAGACACGGCAGAGCGTGACGGACATCGAGGACTGGAACGACGCGCTGGCCGCGGTTCTGCGACGGCAAGGGACCGTCCAGCCCCTTTCGCACCGGGGATACTGGGTCTGGCCCCTGGTGGAGCCGGATGGCAACGGCGGAGCCCAGGCGCTGGGACTTCTCGGCGTGAAGGCCCGCACGGATGCGCCGGTGCTCAGCGCGGACGAGGTCGATCTGCTGGGCCGCATGGTCGACAATGTCGCCCGGGCGCTGATGGACCGGCAGTTGCAGCAGAGCGTCTTTGTCGTGCTGCAGCGCATCATTCCGGACGTGGAACGCATTCAGCAGGTGCGCAGCGCGGTGCCGTATGCAACGGCCGATAGCGAGGAAGTCTCCGCCGACGCACTGCTGAATCCGAGCCCCATCCACAGCCCCGAGTTCGAGGCGTGGGTCAAGGATGCGCTCCGCCACTACTGGGGCGGGCCAAAGCTCTCGAGAAGCCCGCTCGTGGGGCTGCGCATCGTCGACGGGGCGATTGACGAGGGCGGCGAGAGTCCGACCAAGGCGCTGCGCCAGGTGTTGGAATCCGCGATTCAGAGGATGAAGCCGGACGGCGCGCCCAACCTGAATGCGCCCGAATGGCTGCTCTACAACATTCTGGACATGCGCTTCATCCAGGGTCGCAGGGTGCGCGAAATCGCCGACCGGCTCGCCATCAGCGAAAGCGACCTCTATCGCAAGCAGCGCGTGGCCGTGGGGCAGGTGGCGCAAGTGTTGGCGGAGATGGAACGCCAGGACGCGCCGGTTCGCCCCAAGACGGCCAACGGTTCGCCCGCAGAGGACGGCGGTTCTGCGCACGGGGAGGCAGCCGAGGACAACGCAAATTCGGTTGAGCATACGCCAGTGCCGGAAAAGGAGATGTGACAGCGACACTGCGGCGGAACGCTCCCGAACGAGCAGGCGAGAAGCCAAGCGTACTGTCCGGGCGTGCTTCGCAGCAGGTGAGTTCTTCCCGCAGCGGGTGTGCGGGCGTCAAGCCCAACCCGCGCAGTACCCGTACAGGGCAGGCACAGAGGATGGTTCGTGGTACGAAGGGTGGTATGAGGTAGTCGCTGTCACACAAACCTATGGCAAGAACTGAAGTGCAAACCGAACAGTTTCCGTCCCTGCTGGGTGAACTGAACGAGAACTTCCGAGCCGAAATCGCCGGAATCATCGTTCTGCTCGCCGGCATTTTGGCGCTCTTCTCCCTGCGCGCCGATGAGAACATCCCCTGGCTCGTGCAGATTGCAGGCTGGACCGCGCCGCTGATCGGCGCCGGCCTGATCATCGCGGGCATTGTGATCATCCTGCGCGATCGCGTGGGCGGCGCGCATGCCGGCTATTGGAGCGCCGAGGCGCTCATCGGCGCCGAAATGGTGCTACTGGCGCTCGCGGCCGGAACCTTCGTCGTCAACAACCCGCAGCTCAACTGGAATCAACGCGCCGACGGCGCCAACGGCGGCCTCATCGGCTGGTTCATCGGCGGCGGGCTCACCGACGCCTTTGGCCTGGAGATCGCCTTCGGCCTCGTGATGGCAATGGGCCTCATCGGGTTCTTCCTCCTCATTCGCTATTCACCGCTGGTCTACGGCGCGGCCTACGCAAGACGCTTGTTGCCCGTGGTCCCCGTCTACTGGCGCTGGTTCCTGGACGAGCACCCGGCCCTGCGGCGCAGGCTGGCCTGGTGGCTTCCGCCGTCCGACGCGGCGCACGCCCGCGAACTTCGTGCCGCCGCAGGGCGATGCGCACGCGCCGGCCACTGCCACAGTGGCGCCGCAGCCGTAGCCCCAGCCCAGAGTCCGCTTGCCGCCGTCGCGGTCGCACAGAAGCAGGCCAAGAAGCCCAAGCGCGCCGCGGCCAAACGTTCGACCACCAAAGCCTGGCGTTCGCCAAAGGCGCTCCCGCCCATGGACCTCTTGACGCCCGACGAGGGAGTCTACGGCGGCGTCAATGTGCGCGCCCTGGAAGAGACCATCGAGCAGACGCTGGCCGACTTCGACGTGCCCGTGCGCGTGGTCCATGTCGAAAGCGGTCCCACCGTCACCCAGTTCGGCGTGGAGCCCCAATACCTGGAGAAGTCCGGCCAGCGCCGCAAAGTGCGCGTCAACCGCATCGCCAACCTCGCCGACGACCTGGCCCTGGCCCTGGCCGCCAAGTCCGTGCGCATCGAAGCGCCCGTGCCCGGCCGGCCCTACGTCGGCATCGAGGTGCCCAACTCCGTCAAGTCGCTGGTCTCCCTGCGCGGCATTCTGGAAAGCAGCGCCACCAAGAAGGCGGATGGGCCGCTCATGATGGGTCTGGGCCGCGACACCTCCGGCTCTCCCGTCGCCATGGACCTGACCAAGGCGCCCCATCTGCTCATCGCCGGCGCCACCGGCTCCGGCAAGTCCGTCAGCATCAACGCCATACTCACCAGCCTGCTCATGCAGCACGGGCCCGAATCGCTGCAACTCGTCCTCGTCGACCCCAAGATGGTGGAGCTGCCCAGCTACAACGGCATCCCCCACCTCATCGGCAAAGTCATCACCGACATGGACCAGGTCATGGGCGCGCTGACATGGCTGCTGATTCAAATGGACGACCGCTATCGCATGTTCCGCGAGGTCGGCGCCCGCAACATCTCCGCCTACAACGAGATGGCGCGCAAAGAGAAGAAGGGCGACCTGGAACCGCTGCCCTACATCGTGCTCGTGGTCGACGAACTCGCGGACCTCATGATGACGGCGGCCGAGGACATCGAACGCCAAATCTGTCGCCTGGCGCAGATGTCGCGCGCCACCGGCATCCACCTCATCCTCGCCACGCAGCGGCCCAGCACCGACGTGGTCACCGGCGTCATCAAGGCCAACTTCCCGTCGCGCATCGCCTTCGCCGTCACCAGCCAGATCGACAGCCGCGTCATCCTCGACCAGCCCGGCGCCGAACGCCTGCTCGGCCAGGGCGACATGCTGCTCATGCGGCCGGACGCGGCCAAGCTTTTCCGCCTGCAGGGCTGCTACGTCTCCGACGAGGAGATCGACGGCGTCGTCTCCTACTGGCGCAGACAGGAAGAGCCCGTTGGCGCCGTTGTCCCGCCCTGGAACGGTCTCATGGACCGCATGGACCACGAAGATGAGCTGCTTCTGGACGCCATCGACCTGCTGCGGGGCATGAACTCCTGCAGCACGAGCATGCTGCAGCGCAAGCTGCGCCTCGGCTATCCCAAGGCCGCGCGCCTCATGGAGCAGCTCGAAGCCGAAGGCGTCGTCGGCCCCGACATGGGCGGCGGCCAAGGCCGCGAAGTCCTGCTCAGCGAAGACGAGAACGACGACGGCTACGACGAAGAACACGAAGCGGACGTCGTCGAAGATCTCTTCTAGCTGCCTCTGCCCATTTTCGCAACGAGATAGCCCAGGTCGCGAGACCTGGGCTATCCGATAGGGCTGGCCACACTGTCCACCCAGCAGCGCTTTCAGCCGGCGCGAAGCGCGGCTGAAGCGAGCGCTAGGCGCAAGCAACGGAAAGTCTTTCACACTCGGGGAAATCTATGAATCAGAACACTTCTCAGCCGGCACAAGCCATCATCGGGGCGTGGCGCCTGCTCTCGTTTGAGATCGAAAGCGATGACGGAACGGTGACTCATCCATTCGGCCCGGGCGCGCAGGGTTCAATCATCTACACGGACTCGGGCCACGTTTCCGCGCAGGTGATGCGTAGCGATCGCCCATCATTTGCTGCTGGAGACCAGATGCGAGGAACGCCAGAGGAGATTGAGGCGAACTACACGGGCTGCATCTCGTACTACGGGACATACGACCTGGATGCCGGCGGTGGGTTTGTCGTCCATCAGGTGGAGGGCTCACTATTTCCAAATTGGGAAGGTGAGGGTCAGAAGCGGTTCTTCGAATTCTCGGGAGACCGCTTGAAGCTGAGCACGCCGCCGACGCAATGGGGTGGTGGCCAGGTGGTAGGTGTCCTCGTATGGGAACGAATCAAGTAAGCCGCATCCCGCGCCCTACCCTCCCACAAACACCGCCTCAAACTCCTCCCGGTCCAGCGTCTCCCGCTCCAACAACGCCCCGGCCACCGCATGCAGCGTATCGAGGTTTGCGCTGAGCATGCTGCGCACGCGCCGGTACGCATCGTCGACGATGTGCTGCACCTCCTCGTCGATCTGCTCGGCCACTTCTTCGCTGTAGTCCCGCTGCTCGGCCAGCTCACGCCCCAGGAACACCATCTCGTCCTGCTGCCCAAACTGCAGCGGACCCATGTTTTCGCTCATGCCGTAGCGTGTCACCATCGCCCGCGCCGTCGTCGTGAGCTGCTGGATGTCCTGGCTCGCCCCGTTGGAGACGTCGCCAAAGACGATCTCTTCGGCCACGCGACCGCCCAACGCCACCGCGATATTGTCTACGTAATACGATCGGCCCACCAGCACACGGTCGTACTCCGACACCTGCCACACATAGCCGCCGGCCCCGCCTCTGGGAATGATCGTGATCTTCTGGATCGGGTCCGAGTGCTCGCATAGCCGCGAGACGACGGCATGGCCGGCCTCATGATACGCGATCACCTGCTTGTCCTGGTCGGACATCAAGCGGCTGCGACGTTCCGGCCCGCCCATGCCGATGCGTTCAACGGCCTCCTGCAACTCCGGCATACCAATCGATCGTTTGTTGCGGCGTGCGGCGAGAATGGCCGCCTCGTTCACCACATTCTCCAGGTCCGCGCCTACGAAGCCCGGCGTCTGCCGCGCCACCGAGTCCAGGTCCACATCGGCGGCAATCGGCTTCCCGCGCGCATGCACGTCCAGAATCGCGCGCCGTCCCTTCACGTCCGGCCGGTCCATGGTCACGCGCCGGTCAAAGCGCCCCGGTCGCAACAGCGCCGGATCCAGAATGTCGGGCCGGTTTGTGGCGGCGATCAAGATCACGTTCGTGTCCGTGCCGAAGCCGTCCATCTCCACCAGGATCTGATTCAGCGTCTGCTCGCGTTCGTCGTGGGAACCGCCCAGACCTGTACCCCGGTAGCGGCCCACCGCGTCGATCTCGTCGATGAAGATGATGCAGGGGCTGTTGCGCTTTGCCTGCTCAAACAGGTCGCGCACGCGGCTGGCGCCCACGCCCACGAACATCTCCACGAATTCCGAACCGGAAATGCTGAAAAAGGGCACACCCGCCTCGCCCGAAACGGCCTTCGCCATCAGCGTCTTGCCCGTGCCGGGAGGGCCGACCAGCAGCACGCCCTTGGGGATGCGAGCGCCCAGCGCCGCGAACTTTTGCGGCTCCTGCAGGAACTCGACCACCTCTTCCAATTCCTGCTTTGCCTCGTCGGAACCGGCCACGTCGTCAAATGTGACGGTCGGCGTGTCGCCCGTGAACAGGCGCGCCTTGCTCTTGCCGAAGGAAAGCGCCTGATTGTTGCTGCCTTGCGTCTGGCGGAAAAGGATGAAGAAGAGGCCGCCGATGAACAGTAGCGGCAACAGGTTCACCAGCAGGGCCAGCCAGTTGCCCGAATTGCCCGGCGACTCGTAGATGATCTTCACCTTAGCGAGCTGCTCCGCCGTCACGCCCAGACCGGTCAACGTCTCGGTCAGCGCGATGTCCCGCTCGCGGCGCGTCACGGACGGGTTGGCCGGGTCGTCCAGCACAACGCGCACCTCGGCGTCGTCCACGGTGATGGCCTGCACCCTGCCGTTCTCTACGGCCGTTGCAAGCTGGCTCAGGCTGATCTGCGGCGGTGGATCGTCCGCACTGTACAAATTGAAGAAAAGCGCCGCCGCGGCCACCAGTATCAACAGGTAGACAAACGCGTTGCGGCTCCAGTTAGCATTCAAATCGGTTCTCCTGAATCTATTTGATCGGAGTATACCAGACGACGGGAGGCGCTGGCTAGTGGTCTCGTATACTTTTCACCGCGATCCCGTTGCGGCCGCCGCAAGCCCGCACATGCCCAGCACGCCGGCCGCACAGCCCGCCGCTACAGAATGCGCTGAATGCTGCCCAGCTTCGCCTCTGCGCTGGCGGCCTGCACCGCCTCTTCGCCGCCCAATACCACCACGCGGCCGTTCTCCGCCACTGCATCCAGTACGTCGGCGAACCGGCGCACGTCGGCGACCGTCGTTCCCAGCACCTCGTCACGATACGCCTGTCGCCGTTCGTCCGTCTCTCCGAGCAGCGCACGCGCCAGGGACGTGAAGCCCTTGGCGTCCGGCAATTGGTACGCGTCCAGCGCGCCGATCGCGCCGATGATGTTCTTCACCAGCTCGTCCTGCGACAACTCCGCCTTGCGCAGGAATGCCGGCGCTCTGTCATAAACGTCCAGCGTGGCCGTCAGGTTCGGATCGCGGTAGGATAGAAACGTGAACACGCCGGACTGGCGGCCAAATCGGCAGAATGCGCCGTACGCCCCGCCCTGCGCGCGCACCTTGTCCCAAAGATAGCTCGTACGCAGATAGTTGGTGATGACGCTGACCGAGCCGTGCGCCGTGTACCCATGTGCGTACAGGTCCGCGCCCTTGCCAACATAGTTGACCTGCGCCGGCAAGGTCAGCCCCTCGTTGGGCGCATCCTCCGGCGTCGACCATGCTGTCGCGTGGCCCGTCGCGCCCGGGCAGCCCGCCGAGGAAGCCGTTCAGTTCCGGCTCGAACTGGCGCCAGGTCTCCGCGTCCGTGGTGACGTTGCAGAGCATGGCGTTGCGATTGACGAGGAGACCGCGCACCGTCTTCAGCCGTTCCAGCACCGACGGCCAGTCGCTGTCGATCTCGTCCGCCAAGGCGCGCAGCGTCTGCAAATAGCTGATGCCGCCCATCTGCTCGGAAGCCCACCCGGCCGCGCTGATATGCGGATCGCAGACGGCCGTCCACCACCGAATGTCCGCCAGGCATCAGGCCCGACTCCAGGTTCGCCTTGCCGCGCAACACGATCTGGCGGAAGCGCTCCTGATTGTCCAGCCGCACGGTCAGCAACACGTCGCGCAGAATGTCCAGCAAGTCGCCGGCGCGCGCCGCCGTCGCCTTGCCACGCAAGAAAAGCTGCGCAACGCTACCACTTATGCCGGAATCGTTGTGGATCGCCGACACATAGTCCGAGGAGTAGATGCCGCCCGTCAACCGTCCGATGCGCTGCGATAATTTGACATAATCTTCTGTCTCCGTGCCCATCTGCAGCAGACATTGGCCGAACAGCTTGGCATAGGGCAGCAATTCGCCCGCAACCTGTTGCAGGTCCAGGCCCGCGTCCACATAGACGATGCCGTTGGTGAACAGGTCATGGTAGAAGATGCGGCAGCCGTGCGCCTCGCTTTCCGCAATCGGAATCGTCTTGATGTCCGGCTCCAGATCCGCCAGACCCAGCGACGGCAGCAGGGCGAGCGCCTCTGGGGAATCGGGACGCTCCTGCCGCTCGCGCAGCGCATGCGTCTCCTCTACGATGCGCGCCAGCCCATCTGCATCCAGGGTGGCTTGGACCGCGTCCAACTCCGCCCGTTCCGCCGCCTCCTGCTTCTGGTTGAGCCCCGGCTCCGGACGCAACAACACCGTCGTGCGATGGCGATTCTCCACCAGGTATTCGCGGATCATACGCGGCAGATAGTCCGGCTCCTCGTCCAGCCGCCGGCGCACGGCCAGCAGGGGGCCCTCATAGCCGAGCGGCTCGATCGGATCGTCCTTGTACAGCCAGCCGCGCAGCGCGCTCATCATCAGCGCCAGCCCGCGCGGATACGAGCCCGTGTTGTTCTCGCGCAGGCTAAACTCGATCGTGTTGTACGACGCCTCCACCATCTCTGCCTCGATGCCGTCCCGGCTCAACTCCTCCAGCGTGGACAGAATCAGCGTCTCCACCTCGTCCGCCTTCTCCGCATCGATTCCCTTCAGCCCGGCGGAGAACGTCATCTGCCGCAGCGACGCGCTCACACCGCCGCCCGTGACCTCCTCGCCCAGGCCGGAGTCGATCAGCCGCTTGCGCAGCGGCGACGCCTGCGTGCCCATCAGCGCGTACGACAGCAGGCTCAACCCCATCACCAGTTCCTCGTCGGTGGATTCCGGCAGCAGCCAGCGCAGGACCACCATGCCGCGCTTGCGCATCCTCGGCCCCATCCGATACGTCAAAGCCCTGCGTCTCGCGCCGCGGCGCGTCGAACGCAGGCTGCAGGGCCACGCGGCCATCCGTCTGCGCCGGCCCGAACCCCTCCAGCGCGGCGTCGATGCGGCGCAGTCGCTCCTCTTCGGCATCATCCCCGTAGCAATAGATCAGCGCATTGCCCGGGTGATAATATCGGGCGTGAAACTCGGTGAACTGGGCATACGTCAACTGCGGAATCACCTGCGGATCTCCGCCGGAATCGAAGCCGTAGGCATTGTCCGGGAAAGTCGCCTGCTGGCTGGCGCGGTAGAGCAGGCTGTCCGGGGACGAGTAGGCGCCCTTCATCTCGTTGAAGACCACGCCCTTGTAGGCCAGCGGCGCGTCGACATTCTCCAACTCATAGTGCCAGCCCTCCTGCATCAGATGCTCCCGCGTGATCAGCGGATGGAACACGGCATCCAGGTAGACGTCCATCAAGTTGTACAGGTCCTGCACATTCTGGCTGGCCACAGGGTAGACTGTGCGATCCGGGTAGGTCATGGCGTTGAGAAATGTCTTCAGCGAGCCCTTCACGAGCTGCACAAAGGGCTCCTTCAGCGGGTACTTTGCCGACCCGCCCAGCACCGAGTGCTCCATGATGTGCGCAATGCCCGTGGAGTCGGCCGGCGGGGTGCGGAACGTGACGCCGAACACCTTGTTCTCATCTTCGTTGCACAGCGACAACAGGTCGGCCCCCGTGCGCGTATGCCGGTACAACCGCGCCCGCGTATTCAACTCCGGCACATGCTCTTCCCGCACCAACTCAAATCCGTGTACGCTACTCATCAGCCCCTGGTCTTCCTCTCACGCAGCCCTCACATCCACCAAACCCAGTCCCGCAACCACCCATCAAACCTCGAACCTTGAACGCCTTGAACCTTGAACCCCTACCCAATCGTCGCCGCACACCCGCACTCGCCCGCCGCCCGGACCCGCTCGAGGAACGCGGGCAACGCCGCCAGCGCCGCGCCCAGCGACTCGCGCATCTCCCCGCGCGGCTGCGCTTGCGCCTGGTCCGCGGCCATGTCCGCCACCGTCACCAGCCCCGCGTAGCAGAAGCCCGCCTCCTGCGCCAGCGCTACCTCCGGGGCCAAATTCTGCCCGATCACGTCCGCGCCCCAGGCGCGGAACATGCGCGCCTCCGCAGCCGTCTCCCGCCGCGGGCCGTCCACCGCCAAATAGACCACGTCCGCCGCGTCCGGCATGGTCTCGCCCAGCGCACGGCGCATGCGCGGACAGAACGCCGGGCGATGCACCACATTCGCGATCTGCTCGACAGAGGTGTCGGCCCCGGCGAACGTGTTCGTGCAGCGACGCGACCAATCGATGTAATCCGACACGATCGCCACCTGGCCGCGCTGCAACTGCGGGCTCAGGGCGATGCCCGAATCCCAGGCCAGAATCTGCCGCAACCCCAGATGCGCCGCCGCAATGATCGCGGCGCGCGGATCCGTGCGTCGCGGACCCCCTGAATACGGCTCCACCCACACGGACGGCCCGCTCTCCGGCGCGCGCAACCCCAGCGGCCCGACAGCGCCATACGGCGTCTCTATCGTCTTCTCCGCAACCAGCGGCCCCAGCAGGTCCAGTGCGGCGGGGGGCAACGCAACGGAAAGCAGCAGGAACAGATCTGCCGTTCTGTTCCGAAACAACGGGATTCTCAGCAGCGGACGAAACCGGCATCAGTAGGCGTTCTTGATCGTTCTGCGAATGTCACGTTCGATCTCGCGCTTGGCGATCGTCTCACGCTTGTCATACTGTCGCTTGCCGCGCACCAGCCCGATCTCCACCTTGGCCAGGCCCCGCGCCGTGATGTACACACGCAGGGGCACGATCGTCCAGTTGCGCTGCGTCGCCTGCGCGTACAGCCGGTCGATCTCCTTCTTGTGCAGCAGCAGCTTGCGCGGCCGGCGCTCCTCATGGTTGAACTGGTTGCCCTGTTCATACGGCGCAATGTGCACGTTCATCAGGATCGCCTCGCCGTCGCGCACCATCACAAAGCCTTCCTGCAGGCTGATGTGGCCGGAGCGTATCGACTTGATCTCCGTGCCCATCAACGCGATGCCCGCCTCGAACGTCTCCTCGATGAAGTACTCGTGCCGCGCCTTGCGATTGGTGGCAATCGTTCTCGGCCCGGTCTTCTGTGCGCCGTCTTGTTTCTTCTTGGCCATATCTATGGGCTTTCCGAATTCTCTCTTGCATACTGCTCGTCGATGTAGCGCAGCGCAGCATCGAGCTGCACATCGTCGCCACCGCTCGCTCCCCCGTCCAAACCGCCGCCGGAACCGTCCCCCTGCGCGTCCACGACGATGTCCGGCGCCAGGCCCGCGCCCTCGATGCTGCGGTCGCCGGGCGTCAGCCAGCGCGCCACCGTAACGCGCAAAATGCCGTCGTTGGACAACGTGTGCGGCAATTGCACCGAGCCCTTGCCGTACGTCTTCGCTCCGATAAGGGTCGCGCGGTCATGGTCCTGCAGCGCGCCCGCCACAATCTCGCTGGCGCTGGCGCTGCCTTCGTTCACCAGCACCACCAGCGGAATCTCGTCCGCGATCGCCTTGCCTTCCGTGCGATAGGTCTCCACCGTTCCGTCGTTGAATCGCTCGAACAGAACGATCTCATCCTCCAAGAACACGCTCGTCACGCGCACCGCCTCGCGCAGCAGCCCGCCGCTATTGCCGCGCAAGTCCAGCACGAGGGCGCGCGGCTCCCGCTGCAAAGCGTCCCGCACGGCTTCGCGCACGAGTTGCCCGGCGTTGCCGTTGAACGTGTTGAGCCGCACATACGCGACATCGCCCGCCTCGCCCACCGTCCTGGCGCTGATCGTGGGGATGTCGATGCTGTCGCGCACCACCTCCACGTCGCGCGTGGACGCATCGCCCGGGCTCTGCACGGTGAGGATCACCGTGCTGCCCTTCGGCCCGCGAATCTTCTCCACCGCCTCCGCCAGCCCGGCGCCCTCGATGCTCACGCCGTCCACGGCCAGGATCAGGTCGTCCCGCCGCAGACCCGCCTGCCAGGCCGGCTGGTTCTCGAACGGTTCGGTGATCACCAGCGTGTCCGCATCCTCGTCCCAGCCCACACGCGCGCCGATGCCCTCGAACTCACCGTCGATATTGGTGCGGTAGTAGTCCGCCTCGTCCGGCGTGAGCAACGACGTGTTCGGATCGTCCAGCAGCGTGATGACGCCGCGAATCGCCTGGTACGCGGCCTCCTCGGAATCGGGCAGCTCACCGTAGAAATCCTCGTACAGCAGGTCCATCGCCTCCCAGAAAAGGCCGAACTCCGGATACAGCCGGCTGGCCGCGCCTTCCTCCGGCTCGCGCACGCACTGGTACAGCGCCGGCTCCGTAGACGCCGTAGCGTTCCACGCCCGCAGCTCGCCCGCGCTGGCGCGTCCCAGCCCAAACCCGGCGCCCAGCCCGGCCAAGAACACGGCCGCCAGCAGCATGGCGCCCAGGCAGCCCGCTACAAGCGCCAGCGGTTGCTTCCCGATGGACGATAGGGTGAATCGTTCGTTATTCATAGGTCACTGATTTGGGGAATCCGGAGCGTGTGAACCCGGCGCAACCTCAGTTGCCGCCGCTTCGGGGGCCTGGGCCCTGGCGATCGCCTGGACCTGCGCCTGGGCGACCGCCTCCGCCAAGGAGTCGTCGCCTTCGTCTACGGCAATGTCGGGGCTCAGGCCCCAGCCTGTGATCTGGAAGCGGTCCGGCGTCAGCCATTGCGCATTCGTCACGTGCAGGCTGCTCTCGTCGGAAAGCTCGTGCACGAGCTGAACACTGCCCTTGCCGAACGTCGTCTGGCCCACGATCAGCGCGCGGTCGTTGTCGCGCAGCGCGCCCGCCACGATCTCGCTGGCGCTGGCCGAGTTCCCGTCCACCAGCACGATCAGCGGCGCATCGTCGCGCAGCGTCTCCGAGTCGGCCGTGTACACTTCCTCGTCCCCGCTCGCGTCCTGCTCGATAAGAATGTCGCCCTCGCTCAGCCACATGTCCGCGATCTTGATGGCCGATGAGACAAGCCCGCCGGAATTGCCGCGCAGGTCCAGAATGAAACTGTCCGCGCCCTGCGCCGACAGCTCTTCGACCGCCTGCCGCATCTCTGCCGGGCTGCGTTCCGTGAACAGCGAATGCTCGATATGGCCGACCACCGGGCCCGGCGCTTCGCTCTCCGCGATCCGCCACTGCACGCTCGGCGTCTCGATCTCCGCCCGCTCCACGGCAATCGTCACCTCTTCGCCCGCGTCGCCGGACGCAGACGCGCGCCGTACCAGCAGAACAACCTGCGTGCCCACAGGCCCGCGGATCAGCCCAACAACCTCGTCGATCGATAGCTCCGGCGTGATCTCGCGGTCGTCCACCATCAGCAGCAGGTCGCCGTCCAGGACGCCTGCTTCCGCCGCCGGCTGGCCGGGCGAAGGCCGCAGCGCGAATCCGTCCTCCGTCGGCTCGATCCCCGCGCCGATGCCGCCGAAGCTGCCGCGCATCTCGTCCCGCTCCAGCTCGCGCGCCACCGGCTCCACGAAATACGTGTACGGGTCGTCGAAACTCTGCACCATGCCCCGCACCGCGCCGTACGTGCGCTCCTCGCTGCCGGGCTTGTCGCCATAGAAGTCGCGGTCCAGCAGCTTCCACGCCTCCCAGTAGACGTCCATATTCTGGCCGCCCAACGTCTGCAACAACAGCGAAGACGGCGGCAGATTCGCCCCATGCAGCAGCGGATAGGCGATATAGCCCCCGCCAAAGGCGAGCGCGATCACGCCCAAGATCAGAAGATAGATGGCCGACTTGCGAATAGTCATACGTGACGGGGAATTCTAACACAGCAGAGGGCCGATCTCAAGCGCGAGACGCTTCTCAAACGTTGCGGACTGTCACGGCCCTACACGGCGCCGTACGATGGTGACAGACTTTGGCGCTTGCACCGTAGACGCTTGCACCGTAGCGAGCCGAATGACTGGACTCGCAACCGACTTGATAGAGATGGCGCTCACAGTCCCTCGGCTGCGGCCTGGAGCCTGTGCAGCCTGACCGCCGTTATTGCTTGCTCCGGCGGCACTCATGTGGGCGTGGACGATAGTACAGGCGTCTTGACTCTGGAGAACACGTTCCGCACAAAGGGAGGCCCGGCGCGCCACTTGCACCACGACCAGGACGAGTGGTTCTATGCGGCTGAGGCCGAGTTCGTGGTCGATATTGGTCCGGAAAGACTCCAGCTTCGGTCAGGCGATTCGATCTTGCCCCGCGAGAGTCCGCACGTTTGGGCCCATGTCGGCGATACAACGGGCAGAATGCTGATCGAGTTCGTGCCAGCGAACAAGATGGAGGCTATTTTTCGCGAGGTGATCAAGGGCGATGCGATGCTGCCGCTAGATGCCGACCTGGGGCGTGCGCACGGTATGGAGTTGCTTGGACCACCCTTGAACGTGGAATAAGGCGCAATCGTGAGGATTCTGGAACGGTTGGCAACTATCGAGTTCCCTTTTTGATTGTGCTATGGCGGACGTTGAGGGGTTGTCCGCCAGGAGAGCAGTACCCGCTACAGCGTGACGGATACTGCTCTCCTCGCGGATGAGTTGCCGTCTGGAAATCGGGGCTAACAGGCGGCTTGAGATTCCGGTTCGGCGGCGGCGTGAGTGTTCTGTGAATCTTCGCCTTGGCTGGCAAGACGGACTGCCAGTCGCTGGGCCTGCGAGAGCCAACCCCTCCATCGCGGTGGGCCGGAAACCGATCTGATCATGCAATGGCGCTGTGCGGCTGTGATATAATCCTGCTGAATCGAGGCCACTACGCCTTCGCTGATCGTTGGATTTGTGGCTATCATCTTGAATCTCTCCCCTATGCTGAATGCTTGTCCGAGTCACGTACAGCGTCCTCTGCTTGATTGACTCCATTAAAACCGAAGGAGATTGCAGGTGGAGTGCATGTACCGTGCACCTGATGCAATAAATCATTGCAGATGAGCTACTTTCCCGATTTTGCCGAACAACTTAACCAGCTCCTTATCGACGCGGACCGCTCGCCAGCCTGGTTGGCGCGGCGACTGGATGTCAACCCAAGCACGGTGAATCGCTGGCTGAACCACGGTTCGCGTCCGGGTGACCCGGACACGGTGGCGCGTGTCGCCGATCTCCTGGGCGCTTCGGGGCGGCGGCAAGAACTGCTTGTGGCGGCTGGGTACGGATATCTGGAGGCAACCCACGACAGTGCAACCACTGTTTCAGCCGAGTCAGCGGAAGAAACGAACGCGCCCGTACCGTCCAGTAACTTGCCGGTACAGGCGACGCCACTTGTGGGACGGGTGGACGAACTCAATTTGCTGCGCGAATGGCTTGGCGATCCGGCTGTGCGCTTGGCGACGGTGTTGGGGCCGGGCGGGATAGGCAAGACGCGTCTTTCAGTGGCGGCAGCCGAGGAACAACTGGCAGACGGAAGGTTTGCCGACGGCGTCTACTTCGTAGCTCTGGCCGCCATCACCACGCGACAGGATATGATCACGGCCATCGCAGATACACTGGGGTTTTCTTCCGCGGGCAGCGATCTGGAGAGTATGATTCTGAGCCAGCTGCGATCCAGAAACGCACTGATCGTGCTGGACAATTTCGAGCAGCTTCTGCCGGCAGCAGACTTTGTGGCCGATATTTTGGCGAACTGCGCCGAACGTCAAGCTGCTGGTGACCACACGCGAGCGGCTCAACCTGAACGAAGAATGGACGCTCGATCTTCCAGGGTTGGCCTACCCGCGTGCGGATGCACAGGAGGGTCCGGCGGACTACGACTCGGTGACACTGTTCATCCAACGGGCGGTGCAAGTGAACGGTCGCTTCATCCCTACACACGGCGATCTGGCATCCATTGCGACAATCTGCCGCCTGATGCAGGGTATGCCGCTCGGTCTGGAGTTGGCGGCGGGTTGGACTCGCGTCATGACATTGGATGAGATCGTGCGCGAGATCGAAAAGGGCATCGACTTCTTCTCCACCACAGTTCGCAACATTCCTGAACGTCATCGCAGCCTGCGCGCAGTCTTCCGCCAGTCGTGGCAGATGCTGACGCCGCAAGAACAACAAGCGTATGCTGCGCTTTCTGTCTTCCGCGGCGGTTTCAGCCGCGAAGCCGCAGTGCAGGTGACGGGCGTCTCGCTGCCTATGTTGGTTTCACTGGTGGATAAGTCGCTGGTGCGCCATACCCAAACCGGCCGGTACGATGTCCACGAACTGCTGCGCCAATTCGCCAGCGAGAAACTGGAGGCGGACGCAGATCTGGAATCCGTCGCTCGCCGGGCGCATGCCGCCTTTTACTGCCGGTTTCTGGCGGATCGCACGGAAAATCTACGCAGCAGCGGGCAACTGGAAGCGCTGGCAGAAATACGCACCGAGCAAGAGAATGTGCGCACCGCCTGGTATTCGGCCATTGATCAGGGGCAGTTTCATCTACTCCACGCATGCGTAGATGCCTGGTACTATTTCGCAGAGATTGGCGGATACCCACAGCAGGGATTCCAGGGCCTGGAGTATGCGCTCCGAGCCGTAGATGGCTCAGACGAGTACCGCGATGGTGAGACGCATGCTGATGAGTGGACGCCCGCCCAGTGGCAGGTTCTGCTGGCCTGCATTCTCGCAAGACACGCGTACTTGTGGACACGCATCGGGGGCTTGTATCCCCAGAGCATTGCCGAATGGGAACGGTCGATTGCGATTCTCACCCAGGTCGGTCAAGAAACGGACATGGATGTACGCGGCGAGTTGGCGGTGGCCCACAATAGCCTTGGGCTATGGACCTATTTCGTTGGTCATGAAGAGAAGGCGGAGGCGCATATCCGCTCTGCTCTCCAATTTAGCGAGGAAATTGACGATCCGGTCGAAATCGCGCGTGCCTGGCTATACCTGGGCCATCTGGCAGAGTTTCAGGGCCGGTTTTTGGAAGGGGCTGACCTATTCGCGCGCAGTATCGAATTCTACGTCCGCATCGGCGAACTCAGCCGCCACGCCTACTCACTGAATAACTGGGGTCGCGCCTGTTACGGGATGGGTGACTATGAGCAGGCGGAGTCGCTTGTGCGCCGAGGGTTGGCTATCCGTGAGGATTTTAACGATCTGACTGGAATCGCTTATTCGCATCTCGATCTTGGCCGCATTGCCGATTGTCGCGGCGAATATGAAGAAGCCGAACACCTGATACAGGAAGGATTGGCCATAACGCGAACGTTGTCTAATCTCGACCTGACGGCGCGCCATCTGATGGGATCGGGGGATGTGGCGCTCCACACGCGGCAAACGAGCATGGCGGAGCGCTACTTCGATGAGGCGCGTGGTATCTGCGAGGAACTGGCGGTTTCGCGTCATAAACCCGTCTATCTGATCGGTTTAGGTCAGGTAGCGTATCAACGCCATGAGTTCGCCGCCGCTCGCGATCTACTTGAGCAAAGTTTGCAGTACTGCCACGATCTAAGGAAACGCGGGTGAGGAGTCAAAGGTGCGGCTGGCATTGGCGCAACTCTCTCTCGACGAGTCTCGTATCACAGATGGCGCTGAGCATCTGCAGCGCGCGCTGAAGATAGCGTTGGAGACCAACGCGCGTCCAGTGGCGCTGGCTGCGCTTGCGCTGGGTACGTTGTTCATGGTAGATGTCGCACAGGCGGACTCACCGTCGCCTGCCGAACTCTTGCGATTTGTTGCGCATCATCCGGCTGCATGGCATCACACGCGGCAACAAGCCCAGGCATTGCTGGACCAGGCGGACGGTCTACGGGCGACCCAACAGGATACAAGTGAAAAGCGGGGCACAGAAGTTGCTGCTGCTGGTCCGGTCGTGCAGGCGTTGATCCGCGCCTATCGACAGTTGACCGCAATGGAGTAGCTCTCGACATAATCGATTCTGTCACGCATCTCGATTTCTCCAATCTTCGACTGGCGCTCTTGACCGCATGGCCGCGAAGTAGGACTACTTCAGTAGGCGTTGAAACCAAACGTATGCGTGTGGCAACTTCTACGCTGCCTTGCGCCGCGCCGGCAGGCGATCGCGCCTACACCCCGTCGAGTGTGTCGAAGACGCGGGGAGCTCCTTCAATTGTGCCCAGCCCTCGCCTTCCGCCACGTGCTCGACCTCCAGATTGGTGAAGAATTCGTCCAGCACGGCTTCGCGCTCCATGCGCAGGGGCGGCGTGCAATAGTCTTCCTCTTCCCAGGCGACGCGGCCGTCGGGCAGGCGGCGCATGCCGCGCAGGCCCTTGGTCAGCGACTGGCCGAAGGGCTGCAATGCAACGTACGCGTTCTCGCGCAGGTGGTCCGCAAGCGTCGCCATGTCCTCCTCGTTCAACTCCGCTCGTACAACATAGTACGCCATCTCGTCCCTCCTCCTGGGAATGCGCCGGGCCATTCCTCCGCGCGGCGAACTTGACACCGGTTTGCGATTCCCTATCATACACGGTGTTTGCGTGGATTCAAGCGTCGCGATTCTCTTGCTGGTTCGTTCCGAAGGCGATTGTCATACCGTTCACGAAGTGGCCCCACAGCGGCAGCGGAGCGAGCAATCTCGCGTTCCTGAGCAGACGAATTTCGCTCCACGCTCCCTGACCGTCTGTCGTGTTCGCGAACAATCTACCTACCCACTCCGCTACAGGCAGATGTGATGAGCACAGCATCTACGACCGACTACCCGAAGCTCCGACCTGTCGACGTGCGCACGCAGGTGCAGAACGGCCATGTCTACTTTCTATTGCGCGATCCGCTGGGCCTGAGCGAAACCTCTCTGCTCGTGCCGCAGCCGTGGGGCGTCGTGCTTGCGTCGCTGGACGGCAGAACGCCCGCCCAAGAGGCGGCGCAGGCCTTCCAGCGGCGCTTCGGCGCGCCCATGCCCGCCGGCGAATTGCAGGGCCTGATCAACGTGCTGGACGAGGCGTATCTGCTGGATAACGACCGGGCCCGCGAGGCGCAGCACCACGCCGTCGACGCCTACCGCAGCGCGCCGTTTCGACCGCCGATGCTGGCCGGGCAAGGATACCCGGATTCAGCGGCAGACCTCCGCGGCATACCTGGACGCGTACTTGGATGAGCTGCCGTTCGTCCCCCCGCGCACAGACCTGGTCGACGCCATGGACGCGGGCCGCTTCGGCCTGCTCAGCCCGCACATCGACTTCCCGCGCGGCGGGCCGGTCTACGCGCAGGTGTGGAAGCAGGCGGCGGAGGCGGTGCGCGCGGCGGATTTGGTGATCCTGCTGGGTACGGATCACTACGGCAACGACCCGTTCACGTTGACGCGGCAGAGCTATGCGACGCCGTACGGCGTGCTGCCCACGGCGACGGACATCGTGGACCGCGTCGCGGCCGCCATCGGCGAAGAGGCCGCCTATGCCGGGGAACTGCGCCACCGCGGCGAGCATTCGTTGGAGCTGGTGGCCGCTTGGCTGCACCACATGCGTGGGGGCGAACCGGTGGAGATGGTCCCCGCGCTGGTGGGATCCTTACACGGCTACGTCATGAACGGGGCGTCGCCGGAAACGGACAGCCAGAGCAATCGCGTCCTGGGTGCGCTGCGCGAGGCGAGCGCGGGCCGGCGAGTGGCGGTGATTGCGTCCGGCGATCTGTCCCATGTGGGGACGGCGTTTGGCGGCGAGGCGTTGACTTCGCAGGCGCGGCAGGACGTGAAGGCGGCCGACGAGGATCTGATCCGCCACATGCTGCGCGTGGATGCGCCCGGTTTCTTCGAGTCCATCCGCCGCGTGCGCGACCGCAACAACGTATGCGGCGTGTCGCCCATCTACCTGACGTTGCGACTGCTAGGTGCGCAAACGGGCGAGCTGCACGGGTACGCTTCGTGCCCGGCGGACGCGACGGATTCTTCTGCGGTGACGGTTTGTGGGGTGGTGTGGGGGTAGGGGTTCCAGGAGTTCAAAGCTCAAGGTTCAATGGGCTTCTGAGCGTGGGGGTTAGTAGATTTTGGGGATGAGGCGCTTGGTTTGTTGGCGGTAGGCAGGGTACTCCTCGAAGGCCTGCTGTAGCAGGCGCTCCTCGTGGTGCAGCTTCACCAGTATGTCGATCAATAGCACGATCCACGCGCCGATGCGCACGAGCGTGGGCGCGGCGATGACGGCGGGCAGCGTCGCCAGCAGCAGCCCCGCGTACATGGGATGCCGTATGTAGCGATAGGGTCCGCGGCGCACAAACATGGCCCCCTCCTGCACGTCGGGCAGGATGCTCAGATCGCGCAGGCGGATGGAGGCGATCGCCCACAGCGCGACGGCGACGCCCGCCGCCTGCACGGCGAGCAGCACGGGCTGGCGCGCGAACCAGGGACCCGTCAGCGCGATCACGGCCAGCGCCCCGAACTGTATCGCCACCAACAGGTACGACCGCGCGCTTCGTCGCATGCGCCTACACTCCCTCGCCGTTTGCCATGCGATCCAGATGGGGGATCAGCTCGCACATGCTGCTCAACTGCGCGAACGGTTGGTCGAGGGCCTCGTGGTCGACCTGTTCGTGCGCCCAGGTTGTCTCATAGGGAATGTGAATCGCGTCCGAGCCCAGGGCCAAGACCGGCAGTATGTCCGAGCGCACGGAGTTGCCCACCATGAGGAACGAGTGCGGCGCGATGGTGTGGGCGTCCAGCACGCGGCGGTAGGCGGCCTCATCTTTCTCGCTCAGCACCTCCACGGCGGCGAAATAGTCCGACAGGCCGGAACGCGCCAGCTTGGACTCCTGGTCGAAGAGATCCCCTTTGGTGATAAGGATCAGCGGATAGCGTTCGCCCAGCGTCGCCAATGTCTCCGGCACGCAGGGGAGCGGCTCCACGCGCGAGGACTGCATCTCCTTGGCGGCGTCGATGATCTGTTGCACCTCGCGGCCGGTGACCCTGCCTTCGGTCAGTTCGATGGCCGTCTCGATCATGGAGAGCGCAAAGCTCTTGATGCCGTAGCCGAAGCGGTGCAGATTCGCCATCTCCGTCTCGTACAGCTTCTGGTCGATCCAATCGGGGTCGTGGTAGGCGGACAGGAGATCGCGGAATTTGGCCTGCGTCATCGTATAGAGCGTCTCGTTGTGCCACAGCGTGTCGTCGGCGTCGAAGCCGATTGCTGAAAGCTGCAAACTCATGCTTGCCGTCACTTTCTTTGATTTACACTTCTTGTGCGCTTGGCGCAAGTCGCACGCAGCCCATGCTGACCGCGTCTGATTGAACACTCCCGCGCCGATTCAGCGCCAACCCGCGGCGCGCCTACGCAGCCTTCAACCACAGCACGCCGAACGGCTCCAGCGCGAGGTGCAAGGTCCCGAGCGCGCTCGCCGGGAACGTGCGCCCCGAAATCAGGTCGACCACGGGGCCTCCGGCAGCCACGGCCAAGAGCTCCTGCGTGATGTCGACGGGCGCCGGCTGACCGCTCACGTTGTGGAGGCAGAGTACGCGGCTTGCCGCATCGGGCGCTGTGCGCTCGAGTACAAACAGGGACGGGTGCGCGTCGATCACCTGCTGGCGACCTGCTGGATGGAAGGCGGGCTCGCGCACGCGGCAAGTGAGTAGCCTCCGGTAGCCTGCGAAAACCTCATGCGCCACGCTGTCTGCGTCCGCCAGGTCGGCTTCCAACTCGTTGCGGCGGAACTTGCGCCGGTTGATGGTGCGGTGGCGGCCCGTCTGTTGCGCGCCCTCTGCGCCAATTGCGGCTGCCGAAGAGGCTGTGCACGTAGATGCCGGGCGCGCCGACCAGGCTCAGCAGGATGGCCTGGCTGCACAGGAAGCGGGCCACCTGCGTCTCCTGCGCCTCGCCGGCATTGGGGTCGTTGAGCGCGTCGTAGTAGACGATATTCAGCTCGTACGGACTCTGTGAACCGTCCGCATTCGTGCGGTACGAGACGAACCCGCCGTGCGCCTCGACGCGCCGCGCCAGCGCGTCCACTTCGTTCGGGCTGAGGATGCCCTCCACAGGGCGCAGTCCTATGCCGTCGTGCGAGGCCATGAAGTTGAAGAACGCGGTGTCGGCGGACGGCGTCTCCAGCGTCTGCGCCCAGGCGGTCAGGCGCCGGGCGTCGCCGCTCTGGAACGCATGTAGCGTAAGCGGCGGCAGCGTGAAGTTGTAGACCATCTGCGCCTCGTTGTGGCCGTCGCCGAAGTAGCTGACGTTGTCGGCATGGGGTACATTGGTCTCAGTCACCAGCAGGACGTCCGGGGCCGTCGCGTCGAGCACGGCGCGCAGAAAGCGGATGATGTGGTGCGTTTGCGCCAGATGCAGACAGGACGAGCCGATCTCCTTCCACAGAAAGGCGATGGCGTCGAGTCGGATCAGGCGTGCGCCCATTTCCACATAGGTAAGCAGCACGTCGACGATCGCCAGCAGCAGATTCGTGTCCGCGTAGTTGAGATCGACCTGGTCCGCGCTGAACGTCGTCCACACGTGGCGCGCGCCGCCTGCCGCGTCGAAGGGCGTGAGCAGGGGCGAGGTGCGCGGGCGCACCACCTGCGACAGGTCGGCGGCAGGATCGACGCTGATGAAGTAGCCGCTGAACGGGGCCTCGTCGCGCAAATAGGCCTGGAACCACTCGCCGGCCTGGGACATGTGGTTGATCACAGCATCGAACATGAGGCGGAAGTCGGCGCCCAGGCGCTGGACGTCGTCCCAGTCACCGAGCGCGGGATCGACTGCCAGGTAGTCCGTGACGGAGAAGCCGTCGTCCGACGTATACGGGTAGAAGGGCAGAATGTGGACCGTGTTGATGACGTCGCCCACTTGTTGAGACAAGACGTCGTGCAACGAGTGCAGAGGGGCGACACCCGGCTCTTGAATCTGGTCGCCGTAGGTGATGAGCACGACGTCCCGCTCGCTGAAAGGGGGCTCGCCGCGGCCCTGGTTGGAAAGCTCCGCATGATCGGCGCGAAAGCTCGCCAGCCTGGGCGCGAGCGCCTCCATCACCTGTTGCGCTGCCTCTGCGCCATACACGGCGCGCAAGTGTTGCTCGATTCGTGCGTCCATCGTATCGCCTTCCGTAGTCCGTCGCCGCCACGCGCGGGGCCGCACATGGCCGCCGCGAAAATAGGCGCTTGGGCAACGTGATCGAGCCTATTGTAAAATGGAACTATGCTTCGTGGGGAATGGGAACCGAAGCCGGCAGAAAGGGAGACGAACCATGAAGACCCTGATACTCGCCATCGTGTTCGCCATCGGCCTCTTGGCGATGGGAGCGTGCGCCGCGATGACGTCGCCTGCGCCCGCGCCGCTGCCGGCGTCGCCACTGGCGTCACCGCTGGCCGGCCCGGCGGACGCTGCGCCAGGCGGCGAATCGCCGCTCATGCCCGTGGACGCCACGCCCTCGATCACCGTGACGGCGATGCCTACCGGGTCGCCGTCGGTCACGCCGGTCATCACGCCGACGGTAGTGATCACGGCGTCGCCGACGATCACACAGGTCGCCCCGACCGAGCCGCCCGCACCGGAAGAGCCCGCACCGGAAGAGACAGACACGCCCGCACCGACGACACGCCGGAGCCGGAGCCGACTGAGACGCCAACGCCGGAACCGCCCACGCCGACGCCGACGGTCACGCCCACGGAGGGCCCATCGCCCACGCCCACGTCGTTGCCCAACGCCGTCTTTGTGCGCGACCATCGCAGCGTGCGCCAGGGGTCCGACATGCTCGTGGTGGGCGAAGTAGCCAACGGTTCCGGGAATCCCGTCTACAATGTGACCGTGAGCGCTGCCTTCTTCGACCAGGGCGGCAAGCTGATCGGGGCGCAGGAAGCGCTGGCGTTCCTGCCGCAGACGTTGCCGACGCAGAACAACCCGTTCAAGATCGTGCTGGCCAACGCGCCGGCGTCGGTCAGCACCTACGAGTTGGCCCTGCGCTGGGACGAGCTCACGGCGCAGGGCTTTGACCGCATCACCATCGTCAGCGAGGAAGTGGAGACGGAACCGAGCGTTAGCGTGCGCGGCGATCTGCGTAACGACGGTTTCTCGCCCATGTCGAATATCGCCGTGGCGGCCACGTTCTATGACGCGGCCGGGCATGTGTTGGATGCGTACCCGGGCTCGGTGGCGACTGCAGCCCTGGACCCTGGCGTCGTGACCACATACAGCGTCGAGACGCGGCGCAGTGACCTGGACTTCGACCGTGTGCTGGTGCAGGCGCAGGGGGTGTTGGGGCGCTGACGCGGAAGATGGGACGCTGATCTGCGCAGATTGAGCTGATCCTGGCTGATTTTCTTTGGGGCGTTCCGCAGATGAAGCTTCTGCCCAAGACTGAAGCTCGCCTCAACAGAGTCAAGCGAAAATCAGCCTAATCAGCGAAAATCAGCGTCCCCCCTGCGGCCCTACCGCAGCGCCTCATCAGAGCAAAGCCAAGATCAGCTTAATCAGCGAAAATCAGCGTCCCGCGGCCCACCGGAGTTGCAACTCCGCGCAGGACGTTGTCGCCTTCGTCCAGCTCGCGGATGCGGTTGTCCGGGTTGCCACTACCTGGAACGAGTAGAGACCGGCTCCGGCGTCAGCGCCATAGCGCGCCTCGACGCGCATCTCCTCGCCGGGGGCCAGCCGGGAAGCCACCACCGGCGCATCTAGCGGGATGACGGCCGCCGCCGGGTTGGCCGCGAAGGCGACGCTGACATCGCGCGCCTCGCCGTCACCCACGTTCTGCACCAGCGCGGCGACGGTCAACACGCCGTCGCGCATGGTGACCGCGGGGTCGCCGCCGATGGCGGAGACGACGAGGTTGGGCCGCGGGTCCAGCGCCGTGGGTTCAGTGTTTTCGTCGCCGTCCACACTTCCACCGCCGTCGTCGCCCTCACCCTCCTCGCCGTCTTCACCGTCTTCACCGTTCTCGGGCTCTCCCCCGTCCTCGCCATTCTCGCCGCCCACGGATAGGGTGGCGCTGGCCTCGTTATCCTCCTCGTCGCTCTCATCGATGTCGCCGTCCGGGTCGACCTGCGACCGTGATCGTGCGCTCGCCGCTGAGGTCGGTGGTGTCATACGCGACAGTGGCGGTCGCAGCGTCGCCGGCGTCGATGGCGTCGACGGTCTGGTCGTCGCCGATCTGCACGGTCTCGTCGTCGCTGGCATCGAGGAAGCGCACGACCACGTCACCGGCATCCGCATCGCCCGTGTTGGAGATCGTCGCGGTCACGGTGACCACGTCGCCGGGGACCGGGCTCTCCGGGTCGAAGGCGATGCCCTCGGATGTGATGCTCAGGTTCGGCAGCTCGGCGGGCTCCTCCGCCACCGGCAGCACGGTCAGCGTCTTCTCGGCCTCGTTGTCGTCCTCGTCCATCTCGGCCACCTTGTTGTCCGGGTCGACCACGACCTGAATCGTGCGTTCGCCTTCCTTGCCGGTGGTGTCATAGACAACTTCGGCCTTGCCGCTCTCGCCTGCCGGCAGGCCGGCGATGATCTGGATGTCGCCGATGGCCTGCGGTGCGCCGTTTGTGACGTCGAAGAAGGCCACCTCGACCTTGCCGCCGCCACGCACGCCATCGTTCAGAACGGTGGCCGCAATGACGACCTCTTCTCCATCCGAGGGCGACGACGGCGTGAAGCTGATGTTGTTCTCGGTCAGGACCAGATTCGGCGCAGGCGGCGGGGCCACCGTCAGCAGCGCCACGGTCTTGTTGTCCGTTTCGTTCGACTCGGCAATCGTGTTGTTGGGGTCGATCTCGAACTGGATGCGACGCTCGCCCTGCTTGCCGGTGGTGTCATATTGCACCTGCACCGTAGCGCTGGCGGCCGGCGCCAGGCTGTCGATCAAGCGCGCCTGGCCGATCTGCTCGGCTTCACCGCCGGTCACGTCGGAGAGCAGCACCACGATGTCCGTGGCCGCGGCCGTGCCGTTGTTGATGACTGTAGCGCGCACGGCGACGAGCCTGCCGTCCTGCGGATCCGCAGGGTCGAATTCCACATTGCTGGAGAGCGCCACCAGGTTTGGCGCGGGCGGCGGTGAGACCGCGACGGTCTTGTCCGCCGTGTTGTCACTCTCGTCGGTCTCCCGGATGAAGTTGTTGGGGTCCGCCGTCACCTGCAGGACGCGGTCTCCCTGCTTGCCTGCCGTGTCGTAGACGACGACCACGCTGCCGCTGGAACCCGCGGCCAAGCGCGGAATCACCTGCGGCGCGCCGACCGGCGACGGGTTGCCTTCTGTGATGTCCATCACCTGCACGACCACGTCGCGGGCGCCGGCTGCACCGTGGTTGAAGACGGCCGCTTGCACGCTCACGGGTTGGCCGTCCGTCGGGGCGGGCGGCTTCAGTCCGATGTTGCCGGACGACACGACGAGATTGGGCAGCGCCGCGGCGTTGACTTCGAGCGTGCGCGAGGCCGTGTTGTCGCTGGTCTTGGATTCCGGAATGAAGTTGTTCGGGTCCACTGTGACTTCGATGTCGCGCTCGCCTGCCTTGCCGGAGGTGTCGTACGTGACCTGCACGATGGCGCTGCCGCCTGCGGGCACTACGGGGATCACCTGCTGCGCGCCGATGGGCGCGGCGTCCGAGTCTGTCGCGTCTGCGAACTGCACGGTCACGTCCGCGGCATCCGCTGTGCCCGTGTTCAGCACCAGCGCGCTGACCAACACGGAGTCGCCGTCCACGGGGGCCGGGTTGCTGAAGGTGATGTTCTCCTCCACCATGGCCAGGTTGGCGCTGGGCTGCTCGATCATGCTCAGCGTCGCCGTGGCCTCGTTGTCGCTTTCGCTCGATTCCGGCACGGCGTTGGTCGGGTCGACGACCACCTGGATCTCGCGGTCGACTGCGGCGCCGCCGGCGAAGGCGGCGACATCATAGGTCACTCCGGCAACCGCGCTGCTGCCTGCGGCGATGCCTTCGATGAGTTGCGTGTCGCCGATCGGGGTGGAGCCGTCGTCGGTGACGTCCAGGAATTGGACCAGCACCTCACCGGCAGCGGCGCCGCCCTCATTGCGCACGGTGGCGAAGATTTGGGCTGTCACGTCCGGCGCAATCTCCGCGGGATCGAAGCCGAATCGAACTCGAACGCACGCTGAGGTTGGCGATGGGCTCGGAGCGCACGCTGAGCGTGGCCACGGCGCGGTTGTCGTTCTCGTCCAGCTCGCGAATCAGGTTGTTCGGGTCGACAATGACCTGGATCTTGTGATCGCCGCCGCTGTACGGCGTGAACAGTATCGTCGCCACACCGCTGCCGCCGTCCGGGATGCTGCTGATCACCTGGCTGGAGCCGATGGGCACGTTGCCGCCGGTGGCGTCCACGAACTGCACGACGACATTCTGCGCCGGGGCCGTGCCGATATTCAGCACGGTGGCGGTTACCTCGACCTCCTCGCCCGGACTCGGGTTCACGTTGCTGAATCCGATATTCTGATCGGAGGCAGCCAGGTTGGGCGTGGGCGCGGGCTCGACGTGGAGTATGGCTACTGCTTCGTTGTCCATTTCCGACACTTCGGCAATCGTCATATGCGGATCGGCCACCACGCGGATGCGCCGCGCGCCGGCCTTGTCGGACGTGTCGTAGACCACGGTCGCGAGCGCGTTTTCGCCCACGGCCAGCGTCGCAATCGTCTGCTTGGCGCCGATGGGCTCCGCGCCGCCGTCCGTGGCGTCGACGAACTGCACCAGGACGTCATTCGCCTCCGCGCTGCCGTTGTTGAGGATGGTCACGGTCAGCGTCACCAGGTCGCCGTCCATGGGCGAAGGCGGGCTGAAGCCGATGTTGCTGGTCTGCACTACGAGGTTGGGCGCATCCTGCGCATCCACGAGCAGGGCCGCCGTGGCTCGGTTGTCGGATTCGTCGGACTCGACGATGAAGTTGCTCGGGTCGACGAGCACGCGCAACTGGCGCACGCCTTCCTTGTCGGCTGCATCGTAGACGACCTCCACGGTCCCCACGCTGCCGGCGGGAATCGACTCGATGGTCTGCACGTCGCCGACGGGTACTGTCTCGCCTTCGCTGACGTCGAGCACCTGCACGACGACGCCGTCGGCGCCGGCGTCGCCGCGGTTCTGCACGGTGACGTTGACGAGCACCTTGTCGCCGTCTGCCGGGTGGAGCGGGTTGAAGCCCACGCCGCCCTCCATCACCGCCAGGTTGGGCAGCGGCGGCGGATTCACCACCAGCGAGGCGATCGCCTCGTTGTCATTCTCGTCGCTCTCCGCCACGAGGTTGTTCGAGTCCACGAGAATCTGGAAGCGGCGGCTGCCGGTCTTGCCCGTCGTGTCGAAGACGACCTGAGCGGACGCACTGCGGCCGGCGGACACGACCTCGATGGTCTGTTCCTTGCCCACGGGCTCGAACCCACCGTTGGTCACATCCACGAACTGCACGAGTACGCGCTCGGCATCTGCTGCGCCGTTGTTCAACACCACGGCGCGGATGGTGACCTCGTCGCCTTCGGTCGGCGCGGGCGGTTCGAAGCTGATGTTGATGGACAACATCGTCAGGTTGGGCATGGCCGCGGAGGCAATCGTCACCGTGCGGGTGGCCGCGTTGTCTTCCTCGTTGGCCTCCTCAACAAAGTTGTTGGGGTCCACGCTGACTTCTATGCTGCGCGTGCCGTCCAGACCGGATGTATCATACGTCATCTCGGCCACGGCGCTGCCGCCTGCGGCAACCAGCGGCAGAACCTGCTTCTCGCCGATGGGTACGATCTCGTCGTCGGTGACGTCGAGGAATTGCACGATCACGTCGGCAGCGTCGAGGGAGCCGTCATTGAGCACGGCGGCGCGGATGACGACAGCCTGGCCCTGCTTGGGGTTGAGCGGGCTGACGCCGATATTGCTGCTGGCCATCACCAGATTGGCGATGGGCGGCGGCGTGACGGACAGGGTCACCGTGGCGTCGTTGTCGAATTCTGAAGACTCAGCAATGAAGTTCTGCGGATCGACAGTCACCTCGATCTTGCGGTCACCGCTGCGGCCCGCGGTCGGGTAAGTCACCTGAACCGCGGCGCTGGCTCCGGGCGGAATCGACGCAACGGTCTGCGCCTGCCCGATGGGAAGCGTGGCGCTGCCGGTCACGTCGGCGAACTGCACGACCACGTTCACCGCCTCCACCTCGCCTTCGTTGAACACGGTTGCGCTGACGGTCACTTCATCGCCGGAGTCGGGCTCGACCGGATCGAAGCCGACATCATCGCTGTCGACGCTGAGGTTGGGCAGCGGCGGCGCCAACAACTCCAGGGTCTTCGACGCCTCGTTGTCGTCCTTGTCGCTCTCCTGGATGGCGTTCTGCGGGTCGACGACGACCCGAATCTTGCGGTCCTCCGCCGGGCCGGTCGTATCGTACGTCACCTCGACCGCGCCGCTCTCGCCGGGGCCGAGCAGATCGATTACCTGGCTGGGGCCAATCGGCGCGGTGGCCGAACTGTTCGTGGCGTCCACAAACTGCACTGCCACATCCGCGGCCTGCACTGAGCCGTCGTTCAGCACCACGGCGCGCACGGTTACCTGCTCGCCGGGGGCCGGGTTCTGCGGGCTGAAGCTGATGTTGTCGTCCGTGATGACCAGGTTTGCGGCCGGGGCCTCTTCCACGGTCAACGTGCGGCTGGCCTGGTTGTCGGATTCGTTGGCCTCGGGGATGAGGTTGAACGGATCGACGGTCACCTCGATGGTGCGCTCGCCCGGGCTCCCGCTCGGCACATAGGATATCTGGGCGATTCCGCTGCCGCCCACGCCGATACTGGCGATGGTCTGCGGCGCGCCGATGGGGACGGACGTCTCGTCGATGACTTCGCGGAACTCCACGCGCACCTCTTCGGCGTCCGCGGAGCCATTGTTAACCACCAGCGCCGTGACCTGCACGCTGCTGCCGGCAATCGGGTTGGCAGTGCTGAAGCCGATGTTGTCATCCTGGATGAAGAGGTTCGCCTGCGCCGGCCCTTCACCGGGCAGACCCGGCGCGCCTTCCAGCACCTGGATGTCGTCGACATACCAGCCTTCGAAGGAATTGAAGCGATTGTCGATAGAATCGAACCAGAAGCGTACATGGATCACGCTGGCGTCGCCCACGTACTGCGTGAGGCTGACGGCCCGCTTCATCCACTGGTCGTTGGTGCCGTGCGATTCGAAGACCGTCTCCCAAGACTTGCCCTCGTCCACGGAGATCTGCACGCGTGTGCGGTCATAGGCCGGGCTGCTCTCCACCTCGCTCCACTCGTAGAACTGCAGGAGGACGTCCTCGTTGGTCGTCAACGCGATGGGCGGCGAAATGAGCATGCCCTGCGTGTGTTCGCCGGTGTCATATTGTCGCGTGGCCTCGTCGCCGTAGTACCAAGAGTGCGTGGGGCTGTTGGCGCGGTGCTCGGAGATGTGCCACAGGGCATCCTCGCCGACGATCTCCCACTCGCCCTCACCGCCCTCGACGTTGTCCTCGAAGACGATCGTGCCCTGGGTCGTCGTGGCGATCACGATGTTCGACAGATCCGACGCGTTGCCGACGTTGTCGAGCACGCGCACGCCAAAGTAGTAGACTGTGCCCGGTTCCAATCCCGACGCTGTGAACTCCTCCTTGTCGCCCGGGTCACCGGGGACGGGCGCGCCTGTCGTCTGCGAGGCATTGTCCCAGTTCTCCGGCGTGATGGGCGACATGGAATAGCGCACGTCGTACTTGTTCGCGCGTCCCGACATGCCGTCATCGCCGGTGGCCGTCCAGTGCAGTTCCACCTCGGTCATGAAGAACTTGGTCGCGGCGAGATCGTTGACTGCGGCCGGCGGCGTGTCGTCGTCCTCCAACGAATTGAGCAGGTTCAGACGTCCGTTGGTCACGGTGAACTTCGACGCATCGGCCAGTGGATCCACGCCGGTGAGGATGCGCTCGCGTATCTGCGCCAGGGTCAAAGAGGGATACTCGGCGGCGATGAGCGCGGCGGCCCCGGCCACGTGCGGCGTGGCCATAGACGTGCCGTCGACCTCGTTGTAACCGGAAGGATCGCACAGGTTGCAGTTGCCCGTGGGCACGGTGGAATAGATGGACTCGCCCGGAGCGGCCATGTCGACGGTATCGCCGTAGTTGCTGAACCCCGTGTATAGGTCAGAGTGGTCCGTGGCCGCGACGGAGATGATATTGTCCAGGTCATACGCAGCGGGGTAGTGGGGCTGGTCGGAACCGCCGTTGCCGGCCGCGCAGAATGTGCAGTGGCTGGTCCTCGCCCTCCATCGCCTCCATGAGGGCCTGCGAAGCGGCCCCGCCCCAACTGTTGTTGGTGGCGACGATATTCTCGTTCTGCTCGTTCTTGAGCTGGCTCACGTAGTTGAAGCATTTGACCGCGCTGGAAACCGTGCCGCCGCCGCCGGCGCCGAGAAACTTGCAGCCGATGATTTTGACGTCCCAGTTGACGCCGGCCACGCCGACGCCATTGTCGCCCACTGCGCCGATCGTGCCCGCCACATGCGTGCCGTGGCCGTAGTCGTCCATGGGATCGCCGCTGTCGGTGACCGTGTTGACGCCGTGGAAGTCGTCGACGTAGCCGTTCTCGTCGTCGTCCACGCCGTTCTTCTCACAGACGCCGCCCGGACATTCGCCGGGGTTCTTCCACATGTTGTCGACCAGATCTTCGTGCGTGTAGTCCACGCCGGAATCGATGACGACGACGATGACGCTGGACGAGCCGGTGGTCACGTCCCACCCGGCGACGGCGTCAATGTCCGCGCCGGCCGTCCCGCCGGTCTGGCCGGTATTGTTCAGACCCCACAGCTTCTCCCAGTCGGGATCGTCCGGCTCGGCCGCGATCTGCAGGATGTAGTTGGGCTCCGCGAAGCGGACGCGCGCGATCGCGCTCCATGGTGTCCACGAGGCTGGGCGTCACGTCCGCGGGCACGAAGGCCAGCACCAATGCGGCGCTGTCTTCGGGCGCGGCCGGGTCCAGGTTTTCCATATGCGTCAGGTCATATTCCTCGTAAAACTCCGTGATCTCATCCTCGGTGACCCAGGGCTGGAAGGCGATGATGAGCTGGCCCGGCGCAAAGGCGGGCAGCAACTCGTCGCCGGGCTGTTCCTGCGCCGGTTCGGTCTCTTGTGCGATCAGCGAGAAAGGCAGCGCCTGCAACACAAGAACGGCGGCAAGTATGAGGAACAAAAGGGAGCGAGACCTGCGAATGGGGTGTCTCATGGGGCGTCTCTCCAGGCATGGAGCCGGTAGATGGATCGGCATGAACTGACCCAGGCACGTTGACGAAACCGTATCAGATAGGCAGGGGGAATTCCCGAAACGGACGGGACCGGGGTGCAGCGCAACCGCGTGGCGCATAGAGCGCCTGGCGCCTCGCGTGCGCGCCGGGGAACTCACTCCCTGTGACGGCCTATTCTATATCAGGCGACAAGGGTCGCGCAACGCGCTGAGAATCGGGGTGCGCAGACGCCGGAGATTGTCATTCCCGCATGGGGTAAGCGGGAATCCAGCCAGCGACAGACGTCCGCCCACCCAGCGGCCTCCGCGCCCGGTGGCGCGCGACGCCAGAAGTTGTCATTCCTGCATGGGGTAAGCGGGAATCCAGCCAGCGACAGACGTCCGCCCACCCAGCAGCTTCCACGCCCGGTCGGCGCGCGACGCCGGAGCTTGTCATTCCCGCATGGGGTAAGCGGGAATCCAGCCAGCGACAGACGCCTGCCCGCCCAGCGGCTTCCGCGCCCGGTCGGCACGCGACGCCGGAGGTTGTCATTCCCGCATGGGGTAAGCCGGAATCCATCCTGCGACAGACGTCCGCCCGCCCAGCGGCTTCCGCGCCCGGTGGCGCGCGCGACGCCGGAGGTTGTCATTCCCGCATGGGGTAAGCGGGAATCCAGTCCGCTCACGGCCGTCCACCCGCTGCGCAGATTTCGGCTTTCACCGTCTTGGCGCGACAGTGCGCCCCTCGAGTCTGCATCGCATCCGGACTGTGGGCAGTACATACGATCGTCGCCTGCGCTGATACTGCCTACCCCACACCGGTGTCAGATGACTCCGCCCCCGCCTGCGTGACAAGAATCTTGTCGACCCGGCGGCCATCCATGTCCACCACCTCGATCCAATAGCCCTCCCACAGGAAACGGTCGCCCGTGACGGGCAGGCGTCCGAGTTGCGCCATGACCAGACCGCCGGCCGTGCGGTAGTGTTCGACCTTTTCCGGCGCGCTCGGAATGCCGACGACGTCCTCCAAGTTCGTCCAGCAAGAGCAGTCCGTCCACCAGCCAGGAACCGTCGGCGCGCTGGACTGCCGCGGGCTCCTGCTTTGCCTCGCGCTCGGGAATCTCGCCGATGAGCACGCCCATGATGTCGTCCACCGTGACGAGGCCCTCCACGCCGCCATATTCGTCGATCACGATGGCCATCTTGGAATGCGTCTCCTTGAAGCGCTCCACGACCGCCAGGGCAGGCGTGGTTTCGGGCACAAAGAGCGCCGGCTGCAGGATGGACGCCAGATCGGGCGCCTGTCCGGACATGCACTGCGCCAGCAAGTCCTTGGCCAGCACGATGCCCGTAACCTGATCCAGTTCGCCGTTCGCCACGGGCAAGCGCGATCGGCCGCTGGCGATAACCTTCGCGCGGAGTTCGTCCGCGCTGTCGGATTCTTCGACCCACATGATGTCGCTGCGCGGCGTGATCAGCGCGCCGATCTGTTGATCCGCCAGGCGGAAGACCTGGCCAACGATCTCCTCCTCCCTGGGCTCGAAGACGCCAAGCTCCGCGCCCTGCTCCAGCATGATGCGTACGTCCTCTTCGGTCACGGCGGGCTCATCGGACGGACCCGCGCCGAACAGGCGCAGCACCAGCGCCGAGGATACGCTGAGCACGGCGACCAGCGGCGACGCGATGCGCGCCAGGAGCGACATGGGCGGGGCGACCCAGGCTGCGATCTGCGCCGGGTTCTGCAGGGCAAGCTGCTTGGGGACCAGCTCGCCGAGCACGAGCGTCAGGTAGGTGAGTAGGATGACGACGAGGCCCACAGCGATGGCGCCGGCGTACGGTTGCAGCAGGTCGATCGCGCCCAGCCAGCGTGCGATGAGGTCGCCCACGGCCGCGCCGCCAAATGCGCCGACCAGGATGCCGACCAGCGTGATGCCGATCTGCACTGTGGAGAGGAAGGGGCCGGGCTCCTCGGCCAGCTCCAACGCCGTGGCCGCGCCGGCGTTGCCTTCGTCCTCCAACTGGTGCAGGCGGGGCTTGCGCGCCGCCACGACGGCCATCTCCGACATGGAGAGCACGCCGTTGACAAGGATCAGCACGAGGATGAATGAGTAGTTCAATTGCGGCGGCCATGGAAGGCGGGCTCCTTCATTCGGGACGGAGATCAGGGCTCCGGGCGTACGGCTCAAAGTCCAAGCGTTCAAGGGCCAAGAGTGCAAGGGTGCAAGCGTTCAAGGGGTTGCCGGCTGTGCATGATTGTAGCAGGGAAAGCGGTTGACGCAGAGTGCAATTGGGCGGAGAGCGGGTTGTGATACACGTTCTCCTGAAATCGTTGACAAAGCGGGGGCTGCGTGCTAGACTTCTGTGTATAATCGAACGGCTTTGATGGAGACGAGTAGGCACGCGAACGTTACCCAGCGAGTCCGGGAGGGTGGGAGCCGGACAGTACACTCGTGTGACGAAAATCCCTCCGGAGCTGCGGCCCGAAAGGAGCGATTCTCCCTGTAGGCGTCGCCGGACACGTGACACGTTACCGTCACCGCAGACTCAACGATCGCAGCTGATGCGACGATTGGCTCTGTGACCGAGGCGCCCGTGCATGCGCTGCATGGCGGGAACCAGGGTGGTATCGCGGACCGAATGGCCCGTCCCTGCAACAGGGACGGGCTTTTTGATTGGCGCAGGGTCGCCAGGTCTTGTGGAAAGCCCATGCGCAGCTTTCTGCAAGTTGGATAGGGTGAGGAGATACCATGACTGATCTGCTTTACTACGACGATGCGTACAGAAGGAATTTGACGCCACTGTAACGGCGGTCGATGCGGACGAAAAGGGCACACGCGTGGCGCTGGACCGCACCGCCTTCTATCCCGGCGGCGGCGGACAGCCAAACGACGAGGGCTGGCTCCAGGCGGCGACCACACCTACGCGTCAGCAAGGTGAAGAAGGAAGGCGGCAACGTCTGGCATACGGTCGTTGCCGCAGGACGATGCGCCGGCCCTGCCGTCGGCGATGCGGTCCACGGCAAACTGGACTGGGAGCGCCGCTACAAGCTGATGCGTACGCACACGGCCATGCACATCCTGTGCGGCGTGGTCTGGCGCGACTACGAGGCCAGCGTCACCGGCGGCAACATGGACCCGGGCAAGAGTCGCATGGACTTCGAGTTCGCCTCCATGTCGCGCGAACTGATCGACGAAATCGAGGAGAAGTGCAACGCGGAGATCGCCGCCGCGCACGAAGTGCGCACACAGGTGCTGCCGCGCGAAGAGGCATTCGCGATTCCGGACCTGATTCGCACCAAGATCAACCTGCTGCCGGAGGGCATTCAGGAAGTGCGCACGGTGGAACTGGTGGGGCTGGACCTGCAGGCGGACGGCGGCACGCATGTCCACAACACACAGCGAAGTCGGCGCGATGAAGGTGGTGGACTACAAGAGCAAGGGCGCGATCAACAAGCGCATCTATATTGAGGTGCCGGATTGACTGACGGCAGCGTGCGAGGATCACAGATATCGGCTAGCGCGGTGTCGGCATGCTGGATGAGCAAGCGGAAGCAGGTGGACGATCATGACGCAGAGCAGAAGTTTCGACCATGTTGACGTCGTCGGTCAATTATCCGGAGATGGAAGAGGGCATCCTCGCCCTGTGGCGCGAGCGAGACGTGATCGCGCGCAGCGAGAGCGAGCGCGAAGGCCGGCCCGAGTACGTCTTCTTCGAGGGACCGCCCACCGCCAACGGCCGCCCCGGCATCCACCATGTCCTGGCCCGCGCCTTCAAGGACATCTTCCCGCGCTACAAGATCATGCAGGGCTACTATTGCCAGCGCCGCGGCGGCTGGGATACCCATGGCCTGCCCGTCGAAATCGAGGTGGAGAAGCAGCTCGGCCTGAGCGGCAAGGAGCAGATCGAGGAGTTCGGCGTCGAGGAGTTCAACCGCCGCTGCCGCGCATCCGCGCAGGAGTACATCGAAGAGTGGGAGCGCCTGACCAGCGCATGGCCTTCTGGGTGGACCTGAAGACGGCCTATGTCACCTATCCACAACGAATACATCGAGTCGCTCTGGTGGATCCTCAAGCAGTTCTGGGACCGGGACATGCTCTTCCTGGGCCACAAAGTCGTCCCCTACTGCCCGCGCTGCGGCACGCCGCTCAGCAGTCACGAGCTCTCGCAGGGCTACAAGGAAGGCACGATCGATCCCAGCGTCTACGTCAAGTTCCGCGTCGTAGGATGACGGACGAGGACACCTACTTCCTGGCCTGGACGACCACGCCGTGGACGCTGCCGGGCAACGTGGCGCTGGCCGTCGGCGAGGAACTCGACTACGTCAAAGTGCGCGACGCCAGCGGCGACACGCTGATCTTGGCCGCAGAACTGGCGGAGACGGTGCTGGATCCCGGCTATGAAGTGCTGGAACGCATGAAGGGCGGCGACCTGCTGGGCATGCACTATGAGCCACTCTACACCTTCTACCCGCAGTCGATGGCGACTACGCCTACGTCATCGCCGGCGACTTCGTCAGCACCGACGACGGCACGGGCATCGTCCACATCGCGCCTGCGTTCGGCGCCGACGACATGGACATGGGCGTCAAGTACGGCCTGCCCGTCGATGCAAACGGTGGACGAAAAGGGCCAGTTCAAGCCGGAGGTGACGCCGTGGGCCGGCGTCTTCGTCAAGGATGCGGACCCCGCCATCCAGGAGGAACTGGCCGGGCGCGGGCTGCTCTACCGCTCCGGCACAGTATGAGCACACCTATCCGTTCTGCTGGCGCTGCGATTCGCCCCTGCTCTACTGGGCCAAGGAGACCTGGTACATCCGCACCAGCGCCTACACGGACCGGCTGGTGGCCCTGAACCAGGAGATCAACTGGTATCCGGAGCACACCAAGACAGGCCGTTTCGGCAACTGGCTGGAGAACAACGTGGACTGGGCGCTGGGCCGCGACCGCTACTGGGGCACGCCGCTGCCCATCTGGCGCAGCGACGCGCCGGGCAGCGCCTATTCCGAGTGCATCGGCAGCGTGGCGGAGCTGGAAGAGAAGGTCGGCCATCAAGCTGGAGGACCTGGACCTGCACCGGCCCTATGTGGACGAACTGACGTGGGATGCGCCGGACGGCGGCGTCATGCGCCGCGTCACCGAAGTGGCGGACTGCTGGTTCGACAGCGGCTCCATGCCCGTGGCCCAATGGCACTATCCGTTCGAGAACCAGGAAGAGTGGGAACGCCAGAAGCAGGCCGACTACATCTGCGAGGCCATCGACCAGACGCGCGGCTGGTTCTACACGCTGCACGCGGTCAGCACGCTGCTCTTTGACCGCACCTGCGTTCAAGAACGTCATCTCGCTGGGCCACATCCTGGCCGAAGACGGCAGCAAGATGAGCAAGTCGCAGGGCAACGTGGTCGACCCGTGGGAGGTCTTCGACGCACACGGCGCCGACGCCACCCGCTGGAACATGTACACGGCCAGCCCGCCCGGCAACAGCCGTCGCTTCAGCGTGGGGCTGGTGGGCGAGACCGTGCGCAAGTTCATGAACACGCTGTGGAACACCTACAGCTTCTTCGTGACCTACGCCAACCTCAGCGAATGGTCGCCGGGACGGCGACGGCGCCGTCCGGCGAGCAGGCGCTGCTCGACCGCTGGGTGCTCTCGGAACTGAACGCGCTCGTGCGCGACGTGACCGAGGCCATGGAGAGCTACGACGTGCTGGGCGCGACCCGGCCCGTAGCGACGTTCGTGGACAGCCTGAGCAACTGGTACGTGCGCCTGAGCCGGCGACGCTTCTGGGACGGCGATCCCGCGGCGCTGCAGACGTTGCACACGGTGTTGGTCGACGTTCAGCAAGCTGCTGGCCCCGACGACGCCCTTCATCGCCGAAGAGATCTACCAGAACCTGGTCGTCGGACGTGGATGCGGCGGCAGCCGACAGCGTGCACCTCAGCCGTTGGCCGGCCTATGATGCCGCGCTGATCGATCGAGCCCTCAACGCGGAGATGGCGCTGGCCCAGCGCGTGACAAGTCTCGGCCACTCGGCGCGACAGGCTGCCAACCTGAAGGTGCGCCAGCCGCTGGCGCAGGTAGTGGTGCGCGTGCGCTCGGACGAGGAGCGAGACGGTCTGCGTCGGCGGTGCAGCATCTGGTGCTGGACGAGTTGAACGTCAAGAGCTTGAGCTTCGCGGACGAGGCGGGCGACCTGGTCGATGTCGAGGTCTTCCCCTACCCGCGCCAGCTTGGACAGAAGTACGGCAGCGGTTTCCCAAAGATTCGCCAGGCCATGGCCGAGATGGACCAGCTTGCGCTGGCATCCAGCCCTGCAGGCCGGCGAGTCGGTCATGGTGGAGGCGGACGGCGTCTCCTACGAAGTGGCGCCGGACGACGTGGAGGTGCGCTCCACCCCGCGCGCCGGGCTACAGCGTGGCCGAGGCGGGCGGCTACCTGGTGGCGGTGACCACGGAACTGGACGCCGCGCTGGAACGGGAAGGCTATGCGCGGGAGCTGGTGCGCCGCATCCAACAACTGCGCAAGGATGCCGGCCTGGAGATCAGCGACCGCATCGTCACCTATGTAGTGGATTCCGAACTCGTGCACGAGGTGTTGCAGGACTTCGGCGACTACGTGCGCGACGAGACGCTGACCGTGGACCTGGTGCAGGTTCACAGCGAGCAGGGAGACGCCGCTGCCCGCGCATCTGCCGCAGGCGGCGTTCGAGCTGGCGGACAAGGAAATCGTCATCGCCGTGGGCAAGAAGTAGCGTGTGCAACGAGGCCCGCCCTTGCGAAGATGCGGCGAACCGACACTACGTCCGCCAAACGTTCGCAAGGGCGAGCCAACCGCCGCCCATGACCTCATCAGCCCCCAGCCGCCCCATGGCCATCCTACTCCAGCGCTGCCCGGTCTGCCTGGAGGGCAAGGTGTTTCGGTCCTTCCTGCGTACGAACAAGGACTGCCCCGTGTGCGGCGTGCACTTCGAACGCGAGAGCGGCTACTATCTCAGCGCCATGTTTATCGCCTATACGATCGGCTTCATTCTGATTGCGCCTCTGGCCCTCTATCTCTACTTCATGCAGACGCCCACGTTGCAGTTCAGCGTCATCGTCGGCGCGGCCATCATCGTGTCGTGGCCGTTGATCTTCCGCTATTCGCGCGTGCTCTGGCTGCACGCCGACCAGCTCATGGACCCGCGTGCAGCGGCGGGGGATGATCCGGAGGGAGGGTGAGAGGGCCATGGGGTGAGCCTGGTGCGGATTCATGCGTTCGAAGGGATGGCGGGGCGCAATAGGTCTGGTCTGCGCTGCGGCGGGTTGATGTGTGAGATGGGCCGCGTCTGCTTCTGTTCGATCAGCGGCTGCTTCTCTTCGTTTGGCGCGGGCGCCCAATGCCATTGGGATATCTTGTCGGAATAGCCAAGACCGCGAAACTCGCGAACGTCGGCAGTGAGATGCCTCAACTCATTCAGGAGATGACTCTATGTATGAAATTGACATGTTCATGGAGCGGCACGAACTTCTGCACTCGACTCTAGTTCCCAACTTGTTGCGTCCTCTCTCGCCGGACCAACTACGCATCCGTCCCGCGCCGCTCGTCAACTCCATTGCTTGGATTCTGTGGCATATGGCGCGCACAGAGGATTTCGCCTTCACAAGAATAGTCGGAGAACTGCCGCAAGTCCTGGATCATGAGTGGATTCAACGCCTCAACGTACCGTTGATCCACCAGGGAACCGGCATGGATGACGAAGAGGTCTCCGAATTCAGCACCCAGGTGGATGTTGCTGCGCTGCAGCAGTACTATGATGCTGTCGGAAATAGCACACGCGAGGTAGTGAGGTCCCTACGTACGGAGCAGCTTGGCGCCGTACCCGATGAGAAGCATGTGCGCCGCGTCTTGATCGACGAAGGCGTCTATTCACCGGCCGTCCAATCTGGGGCAATTTCCCAGCGTCTCAACCGTCCGATCTGGTGGTGGCTCTCGAGTCGGATAGCCCATCAATACATTCACTACGGGGAGTGTGCCACAGTTCGAAGTCTGATGGGGATTCGGGGCGAGCCCTAAAGCCAATCTTCCATTCTGATCGGCACATGAATCGGAGGTAGCCCACCGCCATTCTCGCACTTCCGCTGATCTGCCGCCGTTCAGTTCCTTCGCTAGGCATGCGACAGGCGCGCCTACCTGACTGGCGCTGCGACGAACCATTTCTTCAGGATGTCACGTCCTTTCGCAGTCTCTCGCCGCAGGCAGTAACACTTCCGCCCCTCATTTCGGTGCATTTCAGGCTCGGGGCATGGCGCTGCTCTGTCATACCGGCCGCAAGCCGAAATCCACGACAAAGTACGCCGTTGCCCCAATTTGACGTGTCCTCTCCGATTTCGCACCCTTGACAGGCGATCCGCGATCGACTATTGTCACGCATTCGGAAACGGCGTCTGGTAATAATCAGGCAGTCGCATTCTAGACGGGGTTTCCTACCCGCCTAGATACTACCGGCCAAATCACGACAGCGCGACGGCTACACACGGAGCCACTGGCGAAGGCGGATCGCTCCGTGTCCGGCACACGGTAGCCATATGGGATCGGCTGGTATTCCTGCACGAAGGTTCCTTTGGGCTTAGTGCCGACAACATCGTACAGGCTGAATCCGGACGACAGATGTCTGCGTCTGGCGGATGTCTGATTGGTTTCTGGGCCAGACCGTCCCAGGTCAGTTGACAATGCCAGTACGTAAGACAGACCTATGTAGTTACACACTATCGGTTCCAGGAGCAAAGTGAGAGAGGGAGTTTAGGCCACATGCGTCAGGACAACAATAGAAGTCTGTCCTATCGTAGTTTCACCCATGAGGGTGAAAGCCAATTAGTTTCAAGAAAGAAAAACATGGTCAAAAAGACAAGGGAACTCCGTGCCGTTCTGGCGCTTATGCTTGCCCTGCTCGGAGGCATGATGCTGGCAGCGCCGGTGAATGCGGCGGGCGCAATTTCCGTCAACACGGTAAATGACGAGGACAACACCGGCGATAGCTGTTCCTTGCGCGAAGCGATCAAGGCCGCCAATACGGATGCGGCCTATGGAGGCTGTACGGCCGGTTCCGGCACGGATACGATCACGCTTCCCGTGGGGACCTATACGCTCTCGCTGGGCGATCAACTGCCTCCAGTGACAAGCGCAATCGTCGTCGAGGGCAATGAGAGCATCATCCAGGCGCACGTGGATCCGGAGACGGCGAGCTGGCGCGTGTTTGAGGTGGTCAACGGCGGCGACCTTACCCTAGAAGACTTGACCGTTCGGCATGGCTATTGTGTCAATGCGCTCTCGTGTGCGTCGCAGGATAACCCTGACGACGACAAGGGCAACGGCGGCGGCATCTTCAACGGCGGCATCTTGACGCTGGACAACGTCGACATCACGATGAATACGGCGGCGAACGGCGGGGGCGGCATCTACCACAAGCGCGGCGATCTGACCGTGCTGGCCGGCAGCAGTTCGAGCAACTTCCAGGAGAACTCCGCCGGTACAGACGGTGGCGGCATCGGCAGCGGGGGCTCGGGCGCGATCTCTGTGACGCAGGCCATGTTCATGAGCAACACGGCAGGCAACGCCGGCGGCGCAATCGCCAGCAATAGCAGTGCGCTCGACGTCACGGGCAGCATCTTCTCGAGCAACTCGGCCGGCATGGGCATGCGGCAGCGGCGGCGCCGTCAACGGCAACGGCGAGACACACATCGCGACGAGTACCTTCCACGACAATTCGGCCAACCGCGGTGGTGGGCTGTTCAACGGCGGTGGGACCACTTCCTACGTTGCGAACAGCACCTTCTACAACAACAGTGCGAGCAGCGATGGCGGCGGAATCTACAACTACGACAATCTGGCTGTGATCAACAGCACGCTTACGGGCAACACGGCCACAACCCACGGGGGCGCATTCTACAGCGACCCCTATCAGCATGAGGATGATGGCATTTACGCTGTGGTGACGTTGAAGAATACGATCCTAGCCAACAGCGCCGGTGGTATCGACGACTGCTACAACTATGTCAATGGTACGCCTATTGACATCACGGGCAGCAACAACCTCATTGAGACTGATAGCGCTCCCGACAATGACTGCGGGACCACGGGCGCCATCGCCATGGATCCGCAATTGGGGGTGCTGACGGGCACACCCGGCTACTATCCGTTGCTGGACGGATCGCCTGCAATCGATACGGGTGATGACGGGACGTGCGCCGCCGCACCGATCAACAACACGTCGCAAAACGGCGTGACCCGCCCACAGGGGTCACATTGTGACATCGGCTCATACGAGAAGTCCACAAAGACTACGTCGACGACGACGCTGACATCTGCGCCCAACCCGTCTGCGGTGGGTGAGTCGGCAGTGTTCACGGCGAACGTCAGCGGACAGGGCGGTACGCCCACGGGCGACGTCACCTTCAGCGAAGGTGCGACAACACTGGGCGTGAGCCAACTGACGAATGGAGTAGCCACCCTCGCCAAGAGCGATCTGAGCGCCGGCGCCCATACCATCGTAGCAACCTACGGCGGCGACGCTACCTTCGAAACCAGCAGCGCCTCCCACAACCACACCGTCTCGTCGTCGACAAGCGGCGACACGTCGACGGCGCTTACATCCTCGCCCAATCCGTCCGTGGCCGGTCAGTCGGTTGCGTTTGTTGCGACCGTTAGTGGACAGGGCGGCGCCGCGGCGGCGAGCATGATGCTGGCAGCGCCGGTGAATGCGGCGGGCACAATTTCCGTCAACACGGTGAATGACGAGGACAACACCGGCGATAGCTGTTCCTTGCGCGAAGCGATCAAGGCCGCCAATACGGATGCAGCCTATGGCGGCTGTACGGCCGGTTCCGGCACGGATACGATCACGCTTCCCGTGGGGACCTATACGCTCTCGCTGGGCGATCAACTGCCTCCAGTGACAAGCGCAATCGTCGTCGAGGGCAATGAGAGCATCATCCAGGCGCACGTCGATCCGGATACGGCGAGCTGGCGCGTGTTTGAGGTGGTCAACGGCGGCGACCTTACCCTAGAAGACTTGACCGTTCGGCATGGCTATTGTGTCAATGCGCTCTCGTGTGCGTCGCAGGATAACCCTGACGACGACAAGGGCAACGGCGGCGGCATCTTCAACGGCGGCATCTTGACGCTGGACAACGTCGACATCACGATGAATACGGCGGCGAACGGCGGGGGCGGCATCTACCACAAGCGCGGCGATCTGACCGTGCTGGCCGGCAGCAGTTCGAGCAACTTCCAGGAGAACTCCGCCGGTACAGACGGTGGCGGCATCGGCAGCGGGGGCTCGGGCGCGATCTCCGTGACGCAGGCCATGTTCATGAGCAACACGGCAGGCAACGCCGGCGGCGCAATCGCCAGCAATAGCAGCGCGCTCGACGTCACGGGCAGCATCTTCTCGAGCAACTCGGCCGGCATGGGAATGGGCAGCGGCGGCGCCGTCAACGGCAACGGCGAGACACACATCACGACGAGTACCTTCCACGACAATTCGGCCAACCGCGGTGGTGGGCTGTTCAACGGCGGTGGGACCACTTCCTACGTTGCGAACAGTACCTTCTACAACAACAGTGCGAGCAGCGATGGCGGCGGAATCTACAACTACGACAATCTGGCTGTGATCAACAGCACGCTTACGGGCAACACGGCCACAACCCACGGTGGCGCATTCTACAGCGACCCCTATCAGCATGAGGATGATGGCATTTACGCTGTGGTGACGTTGAAGAATACGATCCTAGCCAACAGCGCCGGTGGTATCGACGACTGCTACAACTATGTCAATGGTACGCCTATTGACATCACGGGCAGCAACAACCTCATTGAGACTGATAGCGCTCCCGACAATGACTGCGGGACCACGGGCGCCATCGCCATGGATCCGCAATTGGGGGTGCTGACGGGCACACCCGCCTACTATCCGTTGCTGGACGGATCGCCTGCAATCGATACGGGTGATGACGGGACGTGCGCCGCCGCACCGATCAACAACACGTCGCAAAACGGCGTGACCCGCCCACAGGGGTCACATTGTGACATCGGCTCATACGAGAAGTCGACAAAGACTACGTACGACGACGACGCTGACATCTGCGCCCAACCCGTCTGCGGTGGGTGAGTCGGCAGTGTTCACGGCGAACGTCAGCGGACAGGGCGGTACGCCCACGGGCGACGTCACCTTCAGCGAAGGTGCGACAACACTGGGCGTGAGCCAACTGACGAATGGAGTAGCCACCCTCGCCAAGAGCGATCTGAGCGCCGGCGCCCATACCATCGTAGCAACCTACGGCGGCGACGCTACCTTCGAAACCAGCAGCGCCTCCCACAACCACACCGTCTCGTCGTCGCAGTGTACCAGTACGCCAACGGGAACAGTGACGTTCCTCGAAGGCGCCACGACACTTGGGACGGGCCAACTGAATGCAAGCGGCGTCGCCACGCTGAACTTGACGACGCTCGCAGTCGGCACACACTCGGTGATTGCCCGGTACGAGGGGGACCAATTCTGCAATCAGAGCACTTCTGCGGCAGTCGAACAGAGGGTCAATGCCGCCACCAACAGCGGGAAACGCTATCTGCCTCTGATCACCAAGACCCCGAAACCGTAAAGGCCAGGTAGGGCGCGGGTCAAGCGTAGTGCTTGATTGCGCCTCGCTGGGCCAGCGACGAGAACGTACTCTGACAACTCACACAATCGGGTCTTGGGACGGAAGTTGACGTCCCAAGACCCGATTTTTTCCACCCAGAGATCGACTCCGGCCGATGCACGCACCCGATTCACCTATCCGCCTGGGATGCCGCGCCCGAACCGCACCACCAACTCGGTGGAAGGCCGTCATCGCCGCCGGCGCAAGGCGATCAGGACCCAGGGCGGCTTCCCGCTCCGTCACCACACGATAGTTGGCGCGCTCCGGCAGCCCGTCAATTTCGTACGTTCGCGAATTTCTTCACAGACACAGTTTCTTCTATACTGAGAGCATATCTCGGTACCCGATCAACCATTTCGGGCGTGTGGTTAACTGCAACAGCTCCCGCAAGGCCAATGCAAACGAAAAGCATTCCACCTGTCAGCACTGCCGGTCTCCATCGCCGCCACAGCGGCTGATCGAACCGCGCAGCGCCGCCTCGGTTGAATTGGCCGGCCGCACAAGTAGGAACTAGGTTGTTTCTTCTGCCGCCACGCTTGCGTGCACGGCTTTGTAGCAAGTGATTCTCGTACCCGTTTCGATGGCGAACCTCCGCAATTCGAGCATGTACACCCTCTTTGTGCAGCCTGGCCTGTCGCAAAGATCCCTCCGTCCCTTCCATTATCCAAGGAGAATCTAGTATGGGTTTCCCGCTTCTCTTGAGCGCCGTCGTAGGCGCATCGGGCGCCAAAACCGATTCCTCGGCAGAGGCTACGGTGACGGCCAGTGGCAGTCGGTACACTGTCCTGATCGGCGCAATTCTCGTTCAGATCGTGCTTGGCACCATCTACGCTTTCAGTGTTTTCGTGCAGCCGCTGCGCGCCGAATTTGGGTGGGCGACGGCAACAACCCAGTGGGCTTTCTCTCTGGCGCTGGCGACCTTCGCCATCGCTATGATTCCCGCCGGCCGTCTGCAGGACCGAATCGGCCCGCGCAAAGTCGCCATGATCGGCGGCGTTCTTCTCGGCGTATCCTTTCTGCTGGCCTCGGTTCTGGTAAACGGGGATCGGCCGTGGGCGCTCTACCTGACCTACGGCCTCATCGGCGGCGCCGGCATCGGCTTCGCCTATGTCTGTCCCATTGCCGCCGCGGGCAAGTGGTTTCCGGACAAGAAGGGCCTCATCACCGGCGTGGCCGTCGCAGGTTTCGGCGCCGGCGCACTCTTTTTCGCCGGACCGGCCTCGGCTCTGCTCCTGCCGCCTGCCGAAGCGGCGATAGCATGAGCTTCTATCAAATCATCATGGTCGGACTGGGGATCATGCCGGGCGCAGGCAGCGGCATCGGATGGCAGCGATTCTTCGTGCTGCACGGCGTCACGGCTGCAGCCCTCGTCATCGGCGGCGCCTTGCTTCTGCGCAACCCGCCGGAGGGATGGTCGCCCAAGGGGTGGAGTCCGGCCCAGACCAAGGCCAAAGTCATGTCCGAAATGGACTGGCGCGAGATGTTGAACACGCCGCTGGCCACCATGTTGTGGATGACCTTCATCTTCGGCGCCACCTCCGGCCTGATGGCCATCGGACAGTGGCAGCCCATGATGGCCGAAATTGGCGGCGACCAGTCGATTGCGCCGTCATGGATGGGGCCGACGATCGCACGGTTCCTAACCCCCGTGGCGATTCTGGCGATTTTCAACGCATTCGGGCGCATCTTCTGGGGCTGGGCCAGCGACAAGATCGACCGGCCGCGCGCGATGATGATCATGTTCCTCGGTCAGGGCATGGCCTTCATGATCCTGATCAGCATCCAGTCGACGTGGGCCATTATCTTCGCCTCGGCGTGGGTCGGCCTGAACTTCGGCGGCATCTTCAGCATGTTCCCGTCGGCCACGTCGGACTACTTCGGCCTGAAGCACTTCGGCGTCAACTACGGCTTCATCTTCACGGCCTACGGCGTAGCGGGCATCATGGGCCCGGTGGTCGGCGGCGTGATCAAGGATGTGACGCAGGGCTACCTGCTTGCGTTCGTCTTCTCCGGCATTCTCTGCTTCGTGGCTGCGCTGGGCGCGGTCGTGATCTGGGCGCTGGCGCGGGCGGAACGGCAACAACTCGCGCAGGAGGCCAAGGCCGCAGCCTAGGCGCAGCGGCCTGCGCTGACACAAGCACATACACGGGGCAACCGCAACGGTTGCCCCGTTGCGCGTCCGCCATTCCGACAGTCGCCGCCCGCGAACCCGTTCGTAGCCCAGGGGGTTCCCCGAAGCCAACGCACTCCGCGGAGCCGTCAAGGTCAGGGTCTGATCCAGCCAGCGATGTAGACGCCGAATCGCGAATCGCCGCACGTGAAACATCCATGACCACGGCCAGATAGACGAAGCCCTGAGGCAGATGTACGTAGCTGATGTCGCTGACCCAGACCTGGTTGGGATAGGCAATGTTCGAATCCATCACCAGGTTCGGAAAGCGCAGGTAACCATGACGGCTGTTGGTGGCGCGCTGTTTGCGACGCTTGAGCGGTCGTTTCAGGTCCATCTCCCCCATCAGGCGCTGCACCTGTTTACGGTACACCGGAACGCGAATGCGGCAGCGGTGACAATTACCGCTGCGACAGGCCATGTCGGCACATAGCCGACATAGGGCGTCCATGAAGCCGGAAAAGATTGGGCTCCGCCGGTCAGCACCGCAAATCCAGTGAAGTCCGACTTGTCATACAGAACAAGCAAGGCATGGCCGTAGCCTGCGAGACCAAGGACAATGAGAGGCGCGACAAACACCGCTCCTTTCTGGTGTATCCAGCCCGCGATACTGCCCCACGCCAGCGCCACAATGATGAAGGGTACGTAGAAGACCCGCCCCCAAAGTACATAAGCAATGTGATATCCAACGTGACTTGGCGATAGATACAGGCGTATGACGTACGGAGCGATCAGGGCTGCAAATGAAAGGGCCAGAACAACGAATAATCGCCACAGCCTTGAGAGTCGACTCTGTACGCCAACAGTCCCACCACCACTCGTTAGCCGCGGCGAAGTGGAAACCACCAAAGATATGCTGGCCAGACAGTCAGGAATACCGAGAAAAGAACCAGTCCACGTCGACGGCACCGGTAATCGCGAGCACGTCGAGAATGCTGCAAACTCCACAAGACGACACAGCCGCGTCAGCACCCACGGTTTCTTGTCTGGGCTATGATACGGCCGCCAGGGGGCTGTGTTCTTTCCAGAAGCACAGGAGGTCCGCTCTGACTGTGGATGGCGACCATTCACTGTTCATCCTGGTCTAGCGTTAGGCCGGGGAAGTCTTTGTGATTGTCGAAACAAGCGATTGCACTGCCGTAATCTGGACACCTTGCACCTTGACACCCTGCACGCAGTATAGGGTGACCCCCCCCAAAAATAATTCAATCCCCAACAATCCCTCCCCCCATGTAGAGCCACTTACAGATACCGCCTGCGGATTTACAGTACTGTGGGGGCGCCGGCTACAACGCCGTAGACAGCGCGTACGTCTGTGTGAACCACACATGCGCACGCGCAGACGCCCGCCGGTCCGAATAGTGACCCGTCCTAGGAGACGCCGAACCAATGCGAGACCTTGCACTCCGCGAGCAAAAAGATCGGCTGATGGCGCCTGTCGCCGCCGCGCTGGGCGCGGTGCATCCCAACTGGGTGTCCGTGGCTGCGCTGGCCGTGGGCCTCACGTCCGCCGCCGCCGTCGCCGGCCAGGCCTACACCGCCGGTCTCGCGCTCTGGGCGCTGAACCGCATACTGGACGGCCTCGACGGCGTCGTCGCGCGCACGCACGGCAAACAATCCGATTTCGGCGGCTACCTCGACCTCCTGCTGGACTTCATCGTCTACCTGGCCATCCCCCTCGCCTTCGTCGCCGCACAGCCGGCGGAAGCCAGTTTCTGGGCGGCGTTGCTCCTGCTCAGTTCGTACGTCATCAACCTGCTCTCGTGGACCGTCCTGTCCACCGTCCTGGAGAAACGCGCCGCCGGCGCCGCCGGCCGGCTCACCAGCGTGGAAATGCCCTCGGGCCTCATCGAAGGAGCGGAGACCATCGTGTTCTACTCACTCTTTTTCCTGCTGCCGGCGTATACAGCAGTCCTGTTCACCGTCATGGCCCTGCTCGTATTCTTCACCGCCGCCCAACGCGTCGCCTGGGCCTACAACAACATCCGCTAATGCCTGAGACAACCGCCCGTCATTCCTGCGTTCGCAGGAATCCACCGGCCCGAACATGCACAGACGCACCGACAGACATCGTCCATTCGCGGCGCACACACCGTAGGAACCGAAATTGGGAGACGAAAGGCGAAAACCAGGCATGACGAGTTCAAGCGCAGAAATCAGCGGACCGGAAATCTCGGTCCCGCCATCACAAGCGGCCGGCGACATCACGAACGTCCAAACCACCGGCGCAAATCAAGAGACCCGCAACCAGTCCGGCTGGCTCAGCCGCCACTGGCAGAAACTGGCCGCAGGCCACCCTCTGGGCCCTCCTCGTCGCCGCCTATTTCGCCTACGCCGCCGCCAATGACCTCAGCCTGCTCGACGCCGGCCGCGCCATCGTCGACGTCGTGCAGAACAGCGCCTACGGCCCCTTGCTCTTCATCCTCATCTATGCCCTGCGGCCGCTGATCTTCTTCTCCGCCGCCATCCTCACCCTGGCGGGCGGCTTCCTGTTCGGTCCCGTCTGGGGCATCGTCTTCGTCGTCATCGGCAGCAATCTCTCCGCCATGGTCGCATACACCGTCGGCCGCTATTTCGGCCAGGGCCTTCTCGACGACGAAGAGTCGACCGGTTTCTTGCAGCGGTACGCCAACAGCATGCGCAGCCACAGCTTCGAGACCATCATGATCATGCGCTTCATCTTCCTGCCCTATGACCTGGTCAACTACATGGCCGGCCTGCTGCGCATCGACTGGAAAGCCTTTCTGCTCGCCACCATGCTGGGCAACATTCCCGGCACCATCGCCTTTGTGCTTGCCGGCGCATCCCTGGACTGGGAAGCCGGCGGCGGCCTGCCCACCATCAAACCCTGGGTGCTGGCGATGTCGGCCGTCGTCTTCATCCTCAGCATCGCCCTCTCCCGCATCTTCAAACGACGCCAGCAAGATGGCGATGCGCAGATACCCGATGCCCTGGAATCCGAAGCCCTGGAATCCGAAGCCGTGGATTGACCCAGTCCCGGAAGAGCTCGACCGCAACACGCATAGCCGGACGTTGCCGAGCTTTCCGGAATACCGAAACTCGACTACATGCTCCATAGCGATAGTGAGGAACCATGCAAATCACGCCGGCACTTGAACAGGACGAAGCGACGCGTCGTCACAAACGGCAACGGCGTGCACGCACCACACGCCGCCGGCAACGGCATCGTCGTGGAACCCGCCTGGTGCGAGTTCAACCAGGAACTGGTCTCCAACGTCCACCCCCGCGGCTGGCAGAATCCCACGCCCAGCGGCAAGTACAACCTCGTCGTCATCGGCGGCGGCTCCGCGGGACTCGTGGCCGTAGTCGGGGCCGCCGGCCTCGGCGCCAAGGTCGCCCTGGTCGAGAAAAGCCTCCTCGGCGGCGACTGCCTCAACGCCGGCTGCGTCCCGTCCAAGGCCGTCATCCGCTCGGCCAAAGCCATCGGCGACATCCGCAGAGCCGAGTCCGTCGGCGTTCACGTGCCCGACGGCGTCAGCGCCGACTTCGCCGCCATCATGGAGCGCATGCGTACGCATCCGCGCCGAACTCAGCCACCACGATTCCGTGCAACGCTTCACCGAACTGGGCGCGGACGTCTACCTCGGCGGCGGTCGTTTCACCGGTCCCAACACCATCGAGGTCGCCGGCCAGACCCTCGAGTTCAGCAAGGCCCTCATCGCCACCGGCTCGCGCCCCGTCAGAGATTCCCCTGCCCGGCCTGGCCGAGTGCGGCTACCTGACCAACGAGACGCTCTTTTCCCTCACGGTATTGCCGCCCCGCCTGGCCGTCATCGGTACCGGCCCCATCGGCTCGGAAATGGGCCAGGCATTCCGTCGCTTCGGCAGCGAAGTCACCATGTTCGATTTCGTCCCCCGTCTCATGGCGCGCGAAGACGCGGACGCCGCCCAGAATCCTGCAAGACGTATTCCTGCGCGAAGGCATCCGCCTCGCCCTCGGCTCCACCATCGAACGGATTGAGCGCACGCCCACCGGCAAGCGCATCGTCTACACCCAGGACGGAGAACGGCGCGAGGTGGAGGTGGACGAGATTCTTCTCGCCGTGGGCCGCACGCCCAACATCGACAGCCTCAACCTGGAGGCCGCCGGCATCGACTTCCATGCCAAGGGCGTCACCGTCAACGACAAGCTGCAGACTACCAATCCAAACGTTTACGCCGCCGGCGACGTAGCCCTCAAGTATCAGTTCACCCACACCGCCGACGCCACTGCCCGCATCGTGCTGCAGAACGCGCTCTTCCCTGTCACCAACCGCAAGGCGTCCGACCTCATCGTGCCCTGGACGACCTACACCGACCCCGAGATCGCCCACGTCGGCATGTACCCGGCCGGCGCCGAAGAGCAAGGCATCGCCGTCGACACCTTCGTCCAGCCCATCGCCGAGACCGACCGCGGCCGCACCGACGGCGACGACGAAGGCTTCATCAAGATTCACGTCAAGAAGGGGAGCGACCGGATCCTCGGCGCCACCATCGTCGCCCGTCACGCCGGCGAAATGATCAGCGAGATCACCGTCGCCATGGAGAGCGGCATGGGCCTCAAGAAGCTCGCCACCGTCATCCATCCCTATCCCACCCAGGCCGAAGGCATCCGCAAAGTCGGCGACCTCTACAACCGCACCCGCCTCACGCCCACCGTCAGCAGAGTCCTGAACTGGTGGATGGCCCGCACCCGCTAGCCTCGGCAGGGAAGCTGCCGTCGCGCCCGGGAATGCCACACACTCGCCGGCCCGCAAAAGAAAGCGCCGGACCCATGCACGGGTCCGGCGTACGCATCCTGCCCGGCGGGTCGCCTGACTACCAAGGCCACTCGTTTCCCTGATAATCTCGCAGTACAAGTCGGTCCTCGCCGGCGCCGTCCATATCCTGCAAGAAGTAGTCTACGGCCGGCAAGGCTGCATCCTCGGGCTCGAGTTCTCCGTCCGTGCTCTTTGTCCCGCGCATATAGGTCCGAAGCCAGCCCGGATGGTAGAGGCGAAACGTATACCCTTCAGGCCGAAGATAGTTGAACATATTCTTGACTGCCATATTCAGCGCCGCCTTCGACATACAATATCCAAACCAAGACGTGCGCGTACTTCGTTCAATACTGCCTGCCTCGGAAGAGACGAAGCAGAGCCGCTTCATCCCACTCGCGTTGGTCAGCGGCAGGAATGCCTCAACCATACGCAGAGCGCCCAACGCATTGACATCGTACAGGCGATGCATTTCGTCGAAATCTTGGTTTTCACCAAGTTCGCGAAAAGTGGACGGCGACCCGACGCCTGCGTTGTTTATCAGCATATCCACATGGCTTGCCGCAGCGGACACTGTTTGTGCGGCGTGCAGCACCGATTCGGACGATGCCACATCCAAGGGTACCGGTGAAAGTTGATTCGGATATTGGGCCGCCAATTCATCCAGTTGCGGCCATTCCGGCATATATTGCCCAGCGAACACGCGCCAGCCTTTCTGCAGCAGGACAGCGGTCACTCCCTGCCCTAATCCACGGTCCGCGCCGGTCACCACAGCGATTCTTTGCATCGTTTCTTCTTCCTAAACTCTTTCGGTACTGTTTGCGCACCACTGCAAAGAGTTCTTCAGCATCGTCTGAAACGACGGGTGCAACCAAACTTCGACGTTGTGGCCAGGGGTGAGTACACAGATGCGGCCATCTCCTTCCGTGCGGGTCCAGCCTGCCGGTTGGGTTCCGTGGTCCGAGACAGATGTCATGAAGAGTTCAGCATCCGGATCGTCGAATTCCATGTGATAGTGTTCATCCTGCAGCGTAAACTCATCGCTGCCTTCGACAATCGGGCTCTCGGCAATGAACTTCACTGTCACGGGACACTGCTTGGGATGATCGACAAAGACGCCGCCGAGTAGGGCGCGCACGACAGGCGTCTCGCGATAGCCTGTCGTGCCAGAGTGGACGACAAGCAATCCGCCGCCTTTCCGTACATAGTTCACAAAAGCCTCTTGCACCTCGTCAGTCATCCATTCTGTCGTATCAGACGACGAGACGTCGTTGGACTTGGTGAATAGGACAACCGGATACTCGTCCATTCGCGCCGCAGACCAGTCGCCCGCGTCCTCGATGAAGTCGAAAGCGAACCCTTCCTTGTCCAGCGGTGCAAGGCCGGATCTGGAGGTGCTGGCAGGATGCCAATCGTCATCACAGACTACCAACACATTCATAAGATCAATCTCCTGTTCTGAAATCTTGAAGAAAAGAATTGCGATTGAGCGAATCGGTTTCAGCAAATATGAGGACTCACGAACCATGGGAAGTCACGCAGCCGTGCATCACAGCCATACGCGACGCTCGTACGGCGCGTCTCCCGTCGAGGGCTGCGCAAGGTGGAAAGAGCCCCCGACCCGTGACACAGCCGGCGCACCGTACAGTATGCCAATTATGGCTGCAATGTCGCTAAAGAGGAGCCGCGTCTGGTCCGGAATCGAGCGTCACAGCCCCACAGCTATCAGCAGATTCCGGCGAGGAGATTGGCGTGGGACCTGACAGAACCGGGTCATTTCGAGGTGGACCTGGTGCATCACTGCGGTGGGACAACCAGCGGTCAGTATGTCTACACCTTGCAGATGGTGGACATCGCCACCGGCTGGAGCGAGCGCATAGCAATCCTCGGTCGCAGCTATCTGGTCATGCAAGATGCCTTCGAGCGTATCCTGCAGCGCCTGCCTTTGCAGTGTGCGAACTGCATCCTGACAACGGGGGAGAGTTTCTCAACCACCATCTGCTGCGCTACTGGTCCGACGCAATGCCGGCCTAGCGCTCAGCCGCTCACGGCCCTACCAGAAGAATGACAATCGCTTTGTGGAACAGAAGAATAGCTCTTTGGTACACGCCTACCTGGGCCAGCAACGATCGGATACAGTCGCCCACACCGAGGCGCTCAACCGTTTTATGAGGATCTGCCGGGGGTGTTGCTGAGGTCGCCTCAGGTTCCAGGTATAGCAACAATCAATCCTGGCCCAGACGCAGACGGACGCGTCCGCGCCCCGGGGGCGCCCGCCATGTCTCGCTGACCTCTATGGCGGGGTTTGTCGCCGCACACACGAAACAGAGACGGGCGAATCTGCGATCGATCGGGTGTATCGTTATCGCTCGGACGGGTCACACCCGGTCACCCCCTCACGATCCTACACCAGCCCAGCCTCCTCCTCCGCCAACGCCAGCGCCCGCTCGAAAATCGCCAGCCCCTCGTCTACCTCCGCCCGCGAAATCACCAGCGGCGGAATCAGCCGCAGCGCACTCACCCCGCAGCCGATCATCAACAGACCATCCTCGAATGCCAGCTCCTTCACGCGCCGGCGCAGCGTTGTCGCCGGCGTCTTGGTGACGCGGTGCTCCACCAGCTCCACGCCGATCATCAGCCCCTTGCCCCGCACCTCGCCGATGCTCGGATGGCGCGCCGCCATCTCAGACAGCGCGTCCAGCATGTAGTCGCCCTGCGTGCGCGCATTGGCGAGTCCGCCGTTCTCCAGCACCTCGATCGTGGCCAGCGCGGCGGCGCACGCCACCGGGTTGCCGCCATACGTGTTCCCGTGCGTGCCAGGCCCCCACGTCATCACGCTGCGCCGCGCAATGATGCCGCCCAGCGGCATCCCGCTGGCAATTCCCTTCGCCGTGCACACAATGTCCGGCTCCACGCCCCAATGCTCGATCGCCCACCATTCACCCGTGCGCCCCATCCCGCTCTGTACCTCGTCCGCGATCAGCAGGATGCCATACCGGTCACACAGCTCGCGCAGCCGCGGGAAGAAGCTGTCCGGCGGCACCACGTATCCGCCCTCGCCCTGGATCGGCTCCACCAGAATCCCGGCCACGTCGAACGGGGAGACCAGGTTGCGGAACACTACCTTCTCCAGATAGTTGACCACCGTCTCGCCCGCATCCTGCTCCCCCGGCTGCTGCGCCAGCACCGGCCGGTATTCGTAGGGATAGGGCGCGTGGATCACGTCGGCGATGGTCGAAAAGCCCGCGCGCTGCACCGTCTTGCTCGCCGTGAAGCCCAGCGACCCCAACGTGCGCCCGTGGAAGCCGCCCAAGAAACCGATGAAGCGGCTGCGGCCCGTGTGATACCGCGCCAGCTTGATCGCCGCCTCCACCGCCTCCGTGCCCGAGTTGCCCAGAAACACCTGCGCAGGCTCGTCAAAGGGCGCGATCTCGTTCAGCTTCTCCGCCAACAGCACCCAGCGCTCGTGGTAGAAATCCGATGACACGTGCACGAAATCGTCCACTGCCTCGTGGATGGCCGCCGTCACCTGCGGATGCCCATGCCCCGTCGAGTTCACGGCAATGCCGGACACGAAGTCCAGATAGCGGTTGCCGTCCACGTCGAACACCTCGCAGCCGCGCCCGTGCGACATGACAAATGGATGCTCCCGCCCAAGCGACGGCGACATCACCCGCTCATCACGTTCGATCAAGCCGCGGGCGAGCGGCCCCGGTCGGTTCGCTGCGCTCGTGTGTGCTGTCTGCCCAATGGCGATCATCAATCCTGCTCCTGTCTGGCTAGTTGCTCTGTCCACGTCCCATGCGCCGCGATCCGGCCCTGGCCGGGCGGCGCTGTCTATTCCGGTCGATACCCCATCTGCATCGAAATCTGTCGCGCCGCGTCCATGACGAGCCCGGCCACGGACTCGTACCGGTCCGGTGTCAGACGTCCGCCCGGTGCGCCGATGCTGATCGCAGCCACCGCCCGCCCGTCATACGCAAACACCGGCGCCGCGATCGCCACGAAGCCGGCCTCCAGCTCGTCCACGGCCGCGGCATACCCTTGCTCCCGCACGTGCGCAAGCTGCTCCCGCAACTGTTTCGCGGCAACCACCGTATGCTCCGTCAATACCTCCAACGGGCCCTCCAGCGCTGCGGCAACCGTCTCTTCCTCCGCGTACGCCAGCAGCGCCTTCCCCGTCGACGTGGCGTGCACGGGCAGGCGCGTACCCACATCCTGCGACATGCCGACAAGATGCTGGCTGCTCACCTCGTCGATCACGATCACGTTTCGGCCGGACAGCGTTTCCAGCGTGGCCGCCTCCCCGGTCGCCTCGGCGAGAGCCTGCAGCATGGGACGCGCCGTCGCGCGCAGGCTGTGCGAGCGCAGCGCGCATCCGCCCAACGCGATCATCTCAGGCCCCAACTGGAAGCGCGCGCTGTCGCCCGCCCGCACGACCAGCCCTTCCCGCTCCAGCGCCGCCAGCAGCCGGTACGTCGTGCTCGACGTCAACCCGTTTGCCTCCGCAAGCTCGTTCACGCGCCATACCTGGCGGCTGTCGCTAAACGACTTGAGGAGCGCAATCGCGCGGTCAACCGCCTGCGTTCCCGTATACTTCGCCTGTCCCGTCTTCATTTCTCCATTATATGAAACTTCCTCCATATAGTGAAATCCCCCAACGCGCTTCCCGCTACCACCCCACGGCAATGACACGCCGAGCCCCCGTAGCCCCCGTAGCACCCGTAAATCACTCTTCCAGAGTGACACCCCGCCCAGCCCATCCACCTCCAAACGACGCCGAACTCCCCCCAACACCACGCGGGCAAAACACCCCCGAAGGTCGTCAGACAATCTGTCCACAATTCGCCAAGAGACCCCTTACCACGCCACCCAACGGCAGGCGCCACAAGAAATCAGCGCAGTTCAAGCCAAATCAGCCTCAATCTGCGTCCCATCATTCCACGCCACTGCCTCCCATTTCCAGCTCCGCTCTATACCCGCCAATTGACACGCAACCCCGCCTCTGGCAAACTTGGCGTAAATCTGTCCTCCGGCAGTCAATGCCGGTCGACAACGCAGCGTATCGCCGGCGCAAGGCCGGGATTCTCATCACCCTCGTTCCAGACGAAAGAGCCGGTAGACCATGACCAACGCCATTAGCACCGCCGTCAAGCTCGTCGTCCGTACCGCGATCCTCTGGATTGTCGACGGCGTGTCACTGTGGTTGGCCGCCTGGCTCCTGCCCGGCATGGAGTTCTACGCCGTCGGCACAACCTCTCGGTTTGCCGTGATCATGGCGGCGGCCATGCTGCTCGCCGTCATCAATATGCTAATCCGCCCCATCATCCTGCTCATCGCCCGCCCCTTGGGCTGGATTGCCATGTTTGTCGTCGGCTACCTCGTCAACGCACTCGCGCTTTGGCTCGCCGCCTGGCTCCTGCCCGGCTTTGAAGTCGGATTCTGGGGAGGCCTCATCGGCGGCATTGTCATCGCCTTCTTCAACACCATCATCACCGGCATCCTGGACGTCCAGGAGGAAGGCTCCTTCTACCAGAACCGCATCGAGACGCGGGCGAGCCAGGAACCCTACGCCGCCGCCGCCGAGACCGGCAAGGGCCTCATGATGGTCGAGATCGACGGCCTCAGCTACTGGCATATCACAAAGGCTCTCGAAGAAGGCCGCATGCCCACGCTCAAGCAGATGATGGAAGAGGACGGCTATCAGCTCTCCCACGTCGACTGCGGCCTGCCCTCCATGACGTCCGCCTGCCAGGCCGGCATCATGTTCGGCGACAACTACGACATCCCCGCCTACCGCTGGTACGACAAGAGCCAGCAAAAGCTGTATGTCTCGTCCGACGACGCCGCCGAGCTGAACGCACGGTACGGGAAGGGCCACGGCCTCATGCGCGGCGGCTCCAGCATCGACAACATGTTCGACGGCGATGCCGAGAAGTCCATGTTCACCATTTCCAACATGCTGGGCGGAAGCCCTGAAGAAAACAGCCGCCGCGCCAGCGACGTCAATCTCCTCATGTTGGACCCCTACTTCCTCACCCGCGCCCTGGCCGTCTTTCTCTTCGAGCTGGGCCGCGAGCTTTGGCAGGGCTGGCGACAGAAGCGCAATGACGTCCAGCCGCGCCTCAACCGCCTCGCCCACTTCTATCCCTTCGTGCGCGCCGGCACCTGTACGCTCCTGCGCGATCTCTCCGCCAACATCGCCATCATGGACATGATGCGCGGCGCTCCGTCCATCTACATGCTCTACCTGGGCTACGACGAGGTCGCACACCATTCCGGCCCCTGGACCGAAGACGCATTCGGTGATCTGGAGCGGCTCGACAAGACGCTTCTGCGCCTGCGCGAGGCCAGCAACGTTCAGAGCCCCGCGTCCCTACGACCTCATTATCCTGTCCGACCATGGCCAGTCCTTCGGCCCTACGTTCAAACAGCGCTACGGCATCGACATCAAGGAATTCATCGAACAACAGATGCCCGAAGGCACCACCGTCGCCCAGTCCATCGGCGGCGACACCGGCGCCGTCGGTCTCGCCGGGCTGGCCGGCGAGCTCCACAACGCCTCGCAGACGGAATCCGGCACCGCCTTCGACAAGGCGATGGCCAAGCAGGGCGAGAAGCTGGCCTCCTCTGTCGCAGATCGGTCAGACATCGTCGCCGACGCCCCCGCCGCGTCCGTCACCGCCTATGGCAGCGGCAACGCCGCCCAGGTCTATTTCGATTTGCTCCCGCGCAAGATCAAACTCAGCGAGCTGGAGACAGCCTTCCCGGGTCTGGTGGACAAACTGATCGCACACGAGGGGATCGGTCTGGTCTTCGGGTACGATGACGACGGCGCCGTAATGGCCATCGGCAAAGAGGGCGTGCGCAACCTGCGACACCGGCGAGGTCATCGGAGAGGACCCGCTCGTCCCCTACGCACCGCAGACGGGGCATGGCGCCGCCTCGCTCGAAACACGCATCTGGCAGATGAAGCGCGTTATGGACTTCCCCAGCGCCGGCGACCTGTGGTTGATCAGCACCGTCTATCCCGACGGCACAGTGGCCGCACTGGAAGAACTCATCGGCAGTCACGGCGGCGTCGGCGGCGAACAGACCGACGCCTTTATTTTCCACCCGCCCGACCTGGAAGTGCCGGAAGAGACGCGCAGCTCCATGGACGTCTTCCACATTCTGGACAGCCATCGCGGCGCGCCCGTCGTGGAGAAGCCCGCCCCGGAGCAAGAGGAAGCGGCGGACTGGTCTGCGGGCAACCTCCTGCACGGCATCGGCCAATTCAGCGCGTGGATTGGCAATGCCATCCGCTGCGTGTTCATGGAACGCGACGCCTACAAAGACGTCGCCGCCCACGCGACCATGACCGGCCCCGCCATTCTCATCGGCGTGCTGGCCTCGCTGCTCAGTTCATGGCTGCGGTCGGGCGGCTTCGACCTGGTCCACTTCCTGGCCAGCATCGGCGTCTGGGTCCTGTCCGCCTCCGTCCTCTACCTTGCCGGCCGAGCCTTAGCGCGCAAGGGAGAGTTCGCCCACACCTTCCGCGCCGTCAGCTTTGCGCACGCCACCTACTTCCTTGCGCCCCTCGCCCTGCTGCCCGTTGCCGGCCCAGTGTTCCGCGCGCTGCTGCTCATTCTCTTGTTCGTCAACACATGGCTCGCCGCCGCCGCCGCCCACGAGACCCGCGGCTGGCGCACGATCCTGCTGCCGGTCGCGGCCTTCGTGATCCTCGTCGTGGGATACATTCTGATCGGCGTCCTAGTCAACGGCATGGAATTCGCCGTCGACGGCGTCCTGTACAGCCTGGGCATCGACGCGACGCCGTAGCACCCTGGGCGCCACGACTTCACGGAGCGCTCGCCGCCGAGATCGCCATTCCCGCACGCCGCCGAGAATGTCATTCCCGCATGCCCTTAGCGGGAATCCAGGCCTCGCACAGACGTCCACCCACCAGATTCCGGCTCAAGGCCGGAATGACACGTCCGCGACACTGAAGCGCGCACGCCGCCGAGATTGTCATTCCCGCACGCCGGTAGCGGGAATCCACTCCGCGCAAAACAAAGCGCCGCCACTGTCACATACGCCCGCCTCACACGAAGTAGACATAAAATCCTGGAAAAACCAGCCAAGACCAGCCCATTCGGCGTACACAACGCGCACGCCGTCTCCGCGTCCCGTCTCGAGCGCACGATCCAAATCTGCAAGCAACGCCCTCATCCGCCGATCCGCCCCACAAATTTGACACCCTCACCCCGCAATAGTATACTCCTGAAGCTAATGCGGCGTCTGCAGAGAGCTTTGTCTCACTTGGCGGACTCGGTGCGGCCGGCAGATGCCGGCCAATACCCCGAACGCCATGGAGGGATGGCCGAGTGGACGAAGGCGGTTGTCTTGAAAACAACTGTGGCAGCAATGTCACCGGGGGTTCGAATCCCTCTCCCTCCGCCAGGCGGATGGTAGACGCAGCAGACCGGCACAGTAGGCCGACGTAGCGAATCGGCGCAACGTGTCGCCACGGCAAGCCGGCACAGCGAAAAGTACGTGGGGAGGTCGCATAGCCCGGTCGAGTGCGCCCGCCTGCTAAGTGGGTAGGGGTAGCAATATCCCTCGAGGGTTCAAATCCCTCCCTCCCCGCCATCAACCGAATACGCCCGTAGCAGTACCGTGCATGTCCCCGTAGCTCAGTGGATTAGAGCGCTTGGTTGCGGTCCAAGAGGCCGGAGGTTCGAATCCTCCCGGGGATGCCACAAACGACGAGGAGCGGCCATCAAGGCCGCTCCTCTCAATTTCTACGTAACGCACTCACTACATCCCGCACGCAAATTCGCCCCGCCAACCCCACTCAACGCCGGCCACGAAGAGGATCAGCGCGAATATCAGCCCCAATCAGCGTCCCTTCCCCACGTCCACGATCTCAAACGCCGCAAACCGCTCCCCCACATCCGCCGCATCGTTCAACGCCACGCCGTCCCGCTCCAGCCACGCATGCGCGGCCAAGCCCGTCTCCGTCCGCACAGTCCCAATCCGCACATCGCTCTCGATCCCGCGCCGCCGCAACAGCCACCACAGCGCCAGCGTCCGGTGCAGGCACGTCGCCGAAAACGGCGCATACTGAGCCGCCGCCGCCACCGCCCAGCCCAACTCAGAGACCACGGCCTCTACTTCGTTCGCTCCCACCGCCTGGGACCGGCCGGCGCGGCAAGCCCGCACCCGCGCAGTCCGCGCCGACGCGGACCGAGTCCTTCCATACCCGGCCACACGCAACCCCGCCCACACCGCCGCCAGGATCGCCGCGGCCTGCAGAAGGGAGAGCTGCCTGCTCCTCCCCATGCGCACGAACGCGCTCACCTTGCTACCCATTGCTCGACGCCGGCTCCACGCTCACCAGGCCGTGCGCCACCAGCTCGTCCACCAGCGCAGCCAAGTCCGCACGCAGCTCGTCCGCCTCCGCGTCTGTGAAGTCCTCCAGCAGCGCCGCATACGCAGCGTCAATCGATGGCTCGCTGGTCAGCCGTTCCCACATCCGGCAGCCCGCAGCATTCAGCCCGAAGTAGTGCTCTGTATCCAAATTGAGCAGAACCGACTCGCCGTCCTCAAATGAGTTGATGAGCACCGACTCGTTGGCGACGATGCGTGCGCTGAAGGGTACAGACATGTGCTTCCTCGATGGTTGGTGCGTGGCCGTCCTCGCGACAGCCCGATTATACATGAAGCACACGTCGATGCGCATGCGGACCCGCCGCACGGGTATGCCGTTCCGAATTGCCGTCATTTGGAATCCATGACACACGCTGGTACGCTACACTCGCTTTTCCCTGTGACGGCATCTCCCGTCCCGTAGGCAAGGAATGATTGATTTGATGAATCCAGGAAACAGGAACGCCTTCCGCCCACGCACACAGCGCATCTTCTCCGCGCTGTTGTTGGCGACCTTGCTGGCATCTCTGCTCGTGGCCGCCGCCGCGCCCGCCGCGCACGCGCAGGGCTGCGTCCCTCTGCCTCCCTACGCCGTCGAAGCCGACCGCATCGGCATGAACGTCATCACCGACTACGGCAAAGCCGTCTTCAGCTACGATACCAACCGTTTCGGCTCCGGTTGGTTCATCGATTACCGGCCCAGCCAGTTCGCCGGAGCCGGCATTGATGACAGCAGCGTGGATGCCGCGGCCCTGGACCAACCGCTGGTTCCTGCCGCCGTCGACCCGGTCCTGCTTCCGCTCATCACCGCCGTGCATCCGAACATGCACAGCATGGCGTACCTGCACCTCCTGCGCAGCACCGACCTCGACGGCGATTGGCAAACGCTCGTCGGCAACGTCGTGCGTCGCAATCCGGGCCTGCTCCTGGTCGTCGGCAACGAACCGGATCGCCCCGGCCTACAGGACAACGATTGGCCGCACGAATACGCCAGGACCTATCACGACGTCTACGACTTCGTCAAGAATCTCGACCCGACCGCCCAGATCGCCGTCGCCGGCGTCGTGCAGCCCACGCCGCTCCGCCTCTACTACCTGGACAAGGTGCTGGAAGAATACCAGAAGCGCTACGGCGTCAAAATGCCCGTCGACGTGTGGACCGTCCACGCCTTCATCCTGCGTGAGATCGACCCGGCCGACGCCGAGAACGAATACGAGAACTGGGGTGCCGGCATCCCGCCGGGCGTGTACGACCGCAAGGACCTGGCCATCCGCTATGACGTCGAGGACCACGGCGATATCCAGATCTTCAAGCAGAACCTGATCCAGTTCCGCAAGTGGATGAAGTGGCGCGGATACCGCGACAAGCCCCTCATCGTCACCGAATTCGGCATCCTCATGCGCCCGGACTACCCTGCCGGCGACGACCGCGTCTATGACCACGAATTCGTGCGCGAGTTCATGGTCGATTCGTTCGACTTCATGCGTACCGCCAAAGATGCGGAGTTCGGCTACCCCGCAGACGGCAACCGCCTCGTGCAGTCCTGGGCCTGGTTCGCCCTCAACAATGTCGTCGACGAGGAGAATTCAGGCTGCTGCAACGGCAACCTGGTCAACCACGATTCCGGCTCCGTTACGCCCCTCGGCGAGGACTTCGCCGCCTACACAGCAAAATACGGATCCGCAAAGGAATACGTCGATCTGGCCCTGCGCTCTGTCTCCGGCGCGCCCCTGCAAATCCCCTCCGGCAGCGCGGGCGAGCGCATCACCGTCAGCTATTCGCTCTACAACCGCGGCAACCTGCGCGCCCCGGCGCGCGTCTCCGCTTCTGGCTTGGCGACCCCGACGGCGGCGGAACCCTGCTTACGGGGGATCCAGTGTCCGAGTTCGTTTCCCCCCGTTGCCGCGAAGTCTATGACGGCCAGGTCACGGTGACGCTTCCCGCCCTGCCCGCCGGCGCGCACGCGCTCACCGTCGTCGCGCTGCCCGCCGCAGGCGCCTCCGACGCCATCCCCGAGAACAACCGCCTCTCCATCACAGTCCAGGCCGGTGGCGCATCCGCCCTGTCCCCGCCCGAATAGCGCCGTCCTCGCCGCACACAGGCGTCGCGCCCGCCAAATCCGTTGCCGGCAGAAGTTATCAAAATCGATTTCCATTTGCCGCCTATTTTTGCTAAAATTGTGCCGCGGCGAAGTGGTTGGCGGCGGGCGTATTTGCGCCGGCGGCAGAAGGATGGACGTTTGGGTTTCGTGAGTCGATTTCGGCAATGAAAAATCAGAGCAATCTGGTTACCTGGCTGGCCATTCTGGTCGTGGGCTTGGGTATCGCTGCGATTGTCGCCATGACCATGCAGTCCGCGCCCGAGCCTGTCGCCCTGCCCACCAAGGTCGCCGACACGCCGGCGCCGGACGTCGAACCGCCCACGGACACGCCCGCGCCGCTGCCCGTCATCTCCCTGCCCACGCCGACCCACACGCCCATCCCCCTCAACCTGCCGGCCATCGACACGCCCGAAGGCGGCCATGCCTACCTCCTCACGCCCGCCTCTTCCGGCGCCGCTGGCTGGGTGCGCAGCGGCGATGAGCAGCCCAACCATTTCGGCGACTTCAACCTCTACGCCGGAATCTACGACGGCCAGGTCCATATCGGCGCCGTCCAGTTTGACCTTTCCGCCATCCCGCCCGGCGCGCCCATCCTCCACGCCGACCTCACCCTCATGGGCCTCTCCGGCGAGTTTCTCGCCGATCAAGGCGTCTGGTCCGTCCAGATGCTCGAACCCTGGCTCAACAGCGGCTGGAGCAACAATGACTTCCACTGGCTCTCCAGGCCGGACAGCGCAGCCGCCACCCTCGTCCAGGATGCGACGGCCGCCGGTTTGCAGGCAGCCGTGGCCAACACCTTCTTCCATTCGCCCGAAGCCCTGCCAATGTTGGAAGCCAGCCTCTACAACGGCGTGGTCGCCTACCGCATCCTCGGCCCCCAGGAGGGCGAAAACAACCTCTTTGCCTGGGACAGCGGTTTCGGCGCAGGTTCGCTCGCCCGGCCGCCGCTCTTGCGTATCGTCACGGGGCCTGCACCCGCCGCGCCGCCGCCTTCGCCCACACCCAAAGTCGTCATCGTCCCGCCCCAGTCCGGCGAGAACCTGCTCGCCATGGCCGCCGAGCGCATGACGGCCACCGCCCAGGCCACGCCCTACACCGGCGACGGCACGCCCACGCCCCCCGCCACCGCCACGCCGCTGCCGCCCAACTGGGTCACGCCCGTCATCATCACCAACACCCCCGCGCCCGAAAACGCAGCCACCGCGTCATGGCAGTCCCAGGTCGCCACCGCCCAGGCCATCGTCCTGGGCACCGCCACGCCCTTGCCCGTCAACATCTGGACCGCCACGCCCACCAGCGGCCCCACGCCCACCCGCGAGCTGGTGCTGCTGAGCGACCTCACCGCCACGCCCACGCCCACCAGCACGCCCACCGGCATCCCAAGCGTGCTCAGCGGCAAGATATTGTTCCTGTCAGACCGCCTCGGCAACAAAGATGGCGACCTCATGGTCATGGACCCCGACGGCGGCAACGTTGCCGTCTGGTCCGCCGGCTCCAAGGACTGGCTCAACAACCAGGCGCGCATCGGCCACGACTTTGCGCCCGACGGTCGCTTGCAGGTCGTCGTCTCCGAGTTCAAAATCGACAGCTTCCCCGACCACAGAATGGACCATTACGAGCTCTACATCGTGCCGGCCGAACAGGGCGCAAAGCCCCAACAGCTAACGCAATTGACCGAGCTCAACGCCATGAGCTATGATGCGGTTTGGTCACCGGTCGACTACCGCATCGCCTTCGTGTCGGCAGCCAGCGGCGGCGACGAGATCTACACCATCCGGCCCGACGCCAGCGAGCTGCACGCGCCTCACCTTCAACGACTGGGAATGGGACAAGCACCCCACCTGGTCGCCCGATGGAGCGAAGATCGCCTTCTGGTCGAATCGCGACACCGCTCGCCGCCAAATCTGGGTGATGAACGCCGACGGCAGCGGCCAGCGCAACTTGAGCAACAGCGACTACAACGACTGGGACCCCGTCTGGGTCAGGTAGCCCGCCCCATTCACCCCCCGTCCTGAGGATATTCACCCGTGGAGCTACTGCAGTACTGGAAGATCATCCGCAAGCGTCTCATCATGATTCTGCTCATCATGATGGTCTTCGAGTTGGGGGCCGTCTTCTACATCCAGCAGCAGACGCCCATGTACCGCACCTCCACCACCCTATTCATCTCGCCCTCGACCCTCGGCTCCACATTGCCCTACCAGCTTGTCTACGCCGTCGCGCCCCTTGCCAACACCTACTCCGAATACATGCGCACCCAGTCCTTCGCCAAACTGGTGTCGGAAGACATGGACATCGATATTTCTGAAGGCGAAATCCTCAACGCGTTGAGCATGGAGTACATCCGCGACACGCAGATATTCAAGATCACCGCCACACACCCCAACCCGGAAGTCGCACAGGCGCTGGCCAACACCACCGCCAAAATGCTCATCTCGGCCAACGCCGAACGCCAACAACAGCAGCAGCAAGCGCGCCTCGACGCCTCCAAGAGCCCCGAAATCCAGGCGCGCCAGCAGCAGCTCGCGGAGCTGGTGCAGGTCCTCCAGGACGAACTCGCCTATTACGGCGACCAGATCGCCCTCGTCGAAGACGAGATCAGCGTTCTCCGCCAAGGACCCAGCTCCGCCGAGGTTTCCCAGCGCATCCTCGACCTGCGCGAGCAACTCCTGCAACTGCGAACCGAGCGCGTCAACGTGCTCTCCAGCCTCACCGACACGCAAAACACGCTGGCCTCCTTGAACGAGGAGCCCGCCAGCGAAGTCGACACCGCCGTCGTCGTGGACCCCGCGCTCCTGCCCGCCCGGCCCATCCCGCGCGACCTGGTCCAGCCCATCGCCGCCGCCGCCTTCGCCGGCCTCGCCCTCGGCCTCGGTCTCGCCTGGCTGCTCGAATACATGGACTACACTGTCAAGTCGCCCGAGGAACTCGACGACCTCTACGGCATCCCCACCCAGGGCGCCATCGGCTTTGTCGACACCGTCAACACCGGCCGCCGCACCAGCATCGCTCGTCACCTTGACCGATCCGCGCTCGCCCACCGCCGAGGCGTTCCGCTCCCTGCGCACCTCCGTGCGCATGGCCGGCGCCGAAAAACCCGTGCGCAGCCTGCTCGTCACCAGCGCCGGTCCCGGCGAAGGCAAGACCTTCGTCGCCGCCAATCTCGCCGTCAGCCTGGCCCAGTCCGGACGTCGCGTCATCCTCGTCGACCTGGACCTGCGCCGGCCCCAGGTCCACGCCACCTTTGGCCTGCGCCGCGAACCCGGTTTCAGCGACCTCGTCGTCGACCGCGACCTCACCATCGAAGAGTGCCTGCTGGATACGCCCGTGTCGCTTCTAAAGGTCATGCCCTGCGGCGCCATACCGCCCCATCCCTCCGAACTGCTTGGCTCCCAGCGCGCCGCCGCACTCATCGATGAACTCACCAGCCGCGCCGATATCGCCATCTTCGACACCGCCCCCGCCGCCACAGTCACCGACGCCGTCCTCGTCGCCTCCCAAGTCGACGCCGTGCTGCAGGTCGTCCAGGCCCGCGGCACGCGCCTCGACCTCGTGCGCCGCTGCAAGACCCTTCTCGAACGCTCCGGCGCGCAGTTGCTGGGCCCCGTCCTCAACCGGGTCCAGGCCGACGACCTCGGCTACTACACCAACTATTACTACTACGGCGGCTACTACCACGAAGACGGCAGCCCACGCTCTTCCGTCAGCAAGCTCTTCGGCCGCAAGAACAAACGCGCGCGCAGTATCCCCGGCCTCCGCGCCGGCCCCCGCCCCGCAACAGACGGCGGCCTCCGCGACCGGCAATGGTCGCGTTGCGCCCCAGCCCAGGCCGGCCCCGAACCCGTCACAGGAACCCCTAAAGGATGACCCACAACGGCCAGCGGATGGCGGTTGACGAGCCCGCGCTGTTCGAGGAGCCCTATCCCGCGCCGTCCCGAACACGCCGCCGTCGCCGCTCGCGCACAGTCTGGTCGCCCGACCAGTGGCTCGACCCTATGGTCTTGCTGGCCACCGCACCCATGGCCCTCTTCCCGGAACGCTTCCCCCGCGAAGCCTTCCTCGTAGCCGCCGCCCTCCTCGTCGTCCCCTACGCCGTCCGCAAATCCAACACCGGACGGTTCACCGCGCCCACGCCCATGCTCTGGCCGCTGCTCTTTCTCGCCGTCGTCGTCCTGCCCGTCAGCGCCTGGATCGCCCCGGCCTTCTGGAGCAGTAGCTGGCCCGAATTCGTGCGCTTCGTCTGGGGCATGGCCGTTCTCCTCGGCGTCGCCAACTGGTGTGCAGCGGGCAACCCATCGCTGGGCAGGGACGGGCTCCAGAAGTCCGTCGAAGGCCACACGGTCCTCGCCACGGCCGCCTACTTCGGCCTCGGCCTCGCCTTCACCGTCGTGGGCATGCTCGCCCTGCGCTCCACCGGCAAAGTGCCCCTCCTCGGCGACCTGGTCGATCTCCTTCCCCAGGCCGCCTGGCTACCGGCCAGCGTCGCCCAGGGCTTCAACGCCAACCGCGTCGCCGGCCTGGCCGTTCTCTACCTGCCCTTCGCCCTGGCCCTCGCCCTGGCGCCCGCCGCCCGCCGCCAATTCAGCACCGGCGGGATCCTGACCAAAGCCGCGATGATCTTGCTTGTCCTCTTCTTCGGCGCCACGCTCCTGCTCACCCAGTCCCGCGGCGCACTCCTCGCCGCCGTCGTCGCCGTCATCCTCGTCAGCATCCTGGCCGGTCGCCGCGGCCTCGTCCCCCTCCTGTTGATCGCCATCGTCGCCGTCGCCGCGCTCGACGTCTTCGGCCCCACCGGCATCGTCACCAACTTCTCCGTCCGCGAGGAAGCGCCAAGCGCCGGCCAAGAGGAAGCCCAGCCTTCGCTCCTGCGCCAGATCACCGGCGACCGCAACGTCGCCGGCCGCATCCTCATCTGGCGGCGCGCCCTGCACGGCATCGCCGACGACCCGCTCACCGGCATGGGCCTCGCCGGCTTCGAAGCCCGTTCGCAAGAGCCCTACCCGTCCATGCCCGACTGGCAGCCCGACCCCGACGTCGTCCACGCCCACAACCTCTTCCTCCAGACCGCGCTCGACATGGGCCTTCCCGGCTTGCTCGCCTTCCTGGCCGTCATCGGCATCGCCATCGGTGAGCTCCTCGGTCTGCATGCCGGCACGCGGCCGTCGAGCCCCGCCCGCTTCTGGGCCATCGGCCTGACCGGAGCCCTCTGCGCCTTCCTCCTCTACAACATGCTCGACGCACGTCTCCGTCGGCGCGCGCCCGGCCGTCTCCTACTGGTTCCTGCTCGGCCTCATCGCCGGCGCCGGCGTAAACCTGCGCGCCGCCCAATCCAGCCTCGACACGCACTACGAGTGAGCCGCGCCGGCAGCCGTCCCCCGAGTCGTTGTCCACGCCCCGTCACACCGCGGACCTTCCGCTCTCGCGCCCCGGCTGGCCTGTCATTCCCGCCCTGAGCGGAAATCTACCCCACGCGATACCAGCCTGCCGCCCGATGTGAGACGCCCGTCGTCGCGCCCATCACCTTGCAACCTGGACACAGCGCGAGTACCATAGTGCTGGCCCTCCCACGGCGACCTCGACGCGTCGCCGTGTCGACCGGCCCATCGACAACGCACAGACCACGAGAGGCTTCACCCTAGCATGGCACTGGAGCAGAGCATCGGCGAGAGCAACGAGACCTACACACAGATCTCGCCCACATCCGACGAGGGCTGGACCCTGGTCATCCGCCCGCGCCGGCCCTGGCTGGACCTGCGCCTGCGCGAACTGTGGCAGGCCCGCGACCTCATCATGCTCTTCGTGCGCCGGGACTTCGTCTCCTTCTACAAGCAGACCATCCTCGGCCCCCTCTGGTACATCATCCAGCCCCTGCTCACGACCATCACATTCACCATCATCTTCGGCAAAGTTGCGCAGCTGCCCACCGATGGCCTGCCGGATTTCCTCTTCTACATGGCCGGAACCGTCATCTGGGGCTATTTCGCACAGTGTCTCACCAAGACGTCCAACACCTTCGTCAGCAATAGCAGCCTGTTCGGCAAAGTCTACTTCCCGCGCTCTCGCCGTGCCCATTTCCATCTCGCTGTCCAACCTGATCAACTTCGGCATCCAATTTCTCATGTTTCTGGCCTTCGTCCTCTTCTTCTGGCTCACCGCCGGCAACGTCCGGCCCAACGCCGTCGCCTTGCTCACGCCGCTGCTCGTCCTCATGATGGCCGGCCTCGGCCTCGGCTTTGGCATCATCGTCTCGTCCATGACCACCCGCTACCGTGACCTGACCCAGCTTGTGACCTTCGGCGTCCAGTTGCTCATGTACGCCACGCCCGTCATCTATCCCATATCCGCCGTGCCCGAACGCCTGCGACCCCTCATCGCCCTCAACCCGCTCACATCCATCATCGAGACCTTTCGGTACGGCTTCCTGGGCGCCGGCTCCATCGGCTGGGGAGGACTGATCTACAGCTTCTGTTTCATGGCCGCCGTCCTCTTCATCGGTCTGCTCCTCTTCAACCGCATAGAACAGAACTTCATGGACACGGTGTAAAATGGATACCGCACGCCATGCCGACCGCGGGGAGCGCAGCAGGGGCGGCGGGCAAAGCCGCCTTCGTGTAGTACCAGCGCCGTGTGCAAGTGTCACGGCCTGAATTCGAGACATCGTGAGGGAAGGAACCTACCCACCATGATAGGAGATAGACCCAGCCGGACCCAGACCCTTACAGCCGTACTCCGCAAAGAGCGCGACCTCTACGTGGCGGAATGCCCGGAGGTCGGTACGGTCAGCCAGGGCCCAACCGTGGAAGACGCGATCGCCAATCTGAAGGAGGCCACGGAGCTCTATCTGGAGGAGTATCCCATATCGGAGTTCGAGACGCCCTTGATGACCCACTTCGACGTCGCCATTCATGCCTGAACTGCGCAGGGTCTCGGGACATGATGCAATCCGCGCACTCGAGCGACTTGGCTTCACACAGGTCCGCCAGCGCGGCAGCCATGTGATGCTGAAAAAGGACACGCCCGACGGTTCCCTTGGATGCGTCGTACCCCTGCACCGCGAGCTCGCCATCGGCACCCTGCGTGGAATCCTGCGACAGGCCCGCGTCACAGTCGATGAGTTCATGCAGAGCCTGTGATCGCACCGCGTCCCATACCTACTCATGTCTGACATCGTCATCTCCATAGAAGACCTCTCCAAACGCTACCGCCTCGGCTCTCTCGGCGGCCGCACCTTCCGCCAGGACACCGCCCGCTGGTGGGCCAAGCAGCGCGGCCGGCCCGACCCCTACCTGCGCATTGGCCAGAAGGCCCCCAGCGGCCAGGACGGCGAAACCGTCTGGGCCCTGCGCGACATCAACCTTCAAATCCGCGAAGGCGAAATCCTCGGCATCATCGGCCGCAACGGCGCCGGCAAGAGCACCCTCCTCAAAATCCTCTCCCGCATCACCGCGCCCACCACCGGCGTCGTCAAAGTCAAGGGCCGCATCGGCTCCCTCCTCGAAGTCGGCACCGGCTTCCATCCTGAACTCACCGGCCGCGAAAACATCTTCCTCAACGGCGCCATCCTGGGCATGACGCGCGCCGAAGTCGCCCGCAAGTTCGACGAGATCGTCGACTTCTCCGGCGTCGAGCAATACATCGACACCCCCGTCAAACGCTACAGCAGCGGCATGCAAGTGCGCCTCGCCTTCGCCGTCGCCGCCCACCTCGAACCCGAAATCCTCGTCGTCGACGAAGTCCTCGCCGTCGGCGACGCCGAATTCCAAGAAAAATGCATCGGCAAAATGCAGGACGTCTCCAGCCAAGGGCGCACCGTCCTCTTCGTCAGCCACAACATGGCCTCCATCAAGCGGCTGTGCAACCGCGCCGTCTTGATTGATGAGGGAACGCTGGCATACGAGGGGAGCCCCGAGACCACCACCGTGCATTACCTGAGCGGAAGCCAGGTCGACGAAGGCATCAGCCTCCACGGCCCGGTCAAACACGTGGCCGTATACCACGAGAACGACGCCCTTCACATGCATATCCAGTATGAATCCGAGGTTCCGATAAAACTGCCGAACGTCGGTTTTCTCATCCGGGATTACTGGGGAAATGCCGTCTGCGGCACCAACGCATCAGACGCGGGCGTGAGGCCCCTCGCCGAACCGAGACGCAATGGCACGGCCAAGGTCACCATCGTGTCCCCGAAATTCAGAACCGGCACCTACCGGCTGTCGCTTTGGTTCGGCGACGGAAGACAAGACTACTTCAAAGCGCCGGACCTGGCTACGTTCACCGTAGTGAACACAACCGGCGTGCGCGAGCGGCCAAACGATGACAATGGGTCTGTTGTGCCAGAGTGCACATGGTCCTTCCTGCCGTAGTGATGGCGAGTAGGCTCTAGCCCTCCATGAACATCTGCCTTGCCACCGGCGAATTTCTGCCTGCCCTCGGCGGGATCGCCACCTATACGCACAACCTCGCCGTCCTGCTAACGCAATCCGGCCACACCGTCACCGTCCTCACCTCGAGCGCCGTGCCGGACGACCTGGACTTCGCCTATGCCGTCGTCAGCGTCCACCAACAGGCCGGCGCCGAGCTTGCGCGCTTGCAACAGAACGTGGCCAACGTGCCTCCCTCCGTCCACCGCCACCTCGCCACCGGCCTCGCTCTGCGCAACTGGCTGGACGCCAACGCCGCCGGCCGCGCATTTGACGTGATCGAAGTCCCCGAATTTGGCGGCTACGGCGCATTTCTCGCCGGCTTGGACCTTCCCGCCCTCGCCGTCACCTGCCATGGCTCCTACGGCCAGATGCGCCACTACCAAAGCAACCAGGGCGGCGGATCCAAATATAGCGTCCTCGTCGGCTTGGAGTCCCAGCTCATGACCCTCGCCGACGCCATCAGCGCATACAGCCCGTCCAACGCCGGCGCCTGGGCCGCCTTCCTCGGCCGCGACGTCCCCTTCGTACCCGCGCCCTGGCAGCCCGAAACCGTCGACGCCGCCCACACGTCGCACTGTCATTCCTGCGAAAGCAGGAATCCACTCGCGGACGATCCTCCGCAGCCCGAAACCGTCCACGGCATCGTCGTCGGCCGCCTCCAGGACTGGAAAGGCGCCCTCGAACTCGCCGCCGCCCTCGACAAATGCCACGACCGCACCGTGCCCGTGCGCATCCGCTGGATCGGCAGCGACACCCACACCGCTCCCGACAAAGGCTCCATGGCCGCCTACCTCGCCCAACACCATCCCCGTGTCTGGGGCCACAGTTTGCAGTGGACCGGCAGCCTCGACCGCCGCCAAACGCGCGCCGCCCAGGCCGCCGCCGATTTTGCCCTCGTCCCTTCCCGCTGGGACACGCTCAACTTCACCGCGCTCGAGGCCATGACCCTCGGCACACCCGCCATCATCTCCACCGGCGCCGGCGCTAGCTACCTCGTGCGCAGCGGCGAAAACGGCATTACGGTCCCGCCCCGCGACGCCGGCGCCCTCGCCGCCGCCATCGAGCGGATCGTCACAGACGCCGCCGCCCGCACCGCCATGGCCGCCGCCGCCCTGCAGACCATCCGGCTGGAATTTGATCCGGATGCCCTCGTCGCCCAGCGCATCGCCTGGTACGAAACCGCCATCCAGCGCAGACGCCTGCGCCGGGACCACCCCTACATGGCGCAGGCCGACGCCCTCGTCGATACGTTGATCAGCGCCCCACGTTCGCGGCCCCCTTCGACGCATGCCCCGCGCGCTCGCCGCCCGGCTGAACTCCTCCCTCGCCCCATCCGACCGGAGCGCCGGCGATGGCTGACGCAACACGGCCCGGCGCAGCAAATCCCGACATCAGCCTCGTCATCTGCACCTACAACCGCGCCGGCATCCTGGAAAGGGCGCTCCAGTCCGCGTGCCGACAGGCCGTCCACCCGTCCCGTTCCGAAATCCTCGTCGTCGACAACAACTCCGCCGACCACACCCGCGAAATCGTCGCCGGTTTTCAGCGCGACCACGCCAACCTCCGCTACCTGCACGAAACCCGCATCGGCCTCTCCCACGCCCGCAACCGCGGCTGGCAGGAAGCCCGCGCCCCCTACGTCGCCTACGTCGACGACGACTGCATCCTCCCGCCCCACTGGCTCGCCGTCGCCCTCGAAATCATCGCCGTCCACCGGCCGCAAGCCTTCGGCGGCCCCTATCGCGCCTTCTACCTCTCCCCCAGACCTGCCTGGTACAAAGACAGTTACGCTTCCGGCAATCACGGTCCGATCGCCCGCAATCTCGGCGAACGCGAGTACCTCTTCGGCGGCAACATGACCTACCGTTGCTCCATGCTTGACCAACTCGGTGGCTTCGACCCCCACTTTGGTATGGCCGGCGCGAACGTCGGTTACGGCGAGGATACCGAAATCCAGATTCGATTGTCCGATCTGTACCCGGAGACGGGAATCTGGTACGATCCGCGACTGGAGGTGCTACACCTCGTCCGACCCGACAAGATGACCTTGCCCTGGATGGCGCGCGCCGCCATCGCAAAAGGACGCTATCAGTACTGGACGTCCGCTGCGCCGGGTCCCCCTACACGGACCGCGTTGTGTATCGAGTGGATCAAATTGGCCAAGACGCTCTCGGTAGTCGCCTATGAGTCGGTCGACGGGCTGGTACGTCGCGACGAGCAGAAGTATCCCTATTGCCAGAACTACCTGCGTGAAAGAGTACTCTGGCGACTCTCCAGAATCGGAAACGTCCAAGCCCAACATGCCCACTACCGCAACGCGGCCGGCCATAGACCACAGGCATCGACCGCCACTGCATCCGACAGCCATCGTCCATGACTAGCAACCCGTCCCCGCCGCTCGCCTCCGTCATCGTCGTCACCCGCGACCGCGCCGCCTCTCTTGTCCTGACACTCGCCCAGCTCCAGACGCAGGACTATGCCGCCCGGGAAGTCATCGTCGTAGACAATGACTCGTCCGACGCCACTCGTGCGGTCGCCCATGCATACCGCGCCCGCTACTTTCATGTCCCCTCCCACTACGGCATCGGCTACTGTCGCGCCCACGGTGTGGACGCTGCTCGCGGCGACGTCATCGCCTTTCTGGACGACGACTGCGTACCCGAAACCGGCTGGCTCAGCGTCTTCGTCAGCCGCCTCACCGCTGACCCGTCGATTGGCATACTCGCCGGCCGCATCAACAATATCGGCTTCACTGGTCTGCACGCCCACAAGGGCAAGATACGGCACGACCGCAACGGCCGATTCGTATTGGTCGCCGACCCCCGGGACGCCGACTATTTCGGCAACGCGAACTTGGCCTTCCGCCGCGATGCCATCGACGCCGTCGGCAACTACGACCCCTTCTTCAACGTCATGGCGGAAATCGACCTCGGCGCCCGCATGCGCGCCCACGGCTACCGCATCGTCTACGAACCTGCCGCCGGTGTAGACCACTATCACCGGGACGTTCGCCTCAAAAACCGGCACTTCTTCTACAGCCCGCAGCTCATTCGTCTCTACTTCTTCTTGCGCCACCATACGCCCGAAACCCGCGACCAGTGGCTTCGCTTCGTTGCCGATGAAGTCGCCCTAACCTGGCGCGACCTCGTTCGCAACGCCCGCTACCTCGCCTGGGTCATCGTCAAACGCAAATGGAGTCAACTCCCGAATGCCGCAGTGGGAATCTTCAACACCATCAGCGCGCGCCTTGCCATCCCCTGGCTCCTGATCCGCGGGCGCCGCCGCAAGGCATCCCTCCCTCTGTCGCCATGAGAATCTGTCAGTTCGCGCTGCCTGCTGTCCCCTCTGGATCCGCCGACAGCATCCATGCCGTTCAGACCTCGCATGCCTATGCCGGCCTGGGCCACGAGGTCTTCCTGATTGTGCCCGCCTCCACAAGTCTGCCGAATTCAGCGGCGCACGATGTCTATGAGTTCTATGGCGTCACGCCGAACTTCACGATTGAGTGGTTTCGCCAGCCACAGAATGCGCGCCTGAAGACACTCTACTTTCTTGCGGGTATCCCCACGCGCATCCTCAGCAAGCGCCCCGATCTGATTATCTCGAGAAGCATTACGGTGGCCTGGGCTCTTATCAGGCTTTTTCGCAGCTCAGTTGTGCTGGAACTCCACGATGCACCCCGAGACAACCCGCGCATCCAATCCATGTTCGCCCAGTTGATCGGAAGCCCTCGCCTTCAGGCAATCGTAGTGCTCACCGAGGCTCTCGCCGAACACGTGCGCACGACCTATGGCTTCTCGCGCGTCGTCGTTGCGCCCGACGCGATCCCATCCGAATACCTGACCCGGGCAACGGATAAGGCGGGCGCACGGATGCGTGCGGGCGTCGCCGCCGGACACAGGCCGGTGGCCGTCTACACCGGCCACCTCTACGCCGGACGCGGCATCGAGCTCATCATCGACCTGGCGCGGCAGGCGCCCGAATACTCCTTCTGGGTTGTGGGCGGCTATCAGGGTGACGTCGACCGATTCCGAGTTCAGACCGCTGACATTCCCAACATTACGATCACCGGCTTCGTCTCGCCCAACCGTGTCTGGGACTATCTCTGCGCAGGGGATGTACTGCTCATGCCCTATGCCAATCGGGTAGCTGTTTCCGGCGGTGGCGGCGACACGTCCAAATTCGCCTCCCCCATGAAGATGTTCGAATACATGGCCGCCGGCAGACCCATCCTCGCCTCCACCCTTCCCGTCCTCCAGGAAGTCCTCCACCACGGCCAGAACGCCCTCCTCCTCCCCTACGACGATCCCCAAGCCTGGGTCGACGCCCTCCGCGCCCTCCATGCCGATGGCGCCCTCGCCGATTCCCTCGGTCGTCAGGCGCGCCACGACGTGCGACAATACACCTGGGAACGCCGCGCCAAACGCATCCTCGACGAGGTGGCCCGCCCATGAACTCCCTCGACTTGCCCTCCTTCGCCGCCTTCGTAATGACCTTCAACCGCCCCCATATCCTGAGCGAAACGTTGCGCACGATCCTGGAACAGTCCCACGCCCCCGAACGGATCCTCGTCGTCGACAACGGTGACGCTGCCCAGACTGTCGCCCTCGTGCCCGAGCTGCGCTTGCCAAACGTAGATCACCACGTCACCGGCGACAACCTCGGCCCCGCCGCCGCTGCCGGCATTGGCCTCGACGCAATTGCCCGGCTCGGCTACGACTGGATCTACTGGGTGGACGACGACGACCCGCCCCGCACGCCCGACACCCTCGAGCGTTTGCTCCGCCTCGCGCACACTGCCGGCGCTGCCGGCGACGTGGCCGCCGTCGCTGCCGTCGGTCAGCGCTTCGACTGGAAGTCCGGCGTCGTAGACCGGCTAACCGACCAGGAACTCGTTGGTCCCGTCGAAATCGACGTCGCCGGCGGCAACGGCCAGCTCGTCGTCGCCGCCCATGCCGTGCAGTCCGCCGGCCTGCCCGACACTCGCCTCTTCATCGACTTCGAAGATACGGCATACTGTCTCCGCCTGCGCCGCGCCGGCTACCGCCTGCTCGTCGACGGCGATCTCATGCGCGAATACCGCACCCAAACAGGCCGCATCGGCTACCGGAAGCCCGGCGCTCCGTCCATGAACGCGGCCATCGACAACATGTGGCGTCGCTACTACGTCACCCGCAACTACATCTTCTGCATGCGCACCGCCTTCGGGCGCCCCGACCTCGCCCGCCGCGAAGCCGCCCGCGCCCTCGGCCGCAGCCTCTACGCCTGGACCCACGGCCCCCGCTACGGCTACGCATACAGCCGCATGGCCCTGCGCGGCGTCCGCGACGGCTACACAGGCCGCATGGGCCGCACCGTCCTGCCCCAGCCCAAATACGACCATGCCGCCTGACAACCGCCCCCTCCGCATCCTCTATCTCATCGACACCCTCGCCGTCGGCGGCGCCGAGCGCAGTCTCGCCGCCACGCTCCCGCTGCTCTCCCACACGCACAGCACGGTCTGCCATCTCTTCCCCGGCGATCACCTCAGGCCGCAATTCGAAGACGCCGGCATCCGCGTGATTTCGCTCAATCTCCCCGGCGACTATCCGCTCGCCCCCGCCTGGAGGGCAATCCGCCGCCTGGTCGCCGACACGCAGCCCGACCTCATCCACTCCATGCTCTTTCGCTCGAACATCGTCGCCCGCCTGACAAGCAATCGCATTGCGCGCTGCCGGTCCTCAACAGCCTCGTCAACGACTCCTACGCTGCCGTGCGCTACACGCGCCTCACCTCCACCATGCGCGCCAAATACCGCACCGTGCAGCTCGTGGATCGCCTCACCGCGCCCCTGGCCGACCACTTCGTCGCCAATACCCGCGCCATCAAGTCCGCCAACAGCGCCGCCCTCGGCATCCCGCCCCACAAGATATCCGTCATCTACCGCGGCCGTGACCCAGCCGCCTTCCTGTCGTCTCGCCCCGCCGCCGTCGACGATCTGCGCCGCCGGCTTCGGACTTCCCGAAGGCGCGCCCGTCCTGCTCAACGTTGCCCGCCTCGTCCTCGCCAAGAACCAGTTGGAGCTCATCCGCGCCGTGCCCGCCGCCGTGCGCGCCATGCCTGATTGCATACTCCTCATCGCCGGCGAAGGCCCCGAACGCTTCGCACTCCAGCGCGAGATCGCCCGTCTTGGAATCGCCCGCAACGTCCGCCTCCTGGGCAACCGCGCCGACGTGCCCGACCTCCTCCAGCTCGCCGACCTCTTCGTCTTCCCCTCCCTCTACGAAGGCCATCCCGGCGCCCTCGTCGAAGCCATGTTCGCCGCCCTGCCCATCGTCGCCTCCGACATACCCGTCCACCGCGAGACTCTCCTCGACGGCGCCCTCGGCGAACTCGCGCCCCTCGGCGACAGTCGGGCCCTGTCCGAGCGCATCCTGCGCCTCCTCCACGACCCCGCCCATGCCCGCAACCTCGGCGCATGCGCACGCGCCAGCGCCCTCCAGCGCTTCGACATCCGCGCCATCGCCGCCCAGCACGACGCTCTCTACCGCGCCCTCCTGTCGAGCGGGAGCGCCGCGCCATGAGAATCCTCCAACTCGCCCAGAAGCCCCAACGACGCGGCGCCGAAGTCTTCGCCCATCAACTCACCCACGAGCTACAGCGCCCAGCGGCCACGACGTGCGCCTGCGCTTCCTCTATCCGTTCACCGGACCCGGCGAGCTGCCATACTCCCCGCAGCCAGATGCTCGACGGCCGTGAGCGAAGTGTCCTGGAGAAGGCGCCCGGCGTCGACCCGCGCCTCGCCCGCCGCGTTCTGCGCGAAATCGACGGCTTCCAGCCCGACATCGTCCAGGCCAACGGCGCCCGCACCGTCAAATACGCGGCGTCCGCCGCCCTCGCCCGGCGCTGCACACACCTGGGCTCTCGTCTACCGCAACATCGGCAATCCCCGCGACTGGGTCGCTACGCCCATCCACAAAGCCTTCTACCGCCGCATCGTCATGCCCCAACTCGACGGCGTCGTCGGCGTCAGCCAGACCACCCTCGACGCCGTACGCGACTTCTACGCGTCGTCCATTCCCATGACGCACATCCCGCGCGGCGTCGATCCCGCGGCCCTGACCCCCACCGGATCCCCGGACGCCCTGCGCGCCGCCCTCGGTCTGTGCGCCGATGACCGCGTCCTCGTCTATGTCGGCAGCCTCTCCCCGGAGAAGCGCTTGGATCGCCTCCTCGCGGCCCTGCCACCGCTTGTGGTGGAGTTCCCTACCCTCCATGTCTGGATCGTCGGCGACGGTCCCCTGCGCGAGGAGCTCCAGTCCCTCGCCAACCGCTTGGACCTGCGCCACACCGTCCACTTCCTGGGCGCGCAGGATACGCGTCGGCGACTACCTCAACGCCGCCGACCTCTTCGCCCTCACCAGCGACACCGAAGGCATGCCCGGCGTGCTCCTCGAAGCCGGCTACATGGGCCTGCCCGTCGTCGCCACCGACGTCGGCGGCGTGGCGGAGTGTGTAGTGGACGGAGAAACGGGTATACTCGTACCCGCGCGCGACGACGCCACCGCCGTCACCGCCCTGACCGCCGCCCTCGCCCGTCTCCTCCGCGACCCGGCCCTGCGCGAACGAATGGGCGAGAACGCCCGCACGCATATCGCAGAGCGCTTCACATTGGACAACATCGCGATGCATTACCTGGACTTCTACAGTTTTCTCCTCCACGGCCGCGAATCATGAAGAATGTACTCATTATCAGCCAGTATTTTCCGCCGGTTAACCACATCGCCGCGCGAAGATTCGGCTATATGGTTGGCTACATGGAGGAGTTCGGCTGGAAACCGTGGGTGGTCACTCAACCCGGCATAGGTGACCTTTCCGTTTCTATCCCAGAAGAGCAAATCGTTCGCATACCCACCGCATCCGACCAGGTCAGATCGAAACCAACCGGCCCCCGACTATGGCGAGGCATCCACTATCGGATTCAGGTATTCGCAACAAGCTGGTACTGGAGCGTCAGGTCCAGCCGGCAACTGATCGACAGCTTCCCCACGCCGGATATCATAATCGCCAGCTATGGACCAACCTCTGCGCTCTGGATCGGTCGTTACTTCGCAAATCGATACCGCGCGCCCTGGATTGCCGACTTCCGAGATCTTGGCGCTCTCCGCAAAGCAAGCGGAACACGCCTGGGCAAGGAGATAGACAGCTACACAGAGCGAGCCGCCTTGGACTCGGCTTCCGCGATGACCACTGTCGGTACAACCCTGTATGAGATGTTGCGATCGGCGTATGATAAGCCGGCGCAGAAAGTGTACAACGGGTATATGTTTACAGGAGATCAGATCTGTGTAAATAAGACGGAACCGCCGGCCACTGCTACGCCTGACTACATCTACTATGCTGGAACAGTGTACATGCACCAACTCCCTGCGCTGCGCATCGTCTTCGACGTGTTGGCCGGTCTGCCGGACGTCAAACTGCGCATGCGATTGTTGGGTGTGCCACGGGCAGTCAAGCAGATCACGGATCGGGCCCGCGAACCGCAGTTCCACGACCGCGTAGATTTGCGTGAGCCGACTAGTGCAGCATCCGCGCTGACGGAGGCGAATTCCGCCTTCTGCAATCTCGTTTTGGGCGATCTTTCCGTGCGTCCGGATCGGACGCAGGGACACGTCACGGGCAAGTTCCGGAACTGACGGCCCTCTATCCGCCCGTATTGGTTGTCGGAGGCCAGGACACAGAGTGGCAGTCGGTGATGTCGAAGACGCGAAAAGGAGAAGTCTGTAGCGATCCGGCCGAAGTCACGGATTTCATCAACGATATCCGCAATGGGCGCAGCTATCCAGGTCAGCCGCAAGCGGTTGAGTTCTACTCAAAACGGAGTCAATGCGCGATTCTTTGCCAGTTCCTGGACGACACCGCAGCGGACCGCATCTAGACGAGGGGATAGGCCAACGCCATGCCAGACGCATCTAGAGAGCACTTCGAACTCGCCGAAACATGGCGCGGCTACCGTTGGCAACAGCCGCAGCAACATCGCGCAGCGTTGACGGTCGAATGGCTGCCGCAATCCGTCAAATCTGTTCTGGATGCCGGTTGCGGAGATGGAATGCTTACCGGGGAGCTTCGCAAACGTTTCCCTTGCGTAGGAATGGACCTCAGTTTCGCTGCGGTGGCGCGTGTAGCTGATCCTCGTTGTCAAGCTGACCTAGGCAAACTCCCCTTCGACGATTCCCGATTCGACGCGGTTGTCGCTACGGAAGTGCTGGAGCATATACCGACACGCGCCGATGATACCGCCCTCGACGAGATGGTGCGCACGGCCCGAAAGTGGGTGCTGGTGACAGTGCCATATTGCGAAGACCTCGAAGATAGCCAGCTTATCTGCCCGCAGTGTCGCTGCCGTTTTCATCGAGACTATCACGTGCGCAGCTATCGGCAAGCGGACATCGACACTCTGTTCGCCCGCTGGCCCAACATGAAACATCGCGCGTAGTCAACCCATCTCGCCGGCTCAGAAGCTCGGCCTTGCGACCACACTCAAGGTCGCCAGAGAAGCCAGACAACAACTGGGCCTGCGACCGGCCCGATTTCCAGACAAGAATGTCTGCCCACAGTGCGGATACACGCGTCCGAAACGCGTTTTGCCGCACAAGCCCGGTTTGAAACAGCCCACCGCTTCAAGAAACTGGTCTCCCAAGTCCTTCATCGCAGGGCGTCTTTGGCCAAAGCAGAGTACCTACCGATGGTGGATTGCCCTATATGAAAAGGCGTGATGTTCGTCGACCGCCGCGCTCATCGAAACGCCGCGCTGCCGTCCTCCCCGGCTCGCACCTGACCCGCGCCCACGAACGGTTCGTGCCACTTATCCGGGATCACCTCTTGCGATGTTCCCGGCGACGACGCGAAGCTGGGCCAATACCTTGATTCCGTCACACACGCACACTCACCTCCTCTGCTTGAGCGCCTTTCTCTCCTCCCGGTCTCTTTCTGCCTCCGCCAATAGCTTCTTGTTGCGCTCCCTCCTCTCCTCCCGTTCATCATGCGCATCCGCGATCATGTGCAAATACATCGCAAGCTGAAGCTTCTTCAACGAATTCCCCATCTCCAGCGTCGCCTGCGACGTCTCGCCCACCTCCCCCTCGATCGCCTTCGTCGCCTCGATCACCGCCACCGCCGCCCGGAATCGCAGGTGCGGCGGCGTCTCCTTGTCCAGCAGCTCCTCCAGCACGCCCAACGCACGCCCTGCCAAACTCCGCAACTGGTCCCGGTGTGACTCACGCATGTCGCGGCGTACCTGGTTCAGCGCCGTAAAGAACGCCACATCCTGATTTGCCCACCGCGACACCGTCGCCCGCGTCACGCCAAGCCGCCGCGCCGTCTCACTCACGCTTGTCCCCGCAGCCAGCAACTCGATGGCCGTCTGCTGCTTCTCCGTCAGGTTTCCGCAGCCGTCGTCCTTCCCAAGAACCTCGATCAACTCAGACAACACACCCTCCTGTCGCTAGATTGGCCCCCATGCCAAGACCCGCACGCTCTCCCCGCTTCGCGGCAGCCGGCGCACCCATCACAGTCGCCCGCCGGCATCATCAGAATAGAACGTATGCTCTACGGAATCCAGACGGAAGAAATAGGAAACAACCCGCCGCCCCGGCGATCGCCTCATCCCCACAACCATCCGCGCACCATACCCCGACGGCTCCAGCCCTTGCCCAACACTCCCCCAGCGGCCTGCGCAATCACATAAAATATGCAGATAGATATGAACAATATCATATAAATATGACATCCGCGCACGCGATCACTTCCGAAACCGTCAAAAACCGTAACATTGTGGTACACCCCCATCCTTTCCGGCCTCCACCTCTCCTGCCGCACCACCGGCTCCAGGACCACGAACCCCCCCGCTCGCCGCGCAGCCGCCCCCTCACGATCAGCCAACATCCGCCAAACCCGCGAACATCCGCGCCCCCTCCTCCTCCCCATCGCCCGCCTTGACATCTGCCCGCCCGCGATGCATCCTGAACCGCACACACCAAGCCGCCCTGCCCAGCGAACGGCCCGCCCAATGACCGACGTCCTGCGGCTCCCGCCGCCCCAACATACGCCCGTCAACTCCCTCGAAGCCGTCCTCATCGGCCGTCGCTCCACCCGCGCCTTCTCCACGCGCCCCCTCGCCCTCGCCCAGCTCGGCCATCTCCTCTGGGCCGCCGGCGGCATCACCGCCGTCGACGGCAAGCGCACCGCCCCCTCCGCCGGCGGCCTCTACCCGCTCTCCCTCCACGTCGCCGCCGGCGCCGTCAACGGCGCGCCCCCCGGCGTCTATCGCTACAACCCCAACGGCCATCGCCTCCTCCACTCCGCCGCCGGCGACGCGCGCACAGCCCTCGCCGCCTCCGCCTTCGGCCAGATGTGGATGGCCGGCGCCCCCGCCATCATCGCCATCGCCGCCGCCTTCGACCGCACCACCGGCAAATACGGCGAGCGCGGCGTGCGCTACGTCTTCATCGAAACCGGCGCCGCCGCCCAGAATCTCGCCCTGCAGGCGACCGCCCTCGGCCTCGGGACGGCATTCGTCGGCGCCTTCGACGACGCCGAAGTCAGCAGCATCCTCGCCCTCTCCCCGGACGAACAACCCCTCGCCCTCCTCGCCGCCGGCCGCCTGCCCGCCATGCCCTGAACCCGCCAACAGCCGCAGCCCCGCAGACAAGCCACCCGCCCGCGAACAAGAAGATCGGCGAAACTCAGCCGCATCAGCCCGCGGCACGCCAACCCCGCGCCAGCGCCGCGCCAGCGCCGCATCTGCGCCCCAGCACCGTCCCATCCCCGAAACCGCCGTTGACGGATTCCCCGCAAGCGAGTATCCTCTGCGCAGGCTTCCACACTCACAAGGAGAAAGCATGCAAGTCGATAACATTCTGGCAACCAAAGGCGCGGACGTAGTCACCGTGCGCCCCGATCAGCAGCGTACGCGACGTCGTTGCGCTCCTGGCGAAGTACAACGTCGGCGCGCTCGTCGTCTCAGACACCCGCGGACGCTGCGTGGGCATCATCTCAGAGCGCGACATCGTGCGCCGCGCCGCCCGCGACGAGGACGTCTTCACCCTCCCCGTACAGGACGTCATGAGCAAGGAAGTCATCGTCGGCCATCCGCACCATGACCTCCTGCCCGTCGCCCACACGATGATCGAAAAGCGCATCCGCCACCTGCCCATCGTCGACGCCGACAAGGTCGTCGGCATCATCTCCATCGGCGACGTGCTCAAGGCCCAGCGCGACCAATACCAGGGCGAAGTCGAGACGCTCACCATCCAGATCTTGGCCGACGACCCTTCGTCCTGAGCCCGGCCGGCGGACCGCGCCTCCACGGCCGCATCGCTCAAGGCGAGGCCCGTTCATCGCAGCCGGCGCATGGCCCATGCGCACCCGCGCCAAGAAATCGTTTGCCCACCTTCCCCGGCAGGCGCACGCCTGCGGATGCGGTGGGCAAATTTGCCGCGATTCAATTTGGGCGCAGGCCTCGCGGCCCGTCGCTACGTCACATCCCGCCCCGCCTTCCCTTGCGCGCTAGCGTCGATGCGAGTTGCGCCGCCAGCGTCCCGCTGAACCCCGGCTCACCGTATCTGCGCAGCCGCAATCCTAGGTCGACCAGTCGCGTCGCCCATGCAACAGGCAAGCCGCCTGCGCAGCAGCAACCCCCGCGACGGGACCGCCGGCAACCCGCGCAGCATCTCCCGACGGCCCATCTGGCGCTCCCTGTCTCGCACGATCTCCCGGGCCACTGCCGGTGCGCTGTGAATATCTGGCAGCATTGCGTTCCCCCTCCCACCTTTCTCTTGCCGTTCCGGGCATCCTCGCCCCTGCCTCTTCGGGCAGATCACCCATCACTACGCAGCCAATTCCGGGAAGTTTCAGCCCCGTCCGCAGCCCCGCGCCTGCGCCGGCAAAGTGGCCCGAATCGCACAATGGCGGTACTATGGCCGTAGCCTGCACATGGCGCGGCGCTCCAGCGCCCGCCGCAACAGCTTCACCACCAGACAACAGAAACGGATGGCATCCTATGGACCTGGGACTCAAGGACAAGGTAGCGGTGATCACCGGCGCAGTCGGCGGCATGGGCGAAGAGTGCGCCCGCATCCTCGTCGACGAGGGCGCCAAAGTCGTTCTGGCCGACATCCTGGATGAGGCCGGCGAAGCCCTCGCCACTGATCTGGGCGACGCGCTGTACGTCCACGTGGACGTGACCCAGCCCGACGACATGCGCAACATGGTCGACCGCGCCCTCGAAGCATTCGGCTCCATCGACATCCTCATCAACACGGCCGGCATCGGCGGCAGGGGCGTAGGCTCCGTCGCCGAAGTGGACAAGTGGGACTACCTCTTCGCCGTCCACGTGCGCGGCACGGCCGCCTGCATCAAGGAAGTCACGGAGCGCGCTATGATCCCCCAGGGCTCGGGCAAGATCGTCAACGTGGCCTCCCTCTGCAATCACAGCGGGCAAGGCGGCATGAGCGCCTACTGCGCGGCCAAGGCCGCCATCACGCAGCTAACGCTGGGCGGCGCGCGCCGAGCTCGGCCGCCACGGCATCAACATGAACTGCGTCTCGCCCGGCAACGTGCGCACGCCCATGACCACGGTCATGTTCTCGGACCCGGAGACCGAAGAGCGCATCCGCAACGAGGTCGTCTTCGGCCACATCGGCGACCGGCCGCGACATCGCCTATCCCATCGTCTTCCTCTGCTCCGACCGCGCCGGCTGGATCGTGGGCGCAGACCTCAACGTCTCTGCCGGCCAAGTGATCTACTGAGCGCAGTCAATTGACCTCGTTCACATTGACCGTTATCAACCGACCGCACTAGGGAGAGGCGTCGCCATGCAAACCCGCACACTGGGCCGGTCCGGCCTCGCCGTCAGCTCCATCGGACTCGGCTGCGTCACCTTCGACCGCGAGATCACGCCCGCGGACTCGTTCCGCATCATGGACCATGCCGTCGACCGGGGCATCACCCTCTTCGACACAGCGGAGGCCTATGCATCGGGGAAATCCGAGGCAACGGTCGGCGCCTGGCTCCGGCAGAGCGGCAAGCGCGACCGGATCGTCCTGGCGACCAAGGCCGTCCCGCCGCTGGGCGCCGCCTCATCGACGCCGCAGAAGCCAGCCTGGCCCGCCTCCAAACAGACGTCATCGACCTCTACCAGCTACACGCCTGGGATGCCGACGCGCCCCTCGAGGAGACGCTGGCACGCGCTCGATACGCTCGTGCGACAGGGCAAGGTTCGCCACATCGGTTGCAGCAACTTCTTCGCCTGGCAGCTCTGCAAGGCGCTCTACATCGCCGAACGCCACGGCTGGCCGCGCATGGAATCCGTCCAGCCCAACTACAACCTCGCCGTGCGCGACATCGAGTCCGAGCTGCTGCCCTTCTGCGCCGAAGAGGAGATCGGCGTCATCACCTACAGCCCGCTGGGCGCGGGTTTTCTGACCGGTAAATACCACACAGCAGGCGTAGCGCCCGCAGGCACGCGCTTCGACATCAAGCCCGCGCACTGGGACGTCTATCAGGGGCCCACGGCCATGCGCCGCATGGAGGGCCTGCGCGCCACATCCGCGGAGACTGGCCGCAGCATGGTCGACTTGGCCCTCTCCTGGGTGACGGGCCGGCCCGGCCTCACATCCGTCCTGATCGGCGCGCGGACGCCGCAGCACATCGACCAGGCCTTGGAAGCCGAGGAAAAGGGCCTGGAGCCCGACCTGCGCCAGGCGCTCAACGAGTTGTAGCGCCCGGCGCGCGGCCGGCGACGGGCGCCGCCGGCAATTCGAGAATCGCCCGCGCATCAGAGGAATCACTTCCTCCGACAAACATCTCGATACCCGTCCGTGCGCGGGAAGTCCAGCAGCCGCACGTTCAAATACTCCACGCCCAGCTCCGTGTAGGCCCGCAAGCCCTCCGCCACCTGTTCCGGCGTACCGCCGATCAGGTAACCATTGTAGTAGGGCGACGCCTCGCCGATCCGCCGCGCCTCCGCCTCGCTCTCTGCGACGATCACCGTCTCCGCATTGTACGTCTTGACGATCTCGTCATAGTCCCGGCCCACCGCGTCACAGTGGCCGCGCAGCACGTCCAGCTTGTGCGTGTACACCTCCGGCCGCAGCCCGGGATATTCCACCAGTCCGCCAGTTCAGCCACCGCCCGCAGCGTGAGTTGCTCCCCGCCGCCGCCGATCATAATGGGCGGTATGGGGTCCGGTTGCGGCTCGCAATAGGCGTTCTCGATGCGATAGTACTTACCCTCGAAGCTGGCCGGCGCCTCCGTCCACATCTGCTTCACGATGCGGATGGCTTCCACCATCTGCGCGATGCGCACTGACGGCTTCGGAAACTCCCAGTTGTACGCGTGATACTCCTCTTCCATCCAGCCCGCGCCCACGCCAAACAGCAGCCGCCCGCCCGTAAGCAACTGCACGTTGGCCGCCATCTTCGCCATCAGAGCCCGGATTGCGATACGACTGGCACAGCACGCTCGTGCCGAACTTGATGTCCGGGTAGGCCGCCGCGAAGTACGTCAGCGACGTCATGCACTCCAGAAAGGGCGTGGCGTTGGACTGCCACGCCGCCCACGGCATCACATGGTCATCCAGCCACACGGAGTCGAACTGCGCGCTGCACCCGTTCCAGCGTATTGCGAATCTGCTCCACGAACTCCGCGTCCGCTGCTGCCGTCCACCGGAAATGAGTGCATGTGCCATCCGAATTTCAACGCCGACATGAGTAATCCCTCCTAAACTGGTCAGGTTGCCATACTCGTTACGTGGCACACCATGTCCCATTGGTGATCCGTACAGCTCATTTGCGAATCTGTGATTCGCCACCTGTCGTTGTCCCAGTCAAACAGCATCGACCATCAAGCTGCGGCAATTCCGTCGGTCCAAACGAAACATTCAGCCGCCTGTTCACGGATACGGAGTCGTCGTCAAACCGGCAGGTAAAGTGATATCATGCGGCGTTTCATAGAAGCAGAGCTGCAGTGCAAGCGTATCTTCGTCCAGCCACGCACTACTCGCCGCCAAGCGATCTCGGCGCCTCGTCTCCATCGGCATGACTCCCGTCCATCCATGTGCCGCGCCCGCAGCCTGATCTCGTGTTCGCCCTGTGCGTCCCGCAAGGTCAACACGCAGGCGTCGTCCGTCAAAGCGCACCGCCAAAGACTCGATCTTCTCCTCGTTGGCTCCAAACGCGAACGCCTTCCCTGCCAGCAGCGGCTCCAGCGCTGAGGCCTAAGTCCGCAACTGCGGAGGGAAAACCAGATTCTCCAATCGATGCGCGCAGCTTGCCGACATCCTCTGGGTTCTCGGGCAAGCGGCTCCGCCGTCATCGCCGGCAGCAGGTGCTCCCAGACCAGGTCCAGCACGGACTGCATATTCTCCACGCCGGCCGTAGCGACGAAGACCGCATCCTGGTCCGGCATCACGACACAGAACTGGCCGAACGCGCCGTCGCCCCGATAGGCGTTGTGCTGGCAGCGCCAGAACTGGAAGCCGTAGCCCTGCTGCCAGTCGATCGTCATCATTGCTGCTGTTGTCGGAATGGTAGGACGTGGCCGTAGTCACCCACGACTCGGGCAGGATGCGCTGCCCCTTCCAGACACCTTTCTGCAGGTACATCTGGCCGAAGCAGGCGATATCCTCCGTCGTGATGACTGAGACCCCATCCGCCTGTGTTGATGCCCCGCGGACATGTCTCCCACACCGGATTCTCGATGCCCAGTGGCTCGAACAGGCGCGGGCGCAGATACTCGACCAGCGTCTGCCCCGTCAGCTTCTGCACGATGGCCGACAGCATGTACGTACGCGCCGCTGTCGTACAGGAAATAGCGTGCCCGGCTCGTACTCCACCGGCCGAGCCAGAAACGTCTCGCGCCCAGTTCGGGTCCACGCTCTCGCGAAGGTGCTGCGTCGTATCTTCCGCATGCCCCGTGTTCATGGACAGCAGGTGACGTACGCGCATAGCCGCCAGGTTCTCGCTGACCGTCTCCGGTGCTTCGTCGGGAAAGAAGGACAGAACCGTGTCGTCGATCGACAGCAGCCCTTCCTCCACGGCCAGACCGACAGCGGACGACGTGAAGCTCTTGCTCAGCGAGTAGAGCATGTGCGGAATCGTCTGGTGCATACGGCGTCCACCAGCCCTCCGCGACCACATGGCCATGCCGCACCAACATCACGCTGTGCAGGTGATGGATATTCTCTTCGGCCTCATCCAGGAACGCGCCGATTGCCGCCGCCGGGATTCCTTGCGCTTCCGGTGCGCTGCGCGGCAAGCGCGCTTCCGAGTTTTCTGCATTCATGTGCGTTCACCTGGCTATCGATTGGGGTTTGAAATTGTCTGTTTGCTTGGCGATCCTCTGGACGCGCAGTGACCATCGGAACGCAGTTGAGTATACCACGCCACGTCCCAGGCTCGATGCTATTGGCATGTACTGCGAAAACCCAGCCTACGCTGCCGGTTTCAGCCCGCCCGTCGTGGGGTGATGCGGCGTGCCCCGCGCCCGCGCCAACAGCACGATCACGCCGGTTGCGCTGATGATGAGGGCCGCAGGCAACACGATGACCGCACAGAGAAAGAACGCGACCTCCAGCGCCTGCAACAGCCCGCCAAGCAGGCGCCCGCCAAGCAGGCGCCCATCGCCCGCCATCATTCCCAGCGCATACAGGACATTGTGCAACACGAAACAGAGCACGACGCCCACCGCCGACCCGCCCGTGAGCAGCAACACGCGCCGCAGCGACCGCTTGACCGGCGCCCGTATCGTCTGCACACAGAGCAGCGCACCCAGCACAAACAGTGCGCCGGCCTGCCACAGAATCGCTTGAGGGATCGTGTCGTGCAGGGCCGAGCATCAGCATGGTCAGTACAGTAAACACGAATACCGCGACCAGCGCCCAAAAGAGGACCAGAATCGTACGCCATACCCGCGGTGCAAGGTCATCCATCGCCCACGCCTCCGATCTTTCGTGGAAAAGACCAGCCAACGCGCCAATTCGGGGAAGAACCGCTCATTCCCATTGTATCACGCCGCGCAACCCAAATGCCCTGCCATCCAGCCCATCGCCACCGCCTGTCATTCCCGCATGCCCCTAGCGGGAATCCAGCCCATCGCCACCGCCTGTCATTCCCGCATGCCCTTAGCGGGAATCCAGCCCATCGCCCCCGCCTGTCATTCCCGCATGCCCTTAGCGGGAATCCAGCCCATCGCCCCCGCCTGTCATTCCCGCATGCCCCTACCGGGAATCCAGCCCATCGCCACCGCCTGTCATTCCCGCATGCCCTTAGCGGGAATCCAGCCCATCGCCACCGCCTGTCATTCCCGCACGCCCTTAGCGGGAATCCAGCGCGAGTCAACCCTAGATTCCGGGTCAAGCCCGGAATGACAGTGCGCCCGAGTCGCCTATCGCTCTTGAGCAGCAAGTCGCGCTCGCCTCCGCGCGCCCCACAAGCAATATCAGCGAAGATCAGCCCAATCAGATTCGATCAGCGTCCCAGCGCGCCCCATCCCCGCCTTGGACGACCCGCCCACCCTGACATACAATTGAGGCCCACCATCGCCAATCCGGCCTAACCACTAGAACGAGGCGAAATGACCGACAACCCATATCTCAAAATCGACCGCCAAATGGTAGGCGATATCTACACTTCCCCGCAGGTGATGGACTACGCTCACCGTGCTCTGCGACGACTTCGGCTCCCGCTTCGGCGGCACCTCGGGCGAGCGGCAGGCCGCCGACTTCCTCCAGGCGCAGATGGAAGAGTACGGCCTGCAGAAACGTCCATCTGGAGCCCGTCGAGTATCTCGGCTGGCGCCGCGGCGAGACCACCCTGCGAGATCTTGAGTCCCGTGCAGATGACCATGCCCTGCATTTCCCTGCCGCATTCGCCGCCCGTGGACCTGGAAGCCTCCATCATCGACCTCGGCGACGGCAGCCCTAGTGACTTCGAGAAGGCCGGCGACGCCATCGCCGGCAAGATCGTGATGGTCAACAGCAAGACGCAGCCGCGCGGCATGCGCCGCTGGGTGCATCGCACGGAGAAGTACGGCCGCAGCCTCCTCGCCGGCGCATCCGGCTTCATCTTCGTCAACCACTATCCCGCCTACGGTCCCGCCACCGGCGGCGTCGGCAGCAACGACGAAGGCCTGATTCCCGCCATCTCGCTATCCTACGAGGATGGCGCCTACCTCCAGCGCACGCTGCGGCGCAAAGGCGACGTGCGCGTGCGCCTGACCAGCACCGACAGTACCGAGCCCATGACCTCCTGGAACGTCGTCGGCGAGCTTCCCGGCTCCGCCGATGGACGCCCAAATCGTCATGCTCGGCTGCCACTACGACGGCCACGACATCTCCCAGGGCGCGGTGGACCCGGCATCCGGCGCAGTCGCCGTCATGGAAGCCGCGCGCGTCCTCGCCAAGTACGCGGGCAGATTGCCCCAGACCATACGCTTCGCCATCTGGGGCGTCGAGGAGATCGGCCTCATCGGTTCGCGCCAATACGTGCGCGATCACGAAGACGAACTGGACCAGATCCGCTTCTATTTCAACATGGACGCGGCCGGCGGCGACAAGCGCAAAGACGTTATGCTCAACGAATGGCCCGCGCTGGAGCCGCTATTCAATGCCTGGCAACGCCAGATGGCGCTCGACTTCGCCGTCGGTGAAAGCATCAGCGCGCACTCGGACCACTTCCCCTTCCTCATGGCGGGCGTGCCCACCGGCGGCATGGAACCCGTCGAGCGCGACCTGAGCGGCCGCGGCTACGGCCACACGCGCTACGACACGCTCGACAAGGTGGCCATCAGCAACCTGCGCGAAGCCGCGGCCCTGGCCTGCCGGCTTGCCCTGCGCATGGCGGACGCACCGGACTGGCCCGTCTCCCGTCGCAGCGACGACGAGGTGCAGGCGCTCTTCGACATGCCGGACCACCAGGAAGAAGCCGATATCCGCGCCAAGATCGCAGCGTACAAAGAGGCGCGCCGCGCCTAGTCGCGGCAGCGCGCATCAGGCATTCGACCAAGGGAGCCGAGGACATGAACGCTCTGTGGTCCTTCTGGGAGTCACAGCCGGCGGCGCTGGTCACCATCGCCCTGTTCATCTTCGCCATCGGCGTTACGCGCGCCGGCAGCCGCTTCCTCGCGCGGTGGCTGGGGCTGACGCAGCGCAACGCCTCGCGCATTTCGGCCCTGCTCATGGTTGGCGTGTGGCTGGTCATCTACATATTCGTGACTTTCCTGAGGGCAGGGGCGTGAGCGAGCCCCTGTGACGCAAGTGAGGGTGTACATGACTCCAATCGCTATCTGTCAGCGGATGCGCAACCGGCCCGTGTGGCGGCTGTTGGCGCTCGTACTCGCGTTTGGCATCGGCCTGCTGCCGGCGCCGGCGCAGGCCCAAGACGGCGGGCAGGTCCAGGAGTTCACTGGCGAGATCGTCCCCGGCGAGCTCTACTACTACCGATTGCCGGATCTCCAAGCCGGCGAGACGCTCTACGTGTACGTGGACGAGCTATCCGGAAACTTGGACCCCATTACCGGCGTCCTCGAGGGCGACGTGGATTTCGAGGTGCTGGAACAGCAGTACCGCAGCGACCTCGCCGATGCTATCGCAAGCGGCGTGGAGCCGCTGGAAGCCGTGCGCGAGGTCCAGAGCCGCTATTTCCTCAGCTCCAACGATGACGGCGGCCCTGGTCTGGCGGCCGCACTCGCCTACGATAATCCCGGCAGACGCCGACTACGGTCTCATCGTTGCCGGCGCATTGGGTACGCTTGGACACCAGCACCGCCGGCGAGTACCGATTGCTTGTCGGCCTCGACGCCCCCGACGTGCTGGAGGGCGCCGCCAAGCCCCACCGGCGACGTTATCGCTGCGTTGGATCTGAATGCAACGCCCCACGGAGCGAAGAGTCGAGGAGACAACGGGCGTCATCTCAGCCGCCCAGCCCGAGGTGGTCTACGAGTTGGCCGATGCCCGAATCGGCGATACCCTGTACGTCTACGTTGAAGCCACGTCCGGCGATCTCCGCCCCGAACTGGTCCTGTCGAATTACGCAGACAAGCCTGTCGTTGAGGCAAACGCCAACGGCGCGGAACAGTCGACCACGCTCACCTACACCTTCGATGAATCCGCCTCCGACTTCGCCCTGACCGTCACAGGTTGCTGCCAGGATCGGCCGACGACCGGCGAATACCGGCTGTTGATCGGCACGAACGCGCCCGACGCGCTGACGGGCGAGGCGGAACCCAACAGCGATGAGTTGCTCGATGAAGCCGGTTGAAGTGCAGATCGGCGTCAAACTCCAGCAAATCATCGAGATCAACGAATCGTCGGAATTCTACAACGCCGTCGTCAGCCTGCAGATGGAGTGGATGGACCCGGAAGCCGCCTTCAGCCCGGACACCTGCGACTGCATCTTCAAGACCTACACCGCCAGCAACATCGCCGAATTCATCGACGAAGTGGGCGGACTCTGGCCGGAGTTCACAATCTTCAATCAACAGGGCAATCGCTGGTCCCAGAACAAGGTCGGCGTCATCTTCAGCAACGGCCGGGTCCTCTACTTCGAACGCTTTACGACCAACCTCCAGGTCGACTTCGATTTCAAGCAGTACCCGTTTGACACGCAGGAATTCACCATCAAGGTTGATGGCGTCTATCCGGACGACATGTTCGTCTTCACTGATCTGCCCGATTTCACGGAAATCGCTCCCGACCACGGCGAAGACGAATTCATGCATCACTGACTGGCAGACCGAGATTTCGTCGGAACAGGCCAGCACCCGCAGCAACGTCTCCCGTTTCACCTTCAGCTTTACAGCGCCGCGCCAGCTCGCGTACTACATGCTGCAGATCTTCATCCCGATTCTGCTCATCATCATCGTTTCCTATGTCACGTTCTTCCTGCGCGACTACGGACGCCGCATCGAAGTCGCCAGCGCCAACCTTCTGCTCTTCATCGCGTTCAGCTTCAGCCTGGCCGACAACTACCCTCGCCTCGGCTACGTCACGTTCCTCGACGCGCTCATGGCGATGATCTTCGTGATCAACGCCCTGGTCGTCATTTACAATGTGTGGCTGCGCAAGCTGGAGATGGCCGGCGACGAAGCCCGCGCCGAACGGGTCGACAGCGTGCTGGACTGGGCCTACCCCGTCGCCTACCTAAGCGCCTTTGGTGGTCTCTACGTCTGGTTCTTCATCTTGTAGGCGACCACTTGTTGGATGAACACACGTCATTCCCGCATGGTGTTGGCGGGAATCCGCCCCGCCGGCCCGCACCACTCGCACGTGTCATTCCCGCATGGTCAGCGGGAATCCACCTGGCGCGGATGCCTGTCCTCACAGTGGATTCCGGGTCAAGCCCGGAATGACGGGCTGCGTGCGCTTAGCGGGAATCCACCCCCCAGCGGGAATCCACCCCGCCGTGCCTGTCCTCAGTGGATTCCCGTGCTAGCGGAATAACTGGCGTGCGCACGTGTCGGGGATCCCGCCGGCCCGCCACTCGCACGTGTCATTCCCGCATGGTGTCGCGGGAATCCACCCGCCGGCCCGCGACACTGCACGTGTCATTCCCGCATGGTGTTAGCGGGAATCCACCCGACCTGCGACTCGCACGTGTCATTCCCGCATGGTGTAGCGGGAATCCACCCGCGTAGGGGAATCCACCCTGGCGCATATGCCTGTCCCCACAGTGGATTCCGGGTCGAGCCCGGAATGACAGGATGGCGTGCGGACGTGTCCGGAAGCTCGTGGCGCGTGTCATTCCCGCATGGTGTAACGGGAATCCACCTGCGTATGCTGTCCTCACAGTGGATTCCGTTCAGCCCGGAATGACGGGGTGGCGTGCGGACGTGTCCGGAAAACTCGTGGCCGCGTGTCATTCCCGCATGGTGTTAGCGGGAATCCACCTGGCGCGTATGCCTGTCCCCACAGTGGATTCCGGGTCAAGCCCGGAATGACAGGATGGCGTGCGGACGTGTCTGGACAACTCGTGGCCGCGTGTCATTCCCGCATGGTGGTAGCGGGAATCCACCCTGGCGCGTATGCCTGTCACGCACAGTGGATTCCGGGTCAAGCCCGGAATAAAGGTGGGTGCGGAGAAGCATGGTGGTAGCGGGAATCAACCTGACCAGCGGATGCCTGTACGCACAGTGGATTCCGGGTCAACCTCTTTGCCCGGAATGACAGGGTGGCGTGCGGACGTGTCTGGACAGCTCGTGGCCACGTGTCATTCCCGCATGGGATAAGCGGGAATACGCCCAGGCGCGGATGCCTGTACGCACAGTGGATTCCGGGTCAAGCCCGGAATGACAGGGTGGCGTGCGGACGTGTCCGGACAGCTCGTGGCCACGTGTCATTCCCGCATGGTGTCAGCGGGAATCCACCCTGGCCACGTATGCCTGTCCCGCACAGTGGATTCCGGATCAAGCCCGGAATGACAGGGCGCGCAGCTCCGGCCCACGCGGCCCTACGCCCCCGGCAACAGCCCCGCCGAGTCCGTATCCAGATACAGCGTCGCGTGGCCGGCCGTGCGCAACACGGAGCCCGGCCGCGCCTCGCTCACCGGCTCCGTCAGGCACGCGCGCACCGCCTCCGCCTTGCGTTCCTCCGGCACGATCGCCAGCACCTGCCGGGCCGCCAGGAGCGCCGGAATCGTCAGCGTAATCGCGTGGGTCGGCACCAGCTCCAGCGCGGCGAAATGCCCCTCGCCCACCTGCTGCCTGCGGCTCGCCTCCGCCAACGCCACCGCCTTCACCCACTCACCATCGTCAAACTTCGCGTACGGCGGATCGTTGAACGCCAAGTGCCCGTTCTCTCCGAAGCCGAGCGCGACCAGGTCGGCAGGATAGCGCCGCAACAGCGCGTCATACTCGCGACACGTCTCCTCCACCTTCTCCGCATCCCCCGAAATCGGATAGAACGCCGCCGGCCGCACATAGTCGACTATATGCTCGCAGAGGTAGCGGTGGAAGCTCGCCGGATGCTCCTCGTCGATCCCGATATACTCGTCCATATGGAAAATGCGCACGCGCGACCAGTCGATGCCGGGAAGGTTCCCCAGCGCATACAAGAACGTGAGCTGCGAATTGCCGGTGGCGAGGATCATGTTGGCCTCGCCCTTCGCCTCCAGCGCGTCGATGAGGATAGCCGCCGCATCCAGCGCAGCCGCCGTCCCCATTTCGCGGTTCGAAGCGTATACCCTGACCGGCAGTTCCTCGTAAACGTACGTGGTCACCGGCTCGATAGAGAGCTCGTCAGACATGTGATTCTCTCCAGACATCTTTGACTGAAACTCCAGGTAGTCTTCGCTGCGTCACGCACGGCAGCCCTGGCCGTTCCGGCGCATGGAGCCGTCCCCCGGCCCGCGCCCGGCGCAGTCGCCGTCGAACGCTAGCAGAGTGTACCGCATCCTATATGATTGCCAAACTCGTGTGAACATGATTGTGCATGTGATCCAAATCGCATGGATCGGCCCGCGCAAACAGGCGCGTTTTTTTGTGCCATATTTCACGACATGGTATATTGACATCAACTCGGGGATGATTGGATCCGGCTGCCTGCTGGGGGCAATTACTCTCATTCATCCGCTCGAACCTCACTGAATGCGATGTTTCCTTTGGCCGTTCAGCGCCTGATTCACTCACCACTACGTTCATTTGCCAGAGTCCCGACGTCCACGCTAATTCCGCCGGGTCACTCGTCTCGCAATGGGTAATTCTGCTGCACGTCGCGGAACCGAATAGCCGGTCATATTCCGCCGCGTACAGCTTCCAATTTTCTCTTACACTGTAGAGTTCTCTACTACCCTACATATGTGCAAGCAAGGAGTCCCCTATGGCAGTTGATATGCCGAATACGCGTGCACCAACATTTATGGAGTCGGTGATCAGGGCAACGCCCGGCGATCCGCATCTGGAACGCTGTATCCAGTGCGGCACCTGCGGCGGCTCGTGTCCTTCCGGCGCCGACATGGACCACACGCCCCGCGCCATCTTCGCCATGATCGACGCAGGGATGGAAGACGAGGTCCTGCACAGCAACACACCCTGGTATTGCGTCTCCTGCTACTTCTGTACGGTTCGTTGTCCCCAAGAAATCCACATCACCGACCTGATGTACACACTCAAGCGCATGGCGATCGACAAGGGGCTCTACCGCGAACTGGATGCGGGCAGCGCACCCGAGTGGTCCGAGAACTTCATCTACATGGTCGAGCACTTTGGCCGCAGCTTCGAGCTGGGCCTGGTCACGCGCCACTATCTGCGCCACAGACCGCTGGACGCCGTGAAGAAGACCGGTTTCGGCCTGGGAATGTTCACAAGGGGCAGGCTGGACATCATGCCCACACGCATCAAGAGCATGGACCAACTCAAGGCCATCCTTGAACAAGGCCAAGGAGCTCGACAAGGAATCGCTCGCACCGGCGCAGAATCGGCAGTGGAGGTGGCAGCATGAAGTACGGATACTATCCCGGTTGTTCTCTGGAACGCAACGCATCGGCCTATCACAAGTCCGCCATGGCCGTGGCGGAGCCCCTGGGCATCGACTTCTCAGAGGTGGAGGACTGGAACTGCTGCGGGGCGACCGAGTACTTTTCCCTCTCGGCATTGCCGGCCTATTCGCTGATTGCGCGCAACCTGGCCCTGGCCGAACAGCTCGACGACAACGGCGGACAGCTCATCGCGCCGTGCAGCGCTTGCTTCATCAACCTGAGCAAGACCGACCACTACATGCAGGATTCGCCGGAACTGGCCGATGACATCAACGAGTCGCTGGCCGCCGGCGGGCTGCACTACGATCCCGGCAGTCTGCGCGTGCGACATCTGCTGGAGGTCTTCGTCAACGACGTCGGCTACGATGCCGTCGCCGAGCGGGTCACGCATCCGCTCTACGGTCTGAAGATCGCACCCTACTACGGCTGCATGATCGTGCGGCCCGGCTACGACGCATTCGACGACCCCGAGCATCCCACCAGCCTGGACAAGCTGATGCGGGCGCTGGGCGCGGAGGTCGTCGACTATCCGCTCAAGACCCACTGCTGCGGTGGGCACATGACCCAGATCAGCGAGCCGACGGCCTTCGAAATGATCCGCCGCCTGCTCAAGAACGCAGACGACTACGGCGCGGACGCCATCGTCACGCTCTGTCCCATGTGCCAGCTTAACCTGGACGCCTACCAGGCGGACGTGAACCGGCACTTCGGCACCGACTACAACATCCCGATCCTCTACTTCACGCAGCTGATCGGGCTCGCCTTCGGCTTCACGCCGAGGGAGATGGGCATCGGCAAGGAATTCGTGAGCGCCAAGCCGGCCCTGGCGAAGATCCAGGCCGAACAGCCCGAAGCCGGAACGCAAGCGCCGGCGCGGACAAGAACGCGCTGCCAATGCCTGCAGCCGGCTGGGAAGGAGTAGGCCATGAGTACCAAGAATGGCAAGCAAGACGGAACAGACGGCAAACCCCGCATCGGCGTCTACGTCTGCCACTGCGGCACCAACATCTCCGACACGGTCGACGTGCGAAGAGGTCGCCAAATGGGCCGGCGAGGAGCTCGACGAGGACGGCGTCGTCGTCGCCCGTGACTACAAGTTCATGTGCTCCAGCCTGGGCCAGGAGCTGATCCAGGCCGACATCGAAGAACAGAACCTGGACCGCGTGGTCGTGGCGGCCTGCTCGCCGCACCTGCACGAGCAGACCTTCCGCACCGCGTGCCAGAAGGCCGGGCTGAACCAGTACCTGTGTGAGCTGGTCTCCATCCGCGAGCAGGTCTCCTGGGTGCACAAGGACAAGGCAGAGGGCACCAAGAAGGCCAAGGCCGTCATCGCCGGCGGCGTCGAACGCGTCGCCTTCCATGAACCGCTGGAACCGCTCATCGTGCCCATCCACCCGGCGACGCTGGTCGTCGGCGGCGGCATCGCCGGCATCCAGGCGGCGCTGGAGATCGCCGACAGCGGTCACAAGGTCTACCTGGTGGAGCGCGAGCCGTCCATCGGCGGCCACATGGCCCAGTTCGACAAGACCTTCCCGACGCTGGACTGCGCGGCCTGTATCCTGACGCCGAAGATGGTCTCCGTGGGCAACCATCCCAACGTCGAACTGCTGACGTGGAGCGAGGTGGAGAAGGTCGACGGCTACGTCGGCAACTTCACCGTGACCATCCGCAAGCGGGCCCGCTACATCAACACGGATATCTGCACCGGCTGCGGCATCTGTGAGGAGAAGTGCCCGGCCAAGGTCATCGACCTGGACTTCGAGGCCGGCACCGGCTATCGCAAGGCGGTCTATCGGCCCTTCCCGCAGGCCGTGCCCAAGTATCCGGTCATCGACTACGACAACTGCATCTACTTCCAGCGCGGCAAGTGCAAGGCGTGTGAGAAGTTCTGCCCGACCGAGCCCAAGTCCATCAACTTCGAGCAAGAGGACGAGGTGATCGAGGTGCAGGTGGGCAACATCATCCTGGCGACCGGCTACAAGCTGTTCGACGCGCGCCGCATCCCGCAGTACGGCTACGGCCGGCTGGCCAACGTCTTCACCAGCCTGGAGTTCGAGCGCCTGTGCAACGCGGCCGGGCCGACCAACGGCAACGTCGTGCTGCGCGACGGCGTGACCACAGCCCAAGAGCGTGGGCATCGTCCACTGTGTGGGCAGCCGCGACCGGAACTACAACGAGCACTGCTCGGCCATCTGCTGCATGCAGAGCCTGAAGTTCGCGCACCTGGTCAAGGAGCGCACCGGCGCAGAGGTGTACAACTTCTACATCGACATGCGCACGCCTTCAAGGACTACGACGAGTTCTACCAGAAGGTCATGCAGGAGGGCGTACACTTCATCCGCGGCAAGGTGGCGGAGATCACCGACGCCGCCCGCATGCCCGGCGAAGAGGACAAGATCATCGTCCAGGTCGAAGATACGCTGCATCGGCAAGCAGCGCCGCATCCCGCTGGACATGGTGGTGCTCTCCAATGGTCTGGAGCCGCAGGCCGACGCCAAGGAAGTGGCCCACAAGTTCGGCATCTCCTGCAGCATGAACGGCTGGTTCACCGAGAAGCATCCGAAGCTGGACCCGGTCGCCACCATGACCGAGGGCATCTTCATCGCCGGCTGCGTGCAGGGGCCAAAGGACATCCCGGCCTCCGTGGCGCAGGGCGCGGCCGCGGCCGCGCGCGTGCTGTCGCGCATCAGCCAGGGCGAGCTCGCGCTGGAGCCGGTGCGCGCCAGCGTCATCGAAGAGATGTGCTCCGGCTGTCGCATCTGCAACGACCTGTGCCCGTTCATGGCCATCACCTTCGACGAGGAGCGCAAGGTTACCGAGATCAACGCGGCGCTCTGTCAGGGCTGCGGCACCTGCGTGGCCGCCTGTCCGTCCGGCGCCATCACCGGCACCGGCTTCAGCAACGAGCAGGTGCTGGCGCAGCTCGAAGGCCTGCTGATGGTGGACATGGACGGTCAGATGCGCGAAGACGTCTGGCCGTCCGCCCTCGTTCCAGTAGCCGAGCTAGCGTGAGGGGAGAAACGAACATGAGTGACAACGGAAAACAGTTCGAACCTCTGATCATCGGCTTCACCTGCAACTGGTGCAGCTACCGGGCCGCCGACATGGCCGGCATCTCGCGCATCAAGTATCCGTCCAACGTGCGCCTCATCCGGCTGATGTGCTCCGGCCGGCTGGACCCTGAGTTCGTGCTCAAGGCGCTGGCCGGCGGTGCAGACGGCGTGCTGATCACCGGCTGCCATCCCGGCGAATGCCACTACCTGGAGCAGAACTTCAAGGCCTATCGGCGCTACCGGCTGCTGCAGCGCACGCTCGACGCAGTTCGGCATCGAGCCGGGGCGGGTCAAGCTGGTCTGGGCGAGCGCCGCCGAAGGCGTGCGCTTCGCCGAGGAGACGGCCAAGATGGTGGAGGAGATGCGCGAGCTTGGCCCGCTGAACTGGTCGAGCGTCGTGCAGGCGAATGGCGACCATCCGCTGATCGCTGAAGCCGACGGCAGAGCCGAGAGATTGCGCAGCCGAGTCAGAAGCGGCAAGTAGTCAGAGGAGGTGGCAGCATGAGTGACAACGGCAAACCCAAGTTTGGCATGTACTGGGCGTCCTCCTGTGGCGGCTGCGAGATTGCGGTGCTCAACATCGGCGACCACATTCTGGACGTGGACGCAGTCTTCGATGTCGTCTTCTGGCCGGTGGCGGCGGACTTCAAGTACGAGGACGTGCGCAACTATCCGGACGGCTACATCGACCTGTGCCTCTTCAACGGCGCGATTCGCAACTCCGAAAACGAGGAGATGGCGAAGCTGCTGCGCCGGAAGTCCAAGGTGCTGGTGGCCTTCGGCTCGTGCGCCTACGAGGGCTGCATCCCGGCGCTGTCCAACTTCACGACCAAGGAAGCGACGCTACAGCGCCGTCTACCTGGACAACCCGTCCATCGACAACCCGGACGGCATCCTGCCGCAGCCGGTGACCAAGATTCCCGAAGGCGAGATGGAAATCCCCGTCTTCTACAAACGGTCAAGGCGCTGGACCAGGTGGTGGACGTGGACTACTACGTCCCCGGCTGCCCGCCGGAGCCGCACCAGATCTGGGCGGTGCTTGCAGGTGGTCGTGGCCGCGTTGACAGAAGGCGGCGAGCTGCCGGCCAAGGGCTCCGTCATCGGCGCAGAGGCGACGGCCGTGTGCGAGAGTGCCCGCTGGAGAAGAACGTAGAAGAACATCACACGCTTCTACCGGCCCTACGAGATCACGCCCGAACCGGGCATCTGCCTGCTGGAGCAGGGCATCATGTGCATGGGCCCGGCCACGCGTGGCGGCTGCGGCGCGCTCTGCCCGCAGGTGGGTATGGGCTGCCGCGGCTGCTACGGCCCGCTGGAAGGCGTGGAAGACCAGGGCGCACGATGTTGACGGCGGTCGCCTCGGTGCTGGAGGTCGGCAAGACCGGCGACACGGACGCGGACCTGGAACGGAAGCTGGACAAGGTGCTGGACACGCTGGTCGACCCGGCCGGCACGTTCTATCGGTTCAGCATGGCGCACTCGATCCTGCATCGGCCGCGCGAACGATGGCCAACGGCAGCGTCGAACGGTGACAATGAAGGAGGCGAATCATGAAGCAAGTGTAACCATCGATCCCATCACCCGCCTGGAAGGTCACGGCAAGATCGAGATCTTCCTGGACGAAGAGGGCGACGTCGAGAACGCCTACTTCGTGATTCCAGAGCTGCGCGGCTTCGAGCAGTTCTGCGTGGGCCGCGCCGGCGGAGGAGATGCCGCGCATCACCAACCGCATCTGCGGCGTCTGCCCCGAGGCGCACCACATGGCCGCCACCAAGGCGCTGGACGCGCTCTATCACGTCGAGCCGCCGTCGGTGACCAAGAAGCTGCGCGAGATGTTCTACATGGCCTTCTACTGCACCGACCACACCACGCACTTCTATGCGCTCGGCGGCCCGGACTTCGTGATGGGCCCCGACGCGGACCCGGCCGAGCGCAACATCCTCGGCGTGATCCACAAGGTGGGCGTGGACATCGGCAAGCAGGTCATCGCCTGCCGCATGCGCAACCACGAAGTCATCAAGATGCTGGGCGGCCGCGGCATCCATCCCGTGGCCGGTCTGCCCGGCGGCTGGAGCCAGCCCGTCACCGAGGAGATGCGCGCAGACGATCGAGCAGACGGCGCAGGAGAACGTCGAGTTCGCCCTGTTCAGCCTGCAGCTCTTCGAGGACGTCGTGCTGGGCAATGAAGACTACGTCGACCTGATCCTGGCGGACGCCTTCACCGAGCCGCACCTACTACATGGGCATGGTGGACGAGAACAACCGCCCCAACTTCTACGACGGCATGATTCGCGTCGTGGACCCGGACGGGGCCGAGTTCGTCAAGTACGACCCCAAGGACTACGCCCAGCACATCGCCGAGCGCGTGGAGCCGTGGACCTATCTGAAGTTCCCGTACCTGAAGGCGGTGGGCTGGAAGGGCTTCGAAGGCGGCAAGGACAGCGGCCTCTACTGTGCACGCCGCTCTCGCGCCTGAACGCCGGCGACGGCATGGCCACGCCCAAGGCGCAGGAATTCTTCGAGAAGATGTACGAGACGCTGGGCAGCAAGAAGGTCAACGGCAGGTACAGCCCGGTGCACCACCGCCTGGCGACCCACTGGGCGCGCCTCATCGAGCTGCTCTACGCGGCCGAGCGCATGCTGGAACTGGCGCAGGACCCGGAGATCACCGATCCGAACGTGCGAGCGCCGGTGACAAAGACGCCGGACGAGGGCATCGGCAGCGTCGAGGCGCCGCGCGGCACGCTTGACCCACCACTACGCGACCGACGAGAACGGCATCCTGACCAAGGTCAACCTGATCGTCGGCACCACCAACAACTACGGGCCGATGTCCATGTCCGTCAAGAACGCCGCCAGCTCGCTGATCAAGAACGGCGTCGTGGTCACCGAGGGCCTGCTCAACCAGGTCGAGATGGCCTTCCGCTCCTACGACCCGTGCATGTCCTGCGCCACGCATTCCCTGCCGGGCCAGATGCCGCTGGAAGTCGTCATCCGCGACGCGGACGGCGAGGTCAAGGACCGCCTGAGCCAGTATGTACAGCAATAGCGCGTTGGGGGCGGCCGACCTTGGCCGCCCCCTCGCTTACCAGACACAACAAGACACTCGTCCTCGGCATGGGCAATCCCATCCTGGGCGACGACGGCGTCGGGGTGCGCATCGCCCAGGAGGTGCAGGTCGCCCTCCCTGCGGACGCCGGCGTCGACGTGAGCGAGGCCTGCGTCGGCGGGCTGTCGCTCATGGAACGCATGGTGGGCTACGATACCGTTATCCTGGTCGACGCCCTGTGCACTGGCTCCCGTGCATCCGGGCGCTGTGCGCAAACTTGACCTCGACGACCTGCGTAGCATCGGCTCGACGCAGCACATCGCCTCCGCCCACGACACCAACCTGCTGACCGCGCTGGACGCCGGCAAGCGCATGTCGCTGCCGCTGCCCAGCCGCGTCACGATCTTCGCAGTCGAGGCGGAGAACGTTCTGGACTTCGGCGAGGAGCTTACGCCGGCGGTCGCCGAGCGCCGTGCCGGAAGTCGTGCGCGCCATCCTGGCGGAACTGAACGCCCGGCCCTCGGGCGCGACACCAAGAATGGGAGGAACATAACATGGTCTCACCTGAACTCCTGCGACGCTATCCGTTCTTCGCCGGACTCACCCACGATCAGCTCGTCGCCCTGGCCATGACGGCGGACGAAATGGAAGTCGAGGCTGGCCACCGCTTCTTCAGCGAGGGCGACGCACTGGACGCATTCTATCTCGTCATCGAAGGCGACGTCGGCATTGTCTTTGAGGTGCCCGACACCAACGTCAAGCAGTCCGTCGCCGGGCAGTTGACCGGTGAACTGAAGACCACGGACGTCGTCATCAGCCACGTCGGTCCCGGTGAACCCTTCGGATGGACGGCCATCGCCCGCGAAGGCGGCGCCACCGCTGGCGCCGTCGCCCAGGTCGACAGCAAGGTCGTCGCCTTCGACATGGACAAGATGATGGAGACGTTTGAAGAGGACCCGGTCGCTCGGCTGCACCATGCTGCGTCACGTTCTGCGTTCCGCGCGCCAGCGCCTGCACGATCTGCGCGTGGAGTGTCTGGTCCACAGTCTGCCGGCTAGCTCCGCACACTCTGTTCAGAACCCTGCAGCCCGGCGCATGCGCCGGGCTGCTTCCGTATGCGGCGCTACTCCTGACCGCCCGCGTCGCGCACCCTACCATTGCGCCCCGTCGGGACGCTACCCGTACCGCCCGCTGCACCGTGGCGCGGCACTCCCCACCGTCCGCAGCGAGTGGTGCAATCTGCGCATTGCGGGTATCATTGTGCCCAGTCGCGGTACCGACCTGAATCGAAAATGAACAACCCTGACCAAACGCATAAGTAGCACCCTGTCCAATCCATAGCGGCCAAGAAAACCGGGAGAGAAACCATGGCAGACCACGAAAGCTCCGTAGTAGCGACATTCACCGACCTGGATGCAGCAAACAAAGCCCTGCGCAACCTGCGCGACGCACAGAAGAACCGGGGCCTGGCGATCCGCGAAGGCGCCGTCGTCATCGGCACCGCCGACGGCGTCATGCCCGTGACCGATCTGGAAGACCTCGGGCTCGGCGACGTGGCCGGCAGCGCACTCGACCTCATGGCCTACCTGGGCATCGGCGCCACCAAGATCGCCGCCGAGACTGCGATAGCCGGCGGGCTTCTGCTCCTCAGCAGCGCGCGCAGGGCAGCCTCCCTGGGCGGCTCGCTCCTTGTGATGCCCGCCAAAATGGCCTTCGGCGTGCTGGAGTCAGACAAGGCCATGGACTACTTCGGCGCCGCCATCGAGCCCGGCACATGCGCCGTCGTTGCCGTTGTCGACGAGCCCGCCGTGGCGGCCCAGGTCATGGCCGAACTGTCCGAGTCCGGCGGCCAGGTGATTGGGGTCGGCGTCGACGACGCATAGAGTAGCCGGCGCCGGCTACCCACCGCGGCCGGCCGCTGTAGCGCAAGGCCGGTCCGAGAGCATCTGCTGCGGGCGGTTCAGCGCGCCTCCGGCACTGTGTTGATTGGCGCCGACCCAATTCCTTGCAAGGAATGGCCCGAATCCCGTGAAAGCCGTTCGGTATCTCCTCCTATTCTTTCCCGTCGCCCTGGCAGCGGAGATCTTCCACTGGGGAGATCTCGTCGTTTTCGGCAGCGCTGCCCTCGCCATCATCCCCTGCGCCGGGATCCTGGGCGAAGCCACAGAGGCGCTGGCCGAGAAAACCGGTCCCAGGGTCGGCGGCCTCCTGAACGCAAGCCTGGGCAATCTCGCCGAGCTGATCATTGCGATCGCCGCCATCAACGCCGGCAAGATAGCGCTCGTCAAGGCGTCCATCATCGGCTCGGTCTTGGGAAATCTGCTGTTCGTGCTGGGCCTGAGCCTGCTGGCCGGCGGTCTGAAGTTCGGCAGTCAACGCTTCGACCGTGACCGCGTCTCCATCGACGCCACCTTGGTGGTGCTGGCGGCCATCGTGATCAGCGTGCCCTCCATGTTCAACGAACTGATCGAGCCCAACTTCCAGCCGCCCAGCATGGTGTGACAGAAGCGGTCGTCGCCTTGAGTTACGCCTTCGCCCCCCACAACGTCACCGTCGTGATCAAGAGCCTCGGTCTCGGCGGCGCGGAACGGCTCCTCGTGGATTCGCTCCCCTACCTGGACAGGGGCCAATTCACCTATCGATTCGCCTACGTCACCCCCTGGAAGAACACGCTCGCTCCCGCCATCACCGCCCAGGGCTTCCCGCTCGACTGCCTGGGCCAGAGCGCATGCGCGTCCGGGACATCGCCGCTCCACAACGGGACGTACGCGCCCGCCCGCCCGCTCAAAGCGCTCACGCTCCTGCCCGCGGCGCTGGCGCGCCTGCAACAGGTGATGGCCCAATCGCGCTGCGATCTGCTGCAGGCGGACATGCCCGCGGCCGGGATTGTGGCGCGCATCGCCGGCAGGCGTGCCGGCGTACCAGTCGCCTACACCGAACACAACCTGCAGGAACGCTACCATCCCGTCACCCGCTGGGCGAACCGCCTCACCTATGCCTGGAACGACGTCGTCTTCGCCGTCTCGGACGAAGTCGCGGCCAGCATTCGCCGCAATGGTCTCGCTCGCCCCGCCACGTCCTCGCGTCGACTTGCGCACCCTGCCCAACGGCGTCCCCGTCGAGGCCATACGCGCCGAGGCCGCCGACCTGGACGGCCTGCGCCGCGAATTCGACATCCCGCACGGCCGTCCCGTCGTCGGCGCGGTGGCCGTCTTCCGTCCGCAGAAGCGCCTGCTCGACTGGCTGGCCGTCGCCCGCGGCGTCGCGGACGCGAAGGACGATGCGCTCTTTCTTCTCGTTGGTGACGGCCCCGACATGCCCGCCGTCCGCGTGCGGCATCCGCGACGACGGCCTCGACCAGCGTGTGCGCGTGACCGGCTTTCGCGAGGGCGGCCGGCGGCTCATGGGGCTGATCGACGTCTACCTCATGACGTCCGCTTACGAAGGGTTGCCCATCGCCATGCTGGAAGCCATGGCCCTCGCCAAGCCCGTGGTCGCAACCGCGGCCGGCGGCATCCCCGAGGTCATCGTACCGGGCCGCGAAGGCCTGCTGGCGCCTGTCGGCGATGTCAATCTACTGGCTGCCCAGGTGAACGCGTTGCTGGTGAATCCACACGCGGCCGCCGAGATGGGCCGCGCCGGTCGCAGCAAAGTCGAAGGCCGCTACCACACGCGAACGCGTGCGCGCCATGGAATCCGTCTACCTGGAGATCTTGAATCGTGTACCAGTGGCGGCCGGCCCCGGCGCGCCGGCCAATGGCCCGAACCTTGTCCAATGACTGACCTGTACATTCTGGACTGGACGGACGAATCCATCCCCCGTTTGCTCGAGCTCTCCCGCGCTACCTTGGGCGCGGGCGGCGCCGTCGCCAAAACCGTCGCCTTCTGGCGCTGGAAGCACTGTGACAATCCCTTCGGCCGCTCCTACGGGGTATACGTGATGGATACCGCGCCGCGCGCGTAGCCGCCATGCGCATTCTGCTGCGCTGGCAATTCGCCGCGCCGCACGGCGCCGTCATTCGCGCCGCCCGTGCCGTGGACACCGCCACCCACCCCGACTACCAGCGCCGTGGCCTCTTCTCCCAACTGACGCGCCAAGCCGTCGCCGGCCTGCAGCGTGACGGAACGACGCTGATCTTCAACACGCCCAACGCCAAGAGTCTGCCCGGCTACCTCAAGATGGGCTGGTCCCTCGTGGACAAACGCACCATCTATGTGCGTCCGCTACGCCCTATGCGCATGCTGCGCAGACGCCTGCGACCGCCCGAATTGCCGGCCACGGACGATGCTTCCGCCTTTTTCGACCCAGCCACCATCCTGCCCTGGAGCGCCTTCGTCCAGCAGTACGGCTCCTCACTCCCGCGCCTGCTCGACGAATGGGAACGCAACCGTACGCAATGCGGTTGGCGTACGCCTCGCTCGGAGGCATACTATGCATGGCGCTACGGTCAGCATCCGCACGTGACGTACTACGTCCATGCGTTGCCGGCGGCGAGCGATTCCGGTCGCTGTCTCGACGGCTTCTGCGTATTGCGCCCGAACGTGCGCCACGGATGGCAGGAAGTCGTGCTGTGCGAACTCGTCTTGGCGGACCCGAGCGTGGACGCGGGCCGGCGTCTCGTGCGCAGCCTGCTCACTGGCCTGCGCGCCGACTACGTGGCTGCGCATTTCGCGCCCGGCAGCATAGAATACCATTGCGTACGCAGTTGCCGGTTTCTGCCCGTTCCCGGACAGGGCATGACGTTCACGGTCCGCCCACTCTGCGACGCACCGGCCAACTTCACACACGCGGACGACTGGGACCTCAGCTTGGGAGACTTGGAGATATTCTGAAGCGCATGAGATGGAGTACTGCACTGTCGGTGTCAGCGAGCGCACGAACGTCGCGGCACAGGAGACGAGGACAGAGATAGCGTGACAAGCCGACCCTACGCACCGGCTGCGCTGCTCAGCGCGCTCATGCTGGTGCTGGCCGTCATCGTCGTCGTACCCACAGGCGAATGGTTGGCCGTCAACGTCTACCTCTTCGTCGCCGCGGCCCTGGCCGTCCTGCTGTACCAGCGCGGCATCAAGACGGTCTCGCCCTCTTTTCCCGCCTCACTCTTTGTGCTTGCCTTCATCGTCAAGCTGCTCTTTTCCCTGTTCCGATACTGGACCGCCGTCGACCTCTATTCAGGAGCCGCCGACGCCGTCGCCTACCACTCCGAAGGCATTTTGCTCGCGCCCTACTTCCGTGACTTCGACTGGTCGATTCTGGAGTGGTACAGGTTTCGCGGCGAAGGTTCGACCCGCATGGCCATCCTCACAGGCCTGGTCTACGCCGTCATGCCTGCCAGCTTGGCCGGCAGCTTCATCTTTTTCGCCGCGCTCGCCTTCGCCGGCAGCGTGCTCTTCTACCGCGCCGTGCGCATGGCCTCGTCGGACGCTTCCATGTCCGCCTATACCGTCTTCGTCTTCTTTCTACCTTCCGTCCTCTTCTGGCCCGCCAGTTTGGGCAAGGACGCGTGGATCTTCTTCGCATCCGGCCTCGTGGCTTGGGGCTGGGCCAGCTTCGTGCGACGCAACCACTTCTGGGGCCTCCTCATCGTGGCCATCGCGCTCCTGCTTATCAATCTGGTACGGCCCCACATCGCCGCGTTCATGGCCGCCAGCCTGGTAGCCGCCTATATTCTCTATGCGACGCGCGCCGTGCGCTCCGTCATCGTCTGGCTCGTGGGCGCGGTGCTGCTCACGGTGCTGGGCTTCTATCTCATACAATCGGGCGCCGCCTTCCTGAACCTGGAGGAAATGTCCTTGGAGGCCGTCGAGGGTTTCTACGAGGAGCAGCAGGTACGCACCACGATCGGCGGCTCCAGCTACGCTACGGTCGATGTCTTCACGCCGTCTGGCGCCGCACTCGGCTTCGTCACGGCGCTGGCCCGCCCCTTCCCCTGGGAGGCGCACAACCTCCAGTCCTTGCTCATCTCCCTGGAAACGGTGGCGTGGCTTGTCTTCTGCTGGATCCAGCGGCGCACCTTTTTGTCCAAGCTGCGCGCCGTGCGCAGCGATCCCTTCGCCGCCTTCGCAATCTTCTACAGCCTCATCACATTGCTGGCCCTGACCTCCATCGGCAATTTCGGCATCATCACCCGCCAGCGCGTGATGGTGCTCCCCTTCCTCTGGATGCTGTTCATATGACGTGGCTCGCACGCCGGGCAGTCAAAGCGCCCCTCGTCACCCGCGGCATACTCCGCCACTACGTGCGACGGCAGACGCCGCCTGCCTCAGGTTGCTCGTTCTTGATCTACCATCGCGTGGATGGCGGCCTGCCCCTTGAGCTCGACCTCGATCCGGATCTCTTCCGCCGCCAACTCGAATGCCTTGCCGCCGCCACTGCCGTCATCAGCTATGACGAAGCCCTCGCGCGCCTGGAAAAGGCAACGCCTGCGCACGCACCCGCCGCGGGCGCAGCGGCGGTCCGGAAAGCAGCCTAGGCGCCGCCGCTGCCGAGACCCTGCCGCCCACCGTCCTCACCTTTGACGACGGCTACGTCGACTTCTACACGCGTGTCTACCCCATGCTCCAGCGCCTGCGCCTGCCCGCCATTCTCTTTCGTGACCACCGGCTTCGTAGAGGACGGCATACCCTATCCCATGATGAGCAACCCGGACGCCGCTGTGGCGCCCGTCACCTGGGACATGCTGGGCGAGATGCAGCAGTCGGGGCTGGTGACGCTCGGCGCGCATACGCATACGCATCCTGTGCTGGCGACGCTTCCGCCGGCGCAGGTCGAGGAAGAACTGGCGCGACCGCTGGAACTGTTCGAGCGCAGGCTGGGGCTGCGGCCAAAGCATTTCGCCTACCCCCGCGCCCAAGCCACGCCCGCCCTGCGCACCCTGGTGGCGCGTCACTACTCCAGCGCCGTGATCGGCGGCGGCATGCGCGCCACGCCGGAGAATTTCGACCGCTATCGCATTCCCCGCATCCCCATCCGTCGCAGCGACGGCTGGCAGTTCTTTCGCGCCAAGCTGCGCGGATGGCTCGACGACGAGGAACCCATGTACGAGCGACTGCGCGCCCTGGCGGGGCGGAGCGCACAATGAGCGCATCGCCCCTCGTCTCCATCGCGTTGCCTTGCCATAACACGGCGTCCCTGCTACCGTGGGCCTTGGCTTCCGTCGTCGCGCAGACCTACCCGAACTGGGAGTGCATCGTCGTCGACGACGGCTCAGTGGATCGGCCGGACGTCGTCGTCGACGCATTCGAAGACCCGCGTATGCGCCTCATTCGCCTCCCGCACAATGTGGGCAGGGCCGCGGCGCGCCAGGTCGCGCTCGATGCTGCCGCCGGCGAGTTCCTGGCCAAGCTCGACGCAGACGACTGGATCTATCCGCAAAAGCTGGCCCGCCAGCTCGACATAATGGAGTGCATGCCCGACGTGGCCCTGGTGAGTACGGGAATCGCCATCGAGAGTGAGTACGGCCAACTGGCCGGCGTGCGCGCTCGCGGTGACGGCGCTCCCCGTCCTCCGCTGCACGGCCTGGCTTCGCCGCCCGTGGCCCATGCGCCTTCCCTGATTCGCATGCACATCGCCAGGGCCTACGGCTATGACGTCCGCCTGCGCAGGTCGGAGGACGCCGACTATCTGTTGAGTCTGCTCACGCAACACGGCTACTGCGTGATGAACGACGTGCTCTACGCCTACCGCGAGTACCGCTCTACATCCCGGAGCGACACGCTGGACGCGTACCGAGCCCGCATGAAAATGCTCTGGAAGCGACGTCGCCAATACCCCTTTGCCGCGCCGCGCAGGGTCGCCGAGACGGCCCTGAAGTGGGGCATCTATCAGGCCGCCTTCGCCACAGGGCGCGCCGGCGCCCTCATCGCGCGGCAGATCGGCCACGCCGTCGCAGGACGACATCCGGCGTTTTCGCCAGGCAGTCGAGCAGGTCGCCGCCGTCCACGCTGCCTACTTTCGGGACACCGGCGCGCACGACTGGCCGCGTGCGGGACGAAAGCGCTCAGTCCCTGACCCAGCCTGCGCCGCCGCTGGAGATTGCCCAGTGACGAGGGCCCGCCCCGCGATCAAAGTCGCCCATATCACCACCATCGATCTGTCGCTGCGCCTTCTGCTGCTGAATCAGCTCACCGCGATCCGGCAGGCGGGCTACGATGTCGTCGCTATTTCCGCGCCCGGTCCGCACGTGGCCCACGTAGAGGCGGCCGGCATCCGGCACATTCCCGTCCACATGACGCGCACATTCTCGCCGCTTGCCGATCTACGGTCGCTGCGAGAGCTGGTGCGCATCCTGCGTCGCGAGCGCTTCGACATCGTGCACACGCACAACCCCAAGCCGGGCCTCATCGGCCAGCTTGCCGCCCGCATCGCCGGCGCGCCCATCGTCGTCAATACGCTGCACGGCTTCTACTTCCACGACCGCATGTCCCCCTCTGGCGAGACTTCTACATCGCGACCGAGAAGATTGCGGCCGCCTGCTCGGACGTGATCCTGTCACAGAATCCGGAGGACATCGAGACGGCCGTGGCGTCGCGCATTGCCCCCCGCGGCAAACTTCGCCACCTGGGCAACGGCATCGACCTGACCCGGTTCAGCCCGGAGACTCGCGATCCGCGTCTCCTCGCACGCAAACGCGCTGAGCTGGGCATCCGGCCCGGCCAGCCGGTGGTCGGTTTCGTGGGCCGCCTCGTTGCAGAAAAGGGCATTCTCGAGTTTCTCGCCGCCGCCAAGCTGGTGCTGCGCCACGCGCCGGACGCCCGCTTCCTCATCATCGGCCCTGGAGACGGCGAGAAAGCCGACGCGCTCACGCCGGACGTGGCTGGCGAGTTTGGCATCGCGCAGGCCTGCGTCTTCACCGGCATGCGCACAGACATGCCAGATCTCTACAGCCTCATGGATGTCTTCGTCTTGCCCTCCCATCGCGAAGGTTTTCCCCGCTCGCCCATGGAGGCGTGCGCCATGCGCGTCCCCTGCGTCGTCACCGACATTCGAGGCTGCCGCGAGACCGTGGAACACGGGCGCAACGGGTGGCTCGTCCCCCTGGGCGACGTCTCGCAACTCGCCGCCGCCGTCGCCGTCTTGCTGGGCAACCCGGACATGGCGGCCTACATGGGCAGGCAGGCGCGCAGCAAGGCCCTGCGCGACTTCGACGAGCGGCTCGTCTTCCAGCGCGTCCTCGCCGAGTACCGGCGCCTTTCGACCGGCAAGCTCGGCGCGCACACCCAGCAGCCCGACACCACCGACCTCCAATCCCTAGGAGCAATCGCACCATGACAAACTATCTGGTAACCGGCGGCGCCGGCTTCATCGGCAGCCATATCGTGCAGACCCTTGTGCGCGACGGCGAAGACGTTCGAGTGCTGGACAACCTCTCCACCGGCAGCCGCAGCAACCTGGCCGGCATCGCGGACAAAATCGACCTCGTCGAGGGGGACATTCGCAGCTACCACATCGTGTTGGAAGCCATGGACGGCGTCGACTACGTGATCCACCAGGCCGCGCTGCCCTCCGTGCCCCGCTCCGTGCGTGACCCCATCACGTCGGCCGACGTGAACATCATGGGCACGCTCACGATCCTGCACGCGGCCCGGCAGGCGGGCGTGCGCCGCGTCGTCATCGCCTCTTCCTCCTCTGTTTACGGCGACAACCCCGCGCTGCCCAAACAAGAGGACATGTGCCCGCGACCGCTGTCACCCTACGCCGTGTCCAAGCTCTCCGGCGAGCAATACTGCCAGACCTTCTGGCGTGTCTACGGCCTGGAGACCGTGGCCCTGCGCTACTTCAACGTCTTTGGCCCGCGCCAGAACCCGGACTCGCAATACGCGGCCGTCATCCCCAAGTTCATCACCGCCATTCTCGCCGGGGATGTGCTCACCGTCCACGGCGACGGTACGCAGAGCCGCGACTTCACCTACGTCGACAACGTCGTGCGCGCCAATCTGCTCGCGTGTACCGCACCGGATGCGCCCGGCGGCGTCTTCAATGTGGCCTGCGGCGATCGCCATTCGCTCCTGGACCTGATTGACTCGCTCTCCCAACTCTGCGGCAAAGACGCCGGCTGCGTGCACACGCCGTCCCGCGTGGGCGACGTTCCCCACTCCCAGGCTGACATCACCCGCGCGCGCACCGTGTTGGGCTACGAGCCCGCCGTCAGCTTCTCCGACGGACTCCGCCGCACAGTGGACTGGTTTCGAGAGACAAGCTAATGCGCGCTGAGGGGGCAAGGGCAACCTTCTATACCCGCCGCGGGAAGCGTGCGCTCGATCTGCTTCTGACCCTGCCCGCGGCGATCCTGTTGGCGCCGTTGGTGCTCGTCGTCGCTGCGCTGGTCCGCTGGCAGCTTGGTTCGCCCGTGCTCTTCCGCCAGCAGCGGCCCGGCCAGGATGCGCAGCCCTTTGTCATGCTCAAGTTCCGCACCATGGTCGACGCCTACGGCCCGGACGGCAAGCCGCTGCCCGATGCGGTGCGCCTGACGGCGTTGGGACGCTGGCTGCGATCCACCAGCCTGGACGAGCTGCCCGAGCTTATCAACGTCATCAAGGGCGACATGAGCCTCGTCGGCCCCCGCCCGCTGTTGATGCAATACCTGGATCGCTACACGCCCGAGCAGGCGCGCAGACACGAGGTGCGTCCGGGCGTCACGGGCTTTGCCCAGATCAACGGCCGCAACGCGGTATCATGGAATCAGAAGTTCGCCTATGATGTTTGGTATGTCGACAACGTGTCGCCCATGCTTGACCTGAAGATCTTGCTCCGCACGCTCTACCTGGTCCTCGCCCGCCAGGGCATCAGCCAGCCTGGCAGCGCCACGGCCAGCGAATTTCGCGGTGACTCGGATGGCTGACTCCGTGCGTATTCTCATCGCCGGCGCCGGCGGCCACGGCCAAGTTGTCGCCGACATCCTGCTTGCGGGCCCCCAGCAGGGCGGGCGCCGGCAGCCGATCGGTTTTCTGGACGACGACCCGCGGCTCACCGGCGCGGCCCGCCTGGGCCTTTCTGTGCTTGGGACCATCGCCGATGCACATCAAGTGCTGCACGACGCCATGCTCATCGGCGTTGGCGACAACGACATACGGCGCCGCATCTACCTGCGTCTGGCCGAAGCCGGCGAGCGCTTTGAAGTCGCGGTGCACCCGTCCGCAACGCTTGGCCGCGATACCGAACTGGGCGCGGCAACCGTCGTCTGCGCCAACGTCACAGTCAACCCCGGCGCGCGGATCGGCGCAAACGTCATCCTCAACACCGGCTGCATTGTGGAACACCACTGCACCGTCGCCGCCCACGCACATATCGCCCCAGGGGCCTGCATGGGCGGCGAGGTCTCCGTCGGCGAGGGGACGCTCGTGGGCATCGGTTCCGTCATCCTCCCCGGCGTCCGCATCGGCCGCGGCTGCATCGTCGGCGGCGGTTCCGTTGTCACATCGGACATAGCCGACAATAGGGTCGTAGCCGGCGTTCCGGCGCGCATCATCCGAAAAACGCCCGCGCCGCAAATAGGCACAGGGAACTGACTATGTCGAGCAAGGGTTGTCTTGCTGCATTCGCACTCGTACTTGTCTCAGCCGCACTCCTCGCCCTGCTGAGCCTTACCGGTCTGGGCCGCTTCCTGGACGTGTCGCAGGACCTCGCGGAGGCCGCGCCAGTGGATGCCATCGTCGTCATGGGCGGCGAGGGCGGACGCTTCATGCGCACGGAACATGCGCTCGAACTCTACGAACGCGGCCTCGCGCCCGTCGTCGTATTTAGCGGCGGAACCTTGCTGGCATCCGGTCTGGCCTGCTCGTCAACCGAGATGTCGCTGGATGCCGCCAAGTCGCTCGGCCTGCCCGCAGATGCCGTGGTCGTCTCCGGCGCGGCCCAGAGCACCTACGAAGAGGCGAGGAATCTCGCCCAGCTTGCAGACGATCACGACTGGGAGTCGATGGCGCTGGTCACGGACCGCTTTCATACTCGGCGCTCGCTGCGTACGTTTCAGACCGCCATGCCCCAGCGTTCCATCGTCGCCACCGCACCCTACGATGAACGCTTTGACGCCGCCCGCTGGTGGGGCAACGAGCACAGCCTCGTCTTCGCCATCAACGAGGCGCTGAAGTTGGGATTCTACTGGCGGGCGTATGGCATTCGACCCTTCGGTTAGATCACCGGCATGAGCACCGCAAGCGCTGACCTACGCACAGACCAGGCCGATCCGCTGCATCTGATCGCGGCCCTCGCTGCCGGCGGCGACCTGCTCGCCTGCGCCGCAAGCGCGGGACGGGCTTCGCCCGCATCCCTGGACTGGCCGGACCTCATTCGCCTGGCGCAAGCCCACGGCCTGGGCCCGCTCCTGCTGTCCAATTTCCAGCGCCAAACCGCATCTTCACCGGCTCCCGGCGCAATGGCGACTCTCCAGACCGAGCGCGCCGAAATCGCCGTCCACCACCTGCTCGCCGGCCGCATGCAGCGACAGGTCGCCCGCACCTTCGCGGACGCGGGCGCGCCTTGCATCTGGCTCAAAGGCATTGTCCTGGCGCACACCGTCTATCCGTCACCGGAACTGCGGCCAATGGTCGACGTCGACGTGCTTGTCCCCTACACACGCCGCCGGCAAGCGCTGCAACTCGCCCAGGCGGCCGGCTTTTCCCTGGACAGCCCCCAGCTTTTCGATGGCCGCGACGGCCTCAAGCATCACTACTTCCTCCAGAACCGCGCCTACCATCCGATCAGCCTGGAACTCCACTTTCGCCTGCTGGGTCCCCTGGACAGGCTCCTGACCGTGGAGGACCAGGAATGGTTCTGGCAACACACGTCGACGCTGGACCTCGCCAACGGCGATGGCGTCACTGTCCTGCAGCCGGAAGCGCATCTCCTCTATCTCTGCGCCCACGCCATCCTGCAGCATGGAGAAGCCGGCCTGCGTCTGATTCACCTCTACGATCTGGACAGACTGCTGGCCGCGACGCCGGGCTTCGACTGGAATCTACTGATCCACGCAGCCGTGCGCCTGCGCTGGACCTACGCCGCTGAACGCGCACTGTTCCTGGCGCACGATTACTTCGCCACGCCATTGCCCGCGCAGCTTCTCGACCGAGCTGGCGGCCCGCAGGCCCGCGTCGGAACGCCACGACCGCGCCCGTGCGAAGGCGCGCCCCGCAGACCGCCACCGAGACCGTACTCGACGACCTCGCCCAAATGGGGTGGTCCAGTCGCGTGCGCGCCGCCGCCCGCATCGTGGCGCCGCCTCCCAGCTATATGCGCTGGCGCTACGGTCTGGACAGCGATCGCGGCCTGCCCCGCGCCTACGCGCGCAGGCTGCGCAGAATCACATCCGACGCCCTCTACTCAATGCGCAGAAGACAGCGAGGCCAACGGTGAGCGAACGCATCTATCTGTCCCCGCCCCACATGTCCGGCCAAGAGCTCGCCTTTGTGCAGGAAGCCTTCGACACCAACTGGCTCGCCCCGCTCGGCCCCAGCGTCGACGCCTTCGAGGCCGAATTCGCCGCCACCGTGGATGTAGGCCACGCCCTCGCCCTCAGCTCCGGCACCGCTGCGCTCCACCTCGCCCTCATCTGCGCCGGCGTCGTCCCCGGTGACGATGTCCTCGTCTCGACCCTGACATTCGCCGGCAGCGTCTTCCCCATCAACTATCTCGGGGCCCATCCCGTCTTCGTGGATAGCGAGCTCGCGTCCTGGAACATGGACCCCCAATTGGTGGAGGACGAGTTGCTCCGTCGTGCGCGCAGCGGTTCCATGCCCAAGGCCGTCGTCCTCGTCCACCTCTACGGCCAGTGCGCCGACATCGACGCCTTCGTCGCCCTCTGCGATCGCCACGGCGTCGCCCTCATCGAGGACGCCGCCGAAGCCCTGGGCGCACGCTATCGCGGCAAGCCGCCCGGCGCCTTCGGCCAGTCCGCCCTCTTCTCGTTCAATGGCAACAAGATACTCACCACATCCGGCGGCGGCATGCTCGTATCCGACGACCGCGAGCTGATGGCCCGCGCTCGAAAGCTGTCGAGCCAGGCGCGGGAGCCCGCCGTTCATTACGAACACGCCGAAATCGGGTACAATTACCGGATGAGCAATGTGCTGGCCGCTATGGGCCGTGGTCAACTGCAAGTGTTGGAGGAACGTGTCGACGCGCGCCGCCGCATCTTCGCGTACTACGCCGCCGCGCTCGGTGACCTGCCCGGACTGCGCTTCATGCCGGAAGCGCCTTGGTCGTACCACACGCGCTGGTTGACAACGCTCACCATCGATCCGGCCGAGTTCGGCGCAGACTCCGAACACGTGCGCCTGGCATTGGAGGCCGAAAACATCGAGTCCAGGCCGGTGTGGAAGCCCATGCACCTGCAGCCCGTCTTCGCCCGCGAGCGATCCATCGGCGGAGAGCGCGCGGAACACCTGTTCGACCGCGGCCTCTGCCTCCCTTCCGGCTCCGGCCTGACCGATGCAGACCTGGATCGTGTCGTGCACGCTGTGAAGTCAGTACATGAACACGCGTAGACGCAAGCGAACCGTTCGACGATGACAAGACTGCGCAACCGTCATTTCCTTGATCAGCGACATCATCCTCCTGCCCGTGGCTGTGTACCTCAGCTACGTTCTGCGGCTGGAAGGGATGAGCCCCGCGTCCAAGTGGTGGCCGGGCATGATTGCGCTCGCGGTCAGCGTCACAGTCGTGACCGTCCTCGTCTTCTACTTCACCGGCGTCTACGCCCGTTTCTGGCGATACGCCTCCGTAGACGAGCTGATGCTCCTGACCGGCGCCTTCACCATCGCCACCTTGATCGCCGCACTGGCCGCCATTGCCCTCGGCTACGTCGTGGGCCAGCCACTCTGGATTCCCCGCTCGATTCCGTTCATCCTGCTGCTGCTCGGCTTGGCGGTGACCGCGGGCCCGCGCATGTTTGTGCGCATTTGGACCCGCCGCGCCAAGCGCAACCGTCCGCATGCCGGCGCCGCGCAACCCGTGCTGGTCATGGGCGCAGGCGACTCCGGCGCCGCCCTGGCCAACGAAATCCACAACAACCCGCAGCTCGGCCTTGATGTCGTGGGCTTTCTCGACGATGACGAGCGCAAGCACAACGTCGTCATCCACGGCGTGCCCGTCCTGGGCAACCGGGACGCCATCCCCGCCCTGGCGCGCGATCTCGGCGTCAAGCAGGTCATCATCGCCATGCCCACCGCCTCCGGCAAGCAAATTCGAGACGTGGTCAGCATCTGCGAGAACGCCCACGTGCAGCCCCGCACCGTTCCCGGCACGCCGGAGCTGCTGGACGGCCGCGCCACCGTCAGCCAAGTGCGCGATGTGCGCATCGACGATCTCCTGCGCCGCGAACCAATCACGACCGACCTGGCTGCCGTGCGTAGCCTGCTCAACGGCAAGCGCGTCCTGATTACCGGCGGCGGCGGATCGATCGGCAGCGAACTCGCCCGCCAAGTCCACAACTGCGCACCGGAACGCATCGTTCTGGTGGGCCACGGCGAGAACTCCGTCTTCCGCGTCTACCACGAGCTCCTGGGCCGGCAGGGGGCGAGCGGAATCGCATCCGCCGTCGCCATCCATCCTGTCATCGCCGACATCCGCTCCCGCAGCGCAGATGGACGCTGTGCTGGACGAGGCGCGTCCGGACGTCATTTTCCACGCCGCCGCGCACAAACACGTGCCCCTCATGGAGATGAACCCGGCCGAGGCCGTGCTGAACAACGTCGGCGGGACGCGGGCGCTCTTGCTCGCGGCCGACGCCCACGATGTCGAGCGCTTCGTCATGATCTCGACCGACAAGGCCGTGAATCCCACCAGCGTCATGGGCGCCACCAAGCGCGTCGCGGAAGAGCTCGTCCAGGAGGCGGCCGCACGCAACGGCCGCGCATACGTCACCGTCCGCTTCGGCAACGTGCTGGGCAGCAGCGGCAGCGTCGTGCCCATCTTCCAACGCCAGATCGCCGCCGGCGGCCCCGTCACCGTCACGCACCCCGACGTCGAGCGCTACTTCATGACCATCCCCGAGGCCGTCCAGCTCGTGCTGCAGGCGTCCGACTGGGCAGCGGCGGCGAACTCTTCATGCTCGACATGGGCGAGCCCGTCAAGATCGTCGACTTGGCGCAGGACCTCATTCGCCTCTCCGGCTTGGAGGTCGACCGCGATATCGACATCACCTTCACAGGACTTCGCCCCGGAGAGAAACTCTACGAAGAGATGTTCATGCCGTCGGAAGCGTTCGCCCGAACCGAGCATGCCCAGATCTATATCGCTCAAAACGGCGTATACGCAGGTCTGCCCCAGCTGGACGAGGGCGTAGGCGCCCTGCTCCAGGCTGCACAGCGCAGTGACCTGCCCGCCGTCTTTGCGGGTCTCCACACGCTCGTCCCCGGGTACCGGCAGCTCTCCCAACCGTCGGGCGCGCCGGACCTCGCGGGCGTGGCTGTCGGCGCATCACAAGGTGCGCCAGAGAGGGTCGAGAGTGAGTAGCCAAGATCATTCCGTACTATTCGTATGCACCGCCAATCGCATCCGGTCCGTCATGGCCGAAGCGCTGTTCCGCGAGCTGATCCGCCAGTCCGAACACGACGACGTTTGGCGCATCGCCTCCGCGGGAACATGGGCGACCGATGGTCAGCCGCCCATGCCCTACGCGATCCGCGCCATGGCCGAGCGCGGCATCGACGTTTCGAGCCATCGTTCCCGCTCCGTGGACCACACGCCCTTGGAAGCATACTCGCTGATCCTGGTTATGGAGCACGGACACAAGGAATCACTGACCTGGGAATTCCCCGACGATTGCGGATCGTGTCTACCTCATCACCGAAATGATCGGCGATGGTCACGAAGTAACCGATCCGGTGATGGGCACGCCCCAGGACCACGGCGACACCGCAGACGCCCTGCAGCAACTGCTCATCGACGGCTTCGACCGCATCCGAACGCTTTCACGCGACTCGAATCAGCCGCAGAGCCCGTCATGATCCGCATATCGATGTTCGACCTGGCGGCAATCGCGTCAGCGTAGATGCGCCCGGCAGAGACCCACTCAATTCCCGAAACCTTCGTCCCGCAGGAGGTGGTTATGACCCGCAACCGAAACTTCACAATCTACGCGTGGGCCGTCCTGGCCTACAATCTCGTCGTCATTATGTGGGGCGCATTCGTGCGCGCCACGGGCTCCGGCGCGGGGTGCGGCAGCCATTGGCCGCTCTGCAACGGAGAGGTGATCCCCCGCGCTCCGACCACAGAGACGCTCATCGAATTCTCCCATCGCATCTCCAGCGGCTTGGCGCTGCTTTCGGTGATCATCCTCCTCGTCTGGGCCTACCGCGCCTATCCGAAGGGGCACGCCGTACGCACCGGCGCCGTCATCGCCATGATCTTCATGATCATCGAAGCCTTGGTCGGGGCCGGCCTGGTGCTGTTCGAGTACGTCGCCACAAACGTGTCTATCGCCCGCGCCTGGTGGATGGCGGGCCACCTTGTCAACACCTTCCTGCTGCTGGCGGCCCTGGCGCTGACAGCCTGGTGGGCGTCCGGCCACGTCAAGCCGAGCCTGCGCGGCCAAGGGTGGTTCGTATGGGCGCTCGTACCCGGCTTCCTGGGCATGCTTATTCTCGGCGCCAGCGGGGGCGTAACCGCGCTCGGCGACACGCTCGTCTACACGGCGGGCATGCGCCCCGAAGATTCGGCCGTCCTCACCGCGCTCGTCGACCTGCGCATCTACCACCCGCTGCTTGCCTTCCTAGTCGGCGCAATTCTGCTCGTCACCGCCCTGATCGCCGTCCGGCGGCGGCCCGCGCAGGACGTGAACAAGCTGGCGTGGCTCATGGGCGCGTTCTACATCGCGCAGCTTCTCGTCGGCGCGCTGAACGTCGCCCTGAAAGCGCCCGTGCCGATCCAGCTCGTCCATCTGCTACTGTCCAACCTCGTCTGGATCACGCTGGTGCTGTTGGGCAGCGAGGCCCTGGCGCATCAGCCTGCGCCCGCAGAGGAGCAACCGTCCCTGCGCACCGTCTCCTCGCCCATCGCGCAGAAGTAGCTGTAGCTGTAGGTCACTCTTCCAGAGTGACGTCGCAGCGGACGGAAAGCGCCCGTCCCCGCGCCGCCGCGCCCGGCGCAGGAAAGGGACTGGCATCCCGAAAAAATCAGCGAAAATCAGTCCCATCAGCCCAGATCAGCGTCCACCATCACGAATCTCAACCAGGACCAAAGCCATCCGGAAGCGCAGCGGAGGAAAGCGCCCATCCCCGCGCCGCCGCGCCCGGCGCAGGAAAGCGAACTGGCATCCCGAAGAAATCAGCGAAAATCAGTCCCATCAGCCCAGATCAGCGTCCACCATCACGAATCTCGACCAGCACCAATACCATCCGGAAGCGCAGCGGAGGAAACGCACCGTCCCCGCGCCGCCGCGCCCGGCGCAGGAAAGGGACTGGCATCCCGAAAAAATCAGCGAAAATCAGTCCCATCAGCCCAGATCAGCGTCCACCATCACGAATCTCGACCAGCACCAATACCATCCGGAAGGCATAGCATGGCACATATCGTCATCCTCGGCGCAGGCCTCATGGGCAGCGCATTCAGCACACCCCTCGCGGACAACGGCCACCAAGTCCGCCTCGTCGGCACCTACCTGGACGGCGACATCATCGAGGAAGTCCACGAATCCGGCCGGCATCCCAAACTCAACCTCACGCTTCCGCCGGCCGTCGTCCCCTACACCTACGACCGCCTGGACGAAGCCATGCACGGCGCGGACCTCGTCGTCCTCGGCGTCAACTCCCTGGGCGTCGACTGGGCGGCCCACATGCTGGGCCCCGTCCTGCCGGCGGCACACGCCCGTCCTCATGCTCACCAAGGGCCTGGAAGGCGACGGGGCATCTCTTCAGATATTGCCGGACGTGCTGCGCAACGGTTTGCCCGCCGACCTGCAGCAGAGCGTGCAGCTCACAGCCGTGGGCGGGCCCTCCATCGCCGGCGAACTCGCCGTCCGCCGCCACACCTGCGTCGTCCTGGCCGGCAACGACGCCGCGCTGCTGTCCCGGCTTGCCGGGTTCCTGCGCACGCCCTACTACCACGTCTGGACCAGCACCGACTTTGCCGGCGTCGAGACGTGCGTCGCCATGAAAAACGTCTATGCGCTGGCTGTCGGTCTGGTAGGGGGCCTGCTGGAGCTGGACGGCATCGCCGAAAATGACGCCGTCATGCACAACCTGTCCGCCGCCATCTTCGCACAGGGCATGCAGGAGACCAGCTACCTGGTGGAACACCTGGGCGGCAGACAGGAGACGGTGCTCGGTCTGCCCGCCGCGGGCGATCTCTACGTCACCAGCATGGGCGGGCGCAACGGGCGTATGGGGCGACTGCTCGGCTTGGGTATGTCCTACTCCGACGCCCAGCGTGAGCACATGCCGGAAGACACCATCGAAGGCGCCGAACTCGCCATGGCCATCGGACCCACCGTGGAGCAGATGGTCCTGGACGGCAAACTGGACGGAGCGCGCCTGCCGCTGCTGCGCACGATGATTCAGATCGTCTGCAACGACGCGCCGGTCGCCATTCCCTGGGACGACTTCTTCGCCGGCACGAAATAGGCAAACGCACCGCGCGCCAAGCAGACACAATGGTGCGCGAAGCGTCCACGACCTGCGTCGCACAATGCACAAGCAACTCAGCCGCCGTGTCATTCCGGGCGCGGGTGCCCCCGCGGCGCGGAATCCAGGCTCGACCCGTGATAGATTCCCGCTAACCCCATGCGGGAATGACAGCCGTCCAAATGTCATTCCGGGCTCGGGTGCCCCCGGGGCGCGGAATCCAGGCTCGACCCGTGATAGATTCCCGCGAACAGCATGCGGGATAGATTCCCGCGAACCGCATGCGGGAATGACAGCCGTCCAAATGTCATTCCGGGCTCGGGCGCTCCCGGGGCGGGCGCGGAATCCAGGCTCGACCCGCCCTGTCATTCCGGGCTTGACCCGGAATCCAGGCTCGACCCGCGGTGGATGCCCGCTAACACCAAGCGTGTCCGCCAATGCCCTGCCCGAGCGACACCTATGCCCCTGTCATTCCGGGCTCGGGAGCCCCCGGGGCGCGGAATCCAGGCTCGACCACGCTAGAGATTCCCGCTAACCGCATGCGGGAATGACAGCCGTGCAAATGTCATTCCGGGCTCGGGAGCCCCCGGGGCGCGGAATCCAGGCTCGACCCGCCATAGATTCCCGCTAACCGCATGCGGGAATGACAGCCGTGCAAATGTCATTCCGGGCTCGGGTGCCCCCGGGGCGCGGAATCCAGGCTCGACCCGCCATAGATTCCCGCTAACCGCATGCGGGAATGACATGGGGAGACGAGACGCCCGTACATAGCCCACGACGTGCATCGCACACTGGACAAGCACCCAGCGCACCTCTATCATTCCGGCCCCGGGTCGCTCTGCAAACGTGGCCCACGCCGGTCACCCGTCGCCCCATCACCCCGCGTTCACATCAATAATCACCTTCACGACTTCCTCCTGATACGCCTCGTTCATCGCGAACGCCTCGGGCGCCTGCTCCAGGGGGAAGCGATGGCTGATCACGCAGTTCAAGTTCACCGCGCCCGATTCGGCCAGCTTGATCGCACGCGGATACACATGCTTCATGCGCCGTGACATGCGAATCGTCAGCCCCTTGCGCCGAGCGGTCGAGTGCGTCAACTGGAACTTGTCGTCGCCCGGAATCCCCACCAGCACCAGGCGCCCGCCCAGGCGCGCCATCGCCGCCGCCTGGTGGATCGACTGGTCCGCCCACGCCGCCTCGATCGCCACATCCACGCCCTGGCCGCCCGTCGCCTCCATCACCGCCGCCACGGGATCCTGCTCCCGGAAGTTGATCGGAATCGCCCCCAGCTCCTCCGCCAGCGCCAGCCGCCACGGAAACTGGTCCACCACAAAGATCGGCTGCGCGCCGGACGCGCGCACCGTCTGCAGCGTGAACAGCCCGATCGACCCCGCGCCCAGGATGGCCGCGCTGTTCGCCACCTGAATCTTCGCCAAATCCGTCGCATGAATCGCCACGCCCAGCGGCTCCAGCAGCGCGCCGCCCGCGTCGTCGATGGAATCCGGCAGCGGGAAACAGGTATGCGCCGGCATGTGCATCCACTGGCTCAGGCTGCCCGCGTCCGGATAGAGCCCGCAGAAATGCAGCCGGTGGCACAAGTTTGGATGGCCCTGTTCACACATCTCGCAGCGCCCGCACGGCTGTGCAGGGTCGACCGCCACCCGCGTCCCAACCCGCAGCGGATTGAATTCGCCGTCCAGCGCCTCGCCCGGACCAATCGCCTCCACAACGCCGGCGAACTCGTGGCCGATCGTCAGCGGCTCTTCCAACACCGTGTCGCCGATGCGCGCATCCTGGTACGTGTGCAGGTCGCTGCCGCAAATGCCCACCGCCGTGATGCGCAACAGAACCTCGTCCGGCCCTGGCGGCCCCGGGTGCGGAACCTGTTCCACACGCAGGTCCTTGGGTCCGTACAACCGCGCCGCCAACATCGTGTCGGGTGATGTGACCGAACTGCTAACTGAAGAAGACATTCTAGGCCCCCGCCTGGTCTGCATAGATTCGTGAATGCATGCGACACGCCATTCTCATGTGTTGGTCCTGCGCATGCCAAGAGGACTTCAAGACAACTATACTTGATGTGCCGGTTGACACAAAGACTCCGCCCCATTTCGTCCGACCCATTCTGTCCGCGCCGGGTTGCCCGCCGCCGGCGAGAATCGCGGCTGCGCAAGGCCGCGGCCGGCAGACGAATCCGCGCACATTGGCGGCAACCCGACAGAACGCAACGCGCAAACAGCGTATGCTGCTCCGGGAATGGATGCACGCCGCGCAGGCTGATGGCGCCGGCGGTTCCGTCCAGGTACGGGCAACACGACTGGAGTCGGGGAGACAATGGAGACGACGATCAAATCCGTAGCCGCCGGTGAACTGCACGACACGCAGCCGATCCTGCGCCTGGAAGGCCTCACCAAGTCCTACCGCGAAGCCGGCCAGGACCGCCTTGTCCTCGACAAACTCGACCGCGAGTTCATCCGCGGCGAATTCGTCTGCCTCCTCGGCAAATCCGGCAGCGGCAAGAGCACGCTCCTCAACCTGATCAGCGGCGTCGACGCACCCACCGGCGGCAGGGTCATCATTTACAGCGATACAGAACCTGTGGCGGTCACAGAGCTAACCGAGCGACAGCGTACGCTCTTCCGCAGGCGCAACCTGGGCATCGTGTTCCAGGCATTCAACCTGATCCCCACCTTGACGGTGCAGGAAAACGTCATGCTCCCCGCGGAGCTGGCAGGCAGCGACGCGGCCAAGGATCGCGCCGCATACTTGTTGGAACGCGTCGGCTTGCAGGACCGGCTCGCCACCTTCCCGGACCGCCTCAGCGGCGGTGAGCAGCAGCGCGTCGCCATCGCCCGCTCCCTGATCCACCAGCCGCTCCTCATCCTGGCCGACGAACCGACCGGCAACCTGGACGAAGACACCGGGGCCGCCGTGCTTTCTCTGCTCCTGGAGCTCACCAGGGACGCCGGCAAGACGCTGATCATGGCGACGCATGCCACGGAGATCGCCCAGTATGCGGATCGGGTTCTCCATCTCGACCACGGCCACCTCGTCAGCGATCGCCTCTGGCAGGAGCGACACGCTGTGGATGGCCGGCGTCAGGCGGCCAACGGTCGCATCGCCGCCGGCCTGAAAACGCAATGAACTCCGCCGCCTCGCGCACGCCACCTCGTCGAGCTCGACCTCGTCGAGCGCGCTCTCGTTGCGCGCCATATTTCGCATCGCCTGGCGGCACGCCCTCGGCCGGCCGCTGCAAGGCGCATTGCTCGTCGTCGGGGTCATGATCGGCGTGGCCATGATCGTCGGCATCGACCTGGCCAACAGCTCCGCGGAGCGCGCCTTTTCTCTCGGCGTCGAGGCCGTGACCGGCCGCGCCAGCCACCAGATACTGGGCGGTCCCACCGGTCTCGAAACCGGCGCCTACACAGCCATCCGCCGCGACCTCGGCTTCCGCCAAAGCGCGCCCGTCGTCGAAGACTACGTGACCGTCCAGGAGTTGGACGCACAGCCCATTCGGCTGCTGGGCGTCGACCCGTTCGCAGAGGCGCCCTTCCGCAGCTATCTGGCCGCCTCCGGTGACCGCCGCGCCGGCGATGCGTCCTCCGCCGCGGCGCAGCGTTCCCTGGTTGACCTGCTCGTGGAACCCGGCGCCGCCCTCATGAGCGCAGAAATGGCGCGCAAATTCGGAATCGAAACCGGTGACGTGCTGAACGTCCGTCACGGCAGCGAGCCCCACACCCTCACCGTCGCCGGCTTGCTCGAACCCGACGACGACCTCAACCGCCGCGCCTTGGAGACGCTTCTGATCGTCGATATCGCCAGCGCCCAGGAACTCCTCGACCGGGTCGGCCGCATCGACAGGATCGACCTGCTCGTCGCGGATGGCGCAGCAGGGGAGAGAGAGATGGAGCGCCTCTCGGCCGCCTTGCCCGACGGCGCTCGCCTGGTGTCCGTCGACGCCAGGAGCGGGGCCGTGCAAGAGATGACGCGCGCCTTCCGTCTCAACCTCTCCGCCATGAGTCTGCTGGCGCTCGTGGTGGGCATGTTCCTCATCTACAACACGATGACCTTCAGCGTAGTGCAACGCCGCTCCGTGCTGGGGAGCCTGCGCGCCTTGGGCATGACGCGCCACGAGATCTACGTGCTCATCCTGGGCGAGGCCATCGCGCTCGGCGTCGTCGGTACCGCCGCGGGCCTCGTGCTCGGCGTCTTCCTGGGCCGCGGCATGGTCGGCCTCGTCACGCAGACGGTGAACGATCTCTTCTTCGTCGTCAGCGTGCGCGAGACCTCCGTGGACTGGATAACGCTCGTGAAGGGTGCGCTCGTAGGCCTCTCCGCAGCCGTGATTGGGGCAACGGCCCCGGCGCTGGAAGCGACCAGCGTGCCGCCCACCGGCGCCATGATGCGCAGCGGCGCGGAGGAACGCGTACGCCGGCTGCTGCCGAAGATCACCGCAGCGGCCCTGGCCCTCATCGTTGTGGGCGGCCTGTTGCTCGTTCCTGAGGGCAGCCTGGTTGCCGGCTTCGCCGGTCTCTTCCTTGTCATCATCGGCGGAGCGCTGCTCACTCCCGCGCTCACACTCGGCCTCATGTCGCTGATCCAGACAGTCACCCGGCCGCTCGCCGGCGTCATCGGTCGCATGGCCCCGCGCTACGTCGTGCGATCCCTCAGCCGCACCTCCGTCGCCATCGCCGCGCTCATGGTCGCCGTCAGCGTGATCATCGGCGTCGGCATCATGATCGGCAGCTTCCGCAGCACCGTGGAACTGTGGCTGAACGATGTGCTCCAGGCCGACATCTTCGTCTCGCCGCCGTCATTGAGCGCCAATCAGGTGAGCGCCACATTGCCGCCCGCCGTCGTCGCCGAGATCACCGCATTCGACGGCGTGCGCAGCCATCTCACGACGCGGGAAGTCAGCGTCGCCATGTTCCCCGATGAGGCGTCCAGACTCCAGGACGCATCGCCACCCCTGGACGTCGCCGCGTCCAGGCGCTGCCGTCGATCTCCGCCTCGTCGCCCTCAGCGGCGACCTCGCCGGGGAGGACCGCCGATACCGCGCATCCGTGGGCGACTGGCGCGAAACATGGCAGGCCCTCGAACAGGGCGGCGTGATCATCAACGAGCCGCTCGCCCAGCGCCAGGGCCTCACCGCAGGCGATACGATTACCGTGCAGACCGACAAGGGCCGCGCCGGCTTTCCCATCGTAGGCGTGTCGGTCAGCTATGACGTCGGCTCCGTGCTCTACATGTTCGATCCCGTCTTTCGCACCTGGTGGGACGACGACGCCATTTCCGCGCTCGCCCTCTTCGTGGAACCCGGCGTCGACGTCGACGCCACCGTGGACGAGATCCGCGCCGCCTTCGCCGGCCGCGCCGACCTTGTCGTGCGCTCGAACCAGGGAACCCGCGCCGAAGCGCTCGAAGTGTTCGACCGCACCTTCGCCATCACCGTGGCGCTGCAACTCCTCGCCATGCTCGTCGCCTTCATCGGCATCCTCAGCACGCTCATGAGCCTCCAGCTCGAACGCACGCGCGAGATCGGCGTGCTGCGTTCCACGGGCATGACGCGCGCGCAGCTTTGGCGTCTTTCGTTCTACGAGACCGGCCTCATCGGCGGCAGCGCCGGCCTGTTCGCCATCCCAACCGGCCTGGTCCTCGCCACCGTTCTTATCTACATCATCAACCTGCGGTCCTTCGGTTGGTCACTGGAAATGCGCCTGACGGCCGGCGACTTCGCCCAGGCGCTGGCCGTGGCCCTGGGTGCAGCCCTCCTCGCCGGCATTTATCCCGCCTGGCGCCTGGGCCGCATGCAGCCCGCCGACGCCGTGCGCGCCGAATAGTCGCCCGCCTCTCGTGGCGCACGATCACCCTGGCCTGTTCACCTCACTATTGTCATTCCGGGCCTGACCCGGAATCCGAGTCACGACCCGTCCTGGATTCCGGCTAACCGCACACGGGAATGACAAGTCGTGGAGATGCGTTGAATGTAAGAGACAGAAAATCTCGCCGCACTGTCATTCCGGGCTCTGGAGCCCCCGGGGCGCGGAATCCAGCCTCGCCGACATGTCATTCCGGGCCTGACCCGGAATCCAGGTACGACCCGTCCTGGATTCCCGCTAACCGCACGCGGGAATGACAAGTCGTGGAGATGCGTTGAATGTAAGAGACAGAAAATCTCGCCGCACTGTCATTCCGGGCTCGGGCAGCCCCCGGGGCCGCGGAATCCAGCCTCGCCGACCCGTCCTGGATTCCGGCTAACCGCACGCGGGAATGACAAGTCGTGGAGATGCGTTGAATGTAAGGGACCGACAAACTCGCCGCACTGTCATTCCGGGCTCGGGAGCCCCCGGGGCGCGGAATCCACGGCGGCTCGAACCAGCTCTCCCACGTTCACGGAAACGACAAGCCCAGCCTAGATCATCAGCATCTGCTCAATCGAATCCGCCACCTGCGCGTTCTGCGGAGACTCGCCCCGGTTCAGCCGAATCTGGTTCGCCACCCGGCGCAACAGACCCGGATTCACATCGGCCAGTTTCTGCGTCATGGTAAACCACAGCTTGCACAGGTTCTGGTTCTCGTGCATGGCCGCGCTCACCGCAATCTCCGCCGGCGTCGTCGTGCTCAAGTTCGGGTTGGCCGCGGTCAAGCCCAACTCCCGCCACGCGTTCACCCAGTAATACGAGAGCATCGGATTGATCAATCCCCGCATCCGGCCCCACAGCGGATCATCCTCGTGCACCAGATAGAAGAACGCCAGGTAGTACGGGCGTGAATTCGCATAGTCACGGTGTATCTGTGACAGCTCGCCCGCCTTCACGGAAGCATACGACGCCATGTACCAGCGCAGGTCCTCCAGCCCGGCCCCGGGCTCGCCCATCTCCACCGCGTCCCATTGCAGACGGCACGCCAGCAGATAGCTGCGCGCCGAGGCCGCGAAGTCCTGCGAGCGCTGCAACATGGCCGTCTTGGCCAGCGAACGCGCCTTCTCCGCCGAACGCATCACGTTGTCCGGAACCTGCACGTTGGCGATGTCGTAGCAAAGCATCTCCAGCGCAGGCTCATCCGCAAACGGAACCGTATTGTGGCCCGGCAGCGAATAGCGGTCATCGGACGCAAGAATCTGTCCCCGATCCTCCAAGTCTTCCAGCAAGGTGTCGATGTAGTCCGTCTGGTCCGGGTCGTTCAGCAGGATCGACGCCAACTCCCCAGGGTCGATCTCGAAGCCGGCATTGATGACCGCATACACGAAACCCGACTCGGCCCGCTGGATGAGCGCCGCCTCGCTGTCGATCTCCTCCGCCAACTGCACCGGCACGTGCACCGAAGCCACCTGTCCGTCGTAGTCGAACGCCCGCTGCCGGAAGCCCATCTGCCAGATTTGGCGCAAGGTCGTCTTGCTGCGGATCAGCCCCTGCGCCTCGTAGCGCACGCGCAGTTCTTCGAGCAAATCGTCCGTCGTGTGCGACGCCGGGGCGCTCGTTCAGTTCGCGGTAGATGTCCCGCAACACGTCGCGCCGCGTGGCAAGTCCACCGACGTCATCTTGAGCCGGCTGAATATCTGCTGGTACTGGGAGCGCAGCGATGGCGGCGACGCACGACGCTTCCAGCGCCTGCAGCGCCGAGGAGATGGGCCTCGACTCCGCCGTCGCATCGCCGTTGCTCGGCCCTGTCGACTCGAAGGGCTTCAGTTCCATGTCGCCGGAAACGGAGAACCCCGTAGGCGCCACGAACAACTGCATATCGTTCACGAACAGGCTGATCAGGTCCGAGTTCTTCTCCAGCCACTTCTTGAACTGCGAGTACCCGAAATTCGCCTCGTTGAACGCCGAATCCATGAGCAGCATCGTCTGCTTCAACTTGGCGGCCAGCACCGGCAGTTCGCCCCGTTGGGCATGCACGTTCAGCGCCTTTGTCAACAGGCTGCGCGCGGTCTCGTTGTCCGTGCCGGAGGGGACATGCAGATGATCGGGGTCCTGCATTTCGCCCATCACCGACTCGAGATAGATGAATTCGTCGCACGCCTTCACGAGCAGCGGATGCGTGACGCTGCGCGGGCCGATACCCAGCGTATAGCGGCTATACTCCCGCAGCCTCGACACAAGCGGTCCAAAATCACTGTCGCCCGACACAATCACAAACGTCTGGATCATCGGCCGCGTGATGGCCGTCTCGAACGCGTCGAGCGCCATGCGAATGTCGGCCCGGTTTTTGCCCGCGCGCACGCTGTAGATCTGCACCAGATCCAGTGAGTTGTTCATCAAGTCCTCGCGATAGTGCGAGAACCGGCTCCAGTCGCCGTAGACGCGCTTCACCGCCAGGGGTCCCCGGCTCTGCAGATATTCAATCAACGGGGTCAGTTCAAAATCGAGGAATTCCTGCTCCGCCCACAGCGCCACATTCTCAAAATCGATGAACAGGGCAATCTGATTGCCGACAAAAGGGTGTCCCATGCTCGGGTTGTTGCCGCTCTGGCTACTCATAAGAGTCTCCTTGCCAAATTTGTGCTATTTGGATTTCACGAGATTTCCCACATGCGGTCCAACCGGCAGTACGCCAACCGGTCGACTTTCCAACCGCTGCAACCAAAAAGACTGTCACACCGGCGCGGCCCAACGGGCAATGCGCACCGGTACATATGGGACAGCCTGTTAACATGTCGCTGGTCCTGAATCACCTCCTCGGCCAGCCCATAGGGGCAGCCGCCAACGCTGCCCGACTCTATCCTTTGATGCTGATCATATCATAGCCGCGCCCAGACGCGATGTGGCGCAGCACCCTGTGGCGCTACCGCCGCGGTCAATTTTGCCGCCGCTCCAGAGGAAATGGCCCCTAGTGCGAGAGATTCAAACGATTTGCTAATGTTTGCCAAATGCTCTGCATACACCACAGTAGTACACTTCAGTAAGTAGATTCGTAATTCGCGCGCGCAGAGGGCGCAATTGGACGCTTCTGCGGAAAACGTAAATCTGGGAGGAAACAATTACACTATGGGTAAAATTATCGGAATCGACTTGGGTACCACCAACAGCGTCGTCGCACTGATGGAAGGCGGCAACGCCACAGTCGTCGCCAATGCCGAAGGCGCGCGCACCACGCCCTCGACCGTTGCCTTCACAAAGGGCGGCGACCGACTGGTCGGCGTTACGGCCAAGCGACAGGCTGTTGTGAACCCGGAAAACACCGTCTACTCGGTGAAACGACTCATGGGCCGTCGCTATGACGAGCCCGAAACCGCGAAGACCAAGGGCATGGTGTCTTATGACATCGTCGAGGGTCCGCATGGCGACGCGCGCATCTCGGTGCCCATTAAAAACAAGGTCTACACGCCGCAAGAGATCAGCGCCATGATTCTCGGCAAGCTCAAGCGAGACGCCGAATCCTATCTTGGCGAAGAGGTCAAGCAGGCCGTCATTACGGTGCCCGCGTACTTCAACGACAGCCAGCGGCAGGCGACGAAAGACGCCGGTCAGATTGCCGGCCTCGAAGTGCTGCGCATCATCAACGAGCCGACCGCGGCGGCTGTCGCCTACGGCCTCGACAAGGAGAACGACGAGACGATCCTCGTCTTCGACCTGGGCGGCGGCACCTTCGACGTGTCCGTCCTCGAAGTCGGCGACGGCGTCATCGAGGTGAAGGCCACCAACGGCGACACCCACCTGGGCGGCGACGATTGGGACGAGCGCATCGTCGAATGGCTGATCAGCCAGTTCAAGCAAGAACAGGGCATCGACCTCAGCCAGGACCGGCAGGCTCTGCAGCGGCTGCGCGAAGCGGCCGAGAAGGCCAAGATCGAGCTCTCCTCCACTTCGGAGACAGAGATCAATCTGCCCTTCATCACCGCAGACAGCAGCGGGCCGAAGCATCTGGTCATGACCTTGACGCGAAGCAAGTTCGAGCAGTTGACGGCCGACCTGGTCGAGCGCTGCAAGGCGCCCTTCTTCAGTGCGCTCAAGGACGCCGGCATCAACGCCAATCAGCTCGATGAGGTCGTCATGGTTGGCGGTTCCACCCGCATGCCCATGATTCAGGACCTGGTGCGCTCCCTCACCGGACGCGAGCCCCACAAGGGCGTCAATCCGGACGAGGTCGTGGCCGTCGGCGCAGCGCTTCAGGCAGGCGTGCTTGCCGGCGAAGTCAGCGACCTGCTTCTGCTGGATGTGACTCCGCTCAGCCTGGGTCTGGAGACTCTGGGCAGTGTGATGACGGTCCTGATCCCGCGCAACACCACCATCCCGACCAAGAAGATGGAAGTGTTCAGCACGGCGGCGGACAGCCAGACGGCGGTGGACATCCACATTCTGCAGGGCGAACGACCCATGGCCAGCGGCAACAAGACGTTGGGCAACTTCCGTCTTGACGGAATCCCCGCAGCGCCGCGCGGCGTGCCTCAGATTGAGGTCACCTTCGACATCGACGCCAACGGCATCCTGAACGTCGCGGCCAAGGACAAGGCCACGGGCAAGGAACAGTCGGTCAAGATTACCGCTTCGACCAACCTGTCTTCGGACGAGGTCGATAGCCTGGTCAACGAGGCCAAGACGCACGAGGCCGAGGACAAGCTGCAGCGAGAGCTGGCTGAGGCCCGCAACAATGCCGACAACTTGATCTACGTGACCGAGAAGTCGCTGAACGAACTGGGCGACAAGGTCCCCGTCAACGACCGGGGCCAGATCGAGCAGACCATCGAAGACCTGAAGGTTGCGGTGAACGAGAACAACCTGAATCGCATTCGCCAGTTGACCGAGCAGTTGCAGCAGGCCAGCCATGCGCTCACGCAGCAGATGTATCAGCAGGCCGGGCCCAATGGCGCAGGCCCCGCAGACGGCGGCCCCGGAGGCGCATCGCAGTCCGGCGCTGAAGACGGCTCCGCCGGCGGCGAGGAAGACGTCGTCGAGGGCGAGTACCGCCAGGTCTAGCGCAGTGATATCGCCACGCACTCGCCTACGCAGTATGTGAACGTGCACTGTTTGAACGAGTACTGGGTGGACGAGTGCTGGGCGAAATAGAGGGAACAGCGGGCGGGATATTCCCGCCCGCTTCACTGCCCGACGAGGTCAGGCATCCCCATCCAAAACGGAAACGTACCGCACGAAACGAGAAACGATTCATGAGCCGATATTACAATGACCCTTTTGGGCCACGGCGCACCAGCGTTCAGCGGCCGCAAGGCCCAACTCTGGACGACTTCCGCGAATTGCAGGAACTGTACGAAAAACTGCGCACTCAGTATGAGCGGCAGGGCGTGGAGCTGGCGGAAGCCGAACAGCAACTGGAAATCAAGAGTGAAGTGCTGCAGAAGCAGACACAGGACCTGAAGCAGCTCGAAGCGGAGCTCGTCTTCGCCAAAGCAGCCCTGCAGGAACCAGACGAAAAGGCCGAGGACAAATCCGGCGCCGGCGAAGTAGACTGGGCTGACCGCTACGCCCGCCTTCAGGCCGAAATGGAGAACCTGCGCAAACGCTGGGAGCAGCGCTTCGCTTCCGAAACCACGGAAGCCCGCCACAGAATCCTGTTGGACATGCTGCCCCTGGCCGATCACCTGGAGATGGCGCTGAACCATGCCGGCTCCCAGGATGGCGCATCCGGCGAAAGCTTCGTCGACAACATCCGCGCCACGCAGCGAGCCTTTCTGGACGCCTTGCGCCGCTATGGCGTGACGCCCATCGATGCAGAAGGCCAGCCTTTCGATCCAAATCTGCACGAGGCCATCGGACAGACGCCATCCGCCGATGTGCCCGAAGGCGCGGTTGCGCAAGTCGTGCAAACCGGGTATGAAGAAGGCGACAAATTGTTGCGGCCCGCGCGTGTGCTCGTCAGTAGCGGCGCGCCGAACTAGGCGCCTCGCAGTCCCGTTGCACGGACCGGCGCAGGCCCCGTGACATACAACTGAATACGCTATCGAATAGGCAATGCCAATGGAATACCGAGACTATTACGACGTGCTCGGCGTCTCCAAAGACGCCGACGACAAGGAAATAAAGCGCGCTTTCCGCAAGCTGGCGCAACAGTACCACCCGGACAAGAACCCGGGCGATCCGTCCGCGGAAGCCAAATTCAAGGACATCAACGAAGCCTACGCCGTTCTTTCCGATGCGGATAAGCGCAGCAAGTACGACCGGTTCGGCTCCCAATGGGAACAGTACGAGCGCGCCGGCGGTAGCCCCGAAGACTTCGACTGGAGTCAGTGGGGCGGCGGCCGCGGCGGATACAGCCGCACCGTCACGCCCGAAGAGTACGAGCAAATGTTCGGCGGCATGGGCGGCATGGGCGGTTCAGCCGGAGGCGGCTTCTCCAGCTTCTTCGATGCGCTGTTTGGTTCGGGCGGCTTCGGCGCGCGCCCCGGCGCACAATACCGCCAGACCCGCGTCGACCCCGGCAACCCCTTCGGGGCGGGCGGATACGGCTACGGCGCGGAGACTGCACAGCAACCCGCCAGAACGGAAGTGCCCGTGGACGTCACCCTGGAGGAGGCCTACCGCGGCGCACAGCGCATGTTGCAGACCGAGAGCGGCAAACGCCTCGAGGTGAACATTCCGCCCGGCGTGCGCACCGGCTCGAAAGTGCGCATGCGCGGCAGCGGCGACCGCGGTGACATCTTTCTGAAGATCAACGTGGAGCCCCATCCCACCTTCACCCGCGAGGGTGAAAACCTGCGTGTATCCGTGCCCGTCGACCTCTACACAGCGGTCCTCGGCGGTGAAGTGCAGGTGCCTACCTTGGACGGCGCAGTTGTCCTTACGGTCCCCGCCGGCTCCCAAAATGGGCGCACCTTCCGTCTGCGCGGCCAGGGAATGCCCAAGCTGCAGAAGCCGGAAGAACGCGGAGACTCTTCGCCAAGATCGAGGTCAAGCTGCCTCAGGACCTGAGCGAAGCCGAGATTCGACTCTTCGAAGACTTGCGCTCGTTGCAGTCGCAAACGGAATAGCGATAGGCCGGCTGGCACAGGCAAGCAATCATCCGCGGCGACTGGGGTACAGGGAATAGGGCGCCTTGCATCGCTTGTCTGTAAGGCTGCCGCAACGCAGCGGGTGCGCACGCTGGATATGCCGCGTGCGTTACCATAATCATCTTAATTTGACATAAACGTTCACGCTTGATCACTGAGTTCAAGCCAGGAGGAAATTAGAGAATGCGGCCTGATAAGGTCACACAGAAACTAAACGAGGCTTTGCAGCAAGCGCAGGGCATTGCCGAACAATATAACAACGCAACAATCGACCCTGAGCATCTTCTGTTGGCGTTGCTGCGTCAAGAGGGGGGCGTCGTCCCTGCCGTGTTAACCAAGATGGGCGTCGACATCGCTGCATTGGAGGCAGGCGTCGAGCAAGCCATCGCGGCCAAGCCGCGCACCAGCGGGGCCGCCACCGACGTGCGCCAAAGCCGCGAACTGGTCACCACCCTGCGCGAGGCGCAGGACATCGCCGGCAACATGAAGGACGAGTACGTTTCCACCGAACATGTGCTCATGGCCATGGCCTCCAGCTCGGGCAAGATCCGCGAGCTGCTCGCCCGCTACGGCGTCGACTACAACGGCGTCATGCAAGCCCTCGCCGGCGTGCGCGGCAGCCAGCGCGTCACCACCGATTCGCCCGAAGGGCAGTACGAGGCGCTCACCAAGTATGGTCGCGACCTCACTGAAGAGGCGCGCCAGGGCAAGCTCGACCCGGTCATCGGTCGCGAGGACGAAATTCGCCGCGTGATCCAGATTCTGAGCCGCCGCACCAAGAACAACCCGGTGCTCATCGGCGAACCCGGCGTCGGCAAGACCGCTGTCGTTGAAGGCCTGGCCCAGCGCATCGTCAAGGGCGACGTCCCCGCCGGCCTGCGCGACAAACGGCTGGTCGCCCTCGATGTGGGCGCACTGGTCGCCGGCGCCAAATACCGCGGCGAGTTTGAAGAGCGGCTCAAGGCAGTGCTCAAAGAGATCACTGACTCCGAGGGCGAGATCATTCTCTTCATCGACGAGATGCACACCCTCGTCGGCGCGGGCGCGGCCGAAGGCTCCATGGACGCCTCTAACATGCTCAAGCCCATGTTGGCCCGTGGCGAACTGCACGCCATCGGCGCCACCACGCTGAACGAATACCGCAAGTATATCGAGAAGGACGCCGCGCTGGAGCGACGCTTCCAGCCCGTCTTCGTGGATGAGCCATCCGTGGAAGACACCATCAGCATCCTGCGCGGCCTGAAGGGCCCCTACGAGCGGCACCACGGCGTCCACATCGCCGACGCCGCCAATATTGCCGCTGCCGTTCTCAGCAATCGCTACATCACGGATCGTTTCCTGCCGGACAAGGCCATCGACCTCATCGACGAGGCGGGCAGCCGTCTGCGCATGCAGATCGACTCCAAGCCCCAGGAACTGGACGAGATCGATCGCCAGATTATGCAGTTGGAGATCGAACGCGAGGCCCTGAAGAATGAAGGCGATGACGCCAGCAAACAGCGTCTGGCGGCGTTGGAGGGGGAGCTCGCCAACCTGCGCGAAGAGAGCGCCGAGCTGACCACCCGCTGGGAAGCCGAGCGCGAGGCAATTGCGGATGTGCGTGACCTGAAGCAACAGATCGAGGGCATGCACGTGCAGATCGAACAGGCCGAACGCAATTACGACCTGCAGAAGGCGGCCGAACTGCGCTACGGCGGCATGCGTGAGCTCGAGAACCAACTGGGCGTCGCCGAAGAGCGCGTGAAGCAGCTCCAGGAGAAGGGCGCCCTGCTCAAGGAAGAAGTTGACAGCGAGGAAATCGCCGCCGTCGTCAGCAAGTGGACCGGCATCCCTGTCTCCAAGCTCATGGAAGGCGAGCGCGAAAAACTCGTGCGCATGGAAGACGAGCTTCACAAACGCGTCGTCGGCCAATCCGAGGCCGTAAGCGCAGTCGCCGCAGCCATCCGCCGCAGCCGCGCCGGCCTGCAAGACCCAAACCGGCCCATCGGCAGCTTCATCTTCCTCGGCCCCACCGGCGTCGGCAAGACCGAGCTGGCGCGCGCCCTCGCCCAGTACCTGTTCGATGATGAGCAGGCGATGGTGCGCATCGATATGGGCGAGTACCAGGAACGCCACACCGTGGCCCGTCTCCTGGGCGCGCCTCCCGGCTACGTCGGCTACGACGAGGGCGGCCAGCTCACCGAAGCCGTGCGGCGACGGCCGTACTCCGTGGTCCTGTTCGACGAAATCGAAAAGGCGCACCCGGAGGTCTTCAACGCGCTCTTACAGGTGCTCGACGACGGTCGCCTCACGGATGGCCAGGGCCGCACCGTGGACTTCCGCAACGCCATCATCATCATGACCAGCAACCTTGGCAGTCAGTACATTCTGGATGTCGCCGGCGTCGACGAGGAAGTCAAGCGTCGCGTGGAGGAAGTGCTGCGCGGCCACTTCCGGCCCGAGTTCCTGAACCGGATCGACGAAATCGTGGTATTCGACGCACTCAAGAAGGAACAGCTTCGCGAGATCGTCGATATCCAGATCGATCGCCTGCGCCAACTGCTCAAAGACCGCGACATGTCGATCGAATTGACCGACGCGGCCAAGGACCTGATTGTCCAGGAAGGCTATGACCCGGCCTTTGGCGCACGGCCGCTCAAGCGCGCCATCCAGCACGAAGTCGCCGACCCGCTTGCCTCACAGCTTCTCGAGGGCAAGCTGTCGCCCGGCAAGCATATCATCGTAGACGCCCAGGACGGTCAATTAACCTTCGCTGCCCGCGAGGTGCTGCGCGTGCAAGCCCCGGACCCAGCCTGACAAAAAAGATCTCCCAACAACCGATACAAATTCAAAGAGGCGCCCGGAGCAATCCGGGCGCCTTTCGCACCCTCGTATCGAAGCCAATGACGCCCCCGCGACGCCCTGGCGTGTCATTCCCGCATGCCCGTAGCGGGAATCCACCGCAGTGCGCGAGTCCATCCTCCAAATGAGTCGCGACTTACGCCGCAAGGACACGCGCACGATTGTGGTCTTCTGGGCGCTCGCGCACCTCTGCGCCTGGTGCGTTCTGACGAAACTCTGACGTTCCGCTTGCGTCCATCTTGCCCTGCCGTTCTATCCTAAGAAATGGATTCGGGCGAAGAACTTCGCCGGGCGCGCGGGCCACGATCGACTCCCCTGCCTGCGGATAGGCGCAGAATCTCGACCCGACTCCCGCAGATGACCAGCATCTGATTTGTACTGTCCACGTGGTTTGGAATGCGATTGGAAAGCGTGCAATAAGGAGGTTAGCAACTATGTCCACCTTGATGCGATGGGACCCTTTCCGCGAGCTGACGACCATTCGTAACATGATGGATCGGCTGATCGAGGAGCCGCTCGTGGAGAATTCGCAGAACCTGCCGCGGCAGCTCAACGGCTATCCGCTCGCTCTCGACGTCATCGAACACGACGATGCCTACACGGTGAAAGCGTCCGTGCCCGGCGTGAATCCCGACGACATCGAGATCACGCTGGCAGACAACGTGCTGACCATCAGGGGCGAAACGCGTGAAGAGAAGGACGTGGAGGAGCAGCAATATCGCCTGCACGAGCGGCGCTACGGCAGCTTTTCACGCAGCGTGACACTGCCCGTGGTCGTCGACTCCGAGAACGTCGAAGCCACCCACGAGAACGGCGTCCTCTCCCTACGCCTGCCCAAGAGTGAGGCCGTCAAGCCCAAGAAGATCGCCGTGAAGAAGATGATCGACAGCAAGTAGCGCCACGCGAGAGCAAGTAGCGGGCTACCGAAAAGACAACGCCGGCGGATCGGAATGATCGGCCGGCGTTGTCTCTTCCCCCAAGCAACCCGCCCCCCGAATGTCATTCCCGCATGATGTTAGCGGAAATCCATCGCTGGTCGCCCCTGGATTCCGGGTCAAGCCCGGAATGACAAGTTGACAAGTGTGGATTCAGCGCCCCGGGGGCTCCCGAGCCTGGAATCACAATGGCGCGCGCTACGCCGCCGTCATACGCTCGTCGCGTAGCCGCGTCCCGTCCTCGACATGGAATGGCGTGGACCCTCCGTTCGCAATCGTCACATCGCCTTCAATGACAACGTCCCGCCCAAAACAGACATCGCCCTCCACGATCAGGCGCCGGCAGTTGAGCAGCGAGGGCGCACCCTGCGCAAAGCGCGCCTGCATACCATCGATCATCCGATAGCATTCGGAATCCAGCCGCACGATCGGCGGCCGATCGGCAAGCTCCGCGCACCGCTGTGGGCTGATGACGGTCTGATAGCTCTCCGCAAACTCGTACGCGTCCGACCACAGAACCAGCAGATCGTCCGTGCGCTTAACCGGCGCAAAGCGACTGCGCGGCACGCTCAGCGCCTGCGCCCCCGGAAACAGCGCAATGGCCGAACCCATCGCCGTCTCCAGTTGGTAGACGCGCGGCGAGTCCGGGTCGGTAGGGTCGATCGGCTTCTCGTTTCGGATCAGCGGCAAATCCAGCACATCGTCATTCTCCCGCATGATGCGCCGGATCGCGGGCAGATGCAGCCACAGATTGTTCGTGTTGAAGTAGCGATATCGCTCGATGTCCTGGAACTCTTCGATCTCGTCCGGCGGGCACTGTGAGATCTCGCGCAGGATCAACTGCCCGTCCGGCCGCACGCTCAGGTGCCCTCCCTTGTTGTCCGCCTCCGTGCGGTCCGCCGCCTCCATGAGGAAGGGTATCTCCTCGTCGGCCATGTAGCCCAGAATCTTCAGGTCAAGGACCGCGCCCAGGTTGTCCGAATTGCTCACGAACAGATACTCGTAGCCCGCCTCGAGAAGCGCGTCCAGCGTGCCGCTCGTCACCATCGAGACGTAGATGTCTCCGTGTCCCGGCGGGCACCACTCCTTGTCCGGGTCGGCGGGCCAGGCGGCCGGCTGAAGCGTCTCCACCCAGATCTTCGGCTTCATGTTCTGCAGGAAGTCGATGGGCACATCTTGGCGGAAATCCGCGTACTCCTCCAGCGCCGCCAACGTCGCTTCATGCGTGCTGAAGCTGTTCATCAGCAGCAGGGGGATGCGGCATCCGCAATGCCCTCGCGCATACAGGACCTGGCGGATGATCACATCCAGAAACGTCAACCCGTCCTTCACCGGCAACAGCGACTTGGGTCCGGACATGCCCATACTCGTGCCCAGCCCGCCGTTCAGCTTCGCCACCGCCGTGCGCGTCAACGCACGCTTCCCGCTCTCCGCATACCGCTCGTCCAGCGTCTCGTACTCAGGCAGCGATGTCACCGGCAGCGCCTCACCGCGATCGATGAAGCCGGTGGCCCCGGCCAGCAACTGCTCGTAGTGGTGTGCGAAATGCTTCACCACCAGCTCCGGTTCGCCGGCGGCCCGCATCTTGCGGATGAAGTCCTCTAGATGGCTGCCGCGCGGCAGCCCCGCCATTCTGCGCGTTCGATTCAACCACTTCGCTCGACTCCTTCGTCCAGCTTCCTGCGCGCCCTCGTTGGCGCACACGAAGTATGCGGCCGCGACTCTACCATCCCACCGCGCATCCGTCACTGCGCGGTTCGCTGCCCGCCGTCAGAATGCCCGTCTCCGGGTCGCGCAGGATCACCTGACCCATGCCGAACATGGCGCGCGACAATCCGTCTACCGGCGCCAGGCGATGGCCCCGCGCGGCAAGATCCGCCAAAACTGCCATGTCCCACGACGACTCCACCTGCACCAGGCCGCCCATGTCTGCGGCCCCGACGCCCTGGTCCGGACCGGCAAGCTGCCAGCGCGGCATGTCCAGCGCCTGCTGCGGCGTCATGCCCAGGTCCACCAGGTTGACCAGCACCTGGAAGTGCGCCTGCGGCTGCGTATACCCGCCCATGATGCCGTAGCAGGCGTGTAGCTCGCCGCCACGCGTGGTCATGGCCGGGATAATCGTGTGATACGGGCGCTTGTTGGGGGCCAGCGCATTCGGGTGTTCCGCGTCCAGCACGAACAGCGCGGCGCGGTTCTGCAGGCTGACGCCCGTCCCCGGGACTACCAGGCCTGACCCGGTGCCCATGTACAGGCTGTTGATGAAGCTGCACGCATTCCCGTCGCCGTCCACCGCGCTGAGGTAGACCGTGTCGCTGCCCGCCATCGGCGTTCCATACGCCACATTCTGCGCCGCCGTTCGCGGATGGATGAGGCCGCGCCGCTGCGCGGCATAGTCCTGGCTGACAAGCTCTTCCAGCGGGATGTCGACCACTGCCGGGTCGCACACCCATTGCTGCGCATCCGCGAAGCCCAGGCGCATGCACTCGATCATGATATGCGCCCGCTCCGCCGGCGACATCCCCGCCAGGTCAAATCCCGACGCCAAGTTCACTGCAATGATGGCGGCGAGGCCCTGGCCGTTCGGCGGGCATTCATACAGCGTCACGCCGCGATAGTCCGCCGTGATGGGCGCATCCCACGTGCTCGTGTGGGCCGCCATGTCCTCGGGCGTGATCCAGCCGCCGTACTGCTGCACATGGCGGCTCAGCTTCTGCGCAAACGCGCCCTTGTAGATGTAGTCCTTGCCCTGCTCCGCAATCCCGCGCATCGTCTCGCCCAGCGCCGGAATCCGCATCAGCTCGCCGGGCCGCGGCGCGCGCCCGTCGATGAGCAACTCATGGCCGCTCGGCTGTTCCGGCCCGTTGTCCACGTCGCCGGACGCCCAGTCGGGCAGGCGCAGGAGCTTCTTCACCTGGGAAGCCCATCCGATTGCGATCATCTCGCTGACCGGATAGCCGTTCTCTGCGTACCAGATCGCGGATTGGAGCACGTCCGCCAACTGCATCGAGCCATGCCGCTCCAACAGGTCGCTCCACCCCGCTACGGTGCCCGGAATGCTCACCGCGTGGCCCGTGAAGGACGGCATGCGCTCATAGCCAAGTCGCCGCACATCCGCGATCGACGCGGCTGCCGGCGACCGGCCCGAGCCGTTCAGTGCGGTGACCTCCTTGCGGCTGTTGTCCCAGTACAGGGCGAAACAATCTCCGCCGATGCCCGTGCTGGTCGGCTGCACCACGTTGAGCATGGCCGCCGTGGCAATGGCGGCGTCAGCCGCATTGCCCCCGGCCTGCAAGATATCCAACCCGGCCATGGCGGCCAGCGGTTGGCTCGTGGCCACAATGCCACGCGTGGCCATCACATTACTTCGTCTTGAGCGGAACACGCCATCGAAGTCCATACGTTCTCCCTAGTGCGTTCGTGATCAGTCTGGTATGGTGGGCGGCAGTTCTGGTGCATAATACTCGTACAGACATCCCAAGTCCAAACGCCGGAGGTCGGTTCGCCGCGCCGAGTGACACGCGGGTGATGCACGAGTGACGCGAACGACTTGCCAGTCTTCACGGTTGTTTTTGAGCTTTGATTCGCGCTAAGGTAGACTATCGGTTGCTATGGGCATCATCATCCAGTATGTGGCGAACTACGCAGCGTGGATCTACGCAGCATGCGGGCTGGTGGCGCTATACCAGATTTATCGGATCTGGCTCGTGCGGTCCGAGCGGCGGCAGGCGATCTTTTCCCTTGAACGCGATAAGGCCGTCAAAGACACCTACAACATCTTCGCCATCGCCATCATCCTGCTGATGACCATGGGCGTCACCTACTTCGTCAGCACCACTCTGGCCTCCGCCGTAGAGCCGCTGGTCAACGAGGCCATCGCGCCTGCGCCGCCGCTGCCCTTCGTCCCCACGCCGACCAACACGCCGCTGCCGGTGACTGCGACGCCCATCCCCACGCCACAGCCCACAACCGAAGGCTCGGAAGCCGCAGAAGGCGCAGAAACCCCTGAGCCGGATGAAGAAGGTATCCTGGATTCGGAACCCTCGCCCACGCCCCAACCTACCGTCGCCGTCGTCGTCGCTCCCTCCTGCCCCGACGATCGCTCCGTATTCATCCGCCCCGGCAGCGGGGAGCAGGTGAGCGGCATCCTCAACGTCATCGGCACCGCGAACCACGACGAGTTTCAATTCTACAAGCTCGAGTACGCGCCCGGGGCCAGTCCTGCCGGCGGCTGGGTCTATATCGCCGGCGGCGATAGTCCCATCGTCAACAACGTGCTGGCCAGCTTCGACACGCGCGCCCTGGGCAACGGGGACTGGACGCTACGCCTCATCGTCGTCGACCGCACAGGCAACTACCCCGTTCCCTGTCAAGTCACCATCAGTGTACAGAACTGATGCTCGAGAACAAACAGCGTCTCCAAACCCTTGCGGTCGTCGCCATCCTTGCGCTGCTGACCCTCGTAGTCACCTACAATGCCGGGCGCTCCCGCGGCCAGCTCGGCGTGCGCACGGAGCTGCTCACCGCACAGGCTGAGCTCATCGCCCAGCTTTCTGCAACGCCCACCGTGCTCGCCACGCCCACCGAGACGTTGACGCCGACCCCGTCGCAGACGCCGACAGCCTCCTTCACGCCCACGCCGTCCCGCACGCCCACACTGACGCCAACGCCCACCGCTACGCCCGCCTCGCCGGAAGAGTGGGCCGAGCGCTTCCGGCTGCTCGCAGAGGAGGGCCTCAACGCCATTTCCATCGGCGATCTGGCCGGCGAGCGCGCCCAGTCGCTCCTGCGCGGCATCGCCCAGGAGCAGGGCCTGCTCTTTGTGCCCGCCACCTATTTCGAACTAGACGGCAACGAATGGGCCGCCCTCGTCGTGCCGCGCACGCCCGCCGGCGAAGCCCTGCCCATGCTCTTCTGGCGCGAGCCCAACGACCGCAACCGCATTCGCAGCCAGGACCTTTTGCCCGTGCTTTCCGCCACCGGCGCGGGCATCGACTACAGCCGCTTGCTGGCAGGCGTCAGCTTCGGCTCCATCCGCTCCGACTTTCTGGGCAAGCTCCATGTTCTCCTCGTCGAACGCTCTGACCTGAATCCCGAACTGCGCGCCTCCGTGATCGCGCAGCAGCGCCCTGCCGGCAACTTCGTTCCCCTCTGGGACAGCACCGACGACCCCATGTGGGAAGTGGTCTCCGCTGGCAGCCAACTTCAGATCATGGATTCGGACGGCCGCGTCCTGCCGGACATTCAGATCATGGCTCCGCTGATGGACAGCGGCCCCATGCGCAACGTGATCGGCGCGCCTGCCGGCTTCGTGGAGCGACCGCCCTTTGCCCGCCAGTGGGGCGCCTCCCTATGGAGCTTCCAGACAGTCGAAGAAGCCCAGGAATCCCCGGAGGCGGCCCAGCCAGGCTATGCGCTCAAGGACGCCGCGCTCGTATCCACGCCCCTCACCGCCCTGGCGCAAGTACTGGCCGGCTTGCGGGGATCCGACCTCGGTGAGACCTCCAACTACGTCAGCCGCCTGGACCTGCTGCAAGAGGTCTACGATCTCGGTCTGCACCAACCCGGCGTCTGGTTCAGCGCCTATCTGGATGACAGCGGCCGCGAACTCGACGGGGCCGAAATCTCGCAACGTGTGCGCTTCTTCGACAACGGCGACCGCCAGCGGACATACATCGCCGGCTTTGACCAGGGGGCGGACGGCGCATACAGGCTCGCATCTCTGGAAGTCGCGCCCCCCTACACTGAGGACGAGCGCCTGACGCCCGCCGCTCCCTTGCCAACGCTTACGCATACGCCCATTCCCACCAGCACGCCGATTCCAAGTCCCACGACGCCCCTGGATGCGAACGCCCAGGCCACGCTCACCGCGCAGCCCGCGCCCACAGCCACGCCAACGCCCACGGCCACCGACACGGCCACGCCCACCGCCACCAGCACGCACACGGCCACGGCCACCAGCGCGCCGACCCAAACGCCCACCGGCACGCCGACCTCGACGCCGACGTTCACCATCACGCCGTCGCCGACGCACACGCCCTCCGCCACGCCTACGTTCACGCTCACGCCGACGCCCACCGACACGCCCACGGCGACGGCCACCGAGCGACCGTATCCCGTTCCGGAGATTCCCACCGAACAGGCGCCGTTGGCCAAGGCCAGCGTCGTCAAGTGGCCGGCCAACCTCCGCACCGAGCCCAATACCAACTCGGTCACCATCGTCCAGCTCACCAACGGCGTCAGCGTCGACCTCTTTGGCAAGACCGAAGACGGCAGCTGGACCCTGCTGCGCGTGAATTCTCCCGGCGATGAGCGTGACGGCGAAATCGGCTGGATCGCCACGGACTTGCTCGAGATTTCCGGCAGCACCGCCTTCCTGACGCAGTACCGCGTCGACGGCACGCCCGTCGTGCCGCCCACGGCGACCTTCACGCCCACGCCCGGCACGCCCACGCCGACAAACACCGTGCCTCCCACACTGACGCCTACGCCCACGTTGTCGCCCACGCCGCGGCCGACGCCCGTCATCGCAGCCGCCGACACGGAGCCCATGGCCGAGATCGTCGCGCCGCCGCCGGAGCCGGGGGAATATCTGCTCACCATCCGAACCGACGGCCAGGACGCCGCAAACGTGTCCGCCATCGGCGCAACAGGAACCGTGGACGGCGAGCAGCGTGATTGGACCATTCTCGCCGCTACCGCCGACACCCAAATCTGGAGCGGCCTCTTCGGCGCATTCCCCGCCGAGTGGATCTCCGCCCCCGCCTCGTTGCTGCGCCCGGGCGCCACACTGCACGTCGTGGGCGCGCCGTCCGCGGACAACGGTTCCGTCCTCACCGCACAGCGCGTACGCATCGCCGCGGCCCCGACGCTGCAGCGCGCACGCCTCGTCGCCAGGCCCGAACTCGCCAACGGCGTGGCCAATGGCGCCGCCGTCGCCCTCATGGGCAGCCGCGAAGAGCCCGGCATCTACCTGCTCGAGACCGCCGGCACGCTACGTCAGCTCTGGATCGACGAGCGCGAGGCAACCTGGGCCGGCGGGGACCCGAGCGCGGGCGTGATCGTCAGCGAAGGCGATGCGCAGCTTGGCTCCAGCGACTTCACATGGGTGCGCGGCGACGGCATCGGCCTGCAAGTCTTCGCCCAGCCCTATCACGACCTCCACGGCGTGGTCGCGGACGTGCTCGGCGGCCTGTGGTGGATTGAGACGCCGCAAGCCGGCATCGACCAGTGGCAGCTATGGCAATACGATCCCGACCAGGGCAGAATCGTCTTGCGCCTGCGCGCCAACGGCAATGTCTTCCAGAACGGAAACTCGCTGGTGGATGCGCCCCTGACGCCCATCTTGCTGGCGGCCCAGCCGCAATTGGGCGAGGCCGGCCAGATCATTTCCGTGTCGCTGCTCGTCGACACCATCAACGCCGCCGCCCAACAGCAATACCAGGGGGTGTTTCGGGCGCAGGTCGCCCTCGACCAAGGCGACCAGGGCCAAGTCTCCGGAGAGCCGCAGTTACTCATGACGCCGGGCAGCTACCGCGGCCCGCTCCAGGTGAGCCCGGACGGCGGCAAGCTGGCCCACTTCCTTTACGATCCGGAGCATCCCAGCCTCACGTCCGGGGTGATTCGCCCGGCCAACACAGTGCGCACGCTAATCCTGGAGGGCCGCGGCGCAAACACGATCCGCACCGTCTACCAGACCGAAAACCGCTTCGAATTCCTGGCCCCCAACCTCGGCTGGCAGGGCAACGACAAGCTCGTCCTCGCCCGCAGCCGCTTCGCCCCCGGCGACACATTCGGCATCGATCGCTTTGGCATCGTGCTCGTGGAGCTGCCCGACGCCGACCGCCCGTCCGACCAGATCCAGACCTCCAGCCACCTGTTCCCGGACCAGAACCAGCTCCGCGATTTCGCGGTCTGCGTCGACGGACTGCATACGCTCACGATCACCAGCAACGGCAGCGGCGTGCTCGAGCTCGCCCGCTGGGACGGTTCCGACGCACCCGAGCCTCTCTTCGTCCTGCCGGAGACCATGTCGCGCGGTTTCCTCTGCTGGCAGGCGCCCGACGAACTGATCGCGTCGCCCTAGCCGTATGCGCGCCCTGGCTGCGAACCCGCGTCTCCTCCCATAATGCCCGAATTCACCCTCCCCGACTGGACCAGCGATCTCGTCTACTTCGCCGACTGGCGGCACCTCATCCTTGCCATCTTCGGCATGATCCTCCTGCTCCTGCTCGCCATCTGGTGGAGCCAGCAGACGCGGCATTGGTTCCGCATCGTGATCGGCACGTTCCTACTGGGCCTGCTGCTCACCATCGGCAGCTACTATCTATTCATCATCCCTGCGCACCAGGCCGGCTGCGCAGAACCGTGTCCGGGCTGGCGCGGCTATCCCCTGCCCTTCGCTCGGGTGGACCTGGACGGCAGCGACCGCATTGCCGCCCTCGACTACATGCTTAACCTGCTCATGCTCTGGCTCCTGTGGCTCGGCGCCGCCGCGGTCTGGTATCTGTCCGCCCTCGGCGTCCAGTGGTGGAAGCGCTCGTGGCGGGGCCGCCTCGTCTTCATCGTCGTGCTCGTGATATTGCCGTGGGCGCTCCTGCCGCGCATCCTCAACCCGCCCCAGCCACGGCCCACCGGTGAAGACCTGCGCCTGGCAATCAACGCCCAGCGTTCCGCCGAATTCACCTATCGCATCACCGGTCTCTGGGTGCAACGCCTTGCCCTAGAAGACATACGCTATGCACAGCCCGACACCGCGGCCGCGCCCCAGCGCCAGATCACCGACAACGAGGTCTGCCTAAAAGGCTACACCTGGTTCTACCTTCCCTGGCGAAGATACCGCATCGCCCTCGACCCGACCGGCGTCACCGCCCTCAGCCTCACCGAAGTCCCCCTAGAAGGCTCCTGCTGGGACCAATAGCGCCAGCCTAAGCCGCGTCCCGTTCGTAGCCCGGGTCTCCTGGCCCGGGTCCGCCGCATGCGCATGCACGCCCGTCACGCCGGAGACGTGACCTACGGTTTTGGGGGTATGGCTGGTTGTGGGGAGGCGGTTGGGGCATGGGCCGATGGTGGGTTCGGCCCATGCTTTGTGTGCGGCGCGTTAGGCGAGGTAGTCGCGCAGTTTTCGGCTGCGCAGCGGGTGGCGCAGTTTGCGCAGCGCCTTGGCCTCGATCTGCCGTACTCGTTCCCGGGTGACCTCGAATTCGCGGCCTACGTCTTCTAGCGTGCGGGTGACGCCGTCTTCCAGGCCGAAGCGCATGATGAGGACGCGCCGTTCCCGCTCGTTCAGCCCATCCAGGATCTCGTTCATGTGCTCCTTGAGCAGCTCGCCGGCTGGCCGAATCCACTGGGCCCGGCATGCTATCATCCTCGATAAAATCGCCGAGGAAGCTGTTTTCGTCTGGGCTGACCGGCGTATTAGACTCAGTGGCTCCTGGCTCAGACGCTGGATACGGCGCACCTTGGCTGACGCCCGCTCTGAGCGTGCGTTGCAGCTCCGACTCCAGCGGCAAGCTCATCCTCCACGCCGCGCGGATCGCATCCGCATCGTTCGGGTCCACAAACTCCATTTCCAGTGCGATCTCCTCAAACGTGGCCTCTCGATGAAGTTCCTGTTGCAATTTGCGCTTGACCCGAGACTGGCGGTTGATCGTCTCCACCATGTGCACTGGGATGCGAATCGTTCGCGCCTGGTCAGCGATCGCCCGGCTGATAGCCTGGCGGATCCACCATGTGGCATATGTGCTGAACTTGAATCCAAGCGTGTGGTCGAACTTATCGACCGCACGCAGCAGGCCCATATTTCCTTCCTGAATCAGGTCCAGGAAATTCAGGCCACGGCCAATATAGCGTTTGGCCACGCTTACGACCAGCCGCAGATTGCTGCGCGCCAGCTTGTTATGTGCCTCCTTGCCCATGGCGATGATCTGTTCCAGTTCATAATGCTCGTCGGGGTCGGTGACTTCGCCGTCGCCAGCCGCTCTTCGGCCTCTTGCCCTCGGCGATCTGCTGTGCGAGCTCGAGTTCCTCCTCGCCCGTGAGTAAGGGATGGCGGCCGATGTCGCGCAGATACATGCGTACCGGGTCCAGGCTCTGGCCCAACTCCGGTACATCTTCGACGAGCTTCTCGAGCGGGACGCTTTTCTCCTGCTCGACCTCTGCTTCCATCTTAGTGTCCCGCTCGATGCGAGGGATGGGAGCGATCTCCTCTTCCTCTTCCTTGTCATCGTCGGGCACATCTTCGAACAGGTCTTTGTCCTCTTCTTCGCTGTCCTCGCCCAGGTGGATGTATTCGTCCAGTTCGCTGTCGGAATTCGAACGCCGCAGGGACGTCTCGGATCCGGTGCGGAGCCGTCTCGGTTGGTGCTACCTGTACGTCGCTGCTTTGCCATTAGTCTCCTTGCCCGAAAGCGATCTAGCGAATCCTCACGCCCTGATGCATGGCCATTGCGCCGCCAATGACTCGCGTCAGGTCCGCTAACGTACTTTGCAGGTGATTAAGTTCCCTCAAATTGCGGTTATTCGTTGCATCGAAGCTGCGCACAGCGGCCTGTCACCCGCTCTTTGTGCTTCGTCAATCGCAAACTTGATTCCTACGTTATCAGACTTCAGATGGTCGATGCGAATGCGCACCAGCACCTTCAACAAGTCCTGATACAGCTCCTCGCGGTCGAAGTCAGGCAGCCGGTCCGCGCCGCCGAGAAGCGGTCCAGGCGTGCATGAAGAGGTTCAGCGAAGCCTTCTCGGAAGACTTCCGGCTCCCATTGGTCGTCCCCAGAAAGGTAGAACGTCAGTGCCCGGAAGATCTCCTGGTTCTCCACGCTTTGCCAGTCTTGCGTCAAAGGCGGTACAATATCAAGTTCCTACGCACGCGCCGTCATCCAGATAACCGAGTCCGGCTGCTGCAAGAGAAGGGCCAGCAGATAGACTTCCTGGTCCAATGGCGGGGTGTGGGCCGGTGCGGCGCACGGCGGCTGCGCGCGATGAATCGTACCACGGGACGTTCCCGGCGGCGCGTCGCCCGCGGGCGGCGCATCGTTCCGACAGGCCCGCTGTCGAGAGAGGGCGTCTTTGCCGGGCCGGGGCGGCGGCGGGGCTTGAGGTGTGCGCCGCGCGGGATCGCGTTCGTGGCTGAGGATGCCTTTACCCGGCCGGCAATCGTCATCTCATCGATGGCGACGAACCGGCTCAACTGCTGAATATAGTGCTGCTGCTCGATGTCATCCTTCAGTTCTGCGATCAGGGGAGCCAGCGCGCTGACCGCGGCGGCCTTTCCACTAGCGCTGGACAGGTCAAATTGCTCGAGATCACGCTGAAAAAGAAGTCGACCAAGGGCTGGGCCGTCGACAAGCAGCCTCCACCACTCCGGGTCGCTGCGGATGACGTCATCGGGGTCCATGCCGTCGGGCATGGAGAGGATGAACAGTTCGGCGCCCAGACGCTGTTCGAGTCGCAGACCACCGCCCGGCCGGACGGCGGGGCGGCTGACGCGGCTAGTCCCTGCCGCGCCTGGTTCAGCCCGCGAATAGTCGCCTGCTGGCCGGCGCTGTCCGCGTCCAGGGCGAACACAAACTTGCGCGTGTAGCGCTGAATCTGGCGCAATTGTTCGCTGGTCAGCGCCGTGCCCATGCACGCGACTACGTTGGTGAAGCCATATTGGTGCGCTGCGATCACATCCATGTAGCCTTCGACGATGACAACGCTGCCGGCGTCGCGGATGGCGTCGCGGGCCACGTCGATGCCGAAGATGACGCGTGATTTCTTGAACACGGGCGTGTCGGCCGTGTTGAGATACTTCGGCTGGCTGTCATCCAGCACGCGGCCGCCAAAGCCGATGATGCGGCCCATGTTGTCGCGGATGGGGACGATCACGCGGTTTTGGAAGGCGTCGTAGTAGGTGCCGCGCTCCTCGTTACGCTTGATGGCGCCCGCCAGTAGCTGGGTCTCGTAGTCGTAGCCCTTGGCGCTGAGATGGTCGCGCAGACCGTCCCACCCGGCCGGCGCGAAGCCCAGGCCGAACTTCTCCACCATTTCGGCGTCGATGCCGCGACGCTCGAGATAGGCGCGTGCGGGCGGCGGCGCCCGGGCTATCCTTGAGCATGGCGGCGAAATAGCGGCCGGCCTCGGCGTTCAGCTCGTATAGGGACGTGCGCTTGCCGTGGTCGGCCCCGCCGGATGCGGTAGGTCGACGCCCGCCTCGCGGGCCAGGATTTCGGCGGCTTCGGCAAACTCCAAATTCTCCTTCTTCATGAGGAAGGAGAAGACATCGCCGCCCGTGCTGCACGCGCCGTAGCAGTGCCAACTGCCCTGGTCGGGGTAGACATAGAAGCTGGGCGTCTTTTCCGTATGGAACGGGCAGATGCCCTTATATTGGCTGCCTGCCTTCTTCAGCGGGGTGTAGCGCGAGATGTATTCAACAATGTCGATCCGCTGCTTGACCTCATCGGAATCGATCACGCGTTCCACTCCCTACTGCACGAAATCAGGTGCATTCCATTCCCCCCTTGGGCTTCCGATTATATACTGTGCGGAGTGGGGTGTCAAAGCGCATCCGGAGTTCCGGATGCGCTGATTTTGCGATGAAAAGCGGTGCGGGCCGAGGGCGGTTACTGGAGGCGATGCTCCGCTGCGACGGAGGGATAGACGCGCTCCGCCTCGCGGAAGAGATCGATCAATTGCATGGCCTTCATGAAGTTGCCCTTGGTCTTGATCTGGCCGCTGAAGAAGGCCTGGCTGGAGCTTTCTTCGCCCATCCAGATGTTGTGCAGCAGATCGGCGGCCATACTGAACTCCATGTTGGCCTTGCCGGGGGTCGGTCCGTAAACGACCTCCGTGCGTGGGTGGCGACCATCCAACGTTACCTGGGCGGCGGGTTCGGTGAAGTTCATGCGTATCACCATATTGCTCTTGGCAAGCTTGTCGGCGTTCTGCGGTTGCGTGGAGAGTCTTTCGAAGACGCTCTGGAGAACAGAATACAGTTGCTGGTCAGATTCGAATACGGCCATGCATGACTCCTATCGGCTCTTTACGCGCTTGGTGCGTTCACACGGTCTACGGTCGGTCGGCGTACATTCACTCTGTGTAGGCGCCCCCAGTGTAGGTTCGCTGGGTGTATGTTCACTCGGTGCATTCGCTTGGTAGCTTGATTCGTTGCATTCACGTGACACGGCCGCTCCGTGCGATTTCTTGGAGCGTCGGAAGATCACAGACAGTATAACGGATAACAGCGTGGCGCTTCCAGCCGCGAGCAGGCCGAGACGCCAGCCCTGACCGGTGCGTTCCTCGCGCTCCTGTTCCGCGGCCGTCCGCCGGTCGCCCTTCTCCAGGCCGCGGCGGGCGGCTTCCTGCACGCGGGCGAAGCGGGCGGGATCGGCGCGCAGCTCGTCCGCCAGGCGCTTGCGCCGCGCCAGGTCTGCGTCGGTTACGTACTTGTCGAAGCTGCGCATGCCGGCCAGTTCCAGGCCGTGCTTGCGGAAGAGGCGGTAGATTTCCTTGACCTTGTCCAGCTCCAGCTCCCGGCCGATGCTATAGTCCTCGAAGCGGCCCTCCATGGCAAGCAGAGCGGTTTCGGCCAGACATGCGTAGGCGGTCTTGGGCGGCAGGCCGATGTCGAAGCCGAAGTCGGGGTCGCCGGGCAGCAGGATCTCGCCGCTCTCGATGACGAGGACATCGGGGCGAAGGTTTGCCTCCCATTCCTCGATGTCGGGCGGGCGGGCGACGTCACAGATGACGGCGCCGGGTTTGCAACTGGTGACGTCAATGATGCGCTGTCCGATGGCGGTGGTGGTGGTGACGATGAGGTCCATGTTGCCGATGAACTCATCCGGCGCGGTGGCGATGAGGACACGGGCGCCGGGCGTCTCGTCTTCGATTTGCCGTTTGAGGGCAATCAGCCGTTCGGGACGAGGCGCCACCAGCGTGACGCCGCCCAATGCCTGGGCGAGCAAGCGGGAACAGACGGACCCGATGGAGCCGGTGGCCCCGATGACCATGGCGTTGCCGTGCGTCAGGTCGGTGACGCCGAGCTTGAGGGCGGCCTGCTTGGCGGTCTCCAGCGTGGCGGCGACGGTGAGGCTGTTGCCGCTCGTGATGGGGATGTCGGCGTTGTGCGCCACGGTCTTGCCGGCGTCGCCGACGACGCTGGTGAAGGCGCCGAGACCCACGATGCGGTCGCCGCGCTCCTGGGCCTCGCGGGCGATCTGCTCCAGGCGCCTGTAGGTGAAGCTGGGATCGCGCTTCATCATTTGGCGGGGCGTGGCGCCCAGCGTGTAGAGGTCGCCTTCCACGATCTGGCCCGTGGCCGGGCTGCGGATGCCGGTGATGCGGCTGATGCGCAGTGGGGGCGCATAGGCGACGACGAACTCGACCCAGGCTTCGGGAAGCCAGCGCAGCCGGCGCAGCAGCCGGTGGGAGAAGATGTGGCGCGGGGACAAGGGGTGAATGACAAAGGCGAAGCGGTTGACGCCGGTCTCGGATTGCAGGGAGATGATGGAGGGGCGCCACTCCAGTTCCGCCATGAGGTTGAGATAGTCGCCCTCGCGCAGATCGCGGCCGCCCAGCATGGCGGCCATGCACGCTTCCAAGACGGCTGCGGGCCAGCGCGCGGGGCGCAGGGGTCCAGGCCGTGTTCGGTCAGGGGCGGCATGGTCGTGATCAGCGTCGCCACGCCGCGGCTGCGCAGATCGACGACATCCTCCGGGCCGGCGCATTCACCGATGACGGTCTTGCCGGAGAGGGCGCCCGCGTCCGCGGGTGCGTAGCGGCGAATGGCAGGGATGTCGCCGGCGATGATCTGCGCCCATTCAAAGGGGGCGCGAGCGCGATGCCGGCCGGGGTCGCCCGCCTGGGGAAAGACGCGGCGATAGGGCTTGTCATGGGCGACGCTAAGAATGCGCGAGCCGACAGGCGAAACGCCGCCTCGCCGGCGGCTGCGCTGGGCAGGCCGTAGTAGAGGACCGGCTCGGCCCACCGGCGATGGTCGGTGTAGCCGGAAAGGCCGTCGACGAGGCCGTTGTGATTGATGCTTGGCGCAAAGAGGATGCGTTTGCGGCTGAAGAGGCCGGGCTCTTGTTGCTGGACGAGTTGCAGGGCCCAGCGCTCAAATGCGCCGCGCACACTGCCGCCGTCGACCAGAGGCGTGGCGGTGGCGGCCGCGGCGATACGGTCCGCGAGCGTGTGTCGCATTCGCTCGCGCCCCAGCGTGAGTTCGAGGGGCATGCCGTCGAGGGCGATGGCGTCTACGCCGGGGTCCGCGTCGGCAGCTTCCACCAGTTGGACGACGAGGTCGATGTCGCCGCCTGTGGGGCGCTGTGGATATGAAACGATTCCCCAAGCAGCCTCAGCGAGGCGTCCCGCGGTTGTCCATCCTTGGCTAGATGCAGATGGACGATTCGCTTTGTCATGCCCGGTGTACACTCCTACTCTGGCCCTGGTCGTTGCGGCGGCGGGCGTCTGCCGGTGGCATTATACGGGCGGGGTTCGGCGTGCGTCAAACCGGCGAGGGATGGACCTTTGGGGGCTAGAAATGGAATGGGACGCTGATGGGCGCGGATCGGGCGGATTGCCGCTGATGTGCGTGGCGCATACGGAGAGCGCGGCGAAGGAACGGGACCGATCGCAGAGGGAAGGCGTGCGGCGCATAGGGGCCATGCGCTCGACTTTGGCAATCCGTATGGGATGGCGGAAAATGGACACGGAAGACAGTCCACATCTACGACAACAGCATCTCTGGAAAGGAATGACACGTGCGATACACGAATCTGGGCCGGACCGGACTCACGGTCAGCCAGCTCTGTTTGGGCACGATGAATTTTGGCACGCAGACGACGGAAGGAACAGCCATGCGATTATGAGCCGGGCGCTGGACGAAGGAGTCAACTTCTTCGACACGGCGAACCGGTATGGCCGCGATGTCAGCCTGGGTTATACGGAGGAGATCGTCGGGCGGTGGCTGGCGGACGATCCGGCACGACGTGACAAGATCGTGCTGGCGACGAAGGTCTACGGGCCGATGGGCGACGGCGTCAACGACCAGGGGCTGTCCGCCTATCACATTCGCAAGGCGTGCGAGGATAGTCTGCGCCGGCTGCAGACGGACCATATCGACCTGTATCAGATGCACCATGTGGACCGCGGCACGCCCTGGGAGGAGATCTGGCAGGCGATGGAGCAGCTTGTGCGGGAGGGCAAAGTGCTCTACGTGGGCAGCAGCAACTTCGCGGGCCTGCACATTGCGCTGGCGCAGTTCGCGGCGGAGAAGCGCCACTTCCTGGGCCTTGTCTCCGAGCAGAGCCTGTACAACCTGCGTGACCGCACGATCGAGCTGGAGGTGGTTCCGGCGTGTGAGACGTTTGGGCTGGGGCTGATCCCGTGGAGCCCGTTGGCCGGCGGGTTGTTCGGCGGCGCGCTGCAGAAGTGGCGAAGGTCGCCGGTCATCTGAGCGCATCCAGGAGCGGGTGAGGCGCATCGGGCGCAGCTGGAGGCGTACGAGGCGCTGTGCCAGGAGCTTGGCGAGACGCCGGCCAACGTGGCGCTGGCGTGGCTGCTGCATCAGCCGGCCGTGACGGCGCCCATCATCGGGCCGCGCACCATGGAGCAATTCGAGGCAGTCTGCGTGTGCCGGAGATCGAACTTGGACGCAGACGTGCTGGCGCGCTGGACGAGATCTGGCCGGGGCCGGGCGGCGCGGCGCCGGAAGCCTATGCGTGGTAGGCGGCAGGAGAGACAGATGAGCGAAGAACTAGAGCATACGCGACGGCCATCATCGGCACGGGGAAGCGGTCGGACTATCTGTACGGCCCGATCGTGAAGGAGATGCGGGCGGATACGGAGCTCGTATCCGTGTGGGGCGAAGCGAGGAATCTGCGCGGCGGCTGGGCGAGAGCCTGGGCGTGCCATGGTACACGGATTTGGAGCAGCTCATGCGCGAGACGGCGCCGGAAATTGGCATCGTGTCCGTGAATTACGGTGCCAATGGCGAAGCGGGCCTCATGGCAGTGGAGCATGGCCTGCACGTGCTGTTGGAGACGCCCATCGCACACAAGCTTGCGGAGGCGGACGCTATCATCCAGGCCGCGCGAGCAGCGCGGCTGAAGATAGAAGTGGCGGAGCAGTTCCATCGCCGACCGCTGGAGGCGATCAAGCTGGAGCTGATCGAGTCGGGCATATTCGGCAGGGTCTACAGTTCGTTCAACGACTTCGCCGGACACGGCTACCATGGCGTCAGCGTGATGCGCAGCTATCTTGGCTTCGACGCCAAACCGGTGCAGGTGATCGGCGCGGTGGGTGAATATGAACTTGGCAGCCATTGGGCGAGGCTGAGCGACAGCACCGGTCCGCGCGACGAGACACAGGAACACGGAATTGTCCAGTTCGAGGATGGGCAGTTGGGGATCTTCCATTGGACGAATCTCGGCTACGACCTGCCGTTGCGTTGGTGGCGCAGCAGCCGCTTCCTGGCCGAAAAGGGCATGGGCATCACGGTGGGCGTCGGGCTGGAAGTGGAGGAGCGGCTGAGTACACTGGCGCCGGGCGGAGAAGGGCCGCATTTCATGCACTGGAGCGGCGCTGGGAGCGTGTGGACGGCGGCGCGCTGGAGGCGATGGTGGCGCATACGGGTGATCCGGACTTGCCCATCGTGCGCTGGGAGAATCCGTTCCGGCCTGCGATGATGGGCCACGGCCCGAGTGGAATGACGACGAGATCGGCGTGGCCGGCTGCATCCTGAGCCTGGTGAACGCGGTTCGTGACGACGGCGAGCCGACCTATGGCGCCATATCAGGCGCGGCTGGACCAGGAGATCATCGTGGCGTTACAGCAGTCCGCCGCAGCGGGCGGCGTGCCGCAGACGTTGCCACTGGATCCGGCAGCGCAAACAGTATGATGCGCGGCGCTGGGGTCTGTTCCGTGGTCTAATCCTTGACGCCCCAGATAACGACGACGCCCAATACGGCAAAGGCGGCCAGCAACCAGAAGGAAAGCTGGTAGGCGGCCGCTTCTTGTCGGATGAGCAGGGCCTGTTGGAGGAAGACGCCCACTAGCGTTAGGCCAACAATGCTGCCCAAGAAGCGACCCATACTGTATAGGCCGGCCGCGGTCCCAGATTCCTGTGGGGACATGATCCATAGCCAGACGATGAAGGACTGCCAGCGAGAGGCCCGCGCCCAGGCCATAGACGACGAGCACAGGCGCTATCCGCCAGGCAGGCGTGGTTTCCGGAAGCAAGGCCAGGACGGAGAGCGCGCGGCTTGGGTAGTTAAACCGGTGAGGATGGGCAAACGCTTGTCCCATTTGTCGGCGAGCTGTCCACCGATCCGAACGGTGACTAGCAGCGATGCGGCCAGAAAGCTGATGAACAGACCGACGTTCGCCGCGCTCAGGCCGTAGACATCGGCGAGGAAGAGCGGGAGCAGGAGAAGGACACCACTCATCAGAAACATGCGAATGCCAGCGACGATGGAGGCCCGTCCGAAGCCGGAATAGCGATAGAGGTGGAGGGGCACGAGTGGGTTAGACGTTGCGCGTTCACGCAGGAAGAAGCCGACCGAGAAGATCACCGCCAACGCAAGCATGCGCCAGTCGCGTAGCGGCTCCACACCGGTGATCGCACGGCTGGAGAGATAGGCGACGAAGGTGACGATGGCGCCGCTCAACAGGATCAGCCCCAGCCAGTCGAATTTGCGCAGGAAGCCCGGTTGCGGTGGAGGAGCCGTCTAGGTACTCGGTCGCGTACGACGTAGAGGGCGACGAACGAAGCGATGATGCCGGGCACGAAGATGGCGTGCCAACCCCAATGGTCGATCAGGAAGCCGCCAAAGAGAGGTGCAACCATGGTAGTGGCCGGGCCGGTCGAGCTCCACGTACCGAGGGCGCGGCCTCGCCCGCTAGGCGGGAACAGGTCGGTGATGATGGCGATGCAGAGCGG
>CAVVYP010000006.1:0-277500 GCA_963752485.1 uncultured Chloroflexia bacterium
GCGGACGGCCTGGCGCAGCGGCGACGTACACTTAGCCGGCGGCAGCCTGGCCGAAGTACTTGCCGACGATGAGGTCGAGTTGCTTGACCGCACGTGCGGGCGCGTAATCTTTGTTGGTGAGAATTGCGTCCGCGAGTGGATTGGACTGCGGGCTGGGTTCGGCCGATTGTAGCGCGTCAATTGCATTGGCCACGGCCTGCTTAGCAACTTCCGCGTTGCGCATCAGCACGCGGATAACGGCGTCGACGGTGACGGCTTCCTCGGTCTCGTGCCAAACGTCGTAGTCGGTGATATGCGCCATCACGGCGTAGCTCATTTCCGCTTCGCGAGCGAGCTGCGCTTCCGGCGTCGTAGTCATGCCGATGATGTCCATGCCCCAGGCGCGGAACGCCTCGCTCTCGGCCTTGGTACTGAAGCGGGGGCCTTCGATCGTGACAAACGCCCCGCCGCGGTCACTGGATTGCCGGTGGCGGCCGCGGCCTCGTAGCAGATCTCACTAAGATAGGGACAGAACGGCTCAGCCAAACTGACGTGCACGACAAGGCCGTCCGTGCCCACGTCCGGGTCATCGAAGAAGGAAAGCGCGCGATTGCACGTGCGGTCGAAGAGCTGGTGGGGAATGACGATGTCGCCGGGTGCGTACCGCTCGCGAAGGCTGCCGCACGCGCTGACGCCGATCAGGTATTCCACGCCCAGCATCTTGAAGCCGTACATATTGGCGCGCCGGTTGAGTCGCGGGGGCTGATTCGGTGGCCGCGGCCGTGGCGGGCGAGGAAGGCCACCTGTTGTCCGTGCAGGCTGCCGACTGTGTAACTGTCGGAGGGAGCGCCGAACGGCGTATCCAGCGTGACTTCGCGCACGTCCTGCAGCGCCTCCATCTGGTAGACGCCGCTGCCGCCGATTACGCCGAAGCGAATCTGTTCTGCCATGTCTGTCTACTCCTCGCTGTCTTTGCCGACATGTCTGGTCCGCTCGGGGCGGACTGGGAGGGTGAACTTCCTGGACTGAACGAGCCCGTTCGCGGCGGGGTCCTAGCGCGGCAAGACTTCGCGAGCGATGTCGGCAAGGAACGGGTTTTCACGATCGCGGTCGGACAGGATTGCGTCGGAAACGCCCCAGTCGATGTTGAGTTCCGGGTCATTCCAGGCGATGCCCAACTCGTCTTGCCCGTCATAGTAGTTGTCGACAATGTAGGTGAGCGTGGCTTCGGTCTTGGCGTAGAAGCCGTGGGCGACGCCGATGGGTATAAATAGGCCGGCCGGCTCGTCCTGGCCAAGGTCGATCACCTCCACGTTGCCGAACGACGGCGACGAACGTCGCAGGTCCGCCAGTGCGACACGAATTTCGCCGCGCGGCGCATGCCAGTAGTCCACCTGTCTGTGGTGGAAGTGCAGGCCACGAAGCACACCGGCAGCGCTGTCGCTTCGGTTGCTCTGGACGACGTCCCAGGAGCGTTCAGGGAACCAATCCTTGCGGAACAGTTCCATGAACTGCCCGCGTTCATCCTGGAAACAGCGCAGGCGCACGATCTTGACGCCGGGGATGGTCTTTGATTCGACGATTTCGGTCATGGGCGGAAGTCCCGGCTACTCTGCAGTAAGGTCGAACGGAGGGTGTCGCATTGCAAACGCATTGGGCTGCTGTACTGGCCGGGGTAGTATAGCACAGCGGGTGAGCCGTGATGCAAAGTGGCGCGGGCCGTGTCCAGTCAAATGATAATGTTACCGAAGGATGATCGTTCTATCATTTGATAATGTTACCGGGCCACCTGCTCCTTTCTGTGTGGAAGCTGCTAGTTTTGTTTTCCCTTATTGGCGGTTTTGGTTTTGCAGTGTTTGGCGCACATCTTCGGTCTGCCCAGGCGAAGCTAACGGTAGCTCGAGCAGCGCATCGCGTAGATGGTAGAGCTCTTGAGCAGTTGACGAGGGTTCGTATCTCGGCGGAGCACTTTCAGTTCGGCAGCCTGTTCGTGTTGACAGAGTCTTGGTTTCCAAGAGACGGTCCAAGGGCGGGCGGGCTTCGTCGAAACGGCGTCGCACATGAGGAATGCCATTGGTGGTAGGCAGCACCTCCTTGGCGCTGAGTCGCATGACGGGCTGAAAGCAGTTGTAGTAGAGCCACATGCCATCATAGAAGCGATTGAGTGCCTCGGTGTGGGCAACCGTATCCAACCGTTCCTGGCCCAGATAGGCGCGCACCAAAGAGCTATTCTTCTGTTCCACAAAGCGATTGTCATTCTTCTGATAGGGCCGTGAACGGCTGAGCGCTACGCCCGGCATGGCGTGCGGCCAGTAGCGCAGCAGATGATGGTTAAGAAACTCACTCCCGTTGTCAGGATGCAGTTCGCGCACCGCAAAGGGCAGGCGCTTCAGGATACGCTCGAAGGCATCTTGCATGACCAGATAGCTGCGGCCGAGTACCGCTACCCGTTCACTCCAGCCGGTGGCAATGTCCACCATCTGTAAGGTGTAGACATACTGCCCACTGGTTGTCTCACCGCAATGATGCACCAGATCCACTTCGAAATGACCCGGCTCTGTCAGGTCCCACGCCAATCTCCTCGCCGGGATCTGCTGATAGCTGTGCGGCTGTGACACTCGCTTCCGCACCAGACGCGGTTCGTCCTGGCCCACTCGCTGCAGTATGCGCCGCACGGTCGAGACGCTGATCTTGCCTAGCTGCTCCAGCAGCTGCTTGTTCACCACCAACTCGCCGTGGTGGGCAAGATGCTTGCTATCCATACCAGATTCGGCTGCAGCCGCTCCGCACAGATGTCGTCCATACTCTCGCTGATCACCCGCAACGCATCATCCACTTCTGCTCCGTATGTGCGCCCTCGCTGCCGCCGGCGCCGCTTACGTTCCAGCCGACCACGCATCAGTCGTATCAGACTCTTGCGGTGCAGCTCTGTCACCTCTTCCATCTCATCCAGTAGCCGACTGCGTTCCCTCTTGCTCACCTGCCCAGTACCTCTCCTGCATCAACCGCAGGTACTTGTACCGCTCCTCAATCGTCATCCTTTCCTCGGTGGCCACGGTTCCCTCCTCGGTAACATTATCTCTTGAGAGAACCGTACCTCCTCAGTAACATTTTAGATGAGTGAACGTGGCGCATGCACGCCGCCGGCGGCGTGTGCTACAATGAAACCATGTGCGGCAGATTTACATTACATACGGATCCCCGAATACTTGCCAAGCTCTTCGGTCTGGACGAGACCCCGTACCTTGAACCGCGCTACAACACGCGCCTACACAGCCCGTAGCGATCGTGCGGCTGGACGGCGACGGTGGGCGCGAGTGGACACATGTGATGTGGGGGCTCGTGCCGTCCTGGTCGAAGGATCCAAGCATCGGCGCGCGGCATGATCAACGCTCGCTCGGAGACCGTGGCGGAGAAACCTTCCTTCCGGGCGGCGTTTGGTGCGGCGCTGTTTGGCCCCGGCGGACGGATTCTACGAGTGGCAGAAGACAGGTCAGCGAAAACAGCCCTACTACATCACCATGAAAGATGGCGGTCCGTTCGCCATCGCCGCACTGTGGGAGCACTGGGAGGGCGCAGACGGTTCCGTGTTGGAGTCGTGTACACTCTTGACGACGGAGCCGAATGAGAAGCTGGCGGACATTCACAACCGCATGCCGGTGATCCTGCATCCCGAAGACTACAACCTGTGGCTCGGCGACGGCGCGGAAGTACCGCCCAGCGAACAGTCCTCGCTCTTCCATCTGCTGCGCCCGTTTGAGGCTGGCGAAATGAAGACGACGCCCGTCAGTCCCTACGTCAGCAACGCGCGCGAATGAAGGCCCGCAGTGCATCGAGCCTTTCGACACGTAGGTCCGCAGCGCGGATTCCCCTCGGTCGTATCACATCTGAATGTAGTTCATCGGAATCGAGCAGAGAGAGCGGCGCACGGGATTCGAACCCGTAATAATAGCTTGGGAAGCTATTGTGTTGCCATTACACCAGCGCCGCACACGTCAGCCGCCGCGAGAAGTTGGCCGTGGGAACAGCCTATCGGCGACTGCGGTTGGAGAAAGTATACGCCCGGCCGCGAGGGTTGTCAATTTCGACGCGCAGGCCGGATCGAACTCATTTCCGGACGTCGAGTCGCAAAGCGGGACGCAGACTTTCGCAGTTTGGGCGGATCTTTGCAGGTTTATCAGCTCCGTCGGGTGTCTGCGCAGTATTGGGGGCCGATGTATTCAGCGCCCTGGATTCACGCGCATCACGCGGCCAAATAGCGTTCGAGGCTTCTGTCTGACCAGGCCCATTGCTTCGGCGTGGTTTCGTGGGGCGTGAAGGGCATCGTGATCGCGTTTAGGTCTGCGCCGAGGATCTCGATGTCATTCAAATCGGACACGCCCAGGCGCAGTAGGTTTCCATACCAGGACTGTGCGAGCCTGTCCGGATCAAAGCCCATGGCCTTGGCCATCACAGCGTCGGCGGCGAAAACGTCAGCCGATGCCGCAACGACGCCGAAATCAACGCCGTCCGTGCCGCCGGGGCCGTTGCCCTGCAGGCCGACGGTGCCGTCGATCACAGCGATGTCGGGCTTTACCAGTTTGGCGAGCCGCGCCAGGTTCACATTCAAGACGCGCACCTCGTCTGCCAGCACGCGGTCGGCGTGGGCGGTACAGCCGTGCATGTGCACACGGTCCGCCTTGCACATCGTGCCCATGATCATGTTCTTGAGCGCAAGCGTGACGACGCAGGCGTCGTGCGTCTTTGCTACGGCCAGGGAGATCGTGCAGGGGCTGTTGAGCACCGAGGCAGGTATGCGCACCGTGGACTCTGTGCGATCGGCCTGCACGACGGGCGTCTCTACCCATTCGGTCGTCTGGTGCAGGTCGACGAGCTCAATGGAGAAGGGGTACTCTTCGATGACCTTGTCGTAACCGAAATTGGCGAATGCCTCGCCGGAATACTCCTCGTTTGCACCTTCGGCCACGATGACGTGTTTGGGCGCGTTGGGAAGCTGCACCAGGAAGTCAAGAACGCCGCGCAGGGCGTCAACGTGGCTGGACGCCACTTGGTTGCTGCTCGACAGGAAGTTGGGCTTGACGAGCACCTCGTCTGCGATTTTCGGCGCCACTTGCTCGCGGACAAGGTCCAGGGCGGCAAGCACGTTGCCGCGACGGTCCGTCCCGTGTACGAGGCCGACTGTGGCTGTGGACTGGCTCATGGTTCGCTCCTATTGCGCGATTTTCTCGACATGCGGCAGACGATGGCCGCCCCCCGCAATGATTTCCGTTCGAAATGACTTCGGCCGGCAAAGTCGAAGCTACGCTACCACACAGAGATTCGCCGTGCAAGAGCGGCCCAGCCGGTATTTGGGGTCAATTCATGCTGCAGTGGACTGACAAGATGTGGGTTGGCGGCTCGGAAAAAGACTGGCGGAGCGGGCGTGAGGGAGGGGAGAGAACTGTAGGCCGAAATAAACAGTGCGATGGAGCGTCTGGACCGGATGTATAATCCGGGGTGGCGACAAGGGGAAGCGATATGGATTGCCAGGCGCGAACGAGTCGCTGACGTGTTTGCAGCCAACGCCAGATGTCCGGCAACCTACTCCTCCACTGCCAGGTAGTTCAAGAAAAACGTCGCCTGCGGCGATGGCTCATCCCCGCCGGGAAGATCGCCGCCTGCTGTGGTCTCCGTGTCAAGCGAAGGTTCCCTGCGCCGAGGACCCGTTCTGAAGACGATACGCTCGACAGACATAACCGGCGCGGCGCAACTCCCTTCCGACAGCACTGTTTCGCCGCCAATTGACAATCGAAATCTGTGTCGGACAGCGTCGAGCTCCAAGCGCACGTCGTACCACATATTGGCGACGTACTCTTGAATTTCTACCAAGTGACCGCCGTTCTTGACCTTGATCATCCCGTCCGCATCAAACAGCAACCAGAACGGAACTGCGCCCCTGCCTTCCGCTATCTCGACGTAGAACCGGCCGCCGCGAGCCTGCTTGGCAAGCACGCGGAAGGTCGCCGTGACGGTGGAGCTTTCTGGAAAGACGCGCGTTGCCCTAGCGTAGTCAACGGGATCGCTATCTTGGAAGCGCAGGCTCTTGTTGTTCGGATTCGGGTATGGAACAACGGAAACAGTGGCCCACTGCGAGCTGTAGATATTCCAATCCTTGACGATTCCGCCCGCTACCATGTCGTTGAATGAGTCGTCAACCGGTTCGTCTACCTGCCATCGGATTGGCACAGGAACTCGGCTCACCCAAATATCCTCTTTGTTCATGCTATAGGTAAGCCACATGGCGCCGTCCGGCGGAGCGCCGTTGCCTTCGACAATGCCGCGCACGTAGTTCATGCCGAAGTCCTTGTAGCAGCCCTGAAAGCGGCGCACAGGAGACTCACTCTCTACTACGAGCATATTGTCGAAGCTGATGCCGTCATCGCTGGTTACGACTGCCAAGGGCCAGCGGTGATTGTTGTCAGGATTGGGGTTGTAGACCAGGGCATAGCGCCCGTCTGACGTGCGCTGGCCCCAGATTTTACCTCCTGCCATGACCAGCGATGGTACGTCCGCGACCTGTGACCATGTGTTCCCTTCGTCGGAACTGATCGCCGCTTTTGACCATTTCCACACGCCCACGACCCTGCCGTCGTCCAGATGGTAGTAGGAGAGAGCTTTGTGGCCGGGCGCAGCGTAGAAACCGTCGGTGCTGCGGTCCTCTTCCCACCATTGCAGCGTCACCAGTTTGTCGGCAAGCAACGCCTCGCATGCCTCGACAAAGCCAGGATCGCTTGCTCTCTTGTAGAACGGGAAACGGGTATTTGTCTCATTCCATCCCGCATGGCGGTTGTAGCGCAGGAAATAGATGGGTCCACAGGAACCGTCCGTATACATCTCGCGAACCACCCGCCCGATTCCCCTGCCATCGTTTGGCCCTACATGCGGTGTCGGGCATATCCCGTAGAAGCCCAACATAAGAAGCCGGCAGTTGGGGGATACATAGAATCCTATGCGCTGGTGCATTACGGCTTCGCTGCCTGGGGGCAGCGGGTGTTCAGGCGGCCCTGCGTACACGCCAACCGGCACCTCATACCGCGGAAAAATCACCTCCGGTCGTTCCCAATGGATTCCATCCTCCGAAGTGGTCAGGAGCGTTTGGCCCGGCGGCCCGTGCTCGTCCACAGGATTGCTCAGGTATTCCAGATAGAACCGACCATTCCAATAGGCCAGCATCGGTGCGTGGTTATAGGTCCATCCCGTATCGTCCACCCAGTCCGGATGGGAACGGTTGGCGCGAAGCACTTGATGGCTCTGCACCCCGACAACCGGACGCAACTGGCCGTCGTGATGCTCTGTGTTGGCGACTGTTCGTCCCACATAGCGAACCGGCTCGGATTCATCGGACATGCTGAAAACCCTCTTGTCTCTTACCGGATGCCCACGCGACGGTATACGAAACAGGCTCCGACGGCGACGGTCCAGGTGACATAGCCAACTGCAATGATTCCCCTCACTCCGAACCCAGCTATTGAGGCGTACCCCATTGCGACCATAGGTGTTGCCGTCGCGGCAACGCAGATAATCAACGGGCCGATGAAACGAGTGGTGATGTTGTGCTCGCCCGGAGAGAAACAGGCAGCGGGCCGAGTGCGCAGGTGCCTGGATTCCCGTACGTCGACTACTCTGACATCATCGTCTGTGTGGCCGTAGGCTGTTCGGAGGAGCCGGCCCACTGGGCGGATGTCATTCGGGAGCCGTGTTGGCGACGCGCAGCTCGACAATGGCGCCCGTGTCCGTGTCTAGGAGACCGCTCACACCGAATAGGCTGCTCTGGCCGCGCAGGTTGTAGGAGATCTGACCTGCGGCGTCGGTCGGCACTGAGAGACTGACGTCGACGCGGTCCATTTCCTCGCCCGGCTGCTCGCAGAATCCCTCTCTGAGCGCGATGGTTCCAGACACGAGCAGGTTCTCTGTGCCAGGCTCAAGGCTCATCGTCAAGTCAAAGGCCTCATGGACCAGGCCGAGCTGGACGCACCATGCATCCGGCGCACCCACGGTCTCGCCGCCCAGGGTCGCGGTACGCGGCTGTATCTCGAAGCTGAGCGGTCGCCCCGTACTGTCGAATCCCTCGCCGGAAAGTGCGAGCCGCATAGTGGTTGAGCCAGATATCACGACGTCGCGGGGCGGCAGGCGGCAGTTCCGGCGTAGGCGTGACCGTGGGCAACGGTAGGGCGGCCGGCAGCACCGTCGCCGTCGGCTCGGGAAGCGGCGCGCGCTCCGTCACCTCCGCTTGCGCCGCCGCGTTTGGGGGCGGCAGTTCGGTCGGCAGGGTAGTTGGCGTGGCGGTGCGGGCGGTTGCGGCTGCGCTGTTGGCTGACTGCGATGCAGGAGTGTCGACGGGCCGGCGCAGACTGAGCCCAGCGCCAACAAGTCCTACAATAAGCAAGAGTCCCGCAACGCCCAATGCTGCGAGCAGGTATGGCCTGGGGATGGCGGCGAGAGGTGAAGGATTGTCTTCTGTCTGAGGCGGTTGTTCAGTCTGCATCGATGCTCGTGGTGGTCAGTCTAGGTACAAAAGCGCCGCATGAGGCGGGCGTAGATGTCAATCGCCCGGTACAATTGTTCGACGTCGATCCACTCTCCGACGGTGTGGGCCTGCTCGATATTGCCGGGGCCCAGCACGACCAGCCCACTGCGATCGCCATAGATGGCCGCTTCCGTGCCATACGGGGCCGTCTCCGAACGGGCTACGCCAGTGACTTCCACGGCGGCGCGGACGATTTCGGACCGCGGGTCCGTGTATACGACGGGAAAGACGGCAGCGGACGACGCCAGCCCGTATTTCGCGGCGGCGTCCCGGATCATGCCCACGGCCTCCTCGTGGTGGTCCCCCGGCATTGGCCGCAGGGAGAGCGTGCAGACGGTCCGCGCCGCAGTCACATTGGGCGCGCACCCTCCGTCGTTCAACACCATGTTGAAGCCATTGGTCGGCGGGTCAAATTCCTCGTTGCGAAAACGTTCGTCGCCGGCGAAAAGTTCTGCGAGTTCGGCCATTTCGGCCAGAAATGGTGCGATCAAGAAGTTGGCGGACACGCCCATCCCTGTGCTGGTATGCGCAGCGACACCCTCGGCGACAACCTGAATGCGGATTCCGCCTTTGTGCGCGTGCACAGGCCGGCACATGGTTGGCTCGATCACGAGCCCATAGGCGGGCCAGGCGTCCGCCAGCGTTTGCGACTTTGCAAGGATGTGATAGGCGCCCGCGTAGTGCATTTCCTCGTCGGCGGAGATCACGAAGTAAAGGGGGGATCGAAGCTCGTCTGGCGGTATTCGCGCCGGCGGCAAGGATGGCCGCGGCCAGAGGACCCTTCATGTCACACGCGCCGCGCCCCACAAGCTTTGCGCCGTCCATATGGGGCTCGAACGGGTCCCATGCGCCTGGCATGCCCGGCACCGTATCCGAATGTGCGAAGATGCCGAGACCGCCCGCGCCGGGTCCGGCCTTGGCGACCAGACAGGCCTTTTCCACGCCGGCAAGGTCCGTGTATCCCAGCCGCTCGATCGAATAGCCCAGGCCGGCCAGCAACGCGTGCACGGCGTCGGTCACGGCCAGATTGGACTGCCGGCTCTCCGATTGGATTCTGATCAGTTGCTTGGTCAGCTCGACAGCATCGAGCGCGCTCTGGTCCACACGGCCCACTCCTCAGCCTTCAGCGGTCAACCTTAGCGGCGTGTCTTGCCGCACGTGCGAGTATACCACCGACGTAGGGCATCGAACGAAGTTGGCGCCCAAGCGTCCCGCATGCGCGACCCGAGCGCGGCAGCCAAAATGGGCGACGCAACGATGCAAGTTCGTCAGCGCCGATGCAGCTTGGCGAGCCTGTCATACAGCACGATGTTGACGGCGGCGGCCAGGTTGAGCGAGTAGAGAGTGGGGATTTCCACTACGTCGCGGCACCAGCCAACTACGTCGGGGCCGAGCGTGCCGTCCTCCGGGCCAAAGATGTAGAAGGCGCGATCGGGATGCTCATATTCGGGCAGGGAGAGAGCGCCTTTGCGGCGTTCGATGGCGACGGGCACGCAATCGTAGGGGATCACAGTGCGCAGGTCTTCCGCATGCAGGATCGGAATCTGAAGGTGAGTACGGGCGGTATCCGTGCGTTGCACCTTGTAGCGCCTGCCTGTCAGCGCGACGAGCGAAACGTCGAAACAGGAGGCGGCGCGCAACGCCGCCCCCACGTTGAGCGGGTTGCGCGGGTTATGGAGACCGATTGCCGCGTAGCCGGCGGCGTCAACGTTGCGCATGGTTTGTGCGGTACCCTGAGAGTGCGAACTCGCGATACCCGGAATGGTGCGGTCAGTAGGGACGCGCAAGGCCAAATCGGTCTGCGAGGGCGCCGAGGCTTGCCTGCACATTGGGCGGCAATGGGATACCACGCTCGCGCCGCTCGAGTTCTGTCTCGTGTTCAATTTCGCCCGCGACGTAGATGCGCTCCTGCCCAGGTTGCTTCGGCGCATCGTGCAGCGCGCGGATCATGGCGTCCATGGCGCGCTTGAAGTCATCTGCAGGATGGAAAGAGTCGACGCGGATGGCGGCGAAGAAATGACCGTCGTTGGGATGGCTGTAGCCATCGTAGCGACGGCTGGTCTTCATCGGTGCGAGGCGCCCATTCGCCGGAAAGCACGCCGGCGAGGATCTCCACCAGCATCGCCAGACCGTATCCCTTGTGACTGCCCATCTCACGTGTGCCGCCTAGCGGGAAGAGACGGTTGAGGCGCGTGGGCTCCGTTGTCGGCTGGCCGTCGTCGTCCATGCCCCAACCCTGCGGCGCCTGCCGACCGAGTTCGTGATATAGCATGACGCGGTTGTACGGCGTCACAGTAGTCGCCATGTCCAGGAGATAGGGCGGCTCGTCCATGGTAGGTGCGGCAAAGGCGATGGGGTTCGTGGAGAACATGGGCAGCGCGGCGAACGTGGGGACGAGGCCAATCGTCGTACCTTTGGGCATGAAGCGGCCCGTCATGCAGAGGCCGATCATGTCGTGTTCAAGCGCCATAGCCGCGTAGTATCCGGCCGCGCCATAGTGCTGCGAGTTGTGCATGGCGACCATGCCCGTTCCCGAGGCGGCAGCTTTCTCTATGGCCAGGCGCATGGCCCAGACGCCGGCCGCCATGCCGAGGCCGCTCTGGCCGTCCGCGCGTGCGGAGAAGGGCGTCTCGTAATCGATCGCGAAGGCTGCGCCGGCGCGCGCACGTCCCTCGTCGAGCGTGCGAACGTAGAGCGGGCCCAGGTTGCGCACGCCGTGCGTGTCGATGCCGCGCAGGTTCGCCCAGACTAGAACGCGCGCCGCATCCTCGGCATGGGAGGGAGGCGCGTCAAGTTGTTGAAATATGTCGCTCGCGAACGATTGCAGGGCGGCGGGGTCGGCAAGAACGTGGCCTTCCATGATGGGCTCCGGCTAGGTGGCGACGTCAGGGCGACGGTGCGAGTGCGGGACAACGGCGCTGTTGTGCTGGTAGTCTTGCGAGCACTGTTCGGGTTCCGGGAAGCGCTGGTCGCCATTTCGGATGAGGCTGCCTGCGGTGCGGCTTCCCGGAACGGGATGGTTCGTTGTGCGCGCAGCTAGGCCACGGGCGCTTTCAGCTTGTCCAGGTACTTCTTTCGGAACTTGGTGACCTTGGGCGCAATGACTACCTGGCAATAGGGTTGGCCGCCGTTGCGCTCGAAGTATTCCTGATGATAGTCCTCGGCCACGAAGAACTCTGAGTAGGGCGTCAATTCTGTCACAATTGAGTTGGCCCACAGGCCGGCGCGCCTTACCTCGTCCATGACCTGCTCGGCGACCGCCTTCTGTTTGTCCGAGTGGTAGAAGATGACGGAACGATACTGTGTTCCGACGTCGGCGCCCTGGCGGTTGAGAGTGGTGGGGTCGTGAATCGTGAAGAAGACTTCCAAAATTTCGCGGAACGAGACCTCGTCCGGGTTGAACGCGATCTGGACGACCTCCGCGTGGCCCGTGCTGCCGGAGCATACGGCGCGGTAGCTGGGATCGTCCACGTGTCCGCCGGCGTAGCCGGACTCTACGCTTTGAACGCCGCGCAGTTGATCGTACACGGCCTCCAGGCACCAGAAGCAGCCGCCGCCGAGCGTGGCGATTTCGGCGCCCGATTGAGAGCTATTGCTTGAGTTGTTTGTTGTAGTGTTCATGGTTCGCATGATACCAGATCGGGCCCGCGCACCTGTGTGAGAAACACACCCATTCTTGCGCACTTCGGTCCGTCCCATGACGGCCGCCGGCGACCATACCGGCGCGCTCAACCTTGCGATTCGCCACACAGAAAGCCATCCAGTCTGCACGTGGACAACCGGCCGGGCGACGTCGTCGCATGGGCGACATATCTCTAGGCGCGGTAGTAGTCGTGCAGGATTCGGTCCATGACCCAGGTTGTGCGCGCCCCGCTTTCGCCGCTGCTGGGACAGGCCCCTTCCCCATTGAGTTCGTCGACAATTGTCTGGATGAGGGGTTGCTGTATGTGCGCGGGCGTTTCTTCCGGATATTGCGTCACGTTGTCGCCGCGGTAGAGACGCACGGGCTCCGTTCCGAAGGTGGAGAGGGCGATTCTGCCGTCCGTGCCGACGATTTCGATCAGATCTTCATTGGCGTTAGCGGCAAAGCACCAAACGCCTACGCCATGGATGCCGGAGTCGTGCACGAAGCTGGCCGTGACGGTGTCCTCGGCGGGGTAGAGGCCTGCCTGGTTGCTGGCGTGGCCCTCCACCTGCGCAATTGGGCCGAAGAGGAAATCCAGAATATCGAGCGTGTGCGCGGCGAGGTCGACAAACAGACCGCCGCCGGCGATCTCCGGGCGCACGCGCCAGGGAAGCGTGGCCGCTGAATAGAACTCCATGCGCGGCGTCTGCGTAAGGCGCACGGAAACGAAGCGCGGCTGCCCTATGGCGGTGGCCGCAAGAAGTTGGCGCACGCGCAGGAAGCGGGGAAGGGCGCGGCGGTAGTACGCCACCCACAGGGGAACGCCCGCCCCGCGGCAGGCCTCTAGCATCTCCTGGCATTCGGAGTAGTTCAGCGCCATGGGCTTTTCCACATAGACGGGCTTGCCTGCGGCCGCGGCGGCAAGGGTATATTCCTTGTGGACATTGGGCGGCGTTGCAATGTAGACGGCATCCACATCCGGATCGGCGATGAGAGCGCCGCCGTCGTCATACCACTTCGGAACATCGTGGCGCAGCGCATAGTCCTTCGCCTTCTCCGCGTTGCGGCGCATGACGGCCACCAACTCGGAATTTCGCGCCTTTCGCAGGGCGGGCCCGCTCTTCACTTCGGTCACATCGCCCACGCCGATGATGCCCCAGCGTATTGTGTTCGCCATTGTGGTCTCGCGCTCCTTACCAGAGGGTCATGGATTCGAGGAATAGCTCGCGCAATTCTTCTGCGCCGGCCGGTCGCGGGGACAGCTTGGTCACGCGGTGTTGGGGCAGCGTGCCGGCCACCAGGGCGTCTACGTCCTCGGGGCCGTAGCCAAGTGCGCTCAAGCCGTTGGGGATGCCCGTCTGGCGCATAATGTCGATTAGGGCTGCCGCCAAAATGTCGCCTGCGTCCGCCGGGTCCGCGCCGGACGTATCAGCGCCCATCAGCGCGGCGGCGCGCAGGTGCAGCTCCGGGTTGGTCGGTGCGGTGAAGCGGAACACGGCGGGGGCGTTCACCACCACGGCCATGCCATGGGGCACCATGGGGTGGTCGGTGTCGTAGCCTTCGGGCGCGAAGTCGCGGACCATGCCCGCAACCGGGTAGGACATGCCGTGGGGCAGATGGACGCCGGCGTTGCCAAAGCCGATGCCGGCGATGGTGGCGGCCATCATCATCTGACCGCGGGCCTCGTCATCCTCCGGGTCATGGACGGCGCGCACGAGGTACTCTGACACGAGTTGGACGGCGCGTGAGGCCCAAATATCGCTGATGGGATTGGCCCCCTGGTAGGCGGGACGCAGTTCCAGGCGTTCCGGGGCGGGCCGCTGATTGTAGGGCAGGGCCGTCATGGATTCGAGGGCGTGGGTCAGCACATCCAGTCCTGTGCAGGCGGCGGTGAGCTTGGGCATCGTGCGCGTGTTGTCCGGGTCGACGATGCCCATTATGGGCCGCAGGGCGCGGTGGGCGATGCCGGTCTTGGCGTGCATTTCCTCGAAGTCAAAGATGGACACGCCGGTTGTCTCGCTGCCCGTGCCGGCGGTGGTTGGGATGGCGATCAACGGCTTGAGCTTGCCGGGCACGGGCCGGCCCTCCCCGATAGGCGGGTTTACATATACGAGGAGGTCGGCGGGGTAGGTAGCTGTAGAGATTGGCGGCCTTGGCCGTGTCGATACTGGAACCACCGCCCACAGCCACGTAGCCGTCGAAGTCGCCGTCTGCGGCAAAGGCGATCGCTTCCTTGAAAGACGAATCGGTTGGTTCGACGCGGGTTCCGTCGTACAGAACGGCGTCGACGCCTGCCTCGCGCAGGGAATCCAACGTCGCGACCACGGGATGCAGGGAGGCAAGGTGCGCGTCGGTGACGACGAGGACGCGTTTGGCGCCGGCGTTGCGCATGTCGAAGCCGATTTCTCTGGTGGCGCCGGCCCCGAACTTGATGCTAGAGGTGTCCATGGTGAAGATGGTTTCTGTGGCCATGATTCAGTAGCCTCCCGTGGGCATTGGCTAGACTGGCGATGTGGATTCAGAATATTCCTAGATGCGGCGGCTATGGCGCCGGCATGGCGTGCAAGTCGTGTTGCATAATAGTCATTGTCATGCCACGATATTGGCAAGTCTCCACATCCTTCCACCCAAGACGGGCGTAGAATGGCTGGCGATCGGGGGTGTACAGATAGAGCGCCGCGTTGCCGAGCAGGTGCGCTTCCTGCATGGCGCGGATAACCAACTGGGAGCCAATGCCTGTGTTGCGCAGTTCCGGTACGACAAATACGCTGGCCAGCCAGGGCGAATACTGTCGCTTCACGGCCATGTCGGCGGTGACGAGGCTGGCGCACCCGACGGGCTCTGACTGATTCAAGGCGACAAACGTGGTTGGGATTTGACCTTTGCGCGCGTTGTTGCGCAGCCGAACGGTGCGATCCAGGAGGGTCGTTCGCGGGTTGAGATACTGCCAGGTGGCGTGGTGCCACTCCGCCAGCGTGGGTATGTGCTGGCGGTAGTCAGCCAAATACGCGATGCGAATGTCCGTGGAGACTTCGTGGCCGATGGTCAAGAGGTGAACCCGTGTTGGCGGATACTGTGCATGAATCCGGGCGGAAATCTGGCTCGCACGTGCGCTCGTTGTCCGTTGATGTCTGTGCTGCAGGCATTATACTGCGCAATGGTTCGTGTGGGTAGTCCGCGCGTGTGGGCGGCGGACGGCTAGGGCTCGCAACAGTGATGGGATACAATTGGCCTTGGCTTGGAACGACGAATCCGAGCTACACGCCGGGTGGGGATCACAACGAACAACAGCTGACTAGCGAAGAGCATGAGTCTATGGATACCTACGGACACGAGACCTATCTTTCGCCCCTGACCTGGCGCTATGGCAGCGAGGAAATGCGCATCGTGTGGAGCGAGGTAGAAAAGCGGCGCCTGTTGCGCCAGTTCTGGGTCGCCCTGGCCGAGGCGCAATGCGAGGCCGGTATCGTACGGCCGGAGCAGGCGGAGGATCTGCGTGCGCACGTCGAGGATGTGGACGTGGCGCGAGCCACCGAGATCGAGCGCGAGATTCGTCACGACCTAATGGCGGAAATTCGCACGTATGCGGAGCAGTGTCCTGTGGGCGGCGCGATCATCCATCTGGGCGCCACTTCGATGGATGCGCTGGACAATGTGGACGCCATTCGGCTGCAACGCGGGCTGTCGCTGATCGTGGACCGGTTGCGCGGGGTGCTCGTGCGCCTGGCCGAACGCATAGACGAAGAGGCTTCGCGTACGGCGATGGCCTTCACGCATATACAGCCTGCCGAGCCTACGACCGTCGGATACCGGCTGGCGCAATATGCACAGGACCTGCTGATCGACCTGGAGGAGTTGCAGCGCGTCGCCGGGTCCGTGCGCGGCAAGGGGCTCAAGGGAGCGGTGGGTACGAGCGCAAGCTATGCCCAGCTGCTCGTGGACAGCGGAGTGGACGCCACGTAGGCTAGAGGATCGCGTGATGGAGAAGCTGGGCCTTTGCGCGTTCGAGGCCAGCACGCAGACCTATCCGAGAAAACAGGATTGGCTGGTTGTCAACGCACTGGCCGGCCTGTGCGGCAGTCTGCACAAGTTCGCCTTCGACCTGCGCCTGTTGCAGAGTCCCCCCATCGGCGAATGGAGCGAGCCATTCGGCGCGATGCAGGTGGGGTCGAGCGCCATGCCGTTCAAGCGCAACCCGATCGTGGCGGAGAACGTGGACAGCCTGGCGCGGCAGATGGCCGCGTTGCCGCGCGTGATGTGGGACAACGCGGCGTTAAGCCTGCTGGAGCGCACGCTGGACGATTCAGCCAACCGGCGCATGGTGCTACCGGAAGCATTTCTATTGACGGACGAAATCCTTGTACGATCGCGGCGGCTGGTCGACGGCTTGCAGATTTGGCAGTCCGCCGTGGACCGCAACCTGGAGGCGTACGGCGCATTCGCGGGAACGGAACGGGTATTGATGGAGGCGGTCAAGGCGGGCGGCGACCGGCAGGAGCTGCACGAGGCGATCCGCGAGCAAAGCTTGGTCGCCTGGGCCGATGTGCAGGCGGGGCGGCCGAACCCGCTGCCGGAATTGCTGGCCGCGGATACGCGGATCAACCGGCTGCTTCCGGCGGAGACGATCGAGGAACTGCTGCGCTCCACGGACCACGTAGGCGACGCGGCAGAACGCGCGCGGGACATGGCCGGTCGTGTGCGCGATGCGATCGCCGAGATAGAGAAGTAGCCGGCCCACCGACGGGCAATACACCGTGACGCCCGGTCAGGCCGTGACAAGTAGCAGTACTGGAGGCACATGTCCGAAATCGGAACAGACCAGCCACGCACCTGCAGTGCAGCGTTTATAGCAACCTATGATCCGGACTTCGCAGACCTTGCCGCTGCGGAGATCGCGCAGGCGGCGGGAACTGTTTGCGCCCAGCGTGAATTGGCGCCGGGCGTGCTACTCGTGGAAGGCGATAGACCCTTCATCGAGATCGCGCCGCCAGTGGCGAGAGCATGTGCCCGTGTTTGTTCGCCATATCTGTCCAGTGTTGGCGACCGTGGCATTGCTGGCCGGCGCGGAGAACGTGACTGCGATCGAGGCGGCGGCGTTGCAGACCTGCGCGCCCGGCATGGACAGCGACCGCAGCTTTTCTGTTCAGACCCGAGTGCTAGACGACGTTGGCTTCAAGCCGTTCGACGTGAACACGCGTCTGGCGGAGGCGCTGTCGCGGGAGACCGGCGCGCCGGTGGACGTGCGCGGGCCGGAGCAGGCCGTTTCTGTGGTGTGCGCGGCGGCTTCCTCGCAGGGGGAGGCGACCGCGTATATCGGCGTGTCCGACGTGGAGGACAACCTGTCGGACTGGGCCGGAGGGATGCGGCGCTTCGCCAGGGAGGACGGACAGGTAAGCCGGTCCGAGTTCAAGCTGTTGGAGGCGTTGGAGGCATTCGGGATCGAGTTGCCGCCGCGGGGCGTCGCATTGGACCTGGGCGCAGCGCCCGGCGGCTGGACGCGCGTACTGCGCCAACACGCCCAATATGTGACGGCGGTCGATCCGGGCGATCTGCATCCTTCGTTGCGCAAGGATTCGGGCGTGCGCCACTTGAAGACGACCGCCGAGGAGTACCTTGAGCAAGAGCCCGACCACTACGATCTGATCGTCAACGATATGCGTATGGACGCGCGAGACTCGGCGAGGTTGATGGCGAGCTATGCGGAGTATCTCTACGCCGGGGGCCAGGTGATCATGACGCTGAAGCTCCCGGAACGCAAGCGGAGATCGGTGATCGACCACGCGCTCAAGATCCTGACCCGCGCGTATGACGTGCACGGAATGAAGCAACTGTTTCACAATCGCAGCGAGATCACGCTGTACCTGGTTCCGCCGGCGGAGAGCGACGACCGGTAGCCGTTGGGCCGCCATATGGACCGGCGAACTGTCAAACAAGGCGTCAAATGCGAATCGCAATTCTGGCTGACATTCACGGGAACTTGCACGCGCTGGAAGCCGTGGCGGCGGAGCTAGAGCGTCTGCAGCCGGACCACGTCATCCTGGACGGCGATCTGATCAACGCCGTGCCGTTCAGCCCGGAGGTCATCGACTATGTGCGCGCTCGCGACTGGATCGTCGTGCGCGGCAACCACGAGTTCTACTATCTGGACTTCGGCACGGAACGGGCCTGGCCTGGCATGGAGGACGCCACGCGCTGGGGGCAGTTACATTGGCTGATGGACCGGGTCACGCCTGAACAGGCCGACTATTTGGCTGTGCTGCCGGACGAGCGCACGCTCTACTTTGCGGGTGCGCAGCCCCTGCGCGTGGCGCACGGGGTGCCGGGCCGCAATCGCGTGGGATTCTACAACGAGCAGGCGGAGCACGTCATCGCTGCGGAGATCGAGGACGTCCCGCAGCGTACGCTGATATCGGCGCATACGCATGTGCAAGTCGACCGGCAGGTGCGTCTGCGCAGGCGAGAGGAATCCGATCTATTTGCGCATCCGCACGAAGGCGACACGAATCGCAACGCCAGCGGAGACGCTCGCCAGTGGCATGTGGTCAATCCGGGAAGCGTCGGCCTGCCGTTGAATGGGGACCCGGGCGCGCAATTCGCCATGATCGAGAGCGTGCCGGACTCCGACGCACCCGGCGGTTGGAAGGCGACGCACTTCAGCGCGCCCTATGACCGGCGCCCGACACTGGAGGCGTTTTCCAGCACGGGGATGCTGGAGGCGGGCGGCGTGTTCACGGAGCTTTTCTACTGGGAACTGGTGACCGCCGGGCCGGAGATCATCCGCTTCTATCAGTGGGCTAGAAGCAGTGGCTACGAACCCAATGAGGATGTCGCCGAAGCGTTCGCTGCCTATGTTGCGAACACCGGGCGCAAGGAATTCGTGCGGAGCCTCGATCCCCTCTATTCGGGCGCATAGCGCGTCACGCTTCCGTCTGCGTAGGGGCCGGCGCCTCCTTGATATGTTCGTAGTCTTCGCGCAGCGCGTCCAGTTCCTCGTCTTCGACGGATAGGTCTCCGTAGTGCACACGCATATAGGCCTGGGTCATGCGGTCCAGCCGATCGGCCTGGCCGGGGAACGCCTGCTGAAGCTGAGGCAGATAGGCGTCCGGCGGCTGTGACGGCATGCGAGGATAGCCGCGCTCGCGCGCGAGTCTGCCCAAGTTGGCGTACATGTTCTGTACACTGATGGCATTCAGCAATTTCTGGCTGACGCCGTATCTGCGCAGGAGGTTCAGCCAGTCGCGCAGCCGGTCCAGGTTGGGCAGTCCAGGTCGGATGCCTGAGCGCGTCTCGATCTGTTCTTCCTCTTCAGAGTCCGGGGATTGCGTTTCCTCGTCGGATTGCACGAAGAAGAACCAAAGGACTGCGAGCACGGCGACCACCGCGCCGACGACGAGACAGTAGCGAAGAACGGTCCATTCACGCAGCATCCGCTCTACGCCCACATAGTCAATCGGCATAGGCGGTCCCATCTCGGACTGGACTGGCTCCACGCCCGAAGCCATGCGCTCCAGCGCGAGCATCATGCGATCCAGGAGCGGACCGAGCACAAGGAATATCGCCAGCAGCACAGACGCCAACACCCACGCCAGCGCTTCCCACAACGGGTCAAACACGGACACGCCCGCACGGATCGCGCCCGGGCCGACGTAGCGCTGGATGGTCGAGCGCGCCGACTAGGATGACGCCGGCGAGGGCGGCAATCTCGGCCAGCCGCGTCCAGGGGACTATTGTCCCAGGGCTGTTGGAGTCGCCGATGGCCTTTTCGTCGATGCGGGCGACGGCGATGGCGACCAGGCCAAATCCAAAGAAGATCACAAAGTAGAGAAGAGATTCGCCCGCCGGCCGCCCGCCGATAGTGGACAGCAACGCGCCGCCGAGGATGGACAACAACATACCGAGACGAAAGCTTACGCCGACGCTGAAGAAGGTGAGCTCGCGGTCGGCCGCCATTGCCACGCGTATCCAAAGGAAACTATTGACGAGAATGAACAGCAACGGCGGCGTGACGCCTTCGGAGAAGTTCGCGATGGAAAGGACAGTCTCCCACGGCCACGCAAGGTTGAAGACGTCCGCTAGCGGATAGAGGAATAGGCGCACACCGGCCACGGAAGTGCCTATCACCAGCAGTATCAATAGGACCTCACGCCGCGGTGATGAGACTTGGCGGCGGTTGATGAGGTCAGCGATGACCAGGTAGCCGATCATGAGCAGCCACCAGAAGGCGAAGAGGGCGACGGGCCGGTTGAGGATGGCGACCGCGGGGGCGGGCAGTGGGAATTCGCCCCATATGCGCCCGCGTTCGATCCATGTCAGCACAAACGGGAGAAGGCAGGCCACGTCCATGCCTGCCAGCGCCATGTAGACTATGCGGTAGCGTCTGTTGCCGAGGATCATGATTCGGCGGTCCTGTGCGCCGGCGTCCGCATGAGTTGCCGTAGACCGGAATCAAAGGATATGGCAGGCCGTTCAACCCAGTGCACGGCTTGGCATCCCTCACCGGATCCTTGCCGCGCCTGAGGATATGCGGCGCTCTTACCCATCGCCGGGACCTACCTCAACGGGTGCGATAACGTCGTCCACCAGGTGAGGCAGATGATAGACTGTGAGGCCGCTATGCAGATTGGCCGGCGGTTTGGCGGCCAGGGTGAAGAGCACCACACGCCTTCCTGCCTCTGCGAGCTCATACAGAGATGCCAGCAATTCGTCGTGGGCGATGGCTGTGACGACGACGAAGGTAGCGCCCCAGGGCAGGCGGGCGGCTTCATTCGACAATAGCTGCTCAATGGGTTTCGTGGCGAAGGGCGTGATGGCCGCCAGCAGTTCCAGGATGCGAACAAGCTGTTGAGGACTGCGGCCGGGCATCAGGTTGATCGGCTGGTCGCTTCCGGGGAGCGCGCCGTTGGCGGTGAGGCCGACGGGCCTCCGCTGCTCCGTGGCGAGAAGGGCCAGACTTCCGGAAACGCTGATAGCCCGCTCCTGGAGTTCCGGTATGTAGCCGTGCCAATGGCGTTCCAGCGTGGCCACGTTGAGAAAGATCTGGAGCACGTGGTCTTCACTGGGCTCGTACACGCGACTGACGAGTTCCTGCTGGCGCGCGCTGGCCTTCCAATGCACGCGGCGCATGCCGTCGGATGAGCGCCATTCGCGGATGCCCGCGGTGCGCAGCGGATCCTCGAAAAGGCTTCCCTGCACGCGCGTTTCGCCGAACGGGTTGTGCGTCGGTAGGCGCAGCTCGGCCACAGAATAGATGCGCGGGTATACGATCAGGTCTTGCTCCGGGGAGACGATGCCGCCGCGGTTGAAGAATCCGAAACCGTCGCCGGTGAGCGCCCGCGCCGGCCCATAGTGGTGAAAGCCGCGTTCGCTGCACGTGATTTCGTAGGTGCGCGAGATGCGCTGAAAGGGGCCGACCATCCAGAACGTTGTGTACTCAGCGAGATTGGTGGAGCGGTTGATCTCCAAGTCGGTCCCGGCGACGGGCAGCTCGGCGGGGAAGAGATCGCGCACGGTGAGCCACGAGAGCGGCAGCAGTTTGGCGTTGCCTACCTCCAGCGTGAGTGTGACCTTCTCACCGAGGAAGGCGCGTTGCTCTCCGAAGCGTCGCTCGTAGGTGACGCCGTGCAGACTGAAATGGGCCCATAGCCAGGCGATGCCGGCCGCGAGAAGGATGACGACCGCGGCGGCCGTGAGAAATCGATTGTCGAGCACGGTCCCGGCGATGACGAGCACGACGGCGAGTACGATCCACGCGTCGGTGAACTGGGTGTCCTTGTAGATATCGACGACACGGTGACTGCGGCCGGAGAACAACATGGGTGCGCTTACTCCGCGACCGGCACGGGCACGCTATCTGCGATCTCGGCGACGATCTGTGCGGGCGTGCGTCCGCGCAATCGGGTCTGCGGGCTGATGTGGATGCGGTGGGTAAGCAGGGCGGGGCAGAGGTGCTGGACATCACTGGGGATCACGTAGGCCCGGCCGCGCAGGGAGGCGAGCGCCTGTGACGCGCGATAGAGCGCCAGGGAACCGCGCGGGGAGACGCCCAACTCCACGAGTGGGTGGTCACGCGTTGCGCGCACGATATCCAGGATATAGCGCCGGACGTCATCGCTTACATGCACCTGACGCACTTCGCGCTGTAGGGCAACGATGTCTTCGCTTGTGATGACGGGCTTCAACTCGTCCAAAGGGTCGCCGGCTTCGTAGCGAAGGAGTATTTCGTCCTCTTCTTCGAGGGAGGGATAGCCAAGCTGAATCTGCAGCATGAAGCGATCGATCTGCGCCTCCGGTAGGGGGAATGTGCCTTCCAGCTCGATCGGATTCTGTGTAGCGATCACGACGAAGGGACGGGTCAACGAGTAGGTCTCGCCGTCGACGGTGACCTGCCGCTCCTGCATGGCTTCCAGCAGGCTGGATTGGGTGCGCGGCGTTGCGCGGTTGATTTCATCCCCCAGGACGATCTGGCTGAACACCGGGCCGCGCCGAAATTCGAAGTCCTGCGCCTTCTGGTTGAAGAAGTTGACGCCGGTGACGTCGCTGGGCAACAGGTCCGGCGTGAATTGGATGCGAGAGAAGCTGCAGTTTAGGCTGCGGGAGAGCGCCTTGGCGAGCGTGGTCTTGCCGATGCCGGGCACGTCTTCGAGCAGGATGTGACCGTCGCACAGCAGGGCGACGAGCATCAACTCGACGGCGCGGGCCTTGCCCACGATGACGTGCGCAACGTTGTCCTGCAATGCACTGGCCAACTCGGATGCCGTCATGCAGTTCCTGCTTTCATGCCCTGCTCCTATCCACGATGGTACCGGCCCGGCGTGTGGTCTATGGTCCTGTTGGAGAACTGCCTTCATGCAAGTAGTGGGCAGTCTACTGCCGATGTAGCCGGCGGTCAACTGCGCGGGGTTCTGTCCGGCGGCGACTCGGGCGACTCGTAGTACGCAGCTAGGCGCCGGCGCAACCGAGAGTCCCTGGACCCCACGAGAAAGCGCGCCGTCTCTGCCGGCCAGCGCTTGCGTGCACCGATTTGTGCCCTACAATTTGACACTCGTAGGGCGCATCTCTATAATGACATGGTTTGCCTCGGCCCGACGCGTCGCTATACTCCATGGCTTTTTAGATGGCCATTGTATGCCTCGGAGCTTGGACGGAAACCCAAAGTAGAACTTTCGAAGCAAAGGCTGACCATGAGCAGGACTACGATAGGTCTCATTCTGATAGGCATCTTGACGGTAGTGGCGTTGGTGATCGTACTGCCATTCGACCATCCGTCTTGGATGAACAGCGCTCTCTCCGTTGGAAGCGACGGTACGCGCACGCTCGACGACTTCAAGCTGGGCCTGGATCTCCGCGGCGGCACGCAAGTGTTGCTGGAGGCGGATCTTCCTGAGGGTCAAGAACCCGAGGAAGGCGCGATGTCGGCGGCCAAAACCATCGTGGAGAATCGCGTGAACGGTCTCGGCGTGGCGGAGTCCGTGGTGCAGGCGCAGGGAGACAGGCGCTTGATCGTGGAGTTGCCGGGTGTGAACAACCCGGACCAGGCGGTGGAGACGTTGCGCTCGACGGGTCAGCTAGAATTCGTTGATCCGGCCGGTGCGCCGTTTGTCCAGGGCATGGTCATCAACACCACGAATCGACCCACGGCTGCCACTGAGCTTCGGGCAGAGATCGAGGCCGGAAACGCCGAGCCAGTGGAAATCCCGTACCCGGACGCGCTTTTTGAGACAGTAATGACGGGTGATATTCTGTCCGACGCGCGGGCCGTCCGCGACCAGTACGGTCAGTGGGAGATCGGTTTCGAGTTGACCAACGCAGGCAGCGACAAGTTTCTGGCATACACACGCGATCATATCGGTGATGTGCTGGCGATCGTGCTGGACGGACGCGTGCTTTCGGCCCCGCAGATTCAATCCGCCATCCAGGACTCGGGCGTGATCAACGGCTCCTTCACCACCGAGGAGGCCGAGTCGCTGGCTGTGCAGATGCGCTACGGCGCGCTGCCCGTCCCGCTGGCCGTTATCGACATCCGCACCATCGGCGCCAGCCTGGGCCAGGATTCGGTGGATAGCAGCCTGAAGGCGGGCTTGCTGGGCGTGATCGCCGTGCTGGTCTTCATGCTTGCCATGTACCGATTCCCGGGACTGTTGGCGGACGCGGCGCTGATGATCTATGTGCTGTTGAACCTGGCGCTGTACAAATTGATTCCGGTCACGTTGACGCTGGCGGGCATCGCCGGTTTCATCTTGTCGATTGGTATGGCTGTGGATGCGAACATTCTCATCTTTGAACGCATGAAGGAAGAGTTGCGCGTGGGAAGGTCGATTCGTCTCGCGGTAGAGACGGGCTTCAGCCGGGCATGGCCGGCTATCCGGGACGGCAATCTGTCCACGCTGATCAGTTGCGCGGTGCTGTACTGGTTCGGCAACACCTTTGGTGCCAGCGTTGTGAAGGGCTTCGCCGTTACGTTGAGCGTCGGCGTGCTGCTTTCCATGTTTACCGCCATCGTGATTACGCGCACGTTTATGCGCGCATTCCTGTCCACGAGCGGGGCGAAGATGATGTCGTCCAAGGCGATGTTGGACTATTAGGCTGGACTATTCGGCTTGCCTGCGGGCAAGGTTGCCAACGACTGTCATGGGCCGGGCGCGGAAGCGCCTGGCGCAGGGGCAGCGACGCGATACATCACGCGATGCAGTCGCGACGAAGAGGTAGGTATCATGTTCAATATTGTCGAACGGCGCAAGACCTGGTTCATCATCTCAACAATTCTCATCCTGCCGGGGATCCTGTTCATGATCTGGCAGACGATCACCACGGGCTCGCCGCTGCCGCTGAACATCGACTACACGGGCGGAACCCTGTGGGAGATGCGCTTTGAGACGCCGGTAGAGCCTGCACAATTGCGTGCGGCGTTTGTGGAAGCGGGCCATCCTGCGGCGACTGCCTTCAATATCGAAGACGGCAATACGCTGCAAGTGAAGTTCGAGAACATTGAGCCGGAGGCAAAGGACGAGCTGATCGCGGATATCACGGCGCGCTTTGGCGCGTTCGAAGAGCGCTATTACCGCAGTATCGGGCCGGCGATCGGCTCCGAGGTGAGCCAGGCGGCGCTGCTGGCTGTGCTCGTGGCGTCGGCGGGCATCCTGCTCTACATCGCCTTCGCATTCCGGCAGGTATCGCATCCGTTCCACTACGGTTCGTGCGCCGTGGCGGCGCTGATCCACGACGTTCTCGTCACGATCTCTTTTGTGGCGGTGATGTACTTCGTCGCCGGGTGGGAGGTTGACGCCCTCTTCCTGACGGCCATCCTGACCGTCATCGGGTTCAGCGTGAACGACACCATCGTGGTGTTCGATCGCATTCGCGAGAACTTGAAGCGGCACCGGGGCGAAAGCTTCGCAAAGGTGGCGGACAGGAGTCTGCTCGAGACGTTCCAGCGCTCGGTTGCGACGCAGGTGACTGTGCTGCTAGTGCTGATGGCGATCCTGCTGTTTGGCGGCGGCTCGATTCGCCAATTCATGGCGACAATGATGGTGGGCATGGTGTCCGGGACGTACAGCTCGCTCTTCAACGCAACGCCGCTGCTGGTGGCGTGGGAAGAGCGCTCGCTCTTTGGCAAGAAGGCGCAGACGCCTACGTCAGCGGACGGGCGCCCCGTTCCCGCGTGACACCACGCAAATCTAGCAGATTCGGCGGCGAAGCCGAAGCTTCGCCGCTTTTTTATGTATGGGCGACCCCTTCCATTTTGTGCGAAGGAGGAGTACCCTATGGGTGTGACATCCATGAAGGCTCTTGTATACGATGGCGGAGCGGCCACCCTGCGAACAGACTATCCTGCGCCGATTCCGGATGCCGGCGAGTGTCTGGTCCGCGTGACGCTGGCGGGCGTGTGCGCCACGGACCTTGAGATGATGGCCGGGTATCGTCTGGATTTCGCCGGCGTGCTGGGCCACGAGTTCGTGGGCGAGGTGGAGGCTGCCCCGGACGTTGGCGGCTGGGTGGGCCAGCGCGTTGTCGGCGAGATCAACATCGGCTGCGGCCAGTGCGGGCTTTGCCGCCGCGGTTTGGCGAAGCATTGCCGTACGCGCAGGACGCTGGGCATTTCCGGCAAGGACGGCGCGTTCGCCGAGTACCTCACGCTGCCCGCGCAGAATCTACACGCCGTGCCGGAGTCCGTGAGTGACGAGCAGGCGGTATTCGTGGAACCGCTGGCCGCGGCGCTGCAAGTGCTGGAGCAGGTTTCGATTCGGCCTTCGGATTCAGTGGCCGTCGTGGGCGACGGTCGGCTGGGGCTTCTGATCGCTCAGGTCGTTGCGCGCACGGGCTGCCATTTGACCGTGTTCGGTCGCCACGAAGCGAACCTGCGATTGTTGTCAAGTGCGCGCATCGAGACCGAAACTGTTGCCGCCGGGGACGTCGATCGATGCGCGATGGGCCGATGCGTTTGACACGGTGGTGGAAGCCACGGGAGCCGAGTCGGGGTTTTCGACGGCTCGCGGCATCGTGCGACCCGGCGGAGTGATCGTACTCAAGAGCACGTTCGCCCGGCCGATGACGGCGTTCGACAGTAGCGGCTTGGTGGTGGACGAGGTGAGCGTAGTCGGCAGCCGCTGCGGGCCGTTTGCGCCGGCGCTGCGTATTCTCGCCCGCGGTCAGATCGATGTGGAGGCGCTGGTACACGCTCGTTTCGCGCTCGACGATGCGATGGAGGCGCTGGACTATGCGAGCCGGCGCGGTGTGCTGAAGGTGCTGATCCAGCCGTGACCGGTTGTTGACGAAGCCGGGGACCATGTATTCGCGTCCCCAAGCTCAGAGAGGAGCAGACCAATGGCGAGACAGAAGAACGGTGCGCAGACAGCGGACCATGTGGAGTTGGCGGAGGAAAGTTCCGCAACGTACACGCGGGGCGGCGATGGGCGCCGTCATCCGGCAGGCAAAGATGGCGAGGACGCGTCTCCCGTACAACGCACAACTGCGTATGAGGTCGCGCAGCAGCAATTGGACGAGGTGGCGGCTTTCATCGGCCTGGACGAAGACCTGGCCGCGTATCTGCGCGTGCCGCAACGCGATCTCTCGGTCCATTTTCCCGTGCGCATGGACGACGGGCGCATCCGCATGTTCCAGGGATATCGCGTCCATCACAACACGGCCAAAGGCCCGACCAAGGGCGGCCTGCGTTACCATCCTGATGTGACGCTGGACGAGTGCCGTGCACTGGCCATGTGGATGACGTGGAAGTGCTCGCTGATGGACCTGCCCTATGGCGGCGCAAAGGGCGGCGTGGTCGTCGACCCCAAGACGTTGAGCCAGGGCGAACTCGAGCGGTTGAGCCGCCGATTCGCCACGGAGATCAGCCAGTTCATCGGGCCGGAGAAGGACATCCCCGCGCCGGACGTGGGCACAAACGCGCAGATTATGGCATGGATGATGGACACGTATTCCATGCACAAGGGCTATTCCGTGCCGGCCGTCATCACGGGGAAGCCGGTGAGCATCGGCGGCACAGCGGGACGTGAATCAGCCACAGGGTCTGGGCGTCACATATGTCGACGCGTGCTGTGCTGCAGCAACGCATGGGCTCCGGGCTGGAGGACACGACGGTTGCGATTCAGGGCTTCGGCAACGCGGGCCGGTGGACGGCACGTACGATGCACGAGCGGGGCGCAAGTGTCGTTGCCGTCAGCAACAGCAAGGGCGGCATCTACAATCCAGCATGGTCTCGACCTGCGGCAATTGCTCTTGCACGTAGGAGGAGACGGGCGCAATACAGGGTCTTCCGGGCGCGGACGAGATCACCAACGCGGAGTTGCTGGAGCTGGACGTGGACGTGCTCGTGCCGGCTGCGTTGGAAGGCCAGATCACTGTGCGAGAACGCCGACAGAGTCCGTGCGCGCATCGTTGCCGAAGCGGCGAACGGTCCGACGACGCCGGAAGCCGACGCTATATCTGTATGACAAAGGCGTGCTCGTCATCCCGGACATTCTGTGCAATGCGGGCGGGGTGGTCGTCAGCTACTTCGAATGGGTGCAGAGCCTGCAGTCCTATTTCTGGACGGAGAGCGAAGTGCGCAGGCAGATGAAGACCACGTTGTTGAGCAACCTTGACACGGTGAATGACGCTATGACGCTGCGGGAATGCAGCATGCGCATGGCTGCGTACATCATTGCCATTGAGCGCATCGTCGACGCGATTCGGTTGCGCGGGTTCTATCCGTAGGGACAGACAGCGGCAGCCGTAGAGCCATGCCTGGGCGGGAAAGACGGCCAGGTCTTTCCGGATGTTCGGCCCAGCCCGGTCGCGAAAGCCCGGAAGGACTGTGCAGCCCGATGGCGGACCGGGTTGCGGACTCCTGTGGAGTTTCGGGTCTGTCTGGGTTCCAGTATAATTGGCCGTCATGAGCCGCGACCTTCGCCGCAAGATAATCTATTCGCTGGGCTTCGCCCTGCTGGTGTATGTCGGGATGGCCCTGTTCAGCGACTGGGGCGATCTGCGTACGGCGTTGAGCGACTTCCCGTGGCAATGGCTTCCGCTGGTGATTGCGCTCACTCTGGTCAACTACACGGGGCGACTGTTGCGCTGGCACTGGTATCTGCGCACGCTGGACGTCCCGATTCGATTCCAGGACAGCTCGCGCATCTTTGGCGTCGGCATGTTGATGGTGATGACGCCGGGCAAGGCGGGCGAGTTTCTGAAGAGCTATATGGTCAAGAACGTGGCCGGCGCGCCCATGAGCCGGACAGCGCCCGTTGTGCTGGCAGAGCGGGCTACGGACGCGGCGGCCATGATTCTGTTGGCGACCATCGGACTTGCTGACGTTTCCTGACCGGCGTGCGCGCATCATCGCCCTGGTGGTATTCGGCTCGTTTCTCCTCTTTGTCGGGCTGGTGCAGAGCCGGCCGTTCGCCCTATGGATATTGGGGCAGGGTGAGAGGATTCCCGTCGCGCGCCGATTCGTGAGCATCATGCATGACTTCTATGAAAGCTGCTACATCATCTTTGGTCCGCGCAACCTGGCGATCTCGCTGCTGGTCGGCGTGGTGTGCTGGGGCGCAGAGGGCGTGGCGTACTACATTGTGCTGGTCGGCTTCGGCGTCGAGCCCAGTGCGAGCGCGCTGATGAGCGCCATTTTCATCTTCACGATCAGCACGGTGATCGGCGCGGTATTTGCGCTCCCCGGCGGACTGGGCGGGGTGGAAGGCAGCCTGGTGGCGCTGAGCCGGCGCATATTCGACATGTCCACGGCGGCGGCCACCGGCGCGGCGCTGTTGATTCGCTTCTGTACCCTGTGGCTCGGCGTCGGCATCGGCGTCGTCAGCTTCCTGCTCTGGCCGGAGCTGCTGGCCGGTGCGGACGAAGCGCAACGCGAGCGGGCGGTGGCGCAGGTCGAGGCGTAGATACTCCATTGGCACAGCCGGCAGCCCGGACGTGGCGGCCAAGCCGGGTAGCTGGGCAATCAATCCATGATTCCATCACTTCATAGCCTACACAATTCGCTGTCCACGGAAAGCTCAGGGATTTCGCAATGACGACGAACGTACACGATTGGTGTGATCCGACCGTATTTGGGCGCAACAAGGAGGCGGCGCGGGCAACCGCCATCCCGTACGAGAACGAACAGGATGCGTTGGCGGCATTTGCCTCTCCTGTCGTCGATCGCGAATCACCCTATCGACTCTCGCTGGACGGCGCGTGGCGCTTCAGCTTGGCGACTTCGCCGGCACAGGCGCCGGACGGTTTTGAAGCGGCTGATTTTGACGACAGCGAATGGGACGAATTGGCCGTGCCGAGCAATTGGCAGCTCGCGGGTGAGCAGATTCGACAAGGGATCGCCAAGTACGACGTGCCCAATGTACACCAATGTCCAGTATCCGTTTCCCATCGACAACCTGCCAGGCGTGCCCGAGGATGACAATCCGACGGGCTGCTACCGGCGCACATTCGTCGCGCCGGATGCATGGCGTGGCCGGCGCACGTTCATCCACTTCGAGGGCGTGGATTCGGCATTCCACATTTGGGTGAATGGGGAGATGGTGGGGTATAGCCAGGAGAGCCGGCTTCCGGCTGAATTTGACATCACGGACTACTTGCGTGCGGGTGAGAATACCGTGGCCGTGCGCGTCTATCGCTGGTCAGACGGAAGCTATCTGGAGGACCAGGACTTCTGGCGCCTGAGTGGCATCTATCGCAGCGTGTTCCTGTGGTGTGCGCCGCCTGTACACATCCGGGACTTCGGCGTGCGCACATTTCTCGGCAGTGGCGAGGCTACGCTGGAGCTCGACGCGTGGGTGAGGAACTATCTGGATGCCGCGGTGGACGGTCACAAGGTCGAGGCTGTGCTGTATGACCAACAGGGGAGCGGCGCTCAAGCTGCGCGCAGCATCCCAGGCCGTTGCCGTGTTGGGGGCAGGCGAAGCCGCATTGGCCTTGTCCATGCGCGTGGCGCAGCCGCGATTATGGAGCGAGGAAGAGCCATATCTGTATACGCTGCTGCTGACGCTGACCGATGCCCAGGGCGACGTTGCCCAGGTGGTAGGCTGCCGGGTGGGCTTCCGCGAGGTGGCGATTCGTGACGGACAGATCCACGTGAACGGCGCGCCGATCCTCCTGAAAGGCGTGAATCGCCATGAGCACGAGGCGGAGACAGGGCACACGGTCTCCACGGCATCGATGGTCTAGGACATCAAGCTGATGAAGCAGTTCAATATCAACGCTGTGCGCACGTCGCACTATCCGGATGACCCGCGCTGGTACGAGCTGTGCGACTGGTACGGGCTCTATCTGTTCGATGAAGCCGATCTGGAGTCGCACGGCGTTTGGGACCGCTTGACCAAGGACCCGGTGTGGGAAGGCGCATTCTTGGACCGGGCGGTGCGCATGGTGGAGCGGGACAAGAACCACCCGTCCGTCATCGTGTGGTCGCTGGGCAATGAGTCAGGATATGGGCGCAATCACGAGGTGATGGCGAACTGGATCCATGCGCGGGATGACGACCGGCCGGTGCACTATCACCCGGCGGGGGACGCGTCCACGGTGGACATTCTGGGTCCCATGTATCCGAGCGTGGCGCGCGTCATCGAAATGGCGACCATGCCGGATGAGTACGCGGCCGATCGTGATGTGCGAATACGCGCATTCCATGGGCAACAGCACCGGCAATCTGAAGGAGTACTGGGACGCAGTCGCCGAGTTTCCACGGCTGCAGGGCGGCTTCATCTGGGATTGGGTGGATCAAGGCCTTGCGTCGTGTGGAGCCGGACGGACAGGTTTGGTATGCGTATGGCGGGGACTTTGGGGACACGCCCCATGACGCCAGCTTCTGCGCCAATGGGCTGATCGGTGCGGATCGTGTTCCGCATCCGGCGCTGTGGGAGTACAAGAAGGTGCTGGAGCCTGTAGCTGTGGAGTATGACGATTCGACGCACATGTTGCGCATCACGAATCGGCGGTTCTTCCGCGATCTGGATGACCTTGACGTGGTTTGGGAGGTCGAACGGGTCGGCCCCGTCTCGTTGCGGACAGGGCTGGCGGAGCGAGAAGTGACGGCACAGGGGCGGATCGAAGGCGTTGTCGCCGGGCCGGGCGACGCGTTCGAGACGCAGGTGCAGGTTGGCGAACTGGCTGGAGTAGGGCGACTTCCAGCTGGTTGTGCGTTTCCGGCTGCGTGAGGATGCGCCGTGGGCGGAGGCCGGGCACGAAGTGGCATGGGCCAGCTTCCCGCTGCGGGAGGACGTGGCGAACGCCTTCGACGGCGACGCCGATTCGGCGCTTGAGGTCGCCGAGGATGGCGCCGAATTGAAGATTCTCACGGATACGCTTGCGTTGGCCTTTGACAAGGACACCGGGGCGTCGCACGATTTCGTTGCGTGACGGCCGGCCCCTGGTCACCGGGGGACCGATGTTCAACGTGTGGCGGGCGCCGACCGACAACGACGCCAACACGTGGGGCGATCAGCGTGCGGCCATCCACTGGCGGGAGGTCGGTCTGGACAGCCTGCAAGAACAGGTGGACGGCGTGCTGCTGATGGCGGGCGCCGGTCCGCTGGCAGAGGTGGAGGTGCGCGCTGCCAGCGTGAGCGAGCTGGACGAGGACGCCATTGGGGAGGCGCGATGGCAGGGGCTGCTCGGCCGCATGGGGCGGTTGGCCGGCGGTAGCCTGAACGAGGAGCAGTTGCAGTCGATCTGCGATCTGATCGGTATCGATTCGGCAGACCTCGAGGGCGTCGAAATTGCGTCGAAGGTGAACAGCCTCGTCGCGCTCCTGGATGAGCGCGACATGGTGGCCGATGTGATCACGGCTCTTTACCATCTTGCGGACGGGCCGTTGGGGACGATGTTCCCGGCCGAGGTGAAGACTCAACTTGGTGAACTGGCGGGCAAGACCAATGCCGAACTCAAGGCGCAGTTGCGGCCGGCGGCGCAGACACGCTTCGACTACGTGCATCGGTACGCAGTTGCAGGCGACGATGAGATCCGGCTCGTCACCAAGATCGTGTGCGGCGGTGAACAGCCCGCGTTTCTACCTCGGTTGGGCGTGAGGCTGGCGCTTCCCGGCCGTTTCCGGCACGTGCGCTGGTACGGCCGTGGACCGCACGAGAACTACGTGGACCGCAAGCAGAGCGCACGTATTATCCGTGTATGAGAGCACGGTCGATGACTTCTATGTGCCCTACATCATTCCGCAGGAGCACGGGAATCGAACCGACGTGCGTTGGCTGGCGCTGACGGACGGTGCCGGTGAGGGCCTCCTGGTGACGGCGGACCGGCCCGTGAGCTTCAGCGCCCACCGCTTCTCCGCAGAGGACCTGACGCGGGCGCAACACACGCACGAACTGGTGCGCCGCGACGAGGTCTATCTGAACATCGACCTGGCGCAGGGCGGTCTTGGCAATGGAAGCTGCGGTCCGGGCGTTCTTGCCGCAATATATGCTGATACCTGGTGAATATGAGCTTTCGCTGCGCTTCCGGCCGATCAGCGCATAGCGTGGGCCGTGCGGGCGCGACAACCGGTGGTTGAGGCCGTTGGTACGGTGTCAACCATCCACGTGTGCGTGCTATAATGCGCGCTATCGGGGCAAGTTGGACGGCAAGAGTGAGGGTAGGAGCTGCGTAATGGGCGGCGAGGACGCGGACGTCAAACGCTATACCAACCGGGATGTGGCGGAGGTGTTGGCGACGGTGGCCGACATCCTGCAGATATTGGATGCGAACCGCTTCCGTGTGGTGGCGTTCCAGAACGCGGTCCGAGGCCCTACGTACGCTGGGACAGGACGTGAACGCGCTGCATGCGCAGGGCGAACTGCAGAGCATCCCTGGCGTGGGCAAGGGCATTGCGGCCTCTATCGACGAGTTGCTCACGACCGGGCAGGTGGCCGAATTCGAGGAGCTATATGAGCAGGTGCCGCCGGGCGTTGTAGAAATGGTGCGCATCCCCGATGTCGGTCCCAAGACCGCCAAACGACTGTGGCAGGAGCTCGACATAACGACGCGTGGGCGAGCTGAAGGCCGCGGCGGAGGCGGAGAGAATCCGCGGTCTCAAGGGTTTCGGCGCCAAGAGCGAGCAGAAGATTCTGCGCGGGATCGAGCTCGCTGCACGGCGTGGCGACGAGCGGACGCCCGCGGGCGAGGCGCGACCGCTGGCCACCGGCATTGTGGAGCGACTCCTGGCGGAGGCCGGCGACGCCATCGACAAGATCGAGATAGCGGGCAGCCTGCGCCGGTGGCGAGAGACCATCGGCGACCTGGATATCCTCGTCGTGAGTCCCGAACCGGAGCGCGTGATTCAGACGTTTCAGGCTCTGCCACAGGTGAGCGACGTGGTGGGGAGCGGCAGCACCAAGTGCAGCGTGATTTTGGCCACCGGGTTACAGGCCGACCTGCGTGTGGTGGAAGCGCAGCACTGGGGAGCCGCGCTGCAGTATTTCACTGGCAGCAAGGAACACAATGTCGCCGTGCGTGAACTGGCGCAACGGCAGGGCTGGAGTCTGAACGAGTATGGATTGACGTCCACGGCCGACGCTGACGCCGTGTCCCGAACCGGATGCCGATGCCGAACCTGACGTGGAGCGTCGCTTCTTCGAGCGTGAAGAAGAGCTCTACGAGTTCTTGGGACTGTCGTGGGTAGCGCCGGAATTGCGTGAGAATCGTGGCGAGATTCAGGCTGCCCGCCAGGGCACGTTGCCAGACCTAGTGACGCTGCACGACGTTCGCGGCGAGCTGCACGGCCACACGGATTGGAGCGACGGCACAGCCACGATTGAGGAGATGGCCGTCGGCCGCTCTCGCCCGAGGCTATTCGTACTGGAACGTGGCCGACCACAGCGTGGGGCTGGGCATGGTCGGCGGGCTGGACGCCGGTCGGTTGGCCGCGCAGGCCGACATCATCAGACAGATGAATGCCGCCTGGCAGGCGGAAAGCGTGGACTTCCGGCTGTTGCGCGGCACGGAGGTGGAGGTGCTGGCGGATGGAACGCTGGGCCTGGAGGATTCCGTGCTGGCGGAGCTGGACGTCGTGGTGGCGAGCATCCACAGCGGTCTGCGCCAGGATCGGGACACAATCACGGAACGATGCCTGAAGGCCGTGCAGAATCCGCATGTGGACATCCTCGGCCATGCGACGGGCAGGCTGATCGGCTCGCGGCCGCCGTCGGAGATCGATATGGAGCGCGTGTTGCAGGCCTGCGCCCAGACCGGTACGGTCGTGGAGATCAACGCGCATCCGCAGCCGGCTCGACGTGAACGACGTCTACGCACGCAGGGCGGTGGAACTCGGTTGCAAGATCGCGATCAACAGCGATGCGCATGCGGTTGACGGCATGGAGATCATGGAGTACGGCATTGGCGTGGCGCGCAGGGCATGGCTGCAGGCCGGCGATGTTGTGAACACGTATCCGCTGCCGGACATGCTTGCAATGCTCAAGGACAAGCGGTGAGCCGGCGACGCCACCATATGGGGCGAGGCAATCATCCAGGACGACCCGATCATCCAGTTCAAAGCGGAAGAAACGGCGGAAACCGATGAGCGTACAGCGCAATAACGAGACCGGAAAGCAATCTTCAGGTTCGGGCTCTGGTGGTCGTGGACCAAATTGGCTGGGATGGATCGTCATCCTGGCGGTGATCGGCATGATGGGCGCGGCCTTGGTGTTGAGCGTGGACCGGATGCGCGAGATACCCATCGCCTCGGGACCGACCGCCACGCCCAAGCCGAGAATCGGCAGCATCGCTGTGGAACCGCAGGTAGAACCGGGGGAGAATGATACCGGGGACGCAACTGTCGACGCAGCGGGCGGCGAGGGCGAAGCAGCCGCTCAACCGGTTGGCGAGGCGGGCGACATGCCATCCGGCAGCGAAACCGAATCCGCCGGCGGTGCAACAGGGGCCCAGGCAGGCACAATCTCCTCGGCGGGGACGGGGGCCATGTCCACCGCGCCGGAGGGGGAACCGGACTCCGGGGTCGAGTTGCTTATTGTTGGGCCAATCATCATTCCTGCTGCGCCGGCCAGCGTGCGCTTGGAAGGACTGGGTGTGGCGCCGACCGCGACGGGCGTGGCGGCGGCTGCCGTGACGGTGGGCGACGCAGCCTCGGCGACGTCGGCATTTGGTCGAATACGCACAAGCGAGGATACGGCGACAACGGAACCTGACTCGTCCGGCGCGCCCGCAGATGCGGGGGACGTCCTACCGGCCACGTCGCCAGAGTCCACCGAGACGCCGCTGCCAACAGTAGCAGACGGACGCAGACGGCAGTTCCCACAGACGTCCCTACGCAGACTCCGACAGAGACGCCGACTACCGCGCCCACGGCTACGCCGGTTCCCACGCAAACGCCGGCGCCCACCGAAACGTCGACGGAGACGCCATTGCCCACGGCCACTGAGACGACGGCGCCCACTTCGACGCCCACTTCGACTCCCACTGCGACGCTGACAGACACGCCAACCGTCGCGCCCACTGCGACACCGACGGCAACGGAAACGACTGCGCCCACAGCCACTGTGGCCCCGACGGCGACGATTCCGGTTGAGGATTTGCCTGTACAGGTTCCGCCTGGAAGTACCGTGGTCGGGAACATTCAAGTACTCGCCATGCGGCTGGACGCGTCTCCGTCAGCCGCCATTATGGAGACATATGGAATCGAAACCCGATTCGACGTATTGGAGCCTGTCTCCCCTTTTGACTCATACCCGGTCAAGGTTGGCGGCTTGACCTGGCTGCGCGTGCGCGCCGAGGATGGGCTCGTGGGATGGATCGACGCCACCGACGTGATAGTCGAGGAGTGAACCGTGGGGGCTAGGCGAGATGTCGTCTGAATTGAGCGACGGCGCAGTTCCGGACCGCAACAAAGCAGCGGAGCGAGCCGCTGAACTGCGCACACAAGTCGAATATCATCAATACCGCTATTATGCGCTGGACGATCCCGAGATCTCCGACCAGGACTTTGATGCCCTCTTTCGCGAGCTACAGGCGATAGAAAGCGAGTATCCGGAACTGCGGACGCCCGACAGCCCGACGCGGCGCGTGGGCGGCGTTGTGTCGGAACGCTTCGAGCGCGTGCAGCACCCTGCGCCTATGCTGAGCCTGGGGAATGCGTTTAGCCAAGATGAGCTGTACGCATGGCGGGACAGGGTGAAACGGCTTCTCACCGAGGAACAGCAAGCGGCGCTGTCATTCGTCGTGGAGCCCAAGTTCGACGGCCTGACGGTCGTCCTGCACTACGAGGACGGACTGTTCACCCAAGGTGCGACGCGTGGGGACGGGGAGTATGGGGAGGACATCACGCCTAACCTGCGCACGGTGCGCTCGCTGCCGCTGCGCGTTCCGGTGAACCCGGATGCGGGGGCCGCGCCGGTTCGGCTGGTGGTGCGGGGCGAAGCGTACGTGAATAAGCATGATTTCGAGGCGTTCAACCGCCGGCGCCGCGAGGCAGAGGAACGGACCTTCGCCAACCCGCGTAACTTCGCGGCCGGCAGTCTGCGCCAGTTGGACAGCTCGATTTCTGCCCGCCGGCCTGTGCGGTTGTGGGTCTACCAGGCGCTCGTGATGGAGGGTGACGGACCGTTTCCGGAGTCACACAGCGGCAACTTGACCTATCTGGCGGAGCTTGGCCTGCCGGTTTACGACCGCTATCGTACCTATGCAGACGATCAATTTGACGAGCTGGCCGCATACGTGGAGGCATTTGGAGATGGCCGGCACACCCTGCCGTTCGAAGTTGACGGAGTCGTCATCAAGGTTGATTCGCTCGCATTGCAGGATACGCTCGGCTCCACAGGCAAGGACCCGCGCTGGGCGCTCGCATTCAAGTTCGCCGGCGAGGAGGCGACGACCACGTTGTTGGATATCGTAGTGAACGTCGGTCGAACGGGCGCGATCACGCCGCAGGCGGTGCTGGAGCCGGTGCAGATCGGCGGTGTGACTGTCAGCAGCGCGACACTCCACAACGAGGACTACGTACGCGATCTGGATATCCGCATCGGCGATACGGTAGTCGTGAAGCGAGCCGGCGACGTGATCCCGAAGGTGTTGCGGCCGGTCACCGAAGCGCGCACAGGCGACGAACGAGTCTGGCGTATGCCGGACGTATGTCCCGCCTGCGGCGAGGCGCTCGTCCGGCAGGAATTGGAGGCTGCGACCTATTGCGTGAACAGCGCATGCCCGGCGCAGTTGGTGCGCGAAGTGGAGCATTTCGTCTCACGCGGCGCGCTGGATATTGAAGGCTTTGGAATTCGCCAGGCGAAGTTGTTCGTGGAACTCGGCTACATCCATGATCTCGGGGACATCTACGATTTGCCCTGGGACGAAATCGAGGCGCTCGAGGGCTACGGCGCGAAGCGCGTGCAAAACCTCCAGGCCGCGATTGAAGCGAGCAAGGACCGTCCGCTAGCCCGGCTGCTGACAGGCCTGGGCATTCGCCATGTCGGCTCGGTGGTCGCGGAGCTGCTGGTGGAACGCTATCCGAGCATCTACGCGTTGATGGATGCGCCGGCGGAGGAACTCGCCGAGGTGGCGGGTATCGGTCCCATTATCGGGACGGGCGTCCACGAGTATTTCTTGCGGGAGCCGAATCGGGCGCTTGTCGACAAACTGGCGAAGGCGGGAGTGCGCGTCGAGGACGCGCCGCGAGACGAGAGCGGCGGGGGTCCGCAGCCGTTCGAAGGTATGACATTTGTGGTCACGGGCACGCTGCCCACGATGACGCGCGATGAGGCGCGTGACTTCATCACGGCGCGGGGCGGCAAGGTGACGGGAAGCGTCAGCGGTTCGACAACGTATCTGGTTGTGGGTGAGAACGCCGGCAGCAAATTGGCAAGGGCCGAAAGCCTGGGCGTACCTACGCTGAGCGAAGACGGGCTGCGCGCCCTTGCCGGTTGACGCGCCCCTGTGAGAATGTGATGATTTCTTTATTGCGATGTGAGCGTGGAGGTCCGATCTATGGCTCGAGGTAGCAGTCGCACGAGCTACATATACCCGGCGTCGTTGAGCGCGGCGCTGCGATCGATTCAGGAACACCAGCACAGTCTCTCGGTCTACGTAGAGGAGCTCGTCCAGCGCGTTGCCTCTGTCGACCCACATGTTCATGCCTTTCTGGCGGAACCGGCGAGACGCCAGCGGCTGCGTACGCAAACGGCAGAGTTGCGCAGCCGGTACGCCGGCCCTGGCGCGCGTCCGCCATTGTTTGGTGCGACGGTTGGCGTCAAGGATATCTTTCACGTGGACGGGTTTGTCACACGCGCGGGCACGAACTTGCCGCCGCAGCTATTCGCAGGCGATGAGGCGGCAGTAGTGAGACAGCTCAAGACCGCCGGCGCGCTGATTATGGGGAAGACGGTCACGACCGAATTCGCCTATTTCGAGCCGGGGCCGACGCGCAATCCCCACAACATCGAACACACGCCTGGCGGCTCCAGCAGCGGTTCCGCAGCCGCGGTGGCGGCGGGCATGTGTACGCTGGCGCTGGGCACGCAGACCATCGGGTCGGTGATACGGCCGGCGGCGTTCTGCGGAATCGTAGGGTACAAGCCGAGCCTGGGCCGCATCGATCCGGAAGGTCTTGTGTTCTTCTCCCGCACCATAGACCATGTCGGGCTTTTCACACAGGACGTGGACGGCATGGCTGTGGCGGCCGCTGTGCTGTGCGCTGAGTGGTCGCCGTACGCGAAGGCCGATGCCCTGCCCGTACTGGGTGTGCCGGATGGGCCATATCTTGACCAGGCCGACGAGGCCGCGCTGCGCAAGTTCGAGGAAGAGGTATTGATGCTTCAGGTTGCCGGGTATGCCGTGAAGCGAGTGCCTGCGTTCGAGGACATCGCCGAGTTGAATCGACCTGCACCGGCGACTGGTCTTTGCTGAGTTTGCACAGGAACACGCAGCCTGGTTCGACGATTTCGAATCGCTGTATCGTCCGCGCACGGTCGAGGCGATTCGTCTTGGCCAGGCCGTTTCCGACGAGGAGCGTGCCGACGCACGCGACAGTTGCGGGCGGCTGCGCGAGGATCTGCACGCGAAGATGGACGCTGAGCAGATCGATCTGTGGATCTGCCCGCCGGCCATTGGCGAGGCGCCCGCATGGCATCGAAGCGACGGGCGATCCGAACATGAATCTGCCATGGACACATGCCGGCATGCCGGCGGTGACGGTCCCTGCAGGCCGCGGCGAAGGCGGAATGCCGCTGGGAATGCAGCTGGTCGCGCGCTTCGGCGCCGACGAGCAACTGCTGGCGTGGGCTGATGCCTTGCGAAGTTGACTGTCGAGCCACTCGATGTCTGAGTCGAGGCCTACCACGCAGTTCACCCTATGCGATGCTGCCCGTGGCGGACGCGCTGGCCATCGTATTGCAACAGGCGCGTCGCTTGCCGGCCACGGAGGCGCCTTTGGACGAAGCCGGCGGGCGTGTGCTCGCCGCGGACGTCGTGGCGCCGGACCCGTTGCCGCCCTTCGCCGCCTCCGTCAAGGACGGCTACGCGGTAGTGGCCGCGGACGGAGCGGGCGTGTATCCAGATCGTCGGCGAAGCTCGAGCCGGCGCGGTCGCCGATTTCCGGGTCGAACCGGGTACCGTGGCGTACATCACCACGGGCGCGCCCATGCCGGAGGGCGCCGACGCCGTGGTGATGGTGGAGGAGACGGAACCTGTCGCCGGGGAGCCGGCACTGCGGTCCGCATCAAGCGGTCCGTGCGAGCGGGCGACGATGTGCGGCAGGTGGGCGTCGACGTGCAAGCGGGGCAGACGTTGCTACGTGCCGGCGAGCGACTTGGCGCGGCGGAGATGGGCCTGTTGGCGACGGCGGGCATGGCGAGCGTGTCGTGTCCATCGTCGACCGCGTGTGGCCGTGCTGTCGACCGGAGACGAGTTGGCGGAGCCGAGCGGACCATTGCGGCCGGGCCAGATACGCGACAGCAACCGCTTCATGCTGATGGAGGCGGTCCGCGAGGCGGGGGCGCTGCCGGTAGACCTGGGCGTCGCCCGCGACAACGAGGCCGAACTTGTGCGCCTCGTCGAGCGCGGACTGGCTGGAAGCGGATGTACTTGTGACCTCCGGCGGCGTGTCGATGGGCGACCTGGACTTGATCAAGCCGCTCCTTGGACGCAAGGGCGACGATCCACTTTGGCCGCATTCTGATGAAGCCGGGCAAACCGCTGACGTTCGCCACGGTCGTGAACGAGGGCGGCCGGCGACTCGTGTTTGGCCTGCCCGGCAACCCAGTGAGCAGCCTGGTCACGTTTCATCTGTTTGCCGTGCCGGCGCTGCGCAAGATGATGGGCTTCCCGAAACCGGAGTTGCCGCACGTGCAGCGCGTATTTGGCGCAGGCGCTCACGCTGGACCCCGAGCGGCCGGAGTACCATCGGGCGAGCTTGACATGGGATGGTAGCCTGAATGGAGGCGCCGGCGGTTACCTCGCTGTGAGCACCGGCAGCCAGGCAAGCAGCCGGTTGCTGAGTATGCGAACGGCGAATGCACTGCTGGAACTGCCGGCGGTGCAGGCGAGTTGGCCGCGGGACAGTAGTCGACGCATTGCTGATCGGCGGCATCGGTAGTTGCGGTGGATAGCGTGATAGGGGCAGATTGGAAGACGCAATGGCAGAATTGACGCATCTTGGATGAGCAGGGCCACGCGGCGATGGTGGACGTGGGCGACAAAGACGTTACCAGCCGGACGGCGCGTGCGGCCGGGCGCGTCACTATGCCGCCTGCCACGCTGGCTGCGATCCGCGACGGCGAAGTTCCCAAGGGGGATGTGCTGGCCGCGGCGCGCATCGCCGGCATCATGGCGGCAAAGCGCACGCCGGAGTTGATCCCGCTGTGCCACACGCTGCTGTTGAGCAAGGTAGCCGTCGATTTCGAGATCGACGAGGAGCGGAGCTGTGTGGACATCACGTCCACGGTGCGCTGCAAGGGGCAGACGGGCGTGGAGATGGAGGCGCTGACCGCAGTGAGCGTGGCTGCGCTGACCATCTATGATATGGCGAAGGCGTTGGAGAAGACGATGGTGATCGGTGATATTCGTCTGCTGGAGAAGCAGGGCGGCAAGTCCGGCGACTGGGTGCGGACTGAACGACGGCGGTGAAAGCTGAGGTATGGAGGTCACGATACGGCTGTTTGCCACGCTGCGCCAGCAGGCCGGCTGGGCCGAGAAGAGTCGTGGATGTGCCCGGCGGCGCCACGCTGCAGGATCTGATGGCCCAGTCTGGAGGCGGATGAGGCCGGCGTTCGGTTGTCGGGCAGGCCGGTCTACGCGGCGGTGAATCAGGAATATGCGAAGCCGGAGACTGTACTTGCAGGCGGGTGACGAAGTCGCACTGTTTCCGCCGGTCTCAGGCGGTGCGTCGTGAACGAACGGCTTCGTGGGGAAACTATTGAGCGACCATGACTGAGAAGAAACTGTTTGAGATCACGGAACAGGCGCTGTCGATCGACGACGCGGCGGCACGTGTGAGCGAAGCCGAACTGCTGGTGCGGTGGCGACATTTGCCGGAACGGTGCGCGGCGAGACGGAGACCGACGACGGGCGTGCGTGGGACGGATTTCCTTGTCTATGAAGCATACGCCGAGATGGCCGAGAGGATGCTGGCGCAGATCGGCGACGAGATTCAGGCGCAATGGCCGAAGGTACAGGCAGTGTGCATACTGCACCGAATTGGGCGGTGCGAGGTGGGCGAGGCGAGCGTTGTGATCGCCGTGTCCACGCCGCACCGCAACGACGGCTGCTTTGAGGCGTGTCAGCTATGCTATCGAGCGGTTGAAGGCTGTGGCGCCAATCTGGAAGCAGGAGAACTGGTCGGACGGGCAGGTATGGGTGGAAGGTCCGCGCCAGGGGGAACTGGATGTGTCTCCAGGAACATCTGTCGAAATCTGCCGTCCGAAATTTGACGTAAGCGCGCAGGCGATGGTACACTATGCTGACGTGTGGCGAGCGCCAATAGTCCTTCGAGTCGTACGAGCATGTACGCAACTTAACAGTGAAAGATCTGGTGGATGGAATCTGTCGCTGCAGGCCGATGCGTCTGCAGAGGAACTTCCCGACTCCCGTTCGACCGGTTCACTGGCTGAAGGGCTGCCTCACGAAACCGTAAGTGGGGGCGGCTGTCCGGCAACGGACAGTCGACTACAACCGCAACAGAGAGCATTCCCGCCAGTGCTGGAGACAGTACTGGTAAGGGGTGAAAGGGTGGGGTAAGAGCCCACCAGCGGGTGCAGCAATGACCTGGCTAGGCGAGCGTGCAACTGGGAGCAAGGCGAGAGGGTCGCGCCGTAGTAGTGCGATCTCGTCGCAGCGGAGCGGGTGAGGTCGGGTAATGCCCGGCAAGCCATGAACTGCCGAGCAGGAGACTGCCGAGACAGATGACGGACCGGCTGTGGTCATGGCTGCAAGGTGGCGGTCGACAGAATCGGGGGTACGATTCCACCAGAACTTGCAGACGCAATGCGCTGATTTCGCCTACAATGGGGTGCGTACTGGCGCATCGGGCCGACGTGGCGGAATTGGCAGACGCGATAGATTTAGGATTTATTGCCCGTAAAGGGTGTGGAGGTTCGAGTCCTCTCGTCGGCACCTGGGCAGACGGGGGCCCGTGGCCTAGCGGGAAGGCGTCTCCTTTGCACGGAGAAGATCGTCGGTTCGAATCCGACCGGGTCCACTACCCAGGACAGACCCAGGTCGACGGGTGAGGTCATAATCAGAATATGCGGGCGTAGTTCAGTGGTAGAACATCTCCTTGCCAAGGAGAAGGTCGTGAGTTCGAATCTCATCGCCCGCTCTCGAGGGGTCGGCCATACGGCTGGCTCCTTTGCCGAGGTAGCTCAGTTGGTAGAGCACAGCACTGAAAATGCTGGTGTCCCCAGTTCAAGTCTGGGCCTCGGCACTCGAACGCCCACCGGCTTCTGTGGACATATTTGCCGGGGGTGCTGTTGGGGGATCGTCTAATGGCAGGACTACGGACTTTGGATCCGTCAATCGGGGTTCGAATCCCTGTCCCCCAGCCATAGCCGGGACAGGAGACCCTGTCCCGGTTGGTCTGTCAGACGGTCGTAGTTGCGTTGCATATGGCGCCTGTAGCTCAATGGCAGAGCACTGGATTGTGGTTCCAGATGTTGTGGGTTCGAATCCCATCAGGCGCCCCTTCTCTACTTAGCCAAGCCTTACGCAGCATCTCATTTCTGTTTTCCCTGCACTTCCCGCAGCCACTCCAGCGCGCCTTCCCGCCGTCGCCAAAACGGCATGAATTCCGCTGCGTAGCTAACGGCCTCGCTTTCCTCGCCGAGGGCCACGTACTCGGGCTGCGAACGCGGCATTCGTTTGTCGCCAAGTAGGTATGCGGGCGCGAATGGATTCATCTCTATCGCCTCTTCGAGCCGCTTCGTCGTCTTCCGCGTTGGACCGTAGCGATAAAACGAAATCAGCGCGCCAGTGTACATGCAGTCCGCTGTGGGCTCATCGTACGTTGCCAGTAGCGCTTCGGCTTCGTCGAAATTCTCCTTCGATAGGAGGCCCACCAGCAGTAGGTACCGTGCGCCTTGGTTGTCGTTGGAATTCAGACGCAGCATTTCCCTGTATTGTTCATTGGCCTCATCCACGTTTCCGAGGGCCGTCAGCGCCATCCCCAACGCCAAGCGCACGCGCATGTATGGCCGCGTTGCGAGCACGCCCCAGAACTCGCCCTCATAGTTGGTGAAGCCGTCATCGCCGATGGCGCGCGCCCCAGCAGCAACGCCCTGCTCCAGGTATTCGATCGCCTCTTCCGGCGACAGTGATTCCTCGGCCAGAATCAGGTACGCGTCGGCACAGTCCTCGGACAACTTGAGCGCCTGTTTGGCGAGTTTGATCCTTTGCCTACGAGCTGGACTATCCCATGCCTGGTAGATCAGTTCCTGCGCCTGTTCGAGCGGCGTCGCAGGAGCGCGGGACGGGATCGGCTGACCGGACCCGGAAAACTTGCTGAGGTATGCATTTATCTCTTCGATAGACTCGAATTCCTGCTCCTCCAGCAGCCGCGTCAGATCGGTCATGAGCTTCTCTGAATTGAAGGGCGATGCCGGTATCCCGATGTCGCTCACGATTTCACCTTCGCTTTTCTTACGGGGTTTTTGACTCGGAGTCATCCGTCCTCCTTTCGCACGTCTCAGCCTCCTCCTTCCGAACATCCCTATGGCCGAACATCGCTGTGCCCCGTTGCGCGCCGGGGGCCGTGCGATGCAGGGCGTCTGGCGCTGCCCTCGGCACAGGGCAACGGACACATCACCCGAGGCTCAAGCGTCTGCCCAAAACATCGCGCCAAATGGATCTTCCATGATTCCCAGTGACTCGTCAAGGCCGACCGGCGGGTTTGCGCCGGCTCGGCCGCGCTCAAGTGCGCAGCGCCATCCAAATGCGCCTACGCCGTCGCGCTGCGCAGGGCGTCCAGTCCGCTAGCGGCGCCGGCCGCCGTGATGCACTGGAAGCCTTACTGCGAGCGCGGATGGCGTCTTCGATGCCTGCATCCGCCTATTGTTCAATGCCCATCAAGGACAATTCGTTGGCATGGTGACACGCCACGTAATGCTTGGGCTCAATCTCCTCCAGATCGGGGCGCGTCAGCCCTGCAAACATCTGTCGCGTAGTCACAACGTGGATGAAAGTAACAGCCAGATGGAGGGCGGGCCGGGTCTGCCACATCCCCTTTGAGTACGATTCGTTCAGATCGAAGGCGCGGGTCTGGCTTTGGGACTGCCGAAAGCAGGGCTTCGGTGTAGGGATGTTTTGGGTTGTTGAACAAGGGTTCTGTTTCGGCCATCTCGACGATCTTGCCTACGTACATCACCGCTACCCGGTGGCTGATATGCTTGACTACGCTCAAGTCGTGGGCCACAAAGAGATACGTTAGGCCAAGTTCATCCTGTAGTTCAAGCATCAAGTTGAGAATCTGGGCTTGTACCGACACATCCAGCGCAGAAACCGGCTCATCCGCTACAATCAGGCGAGGATTGAGTGTCAGCGCACGGGCAATGCCAATTCTCTGTCGCTGGCCACCACTAAAGGCGTGTGGGTATCGCTGCATATACTCGGGGCGCAGCCCCACCAAATCCAACAACTCAGATACCCGTTCGGTTCGCTGCTTTCGGCTTTTCACCCCGTTGACTAACAGTGGTTCTCCAATAATATCGAATAGCGTCATCCGTGGATTCAGGGACGAGAACGGGTCCTGGAAGATCATCTGCATTTCCCGGCGAAGAGGCCGAAGTCTCTTCTTGGGCACCTTTGCTAGGTCGATAATCTGGTCAGCGCCGGTTCGATACAGTATGCTACCAGCGGTCGGTTGAATCGCTCGGATGATACACCGGGATGTGGTTGTCTTGCCACAGCCGCTCTCACCGACTAGGGAAAGCGTCTCGCCTTCATTGATGAAGAAATCGAGATCATCGACGGCTCGTACGTGCCCAACCACCCGTTGCAGCAGGCCGCGGCGAATGGGAAAGTGCTTCCGCAGGTTCTTGACTTCCAGCAACACCTGGCCATTCGCTCCGTTGGCGTCATTCATTTTCCCCTACCCTGCTTCCTTCATGATCGTGATAGAGAAAACAACTAACCTGCTGTTCGTCGTTCACCGGCAGCAAGTCAGGTTCCCATTGATCACAGACGCCGGCCATGAATTCCGAGCAACGCGGAAAAAAGGGACAGCCGGACGGACGGTTATAGGGATGAGGTATCGAACCGCTGATGGTAGGCAGCTTGGTGCGTGGCGCTGACAGAACGCTGGGGATGGAACGGAGGAGCGCCCTAGTGTATGGATGTCGCGGCGAGTGAAAGATATCGTCAACCGGGCCCGTCTCAACCACGCGTCCCAAATACATTACTACTACGTCATCGACCATTTCGGCGATGACGCCCATGTCATGGGTGATGAGTATGATTGCCATATGCGTCTGTTCTTGTAGCTCAAGCATTAGCTCCATGATCTGAGCCTGAGTAGTAACGTCAAGCGCCGTACTCGGTTCATCCGCTATCAAGATCCTCGGACTGCAGGACAAGGCCATGGCAATCATTACTCGCTGGCGCAGTCCGCCGCTGAGTTGGAAAGGATACTCGTCAATGCGTCGTTCCGGATTTGGGATTCCTACCATTCGCAGCAAATCAATACCTCGACTCCGGGCCTCTCGTTTGTCGAGATTCGTATGGCGCCTAATGGCCTCAATGATCTGGTTTCCCACTGTATAATGGGCGCTAAAAGAGGTCATTGGCTCCTGAAAAACCAGGCCAATTTCGCCGCCGCGGATTGAACGAGCCTGCCGGCCGTTTGGATCCAATCCGGCCATATCAACTTCGACTACCTGCCCGTTTGATTGGGGTTGGTAGAGGAGTATCTGACCATCGACAATTCGGCCGGGGACTTCTTCGATCCGTAGGATCGACCGTGCTGTCACACTCTTTCCGCAGCCGCTTTCACCGACAATGCCCAAAGATCGCCCTGAGTACACGTCAAAACTGGCTCCGTCCACAGCCTTGATCGTGCCTTCGTCCGCGAAGAAGTAGGTTTTCAGATTCTTCACAGAAAGGATCAAATCATGTTCGTTCTGACTCATCGACTAGCCTCTCTTAGCCATACGGATCGGCTGCATCTCGTAGGCCGTCGCCCAGAAAGTTGAATGCCAGAATGGCTACGATAACGGGGATAGCGGCAGCCAGTAACCAGGGGGAGATTGCGATAGTCTGGATGTTCTGCGCATCTTGCAACAATACCCCCCAACTAATTGCTGGAGGTCGCAGCCCCAGTCCCAGGAAACTCAGGGCGGTTTCGCTGATAATCATCGCCGGCAAGGCCAAGGTGGTGGCCGCAATGATGTGACTGTAAAATGACGGAACCATATGGCGCATAATGATACGCATTTGGCTGGCCCCGGCCAGTTCAGCGGCAGTAACAAAATCTTCCTCGCGCAAGGCCAGGAATCGGCCTCGAACCACGCGGGCCAGGACTGTCCAACCGATCAGAGAGATAATGATGGTGATGGCAAAATAGATTTGGAAGACGTTCCAATCGTTGGGAAGGGCGGCGGCCAACCCCATCCAGAGCGGAATCGTGGGGATAGACCGGGTGATCTCGATGACACGCTGGATGACGGTATCTACTACCCCACCGTAGAGACCGGAAATGCCGCCCAATAGGACCCCCAGGAAAAGGCTGAGTGCGACACCCACCAGGCCGATAGAGAGCGATACCCGGGTGGCAATCATCAGGCGTGAAAAGAGGTCTCGCCCCAGTTGATCAGTTCCCAGAAGAAAGATGGACTCTTCGGCGGTCATGGCTGAATCTTCGGGCACGCCGATCAAGTGTATGTCGGTCTTGATTACCCCCAGGAACGTGTAGGGAAAACCATGGGCAAACAAAACGATAGGCACCTTGATCGTCGGATCTGGCACATATACTCGCTTGAAAGTGACCGGGATCCCGTTTGCCTACTAACCCATAGACGTAGGGGCTGAACTTCCCGTCGTCGAAGAAGTGGATGGGTTGCGGGGGCAGCAGCGATCGTTGGGCTTCACTGAAATAGGGGCTTGAGTAGGCCAAGAACTGGGCGAACAGGGCGGCCAAATAGAAGAGGATGATCACAACACCGCCGATCATGGCCACCTTGTGCTTGCGGAACCGCCACCACATCAATTGCCATTGCGTCGCTACCGCAACGCGTTCTTCTTCTACGGTCGTTGGAACCTCGTCAGGTTCATGATCATGAAATTCCCTATTCTCGTCAGGGTTCGATACGGCTTCCGCCATTATTTCCCCTCCAATCTGATGCGGGGCTCAATCCACATCAACACCAGATCAGAGACAAAGGTGCCGATGACGGTCATCACACCCAACATCAATATGATGGTGCCCGCCAGGAACATATCTTGAGCCACGAGTGATCTGAGCAGGAGCGGCCCCACGGTCGGCAAGCTCATCACTAGCGAGACAATGATGCTGCCTGAAACGACAAAGGGGAATAAGATAGCCAATCGTGCTTGCGAAGGGATTGAGGGCGGCTCGCACCGGATATTTCATGATCAGCCGGTTTTCCGAAAGTCCTTTTGCTCTGGCTGTGACCACATAGGGCTTGCGCAATTCATCCAGCAAGTTCGCCCGCATAATGCGGATCAATTCAGCCGTGCCGGCCAGCGCCAGGATCAGGGCGGGCAAGGGAAGATGTTTCATCATGTCCCACACCTTTTCCATACTCCAGGGCTCCAGTTGGTACTCCGGCGAAAACAGCCCCCCTGCATTGGTCCCGAAGTATTTGAAGCCAAAATACATGATGATCAGGGCCAACAAGAAGTTGGGAATGGCCAGCCCCATGAAGCCAATGAAGGTGAAGAGGTAGTCGCCCAGGGAATACTGCCGCACAGCAGAGTAGATTCCGATGGGGAAAGCCAGACCCCAGGTGATCAGAATGGCGGCCACAGAGAGAATCATCGTCAACCACAGACGGTCGCCGATGACCTCAAGCACCGGGCGTTGCCATTCCATGGCCTGTCCAAAATCTCCCTGCAAGATCCGGCCCATCCATTTGATGTATTGAATGTAGATGGGTTGGTCCAGCCCATACAGTTCACGCAGCATCTCGGCTTCCTCCATCGACACGACGCTGCCCGTGGCCGACAATTGGGCGATGTAGGCATCGACAAAATCGCCGGGGGGCAACTGAATAATCGCGAAGGACAGAATGCTGATCGCCCAAATTGTCAGTATCGCCAGGAAAAAACGACGTACAATGTAAGCTACCATATGCTGTACCCTATCAACACTACCTTGACTGGGGAGTCATAGACATGGCTGGACGTCGCGTCACGCTGACGTCCAGCCATAGGTTGCTGGTGCTAGGAGACCTTATTCGGCGTCAGTGAAGTACCAGGTTTCCGGGTGGGAACCACCAGGGGTGCGACAGTGCTGCGCAATGCAGACGCGGCCAGGGATGTTGCCCAGGTCGTTCGAAACCAGCCGAACGCCCATGAAGGCCGCAGACTGCCCAACCGTGCCGATGCTGTACTGCCCGTCGACCAGAATCTTCCATATCTCCTGGGCAATCTCATATCGTTCTTGCTCAGGTTTGCTGGCGGCTGAGCGGTACAGCTCCAATATCTTGGCCAGGCCGGGATCCTCCGGAGCGCGGCCCTGCTCGCCGTTGGAAGCGTACCATTTGGCAAATTCGGGCCCCATGAATGCCTCGGTCGGGTCAACCGGAATGGCGTGTCGTGGGAAGAGATAGAGCAGTTCGGTGCCGCCGTTGCTCCAGACCATTATCTGGTGCTCGTTGTTGTTGGCCCGCGTCATAGCCAGGGTGCGTTCATACTCCTTGACGTCGCCCTGAATGCCGCATTCCTTCCACTGCTCGACCACCATTTCCATTTGCTTTGGCCAGGGCATGAATGCCACCACGGTTTGGATCTCCAGGCGCAGACGCTCGCCGTCATCCGTGCGCACTCGGAACCCTTCAGCGTCCTTCTGATCCAGTCCGATGCCGTCGAGCATTTCGTTGGCCAGGTCAGGATCGTAGGTGGACCACATGTCCCGCCATTCGGGGCCAGGATTGTAAGGCGAAGAGTCCGCCGGAACGGTGGAGCCGACGGTGCCGGTGCCCAGCCAGAAGGCCTCATTCATCTGATCGCGGTCGATGCACATCGACAGCGCACGGCGGAAATCGGGATTGGCCATCCATTTGGCAATCTCAGGGTCGGCGTCGTAACTGTGGTTGAAGTGCATGACGGTATCGGATCCGTTGAAGGCCAAGTCCAGGTGAACGGTGTAGTCGCCCGTCTCCTGGTTCTCCAGGATCACCGGCAACTTATCCAGGCCGATGTGGCGCTCCTGCATCGAGTAGTCTCCGGCGATGGCCCGCAGGTTGAGCACCTCAAGGTCTTCGGCCAGGGTCATCACGATCCCGTCTATATAGGGCAATTGATTGCCCTCGCTATCGACCGCCCAGTAGTAGGGGTTGCGTTCCATCACCCAGTTCGGGGTGTTGATGGGCTGAACCGTGACAAAGGGGCCCAGGGTCGGTAACTCTGGGTTATCCTGCCAGTCCTTCTTGAAGTGAATCAGTTGCACCCAGTTCTCGTACCCTTCATCCGCAGCCATCTGATTGACTTCTTCTTCGGAAGAGTACTTGGGGAGAAACTGGGAGAGATAGTGTTTGGGTGCGTAGGCGCCGTAGGTGGAGTTGTTCGATTGCCGGACTGCCTGACCGCCGCCGATCAGGGTATCACCGGCCAGCATATCCACGAACAGGGGATAGGGATCATCGAACTCAAAGTTGACGGTATAGTCGTCGACCTTGACGACCCGGCCCGGCTTGCCGTTGACCGACATGTCCGCAATGCCTGTCGGTACAAGATCCGGGTTGCCGTACAGATCTTCAAACCAGAACACGAAGTCATCCGCGGTGAAGGGTGCGCCATCAGACCATTTGACGCCCTCGCGAAGGAAGACCGTGATTGTCTTGGAATCCTCGCTCAGCTCCCAACCTTTGGCCAGGCTGGGCACAATCTCAGTGCCGCGAGTAATCCCAGAACAGTAGTTTGTCTGAGGCATTGATGCGGTTGCCGTTCTCACCATCGCCCGGGCCGAGGAAGCCCCGACTCCAGATTCCGCCATACTTGCCAATCTCATTCACAGGTTGCAGCACCAACGGTTCTGCGGGCAACCGTTCTTCGACAGGAGGCAGCTCGCCGGCCGCCACCTTTTCGGCCAACATAGGGGCTTCATTGAAGGAAGCAGGAATCTCGTCGACGTAGGAGACGCCTTCGAGCACACCCACCAGGCCCGAGCCGGCTAAGGCGTCCTCGGCTGGCTCATCGGCGGGCATGGCGTCGACTTCGGCTTGTTCCTCTTCTTCAGCCACGTCCGCTGCTACCGCTTCCGCCTCCGCCTCCTGTTCAGATTCGGGCGCTGAAGCGCATGCTCCAAGGCTCAGCAGGGCCAGGATGGCAGCCAAGATTAAGACATAGCGAAACTTCATTGTCCTATCCTCCTTGATGGACTTCTCATCATTCGATTGCCGACTTCTGTTGGCTAGGTGAACTTCTCGGGCCGATGGATGTCAGTCAAGTCTATTCTGTAGTAGTTATGGCTGTCCTCCTTGCTCCCGCGTGACGTACAGTGTGTGTCTCAATGGGCGAGTTCGGGAAATGGTCACTCCCCAGTAGCGGTATGCTCGCAAAAAACTACAATGCGCTTTCACGACCATGCACGGCGAACGCGACTAGTGGCGGGATCTCCTTTTGGGGTTTCTTGCGTTAGGAATACGGATGGCGACAGGAGGCCTGTCTTCCCTGTGCGTTCGACTACGTCTTGGCCGAGACCTATCGCATTTCATCAATGCAGATAACCTGAGCACGCGTGGGAATTGGACGATGCTATGCGCTAGACCGGTATCTTCACAGGGCTCGCTGATCCCGACGCGGATCAGCGAAGTAGGCTGGTCGATGGCGCAATGAATGGTCAAGCACGTGGCTACCAGACTGCCGAAGTGTACCCCTGCGAGCGGAAAGTGCGGCGCCGATAGATTGTCGCTGAGTCTGGAAAAACCTTACCATATGCTCGCCGGGAAGTCAAAGCAATCAAGCACATAACAACTTTCAGTACATGTGAAGAAGGATGCCTTTGCCGTACCGCAGCGCGTACGTCATGCTGCAGTTGGCGCACCATGCGGAAGAAGTCGGCGCGTACGGGATTCAGACAGCGGGGAAGCGCCGCCCGTGCGCGCGGCGCTGGAACTCGTCGGCCGGCCAGGCGGCCCTAGCCGGCTGCCGTCGCGTACGCTGACATCCACCGAACGGGACGAATTGCGCGAGCTGCTAACCCTAATCGGCGTTCCGGCGCTCGCGGCAAAGGCTCCCACCTAGCCGGGCGGATTCGCCCAATCGTCACGTCAGCGCGCCGGCCGCGTCGTCGAAGATGGTTAGCGTCTCGTCGATGTCGGCCGGTGTGTGCGCGCTGGAATAGCCGTGGTGCGGCGAAACATAGTGCAGATAGACGCCGCGCTCCAGGCACGCCAAATGGAAACGCCGCATGGCGTCCATATCCTGCCTGGCGATGTCGCGGTAGTTGCGCGGTTCCTCGTCCAGGCCGAAGAGCAGGCCGAAGCGCGCGCCCACGCCCTGCACCCACGCCCGGATCCCTGCGCGTTGCATGATCTCGCGCATGCCGTCGTACAGTCGTTCCCCACTGGCCAGCAGATCGCACATAGAAGTCGGGCTGTGCGATCTCGTCCAGGAACGCGCCGATTGCGCTGACAAGGACGGGCGGCGCGTTATAGGTGCCGCTGTGCAGCGCCGGGCCGACAGGCGTGCACGTCTCCATGATGTCGCGGCGGCCCATGAAGGCGGAGATGGGCATCCCGCCGCCGACGGCCTTGCCCAGCACGGTCATGTCGGGGATGCATGCGTCGCCGAGGATGGCGCCTGGTCGCTTGCGGAAGCCGGACAGGATCTCGTCAAAGATGAGCACGATGCCCAGCTCGCGCGTCAGTTCGCGCACGGTGCGCAGGAACTCTGGCGTCGGAATCAGGCCGCACGAATCGAAGCTGACCGGCTCCATGATCACGGCGGCCAGAGTGTCCGCCTTGGCCCGCACGGTGCGCTCGAAGGTCTCGGCATCGTTGAACGGCAGCAGCGTGATGCGTTCGTCGTTTTCGGGCGGGATGCCGGCGGAATCCGGCACGGCATTGGGACGATCTGCCGGGCCTGCCTTGTCCAGGTCGGGCCAATGGCTATAGCCGACGATGTCGTTGACGCCGTGGTAGTGACCTTCGAACTTGATCACATCGTACTTGCCCGTGTAGGCGCGGGCCACGCGCAGGGCGAGCCACGTAGTCTCGGTGCCGGAGCAGGTGTAGCGCACCATGTCCATGCCGGGAAAGAGAGCGAGCAGTCGCTCAGCGACCTCGACCTGCAGCTCCGTCTCGCAGGCCAGCATCCCGCCCAGGGCGAGCGAGTTGTGCACAGCTTCTGCGACGCCCGGGTGGCCGTGGCCAAGCAGGCTCGCCCCATGTGACGTGCAGTAGTCGATGTAGCGGTTGCCATCGACATCGAACAGGTAGGCGCCGTCGCCGCGCTGGAAGAAGAGCGGGTGGCCGAGCGCGCCGTTCATGCGCGCGGATGCGTTGACCCCGCCTGGCATCACGTCGCGCGCGCGGTTCCAGAGGGATTCCGTTTGCGCAAGGTTGGTCGTCTGTGTGGCTGACATTAATGTCTCCGTTGCGGGTGGCTTTCGTGTGTCGTGACATGGCTTCCAGCGTGGACGTGCGCAATAGCTCTTGTGAATCAGTTGTGTGCCCGCAAGAACTATTGTGAAAGCGTGCGCCAGATCTACGGCCAGACGAGGTCCGGGTCCAGGGGGTAGATCGGTCTGGGCAGATGCTGCCAGGGCAGGCCGGCGATATCCGGGTTGGCGGCCCCGGGCGCGGCCACGATGATCACCTCGTCAAAGATGCCCTCGTAGCCGGCGCGGAAGGCCATCGGGGACTTCACCTGCACCATGCGTGCGTCGGATGGCTCCTCGCCCAGGCTGCGATAGAGCTGCGGGTCCCACTGGGAAACGGCGTGCTCCATGACGACGAGATGAATGCCTGCACTGACCAGCACCACGGTGCGTCCCATCTGGTGGGGCACGCCGCGCATGCCCGGCCCTTTGAACGTGAATACGCCGTCAGAAATCGTCTTGACGTAGGCATCCAAGGTGACGGGCTCGAAGTATTGCGGGGCGCGCTTGCCGCCTACATTGACGCGCACGGTGGCGCCGACGCCTGCCTCGATGGCCTGGGCAACGACATCCGGGTCGACGACGTTCGCCAGGGCAACGGCATCAATGGGCGCGGCGCGCAAGAGTGCGGCCAGAACTACCGTGCTGTCCCCAGTGGAGCCGGAGGTGGTGGAATCGGCCGAATCGCAGAGGACAACGGTTCCGGATTCGCGGGCGAGGGCGCGGCTGACCGCCTCGTCCGGGGCCGTCAATTCGACGGAGAACTCGCGTCGGAGCGACCAAAGCTTTTCTGCCAGCGTAGTAGCGTGGGACCGCGCGCGCGTCCGCATCACTGTCGGTGACGACGAGGACCGAAGCCGCCATGTCGGCGGTGTCCATCCACGGTTGGACCGGGTAGACACTGGCATGCAGGATTTCGCCCGATTTCTCCAGGCCGACGGCCGCGTCGATCACGACCGCCAGCGGGCCCCAGTCGTGGGTACTGTTCTCCGGCGGCACGATCATTGGGATGCGCACGAGGGCGGAGGTAGGCGCGAGGTCACGCTGCGCGCAGCGTACAAGCGTCTCGGCGGCCATGCGGCCGGTTTCGTACATGTCTACGTGAGGCGCGGTGTGGTAGCCGATCAGGGCCGTGGCCTGGTCGACCATGCGCTGGGTGACATTGGCGTGCAGGTCGAGTGTGCCGACGACCGGGACGTCCGGTCCCGACGAGGGCGCGCACGCGTTGCAGCACGTCGCCTGTGGCGTCCGGTTCGTTCTCGGCCATCATCGCCCCGTGGAGAACCAGCAGCACGCCGTCGGCCGGGAGCGCAGCCTCGAGGCTGGCGAGCAGCTCGTCACGGAGGACAGTGTAGGTCTCGTCCTGGATGGGACCGGCGGAGAGCCCGCGCGCCAGAAAGGTCGGGACGACGACACAGTCGGGCGTGCGGCTGAATATGCTCAGCGCACCTGCCTGCTCAGTGCGCGTCTGTTGCCAGTTCTCGAGCATCTGCTCACCGCGCATCACCTGCCGGCTGTCGAAATCGGATAGTTCGGCCGCATGGGGACAGAAGGTGTTTGCCTCGTGGGTCAGACCGCCGAGTAGGATGCGCATCGCTGGGTCGCCTCCTTCAAGAATGGGGTTGTTTCGCGTGATCCTTGCGGGCGTGCACTTCTCACAGTGTATCAGATGTTCGTAGAACGCCGAAGAGAAGGTGAGGCTGCGGCCGACGATCAGCGCGAGAGTGGTCAGAAAACAGAAACGCCCTCACCGATGGGCAAGGGCGCCTCTGTCGTCCGGTAGCACTCCCTAGAGGAGAATCTCCTGAGGTGAGGCTACCGGACGGATACTGGGACTACAACAGTTATCCATTAGCACCACCTCCTTTATATAGGATAGCGGATTCAGGCTGGGCGAGACTGGCTTCCGTGCCGTGTGACAAGGGCGTCTCCCCTAGCTGGCATGAGTATCGCATAGGGGGCCAATGCCTGTCAAATACGATTTACGACCCGAAAAAGTAAACGCCAGGCGGTTGATTGACCGCCGATTCGCGGCGGTCAATCAACACCGCTCACCGCAGGTAGTTGAGCAGGAACGTCGCCAGTCCGAGAAACACAGCAAACCCTGCCACGTCGGTGGACGTGGTCACAAGCGCACTGGACGCCAGCGCCGGGTCGACGCCCAACCTCCGCAGCCCCATCGGAAATAGGGAACCCGCGATGGACGCCACGAACATATTGGCGATCAGCGCCGCGAAGATCACCAAGCCCAGGATCACGCTCCCTTGCCATAGGAAGGCGATGATGCCAACGGTGGTGCCCAGGACGATGCCGTTGAGGACGCCAATCGGGAGCTCATGGCGAAGCACGCGCCAACTGTCTGCAAGCGAGATTTCCCCCAGGGCCAGCGACCGCACCACAAGCGTCATCGTCTGGTTCCCGGCGTTCCCGCCCTGGCCGGCGACAATCGGCATGAAGACAGCCAGTATGGCCACGGCCGCAATCGTATCCTGGTAGTAGGCCACAACCAGGGATGCCAGCAACGCAGCCATCAACTGCACGAACAGCCACGGGAGACGGGTGCGCATGGAGTGCCGCAGCGGGCTGAAGATCTCCGCATCGCCGCTGACCTGCGCCAGGCGGTAGATGTCTTCAGTCGCCTCCTCTTCCAACACGTCGACGACGTCGTCAATGGTGACGATGCCCACAAGCCGGTGCTCTGCGTCGATGACGGGCAGAGCCAGAAGGTCGTAGCGTGCGAAAAGCTGGGCCACCTCTTCCTGGTCCATGTCCGCTGGGACTGCAACCACATCGCGGTCCATGATTTCTTCAACGGTCTGGTCCGGGTTCGCCAACACTAGCGCACGGAGATTGACAACTCCGATCAGGCGCCCATTGCGATCCAACACGTAGAGATAGTACATTTCCGAGGCGTCATGATAGTGCTCGTGTAGAAACGCGAAGGCCTGCGCCACGGTCATCTGCCGGCGCAAGGACGGCGGCGGCAGATTCATGATGCCGCCCGCGCTTTCCTCGTCGTACGCGAGCAGGGGCGCTACCGCGTCTGCTTCGTCCATCTGTTCGAGGACTGCCTCGGCCTGCTCCGGCTCAAGCTCGGCCAGCAGGTCGGCGGCGGTATCGGGCTCCATCTCGTCGAGCACGTCTGCGAAGTCGTCAACGTCCAGCCGATCGGCAACTTCCGCCGCGTCGTCTTCGTCCATCTGCTCGAAGATATCGGCAACTTCCTGAGGTTCGAGAGACGCGACGAGGGCGCTCTGGCTTTCGGCGTCGAGCGCTGCGAGCACCTCTGCTGCGTCCGCCGGGTGAAGTGAACGCAAGTACGCCACTGCTTGTCCCAGGCTGCCATTGTTCAGCAACCAGTTCATCTGTTCGACGGCGTCCAGCAGGTTGATTGGATCGACCATGATGCACCTCCGTGAGTCCGCGCCGCACTTTGCAGTGGGCTTCGAACTGCCATCGCCTCGACAGGCGAAGACTGTTGGGCCGCCTCGGTGAATGGCCGCTCTGGCCGGGCGTTGTGAGCGAGCCACAGAGAGAGCACCATTGACTGGATCGCGCAGACGCGTGAAAACAGCCAATGCTGCGCAATGGCGACTGGACTTCGAGGAATGCGGACGCTACATGTTGCGCCGGAAGCGACCGGGCGAGGACCCGGTCACGGCGCGCAGCAGATGTGCTACGGCGCTGGGAGTGCCGGGCCGCGCCGCGGGTGTGCGCTTCCGGGATAGCTGCATCCCGTTGCTGCGAGCCAGCCTACCGGCCCCTGCGCGTTCCCGTTGCGGGCGATTTTCGAACAGCCTGGGCTGCTCTCCTTGGTGACAGACGTCTGACACGAATCGCTCGCCGTGCGGCGGGCCATGCGTATCGGGACGGGACTGTCAGGTTCCGGCTCAAGTTCGGCCGGGGTCACGCTTTCAGAAACGTTCATTGTTCTCCATACTTGTCGGGCAGTTGGCGCTTATCGTCCGCCCGACATCTTCTCACCGAATCTATCACTGACAATTGCCAATGTCAAGAACGGCGCACTGCCATCTTCGCGGCATAGCCCGCTGCCAACTCCATGTAGCCGGTCGCTTCGCGCAGCGGGGCGTAAGCACGGAGATGTCGAAAATCGGCCAACCATCTTTGTCTCGACCTCGTGGCATGAAACGCCAATAAGCCAGGCCCTATTCTGGCACGTACAGCACCTTTATGGCCTTCCTGCTACGCAGCAATTTGATACCGTCAGCGTATCGCGACAATGGCAATGTGTGTGTGACAAGTGGTGCGAGATTGAGGTCTCCCGCAATGACCAATTGAAGTGCCTTCTTTGCTGCGTCGCGGTTGTGACTGCCATAGCCGAGAAGGGCCAACCCGCCCCCCCATTGTTTGAAGCCAAACTCGACTGGTTCGCGTAGCACGCCAAATGTCGAGAGGGCGAGTCGGGTGTGCGCCATGAGGCTTGCGACTGCGTCCGCCAGGCCCGTACAGTCGATTCCGGCGTCTAGCGAACCGCTCAGAGCATCCGGTGCAATCGCAGCGTCGGCACCCAATTCCAGCGCGAGTAGACGGCGCTCCTCGACCGGATCGACTGCAATCACCTCGCGCGCGCCGTATGCCTTCGCCATTTGCACGGCGATTAGGCCGGCAGGTCCGAGACCGGTTACCCCGAACCGATCAACCTGCACGGCAGTCAAGACCGAAAGCTGATCAAAGGAAACCTGGACGCACATGGCTAGTTCAAGTGGTGCAATTGCGGATAGGGGAAGGTCTTCAGGAATGGGCAACAGGTTCGGCGCGTCAAAGACGTTGTATTCGGCATAACAACCCGGCCGATCGTGGCCCTGGTCACGCCAGGCGGCAACGCGCGTGCCAACGGGTGGACCATCCACACCGGCTCCAAGGGCATCCACGCGCCCGACCGCTTCATGCCCGGGTTGGCCCGGAGGGTAAGGATACGGCAACGCCCGATTCGGAAACATAGGTTCGCCACTCATCAGGTGCAGGTCCCAGTGAGGACACGTCGTGATCCCGTCGATTCGAGCGCGAATTTGGCCCGGACCAGGTTCAGGGATGGGGAGATTGCCCCAGGTCACATTTCCGGGTCCATGGTACACAAGGGATTTCATTGAGTCGGTCATTTGGATCATCTCCCCGCATTAGGCGAATGAGAATTGGGTCAAGCAATCCAATTGGGATATGGCGGATGGGGTATGAAGGGCGTCTAGTCCCACTCCAGAATCACGCCCAACACTGGTTCACGTTTGGTTTCGATCAGATCCCATGCCTCGCTGGCTTGGTCGACAGGGAATCGATGCGTGATCAGCGGTAGGGTTTGCAGGAAGCCGGCAGCAATCAGATCGCGCGTGTTGTCCATGCGCTGTTTTGTCCAGCCCGAGACAAAGTCTAGAGACAGTTCGCCCTCGCGCATGGCCTGCATAGAGATCAGATCATCCGTACCCATGAATCCCGCTGAGACGATGTGCCCAAACTGATTCAGGAGGGGGCGCACAAGTTCCAAAGCTGTCAGCGAACCGACTGTGTCCACAGCGACGCGTGCACCGTTAGGCAGCAGCCCGCGCGCTTCCTCAACCCAATCCGTCTGATGCGCATTGACGGTATGCCGCAGAGGACTGGTTGAGAACAGATCAAGTCGGTAGTCGTGGCGACCCACGAGCACGGTGTTGGCGCCTCGCCAGGCTAGCGTCTGCGCGGCCCATTGGCCTACCATGCCGTCGCCGATGACGATGGCGCCGTCACCGACGCAAACGGGGGCCTTGACGCCGCAATTGAAGCCTACTTGCGTAAGCACGAGTCCGGAAAATGCAATCGGATCTACATCTTTTGGCAGTTTCCAGACGTGGGAACGTGGGCTTACGGAGGGCGAGATCTGCCCGGCGAAGGGCGCGTACATGTTCAATACCTTGCCCATGGCGGCGAATACGGTCTCACCGACCTCAATGTCATTTACAGCATCGCCGACCCACTCCACAACGCCGATCTTTTGGTAGCCGGCGACGATGGGGAATGGTGACGGATCGCCCTCTCGGTAGGCGGTGTCGCCGGCGATGCGCTCCCCGCGGTAAAAAGGATCCCTCGGTCCCGTTACTGATCCAGGAATGGGTGACTCGCACGACGACGTCCCCGGCTTCCGGGTCCGGGCATTCCACCGGGCAGACTTCAACCGTATTGGGGGAGGGAAAAACGACGGCTTTGGCTTGCATTGGGCTGCCTCGTCCTTCTGTGATTGGAATGAGAATGGTCGGGACTACATCTTAATCGCGCCGGAAGTCAGCCCGGAGACGAACGGACGCATGGCGAGTAGAAAGAGGATCAAGAGGGGTAGCGATCCTAAGATATAGCCGGCGAAAAGCGGCCCGTAATTCGTATTGAATTGGCCTTGGAAATAGCGTAGACCAATGGTGATCGTGCGCATGTTGTCTGACTGCAAGGTGACCAAGGGCCAGATGTAGTCGTTCCATACGTGAAGCGTGTTCACTATGGCTACAACGCTCAGCATAGGCGCTGTGAGAGGCAGGGCGATCTTCAAGTACATCTGAAACTTGTTTGCGCCATCGACGGTGGCTGAATCAAAAATCTCGTTCGGTAGCGTGGCGAAGAAACTGCGCAACAGGTAGATGGCGAAAACCTGACCGCCGGCGACGTAGGGGAAAATCAGCGCCCAGTAAGTGTTCAACAATCCTAGCTGCTTTATCCAGACAAAGGCCGGGACCAGAGTCAGAATAAAGGGTACCATCAACAGACTGATGATGGTGTAGAAGAGCACTGTGCGCCCTGGGAAGGAGTACCGAGCAAAGGCGAACGCGGACATGGACGAAACCAACAGCACCAGTGGAACTGTTACGACTGTAATCAAAACCGTGTTCCCGAAATACTTCCACAGTTGCCAGAAGGCGACGACGTAGTTTTCCCAATGCAACGGTAGAGTGGGCGTCATGAAATGGTGGCGCATCTGGCTTGATGTCTTGAAAGATGTGATCACAAGGAAGTAGAAAGGTAGAAACGTGATCACAGCCACTAGGACTAGAAACAGGTTCCCCATCACATTGCGGCGTTCGATGAATCCCATCACGCCTCTTGATCTGCTTGGATAGTGCATGGTTCGTCTCCCAATCCTCCGCTCAATCCGGGATGTACTCGATATCGGAACGGATGAACCGCATATTGATGACAGTGATAACTAGTATTATGGCGAAGAGAAGTACACCAATCGCCGAAGCGTACCCCATCTTGTTGTAGAAAAAGGCCGAGTGATAGAGGACCAATCCAGGGACCCTAGTTGCATTGCCGGGGCCGCCATTCGTGAAGATCAATACGTCCTGGAAGTTCTGAAGCTGCGTGATCAGCGTGAGGATGAAGATGAGCTTGAGTTGGCCCATGATCATGGGTACGTCGACATTGATGAAGCGGCGAATCCGATTTGCCCCATCAATGGCCGCCGCGTCAAAGAGTTCATGGGGAATCGAGTCAAGTCCGGCGAGATAGATCAGTAGATTGAGCCCCGATATCCATGGAAACCCGAAGAAGCCTATACACCAGAGGGCCAACCGCAGATCTCCCAGCCAGAGTTGTGTCCAGTTGTCCAGCCCTACACTGCGCAGAATAGTGTTGAGTATGCCCATTTGAGGATCGTAGATGAAGAGCCAAACGAGAATCATGACAATGAAGGGCACGACCATGGGCACAATTAGGAGCACTCGCCAGAAATAGGCAGTCCGAGCGCTTCGCAGGCTGAAAATAACTTCGGCCGCGAAAAGCGGGACAGTCAGTGCCACGATCACGCGGAATGCCGTCAACTTGAGAACGTTGGGGACCGACGCCTGGAAAGCCCTGTCCACAACAAACATCTCGCGATAGTTCGCCAGACCCACGAATTCTGTCGTCAAGCCGCTCCACCGGAAGAAACTGTGGTAAAACGCGGAGAAGATTGGGTAGAAGGTGAAGATCGCCAAGAGCAAGAAGGTGGGCACCAGGAACAGATAAACCGTCGCGTTCTTGCGGATACGAAAGGCGAGACTTCTTGACTTCTCTCGTGGCGGCGCGGATCGGGGGGAAGCTAGAGATTTCAGTAGTTTCCATGACTTATCCAAAGAAGAAACGTCATAATCGGAAAACGTACCAAGCGAGATATTTCGGTAGGTGACCGGTGTACGACCAAACACCGGCCACCCCCTCGCATCAGAGTGTCTTGAGCTGGTTGGTCAGGATAGGCTCTATCCTATTTACTCCGGTCGAATGGCATCCATTCGATCGGCTGCAGCCTCCATGTAGCCCTGGAGTTGGGATAGCATGTCTTCCTCAGATAGCTGGCCAACCGCATACGGCAGCACCACCGATGTGAAGTTCATGCCGTATTCGAAATCGAGCATGGAGTCATCTTCTTGGAAGGTGGAAGGTCCATACTGCACAGTTTCGGCAAATCCCATTTCGGCCGGAATTGGATGGGGGTCAGCTCCTATCACGTTCGGGATGGTGCTCGGTGTTTCATTGACGACCATAGCGATGTTTTCTGGTGTCGTCGAATACATCAGCCAATCCGCGGCCTGATCCGTGGTATTGTTGTTCAAGGCCGTGGACGTGAGCGAGAACTGGAACGAACCATACCCGGACGCCACATTGGTCATGGGCACGCCCTCTGGGACGAGGCCCGACGTCACAGGAGTCACACCCGGGAAATAGTGCCAGTCCAGTTCAAACTCGCGTTCGGGATCGTTGAGGAAGCGATCTAGCATCCAGACGCCCACCACAACCATGGCTGACTCTCCGCCGAGGAACATGCGGTACGCAGCCTCCCATTCCATACCCAAGGCGCCTTCCTGCCAGAATTGGGCCATGTCCTTGATGGTGCGCAGTCGAGCGACCTGCTCGTCCATGGTCGCGGAGTAGGTCCCGGCGTAAATGGCGTCAGTCATCTCCCACTTGTCGGGCCAGCCATTGCCGTCCTTGTCGTAATCCGGGATATGATTCCAGAAGAAGTACTTGGACAGCCAACCGCTGACCCATGTCAGCTCGTGCATGGCCGGTTCCCCGCCGCCGACCCACGCGAAAGCAGGCTTGCCAGTTGTCTCCTGCAACTGTTGGGAGATTTCCATCCATTCGGCCCACGTGGTCGGCTCGGCCGACACGCCGGCTTGATCATACATATCCTTGTTGTAGTAGACTCCGACAGCAGTCTGATCGCCGAGGAGCATGTACAAGTTGCCATCCGGTGCACGCCAGAAATCGACACTGGGATAGAAACCGTCATGCCAGACTTTGCTCGCGGGATGATCGGACGGTGCATAGGGAGAGGGGAGTTCAAGCCACGGATCCAGGGCAAGCCACCAGCCCTTGCCCAAATCCTCATTTACCCAGTCCGGCTGTGCCCACGAGATATCCGGCGCTGTGCCACCGGTAAGCATCGTTACGGCCGCCTCACGGCGGTTGCCCATTGGAATGGGCTGGAATTCGATTTCTACTTCGGGATGCTCCTCCATGTAGGCATTGGCCACTACGTCAAATGCCACCCGCTCAGTAGCTCCCTCCTGGAGCTGTTGGCCCGTGTACTTGGCAGGGGTGAAGTTGCCGGCATCAAATTTGACGACAACTCGTTCGACGCCGGGCGCACTTCCTTCCCCTTGGGGCGCCATCCCCGGTGCGGCACACGCCGCAAGCGCTAGTCCGGCAGCACTCGTTCCCATGAGTTTGAGCACTTGACGTCGTGACAGAGCCTGTCTTGAGAAACTCATCGCATATTCTCCTTGAAACGTGGGTACGAATCCTTCGTTTGCGCGAAACATCTGACGTTCGGGAAGAAGGGATCAGAATCGAGGCATGTCCTCCTTTCGCGGCCGGATTGTACGGCGATCATTTCTCGAAACGATTCTCGATCGCCCAATTTGCATCGGCGGACCCTCCCGCGCGAACCGGCCCACCGACGCGCCGCCAGAGGTACTTCGATCCATATTGCCATGTTGATGATATGCGAAGACCCGGAACAACGAATGACTCACGAGTGGTTGGGTTTCCCCATTCACTGCCCGTGCGGACAGGAGACCCACAGCACGGAACGGCGGAACTTAACGAATGAGTTGCAAGACCTATGTGAAGTCAGTATCATTAGTATGGGGCTCGGGACGGTCAAACATACGAGACGCATAATCCCAGCCTGCGTCAGACCGTGCCCAATAGCAATCACTTGTCCGGTGACCACATCTCGGCTGAGGATGAAGGCCGCTGTGCCATGACGGATGTACTCGAATTCTCGGCGTTAAAAAACAGGCGCCATCGGCAGTCCCGGATGCTTTCGTTCCAGTGCCTGTACACCGGTCAATTCATCCGTGCTGATGGTCCGCTCTCCTTGTTCGTGTCGTTCCGGCGCCAGACGATAGGTTTCGCAGACGTCCGTCATTTTGGCATCATAGTCAGGATCGTCAGGCGGCGTCAGCCAGTAGCGGACGAGATGGGGTTGCATATCCCCCTTTTTAGCAGCCGTTCGGCATGCCGGGGCGAAATTGTCTCAACGATGCCCCGAGCAATAATCTCGTCGGCAATCTCTCGACCGGTCCATTGGCTGATTGGACGACCTGATTTCTCAGGCGCCTCACAGGCGAGCGCCACGATCTGACACACTTGTTCCGGACCGAAGGTCACTGGTTTGCCTGGCCGTGGCGCATCTTCTATCCGGTCGGACTAGATGCTTCATATGGCTATTTGAGGTCCCACATTTCTGCAAGCATTACCGGCCGATGCTCGCGCAGGGACTTGGCTGCGGCCAGCCCCATGACCACGGGCATTTTGCCGTCGTGGCCGGTCACGGGGACTTCGCTGCCGGCGAGCACGGCTTCGACGAAGGCCGCCATCTCCACGGCGTAGCTCTCCGCGTAGCGCTCGAGGAAGAAGTGGAGGGGCAAGTCCCGGCGCACGTGTTCCACTGTGCTGATAGTCGTGTTGTTGGGGAAGTTGTTCTCGACGCGCACGCCGCCCTTGGACCCCAACAGGTCCACACGTTGATCATATCCGTACACGGCGCGTCGACTGTTGTCGATGACGCCGAGCGCTCCGTTCTCAAAGGTGAGTGAGACGAGCGCAGTGTCGATGTCGCCGGCCTCGCCGATGGCCGGATCCACGAGCACGGCCCCGTTGGCATAGACCTCCGTGGCCTCACAGCCCATCAGGAAGCGGGCCATATCGAAATCGTGAATCATCATGTCCAGAAAGAGGCCGCCGGAGACGCGCACATAGTCCAGGGGCGGCGGCGCAGGGTCGCGGGAAATGATGTGCAACAGATGTGGGGCGCCGACCTCTCCACTGAGGATGGCGTCCTTGACGCGGGCGAAGTTGGCGTCGAAGCGGCGATTGAAGCCGACCTGCAGCTTCACGCCGGCTCGGTCCGTTGCCGCGATGGCGGCGTCGATCTCGGCCAGCTCGAGGGCCAGGGGCTTCTCGCAGAAGATGTGCTTGCCGGCTGCCGCCGCAGCTTGAATGATGGGCGCGTGGGTGTTGGTGGCAGAGGCTACGACCACGGCGTCCACGGCCGGGTTCTCGAGCAAGGGTTCGTATGCGGCGTAGACTGCGTGGATGCCGTACGCCTCCGCCAGTGAAGCGGCCGCGGCCTCATCGACATCCGCAAGGGCGACCAGCCGCGCCGCGGGAATGCGTGTGGCTATCGTCGCGGCGTGAATGCGGCCGATGCGACCGGCCCCGATGAGGCCAATGTTGAGGAAGGGCACGTCCATTCTCCTTGCCTTGTCTGCGCTCACTTGCTGCGCCGTAGCGGACTACTCTGCTAGAGCCCGATAGAACGCAGGTATTCCCGATCGCGGCGTGCGCTTTCCGCCGGCGCGCCCATGCCGGGCAGGATATCCTGCTCTACGGTGACATAGCCGCTGTAGTCATGGTTGCGAAGCCAGGCGTAGACGGCCGGGAAGTCCACACAGCCGTCGCCGAGTTCGCAAAAGACGCCATGGCGCAGGGCCTCGAAGTAGTCCCATTCGTGGGCGTGGGCGCTGGCGAGGACGTCCGGTTGCAGGTCCTTGAAGTGGACGTACCAGATGCGCGATGCGTAGCGGTCCAGAGCTGCAACAAGTTCATCGCAACCGCCGGCGCCATAGGCATAGTGGCCCGTGTCGAAGACCAGGCCGACGATCTCGGCGTCGGTGAGGTCCAGGAGCGTGTCGATTTCGTGCGGCGTCTCGACGAAACCGGCGCAGTGGTGATGGAAGATCGTGCGCAGACCGGTCTGTTCGGCAACGGCGCGGGCGATGTGTTCGACGCCGCTGGCGAATACGCGCCATTCCGCAGCGCTCAAAGCCATCGAGGGAGTGATTCTGCCCGCGTGCTGCGTGCGCACGGGGTCCGCGCCGTTGTCGTCGGCAAGCACAAGGTACGGCGCTGGTTCGCCGCCAAGAATGGCCGCTGCGTCGCGCAGAAGCGAGGCCGCCTTCAGGCATTCGGCCATGCCGGCTGCATGCGCCGTCTCGTGTCGTCAGGGCAACAGGCACGAATGCGCCGGTCAGCGCCAGATTGCGGCGGGCGAACTTCTCGGCTAGAGGTTCCGGCTCCGTCGGCAGGAATCCCCAATCGCCCAGGTCGCAGGCGGTGTAGCCGGTAGCTTTGAGCTCATCGAGCATTTGGTCAGGATCGGGGCGACCGGCCTGGGTGTCGCTGAACTCGAGGGTTCCCCACGAGCAGGGGGCGTTGCCTACCTTGATGGCCGTCATGGTATGTAGTGGCCTTTCAGGTACATCAGGTGGCTCCAACGATGTCGAGCGCACTCATGCCGTCAAGACGGATATCGGGCACTGTCTCCCACGAGCCGCTCTGCCAGGAGCGCATCATGGCCGTCTGTACGTTGGCCAGCGCCAGCGCATCGGCGAAGCTGGGCGCGTGCTGCTCGCCATCGACAATCGAGCGCAGGAATTCGTATGCCTCGATGGCCTTCAGGTCCTCGTAGCCCATGCCGATGCCGTCGCCGGGGTTGAAGCGCCCGTGGAACGGGTACGCGGGCCCGCCCAGGAGCCGCGTGTAGCCGTCATGCAGCCCGTCGTCGCCGGGCAGGTACAACTCGAGCTCGTTCATGCGCTCGAAGTTCCATTTGGCGGCGCCGCGCGTGCCGTTGACCTCCAGCGCCATCTCGCACTTGGGCCCGTAGATGGCGCGACAGGCTTCGAACGTGCCTCTGTGCGCCGTTCTCGAATTCGACCAGCGCGCTCACGTAGTCCTCGTTGGTGACCGGTCCTGTCGGGTCGCCGGGTGCGCCGGTGGAAAAGTGGGTGCCCTGGCCGGGCACGGGCAACGGTCTGTCCGGGATGAATGTGTGGCGGTGGCTCACGAGCCGGTGCACGGGACCGGCCAGCATGTGCGCCATGTCGACGACGTGGGACATGATGTCGCCCAGAACGCCAAGGCCGGCGTACTCTTCCTGGAAGCGCCACGTGAGCAGGCCCAGGGGATTGCTGCCATACATGGAGAAGAAGCGGCCGCGATAGTGGGTCAGCCGGCCCAGGCGTCCGTCCTGGATCAGACCGTGCAGGTGTTGAACCATGGGCGCCCAGCGGTAGTTGAAGCCCACAAAGGACATGACGCCGGCTTGCCGGGCGAGCAGTTCGATCTGCGCCGTCTCCTGCGGGCTGCGGCCGACAGGCTTTTCGCAGAACACGTGCTTGCCAAGCTGGGCAGCGGCGCTGCACCATCTCCAAGTGCCGATCGTTGGGCGCGGCGATGTTGACCACCTGCACATCCGGGTGCTCGACAACGCGCGCGCCAGTCCGTGCGTCGACTCTTGGAAACCCAACGCACTCTGCGCCTCGCGGGCCCGGCGCTCCACCTCGTCGGCGCAGATGACAAGTCGGGGCCGGATGCCCGATTCTGGGAAGCGGTCGGCGATTTGGCGGTAGGCGCGGCTGTGCGCCGAACCCATCCAGCCCATGCCGATCACGCCGATGCCGATGTCGTGGTTCATAGGTCCTTCGACTTGTCATAAGGCGCGGGCGCCGGCGACTAGAATTTGCGGCTCCATTCGGAGGGCCAGCGCTCGATGACGACCTTCGTCTGCGTGAAGAACTCAATGGCGTGATGGGCCTGGCCGTGCAGGTCACCGAAGAAGCTCTCGCCCCATCCGCTGAAGGGGAAGTAGGCCATGGGCGCGGCCACGCCGATGTTGACGCCGATGTTGCCGGCGTCCACCTCGTAGCGGAACTGGCGGGCCGCGGCTCCGCTGCTGGTGAAGATGCAGGCCATGTTGCCGTAGGCGCGGTCGTTGACCAGGCGGATGGCCTCGTCGATATCGGCTGCGTGCATGAGACTGAGCACCGGGCCGAAGATCTCTGTGCGCGCGACTTCGCCGGCCGGGTCGACATCGTCGAGGACGGTCGGAAAGACCCAGTAGCCGTCCTCGTAGCCATCCACGGCGCGTCCGCGGCCGTCGACCAGAAGCTTGGCGCCTTCGTCCGCGCCCGTGGCGATGAGGCCCTCGATGCGGTCCTTGCTCTCCGGTGTGATGACGGGGCCCATCTGTACGCCTTCGTCCAGGCCAAAGCCGACCTTGCGCGTGACGGCGGCCTCGGCGATCTGCTCGGCGAATGGCTTATGCGCGTCGCCCACGGTGACGACCACGGAGGCGGCCAGGCAGCGCTGGCCTGCGCAGCCGAAGCCGGAGTCGGCCATGATGCGCGTGGCCGTCTCGATGTCGGCGTCGGGCATGATGACGACGGGATTCTTGGCCCCAGCCTGGCACTGGGCGCGCTTGCCGTTGGCCGTGGCGCGGCTGTAGATGTACTTGGCCACGGGCGTCGAGCCGACGAAGCTGACGGCGCGAATCGACGGGGTGGTCGAGGATGGCGTCGACTGCTTCCTTGGCGCCGTTGACGAGTTGCACGACGCCGGGCGGGAAGTCCGGCCTGCTCCAGGAGGCGGAAGATGCAGCTGCGTGGTCAGCGGCACCTTCTCGCTGGGCTTGACGATCACGCAGTTGCCCGCGGCCAGTGCATAGGGCATGAACCAGAACGGGATCATGCCGGGAAAGTTGAAGGGCGCGATGATGGCGACGACGCCCAGCGGCTGGCGGATCATGTGCTCGTCGATGCCGCGGGCGATGTCCTCGTTGTTGTAGCCCTGCATGAGGATGGGCGCGCCGCAGGCGACCTCCACGTTCTCGATGGCGCGGCGCATTTCGCCCACACTCTCGGCGTAGGTCTTGCCGCACTCTTCGGTGATGGTGCGGCGCAATGGCGTCGAGATTCTCTTCCAACAGCGTCTTGAGCTTGAAGAGATGCTGGATGCGGTCGCCGACAGGTGTGCGCCGCCATACCGGCTGCGGCTACGGCCGCGGCCTGTGCAGCTTCGTCAACTTCCTCTGCGGGGGACAACGGCACTTCGGCCAGTACCGTGGCGCTGGCCGGGTTGGTCACTGTCCAAGTATTCGCTGGCCTGGGAGCGCTTCCATTCCCCGTTCACGTAGTTGAGAAGCTGTTTGGTTTCGGCCACGTTGGATCCTTTCTGCGATGCAAGGTAGGCCAACGCCTGCCGCATGAATCAGCGCGGCAGACGTTGGCTTCCGGGAGGCTCGGCGTCGCGGTAGCGCGCTGCGTGCTGGACCGTTCCGGAAGCTGAGCGGCTGTTCAGAGTTGTACTAGAGATAGTAGATTGCTTCGATTCCCAACGGCATATAGTAGATCATAGGTAGTAGCGCTCCTTTGCGCGCATCTCCTCCCACTCCTCGCGGGCGGCGTTTACGGTAGTCGAACTCGCTGACCTCGGCGACCGGCACGTCCCACCAACTATCGTAGCCGGGCACGGAGACGTAGCGGTCGTTCTGCACATAGATGACGGTCGTGCGGCTGAGGAGTTTCGCTCGGTCCAGCGCCCTTACCACGTCATCGTAGCTCTTGCACTCGATGACGTGTGCGCCCAGACTGAGCGCGTTCAGGGCCAGATTGACCGGCAGCTCGTCGACTTCGACGGCCTCGTCCGTGGGCAGGCCGCCCTCTTCCGGGTAGGCGAAGCGCGTGCCGAAGCCTTCCTGGCCCAGGGAACGGCTCAGGCCGCCGATGCTCTTGTGGCCGTGGTTGTCCATGAGCACAATCGTGAGCTTGTAGCCTTCCTGGATCGACGTCATGATCTCGTGCGACAGCATCAGATAGCTGCCGTCGCCCACCATCACGTAGACCTCGCGTTCCGGATCGGCCATCTTGACGCCCAGGCCGCCGGCGATCTCGTAGCCCATGCAACTGTAGCCGTATTCCAGGTGGAACTGCTTGGGATGGCGGGCGCGCCACAGCTTGTGCAGGTCGCCGGGCAGGCTGCCTGCCGCGCAGACCATGACGGCGTCCGGATCGCCCAGTTCGTTGACCGCGCCGATCAACTCGCCCTGGCTGGGCAGCGGCTCGTTGCGGATGGCGTAGATGCGGTCGACCTCCGCTTCCCATTCGTCGTGCAGTCTGTGCGCTTGCGCCAGATAGTCGTCGCTCGTGCAATGCTCTCCGAGCGCGTCTGCCAGTTCGTCCAGCGTCACCCGTGCATCGCCGACCAGCGCGAGGGCGCTGTGCTTGTAGGCGTCGAACTCGGCCACGTTGATGTTGACGAAGCGGACATTCGGGTGCTGAAACTGGGTCTTGCTGGCGGTCGTGAAGTCGCTGTAGCGCGTGCCGATGCCGATGACGAGGTCGGCTTCCGCGGCAAGCGCGTTGGCGGCGGTCGTGCCCGTGGCGCCGATGGCGCCCATACAGAGCGGGTGGTCGTAGCGAAGGCTGCCCTTGCCGGCCATGGTCTCGCCCACGGGGATGCCGGTTGCGTCGACGAAGTCGTCTGAGCGCCTCCGTCGCCTCGCTGTAGAGCACGCCGCCGCCGGCGACGATCATCGGACGCTCGGCGTTGCGGATCCACTCGGCAGCCGCCTGAAGCGCTGCCGTGTCCGGCCGGTTGCGCGGGATGGTCCAGACGCGCTTGGCGAACAGCTCCACAGGGAAGTCGTACGCTTCGGTCTGCACATCCTCGGGCAGCGCAAGGGTGACGGCGCCGGTGTCCGCCGGGCTGGTCAGCACGCGCATGGCTTCGGGCAGCGCGGTGATGATCTGGTCCGGCCGGTAGATGCGGTCCCAGTAGCGGCTGACCGGCTTGAAGCAGTCGTTGACGCCGATGTCCTGGGTATGCTCGGATTCGAGCTGCTGCAGCACCGGGGCCACGTTGCGCCGGGCGAAGATGTCGCCGGGCAGGAGCAGCACCGGCAGGCGGTTGACGGTGGCCGTGGCCGCGCCGGTGATCATGTTGGTGGCGCCGGGGCCGATGGACGAGGTGCACGCGAAGGCGCGCAGCCGGTTGTTGTGCTTGGCATAAGCCGACGGCCGTATGCACCATGGCCTGCTCGTTGCGCGTCTGGTAGAAGCGGAAGTCCGGGTATTGTTGCAGCGCCTGGCCAATGCCGGCGACGTTGCCGTGGCCGAAGATGCCAAAGCAGCCGCCGAAGAACAGGTGTTCGCTCACCATCGCGCGACACGTATTGGTTGGTCAGGAATCTGACGATTGCCTGCGCGGTCGTTAGCCGCACGGTCTTGTTGTTTTCCATCGCTCTCCCCTTGTTGCGAAGTGTGACGACCTCGCCTAGTCCAGGCCGCCGCGCGACGCTCGACGAAGGCCATGACTTCGTCGTAGGTTGGCATGAAGTTGGCGCAGCCGTGTTGCGTGACGACGATGGCGCCGCAGGCATTTCCCAGGCGCGCAGCCCGTACGCCAATCCCAGCCGTGGATGTACCCGTACAGGAAGCCGGCTCCGAAAGCGTCGCCCGCGCCAAGGATGTTGTGGATCTCGACGGGATAGCCGGGCGCGTCCATGATCTCGCCGCTCGCCAGGTGAATGCGCGCGCCCTGTGCGCCGACCTTCTCGACGACGGCCTTGGGCCCCTTTGCAGGATGAAGGCAACGGCGGCGGCTACGTCGCCGGCGACCGTGCGTCCGAAATTTGTGAGTGGGTCAGTTCCATCTGCGCCGGGTCGGTGAGCATGAGCGGCATTGATCTCGTCCTCGGTGCCGATGACGATGTCGACCAGGGGCAGAACGGAGCGGGCGACGACGCCGAAGGCGCGCGGGTCGTGCCACTGGTCGGGCCGGAAGTCGACGTCGAAGACCACGTCGGTCCCCACCTGGCGCGCCGTCTCGGCGGCGAACATGGTGGCGCTGCGGCTTGGCTCCTTGCTCAGGTTGGTGCCGGCGAATTGCAGGACTTTGCTGTCAGCCACGGGGGCGGCCAGCACGTCGTCGATGGTCAGCTCGATGTCGGCGCAGTTGTCGCGGTAGTAGACCAGCGGGAACTTGTCCGGCGGCTCGATGCCCAGCACGACCGCGCTGGTGCGGTGGCCCGGCTTGCGCGGGCTGAAGCGCGTGTCCACGCCTTCCTGGTTCAGGAAGTGCAGGATGAAATCGCCGACCGGGTCCTCGCCCAGGCCGGTGAGCAGCGCGGTGCTTCAGGCCCAATCGCCGCCCGCCCACGCTGATGTTGGTCGGCGATCCGCCGACATAGGCGGCGAAGCTGGTGATCTGCTCGAAGGGCGCGCCGACGTCGTTGCTGTACAGGTCGATGGAGGATCGGCCCATGTGGAGGGAGTCGTATGTGCGTTCGGCGGCGGATATGATGTCGCTTTGGGCCATTGTTTGATTGCGCTCTCTCTAGTACAGGGGCAGGCGCGGGTCCGTGCCCGTGTACGTCTCCTTCACCCAAGTGAACTGTGGGTCGTCCTGGTTGGCGAGGGACTGGGCGCTGCCGGCCAGCACGTTGAGGTAGTAGGTGGTGCAACCCGGCGCGCAGACGACGGGATGATAGCCTTCCGGCACCAGGACTGCGCAGTTGTCGCGCGCCCGAACGAGCGCGTCGATCGGGTAGCCTGCCTGGTGCAACGGCGAGCGTCCGTCGGTGTAGACGCGTTGGTAGGCGTAGCCTTCCGGGCGGTCCGTCTTGTAGAAGTAGACCTCCTCCAAGTCCGCCTCGATGAGGTTGCCGGATGCGTCCTCACTGTGCACGTCGTGTTTGTGCCCGGGATAGCTGCTCCAGTTTCCGCTGGGGGTATACACCTCGACCAAGACGAGCCTGTGCACCGGCGATCCCGGAGGGAGAAGGTCGTTGATCTGGCGGCTGACGTTGTCGCCGCCGCGGATCGAAACCTCGACATCTTGTGGACGAATTAACCAGGGCTCATGGTCTTGGTCTGTAGGGACCCAGGTCACCGCAAATTCGCCGCCCTGTTCCGCCGCAATCGTGAAGTCCGTGTGGCGCGGAAGATAGAGCGCATGCGCCGCAGCGTCAAATACATTGGTTCGCCCGCCGATGTGGGGCCACGAACCGCGGCTGGAATCTACTGTGTAGGTTCCGGTCAGGTTGACGATGGCGAGTTCGGCATCGCCCGTTTCGAAGGACCATGACTGGCCTGTGTCGAGCCTGCGCGCCTGGAATGAGATATAGTCCCATCCGGCCGAGTCCGGCGTCACGGAGAGAATCAGGCCCGGATCGTCGGGCGAGGATGACGGGGTGACCAGTATGTTGTCTGCCGTATACTGTCGTGGATTCGCCATTTCTTGACCGGCTCGGATCTTGGAGCGTTGCGGATATCCAAGAATCGGATGGTACGGTTCCTGGACGTCGTTGGGTGCGGGAATGTATGGGAACGGCGCGAAATGAGTGTAGCATTCGGGTATGGGCGTGTCAAAACGATGCAGCGGCAAGTCTGAAGATCAGATCGATTCCTTCCTGGCCCCTCGCAGGGTCAAGTAGGGCTGCTTCATGTTTCCAAAACAACGACCATTCTCCATGAAAATTGCGGGAGTCGCCGTTATCCATCGCCGGATTCGCGCTAACTGATGCCGAGAATTGGCGAAATCGCACCCATCCTGATGTCCTACTCACGACAAAGAGGCCAGATTTCTGCAACTTCATGTGCCTCTAGGTCCGCGATGCGCGACTTTACATGGCCCTACAGGGTCAAGAATGGGCCTTGATCTCTAACCTGCTATTCGCTATACTATTGCTAGTTTTCGTCCTGTCTTCACGGTCCAGTGGAACAGCGCGAATCCTTCAGGTCCCAACAGCGCAGGTATCCTACAATTCGGTGGCGATTCTAGGCATCTGGACGATTGCCGAGGATGGCTGGAGCATCGCAAGTGCTGAGGTCGCCATGCCATAGCCGATCTCCGGCGCGGAAAGGAGGCGCCATAGATACACGAACCTAGAAGGTCCCACTCGTGCGTCATCTTGCAGTACGGCCAGGCTAGCGCCTGTCCATAGGATATGTGAGTACTTCCTTGAAGAGCCCTCGTCGATACAAGGAGAAGCATCCAATGTTGTCATCTCACAAGATGGGAGTGTTGCACAATCGCTACGTTCTGCGTTCGCTGTTGTCTCTAGTTGCCGTTGCGATATTGTTGTTGCTTTCAACTACGGCCGCCTTCGCTCAGGCAGGACCTGAGGCAGTGTCCCCGATGGCGGAACCACAGGATCCTGTTCCTCTCGACAAATTGTGTGTATCTGGCGTCATCATCAACCATGCTGAGCAACCGCTTGAGGGATGGACGGTGACGGCATCGTATGAAGGAGTACTGGGCCAATTCCCGGACATGACGGCCGTCAGTGACGAAGACGGCAAGTTCGCCTTCGAATTCCCAGGACCGGGACGCTGGGGAATTGAGATTGAAAGTCGCGCCAGATGGGAAGGTGTCACGTCGACCAGGCTGGCCGTACATGTGGGCTATGGCAATCTTGACTGCGCTGAAGTCCGCTTCAAGATGCGCGAGATTGTGGAAATCATCGCGATCAAGATTGATGATGACCACGTACCGCAAGCCGGCTGGACGATTCGCGGAAATCCGGGCCATGGCAATGATTTCGGTGCGCCGCAGAGTCAGGTCACTGGCGATGACGGTGTTGCGGTGTTCCACGTGACCCCGGGAGCCTGGGTATTCACCGAGGAGCCTGCCAATGACGTTATGTGGTGGTGGCCGATATCGCCGCCACTTGGCGCTCACCGTTTGAATGTGGTCGGCCCAGGCCCGCATACGATCCGGTTCAAGAACATCGTGGAGAAGAAGCCGCGCGGCTGTGTTAACGTGTTCAAGTATGATGTCCCACCCGATCCGACTCAGGAAGCGTTCGGGCTAGCGGATTGGGCCATCGAGATCGTTCGTTCTGATGGTACGCTCGCCGCGTACGGGCTAACTGACAGCTTCGGTCAGGCCTCGTTTACCGGTTTGTCCTACGGTCCGTACACAGTGCGGGAGATCATGCAACCCGGGTGGGTTGCGGACTCACCGTCCTCGTATAGCATCGTGCTGACAAGCAAGGATGACGGCTGTACGGACATCATCTTCTACAACAAGCAGCTTCCGAAGGGGTACTGCATTACGGGACGGAAGTTGGATGAAAATGGCAACGTCGGTATCCCGGACTGGGAGATCATGGCGACGCCCGTGGACGCCGGAGGCTTTACGCCGGATCCTGTCCTTACTGATGGAGAAGGGCGCTATATCATCTGCTTGCCGCTAGAGGACTATAGAATCCCCGGCTCGGACTACACCGTGAGCGAAGTAATCCCGGACGGTTGGACTGCGGTGAGCCCAACCGAGATTCTGGTAACGCTGCCACACCATCCGGGCGTTCCCGTCGAAGCGCCAGACTTCGTGAACAAGCAGACGCGCCACGAGCCTGAGCCGAAGAAGAAGTCGTCATGGACGGAGCCGTCTCCGTCGCACGATTGTAGCGCTACGCACAGGGTACTACCGGGCGAAAGCGTCTACAAGCTGGCGCGGAAGTACGGAGTGTCCGCAACGAGCATTCTGCATGCCAATCAGTGGATCTACGGACAGCGGAACCACTGGCTGTACGTTGGTCAGAAGGTCTGTATTCCGTAGGATGGGTTCCTAGACTGTATGCTGTTGAGCTAGTGTCGTGTGAGCCATTGCCCACCCAGGCGACCAGCTGTTGTCCTGGGTGGGCGAATCCGTTGTGCAAGGGGGCGCCGCGCTGGACGAGCACAGGGCGTGTGCGTCCCCACTCTGCCGACTTCGCGGTTCCAACCTCGTTTGGCGTTGTGGAATACAATTGGCGACGATATCGCCGACTCACTAACCTCGTAGTCAGCAGCGACCCAAGGAGGTTTCTAGATGAACAGAAAGATCGCACTGCTGAGCATGGCGATGTGGTTTGTGTTCAGCACTTCGTGGGTGGCGCTCGCGCCTGGCGCCGTGGGTGCGGCCGATCTTTTCCAGAGCTCCTTCGGCGATGTTCCCCCTGAGGTGGAGCGTTTTGACTATTTGTTCGAAGCGCCATCGCCGAGTGACGCCGAGGGCAAAGCGCCCACCAATGACGGTGACGGTACTATTGCTGATGCTGGAAGCGATGCTCATGAGGCATCGGAACCAGCTACATCACAAGAGGGAACCGTTGTGTCGATTGTCCCCTATTATCCTGATCCGGATGGGCTGTCGGTGCGTGTTGATCGGGGATGTGGAAGTCTCTACAACGTTGGCGAATTCTTAACGATTAGCGTATACATGCCGTCATCGGGTGACTTGACGATTTGGAGTAGCTCGGATGGCGAGCCGTGGCACAGGATGCGGGGCCCGGTATGGGTGCAGCCGAGTACGATCCCGATTTCCAATGCGTATATCGAGCCTCCGGCTGGCAACCAACTCCTCTTCGCTCGCCTGAACACGTCCGACGGCCGGGTGCTCGAAGATGTTTGTCACTATTTCAGTGATCAGGGAACAGCGCTGCCGACAATGGAACCCACGACGTCATTCATAGCGCCCCCGCCCCCTACGCCGGACCTGGTGGAGCCCGAACCAGTGCCGCAGCCTGCGCCGGACCTGGTGGAGCCCGAACCAGTGCCGCAGCCTACGCCGGACCTGGTGGAACCCGATCCCGTGCCGCAGCCTGCGCCGACTCCGGTGGATTCCGAACCCGAGTCGATGCCGTTGGCGCCGGAGTCGGTTGACAGCATTCCCTTGGAATGCGACGCCGATGTGCCACCGGAGATGCCTTCGGGAGCTTCCTTCCGCCAACATATCAGTGTTACCAATCCGGCGAATAGCGCGACGGCGACTGAGGTTGTGTTCTATGCGAGAATCAGTCCCGCCGGGCATCTGCCGGTGTATTCGTGTTCTCCTGACTGCAATGTGTCGACGGGTCTGGCTACGGTTGCGCTGGGCACGCTTCAACCCGGCGAGACCAGAATCGTCACTTTTGACGGCTATGGGCCTGCGTTGCCCGGTGGTCGCTTCGATTTGAGCTACTCGACGAGCAGTGCAGAGCTTGCGGAGTATTCGTGTGCTCAGGCAAGTTTCACGGTTGGCGACCAGATTCTTGGGTTTGAAGCGCCGTAATCTCGACCTATGATTACGAGCCAACGTGGCTTGAGGTTCGTTGCTGGGTTTTTCATTGGCTGTTTCCGTTCGACCCTTGACTACCCGACCAGCGGGACCATGTTTTGCACGAGCACGCTGACGGCGCCGTCGCCGCGCTGGATCACGCCTTGGGCGAGGACCAGCGCGGCGTAGTGCATCACCTCGCGCACGCGAGGATAGACATCCGGCTTCACCACCAGATCAAGCAATCCGCTTTCATCCTCCAGTGAGAGAAACATGATGCCTTTGGCCGTGGACGGGCGCTGGCGCACGACGATCATGCCGGCCACGCGCACACGTGCTCCGCGCGGGTACTTCTTGTCCTGCCGCTTCACCTCCCACGTGGTCAGCACATCGCGCGTCGCAGGGTGGTCGCGCAGCGGCTGCCGGTAGTGGGACATGATTTGGCCATCCGCAGAGAGGCCAAGCAACTCGTATTCCCACAGCGTCTGCTCCAGCGGCGGAAGCTCAGGCAGGTCGACGGGTGTGAAGGTGGCGGGATACTGCAGGTCATCGCTGATGTGGTACTCGATGTCGCCCAGTTGCCAGAGAAGCTGGCGGCGCTGCGCCATGTGGTCCAGCGCGCCGGCCCGGATCAGCGCGGTGATGCTGTCCCGCGGCAGCTTTGTGCGGCGGCAGAAATCCTCCAGATCTGTGAATGCGTTCGCACGGTGTAGGCGGGCCTCGGCGATGCGCTCCCAGGCCTGTTCGCCCAGGTGGGAGACGGCGCGCAGGCCGGTGCGCAGCGTGATACGCCCGTGGCCGGATTCGCGCTCCAGCGTGTAGTTCCAGTCGCTGCGGTCGATATGGGGTGGCAGCAGGTCTACGCCGTGGCGGCGGGCGTCGCCGGCCAGCACTTCGGTGGAGTAGAAGCCCATTGGCTGCTGGTTGAAGAGGGCGCAGTAGAAGGCGGCGGGGTGGTATTGCTTCAGGTGCAACGTCTGGTAGGCAATGAGGGCGAAGCTGGCCGCGTGGGACTTGCAGAAGCCGTAGCCGGCAAAGCCGGATAGCTGCACGAAGACAGCCTTAGCGGTCTCCGCGTCGATGCCGCGCTCCTGTGCGCCTTCCAGGAAGCGCGCGGCCAGCTCCATCATAGCCTCGTCCGAGCGAGAACGGGAGAGAGCGCGGCGCAACATGTCGGCCTCTCCCGGCGAGAAACCGGCCGCAGCCACGGCGACGCGGATGGCCTGCTCCTGGAAGAGAAGCACGCCCTTGGTCTCCTCCAGCACGGGCTGCAGGCAGGGGTGCAGGAAGGTGACCGGTTCCTCGCCGGCGCGGCGACGCAGATAGGGGTGGACCGCTCCGCCCTGAATGGGCCCCGGCCGCACGATGGCGACCTCCACCACGATGTCCTCAAAGCAGACGGGTTTGAGGCGGGGCAGCATCTGCTGCTGGGCGCGGCTCTCCACCTGGAACGTGCCGATGGTGTCGGCGCGCTGCAACATGCGGTAGAGCGCGGGATCGTCGAGGCGCAGCGTGTCCATGTCCGGCGGCTGATCGCCTGCGACGCGAATGTGCTCCAGAGTTTCGCTGATCACGCCCAGCGTGCGCAGGGCCAGCAGGTCCAGCTTGATCAGCCCGGCGTCCTCCACGCTGTCCTTGTCCCACTGGGCGACGACGCGGCCGGGCATGGTGGCAGGCTCCAGCGGCACGACTTCGTTCAGCGGCAGACCGGTGATCAACATGCCGCCGGAGTGGATGGAGAGATGGCGTGGGCAGCCGTCGATCTGGCGCAGGAGGCCGGCGAGCAGGGCCAGCGGATGGGCGGCCTCACCGGTGACATCACCGGGGGTAGGCGTGGAGGGCAGCGGGTAGTCGTTCGGCGTTGGGGCATCCGTAGCGTCTTCCGTGTCTGCGCCGGTTGATGCGGCATCACCGGCGGCATCACCGGCGGCCGCTTTGTTCTCGGCGAGTTGCGCCAGGATCTGGTCGGCCGCGGCGGTGGGCGAGTGCGTATCCAGCGACTTGATCAGCCGCTCCACCACGGGCAGCGGGAAGTCGAGCGCCTTGCCCAGGTCGCGCAGGGCGCTGCGTGCGCGATAGGTGACCGCGTTGCAGACCATAGCGGTGTGTTCGGCGCCGTAGCGCTGATAGACGTATTGGATGACCTCCTCGCGGCGGTCGGCTGCGAAGTCGACGTCGATGTCGGGCGTGGTGAACTTGTCCGTGCTGAGGAAGCGCTCGAAGAGCAGATTGTGCTGCAGCGGGTCGATGCTGGTGATGTTGAGCAGGTAGGCGACGATGGAGTTGGCCGCAGAGCCGCGGCCCTGGCAGCGGATGTTCTCCGTGCGGGCGAAGCGCACGATGTCCCACACGATCAGGAAGTAGCCGGCCAGCCCCGCCTGTTCGATGACGTCCAGCTCGTGGGCAAGCTGTTTGAGGACGGCGGGGCTCAGCGTGGGGTAGCGGGCGGCGAGGTTGTCGTGGCAGAGCTGGTAGAGGTAGGCGAATTCACTTTCGCCGTTCGGCGTGACGAAGCGGGGCAACCGCTGGTTCGAGAAGTCGAGGGAGACCTGGCAGCGCTGGGCGATGCGGATGCTGTTGGCGATGGCTTCCGGCAGTTCGCGGAAGCGCACCGCCATCTCCGCGGGCGTGGCAAGGCGCCGGCTGGTATTGGCGGACAGCAACCCCTCCTTGCGCAGCGCGGCCAGCGATGCGTTGTGGCGAATGGCCGTGAACGCGTCGTGCAGCATGGCTCCGCTGCGGTCGGCGTAGTGGACGTTGTTCGTGGCGACGATGGGCAACTGCTGTGCTTTGCTTATGGCAAGTAGGCGGCGCATCAGCGTGTCATCGCCAGGCAGCATGTGGTTGTTCAGTTCGACATAAACGTTTTCTTGACCAAATACGGAAAGTAATCGCTTGGCGGCGCGGTCTGCCGCGTCCCTATCGTGTTGCAACAGGGGTGTGCTCAGGGGGCCGCTGCGACAGCCGCTTAGCGCGATGAGGCCTTTGTTGTGCGCCTCCAGGTAGGTCCAGTCCAGAGAGGGGTCGACCTTGCCCGGCCAGTCGTCCTCGTTGATTTCATTGCCTACCAGATCGGGGCGGGGCGCGGTCGTGTCCAGGCGGCTGGCGGTGAGCAGGCGGCAAAGATTCGCATAGCCATGCTGGTCCTCCGCCAATAGGGTGAGGTGGTAGCCGTCTGCCAGGGTAACTTCCGCGCCGATGACGGCGTGCAGGCCGGCGCGTTGGGCCGCTACCCAGAAGCGGATGGCTCCGGCCAGGCTGTCGTGGTCGGTGAGCGCCAGCGCGTCCAGCCCGCAGGCGAGCGCCTGTTGGACGAGCGCTTCCGGCGAGGATGCGCCGTCCAGCAGGGAGTAGCAGCTATGGCAGTGAAGTTCGGCATAGGCCGGTGAATGTGGCATGGGTCAAGTAGTCCGCAAGGTGGGCAAGCAGGTGGGCCGCTTGTTGCACAGCAGTGCAGCAAGCATCTCTATACCCCCTGCGTGGCGAGATTCTTTGTTGCGTTGCCGCTGTGTGCTGTTCAGGAAAGCGCCTGGAAGTGGACGCGGCGCTCTGCCAGCAGGTGATGCGGCTGGACGATCTCGCCCTGGAAGAGAAAGCTGCCGTAGCGGGCGGACAGCTTCTGCGCCAGCGCCTGCAGCGGCGATGCTGGCTCAAGCAGCTCCGGGAAGAGCGATAGCTGGCCGGCGGGCAGTTCGGCCGTCTCCAGGATGGCGACGGCCGCGCGGTCGAGTTCCGCGGGCCATTCGAGCGCCTGCAGCCGGTGGGTCAACGCCTGGTGCAGGCGATCCGGCTGGCAGGTCGGCTCGAGGAAGGAGACGGTGACGCGTTTCGTGCTGCCGTCGACAAAGCGCATGTCCAGATGTAGACGGCGGCAGCCCTCCAGCCGGTCGCGCATGGCTTGCAGGTGCGGCTGCAGCGCGGCCAGGGCCGTGTCGGCGACGACGTGCAAGAGAGAAGTCGGCGGATCCAGGTCGAACTCGAGGGGCGGATGCGCCGATTGAACGGTGTTGTGCACGGGTCGATCGTCATGGCCGCCGGCCCAGCTTTGCGCCAGCCTGCCCGCGGGGCCGAAGCGTTGCCAGATGGCGGCCGGCGGCAACGCAGCGAACTGGCCCAGCGTGCGAATGCCCAGCCAGTGTAGCTGCTGTTGGTCCGGCAGAGGCAGGGGGAGCAACGTGATGGAAAGCGGCGAGAGAAAGCGGCTTTCCTCAGTCTTGCCCACCAGACGCATGCGTCCGGGCGCGGTATAGGCGGCCGCTGCGCGGGCGGTGAACTTGCCGGAGTCCCAGCCTAGCGCCGGTTGCAGAACCTGTCCCAGGTCTCGACGCACGCGCCCTCCGAGTTCCGCGGCCAGGGGCTGCACTTCTTCCGCCACATCGGCCACCTGGTTCAAATCGACATACGCGGAGCCCCAGCTCTGCGTCTCCACCGGCAATTGCCAATGGGTCAGCGCGCCCAGAAATGCGTCCTGTTCCTCCTGGCTGCGCTGAACATCCAGTGGCTGCAGCACGATGTCGGGGCAGCGTATTTGCGCCTGGCGCGCCGGCATCTCCTTGCGGACGCCGCTTTGTCGGGCCGGCGCAGACGCCGCGCAAACGCGCTCCTCCCCGTCGAGCAGCGCGAAGGGACGTCCGGCTACATCCGGGTCTGTGCGGCCGGCGAGATGGAGCAGAAAGTCGGGGATGTGACAGCAGAGTACGCTCATGGTCGTTTAGACGTTATGGGTTCTTCCATCTTCCAGGAAGCTCCGGGAGTGGAGGTCGTGGTGCAGCTTTGTGGAAGATCGGCGTTTACCATGTGGGGCGGGCGGTGATGGCGCCGTTGAAGCGGATCTCGATGGGCGCAGTCTCGAAGCCGCGCGTCCAGCGGCTTTTCAGAATGCGGGCGCGGGCGCAGTACCCGGTCATCTCCCCCTCGTCGACGATCCATCGTTCGTGTTGCATCTCGACATGCAGGGCGGCATGTTGGCGCACGACCGCGCTGCGATCCAGGTTGAGCCAGCGTTGCCAGGGCGGGCTGGGTTCATCCGCAAAGAGGAGCGCACAGTTGGCGGAACGCAGCAGATGGCGTAGGTGGCCCAGCGCGGCCTGCAGGCGACGGCCGGCCCCGCGCGTGGCGTACAAGTCGGCCAGGCTGTCGACGAGAATGGCGCGTACGCTTTGTGTTCGAGCCAGGTCCTGCAGGAGATCGACTGCCTCCTCGCCCTGTCTGGGGCGGGCGATGAGCAGGTGTTCGAGATCGATTCCGGCGCGGGAGACGTAGTCCGGATCGGTGCTGTGGCTCATGTCGATGATGGCGATCAGGGCATCGCGTTTGTGCGGGCGGAACGCTGGGCGCTCATCAACGTCTTGTAAGCGAGGGTGAGTTTGCCGGAGGTGTTGGGGCCGCTGAGCAGGGTGATGTCGCCCAGGGGAACGCCCAGGCAGCCTGTGATTGCATCCAGCGCGGGAAAGCCGGTGGATACGTGGGGCGGGATGGCGTGGCCGGCCAGGTTGCTCGCCTTGCGCAGGGATCTGGGTTCCGTAGCGCTGGTGCAGGGCGGCGGCGGTGCTTTCCATTTTACGTCGTTTGCTATGTTGTCTGCGATTGGGCATGGCGCACTCTGATTCGAATCGGGCCTGCAACATCGCAGGGTGCACGCCAGGACGTCGAGCACATTTTCATCATACAGAACATGTGTTCTATTCGCAAGGGGAAACAATGGCGTGTAGGACATCTTGCATGTGGACGCAGATCAAGGCTGATCCGGCTGATCTTCGCGAATTTGCCGTGAAGGAAAGGGAGGGTATGCCGAAACAGCCACAGCACGGAGTCCGCCGCCCATCATTCAGTATGGGTGGAATCCCGCTACTGGAGGATTGGTAGATTCCGGCTCAAGGCCGGAATGACAGGGCTGGCTGATGTGGGTTGAATTCGCGTTTCAGGTTGTATGGGAACTCGAAGGGGTGGATTCCGGCTCAAGGCTGGAATGACAGGGCTGGCTGATGTAGTTGAATTCGCGTTCCAGGTTGTATGGGAACTCGAAGGGATAGATTCCGGCTCAAGGCCGGAATGACAGGGCTGGCTGATGTGGGTTGAATTCGCGTTCCAGGTTGTATGGGAACTCGAAGGGGTAGATTCCGGCTCAAGGCCGGAATGACAGGGCTGGCTGATGTGGGTTGAATTCGCGTTCCAGGTTGTATGGGAACTCGAAGGGGTAGATTCCGGCTCAAGGCCGGAATGACAGGGCGCAATGACAAGGCGCAACGATAAGGCGCAACGACAAGGCTGTCTGATGCCTACTTGGAGGGATAGGGTCCCAGCTTGCCGGATACCACCTCGACGGGGAAGCGGAGTTCGTTGCGCGCCAGCTTGGCGCGTACTGCAGCCGCGATGTCGATGCCGGTGGTGTTGGCAAAGCTGAGACAGTAAATCAACACATCCGCCAGCTCATCGGCGACCTCGGCCCGTGCAGACGGCTCCTGCGCTAATTCAACTGCTTCTGCCACGGTTAGCCACTGGAAGTGCTCCATGATTTCCGCCGCTTCAATGGCGATGCTCATGGAAAGGTTCTTTGGCGTGTGGTAGCCTGTCCAATCGCGCGCTGCGACGAACTCGGCCACCTCGGCGCGCAGGTCAGAAATTGTTGTGCGGTCATCCATCAGACTCGGATCCATTTCCGTGATGAGGCGACGTCGGATACGGTTGGCGTCTCAGCGGGCCGATCGGGCTCGCTCGCGGCGGGACTGGCGCTCGCGGCGTATCTGCTCGCTGAGCGATACGGCGGGTCCGCCGCGCATGACGTTGATGATCTCTGCCATGATGCACACGGCAATCTCGGCCGGGGTGCGTGCGCCGATGTCGATGCCGACAGGCGCATACACGCCATCCAAGCGACCGGCTGCGATGCCCTGTTCGCTTTCCAGCAACTGGAATACGGCCTGGATGCGTCGCCGGCTGCCAATCATGCCGATGTAGGCAAGCGGATCGTCAAGTAGATCGACCAGGCAGTCCACGTCGTGCTGGTGTCCACGCGTGACTAGCACGGCATAGGTGTCCGGGTCGAAGCCACGGCCCGTTTCACGCAAGGTGCGCAGCTCGTCCCGGAACGGGCCGGCGATTACGCGATCGGCAAGCGGGAAGCGCTCCACGTTGGCGTAGAGGGGGCGGTCGTCCAGAACTGTAACCTCGAAATCGCATAGGGAGGCGATGGAGGCCAGCGGCACGGCGATGTGGCCAGCTCCAACGATGAGAAGATGGGGCGGCTGTCCCTGCACCTCAACGAAGAGGCGGACGTCGCCTTCGCCTGTCGTGTAGGTCAGGTTTCTGTGCTGCCGCGCCTCGATGGCTTGGCGCGCATCGCGCACCACCGTCTCGTTCAACTCGCCAAGGTGGAGTTCGCCGGACTGCTTGATCTCGGGCCGCAACCAGATCAGGGCGTGCTCGCCCACGTGTTGCGCGTAGACGCCTGTGCCGGCCGTCACCGTCACGAGGGCTATCGGCTCGCCGTGGTCGATGGCTTCCACCAACTCGGCAAGGATGTCGACGGTCATTTGTCTGCGTCCCACCGCTCGACAAACACAGTCATGACGCCGCCGCAGACGCCCAGGCTCTGCATGGAGATCTCTTCGGTCAGGTCGACTTCCACGTTGCGCGGCTCGCCGTCCTGAATCACGTCCAGGCCGGCGCGGATAACATCTGCCTCTCCGCAGCCGCCGCCCACCGTGCCGACGTGCTTGCCCAGGGGGTGGATGATCATTTTGGCGCCGACCTCGCGGGGGACGGATCCCTTGACCTCGGTGATCGTCGCCACCGCCACGGGCACGCACTGCTCCTGGAACTGTCTGAGTTGGTGATATAGCGCCGTCATCGCAGCCTCGATCCTGTGCAAGTGGAGTTCCTGTCGAACGTATTGGCTCAATTCTTAGCGTGGAAATCGGCGAGTAGGATAGTGGCGCCCAGTCCAATTGCGTGGCAGGGCGCCCGAGGCGTCGTCGCGTCAGGACGGCCGCAGCGCGTCGTAATCGCTCGGCGTGTCCATGTCGCGCAGGACGGCCGGCGTGTCCACGCTGACATAGCAGATGCTGTCAGCATGCCGGTCCATTACCACGCGCAGGGTCTCGGCGTCTCCCAAAGCGAGGACCTCGTCCCACAGCACGTATGGCAGGAAGATCGGGTGGCCGCGGCGCATGTCATAGCTCGGGATGGCGATGCGCTCAGGGTGCTGTCGCGCGGCGTCGACAATCTGGCGCAATACTGAAACGGGTATGTGGGGCTGGTCGCCCAGCGCCAGGAGTGCGCCTGTGTATGTTCCGGCGAGGAGTGCGCGCAGACCCACCTGGTAGGAACGCAGCATTTCGCTCCGCTCGTACTGAGTGTTGCTTCACGACCGTCGCGCCCGTGCCGGCCAGCGCGGCCTCCACGTCGTCGGCCCGGTGCCCCACGGCGACGATGATCGGATCGGCCCCGGCCTGGACGAGGTTGGCGACGACGGTTGCAATTACGGTGGAATCTCGCCAGGGCAGCAACTGCTTGGCTGTGCCCATGCGCGTGCTCTGACCGGCGGCGGCGACGATGGCCGCGACGCTTTCCCGTTCAGGCACGGCTATGCCGCCTCGTCAGGCATCCGCCTTGGCGGCGGCGACAACGGTTTCTTCCAGCATGCCGGCTTCGGAGTCAACCGGTTGGTCGTTGGCGCCCCAACGCTCGATAAGAAGCACGAGCGCCAGCCCCAGCAGCGCGGCAACAAGGGCGTAGACGATCTCCATATTGAAGCTGCCGTTCACCTGTAAGGCAGGCAACACGTTGCGCTCAATGAGCGGGACGAGCTCGCCGTGCCGGTCGGTGGTGAATTCGAGCGTCTCTTTCCACGGCCACACCTTGCGCAGGCTGCCGAGCATGAAGCCGGTCAGTACGGCAATGGTGACGTCACGATAGCGCTTGAAGAGCCAGCTCAATACCTGTGCAAAGGTGACGAGGCCGATCACGGCGCCGACGGCGGCCCAGAAGAGCGCCACGAAATCCCGGTCGTTCACGGCGCGCACGAAGAATTCGTATTTGCCCAGCAGCACCAATATGAAGGAGCCGGAGAGGCCGGGCAGAATCATGGCGCAGATGGCGAGCGCACCGCCAGCATGAGGAACCACCACGTGTCCGGCGTCTGCACGGGCACCATACCCACGACAAGGTAGGCGCCGACTGCGCCGATCAACAGGGCGGTCCCAACGATAATCGACCAGCGGTGAATGCTGCGGCCTACGATAACGACCGATGCCAGGATCAGTCCGAAGAAGAAGCTCCAGATGATCACAGGCTGGTAGACCAGCATCCACTCCAGGCCCGGAACGAGCGTAATGACGGCGAGCAATGCGCCGATCATGATGGCCGCCAGGAATCCGGCGTGGACCAGGCGCAATGCCTTCTTGATCTCGAAGGAGAACAGCGCACGGTAGGATTCCGGCTGGCCCGCCATGCGCAGGCTCTCTACGAGTTCCTCATACACGCCGAGGATGAACGCCATCGTGCCGCCCGAAACGCCCGGCACCACGTTACCGCTGCCGATCAAGTAGCCGCCGAAGATGAGTTTCAGCCATTGTGCCGGTGATCGTCGTTGGGTCTGTTCTTCCGCGCCGGCGCTGCTTTGTTCCACAACCGATTCCATGTCTTGCGTACCTCGAATGCCAGTCTATGTACAGGGTCGTCGCTCGTGTGGGACCCGTCTTCTCGTGGAGACCGTCGATACATCGCAAACGAGAATACGGTAGCCGCGGCAAAGATGCAAACTTGTCAGGTCCCGACGCCAACTACCGGGCCGTCCAGACATAGCAGTTCGCCCTCGAGTTCGCAGGCCCCGCACAGTCCCATGCCGCAGCGCATATAGGCCTCCCAACTCAACTGACAGGCTACGCCTTCTGACCGGGCCAAGGCGCGCAGGGCCGCCAGCATAGCGTGCGGACCACATGCGTACATGCCGTCTATGTCTCCCGCCGCCATCGTAGGCGCGGCCAGGTCAGTCACGAGACCCTGCTGTCCGGCCGAGCCGTCGTCCGTGGCGACGAGCACGTGGTACGCCGTGGATGTGTGATCGTCCGCCAGCGCACGGAACCGGTCTACGTAGAGGAGCTCGCGAGCAGTGCGTGCGCCGATGATGGCGGTGACGCGTGACGCGCCGTCTCGCCAGGCGCTGGGCCAGCCACAGTAGCGGCGCCACGCCATATCCGCCGCCAACGAGCAAGACGTTGCGCGCATCCTGTCTCGGCGAGAAGCCGTGACCGAACGGTCCGCGCACCCACAGTAGATCGCCTGGCTGTTTGGCGTGAATCAGTTGCGTGAAGGGACCGACTTCCGTAATCATCAGCCGAACGGGATCAGAGCCCACCAGGGAGAAGGGTTTCTCGTCAAAGCCGGGCAGCCAGAGCATGACAAATTGGCCCGGGTAGGCGTCCAAGCGTGCGTCCAGCGTATAGGTCCTGGTACGGTAGTTGTCGATCTCGACGTTCAGGATCGGCGCTGCGATGGGCAAAGTGGCGATAGTCTTATCCATGGCTGACTGTGCTCTCCAGGTTCGTCCGCTTACAGTCCTGCTGGTGTCTTGCCGGCGACAAGAATCAACGTGTGGGGTATGTTGCGCAGGCCTGCCAGCGGACCGTCGGCGGGAAAGACGTCGTCCAGAATCTCCGGGGGCGCGGGCGGCTCCAGCAGCCGTACTAGCGGCAGGCCGGCTTCGCGCAGCAGGTCGATCCAGGCGCCGGTGGGCCGGTCGTAGCTGTGCATCGTCGCGCCTGCTCCCGGGAAGCGCCACGCGCGCGGACCGCCGGCGAAATAGCTGCGCTCGGCGTAGTTGGTGAGATCGGAGGTGTCGGCGTCACAGAAGCATGCACGAAATGGATGGTCCATGCTCGCCACCAGGAGGCCGTCTGACGCGCAGGACGCGACGGAACGCTTTCAGGGCGTGGTCGACACGCGTCACGTAGGGAAGGACATTGGCGCAGAAGACAAGGTCCTGTGACGCGTTGGGCACGCCCGCAAGCGACTCCACGTCGCTGAGCAGGAACCGGATTTTGACGTCTGCATCTTTAGCAAGGGTTCGCGCATGGTCGAGCTGGGGTTCGCTGAAGTCAAGCGCGGTCACGTGTGCGCCCTGTTGTGCGAAACAGACTGCATTTTGACCGCCGCCGCATCCGGCGTCGAGCACGGACAGGCCGCGCATTTCGCCGACCGCTTCATCCATCAAGCGCAATTCGTCCTCCAGCGGGCACAAGGGGCCGTAGTCGATCGAATCCGACGGTGTGGCGGCCCTCCAGGAAGGCGGCGCTGACTTCGTTCCAGGCCCGTTGCGTGTCGCGCCGATCTTGCATACCGAATGCAATCTCCAGGCTTTCTCGTCAGGATTCTGCCGTGCTCGGTCCCATGATACACTAGACATGCTGGCGCACCGAGTCAACCTGTCGCCGACGGAATGGTCCATGCTCGAGTGCGCTCCATTCGCCTGCGCCCGCTTCTTCTGCGCTCTGTCGCGCCGACCGCAGTCGCGCTGCATCAACCCACGAAAGGAAACAAGCCATGTTTGTTGTTCACGTGTTTGTGCATGTGAAGCCGGGTAGTGAGGAAGCATTCAAGGCGGCGACCCTCGAAAACGCACGCAATAGCATCCAGGAAAAGGGCATTGCTCGCTTTGACGTCGTGCAACAGCAGGACGATCCGTCGCGATTCGTCCTCGTAGAGGTGTATCGCACCGAGGCCGACGCGGCCAAGCACAAGGAGACCGCACACTATTTCGACGTGGCGCGATGCCGTGGCGGACATCATGGCTGAGCCTCGGTCCAGCGTGAAATTCGACGCTGTCTTCCCCGACGACGAAGGGTGGGATTGACCATGCAGCCGTTTGAATTTGCGACGACGGACAGGATCATCTTTGGCGCCGACACCAGTGAAAGCATTCCCCAGCTCGCAGCCGGTCTGGGCCGGCGAGCGTTTGTGGCGCTCGACCAGTTTGCCCCATCTGCCGTCGCCTATCGTCACGGCGCTGGCTGCCGGCGGCATCGACGCAACAGTGTTTCGCGTGTCCGGCGAGCCCAGTACCGACTCGGTGGCGGAAGGCGTAGCGCTGGCCCGTGACGGCAACTGCGACCTGGTCATTGCGGTCGGCGGCGGAAGCGTGATCGACACGGGCAAGGCGGTAGCCGCGCTCGTCACCAACGGCGGCGAACCACTCGATTACCTGGAGGTAGTCGGATTGGGCAAGAGCCTGACGGAACCCTCCCTGCCTGTGATCGCAGCCCCGACGACGGCGGGCACAGGCGCGGAGGTCACCAAGAATGCCGTGCTGAAGGTGCCGGATGAGGCCGTGAAGGTCAGCCTGCGCAGCGCCTACATGTTGCCCACCGTGGCGGTCGTCGACCCGCTGCTGACGCTGACCATGCCTCCCCACGTGACGGCGAGCACAGGGCTCGACGCGCTCACGCAGTGCCTGGAGCCGTACGTCTCGTCCCAATCCAACCCGCTGGCCGATGCCATCGCGGTCGAGGGCTTGAAGCGTGCGGCGCGTTCTCTGCGCCGGGCGTATGAGGATGGCGCAGATGTCGATGCGCGTACGGACATGTCGCTGGCCAGTCTGTTTGGCGGGCTGGCGCTGGCCAACGCCAAGCTCGGCGCGGTCCACGGGTTCGCCGGCGTCCTGGGCGGCATGTATCCGGCCCCGCATGGCATCGTCTGCGCACGCCTGCTGCCCTTCGTCGTGGAGACGAACGTCATGGCGCTGGAGTCGCGGGAGCCGAACTCGCCGACACTGGCGCGCTTTGCAGACGTTGCCCGGCTGGTGACCGAAGACCCGTCGGCTTCCGTGGCGGACGGCGTGGCTTGGATTCAGGATCTGTGTTCCGTGCTCGGCGTGCCGGGACTTGCGGAGTTTGGCGTGGTAGCGGCGGATTTCCCGGAGATCGTGTCCAAGTCCCAGAGCGCCAGCAGCATGCGCGGCAACCCGCTTCCGCTGACCGATGACGAGTTGGACGCCATCCTGCGCCAGGCCATGTAGGGAATGCGCGCGGAGACCAGCGTGCTGCCAATTGGCGCGCGTGTGGAACGCTGTTGGCGGCGGTGTCCCGCTGTGCTAGAATTGCGGCGTTTGCCCAACTGAACTTGATCGCCGCGCCGCCGCGAAGCAGTGAAAGCGGTACGGGCGCGCACGATACTCTAGCGCTGACGCTGCACTCGCAAGGACACATCGACGCACCTGACACCGCTATGCGCCTGACTCTGCCACAAACACAATCGAGGCCCAATTGGAGAAGATGGGCGGTGATTGCCGTGCTGATCGGCTTCATCGCTCTGCTGATCGCGCCCAGCGTGCGCCAGATGTCGTTCAACGTGTGGTTGGGGGCCATCGCCGCGGGTCTCGGTTTTGGCTTCGTCGCCATGGGCGTATACATCTCCTTCCGAGTCCTGGACTTCCCCGACCTTACCATTGACGGCAGCTTCCCCTTGGGAGCGGCGCTTTCCGCCACACTCATCACTGCCGGGGTGAACCCGTTCGTCACGCTCCCCGTCGCCATCGCCGGCGGCGCGGCTGCCGGCATGACCACGGCATTTATCGCCACGCGCCTGAAGATCCACAGCCTGCTGGCATCCATCCTTGTGACCACGGGATTGATCAGCATCAACCTGCGCATTATGGGGCGCTCCAATATCCCGCTGCTGAACGTACCAACGGTCTTCTACGCGATTCGCCGATCCGTTCCGAGAGCTTATGTTCAGCATCGGCGGGGAGAAGCTGGCGAGAATGTCCAACAACATTCTGGCTATCCTGCTGTTCCTCGTGGTGACGATTGTCGTCAAGTGGCTGCTGGACTACTTCATGCATACCGAAGTCGGTCTGACCATGCGCGCCACGGGCGACAACCCGCAGATGGTGCGCGCGTTGGGCGGAAACACGAACGCGATGATCGTCCTGGGGCTTGCCATCAGCAACGGGCTGGTAGGTCTGTCCGGCGCGTTGATCGCGCAGTACCAGGGATTCGCGGACGTCAACATGGGCCTGGGGCTGATCATTGCCGGTTTGGCTGCCGTGATCTTGGGTGAGACGCTCTTTCGACCCAGAACGGAACGGGCCGCAACCCGCGCAGTCGTCCTGGGCATGGTCATCTACCGCGTCGCCATCGCCGCAGCGTTGACGATTTCGATTCCGATGCCGTGGGGTGGCTCGTTCTCGGTGGATGCACAGGACGTGAAACTGGCGACGGCTGTCCTGGTGCTGGTGGCCCTGTGGTTCACCCACATGCAGAAACGGCGAGCGTAGTGTTGTGTACAGGATTGGCCGATCGCCGGCGTTTTGTGCGGCATGCGAACCAGAAACGTGGTCAAGAAACGTGCATCCGAACCGTAACCGGCACGCGCACTAGGACTGGCGCAAACGAATGCTGCGGATAGAGAATCTCCACCAAACCTTTCATCAGGGCGAAGTCAACGAGGTGCAGGCCCTGCGCGGCGTGGACCTGCACGTGCCGTCGGGTCAATTCGTGACCATCATCGGCAGCAACGGGGCCGGCAAGTCCACGTTGTTCAACACCGTCGCCGGCGTCGATACGCCGACGCAGGGCCGCATCTTGATCGACGATGTCGACGTCACGCGGCAGGCCGAGTATCGCGCGCGCTTCGCTGATCGGCCGCGTTTTCCAGAATCCGCTTGTTGGCACCGCGGCAGGAATGACGATTGCACAGAACCTCACGCTTGCTCTGTTGCGTGGGAATAGGCGAGCCTTGCGGCGCGGCGTAACACCGGCGCGGCGCAAGACGTTCGTGGACATTCTGAAGCCGCTTGGGCTCGGTCTCGAAGACCGGCTGGACGCGAGAGTGTCCCTGTTGAGCGGCGGCCAGCGGCAGGCGCTCACTTTGGTCATGGCAACGATGGAGCGGCCGAAGCTGCTCTTGCTCGACGAGCACACGGCCGCGCTTGACCCGCGGACCGCGGAGAATATACTCGAGCTGACCAAATCGATCGTTCAGGAGCAGCGCCTGACCACGCTCATGATCACGCACAACATGCACCAGGCGTTGACCACGGGCGACCGGACGTTGATGATGGACGAGGGCAAGATCGTGCTCGACCTGACCGCCGAGGAGCAAGAAGACATGACGGTACAGGACCTGATCGACATGTTCTCGCAAGTTCGCCACAAGGAGCTTGCTGAGGACGAATTGTTGCTGGTGTAGGAGAGGCATAGTCCAATTCTTGAAACAGGGTAGGCTAGCGGTAGACCACTGCGGAGCTTGTGGCCGGCGCTCGATGTCATGTGAGCCTGGCAGAAATCGTCGCAAACCTGATGTCGTGGACCTTCGGTGAGATGCAGTTCGGAGTATGATGGTTGCCTGTGCAAACCAAACAAGGAGAGAAAGATGTTACGAATGAAGTTGTGGACGTTGATTGCCGTCATTGTCATGGTGGCAGTCGCCATGACGGCGTGCACCGTGCCCGTCGCGCCGGTTGGCGAGGAAGCCGCCGCCGGCGAGACCGCTGCGGAGACTGAGGCGGAAGCCGCTCCCGCGGAGGGCGAGATCCCGGTCGTTGGCATGATGAAGATTGTCAGCCATCCTGCACTGGACGCGGAACAGCAGGGCGTCAAGGATGCGCTGGCCGAAGCGGGCTTCGTTGATGGAGAGACAGTCGTCATCGATGAAGCCAACGCCGAAGGCGACATCGCGACATTGTCGACGATCGCCCAGAAGTTCGTGGACGCGGGCGTCGACCTGATTGTGGCGACGAGCACGCCTGCGCTGCAGGCTGCGTTCAATGCGACCAAGGACTTGGAGGGCCCGCCGATTGTGTTCAACGCCATCACCAGCCCATACGCAGCGGGTATCGCCGAGTCGGCGGACAATCACCCGAGCTGGGTCATCGGCATTCAGGCGCTCGCCCCGGTGGAAGATGCGCTGGCCTTGATTCCGCAGGTAGTGCCTGACGTCGAGATGGTCGGCTATATCTACAATCCGGCGGAAGCAAACTCGGTCGTCAACACCGAGATCGCCATACCGGAGGCGGAGAAGCTAGGCCTGAAGTTCGAGATCGCGACGATTGCCAATAGCAGCGAAGTGCAGACCGCTGCCGAGGCGCTGGTCGCCCGTGGCGCAGACGTCTTCTTCGTCAGCACGGACAGCACCGTAGTCTCGGGTTTGGAGGCATTGGTCAAGGTGGCGAACGACAACCAGATCCCGCTCATCGCCAACGACCCGTCCAGCGCGGAACGCGGCGCGGCCATGGCGCTGGGCTTGGACTACTATCAGGACGGTCTGGATACGGGCGCCTTGGCCGTCGGCATTCTCAAGGGCGAGCTGGACATTGCAGCGACGCCCATCGAGCGCCAACGGGCAGGCAGCCTGGCCATCAACCTGGCCGCCGCCGAGGCGCAGGGCCTGGAGATTCCGCAGGAGTTCATCGACCAGGCGGCTACGATCTTCGAGTAGACTCGCGGTAGTCTGGCAGCAGCCCAAAACGATTACGGCTCCACGATTCGATCTTGCGGATCGTGGAGCCGTTCTGTTCTTCTCCTCGAGACCGATCTTGGTCCAGCCTGACGGCCTAGCGCCACCAGTCCTTGCGCGAGCGAGGATCTCCGAACGCTCCTCGGTCGCGTACGGCCACGGCGACCTCGTTTCCTGCGCTGACGGCTACAATCTCGCCGTTGCGCACGGCCGGCAATGATCGCCTACCCGCCTGATTTGCGGCGCGGTATGCGTTGAGCAACTCTGGGTCCACACACACATTCTCGATGTGCGCGGAATATCCGTTGGCAACGGAATCTTCTCGCGTATACACGAGCGTCAACCGGCTCTCCTCGGCATAGAGCACGAGCGCCACAAACCCGCCGCCGTAGATTTCTGCGCCGCGCGAGGGAATGCTCACGGGTGCGCCCGGCGACGCAGCGAGGCCCACCATCGACACCTCGGCGCCGACCGGTCCGCCGCCGCGGCAGCCGTGGTCGCCGCAGCCCCAGTCCCACTGGTTGACTTGGTACGCGCTCACCAGTTGCGACGGGGAGCCCGGCAATACGGCCCCGATTTGGGGCGCATCTCCGTCGGTCGGCCCGTTGATCTCGACGAGCGCTGTCACGGTCCCGACTGGGTTGTAGCCGCGCAAGGCGAGATTCAGGTCACCGTGCTGGTCATGCGGATGGTCGAGGCCACCGCCTTCAACTGGAATCAACGAGTAGGTTCTGCCGGAGGAAGTCGGGCAGCCGGGGCCGGCGACGTAGACGACTGTTTCGGGCGCAGCGGCCTCGGGCGCGGCTGACTCCGATTCAATTGGTGCTGGTTCAACCGGTACTGGTTCAACCGGTACTGGCTCAACTGGTTCCGGCGCGGCCGATTCCGGCTCAGCCAAGTCCGGTGAGACGATTGCGGCGTCGCCGGCCACGCGCACAGGGACCGCAGGCGCGGCTGCGGCAAACGCTATCGGCTCCGGGCTAGGCGTATCCGCCGGCGCGACGCCGGCCGTTTCCGTTTGTTCCGGCGTGTCTGTTGCAGCGGGCAGCAGCGTGGCCGTCCCGGTCGGCGACGGCGTGGCCGTAACCTCAACTACGCGGGTCACCTCGACGAAGTAGGGCGTCGACGTGGGCATGGCGTGCAGGGTCGCACGCACCGCAAGCCGGATGAGCTCAGGCGCGGGCTCGCGCGGGTCGCAGAATCGAGTACGTTGTGAGGACAAGGCCGGTCAGCGCAAGTCCGAGGAGAATTCGTCTGTACATCACGTCCCATAACGAACCGTCCTGGCGCGGCGGTTCCGTATTCCTGTTGCTGCCGTGGCGTCTTGCGGCCAGACCGACTGGTCTGAGACCGGCGGTTGGCGAGCCACACCCGACGGCAGTGGTTCGGATGCGCTTCACTCGTGGCGCGGCTCAGTCCGTCGTTCCCGCCTTGAGCGGCAATCCTCGCCGTTCAATCCGGATCAGCCAACGCCTTGCGATGCGCCTTTATGGACCCGGATTGTTGCATGTCGCCTCCGGGAGCGCGTATACTCAAGCACAGGTACAGTTCCATCTTACCCCCAAACCATGAACGGGAGGAAAGCGCATGACAAGTTTGATCAAGAAGACGCTCGGTCGCACCGGCTTGGAGGTCACCCAACTCGGCTACGGCGCCATGGAAGTGCGCGGGCGCCGCATCTGGGGAGGACGGCCCTGCACGGACGAGCAGGCGAAGACGATCCTCAACGCGGTTGTCGACTCGGGCATCAATTTCATCGACACCTCGAACGACTACGGCAAGAGCGAACTCTACATCGGGCGCTACTTGGCAGATCGGCGTGACGAGTACATCCTTGCCACCAAGTGCGGGTGCCACGTTCAATATGCCGGTGACCACGATGAGACCCCGCATATCTGGACGCGTGAGAATCTGATGCGCAACATTTCAGACTCGCTCTTGAAGATGAAGACGGACTACGTGGACGTGCTGCAACTGCACAACCCCGACGTGGCGTCGGCGGAGAAGGCCGGTCTCGTCGATGTTCTGTTGGAGTTGAAGGAAGCCGGAGCAGCGCGCTATATCGGCTGCTCCTCCACATCGCCCCACCTCGCCACCTATATCGACTGGGGTGTTTTCGACGTCTTCCAGATTCCGTATTCGGCGCTGGAACGCCAGCACGAGAACCTGATCACAGCCGCCGGGGAGTCCGGGGCCGGCGTCATCATTCGCGGCGGTGTGGCCAAAGGCGAGCCCGGCGAGGGGCTGGGCCGAGAGGACCGCTGGGGAACGTTCGAGAAGGCGGGGCTCGACGACCTGCTGGAGCCCGGACAGAGCCGAACGGCGTTCCTGCTGCGCTTCACGCTGAGCCATCCCTACTGTCACACGACAATCGTGGGTACGCTGAATCCGGAGCACCTGGCGGAGAACGTGGCCGTGGCGTCCCAGGGACCGCTGCCCGCCGACGTGTACGCCGAGGCCAAACGACGTCTTGACGAGGCGGGAGAGCGCCCGCAATAGTGGCCGAACCCGACACGTTCGGGTTTGCCGAACCCCTCCGATACTCGGGTTCGCACTTGACTACAATGTGATGATTCGAGGGACGCTAGCTGCTAGCGTCCCTTTTCCTGTATGCGCGCGGCCGTATCACCGGAGGGATGCGTCTCGATCATCGTGCCCAGGTCGAATCTGCGCAGATTCTTCGAAACGAGACAGAGCGCATCACCGACTGCGCCGTTCGCCAACGTGCTGCCGAACGGCAACACGCCGTCGCCTTCGCCGCTCTCGTCCGGGCGCACGATCAGTACGACGTCACTCAGTTGGGCCAGCGCCGACGCAGGTTCCCAGGTCAGACTGATCACCTTGGCGCCGCGTTTCCGCGCCAGCGAGGCGAATTGGTTGATTTCAGCACTGCTGCCGCCTTTGGATATGGCGATCAGCACGTCGCCGGGCTGCGTCATGGCCGACGGACCATGCAACGCCTCGGCGGAATTGACATAGAAAGAGTGCATGCCCGTCGTTCCAAATAGGTGCGCCATGCGCCGGGCAATCGTGCCGGACGTGCCCGCGCCGGTAGTCAGCACCACGCCGGTCGCCTGGGCGATCATGCGCGCGGCTTCCACAAAGGAGTCGCCAAGCTGGTCTGCGATCTCTTCCACGACCTTGCCTTCGGCGCGGATCATGGCTTGGGCTTGCTCAAGGATTTGGTTGTTGTCCATCGGTGGTCGCCTCGCTGTGCTTTGATTGCGTAGGGGTTTGGTTCGACTACTCGTGGCGTAGCCGATTTTCCCTACAGTTGATGCTGGAAATCTGCCAGGAGCGGATAGAGCTGTGTGTACAATTCGAAGCGCGGCGCATACGCCGCTACCGAAGCCGGCTCCGGCTCAATGCGCGACTGCCAACCGACAGCGGTCGCCACGGCAGCTTCGAAATCAGAATAGACGCCTGCGGCCACGCCTGCGGCAAGCGCCGCGCCAAGACATGCCGCTTCGGTGACGCGTGGCTTGCGCAGGGGTATCCGGCAGATATCTGCCTTGAGCTGCAGCCAAAGCGGGCTGCGCGCGCCGCCGCCGACCGCATGCAGCGTCTCAATCGGAATCCCGGCGTCGCGCAGTAGGTCCAGGTTGATGCGCAGTTCGAAGGTCAGCCCTTCCAGGATCGCCTTTGCCAGGACGGACCGATCCGTGGCAAACGTGAGCCCCAGCACTGCGCCCTTGGACTCGGTGTCCAGCCAGGGCGTGCCGCTGCCGGCAAAGTGGGGCAGCACCAGAAGCGGCGTCGGACCGGGCGGCGCATCCGCCAGCAGCAGGTCGTAGGCGTCCTTTCCACTGGCGCGCGCCTGGTCCATCTCCGCCGCGCCGAATGTGTCTCGATACCAGCGCAGCAGGAGACCGCCGCTGTGGTTCAACGTCATGGCGAGGAATAGCCCGGGGACGACGTGTCGGTAGACGGAGATGTTGCCGTCGCGCAGCGCGGGCGTAAGCGCCGGCGAGTCCATCGCCACTTCCACGACTTCCGCCGTGCCCGTGGAAACCATGGCGAGACCCGGCTGGGTGACGCCGCTGCCCAGCGCCGCGCAGGCCTGGTCATGGCCTCCGCACGCCAGCGCCACCTCTGTATCGATGCCCAGCGTGTGCGCCAGTTCCGGCCGCAGCACTCCGGCCGCGCCGCCCGATTCCGGGCCCAGGACTGCCAGTCGTTCGGCTTTCGATGTGGCACGCCGCCAGAAGATCGTGCGCCCAGTCGCCGGTGTGGATGTCGAGCATCTGCGTGCGCGAGGCGAGGCAGCGGCTGATCACGGCCTCGCCGCCCAGCCTGGACAGGAAGAAGTCCTCGTACAACAGAAACTTGGCTGCGCGACCGCCATATTTCCGGTTCGTGGTGCTGAATCCATAGCAGCTTGGGCAGCGTGTTGATCGTATGTACCGGCATGCCCGTGCGCTCAAAGAGCGCGTCTGCGCCGAATTGGTCGGAGAGCATCTCGTTCTCGCGAACCGTACGCGTATCCATGCCCAGGATCGCGGGTCGAAGGGCCCGCCCGTCCGCGTCCACCGGGATGACGGCTTCACCCTGACACGAGATCGCCAGCGCAACCGGCGCGTCTGCCCAGACGCGGATCTTGCCGCGGTGACGGCCTCAGCCAGTGCGCTCCACGCCAGCGCCCACACCTGCTCGGCATCCTGCTCCGCCCAGCCCGGCTGCGGCGCGTCGATGCCGTATTCGCGAGCTGCCTGCCCAAGGATCGCTCCGTCGTTTGAGAAGACGATCGCCTTGCAGCCGGTTGTACCGATATCGAGGCCTATCAGTGACATTGTGTACGCCATCCCTTTGTCGTGGCGCGGAGCATGGGTGCGCCGTCTATGCCTCGCTCGCCTTGCCGGCGCAGCGCAGCGTGTGCAGCAGCCGAACTGTCGCCGCTTCGAAGAACTCCATCGTGGCGGCGGAGACTGCGTGGTACACGAGCTGCTCCTCATCGGCGGCCGCAAGCCAGTCGCGAAGCTCGTGGCTCACCTCGCGCGCCATTGCCGTGTAATAGTTGACCTTGCTGATGCCGCAGTCGAGGATGGGCCCGTAGCTCTCCTCCGTGAGGCCGGAGGCGCCGTGCATGGCCAGCGGCACGTCCACAAGCCCCGCAATCTTGCGCACAAGATCCAAATCTAGGTGTGGCGGACCCTTGTATATGCCATGAGAATTGCCGAACGAGATCGCCAGCACGTCTACGCCGGTTCGCTCCACGAAGTCCGTGGCCAAGCCCGGGTCGGTCAGAGAACTCTGCGTATTCGTCGCCGCGTCCTAGCTCCACGGAGGAGCCGCCGACGGCGCCCAGTTCGCCTTCCACGCTGACGCCGGCCGCGTGCGCCGCCCGCACCACCTCGGCGGTGCAGCGCACGTTCTCCTCGTAGGGCAGCGCGGAGCCGTCGAACATGACCGACGACGATCCCAGCTCTATGGCGAGCATAGCGCGCTCGAATGAGCTGCCATGATCCAGGATCGTCGCAATCGGAACCGTGGCCGACCGCGCGGCGGACACCACGACCGGCATTGCCAACTCGATGGCTATGTCCGGCGTCACGGCCTCGTTGAACGCCAAGATTAGCGGCGCATTCACTGACTCTGCGGCGCGCACCTGTGCGACGAGCATCTCCAGACTGCCGGCCAATAGGCAGGGAATCCCGAAGCTACGCCGGCGTGCGTCGGCCAGGATTTCGTGGGCGGGGACAAGCGGCATATGTGGGCCTCAGTCCTGTCAGGAACCGTCGCGCAGCGCGGCCAGTGTGCGGAAGTCGTCCTTCACGTGTCCGTAGAGCTGTTTGTACAGCCTGAAATAGTCCATGTAGATCGCGTGGTTCTCGCGATTGGGTTCCATGGGCGCTACGTATTCGGACCACTGCTTCGCTACTGAGAAGTCGGGGAAGACGCCGGTCGCCACGCCGGCCAGGATCGCATCGCCGAACGGCGCACCCGTGCGACGCGCCACAAGCACGGTCGGCACGTTGAAGACGTCCGTGATGATCTGACGCCAGAGCTTGCTGACCGCGCCTCCCTCGTTGAGCACGATGGGGTAGTTGATGTCCAGCCCGGAGGTGATGATGAGCTGGTACGAATCGTAGAGCGCATAGGCGACTGCTTCCATCATGGCGCGCACGAGGTGGCCCTTCGTATGGTTGAGCGAAAGCCCAAACACCACGCCGCGGGCATACGTGTCCCAGATCGGCGTGCGTTCGCCCATCAGATAGGGCAGGATCACCAGGCCGTCGCTGCCGGGCGGCGCCTTCTCCGCCTGCATGTTGAGCAGGTCGTAGGAGCTTACGCCCAGGGCGCGTTCGGTCTCGATCTCCAACTGTGAGTAGTTGTCGCGCAGGTAGCGGATGGACTGGCCGCCCGTCGTGGTGGACGGGATGGTGATGTACGTGTCCGCCGAGTCGATGGTGAAGGCCAAGTTGATCATCGACAGGCCCACCGGCGAGAAGTTGAAGTCCTTGCTGCGGTGGATGACGCCGAAGTTGCCTACCGTGCCCAGGTTGCTCATGATGTCGCCGGGTTCGGTGATGCCCGCCGCGATGCACGATGCGTTGAAGTCCACCTGGCCGACGGTGACCGGCGTACCCTCGGCCAGACCGGTCTCCGCCGCAGCCCGTGCGGTTACACCCCCTGCAATCTCCTCACAGCGGCCGAACGCCGGAAGGATATCGCCGGAAATCCCGATCTCGTCCAGAATCTGGGCGTCAAAGGTCTCGCCCAGCAAGTCATAGGCGACGCCATAGAATGGTCCGGCCCCAACGTTGGCGACGGCCTTGCCTGTCAGCTTGAGCGTGACGAAACCGTCGATCGTCAAGGCCTTCCAGATACGGGCGAAGTCATCCGGTCTGTGGTTCTTCTCCCAGAGCAGGTTGACCAGCGAGGGGTGATCCTCGATGCGGTTGCCCGTGAGCTGCTGGATGCGCTCTTCGCCGACATGCTCCTTGAGCCAGTCGACTTCCTTCTGCGCTCGCCGGTCCATCAGGTTATAGGCGCGGTTGATAGGCCGGTGTTCGCGGTCGACCATAACCATGGACGGCAGAGCGGAGGAAACGGCCACGCCGCGAATCTCGGCTGCGCCGACGCGCGCCTCCGCCAGGCATTCATGGATCATCTGGCATGCTACGGTCCAGTAGTACGCGGGGTCGTGCTCCGACCAGCCGGGATGATCGTGGTAGAAGGGATATTCCATGAAGGCAAAGCCTAGCACGTTCCCTTCGCCGTCGATGATGCAGGCCTTGGCGCCGCCTGTGCCGTAGTCCAGTCCCAATAGATAGTCTGCCATCTCTCCTCCTTCGTAGCCCCTGGATTCAGACCGCGCCGGGCAGCGCGTAGCCGTTTGGAAACGCCGGATCAAGCTGATATTCCACGATGCGTTCGGCGAACTTCAGGTACTCGATGCCATCTCTGGCCGCGGTATCTGCGTCGGGAATCATGGGTGCGCTCTCGATGGTGCAGTAGCCCGCGTAGTCGACCTTCTTCATCGCGCGCAGCACTGCCTTGAAGTCGACCGTTCCGTAGCCGGGCGTGAGCGAGTTGGAGTCGCGGAAGTGCGTGTGCCACAGCAATGGGTGCGCGTCCATCACCGCTTCGTAGGGATTCAACTCCTCGAAGTTGGCGTGGAACCAATCGATCTGGATGCCGATATTGTCGCGCCCCGTTAGCGCGATCATGCGCTTGTGGTTGAGCACCGTGTTGACGAACTTGCCCATCTCCAGGTGATTCGTCGCTTCGAAGACGAGCCGCACGTTCCTGGACGCCGCATAGTCGGCCGAGCGTTGCAGCGCGTCCACCGCCACGGCCGTAGCATCGGCCAGATTGTCCGGCGTGATGGCGTCATGGATGGCGACGGCAATGGTGACGAACGGGGCGTCCAGCTCCGCGGCGAAGTCGATGGTCGATTTCGTCTCGCGCACGGCCAGCTCTGCCGTCTCCGGGTCAGTGAGCGTTTTGTATGTGGGCGAATACGGGTCCCACTCTTCCCCCCAGCATTCGTTGATGCACGACACCTGGAGCCCGAAATCCGCCTTGAGCCGTTTGTGGGTTTCCACGTACTGCTCCATGCCCACGCCGAGCCCGTAGCGGCCCTTGGGCGGACAGATTTCGATGGCGTCGTAGCCGAAGCGCTGAAGCCGTTTGTACGTCCGCTCCGGGTGAAGGTACGCTTCCTCCTGCCCGAAGGTGAGCTGGAAATAGCTGTACTTGAACGGTCGCATGCTGTGTGCCCCCTTAGCTGGCCCAGCCTTCCCCATTGGGAAGGAACATGGCCTTCATGTCGCGCTTTTCTCGCAGATTCGTGAAGGCGGTGTCCCAATCCGGCAATTCATAGTGGCTCGTGATCATCGGCGCAAAGTTGAACAGGCCGCGCTCCAAGAGGTCCACGGCGTGCTCCCAGGTTTCGCGCCCGTTCCAGCTCCAACTGCCGCGTATGTCGAGCTGGCCCAGGCTGACCTGGTCCAGGTTGACGGTGATCTCCTGCCCCCACAGGCTGATGAAGACGACGACGCCCTTGCCTCCCGGCCCCTCGTACGCCTTGCGCGCGCAGTCGATCGCATGTTGTACGCCCAGGCCGCTGGCCGAACACTCCAGGACGAACTCCGCGCCCTTGCCGTCCGTGATCTCCATGACCGCCTTGCCCGGGTTGTCCTCCGAGTAGAGTGTGACGTCGGCGCCGACTTGGCGTCCGATTTCCAGCCGTTTCTCGTCGCTCTTCAGCCCGACCAGGAACACGCGGCGCGCTCCGCAAATCTTTGCGTACTGCGTGGCGACCAGGCCCATGGGACCGGGGCCGACGATGACGACGTCATCACCGACGCGTACCTGCGCACGCTCCTGGATCAGATGATGCGTAGCCGCCACCAGCTCGGTCATAGCCGCATGTTCAATGTTTACATCTTCGGAAATGCGGTAGATCACATGCTCCGGTACGCGCATGTACGGGTGCGAATGCGCCGTCGATGGTCACGCCCAGCCAGTCGCCCTGGCCACACTCAATGTCGGCCACAAACTTGTCGCCTTCGGCCACACGCTTCACGTTGCGGCCGACCTTGTATGCGACGCCTGAAAATTCGTGCCCCTGCGTCACGGGCGAGCGGTAGAAGTGGCGATCCTCCTGGATCAGCAGGTCGCTGCCGCAGATGCCCGCAGCATAGACCTTCATCAGCACTTCGTCCGCACCAATCTCCGGTACAGGGACCTCACGCAGCTCGACGTTGCCCGGTCCGTCCTGAACCTTGCGCACGGCCGGCATCATTTCAGTCATCAGTTCTACCCTTGTCTCTTGGTTTGATTCCTTGTCGCTGGGATTGGCTGGAAGCGAGAGGCAGCGGCACAGCCTGCACGCGCCCATCACTCAACCCAACGAGCAGCATTTCTTCATCGTCTCGCCTACATATTGTCGCGGCGCTTATCACGATGCCGCTGTCCGCGGGGCGCGCCCACAGGTCGCGCCATGCGCCGCCTTCGGCGGGAGCGAGAACTACCGCCGAGTTTGTCACGGCCAGGAGCAGCGCGGTCATCTGTTCGGTGACCGGACCGCGTGCGAGCAGCAGTTGATTCACTGCTGTTTGGGCCTCCTGGAATCCTGCTTCCGTCCACGTCGCCCCGCCATCATCCGAGCGGAAGACGCCGTGCGTCTCCGTGCCCACAAACAGGGTGTGATTCGCCGAAGAATCAGGTAGGAGAGCCATGCTCAGGACCGGTCCGAAGTCCATGGGAAAGGCGGTCTCGCGCCAGGCGCGCCCGCCATTGGTGCTGCGAAACACCCCGCTCTCCGCGCCGGCGTACAGTGTGTCGTCAGCGGCAAAGTTGGGCGACGCGGCCAGGCAGTAGATGTTGAGATCGAGCAGCCCGAAGTTCCACGACGCCCACGACTGCGCCCCGATCCCACGAGCGGAAGACGCCATCCTCCAACGTGGCGGCAAAGACAAGCCCGTCCTCCGTGTAATTGGGAGAAACCGCGAGCGCCACGACGAAGGGCGGTGGCGCGGGCAACTCGGAGACCGACCACGTCGTACCTCCGTCTGTCGAGCGCAGGATGCCGCCCAGTGCGCCGGCGAATAGCGTACCGTCGCTGCTGAAATCCGGCGACACGGCGATGGAAGCCGTGGTCAATGCCTTCTCCAAGTCCAGCGTGGCGTACGCGTCGGTCCACGTCGCGCCCGTCGTCGTCACTGCGATAGAGGCCCGACTGCCGCGCCGCGAACCAGCGCGCCCCGCCGTCCCGAGGCTGTGAAGCCGCGAGCGCATGCACCGTATCGAGTGCGGATTCTTGTGTCGCCATAGGCTTACAGTTGCTTTCGCTGTCCTGGGGCGCGTGGCTTGGCGCGTGTGGGTTGTTCGCTGTCGATGAACCAGTACGTCGATCGTCAAGGCCAGGGCCGCGCTGGAGATAGCGGCGTAGGCGGCGGCCTTGCTCACGCTGGCGGAGTCTACAATGCCGGCTTCTCTCATGTCGACCGTCGCGCCGTGGAGTACATCAAATCCGCAACCGTTGCGCGCCTGTCGGATCTCCGCGATCACATCGCTTGCGTCAAAGCCGGAGTTGGTCGCAATGGTGCGCGGCAGGCGCCGCCATGGCAGTGGCAAGGATCGTATAGGCGGCCCTCTCTTCCATGCTTGCCGCCGCCCGCGCACGTTCGCTGGAGGACAGGCTGGCACTTGAGAAAGGCAAGCCCGCCACCGGGCACGACCCCATCGCGCAGTGCGCCGCGTACCACAGCCGCGGTTCGTTCGGCCAATTCCATGCGCGTATCCAGTTCGACCTGCGTGGACGCGCCGATGCGCAGCGTCGCTGAACCGCCCAACAGCTTGCCCAGTCGCTTCTGGAGTTTCTCGCGCTGGACGATGCCGGCGGTCCCGCTGTACGCATCGCGAATGCTGGCGATGTGACGCCGAAGCGCGCGCGGCTCGCCCTTGCCGCCAACGATTCCGAAGCTCTGGAATCCGGCCCACCCGCGCCGCGCATGTGCCGAAATCCTCCGGACGGATAGCTGCGCAGGCTGTCGCCGGCTGCCTGTATGAAGGCGCGCCCGCCACACAACGCCACCAGGTCCGTGAGCGCCCACGCTTGCTCCTCCGCGCCATAGCCAGGTGCGCGGACGGCGATGATCTGCAGCCTGTCCCTGTCGCGATTGTTCGCCAGCAGAAAGGCAAGCGCGGCGTCGGAGATGTCGCCGGCGACGATCATGAGCTTGCGCAGGTCGTTCTTGAGCGCGCACGAGAGCACGGGCAGAAGCTGTTCCGCCTCGGCAATCCTCAAGTCGCTGATGACGATCGCCGGATTCTCCAACTCGACACGCACGGCGGGCGCCTCCGCAATCATTTCCCGCGAGAAGAGGCCCTTCTCCCAGTACATCCCTTCCACATATTCGCGCAGCAGGCCGCGCCCCTCCCCCTTGCGGATTTCCAGCCGGCCGAACTCGCCGACGATGTCGAAGACCTCGCCCAGAAGCTCGCTCAACTCGGCGTCATGGCAGATCGTGCGCGCCACATGCGTGATCGCGTCGTCGACCGAGGAGCGGTTGCGCCATACCGGTCAGTTCGTCCAGCACGACGCGCATGCCGGCCTCGAGATGCGTCTGCAAACGACGCGCGTTCAGTCCGGCTGCGACATGGCGCACGCCCTCGTCGAACACGGCGCGGAACAGAACCGCCGCCGTCGCCGTGCCGTCGCCCTCCTGGTCCTGCAGTTGCCACAGGAAGTCGCGCACGAACATGGCGCCGACATCGGCGTGACGGTCGCCTATCTGAATCATGCGCTTGGCGATGACCCCGCCGCTGTCCAGCTGTTCCGGCGAACGTTCGTCGAGAATGCGGTCGACGGCGGTGATGCGCGGCAACGGGCCCAGCGTGGGCGTGATCGCGTCGATAATCTGATGCGCTCCGGCCTGCAGGCTGCGATAGGCGTTGGGTTGGAAGACGAGTCGCCGGCTGGTCGATGGGGCCATGAATGCGATCCTAACCCTTGATTGCGCCGGCCATGACGCCTTCGATGAAGAAGCGGCGGAACAAGAGGTAGACGAGCACCAGCGGCACGACGGACGCCAGAATCGCCGAGTAGATCAACTGGAAGTTGGTCGAGAACTGGCCCACGGCGCTTTGCACAAAGGGCAGCAGCGTCGAGTTGGCAGGGTCCAGATAGACGTACGGCTCCAAGAACTGGTTGTAGATCAGCGGCAACATGATCACGATGATGCTGGCGATGGGCACACGCAGCAGCGGGATCATGATGTAGCGGATGTATTGCCAGCTGCTTGCGCCGTCAATGTAGGCCGAGTCTTCCAGTTCCTTGGGGATCGAAGAGATGGCGGCCGTGAATATCATCGTGGACAGGGCCGTGCCCTTGATGTTGATGAGCACGATGGAGCCCAACTGCAGGCCGTAGCGGACGAAGCCGGCATCCCCGTATCCGGGCACCAGTCTTCATCGCCCACTGAATAATCAGGAACTGGGGAAGTAGGATCAACATGGCGGGGATCACCATCTGCAGCAGATAAAGATTGTACACGACCATCTGGTCGCGTCGCTTGAGGCCCGAGAGACCGTATCCGGTGAAGATGGACAGAATGATAGCCAGCGACAGACTGACGACCGTGATGAGCAGCGTGCGCGCCAGGGCTGCCCAGAAAGAAGTGCCATATAGATTGCCCGTGATCAGCGTGCGCCAGCCGTTGTATGTATAGAAGCCCTTGAAGAACTCCCTGATTTCCTCTTCCGGGATGTTGTATTGCTCGCCGATCTGCTGGAGCGATGTGCGCGACATGATGAATTCGGTCTGGGGAATGCCGAGCGCGTCCTTCAGGTCGGCGAGGTCGAGGTCGTAGAAGACGCCGAGGTTGCCTACCTGGGCGTTCATGTTGACCTCGTCCGCCTTCGGGATCCACAGGTGCAGGTCGGCCGAATCTTTGGTGCTGACGAATGAGCGAATGGTCAATGCATAGAAGGGAAAAAGGTGAGAACGGTGTAGAGGACCATGACGCCGACCGCGAAGGTGCGCAGCAGCCTCTTGCGCGTCTTGTTGCCCATGCGCCACCTGTTGCTCTTGGCCGGCGGGACTGCCGTTGCACTATCTACGGTTGCTTGCGTCATGTCTGAAAATCCTTGCCTCTGTACAGCCAATTCCACGTGTCGATTCCTAGTATTGCAGGCGGCGCTGAAGCCGCTGCAACGCACGCCCAGCACCACCAGCGGCAGGAAGGTGATTACTGCTAGCGTCATGCCCATTGCCAGCCGCTCCACCTGGAAGCCATAGGTGAAGAAGAGAATGCTGAGCAGCTTTGCTTCCGGGTTTACATAAAGTGCGCCCATCGCCACCAGTTCGTCGAAAACGGCGAAAGAACCGATCAGACACATGGTCGTGGCCAGGATGAAGGAGGGCAGCATCTGCGGGAAGTAGACCTTCCAGAGTCGCTGCCAGTAGTTGGCCCCGTCCACGACGGAGGCCTCGATGGTCTCCCGTGGGATGGAGAGCAGACCGGCCAGAAAGATGGCCATGTTGTAGCCGGCGTAGCGCCAGCCGACCAGCAGCGGCAGGATGAAGGCCGTCCCCTCCGCCGAGAAAATATCGATCGGCTTCTTGATTGCGCCGAGTTCCAGCAGCAGCAGATTGGCCGTGCCGGTTTCGCGGGAGAAGAGCATGACGGCCATGTAGCCGACCGCCAGTCCCGACACCATGAGCGGCAGATAGACGATGGTGAAGAAGCCGCCACGGAACCCGACCTCGTACATGAGGAGGGCCAGAAATAGGCCGAAGATGTAGACCGTCGTGTAGTTCAGCACGACGAAGACAAGCGTCCGACGCAGCGCGGGGAAGTAGTCGGCCTGCACGCTGGGGTCGGTAAACACGGCTGTGAAGTTGCGGAAGCCGACCGGGTTGATCTGTGGATCGTTGAACTGCGCCATATCCGTGAACAGGATGGGAATGGCGACGAAGAAGGGCACGATGGTCAGCAGGACGAAGAGCGTCAACTGCGGCGTAATGAAGATCCAGTCGCGCACAATACGCTTTCGCTCAAGACTGCGCCTGTGGCTTTTCGATCTTTGATTCGGCTTCGGGTTCGGCGATGTCTCTGGTGGCTACATCCATAATCTGCTCCGAGTCGTCACCATACATCCGGGGCGATGCGTGGCCGGCAGTCTCGTTGCCTACCGGCGGGCTGCCGTCGCCGTGCCCCCGCTCAAGGGCGCAAGGCGACAGCAGCGTTCGCCGGTTCCGTCAACGACGCGTATCGCAGTTCAGACCGTGCGCACGGCATGCAGCCAGGGCGCAGCGACCTCACCAGGAGTCACGAAGCGTTCGACGGTGATTCTCATCATGACCTATTCGGCCGGCAGTCCCTCGAAGCTCTCGTCCCAGTTCTTCTGGGCGATGTCGAGCGCTTCCTGCACCGTGATCTTGCCGGACAGCACGTCCGCCATGACCTCGTTGTTGCCGTTGGCCTCCCAGTCCCACACGCCCGTCGAACCCTTCTTGCGGTACGGTCCTGCCATGACGTTGCCGGTGAGCGCTTGCTCGAACTGGGCGTCTGCCCACTTGCCGCCTTCGGTGCCGATCTCCTTCAGGACTTCCTGGAACTGCGGGCCCTGCAGGTCGAGCGGCTCGTCCAGGTCGTACAGCGGCACAGCGGCCTTCGGCTTGCGCACGCATGGGCACGGCTTCGGGGCTGAAGAACCAGTTCCAGGCGTAGACCGTCTGGTCCCAGCTCTCGGTCTCCTCGTTGCCGGCGCGAATGAACCACTGGTTGTCGATGTTCGGCGGCAGTGCGCTTTGCATCCACGTGCCCTGGCCTTCCGCAGGCGGCGTCAGCGGGAATACCGGACTGATTGCCGTTGACGGCAAAGTCAGAACCAGCAGCCAGCGCCTTGTCCCACACCCACGGGCCGTGCATCATCATGACGGACTTGCCGGCGATGTAGGAGGCTTCCATGTCGCCTTCCCACTGGCGCGTGGTCATGTCGGGCGGAATCCAGCCGTTGTCGTTGAACTTCTTGAAGAACTCGTAGTAGTGGCGATAGGGCGAGTCTTCGGCGTTGAACTTGGCCTTGCCCAGCCAGCAGTCGACCTGGCGATCACGCTGGCCATCTGCATAGGCAAGCGGCAGTGCAGTCCGTGTAGTTGTTGCCGAAGATCCAGTTGTGCCAGGCCTGGTTGTAGAACCAGTCCACGCCGTCGGTGGCTGCAGCCCACTTGGTACCCTCGTCCATCCACTTCTCCAGGTCGTCCCATGTCTTGACGTCGGCCTGCGGATCGAGACCAGCCTGATCCATCAGTTCCTTGTTGTACTGCCAAGTCATGACAAAGCCCTGGAAGAAGTCGAGTGAACGCGGGCCGGAAAGACCATGCAGGTCGGACCAGGCGTTCTTGACATCGAACTGCCAGCGATCCCACCAGTCGAACGGGATTTCGCTGAGGTCGACAGCCATCTCATAGTTGCTCTTGTCGAAGAAGATCTGCATCTCCTGCGTGAGCTCGATGGCAGGCAGATAGCCGCCGGCGACCTTGGCCTCGTGGGCGGCGGCCGTATCCTCATTGATGGAGAACACGTTGATCTTGATGCCCGGATTGTCGTCCTTGTTTTGGAAGAAGTTCCAGACCTCCCGGTAGGGAGCTTCGTACTCGGCCAGCGACATGACATCCAGCGTCACTTCGGCCGCTTCGGGCGCTGCGGCTGCGGGCGCTTCTGCTGCAGGGGCTTCAGCAGCCGGAGCTCGGCGCACCGCCGGCACATCCGGCCGCTGCGACGCCGACTGCACCCATGGCGCTAAACTTAAGAAATACGCGCCGATTCATGTTCATGCTTATCTCTCCTCCTGATTACGGATTGTAACAAGCTAGGAACAAACTCTCTGCTCGCTAGCGTCATTCTGTGCCGGGCATCACCTGCCTTTCTGTGGATCGAGCTACGCCGCTTGAACCACTTGGTAACCAGACTGAATGATGTCTGGGCAGTGCATGGACTCCTCCATGCGTCCTGAACATCTTGTGTGCCAACGGGAAGATTGCAGCGCCGTGCTGCATGAGCCTACTCGTGCCGGTATACTTCCCAGCCCAGGTAGGTCTCGAACGCCTCGGCCAGTACGTCGGCCACGTTCTGACTGGCTCATGGCGCAATGGTGCGCGAATCCGTTCTTGCAGATGTAGCGCAGCAGCCGCTTGCAGGTCGTTGACCTCGACGACGGCGTGCGAGCCCGAGACCGGAGACAGCGGATCGTCTGTGAATTGACCCTCGCCTACATAGGAGTGAATGACGCCGCGCCGGTCATCGGTATCGATGCGAGCGTACGTCAGCGGGCCGGCGGGCGTGCGAACCTGCAAGCGCGCCCCACGTATTCTCCTGGCCCAGCGTCGCGCCCAGCACCTCGGCGGAGATCAGTTCGATGTTGCCGCCGCCCAAGCTCTTGGCCCAGTTGCCGCAATGGAAATAGAGACACTTGTTCGCGCTCGTCGTTGTAGTTGTTGTTCCAGTCCACCAGTGCTGCCGGGGAGCCTGCCGCCAGCGTCAGCGCGTACATGGAAGCCGTGCCGGCGATGTCCACTTCGCAGGCGCTGGGCATGAGCTTCTCACTCATCATGCTCATGATGGTGCAGGCGTTGATGCCGTAGTTCTTCTGGATCGACTCCCAGCATTGGATGGCGGTGGCGTCGATGTCAGTTGGCGTCCATCCAGTCGTTCAGCACGATGCCGAACTTGGCCATGAGCACGAGCCGGTCATCCGGCGCGCCCTTGTTCGGCGCGTAGGCATTGATCTCCTCCAGCTTGCTGCGCACGCGACTGTCGTCTGTCGTCAATCTTGGCGGCGTTGCCGAAGACTTCCGACATGTCCAGCGTGGATACATTGATGCCGGAAGCATCGAGCAGCTTCTCGCTGTAGCGCACGGTCTGGAAGGCGTTCGGCCGGGCGCCGACAGCGCCCAGGCGCGCTTTGCGCATGCCTTGCACGGTACGACACAGTGCGCACAAACTTGTCGATCTCATGCCGCAAACTCATCGGATGCGGGATCGACCGTGTGGTTCTCGGTTACGCTGAACGGAATGCCATATTGATACAGATTGTTGCAGACCGAGATCTTGCCGCAGAAGGCGTCGCGGCGGCCGGCCACCGTCAGCTCGTCGGTGTGTCCGGGAAGGCATGTACCAGCACGGGCACGTTCAGCCCGGAGAGCCGAATAGCGTCGGCCACGCCTTTCTCATCACCGAAGTTCGGCAACGAGACCAGAACGCCGTCGATATCGTCCTGATGCTGCTTGAAGAGGGCGGCGCATTTCTGCGCGTCCGACCAGGTCTCGACGGCGCCCAGGTTGGTCGTAGATTCGTCGACGATCGACCATATCGACGCCCAGTTCAGCAAGCTTCGTCCAGCACCGCCTTGCCGTCCGTCGACAACCAGTGAATCCGCAAAGAAATTGCGATTGGTGACAATCACGCCCAGTGTTATCTTCTGCTTCACCTGCTTACCCTCCTACTGGCTGAATCTTGTTGTATTGGGAAGTGAGCCATCTCTGGAAGACGACACGCCGTCGTCCCAACTCTGGGCTTGGCGCAGCGTTTCCGCGTTCGCGGTGCGGCGGTGACCAATGTACGCGCAGTCCATTGGCGCACCGACGATTCTGCTGACGCCAGGGTGCACCGAGATACGCGGTCCGCTGTGCGTTTGAATCATTTCAATCGGATCTTTCCGGCCTTTCAATCGTTGACGCACGCTCGAAACACCGGGGATGTAGCTACTGCGAATCGACGCCGCTCGCGAGTCCGTGTCGGGCACGGGGACTCGCGTGCGGCAGTTCATGCTCAGTTCTCGAAGACCGCCTTCAGAACCGTACCTTCCAACGCCATGTTGGCGCCCGTGACGAACTCATCCAGCGGGAAGCGGTGTGTGATGAGTTTGTCCACCGGGATACGGTTCGTGGAACCAACTGTACGGCCTGGCGATAGTGGCGGGGTGCGAAGGTTGTCGTGCCGATCAGGTAGAGTGCATTGTAGTGGACCAGGTTCATATCCACAGGCGGTTTGCTGTTGTCCTTCGGCAGCCCGCCAAAGACGAGGATACGGCCGTCCTTGCGCGCGACCTCCACGGCCTGCACGATTGAGATAGGCGCCGGATTGGCGGTGACGATAACGTCAGCGCCTTTGCCGTCCGTCAGCCGCATCACTTCGTCGACCAGATCGACTTCGCTCGCGTTGATGAGCGCATCGGGTTCGAACGCTTCGGCAAAACCGAGCCTGTCCGCAGAGATATCGGCAATGAATACTTTGTCGGCGCCGTGGATGCGTGCAAGGCTCGTGTGGATGCAGCCGATCGGGCCCGCGACCGATGATGAGCACGGTGTCGCCGAGACCGACGCGGCCTCGTTCCTGTGCATTCAGGCAGGAAGAGATCGGTTCGGCGATGGCTGCGCTGCCGGCGTCGACGCCGTCGCCCACTGGTTCGATGACGCCGAGGGCGACCGCTTCCGTGTGGCACGGCCATATGCTCCGCCAAACCGCCGGGCCATGCCTGGGCGATCTCACGGTAGTTCTCGCACAGTTCGTAGCGCCCATCCAGACAGAAATCGCACTTGTCCGCAATAGACGACCGGTCCCATACTCAACAGATCGCCGTGTTCCCACGGTCCGTCGTAGGTCGGGCTCACTTCACCGACTACGCCGCAGATTTCGTGCCCGATGATCCAGGGAAATTTGACCTTGCGATGGCCGCTGCGCAGTGTCCGCAGGTCCGACCCGCACAGCCCGCACGCCTTCACGTCCAGGATGAAGCCTCCGTCCGGGACATCGGGCACCGGCACTTCTTCCACTGCGAACTCCATCGGGCGCGCGTACGACGACTGCCTTCATGGTGTCTGCCATATCTTTCGCTCTCTCTCCTCAGCGTATATCGCAACGTTTGCGACTTGCCGATATCAGTTGGCGCAGGTGCGTACGCGCCGTTCAGCCGCAAGCTATGCCAGTGTGTCCTGCATCTGTCGCAGCTTGTAGACGAACTGCGACGTGTCCGGCGGGAAGTTCTCCGCCGTGAACATCTCGTCCTTGGCGATGTCCTGCAGCACGCTGCCGCCCGCGGTAAGCCCCATGGGGATGCCGTTGAGAGTCTGCGCCTCTTCATAGGTGTAGAGTCGTGCCAAAGAAATCGCGCCCGCCGATTCCCTCTACCGTTTGGCCCGCCTTCAGGTCGCGCTTGGCGATGGAGACGACTTCGGACGACCCTTTGGCTGCGGCACCAGGGTCGACTCGCCGTAGATGACGGCTTCGGCCACGGCGAGTGGCGTCTCGATGCTGCACAGGTGATAGGGCCGATAGAGCGTGTAGTACGGACCGTCGCCCATGGAGTAGAACTTCAGGTCTTCGACGATGCGTGGGTCGTCGGTGGCGATGATGGCGAAGACGCCGGGCGCTACCTTGCCGACCGAGTAGTCCACACAGCCGCGCCGGCTCAGGACGCCGCCATCGGCTTCCGGCGCCAAGACCTTGTTCAGGTCGGCGACATCGACCTTGGGTCCGTGGCAGCCGGCAACATCCGGGACGAGGCCCGTCGCGTTGGACATGGCGGCCAGTTCGACCATGGTCTTGGTGCCGTCCTGGAACGCGGCAAGCATCTTGGGATTCATATGCTTGCCCTCGGCTTCTTCCCGGGCCGTGTCGGGGGTGGCGTAGTAGTTGATGGGGTTGTTCTTGCCCTTGCCCAGGCAGACGACCTCGAACCCGAGGATGCGCGAGAAGTCGAATAGCTGCTTGCAGACGCCTGGCTCGTCGCCGGTCGATACAGTGTAGACGCAACCCGCCCGCTCGGCCATCTGGTTCAGAAACAGCCCGACTGTGACGTCCGTTTCCACGTTCAACATGACGATGTGTTTCTGGTTGAGGATGCAGTTCCAGGCGACCTGCGCGCCCACGTCCGTGACGCCTGTCGCCTCCACCACGGCGTCGACGTCCTCCAGTTGGGGAAGGAGCAGTGCGTCCTCCGTGACGACTCGCTTGCCGTCGCGAATGGCATCGGCAGCCTCACCGACGTTGTTCGTCACGCATATTTGTGTTTCCGGTACGCCGATGCGCGCAAAGGTGCGTTTCGGTCGTTCCAGGTCGATATCTGCGATCACGGCGGTTTCCAACCCGGCCATCTGGTTGGTGATGTGTACCATGCCGGATCCTTCCTGGCCACAGCCGACCAGGCCGACACGCACCGGACTTCCTTCCGCTTCGAGGCGTTGCAGGTGGTCTAGCAATTGCATGAGCGCGCTCCATTCGCGATTCGTTGGGCAAAATGAGTTCGTAGGTAGGGCGCACCATACATGCGCCGGTACAGGTACCGCGTGACGGAGTGGCGTGCCCGCAGCCTATCCGACGCTATCGAGCGTCACAGAATGAGTTCGGCTGCCGCCGTCGGATTGACGTGCGTCAAGCAGCCTGCGCGCCATCGCCGTGTCGGTGATCAGTACGTCAATGATCCTGCCGCGCAGCGCACCGCGAATAACCGGGAACTTGGACTGGCCGCCGGCGACGCCGATGACGCGAGGGATGCCGCGAATCTGTCGCAGGTCAAGACCGACGACGCGTTCGTTGATGGGATGCTCGACCGCGCGGCCCTCACCGTCAAAGAAGCGCAGGGCGATGTCGCCCACGGCGCCCACGGCGTGCAACTCGTCTAGCTCGCCTTGTGACAGGATGCCCGACTTGATCACGACCGAATCCTGTGTCGGCGAGCCGATGCCCACAAGCGCAGCATCGGCATGTGCAGCGAGTTTGAGCGTGTCCGCGATGATGGCGTCCTGCAGCAGCGCGTCGCGCACGATTTTGCTCGGCACGATTCCGGGAGAGGGCAGCAGCCGGGCCTTGGCGCCCAGCGCCTGCGCCATCCGTAACGCCAGGTCGCCGCCGAGCACCTCGGATTCGATGTTGCCCAAGCCGCCCAGCATCTGCACCACGCGCATGCGCGGCATGTTCTGTGGCGTCATGGCGTCCACGGTTGCCAGCAGCATTGTGCCCCAACTGAGGGCAAGTACATCTGTCTCATCGAACGAGCGCGCCAAATAGGCAGCCGCAGCCCGACCGAGCATGGCGGCCGGCGCCTCCTGACCGGACGCCGTCGCCTGTACGAGGACCACCTCGTCCAGGTCGTACGCCGCGGCGAGTTCCCGCTCCATGTCTGCGAACGAATCTGCCGGCGGTGTGATCGTGATCTGCACGACGCGGGTGTGGCGCGCCTGTTGCAGCAGCCGGGAAATCTTGATACGCGACAGCCCGTACCGTTTACCGATCTGGCTTTGGGTTAGGCCATCTTCATAGTAGGCTTTGGCGATCTTGTAAAGGAGATCCGAGTCGGCGGCCACCGCTCTAGTCCTGTCGATGCTGTGGGGATCATTGATCTAGTGAACAGTATCGAACATCCGCGAAAATGATAGCACGACGCAAACTCACCTGTCAAATGCACAAATCCGTTCAACTGTGCATGTGCAGGTATGATTTGGGTTAGAACGCCTGCATCTGAACCGGCGGACGAGTCCGGTTGTTAGCCAATCTCACTCATTCTACTCCCTGAAGGAATGGGGCCTTGATGATATCGGGGCTCTGATGATACAGTTCCGGCGCGGAAGTGCGAGGATGCTCTGCACTCAGACGCTGCCTGCGAAATGTTCGCCACTCGCATCTTGTCGGCTTTGGGTTGTGCACATAGGAATCGTGTTGTCCACACAGGAACAGAAGGAGAAGAGACCGATGGCTTTGCAGCAGTTTCAGGTGCTCACGCCAGAAGAGGCGCAACATTTTGTGGAGAAGGGCTACGTGCGCATCAAGGGATGCTTCGACAGAGACTTCGCCAAGCGTTGGACCGATGAGGCGTACGAGCGGCTGGGCTATGACCCCGATGACCGCTCCACGTGGGAGAAGGAGATCGTATGGATGGATCGCAAGAACATCGCGCCCATCAAGGAGATCTCGCCGAAGGCGTGGGGCGCGCTCTGCGACGTGGCAGGAGGCGAGGACCGTATCGACACCCGCGTCATGGAAATCGAGTCGAAGCATTTCAGCACGATCAACTCCACGGAATGGTCGGACGCCTTCGTCGTGAACTTCCGCCGCGGCGCGGATCAGCCGTGGTTGCCGCCGTCACCGGAAGCCGGCGGCTGGCACAAGGACGGCAGCTTTTTCCGCCACTTTCTGGATAGCCGTGAGCAGGCGCTGCTGACCATTGTCTATTGGTCGGATGTCGGTCACAAGGGGGGCGGCACATTCATCGCGCCCGACTCGATCCAGGTTGTGGCGCGCTACCTGGCCGATCATCCGGAGGGTGTTGGCCCCGGCGAATTTGGCGCTCTTATCAGCCAGTGCAAGGAATTCGTCGAGGTGACGGGGGAAGTCGGTGACTTCATTATCATGCACTCGTACATGTTGCATGCGTCGTCGAACAACCACTCGCCCAACGTCCGCTTCATGACGAATCCGCCGGTCGTGCTCAAGGAGCCGCTCAACTTGAACCGCGAGGACCCGAACGACTTCTCACTGATTGAGAGGGCCACGCTGCACGGACTGGGCGTCGAGCGCTATGACTTCCAACCCACCGGTCCGCGAGAAGAGATGTGGACGGTTATGAACTAGCCGCCTGCATCAGGGAGGGAGAAATCCCGACTTCTCCCTCCCTGATGTCATCTGCGCGGAGGGCGTGGCAGCAGCCATATAGGCCATTCGGGCTCATCGAGGCGTGAACCTGGCGCACTTCCCTTAAGTCGACGCTGGATGATATCATCGGCACTATAGGATTCCGAACGATTCTGCTTCGAAAGCCGTTCGCGTGAATAAGAAGTCCTTCCTCGCAAGTCTACTACTCTCGCTAATCGTGTGCTGCGTTGCGTTCACGCAGCCCAGCCTAGCGGCAGAGACGGAACCACTCGTCCTAACCGACGGTGAAGACAGCTATCCACTTGGACGGTATCTCGAAGTCCTTGAGGACCCGAGCGGCGGACTGACCATAGACGACGTTTCGGGCTCGGAGTTCGACGCTCAGTTCATTAGCTCGACTTTGTACAAAAGGATAGAAAAGGCTTGAGGAGGTAGGTTAAGCTAGTTGGAGTCCTAACGACGAAGAAAGGTGCTCCAAATGCTCAACCTACCGCCGTCCATTATGACATTGATCCAGCCTTTCCGATCAATCTTTCAATATCAGACCTGGATCAAGGCCCAGGTACTCGTGGTGGGTGCGATCCTTGCGCCCAGGAAACGTACAGTGACAGCAGCCTTGCGGATCGTCGGGCTAGCCGAGGGGCGTGGCTTCGCCAAGTACCATCAGGTGCTCAACCGAGCGGTATGGTCGTCACGCCAAGCGAGTTATGTGTTGCTGACTTTGCTCCTTGCCGTGTTGGACGATGATTGCGGCCCCCTGGTCTTCGGTATTGATGAGACAATCGAACGGCGCTGGGGTTCGCAGATAACGGCTCGTGGCATTTACAGAGATGCTGTGCGGTCCAGCGGCAGTCACTTTGTCAAGGCCAGCGGTCTGCGCTGGATAGCGTTGATGTGGCTCACGCCGATTCCTTGGGCGCATCGAGTTTGGGCTCTGCCCTTTCTGACCGTTCTGGCGCCATCAGAACGCTACTACGAAGCCAAGAAGCGGACGGCCAAGAACCTGACAGACTGGGCTCGACAAATGATCACCCAACTGCGCCGCTGGTTGCCCCATCGTCCCCTGGTCGTGGTAGGTGACAACGGTTATGCCGTCCTTGACCTGCTTCAAGCCTGTCAATCATTAGCCGATCCCGTAACCATGGTGACCCGTCTACGCTTGGATGCAGCTCTCTACGAACCTGCACCCGCCTATTCTGGTGTCGGGCGGCCTCGCCTAAAGGGTGTGCGCCTGCCCGCTTTACAGTCCCTGCTCACCGCACCTGACACGCAGTGGACCAAACTCGAACTCCCCTGGTATGGCGACGAATCTCGCCCCATGGAGATCACTTCGGGTACGGCCGTCTGGTATCATCCTGGTAAGCCGGTGGTCCCGATCCGCTGGGTGCTTGTCCGTGACCCAAACGGAGCGTACAAGCCGATCGCCTTGCTCTCCACCGATCCAGCCTACTCACCGACACAGATTGTCGCCTGGTTCGTCCGCCGTTGGTCTATCGAGGTCACCTTTGAAGAGACTCGGGCCCATCTTGGCATCGAGACCCAACGTCAGTGGTCTGACCTGGCTATCCTGCGTACCACCCCAGCCCTATTCGGTCTCTTTTCCTGGGTTACACTCGTCGCCCATCACCTGCAGCAGACACATTTACACCGTGCAAAAAGCCGCCTGGTACATCAAGCCGCTGCCTACGTTCGCCGATGCCCTTGCCTCGGTCCGTTACCCTCTCTGGTCGGCATGCAGAGACTTCTTGCATGTCAACCGATCACACCGATATAGAGAAAATACCCAGGGCTTTTGTCGAGCATCTGGTCAACTCACTATGTTATGCCGCCTAGATTGTACAAAGTCGAGCTAAGGCCTTGTGTAGCCGATTCGGAATCCCTTATCGTCCACACACTGTTTGCCGTTTCTGCTCCATAATTCGCGTGATTCGGCTGCGTCTTCAAGTTTCGCCGTCCGTGGTCTTTCTACTTGACCTGGATTCTGCGTTTCGGTGGAATCGCCGGATAGGCTCCGCTTTGTTCACGGATCTGGCGAGCGTCGCAGCTGGCGGTAGGGTAGACGCCTGGCTGCAGATTTGCAATGCAATGTTGGCCTTTCGGCGTTGGCGCGTATATGAAAGTGGTTGCATAGAGTGCATGGCGGAGTCAATGAACGAATCGCTAACTGGAGCGTCCAGATAGGACATTGTATACTCTTGTTGTCTGGTTGCGGCCGTACTACTTGATTCCTGGTCCGCCGTTTGGGAACACACAACAACGTCTCTGATCTCGCATGATGTTACCGTTCAACACATCGCTTATTCTTGTTGCCGGAATCTGCGCCGGTTTTGGCATATTGTACCTGTTCGTCGGCTGGCGTCGAGCACGGGACAAGAGCCTCTATCGCATCTTCGCCCTGTTCTCACTGTCCTATGCGGGCTCTATTCTGACTGCTGCAGCTGGCTATCGTGCCACGGATGTGGCAAGCGCCATTGCCAGCAACATACTCAATGTCTTCTTCGTTGTTCCTGCGTACGTCGGCCTACTCTGGTTCGTCGCGACATACACCAAGATGCGGCCGAGAACCTTCCTTTGGTTGCTTTCCGCCCTCTTCATCGTATTAGGTCTCGCTATCGTATCCATACCGAGTGTTGTCGGTCACTATAGCATCGAGCTAGTTCGCCTTACTTTGCCCTGGGGGGAGACTGTCGCACTCGTCGATGAAACCGATAGCCCGCTGATAACGGTGCTGATACTGGCTCAGCTTGCAACCATAGGCTTCATCTTCTATGCCTGCTGGGGACAGTACCGTCGCGGCGAACTCCGCGCCGCTGTGTTCCTGGGGTTTGGTGTTGCTTGGTTCGTCGCCGCCCTTATCGTGGATATCCTGGTCGAAGCCGGTGTCATTGAATTCGTGCTCATGACCGACTTCGGGTTCCTGGGTTTCGCCGTAGCCATGAGCCTGCAGATGGCGGATTCCGTGATACTGACAGAAGAGGCGCTCGCCCGCCACCAGGATGAACTGGAGAGCCTAGTGGAGCAGCGCACGGCGGATTTGCAGGCAGCAAATGAGCGGCTGGTTATGCAAGAGCGCCTTGCGGCGTCCACCGAAGAGCGCAGGCGTCTGGCTGCGGAACTGCATGATTCTGTGACGCAAACGCTGTATTCAGTCAGCATGGTCGCGGCCGCCCTGCCCCGGCTGCTGGACCGCAACGTGGAAGAGGCAAGGCGCAGCGCTCAACACCTGCGCAACATGACCCTGGGCGCGCTGGCTGAAATGCGTACACTGCTCTATGAATTGAGGCCGGATGCATTCAACACCGCTAGACCGGGATCACTGATCCAGCAGGCAGCAGACGTCTTCACAGGAAGGACTCATATCCCGATCGAGGTCTCTGTACAAGGAGATGCGGGCATGAAGCCTGGAACTAAACGGGCCTTGTATCGTATCGCTCAAGAAACCTTCAATAACATTGCCAAACATGCGGAGGCAACTCGCGTTATCGCTGCCCTGAACGAAGTGGGTGACAGCATGGTGTTGCACATTGAGGATGACGGGCGAGGCTTCGACGTGGAGAAGATGGCTCACAAGGGCCTGGGGCTCACTACCATACGGGAACGTGCCGTGGAGACGGGCGGCAGAGTTGAGATCGATAGCCGAGAAGGCCAAGGGACAAGTATCACCGTGTGTTGGCCAGAAGACAACGCTTATGAGCAAAGATAGCCGCATTCGTGTTCTGATCGTTGATGACCATCGTCTAGTTCGGGATGGACTCGAGCTTCTGCTCTCCACGTTCGACGAGTTCCAGATCGTTGGAATGGCAGCGGACGGGGAACGCGCAGTGGCCTCTTACCACCAGCTAAACCCAGATGTGGCGCTGATGGACATGGTCATGCCGGTTATGGATGGGCCGACCGCCACCGCCAATATTCTCGCCCAAGACCCCGATGCCAAGATCATTGCCCTCTCAAGCTTCGTCGATGACGAGCTCGTCCAGCGCGCGATCGGTGCTGGCGCAGTCGGCTACCTTCTCAAGAACGCCAGCCCCGAACAGCTGGCAGCCGCCATCCGAGCCGCATACGCAGGACAACCGACGATCGACGCCGAAGCGGCCCAGGCATTGATAAGAACGGCTGCCCCAAGCGGGTCCGCAGCCTATTGCCTGACGCAACGCGAAGGCGAGGTGCTTGCCCTACTGGTCGAGGGCAAGACCAACAAGGAGATCGCCACGGACTTGTTCCTAAGTACGTCCACCGTACGCGACGACGTGAGCCAAATCCTCGCCAAGCTGAACGTCAGCAACCGCACGGAAGCGGCCGCCCTGGCCGTGCAAGAGAACCTCCTCTCTCAGTAACCCCCACGCTCGGCCAAGATACACGACACATGTAGGGGTGACAGACGCCTGTCTGTCGGTGCAATCGCGTAAGCTGCGCCGGCTATACTTGAAATGGCGAACTGCTGAAGCTTCGGAGAGATCGCTCTATGAGGATATTGCTGGTCAGTGCCGACGCCGACCTTAGAGTCGCACTACAGATACTGCTACGCGAGGAGCCCCTCCACGATGTGGTCGCGACCGTACGCAGCTTTGCTGCCGCTATCTCTGTAATCACGACTGACAAGCCGGACCTACTGGTACTGGACTGGGATCTACCGAGCGATGACGCTGCAGCAATAGTTTCCCAGTCAAGGCAATTGGACCATCCTCCGCGAATTGTTGTCATCGGGGTCCACGAGAGCGATCAAGCAGCTGCTCGTCTGGCTGGTGCCAGCGTGTTCACAAGCAAGGAAGAAAGCCCCGATCATCTGTTGAACGCCATACTTGCTGTTGGCAAAGAAATCCCGGACGACCGGTGACCAACGGAACAGGAGACACTAATTCGATGACCAGCGCAGAACCTCAGGGAACAGGCCGCTCCTTTGAATGGTGGATGTTCTCGTTTATCGCCGCAGGCGCCGGCTGGGCGGCGTTCATTTCGTTGCTGATTCCACCCTACGTAACGGAGTCGACAGGGAATGCAGCGGACGCCGGCATCGTGATGGCTATCATCAGCCTGGCTGCGGTGCTCGCCCCAGTCCTAGGCGGATTTGCGGACAAATACCGGGCACACCGACTAGTACTCAGTTTGGGTGTGTTGGGCATGGCCGTTGGCTTCCTCATGTACGCCATCTCCGCCGAGGCGAAAGCGCTCTACGCACTGGACGCCATCGTGCTGGGCGTCTCCGCAGCGGCCATCAACGCAGTGGGACCCGTCTTCGTGTTGGGAGCGAATCTGCCGCAGGCGTTGGAGGCGAAGCGGCTGACGGTACTGAATCTGCTTCAGCCCGTAGGCCAGATGATCGGTGGTGCGCTCTTGGCCGTTGCTGCCGCAGCCAGTCTGGGCTTCAGTGCTCGTTTCCTGATAGCGGCAGCGTTCATGTTTGTCTGTGCAGTGATTACCTGGTTTACGACCGGCGCAGCTTCCGAGAGAATCGTGGTCACATCGGAGGATTCTGGAGCGCCGACCGAGGAAAAGAGGAAATCGGTCGGCCTGAAGCAGGTGTTAGTCTCCAGTTTTGGGCTCTACCTGCTCGTTCTCATACTCAGTTCCATCGGCAACAACGGCGTCAACGCCCAGATCGCCAACATACTGCCCAACGTATACGGCATGGATCAGCAGACGACCTCGACGTTGATCTCTTTGGCAGGTCTGCTGAATATCGGCCTGTTTATCGTGGCAGGTCGTTGGATGGCCCGCGTAGGCGGCATGACGGTCTACACTGCTGCCAATGTGATCCGCCTAATCGGCGCCGTGGGCATGGCTGTCGTGGGCATGATGGCGAAACGCCGATTCTCCTGGCGGCTGCGTTTATGCAGATCCTGTACCAGGGCAACCCTTTCTCACGCATTGCACAGGGGGTCGTAGGCATGCGCTTCGCAACAATTCCGCCGGGCGCAACGAGCGGCTGGGTAATTGCGGGGTCGGCAGCGGGTTCTTTCCTCGGTGCGCTGATCGGCGGTTTCCTGGCCAACGCTGTCGGCTTCAATGCCATCAATTGGATGGCCGCCGTCGCTGTGGGGGCGGCATCGCTGTTGGTCTTCTTCGGGCTGTGGCCTGCTGAGCGCAACAAGAGCGCTGCTGAGAGCGCCGAGACGGCTGTCCAAAGCGGCCTGACTCCGGGCAATCAGACACGTCAAACAGGATTCGACGATCTATGTTCACCTTTTCGTTAGCAGAAGCGTTCATCACGGTTTTCATCGGCATGGGGCCGGTGAAGGTGCTGCTAGTCTATATTGCCAGCACCAAGGATCTGGACAAAGGCACACGACGGAAGATGGCTCGCCGCATCGTCATCGTGGCCGGGAGTGTGGCCGTTGGTCTCTTCGTCGTTGGCGCCTTTCTCCAACAGATCCTGCACTTCTCGATCGGCGCCCTGAACATCATCGGCGGCCTGATTCTGTTGCTGCTGGCACTCAAGATGGTATGGGCGGCGGAGCGCGTCCGGGAGCGGTGCGGGCAAAGACGTCGATCCGATGGCGATGGCTGTTTCTCCGCTTGCCATCCCACTGACGCTCAACCCCGTCGGCATAGTCTCGCTTGTAGTCGCCTCTTCCCAGGTGACCGACATCCCCAGTTCGATCGCGGTGGTCGTATCTGATTGCCGTCGTCATGCTGATCAATTTCGGCGTACTGCTGGCGTCTGACAGGGTGACGCCCTATCTCTCGGAGGCGACAGTGCAGTTGCTGGAAATTGTACTGGGCATCTTCCTGGGTGCGTTGGCGATTCAGCTTGTGATTAACGGACTGGCGGATGTAGGCATCATCAACTCAAGTGGCGCGCAGACTGATGATCTAACGACAAACAGACGCCTCTGTAAAGAGAAGAGAACCCTGGTGACGGATAAGAGCTACGACACCCGAATCGGAAGACTGACCTTCACGCATGATTTTGCGAATGGTTATCCCACCAAAGAGACGTACCAGAAGCTATATGACGAAATGGACTTTCAGCGCGCTTGCCAGCTCTACCTCTGGGCTATTCCCATCGTTTCGTTTGCCCAGTGGCAATTCGCGTACAACATGCAGTTGGGCGCGGAGAACGGCCAGATCGTCTATCTGGAATCCTACGACGACAAATTGGGCGGCTTAACCTTTAACGTAACCACGCCTTATGCGTTGCCGTTCATCGATCTGGAGAAGGAAGGCCCGTTTGTAGCCGAGATTCCGGAAGGCGAAATCAGGGGCGCCGCTCATGATCGCTGGCAGATCGGCATTACCCAGATCACCGAACCCGGAAAATACCTCTTTGTTGGTCCGGGACAGGAGATCCCTTCCGAGGCCGTAAGAGCTGGATTCAAGCCACATCACTCCCCCACCAACAATCTGCTCTTGGGTATTCGTCTGATGCCGGAATCCAGCGAAGATCGTTTGGTCCTTCTAGAACAGCTGACGATCTATCCATATTCGGAAAAGGATAACCCTCAGCCGCGCTGGCTATATCCGACCGGATGGGAAACCTTGGCAGGGCACCGCTCCCCGCGGCATGGAGCACTGGGTCCGCCTGGCAGACATCCTAAACCGCGAGCCGGTTTTCGAGCGCGATCGCTTGTTTATGGCCATGCTCAAGCCACTCGGTATCGAAAAAGGCAAGTCCTTCAACCCCGATGAACGCCAGACTGAGATTCTAACCGAGGCCGCATTTGTGGGCGAAGCCATGGCTAAGGCCAATGATTTCTTTAACCCGCGTCTGGAAGCATCGCATTATGTTGAAGGATCGCGCTGGGAGTATGCCACCGCATCACCTCCCGATCAACGCTGGGAGCATTACGATGCTCTGGATGGCCGTGCCGCCTGGTTCTACGAAGCTGTGACCAACGATATTGCCATGCACGGCCAGGAGACCGGTTGGGGCCAGGTCTATCTCGCCACTTACCAGGACGGTGACGGTGACTGGCTGGACGGCGGGGTCAACTACATGCTGCAAGTTCCCGCCAACGCCCCGGCTGAGGCTTTCTGGTCGATGACCCTGTACGACGTAGACACCCGCTGTATCATCAGAAATGAGCAACAGATCGCCGACCGTTCGTCGCGCATGGATCTTCTGGAGAATGCTGACGGTTCGATAGACCTCTACTTCGGGCCGGACGCACCCGTCGGCAAGGAGCAAAACTGGATACCAACCGTGGCAGGCAAAGCTTGGTTCCCCTATTTCCGGCTCTACTCACCCAAACGGGAATTCCTGGACAAGAGCTGGGTGCTGCCAGCTATTGAGAAGGCGTAACGAGCGAGACTTCTACCAAAATAGGAGCTGAGAAATGACATTATCAACCAATTGGGATGAGCTTCGCGACCTGCCTTTCCGGGAGAACTATCCAACCGAGGAGACCGCACAGCGACTGCATGATGAAATTCTCTTCCAGCGTGCGTGCCAAATCGTGCTATGGGCCATGCCGGCGATGAGCGTCTATGCGATGAAGAAAGGATCGGAAAGCGTCTTTGGCGCCGGCAGCAACGTACTGGTGGTCTGGAAGGATCGTCTGACCGCCAAGACTTTGGTCAGCACGCCCAATAGCGATGTGATTTATGGGATGGGCTATATTGACCTGAAACAAGACGGTCCAACGGTGGTTGAGGTGCCGCCCAAACAGCAAGGCATCCTGGATGATTTCTGGCAGCGGCCCATTATCGATGTGGGCTATGTGGGACCAGATAAAGGTGAGGGTGGCAGATACTTGCTCCTGCCGCCGGATTACGACGGGGATACGCCAGATGGTTACTACACGTTCACCTCGCGGACCTACAATGTCTTCGTTTTCTGGCGCGCCTTCATCACAGATGGGAATACGACGGAACCCGTCGGTCTAATGGAGCAAACCCGTATCTATCCACTGGATCAGAAGGATAATCCCCCCGATATGGTTTTCCCCAATGGGTCGGGCGTGGCAGCCGATATGCTCTTCCCCCAGGATTACCGCTACTTCGATATGCTGGCCGAATTTGTGGCGTACGAATACGTTGGCCCGGAAGATTGGTCTATGCGAGGAATGATGGCCTCACTGGGTATTGCCAAAGACAAGCCTTTTGCCCCGGACGAACGAACGCGTGAGATCCTTAGCGCCGGGGTCGAAGTCGGCATCAAAATGGCGAAGGCGCTCCGGTTTGGCGACTATCTGCCGGAAACACTCTATTACCAAGACCGCCAATGGCACAACGTTCTGAATGTGCTTGACGTGGAGTTCAACGAGGAAAGCTTCCAGAATGTTGATGCGCGGGTCGGTATGTTCATCATTGCCTACTCAATTAGTCCGGCGATGGTGATGAACATGGTTGGGAAGGGATCAAAGTATCCCTTTGCCTACCGTGACGTCGACGGCGACTACCTGTCGGGCGGCCGGGCCTATCGGCTTCACGTCCCGGCCGACGTGCCAGCGGCTAACTTCTGGTCGGTCACGCTCTATGATGCGTCGAATGCTTCGGGTTTGGATAACGACCAGCCTTTTCCGTCGATCGGATCACTGGACAGCCTCGGGTACAACGCAGACGGTTCCGTTTACCTCTACTTCGGCCCCGAAGTACCGGAGGGAGCGCCCGAATCGAACTGGCTCAGAACCGTGCCGGGCAAAGGCTGGTTCACCTTGTTTAGGCTTTACAGCCCGACCGAACCGTTTTTCGATCGGAGTTGGAGGCCGGGCGATTTTGAAAAGATCGGCTAGAGGCGGCCCTGGACTGCCCAGTCAGAGCATGGAAAGCACGCGAAAATGGTTAACAATCCAGGCCGAGGTAGTGTTCCACTAGTTCCAGAGCATGCGCCCCACCCCCTTTCACGTGTTCGCAAAGCCGTGGGCGCGCTGTGCAACCTGGACTGCGCCTACCGCTTCTTCCTGGACAAAATCGATTTTCTAATCGCCAGCCCACACAGCTATAGCTGTGTGGAGGCGGCGCGGGAACAACCGGAAGCAGCAGACAAACCTGCGCATGATTCGATCACCCGGTTGCTGCATCGCCTCGAGCCCAGCGCCGACGAACTGTGGCGAGAAGCGGAAGGCCAAGTCGAGAAGCAGAGCGGAATGTTGATTCTCGACGACTCGACGCTAGACAAACCCTATGCCCGGAAGATGGACCTGGTGACACGACACTGGTCGGGCAAACACCGGCGGGTGGTGCAAGGCATCAATCTGATTACCTTGATGTGGACCGACGGTGACCGCTACATCCCCTGCGATTATCGCCTCTATGACAAAGCCAATGACGGCTTGAGCAAGAATGACCATTTTCGAGCCATGGTGTCACAGGCTGCGCAGCGGGAGTTTGAGCCCACCTACGTTCTCTTTGACAGTTGGTACAGCGGTCTGGATAACCTCAAGCTGATCCGCCGTTTAGGCTGGCGCTGGTTCACCCAACTGAAAGGCAATCGCATCGTCAATCTGGACAGGCAAGGTCAACGCCAACTGTCAACGGTCGAGATTAGCCCCACAGGTACTATCGTCTATCTCAAAGGCTATGGCCTCATCAAAGTCTTCAAGATTGTCGCCCCAGACGGCGACATTGAGTTCTGGGTCACCAACAACCTGGAGATGGACGAACTGACCCGGCTGCGCTTGACCGAAAATGCAGCCATGATTGAAACCTATCATCGCGGCATCAAGCAGTTCTGCGGCGTCGAACGAGCTCAGGTCCGCATCGCCCGTGCACAGCGCAACCACATCGGCCTGGCTCTACGGGCTTTCCTGCGCCTTGAGCACTACTGCTTCTACACCGGCCTCTCTTGGTTCGAGGCCAAAGTCAGCATCGTCCGCAATGCAGTCACTGCCTATCTCGCTAATCCTTTCTACACCTTACAGGTGCCAATTGTAATGGACCCACAAAACTGGACAGATATCAGCCCATAATAAGTGAAGACACGTTCGATAGTTGTTGTGGATGTTGTTGCTGTTTCCAGTCTGCTTCGAATTCGGCTGGCGTCAGATAGCCGAGCGCAGAGTGGATCCGTTTGTGCTGATACACGTGCTCGATGAACTGTCCGATCTGGGCGTATGCGTCGGCGAAATCATAGTAATCAGACAGGTAAACCTCCTCTTCCTTGATGGTGCGGATGAGCCGCTCAGCGTAGCCGTTCTGCCAGGCTTCTCCTTTGTCGGCCATGCTGATCTGGATGTCATGGCGGAGCAGTAGATCGATGTACTCCTGGGCAGCGTACTGAATGCCCTGGTCACTGTGATGAATGGCGGGTGTTTGCGACGCTAATGCGCGGCGTAGAGCAGTCAAGGTCAAGGTCTGATCCAGCCAGCGATGTAGATGCCAACCGCGAATCGCTCGCGTGAAGACATCCATCACAACGGCGAGATAGACGAAGTCCTGACGCAGACGCACGTAACTGATGTCGCTGACCCAGACCTGATTGGGATAGGTGGTGTTCAGCTCCATCACCAAGTTCGGAAAGCGCGGATAACCATGACGGCTGTTGGTGGTGCGCTGCTTGCGACGCTTGAGCGGTCGTTTCAGGTCCATCTCCCCCATCAGGCGCTGCACCTGTTTACGGTTGACCACAAGCCGATAGGGTGGCCGGCGCAGTTGCTGCGTGATGCGACGGCTCCCATAGGTAGGAAACTCAGCGGCAATGGATTCGATGGCCTGCCGAAGAGCAACATCCTCTCGATCCCTGGGTCGATAGTAATAGCTGCTGCGCGGCACATCCAGCAGCTGACACAGGAGAGTCACCGGATAGTGTTCGGTTCGGTGCAGTTCTGCTACCATGGCTTGCTTCCGTTCTGTCGTGAGGCCAGCAGCAATGATGCTTTTTTTGCCGCCTGCAACTCCATGGTCAACTGTCCCACCAGCCGTTCCAGGTCGGCGACCCGTTCTTCCTCCTGGCTTTGCCGTTCGCCACGTGCAAACAATCGCGGAGCACGTTCCACGAACTCCTGCTTCCAGCGAGAGAGAACCGAATCCTTGATCCGGTGCTCCCGACAGACTTGGGCGCCGCTCTTGACGCCGGTCAATACTTCCAGTACCACCTGGGCCTTGAACTCGGGTGAAAACGTACGTCGCTTTGCCATTCCGTGTCCCCTTTCCTGGAGTCTACCCTTCACTATAGGGCATGTCCAGCTTTAGGGGTCCACTACACTACCCCCGGAACAGGCTTGCCATAGAGCGACGAAAAGAACCGATCCAACCCGTATGTCTGCTTTCCCGCCTTGGTCACCACCGTCTCATCGCCAGCCAACAGGTACTCGTGCTCTGGATTCAGCAGATGATGCCGCACAAAGAGCCAGCAGATCGTTGCCCACGGTAATGTCTTGGCGAAGAAGCGTTGCACCGTCCGATAGCTGCCGCCTCCCTCGCTCCAGCGGGAGATGCCTAACATCGTGACCCGACCTGTCATTGTCAGCATCGCCACTACGATTCGGTTCAGTTGTTTGACCGTGGTCTTGTCTACGCATTGGTCGAAACAGGCCAGAAGAGCGATAATGTCTGTCATGAGCGATTGACCTAGATGATGTTCGAGCTTTGATCGGTTTCGATCTCATCTTATTCAATCGCTCTCTTTATGCCTATTCTGGCGAAGGTATTGGAGAAGGTCTGCAAGTTGCAATGGCATGGCCATGAGAAGCACGAGAGAATGAAGATGAGGAATCTACGGAACATCGTGATCATGGCCGCCAATCAGGCTTTTGAGCCGGTCACAGAAAGCTTCGCCGCGCTCGTTTGGCTCGTCAAGGACGAGAAGCTCAAGTCCGACTGCATGATCCTCGTCCAGAGAGACAAGGACGGCAAGGTCACCGTCAGCGAGACTGGCGACCATTTGGGCCGGAATGGTGCAGGCTGGGGCGTCGGCGTCCTGGTTGATCTGCTTGCACCACCGATGCTGGCCTCAACGGTCTCAAGGAAGCCCTAGCCGAGGCCGCCGGCAAGTTCAGCCCCAACCGCACGGCATCAGGTCGTTTTTCACATTTGTGGAGGCTAACAATCGCAAATCAACACGAGCAATGAGAACGCGGGAGATTCCAGTTTCCGTTGGAGCGTGCCAGTTCAAGGCAGCGCGCCATATCAACAAGGAGATACTATCGTGGCTTACCAACCTGACAAGCATTTGCGTGGGCAGTTGCCCATCCCTGAAGTGTCCAAATGGGGTGTGACCACCTATGACGCCAAGGACCCGGACACCAAGTTCCCGCCTATCGAACCCTTGCGCCCGCCGGCCGGCGCGCCCAACGTCCTAGTCATCCTGCTAGACGACGCCGGTTTTGGCTCGTCTAGCGCCTTTGGCGGTCCGTGCCATACCCCCACATTTGAGAAGCTGGCCGCCGGGGGCCTCAAGTACAACCGATTTCACACCACCGCATTGTGTGCGCCCACCCGTCAGGCACTGATGACGGGGCGCAATCATCACTCAGTCGGTATGGGCAACATCACCGAGACTGCAACGTCGGCGCCCGGTCAGAGTTCGCTGCGGCCCAATACCAAGGCGCCTCTCGCCCTTTCCTTGAAGCTGAACGGCTATTCCACGGCCATGTTCGGCAAATGTCATGAAGTGCCGGTGTGGGAGTCCAGTCCAATGGGGCCTTTCGAACACTGGCCTGCCGGCGGCGGCGGCTTCGAGTACTTCTATGGCTTCATTGGCGGTGAGAACAATCAGTGGGATCCGGCGCTGTACGAGGGCTTGACCGCAGTGGAACCGCCGGCGACACCGGAGGAAGGCTATCATCTGACAGTAGATCTCGCTGACCATGCGGTGAACTGGATACGCCAGCAGAAAGCCCTGATGCCGGACAAACCATTCTTTGCGTATTTCGCGCCGGGGGCAACCCATGCGCCGCACCACGTGCCCAAAGAGTGGGCCGACAAGTATAAGGGCAAGTTTGCCCACGGCTGGGACAAGCAGCGTGAGATCACCTTCGCCAAGCAAAAGGAGTTGGGCGTAATTCCGCCCGATGCCGAACTGACCAATCGTCACGCCGAGATCCCCGCCTGGGACGACATGCCAGAGCAGATCAAGCCCGTGCTGGAACGCGAAATGGAAGTGTATGCGGGGTTCATGGAGCACACCGACTTTCAGGTCGGCCGGGTAATCGAGGCCATTGAGGGCCTGGGCATCATGGACGACACGCTGATCTTCTGCATCATCGGCGACAACGGCGCGTCGGCAGAAGGCACGCTCCAGGGCGCGTTCAATGAGATGGCCAACTTCAATGGCATGGCCGCGCTGGAAACGCCTGAATTCATGCTTTCCAAGATGGATGAGTTCGGCTCACCATCGTCCTACAACCATTACGCTGTCGGTTGGGCATGGGCAATGAACAGTCCGCTACAGTGGACCAAGCAAGTGGCCTCGCATTGGGGCGGCACCCGCAACGGCACCATCGTCCACTGGCCGCGACGCATCCAGGAAAAGGGTGGATTGCGGACGCAGTTCAGCCACGTTATCGACGTTGCGCCGACTGTCCTGGAGGCAGCCGGTCTGCCCGAACCGGTCATGGTCAACGGTGTGCTCCAATCGCCCATGGAAGGCACAAGCCTGCTCTACAGCTTTGACAATGCCACATCCCCCGAACGGCATGAGATACAGTACTTCGAAATGTTCGGCAACCGCGGCATCTACTACAAAGGCTGGAGCGCGGTCACCAAGCATCGCACGCCATGGGTCATGGTCGGGCAGAAGATGGCGGCCTTCGATGATGATGTATGGGAGTTGTACGACGGCAACAAGGACTGGTCGCAGGCCCATGATCTGTCTGGGGAGATGCCCGACATGCTGCACAAACTGCAGCGGCTCTTCCTGATAGAAGCTACCAAGTACAATGCTCTGCCGCTCGACGATCGCCAGACGGAACGCATTGATCCTGAAATAGCGGGCCGGCCGACGCTCATCCATGGTAATTCGCAGCAGTTCTTCCCAGGCATGGGACGCCTATCTGAGAACAGCGTAATAACCATCAAGAACAAGTCGTTCTACGTGACAGCCGAAGTCGAAATCGGGAAGAAACCGGCGAACGGCGTGATCATCGCACAAGGCGGCCGCTTTGGCGGCTGGAGCGTCTATGCCAAGGAGGGCAAGCTCAAGTTCACCTACAACGTCCTCGGCATCCAGGAGTTCCCGACCGAGTCTACGGAGACGATCCCACAAGGCAAGCACCAGGTGCGCATGGAGTTTGCCTATGATGGCGGCGGATTGGCCAAGGGTGGCGATGTGACGCTGTACATTGACGGCAAGGAAGTAGGCAAGGGCCGTGTCGGCGCGACACAACCATTGATATTCTCGGCTGATGAGACCACCGACATCGGCTATGAGGCCGGCACACCTGTCAGCCCAGATTACACCACCGAGAACAGTAAGTTTACGGGCAAGATCCACTGGGTTCAGGTGGACGTCGGCGATGATGATCACGATCATCTGATCGATCCGGAAGAGCGCCTGCGCGTGGCGATGGCGCGGCAGTGAGTTTCTGCTCATAAGAATCGGCGTGAGGCAATTCTAGATTCAACCGATGCTCCTATCGGTGAACTGCCTCACATGCCTGTTGCGGTTGAATCTTGAGACTACTTCTACGTGGTACCTGCCTGAAGCCGGAAGACTACACGCAGATGCGGATGAGTTGGCGCTGCATCAGCACGCGGCGCATTAGGCGGTTGCCGCGGGCGTCGCAGGCTAGCGTCGAGGTACGAGACCACACAGGCTTCGGGGCGACGAGAATGCATTGGACGCTATCGCGAAGATCGGACCAGCATGCTACAGAGAGCATTGCAGATCTTCTATAGGCCGTCACGAATGCTATTGTTTTCCCTGTTCCTGTGTGGTCCCATACGGCCTGCGAGAGCCCAATGGCTATTCACGCGGTCTTGGCGTTGAGGCCAAGTGAAATCAGATGCACCTGTGACCGCAACCATAGTATCTCGATTACCGACACGTGGCGCTTGAAGTTCGGTTGCGAGGAGTCAAGTTTGCCTTTGCTCTCCGCGACATTCGGTTCGGCGCGAACCCTCTCCGCTCCCAAATGAGACGCGGAGTTCGACTCAGAGCCCAGACGATTGGGCTTGGCACATGCAGGAGAAATTGGATGAAAGAGCTTTACGAACCTGAACTGACACAATGGCTGCAGTACAGCGGCGAATACATCGGGAGTGTGCGTCCAGCCGAGGAACGCGTTGGCTGGATACTCTTCCTTCTGGATGAGGTCCGCTCCTTCCTTGGTGCGGGCGAATATGGTGATCTGCTGCGCGAGTTGGACGAGGCTCTCGGCGAACGACTAGATGAGGCCCGAGCGAACGAGTGATGTTTCGGTAAATGTTGACAAGCGCAGACTGACTCTCGAGTGCGCGTGAACGAGATCACTGTGCGGAGCCATTTCCCGTCGCAGGGCACCGGAAACGGGTGCGCGGCAACCCTAAACGTGTGAAGGGTTCTCGAGGTTTCTTTCGGACTGTAATCAAAGGAGCAAGCCCATGTTCGACCTTCCACTGGAATACGGATTGATCCAGTTCGGGGACGCCAAGTTCTCGGGCAAGATCATTCCTGAACTCTTGGAGCTGGCGGAGAGCGAGATTGTGCGCTTCGTGGATATCGTTCTCATCCAGAAAGACGAGGACGGCGCCATGCACACGATCGAACTCAACGACCTGGAGCCCGAATTGTACGAGATGTTCGTCTCCGTGGGCGAGCATGTGTCCAGCCTTTTCACGAATGACGACTTGCAGATCGCAGCAAAGAAACTGCCTGCCAATTCGGCGGCAGCGCTACTCTTGTGGGAGAACCTATGGGTGACGGGTCTCTACAACGCCGTGCGCGACGCTGGCGGCGAGTTGGTGGAACGTGCACAGATTGCTCCCGCGGTTGTGGAAGAATTCGTGCAAGGGCTTGCCGAGGAGTAGGGCAAATGTAAGACCGCTGCCGTTAGTCAATACGCATAATGTGAAAGGAGACAACACTATGCCAAGCAGAGTTGGACCGAATCCTCCCGGACCTGTCGGCGGAGTTGGCGGGCGTCGCAACGGCGTCGGGCTACTGAGGTAGCCTCGGTTTCCGGCACGTCGTGCGCGGGACAGACCGATAGCGTTCGCCCTTCCCACGCATGCCAGATCACGGCTCGGGAGATATATGCCGAGCGACCGGACAATGCAGCAAGTACGTGGCGCTGTCGTTGCGCTGCCCCGAGTCAGTTCGTGCAGGACCTGAGCGAGACAATCAACACCGGTAGGTCGGGTCAGTTTGTCAGTACGTGAGACTCAGACCCCTTCCTGAACCTTGCGCCGTTGCACCCGAATAGGGGAGCCAGTTGTGTCGTTGCTGGATACTTAGCAGGTGGATGCGCTGCGTGACACACTATCCAACCGTCCGTAGCGCAGTTGATCTCAATGGAATTCGCGCAGTACTTGGTATTTCCCACAACACATATCAGAAAGAGTTGAAGAAATGTTTATTGGACTAGGATGTGCATGTTTGCTGGCCCTGGGTTTCTCCGTTGCCCCGCGATTGTTCCTGGTGATCGCCTGGATCTTTGGCGACAGGTGGGACAGAGTGTGGGGGAGCAACTGGCTCATGCCGTTGCTTGGGATCATCTTCCTGCCCTATACGACCATCATGTATATGTTGGTATGGGTGCCGACGGGCATTGACGGTTGGGCCTGGCTCTGGATTGGTCTGGGCGTGCTGCTCGACGTCATGAAATGGGGGTCCATCTACGAGAATCGCCAGGGCGTGCCGGGCTACTCGAACTATGCGGGCGGCGCGGCATAGTCATGACGCGCTGCTAGTTCTGCGGGCCTGCCAAACCGCGGGGCAGGCTGTCTGAAGCGCTGTGAGAGGAGGTGAGCCAAGCCGATGGGTTCACCTCCTGGTTTGATTCTCGCTTCGATTCATGTGACCCACATTCCGCACCCTAGAATCGGGCGATTCTAAATGAACTGTCCCACTTCACGGGGAAAACGGGGCTGCGTTTGATAGATTTGTCCCACCAGACCGCATGAAGCGGATATCCCGATCCGACTTTTCCAAGATTGGGCGACTCCTGCGTACCGTTTGGATTCTCGGCTCCTGAAAAGTGGGACGGCAACGCTGTTTCGGATGCTATTCTGGGGCTAAAGTGGGACGAATAATCCGTCTTCAGACAGATTATGGGTGCGGAATGTGGGTTGTGGAATTGGCGTCCCTGGATCGCTGTCGTCCTATGCTGTCCTCCATGCGACGATGTGAAGTCCGTGGCAAACAGTGGGCAGTCAGTAGCGCTGCCATCGTCGGCGTGGAAGAGTGTGGTCCGGCACGCGCCATGCCGGAAATGCGGTGCGCCTTGATAGGATCAGGCGTCGATCTGTTGCCGCTCTTCGGTGAGCACTAACCCTCGCGCCAGTACTGTTTGGTCGCGTCGAAGAATGGCTGGTAGTCCCATTTGGGCTTGTTGACGGTCCGCATCGCTTCGCGTACGGCCAGCCGGTTTTCGATGCTGGCGCGCACACGTCGTTCAATGTCTTCCGCATCGAATTTGGATACCAGCGCCTCGTGCATTCTCCGCTCGACTTCCGCGGTTTCCGGTTGCCCGGCCAGGTTGTTCCACTCCCCTGGATCGTCCCTCACGTTGTATAGCTGCGGATCGTATCCGGTGACGTGGATATATTTGAAGTCCCCTTGGCGCACCATGAAGCACGTGGTGTTGACGCCTTCGTTGTGCAGCTCGGAAAAGACGATACGGTCGGGATCCTCTTCCTGCAACAGCGGCAGCACGCTGTGTCCGTCAATTGGAGCGACGCTGCCGGCGGGAACGTTGACGAACTCAAGCAGGGTCGGCATCAGATCGACCAGAGAAACAGGCGTGCGAACGGAGGCCCCCTCCACGCCCAGGCTGGAATGCGCCATGATCCACGGTACTTGGCTGGAGTATTCGTAGAACGTGCGCTTCTGCACCATGCGTCGCTCGCCCAGCATATCGCCGTGATCGCTGATGAAAAGCACAAGCGTGTTCTCGTCTAGGCCGTAGTCTTCCAGCGCCGCGCAGAAGCTCACCGACCTTTCGATCCACGTAGGTGATCAGCGCATAGTATGCCCGCCGCATATTGTACAAAGCCGCTTCGTCGTCCAGGTCAACGCGATGCGTGCCGTGGAACAGGTTCAGCATCTGGTCCATGGCATGCTCATGCTCGGCAAGGTCTGCCGGAATCTCAGGCAGGTCGATGGGTGCGCCCTCGTAGAGTTCCCAAAGCTCGGGTGTGGCGTGGAAGGGTTCATGGGGGTGGCAATAGGAGACGCACAGGAAGAAGGGACGTTCGTCGCGCGGTGGGAGCGGTTTCTGCATGGTGCCCGTGTACTGGCTGCGTTTGGCGCGCAGGTACTCCAGCGCCCGGAAATGGACTTCTTCATCATAGTCCATCTGCATGCTCCACTGGCGCACGCCCGCAGTCACGTAATCGATGGCGATGGGCTGTTCGTGGAAGTCGGCGAAGTCGCCGAGACCGCCCTCCGGGCGGCGAGTCAGCCAAACGTAGTCAGACGGGAATACGTCGGTGGTGAGCCGCTTTTCGAATCCGTGTAGTTGATCCGGACCGACGAAGTGCATCTTGCCCGAAAGCACGGTGTCGTATCCTGCCGCCGACAGGTAGTGACAGATCGTGGGGAACTCTGACGAGAGCGACGAGGCGTTGTCGTAAATGCCGATATTGGAGGGATAGCTGCCGCAGAGCAAGGCTTGGCGCGTCGGAGAGCAGATCGGACAGGGGGAATATGCGTTTTCGAAGCGTACTCCGCGTGCAGCGAGCCGATCGAGATTCGGCGTCTTCGCAACCGGATGGCCGTAGGTTCCCATAAGTCGGGCAACCATCTGGTCGGCGATGATGAGGAGAATATTGGTTTCGTTCATGGTGGCGCTGGCTTTCGGGTTGGGCGAACAGATTCAAATTCAGTAGTTCACGATTTCAAGGATAGGGCCGGCATGGGGATGGCCATGACGGCGCCATAGAGATGTTCAATAGAGCGCCTGAGCATCGAGACGAACGCTTGAAACTGGAAGAGAGTCGGGTCGAGACGATGTGGGCCACGGCCCGGGATACGAGCGATGAACCAGCGCAGGAAGGCCCAGATATTGACCAAGAGCAGCGCAAAACCGAGTAGGAAGAAGCGCAGAGCCGGATTGCGCGAGGTGGTCTTGATCCGTACTCGCCGCAAGATTCGATAAGAGGTCTCGATGCCAAAGCGGAAGCGATAGCGTCGATAGATGGTCTTGGGGTTCCAGTCGATGTCGATGAGCACGAAGAGCAACCACTTGCGTCGCCGTCTCTTCTCCTTGTTGGGGACTAGGGAGGCCACCACCGCCATCTCAGTAGTTGTACCGTCAGTGAATGTGTAGCGAGTCCGATAGCTCTTGCGTCCACGACAGAGTTGACGGGTCCCCCCTTCCTTGCCACGGATAGTGCAGGCCAGAATGGCCCGTTGTTTGGTCTCCTTGAGGTAGCAAATGATAGGACCCGAACAGAAGCCACGATCCATGTAGAGCACGTCGATTTGGACCTGGAGACGCTCCGCACACTGGAGAAGGCGCTGAACAATGGCAAGGGTCGGGTCTTCCGGTCGTACGAAGGCAACGGCCAGCGTCAAACGCATCTGCCGATAGATGACGTAGAGACTGATGATGCGAAAGAAGCGCCCTGTGCCCGCTTTGGGCTTACTCCGACAAGCGTACGCTCTCAACTCAGGCGTCTTGCCGTAGAACGGCTCATCGTGTTCATCGATCGCCGCTTCAACACCGCGTGATAGCAACTGCTCTGGCAGGTGAGAGGCCAGTGCCTCATTGATCTGTTGCTCGTATTGATGCAGTTGCTCAACACTCAATTGCTCATTGAGCAGCTCTCGAATCCGGTTGCCGCTAGCACTCTGCTCCAAGTCGCGACAAGCCGCATCGATGCTGATGTTTTCGCTGGCGGCCTTCATGAGCACGTCATAGAGCATTGCGCTCGTGCATACATAGCCATTCGCTTCTAGCGGCAAGTGCTCTTGGCTGACTGACTGCATCGTCTCACGAATATCCTGGGCGGTAAGTTCCGATTGCTGTATCATGGTGTCGTCCTGTTTGGTCTGTTGATGGGTGTTTTGGCGACTCCATTCAACCACCAAACAGGACTTCTCAAAAGGCCCACACGACCCGTTCACGTCAAATCGTGAACTACTGAAATTGGATTTCGGGTCGTGACGGGATTGGCAGGCTGAATGCCTCGCCTAGCCTTCTCGCCAGTACCGCTGCGTGGCGTCAAAGAACGGTTGATAATCCCACTTGGGCAGGCCCGTCACCCGCATTGCTTCACGGATGATGCGGCGGCGGGCGATGCTGGCCTCCACGTCCGCATCGATGGCGTCCGGATCGAACTCGGCCATGAGAAGCTCGCGCAATTCACGTTCGGCTTCGGCATACGCCGGATCGCCGGAGAGGTCGCTCCATTCGTCGGGGTCCTCGGCCAAGTCAAAGACCTGCGGCGGATGATTGTTGACATAATTGTACTTCAGATCGGCGCGGCGAACCATGAAGCAGGTCTCGCTGACGCCGCCCGCATGGCTCTCGCAGAAGACGAAGCGCGCAGGGTCCCTCCGGCCGTCCGCCAGCGGAAGTACGCTTCGGCCGTCAATGGGATAGCGTTGCCCATCCTCCGCACCAACGAAGCCAAGCAGAGTCGGCATGACATCCACGATGGAGACCGGCTCGGCCACGGTCGCGCCGGCGGCCCAGCGTCCAGGGAAGTTCATCAGCCAAGGAATTCTCGCTGAATGCTCGTAGAAGCTGCGTTTCTGGATCATGCGTCGCTCGCCCAGCATTTCACCATGATCGCTGATGAAGATGAGCAGCGTGTTCTCTTCCAGGCCGTAGTCACGCAGAGCCCGGCGCAACTCGCCGACCTTGTCGTCGACGTATGTCACCTGGGCATAGTAGGCTCGGCGCATGTTGTAGAGCGCAGCCGGATCGTCAAGGTCAACGCGATGTGTGCCGCCGTACGCGTTGAGCATTTTGTCCATCGGGTGTTCGAGCGCAGTCAGGTTCTCCGGTATCTCAGGCAGGTCGATGGCCGCATCTTCGTACAGGTCCCAGAACTCCTGCGTCGGGTGGAACGGTTCGTGTGGGTGTGTGTAGGAAACGCAGAGGAAGAAAGGGCGCTCGTCGCGCGGCGGTAGCGGCTTCTGCATGGTGCCGGTGTATTGGCTGCGTTTGGAGCGTAGATACTCCAGCGCGTGGAAGTGCACCTCTTCGTCGAAGTCCAGTTGCATGCTCCACTGGCGCGGACCGGCCGTCACATAGTCGACGGCGATGGGCTGCTTGTGGACGCCGGATTTCCATTCCCAGTCTTCCTTCGGGCGCCCCGGCAACCACAGGAAGCTGCTGGGAAAGACATCGGTGGTTAGGCGCTTTTCAAAGCCGTGCAGCTGATCCGGACCCGCGAAGTGCATCTTGCCGGAAAGCACTGTGTCATAGCCGGCCAGCGACAGGTAATGAGCGACGGTGGGCCAATCGGATCCGAGAGGCGAGCTGTTGTCGTAGCATCCCAAACGTGAGACGTAGGTACCCGTCATCAGGGAACTCCGCGCTGGGCCGCAGAGCGGACAGCTAGTGTAGGCGTTGTCGAAGCGAACGCCCTCCGCCGCGAGTCTGTCCAGGCTTGGAGTCTGCACGGCGCTATGTCCGTACGCGCCGGTGAATTGCGGTGCAAGCTGATCGCATACAATGAGGAGTATGTTCGGCGGAGTCATCCCGTTCCTTATCCCTTGAGCGCGCCGGCAGTCATACCGCGGATGAACCATTCAGAAATGAACGCGTAGATAATGATCAGCGGCAGCACGCTGACCACCATGGCCGCAGCGAGCATGCCTACGTCGAGATACGCCTCGCCCACGAAGAACATGACTGCGAGCGGCAACGTTCGCAGCTTGGGGTTATTGATGTACGTGACCGCGTAGAGGAACTCGTTCCAGAAGTTGACGAAGTTCAGCATGATCGTGGTCAGGATGGCGGGCCGCGCGATTGGGAACATCACACGCCAGAAGAGCTGCCGGTCCGACGCGCCGTCCATCAACGCCGCGTCCTCTAATTCCCGCGGAATCTGTGCGAAAAACGTGCGCAAGATGAAGATGTTCATCGGCATGGACATGACCGTATAGACGAGCACCAGGCTGATGAGCTTGTTGTAGAGCTTGTATTCGACAAGCAATTGGAACAGGGACAGCAGCGTCACCTGTGGCGGAAACATGATCGACAAGAAGATGACCGTGTACAGGATTTCTCGACCGCCGAAGCGAAAGCGCCGCCGGGCGAAACCGTATGCCGCCATGGAGTTGACAACCGTGGCCAGGATCAGCGCCGCTCCGGTCACGAAGGCGCTGTTGGCGAAGTAGCGTGGGAAGCTGAGGCTCGGATTGGTCATGACTTCCGCGTAGTTGCGGAAGGTAGGCTGCCACGGGATCGCATACGGCTTCAACAGAATCTCGGGCCCGGGGCGCAGTGAGTTCGCGACTGTCCAGAAGAACGGGAAGGTCACGGCCGCCGTGTAGGCCATCAACAGCAGCGTGATCAGGAGGATCTTGAGGCGTCCACTGCCAAGAAGTCCGTTGCGGGGAGAGTTTTCGTTGTTCACGGCTAGAATTCCAACGCTTCATCTCGCATGAAGATGCGCGAGAGCACGAGCCAACTGGCGAACACCACGATGAACCAGACGACGGCGATGGCTGACGGATAGCCCATGTCAAGTGTGTTCCATTCGAAGGCGCGCTTCTGAATATAGGTTGCCACTGTCTCTGTCTGGCCCGCAGGCCCGCCACGCGTCATCACCCACACCAGTTCAAAGACGCGCATCTTTCCCACGAAACACAGCAGCATCAAGCTGATCACGGTGAGCTTCAGCATTGGCAGAATCACACGCGATATACGCTTCCAATGACCGGCCCCGTCCACAATGGCGGCGTCGATGATCTCCTCTGGCACGGAAGCCAAGCTTGCCAGCAGAATCACGAAGTTGAAGCCGATGAAGCGCCAGGTCGTGACCGAAATCAGCGCCGGTAGCGCCGTCCACGGATCCGCCAGCCACACGTGATCCAGTCCAATGGGCCGCAGGATGACGTTAACGATGCCCCACTCGGCGTTGAATATCCAGCGGAACAGGGCGCCGATGACCACCCATGAGATCAACATGGGCAGGAACCAGGCCACGCGATAGAAGCGACGGAAGGGCAACGCCTGGTGCACGATGTAGGCCAGGAGAAAGGCAATTGGAATCTCCAGAAATGGCGATACGACGGCCCAGATCACGCTGTTGCGGATCGCCATCTTGAAGAAGACGTCCTTGGTGAAGAGATCCTGGTAGTGCTGCAAACCGACGAAGGTGCGCGAGCTTTCGCCCCCGCTGATGCGCAGGATGTGGACGCTGTTGAAGAATGTCATGAAGAGCGGAATGAGAATGAAGAGCGTGAACAGCAGCGTCGCGGGACCCAGGAACTCGACGATTGCCCACCAGGAGCATTCGCCGTATGTACGCTTCAGCCGCCCGCGCGCACGGCGCTCGGGTACCGGCTCAGTTCGGGTTGTCACCGCCATGGCGTCCTCAGGTTGGCTGTGAAGTACGATTGCGGGGCTTGTTGTCGACCAGCGGACGCCGTCTGAATCGGGTGGTCAGAGCGACGTCCGCAAGTGGCAGAGCGAGTACGGCAAGGACCTACTGGGCCGTCCGCGCGGCTTCCAGCGTCGCCAGCGCCTCATCCAGCGTCATAGTGCCGTTCGGCAGGCCCTGGTTGAATACATTGACCCAGGCTTCCCGGAAGGCGGGCGGCTGACCAAAGACGTTAATTGGCGTCAAGGTCATGTCGTCTTTGCAGTCCGCGAACATGGTGAAGTAGTCGCTGAAGTTGTTCTCCGGCATGGTCTCCAGGTTCGTGACGATGCCCGTCTGTACGCCCGTCTTGGCCATCCATAGGTTGCCGTATTCTTCTTGGGCAATGAAGTTGAGGATGTCAATAGCGGTATCGGCATTCGGACTCAAGGCATGCGCAGCCAGACTCCCGGCCGCATAGAGCAGGTGCTCGTTGTTGCCGGCGCCGTCCGGCATGGCGGGCCAGGGGGTGCAGCCTAGCTGGAAGTCATCCGGTTGCCCGCCCTGGTCGGGCGGTACGAAGGCGCGGCCCGTATACCAGGAGCCAACTGGGAAGAAGCAGGCGTTGCCCTTGGTATGGAAGTCCTGATGCGCCTCGGCGATGGTATTCGTGGAATAGCTGTCGCCGTAGGCCGGCAACGCAACCAGTTCAGCAGCCCATTCCAGCGCAGCACGCGCTTCCGGCGTGTCTACGGGAACCTCTCCTCTGAAATAGGCGGCAAATTCCTCGATACCCAGCGTGTGCTCGAGCGCGTACCAGAAGGGGAGTGCGCCGCTGCCCCACCATTGCTGCCCGCCGGCGAACACGTTCAGGCCGGCCTCCTTGCATGCTTTCGCAACATCCATGAATTCGCCGGCAGTGAACTGCCCGCTCTCCGGCATCTCGATGCCCAACTCGGCAAGCGCGCCTTCATTGACGTAGAGTTCGAGCGTGGACGCTTCCAGCGCAACCGCGTAGACCTCACCGGTAGGCCAGGTCCAAGACTCCTTCGCCCAGCCTTCGATGTTGTCCCAGTTGATGCCCTCGATCAAGTCGGCCGCCCAGCCGGCATCGACGATTTGAGGCGCGGTACGGTCGATGTAGTAGATGTCCGGAAAGCCCTCTCCGGCAATGGATGCGTTCTGAAGCGCATTGAACATCTCTTCCTTCTGCCACCAGACGACTTCAATATCGACGTTTGGGTTGGCGGCCTCGTATCCGGCGATAGCCTGCTCGATGAAGTCGCGCTTGTTGGTCTCCTCCGCCCAATGGCTCCACCACAAGATGTCTACCGTTTCGTCGCCTGCGGCTTCGTCTCCGGGCCCGGCTGCCGGGGCCGGAACTGCACACGCGACAAGTACAAGGCTTGCCAGCGCCAACAACGTGAACGTGATTGTTGCCTTTCTCATGCTGATTCTCCTTCATGGTATGCGCTAACTGAGATAGAGAGAGAGAGAGTGTGTGTGTGTGTACGTATCAGTCCTGCACGTCGCGTAGGGTGCAACTATCGCCGCGAGCGGTTCGCGCCGAGCACCGCCAAGAGAAGACCGGTGGAATCCTGTTATGCCGAATCTCGAAGCATCAGTTCATAGTCGAGCACGCGCCTGCGAGCGGGAAGAGGTTCGTCCGCTTCCAGTCGCTCGAGCAATAACTGGACGGCAGCGCTGCCCAGCGCTTCCACATCTTTGCGCACGGTAGTCAACTGGGGCCGCACGATCGTAGCGTCGGGGATGTCGTCAAAGCCGGCGATAGCGATATCGTCAGGAATGCTCAATCCTGCATCGACGGCGTGCAGGAGCGCGCCGACGGCCAAGAAATCGTTGGCCGCAAACACGGCTGTCGGCGGCTTGTCTAGCGCCAACAGTTGCTGCATGGCGCTCGCTCCGTGGCCTCTCCGATACCTGGATGCGATGATCAGTTGGTCGCATACGGGTATGCCATGTTTGCCCAACGCGGCCAGATATCCGGCCCGGCGAAGACGTCCTGACCAGGTGTTCTCCGGACCCGCGATGTTCGCGATGCGCCGATGTCCCTTCTGAATGAGATAGGTGACCAGATCTTCGACCGCCTGCGCCTCATCTAGAACAATGTTGTCTACAAACGGGTGCACCGGCTCGTCTCCGTGGATCACGGTCGATACACCGGACGCGCGCAGCGTTTCGAGGTCGTCTGTCGTCAAGTGATAGGTCTGCGTTACGACGCCGTCGATGCCGCGGCTGATGATGACGTTCATGAACTTCTGCTCACGCTCGCGGTCGTTCTGCGTGCTGTAGATGATGACGTCATAGCCCGCAAACTCCGCAGCGTCCTGCACCGCGCGGGCGAAATGGGGATAGAAGGGATTCTCGACGCGGGGGACGACGACGGCCAGCATGTTGGATCGATTCGTGCGCAGCGTCTGGGCCGCGGCCACCGGCCTGTAGTTGAGCTTCTCCGCCGCAGCCCACACTCTGCTCCGCGTTTCATCGCTGATGCGGATATTGCCGCCGCTCTTCTGGTTTAGCACGTATGACACCGTCGCCCGGGAGACGCCGGCTAGTTGCGCTACATCGCTGCTCGTGATGCGCGTCTTCAAAATGCTCATCCCTCTCGAAGATGCAAGGTTATACGTGAAAGCTGAATCGTGAAACCTGACACGTGTAATCAAAATACCACGTTCGCGCCATACCGTCAATAGGGAAACTGAAGGAAGTAGGCAAAGGGAGAACTGCGCGAAGGATGTGGAGCGGTCCGACGGCAGGGGGAAGGACCGCTGGGACACATGCGCCGGTCGACTGCCGATCCATCTTTCGCATATGTTGCGACCACGACGTGGGGAATGACGCGGCGCTTGACTGTCGCACTCGAACAACGGGGACCCAGCGCTTGCCAAGACGATTCGGGTGTGGAGTACAATAGGGTCTGCGCACGCGACTGGTAGTGCTAGGATGCCAATGCTCAGCACTTTGCGACTTACGAAGTTCCAAAGCCCGAAGATCGGACCAACGTTCCTTGCGCGTCCGCATCTCCTGCGGCGCCTCGATGCAGGGTTGGTGAACAAGGTCACTCTCGTCTCGGCCCCGGCGGGGTTCGGAAAGAGCACACTCGTCAGCAGTTGGAGCAACCGCCTCTCTCGTGTAACTCCGCAAGAAGGTGGCCCGCCCAGGCGGACCGCGTGGCTGAGCCTGGATGCGGAAGACAACCTCCTTCCGCAGTTCACCACCTACCTCGTCGGCGCTATCGAAAGCGCATATCCCCAAAGTTGTAGAGGCGTGCTCGAGCTGCTGGAGCATAGGCCGGCTCCTGACATCGAAACGCTGGCTGATCTATTGAGCAACAGCGTGAGCCGGCTCGAGGATCCACTCGTGTTGTTCCTGGATGACCTGCACGCGATCACCGACGCGTCAATCTATGCCTTCCTCACGCGCCTCATCGAATATGCGCCCGCCCAGGTTCATTTGGTGCTTGTGTCGCGCGTGGATCCGCCATTGCCGCTGAACCGTTGGCGTGCACAAGGCTCCTTGAACGAACTTCGCCTGCATGAGCTTGCTTTCACGCTGGAGGAGACGGCTGCGTTCCTGAACAAGCATCTCGACGATGCGCCCACCGCAGCGCTGATCGAAACGCTCTACGAACGCACAGAGGGATGGGAAGTGGGACTATGGCTTGCGGTGCTCGCTTTGCGCGGACGGACTGACTACGCCAAGTTCGCCTCAGATTTCGTCGCCACTAGCACCCGTTATATCGCGGACTACCTGGTGGATGAGGTGCTGGATCATCAGTCGCCGCCGCTGCAGGAGTTTTTGATCTCAACTGCGCTCCTGAATCGCTTCTCATCCGAGTTGTGTGCCGCCGCATTGGAGGTTGACGACGCAGACGCGCGGCGGCATATCGAATACCTAGAACGTCAGAATCTCTTCTTGATCCGGCTGAGCTCGCCCCCCATGTGGTATCGCTTTCACCACCAATTCCGAGAATTGCTGTTGAGCCGCCTCTATATGCGATACAGCCGCGAGACGATTGCGACGCTGCATCGCCGGGCTGCAACTTGGTTGTCCGCGCGATCAGGTCGGGGAAGCCCTCCGCCATTTGATTGCGATTGCTGATTTTGAGGCGGCTGCTGACCTGATCGAGGCCCACCGCATCGGCGCGTTGAATCAACTGCGATTCCTTGACTTGGAGGGATGGCTCAACCAGATTCCTCTGAATGTACTGAACAAGCGTCTTGACTTGCTGCTAGGGTTGGCCTGGGTCCGTTTCGACCAGGTGGACAACGCACGCTGCCTCGCAGCTGTCCAACGTGCAGAATCCTTGTTGAGCGAACAGGCTGCCGCCTTGCCTGAACGAACAAGGTATCTCTTCGACGCCGAGTTGGTTGCACTGCGCACTACGCTCGACCGAACCACGAGTCAGGACCAAGCATTGGTTCAGATTCGCAAGACCTGGGAGCAAATCCGGCCTATGTTGCGGGCACGCACCTCCACGTGGTGCTACTGCTTGGCTACACAAGCCACCGCCTCGGAGACCTGGATTTGGCCTTGGCGATCGTTCAGACGACGCTTGAACAGGCCGTAGACTGGCCCGTCATGGGCCGCTGCCGGATTGCACATGCCGCCGGATTCTTTCCACTTTTGCAACGGTGATACTGCTGAAGCCGAACATCAGTTTCAGCAGAATCTCCTTGATGGCGAAGGAGCACCAACTGACCGTTGTCGAAATCATCAGCCGGCATGGTCTTGGCGGGATTGCAGGTGTACGCAATCAGCTCGAGCAGGCGGAGCAACATCACCTGGAAGTCATCAAACATCCCTACTTGACGAGCGGCCGGGATGCTGTGGTCGATATGTACAGTTTGATTGGCATCTACGCACGCCGCGGCAAACCCGAGAAGAGTCGACCGTTGATCGAGCAGATGAAGGAAGACGCCAGCATGATGGGCAAGTCGTATTTCCTCGCACAGGTTCGTGCGCTGGAGGCGTATGCCGATCTCACCTGTGGAGAACTCAAGCCTGCCTTGCTCTGGGCGTTGGGTACGCAGCATCGGGAAATCGTAACCACATCTGACCGGATTCCCCTGATTCGTGCGCGAATTCTGCTCGCCGACGGCGCGGAAGCCAGTCTACTTGAAGCCGATGAGGTACTGCAGGGACTGCTTGAGTTCTACGCAGGCAATTACGTGTGGTATCGCCGTACTGAAGTGCTGGTCCTGCAGGCGTTGGTCCGGCATCGGTCTGGACAAGCCGGAATCTGCATTGACGTTGTTGGCCGAAGCCGTCGAACTTGCCGTGCCCAAAGGCGGCGTGGGATTGTTCATGGGGTACGACAAAGCAATCGAACAGATGGTGCGCAGGTTGGAGAAGCAGAGCGAATTCAGCCAGTCTGCCGGTTTGCTGTTGGCTGCCTTTGCCGCGGATGATTCAACGCCGAACAAGGGCGCTCCCGCCCAAGACTTGCCCGAACCACTGACCGACCGGGAATTGGACGTCTTGGCGCTATTGGCGGAGCGGCTCACGAACAAGGAGATCGCCCACCAATTGGTTGTTTCCACCAATACGGTGCGCAATCACATCGCCAATATTTTTGGAAAGCTGCAGGTTCACGGTCGGGTTCAAGCAGTTGAACGCGCGCGTGAACTCGGTCTTCTACCTGAAGTTGCGCAACGGCAAACGCCGGCGTAGACACGTCCTCGCGACCTGACATGTAGGGCTGCCAACGGAGAACGCTCCTCCTATTGACGCTCGCGTCCGACGGGCGCGAGCTGCTCCCCAGGCGCGTCGCGCGGCATCAACTCAACGGAAAGAAGCGTTAGACTCAGGTTGTGCAGACGATTGAGGAGAGCCAACATCTCCGATTGGTCCGCAACCCGCAGGGTGAATATCGTGCGTGGCGGACCGCTGTAATGCCGATGCGTAGCAACCGGATCGATTTGCAGCGCGTAGACCCATCCCTCATCGAGGATGCTCTTCACACATACGCTGTAGACGCTGCTTGCCGGGTCGGTCTCTATCTTCATAGTTGCTTCCGCGGTGTGTGATTCATGGTCAACCAGACCACAGTTGCCTACCGTTTAGCATACTCGGTCATAACGCCCGCGCCAGATACGAACTGTACTAGTCGCGTACTATTTCAGGCGCATGTGAATTCGAAACCGGACGCGTATGCGAACGCTACGGTCGTGAATCACGCCGCAGTGCCGTGGAATTCGTCGCACGGCTTGGGGCCGCCTTGCAAAGTAGTTCCCGTCCGCGCATCGCTACCACAGTAGCCGCCGTGGCTGAGCCGGACACTCCGTGGTCGCCAGTTCACGCGCTCGCTCCGCGCCGTGTCATTCCGAAATTAGTACACGCCTAGTACGGATCGTACCTAGCTCGCTTCCATCCATGCTGCTACGCTGATGGACAGAGGAACGAACGTGACTGGCGGTGCCCACGCGGGTACGGTCAGTCGGCACATGCGAACGAAGAACCGTTCGGTATCCGTACCAAGGCTGGCAGCGCGCGGAAGCGCGTGGCGGTGCGCCGGTGGCCCATCGATACGGCAGCGCGAGCCAGGAAGCACACAGCCGTCGATGGTAGGTCGCGCAGTCGTAGTGCGCCTGTACGAAATCCGCAATGTCCAGGACAGGAGAATCCGTGGCCCAACAACCTGCAGCGACCACGAAGTCAGTAGCCGTGACGAGTGCTTCGTGGCTGCCGATGGTGATCATTTTGCTGGCGCAGATACAGATGGCGTTCAATGTCAACGCGTTACCGGTGTCCATCGGCGGCAATCGTCGAAGACCTGGATACGCCGGCTACTTCCGTGGGGACGGCCCTTGTGGTCTACTCGCTCTTTGTGGCGGCTTTCGTGATGCTGGGCGCCAAGGTCGGCAAGCTGTTTGGCGAACGACTCGTGTTTCCAGGTGACCGTGCTCGTACACGGGGCCGCGATGGCGCATGATGGCGTTCAGCGGAAGCGCCGCCATGATGAACAACGCGCAGGCTATTGCCGGTCTGGCGGCGGCGGCGCTGGTTCCGTCGCTGGTGGTGCTCATTGCGGCCAACTATCAGGGCGGCAACAGGAACAGGCGTTGGGTCTATTGGCCGGCGCCACACCCATGGCCGGCGTGATCGCATTCTTGCTCGCCGCCTATCTCGCCACCGCGCTGAGCTGGCGCTATTCGTTTGGCAGTACTGTTGGTTCTGTCGATTGCCGTATTTGTTCTGAGTTTTCGACTCGAACCCGGTGCAGCGCCAGCCCGGCATCAAGATCGACGTCATTGGCGCGGTGTTGGCGGCCACTGGCCATCATTCTGATCTCGTTTGCCTTCAACAACCTCAACAAGTGGGGCGTACTCTTTGCCCGTCCCGGCGCGCCGTTCAGCCTGTTCGGCTTGTCGCCGGCGCCCTTCATGATCGCACTTGGGCTCGTGCTGGGACAGGCGTTCTTTGTCTGGTCGCACAAACGCCAGGCAGCCGAACAAGGTCGCCGCTGCTCTCGTTGGAGGTGACTTGACTCCTGCTACGAACGAGCAGCCGTCTTACAGTCTGTTGATCATCAGCATTCATTGGACCAGCGGTCAACTTCCTGATTCCGCTCTATATCCAGATTGTGCAGGGCCGCACAAGTATGCAAACGGCGGTGGCAGTCGGGCCCTATGCGATCGCGATATTTGTCGCCGCCGTGTTGATCGTTCGTCTGTATGGCAGGCTGTCCCCGCGCTTATCGGCGTCGTGGGCTTCATCCTGGTGGCTTCGGGTTGGTCATGGTTGCGCTTCAGTATCCGCAATGACTGGGGAACACCGTGGTGGTTGTGAGCTTGATCGTGCTGGGCATGGGCGAAGGCGCATTGATCACGCTGCTGTTCAACGTGCTGGTGTCGTCTTCTCCCAAGCGCCTGGCCGGCGAGGTGGGCGCGCTGCGCGGCACGGCCAACAACCTGGCGGCGGCAATCGGCACTGCCTCTGGCGGCCACCACTGTCCGTCGGGATACTCAGCTTCTTCATATGGGCAGCCTGGTCGGCAATCAGCTAATTCCAGTTGAGCTTCAGGCGCAGGTCAATCTCGACAACATCAACTTTCGTCAGTAACGACCAATTGCTGGAGACGCTTGGCGAACACGCACCGCCTCGGCCGAGCAAGTGGCAGAGGCCGTGCGCATCAACGTGGAGGCGAGGCTGCGCGCGCTCAAGGCGTCCTTCCTGATCCTGGCGGCCATCGCCTTGCTGGCGATCTTCCCGGCGTTTGGACTGCCCAACTATATGGCCGGCGAGATAACGCCGAATGAGCTGGAGACCCAGCCTGATGGACTCGGAACCTGCTGGCGGATAGGCCGCACGGAACAAGCGATACAAAAGTGGCTCGTAGTGTAAGCTTGCTTCATCACGGTTCGATTTCAATGGTTGAATATTACTCACGGAGACATTGATGGAACTGAACGTACAAGGCGGCGAAGTACTGGAACTGCATGCATCTCTTGCCGCATTGGGCGTGGTTGAAGGGGATCCACTGCCGGACGCAGTGGCCAATCTCCTTGAGCCGTCGGACTTTCGGGGCAAAGGCCAAGCAGACGCTGTTGCTCTACCCACGTGGTACCTGGCGCCGCGACGTCTACTGCTCATTGGCCTGGGTGCGCGCGAGGTGAACGCCGAGATCGTGCGGGAAGTGAGCGCCCCTGCGGTGAAGCAGGCGCGCGACCTGCAAGTGGACGAACTTGTCATCGGCGTCAATGGAGACCTGCCGCTGATCTCCCGCCGAAACAGCACAGGCCTTTGCCGAGGGAATCGACCTCGGCGCATACAGCTACTTGCGCTATCGCACAGGACTCTCTGATGAAGATACGTTTCTGGTTCAACGCGCGACAGTTGTCGTCGGCAGGCGACCGAAGAAGAGATAAGTGACGGGATCGCTGTCGGGCAAAGTCATTGCACGCGGCGTCACTTTGGCTCGTGATCTCGTAAATACGCCAGGCTTTGCCAAGACCGCCGGCGTATCTCGGCGAAGAAGCCTTGGCACTGGGTGAACGCATGGGGCTGTCCGTGACCGTGATGGACAAGGCCCAGTTAACCGAGGAAGGATTCGGCGGGATTCTGGCGGTGGGAAAGGGATCTGCCAACGAGCCCCGCTTCATCGTCATGGAGTACGGCGCAGTCTGCTGAAGGCAGGCCTACGATCTGTCTCGTCGGAAAGGGACTAACATTTGATTCCGGCGGACTTTCGCTTAAGCCGGCGGACGCCATGGAGACGATGAAATCGGACATGGGTGGTGCTGCGGCCGTGTTCGGGGCCATGCAGGCTGTGGCTGAGCTGGGGCTGCCGTTGCATGTGGTCGGCCTTGTCTCGGCGGCGGAGAATATGCCAAGCAGCACAGCCTACCGCCCCGGCGACGTCATGACGACGCTAAGCGGTAAGACGGTCGAAGTGCTCAATACCGACGCTGAGGGACGCATCATCCTCTCTGACGCTCTCCACTATGCCCACCGCTATGAGCCCGACGCCATCATCGAACTCTCTACGCTCACGGGAGCGATCATCATTGCCCTAGGTTCGCATGCGACCGGAATGATGGCCACCGAATCAGGCGCTCGCAGACATGGTCAGCCGAGCCGGTGAGGCAAGCGGTGAGCGTGTGTGGCAGTTGCCGTTGTGGGACGAGTACTACGCCATGATCAAGAGCCAGATCGCCGACATCAAGAATCTGGGCGGACGGCCTGCCGGGTCCATAACTGCGGGCGCTTTTCTTGCCTCGTTCGTGGGCGACTATCCTTTTGTGCATCTTGACATCGCCGGCACCGCTTGGGTCGACACACCGGCGAAGGCGTACGAATCTCATGGAGGAACAGGCGTCGGCGTGCGCCTGCTTGCGGAGTTCCTACGCAGATTATTCAACGTAACCGTCGCTGGCGCGGCTCCCGGCAGAGAGTATTGTACGAAACGCATCTGATGGAGAGGAACATTGGGATGAGTGCAGATTCCGAGAATGTGGAAATACCCGAGCCGAGAGGCATCTCACAGCGGATGCTGGACGGCATCGAGAAGGTCGGAAACAAGGTGCCCCATCCGGTGCTGATGTTCCTGTACTTGATTGTCATCGTGATGGTTCTCTCTCATGTGCTCCACCTGTTCGGCGTCAGCGTCACAGAAGAGATCGCCGTGCAAATAGACGCCGGCGCTGGTGGTGGACTACTACGAAGATACGACCGAGCCGGGAATAGTGGGAAATACGGCGTCCGTATGACGTCGAGTTCGAGATTGAGGAGCAGACGATCGCTGTCCAGAGTCTGCTGACAGTGGAAGGCATCCGCTTCCTCTTCTCGTCCTTTGTCGCCAATTTCGCCGGCTTTGGCGTCGTTGCGGTTACACTGGTTGCCATGGCGGGTGTGGGCGTGGCCGAGGACGCCGGCATGATGGGCGCTCTGATTCGCTGGTTGGTGAAGGTTGCGCCACGCCGACTGATCGCCTTCATCATCATCCTCGTGGGCGCGGTATCCAGCATCGCCTCGGACGCCGGATACCTGATTCTCATCCCGCTGGCCGCAGTCGCCTTCCTGACGTTCGGACGGCATCCGCTCGCCGGACTGGCCGCAGGCTTCGCCGGTGTTGCCAGCATCTTCGCCGTCAACTTTCTGATCACGCCCGTCGACAGCATGTTGACGGAAATCACGAACGAAGCCATAGCGCTTGCCGGCGGCAGCCCTATCACCGATTACGGCCAACTTCTATTTCGCCGTAGTCTCGACCATCGTCGTGAGCATTGTCGCCTGGTTGGTGACGGAGAGAATGATTGAGCCGCGGCTTGGCCCGTATCACCCCGAAGCCGGGGCGTCCACTCGACGAGGAAATGGACGAAGAAGCGGCGAGAGCCGAGTCGCGCGGTTTGCGGACTATGCATTGTACGCCTTTCTCGGCGTCTCCGCTCTCATTCTGCTCCTTACGCTGCCGCCGGGCGCGCCACTGCGCGATCCGGTGACCGGCAGCATCATCGGCAATACGCCGTTCATGGACAGCCTCATCTTCATCATCTCGCTCATGTTCCTGATCGCGGGAATTGGCTACGGCATCAGCGCCAAGACCGATGAAGGGAAGCACTGATGTGATCGGCGCGGTCACGAAGACCTTTGCCGGTCTTGCCGGTTTGATCTTCATGCTGCTGATGATCAGCCAGTTCATTGCGTACTTCAACTACACCAACATTCCTCGCGTTCTGGCTGTAGTCATGGCGAATGCACTGGAGCAGGCCAATGTCGGCGCGCTTGTCGTTGCTCGTGGGCATGATACTCGTGATCGTACTGCTTGACTCATCATTCCGGGCGTCGTGCCGAAATGGGCGATCTTCGCGCCGGTCTTCATCCCCATCTTCTTCCGTCTGGGCGTTGCGCCGCAGACGGTGTTGGCGGCCTATCGCATCGGCGATTCGCCGACCAATTCGCTGACGCCGCTGATGGTCTATCTGCCCTTCATCGTCACCGTGGCGCAGCGCTATCAGAAGAACGCGGGTATCGGGACTATCGTGGCGCTCATGCTGCCCTTATGCTGGCGTCATTTTGTTGTCTGGATCCTGTTGTTCATTCTTTGGTATCATGTTAGGCATACCGCTCGGGTCCCAGGGTACCCGGTGGCTGTGATGGAAGAGAGGAGATGCCGGCGATGGGCTTCATCGGATCGAGAGTGTTCGGACCGGTGAGCGTGTCGGATGAGCGAATTCAGTGCAGGTACTCGCGGTCGCAGCCTTGGCCGGCATTCTCACCTACTTGGGCGCTCCGCTGGCGGAGAGGTATGATGCACCGCAGAACGTAGTCAGCGGCGCGATGCAGGTTGCGGCAGGGCTGATCACCGCCCTAGTGGCCTTCAGCCTCATGCCGCCCGCAGTGCGCTACGGTTCGCCTGGGGCCGTAGTGCTGGCGTTCTTTGCCGGCGGCTCCCTTTATGTATTCATGGAGAACTTCGCCGCGCGTTGGCTGGGGAGTCGTGAAGAGGCGGAAACGGGGTTGGCTTCAGTGGGCTTATATATTGGTATTCTCGCCGACTTGGTCATCGACGGGATGGTCATCGCCCTCGGCTCCACGATGACGCTCGCCACAGGCATCATGCTGGCGGTGGGCCTGGCGGCCGGAACCGCGCCGCTGGCGTTCGTGACCGTGGCTACCGCCAAACGACACGGCATTTCGCCGGAGCGCCGTCGAATCCTATCCTACCTGTTCGTCGTCTGTATGGTGGGCGGAGCCGCAGTTGGCTACCTTTTGCTGCGGAATCAGGCGCTCGAAGTGCGGGTGGTCTTGATTGCTCTGGCTTCCGGATTCCTGCTCACAACGGTGACCCAGAGCATGATACCGGAAGCGATCCGGGGCGGCCTACCGGATTTGGGAGGCATTCTATTCATAGGAGGGCTTATCACTATATGCACTGACGACATTGGCGCTGTGAGATTCCGGGTGGGGCGCTTCGTTCGAAGCAAGGTGGCGTTGATGCCCAGGCGAGTTACCGGGTTGGGAATTTGCAGCACGAGAATGCAGCAATGACAGGCAAGTCGGCATGGGCAATTGGCGCATGCAATCGGTATACGCAACATGAAAGGAACTTCGTCTCATGAAACGAATGATTTGGATCGCGCTGCTGATCGCAGCGTTGTTGGCGCTGGCGGGATGCCAGACGGCCGCAGTATCGGCCGAATCCGACCAGGAGGAGGCCATCGCATCGACTGAGCCCGTTGGCTTGGCCGGCACAAGTTGGGTGTTGAGCTCACTGGGCGGCGATCTGCCTCTACCGGGGGCCACGGTCACGTTGGTATTTGGGGACGACGGCACAGTGTTCGGGTCTGACGGCTGCAACCGGTTCAACACGGGATACACGCAGTCAGGCGACAGTCTGACCTTCGCACAGCCGGGTGCATCCGGCATGATGGCCTGCTCCGCCTCTATCATGAGCCAAGCGACAGCATTTCAGGATGCGCTTGCCAGCACCACGAGTTTCGTGACCGTCGGCAACCAGTTGATCCTGATGGACGGGAACCAGATTCTGGCGACGTTCGTGTCCGGTTCACAGTCGCTGACCGACACCCAGTGGGAAGTGACCGCCTACAACAATGGCCGCGAGGCAGTTGTGGGTCTCGTCGACGGTAGCGAAATCACGGCCAAGTTCGGTGCGGACAGCATGGTGAGCGGGAACGCGGGATGCAACGAATACTTCGCCGGCTTCACCGTAAGCGGGGACGCCATCAGCATTGAAATGCCTGCTACTACGTTCCGCCTGTGTGATGAGCCCCCCGGTGTGATGGAACAAGAGGCGGAATACCTGGCAGCACTCGCCAGCGCCGCCACCTATAGCGTGGAAGGCAATCTGCTTGAGATGCGCACGGCCGACGACGCGCTGGCAGTCATGATGACGCGCAAATTCGAGGTGGACCTGCCGGTACCGGATCCGTTTGCGCCCTGGGGCCGCATCACCGCACCCGCCGGCGTCAATGTCCGGTCCGGCCCGGGCGTGAACTTCCCGGTCATCGGAACGGCCGCCTACAACGACGAGGGGGAGATCGTTGGACGAAGCGCGGACAATCGCTGGTGGGCCGCCAACGCTCCGGCCTTGCCCGATGGTATCGGCTGGGTGTCGGCTGACTTCGTGATCGCAACAGGCGCGGACGACGTGCCAGTCATCGTGGTGGCGCCGCCGCCTGCCCCAGTGCCCACTCTGGTTCCGCCGGCAACGCCAACGCCCGTACCCGCGGCGACGGCGACGCCGACGGCGCAGATTTCGTTCAGCACGAATCCCACGACCATCGACCAGGGGCAATGCTCAACCCTGCAGTGGAACGCGCAAAACGTCCGCTCTGTCTGGGTATATCCTCAGGGTGCAGACTTCAACCGCTACCCGCGCTCCAGCCAGGGCACCGAACGTGTCTGCCCTCCCGTGACCACAACGTACGAGATGCGCGTGTTGCGGCGAGACGGAGCAACCGAGTTCCGTGACGTCACGGTCAACGTGAGGGCGTCGCAGGAGCCGCAGATCTCGTTCTGGGCCGAGAGCACCAACATCCAGCAGGGCCAGTGCACGCGCCTGCATTGGGACGTGCAGAACGTGCAAGGCGTGTGGGTCTACCCGCAAGGCGCGGACTTCAACCGCTACCCGCGTGTCGGCCAGGACAGCGAACGCGTCTGCCCCAACACGACGACGACGTACGAGATGCGAGTGCAGCTTCGCGATGGCTCGACGGTCTTCCGCCAAGTGACCATCAACGTCGCTGCGCCGGCGCCGACGCCTGCACCGCCGGCTGCGTCCGATCCGCTGGCCGGGACGCGGTGGAACGTTACCCAATTCAACAACGGTGCTGGAATCTCAACGCTCATTGAAGGTTCTCGCATCAATATGCAATTCGGCGGAAATGGTCAGATCACCGGCAACTCCGGGTGCAACACGTTCAACGGAACGTACGGAGTGAACGGGAATAACCTTTCCGTTGGCCAGATATCCGGAGGCATGATGTTGTGCTCCGAGCCGGAAGGCGTGATGGAGCAGGAAGCCGCCTTCCAGTCCACGTTGCAGTCGGCGGCAACCTTCCGCATTGACGGCAACCAGTTGGAGATTCAGAACGGCGCCGGACAGATCGCCATCACTGCGAACCGGGCCCAGTAACGCACCAATCCGCCGAGGACGATGCAGCCGACAGCATGCGTTTCCGCAACGGCTAGCGAATCCGAGGATGGAACCAAAGTGGTCTGATTCGTGTCGTACTGATTCGTGCCGTACGGGATCGCTGACGGGATGCATTCCGCCAGCGACCCCGTACCTGGGCAGAGTCCAGCGCTCGTTGATTGGAGCACACGTACAACGTTGCATTCCATTAGGCGCTGTTTGCTGCCGGTTTCACTGGTACGAATGGACCACAATGAACTCTGCCAGTTGGGTCTCCTCCGGCAGCGTGAAGACGAGAACGACGAGTACGCAGGAAACCGGGCGACAGGAGTAATCGGCCAGTTAGGTCAAGTCAATGTCCGTCAGAGCGGCGACTAGAAACCGGCAGCATGAGACGCCGAAGGAAAGCTTCTTCGGCCGCCTGCTCGATCCCATAGATTTGCTTTCGGAGGCGATCTTCAGCGTACTGATCGTGCTGATGTTCACCCTGGCGTTCCGCATCATGACGCTGGGCGCCAACCCGACACAGCCGGTCACGAGTAGCTATATCAATGACCTGTTGATCGCCGCCGCCAGTGCGACGATTGCGTGGGGGACTATAGACGGCATAATGTATGCGCTGATGTCGATGTTTGCGCGGGGCGAAACGCACCGTATGCAGCAGCAGATTCAGCTAGCAGAGACCGAAGAGGAGGCAATCCAGATCGTCGCTGACGAACTGGACTACGTGCTTGAGCCGATTTCGGGGGAAGTGCAGAGACGCAGACTCTACCAGGACGTGTTGGAACACTTGCACGACGGAACGCCACCGACCATTCGCCTGTCGCGGGAGGACATCGCCGGTGGCCTCGGGTCCGTGTTGGTGGCAGTGCTCGCCGTCCTGCCGTCCTTGGCGCCGCTCCTGCTTTTCTACAATGAGCCGGTGTTCGCCATCCGGATGTCCAATTTCGTCTCATTTGTTGTGTTGTTCGTAGCGGGTTACCAGTGGGGAAAGTACACTGGCGCCAGTTCGTGGGGGGCCGGCCTGGTGCTGGTGGGCGCCGGGGCGTTCATGGTGTTGATCGCGCTCTTACTCGGCGGCAAGTAGATGGCATCAGCCCGATTCGCGACGAGAAATGCGTTCGACCATTTTGCGATGGCTGAATTCGTCGCTATCTGTCACTAAGGAGCATGTCTGTTGCAGTTCGTTTCTCTTTGTCATAGTCTTGCCATTCTCATCGCCGCAGCGTTGGCCATGTCCGCTTGCTTACCCATCCAGCAGCCGTCGACAGTCCCCGACAACACGCAGGCGACATCGTTGCCTGCAGCCGTTGAGTATGACCTGGGCGACGCGACGGTCGTCCAGGAACGGTTCCCCGAGGATAGCGGCTTCCGCAATATGCCGGTGCGGCTCAACGGCGTACTCGCTGCGCCGGCTACGGGCGGTCCTTACCCGGTGGTGTTGGTATTGCACGGTACGCACCCGGGCTGTCCGGAGACCGAACACGGCGTCGACCGCTGGCCATGCGATCCTGCTTTGGAGCAGCCGAACTATCGGGGTTTCGCGTACCTTGTTCGTGAGTTGGCCGCGCAAGGCTATGTCGCCCTGTCGATCAACATCAACGCAGAGAATACGTTCGGCTTTGGTGAGCCAGTCGCCGGTGAACGCCTGGAACAGCTAGTCGATCTGCATCTGCAGGCTTTGTTTGCCGCGGCCGCGGGCGGGCCCAATCAATTCGGCGTCGAACTGGACGGCCGCGCGGACCTCAGCAGACTGGCGATCTTCGGCCATTCGCGCGGGGGAGAGGCAGCGATCGCGCTGGCGCATGAAATGGCGCTAGAAGGTGAACAAAGCAAGCTGGACTACGGCCCGGTGGACGGTCTGCTCCTGATTGCACCGTCCCCGGTCTTCGTCGATCCCGCACTCGGCGCGCCGTCCCCGATGGCGATCCTGTTGCCGGCGTGCGATGCCGACGTCGTGAACCAAGAGGGTCAGGTATTCTACGAAGCGCTTCGGCTGCTCGATACTCACGACTGGGCAACGTCGGTCTGGCTGGAGCGCGCAAATCACAATTCATTCAACGCCATCCTGCCGGCTGACCCGTTCGGTCTACAGGGTCGCCCTGACTGCGAGCCGCTTCTGCCCCCCGATGACCAGCGTGACTTCCTTGCCGAGTACGCGACCGATTTCCTGACTACGGTTTTCAGCCCCGACCCGGCAAAGATTCGCGCCGCGATGGAACGGATGGGAGTCAACGTCCACGTACCGGCAGTCGAGCAACTCTACGGGCAGGCCGCGCAGGCGGCGCTGCTTTCCGCCCCCCGCCATCGTCTCCCGTTATTGACGCCCGTCAGCGCCGACGATTTCTCGGCTAGCCAATTGGGCGGCGCCATCGACGTGGAAGGGCTAACGGTGGATTTCTGTCCCGAAGGGAACTACACGCCGTTTACGGCGCCAGAACTCGGCGTTTGCCGCCGTGCGCATGTCGTCGTCCCCGGCCAGCCTGCACACGCGGTCGCGAGCTGGGACAGGCCGGGAGGCTCCCTGCGCTTCGAATTGCCGGAAGGACTGGGCAACCTGCTTCTGTTCGACGCGGTGAGTGTGCGCACGGTTGTCGACCCGCTTTCGCCGCTCAATGCTGCCGGCGCGCCTCAGGCGTTCTCGGTGCGGTTGACGGACCGGCAGGGCAACAGCGCTGTCCTACCGGTACGCGTCGATGAGCCCGCGTTGCGTTTTCCCAAAGGTGAACTGGGGGAACTGTTCTTCGATATTCCCCTGTTCACGGGCCGTGCGCCGCTGCTGCCGGTACGGATTCCGCTCAGTTGGTTTGAAGGGGTGAACCTAGCCAGCATCACTGAGGTCGCCCTTGTATTCGATCAGACCGACAGCGGGACGCTCTTCCTGGCCGATCTCGAGTTGGTGCGATCGCCTGTCGCCAGCCGGGACACGCTCGACGACCCGCCCAGCGCCGAGCTGATCGCAGCCGCCGAAGCGGGCGACGTCGAGGCGCAACGCCAACTTGCCAACCTCTATCGCCCGACCGAGGTGTTGGGTGTGCAGTACGGCAATCTGGAGCAGGCTGTCTTCTGGTATCGCAAAGCCTGCGAGGCGGGCTACGCCAATGCCCAGGTAGACTTTTTTCTGTTTGCACGCGCCCACGCCGACCTGCATGACGACACCTACCTCGGCGAAGCGACCGCATGTCTTGAGGACGCGATCCGGCAGGGCCATCGCGATGCGATCGTGCATGGCGCGTTCCATGCAGCGTTTGTCGACGGGGAGTACGCCACTGCCTTCTACCTGCACGCTCTTCTGGACGAAGTGGACCCCGAGTGGGCTGCGCAGAGGTATGCGTTTGCGGACGAGTTGACCCAGGCCGAAATCGATGCGGCGGAAGAAGCCGCTGCGGCCTGGCGTGCGGACAACGAGATCAAGGAGTACGACGATTTCTTTGCTGAGGTGAATTCACCGTTCAGGCAGCCGCTGTCGCAACCATGAGTTCAGGCGATTGCATGGCGCATTGCGTGGGAGTGTACTCTCAGTAGAGAATTGGACATATGAAGACAGAGATAAGAACTAGCGCTAAGGAATTGCGGCCAGACAGATCCCTGCTGCGAGCGGATGCCGTTGCCGGCCTGACGTTTGCCATCGTCAACGTGCCACAGGCAATGGCTCATGCGTATCTGGCGGCGGTCAACCCGGTGCTAGGCATTTACACGCTGATGGTTGCCGTTCCGGTGGGCGCCATCTTCAGCAGTTCGGTCTACATGAATGTCTCCACCACGGGCGCGCTCTCGGTGGCTGCTGGAGACGGGCTGGCCGGCATACCTGTCGCGCAGAGGATGCAGGCGCTGGCCGCGCTGGTGTTCTTGGTGGGCGTGATCCAGGTGCTGGCAGGGCTGTTCCGTCTAGGCTTCATCTTGCGATTTGTCTCCAACTCAGTCATGACCGGCTTCCTCAATGGCGTTGCCGTTCTGATCATTCTGGGCCAGTTGGGCGACTTGACCGGCTTTCGGAGCCGTTTCTCGAATAACGTGCTACGCGCCTTTGACCTGGCGCTGAGCGTCGATCAGATCGACATATCGACCACGATAATCGGCGGGCTGACGATTGCGGTGATCGTGCTATTGTTGCGCACGCGCTGGCGCAGATTCGCCTTCATAATCGGGATCAGTGTCGCCACGGCGGCGCTCACGCTGCTGTCGATGCCCGTCTTCGGCGGCGAACAGAGCTGGCAGGCAATCAGGACCGTGGGGGACGTTGCGGCCATCCCGCGCTCCATGCCTGCGTTTTCCCTGCCGTCGCCGCAGCTGATGCTCGGCAATGCTCTTGCCTGCCTTCTCCGTTGCCATCATCGGATTGATCCAAGGTGCGGGCGTCAGCCAGGGATACCCCAACCCGGACGGCAAGTTTCCCAATGTATCGCGCGATTTCTTCGGGCAGGGCGCTGCAAATCTCGCCACTAGCTTTGTCTCCGGTGTACCGGCCGGCGGATCGATTTCGGGCACTGTGCTGATGCTCGGCGCCGGCGCCCGTTCGCGCTGGGCCAACATACTGGCCGGGCTTTTCGTGGCGATTGTCGTGCTGATTGCGGCTTCGTTTGTTGAACTGGTGCCAATGGCCAGCGCTATCCGCCTTACTGATCGTGGCCGGCTACCAGGGACTGCGTATCGAAGCGGCCCAGACGATCTGGAAGACGAGCAAGGTGTCGGCGGCAGTAATGGGTCTGACCTTTCTGGCCACGTTGTTCATCCCCCTTCAATACGCCGTGCTGCTGGGCGCGGCCTTCAGTATTGTGATGCACGCGGCGCGCCAGTCCAACAGGGTGGTCATCGTTCAGTGGGTCGCCACGCCTGGCGGCTTCCCGCTGGAAGAACCCGCACCCCGAGAAGCGCCCAGCCATCGCCTTACGTTACTGCAGATCTACGGCAGTCTCTTCTTTGCGGCAGCCAAGAGCATTGAGGAGATGCTGCCGAGCGTAGAAAACACGGATCGGGCGGTGGTTGCGCTGGCGTTGCGCGGCAGGACGGAGGTTGGCAGCACCTTTATCACAGTGCTGCGCAGCTACGTCGAGACCCTGCATGCGCGGAACAGCAAGCTAATGCTAGTGGGCATCGATGCGGCGGTGTACGATCAACTCGCCAAAACGGGGCTGGTCCAGCTCATCGGTGAAGAGAACGTCTTTTTCGCCAGCCCGCAATTGGGCGAGGCAATGAACCAAGCGATTGCGGCGGCCAACGCCTGGATCGACGATCCGACCACAAAGATAGTATCTGAGTAGTCCTAGCGAAGGCAGTACCTACCTACCTACCTACCTACCTACCAGAAGGAGCGCACAATGTCACCACGCAACCAGGCGACAAGTTTTACGGAGCAGGCCAATCGAGCCTTGTTGGACCAATTGAACTGGGATGACGTACAGTCGTTCGAGGACGCCGGCCGCGGTTTCATCGCCAGTCTGGACGATCCGGTCATCGCCGAGCCAGGCGGTCGCGCAGTCTGGGATGTGAGCGCGTATCCATTCCTTGCGGAGGAGTCCGCCCCGCCAAGCGTCAATCCCAGCCTATGGCGACAGTCGCGCCTGAATGCACTCTTTCACGGACTCTTTCAAGTGACGGAGGGCATCTATCAGATCCGAGGCTTCGACCTCTCCGTTATGAGCATTATCGAGACTGACGGTGGCTATGTCGTAGTGGACCCGCTGATTTCCACACCGACGTCTCACGCCGGCATGGATCTGGTCTACAAACATCTGGGCCGCAAACCGGTAGTAGCGGTCATCTATACGCACAGCCATATCGATCATTGGGGCGGCGTCAAGGGCGTAATCGACGAGGCAGACGTCAAGGCGGGCAAGGTCAAGGTGATTGCGCCGGAGCACTTCCTGGAGCACGCCATCAGCGAAAACGTCATCGCCGGCAACGTCATGAGCCGCCGCTCCAGCTACATGTACGGCAACCTGTTGCCCAAGGACGCGCAGGGGCAGGTCGGAGCCGGCTTGGGGCAAACGACGTCCACGGGTCAGGTCACACTAATCGAGCCAACCGACTACATCACCGCCACTGAACAGACTATGGTCGTGGATGGGCTGGAGATCGTGTTTCAACTGACGCCGAACACCGAAGCGCCGGCCGAGATGAACTTCCTCTTTCCCAGATATCGAGCGCTGTGCATGGCGGAGAACTGCACGCACAACATGCACAACCTCTACACGCTGCGCGGGGCGCAGGTGCGCGATGCCATTGCCTGGGCCCACTATATTGACGAAGCCATTGAGATGTTTGCCGGCCGATACGACGTTATCTTCGCCTCGCATCACTGGCCCACGTGGGGTGCGGACGCCGGCGTCGACTTCCTCAAGAAGCAGCGTGATATGTATAAGTACCTGCATGACGAGACGCTGCGCCTCGCCAATCAGGGCTATACGCTACTAGAGATCCCTGAGATCATTTCCCTGCCGCCGGAACTTGTCTCGCGCCTGGTTCAACCGCGGCTATTACGGTACGGTCAGCCATAATGTCAAGGCAATCTACCAGCGCTATCTCGGCTTCTTCGACGGCAATCCGGCGAATCTGCACCCACTACCGCCGGAAGCGGCGGGTGAGAAGTATGTAGAATTCATGGGCGGCGCGCAGAACCTTCTCGCGCAGGCGCGCACATCGTTCGAGAAAGGCGAATATCGCTGGGTAGCCCAAGTGGTCAACCATCTCGTCTTCGCCGAACCCAGCAACAAGGAAGCGCTCGCCCTGCAGGCTGACGCTTTGGAACAACTTGGCTACCAGTCTGAATCCGGACCGTGGCGGAACTTCTACTTGAGCGCGGCGAAGGAACTGCGCGACGGCGTCGTTGACCTGGGCGCGCCCAAGGCGAACAGCCCGGATGTTATTCGCGCGACGCCTCTGGAAATGTTTTTCGATCTGCTGGCGGTGCGGCTCAATGGTCCCCAGGCGACGGGAAAGGTCATCACGCTCAATGCTGTCTTCAGCGATATTGGCGAGGAATACTTGTTGACCGTGGAGAACGGCGTGCTTCACTACGCCAAGGGCCGCCAGTCGTCGAGCGCCGACGCCACACTGACCATGACCCGCGCTGCCCTGGATGCGATCGTCCTCGGCGAGGCGTCGCTGCAAGAGAAGATGGAAGCGGGCGAGGCCTCGATCGACGGCAACGCGGAGAAACTGGTCGAGTTCTTGTCGCTTCTGGACAACTTCGAGTTCTGGTTTAATATTGTCACACCGTAGTTCGTCCCTGGCGGTTCGTGAATGCGCCGGCGTCGTCATGCCGGCGAGCGGGGCGAAGAATTTGCGCAGAGGAGGCGATTAGCTAGACGACGACGGTCCAGCTGCCTGGACGGGCGTGTTTGCGAAGATGTCGGCGCTGAAGGTGGCCGCGAGCTCTGCGCCTCTGGTCCTTCTTGCCGTCAGGCAGTGGGTCTTCACGCTGGTGATGCAGGTTCTGGTGCTCGCTCTACTCGTGACCGAAGCACTGGCGCCGCAGAAATCAGCCGCCCTGTTGCGCACAGTTCAGGGCTTGCTGCAACATTGCGGTGGAGTTATGTTTATGGTCGTGTCGTTCATCTTCGGCGCGTCTCTGCTGTTTCGAGGAATCGCCGGCTTGCTTGCCTTCCGTGCGATGTGAACAAGCCGGCAACAATTCAACTCACCAATTTGGAATGGAGAGAACCTATGCAATACCGAATTCGCAACAAACCGTTCATACTCATCGCCTTGCTGGCAATCGGCCTTCTGCTGGCCGCTTGCGGCGGGGCAGCCCAGCCGCCCGCCACCGAAGCGCCTGCCGAGCCGGCTGCGGAACAACCCGCCGAGGCCGCAACGGAAGCTCCTGCCGAGGAAGAAGCTGTCGCAACAGAAGCTCCTGCCGAGGAAGAAGCTGTCGCAACGGAAGCTCCTGCTGAGGAAGAGGCTGCCGCAACGGAAGCTCCGGCGGAGGAAGAGGCTGCGGCAACGGAAGCTCCTGCCGAGGAAGCGGCAGCTGAAGCCGATGCAGGGCCGGATCCGGTGGCTGCTGACTCGACCGCACCCGCAGTCGACCTTTCGGCAGCGGCATTCCAGGAACCCAGGGGCCGTGTGCTGGCGCCCAGCGGCGTGAACATCCGCTCGGGCCCCGGTACGAACTTCATGGTCATCGGTGTAGCCCCGGAGGGAACGGAAGGTCAGATCATTGGTCAGAGTGAAGACGGCCAGTGGTGGGTCGCTCGCGTGCCAGACTCGCCCAATGGGCTTGGATGGGTCGCCAAGGCGTATGTCGAGGCAACCAATGCCGATAACGTACCTGCGATCCCGACGCCCCCGGTCTTCGAGCTTGTGGAAGCGCCTGTCCTGGCGCCCGTGGAAGTGCCTGATGAGTTGCCGTCTGATAGCATCATCGTGTTCTCGGCATCCCGTGTCTTGCGTGACGGCAACCGAGCCTACGATCTGGAAGACGTCTATACGGTATCCCCGCAGCCAGGTTCTTCGCCGAGCCTCGTCATCCAGAATGCTATGCAGCCGTCCTACTCCCCCAGCGCCAATATTCTGGGCTTCCGCAGCACGCAGTCAGACCAGTTGGGGTTGAGCGCCTTCGACTTCAACGTCGATCAGCGCGTGCGTTACTCGCCGCACAAGGAAGACAGCCGGCCTCGATGGAGTCCGACAGGCGATCGTTTTGTCTTCTCCAGCAATCGCACCGGCGACCGACGCTGGCACGTCTATACCACGCGACCGGTGGCAGGCGATGACAGGCAGGGATTCCCGGACATCATCGACCTGGGATTCGGCAAGGATGCGGACTGGCACCCCAGTGAAGAGCTCATCATCTTCAAGGGCTGTGATGAGACGGGTCAGAACTGCGGTCTGTGGACGATGGGTTCCGACGGGTCCGGTCGCACGCGCGTCGCCGACGGATTCAACGACTCGCTGCCTCGCTATTCACCGAACGGTCAATCCGTCGTGTTCATGAGCGACTCCCGTGACGGGAACTGGGAACTGTACACGCTCTCCGTCGCCGACGGTACGGTTGCGCGCATCACCGACAATCCGGCTAGTGATGGGTTGCCGGCCTGGAGTCCTGATGGCAGCCGTATCGCGTTCATGAGCAACCGCGACGGCGCCTGGGGCATCTGGGTTGTGCCTGCCGCGGGCGGTGAGGCTCAGCTCATCACCCAACTCGAAGAACAGTTGCCGGACTGGCTCATCCAGGGGATCGACTGGCCCCGCTAAAGTTCTGTCGTGAATGCTTGTGCCGGGAAGTCACGGGCGAAAGCCTATTAGGACTTCCCGGCGCAAGCCGCTCCACGCATCGAAGCGGTATTTCTTGAGGTTATCGGCCGCGCCTGGGTTTGACTCGGCCGTTTCCACGCGGCATACTTGTCCCCGTAGTTCTCTGTGTATTCTTCCTTCTCTGGAGTGGTTCTATGTTGAGTGTACGCACGTGGCAGCGCGTATGTCTGCTATGCTTGCTGGTTCTTGCAGGCGGTTGCCGATCCGCTTTCCCTGACGATGAGTTGCGCGGCCGTATCACCGTTTGGCATGGACTCACAGGCCAGGCCGCCGCTGAAATGGCTCTCGCCATGGATCGGTTCCAGGAGATTCACCCCCATGTGCGCGTTGTCGACCTGGCCGTGGCTGAGGACCAGATTCTCGCGGAGTTCGTCGAAGCGGCGCAGAACGGGTTGGGCCCAGACTTGCTGATCGGCCGCAATGACTGGATCCAAGGATTGGCGGACGCGAACTATATTCGTCCGTTGTCCCCGATGGAAGCCCCGCCAACTCTGTCGAATGCTCGGAACCGTTCCCTGGTCGAATATGAGGATCAGTTGTTCGGCATCCCTTTCGGCTTGGCGCCTCGTGCGCTCTTCTACAACACGGACTTGGTAGAAGCGCCTCCCACGTCGCTGGACGGGCTATTGCAGGAGGCGGCCGACGGCAACCGCGTGGAGTTTGTGCCCCGTTTCGAGGATGCGTATTGGGGTATTCAGGCTTTCGGGAGCGGCCTCTTCGATTCTGAAGGTCGTTTCACCCTGGCGGAGAGCGGATTCGAGGAGTGGCTCAGTTGGCTGGACAAAGCGCAAAACGCGACCGGCGTGATATTGAGCGACGATGAAGTGTCCCTGCTTGAGCTCTTCGCATCAGGGCAGATCGCTTATTTCGTTGCCGGTCCGGAGAGCATTTCGCAGATCCGGCAGCAGATGGACGAGGAAAACGCATTCGAAATCGGCGTTGCTCCACTGCCGGCCGGCCCCGCCGGGCCGGCGGGGCCGCTCCTGCCGGCCGAGACCATCATGCTCTATTCGCATGCGTCGCCGGAGCAAGAGCGAATCGCGAACGAACTCGCTGCGCACCTGGTGAACGAGCGGCAAGCCATTCGCTTCATGCGCGAATTGGAGAAGGTGCCGGCGAACCCACGCGTACGCGTGGATAGGCGTATCTATCCACTTGTCAGCGGCTTTGAAAGGCAATCCCGGACGTCCGTGCCCTGGCCAAACGATATCCCCACCGATTCGTTGTTCTCGGCAGGAAACCGCGCCTATACGAGCGTGCTTTCGGGCGCGTCGACCCCTGCGGAAGCCGTCTGTCAATTCGGCAGGGAGGTGGCGACTTCTCAGGGTTGGACGGTGGCGGAAATGAGTTTGCCTGAAGGGTGCGAGTTGTCGGAATAGGCGAAGCTCGCACCGCACCCACGGTCGTAAGCAGTACACGCTTCAGGAGAGAAAGATGGACCCCAAGCAAATAGGTCAGAACCAATTGTTGAGCGAGATTGTGCGGGACCAGTTCGAGTATCTCCTCGCGATGCTCGTTCGACCGGTTGTGCAACAGCAGCTATTGGTAATCCTTCTTGTCTTGACAGTCTCGGGACTGTTGGCGATGGGGCTGCGCCGCTGGCGTAGAGCGGCCGACGCTCGCGCCGTGTCGTCCGAGGAGGAAGGTGCACGGCGACGATGGCGTCTTGCCGACGCTGGGTATTATCTTGTGCCGCCCCTGCTTGCACTCGTGTTCCTGAACCTGGCCAACCGCCTCTATGCGTTGCGCGGGCTTCCCGACGGCATACTGAGCGATTTCGCAGTGCTAATCTGGCTATGGCTAGGATATCGTGCGGTGAAGATGCTGTTGAACATCTTCTTTGGTGAGGCAAGCCGTCCCTACCGAAAATGGATCGTCACGCCTATCTTTGTCACGCTCGTACTGGTGCAATTGCTTCGCCTGATCCCGGGCTCGGTCACGTTGACGAATGCGACTGTCAATTTGGGGTCGTTCGCGATATCGTTCCGAAGCTTGCTCTCTGCCGCCATCGTACTGTACTTCTTCATCATTGCCGGCTGGGTGGTCAGAGAATTCATGATGCACTGGCTGCCGAGCCGTATGAGCGCTGAGCAGGGCGTCATCGACTCTGTCAGCACATTGACGCGCTACGCCCTAATGGCCGTGGGCATTCTCGCCTCGTTGAGCCTGCTGGGACTGGATTTCACCTCATTGGCGATTGTCGCAGGCGGGCTTTCGGTAGGCATAGGCATTGGCCTTCAGGATTTCGTGTCGAACTTCGTCAGTGGGCTGGTGCTACTCTTTGAACAAACGCTGCGACCGGGCGACGTGGTCGAGGTGGACAATCGCATCAGCCAAGTGCAGAAAATCAGCTTGCGCGCGACGACGGTCCGTACTCTCACGAATCAGGAGTTGATCATTCCCAATACGACGTTTACCTCACAGCAGGTGACGAACCTCACCAAGACTGACCGTGTCGTGCGGGTGCTTGTACCGCTGGGCGTGAGCTATAAGAACGATCCGGATCTGGTCAGACAAGTCGCAACGGAGACTGCGACACAGCATCCTCAGGTGCTGGCCGAGCCGCCGCCCTTTCTGGCCTTTCTTGGCTACGGCGAGTCCAGCCTTGACTTCAATCTTTCGGTGAGTGTTGACGAGCCGCAGCTTTCGGGGCTCATTCGAAGCGATCTCTACTACATGCTCTGGCGTGCGTTTGAGGCCCACGGCATCGAGGTGCCATTCCCGCAGCGGGATCTGAATCTCGGACAAGGTTGGGACCATTTCGTGCAGGCGCGAATGGCAGGGTAACGTCCAGATTCGCGCCGCCATCCGGTTCGCAATCCGAAAATGGGCCTCGTAGTTCCGCGATCGTACCGCACGTACGATTCGCGCTGCTGGAGCGAAGGCTTCTTCGCCAACGGCTTCACAATGGAAGCCCATGCTCGCTGCGCCCTCGTTGCGCCGTCGCTGCGCCCTCCCAGTCCATAACAAATCCGATCGACAACTGGATAGTCGAAACGGTTGACAAGCGACAGCGGCCGTAGTACGATTGCACCATCCTATCATCCTGTAATGACAGGAGTACAACTAGAGCGTCGCTGTTCACGAGGATTTCCGCATGAGCCGGCGATGTTTGCACGGCCCGCTTTCTTGGCAGATTGCGCATCGTGCGCATGTTGGTGTACGTCACGGCTTGGCGCTTCGTGATCCTCTATCCTTTGATGAATGCCTGTGCGGTAGACGTCCGTTTACGATTGCATCCAGCTTCAATAAACCAACCCAATAGGAGAGTGTCCCATGAGAAGTAGGAATTTATGGCTGCCGATCTTGCTCGTGATCGGACTCGTGCTGGCAGGCTGCACGGCCGCAGCGCCGGCGGCGCCGGCGCCGCCGAGGGCAGTGAGGCCGGCGAACTGCCGTTCGCCGGTCAGAAGGTGGTCGTAGTGACCCAGACCGGCCGTTCGATCGGCGGCCCGGTGGAGGACCATTCTCCGGAGTGGGAGGCGATGACCGGCGGCGAAGTCGAACTGCAGCAGTTCGCCTTCGGCGAACTCTTCGAGAAGATGATCACTTCCTTCTCGACCGGCGCCAACGACTACGACGTGCTGATCTTCCCGGCGGACTGGGCAGGCGACTTCATGGCGCCCGGCTATCTGGAACCGATTCCCCAGGAAATCCTGGACGGCATCGAGCCTGATGACATCATCCCGCTCTACGGTGAACGGATCACGGCCTGGGGCGACACAGTCTATGCGCTTCCCTACGACGGCGACGCCCATATGCTCTACTATCGCAAGGACTTGGTGAATCCGGAATCACCGTATCGCCGCCGACTTCGAGGCGGAGTATGGCTATCCGCTGGACGAACCGCAGACCTGGTCGCAGTACTATGACATCGCCACATTCTTCAACGGCAGAGAGGTAGAGACTGCCGGGGAGATGGCGCCGATTTCCGGTGTCGCCGAAGCACAGCGGCGCAATGCCCAGAGCTACTGGGTCTTCCTGTCGCACGCAGCCGGCTATGGCAAGGTGCCGGGCAATCCCTGCTTCTTCTTTAGCTGCGATGACATGACGCCCCAGGTCAACAACCCCGGCTGGGTGCAGGCGCTGGACGACTACATTCGTGTCGCGTGACCTGGGCCCTGCCGAGCAGTTGCAATGGGACGTTGCGGATACCCGCGTACAGTTCCCGGCCGGCGTCTCTGTGATGAACATCGACTGGGGTGATGTGGGTCCGATTTCCTACAACCCCGACGCCTCGGTCATCATCGGCGACACTGGATTCGCCGTCTTGCCCGGCGGCGACCGCTACTGGGATTACACAACGGGCGAATGGGTGGAAGAAGCCAACGCGGCGCCGTTCATTGCCTTTGGCGGCTGGATTATCGGCATCGCCGCGGACAGCGAAGTCAAGGATGCTGCGCTCGACTTCGCCGCCTTCATGGCAGCGCCGGAAATGGTCAAGCAACTGGCCGTTACGCCGGACACAGGCATCAACCCGTCTCGCTATAGCCAGTTCGAGGATCTCGACCTGTGGGTCGAGGCCGGCTTCGATCCAGGAAGGCGCGCGAGGACTATCTGGATGCCGTGAAGAACACGATCAACCATCCCAACGCCGTGCTCGATCTGCGCATCCGCGGTTCGGCAGAATACCTGAGCGTGCTGGATGTCGAGGTCAGCCGGGCGCTGGCTGGCGAGATCACCTCGCAGGAGGCCCTGGACAACGTGGCTGCCGGCTGGGATGAGATCACCGACCGGCTTGGCCGTGAGGGGCAGTTGGAGCAGTACAGGAGCGCTGTTGGATTTGGCGAATAGCTCACGGCGAAGCGCGTGACTGAATCGTCAGAAGGTTTGCTTGCGGCTGACAAGCAGACGGGGCGTTCGGCGATCTCATGTAGTACAAGATGAGAACCCGAACGCCCCCTTCTACGCAGCAGTCATGCAGAGTCGCGATTGATCGAGGAGACGTCAGATGGCTGAAGCCCAAGAGGCCGCGAAATGAGCGGGCGGCAAGGTCACATGAACGCAAAGATCAAGCGCATCTTCCTGATGCCCGCTGTTCTCTATCTTCTTGTGCTGTCCGATCTTTCCCCTCTTCTGGTCACTCAGCATCAGCTTCACCGACTATCAGCGGGGCATCTCCGACTCAGCGGCGCAGCCGGAGAAGCGTCGAGACAGCCGACGGGCATTCTCGGTTCAGGCATCAACCTGACACTGCGCAACTATGCGCGCATGTTGCGGGACGGCCGCTTGCATACTGCGGCCATCAACACGTGACCTTCGTCCTGGCCGGCGTAATGCTGCAGTACATCATGGGCTTTCTGCTGGCGCTGGTTTTGCACCAGCAGTTCTATCGGACGCAATATCGTGCGCGTCATCTTTCTCATGCCCATGATGGTCACACCGGTGGCTGCCGCCTATATCGGCCGCATGCTGTTTGATACGCGCATTTCGCCCCAGGCGCATGTGCAGCGCATGCTATCGGATGTCACAGGGCTTGAGTATCTCGATACCGTGGCTGGGCGACGGATTCTGGGCGACGGTAGCCATCATGTTGATTGATAGCTGGCAGTGGATTCCGTTCATGACCCTGTTGCTGTTGGCCGGCATGCAGGGCATACCGGAGGACATCTACGAGGCGGCCCGCGTCGATGGCGCCACATCGTTCCAGATCCTGCGCAAAATCACATTTCCCATCCTGCTCCCTATCTCGATAACCGTGATCCTGATCCGCGGGCTGGAGATATTCAAGATCATCGACGTGATTGTGGTCACCACCGGGGGCGGACCCGGCTCGGCGACCGAATCGCTGACCATGTACATCTTTGACACGGCGCTCACCTTTGGCAATTTTGGCTATGCCGCCGCCATCTCATTTGCGCTGCTCTTGTCTGGTCATCATCTTCGCCACGCTGTTTTTGGCGCTGGGCCGGCGGTTCGCATCGCAGGGCACAAGCTAGGGGGAACCGATGAAGCAGAAACCCTGGCAGCGAGTCCTCCCTATACCTGATCGTGATATTCTGGTGCATCGTCTGCCTGTTTCCGTTCTACTGGCTGCTCACGACCTCTTTAAGACGCCGCTGGCCGTCAGCCGCGGCCCGAAGTACATGCCCTATGTGGACTACACGCCGACGGGCGAGCACTGGGACTATCTGTTTGATGAGCAGCGCGATGCTCTGGTGCGCCACTTCCGCAACAGCTTCATCGCGGCAACGGGCAGCACGATTCTGGCCGTCATCATCGGCGCCATGGGCGGATATGGGCTGGCTCGCTACAGTTATCACTGGCGGAGCGTTTTCGGATGGCGCAACAACGACATTGCATTCTGGATCATCTCCCAGCGTTTCTTGCCGCCCGCGCTGTTTGTTGTGCCATTTCTGCTTATCTATTCACGGCTGAATCTCGTTGACACGCATATCTGGCTTGATCATCGCCTATACCATGTTCAATATCCCATTCGCCGTCTGGATTATGCGCGATTTCTTTATGAGTCTGCCCATCGACCTGGAGGAGAGTGCGTTCGTGGACGGGGCGACGGCATGGCAGGCATTTACGCGCATCGTGCTTGCCACTGAGCACGCCTGGTCTGGTGTCCGTCGCCATCTTCTCCTTTGTGTTTTCGTGGAACGAGTTTCTCTATGCCCTGATGTTGACCAACTACGAGGCGATCACGTTGCCGGTGTTGATCGCCGGGCAGAACAACACACGCGGCATTCAGTGGTGGTACATCTCGGCCCTCAGCCTGGCGGCCGTGGCCCCTGTGGTCATCATCGGCCTGGTCCTGGAGCGCTATATCACCAGGGGACTGACGGCAGGCGCCGTCAAGGGCTAGCTTCCCGCACAGATCGACGGCCATCACATATGCGGAGCGCCGATGCTCGCTGGGATAGGGATCGGAGCCCAAAGACCGCGTGCTGCAAACCTACCTGTTTCGGAGAATGCATGACCTGCACCAGGAACTGTTCAATCAGGTGCGAGCCGTCCCCTACATCTTACCGTCACATCTAGTGGAGCGAGACCAACGGCGCCGTGAGCCAGAAGATCGATTTCGACAGCCCCGTCCCCTATTATGTGCAACTGCTCGCCGTCTTGCGCTCAAATATGCGGCAGGGTAGTCTGGCAACCGGGCGATCAATTCCCAGGCGAACATGCGCTCTGCGACATGTTTGGGGTGAGCCGCACCGTAGTCCGCCAGGCGCTAAGCGAGATGGAATCCAGTGGCCTGATTGTTCGGCGCAAGGGCAAAGGCTCGTATGTCGCCGAGCCCAAAATCATTGAAAGCTTGGCCCAGGAGCTGACGGGATTCCACCAGGACATGCGCGAACAGGGCCACCGGCCCGTCAGCCACGTGCTCTTCCAGGGTGTGATTGCCGCTCCAAGCGTTGTGGCCCGCTATCTCCAGATTCCGGCAGACACTTCTGTGGTGCATCTGCGCCGGCTTCGCTTTGTCCAGGGGGAGCCGATAGTGCTGGTCTCAAGCTATCTGCCTAGCATGCTGTGTCCAGGTCTGGAGAATGTCGATTTCCGCCAGCAGTCACTGTACGCATACCTGGAGCGCTCATCGGCTTGGTCATCGCTCGTGGCAGACGAAGCATTGAGGCCGTCTTGGCAGACGCTGAAGAGGCCGATCTTCTGCATATACGAGGTTGGGGACCCGCTGATTCTGCTCGACAGCGTCAGCTACAGAGAGGACAATATCCCCGTCGAGTATTATCGCGCCCTGCACCGGGGAGACCGCTCGCAGATTTGAGGTGGAGCTGGTGCGCATCCGCGAGCGCGGGCGCAAGCGGGAAACGTTGCGTTCCACCGTGGAAGACCTGCCGGCAAGCAACGTGTCTGTCGGACGCGCACTGAATCGCAACGCGTGGTGTTTGTTTGGAAGTATGCTACCGCCATCAACTGCGTTTGGAGAAAATCATGAAAGACCAGTGCGCGGGACGCTGCCATTCACCTTCGGAATCGACGCGTCGGGCGGGATTCTTGATCGCTACGACAACCATATCCAGCGACACCTCTCGGCCATGGCTGGGCAATACCAGGACCAGGAAGCATATGCCGCGCTCCTCGCCCAAGGCGATGTCTTCTCTACGAGGTGTACGAAACGCTACGTCCGGAAGTTGCAGGGCGAACTGCTCAACGGCCTGTCCGTTCTGCATGCCGGCAAGGTTGGCGACGAGTATTTCATGACCAAGGGTCATTTCCATGCAGTGCTGGAGACGGCAGAGGTTTACTACTTGCCTGAAAGGCGAGGGTATGATGGTGATGGAGACGCCGGAAGGGGACTGGGCCGTGGAAGAGATGCGGCCCGGACGTGTGCTCTATGTTCCGCCGCGCTGGGCCCATCGTTCGGTCAATACGAGCTCCCAGTGAGGACCTGGTATTCTTCTTCGTCTATCCCGGCCACTCGGGTCACGACTATGGCTCCATTGAGCGACGGGTTTCCGCAAGCTGGTCGGTGGAACGAGATGGCAAGCCCGAGATCATCGACAACCCGCGTTGGCAGGCCGCGAAAGGATTGACGATGCTGGACAATCTGAAGGAGTGCTGCGTCCTGGTGACGCCGACTTCCTACGGCAGGGACGATGTGCGCCTGCGCGCCGAGTTGGAGGCAGCCGTCGGTGAGGTGATCTACAATCCCACAGGCCGTCCGCTATCGGCTGCGGAAGCCCTGCGCACCTGCTGCCCGGCTGTCACGGCTACATCGCCGGGCTGGATACCATTGACCGCAGCGCGCATCGAGGCCGCGGACAAGCTCAAGGTCATCGCCCGCTATGGCGCGGGCGTTGACCGGGTGGACATGGAGGCGGCCCGTCGAACGCGGCATCGTCGTCACCAACACGCCAAGCGCCAACGCAGTCTCCGTGGCGGAGCTTGCCGTCGGTCTGATGCTCGCGCTGGCGCGTTCGATCCCCGCGGCCGATGCCGCCACCAAGAGCGGCCACTGGCCCAGACTGAGCGGCGTCTCTCTGGAGGGCAAGGCCGTGGGGCTTCTGGGGCTGGGCGCGATCGGACGGCAGGTGGCGCGGCGCCTGCAGGGGTTCGACTGCGATATCGTGGCCCACGATCCAGCAGTAGATGATGCGTATGCCAGTTCAGCCGGCGTCCGACTGATGCCCGCGGATGAGGTCGTCGGCCAGGCCGACTTCCTCTCGCTCCATGTGCCGGTTCTGCCGTCGACACGCGGCATGGTGGACGCCCGATTCCTTGGCAGGATGAAGCAGGGAGCATTTCTTGTCAACACGGCCCGCGGAGAGCTTGTCGACGAGGAGGCGTTGGTGCAAGCGCTGCGCAGCGGCCATCTGCGCGGTGCGGCGCTGGATGCGTTCAGCAGCGAGCCACCCGATCCGGACAGTCTCCTGCTGACGTTGCCCAACGTGATCGCCACGCCGCATACCGGAGCGCATACAGACGGCGCCACCAATGCCATGGGGTGGGGCGCACTCAATGATTGCCTGGCCGTGCTGCGCGGCGAAGAGCCCGCCAATCCCATCAGCTTGGTCAAGGCCTTATATCGAAGCGCCAAACGATGCAGACCACTAGGCAATTCGATTCGGAAAGCTGAAATGAGTATGTATACATTCTATTTCGTCGGCGTCACGACAGGGCAATCTTCCATCATGAAGGTCTTCCCGCTGTGGATGGACGTGCTGGGGCGACCCGATGTGGTCATAGAAGGCATCGACCATCCTCCCCACGATCGTCCGGAAGCGTACCGAGCGACTGTGGACCAGATCAAGCGGACCCGTTGGCCGTGGGCGCACTCGTCACCTCACACAAGATGGACCTGTACGCCGCGGCGCAGGACATGTTTGACTATCTCGACCCCTACGCCCGGCTGACCCACGAACTCTCCTGCATTTCCAAGCTGGATGGGCGGCTGGAAGGGCACGCCAAGGACCCGATCACGGCAGGGCTCAGTCTTGACGCGATCATACGGCCCGGCTATTTCGGACGCACAAGGGGACACGTGCTCTGCTTCGGCGCCGGCGGTTCAGCGCTGGCTACGCTACTTCACCTCATGAAGAAACCGACAAAGGAGGACAGGCCGGACCGCTTCGTGGTGGTCAACCGTTCGCAGCCCCGGCTTGACCACATGCGCAAGATGGCCGAAACGGTCGGCACCGATATTGATATTGCGTATATTCACAATGGCGATCCGCTACGCAATGACGAGATCATGTCAACGATGCCGGATGGCACGCATCGTGATCAACGCCACGGGCATGGGGAAGGACATACCTGGCTCGCCGGTGACGGATGCCGGCCTTTTTCCCATGCATGGCATCGCTTGGGAGTTCAACTATCGGGGCGAACTGGAGTTCATGCATCAAGCACTGCGCCAGCGCCATACCCGCGGCGTGCGTGTCGAGGATGGCTGGATCTATTTCCTACACGGCTGGTCACAGGTCATCGCGCAGGCGCTCCACGTCGAATTGACGGATGCATTGTTCGCCCGGCTGGACGAGGCAGCCTCCGCCGTGCGCGGATAGGCTATCTGCACCAGAGCACCAGGCTCGCATCCTGTGATGATCGTTTCACATTCTTCGCAGAATCGCCCCACGGGTGTAGACTCCACTATAGAGAAGCATTGATCGCACAGGCTTTGCGAGAAGGACTGCCTGAACGTTCTTCGGCAGGTCTGCCATGCAGTGGACAGGGAATTCCTTGACTACCGAACCGCCCGTCCCGGAGTCGAAACCCCGCGACATACAGATCCTCGCGCGCTGCTTTGGTTACCTCAAACCCTATTGGCCGCAGGTATTGGGCGCCTATGCCGCCCTACTATGTGCGATCGGAATCTCTCTAGTTATTCCCCAGTTCATTCGCTGGATCATCGACCACGGCATCGGCGAAGGCAGCGTGCGCGTGCTATTTGCCTCTGTGGCAGGTCTGTTGGGCATTGCGCTCGTGCGCGGCGGATTCGTCTTTCTGCAGGGAAGGTGGTCGGAGATCGCTTCGCAGAGCGTCGCCTACGACCTGCGCAACGCAATCCACACCAGGCTGACGCAGCTTTCCTTCGGCTATCACGACCGCACCGAGACGGGCCAATTGCTCTCGCGAACCGTGCAAGATGTGGAGCGAATCCGATTCCTGACCGGGCGCGCCACGTTGGGCATAGCCGGCGCGATTGTTCTCATCTTCGCCACTGCGGTGGCGCTCGTTCTGATGAATCCTTCGCTGGCAATCCTCAGCATGGCGATGGTCCCGTTCCTGGCGTGGCGCGGTCTTGTCTTTGGGCGCGAGTTCCGGCCGCTTTCTCTGCGCCTACAGCAGCAGTTGGCTACCCTGACGACACTCGTGGAGCAGAACCTGCGTGGGGCGCGTGTGGTCAAGTCCTTTGCTCAGGAGGATGCCGAGATCGCAGCGTTCGATGAAGAGAACCAGCGCTGGTTCGATTTGTCCGCGCGCTCCGCCAGGCTGCGGTCTATCAACATCCCACTGATGGACCTCATCGCCAATATCGGTACTGTCGTCGTGATCTGGTATGGCGGATCGCTGGCCGTTCGCGGAGTTCTGACCATTGGCGAGCTCGTTGCCTTCACTACCTACCTCGCTCAATTGGTGCCGCCCGTGCGCCGAATGGGCATGATTATCCCCGTCTTCGCGCATGGCGATCTCTGCCGGCGAACGCATCTTCGAAATCCTGGACACACCGGCCGATGTGGAGGATGCAGAGGACGCAATCCCCTTGCCTCCCATAGAAGGTCATGTGCGATTCGAGCATGTTTCCTTCGGCTATCTTCGCAAGCAGCGTGTGCTTACTGATGTTTCGCTGGATGCGAACCCTGGACAGGTGATTGCGCTGCTGGGGGCAACCGGCTCCGGAAAGTCGTCCATCATCAACCTGATTCCGCGATTTTACGACCCCGATTCTGGGCGGGTCACGGTGGACGGTATCGATCTGCGCGACGTGACGCTGCATTCGCTGCGCGATCAGATCGGCATGGTGCTTCAGGATACGACGCTCTTCGCCGCCACGATCGAGGAGAATATTGCCTTTGGCCGTCCGGGCGCCAGCCACGAGGAAGTGGTCGCCGCGGCGCGGTCCGCCCAGGCCCATGACTTCATTGTCGACACCGTGGACGGCTATGACACACGAATCGGTGAACGAGGCGTTACCTTATCCGGCGGACAGAAGCAACGGATTGCCATTGCGCGGGCGCTGTTGAAGGACCCGCGCATTCTCATTTTGGACGATGCGACTTCGAGCGTCGATACGGAAACGGAGCGACTGATCCAACTTGCTCTGGAAAAGCTCATGGAGGGACGGACCTCGTTCATCATCGCCCAGCGCCTGAGCACCGTTCGCATGGCCGATCGGATCGTCGTGCTCGAGGATGGCGCAGTGACGGCAACGGGGACGCATAGTGAACTGCTCGAGCGCTCGCCGCTGTACGCGCGCGTCTATCGCGGTCAACTGGAGATGATGGTATGAGTGACGCCACGACCAGACGCCGGCGTAGGGGCGGTCCGCCTCGTGAATGCCGAGGTTTGCCGGCTGCCGTGATTCTGGAGGTGTGCCCATGAGCCTCTCCATCGGCGGCGGTGGGGCCGGAATGGGGCCGCGCGGCGCACTCAATCGGTTTGGGCATGAGCGCGAGGGGCGCGCCTTTGACGCACGCGTTGTCCGCCGCATGCTGGCCTATCTCGCACCCTATCGCGGCAAGATGGCGCTGGCGATTGTCCTGGTCATCATCACGTCGGGACTGACCCTCTCAATCCCATACCTGGTCGGCGTAGCCATCGACGACTTCATCGTAGCCGGGGATCTGCCGGGACTGACTCGCGTTTCGCTGCTAATCGCCGGCATATACATTGCGCTGTTCGTTGCCACGGCTGCGCAGAGCTATCTGCTGTCCTGGACGGGACAGCGCGTACTCGCCTCCATGCGAGCGGAACTCTTTCGCCACCTACAGGTTCTGCCCATCGGCTACCACGATCGACACGTCATCGGCGTGACAGTCTCGCGCGTCATCAATGACGTAGCCGTAATCAACGACCTTCTCTCTCAGGGGCTGGTGACCGTGATCGGCGACGTGGTGCTCCTGGTCGGCATTGTCGTAGTCATGATTGCCATGAGCCCACAGCTCGCTCTGTACACGTTCTCGGTGCTGCCGCTCATGGTATTGGCCACGTGGCTGTTTGCCCGCAGGGCGAAGCCCGCCTTTCGTCGCACGCGTTCGAGCGTGGCAGTCTGGTTGGCCGCCTGGCCGAAGATATCTCGGGTATGCGCGTGATTCAGGCATTCAGCCAGGAAGAGAACGCGCGCGCCCGGTTTGAAGAGGTGGATCGGGAGAACCGGGACGCGTGCTGATCGACGCCATGTCACTCTCTTTCATCTTCTTGCCAACCGTCGAAATCCTGGGCATGCTGGCGACGGCCATCGTCCTTCTGCTGGGCGGTGTGGCGGTCATGGGCGATGCGCTCACCGTCGGCGTGATGGTTGCCTTCCTGGCCTATGTCACTCGCTTCTTCCAGCCGATCCAGGAGCTGAGCCAGCTCTATACAACCATGCAGTCGGCCATGGCAGGCGGCGAACGCGTCCTGGAACTGCTTGATACCGAGCCTGATGTGCCCGATCCGCCGGACGGCAACGAGATGCCGCCCATCGAGGGCCGCGTCGAGCTGGACGGCGTTACCTTCGCCTATCAGAACGACATACAGGTATTGCACGACGTCAACCTGGTCATCGAGCCGGGGAGCACCGTGGCCCTCGTGGGCCCGACGGGAGCCGGAAAGACCTCCATCGCCAACCTCATTGGACGATTCTACGACGTCACCGAGGGTGCGATTTCGATCGACGGGGTCGACGTTCGTGGCGTCACCCAACATTCGCTCCGCGCGCAAATGGGCATGGTGCCACAGGATCCGTTCCTCTTTTCAGGTACCGTGGCGGACAACGTCTCTTACGGCAGGCCGGAAGCCAGTGCGGCTGAGATAGAGTCGGCAGCCCAGCGTGCGAATGCGCACGAGTTCATCCTGGCGTTGCCCGACGGCTATGCGACTGAAATTCTAGAAGGCGGCGCGAACCTGTCGGCGGGACAACGCCAACTGATATGCATCGCGCGTGCTGTGCTCGCCGACCCGCGGATTCTCATTCTGGACGAAGCGACGGCGAGCGTGGACACCGTGACGGAGTCGCTGATCCAAAGCGCACTCGACCGGCTACTCCAAGGCCGCACGTCCATCGTCATCGCGCACCGGCTGAGCACCGTCCGCAGGGCGGACCTGATCTGTGTCGTGGAGGACGGCGCCATCGTGGAAAGCGGTGTGCATCGCGATCTGATGGAGCTGGACGGCGTGTACGCTACGCTGGTCGAGCGCCAGTATGTGGAGCTCTAGCCGGCGCAAGACTCCGCGATGATAGCCTGTGCAGGCCGGCGCGTACACGCACGAGAGGGACGGCAACATGCCAGCGGCGCCGATTGAGGGCAGGCTGCTCTGCCCGTGCACTGGCGCCGGCTGCCACATTCATCTCAGTCCAGGCGATCTGCGGCGTTCCCCCTGTCGCTGTTGGAGAGTTGATATGCCCAACACCCTCGGCCAACGTGTGGTGTGCGACCGCGATCCGGTATAATGGTGATGAGCCTGGTTTGAGTCGCCGTCGTGGCTCCGGATGGTCGAGCCGAATCAAAATCACATATGCAAGTTCTACACACCTGTTGGCACATGCCCCGTTCCGCCGCCGATGAAGCCGGGTTATTCGTCTGGGCGGAAACGTCCACAGCGCCTCAACCGAGACGTGATCGACGCAAGTCTGCCCCTCAGCCTCACCCCTTTCTGCTCGATCCAACCGATTTGGATCGGGCCGTGCGGGACATCATCCCTCGCCGCGAACGCAAGCGGCGCGAACACGAGCTCACCCTCTGGCTGCCCACTACCAAGTTGGGGCCCATTCCGTCGCCGGGCTTGTTGCATGAATGGCAAGAGGACCGGACTGACCCCGAATTGCGTCCTTGGACAGTCAAAGGCGTGTGGTTGGAGTCGCCCGAGGCGTTTGACCTGCTCATTGCGCTGAACAACGTAGGTGAGAAGAGAATCCACCTGGGCAGCGACAGCCGCTACTGGCTGCACGTACTCAATCTCGTCCTGGAAATCCTGGCACAGCAGAAACTGCGCCCGGCCATGCTCGAAATCCGGGAGAGACGAGAGGTGCGCTATGAGGCTCGCTGGCAACCCGTCCTGGACAGCGAACAGGACGCCAGACGATTGGTCCAGCTTGCTGCGGCCATGCCGCCCGCTGTGCGGGCCGGCGCTCCAACCCCCGATGAGGCCGTTCCGCCTCGGGTATTGCTGGACAGCTTCCTCAATCACATGAGTGACGCAGGTGCGCGCGCCTGGGGTGCGCGCCGCGAACTTCGTTTGCCCACAGACACTAGCCCGGCGGCCAGATGGCTGGGTGCGCTCTTTGCCAAGGACCCTGTCGTCGCCGGCAGCGCGGCGCAGTTGCAGCACCTGTACGAGAGCTATCGAGCGTGGACGCGCGTCCTGACAATTGCGGGCGACAGTCATGTTCGTGTCGCATTCCGCCTGGAAGCGCCTGCACCGCAGGCGCGAAGCGGCAAGTGGCGGCTGCACTATCTCTTGCAGGCGAGGGATGACGCCAGCCTGATTGTTCCCGCAGACGAGGTGTGGAATAGCAGGAGCGGCGTTCTGGATGCGCTGGGCCAGCGGTTTGAGCGACCGCAGGAACGGTTGCTCGCCGGTCTCGGCTACGCCGGCCGGTTCTTCGCACCGATCCAGCAGAGCCTGCAATCGCAAGCCCCCACCAGCGTCGCGCTGACCCCCCAGCAGGCCTTCGTCTTCCTCCGTGACTGCGCGCCCCATCTGGAGCGCAGCGGCTTCGGCGTTCTCACCCCTCCCTGGTGGAACAAGCCAGGCACGCAGTTGGGTGTTCGCCTGAAGCTGGGTGCAACATCCAAGTTGGCGGGAGATGCGGCCGTAGCCTCGGGACACCTCAGTCTGGACAACCTTGTGCACTACAGTTGGGAGCTGTCCATCGGCGACACGGCTCTCACGCACAAGGAATTCAACGCCCTTGGTCGCGCTCAAGTCTCCTCTCGTACAGATTCGCGGCCAATGGGTCCAGCTCGATCCCGAACAGATAGAGGCTGCTATCCAGTTTTGGGAACGGCAAGAGAGTCTGTCAGGGGACATGTCTCTCCTGGAAGCCATGCATCTGGGTCTGGGGGGCGAGGAAGACCGCAACGGACTCCCCGTAGAAGGCGTGGAGATGGACGATGGGCTGTGCAATTGGTTGAATAGGCTGCGCGGCGATGAGAGGTTGGAGGTTCTCCCGCCCCCATCTGAGTTGCGGGCCGAGTTGCGGCCCTATCAGCAATATGGGTATTCGTGGCTTCACTTCGCACGCCGATGGGGAATGGGCGTCATTTTGGCCGACGACATGGGGCTGGGCAAGACGATCCAGACGCTGGCGCTTGTACTTCAACTCAAAGATGAACTGGGTCGCCTGCCGTCGCCTATCCTACTCGTCTGCCCTACCTCCGTGGTTACGAACTGGCAACGGGAGAGCGAGAGATTCACGCCGCATCTGAGCATTATGGTCCACCAAGGCGCCGAGCGGCTACGAGGTGATGATTTTCGAGTCTTCCGCTCGGCAAGCGGACATGGTGTTGACCAGCTATGCACTGGTGCGCCGGGACGCGGACGATATGCGCCGGGTGAATTGGCTGGGCGTGGTGCTGGACGAGGCGCAGAACATCAAGAACGCCAACACCAAACAGGCCCGCGTCATCCGCAGCCTTTCTTCCGATTTCCGCCTCGCCCTGACCGGCACGCCGGTGGAGAACAGGATTTCGGAGTTGTGGTCGATCATGCACTTCCTGAACCCTGGCTTCTTGGGTGGACAGAAGAAGTTCCGCGAACGATTCGTACTGCCTATCGAAAAATATGGCGATGAGGACGCCGTGCAGAAGCTGCGGCAACTGACCCGGCCGTTCATCCTGCGCCGGGTCAAGACGGACCCAACGGTCATCACCGATCTGCCCGAAAAACAGGAAGTCAAGGTGTACTGCAACCTCAGTGAAGAGCAGGCCACCTTGTATGAAGCGGTCGTTCAGGACGCGCTGGACGCCATCGAAGCCCAGGACGAGGGCGACATCGGCCGCAAGGGGATGGTCCTGAGTATGCTGATGCAGCTGAAGCAGATGTGCAACCATCCCGCCCAGTATCATGCATCAGGTGGAGACGTATAACCCCTTCGAGGATAACAATCGCAGCGGCAAATTGCGACGGTTTCACGACTTGATGGACGAGGTATTGCCGGAAGGTGATCGGCTGCTCCTGTTCACGCAATTCACCGAGATGGGCGGCCTGCTGAAGCAGTATATCCAGGAGCGATTTGGCGAGCCGGTGCTCTATCTGCACGGCGGCGTGAGCGCCAAGAAGCGAGCAGAGATGGTGGACCGGTTCCAGAGTAGCGACGGACCGCCCGTCTTTGTCCTGTCCCTAAAGGCGGGCGGGACCGGTCTGAATCTGACCAATGCCAATCACGTCTTCCATTTCGACCGCTGGTGGAATCCGGCAGTGGAGGACCAGGCCACCGACCGCGCCTTTCGCATCGGCCAGACGCGCAACGTGCTGGTGCACAAGTTCGTCTGCCTGGGCACGCTGGAAGAGCGCATCGATCAGATGATCGAAGATAAGAAGGCATTGGCGGACAGCGTCGTCGGCTCCGGTGAAAACTGGCTGACCGAGATGAGCACGGCCAACCTGCGAGAACTGGTGAAACTGCGCGTGGCGTAGGAAGTTGATTTTTGAACTGCCGGCGGCGCGGCGGTATGAACTCCGGTTGACGGATGCGGCAGAACACGCACGGGAGCAGACCCATGGGATGGTATTACGGCTTTGAAGCCAAACCGACGATCGAGACCGACGAAGGCATCAAGGCTAGAAGCAAGCGGGGCGCGTTTGTAAAGAACTGGTGGGCGACGCGCTGGATCGAGGCGATGGAGCAGTTGATGGATCGGGGCCGGCTCAGTCGGGGCCGGAGCTATGCTCGCAAAGGACAGGTGCTCTCGGTGAAGGAAGGGCCGGGCAGCGTCACCGCCAAGGTGCAGGGCTCGCGCCGGCGTCCCTATTCCGTAACGATCGGAATCGAGCTTCTGACCGACCGGCCAGTGGAACCGGGTGACTCGATGCGCTGGTCGACCGGCCCATTTTCATGGCACAGCTCCTGGCCGGTGAGATGCCTCAGGATATTGAGGATGCGTTTGCGGACGCCGGCCTCTCTCTGTTTCCCGCTTCGGCACGGGAGATCACCCAGGACTGTAGTTGTCCCGATTGGGCGGAGGTCTGCAAGCATTTGGCGGCAACGCACTACATTCTGGCCGAACGGTTTGACGAAGATCCGTTCCTGCTCTTCCGCCTGCGCGGCAAATCCCAGGATGATCTGCTGGACGCGTTGAGACAGCGTCAAGGGATCAGCGCACTGAAAGAGAGCCCCAGCGCCCGAATACGATGCACCACCGCTCCCCGCTTCGCCGGCCGACTTCTGGCGCACCGGAGAGGATAGTTTCCACTTTCCCGCGCAGATCGAGCCTCCGCCCGTACCGTATCCCGCCCTTATGCGATTGGGCGCGCCTGTGTTCATGGAGGATATCGAGACGTGGCTGGGTCCGGCGTACGATGCCATGTCGAAGGCCGCCATCGCCAGCGTCTATACTGACGATGAATCACAAAGCGAGGACGGCGCGGCGTGAGACTTGCGGAACTCTTGGAGCAATGGCGTAACGACGACCTGAAGGAGTACGTTCTTCTCCTTGGCGGTAGAAGTACGATCACGCGCAAGGCTGAGCGCATTGAGTTCATCGCGCAAACAATGTTGGACAAAGCCTCCCTGCGCGCTATCTGGCAGGGCTTGGACGGGATCAGCCGGCGCGCAATTTCCGTCGCCTTTCACAACGAGGGCGAGTTTAGCCAAGCCGCTTTTGTGGCTCAGTACGGAACCCTGCCGCCGCGCCCGAAGAAGAGTGACGGCCGGTCGAGCTACTACTACAAGATACCGATACTCTTCGACCTATTCGTGATCGGCGATCACATTCCGGACGACATCATGCCGCTGATGGCCGATCTGGTGTTGCCTCCCGAACGATTTCAGCTCGAAGGCGCGGCGGATGCGCCTTCTCAATTGGAGCTTGGGGGCCGGGTTGAGGATGTGACAGCCGTGGAGACGGAGCTGATTGGCCGCACCGATCTGCTGACGTATCTACGATTTATGGAACAAGACCAACTCCGTTTCGGGCCGCAGAACCAGCGTTTGACAGCCGCCAGCCTGCGCAAGGTTCTGGCCAATCTTATGGCGGGAGATTTCCGTGAACCAACGGAGAAGGTCACCGCACGCACGACAATACGTCCAACGGGTCTGGACGTCTTCACCCAGGAATCCGGGCTGGCGACACGCACAGGCAAGTTGACGAAGGCCGGGCGCACCTATCTGAGCACCCAAGACCCGGCAATCATGTTGGAGGCGTTCGAAAAATGGGCGACCGGCGGCAAGTTCGAGGAGCTGCACCGCATCGCTCAGCTTGGCGGTCTCAATGCACGCGGAACGCAGTTGACCGAGCCCGCGTATCGAAGAGATAAAGTGATCGAAGCGCTATCCTGGTGCCCGGCCGGTCAGTGGATCGCAATCGGCGATTTCTATCGGGCGATTCTCATCTGGAATTTTGATTTTGGAGTCGAGCAGTCCCGCTTCTCCAACCTGTACGTCGGGTCACGCTACTACGGTGAATTGACGGGCGCAGGCGATTCCTGGCGGATTACCCACGGACTCTATATCAACGTCATTCTGTGGGAATACTTGGGCACGATCGGCGCGGTCGATGTCGCCTTTCTGCAAGATGACTTCGAATCGGCGCTGGATACAGAGTACCTGCCTATCGAAGGACCGATTAGCCTGTACGACGGTCTGACCCATTTCCGGATCAATCCCTGGGGCGCGTACTTGTTGGGACAGGCGGCCGAATATGTCCCATCCCAGCCCCGGCGCAAGACACTTTTCACGATCGACAAGGATCGACGAGTGCACCTGTCGGCCCCGCTCGCGCCCAACGAACGCCTGCACCTGGAGATCATGGCGGACCCTATTGACGAATTCACCTATCAGTTGGATCAGATGAAGTTACTCGGCGCCGTGGAGGGCGGCCAGGACCTCGAAAATCTGATCGAGTTCTTGCGAAACAGTCACGATGGAGAACTGCCACCGGTACTCTTCGACTGGCTGTTTCAATTGCGGCGAAATCTGGGGGCATTGACCCAGACTGATACGGCCGTATTGATTCAGCTCAATCAGCCGGATCTGATGGAAATGGTGCAACGAGACGATGTGCTGGCCAAGATCTGTCAGCCATTGTCTGACAGGACGATACTTGTTCGCTCGTCCAACGTTACGCGCTTGAGCAGGCATCTCAAGACACTGGGGTACCTGTTGGGGTGAGAGGTCGTGGCCCTGCCGTATACGGAGGGTACTCCATCCCGGAAATTGGGCGAAAGAGACACGTGTCCAATCCGCACGCAATTTCGGGAACCAGCGTGTTTGGCATGGCGAATCCTTTCGGAAATGAGCCGGACCCGCCAATGCAAAAGGGCCTGCTACCTCTGGTAACAGACCCGGAAGGTGACCCACCAGGGATTCGAACCCCGAACCCGCTGATTAAGAGTCAAATCCTGTAGCTCGACTTTGTACATTGACAAGTGAATAGCAGAAGGAACAAGGGTATTCTGGATTAAGATAGGAGTGACGAAACAACTATCAAGATCCGGAGAAGCCGATGTTCCTTCCAGCAGAAATCATACCAGTGATCGCCAGTGTTCGGCCAGCGTTCACAGAGCGGACGTACCAGAAGGTGGTCGAGTTGATCGTTGGCACCTTGCTGGCTCGAGGGCGGCGAACAGTCACCAGCGCCTTGCGGGCCATTGGCAAAGGTGAGGAGACAAACTGGTCGAAGTACCACCATGTGCTGAATCGAGCCAGATGGTCAGGTCTCGAAGTAAGCCGTCTGCTGCTGGAGTTAATCGTAGCCACCTTTGTTCCCGTCAGAGGCCTGGTCACGATAGCGGTTGACGAAACGCTGGAGCGGCGCTGGGGTCCACAGATTCGCAAGTGCGGACATTGGCATGACAGCCGGTCATCGAGCAAGCGATTCCATGTGAGCAGCCGTGGACTGCGTTGGCTCGTCTTTGCCGTGGTCGTTCAGGTGCCCTGGACAACGTATGAACTTGCACTGCCCTTTCTGAGCGTGCTGCTGACGACGCCGAAAGTCAGTGCAGCTCTGGGCAAACCGCACAGAACGGTGGCGCAGGTCACAGGGTGTATCGTCTCCTGGCTACGACATACGCTGGCCGGTCACCCGATTCACCTGGTCGGCGATGGTGCCTATGCCGTGATCAAACTGGGCTTGACCTGTCAAACAAAGCAGGTGACCCTGATTGCGCCCTTGCGGCTGGATGCCCGTCTCTTTGAACCACCTTGTCGGCCGCTTAAGAGAGGCAAAGGCCGGCCGCCGCTTGTGGGGGCACGTCTGCCAAACCTTGCAGAGGTGGCAGTAGCTTCAACAACCTGCTGGCATCGCAGCCGGGTCGCCTGGTACGGCGCAACCTCTGCGGTTATGGATTGGACTACGGGCACTGCACTCTGGTACTCAACCGGAATGTCACCACTTGCCATTCGCTGGGTCTTGGTCCGGGACCCAGAAGGCATCTATCCGATTCGTGCCTTCTTCTCGACTGACCCTCACCTGGCGTCACCGTTGATTGTCGCCGGTTTCGTCGTCCGTTGGTCTTTGGAGGTCACCTACGAAGAGAGTCGCGCCCATCTTGGCATCGAAACTCAGCGCCAGTGGAGTGATCTGGCTATCGAACGCACAACCCCAGCGCTCTTTGGCCTCTTCTCTCTGGTCGTCTTGATGGCCCATGCACTCTGTCCCGACGGCGAGTTGCCTTGCCAGCAGGCCGCTTGGTATCCCAAACGCAATGCTACCTTTCATGACCTGCTACACCTGGTTCGCAAGACGCTCTGGCTGCATTTCCTTTTCCAGACAGGCGACCTTTCACCTGATCTGCGAAAACTCACGCCTGCTCGCTTCGAGCATTTGCTCTCTGCTGTATGCTATTGACTTGGCAAGGTGCTACGAACGTACAAAGTCGAGCGTAGTCCCTGTCTGAGTTCGGTATCATGAACCATCACCGGTTCGGCCAGGTTATTGAGAAAGTGTGCCTGACAACGCTGGTGAGGAGCGTCCGGCCATGTCGTCTTCAGCGCCGCAATGATCCCCTTCTCACCGTCCGACAACGTGGCCAACACCGGATAGCCCATCTCCCGATAGGGCTTCAGCCACTGACAGAGCTGCTCCTCGTTGGCGCCCTCCAACTGGATCGCGGCCACCGGCGTCGCACTCAACACCTCATAGAGCACGAAGAGCAGTGTGCCATGCCCTTCCGGCTTCAGACCGTCGATGGCCCAGATGAGACCGCCGTGATGCGCGGCTGTCTCGGCCAGCTTCGCCTGCTTCTGTTCGTCCATGCCGCCCAGCAGCGCCAGAAACTGGCGATAGAGCTTGCCCACATTGCGCTCATTGATGGCTACGCCCCGCTCGTTCAGTTCCCGCTGGATCTCGACCAGCTGCTTGTGATCATGCTCGTGGCGCCAGCCGATGTAGGCCAACACGTCCAACCCATAGGTGCTGAAGGGCAAGCTGTACAGCCAGACTCGACTGGCGTAGTAGACCGTCCCTTGGTGGCTGCACCGGCTGTTGGCGCACTCCCGGCTCTTGCCCGCCACGAACAGCGGACCATCCAGCGTCTGGATCGTCTTGTGCATGTGCCACGGCACCCGCTTGGCCAGCGGCTCGCCGCAGTGGATGCAATTCTCAAGCTCTGGTTCGAGGATGATGCGCGGGGCGTCGGGGAACTCCCGACGAGGACGATGTCGTGGCTGTCGACTCATGTGGACCTCCTTGTCTGATTCGGAGGTCCTACTCTACATCACGACACTATATAATGGCAAGACAGTCAGGGCTGGGACTTACTACATATAGTAGGTAGGTGACCCACCAGGGACTCGAACCCCGAACCCGCTGATTAAGAGTCAGCTGCTCTGCCAGATTGAGCTAGTGGGCCACGTCTTGACACTCTCTTCAATTGCTGGACCGCACGTGGCCGACCACTACGTGCGCCCCAAGTTTGCATAGTATACACATCCGTCGCCCATTTCCCAAGTTTGATCGCCCTTTGAAACCACATTGTCCGCAGTCGACCGGCGGGCAGGCCGCGGATTGCGCAACGCCAGCCCCATGCCCTAGAATGTCCGCATTCTTGTGATCATCCGGCATCAGCTGCAACGGGAAAGGAGCCCGCAGATGACCCACTCACTGGAGCGGCAGAAGCGTATCTACGCCGATCTGCTCATTCGCGTCGGCGTGAACCTTCAGCCAGGCCAGTCACTCATCATTAGGGCCGAGATCGCGCACCGAGGGTTCGCGCGCCAGGTCATCGCTGCGGCGTATGACGCCGGCGCCAAATACGTTCATGTGGACTGGATCGATACACCTTCCTCCAAACAGCGCTTCCTGCATAGCGAGCCTGATTTCTTGGACTATCTGCCGGGCTATGAGGTCGAGCGTCACCAATACCTGCTGGAAAACGGATGGGCAAGGCTGGCGCTTGTCGGGCCGGAGTACCCCGATGTGTTCGACGATGTCGAACCTGCCGCCATGCGACGCAGCGCCGTGGCCCGCGCAGAAATGCTCAAGTTCTACGCGGACAGAGTAATGGCCAATGACGTCCAGTGGTGCGTCGCCGGCGTGCCCACGCGCGCATGGGCCTCCCAGGTCTTTCCGGACTTGCCGGGCGAGGAAGCCGTGGAGCGCCTGTGGCAGACCGTCATGCAGACCTGTCGCGTCGACGAAGCGGACCCGGACGCAGCCTGGCTCGCCCACGATGCCGCGCTGCATCGCGTCATCGAGTTCCTCGCCGCCAACCAAGTGCGCAGCGTACGCTTTGTGGATTCGCAGCTCGACGATGACGGCAAGCCGCTGACGGACCTCACCGTGGGCCTAACCGATCGCCCCGTGTGGGTCGGCGCCGGCGCCAGGACGCCGGACGGCGCGCTCTTCTTCGCCAACATGCCCACCGAGGAGGTCTTCTGCACACCGCACAACCGGCGGACGCAGGGTTATGCGCGCATCACCAAGCCAGCGTATCCTTTCGAGCGCGAGGTGCGCGACGCCTGGTTTCGCTTCGAGGATGGTGAAGTCGTCGAATACCAGGCTGCGTCCGGCCAGAGCGTGCTCGACGAACTCTTCGGCATCGAGGGGGCGAGGCAGCTCGGGGAAGTGGCGCTGGTGGATGTGTCCTCACCCATCTATCAGTCAGGCCTACTCTTCTACGAGACGCTTTTCGATGAGAATGCTACGTGCCACATCGCCTTCGGCAACGCCTATCCGGATGGTGTTGAGGGAGGTTCGTCGCTCTCCGTCGAGGAATTGGCGGCGGCGGGCGCCAATCAGTCGCCCATCCACGTCGACGTGATGATCGGCTCCGATACCATGAATGTTTACGGAGAGTGCGCTGACGGCGCCACCGTGGTCCTCATGGAAAACGGCCGCTTTGCGTCGCAGATCACCGGTGAGGAATAGAATGTCCGACCAGTCCGAGGATGCACCTAACACGCCGCTTCGCCTCATCCGCGACGACATGGCCGATATCGCCTCGTACGACTTGCCCAGCGGATACCGCTTCCGCACATACCATGACGGCGATGCGAAAACCTGGCTCGACCTTCACATTGCCAGCGAACCCTTTGTCGAGATGACGCCGGACCTTTTCGATAAACAGTTCCACGACGGCATGGACCTATTGCCGCAGCGCATGTATTTCGTGGAGAGCGCAGACGGCGCGAGCGTGGGCAGCATCACGGCCTGGTGGGACAAGGACCGGAATGGCGCGGATGAACGCGGACGGATTCACTGGGTCGTCGTGCATCCCGATCATCGCCGGCTCGGTATCGCCAAGGCCATGATGACGCAGGCGATGCTCACTTTGGCGGATCACTACCGTTGGGCCATGCTCGATACGTCGAGCGGCCGCCCTGTGGCGCTCAAGATGTACCTGGACTTTGGCTTCCGGCCGGATCCTGACGAATTCGCGGACCCGGCCGTGGCGGCGGCGTGGCAGCGCGTGCAGGCGACAGTCCACCACCCCGAATTGGACCGGTACCTGGCAGGGGACCGGGCGCGAGGCTAGCAACGGGTGAGCGCGCACAGCATACCCTCCCATCCGCAGCGGAGCTCGAATCCGCTTGCTCCGTTTCTTGCCGAGCAGGGCTATGTCGTCATCGACGGCGCCCTGGCTACCGAACTCGAGCGCCAAGGCGCGGATCTCGATGATGACCTATGGTCGGCCAAACTTCTGATCGAAGATCCAGACCTCGTGAAACGGGTCCACACGGCGTATCTGAGCGCAGGTGCCGACGTGATCGCCACGGTCTCCTATCAAGCTACGATCGAGGGCTTTGCGGCGCGCGGACTGTCGCGTGAGTCTGCCGCGGACCTGCTGCGGCTTAGCGTGACGCTTGCGACCGAGGCGCGGGACGACTTCTGGGCCCGCAGCGAGAATCGCACGGGGAGGATGCGACCCCTTGTGGCCGCATCCATCGGCCCCTATGGAGCGTATTTGGCCGACGGGTCCGAATACAGCGGCGACTACGGCCTGACGCAGCGTGAGCTGGCGGACTTTCATCGCCCGCGGCTTGAAGTCCTGGCGGCCACGGAGGCAGACCTCTTTGCGTTTGAGACAGTGCCCAGCCTTGTGGAGGGCCGCGCAATCGTCGATCTGCTGCCGGATTTCCCGGGTGCGAATGCATGGATCGCGTTTAGCTGTCGCGACGGACGCTACGTGAATCACGGGGAGCGCCTGGCCGAGTGTGCTGCCATGGCCGAATCATCCGGGCAGGTCGTGGCGGTCGGCGTCAATTGCACCGCGCCGGGCTATGTTGAGTCGCTCATCGCAGAAGCGGCAAGCGCGACGACAAAACCCATCGTCGTCTATCCAAACAGCGGAGATGGCTGGGATGCGAACGCGGGGCGGTGGATCGAAGCCTCGAACGTGATGCGCATCGGCTCCGTGGCCCCGAATTGGCGGCGCGCGGGTGCGCGCATCATCGGCGGCTGCTGCCGCACCACGCCGGACGACATCGCAGAGATTCGTGTCGCTATGCAAATGTTCCGTTGACGGCAAACAACGTGACAATGTAGGCGCCGTATATCACAATGAGGACGGCGCCTTTCCAGCGGTTGAGTTGGTGGGGAACGGGTAGGGCGAACAAAAAGACAAGCACCGTGACGCCCATCATCACCGGAAAATCGAAGCGGAGCATGTGAAGCGGTACCGGCAGCGGCCGGATTACCGCCGTGATGCCGCCGATGGACAGCATGTTGAACAGGTTGCTGCCCACAACATTGCCGAATGCGATACCAGTCTCCTTGCGCAACACGGCCACCACCGTGGTCGCCAACTCCGGCAGCCCTGTCCCCAGCGCCACCAGTGAGAGACCGATCACCAGGTCGCTCACGCCCATCGAACGTGCGATAGATTCAGACGATTTGACGAGGAATTCGGCGCCGATGATGAGCGCCACGAGTCCTGCCAGCACGAAGATCGAGTCGCGCAGCAGGTGACTGCTCGGCTGCGCGATGCCGGCGTCGATCGACTCCACCACATCGAGGGATTCTTGCGCGTGCAGATGCTGCGACGACTGCACTGATTTGTACGTGTAGTACGAGAACAGGAGCAGGCCGGCAAGCAGGATGGCGCCCTCCCAGCGACTGATCTCGCCGTTCCACGACATGAGAATGAAACCGGCGCTGGTCGACAAGCAGCAGGGGATACTCGCGCCGCAGGAGGCCGCGCTCGACGGGTATCAACGCCAACAGTCCCGCGACACCGAGTGTGAGCGTCAGGTTGCCGATATTGCTGCCCACGATGTTGCCGATGGCAATTTCAGAACCCCCGTCGCCCTCGATGTTGGCTACCAGGCTCACCAGCAGTTCTGGAAGACTCGTTCCGAACGCTACGATCGTGAGGCCGATCACGGTGGTCGATACATTGAACCGCGCTGCAATTCGGCTCGCGCCGCGCACAAGGAACTCCGCCCCGCCCGCCAACAACACAAACCCAATGAGAAAACCGCCGACGTCGATGATGAACCGGTTGGCGAGCATGAACATCCTGCCTGTCTAGTGTATGTTGTGTCGATGGCTGCAATTTGGCGTGCATGTCTACGCCAATTGCGACAGCGGCCGCTCGCTCAGACGGATAGTATTACCGGGCCGCCTGCGTGCGGCGGCGTGGCGACATCGACCGTTTTCGCATGCTCGTCCAGCGGGGATACATCGCGCACATAGCGCCCTTGCATACTCCACGGACCTGTCCATGTGATCTGAGCCTCAATCAGCCGGCCACGCAGCGGAAGGTCGCTCTCCACGAATACGAGCTTGTTCTGGCGCGTTCGGCCTCGCCACTTCCCTTTGTAGCGTTCCTCCACCAGCATCTCGGCTGTCTCGCCCAGCATCACGCCATTGATGTCTGCGCAGACCTGTTCCTGCAATTGCTCCAGGGAGCGGTGCCGCTCGACCTTGACTGGCTCGGGGACGTCGTCCTCCATATTGCGCGCGCTCACAGTCCCCGGCCGCGGGCTGTATCGAGCCAGGTGCGCCTTGTCCAGCTTGAGGTCGGCAAGCACGCGGTACGTTTCATCAAACTGTTCGTCCGTTTCGCCTGAGAACCCCACGATGATGTCCGTGTTGATCGCCACGCCGCGGGATTACGTCGCGGATGTGGCGGACCAACTCCCGGTATTGGCCGGACGTGTATCCGCGTTTCATCCGTTCCAGAACAACATCCGAACCGGCCTGAATCGGAACCTCAATGTGCTCACATACCTTGGGCAGATCGCGCACGGCGTGCAGAATGCGGTCGGTCATGTAGTTCGGGTGGCTGGTCAGGAAACCGAATGCGCCACAGTCCGTCGATCTCGTGGATTTGCGCCAACAGGTCCGCCAGATCATACCCGCCGGAATCGCCGTCCGCCTCGCCCAGATACGCGTCCACGGAGGCGCTGTTACCCAGATCGCCGCGCCAATCATACCCGTAGCGGTCGACAATCTGTCCGAGCAGCGTGATTTCGCGCACGCCCTGCGCCACAAGCCCGCGCACTTCGGCCACAATCTCGGCTGCGGGGCGACTGCGTTCCACGCCACGGCGGAATGGGATAATGCAGAACGTGCACGCATGGCTGCAGCCGTAGACCACGGGCACATATGCGGCCACCGGCGCCTCGCCATTCTTTGCCAGGCGTCGCACGGACTGCAGAACAGCCGGAGTATCGACATCGATGGTGGACGCATCCTGCGTGCGGTCCCGCTCTTCGTGTAGTAGTAGCTCGATCTCTGCCGATTCGGCGGTGATCCGGTCGCGTTGCAGGTGTCCGACCAGTGGGGATGGGTCGCTCGGCGGCATGAAGACGTCCACCTGTGGATATGCTTCACGCAGTTGAGCGCTCGGTTTGACGCCGACCATGCAGCCCATGAGCGCGAGCGTTCTGCCGGGGCGGGCGTCCCGCCACGGCTTGAGGCTGCCGAGCTTGCCGGCGGCCTTGTTCTCTGCGCTCTGGCGCACGACACAGGTGTTCAGCACGACGACGTCGGCGTCGTCGACCTCATCCGCCGGTCGAAGGCCAAGTCGCTCCAGTTCAGCGGCCACATGGTTGCTGTCCGCAACGTTCATCTGGCAGCCGATGGTCCAGATATGATAGCGCTTCTGTGCGTAGGTAACCGGCGCTTGCTGCGCCGAGGCGGCATTGGCTTGTGCGGCCGGCCGCAATCGCGCGAAGTTCCGGGGCTGACGTGGGACGAGACATGCATTCCTCCTGTGCTCCGGTGTAAGCCGGGCAGGAACTAGTTCTTTCAACAGTACCAGGCGCCGATTGTACACGCCCAGCAGCGCAGATGTCAAAGACCGACCTTGTCGCAGGGATGAAATCGAGTCAAACAGATGGCGCGTGGGGGCGGGGAAGGAACTCACCGATGGGGATCCAGCGCGTCGCGCAGGCCATCGCCTAGCAGGTTCAACCCGATCACCGTGAGAGTGATCGCCAGACCGGGAAACATTGCCATCCAGGGGGCCGTGTCCAGGTAATCCCGGCCGGTGGAGAGCAGGGCGCCCCATTCGGGCGCGGGCGGCTGGACGCCTAGTCCGATGAAGCTTAGGCCGGCCCCGGCGAGAAGCAACATCCCCGAACGCATGGACGCCAGCACGATGACGGCGGAGGCGGTGAAAGGCAGAATGTGGCGCAGCAGAATCCGGGCAGTCCGACACTCCCGTAGCGCGGGCCGCCTCCACGTGCAGCGCATGCTTGCCGGAGATGGCGCCGCTGCGCACAATGCGGTAGTACGAGGGCACGCCAACCACGCCCAACGCAAGGACCGTACTTGTCAAGGATGAACCGAAGCGGGCCACGACGAGAATCGCGAGCAGGAGCGCGGGAAACGCCAGCCATACGTCCATGACTCGCGACAGGAACCGATCCGCCCAGCGTCCATAGTACCCGGCCACGACGCCCATCGTCACGCCGATCGTAGCGCCGATGGCCACGCCAACGAAGGCCATGATCGCAGCGTACTGGGCGCCCGCCATGACTCGGCTGAAGAGGTCTCGCCCCAGATTATCCGTGCCGAAGAGATGTTGCGCAGAGGGAGCTTCCAGGGCCGGGCCAGCGGAGAGCTGCTCCGGTGCGTAGGGGACCCACCACGACCACGACATAGCCACCGCGAGCAGCACAGTCACGGCCGCCACGCCGATCTTCAAACTCGTCGTGTACGTTCGACGGCGCGCGGAACCCGCAGGCCGGCCCTCGGCCATCGGAACGGAGGCAGCCTGCGGGCGCATTCCGATCCCGCGCCGATCGGCGGGCGCCTCAGTATGGGATATGTTTGGGGCTTCGCCTACGGCTTGCATTTGTCGCCTTCTCAGGCTCAGTGTACCGCGCACGGCTAGATCGCTTCGGCCCCGGTCCTCGGGTCCAACCACGCCTGCAATAGGTCCACCACGAGGTTCAGCAGCACATAGATGGTGGCGATCAGGATGGTCGACGCCAGTACTACGGGAAAGTCTCGGTCGAATATGGCCTGCACGGTCAAGCGTCCCAGCCCCGGCCACCCGAAGATCGTCTCCACGATGAAGGCGCCGCCCAGCAGATAGCCGAGTTGCAATCCAAGCAGCGTGACGATCGGGATGGCTGCGTTACGCAAGACATGACGCTGTGCGATGCGAGCCTCGCCCAAGCCTTTGGCCTGCGCAGTCCGTACGTAGTCCGATCCCATTACGTCCAGCAGGCTGGAGCGCACTAGCCTTGCCGTTACCGCCGCCGTCGGCAGGGCAAGCGTTACCGCCGGCAGAATGATGTGTGCCGGGCTGTCCGCACCCACAAAGGGCAGCCAGTCCAATCGGATGGAGAAGAGCATAATCAGGAGCAGAGCGAAGAAGAAGGACGGCACCGCCGTACCCACGGATGCGGAAGCCATGAGCACGGTGTCAAGGGCGCTGCCCGCGTGACGCGCGGCTGCGAAGCCGAGCGCAAAGCCCAGCGTCGTCGCCAGGAGCAGGGCGTTCAACGCAAGGACGACCGTATATGGCAAGCGTTGCATGATGAGCCCGCTCACCTCGCGGTCGCTGACCATGGATCTGCCCAGATCCCCGTGTGCGACAAGATTGCCCACATAGCGCGCGTATCGGACTACGATGGGCTGGTCAAGGCCGTACTCACTGCGCACCGCATCCAGTTGCGCTTGAGATGCGCTTTCGCCCACGAGCGTCAGCGCAACGTCGCCCGGTGCGGCATTGAGCATGAAGTATGTGACAAAGCTGGCTGCCAGCACCACGAAGACGGATGCCAGCAGCCTATGCGCCACATGAGTGAGCATTAGGGCTCGACCACCACCGCGTCGTTCACGAGCATGCGGCCCATGTAGCCGGCCTTCGCGCCCTGGATGCGTTTGTCCATCGCCATTGCGTCCACCGGATTGTAGATCGGCTGCCACGGCGCATCCTGCAGGATCAGCTTCTGCGCCTCCACATAGAGGGGCAGCCGTTTCGCCTCGTCCAGCTCGCGTGCGCCTTCCGCCAGCAGCGCATCCACGTCGGGATTGCTGTACGCTACGCGGTTCGTGCTGCCGATGCGGTCCGAGGAGAGAAAGATGTTGAGCGCGTCAGGGTCATTCCAGTCGTAGCGCCACAGCAACAGGTCGAAGTCGCCGGAACCTGTGGCATCCATGACCGCTTTGGCGTCCAACTGCTGGATTTCTACCGGCACGCCGACGGCCTGCAATTGGCTCTGCAACACCGTTGCGACGTCGCCATTCGGCGACCGCGTGGACGTCAGCAGTCTGGCCTGCAGCGGTTCGCCGTCCCGCTGCCAGCCGCCGTCGTTCGTTCGTTCGAAGCCCGCCTCCTCCAGCAACTGGGCCGCCTTCTCCGGATTGTAGCCCAGTTCATACTCCTTCAGCGACTCATCGAACCCAGGCAGCGTAGGCGGCAGAGGCGCATAGGCCGCCACGCCCAGGCCACCCAAGAGCAAGCTCGACGACCTGGTCTTTGTCCACGGCATGCGACAACGCCTGCCGCACAAGCCGTTCGTCGAACGGCGCTTGTTGGTTGTTGAAGCCCAGGTAGATCAGACTGTTGAGCACCGTCTCGTACAACTCCACGTCTTCGTCCTGGAGCAATTTCGCCTTGTGGCTCGGCTGGTTGATGAAGATCACGTCTATGTCGTCCGACTCCAGCGCGGCCAACTGGGTTGTGGCATCCGGGATTACCTTGAACACGAGCGCGTCCAGATGGCGGCGGTCCCGTGTTCTCGACAACCGGCGCTCCCCACGCGTAGTCGGGGTTGCGTACTAGCCGCATCGACTGTCCCGCCTGCCACTCATCGAGGATGAAGGGACCTGTGCCGATGGGATAGCCCTCGCCCGTGGACTCCATGGCCTCGATGGAGGCGGGACTCACGACCGCGGCGTAGGGCATGCTCAGCGTACTGAAGAGCGTGGCCGTTGGTTCGGCGAAGTGGAACACCACCGTGGTATCGTCCACGGCCTCAACAGACTCAATCTGTTCGATGCCCGAGTAGATGGGTGAACGCGTGCCCACCTCTGCGAATCGGTCAAAGGAATACTTGACCGCCTCGGCATTCATGGCGGAGCCGTCGTGGAAGGTCACGCCGGATTTCAGCGTCATGGTGACGGACAGGCCATCGCCGGCGATTTCCCAGCTTTCCGCCAGCAGGGGCACGACGGTATTGTCCACATCGCGAGTCACAAGCGTGTCGAACAGGTACGGAAGCACAAGACTGAGACCGGATGACGCCGGACCATGCGGATCGAGGCTTGCCGGCTCGGACGTCATTGCGCGCGTCAGCACTGCCTCGGCGGGCGCAGCCTCGGCGGCGGTAGCGGCTGTGTCCGCGGGCGCGGATGCTGGGACAGCGCACGCGCTCAGCGTCAGCAGCGTGACAGCCAGCGCGGCGCTCGTGAATATCATGATCATCTGCCTGCGTCTCATCATGTCGTTTCTCCTGCAAAGCTCTCTGTGTGAGTGTGCCCGGTGTGAGCGGGCTCAGCGTCTTCGTTCTCCACGGACATGCTGTCCAGCAACCGATTCACCGTTTCTTGCGCCTGGTGTACGCAGTCCGGAATGCCTACGCCGCGGTACGCGCTGCCGGTGACCAGCACGTGCTCCGGCAATGCACGCTCGATAGCTTCGATGCGGCCGAGGTGACCGACGTCATATTGGGGATTCGCGCGCTGCCAGCGATAGATGCGATGGAACAGCGGTTTCACGTCGATGCCCAGCAACTCGTGCAACTGCGCGCGAACGACAGTGAGAAGCTCGTCGTCGTCCAGTTCCATCGTGCCTGGGCTGCGTGATCCACCGAAGAAGACGCGCAGCAGCCTGTGATCTGCCGGCGCGCGGTGGTCAAACTTCGTGGAGCTGAATGTGATGGCATTGATTGGTCTGCCTTCTGACTGTGGAATGACCAGCCCGAAGCCATCTATGACATTCTGCAAGTCCTCGTTGCGGTAGGCGAGGGAGACGGTGCCGGTGCTGACGTAGCGTATCTGCTCCAGCACGGTGGCCGCATCCGGCGCAACGGTCTGCAGAAGGTTGGCGGAGACGTACGCCGGCGTTGTGAGGATCACGGCGTCTGCGTCGAGCGATTGCTCGGCGTCAGGAGTCTGGACGGCAAGTCGATATCGCGCGCCCTCTTCTGAGATGGATGTCACGCGGGCGTTCATCTCGATGGCGCCCGTCAACCGTTCGTGAAGTTCAGACGCAAGTTGGTATGTACCGTCCCGGAACGTGACAAAGATCGACGTCGGCTTGCCGTTGCTCGGCGGAGCCGGCGCGTTTGTCCGCGCCTTGCGCGACGCCAACATGCCCTTGATCAGGCTGCCGTGTTTCTGTTCGATGGCGCGGAAGCGGGGAAAGGTCGCCATCACGCTCTGCCGGTCGGCCTCGGCGTTGTAGATGCCGGACATCAGCGGTTCCGCAATCTTATCCAGCGCCTCGTTGCCCAGACGACGAGTGATGAATTCGGCGAGTGTTTCGTCTTCGTCGTCACGCTTGGGCGAAATGAACAGGTCCATGCCCATGCGCAGCTTGCCCAGCGGCGAAATCAGCGGCGACATGGCGAAGGGCATGAACTTGGTCGGCACGATGAGAAGAACCCCATCCGGCAGCGGCGTGGGACGCCCCTTGTTGAGGACGTACACCTTGCGTTGGGCGTCGTTGGTGCCCAGCAATTGATCGGCCATGCCGATTTCCTGCGCCAGTTCCATCGCCCAGGGCTTTTGCGTCAAGAAGCAGTCCGGGCCGCCCTCGATGATGAACGGCGCTTCGCCGTAACCGTCGACGGCGTCGGTCAGAAGCTTGCCGCCGACCCGGGGCGAACTCTCCAGCAGGGTGTATCGGAGAGGCAACGATTTCGATTCGGCAGCCTTCTGCACATAGTAGGCAGCGGCCAAGCCCGTGATCCCGCCGCCTACAATCGACAATGTGGCGGCGGGCGTCAGATTTAGGATTCATGGATGTACATCCGCGGGAGTGTGGCGCGACAAAATCGCGATAGTCTCAGTGGACGTTTCCGGCTGTGCCCAAATACAGGGATGAGGACAGGCTTCATGTCGCTACACGGTTAAGTCGATGGCGGCGCGAGGCACGTAGGTGCAGAAAGGCTCCTCGTCCAGATACGCGTGCGTCATTCCATACGCTCGCGCCCGGCATCCGCCGCACACGTTCTTGAACTCGCACAGCCCGCACTTGCCTTCCAGGAGGTCCGGGTCCCGCAGTTCCGCGAAGAGGGGGGACTGTTCCCAGATCTCTTGGAATGGTTGCTCGCGGATATTGCCCGCCTCTACGGGCAGATAGCCGCACGGGAAGACCTCGCCCCGGTGACTGACGAAGCAGACGCCGGTGCCGGCCAGACAGCCCTTGGTCGCCGCGTTCATGGCATGGCGTCCTGCTCCGTGCGGATGGCCGCCAGGATGGCCTCCATTGCCGCCCTGGGCGCCTCCGTGCGAGCCGCCAGCCGTCTCTTGTCGATGCATGCTCTGGGGGCGTTCGCGTACAATACCTTGCCGGCGTTCGGCAGCCTGCCGTTGCCGGACGATACGGAAATAATGAGGCGCGCAAGTCGCCTTCAGTTCGATCTCCTGCTCCATTTCGGCGTCGTACATCCAGTTGAGGATATCCTCGTACTCGTCCGCAGAAATCTGCTGGTCGTCGGCGATCTCAACGCCACATCCGACCGGCACCAACAGGAAGAGGTGGAGCGCCTGTGCGCCGGTGCGATGCGCCAGTTCGAGCGTGGCCGGCATCTGGTGCGAGTTGTGCTTGGCCACGGTGGTATTGATCTGGAAAGGAACGCCGGCTTCCGTCAGGTAGCGGGCGCCTTCCAAAGCTGCATCGAAAGCGCCCTCGCCGCGGAAGATGTCGTGCGTCGGCGCATCGGCGCCGTCGAAGCTGATGCTCACGCGCCGCACGCCGCTCTCGCGGATCTTGCGGGCGACATCGGCATCGATGAGCGTGCCGTTGGTCGCCAGGGCCACGATCAGGTCCGCGTCCGTAGCATAGCGAGCGATGTCGTAGATGTCGGGGCGAAACAGTGGTTCGCCTCCTGAAAGCACGAAGATGGGTCGGGCGAACGCCGCGACCTCATCGATGAGGCGGAACGCTTCGTCCGTGCGTAAAGTCTTGCGGCATCAGTTTGTCTGCCAGCGTGATGCGGCGGCAGTGGATGCAACTGAGATTGCATCCGGCGGTCGTCTCCCAGAAGATGAGACGCGGCGGAGGGTAGGATGAATTGTTCACTGGACGCAACCTCGAGAAGGTGTGTGGCCTCGTGAGCGATTCGACACGCGGGGAAGACCGTGACGAGACGAAGACCGATTCATGATGTCGATTTCCACATCGATTCCGTGACGAGAACGGCTGAGCGTTACGGCCGGGCCGGGGTTCCGGGGATGGCCGCCGTTTGCCAGAAAATCTAAGTAAATCTAAGTCATATGTCGGCGAGTATACTGGAAGCCGTCCGTCGTGTCAAAAGAAAGCCATTGCGAAAAAGTGATCTGCTCTACTTGATGCGGCAGACCATGTGTGCTACACTCAACTACGTAAGTGGTTTGTTCTCAAGCGCATGTCATTCCGAGCGGAGCGAGGAATCTTGCGTTGCAGGAGCAGAGATGCTTTGCTGTGTTGAGCATGACATTTCGTACTTAGCGAACAAACCAGTAAGTGATAGACGGTTTGGGGATGAACGGTATCGACGGGGCAGGACGTTCATAGACTGCAGGTCGTAGAGCGTCGACTACGCTAAAAAGGCGCAAACACTACAAGTGCCAACAACACTGGCCGCGCTTTCAACTTTGACTTTGCTGTTCCTGCTCCGGCAGCGGCAGTAGCCTAGTTGAGGCGTTAGGTCCGGCCTAGCCGGACCTCGGTCCCTTTCGGTGGAGCCACCGGGCTGGAAGGGTGCCGTCATACACCGGCTGGATGCGGTCGCACTACGCCGATACAGCGACCTAAGAGAATCGGCTAGTCGCATGAGTAGACCGGGTTGCCTGGGTCTGAGTGCGGCGAAACATCGATAGGCGACTAAGCCTGTAGATGTCTATGGACTAGTGTTTCGGACGCGGGTTCGATTCCCGCCATCTCCACCTTTCGGCTCGGCGCGTTGCCGGGCCGATTTCTTTCGTTGCGCCGTGACCCGGCAAGGCACTCGCAGCGCCCACTGGCTCGACCACAGCGGACAAGTGTCGAATGCTCTCAGCCTTGGATCGGCAAGTCGACTTTCTCGTGGAGATTGACAAGCTCAAGGGTATCGACAGGCGTTCGCGCCTGGTCGACGACAGCCGCTTCGAGAATTCGGCCGAGCATAGCTGGCATGTTGCCGCGTGCGCGGCCGTTCTCGCGCAGCACGCGGCGCCCGGCGTTGACCTCTCGCGCGTGTTGCAGATGCTGCTCGTCCACGACATCGTCGAAATCGACGCAGGGGATACGTTTGCGTACGACCCGTCGGGCCGTTCAAGCCAGTATGAGCGCGAGGCGCAGGCCAGCGCCCGACTCTTTGGTCTCTTGCCCGTCGATCAGGCTGCCGGCTTGTCGTCGCTGTGGGAGGAGTTCGACGCCGCGGAGACGCCCGACGCCCAGTTCGCCAATGCGGTGGACCGCTTCATGCCATTGCTTCACAACTATCATACGGAGGGGTCCTCTTGGCGCAAGCACGACGTGACGCACGCTCAGGTTCTGGAGCGCATGGCGTGCCATACAGGACGGCATGCCCGCATTGTGGCCGTACGTGGTTTCTCTGCTGGATGACGCGGTGCAACGAGGATATCTGGCCAAGTGATACGTCCGGGGCCCGGCATGCGTACGAGAGAAAATTGGAGCCAGCGATGACGGCGACGGTCGGGTTTCAGGCCAACCGGACCTACACGGTCAGGGAGTGCCAACGCGGTGCGTGCGGGCTACGGCTCCCGGTGCTATCCGGCGACAGGCGCGGCGACCGCTGTCCTCGCTGCGGAGGACCAATGAAGGAAGCTGCGGGCGGCGAGCTTTGCGGCGAAACTCCTATCCCGTGGGCCTCCGCGCCACCTTGTCCGCTGATCGTTCTCCTCGACAACGTGCGCAGCGCATACAACACCGGCTCGATCTTTCGGATTGCGGGCGGCGTTGGCGTGGCGTCGATTCACCTGTGCGGCATCACGCCGACGCCGGCTCAGAGCAAGGTTGCCAAGACCGCGCTGGGCGCCGAAGCGGCAGTGCCGTGGTTCTACTCGCCCAACGCACCGCGTGCGGCCGTCGACTTGCGAGAGCACGGCGTCGCGTTGTGGGCCCTGGAAAACGCGCAGGGGTCGACCGCGCTCTTGGACGACGCCTTGCCGCCGAACGAATCAGGCGTCTGCCTGATCGTGGGCAACGAGATTACGGGCATCGATCCGGGCCTGTTGTCGATGTGCGAACGCATCCTGCACATTCCCATGGAGGGAAGCAAAGGCTCGCTGAACGTGGCTGTCGCCTTTGGCATTGCAGCCTACTGGCTGCGCGGGGCGGCCCATGTCACAGGGGAGGCTGCGTCATGCGCATAGCGTTCCTGGCCGACATTCACGGTAACCTGCCGGCATTGGAGGCTGTCGTACGCGATCTCGAGACTCAGTCACCGGATGCAGTCTACCTCGTGGGCGACCAGGTCAACCGCTGTCCGTGGAGCAACGAGGTCCTGGACTTGCTTGACGATAGGGGCTGGCAGGGAATCCGTGGCAATCATGAAGCCGTGCTGGGCCACTTGTCCGGTCCGCATGAACCTACTGGTTTCGACAACCGGGCGCGATTTCCGGACCTGTGGTGGACGCTTGAACGCTTCGACGCTCGGCACGTGCAGGCCATCAACGGGTTGCCGGCAGAGCTATCGCTCGACCTCGGCGCCGGCGAGCCGCTGCGAATCGTGCACGGTGTGCCCGGCAATCCGTTCCGCGGCCTGTTCGTCGACACGCCCGACGACGTGGCAGTCGAACACTACAGCAATGTCACGGAACCGCTCGTCATCTGCGGGCATACGCATCGACCGACCCAGCGCACCTTGCAGAACCAGACGCGGCGCTGGCGAGTGCTGAACGGCGGAAGCGTCGGCATCCCATACAACGGCGACCCGCGGGCACAGTATCTCTTGTTGTCGTCTGATGGCGACGCCTGGACGCCGATCTACCGCCGCGTGGAGTATCCTGTCCATGCGGTGCGTCAGGCGCTTCGAGGAAATGGGGATCGAGCGCGAGTTTGGGGCGCTTGCCGAAATCTACCTGCGCACGGTCGAGACGGCATTGCCGTGGGCCAGCGATTTCGGCCATTGGCTCAAGTCCCAGCCGGCCGAGCTCCAGTCGGACTTGGACCGCGCCGTTGACGTCTATGAGCGAAGCCACGGCCCTGGTCAGTGGTCGTTCCTGGAGGTGTAGCCGTGATTCGGCGGCTGGCGCAACAGGACAGGGACGCAGCCATTCGGCTGCTGAGCCGCAACCCAATCCAGAACCTCTACCTGCTCAGCAATATCGAGCAGCTCGGTTTCGATTCAACGTTCTGCGAGTTCTGGGGCGACTTCGCCGGCCGCGAGGCGGAGTCGCTGCGCGGACTGATCAATCGCTACATGAATGGATGGGTCATATATGGCGAGCCGGATGCATCCTGGCAAGAGCTCGCCGCCGTGATGGACAGCCACCCAACGCCCGCCGACCGGCTCCAGGACAATCCGGGCGGAGTCGCCAGCTTCGTTCCCTATCTGCGCACGTATGAGGCGGTGCATACCGTTGCGGAAGAGCTGATGGTCTTGACCCAGGGCGATTTTCGCCCTGGCGAAGCACTTCCCGGGCACACGATTCGCCGTGCAATCGCAGAGGACCTGGACGCGCTTGTGGAGTTCTACGCTGACGCGGGGTCCATGGCCAGAAGCCGGGCCGCGGTAGAACGGCCTCTGCGCGACCTGCGCGTATGGGTGGCAACCCGCGACGGCGCCATCTGCTCGGCGGCATTGACGAATGCGGAACTCGCTACGTCGGCCATGGTGGGGGGTGTGTTCACGGAGTCCGGCAGCAGAAACCGCGGGCTCGGCCGCGGCAGTGTGCAGCGCACTCTGTGCGGACCTCCTGCACGAAGGCAAGCAGCCGGTCCTGTATTGGCAGGCGCCGGCCGCCGGGGCCGTATATCGTAATTTGGGGTTTCGCGCTGTCGGCGAGTGGCGTTCGATCTGGTTGCGCCGGATCGTGCGCTGATCGTTCAACCGAACTGTGCTCCGTACGCGCTACTGCGGTCCGGTATAGCGAGGAAATACCGCCGACTCCACGAGCCTGTCCCGCAGGGTTGCGCGGGCCCGGCTCAGTCTCGATTTCACCGTGCCGAGGGGCAGGTCGAGCATCTCCGACGCCTCGCTATAGTCATATCCGTGGACGTCAATCAGAAGCACGACGTCTCGGTGCCATTCCGGCAGCTCCTCGATGGTATGCAGCAGGAAATCCATGTTCTCGCGCTGCGAAGCCACTACCTCCGGATTGTGATTTTCCCCCGCCCGCATAAACGGCAGGTCTGGCCCAGATGCCTCCATCAGTTCGTCGAGGCTCATGGCAGGGCGCCGTTTCTGGCTGCGAAGATGGTCATAGCATGTATTGGTGACGATGCGCAGCAGCCAGGAGCGGAAGTTGCCGTCCTCGAAGCGCGGCAGCGCGCGGTGCACCTTGATGAGGGCGTCCTGGACCGCATCCGCGGCCGCCTCTTCAGTCGACATAATGTGCTGCGCCAGTCGCTGCGCCGCAGACTGGTAGTATCCGACAAGCTGGCCAAACGCAAGGTCATCGCCAAGCTGTGCAGCCTGAATCACCTCTGACATGTCCATTGCGTAGGCAGTAGAGCCTCCACTCGAGGAGGTCATCGACTGCCGGTGACGTTGCGAACCAGTGCTGTGCGCTGCTAAGGCGTCCTGCCCATAGTTTGTCATCGGGATGCCTTTCTGTTCCTCGCCAATCGCGAACAGAACCTTGGAAATCAGGCTCTGGACGCCATTGTACGTCCCATTTCTTAGAATTGCCTGAGTAGAACGTGACAATTGTCAGACCGTTACCGTACGACACGCTGGCGCATGGCCCTGGTGGACCACAGCCGCTTCTGACGAATATGCTGCCGGCTCAGACGGAATACGTTGTGCAGCGGGAGAAGGTTACACCGGATATTGCGAGGCGATAGGGACTGGGCGGCGCATTCCATGCGGTAGCGGCTATGGCACGACGCAAAGACAAACACAGACCTGACGAGAGTGGCCAGGTCTGTGGGGCTCACAATCAATGTGCAATTCGTTCGAGAATCTAGTCGCGGGGAGCGTGCTCAATCCGTGAATAGGCGGAATCCGTAGCCTCGCACCGTCGCCACGAATCTCTGTTCTTCGTCCGATTCCGGTTCGATCCGGCTGCGAACACGGCTGATCATGCGATCGATGTTTGCATCGTAGATGTCACCGCCAGCCTCGGGCCAAACGGCCATCGCAATCTCGTCTTTGCTGACGGCGCGACCGCGGTTCTGGTAGAGGTACCATAGGAGATCAAACTGCTTCGCACTCAAGGGCGGGTCGATCAATACGCCATCCACATATACTTGCCGGGTGGCGTATTCGACGCGCAAGCCCGGTTCGCGCACGGCGACGATCGACGGCGCGGTTACGGTCGCCGACGGATCATGAAAACGAAATACCGTGGATGCCAGTTGGACTTCGCAACCGTCCTCAAGCCATTCCGCGGTCCCAGGCTGCAAACGCTGTCCGTTCACGAGCACGCCGTTCTTGCTGTTTAGATCCCTGACCTGATACGCGTTGTCCACCGCGTGAACTTCCGCGTGCTGGCGCGACGCAAACTGGTCCTCCAGTACAATATCGGAATCGGTGGATCGCCCGATGGCAGTCAGTTCTCCACGAAGCTCATATTCGGTCCCGGCGTTGGGACCGCTCAGACAGACGAGTTTTCCATACCAACTCACGGTCGTGTTTTCCTTGATGGCCACTTGTCGCTGTGCTAGAATACCGACGCCCGGCGGTAGTGCGCGCCGTGCTCTAGGTAATGCAATTATATATCAGGATCGGTGTACGGCGGGTAAGGGCGGCGGTTAGCGGTTTGTCTTGACGATTCACGCCGAGTGGCAAGCCCACGCCGGAAATCGGTCTTTCAGGTGAATTCGCTCCCGTATGTGTGCAGATCAGGTGTCGCCAGATTCGAATATGCCCGCACCGGGAGCCGGCGACGCCGCTGATTCTTTGCAGCCGGCTGCGCGTCCGGAATCCACCGACGGTGAGAGGTCGGACGACGCCGAATCCACGGACTATGCAGAGAAGCACCTCGATTCTCGAGACGAGTACGATAGCGGCCCTGAAATCGCAGACCGCGAAGGCTCGCAGCCCCAGATCGCTCAGTACCAGATTGCACACTACCGCATCGAGAAGCAGATCGGCGGCGGCGCGGCTGACGGCAGTTTACCGCGGACGCGACACCGTGTTGGATCGCCTGGTCGCCCTCAAAGTGCTGTTGCAGGGTGGGGATGAGACGACGCGCGAGCGCTTTCGGCGCGAGGCGCGAACGGCCGCCATGCTTGAACATCCGAACATCGTGCGCACCTATCAGGTGGGCCGTGTGGCGGAGTCGGGTCTCTCCTTCATCGCCATGGAACTTGTCAACGGCCCGAGCTTGGCGGAGCTGCTTGAGCGCGTTCCAGTGATGGGGGCTGCCGATGCCGCCGCATTCCTGGAACCCATTGCACGGGCGCTTGCCTATGCGCACGAGCGCGGCGTTATTCATCGCGATGTCAAGCCCAGCAATATCCTGCTGCAATCGGTGGACGCGGATCACCCGCTCCGCGTTACGGCTTCGGTGGGAGATGGCGCCCTGGCGCCGCTGCTTTCGGATTTCGGCATCGCCCGAGCGTTGGATGCTCCGGAGCTTACCAGCGAGGGGCGCACGATCGGTACGCCGGCATTCATGTCCCCAGAGCAATGTTCCGGCTCGGATGAGATAGATGGACGTGCTGACATCTATTCCCTTGGCGCGGTGCTGTATCGGTGTGTGGTGGGACGACCGCCCTTCGTGGGTTCGACGACCCAAATCCTGCACGCGGATGTCTATGATCCCGTGACCATTCCTTCCGATGTACTCTATCGGCTGCCGTCCCAGGCGGTCGAGATCTTGCAGAAGTCACTGGCGAAGGACCCCGCCAGCCGGTATGCCAACGCCGGGGAGATGGCGAGAAAGCTCGCCGAGCTTTCGGTTGACGTCACCGAGGCGGCCGGAGACGAGACGGCAGAGATGCCGGTGGGCATCGCGCCGGTGGGCGGCAACTTGACCACGCCTGCGCATGTGCTGATACCCGCGGCGTACAAGCCGGCCGGCGGCCGTCGTCACATCTGGTTCTGAAGTCACGGCCACCGACTCAGCGAACGCGCCGGCTCCGCCTGCACCTCGGCCCGTCGCGGCACGGAGCCAACGCAGCAGGCGCACTTCCCGCGCTGGCGTCATCTTGTTGGGACTCGCACTCACGGCGCTGCTAGCGATGCTCGCGATTACAGTCTTCTCCGGAATTCTGCCGGCCTTGGATGTCACCGGCCGGAGAACACCGGCTGCCGGTGGAGGCCCCATTGCGAACCAGACCGGGGCCGCCGCGAACCCAGGTGCGGAGCTCACGGCAGAGCCTGCAACCACAGATCGTCCCCCGAACGCAGCGGGAGGGGATGCGCTGGCCGGCGCAGCGACGGGGACGCCCGCAGGTGCGGCAACGCGCCAGCCGGTTGACGCCAGCCGAACACCGACTCCCGTAGGCGGCGCTCTGCAAGTCTCGCCCGAATTTGCGTGGAGCAATGCACAGGACCTGTTCTCGGATAGAGACTGGAACGGGGCGAGGGATTGGCTGATTGCGGTCCGGCGCGCCGATCCGGACTACGTGTCGGAAGACGTCGCTCTCATGCTGGCGGAGACCGATGTTTGGCTCGCTGCGCAGGCGCTCGTTGACGAGGACTACGAGCCAGCGCTCGAACTCGTGAGTGAGGCTGCGCAAGTCTCCGGCGGGGCCGAACCCTACGCTCGGTTGCAGCTATCGGTAGCCGGACTTCTGGAACCGGACACGGACGGCCGCGAAGCGCTGGTAGAGACCCAACGCGCATTTGTCGCGTACGCGGCAGTCTTGGCCGGCGAGGGGCGTTTCTGCGACGCGCTGGAACAGGTCGAGTTCGCCGAACAGCTGGATACAGGCGTACGCGCAGCGGATATCCGGACCGAATACGCGGCGGAATGCGAGACGGCTCAGGAGAGCGCCACCCTTCCCGCGCTTGCGGGTCGCATCCTATACTCGGCGGTGGAAGGCGACAAATACAGTATCTTCGACGTATCTGTGGACGGCGCTGTCCTCGCCCCGTACCATCGTCGACGAAGCGTCCCAGCCGTCTCTCAGCCCGGACGGCCGCACCATCGCCTTCTACGGCCGGCGTCCAGACATGCAGGGACTGGCGAAGACCGAGCTGCGCGGCGGGCTTGGACTACGGCGCCGAACGGGTTCGCCTCACGAGCTTTGTGGAAGACGCGCGGGACAGCGCACCGAGCTGGAACCCGCAGGGCGACCGCATCGCCTATGGCAGCACGAACTTCGGTGACGGCCGCTCGCGGATATATTTGACGTGGGCGGATGGCACGCGCAATACGGCGGAACTTGGGTTGGGTAAGGATCCTGCATGGCACCCGGTCCAGGACTTAATCGTCTTCAATGGCGCAGACGAGACCGGCAACAATCCCGGACTGTGGTTGATGCGCACCGACGGCACAGAGCGAGTCCAACTCACCGACAACGGCAATGACCAGCGACCTGCCTGGCTACCCGACGGTTCCGCGATCGTCTTCATGAGCAGCGGCAGAGACGGCAACTGGGAGCTGTATCGGCTGGACATGGAAGACGGCGCAATCACGCGGCTCACCGATAGTTTCGCGCAGGACGGGCTGCCCGCTGTGAGCCCGGATGGCCGCTACGTGGCCTTCATGACAGATCGCGACGGCTACTGGGCCCTCTGGTACGTACCTGTGGCGGGCGGTCCAGCGCAGCCCTTGGCGGACATCGATTACACGTTGCCACAATGGTTGGAGCATTCTACGCAGTGGATCCGCTGATCTGCATCACTGTAGCGCAGGCGCGCAGCCGGCCATCATGCGTCTCGATGTCAAGAATTGATGCCGGAACAGGGCGTGCGTGTTCACTCAAGTTGCGTTTGGACGAAACGCCGCCGATCTATGTATACTACATAGCAGACAGCATGTTGCGAGCGTACCCCGTTTAGGGGCTGACGTCCGGTCCCTGTTCCAGCGCTGCGCGTTGCAGGCCCATAAGCGATTTGCTAGCGCACGGCAAAAGTGTCAGAATGCGCGAATCCTCACGCCACATCTGTTGACTAGGACTGTTCTAAGTTATGTCCGTTTTCCCTTATCTACATCCAAACTATTCAAGGAGGACGCGATGAAGTTGCCCTACCGAAGCAAGACAAGTGTACTGATGGTCGGCATATTGCTGGCGGTCGCCGTGGCCGTCTCCGGTTGTGCTGTCGACACATCTGCCTTGCCGTTCGACCTGTCTGCTCTGCCGTTCGAGGTGCCCTTCCTGGCGCCGACGCCCACGTTTACGCCGACGCCGGTGCCGACGCCCACGCCGACGGCAGAACCCACGCCGACGCCGAAACCGGGCGAGACGCCGATTCCTCCGACGCCGACGCCGATACCGACCCCGCAAGTGACCATTCCCGATGGCTTCACGCCGGTCATGGATTCCAACCTCGGCTATTCGTTGGCAGTGCCGCGCGGTTGGACGTCTCTCGACCTGCGCAGCGCCCAGTTCCAGAATCTGGCGAATACGTTTGGCATGGGCGCGCAGCTGGGGCCGCTGAACGACTTCCTCGCCAGCCCCGAGGGCGATGGTCTGGGCGCGATCTATGTCACAGACCTGATGGGCGCGATGTTTGGCGGTCTGCCGACGGGGCTCAACGTCTTTGTCGTGGACGTTCCCGGCGCAACACCTGAGTGGCTGCTTGAGTTGATCAACACGAACCTGGATGCCAATTCGGCCATGCTCGGTGATGTCCAGATCGAAGACATCAACACGGCCGTCATCAACGGTATTCCCGGCGTCAAGGGTTCGGCCGTCGCAGATCTCAGTTCGCAGGGCATGAACGCAAAGGTGTTCGCCAAGATCGTCGGACTGGTTGCCAATGACAAGGTGTACATTCTGACCTTGGTCACCCAGGAAGGCAGTCGCGCGGACAAGGAGCCGGCGTTCGACCAGATTGTCGGCACGTTCCGGCCCGAATAGCCGCGGACTTGCTGCACGCAGTCGCCCGCGAAGGGACCTGCGTATCCAGATAGCACACATGACAGCGCGACGGACGTCCGTCGCGCTGTCTGCTTGCGGCGCGTGAACAGGTATACAAGAAACCGTAATGCTCGAACTGGCTCCGAATCACAAGGCAGGCCTGGCCGTGGCGAATCCCATTCTTCTGGGCGGCGGCGTGGTAGGCTGCGCGGAGTACCCGCCACAGTCGCTCAAGGAAGCGGGATTGGGCGCCGTCGTCGTTGGCCCGTTTACACTCTCTTCCCGGCGCGGCGCGACGCCGCCTCGGCTTGCTGTTGGGTTGGGCGGCTACGTTCTGCAGGCGGGCCTGCAAAACCGGGGCGCGGGCAGTTCCGTGAAGCGATTCGGCCGCACCTGGCGACGTCTCGGCGTTCCTGTGGTCGCGCAGATCGCCGACATCGAACCCGAGGACGCGTTGCGCACAGCCGCCCACTTGGCTCGATCTGAAGCCGTCGCCGGACTTGAATTGCTCGTGCACCCCGCGTCTTCCGAAGGCGATGTACACAACCTAGTTGCGTCGCTTGCGCTAGAGGGCGAACTGCCCTTGTGGGTGAAGCTGCCGTATGCGAACGCGTCGCAGTTGGCGCCGGTCGCCGCACGGGCAGGGGCAGGCGCTCTGGTCGTATGTCAGGCGTCCGACGGCGACGCTTGCCACTTCGTCCACGACCGGGCTTCCCGCCTGCGCAGGCGAGGGCGCCCACCGGTCGGAACTCCCTCGGCGGCTCGCCGGGCCACTTCACGGTCCTGCGCTCTTGCCGCTGATGTTGAACGCACTTGCCGAGATTGCATCGCAAGAGTTGGACCTGCCCATCATCGCTTGTGGAGGCATCCATAGTTGGGAGGATGCGGCCACGGCGCTGGCGATGGGCGCGACGGCTGTGCAACTGGATAGCGTGGCATGGGTGGAGCCTGGGCTCCCGGGCGCGCTGGTCCGGGCCTGGTCGAACGCAGCGACAGACTATGTCTGATTGAGCAACGGCAACTGCTGCGGAGGCCGTCTGCCATCCAAGAGTACGTACGGGGCCATTCGATCTACGGAACGAACGCCAAGCGTGCGCAGCGAGCCCAAGCTCGCCAGTGTGCCGCGCCGTCGTTCTCGCAGGATGGCATCTGCAGCGACGGGCCCCACTCCCGGTATACGCAGCAATTCCGTACGCTCGGCATGGTTCACTTCGACGGGCGCATCGAGAAGATTGCGATTGGCCCACGCCAGCTTCGGATCAATGTGAAGGGGCAGGTTTTGGTCTGCTGCAAACGGCAAATCCTCGACATCCCAACCGTAGTCGCGCAACAGAAAACTCGCCTGATAGAGGCGAAATCCACGCAACGGGTCCGTGGCCGGCAGCGATTCGAGCGGCGTTTGGTCCACGGGTGAGAACGTCGAATAGTAGGCGCGCCGCAGCCCCATCTGTCTGTACAGGCGTTCGCTGACCGACAGCAGTTCGAGATCGGTATCGCCGGCGGCTCCGACGACAAACTGCGTGGCGATGCTTGTGTATTTCGGCTGTTTCTCGCGAATCTGCGATATCCACTGCAGACGCTGGATGAGATCACCCCAGTAGTCTTTCTTCGGGGCGAGGCGGGCCAAGCGTTCGGCCGTTGCGCCCTCCAGATTCACCGACACGCGGTCCGCAAGCTGCATCGTGCGCACAACCTGATCATACTCGGCGCCGGGCATGACTTTCAGATGCACATAGCCCGTGTACTTGTACTTGGTGCGCAGAATCTCCGCCGTGTCGATGATCTTGTCCTGCGTGGTCACGCCTCCCTTGATGATGCCTGAGGAGAGGAACATACCTTGCACGAGACCCGCCCGTTCCATCTGGGAGAAGATGGAGGCAATTTCGTCCGCCTGGAACGTGATGCGACGCGCCTTACTGCGGCCGGCCCGGAACGGGCAGTAGAAGCAGTCCCGCTCGCACGCCGTAGTCGTCATTGCCTTGAGGATCGGCTTCTTGCCCGTCGGTGTGGATACATCGCTGATGCAGGGCAGCGGCTTCGGCCGGCGCTTGTCATCCACCCCTGCAACCTCCGCGGCAGGGTCAGATCCTGCCGGCTCGAAACGGGCGGCATTTCCCAATAGCAATAGCTTCTGGTACGGTTCCGGTGCAACGCGAAAGTTCATGCTGTCAGTATAGGAACAAATGTTCTGTTTGTCAAGTATCGGGGATATTTTCGTTACTCATCCGGACGCAGGAGGGCGGCCATGCGGGCCGTAGTGCAGCGGGTCACGCAAGCGTCTGTGTCGGTTGGCGGCGCGACCGTCGCCGCCATCGACAATGGATTCGTGATATTGCTGGGCGTTGCCGATGGCGACGGCCCGGAGCAGGCCGACTACCTGGCGCGCAAGATAGCGGGGTTGCGCGTATTTGAGGACGCGAGCGGCAAGATGAATCTGGATCTGCACGCGCACGGCGGCGAGGTACTGGCGGTAAGCCAGTTCACCCTGTGTGCGGACGTCCGCAAAGGGCGCAGGCCGAGTTTCACCGGGGCGGCTGCCCCGGACGTGGCCGAGCAGCTCTACGCGCGTTTCTGCGAGTCGTTGTCGGCCACGGGTGTTCCGGTCGCCACCGGCGTCTTCCAGGCGCACATGGTTGTGTCGCTGGTCAACGATGGGCCGGTGACGATTTGGCTCGACACAGATGAATTGATGCCGGAATAGACAACAATGTTCTGCATGACTGTTGTGCCGTCCAGGCGGCAGCCGCATTCAGCTTCGCACAGGAGTGGAAAGAAATGAACGAAGAGGGCTATCTGATGGCCGAGGACCCAAGCGTCGATCTTGAGATCAGCGAGATCATGGTCGACGAGCTTGAGGACTACATTATCGACGATGAGCTCTACCGCACGGTCATTGCCCGCACGTCGGCCGGAGACAAGAATCTCAATATGAGCGGCGGTGATTTCCTCGCCAGGCTTGGACGACTCCAGGCAGAACGGGCGGCGCTGACGGAAGCCGAACAGGCGCGTCTGGATGCGCTGGTCAAACGCGCCGAGGCCGTCATCTACAGCCTGAAGACGCGCTTTCACGAACGCCTCAATCGCGAGTTCAAGGCGCGCCTAGACGGCCTGCGCTGGTTCCTGGACGATTGCGCGGAGAATCAGAGTAAGTGCCGGGGTGAATATCCGTTTGAGATGCGGAATCGCCAGCGAATCGAGGAGATCTGTCGCTCGCTTGGGTGACGATGCGTCACCGGCCCTTCTCACGGCGTTGGCGCAGGTGGACAAGCGCATCCGCCAGTACACAAGCGAGAGTCCCTTCATCTGGGACAGCCGTCTCGCCGGCGTCTATCCGGCTGACAGGTACTGGTATCTGTACCGGCGGCCATAGCGCGTGGCGGGAGATCGGGCGCTACTGTGTTCGTGCGAGTGGCGCCCTATTCCGGGTTTAGAAGACGAATCACTTCATCGTGGATTGGTCCGGCCGTGGCAACCGAACCGCTGCCGGACAGTGGATCCTGTCCCTGCCAGTTTGTGATGCGTCCGCCGGCGCCTTCGATGATGGGAATAAGGGCCATCAGGTCCCAGAGATTCATGGCCGGGTCGGTCATGATGTCCGCGCCGCCGGTCGCCACGAGATAGTATCCGTGGCAATCGCCCCAGTTCTGGTAGCTGTCGCACTCGCCTCGACAGGGCCTCAAACGCCGCGGCCGTCTTGATGGTTGCCCACATTCCAGTGGTCGGTGTTGAGCAGGATGGCGTCGTCTACGCTATGGCACGGCCGCACGGAAACTCGGTCACCGTTCAACCATGCGCCCTGGCTGTCGCCGACCAGGAAGTCGTTCAGGACAGGATGGTTGATCGCGCCGACAATCGGCCGCCCTCCTTGGCCAGTGCGATCAGCGTGCCGAAAAGATAGCTGCCCGCGATGAACGCCTTGGTGCCGTCGATGGGATCGAGCACCCACTGGTATTGCGCATCGGGCTGGTGGTGGCCGAACTCCTCGCCGAGAATGCCGTGGTCCGGGTACGCTCGCATGATGGCCTCGCGCATGGCCTCTTCGGCATTGCGGTCAGCGATCGTGACCGGCGACTGATCTGACTTCAACTCCACCTGGACACTGGGTGCGGTAGTACGGCTTGATCTCTGTGGCGCTGATGTCGGCAAGCTGCCGCACGAACGGCAACCACTCGGCCGCTTCCGGGTTTTCCGCACCGTGATTACCGGAGGGTGCAGCCTTGGTTGCGTGTATCGACCCTGTGATCGTCATGTCCATCCTTCTGATTCGGCCTGCCGCCAAAGATCCAAGTCCGGTGAGCGGGCGGCCGCATGTACGGCCCGGTTAGCCGTCTATCTCGCGCTTGACTGTGCTCAGTAGTGTGTCGGCGCGCAACTCCGGCAGGTTGTAGCACGCGCCGCCCAGCGCAGTCGCGATCTTCTGTGCAAGGCCGCGGTCAAAGGCCGCATGCTCCATGTTCACTACGATTGAACGCAACGACGCCTGCTCGAACAGCTCTGCGACGCGCATGGCCTCGTCCTGTGCGGGCATGCCCGTCATGCTTACGTTGCCGGCGCCGTCCGTCAGCAGGATCATCAGCGGGCGCTGTTCGGCATCACGGCGCCGTGCTCCTTCCATCACCTGCCACGCAAGATACAGTCCGCTGCTAAGCGGCGTCTTGCCGCCCACAGGCAGGTCCTGCAAGGCGCGTTGCGCCAGTTCTACGCTGTTGGTCGGGGGCAGGACGAGACGCGCCTGGTCTCGCTGGAACACGACAAGGCCAACCTGGTCGCGTCGCTGGTAGGCGTCGATGAGGAGGCTGAAGATTGCGCCTTTCGTCGCCTCCATGCGCTCACTCGCCGCCATCGACCAGCTTGCGTCCACCACGAACAGGATCAGGTTGCCCGTGCGGCGGACACGGATCTTCTCCTTCAGGTCGCTCCGGCGGAGCTGCAGCGCCAGGTCGTTGTCTGTCTCCTCGCGCCGGCGCTTCTGATAGGGAGCTGCGGCGCGAAGGGTGGCGTCGAACGCCACATCGTCCGGTCGCTCCTTGGCCTGTTTGGCCTTGATGTAGCGTCCGCGCTTGCGTTCCGTGCGCGTGTAGGATCGGCGGCCGGCGCGCTCCCGCGTCATCTTGTCGAGCGGCGTGTCCAGCTTCTTGGCTTCGAAGGTGTCGCCAATTTCGACGGCCTTTCGTGCGCCTTTCTTGATCTCCGGGCGATGAGGCGTTCTGCGGGGAGGCGTCCGGCTGGATCGCGCCTCCCTCACCGACCTCGGACGAATCGCTTTGGTCGGCCTCATCACCCTCTATGCTTTTTTTTCCGGCGCCCCGGCACTTCCCTCGGCGTCCATTTCTGCGCCCTCTTCGCTCATGCTCTCTTCTGCGTCGGCGCGTGCTTGGCGCATGTTGGCCTGCAATTGGTCGGGGTTCAACACTGATTCCTGGAAGGGTTGCTTCTTCATGCGGTGCGGCAGTGCGAGTTCAGCAGCCAGCAGGATATCCCGGTCCGAGATGTCGAGTCGCCCGTCATAGGCCGCCTGTGCTCGCGCCGTGCGCAGGATTACGATGTCGGCCCGGTGACCGTCCACATCGAAGCTGGCGGTGAGCGACGCGATCGTGTACATGTCCTGGTCGGTGTAGCGCACTAGGTCATACCGCTTGCGCAGCGGCCATAATGCGCGTCGGCCATCTCGTCCTCAGAGGCCTCATAGGCGGCGAGGAAGCCGTCCGGGTCTTGCTCGTAGTAGATGCGCCGCCGCAGGATTTCGACACGGTCCTGCGCCTCCTGAATGCCGACCACGTCCACGGCATGGGCGAAGCGGTCCAGGAGCTGTGGCCGCAAGTCACCCTCTTCCGGGTTCATCGAGCCGACGAGCACGAACCGGGCCGGGTGCTGGAAGCTGATGCCCTCGCGCTCCACGAAGTTGACGCCCATCGCCGCGCTGTCCAGCAGCAAGTCCACGACGTGATCATCCAGCAGATTGACTTCGTCCACATAGAGCACACCCCGGTTGGCCGACGCCAGGATGCCGGGCTCGAAGTGCCGTTCGCCAAACTGGATGGCCTTCTCGATATCCAGTGTGCCCACGACGCGATCCTCCGTGGCGCTGACCGGTAGGTCGACGAACGGCGTCGTACGCCGTTCCGCCGGCAGCACTTCTCCGCGCTCGGTCCGCTCGCGGCATTCGTCGCAATATGAGTCCGGTCGATTGGGGTTGCAGCCGAAGCGACAGCCCTGTACAACTTCGATGTCCGGGAGCAGGGCGGCCAGTGCACGAGCCGCAGTGGACTTGGCAGTGCCTCGCTCACCGCGAATGAGTACGCCGCCGATCTGCGGGTTGATGGCGTTGAGTATAAGGGCGCGCTTCATCCGTTCCTGGCCAACAATGGCGGTAAATGGATAGGTGCTTGGCATCGGTCCAGTCCTTTTGCTTCGTTCTCACGTACACACACAGCGGGCGCAACTAGTAAGGGCGAAGCACGGCTTCGCCCTTACTGCTCCCTTGGGATATTATACTTCACAGCGAAACGGTTGGCGAAACAACCGAGGCGCCAACAGGCGCCGGGTGGAAACTCCCGCCCCGAGGACAGGATCCGTGAAACCTTCTCGACGCTTCTGCGTAGTGTACGTTGATGGGCGCGTTCTTCGTCTGCCTATCGCACTTTGACCGGTGGTTGAGCGTGTGAGGGGCATGTCGTTCAGCGTCCGGCAATCCGACCGAAAGAGTTCGTGGAGACGGCCCTCCGAGGCTTTGATCCACGACAAGACAGCGCAGGTCCTTGGGAAATATGACCGACGAAATCGATCGCAATGATGAAGAGACCCTCTGGATTGAACAGGCCCGCAAGGGCGACAAGAGGGCGTTCAGCCGGTTGGTCGAGGCGTACCAACGCCCAGTGTACAGCATCACGTATCGCATGTTGGGGAACCCGGAAGAAGCGGAAGACGCGGCCCAGGAGGCGTTTCTGCGCGCGTATTCCAATCTGCACAAGTACGACCCGAAGCGCAAGTTCAGCACGTGGATCTTTTCCATCGCCAATCACCACTGCATCGACCGGCTGCGCAAGCGTCGCGTGAAGTGGATTTCTTTCGACGACAACCCGGTGTTGGGCAACATGGCGGGCAATTCGCCGCAGCCCGAACGTCACGCCCTTGGCCAAGAGGAGCGGGACAGCGTTCAACGGGTGCTGGAGCAACTCGATCCCGGCTACAAGATGCCGCTCGTGTTGCGCTACTGGGAAGAGTGCAGCTATGAAGAGATCGCCGAGATCATGGACATCAGCATACCTGCCGTCAAGAGCAGACTATTCCGGGCCCGCCAACAGGTCGCTGAGCTGTATCGAGCCCAGGAGCCCGCGGTCGGCCAGCCCTATTCGGGCGGCGGAATCGAGCGCGATGCGAAGGACAGCCTGTCCGATCGCGTGCTGCAGTTCGTGAGGTTGAGCGGCCCTGCCTGGGCGGGGAGTTCCAGCTAAGATGATTGTTTGACAAACGTGGCTTCACCGTATTCTCTGCCGTGGAGAAGCTCCGCGGGATTATTGGGCAGGTGGGCGCATGAGCAAGTGGATGAATGGCATACAATCGTGGGGGCCTGTATATTCTCCGGAGAATCGAATGGCCGGATCGGATACGCCGCTCTCTTGGGCGGACGATTTGCCGGCTGCCGAGCAATTCGACGCGCTAATGTCTCTGGCCCTGGATGACACACTGCGACCGGACGAAGAGGCGGAGTTCGAAAGATTGCTCGCCGAGGAGCCGGATCTTGGCGATGTCTGGGAAGAGTGGCAGGGGTTCGACTTCGCGTTCCGGTCTGCGCCTAGCGTTGAACCGCCCGCGGATTTCGTCGCCTCCTTTGAGGACCGTTTGCTCAAGCGCGAGCGGCGACGGCGTCTGTGGCTGGGCGCCGGCGTTGGGGCCATCGCGGTCGTCCTGTGGAGCAGCCTAGCGATGGGGCTCGCTGGGGCGGGCGCCTACGTCATGTTCAACCAGGCCGACTGGCTGACGTTTGCCGTGCGCGTGGTCGCCCAGTGGACAGCGTCTGTCCAAAGCCAAGTGTCCATGCTCGCGTCCGCGTTGACGACTGTCCTGTCTATGCCGCAGGTGCAGGGCATGGTCTTTGCCTACATGGTCTTCTCTCTGATGGCGCTCTGGTTCTGGGCCAGGTTCCTTCACCGCAGCGTGGGCGAGCAGCGTGCTGCCGCGGCCCGCGCGTAGTGACGCTTCCACAATTGGCCGCCCTATCGATGAAGCGTCTGCCTGTCTGGGGATACCAGACGTAAGGATTGCGCCCCGCTACGTGCTGGCAATGCGGGTCAAGTCTGTGAACGATGCATTTGAACGGTGCATGCAAACGATGCGAGGTGACGCGTGAGACGATCAAGATCCGGACGCAGAGTTGTGCTAGCAGTGGCCGCCCTCGCCTTCATGGCGATCATACTGCCGCGCTGGACCTCGGCGGGTGACGAAAACGCAAATCAGACACGTCGCTTCAGCTCCGTGGCGGAATTGTCTGACTTCGCCGATGGCCGCGCTGCCCGGGAACTGTTGGCAGGCGGCAGCGTGGACGTTGCGTTCCCCGATGTCGTGCTCTCCGGCGCCGACCCGGAGCAAGCTGTCTTTGGCGATCTGGAGGTTCGAGGCGGCGAAGTCATCGAGGGCGGCGTCATCGTCTACGACGGCGACGCGCGCATTGAGAGCGGCGGCGTCATCGAGGGCGACCTTGTCGTCTACAGCGGCGACATACGCGTCGACGAGGGCGGCCGAGTCGACGGAAACGTCTCGACCTTCTCCGGCGACATCCGCGTATCGGGCGACGTGGGCGGCAACCTTACCACTTGGAGCGGCGACATTAATCTTCGCGATGGCGCCTCTATCGGGGGCGATGTGAGCGTGCTCAACGGCGAAGTGAAACGCGCTTCCGGAGCAGATGTGGGGGGCAATGTCGTGCGCGGTCCGCGCCTGGAACTGCCGCCCATTCCCGCCGCGCCGTTCAGATTCGGCGAACCCGGCGCAGTCGCAGCCACTTCCCTGGCTGCCGCAAATCCCAGTGCGTTTCAGCGCATCGGATCGCTGATCTTGCGCCTGATGGGTATGGCGATACTCTCATTGCTCGTCGGCGCTTTGGTGTGGCTGATTGCAGCCGTGCGGCCGTCGCGTGTCCATGCCACGCGCCACACTTTGACCGAGCAGCCGGCGCTGAGTTTCGTAGTCGGTATCCTGGCCAATGTTGTCTTGCTTCTGGCAGGCGCCTTCTTTGCCATTACCATCTGTCTGTTGCCGCTGATGCTGCTCACGTATCTGCTGCTGATTGGCTTGAACGTGCTTGGCTGGGCGGCTCTCGCCTATTTCGTCAGCCAGCGCATCATGCAGCGGTACGATCTGACCATGCGGTGGGATATTGCCGTGGCGATAACCGCTGCAGCCATGGCCGCCGCCCTTGGGCTGCTGTGGGCATTTGGCGGCTGTTTCCGCTTCTTTGGATTCGCGGGGATGCTGGTGGTTTCGTCGATCGGCGCCGGCGCAGTGCTGCTGCCCTTCGTGAACAAGTTCATGGGCGCGCCCGCAACGCAGTTGCCGGAGAGCTCCTCCGCTTCGTGGGAGTCGGAAGCGGATGTTGACTACGATGCCTATTCGGGGGACGTGTACGCGGGCGAAAAGACGGGCGCAGACGAGACCGTGGTGGATTCCATTGTTGTCGCCCAGAGCGAAGTGGCGACTCCGGTGGACGACTTCACGCAGATACGCGGTATCGGTCCTGTTGCAGCAGATCGCCTAGCCTCCGCCGGCATTACGTCCTTCACGGCGTTGGCGGCCCTGAGCCCGGAGGAACTCGGCGAAATTCTGCGCTGGTCACCTGACCGCGTCGTCCAGTCGGACATCACCGGTCAGGCGATGCGGTTGTCGGGCGAAAACAGCTAGGCCTTTTCAGTGAGAGCAGGGCCGGCCGCCACGCCGGCCCTGCTCCCAACTCCTTGAGCCGGTCTCGTATCTCCTCTATTTCGGCAAGCGTATCGGCGCTGTGCGTCGAGCCCAGCATCCTCACGCGTCGCTTGCGTACGGCCAACTCTGCGAACAGCGCCATTCGCTCTGCGCCGTCGCCGGAACGGCGACGAATTGGTTGACGCCATCGTCCCGTCAGCTCGATTAGGTCCTGTGTAGACAACACGTTGCCGAGCTCTTCTGTCAGTTCTGTCTGCATGACGGATCGTTCGTGATTCCATGACAACACAACGGCAGCCACGATCAACCCCGATCCGCCGCCAGCAACTAGCAGGCTCAGCAGAAAACCCAGCGGCGTGATGCCGGCCACGGTTGCGCCGAGATTGTGTAGCGCGTGAACGAGGATCGCCGCGGCCAGGCCAGACCCGGCGAGCAGCACTTTGGCGGCGGTGCTGCGTTGGTTACGCGCTAAGCCGAAGCCGATGCCCGTGAGGCTTGTGTAGAACGCATGGTTCAGGCCGAAGAGTATGGCTCGCAACACGATGACCCATGACAGACCTGCGAAGCCGCCCTCGTCATACGCGCCGACGAAGTACAGGAAGTTCTCGGTCATGGCAAAGCCGAAGCCGATGAGCGCGCCGTAGATCAATCCGTCCAAGACTCCGTCGAACTCGTTTCGCTTCCAGAGGAACAAACCCAAGTAGGGCGATGCCTTTGGCGACTTCCTCGATTACCGGGGCTACGACGACGCCTGAGACCAGGGCTGCCTCCAACGAGCTTTCGTCGACGACAAACGGCACGCCGAGGGCGAGTTCGCTGACCAGGCTGAGAACAATTGCGGGCACTGCGCCCCAGAAGAAGGCAATGGCGAGCAACGTGCACGGTTCGCGTTCATAGCGGTCTGCCCGATCAGAAGGCGACGCAGTAGGCTACGGTCGGCACGATTGCAGCGAAAGCGCTGATAACCAGGGCAAAGGCGAGCGCCATTACGGAATCCTTCGCATAGTCACTTGACGATGAACATGATCAGACATCGTCCGAGTGTACGAAAACAACGTCGAAGGCGCAAGCAAACGACGCGCTCCGGTACTTGGTCTGCGACTATTTGGTTTGCTGATTCTGTTTGGGCAACGCGGGCGGGGGCACGGTACAAACAGGCGCGGGAGGCCGCTGCTACGGGATCGCCGAGCTATTGGTCGGGCGTGGCGGACCATGCCAGCGGCCCCTCGGACGTCCGATACGTCTGGGGCCAGATGACGGGCATGTCAGAGGAAGACTGACCTGCTTCGTCATACTGAAGATAGAGCGTGTGCGCCTCCGGCCATTGGTTCCATAGGTGGTCCGGCAAGGGAGCCTCGCCAGACGCGCGCGGCGCCGTATAGGGGAAGTAGTAGTGGCCCGAAGCCAGCGTGGCGTCGCTATCGGCAAGGGCGGCGCTTACATCCTCACCCACGGGCGTCTCACTGCGACTCAGCGCATCGGCGATCAAGTGGACCGAGTCATATGCAGCGAAGGCGTAGTACTCCGGCCAGTGGCCAAAGTAGTTGGCGTACTTCAACGCAAAGGTCTTGCCGTCGGCCGTGACTGTCTTGTGCCAAGGGCCGATACGGTGTACGACCGTGCCGATTCCATCCGGGACGATCTGCCAGAAACGGCCGCTGTCCAGCGCCGCCTCGTTGTTGACTATCAGCGTGCCCTTCTGCGGACCGAACCCTGCGGCGCGGATCTGCTGTTCGATTTCCAGGGCGGGCTCGCCGTCAACATAGATGAGGATCGCGTCCGGCACTTGACCGACGGACGCGATACGCGCAATCACGGAGGAGAAATCGCTGGCGGGAAGGTCCACCGGCAGCGTCTGGTGCTCGATGCCGAATTCCGACAGCTTTGCTTCCAGCCTAGCAATCTGCTCCGACGCGTATTTGCGACTGTCGACGACGTTCACGACGAACAGCGCGTCGTCGCCATTGTAGTCACCGACTTCCACCATCCACTTGGCAGGCATCTCCGCCAGCATTGTGTCGCTGGGCGCGATCCGAAAAACGTTCGGAAATTGCTGCTGCGGGGCTTCGTCCGTTGTGGCGCCGGCGATCACCATCGGAATACCGAGCGCGTTTGCGCGTGTGGCCGCCGGCAGGACCGCCTCGTTGTGCAGGAAGCCGGTGACAGCCACAGCGCATTCCTCTCTGGCCAGTCTGCTCACGCCGGCGACTGCCATCTCCGCACTCCCGCCCGAGTCATACGTGACCAGACGCACCGGCAGTCCGCGTATGCCGCCCGCCTCGTTCAGTTCAGCAACGGCGATGCTCAATGCCGCCTGCATGGAGAATCCGCCCAGCATCTTGCCGCCAGTCGATAGGGGGATCACCGCACCAATGACGATCTCTTCCGCCTCGTCAAAGGCGGCGGGCGCACAGGCCTGCGGTGGCGCAGGCGTTGCTTCCACGACGATCTGCTGGGGAACGATCCTGGTGACTTCCACCGTGACGGGCACGGGCACTTCTACGGTCACTGCCTGGGCCGCGGGTGATTCAGTCGGGCGCTGAACAGTTGTTGTGCATGCGTAGAGGAGCAACACCGCCACGATCAACATGATCGCAGATCGAGGTGTCCCTGATTGGACAGGCTGTGCCGCGGGCGGCGTAGCTCTTGAGTCGCGAATTGGCAATGGAGATTCGTCCAGCTCGATGTAGGCCCTTAGGAGTATGGGCAGTATAGCACCGGAATGGAGAGTGCGTCAAACAGTGAGCGCCACATAGATTGCGAAAGACGAAGCGCGTCGAGCCGCACACTCAGTCCAGATGGAGACGTCGGCGGTGGCAGGGCAGGCACTTCCTACGCGCGACCTGCGTCGACAATTGGGCGTTCACGGAGTCCGAATGCGAGAGAACGAATCCCCGCACTGCGGCGGGGATTCACATGTGGCGGAGAGGGAGGGATTTGAACCCTCGAGGGCGTAAACCCTACTCGTTTTCGAGACGAGCGCACTCGACCGGACTATGCGACCTCTCCCTATTCGGTTTGCCCCAGACGTCCACCGGCAAACGGCGACGCATTCGTGACTCTCGACTCTGCTGGTTTGCAGAGAAGCTAGACGGTCGCCACAGCGGGTTTGCACACGACATGCTAGCATGGATGTCGCAAAATGTACAGGCGGGGCGAATCGAAAACTCTCCCCGAAACGAGGCAGTTGCCGCGCTCTTCGCTCCATCAGGCGACGCTACACTTCGTTGTCGACGCCCACCTGTTGCTTCAACCACGCCTCGATGAACATATCAATGTCGCCATCCAGAACAGCGGATGTATTGCCTGTCTCCACGTCCGTGCGCAGATCCTTGACCATCTGGTACGGATGGAGGACATAGCTGCGGATCTGACTGCCGAAATCGGCCTGCACATTCTCTCCTCGCAGGGCGGCCTTCTGGGCGTCCAGCCGTTCCTGCTCCAGCTCATACAGCTTGCCTCGCAGCACGCGCATGGCGGATTCGCGATTCTGTACCTGGCTGCGCTCGTTCTGGCAGGAGACGACGATGCCCGTCGGATGATGCCGAATCCGCACTGCCGTGGCGTTCTTCTGTACATTCTGACCGCCGGCCCCGCCGCTGAGAAAGACGTCCACCTGGATGTCTTTCGGATCGATCTGCACGTCGATATCCTCGTCCAACACGGGCATTACCTCAACTTTGGCAAAACTCGTGTGGCGCCGGCTGTTCGAATCAAACGGGCTCAGGCGCACCAGGCGATGCGTGCCTCGCTCGGCCTTCAGGTATCCATAGGCGTACGCGCCATCCACTTCGACTGTGACGCTCTTCACGCCGGCCTCTTCACCCGGCGTCAGGTCCGTAATCGTCGTGGTGTAGCCCCTGCGCTCCGCCCAGCGTAAGTACATGCGCAGCAACATCTGCGCCCAGTCCTGGGCCTCTGTGCCGCCCGCGCCTGCGTGGATACTGAAGATCGCCGAGTCTCCGTCGTGCCGCCCACCGAGGGCGAGGAGGAATTGCTGCTTCTCGAACTCGGCCTCCAGGCGTTCTGCCTCGGCCTGAAGCTCTTCGAGCATGCCGGCGTCGTCTTCCGCCAGCTCGGTCAGCGCCAGTGCATCGCTGGCCTGGTCGTGGAAATCGAGCCAGCGATCTACAACCGTGTGCAAGGCGCTCAGCTCCTGCATCTTGCCCTGCGCCGCCTGCTGGTCGTCCCAGAAATCCGCAGCGGAGGTCGCTTTCTCTAGCTCCTGGATTCGTGACTGTTTGTCGGGTAAGTCAAAGCCTCCCCCTGACGGCATCGACCTGTTCAACCAGTCGACTCAGCCGATCCTGTAGTTCACTCATACGTATGCACTCCTAGGTCTCACGTGTACTGCGCCTGCGCAGCGGTCGCCGCACGACAGCGTCTACTTCGCCAACAAGCCTTCCACAAATGCGACCGCGTCAAACGCGGCGAAATCGTCAATCCCTTCGCCGGTGCCGACGAAGCGCACAGGAACGCCGAGCTCACGTTTGATACTGAGCACGGAGCCGCCCTTGCTCGTGCCGTCCAGCTTCGCCAACACGATTCCGGTGACGCCCGCCGTATCCTTGAAACTCTTGGCCTGGGAGATGGCGTTCTGGCCCGTCGATGCATCCAGCACCAGCAGCACTTCATGCGGGGCCCGATGCACCTGCTTGCCGGCCACTCGCTTGATCTTTTCCAGCTCCTGCATCAAGTTGTACTTGGTCTGCAAGCGACCGGCCGTGTCGATGATCAGGAGATCGGCTTGACGGCTTTCCTGGCTGGCTCGGATCGCGTCAAACACGACTGCACCTGGATCCGAACCGGGTTCATGCGCGATTACGTCCACGTCCGCCCGTTCGCCCCAAATCTTGAGCTGGTCGATGGCCGCTGCACGAAAGGTGTCAGCGGCGCCCAACACTACCTTGCGACCCTGTTTGCGATAGAGATTGGCCAGCTTGCCGATGGTTGTGGTCTTGCCGGAGCCGTTCACACCCACGACAATAACCACCGTCAAGAGCCGGTCTTCGTCGATGTTCAACGGTTTCTCCGGCGCCAGCAAGCTTCACCATCTCTTCCTGCAGGACCAGGAAGGCGTCATTCGTGGACTTCACGCCTTCGCGCTGAACTCGGCTGCGAGCCTTCTCGACCAAGTCCAGCGTCGTCTCCATGCCCACGTCGCCCAGGATCAGGGTCTCTTCCACCTCGTCCCAGAGTTCGGGTGTGATCTCATTGGCCTGGAATATGGAACCGAGCCGGCCCATCACACCGGACCGCGTCTTGGTCAGGCTCTCCGCGAGCCGTTCGTCCTCGGTCGTCGTCTCTTGTTTTCTGCCAAATATGCCGCGAAGCAATGTCTCTTCTCGCTTTCGTCTGTCGGACCTGCGTCATCGCTCCACGGCGCCGGCGCCATCGTTGGCCGGCCAACCAGGGCAACACCGAACATACAACGCGGAAAGTATAACACGTCGCCCGACGAGATACCCAAGAGCGGAAGCGAGCGGGCCAATGCAGAATCGATCCCACGGTCGCGAACAGCGCGCGCCAAGAAACGTGCGCCAAGCCGTCGCGCTCTGGCCCATTGCCTTTGACAAACACGCCAACATGAGAGAAACTCATCAAAAGTCCCCGTACCGTGGAAAGGCTCAAACTTGGAAGTCTACTGTCCGACGAGTTCATTTCGGGGTCCTGCCGACATCGCTCCGCTGCGTTGTCCGATTACGTCCGCGCCGCTTGAGTTCACCAGCCTGCCCAGGTTTCAGCCGGAATCCATAGACAGCAGCGAGACCGGGCTGTGGCGCTACGCGCACCTGTTGCCGGTCGTCAGTCCCGGACAGGAGCGCTGCACGCTTGGAGAGGGGTGGACGCCGCTTCTGAGCGACACTTGGTCCGGCGTGCCCTTGCACTGGAAAAACGACGCCATCATGCCCACGGGCAGCTACAAGGACCGTGGCGTCTCCGTCATGGTCAACTGGTTGCTGGGCCGGGAGGCGACAAAGGTCGTGGATGACTCCAGCGGCAACGCCGGAGCCAGCCTGGCCTGCTATGCGGCGCGCGCCAGGATCGATTCCTGTATCTACGTTCCCGCCAGTGCACCCGAGCCCAAGAAGATCCAGATCGCCATCTACGGATCTGAACTCGTGGAAGTGCCCGGTACGAGAGCAGCCGCTACGAAGGCTGCGGAAGCCGCGAGCCAGACCGTCAACTCTGTGAAATACGCATCCCACGCCTGGCATCCCGCGTTTCTCTTGGGCCAGATGACGGCCGCCTGGGAGATCTGGGAGCAGTTGGGCCGCAGGACGCCGGATTGGCTGATTTCGCCGGTGGGCCACGGCGGTTGCCTGCTGGGAACATGGCGCGGATTCCAGCATCTGTTTGCCTCGGGCGTGGTCGATCGATTGCCGCGTTTGGTGGCGGTACAGGCGGAACCATACACACCTGTGTTTGATGCGTTTCACGCCGGCGAGACGGAGACCGACGGACAGCCGCACATGGGGAGAATCCTGGCGGACGGTATCGCCATCGATGCACCGGTTCGCGCATCCGCGGTGCTGACGGCGCTGCGCAGGTCCGGTGGCATAGCGGTGGCTGTCAGTGAAGCCGAAATCGTCGACTGTCACGGGAGGTTGGCCAGACGTGGACTTTTTGTTGAGCCCACGAGCGCAACAGTAGCCGCCGCAGTGGACCAGTTGCGCCATACGTTTGATCCTGGCGAGGTCGTCGTGGCCCTGATCACGGGACACGGCTTGAAGAACCCACCCCGAATCGACTAGCAACACTCACTACCAGGAACGCCGCCACAGCCATGAGCCCCAGGCCATTGACAGAATTCGAAGCGGAAACGGGCCTTGAGTTCTCCTGTAAGGACTTGCTGCGCGAGGCGTTTGTTCACAGCAGCTACGCCAATGAGGTGTCGCCCAGTGAAGAGACGCCGACCCACAATGAACGACTCGAGTTTCTAGGCGACGCCGTCCTCGAATTCGTGGTCAGCCGCTATCTCTTCGCGCGGTTTCCCGATCTGCGGGAGGGAGAACTGACGCGGCCTGCGCGCAGCCCTGGTGCGGCGGGATTCCCTGGCGCGCCTTGCCAGGGCCAAGGACATGGGCCAGTTCCTAATCCTGGGGAAGGGTGAAGACGAAAGCGGCGGCAGGACCAGAAGCGCTACACTGTGCGCAACGTACGAAGCGGTTGTCGGGGCACTCTACCTCGATCAGGGTATCGACGCTGTAGAGGCGTTCGCGATGCCCGACTTGGCCGAGGCGCTCGAGGCGGTGACGCGGCGGGCGTTGGGCAAAGACGCCAAGAGCCGGCTCCAAGAGTGGACGCAAGGGCAGTTCGGGGTCGCGCCGCAGATACCGCGTCGTGGACAGCGCAGGCCCGGACCACGACAAGCAGTTCGTCATCGAAGTCACCGTACTGGGCCATCGATGCGGCGTGGGGCGTGGCCTAAGCAAGCAGGAGGCGTCGCAGGCCGCAGCCAACCGCGCTCTGGCGTCATTAGGACAGGCGCCGGTCACGGACTGGCCGGACGACGAGGAGCTGAACGCTGCGTGGCCCGTCGCCGGCGATGTTGCAGACGAAGTCCAGGCGGCATTCGCAAGCGCGGCCTGAGCCTACATTCGCACGATTTCCTCGATCTCGGCAACGTCATCATCTCCGCCCGCCGGCTGGGCCCTGTCGGCTGCTTCGCCTGCACCGTCCGCACTCTTGACGATGCGTTCGCCTTCCAGCTTCAGGCTGATCACGCGACTCGTGCCGTCGCTGCCCATGGTCACGCCATAGATCGCGTTCGTGCCCTCGAGCGTGCGCCGATTGTGCGTAATCAAGATGAACTGCGTATCCTGGCTGAGTTCTTCCAGCGCGGATCGGAAGCGGTCTACGTTGGCTTCGTCCAGGGCAGCGTCCACTTCGTCCAGGACACAGAACGGCGTCGGACTCACGCGCAGGATTGCGAAGATCAACGCGCATGCCGCAAGCGTACGTTCTCCACCGGAGAGCAAGGCGAGGGACTGGGGCCGCTTGCCCGGCGGCCGCGCAACGATCTCGACGCCCGACATCGTGATATTGTCCGGGTCCGACAATGTGAGCTTGGCCGCGCCGCCGTCGAACAGCAGCGTGAAGAAGTGGACAAACTGTTCGGCCACCGCATCGAACGTCACCTGTAACTCGGCCTGCATGAGCGTGTCCAGCTTGGAGATCACCTCGTGAAGGTCCGCAATTGCGTCCTCCAGGTCGGCCGCCTGCGTCTCCAGGAAATCGCAGCGCTCGGCTGCTTCCGCATATTCACGCGGTGCGTCCGGGTTCACGTTCTTCAGACGGCTCAGCCGCCGCCGCATTGCCTGCACCTGTTCGTCCATTCCTTCCGGAAGCGATTCGAGAGGCTCCAGTCGGGCCACGATGGAGTCCCAGGGAAGGATCGGCTGCACTGCATCGTCGTCGTTCTCGTCGCCTTGGTCGAGAAACACGAGACTGAATTCTTGCTCGATATCGTGCTGCAGCCGGATGACGTGGTCTTCTGCGCGCTGCATGGCAAGCTGCGCCGCGTTCCAGTCCGTTTCATCCTTTCGGAGCGACGCCTGCAGCGTCCGCTCTTCCAGCTCGAGCCTGGCTTGCTCCTGTTCCAACGCATGGAGCGTAGCCTCCGCCGGGTCGATCTTCGCCTGAATCTCAGCCGTCTTGGCGGTGACCTCGTCCTCTCGCTGGCGCAGCCCTTCGATCACGCTGCGAAGGGTTCCGGACTCGGACGCGAGCGACGAGATTTGCTGCTCTCGGTTGGCGATTCGCGCTTCAATGGATTGGAGACTTCGCTGCTGGTTCTCCAGAATCGCAGCCTGGCTCTGCTGGTTTCCGTGCACCTCTGCAGCGGCGGTGCGCAGATCTGCCAGCCGCTGTTGTAACGACTCGACACCACTTCCTTTGGCTCTCTCTTCCGCCGCTTGCAGCGCCGTCTGTGCGGAATCCAAGAGCTCGCCGGACTCCTCGCTCTGCAGGCGGAGCGCCTTCTGCTGCGACTCTACCAGAGATCGGTCCGAGCCAATCTGTTGCGCGCGCGTTGCATGCCACTCCTGCGCCTGCACTGCCCGTTCAAGCTCTTTTTCCAAGCCCGTGATTTCGGTGAGCGTCGAACGTTCGTTGCGCTCAAATTCGTTCAACGACGCCTGCAGAGGCAGGACCTCATGCTCCAGGCTCTCAATTTGTGCGATCAGCGTGTCGCATTCGGACTTGCGTTTTTGCGACAGATCGGTCGCGCTCGCAACTTGGGCGGGTAGCTCGCGCAGCTCTCGTTCCCGAGCCAGAATCGAATCGTCGCGACGATGCCTATCCGCGCCTCCGCTGACCGCACCGCCCGGCCGCACGATCTCGCCTTCCAGCGTGACAACGGTAGGACGGGGGCCGCGCGTGATGGAATCCAGCGCGACTCGCGCCGCATCTAGATCTTCCGCAACCCACACGCGGTTGAGCAGTTGCATCACTGCGTCTGAAACGCCGGAATCGAAATCGACGAGATCGGCCGCGTTGCCGAGCACGCCCGGAAGTCTCGGCGCGGATATGGCCGGCAGGAGGTGGAGCCTGTCCAGTGGCAGGAACGTCGCCCGGCCGTTTCGACTTTCGGTCAGGTACTCGATCGCCGCCTGGGCGTCTGCCCATGTAGCCGTGATCACGTTCTGGAAAGCTCCGCCAAGAGCAGTTTCGATGGCCTTGTCTAGCTCGGCCGGTACAGCCAGAACCGTAGCCACTGTGCCCTTGATGCCGTTCAACTGTCCTTGTTGCGAGCGTTGCAGGACGGCCCGAACACCGTTGGCATACCCTGCGCCTTCCCTGCGCAGGCGGTTCAGGACATCCAGCCGCGTCTGCAACCGATCGAGTTCTCGATCGGCCGTTTGCCGTTGCTGCAGCGCATCGTCAAGTTGTGCGCGGGTCTCGTGAAGCGCGGCGCCGGCACGCTCGATGCTCGACTGCACATCGCGAATCGCTGCTTCGATCTCGCGCTGTACTTCCTTGCGTTCCTCCAGCTTCCCCGTCACGGCCGACGCGTTCTTGCTCGCCGCCTCTTCCGCCGCGGACACTTTCTGCAACTCAGACTCCAACTCTGCCAAGCGGTCGTCGAGTTGCTGGCTTCGGCTTTGCGCTTGGGCGATCGTCGTGCGAAGCTCTGTGGTGCGCGCACGGTGTGACTCGACTTCTTCCTCCAGCCGCCGGCGAGCGAGCTGCTGTTCGGATAACTCAGCCTGCAATGCGTCCACGCCGGACTTCCGTTGCGCCACTTCGCTTCGCAAGCGCTCAAGTTTCGCCTCTGAATCTGCGATGCGCTCTACAAGCGTCTCCCGTTCCAGGCGCAGCGGAGAAAGCTCCTGCCGGCCGGCTTCTGCACGGGCGACCATTTGCCGGAGCCGCTCCTGGGCTACGGCGAGTTCGCGTCCAATTTGTTCGGAATCGCGGTGATGGACGCTGCTGACGCTATGTAGCTCGCCCAACTCCGTGCGCAAATCGACTTGGCGGCCGCGTTGGGCTGCGATCTGCTCCGAAAGCGTATTCAGCGTCTGCCGATGCGCCTCCACGCGTTTGGCAAGCGTCTCTGACTCCAGCCTGCGAGTGGCGAGTTGGTGCAGACCACGATGCCAGTGGTATCCGTACCAGTCTTCCAGCAGCTCGCGAAGCTCCTCCGCCACCTCATTGCGCTGTTCGGTCCGCTCTGCCTGCCGCCGCAAATACCCCAGCCGCGGCGAGATTTCGGCGGTGATGTCCTTCACGCGAGTGAGGTTCTGATTGGCCGCATCCAATCGGCGCAGGGCAGTCGTGCGCTTGGCCTGCTGCGTAGTGATGCCGGCCGCCTCTTCAAATAACGAGCGGAGGTCGTCGGGGGCCATGCCGAGGACGCGCTCGATGAGGCCCTGGCCGATGAGGGCGTACGTGCGCTTGCCAAGTCCGGTCGGCGCCAGAATCTCTGTGATGTCCTGAAGCCGGATTCGCTGGCCGTTGAGCAGGTATTCGTTGTTGCCATCGCGGTAGGCCCTGCGCGTGATCTCGACTTCGGCGAAGTCTACCGGAAGTTCGCCGTCGCTGTTATCAAGGGTGACTGTGACCTGCGCCATGCCGAGACGTGACTTGCTGTCGCTGCCGGAGAAGATCACGTCACTGGTCTTCTTGGAGCGCAGCAGGCTGAAGCTCTGCTCGCCCAGGCACCAGCGGATGGCGTCCGACACGTTGCTCTTGCCGCTGCCGTTGGGCCCGACAACCGCAGTTACGCCGGGATCAAATATGAAATCGGTCTTCTTGGCGTACGTCTTGAATCCCTGTATGGCGACTCGCTTGATGATCATCTGTCTCTATCCATTGGATGCCTCACTGCACGACGGCATCCATCATCGACTGCCACAGCGGCGGCACCACCAATCCGAGCAGGAGTCCAAGAGCGAACAGAAGCACGGACCAAATGATGAGCCGGCGCTGCGCTACCCAATAGTATCGGGGAGACCATTGACCGCTCAGAAGCGGCTGCGCAAACAATAGCACAAAGCCCGCCAATCCGGCGATCCGCAACAGGCTCCAGACCGGTATGGCAAGTAGCAGCCCACCTGGACCGCCAACCGCCCGCCACACGATGCCCATGCTAAATCCGGACTCGTTGACAACGCGCATCAGAAACCAGTTTCCCGCGAGTCCGGCCGTCAGTAGTGATCCGAATACGACGCCCGCCAGCTCGATAGCGTGCGCCGAGGGATCCGTGCGGAGCGACGCAGGCGTTGGTGAAGCGCCAAATGCCCAAGCCACAAGTTTCCCATGCAATTCAAAGCCGCCGGGAATCGCCCGTTCCATGTGTTCGGGAGCAAGATAGGTCATGCCGCCAATGATGGCCAGGACAAGCGCCAGCCACATGGCCGCGAGCGCAGCGGCGCGCCGCCACAGACCTGAGCGCAGCGGGATCGCGATGAATATCGTCAGCACGATCGCCTGGAGTATGGGCAAGAAAGCGTATCTGACCGAGCGCCGCCGGTAACGCCGTGGTCAACAACGCGAAGACGGCCGCCATCACGAAGTATACGGGATCGGCCGTGAGCGGCTGGCTGTCGTGATCGTTCATTTCGTTGTCGATGACGGCGCCGCCTTCGTGGATATGCGTGGCATACGGCCCTCTCGCAGAGCGTTCCCCCAATAGGTTTGCACAGTGTCCTCACATGGTGTCTTCACACATGGCATCACACATGGTGTTCTTTCACATGGGGCCTTCACACAGAAAGGACACCTGCCGATCGACAGGTGTCCCTGGTTCCTGGTCTGATTCCCGCCTACTGCATCGCCTATCGATTCGGGTCCAGCAACCAATCGACCATGCCGTTGATTTCCTCTTCTGTCATCTGCTGCGCGAAGTTCTGCGTCATCACGCCGGCAAGGTATCCGTCCACAATGTAATCGTTCGGATTGACGATGCTCGTGTGGACATAGTCTTCGGCGGAGACTCCCTCGATACGCTGTGCTGCATTCTCGGCCAGGTTGCCGAAATTCGGCCCCACCGGCCCGCGAATCTCATCCGTCTGTGGCAACTCCAGGTCGTGGCATCCGGCGCAGGCCATACTGACGAAGAGCTCCTCGGGCGGCCGCGGTTCGGCAGGTGCAGCCGGCTCGGCACCCTCATCGCGATAGACATCCTCGATTGCAACTCTGGATGTCGTGTCCTGGAACGGTATCCACGGGTCTTCCGCCTGAGTCTGCTGTAGCGCGTAGACTCCCAGTTTGCCACGTAACGGGCTACATGCTCCACTTGATCGTTGCGCAGGGGACCGCCGTAATCCTCGCCCCAGGTCGCCATCACCAAGCCGCCCCACTGCGGATGCATCTTGCTCGGGCGCCCTGCCTCGACTGTCAAGGCTACGAAGTCCTCAACGCTGCCGCTGAAGCCGACGTCCTCCATTCGTTGCGTGAAGAAGTAGCGGCTGTTGAGCGCCGGGCCGGGATTGCCCTTGCCGTCTACTCCGTGACAACTGCTGCAGTTGTTGGCGAAGATGTCTGCGCCTTTTTCGACTGCCGCGTCCGTCCCAGTTATTCGTCTGCGCTTCCATTCTGGGCGGCTCGAGCACCAGAAGCAGGCCCAGGAGGACGATCCCGCCGCCGACTGCCAAGATGCCGATCAGTAGCTTCCATACCGGCGACTTGACGTATAGGCGCGAATACCACGGCTTATGCATGAACGGCCCTATTCCCCTTCTTGATCCGGCAGCAGGATAGCTGAAGTCCTTCAGCCCATACTCTTCCCAGTACATCGAGTCCTCATGCAGGAAGAAGACTCGATTGAAGATATCCTGCATACCATCGGCGCTGATCCAGTTGATCTGCCACGCCAGCTTCTTCAGTCCGTCCTGATTCTGGCTGATATCCAGCACCCCGTAGGCATTGTTGAAGTCAGGATCGGCTTCTTCCAAGTGCGCGACGGATGCCGTGAATTCCTCCATCAGCTCGGCGAATTCGGCATCTTCGAACTCGAGTTCGCTCGCGGGTGTCATATACGCCGACGGGCAAATGCTTGTACCCGATCTCGCGGACTAGACCCGCGCCTTCTTCCGGCATCAGCTCCTGGACAATCTCAACAGCCGGCGCGCCCTGCACCGCATACTGCGGCGTGCCCATCCAACTCAGGATAATCATCACAACGCCGGCGACAATGCCGCTGATGATGGCGACACGGCGATCTTTCGCCCGGCGGCTCGGATTCCGATCCAGATAGGGGATGGCCAACAACAGCACCAGGAGGATACCCGGAATGACAACGCCGGCAATCGTCTTGTCGGCGATTTTGAGCAGCCCCTGCAGCCAATAGAAGTACCACGGCGCGACCGTGTGCAGTGGCGTCGATTGCGGATTGGCGATCGATTCCAACGGCGCCTGGAACAAGAAGAAGGTGATGACCACCATCAGCGTCGTGAACGACGGACGAGGAATACAGCTTCATCCAGGAAGACATCCGGCAAGTAATAGACGCGGCGGTCGGCCGGCACTTTGTTTGCGGTATCCTGTCCGACTTCTTCCTCGTGCGCCGGCAGGCTGATTCCGAAGTGAACTACTTTGTAGTAGTGCACAAAGAAGAAGAGGATCAGCAGAATTGGCAGGAAGAAGACGTGCAGCAGGTAGAAGCGCAGCAAGCCGTTTGCGCCGATGTCCGGGCGCGCCTCGTGGCCAGCAAGTTCACGGTTTCACCCACGATTTGTGGCGGCACGGCTTCGGCCATGGACGTGCCAATGGTCACGGCCCAGAAGGCCAGCTGATCCCACGGGAGCAGGTAACCGGAGAAGCTGAGAAAGAGCGTGATCACAAGCAGGATCACGCCTGAGAGCCATGTGAACTGGCGCGGCGCTTTGTAGCTGCCCGTCAGGTAGGTTCGCACCATGTGCAGGGTGACAATTGCGACCATCATCTCCGCGCCCAAGCGGTGCAAGTCGCGCATGAACTGCCCGGCCGGCACGTCGCTGAGCAGGCGAATCATGTCCGTGTATGCGCGATCTGGCGACGGCGCATACCAGATCATGAGGAAAATGCCCGTGATCGTTTCTACGACGAACAGGTAGGTCGACAGCAGCCCTAGACGGAACGTATGTGTGAAACGCGTGACGCTTTCATGATAGTACGTCGGCTTGATGTGAAGGAGGAATGATTCGGAATGCGGCTTGAGTCTGGGGTTGGGGCGCCCGGGAGCCTCACCGCGCAACATGCGACGGAATTCGCCGGCGCTGATGCCGGTGGTGACTCGCGTGAAGACATCGTCCGCGATGCCCAAAGCCGAATGAACTATGCCCTTTTTCTGGGCCTCAGGTTGTACAGCCATTTGGACTCCGTTTCATGCCATCAAGTCTGCGTAGAAACCCGACTATGCAGCGCCTTCAGCGAACGGTGATTCGCCTGCGGGGGCGCCGAGATTCCTGTTGCCTGTGTCCACCACGACTATGCCTTCGACGACCGTCGTTTCGAAGTAATCCAGGGATCGGGGGGCAGGCCCCTCAATGTAGTATCCGTCATGCGTGAACTTCGAACCGTGACAAGGGCACTCAAAGCGGCTGTTGGACTCCACCCACTGATACAGGCAACCCAGGTGCGTACACACCATATAGAGAGCCTTGGGTTCGTCTTCTTCCGTTGTAACAAGCCAAAACTTGCCGTCTGTATTGGGCTGGGGGCTTGCCGTCGGCGCCGGCATTGCAGTCAACGGTCCGAGGACGAACTCGCCGCCAAACTCTCCCGCCTTGAACCGGGGGTACATGAATTGGAAGGAGAGCACGGCTCCCTCGAGTGCAAGCAGGCCGAGCGCTCCGGCCCACATATACGTGAGCAACTCGCGCCGATTCATCTCGGATTTTGTGGATCCCTGAGGTTCGGTTTCGGTCTTGGGCGAAGAACCGTTCGTGGACGGCGCACGCGTGACGGGCGCCGGAGCCGGTTTCGGCTGCACGGTTGCCGGCGCCGCTGTGGCGACGGCCGTTGCCGTTGCGGACGCTTCGGTGGCCGGCGTGTCGTCCGCGGGCCCAGTCTGTGGCTCACTTCGCGTCGCAGGGACAGGTGCAGCCGCAGTCGACTCCTGGGGCGCTTCATCGGCTTGAGCGGCCCGGTTGCGCTTGGCGGATTCTTGCATCTTTCGTTTCAGTTCGGCGATGCGCTGCTCTCGTTCATCGCCGGACAAGTCCGAGATCTTCTCCGCCATCTGTGATTGATCTCCTTGATTACGGTTTCCGAAGACGTCGTGTGCCGTAGGTCTTGCAGATTATGTACGAGTCTTCGTGCTGCGGCAAACCACAGGTAAGCGCCGGTCGATCGGGCGAGTAAACATGACTGTGTGAAGCGGGACACAATCGGGAAGGGACTATAGCATAGGGTCATGTCGATGTCAAAATAGATGGCGTTTTTGGGCAACTTTCCGAGCGGCCGCCGGCAGCCCCTTATTGGGGTGCGTAGACAGCCCATCTTCGCAGGTGCGGAAATCGCGATAAGGGGACCGAGAACGCGGTCGTCTCGGCCCGCCATTTCTGCGCCTAGATCTCCTGCAAATGCTCCACAAGCTGCCGCTGCCGGTCCACCAACTGCTCCAGCTTGTCACGTTCACGCACTACGACTGCCTCCGGAGCCTTGTTCACAAATCCCGGGTTGGCGAGGAGATTCTCACTGCGTTCGATCTGTTCTTCCGTCTTGGCGAGTTCCGTATTGATTCTGGCGCGTTCGGCCTCGAGGTCGACCATCCCCGCGAGCGGCAGATGCACGGTCATGCCGCCAACCGCGAGCGTCACCGCCTTTTCCGGCGAGTCGACTTCTCTGCCGACGATTGTCTCGTCGCGAGTCAGTCTTGCGAGATTCACGATTACGTCCAGGTTGTTGTTGATCAGTTCCTCCTGGTCGCCCGTGCTGAACATGGCCGAGATCCGGCGCGCCGGTTCGACATTGTATTCGCTGCGCACGTTGCGTATGGCTCGGACGGCCTCTTGCAGTCGTTCAAATGATTCCTCGTCCTGCAAGTCTTGGAAGCCGGAGACCGCCGGCCAGCGGCTGACGATCAGCGCGCGGCCGTCGCCGTTGAAGCCCGGAAGGTTTTGCCAGATGCTCTCAGTCACGAACGGCATGAACGGATGCAGCAGGCGAAGGCTTTGCTCCAGGACGAAGGCCAGTACCTGACGCGTGTCGTTCGCTTCCTGTTCCGCGCCTTCATACAGGCGCGTCTTGGCGGCTTCAATATACCAGTCACAGTACTCGCTCCAGAGAAAGTCATATAGCTGGCGCCCGGCCTCACCGAGCTGCCAACCGTCAATCAGGCGTGAGACCTCGTCTTGGGTATATTGCAGGCGGCTGAGAATCCAGCGGTCGGCGAGAGACAATCTCTCTTCGGGAGGCAGCCGATAGCTCGACGTTGAAGCGATCATCGCGTGCGTCCACCTGCCGGTTGATAGCCATCCAGGTTCATGATCACGAATCGTGGCTGCATTCCACATCTTGTTGGCGAAATTGCGATTCGATTCGATACGGGTCACACTTAGCTTCATATCGTTGCCGGGCGTGCTGCCGGTCAGCAACGAGAAGCGCAGCGCGTCGGCCCCGTATTCGGCGATGAGGTCCAGCGGATCCAGCGCATTGCCCAGGCTCTTGCTCATCTTGCGCCCCTGCTCATCGCGCACGAGCCCGTGCAGATAGACATGGCGGAACGGAATCTCGCCCGTGCACTTCAGACCTAGCATGATCATGCGCGCCACCCAGAAGAACAGGATGTCGTAGCCGGTCTCCATGACGGTAGTGGGGTAGTAGAGCTCCAGGTCCTCCGTTTCTTCGGGCCACCCAAGTGTGCTGAAGGGCCAGAGTCCGCTGGAGAACCAGGTGTCCAGCACGTCCGGGTCCTGTTCCAAGCGAACGGCTTCGCCGTAGTGGGAGATTGCCTGCTCCTGAGCATCGCTTTCGTTGCGCGCTGCGAAGGCGTGGCCGTCGGGGCCGTACCAAATTGGGATGCGATGTCCCCACCACAGCTGGCGGCTGATACACCAGTCCCGAATGTTCTCCATCCAATGGAAGTAGACCTTCTCGAAACGCTGAGGCACGATCTCGATCTCGCCGGAGCGCACCGCCTCAATGGCCGGCTCGGCCAACGGCTTGGTCTTGACCCACCACTGGACGCTGAGCAGCGGCTCCACGACGGTATGGCAGCGCTGGCAATGGCCGACCTGATGCGCTCGATCTTCCACGCGCACAGTCAGCCCTTGCGCCTCCATGTCGCGCCATAGCCGTTCTCTGCGCCTCGTAGCGATCCAGGTCGGCATAGGGGCCGGCCTCTTCGTTGAGCGACCCATCCTTGTTCATGATGTTGATCATGGGCAGGTCATGCCGCTTGCCGATCTCGTAGTCGTTGGGATCGTGTCCCGGCGTCACCTTCAGCGCGCCGGTGCCGAACTCCGGGTCGACATAGTCGTCGGCAATCACAGGAATCTTCCGGTTCAGAACGGGCACGAGCGCAGTCTTGCCGACTACGTCACGGTATCGCTCGTCGTCCGGATGCACGGCCACTGCCGTGTCGCCCAGTATCGTCTCCGGTCGCGTTGTGCTGACCTCGAGGTAGCCGCCGTCCGTAAGCGGGTATTTGAAGGTATAGAACTTACCGTTCTCCTCCTCGTACTCCACCTCAAGGTCGCTGATGGCGCTGGTGCAGCGCGGACACCAGTTCACCAGATAGTTGGCGCGGTAGATCAGGCCCTCGTTGTAGAGCTTGAATGAATGTATCCAGGACGGCTTCACTCAGTCCGTCGTCCAGCGTGAAACGTTCCCGTTCCCAGTCGCAGGAGATGCCCATGCGCTTCTGCTGAGCGGTGATGCGGCCGTGATACTCGTCCTTCCAGTCCCACACCTCCTGCACGAAGGCCTCGCGACCCAGTCTCGTGACGATCGGTACCCGCGACTTCGAGTTGTCGCTCCACGACGTTCTGCGTTGCGATGCCGGCGTGGTCTGTCCCTGGCACCCAGAGCGTCGGGCGCCCCAGCATGCGATTGTAACGAATGAGCATATCCTCGACGCTGTTCGTAATCGCATGGCCAAGGTGCAGCGCGCCGGTCACGTTCGGAGGCGGCATGGAGATGACGAACGGGGCGGCGCCGGGTACCGACTGGCCGATTGCCACCTGTGTGTCAGGGCGGAAGTAGCCATTTCGTTCCCACCATTCGTAGAGGAATGTCTCCACCTGATGGTGATCGTACGCTTTGGGCATGCCACTTGCGTTTTCTGTCATCTCACACCTGTCCTCCGACTAGTCGCGACTGCGTCTATTCAAGTGACGCCAACAAAAAAAACACGGAGCCAAAGCTTCAAGGACGAAGCGACTCCGCGGTACCACCTTGTTTGACCGAGCCGAAACTCGGTCCCCTCTGGGGCGATAACGGACCCATCCGTTTGAACCTATGAGGCGACGAACGCGCCGTTCAGTCCAACAACCTTCCCAGCGACCTTCCCTGTACCGTCACTCGCCCGGATTCGCAGCCAATGGTCCGGGCTCTCTGCGAGCCGTCTACAGGTACTCCTCTGGTGCCATGTCTTTTTCTGTCTGGTTTCGACCCTCTCTCGCCCGGTGCTAGCGGCAATCGATTGTGCAGAAGTATATGGGGCGCCCTTGCGCCTGTCAAATAGCAGCGGTGCGCAGTCGTACCGCGTGGTACGGGGGCATATCCGTGCTGGAAGACGCTCATTCCCGCCTCGAGCGGGAATGACAGGCTGAAAGGGCCTCTAGGTTGGGCCCACCGCTTACGCGGCCGGCACGATGTGTAGTTCGGGAACGTGCGCTCGCTCCGGCAACGACGCCACAAACATAATGGCCGCCGCTATGTCTTCCGGCTGCAGTATGCGCCGGCGCTGCTCCGGGGTGACGCTCACCGGGCGGTCATCGAGGATCGGCGTATTCACAGCGCCGGGGCAGATGGCCGTGGCGCGGATGCCGTGCTGCCGCTCTTCTTCCGAAATCACCTGTGTGAGTGCGTTGACCGCGTGTTTCGACGCACTGTACGCGGCGCCGGCGACGCTGCTGCCGTGCACACCGGCCATCGACGAAATGTTGATGATGAGGCCGCGCCCCTGTGCGCGCATGGCGGGCAATACTGCCTGCACGACGTAGTACGCGCCATTGGCGTTTACCTGCATCACATAGTCCCAGTCTTGGGCCGTCAGGGCATCCAGGCGCCTCTCACGAATGTTGACGCCTGCGTTATTCACGAGGATGTCAATGGGCCCGATCTCGTCATGTATCCAGCCGATGAGCTCGTTCACTTGGGCTGCGTCGGCCATGTCGGCGGTACGAAACTGGACGGGATGGACGGCGTCTATTGCCTCGCATGCTTCGTGCAGTGGGCCGGACCTGCGCCCCGTGAGCACCACACGCGCTCCTGCGCCGGCAAGCGCGGCTGCGGCGGCTCGGCCGATGCCTGTCCCTCCGCCGGTTACCAGTGCGACTGATTGTTCCAGATTCATGGTGGATTGCACTTTCCGCTACTTGGACCCAGACGTGGTATTGCGCGGTGTCGTCGGATAGCCAGTGGGGTCCAGCATGACTTCGATCAGCGCAGGCGACCGCGCCGCCAGGTACTCACTCAATGCGGCCGAGAAAGCCGCTTCGTCCCCAACTCGGCGCGACGCCAACCCGAACGCAGACGCAACCTGGTCGAATCTTGGTGGCGAAAACTCGGTGCCGAAGATCGGCTTGCCGGCGCGCTGCTGGTGCGAGCGGATCAGGTCGATGGCCCCGTCGTTAAGCGCCACGACTACGACCGGCAGGCGCCGCTCCGCCAATACGCCAAGCTCACCTACGTTCATGGCAAGGCCTGCGTCGCCTGTGAGACAAAGAACCTGGGCGTCCGGATCGGCTTCAGCGGCGCCGATAGCCGCAGGCAACGCAAAGCCCATGGACGACAGTCCGTTGGAGACAAGGAAGCGATTCGGCTCGGAGGCAGGCCATTCGAGCGAACTGAATATCTTGTGAGAACCGACGTCTACAGCAAGAAATGTAACCCTGGCGGCGCATTTCCGCATCACCTTCAGTACGGTCTGCGGTGTGATTCTTCCGGGCGCGGCAGGCGGGACAGATGGCTGCGGCTGGTTTCGAAACTCACGCACCCGCGCCTCGCCCCACGCATTGTCGAGCGCGTGCGGTTCAGCGCCGAGTGCAACAATTGCTTCGGCCAAGTCGCCCACGATCTCACAGTGTGCTTTGAGCGAGGGGTCTTCGTTGGCCCAGGGGGCAATCCAAATCAGTGGTCTATCGAAATCCCACGGTTTCACCAGCTCCACGACGTCAAAGCCAAGGGCAACCACGCAGTCGGCTTCGTCGACAAGCTCGTATACGGGGTCAGTCCGGGTCAACCCAATCGTCCCAGCGTAGAGCGGGTGGTCGTCGGCCAAGGCCCCCTTGATCTTCGGCGTCGTGATGACGGGCGCTCGTAACGCCTCGGCCAGCGCGCGCAGCGGACGGTAGGGCCGTTGCGGTTCCAATCCCAGCCCGGCGACGATCAGCGGTCGCCTGGAGCGCGAAAGAACCGACCGGGCGCTGTCAATGTCGTCTCCCGAAATCGGAGGGATGGAGGCGACTTCGACGGGGCGCTCTTCTTGCGCTGCTGCAGCCTCGTCCACAACGGCGACCGCATCCTCGGCGCTCACCTGCAGATGGACGGGGCCCGGTCGCGTGGATGCGGCGAGCGCGAGTGCGTTCCGCACTGCGCCGTATGCGTTGCCGGCGTGGATGCGGACCGAGGCTTTGGTGATGGGCTCAAAGAGCGCATGCAGATCGAGCACCTGATGCGTGTATTCGTCGAGCATCGATTCCGGCTTCTGCGCCGTGATGATGACGACTGGCGATCTGTCGAGGTGGCAATGGGCCACGCCCATGATCGCGTTCGCCGCTCCCGGCCCTAGCGTGGTCATGCAGACGGCCGGCTTGCCCGTGGCCCGAGCGTACGCATCCGCCATGAACACCGCGGATGGCTCGTTGCGCACGAGGATGAAAGCGATATCGCGCTTGCGCAGTTCGTCTAGGATTTCGACGATCTCACCGCCCGGCAATCCGAACACTTTCTCGATGCCGGCGTCGGCCAGTTCGGCCGCCATGGTTTCGGCCACAGTTGTCATCTAGAACATATCCTTGCAGGTGCACTTCACGGTTGGTTGTGTATGGACCAGGCTACAGGCGCAAGCGACAACGCTTGCTGCGCGGCCGGCATCTGTGACTGGCTTGTCGACGCGCCAAGACAGTCTAGACAACGACGTCGCCTGCGTAGCCCGCGGCGGTCCCGGAACGACATGGAAACACGGACGGCCTGGCCCCGTGACGACGCTCAAACTCGCTTTCGAGCCTCGCTGTGAGCGCCGGGGCGGCGTCGCGTTCCACGAGAAATACTGCGCAACCACCCCAGCCGGCCCCAGTGATGCGTCCGCCTACGACACCCGGCGCCGACGAAGCCGTGCTCACCAGCGTCTCCATTTCAGGGAAGCTGATATCGTAGTTGTCGCGTGCGCTGGCATGTGCTTGCGAGATGAGGTGGCCGGCTGTGACGACGTCACCCGCATGGAGCGCGCTGTAGGCTTCGAGCACGCGATGATTCTCATGCCATACATGCCGGCAGCAAGCCAGGACGTGCAAAATATCATGGGGCATTAGCCCCGGCACGTCGTCGATGTCGCATCCGTCGAGCGAAAGCGCCTCGGCAACCGACAATTCAGATGGCAGCAACGGCTCAATCTGCTCCCATGCGACATCCTCGAGATCGCGCAGATGGGTCGCGTGGGGCCAGGTTGAGCGCAGGAGAGCGACTCCGACTCGACACGAGGCCACGCGCTTGTTGTATTCGCCGCGAACGTTGTTGTGGCGTACGCCACTCTCGGCGATGATGATCTCGTGGGCCTCAGACAGCGGAACCAGCCGAGTCTGATAACTGCCCTGCCCGTTTGGACGGCAATCCAGAAACAGGGCATGGTTGCGGTTGGCAAAAAGCGAGACGTATTGGTCCATGATTCCGCCGCGCGTGCCGACGTACCATTCAGCATCTGAGCAGAGCTGGACGAATGACTCGCGCTCCACATCCAGTTGGGCGAAGTGCCCGAGCGCCAGTACAGCCGCCACAGTCAGTGCAGATGACGAACTCAGGCCGGAGCCGCGTGGAATGCCGAATGGGGCCTGTCCCACGACGAGACAATCCATTCCTTGCACAATCGGAGAGATGTTGGCCACCATCTGGGCCGCGCCCCGCACGTAGTTCGTCCATGGGGCAGATTCGGCTTGTGGAATGGACCGGCTGATCCGGAAGGTGTCTTCCGGAAACTCCGCTTCAATGTTGGCAAGCTGGACGCGTCCGTCGCTGCGCGGGCGTGCAAGCAGCACCAGGTCTCTGTTCAGGGCAACCGGCATTACGTAGCCGCGGTTGTAGTCGGTATGGCCGCCGATCAGGTTGATGCGCCCGGGCGCGCGGAACAGTGTAACCGGTCCCGGACCGAAGCGGTCGCGAAACCGGCCGAGTGCGTCGGCGTAGCGTCCGAGCTGTTCGGAGCTCTCGTCCCCATAGATGGACTCGAGGGTGGACTGGAGGGCGTCGCGCGCTTCAAGCGTGACAGGTGCGACGGATGAGGGCGTTGCTGAGGACATGTGCGTGCGTTCCATGACGTCTGTTTGAACAACGGATTCGTCGGGTTCGAACATCAATCCACGCGGCAAGTTGGAGAATGCGTGTGAGGTGAGTTCGTGCGCCATGCGAGAGCGCTGCGCGCCCATTCTGCCATGAGGTCCCGTTGGCGAGGAAATGGCTTGTTGCCTCACTCGCTTGTGAAAGCGGCCTATTCAGCTCGCCTCGGTTTGGCTGAGCCCGTGGCGCGGACCGGCGGAAGCGGTTCGGTTGTGAAGCCCACGCCAATTTGGCGCAGATAGGTAAGGGCAATCTCACACACGCGTTCCGGGTTGAGTTCAGAGGTGTCAATGCGTACGTCGGCCGCTTCCCGAGCATTGGCAAGCCGCATCCGCTCCCGCACTAGCTCGGAATATGTCCACGCCTGGTCGGGTCGTCGCTTCTGTTGTGTCCGCAAGTCTGCGGAAAGGAAGATAAGCGCGTACGGCCTGTCGAAGCGCTGCCACAGGTCAGGCACCTCGCTATGCTCTTGGCTGACGGGGCGCGCGTCGTACCCGTGCGCGCGCAAACAGGTAACAAGTGTGGACTTGCCGCTGGCGCTAGTTCCAACAACCTTGACGACGGGAAGTGGCCTCGTGTCCCTCACGGCATACTCAGATAGGAAAGCGCATGGACAGCCGCCGAATTTGACTGGGGTCAGCGCGCTCGACCGTTTTCATCACGAGCACGGCCGCATCGTCACGCGGCCGCCCGCCATCACGCGCCATCGCCTCCGCAAGAATTGCCTCTGCGATTCCATCGGCGCTCGCGCTCGACTCCGATTCGGCCCGTTCGATCACTGACTCAATATCGATGGTGTCGTCACTTTGCCGCCCCGAGCTCCATACACCGTCTGTGAATGCCACCAAAGTCAGGCATGGCTCGATCTGAATCTCGCTGATTGCCGGTTTGGTGTTCGCGTATATGCCGATGGCGTCGCACTCGCAATCCAGCCAACTGCTTTGATTCTGCCGCCGAATCAGTATCGGGCAGCGCGAGTTGCGGCTGATCACGACTGAACTCGTGCTCAGGTCGACGCTGAGAATCGTAAGCTCTGCGCTGACTTTGCCTCCGCGGTGGGTACGCAGATAGTCGTGGGTTGCGCGGGCAACGGCCCCGTCGCGCACGCCTTCCGCGATAAGGCTAATCGCCTTGCGTACGACGATGTTGCTGATCGTCTTGGCGCTGCGGCCGCTGCGCTGGCCGTCTGCCATCACCATGCTAATGCCGCCGTTGGGCCGCTCGATTATCTCGACCGTGTCGCCGCTCTCGCTAGTCGCATACTTGTTGACCTTCTGCGCTGCAATCTGAATCTCCAGGTTCAAGGGCGTGGACGGCGATCGCGCACCTGGCCGATTCGCTTCCCCAGGAACCGGCATCCGTGCGAGGGGATCAGAAGATGGGGCGACGAGGTTAGTCAATGTTCACACCTAGTACGTCATTGACGGAGACTTTGTAGCAGTCAGCGAGAAGATACAACTCATCCAGCGACAATCGGCGCTCTCCGAACTCGACGTCGAAAAGAAGTTGCTGGGACAGCCCCGTGTCTGTCTGTACTTGGGCGTAGGTGAGGCCCAGCGCCGCGCGCAACTGGCGCAAGGTGAGCGAGATCCTGGCTCGCGACAGCTTTCTCAACGAATCGTGAAGCCCGGGATCCGGCAGGTCCGCGTCTTGCGTCACGCGCGATGGAGTGAAGTCCAGGCGCAGGAGAGATTCGCGGATGCTGTTGGAATGTTGGTCGCTCATGGTTATTGAATTCCTCTGCACTGGTGATCGCCGAATACACGCGAGATGATAAACCACACGCCATCAGCGTTGCCGCCAGCTTACAGCAAAAGGAGCAGGTCACACAAAAGGTTCGGAACAGCGTTGCCGGCGCTGAAACGCATTCGGCCGCACCACTTGGCGCCTAGTGCAGAATCAGGCAACTGTTTCGGTGACAGCAAGATGTCACTTATGTTCGCAACCGAAGTAGCCACACAGCCGCGATAGGTCACGCGCCGTCGGGTAATCAGACGTGCTCGATTGACGATATGACGCCTGCCTTGGCACATACCCTACTACACCGATTGACTTGTCTGTAACTGCACTAGTCGGGTTCCCCAGTGTCCAGCGCCCCCTCTGGAAGGTGCAGTAGCGCGGTATATACGGCCAGGCCCGAGAGCGACTCGACCTCAATGTCTATCCCCCAGCACGTGATGCGATCGCCCTTGCGCGGCACTCTGCCCAACTGTGACATGATGAGCCCTCCCACGGTTTCGGCGTCGTCCGCGGCGAGCTCGGTGTCATAGTGCTGGTCCAGTTCGTCCAGAAGAAGGTCGCCTCGAACGCGCAGCGTATTTGGGCCTATCTGTTGGAACGGGGCGATCTCCTCATCGTACTCATCTTGGATCTCTCCAATGATTTCCTCCGCCAGGTCCTCCAGCGTAATCAGCCCGGCTGTGCCGCCATACTCGTCGACCACGATCGCGATCTGGTTGCGGTCGTCGCGAAACCGGGCCAGCATCTCATCCAGCGGAAGTGATTCCGGCACGAAGGTTGCAGGCCGCATCATTTCCGCGACGTCCGTATGGTTGTCACTGGCCTCGTCTCCGGTCTTGACGGCGGTATCGTCTCGGTGAACGAAGCTGCGCGCCAGATCTTTCAAGTGGAGGATTCCAACTATCTGATCCCTCGAGTCTCGGTAGACGGGGAATCGTGAATAGCGCTGATTGCATACGAGATTCATGAGTGTGCGATTGGTTGCGTCGACCGGCAACGCAACCATCCTCGTCCGCGGCGTCATCACTTGGCCGACCGTGCGCTCATGGAAGTCGATCACATTCTCCAGATAAACCTGCTCGGACGGGAGCAGGTAGCCGCCCTCCAGGCTTTCTTCCACGATATACGAGAGATCAGCAGCCGTAACGAGGTGCGCCTCAAGGTCGGTCTGTGGCAAACGCAAGAGCAGGAGCAGTCGGTTGCCGATCCAGTTCAGGACCCGCGTGAGGGGGCCGAACAGCTTCTGCGTCATGGACATGAACGGATAGAGGCGAATGGCCGCCTGGTCCGGGCCTTGCAGCGCCAGCGACTTCGGCACCATCTCACCAAGTACCACGTGAAGATAGGTAAGCAAGCCGACGGTGATGACCGTGGCAAGCGTGTGAGCCAGCGCCTCGCTATGGATGCCGTATCGTTCCAGCGCCGGCAAGAGCCATTTGGCTATGGTGGGTTCGCCGTACATGCCGAGCCCGAGGCTGGCGATCGTGATCCCGACTTGCGCTGTGGAGAGGTATTCGCTGATGCTCTGTCGATTCGACACGATCTCCAGTATGTGTTTGGCGGCCGTGGACCCGTGCTCGGCCATGAATGCAACTCTGGGTCGCGACGAACCAGCGATGGCGAATTCGGCGGCTACGAAGAGGCCATTCAGGGCGATCAGTGTGGTGACGACGAGTATCGGTACGAGGTATTCCACTGTTGGCCTCAGGCGTTGTTGATCAGGTTTGCGATCAGGTCGGCTTGCTCTGGGGCGAGTCGAGTGCTGACATACGCGACTCGGTTGCCGACTATGCGTTCGATGCGCAGTGGAATGCCCTGTACGTCGAGCGTCTCGCCGGTGACCGGAATGCGACCCGCTGTGGCCAAGACGAGACCGCCGATGGTCTCTACGCCATCGGCCAGCAGCTCGATTCCCAGGTATTCCTCCACATCCTCAACGGGGACGTCGCCCCGTATTCGCAACCTGCCGTCCGCGAGGACTTCGGCCGCGGGAGCCGCAATATCAAACTCATCGTCGAACTCGCCCACGATCTCCTCGATGAGGTCCTCAAGCGTGATCATGCCGGCGGTGCCTCCGTACTCATCCACGACGATGGCAAGGATCTGATGCTGATCCTGCAACAGGCGCATAACTTCGTCTACGTCTGCAAGTTCGGGCACGTGGATGACAGGGCGCAAGCATTCAGCGAGGGCGACGCGGTCGCCTTCTTCGCCGCTGCGGTTTGCATACACTGCGCACAACAGGTCCTTGATGTGCACGGCGCCCACGATCGTGTCGATGCTGTCCGCGTAGACAGGCAGCCGGGAATAGGGTGACTCAGCCAACAATTCGAGCAGTTCTTCACAAGAGGCCGAAACCGGGCCGGCTACCATGCTGTTGCGCGGAATCATGGCCCTATGCGCTGTTACATTGCGGAGACGTAGCGTGTTCACCAACAACCTGCGTTCCTCGGCATCGAGCACGCCGCCTGCGCTGCTTTCTTCCACGAGGATTTCGATTTCATCGGGGGAGTGGACGTGGGAGTGGTCTCCCGCCGGTTCCGCCCCAATCAGACGCAGCACGAGCGTGCCGCTGCCGTTGAAGACCCAGATTAGAGGGCTTAGGATGCGCATCGACCAGCGCATGCCCGGGGCCGTGAGTACGGCGAGCCGCTCCGGATGCAGCAACCCGACGTTCTTGGGCAACAGCTCACCTAGAATCACCTGTAAAACGGTAAGTACGAGCAGGATGGCGATGGCCGAGAGTGACGTGGCGAGGATTCTGACGCCGGGCTGGAGACTGTCGAGCACAGGGGCCAACAACTCGAGAATGCGCGCTTGACCATAGAATCCGAGAGCAAGGCTGGAGACGGTGATGCCTACCTGGCATGCGGCGACGTACGTGTCCAGATGTCGCGGATGCTCAACGATGTCAAGGACAAACTCGGCCTGCGCGCTGCCGGAATCGGCGACCTGGGCCAGGCGCGACTTGCGCACGCTGACGGCCGAGAACTCAGCGGCGACATAAAACGCGTTGATGAAGATCAGTAACGATATTGCTGCAGCGAGTACGGCAATGGTCATATACGCATTCGTCGCATGGTTATTCCGCCGTAATCGTGATGGTCACCGCGTCCGAGCCGGCCTCTCCGCCAGATCCTTCGCTGATCGCCTGAACAGTGTAGGAAGCGGAATCACCGGCGCCCTGATCGGGTACGTCCACAGAGAGTATCACCAGCGCGGTGTTGCCGGGGCCGACGCTCGCGAGCGTCAACTTTCTGTCCGAGCAGACGCCATCCAGCCGGCATAGCCTGGCGTCCCACCGCTCCGACTGCAGAAATTGGATGGAGATGTCATCGAGGCCGAGGCTCGTGTTGGTCACGCGCAGGTCGATGGTGCAGATTTCGCCGGATGAACAGTTGCGTTCCGGACCGTCCTCCACAGAAAGCAGCACACCATATTGCATGTCAGGAGTCGGCGTTTCAGTCGGGATTGAGGGTGTCCAAGTGGCCGTAGGCTCGACGATCGGCGGACGGGTGGCGGTGGGCGTAGGAGTGGCAGTCGGCAAGATCAGTCCGACCGTCACGGTGTAGTACTGTGTGCTGCCGTTGGGAAGCACGACGGTAAGCGTGTAATCGCCGGGTTTGTCGCGGATGCATTCCTCTTCTTCGCCGTGCCCGTCAACGCCCAGATTCTCGTAATATACTGCGCGTACGTTCTCCACGTGCCACGAAACGCGCGTGCACTTGCCTGACTCCAGTTCTTCGTCGTCTGCGGCGAACACGACGGCCGGCGTTCCGACCGGTGGCATCGGCGTAGGCGATTGCACCGCCGTCGCCTCGGGAACAGTCGGGACGGTGATGGCGAGGTCCAACACCGGTGTTGGTCGCCGCGTCGGTATTTGCACCAGCATGTTGATCGCGGGCGTAGCTTGTGACGGAGCCGGTTGGCCGGCTTGCACGATGCTGGGGTTCTGCTGGCTGCTTGCGGCCTCGGCGATCCGGCCGTAGGAGCCGCCCGGTCGCGGCGTCGCAGTCACGGCGGATGGGAATTCGGGCATGGTCTGCTCGGCCGCTGCCGGCTCGTGGAATGGCATCGTCCGGCGGATCCGACGTCGCCGTCACGATGAGATAGACGGGCGGCGCAGCCAGTGTCGGCGCCTCCACGATCGTCGTCACGGAGCCGGCTGTGGCTACCACGCTCTCTCGGTTCACGAGCTGCCAGCCGACATAGGCTGCGAAGAACCCGCCACACGCCACGAACGATAGGAAGACCGTGATGGCGCCGATCCATCCCATCCGTCGCTTGCGTCGCCTGCGGGCCTGACGCCGGGCCTCGAGGGCCTCTTCCATGTCGGCAATGGCGTGCAGGAGGGGGTCGGAGACGCCTGCCGATGCGAAGCCATCCCCGGATCCAGCTTCGGCTGACCGTCCCGATCGGCTGGAGCTTGCATCCAGTTCGCTTGTGAGTCTGGGGCAGTGGCGGTGTCCGTTCGACAGGCAGAACGTCGCTTGGTCGGTGAGCAGAATGGCTTCCGGTCTGGACCCGACGAAGCACATGTTCTCGAAGCTTGGATAGTCAACGCAAGGCGCGGGCTTTCCCTCCTCGTCAAGAGTGCCGAGATAGGGGCACATGCTTCGTGTTCGTTCGTCCCCGCGCGCGTTCATCGTGCTATTCAGATCCGATTTCGTCCCGGTGCAGTTTTCTGGCCAGGTTCACCGCTTCGTCTAGGGTGTTCACCTCGCCGGCGGCCTGGGATTCCAGGAGTTGGTCAAGTATCTCTCCAACGCGTTTTCCTTCCTGGATTCCCAACAGCAATTTCAGTTGGTGACCGTTGAGCAGCGGCTCGACTCTCGTGGACTGTTGCGCATCCGCCGCAAAGTAGTCAGTTAGGAGTTGATCCATGTGCTCCAGAAATACGGGCCAGTCGGCCGGCAGGGTGTGGTAGATGCCAAGGAAGTCTGCCAGCGCAACTATCACGGTGTCAACGCCGAGGCCGCGCCCGAACTGTTTTCCGCCCGTATCGCGGAAGAATCGATAGACCGCTCGGCGGCTGAGCTCGCTATCGGAGAAGCTGTTGTGCAGGCTGTGTGGGCGCATATGCGCGGCAACTACAGCCGCGCACATGGCCGTTTCGTATTTACTGAAGCGCAAGTGCGTCAGTCGCTCCGTAGCCAGGTCGGCGCCAACGGCTTCGTGGCCACTGAACCTGATTCGCATGGGCGGCAGCGCGTTCGATCCGGCGCGGGCCTCCAGGGAAGGGACGGACCCGTCCGGGGCAAGCTCGGCCTCCGCTGGTATGGCCGCCATCTCTGCCGGTTCGAGTGATGCGGTGACCGGCTTCCCTATGTCGTGCAACAGCGCATGCCAGACGAGCCAATCCGCTCTCGAGTGTCCGGCGGCCACGTCCTGGCTGAAATGCCTGCGTAGCGCGAATCTGTGGGGGGCAAGCATTGCGACCAATTCGGGCTGGCCCATATCAGGGATCTGGACCGGGATTCCCAAGATCCAGTCTCGAAGATTCGGCTGCCCACTCGACCGAGGCAAGCGTGTGATCATACACGCCTTGATAGTGAGGTGCAGTTTGCGCCACTCCCTTGGTTGCGGCGACTTCCGGCAACACGTGGCGCAGCAGCCCAAACGAATCCAGGAGGTCGATGGCGGCCCGTGGTCGGTCTGAACTCAACATCTTCCACAGTTCGTCGCGCGCGCGTTCGGCAGATCCGAGCCGGACTGTGTCGCTCAGCCGCTCCAACTGGGCGTACGTGGCGGGATCGATCGCCAGGTCGAATTCCACCATCAGGCGAACTGCGCGCAGCAGCCGAATGGAGTCCTCAGACAGACTCATGGCGCTTACGCGGCGTAGCAACTTCGCCGCCAGGTCCTTTTGTCCGCCGTAGGGGTCGAGAAGTACGGGATCGGACGCCGGACGTAGCGCGACGGCCATCGCGTTGACTGTGAAATCCCGGGCGGCCAGGTCGTCTTCTATCGTGGCGCCGCGCGTACCCGCTATGTCGCAGACCAAGCTGCCGCCTTGACCGGTAGACATCACCAGGCGTGCGACGTCGCGACCGGTATCCATGGCATAGAATGCCCACCCGAGTTTGTCAGCTACACGGCGCGCGACGGGGATGGCGCGTTCTTCCAGCACGATATCCAGGTCAACGATGGAATCGATCCGATCCAGGAGGGTATCGCGCACGGCGCCGCCGACGATATACGCCGTGCCGACCTCCGCAATCAGCGCGGAGACCAGACGATCATACGCCGGGTGTGGCGGCTTCCAGTTCATTCGTATTGCGCTCTCTCACTTGCGTGGAGTCCACCTATGCCGCATGGCCTCCAGATATCCCGTCCTGTCAAGGGATGACGGCGCCACAGGCGATTCGTCACGGGGCGAAGTGTTCGCCAGGTCTGCACCGGGAGAATCGGTTCGGGTGCACCTTTCGCGGTCGCGTTTATTGTCATGTGTGGATTATAGCAGATCGAGCGAATGGCGAAGACTACGGTGATTCAAGAGGGCGTAACGGCACGCCAATGCATGCAACGGCGGATTGCATGGATAGTGAAGTCCCCACGCGACGATTTCGAGTCACTCCTGGTTCAACATGGCGATCATCACTCCGAACAGGACGAGTACGCCGCCCAGCACTTGCGCTGGGCCTGGCAAGGTCGAGAACAGGAAGTAGGACCACAAGATGGTGGCTGCAGGGCTAAGCGTCAGCACAATGGCGTGAATGCTCATGGGGAAGCGACGCAGCGCGACGTAGTACAGGCCCCGGCTCACGGCCACGTCCACGATGCCGGCCACGATGAGCAATATCCACACCTCTCGGGTCGGCACGATGGTCGCGTGCGCATCCGGCGTTATCGCGACGAACGCGACCAGAAATGCGGTCGTCGCAAGGAGGCGAAGAAAGAAGAAGCTCAGAAATTCAATCTCGCCGCCGTATCGCTTCACGATGGCCGTGTGCAGCGCGTACATGATCGTGCCGGCGACGACCAGAAGCGAGCCTAGCCGCAGGTATTCTCCCGGCTGAAACGTGATGATCAGTACGCCGATCACGGCGAGGGCTGCGCCGCGCGACCTGCCGCCGGTTGAGCCTCTCGCCCAGCCATACGACGCCGAGGCCGATGCTGATCAGGACTGACAGCTTCGCCAGCATGGCGCCTGTGCCCGGGTCGATATAGCGGACCGAGGCAAACGTCAATACGGTGCTGGCGCCGACAAGAAATCCAATTGTCAGGAAGAACCAGAGGTGATCACGAAGCACACTCATCTTCAGTTTGCCACGGGCCAGCGCAAACAGGCCGACGACCACGCACCCGATACCCATGAGGTACATGGACGAGACTGCCGGATGTAGATAGGGGATGAGGGCGCGGCCAACCACGAAGTGCAGACTATCGACCACGACGAGGGCGGTGATTAACGCCAGGCTATTGGCGCTAAGCATCGACGCCTTGGGCGCCTGTGCTGCGGGTAATGACGTGGACATCAGCCGCTGGTTCGCACCTGTCGCTTCATATAGACCATCAGGGCATGGAGGCCGCGTAGACGCAACGGGCTGATTGCTTCATCCAGGCCCAGAAGCCGGTAGATGTCTTCCGGGGCGTCGAGTACGTCGTCGGGGGTAGCGCCTTCGAATCCCTCCTGGAGAATCGCCGCGTACCCGCGCACGGTGGGAGCTTCGGCCGGAACGTCAAACAGGAATCGCACGCGTCCATCGTCAATTTCGGTGTGCAGGAAGACGGGGCTCTGGCATTCGTGCACCTGCTCCATTGCGTCGCGGTCGGCCTGCAGATGGGCCGGAAGCTCCGGCAGTTCGTCAGCATATTCGAGGAGGTACTCGAGACGTTCCTGTGGAGCGACGCTGACGAACTCGGCAATAATGGTTCGCAGTTTCGCCGGGCAGGACTCAGCTTTGGCGCTCACGTCGTCTGTATACGGTTCTGAATGAGGCATTGATTCGCTTTCGGTGACTAGGGTGGAAACTGGCCTTGCAACTGAGTGCACAATGCTAGTCGACGCGGGACTGATCGTCAACTTCGCATGGGATACGCCGGGGATACCGGGCGCACAGAGGATTCCTGCCGGCGCCGAGCATGGCAGACTGGATTTCGGAGCGAGGGGGAATGACACGTTGTGACGGTGCAAACGGTGAGGTGGGGTATGTGCTGAGTTGCTGGGCAGAAGGGAGCAGCGGCGGCGCGACGCCGCGCAGCCTTCCTTCCGATGCAGGGACCTCGCTATACATCTTCGGGAGGGCTGCGCATTTCGCGCCGCTGTGGCGACGTGTGCTGCGTTTGACGTGTGCGTCGGGCTACTTCTTGACTGTGAACAGCGAGCCTTCGCTGCGGCCCCATACCTCGTTGAAGTACATCATTTCGCCGTATGCAGGCAGCACGCGGTATTCTCCTGGCATGCTTGCCCGGGCATTGAACGTGTATTCGTACGTTCCCGCCGGGAGATAGGTTGCGAATAGGGCAACCTTGTCGTCGCGATAGTCCGTATACGTCGGCACCCACTGTCGCCACCAGCCCTGCTCGGGTTGGTCGCCGTCCACATTGGACATCATGGGTTCGCCGAATTGGTTCGAAGTCGTGGCGAGCTGCGGATCGATCGGTTCGACACCAGCCGGTATCGGCGCTTCGACCAGCACGTGATGCAGGTCATTCGGCGCGACAATGGTGACGGTGACGCTGATCACGTCGCCGACGGCGGCCGTGTTGATCGTCTGGCCTGTGGCGCCGTCCGCCGCAGCAAAGCGACGGCCCACCACGATACCGTGATCGCGTGCGTCGATGGCGGCTGCATCGAGGAAGTATCTGAGATGCGTCGTGTAGTAGAGCTGGCCCTGCGCGGTGGTGCGTGCAAAGGCGAGCTCGTTTGCCTCGTCGCGCAGCAGTTGCGCGACGGGTACACTCAGGTCTGTGGGCGGGTTGATCTGCCCCGGCGTTGCAGTTCCGGCGCCGATCTCGTCATTGTTGAGCGCCACTGACCAGTCGTAGTCGGCCTCAAGTTCGCGGCTTTCCACAAGCCAGTCCGTCAGGCCGATGATGGCCCAGGCATTTTCCTGCGTGGTGGACCAGCGACCTGCCTCCCGAGTCACCATGAGCCACCGTACGGCCTGCGGCAACAGGGGTTGATCGGGCCTAAGCTGGGTCAACGCGTCGAGCGCGATGCTGGTCGAGCGCGTGTCGGTGTTCAGCGTCTGGAAGTCCACGCTCGTTTCCTCCCAGTGTGCGCCGGTCGCGCTGAGGATGGATGCGCCCACGATGTCGTCCAGTAGCGTCTCCACGCGCGTATCCGGCGACCCTGTTTCGCTCATGTTGTGCAGCGACATGGCAAGCAGCGCCTTGCCATAGACGCCGAGTTTCTCGCGCACCTCGTACAGTGTGCTGGCCCGGCCCGGGTCACCTTCGCCCAGTTCAGACAGCACGTAGTGCATGAATGCCATCTCGTTGAGTCGCCATGACGACCGTTGTGGCGTCCGGCGCTTCAAACCGGGCATCCAGGTACGCGATCGCAGCGTCGCTCGTGGAGTCCGGTACTGCATAGCCCAGTTCTTGCGCGAGGCTGATGCCCCAAAGCACGTAGGCGGTGATGAAGGGAGAGCTCTCTTCGCCCGGCCAGTAGCCCCAGCCGCCGTCCGGATTCTGGCGCGAGACGAGTCGCTGGACGCCGATTCCAAGCTGGTAGGAAAGCTGCGATTCCAGCTCGGCGTCGTCGATATCCAGAGCGCGCAGGGCGCGTACAGTGACTAGGTTCGGTAGGAAGCGACTGACGACCTGTTCGTTGCATTCGTACGGATAGTGCTGTAGATAGGTGAGGCCGCCCAACATGCCAGCCGCCAGGCTGGGCTCCATGCGTATAGCCAGATCGCCCTCGTCTCCGGCATGCTCCGGCACTACGACATATTCGACCACGCCTTCGGGCGGCACGGTACCCGATGAGGCGACTGTCTCGGGCGTCTCGTAGCGCAGAACCGGTATCGCCAGCTCGACGCCGTCGGAGAAGTCAGAGGGATTTGGCGCCGGCGTCTTGGCCACAGCTACGGCCAGGATGTCCACGGTGTCTGTCAGGGTCGAAACCGTCGCGGGCCACGTCTGCGCAGTCTGGCCGCCGGGTGCCAACTCGAACTCGAGCGTCTGCGACGGACCGCCGGCGAATTCCGCGCCCGCCAGCGTGTAGGTCATGACACCGGTCACCGGCTGGTCAGAGGTATTGAGGATTTGCGCGCCCAGCCATGGCCGGTCGCCGGCCGTGAGGAAGCGCGGAACGAGCGGTCGGATCTGCAACTCCTTCGTTGCGATGAGTTCAGCCGTCGCTTCGCCCACCTTCGTATCCTCAGTAACGGCCTTCGCGATGAGTCGCCACGTTGTCAGGCCGTCCGGCAGGTCAACCGTGAACTGAATCCGTCCCTGCGAATCGGTCAGCAGGTCCGCCTGCCAGAAGGCGACGTCACGAAAATCGCTGCGCACTTCAAGCATCCCGCCGCCGCCGCCGCCACCGCCTTTGGCCCCCTCGGACAACTGCTGGCTGACTCGGTCGCGGTTGATGACGAGTGTCGCACCGGTGGCGACGTCGAGCGGGCGCTCGCTGTAGAACGCCTCCAGCATGGTCGTTTCATCACCGCCGGCCAGGGAAAGGACCGCCTCGTCTACCAGGGCCGCGCTCACTTCCGCGTTCGGTTGCGGCTGCCCGAGCTTGTCCGTTACCTGCAGCATATAGGTAACCGAAGCACCCGGCCGCACGGTCTCTTCCGACATCTCGACGTCGACGGCCAGCTCGACGTCGGACGTGTCGACCGCAAGCATTGTGTATCCAACGCGCATGGCTGGGAACGGATTGGAGTCGTCAACGCCCTTGGCCAGGATCACGTTCACGTAGACGTTGGGTATGTGCTTCGCGCGTGATCGGGATTTCGAGCGTTTCGCTGTTCGCTTCCAGCGTCAGGACCTCAGCGCTGAGCACGCTTGCCCGTTCTTCGGTGACCAACGCTCGCACAGACCCCTGAAACGGACTGGGGACGAGGATGCGCGCGACATCTCCGGGCTCGTATTTCTGCTTGTCGGCGACGATTTCGATGCGGTCGTTGTTCTCCATCGGCCAGGCCACGTAGTCATCAGCGTCATCGGCGCTCACCCATACAAATTCTGCACTGCTGGTCGGGTTGCCTGCATCGTCGGAGCCGGAAGCCGTGATTTGGTACTGACCCGCCTGTTCAGGCGTCCATGCAAGCACGGCCGCGCCGTCCCGATTCGTCGTCAGCGTCGTTGTGTAGACGGGCGTGCGCTCGACGCTGCTTTCCCAGCGGAAAGAACCATCAGCCGCCTGCTCGTACACGTTGTTCCAGCGGAAGTCATAGACGACGATTTCCAGATCGGCGCCGGCATATGCGTCGAATTCCGGCGTCAGGGTGACCAGGTCGACCTGTACCTCATTGCCGACCTCAGTGACGTAGCTGCGCGGGGCAAGACCGATATAGTACGCGGCGCGGTGCACAGGTACGGTCGTTCTCCCGCTGACGAACTGATTCGTGCCGCTTTGGATCGTGACATCGAAGGCCCAGTTCTGGCTCGTGAGGGATTGGCTGATGTCAGCAGGAAGCTCGATGGCGTAGGAACCGTCCGCGTCGGTAACGCCTGACCCTTCGTTCACCAGACCGAATGCGTAGACACCTTGGTACGGGTCATACGACGCAGAATCAGGATCAAAGGGGGAGAAGCTATAGCGGCGGCCCTCTTCGTCTGACCAGTTGAAGAAGTATGGGTCGGCGATTAGGCGCCAGGTGACCGGCGCGTCGGCCAGCGGACTGCCGCTGAAATAGGCTGCGTCCACATTGATGCGGACGGTATCGCCCTGAACATAGGCCTCTTGCTCCGGCTCGACCGTGACCTCAAACTCCGGTTTGCGATATTCGGCGACCTGAAAGCCCACGCCGCCGTACATCGCGTCTTTCTCATCGGCGCCGAACCTCGCCTCCAGGTAGTAGAAGCCTGTGCCTGCCTCCGGCGAAAGGAGAACGTCGCCGTCGACAGTACCCATCTCGCTAGGTGTTCGCATTTCCTGGCCAATTACGGTGCCCATGTCGTTGCGCACGGTAATAGCGATCGGGAGGTTCGCCGGCGGAAGAGTATACTCATCGTTGTCGAGCGCGCGCACGATCCCTTTCCAGTTCACCGTATCGCCCGGACGGTAGATGGGGCGATCTGTGTAGAAGTGGGATTTGAGCGGTTCGCCACCCCATCCACTCATTAGGCCGAATTCCCACGGGCCGATGCCGCTGTTCCATTCAGTGGACGCAACTGCGTAATCGGCCTCGCCCGCCACACCGCTCACGGCAGTCACGGGGCGCCAATTGCTCTCACTGGGGATATCGAGGTCGAGCAGGGCGACGCCGTCTTCGTCGGTCTGCGCCATGCCAAGTTCTTCGCCTTCCAGGTAGAAGCTGACCGGCGCAGCGGCAATGGGTTCGCCACTGTTCATATCCGTAAGCCAGGCCAGGCTCGCGCCGTTCCTGCTTCTCTTGACGACGAGGTTGCCGTCACTGATGATCAGAGCCGCCTGGCCACGGCGCGGGTTGCCATCCAGGTCGGGCAGGTCCGGCGAATCGACGTCGAGGAAGTAGGCGCCGGACGCCAGCGGGTCGCCGGTTTCGTTGGTAAGCGTGATGATCTGGCGGATGGTCACATTTGGATCACCGGACGTGTCGTACGTGCGACTCCATACGGTGTCGAGATCTGGGACTGCCTGAGCATACTCATCCCATACCTGCCACTGATCGCCGCCTGCGAGTCGAAGCAGTTCGTCTGCCGGCAATGCGAAGAGGTCAACGTCCACGCTGTCGACATTGCGGTAGAGCAGGCTTACGCGTGTATCCTCGCCTGCCGTGAACTGCGTGAAGCGTTCCAGTTCTAGGTCGACAAATGGAGAGTGATCACCCGTGGTGAAGGTGAATTGACGATCTTCGCCCAACGTGTTGCCGTACGCATCCTCGACGTCGCCGCCAACCGAGACTGTGTATGTCGTGTTGGGGTCCTTGTACCAGCTTAGCATGAGCTCGTCGTTGTACGGAGAGTAGTAGCTGTACACGGAGGTCGTCGACAGTACAGGCGTCACCGATACCGCTTCCAGAACCTGCGTCGGGCTGAGCGCGGTATTGAACTTGATGATCACGCTGGTATCGGGCGATACGCCTGTAGACTTGTCGGCAGGGGTCACGCTGACAATGTTGGGGTATGGAATCACCGTGAACAGTGACGAGTACGATTCGCGCAGTTTGCCGCCGCCGCCCGCGGGCGCTGCGTCCTCACCGACGGCAATCGCGTAGGTCTGGCCAAACTCCAGCGTTGCTGTCGGCGTGAATACGAGGGTCTGCTCGAGTTCGTCCCAGGTGATCTCGCCCGAGATGTACTCGCCTTCCTCACCGTCGATTCGCGTCAAGCGAAACGCCTGCGACGTTGATTTCTCATCCATGGGTTGGCTGAACTCAACGCTGACGGCGCTATCGGGTGCGACTCGGTCGCCCGCGGGCATGGCGTTGACGACGATGGGCGCCGATGTCGAAAAGCTGAACACATAGGGAGCTTCCAGACTCTCACCGCTCATGGCGGCGACGTCCGTCACCGTCACGGCGTACGAAGTCGCGCCTAGAAGCGGTTCGTCCGGTTGAAAGGAGTACACCGACGTATTGATCCACTGTCCACTCCCCGCTACGGCCGGTTCGAAGGCGAGCGGCTGCGGCAGCCCTTCCTGCGCATCGATTCCTGTCATGGGCACGACCGGCCGGTTGAACACCGCAAGTATCTGGGTATACGGATCGACATCGGACCCGCCGTCTGAGGGCTGCGGTGGCGGTCACCCGCAACGGGGCCGTCTGCATACCCGGCGAGTCCTGCGCCGCTGTGCCGGTCTCCCCCTGCGTGTCTTGCGGGAGTGACTTGGCCAACAACGGGGACGTGACTGTGCCAGCGCGTCGTCGAGCCGCTGCCGGCGTCCGCCGCAGGCATGCAAGCAGATGTGAACAGAATCACCATCGTCAATAGCATCGTGCAGGCGCGCGCGGCAGATCGTTTGATTCTTGTGCCCCGTCCCATTCATCGGTTCCCTCCTTCAAGCATGCGTGGATTGCCAACTATCTTCGTACTGACGCCGGGGCCGCACCCGTGTGCAGCGTGAGTCGATGCCTTCAGTCCTGGTCTGCAAAGGCAATTTCGTTGCCCGTTGCGGCATCAAACCTGGTAACTTCGATATATGTGGATTCTGATCGCAGGGTCTCTCCACCGACCTCCGCGACTCCCTCGAGCCAAAAACTGTGCTCGCCCGTGTCCAGCGGCCACCAGGTCTCGATGCTCGCCGCCGCCTGCTGAACAGCAATCGTGTCGCCGTTTAGGACGAGTCGGAGCTCTGTCCATGGGGACCCGTCGCTCGTTCGCCCGCGTACGTTTACACGCTGGCTTGCGCCGGGGAGCATGGGGTGAATCTGGTACGCGGTGTTCGACACGGGTGATTCCATCTCGAGCCGACTGCCGCCTTCGCGCGCACCAGCAACGGCCGCGTCACCGCCGGATGCGACCCCCCTGAGCACGTCTGCTAGGGGCAGTGCAGGAAGGGCGGCAATTCCACGGACTGCACGCCAGTCCCGATACTCCGGCGGCAGATTCCACCAAACACCTTCGCGGCGAAACTCTGGCGGCGTTGCGTCGGTCGCCGGACGGCCGGTACGAATGTCGACGGCGAGAAGCCGGAACTGATCGTCTTCGGCAATGGGTTCGGTCCCTGCAATGAATCGCTCGAGACGTCGCTGCGGGCAGTGGGGCGACGGCAGCAGTCCACTCGGACCGCAAATCTCGACTTGGGTGATTCCAGGCGGAGTTACGAAGTCGGGCGGCGGAGTACGATGGGCATGGAGCATGATGTCGCGCCAAATGGGGCCTGCGCCGTCGATGCCGCTGACATCCAGCATGGGCGTGTTGTCTGCGTTGCCAACCCACACACCTGCGATCCGTTCGGTCGAGTAGCCCACGGTCCAGTTATCACGCCAGTCCGTCGTCGTGCCGGTCTTGGCGGCAGCGGGAAACGGCAGGTCCAGCACCGAAGCCTCGCCAAACGCAGGGATGCGCGCCGTGTTATCTGACAGAATGTCGGTAGATGACGTAGGCGGTCTCGTGCACGAAACACCCGGTCATGCACTGCGCCGGACGAATGGGTCCGGGCGGAGGGCAAGGAGGACCATGTCGCCATCCGCATCGCGTTGCTGGATGTCGAGCAACGCAACTGGCTCCCGCCGCAGCGCCATCCTGGAAGACACCGAAGGCGCTACCAGATCGAGCAGGCTGACCTCGCCGCCGCCCAGGGTCAGGGCCAGGCCGTACTCGCCGGTCAGGCTTGTGATGCCCGAGTCCATCGCGGCCTCGCGCAACGACTCCACGCCGATGCGGTCCAGCATTTTGACGGCAGGAATGTTGTAGCTGTTGGCGAGTGCCGTGCGAACACTAACGGGCCCGTGGTACTGTCGGTCATAGTTGACGGGACTGATAGGGGACGTTGCCGCCGTTTTCGTCCTGGATGTAGAAAGTTGCCGGCAGGTCGGCGAGAATCGAGGCTGGCGTCAGCGGTACCAGGCCAAGCCGCTGGCTCCAGTCCGGGTCAAGGGCGGCCGCATAGGTGAAAGGCTTGATGGCGCTGCCCGGCTGGCGTTGTGTCAGAGCAGCGTTGACGTTACCCTGGATGGATTCGTCGAAGTAGTCGGGGCTGCCGACCATGGCCAGGATGTCGCCGGTGAGTGCGTCCAGCACAACAGCGGCTGCGTTGTCGATGCGGCGGTTGGGGTTGTGGCAGGCGTGCAAAGCCCGGGCGTTCGGCAATTGAGTAGATCCAGACGCCTGCGAACAGACTCTGGGCCGCTCGCTGCAGGTCCAGGTCGAGCGAAGTCACGATGCGCAGCCCGCCCTGGCGCAATGCGTCTTCACCCACTGTGTGGGCGGCAAGGTCTTGCGCATACATGACAAATGGGGCGCTTCGAATGTCGAAGAGATTGGAACGATAGCGCAGTGGCTCCGCTGCGACTGCACGGCCAAGTCTTCCGCGACAAGATATCCGGCTTCTTTCATCAAGCGCAGTACGGTAAGTTGCCTGGCTTTGGCGACGTCGGGCTGCAGCAGCGGGATTGTAACCGCTTGGGATACTGGACCAGACCCCGCGAGCAAGGCGCATTCGGCGCGGCTCAAGTGTGCGGCTGGCTTGGCGAAGAAGGTCTGCGGCCGCGGCTTCGAGGCCGAAGGCAAAGTTGCCGTAGTAGCTCTGGTTCAGGTAGAGCGCCAGCAAGCTGATCCTTGGTGTAGATGCGCTCCAGGCGCCACGCAAGCCAGGCCTCGCGCAGTCTTCCGGCGATAGGACTGCTCATAGCGTTCCTCTTCATCGAAGAGCAGGATGCGCACAAGCTGTTGCGTCAACGTGCTGCCGCCGCTGACGACCTCACCGCCGGCCCGCATAGTTCTGCCAGGCGGCGCGGGCGATAGCGACGGGATCGAATCCGGCGTGTGAAGTAGAAGCGGCTGTCCTCTGTGGCCAGCGTGGCCTCGAGCACATGCGCGGCACGGTGTCCAGAGTAGAGGTCAATCTGGCGGCCGGCGTTCGGGTCGATAACCTCGTAGAGCAGCTTGCCGTTGCGATCTACGAAGGATCGTGGTCGGGCCGGACCTTGCGCGTGGACAGCGAGGCGACGGATGGCAAATCCGCCAGGAGCCACGCGTACAGCGCCGCGCCGATCCCCGCGCTAAAGAGCGCGAGGACAGCGAAAAGATGATTCGGTTTCTGCTGGTCGATACGTGCGCGTCGCATTTGGATCGTGTACGAGATCACTGCCCGGCCATGTTCCGCGTCTCGATATCTCGAACGGAGACGGACCGAGTTCGGACCGAAACGGGCGCAGCGGCTGTATTGGGACGATGCGAAACGCGGTCGTGCGGACGAACGTGCGTTACGAGTTACGCGTCATGGATAACCACGCGTGTCGAGTGAGTCAACCAAACGAATCATATCGAATGATGATGCCTACTTCATGAAGACCACCGTTCGCAATTCGGCGAACGATTCGAGGCAGACTTCCGTAGCCATGTCCATGTCCTGCAGGCTGATCCACTCCAGCGGCCCGTGTGGATTCTGCATGCCGGTGAACAAATTGGGCGTGGGCAGGCCGCGCTCGGTGAGCTGCGAGCCGTCTGTACCGCCGCGAATCGGGTGTGAAGACCGGTTCGATGCCGGCGTCACGGTATGCGGCTTCGGCCAGGTCGACGGGGCGCATATCGTTTTCCAGCCAGTAGCGCATGTTGCGGTATTGCGGCGTGATCTCCGATGGAGATGCGTGCCCGCGGCTCCGATTGCTGGAAGTGCATCGCAGAGTCGTGCGCAGGAAATCGCCGTGGGCGGCCAGCCCGTCCAACTCGAAGTCACGCAGGATCAGGCTCAAGTTGGCGTTGGCCGCGGTGCCCGGCAGATCATAGGGATGGATGAAGCCGTGCGTCGCCCGGCGGTTGTTTCCGGCGTCCGCGTGTGCTCCGGCAGCGCGTTCAGGAGCTTGGCCATGAGCTGCAGCGCATTGACGATCACGACCTTGGCCGTGCCCGTGTGGGTAGAGACGCCATGGATGGAAATGACGGCTTTGTCGGCGGAGAAGGTCTCGAAGGTCAATTCGCCGAGGTCTATGCCGTCGAGAGTGTAGGCAAAGTCCGCACCGAGGGCGTCTAGATCGAGATGGCGAATACCCGCACCAATCTCTTCGTCGGGCGTGAAGCAGATGCGAATGCGGCCATGCGGAGCGTCGGGATCGTTGAGAATTCTGCGAGGCAAGGGCCATGATGATGGCGATACCTGCCTTGTCATCGGCGCCCAGCAGCGTCGTGCCGCTGGCAGTGACAATGTCGTCGCCAACCTTCTGCGTGAGATAGGGAAAGATCTCCGGATCCAGGACCAGATCATCGTCGTCCGGGAAATGAATCGGCGTCGCCGTCGTAGTTGCGGTGCACGATCGGACTTGACGCCGGATGCTTCAAAGGCGGGGGCAGTGTCCACGTGGGCAAGAAAGGCGACGGTGGGCGCGATTCCGAATCCGGGCGTTGCCGGGATTGTGGCCATGACGAAGCCCGTATCTGTCAGTTTGACATCGTGCTGCGCCGATTTCGTTCAGCTCTGTTTCGAGCAGGCGAAGGATGTCCCATTGGCAATCGGTACTGGGCACGGAAGCGGAGTGCTCGTCGCTTTGCGAATCGATACGTACATAGCGAAGGAAGCGGTCTTCAAGTTCCTCCATGCGTTGGCGGCTCATGTGTGTCTCCTGTCTGGTCTTCTTCCCGTAGGCGCTGGCGCGAGTGATGTAGGATGCAGCGATGGCGCCCGGTTCGGAATCTATCCATGCATGATACAGCGGAATGGCGGCGCGTCGAAAGTCCAGCGCCTGCGCACTGCAGTGATGCGTTCGAGAGGTCGGGCTCTAGTGCCAGCGGTATTCGAAATACTGCCATCATCCCGGCTCGAACCGAAAAGGCCGTCGAGAATTGCGGGCGTGAAACGGAAATGGCACAATGGAAGAGGCTGCATCCGCCCGACGACGCCAGCCCGTGCGAGTGAACAGGGATCGACGCACCTGTCAGCCTGACTTCAACCTTGGCTCGTCGGATTAGGAGCGAGAAATTGATGGTCGAAAAACCACCATCAGACACTTGTTTATTCCCGGCCCGACCGATGTACTTCCCGATGTGCTGGAAGCGCAGACCGCGCCCATGATCGGCCATCGCAGCGACGAATTCGAATCGCTTTTCGCGGCCACACAGCGAAGCTGCGCCGGCTATTCATGACCGAACAACGCGTCTACGTGGTGGCCGCATCCGGCAGCGGAATGCTGGAGGCGGCAATCCGAAATGCCGTCAACGATCGAGTGCTGTGTGCGGTGAACGGGGCGTTTGGCCATCGATGGATGCAGATTGCTAAGGGATGCGGCAAGACGGCGCTTGTGCTGGAGTAGTGAGTGGAATCTCGCTGTGAAGCCCGGAGCAGGTCCGCGACGGCCCTGGACGCAGGCGATGGCGGAAGGTCCGGTGGAGGCGGTGACGCGTGACCCACAACGAGACCAGCACCGGCGTGTTGAATCCGGTGGCGGAGATTGCGGCCGCGGTGCAGCGAGCTGAGTCCCGAAACGCTGGTGATGGTTGATGCCGTGTCTTCTTTCGCGGGTTCGCCGATTCCGTTTGACGATTGGAAGCTGGATGTATGCGTCACGTCTTCACAGAAGGCGCTGGCGTTGCCGCCCGGGCTGGCGTTCGCCGCGGTTCGTGACCGGGTGCTGGAGCGGGCCGCCGAGCGTCCAGGGCCGCGGATGGTATTTCGACTTTCTGAACCTGGAGAAGTCACTGATCGCGAACACGACGCCTGCAACGCCGGCCATCTCGTTGATGCGGGCGCTGGACGTCGAACTCGACCACATCTTTGAGGAAGGATGGAGGCGAGGTTTGCCCGGCACGCGAGCATTGGCGCAGAGGGTTCAGGCCTGGGCGTATCGAGAGGATTTGACCTGGCCGCAGAAGATGGCTACCGTTCGCCGACTGTGACAAGCGTCAACAACACCCTCGGGCTGGATATTGCAGACCTGAACACTTTCCTGGCTGAGCGCGGTATGGCGCTGTCGGACGGATACGGGCCATTCAAGGGTAAGGCATTCCGCATTGCCCATATGGGCGAGGTGCACGCCGGGGATATCGAGCGGCTACTGGACGCGATGGATGAGTATTTGGAGATAGTGAACCGTACAGCAAGCGAAGGAAGCTGAGATGACCGAAATGGAAAGAGTAATCGATCTGCGCAGCGACACAGTGACCCGGCCGACGGCCGCCATGCGCGAGGCCATGTTCACGGCCGACGTGGGCGACGACGTGTACGGCGAGGACCCAACCGTCAATCGGCTGGAGGCCATTGTGGCGGAGATGCTGGGCAAGGAGGCGGCGGTCTTTGTCGCCAGCGGTACGATGGCGAACCTGGTTTCCGTGCTCAGCCATTGCCAACGGGGAGATGAGGTCATCCTTGGAGACACGGCCCATATCTTCCTGGCCGAGCAGGGCGGCGCGGCCGCTGTGGGCGGAATCCAACTGCGAACTGTGCCAAACCTAGCCGGACGGGACAATGGACCTGGCAAAGGTGGAAGCGGCCATTCGCAGCGACAATCAGCACTATCCAATTACGCGACTGGTCTGTCTGGAGAATACGCACAACAATCGCGGCGGACAGCCGTTGCCGGTCGAGTACATGGAGGCCGCGGGCGACCTGGCCGCATGGCAACGGGCTGGCTATGCATGTGGACGGCGCACGCTTGTGGAATGCTGCGGTGGCGCAGGATGTATCACCGGCCGCGCTGGTGCGAAACGCAGATAGCGTTAGCGTCTGTTTGAGCAAGGGGCTAGGCGCGCCGGTGGGATCGCTCGTTGCCGGGTCCGAGGAGTTCATTCGCAGGGCAAGGCGAAACCGCAAGGTGCTGGGCGGCGGGATGCGCCAGGCGGGGGTTGTGGCGGCGGCAGGCATCGTGGCCGTTGCGGAGATGGTAGAGCGGCTGGCCGACGACCATGACAATGCGAGCAGACTCGCCTACGGATTGAGTGAGTTGGACGGTATTGAGCTTGCACCCGGAGAGCGTTCGCACCAACATTGTCTTCTTTGAGTTATCGCATGAAGACCTGCGTCCGGCCGACTTCGCTGCGGGGATGCGCGCCCACAATGTGTTGGTCAGCCCGTCCGGCGGCAGGAGGTTGCGCGCTGTGACGAATCATCACGTGACACAGGCTGATGTGGATCGGGCCGTTGAAGCGGCGCGCGCTGTTCTGGCGGGCGACATGTCGCCTGTGGCAGGCGCGAGCGGAAGCCTACGCGTAGCGTCAGCGGCGACGGCCGCAGTGGAAGGCCTGAGAAACCGGCGTCACCATCGGTCAACTCGCCAGCCGCGAGCCTGCGAAAGTCGCAGCAGTTCAGGTTCCGGTGCGACGGCGACGGGAGTGCCGACCAGTTCGAGCAGAGGCTGATCGGAAATGTGGTCGGTATAGAAGTAGCTCTGCCGCCAGGTCGATGTTGAACTTCTCGGCCCATTGGCGGACGTACAGGATTTTGCCTTCGCCATAGGCGATGGGCAGGCGGACCTTGCCGGTGAGCCTACCGCCCGCCGTCAGCCACTCCGAGCAGATGACGTGCGGAATCTTCAGATATTCGGCGACAGGGCGCACACTGAACTGTGGCGGATGCGCTGCACACGAGCAACTCATGGCCTTGTTCGGCATGCCATGCCACCGCTTATCTGCCGCCTTCGGTGATGTGGTCGACAAGCATATCGTCAAACCAGTCGCGGACGATTTGCCAGAAGTAGTCTACCTGAAGGCCTGCGACGGCTTTCGCCGTGTGCTCGGCCGCTCTGGTCGCACTGACCAGGCCGAGTTGATACGCGGCGATCATGGCGGTGAGGAGAGGCATGTCGCGCACGACGGATGAACTCCTTCATCAAGCCCTCCTGCCGCAGGTAGCGCTGGAACAGGCGGCCGGACGCATCGTCCAGCAGCGTACCGTCCAGATCGAAGATGACGCCTGTCTTACCCAAGATAGAACTCCCGGTCAAAGCTTGCGCATGAAGTGGGGCGAAGATAGAGTCTCAGGAGCCCCGAACCCCAGCGCACCTGTTCCCACCACATGATCTGCAGTTCAAGATCGGCGATGCCCGACGTGGGCAGGCTGTTTATCATTCGGGTCGGCGAACCTGCGCAGAGCCCGGATATGAGCTGCTCCAGTGTCGGATTGTGCCCGATTAGCACGCGTGCTGCACTTCCGAGGGTATGCGCTCCAGCAGGGCGAGGATGGCGTCGCATCCGCTCTCGTAGATAGCGTCTTCTGTGACCATTTGGCGCTGAAGACCCAAGCCTTCGGCAACCAGTTCGGCGGTCTGGCGGGCGCGGCGAGCGGGCGACGTGATGATCCAGTCGACCGGCGGCATGAGCGCGGTCAGCACCTTGACTACGCGAGCGATGTCTTTCTTGCCACGTTTCGCCAGCGGACGGTCGAAATCGATGGGAAATCCGTCGCCCTGCTCGGCTTTGCCGTGACGAACAATCGTCAGGCTCTTCATCAATTCACCCCGGGCTACGCGTAGCCGATCGGTCGTGTCGAGCTATGCTTCCAGCCGCCACTCAATTAGCGCACCGGCGACCCAAGTGGGAGGCGGAGCGCCGTACAGGTCAGCGGAGTCCGTATACGCGAGATCCAGTATCTCCCCTTGCATTGGGCCACGGATGTAGCGAAAGACCTGCCCGGCATCCCGGGCATCACTCTTCACCTCCACGCAATGCTGATTGTAGCCCCAGTAGTCGCCGGCGGCAAGTAGGTCAATTCCCTCCTGGATGCCTGCGCAGCGCGAGTTCCATGCCGCCCTCTTCCGGGGCAAGGGCTTCGCCGGCGGGCGTGCCGTAGCCGATGCCATAGTGGAAGGGGTCGGCAGTCGAAACGATGACAGCATTCTCGGCCAGGCGGGCCAGTTCGTCGATGCCTGGAAGCAGGTCCGGTTTGCCGCCCGCCAAGTAGGGATAGCGTTCTACGATGCGAGGTCCGTAGATGCCGCGCTTGGCGGTCTCTGCGCGCCAGAAGTGGCGGAAGCTGGTGAGCGCGTGGTCGTATTGCCATTCCTGTCGCGGGCCGGGGATGGCCGTGCCTTGAATGCCCCAGAACTTCTCATTGGCCGGGTCGCCGCCCTGCGCGACGCGGATGCGCGCATCTTCCATTTCCTGCGTGAAGGCATGGAGCACGCTAATCACGATGACATTATCTGCGCCGCTGTCAAGGCACGCGAGGACGGTGGCTGCGATCTGGTGTCCGCAGTCCTCAACACCGGCATGGGGGAAGACGATGACGCCGCCGGTTTCGAGCGTCGGCGCAAGGTTCCACTGCGGGCCTTGTCCAGCAGCCGTTCGGTACCGTCTAGGCCCAGTGCGACATGTTCACGCGCATAGAGCGCCTGGATATCCTGTCTCAGTTTCGGGCGGTCAAGAGCCATGTTCATGATTCCTTCGCGGTTATGTGGCGGAAGTTGCTGCTGGAACAGCGCTTCCCTGCCGATTCGCAGAACTGTCCGGCAGGGAAGTGTGTGCACGAAAGCGTGTGCACAAAAGCTCGGAAGGTATGCTACCCGACAACGAGCGGACCGTCCACTAGCTAGTGGCTATGCGCGCAGGGCGTCGAGTTCAGGTTGCGAGAGCACCCTCTCACCGGCGGCTGCATTGGAAGCGGCCTGTGCAACCGATTTGGCTCCTGGGATGGCGGTGGACACGGCGGGATGCGAGATGACATACCGCAAGGCCGTCTGAATCATGTCGCTGCCGCTTGGCAATCGGCTACGCAACGTGTCCACCTTGGCGACATTGGCCAGATAAGCCTCGCGCTGTTCTCCACCTTCATTCCAAGGTTGGCGTACGTCGTCCGTGAAGACGGACGATGCGCCGTATTGGCCAGAGAGCAAGCCCTTTGGCCAGGGGGCCGCGGACCATGACGCCGATGCCGTTCTCCATGGCAGTAGGGCAGGAAGGCCGATTCCGGCGCACGATTAAGCAGCGAATAGTCTACCTGCACGACGCTGCACGTACCGTGCACATTGAAGCACTTGAGACGTCCAGACTGTTGGTGGAGATTCCGTAGAAGCGAAGCGCGCCCTTCGACTTTCAGCGCCTCGAATCCCTCCAGATAGATGGACGGGTCCTCGATATCGCCCTCGTGGCAGAGCACAACATCCAGCCAATCGGTCTGCAGACCGATGGAGCTGGGCGTGGCCGCAGAGACGGATCATATCGACGGTCGTTCTTGGGCACGCCGCCGCCTGTGCGCTTGCCCCAGTTCCCGATCTTGCTGACGATCGAAGACTCGGTGGCGGATGCCGGCAAGAGCATTGCCAAGCCGTTCTTCGGAGAGACCATTCGGCGTTCCGTACGATTCTGCCGTGTCGAAGAGGTTGACGCCGTTGTCAACGGCGCTGCGGATGGTTGCCCAGGCCGTGGCGTCGTCAATCTCGCCCCATTGATTGCCGATGTTCCATGTGCCCAAGCCGATTACGGACACGTCCATTCCTGTTTTGCCAAAGGCGCGGTAGAGCATTGTAGCTCCCTTTCTAGATTGCGGCTCCGGTGTCGACTAGATCGCTGGGGCCTTTGATACCTGATCAAGATCTGAGTTCTTCAGCAAGGTGGCAGGAGACGAAATGGCCCGGCGTCGACTTCACGCAGTTCCGGCTCTATCGATGCTGAGCAATTTCGCTGGGCATAGCGGCAGCGTGGATGGAACTTGCATCCGGGCGGCGGATCGGCTGGGCTTGGTACATCGCCGGGCAGGAGGATTCGGCTCGACTTCTGGTCCGGGTCCGTGCGCGGCACGGCGGAGAGCAGCGCCTCGGCATACGGGTGCAGGGGATTGAGGAAGAGCTCGATTGGAGTCCGCCAGCTCGACGATCTCGCCGAGGTACATGACGGCTACGCGGTCGCTGATGTGTTCCACGACGGAGAGGTCATGTGCAATGAATAGGTAGGTCAGGCCAAATTCCTTCTGCAGATCGCCGAGGAGATTGATCACCTGGGCCTGGATGGATACATCCAGGGCGGAGACAGGTTCGTCGGCTACGATGACCTTTGGCTGCAGTGCGAGGGCGCGTGCGATTCCAAGGCGTTGCCGTTGTCCGCCGGAGAAGGCGTACGGGTAGCGGTTCATGTGCTGGGCTTTGAGGCCCACCATCTCAAGGAGGTCCACGACGCGGTCGCGCAGGAACCTGGCGGTCACGCACGCCGTGGATGACGAGCGGCTCGCTGATGATGTCAAAGACGGTCATCCGAGGATTCAGGGACGAATACGGGTCCTGGAAGATGATCTGCATCTCGCTGCGAAAAGACTTCAGTTCCGACTTGGACATCGTCGCGATGTCGACCATTGCGCCATTGCGCCGATAGAGGATCTCGCCTTCCGTCGGATCGATGGCGCGCAGGATGAGGCGGCCCGTCGTGGTCTTTCCACAGCCGGATTCGCCCACCAGGCCAAGTGTTTCGCCCTCGAACACGTGGAGGTCGACGCCGTCTACGGCGCGGACGTTGCCGACGACTTTGCGGAAGAAGCCGGCTTTGATCGGGAAGTGCTTCTTCAGATTTCGTACCTGCAGGATGATTTCGTTGGATTCCATCATTCGTCCGTTTTGCTCTGTAATAGAGAGTGCAGCGCACGAAGTGGCCGGGCTCCACTTCCATGAGCGGGACGTCCTCACTGCAAGCGTCTCGCTTTGGCGCGGGGCAGCGGGGATAGAATGCGCAGCCGCTGGGCACGGCGAAGGGATCCGGAACGGAGCCTGGAATGGGCGTGAGTCGCTCCTTGCTTAGGTCGCCGAGCTTCGGAATGGAGCGCATGAGGCCCACGGTATAGGGGTGCAACGGGCGGTGGAAGATCGTGCGAACGTCGCCGCTTTCGACGATGCGTCCCATGTACATGACGGCGACCTCATCAGCGGTTTCGGCAATCACGCCCAGGTCATGCGTGATGATGAGGATCGCCATCCCCAAGTCTTTCTGCAAGCGAGAGCATCAGTTCCAGAATCTGCGCTTGAATTGTTACGTCCAGCGCGGTGGTCGGCTCGTCGGCGATGAGCAGGCGCGGGTTGCACGAGAGCGCCATGGCGATCATGGCTCGCTGGCGCATGCCGCCGGAGAACTGATGCGGGTACTCGTCGAAGCGCTGCTCAGCATTGGGAATGCCGACCTGCTTGAGCAGGTCGATTGTGCGCAGGCGCGCCTCGCGCTTGTCGACGTTCTGGTGCAGCTCGATGACTTCGGCGATCTGCCTACCCACCGTATGCACGGGCGAGAGGGACGTCAGCGGCTCTTGGAAGATCATGGAGATCTCATTGCCGCGGATTCTGCGAATCATGCGGCTGTCGGGGTCAAGCTTGGCGATGTCCACTTCCTGGCCGTCCTGCAGGCGGAACATGATCGTTCCGTCGACGATTTCGCTGGTTTTCTTGGGCAGGAGCAGCATAACAGAGGAAGCTGTGACGCTCTTGCCGCAGCCGGATTCGCCGACAAGGCCAAGGGTCTGTCCCGGCTTGATGGAGAAGGACACGCCGTCGACCGCGCGCACGGTGCCGTCCAGCGTGTGGAAATATGTCTTCAGATTATCGATTGCGAGCAGCGTTGAGTCGGAGTCGGCCATGGATACTCTTCAGGTTGCGAGTGGTGTCACGGACTTCCGTTCGCGGCGCGACGGGTGCGCCGAAGCAAACGGACGAGCCCTGGAATCGATGCGGACTACGGATGCGATCATGCAGGAAAGAGAAGAACCTCAGCGCGTGTAGGGGTCTGCGGCGTCGCGTAGGCCGTCACCCATGAAGTTGAAGGCAAGTACCGTGACTACGATGAAGATGACGGTGCTGAACACCCACGGGTAGAGGGCGATGGATTGCAGGTTCTGAATCTCCTTGAGCAGCACACCCCAACTTGTGATGGGCGGTTGGAGACCGAGGCCCAGGAAGCTCAGGGCCGTTTCGGCGAGAATCATGGTCGGCATGGCCAGGGTGGCGACGACGATGATCTGGCCGGTGGTCGCCGGAATCAGGTGGCGGAAGATCAGGCGGCGGTCGTTGGCCCCCATGAGCTTCGCGGCCTGAACGAAGTCCTGGCCGCGAAGCGAGAGCACGAGGCCTCGCAACTGCCGGGCGAGCCAAGTCCACCCGATAAGCGACAGGATAATGGTCACGCCGAAATAGACGCGCATTGGCGGCCATGTGGGCGGAATGGCCGCAGAGAGCGCCATCCACAGAGGGATGGACGGGAATGAGCGCACGAGCTCGATCAGGCGCTGGATGAAGTTATCCATGCGGCCGCCGTAGTAGCCGGAGATCACGCCCAGGACCGTACCGAGAATGAGGCTAAGAGCGACGCCAACCAGGCCAATGGTAAGGGAAACCTGGCTGCCCAGCACGATGCGCGATAAGCATGTCTCGGCCCTGCTGCTCCGTGCCCAAGAGATTCACGACACCGCCTTCAGCGCCAAAGAGATGTCTGTCCGACTCGATGAAGCCCCACATGGTGTAGGGTTCGCCCCTCACGAACAGGCGGATCGGGTACTTGGTCTCGTAGTCGGTGACGGTGATCTGTTCGAATGACTCGATATCCAGTTTGGTCTGGGCTCCGTAGACGAACGGTGCAAACCTGCCTTCGTCGATAAAATGGATGCGCTGTGGCGCCAAGATAGAGCCGATCGCGGAATCGGGTGGTCAGCGTGTAGGGCGCAATGAAATTGCCAAACAGGGCGACAACATAGAACAAGAGGATGATGATGCCGCCTGCCAAGGCCGCCCGGTTGCGCACATACTTGCGCCACATGAGTTGCCATTGGGACAGCGAATACTTGGTCTCGTCTTCCTGCTTCTGGGCGACGCCCGCCTCAAGTTCCGCGTATCGTTCACGCGCCAGCCGGGCATCCAGGTCGCGGTAGAGATCGTAGAGGTCTTGGGATTCGACAGATGTGCTCATTATTCGTAGACAATCCTCGGGTCGGCCCAGGCCAGCGCAATGTCGGCGAACAGGTTCGATACCATCAGCAGCAGCGCCATGAAGAGAAGGAATGTACCGGCTAGGTACATGTCTTGCGTTTGCAGCGCCCGCAAAAAGAGGGGGCCGGTCGTAGGCAGTGAGAGCACGATGCCAACCAGGGCGGACGAGGAGATGATCTTTGGGATCTCCAGGGCGAACACGCTGATCATGGGATTGATGGCGACGCGTACGCCGTACCGGTTGACGACGGTGCGTTCCCTCAGGCCCTTGGCGCGCGCCGTGGTAATGAATTGCTGGTTCATTGTGTCCAGCATGGAACTGCGCATGATGCGCTGCATCTGCGCTGTACTCGCCAGGCCAAGAATGACGGCGGCGGGCCAGAAATGCTGCCACATGTCAGCCGCCTTGGCGGCGCTCATCGGCTGTTCGGCGAACTCGGGCGACATGATGCCGCCGACGTCGATACGGAAGACGAGGGCTCCGAGGTAGAGCCAGAACAGGGCCAGCAGGAAGCCTGGGAGGGAGAGGCCGAGAAATCCGATCAATGAGAAGAAGTTGTCGCCAAGTGAGTATTGATGATTGGCAGAGTAGATGCCGACCGGGATCGCGTAGGATACGGTGATGATCAGGGCAAAGCCGCCCAACAGGATGGTATAGAGCATTCTGTCCATCACGAGCGGAAGCACAGGGGCGCTCCAGGCCATAGACCAGCCGAAGTCGCCCTGCGGCCAACCCTGCACCCAGCGCAGGTACTGGACGTGAAAGGGCTCGTCGAGCCCGTAGCGTTCGCGCAGGATATTGAAAGTGGCTGCGTCCTGGCTGCTGCCGCTGGTGGCGATCTCCGCCTGCATAGTGTCGAAGAAGTCGCCGGGCGGGATCTGGATCAGGAAGAACGTGAAGATCGAAATGATGAAGAGCAGGGGGATCATGTTGAGGATGCGCCGGATGATGAAGGCGATCATGGGCACTCACCTGGAATCTTGATTGCGCACAGCGTACGGAACAGGCCTGTGGGGGAATGCGGTGACGAAGGTCGCCGCATTCCCCTCGTGCATTACATCTGGATCAGGCTAGGCTAGTCTTCGAAGTAGTACGTGGACGGTTGCTGGTTGCCGGGCGTCATGACGATCCATGACGCAGTGTAGTCCGGGCCAACCCACACGTTCTTGAAGTTGTTCTTCACGACGACGGGCACAGGGGCGCCGCCGACCGTGTTGATGACCCACATGTTCTCTGTGGCGTCTCGAACGAGTTCCTGGCCCAGTTCCTGCTGCTTCACAGGATCGGTGGTGACCATGATCTCGTCGAACAGTTCTTGACCACGCTTCATGGCCTCAGGGGCTTCCTCGCCGGCGGCGCCGCCGGTCTGGTAGTTGATGCCGAACTGTGGCGCCCAGAAGGATTTCTCGTTGTAGGCGAGAAGGTTATCGGGGTTCATGAGCGGGAAGACACTGCCCGTGCCCCATACGTTGACCATGACCTGGTTGCCGATGGCGCGCGGCCAGTAGAGGTCGCGATTCATCAGCTTCAGCGTCGTGTTCAGGCCGACTTCCTTCCACTGCTCGACGACGAGTTCCAGCAGCGCATCGTAGTTTCCGGCGACAGCTTCAATGACCAGTGTGAGGTCGGAGCCGTCCGGGAACGTGTAGAAGCCGTTGTCGTCCATTACCAGGCCAACTTCCTCCTCGAGGAGTCGCTTGGCCTCTTCAGGATCAAATTCTCCCTTGAACATGGCCGTCTCCGGATACGTGCCAGCCTACGGTAGGCGCTACCGACTGATTCGTCGTCAAGCCCTGGCCGAAGAAGACTATGTCGTTCATCAGATCGCGATCAATGGCGTGTGACAGAGCGTAGCGGAAGGACCGGTTCTGGAAGAGCTCTCGATAAGCCGGATCGTCATAGCTCTGGTTCGGCTGCAAGGCGGCTACAGATGCGTTGTCGTTTGCCCACAGGCTGACTGTGTAGTCGCCCGCATCTTCGTTGTCCTTCAGCACCGGAAGGTTGTCCAGGCCTAGGCCGCGTGACTGCATGTCTAGGTTGCCGGCTGCCGCTTCCACGACGATGGCCGGGTTGTCTTCGACGAGCGCGAGCTGCACCTTGTCAATATAGGGGAGCTGCTTGCCGTCGGGATCCACCTTCCAGTAATACGGGTTGCGTTCGAGGATCATCTCGGTGCCGCCCGGTTCCCAGACCACCGGCCTCCACGGCCAGATCACTGGGCGATCGACGTTGTAGTCGAACGCCTTTTCTTCGAACGTCGCGTAGTCGTCATACTCGTCACTGTAGGCTGGATGGAACTGCTCCAGGTAGTGCTTGGGAGCGAAGGCGCCGAAGCGCTCGAAGCCCAGCGGCCATTGTGTACCGTGGAAAGCCAGGCCCATGGTTTCGACAATACCGGTGGGGCCGGGGAAGATGTACTTAATGGTGTAGTCGTCGACCTTCTCAAGCGTCATCGGTTCGCCGTCGACCGTCCATTCCAGATGGACAGCGGGCGTGATGTTGGTGTCATTCTCGATGGCTTCCCACCAGAAGATGATGTCATCCACGGTGAAGGGTGCGCCATCGGACCACTTCAGGCCCTCGCGGAAGTAAAGGGTCAGCTCTGTGCCTTCCTCGTTCCATTCCCAGTCCTTGGCAAGGTTGGGCAGAACTCGTCGGTTCCGGTTGGCGCCCAGCGCAGGATCGGGTCGTAGTTGAGGCGGCCCCACGCATGGAAGTCCTTGACGCCGCGGAATGCACGGTGCCAGGTGCCGCCATATTTGCCGATGGAATCGTAGGGCTCAAGAACCATGGGTTCGAGGGGGAGACGTTCTTCAAGGGGAGGCAGTTCGCCCGCAGCGACCATTTCGGCCAGCATTGGGGCTTCTTTGCCGGTGTACTCTTCCGCCGGCGCTGCCGCCTCTTCGGCGCCCTCTGCCGGTCGCTGCTTCATCGCCGGAGCGGCCTCTTCTGCGGGGGCGGCTTCCTCGGCGGGTGCTGCGGGTAGTTCCGGGCGTGGTCCGCCACAGGCGCTGAGCGAGCAGGGCGAGGACTAGAACAAATGACAGTAACGCCCAACTTCGTCGATGGGATTGCATCATTGGTACACTCCTTCCGAAATCGTTATGGATCTGTGAGTGATACGGCTGCCATGGGATGGCGCGGACCTTGCAGGGATTTGCAATTCTAGAATCAACTGAGGGAACTCGACAGTCACGGCAGCGAGCGAGACCAGGATACCGGATGCCGCACTCATCTGTCAAATCGATACCTCTACGCAACTCTACCTTTTTGAGGTGAGTTGGGCGCGCATGCCGTGGTTCCTGCTAGCGATAGCTCAGTGGCAGGACGGTCTGAGATCGCGGCGCGACCAATCGTTGTGAGACGGGTGACGTGCCCGGATTTCTTGGCTTCACGCCGGGACCGGCGGCGTGCGCCGGGTTCTCCTCGCCTGTTTTTTGGGTTCACGCCGGGGACGTCCTATAATTGATTACTACGATTGTGATGGATACACTATTGGATACGGTAAGGGTATTCTGCGCCGGCCAGTCTTTGGTGTTGCCTGAGTTTTCGTTTCGTTTGCTGCTGGCTGGGAGGCTGTTCAGTCGTTCTGCCGGCGCGATTCGCAACTGCCCGGTCTGCGAGGACCGGGCTCCAACTCGAGGGGGAACATGATGCCATATACGGCAAACTCGACTGTGCGGGAAGTGATGGAGAACGACGAGGCCAAGGCTGTGATGGAGAAGCACCTACCGGGTGTGTCCAATCACCCGCTGTTGCCGCAGGCGTGGTATATGACGCTGCGTGAGGTTTCGATGTATCCGGAATCGGGTATGACGGCAGACAAGTACAAGGCTATCATCGCCGATCTATCTGGTTTGGGTGAATAGACGGGACGTATTTGCGCGTGTGCGCTGCTCGCTGGGCGTGGGAACTGAAGTAAATTCGCAGTGGTGCGGATTTGCGGGTGGTGTTTGTCGATGGTAGAGTTAAGGGGTTGCGCCTGATAGAGGCATGTGAGCCGGCGAGAGTGAGAAGAGGGTCGGCGGTCTGGGTTGAAGCGTGGGGCTCCCGGGAAGAGAGAGATGGGAGCGGAGAGAGAAACGTGTTGATTCGGATTTGACAGGTTGGTGAGGGTGTGATAATCTTGAAAGTCGCTTCGGGGAGTACGGAGCGAGGCGCTGCGGGGTCGTGAGGGCGAGGGAACTTGCCGGGGCGATGAGCGGCGGGGCACATTAACAACTAAAGAGTGGTAAGACAGAGTGTAGGTAACGGTATGTTTGCCTGGTCTGTGCTGGAGTGTTGCGGCGTTACGACGTTGGGGCGCGAAGGTGTGGGGTGGGTGAAGGTATCGAGAGCTCGTAAGGAAGGCCAAGCGAGACCGAATACACTTCTGCGTACGGTGGGGCATGAGAGTCCTTAGGGGTTCGAGGGTCTTGGCGTAGGTGGGAAGTGATAGAGAAGTCTTGGTGTAATTACGGAGAGTTTGATCCTGGCTCAGGATGAACGCTGGCGGCGTGCCTAACACATGCAAGTCGAACGTGAAGGTATTGACAATCATTTCGGTGAGCGTACTGGCTGGAAAGTGGCGAACGGGTGAGTAACACGTAGGTAACCTGCCTCGAAGTGGGGGATAACCAGTGGAAACGCTGGCTAATACCGCATGTACCTGTAGTAGCGGGAGTTACGGTGGATAAAGCTAAGGCGCTTCGAGAGGGGCCTGCGACCGATTAGCTAGTTGGTGAGGTAAAGGCTCACCAAGGCTGAGATCGGTAGCTGGTCTGAGAGGACGATCAGCCACACGGGAACTGAGACACGGTCCCGACTCCTACGGGGGGCAGCAGTGAGGAATATTGCACAATGGGGGGAACCCTGATGCAGCAACGCCGCGTGAAGGATGAAGGTCTTTGGATTGTAAACTTCTTTTAACGGGGAAGAGGAAGGACGGTACCCGTTGAATAAGTCACGGCTAACTACGTGCCAGCAGCCGCGGTAACACGTAGGTGGCGAGCGTTATCCGGAATTATTGGGCGTAAAGGGCGCGCA
>CAVVYP010000006.1:282500-949487 GCA_963752485.1 uncultured Chloroflexia bacterium
GCAAGTCTGAGACCGAAGATAGCGAGAGCAGCGAAGCGACTTGTCGACGCCGGTCAAAGAACAGGGAAAGACGGCGAGGGAGAGTGTTGGTGATAGAAGCGGCGGGGGTACACCCGGACCCATCCCGAACCCGGAAGTTAAGCCCGCCAGCGCCGATGGTAGTATGTGGGTAACTGCATGCGAGAGTAGGTCATCGCCAACCCTATCCCTTGCCGTTTTCTATTTCCCGCCTTCGTCAACTCCTAAACCTTCTTTCCCAGCATAGCTCCGCACATACCGACCGATCATGAACATACTCGACCTTCTGGCAATTCCACGCGAAACACTGCCACGAAAGACCGCGCTCGCAGTATGCGGACGGCGACCAGTCGAGATGACTATGCCTACGGCGACTTGCACCGCAACGTGGATCGCCTGGCTGCAGGACTTATCGCGTGGGGTCTGCGGCCGGGCGAACGAGTGGCTCTCTTCTTGGGCAATCGTCCTGAATTCGTCATTGCTTACCTGGCTTTGCTGCGCGCGGGCGCCATCGCCACACCGATCAATCTGCGCTATCGACGGTTGGAGATCGGTCATATCCTCGAAGACAGCACACCCCGCTTATCATCACAGAACGAGCGCACCTGCCCATCCTGGAGGATGCGGGCTATCGGCAGTCGGCGGTAGAGGAGATCGTGTTGGCGGAGGAATTCGATCGATGGCAATTGCGGACACAGACGGAACACGGTATCCAATCGTTCGCGGCGAGGACGATTGCGTCGATCATCTACACCTCCGGAACGACGGGAACCAGCAAGGGCGCGATGCTGAGCCACTCCAACATCTTGGCGACGGTGACGGATTGTTGGCTGCGTGGCGGTGGGAGCGAGATGATCGGCTGCTTCTCTGTCTGCCCCTGTATCATGTTCATGGGCTATTCGTCGGTTTGATCACCGGCCTGGCGGCGGGCGCGACGATCCTGCTGCGCAGCGGCTACCAGGGCGATGGGACTGTCCGCGAATTCCTGGGCGGTGAGCCTACGCTGTTCTTCGCGGTGCCTACCATCTATGTGCGGCTTGTCGCCGCCTTGCGCGAACTCGAATCCGATGGAGCTGTCCCACATGCGCCTCTTCTGTTCCGGCAGCGTGCCCGCTATCGCCAGAGGTATTTGAGGAATTCCACGGCGCTGACGGGACACACGATCCTGGAGCGGTACGGAATGACAGAGACAGGCATGAACCTGAGCAATCCGTATGCCGGTGTGCGCCGTGCAGGTACGGTTGGTACTCCGCTGCCCGGCGTAGAAATGAGGATCGTGAATCACGCGGGCGAGGCGGTTGAGGACGGCGACGAGGGGGAAGTACTCATCCACGGCAGCAATGTGTTTGCCGGCTACTGGAACGCGCCGGAGAAGACGACGGAGAGCTTCCTGCACGACGAAGTCGGACGGCGCTGGTTTCGGACCGGAGACCTGGCGCGACAGGATCCCGAGACGGGGTACATATCGCTGCTGGGCCGCCGCCACGAGCTGATCATCAGTGGCGGACTGAACATCTACCCGCGCGAAATCGAGGAACTGCTGGAGACGTTTCCCGGGATCGAAGAGGCGGCGGTGGTTGGGCGGCCGCATCCCGAGTGGGGTGAAGTGCCGGTCGCACACGTCGTGTGCAGCGCTGAGTTCGACGACGCCTCCGTCGAAGTGTTCTGCCGGCAGCATCTGGCGAGCTACAAACTGCCTGCCGAGATTTTCCGTGTACCGGCGTTACCGCGTAACGCGATGGGAAAGTTGCAGAAACACCTACTGTGAGCAACACGGCGTGGCATGTTTATGTGCGAAACATCTAGAGATCCGCAAGGTTCCCGTCCAAGGCAGGTTGCGTACAGTTGTCTGCGACAGCAAACCCCCGACCGAAGTACCCTATCACAGGATTAGCATCGCATCCCCGAAACTGAAGAACCGGTATCCCTCCTTCTTCGCCTCTTCGTATGCACGCAGTAGAATCCGTCGTCCCTCGTCGACATCGGCCTGAGCCTGGCCCACGAACGCGCTTACCAACATAAGCAGGCTGGAACGGGGCAGGTGGAAGTTGGTGATCAGTGCGTCGACGGCGCGGAAGCGATATCCCGGCACGATGAACAGGTCCACCTCTGCGCTAAAGGCGGAGGTTCGTTTCCAGGGACAGGCCTGCGGATTGTACGGGTCGATGCCCTGCGCGGATGTAGCGGCCCATTCCAGCGTGCGTACGGTGGTCGTGCCCACGGCGACGATGCGCCCTCCGCTCAAGCTGGTCTCGTTGATGCGGCGCGCCACGTCGGTGGAGAGCGATGCGACCTCGCTGTGTATCTGGTGGTCTTCGATTTCTTCGCTCTCGACCGGGCGGAAGGTGTCCAGGCCGACGTGCAGCGTTACCGACATCGAACTGGACGCCCTGGCGGCGCAGGTCGATCAGCAGTTCCGGCGTAAAGTGCAGGCCGGCGGTCGGGGCGGCGACGCTGCCGTCGGGCCGGCTGTATACGGTCTGATACCGTTCGCTGTCACCGGTATACTCGGTGATGTAGGGCGGGAGGGGGATTTCGCCAAATTCGTGGAGCATATCTCCGATGGGCTCGCTGAAGCGTATGAGGCGTGCGCCCCCGGGGTCGACGCTCTCGATCGTTCCGGCGATTGTCGGGGTGTCTGCGCCGTACTCGAGGGTCAGCGTCACGCCGGGCGTGACGTTGCGCCCGCGCACAAGGCATTGCCAGCTCTCGCCATGTGGATCCAAGCGATGCAATAGCAGAATCTCGACCTTGCCTCCCGTGGGCTTGCGCGCATAGCAGCCGCGCCGGGATCACTCGGCTGTCATTCGCTATGAGCAGATCGCCAGGAACAAGATAGTCCCCGATGTCGCAGAAGCGGCGATGTTCAATAGCGCCGGTCGTGCGGTTCAAGACCATGAGTCTACTGCTGTCGCGCGGTTCGGCGGGTTGCTGTGCGATGTAGGAGGCCGGCAGATCGTAGTCGAACAGTCCAGTCTTCATGATCCGCCGTTTCTCCGTTGCTGCGCGCAAACGGCCACGAAGCTGTCCCAGATACGGGCGTGCGTCGCGTCGAGTTCGAAGTCGCGCTCCGGGTGCCATTGCACTCCGAGAGCCCAGGTGTGGTTGGTGCTTTCGATGGCCTCCACGAGCCAGGCGTCCGGCGCCGCGATGCCGGTAGCCGTGAAACCGGGCGCGACTCCGTCCACGCCAACGCCTTGATGATGAAACGTGTTGACTCGCAGCTCGCGAGTTGCCGCGGCTTCGCGCAATCGGCTATCTGCGTTGACGGTGACCATGTGATAGGCGGTACCGTTCTCGGGCGAACGGTGGCCGTCGAAGTGTTGCACGAGCTCACCGCCGGCGGCGACGTTGAGTACCTGGAAGCCCCGGCAGATGCCGAAGACGGGTACGCCGCGTTCCAGCGCGCGACTTGTCAACGCGAGTTCCAGGGCGTCGCGCTTGGGGTCGATCCTGTCAGGCTCGGCGCCGTTCAGTTCCTGTCCAAAGCGGCTGGGATGCACGTCGCCGCCGCCGGAGAGGACTACGCCGTCCAAGTCCTCAAGAATGTCCTCATGCAGTGTGCCGTCCGCGTCCGGCCGCCAGCAGCGACCATCGGGGAATACGGCTGGAGCGTCCGGAGACAGGATCACGGTGTGGACCGAGCGCGCCTGCAGAACGCGAAGGTAGTTGGCGCTGTTCTCTTCGATCCAACCGGCGTTGCCATGTAGGGTGGTGATGCCGATGACGGGGTGCGAGTTTGTGAATGGACTGGGCATCGATGTTGGCTTCCTTGGGGCGCAGGGCTCGGTATGGCAGGCAGCTAAACCGTTCGCAGATATTCGCGCACGAGCAGCGCAGCCGTGGCTCCCTCACCGGACGCACTCGCCACCTGCTTGGTGCTGCCGGCGCGGACGTCGCCGGCGGCGAATACCCCAGGCAGGCTGGTCTCCAGCACTTGGGGATCGCGATTCTTCGAATCCGGCGGGACGATCGCCGCTGTGGACCAGGTCATGGCCGGTGACGATGAAGCCCCAGCGATCGAGCCGGACGCCGCTAGCCGCGACGAGAGACGAGTTGGGTACCTGGCCGATGAAGATGAAGGCGCCATCGATCGGCGTGGTCTGCTCATCTCCTGTTACGTTGTTGCGAAGGCGAAGGGCAGTCAGCTTTGAGTTTTCGCCTATGAACTCCTTGACTTCGGTGTTCCACATGACGTCGACATTGGGATCTTCCAGCACCGTTGCCTGGGCGATCTTGCTGGCCTTGAACTCGCTGCCACGGACGACAATGGTGACATGCGATGCGAATTTCGTAAGCAGGAGGCTTTCCTCTGTGGCGCTGTTTCCGCCGCCCACTACGGCCACATGCCGGTTGCGATAGAACGGTCCGTCGCAGGTGGCGCAGAAGTGGACGCCGGCCCCGATGTAGTCGTTTTCGCCAGGCGCGTTGAGCCGCTTGTATCGTGCGCCGGTCGCAATCAGGAGCGAACAGCTATTGTATTCCGCCCCGTCGCCCGTTACGACAGCATGATAGTTGTCACGGCTGGAGACGCCAACTACATCCTGTGCCTGTAGTAATTCAACGCCGAACTTGGCCGCCTGATCGCGGAGGCGGTTGGCGAAGTCTATGCCGGCTATGCTGTCGGGGAAGCCGGGCAGATTGTCCAGCTTCTCGGTGCCGGCGGCCTGACCGCCAAACGCGGCGCGCTCGATGACGAGTGTATCGATTCCTTCGCGAGCCGTGTAGAGAGCGGCCGTGAGACCCGCCGGGCCGCCGCCCACAACGATGTGCGGGTAGAAGCTGCGGCTCGCCGTGGTCTTGAGTCCGAGCCTGGACGCCAGGTCGGCGTTGGACGGCTCTGCGAGGAAGGAACCGTCGCCGAAGACGATGGTGGGAATGATGCGCTTGCCGCCGTTGAGCCGCATGACGAGTCGTTCAGCCTCAGCGTCTTGCTCGACGTCGACCCAGTTGTAGGGTATCTGATGCTCGCCGAGAAAGCTCTTGCAGCGGCGGCAGTCGGGGCACCAGTATGTCCCGTAGACGGTGATCTCGTGTTCACGCATTGTTTGGCACTTCCTCTTGTTTGCCAGGGCTGAACCGGTTCCCCTTGCTTGGCTCGGCCATAATTCGGGCATAGTACCCAATACCTTCGCCAGAATAGGCATAAAGAGAGCGATTGAATAAGATGAGATCGAAACCGATCAAAGCTCGAACATCATCTAGGTCAATCGCTCATGACAGACATTATCGCTCTTCTGGCCTGTTTCGACCAATGCGTAGACAAGACCACGGTCAAACAACTGAACCGAATCGTAGTGGCGATGCTGACAATGACAGGTCGGGTCACGATGTTAGGCATCTCCCGCTGGAGCGAGGGAGGCGGCAGCTATCGGACGGTGCAACGCTTCTTCGCCAAGACATTACCGTGGGCAACGATCTGCTGGCTCTTTGTGCGGCATCATCTGCTGAATCCAGAGCACGAGTACCTGTTGGCTGGCGATGAGACGGTGGTGACCAAGGCGGGAAAGCAGACATACGGGTTGGATCGGTTCTTTTCGTCGCTCTATGGCAAGCCTGTTCCGGGGGTAGCCTTCTTTGCCTTCTCGTTGGTGAGTGTGCAAGAACGACGTTCGTATCCATTGTTGGTCGAGCAGCGTGTGCGCAGCGCAGAAGAGAAGCAAGCCGCTCGCAAGAAAGCGAAGGGCAAGAAGCGTGCTCAGGGAATGAGCAAACGTGGGCGTCCCAAGGGCGGCAAGAGCAAGGACAAGACGCAAGTTGAGTGGACGCCTGAACTCCGTTATGTCCAGGGCCTGCTCCAAAAGGTGATGAACCTGGTGACTGGCTTCTGTTCTGTCTCATATCTGGTCTTGGATGGCCATTTTGGCAACAACAATGTGCTGCGGATGGTCCTGCAATCGACTTCTCTCCATCTGGTTTCCAAACTGCGTAACAATGCCGCCCTCTATTTTGTCTATGACGGACCGCAGAAACAATTCGGCCCTCGTCGTCGCTACGGCGCCAAGATCGACTATCAGGCCATCCCGGGCAAGTATCGAGTGGCCACCTCTCAAGAGCAGAAGATTCAGACCGACATCTACCAGGCGTCCATGCTGCACAAATGCTTTGCGGCGCCACTGAATGTCGTCATTATCGTCAAAACCGATCTGGTCTCCGGCGCCCGAGGCCATGTGGTCCTGTTCAGTGACGATCTGACCCTTGACTATGACAGGCTCATCGACTACTACCAACTGCGCTTCCAGATCGAGTTCAACTTCAGAGATGCCAAGCAGTTCTGGGGGCTGGAAGATTTCATGAACGTCAAGGAGAGACCCATCGCCAATGCCGTCGGGCTTTCTCTCTTTATGGTCAACCTCTCCCACTATCTCTTGCAGCAGATGCGCCAAACAGATACCGATGTCGGCATCTTGGACTTGAAGAGCTTTTTCCGCGGCCGCAGATACGCGATTGAGACACTAAATCTGTTGCCAGAACCACCCCCTTCATTTATTTCTAGCCACATCGTTCAACTCGTGGCTACACTGGGCAGCATTCACCGTCAGTCTGCTGCCAGCAGAACCTGAGAAACTGGCGAAGGTATTGAGTACCCGAAATGCTTTTTGTTGGCGAACTCTTGTGCTGTGCTATAACTAACATAGGATGGACGGACCTGGCCGAGTTCATCAGTAGGACCAGGTACACTCGACGGTAAGATCGACATGGGCGCAATGCAAACCAAATGCTCATAGTTGCCTTCCTGCTCATCGTGTTGGGCGCACTCTTTCTGGCGGTTGCTCTCATCTACGTGTATTGGCGACGCATACAGCGTCCAGTTCCGAAGCTGGACCGGGACGCGAAGGTGCGCGGGCTTCAGGCCAACGTCGAAGTGCTGCGCGATCGGCATGGGATTCCACATTTGTATGCCGAGAACGACGCGGATTTGTTCCGCGCCCTTGGGTTCGTGCATGCGCAGGATCGATTGTGGCAGATGGAGCAGAGGCGCAGGGTGGCGCTGGGTCGATTGGCGGAGGTCTTCGGCGAGGCGGCGCTCGATGCGGACCGTTTCAGTCGTGCCATCGGCCTCGGTCGGGCCGCGCGGGCAGAACTGGATCGCATGGACGCGCCCGAACGCCAGGCGCTTGAGGCATATGCAGCAGGCGTCAATGAGTTTATCCGGCAGAACCCCGGCAAACTGGCAGCAGAGTTCAACTTGCTCCGCGTGCAGCCTGAACCCTGGAGCGCGCTGGATTCGGTTGCATGTCTGAAGCTACTTGCCTGGAGCTACAGCGGCAACTGGGAATCCGAACTTGTGCGGCTTATGCTGGTTGCGGAGCTCGGACCCGAGCGAGCGACGGAGCTTGAGCCCCTGTACCGTGAGTCTGGAACCGGCGCGGAGGGCGAATCGGTTGACGGCGCGGATCGACAGATAGCCATTCTTGCCCAGGGAATGCTGGCGGACTACGAGAGGGTACGGCCGTGGCTGGGCGTCAACGGCCATGCGAACGGGAGCAATAGCTGGGTGATCGCGCCCAAGCGAACTGCGACACGAACTGCGCTTCTCGCCAACGACACGCATCAGGGCGTGCAGATACCTGTGCAGTGGTACGAGGCGCACCTGTCGTCACCGGCGTACGAAGTGAGCGGGGCGACCATACCCGGCGTACCTGGCGTGTGGAGTGGGCACAATCGGGCCGTCGCATGGGGACTTACCAACGCAGTGTGCGATGTGCAGGACCTGTATCTCGAGAAATTGAGCCCTGACAATGCGGATCAGTTCGAGGACAACGGGCGATGGCTAAACGCCGAGATTCACGACGAACCGATCCGCGTGCGTGGCGACGGCGCCGTGCACATGGAGCGAGTACGCGTCAGCCGTCACGGGCCGCTATTGGATTCTGTCACAGGTGGTCGTATTCACGGGGATGGCGCGCAGCGCGCGTTGAGTTTGCGCTGGGCCGGGTCTGAATCGACGGACACGTTCAAGGCGCTTCTGGCTCTGAATCGGGCCGAGGACTGGGACGCATTTCGCACTGCGCTTGCGGATTGGGCGACGCCTGCGCTGAATTTTTACCTTCGCAGATGCCGACGGCAACATCGGGTACTGTGTGGCAGGAAAGGTGCCGATTCGGGGCGGAGGCAGCGGTCTGGTTCCGGCCCCCGGCTGGGATCGAGCCTTCGACTGGACCGGTTTCGTTCCTGCTGCAGAGTTGCCGCATGAGTTCAATCCGCCATCCGGGTATGTGGTGGCGGCAAACGCCAGGATGGACGCCGCCGCCGGCGCCCACGACCTGGGTTCGGAAGTTGATCCCGGATGGCGAGCAGCGCGATTGGAAGATGTGATCTTGGAGAAGGAGCGTCTGACTCTGCGCGACATTGCGGAGATGCAGATGGACACGGGTAGCGGATTCGCTAGATCTCTTGCTCCGTGGTTTGGCCGGCTGGAGCCTCAGGATTCCTATGAGAAGGTGGCTGCCGGACTTCTGCGCAAGTGGGACTACCGCATGGCGGCGGACAGCTCTGCGGCGACCGTGTTTCAATATGCCTGGAGAATCCTGCTTGGGCTGGTGTATGGCGATAAGCTGGGCGGAGCCTACCCGGTATTTCTGGGTGCGAACTCGGCGCCCCTCTTTGGGGACCGCGGCTTCTCGTTGCGGAGTGCGGCGGCGCTCACGAAGTTGATTGAGGACCATGCGGAGTCGCATTGGTACGCCGATGCGGCCACGGGTCGCGAACGGGATCGATACGAAGTGTTGAGCGAGGCGCTGACGCTTGCAGTGGCGCGACTGCGCAAAGACCTGGGCGACAATGCCCGGCGATGGGAGTGGGGTCGCCTCCACCAAGTGCGCTTCAGCCATCCGCTTGGCGGCGCACGTATGTTGCGCACGTTATTCAATCGCGGCCCGTTCCCGGTCGGCGGCGACGCCACGACGCCATTGCAGACGGGGACGCTGCCCACGCTGCCCCCATCGGTTGTGCAGGTACTGCCGAACTACAGGCAGATCATCGACACGAGCGATTGGGACGCTGCGCAGGCGTGTCTCACGACGGGACAGTCCGGACACCCATTGGCTGCAAACTATGCCGATCAGGTCGACATGTGGCGCGAGGGCGTGTATCATGCGATGCCATGGACCAGGCAAGCCGTCGACGAGGCGACGGTGCAGCGCATGGTCTTGCTGCCGGAAGCGCCGGAACCGACTCGGCCGTCGCTACGTGAAAGATAGTGCGGTAGCTCGTTCAAATCAGACTCAAGTCCCAAATCAACCAAACGCATCGGAGACTCATCGATGACAGACAATTCCAGTACACCTGAGACGATACTCCGCTACGCCATCGTAGGGGTCGGCGCGAGTATCTTGAGCGCACACAAGCTGGGGCTCCTGCAGCCCACAGTGGAGATCGTCGGCGTCACGGACGTGAACGGCGAGGTCGGCCAACTACGGGCGGCGGAGCTCGGCGCGCCGTTCTACTCGGACCACCGGTCTATGCTGGAAGCCGTGGAACCGGACGTGACCGTAATCCTGACGCCTCATCCCTTTCATGCCGCGATCGCCATCGAGTCGCTGGATGCGGGCAGCCACGTATTGGTCGAAAAGCCAATGGCCGTGGAAGTGAGCGAGGCGGACGCCATGATCGCGGCTGCGGACCGCAACAAGCGGCTGTTGGCCGTGAACTTCCAGCAGCGCCACAGGCCGGAGGTGAAGACTGCGCACAAGCTGATCGCGTCGGGCCGCCTTGGCGAACTGGTGCGCGTGGAGTTGGTCGAGCCGTGGATGCGGCCCGCGGCCTACTATCGCAGCGCGGGGTGGCGAGGGACATGGAAAGGGGAGGGAGGCGGCGTGCTTCTGAACCAAGCGCCCCACGGACTGGATCTGGTATGTCACCTGGCGGGCTTGCCGCGCGAGATATTCGCCTGGACCAAGACACTGCGCCATGCCATTGAGACGGAGGACACCGTTCTTGCGATGGCCGAGTATGCGAACGGTGCGGTGGGCACGATCTACTTCAGCACAGCCGAGGCGGGGCCCCGGCGCATGGAGATCGTGGGAACCAAAGGCAGGATTCGACTCGAGCAAGACGGCACGCTGGAGTTCATGGAATACTCCGACGATCTGGTCCACCATATCGCGACGCATCCTGGCATGTACGACGCGCCGGGTATGTCGGCCGTCGCTGTGGAGATGGAGCCCGGCTTCGGAACGCACGCCGATGTGTACGCAGACTTGCACCGGGCGATCGTCGAGGGCGCGCCGTTGATGGCCGACGGGCGGCAAGGGCGCATGTCGCTGGAACTGGCGAACGCAATGATCTACTCCGGTCACGCGGGCGAGGCGGTAGAGCTTCCGTTGGACAGAGAAGCGTATGCACAGTTGTTGGCGGGACTGCGTGGGCAACCTGGATAGCCTGCGCAGATCGTACGAACGCATGGCGTCGGAATCGGTCACCAAAGTAAAGGGAGAGCCTAATGTCATCTCAGGTCGCATTGAGCGCATTTGGAGACGAGATAGCGGACGAGTTGTCCGAGCAGCTTGGCACGCTTGTACAACTCAAGATCGGATACTTGGAACTGCGCGGCGTGTGGGGCAAGAACGTCCTTGCGCTAAGCGATGACGAGGTGCACATGATCCGGGAGCAGTGCCGGACATCCGGAATCAAGGTCAGCGCCATAGGGAGCCCTATCGGGAAGTCACCCTTGGCGCAGCCGCCGGAGCAGGAACTCGAGAATCTGGAGCGGGCGTTCGAGATCGCTTCGGCGCTGGGCGTGCGCCTTGTACGCGTGTTCTCCTTCTATCCACCGGAGGGTGCGGCCCCAGCAGCGTATGACCGGTACGTGGCAGAGTCAATCGAGCGGCTTTCGGAGTTGGCCGCGCTGGCGGAGCGACGTGGTTTCACACTGCTACTCGAGAACGAAAAAGGCATCGTCGGCGATACGATCGCCCGCTGCCATGCGTTGCTCGCAGGCGTGGACAGCCCTGCACTGCGCTTCGCCTGGGACCCCGCGAATTTCGTGCAGGTTGGCGAGGATGCGCCCACAGAGGACGGCTGGCCGGCGCTTGGGTCCCACGTGGCGCACGTGCATGTGAAGGATGCGCTAGCGAACGGCGAGGTGCGTCCGGCAGGGCAGGGGGACGGCCAAGTCGGGATGTTGCTGGACCGGCTACGAACCAGCGGCTATTCGGGCTTCCTGGCGTTGGAACCGCATCTGGCCATCGCCGGGCACAGCAGCGGTTTCAGCGGCGTGGAGGGCATGGCGCACGCCACGGCTGTACTCCGGCAACTTATGGAGCAACACCAGATTCAAGAGGTTGCAGCTGTGTAGCCCTCCCTGGGCATCTGCCCCCGATCCCCGCAGTCGACGCATCTCCGAACGTCTTTGCGCTCATTTCAGCGATAGGCCCATAGTGGAAGAATTCCGTTTCAAAATACATTCAATTCAAGTAATATACGAATACAAAACTATTCCAAAATAGAACAATTCAATAATGGTACAGTATTGAGACGGAATTATACCGATTCGTGGTTAGTTCGGTGGGAACTTGCGAAATCGAATGCGTAGGCTGGCGGGAGGGGACTGCGGCGCTTGTCAGGCCGCGACTTCGATCGCTGACTCGGCCTCTTGCCGGTCCAGGGCGGAAGCCATAGTGGACTGGAGCTCGGCCAGCATCATGCGCTCGGCAGGCGTGAGCGGGTGCAGCATACGCCGGACAACATCCTCCAGGTCGGCTGTGTAGTCGTCCACAATGGAGACGCCGCGCTCTGTCAGGGATACGCGAAAGCTGCGGCGGTCAACGGGATTGAGCGTACGCCGTACGAGGCCTTCCTGTTCAAGCCTGTCTAAGATGCGGGTCAGCGTGCTTGGACTCACGCCGACGAGGCGGTCGACGATGTCCTTCACGCGCATAGGACCGTGTTCCGACAGCTCTGACAGGACCATGAGCTCTTGTGGATTGACTTCTGTGGCGGCCTCAAACGAATACCTGACACTGCGGACGGTAGAAGAAAGTACCCCGATAAAATCGAGTACGTTATCAACTAAATCATTTGAGATCGATTTCTCCGGCGACATTTGTAGCATAGTGTGATTCCTGATGTGTTGAGGCACAAGGAAAGTTTCAACTTGATACTATATTATCCGCCGGGGAGAGAACTGTCAAGCGGGCGAAATCGTACGGGTGCGTCCCAAATATTTGGGCCGGAGGTATGCCGAAGCGATCAGACCGCTTTTCGGCGTGTGTCTCGGCCATGCTCACACGAGCACGCGAGCTATTGTCAGTACTCCGGAATAATTTGGGACGCACCCAAATCGTACAATTTTGCCACGAATACACCTGAGCACGGGCCCGGTGCGCGAAAGTCGCTACAGTCCGACAACGCCAAGATATGGTACTTGTGTGCGATAGTCCTGCGCGCGCATACGTATGTCCTGGGACCGCGGGACCGCCTCGACCGAGGTTGCTGCCAGGTACGCCCACTTTGTGGCGCCTCAATGCCTTTTGATCGTAGCCGCAAATGGGATAGAATTTGCAGCGAGGTCTGCCGAATTCGATGACGTCGTCACGTTCTTCATCTGCTGTGAGTCTCGCCGCATGCGTTTTCTTTTCATCGGGCGCACATGCCTGATCGCGCTTTTCAACTTGCTTGCGGCCCTGGCCCTGATGGGATTCGGCCCACCGAAAATGGTCGACCGGGAGTCCGGCGCCACGATTCGCCTGACGCCCGGCGAGTTGCGACAGTGGTACCATGCGGCGCAGCCGCCGGCCGTGACTGCTGACGCTCTGATCGTGTACGATGTCGACGCGGGTCGTACGCTCTACAGCCGAAACTCGGAGCAACGTTTGCCGCCCGCTAGTCTGACCAAACTGATGACAGCGCTCCTCGTCTTGGAAACCGAGAATCTGAGCGATGAAGTCACGGTCGCCGGCGCCGACCTCGTAGGCGGCGCGAGCATGGGGCTTGAGGATGGAGAAGTCGTTACGGTCCGGGACCTGCTGTGGGGGCTGCTCGTAGCCAGCGGCAATGACGCAGCCGCGACGCTGGCCCGCTATACCGGCGGTGACGCCGGTGGCTTCGTGGATATGATGAACGGCAGAGCGCAGGAGTTGGGTCTGGACGATACGACGTTTGTGAATCCGCACGGCTTGGATGCAGAGGGCCACGTCAGCAGCGCAGACGACATACTCACCCTCACGCTGCGTCTGCTCGAGTTCCCGCTGTTTCGCGAGATTGTGGCGACGCGTGATGCGCTGGTTGCCGGGCATTCGCTGGCCAATACGAACGAAATGCTGGACCTGTATCCGGGCGTGGACGGCGTGAAGACTGGGACTACTTCGCTGGCGGGTCAGTGTCTGGTGTTGAGCGTGAATGATGGAGATCGCCGTCTGTTGATCGTGGTGCTTGGCAGCGAAGACCGGTACGCGGACGTGGCCAGCCTTCACGACCTGTATCGAGCCAACTATGAATGGGCTCAGGGTGATGCGGAGGATCTGTCCGTGTTGAATCGACTGTACGATGAAGATGGCGAACAGATTCCGTTGCAGGCCCACGGCGACCCGGTCATGATTCTGCGCCATCGATGGGGGGACCCGGATGTGATCGGATTCCGCCATGTCGATGTGGTTGACGGGGCCAGCTTGGAACGCTCGCAGCCTGTGGGGACAGTGGTTTGGCGGTCGGGGGATGACGTCGTGGCACAGAACGAACTGACGGTGCGCTGAGAATGCCCGAGGAACGGTTGCAGAAGATCATGGCAAATGCCGGCGTGGGCAGCCGCCGCGCCTGCGAGAAGTTGATTTCGGCCGGACGGGTACAGGTTGGTGGTCACACCGTTACTGAGCTTGGCGCAAAGGCTGATCCCGATCTGGTGACGATCACGGTGGACGGGCGCCCGCTGCACTTCCACGAACGGCATGCGTACATCAAGGTCAACAAACCACGTGGCGTTCTTTCCGACGTCGGTGGCGACACGCGCGGCAGGCAGACCGTCGCCGACCTGGTCTCCGCCAAGGGCAGACGTCTCTATCCGGTCGGGCGACTGGACCTGAACAGCGAAGGCCTCGTGTTGCTGACGGATGACGGCGCACTCGCGCACCGGCTGACACACCCGCGATTTCGACATGAAAAGACCTACTACGTGCTACTGGCGGAACGTCCGACAGAAGAGGCGCTTGCCGCGTTGCGAACCGGGATCGAACTGGAGAGCGGGCGCACAGCCCCGGCATACGTTCGCATTGCGACGGGCCTACCGCCGGATCTGCGCCTTTCGCCCGGGCCGGTCAAGGGCGTGTGGCTTGAGGTGCGCCTGCACGAGGGCAAGAAGCGCCAAATTCGGCACATGACTGCCAATGTCGGCTATCCCACACTGCGCCTAATCCGTTGGTCGATCAGCACGATCGAGTTGGGAGCGCTGTCGCCTGGCGGTTCAGAGCACTTGACGCACAAGGAGGTATCCCAGCTTCGACAGACGCTCTTTCCCGGGGGAAGTTCCGGCGGGAGCGACTCCGGCGCGGGCGGAAAGGGGCGCCGCCTACGGAGCAATACGACGCGACGTCGAGGGAGCCGGCGGGGATGATGCCTGACAACCAGTCGGAGGCCGTACGCGATGGCGCAGCTTGTCGATAGCCAGGCGGATATGCAGGAGTCGACGCATGCAGACGACAGTCGCAGTCCAGCAGGCGCAAGGCTTTCGCCGGCAATCATTGCCATCGACGGTCCTGCGGCGTCCGGCAAAAGCACGATTGGCCAACGTCTGGCCGAGGCTCTGAACTATCTCTTCTTTGATACAGGCGTGATGTACCGTGCGGTGACTTGGGCTGCGCTGGAGCGCGGTCTTGACGTGCGCGACCGTGACACGGTGGGCGAGTTGGCGGAGTCGATTGTGATCGACGTAGCACCACTGGAAGGCGCGGACGGCGTTGGACGGGGCTCCTCGAGGGTACTGGTGGATGGCCGCGATGTGACTGCATTCATCAGGACAGATCATGTTGACAGGTCCGTGTCTGCGGTGTCCGCCCACGGTCGCGTGCGCGCTGCCCTAGGCCGGCAACAGCGGCGCGTCGCCGCGGAGTACGGGACCGGCGAACGCGAGAAGATGGGGATCGTCATGGTCGGGCGCGACATAGGCACGGTCGTTATTCCGGACTCGCCGGTCAAGGTCTACCTGGATGCATCAGCCAAAGAGCGCGCCCGGCGGCGCCACGCCGAGTTACAGGGGAAGGGCGTCGAGGCTGCGTACGACGCTGTTCTTGCGGACATCATGCGCAGGGACGCCATCGACAGCAGCCGCGAGTTGGCGCCTCTGGCCGTCGCAGCCGATGCCGCGTTGATCGACACGACGGATTCGACGCCGGACGAGACCATTCAGCAGCTAGTGGCTTTGGTCCGACATGTGGAACGAGACTCGTGAATTCGCCATGAAGATGGGAACCCTCTGCTACGTCCGGTCCGGCGGCAAGACGCTGATGCTGCACCGCATCAAGAAGCCAAATGATATGCATGCCGGGAAGTGGAACGGACTTGGCGGAAAGTTTGAGCCGGGGGAATCTCCGGAAGACTGTGTGGTCCGTGAGGTGCGCGAGGAGAGCGGTCTGTCGATTCATCCAACCTGAACTGCGCGGCGTGTTGACCTTTCCGAGCTTCAACAACGACGACGACTGGTATGCTTTTGTCTTCGTAGCCCATGACTTCACCGGCGAACTGATTGACTCGCCTGAGGGCGTGTTGGAGTGGGTGGATGACGCCGATCTGCTGAATCTGAAGTTGTGGGCCGGCGATTTGCTCTTCATTCCCTGGCTGGACCGAGACGAGTTCTTCTCGGCCAAGTTCGAATACGAGGACGGCGTTCTGCGTACGTACGATGTTTCATTCTATCCGCGACGGGCGCAGCAGGCGTAGGACAAACCTGCGGTAGCCGAGGAACGCGTGACTAAGGGCTGCGGCCGTCGTGAGGATGACGTTCGACAGTCCGTGGCGCAGTGAAAGCGAGAGATAGCGTGGCAGACACGGGTTCGGGGTGGAGCGGATTTCTGGGGCGACTTGGCGGGCAGGGCGGCAAGAAGCCCACAGACGACGGGCATCGGGTCGAAACGGTGAGCGCGGTCCTGCCTCGCAGCGAAACGCAGAGTCCGCGGAAGGAAGAGTACGTCGTCATCGGGCTTGGCCGCTTTGGCGCATCCGTGGCGATGACGCTGGCATCCTACGGTTACAACGTGCTTGCGATTGACGAAGACATGGACAGGGTGCAGACGCTCAGCACGGCGCTGCCAAACATTATCCAACTGGACGCTACGAACATTGACGCACTGCGCCAGGCCGGTGTGGACGCCTTCGACACGGGTATCGTGTGCATTGGCACCGATTTCGAAAGTAACATTCTGACGACGGTGCTCCTGCGCAGGCTTGGCGTGAATCGCGTAATCGCCAAGGCGCGGACGCGCACGCAGCGCGAGATTCTGATGCAGGTGGGCGCGGACGAGGTCGTGTTGCCCGAGCACGAAGCGGGCGTGCACCTTGCGCGTCGATTGGCCGCCGGCAACGTGATTGACTACCTGGAAGTGAGTAAGGAAGTGGGCGTGGTCGAATTGATGGCGCCGCCCAGCTTCTGGGGCCGCACATTGGCGGAGACGGATTTGCGCCAGCGATACGGCCTGAACGCCATGGCTGTACGGCGAGGCGACGAGCTGATCGTCATCCCTAGCGGCAGCTTCGAGATTATGGAGAATGACGTCCTAGTCGTCTTGGGTAAGATCGAGGACGCCGAGCGTCTGACAAAGTAGTCAACGGGACAAATAGCCATCAGAGCGGAGCGAACCATGCAGATTTACGATGTCCCAACTGCACAGGCGACGATCTTGCGGCGCGGCATGTGGGACGAGGTCGAAGTCTCGAAGGAGATGGCGGAGGCGAATCGAGACGATATTTGGTGAGCGCCTCTCGCCGGACGCAGCGGTGCGCATCGTCTTGCGTGACGTGCGCGACCGCGGCGACGCGGCGCTGCGCGAATGGGCGAGACGAATTGACGGCGTTGAGTTGGATTCCATTCAAGCGCCGCCGGATGCCGCCAAGCAGGCGTACGACCAAGTGGACCTGGGTGTGGCGCACGCCATGCGGTTGGCGGCGCGGCGCATCGAGGAGTTCCACCTGCGTCAGCCGTCGATCAGTTGGATACATAACGACGAGGAAGGCACGCTAGGGCAGCTCGTGCGCCCCATACAGCGCATCGGCGTATATACGCCCGGCGGAACTGCGCCGCTCCCAAGTTCGCTCTTGATGACGGCAATCCCGGCAAAGGTCGCAGGCGTCCAGAACGTAGTGGTGATCACGCCGCCGCAGCGCGATACGGGTCTTCCGCATCCGCTCACGTTGGTCGCGGCCGAGATTGCGGGCGTGGACGCCGTGTATGTGTCCGGCGGTGCGCAGGCTATCGGGGCGCTGGCATTCGGTACGGAGACCGTGCAGCGCGTCGATAAGATCTGTGGGCCGGGCAATCTCTTCACGATGCTGGCGAAGCGTCAGGTGTACGGCATGGTCGGGATCGACGGGCTGCCCGGTCCGACAGAAACCGTTGTCATCGCGGACGAGCATGCGGACGCCGAGATGGTTGCGTCGGACATGTTGGCGCAGGCAGAGCATGACGTGCTGGCTAGCGCGATCCTGTTGACGCCAAGCGTCGAACTTGCGGAACGCGTGCGCGCGGCTGTCCTCACGCAGATGGAGGAGCTGGCGCGAGCGGAGATTATTGCAGGGTCGCTGGCGCGCGGCAGCGGGATCGTGGTGACGCCGAACCTGGCATCCTGTTTCGAACTGGCGAACGAGTACGCGCCCGAGCATCTTTGCTTGCTCGTGCAGAACCCGTGGGAACATCTTGGCGCGGTGCAAAGCGCGGGCGGCGTCTTTCTCGGCGAACGGAGTTTCGAGGTGCTTGGAGACTACGTGGCCGGTCCCAGTCACGTGATGCCAACGGGCGGCACGGCCAAATTTGCCAGCCCCATCAACGTCACGGATTTCCTGAAGATCATTAGCGTCGTGGGCCTGAACGAGCAGGCTCTTCGGCATACGGGCCAAGCCGCGATCACGTTGGCGCAGGCCGAGGGATTGAGCGCCCACGCTGCGGCAGTCGAACGCAGGCTTGCGGAGGACGACGAATGACGGACGCGGTTGTCGACTGGTTGCAATTGCTTCGCCCGGACATTGCGGCGCTCGATGCCTATACGCCGATCCAGCCGTTTGAGGTCCTCAGCAGGCGGTTGGGGCTGGATCCGTCCGCCATCGTGAAGCTGGATGCGAACGAGAATCCCTACGGACCCGCGCCGCGGTTGCCGAGGCGCTTGCGGAGTACGCCCACTACCACATCTATCCCGACCCCGAACAGACTGAATTGCGCGCCGAGCTTTCGGCCGCCCTGGGCGTTTCGGCCGATACGATACTGGCGACGCATGGCGCAGACGAACTTCTCGACTACGTGTGCCGGCTGTTCATCGAGACAGGCGACGCTGTCATCAACTGTCCACCTACGTTCGGAATGTACCGATTCGACGCGAGAATCAACGGGGCGCAAGTGATCGACGTTTGGCGTACGTCATGATTATGCGGTCGATGTCGATGCGATCGCTCAAGCGGTGGAGGAATGGGCTTCCCCCGCCTCCGTGGAACCGTCGCGTTCGAGGGTGAAGCTTGTCTTCCTCGCCTCGCCAAACAACCCGTCGGGAAATTGGCTGCCGGACGACGACCTGCGGCGGCTGCTCGCATTGCCGATTGTCGTGGTGCTGGACGAGGCGTACGTGGAGTTCTCCGGACGGGAGAGCCGCGTCTCTTGGGTAGCCGACCACGCGAACCTGATCGTAGTGCGCACGTTCAGTAAGGTGGCGGGGATGGCCGGCCTGCGGTTGGGGTATGCGGTGTGTCCTGAGTGGCTGATGCCCCATCTGTGGAAGTTCAAGCAGCCGTACAACGTGAACGTAGCGGCGACAGTGGCTGGGTTGGCCAGTCTGCGCAGCCGGTCCGAAATCGATAAGACGGCAGCGCTGATTCGGGCAGAACGTGACCGACTCTACGCGCATGTTGGCAAGCGTGCCGGTGTTGGATCCCATGCCGTCCGAGGCCAACTTCATTCTGTGCAGGGTCAGGGGTATTGCCGCAGGCGAACTCAAATCCGCGCTGGAGCAGAACGGCGTGATGGTGCGGTACTACTCGTCACCTGGACTTGATGACTGTATTCGTATTTCCGTGGGCAGACCGGAGCACTCGGATCGGCTACTGGAGGTCTTGCAGCGGGCGGGATAGCGTCGCCCTGCACCACCGGCCGGGAATACCTCGCCGGCATCGTCTCGTTGGGCGCGCATCGGGCGAAGAGCGCATCAACGCGCAAGGGCAGATTTCGCCGCCAATCTTGGCTGGAGGGTTCATTCGTGCGAACGGCAACGGTACAGCGTGAGACAAAGGAGACGAAGGTCTCGCTGACGCTCAACCTCGACGGACGGGGCAACGCGGACGTGCAGACGGGAATCGGCTTTCTCGACCACATGCTCACGTTGATGGCGAGCCACGGTCTGATGGACCTGGAGGTGAACGCGACGGGCGATCTTCACATCGACGAGCATCACACCGCGGAAGACGTGATGATATGCCTGGGCCGGGCAATCGACCAGGCGCTGGGAGATCGGGCCGGGATTGTGCGCACGTGGCATAGTTACGTGCCGATGGACGAGGCGCTGGCGTTGACGGTGGTAGATCTGGGCGGACGCCCGTATTGCGTCTTCGATGCAAGTTTCGATACGCCGCGCGTCGGAACGATGGGCACCGACCTCATGTTTCATTTGCTGGAGTCCGTGGCGATTCATGGGCGGCTGAACCTCCATGCGCAGGTCCTGTATGGACGCAACGACCACCACAAGATCGAAGGGCTGTTCAAGTCATTGGGACGGGCCCTGAGCGGAGCGTGGACGGTCGATGAACGTCGAAGCGGGGTTCCCAGCACGAAGGGCACCCTGACGGAATAGTGGACGCCGAAGTGCGTTCCATGCCCACCCTCTATTTGGTCGCCACGCCGATCGGCAATCTCGACGACATCACCCTGCGCGCTCTGGAGATTCTGCGTTCTGTAGATGTCGTGGCGAGCGAGGATACCCGCAAGACGGGCAGGCTGCTGAAGCATTTCGAAATCGATGCGCAGCAAATTGCGTTTCACGAGCACAATGAAGAACAGGCAGGGACCCGGCTCCTCGGTCTTCTACGCGCAGGGCAGTCGGTTGCACTCGTGACGAACGCAGGTACGCCGGGTGTGTCCGACCCGGGATTCACGTTGGTGCGCAGGGTGCTGCAAGAAAACGAGGCAGGCGCCGAAATCGGTGTCACGATGGCGCCGGGGCCGACGGCGCTGGTCATGGCGCTGGTGCTATCTGGGCTGCCCGTACATAGCTTCACGTTTCGCGGCTTCCCACCGCGCAAACGGGGACCGCGAATTCGGTTCCTCGAGGTGGACGCTGACTCCCCCCATACGCTTGTCTTCTATGAGAGCCCCTACCGTCTTGCGGCATTCTTGGCCGATGCGCTTGCCGTATATGGCGACAGGCGTGCGGCGCTGGCGAATGACCTGACGAAGATGTATGAGCAGATGGATCGAGGGACGTTGCACAGCCTTCACGGTCTCGTGGAAGGCAAAACGCTGAAGGGTGAATACGTGGTTGTCATCGAGGGGGCTGGGCGCGATGAGTAGCCGCGCAGTTGCGCGCCGTCTGTGCCGGTCAGCGGGGGGAACATGATTGCGTTTGTGCTGAGCGGAGGAGGCAACCGGGGGCCGCTTGAGGTGGGCGCGTTGCGAGCGCTCCTCGAAGGCGGCATACGGCCCAAGTTCATTGTAGGCACGTCGGTCGGGGCAATCAATGGCGCGCATGTCGCCGCGCGTGGGTTTTCGAGCGAGTCGTTGGACGCGCTTCGACGCGGCCTGGCGAAAAGCAGACGCAAAGATAGTCTATCCCGGCAATCTGTTCACTGTCGCCTGGCGTGTGCTGCGCAAGGCGGACAGCCTGTATTCGAGCGACGGCGTGCGGCAGATGATAGAGGAAGGTCTGCCTCCAGGCGTGACCCGGTTCGGCGATCTTCGGATACCGCTGTATGTACCGGCGGCGGAGATACGACACAACCGGTTGTTCATATTTGGCGAGGATCCCAAGACCCACCTCGTTGACGCGGTATTGGCCAGCGCATCGATACCGGTAATTCACCCGCCGGTCAGGTATGGCGAACTGCAACTGGTAGATGGTGGGGTACTGGCAAATGTCGCGGCCAGCTACGCCATGGATCGAGGCGCAACTGAGATCTACGTTGTGAACGTGTCGAGCACGGAGCAAGAGGAAGAATATGCGGAAGGCGTCGTCGATGTCGCATTTAGGAGCCTGAACACGATGATCGTGCAATCGCTGCGGCGTGACCTGGCGCGGGCGCGGGAGAACGAGTCCGTTGATTTGCATCACGTGCATATTGGCGCCTTCGCGGAGACGTGGTTCAAGGACTTCTCCCATACGGAGGCGATGTTCGTGGCCGGCTACAACGCGATGGCGAAATATCTGCAGTCGCCCAATCCCCTGAACTACGTCACGGATCTTGCCCCATTCACGGACCGTGGGGGCGGGATCGTGCCCGGCGCACGCGAATGGCCGGTCTCGTATCCGTAGCTGGGCCGGCTAGGAATTGACGTTGGGAAACTCAGCATGGGGCGGGCGCCGCCTCCCTCAGTAATTCGTCCTGACGACCTGCGCATTTCGAATTGAGTCTGCGAAGTCCGGTTCTTGGTAGCGTGGGTGGATTCAGTTACAATCAGACGATATGCCTTGGTACGATTGTATGTGAAAAGGAATCACAATGAGTGGGATATTGCTGCCCGGACAAGAGAACGAGCCGAAAGAAAGAGGGCAAGATTGAGTTGCCTTCCGGTTATGGTTCGGCGGAGCGAAAACCAGCGACGAAGCCGGAAGAGGCGCAGCCTCAGGACACGGCTCCGGCGCAAGCGCCGGCCGGCGCACAGGCTGCTGCAGGGCAGCCGGCACAAGGCCGCAGGCCGGACATTCTGTTCCCGCCCCAGGGCGCGCAGGTGCAATGCCCAAATTGCGGTTCGCCCTACGCGGTGCCCGTCTTCAGCATCATCGACCTGGGCGCAAATCCTGAGTTGCGGTCGCCGCTGCTCGGCGGCCAGATCAACGTGGGCGTATGCCAGGCCTGCGGCGCTGGCGGTCAACTCAACGCACCCCTGATGATCCACGACCCGGAGAATGAATTTCTGGGCGTGTATGCTCCCATGGAGGGCGCTGGGGACAGGCTGCAACAGCAGAAGATAATCGGTGACCTTACTCGGGCCCTGATGGCCAAGATCCGATCCAAGTCGCAGCGAGGCTATATGCTGCAACCGCGTGAGTTCATCGACTTCGATCGGATGATGGAGAAGATGTGGGAGTTTGAGGGCGTCACGCCTGAGATGCTGCGCAGACAGCGTGACCAGTCGGCCTTGCTTCAGAAGCTTCTGAGCCTGGCGAATGACGACAAGGCGCTTGACTTGGCTCTGGAACGCAGTAAAGGCCTCGTAGATCGTGAGTTCTTTACGATGCTGGACCAGATACTGTTGCTGGCGCGTCGGCCGAAGCACAGAATGGGGAGTTGGATTCACTGCGGCTGCTGCGCGAGAAGCTGCTGGAGCGCACGGAGGCTGGGCAAGAGGTCAAGAAGCAGGCCGAGCGCATACAGGCCCTTCTCAGTCGAATTACGGAAGAAACCACGCGCCAGGAGCTACTGGAGATCGTGCTCGAAGCGTGGGAGGATGACGACGCGGAGCGACTCGTCGGCACGTTTGCCATGGTTACGGGTGTGGCGGCTGACTATGAGTTTCTCATGATGTTGGCGCAGCGCATCGATCAGGCGGAGAACGACGACGAACGCGAGAACCTTGAGGACTTGCGAGAGTTCCTGATCGGCGTGCAGGAGCAGGTAGCGGCGCAGCAAAGACAGACCCAGCAACAGTCTGCCGTGGGCGCCCAAGAGCTTCTGCAGGAGGTATTGCAGGCGACCGATACGGAGGCTGCGTTGCGGGAGCGGGTCGATGACCTGGACGAGTCGTTCCTTGCGCTTCTGGCGGAGCACATCCGGCGCATGGAAGAGGCGGGTTCCACGGGCGCGGCACAGCGATTGGCTCGCGTCTATGAACAGGCGTTGACGATCCTTCAGGAGCAGATGCCGGAAGACATGCAACTGCTGAATAAGCTGATCACGGCGCCCGACAATGCCGCGATACGGGAATTGCTGCGTCAGAACCGGAGCCTAGTGACTCCCGAATTCGTTGCGAGCTTGAGGGTTTTTGAGGAACAGACGCGATCCAATGAGCATCCTGAGCTGGCGGACCGGATCAAGTCGATTCGCGTCAAGCTTCTCTGATGCTCTAGTCTGCGTGGGCGACAGTATGACGACAGACGCCCAGCCGATTTCGGCGGAGATAATCACTACCGGAACGGAGATACTGCTCGGAGAGATCGTAGATACGAACGCGGCATGGATTGCGCAGCAGCTCCGTGACGCAGGCGTGAATCTCTACTACAAGACAACCGTTGGCGACAACGCCAGTCGGATGCAGGAAGTGCTGAGGTTGGGCACTCTCGCGCAGCGACGTCCTCATTGTGACGGGCGGCCTGGGACCGACGGCGGACGATGTGACGCGGCACGCGATTGCATCTGCAACCGGCCGGGAGCTGGCGCTGGATGCAGGCGCGCTTACTGTGTTGGAGGAGCGATTCGCTCGCTTCGGCGTCGCAGATGACGGACAACAACCGGCAGCAGGCAATGATTCCGGAAGGAAGTACGCTGATTCCCAATCCGGTCGGAACCGCGCCGGGCTTCATCGTGGAGACGGATGACGGGGCTATCATTGCGGTTCCAGGCGTACCTCGTGAGATGATGCGCCTGATGCAAGACACTGTGCTGCCGTATTTGCGGGCGCGTCCGGGCTATGACGGCGTGATCCGGAGACGTGTGCTGCGCACGGTGGGCATCGGCGAGAGTGCGCTGGACGATATGCTCGGTGCGCTGATGCTGCAGGGGAATCCGACGGTTGGGCTGGCGGCCAAGACTGCCCAAGTTGATATCCGTATTGCCGCCCGTTCGGATTCCGCAGAAAGCGCTGAGGCGATGATTGAGGAAATCGCGGAAGAGGTGCGCGGACAGGCCGGCGCCTTCATCTACAGCGAGACAGCGGGTGAAGACCTGGAGACCGTCGTGGTTGACTTGCTGGCCGCGGCGTGGCGCGACGTTTGCTGTTCTCGAGACAAATACGTCGGGCCGGCTGGCGCAGCGGATACGCAAGCAGGACGGTGGGCGGGCTGTGATGCTGGGCGCGTTTGCGGTAGAGGGGGAGGACCTGCCTTGGCCGGGTTTCGTCGGTGCGGACGACAGGGCGCCGGCCTTGACCAAGGAGAACGCGCTGGCCGCCGCTGACAGGGCGCGCGACGAGGCCGGCGCTACATATGGTTTGGCGGTGCTAGGCAGCAGCGAAGCGGATGGCGGGATATTCGGTACGGGCGCCGGCCAAACCTGGATCGCGTTGACGGCGGATGGCGTGGAGGCAACGCGTGAGTTTCGGTACGGCGGCTCGGATGACTACACGGTCGCTCGCATCGTCAATCAGGCGTTGAGTTTGCTTTGGCAGAATCTTCGGGCTCCCCAATAGCCCTGTTTGAGAATATTCTTCGGCTCAAGCGATTGCCGCGGTCGGGCTGGCTGATCGCCGGCGTGCCGCTTCCTGAATCCGTGGCCGATCACAGCTATGGAACCGCAATGCTCGCGTGCCTCCTGGGCGAGATGGTCAACCGAAGGCGTGGTGCAGCCGGCGGGGAACGGCCGATCGATTTGGGCCGGGCGGCGCGTATGGCTCTCGTTCACGACTTGGCGGAGAGCCTGGTAACAGATCTCCCCCGGGAGGCGAGCGAGTATATCGGCCGTGAGGCGAAGCATGCCGCGGAAGGCGAGGCCATGCGCGAGCTGTTCGCAGGCGTGGTGGGCGGGGATGACTACGTGGCTCTGTGGCAGGAGTACGACAGCGGCGGCAGTCCGGAGGCGCGGTTGGTGCGCGACGCAGACAAGCTGGAAATGGTGTTGCAGGCGCGTCACTATGCGTCGGCCGGCAACGAGAATCTGGCCGAGTTTTGGCAGGGGCATTCGTGGTCGTATGGCGTCACCGAGGAGTTGTTTGACCAGCTCACGCCGGACGATGAGTAGCCTGTTGCTGCGCCGGCGGCAATCCATGCGCAGGGCGCCGTGAGGCGGGGAACGGGAATCGGATTGCGTATCGTGCGTGTTGTAGCCTTATTGATCTCGCTTACGGCGGTCGTCGTGACTGCCGGGTGCCGGCAATCCATCTTTGTCGGCATGCCCACACCCGTGCCGGAACAGACTGTATTGTCGCCGCAAGGCGAGATACCGGTTCCGGCCTTCGGACCGCGGGCGTTTGCGAAGCTATACGAGGCGCCGGGTGAAGCTCCACCTCAACATGCGCGGAAAGAGCGTTCATCCGCGGAGCCGGCGTTTGCTTGGAGCGAAACCGAGAACATCCTGGTGCTGGGTACGGACCGGCGACCGTTCGATGCGAGCTGGCGTACGGATACCATCATGGTGGTGGGGATTGACCGCGAGCGGGACAGGATCGCCGTCCTGAGCATTCCACGCGACCTATATATTGAGATACCGGGCTATGGATACGGTCGCATCAACCAGGCGGACTATATTGGAGAGCGCGTCATCCGGGAGAAAGGCGGCGGTCCGGCGCTGGTGTCCGATATTCTGGAGGAGACGTTTGGCGTCGAGACGAAGAATTGGGTTCGTTTTGAGATGACGGGGTTCCAGGCCGTGGTCGACGCAGTCGGCGGCGTAGACATGAATCTGGAGTGCCCGTTCTACGAGCCAATTCTCAATTTGGATACCGGCCAGTGGGAGTATTTCACGTTGCCCGCCGGCGAAGTACATCTGGACGGGGAATCAGCATACTGGTACGTGCGCCTGCGCTTGCGCGAGAGCGATATTGGGCGTTCGAACCGGCAGCGACAGTTTCTGTGGGCGATGCGCGAGCAAGTGTTGAACGAGAATCTCTTGCTGCGCTTTCCGGAGCTGTGGACTGCATTTCGGCACTCATTCAGTACCGACTTGTCGTTTCTGGAGATCGTGGACCTGCTGCGGTTTGGAATATCGCTGGAGCCTGACAGCGTGCGCGCCAGCGGCATCACCTTGAAGGAACTGGACAGCCACATCACCGAAAGCGGCGCGTCCGTGCTCATCATTACCGAGCCGGACAAGGCGCAGCAAGTTGTGGATGGAATTTGGGACGCGCCGGCGATGGTCGACGCAAACCGGAAAGAAGTGCAAAAGTGCGAGCCGATCCCGACAGGGCCGCCGAACATTCCCAACGAGATCTTTGCGCCCGCGAAGGCTGTGGAGCCTGACTCAGCAGCCACGGCCGACGGAGAGCAGCCGGACGACGCCCAGCCCGCGGAAGGCGGCTAGCGCGCCCTACGGCATAGCCAGATCGGTCCCGCCGGCGGCCGCAGAGCGCTACACAATGCTCGACTCTCGACGAAAACCCGCCCAGCACGACGCCAGCAACAGCAGAAGCCCCACGATAGCCACATAGAAAGCCCAGGATGGTTGCAGCGCGTGGCCGTACAGTCCGGCGATGGCCGGCAGTACGCTGAGAAATCCCCACGCTGGGAACCATATTCCGGCGATGCCCAGGCCTGCGATGATCGCGTAGACCGGCAGCGCGGGCAGAAGGGCTAAGAGAGGGCTGGCAAATAGCATCGCCATGCTGAGGGCGATGGCAATGGTCTGCAAGCGAAATTCCGCGGAGCGCAGGACCGCCGGAGACCAGGCGGGCGGCAGCATGTTGAGGGCTGCGACCAAGCCGACGAGAATCAGCGCAAGCCTCAGCAAGAAAGGATATGCGTAGGTCTTTCTATATGCGAGCAGACCACACGCTGCCGCAACAGCCAGGAGAGGCGCGTAGAATCCCTCGCGCCATACGGTGACCTGCCCAGCGGAAACGGTCGGCAAGAACTTAACGTATTCGCCCAGGTCGAGGCCAAGTATGGCAAGGCCGGCCACAGGATGTGCGACCCATGAGCCGAAATAACCCGCCAGCGTGATCAAGCAGGCGACAGGCCATAGCCATCTTGCGGCCTCAGACGTGCGGTTACCCGTCACGGGCGGAATTCCCCCGCTGTGCAATACGGGCTAGTTGCCGTTTCTCACCCTCGCGGAACCGTCTGCGATCGTCGTCGGACTTGAGTTCGAGAGGCGGGACAGGAGTGGGATGGCGGTCATCGTCCAGTGCGACGTAGACGATGTAGGCGCTGTTGGTGTGGATGAGTTCGCCCGTCAACAGGTCTTCGGCTTCGACACACAACTCGACCTCCATGCTGGTCGCGCCGACGTACGTAAGGCGTCCGTGCACAAGCAGCAGCTGCCCGACGAGGACCGGTCGGTGAAATGTGACGCTGTCCACGGTAACGGTAACGGCTGGCCTACGCGAGTGGCGACGGGCGACGATTCCGCCGCATTCGTCGCACAGCTTCAGAACGACGCCTCCATGCACGGTGCCCAGGCTGTTGGAGTGCTCGGGCTGCAGAAAGAGCGTGAGCGTCGTGGCGGTCTCGTCGGCGGTCTTGGCCGGAATCGGCGGCACAGATGCTTTCCTCATGAATTGTCTCGAAGGCTGCGCCTTCGTCTAGCCGGCAAGCGCCGTGCAATAGGCAGCCAACAATTGGTCGGCACTGCGTTCCCAGGTGAAATGAGCTGCGTGGGCGCGGCCGGCCGTGGACAACTGGGTCGCAAGGCCACCGTCCGTGGCCAGGCGAATCAGGCCTTCGGCAATACTGTCGGTATCTTCGGCGTCGACGTAGAGGGCGCCCGGACCGCCGGCCTCCGGAAGGCATGAGTTATCTCGCGGTCAGTACAGGCGTAGCGCAGGCCAGCGCTTCGATGATAGGCAGGCCAAAGCCTTCGTACAAGGACGGATATGCGAAGAACTCGGCACCCGAGTAGAGCGCCGGCAGATCCGCGTCTGCAACATAGCCGACGAACTTCACACATTCGGACAGATTCAACTCCATTACCTTAGCAAAGATGTCGTCGTAGAGCCAGCCCTTGCCGCCTCCGATGACAAGGATGTGCCGCTGCAGATCGGCAGCCAGACGCGCGCGTGCAAACGCTTCGATGAGGCGTTCGAAGTTCTTGCGCGGTTGCAGGCTGCTCAGGGCGAAAATGTAGGGAGCGTCTCCAATTCCGTACTTGAACCGCGCACCGCGCAGAATATCAGCGTCTGTGACGCGACAGAAGAGGGCGTGGTCAACGGCGCCCTGGACCACGGAGATGCGCTCCGGCGGCAGATGGAACAGCCGCTCGACATCAGTTGCGGTATGGTGGCTGTCGGCGACGACGTGGTCGGCGGCGCGGATGCTGCGTGGGACAACGAAGTTGAGGTATCGGTACAGGCTGGGGTGGGATGCGTCCGGGTAGTGAAGGAACGCGAGGTCGTGTACGGTGAGTACGGTCCTGCGCGCGCGGCTTGGAGCCAACACGAAGTCAGTTGCGTGAAAGAGATCAAGGGGGCCGCCAGTGAAGCGCTCGACCGTGGGCCATGGGCTCCCGAGGCGGTGCCAAAGACGCACCATATCTCGTTCGTTGATGGGCGTGCCGTGTAGCGGCGCCGGGGCTGCATTCCGATCATCATCGGTCAAGTTGCCGACAACGAAGAGACGAATCTCTAGGGCCGGATTGCGCTCGATGAGGGCCGAGATCTGCCCCCTGACGATACGGCCGATGCCCGCCTGTTGGCGCACTGCCGGCGTGTAGTCGACCGCAATGGTTGTCATCGCGCGGGCGACCTAAAGGCCCCGGTACGTCCAGAGGCGATTAGCGGTGAAGTTCCAGAACAGAACTACGCCGATCGCCAAGAGCTTGGCGAAGTTGTAGCTGACGATGAAGCCGACCTCCGGGCCGAAAAGGTCTATCCACATATGGTCAAGCGCATGGTGAATTGCCAAGAAGACTAGCGTATTGATGCCGAGACCGACGATGGAGACGATTGCGAACTGGGCGAGTTGGCCGCGAGCATCGCGTGTGCGACTTTCCGGAAAGGTCCAGACTCGATTGAGGATGAAGTTCTGGATGACGGCGGCAGTGAAGCTGATCGTATTGGAAACAAGAAGCGACGCGCCGAACACCTGGATCATGATGTTCAGCAGAGCGAAGTCCGTTACCGAGCCGGCTGCGCCGACCATGGCGAACTTCACAAAGCGCTTGACTTCTTTCCGATTCGATTCTGCCAAATTGCGCACGTAGGTGATGCTCAAGTTCCAAGGTCCTCAGATATCCACAGCTTCCCAAACTTCTGCACTTCCCGGCTAGCGGCTGTGCCGGGCGCTAGCTGCAGCCCACCGATTCGCCGCAGTCTGGCCGTGCATAGACTTCACGAAGCGGTACTGGCTGTGCAGCCGGCGGCGAGCGTCGCCAGGATCAGCGCGAGCGCCAAGTAGATCCCCTGGACGAATAGGACGTCCACCATGCTGTGCAGCGTCAGATATGTCATGGCGCCCAGCGCAGCGGCCGCCATGGCGCGACACCAGCCGGAACAGGCGAAGGCTGGATCGCCATTTCTGCGCCGCCACGCCCACGCAGCCAGGCCGATCCACATAGCCGCGAATGCAGCCAGGCCGATCAGTCCGGTTTCCGCCAAGATATTCAAATAGAGATTGTGCGCATGGCCCAACGGTTCCGTCCAAGTGGGCATGCGCACACTTTCGTACGCCGCGGCATAGTTACCGGCGCCGACTCCCAACCACGGGGCCGATTCCCACATGCGATAGCCGGCGACCCAGTGCGCCAGGCGTTCGATCAGGGCGAAATTGTCATCAGTCACCGGCTGGCTCAGTAGCTGGGCCGGGCGCGTGATGTCCGCCACCCCTTGTAGCCGTCCCTCAAGGCCCGCAGGCAGCGCCCGGGGCGAGACCATGCCGATCAGCAACGCGATGGCGACCGCACCGCCGCCAACCAGAGTCACGACCATGCCTTTGCGACTGCGCACCGCCAGGACAACGACGATGGATGCAGCGGCGGCCATCCATCCGCCTCGGCTCCAACTGGCAAGCAGCCCTGCCGCGATGACGCCGAAGCCCACCGCAAAGAAAGCGGCTCGCGCCACGCTCGCGACCGTGCGTGTGCGCCGGGAAAGTATGTCACTCAGCGCCCAGATGGCCAAGCTCAGGGCGATGGGCAGCAGTACACCCAGGTATCCGGCATACGGATTGGGCTGGCGGAAGCTGCCGCTGGCCCGCATGTAGCCGTCGAACAAGACGAACCACTCCGGCCCGACCTGAAACGTGAACTGATACAAGCCGAGCAGGGCCTGGGCGACACCAGCCAGCACAAGCGCCGCCGCCAACCACATAGCTCTGCCCCGGCTCACCATTGCCGACGCCAGGGCCATCACGAGCGCAAACTCGGCCCATTTTACCACTTCGGCCATGCCTTCGCCCAAACCCTGTGCGCGAAGTAGAGAGAGAAGTAGTACGCTTGCATAGATCAGGACCAAGAGAAGGACCGGACTTGCATAGGTGCGAAGGTGGCGGCGACGGGCGCCGTCCATGAGCCAGAGACCGGCGGCAAGCGCCAAGAGGCCCTCCGTGGCGGTGGCGGGTCCCAGGCGAATGCCGCTTGCGACGGGCAGGGCAAGGGCAATCGCGGGCCAGATAAGCCAGGGCCAGCGAAGCAACGTCAGGGAACCGGCGCCTAGGGCTGCTGCGAATGCCGCTACTTCCAGCGGCAGCGTCGCGATGCCCCAGGCGGAGACGGAGACTACGCCCGCCACAAGCGCACTGCGCCATCGCCTGAAACTCGGCAAATAGGTCTGAGATCGGGCAGGAGTGTACAGCATCAGTGCGTTGCCCGCTGCGCCACGGAGAGAGCGGGCAAGTGCGCTCGAGCCGTTACCAGCCCAAGTTCCTTGAGCCACCCCTGCCTGCCGGCGTGGGTCACGTGGAATGTGCGTCCACGGAGGGATGTCAACCCGTTGGCATAGGTTGCTGAAGGCATTGTCGCGAACATTTTGCCGCGCCTATCACTCACGCTGACGCCGGTATCACCGGCTACCCAGACGCGCTCATATTCGTCCACCACGACGCTATTGGCAAGCGGCGTGCAGTTGAAGACAGAGCGTTCTCCTGTCCTGAGATTGGTGCGCGACATCTCCCCGACGGGCGACCATGAGGCTACCCACAGATCGCTGCCGCGTATGGCCCCGCGATACCCGACGTTGATAGTCGGAAGGACGTGCTGGAGATCGCCGCCCAAGCCAAAACAGTGTGCGACGCCAACTTCGGAAAGGGCCACGATCAGGCCGTTCTCCTGAGTATAGAGCAGGCCGTTCGGGTTCTCCAGGCCGACGTCTACGAATGACGAAGACCGGCTCGAACGTGTTGCCGTCTATCTTCAGGACCACGCCCAGGCCTTCGCTGTCCGGGTCATAATAGGCGAGCGCAAACCAGTAGTTGCCGTCCTTGTCGACGACCACGCCCTGCGCTCCGCCCATGGACAGACCCTGACCGGTCATCGACGACAGACGCCTGCGGGCAAGAATACTGCCGTTGGAATCCAGCACGGACATGTGGGCGGCATCGTCGGCGCTTGCAACGACAACGCGATTGCGCACGCGATCGTACGCAACATCCAGGGGGAGAGTGCCGTCGCCTGTGGGCATTTTGGTGGTGTCACCAGTCAGCGTGTCTACACGGGCGACGAGGCCGCGTCCGTAGCATGCGACCCAGACGTAGTGGCGTCTGCCGACCACCGCGGCGTCACAGTAGTTGGGGGACGAGCCGACGGGCCAGCCGGCAAAGTGCATAATGGACGTGGCGACGGAGGGTCCGTCAGGCAGGGTAACGGTTGCGGGCGCGGTGTATTCCCGGGACGCCGCCCACCGGGCCTGCTTCGCGGGGAAAGGCAACAGGCGATCGGGCGGGGCGGGGAGGACAGTCTGCGCGCCCAAAGCGCGGCCAGCAACCCGGCGCGACCCGGCGGCGGGGCCGGCGACCAGACCGGCAAGCCCTCCGGCGAGTAGCTTGAGCGCGGTGCGCCTGGTGGCTACAGCGTTGGCGAACGGCTCTGTGCCAGGTGCGCTTTGCCGGCAGCCATGTCTGTTTGCCACGTAACGATCGTTGTGCATGGGCGTTCAGTGGGCCGAAGGGACCGGTGGCGTCGAAGGGGACACGGCGAAAAACTTCTCGATATGTGCGGCGCCCCGCAATTCGGCCAGGCTCTGGACGCCGTGATCGGCCAGCCAGTGCGTCATCTCGTCCAATATCTGCCGAATGGCGCCGGCTCCCCGGTAGTAGATCGCGCTGCCGACGCCGACGGCGGAAGCGCCGGCCATGATGAATTCGATCGCATCCAGTCCTGTGGAGACGCCGCCCGTACCGATGATCGGCGTGTCCGGAAAGCTTCTGTGAAGGTCATAGACGCATTTCAGCGCAATAGGCTTCAGGGCGGGTCCGCTGATGCCGCCGCTGCGGTTGGCGAGGACGGGCCAGCGCGCTTCAGCGTCTATCAACATTCCCGGCATGGTGTTCACGGCGCACAGTGCATCCGCACCCGCTTCGATGACGGCGCGGGCGACCCGGGCGACGCTGGGCACGTTCGGAGCCAGCTTGACGATCACGGGAATGCCTTGCCCAGCAAGCGCGGTCTTCACCTCGCCGGTGACTTGGGCCGCGGCCTCCGGCGAACCGGCGAAGGGCTCTCCAAACTCGCTGCCCACATTAGGGCACGAGATATTGAGCTCGAGGAAGGCGGGGTTTGCTTCGGCAGCTTTCAACGCCACCTCCGCAAACTCCTGCGGCGAGCCGGCGAATATGCTGGCGATGAGGGGCGTACGCCGTGAAGCCAGGGCCAGGTTCGCCGACTTGAGCAGTTCAACTTCGGCGTCAACCCCTGGGTTTGCCAAGCCAATGGCGTTGATAAGCCCGTGGCCCCAGTCGAGGCACGTGGGATTGACGTGGCCCGTACGCTCTGCGGGACCGCAGCTCTTGGCGGTGACAGCTCCGCATCCATTGTGCGAGGCTCGTTCGAGCAGGGAGACGCTTGTGCCCCAGATGCCGCTTGCAAGGACCAGCGGCGTGTTCAAGCGGGCGCCCAGGAAATCGACGGAAAGATCGGTCATCCGACGGGCCGGCTTTCTCGGATGAAGCGCGCTACTTCGTCGGCCAGGTCCACCGTGATCGTCCCTTGCCGGACCAGCGAGCCCATGATGTCAGACAGCTTGAGTACGCTATGGACCTGGACGCCGTGGGCTGCCAGGTTGTCTACGCCGCCCTGTTCGCGGTCGATAAGGACGATGGCGTGGGAGACGGTGAGCCCCGCTTCGCGCAGACGATCTACGGTCGTGCGCGTGCTGCCGCCACTTGTGACGAGATCCTCGATAATCGACTACGGACTCGCCCGCGGTCCAGGCGCCTTCGATGCCGCGCTGCAGTCCATAGTTCTTGACTTCCTTGCGCGGATAGATCATGGGCACTCCGGAGGCGAGGGAGACGGCAGTTCCAATGGGCAGGGCAGCGTAGGGAACGCCTGCGATGCGATCGGCGGGGAGAGCGTCGAGGATACCGGCGTAGCTGTCGGCGACGGCCGAAAGAAGCTGCGGTTCGCTGACGAGCAGGCGCAGGTCGATATAGATGGGAGACTGTATGCCGCTGGCTAGGGTGAATTCCCCGAACTGGACCGCGCCCAAGGCTACAAGCTTTGCGGAAAGGTCGTCGACGACGGCCGGCGCAGTCGGGGCCGGCTTTGCCTCGCGACGACGTGGCCGCATAGCTCCTACGCGCATCGTTGAGCTCGTCCCGATAGCGACGGGCCGCGTCGCCCGGATCGTCCGCGAGGCTGATGCCCCTGCTGACGTTGACGAGTAGGCCGAGGCCGTCGTCGCGCAGGCCCGCATTTAGGGTGGCTTGAACGTCGCCGCCTTGGGCGCCGATTCCCGGCACAAGGAACCAGGCATGCGGGGCCACGGAGCGCACCGAGGCCAGTGATTCCGGGAAAGTAGCGCCGACGACTAGGCCGATGTTGGGCGACCAGCTCACAGCCCCGCGTGCGACGTGGATGTAGAGTGGTTGATTCGCCTCGCGGTCAAGTGTTTGCCAGTCGCTGATCTCGAGTTCCTGAAAATCGGACGAACCGGGGTTCGAGGTGCGGCAGAGAACGAAGAGCCCCTTGTCAGGGTAGGCAAGGAAGGGGTCAATGCTGTCGCGTCCCAGGTAGGCGTTGAGCGTGACGGCATCGACCCGCAGTTCTTCGAAGCAAGCGCGGGCGTAGGCTGCGGCCGTGCTGCCAATATCGCCCCGCTTGGCGTCCAGGATGACGGGGATGCCGCCAGGGATGGCTTCCAGGGTGCGACGCAGCATGGCCAGGCCATCAATGCCCAGCGCTTCGTAGAAGGCGATGTTCGGCTTGAAGGCGAGGGCGTAGTCGGCGCACGCCTCGATGACGGCGAGATTCCAGTTCAGGAGTTGGCTGGCGATTGGAAGTGACGCATCCGCAAAGCGGGACGGAAGATCGGCAGGATTCGGGTCGAGGCCGACGCAGAGGAGGCTGTCGACGTCCTCGATTCGGGATGTAAGCTTCTCGTGGAAGGAGTGTGTATGATTCGGCGCCATGATTTGTTGCCTCGCTAGCTCGCGACCGTGGGCACAAAAAACTCGTGTCCTTGCATCGCTTCGCCAGAGCACCAGGCAACCCCGTGTCACCCAGAACGGTCTGCTTACCGTTGCTGTCTTCCGACCCTGGCGGAGTTCACAGTGTTCTGCCGCACAGGACCCAGCGGCTGACGAAGCGATGCAATCACACGAATTCGCTTCCGAATGCAGTCCGATCACAAGGCGGAGAGGGAGGGATTTGAACCCTCGAACCCTTGCAGGTTACGAGCTTTCCAGGCCCGCGCACTCGGCCAGACTATGCGACCTCTCCGTGCGTGGGTCGATTATACAGGGCATAGGGCGTTCGGGCAAGTTTTTGGGGGACACGCAGGCGGCGGGCGAGGTCTGGTTTTCGATGTGGTCGAACTGTGTAGCAGAATGTAGGGCCACAGGGGAGATCGAGCAGTGGACGTCGCCGAGAGCGGATGTGATGCGATAGCAATGTGGAATGAGTAGGCTAGCTCGCTGTGCAAGTCATTTTGCAACACGAACTGTCAGATAACCTTGGAGAAGCCGGGGAGGCGCGGGGATGAGGGAGAAGGAAGCGATAGGATTGCGCGATGTGTACGCGGCGCGTAGGCGTATCTCGCGGTATGTACGCCGGACGCCGCTAGTGAGTTCGCGTGGGCTGTCTGAACAGAGTGGATTGAACGTCTATCTGAAGCTTGAATGCGAACAGGTGAGCCGGTCGTTCAAGGTACGCGGCGCAGCCAACCGGCTGTTGCAGCTTACGCCCGATGAGCGCGAACGGGGGGTGGTCACCGTGTCCACGGGCAACCACGGCAAGGCGGTGGCGACGGTGGCGGCGCAGCTCGGCGTGCGTGCGGTCGTGTGCGTGCCGTCGTCCGTGCTGCCGCACAAGATGGAGGCCATTCGCGATCTGGGCGCGGAGGTCGTGGTGCAGGGCGATGACCAGGAAGAGGCCGAGGCGCATGCGGTGGAGCTGGCGGCGCAAGAAGGGTCTGACGCTTATCTCGCCGTTTGATGAACCCGCAATCATTGCCGGGCAGGGGACTATCGCGTTGGAAATCCTGGAGGAGTTGCCGGAGGTGAGTACGGTGGTCGCGCCGCTTTCGGGAGGCGGTCTGCTTTCCGGGATTGCGCTTGCGCTGAAGCAGATGGACGGAGACATTCGCACGGTGGGCGTGTCGATGGACCGGAGCCCGGTGATGTATTGGAGCTTGCAGGCGGGGCGACCGGTTCAGCTTCCGGAATTGCCGACGCTGGCGGACAGTCTGATGGGCGGGTTCGGACACGTGAACCGATACACGTTCGACCTGGTGCGCCAGTACGTGGATGAGACGATGGTCGTCAGCGAGGAAGAGATCGGGTCCGCGATGGCCTACGCCTTGGCGGCGGAGCGGATTGTGGTGGAGGGCGGCGGCGCTGTCGGTATTGCAGCGCTGCGAAGCGGACGGGCGCCGCTCGCAGGGGAGCAACGTGGTTGTGGTGGTGAGCGGCGGAAACGCAGACATGGCTGTCTTGCATTCGCTGGTCAACGCATAGGGCGCGCCGGTGGGCCGCATGCCGCACCGCCCGGTAGTGCGATACCGGATTCCGCCGGGCCGGCATCGAGCGAGGCGTTAGCCCTTGAGTTCGCCGAGCTGCTCTTTCGCCAGGTCCTGAAGCGCGTCGCCGCCGGACAGCTCGACGGTCTTCTCGAAATCAGCGATAGCCTTGTCGGTTTCTCCGCGGTTGCGGTAGACGAGCCCACGGCTGTAATAGGCGATCGCGAAGTCAGGAATCATCTCAATTGCGTTGGAGTGGTCTGAAAGCGCGGCTTCTGTCTCGCCCAGGTTGTTGTAGGCGTTTCCCCTATTGACATACGCAATCGCGAGGAGTGGGTCAAGCTCTAGGGCGGTCGAGAATTCAGAAACGGCGTCCTGGTATTCTCCCTGCAGCGCGAGGGTATTGCCGAGCATGAAATGGCCGGCCGCCAGGTCGGGTTCGAGCTCCAGTGCCTTGCGGTGGTCGGCGATGGCTTTGTCGTACTGGTCAAGTGCGCTGTAGGCATTTCCGCGGTTCAGGTAGGCGGGCACGAGTTCGGGCTCCAGCGTCAGCGCCTTGGTGAAGTCTGCGATGGCTTTGTCGGAATCGCCTCGCTGCTGGTAGATGCTGCCACGACTCAGGTAAGGCCCGGCCGCGGTGCTGTCCAGAGAGAGCGCCTTTGTGAAATCGGTGAGCGCCTTGTCGGCGTCGCCGAGTGTCAGGTGTAGATTGGCGCGGTTGAGATAGGCGCCGGTCATCTCCGGATCCAGTTCGATTGCTTTGGTATAGTCGGCCAACGCCTGCTCGGTCTCTTCCAGCTCCAGGTACGCTTGGCCGCGCCCGTTGTAGGCAACGGCAAGGTCCGGCTGCTTCTCGACCAGGCGGTTGAAGTCGACAAAGGCGCCCTCCGTGTTTCCGGAATTGAGGAGCGTGAGGGCTCGGTTGAGGAGCGCGTTGACCTGGTCGGGATCGATGGCGAGGGCCTGATTGTAGTCGGCGATGGCGTCGTCGTATAGGCCCTGTTCAGCCAGGGCATTGCCGCGATTCACGTACGAGATGGAGGCGCTGCTGTCGAGTTCGATTGCCTGCGAAAAATCGGCGAGGGCGTTATCAGGCTGGCCCAGAAGCTCGAATAGCTGGCCTCGAGTCGCGAATGCCGTACCCAATTCCGGGTCTTCTTCAATGACCTGGTTCAGGTCAGCCATGGCAGCATCCAGTTCGCCCGATTCCATAAGCACCGACCCACGCGAGAGTCTGGCGCTGACGAGGTCGGGGTCTATGTCAAGCGCGGCGTTGAAGTCGGCCAGCGCCTTGTTGTTTTCATCCTGTTGCATGTACATGTTGCCACGGTTGAGTAGAACGCCGGGCTGGTCTGGGTCGAGCTTGAGCGCGGCAGTGTAGTCTGCGATCGCAGCTTCAGCATCACCCAGAGAGGAGTGTACTCTGCCGCGGCTTGCAAGTACCCCGGCCGATGTGGAATCCAGAGTGAGGGCAGCGTTGTATGCATCCAGCGCACCCTGCGGATCGGCGGCGCTGCGATATGCGGTGGCGAGACTGACCAGATAGGCCGGGTTTTCGGGGTCGAGCCCAGACGCCTTGCGGTAGTCCGCGAGAGCTTGAGCGCTGTTGCCCTGCACCTCGTAGATGCGACCTCGGTTCGCGTACGCAGAGGCGCGTTCCGGATCGAGGTCCAGGGCGCGGGACAGGTCACCCAGGGCGTTGTCGTCGGTTCCCTCGAGCAGGTAGACATTGGCGCGTGCTTCGTAGTGCTGCGGATTGTCCGGGTCCAATTCGATGGCCGCACTGTAGTCGGACACGGCGTTGGCGTAATCATCTGCCCGCTCGTAAACTCTGGCGCGGTTGACCAGCGCGGAGACATTGTCGGGGTCGAGTTGGATTGACTGTGTAAAGGCGTCGATAGCGTCATCCGGCTGATCCAGTGCGGCGTGGACTGCGCCCATGCTGGAGAACGCAACGGCATTCAGCGGTTCGATCTCGGCGGCCAGCTTGTAGTCGGCGAAGGCGGCTTCCAGGTCTTCCTGCTCTTCCAGAACGCGGCCGCGGGCGACCAGATAGTTGGCGGATTCGGGTGCTAGCCCGATGGCTGCATTCAGGTCTTCGAGCGCATTCTTGAGCTTGCCTTGCCGCTGGTAGGCTTCGCCTCTGCCGGCCAGAAGGTCTGCATTCTCGCCATCTAGCTGTATGGCGCGCGTGTAGTCGTTGATTGCTTTGTCCAGATCGCCGAGGGCGCTATAGGTGCGCGCTCTGCCTTCGAAGGCGGCAGGGTTCTTGGAATCAAGGCGTACGGCCTTATTGAGGTCTTCCAGAGACTCGTCGAAGGACTCAAGCAGAAGGAACAAGTTGCCGCGGTCCACGCGGTGTTGACCTCGTCCGGCTCCAGCTCTATGGCGGCTGCGTAGTCGGCGAGGGCGGCATCCGCGTCGCCCAGATCTTCGAGGATTCGCGCACGTCCGGAGAAAGCGGAGACCAGAGTCGGGTCGAGCTCGAGCGCACGCGTATAGTCGGCGAGCGCGAGCTCCGGCCGTGACTGCAAGCGGTACGCGTTGGCGCGGCTTAGGTAGGCAGACGCATCTTCGGGCTGAATCTGGATAATCTGTGCGTAGTCGGAAATGGCGCGCCGGTAGTCGCCGCCACGTTCGTGGAGGCGCGCCCGGGCTCGGTAGGCTGCCGTGAGGGCAGGGTCGATGGCGAGGGCGGCTGACAGGTCGCTTAGCGCCGCGTCCTCTTCGCCAAGGTCCGCATTGGTTGCGCCTCGACTTAGGTATGCTTCGACGAAGTCAGGCTCAAGTTCGATGGCGGCCGTGTAGTCTCGAAGCGCCAAGTCAAAGGCTTCGAGTTGCCTGTGTAGGTTGCCGCGCGCCACGTAGTTGGACGCGGATTCCGGGGCCAGCTCGATTGCGTAGTTGAAGTCGATCAGCGCGCTGTCGAGGTTTTCAATGGCGAGATAGGCTCGCGCACGTCCAATCAGGCCTTCCGGTTCCTCCGGTGCGAGTTCGATTCCTGTGGTGAAATCCCGGACGGCCGCGCGGCCATCGCCGGCAGCGAGTCTCGCCTCAGCGCGCCCGAAGAGCGCCTCGATGTCTTCGGGGTCGCGGTCGAGGACTTTGGCATAGTCGGCGATCGCCTCTCCGAATTGGCCGTCCTGGAAGTAGAGTCGGGCGCGGTTCATGAACGGCGCCGTGTCCTCGGAGTCCAGGTCTATGGCGGCTCGGAAGTCTGCCAAGGCGGTCTCGGTTTCGCCCAACGCGGCGTAGACTGCGCCTCGGCTGCTATAGGCGGTGGCATTCTCCGGGTCTAGCTCGAGCACTTGTTGGTAGTCGGCGAGGGCAAGCTCAAACTCGCCGGATTCGGTGTAAATTCTAGCCCGATTGCTGTACGCACCGGCGAGTTGTGGATCTAGCTCGATCGCCAAATTGTAGTCGGTAAGCGCGGCTTCCAGGTCGCCCTGCTCGCGATAGGCGTTGCCGCGTGCGTAATAGGCGGCGGCGTCCTCCGGATCGTTGGCAAGGATGCTGGAATAGTCCTCGACTGCGGAAGTGACGTCATTGAGATCAGAGTAGATGCGGGCGCGGTTGCCATATGCGCCGAGTAGCGACGGATCGAGTTCGATGGCTGTTGTGTAGTCGTCCAGGGCGGCATTGGTATCGCCGAGTTGTTGGTAAGCGTTGCCGCGTCCGTTAAATGCGGAGGCATTCTGCGGGTCGATGTTCAGGCCGTTGGTGTAGAATTCGACGGCGGCCGCGAAATCTTCCCGCACTTCGCTCAGTCTTGCCAGGGCGAGTTGCGCGTCTACGCTTTCGGCGTTCATGCGCGCGCAGCGCGCAGGTATTCCATCTCGGCGGTATCCAGGTCGCCTGCTTGTTCGAACAGGCGGCCGCGCTCGACATGAACGGAGTCGGTTTCAGGATCGATGGCGAGGGCCTGTGAGAAATCGACCAACGCTCGGTCGATATTGCCTGCAGCGGCGAAGACGCGGGCGCGTGCTACATATGCGTTGGCGTCGGCGTCAAGGTCGATGGCGGAGTCCAGGTCAACGAGCGCCTCGTCGAATTGGCCAAGCGCTGCAAAGGCGTTGGCGCGTCCGATATAGCTCATCGCGCGCGCAGGGTCGACGTTGATGGCGCGTGTATAGCTGGCAATCGCGGACTCATAGTCGCCGGCTCGTGCATAATCGTCGCCCGATGCGGCGCTGTCCGCAGTCACGGCGAGGCCATCCGCTGTGGTGCTGGATGGGTCGCCGGATGGCGCTTGCAGCGCACTGCAAGCGCTGCCGACGCCAAGCAACAGTACTATCAAAACCAGAAAATAAGTGTGTCGACCAAGAGACATAGACAACTCTCCGGACTAAAGATCTCTCTCGGAACCGTGCAGCGTTGCCAGGACGCGACGGATACCGCCTCGATTGCGGAATTCGCAAAGGTAGATACCTTGCCACGTTCCCAGACGGAAGGCGCCGTCCGCGATCGGAATGGTCAGGCAGGTTCCGGTCAACATGCTCTTGATGTGGGCGGGCATGTCGTCCGTACCCTCGTATGCGTGCTCGTAGATACCGGCGCCTTCGGGCGCGATACGGTCAAGGAAGCGATTCACGTCGGCACGCACCTCGGGTTCCATGTTTTCGTTGAGGGTGAGGCCGGCTGAGGTGTGCAGCAGGCTCAGATGCGCCACGCCGATCGCGATCAGCGCCATCTCGGGCAGAAGCGATCGAATCTCATTCGTTACGAGATGAATGCCGCGCGGGTGCGCCTGCAGCCGGATTTCCTTTTGTATCCATGCGTCACCGCTCAACGCTGATTGGACCTTCCTTCGGCAAGCCCCACGTATACCGCTCCCTCAAAGGCACAGTACTCCTATAGTGAAGACGAATTCTGGGACCAATAAGTGCGCTGAACTTGGACGCCTGCCTCGCCTCGCGGCCGTCATCGGTCAGCGCTTGGTAGTGTATCCCAAGGCTGATCGAACGGACGAGTGCGGAGCCGTCAGGCGGCATCAGGCTTGCGCAGGAGGTACCAGCGACAGGGCCGAGGGTCAGGCCGTCCGCGAGTGATAGTGAGCAGCGTAAGGGCCGGTGTGAAGAGGTCAGCGACTTCGTTGTCACCCAGACCGCGTTCATCTGGCGATTCCGCCTGGATTCCCGTCGGCCGGTCATGGGCAAAGAGGTGGTAGTAGCCTCCGGGCGCGAGGTTGTCGAATACGCCGGCGGCATAGCGAGGGCGCTGGGCGCGCGCTACGGCGTGGAGACAGCCTATGTCCAGGACGTATGCTGCACCAAGCCGATGTAGCGGCGGAGAAGCAACGTCACTCTGGATGAGACGAGTGCGAGCGGCGATGCGGGCGGGCAATTGATCGATGCGCTGGTGCGCGATAGTCGAGTGCCGCGTGGGAGAGTTCCAGACCCACGGCTTCGAGGCCCAAGGAGGCCAGAAAGGATACGTTGGTTCCCGTCCCACAACCCATATCCAGTGCGACGCCGACTGGAGAGAGCAGACCGCCGGACCAGAAGTCCTGCACTTCGGGCGGGGTGATTCTCGTGTCCCAGGGCGTGCGGCCTTCGCGGTAGTGGTTCTCCCAGTTCGTGCGCCGCGCCAGCGCGTCATCATACGGGGTCATCCGATTCTCCGGTGCGTTGAGCGGGAAGGTGGTCGTGTGTATTGCATCGTGCGCGCGCCCGCCTACAGAGCGGGAGCGAAGCGTGCGACGGCGTACGCCACGGCGACGAGAACGACGATCAGCAGGGCTGTGAGCGCCAGACGTGCGGTCCATGTGACCGTGAAGGGCGCGCTGCGGCGGGGGAGGTCTGCTGCGGTTATCACGATCTTGTCGCTGTCGGCCGCGGCAACCGGTGCGACGCGTATCGTGGCGCCGACCCACTCGTCGGGCATGAGCGTATTGGTCAGCGACATCATCTGCCGGCTTTGCTCGGGGTCGAGGACGAATCGTTTTGACATGCCTTCGATGTGGAGGACGGGAGCCATGTCTTCCACGCCCTGATAGGAGATGTTTGAGACGACCCATTTGCGCTGGCGGCCCTGGAGATCGGCAGCGTGGATGCGATATCTGGCCTCAACGATCTCAGACTGGGACATCGTCTACTGGATCCCGTCGAGTTGTTGCTGTAGCTGAGCCGCAGTCAGGGGACCCACCCACACGGACGCGATATTGCCGTCGCGGTCGATGAACAGGCTCGTGGGCATGCCGCGAATCTGGTATAGGTCGCGCAACTGGCCGTCCGTGTCGCGCGCAACGGGCATCGACATTCCGTATTCCTCGGCGAAGGGTTGAATCGCGCTGACGGCTTCCTGTACGTTGGCGGCGATGACGACAAGCTCGTCGTTCAGTTCAGCCTGCTGGACGATATCGGGCATTTCGGCGCGGCATGGCGGGCACCACGTTGCCCAGAAGTTGAGCATGACGGGCCTACCGTGCAGGTCAGAAAGATGGAGCGAGCGTCCATCGTCCAACTCCATGGCAAAGTCTGGCGCCGGAGCGCCGGGGCGTATCTCCGCGTCGGGAGCACTATCCTGGTCGACACGCACAATGGGGAAGCCGCGACCAATCCCGGCGGGCAAGTCTGCATAGGCGACCAGGGCGGCAGCATCGCCGGTTCGCGCGTCCGAGGCCGGTCGCAACGAGGCACATCCCGCAAGCGCGAGGGAGGCGAGTGCAAGAATCAGTGCGGCTGAGCGCGGGTAGTGAGGTGGTCTTTGTACGCATGGGGCTATGTATGTCACAGGGCGCGTCAGGTGTCAAGTGTTGAGAGGCGAGTGCGCGGCGTGCCGGCCTGCATTGGCGGCGCGGCAGGCAACTCGGGACGGGCGTCAAGGTGATGAGTTGCCGGGCGGAGGTTCGCCACTCCCGGGCGGCGGCTGGTTCGGTGGCGCTTGCGGCGTCAATGTTTCAGCCGGTGCGGGCCAGCCTTCTGGCGCCGGCAGGGTTGCATTGGCGGGCGGAAGGCCGTCCAGGGGGGAGGGCGGCTGTCCCGGCTGCGGCGGCACGGCGCCGGTTGGCAGCGGAATCGGCGAGATCGGTGACTGCGGCGGCAGGATGGCCGTTCCGATTACCTGCGGCCTCGTGATTACTCCCGCCGGCGGTGGGAGGATCGCGCCCGTCGGCGTGAAGGTAGCGGTCGGCGCCAGGGTCAATGTCGGCGTGAACGTGGGCGTGATTGTCGGCGTTAGCGTCGCAGTCGCGGTCAGCGTCGCCGTGATTGTCAGCGTCGCCGTGATTGTCGGCGTTGTCGTGAGCGTCGCCGTTGTCGTGATCGTCACAGTCGGCGTGAACGTCGATGTGGCCGTGGCCGTGGCGGTTGCTGTGGCCGTGTGCGTCGGCCTGCGTGTCGGAGTCGACGTCGATGTTGGGACGTTGTTCGGTCGGCGTCTCGGTCGGTTCGTGAGTCGCCGTGGGCATTGGCGTATCTGTTGCCGCCGGCGTGGATGTCGGGACGTCAGTCGGCGTACTTGACGCTGTCGTCGTGGGTTCGGGCGTTACCATCAGCGTTGGCGTATCCGTTGCGGCGGGCGTGTACGTCGGGAGGTCAGTCGGCGTGGCCGCCTCCGTCGCGGTGGTTTCGGGCGTTGCCGACGCCATTGGCGTATCCGTTGCGGTGGGCGTGGACGTTGTGACGTCGGTCGGCGTGGACGTATCCGTCGCGGTAGGTTCGGGTGTTACCGTCAGCGTTGGCGCATCCGTTGCAGTGGGCGTGGACGTCGCGACGTCGGTCGGCGTGGACGCCTCCGTCGCGGTAGGTTCGGGCGTTACAGTCAATGTTAGCGTATCGATGCGGTGGGCAAGGACGTGGGGACGTCGGTCGCCGTGTTCGATGGCGTCGCCGAGGGTTCTGGCGTTGGCGGCTCAGTCGCCGTCGGGATATCGGTTGGCGTCTGCGTGGGCTCAGATGTGGCCGCAGGGACATCCGTGGACGTGCTGACCGGCATAGGCGACGGCGTGGGCGTAGACGCCGGCGGGATGAGGGGCGACGGGCTTGCGGGCGTTGCAGTGGGCGTTGGCGGCAAACCGGGTGACTGCGGCTGCGTCGCAGTCGGTGTCGGCTCTGGGGTGGCCGCCTCTGTTGGCGTCCCCGTGGGTGACGGCGTCGCGGTTTCAGTCGGTGCTGGCGTCAAAATCGGCGTGTCCGTGGCGGTCTCCGTAACGGTGGCGGTCGGCGAAGCGGTCGCAGTATCCGTGGGAGGCGGCGTCTCAGACGGGGTGATCGTTGCAGTCGCCGTTGCCGTAGATGTGGCGGTTGGCGAGTTCGTAATCGTCGGTGTACTGGTTGGCGTGGGAGCTGGCGTCAGCGTTTCAGTAGCCGTCGGCACGCTGGTCTCGGTGGCCGTGGGCGCAGGCGTCTCGCTGGGCGTCGCGGTCGGCGTGAGCGTGGGACGCGGTGTCGGCGAAGGGAGCGGCGTGCGTCGTGGCCGGCTGGTGGGCGTGCTTGTGGCCTGGCCGGAGACGATGGTGGGCAGCGGCGTCCACGTGGCGGTCGGCGGCGGGATGGTGCGAGTCGGGAACGGCGTCCAGGTGGCGGTTGCCGGCGGGCGTGTCGGGCCTACGGACGGCGCGGATCCACCGGACTGGACCGGTGTGGCCGTGGGCGCGCCGAGCGTTGACTCGATTGTCGGCGTCGGCGTGACGGGGACCGGCGTCGCGTCAGTGGCGGCAGTCTCTGGCGATGTAGGCGTTGGGCTGGGCGTCAGCGCTGCGATAGCGAGCGGGAGCCGGTCGGCTACGTCGGCGAAGGTTGGGTCGACGTCGTACACGGCCTGGAACTCAACTAGGGCGGTGATCCAGTCGCCGCGTTCGGCGGCGGCCATGCCGCGCTCGTAGCGATCCCCGAGCACTATTGCGGTGGCGGTCGGCGCGTAGGCTGCAGTCGCATCAGCGTCGGAAAGGGCACGTGTGGTGAGCGCGTTGCGCGTGGCGATGGCTTGCTCATCGCGCAGGGAGATGGCCGTGCTGGTGGCCCGGGCTGCGCCCGCCACCGCCGTGGCTTGCACAGCGAGGTCACCCTGCTGGCGCTGCCGCGAGACCATGAAGATGCCGGACACGACGAGCGCGATAGAGAGCAGCAGCAGGAGCAACAGACCGGCTCCCAGGCGCGATGAGACAAAGCCGCGAGTCGGCCGCTCAGTAGACGGCGCGACTGTCGAGGGCTCGCCGGCGGGAAGCGAATCGCCCTGCAGCTCGGGCGGGACAAGGTTGTGATCATCTGGATCTGCTGCAAGCCGGTGACCGCATCGGCTGCAGAACACGGCGTCTTGTGGGTTTTCTTTGCTGCAATTCGGACAAATCATCTATCACGTGACCTGGTTTGCCGTGACGATCGTGCACACTTCGCTCTACTCACCCCTTGGATGCCCAACCGGGAATGATGGTTCCGGTGAGGATACGCTCCTGAGCGGTGAATCTGCTATAGTGCGTTGCGGGAGCAGCGCGCCTGTGCGCCGTACCTACCCCATGGCGGCGCTCATGCTGAACCCATGTGCGGAGCGCATTTCAAGTGTAGGACGCATGCGCGCGGCGCTATGTTCCCTATCCAACCACAGGCCAACCATTCCGGAGGTATTGTACAGTGCAAGAATCCGATCTGCAGGACATCTATGCCCATATCGACGCGCATGCCCGCGACTATGTTGAACGGTTGCAGCACCTGTGCCGGCAGCCGTCGATCGCGGCCCAGGGAATCGGTATGGAGGAAGCGGCCTTGATAGTTGAGTCGGGCCTGAAGGAGTCGGGCGCGCAGCCGCGCCAGATACCGACTGCCGGATATCCCGTCGTCTTCGGGCAGATCGATGGCGGCGGCGAGCGCTCGCTCCTTTTCTACAACCACTACGATGTGCAGCCGCCGGAACCGCTGGACGAATGGCGCCACGATCCGTTCGGCGCGGAGATCGACGACGGGAGAATCTGGGCGCGGGGCGTGGCGGACAACAAAGGCAACCTGATGGCTCGACTGTGTGCTGTCGACGCCTGGCGGCAGGTGCGTGGCGAACTGCCGCTGACGGTGAAGTTCGTGTTCGAGGGCGAGGAGGAGATCGGAAGCCCGAACCTCGGCGCATTTGCGGAGGCGCACCACGAGTTGTTTCACGCTGACGGCTGCATCTGGGAATCCGGGTACAAGGATATTCAGGGGCGGCTACAGGTGACGATGGGCTGCAAGGGAATCACCTACGTGGAGTTGCGCGCATATGGGGCGAATCGTGATCTGCACTCGTCGAACGCAGCAATCGTTCCCAACCCGGTTTGGAGGCTGGTGTGGGCGCTGAACACACTGAAAGGGGCGGACGAACGAGTACTGATCGACGGCTTCTACGAAGATGTCGCCGGCCCTACGGAGCGAGATCGCGAGCTGCTGGCGGCGTGGGACTATCGCGCCGATGAGGTGCGCAAGGGGTTGGGTATCGACGGTTTCTTGCGGGACGCCGACGAGATACAGGTGAAGGAGGACCTGCTCTTCCAGCCGACGTGCAACCTGGCGGGGGTCCAGGCGGGCTACACCGGTGAGGGTTCCAAGACGGTGCTGCCCAACTACGCCTTTTGCAAGATCGACTTCCGGCTCGTTCCGCATCAGTCGAATGTCAGGGTTCTGGAACTGCTCCGCCGGCATCTGGACGCGAACGGCTTCGCGGACATCGAGATCGTCGACTTGCATGGAGAGGACCCGGCGAGAACCGACCCGGATCATCCGCTAGTGGACGCAGTGCGGCGAGCGGGGACGCGGGTGTACGGCGAGGCCCCGCAAATGTTGCCGAGCATGGCGGGGACGGGCCCCATGTACGAGTTGTGCCAGCGCTGGGGCATAGGCGCCGTGGGGTCGGGCGTGGGCAACGCCAATTCTCGCAACCATGCGCCGAATGAGAATGTGTATGTGGATGACTACGTGGATGGGATCAAGCACATTGCCACGGTGATGGACGAATTCGCGCGGTCGTGAGCAGAATCTGGACACTGACCACCGTTGGTCGCGCGGCTCTTCGCTGATTCTGCGTCGTGGAGCGGCGTACCCCACGCGGCTTGCGTGGGGACTGCCCGGTGGGGTGCGGTCCCACCTGCGCCTAGTCGAGGACGGCGATGGCGTCGACGGCGATTTCAGAGTTGCCGATACGCGAGTGGACGGTGGTTCGCGCCGGATACGGCTCCGTCACATACTGCTGGTAGACCTCGTTCATCGCGGCGAAGTCTGCGAAGTCGGCCAGGAATACCTGGACCTTGACGACATTCTGCCAGCCGGCCCCGGCCGCGCGCAGCAGGGCCGTGACGTTGTCGAAGACTTGACGCGCCTGGTCGGCGAAATCGTCCGAGACGATGGCGCCGGTGGCAGGATCGAAGGGCCCTTGTGCGGATATGTAGAGCGTTGGGCCTGAGGCGAGGATGGCGGGGTGTATGGACCCTTGGGCGGCGCGCCGTCGCCGGCGAAGATGGCTTCTCGCATGGTGCTGACTCCTTACGTGTAGGTATGCTCGCAAGATGAATGTAGTGATTCAGGGCGTTCGTGGAAGACCTCCCGCGAACACGGTCTAGGTACGAGATCTCAGTGTCCAAGCTTCCATAAGGTGGTCCGGGTACCAGTGCTCAGTGTTCCATCGTCGGGGACTGCAAATGGATCAGACGTCGACCAGGCGTGTCAGTGCATCCGGTTGGGGGTCGCGCTGTACGGGGTTGCGCAGCGGGCGGCCAAACGGCTCGGCAGTCGACTTCGAAGACATCGCCCGGCTGTACGGTGACGCCGGCGGCGAAGCTGAGCGTGGCTGTGCCGAAGTAGTGGCAGTGAACATCGCCCGGACGCCGGAAACCGGCGTACTTGAAGTGGTGGTGCTCTATGTTGGCGAGGCTGTGGGTCATGTTGTCCTCGCCGGTGAGGAATGTGTCGGCATAGATTTCAGCGTCCGCCCCGCAGAATGCGGATCGTGCCCTCGATGTGTGCGGGAGCGGGGCCAGCCAGCAGTTCGGGCCCGAAGGAGGAGGTTCGCAGTTTCGAGTGCGCCAGGTAGAGGTAGTTCTGCCGCTCCATCACATGGTCGGAGAATTCGTTGCCGATGGCGTAGCCGACGCGAATGACCTCGCCGGTATCGCCGATGACGTATAGGCCGACGAGTTCTGGCTCATCGCCGCCGTCCAGGGCGAAGCTCGGCACAGTGAGCGGCTGGCCGGGCGATACGAGCCAGTCGCCGTCTCCCTTGTAGAACCACTCCGGTTGGACGCCGACTTCTCCTGGCGCGGGCTTGCCGCCTTCCAGACCGAGCTGGAACATGCGCATGGAGTCAGTGAGCGTCTCCTCTTCGGCGTCGAGTTTGGCGTGCATGGCGTCGCGTGCTTGCGCGCTGCCCAGGTGATCCAGACCCGTGCCGGAGAGGATGCAGTGTGCTGGGTCGGGGTGGTCCAGCGGCGGAAGCAGTCGACCGGCGGATTCGACGTCATCGTAGCCGACACGCTGGCCTGTAAGCCTGGCCGAGAGATACTCGCCAAGCGACGCGCCGGCGCGGTGGGCGTCCAGGACAAGTGTGCGCAGGAAGCCATCGGATTCGACGAGCGAGGAGGTCGGCGCCGTCTTCGGCTACGATTGCCACGGCGCGGGTTCCGTCGATGTTGAGGAATTGAACAATTCGCATGGGTCTTCTCCGGCTTGAGTTCGCCATCCCTGGGTAGGCCTGGTTCGCGGCGCCACGGCGCAACTGTAAGACTACGTGAAGATGCGTGCATCTAGGTCACTGCGTCTGTCTACGAGTCCAGCATGATCTTGAGGACAGGGCCTGGGTTGCCGAGCAGTCGCTCGAAGCACGCGCCGCCCTGATCCAGTGGCGCGTGCTCGATCCACGGCCGCACGGGAGCACGATCATCGGCCAGCCATTGTAGCGCGTTCTCGAAGTCAACCGGCGTGTAGGCGAAGCTGCCCTGGATGGATATCTCGGATCGGATGATGTAGTTGGCCGGGAGCTCACTACCTTCTGCGTGCAGGCCGACGAAGACGACCCTGCCTCCCCACTTGCGCGCTTTCGATGCACTGGGTGCGCGTGGCGTCCGCGCCGACGGCGTCGATGGCGGCGTCGACGCCGCGTCCATCCGTGGCGTCCATCACGGCCTGGCGCAGGTTCGTTGCCGAGGGATCGATGACCGTCAGCCCGAGCGCTTCGCCGATCGCCCGCCGGTCGGCGTCGAGATCGGTGGCGATGACATGGCGCAGGCCTGACTCCTTGAGGACGAGTGCCGTAAGCAGACCGATGGGCCCGAGGCCGGTGACCAGCGCGCTGTCGTTGGGGCCGGCGCCCGCATGTGCGGCAGCGCGGATCGCGCAGGCCATGGGCTCTGTGAGCGCCGCCATCTCCAGGCTCAAACCATCCGGCAGGCGATAGGTGTTCTCAGCCGGGGCTGATGATGTACTGGGCAAAACTGCCCGGCCGATGGATGCCGAGTATCTGCGCGAGTTCGACTGAGATTGGCTGCGGCGGCCGCCGCTCGGCCCCGCCAGGGATCAGCGGATTGACGGTGACATGCGTGCCCGGGGACAGCGCGTTCGCGGCGAGACGTCCTCGGGCCGAGTCGCGCGATGTTGCCGGAGAACTCGTGGCCCATGATCAGCGGCGGAACGCGTAGCGAGTTGTGTCCCAGATAGCCGCCCAACTCGGAACCGCAGATGCCGGAGTAAGCGACCTCGATGAGAACCTCATCCGTGGCCCGGCTCGGGTCTGTCGACGGACTGCATCTCCATCGCACTTGGACCTGTCCAAACCAGTGCGCGCATTGGATTTACCTCCTGACTTGAGCGCCTATCGGGTCCTGGTCATGCGATTGCGCGCATGTACGGAGTCGCGCAGCTGGATGTGTCCGCTACATCAATGTCCGAGCCGCAAGGTGAAGTCGCGGCTTTCGCCCGGCTCGATGATATAGAGGCTGCCATCGGCTCGGGAGGCTGCCGCGGCCGCGCACATTGCAGTTCGTCGGCTCGATTCCCAGTACATGTGCGCCCGCGCCAGGCATGCGCCACTGGACAAGCTGCGGCAGTGTGGATGTGTCCCACGAGAGCGTGGCGGTGACGGCCTGGTGGCCGGCCCCGAAACCAAGCGGGAAGTGCGGGTTGTGGATCGACGCGTGCGCCCAGCCGTGCGTCGTCCGTCTCCAGATCCGAGTGCAGATAGACACGCTCGACGTGATCGGGGTCCGGCGGCTGCCAGCCATCGTGGCCCTTCATAGGCGTATCGTCCTCGCGTGGCTCGACATGGCGCGACGGGAAGGAAAAGGTGGACTCGCGCATGAGCAACGGGAAGCCGAAGTTGAAGTGGTAGAGCAGCATGAGCGGAGCGGGCTGGAAGCCGACGTTTTCGAAATGATCGCGGATCGTCCAGCGTGTTGCTGCCCAGCCTGCTGCGAATCTCGCGGATCAGGCGGATATGGTCGCCAAAGATGACGCTCTCTTCGACTGTGCCGCTGACGATCATCTCATATTCGTCGCCCACCCAGCGTCCTTGAGCTGCGACCTGCGTGGCAGGCGTGTGGTGGGCGCGGCCGTGGAGGCCAAGTTCAACGCCCTCGTCCACATTGGGCGCGCCGGCCTGCGTGAAGCCGCAGGTCATGAGCAGGCCACCGGCCGCCGTGCGCAGCCATTCCAAGCCGCTGGGATCGTAGTATGCAGGGTGCACGTCGCCGTTGGGCGACTGCCAGCTGATGGGGACGTCGCCGACGGTGGCGAGGGAGATGTCCAGACAGCGCGAGGGCAGCACGTGATAGGCAAGGCCGCCGCCCGTGCGCACCTGGATGACGTCCGTGCCGTGCCTCCATGCCTTCTGCTGAGCGTCATGCGCCGCACGCCGCCGACCTGCTCGATGCGGCCGACGCGGGCTTCCAGTTCTCGCCTTGTAAACGTTCTGTTGTATAGCTTCATCGGCCCCGTCTCCTTGCTCGTGGTGATGGCCTCGTGGTAGTGACCGGTATCGCAACGCAGCTGCTTGAGAAGACCGATCGCTAGACGAGCCCGAGCCGTTCGAATTGCTCCGGCGGGCAGTCGTTGGCCTTCATCACGTCGATCATGTCGCGGATCATCTTCTGCTCGGCCTCGGGGTCATCGAGCGGCGTCTCCTGTCCGGGATCGACCTCGACGTCGAAAAGCATGGTGCCGAAGGGAAATGCGTCTACCCACGGCGCGGCCCTTGATCTTCATCGTGCGGCAGCCTTTGGTGAACTGGAACGGTTCGGCCAGTTCGATTTCCTGTAGCTCTTCGACGGTAAAGCGATGGCGCATGTGGGTGGGCATGAGCGTGTACTCGAAGAGAGGGCTGTTGTCGGCTCGAGCGGGCGCACGCATGTAGACATATTTGCCGTCGGTGACGTTGACATGGCCGCCGTGGACGCCGAAGAGGGCTGCGTCGCGGACGGGTGCATCCTCGGCGATGGAGTCGCGCAGGGGAATGCCCTGCATGTCCTTGGGCAGATCGACGCCGAAGAACTCCAGCAGCGTAGCGGGCATATCGATCATCTGGACGAGGCCGCTGCGGCGTTCGCCAGTGCATGCGTGAGCGCGGGTCCCAGATGAAGAGCGGGACATGCGCTACTTCCTGGTAGAAGGGCTGGACGAATCTTCGCCCACCAGTCATGTTCGCCGAGTAGGAAGCCGTGGTCGGTGTTCACGATGAGCAGCGTGTCGTCCCACATCTCCAGCTCGTCCATCACGTCCAGCACCTTGCCGAGGTGGGCGTCGCACATGCTGACCAGTGCAGCGTACTCGTAGCGACATGCTGGATCTCTTCGTCGCTTTCGTCGACCTGACGGTAGGGCGGCCAGTCGAAGTGGTCGCCGTCATATTCGTGCGGGTAGAGATCTTTGTACTTCTGCTGCGTGAAGAATGGTTCGTGCGGATCGAAGGTCTCGATCTGGAGATACCAGTTGTCCTCGGCGTGGTTCGTGCGGATGAATTCGAGGCCGTTCTCGAAGGTGTTGGCCTGGGGCTGGTCCTCTTCTCGCGCCATGTACTTGCGGTTGATCCAGTCCTGTCGCCAAGAGTCGTTGATGCCGTCAGTCGAGTCTCGTGGCGCGGCTGGCGGCGACGGGCGGGATATCGGGGTCAGCCACTTCGGCCTTCCAGAAGTCGCCTTCCTGGCCGCGAGAGAAATTCCAGGAGCTATATCGCTCGTGGTAGGTGGCGCCGCCGTCTTCGAAGTAGTGCTGGTGGTCGGTAGCGAGATGGGTATAGACGCCGTTGTTCTTGAGGATTTCGGGCATGGAGTCGTCGAATGGTTCGAGCGGGCCCCAGCTTCGGTGCAGGAAGTTGTAGCGGCCGGTGTGCAGCTCGCGACGGGCGGGCATGCACGGCATGCTGGCGACGTAGGCGTGGTCGTAGGTGACCGTGCGCTGTGCGAGGCGTTCGAAGTTGGGCGCATGAACCCAGTCGCAGCCGTAGGGCGGCAGCATGCGTCGGTTGAGCGTGTCGAACATCACCATGATGGCTTTCATTGGAAGCGTCCTGATCTATGCATGGGTGCGGATTGACTTCGTGTTGTTCGTCCGATGCTTGCCGGGAAGGTCTCCTACGATACTCCAGGTCGCTAGAACGTCTGCACAGGCCACCGGAGGATGGCGAACGGGACAGCTTACCGGTAGCGCGCGTTCAGCGGGTGACGGATTTACCCGTCGGGTTGAGCCGCGTGACGACCGTGCGGCTGCGATCGAGCATCTGCGGCACCCGCGGCGAGAGTTCGTTCTTCCAGTAGTCGGATTCATACACTGCTTCGTAGAGCTGTGCGCGCTCTTCTTCGCTGTCGAAGCGGCGGATCCAGACATAGAGATCATCTTCTTCTTCGCCGACGAAGCTGGCGACGACGACCATGCCTTTGGAGACCTGGAAAGGGATGACTTCTTCTTCCATGAACCGGACCCAGTTGTCGCGCTGGCCGGGCAGGGTGCGGTATTGGCGTAGTTCGAATAACATGGATCTCCGTCCTACTCTCTTGTGGATTGGATACGCAGGCTCAGGGCCGAATGCACAGTGTGGTTTTGGACCCCCGGCTTGCGGCCGCCCAGCCCTCGCGAAAGCGCGTCGAGCCTTGCTGTCGCATCTTCGCAAGGATGGGCGGCCTCAAGCGCTATGCGCGTGCGGCGTCTTTCTGCACACGGTCGAGCATCGACTTCATGTAGCCAATGGTGAAGGCGGTGCTGAGGCGCGGGTCGTCGGCCATCATCGGGATGTGGTCGGCGATGATGACCCCGTCGAAGTTCACTTGTTGTAGTGCCTGTAGGATTTCGTACATGTCCATATAGCCGTCGTCGACGAAGGTCTCGACGAAGTGGGGCAGCGGTTGGTCGACATTGCGGAAGTGGACTTTGAAGATACGGTTCTGGGCGCCAAAGTCGAGGATGGACTCGACTGGTCCCTTGCCCATGAGCGGGCCGCCTTCCAGCCAGCAGCCGACGCAGAAGCAGATGCCCACGTTGGGGCTGTCCGCGATTTCCAGCGCGCGGGCGTAGCCGTCATACGAGCTGAAGATACAGCGTGGGATGCCGGCCAATTCGGGCTGCGGAGGGTCGTCCGGATGGATGCCGATCTTGACGTCGGCATCTTCGGCGACGGGCGCGACCTCCTGAACGAAGTGGGTGAAGTTGTCCCAGATCTCCTCCTTCGTGTACGTGCGACCGTGCGAGAGCGGCATGAAGTATTCGACGCCGTGCCAGTGGCCCTTTTCGGCCTTGGCGAGGTCGAAGCCGCGTGCGCTGGCGCCGCCGCGTGTGGTCTCGCGCTCGGTGCTCCAAATGCCGTTGGCCATATGGGCGTAGGTCGTGTAGGGAATGCCGGCGCGGCCCAGATCGCGCAAGTGCTGCTTGTACTGCTCGACCTTGGCGTCGCGGTTCTCCAAGTTGAGGACGATGGCGTCCACGTTGTGCACGTCCCAGTTTCCGAAGCCATAGATCTTCAGCCCCGCATCCTCAAATAGCTTGCGGCGGCTGGCATAGTAATCATAGCTGGACTTCGACTCGTCGGTCCAGAGAACGACATAATCGATACCCATCTGTTTTGCGAATTGTAGTTCAAGCTCGGTGGGCTCGGGCGACATTTGCAGGGCGATTTTGGTGCCGGGTTCGAAATCGGTCATGGGTTTGGCTTCCTTAGCGGTTGTGCAAGAGAAATCGTCAATTCTTGGCGAATGATCAGAAGGCGTAGTTCTGTTGGGGGCCAATATCGGTGGCGAAGGCCAGCGCGTCGAAACTTTGCTTCATCAGGCGGAAGCGGACGTGGTCCAGCGATGGGTCATCCCAACGGTTGTCGAACTCGTGTGGATCCTCCACCAGGTCAAAAAGCTCACCATAGTCGTGGCCGTGGTAGGCGACGAGCTTGTAGCGTTCGTCGCGAATCATGGTGCCGTAGCTGCCCTCCCAGCTTTCGCGGCCCGGCGCTTTGGGGCTGAGCGTGTGGTAGTACTCGCTGCGGACGTAGGATCGGTGAGGCTCAGCCGGTTGTTTGCCGCGCAGGAGGTGAAGAAGAGACTTGCCTTGCATACGCACCGGCTTTTCGACACCGGCTAGGTCAAGAAACGTCGGGGCCAAGTCGGCCAGTTCGACCAGGGCGTCCACGCGCTGGCCCTGTGCGAAGCGGCCGGGCCAGGAGATAATGAGCGGCACGCGCACCAGTCCATCGTAGAAGCGGCAGCCTTTGAGCAAAAGCCCGTGGTCTCCAAGCATTTCGCCGTGGTCGCTCATGAAGATAACAATCGTGTTGTCGGCGTGGCCGCTCTCCGTGCAGCGCTTCCATCATGCGGCCAACGTTGTGATCGATTAGCTCGATCATGGCGTAGTAGGCAGCGGTGATGGCACGGATATCGAAGCTGTCCGGGTCGCGGGCCGGGTTCTGGAAGTCGACGGCTGACAGTTGCTCCTGCGCGGTCAGGTCCGAGGGCCGGAAGTGCGGCGCAGGCAAGTTCGCGTCGATGTAGCGATCCAGATACTCCTGTGGCGGGTTGAACGGCGAGTGCGGGTCGAAGATGTTGACGCTCATGAGCCACGGCGACTGTCGCTCTTCGCTCATGAATGCGATGGCGCGGTCGGCGCACCACGCGGTTTGGTGCAGCTCCGGCGGGATCTGTGACGGTTCCTTGACCAGTTCAGATAGATCGAAGCCTTGGTCTGCCAGCCAGTCACGGTACGCGTCGCCCTCGGGCCACATGTCACGCGGTTCATGGCACCACTCGAAGACGCGGTAGCCGTCGTTCAAGGGGCGGGGCTCGACGCGATCAGCGGCGCCTGCCAGGTGCAGCTTGCCGACCAGGCCGCAATCGTAGCCTGCGTCGGCCAGCAGCTTGGTGACGAGGGGCGCTGCCTCTGCCCAGCATTCGTTGCCGTTGGTGCAGCCGTGCACCGAGCTTGGGTACATGCCGGTGAGGAAGCTGGCGCGGCTCGGTGTGCAGATGGGGCTCTGGCAGTAGGCGTGCGTGAAAGCGACGCCATCCCGTGCGAGCCGGTCGATATTGGGCGTGCGGATATGCGGGTTGCCCAGCGCGGCGATGGTGTCGAATCGCTGCTGGTCGGTGCAGATCCAGAGGATGTTGGGGCGGTCGGTGTCGGGCATCGGATGGTCCGCCTAGAGCTCTTCCATCCACTGTCGAAGAACCTGCGCGTGCTGGGGCATGGCGATCTCAGGTTCTTCGATCTCCGGGTGCCATTTCTTTTCCCACTCGGCGCAGAGGTAGCCTTCGTAGCCTTCGCGCATGAGGAGGGCGAGGATATCGCGGCACGGGACTTCACCTTCGCCCATCAGTACGAGCTGCCATTCGCCGTCAGGTTTGAGGCGCGCATCTTTCATGTGGACGTGCTTGACTCGAGGACCGATGAGACGCCACGTGTCTTCGATGGATTCGCCTTTGCGGAACGGATGGTGCACGTCCCAAACCGCCCCGACCCAGGGGCTGTCGATTGGTTCGAGGGCGCGGGCGACTTCCTGACCGCGGCAGAAGGCGTCGTGGGTCTCCAACAGAATGACGATCTCATTTGCGGCGGCGGCGTCTGACGCGGCGAGGATGCCTTCGCTGACCCAGGCGATGGACTGGTCGAGAGACTGGCCCTCGGCGACATCGCCGCCAAATGTGCGCACCATGGGTGCGCCGAGCTGTGCGGCCAACTGGATGCTGCGTTTGAGTTCTTCCTGATTGTGTGCTCGCTCATTCGGCGTCCGGTGAGGTGAAGCGTGTGGAGAGGCCGAGGGCGATGATGTCGATGCCGGTGGCGAGACAGACGCGCCGGATGTCGGCGATTCGGTCGTCGGGCAGCGAGGAGGGGATTGTCTCACCGTCAAGGACGCGGACTTCCAGCGCAGCGTACCCATTGCGGGCGGCCTCTTCCGCCGCGTGCTCAAAGCGTCCAGTCGGGGCAGCCGAGAGTGCTGAAGGCAAGGGGATAGCTGGTAGGCATGTTGATGGCTCCTAGTTTCGCTCAGAAGGTGGCTCGGTGGCTGGCCGGATTCGTGCGGATGCAGATATTATAGGCCCGCCGGCGTCCTGAACAAAGATCGGCGCATAGGGACGCTGGAATCGGGTAGCCGGGTCACTGCCTGCCAAGAATTCGCCCGTTTCTTGCTGTGCGAATGCCGTGTCCCGCGTGAGTCGTTGCGCTTGCTTTCCCGTGGGGAGAGCAAATTGACAAATGTGGTTGGCGTCTGTACATTGCGGGGGACGCCTCAGCGAGTGCCTCGCAACTTCTGTGGTAATCCGCCATCCCATATACAGAGAGAAATGACATGCAACCGGAATTGATCGCTGACTATAAGTGTGTGACGGGCGAGGGGCCACTGTGGCATCCCGACGAACAACGCCTGTATTGGGTGGACATTCCCAGCGGGCAGACTGTTCCGCTATGAACCGGCAACCGGTGCGCACGAGCAGGTGTACGAGGGCGACCAGATTGGCGGTTTCACGATTCAGGATGACGGCGCATTGCTCTTGTTCATGGAGCAGGGCGCTGTGAAGCTCTGGCGCGACGGAGAACTGACGACGATTATCGAGGAGATTCCGGACGAGCGAGAGACGCGCTTCAATGACGTGTTTGCGGATCCCGAGGGACGGGTCTATTGCGGCACCATGCCGGCTCCGGATCGGCCAGGGCGGCTCTACCGGCTTGACCCCGACCGGACGCTCACACTGCTGCTGGAGGGGATCGGCGTGTCCAATGGCATGGGCTTCACGCTGGACCGCAAGAACCTGTACTACACGGATACACGAGCAGGCAAGATCTATCTGTTTGACTACGACCAGGCGACAGGTGACCTGTCGAATCAGCGCGTGTTCGTGGACGTGTCCGATGAGGTAGGCGGGCCGGACGGCATGACGGTGGACGCGGACGGATACGTGTGGTCGGCGCGCTGGGGCGGCTCGTGCCTGGTGCGCTATGCACCGGACGGGACGGAAGTGCAGCGCGTGGAGTTTCCTGCCAAGAAGGTGTCGTGTGTCACGTTTGGCGGTGACGACTACACGGATATGTATGTGACGACGGCGGGCGGCAACACGAAGGCGGAGGATGGTCCGGGGGCCGGTGCGCTGTTCCGGCTGAATCTGGGCATCAAGGGACTGCCGGAGTTTCGCTCGCGGGTTCGGTAGCCAACGGACAGACCTAGCGCCACTACGTGTGAGTATGGCGTGACTTATCTGAAAGAGTGACTGGAGGACGTGCATGAAGGTGCGATTGGCGTACGGAGAGTCTGGGTCTGGAGGTCGATCTGCCCGATAATGTTGACATAATACGGGCTCCGTTTGTGGCTGGTGTTGGCGACGAGGCGGCAGCGTTGCGCGAGGCGCTGCGGCATCCTATCGAGTCGGAGCCTCTGGCCGAAATCGTGAGCGCCGGCGACAGGGTCGTGATCGTACACAGCGACATCACACGGGCCACGCCGAACGACCGGATTCTGCCTGTGATTCTGGCTGCGCTCGAGGATGTTGGCGTGGCACGCGAGGACATCGTCCTACTGAACGCACTTGGCACGCATCGCCCGCAGACGGATGCGGAATTGCGCAAGATGCTCGGCGACGCAATCGTCGACAACTACACCTGCCTGCAGCATGACCTGAACGATGACGACAACCTGGTGTCGTTGGGCAAGACGTCGTTGGGGCATCCGGTGCGCGTGAATCGCACGTACATGGATGCCGACGTGAAGATTCTGACTGGCTTCATCGAGCCGCACTTCTTTGCCGGATTCAGCGGTGGGCCGAAGGCGGTGCTGCCGGCGATCGCAGGGCCGGAGAGTGTCGTGTCCAATCACGGGTACGCGATGATCGGCCACGGGCAGGCGCGCTGGGGAGTGACGAAGGGCAATCCACTGTGGGAAGAAATGCTGGAGGTGGCGCTGCGCACGGAGCCGAGCTTCCTGTTGAACGTGGCGCTGAACTCCGCCGGCGAAATCACGGGCGTCTTTGCCGGCGACCTGGAGGTTGCGCACGCGGAGGGCTGTGAGTTCGTGCGCACGCATGCCATGGCGTCGGTGGACGAGGCGTATGACATCGCCGTGACGACGAACAGCGGATATCCTCTGGACCAAAATCTGTACCAGTGTGTGAAGGGCATGAGCGCGGCGCGGCAGATCGTACGCAAGGGCGGCGCGATCGTGCTGGCGGGCGAGTGCCGGGACGGGATACCCGACCACGGAAGGTATGCGCAGCTGCTGCGCGAGGGCGGTTCACCGCAGGGTGTGCTGGAGATGGTGAGCCGGCCGGGATTCAGCGCGCAGGACCAGTGGCAGGTGCAGATTCAGGCGATGCTGCAGCAGGATGCCGAAATCTTCGTGTACAGCGACGGGTTGAGCGACGAGCAGATTCGCGCCGCGCTGTTCAATACCATGTCACAGCGTGGAAGACACAGTCCGCGAGCTGCAGGGCCGCTTTGGCCAGGATGCTCGCATCTGCGTGATGCCGGAGGGCCCGCAGACAATCGCCTACTTGAATGGCGGCCACTGAGTCGTGAATTGCGTGGCCGCTTTCGCGATCCTTGCAAAGGCGGCGCGCCTCCGATTGGGCGACTCCTTCGCAAGGATTCGTGTCCTGAGACGGCTGGCTGGGGCCTTACAGGGCCGGATACCAGCGCTCCGCGTTGGTACGATATACCTTATCCAGCACGGGCTGAGACAGGTTCAGGCCCGTGGTTTGGATGCCGCGTACGCTGAGCGATGCGTTGGTTTCCAGGTAGGCGAAATGTAGTTCGTAGGTCTTTCGCAGTTCCTGCATGGCGGCCCTGCGTTCCGGTCGCGAAAGATCTCCTCTCAGTACGACATCCGTACCAAACAGGATTTGGTCCTGATACGCCTCAAAGAAGCGGGCGACCTTGCCGGAGTCCTGCAGCGCGAGGTCGCCCAGACGCGCGGAGATGTCGACGGCGAAATTCGGGTGGGCGTCCAACCGGGCTGCCACCTCGTCGACGTCGTATTCGAGACTGGCGAGGTGTGCCCCCACAATGCGCAGATCCGGGTGCCGCGCCACGCACGCGGTCGCGGGCCGCGATCAGAGTTGCGTGAGAGGGATAGTCTGGCTGGTTGTACATGTGCCACTGGGGGTTGTTGCGGTAGTAGCTGTAGTGCGGGCTGCGCTCGTCCAGCGGCTGCCAACAGGCAAGGGGCTCGGCCATGTGCATGAGCAACGTATGGTTGCCGGCCGCAAGGAATTCGAATACGGGCGTGAAGAGCGGGTCGTCGATCATGAAGAAGGAGCCGTCCGGCTTGCGCACAGACATGCCGACGTTCTTCCATATCTTGCAGCCCACGGCTCCGCGATCGAAGTCCTCCTGCAAGGATGTGAGTACGCCGTCGATATAGGCCGGGTCATCGAAGCGAGGCAGATCGAAGGTTGTCACCCAGGCGAAGCGGCCGGGATGCTTCTCTTGTAGGTCGGCGTATGCTTCGCGCTGGGCCCGCCAGTCGTCATCGTAGTCTGCGGCGAAGCAGATATTGAGCAGGCGAATGTCGAAGCTCTCCAGCAAAGACAGCAGCGCACGTGAATCGTCGGGATAGTGGATGTGGGCATCGATGACGCGTGACATAGTTCAGCCTTTCCGAAAAAGGGCGGGCGCGTTGCGTCCGCGAGGTTAGCGAGGCGACGCGTTCACGCCGCGTCGCAGCAAGTATGGCCAGAATTCATCGGGCGTCAACTCCTCTTCGTAGACCATTTCGATGCCCTCCGCAAAGATGTCGCCGTAGTCGGCCGCAAACTGCCCCTGTCGCCACGGCGTCGCGTAGCGCAGCGAGCGAAGGAAGGGATCGAGATGCGCCTGTCCGAGTTCGGTGACGACATCGTCCGTGATGTACACCGACAGCGCGTCGGCGTCGCCGGCGGACCACTTTGATAGGACTTCCGGCGCGGTCAGTTGCGCAGCCAGTTGCTGGGCAAGGTCCAGATTTGCGCTGTTCGCGTTGACAGCCAGGCAGTTGGCAAAGGCTACATTGCCGCGCCCGGCAGGTCCGCCGGGCAGTTCGGTCGTCGCATAGGCAAACGGCGGTGGGTTGGCATCGAGGTAGGGAAGGATCCAGTCGCCGGCAATCGTCATACCCACTTCGCCCGCAGCGAAGGCTTCACCAGTCCAGGACTTGCCAAGCATGGCCGGCGTACGGGCTGCGCCTTGGGCAAAGAGCGCAGCGACATATTCGGAAGCGGTCTCGGCGGGGGCCGTCGCAAATGAGGTGCTGCCCTGTTCATCGACTTCGAGTGCGCCGCCGGCCTGCACATAGAAGGGAATCCATGTCTGCGGTGAGGGGTCGAGCACCATGCCCACGATCCCGTCGTCGGGGTTCGTGAGCGCAGCGGCTGCAGCGGCCAGGTCCTGCCACGTCCAGGCAGAGGAAGGGGGCTGGACGCCGGCCTGCTCGAAGAGGTCAGCATTGTACAGGAGGGCAAGCGTGTGGACCGAATGGGGGAAGCAATAGGGTTGGCCCTGCAGTTCGATTGCGTCCGCGGCAGCGCGCAGGAGCTGGTTGCGCTCGATCCTTCCCTCGGGCACAGGCGCAATGCGTTCCGAGGCTGTGAGCTCGGGCAGCATGGATGCGGTGACATAGTAGACGTCGGGCGGGCGTTCCGACGCGAGGGCCGCGGCCAGGTCGGATTCATAATTTGGTGACAACGTGGCAGTGATTTGGAGGGAAGGGTTAAGCGAGTTGAGTGAGCTGATGATCTCGCGCAGAGCCTCGTCACTGTCCGGAGCGCCTCGCGGGGCCATCAGAACAAGCGCAGGGACAATTCGTCCCTGCGCTTCATCGCTAGCGGGCCGCCAGAGTGACGGCAACGATTCGGTCCTGGCGCACCCCATCAGCGACGCCCGTCATCAGAGCGACGCTAATCAGAATGGCGGCCGGCCTGCCGATTCGCACCGGTATGGGAGCGCCGGCTAGTCCGCCGACTCTTCGACGAAGGCGTCGTATTCCGCGGCCGTGATCAGAGCCGCGAGCTCCTCTTCCAGTTTTTCGGTGGGCTGAATTTTGAAGAACCATGCCTCGTAGGGCGCCTCATTGACGATCTCGGGCGTGGATTCCAAGTCCGAATTGACCTCGATGATGGAGCCGCTCACCGGGGCGAGCACATCTTCGGCGGCTTTGACCGACTCGACGACGGAGACTTCGGTTCCGGCTTCCACGGTGGCTCCCACTTGCGGAAGCTCTATGAAGACAATGTCCGAGAGCAGATCCTGGGCCGCGTCGCTGATGCCGACGACGGCGATGCCGCCCTCGATGCGCACCCATTCATGGGTCTTCGCGTATTTGGCGGAATCGTCCAACTTGTAATCAGTCACGCTCTATCTCCTGTCTGGCTATACTTGAAAGCGATTTGCTTGAAGACGAGTCGGTTGGGTGAAGCGTCATGACTCCAGACGCAGCGGCATAGCTTCATTCGCTGCGAATTCACCAACGATGATTGTGCGAAGTATGCTTATCTTTCGCCAACGGGTCAAGATCGTGTGTCGCCGCGCCGGTAGAATGGTCGCTTGACCACTGTCGCGCAATGGGGTTCTCCGCGGATAACGATGTCTACCTCGTTGCCGATGGTGCTGTGGGCCTTCTCCACATACCCCATGGCGAGGAAGCGTCCAAGCGTGGGCGAACGCATGCCGGACGTGACGTGACCGACGACGCGATCGCCATGTGTGATTTCGTAGCCTTCGCGTGGCAGGCCTCGCTCCACCATTTCCAGGCCGACCAGGAGACGCCGCGGTCCCTCCAGTTTCGCCTTGAGGATGGCATCGCGTCCAATGAAGCGGTGCTCAAGGTCGACGGCCCAGGTGAGGCGCGCTTCGACCGGGTTGGTAGAGGCGTCGATTTCGTGACCGTACAGTGGCATGGCGGCTTCAAAGCGCAGGCTGTCGCGTGCGCCGAGGCCACAGGGAAGGAGTCCATCGTCGCTGCCGGCGTCGATCAGCGCGTCCCACATGGCGACGGCGGAGTCGTCCGGGAAGTATAGCTCGAAGCCGTCTTCGCCGGTATAGCCGGTGCGCCCAATCAGCGTGCGAATGCCGGCAACTTCTGCTTCGACTGCGGTGCGCGCGGCGAGAGCGCTCAAGCCGGCTGCGGTGATACGCTGCAACATGACTTCTGCGGAAGGACCCTGCAGTGCGAGCATGTAGGTCGCGTCAGACACGTCGACAAGGGTGATGTCGAATGTGGCGGCGTGCGCCTGCAGCCAGGTGAGGTCCTTGCTGCGGTTGGCGGCGTTGACGACGAAGAGCCAGCGGTCAGGCAGGCGGTAGACAAATATGTCGTCGACGATGGTTCCGTCCGCGTAGGTGAGCAAGCTGTAGCGGGCCTGCCAGACTTCGACGGTGGCCATATCGGCCGCCTGGACGCGCTGTAGAAAGGGCAGGGCGTCCGGACCGGAGAGTTCGAATTGGCCCATGTGGTCGATGTCGAACAGGCCGGCGGCAGTGCGCACGGCGGTATGTTCCTGCGTGGGTCCGGTCGGGTATTGGACGGGCAATGCCCAGCCCGCGAAGTCGACCATCCGACCTCCGAGACTGACGTGCTTGTCGTAGAGCGCCGTGCGTTGCATGTGCGAGTCCTGCGTGCTGGTGAGACGGGTGTCGGGCGCAGGTGAAGTATATACCCGGCGGCGGGCGGGGGCAAGGCGTTCGCAGTGTGAGTTCGCGATAGGGAGCATGAGACACAGGTGCGGCGCAACCGCAAACGAGCCAGTATTTGTGCTGCCGGTCCTATACGGAAGTTTCGCAAAATCGGGAAATCTGCGATATACTCTTGGCCATCCATTACGGTCCAAGTTGCAGTCGAGCGGCATTGCGCCAGTCACGTGTTTTGACGCCCACCAATAATAATTCCTGCATATGATCACGGCGTGCAATGCTTCGTGGACCAGGCGACAACACGGACTCTCCTATTTCGTGCGTTGAGAATAGCCGACAGAGGGGTCTCGTGGCGCTGCGAATTCCTGTGATGAACTCGGCTTGTGCCAAGGGCCGCACAGGTTCGCGAGGAAGGAGGTGATCCGCAAGGCGCAGTTATGTGGTGCTTGTACCGTGAGTGTCCAGTCCGACGTCAATTAGGCTTGAGGAGAAGATATTATGTTGAATCTACGCTCAATCGTGGTCCTGCATCTAGTTCTGCTCATGGCGCTCGCAGGATGTGCGCCGGCCGCGCCCGTCGAAATGGCTGGCGGAGAAGCTGCGGTTCCGGTGGAGCAAGCGGAGGAAGGGGACGTCACAACGATCACGTGGCTGACTCTGACCTGGAATGGCGTGGAAGACGTGATCGCGGTGTTTGAAGAGGAAAATCCCGACATCAACGTCGAAGCCGAGATGGTTCCGTTCAATTCCCTATTTGAGCAAATCCAGGTGCGGCTCGGTGCGGGCAGCGAAGATCCGGACGTGTTCTCTGTAGACGTCCCCCTCGTGGCAGGCTATGGCCTGCGCGATCGGCTACTGTCGCTGGAAGACGTGTTTACCGAAGAACAGCGCGCGGACTGGCTTGATGCCGCGTTGGAGGCCGGCAGCTACGAGGGCGAGCTGCTGGCGGCGCCGGTAAGCACGTCGACACAGCTGCTATTCTATAACGCCGACATCTTCGAACAGGCCGGCATTACGCCGCCCGGCGAGGACGAAAGATGGACTATGGAATACATCGCCGAAATCGCGCCCCAGCTGACGTTTGACGAGGATGGCGACGGCGTCACGGATACCTGGGGGTTCACATGGGAGCAGACGAATCGCATCTATCAGTTGCAGCCCCTGCCCGTGGGCCTCGGCGGCGAGGCGATCGGCGACGACGGCCTCACCGTAGATGGAGTCATCAATTCCCAGGAATGGATTGACGCCTTCACATACTACGGAAAGATGTTCACCGATCTTGGGGTGGCTCCTGCAGATGACACCGTGCCTGCAAGTGATTTGTTCGCGGCAGGCAAACTTGCGATGTACATTGCAGGCCCATGGAACATAAATCGTTTGATCCGTGAGGAAGCAGAGTTTGACTGGGGCGTTTCTCGGCATCCGTATTTCGAGGGTGGCGAGATTGTGACACCGACCGGCAGTTGGCATATCGGAGTGAACAAGAACACGGACCAGGCCGAGGCCGCTGTTCGATTCGTCGAATGGATCTCGACCGGCAAGGGCGCCGAGACCTGGTGGCGAATGGGCAGCGGAGACTTCCCGGCCCAAGAATCTGTTCTAGCGTTGTTCGGCACAGATGAAGAGTTCTCTGAACCGCCCAAGTCGTTCCTCGCGGTTGCCGCCGACGAAGCCACCGTGAATCCGGTACCGCGTCCTGTCACCCCCGGATACCTGGAATACGAGCAGATACTGCAGAACACGTTCGACGACATCCGAAATGGCGCGAATGTAGAGGAGGCGCTCAACCTTGCGGTCGAGCGGATCCAGAGCGAAATGGTCAAATATACTCGCTAGAGTATTTGACAGGATTCGGATCCGAGAGTCTTCTTCTCGTTGAGTATTGGTTCATGATCCTCTGTGCGGTCTAGCGTACCGTCCGTGTGCGCTAGACCGCTTCCACCAATTTGTATCTGTCTGGGCACTCACCGCACTGCATCGAAGTTCATTTCTCCGGTTGAGCGTACAGACTATTCCAACGATTGTTGGCCGCATATGGAGACGGACAATGCCCGCTCGCGAACGCTGGATACCCTATCTGTTCCTCTTGCCAGCTCTCGGACTTCTACTCGTTTTTAATCTGTTTCCTACCGTTGCCACTCTGAACGAAAGCTTGCATGCAAATTCGCTTATCAGCGGCGGGCGCATCTTCGTGGGCCTGGAAAACTTCGTTCGGATCTTCAACGATCCGGTGTTTTGGAAATCCTTGCGTGTAACCGTCATCTTCAGCCTGCTGGTCAACCCGATTCAGGTTACCCTGGCGCTTGGTCTAGCGGTACTAGCGAACCAGCAGGTACGAGGGATCGCGCTATTCCGCAGCATCTACCTGCTGCCGGTTGCCGTCTCGATTAACGTCACAACGATCGTCTGGGGCCTGATGCTCGACAGCAATTCGGGCATAGTGAACGGATTTCTGGCGCTCTTCGGAATCCCGGCGCAGCCATTCTTGACCGCTCCTTCCCACGCACTTTGGTCGATCATGATTCTCGCCACCTGGAAAGGTGTACCGCTCTGGGCGCTGTTTTTCCTTGCGGGCCTCCAAGGTATACCAGAATCGGTGATTGAGGCGGCCAAGATCGACGGGGCGGGACGATGGCAGATATTCACCCGGGTGACGCTGCCCATGCTGCGCGGTGTTCTAGTCTTTGTGCTCGTAGCCGATACCGTCGCAAACTTCCTGCTGTTTGCGCCAATTCTGCTCCTCACACAGGGCGGCCCTCAGTTGTCGACCAATCTGATCATGTACGAGACCTATCGTCGCGGGTTCGTATACGGCGACATAAATGCATCGGCAGCAATGCTATCGGTTATGCTGCTAATTGTCTTTACCGTGATCGGATTCGAGTTCTTCTTGTTGCGCGAGCGCTGAATATCGCTGCCCAATCATCAACTATGGAATCAATGAGATGGCACAACAGACGACTACGGGTTCGGTAGCTGTCAACGCGAAGTCCCGGCCTCGCGCTCACAATCGGCAAGCCCTGCTAGAACAGATGCTGATCTACGTGCTGTTGGTATTGGTGGCTGCAGCAATGCTCGTGCCCCTGCTATGGGCGATATCAGCTTCCTTCACTCCAAACGAAATGGTGTTCCGCTACGCGTACCCGTTTTCCTGGCGTGCATTTCTGCCGGTAGACTTCACTCTTGACGCATACCGGAACCTATTCGAGCGCGACTTCGGCAGGTCACTAATCAATACACTGATCCTAGGATTTGCCGTGGTGGTAATGGGAGGCATCATCAACGCTATGGCGGGCTTCGCATTTGCGCGCTTTGAGTTCGCAGGCAAGCGCTTCCTCTTCATTTTCACTATACTCGTGACCTTTCTAATTCCCATCGACCTGACTGCTATCCCGCGCTACATTCTCGTCAACGACCTGGGATGGATCAACACCTGGCAGGGGCTGATAGTGCCTGGGCTTGCCAGTGCTCTGGTCATCTTTCTGTTTCGCCAGTTCTTTGAGCAGATTCCTCAGGACTTGATTGATGCAGCGCGGGTCGACGGCGCGTCATGGGCACACCTGTTCGTCCGCATCGTGCTCCCGCTCTCCACGCCCGTATTGATCACGGCGGCGCTTCTGTTGTTCCTGTCCCAGTGGGATTCCTTCTTCTGGCCGTTGCTCGTCGCACCTAGGCCGGAACTACGAGTGGTCCAAGTAGAAATCTCGAACGCCGTGGGCGAGTATCAGACGCTATGGAACGAGCTATTGGCAGGCTCGATGATGGCGGCTGTTGTGCCGATTCTGTTGCTGTTGCCGTTCCAGCGCTACTACGTGCGCGCCATTACGTCTAGCGGAATCAAGGAATAGGGGAGGGATGCCGCCTGCGCGCTTGTCGTGTCGATCACAACGGATTGCGGCGCGCGCCAGCGGCGTTCAGTGGAAAGTCCTCGCGAAATGAGTCTCGCGAACCGTTCGCCAAGTTCGTGGTGGCAAAGGCGGAATAGGCGCAGGGCCGACAGCACGCTCGCGTGGCGGCTTTGTTAAGGCTGACTGGCGACCTGAGGGCGCACCAGTGATCAAGTGAATTCTTCAGCTGGATACTGGCGGGCAGCATGACGACCAAGCCGTTGCGACCCTGCCTGTTTCTACAGTTGGGCAGAGAGACCGCGGTGTATTGTCCGCGCCGCGGAGGGCGACTGGACTATACCCCCTGTCGGACTACGTTCCTCAATCAACGTCGTATGGCTGGCAACAACCGATCGGACCTCGACCGACCAGGCGGTGGCCTTCTGCACCGTGAATAGGCAAGGGACGGAATCGTTCCGCACGAAGAAATGGGTGTGGATCGGCGCAGCAACCTCTCACCCTCATAGCAACAACTTGCCCGCGTCCAGCACCATGCGTCCGTCAACATAGACCGCACCCTCCTGTCGCAGGTCCTTGACGATGTCCCAGTGGATGGCGGATTGGTTGTCGCCGCCGCATTCGGGATAGGCGCGGCCCAGCGCGATGTGGCATCGTGCCGCCGATCTTCTCATCCAGCAGGATATCTTTGCAGAAGCGGTCGATGTCCGAAATTGGTCCCGAATGCGAACTCGCCCAGCAGCGAAGCGCCGGGGTCGGTGCGCACGATGCTCTGCAGATAGTCGTCGTTTGTCGAAGCCGAAGCCTCGACGAGTTCTCCGGCCTTCCAGCGCAAGCGTATAGTCGTGCATGAGTCGTCCGCCCAGCACGCCCGGAAACTCAAAGTAGATCTGGCCGTCCAGCGTGCTGTTGACCGGTGCCGTCAGGATTTCCCCATCCGGCATATTGATCTTGCCGTCAAGCGCCAGCCATTTGCGACCTTCGACAGAGAAGCTGAGGTCGGTCTCCCGGCCGGCGATACGAACCTGGCGGCTGCCCTCCAGATCGCTTGGCCATCTCCTGCCATCGTCTGGGACGCAGCTTTCCAGTCGATCAGGCAGGCGGCGAAGAACATCTCCATCATGGTTTCCAGGTCGGTTTCGGCCTGCTTGCGCCAATGACGCGTTGGGTACGCGGATCAGACACCAACGGGTCTGTTGCCAGCGCTTGGTCGATATCTTGCCCATGGCCGCCTGGTTGGTGGCCAGCACTTCAGCGGGGATATCCGCATGTTCATGCAGGTTGTGCGCGCCGCGCAGCCCAAGATAGACGTCGGCCCACTCCATGCCATAGGCTTCGATCTCCGGCACCCAGGCGAGCTGCTCCTGCGTTGCCGTACTTCATCAGCGATGTGGCGCAGGGTCTCGGAAAGAAACTGCACCTGCGGAAAGCCCCCCGCCTTGATGGCAGCCTCATACACGCCGTGCACGAGCGGCAGCGTCTCCGGCTCTACCATGGCGATCATGACCCGTTCGCCCGGCTTGACCGCCGTCGAGTAGTTGACCAGGATTTCGCCCAGTTGCTTCCAGCGCCTGTCCATGCTCGGCCCTCGACAGGGTTTCCCCTCGATGCTCCTACCGCCAACCGCCTAGGCTCGCAGCGCCTTGACCTTGTCCATCAGCCCGCGCACGCGATCGGCGTCGACGTCGTTCCAGATGTACCCGTCCTGCTTGAAGGTGGTGCCCACGACGGCGCCGTCCGGCGACTGCCAGCTGCTCCTCCACATTGCGCGATTGACGCCGGTATTGGCAAACACCGGCGTATCGGGAATCGCCTCTTTGACCAGGTTGAGTGTCGAAAGCGAGGTCTCGGCGCCCGGCGGTCAGGCCCGACACACAGATAGCGTCCGGCTGGGTATTGAACACGGTGGAGCGTGCGATATCGGCCACATCGCGGTCGGCCAAATAGGCTGCGGCCTCCGGCACAATATTGAACAGCAGCTTGACATGCTGGCCGTGTCACGGCATGCTGGTGGCGGATAACCTCGCCGCAGTTGGTGTTCCACAGGCCGAAATCGCTGGCATAGACGCCCGTGAAGATCTCCCGCACGAAGCTCGCTCCGGTCGCTACGGCCAGGTCGATGGACGCCACCGGGATCCCACAGCATGTTCACGCCAAAGGGTACGCTGATCTCGCTCAGAAGTTCAGCGATCACTCGCGCCATGCATGCGCTGGTGATCGCGTTCCACCGTGGTCAGATAGGGCAGGCTGTACTCGTTGGAGAACATCACCGCGTCCACGCCGCCCTCCTGCAGGGCGTGCAGGTCGGTGCGGCCTTTCTCTACTACCCATTCCATGCCCTTGTTCGGCATCATAGGCCGGGTCGCCTGGAAGTGCATGCAGATGGCACATGGCGATCACTGGTTTCTTGACGCCAAATAGCTCTTCGAATCCAGTCCATTTCCGTTCCCCTCTGCTTGCCGTTGGCGAAGTCAGACCTGCACGAGATCATATAGCTCGTGCATCATGTCCTTGTTCTGCTGGTAGAGCCGCAGATAGATATCGATGATAGCGATCATACAGCGCAGACAGCTCGTGGTTCGGCTCCACCGTGCGCGCCTGCTCGAGCCAGTCATGGATGTCCTCGGGCGAGTCAAACAGCCCACGCCCAGCCCGGCCAGGAACGCATCGCCATAGGACGCGCCCAAAACGACAGCCGGCACCTTCTGCTCCACTGCGCAGATATCGCTGACGACCTGCAACCACAGGTCGCTCTTGGTGCCGCCGCCCACGGCGATAACCTCTGTAGGCGTAGGCGTCGATGCTGCGCATCACGTCCAGATGGTGGCGCACGCCGTGGCCGATCCCCTCCAGCGCTGCGCGGTAGAGGTGCGCGCGGTGTGTGGGCCAGCGTGAGGCCGAAATAGACGCCACGGGCGCGCGGGTCGTTGATGGGTGTGCGCTCACCGCTGAAGTAGGGCAGCACGACCAACCCTTCCGAACCGGGCGGGATCGGTGCCTGCCTCTCGCGTCAAGACTGAGTAGGCGTTCTCAGCCGCTGCGCCGGACATCTCCTCTTCGGCGCGCACCAGGTCGGGCGCTAGTCAAATCGCGCAAGCCAGCGCGTAAGCGCTCCGCTGGTCGCCATGCCGGCAAGCAAGGCCGACGTGCCCTCGAACAGATAGGGCGTGGCCCACAGCCTCTCGTCCGTAATTGGCTGATCCAGGACTTCGATGAAGAAGATGGTCGAGCCGTACATCAGCATCATCTGGCCTGGCGCCGTCACGCCGACGCTCACAGCTTCGGCCGCGGCATCGGACGTGCCCACCGTCACTGGCGTGCCCGCGGCCAGACCGGTCTGTGCGGCAGCAGCAGGAGTCACCGTGCCGGCGATCTCGTTCGCCCAGCGCAACTCAGGCAGGCGCTCCAGTTCGACGATCTCGCGGCTCAAGCTGTCGTCATAGGCGCGCCGGCGGAAATCATAGAGAGGCGCGCAGAAGGAGCCCGTCAGTTGGTCGACCACGAAGTTGCCGGTCAGGCGAGCGACCAAGAAGCTGGTTGCCGTCACAAACTTGTATGCCCGGCGGTAGACCTCCGGCTCGTGGCGTTTGAGCCACAGGATCTTGGGACCGGTCGTCTGCGCCGAGAGCGAGTTACCCGTTTTGGCGAAGATCGCATCGACGCCCAGCGCCGCCTCCAGTTCGGCGATCTCCGCCGCCGCGCGCGTGTCCACGCCATAGAGGATGCCGCCCGGTCGCAGAGGGCGGCATTCAGCGTCCACCGGCAGGATATCGGGCGCAATGGCGCTGCAGCCGATACCGGCGATATCCGTCGGGATTGATGCCTGTGACCTCCAGCAGGCGGCGCGTGATGGCGACAAAATCGCCCCACCACACATCTTCCGCGTCATGTTCGGCCCAGCCCTGCTGGGGAATGATCATTTGGTGTGGCTCGACCTGGCTGTTGACGATCTTGCCGTCAACCGTCGTGATCACACCTTTGGATTCGTAGGTGCCAATGTCAACGCCGAGGAGATAATGTTTACGCATTGCAATTCTTCCTTGCAGGCAAAAACAAAGGAACTGATGCGTTTCTCCGATGTTGTCTGTCGCCCCCTCCTTGGGTACCCTCTCCAACGACCTACGCTATAGCTTGTCCCAGTCGAAGTATGACGCCCACGGCTGAAGACCGATCCTCCAGAAGGCCTGAGATATGCCTCCGGCGCCTGCATTGGCGAGTAGCGATGGGTGACCAGGACGGACACGTCCATCTTCCCCGCTATCAAACAGTCAAAGAAGACCGTACTCATGGTTTCCACCGTCCACGGGGTGAATTCCGTTGTCTTCTCGGGAATGGCATAGCCGTGCAGCCCCAGAATGGCGATGGATTTGAAGAGAACCTGCGGGCCCCAAATGTTGCTGACCGGGTGTCGGCGTGTCTCCCAGTAGCACGAGCCGGCCCAACCGTCTGCACAAGTTGCGTGCACGGCGCCAGGGCAGCAGGATGCCCGGTCACATCAAAGACAACATCCAGCATCCAGTCCTCGGTGATCTCGCGCACAGCCTCCTCGGCATCCTGTACACGGCATTTGCAGCGTGTGGGTCGCCCCATGCTGCGCGGCCAGCTCCAGCCGATCCTCCGCCAGATCGATGGCGATGATGATGCGCGCTCCTGCTGCCGCCAGATACTGGGTCACCAGTTGGCCGAGTATCCCCAACCCGACCACCGCCACCACTTCGCCGAACTGGAACTGTGCGCGGCGCAGCGCGTTCTGGGTGGTTACGGCCAGGCTGCGCCATGTGCCGTCTTCACTGCTCACCGCCTCGGGCAGCACATAGATGCCGATTCCTTCGGGGATATCAAATCGTTTCTTGACGCCCGCCAGCTTCACCTTGTAGTACTGCTGGTGCAGACCGTAGTTGGCGATGCGGTCTCCCACTTTGATGCCGCCGATATCTTCACCCACTTCGATGACGCGGCCGACCATGCTGTAGCCGGGGCGGAAGGGATACTTGACCCAGTCATACCAGTTGGTGCCAGGCTCAAAGACGCCATTCAGACAGTGGAGCTCCGTTCCGATGCTGATGAGCGACTTCTCGGCGGCACACAGGATTTCGTCCGCTTCGAGAGGCGCAATCTCTTCCTCCCAAACATCCACCTGCCGCTTGTCGGGAAAGACGATATATTTGGATTTCATCTGTCTACCCTAGTCCTTACAGATCCACCGGTTGGCCGCTTCTGGCCGATTCGGTGATGGCCGTCAGCACGCGTGTGACCAGCAGCCCGTCTTCATCCGCTGGCGACTACAGGGCCATCATTGACCACGGCGTCCACAAAGCGCGCGATGGATTCCAGCACAAACCCGCCGATACGAGGCGAATCGTCGAACGTGATCCCAAACACATCCGGCAGCGACGCCTGTTCCTGTCGTGTACATTTGCATGGCGCGATGGTCGGAGGTGTTGATCTGCAGCATTCCTTTGCTGCCTATCACCTCAAACTTCATGTCGAAGACGTTCGGCGCTGTCTCCGGCAGGATCCATACGTTCTCCAGGGTGGCGACCGCTCCCTTCTCGAATTCCACGATGGCCATATGGAAGTCGTCGACATCGACGCCCATCTCTTGCAAGTACGCCTGAGCGGCTCACCGCGTAGACGCGCCGGGGTTCGTCATCGAGCAGCCAGTGGGCCATGTCCACGGTGTGGCTGGCCAGGAACCAGAGGCCGGAGCTTCTTGACGCCCACGGCAGCATCTGGGTCGGCGACAAACGTGGTGTTGCTGAGCCGAGCATAGATATAGGCTGGCTTGCCCAATCTCTCCGTTGCTCGATGCTGCGCTTGGCGTTGAGGAAGGGCGCATTGACCCGGTTGTGGAAATCCACCATCAGCTTGACCTGCGCCTTCTTGGCGGCGTTGACAATCGCCTCCGCATCTTCCACCGTCGTCGCCAGAGGCTTCTCGACCAGGATGTGCTTGCCCGCCTCAGCCGCCGCCACCGCGATCTCGCGGTGCGCGAAGTCGGGCGTCGCTATGGAGACAGCCTGGATGGACGGATCGGCCAGCAGGTCACGATAGTCCGTATAGACGGCGTCGACGCCATATTTGCTGGCGATTTCCGCCGCGCGCTCTTCGTTCAGATCGCACACGGCCACCAGCTTGGATTGGGGCAGCCGGCTGTATACATGGGCATGCCATGCGCCGCCAACGATCCCCGTGCCGATGACGCCAAAACCAGTCGGTTCCATAGGTCGATCACCCTTTCACTGCGCCAAAGGTCAGTCCCGCGAACCACATAGCGTCCCATGGCTAAGAAAATGAGCATAGGCGGCAGCATGGCGACCACCGCTGTCGCCGCAATGTAATTCCAATAGATGCCTGTCGAGGCGAAGAAGCTGATCGTTCCCACCGGCAGGGTCGCTGTCGATTGCCGGCTCAACACCAGCGGAAAGAGAACGTTGTTCCAGCTAAACACAAAGGCGAACATGGAGGTGACGATGATGCCTGGCAGCGCAAGCGGCAGAATAATGCGCACAAAGGTCTTGAAGCGGCCCGCCCCGTCCACTAGCGCCGCTTCTTCCAGCTCAATCGGTACTTCATCGATGAAGCTCTTGAGCAGCCATACCGAGAATGGGATTACGATAGTCAGCAGCAGCACGATCATGGACTGATAGGTGCCTGCCCATCCGATGCGCGTCATCAAAATGAAGAAGGGAATGATGAAGACGATCGGCGGCGCCATCAACAGACTGATGTACCAGCCCATGATGAACGGCTTGCCGCGCAGCCGGTAACGCGAAAGTGAGTAGGCCGCGGCCAGCGCAAAAGGCAAGCCAAGCAGCGTTGCCCCAAGACTGATGATCAGGCTGTTGCGCAGTTGCGGCGCGTTGTTTCCGGGATCCACAAACGTGGCATCGGAACGAACTCAGCGTGGGCGTGAAGAACACTGTGGGCGGAATCGGTAGGTATCCCCGGGCTGGCGGAAGGCCAGCAAGATGAACCAGACGATGGGCCCGATGAACACAAACATCGCCAATGCCGCCAGCGCGTAGAGCATCACCTTCTTTGCCGTCGCCTTGCCCATGATCACCACTCCTGTCCACGAAAGACGAAGATGATAAAGAGGTTGATGATGATGGTCACGATGATCACGATCAAGCCACGTCATCGCCGCCGTCAGGCCAATGTTATAGTTCACCAGCCCTTCCTGGTAGAGATTGAAGCTCAATGTGCGCGAGGATGTTCCCGGCCCGCCGCCCGTCAGTACGTAGACCAGATCAAAGCTGTTGAAGATCTGCATGAAGCGGATCATGATCAGGAACGCCGCCACAGGGCGCAGCAACGGCAGCGTGATATGCCACAACATGTTGAACCACCCGGCGCCGTCTACCTTCGCCGCATCGGTCATGTCATGGGGATGGCAAGTAGCCCTGCGTAGAGGATGATGGCGAAGAACGGCGTCCATTGCCAGGTGTCGGCAATGCCAATACTCAGCAGCGAGGTGTAGCGGGCTGCCCAACAGACCCGCGGCGGGAACCGGAACGCCTATAGACGTCAGCACCCATGGAACCACGCCGCCCTCCGGGGCAAAGAGATAGCGGAAGAGAAAACCCACCACGACCGGCGCAATCGTGACCGGCATGATCAGCAGCGCGCGCATCACGGTCATGCCGCGCAGATGGGTATTCAGTAGCAGTGCAATGGCCAGCCCGCAACACGAACTGGAAGAAGACGCCGATGACGGAGAGCAGCAGCGTATTCTTGAGCGCCTCCATGAAGGGGGTGACCTGAAAGATCATGCGGTAGTTGTCCAGGCCGATAAACGTCATGGGCACCGGGCTGGTCTGCAGGTTCCAGAAGTAGAAGCTATTGATCAAGGCGAAGCCCATGGGATAGAGCAGGAGAGACAGCAGAACCAATACGGATGGCGCTAGCAGCAGATAGGAGATGGGTTTGGCTGGCAATTGGTTTCGCACCGGAACGCCTCGCTTGTCATTTCCGATGATGGCCGCAGCAGATGTTCGCTGTGAATAGTCCGGGTGCTTGAATTTCGGGCGTCCGCTCCGGCATAACGCACGGCCGCGCGTTGCGAGCGATCATGGCGCGGAGGCCGAGGGGCGGTACTCACGCTCTGACACACAGGTCCAGACCCGGCGGTCTGCCCGGCCCAATGGAGGCTGGCGGACAGGAGTCGATCCTGCGCAGCCTCCGTTGGAGACAGGTCACTCTGCTCTGCTACTCGGCTGCGACCTATGCAGCCAGCGAATCGATCAGCGCGATCGTGTTCTCAAGCGTGTCGTCGTAGCTTTCGACCTCGTACGGGATCATCTGGTTGCCCGACAGGATATTGTCGAAGAGCATTTCCGTTGTTGTGAGCGCAGCCTCCGGGGTTACGCTGCCCGTCATGGCCTGGTTGATCTGCAAACCGTAGACGGCCTCGAGCGACGTGTAGATCGGCACCGGCGGCCGTACGACCTTGCCGTCGCCGAGAACCATCATCTCCAGTCTGCGTGTCGAGATGAGGGATAGATCGCGCGCAGTTCCTCGTCCTCATACAGCGACTTGCGACCGAAGTCTGCGAACTGATTCCCCTTCACGTCGACCAGACCCATGGCCTTCTGTCCCTCGGCCCCGGTCGCCCAGTTGATGAACTGCCAGGATGCATCCTGATTGGCGGCCGTCGAGGGCATACCCAAGCGCCCAGCCGCCGAGGCTCACGACCTGGTCCCCGCCTGCTTCTTTGGTGGGCAGTACCGCTGTCTTGAACTTGTCGACCACCGGAGACGGCTGGCCGCTCAAGTACCCCTCGTTGTTGACCAGGTAGAAGTACGGTGTCCAGTGGTAGAAGAGCGCGATGTCGCCTTGCGAGAAGCGCGTGCCGGCATCGAACCACAGGTAGTTGATGCACTCCGGCGGAGACATGCCATATAGGCTCGTCCAGTCCTGCATGGCGGCCAGATTTTCGGCGCTGTTGATGGTGGGCGTGAAGTCCCACGGCGCCTCCGGGAACTGAGTGAACCAGCGCGTACCGTAACTGGCCGACAACTGCGTGTACATGTGCACGACGGGTACAGGCTGCGCGCCGATGAGGGTCGTGCCGTAGAAGGTCGTGCCATCCATCTCCATGCCGTTGACCTGTTCGACGATGCCCATGTAGTCGTCCCATGTCCAGTTGGCGGCCTCGGCGACGGATGCGGGCAGCGGATCGATCCCGGCTGCCTCAAACACGTCGGTGCGATACATGATGCCCTGGGCATAGGCTGCGACCGGCAAGGTCCACACATGGCCGCGCCAGGTGTTCAGCGAATAGAGGACCTCGGGCAAGAAATCGTCGATCTGGCTCGTGGCGTCGGCGGCGATGAAGTCGTCCAGTTGTGTGAATCCAGCCGTTGTCCGCGTACTGACTGATCCACATCTGGTCTACGGCAATGGCGTCGGCATCGGCAGTCTGGCTCAAGAACGAGTTGACGAGTCGCGCCTGCAGGGCTACATACCCAAGAGACTCGATATTCACTGCGATTCCGGTCTTCTCGGTGAATTGGTCGACCACGTTTTGCAGAGCCAAATCCCAGGGGTCGCCAACGGTGAGAACGTTGATCGCCTGCCCTTCCGCGTCAGGAGCTTTTGGGGCTTCCTCTGCTTCCATCGGTTCCGGTGGTGTGATCGTGCACGCGGCGAGCGCTGTTGCGCCACCGGCGACTCCGACCAAACGCAGGAACGAACGGCGGCTCATACTATTGGTTATTGCCATGATCACTGTCCCCTTTTCTGAATGAGTTACAGTCTACACCGACAGTACTCAAGATATCCGCAGCATCGGACCGTGCACCGGCTGTTCGACCGCTTCCCCTCAAGCGGCCGGCCGAACAAGGAGAAACGCTGCACCCACCGTGCGGCTAGTGGCATCACCCCCTTCTCGTTGAGCTTCAGGCCGCCTTTCTGTGCGCAGCAGGACACGCGTGAAAGGCGTCTAGTCTACATCTTGGAAAAAATCGTCTTGGATGGGCGCGAAATTTGTCTTCTCGACGCGCCCTCGTGTAGGCAATGGCGCAATCGCCGGGGGCGCCACGCAGCTCGCACTGATGTCCTGCCCGTGGGTAGGCGCGGCCAAACCGCCCGAGTCTCATGTCAGGTAGAATATCGTTCTGCAGCATTGGCCAAATCAGTCGCCGGCCCGTCATGGCTCTCCCATTGGTGGGAAGTCCATAAGTAAACGCTTGCGCAGCACTAGAAATATCGTTTGGAAGCGCGGTCTATGATGAATATTACGAGACCGAAGCTGCTTTGTCAAAGCGCACGATTTGGCGAGTCAGCGGGTGCGACATGACGGCTCCATTCGAGCATGGGGCCGAGATCGCAAAGAAGACGGGCTGCTACCTCTGGTAGCGGACCCGGTAGATGAGGCAACAGGGACTTCGAGCCCCGAATCCGCTGATGAAGAGTCAGTAGTTTCATAACTCGACATAATGCAGTTGAGTTTGGCTCAGTGCCGGATGTGCGTGGCCCCTGCTGAGGCGGGGGCCGGCAGCGAATCAGCGTGTCTACTACACTGGCGGGTGCCAGCGGACAAACTGCCGTCGAGGTCGGCCATAGATCGTAGCTTTCCTGGACAAGTACCCGACCAGCCATTTCGCAGAGCTGGCGACTGCACATCGCCGGCTCTGCTCGAACTCTTTGCAGGGCGTCCCCTTCGACAAGAACCGGAAGCCCCTGAATAGCCAGGGGCTTCGTCTTTGAATGGCTTGTTCTGCAGGCGTCAAGCGTCTTCGCGCTTGGAAACGGTCCCGGTCTCGACTAACAATTGCTGCAGCCTGCCTTGCTCTTCACGATGGCCGTATCGTGCACGGTCTTGGGCACACCTGGCAGCGCCAGGTAGTATTCCAGCGGATGGGCATTGTCCCAGTTCTTCTGGGGCGTTTGCACCTGCGTTACCTGCACTGTTTCTGCCGGCCGAGGAATCCCTGGCAAGCGCCAGGTTGTATTCCAGCGGATGGGCATTGTCCCAGTTCTTCTGGGGCGTCTGCACCTGCGTTACCTGCACTGTCTGTGCCGGCCGGGGAATACCCGGCAGCGCCAGGTAGTATTCCAGCGGATGGGCATTGTCCCAGTACTCCTGGGACGCCTGCGCTTGCGCCGGGCTAGTTCCGATGACGGCGAACAGTCCCACCAACAGTACGGCAAGTGTAGTTCGCGACAGATATTTCATGATTCTCTCCTTGTGTGATCCCACGCTCTGGTCTTTGCGCTGAGCAGCGGCTCTACGCGTACAGCTTGTGTTCAACATCCTCGTCCCCTTGTTTCCCCGGTACACTCCGGCCTCTTGTCACTTTGCCGCCGCCTGCCAGGACGCTGAGTGGAGACCAAGTCCGTCTGTGCGCATCAGCTTTCTGGCAGTTCAGCCACCGGCATATCCGGTGCGTCAAGAGGAGAATAGCAACTGCGCCGCTTCCCATCCGTTGTCGAACGGGACAGGCGCCGTTTCTACTGGAACGGTTTGCCGTTTCTGATGGAGTATGGGAACTGGGAAACGAAGAACGGTTGAGCGAGGTTGGTGGGGAATCAGACTCACCGCATTGAGAGCTGACAACCGAACGGATGCGGTGCAGCCCGCGAGGCTGCCGTCTATGCGGAGTTTAGGGCATGCCAGTCGCGGTCGACGGCGCGATGACCAGGCATGGCCCAGAAGAGCTCTTGCTGCCCTGCGTCCGTGATGGTCGCGGCGCGTTTGTGCAACTGTTCGTGGGCCAGTTGTAGGAGAGCTGGTGCGCGTGGGTCTTCGTGTTGGCGCAGAAGTTGGTAGCAGGTGTGGTAGACGCGGAAGGACTCCTCGGTAGCCACTGACTGATTGGAGGCCAAGTCTTGCAGGATCTCTTCGAGGTACGACAGGGCGCTATCAGTTTCGCCCTTTCTATCCGCCACATGCGCCAGGCCGGCCAGGGCTTCCAGGCTGTGACGGGTGTGCTCCAGCGTGCGGTGCAGCGCCACCCCTTGGGCATAGGCGCTTGTGGCCTCGTCCAGCCGGTCCTGTGCGGCCAGGGCATGACCCAGACAGACCAACGCTTCGCCCTCGCGCCTGGCGTCTCCTAGCTTGCGTGTGACCGTCAGCGCGTTCCGGGCCATCACTTCGGCTGCCTGTTGATCCCCGTCATAGTGGCTGGAGAGGCTATAACTGCAATAGCCACCACTAAGGAACTGCTCTGCTCCTATCTCATTGTGTGTGCGAATGCCTTCCTCAAAATGGGCTTTGGCCGATTTGAAGTCGCCACGATTTGCACAGGCAAACCCAAGATAGAACTGCACGGCCTCGATTCGATAATGATATCCTCGGCGTCGCCCCAACTGCAGGGCTTCGGCAAGGAGTCTCTCGCCTTTGTCATAGTTGCCTAGCCACACAGCCAGATTGCCGAGATTGCTCAAGACAATCTCATATCGCTCCATGTCGCCGGTGCGTTCGGCCAACCGGAGCGACTCTTCATAGTCGTGTTTGGCCAGCACCAGATCATCGAGGAAATGCATACGGAGATAGCCGAATTTTGTCTCCGAATCGCTGCTTGCCCGAACAAATTCCCGTTCTGTTGATGAATCTCCATACAACGGCCGAGCTGTCCTAGAATCCGGGATGTGGGCGCGCCCGAAAAGGCGCCGGCTGCGGCGAAAACTTCAAGCGCTCTTGCTTCCAAGTCATCATCGCCTGCCTGGCGCGCCAGCCGGATTGATTTCTCCAGTACGGGAATCGCCTCTTCAAGATTCCCATGTTCCCACAATTCTCTACCCCAGTACCAGTAGGCTTCCGCCTCGATGTCTGTGGCGCCGGCAGCCTGAGCCAGCGTCACGGCGGATTCGGCAAGACGAATGGCCTCTTGGACGTTTCCTTGGCTGCCGACGTACATTACCTGACGCAGTTTGATTCTCGCTCGATACCGGTCAATCTTGGCCGCGTCGACCTCCAGAGACTCGACAAGTCGCAGCATCTCCTGCACGTCACCGTATCGTTTTTTCTTGTCCGTCTGCAACGTGTAGATGGCCTCGCGCAGCAATAGCAGTTCAATCCGTTTTTCCGGCTCTGTCTCCGGGAGCAGGGCTAGCGCACGCGTGTAGTAGGCGACCGCCTCCTCGTGGGCGAACTGGGCGGCGACCCGCTGGCCGGCACGTCGCAGGTAGCCTGCAGCCTGCCCCAGATTGCCCGCCTGTTCATGGTGGTGCGCCAGCTCGCCGCTCACTTCGTCCAAGTTGGCGGCGTGGACAGACTCTATGGCCACAGCCACGCGACCGTGCAGCAAGCGGCGACGGGCGCGACTGATTTCGGCATAGGCCACGTCGCGAATGCGGTCGTGGCCGAAGTCGTAGGCGTCGCCTTGTTCGAGCACGATGCGATGCTTGAGCGCTTCCTCCAGACTGTCAACCAAAGAGGCTTGGTCTTGTTCTCCTGCCGTAGCCAGCACCGGGTAGGAAAATGAGCGGCCCACCGTTGCTGCCAGGCTGATGACCTCCCGCGCCGGGGGCGACAGCTGGGTGAGGCGGGAGCGGATTACGCCGTAGACCTTCGGCGGCAGCCGCATCACGCGGGAGTCTGGCTGCTGTGGAGCGGCCTCCAGTTCGCCGCTGACAAACTCGTCGCTTTCCGCCCAGTGCCGGACCGTCTCCACCACAAAGAGCGGGTTGCCCGAAGAGATCTCCCAAATGGCGTCTGCCTGTTCCGGCGCAAGTTCAGATCCGGCAACCTGCTCTGCCAGCGCCAGCGTGTCGGCTTGTCCCAGCAGAGCCACGGGGATCTCGGTGAGCTTCTCGGCACGCGTCAGGTCCAGTTGCAGCTCGTTGTAGGGATGTTGGTCGTTTATCTCTTCGCTGCGCACGGTGCCAACAATCAGCAAACGAGCCTGGGGCGCGTCGTGCAGCAGATATGCCAGCCACTGAATCGTCTCCTGGTCGCACCACTGCAAGTCGTCGATCAGCAGCGCCGCGGGTTGGTCGCCAACGGTGACAGCGCGCACCAGCGCCTGCAAGAGACGCTGCCGCTGCCACGGCTCGGTCATGGGTTGCGGCAGGGCTGCGACATGTCCCGTTTCCACCAGTTCGGGAAGCAAGCGGGCGATCTCTGAAAGCCAGACCCCATCCAACATTGCAAGCCGGCGTTTCAGCGCATCCTGTCGCAGCAACTCGGCAACCGGCGCATAGACCAGCGCGCCGTAGGAGGCAAAGGAACGCGTGCGTGCAGTGATGGCTCCCTGATGGCCGGCCCATTGCAAGAATTCCTCGGCCAGTCGCGTCTTCCCGAAGCCGGCTTCTCCACTGATGACGGCCATTTGAGCGGTACCGTGCAGGGCGCGCTCCCACGCCGAACGCAGTGTTTCCCACTCACGCTCGCGCCCGATCAATTCTGGTGCATTCCCCTCAGGCGACGCCTCAACCATTGGCTCCGGTTGCCCCTCCGCCTCAATGATTCGGCGGTAGGCGAGCGCGAGTTCCGCGCTGGGCTCGACGTCCAACTCGTCACGCAGGGTGGCGGCACAGTCGTGATAGACGCGCAGCGCTTCCGTGCGCTGGCCGGCTTCTGCGTGCAGGCGCATCAAACTCAGGCAGGATGCTTCGCTCAGGGGATCCAACTCAAGCAGCCGCTGAGCATAGGGAATGGCCTCTGCGCAGGCGCGCCGGTTCTCCAGCAGTGTGATTAGCTTCTGCAGCGCGGCCAGCATGCTACGTTCCAACTGCCGCCGCTGCGCCAATAGCCACTCCTCGTAGCTGCCGGGCAGCAGCCCTCCGGCGTACAGTTCCACGGCCGCGGCCAGCAGATCCGTATCAAGTGGATCACGCTCAGCCTCTTGCAACAACTGCATGACTTCCGCAACATCGAACCAGTAGTTGGAATCGGCAAGCCACTCGATAACCGGCCATCGATGCGCAGGTATTCTTCGCTGTCCGGCAAGGCCAGGCGCAGGCTGTGGATCACCTTTCGCAGATTGGTGTGCGCCTGCGCTTCTGAGGAGTCGGGCCAAAACAGAAAGGCCAGCTGTCGACGCGGGTGTGCGACGCCGCTGTGCAGCAACAAGTAGGCCAGCAGTTCCTGTACCCGCGTGCTGCGAAGATCGGCGATGGGTTCGTCGCCGTAGCGCGCCTCGAATGCGCCTAGCATGCGGATTCGCAATGTAGATGTCACGCCAAATCTCATCCTACTTGGGCTGTTTCATGTTTCCAAAACAACAACCATTTTCCATGAAAATTGCCGGAACTGCCGTTGTCCATCGCCGCATTCGCGCTATCCGTAGCCGAGAAATGGCGAAATCGCTCCCATCCTGATGTCCTGCTCGCGACAAAGAGGGCGGATTTCTGCAACTTCATGTGCGATTCAATCCGCGATGTACAACTTGAACAGCCCTACGCATCCTACGCCCAGGACTTCGTGTGCAGATTATGCTACTCCTGCGCCTGCTGCGCAATTGCCTAGCGTGCGAGCCATGGCAGCGACGCGGAGATCGGCGCCGATCGAGGCCCTATGACGAGGGGTGGGCAGGGGGCCGGCTACCCCCGGAAGCGGAATGGGAAGAGGCTTGCCAGGGACCCGATGGCCGCATCTACCCGTAGGGCAATGATGACCCCGATTCGAAGCGTTTGGAATGCCGGGTTTCACCGTGCGGCTGCAGCTCGGCCGCCGCCTCCGCGAACGGCCTCTACTGAGTCAAGACCGCGCAGTTCGCTCCCATACGTCACATCGAGTAGATGGCGCCGCAATGCAGCGCCGTGCTGCGCATTTGACCTGATTCCGGGCTGCGGATAGACTACGACGTGGACGGCCACGGCTGTCGCCAATGAGCAATTGTCCAGGCAAAATGAAGTCTTATCAATCGTGGCGGGGAAACACAAAATATAGGGAGGGCGTCGCGGAAAACACCTGCATATAGTAGCATCCTGCCCCCTTAGCTCAGTGGAATAGAGCAGCTGCCTTCTAAGCAGCGGGTCGTAGGTTCGAATCCTACAGGGGGTACCTTCACCAATGCGTTCTTCTCAGTTCTTGCCATCCTGCATTGTTTGGCAACTGGCCGCAAATGCAGGTGATCCCTCCCACCCGCCAAGGCTTCCTACCCCAAACGCCGATCTCCTCGCGCTGCGCTGGCTCGGTTGCTGAACGCGAATGTTGAGTTCGTGTCTAGAGGCGGTGGCTGGCGCCAAACACGTTCATATGGCTGAGCGTCTGCTATGAGATCTGTCGAAGGATCGTGTAGACTGCGCAGCATGCATACGCGATCTGTGTTGAACTGTCTCTTCTACCTGGTGTTTTCCCTTTCCGCCGCGAGCCTGTCCGCCTGCACCGCCAGTGCCGATGCAGGGACCAATCGTGCTTTCAGAACGCCAACCCGATGTGGGGTCTTCGGAAATGGCTCCCGAGCAGCCCGGAGCCGATACGGCGCCAGCATCGCAGGGCAATTTGCCTGACTCGCCACCCAGTCTGCTTCCAACGCCTACGCCGTATGCCATTCCGCCGTCAACGGAAGCGTCGTCCTCGGTGGAGGCTTCATCGGAGCCGGCGTCCGATCCGGGTGAGGGAATCCCAACCGGTGACGAGCCAGTGCGCTTCGCCATAGGCAATGAACTGACCATAGATGCGCTTCGGGCTCGAACCTTCGAGGGAAGCGATATCGTGATCGAACAGACGCTTCCCGCCGGCGCGAACTACGCCCAATACATTGCCAGCTATACGTCCGACGGCAACAAGATCTATGGATTGCTGACGGTACCAAACGGAGATGTCCCCGAGGGTGGATTCCCCGCCATCGTATTCAATCACGGCTACATTCCGCCGGCGGATTATCGTACGACGGAGCGCTACGTCGCCTATGTTGACGCGCTTGCCCGCAATGGCTTTGTCGTGTTCAAGATCGATCTGCGCGGGTTTGGCAACTCTGAGGGCGAGGCGACGGGCGCGTACTTCTCGCCAGGATACACCATTGACGCCATCAACGCGCTGAAGAGCTTGCAGAGACTCGACTACGTGGACCCGGACGGAATCGGTATGTGGGGACACAGTATGGCCGGCAACCTCGTACTCCGCGCAATGTTGGTTGAACCTGATATCAAGGCCGGGGTGATTTGGGCCGGAGCCGTGTACAGCTATGACGACATGGTGCGCTATGCCATCGACGACCCGTCATTCCGGCGCGAGGAGCAACCCCAGACCATCCGGCCCGGGACATTGCTGCGAGAGACGTATGGGCCGCCCAACACCGAGGTTCCGTTCTGGAAGGCGGTTTCGCTCACGGAGAACATCGAGCATCTGCGAGCTCCGCTGCAGATACATCACGCACTTGATGACAGCGTGGTCAATATAGGCTACTCCCAGGATTTGTCGGAAGCCTTGGGGGAAGCGAACAAGGAGTACGAGTTCTACCGGCACGATGGGGGAGGCCACAACATTTCCTCGCCTTACTTCTCCGATGCCATGCAGCGCACGATCGAGTTCTTCCGCGCACATCTGTAATACAACGATATGGATCGTCCGAGCCCATCGGTTCGGCAGGCGCGTCATGAGTGTTGTACACGACGCCCAGCCGCCGAATCGACAGCCGGCAGGATGGCAACCGGTGGGGTCGGGTTGCGTTTCATGGGGAACGCGACCATCTACGCCCGCCCACGGCCTGTAGTATGTGCATGTGGTTTGGGCATGTACTGGGCGCTGCTTCGCATCGTGCAGAGACTCCGGTCGCCGATTGCGGCGACGGAGGCGCGCCGGCGGAGCGGATTCGCGTTGAGTGGAGGCATTTCCTGCGATGAAAGCATTTGCGTTGGCTGCTTTATTGACGGCTACAGTCTACCTGCCAATGGTGTCGGGCAGGTCCGGCGGATCGGCGGTGTTGCCGACGCTCACACCGGCGGGAACGTCCACGATCGTGCGAACGCCGGAGGCGACGCCCACGCACACGACCACTCCGACTGCGACGCAAGTGCCGACAGACTCCGCTACGCCGGCCGCGACCGGGACTTCGCAGCCTACCAGCACGCCCGACATGGCCGCGACGCCCACGCCGACGAGACCGGTATCTTCGACCGCGGTCAGGCGCATCAACGCTCCCCATTTCACCGGCGGCGCGGGGGTGGAACAGGCCGCTGTGGCCTGGTTTGGCCAGGTTGACAGCACGAGCAACTACGCTGACGTGCGCGTGTTCTTCACGGACGCCTTCGTGAAAGTCCACCTGCACATCTTCGATCGCCGGCTCTGGTATGACACGAGTCCGGCAGCCATGGAACTGGAAGCGTGGGACGCGGTGTCGCTCTATCTCGATGCCGCGACGGGCGGTGATGCTCCCTCCGCGACAAGCCATCGTTTCGTTGCTCAGCTCAACCACTGGGAAGATCGATCCGGGTATCAGGCGGCTTACCGTGGGGACGGGCAGGACTGGGTCCCCGCAGGAACGCAGTTCACGACGGGTAGCGGCTGGCGGGGCGACGGATTGAACACCGGCGCTGAGGCGCGCGGCTGGGCAGCCTCGTTTCAAATCCCATTCGCGAGCCTCGGATTGGCGGGTCCGCCCCCGGCACATGAAGTGTGGAAGATGGCGCTTGCCCTACATGACCGAGACGACGGGGCCGGGACGTCGATCCCTGTGCAGACGTGGCCGGAGCAGTTGGACGGGCAGAGGCCCTCCTCCTGGGGCGAACTGGCATTTGGAATCCCGGGCTACGACCCACCGGCGACCGCGAACCGTGGAGTTACGCAGGTGCGACAGGGGCTGGACAACGCATCTGTCATAGACGGCCATGTGGGCGGTCACACCACGTGCGGAGAGGATTTCCAGCCTGACTACTTTGAGGGATGGGGCGATGCGAACTATGCCGGGTACGAACAGGTGAATATTCAGAACCAGTGGGATGTGGCGGACTGGCCGTGCTTCTCCAAGTACTTTGTGACGTTTCCGCTGGACCGTCTGCCTGACGGCAAGGCGGTCGTCTCCGCCACGCTGACCATGCACCTGTTTGGCAACTCCGGACAGGGAGAGACGCCCGCACCGCAGCCGTCGCTGATCCAGGTGCTGACGGTTGCGGAGGATTGGGACGAGGCAGCAATCACCTGGAACAACGCACCGCTTGCCTTGGAAAACGTGAGTTCAGCGTGGGTGGACCCGGTTGGCGCGTTCCCGGGCTGGCCCGGCGTTCCGTACGCGTGGGACGTCAGCCGAGCCGTTGCCGCCGCGTATGCAAGGGGAGAGCCGTTGCGGCTGGCATTGTACTCCGCCGATACGGAACAGCACAGCGGCAAATACTTCACGGGGTCCGACACGGAGGACTGGAACGCGCAAGCGCGGCCCAGCCTGTCCGTAACCTGGGGCGAACCTGTCTCACTCGCGCAACCGTAGCCGCACGGGAATGCCCACGGCAAGTCAGCGCATGCACGCGACGTGCGGGCAGCGGAGACTACGGTTCGCCCGCCTGTTCGGCAAGAACTTGGTGCGCGGCCCACACCTCGAGGTCATGCAGCTTCTGCACGCGGCGCCGGCAATCCGGATCCGTGCTGAACTCCGCACGCAGAAAGGCGTCGATCAGCTCTTCCGCGACCTTGACGCCGACGATCCACGCCCCGATGGCAAGCAGGTTGACGTCGTCGTGTTCCACGCACTGGTGGGCGGAGTGTATGTCGTGGCAGACGGCTGCGCGGATGCCCGGGTGCTTGTTGGCGGCGATGGCGGCGCCCACGCCGGTACCACAGACGAGGATGCCGCGTTCGGCGTCACCGCTGCGAAGGGCGGCGCAGACCTTGCCTGCGATGTCGGGAAAGTCCACGGGGTCCAGGCTGTACGTGCCGAAGTCGGTCACGCTGTGGCCCTTGGCTTCCAGCAGTTCGATCACGGGGCCCTTGAGTGGAAATCCTGCATGGTCGGCGCCGATGGCGAGTTTCATGTGCTACTCCTGAGGGGCTTGTGGTCCGTACATGGTGCATCATCCAGTGGGTCGGGCCATTGGGTCGGGTGCGACGCGCCGAAACATCAACGTCCGGCGATGCCTGTCATGACAACGCCGCGAATGAAGTACCGCTGGCCGACGAAGAACAGGATGGTAATAGGGATGACGAGATACATGCTGGCGGCCATGCTGATATTCCAGGAGGCGTCCGCGGGATCGATGAAGGCGCGGAGGCCCAGGGCCAGCGTCTTCATGTCTTCGCTGAATAGGAATATCAGGGGATTGAGGAAGTCATTCCAGTGATAGACAAACGAGAATATGCCGATGGCGATGAGTACGGGCTTGGATAGCGGCACCAGGATCCTGCGCCATATATCCCAGTTGGACGCGCCGTCGATCCGGGCCGCCTCGTCGAAGTCCTTCGGGATCGTGAGATAGAACTGGCGCACCAGGAAGATATTGAAGGCGCCGCCACCAAAGAAGGTTGGGACGATCAACGGCAGGAATGTGTCCAGCCAGCCCAGCCATTTGAACATGATGAAGCGTGGGATCAATGTCACGACTTGTGGCAACATCATAGTGCTGAGCAACAGGACGAAAAGCGGCGCCCTGCCTGGAAACCGCAGACGGGCAAATCCGAATGCCACCATCGAACTGGTGATTACGTTGCCAGCGATGGCGAAGCCAGTGATGATGGCCGTATTCATGAGCCAGCGAAGCAGCGGGGCGCGATTCAGCGCCTCGACATAGTTGGACCACATGACGGGATTCGGGATCCAGACCGGCGGATACGCGAATACCTGTCCTTGGGTCTTGAGAGAGCTCGAAACAATCCAAACCAGGGGCACCATGAAGATGACGCTCAGCAGAAGCATAACTGCGTATTGCGAGGTGCGCCCCATGTAGAAGCGGAACGGTTTGCGTCGCCGGTCGCTGCGGTAGCCCGAATGTGACTCAAGGGCAGTGGACGTCTGCCCGGATGCGTTCGTAGCCATCAGGCCTCGCTCCCCTCGTAGTAGACCCACGCGTCCGACAATCGCAACTGAAGCACCGTGAAGATCAAGATTATGGCGAAGAGTAACCAGGCCAGGGCAGAGGCGAAACCCATCTGGAACTGCTCGAATCCTAGCCGATACAGATAGAGGACGGTGAACAGCGTGGAATGCTGCGGTCCGCCATTCGTCATCAGAAATGCATTGGTGAAGATCTGGAACGACGCGATGATGCCAAGCACCAGGTTGAACAGAATCACTGGAGACAGCATCGGCAGCGTGACGGCTCGGAATCTGGCCCATCCATTGGCGCCGTCGATCTCCGCTGCGTCGTAAAGAGACTGGGGAATTCCCTGTAGACCGGCCAGAAATATCACCATCGTGTTGCCGATTCCCCAGAGACTCATGAGAACGAACGAAGGCTTAGATGTCTGCGGATTCCATAGCCATTGGAGTTCGGGCAGCCCAACCATACGAAGCAGGGAATTGGCCAGTCCGACCTCGGGATTGAGAATCCAGAACCAGAGCACGGCGTTTGCTACGGCCGGCATGACAGCCGGAAGGTAGAAGAACGTCCGGAACCCGGATTGACCTCGCAATGGGAGATTGAGAAGCATGGCCGACGCCAGCGCTACCATGAGCGTCAACGGTACACTCAGAAAGGTGTAGTAGGCGGTATTCCAGAGGGAGAGCCACACCAATCGCGTGTCAAACAGCTCTCGGAAGTTTGTAAGTCCCACCCACTCCGGCGGACTGAAGAGGTCCCACTTCATAAACGCCAGAATGATAGAGGCGATCATGGGGCCGGCCACCCAGACCACGAAGCCAATCAACCATGGCATGATGAACAGGTAGCCGTCAATCGCTTCTCGGCGGCGCAGCCTTGACATCTTCTGTACGGCCATATGACGTTGTCCTCGCAAACGAATCGGGGGGTAGGCAGTGTGCGGCCCCGGCGTCCATGGCGCGCATGACTCCGCCAAGGCCGCACACAAACCGGTGCGCCGGCTACCAGTCGAGCTCAGCCAGCAGTTCGTCCACTTGTTGCTTCGTATTGGCGGCCGCGGTTTCTACATCGCTGCTGCCGCATGTCCAAATCGGGTCGAATTCCGCCGCATAGATCTCCTTGATGCGAGACTGGCTCGGCGGGAACTTGAAGGATATGACCTCGACAGGGCTTTCGCCCTTGAAGGGATCCGTGTGCACCATCGCGAAGTGCTCCGGGAAACCGTCGTCAGGTTCGATGGCGCCGACAGCCTCCTTGAGGGAAACGCCCCATCGCTTCTGTTCGCCGATGTACTGTTGTACGGGTAGGCTCGTGAGATACTTGACAAGCTCCCAGCCTTCGTCCTTGTACTCGGCGTCGGCCGGCACTGCCCAGCCGCTGCAGCCCACAACTGAATAGCGGCCGCCCGGTCCGCCGGGCAGGAACGTGACATCGTACTCGAACTGAACATTCTCCTGCTTCGAGAAGAAGGTCACGGTGTGGAAGCCAACTATCATCGCAGTCAATCCGGCGCGGAAGGGGTCGCCCTGACCCAATGCCTGAGCGGGCGACGGAATGGAACTCTCGGCGCACCGCATCTCGTGGAACATCATGAAGTCGTCGATGACTGCCTGATCGGTAATGAGCGTTTCGTTGTAGCCTTCGTCGTACCAATCGCCGCCGAATGCACGTACGAAGCCCCGTGCGCTTTCAGTGTTCGTCGGCGTGGGATCGTTCCACCAGGCTACGCCCCACTGCTCTATGTTCTGCGCGTCGAATGCCGGGTCGGAGGCTGGGCGTCCTTCCTCGTCGAGCGTCAGTGCGAGGGCATTGGCGCGGTAGTCGTCAAGGGACCAGTCATCTCCGGGGTATTCGAGACCGGCGGCGTCGAACATGTCCTTGTTGTAGTACATGCCCCACGCTGCACTGTCCTTGGGAATGCCAAAGGTCTTGCCCTCGTGGCTGAATGCGTCGAAGAGGGCGGGGATATAGTCTTCCGGCTTGACATCATCGCGCTCCATGAACGGTATCAAGTCAGAAAGCGCACCGCGGTAGGCATAGTCCTGGACGATGCTCATGTGTTGGTGGATTGTGTCTGGGATGACGCCGCCGGCCAGAATGGTCGGCAGCTTGGTCATGTAGTCCGCCCATGCCTCAAAGGTGACGTTGACCTTGATGCCGGGATTCTCGTCCATGAACTTGAGCACGAAGTTCTCGTACATGGTGCGTTCGAGTCCAAGAGCGGCGGGCGTAATGAACTCGATCGTGACAACTTCTGCGGCTGGCGCTGCACCGGGCGCGCCAGCCGGCGCAGGCACCGCGCACGCAGCCACTACGGGAATGGTGCTGAGAGCCGCCAGCCCCTTGAGTGCTTGTCGACGCGTAATCTTGGTTGACTTGCTCATCGAGTTTCCTCCTCTTTGAGAAACGATCATCAAATTCGTCCAAACCACAGTAGGGTTTCAGAACCGGGCCGGCCCACTTCGGCCGCTCCAAGACATCGACTGCTCTCGATTCACTCCCCCTTTCTGATTCCGATCGCGAAGGTGCTCGCAGTCCCTAGCCCAGATTCACGCCCAGGGAGTGCGCCGTTCAAACGGAGTTACAGCAGGTCCTTGAAGTATTCCGCGGCAGATTCCCAATCGACGGTTTCGTCCGGTTCTCTGCCGAGCTTGTCGTAGAGTCCGCGACGGGCCTTCTTGTCATCGATGGCGATTCGCGCTGCGAAGTAGAGCACGTCTTCCGCTACTTCAATCGGCACGACGAGCACGCCGTCCCAGTCGCAACCGACAATGTCGCCTGGACGAACGAGTACGCCGCCGCACGCCACAGCGTTCTGGACGCTTTCCAGCTCGGTTCGACCCGGGATAATCGGGCGACCGATCCCGGCACAGGCTACCGGCGTGCGTTGCATGATGACTTCGTCGGTGTCTCGGCAGTTGCCGTCCGTCACGATACCAACCGCACCCGCCGCCTGCATGGCCATGGAGTTCATGGAGCCCCACCAGCCGCACTCTTTGGCGCCGCCGGTGGAGGTGACGATGACGCAACCCTCCTTGATATGCGGATTCAGGTTGGCGCGCCATCCATTCATTTCACCCCAGATCGCGTGTTGGCGCAGTGCATCCTCTTGCTTGAGCGGGAAGGGCATGTGGCGATTGGCGGGGACAACCTGCATGGTGACGGCTGGACCCCAGAATCGCATGCCCATCCACAGGGGGCGGACCTTGCTGGACATCAATGTAAGATCGTTGCGCCCGACTGCATCCAGGCCGTCGGCCACATCTGTCACGCGGAGATAGTGATTGAAGCGCTCTGCAATTACGTACGGATCGGGACTTCCCATTGCAAACGTCTCCTTTAGTCTTGGTACCGACTACTCGTATGCCTCTTGACCATCTGAAATCTGTGCTCAGGTATGAAACGGTGGATGCTCGTTGGCTATATGCGGCTCCAATCGTCACGATGAACTAGGCGATTCTTGAGTACATGATGCTGTGGCGGTTGTGGCTCGCCACGCATTTGGGCAATCAAGAGTTCGATTGCCTTGTGACCCATTTCCCGGGTCGGCTGCTTGACCAGCGTGAGACGTGGATAGCAGAGGCGACCAACGGCGGTTGCGCCGAACCCAGCAATGTCGATTTGTTCGGGCCAGCGCAAGCCAAGTTCCTGGACGGCGATTATGGCGCCCTGGACCATCAGATTGTTGAAGACAAACAGCCCGTCCGGCGGACTGGATCGGCTGAGCAGGCGTTTCGCAGCGATGTAGCCGCCTTCGAGCGTCGCCAGTCCGTCGATCTCATTGTCATGGCTGTGGGGAAAGCCGGCGGTCTGGAGCGCTCGTCTATAGCCGCTGAGACGTTGTTGCGTCGTGAACGTCGTCGGCAGCCCCATAATGGCGGCGATACTCTGTTTGCCTTCGCCGATCAAGAATTCGACGCACTCTTGCGCCGCCTCCTCGTCGTTTGATGTGATGGACTGCATCGGCACGTTGTCCAGTCGACGGTTGACGAGAACCATCGGCAGGTTTCGGTGGACATATTCTGCGAGGTGGGCTTCAGTCCCCGGGGCGGGGGCGAGGATGACGCCTGCGACAAGCTGTTGATCAAGAACGCGCAGGTAGTTGCGCTCCTGCTCGGGGTCTTCGTTCGTGTTGCACACCACCAAGTTGAGGCCATGCGCGTGCGCGCTCTGCTCAGCGGCGTGAGCGACCTCGGTGAAGAAGCGGTTCTCGATGGTGGAGACCATGAGTCCAACCAGGGTCGACTGCCTGCGCCGCATGGAGCGCGCAACTTCATCCGGGCGATAGTCCAGCCGGCGAACTGCATCCCAAACGCGATCCTGGGTCCGCGGGGTCACGGAATCCGAGCCGGAAAGGGTGCGGCTAACAGTTGCTACGGAGACTCCCGCGGCGCGGGCAACATCCTGCATGCTGGCCATTTGGGCAATTGTCGATGTAACAATCGGGAGCGCAAGTCGGCTGCAAATGTAATCGATTACATTTGGTGACTAGTCTAGAGGATTTGGGGACCCCTGTCAAGGGAACTAACCTTAAAATTCGCGCGCATATGGCAACTGCGGCGGAGTTGCGACAAGCGTCCTTCGGCTAAGGCGTCCGCGGCGGTGAGCGATCGCTGGCTGAATTTGCGTGTGTGCGCCACCGCTTTCGCGGCCGGCTCAGCACCAGTGCGAATCTGCGCCGCCATGTTTGTGGATCCTGGAAAGGCCACCTATAATGCTTGTACTTGGACCAAAGATATTGTCCACAAACAGATGATTTTCCCGTGCTTCGCGCGAGTATCTTGAGCACCGGCGTAACACGTGAGTGACTGTGCGGGTTCGAGTGGTCCAACAGGTCTCCACATGGTTCTGGCAATACCGGAAACGACATCGGAAACCAAACGCGAGTTGATCACGGGTACCGTGATCAACGTTCAGCGTTTCTCTATTCACGACGGCCCCGGCATTCGTACGACAGTCTTCTTCAAGGGATGTTCGCTTCGCTGCTTCTGGTGCCACAACCCGGAAAGCATTCGCCCGCGCCCCGAAATTCAGTTCTACGCGGACCGATGTATCGGGTGCCGCGAATGCCTGGCGATCTGTCCCCAAGGGGCGCATAGTTTCGATGGCGCGAGCAGCGCCGTTGGGGTCACCGGCGTCGACGGGGGGCACGAATACGCCCGCGATGCGTGCATCGTCTGCGGACAGTGCGTGGACGTGTGCTGCGCGGAGGCGGTCGAGCTGACCGGGCGCGCAATGTCGGTCGGCGCCGTCATGCAGGAGGTGCTGGCCGACAGGGAGTTCTATGCAAAGTCCGGCGGCGGCGTGACGCTCTCCGGCGGCGAGCCGCTGTTGCAGCGCGAATTCGCCCATGCGATTCTGGCGCGCTGTCAGGCGGCGGGCGTGCATACGGCCATCGAAACGGCGGCCAACTGCCCGTGGGCCTATCTGGAAGAGCTGCTGCCGGTGACCGAACTGTTCATGATGGACATCAAGCACATGGACCCAGTCAAGCACAAGGACGCCACGGGGGTATCGAACGAGCGTATCCTGGCGAACGCCAAGCGGTTGGCCGCGAGCGGAAAGCCGGTATTGTTCCGCATCCCGGTGATACCTACTGTGAATGACACAGAAGAGGAGATCGCGGCCATTGCGGCGTTCGTATCTGACCTTGGAGCGCTTGGCGTAGGAGCGGCGAACCGGCAACACGGTTTGCCGCAATTGGAGCTGCTCACGTTCCATCGACTGGCATCTGACAAATACCAGAGCTTGGGATTGGACTATCGCGCCGCGTCGCTGGAGCCGCCCACGAAGGCGCGCATGGCGGAACTTACACAGGCGGCTGCGCAACAAGGGGTCCAGGTTCGGTGTAGTTGAGTCTTCTGCGTCTTTGCAAATGTTGTGTGCGCTGTTGGTGTGGATGCGACCCGTTTGACTGTGACGGCATTGGTTTGCCGCACAAAAAACCCCGGAGGAGAGACGATGACAGAGGCAGTACTGGAGAGGACCACCTGGAGTGAGCGTCTGGACGGACTACGCGCGGAGAAGCTCGCGCAGACACGGGAGAAGCAGGAGGTCCTCGGCCCGCAGGACCACGATGACTGGGCGTTGATCCTGCCGCCGCCGGCCGAGCGCAAGTTGGTTGACGCCATGAGCACTTCGGGCATGCCGATCAAGGATTGCCTGCTGGCCAGCTTCTCGACGAAGCCGAATCACCCCTCCGGCGGTTTCTTTGGGGCGGCTGCGGTTGGCGAGAACTACGGCGCGCTTTTGGCGGCCCACCCCGTGTACATCGACGCCAGAAGCTCGCTGGCCGGCGGGTATATGGTCAATTTCAACTCGTACCGCAAGCCAGGTTGGAATCCGGATTTCGACTTTTCGCACCTAAAGCCATATCACCAGCGCTACGGCATCGTTCCCGGCATCGGCGGTACACAGCATTTCTGCCAGGAGCTGAGCATCGGCTTGGAGTTGGGCTGGGGCGGCTTGCTGAAGAAGATCGAGTACTACCGGTTGGAGAACAACGGCGAGTCGGCCGGCTTCTACGACGGGTTGGAAGCCATCTTGCACGGCATGCAGGACTGGGTGTCTCGCCATGCACAGGCGGCGCGTGAGATGGCGGGCGTCGAGCAAGACCCGGTCTTGCGCGCGAATCTGGAAGAAATGGCGGACGTCAACGAGCGACTGGTTTCCGAGGCGCCGCAGACGTTCCGCGAGGCGTGCCAGTGGATACTGTGGTATCAGATGGCGGCGCGCATGTACGACGGCAGCGGGTCGCTGGGACGGCTGGACGTGATCTTGCAGCCGTACTATCGAGCGCGATGTGGCTGCCGGCAGGCTGGACGACGACGAGGCGATCTTCCATATCGCGTGTCTGCTCCTGCGCGACACAGCCTATCTTCAGTTGGGCGGTCCGGATGCAGACGGGAACGACGTGACCAGCCGAGTGTCCTTCCTCGTGTTGGAGGCGGCGCACACGCTGAAGATTCCGGCCAACGTGGGCGTGTCCGTCGGCGACGGGGTCGACCCGGAGCTTCTGCGACGAAGTTGCGAGATCATGCTGGAGGACAAGACTGGCGTGCCCAAGTTCCTGGGCGTCGACCAGACGGCCGAGGGCTTCGCCGCGCAACGGCTATCCGGTTGAACTCGGTCGCCAGCGAGCCTATTCCGGCTGCCATTGGTCGGCCCTTCCCGGCCGCGAGTACACGATGAATGACATGGTGAAGCTGAACTTCGCCAAGGTGTTTGAGACCGCCTTCCAGGAGATGATGGCGGAAGAGCCGTGTCAGCCGTCAATTGAGCGGCTCTGGGCGGGCTTCGTCGATCACTTGCGCCGTGCGGTTGGGGTCGTTGCAGAGGGGCTGGATTTCCACATGGCCCACATGCACGACGTATTCCCGGACCTGGTGCTGAGCATGTTGTGCTATGGACCGATCGAGAAGGGGCTGGACGCCACGGAGGGCGGCGTAGAATTCTACAACTTGTGCGTGGACGGGTCGGCGTTGGCCACCGTGGCAGACTCGTTCGCAGCGCTGGAACAGCGCGTAGAGAGCGAAGCCCGGTTCACGTGGCAGGAGATCGCCGGCCATCTGGCGTCCGACTGGGCCGGTGCAGAAGGCGAGCGTGCGCGGCGATTGATGCACAATATCCGGCGCTATGGAAGCGGCGGTTCGCGGGCGGACGAATACGCGCTGGAAGTCTCGCGCACATTCACCCAGCTTGTGAAGGCCGGGCCCACGCCGGACGGCTACAACATGATTCCGGGCATCTTCTCCTGGGCCAATACGATTCCGCTGGGTCGAGGGGTCGGCGCTACGCCGAACGGCCGCAAGGCCGGCGCTCCGATATCGCATGGGGCGAACCCGGATCCTGGTTTCCGCAAAGACGGCGCGCCTACGGCGATGGCGGTCGCGATCGCCGGCGTTCAGCCGGGGTATGGCAATACGGCTCCCATGCAGATCGAGATGGACCCGGGCATCGCCAGCGAGGAACAGGGCGTGAGCCTGATCTCCAGCCTGATCTCCGGCCATTTCGCCATGGGCGGCACGCAGATCAACATGAACGTGATGGATGCGAAGAAGGTGCTGGAAGCGCATGAGGACCCGAGCAAGTATCCGGATCTGGTCGTGCGCGTGACCGGGTTCAGCGCCTATTTCGCCAGTCTATCACCGGAGTTCCGGCAGCTTGTTGTGGACCGAATCATCGCTGAGGGTGCGTAACACCGAACGGGGCTGTCCTACGCGTTATGCCGACAGCAGACGTCCGACGTGAATTGGAAAGGCGCTGGCACGCCCGCAGCCTTGATGGATTCCGGATTACCCGGCCATGATGCCGTGTATGGACGCGACGGCCGCCATCATCGCACCGATCGTCGAATACAATCCGGACGACTCACGTTAGCTGGCCGAGAGCCATCGCTACCAGTCTGACGAGGGTTCCGGGTTCTTCCTGGGGCCGGACGGCGAGAACTTATCCATCGACGTGGTTGCTTTCCCCATCATGGAGTGAGTGGCGACGCTGGTTGTGCAGCAACTGAACGACGCCGGCATCGACGCCGTGATGCGCAGTATGAACCGTTATCCCATGAAGTGACGTGTGTGCATCTTCAGTTCATGTAGACCTTCCGCCGTGAATAGACTGACCTGGGCGCGTATTAATTGTGGTTGGGCATGACAGGGCTGATGGCGCAGGCGTTGGCCGCCTAGGTCAGAACCTCCAGCACGCGATTCAACCCCTCGATCGTTTCCTCGACGTCTTCATTCGTCAGCAAGGGGCTGACGTCCAGATGGACGGAGCGGCCCAGCAGGTCGAGGCTCCGGGGGCACATCTCCTTGCTGTACTCGATAGGGCGCTGCGCGTTTTTCCAAGGGCCGCCGCCGGGCGTCCACGTGCGTTGCTCCATGATTGGCGTCCAGTGGGCGTAGACGTGGTAGTCCAGCTTGTCCGGCTCGTACAGGCGCGCGGCGCCGATGTTTTCAGCGCGCAGGGCCTCGACGACGCTTGCAGCGGTTTCCGGCGTGTCGACGTAGAAGATCGAGCGCGATGGCGGCGTCACCGGCCTCATCCACCTCCTCGCGGAATTCGATTCCCTTGCGCTTCGCAACGTCCGACATGCCCAGCTTGAGCATGCGTTTTCGCTCGCGCATGGCGTAGAGAAGCCCGTCGAGTCGACCGAGCTGGACAAGGCCGACTGCGCCCAAGAGCTCGGGCATGCGGTAGTTCGTACCGACCAGTAGCTGCTCTACCGGCACATTCTGACGCAACGGCGCGATCACGTCGTGGTACATCAGCGCACGCGTCCAGACCGTTTCGTCGTTGGTGGCGACCATGCCGCCTTCGCCGGACGTGATGATCTTGTTGAACTGCAGGCTGAAGCAGCCTACGTCGCCGAAGGTTCCAAGCCTTTTCCCCTTGTAGCTGGCGCCATCGGCCTGCGCCGTGTCCTCAACCACGCGCAGATCGTGCTTGCGAGCGACATGCCATCAGCTCGTCCATGCGGCAGGCGGCGCCGCGCATATGCACGGGCATGATTGCCTTTGTGTAGGGCGATATCTTGGACTCGGCATCTGCCGGATCGAGTAGGAGCGTTTCGTCTACTTCGGCAATGACGGGAATGGCGCCCGCAGTGATCACGGCGGCCGCAGATGCGATCCATGTGTAGGCGGGGATGATGACCTCGTCGCCCGGGCCAACGCCGATGGCGTGGAGGCCGCACGTGAGCGCAGCGGTGCCGGACGTGACGGCGACAGTGTACTCGACGCCCATGAACTCCGCGAACGCCGCTTCCAGCGCGGCGACTTTGGAGGGAGCGTCACCGGGGCCGTAGAAACGGAACAAGCGCTTGGCGCGGATCACTTCGAGGACAGCCTGCGCTTCCTCGTCGTCCACAGACATGCCGCCGGGATACATGGGCGGGTCCTGTCGTTGCTTGGCGGGTTCGGCGCCGTTGATGGCCAGCGCGCTTTCGTCGACGGGAAATGCTGACATGGTTGGGATGCCTTCCTGTCTCGATTGTGTATACGATGTAGGGTCCAGCAGGATGCGAAAGACCGCGGCCGCCGCAAGTGGTCTGGGAGCAGTCCGCCGGACAGACGGGACCGCGGCGTCGATCAGTCTGAGGCTGAGGCTGTCTGCGGCGCTTCCAAGGCGTTGAGCATGTCCTCGATCTTCGTGAACTTGACACGAGGTCGTCCCTGGCCTGCGCCCTTTGCGACCTCCATCTTGTCGAGGGCGCGCCATTCGTCGATAGAGACATAGCGCACGCCACGCTCCTGCAAAAGCCGCTCGACGCCGGCCGGGTTGGGCGACGGCGCGGGCTCCAGCGTAGGCGCGTCTTCCATCATGGCGCTGACGGTATCGAGGGCATCAGGCTTGTTGGTGCCGATCACGCCCGACGGTCCGCGCTTCGCCCAGCCGACCACGTATTCCCCCGGCACAACTTCGCCGTCTTTCGGATTGATGACGCGGCCGCCGCGATTTGGAATGACGCCGCGGCGTTCGTCGTACGGTACGCCGTCGAGCGGCAGACCCCGATAGCCAACGGAGCGCAAAACCATGCACGCGGGAAGCGTTTCGAGTTCGCCGGTTCCGACTGAGTTGAGATAGCCGGTATCGTCGGCGCGCAGTTCGTTACGCTCCAACACAACGGCGGAAACGCGACCGTTCTCATCCGTCTGGATTTCTACCGGCGAGGTGAGAAACTTGAGGTGAATTCTGCGCGGCTTCCCCGTGGACGCCTCCAAAGCTTGCGCTTGCATGGTTGCGAGGTTGCGTTGGATCGTGGGGTTGTTCACGGCCGCTTCCTGGCTCGCGGGATCGAGTTCCAGGTCCTTCGGCGCTATCAGGAGGTCGGCGACGTCAAGTTCACCCAGTTCCTTGATTTCGGGATTGGTGAACTTGGCCTGCGCCGGTCCACGGCGGGCCAGGACGTATATATCCTTGACGCTGCTGTCGCGCAGGCGCTCCAATGCGTAGTCGGCGATGTCCGTGCCGCTCAGTTCCTCTTCGGATTTGGCGAGGATGCGCGCCACGTCGGCGGCAACGTTGCCCACGCCGACCACAACGACTGATTCGCAATCCAGATCGAGATCGATGTCGGCGAAGTCCGGGTGTCCGTTGTACCAGGCGACGAACTCAGTGGCGGAGAGGCTGTTTCGGGCATCCTCCCCGGGGATGTTGAGTTTGCGGTCGGACTGCGCGCCCACGGCGTAGACGACTTGGTCATAGAGCCGATCGAGATCGTCGTGCGTAAGGTCGGAACCGAAGTCGATGTTTCCGAAGAAACGGAAATTCGGGTCGGACGCAGTTCGGTCGAAGACCTTCGTAACGGACTTGATCTTCTGGTGATCGGGAGCAACGCCGTAGCGCACGAGACCGAACGGAGCAGGAAGGCGGTCGAACATGTCGACGCTGACGGCGTAGTCGCCCTGTTGCAGTAGCCCGCCCGCTGCATAGAAGCCCGAGGGGCCCGCGCCGATAATCGCGATTCTAAGCGGTCTTGACGCAGTACCTGGCGTAGTTGGCATGACGGGCTCCTGGGATCGACGATCTGCGGGCAAAGGTCGCGGGGCAGGTGAGGATGGGCGATGCGGCGGCCAGCGTCATGCACGTTGAAGCATGCCACCGAACTGTCGAGCAAGCGTCAGGATGCTGATCCCGAGCTGAAAATAGTCGACGGGGCCGAGGGCCGAGATCGGATTTTCTTGCTCCTGCGCGTCGTCGGAGCCATCGCCGGCAACCCATGCGAAGGTCGCGCCCAAAAGCGCGCCGGCTGCGACACCGATAAGTATAGCTCTGGACCTATGACTCATGCTTTCGACTCTCCAGCGTGCTAGCGGGTGGCGTCGCCGGCCAGGCTGCGCAAAACTTCCTCAGCCTCGACGACTTTGCTTTCCGCTCTGATGACAGGTTTGGCGATTTTCTGACTGACAGAATCCGCACGTTCTCGCATGGTGCGACTATATCCCTGTGCGGACCCTAGTGCAGAGCGTGACTTGCCCAGCGCAATATTCATACCGCGTATGGCAAAGTATGCAGCGGCCAGCGGTATCATCGTGCCGATGAAGCAGAGCAGGGCTAGCCATACGGTCGATATGTTTGCCCAGAACTCGAGGCCCACTGCTACATCCCCCACACTGTGAACGAGGTTGACATCACGAGGCTATTCTAGCAGAGAGGGATGGCTGAGCAAAACCGCCGCTTGCTTTCCCCATGCAATTTGGCAGATTTCTCAAGCGGAGGGACCTGCGACGGCGTCGCCGGCGAGCTTCATCGCAAGCGCCATCTCCTGCTCGCGGTCACGGGTGAGGCCGTCCAGTTTCGCGCTTCGCAGCGTGGAGAGAATGTGGGAATAGAGCGGGCCGCGGGGCACGCCCAGGGCCCGGAGGTCGTTTCCGTCTATCTCGGAGCTGACGTCGCGCAGGGAGGAGTCGTACAGGTCGAGCCAGTGGACTACGGCGGGCAATTCGGAACAGGCGATGCGGGCGACGGCCATCGCCGGTGCACCCGTGCTATCCAGGAGTGCGGCCACCTGGCTTGGTAGAAGATCGGTGCGCTGGAGCACGGGCAAATTGGCGTGGATGCGGGATAGGTCCCTGGACATGCGCTGCACGGCCCCGCGCAGGCCGAGTCGTTCGCTGAGTGCGGCATCGGCGTCCGCAGGAAGTCTGAAAACAAGCAGACCCCAGTAGAGGTGGTCCATCGGCTCGACTGCAAGGGCGGAGGCCGGCTCCGCAGCAGCGCGCTCGGCGCGCAAGAGTTCGTATTTGCGCTCGACCCAGTCGTCGGCGAGTCAACGCGGATGGAGGCGCTGAAGGACGTGCAGTTCCGTGAAGCCGCACGAGGGATTTCTCGGGCCGGTCTTCCTGCAGGATGCGTTCCAGCTCATGGCGGATACGGGCCCCGCTTACACGGTCAAGCAGGGGGAGGGCGTCTTGGAGCAGGTCCAGCGTGCGCGGTTCGATATGGAATTTGAAGCGCTGCTCATAGCGGATAGCTCGCAGAATCCTCGTAGGGTCGTCGACGAAACTGAGACTGTGGAGAACGCGGATGCGACCTCGGTCCAGGTCGTTGAGTCCGCCGTAGAAGTCGAGCAGTTCGCCCCAATCGTCGGGATTGAGGCAGATGGCGAGGGTGTTGATGGTGAAGTCGCGCCGATGCAGATCGAGCTTGATGCTGCTGCTCTCCACGGTGGGCAGCACAGTTGGCGCCGTGTAGAACTCAGTTCGGGCAGACACGAAGTCGAGATGGGTGGGCAGCAATGACGGATCGCCGGTAGAACCAAGGCGCGTCCATCAGCTTGCCGGTCTGCGCGGGGTAGTCGGGGTCATCGAGCAGCCACTTCGCCGTGTTGAACCGTTGATGGGGCACGACCCGCCCGCCGAACTCGGCGCGCATGTGCTCGGCGAATTGGATGGCGTCGCCCTCCAGGACGATATCGACGTCGGGCTCCTGATGGGCAGGGCGCGGCTGGTCGATGAGCAGGTCGCGCACGAAGCCGCCGACGACGTAGACGGTGTAGTCGAGCTTGTCCACTTCTTCGCCGATGAGGCGGTAGCAAGCGCATACTGTACAGGCGGCAGACTATCGCGCAGGCGCCGCTCAATACGGTCCGCATGGCTGCCAGGCAGGGCGGACTCGTCCCACAGCTTGATCAGGTCCGTGCGGGTGACGATCCCGATGATACGGTCGTCTTCGTCGACGACCGGAACCTGGCCCCAATTGTTCTCGACCATTTTGCGGCGCAGCGCGGTGACGGAGTCGTCGGGTCGGGCTGTGACTCTGCCCGACGCGCATGAAGCTGCTGACAGGCCTGTCGCCGAGGTCGTGGTTCATGGCGCGGTCAGTCTCGCGCCTCGTCAGCATGCCAAGCAATTCATCGCGGCCGTCGGGGAGTTTGCCGCACGACGGGGAAGCCCTCGTGGCCGTATCGGCGCATCAATTCGGATGCGTCGCGAACGGGTAACTCCGGCGTCACGGTCTGTGGCCGGCCGGTGCTCATGATCTTTCGGACGGTCTGCGCGGACCGGCTGCTTTCAGCGACGAGCTGGACGATGCGGTCGCGGACCGCCGCGTGCCGTTCTTGCGGACTTGCAGGGGAGCGGCGGCGGCCCGGGAGTGGCCGCCGCCGCCGAGCGCGGCTGCGACCTCTCCGACGTGAACATCGTCGGTGGTGCTGCGCGCAACGACTTGGATGATGTCACCCAGGTTGACAATCAGGAAGACGGCGTCGGTCTCGTGGAAGTCGCGCAGGCGGGAGGCAAGCGCGCTGAGTTCTTCGCGAAAACCGGACGCCTCGGCTCGGGAGATAGCGACGGTGTGACCGGCGATCTCCAACGAATTCGCTCTGGTCGATGAGGGTATGCAGCAAGGCTCTTTGGTCGGGGCTAAGGGGATGGTTGAGAAAATGGGCCACGACCTCCAGGTTGACCCTGTGTGCGGGCTTCATGAGCCAGGCAAGGCAGCGTACGTCGCGGTAGCTGGTGGACGGGTAGGTGAGGCTGCCGGTGTCTTCGTGGATGCCAAGGACAAGCAGTGTGGCCTCAACGGGCGCCGGCTCGTAGTCCCGCTCAATGAGCCGTTCGACCAAAATCGTCGTGTTGGCCCCGACTTCGGCGATCCACTCGTTTTCGACGCTGTCACCGCTCACCTGATCGGTGTGGTGGTCGATGATGAACAGTTCGGTGGACTTGTCCATGCCTTTGATCCAGTTGACGGAGCGGGCATCGACAAGAGTGGCGCGGGCGACTGGGCGGCGCGGCAGGTCGCGGTCTGTGATGAAGGGAAGCTGGTCTTTGTGGAGAACGAGGAAGTCCGCGACGTTGCGGTTCAGTTGGTGAGGTAGCACGGGCAGCGCGTCGGGAAACAGGATGGACGCGCCCAGCATGGAGGCGAGCGCGTCGAAGTCGGTATGCTCGTGTGTAAGGATGACTTCCAGCGGTGTGTCGGGCATGGGTCCAGTACGCTGCGGCTATGCCATTGCTGCGCGCGCAAGAAGACTGCGTGCGGCCGAATTGTGCGAGTCGACGAGCGTTGCCAGGTCGATGTGGACGGGGGCGCCATCCTCGACCAGGATGCGGCCATTGATCATGCTGAAGTCGACGTTCTGGGGCCGGCAGAAGACCAGGGCCGCCACGGGATCGTGGACGGCGCCGCCTGCGTAGCCGACTGCATTCAGGTCGAAGGCGACGATGTCGGCGGCCTTTCCCGGTTCGAGGGAGCCGATGTCGTCGCGTCCGAGTATCTTTGCGCCGCCGAGTGTGGCGATCTCCAGGGATTGCCGGGCGCTCATGGCTGCCGGGTCGCCTTGCACTCGTTGCAGGAGCATGGCGGTTCTGGCCTCCGCGAGCAGGTGACTGCTGTCGTTGCTGGCGCTGCCGTCGACGCCCAGGCCGACGGGTACGCCCGAATCTGAGAAGCGCGTGATGGGCGCGATGCCGCTGGCGAGACGCATATTGCTGGAGGGACAATGGGCGACGCCGGTCTGCGTGGCTGCGAAGCGATAGATCTCGGAGTCGTTCATGTGAACGCAATGGGCGTGCCATACGTCCGCGCCGGTCCAGTCCAGCTCTTCGGCGTAGGCCACGGGGCGGGCCCCGAAGGTCTCCAGGCAAAACTCTTCCTCGTCGAGCGTTTCCGCCAGGTGGGTGTGCAGCCGTACGCCCATGCCGGGGCCGAAGCTGCGGGCAAGGGCGGCGCTTTCGCGCATGAGATCGGGGCTGACGCTGAACGGGCTGCACGGGGCAAGCGCAACGCGTCGCATGGCGTACGGCGTTGGGTCGTGGTACTCCTCGACGACGCGGCGGGAGTCGCGGAGGATAGCCTCTTCGTCTTCTGTGACGCGATCGGGCGGGAGACCGCCGTCGCTTTCGCCAAGGCTCATACTGCCGCGTGCGCCGTGAAAGCGGACGCCGATGTCGCCGGCGGCTTCGAACTGGTCGTCCAGACGACAGCCGTTGGGCCACAGGTAATGGTGATCGCTGCTGGTCGTGCACCCGCTGAGCAGGAGTTCGACAAGAGCGAGCTTTGTGCTCGTGCGAACATCGTCTGGCGTGAGCTCAGCCCAGATAGGATAGAGTATCTTCAGCCACGAAAAAAGGTTGGCGTCCTGGGCTGCGGGAATGGCGCGTGTGAGGGTCTGGTAGAAGTGGTGGTGCGTGTTGACGAGGCCAGGCAGAAGGATTCTGCCTTTGGCGTCGATGATGCGGTCACAGGCGTCGACCTGCTCCGGGACCAATTCCGGCGTCGTCCCGACCCATTCGATGACGTTGTCCCGGACGATGATGGCTCCGTCCGAGAGCTCGCGTCGATGTTCGTCCATTGTCACGAGCATGTCGGCATGGTGGATCAGTGTTCGCGTCATCGCATTTGCCTATCATCAATGGGCTTCGGTCTCAACGCATGCTGAGGCCGAAGCTGCGCGTATTTCCGTGACAAAGGATAGCTTGCCATTGTCATAATAACAACCTCGCGAGCAAGTGCGATCCTGATCTAGGCGATTCCTACTGTTCTCTCTGGTTCAGCTGCGCAATCTTCGCATAGTCACGTGGCCGTATCGGTTGTAGTGGCGAGGAATCTCCGCTGGACGCGAGCCAGGAGGGGTGGGGTGGATATCATTCTTGGCGCGTCGGTCAGTCTGTCATTCCCGCCTTGAGCGGGAATCTACTCGACGCAGTCCTAACCTGGCCCGAATGTGAAATGCAGCCGGAGGAGTGGGCGGGCTTTTCGCATGGCGCGCATTCCTGATATATTGAAGCCAGGCCAGCAGGCATCCGTGCGCGGGCGCTGGGTCCGCTGTACATCTGCAACTATGTTGTGAGTCAGTGAGCATTTCCCATGAACCTGGAGCGTGAACTCAACCGAGCGCCGGAGCTACCTTTTGTGCCGATGCTGCCCTTGCGCAACAGTGTTTTGCAGACTGTGCTTACGACCGTCCGGCTGGATATTCCGGAATCGCTGCTTGCTTGGGGCATTCCACTATTGATCGACGCGGGGCCGGACGAGACGGGGCAGGATGACGGAGGCGTACGGCTGGTCGCGTACTTCACGCCACGGCGGTCCGGAACTTCGGGCAAGGGTGTGGTGATACTGCTGCACGGATGGGAAGGCTGCAGCCACTCCAATTACAATTTGGTGACGGCGCGTGAACTGGTGGACGCGGGGTATGATGTGTTCCGTCTGAACCTGCGAGATCACGGGCCGGGCCTTCACGTGCATCCACAGTCTCTGAATCCGGGCGTATTCCTGGGAACGCTGCTCGCCGAGACTGTTCGGGCGACGGCGCGCTGCGCAGAAATGCTGGAGCCGCAGCCGGTGTATGTGGTTGGCTTTTCCATGGGCGGTAACTTCGCGCTGCGAGCGGCTATCCGGTACGGGGACACGGCAATTCCGAACCTGAGCAAGGTGATTGCGGTCAACCCGGCCATAAACCCGCTGTGGTCCACGGTGCGGATCGATCGGAGCCCGGCCATGCGCCGCCATTTTCGCAAACCTTGGATGGAGCAGTTGCGCCAGAAGCAGCGCTTCTACCCCGATCTGTACAATTTCGAACCCGTTGAGGCGATTGGGTCACTGATTGACATGACCACTTGGCTGGTTCGCAACATGGGCCTGTACGCGGATGCAGAGACCTACTTCACCGACTATGCCGTGCTAGGCGACGCGACACGCGATCTGCGCATCCCAACGCACATTCTGACGACGATGGACGACATGGTGGTGCCGGTGGCCGACTTCTACGGTCTGGCGCCCAACCCGAACCTGACGATCGATATCCATGCGCACGGAGGTCACGTCGGCTATTTGGAGGGGTGCCCTCCGCAGCACCGTGTCGGCGCATTAGTGCGCCGGGCGATCGAGTGCGGGCCGTGTTGACGAACCGCAACGGTCGGCGCCGGGTGACCTGGCTTGGGTGGGATACACGCCGGTTGGCGCGGCGCTGGCCACCGGTGGTAGGCGGACCCGGATGACACGCAATCGGGGGCCGGAGTTTCCCTGGGCTGCGAACTGGCCGGAGATTCAGAATGCTCGCGTACGCGAGGCGTTCGCACGCGTGCAGCGTGAGGCGTTCATCGGCTCCGAGTATCGAAAGTACGCCGACCGCGATGCGCCACTTCCGATCGGCGAGGGGCAGACCATCAGCCAGCCATTCGTCGTGGCGCTGATGACACAGGCGGCCGACCCACTGCCCGGAGAGAAGACGCTGGAGATCGGAACCGGGTCCGGCTTTCAGACGGCGATTCTATGTGAACTCACTAAGGATGAGAGCCACGATCATGGAGAATGCGTCTACTCGGTGGAGCGTCATGCCAGCTTGGCCGAGCTAGCCGTTTCGCGATTGGCGGACATGGGTTACACTCCGCACGTACGAACCGGCGATGGCGCAGTGGGATGGCCTGAGGCGGCTCCGTTCCGAGTGATACTTGTCACAGCCGCCCCCCACTGCTTGCCGTCGAATTTGTGGGATCAACTCGATGAAGGCGGTCGTCTGGTGATTCCGATCGGCGGCAGATTCGGGGAGCAGACGCTCTGGCTGTTCGAGCGGGCATCGGGCAAAATGCGTCGTCGATCCCTGGGCGGCGTTCGATTCGTGCCGCTCGTGTCGCCGTTGTTGGACCGGCCCGAGAATTGTATCGAGTTTGATACGTAAGCGCATAAGGACAGACGTATGCATGTATTGGTGATGGGCGGCGAGGGACAGCTTGGGCGAACGCTGCGGGCCGTGTTTGGCGAAGGGCCGGGAACAAAGGTTTCGTCGTGGGACCTGCCCGACTACGACATGACGCAGCCGTCAATCTCTGACCTGGTCGCCGGCGCGGAGCCGGACCTGGTCATCAACGCGGGCGCGTGGACCAACGTGGATGGGGCGGAGGCGAACCCTGAGGCCGCGTACGCCGCCAACGCACTGGGTCCTAAGTTCCTTGCCGACGGCTGCCGCAGGTGCGGAGCTCCGTTGGTGCAGTACAGCACGAACGAGGTGTTCTGGGGCGAACCCGGCGCCTTCTTCCACGAGTATGACACGCCCAACCCGCGCAGCGTATATGCACGCAGCAAGGCGGCGGCCGAAAGAGCGGTGCAGAGCACCCATGACGCGCACTACATCGTCCGCATCGCCTGGCTCTACGGAGTAGGCGGCAATCACTTCCCTTCAAAGATCATCGCTGCGGCGGATCGCCACGGTTCGCTAAAGGTTGTGGACGACGAGTTCGGCAATCCCGACGTATGCGACCGATGTCGCCATAGCGACGCGCCGACTGGTGCAGAGCGGACGGTATGGGGTCTATCACCTCGTCAACGAGGGATACACCAACCGGATGGAACTGGCGCGGGCGACGCTGGCGGGTAGCGGTCGGGCCGGCGTATCGGTCGAACCGATCAAGATGGCGGACTGGGGGCGCGCAGCTTCGTCGCCGCCGCACGCTGTGCTCGTGAATCAGGCGGCTTCTGCGTTAGGAATTCGCTTGCCGAGGTGGGAGGATGCACTGGCCGACTATCTGGCGCTGGACAGCGAGCGATTTGCGCGGCCATAGCGGAGCGCACCGGTAGGATTTTGACTGAAGACGCGGTAGGTAGTGTAAGGACGAGGCAGGCATGGAACGTGCGAACGTGAGCGCGACGGGCGACGCCGAAGAGGAAGCGACGAGGCGTGAGTTCGAGTTGAACGGTGTGGACGACAACCGAGTGGTGATGCGACACCGTATCGCCCTGAATCTGGACGGTTTCCGCGCCGTGCCCGACGGTTTCGAGTCGAGGCCGGCCGCGGAAGAGTCTGTGTTGGAGCCGGTTCGGAGTCCGTTCCTGTCCGTAGTGATTCCGAACTTCAACGGTGAGCGACTGCTGCCTGCGCTGATGGACTCGTTGGAGCGCCAGACGTTTCGGGACTTTGAAGTGATCCTTGTCGACGACGCAAGCAGCGACGGCTCGTTGGCATGGATCGAGGAGCGCATGGCTGACGCGGCCCGCGCCCGTGGCGTGGCGCACTTCCCGGATATGCGCCTGATTGTCAACCGTCACAATGAAGGTTTCGCCAAGTCGTGCAATACCGGTGCGGGCGTAGCGCGCGGACGCGTGGTCGTGCTGCTGAACAGCGACGCCAACCCGGAACCGGAATGGATGGCGGCGTTGGTGAAGGCCGTTTGCGGGAATCCGCAGGCAGGCCTGTTTGCGTCCAAAGTGTTGCTCATGGATCGCCCAGACACGCTGCACACGACCGGCGATATGATGGGCGCCAACGGGCTCCCCATCAATCGCGGCGTGTGGGAACGGGACTTGGGCCAGTACGACAGGCGCACATCGGTGTTCGGCGGCTCAGGCTGCGCGCTGGCCATCCGCACCGAGTTGTGGGACGCCCTGGGCGGTTTCGATGAAGACTTCTGGATGTATCTTGAGGACGTTGACTTTGCCTTTCGCGCGCAACTTCTCGGTGCACAGGGTGTATTTGTGCCCGAGGCGCGCGTGCATCATCGCCTAACGGCGACGGCCGGCGGTTCGCTCGCAAGCTACTACGTGGGTCGAAATACGATTTGGGTGATCGCCAAGAACATGCCTCGTGGTTTGCTAGTGAGGAACTGGATCGAGATCGTCGCCGGACAGTTGAACATTGCCGTGGATGCGCTGCGCAACGTGCGTGGGGCGGAGGCGAGGGCGCGGCTGGCGGGGCAAGTGATGGGCGTCCTGACACTTGGGCGCGTGCTGCGCAAGCGGCGCGCCGTGCAGGAACGACGCCGTGTTGCCGACGAGGTTCTTCGCAAACGGCTGTACGGCTGATCCCTTTGTAGCCCTTTGCTCTGCAATCTGCGCTACGCGCACACACCTATCGCGAGTTCGCACGAGGAATACGGAATCTTGTGCACATGATTGTGTTTTCTGACGGCCAAACAAATCGCTAAGAGGACCCCGAATGGTGACGCTTACCGAACAACTTGGTTCCTTCTATATCGGCGGCAGTGCAGGGCCAAGCGCGACGGGAGAGAAGGCGCCGATATACTATGACGCACGAGATCTGACGACGCACGCCGTCTGTGTAGGTATGACGGGTAGCGGAAAGACCGGGCTGTGCGTGGGCATATTGGAGGAGGCGGCGCTGGACAAGGTGCCGGCGCTCATAATCGATCCCAAGGGCGACATCACAAATCTGCTGCTGCAGTTCCCCGAATTGCGGCCGGACGATTTTCAGCCGTGGATCAACACGGACGACGCGCGGCGCAAAGGTCAGACGGCAGAGGAGTATGCCGCGGGCACGGCGGCGCTGTGGCGCGACGGGCTCGCCGACTGGGGCATAGACGGTAGCCGGATCGAAGCGCTGGGCGAAAGCGCAGACTTCACGATTTACACGCCGGGCTCCGACGCAGGCGCGCCATTGGACATCATGGGGAGCATGGCGGCGCCGGACGTCGATTTCGACAGCGACGCCGAGATGCTGCGCGAACGCATTTCCGGAACCGTGGCGGCGCTTCTGGGCTTGGTTGAAGTGAACGACGATCCCGTCCGCAGTCGAGAAGGCGTGCTGCTGGCAACAATCTTCGAGGCGTATTGGCGCAAAGGTGAGGACCTAGACCTGGAAAAGCTGATTCTGGCGATCATGAACCCGCCGGTAGACAAGCTTGGCGTCTTTGACCTGGACACGTTCTACCCATCCGGCGATCGGATGAAGCTTGCTATGGCGTTCAACAGCCTGGTGGCGTCGCCTGCGTTCGGTGAGTGGCTGCGCGGGGAGCCCCTGGACATCGATGCGCTGCTCTATCTCGACGACGGGACGCCGCGACACAGCGTGTTCTATCTCGCCCATCTGAGCGACAGCGAGCGTATGTTCTTTGTCACGCTGCTGCTGGAGAACGTCATCACGTGGATGCGACGGCAATCCGGGACGACGAGTTTGCGGGCGCTGCTCTATTTTGACGAAGTCTTTGGCTTCTTTCCGCCGACCGCAGAACCGCCCTCAAAGCGGCCGCTGCTAACGATCATGAAACAGGCGCGGGCGTTCGGCCTGGGCGCTGTATTGGTGACGCAGAATCCGGTAGATATCGACTATAAGGGGCTGTCGAACGCAGGTACGTGGTTCATCGGCAAGATGCAGACGGAGCGGGACAGGGCGCGAGTGCTGGCGGGCTTGGAGGGTGCAATCGCTGACGCGGGCGGATCGACCGGACCCACCGGACCCACGGATTTCGACGCGTTGATCAGTGGATTGCAGAGCCGCGAATTCCTGATGCACAACGTACACGCCGACGCGCCGCGCGTATTCTACACGCGCTGGGTGATGAGCTACCTGCGCGGGCCGTTGACGCGGTTGCAGGTGCGCGCGCTGATGGAGCAGGCGGGCAAGCGAGCCGCGCCTCTGCCGCCTACGGGCTCCGAACCGGTACCGGCAGAGGATGCCGGCTCAGCGGATACAGCGGTGTTCTCGCCGGAGGTGACTTCGCACGATGTCGACACGCCGTCTGAAGATGCGCCGGCGCCGCCGAGCGTTGACGGCGACATTCCGCAGGCGTTTCTGCCGGTCAGGCGTGCAATGGACGAAGCCGAACGCGAACTGCTGGTGCGCAGCGGTGCACCGCTTGAATTCGTGGCTCGATCGCTCGTGTACGTACCAGGAGCACTGGGCCGGGCGACCGTGCGTTTCGTGGACAGACGCCGCGAGATCAACGCGAGTCGAAACGTCACGGCATGGCTTCCCTTAACCGACGGTGCGGCGACTGTCGACTGGGAAAGTGGAATCGTGCTTGAGGATCCTGGCCGCACGCTGGCGACGGCGCCTGCGAACGCCGGCGGGGCGGAAGGACCGTCCTTCGCAACTGCGCCTTCGGGGTTCGACTCGCCACGCGACCTCAAGTCGGCGGAGAAGGGGTTCTCGGACTGGCTCTATCACGGGTCGCGCTTTGAGCTGTCCCACCAGGAGGAACTCGACCTGGTGCAGCGGCCGGATGAGGCTGAGCGCGACTTCCTAGTCCGCCTGCGCCAGGCGGCTCGCGAGGCGCGCGACGCGGAAGTGGATGCATTGGAGGACACGTACGAGGCTCGCATCGCGCGCGTGCAAGACCAGATTGACGACGCGGATCGCCGGCTGGACGAACTGGAGGCGGCGCTTTCCTCGCGCAGGCAACAGGAAGTCATCGGTCTCGGTGAGAACGCGCTGCGTTTCTTCATGAATCGGCGCAGCTCACGGGCGTTCAGCGGCGTAGGCAGTCGAAGAGAAATGACCGTGAAGGCGCATCAGAGGCTCGAGTCCGCGCGGGGGCGTGTTGAAGACCTGGAGACGGACATATCTGAACTCGCTGCGGAGCTCGAAGCGGCGCGCGCAGAGGTGACTGTGAAGTGGGCCGGTGCGCTTGACCAGCTCCAGACGCTGGAGCTTCGGCCGCGGCGCGTGGATGTCGAGGTCCAAGACGTGGTATTGGCGTGGGCGCCGTATTGGCAGTTCGGCGCAGAAGCCGGGGACAACATACTTGTTTCAGCTTATGACGGCGCTCTTGACGGACGCGCGTAGCCACATACTGCCATCCCGTCATGTGGACGATCTTGGCGCTACATAAGCGGGCGCAGCTTCAGCGCAAGCTGCAGCGAGAAGCGAGCGTCGGGGTCATTCAGGTCCAGGTTGGCGATAGACTCGATGCGTTCGAGGCGATAGCTGAGTGTATTGCGGTGGATGTGCAGCCGGCTTGACGTCTGGCTTACGTTGCCGTGGCAGGCGAAGAAGGCCTCCAACGTGTCGACGAGTTCAGCGTTACGATTGTCGTCGTGCGTCATGAGCTGGCCGAGAGTCTTGCGGTAGAAGCGGGCCGACTCCGGATTTGATCCCAGGGATGTAAGAAGCTGATACAGACCGAGGTCGCCGAAATAGGTGACGGGGGCGCCGCGCCATTCCTTGCCGAGGCGCCAACTTTCGCGAGCCTGTTGTTGGCTGCGCAGCCACTCGGACGGGGCGACCGCCGGCCTGCCGATACCGATGATAAACTGTGCGCTTGGGGCGCGCTTCGTGACCTGATCAGTGAAATTGGCAGCCACTTCCTTTAGCTCGCGTGCGCTTCTGGCGTTGTCTATGGGCCAGAAGAGCAAGATGCCGTTGTTGCGCCTGCTGTACGGGACGCTGACGTCCATCGAGTGAATGAAATCGTCGAGCGATTTCGGCCAGGCAGGTATGTCGTGGGCTTCCACGAACCATGCAGCGTGGGGCATGGACAGGTCGTAGCCAAGGGAAGCGCCACGCTGAATCCAGGAGGCTTCGTCGGCAATCTCCGATGCGAGCAGTTCGTCCAAGAAGGCGGCGCGCATTCTGTCTTCGGCCACGTCGACGGCGTACTGCTTGGCCCATTCGAGGGCGGAGGCCGACGCACCCTCGCTGACGGCGATCTCCTCTACGGCCGAGATCTCTTGGTCCGATGTGGCGGCGGGTCGAAGCAGAAGACAGTAGCCGCGAACCGCTTCGCCGGCCACGATCGGCGCTATGACGGCCTGCCGGTACGCTCCATGCGCCGTACCGCCTTCGCTTAGCGGCAGGACGCCAATGGCGCCGCTGCGTTTGTTGCCCGAATGCGTCGCCGTCCAACTTCGCAATTCAACAATGTTCGGCAATGAGCCAATGGTGGCGTTGAAATCGTCGCGCCTGGACTCGGGAATGCCGACCGATGTGACGAGTCTGCCATCTTCACCGAGGATGATCACCGGTGCGGAACAGAAGCGGTGCACATGGTCCGCGATCTGGCCGAGGCCGCCTCCGTCCAGAGCAACCTGGTTCAACTCGCGTTGCAGGTCTGACGATCGCTGGGCAATGTAGCCGCTGCGGTCCACGATGAGGCGGATGACGGCGCGTTCGATCTGAGTGAGTGGGATGCCGCCGGGAAGTTCAAATAGCGCAAGCCTGCTGGTCTCCGCGGCCCTGATGGCTTTGTCATCCAGTTCGCCCTGAACAGCGACCGCGGCGATGCGCGCGTCGCCCAGGCCGCGGACCACGCGCTCCACATTCATCTTCGGGTCAAGCTGGCGCAGGTCCGCCATGTCAATGAGTGCAAGCTCGTTGCCATCGAGCTTTGGGAACGCCGGCGGACTAGGGCGGAGGCTGCAGGCCCAACTGACTGACCGGCCCAGGAACTCATGCCCTGCGAGCATCCGGGTCTCCGGGGGCAGGGCAAGCCGGTAGACGTCTTCGATTGTTGCGTTGCTTCTGACCATTTTGCCGTGAATCCCGCAGCTTCAACGATGACGTGACTGGGGTCTACATCGCCGAGCCACTTGGCGCGCATGCGGCGCAACAAGTGACTCCAAGGCTGTCATTATAGGGCTTCACTGCTGAACTGCAAATCGGGGCGTTGTGCAAAACGACGTAGATTCGCGAGATTTGCGGCCGCTCGGAAAGAAATAGAGCGCAGGGAAATGTGCTTCCCCCACGCTCCATTGTGCATTATCTACGACAGTGCGCCATCTTTCAGGCGCTGAGGGGCCCGATGCATTGTGTCTGATGGCGCGCCATCTTTCAGGCGTTGAGGGTCTCTATGTCGCCTCTACGGGCTGGGCGTAGGCGGCCATGGCTGCGCCCGACCGCGCCGCCCCATATGGCCCACAGGAGAGTCCATCCCCATTGCACCCACGCCGGGTCTTGTCCGGTGATGGTGCCAAGGATCAGGAATCCGATGACGCCCAGCAAAAAGCCGACGATACTGGCCAAGAGGAGACGCCAGATGGACTGCTCCTTGCTCAACGCGCCGACAAGGATGGGCCAAAGGATGAAGGTGAGCAGAAACCCCAGGATGCCGCCAATGATGGGCTTCCAGTCGCGGCCCAGGCCGCCTTGAGCCATCTGGTAGCCGAGCACAGGCGCAGCCCCAATCGAGGAGGAACGCAGGGATGTAGAGTATGGGGATGGCTGCCTGGAAAAGCAGCGCAGTCGCCAGAGCCACGATGGCCGTGAAGATCGCAGAGAAGGCCATCGCGCGCCACGGGCTGTTTTCCGTCGATGTCGCGGTAACCGCAGTCAATGAAACCATCGGGTTGTCGCTCCTGTCAGGTAGTTTTCAGGGAGAAGTACGCTTGGCAGTATACAACAGGATTGGTGTGTCGTCTACTCGGATTCATGCCGAAAGTGCGGGATGCAGATGAGTCATTGCAGCGGTCGACGGACGACGCCGTGGCAAGCTCTCGCGGCCAAATGAGCGTCGTGCGGGGCCGGTCGGCGTCTAGTCCGGCAGTTCTTCCCATTCGTCGAGCGTCCAGGCTCCGGTATTGAGGAACAGCGTCGAATCGCCGGCGCTGAGCACAAGCACGAGATCATCCTCGGTGTCCACGGCGACATCATCCAGGTACAGTCCCGCCATGACTAGTTCGGCGAATCGCGCGCCAAGATCGGACAGATCGCGCAATGGTTCGCTGTCCAGGCTTTCATAGCACAAGACGGCAAACAGCTCGAAGCGGACGCCGTCAGCCAGGTACACATCCATATCGGCGGTTGCGTCGGTGAGCTCGGCGTCGCCGAATGCGTCGGCGATGGACTCCTCCCACACGGTCACGCGTGCGACGGGCTGTCCAATGAGCTGCTCCAGCTCGTCCAGCGCAGCGGGATCGACGCGAAAGCTGACGTCGATCTCCGGTTCAGACTTGCGTTTGCGCGCCGGCATCGTCATTCGCCTTTCGAATGCGGCGGAACCCGATCCGGTCCAGTGACCAGCATGCGAGTCGGAATTGCGATCGGCTCACGAAAGAACTGGCCGCCCGCAGAGAAATGGCTCAGCTTCATGGGTAGTCCCTGATCCAGCAAGAGATTCGGTCCATTCATTAGGTGGAAATGGAAATGTGGTCCAGGCGATTGGCCGCTGCTGCCCACGCGCCCGATTGCGTCGCCGCGGCGCACAAGGTCTCCGTAGCGCACCCGCAAACTGCCCTGCCGCAGGTGCGCATAGTAGCTGAACTCGCCGTTGCCGTTGCTGATGGCTACGGCGTTCCCGAGCAGCCTGCGCGGATCGTCACGAAAGATGCGCGGGTCGGGCGCGGTTCCGGGAAGATTGTCGGGCATATCGTACGCCGCGTAGGCGATTTTGCCTCCGGCCGCCGCATAGACGGGCTGGTCCCAGCTATAGTGATCTTCCAGGCTCGACCCGAGGTCGCGGAACATCTGTTGGTCGGGACCCAGTCTGACGAAGTCCACCGCGAACGGCTGGCTCACCACCTCGCTCTTGTGCATGTCCGTCCAGTCCGCCGCCTGAATGGCCCACCACGGTCCGGCGAGGGGCAGATGCAGATCGGTTCGCTGTTGCGGATGCTCGACAGGGACGCGCAGTATCGCCTGGCGCGATTCCTGAGAATCTGCGCGTTTGGCGACGACTGTCAGCTCCAGCGAAGTGACAGGTTCGAAGCCATGACATTGGAAATGCATTGCGCGCAGGGCAATGCCGGTGCCGGGGGGGATGTCCAGGTCCGCCAATCCGGTCTTCTGGCGCACGTAGCGCTCGGGCCAGCGTTGCTCGAAGAGAAGCTGGTGGCCTGCGAAGGCGCGGACGACGAGGCCGAGGAGTGTATATGCGTCTTCCAAGGCCGTGACGCCCAAGTCGAATGCAAACTCTTGGACGGGGCCCAGGTTTGGGAAGGGCAACCTGTCGTAGATTGCGGCGAAGATGACCTGGGGACGGCATTCCAGTAGCAGGTGATTCCTGGAGGCGTCGTCCGTCTCCTGCGCATCGCCGCCTAGAACGTCATCCGAAGTTCGCTCAGTCGCCATCAGTTCGTCGCATCACCCCTATTGGCCGGAAGATTCGTTCGTGAGCGCCGCTGTCTCCGCCACGATCGTCTGCACATCCTCCACCCCTGTGACGGCTCTGAGGATCATGTCCCCGCCGTAGCGCCAGAACGCATCCATTGTTGGCCCGTGCGCCATGCCGTCGGCGTACGCGGCCTGTGCGGCGAAGCCGTTGAGCAGCGGATCCGGTCCGAGATCGGCGGAGGTTCCGGCCGGTAGCCGGCGCGCCAAAGTGGCTAGCGAATTCGCGCTGCTTGAGGAGGCAAGGTGCGCAAGGAAGAGAGCGGCAAGTTCGGTCTGCGGCGGCGAAAGCGTGGGGTTCACATACGCAGCGTCTGCATAGAGCCAGGGCCGGGCCGCGCCGGCCGGGCCGGCGGGAATGGGTGCAACCGCAAGGTCACCGCCAAGGGCTTCAGAGAGCTCGGGCAGCGCCCACGGGCCGTCTATGAAATAGGCAAATTCGCCTCGCTTGAAGCGGTCGAGGAGCATACCGTAGTCCGCATCCACATAGCTTCCCTCGAAACCGTCGACCGTATCGAGCCATTGCAGGAAGTCCGCTGTGCCCTGAGATTGGTCCAATATGGCTCTGCCGGCCTCGTCAAAGAGGCGAGCGCCAAAGGCAGGGAATCCCCAGGCGATGTGGAAGGGATTGGCATAGATGCCGATGCCCTGTTGCGGATCCGCGGAGGCTTGGGCGGCAAGCTCACCCAGGGATGGCGGAGGCGCACCTTGCGGAGCCAACGCCCGATTGTAGTAGAGCGCCACTGTCTCATAGGTGGTGGGCAGACCGTATGGCCTGCCGCCGATGCGCAGATTGTCGGCGGCGGCGGGGAATACGTTCTCGGCTACGGACACTAAGGGCGCTGCATCCATAGGCGCGACGACGCCGAGAGAGTGGAGGTCGTGGAGCCACCAATTGGGCGCCAGGACGATGTCCGGACCGTTGCCGTCTGCCACGGCCTGCGCATAGCTCTGCAGGAGATCGTCCTGCGCCACGAAGAGCGTTTCGACCTGTAGGGCCGGGTAGCGGTCCCGGAAGTCACGAAGAATGGCTTCGAGTGCATCACCGTCGCGCTGCGCCCAACTGTGCCAGAGCGTGAGGGTTCCGGACGGCGGGGTAGGCGAGGGCGGCGGCGTCGCGGAGGGCAAGGTCTCACCGACGGGCGGTACTGGTGTGGTCGCAGCGCCGGCAGACATCATCGGAATCGGCGGCCGGTGCGGTGCGCCTCGGCTGCATTTGGCTCCGTGTTGGAAATCGCGTTGCCTGACACGGCGGGTGCGCCGGCGCCCGCCGGCGCACCATCTCCCGGTTGCTGCGGCCGGTCGCCGCGGTTGCAGGCCGCAAGAAGTACGGCCAGCGCGATAGAGAGCGCCACCAGGACCACACGAGCTGAAGTGAAGTGCGCGTACCGTGGTTCGTTCATTCTGATTGTTCGATTTCGCCGAGGATGGCATGCACGCCCAGTACATAGCTTCGCCATCCGAAGCCCGCAATCTGACCCGTGCAGACTGGAGCGAGCACCGAATGCTGGCGGAAGCTTTCCCTGGCGTGCACGTTGCTGAGGTGCACTTCCACAGCGGGGATGTCGATAGCGGCCAGCGCGTCCCGAAGGGCGATGGAATAGTGGGTGAACGCGCCGGGATTGAGTACGATTCCATCTGCCCAGCTCCAGGCAGCGTGGATGTAGTCAATGAGTTCGCCCTCGTGGTTCGATTGGTAGAACTTCAGATCCACGTCCGGAAAGCGGGCCCGGACGCGTGCATTGATATCATCGAGGGTGAGAGCGCCGTAGACTTCAGGCTCGCGGCGGCCGAGCAGGTTCAGGTTGGGTCCGTGGATAACGGCGATTGTGGGCATGATGGCTCTAGCTTCTCAGGATGGCAGCGACTGCATCGCGCACGTAGTCCCAGCCGGGATTGTCGACTGTGGTCACGTCACCGATCTGCCTGGGGATCACGAAGCGAAGGGTCTTTCCGCGCCGTTTCTTGTCATGAGTCATGGCGGTCACCACTTCGTCTACAGTTCCAATGGTCGCATACACCGGCAGATCATGCCGCTCCACGACGGTTCTGATGCGATCGACAAGCGCTGCATCACAGTGACCGGCGGCGGCCGATAGGTGCGCCGCAGCCACAAGGCCGATGGCCACGCCTTCTCCATGGCGCAGGGTGAAGTCGCTGACAAGCTCGAGCGCATGGCCGAATGTATGGCCCAAGTTTAGCACGGCGCGACGCCCGCGCTCAAACGGATCTTCTTCCACAACGTCGATTTTGACGCGCACGGCGTCGGCGACGAGATGTTGCATGGAAGTGGGGCCGCTTCCTTCCAGTTGGTTGAACAGCTCAGGCGCGCCGATGATGCCATGCTTGATCACTTCGGCCAGACCGGACCGGAACTCAGGCGCGGGCAAGGTTGTGAGCGTGCCGGTATCGATGGCGACGAAAAGCGGCTGCTTGAACGCGCCGACTAGATTCTTGCCCTGTGGGAGGTCGACGCCGGTCTTGCCCCCGACGGACGCGTCGACCATGGAGAGCAGTGAGGTCGGCGCCTGCACAAAGGGAACGCCTCGCAGATAGGTGGCGGCCGCAAAACCCGCGATGTCGCCGACAACGCCGCCTCCCAGGGCGACTACGGCCCCATTGCGATCCACTTCGTGCTCGAGAAGCGCGTCGTAGACGTGATGCACAGCAGAAAGATCCTTGTGCTGTTCCCCTTCCGGCACGACGCAGAGAAACGGCGCGAACCCGGCGGAAGAGAGGCCGGTAGCGACCGCTTCGAAGTGGTGATCGGCGATGTCAGGATTCGACACCACGGCGATCGCTCCTGCGCCCAGTCCTCGGTTCACGAGCAATGCGCCGAGATGGTGCAGCAATCCGTCAGCGATGCCGATATCGTAGCTGCCGGCCGGGCTCTGCACAGGGAGCAGCGTCATGCCCTCTACTTCCGCGTCGGCGCTGAGCGTGCGAATGACTTCTTCCACAATGTCCTCCGGTGTGCGGCCCGATGTGTCGACATGATGGCGGATTGCGCCGTATGCCGGGCGGCGTTCGTCGAGCAGTTCTCGAATGCGCTGGGCGCGCTCGTGGCGCGTGCCGGGTAGGAGCGGCCTGTCGTCCAGCGCATCGAGTCGGGTCAAGATCTCGTCGACGCCAGCGGTGAGGCAGATGAGAATGCCGGTCGCTTCCAGCACATGCCGGTTCTGCGCATTGACGAGAGCGCCGCCCCCTGTGCTCAACACGATGCCGCTCTCTTCCGCCAAGCGGGCGCATAGCTGCGCTTCTGTCACACGAAATGCAGCTTCCCCTTCCTGTGCAAAGACCTCGGGTATAGTCTTGCCGAATTGCTGTTGGATCAGGTCGTCCAGATCAAAGAACGGACGTCTAAGGTCTGCCGCAAGGCGACGGCCTATAGTGGTCTTGCCAGTGCCCATGAAGCCGGTGATGATGATATTTCGGTGCGAAGATGGCGTCGTCATGAGTGGTTGCTGTTCGTTCGGGTGCGGTTTGCTGCGGACTGGAAAGACAGCGCGGTTTGTTCTGTATCGACGAGCCGCGCGATGACCTGGCGAACGAGCGCATCCACAGGCTGTGACGCGTCGGCGCGCAGATGCTCTTGCGGGGGGATGGCGTATTGCCAGCAGCCGTCGTAGCGGGCCAGTAACGCCTCCATCGCGTCCCAGCCGGCGATCTTGTGTTCGGATTCGCTTGGGTCGCGGTTATTCAGCCGTGCGCGCCACGCTGCGTCGTCGAGGTACGTCTCGACCACAAGTAGGTGTGCGCCCGAATGGGCGGCAAGCGCAGCGCCGGTACCGAACGCAATGGGATACGTGAGGGGAGAATCCACGATGACGCTGAGCCCTAGCTCTAGCTGCCGGCGTGTGACTGACCACATGATCTCATAGGCCAATTCATTGCCGTTCGTCAGGCCGAGCGTATGGTCCTTGATGTCGTCCTTGTCGATTACGGGCCAGGCGAGGGCGCGGCTCAGGCCGTGCGCCAGCAGGCTCTTGCCTGTGGCGGGGAAGCCCTTCATCAGGACGAGATGCTGGTGAGCGAGGCTACCCGGCATCGCCGGCTCCAAACAGCGCAAAGCTGCCGCGGTCGACGTGCGAAGCCTGCTGCATAAGCGTCGCGTTGGCGAGTTCGATGGCGACGCGGGATTCGAGTGTGACGCCCGCACGCACGCCTACGCACGGGTCGTGGCGTCCCTTCTTGAGTTCGAAATCGATCTCTTCCAGATTCTTGCGTACGGACTGCTGCGGCTTGACGATGGTCGACGTAGGCTTGAAGCCGACGCGAAAGACGAGCGGCATGCCGGTTGTGATGCCGCCGATAAGGCCGCCGTGAGTGTTGCCGCGGTAGCCGGAAGAGCGGATCGGGTCGTTGTTTTCGCTTCCGCGGCGGCCGGCTACGCCAACGCCGTCGCCGATTTCGCATGACTGGGCAGCGTTGAGGCCGCCTAGCGAGCCCATGATGCGCACCTTGAGGCTGTTGTAGAGCGGTTCGCCAAGCAGGGGCGGGACGTTGACCGCGACGACTTCGACCGCGGCTCCCAGGGAGTCCCCGTCAATGCGGGTGCGCTTGATGAGGGCGGCGGCTTCCTCGGCAAAGTGTGCATCGTACGCTCGAATTTCGGCCGTATCGAGGCGATCGTTCACGGAGGCGATCACGGAGTCAGGGACGGGACCGCCGTCATTTTCGAGCGTCCACTGTGTCAGAAAACCGGAAAGGGTCTGTTCAGCACGCAGGGGTCCGACCTGGATGATGGATGAATAGACCACCGTGTCGAAGTAGGCCGACAGGAACGCACGCGCGACAGACCCGCCGACGACGTCCGAGATGGTCGAGCGATAGCTGGATCGGCCGCCGCCTCTGACGTCCACGAAGCCGCGCGACTTGTGGTATTTGACCAGGTCCGTATGTCCGGGGCGGACTTCGCCCGAAGGGCCGGAAAATTGCGTGTAGTCATCAGAGCGCTGCGACGTCGACAGCACGACGACGGCAATCGGTTCCCCAGTCGTGAAGCCGGTCTCGTAGCCCAGGGCGCTGGATTCGACATCGTCGGCCATCGACGTCATGGCGGACGGACCGAGTAGTGAGTCGTGGTCGTCGCTGTACAGTCCGGAGAGAATGATGGCCTTGTCGGTCTCTCGGCGGGGCGTGCCGTGGCGGCTGCTGCCGGGCCGGCGACGGTCCAGATAGGTCTGGATGAAGGTGCGGCTCAGTTCAACGCCGGGCGGACAGCCGAAGACGATGGACGTGACGGCCGGGCCGTGTGACTCGCCGGCTCCGGCAACTGCAAAAAGGGGTCCTCCCAAGATTTCCATTCTCGTCGCTACTCTGTCGTTTCTCAGCGATTACGCAGTGGCTATCGTGTTCTCGCAACTTCGGCGGACTAGCGGCGACCTGTCGCCAGCGAATAGGAGTATATACGAGCGCCGGCGCGAACGGGAAAAGCCACACGCATAACGTGTCTCTGCCCCTCCGTGGCGGCGGTCTATGCGCCGGCGCGCTTCGCGGCGGTCACGAATCGCCGGACCGCGTCCTGGTTCTTGCGGCCCGGTTCTGATTCTACGCCGCTGCTGGTGTCTACCGCCCAGGGACGCACGGCGGCGATGGCGGCGGCGACGTTCTCGGCTGTTAGTCCTCCGGCGAGAACGAAGCCCTGAACTTCAGCCGCGAGCTTCGCCGCTATGGGCCAGTCCGCCAGTTCGCCCGTGCCGCCGTGGGCGCTGGGCGAGTAGGCGTCGACGAGGAGGCGCGGGCCCTCTGGTACACCGGCAGCGGCATAGGCGAGCCCGTATGCGTGGAAGTCGACCACTTCGTCCGGGCGCGGTCGAAGCGCCTTGAAGGCGCGTCCTTGCAGCGCAGTCAGCGCCGCTACCGGTTCCGCCCCATGGAGTTGCGCGTAGTCTAGGCCCGCTATCTGCAGAGTGGAAGTGACTTCGTCGATCGTCTCGTCGACGAACACGCCGACGAGGCTGGGCAGCGGGGTGCGGGCTGCGCGGAGCTCGTCAACGATGGCCTTGGCCTGTTGCGGTGCGATATAGCGCGGAGACCTGGCCGCGAAAATGAAGCCGAGCAGGTCCGCACCGGCATCGACGGCACAGAGCGCGTCATCCAGGTTCGTCAGGCCGCATATCTTGACACGCGTCATGCCGCCATCCTTCCGGCGGCTGCGAACTCCGAGACCTTCTTGGCGCGCTCGGCCTTGTGGCAGCTTGCAGAACGTCTCGCCGACGAGAATCGCGTCGCAGCCCATGTCGCGCATGGCGGCCACATCTTCGGGCGTGCGGATGCCGCTCTCCCCAACGACGGCCTTGGACGCAGGTATCCGCTCGCGTAGACGCCGCGTGTTCTCGATGTCGACCTCAAAGGTGCGCAGGTCGCGGTTGTTGACGCCAATGATGTTGGCGCCGGCGCTGAGCGCTCGATCGACCTCCGCTGCGTCATGCACCTCAACAAGCGCCTCCATATTGAGCTGGCGCGTCAAGCTGAGAAGGTTTCGCAGGTCCGTGTCGCTAAGCACGGAGACGATTAGCAGCAGCGCGTCGGCGCCTGCCATGCGAGCTTCGTACACCTGATACTCGTGGAAGATGAAGTCCTTGCGCAGGACAGGAACCGGCTGACCGAGTTCACGCAGGCGCTCCTTGATCGCGGTCAAATACCCTAGCTGTCCCTGAAAGAACTTGGCGTCCGTAAGACAGGAGATGGCGGCGGCTCCCGATGTGGCGTAGGTTTCCGCAATCTGCGGCGGGTCCCAGTCCTTTGCGATGAGCCCGCGGGACGGGCTTGCGCGCTTGACCTCCGCAATCAGGCTAGCGCCGGGCGTCGCAGTGAGCGCCGCCGCGAAGTCGATGGGCGGCGGGCTGAGGCGTGCGAATGCGCGCACCTGTTCCAGTGGCATGCGCGCCATCGCTTCCGGAACCTCCTGCCGTTTCCAGGACATGATTTCGTCCAGGACCTTGCCCTTGTGTTTGGCGATATCGAGCTTTGAAGGTTTCATCGTCTGTTCACCATGTGATGCCTATGGGTGGGAATGTCGCAGCACCCTTCATCCGGCGCTGGCAAAGGCGCGCGTCTGGGCGACGTAGCGGTCCAGACAGTCCAGGGCTGCGCCGGACGTCACGCTACGCCGCGCGTCGGCGATGCCGGCTTCGACGTCCCCGCTGAGCAGTCCGAGGGCTGCACCGGCGTTCAGGAGCACTACGTCGAGCTTGGGGCCGGCAATCTCTCCGGCAAGGATTGAACGGGCTATGGCAGCGTTGGCCGCGGCGTCGCCGCCCTGCAGGTCGGCAAGGGTCGCGCGTGGGAAGCCGATGTCTGCGGGGTCCAGGGAGGAGAGGTCGATGGCGCCATCATGCAGGTGCGCGATCTGGCACAGCCCTGTGGTGGTTAGTTCGTCCAGGCCGGCCCCGGTCTCGTATCGGCCGTGAACAACATAGGCGCCGCGGCTGCCCATGTTGCGAAGCACGCCCGCCATGAATTCCAACAGGCCCGACGAGAAGACGCCCACCAGTTGATGCGTGGTGGGGGCCGGGTTCGTCAGGGGGCCAAGGACATTGAAGACGGTGCGTGAAGCGAGTTCGCGGCGCGGGCCCACGGCGAAGCGCATGGCGGGATGGTAGGCCGGTGCAAAGAGGAAAGCGATGCCCACTTTGTGGATGGACTTCGGCGGCCTGCTCCGGCGTGAGTGGTAGCTCGGCGCCCAGGGCTTCCAGCACATCGGCGCTGCCTGCGCGCTGGTTGGAGCGGTTGCCGTGCTTTGCAACCTTGACGCCCGCGCCTGCGATGACGAAGGCGGCGATGGTGCTGATGTTGAACTTCTTCGTGCCGTCTCCGCCGGTGCCGACGATATCGAGCAGCGGCGTATCGCCGAGGTCGGGCCGGACCTGTACAGCGTTCCGGCGCATGGCCGCGGCGCAGCCCGTGATTTCGTCGACGGTTTCGTCCTTGGCGCGCAGGCCGGCCAGGAACGCGCCGATCTGCGCGGGCGTGGCTTCTCCCGACATGATTTGGCTCATGGCGGCGTCGGCCTGCTCGGCACTGAGGTCGTGGCCGTCCAGCAGTAGGTGGATGGCGATTTGAATGTCGTTGAGTTCCATGGTCGAGTCCTTGTGCGATTCTTTGGTCGTCGCGCCAGATTCATGCCTGTCTAGCGTCAGAACATCTTGTCTACGGTCAGATCAAATAGACGAAGATCGTCCGTCAGGTGACGTCGGGCGCGACGCGTTCCATGCGCAAGAAGTTCGCCAGTATCTTCTTGCCGTGCTCGGTCAAGATGCTCTCCGGATGGAACTGCACGCCCACTACGGGATGGGTGACATGCTTCAGACCCATCAACTCTCCTTCGGCTGTGAAGGCGGTGGGTTCCAGCTCGTCGGGTAGCGGCTCGGCCACGATCAGACTGTGGTAGCGCGTTGCCATGAATGGGGTCGGCACATTCTTGAACACGCCGCAGCCCTTGTGATGCACGGGACTGACTTTGCCGTGCATGAGCCGGGGGGCGCGCACGACCTCGCCGCCGTACACATGCCCGATGCACTGCTGCCCCAGGCAGACGCCGAGGATCGGCGTGCGTGGGCCCATCATGCGTATGACGTCGTTGCTGATGCCGCTATCCTCTTCCGGCGTACCTGGTCCTGGGCTGATGATGACGTGGGTCGGGTTCGCTTCGACGAGGTCCTCGACGTCGATTTCGTCATTGCGCCAGACACGGATCTCCTGGTCGCGTGTAGCTCCTGTTGCGCCTTCGTGCAGGATCAGGTCGCCCAGGAACTGCACGAGATTGTACGTGAACGAGTCGTAGTTGTCTATCACTGCGATCATGGCTGGTTCTCCTGCGAGCTAGGTACGTGATCAATTCGTGGCTCAGCCTGGCCGCTTCCTTCTTGCGGCGTTTTTCGGCAGACCGCGAGATTCGGTTCCACACGCCGGTAAGGCCCATGGCTTTCTTGGCGGCAAGCAGCGTCTCCTTTGCCTCTTCTCGTGCGCGCAGCGTTCCTTCAAACAAGAGCTCATCGACGTAGCCGGTCTGCGCCTCGTAGTAGGCGCGGCGTTCGCGCATGGGATCCAGGAAGTCGTTGAGGGCCTTGGCGAGTTTCTGCTTGACTTCCACATCGCCGACTGTCCCGCTGCGGTAGCGTTCTTTCAGGTCCTCTACTTCTGCCTTGTCCGGGTTGAAGGCATCGTGGTAGATGAAGACCGGATTGCCTTCCACGGTTCCGGGCACGTCGGCCGATGACACGGTTCGGGTCGGTGTACATGCTCATGACGCGTCGGTTCACGGTGGCTTCGTCATCGCTGAGGAAGATGGCGTTGTCCAGGCTCTTGCTCATCTTGGCCTGGCCGTCCGTGCCGACAAGCGTGCCGCCGACCACATATGGATCCGGCAGCGGGAAAGACCTCGTCGTAGGCATTGTTGAAGCGGCGCGCAATCTGCCGCGTGAGTTCCACATGACTCTCGTTGTCCTTGCCCACGGGGACGAGGTTGGCGCGCGGCAGCAGGATATCGGCGGATTGCAGCACAGGGTAGCCCAGCAAGATTGTAGGGAATCTGGTCCAGGTTGGCGGCCGCGGCCATGTCCTTGATGGTGGGTAAGCTGTTGCAGCCGTTCGACGGTGATCAGTCCGCTGATGAGCAGGTCCAGTTCATACGTCTCATGGATGGCGGACTGGAGACAGAATGTGACCTTTTCTGGATCGATGCCGATGGCAAGGTGATCCATGACGATGGCGCGTGCGTTATCGGCAATCTGGAGGATGCTTTCTTTGTCCGGTTTCGTGGTCAGCATGTGCAGGTCGGCGACGAGGAAGAAGCACTCATATTCGTCCTGAAAGGCGAGCCGGTGCTGATGGCTGCCAATGTAGTGCCCCAGATGCAGCTTGCCGGTGGGCCGATCGCCGGTGAGGATTCGTTTGCGGGTTCGTTGTCGGTCATTTCAATCTCCTGTTCGTAGAATCGCGTTGGCGCATTCGCAACGTGTCGGGTCGAGAATCTACAGGCCCTGTTCGGCCTGCTCGACGGCGACGGCAAGCGCACGCGCCTTGTTCAGTGATTCGTTAAATTCGTAGGTCGGTTCGCTGTCGGCGACGATGCCGCCGCCGGCCTGCAGATTGCAGCGATTTGCCCTGCATGGTGATGGTGCGAATGGTGATGCAGGTATCCATGGTGCCGTCATAGGCGATGTAGCCGACCGCGCCCGCGTACGGGCCCCGGCGCGTTCCTTCCAGTTCTTCGATGATTTCCATGGCGCGGATCTTGGGCGCTCCGCTGACGGTGCCCGCTGGGAACGTGGCCCGCAACAGGGCAAAGGCGTCCTGGTCCGGGCGAGGACGGCCGCGTACATCGCTGACGATATGCATGACGTGGCTGTAGCGCTCGATGGCCATCATGGTGGGCACGGTCACGGTTCCATATTCGCAGACACGGCCCAGATCGTTGCGGCCAAGGTCGACAAGCATGACGTGTTCGGCGCGCTCCTTCGGGTCGGCCAGCAGGTCATCCGCAAGCTGATCGTCCTCTTCTTGCGTCTTGCCGCGCCAGCGGGTGCCGGCGATCGGGTGCAGGAACGCCATATCTGTCTTCGAGCCGCACGTGCATCTCCGGGCTGGAGCCGATGATGTGAACGGGTTCGCCTTCGACGCCGGCGACGCCCTCGAAATCGAGAAAGTACATGTACGGTGAGGGATTGAGCATGCGCAAGGCGCGGTAGATGGTGAGCGGGTCGGCATCTGTTTCGCGGCTCAGGCGCTGGCTCAGAACAACCTGGAAGATGTCGCCGGCGGCGATGTACTCCTTGGCAGCCAGCACATTGGCCTCAAACTGCTCCTGCGTTTGGTTGCTCTCCCACGGTCTGTCGGAGCTGCACACTGGCGTCTCCGGCGGCTCCAGCGGTTTGCGCAGGTCTGTGACGATTTTGTCGATGCGGGCGATGGCGTCGGCGTACGCGGCGCGCAGGTCGGCTTCCACGCGCATGTTGGCGATCACGGTGAGCTTGTGGCGGACATGGTCGAAGACGACGAGGTTGTCGCTGAAAAGCAGGATCATGTCGGGCACATAGAGGTCGCGCTGCGCCGTATCCGGCAGGCGTTCCATAAAGCGCACGAGGTCATAGCCGAAATAGCCGACTGCGCCGCCGGTGAAGCGGGGCAGACCGGCCAATCGGTTGGGCGTACGGTCGGACATCAGCTCGCGGACCACCTCCAGCGGGTCGCCCGTGCGCTCCTCGAGCACTGTCCCGCCTGCGCCGCCGATGATGGTCCGGTCCCCATACGACGTGGCCGTCATGGGTGCATGCACGCCGATGAAGCTGTATCGGCCAAGCTGCTCTCCTTTTTCGACGGACTCCAGCAGGAAACTGGGTCCCTGCTGTCCTGTGCGCAGCTTCATAAACACTGATACAGGCGTCTCAAGGTCTGCCGGCAGCTCTCTATGGATAGCGATAAGACTGTTGGATTTCGCCAATTCACGTGCTTCGGTGAGGGAAGGTACGTATTTTGGTCTCATGATTCGCTCCTGCTTCGGTAGCCCGCCGTGTTTCTCAGACGACTTGTTCGGCACATACCAGTTGTTCTAGACACACGATGGGCACTGTCCGGCCAATAAAAAAACCTCGCCCCGGCCACGGTCCTACCGTGGAAAGGGACGAGGTGCGATTGCTACCCCGCGGTGCCACCCGCCTTAGGCCGGCCGCGCCTGTTGCTTCAAAAAGAAACACCTTGCGTGAAACGCAAGGCGACGGCCAGTCTCACTTATTCAGGAGCAGGCGGCAGATATTCTGCGATGCCTAGTCCTGATGCCGGATAACGGCGGCAGTCCGGAAATGTCTATTGGGGCGAAACCCGTTCGACATTCGACTCCCCAGCCCATTCCCGTTCTGCGTTGCTATCTCCGTCACAGCCACAGGAGACTCTCTGAAGCTCGCCTCGAACGGTACTACTCTGGTTCAACGTCTACTCATATCTAATTGTTGTGAAACACTATAACAGATATTGCGAAATTGTCAAACGCGATTTCTGACTCGTCACAGAACCGTCGCAGAGTAGAGTCTGGAACGTGCTGTGCGGTATCTGGGTCTACTGTAGCATGGGAGACGTACGGATACAGGTGCGCAGCGGGCGCATGCCGCCTACATGTGTGGCTAGGCAGGCGGCAGATCGGCGGGGCGGTACACGGTATCTGGCGGTCTCATACGCGACTTGTGGACAAGTTCCACGCCTGCCTGTTGAAGGAAGCGACGGCCGTGGTCGTCGGGGTAATTGCCTGCGAAGACGACGCGCCGGATGCCGGCGTTGATGAGCATCTTCGCACACGTCAGACAGGGCTGATGCGTGACATAGGCCGTGGAGCCGCCGATGCTAACGCCATGCAGGGCGGCCTGGATGATGGCGTTCTGTTCGGCGTGGAGCGTGCGCACGCAATGACCGTCGACGAGCAGGTGTCCGACCTCGTCGCAATGGGGCAGCCCGGAGGGGGCGCCGTTGTAGCCGGTAGTGAGGATGCGCCGGTCGCTGACGAGCACGGCCCCGACATGGGCGCGGTCACAGGTGCTCCTTTCGGCCACGGCGAATGCAATATCGAGGAAGTAATCGTCCCAGTCAGGTCTTCTCGTTGCGGACATGGCCTCGGTCTCGCTGGTATGCGCTGGGGGCATGCGTCCTTGCCGATCGCTCCGGCTCAGCCTCACCGGCACGGTGGCCGAGATGAGCCTGTTAGCCTGGCTGCGGCACGGACTTGCGGACGGGTTCATCGCACAGCAGGTCAGCCAGGACCCCGTGTAGAACTGCCTCGTCCTCGGAAGCGATATGGAGCGTTTCGTCTACGATCGTTTCTTGGCTACCCTTGCGAAACCGTCCACTCGCCGGCTGGCGAAGAACATACTCGATCGTGACACACTGCATGGGATGCTGCGCAAAGGCAAGCGATCCCCACTGGATGCGCCTGATATCGTCCGGCTGAATGAAGGCGTACCACATGCCAACTTCTTCCTCCGGCCAGCGCAATATGCGCAGTGCGCGACGCTGCCGGACTTGGCACAGGAAGGCATGCTCGCGCGTGGCAAAGGTCTTGTAGAACCCCGGCACACAGGCGAAACGCTGCTACGTCTGCCGTCGACGGACAGCCTGCCCGTTACGTACACCGGCAGCGAATGCCCGGGATCCGCCGGGCAGGGCGCAACGGCTGGTGGAGTGGTGGGATGGAATCGGACAAAGTCGCGTCGCGTCAAGGACGCGCCCGAAGAGTACGTGGGCCAAGAACAGGGCGGCGAAAAGAGCCACCCCTAGCCAGCGAGCGGGCAACAGTCCGGTCGCCCACACACCGGCCAGAATGAGTAGCAGACCGGAAACGTATCGACTGACGGGCGCTTCGCCGAGAAGGAAACGCCTGCTTGCGTAACCGGCGGAGGCGAGCGAGCGGATCGGAAGGTCGGGAAGGAATGTTGTGCTACGGCTGCGATTCTGGGTCATAGGAGACGCCCCGCTCATAACGGGCGGGGCGTGGACGTAGCCATTCGCGCCTGGTTTGCCTGCGTTATCGTTCACCGTTGCTGGCTTCCGAGGGTGAATCGCGCGTGCCCGACGCCTAGGCCGGCGCCGGCAGCGTGCCGCCCAAGTCGAGACTGCCGTCGCTCTTCTCGTCCCTCTGCTTGGCGTTCTCGCCGGGCGAATCCTCCGAGAGTCGCTTGGGGCCGGGCCGTTCCTCGTCAGGGAACGGGTTTTCGCCACGCAGGATTGCCTCGAATTCCTCGGCGGTAATGGTCTCTACCTCGAGGAGATACTGCGTGACAAGTTCCAACGCATCCCAGTTTGCGGAGAGGATGGCGTGGCAATGGCGATGCGCCTCGTTCACGAACGCACGGACTTCTTCGTCGATTTGCTGTGCGACGCGATCACTGTAATTGCGGCGTTCGGAGATTTCCCTTCCAAGGAAGACGAGCTCGTCGCTCTCTCCGTACCGGATGGGTCCCAGCTTGTCACTCATTCCCCACTGAGTCACCATGGCGCGTGTCATCTTCGTGACGCGCTCCAAGTCGTTGCTTGCGCCGGTCGTGATATCGCCGAATCGGATTTCTTCGGCGACGCGCCCCCCCAGCAAGGCGACCAATTGTTCCTTGAACCTATCCTTGGTAACGAGGTGCGTTTCCTCGTTCGGCAGGCTCAACGTATAGCCGCCCGCCATGCCGCGGGGCACGATAGTGATCTTGTGCACCGGGTCGTGGTTGGGCAAGAAGTGCATGGCGATGGCGTGGCCGGCTTCATGATAGGCCACAATCTTTTTCTCGTCGGGCGTAATGAGGCGACTGCGACGTTCCGGTCCAGCGATCACGCGCTCGATGGCTTCCTGGAACTCCGACATGCTGACGGACCTGCGGTTGCGCCGAGCAGCGAGGATCGCGGCTTCGTTGACCAGATTCTCGATATCGGCCCCTGCGAAACCTGGCGTCTGCTTGGCGATAACGTCCAGGTCCACATCATCCGCAAGCGGTTTTCCCTGCACATGCACGTCGAGGATGGAGCGGCGGCCCTTGACATCCGGTGCGTCCATCGTGACGCGCCGGTCGAAGCGTCCCGGCCGGAGCAGGGCGGGGTCCAGAATGTCGGGCCGGTTGGTGGCTGCGACGAGGATGACGTTGGTATCGGTGTCGAATCCGTCCATCTCGACGAGGATCTGGTTGAGCGTCTGCTCACGCTCGTCGTGCGAACCGCCCATACCGGCGCCGCGGTGGCGGCCGACGGCGTCGATCTCATCGATGAATATGATGCAGGGCGAATTCTTCTTGGCTTGCTCGAAGAGATCGCGCACACGGCTGGCGCCAACACCGACAAACATCTCTACGAATTCTGAACCGGAAATGCTGAAGAAGGGGACGCCGGCTTCTCCGGAAACGGCCTTGGCCATTAGCGTCTTGCCCGTTCCTGGCGGGCCCACCAGCAGGACGCCCTTGGGAATGCGCGCACCAAGGCTGACGAATTTCTCAGGCTCCTGCAGGAATTCGACGACTTCCTGCAGTTCTTGTTTCGCTTCTTCGCTGCCGGCGACATCGTCAAAGGTAACGGTGGGTCTGTCGCCGGTGAACATGCGCGCACGGCTCTTGCCGAAGCTAAACGCCTGGTTGCCCGCGCCTTGCGCTTGGCGCATGATGAAGATGAAGAAGACGGCGAGGAGGGCAAGCGGAACCAGGGCAATGAGAATGCCGCCCCAGCTTTCCCAAATCTTGGGCGCCTCAACGCTTACGGTGACCTTGTCAAGGTCTTGTGGCGTTACGCCGAGATTGGTCAGCGTCTCAACAAGTCCGGAATCGGACTCCTTGCGTGATTGGATCTCCTGCCCCGACTCCTGTATGGTGCCGAAGACCCTATCATCCTTGACCGAAATCGCGCTGATCTGGCCGGCCGATATCATGTCGGCTACATCGGCGATCGGCATCGCCGTGGAAGAGCTTCCGGGCCGGCGGGCCAAGGACATGTAGAGGAACAGGCCCACCGCTGCCAGAAGCAGCAGATACACGGCCCCACTCCGGACTCGTCTTGAATTCATAATCTCAGCCCAATTACGAAAATATTCTCGGCTTCTGACATACTGCAGAAAGCTGTCTCGTGTCTGCCTTCACCGCATGACACGCGCAACCAGTGTCGTAGAAATTCGCACGGGTCGCTGCCAGTCTAGCACACGCCCAATCCGGCGTCAAACATTTGTGCGAAAACCGTCTTTCGTATAGCGAATACACTTGCCATTCTAGAGTAGTGTATGCCCAACGATCCGCCAGTGCAGTATGATTGCTTCCAACGGCGCAGCGGACCGATCCGCATGCCAATTAGCGTGTGGCAGCGCTGCAATCGTTCCGGAGCCGGCGCAACTCGCTATGCGTTCGGACGGGAATCGTAGTGGACGCGCGGCAATCCGGACCGAAAATCGTCAGACGCTGAACGATTCTGAACGCTGCCGCACGGCTTCATAGAGAAGGATGGCCGTCGACGTGGACAGGTTGAGGCTGTCCACCTTGCCGTTCATGGGGATATGCACACGGAAATCAGCCCCGTCGAGCCATGTCCGGCTGAGACCGTGCGCCTCGCTGCCTACGGCGATCGCCGTAGGGCCGGTGAGGTCAACCTGCGTGTAACTAAGAGCAGCATCGGGGCTTGCCGCCACAATGCGGTACGCGTTGGCGCGAAGCCACGCCACGGTTTGCTGCGTATCGGCCTGGACGACCGGTACCGTGAAGACCGCGCCGAGGCTGGCGCGCACGACATTTGGGTTATTGACGTCGGTGCCGTCACCGCAGACGATTACGAAGGAGACGCCGGCCGCGTCGGCGGTTCGCAGCAATGCGCCAAGATTGCCCGGTTTTTCGGCGCTCTCCACGACGAGGGCCAAAGGGGCTTCGGTGGTGGGAATGCTGCTCAACTCCCCGCCGAGGCAAGGAACGACGGCCAGCAGGCCGCCCACGCTGTCACGGTAGGCGATCTTGGCGTACACGTCTGGGGAGACTTCAAAGAGTTCGGTGCGTCCTGCGCCGGCGAGCTCGTAGCATGAGCCGGCGGCTGCGGCGCTGGATGCGTCGAGCAGAGGCGGGCAAACGAAGGTCTGCACAGGGACGATGCCCGCGCCTAGCGCAAGTTCGATCTCGCGGCCGCCCTCAACGACGGTCAGCCCGAGACGGTCTCGCACGTTTCGTTTGCCGAGCTGGACGACTTGCTTGATCTTAGGGTTATGCGGGCTTGAAATCGAAGCGACCATGCGGCATCAGCCGGCCACCCAGCGAGCATAGGTTCCGCCGGGCAGACGGCGATTCTGCGCATCCGTCATGGTCATCTCGCCTGCGTCGATTTCGCCGCTCCGCTTGCTGAGGAACGAATCCAGTTGGTTGCTAAGGACAAGCGGTGTGAAGCCCGGCGTATGGCAGGTATAGAGGAGAAAGAGGGCGTCGCGGTCCAGGAGTTGGCGGCAGGCGTCCAGCAAAGGCAGGATGTCATTCTCGATCTTGAAGACCTGCCCTTTCGGCCCGCGGCCAAAGGACGGCGGGTCCAGGATGATGCCGTGATAGCGGCTGCCTCGCCGCACCTCGCGCTGCACGAATTTGAGCGCGTCGTCCACGATCCATCGTATCGGCCGTCCGTCCAGGTGGCTAAGCTTGGCGTTTTCGCGGGCCCAGTCCACGACGCCCTTGGCGGCGTCTACATGCACCACGTGCGCGCCGGCCTGGCTGGCGGCGAGCGTGCTGCCACCGGTATACGCGAAGAGGTTCAAGATGTTTAGGTTCATCTCTCGCTGGGCAAGACGGGCGCGGAGGAGTTCCTTGAGCCAACTCCAAATCGATTCCTGTTCCGGGAAGAGACCCAGATGCCCGAAATCGGTGAGCCGGATTCGGAGCGCAAGATCGCTGAAGAGGATGTCGAATTCACGATCGACGTTCCGGTTCCATTGCCAGGCCCCGACGCCTTTTGCGTTCCGCTCGTATACTGCATCGGCGCGTGACCACTCGTTTTCCGGGCGATTCGGCGTCCAGATGGCTTGCGGGGCAGGCCGAGCAAGACGGTACCGTCCAACCGTTTCCAACCTCATGCCATTGCCTGAATCCAACAGTTCATAGTCCATGGCGTAAGTGTAGCATAGGGCGAACGTCTGCCGGAATCGGGGGCGGGCGCGACTGTGTGCGACAGGCGCCATCCGCCGGCCGCATCCTGTGCCTTGCTGCGGCACGCGAGACGTCCGCCACGCCTATCCGTGACGGCAATGCACGTTTGTTGACAGATGATCGACAGCGGAATAGACTGAATATACGCAACGCGCAGCATCCGAAGTGCAGACCAAGGATCCCGAGTGCTGTTCCACGTTATCGGCCATTCCCCAAGGTGGCCTGAAGTGAATGCCGGGGTCTCTTTGTGTTGTACTGCCGCGCGAATTGAGGGTTGGAGTCGGCTCTGTAGGTGTAAGTCGGCTCTGGACGTATAAGAAGACAGCGCAATTCCGCCCGGCCTGGGATGGCGCTCCGGCAAGCGTAGGCACGCATGTTGGAGATTGTCGCCAATAACCGAGCGCACAATCGTGGGGAAACGTATGGAATCCCGCTTTGGCATCTACCGACGGCTGCTCTCGGTATCTGAGGCCGTATTGGCCATACGTGGTGATCGCATATGCAGCGATGATTGCTGCGACATTGATCAATCTGTTCATACCGCAAATCATCAAGCAGGCGATCGACAGCGGCATTGACCAGGGACGCGCGCGGCCGCTGTTCTTGGCTGCCGCGCTGATTCTGGCGATTGCACTGGTGCGCGGCGTCGTGGCATTCGCACAGCGCTACTTCGGCCAGTGGCTCACGCACCGAGTGGCGTACGACCTGCGCAACGACTTCTACGTGAGCGTCCAGCAACTACCGTTCGCCTTTCACGACAGTGCGCAGACCGGCGACTTGATGAGCCGGGCAACGGGCGACATAACGGAGACGGAGCGATTCGCAGGCATCGGAATGCTGGACCTTACGGCGACACTGTTGCTGCTCGTCGGCGTGATAGTCGCGATGTTGGCGGAAGATGCGCAACTCACGCTGCTGGTACTCGGCCCGCTGGCCGTTCTCGTCGCGCTCGCCATCTACTTCGGCAGCACGATCCGGCCCATGTTCAAGCGCATCCAGGAACAGATGGGAACCCTGTCGGCGACGATGCAGGAGAGCATGACGGGAATCGGCGTCGTCAAAGCGTTCGCGCGGGAGGACTACGAACTCCAGAAGTTCGACGTTGAGAACACGGAGTGGTTCGAGCGGCGCTATGCGGCTATCCGCTTGTGGGGGAATTTCTGGCCGACGTTCACGCTGGTGCTGTCGGTTGCCGTTGTGTTGCTGCTGTGGTTCGGCGGGCTGCAGGCGATCGCCGGCACAATCACCGTCGGCACGCTATTCGCCATGATCTCCTATGTACTGATGCTGAGCGCCCCTGTATCGCGGCTCGGATTCCTTGTGAACCTGGCGGCCACGGCCAGTGCATCGGCGAGCCGCGTGTTCGAGATCATTGACACGCCGAGCGACGTGCCTGAATCGCCGGATGCGATTACGTTGGACAGCGTGCGCGGGGAAGTGGCGTTCGAGAACGTCTCGTTCGGCTACCAGACCACTGGGTCCGTGATTCAGCGATGTGGACTTCGTGGCGCAACCTGGCGAAATTGTGGCGCTAATTGGTCCGACCGGGTCGGGGAAATCGACGGTCACGAACCTGATTCCGCGATTCTATGATGTGACGGCCGGGCGCGTGCTGGTGGACGGGGTGGACGTGCGCAACGTAACATTGCACAGCCTGCGCACACCGATTGCCGCAGTGTTGCAGGCGCCGTTTCTATTCAATGACACCATTGCCGACAACATCGCCTATGGCAAGCCGGGCGCCACGCGTGAGGAGATCGTTGAGGCGGCGAAGATCGCGGCCGCGCACGACTTCATCGTGTCATTTCCGGAGGGGTACGACACGATGGTTGGCGAGCGCGGCGTGACGTTGAGCGGCGGGCAGAAGCAGCGCATCGCCATCGCACGCGCGGTGATCTGCGATCCGCGCATATTGATCCTGGATGATTCCACGAGCAGCGTGGATACGGAGACGGAGCATCTGATCCAGGAGGCTTTGGCCAAGATCATGAAGGAGCGCACGACGTTCGTGATTGCACAGCGGCTGCTCACGTTGAAGAGCGCCGACCAAATACTCGTGTTGGATGAGGGTCGGGTCGTCGAGCGCGGGGTCCACACCGAGCTCTTGGCAGTCGACGGCCTGTACCGTCAAATCTATGACCTGCAGCTGCGGGACCAGGAAGAGTTCGTCGAGGCGCAGAAGCGGATAGAGCCGGCTGGAAATGGGACGGCGAAGCAATGAGTGACAACGGAGATTCGACAGCGGTCGCACGCAAGGAACCGACCGGTCCGGGGCGGGGTCTCTTTGGCTATTCGGGCGGCGGGTGAGCGCGGAAGAAGAGGAGCGGCACAGTCGTGAGGAGCGGATTCGCGATCTGTTGCCGGACGAAGATGAAGACACGCTGGGCAAAGCCTACGACGGCAGGCTGGTGCGGCGCCTCGGCGACTATCTGCGGCCGTATTCGTTCCAAACCATTGTTGCGGTTCTGCTCATGGTCGTCTCGTCGATATTCGCTGTGGCGCTGCCGTGGATCATCGGCCAGGCCATAGACTTGGGCATTCGCGGACAATCTGTGTCGACGCTGCGGATGTGGACGATCGCCTTCGTTGTAGCGTCCGTGCTGGAGTGGGTAACGAACCGCGGGCGCATCTTGCTTATGGCGTATGTCGGCACCAAGATCGTGGCCGATATGCGCAGCAATCTGTTCCGGCACCTGCATACCCTGTCGCTGAGCTTTCACAACAACTATAGCGTAGGGCGGTTGATGAGCAGGCTCATCAGCGATGTCGGCGTCTTGCAGGATTTCGTGACGTGGTCGATCACGGGACTCGCACGGTCCGCCTTCATGTTGGTCGGCATTACGATTGCCATGTTGCTGCTGAACTGGAAGCTGGCCCTGGTCACGTTCTCAGTGATGCCGCTGATGGTGCTCTTGACGAACTACTGGCGCAAGCGCGTGCGAGGCGCGTACCGCGCCACGCGCGCCCGGCTTTCACTGATCAATGGCTATCTGAACGAGTCGATCTCCGGGATACGCGTGACGCAGGCGTATACGCGCGAAGAACTGCAACTTCCAGCATTTTGCCGAGCTGAATCTCTCTTACTTCGATGCCAACATTCAGGCGACGAGGCTGACGGCCCTGTTCTTTCCCGGCGTGGACCTGATCGGTTCGATTGCAACGGCGCTGGTGGTCGGCGTCGGCGGGTTGCTTGTGCTGGGCGACCAGTTGACGGCCGGCGTGCTGATCGCGTTCGTGTTGTATGTCGACGGTTCTTCGATCCGATCCGCGAGCTTGCGCAGCGCTACAACACGTTTCAGGCTACGATGGCCGGTTCGGAGCGAATCTTCAACCTGTTGGACACTGCGCCGGAGCTGGCGGACAAGGAAAGCGCGGAGACGCTTCCGCCCGATCTCGCGGGCGGGTTGAATTCAACGGTGTGGATTTCTGGTACAAGCCGGACGAGATCGTGCTGGATGGATTCACGCTAAGCGCTGAGCCGGGCGAACGGATCGCGTTGGTCGGGCGAGACTGGCGCGGGCAAGAGCACGGTTGTGCGCTTGCTGGCGCGCTTTTTCGACGTCACTGGCGGGGCAATCGAGATTGACGGGCACGACATCCGCGATGTGACACAGGCAAGTCTGCGCTCGCAGCTTGGCATCGTGTTGCAGGATCCGTTCCTGTTCAGCGGGACGATTGCCGACAACATCCGCTACGGCAGGCTGGACGCAAGCGATGAGGAGATCGTCATCGCGGCCAAGGCGGTAGGGGCACACGAGTTCATCAACCGGCTGCCGGATGGCTACGAGAGTGACGTGGGCGAGGATGGCGTGAATCTAAGCGGCGGCCAGCGGCAACTTGTCTCCTTCGCCAGGGCGTTGCTGGCGGATCCGCACATCCTGATTTTGGATGAGGCGACCAGCAGCGTGGACACGGCGACGGAGAAGCAGATCGAGTTCGGACTGGACCAGTTGATGAAGGACCGGACTTCGTTCGTGATCGCCCACCGGCTCAGCACGATCATGGAGTGCTGACCAGATCGTGGTGATGGACCACGGGCGGATCGTGGAGAGTGGGCGGCATGAGGAATTGCTGGCGAGGCAGCGGGCGCTACTACAACTGTATACGATGCAGTGGGCGGCGGACGAGGCGAAAAACGGCGCCTAGGAACGGAGGAGAAATGGCAATGACGCACGATGAGTTCACGAATTCACTGCAGTCCGCGGAACCGCCGGCAGGCATGGGCCACGCGCTGTCAGCGATGTGGTACGACGCGAAGGGCGATTGGGATGCTGCGCATGGCGAGGCACAGGCACAGGAGGACGCGACGGGCGCCTGGGTGCACGCCTACTTGCATCGTGTGGAGGGGGACCTGTCGAACGCAGCGTATTGGTATCGACGCGCGGGCCGGCCTGTGTGCGAGGATCCGCTGGCGAGCGAGCGAGACGACATCCTAGCGGAGTTGCTGAAGAACGCGTAGTGCGCCAAGGCGCCATGCGCATGGTGCGCACCAACCACTAACCAAGAAGAGGCCCGTCCGGCAACCGTTTTCAGACGCTTGCCGGACGGGCCTCCTTTCCTTGTGCGTTCAGTTCGAACGAGCACGGACATACGCGGGACACGAAGGCGATCAGCGAAGCTCCACGTTCGCGGTCAGTTCGAGAAGCTCGTTGGCGCGGATCACGCGCACGGCCACCGTACCACCTGCGTCGATGCTGGACAACGCTACGCGGAGGTCGCTCACCGATGCAATGCTGTCGTCGCCCAGCGCGACGAGTATATCGCCCTGGCGCAGTCCCGCCGACTCAGCGGGGCTGTTCTCCTCCACTGACATTATCATCAGGCCGACCTCGGTTCCGACTGCCTCCGCCTGGGCGGACGCAATGCGTACCGGCTGAACGCCGACGCCTAGGTAGCCGCGCGGAATGCGCCCGTGCGTCAGGAGGGTCTCCACCGCCCGCGTGAGTGTCGCGGCCGGAATTGTCGTGTCAGCGTGGTGGAGCAGCCCGGAGGTGTTCAGGCCGGCGAAGCGGCCGGCGGCGAGCACGAGCGGACCGCCAGAGAATCCGGGATACATGGTGATCTCGGGGCGAAGGTAGTGGTCGAGCCGGCCGCCGGCCTGCGTGCGCCACGGCACCGCCGACCGTGCTCAACGCGCCGACGCTGACTTCAACATTCGTGTACGGTCGTCCGATTGCAATGGCGAGGCTGCCGACGCGCAGATCGTCGTCTCCGGCCCACTCCGGCACGGGGAGGTCGCTCGCCTCGCGCGCGAAGCACGATGAGGTCAGTCGCGGGGTCGCGGCCCACGACCGACGCGGTGGTCACTGAGCCGTCGTGCAGGCCGATGCGGATTTCGTCATCGCTCTCCACGACGTGATTGGCGGAGACGATCAGGCCGTCGTCCGACCATACGATGCCGGAGGCCGGGAGGCGGCGGCGCGCTTCCACGCGCACGACAGACGGCGCGGCGCTGGAGACGACGTCCGCCAGTGCGGACGAAAGCTGGTCAAAGGTGTTTGACATTTCGTAGGCGCCTTTCTTGGCTGAAGATACCAGTTCAGGAGACTGACACTGTCGCCGGTAAGCGGGAGACTAGCGTCGTCTGCCCCAAGAATAGCGGCGAAGCCAGGGCAGCGTCATCGGCCATAGGGACTATGGACACCCATCCATTCGGGTAGGGCGTAACCGGAACAGGGGCAATGTGCGACACATCTCCTGGTCGGCAATGACGTCGTGACTGTGATTCCCCGAATGCCGTTGGCGGGTCGCCACGCGTCGCGCAGGCGCGCACCCGCCCAGCCAATTCCGCGCCCAAATACGCCCGGCGCGGGTGCACAATGGCGCGAATCTCACAGCCAAGGAACTAGAGCAGGATAAGCCCCGCACGTGTGGCTCGCACGACAGCGTCGGTGCGACTGTCTGCGCCAAGTTTGCCGAGAATGGAATTGACGTGAAACTTCACAGTGTGCTCGGAGATTCCGAGGCGATGTGCGATGCCACGATTGGTGAGGCCTTCGGCCAGTAATTCCAGCACTTCCTGTTCGCGCCCCGTAAGTTCCTCGAAGTCGAAGGGCTGGTCCGACGGGCCGTAGACAGGGAAGGGGAGCGATAGCTTGGGCGAGAGAACCCACAGGCCGTCTGCGGTGGCGTGGAGCCCGGACACCAAGGCGCGTGGCGATTCCGAGCGGAGCAGGAGAGAGCGGTATCCGGCGCGCCAGGCCGTCGCTGCCTGGGAGGCGTCGGCGATGAGGCCAAGCGTTGGAATGCCCTGAATCTGGCCGAGCTCCGGCAGGCTCGCGGCTTCATCGGCCAAGATGTCCGTGTCGATGGACCAGCCGAGGTCTGCAAGGATGACGTTTGGACTGTACGCGGGGAGGGACTCAGTTTCCGAGGCTATCAAGCACGCGCTACGGGCTCCATCGTGTCTTGCTCGGCCAGGAGAGAGTAGAGAGCGGACGCGCTGATGCCATCCGCTGCGATGACGGCGACTCGAAGTGTTGGCTGCTGCGTTTCGGGCTGATCCATGGCGTCACTTGCAGGTGTGGGAACCGGCTTGCCGTATTGCGGCTAAGCATACTCCCCGGTGCTGCCGCGATTCGGTAAGCGTACTCCACTTGCCGCAACGACTGCCGGACTACCACTTGTGGCAGAAGGAGCGGATGCAGACCGGCGTCGCAGGTAGGCCACGGTGGCATGGTCTACAGAAGCAGAGAGGGCGTCTCACACGAAAGTGAGACGCCCCTTCAAGTAGCTCCGGCTATTGGTTGCACCCTGAATCAGTATCCGCTCGACTCCCAGATGCGGTGGTACGGCAGTATGCCTAGGCGTGGCTCAGATTGGCGGCGACCACGTCCGCGATTTGCTCCGGGTGCCTGGCAATCTGGGCGCCTGCGGCCTCAAGGGCGGCAATCTTCTCGGCAGCGGTTCCTTCTCCGCCTGAGATGATGGCTCCGGCGTGACCCATGCGCCGTCCGGGGGGAGCGGTTTGCCCGGCGATAAACGCGGTGACGGGCTTATCCATTCTAGTTGCAATGAACTCGGCGGCAATCTGTTCGTCCGTGCCGCCAATTTCGCCGATGAGCACGACCTGGTCGGTGGCGGGATCATCCTGGAACAACTCCAGTACATCCACGAAACGCGTGCCGATGACAGGATCACCGCCGATGCCAATGGCCGTGCTCTGGCCGATACCGCGCTCAGTCAACGCATAGACGACTTCGTACGTCAGCGTGCCCGATCGGCTCACGATGCCGATGTTGCCGGGCGTGTGAATATGGCCGGGCATAATGCCGACCTTCGCCTCTCCGGGTGTGATAATGCCAGGACAGTTGGGTCCAATTAGGCGGGTCGGCATGGTATCCAAGTAGGCGCCGACCTGCACCATGTCGAGGGCCGGGATGCCTTCGGTGATACAGACCACGAGGCGAATGCCCGCGTCCGCAGCCTCGATGATGGCGTCGGGCGCAAAGCGGGCGGGAACGAAGATCACACTTACATCCGCACCGGTTGCGATGACGGATTCGTTCACAGTATCAAAGACCGGCGTATTGCCAACCGCCCATTCGCCGCCCTTGCCGGGCGTGACGCCGGCAACGACATTCGTACCGTAGTCGATCATTTGCTGGGTATGGAATGCGCCTTCCCGGCCCGTAATGCCCTGGACGACGATTCGAGATTGACTGTTCAACAGAATGCTCATGCGGATTCTCCTTCGCCCGAATCTGCTTCCCCGGCGCCCTGGGCGGCGGCAACGGCCTTTTTCGCGGCGTCGGCGAGACTCTCCGCAGTGACGAGATTGGCCTCGGCCAGAATCTTGCGACCTTCAGCCTCGTTGGTTCCGACGAGGCGCACGACGAAGGGCACTGTGACGTCGAGTTCACCCATGGCGTCCAGGATTCCGTGTGCGACTTCGTCACAGCGCGTGATGCCGCCGAAGATGTTTATCAGGACGGCTTTCACACGTTCATCGGCGAGGATGATGCGAAGGGCGGCGGCTACCGACTCGGCCTGGGCGCCTCCTCCGATATCGAGGAAGTTGGCTGGCGAACCGCCGTAGAGCTTGACGATATCCATGGTTGCCATGGCGAGGCCGGCGCCGTTTACGAGGCAACCGATTTCGCCATCCAGTTGGATGTAGCTCAGGTCGTGATGTCTGGCCTCGCGTTCGGCCGGATCTTCTGCCTCGACGTCGCGCGATCTCCGCGAGCTTCGGATGGCGGAAAAGTGCGCTGTCGTCCAGCGAAATCTTGCCATCCACGGCGACGAGTTCGCCGCCGCCGGTGATGACGAGCGGGTTGATCTCGGCGAGGGTGGCGTCAACTGCGACATAGGCATTGTAGAGGCCCTTGGCGATGTTGACGAAGGCGCGCACGTGTTCTTTCGGCAACCCGATACCGTCGGCCAGGATGCGCGCCTGATGGTCGCGCAGACCGAGGAAGGGGTGCACCGCTACCGTTATGATACGGTCAGGGGTTTCGGCGGCGACTTGCTCGATATCGACGCCGCCTTCGCTGCTTGCCATCAATCACAACCCGCCGCTGCGCACGGTCGAGGACGGCCCCCAGGTAGATCTCGGTCTCGATGTCCGCAGCTTGATCGACGAGAACCTTCTCGACTGTCAGGCCCTTGATGTCCATCCCGAGAATGGCGTCCGCCATTTTCTCAGCCTCGGCGGGCGTCCGCGCAAGGCGGATGCCGCCGGCCTTGCCGCGTCCGCCGACAAGCACCTGGCTCTTGATGACCACCGGCACACCGAATTGCGAGGCGATTTCGCGAGCGTCTGCAGGGGTAAGCGCGACCTCACCGACGGGAATGGGTATCCCGTGGTCGGCGAAAATTCGCTTCGACTGGTATTCGTGAAGGTTCAATCAAGTTCCTCCTTGGGTGCTGGCGTTGTCAGGTATGGCGCACGCCGGTGCGAACGGCGCATGGCGTATAGATCGAATGCGTGTGTCCTCAGGTTTGCAGGCTAGGTTGTGAATGCAAGGTTCAAGTGCCAGGCGCAAGCAGCACTACGACGCCGCTGGCATGCGTCACAGGTCGGATTATAGTCCTGCGCTCAATCAACCGACAAATTCGCGGCCTGTATAGGGACCAGTTGAGAACAGCGACGGCTGCGTGCGGCGGCGAAGGGCGATGTTTTCGCGCTACACTGCGGACGGATGTATAATCCCCAGACCTGAGAACCAAGCTGAGGTGTCTGTGGCGTTTGAATTTCGGTATTGTCCCTATTGTGGCGCGGCGCTGGTGCGTCGGGAGGTATTTGGCAGCCTGCGGCCTGCGTGTCCCGCCTGCGAGTTCGTCCAGTTTCTGGACCCGAAGGTCGCTGTGATCGGTTTGATCACGTCAGCGGAGCACGTATTGCTGATTCGCCGGGGGGTGGACCCCGGCAAGGGACAATGGGCGCTTCCAGGCGGATATATGGATGCAGGAGAGATGCCGCAGGAGGCGCTGCACCGCGAGATTCTGGAGGAAGTGGGTCTGGAAGTAGTGATTGACCGGCTCCTCGGAATCTATCCGATGGCGACGTCCAGCCGCGTGGCCGGCGGGATCGTGATCGCGTATTTGGCCACACCTGTCGGCGATGAACTGCCGCTCGTGGAACGCAACGACGACGTGGATGATGCGGCTTGGTTCGCGTCGGGGGAGCTACCGGACGAGGTGGCGTTTTCGTCATCTCGTGACCTGGTCGGCCAGTGGCTCGATGGGCGGGTGTAGCGATGGGCTCTATGCGATACTACAGGATAGTCGAAAGACTGCCTTGCAAATCCAGACGAAAAGAGTCAGCGCGATCGTGATTGGTGAGAGTATGTCAAAGACCACGTACCTTGTGACGGGCGGGGCGGGATTCCTGGGCATCAACCTGGTTCGGCATCTATTGGAGCGAGGGCACGCCGTCGTTTCGCTCGATATCCAGGAGTTCGACTACCTGGAGCGAGACCGGGTCACCATTGTCACCGGCGACATTCGCGATCCGCGAGCAGTGAAGCGCGCAATGGAGGGCGTTGACATTGTAGTTCACACGGCGGCCGCGCTGCCGCTGTATTCGCCAGAGGACATCTACAGTACGGACATTGATGGCCTGCGCATTGTGTTGGAATCGGCATTGCAGGCGGGCATCGAGCGGGTGGTCCATATCTCATCCACGGCCGTGTACGGCATCCCGGATCATCACCCGTTGTACGAGGATGACAAGCTGGACGGCGTAGGTCCCTACGGCGAAGCGAAGGTGGTAGCCGAGCAGGTGTGCCAACAGTATCGCGACCAGGGTCTGTGTGTGCCCATTATCCGGCCCAAATCATTTATCGGGCCGGAACGGCTAGGCGTGTTCGCACTACTGTATGACTGGACGCGTGATGGGAAGAACTTCCCTGTTCTGGGCAGTGGCGAAAATCGATACCAATTGCTCGACGTCGAGGACCTGTGTGACGCGATCTACAGCGCCGCGACGGGCGACTGTGCGGTAGTGAACGACGAGTTTAACGTTGGTGCGAAGGAATTTACTACGCTGCGCGAGGATTACCAGGCCGTGCTCGACTACGCCGGATTCGGCAAGAAGATTGTGCCTATCCCTGCGGGGCCGGCAATCTGGTCACTCCGCGTGCTGGAGAAGATGCATCTGAGCCCGCTCTACCGCTGGGTGTACGAAACGGTGACCGAGGATTCGTTTGTGTCGATCGAGAAGGCGGAGCGCTTGCTTGACTACCGTCCGAAGTATTCGAATAAGGATGCTCTGATTCGCAACTACCAATGGTACATCGACCACGTCGACGAGTTCGAGGGCACGTCCGGCGTTTCCCACAGGGTGCCGTGGAAACAGGGCGTCCTGGGCGTCGCCAAGATGTTCTTCTAGATCGGTGCAGTCAGTCCCAACCGTCGATGCAAGGCCGCGCACGGGCGAAATCCGTACGCGGCATATGTAGTGCAGGCTGATGCGCGGATCCTATGCGTCCGGCGCGGACTTGGGCTTCTCTTCGCTGATTGGAATGTCCTGGCCTGTTGCCGAACCTTGCGAATCGGATTCCGGCGGCTGTGATGCAGTGCCAGTGCTGCGCATCTCCTGGACCAACTTGTCCATTTGATCTGCCAGGACGTGAAGCCCCTGGGCCAGACCGCGCGCCAGCTCGTTGGCAATTTCACTCGCTCGCACTTTCTCGCCTACGTTGTCTGCGACGGACTCAGCTTTGCCAACGAAATCCTTCGCTTGTTCCTTCTCGCTGAGGTCCTTCAGGCCGTCTTCCAGCGATTTGCTTACGCCCGTAAGGCCACTGCGCACTTCTTGCTCGATCTGGCGCCTCTGTTCACTATTCCATGCGGTCTCCAATAACTCCGCGAACTTGTGGGCAAGCCTGCTCAACTCGTCGGCAAGCTGGTCACCGCCCGCGGGAACCGCGCCGGTCGATTCGGAACCGGACGCCTGTGTCTGGGACTGGGGATCATCGGATGAGGGTTGCTTCTGGGAATCCATCTTCATGTTCTCCTTTGGTACGCTTTCGTTCGGCCAACGTGTATCGGTCTACCAATATGGTACGCATCCCTGCCGTAGTGGGTCGCGCGTGGCATGGTGCGAACTGCATCTCCTCCTATTGTACAACGTGAAGGATGGCGCTGTCGCCTGACGGCGCATCATTCGCAAAGGCGGGCAAGCGGACGCCCGAGCGCGGGTCGTAGAGTCCGACGCTGAGCTGCAGCGCAGAGCCGTTGCTGTCGTTGCTCTCCGCCGGCATGGTGATCGTGTGCTGCGTGGTGATGTATTCGTTTGGGAGCCAGCTTCCGGTCGGCGCCGGCCCTTTAGACGTCATGGGCGCACCGTCCTGCTGGGCCAGTGTATCGCCGTGCGCGTCAACTGCGTGGACAAAGATATGGTGCTGCGGCCGGAGCGGTTGCAGCACCTCCCAATGCAATTGCAGCGAAATGAAGTCCCCGTCACCGTCTGTGCCGCCGGCCGCGTCGTACCCGACCAGGCGGGCGTGGGTGCCGAACTGTACAGGTTCGGGCAAGGGTGACGACATGGGCGGCGGATCGAAGCTTGCCGGCCGTGCGTACAGTTCGACCGCTCCTAGCTCAACGTCGGGGCCGCGGACATCGCCGGGTTGCTCTACGAGGGCCGCAACCAGCGTATGCGGCCCGTCTTCTGCGCGGACAGGCAGTTCGACTGTGACCGGAATGCGGACGATGGCGCCCTCGCTCCACTGATCGCTGGGGTAATTCGGCACGGGCCAGCCTTGCCAATCCGCGACAGGCTGTCCGCGCGCGTCCACAAGCGCAACGGCGAGGTCATAGAGGCGGGGACCGGGTACGGTGTTTCGCAGGGCGATCTGCATGGAGAAATCGGAGCCGGCGAGCAGCGGAGGGATGTTCACCTATGCCGGACACGCCTAGAATCTGCAGATCTGTGGCTTGTCCGCGTGCGCCGGCGTTATGTTCGATGGGAATGCGAACTGGCGGCAGGACCTGGTCTGGAACCGTGACGGTAATTGCCTCGAGGACGACGGTTTCCCTGAGCCCCTCTTCAGCGCTCTGCGCGGGAAGCGGATTGGCTGCCGCGTCGAGGAGTGTGAGCGTCACGGTGTAGACGCCTGGCGGCAGCCCGGCGGGCACTTGCAAGCCTACTTGGTCGAGAGCCGCCTGGGTATCGACACCGCCGCTGGGACTGAGGCTTCCGGGGGATCGATAGTGCCGTTCCGCCCACGCGCGGCCGTGGCTGTCCACAAGCGCAAGGGCGACCTGTGTGTTGGGTTGTTCGCCGTCGAGGCGCCAGGCGAGCGTAGCGCTGAGGACGGAGTTGTCACTTGGAACGGTCTCGGGCGAGATTGCATGACCGGTCAACGTTACGGGGCCGAAATCGACGGACGAGGGCGTAAGCTCTTGTGGCTCAGGAAGGGCGGCCCATGCGGTGAGCCGCGTCGCCTCAGTCTGCCATCGATCCTCAACATTGAGCGCGTGTTGGCGAAGATAGTGTTCGGCTTGCAGCGGCAAGGTACTACCCAGAGACAGGGGTTCCGGGAACCAGAGGACGCCGTCTTCCAGGGCGGCGTGTATGGAAGCGCCAATTTTATTGCCGGCGCCAACTGTATTCCCGGCGCCAGATGCGTCGGCGCTGCCAGGTGCGTCGTCCCACACGAGAATCTCCTGGCCGACCGGTTTGGGCTGGGGCGGGTAGAGTGCACGCGACGCGTCGCGCTGTCCGTAAGCGCGCCAGTAGCCGACCTGCCAGGGGAAGAGGGCGAGGACATCGTCATCAACTGAGCCGCGCTGTTCGACGGTGCGGACAATGGCGCGGTAGTCCTGCTCCCCGTGCCGCGCCTGTGTGTAGTAGCCGGCAATGCCCAGGATGTACACAATGAGTAGGGGTGACAGCAATGCAGCTCTCGCAGCGATTGGCAGCCTGCTAAACGCGACGCCGAGGGCAAGTAGGGCTAGCAGATAGGGCAGGGCAAATAGCAGCAGCCGCTCACCCCCCTCGGGGAAGAAGGGGTAGCGGAGATTGACCAGGTATCCAAACAGGATCGCCGCGCCCGCGGCAGCGCCCAGGAAAGACACGGATTCGGCGAGCGAAAACGGGCGCGGCGAGGTCTGCGCCCAGAAATGCGGCGCGGCGGCGAACAGCAGCGGGATGATCGCAAGAAGGCCGGCAGCGAGGATGACGGCGGGCCCAACCTGGATCGGCAGTACGTGGCCGGCGGCGAATGCGGCGAGATGTCGGGAAACGTAGTCTGCGAAGGCCAGGGACGTGTCCTGGTCCGACTGAACCTTATTGGCAACGTAGGCCGAGAGCCTGGGGCCGGCGTAGAGCGCCCAGGGCAGGGATAGCAGGAACAGTGCGGCCACGCCGGCAAGAAGGACGCCGACGGCGTTGCGCCGCGTACGAAGCATCCAGGCGGCCCAGAGAATCTGGACAGCGACGAGGATGGCCGCGTAGTACAGCGTGTGTATGAGCAGTAGCGTCAAACCGACATAGGCGAAGAGGCAAACCATTGACCTTCGGTTGCTGCGCGCGTTGCGCACCCAGGTGACAAGGCAGAGACTGCCGGCCAACGCCAGGGCAGTTGCCGCACTGTACATGCGAACTTCCTGGCTGTAGTAGATGTGCATGGGATTCAGGGCGAGCAACAGCGCGGCAACGAGAATCGCGACGTTGCTGCGGTTGCTCAGGCGGGCGGAAAGGGCGGCGACAAGGGGAATGGCGATCGTGCCGGCTCCAATAGAAAAGAGGCGCACGGTCGCGGGGCTCGAGTCGGCGACCACGCGTATCCAACCGTGTAAGGCCGCATAATAGACGGGCGGATGTATGTCGCGGGCGGTAAGCGCGACCATGCGGGCCAGCGGTTCGGTTGCGAAGTAGACACTGTACCCTTCGTCCCACCACAGCGGCTGCCAAGCGAGCCGCTGCACGCGCAGGGCGAAAGCGAGGACGGTGATTAGGGCGAGAAGGATCGAGCGCTGGGGGAAGAAGTGGTCCCCATCATTACTGGCCACGTTCGTACCGTACGTACAGCTCCTGCTGGGCGTCGTTGTTCGCAAGCGAGAATTCCGCCGGCGGACCGACAGGGTTGCCCTGGGGATCGATTAGTTGCACCGACCAGGCGCCGGCTGCCGGTTCGTTGGGGATCTCGATCTTGAGATTCTGATAGCGCTGGCGCGCATCCTGAAATGGCCAAGTGAATGCAGGTTGGCCTCCGAAGGACTGGGCAGAGACCGGTATCTCCCGGCCATCTTTCAGAATCCGCAGCGTATATCCGGCGAGCGCATTGGTCCCATCGTAAACATAGAGATAGACGCGGACCAGTTTTGTCTCCGGGAATTGTTCTTTTGCGATTAGGTCGAAGGTGGCCGCACCTCCGGATCCTCCCAGATCGGGTACGGCCTGCGTGGAGGTTGTGGAGGCTGCGGGCGCGGCTGCAACTGCGTCTGTCGCCCCAGCCGGCACCGCGTCGACGGAACCATCCGTATCGACGAAATCGCTGGCGATCCAGGCAACCTGATCGTCCGCGCAACAGACTTGCCACCACTCATCGTCGGCGCTGCGACCGACGATGTCGTACTCCGCGCCTCTCTCGACCATGGCGATGATGTTGGTGTCCGTACCGGGGCCGGATCGCAGATTCACGAGCGGAGCGTTGACGATGGCGCGCGGCGCTTCCAACGACGCGGGGTTCGCGGGAGGCGGCGGCGCCTGGACCTGAGCGCCGCCGGCGGGTGCGGGCGGCGGATAGGGCGCTGCACCGCCCACGGCCGCCGTCGGCGTGAACGTCGGATGAGGCGCTCTGAACAGGTCCTGTTCGGCGAGTCCGCTGTCTGCGCCGCGGGAAGTGCGGCAGCCAGTCAGTAGCAGCAGTATGACGGCGAGAAGCGCCATACGGCCCAAGACCGTGTGGGCAGGGGGCCGCGAAATGCGCCGTTCACGGCGGGCGCTGACGATTCGTCTATATCGTGTATTGGATCTATGCATTATCGAACTCGAGCCCAACCGATGTAGACCTCGCGATTCGGGTTATCGGGGGCCGTTGTGAATGAAACGGGATCTGAGAGTTGTCGACCCGCACCGTCTGAAACGTAAACAGTCCACGTGCCAGTTCCGAGGAGCTGCAGAGCCGTGAGCGAAGCGGACGAATCTAGCGTGGCCGGATCGGGCGGGTGATACTCATACTTGTAGTTGTATTCGACGCGGCTGCCCGAGCCGGGCGGCGCGCTGAATTCGAACTCGTCCCCGCTCGGTTCATTGCCGGCCTGGTTGGGCCGCTCGAATCCTTCGAAAAGGACGGTCAAGAAATAGCCCGGCGCAGCCTCCTCGGACGGGGGCGTGCCCACGAAGAGCTTCGCCCAAATCGTTAGGAATTCATTGGTGGTCGGGAAGTACTGCGGGCCGATCGCCTTCAGGAACGGGTAGGGCGTTGCGGTTGGCGTCGGGGACGGAGTGGGCGTGACGGTGTGGGTGGCCGTGGCGGTGGGCGGTGGCGGTGGCTGGACAGGCGCAAGTTGGAGCTGGCTGACGTCATTGTGTATCACGACGTCAACGGCCGGTATCCAAAGGGATTCACCGCTGATGCAGCAGATTTGCAGCCAGGTGCCCTCGGCGTTCCTTCCGGTGATGGCTACGGGAATACTGGGCCCAAGTTGGGTCACCTGTGGGTAGTCGATGCCCGGGCCGGTTCTCAGCGTGATGAGACCGGACGAGACCGTGACATAGGGCGTGGCTGTGGGAACAACGGTGTCCGTGGCCGTCGGTACAGGAATCGTTTCAGTCGGCGTCACTGTGGGAACCGGCGTCCCAGCGGACGCCTCGCCGGGCAGGCCTGCTCCCGGATCGATGGTTCCGTCCTCCGGTTGGATGGCCGGCAGGGCGGTTGGCGGCAGGGGCAGGACGATATCCGGGTCCATTCCCGGAGGCACGATGATGACGCCGGGCCGCCCTTCGGACGGTGGCGTGACGATCACAAGCGTCTGTTCAGGCACAGGCGTAGGCGTGAATGTCGGAACCAGAACAACCTCCTCAGGCGGCGTCGGCGTGATGCGCTGGCGGGTGACCAGGTCCGCGGCTGAACACGAGATGGAAAGCATAACCATCAAGGCGATTGCCGCAGCGCCACGTCGCCGCTTGTAGCTGGCGTCCGCCGGATGTGGGTCTGCGGACGGTGCGACATGGGGGGCATCAGGCACGCTCATGGGTCTTCTCGACATGTTGCTTGGCGCTACTGAGCCAGCGTCCAGGCAACATATATCTCGCGGTTATTGTTGCCGAGAAGCGTATTAAACTCAATTTCGTCGGACACTTGACGGCCTTCGCCGTCCACCACGTGAATCTTCCAGTATCCGTCGATCAGCGACAAGCGCGTCTCGGTGGTGTTGGGGTCGTCGACGGCAGGGTCCGGCGCGATAAATTCGTATTTGTAATTGTACTCTACGCGGTTGCCGCTGGCCGTACCGGGCGGGACGCTGAACTCATATCGGTCGAAGCTGGGTTGCTCACCTTTGGTGTTGGGCCGCTGCTCAAAGCTGGACCCGTCTTCGCGGTTGCGGAACTCGACACGGAGGCCGTAGCCCGGAAGTGGCTCTCCACCCGGTCCGGCGATCTTCACCCAGATAGAGAGCAACTCATTGTTGGTGCGAAAGTATAGCGGCCCCCACGATACCTGGAACGGGTAGGGCGTTGCGGACGGCGTAGGCGTGATGGTGGGTGTGGGCGACGGTGTATTCGTGGCCGTGGGCGCCGGCGGCTGGTTGGATAGGACGAGCACCACCGCAGCCGTGTCGTTGATAGTCTGCACGTGTGTCTTGGCCACCCACACGGATTCGCCGTTGACGCAACAAATCTGGAACCAGGTTCCCTCCGGGTTCTGTCCGACGATGGCAACGGGAATGTCCGGCCCAAGTTGCGCTACGAGTGGATAGTCGATGCCCGGGCCGGCGCGCAGGCTGGCGAGTCCGGACGGAACCTGCACGTAGGGCGTTGGCGTCTGCGTCGGCGTGTCGGTGGGCGTCGGCGTGGACGTGGGCGGAAAAGTAGGCGTGTGCGTCGGCGATGGCGTGGCCAATGGAGAGAGAGGCGTACCCGGCTGCGCAGGTGGCGGCGTGCCAGCACCGGGGGCGGACAGTGGCCGGGGCGGGCGTGTATGTCGGCGTCGGTGTACGCGTCTCGGTGGGCGGAATCGGAATCAGCGTGCGCGGGTCGACGCCGGGGGGAACCACGATGACGCCAGGCGTCTGTGGTGTGGACGGGGTGACTGTGACGACGGCGCTATCCTCGGGAGCGGGCGTGAAGGTGGGTGCAGGCGTGCGCGTGGGCGGCGGCGTTGGCGTGGACCGCGGCCACAGGTCGCCGGTGGAGCATGCGGATACCAGTAGGATCAGCAAGGCCAGCAGGCACCCGGCGCCGATGCGAGTGAAGGGTGGCGGTTGGGATATGGGGCGACCGTGCTGGCAGTCATGTGGGTTCATGTGCGGAATGTGTTCATGGTGCGGCGTGTGCGGAAGTATAGCATGGGTCGTTGGCGAGGGGCAACGGGACCGCAGGTGAAAGACTGAAGGACGTCCCATGCCGAAGATACGGCTTGTTTTCGCCGTATGTCCCTGAGGCATTCGTCAGCCGCATGATTTGGGCGCAACCGGGCCACAGTCACGGCCAGTTGCAGGACTCGCACCATCGCGTGTGTCACCATAGAAAGAAGCAACATTGATTGCGGGAACCGGCAGAGTTTCCGGGGGTGGCGGAGGTGCGTCAATTTGCGCCACACGGTGTGCTGACGTAGAATGGAGGGGTTGCGGATTCGGCATGCGGTGATATTGTGCCAGTCTGTGATGGCGAGAGCGCAGGGCGCGCTCCGCCTGCCGCTAGAAACGGATACCTCGTTATCTGAAGTTGGATTCTGGAAAGCAGGAGTAACGATGGCTCGAACAAAAGTGTTGTTGACTGAAGACGTTATGGACTTGGGCGAGGCCGGCGATGTGCGAGTCGTGGCCGGCGGCTATGCGCGGAACTTCTTGTTCCCACGCGGGTTCGCAGTGCTGGCGACGCGGGGTGCGCTGAAGCAGGCGGAGGAAATTCGCCGGGCAGGCATGATCCGGCGTGCGCAACAGCGGGCGCATGCGGAATCGCAGGCGGAAGTGCTCCGCGGCATGAAGCTGCTCTTTGAGACAAAGGCCGGCGACACGGATCGGCTGTACGGTTCTGTGACGTCGTCCGAGATTGCGGAACGGCTGCAGGAAGCGGCCGGCTTTGAGGTGGATCGCCGTGGACTGCAGATGGAGCATCCGATTCGTGACCTGGGCGTATACGACCTGGCGTTGCGTCTGATGGCGGACGTATCGGCGGAGTTCCAGGTGGCTGCGGTGCGCGAGGGCGAGACGTGGGCCCATGCCGAGGCGCGGGCGGCCGAAAAGGCCGAGGCGGCCGCGGCGAAGGCTGCCATCGAGGAAGCGCAGCGTGCGGAGACCGTCGGCGAGGCGGAGGAACCCACTGGTCAGGAATTCGCTGAGGCAGACGTCGAGGAATTGGAAGTCGACTTGGACGAGGAGTAGGCATGACCGGCGGAAAGCCGGTTTGACAGCTTTCGTTTGAGGACCTCGCGATCCGTACGGATCGCGAGGCCCTTTTTTCGTTTTCAGTGTGCGTGTGGCGATGACTTTTGTGGTTGGCGATAACGTGGAAATGCGCATATCGCTGGGCGAGAATGCCGCTGCCGATATAGCTGCCGCACGCCATGTTTCACGCCAGTGCAGCCCGGCCCTATCGCGGTTTGGTAGGGAGCCACATGGGATCAGGCGGGCGATTGGCCAGCGCCCGCAGCCTATTCAGCGCTCCCTTCGAAGGTCGCCAGCGGGAAGTCCAGGCGTGCGACATCCTCGAAGCCGCCATCAAGGCGGCGGTATAGTACGACGGCGAAGCCGGGATTCTTTTCGCTGCGACCTGGGGGAAGTGGAGGCGGTAGGGGTCGGCGAAAGTCCCGGTGCTAGACGCGGAGCGGTCATAGAACAGGAGCTGGGCAGGACCTGTGTGGTCCGTGAGTAGCACGGCGGCCGGGTTGGCCGGGTCGGGGATGAACTGACCGTCTAGCGTGGGACGGACGCTGATGGCCAGGTCGCCCGGCCAGCCCTGCTGGTCGAGCTGCCATCGTAGGGTGACGTCGTACGCCGGCGCCTGCATGTCTGTCACCGGCGCGCCGCTGGGCGCCAGCCGTGTCGCATAGCCGTCCAGAACCACCCCCGGCGCAAGCGACTGAGTTATCTCGACATAATCACTATCGAGGCCCGGCGACACTGCGGTGACCGGCGATTGGGCATCTCCACCGTACAGGGCGATCCAGTCAGGGGAAAGTACATGTGCGGTAAGGTCTTCGATCGGGCCGAGTTCCTGGGCGAGGGTGGGCGCAGCGTCCCACACGGCGTAGATGGGCTGCTGCCCGATGAGGTCACGGGCCTGGTCACTGCTCACGACTTGCATATCGGGGTGAATGCGCCAGATGCCCGTGAGGTATTGCAGGGCAAGGGCGTCGGCGACGGAGGCGAACAGGGCGCCATCGGCGGGAAGGGGCCCATCAAGAAGAACGGCAGCGCGATCCAGGGCGGTATCCCCCGGTCGGTTGCGGCTGTTGGCCGTGGCCAGGGACGCGTCGAACCGCCACACCACGGCGAAAGCAAGCAGGAGTACGGGCGCGTCGATGGCGACGGCGCGGGAGACGCGGCGGCTTGCGGAGGTGTCGTCGCGTCGTATGTGGGCGGTCGCGAAGTGTCTGCCAGCGGTCTGCTGCAGCCGCCACGCCGATCATGAGCAGCGCATAGGCGGGCAGGATGACCTGGAACCAGTTGCCGAAGCGGTATGCCCAGGAAAAGAGCACGTAGAGGGCGAGGGTGGCGTAGAGCACGAATGGCATGGGCTTGCGCAGGAACGCGACGCCGACCAGCCCGGCAATCACGATCACCCAGGTCAGCTCCCGTCCGATGAGTTCGGGGAAACCGTTGCCGAGGAACGTGCGTCCGGGCTCGAAGGCCCACATGAGTTCTTCGCGCCCCTGCGCCGTGCTCAGAAAGCGCCAGAACCATTCAGATGCAGACGCGTACTCCTGGCTGCCCCACCATTCGGGGTGGCGGCTGCCGCGCACATAGACGAAGGCGTAGGAGGCGAGAGGGAGCAGCGCAGCGACGACGCTGCCGGCGATGGCTCTGGGACTGCGCAGGAGGGCGGGATTCGTCCACAGCACGGCGGCCACCATGGGCGGCACGACAAAGGCGACTGTCAGCATGTGGGCAAGACTTAGGCCACAGAGAAAGGCCAAGAGCCAAAGCAGCCAGAGGTTGTCGCGACGCCGCTGCCACAGCAGGAAGACGAGGACTATGGCGAGGGTCTGGGCGATGGCGCTGCTGTACTGTTCGGTGGTGGTGGCGTAGTACCAGAAGAAATATGTTACGGCGTAGAACGCGCTCACGACAAGGGCGACGGGCCAGTTGGGCGAAAACCCATGCGAAGGAGAGGACGACGCGTCCGCTGGGCCGTCGCTAGGAGCTGTGACCGTGCAGATGATCTCGTAGAGGAGCCAAAGCGCGAGGAGGGCCCAGAGCGTGCTGTAGCTGCTGAGAATGGGGAGTGGGTTGGGATGCGCTGGACCAGCCGCCTCCAGCACGGTGCGGATGGCGTGGAACCAGAGCCAGCCGCCCATTGTGTAGATAGGGTAGCCGGGGGCGTTGCTGGGCCGGGCCTGGGCCTGTGCATACTGGTGGGTGATGAGGTCGCCGCCGAGAAGCTCGCCCGGCTGCAGCCCGTTGTCGAGCGTGAATGCGTAGAGCAGCGCGGCCGCGAGGACGAGAGCGAGGCCTGCGAGAGTGTGCGCCGAAATTCTGGACGACGCCGATCCCAAGGGGCGCCAGGACGTAGCTTGGCTAGGGGATTGACCGGGCTCTTTGGCGGCTTGCGTCATCTGTACAAATGTTCGGATTCGTAGCGTTTGGGTTAGGGATCGACGTGCGGTTCGAGTATAATTGGGCTTATGTTATCACACTAGCGCGGCCTTGGCGCTGGTGGCGCCAAAGGGGCTGCAGTGTGCGGTCCGCCGGGCTGACAAGGTGCAGGGGCGATTGGCTTCCCGGCTAAGCGAAGAGTGGAGTTTGGAGCGGTGCGATGGATGAGAGCTACGACCAGCACGACGAACCTGACGAGAACGGCGCGACGCCCGACCAGAACGGGACCGCAGGCGCGAACGGCGGCGGCTACAACGTAGGCAGCGTGCTTCCGGTTTCGATCGAAGATGAGATGCGGTCGAGTTACCTCGACTACGCCATGAGCGTGATCGTCGCGCGTGCGCTGCCGGATGCCCGAGACGGGTTGAAGCCGGTTCATCGGCGCATTCTGTATGCCATGCACGACATGGGTTTGCAGCCGAATACTTCGTACAAGAAGAGCGCTCGTATCGTCGGTGAAGTGCTGGGCAAGTATCACCCGCACGGTGACAGCGCCGTCTATGACGCGATGGCGCGCATGGCGCAGGATTTCAGCCTGCGCTATCCGCTCGTGGACGGCCAGGGCAACTTCGGCTCGGTCGACGGCGACAGCCCGGCGGCCATGCGTTATACGGAGGCGCGGCTGGCTGCGATCGCGGAGCCAATGCTTCGTGACATCGATCTGGATACGGTTGACTGGGGCGACGAATTTCGACGATAGCCTGGAAGAGCCCGTAGTGCTGCCGGCGATGCTGCCGAACTTGCTGCTGAACGGCACGAGCGGCATTGCGGTGGGCATGGCGACGAACATACCGCCGCACAATCTGCACGAGATTGCGGATGCGACGATCCACCTGATCGACAATTGGGAGCGACGCAACGCGATCGGGCTTGAGGAGCTGATGCAGTTTGTGCAGGGGCCCGGACTTTCCGACCGGCGGCATCATTCTTGGTACCGAGGGGATTCGCCAGGCTTTCGGCACGGGGCGCGGGCGCATCCTGCTGCGGGCCAAGACCGAGATCGAGGAGACGAACACCGGGCGCTTCAACATCATCGTTACCGAAATCCCGTATCAGGTGAACAAATCCTCGCTGATCGAGCGCATGGCGGAGTTGGCGCGCAACGGTACGCTGGACCAAATCAGCGATCTGCGCGACGAGAGCGACCGCACGGGAATGCGAATCGTGATCGAGCTGAAGCGGGGCGCGTCGCCGCTGAAAGTGCAGAACCGGCTCTTCAAGCACACGCAACTGCAGACGACGTTCGGCGTGAATGCGTTGGCGCTGGTCAACGGCCAGCCGACCACGCTTGTCGCTGTTGCGGGCGCTGATTGTGCATGTGGAGCACCGCTCGGAGGTGATCACGCGGCGAACCGAGTTCCAGCTTGGCAAGGCGCGGGAGCGGGCCCACATCCTCGAGGGCCTGTCGATTGCCCTGGAGAACATCGACGAGGTGATCGCGACGATTCGATCCAGCGACAGCGCAGAAGATGCGCGTACGGCGCTGATGGCGCGGTTTGGGCTGTCAGAGGTGCAGGCGCAGGCGATCCTGGACATGCAGTTGCGACGGCTGGCCGGTTTGGAGCGGCAGCGCATCGAGGATGAATACCAGGAAGTGATGGCGCGTATCGCCTACCTGGAAGACCTGCTGGCGCATCCGGAGAAGGTGCGCGGGCTGATTCGTGATGACCTGTCGTGGCTGAAGGAGAAGTTCGGCGATGAGCGGCGTACGGAGGTTGCCTTCGGCGCGAGCGGCGAGTTCAGCGAAGAGGACCTGATCACGCAGGACAACGTGCTGATCAGCTTCAGCGCCGGCTCGTACATCAAGCGGACGCCGGCAGATACGTTCCGGGCGCAGGGGCGCGGCGGTCGCGGCATTCGCGGCATGGCGACGCGCCAGGAGGACGAGGTAATTAACCTCTTCTTCGCGCGGACGTTGGACTACATCCTATTCTTCACAGACAAGGGCCGTGTCTATTCCAGCCGAGTGTATGAGTTGCCGGAAGGGACACGGACGTCACGCGGGGCGCATATCGCCAACATCCTTGCCTTGCAGTCGGACGAATCCGTGGCGACGATGTTGGTCGTGCCGGACTTCGAACAGGCAGAGTACGTGACGTTGATCACGCGCAAGGCGCGCATCAAGCGCATGGAGCTCAATGTGTTTAGCAATGTGCGTTCCTCGGGTGTGCGGGCGATGAATCTGGACGATACGGATTCGTTGGACTGGGCTCGCCTCACGAACGGAGACGAGGAGTTCATCGTGGTGACGCGCAACGGCAAGGCGTTGCGTTTCCACGAAGACAATGTGCGGCCCATGGGCAGGACCGCGGCAGGCGTGATGGCCATGAGGCTGCTGGACGATGACGAGATCGTGAGCATGGACGTGGTGCGGCCGGATGCGGATCTGCTTGTGTTGCACGAGCAGGGCATGGGTAAGCGTGCGCCGCTGGATGGGTATCCGACGTAGCAGCCGGTATACACAGGGCGTGTGGACGACCGACCATCGGCGGCTCGATGAGGTCGGGCCGATCGTGTCGGCGAGAGTCGTTGGCGAACAGGACCAGATCACCGTGATCACGGCCAACGGCATCATTTTGCGGACGCCCGTCTCGGGAATCAGCAGGATGGGACGGAGTACGCGTGGTGTGCGCGTGGTGAACCTGCAGTCCAACGATTCGGTCGCGGCGTTGGCCGTGTTGACGTACGACGACCTGACCCGCGGTATCGATAACGGTTCCGAGAACGGAGAAGCAGCCGCAGACGCCGTGGGCGCGCCCGTGGAAGCACTGGACGGCGGCGCAGCGGATGAAATATTGGATGAGGCGCTGGACGCCGCGGCCGGCGATGCGGTTGACGGCGTCGTGGATGCGTTGGTGGACAAGGATGCGGAGGCGGAACCGGGCGAGCCGGAGTAAGTGCAGGCAACGGTAATCGAACGGAATGGCCTTGCAAGCAGGCTAGCATGAAGTCATTGGCGGACCGGTCTCCGGGGCCGAATTTGGAATATATTGCTGTGCCGGACCCCACGTCGATTGCAGAGGCGATCACGGCCTTTGCGAATAGCGACGGGGGGACGGTCGTGCTTGGCTTGACGCCGGACGGCATGTTGGCGAGCCCGCTGCTCGACGAGGAGGCTTCGGACGCGCTCCAGGCTGCGTTACGGTTGTGCCATCCGCCAGTGCAGACGGAATGGCAGATGCAGGAAGTGAACGGCGGCACAGTGGTGCTGTTGCAGGTGGCGCGCAGCGATGAGGTGCACAGGCTGGGAGATGGTCGAGTACTGATCCGGCGCGGTGCGGAGAATCGTGAAATTACCTCGGGCGAGCACTTGCGCGTTACCGGCGCACGGCGTTCCGGCGAGTTTGAGCTGGAGGAAGTGGGCGGCGCAGCGCGGGACGACCTGGACGAGGACGTCATCGACGACTATGTGGAGCGCCGCCAAGCGCGCAGTCCGCGCTCACAGGTGATGACGAAGAACCGGCTGCTGGAGCAGATCGGTGCGGTGACGCCGGAGGGCGTGCCGACCGTGAGCGGGATTCTGCTGTTTGGCAAGGAGCCCCAGTTGTTCATGCCGCATAGCCGGGCCGTGTTCGTGAAGTTTTCCGATACGCAGCCGCGGGGTCCGGAGGGCGCATTCGGCTATGGACGGCGAGAGGAATTGACCGGTCCGCTGCCGCGGATCATCGACCGGGCGTGGCGCGTGATCTGGGAGGAGATGGACAAACAGGCGATCGTGAAAGGCCTGCAGCGACAGGAGCAGACCGAGTATCCGCAGTCTGCGGTGCGCGAGGCGCTGGTCAATGCGGTAGCGCATCGGGACTACCGGCTGACGGGGCGTAGCATCGAAGTGCGCATGTACACGGACCGGCTGGAGATCACGCAGCCCGGGCGGGCTTCCGGCGCACATCACGGTGGACAACATCGTGGAGGAGCACTATAGCCGCAATCCGCGCTTGGTGAATGGACTGTTCCAGTGGGGATACATTGAGGAACTGGGGCTAGGCGTGGACCGCATGATCGAGGATATGGTCAGTGCGGGCCATATGCCGCCCGAATTTGAGGCCAAGCCGCATCGATTCACAGTCGTGTTGTTCAACACACGCGATCCTGACGCGCGTTGTGCAGGACTGGGAACATACCATGAACGACCGGCAGATCAAGGCGATGGAGTATCTGCAGCGGGAAGGGACGATCACGAACCGCGAGTATCGCGACTTGTGTCCCCACGTGGGTGCGGAGACGCTGCGGCTGGATTTGGCGGACCTGGTGAGCAAGGGCGTGTTGCTGAAGATTGGCGACAAGCGGGGTACCCGCTACATCCTCAAGTGACGGACGCTGATCGCGTTATGCCAAGTATCCCAATTGGGATATTTGGGTAATTGACCTTCGGTGATTCCGATGCCCTTTGAGGAACGTGATATAATACCGCGGGTTTGGACCGAGGGATGGACGGAAGAACGGTTGGGTTGCTCTAGATGGCATTGCCGGAAATGACTGAGAACAACGCGAAGACGCAGTCGCATATTCGGAAGTTGCGGCCGGGTCGCAGTACGAATTGGAAGAGCCAGAACCGGGCGCGCCCGTAGAGGACGGTGAGTCCTCGATGGGCTGGTTGCTGGCGCGGGAACTGGTCGAGACGGTCGTACTGTCGCTTATCATCTTCCTGTTGATCCGGCAGGTCGTCCAGAACTACCGCATCGAGAGCCACTCGATGGAGCCAAACTTCTACGAGGGCCAGTTCATCTTGGTGAACAAGCTGGCCTATCGACTGGGGTCGCCGGAGCGGGGCGACGTCATCGTCTTTCATAACCCGAATAATCCGAACGAGGACTACATCAAGCGTGTGATCGCCTTGCCGGGCGATACGCTGGAAATCCGCAATCAGGACATCATTATCAACGGCGAGGTGCAGGACGAGCCGTATCCGATGAATCTGATATTGCCGAACACGTACTTTGGGCCGGAGGTGATCCAGCCGGATCATCTGTTTGTGATGGGGGACAATCGCCCGAATTCACGGGATAGCCGCGTGTTTGGGCAGTTGGATCAAGATCTGGTTATTGGGAAGACATGGGTACGCGTATTTCCGTTGTCGGCATTCGGGCCGGTAGGTAGCTATGATTTGCAGCCGAGCGCTGCCGCAGAACAGGGCGTCCCGTAGTCATCCGCATGGGCGCCGGCGCATGCGCGAACACGGACGTACAGTTGCAGGTCGCGAAGTGAGAGCCGGGCGTCAGACGTATATGGCCGCCGGACGGCGCATTGCTTCGCTGCTTTCAGCACAACCACCAACCACCGGCGACGGAACCCGCAACCTAGACAGGGGGATATCGTGACCAGCAAGTATTCGGCAGGGGTTGACCAGGTTGCCGCCGATGCGATCGCGGAGTACGAACAGTGGCAGGCCGCGGGGCGGCCAACTGGGCCAGCGCCGTCAGTGCGCCTCACGGGCGCGCAGGTCGCGAAGTTGATTGACCACACGCAGTTGAAGCCGGAAGCCGGGGAGAACTCATTTCAGAATCTGTGCGCAGAGGCGGCGGAGTATGGCTTCGTCAGCGTGTGCGTGCCTTCGAGTTGGGTCAGTGTTTGTTCCGCTTTTCTGGCGGAGACATTGGTGGAGACGTGCGCTGTGGCCGGCTTTCCGCAAGGGACCAATCTGACCAGCGCGAAGGTGGCTGAGGCGCGGGGAGCCATCGACGCAGGCGCCAGCGAGATTGACATAGTGATTCATGTCGGCAGGCTCAAGGACGGCGACTACGCATATGTAGCGGAGGATATCGGAGCGGTGGCGGACTTGTGTCATGACCACGGCGCGATTCTGAAGACAATCATTGAGACCTGTCTGTTGAGCGAGACGGAGAAGGCGGCGGCATGTGCCTTGGCCAAGTTCGCCGGCGCGGACTTCGTGAAGACGTCCACCGGTTTCAATGGCCCTGGAGCGACGGTCGCAGATGTCGCCCTAATGCGGCATGTGGTGGGACCGGATCTGGGCGTGAAGGCCGCGGGCGGCGTACGCACCTATGACGACCTGGTTGCGATGGTCCGGGCGGGCGCAACGCGTATCGGCGCCAGCGCCGGCGTGCAGATCGTGGAGGGGGCGCAGCCGTAGCATGGAATTCAACGCGAGTGCGCCGGTTGGAGAAGCGCATGACTGATCGAGTTCAGGACTTCGCTCTGCTGATAGGGCACGCCTGGCGTTGTCTGGAGTGCAGGACAGCATTGGTAGAAAATCCCGAGTTGACCATTGTGGGTTTCAAGCTCTCACAGGACCAACGTGAGCGGGTGACGGAACTGGAAGATGAGTCTTTCCAGACCATGGCGCGGCTGTCCGAGGAGACCGGCTTGTCCCAGAAGGAACTGGAGGCGGGAATCGAGCATCCGCGGGCGCGGTTGCGCCACTTCGGCAGCCGGCGCGGGAACTACTTCGTGCAGGGCGGCAATGGGTAGGCAGTTCTCCGGTGTATATCCGGCAACCACATCCTCACTTCTCGCGTTGCGGATTCCTCAGACGGCTGCGGCTGATTCAACCAAGCAATGAAGCAGATCCTCCCGCGGCTGTGGGAAATCGACGAGATCGGCAGCGCGGTCCATTGCTACTTGTGGGAATGGGATGGCGGGGTCACGCTTGTCGATTGTGGCATGCCTCGAGACGGCGACAAGATTCTGAATGCGTTGGTGGGGAACGGTTTCCCTGTGCATTCGGTGAATCGCATCATCGTTACCCACGTCGACATGGACCACACAGGTGGGCTGCCCGCTGTAAGGGAAGGCACGCGTGCGCAGATCGTGTGCCATGTAGCGGAGAAGCAGGTCATGGAGAATCCCGGCCGGCGCCGCATGGGGTCCTTCATGATGAAGGCGCCACTTGCGATGAGTGGCCTGATTCCCGGCCTTCGGCAGCGGCCGGTGACGCCGCAGGAGCTCGTGGAAGACGGGCAGTTGTTGCCGGAGGGGTTCATGGTGGTGCATACACCGGGGCATACGCCGGGCCATATCTCTCTGTTGCACCGGGAGGCCCGTCTATTGATTGCGGGCGATGCGCTAGCAAACCGCCGCGAGAAGCTTACCGGGCCCGCGCCGGCGTTCACGCCTGACATGGCGACCGCGCAGCGCAGCATCTGGCGGCTGGCGAAGATGTACGGTGACGATTTCGAGACAATCGTCTTTGGGCACGGGCCGCCCATCCTCGCGAACGGCGGCAAGCGCGTACGCGCGCTGGCGAGTCGTATCTTTGCAGAGGAGGTGTAGAGTCTTGCCGGTTGGGTGCCTCACAGGCAAGGTTCTGCGCTGCCATGCGTGGCTGCAGGTTCCGCGTGGGCGGTGTAGTCAGCGCTGATCATGGACAATCTCACCGTCGAACATGGTGAAGTCCACCTTCGTCCCCGCGATTTCCTCACCGCGCACATCTGATTCCACTATTTCAAATAGATTTCTGTCCAAGGCAATGATGTCGGCAGCTTTGCCAAGTTCGATGCTGCCGATGTGGTGATGCCAGCCGCTCGCGTGGGCGGGGGCCAGCGTGTAGGCGTAGATCGCCTCTTCTAGGGAGACGGTCTCGTTGGCATACCAGGGCCCCGCGTCCATGTGCGCTGGCTTCTGGCGGTATAGCGCGGCATGGATTCCGAGAAAGGGGCTGGGGTCGGCGACAGGAGCGTCGCTGCCGAAGGCCACGAGCGCGCCCGTCGCAAGCAGCGAGCGGAAGTTATACATAGTTGCGCCGCGTTCGCCAAGGATGCGGTCGGCGATCTCGATATCGTCGATGACGTGGACGGGTTGCACGCTGGCAGTAATATTCGAGGGCGGCGAGGCGGGGCACGTCGGCGGGGTCAAGGATTTGCACGTGTTCGATGCGGTTCGGCACTGCGGGCTTTGGGCCGGTCCGCTGCAGTTCTTCGAACAGGTCCAGCACGTCGCTGTTGGCGCGGTCGCCGATGGCGTGCACGCTAATGGGGAATCCAAGCTCTGCAGCCGTGCGGAAGACCCTCGCCATCTCGTCGAGTTCGGTGAGACGCACGCCGGTGTTGTCGGGCTCATCTGGCGCGGCTTTGAGGAAGGACCTGTGCATGAGCGCCGTCTGGCTGCCCAGGCTGCCGTCGGCAAAGACCTTGATGTGGCCGAGCCGCAGCCGTTCATCGCCGAAACCGTAGGAGAGACCGAGTCTCTGCAGGGAGGGCAACTGATGCGCGGCCACGTTGCAGTTGATGCGCAGCGTTAGCTCGCCGGATTCATTGAGTGACTGATAGGCGACAAGCGCGAAAATGCCGTCATCGTGGTCTTTCATGCGCTGGTCGTGGATGGCGGTGACGCCCATGCGATGGAGGGCAGCCATTCCATTGCGCATGGCTATGGCGGATTGCTGGGGCGTGGCGACCGGCACGAGCTCGCCGACAAGGGCGATGGCGAGTTCCTTGAGGACGCCCGTCGGCGCTCCGTGCGCATCGCGCTCGATGACGCCGCCTGGCGGGTTAGGCGTGGCGGCTGTGATATTCGCCAGCGCTGAGAGCGCGGCTGTTTGCCACTGCGGCGTGCATGTCTGTGCGCCAGAAGATTGCGGGCTGACCGGGCCCCGTCACGTTGTCGAGATCTGCTGCCGTGGGGTACTCGGTGTCGCCCCACCAGCTCTCGTTCCAACCCCGCCCCGTGATCCAGGCATCGGTCGCAGACGCTTCCGAGCGTTGGGCGACGAGGTCTAGCATTTCGTTTTTCGACCGCGTGCCCGCCAGATGCACTTCGGCCTGGGCCAGACTCCAATTGTAGAAGTGGATGTGTGCGTCGCATAGGCCGGGAAGAGCAAGCCGGCCGCCGAGGTCAATCACGGCGGTGCGCGGACCTGCCAGAGAAATCACTTCCTGCGAGTCGCCCATGGCGACGATGCGGCCATTGTGGACGGCAACGGCTTGCGCCCAGGGATTCTCAGTATCACGGTATAGAAGTGAGCGTTGTGCAGCACGGTGTCGGGGTGCGATGGAAGACTGCGTCGGGTCATTTTCGGGCTCTCGCAATGTGTGTTGCTGGCGACGGCGCAGGCGCCGCCGCGCTGGAAGCATATCGGACAATTTCATGAGTACGGATTTGACACTGGCGGGTATCGATGCTACTATTCGCTCCGTTATTGTATGAGTGCATCTCGCACGGAGACGTGGTGTAGCGGTTAGCATACTGGCCTGTCAAGCCAGAGGTCGCGGGTTCAAATCCCGTCGTCTCCGCCAGAAGCTGAAAGGTCGGTCCATCTTGGATCGGCCTTTTTCGTTGTCAGCAGTTCCGGTGAATTCGATTATGCAGCAAACTCCCACGCCACGCCATTGGAAATCAGAGAGAGTGAGAACCGGCCAAGATCAGCTTGATCCGTTGCACTTTGCGTCCTGTCAGTCTTGTCATTGTCGAGCCTCGATAACACCGTTTCGAGGTTGCCGACGATAGGGGGCCGAAATGACGGACCGATGCGATGAAATCCAATGAAGGATTATTGTATCTTGACATGGCGGCTTGTCACCGCATAAGATCGGCCAATGTGTCCTGTGCTGCGTACCGGCACTGTCGCGCCGGCTTCATATTGAACGGGACATGCGGCCTCGTTTTGTACTGTAGGTGAAGCGTACTGTATCGCAATTGTACTGAAATCTCAATCATAACCATCGACTTCGCGAATCTGGAACCAAGATCAATGTGTTGCTGAAGTTGCGCGAACGTGTGCGAGCGTACAGCTATCTACGCGGCGACTTGGCAATCTGGTAGAGTTTGTTTTGGGATCATCTTGAAGTAAGTCCAACCATCGAAGGCCCGAGACGCGGCCTGGCGCCGTCGGGACGGTTTCGGGATTCAGTATTCGTGGAAGAGTGTGATGATGGCAGATAATCGTCCGCCGAGCGTGAGCGGAACCGGCGCTGAACATGGGGATCCGGCACAACGGGTATACGAGCTTCAAGGGAAGTCGACGCGGCGTCGCGCAAAGTGGACGCCGTGGGCGGGCGTGACCATCGGGCTGGCGCTTGCTGTCGTTGCCGTCCTCTATTTCGTAGGGATGCCGTCGGAGCCGCGTTGGCTGGATGGGTTTCTCCCCCAACCCGGCCCCGTGGAGGCCATTGGCCGGGTTGAGCTTGCCTCAGTGGATATGGGCCTCTCTACGCAGTCTGAGTCCGCATCGGAAGAGGCGGCCGAGACTGCAGCGCCGTCACCGACCACGAAGCCAACGGAGACCGAGCCTGCAGTCACCACTTCCGGTTTGGTGGCGCAGAATGCGCCGCCCACGCGGCAAGCGATCACATTGTTGCCGTCACCGACACCAGAGCCCGGCGGGGAGATCCTGCAGCTTTCGCCGCGTGGAGGCGACGTCGGGTGGTGGGTGAGCGGCGACAACCCGCAGGCGTTCATAGGAGACTCATTCCTCTACTCCGGTTACGGTGACCAGGAGACGTTCGTGGCTGCGATCCGTTTCGATTTGACCCGGGTCGACAGAGGAGCCGAGGTCCTGGACGGGCGGCTGCAGCTTACGGGACTTCGCGATGACCTGCTCAACCGAGAGGGCAACACGAGTTGGCTGGTGCAGCTCATTGCTGAGGAGGACCTTCCGGCCCTGGGAGGCACGGACTTCTCCGAGGTGTTCGGAGCGCCGGCATCGATTACGTTGTCGCCGGAGCTGACGCCGCTGGATGTTGCCGCTGGACGCGTCAACGAGTGGGTACTGGACGAGAACTCGCGGGAATGGTTGTTTCAGCAAATCGTAGACGGCTCCACGTCGGTCATAGTGAGAATACTGCCGTTCAACGTTGAGGATGATTCCCTGTTTGCGTGGGATAGCGGCAATGCGTCGGAGTCAGAGGGCAGGGCGCCGACGTTGGCGCTGAATATGGGACCACCCCCTCCGATACCACCGCCGACACCGACGCGACCGGTGGTGGTGGCGACGCTGACGCCTTTGCCGGAGAACGTATTGACGGTTGTGGCGCAGGCTGCTGCTGCCACAGAAGAGGCCGTCGCGCGCGGGACGGGTACGCCGTCTTCGGTCGCAGTGGTGACGCCAACGCCAGTGCCGGAGAATTTGGCGACAGTGCAAGCGGCCGCGATCTTCAATGGACTGCCCCCGGTAGTGCTCAACACGCCGGCGCCTGCCAACGCGGCGACGGCAACCGCGAATTCAGCGTTTGCCACGGCGGTGGCGTTAACTACCGGAACATTTACGCCGGTGCCGACGAACTACGTTACGCCGGTGATCTACTATCCGCCGCCGCCGCCGGAGAATGTAGCCACTGCTGCAGCGCGTGTGTTGTACGCGACTGCTGTGGCTGGGCGGGCCGAACCGACGTCGACGCGCCCGTGGAACGCCGTCGCGGCGGTCTACGTACTAGCCACGGAGACGCCTGGCAACGAGCAAACGGCCATAGCTCGGATCGTGGAACGGAATCAGAACGCGATCGCCGAGGGTACGCCGACGCCAACGCCCTGGAATCTGGTCGTAATTACGTCCGTGCCGGAACCAACGGTGACACCGATCCCGCTTGTAGTTGCTGCGGAGAACGTTACGGCCACGCCGACGCCGACGCCGATGCGCGAGATCGGGCCGGATACGCTGGACGAATTCAAGGGAAAGATCCTGTTCCTGTCGGATCGGGGCGGTTCTGCACAGACATGGGTGATGGATCCGGCCAGTGGTGACGTGCTGGCGCTGGTCACGGATGATCGCGTTCATCCCCTGGCGAGGGAACGGTTCCTTGCCACGTCGGCGGATGGCAACCGGCGCGCCTACGTGGACTTGGACGGCGATCGCAACCTACAGATCTTCGTAGAGGACAGTCAGTACGGACGGCGCCAACAGGTCACGAATCTGGTGGACTGCTGCGGTGACGAGACGACTACATACGATCCCACGTGGTCTCCGACCGCCGAGAAAATCGCGTTTGTGAGCACCGCATCCGGCGGTGACGAGATCTATGTGTTGGACCTAGCTAAGCAGGACCCAGACCGGCTGACGGTCAATTCGTGGGAATGGGACAAGCATCCGACGTGGTCACCTGATGGCAGTCAAATCGCTTTCTTCTCGAATCGAGAATCCGGTCGGACGCAGATTTGGATCATGGATGCCGACGGCAGCAATCCGCGCAATTTGAGCAACAACTTGTACAACGACTGGGATCCGGTCTGGGTGCGCTAGGCCGGCCCTGGGAGGCGGCCTGTCCGCCAGACCACTATCCCCGCTTGAGGTCCCCATAGAGTCGCCGCGTGGTGCTCGGTGACCTACCGATGTTCGAAAAACAGATTCGGGCTGCAGGCGGCGCGCCGGAGGTTGCGTACGTCTGTTCGCACGCGTGATTTAGGCGCGTGGACGGCGGTGGATATCGCCGTCGACGATTTCGGCGTAGCGCAACGATTCGCAGAAGTGGCGCGTCCCGCGACAAGGATTGACATAAATGAGGATCGGAGCAATGTCTGGGAGATATACCGAGGCATGCTCATTGCCTGCGACAAACCGAACCGAATCGGCGCGGGTGAAGACGACGGGTAGAAATTTTCCGACTTGACCTTCGACTTGGCGTCATGCTAGACTCGGGACGGGATGGTGAACATTGCCGTCCATAACCGACTGGCCCGGAGTTAAGGACTAAGGCGCATTGGGCAGCACGGTAGTGGATGGTTCTGCTCCCTGGATCACTTTCTGGTCGATACAAGCTGCCCGTCTGACTACATCTCTGCGATGATTGGACTTCAATCCGCGGAATTCAGGGGGCAGCACATCGCATTGAAGCTTGTGCATTGCGCGCGCAGGAAGGGCGGAGCCATACTTGCGGACGCTCACCGACTTGCTGGCGTCGCCACTGCACGATCTGAAAGGGCACGGAGAGCCAGATGCAGACGTGGCACGTGATGTATACAAAGCCGCATCGGGAAGAACTGGTGGACAGTCTGCTTGAGGAGCGTGGAATCGAGACGTATTATCCCTATCTTAAGGTTGAAAGAGGCTACGGGCGTGGAGTTCGATACGAACCGTTTTTCCCGAACTATCTGTTCTTCCTAGCGGACTTGGCATCGCCGGGTGCGCAGGGCCTACAGTGGCTGCCAGGGGTGCGGCGGATCGTGTTCGTGGGAGACCGTCCCGCGCAAGTGCCCCATTCGGTCGTTGATGCGCTGCGAGAGCGGCTGGCGCCGTATCACCAGCGTTCGCTGCGCAGGAGTGAGATCCTGTATCAGCGCGGGCAGAAGGTAGTCGTTACGGGTGGACCCTTCGCGGGGCTGGACGGGATCTTTCAGAAGGGCGTGAACGGAAGGGACCGCGTTCAGGTATTGCTGGACATGGTCGGCAAGTGGACGCGAGCGGAAATTGGCGCTGACCAGATCAAGCCCAGGGAGCAACGGCAAGGCGTTCGATTCTGATTGAACGATGGGGCCGATGGTGGCTTTGGCGCCCTCCACATCCGAGCATTCCGTCTCCGACACCGTTCCATTGTCCCGAGAGTGCGACTTGTCGATGCACCTGCCAGGCATGCCGGCTGCAGCGACAGATGACGCGAGAAAAGGGCAGTTCGGTTTGGCGATTTTGCTTGTCGGGTTTGGCGTGCATCGTGAAGACGGACATGTGATTGGTACCTGATTGGCTGCGAATTCCAGGCGAACCGGTGCAATGAATGGATGCTGGATCGCTGTGGTTGGGGCGTTCTTGGTATTAAGTAGCACAGGAAGACAGACAAGCGCACGCACTCGATGCAAGCTATGTACGCGATAGGGATTCGCACTTGACACAGGATTCTCTCGTGGGCGGACTGAGCCTGTACGTTCACCGGCAGGCGAGCAGCGTTTGGAGATACGCACTGGAGCAGTCACTCTTTTTGCTCGCGGGGTGGATCCCGACGGTGGCCGGGATCGGCGTGAGGGCTGTGTTGTACCGGTTGATCCTGCGCATGGACGGTGTGGCGGCGATTGAGCAGGGGGTGCGTATCCGGTTTGCGGATAGGATACGACTTGGCCGCAACGTCTATTTGGACCAGGGATGCTATTTGCACGCGTGTCCGCGCGGCATTGACATCGGTGAAAATACGTATATCATGCACGGCGCGGTGTTGCACGTGTACAACTTTCGCCAGTTGCCGCATGCGTTCATCCGCATTGGCCGGGATAGCCTGATCGGAGAGTTCAATGTCTTGCGCGGGCAGGGTGGAATCACGATTGGGGACAGGGTCTTTTGTGCGCCGATGGTGCAGATGCTGGCGGTGAACCATGTTTACGATGACCCGACGCGGCCGATGATCGAGCAGGGGATTACGGCACAAGGGATCGAGGTGGCGGATGACGTTTGGATCGGTGCAGGCGCAGTACTAACGGACGGTGTAAGGGTTGGCGAGGGAGCGGTCGTGGCGGCGGGCGCAGTGGTTACAAAGGATGTAGCGCCACATACGGTAGTGGGCGGCGTCCCTGCTCGGGTGATCAGTCACATTGACGGGACGGCCGATCGGACCGCACGGGAAGTCTATTTGTAGCGGTCAGCCGGCTGGTAAGAGCGAGGAAGCGAACAAAGGGGCTATACGAATGACCACTCTCTCTGTCGTCATACCGGCGCTGGATGAGGAAGACAGCATCGAAGAAATCGTGCGCAGGGTGCTCTCAGCACGAGAGGGCCTCGCCGAAGTGGGCGTCGATGATCTGGAACTGATCGTGGTGGATGACGGTTCGACGGATCGCACGGCAGATATCGTTCGGTCTATCGACGGGGCTGATATCATTGAGCATCCGACGAATAGTGGATACGGCGCAGCGCTGAAGACGGGATTCGCAGCCACGCGCGGGGAGTGGATCGGCTTTCTGGATGCGGACGGCACGTATCCGCCTGAATACTTCCCGAAGCTCTGCGAGTATGCGATGGAGCACGATGTGGACATCGTGGTCGGGTCGCGAATGTCGGGCGAGGATAGTCAGATGCCGGCTGTGCGCAGGCTGGGTAACGTGATATTCGCTCGGCTAGTAAGCGTCTTGAGCGCGCAGCATATCACCGACTCCGCCAGCGGCATGCGCGTGTTCAAGAAGTCGGTGCTCGAGCAACTGTATCCGCTACCGGACGGTTTGAACTTAACGCCGGTGATGAGCACGCGTGCACTGCATGAGAACCTGCGCATGGACGAGGTGCCGATTCCGTACAGTGAGCGCGCCGGACGGTCCAAATTGAGCGCCGTGCATGACGGGCTGCGCTTTGGCCAGTCGATCGTCTGGACCGGGCTGAACTACAATCCCGTGCGCCTGTTGGGCATTATTGGCCTGACGTTTCTGGGGATTGCTGCTGTGATTGGGGCCGGACTCGTCATTGCCCGCCTGAGCGGAATCCAGTATATTGGGCCGCTCGGCGCGTTCAGCTTGTATTCCGCGCTGGTGCTCGGCGTGGCGGGCATAAGTATTCTGTCTCTCGGGATCAGCTTCAATTATTACGTTGCACTGTTCCACAAGACCCCGGTGCGCCAGGGGTTGTTTGGCAAGCCGGTGCTGCCGATACGGGCAGACAAGCATTTCGGTTTGGCTGGTCTCGGTGCATTCCTGTTTGGCATTCTGATCGCAGTGGTCAGTCTGATTCTTGCGCTGCAGGGATGGACGATGGAGGAGCTCTGGATCTACTATTTGGTAAGTGCGAGTTTCGCGTTGGTGGGTATCCAGTTGATTATCGCATGGGTTCAGATGCAGGTTCTGGAAGCGTTGCGGGTACGGGACGAATTGGTCGCCGAAGACATGCATGGCAGGGAAAGCGTCGTAGATAAGTCAGCGAATGCAACGAAGCTCTCTACCGACGCAGTTTAGTCGGTGTGCGCAGTGTGGCCGCGCCGGCTCGATATGGCGCTAGAGAGAATGACTGCAGGTCGCAATGACCCAGGTGCGTTGGTGTTGTATGGGACGATGAGAGGGTGAGTGACTCTTGAGCAATCCAAATATCGAATTATCGCCAGAGATACGCAGTAATCTAGGTTCGCGCAGGATTCCGCCGCTGCGTCCATCGAATTTCCCGGACGTGGGGGCAAGCATAGGAACGTCTCCCCATGCAGATCGCCCGGAGGGAGCGGTTGATGTCTTGCTGGTGAATCCGCCTACGGAAGACGGGGCGATCTGGATTCGCAGCCAGCACAGGGTAGGGCGGCGCAGCCGCGAGAACATGATCTGGCCGCAGGTTGAACTCGCGCAGATGGCGGCGATCCTTGGGCCCGAGTATTCGGTGGCAATTATCGACGCCAATGCCATGCGCATGACGTGGGAGGAGTTCACGAAGTTGCTGGAGGAGAAGCGCCCAAAGTACTACCTGACCCAGGTGACGGCGCCGACGCTTCGCAACGATATGGTCGGGGTCTTCCTAGCGAAGTCGCTGGGGGCGACCACGATGGCGTTTGGCACCCATGTGACGCCCATGACACTCGAGACGATGCGTCCGTATCCGGCGCTGGACTTCATCTTGCGCGGCGAGCCGGAGATGACGCTGCGTGAGCTGCTGGACAGGCTGGAAGGTCGGGAAGCCGAGCGACGAAGGCGTGCAGCGGGCGCTCGCGGCGACTAGCATACCGGACGAGCCGGTTGTGGGCGAGAACGGCGACGGTGCAGCAAAGGCGGAGGCGGTGCGCTTCGAGAGAATCTTGGGGCTTGCCTGGCGTGACGGCAGCGAGATCAAGGTCAATCCGGACCGGCCGTTCATTCCGAACTTGGACGACCTGCCGATTCCGCGGCACGAATTGCTGCCGCTGGACAAGCAGCGCATGCCGATGATCAAGGGGCCGTTCACCTTCATCGTCACGAGCCGTGGCTGCCCGGCGGGGTGCAAGTTCTGCATCAAGCACGTGACCTATCAGAACAGCGTGCGTGTGCGGTCGGCAGAGAACATCGTGGAAGAGCTTGAGCTGCTTGGCGAACTCGGCATTCACAATATCCACATGTATGCCGATCTCTTCACTGTTAATCGGGAGCATGTAGTCAGCCTGTGTGAGCTGATCATCGAGCGGGGCCTGGATATTCGCTGGACCTGCAACAGCCGGGTCGACTATGTGGACGAGGAGATGCTCACGCTGATGGCGAAAGCCGGGTGCTGGCTGATCTCCTGGGGCATTGAGAGCGCAAACGAGGCTGTGCTGAAGCGCGCGCGCAAGGGGTACAAGAAGGAACAGGCATATACGGCGCTCAGATGGTCGCGGGAGGTGGGCATCAAGAACTGGGGCTACTTCATCATCGGTCTGCCCGGCGAGACCGAAGAGTCGATCCGTGAGACGATCGACTATTCGAAGACGCTGCCGCTGGACATCGCGCTGTTCCACATCGCGGCTCCCTATCCGGGCACGCCGTTCTTCTACGAGGTTGTGGAGAACGGGTACTTCCGGCCGGGAACGAAGTGGGAAGAGGTGGACATGGACAAGTCGACCGTGCTCGACTATGAGAATCTGAGCGCGGAGCGGCTGGAGTATTGGCAGAAGCGAGCGACGCGGGAGTGGTCGATCCGTCCAGGCCCCATGTGGACATTCGCGAGGGGCTTGAATAGTTGGGAAGGCGCCAAGAGCGCCGTCAACGTGGGTTGGCAGATGATGCAGTTCACCCGGAGCTGATGGTCAGCACGCACTGAGGACCACACTGGCTGACATTCACGCTGGTGGTTGGATCGTGAATGAGAACTGAACGGCTGCTTGCCGGCCTGTTTGTGTCATCAAGTGTCGTCTTCGTGCTGAGTGGGCTTGTGAGCGTATGGGCGAGCGCGGACCGGGCGCAGTCACTGGCCCGGTTCTGGCTACTGGCGCTGGGTCTATTGTTTGGGTACGTGATGTGGTGGGCCGGCGGGCGTGTGTCAGACGCGCCCGGCAGGGCAGGGCTCGCGGCGGCTCTGCTGGGAGGCGCGGGCGGCGTCTTGTACGTTGCGACGCGATTCAGTGGAAGCGAGGGAATCGCCGGGGCGCTGATCGTCCTGATCCCACTGGGCGTGGCAGGTATCGCGTGGAGCCGTCATGTGGGTATGCGCGCCACGCTGATCGGGGCTTTGGCCGCGATCAGCGTGGCACTTCTAGCGCTGGCGCTGACGGCTGAACGGACTGCGTGGCTGGGTTTGGCCGCGGGCGCCTTGGTGGGGACGGCGTTCACATGGCGGTTCGGACACGGCCGTACGTCGCCGCTGCGCCACGTCGCGGACGTTAGCGCAGCCGCTGTAGTGGCATTGTCCCTACTGGCTGCCGTCGCCTTGGTGCGGAACGCGAACTTGCTGGCGCTGTTGGCAGAGACAGCGGGCGCCAGCGACTATGGTAGGCTGCGGATCTGGCAGGACGGCCTACAACTTGTGGAGGACTATCGCTACACTGGGATCGGGCTGGGGCAGTCGGGGATGGTGTTGTCCACGTACGTCTATCTGTTTCATGTACCGTTCCTGTATCAAACGTACAATCTGTTCCTGCAGGTGGCTGTAGAGCAGGGGGCGCCCGGGCTGATCGGGTTGTCGGGAGTCCTTATTGCAGGATTCGGTCGGGCGTTTCTGGCCCTGCGGAGTGACCGACAGCTTGATCGTTGGTATGCTGGAAGCGTGTTGGCTGCATTGATGGCCGTCTGCGTGCACGGGCTGTTTGATGCCGGATTGTACGTCGCATACTTGAGCCCTGTGCTATTCTTGCCTATCGGCTTCGCCATGAGCCTGCAGTCTCAGTCGTCGAGTGGGGACAGGGCGGACGCCGGCACTGGGCTAAGCTTCACGTGGAATGTGGTGGGTGGACTTGCGCCGGTCCTTGCGATGGCGCTGGTGCTGGCTTGGCCAGGCACACGAGGGGCAATGTTGGCGAATCGGGCGGCCGTGGAGCAGACCCGAATCGAGCTGGGTACGTACCGGTGGCCGGAATGGTACGTACAGGACGATGTCCGCCGAAGCAATGCAGTCGATTTGAGCGGCGCCGTTGCCGGTTACGAAGCGGCGCTTGCGCGGGACGCCGAGAACTCGACGGCCCATCGACGACTCGGCCAGATTGCCATGTCAATGGGCGACAAGGAGTCGGCTCGGCAACATCTGGAAGCGGCGTACACGTTGTCGCCGCAGCAACGGACGACGCGCCAACTGCTGGGCGAGGCATATGCCGTTTCGGGCGAAGTGGACCAAGCGGTCCGGATCTGGGCCTCGGGCGTTACGGATCCGCACAAATTGGAGTTGCGCCAGGCGTGGTATCGAGAATCGGGGAAAGAACAAGAGGCGGAGTGGCTGAACGAGGCGGTATGGCGGTATCAATCGGTGAGGCAACAGCAACGGTGAGAACGTCTGCGCGCGGTGTTCGAAAGCTGGCAGTGGCGGCTGTCGTGCTGGCGTTCGTGTTCTTGTTGTCAGGCAGCGCAACGGCTGCGCCAGGTGATGTCACGAACTGCAGTGAGCCGTACATCCTCTCCATGTCGCCTGGGTTCGTCTCGGTCGATCCGCTGATGCTGTCCGATTCAGCAGGCGGCGTACACTTGTTTTGGGCCGAGCGGCTGATGGGCGCTCCGAATGCACTTGGCGGATCACCGGACTCGATGATGTATGCGAAGTGGGATGGAGCCCGCTGGTCGAGGCCGATCGACATTCACATCTCACCACCAGAGATAGCGAATCCGCGGATTGCAGGGATTCGCGGCGTTATTGATGATAAAGGCGTCATACACCTGGTGTGGATGGGCCCCGACGGGCTTCTGAATTACAGTTCGGCCCCGGCGGCAGGGGCCGGGTCTGCACAGAACTGGAGCAAGGCCTATGAATTCGTGGATGATCACAACGGAATCCAGTACGCTGCGGGGCTAGCCTACCAACAACCGGACACGGTGCACGTGGCCTACGGCAGGGCGAGAGAGAATCTTTCGCAGACGCTGGAGTATGTCCGATCCTATGACGGGGGACTTAGCTGGGCGGAGCCTGAGGTGATCTACTACTTCCCGGGCATCGACCGGGGAGCGAGTAATGTCCGGGTGACGATAGACGCGCCCGATTCTGTCTACGTGACGTGGACTGAGTTCGACGCGAGTGGCAATGGTCAGGCGGTCTATTTTATGCGCTCGCTCGATGGCGGGGATAAGTGGGACCGGCCCGTGATGCTGGACGAACGGGAAGAGGATGACTACGAGCGGGACTGGATGAACCTGGTTCCTCTCGACGACGGGAGGTTGATGGCATTCTGGGAAGGCGGGTTCCGCGCGTATCCGCAGGCGCAATACAGCGAGGACGGCGGCGTAACGTGGAGTGAGCCGATCGACACCCTCTATTGGTTGATCGCAGACAACGGACCGGCTGAGTTCTTACGTGACAGCGCGGATCGTTTGCACCTGTTTATCGTTCGACGTATTCGGGAAGGGTATCCGGAGAAGTGCGACCTGTTTCCCGATTGTGTCAACGACGGGAACGCGATTTGGCACAGCACGTGGGAGGGCGGCACGACCTGGCGCGAGCCGCGGCCACTCGAATTCACGAGCGACAACTATGCCGCGGTAGCGATGGAACTTGGCAAGTACGTCCATGTGGCTTATTTCGGGTATTCGGGCGACGATCCCTTCGAGATTCGAGTGATGCGTTGCGAGATTCCCGACGTGGAGGCGCTTCAGCCGCAGCCGCTGCCCGTTCAGCAGTCGATCTCAGAAGCGGTCGCATTGCCTGTTCCGACTGCGGAGCCAATCGCGACCGTGGCGCCCACGGCGACGCCGATCTTTTTGGGCGCCGCAGCGGCCAACGAACCCGCACCCAATTCCGGTCCAGGTTCTATGTTGTTGTTCAGCGGACTACCCGTATTAGGAATAGTGACGGCAGTCGTCACGATAAGTGCCGTGCGAAATCGGCGGAAGCGGTGACACTGAATGAAGCAGGATCAAGGTACCGACTTGCAGGAGACGTGGAATGCTGAGTAGCGATGAATTGACGGTGGTCCGTTATGGGCCGGACTCGCTAGTGAGTTCGCCCGGACGTCTCGTCAAGTCCATGTGGCGCGAGTTAGTCGACTCGCAGGAATTGTCGCGGCGGCTATTTCGGCGCGATTTGTCCGCCCAGTATCGGCAGAGCCTGCTTGGCGTGTTGTGGGCGTTTGTGCCGCCCATCATGACGAGCGCGATCTTCATCTATCTCCAGTCACGAAACGTAATTAACCTTGGTGATACGGACATTCCGTATCCGGTCTTCGTCATCGTTGGCACGCTTCTCTGGCAGATGTTCTCGGAAAGCCTGAACGCTCCGCTGAAGTCAGTGACTGCGGCAAAGCCCTTGCTGGCGAAGATAAACTTCCCGCGCATTTCGTTGATTATCTCTGCGTTCTACCTAACACTGTTCAATTCGGGGATCAAGCTTCTGGTGCTGGTAGGCGTGTTCTTGATCTTCCGTATGCCCCTGACCTGGGGGCTGCTGCTGTCGCCGGTGGCGATATTGATGCTGATTCTATTGGGCTTGGCGCTTGGGCTGTTCCTGACGCCGTTCGGAATGCTGTATACGGACGTGGCGACGATGCTGCCCATCCTGTTGTCGTTGCTATTCTTCTTGACACCCGTTGTATATCCGCCGCCGACAGCCTTCCCATTGTCGATTTTATCGGTGCTGAATCCGATCAGCCCGCTATTGATCGCGTCACGCGACCTAATCACGATGGGGACGATTACAAACGTGATTCCGTTCACGGTGGTGAGTGGGCTTACGATAATTGGTCTCCTTGTGGCTTGGGTCATCTATCACGTTGCTCTGCCCGTCATCATAGAACGCATGAGTGCCTAATGTCAGAAGTCCTGGTTCGTGTGGAAGGCGTGAGCAAGAAATTTTGCCGCGACTTGAAGCGCTCACTGTGGTACGGTATGCGTGATGTAGGCAATGAGTTGGTTGGACGCACCACCGACCGCATGGCGCTGAGAAAGGATGAGTTCTGGGCGGTACAGGACGTGACGCTGCAAGCTGCACGCGGCGAGACCCTCGGGTTGATCGGCCATAATGGGGCCGGCAAGACGACGCTGCTGCGAATGCTGAATGGGCTGATCAAGCCTGATGCGGGCTACGTCGAAATGCGCGGTCGGACACAGGCGCTGATCGCCTTGGGCGCCGGCTTCAATCCGGTCTTGACCGGTCGCGAGAATATCCAAGTCAACGCCGCCGTGTTGGGAATCTCCGGCAAAGATCTTGCACAGCGGTTCGACGAAATCGTAGAATTCTCCGGGATAGAAGAGTTCATCGATATGCCTGTCCAGAGCTACAGTTCAGGCATGGTTGTTCGCTTGGGGTTTTCCGTGGCAGCCCATCTGGAACCGGATGTGTTGCTGGTGGATGAGGTGCTTGCGGTTGGCGATCTGGCCTTTAAGACGAAGTGCCAGATGCGTATCGAGGAACTGAAGAACCGCGGCGTCGCCATCATTTTCGTTTCGCACAATCTACATGCGGTCAGCCACGTTTGCACGCGGGCGGTGGCTCTCGAGCGGGGTCGCGTGATCTACGACGGTGACACCGAGCGTGCCATTGACGCGTATCGTGATTCTCTGACCAACATGAACCGCGGCATGGAGAAGGAGATTCGAGCCGGTACGGGAGAGATCCGAATTCGGAGCGTCGAAATTCTAGATTCGGAAGATGCGGTTCGGGGCGAGTTCGACATTGGTGAATTCGCTAGGTTCCGTATCCACTACACCGCGCACGAGCCCGTGGAGAACCCCGTCTTCAACGTGGCGATGCACGTGCTGAACAGCCACCAAGTCACCGGCATCCGCACCGATGTCGACGATATCCGAGCGGGTACTTTGCATGGCGACGGGTTCGTGGATGTGACGATTCCTCACCTCAACTTGTTGCCGAACATGTACACGATAGACGCCGTGATTTTCCACGATAACGGCTTCACCTTCTACGATCGGGTCAATCTGGCTACGGAACTGCGGGTGCGTGGCGGGCTCCTCGTGAACGGCACGGCGTATCTGCCGCACAGTTGGGGCTTCGAGACAGCGCTGGCGAGGCTACCGGCGACGGTGTGACCGAGGACAGCGCTGTAGCAGCCTGACATGCAGCAATCTCCTATTTTCATTGTTGGCGTGCCGCGTTCGGGAACGACACTGTTGTCGGCCCTGGTCGCCGCACACAGCGGCATAAGCTGCGGTCCGGAGACACACTTCTTCCGGTGGCTATCCCAGACTGATGCCGGCAAGTTTCTTAGCCCCAGGCGCATGGCCTGTCAGCGCCATCGAGTATATGTGCTCGATCTCGCGCACCAGTTTCTCCGGTGACGGACGTACATTGCTGATTGATAGCTATGACGTGAGTCCTCAGCAGGTCGACGAATACTTGCGAGCCGCAGAGCCATCTGTGGGCAACATGCTTGCGAGCGTGACCGAGCCGTACGCATTGGCGGCCGGAAAGCGGAGATGGGCCGAGAAGACGCCCGATCACCTCCAGTACCTGTCGACAATCCGTGAACACTTCCCACGCGCGCCGATCATACGAATCCTGCGCGATCCGCGAGATGTGGCTCGGTCGCTGACACAAGTGCCGTGGGGCACGACGAGCTTCCTGGAGGGGCTGCTTCTGTGGAGGCGACTGGATGAGGCGTCAGCGCCGTTCTTCGCAGCCGACGACAATTGTCACACTTTGCGGTATGAAGATTTGGTTACGTCGCCTGAATCGGAGTTGCGGGCGTTGTGCGAGTTCGTCGGTGAGGAGTTTGAAGACGGCATGCTCAATACGGCGGACACTGGCAGCCGGCTGAACAGCCGCAACGTGCCATGGAAGGCGGGTGCGAGCAAGCCGATCGACCGCAGCCGGGTGGCGATGTGGCAGGATGCGCTGGATGAAGACGAGAATTCGCTGGCAGAGGCAGTAGTTGGCGACCGGCTGCAGCGCTACGGCTATCCAGGCGTCGCCAAGTTCGCCCACTTTGGAGATATCTTTCCCGAACGTTTTGATGCGGTCAAGTATGGCGACGCCCTCCAGCCATGTCGCGCACGAGGGGGTTCGATTTTGGCCTGCGGAGGACGGAGAGCGCCCGACTGTGCGGGTCTACGTGGGTGACCCGAGCAATGATGGCTGGATTCGTGAGGGTCGGATGCAGCGGGCAGCGGACTCACTTTCGCTCTCGACGGATATCGCCAGGGCCAGGCTATCGGGTACCCCCATCTATTGGGCAACGGTGGACCTCGGACATGGTCGCCGCGCAAGCCTTGCCGGCGTGTTGCGCCGTCTCCTCAGGCCGTATCGAGTCAGATAGTTAATCACCGTCGGGACGTGAATCGGTACCATTCTGGCGGAGGGAAGTGAGGCAGCCCCGGACTTACCGCGAAGTCCGGGGCGAAGAAGCGTCCAGTGTTCGGTAGTGCTCGCGACAAAGCGCAGGGCGACGCCACGTGTCGCCTCCTGGACATACCTAATCGGCGTTCTCCAGGATCGCCGTAAGATTCTGGATGTAATACAGGTCTCCTACTTCGAATGCCGGTGCATCGAGATATTGATAGAGTTGCCGCCCAGGCGCATCCTCAATCAAGGCGTGCGCTTGGAACAGAGCGTGATAGTTCTGGATGGGAGACAGCGCTCCCTCTCCGATAGTGGCCTCGTGTCGCGACGATAGCCAATAGGGTGCGATAGTCACGTATTCTTCCAGGGCTTCCGCGACCGTGGCTCCGGCGTTCTGGCGCAGGTAGTCGCCAAGCTCGGGCACCAGGAAGATGAAGTTGCGAGAGACGTCGTAGATCTTCTTGTAGTGACGGTCTGGTGTGAAGTAGGAATCCTTTGAGAACGTATTGGCGCGCAGGGCGAGCAGGCGGTCGAGTTCGGCACTGACTTGGCTTCGCAGCGCGCTATCAGTTCCGTCCATGCCAGCCAGTTCCTGGAGTTCCAGGAATCCAACGTAGCCTGCGATATAGGCGTTCAACTCGAACGGGCGCTGATCGAAATAGTCCGGGATGGGGAGGCTGGTGGGCAACGGCACCTGGAGTTTCGATTTCGCAAGTTCGTAGGCGCGGGACGGCGTCGTCGGGCACAATTTCGGCGTACTTCCACATGGCGTAGAAATTGTGCTGCGGGTATTCCCAAGCGAAGTAGGGCGAGCGTGTGCTCGGCGGGAAGTTGCCAAGGTCGGCGACAACTTCCGGTGGAAGTGTGATGGATTCACGCGGCGCGCCGGCGCCCCAACCGAGGCGTGCATGCATGTTCGGGTCGAAATGCATTGCGAACTGCTGCTGCATATACGTTCTGACCTCGCTCTGCAGACCCGACGACAGGTACGGGTAGGCACGCGCCATCGTATAGAGCGTATCCCCGGGATTGTCGAAGGCATTCTCGAAGCCGCGGACGGTCGTAATCGACAGGCCATAGTAACCGGGGCGCAAATCGCCGGCATCGATGATCTTGTCGATCTCACTCTCCAACTCGGCTACGACCGCGTTTCGGGGTAGAGCGGCATTATCAGGTGCAGGTGGCTGGGCCTCCAGGAGCGGTAATGCGCCGGATGCAGCACCAGGCCCAAAGGCAATTATGGCGTTGCTGCGATGGACGTAGGCGCGGCCCTGGTAAGGGATGATGGGGTTTTGGTCACCGTGATTATGGTACGCGGCATTGGCCCCGGCTGTCTTTCCCTTGTACCAGCCGACGAGACGCGGCAGGCCGGGTATGATTCGCCACATGGAATCATAGCCAGGGGCCTTGGTTTCCAAGTCGTAGGACCAGAGGCGACCGCTGGCTGAAGGTTGCATCATGTTGAAGAAGTCACCGACACGGTCGCAGCAGAGATTCCGATAGATGTAGTTGCCGCCGGCCGAAATCGCCTGTGGCTCGGCGAGCGCGCCAAAGCCTCCAGTGACGGAAAGCAGGCTTGGGTTGTCGGGCGTCCAGCCCATGACGCGTCCCTTTTCGTCCGAACAACAGGTATAGAGATTGTTGAAGTAGAGCGTGTTATCGGGGCCAACTAGCGGGGGAAAACGATTGCCTGAGTTCGTGCCCCACCACGCGGCGGGCAGGTACTCGGGGTGGGAGTCGCCGTCAGAGTCGAACGTGTACTCCGAACCGTCGCTCTGGTTCAGTACGACGTAGGTGCGGCGCCAGGGCTTGTGAACGTCCGGGTCCAGTGACGGGTTGTCCTCGAGGTACTCGGTGACGCGCGATGCGTCGATGATCGGATAGCCATGGGCCCACGCTTGGTCCGGTACGGCGGGGCCAATTGTCGTTCCTTCGCTCTGGCTGGGAAAGATGTCGTGGAGCTGCATGTCGCGCAGGATACCGGTCCAAACGCCATCGGAGATTTCGGCGTGGCCCGGGCGAGATATCTGGCGATATCCGGACGAGCCGGAGTAGATCACTTTGTCACGATAGATGACCGGCCAGTACGACTGGTACTGTTCGCCAGGCAGTCTCGCAGATTTCCAGAGCAATGACCCATCGTTCGAATCCAATGCGTATGCGAAGTTGTTGGCCGCGGCGAAATGAATCACGCCGTCCGCGTAGGCAGCGGAGAGTCGGATTGGTGAGTTCGCATTGAACTGCCAAACGATTTTGCCTTGCTGCGGCGTGCCGTGGGCGCCGATGGCATAGAGGCGCCCGTCACGGTTGCCGACGATGACCTTGCCGTCGACGACGAGCGGGTTGGCCGAGTAGCCTGCTTTCGCTCCGTCATAGGACCAAAGGTGTGCTCCGGTCACTGCGTTCAAGGCGTGGAGCTTGCGGTCATATCCGCCCACGTATGCGACGCCGTCTATCACAGTTGGTGAATTGCCCAGTGGCATTGCCGTGTCAAAGCGCCATGCGACGTCACCGCTGGCGGCATTGAGGGCATAGAGGCCACCAGACGTAGAGACATAGAGCAGCCCATTCGCGGCGATGATCTGGACGTTCTGGGGGATGTAAGCCTCGATAGGGCGATACCATTCGAGATTCAGACGGCCGGTCGCTTCCTCGGGCGTCCACGACGTGCGTTGCAGATTTGCCCCCAGCATCGGCCAGCCGGCGGAGTTCGGGTCAAGCGTCACGGTTGGGCTAGGAGTCGCTGTTGGCGTGTTGGTTGCGCTAACGGGCGTGCTTGTAGGGCCTTCGGGCGTATTGGTCGGACCTCCGGGCGTGTTTGTTGGGCTTATGGGCGTATTAGTCGGGCGTACAGGTGTGTTCGTGGGCGGAGCCGGCGTATTGGTCGGCGGGCCCAACCGTATGTCCGGGAAGCGCACTATGTTCCATGGGGTAGGAGTCGCCTCGTTCGCCCCGGAATCCGGCGTGTTGGTCGGCGTGGGCGACGTCTGGAGACGTCGGCGTCGTCTGTGACGTCGGCGTTACTCGAGAAGTGGGCGTAGCTTGCGCCGTGCCTGTAGCCGGTGCGGTAGACGTTGCGGTAGACGTCGGGCCAGCCGGTGAGGTAGGCGTGGCCGACGCCGTGGGCGTTGATGTTGTTGGCGCCGTCGGTGTGGCCGTAGGCACGGTACCGCCGCCGGACCCATCCCAACCGGCGAGTCGGGCCATCAGCACCCAAAAGGCCTTTGCCACGGCAATCTTGCCGGCAGAGACGCTGCCGAGGTGGCCACCGTCTATCTCTGTGGTGTAGTCCCGGCAGATGGCGGGGATGTTCTGGCCGTCGTTGCGGTTGTCGTAACAAGGCGCGCCTTGATCGGTGTGCGACAGGATGTCAGCGACGTCGAAAAGCACCATGTCATTGGCCAGCGCGTATTGCCGCATCTGATTGTTGAAGTCTGTGGCTTCCTGCGAACCGATTGCCCTGGAGAGGCTCGTTGTCCAAAGAATGAAAGTCTTGTCCGAATGCTGGGACATGTAGGCTTCCAGATCGTGTATGTCATACCGGTTGGCATTGTCCGCGAAAAAGCCGCTGCTAGGATTCGCAATATCGCTCCCCTGATCCACGTTCAGATAGCTGAATTGGTAGGAAAGGACGTCTTTGGAATTGACGTAGGCCGGTGCTAGCGACTGGATGAAATCCTGAGTGAGTCCACTCCAGTCTCCCGTCCTGTACTCGAACGTCCAGTTAGAGCGATTGTATGTCACTGGACTGGGATTATAGAGGATACGCGCCGGAACTTGGCCGGCGTCGAGATCGGTCTGCGTGAAGGTCTTCCAGATTCCAATTGGCGTCGTAATAGTCGCGCCGGCAGGAGGCCGGTGCGCCGGCCCAGCTCGAGGCGGTGAGGCAGTTGAGACCGTCGTTGATGTTCGCGCCGACGGATCGATCGGAGAAGAGCATGTCAAGGTTGCGGGCGCCGGTCAAGTATTCGTCAGGTATCTGGTCGAAAAGGGCGACCGAGCTGCTGTCAATGACGAAGCCGGTGTCAGCCGCATTCAGAGGGCCCGTGGGGACGTCTGCCTCCTGTGCCGTGCTGTTGGTCTCAAGGCTGGGCAGAAAGACCGAGTTGGGCGAGGATCCCTGGGCGCTAACGGAACGAAGCTCTGAGCCGACCAAGTAGGCGGACGAGCCAAGCGCCAGAATGAGCAGGACGGCCAGCGCGAGAATGCGATTTGAATTGGACAAGTTCATGTAGTAATCACCCTATACGGTAAGGAAAGCACATACGCCTGTGACGGGTTCCGCCCGAGTGTACCGCAACAATATTGTTGGAACGGTGACGAGCGTTACTGAAAGGCTATGCTTTCACAGCAATTGTATCCTGCCGATTCGACGGCATTGGAGTTGTACATCATCATTGGGTACTATGGTTGGCGCTATTGTAAGCGCCGATCGCCCGTGCGAAGCTATCCGCGAGGCACTCGTCGACATCTGCACGTGCAGAATATCACAATAGAGATCAATGAAGCCGGGTCCGCAGGCGTTTACTTGGCTACTCTGCTTCGCCGACTTCATGACGACTTGCCTACGCGAATCTGCGTGTGATATGAATCGACACATCACTGGGGATCTAGAGCATCTGCACGGTGTGGGGCAGTCGTGGCCGTTCTCTTTGGAGGAAGTAACGTAGTGTTTGCGAGGTGAATCATGATGCAGACGACTGAGTTGAGCACGCGTCCGACACACGTAGCGGGCGGCGCCAAATACTGTCTGAACCATCATCTGGCCGCGCAGTCGCGCCGCGCTGCGTTCGCGATCGTTGTGATCATTGCGCTTGCTTCCGGCTGCGCCGGTATGACGGGCGCAGAAGATTTGGAAACGCCCGATTCGGATCCCGTGGTAGCGGTTGTGTCGGAGGCGCAAGGCGAATCGAATGCGGTTGGCGAATCGGATGCGGCTGACCGCGGTGTCGCCGCGTCGAGCACGGCCACTGGGAATGCTGTTGCACCGGGACCAACGGCTACTGCGGAAGCACGAATGCCGTCGCCACCGGCCGCGGATGGAACGCCGGAAACCGGCGCGGAGCCACCGGCTGCCAGCGATGCGGGGAAGGATGGAACCCAGGCGTCGTCTGCCGCGCAGGTCTTGGCCGACGCCAAAGCGAGAGCGGAAAGCCGAGTCGGGCTCGGCTGGAGGAGGGTGGCATCGTGGTCGACCATCGCTCTGTTGCGCTGTTCGAGCAGATTCCGGAGGAATACCTCGTGGCTGCGCGCGATCTGCGGATGGTCTATTCCGACCGATCCGTGGGCCAGAATATCAACGAGGCATTGGACTGTTTCACTGCGACGAGTTGGGCAGAGACACCGTCCCATTGCCGTCGCGACTACATCGACGCCGCCTGGAACTGGAAGACATTCAGCCAGGATGACCTTACTGCGGGACGTGTTCCTGCACGGATCCTGTTCAGGCCCGACCCCGTCCGATACGACCGGGCGAATTGGACGTTCGACGAGCATTCGGGTGGCTGGCCGGGGTTGACGCAAGATTTCATCGAGCGGGTCGGACCGCAGTATGTGGACGCGAAGGATGTGCTCTCCTATCAGTTCACCTATCTGAACGTGGACGAGGGCAGCGACATTGCCGACCCGGACGCCGGCTTCTTTGCAGACAATGCCGACAAATACGACGTCTTCGATTTGGAAGCGTACATGGCACAGCATCCGGACAAGACGTTCTTCCTATGGACGACGAGTCTCTCGCGTGCGATAGGGACGCAGGTAGCGACCGATTTCAATAACCAAATGCGGGAGTATGCGCGGAGCAACGATATGATTCTCTTTGACGTGGCGGATATCGAAGCGCACACCGATCAAGGCGCGCCGTGCTTCGACAACCGCGACGGCGTCGAGTATTGTAACCGAGCGGGCAACTGCGAGAATTATCCTGACGACGGGCTGGAGACACCTGCGATCTGCCAGGACTACACCACGGAGACAGATGGCGGTCATCTGGGCAGCGTGTCCGCTGGAAAGATTCAGATTGCCAAGGCGTACTGGGTGCTGATGGCGCGCATCGCTGGGTGGGATCCCGATGGCGCTTCGCCGCCCGCGCCGTCTGTGCCCACCCCGACGCCAGACTCGGGCGCGGTGTTGCCTGGCCCGACCGGCGTTCCGTCACCGTGGAGCGCGGCAGTGTCACGATTGTCTGGCAGGTACCTGCTGCCGGCGTCAAAGGGATAGCACAGATCGTGCGAAATCGAACGCTGGCGAGCGTAGCCGTGATTCTAGTTGCCGTGGCGGGCATCGTCGTTGCGTTGCTTGCGATGCGGCATGGCGTGGGTCTTTCGCCCGATTCGGTGACCTATATCGGGGCGGCTCGGAATCTTGCTGACGGCCGCGGGTTCACGTTGGCATCCGGCGGAGAGGCGGCGGATGCCCCGATCACGTGGTATCCGCCAATGTACTCTGCGACGCTTGCCGCGGCCGGCGCACTTGGTGTTGACCCGCTTGCAGGAGCGCGCTGGTTGCAGGCTGCGCTGTTCGGATTGTCCTTGCTCCTATTCGGGGTCTGGGCTATGCGAGCATATGGCGGGTACGGTTGGGTCGCGGTGGCCGGCTCGCTGGTGATGCTCGTTTCCGCGTCGCTGCTGCCGGCGTATTTCATGGCCTGGAGCGAAGCGCTGTTCATCCTGTTGGCGTTCGCAGGCTATTGGATGCTGGCAAGATACATGAGCCGGAGAAGTCCCGCAGAGTTGATTGGCGTGGGATTGCTGCTCGGGCTGGCGTGGCTTACGCGCTATTCAGGTGTTGCGTATGTAGCCGCAGGCGTCCTTGGGGTGATCTTGCTGCTTGACGCGTCCTTGCTGCGGCGGTTGCGAGACGGTATGATACTTGGCTTGATCGGCGTGTTGCCAACGGTGATGTGGCTGATTCGGAACCGGCTCGTCGCCAGTTCGGCCACGGGACGAGAACCGGAGTTTCATCCGGTGGGGCCGGAGCAAGCACGGCAGCTTCTGGGAACGGTGTCATCCTGGCTGATGGTGCCGAACACGGCGCCGGGTCTCGTTCAGTTGGCAGCCATGATTGGCGTTGTGCTGATTGTGGCCTATGCAGGTCTGCTGCTGTTGCGACCTGGTGATGGGACGTGGACCGGCATGGATGCAGATATGGCCGTCGAGGTCCGGGATTTTCTATGGTTGCAGCTTCTGTCGGTTGTGGTTTACGGTGCGTTACTTGTGTTCTCGTTGTCGTTCGTAGACGCGAATACGCCGCTGGATGACCGCATACTTGCGCCGGTCTACGTGTCGATGCTGTTCGTCGTGAGTCTTCCTGCGTATAGTTTGTGGCAACGACAGCGCAACCGTCCGGTGATTCGAACTGTCATTGCGGCGGCGCTTGTGGTCCTGGTGACGTTGAACATTGTCGAGAGTTCAGGAGTCATCCGAGTTGCATACCAGCAGGGCATTGGATGGTCAAGCGTGCGATGGCGCTCATCTGAGTTGATGGAGGTTGTGCGCACGCTGCCTGAGGAAACCATTCTATATAGCAACGCACCCGACGGACTCTACATCCATACGGGCCGGCGCGTCTACGCTCTGCCGAAACGACCAGGGCCGGCGGATGCGGCCGGTATGAGCGAGTATGAGGAGGACCTTGCTCGCATCGCTGCGTCGCTGGAGGGCGGCAAAGGAGGCGTGGTGCACGTCGCCGGCCTACTCGGACGGTCGTCGTCTACCGCGACACAGGACTTGCAGAGGTGGTTATCGATGGACTTGATCGCTGACACCGATGACGGGCAGCTCTATGTGGCGGAGTAGCGAGGGTTCGCCCGTGTACGGTTCCTTCACGCTGTCCGAAGTCTACCGATGAGCACCGCGTGGAGATGCGAATGCCGGCAGTAAGTGTGATCATTCCGGCCTACAATCAGGGCCAGTTCGTTGGACAGGCGATTCAGTCCGTGCTGGACCAGACGTTCGCGGATTTCGAGGCAGTCGTCGTGGATGACGGCTCGACGGACGATACGGCTACGGTGATTCAGGCGTTTCGCGATCCGCGCGTGCGCTACGTTTTTCAGGAGAATCGAGGGTTGTCCGCAGCGCGCAACACGGGGATTCGCTACGCAAGCGGCGACTATCTTTCCTACCTGGACTCTGATGACCTGTTTCTGGCCAAGAAGCTGGAATTGCTTGTATCCGCGTTGCAGGCTGCGCCGGAGATTGGCCTGATTGCGGGACAAGCCGTCCCCATTGACGAAGACGGCCAACGCGCAGGGCGCGTATTTGACATAGCCCTTCCAGAGGAGCTAGAACAGCTTGTCCTCGGCAATCCGCTCCATGTTGGGAGTGTCCTCGTGCGACGTTCCTGGCAGTCACGCGCCGGACTGTTTGACGAGACATTGCGCTCGTACGAGGACTGGGATATGTGGCTGCGGATGGCGTTGGCGGGGTGCCGGATGACATCGGTCGCCGAGCCGGTCTCCCTGTATCGGTTTCACGGCGAGCAGATGACGCGACAACAGAGTCAGATGACGGAAGCAACGTTCGCAGTGCTGGACAAAGTCTACTCTAGTCACGACCTGCCCGAATCCTGGCGGGAGCTTAAAGATGCTGCGTACGCGGCAGGCGCACGTACGCGGTGCGGCGCAGGCCTATCGCACCCGTGACTTTGAGGCCGCAAAGAACCATCTTTCGCAGGCAGTAATGCGCTGTCCGGACCTAATGGCCAACGACTGCGAGCCGCTCGCGAATCAGTTTTCCGGGTGGACTGAATTGCCAAAGGTAGGTAATCCACTGGACTTCCTGGAACGGATCTACGATAATCTTCCGCCGGAGCTGGAAGCGTTGCGGCAGCGCCGCAACAGGGACCTAGGCGAATTTGCGATGCGACAAGCATTTGAGGCGCATGGGCAGAACGATGTGCGCCTTACTCGGGAGGCATGTGTACGTGCGTTTCGGTATCAGCCGCGGTGGCTGACGAACAGGGGCGCATTGTCGATATTTGTGAGAGCAACGCTGGGGGGCGGCGCTACGGCTCCTCAGGCAGACAGTCCGGCAAATCCGTAGGAAGTGGGAGCTGAGGTCGAGATGGCCAGATACCAGCGAGTACATATGCGTTCTAATGTAGCCAGTTATGTGATCCTGTTCGTGGAACGATCCGGAAGTACGCACCTGTCCACGCTGCTCGCCTCGCACCCGGATGTGCTCGCGCTGCGCGAGGAGCTTTCGGTACGCCAGCAGCGGGGAGAAGACGCCGAGGCACAGTTGAAGTGGGCGGAGGAGTTCCTCACGCCGCCACTCTTGGGTCGATACGCCGCACGCGGTTTCAAGACAAAGATCGTTGACATACCCGACCTGGATCGCTTCGGGGATATCTTGCAGACATGCAACGGGAGGATTATCCAGTTGCGTCGGCGCAATACGGTGAAGGGGGCAGTGTCGACGATCAATGCGGCGCGCTTGCACGAGTCCACGGGCAACTGGAATCTGCTCAATGATGGCGACAGGCAGCCGCCGTTCGAGGTCGATATCGCCGAGCTGGAAGGCCTGATGAAAGAGCGCGAGGCGTGGGACGAAGAGCTAAGTTCGTACGTGGAGCGCGTCGGCTTACCCACGTTGCCTATCTGGTATGAAGAACTGCTGTACGATGAGGAGCGCGTACTGGCGGATGTGTTTGCATTCTTGAACGTGCGCCCGCACGAGCTGGAGCGCAAGATCTACAAGCATACGAGCGATGATCTCAGCGAGGTCATGGTCAACTTCGATGACGTGCGCGCGCGGTACGCAGGGACGAAATACGAGGAGATGCTACTGGAAGGCGCGCAGGTCTAGCGGCGTGTGCGTACCGAAACAACGAGCAGGGGTAGCGTAGACGAGTCATGCCAGGAATTATTGGATATGCCGGCAACGATGCATCAGAGATGTTGTTGGAGGATATGGCGCAGGCGTTGGATTCAGATGCCCGGTTCCGGCGCGATCTGCATACGGGTCAGGGGTACGGTCTTGGGCGGGTGAGCCTGGGGATCGTGAATCCGGAATCGCAACCGATTTGGAGTGACGATCGGTCGTACTGCCTAGTGATGGAGGGCGAGTTCTATAATGGCGCCGAGTTGGCGGCGGAGCTTCAGCGACAGGGCCATGCATCCACCTTCGCCAACGATGCGGAGCTTGCGCTTGCTCTCGTGCGATGGATGGGAATCGAAGGCGTGAAGCGAATCAACGGCGCGTTTGTGCTGGCGTTGTGGGACGCTGCGCAGCAAAGGCTCGTCATCGTCAACGACCGGCTGGGACTCTACCCCCTGTACTACGCGGTACAAGGCCGGACCTTTTTGTTTTCCTCGGGCATGCGCTCGTTGCTACAGGAGCCGTCGTTGTCACGGTCCGTAGATCGCGTGACAATGGCGGAATTCTTGACCTTCGACCATGCACTTGGCCAGCGCACTCTTCTGGAGTCCGTCACGCTGATGGAGCAGGGCGCGATGCTAACGTTCGAGGACGGACGCGTCACTCTCGAGTCCTACTGGATCCCCGAGCATCCGCAGCAGTACGAGTTGCGCGGGGAGGAGGAGTGGGCGGACGACCTGATCGACCATCTTCGGCAAGCGGTTCGCCGCCAGGCGAAGGACGATCTGTCTGCCGGGCTGTTGCTCAGCGGAGGCCTCGACTCCAGGGTGTTGCTGGCAATCCTAAAGGAGCAGGGAGGCGCCGGCGGATTCCGTACGTTTACGTGGGGAATTCCAGGCTGTGACGACGCGCGTGATGCACGCGAACTTGCGAAGCAGGTGCAGGTCTCGAACGAGTTCCTTGAGTTGACGCCGGACTGGCTCGAGAGACTTGCCAATGAGGCCGTGCGCATCACCGACGGAATGGCCAACGTTGTCAATATGCATGCGCTTGCGACTGTGGAACAGGAAGCTGCTCAGGCCAACGTCCTGTACAAGGGTTTCCTCGGCGACGCCATGATGGGTTTCGCGTTCCGGCCGCTTTTCTGGGCGGACTACGATGACGAGACAAGGTTTCGGGCGCATTTTCAGAACTATCTGGATATGCGCGTTCTGACTTTTACGCCGGAAGAGCAGACAGAGTTGTTCACCGAGGAGTTGCTGGGGAGCGTTCAGGAAGAGGCATGGGAGGACTTCAAGGCGGGGATGGCCGAATCGAGCTCCCGTCAGCTTGCCAACCAACGAATCCACTTTGACCTTCGCCAGAGAGTTCCGCGTATGACGATCAAAGGCGTTGAAGTCGACTCGCAGCCGGGCTGCGGTACGGCTGCCGTTCGCCGACAACGATCTGATCGATTTCTCGTTCCGAGTGCCGCCCGGGTATTGGTATGAGAGACGGCTTATGCGCACTGCATTTGTGCGGGAATACCCGGAACTGGCCAAAGTGCCAGTATCGAATACCGGACTGCCTATGCTGTCATGCGCCCGAGATGTGCGACTTCGTGCCGAGCGGTTTGCGCGCTGGCATCTGAACAGGTCAGGTATGAAGCGCGTCTCCACTACGGGGCAACGACCGTACAAGGACTATAATGGATGGTTCCGGACCGCACTCGAGCCGTGGGTTCGCGAAACGCTGCTACGTCCGCACGCACTTGAGAGAGGCTACTTCAAGCCGGCGTATGTTCGAAGACTGGTTGACGAGCATATGGCCGGGGCGAACCATGGCGGCAAGCTCGGTGCGCTGCTGAGTTTGGAGCTTTGGCATCGACAGTTCCTCGACTGAGCCTCGTCGTACTCGAATGTAGGCGCTGTGCGTTGAGCGAGAAGGACGTACGCCTGGCTCGTCATGAAGGGTATTTGGAGAGATAGTCGTTGTGAAACTTGGCGTTGCAATTGAGGAGACGTGGGACTTTCTCCACGAGATCTATGCGGATCTGGCGGAGCATTACGATGTGGAGCTATTCGAGCGCAGCTCACTTCGGTCGCCGTTCTTTCGGGAGAGATTGAGCCGGCGGCAGTTTGACCGGGATATGCGTGAGTTCTTGCGGCGCAATGACGTGGTCTTCTTCGAATGGGCGAGCGGTCTGCTTGCGGCGGCGAGCCAAATGCCGAAGACCTGCGGAATGGTTACGCGGCTCCACCGGTACGAGATGTACAGATGGGCCGACGCAGTCAACTGGGACAGTGTTGACGCTGTGATACTGGTGAGCGAAGCGAAGCGGCAGGAGTTCTGCCGTCGATTTCCCAGTCAGGCCGCCAAGGCAGTGGTGATCCCTGAGGCTGTTTCGCTGGAGCGGTTCACCGTGCATGAGCGGCCCTTTGGCGGTGATCTCGGAATCATGTGTCATTTTCGTCCGCGGAAGCGAATCTATGACCTGGTGCTGACGTTCAGCGAACTGCTTCAGGAGGGGAGCGATCTCCATCTACATATTGCTGGGGGGAGGCGTCAGGGTTCGCAGAATACTACGTGGCCGTTCACAGGCTGGTGGAGCGACTGGGACTTGAGGACAACGTCACGTTCTATGGCCATGTGGACAAGCCAGAGGAATGGTACCGCGGCATTGACGTCCTTATTTCGAACAGCTATTCGGAAGGGCTCCAGGTAACGCCGTTGGAGGCAATTGCGTCGGGCTGCTACGCGCTTTCCCATCATTGGGAGGGGGCCGAGGATCTGTTTCTTGCGGAAGATCTCTTCTTGATGAACAGTGAACTCAAGGATCGGATTCGACTATATTGCGACATGTCTGAATCGCAACGGGGTGGCTAAGCGGACGGCTCAACGGTCAGCCGTGTACGCGCGTTGCGATGTGGACAAGACGAAAAGTGAGATTCGACGCGTGCTTGAGACCGTTGGCTCGGCAAGAGAAATGACGCCCGATTGACGATGAAGATCGGCTACCTGGTTGAACTCGACATAAATATCATGGAGCCGCCCTACGACGGGCCGGCCAACCATGTTCGGCACGTAATCTATGAGCTGGCGCGTCGCGGGCACTCTGTTCGCCTCTTGTTTCGGCGCGAGGGCCAGATCTGGCGGTCTGACGACCTGGCCGTCTTCGAGCCCGTGTCGGTGCAGGGGACGCAGACCGGTTCGTTCCGGCATTTCGAACGCGTGGTCCGGCGCACTCAGTCGGAACTGGGCGCACCCTACATCGGCCTGTTTGAAAGCGCGCGGCTTCGCGTCAGCTTGCCGGCAGGAGCTTGCAGGGTATGACCTGCTGTTTGAGCGCAAGTCGTGGATGACATATGGCGGAGCCTTGGCGTCGCGCTCTATGGGAATTCCATTGGTTCTGGAGGACAACGGGGATTCACTGTCGGACCTGGAGGCGAAGGGGATGGCGCCAACCGGGCTGCAACTGCGCGTTTCCAAACGGGTGATGCGCCGAGCCATCCATTCAGCGGCCCACATCGTTGCAACGGGCGACGGCTGGCGTGATAAGTGCATTGAGCGGTGGGGTGTGGACCCGTCAAGGGTAACAACTATCGAGAACGGCACCTCGCTCGTCGGGATGTTGACGCGTGAGGAATTGCTGTCCTTTGACGACGAAGCGACGGATGGCGGCGCTATCACCATGGTCTACGTAGGCGGATTCTTGCCCTGGCATGGTGTTGGGCACTTGCTGCGAGCGGCGGCGCGTGCGCGCGCAACGAGGTGGGAAACGTACGCGTGGAACTGATCGGCGCTGGTCCGGGACGTGGCGAGGCTGAGGAAATGACGGCGCAACTTGGACTCGCCGATGCAGTCGCGTTCCGAGGGCAGCTCGCGCCGAAGGACTACGCACCGCTGCTTGCCGGAGCAGACATGGGGCTTTCGCCCTATTGCAATTGGCCAGAATATTCCGGTTTGAAGATTCTCGACTACAAGGCGGCGGGACTCGCGACGATCACCTCCGGACAGGATGGGCGTCCGCGCACGGTTGAGGATGGCAGGACAGGCCTCATCGTGCCGCCGTGTGATGAGGATGCCCTGGCGAACACGATGGTGCGGCTGGCGACCGACCGAGAACTGAGGCGGCAGATGGGCAGGGCGGCGCGCGTTCAGGCCGAGCAATGCCATCGCTGGTCAGACACCGTGGCGAATCTGGAGGCGGTATTTGCCGGTGTGCTTTCGCCGCATGGGGTTCGCCGGCCCGAGGGTACAACGGAGGCGCGGGATGGCGCATTCTAGCTTGGGCGGCGCACGTATCGCCAGCAAGCGGGGACTCGTGAGCGTGATGATGCCCGCGTACAATGCCGAGTCGTTTATTGCCCGCGCCATCGAAAGTGTGTTGGCGCAGACGTACTCGGACTGGGAACTGATCATCGTAGACGACGGATCCATCGACAGGACGGCGCGAGATTGCGGCAGCGTACGAGGATTCGCGGGTCAGTCTTCGTCAGCAAACCAACAGTGGCGAATCGGTCGCACGCAACACGGCGCTCGACCATATGTCCGGCGAATTCGTCGCATTTCTGGACGCGGATGACGAGTATTTGCCTGAACACCTGCAAGTTACCTGCGCGTATTTGGCCGGAAACTTCGATCGCGATGGTGTGTACACCGATGGCTACTATTGCGACAAGAATGGAACACGACTGCAAACGTTGTCAAGCAGAGGCGTGGACCTTTCGAGGGAACGCTGTTCGAGGAGTTGGTCCGCGGTGTCGGACGTATTCGGGCCGCCGATTTGCGTCGTGTTGCGGCGTCACGCAATCACCGATAGGGATTTCCGCTATGACCCTTCGATAGTGATCGGTCCGGACTGGGAATTCTTCACCCGAGTGTCTCAGATCGCCCGATTTGGTTATCTGGATGCGCCTACGTGCCTATATCGAGTCCACCAGACCAATATCACAGTGCGCATAGAGAACGACAAGCGCGCCAATGCATTTGGCGCGCTGCCGGGAAAAGGCGATTCAGTTGGAGGGATTCGTGGATTGTTCCAGTACCACGCGGTCTGGGCGGTGTTCTACGACTTGCTAGTTAATCTATTGCCGGGCCGGCCTGATCGGCAGACCGAAGTCTTGAACTGGCCGCAGTTTGATGACCTTCCTGCTGCCGAGAAGGGGCGACTGGTTCGCCTCATGGCGAGCACGGGAGATTCGGCGCAGTGGTGACTCGCCGTACGTGCGTGACTGGCTGGAGCTTGCGCAATCACTCAACCCTCAGACACGCGTACCAAGCTTCTGAGCCATGGGCTACGGGCTTAGTCCCCGATATGTTTCCGCCCTATTGCAGGCCAGAAAATCTCTACATACTGATCGATCTATCGACAAGCCGTTTGAGGGCATCGCCCCATGAGCGATTACTGATTCTTGTGGCGGAGGGCGGAATCGAAGCGAACCGATATCTAAACTGCCACTATGCCTGCGGCCGGCCCGGACGATACCTCACGTTGCTCGGAAAACAAGTTCCTCGGGATAGCGGAGGCAGGCTGGACTACTAGTGATTCTGCCTGCGATACGTTTGGATAGATGGGCGACACACCCAAGACGTCGGCGTTACAGACAAGTCAATCGGTGTAGTAGGGTATGCGCCAAGGCAGGCGGCATATGTCAATCGAGCACGTCTGATTACCCGGCGGCGTGTGATCTATCGTCGGCCGCGCGGCTACTTCGGTTGCGAACATAAGTGCAGATCTCTGCTGTCACCGAAACAGTTGCCTGAATCTGCACTAGGAACAAGGAGCATTGCATTGGCTCGAAGCAGTCCAACAAGTAGAGGCGTAGACACGAAGCGCGTGGACAAGATTATGGTAATAGCGGGCACGCGACCCGAGGGGGGTCAAGCTGGCGCCCGCTTATTAGGGGGAACTGATGACACTCGCCGAAGAGGGCGGCGTGAAGATACAGGTCTGCGTCACCGGACAGCATCGAGAGATACTCGATCAGGTCATGACTTGTTCGGCATTGTGCCTGATATCGATCTTGACCTGGTGCGGCAAGGACAGACCCCCTCAGAGTTGGCCGCACGCGTCTTGCTGGCTCTCGAACCGGTGCTTATAGCGGAACGTCCAGACTGGATAGTTGTCCAAGGCGACACGACGACGGTGATGGCCTCGTCCATTGCTGCGCATCATCTGCGGATCAAAGTCGGTCATGTGGAGGCGGGCCTGCGGGACGGGAGATCGACTCAATGCGATTCCCTGAGGAGATGAACCGGCGCATCGTCGGGCAGGTCGGTGATTTGCACTTTCGCCCCCACCGAAACAGCTCGCCAGAACCTGCTAAGGGAGGGAGGGTGTCTGTGATGACGACATATACGTGACAGGCAATCCAGTGATTGATGCCCTTCTCGACGTGTCGTCGCGCCCTTCACCGCCACAGCTCAAGCAGATCATGCAAGATGGCAGACGGCTGACTCGGTTACAGCACATCGCGAGAGAGCTTTTGGAGAACCTCTCGCCGAAGTGTGCCGCGCACTTAAGGGGATCGCCGAAGACACTCCGACGTACAGATTGTGTTTCCCGTTCACCGCAACCCCAACGTGCAAGGGCCTGTCTACGCCAGCCTGAGTAGCGCCCAAGGGATAACGTTGATGGCACCCATGGACTATCTTACCCTGGTTCATCTGATGAAAGCCAGCTACTTGATCTTGACGGATTCTGGAGGCATCCAGGAGGAGGCGCCCAGCCTAGGCGTTCCTGTGCTGGTCTTGAGAGAAACTACTGAGCGACCCGAAGCGGTCGCAGCCGGCGCCGTACGCGCTCCAAAGTCGGCACAAACGCCGAACGGATCATGGATGAGGCCCGGCGCTTGCTAAACGACCCAGTCGCGCACTCGGAGATGGCTCAGGTGCTCAATCCATACGGCGACGGACATGCAGCACAGCGCATTGCGCATCTGCTGCTTTCGGCTGGCGGCGGCCCGCTGTCGGATTGAGTATCGGGGCTGCTGGACCAACAACCGTTTCGCCACCGAGTGGGCGAGTGCAGGCGGGAAAGCGAGAGATGCAGAACCTAAGGCGAAGCTACTACACCCTGGTTGACGAACGCATTCGAAGATACTCCTGGTGGGCCCTCAGGGCGCGAGGCGATACGTCAGTGCTATCGGCAGTTGTCCGTGGCCGGTTCTCCTGGCGCTACAAACCCGCAGACACCAGTGATCACCTTGAGGCCACGATGGCGTGGCTCTGTGCCGCCCAGGACGCGATTGAGGGTGGCGTAGCAGCATTTTATGACCTGAGGGCTGACCGCGTGGGGCCCTGCCTATCCAGAAACAACGGGGTACATCATTCCGTCGTTCTATGACTACGCCACGGTCACCGGTGACGATACCTATCGCAGTCGCGGTGAGGCTATGGCCAGTGGCTGCTGCCACTTCAGTTGGAGGATGGCGGCTTTCCGATCGGTCCGCTATGGCCGGAATGAGAGGTATTGTTACCAGTCATCTTTGATACCGGTCAGATCAGTCCAAGGCCTTGTCCGCACATTCCAGGAGACGGGCGACAAACGGTATCTTGACGGGGCACGAGCGCGCAGGCCGATGGCTGATCGGCGCACAGGATGAAGACGGGTGTCGGGCGCCAATACGAACCCGTCGGAGGAAGATCCAGACGTACAACGTTCGTGCATCCTGGGCGCTCGTCCAGCTATCCATCGCGGCGCACGACGATAAGTTCGGTGTCGCGGCGCACCGCAATCTCGAGTGGGCGTTAAGCCAGCAGGAAGCCGATGGTTGGTTTCGGAATTCCAGTTTCCGGCGCGGACCAGGATGCGCCTGTTCACATACAATCGCCTACACGATTGAAGGATCTGTTGAGGCAGGCGATTTGCTCGGAGATGGTCATTTGGTGACTGCTGCGCAGAAAGGCGCAGACGGATGCTGTTGGTGCATATGCAGGAGGATGGGTTTCTGCGAGGGCGCTACGGCCCTGCCTGGCGGTCGGACCTCGGCTGGAGCTGTCTGACTGGGAGACGCGCAAATGGCTGCGATTTGGCTGAGGCTATTTGAACTAACAGGCGAGGGCAAGTACGTTGATGCGGCCGCGACGGCGATACGATTCGTGAAACAAACCCAGAATCGTACATCGCGCCCTCCCCGGACTCATGGGAGGTATCGCAGGCTCGTGTCCAGTCTATTGTGAGTATGAACCGTACCGGTATCTTAACTGGGCGGCGAAATTCTTCCTCTAAAGACAGCCTGCTGCTTCGCCAATCTCGGCTCCAGCCACTCTACGACTCGGTAAGCTCTTCAGCGGCTTCATCTAGTGATGGATAATTGCCAAAATGCGCGTATTATTTGTGATTGCTAGACAAGAACCCTCTTGTCAATTTGGGTGGGGATTCGGTTCCAGGCCCTCAAGACCAAGGCCGAACTGGAGAGGTTGGGCGTGGACGTAGATATGCTGCCGATTGACGAACTGGATGGGATTCCGGAATATGATGTTGCCCACATCTTCAATATTCAGATGCCCGAAGCCACCATGGCTGCGTACGATGCCCTGCAGAGACGGAACATCCCAATTGTCTTGTCCTCGATGTATCGGGACATGATCCCTCACTGGTATGAGCTTGCAGTTACCGATGGACCAGGTTCGGGCGATGGCTATCCCTTTATGGAAAGAAGGCCGCAGGGAAGGTATACATGAGCGCGACAGCACAAGAAGGAATCAGCGAGCATATATTCAATGGCGCGCTGCTCAGCGCAATGCCTCGGCAAGGGCTGAGCACGACACTCCCAAACTCTCGAATTGAGGCCGATCTGCTGCAGGCCATGTTTGACTTCGATGACAGTTTCCACCAGAAGGTAGACGTGGTTCCCAACGGAATGACGCAGACGATTATGGGGTGCTTCCTCAGCCAGATGCCGGCTTTCTGGAAGAATACGGGGTGCGGGACTTCGTTTTGCAGGTGGGGGCCATCTATCCGGCGAAGAACCAGCTCGAACTCATCGAAGCTCTATTCGATCTGCCGGCGCCTTTGGTCTTCATTGGTCGGCCCCGCGCAGAATCGCCAGAGTACACTGCGGCGTGCCACGCACGCGCAGAGGCGCGTGGCAATGTCACCTTCGTTGATCATGTACCGAATGATGAACTTCCGGGCATCTACGCCCTGGCGGCCGTACATGCGTTGCCTAGCTGGCGAGAAACCCCTGGGTTGGTTAGCCTGGAAGCAGCGGCCGCAGGGTGTCGAGTGGTGAGTACGTCTATAGGTTCGGCATACGAGTACTTCGGCGATATGGCCCAGTATTGCCAACCAAATGACAGGTCTTCAATTCGCAACGCAGTACGCATGGCGATGGAGTCGGATACTCAACCTGCACTGCGTGAGGCGGTATTGGCGAAGTATACATGGCGGCGCGCCCGCCGAAGTGACTCTCCAGTCCTTATCGGAGGGCCTGCGCTCGCGGCTAGTCATGCCACGTCCCTTTCGGCCGGGGTTCTGGCTGAGGTATTTGCTCCCGGGCATGTCTGGTGATCGGTGATCAAACTGACAAATGGCGTCAACGCGGCGTGTCCCGATCGAGTGTGGCGAGGGCTTAGCACGCGGTACAGCCTTCGTGTGCACCGTGTCTTCTTGACGGTGGAAGTGAATAGACCGCAGGCGATGAGGATACCGCGAACATTCGTTGGCGCTCCTCGCCAGTTGTGGCATACTTGCCGGTCATGTTGTGCGCTCAAGTTCGGTAAATATATTGAACGATACTGTACCGAGACGTACTCCAGGAGACGGATGACGTGGAATTTGCATTCAGCGATGAGCAGCTAGCCTACAAGAAAGCCGTAATCGAATTCGCCCAACGAGAGCTTGGCGGCGACGTACAAGATAGCGATCGTCATGGTACGTTCGATCGAAAGAGATGGCAGAAGTGTGCAGATTTCGGACTGCTTGGACTTCCCGTTCCGGAGGAGTACGGAGGATCTGACACCGATGTCGTCACGTCGATGTTGATGATGGAGGGGCTGGGCTACGGGTGCAATGACCATGGCCTGATATTCGCCATCAATGCCCAGCTATGGAGCGTCCAGATGCCGATCATCGGCTTTGGGACGGTGGAGCAGAAGCAGAAGTATCTTGCCGGCGACGGTATCCGGTGAACTGATCGGCGCACATGGCATGTCAGAGCCTGACTCGGGTTCTGACGCGTATAGCTTGCGCTGTCGTGCGGAACGGACGAGCGACGGCTATGTACTCAACGGCACGAAGATGTTCGTCACCAACGGCCCAGTGGCCGATTTCGCGGTTGTGTTCGCTACAGTAAACCCATCCAAGGGGATGTGGGGCGTCACGGCGTTTCTCGTGGACAAGGGGACGCCAGGGTTCACGACGGGCAGCGAGATCGACAAGATGGGCCTGCGCACGGCGGCGATGTCCGAGCTCGTCTTTCAGGATTGCGAGATTCCCGCTGAGAATCGCCTGGGTCCGGAAGGCGCAGGCGCACGCATCTTCAACAACTCCATGGCCTGGGAACGAAGCTGTATTCTGGGCAGCAATGTGGGGGCGATGGAACGGCAATTGGAGACGTGTATCCGGTATGCGAACGAGCGCGAACAGTTCGGCCAATCGATCGGCAAGTTCCAACACGTGGCCAGACGTATCGTAGATATGAAGGTTCGGTTGGAGACTGCACGTCTGCTGCTGTACAAAGTTGCTTGGTTGAAGCAGCAAGGCAAGTCCACGGGGATGGAAGAGGCGCTAGCCAAGCTGTATCTGAGCGAGTCGTTTGTCGAGTCGAGCCTCGACGCCGTGAAGGTCCACGGCGGGTACGGATACATGACCGAGTTCGAAGTTGAGCGCGATGTGCGCGACGCCATCGGCGGCACGCTGTACTCAGGCACGTCCGATATTCAGCGCAATATCATTGCGCGGCTGCTAGGTCTGTAGGCGGAAGGGGAGGGGCGACCATGCGATTCCTGCTGACACACGGCTTGATGAATGCTGCGGAACGTTTCCCGGAGAGCGAGGCTGTGCGCATGCACGGGAACAGCCTCACCTATCGTGAACTGGCGGGGCGCACGAACAGGCTGGCGAATACGCTGCGGGAGCGCGGCGTGGCGCGCGGGGATCGCGTCGGCATCTTCATGAACAAGCGGCTGGAAACGCTGGAGGCCGTATACGGAATCTTGCAGGCGGGCGCAGCCTATGTGCCGCTAGATCCGTTCGCTCCAGTCGACCGCATCGAATACGTTATCGGCAATTGCGGGATTCGTACCATAATCACGTCGGACGAAAAACTGGGAAACCTCCAGAAGATGTCGGAGGACGGAACAGCGCTGGACTTCGTCGTGGGCTTGTCGGACGATGTCGAATCTCCGTTCGCGAACGTGCCGTGGGGCGAAGTCCAAAGTGCGCCGGCGGTCCCCCCTATAGAGCAGCCGATCGAGGACGACCTGGCATACATATTGTACACGTCCGGCTCCACGGGCCAGCCGAAGGGGATCATGCATACGCATCGCAGCGGCTTGACGTTTGCAGAGTGGGCAGCAGAGACGTACGCATTGACTCATGAAGATCGGGTGAGCAATCATGCACCCTTGCATTTTGATCTGTCAACCTTTGATTTGTTTGCAAGCTCGATTGCGGGTGCGTGTGTTGTACCTATTCCGGAGCCGATTTCGAAGTTTCCTGCAAGCTTGGCCAAGTTGATGGCGCAAGAGAGGATCTCGATCTGGTATTCGGTACCGTATGCGCTGATCCAGTTGCTTATGCGAGGCGGCTTAGCGTCGGCAGACTTGGCTGCGCTGCGCTGGATTCTGTTCGCGGGGGAAGTGTTTCCAACGAAGCACCTGCGGAGCCTGATGGAGAGCCTGCCCGAGGTGCGGTTCAGCAACTTGTATGGGCCCACGGAGACAAATGTGTGCACGTACTACCACGTGTCATCGCTTCCAGAGGATGTAGAGACGCCGGTGCCGATCGGCTGGCCCTGCGCGAATGTGGATGCGCTAATTGTGGACGGTGACGACGAGCCGGTTGCAGACGGCGAAGTCGGCGAGCTGCTGATCCGGAGCCCGCTTGTGATGCGCGGCTATTGGGGGCGGCAGGACCTCACGGACAGCGGGTTCTATCGGCGTTCCCTCGCGCCTGGGATGGAGGGAGCGTACTATCGGACGGGTGACTTGGTGCGGCTTGAGGACGACGAAACCTTGACCTATCTTGGTCGCAAGGATCGACAGATCAAGACGCGGGGTTACCGGGTGGAGTTGGATGAAGTGGAAGTGGCGCTGCTCTCGCATGCGCAGGTTCGAGAGGCGGCGGTGTTCACTGTGCCGGACGGCGAGGGCAGTCACCTGATCAAGTCGGCCGTACTTGCGGATGACGAGGTGACGCTGGAGCGGGACGATCTGTACGGCCATATGGCAAACCGCTTGCCGTCCTATGCGGTTCCGGTCGAAATACGCGTATCTGGAGGAGTTTCCGCGCACGTCGACCGGAAAGATCAGATCGGCGCGCGTTGCAGTCTCAATTCACGTAGGCGACATGCCGTCGCCTGACCACTGACATCGGAATATTTGCGCGTTCCCAATCTTCCAACAAAGGAGCATCGGCTGATGGACAATCAACAGGTCTTGCTGGACTACGTCAAGCAGGAGATCGCAAAGGGCAGTGGCGCGTCGGTGACTGTCGATGATGATCTGCTGGCGTCGGGTGTGCTGGATTCGCTGGGAATCCTTCAGTTGGTGGCCTTCATTGACGAACGGCTCGGGATCCAGGTGCCGGACGAGGATGTCGTCTACGAGAATTTCCATAGCGTGAAGGCGCTATCCGAGTATCTTGACGGGCTGCAGGCGAACGCAGCGTGATGGAAGCGGGTTGCGCTGGCGGGACGCCACGAAACGCCTCGCCAGAACGGACGGCGCCGCCTGTCGCGGTTCTGCTGTCTTCGACAACGAGCGGCGTCCTGCGATGAACGGGCGCCTCAGATCAGTGTATGGCAGCCGGCTGCACGGAAAGGTGCGGGTATAGAGCATGGTCAGACGGTTGCTGATTCTGAGCGGAATTGCGATCCTGGGTGTGATCTTGTTTCACTCCGCGGGATGGGGCTTCGTGGCCATGTTCGCCTGGCAGGATCAGTACGGGTCCGGCCAAGGATTCTCCACGGACCAGGCCAATGGACTGGACTACTACTTCCTGCGGTTCATGGAGCAGGTGGCAGTGTTCGTGATTCCGGCATTCATGTTCGTCTCTGGGTACTTCATCGCTGCGGCCACGGGACGCGCGGAAGCCGAATATCAAATGGAGCGTGCTAATCTCCCGCATCAAACATCTTGTGGTTCCATACCTGTTGTGGTCGACGCTGCTCCTGATCCTACTGGCGATTCAAGGCACAGTACTATCTCCCGTTCAGTACGTGAAGGTGTACTTGACGGGGGGCGCGAACCCGGCGTACTACTACGTGCCGCTGCTGACCCAGCTTCTCTTGCTGTCGCCGCTGATGATTCCGGCAGCGAGAGCGCATTGGGTGACGCTGCTGCTCATCACAGGCGTCGTGCAGCTTGTCGTGCAGTTGCTGTACTACCCGGATCTGATAGGGATGGGCGTGTCGGCCCTGGAGCCGGCAATCAATGTGATCCCGAAGTGGGCGTTTCCGACGCGCATATTCTGGTTCGCGATGGGTATCGTTGCAGGCTTTCACGTTCAAGGGTTTCGACAGGTCATTGAACGGTGGAAATGGCCGCTGCTGGTGACTTCACTGGTATTGATTCCTATGGGGATGGTCGAGTGGGAATTGATCGTGCGGGCGCATGGTTCAGAATGGCTGGGGCATCGAGAGACGTTGCTGGACACAGTGTATTCGGCCGCGGCAATTCTGGCATTCCTGGCGTTTGCGGACGTGAAGATACCATTCTCCGCAGCGTTGAGCGTATTGGCTGCACAATCGTTCGGTATCTATCTAGTTCATTCGCCTGCAATGGAGTATTTCGCGAGAACGTTGTATCATTTCGCTCCATGGGTTCTGGGGCGCCAACTCCTGTTGCAGCCGCTATTGTGGGTAGTGGGGCTGGGCGCGCCTCTGCTGTTGATGGCCGTGGTGCGGAGATCGCCGGTACGCAGTTACTATCGTTGGATATTCGGCTAGGCGTGTACGTTATCGGGATTTCGGCGGCATGGTCGGCGACAATCGAACACAGGCGCTGGTCGCTGAGACGGACATGGTGATTTGGTCATTCGGTCGTGCGTAGGCGTGATTAACAGGAGAAGACAATGGCAGACGTAATTATTATCGGCGGCGGACCGGCCGGGGCGACTATGGGGTGCTACCTGTCGATGGCCGGAATCGACAATGTCATCATTGAGCACGCGAATTTTCCGCGAATGCACGTCGGTGAGTCGATGGTGACGTCCACGACGCGGATATTCGACGAGATCGGATTCCTGCCTACGCTGGAAAAGGAGGGATTTATTCGAAAATACGGCGCCATGTGGCACGCGCCCAATGGCCGTGAGTTTTCGATTGAATTCGGTGAGTTTCCGCAGCCGGGCATAGACCAGACGTACACCTACCACGTTGAACGCAGTAAGTTTGACTTGCTACTTCTCAAACACGCCGAAGCACTAGGCTCGAAGGTCCACCAGGGCGTGCGTGTGCAGAAGGTGTTGTTCGAAGGGGATCAGGCCTGCGGGGTGCGGGCGGTGATCGCTGGTGAGGAGGTGGATTTGCCCTGCAAGGTAGTGGTCGACGCCAGCGGCCGCGGCACGCTGCTTGCCAATCAATTGCGGATGAAGACGAAGGATCCTATCTTCAATCAATATGCTATTGGCGCATGGTTCGAGGGGGTGGACAGGGGAAGCAAGCCGAAGTCGGATTACATACACATCTATTTTCTGCCCGTCGAGCGGGGCTGGGCGTGGCAGATTCCGATCAATGACAAAATTACGTCGGTCGGCGTAGTGGCCGAACGAGATGTATTTCGACAGGCGAAGCAGGATGTGGAAACGTACTTCGCCCACCATGCCAATTCGAACGCAGGGTTGGCCAAGGCCTTGGCTTCGGCGGCCCGGGTAAGCGGATTCAATCACGAAGGTGACTACAGCTACTCTGTCGACCGGTTCGTCGGTGATGGATACGTTCTGATTGGGGATGCGGCGCGGTTTGTGGATCCCATCTTTTCGTCAGGGATCAGCATCGCTATGTACAGCGCGAAGTACGCATCGGATCGAATTCAGGAAGCGTTTGCGACGGAGGATTTCAGTTCCAGCGTCTTTCAGCCCTACGAGGAAAAACTGCGCATCGGCGTCAGCGTGTGGTACGAGTTCATCCGGCTCTACTACAAGTTGCTGCCGCTGTTCACGCATTTCATCCAGTCGAAGGAACACCGTCTCAGCGTGCTGCAGCTATTGCAGGGTGAGGTGTTTGACCGGCAAGAGGTGCCTGTATTTGGACGCAATGCGCGACTATATCGAAGCGGTCGAGAAGTCGGAGAATCATGTACTTCGAGATGCATTGACCGCCATTCCCACGAACTAGGCTAGATAGGCTACGTTGACTGTGGTCAGACGACTGCTCCTGCTCATGGGGCTGGCGGTTCTCGGCGTGGTACTCAATCACGCGGTCGGCCTCAGTTACGTGGGGATGTTCTGGTGGACGGATCGCTATGTACCGGGTCCCGTACCGAACTTCGAGGAGCTTGGCAGCCTATCGTATTTCGTCCTTCGTTTCGTTGAACAAGCGATCATGTTCAGTATCCCGGCATTTCTGTTCGTGTCGGGATACTTTGTGACCGTCGCCACGGGACGCACGAAGTCGACCGTTCCGTGGCGCACCGTGTTCAATCGGATCGGGTACCTGCTGATACCGTATCTGCTGTGGTCGATTGTGATGTTTGCAAGCGGCTACGTACAAGGGGCGCGGTATTCACTGCTGCAGTATGTTCGACTGTTGCTGATCGGCGGCGCGGCCGCACCCTATTACTATGTGCCCGTCATCATCCAGATGTACCTGCTGTCGCCGATTCTGGTCCCCTTCGCACAGGTCGCGATGGAAAGCGCTACTGGTCGTCACGTTCACGGTGCAGATGGCCGTGACCGTGATGCAATATGCGCAGTTATTGCGGGTGAGCACGCCGCAAGTGGAGTTCGTGCTGGACTTCACACCAAACTGGCTTTTCGTTGGCTACATCTTCTGGTTCTGTCTCGGCCTGGTGTTCGGATTCCATGTACAGGTCTTCAGTGGATGGCTGGCGCGCTATCGATGGGCGCTGCTTACGGCGGCGGTCGCCCTGCTTGTGGCCGGGGTAGTTGAGTGGGAGGCCGTACTTGGCGCTTCCCCGGAGATGTGGCTCGGACAGAAGCGGTTGATCGTCGACGAGCTATACTCGGGCGCTGCGATCCTTTCGTTCCTGGCGTTCGGCGGCCTTTCGATCCCTTGGGCGAAACAATTGGGGGAACTGGGTGCAAAGTCGTATGGCGTCTACCTGTCGCATATTCTCTTCCAGGAATGGGGTGCGAAGGTAACGTATCACGTGGCGCCCGGTCTGTTGGCGCTGCCTGTGGTGTTCATGCTTGGACTGGCGGTTCTGGGGCTTGCCGCCCCGCTAACCCTGATGTGGGCGATTCGTCGTTCGCCGGTGAACAGGTATTACAAGTATGTGTTCGGCTAAATCGCGAGTGGAAACTGAGAAGGGAATATCTCGTTCATGGGCAATATCTTAGTGACCGGCGGCGCAGGCTTCATCGGCTCGCACGTTACAAATGAGTTGGTGGATGCAGGGCATCGCGTGCACGTATTGGACGATTTGAGCGGCGGATTCGTGGACAATCTTCGCGAGAGCGCCCATTTCGTGCATGGCAACATCATGTGACGTTGCTGTGGTCGATGAGCTGTTTGCACGCGAGCAGTTTGATCACGTCTTTCACCTGGCGGCGTACGCCGCAGAGGGTCTGAGTCATTTTATCAAGCGCTTCAACTACGAGAACAATCTGATAGGTAGCATCAATCTCGTCAATGCGGCTATCAACACGGGCGTGCAGACCTTTGTCTTCACGTCGTCCATCGCAGTGTATGGGAGCAGCCCCGAATTGCCCATGACCGAGGAGACGCCGCCACGGCCGGAAGATCCGTACGGGATCGCGAAGCTGGCGGTGGAGCAAGAGTTGCGTGCAAGCCACGAAATGTTCGGCCTGGACTATGTGATCTTCCGGCCGCACAATGTGTACGGCGAGCATCAGAACATCGGAGACAAGTATCGCAACGTCGTAGGCATCTTCATGAACCAGATTCTCCAAGGCAAGCCGATGACGGTGTTCGGAGACGGTTCACAACAGCGCGCCTTCAGCTACATTGGGGATGTGGCGCCCGTAATCGCTCGTTCGATCGATGTACCGGCGGCGCGCAATGAGGTGTTTAACATTGGCGCTGACGAACCCTATAGCGTGAATGAGCTGGCGGAGGCTGTGGCAGCGGCCATGGGTGTGGAGCCGGAGGTCGTCCACTTGCCGGCGCGAAACGAAGTGATGGACGCGTATTCAGTGCACGACAAAATCGAGGGAGTCTTCGGTGCACGCCGGCGTGACCTCACTGGAGGATGGCCTGGCGAAAATGGCGGCATGGGTCAAGCAACACGGGGCGCGGGAAAGCGCCGAGTTTGGTGAAATCGAGATCACGAAGAATTTGCCGTCGGCGTGGTCCTGACACTGGAGATGAGGATGGCGAACGAAGGCGCCGCTACAGGCGGCGAGCGCGCCAGTACGCAGGACCAGCCGCTCGTCGTGGCCGTGATTCTGAATACGAACCGCCGCGACGACACGCTGGAATGCCTGGCTTCGCTGTCCGAGAGCACGTACGCGAATTGCGAGGTGGTCGTGCTGGACAACGCATCGACCGATGGATCCGCGCAGGCTATCGCTGAATCGTTCCCTGGCGTGGATGTGTTGAGCCTGGCGCAGAACAAGGGGTATGCCGGCAACAACAATGTGGGCATAGCCGCAGCCACGGAGCGCGGAGCGGACTGGATTTTCGTGCTGAACGAAGACACCGTTTTCGCTCCGGATTGTCTTGGGCGCCTTGTGGACGCCGGGGAGGCGAATGCGCATGTCGGGTTTGTTGGTCCGCTAGTGCTGCATGCCGATGAACCGGATATTATCCAGTCCGCGGGCGGTGTGCTCGACCGCAACTGGACGGCGGTGCACACGGGCGAGAACGAGCGCGACGAGGGCCAGTTCCAGCAGAATCGGGCGGTCGACTGGATACACGGCTGTGCGATCATGGCGCGGCGTGAGATGGTCGAGGAGATCGGCGTGCTCGATGAGCGATTTTTCTACTACTGGGAGGAGACGGAGTGGTGCCTACGGGCTCGACGGCACGGCTGGACGTGTATGCATGTTCCGGCAGCCCGGCTCTGGCACAAGGGCGTTCAGCGCGAGTACAGGCCGAATCCGAATGTAACCTACTATAGCACGAGAAACCGCATGCTCATGATGGCGAAACACAGAGCGCCGATCACCGCGTGGTTAGGTACATGGACTGCTATGCTGCGTACGTTCGCGAGTTGGAGCATTCGCCCACGCTGGCGCGCGGAGAAGCAGGGGCATCCGCGGCGCTCTGGGATGGTACGGTGGACTTCGTGTTCAAGCGCTGGGGCAAGCGACCGGCCTAGGCCGGTCGAATCACTATGTCGATGTTCGTGTCGCGCATGGACGGGCCGCGCTGGTGGCTAAATGAGCATAGGATAACTCTGCGACGCCTACTAATCATTGCCGGCGTCCTGGGCGTAAGCATATTTGCCGGCATGATGTCGTCGATACCCGTGGCGGCGCTCATGATAGGATTGCCCGTGGGTATCGCCGTCCTCCTGGTATTCTTGCAACGACCACAATTGGGCCCGCTTGTCCTGATCATCGCAGGGTTGGTTGCGGTCCGCGGTCCGTCCGATAATCTCAACCCCACCGTGTTGCTCCTGGTGTTCTTCACAGGTCTATGGGTCCTGGACATGGTGGGCCGGCGACGGTTGTTTGGACAATTCGAGGGTGTCCCGGTCTTGCCGCTGGTAGCGTTGATAGGGACGGCAGTGCTGGCGTTGCTGATTGGGCAGATGCGCTGGTTTCCGGCGCCACCCGCGCCTCTAGAATCCCAAGTCGGAGGCGTGGCCATTTTCGCGCTATCCGCCAGCGCATTTCTGATGGTCGCGTACTACGTCAAGGATATTCGCTGGTTGAAGTGGATGGTATGGCTGCTCGTCGCCATCGGCGCCATCTACATCTTCGCTCGCGTGCTGCCGCGTCCATTTCGGTACGCAGTGGCGCTCTACCCCTGGGGATCGACGAGTGCGTTGTTCTGGGTTTGGCTGAGTGCGCATACATTCAGCCAGCTTTTCCTCAATCGCAGCCTGAAGCTGTGGCATCGAGTAGCGCTCGCAGCCCTGTTGGCAGCAACCATCTATGCCGCCGGAGTTCAAACATTCGATTGGCGGTCGGGCTGGATTCCACCTTTGATCGCGATGGGGACGATCGTCGTTCTCAGGTGGCCCAAGGTCGGGATTGTCTTGGCCGCCGGGGCCGTGTTCGCATCCCCGTTCGTCATCGCCGAACTGATCGCGGGCGACGCGTACAGCTATTCGACACGTGTCGAGGCGTGGGTGACCTTGCTCAACCTCGTAAAGGTTAATCCCATTACGGGATTGGGCCCATCCAACTACTACTGGTACACGCCGCTGTTCAGGATTAACGGCTACAACGTCAACTTCAGTTCGCACAACCAGTATGTGGACTTGATCGCACAGACCGGCATCCTCGGTCTGCTGGCCTATCTGTGGTTCTTTGCCAAGGTTGGGCTAGTGGGGTGGCGGCTGAAGGATACAGCGCCTGACGGCTTCGCACACGCCTATGTGTATGCTTGTCTCGGCGGACTGGCGGCGATGATTGTGTCAGGGATGTTAGGGGACTGGGTGCTGCCCTTTGTGTACAACGTGGGTATGGTTGGAATGCGGTCCAGCATACTCGGATGGCTGTACCTCGGCGGACTTGTGGCGCTGGCTCGCATCCTGGACTCGTCGTCGGATGCAAAGGCGGGCGAACAGCCGGAGCCGGCCGCTGCGCATCATGGGGCGATAGGCCGCAAGCGCTTGGCGACCGGAGAAGGGACTGACTAAGGGCCCTGTTGCCGGTGCACCGCGCGCACTATTGCGGATAGATCTTGACGGCTACATCGGCTGCAGTGTCCACGGCAAAGGTGATGGATCCGTCCGGGGAAGCCGAGACTGTATCTGTACGCATAATCTGCAGGGATGGGTCAGTCTCGTAGGTGTCCCACCACTCGATTGTGTAGCCTGCGCCCGGCTGAAATCCTGACACAGAGATGCTGGCGGACTGCGATGGGATTGCAGTCCCGGCGATCACATTTCGCCATGTGTGCAGTCTGTTCTGAATCCAGAGGTGGGAACGGGCGTTGATCGGGTCCTTCTGTCCCCACACGCGTATGTTGGCGTTTGATGAAACTGCGGTGGCGTCCTCGTAGTGCCCGTTGTTCAACGGGATATCTCGAATGAAATTGAAGTAGGCGCCGAAGTGCGATCGGTGGTCGAAGCGGAATGAGCCATCGCCATTTTGTCCGTAGATGTGGATGTTCTCGTTCCAGTAGGACTCCAGTAGGCCGCCCGGGTTGATGCCGCCCCACACGAAGTTGTGTAGCCACACGCCTTCCGTGTCCTGGTCGAAGAGAGATGTCGGCGGCTCCGTCCCGCTCACCACAAAGGCCGTTTCACCGCGAATCACAGGCTTGCCTGCTCCGCCCGGACGCTGAGCGCCAAACTGGGCACTGGCAGAGTTGGTGGCCGAAGCGGCATCGTCGAAGTTGGCGTCTGATTCGGGCACGTATAGATGCACGTCGGCGAAATCCACGTCCGGATAGGTCGGATTGGACCAGAACTCAACCGCTGGAAACGAGTGCCAGGTTGACGTGGAAACCATGTGGTCGTTCGGGGCGAATTGGGCCATGTATGCGCCAAGTTCGTCGGCCAGCGTGTAGTGCAACTCGTTCCAGGGGTCGCCCTCATTGAGCAATTCCCAGGAATGGATACTGGTTGAGTAGCCCCAGCGCGCCTGGAGATAGCGCCACCACGCCTGCTGCAGCCAGCGGGTCTTTGTCATGGTGCGCCGGTTCCCGTAGAACCACTGATTGCCCGGGCATTCGTCGGGATCGTTGGAAGGGTTCGAGTCGTAGCAGAGCGCGTCCCAGGCAATCGGCTCGCCATTGTAGTTGATCTTGTTGAATATGCGGTCGTTCTTTTCGAGGATCACCGGGCGCAGGAAAACGCCATTCTGTTCGGCGAGTTCTACGACTTGATCGAACGCAAACGAATTCCGCTGCTCCATATATTGGTGATGCGCCATCCACGGCTTGGAGACGATATTCGGCCCGTATTGACCGCCGCCGAGATCCTCTTCAATCCAGACACGGTCCACGAAGGCGTCGCCGGCCGACACGTTCTCCATGACCAGGTAGAAATTGGGGAGGAAGTCCCGTTCGCCCACGGAAATGGCGCCTTCCAGCACCTGCCAGCCGCCGGTGTTGTTGTTCTGGTGCGGTGTGACCGCAAGGCCGACGCCGGGATCGTCGCACATAGCGCCGTCGCCCCAGAGCCAGTCTCCTGTCTTCGCTACGAAGCCAAAGGGCTGGCCGGCGATACGCGGGCCGGCAATGTCCGCGGTTCTGTAGCGGACGCGCACACGATACGTGGTGTTTCGCTTGACGGCGGGCGGCGCTTTCCATGCGCCGATAAACATGCAGGCGTTGTGCGTGGCGCGGATGCGCATTGCAACGTCGCTGCCAGGATATGGCATCGTCAAAGACGATGCCGGTTGTGGGCAGGTATTGGGAGTGAAGGTCGGGATCTTGGGGAGCCCACGGGTTCCATTCCGAGCCAAATATGGCCCATTGTGAGAGCCAGATGCGAATCAGCTGGATGCCATTCTCGGACATGATCTGGAAGTGATCCCGGTTGTCCAGTATCGGATCGGTCCAACTGACGTGGTCGTAGTTCATGTTGTAGCCAAGCCCGGGAAAGTATTCGCCATCTTCATACTCGAAGTAGCGCGGGTCGGACCGGCTAACGGTGACAAAACCTGGATTCGAAGACTCAGCAACGGAGAAAGACTGCGGGGCTGTTTCTGTGTAGCCGTCGACGTCTTCAGCGACAAGCTTGAACTGCCAGTCGCCGGCCTGATGGGGTGCAAAGCGGACCTTCCAGACGTAATCGTCGGTGGGATAGATCCACTCTCGGTCGTTTTTTGTCTCGTGTAGGTAATTTTGGTAGTGAAAGGCGGGTTGTCTATAGACCGTCTGCCAGTTGTCGGGCGTGAAGAGGGCGTCCACCGTTACTCCGATGCCGGCCTGCACGCCGGGCGGCGGGTGCGGATCGAATGGCATCTGAAGGTTTTCCGACGACGTGTCCAAACTGAAAGAGATCTCCAACTTGCTATAGCGTGGAACCTGGCTTCCCGGATATGCCGCGAGGTTGGTTGTGACATCGCCAACACGTGCGCTGTCGCCGGGCGAGTCTGTCGGAACCGGCGTCTGGGTAGGCGTCGGCGTCTGCGCGGGAGTATTCGTGGGCGGAACCGGCGTATTGGTCGCGGCAGCGACGGGCGTATTGGTACCGGGACTCAGCCTTGCATCCGGAAACCGAGTGACATTCCACGCGGTCGGAACCGGCGTAGGCGTGCCTGCAACAGGGCTAGACGTCGGTGTGGCGGTCGGCGAGGAACCAATGCCGTCCCAGCCGGCGAGCCGAGCCATGAGCACCCAGTAGGCCTTGGCGACTTGGATTTTGCCGGCAGAGACGCTGCCGAGGTGACCGCCGTCGACTTCCGTCGTGTAGTCCTGGCAGATCGCCGGGGATGTTGCAGTCCGTCGTCGGGATGGTTCTCGCAGTTGCCAGCTTCGGTGCAATACTGGACGCCGTCACGGTTGTCGTAGCAGGGCGCGCCTTGGTCGGTGTGGGACTCGATGTCGGCCACGTCGAAGAGGATCATGTCGTTGGCCTGTGCATACAGGCGCATCATGATGTTGAAGTCGGTTGCGACGTTGTGTGCCGATACCGCGGGATAGGCTAGTGGTCCAGAGGATGAAGGTCTTGTCCGGATGCAGAGCCATGTAGGCCTCGAGATCGTGGATGTCGTAGCGGTTCGGGTTGTCGGAGAAGAAGCCGACGTTGGGGTCGGCGATGTTGTCGCCTTCGTCAACGTTGAGATAGCTGAACTGGTAGGAAAGGACATCTTTGGAGTTGATGTAGGCGGGGGCAAGACTCTCGATGAAGTCCTGGGTCAGTGAGCTCCAGTCGCCGGTCCGTGAATTCGAAGGTCCAGTTGGCGCGGTTGTAGGTGCGGGTCGGGGTCGAAGAGGATGCGAGCCGGCACTTCTCCGGCGTCCAGGTCGACTCTGGGTGAATGTCTTCCAGTTCCAGTTCGCGTCGTAGTAGTCGCGCCGGCACGATGAGGGCGCGCCGGCCCAGCTCGAGGCGGTCAGGCAGTCGAGCGCCCTCGTTGATGTTCTGGCCGACGGAGCGGTCGGAGAAGAGCATGTGAAGGTTGCGGGCGCCGGTCGAGATATTCCTCGGGAATCTGGTCGAAGAGCGCAACCGAGGTGTGGTCAATGACGAAGCCGGTGTCGGCGGAATCCAGGGGCCCTGGCCTAAGTGAGTCCGGGGTTGGAGCCATTTGCTCGGCGCTGTCACCGAGTACGCTAGGCAGGAATACGGAGTTGGAGGGAGCGTCCTGGGCGCGAACTGCGAGCGTCCTTGGGCCGAACCACAGTGAAGCTGCAGCAATCGCCAACATCACAAAGAGAACCACGGGCGCGAATACGCGATACAACCGCAATGGGACCATATACGAATCCTTCCTACATTGTCGAATGAAAATGTATCGGCACTCAATTTCGTGCAGCAGGGCGCTTCAGTAAGCAACCCAATCTGCTGCAACATGCGCGCCGAAAACTGACGAGACCGGCTTTGGCAGAGGGCGCTTCGGCGAGTTGACCGACTCCGCATGCTGCCCAACCGCACAATCTTCTGGGTATTGAAGAGCGAATACCCGAGACAACGATACCACGATATGACCTGCCAAACATTGCCGGATGGCCATCAACTGGCTACTGAAGTTGGCCGCTTCCATGACGGTTTCCCTACTGCGGTCGCCTACGGTAGCGGCTTTCAGTCCGGATTGCAAATGTAGAATTCTGTTGTAAACTTCGTGCGCAAATGGGACCGCCGTATGGTTTTGTCGGTTGGGCGCCTGGTCTCGCGGTCGACTGGTGCGTAGGATGTGTGACCTAGGACTTGTACTGATTCGTGAAAATCCTGTTCTTGTCTCGCTGGTATCCGTATCCGCCGACGAACGGCTCCAAACTGCGCATCCATGGAATGCTGGAGTCGCTGAGCCGGGACAACGACGTTACACTTCTGAGTTTTGTGGAACCGGACGAGACGGTCTCGACCGGTCAGGAAGCGAACTGCGCAAACATTAAGGTCGTGCAGCGCCCGCCGTTTGATCCGACGAGTGTTCGCGGCACGGATGGGTCTTCTGCGAATTCGACCTCGCTCGGTGATCGCCACGTATTCGCCGGAGATGGAGCGATATGTCAGGGAGGCTGTGGCGGGGGGCGACTATTCACTTATCATAGCTTCGCAAATCGACATGGCGGCGTACAGCCGGCATTTCCGGGACGTGCCGGCCCTGCTGGAGGAGATCGAGTTGGGCGTGCTGTACGAGCAGTATGCCAGCGGCCGATTCGAGCATGGCGCGGGCCCGCAAGGGGCTTACGTGGCAGAAGCACCGTAGATACGTGCAAAATATCCTGGGCGGATTCGAGGCGTGTACTGTTGTGTCATCGCAAGAGAAATCTCTACTGTCGTCAATCGTTGGGGACTCTGTGAGGATCGAAGTGATTCCCAACAGCATTGACCTGGCGTCGTACAGCCAAGTTGACGTGGAGAAACAGGCGAGGAGGTTGATCTTCACGGGCTCGTTCAGTTTCACGCCGAACTTCGATGCAATGGCGTGGTTCGTGCGTGAGGTGTTGCCTGCACTTCGCGAGGAGGTTCCAGGCATAGAGTTGGTGATTACAGGGGACCACGGCGGCAGGACTCTTCCGGATATGGACGGCGTGACACTGACAGGGATGGTTGACGACGTGCGGCCGTGGATTGCTTCGGCGACGGTGAGCCTTGCGCCCATATTTACGGGCGGAGGATCCCGGCTCAAAATCCTGGAGGCGATGGCTCTTCGGACGCCCGTCGTCGCCACTTCGAAGGGGGCCGAGGGGCTGGCCGTGGAGAGCGGCAAGCATCTCTTGATAGCTGACAGTGCAGATGGCTTTCGCCGCGCGGTCGTCGGTTTGCTTGGCGCCGAGGAAGAGCGGTGGACGTTGGCAGACAATGCGTATTCGCTGGTGCGCGATCAGTACGATAGCGCAGTTGTGCATAGGCAACTGTCCGAGTTGATCGCAGAAATCACGGCAACGGATACGGAGCGGCAATGAGGCTGTCAATCGTCATCGTGAGCTGGAATACCAGGGAGGTGCTGTCGGCGTGCCTGGCGTCCCTTGAGAGCGAACTAGAACGACTTGCACCCGATTCAGTGGAGACGTTTGTCGTGGACAATGCGTCTTCAGACGGGAGTCCGGAACACATTCGCCGGCGGTTCGCGTGGGTGAAGCTCGTCGAGAACGACGAGAATGTGGGCTTTGCTACTGCGAACAACCGGGCGATAGTCGAGAGTAGCGGCGAATTCGTGCTGTTGCTCAATCCGGACACCAAAGTGATGGACGGGGCGATTTCGTCGTTGATCGAGTTCATGAGCAGCACGCCGGACGCGGGAGCGGCGGGTTCGCATCTGCTGAATCCCGATGGTACCCTGCAGATATCCAGTTGGCCGGCGCCAACGTTGTCGCGTGAGTTGTGGAGGCTCCTTCATTTGGATTCGGTGCGTTCCTATGCTGAGTACCCGGCCTCCACATGGACGGTGGACGCGCCACAGCCGGTGGATTCCGTCCAGGGCGCGTCGATGATTTTGCGGCGCAAAGCACTTGAAGACGTGGGCCTACTGGACGCGCAGTATTTCATGTATACTGAAGAGATCGATCTGTGCCTGCGGATTCGAAATGCGGGTTGGCGAGTGTACTGGGTTCCACGATCTCGGGTCGTGCATTACGGAGGGCAGAGCACGCAGCAGGTGGCCTCCGAGATGTTCTTGCAGTTGTATCGCAGCAAGATTGTCTATTTTCGCAAACACCAGGGCTCGCTAGCTGCGCGTGCGTACAAAGCGGTGATATTTGTGACGGCGCTGGCGCGATTGAGCTTGACGCCCTTGCTTGCCTTTCGAAACGATGCCGCCGCACAGCGGTACCGTTCTCTTGCCGGCAATTACGCGCAGTTGATTCGAAACATTGGGGCGTACTAGCAAGATTGCACAGTCGCAGGAAATGAGACTTGAGAAACAGGGAAGAGGGAATGAGATGAGCATCGCAGATCAGATACGTCAGTTTGTTGCCGAGACGATACTCTTCAGCGAGAACGGATTCGACTACAGCGACGACACATCGTTTCTGGATGAAGGTATTATTGACTCGACGGGCGTGGTGGAACTTGTTCTGTTTGTGGAAGAGACCTACAAGTTTGCTGTGGACGATGACGACATCGTGCCCGACAATTTCGATACGGTGAACAATCTCGTCCGGTATGTTGAAGAGCACACCGCGTCCTAGCGTTTGGCTAGGCTAATCTGTGACGGGAGCAACATGAACCTGGTTCACGAGTTTCTTGAGCTGAGCGCCGAACGGTTTCCCGACAAGACGGCGCTGATATGTGACGGACGACGCCTTACGTACGCGGAAATCGACTCCATGGCCGACCGGGTCGCAAATGCGCTGTGCGTGAACGGCGTAGCAGAGAGGCGACCGCGTGGTTTTGTTCCTGCCGAACAGCGTGGAACTTGTCGTTTCGATCTTTGGGGTTCTGAAGGCGAATGCGGTGTTTGTGATTGCCAATGCGTCGATGAAGGCAGACAAGCTCGGGTATATGCTCAGCAACTGTGGAGCGAAAGCGCTCGTGGCTCGTAGCCAGCAGTCACAAATCGCGGTCGACGCGCTGGCTGCTGCGCAGTCGGTGGTCCTTACGGTTTGGGCCGGCGACGGCGACGTACCGGTGCGGACATCGAGCGGTGCGACATTGGCGTTTGATACGGTACAGGCCGAGTTCACGCCAGAGTGTCCACCCCGGCTGGCTATCGATCAGGACCTGGCGTGTCTGATCTACACGTCGGGCAGTACGGGCGATGCCAAGGGAGTCATGTCGTCGCACGCGAATGTGGTGTTTGCCGCGTCATCCATTATTACCTATTTGGAAAACGTCGCCGACGACATCGTTCTCAGCGCGCTGCCACTGTCATTTGATTACGGTCTGTATCAATTGTTGATGGTGTTCAAGTTTGGCGGAACACTGGTACTGGAACGCTCATTCACCTATCCGGCCAAGTGATGCGCCAGCTAGAGGCGGAAGGAGTCACGGGTTTTCCCGGCGTACCGACCATCTTCGCCATGTTATTGAAGATGGACCTGAGCACGTATGACCTGAGCAGCTTGCGCTATATCACGAACACGGCCGCAGCTTTGCCGACGCGCCACATTGAAGAAATTCGGGAGCTCTTTCCGCAGGCGACGTTGTATTCCATGTATGGATTGACGGAAACAAAGCGCACGCTCTATCTCCCGCCTGAACAACTTGACATCCGCCCCGATTCTGTCGGGATCGCAATACCTGGTACGGAAGTGTGGATAGAAGGTGAGGATGGACTCCGCCTGGGTCCGGGCCAGATAGGCGAGCTCGTGATTCGTGGTGGACATGTGATGCGGGGGTACTGGAACAACCCCGAGGCGACGGAAGCGCGGTACAGACCGGGCCCGAATCCCCGGGGAACGAGTGTGCCATAGTGGTGATCTCTTCCGTTGTGATGCGGAAGGCTACATGTATTTCGTGGGCCGCAAAGACGACATCATCAAGTGCCGTGGCGAGAAGGTAGCTCCAAAGGAGGTCGAGAATGTGCTGTACTCGCTGTCCGGTGTGCGGGAAGCGGCCGTCATTGGGGTGCCTGACCCCGTGCTGGGTGAAGCAATCAAGGCCTTCGTGGTAACAGACGACGCTGACCTGAACGAGCGGGCGATACTGCGGCATTGTCGGGGAAACCTTGAGGAGTTCATGATCCCGAAGTACGTGGAGATCTGCGATTCGCTGCCGAAGACGGATAGTGGAAAGATCAAGAAGACGGGGCTGGCCTGATGTGCGGCATCGTGGGCATCGCCAGCTTGAAGCGACCGCGACTCATCCAGACGGATGAGATCGGGCAAATGCTCGGGTCGATCCGCCACCGCGGTCCCGACGAATTTGGTGTGTATTCCTATATGGACGAGCGCTGCGGCATGGGCTTGGGCAGCGCGCGATTGAGCATTATCGACCTGTCGTCGGGCCAGCAGCCGCTGTGCAACGAGGATGGTACGTTGTGGGTCGTTTTCAACGGCGAGATATACAACTACATTGAGTTGCGGCGGGAACTGGAGGAGCAGGGCCACCAGTTCTCGACGACTTCGGACACTGAAGTGTTGTTGCACCTGTACGAGCAGTACGGATGTGACTTCGTGCGGCGGTTGAATGGGCAGTTCGCGTTCGCTATCTGGAGCGAGACCGACCGTAGCTTGTTCATGGCAAGGGATCGCATGGGGATTCGCCCGCTGTACTATACGGTGCAGCGAGACGCTCTGTTGTTCGCGTCAGAGATGAAGGCGCTGTTCAGCAGCGGGGAGGTCATGGCCACGATCGATCCCACGACGCTGGCACAGGTCTTTACGTATTGGAGCCCGCTATCGCCCCGGTCATCGTTTGAAGGCATTGAGACCTTGCCGCCGGCACATTGGTTGCTGTTGACGGCGGATGGTGATCCCGAGATCCAACGTTATTGGGATCTGTCGTTCCCGGAGGGAGAAGCGCCGGTGACGGCGCCGATGGAGGAATACGAGGAGCAGTTGTTTGACCTGCTCGTAGATTCTACGCGTATTCGCTTGCGCGCAGACGTTCCGGTGGGCGCATATTTGAGCGGCGGCATCGACTCCTCAGTGATCGCCAGCTTGATCCGATCATTCACGGACACGCCATTGCGGACATTCTCGATTGGCTTTGAGGACAAGGACTATGACGAGAGCCCGTACCAGGAGACAATGGCGCAGCACTTAGGCACCGAACATGTGATGACCAAGTGCAGTTATCGCGATATTGGGGACGCGTTTCCTGACGTGATCTGGCACACTGAGACGCCGATACTGCGCACGTCGCCGGCGCCAATGTACCTCCTGGCGAAGTTGGTCCACGAGCAAGACTTCAAGGTTGTGTTGACCGGAGAGGGCGCGGATGAGATACTGGCCGGGTACAACATATTCAAGGAGGCCAAGATTCGCCGCTTTTGGGCCCGTGAGCCGGACTCTGCGCAGCGCGCTGCGTTGCTTCGCAAGCTCTACCCGTACATCGGACAGCTGGGGAAGAGCGGGGATGTATACCTGACTAGGTTCTTCGGCGCCGGGCTGACGGATGTCGACGCACCGGACTATTCGCACCAGATACGCTGGCGGAACACAAGTCGAACGCAACGTCTGTTCTCGTCAGATATGCGAGCCGAAACCGGCGACAACGGGGCGGGGTTCCTTGACGGTGTGGACCTGCCCGCCGATTTTCAGACGTGGAGCCCGCTGGCGCGCTCGCAATACCTTGAGTTGACGATATTCATGAGCGAATATCTGTTGTCCTCGCAGGGGGACCGGGTCGGGATGGCGCATTCCGTGGAAGGGCGATTTCCTTTTCTGGACCATCGGGTGGTTGAGTTCAGCAATCAGCTGCCGTCCCGCGTGAAACTGAGGGCGTTGACTGAGAAGTATCTTCTGAAGCGGATCGGCCGCAGAGTAGTACCGGAGTCAGTGTGGCGGAGGCCGAAGAGGCCGTACCGTGCACCGATTCACAAGAGCTTCATGCTCGACGGAACACCGTTGGATTGGGTGGCTGAAGCGCTGTCGCCTGAGCGGATCGCCAGCGCTGGATACTTCAATCCGGCGGCGGTGGGACGTCTCGTCGAAAAGCAGGCCAAAACTGGAACGCTTTCCGAGACAGATGACATGGCGTTGGTGGGCGTGCTGTCGACCCAGCTTCTACATCAACAATTCGTGCGGGAGTTTCGGCCACCGCCCGCGCTTTCAAAGAATGACAATGTGAAGATCGTGGTCAGAGGTATGGCCGCAATGCCGGAACCAAAGGCTAGATGACTGCAGGGGAACGTAATGAGTGAGCTAGTGATGCCGGATTTTGACCGTGATGTTCTGAAGCTGGATGCCGCCCAAGAAGTGGAGCGGATTTCGAGTTCCTTGCGCCACAATGTGTTTGATGTGCTGCGGCGCAGGGGAGGCGTTCTCGGAGTCAGTGGCGGCGTGGATTCGGCTGTCGTGCTCGCGCTGGCCGTGCGTGCACTGGGGACAGAGCATCTGACGGCGATTCTATTACCGGAGAAGGAGTCCAGTCCAGAGAGCGCGCGGCTGGCGCGGCTTGTTTGCCGGCAGTTCGGGGTAACTCCGATCGTGGAAGACGTGACGGGGCCGCTTGACGGTTTCGGATGCTATCGGCGGCGCGACGAAGCCGTGCGCGCCGTATTTCCGGACTATGACAGCACGTACGGCGTGAAGATCACGTTGCCTACGGGACTGCTGGAGCGCGATACACTCAATGTGTTCAGTGTGACGATTGTCAGCCCGGAAGGTGAAGAGAAGACGAAACGGCTTTCACCCGCGCAGACGCGCCAAATCGTGGCGGCAACTAACTTCAAGCAGAGAAGTCGGGCAGCGCTCCTGTACTATCATGCGGAACTGCGTGACTATGCCGTGATCGGGACGCCACAGCGCAACGAACACGATCAGGGCTTCTTCGTGAAGTATGGCGACGGAGCGATGGACGTCAAGCCTATCGGTCATCTGTACAAGACGCAGGTCTACCAACTGGCCGAATACTTGGGCATTCCGGAAGAGATAGTTGAGCGGCCGCCCACGTCCGACACGTACAGTGCAGAGAGTACGCAGGAGGAGTTCTTCTTCCGCCTACCGTTTGAGCAGATGGACCTCATTTGGTATGCAATGGACAATGACGTACCCACCACGGTAGCCGCGGAGGCATTGAACCTGGAAAGCGAGCAGATCCAAAGGGTTTTTGATGATCTGGAGCGCAAGCGTCGAACAACAGAGTATTTACGAATTCCACCGCTTGGCGTTCCAACCGATTGATGATAATCTTGTGACCTCAACAAATCAAAGTGGTCCGGAACTGCCTGTTCCGGGCCTTTGTTAAGTAGATGTAGCGGTACGGAACGTGAAACGGTCTTTCTTTGCGAGGACTTGTCGGTTATTTCGAGGTGCGGCGCAGTCGAGCATTGGAGGGGGATACCCCATGAACACACGGTACCTACGTAGGCTTACGGCCCTTGCGCTCTTTCTAGTTGTCTCAATGCTTGCGTCCACCTCAGCCGTCTTCGCGGATGATGCCGGCTACGCGCTGGAGTTTGACGGCGTAGACGATGTGGTGTTTTCGGGTGACACAAGCGATGCAATGGGCCCCGCCTGGGCCACGACCAAGACGATCAGCCTGTGGTTGAAGCCGGCGGGCCCTGTGCAGGGGCAGACGGCAGACAATATTGGCGAATTCATCATTGGAACCGATCGGCCGCGCGTGTTTGGCATCAATCGCTCAAACCTAGGCGACGGCGACAGGTTGCGAGTGTGGAACTCCGACGGCGGGCCGGATACGGTGGCCGTTGAGTTCGTGCCGGATGAGTGGATTCACATTGCAATGGTGCATGCGGGCGGCTTGTTGACCGTGTACAGTAACGGCGAGTTCGCCGGCAGCATCGTTAGCGGAACGACGTTCGCCCCGCGGGACGGCAATCTTTGGATCGGCGGTGGCCACAGGACTGATCCAGCCAGCTTCTTCGGCGGTGAGATTGACGAGGTGCAGTTCTGGTCGGCGGCGCTTGAGCAATCTACGATTCAGGCCTGGATGTATCGCGAGTTGGACGCAAGCCATCCGAACTGGGGTGATCTGCGCGTCTACTATCGCATGAGCAACGGGGCTGGGACGGTGTTGACCGACGACAGCGGCAACGCCGTGACCGGCGACATGCGTGGCGGAATGTCAGATGCGAGCTGGGTGACATCGGGGGCGTTCGGCGGCGTGCCGGACACAACGCCACCGGTTGCGAACGTGCAGGTGCTGGGCACTGACGAAGACACAGCACTGGCGATTGAGCTCACTGGATCAGACGCAGATGGAGATCCGCTATCCTATCGTGTGGACAGTGATCCCGCGCACGGTGTATTGAGCGGCACAGCGCCGAATGTAACGTACACGCCGAATGCAGATTTCAACGGCGCCGACAACTTCACGTTTGTTGTCAATGACGGATTCGTAGATTCGCTGCCGGCTACGGTAGACATCACGGTGAATCCTGTGAATGATCCTCCCGTGGCGACCGACGACGTCGCAAGCCTGGAGCAGGACACGGGTGTCGCCATAGACGTTCTGGCGAACGATGATGACGTGGACGGCGATGGGCTGACTGTGACGGGCGTTGGTGCAGCGTCACACGGTGTCGCAGTGAACAACGGCGTGGATGTTGGCTACACCCCGAACGTGGGCTACTATGGCGCCGACAGCTTCACATACACGGTGGAGGATGGAAACGGCGGCGTCGGCACGGCGACCGTAAACCTCGACGTACTGCGCGTGAATTCTGCGCCGGCGGCCAACTCGCAGGTGCTCGCCACGGACGAGGATATGGCCCTGAGCCTGACGTTGACCGGTTCGGATCCAGACATAGATCCGCTTACCTACAGGGTGGTCAGTGGTCCGAGTAACGGCGTGCTCAGCGGCTTGGAGCCGAATCTGACGTACACGCCAAATGGTGACTACAGTGGGCCCGACAGCTTCAGTTTTGTGGCCAATGACGGATTTGTGGATTCAGCCGCAGCGCAGGTGGACATCACGGTCAACGCCGTGAACGATCCTCCGTTGGCCGTCGATGATGCGGCCGCCACGTCCATCGATACACCGGTCGTGGTCGATGTGCTAGCTAACGACATCGATGTGGATGGGCCCTCCTTGACTGTTTCAGCGGTGGGAGCGGCGTCAAGCGGCGCAGCGGTGCACAACGGCGGCGAAGTCACGTATACGCCCAATCCGGGCTTTGTGGGCATGGACAGCTTCACCTATGCGGTGGATGATGGGACCGGGGCTGGCAGCACGGGAACCGTGACCGTGGACGTGCAGGAAGCCTCGCAGGCAGGCTATGCCCTACGCTTCGACGGATCCAACGACTTCGTGAGGATTGCCGAGACTGCGAATGTATTCGGTAGCGGATGGGAAGGCTCGAAGTCACTCACCATGTGGGTCAAGCCGACTGGAGTGGCGAGCGTGCCGGATCGCCTACGCCGGCCTTCTGCGACGCGGTGATTGGAGACCGGCCGCGTTGGTGGGGCATCTCTCGATGCGAGATCAATGGTGCGGATCGTCTGTGGATCTGGAACTACGATGGCGGCTTCGACGCGACTAGGCGTAGAATATACGCCCGGTGAGTGGACACAGATCGGCTTTGTTCACGATGGCGGAACGCTGACCGCGTACAAAGACGGCGTGGCCGTCGGCAGTGTTGCGAGCGGCGCGACGGCGCAGCCGAGTACAGGCGCCTTTCCAACGCTTCAATATGGCGGCGTCATTAACAATGCAAATCGCAATTGGTCGTTCGAGGGCGAGATCGATGAGGTGCGTGTTTGGTCTGGTCCTCGGACCGGTGGCGACATCAGCGCTGGAGCTGTTGCAGCCGCTGGACGGTGACGAGCCCGGTCTGGCCGCGTATCACCAGATGTCCGACGGCGCGGGCACGATTGTCACAGACGATAGTCTGAATTCTTGGGACGGCACGCTGAACGATGGCTTGCCGCCGCAGGTACTACCGGACGGCCCCATCGAATGGGTGGAATCGGGCGCACTGCAACTGCCTGAGGCTTCGGCATCGTTGGTTGGCGACACGGTAGTGCTGCAGATTGAGGATGTGTCGCTTGTCGACTTGGCTTCGTTCACGGCGCGGGCCAGCGGAGACGCTGCCGTGCTGTCGTGGCTGACGTACAGCGAATACTACAACCGCGGCTTCAACATCTATCGTGCGAACGCGGCGGACGGACAATACGAGTTGATTTCGGGCGAGATGATTCAGTCGAGCGGCGGCGATTCGGAGGCATCGTATCAATTCACGGATCAGCCGGGCGACGGCACGTACTACTATGTACTTGAGGACGTGAACGATCAGGGAGTTACCACACGGCATGAGGCCGCTGTGGTGACGATCGGCGACGTTCCGGGAAGCGATCCTTCGCTCTTCCTGCCTTCCCTGCAACGCTGACGATTCGTCATACAAGATGCAATCGGAGCGGACCTCCAGAAGTAGAGGGGGTCCGCTCTTGTATATAGGAAGGCGTAGATGAGCAGACAATACGTGGCCTTGTCGGGTCTGGCTATGGTGCTGATAGTCCTTCATCATTCCATCGACCTGCAGGTGAGCGAGTTGCTCAGCCACGGCCACGAGATCGCCTATCAGTGGCAGAATCTGATATTGGTGATGCTGCACCGATCGGGAAAGCCTGCCGTACCTTTGTTCCTATTCATATCGGGCAGTTTCATCGCCTACGCAGCGCGCGGCAATCCGCCGAAGCTCTCCTGGCACACTGCTCGGTCGTCGATCCTGAGACTGCTGTGGCCGTACCTGGTGTGGTCGATGGTGTTCTACCTCCTGGTGTTCGTGCAGCGGGGCGAAGCCCAGTCACCGCTGGGATACGTGAAGAACCTGTTGGTGGGGTACCCGTTTCATTTCATACCATTGCTCATTTTCTACTACGCGATATCGCCGCTGCTGGCGCCGCTGAGCAGGCGATTCGGTCTGGCGTTACTGCTGGTCATTGGGGCGTACCAGGTCGTTCTTATCATGATCGAGTATCCGGGGACGCTCGGTATCACCCTGCCCAGTTGGGCGGACTATCTGTCGCCTCCGATCCTGGGTGGAACGCTCGCGCTCTGGGCGATCTACTTCCCGTTGGGCATGGTTATCGGTCTGAATTTGAAACAGGTGAAGCCGGTGTTGCGCCGCTTTGTATGGGTGCTGGCCGCTGTTACCATTTTGTTCTACGCGCTGGACGTTTTGGACACCGCTGCGCTTGCCGACTTTCCTGCGGCCGTCCACATCTATCCTTTGACGCTCGTGTTGATGGCGCCGCTGGTATCACGTAACGCAATTCCGGCAGTGAAATCCTTCGAAGCCGTGGGCAAGAATACATACGGAGTGTACCTGACGCACCTGATCGTGATTGACCTGGCCCTGCTGGTGATTTACACTTTCGCGCCGTGGCTGCTTCCGTTGCCGTTGCTTACTGTGGCAATCGTCTTTGTTCTGGCGTTGGGGATCCCCATGCTGGTGATGGATTTGATGGCTAGAGGCCGGGCGCGGTCTGTGTATCGGTACATGTTTGGATGAGGATGTGCGCTGCGAGAGGTTCATGGTCAGACAGCATGAATATGCGGTCAGGAACTTGGAACGGAAGGCGGTGTGAATGTCACCGTTTGGTCGTCTGATGGAGTCTCCTTCCATTCGCAATCTCGCCTTGGACTTGGGGCTGGTCACTGGCCACGAGGACTACACACGATTCATTGTACTGGGCCGGTCCAGGTCGGGTTCAAACTTGCTGCGCGGGCTCCTGAATTCGCATCCGCAGGTCACAGCGTTTGGCGAGATATTTCAGAACAAGGAGACCATCAGTTGGGGATTGACCGGATATGGGCAGGGCAAACGCTTGCACCAGCAATTTCAGAACGATCCGGTTGCCTTGCTGCGCTCTCAGGTTTTTCGCAAGCAGCCGGCTGGTATTCGCGCCGTCGGATTCAAGATATTCTACTACCATGCGCAGGACGAGCGATGGCGCGCTGTTTGGGAGTACCTTATCCAGGACGAGGCGATACACGTGGTCCATATCAAGCGGAACAATGTGTTGAGAACGCATTTATCTCGCAAGCTTGCTATGGAAACGGATCGGTGGGTCAATGTGACGGGTGAAGACCAGCGATTCCGGCCCGTGGCGCTTGACTTTGAGGAGTGCTTGGCCGACTTCACGCAGACGCAATCGTGGCACGATGCGTATGACAAGCTATTCGACGATCACCCCGTCTGCCATGTGGAGTACGAGAGCCTGGCTGCCGACATCGACGGCGAGATGGCGCGGGTACAGCAGTTCCTGGGCGTGGAACGACTTGAGGTTGCGCCGGAGACTCATCGGCAGATCACGAAGCCGCTGTCGGAGTCTATCTCGAATTACGTTGAACTCAAGCAGCAGTTCGCCGGCACTGAATGGCAGGCGTTCTTTGAGGACTGATATGCGCTTGCTGACGGTTGAGACCATGACGTACAGCGTCCCGGACGATGAGGGTATACGGCCTGCTTCTGAGGGCGCTTGCCATAGGAATCAGACGATTTGAGAATCCTGTTCTTGACACAGGTGCTGCCCTATCCTCTCGATGCCGGGCCAAAGACTCGCGCGTACTATGTACTGCGCTATTTGGCGCAGGAGCATGACGTCGTACTCGTTTCATTCGTTCGCCAGACGGACACACAAGAGGCGATAGGACATCTAGGCCAATACTGCTCGGACGTGCGGGTGATCCCGATGCCGCGTTCGCGAAGTCAGGATGCAGCCCACCTGGTGCGGAGTCTCGTCACGTCACGCCCGTTCATCATCCAGCGGGATCGAGTGCGGGCGATGAATGTCGAGCTGGCGACAGTCATCGCAGATCATGGTCCGTTCGATGCCGTCCATTCGGACCAGCTTTGGATGGCGCCGTACGCGCTCACAGCGGCGGAAATGGGTGATACGCTTCAGAGACCATTGACGGTGCTGGACCAGCATAACGCGGTCTATCTGATCCCGGAGCGGCTTGCCGAAGGCGAAGGGAATCCGGCGAAGCGGGCGCTTTTGGCCATCGAAGCTCGCAAGATGGCGAGATTCGAAGTGGAGACATGTGCTAGATTCGATCGCGTGGCGTGGGTCACGGAAGAGGACTTTGAGGCGGTGGACGAGCGCGCGATCGAAGCGGGTACGCGGGCGCCGAAGTCGGCCGTCATCCCAATCTGTACGGACCCGGCAACGGAAGCGCCGGTGGATCGCCGCGCCGATTCGCGGCGCGTGACGTTCCTGGGGGGGCTGCACTACCCGCCCAATGCACAAGGGGTGTTGTGGTTCGCAGAGCATGTGTTTCCGCTGGTGCTTGCCCAGGCGCCCGATGCAGTGTTGACTGTGATCGGCAAGCAGCCGCCTGCGGGCCTGCACAAATTGGGCTTCGACGCACGCAATTTGGACGTAACGGGTTATGCGCCCGATCCGAAGCCGTATCTGGCGGAGACGGCCGCCTTCATTGTCCCTTTGCATTCAGGGGGCGGCATGCGCGTGAAGATCCTGGACGCGTGGACGTGGGGCGTGCCCATTGTAAGCACAACAATTGGGGCTGAAGGGATCGGCGTATCGCCAGGCGAAGATATCCTGATTGGAGACAGCGCCGAGGCGTTTGCTGAGATGACGATCGAATTGCTTCGCGATCCGCACCGCGGAGAGCAGATTGCGAGGGCGGGACGACTGGCGCTTGAATCGCAGTACGATTGGCGCAACCGATACCAGGAATGGGATGAGGTCTACGCGTGATCGCGGATTCACCGACAGAGGTTCGACCGTGAACGTCCTGTACGTCACTCCATACGTGCCGAGCCAAATCCGCGTGCGCCCCTATCAGTTGATACGCGCGCTAATGCGCCGGGGACATGCAGTGACGCTACTGTGCGTGTCGACGCACCGCGAAGATGAAGCCAATATCTGCGAGTTGGAGGGATTCGGCGCAACCGTGCAGTCCTTTCAGATGCCTGCATGGCGATCTGTTCTCAATAGCGCTGTCGCGCTGCCGACGAAGAAGCCGCTGCAGTCGGTCTATTCCCGTCAGGCCGACCTCGGAGCCAGCCTTTCGGAACTGGTGCGCAGCGGACAGTTTGACGTGGTTCATATCGAGCACCTGCGCGGATCCGCGTATGGGCTGGAACTTGCTCGTGAGATGCAGGCGTGGGGCAGCCGTGGCGCTGCGGGCGGACGTAGCCGCGTGCCGATCATTTGGGACAGCGTGGATTGCATCTCGCATCTTTTCGAACAGGCCGCGGAGCAAAGCAGCAGCCTGAAGAGCCGACTCATTACGCGCCTCGAATTGGGCCGGACTCGGACGTATGAGGGGCAGTTGCTGCACCTGTTCGATCGTGTTACGGTTACCTCGCCCGTGGACCGAATGGCGCTGCTGCGGCTTGCAGATTTGGAAGCTCGTGGCGGTCCACGGGATGGGACCCATCTTGACAGGGACGGAATCGAGGACAAAGTGCGGGTGCTGCCCAACGGCGTTGACCTTGAGTATTTCGCGCCACGACGTGACGTGCACCGGGAGCCGGCCGTTGTCCTGACGGGAAAGATGAGCTACCACGCGAATGTTACGGCGGCCTTGCACCTCGTCAAGGACATCATGCCGAACGTGTGGGAGAATCAGCCGCAAGCCCAAGTATGGATCGTCGGCAAGGATCCCGCATCCAGCGTGCGGGCGCTGGCGACCGGCGATTCGCGGATAGTAGTTACCGGGACAGTGCCGGACTTGCGCGAGTATTTGTGGAAAGCAGCGGTCTCAGCGGCCCCGATGCCTTACGGGGCGGGCATCCAGAACAAGGTGATGGAGGCCATGGCATGTGCGACGCCAGTCGTGGCCAGTCCACAGGGCGTGTCCGCGATACGGGCGAAGCCCGGACTCGACTTGTTGGTCGGTGATGGGGCGGAGGCAACAGCGTCGGCAATCGTGAATATGCTGGCCAACAAAGCAGGAACGGGAGGCGATTGGCGCAGCCGGCCGCAGCTACGTGGAAGCGTACCATTCGTGGGATGCTGTCGTTGCCGAGCTCGAAGGAATATACGAAGACGCGATGTGCGATGGGGGAGCGCCTGGTAAGGGGGCTCTGCAGGCGTGACCGAAAATGCGGATGCTCGGATGACTGAGTAGTGCGACGGTCGGCGGCAAGTGGCGACCATCCTGGGGCGGCGTGTTGGTCGCCGTGATCGTGGTGGCGGTAGTGCTGCGCGTGGGCTCTGCGCTGTATCAGGGCAATTCCATGGACGCTCTGCCGGGCGTACACGATCAGATTTCGTATGACGGCTTGGCAAAGCGAGTGCTGGGCGGTCACGGCTTCAGTTTTGCCGAGGATCACTGGCCGGCCACGCGAGGCGGCGAACCGACCGCCCACTGGAGTTTCCTGTACACGCTGTATCTGTCGGCCGTGTACGGAGTCTTCGGTGCTCAGCCCGTTGCGGCGAGGGTCATTCAGGCGATCATTGCCGGCATTCTGCATACCTGGCTCACGTGGCGAATCGGCGGACGCCTTTTCGGCAGGACGGTAGGTGCAGTAGCCGCTGGCCTGGCCGCCGTCTATATCTACTTCGTCTACTATTCCGGCGCGCTGATTACGGAGACGTTCTATGTGGTTGCCGTGCTGTGGACGCTTGACTGCCTGATGCGGTTCCCGTTTCGTGCAGACAAGGACACGGGCGACGGCGCGCACCTACCCAAGTACCGGTCGTTATGGGTGGAGTTGGGTCTTGCGTTCGGCGTCACGATTCTTCTGCGCCAGCTCTTTCTGTTGTTCGCGCCATTCATGATCCTTTGGCTGTGGTGGGCATTCTGGCGCGTGCGGGGAGACGGAAATGGCAGTGACGGTCTGCGGTTGTGGTCCATCTTGGCCGGGACGGCGCTTTCGCTGGCAATTGTTGCGGCGCTGATCGTACCTTGGACTGTTCGAAACTATCGAGCCTTCGACACGTTCGTACCGCTAAACACGAACTCCGGATTCGCGTTCTATTGGGGCAACCATCCGTACCATGGGACCAGTTTCGTGCCGATTTTGCCCGACGACGGGCCGTCGTACATCGATTTGATCCCGCCTGAGCTTTTGCACTTGAACGAGGCGGAATTGGATAGCGCGTTGCTGAAAGAGGGAATCAACTTCGTTCTGGACGACCCCGGCCGGTATGCCTTGCTTTCCGTGAGCCGGGCCCGGGAGTACTTCAAGTTCTGGCCTTCGCCCGACTCCGGCTTCATCAGCAATGTGGCGAGAGTTGCGTCGTTCGGACTATTGCTACCATTCATGGTGTACGGTCTTTGGGTGGCATTTGGGGTGCTGAGGAGGCCGATCACCCGTGGCCAACAGTCGGCGATCGTTCTGCTGATGGGATTCTGCCTGGGATACACGGGCATTCATCTGCTAACTTGGACCTTAATCCGGTATCGAATACCGGTCGACGCGGTGTTGGTAGTATTTGCCGCTCTAGGGATCGTTGACTTGGTGTGGCGAATACGTGGACGGAATCGCGTTTCATCTGAATCATCTGAAGACGTCGCGCCGGCATGGTATCCTGCGTGATCGTGAAGCAAGGTTGTGTAGATCTCGGGTGCGACCCAGTTTGGGGCTTGGTCGGTAGACTAGCGCTGGCTGAACAGGCTGGATCTTCCGGTGGCGATATCGAATGCTGACCAATCGATTTCGCCGACTTGCAGGATGAGGTGCATTCGGGGTACAAACTGATAAGTTCTGGACTGTTGACAATCCGGACCTTGTAGATTGACTGGCCTGCGGCGTCCGAATCACGCCAGCGGGATAAAATACTGTAGACTGCCGAACATCGACTGACAACACAGTGGCACGGCGATACGGTCACAGAGCGACGCCCCAGAGATACGGGGATTTCAGTTATTGGGAGGCGCCATGGTAACCAACACAGATCATGTGGGTACCCATATGACGTACGTCTCGAAAGTAGAGGCGCTTGCGCGCAAGTGGCACAAACAGCTATGGCGCTTACTTCTTGTTTTCTCCGACGCCGTCGTTCTCGGCATTGCGTTTCTGTTTGCGTACTGGTTGCGGTTTGAACAGGGATTTGCTTTTCGACCCGAGGTAGTGCCCAACTACACCTATTATTCGACAATTGTAAGATTCCTGATTCCCGCCTACCTCGTACTCTTCTGGTTGCAAAGACTGTATGACTACCGCTATCTGCTCGGTGGGACTGAGGAGTACCGTCGCATCTTCAATGCGTGCACGATCGGTATGATGGTCGTGATGACCTTTAGCTTCCTCGTGCCGATATTTGTGATTGCACGAGCGTGGCTGGTTTTTGGCTGGCTCTTCTCAGTTGTGTTTGTGATTGCGTCGCGCGTGGTTCTGCGGCGCATCGCGTATGGCTTGCGGAGCCGCGACTTCTTCGTCGAACGAACGGTCATAATCGGCACGAACGAAGAAGCCGCGATGCTGGTCGAGCGATGCGGCGATTGTCGCCAGTCTGGCCTCGACATCGTTGGACTGGTTGAGCCGCGGGTTTGGCAGTCTGACGAGACTCAGCAGCGCTATGTGGAAGGTTTGCCCGTGATTGGCGGGCTAGGGATGCTGCCGTCGATCGTCGAGATGCACAGAGTCGACAAGGTCATCATCGCGTCCACGGCAGTCCGGCGTGAGGAGCTAATTCACATTCCCGCCAGTCTATCCGCGTATCCGGACATCGAAATGCAGTTGTCGTCGGGCATGTACGAGTTTCTGACGACGGGCATGGTTGTCACGACCAAGAACTCGGTTCCACTCATTGGCGTCAATCGACTTCGTTTCGACTGGGGCGAGCGTACTGCAAAATCGGTGCTGGATCGATTGTACGTACTTCTCAGTCTGCCATTTTTGCTACCGGTGGTCTTCACGATTGGCGCGATGATTCGGCTGGATTCACCGGGGCCCATTCTGTACAAGCGTCGTGTGCTCGGGTTGAGCGGGAAAGAGTTCTTGGCCTACAAGTTCCGCTCTATGTATGTGAATGGCGATGAGATCCTCGACGCGCATCCGGAGAAGAAGGAGGAACTGGAGCGGAACCAGAAGCTAGTGGATGACCCGCGGGTCACGAAGGTAGGAGCGTGGCTGCGCAAGACGAGCCTGGATGAATTGCCGCAACTTGATCAACGTGATGCAGGGACAGATGAGCCTGGTTGGACCGCGCATGATTTCGCCGGAAGAGAGCCACCTGTACGGGAACATGGGCATGAACCTGCTTACGGTGAAGCCGGGGATGACCGGAATGTGGCAGGTATCGGGCAGGTCCGACCTCAGCTATGAGGAGCGGGTCCAGCTTGACATGTTCTATATTCGTAATTACAGCGTGTGGCTGGACATGCAGATTCTGTTTGTGCAGACGCCGCCTGCTGTGCTGAAACGGCGCGGCGCGTACTAGAGGAATTTGATGAAGGCCCTCATACTCTCTGCGGGACAGGGGACACGCCTGGGACACCTGACGGCTGCGCGACCAAAGCCGATGTTGCCTATCGGCGGGCGGCCCTTGCTGGAGCATACGATCCGCTGGCTGCGTGGGCACGGGATTCGGGAACTCGCAATCAATCTCCACTACTTGCCGGGCGAGATCGTGGAGTATTTTAGCGATGGCGCATCCCTAGGCGTATCGATCACGTATTCGATAGAAGAATCGCTGATGGGAACGGCAGGCGCCGTGAAGCGACTCGAAGGCTTTCTGGACGAGCCCTTCGTCGTCGTGTACGGTGATGTATTGACGAACATTGACCTGGCTCGATTGCGCGGGCTGCACGATCAGAACCGCTCCAAACAGGAGTTGGCAAGCATCGCCGCAATGGCGCTGTACAGGGTGCCCAATCCGACGGAGTGCGGCTTGATAGAATTAGGGTCGGGGCAGCGAGTTACCAGCTTCGTGGAGAAACCGATGCCGGAGGACGTGCGGACCGATCTGGCGTTTTCGGGCGTGATGGTCTGTGAACCGCAGATCGCACAATTGATACCAGACGGCGTCGCATCCGATTTCGGTTTCGATGTGTTTCCAAAGCTGCTGGAACGCGGCCTGCCTTTCTACGGGCAGCCACTTGCCGCCGGTGAGTACGTTATCGACATTGGCACGATGCCCGGCTATTTGCGGGCGCTTGCATTGCAATGGAATCAGACTGGAACGGACAGCCGCAGAGCCGGCTGAGGCAGGAACTTGGCTGGCGGCGGACTTGTCTCGCCGGACTTCCAGCAAACGAAATGAGACGGAACACGGTATCTTGATTATTACACAAACGCCATTGCGGATCAGTTTCCTTGGCGGCGGCACCGACTTCGGCGACTACTACCGCAAAGAAGGCGGCTGCGTCGTCACCTCGGCCATCGACAAGTACATCTATGTGATCATCAAGGAACGCTTTGATGACAAGATTCGCGTCGGCTACACGCGGACCGAGCTAGTGGATCGCGTCGAAGAGGTCGATCACGACCTCGTGCGCGAGTGTCTGCGCAGGACGGGCATCACTAAGGGTGTCGAGATATCCACGATGGGCGACATCCCGTCGGAGGGATCCGGGCTTGGTTCGTCGAGCACCGTGACCGTCGGGTTGCTCAATGCGATGTATGCGTACATCGGTCACCAACAAGAGGCGGAAACGCTGGCGCGGCAGGCATGCGAAATTGAGATCGAGGCGCTGGGCAAGCCCGTGGGCGTGCAGGATCAATACATTGCCGCGTACGGCGGCCAACGGTTCATCCGCTTCTGTGAGGATGGAAGCGTTCAGGCAGAGCATCTGTTCTTGACACCAGACCAGACGCGAAGGCTGAACCAGAATCTCATGCTATTCTTCACGGGCGTCACCAGAAAAGCGGAGTCGGTCCTCTATGAGCAAGTGGCGACCATGAACTCCAAGATGCCGATGCTGCGCGAGCTGAAGCGGCTAGCGGTGCAGGCGAAGGCGACGTTGGAAGCGGGCGACTTCGACCACTTTGGCGCACTGCTGCACGAGGGCTGGGTTTTCAAGCAGCAGATGGCGAGCGGGATCAGCAATCCGAAGATCGACTGGATGTATGAGACGGCGCGCGACGCAGGCGCGATCGGCGGTAAGATCAGTGGGGCAGGTGGGGGCGGTTACCTGATGCTTTACTGTCCGAGAGCGAATCAGGATGCCGTTCGCTCGGCGTTGAGCAAGTACTACGAACTGTCGTTCCATCTGGAACGCGACGGTTCCAAGGTCATCTTCAACTACCGTCGATGACGACGATCCGATCTTGAGGACGATGGACGTTCGCAGAGTCCTCCCAATTGGCAGTATGACAGTGAAGACGTTGAATGGATACATCGACACTACGTGAGTATTATCGACCCTTGCTGCGGTGGTGGTGGCTGATCGTCCTGGCCGCTGTGGTCGCGGCTGTGTCGGCGTATTACTTCCTGCGCGATCAACCCGAGATGTACCAGTCGAGCACGACCATTATGGTTGGTGAAAGCCTGGAGGATCCCAACCCGAACAGCGCGGAAATTGGGCTGGCACAGCAGCTCGCACAGGCATACGCGGAAATTGCCGTGCGGGCGCCCCTGCGGCAGGCAGTGAGGATGGCGTTGGGTCTGGATGTGATGCCCGAGTACACGGTCGAGGCGCGAGAGGATTCCTCGCTGCTTGAGATCGCTGTCGACGCTGCCGAACCGGCGGTCGCCCAGGCGGTTGCGCGTGAGATCGTCAATCAACTCATTTTGCTCAGTCCGACGAACCAAATCGAGGAAGGCCGCCAGGGGTTTATCGATGACCAGCTCACTAAGCTGGAGGACGACATCCGGGTCACAGAGGAAGAGATTGAACTGAAACAGAGCGAGCTCGGTTCTCTATTCAGTGCGCGCGATATCAGCGACGCCCAACAGCAGATCAATGCGCTGGAGAACAAGGAAAGGTCGTTGCGCACAAGCTATTCAGAACTGTTGCAGAGCGCTCAGCGGAATGCAGTAAATCGTATCACAGTGCTGGAGCCGGCCGCGCTTCCCCTACACCCGATGCCCTCTGATACGCCGCGCAACATACTGTTGGCCGCCATGATGGGGATCGTCCTGGGAGCAACCGGGGCGTATCTCCTGGAGTTCTTTGACGATTCCGTAAGGGACGGGGACCGGATGCGCAAGCAACTGGGAGCGCCAATGCTTGCCAGCATCCCTACCCAACGCACCAAGGACGGCCTTGTAATGGCGTCGCGCGGCCGCACGCCGGCGGCCGAGTCGTACAGGGAGTTGCGGACCAACTTGTTGCTAGCTGTGCCAGACTTGGACTCCGCGTGCTTTGTGATGGCAAGTCCTACGCCGAATGACGGCAAGTCCAGCACGGCGGCGAATCTTGGCATCGCTATGGCGCAGGCCGGCAAGCGCGTGATCATCGTCGATGCAGACTTGCACCGCCCGCGCCAACAGATTCACTTCAGCGTGTCCAACCGTGTGGGCTTGAGTACCATATTGAAGGATCGCAGCGTCGACATCGGCAGCGTGATTCAGACCACCGGTCATCCGGGGCTATCGATTGTCACTTCGGGCCCCTTGCCGCAGAATGCCTCCGAGTTTCTGGCGTCGAGCCGGATGAGCGAGGTTCTTGCGGAATTCAGGAAACGTGCGGACGCCGTCCTGATCGACAGTCCCCCTGTGTTGGCGCTGGTGGACGCAGTGGTGCTGTCGACGCAGGCGGATGGCGTTGTGCTGGTGCTGCGGGTCGGCAAGACGCGTCGAAGCGCGGCGATGAAGGTTTCGGAAATGATGGAGCAAGTGAATTCCCATATCGTAGGATTCGTGCTCAATGGCGTGCCCAGGCGGCAGAGTACGTATGGGCGGGCGTATGGCTACGACAAAGTCCGCAATGTGGACGTCGACAACTATGCCGTGATCGAAGAGAAGCCCCAGACCGCAGCCTCAAGCGAGACGCAGACGTCCTAAGCGACTCATGATCGAGGCAATTCTGCTGGATCGCGATGGCGTGATCAATCGTGAGCGAGCCGACTATGTGAAGTGTTGGGAGGAGTTCGAGGTTCTCCCTGGTTCGATTGCGGCAGTCGCTAGGCTTGCCAACATCGGTTGTCCCGTGCTTGTGATCAGCAACCAATCGGCGATTGGACGCGGTATCGTGTCAGCAGACATCGTCGACAGCATACACGAGCAGTTGCAGAGGATGGTGGAAGCGCAGGGAGGGCGCATTGATGCGTTCTACGTCTGCCCCCACCGTCCCGAGGACGAATGTGGCTGTCGCAAGCCGAAACCCGGGCTGCTGCTGCAGGCGTCATCGGACTACGGGCTGGACATGCAGAATTGTATCTTCGTCGGCGACGCCGTGACGGATCGGCAAGCAGCTATCGCCGCAGGTTGCGGCTCAATATTAGTGGAGACAGGGAGGCAGGGCGCACAGATCGCGGAAATGTCGCGGCTCGACGGCGATGTATTCGCCCTCCCGGACCTTGCCGCGGCAGTGAGCGCAATTCTGGCGTCAGTGTGATGTGGACGGGGAGCATGCGGAAATTCGCGCAGCCCGGTCTTAAAGGGAAGAGCAGGAGGATCGCCGTATCATGCAGTTTCAGAAGTACGTGAAGGAAGTTCAAGAGACTCTGGATCGGCTGCCGTGGGGCGACCTACAGGCCGTGGTGGACATAATGACGAGCGCGTGGATGGCGAACCGGCAGTTGTTCGTGTTAGGCAACGGTGGTAGCGCGGCGACGGCCTCGCACATGGCATGCGACTTGTCCAAGAACACAGCCGTGCCCGGTATGCCCAGATTGCGTGTCATGTCGCTCAACGAGAACATGGCGCACTTCTCGGCGCACGCTAACGATGACGGGTATGAGAATGTCTTTGCCGAGCAGCTCGCCAACTTCGTCAACGAAGGCGATGTGGTAATCGCCATTTCCACCAGCGGCAATTCGCCAAACGTACTTAGGGCGGTGGAGGTTGGCCGAGCGGCTGGCGCCACGACGATCGGTTGGTGCGGATACGAGGGCGGGCGTCTGGCGAAGCTGGTAGACGTGTCCGTTATCGTGCCCAGCAATAACATCGAGCAGATCGAAGACATCCACCTGATGATGGAGCACATGGTGACGGTCGCCATGCGGCAGGCGATCAGAGACGAGGCTGGTCGTTTGTCTGCGGAGTAACGACGGTAGCGTACTTCTGCCGTTTGGGGAGGAGATGCCTGGGTCTTCTGTCTGTTGGTGGAACGCCAACTTAGGTCCAGTTGAGTCAAAGGGGGCCGGCCGCATTTGCGGCCGGCCTTTTCGCGAATTCGGTTGACGTTTGGCTTAGCCGGCAAGAAGACTCGTTGCGTCCCCGAGAGACTTTCGCGCCGGCGATCGCCCTTTCAAACAGATGGCCGCACTCGCCGCCATGTGGACATATCAGACTTGCTGTGCAAGAATCAGCGACGTGCCGGCGTCCTGCCCTCCGCAATGTATGTACGAGGTCGCGACGCGGGTTGTGTGTGCGGGCTCCACTGGTCGGACGTAGCGAGACGCCGAAGACCATTGTGGCGCCGATAGACCTATCTCCAGTATCTAGCGCAGCGGAGCAACGTCATGTCTGATGTACAGTCCAGTGATGTCCAGGCTGATAGCGGATGGCAAGGCGAGCTGGTCGATGCGTATTGCCATGCCGGCGAGCCGAAGTATGGGAGCGTGGCCGATGCTATGCGCTTCTTCGAGCGCCTAGGCATCAGGCGGAGCGTGATAGTGTTGGGCCCGGGCATCCCGGATATGGCGTCGCTTGTCCTAGGCGCGCAGGGTCCTTGGGGATCGCGTGCGCGTGATGGGAATTCCGTTTGGCGAGACTGAGGCGCAGCGGTTGGAGCTCGGCGAGCTGCAGATGCGCCTGGGTATCAGTGGCATGCGCGTCATGCCCGACGAGTTGGAGTCGAACTTGGCGTTGATCGATCGGCTTGGGGAGGCAGGCAAGTGGTTGTATGCGATCAATCCCTTTGGCGCGCCGGGCGAACACATGCGTACTACGCGACGCCTGCTGGCTTGGTTGGAGCGCCATACGACGGGCCGAATCGCGTCACCGCATTTTCTGCGGTCTGGTGCAATGGAACAGTGGGTCGAGGACGCCGGGCTATTCAAGGAGTTGTTGCAACATCCGCGCTTTCATGCGATCTTCTCAAGGCAGGGCGGTTCGCACAGCGCAGAACCATACCCACACTCAGACCTATTGCCATGGGTCGAGCAGATTGCGGAGCATATGACGTGGAAACGGATCATGTGGGGGAGCGAGTTTCCGATCACATATCAGCGAAGTGAGCAGCCGGAGGATACGCGAGACTGGCTCTTGAGCGTAGGTGCGAGGGCGAGCGAGACGGAACGGGCGGACTTCTACGCGAACAATGCACGCCGGCTATTCTTCGACGCAGACCCACCGCAAGGTGAGGACGTCGATATCCCGGCCTGGGTCGACAGGCAGATCGATCAGGCACAGACAGTGTATCTGTTTCCGTCGAATATGGTCTACATTGGCATGCACGACCACGGCGCGCTGCTCTCCCATTACATGGAGATAGCAGAGGCAGAGCCAGGCCTCGACTATGCTCAGTACATTTCGAGACTACTTTCGGCGCAGGCGGCGCAACTGCGGGACTCTTGACAGAGGGTACAGCACGCCGGTGTCTGCGAGGACGCCGCCAACCTGGGCCGGATGTCTGCCTGTATGCATTGTAGAGAGCCGCGCCGGAACCGCATGGCATAGAGAGGAGATTCTCGGTGAAGATTACAGGTGTGCGCACCAAACTCTACCGCTTCGAGATGACGCGGCCGCTTGGCGACGCCAATAGTCCGCGCGGATCCAGACGGAGTACGAACCTGGCCGTCTATATCGACACGGACGACGGATTGACGGGCGTGACCATTGGTTCTCCGAGCAGCCGCGGCTTCATCCATGCACTCGTCGACGATTTGCTCGTGGGCGAGGACCCACGCGGTGTGCGCGGTCTTTGGCAGAAAATGGTTGACCGCGTGTTCAAGGGCAACAACCGTGGCAAAGTGACCGACGCGCTTTCGACAATAGACGTGGCGCTATGGGACCTGAAGGCAAAGGCCAACGACGAGCCACTGTGGCGTACGCTTGGCGCGTCGAACAACCGTGTGCGCGCCTACGCAAGCGGTCTGGATATGCCTTTGACGGACGACGAGTTGCGGGCGTTCTATGAAGGCATGGCAGCCAAGGGCATCTGCGCGGGCAAGCTCAAGGTGGGCCTTGACCCAGAGGCGGACTTGCGACGCCTGGGCATCATGCGGGACGCGCTGGCTACCTCGGGCAAGAAGCCGGCGCTCATGGTCGATTCGAACGAATACTGGTCACCGAAGCAGGCGATTCGACATCTGAGCATGTTCGAGGAACAATACGACCTGTTCTGGGCGGAGGAACCTGCCAGACGCTGGGATTATGCCGGACTGCGCCAAGTGTCGCAGGCGATACGCGCCGCGGTGGCGACTGGCGAGAACCTTGACCACGTGAGCGAGTTCATGCCCCTTGTGGAACAGCACGCAGTCGACGTGATTGAGATCGGCCGCACGGCGTCCGGGATCACGGGCAACTTACAGATCGCGGATTTGGCGTACGCGTTCGAGATTCCGGTCTCCGTGATGAACTGTCCCGGCAGCTTCATGGCGCACTTTGCGGCCGCCTTGCCGAACCACATTTGGATGGAAGTTTTCAACGCCGGGCGAACCGTAGGCATGCACGTAGACACGCGTATTGAGGACGGCTGGATCGTGCTGGGCGACTCGCCCGGGCTTGGCGTCAGCTTTGACGAGGCGCTGCTGGATGAGCTTGCCGTTGAAGAGACGCCGTCCACTGCGACGGGTCTCCCGGCAGGGCGACGGCAGGGGGCAGGGCTCACGCTCGTGGGCCTTGACGAGGAAGCATAGCGATGAGGGCTCCTGGATCCCGCGCCGCAGCGCAACTGTAGGGGACAGACGGTGGGAGGGCGCATGTCCGTGGAAACAGCTAAGTTGGGGCGCACGGGATTGTGCGTGAGTCGAATCGGATTCGGCGGTGCGCCGGCGGGACTGGCCAACTATCTGGGCGCGTATAGCCCGGATCAGGATTGCGATCGGACCCTGATGCTTGCTGCCTTGGAGACTGCGGTGGCTGAAGGCGTCACCTATTTTGACACGGCGGCCGACTACGGCGATGGCGCAAGCGAACGGATCTTCGGCGAGGCGCTGGCTGGGCTGGGCGACGAGATCGTCGTAGCCAGCAAGGTGAGCAATCGCATGCCGGTGCGCGCAAGCGTGGAGCGCAGTCTCCGGAACTTGCGTCGCGACTGGCTGGACGTGATTCAGGTGCACGGAACCGTGTTTCACGAGGGACCGGCGGATCGGGTACTTTCCGAGGGCGGCATGCTGGAGCAGTTGATTGACTTGCGTGATGAAGGGCTCGTGCGTTTCATCGGCTTCACGAGTGAGGCAAACAACGCGGCCGTGTATCGGTTCATTGCAGATGGGCGATTTGATACGATGCAGATCGCATATAACTTCGTGAATCAGCATCCCTATGATCCCGTGCGCCCATTCGGCAGCGTAATCGAGGCCGATAAGCAGGGCATGGGTATCCTGACTATGCGTACGTTGACGTCCGGGCTATTGCAGAAGTGGGTGCAGCAGGTGAATCCGGCGAACACGTTTGACTATACGCCGCATCTTCTTCAGTTTGTTCTATCCGATCCGCTGGTTGACGTAGCGTTAGTCGGGATGCGTACACCTGCGGAGGTGCGGGCCAACGCACGAATTTGCGGCGACCTGTCTGGCCGAATTGACATCGATGCACTCCACGAGCGATACGTATAGGACACGCCAGGTAGCGCCGTAAGATTCGCACGACTGCGCCGGCGATTGGGTGAGCAGCGAAGGCGCAATGAAGTGAGTCTGGATGCAGATTCTCATTGCTTGAGGGGGAGTGTGGAGCACGTATCTGCCCGATCCGAACGGTATCCTGGTGGAGGCGGTGGGCATGAGTTCCAGAGGAGCTACAAGGCGGCAACTTGAACACGATATTGGGCGCGCTGCGCATGGCGGCGGTAGTGATAGTAGCGTTCGGCGGACTTGTACCGGTATTTCTGGCATCGGTGTTTCCGTTCAAGCTGCGCGGGGCGCCTCTGTCGCTCTGGGTGGTCGTCTATCTGGCTCGCATCTTCAACCGAATCTTCAACGTGCGCGTGCATTGCCTGGGCCCCGAGTCGATCTGCAATCACACCGGCTTCATTTTTGTGAACCACATGTCGTACTTGGAGGCGCTTGCACTGATATCGTTGGGGCCCGTACGTTTTCTGGCAGCCATCGAGGTGCGGATGCGGCCGGTTTCCGGTTGGATGGCGGCGCAGATCGGTACGATATTCGTGCGCCGGGAGGACAAGACGTCACGCAGCGAGGCGCGCCAGTCAATTGCGCAGGTGCTGCAGAACTCGCATTATCCGCCGCTTGTTGTCTTCCCGGAGGGGCGCTTGGGTCAAGGCGACGGCGTGTTGCCGTTCAGCTTCGGAGCCTTCGAGATCGCGGTACAAGATGGGGTGCCGTATATGGTCTGTGCGTTGGAGTATAGCCAGCCGGACGTCGCGATCTGGAAGGGACCGCGAGGCGAACGGCTGGCGACGGCGCTGTGGCGATTGGCGAAATCGCGCAACGGGGTGTTCGTCGACATCCGGCCACTTTACGTGAAGACACCGGCGCCGGAGGATGACGCCCGCCAGCTTGCACGCGAAGCAAGACGGGCTGTCGCAAAGGAACTCGGCCACGGCAGCCACGTGCCGAACTGAGGCCGGTTCGATGCGCCGTACCGTGCTTGGTACGCGAGGTGGCAATTCAGATGAAAGCAAGGTGATCACGCCAAACATTTTTTTGATTAGCGCGTAATGCGCAGGGTTGTGGTATACTATCGTCAGTAGTGAGTCTGGACCGTCAAATGAAGAGTGTGCGAACAGCGCCATTTACCTCTTCGGCAGCACGAATCACCTGGGCCAAGAATCGCGTTTAATTCTCCCCCTGGCCCCACCACCGCACACCCTGACGGGCTCGCTCACTTATCCGTTTCTTCCTACGGAGGGTGGAAACAGGGAGGCCCTAGTGGCTACCGATCCCAAGCACGCAGTGCCGGGTACACGCTCGGCGCAGGCGCCGCCTTCCAAGGAGCGGTCGATCTTCCGCTCAGCAGCGCTTCAACACTATCGACAGAACCAGAATCGAATTGTATTCCCGCGCTTCACGACGCCGCGCGGGTCGCATATCTATGGATTCTTGCTGTGTCCTTCATCATTCTTGGTGTCGCAGTGGCCTCGCGCGCACTGCTGCCGTGGGCGTAGGGTAGAGCAACGTCATGAAGCGGGTTCCGGTCATTCTTCAGATGACGCCACACGAATGCGGGGCGGCATGCCTCGCGATGGTGTTGACGTACTATGGCCGCGAGACCTCGATCACCGAATGTCGCAAGCACTTGAAGAGTGGCCGGGACGGGCTGACGGCGCGCACCATCGCGCAAGCGGGACGCGAGTTGGGTTTGCGAGTGCGCGCCTTCTCGCTGGAGCCGTCGAGCATGGGGCAGGTCACGTTGCCTGCTATCGTTCACTGGGAGTTTACGCATTTCCTGGTAGTGGAGCGGTGGACGGATTCCGCCGTGTATGTGGTGGACCCGGCCATAGGTCGACGCAAGTTGACGCACGAGGAATTCAACGAAGGGTTCACGGGGGTCGTACTGGCGATGGAGCCGAGCGCCGACTTCCAGCGTGTGAAGGCACAGGAGGCGATTACTTGGCGCAGCTACCTGGAAATGTTGATGCAGACCCCCGGCGCCCGCACGCTGCTCGGTCAGGTGCTGGCCTCATCGGCCGCGCTTCAGGTGTTGGGCCTCATCTTTCCTCTGTTCACCATGGTGTTGGTGGACAGGATTCTGCCCGAGCAGGACTACAACATGTTGACCCTGCTGGGCATCGGTATGGTCTGCCTGGTGTTTGCGTCGGTAGTGCTGGGGTATTTGCGGAGTACGCTTGCCCTGTACCTGGAGGCGCGCCTAGATTCAGAAGTCATGATGGGGTTCTTCGAGCACGTGCTGCGCCTGCCGTTCAGCTTCTTTCAGGAGCGCAATAGCGGCGATATCCTGGCGCGGCTTGGCAGCATTGCAGTGATTCGCGAAGTGCTCACGGGCGAACTGGTGGCCGTGCTGCTGGACGGGTCGATGGCAATCTTCTATGCTGCGGTGCTCTTCATCTGGCAGCCCTTTTTCGGCGTGCTCGCGCTGTTCGTCGGGATGCTCCAAGTCATTATCCTGCTGCTTTCCCGGCGGCCACTGTATGAACTCACGGAACGCGATATCGCCGCGCAGGCGGAATCTCAGAGCTATTTGGTGGAGGCATTGACCGGGATCGGGACGCTAAAGGCGTCGGCTTCAGAAGATCGGGCGCTGAGTCACTGGATGAACCTGTTCTATAAGCAGCTCAATGTGTCTTTGCGCAGAAGCCACGTGGCGAACGTAGTGGAGACAGCGCGGGATATCGTCGGCTCGTTGACGCCAATTGCCCTTCTGTGGATCGGAAGCATGTTTGTCCTGAATGGCTCCATGACCCTGGGCACTATGTTGGCGGTAACGACGCTTGCCGGAGCGTTTATCGCTCCGCTTACCGCGCTGGTTGGCAGCGCGCAGCAGATTCAACTTATCGGCGCCCACTTGGCCAGGATTTCGGACATCATGGAGACGGCGCCGGAGCAACAGACAAGCGCACAGCCCGCGTCCACTCTGGGCGGCCGCATCGCAATTCGCAACGCCTCCTTCCGCTATCATGCCAACGGGCCGTGGATCGTCCGGGACCTGTCGCTGGATATTGAGCCCGGACAGAAGATCGCCATCGTGGGCAGGACGGGTTCCGGCAAGAGCACGCTGGCTTCTTTGCTGCTGGGGCTGCATGAGTTGGCGGATGGCGAAATCCTGTACGACGGCATACCACTGAGTGAACTCGATCATCGCTCGGTGCGCGGACAAATCGGCGTCGTGATGCAGGACCCCGTGCTGTTCAGCGGGACGATTCGACACAACATCTCTTCATTCGACCGCCAGATGCCGCTGGAGCGGATCGAGGAAGCGGCGTTTCTGGCGGTCGTGAATGATGACATCATGCGCATGCCAATGGGATATGACACGATACTGGCGGAAGGCGGCGTCGACTTGGCCGGCGGGCAGAGGCAACGCCTGGCCCTGGCAAGGGCGCTTGCGCACCGACCCGCCATACTAATTCTCGATGAAGCGACGAGCAGCCTGGATGCTGAGACCGAGGCTCGCGTGGAGAGGAATCTCAGCGAACTGCCGTGTACGCGGATTGTGATCGCTCACCGACTAAGTACGGTTCGCGATGCAGACAAGATCCTCGTACTTGACGAAGGCGTCATTGTGGAACAGGGAACGCATAAGCAACTGCTGGCCCTCGGCAGAGCGTATGCGAACCTGGTCCATTCACAATATGAGACGCAAGGATGGGATGTACCCGAGTACTCCCAAGTTTCCACTTCTAGCTGATTAGCAAGCAAAGGGGGAAAGTGTATGATTCGAGAGAGAATCATCCGAGCGTGGAAAGACCCGGTATACCGCACAAGTCTGAGCGAAGATGACTTGGCGGAGTTGCCGGAGAACCCCGCAGGCGCCATCGAGTTGACGGACGATGAACTCGATATGGCGGCAGGCGGGTCGTGGGGTAACTCCTCGCAGCGACCATCGACGCGGCCATCATCTAGCAACGCCTCGTCGAGCCGGCCGATGTCGTCCAATGCTTCCTCGAACAGTTCTTCGAACAGCTCGTCAAATAGTTCGTCGAACAGTGCTTCGAACAGCTCGTCGAATTCCTCGTCGATGAGTTCTCGGCCGAGGTTGCAGCCGTACACCTCTCGCGGTCCCAGCTACTCGTCAAGTCAGCCAGGGATCCGCTCGGTGGAAGTAGTGACGTAAGCGTCGGCGCGGTTCGCCGCGCCGGCGCTGACCGAAGTCGTGGGGAGGTAGGCGTGCGGCATACGGGTGTCGGCTGCTCGAGGGCTCGTCGGCAAAGGACGACCTACCTCTCCACCGGTTTCATCGAGGCCGAGCGTTGAACGCTATCGGCTGCATTAAGAGTAGATAGCGCCCAAAACGTCGGTGACGAATTCAGCGGTCATCGATTCAGCGCGCGGTGGCACTCGGCAATGGCGGCGGCAACGTAGTCGTCAAATTCTAGTGGGTATTTCACTGTGACGGACAAGGTTTTCGCTTCCATATCTTGGCGCCGGGCGCTCACGGTAGCCGAACGACACCGTGTTCTGTCGGCGCAGGCCGGCAGGGACGCAGCCGTGGTCGACGGCGGCGAACGAGGAGCGCTACGACTTGCACGGTGGCGAGCGCAGTATCCGTTTGATACGCGGCGCTACTTCGAAATGTACCTGGCTCAAAACGGCATGACAGAGCAGGAATTTGAACGTGCTCTGGGCGCTCCCGAGGAGACGCTTTCGGAACATGAAGCATGGGCGCCGGCATGGCTGGACGAGTTGCGTCAGGCATACGCCGACCCGAAGTCCGAGCCTTTCGAGCCGCCGCCGGGCGAAGAAGAGATCGGTTTTCTGAATTTGATCGACCCGATACTCGAACAGGCGCTTTATCAGTTGTGGCAAGAGGTGGAGCGCCTGCTTGCGGCCGCGGACTCCGTCCCATTTGATCCCGAGACGGTCGAAGATGTGCTTCTGATGAATCTGCCCGACCAGATCATCCAGCGGCTCGGGCGCACGCTGGTGTTGGAACTGAATGTCCTGCGTCTGCAGGATGGCCTCGTGGGCGAGAATCCGCGCGACCGATTCCTGGACTTTGTGGGCAGGTTGCGCGATCCCGAGTTCGTCGGCGCATTATTCGACGAATACCCCGTGCTGGCGAGACAACTTGCTCTGTGCATACGGCAATGGCTGAACGTGAGTCTGGAATGCCTTACGCGGCTGTGTGCGGACTGGGAGTTGCTCAAGGTGACGTTCGGCGGCGGAGAGGACCCAGGCCCTCTCGTGCGCTTAGCCGGCGGCGCGGGAGATACCCACCGGCGCGGCCGGTCGGTGATGATCGCGGAATTTGAGTCCGGGCTGCGTATTGTGTACAAGCCCAAGAGCCTGGCCATCGACATCCACTTCCAGGACCTGTTGGACTGGTTGAACGAGGTGGGCTGCGTTCCTTCCGTGCGCACGTTCACGACGCTGGATCGCATAGAATATGGCTGGGCCGAGTTCGTCGAGCGGTCCGAATGCGGCAGCCTGGACGGGCTTCGCCGCTTCTATCAGAGACAAGGCGTGTACCTGGCGCTGCTGCACGTGCTGGCGTCCACGGATTTCCATTTCGAGAACGTGATTGCTGCCGGTGAGTATCCGATGCTGATTGACCTGGAGACTATGCTGCAGCCGCTATTTGAGCGCTTCGACGAGTCGGATGCGGAATCGCTGGCGCAGAAGCACATGGCCGAGTCAGTCCTGTCTATCGGGCTGCTGCCAATGCGGATCTGGTCCGGGGACGATTATCAGGGCATCGACATCAGCGGCCTGGGCGGAGCCGGCGGCCAACTCTCTCCGGACAGAATCCCGAGCATTGCGGACCAGGGTACCGACGCGATGCATTATGTGCGAGAACGCATGGAGATCGACGGCGACGCCAATCGACCGGTACTCGAGGGCACTGAAGCGAATGCGATCGAATACATCGACGATATCGTCGCAGGATTCGAGGGTACCTATCGTCTCGTTATGCAACACCGGGAAGACCTCCTGCGACCGGACGGACTGATTGAGGCATTCGCGGAGGACTCCATACGCGTATTGATGCGCCCAACGCGTACCTATGGGCAACTTCTGTATGAGAGCTTTCACCCGGATATGCTCCGCGACGCTGTGGACAGAGGGTTGTTTCTGGACAGGCTGTGGCTGGTTGTGCCGGAGCGCAACCACATGAAGGAGATCATCGCCTCGGAGCAGGAGGACATCTTGCAGGGCGACATCCCTGTGTTTACGTCGTACCCGTCGTCGCTCGACCTCTTCGACGCGGCAGATCAGGCGCTCCCCGGCGTATTAACTGTGCGCGGGATCGACAACGTGCGGCAGCGGATAGAGGAGATGAGCGAGGAAGACCTGCAACGGCAGGCCTGGTATATCCGTGCTTCGGTTGGGACGGTTGCGCCAGAGGGGTACGCGCAACCATCTCCTGACTACTTGGCCGCAAATCAGAACGAGGTGCGTGCATTTTCAACAGACGGGCGGCCTCCGCGAGTCCTAGAGGCTATACGGGCAGCCGCAGACTACCTGTGTTCGTCCGCGCACGAGAGTGAGAATGACGTCACGTGGGTTGGCCTACAGGCCCAGGGCGAGCAGTATTGGGCGATTGCAACACTAGGACTGGACCTCTACAATGGATCGCCGGGAATCGCGCTGTTCCTGGCATACGCGGGCGAAATGCTGCGCGAACAGCGGTATACAGACTTGGCGCGCAAAGCCTACGACACGATCCTCATCCAATGTGAATTCGCTTCAGATAGCTGGTCGGCGATTGGCGCATTCGAAGGGTGGGGAGGAATACTGCGCCTGTTCACCCAATTGGGTGCGCTGTGGCAGGACGATGAGATTTCGGCCCAGGCGGACCGGATCGCGAACCGCATTTGGGGATACATTGAGGACAACGACGCCTATGATGTCGTGCGCGGCAGTGCAGGCGCGATTCAGTCACTGCTCGATCTAAATGCGGTCCGGCCTTCCGGCACGGCCGTCCGGATCGCGGAGCTCTGTGGCGGACATCTGCTGGAGGCGGCGGAACCGCAGTCTCGCGGCATAGGATGGGCTCCCGCGCGATTCGGAAACCAGGCGCTGACGGGGTACGCGCACGGCGCCTCTGGCATTGCGGCGTCGCTATTTTCGCTGCACATTGCCACAGGCGATGACAAGTATCGTATTGCTGCGGAAGATGCGCTACAATATGAGCGCAGTATGTTTGACCGCGAAGCGGGCAACTGGCCTGATGTGCGCGGCACGGCAAGCTACGACAAGCCGGCGCCGTACGACGGTGGCAGACACTACACTGCATGGTGTCGGGGATCTGCCGGCATCGGACTGGCCAGGCTACAGATGTTGGGCGGCTTGTCCGAGTCCGCGAACGAAGCCATCTTCGGCGAGGTGGAATCGGCGTTGGCTGCAACACTGCGCCACGGATTCGGCCAGTCCCATTGCCTGTGCCACGGAGACCTGGGAGCGCTGGAATTCCTGCACCAGGCGTCCTGCTTGGATGAGTGGACCGGTAGGGCGCACCATGTGGGGCGACTGACGAACACAGTCGTGGACAGTATCGAGGGTCACGGATGGCAGTGCGGAGGACCCGGGGGCGTCTTGATGCCGGGTCTGATGCTGGGCATAGCCGGTATCGGCTATCAGCTTTTGCGGCTCGCGGAGCCGGATGCCGTGCCGTCCATTATCGCGCCGGCATCGACAAACGGTTTCGCCAGAGTGCGTAGAAATCACAGACCTTCTTTATGGCCGTAGGACGCAGGGCCGGATTCGTGCCAGACCGGGTGACTCTGCTGACGGACACGACACGGGCCAAAGGCGCCGGTGCGGTGCAGGACACCTACACATTGTTGCGCAAGGGCATGCGCAAGCTGCTCAAGCAGATGGGCTATGTGGGCGCAGCCAAACGCCGCGGTCTGGCGGCTGACACACAGCGTCTGGTGGCGACCTACGTCGAGCAGGAACGCAAGGCGGACATCGACTGGTCGGACCCAGAGCAGCGCTCTGCCCAGTTGAGTGTGCTGTTCCGGGATGCGGAAGCCGTGCTGGAACTGGCTGCCACCCAGAGCGACGATGCCGAGGTGAGGGCAATGGGTTGGCTGCTGGTCAAGATCCTGGGCGACGATATCGAACAGGACGACCAGGGCGCCCCACGGCTGGCGAAAGGCACGGCCCCCGACCGCATCATCAGTCTCACCGAGCCGGAGATGCGCCACGGTCGCAAGAGCAGCGCCCAACGCTTCGACGGCTTCAAGGTCGGCACGACCACCGAACAGACAAGTGAACTGATTCTGGACATCGACGACATGCCGGCTGCCGGCAGTGATGGGCGAGCATTGATGCCCACCCTTGAACGCATCGAGCGTCAAAGCGGTGTCACGGTCGACCAGGTCATCGCTGATGGGGCGTATGGTTCGGGTGCGAACCGCAATGCGTGCGCCATGCATGCCCCTGCACCCGTGGACCTGGTCGCTCCCTTGGCCTCGCCTGCCGACCCGGTCGTCGACAAGTCGGCGTTCCGCATCAATCTGACGGCCCGCACGGCTACCTGTCCTCAGGGCCATACCGTCGCAGGCCGGGCCGGTCCTGTCAAGTCGGGGTTGCCCACCTGGCGTTTCTGCTTCCCAAGGAGTACCTGCGAAGCCTGTTCGCTCTTTGCGCGCTGTGTGAAGAGCAAACACGACGGACGCAGCCTGACCACGCATCCTTATGAAGCCGACCTGCAGGCAGCCGACAATGCCAGGCAACTGACGACTTCCAAACCACCTATCGCTTGCGCAGCGCCATTGAACGCAAACAGGCCGAACTGGTCAACATGGGTTGCGCAACACCCGCTATCTGGGCCAACGCAAGCGTCAGTTGCAGCGCCTGTGGACCGCGGCTGCCGTCAACTTGCACCGTCTCTTCCAGCTCGCGAGAGCCGCAATGCAGACCTGGCCGCACTCTTGGCTGTCCAGACGCAACCGCTCGCCCCAGTCACCTGACGAAGTCGGCAGGAATCGGCCCCAACGCCAGCCGATTCCCTCCGTTAGTCTGGCCAAATCGGGATACGGCCGTTCATACACAGATTATGCGTAGCGATGTATGCACGAGGCATTCATTCTGCCATTCCTTCTGTTGTCGAGGTGCCATGTCCCGCCAATGCGAGCAGCACCTAGGAGACGAGACGAAGAATTGACCTCGGTAGCCTAGTGCAGAATCAGGCAACTGTTTCGGTGACAGCAAGATGTCACTTATGTTCGCAACCGAAGTAGCCACACAGCCGCGATAGGTCACGCGCCGTCGGGTAATCACCAGACGTGCTCGATTGACGATATGACGCCTGCCTTGGCGCATACCGTACTACACCGATTGACTTGTCTGTAACTGCACTAGGGGTCTTGGCGTTCTCGCGGGTTCGGTATTCCCAGACGGTATGCCGAGCGGCGGGCTGTGAATACGTTCAGATTAGAGTGCGACGTCCGTGGAAAGAGAGGCACGCGACGCAGATTTCGCGGGATTGCAGTTGCAGATTTTGGCCTCGTGAACGTGCATATCGTGGCGTGGGATGGGGTTGTGTTCTATCGCCGACGAGTATACGTACAACCGGATGGAAAGGGGAAGGTGTATGTTACGGGAGAGAATCATACGCGCATGGAAGGACCCGGAGTTCCGAATGAGCCTCAGCAAGGAGGACCGCGCGGAGCTGCCAGAGAATCCGGCCGGCGCCATTGAACTGACGGATGAAGAACTCAATCTTGCCACGGGAGGGCGCAGTGCGTCTTCCAGTTCCAGTAGCTCGTCGCGATCATCGACATCGGGGGGATCCTCGGTAGCGTGCGATCGAAATGTGCGCTGGCCGGTGCAACCGCGCCGCGACGAGACGTCGAACGAGGAGGGGGCAGGCGGATCCTGGCGGGCGCCGCACACGCGGCCGTCGGTGAAGTCGAGCCGGTCAAGTTCATCGATGTCCAGTCGTTCGGGATCCTATCGCTAGACAGCCGCCGTACCTACGCAGCGCGCAGCACAGCGCGTGACGGCAAAGGGCCATCCAGGTGAGCGATCAGCCGCGGGGTTGACCACTCACCTGTGGCTTGTGCCCGGCAGGTCGAGTCATTTCCTCAGTGCACGCTACCTACCCAATTTGACATAAATGTATTTCATCAAGCCAGCGCGCCGGTCGTGCGCGTGGAGGGTCAGGCCTCGCCATGAGTACGCAGGAATCTATTGAGTGGGTCTTCGCACACGTTGACCGACAGAGTGATGCGTTTGTGGAGCGACTGCTGAACTACGTGAGTATGCCGAGCATCAGTGCTCAGGGAATTGGTATCGGGGAAGTCGCCGACTTCTTGGAGGTGCAGCTCGCAAGTCTGGGCATGGAGGTGGAGCAGATTGCCACGCGGGGGTGGCCGATGGTCGTGGGGCGGCGTCACGACGCGCCTGGGGGACCTACGCTGCTACTCTATGGCCACTACGACGTACAGCCGCCTGATCCGCTGGACGAGTGGATTTCGCCGCCGTTCGAGCCGGAGATCCGCGACGGCAGAATCTGGGGCAGGGGCGTGGGCGACAACAAGGGACAGCACTTCGCTCAGCTCTTGGCATTGGAGTCGATATTGGCGAAAGAAGCCACGCTGCCCAGCAATGTGACGGTGCTGCTGGAAGGTGAGGAGGAGGTGGGCAGTCCACACATAGCGGAATTCGTGCGCAGCAATCGAGAGCTGCTTGCCGCGGACCTGGTGATCACCGCAGATGGACCTGTGCACAACAGCGGGCGGCCCACGCTTTCTTTCGGCGTAAGGGGCGTGCTTTCGTTTGAATTGCGTGCGACCGGTTGCAACCAGGACCTGCATTCAGGCAACTGGGGCGGGATCGCGCCAAACCCGATCTGGACGCTAGTGCATGCACTGGGTACGATGAAATCGGCGGACGGCGTAATCACGATCGACGGTTTCTACGACGCTGTGGAACCTGCGTCCGACCTGGAGCGCTCGGCGTTGGACGCGTTGCCGGTGGATGAAGAGGCCGTGAGAGCAAGCCTCGCATTGGATGCGTTTGATGCGCCGATTGAGCGCCTCTACTATGACCGGTTGGCGCTGTGGCCGACGCTCACGATCAATGGCTTTCATGGCGGCTACGGCGGACCCGGATCCAAGACGGTTCTTCCGCACGAGGCGTTTGTGAAATGCGACGTTCGCCTTGTGGAATCGCAGACGGTAGAGGAGATCGCGCAGAAGCTTGCCAGCCACCTGGCGAGGAACGCGCCGGACGTCGAGTTGATACTGCAGGGCGGCATGGATCCGTCACGTACGCCGCTTGATTCGCCGTACACCGCGCCGATTAGGGCTGCGATTGCTATGGCGCAGGGCGAGCAGCCCTTGCTTGTGCCTGCGATGGGCGGAAGCTTGCCGGACTACGTGTTCACGAAGCTCTTGGGCGTGCCGGCATTTGGCACTCCGTATGCGAATCCGGATGAGTCCAACCATGCGCCGAACGAGAATCTCGAAGTAGAGCGCTTCATCAGCGGCATCAAGACCGGGGCGGCCGTGATGTACATGATCGGCAAAATGGGCGCAACTACGTAGGCAAATGGATCGCAGGCGGCGTGGGTATGCGAGTGGTTGTCCGGGGAGCTGTCAAGCGCTGACACGCAGGTGCGCGTCTTGCATGGAGCTTCCCGGACACGCGAGCGACAGCTACCAGGCGTAGGCTTTCGGCGCTTCTCCGCCCGGGCCTGGGAATATCTCATCCAGTTTGTGAAGCGTCTCTGCATCGAGTGAGATCTCGGTGGCGCGCACGGCACTCTCGAGTTGTTCCAGCGTACGTGGTCCGATGATGGGCGCGGTCACGGCGGGATTGTGGAGCAGCCAGGCCAGCGCGACTGCGGCGGGCGGTTCGCCCAGCGTGCGACAGAGGCTCTCATAGGCTTCGAGCTTGTCGCGGTTGTCTTCGACGCGTTTCTCGAAATCCTTGCTGGAGCGCCGTCCGTATTCCGCCTTCTCCAGAGCGCCGCCCAGAAGGCCGCCGCCCAATGGGCTCCAGGGGATCAGACCGAGTCCGTACTCACGGCTGGCGGGGATGACTTCGAGTTCAATCATCCGGTTGTTGAGATGATAGATGCTCTGCTCGCTGGCGAGGCCCATCATGCCGCGCTTGGAGGCTTCCTGGCATGCGGTAGCAATATCCCATCCGGCGAAGTTGCTAGAGCCGACATAGGCGACTTTTCCCTGATTGACCAAGCTACGAAATGCTTGCCAAGTCTCATCCCACGGGCACTCGCGATCCACATGGTGCATCTGGTAGAGGTCGATCCAGTCGGTCTGCAATCGACGCAGGCTGCCCTCGCAGTGCTTACGAATTTTGACTGCGGAAAGGCTGCGTCCGTCCGAATTGGGTTCGGGCAGATTGGCCTTGCGCGTGACGGGATTGTAGACCTTTGTGGCGAGCACGACTGCGTCGCGCCGTCCGCCGCCCTGGGCGAACCAACGGCCGATAATCTCCTCGGTGAAGCCGTGTTCCACGGCCCCGCCGTAAACATCGGCAGTGTCGAAGAAGTTGATGCCGAGTTCTCAGGGCGCGGTCCATGATCGTGAAGCTGTCTTCCTCGGAGGTCTGCGTACCGAAGTTCATGGTGCCGAGGCAGAGATCGCTGACCAGCACCCCGTGTCTTCCGAGGCGTTTGTATGTAACTGCCATGTTGCTTTCCTTTCTACGTGCTTGGGATTGACGGGTTCCGTTGCCGACCAGGGATGTCTAGTCCATCTTGCTGGGTCTGGCGCCCCCATGATGTTGTAGCCGCCGTCCACGTACAGCACTTCGCCGGTAACGCCGGACGCCCAATCGCTGAGCAGGAACCGGGCCGCGTCGCCAATATTGTCCTGGGTGACGTTGCCCATGGGCGCGACCTCGCCTACGTATGCGATGCTCTTGCGGATGCCGCTTACGCCGGAGGCGGCGAGGGTGCGAATGGGGCCGGCGCTGATGGCATTGACGCGCACCTCTTCTTGCCCAAGTCCCAGGCCAAATAGCGCACGGTTGCTTCGAGAGCGGCCTTGGCCACACCCATGACGTTGTATCCGGGCGTGACCTTCTCGGCTCCGTAGTAGGTCATGGCTAGGATGGCGCCACCGTCGGGCATGAGGGGAACGGCGCGCCTGGCGATAGCGATGAGTGTGTAGCAACTGACGTCCATCGCGACGCCGAACCCCTGCCGAGACGTATCCATGAAGCGACACGTTAGGTCGTCGCGGGGCGCAAACGCGACGGAATGGACGATGAAGTCGAGCGCGCCAAAGTGGTTTTCGACTTTGCGAAATAGGTCGTCGATGGCATCGTCATCGGCCAGGTCGCATTCCTCGACGAAATCCACCCCGATGCTTTCCGCCAGGGGGTCGACGCGTTTCTTGAGGATTTCGCCGGCATAGCTGAATCCGAGCATGGCGCCCTCTTCATGCAGCGCTTTGGCGATGCCCCAAGCGATGGAATCCTTGTTCGCCACTCCGAAAATCAGACCTCGTTTTCCGTCACATAAGCCCATGTCAGCCTCCTTCGGCTGTCGCGCCGCCGGCGAATCTGTATCAAGTTGCTTGAAATTGGTACTTTACAAACCCAAAATTGTATGTTACTATCTGCCGTGAACTGCTAGATATCACGGTGCGGCTAGTCCGCTATCGGGGGAACCGTGATGGCTAGCAGTTTGCTTTTCGCTGTCCCCGTTTCACATGCATTTCTCTCACACGGTTCCACTTCGAATCGCAGCAATACCAGACTCACGACGCCACACGCAGGAAACGACGTTTGCCGGCCTGTACGACCTGCTCGGAACCCGAGGGCGACACGGCGTAGCCAACGTCGTCGATCTGCTCGCCGTCGAGCCGCACGCCGCCTTGTTGTACCAGTCGCCTGCCTTCGCTCTTGCTCTTCACCAAGCCAGCCTCGCTCAGAAGATCGACGATGTTGATTTCTGAGTCCAGTCGATAGATCGGTGCATCACTGGGCGCCAGGCCCTGATGCATGCTCGCTGCGTCGTCTGCTGCGCTTTCCGCTGCTTCTGCGCCGTGGAATATGGTAACGATCTCGGCCGCCAGTCGTTGCTTGAGCTCGCGCATGTCCAACGAGCCTGCCTCCACCTGGACATAGAGATCATCGATTTCCGCGGGCGTCCAGCGCGTGACGAGTTCCGCGTAGTTGCGGATGGCGGCGTCGGGAAGGTTCAGCACTTTCGTGAAGATGACGCCGGGCGCCTCGTCGATGCCGATGGAGTTGCCGGTGGACTTGCTCATTCGCATTTCGCCGTCAGTGCCGACCAGAATGCGCGAGGTGAGCACGGTCTGAGGTCGCAGGCCGACGTTCTCCATGAGCTTGCGACCGGCCATCAGGTTGAACAACTGGTCCGTACCGCCAATTTGCACGTCGGTCTCTTGTGCAACGGCGTCATAGCCCTGCATGAGCGCATAGAAGAACTCATGCAGCCAGATGGCGTCGCCGCCTTCGAAGCGCTTGCTGAAGTTATCGCGCGTCAGGAACTGTTGCACGGTGAAGTTACTTGCCAGGCGGATGACATCGGCGAAATCCAGCTTGGAAAGCCACTCGTGATTGTAGCGTACGTTGGTCCGGTCCTTGTCCAGGACGCGCCACGCCTGGGCGGCATATGTCTCTGCCTTGGCGATGGCCTCGTCAAGGGTCTGCTGCTTGCGGACGCTGTCCTTGTCACTCGGGTCGCCGATAATGCCCGTGAAAGTGCCGATAAGGAAGGTAACGTCGTGGCCCAGGTCCTGGAACTGGCGCAGCTTGCGCATTGTGATGGTGTGGCCGAGATGCAGGTCGGGCGTCGACGGGTCATAGCCGCAGTAGACGCGAAGGGGCGCACCCGTCTCCTTGCTCTCTTGCAGCCGGCTTCGCAGCTCTTTCTCCATGTTCTGATAGGTGAGCTCGTCGCCGAAATCGACGCCGCGCATGAGGATGTCGAGCTGCTCTTCGACTGGTGGAAATTCCATCTTCGCGATTCTCCGTGAATCTGTGGTGGTACGCATTCGCAGTGCGTGGACCGGAGCCCACCGTACACAGCGTTCTGGCCCAGTGATCCCCCCGCCGTGCTGAGGGTGAAGTCTCAGCCGGATGTCGACGTTCATCATACTCAACGCGGGAAGGGAGGTCAATCGCAGGGGGCTGTGGCGTCTCATATTTGCCCGTGTGAACTGTCGTCAGGTTGATCCATCTATCAAAGGGTTACGCAATGGCCGTCTTCGGTGCGAGGTGCCCGGCCGCAGGTTCTTGCGTGAGGCAGGTGGACTTGGTTAGAATTCCCTCATGAGACCATTGCAGAGGTGGATTGTGCGGAGGCAAGGAGAAACCCCGCAGCCCGGTGCTGTGTCCTCGTTTGAGTGGGAGTATTCACCGGCCGAGAATGCCTTCCCCGACCAGTTCGCGCTGATCGAGCAATCCACTGCGAACAGCAGGGCGGCGAATTCACCGCCCGGAGCGAAGGCACCGGTCTCCGGGGTAGACGGCCACGAAGAGCCTGCGTCCAGGGTTGAGTCGTCAGGGGTTCATGTGGCGGGGCCGGACGCGGGATTGGGGCGTGACGCGCGTTCGGGACTGGCCGCTTCGTTGGTTCCCGTCGGGGAGACTGCGCAGACGCGATTTGTGCGTCACAACCTGGAGGCTGCGCTCGACCGTTGGCGCGCAACAGGTGAGGCGCCATCCACCGGCTTGACGCGAAGCGGCCTGGACGCGCTGGCGAACGGGACATATCTGACATCGGGTCAGACATCGCTCTTGTTGCGGTCTGCTCTTCACCATGGCATGGGGATGTTGACCGCTCTGCGTTACCAGGACGATGCGGAACGCACGGCGCTAATCCTCGCAGAGTCGCTAACATCGCCGAGTTCGCCCGGTCTCACCGGAGGCGATACTTGCTCTGCGGGACGAAGATCCCCAGGGCGAAACGTGGTTTCCACTCTTGCTTGTGGAATTGCGATACGCGGCCGCAAGTTCGGATGTGCGTACGCGGCGGCGCGCCGTGGACGTACTATGGCGCTTGCGGGGGTCACCGGCCGGCGTAGGCGTCGCTGCCTCGGCTCCGGCGCTGCAGGGTAAGGCGTCAATCCAACCGGCGCCAGTACGTGCGGCGACTGGACAGGCGGGCGCCCGATCGCCGACTGCGCGCAACGTATTGTCATGGCGGCATGGACTGGCAGCGGTGCTGCTTGTGGCCGTTATCCTAGCGGCATTGGCGGCGTGGTCCGCGCTGCGGCAGAGCGAAGACCTCGTGCGGTTCCCGGCGGGCATGTATACGGCGTCGGTCGTGGGCGACGCGTCCCCAACGGCTGGCGACGGAAGGGTTCTCGATTCAGCGATCCGAGGTAACAAACCGGGACTATCGCCGTTGCGTGGCCACCGGCGGTTGCACGGCGCCCAACGAGTATGCGGCGGCAGGTGTGCAAGAGTACTACCCGGGCAGTGCGTACGACGCGTACCCGGTCGTGAACGTGACTGCCGCGCAGGCCGAGCGATATTGCCTGGCACGGGGAATGCGGCTGCCAAGCGCCGACGAGTGGATGTTGGCTGCAGGCGCCGCGCCGTCCACAGGCGCAGTGTATGCATACCCTTGGGGAAACCTTCACGAGCTACAGCGAGCGAACACGGTCGAGGCGCAAATGGGAGGTCCCACGGAAGTAGGCAGCTTCAGTCCCGCCGGCGACAGCCCAGTCGGCGCGGCAGAAATGGCAGGAAACGTGGCCGAATGGACCGGGACGCCGCGGGATGAGGGGGCGACTCGGGTCGTGAAAGGTGGTTCCTTCCGAGAACCCGCGGATGCTGCACGCATCGAGGCGGAGCAGACCGGGCCGGTGAACGGATTCGGCGACTGGATAGGGTTCCGCTGTCTCCTGCCGCACGGGCATCGTTGACGTGTGTTCGGTTGCGTTCGTGCGATAGGGATCGACATTCGTACCTCGAGGAGCCGACCGGAACGCCCCAAGCCGAATTCGGTATACGGGCCTTCTCGAGCGGACCGGCGCCTCCGCGCGGCGCAAACTTGCTGAGGCCGTCCACAGTTGCTACAATCGGGCAGTTCTTTGACCGGAGTGGCCAAGCAAGTTGACGAGAGAGGCATCATGACCCAGGAAGCCATTGAGACTATCGACCTCACAGAAGAGATTGACTTCGCGCGGACGGTGGCCCGAGAGGCTGCCACGATTGCCATGACGTTCTACGTCGGCTCCTCCGACGTGAAGTACAAGAGCGGCAATGAGCCTGTTACAGAAGCCGATCGGTCGGCCAACAACCACATTGTGAAGCGCGTTCGTGAGGTCTTCCCGGAGGACGGCATCCTCTCGGAAGAGTCCAAGGATGATCTGAGCCGGCTGGAGAAGGACCGGGTATGGATCATCGATCCGCTGGACGGCACCAAGGAATTTATTGCTCGCAACGGAGAGTTCTCGATCATGATCGGCCTGGCCGTGCGGCCACGAGCCGGTGTTGGGCGTGGTCATGCAGCCGGAGGCCAATCTCTTGTATGTTGGCGCCAGGGGCGTGCGGCGCACATCTGGAAGAGGACGGCGAGACGCATTCCGCTGCACGTGAGCGACACGACCTAACCAGCGAGATGACGCTGGTGAGCAGCCGAAGTCACCGGCAGCAGATCACGGATCAGTTGCGCAGCGCCATGCGTATCACGTCCGAACGGGTGAGCGGGAGCGTCGGTCTGAAGGTCGGGCTGATTTCTCGCAAACTGGCGGACCTGTATCTGCATCCGAGCCCGGGGTGCAAGGAGTGGGACCTGTGTGCGCCGCACGCCGTGCTGGAGGCGGCGGGCGGAATGATGACTGACTGCTGGGGGAATCCGCTGACGTACAACAGGCGCGACGTGCGTGCGCACAATGGATTGGTCGCGACGAACGGAAACGTACACGACCGCATCGTGCGCAAGGTGGCGCAGACGTGCGAGGAGTTCGGCTTCAACGAGGAGGACGGTTTCTGGTAGAACGGCGATTCTTGCCCCGCATGGTCCGGCGTTCCATAATGTTTCTCGAATTGAAGCTTTCGACAAGATACTCGTTACGGGCAGATACGGCCGTAGCGGAGAGCAAATGACCTCGAAGTCGTACGACGCTCCTTACATTTTTGGTCTTCACGATCCCGGCGGCGAACATCTCATGCTGTCGGCGCGCCGTCCGGGCTGGGTCGTCGTCAACGAGTACATTGGCCACGATCCGGACGACATGACCAGCGCGGACTATTCTGCACTGGCCGATTTGGGCATCGGCGTACTATGCCGGCTGAACAACGGGCGAGAGCCCGACGGTACAATTCCCCACAGCAGTCTATATGAGCAGTTCGCACGCCGTGTTGCGAACTTCATTTCGGGTAGCCGCGGATGCAACAAGTGGATCCTCGGCAACGAGATGAATTACGCGGTGGAGCGACCCGGGATCCAGGTGGATTGGTCACGGCATGGCTCAATCCTAGGTGCGACGCCGGAGGAATCGGATCCCTATCGACACGGGATTCGCGTACGCTTCAATTTCCTGCCGGACCATTCTACGGAGATTCGCACGACACGGGCTGCCATCGTGGAGCCCGGCGAAGTGATCACGCCGGAGCTGTATGCCGAGTGCTTCAGATTGTGCCGGGACACCGTGCGCAAGCTGCCAGGCGGGGAGGACGAGCACCTGCTCGTGGGTGCGGTGGCGCCGTGGAATACGCAGACGATCTACGGTTCGAATGCGAATGGCGACTGGGTGCGTTATTTTGCCGACATTCTGGAGCTGCTGGGCGAGGACGATTGCGACGGATTTGCTTTGCACACGTATACTCACGGATCGGATGCGGCTCTGATCGTGAGCGAGGAGTTGCTGCCACCGCCGTTCCAGACGTACCATCTCCAGTTCCGGGCCTATCAGGACTTTCTTCGCGCTGTACCCAAGTCCATGCGTCATCTGCCGGCGTACATCACTGAGGCGGACCAGACCGTTCCGTGGGATGAGGACACGTCGGGGTGGGTACGGGCGGCGTACGCCGAGATTGACGAGTGGAATAGGCAACCGGACGTGCAGCGCATCCGCGCGCTCGCACTCTATCGATGGGCCCGCGTGGATCGCTGGCACATTGACGGGCGGCAGACCGTCATCGACGATTTCGCCGAGGCGTTGACGCAGGACTATCGCTGGGAATGGGAGACGGAGTACACGCCGGAGCCGTTGGTGGGCGGGGCGTCGGCTGCACGCCGCGGGGGTAGGCGGGTGGCCGAGCGGATTCCGGAGTACAGCGTGCAATGGATCGATAGCCAGTTTCCGACGCATCTGACGCGCCGGCCAAGTCGTGACGGCGCAGGTGCTGGTGCGGAACGCGGGATCTGTGGCGTGGACGCCGGGCGACGAACATTTGCTGCAGGTCGGCTACCGATATCTGCGCAATCGCCGGCAACTCAATTTCGGCGACGAGAAGGACATCCGCACGGACATCACGTCGCCGATCGAAGCCGAACGAATCGGCGACGATCTCGGTCCGTATCGCGTTGCCGGATCAACCGGGCAACTACACGCTTGAGCTTGGATATATTCTCCGGCGTGCGCGGCTGGTTCCGGGAGGCCGGCTCACCGCCGCTGACGCGATGGTTGACGGTGGAACCGGAGACATGATGAGCAACGGCGACGGCTCCGGCCCAAGCCTGCCCGTGCCGCTCTTCTCTGATATCAGCGGGCATCTGCCGCGGTCCGGCACGCCATATGCCCGGCGCGAGCTGGATCAGATCGAGTACCTTGTGCTGAGCCATACGGCGGCGAATCCGAGCGTGCGACTGCGCCATATCGCGCAGACGCATATCCGCTATGGATATCCCGGCATCGTCTACGACTTCGTGATCGACGCGTCAGGCCAGGTGTTCAAGGTGAGCGATCTGCACGACGTCGCGCAGCCACAGGCGCTCTGGTCTGAGCGCGGCGTGAACATCTGTCTCGTGGGGGACTTCTCCGACAGCCGCCGCCGATCCATCAGATTGGACGCCACGAGCAGGCTGTGCGCCTGGTTGGCGCAGAATCTGGGCATCTCTGCCGACAGCGTCGTCGGACTTGGCGAAGTAACAGGCGGGCGCAGCCCGGGAGAGACCTTCTACACCGGGATCACGTGGAAAGCCATTCTGGCCGCTCAGATTCGTCTGCATCTTGGCTGCGTTCACCGGACACGGCGATACGGGTCGGGTGCAGGAACTGAGCGTCGTGCTGGCGGAGCACGAGGTCGGAACGGGAAGCGTCGGCGGCGCGCATCCGGCGGTTGGAGAGCGAGCGCAGCGAGCTGACGCGCGCTGAACCAGCAATTGCAGCAGCGAACATCGTGGCACTGGAGCGACGCGCGCTGGATGCTGCGGCCGAGACGATCGGTGGCATCCGCGTGCACGACTGGGTCGACCGTCTCCCGCGACGAGAAGACGCTATCGGGAGCGCCGGGCGCAGGATGTGCGCTATCTAGTGATCCACCACAGCGGCGTGGACGCTGAGACGACCGTTGGAGGAGATGGCCGATGCGCACCGCGAGGAGTGGCCGGGTATCCTGTTTGATTTCTTCATCGACGCGCACGGCGAGATGTTTCAGACGCAACCCCTGAGCGAGGTGGTCGACTCGGACGAAGAGTACATGACGAACGCCATCCACATCGGATTCGCCGGCAGTTTTTAATGAAGAGGCGCCCACAGCTGAGCAGCTCAGTGCTGGCGGGAAACTAATCAGGTGGCTGTCCGAAGCATACCCGCACCTGCGCTCGGAAAGTATCATGGGCATTTCGGAGTTGGTCGAGAGCGAATCGCCGGGTGCGATGTGGCGGTCGGGGCGGAACTGGAAGTCCATGCTGATCACGGCGGTGGGCCAGCAGCGCGGGGCCGTGACGCCGAGCGACGTGGAAGAGCGGCTTCGCCAGCGCGCTGCAAGAACTGGAAGATGACCTGGCTGCCAGGAAGCGACAGAACCAGGAACTGATTGAGATGCGGCATCTGCTGGAAGGCGAGAACCGGCGGCTTCAGCAGCAAGTTGACCGAGCAGCAGCAGGATGCCCGAACGTATGTCGTCCCGCAGCCGGCAATGCACACCATCGTCGACGATCTGCCACGCCATCCGACACTGCGTTATGAGCGAAGGCACGCTGGCACAGATCACGCACCTGGCCGTACACCATACGGCGACGCCGCCTGCCATGGGACCGCGCAAAATCGCAGAGCTACACGTTGCACCGGATGCAACACGGGGCAAGGACGCGTGGCCGGGAATCGGCTACCACTACTACATACATCCAGATGGCACCATCGACCAAACGAACTCTGCTGGAAACGGCCAGCTATCACGTATATCCGGCACAACGAATACTCCGTGGGCATCGTCTTTGCGGGCAGCTTCATGAACGGGCGCATTCCATCATCCGCACAGTTGCGTTCAGGCGCGCACCTCATTGCATGGTTAATGCAGGAACTGAACATAACGCTTGCGCGGGTATGGGGTCACCGGGAGTTCCCGACAACTCCACCGTGTGTCCAGGCAGCGAGTGGACGGGCGGCAACCGCTGGCGCGATCTGCTATTTGAACGCGTGGAGCAGATACAGGCCGGCGTGGGCGTCAAGAGTATTCGCCACTACCTGCTTTTCTGGCAGCGAGCGTATCCTGGTCCGCTGGCGCGCGAGGACCTGCTGAGCGCTACGGACTATATCAGCCGGTTCCGCCCGACGGTGGGTTTCAGCGTACAGGATGCCGCGCAATGCGGAATACGTGACAATCGTCGGAGGCGAGGCAGGGATCACGGCGGCGGAGGAGCAGTCACTGCGCCAGAGCGGATGTCGCGTCGAACGCATCGCCGGCCGCAGCGAAGCGGAGACCGCGCGCATGTTGAATGACATGGCGGCGGCCGGTCGCCGGTTCCGTACATTCGATGTGGATTTCTAGTGCCGACATATCCAATGTGCAGAGACGGATGGCGCTGCGCAACGCTCACAGGCAATCATCAACCGGGATCATTCACTGGGTTCCGTCGTATCCAGTATCCCTGGCCGCTTTTGACGGCCCGCTGGACCTGTTGCTGCAGCTCATTGAGCGGCATGAACTGGATATCAGCGAGGTCAGCTTGTGCGCGGTGACCGACCAGTATTTGAGCACGCTGGAGCAGCTCACTGACGTGGAGCCCGCTGCGCTAGCGGACTTCCTCTCTGTAGCTTCACGCCTGCTGTACATCAAGTCCAGCAGCTGTTGCCCCGACCCGGCGATGAGGAAGAAGAGGAAGAGGATGCGGGTGACGCGCTGGTTCGGCAACTGATCGAATATCGGCGATTTCGTCAGAGCTGCAGAAGACTTGCAGGAACGATCAGAAAGTGGGCAGCGAGTCCATGTGCGGCCGGTGGTGAAGAGGCACCGATCGAAGGCGAAATCGCGCCACCGGACCTGAGCGACGTTGATGCCGAGGACCTCCAGGCTGTACTGGCAGCGTGCTGCAAGAGAATGCCGGTGGAGCCGCCACCGCCGCGTGTTGCGCCCTACCAAGTACACTGTCGGAACAGATCGAACGTGTGCGGGATTTTGTGCGCAAGGCGCAGAGTTGACCGCGTAATTAGGCCGGTCAAGGGTATTGTTTTCCGCCGTACTGGGTTCGGCCTACACTCGCACAGAAGTCATCGTGACATTCTTGGCGATACTTGAGTTGATCAAGCAGGAGGAACTCACCGTGCAGCAGGACTCGACTTTCGGCGAGATCTATCTCCTTCCGCTGGTTGTTGACGAATCTTCACCAACGGCTCTGGAAATCTAGCGCGGCCGGACCTTCCAGCCCGGAAGGAGCGCCACGTTGCGGCACGTGTGCAGTACGCGCACGGCGGCTTCGGCGCTACCCGGGGGTTCCGAGTCTAGCGTTTGCGTCGCAGGAATAGTAACGAACCCCCAAAGAGACTTGCGCTCCCAAACCCCAGAATACCCAACACAATCAATGCCTGTGGGCGAACTCGGTCGCTGCGTTGACTAGGTCCGCCGGCTGATCGGGCGCGATTTCGCCCAGGCGCAGCCAATCCTGACGCTTCCGTGGCGACGGGCCAGGGCGTCCAAGTAGGCGTTGCCGTCGGCGTTGCGGTGGGCAACGGGGTGTCGGTGTGGCGTCGCAGTGGGCGTATCGGTTGGCGTCGGCGTATCGGTGGGCGGCGCAGTGGCGGTTGGCGGAATAGGCGTCTCCGTGGGAGGCAACGCGGCCGCGACGACAACCGGGGCTGGAGTCTCCGTGGGTGCGGGTGGGCGGAGGCGTATCCGTTGGTGGTATCTCCACGGCCGGCGCGCTTTCGTCCGGATACAGAGCGATTGCGTCGATGAAAATCAGATTGTCGCCCCCATTGGCGAATATGGTCGACAAGGAAGAAGACTGTCATCGAGTCGCCACCGCGCGTGCCTTGCACGTCGATATTGACGTCCGGAGGCGGGTAGTTGAGGATGCGGGCAGGTCCCCAATGCATGGGTCCCCAGATAATGGTCGGGCTGTTGGGATCAGTGCCGCCCGTGGGATCGAGGCCAAGTTGTCTGTCCAAAGGTATCAGGCGTATTCGGCGCACCCCAGGCGACACTGGCGCGATAGCCGGCGCCGGGCTGCACATTGAACCTGCGTGTAGATGCCCGCCTTGAATGCACTCGTCGAATGTCCGGATCCGCAGACTCGGCTCCCCAAAATAGGTGTCCGCGTCCTGTGCGAACGAAGGGTTGCCGGACAGGATGAACTCAGTCCAGCCGTCGGGCACCTGGCCGGGCGGGGCGCCGTGAAACGTGTCCATGTCGCAGACAGATTGAGGGATCACGTTGGGCGGGATCGCATGGCTCGCTGGCCATTGCCGGACTTGCGACTGACAACCGCGAGTAGCGTGCACGCTGCGAGACACAGGAGTCGAACCCATAGCTTACTTCGGAGCAGTCTCCATGGCTCAATCATGTGCGCAGTATACGCGGCCATGAGGCGAGCTCGCGGAAATCATGGGAGGGCCAATTCGCTCCTCACGGAGTGTGCCTGAATAGTCCACTGTGATGGCTTTCTCATGATGTCGCTAAGAAAATGCTAATCAGTGGCTCATGCTGGCTGAAGCGATACTATCGTGTGCGCTGTTGTTCAGACGCCGATGAACCCCTCCTCGGAGGCGTCTAGTGGGGAGCCTGGAGAAATCCCATTTCTCTGGGCTCTTCTTTTTCTGTTTGCACGATGCCTCTCTGATTCTCAGTGCGGTACGAAACGTTGCGGATTCGGCGCGTGATTGCCGAGGCACCGTGTCAGGGGCCCGGCTATTGCGAAGCTATTCATGGTCGGCGCAACTATGACGGAGTAGCTGACGCGTCCATGGGTGACAGTGAGGCGATTGGCGAAGGTGAGCAGCGGTCCGCGCTGCTCATAGCCGCTCTCGCTGTATTGTGAGAGCCCAAGGTAGATGCCCATGACGGGCACGACGCATCAGTCCCAGGACGAGTCGCGCATGCTCTGCTGTCGCGCTGCGTACTCGTCGAGGTCGGTCCAGGGCCTGTGCGCCGGCCAAGAGCGGGAGAGCACATAAGGATGTGTTAAGCGGTTGATAGAGCCGCTCCCACCAGCCGGACGAACCGACGTCCAGCCAGAATTGGTAGCCGACGGCGCGGTTGCGCATGAGGAAGGTATAGGCTGGCGCAATCAGCACTGCGTCGTCGCGTTCTTCCCAGCCGCCCGGCGAAAAGCGCGCCGACCGCGCCGGATTCGACCAGGCCGTAGAATTCTTTGCCCGGATTCTGGCCTATCGTCTGTTTCTCCCAGTGACGGCTCGACAGCCCAGCGGAAGTTGCGCGTGGCGGTGACAAGCTGATAGGTGACGCGAGCAGCGTCCAGATCTTCGTGAAAGCCGAACCCAGGCTGGCTGAGGATTTCGCCAAACAGACGCGACCAGAAGTGGTCGAGCGATTCCTCTGTGGACTCGGCCCGATACGCGTCGATCCATGTGCGGAGGCGGTCGTACCGTTCGCCCGCGCGGAAGGTGACGCGTTGCTGATTGGCAGGCGTTCATATTCTCGAAAGATGAGAGGGCTCAGCTGCCGGTGCGGGACCGGAAGACGGCGCCGGCAAGAACGCTTGCGCGGACGGGGTCAGCCCCATCGATGGCCGCGGCAAGCATGGCCGCAAGGTCGGCGCGCGAAGGGCGCGATTCCCCAGAGCGGGTGGGCGAGCGTGGCGAGGGTTAGAAGACAACGCGTGGCCGGTTCGTTGCGTAGAGGGCGGCTTGGTCGATGTGTCGTGGAGGGCACGTTGCGCTCGTCCAGTTCCGTTTGCAGACTGAAGCGAAGCGCATCGCTCATGTATGGGGCAAGGATCACGATTTCGCCGGCTGGAACCTGCTCGTCGTACGTTGAGCTGCCGGACTTGGTCCGCGACCCAGGCTGATCATCTGCGGATAGAACTTGAAGCTCATCTCGGGCACAATGAACGGCGAGACCGGCAACTCGGCGAGGCCGTTCTCGGCCGGCTCACCTCCAGGCGGAGCGTCTCTCGTCGCCCTTGTCGTGGGGCCTCCACGGGGCTCGGTAACCGGCTTGACGCCGCGACTGCGCAGGAGAACGTGTGACGCGCCTGCTCAACGCCTGCATAGGGGCGGACATCGTGTACGTGCGCTCCACGAAAATGGCGGCCTCGCACAGGGGCCGCAGGCGGTCGACGCCTTCCGGCGAAGCGCCGAGAAACAGACGCAGGCCGCCATCGGAATCCGCAACCAGGAGGGCGCTCTCCAGGCTGGGCAGCCAGCTTCCCGCGAGGCGATGGGCCGTATACGTGTCTTCTTCGATGTTGTCGAAGATCAGGTGCCGGTAGGAGCGAAGCAGGTGGGTGCGGCTCCATTCCTGGCGCAGCACTTGCCGGTTAAAAAGGTCGATTTGCAGGCTATAGTCGACCAGGCTGAGTTCGAGACACTTGGCGCGGAAGAGGCGGCTGATCTGCTGTGCCGACCGAAGGGCATTGAGCGAGGCGGCGCGCTGCTCACCGGACGGAGCAGCTGTCTCCAGGCGGGCATATGCATCGTCGATAGTGAAGCCGTTGAGTGCAGCCTTGTTGAGGTTGTCGAGTATCTGGCTGATAACGCGATTGCGCTCGACGCGAATGCCCTGGAAAGCGCCCTCGGCGAAGGCGGCGTCCACCAGCGGCCCCATGTGATATTGGCTGGTTTCCAGATTGAGAAACACCGGCTCTTTTGACGGGTCGGCGAATCCGGCAGCGCCGGAGAGCAGCGGCCAGTAGAGTTCGACGGATCGGCGTGCCAGGCCGGCCACAGTGGTGACCTGGGCCGGTGGACCTGGCGGGACATCCGGGCTGCGCAGAGCGGACCTGTAGGGCCGGCCCAGCGTTCGTTGCGGCGTGAGGATCAGGATATCCGAGCCGCGTACGTGCTCCTGCTGGAGCAGCCAAAGCAGGCGGCGAATGGCAAACGTCGTCTTACCGGCGCCGAACGGGCCCTCCAGAAATAGCTTGTTGGGAGTCTCTCCGACGGGTACAATGTCGTCATTCATGGTGTGAAGGCCTCAAGGTCGGCGTCATACGCGCAAGTGTCATAGAGATCGACCCCAGTTGTCAAGGAGGAAGCGACCGTGAAACGATACGAAATACCCCTCATGCCCGGACCGGTATCGATTCCGGAGGATGTGCTCGCGGCGTACGCAGTCGACTATGGCAGCGCAGACACGGAAGAGGAGTTCTTCGCCCTGTATGAGACCTGCGAGCAGGGATTGCAGCAGATTCTGCAAACCGGCAATCAAGTGGCGATTCTCTCCGGCGAGGGCATGATTGCCCTGTGGGGTGCCCTGAAGAGTACGTTGCGGCCCGGCGACAAGATGCTGGCAGTGGCGACGGGCGTGTTCGGCTACGGCATCGCCGACATGGCGCGGCAGATCGGCGCCGAGGTAGAGGTGGTTGGGTTCGGCTACGATGGTGTATTGGATGCTCAGCGGGTGCGCGAGGCGGCTCTGCGCGCTCGACCTGCGCTGATCACGGCGGTGCATTGTGAAACGCCGAGTGGCACTCTCAACCCAATTTCGGAGTTAGGCGAGATAGCGCACGAGGTTGGCGCATTGATGTACGTGGATTTCGTGGCCAGCGCGGGTGGCGCACCGCTGCTAGTGGATGCGTGGGGCATCGACCTTGGACTGTTGGGCAGTCAGAAGGTACTGAGCTGCATGGCCGACCTGGCAATGGTGAGCATCAGCGAACGCGCGTGGGAGACAATCGCGCGGGTCAACTATCCCGGCTATGATGCGCTCGCCCCGTGGCGCACGGCGGTGGCAGACCGATACCTACCGTTCACCCATAATTGGCATGCCTTGGCCGGACTTCGTGTAGTCATTAATAAACTTACCGACAACCACAAACTACAAGCCAATATCACTAGACACGCAGCAGTCGCACAATACTGCGTTGAGCGACTCCAGACCATGGGCGTCGAGATTTGGCCCGTGAGTGCGGAAATCTCTGCGCCGACAGTGACCGCCGCCAAGGTGCCGGACGGGTGGTCATGGAGTGACCTGGATGCGCGGTTGCGGGAACATGGCATGGCAGTTGGAGGAAGCTATGGCCCGCTGGCGGGAAAGGTGTTCCGCATCGGGCACATGGGTTCGCAGGCAGACCAGAATCTGGTTGAGCGTGGGCTCGATGTGCTGGAGGAGGTGCTGAACGGGTAGTCGACAGCCACGGCAGGGGGCAGCGGCCGGACCATGTGTTTGACGATCCTAGTGTCCGGGCGTGTAGGGAGCTCTCTGACATCCGCGTCCGAACGCCTTACTCGATTTCGACAACACGGTTGCGACCCGATGTGGGTAACATTTGGCGCGAGCGGCGCCCGCAATTAGAATTTCGTGGATGCGCGGACATCGGACACAGCTTGGCGTCATACTCGTCGAATTCCGGAGACCGCCCGCTGGTCACTTCTTGCGCAGTGCTTTTCTCCTGAGCATCCACTCTAGAAAGCCCCATCTTGATCCTTCCTGATTATCCAACCCTCTTCTGGGTGACGGCAGCCATAGCGATTGTCATGGTAGGCATAGCGAAGGCCGGCTTCGGCGGCGGCGTGGGTGCAATCGCCACGCCACTCATGGCGTTGACGATCTCAGTGACGGACGCGGCAGCGATTCTTCTGCCGCTGCTGATCGTAGCGGACGTGCTGTCGATTCGGCACTATCACGGTGATTTTGATCGCAAGAGCCTGAAGCTGATGATTCCAGGCGCGGTGGTCGGGGTGCTGCTGGGCGCGTTCTTCTTCGGCTACTTTGACGACAACGAACGTATCCTGCGCATGGGGCTGGGCATTCTATCGCTGGCATTTGTCGCCTACCAGCTTGCGCGGTCGCTGCTGGCGGGCATGTTGGTGAAGAGCCATCCGCCGGCGTACGCCGGCGTTGCACTTGGCGGAGCGGCGGGCTTCACGTCGACCTTGGCGCATGCGGGCGGACCGCCAGCCACCATGTATCTGTTGCCGCAGCAGTTTCCGCGTCAGGTGTTTGTGGGTACGAACGTGATGTTCTTCTTTGCGTTGAACCTAATCAAGGTCCCGGCCTACGCATATCTTGGTTTGCTGCGAATCGGAAATTTGACTACCATACTCATCCTTGCGCCATTCGCGTTGATTGGCGTAACCCTCGGGGTATACTTGAATCGAAGGTTTTCAGAGGTGTGGTTCAACCGTGTGGTGTATGCACTTCTGTTTCTGACCGGTCTGGAGTTGGTAACGGGTCGCAGTCTGGTAAGCATGCTGTTTGCATAAGTGCGAAGGAGACGAACCAATGGGCACGGGAATGGGGTTGGGTGACAGCGTCCCACATGCGGAGATCGATGCGTTCCTTTCGGAGCGAAGACAGGCGATCTTTGCCACAAATCGCGCTGGGCGGCCGCCGCAACTTAGCCCGGTTTGGTATGTTTGGGAGGATGGCGCTCTCTACGTCAGTACTAGCGCGCACTCGCTAAAGGCGCGAAGCATCGCGCTGGACAACCAGGTTAGCGTGTGCGTCGACGGCGGTTGGGGCGACTACCGGTACGTTGCGCTGAGCGGCGTCGTGGAGGTGGCCCCCTACAAGTCGGAGATGCAGCAGGAGATGCGCTGGCGCATCATTCGCAAGTATCACGACTCCGATGAGGCTGCACGCACGTATTTCGACGCGTCGGCCGACGAGGAGTCGGTGGTCATCCTTCTGCGACCCAGTAGCATGGTATTCAAGGACTTCAACAACTAGCGCAGCCTCGTCGCATGCAGTGCGCGGCGCGGACAGAATTCGGCGGGACCAGATGACTTCTTCACCATTTCAGCGGCCGGGCAGGTTCTGGCGCGGAAACTTGCACACCCATTCCACCGTGTCGGACGGCACGCACAGTCCCGACGACGTGTGCCGTCTCTATCGCGACGCGGGGTATGATTTTCTGTCGCTGACCGAGCATTTGATGGAGGTGTACGGGTATCCGGTCGTGGACTCCCGTGCATTCCGTACGGATGACTTCACGACGATCATTGGCGCGGAAATGCACGGGCCGCAGACAGAGATGGGCACGGTGTGGCACCTGGTCGCCAATGGGCTGCCGCTTGACTTCGCAGCTGGCCCCGCGGACACGGGCCCGGAATTGGCGGCGCGGGCGATGGCAGCCGGGGCGTTCGTCACGGTCGCCCATCCCCAGTGGTACACGCTGACGGAGGCGGACATCCTTTCCTTGGGCGAGTTTCATGCTTTGGAAGTGTTCAACGGCGTGGCGGCTGACCACAATGACAGGCCGGACGGCTGGCATATGGCTGACATCCTGCTGAGTCGCGGCGTAGGCTTCACCGTCACGGCGGCGGACGATTTCCACGGCTTTCCCGGCATGTGGGACTTCCAACGCGGATGGGTGTGGGTCAAGAGCGAGGAGTTGTCGCCGGAATCGCTGCTGGCTTCGCTGAAGAACGGTGCCTACTACTCCAGCACGGGACCGCAGATCCACGACGTGACGCTGTCGGAGAATGGTCTGATGACGGTGTCGTGTTCGCCGGCGGAGCGCGTGTTCGTCACAGGTAGGGGGCCTGCCGTCGTGTCCGTGGGCGGACGCGGACTCACCAGGGTTGAGCTAGACTTGTCGAAATTCGCCAACAGTCCGTATGGGCGTGTGACCGTGCGTGACGCTAGAGGCGGGCGCGCGTGGACGAATCCGTTCTGGTTCGACGAGATGTAATCCTCGCTGCTTGCGGGCATTCGCCGGGAAATGCGGAGCGGCACGTCACTCGACCACCGTTTTACTCGATCACAGTGATCGTGTCGATCCCCAGTGCCTCCCCGATCGGTTGGCCGTCGGACGTGAAGACGTCGAGCCGATCGCCCTCATCGTCATACATTCCGATCAACAACGAATAGTCGCCCGGTGGGGCGTCATCCTCGATCATGATGGAATAGCGGTCCACGATAATGTCGCCGGGCAGCCATCGATCCGTCGGATTTCTGTCGCAAGCAGGCGCACCGTCGCGCTGGCCAGCCTTGTGGAAGGTATCGAGGTCGATGATCTGTGTGAAAACCTTGTATGACTCCGCCGGTTGAGCATCAGCTTGCCAGTAGAGCGTCAGGTCCACGCGATCTCCCGGTCTCGGCTGCTTGTTCGCCAGCGTGTAGCCGCGCAGCCGGATGTCGTTGCCGAAGGCAAAGTCCAGGGGATGCTGGATATTGGTCCAACCGGCGGGACCCGGCACCTCGAAAACAGGTCCGCTCAGGTTGGCATCGAACCGGGCGTCGTAGTCGGCGATGTCGTGAATCTGCGGCGATGCGAGCGTTTCTGCATCCCGTTCAAAGATCTCGAGGCGCGGCTCGCCGTTGACCGTTACCACGTGGACCAGCGTGTAGCCTTCCTCTGCGGTGGGTCGGCGCGGGGGGTCGGTGAGGCCCTTGTTTGTCGGCTCGTTCCAGGGAGTGAAGACGAAATACTTCGCATCGCGAGGACATTCCGCGGAGAAGCGCGTGTACCAGTTGGAGACGCCGCGTTTGCCGTTGCGTGCGAAGGGCGCATCGAGCACGCCGTCCGCATAGAGTGCGCCGACTACCTTCCAGCCATTCTTGAATGGAAATCCGAAGATGGCATTCTGGCGCGCATCGCGCATTGGAGTCCAGTAGCCTACGGGACGGTTTTCCTCCCAGGTTCGCAGCACTTCGACCTGATTGTAGGTGAACATCTGGTACCCGTAGTTCGCGAAGACAAGCGTAAGCACGGAGGCTAACGGAATTGCGACCGAGAGAGCCACGGGTCTACCGGTGCGATGGTCCAACGCGTTCCACGCGAGCCCAACGACGCCGCCCACGATGAGCGCCATGGGGATAAAGAAGTCATAGACGTGGGTGCGCGGCTTCTGAATGAAGAATAGTGCAAGGATCAATGCTGCGGCGAACCAGATCCAGGTGGCGCGCTCCGCGACACTGACTCTTCGACCGAGGAGTGGTGGTGCGAGTGCAAGCGCAAACGCGAGCCAGGCGTAGTCTGTTCCATTCAGCGAGAGCCATTCAGGGCCGGCAAAGAAGGCGGCGATCGCCAGAACCAGGCCTATGCTGGCAAGCCAAGAGAGCCAGCGCGGGAGCACTCTGCGGTATACCAGAATCAGCGCGACAGTGACGGCTGCGACGACGAAGACGAAGTAGTAGGTGGAGCTATAGATGGTGGTGCGCGTAAAGAAGTCGGCGAGGTTGTTGTAGGGGAAGCCTGTACCAATGCGATTGCCGGTGATCTCCGAGAACGTGCGGGCGAAACGCGGGTGGAGGCTGAATGGGACGTAGAAGAGTAGCAGGATGGCCAGCGCCAGCAGGACTGGGAAAACTATGTGGCGGACGGCGCGCAGCGTTGAGTCGCGATGCTGCAGGGCCTTGATGAGCAGAAAGGCGCTGGGGACAACGACGATAGCGGCCTCGAAGTGGGCGAGCACGCCTGCGGCGAAGAAGAGTGCCGCCAGATAGGCAAGCGCGGAAGATGTGCGTGGACGCTGGACATACGTGTAGAGGATGCCGGCGACCAGGACAACCATGAGAAAGACGATGCTCTGATACTGGACAATGCGCGAGAAGCCGATGAAGTAGCCGTCCACCGCAAGGAGCATGGCAGCGGCCCAGCCGGCGACAGGTCCAAAGAAGCGCCAACCGAGCCAGAAAAGCGCGAGCAACGCCGTGAGATCGGCCACGGCAAAGGGCAGTCTGACGCTGCCCTCGCTCATCCGGTCGGTGAGGGAATATACTCCGGTCGTCATCAGAATCTCGGCGGGACCCTTGTCATGGACGAAGAGCGCGTCCTCGCGACCCTGGATGACTTCGGCGGCGCGCCAGACGACGCTGACTTCATCGTCCTGAAATTCGGAATAGGAGAGTCCTGGGAGGCGCAGCAAAGTGGCCACGAGAACGATGGATGCGATGCCTGCCCAGACCCAGGCGGACGGACGCTGCGCCGGCGCTACCGGTGCGTCATTTCCGGAACGCGCCACAAGACGTGCAACGCCAATCAGCACGATCGCCAGGAGGTCGAACGCCACCAGCGTATGCCAGCGTTGCAGGCCGCCGGGCGCGTAGGAGAGCAAAGGAGCAGTAGGATCGCGACTGCGTACCCGGACCCCATTGCGAACAGCGCCTGATCCGAGCGCTGAACGCGACGGGCCAGGCCTAGCGCCGAAGTGAAAACATAGCCTGTCACCGGCACTGCCAGCACGAAGGCGGCCACGGCGCGCACCTGCCAGGGCAACGGAGCCAGGATGAGTGCGTTCAGCGACAGCACCAAGAGTATGGAAGCAAGTGCGGTACGGCGGTGCAAGCAATTCTCTCTTCCGGTTCGCAGCGACCAATCTTGTTGAGCTGGCGATGGATACCTCGTTGTGGAAGTGTACCGAGAGCGCGCTTCCTACACAAGAACGCGCGCGTTCGGCCTGTAGTTTGAGTTCGCGTTCCGGGCGCGGCGCGCTATAATGAAATCATTATCGTTCAAGCGCAGCCTACTTGTCTGGTCATCCGCTCTGAAGCAGCCGCATGCCACAACCGTTCAATTCCATCTACACCCACGGGTTCGTACGCGTCGCCGCGGCAGTTCCGCATGTACGCGTTGCGGACCCTGTCTTCAATGCTGCGCGTATCCACAGGCTGATGGAGCAGGCGACGGAGCAGCGCGCGGCGCTGGCGGTCTTCCCGGAACTCGGCGTTTCCGCGTATTCGAACGAGGACCTGTTTCAGCAAGATGCGCTGCAGGCGGCGTCAATCCGTGCGGTGACGGATCTGGTGGAACGGAGCGCCGACTGGGGGCCGATGCTGGTAGTCGGTGCGCCGCTGCGCGTGCAGGGCAGGCTCTTCAATTGCGCTTTCGTGATTCATCGGGGCGCAGTACTCGGCATTGTCCCCAAGTCGTACCTGCCCAATTACCGCGAATTCTATGAGAAGCGGCAGTTCTCGGCGGCGCGGGATGCGCTCTCGGACGAGATCGAGTTCTTGGGGAGGCCGGCGCCGTTCGGCAACGACCTGGTCTTCAAGGCTCAGAATCTGCCTGACTTCGCGTTGCACGTAGAGATCTGCGAGGACGTGTGGACGCCCATCCCGCCAAGCACCTACGCCGCGATGGCAGGGGCCACGGTGCTGGCGAACCTTTCCGCCAGCAATATCACCATCGGCAAGGCGGATTATCGGCGGGAACTCTGCTCATCGCAGTCCGCAAAGTGCATCGCGGCGTATGTGTACAGCGCGGCCGGTCAGGGCGAGTCGACAACGGACTTGGCTTGGGACGGACACGCCATGGTCTACGCCAACGGCAGCTTGCTGGCGGAGTCCGAGCGATTCGCCGCAGATGAACAGTTGGTATTCGCCGATGTGGACCTGGAGCGACTCGTGCAGGACCGCAGCCGCATGACGAGTTTTGTGGACAGCGCCACGGATCACAAGGACAGGCTTGCGTCCATTCGCACCATATCGTTTGATCTGGGCATTCCAGAGGGCGATGTGCCTCCGCTGCAGCCGGTCTACCGCTTCCCATATGTGCCGAGCGACCCTGCGTCGCTGGACGATCGCTGCTACGAGGTGTACAACATCCAAGTGCACGGTCTGGAGAAACGACTACAGGCCACTGGCATCCAACGGATCATCATAGGAGTGTCCGGCGGGCTGGACTCCACACAGGCATTGATCGTGGCCGCGCGTACGATGGACAGACTGGGCCAGCCACGCACGAACGTGCTGGCGTACACCATGCCTGGGTTCGCCACAAGCACGTCGACAAGGCAGAATGCGCACCGTCTCATGGAGGCGCTGGGCGTGACGGGGCACGAAATCGATATTCGTCCGTCTGCGCGGCAAATGCTGGAGGATATCGGCCATCCCTACGCAGACGGCGTAGCGGACTATGACGTGACATTCGAGAACGTGCAGGCGGGGGAGCGGACATCGCATCTGTTCCGGCTGGCGAACTTCCACAACGGCCTCGTGCTGGGTACGGGTGACCTGAGCGAACTGGCGCTAGGCTGGGCGACCTACGGCGTCGGCGATCAGATGTCTCATTACAACGTGAACGCCTCGGTGCCGAAGACGCTGATACAGCATCTGATCCGGTGGGTGGCGTCGACAGAACAATTTGGCGCAGAGGCGTCGGAAGTCTTGTACGCCATCCTTGACACGGAGATCTCACCGGAACTCGTGCCCGGCGATGGCGAGGACGAAGGCGGCGCGGCCGGAGGTGGACCTGCGCAAAGCACTGAGGCGATCATCGGTCCCTACGAGCTGCAGGATTTCAACCTGTACTACACGTCGCGCTTCGGCTTCCGGCCGAGCAAGGTCGCCTTCCTGAGCTACTATGCATGGCATGACGAGAGCCAGGGCGGGTGGCCGCAGCTTGTTCCGGAGGAGAAGCGAAACGAGTATTCGCTCGCCGAAATCAAGGGCTGGCTGGACGTCTTCCTCTACCGATTCTTCCAGATCAGCCAGTTCAAACGGTCTGCCATGCCCAACGGGCCCAAGGTTGGATCGGGCGGATCGTTGTCGCCACGGGGAGACTGGCGTGCGCCGAGCGATTCCGTGGCCGACACGTGGTTGGATGAATTGGCCCGCAATGTTCCGGATCAGTTGCAGAATGGCCACCAGGAAAGCACGCCGTTCCTTGCGCCGACGCAGTCACCGTATGCATGCAAATGACAGGACAGACCATGAGTGACGCCAAGAAACGATATGCCATTGTCGGAACAGGCGGCAGGGCCGCCATGTATGTGGAGGCGGTTGTCGACACGTATGCCGACTATGCAGAGCTGGTCGGTCTGTGCGACCTAAGCCAGGTGCGCATGGACTACTACAATCGAGAGCTTGCGCAGCGCGGCTTTGCGCCGATACCCGACGTATGCGGCGGCTGACTTTGACCGCATGCTGGCGGAGGCGAAGCCCGATGTGGTGATCGTCACGACAATGGATTCGACCCATCACGAGTACATCATCCGCGCCATGGAGGCAGGGTGCGACGTCATTTGCGAGAAGCCGATGACGATCGATGCCGAGAAGGCGCAGGCCATCCTGGACGCGATTGAGCGAACGGGTCGGGAACTGCGCGTAACGTTCAACTATCGCTACGCAGCGCTGAGTACAAAGGTGCGCGAGCTGCTCATGCAAGGGACTGATCGGTCGCACCTTTCACGTCAATTTCCAGTGGCTGCTGGATACCTATCACGGCGCGGACTATTTCCGACGCTGGCACCGGGAGAAGGACAAGTCCGGCGGCTTGCTGGTGCACAAGGCGACGCACCACTTCGACCTGGTGAACTGGTGGATTGAGTCGCGTCCGCAGACGGTGTTTGCACTGGGAGACCTGCGCTTCTACGGCGCTGAGAATGCAGCGGAACGCGGGCGAGACCTACGCGTACAGCCGCTACACAGGGGAACCCGATGCTAGGGGAGATCCCTTCGCCCTTATGCTGGACAAGAACGAGACGCTCGCGGAACTGTATCTGAACGCGGAGGAAGAGACGGGCTACATCCGCGACCGCAATGTTTTTGGCGAACCGGTTACCATTGAGGATACGATGAGCGTGACGGCTCGCTATGAAAACGGCGCGATCCTCACATACTCGCTGCTGGCATACTGCCCATGGGAGGGCTATCGCATTTCGTTCACCGGCGACATGGGCCGAATCGAGGTGGAGCTCGTGGAGCAAGTTGGCAAGACGTTCGTCGGCGGGCAGGAGGAGACCGTGGCCGCCGATGAGGAAACGCTTGAGCCGATTCGGCGGCGCGCACATTCGCGTCTATCCCATGTTTGGCACGCCGTACGAGGTGCCCGTGCCGGTGGCGGAAGGTGGCGGGCACGGCGGCGGCGATCCGGTGATGCTCGAGCAGTTATTTGCGCCAGACCCGCCGACGGATCCGTTCGAACGAGCCGCGTCGCACGTGGACGGCGCGGCGTCGATTCTGCTGGGCATTGCGGCCAATGTATCCATAGCCGAAGGCAGGGCCGTCAATGTGTCCGAGCTGATCGACTTGAACTCTCTGTCCGATACCAACGCATAGTGGGCAACGTGTTCGAATCGGCCACAGGCTAGAATCTCTACTGTGCGAATGCACGATCGCAGCGCTCTGTATCCGTCCATTCCAGTATCCAATCCCATTTTCAACCACTCTACGTTTCTTGCTATACACATCGAATAGGAAGCCAACATGAAGACACGAACCGGCAGTTATCCCATCGGGTTCCGTCGCGGACGCGGTGACTGGCAGTCCGACCTGAAGCAGCTTTCTCGTGGGCTGCCGATAGCGGACTAGAAGTGATCGACCTGCGCGCGGCCGATGCGGACGCAGCTGACAAACTTCGCTGGACGCCGGTCTGCGACTGGGTTCCATCGACATGCCGGCATCGAGGCAGATGATCGCGGCCGATGCCGACACCCGCGCCAAGGCAGTAGAAGCAAATGCGCAACACATTGCAGCGCTGTGCGGAATACGGTCCAGTCAATCACTTCCTGGTGATGCTGCCGGTGGATCCGTCTCTGCCGCGCATCGAAAACTTCGGCTACATGGTGGAGAGCTATCGCGCAGCTTGTGCCGGTGCTGGAAGAGGCAAGCGCCCGCATCGTCATCGAGGGGTGGCCGGGGCCGGGCGCGCTGTGCTGCACGCCGGAAAGCTGCCGCGAGTTGTTCAAGGAGATCCCGTCGGAGGTGATGGGGCTGAACTACGATCCGTCCCACCTGATCCGCATGGACATCGACCACATGCGCTTCCTGCGCGAGTTCGTGGACCGTGTCTATCATGTGCATGGCAAGGACACGGAACTGCTCGTAGACGACTACTACGAATTCGGTACGGAGCAGCCGGCAACCTTCGCCAAGACCCTGCCGTACAGCGGCCACACATGGCGCTACACGATTCCAGGTCACGGCATCTCACGCTGGAACGACATCTTCGCAATTCTGGAGGAAAACAGATATGCGGGCTGCGTGTCGATCGAGCTGGAGGACCGCAACTTCCACGGCACGCCCGAAGCCGAGCAAATGGGAATCTTGCAGGGCGCAAGGTTCCTGACGGGCTGCTAGGGCTCGACTTGGAATCCGAGGATTTCGGCGCCATTCTGCCGCAGCGATAGCCTATGCCATCGCTGCGGCTGGCGCTCCCGCCCAGGGTAGTGCGTAACCGGAAAGCGATGATCAAAGATTGTGTGCAACTGACAGTGATGCTACTATTGTGCAAGCGCGTATTCGATGTCAATAATGTGTTTCGTACGATCCCTTCTCTTTGGCGACACGCTCATCGCAGCTTGAACGCCACTTCTACCTGAGTCACCAATACTGGAGGTATAACGCATGGCTGAAACACTGGCTAGCATCCGAACCGCAGTCATGGAAGGCAACGCCGGCGAGGTGGAGTCGCAGGTGCAGGCCGCCCTCGACGGAAGGCATTGGGCCCAAGACCATCCTCGACGACGCACTGATCGACGGCATGACCGAGGTCGGTCAACTCTTTGAAAATGGCGAGTACTTCGTTCCCGAGATGCTCGTCTCGGCGCGGGCGATGAAGGTTGGTCTCGGAATCCTGCGACCTCTGCTCATTGAGCAGTCCGTCGAGCCGGTCGGCCGCGTGGTGATCGGCACCGTGCGCGGCGACATGCACGATATCGGCAAGAACCTCGTCGGCATGATGATGGAAGGCGCTGGCTTTGAAGTAGACGATCTCGGCGTCAACGTCTCTGCCGATCAGTTCGTAGAGGCGGCTGCGAGGACGGCAAAGCCGACATCATTGCGCTGTCTGCACTGCTGACGACTACTATGCCGAACATGAGCGAAGTGATCACCAAGCTGCAAGAAATGCGGTGAGCGCGACAAGGTGAAGGTGCTGGTGGGCGGCGCACCAGTCACCCAGTCGTTCGCGGAGCGAATTGGCGCTGACGGCTTCGCAGCCGACGCCAGCCAGGCTGCCTCACTCGCGAGATCACTCGTCGCCTGATCCCGCCGGATGCCACAAGACAGCATGACACCGAAGGAGCGCTGGCTCGCAGTCCTTGCGGGCCAGACTCCTGACCGCGTCCCGGTGGATTACTGGGGAACGGACGAGGCCACGCGCAGGCTAGTGCAGCATTTGGGCTGCCGCAATCGGTGGCAGATGTTCGAACGCCTGCATATTGACAAGGTTGTCTCCGTGGCTCCCGAATACGTCGGACCTGCGCTTCCGCGCGCCACGGACATGTATGGACGGCGCTACCGCAACATTCAGTTATGGCAACGGCCGATACCGCGAGTGCATTCACAGCCCGCTAGCGGAATACGAAACGATCGAGGAGATCGAGGCCAACTACACATGGCCGACGACCGACTGGTTCGACTACTCTGTGTTGCCAAGCAAGCTGCGCGGACGCAAGCGCAACTATCCAGTACAGGGCGGCGGTTCCGAGCCATTTCTCATCTATGCGGACCTGCGTGGACGCGAACAGGCATACATGGACCTCGTGTTGCGGCCGGAGATGGTCCACTATTGTCTCGACAAGCTATTCGACTTCTGCTACGAGAATACCCTGCGTATCTACGAGGCGCTCCCCGGCCAAGTCGATCTCTCCTATGTTGCCGAGGATTTCGGCGGGCAGGAGAACCTGCTCTATTCGCGAACGCGTGATTCGCGAGTTCTTTCTGCCGCGTATGAAGCGCATGATCGACCTTGCGCATGAGGCGGGCGTACGCGCCTTCTTCCACAGCGACGGGGCCATTCGACCGATCATTCCGGACATGCTGGAGATCGGCATCGACGTGCTGAATCCGCTCCAATGGCGTTCGCCTGGGATGGAACTGGCGGAGCTGAAACGCGATTTCGGCGACAAGGTTGTGCTGCACGGCGGCGTGGACAACCAGCAGACCCTTGCGTTCGGCAGCGTAGAGGATGTGCGCGCCGAGGTGATCTACAACCTAGAGGTGTTGGGCAAGGGTGGGGGATATATTCTCGCCCCGTGCCACAACATCCAGGCAGTGAGCCCGCCGGAGAACGTAGTCGCCATGTACGAGACTGCATACGAGTACGGCCGCTACTGATCGACGAGATACGCGACGTCCGCGTGGCGGTAGCGGCAGATCGGTTGTTCCCAAAACAACGTACCGGACATCAGGAGAGCATGATGGCGACCCAGCCAAACGTGTTGTTGATCTGCACCGATCACTGGCCGGCATCCCTACTGGGCGTCGCCGGTCATCCCGTAATCCAGACGCCCACACTGGACGAACTGGCGCGCAGCGGCAGACGCTACACGAACATGTACTCCGAGTGTCCGGTGTGCATACCAGCCCGGCGCACATTGATGACGGGGACTGCGCCGCGCACGCATGGGGACCGCGTGTTCAAAGAGACCGAGCCCATGCCGGACCTGCCGACCATGGCGCAGACGTTTCGCGACGCGGGCTACCAAGCATACGCAGTGGGCAAGCTGCACGTCTACCCGCAGCGCAATCGGATAGGCTTCGATGATGTGCTGCTGGACGAAGAGGGCCGTGTGCAGTATGGCGTGCAGGACGACTACGAGCTGTTCCTGGGCGACCACGGATACGCCGGGCAGCACTTCGGCCACGGCATGAGCAACAACGAGTACTCGACGCGGCCATGGCATCTGCCGGAGCATCTGCACGCCACCAACTGGGCAGTGGACCAAATGTGCCGCGTCATCAAGCGCCGGGACCCGTTGCGGCCGGGCTTCTGGTATCTTTCCTTCCGCCACCCGCATCCGCCGCTTGTCCCGCTTCAGACCTATCTCGACCTGTATGACACCGTGGGGATCGACGATCCGTTCTTGGGCGCATGGACGGAGGATGCGGAATCGCTGCCCTATTCGCTGCGCGGCGGGTCTGCATCGGGCCTCGAAGTACAACGAAGTCCAGACGAAGTTGGCGCGCCGCGCCTTCTATGCTCTTTGCACACACATCGATCATCAGTTCGCGCGTGCTGATCGGCGTGTTGCGCGAGGAGGGGCTGCTGGACAACACCATCCTCTGCTTCACATCTGACCACGGCGACATGCTGGGCAATCATAGCCTGTGGGCGAAGCGGCTATTCTATGAGAATTCGGTGAACGTGCCGCTGATCCTGCTGGGCGCAGCCGGCGACGCACGCGTCGGATACGATGAGACAGGACGACCGTCTGGCGCAATGGCGCGACATCATGCCGACGCTTCTCGACCTGGCGGGCGTCCCGATTCCGGATACGGTCGAGGGCATCTCGTTGGTTAGCGACGAGCGGCGGGACTACGCATACGGAGAGAACGGAGAGGATCTGCATTCCACGCGCATGGTGCGCGACAGCCGCTACAAGCTCATCTACTATGCGACGGGCAACCATTTCCAGCTATTCGACATGGTCGAGGATCCGCTGGAGCTGCGCGACCTGGCGCGGCTGCCGGACTATGCAGGCGAGATGGCGCGGTTGAAGGAATTGATGATCGGCGAACTGTATGGCGGCGACGCAGAGTGGATCGAAGGAGGCGAGTTCGTCGGTTGGCCCGACCGCGAGTTCGTCCCCGGGCCGAACCGAGGCCTGAGCAGCCAGCGAGGCCATCACTTCCCCGCGCCGCCGAAGACCGACATGCCGCAGATCGAGTGGTACCACGAACGCCCTTGACGCCCATGAAGTCGGACTAGGTTACATACAGTAGCAATAAGGCGGTCTTGTCGGAAAACGCAGTGTGACCACAGGTGAGGAGAGCGCCAATATGGCGGAGACACAGAGTAGCGACATGCGAGTCTTTGTTGGGACATACACGCGCCGGGAGCCGCATGTGGACGGCAGAAGCACGGGAATCCATCTCCTGCGTTTCGACGCCGAGAGCGGGCGGCTGGCGACGGAACGCGTGATCGCCGGCATCGAGAATCCGTCATACGTTGCGGTACATCCGGACGGTACGGCGGTCTATGCGATCAGTGAAATCGGCGAGTTCGAGGGGCGTCCAGCGGGGTCAGTCACCGCGTTTTCCCTCGACGCCGACGGCGTCGAGGCGACCGTGCTCAACCGGCGATCGACACGTGGACCGGGCCCGGCCTACATCACAATCGACAACACGGGCGCGAATGTTCTCGTCGCCAACTACGGTGGAGGAAGCGTCAGCGTGCTGCCGATTCAGGCGGATCGCTCGCTACGCAACGCGACCGCCTTCGTGCAACACGAGGGTAGCAGCGTGAATCCCCAGCGACAGGATGCGCCGCATGCCCATTCGATCGTGCTGGACGCGGCGAACCGATTTGCGCTGGCGGCTGACCTCGGCACCGACAAGGTCATGATCTATCGGTACAACGCACAGGAGGGCGCCCTGACGCCCAATTCGGACCAGCCCTGGGCGCGAGCGAAGTCCGGAGCGGGTCCGCGGCATATCGCGTTCCATCCGTCCCAGCGCTTTGTGTTCGTGATCAACGAGTTGGATTCCACCATCGTGGCGTATCGCTACGACGCAGAGAAGGGCGCCATGACGGAATTCCAGACTGTCTCGACGTTGCCAAACGCCTTTGACGGGAGAAACCATACGGCCGATATCCATGTACATCCGACCGGTAGGTTCCTGTACGGGTCAAACCGGGGTGATGACTCGATCGTCGTGTTTGCCGTCGATGACGAGACGGGGGAGTTGGCTTTCGTCAGCCGCGTGCCGGCAGGCGGTGAGTGTCCGCGCGGTTTTGCGTTGGACCCAAGCGGACGCTACGCACTGGTTGCGAATCAGGACACGAGCAACATCGTGGTCTTCTCGATCGACGCGGACAGCGGCGAGCTTACGCCCACAGGCGAAGAAATCGAAGTGCCGACACCCGTGTGCGTCAAGATGCTTGCGTAACAAAAATGCCGCGAAATTCGTCATCTTATCTGACGGTTGGCATACGCGTGTCCTACGTTGCTGCAATCTGGCCAGGACCCGTGGCTGACCGCAACTACTGACGAGAAGGCATGTGCAAGTACAGAAGGAGGAGTACCGATGAATCGACCGTTTACCGTAACGTTGCTGGCGATTTTGGCCGGTCTAGCCGGGATCATGGGCGTATTGGACGTGTTGCGACTCATGGGCATTCTGCCTGTCATGGTGAACACGCCGTTGGGAGAGATCGCCGTCCCGTACACCAGTTGGATCGGCGCCATCTTCGCGGGCATCGTCGCCGCGATCTGGTTCTGGGCCATGATGCGAATATGGAAACTGGACCCTCAGGGCTGGCTCTTCGTGGTCGTGATCGCTGTCGTCTATTTGATCTTCGATGCAGTGGCCCTGATTGCCGGTACGCCGTGGCAGAGCGTTTCGCTTTCCGTGATTCTGAGCGGCATCGCGCTGCTTCTGGGTATCCTGCCGTCGACACGGGCCGCGTTTGGGCAGAAATAGCCGGCGGGCATTACCGAATCCAAGTACGCGGCCGAGTGTATAGACGCGAGCCGCTGACAAGGATCGGATACGAGAGTCAACAGATGACGGCTTGCAGAACGCAGGCCGTTATCTTGTTTCTGTTGCGACCGCGCTCGCATATGCCAGTGCGGTGTCCCGGCAGGCTACGGCCCAGCGCCGTGCGCACCATGAAAGGGCGCCCCAATGCTCGTTGAACAGCTTGACACGCCAGCCCTAATGCTCGACCTGGACGCGCTGCAGGAGAATCTGGCGCGGTATCAGCGCTACTACGACGAACACGGCATCAAGCTTCGCCCACATGTCAAGACGCACAAGACCCTCGCCATCGCCGCCATGCAGATAGACGCGGGCGCCACAGGTCTTACCTGTCAGAAGGTGGGCGAGGCGGAGGTGATGGTAGCTGGCGGGCTGGATGTGGACATCCTGATTCCGTACAACATCATCGGCGCGCAGAAGCTGGACCGGCTGGCCGCACTGGCGCGCCAGACGCCGATCACCGTGGCCGCGGACTCAGCCTATGTGATTCGGGGATATTCGGAGGCGGCCACGCAGGGTGAAACATCCCTGGGCGTGCTCATCGAGTTCGACTGTGGTCAGCAGCGCACCGGTGTGACGACGGTGGAACAGGCGGTGGAACTGGGTGCGCTGGCGCATTCGCTTCCCGGCTTGGAACTGCGCGGCATCATGGGTTTCCCAACGCCGCCTTCGCTTCGGCCATTTCTCCAGGAAATCATCGCCGCATATGCGGCGGCGGGTCTGCCGTGCCCGGTGGTCAGCGGCGGCAGCACCAAATGCGCCATGCAGGCGCACGAGATCCCGGAGCTGACAGAATACCGGATCGGTGAGTATGCCGTGGGCGGTGCGGGACACCTGCTCTCCGGGCGCCATACTATGCAGCAGTGTGCGCTGCGAATACTGGCAACGGTGGTCAGTCGTCCTACCGAGGACCGCGCCATCCTGGACAGCGGCAGCAAGACGCTGTCTGCGTCTACAATGCAGACGGACGACGGCCCGAGCATGGGCTACATTGTGGAATATCCGGCAGCACGGCTTTTCGCCTGCTCCGAGGAGCACGGACATGTGGATCTTTCTGCGTGTGAACGCAAGCCCGAAATCGGCGAAAGCGTGCAAGTGCTTCCCGTCCACCCGTGTCCGTGCGTAAACGAGCACGATGAGATTGTCGCCGTGCGCGCCGGACGTGTGGAAGCCGTCTGGCCTGTCCACGTGCGCGGCAAGATCCGCTAACCTGCAGGCACCTCAACGCCCACGCTTGCGCCGGACTGGGCGATTGCGTCCCATGTGGCCTGCTCGACAGCAATACCGTCCGCCAGTCGTTGCTGCCGGGTCTGTTCTTCGATTTCGCCGGGGATGCGCACCTGGTCAACGCCTGGCATCGTGGGCGAGGATTTCACCCAGTCGACCAGCGTGTCCACCTCGCGTCTTGAAATCGTCAACGTCGATGAAGCTATCGATCTTGATCGCCATGGCGACGTACCCGCTGCCACCGTGGGTCGGCGATGCTGCGCTGCAGCCGGCCCAGGAAAGACCGCCGGCAATTGCGTCGATCATGAAGGCCAGCCCGTAGCCCTTGTAGCCGACTGCGTCGCCCATTGGCATCATGGCCACGTCGCCGTCGCGGAATCGCTCCGCGTCATTCACCACATTCCCCTCACCGTCGATGAGCCACCCGTCGGGCAGCGGAAGACTGCGTGCCCGGTAGACGTCTACCTTGCCGCCGGCCGCGACGCTCGTCGTGATGTCAAGCATGGGCATCGTGCCGGAGGTGGTTGGCACGCTGATTGCGATGGGGTTCGGGGGCAGGCGCCTGGCCACGCCGCCATACGGAGCGACGAACTGTGCGCCGCCGTTGAGCAGCACGACGCCGATGCAGTCGCGCTCGGCTGCCATGGGCGGGTACGCGCCCAGCCGGCCGATGTGACCGGAGTTGTGAACGGCCACCGCTCCAAAGGTGTTGTCCACGGCCATATCGACCGCTTTCTTCATGGCTTCATAGGCCAGCACGATGCCGAAACTGCCGTTGGCGTCCATCACGGCGCTCGCCGGTGTCTCGCGGACGATTTTCTGGCTTCCGACGGGGCGCACCTCACCGGACTTGATGCGGGGCACGTACTGGGGAATACGAATAACGCCGTGCGAATCGTGGCCGACAAGGTTGGACTCGACGAGGTGGTGTGCGGCGACTTCCGCCTGATCTTGAGGTAGACCGGCGGCGTGTAGAATCTGCACAGAGATGTCGTTCAGCTTGTCTGCGGAAATGGTCGGCATGGAAGCCCTCCCGGCTGCGGTGAGAGACGGCAGGTCCGCCGCCTCTCTGTGTCTTGAAGTTAGCTGGATTGCGGCGGCGACGTTCGCACCATGCACTGTGTATACGCGCTTGGGCCGCGGTTGTACCTCGACGGCAATTCCTCAACAGCGGGTCCGTATTCGCGCATCTTCAGCCGTTATCCCTCGACGGCCACGAAATCGATGCGCACCTCGAACTCGTCGGCGACTTTGAGCGTATTCGCGAAGTCCGGCGGCTCGAACCCAAAGTCGGACATGAGCAACTCTGCGGTCGCCGACCCGGACAGGCGCTCACCTTCCAGGGTGGCCACAACGTTGAATGTCGCGGGCTGGGTGATGTCGCGGATCGTGAGATCGCCGGCGAGCTGGAACTCCGCCGGCTGGCCTTCCACATACTCCTGGGGCGCATTCTGGACACCCGTGGCGACGAACTCGGCCGTAGGATACTGCGAGAACTGCGGTCCCCTTGCTTGCACCCACTCGTCGCGCAGCGCCTGGTCGCTTGTGAGCTGGCTCAGGTCGACACGGAACGCGTTGTCACCAAGGGGAGCGGTCAAGTCGTCCAGGTTCAACTCCAGTTGTCCCTCTACCGCCGGAGTCGTACCCACCGTATCCACGCGACCGGCTTCGATCCCATATTTCGACAGCATGTCGGGCAAGAACTCTTCGTCGACGATATAGGAGGCGCTGGACTCGTCCGTTGCTACGACGAACGTGCGCAGGCCTGGCGCGCTCTCCGCGTCTGCCGGCGCGCCGGCGTCTGAGTCAGCCGGCGATTCCGCGGCCGGTTCTTCGGCGACGGATGCCGGCGTCGGCTCCTTCTGCGATGCACAGGCGGCCGCCAATATCAGTGCGATTGCGAGAATCGCGAGCAGCATTCCACGGTTCATGAGTTTCATTTCATTTCTCCCTTCAACAGAGCCCGGGCCGAACGCGATGTTCCTCCGGGCTGCGCCTCTACCTCACCGTATTCTAGCGCATCTCCGCCGCGCGCGCCTGTGGATTGCGAAGCACGTCCAGCAGAAGAGAGTAGATGTCCTCGTGGCCCATGCCCGTGTCATCTTCTGGCGGCAGCAGACCGGTGACGAACCCATGTGCTGCCAGAGTCTCCATTGCAGCGGGATCGCGCGGAATGATGTGGATGGGCGTGCCGTAGGTGTCGTCCCTGCGCGAGACGTGCGGCGGCTGATGATCGCCGACCAAGACGAAGAGGGCATCGTCGTCTGAATTGCTGACGATGAAGTTCGCCAGCATGCGCAATTCGTACTCGATGGAGCTCAGGTAGTTGGCCCGGAGCTCTTGGTGGGTCGGTTCGCCGGCGGACTGCGCGTCCGGTTCTCCGGGCGGCTGGTTGAGCGTACGCCAGTCCGCGACAAGTTCCGGCGCCTGGTAGGGGAAATGGGAATTCTGCGTGATAAACATCACGAAGACCGGCTGTTCAGACGCGTCGACATGCTGTGCGCGTGCGAACTCGAGCACGTATTGATCGGGCGGTGCGGGGCCCCAGCCGTAGTGCCGGCCTTCGTACTGGAAGTCGCTGTGGCGCAGCCAAGTATCGATCGAGTAGAAGTCGCGGTATTGCGACCACTTCTCATCCTTGATTTCAGCCGCGATCGGCGACAGCCACATCGTTGTATAGCCCTGTTTTCTCAAGTAGTCGGGCAGGCCAGGATAGACACGATCCGCGGCGCCGTACTCCTCCAGCAGCTCCAGGTACTGCGGATGCGAGTCGATGCGGGCGCCGAACAGTGCGCTCGTGTAGGCCATCCACGAGCCACCGCCCCAGGTCGTCGATTCGCTCATGGCGGACGCAGTGTGCCAGCCGGCTGCGCGGAGTTGCGGCTCCAGCTCCGCCAGCACCTGCTGGTACGCGTCTTTGAAGTCGGGCCTGCGCAAGAGAACGCTGCCATAGGATTCCACAAATATGAGGTAGATATCCGGCTTGTTGTCGAGTCGTTCCCGGCCAAGACCGGCCGCCGCACGGAAGGAACGGCCGGCGAAGTCATGGCTGTCGTGTGCAAGCTCCAGGGAGCGCTGCACATTGCGGCGTATCTCCAGAATCGCGCTGCTGGCGACGGCCTCCCCGTCTGCTCGCACAGGCTGCGCCAGCAGCGCGGAGAGGAAGACCGTGATTGCCAGCACAGCCACAGCGATTCTCGACGACTTGCCCAGCGACTCTGATCCGCTGGCGCGATTCAAGATTCCCAACATGCGGGACAGCGCCCACAGCGTCCCAATCAGTATGGCGCCGGCCGCGACATATGCCAGTACGGGCAGGTGCAGGTTCGTGAAGAGATAGGGCAAACCGTCGCGCGCCAGTACGTAGTGGGAAAAGAAGTTCGCCTCCTGGCCATAGAGGGAGAGAACCACCCCATCGTAGATCTCATAGGCGAGGGCGCAAAGGTACACGAGGGCAGCTATCGCCTTGCCGGTCATACCGCGCATACGCGCGAAGTGTGCCCAGACGGCAGCGATGACCAATATCTCAGCGTTGACCCGAAGTAGGGGAGAGCCTTCCGCCCAGAGCCGAACCGAACGCAGCGCGCCGGCGCCCAACTCGGCTGCCTGTGATCCCGATGCAGAAGCAGTCTGTGCGTCGAGGAGAAAGGCCGGCAGAAACAGGCAGGCGTTCAGGACAGCCAGCGCGACCCAGAAGCTGAATTCCTGGGCGCGTAGAGTGGGGGCTGTTGGTCGCATTCTATGTGACTTGGAATCCATACCTGTCGTTGCGGAATGGCGAAGCTGAAGCGCAGCGGGACGCTTAGGCCGCGAGCCAGTCGGTCCCGTCGTAGTATCGGGTGCCGCGATGTCCCTTCATGGGGATCGGCGCGTCTCAGGCGCTCTCCTGGCGCGCGTACGTAGATCAGGGTGCGCGGCTTGCCGGAGGACGGGTTGACCGCGCCGCCTTCGATGCGTACGATTTGGCAGCGACCGATAAGTTCGTCACCGAATATGGTGTACACGTAGTCACCGACGTTGAGCTTGCTGGGCTGCCCCGCCATATGGAACTCGAACTCCTCGAGGGACCCGTCGTAGAGCGCGTCGACGGCTTCGCGCCCGTCGCCTGCGGGAATCGTCTTGGAAATGCCAAAGCTCATGCACATGCCTCCTTCTGTGCCGCCGCACGTTGTCTGAGCGGCGCGTTACGTCGTGACCGAGGTCTTGGCGTGCGTCACCTGCGGCGCGCCGATTCCATACCGGTGTCTGTGTGTCAGCCCCTCCACCGTGTAGATGGCCAGAGCGATCCAGATCAGAACGAAGCCAATCAGCAGCTGCGCAGAGAAGGGCTCCTTGAATAGCAGTACGCCGAGCAGAAACTGCATCGTCGGCGCGATGTATTGTATCAGACCCAGCACGGTCAGGGGAATGCTTCTTGCGGCGGCGCCGAAAAGGAGCAGGGGTCCCACGGTGGCCACGCCGGTGAACATGAGCAGACCGATGGTGACGGGGTTCAGGACAGCGTCGGCGCCGCCGGGTTGCGCATACATGTATGCCAGCAGCGCCGCCATGGGGAGCAGGAGCAGAGCCATCTCGGCGGACAGGCCCTGGATGGCGTCCAGCTTCGAGAGCTTCTTGAGCAGGCCATAGAAGCCGAAAGAGAAGGCCAGCGTCAGCCCAATCCACGGCAGTGAACCGTACTGCACCGTCAGCCACAGTACGCCGCCCGCGGCCACGCCGATGGCGGCCCATTGCCACGCACGCATGCGCTCCTTGAAGAACGCCACGCCCAGCAGTACGTTGACAAGCGGGTTCATGAAGTATCCAAGGCTGGTGTCCACAACACGACCGGCATTGACGGCCCAGATGTAGACCAGCCAGTTGGTCATGAGGAAGACGGAGGCGGCCGCAATCGCAGCCAGGGTCCGTTTCGACCGCACTGCGACGAACGTAGACCGCACGCGGTGGGTGGAGACGAGTATGGCCGTCAGGATTACGGCTGACCAGAAGACGCGCTGGGCAACAATCTCCAGCGCCGGTACGGCATGCAGCAGCTTCCAGAAAATGGGGAAGATGCCCCAAAGCAGATACGCGCCAAATCCATAGAGTACGCCACGGTTCATGGTCGCCGGCTTTCAGCAGTTCGTCTACGCACGATCGCGGCCCCGGACATGGACGCTGGTGCGAAGGGTAAGGCCCGCGGTACGGTTGCCGCCAGTCTGAACATGATACTTGACGCCTGCGTGAAGCGCGCAATCGGCTGCGGCATGAGTATGATCGCAGCTCGGACGGCCTCGCACGCATGCGACGCTGCGGACATGCGCAATCTTTGCGAGCGCATTGTTCGCAGGAGTATACTCCAATTGTCTGCACATCGCGCCGGACGGGTCAGTTCAGTGCGTCGATTTCATCGACGCACTCATCGCCGCCACCACCACGGGGAGGTCTTGCCCTGGAGAAGAATGTCAGTGTCAAGCCGGACGCCTACTGGGTTGTCGACGGGTTCATGGCCGGCGAATACCCGGGCGCGCCCGTGGCCGTTGAATCCCAGGCAAAGGTGCGCAGCCTGCAGGACGCCGGCGTGACCTGTTTCATTGACCTTACCGTGGCTGGCGAGCGCGGCTTGATGCAGTATTCTCACTTGCTGGCTGGGAAGGCGGAGCACGTCCGCATGCCGATACAGGACTTGTCCGTGCCCACGCGTGCCGGGATGGCGGAAGTCCTGGACCTGATCGACACGAAGCTGGCCGCGGACGAGACCGTCTACGTCCATTGTCTTGGCGGAATCGGGCGTACTGGAACCGTCGTCGGCTGCTACCTGGTTCGACACGGAATTTGCACCGGTGATGAAGTCATGGCCGTGATCGCAGACCTGCGCAGCGCAACTCGCAAAGCCGCCACAGAGTCGCCGGAGATGTGGTCCCAGGAAGAAATGGTCACATCGTGGCGTGCGGGCGAATAGCTTGGCCCACGGCGGCGCGCATACTTGTGAGAGAATGTACCTCCGCACACTGGTGATCCGGTCGCTCATAGACTATACTCGGTTCTACGCTTAGGAGAGAGTGGCGATCGGTGCGGCCCTGGGCAAGGTTCGCGACCACGTCGTTGGCGCGCAAGCAAAGGCAAACTGAGGCATATGAATCGTACAGCAGCAATCATCTTGGGACTCTTGGCGCTGGCCGTAGTGGGCTCGCTCTCCCTGGGCACAGGCGTTGTGATCGGGGCGAGCGGAATCCTGCCTTTTGCCGGCTCCGGTCGCGGCGGGGAGCCGGAGCAGTTCTCTGTGTTCTGGCAGGCCTGGAACACGGCGCAACGGAACTTCGTGGACCGGGAAGCGCTCGACGACCAGGCGCTTACCTACGGCGCCATCCGCGGTATGGTGCAGGCGCTGGGCGATGAAGGCCACACTGCCTTTCTGACGCCGGAAGAACTGGAGCGGCAGCAGACAGACCTATCCGGAACCTTTATGGGCATCGGCGCGCAGCTCGGCATCCGCGATGCCCTGCCGGTCATTGTGGCGCCGTTCGACGGATCGCCTGCCGACCAGGCCGGCGTCAAGGCCGGCGACATCATCATGAAGGTGGACGGCGAAGACGTGACCAGTATGCCGCTCAACGATATCGTACAGAAGATTCGCGGACCCGAAGGTACAGTCGTCGTTCTGTCGTTGCTGCGGCCGGAAGAGACCCGCAGCCTTGAGGTCGAGATCACGCGCGGGGAGATCAAGGTGCCGGCTGCGAGCTGGGCGATGGTCCCAGGCACGGATGTGGGCTTGATCCGCCTCAGCCAGTTTAGCGCCAATTTGCTGGACGATGTCACTGCGGCCATCGAGGAGGCGGAGGCGGCAGGCGCGTCGGCTTTGATACTTGACGTGCGCAACAATCCCGGCGGCCTGCTCGAACAAGCGATCAGCGTGACAAGCCAATTCCTGGAGGATGGAGACGTGCTGCTGGAGGAGGACGCCAGCGGCGACCGCAAGGCCTATGCCGTGGAGCCGGGCGGCCTCGCGACCGACATTCCCGTCGTGGTGCTGATCAACCCCGGTTCAGCCAGCTCGGCGGAGATCTTTGCCGGCGCCATCCAGGACCAGGAACGCGGCACGCTGGTCGGAGAAACCACCTTTGGCACGGGCACAGTGCTTGCAGCCGTTTCCGTTGCGCGACGGATCGGCACTGCTGCTGGGCACGAAGCAGTGGCTTACGCCTTCGGGCAGGTTGATCCGCAAGCAAGGCGTCGCCCCCGACGTGGAGGTGATTCTGCCCATCGAGGCGAATCTCCTAACGCCGCTGGAGATCCGGGACCTGAGCGCAGAAGACATTGAGAGCAGCGAGGACACGCAGTTACTGAAGGCGCTGGAACTCTTGGAAGAGTCGTAATCAGCACGCCAAGCGACCTACCATCCACCTATCGCGTCTTACTCTTCGCGCCAGCGCCACGCGGCGCTGGCGCTTACCTAGAACGTTCTCCAGCCTGTGGCTGACACTGACGACGACGCCAAGCCCGCGCAACGACCAGATCCATACGCAGCATTTCGCTTTCATGACTACCGGCTCTTCATGGCCGGCTGGTTTCTGGCGATGCTGGGCACGCGCATTCAGAGCGTCGCCATCGGCTGGGAGATGTACAGCCGCACAGGGGACGCACTCTCCCTCGGCCTAGTGGGTCTGGCCCAGGCGCTGCCGACCATGCTCTTGGCGCTTCCCGCCGGGTATCTCGCCGATCGTGTCAGCCGCCCCCTGCTGATCATGCTCAGCCTGGGCGGCATGACGTTCACGTCCATTGGGCTCGCTCTGCTCTCTTATTCAGAGGGCTCCGTTCAGTTGATGTACCTTCTTCTATTTCTCGACGCTGCGGCCGTCATGGTGGGGCGACCGGCGCGCTCTGCCCTGGTGCCCCAGCTTGTGCCGAAGGAGGTCTTCCCCAACGCAGTCACCTGGAACACCACGATGATGAACATCGCGTCTGTGGCGGGTCCAGCAATAGGCGGCTTCGTCGTGGCCTTCAGCGTGCCGTTCGCCTACGTGATGGCCGCATTCAGTTCGCTGATCTTCATCGCGATGCTGGCGACGATGCGTTTGAGCTCAGTCGTTCCATCCGGCAAGACCAGCGCGACCTCCCTCCGCGGCTTCCTAGCCGGCATCCGCTTCGTCTGGGACACGAAGATCATCTTGACCATGATGACGCTGGACCTGTTTGCAGTCCTGTTCGGCGGTGCGGTCTATCTCTTGCCCATCTACGCGCAGGACATTCTGAACGTGGGCGCGGCCGGCTTTGGATGGCTGCGCGCCGCGCCGGCCGTGGGCGCCATGTGTATGGCCATCTCGATGGTCTACCTGCCGCCCATGAAGCGGGCGGGCCGCACGCTCTTGATCAACGTGGCTCTGTTCGGCGTGGCGACAATCCTGTTCGGCATCTCCCGAAACTTCTGGTTCTCCATGGCGATGCTATTCCTGACAGGCGCGTTCGACAACGTTAGTATGGTGATACGCGGCACATTGCAGCAGTTGATCACGCCGGACCACATGCGCGGTCGCGTGTCTGCGGTGAGCAGCGTCTTCATCGGTGCGTCGAACGAACTCGGCGGTCTGGAGTCGGGGCTCATGGCGCACTGGTTCGGCCCCATCTTCGCAGTGGTGAGCGGCGGTGTCGGCACGCTGATCGTAGTCTCGGTGGCCGCGATTGCTTCGCCGGAGCTGCGGAAGTTCGGCGCATTGACAGATGCAAAGACGGCCGAGTTTGACGAAGACGCACCGATCAGAACCGATCGCGGACGCCGGCGCGATCGCCCTGTGGACAGCGGCGCGTCGGATGATTGATGAGGTAGTTCTACTAACCTGGACCAACTGAAGGAGGCTGACATGGTAGCATGGCAGGAAGCGGATGCATTGGTCAATGGGATTCACCTGCACTATCACCGCACGGACGGCGACAAGCCGCCGCTGATCCTGGCGCACGGCATCACCGACAGCGGTCAGTGCTGGCCGCTCGTCTCAGAGGCGCTGGTCGGCAAGTACGACGTCATTGCAGTGGACGCACGCGGACACGGCAAATCGGACAAGCCTGATACAGGGTACACCACGACAGGATCACGCCAATGACGTGGCGGGGCTGATAGAGACCCTCGGTCTCTCACGGCCGGCGGTCATGGGCCATTCCATGGGTGCCGGAACGGCCTCCGTACTGGCCTCCGAGTTTCCTCAACTTGTTGGCGTGCTGATTCTGGAGGATCCGCCCTGGCGCGACTCGGCGGGGGCTGCGCCACCGCACGCGCATGCAGGGGAGTGGGAGAAGCAGATTCTCGAGCGCAAGCAACTAAGCCGGGACGAGCTACTCGCCCAAGGACGCGCTGACAATCCAACCTGGCCGGAGGCAGTGTTCCCGCCCTGGATCGAAGCGAAATACGCCGTGAGTCCGAACGTGGTCAAGTTCATCACCACCAGCGACCTGTCCTGGGAAAACGCAGTTCCGGGCATCGAATGTCCGGCGCTCTTGATCACAGGCGACCCGGACCTGGGCGCCATTGTCACGCCGGAGATCGCCAAGCAGGTGCAGGAGGCAAATGGCAACATTGAGGTAGCGCACATTGTGGGAGCCGGGCACAACATCCGCCGCGAGCAGTTCGATGCCTACATCACCGCCGTGAACGCGTTCCTTGGCAAGCACTATCCATCGGCCTGAACGGCCAGCATTGGATGCAAACGACGCGAGGAGGCGGCCACTGCAATAGATGGCCGCCTCCTCGCGTCTACAGTGCATCGCGACCGCATTACTCGAAGCGGAGCGTGACGATCTTCTTCGGCGCAAGCTGGAACGTTGCCTTGCCTGCCTCCAGTTCTGAAACCGGCGCCATAGGATTGCTCTCCAGGTCCACGAACCGGAAGGTCGCGAATCCAAGTTCCGAGGCCACCGTCACAGTCGTGTCGCTGGGCGCGGCGGTTGGGTTGAACATGCGTACCTCTAGCCCGTCGCCCACCATATGCGCGCTGGTGACTACCACGTCGCCATCGACGCGCAGGAAGCTCTGCTCAGGTGACAGCACCGGTTGCGTGCGGTGCAAACGAATGTCTGCGTCGCGCAACTGTATTGCCTGGAGACCGGCGGCAAGGAGCTGCCCGCGCCGGAAGAGCTGCACGCGGTCGGGGTCGCCGTCCAGCGGCGCGATACGATAGCGGAACGTGTAGTCGCCGAGCAACAGTCCCTCCGGCTCGCCGTCCGTGCCCACGGTGGTGCGCGTGCTGCGCAGGAGCGTCAGCGCAAGGGTGCGCTCCGGGTTGTCGCGGATCGCCGTCTCCAGCAGCCCCGTGCTGACCACGGCCAGGCCCCGGCCGTCCTCGGAAACGGCCGTCCACGACTGCTGCGGTTTGGTCTCGACTTCCAGTTCTCGATAGCGGAAGTTATCCTCGCTGAGCGCGATGGGACGCTCCACCACATCGAACGGTGTATCGGCCACGTAGGTCTCGGCGTTCACGTTGGTGGGAAACAGGACGCGCAGCCGGTGGTCTTCGGCCACATTGTGGACGATCGTCTCCACTTCCAAATCCGTCGCGCCAGGGCGCAGGCTGACGGAGCTCTCGATCACCAGGTCGACCAGCTCCGCTGTGCGCGCCATCGTGTCGTCGAATGTGAAGCGCCTCGGAACCTGCATGGTCGTGCGGATGCGAAACGTGGTCAGGTTGGGTCCGTCGTGCACGAGCGCCACAGCAGCGCTGCTGGCCGCGGAGCTGAAGACCTCGTCATTGACGGCCATGCCGTAATACCAGCCGTCGCCGATGTCGGCGCCGTCCTCGAAGGTCAATAGCTCGTCGTAGATCTCCCCGGTGCGCTTGTCCGTCAGCTTCAGCGCGCCATTCGCGTGAATGGAGACGGCCAGGTTCTCGTTCTCCATGCTGTGGTCACCGGTGGCCATACCGCGGTTGGCCGGGTGGCGCGTCGGCTGGCCGTGCGGCTCTGCCCGCACCGTCAACGTCGTGTACCCGCCGGCGGGCAGATGTACGGGCAGCGACACGCGCACGTCGTTGGTGCGGTAGCGCTTCGGGAACTTGGTCGCATAGATGCGCGTCTTCAGCCGGTTGTTCGTCTGCCGCAGCCGCTGGTAGGGAATCTCCGCGCCGTCTGCTGCGTAGATGCGGAACGCGGGCTTGGGTTCATAGCCGAAAAACTCATTGAACTTCGGCCAGTCCTGTGGAATCTCAAGATCGAGCTCGACGGTGTCTTGCAGCGGCGTGACTGCGGGGTTGAAGACCACCACGCGCAGTTCGTTATCGTTCACATCGCCGGAGACGTTGGCCGCGAGGCTGCGCGTCGCTTCCAGCGTCAGTCGCTCCGCAATCTGCTCGGTCTGGCTGAAGCGGAATTTCATGTCCTCGTGCACGACGTCGATGCTGCATCCGCAGATGGAATCGTGCGGATGGTTCTTCAGCAGCCATTTCCACGCCACGTTCAGGAAGCCCTGCGGATACTCAGTCCCCAGCAGCGCGATGCGCCCAGGAGGCGGACGGCTCGGCCCAGGCACAGAGCAGGGACTCGCAACGTGCATTGCGCTGCTTGATCCAGACGCGGCTGGAAAGCACGCCCGGGATCACCCACTGCGTATCGTATGCCAGCTCGCCCGGCTCGCGCAGTTCGCCCTCGACCACCGTGCCGACGCGTCCGGACTGCGTCACCACCTCGGCCAGGTACTGCGTCCAGGCTTGTGTGCACGATCTCAAACTCGTCCTCGGTCGTCGTCGGCATAGGCGAACATGGCGGCGTAGGCTTCCTGGTCCCATTCTTCATGATCGCCGCCGTCAAACAGCAAGATCGGGTCCACTTCCGTATGTTCCGCCTCGTCGCGCAGATACGCGCCGACATCGCTTGCGACTCGCTCCTCACTGATGGGCGACTCGTGGTCGGTGGCGTGACGAATCTTGAAGGTGTAGTCGCAGTAGCCGAAGCCGGGGAAACGGTAGGCGGTGACTTCGGTGCCGTCGGGCGAGCGCCAGCGCACATGCCGCGTTTCCACATGGTTCACCCCACGCCAAATGAGCGCGCCTTCGATGCCAAAGCCGGAGAATATCTGCGGCATCTGGCTGTTGTGGCCAAAGAGGTCGCACACGAAGCCCGCCTGAGACGGCGCCGTGCCGAAACTGCGCGCAATCTCGCGCCCCAGGCGAATATTGCGCACGATGGATTCGCCGGAGACGAGGAACTCATCGGGCAGGCAGTACCACGGGCCGATGACGAGCTTGCCGGCCTGGGCCAGTTCTTCGAGCTGCCCTCGTTTGTCCGGCCGAATCTCCAGGTAGTCTTCGAGCACGATGGCCTGGCCGTCGGTCTGGAACGGACCCCGCAGCCGGCCGTCCTCGAACCCGGCCACGATGCGGTCGATCAGGCGGACAAGTTGGTAGCGGTAGTTCTGAAAGGACTGGTACCATTCCCGGTCCCAGTGCGTACTGAGCACGTAGTGCGCGCGGATCTTGGCAGGGCTGTCCATATGCTCCCTCGTGGCTGGTAGTAGTCGATCTTCGTGAAGTGTGCGTCATCTTCCGGAAGGCTACGTGAAGGCTCGGTCTGGAAGGATTCCCTCAACAGACCTCCCGGAAGACGGCTGCAGGTGGATGGGCGCCGGCAGGCTACTTCTCGCCGATTCCCAGAACATCCCGACAGTACTTCACGCTCTGTTCGAGCTTGGCCTGCTGTTGGAGTGCGATGGCCTTGCGGACCTCGTCAGACATCGCGCCCCAATTGGCCGTCAAAACCGGTTCCGTGTACGGCCGGCCTTTCTGGACCAGGGACAGGTATTGCGCGAATTCGGATGCAAGCGTATCCGGGTAGACGCCCCAGAAGTCCGCTTCGAGATAGTCGATGACACGGGGCGGGAGGCTGGTGATGACTTCCAACGTGAAGTTGGTGTCCGGGCACGCCGCCTGGTACGCCTTCGCCCACGCGTCGATGCCGACCGTGCCTTCGCCCATGGCGACCCACTGCGCGACCGCGCCCTGCGGATGCGGCCAGACCGCAGTGTCGCGCACGTGGCTCATGAGCACATAGGGTGCGAGATGCTTCAGCGTCACGAACGGGCTCTCGGCCACCCACAGCGGATTGCCGGAATCGATGCACGCGCCCACGTAGTCGGGCCCCGACTCTTCAATCAGACGAGCAAGCTCGCGGCCTTGCAGATCGCCGGCGTGATTCTCGATGGCAATCTTGACGTCGAGGTCCAGCGCCAGGCTGCGGATATCGCGCAGGTTGGCGACCACGGCCACGCAATGGCCTTCCATCGGCATGTCAGTGCGGCGGTCGGCATTGGAGCCGAGGAAACAGCGCAGAGCAGGGGAGCCCAGTTCCGCGGCCACGCGCAGCATCTCGCTCAGTTGTTCCTTGACGGTCCCCCGTTTCGGAGAGAAGGTCGTGGACGTGGGGCAGATGGAGCCCATGCCCACTTCAATATCGATGCCGAGCTCGTCCGCCCTCCGCTTCACATCCTGAAGATAGCCCGTTTCGAAGACTCTCGAAAGGCTCCATCTCAGAGAAGTGGACGACGTCCAGGCCGATGCGGGCGGCATACTCCAGGAACTCGAACGCATTCCAATTGTTGAACCGCAGGCTGAAGATATCCACTCCCAGCTTCATGGCGAGTTCTCCTTCCTTCGTAAGTTGTTTCGGCTACAGGCCCCAATGTTCGTCGATTGGCTCCTGGTACGAGCGACGCTTGCCGGAGAGCACATCCTCGACGCGCACGACATCGCCCGTGAAGGCGGACTCATAGATTGCGTCGCCCAATGCCACGGAACGGATGCCCTCGTCTGCGCCGACCTCCGGCTGGGTTCGGTCGCCGGTCATGAGTTCGACGAATTCGCGGATCTCGATGGCGAAGCCGTCTGTGGCCCCCCCGGGGAAGAGGAACTCCTCCTCGGCTTCGTCGAGCGTCTCGCGGTAGAGTCGCTCCAGCTCATCCATCGCATAGCTCGCGCCGTCGGCGCGTACCAGTTGGCCGGACTCGAGTCGCTCCGGTGTCCGCTCGAAGAGATGGAATATCTTGAAGCGGCTGGGCGTCGTGTCTTCCAGAGAGCCCTCGCTGCCGTAGAACATGACGCGTGCGGTCGCCTCTCCCGGCGCAGCCACGCTCCAACTCCAGCTTCCCACCACGCCACTGGCGAACGAAAATGTCACATAGATGGAGTCCTCCGGCTGTTCGAGAACCGACACAGGCGCGCCCGACTTCAGCTCGCGCATTTCGGCATACACCTTTTCCACGTCGCCAAACAGATAGCGGATGCTGTCGTAGTAGTGGAAGCCGCTGTCGAGCGTCATACCGCCGCCGGACATGAGCCGGTCCCGGCGCCACGCCACGCGCGGCGGCACGGGCTGCATTCGGGTCCACCGGCGCGGGCGGACGTGTGTAGTTGTGGAAGAAGGTCAGCGGCGCACCCATCAGACCCGAACGGTTGAGTACCCACTCGGCTGTGCGCTGGCCCGGCTGCCGGCGATGGGGTACGGCAATGGACAGAATACGGCCGGTGCGTTCGGCTGCTTCGGCCATCAGTTTGCCCGCGCGCACGGAGACGCCGATGGGTTTCTCGCACAGGACATCAACGTCCGCCTCCATGCAGTCGATGGCAACCGTGTGATGCAGACCGTGCGGCAGGCAGATATCCACGCCGTCCAGGCTCTCGGCTTCCAGCATCTGTCGGTAGTCGTTATAGATGGTCGGACGGTTGCCCAGTCGCGCCTCAACTTCGTCGGCCAGCGTCTCGCGTTCTCCTGGACGTTGTCGCACGCGGCCGTCACGACGAAACCGCCGCGATCGCGCTGTACCAGATCTTGCATCGCCCGCACGTGGCGCAAGGCAATGCCGCCACAGCCGATGAAGGCAAGCCGAAGATCGTTGTCACTCATTTTGATACCTTTCTGGAAGGGTGTAGGTACGAGTAGAACGCAATGGGAAGAGTTCAGTATGTGCTTCAACGAAAAACGGGACAGCGGCGTTGGCTGTCCCGTTGCAGTCGACGCGTGCGCCCTATCCCTTGATGCCGGTGAGCGCGATGCCCTGCACAAACACCTTCTGCAAGAAGAAGAAGAGCACAATGATAGGCAAGGTGATCAGCACGGAAGCCGCCATCAGGAGCGCCCATTCCGAGCCGTGCTCACCGCGATATTCGTAGATGCCAAGAGAGAGCGTGTACTTGTTCTGATTGCTCAAGTAAATCAGTGGTCCGAGGTAATCGCGCCAGCGGGCGATGAACTCGAAAATCGCCACTGTCGCCAGAGCCGCCTTGGCCAGCGGCATGATGATCTGCCAGTAGATGCGGAACTCGCTGGCGCCGTCTATGCGCGCCGCTTCCGATAGCTCCATCGGGATTGACATAAAGAACTGGCGCAACAAGAAGATGTACAGCGCCCCGCCGAACAAGTGGGGCACGATCAGGGGCACGAACGTGTTGACGAATCCCCAGCGTGACCACACGACGAAGAGCGGAATCAGCGTCACCTGAAATGGGAGCATCAACGTGGCAACTGTGAAGATGAACAGTGCATTGCGTCCAGGCCACGGAATTCGCGATAGACTGTAGGCCACCAGCGAACACGAGAGCAGTGTGCCCAATGTCGCGAGCACCGCGATGTACAGCGTGTTCCTAAGGTAAAGCCAGAAGTCAATGTAGTTGATAGCGGTCGGGTAGTTGCTGAACTGCGGAGGATTCGGTATCCAAACTGGTGGATAGGTATATAGCTGTGTGTTCGACTTCAGGGATGTAGACAGCATCCAGAAGAAGGGCAACATGAACAACAGTGCGGCGGGGATCAACATGGCATGAATGCCCGTAGCGCGAAGGAACGCTCTGCGCTGCTTGACGCGCTTTCTTCTTCCGAAGTCATGTACCCGGCGGGTACTGAAGTTGAGGTAGTTTCTACGGCCATTCAAGCGCTCCTTGTTCCAATGCTCGTAGTTGCGCAGTAGACGATCATGGCTTCCTATAGCTTTTCTCCGCCGGAGTAGAATACCCACAGCCGAGCAGACCGGAAGATCACAAGCGTGATTATCAGCGTAACCACGAACAGCATCCAGGCCATGGCCGACGCGACGCCAAACTCGAAGTACTGGAAGCCATTCTTGTACATGTAGATGGAATAGAACATCGTGCTGTTGGCCGGGAAACCATTGCCCCCGGTCATGATGAAGGGAATTGCAAAGAACTGAAGCGCACCAATGACTGACGTAACCAAGTGGAAGAAGATCACAGGCGTAATAATGGGTATGGTCACGTGTCGCATTCTATGCCACGGGTTGGCCCCATCGACAGACGCTGCGTCATACAGGTCCTGCGGTACGTCCTGAAGGCCGGCGAGATAAAGAATGATTTGCTGGCCAATGATCCACAGCGCAAGCAGGATCAATGTTTCACGCGCCATGTGCGGACAGGTCAGCCAACAGGGCCCACGTCTGATCCATCAACTGCCAAGGCACGTTCACGATGCCGGTACCCGGCGTAAACATGTAGATCCATACCAATGCCAGGGCTACTTCCGGGACCAGCGTCGGCAGGAAGTAGATAGTGCGATAGACTACCTGACCCTTGATCTTGGCATTGAGCATCAGCGCCAGGGAGAATGCGAAAAGGATGGCGAGCGGTATGGATACTGCCGCGAAATACAAGGTGTTAGTGACGGCGCTATACGGCCAGGCGAGGAAATTCGGATCGTTTGTGAAGAGTTGAATGTAGTTCTCGAGACCGATCCAGATGGGCGTCTGCACGCCATTAAATCTCGTGAAGCTATAATACGCCGACATGATCGTCGGATATACCCAGAAGGCCGCCAGTCCAATGAGCCACGGAGAAGCGAAGAGGATGCCGTTGATAATGTTGCGCGTCCGAGGCGTGAATCTGGCTTTGGGGGGCTGCATCGTGGGCGATGTGGCTGACATAGCGTAACCTCTATGCGCTAGGGGCGGGAATCGTACTGACCGGGTCGCGGGGCACACATGGACCGGACACCTGCGGGATGCAAGCCCCGGTCCATGCGTGCTGGCGTCGTCACCGGCGGCAACAGACGCCTACTCAATCAGCCTAGCTGAAGAATCCTGCTTCTTCCAGGTCCCGATTGATCTCTTCGTCGATTTCGGCGCATGCCTCTTCCGGCGTCTTGATATCGTGCGGGATCACATCCTGGTACGCCTTCACCTGCAGGTCCCACAGCTTGGAACCGAACGGGATGGGCGGTCGGGCATGCGATACTGGCAGCAAGTCCATGAACACGGCGTGCAGCGGATTCTCGCGGAAGAACGGGTCTTCGGCGACCGACTTGAGCGTCGGGATATGGAACGTGTCCTTGTTGTACTTCGCCTGGCCCTCGGGTCCGCAGAAGAAGGAGCACGCGTCAAACGCCGATGCGACGTCTTCGTAGCCCATTGGCACACACCAACTCCAACCGCCGGCCCAACTAGCGTGGGGCGCAGGGCCCTCAGGGCCTGGCATCGGAACGACGCCATAGCTGACGTCCGGTGTGAACGTCTCAGTCTGGGCAACCATCCAGTTGCCGTTGATGCAGGACGAAATCTGGCCGGTGAGGAACCAGTTGTTCGGTCCGTTGCATGCGCCGCCTGCACACGCAGCCTGCATGGCGTCGACATCCTGGACGCCTACTTCCTGGACGAACGCCTTCTGTGCATACGCCCCCTCGATGACCTTCGGGTTGCTGAAGGTAATCGCCTTTGTGTCCGGATCCTGGAACTCGCCTCCGAAACACCAGCCCCAGGTGTACAGCTGCGCCTGGCCCCACGAAGGATGGAAACCGAAGCGCGTAACCGCGTCACCCGCGCCCCGCTCGGTCAGGGCCTCCATGGTAACCTGCAACTCTTCCAGATTGGTCGGTGGCGCTTCGGGATCGAGTCCGGCTGCCTCATACTGGTTCTTGTTGTACCAGTATGCGCACGCGTGTCCGTGTCGAACGATAGTGCGTAGATATTGTCCTTGTAGACGGTCTCGTCCCAAGCAAACTGGAAGTACTGATCTTCGGTAACGCCGGCGGCTTCCGCTAGGTCATTGATGTTCGTGAAGAAGCCCTGGTGCGCGAACTGAGGAACGGTGAAGCGGTCGGCATAGTAGACGGCGGGCGGGCTGCCCCCGGCTACGGCGGTCAACAGCTTCTCGTCGGCCTGGCTGCCCTGTGTCTGCGCAATGTAGACAAATTCCACATTGGCGCCGATTTCGTTGGTCTCATTGTAGATGTCAATGATCCCCTTGATCGACTCCTGTGCGACGTCAGTCATACGAGACCATGCTTCCATCTCGATCATCGCCTCGCCGGGAGCCGCCGCCGCGCCGCCTTCGGCGGCCGGGGCGGGAGCGGCGGGCACGGCACAGGCGGCCAGCCACGTGGCGCCAACCGTCATGCCTGCCATCTGCAGGAAATTACGTCGAGAAATGTGCTTCGTCATTGAGCTTGTCTCCTTAGACATCTAGTGTTGGCTAACATATGGTTGACGGGTCCACTGTACAGATGAATCCTTACTATTTTCGGGCGCCTCCTTTGTGTAGACTCGTAGGGGATTCGCAACGCCTCTACGTGGGGAATCCACGCAGGTGGGCTAAATGGCAAGTATCACTTCGCGTCGATGCGATGGTTGGCGTCCAGTCGATTCAATGCGAATTCGCGATGGTGCTCTTCGGCCGCACAATGTGCGAGGAGAATTGGTCAATTCATGGAGTGCGCAGGCACGATTGGCACCTGGCATCATGCTACTCTCATATCCAAACACTGTCAAATCGAATATGGACTGGCCTGTCTTGCCGCCCGGACGGGCGACGACAGACTCCGGCGGGACTGCCCACCTCACGCCGGGAGTTGTTCACGGTTCTCGACGATGACGACTCGCCGGCCATTACTGATCTCCATAATACGCTCGAACGGCATCCCCTCAAACGCGTTGACATAAACGATCTGGTCGTCGTGCAGACCGTGCAGGTAGAGCTCCAGGTCCTCCGCCGCGCGGTCGTTGATCTGGAAGGCGCGGAAGGAGGGAAGCGCTCGCCACGTCTCCAGATGGGCTGTGTGCGAGCCGCACAAGTGAATCATGCCGCCATGCGCATAGAGCGACAGAAGTTCGTCGTCCAGCGGCGCAATGAAGCCGGCGTACGTCTTGGGCGAGATCAGCTGTGTGGTGCATCCGCACAGCTGACCGTGCCCCGGTAACTGAAACCGCTGCGAGGGAATGATGCACTGCATTCGCGCCAGGGCCACATTCTCAAGATACCAGCTGTGCAGCGAACACAGCACGTCGTTGATGATGCGCAGATCGCGGCGAGCTGCCTCCGGGTCGGCGACGAGGGCGAGCAGAATCTCCTGCCCGTAGAGGTTGACGGCGATGTTCAGCGCGTTGGCGATGGTGGGCAGGCCCATGGTCACGTTGGCGACGTCGCGCGCACTAAACGCCAGCGCAAAATCGCGCGCCGCTCGCCACACCGGATGCGCCTCGATATCCGGTCGCTGCAGCGTTCCAACCGGTGACGCCAGCGGACGCACCTGCCAGCCCGTCTCCAGCGCAAAGACCTCTGCGCCAAATAGCTTGTCGACGAAATGGACGCCATACGGATTATAGGTGACCGTGAGAGGGCGGAACACCTCGCGGTTGCGCGCCTCCTGGGTCTTTTCAGCCAGGTAATCCAGGGATTCGTCGAGCCATTCCTCCCAGTCGACATCGTCCCTCTCGGTGTACCGCCCGATGCCGTTTAGCACGAATACGGAGTCAAGCTGAGCGACCACTGAATAAGGCGCGCATCCGCTCCATGTGCAAGTCAAATGCAGCCTGTCCGCCCCCATCGTTGAGCGCCGAAGTGAACCGAACGATCAATCATGTCACGTATCCTGCCTGGCGTTGATCCATCTTTGAGTAGCCGCCGCTGCTGATCCGGCATTGGGCCACGGTGTCGACTCCGTGGTCGGGAGCACCGTGAAGACACAGGGTACCACACCGTGCGGTCATGCGGAGCAAATACGCGTGGGCCGCCATACGCCCCCGAAACGGATTGGCGGCGCAGTTGACAAATGCAGGCTTTGGTGGAAGGATTTCCTATCAAGAGCCCGAATATCCTAGTATGGCGTTTCCAGTCAGGCCTCAGGCTACAACACTCAAACACAGCAATTGGTATGGAGCGCCCCGTCGCCACGAAATCGTCCGCGCACTCACAGACTCAGAGCTATGACCTGGCTGTACAATGCGTACGCCTGGTTCAGCAGGGGAGAATCGCATGAGATTGCTTGAAGAAATCAAAACGCTGGACTTTCCGGCTCCGTTGCCAGACACCCTCCTGGAGGTAGACCAGGTATTCGACGCCCCCAAGGTTCCCGACATTCCGGCGGCGGTCTCCCATGCGCTGGAGACATCCGGCATGCTGGCGGCCATGAACGCCGGTGACACGGTCGCCGTTGGCGTGGGCAGCCGCGGCATCGCCAATCTGCCGGAGATCGTGCGCGCCGTTGTGGCCCGGCTGCGCGCGGCCGGGCTGGAACCGTACTGCGTGCCCGCCATGGGCAGCCACGGCGGAGCCACGGCAGAGGGGCAGATCGGCATGCTGGCGTTTCTCGGCGTGACGGAGGCGAGCGTCGGCGCACCCATCAAGGCCACCATGGAGGTGAGGGAGATCGGCAACCTGCCGGACGGCGGGCCCGCCCTATGCCAGGGCGTCGACTCCATGGCCGCCGACCACGCGCTGCTCGTCAGCCGCATCAAGCCCCACACCGACTTCCGCAGCCACCTGGAGAGCGGCCCCTCGAAGATGTGCGTGATCGGCCTCGGCAAGCAACAGGGGGCCGCCATGATGCACGCGGGCGGCGGCGCCAACTTCCAGCGCTATCTGGAGCCGGCGGCGCGCGTCTACGAGACGAACAGCAACTTCGTCGGCGCAGTCTGCCCCATCGAGAATGCATACGACGAGACTGCCGAGATCGTCGGCCTGTCCGCCGCGGACGTGGGCACTGCGCGCGAGGCAGAGTGCCAGGCGCGCGCCAAGCAACTCATGGCCAGTCTGCCCTTCCCGGAGATCGAGGTATTGACCGTACGCGATCTCGGCAAGAATATCAGCGGCACGGGCATGGATACCAACATCATCAGCCGATTGATGATTCCCCGCCAGCCGGAGGATTTCGGCCAGATCGACGTCGCCGTGATCGCCGTGCTCGACCTCACCGAGGAAACCCACGGCAACATCTCGGGCCTGGGCCTGGCCAACATCACCACCGCGCGCGTGGCCGAAAAGACGGACTGGGTGGCCACGTACACCAACGCCATCACCTCCGGCATCTTTGGCATGTTCCGCACGAGCCTGCCCATCACCATGCCGGACGACAGGCGCGCCATCATGGCCGCGTTGCGCGGATGCGCCTACCCGCCGGAGACGGCGCGCATGGTCTTCATACGCGACACGCTGACGCTGGACAAACTCTTCGTCAGTCCTAGCCTGCGCCAGGCGGTCGAGGAGCATCCTCGACTGTCGCTGGCCGGAGAGATTCCGCTAGGCGTTTGACGCCAATGGCGTCATGACCAGCCCCTGGCAGCTCGACTGACTATCCAACAGCGGCCGATCGACGCACCCTGACGCAGTCCGGCGCCCGTGAACTCGCGCCCTCGGCCAATAGAACAAACAGGAGACACACATGGCAGGTCTACTCGAAGGCAAAATCGTGCTCGTCACCGGCTCCACAACCGGCATCGGCGAGGCCACCGCGCGCCTCTGTGTTGCAGAGGGCGCGCGCGTCGATGATCCACGGGCGCAGTGAGGACCGGGCGCGGGCGCTGCAAGAGGAGCTTGGCGACGCCACGGCGTACGTGTTGGGCGATGTCGGCGACCCTGCCGTGTGTGAGCTGGCCGTACGCGAGACCGTCGACCGCTTCGGCGCCATCCACTGCATCTCCAACAATGCCGCCCTAACGTGGCGCGCTACTTTGGCGGAGACGGACGCAGAGACCTTCGACCGCATGATAGCCGTCAACCTGCGCGCGCCGATTCTCGTGATCCGTGCGGCGCAGCCCCATTTCTTGCAGCAGGGATTCGGCACAGTCGTGAACATCGGTTCAGTCAACGCCTTGTGCGGTCAGCCCAATCTGCTGCCCTATTCCGCTGCCAAGGGAGGGCTGGCGACTGCCACCCGCAATATGGCCAACGCCCTGGCCGACAATCGCATCCGGGTCAACCAGCTCAACGTTGGTTGGGTGACGTCGCCCAACGAAATCGCGCTCCAACAGTCGGAGGGACATGCCGACCGGCTGGGAGAAGCAAGTACCCGCAACCTACGCACCGACGGGCCGTCTGCTGGTTCCGGAAGAGGTGGCGGAGCACGTGGTGTTCTGGCTGTCGGACCGGTCGGCCCCGGCCAACGGTTGCGTGTACGAGCTGGAGCAGTATTCGGTCATCGGCCGTTCCAGAGGAAGCCGATTGCCCAACACATGATCGGCCCTTGCTGCTCCAGGGCGCCACGTCTGGAAAGCCGGCTCGTTCGGATTTCCGCCTTTTCCGTTGCCGCCATATATGCTACCCTATGCCGCTGTGGGGATGGCCCCGCGGCTACGGATGCAGTACCTGTGGCGATCCTAGATGATCGCGATTTCGGGAGGCGACACGCATGAGTACAGTCGTAGACTCTTCGGCGAAACGACCGGCCAAGCGCGAGTTTGACGTACTGGGCACCCGGCCGATCCGCCATGACGGCGCGGACAAGGTGACCGGCCGCGCTCGCTTCGCCAACGATACAACCCTGACGGATATGCTGTTCGGAAAGATTCTGCGCAGCCCCCACGCGCATGCCCGCATTCTCTCCATCGACACGAGCGCCGCGCTGGCGCACCCCGGCGTGCGCGCCGTAGTCGTCGGCCGCGACATGGCCGTTGTAGCGGACCGCATCGAGGAAATGGGCGAGGATTCTGTCAACCTGCGCTATCTCGCGTCGAACATTCTCGCGCACGAGAAGGTGCGCTACCACGGGCACCCCGTGGCCGCTGTGGCCGCCGTCACACCGCATATTGCGGAAGAAGCGCTCGCGCTGATCCAGGTGGAGTATGAGGTGTTGCCCCCTGTGCTGGACGCCAAGGACGCCATGCGGCCGGATGCGCCCATCCTGCTCGATGACCTGCGCACGGACGAGTTGGGTAAGCAGGGCAGCGAGCCGACGAACGTAGCGGCCCACTTCCGCCACCAGCGCGGCGACCTTGCCACGGGCTTCGCTGCCGCCGATGTGATCATCGAGCGCGAGTTCAAGACGGAGATGGTGCACCAGGGCTACATCGAGCCCCAGTCGTCCACCGTGCTCTACCACGACGACGGCCAGGTCGAAGTATGGACGAGCACGCAGGGGCCGTGGCAGATACGCGACCAGGTGGCCGAGATGCTGGGGGTGCCGCTGTCCAAGGTGCTGGTCCACCCCATGGAGATCGGCGGCGGCTTCGGCGGCAAATTCACCGCATACACGGATGTGCCGGCGGCCATGCTATCGCGCGCGGCCGGCCATCGTCCTGTGAAGATCGCGCTGTCGCGCACAGAGGTATTGCAGGCCACCGGACCCACATCGGGCTCGTATATACGGGTCAAGATGGGCGCGACCGAAGATGGCAAGATCACGGCGGCGGAAGCGGAGCTTATCTACGAAGCGGGCGCCTACCCTGGCTCTCCCGTCGGCGCGGGCGCAGGCGTGATCCTGGCCCCGTATCGCATCGAGAACATTCAGATCGACGGCTACGACGTCGTCGTCAACCGGCCGAAGACCGGCGCCTATCGCGCGCCCGGCGGCACCAACGCCGCCTTTGCCTCGGAAACCGTCATCGACGAACTGGCGGCGCGCCTGGACATCGACCCGCTGGAATTCCGCCGCCGCAATGGTGTTGTGGAGGGCGATCGCCGCGCCGACGGTCCCGTGTTCGCCAAGATCGGTTTCTTACAGACCGTCGAGGCGGCGATGGCGCATCCCCATTACAATACGCCGCTGGAAGGCGAAAACCGGGGCAGGGGCGTCGCATCCGGCTTCTGGTTCAACGGCGGCGGCAAGTCGAGCGTCTCCGCCAGCGTGAACCCGGACGGGCGCGTCAATCTGCTGGAGGGTTCGCCCGACATCGGCGGCAGCCGCGCCGCCATCGCCATGCAGTTGGCGGAGACGCTGGGCATCGCCGCTGAGGACATCAACCCCCACGTGGTGGACACGGATTCGGTAGGCTACAACGACGGAACCGGCGGCAGCCGCGTCACCTTTGCCACCGGCTACGCGGCCTACGAGCTGGGCCAGAATATCATCCGGCGCATGCGCGAGGAGCTTGCCACTCTCTGGGACGTACCGTTCGACGACGTCGCCTTCGAGGCGGGCGTGTTCCGGGCGGGCGAGGACTCGCTGGACTTCAAGTCGGCGGCTTCCGAGCTTGCCGAGGTGGACGTGCCCATCGTCGCCAGCGCATCAGTGCGACCGTCGGGCGTTGGGCCCGGCTTTGCAACCCACATCGTGGATGTGGAAGTGGACCCTGACACGGGCAAGGTGACCATCCTGCGCTACACCGCCGTACAGGACGTGGGCAAGGCCGTCCATCCCAGCTATGTGGAGGGACAGATTCAGGGCGGCGTTACACAGGGCATCGGCTGGGCGCTAAACGAAGAGTACTTCTACGACGACGAAGGGCATCTTCTGAACTCGTCCTTGCTGGACTATCGCATGCCCACCGCACTCGATCTGCCCATGATCGAGACAGTGCTGGTGGAAGAGGCCGAATCCCGGCCATCCGTATGGCGTGCGCGGCGTCGGTGAAGTGCCGATCGTGCCGCCCGCGGCCGCACTGGGCAACGCAATCCATGCCGCCACGGGCGTGCGCATGCGTCATCTTCCTATGAACCCGGCGCGCCTCACGTCCGCGCTTTCACAGGACGGCGTAACGCAATCAGCCAAAGGGGTGACAACGGTGGCTCGCGACGCAAACCAAGAAGCGGCACGCCAACAGCTCTATGCGCTACTGGGCGACCTGCCGGATCGAGAACGACCGATCGGCGCTCGCTCAGTAGCGGTACGCGAGCAGGACGGTTGCCGTATCGAGTCGCTGGTGTTGGACCTGAACGGCTTGGAAGTCGTGCCGGCCTACTTCGTGAAGCCGGCGGCGGTACAATGGGCCCGCTGCCCGTCATTCTCTACAACCACGCCCACGGCGGCGTATATGACCTGGGCAAGGAAGAACTGCTGGCGGGACGGCCAGCGCTGCAGGACCCCCCTTACGCGTTCGCGCTCGCGCATGCCGGCTACGCATCTCTGTGCATCGACACGTGGCTGTTCGGCGAGCGGCGCGGCCGCACCGAAAGCGAGCTGTTCAAAGAAATGCTGTGGCACGGGCGCGTGCTCTGGGGCATGATGGTCTACGACAGCCTGCGCGCCGTGGACTACCTCGTCATCGCGCGATGACGTCGACCCGAGCCGGATCGGAACGCTGGGCCTGTCCATGGGCAGCACAATGGCCTGGTGGACCGCCGCACTCGATACGCGCATCAAGGTTTGCATCGACCTCTGTTGCCTCACGGACTTTGACGCGCTGATAGATACCCGTGGGCTGGACGGCCACGGCATCTATTACTACGTGCCTTCCCTGCTCAAACATTTCTCGGCCGGCGACATCAACGCGCTGATTGCGCCTCGGCCACACCTGGCTCTGGCAGGCAATCACGACCCGTTGACGCCGCCGGCCGGCCTGGACCGCATCGACCGTGAGCTGCAGGCCGTGTACGCAGACGCGGGGGCGTCTGATGCATGGACGCTGCTGCGCTACGAGACGGGCCACTTCGAGACGGCGGACATGCGCGCGCGGATCATGGCGTACCTGGAGGAATGGCTCTAGGCTCCACCGTGTGACGCCGTGCGGAGTCTGCCGGCGTCCATCCTTACTCCTCGATTTCCACTAACGGAAGGCCACCCGAGCATGAGCAAACCCGAAGACGTCAAGAGCGCTAACATTCGATCTCTTTGGCACGGTGCTCGATCTCAAGACGAGCCTATACCAGCCTATCGCGGAATTCCTGATTGCCGCCGATGCAGACGTGACGCCGTGGAAGTTCTGGGAAGAGTGGCGCGTGCGGCAGCGATTGGAGCAATACCGCGATTCACTGATGATGCTGGGGCACGCGGGCTATCTGGAGACCGTGCGTCGCTCCATGCACTATGTCGCAGACACATATCACGTCGAAGCGAAGAAGGCCGGCTACGAGAAGCTGATGGCGGCCTGGTGGGAGCTGTCACCCTTTGCGGATGCCGTCCCTGCGCTGGAGCGGATGAAGTCCAAGTATCAACTCGTCGTGCTGTCCAATGGCGACCCCGAGTTCCTGCAGCATCTCGCCACGAAGCGGGTCGAGTTTCCGTTCGACGACATCTTCTCCGTGACGTCGGTCGGTGCATTCAAGCCGCATCCGGCCGTCTACCGCGGCGCAGCCGTGCATCTTGGGCTTGATCTCCACGAATGCCTCATGGTCTCCTCAAACTCGTTCGACGTCATCGGCGCCAAGGCGTGCGGCATGCGCGCCGCGTATGTCAATCGGTACGCGCTGCCCCTGGAACAGTCGCCGTTCGAGCCGGACATCGTTGTGGCGGACTTCGCAGAACTGGCCGGCGCACTGCTTGCCGATTGAAGAACCGGGCAGCCGGGCACTATCAGACCTGTCACTCCCCAATCTGATCACAGGAGCACATGCCCATGCAAGTACGCATCACGGTAGCCGGCAAGTCATTCGACGCCGAACTCGACGACAACGAGACCGCAGCAGCGATCGCCGCCGTGCTGCCGATTGAGGGCAGCGCCAACGTGTGGGGAGACGAGATCTACTTCGAAATCCCTGTGGCGCTGGCCGAAAACGCCGGCGCGCGCGCCGAAGTGGCAGTCGGAACGCTGGCCTACTGGCCGCCGGGGAACGCCCTCTGCATTTTCTATGGGCCCACACCCGTGAGCGTCGACGCCACGCCCCGCGCCTGACAGCCCAGTAAACGAGTTCGGCCGCATCCTTGGGGATGCGACCGAACTTCGCGGCGTGAGAAATGGCGCGCTTGTGCGCGTCGAAGAAGTCTAGGCTTCTAGCGCCGGCTCGCCGGAACGACCCGACCAGGAAGCGGTCCAGGGGCTATGCCCGTTCTTCACTTCGATCCGTCGCCAGCGGCGGATCGATGGAGAGCGCTGTGATTTCGGCTCGCCATTCAGGGTCCATGACAAGATCTGCGGCGGCCAGCGATGCGCTCAATTGCTCGACGTTGCGTGCGCCGATGATGGGCGCCGTGACGGCCGGGTTCGACGCCACCCACGCAATCGCCAACGTGACAGGGTGATAGTCCTTTTCGAGCGCATAGGCCGAGAATTCCTCTGCCACACGGAAATACTGTTCGTCCGCATAGCGCTTGATATACGACGCCTGGTCGACCAGCCTGCCTGAGTCCGGCCGGGAAGTTAGTCGTATACTTGCCGGTGAGCAGTCCGCCGCCCAGCGGGCTGTAAGGAATCACGCCCATCTGTTCAGAAAGCGCGAGCGGCAGGATTTCGACTTCGGCCTGCCGTTTGGCCAGACTGTACATCGGCTGGATCACTTCGAAGCGGGCCAGGCCGCGTGCGGCCGATACGCCGAGCGCCTTGGCGATCTGCCACGCCGACCAGTTGCTGACGCCAGGATAGAGGATCTTCCCCTGGGACACGAGGTCATCCAGCGCGCGCAGAGTCTCCTCGATGGCCGCATCCTTGTCAAAGTGGTGCACGAAGTAGACGTCCAGCCGGTCCGTGTTGAGGCGCTTCAGGCTTGCCTCCACCTGCATCATGATGTGCCGCCGCGACAGCCCGTAATCGTTCACGCCGTCGCCCATCGGCATGCGAACCTTCGATGTGATTACTAGGTCGTCGCGCACGCCGGCCATCAGCTCGCCGAGGATCTCCTCCGAGCGACCGCGGCCATACACGTTGGCGCAATCAAAGAAGTTGATGCCCGCGTCCAGGCAGCGGCTGAACATCTCGGAGGACGTCTGGTAGTCGGCGTCGCCGCCAAACGACATCGTGCCGAAACATAGCGCCGAAACCTTGACGCCCGTCTTGCCAAGTAGTCGATATTCCATGGGTAAGCAGCTCCTAACATCTGGCTAGAGAAGGAAGGAAGAAAATTGACACGCCCAATGCTATAGTATGGGCGTGCAGAATGTGAACGACACGGAACGATGCTCGCTGTCGCAGTACGCTTGCCAATCGTACGCGAGTGCGTAGGGAAGCGCAACTTCTAGCCAAGGATGACGCCCGCTATGTTGCTGCAAGGGAAGACGGCCCTGATTACCGGGGCCAGCAAAGGGATTGGCCGCGCCATTGCCGTGGCGTTCGCACAGCAGGGCGCTGCCCTGGCTGTCAGTGGACGCGCGGAAGACGAGCTCCAAACGCTGCGCACCGAGGTCTCCGCACTCGACGGCAAGTGCGTCGTAGTGCCCGGTGACCTGTCTGTAAACGGCGCAGCGGAGGCGATCTACCACGAGGCCAAGGAGTCGCTGGGACCGATCGACATCCTCGTCAACAATGCCGGCATGGGCTCGAGCGCCAATCCGAAGCCGGTGCTCGAGTACGACGACGACTTCTGGGATCTTCTGATCTTCGTGAACCTGACCGTCCCGTACAGGCTGAGCAAGCTCGTTCTGCCGGACATGCTGGAGCGCCAGCGCGGTAGAATCATCAACGTTGCATCCATCAACGGCAAAATCGGTTCGTTCCACGGAGCCGCGTACGCCGCAAGCAAGCACGGTCTCCTGGGGCTGACACGCACGCTGGCCATGGAGGTCGTTCGCGACGGCGTCACCGTGAACGCCATCTGTCCCGGCCCGGTGCATACCCTGCTGAACGATATTCGCATCGCGTACGACGCAGAGCGCATGGGCATAACGCTGGACGAGATCGAGCGCAGGATGACGCCGATGGGCCGCCGGCTGGAACCGGACGAAGTCGCTCCGTTGGCCGTCTACCTCGCCAGCGATCATTCGGCCGCCATGACGGGTCAGGCAATCAACATCGACGGCGGCGTATTGATGGCCGGGTAGCAGCTTCTGCGCCAACGCACTCGCCGCACCTCGTGAAGCCAATGGGCGTCCGGGGCGCCCCACAGAACGATTCATCGGACCCAAGCGCCTGTTCAGTGGCCCGAACGCTGGACAGGCGCTGAGAGAAAGGGATACGTATGTTCAAAACCATCATCATGGCGACAGACGGGTCTCCGGCCGTAGAACGCCTCATCGTCTACACGGAGCACATGGCGCGCCGCACAGACGCGCAGGTCGTGGTCGTGCATGCCTTCGAATACCCGGCCGTCTATGACTGGACGGACGCGTATGAGCTTCTGTGCGAACGCTATCGGCATGCCGTCCAGGAAGTCGCCGACGACGCGGTGGAAGCCCTGCAACAGGCGGGCGTACAGGCCGTCGCGGACGTGCGCGAAGGACCGGCGGCGCAGTCGATTGTGGAAGCTGCGCGCGTACACCAGGCGGACCTGATCATCATGGGAAGTCGCGCACAGAAACTGGACACGGTCGCCGAAACGCTGTTGGGCAGCGTTAGCTCGGCCGTACTGCGCAATAGTTACTGCCCGACCCTGCTCATACCCTGATACCGTTGTGCCGGGGAAGAGCGCGCGAGCCTTGGGTACTTCCTAGATTCGCGCGAACAGGTGCAATGGTGTCTGTACTCGGATGTCCAGCTGCCAGCGCAGATTCGGACGATTCACACTTGGTCGGACGGCGCGTATGGAATATGCTGCATTCATGCGCAGTTGGCGGCTACCGGTGTGCGGGTCGGACAAGAACGCGTAGCTCGCCTTACGAAAATGACCGGTTTGCAGGGCGTTGGTTGCCGCAGACGCCCTCGAACTACGGTTCGTCAACGGGCAACCCGGCCTGCCCTCCGATAATTGTACCGTTTTGATCTTGGCGTTTTCTTCACGGAGGATGGACTATGTCGGTTTGGTTTGAAGGATCTAGCGAAATTGAGTGCGACATTCAAGAAGTGAAAGACTCTCTCGAAAACTATGGCGAGCACTACGTTGGGGTTATCAGTCTCATGCCAGGAATGACAAGTGTAGAGCTACTGGAACAGGGGAGTGATTTTGTCACCATCAGAACCAACGAAGGCCTCATGAAACGCACCAACATCTCCAAACGCATTGAGGGTGAGAACGTGACTGTGGAATTCGATGAAGAATATCAGGCTGGGTCAAAGGTCACATCGAATTCGCATTTCTTGGACGAGTTTGCGCCCAGCGACGCCGGAGTGAGGCACCGTACTGTAATGACTGGGGTCGAGGCATCCGGATTGTTGGGCTTCTTCTACCGAAAGTTCGGCAGCTCCAACATGGGGAATGCCTTCTTGAATTCGTACAAGGCTTACTTTGAGAAAGACAATTCGTAGACCGTTTTGACGATTTGACTATATTCCTACCGTATATTTGCGCGCGATTCTGGAAGGTACTCGAACCTCGGGGAAACAACAGCGGAGGCGCACCAACTCACGCCTCCGCCGGACGAACCGAACCTCGCTACTCCTTGATCATGCTGAGGAACTGCTGGCGCAGGGCCTCGTCTTCTTTGAAGCTGCCGCGGAACGCCGATGTGACGGTCGTGCTGCCTTGCTTCTGCACACCGCGCATCATCATGCAGAAGTGCGCGGCGTCCGTCGTCACGGCCACACCCGCCGGCTCCAGCAGGTCTTCCAGGGCCTGTGCAACCTGACTCGTCAGTCGCTCCTGCACCTGCAGCCGCCGCGCAAATACGTCCACGATGCGCGCCAGTTTGCTCAGCCCAATGATCTTGCCGTTAGGAATGTAGGCCACGTGCGCCTTGCCGTAGAAAGGAAGCATGTGATGCTCGCACATCGAGTAGAACTCAATGTCCTTCACGACAACCATGTCCTCGGCGCCCTCGTCGAAGATCGCCCCGTTCACGACTTCCTCGACAGACGTGCGATAGCCGCTGGTCAGGAAATCCATGGACTTGGCGACGCGCAAAGGCGTTTTCAGTAGCCCCTCACGTTCCGGGTCTTCACCGACGCGCTCCAGCATCTCACGGATGATGGCCTCGAACTCCGGGTCGTAGCTCTCCTGATCCGGCTTGGGCAGTACGACGGGCGCCGCCTCAACAGAGTTGCCGTTCTTTCGCAGGCGCGTACCAGTCCACGGACGCACTGGCGGGATGATTTCCGTTGCGACTCCCGTTGCTAGTTCCATTTGTATATAGTTTCTTAATCGTTGCGTTTTGACTCATTGGTTCCTCCGAATCAGTGTTTCGTGCTTTGATAATCCGCCGGCAAGGTCGCCCAGGGTTTGGCTGTGTGGGCCCACTACCCATTCGGGCGCAACCTCGGCGGACGGCAATACGGCATGGGCGTGCTCGAGAGCTGCTCGGTCCGCTGTGGTGACGCCGTTCTCCGCTTGCGTGACGATGATGTCCAGGTCCACGGGTCGATCTGCGTATTTATCCGCTTCCCGGACTCGTCCCAGTTCCATCTCGATTGTGCGAAGCTCGTCTCGCAATCTCTCGCTGTCCAACGACGTGCGCAGCAGGATGGCCGCATTGCGATACCGGGGCCGATCCAGGTCGAGCTCTCCCGAGGCCAGCACCGCCGGGCTCTCATACACGCCGCTCACCTGCGCCACCTCCAGATCGGGGTGCATGCGCAAACGCCGAAGCGACGCATGCAGGTTCCGTTCCGGGTCCATGTTGGAGCCGAACAGCACAAGGTAGATTGGCACCGACTATCGCTCCTCACGCTTTCTGTGAATCGATACGCCCACGGACTCCGCAAAGCGCACGGCGCCCGGTTTTTCCACTGTCACTTCCGCCGCCCGGATTCGCTCGTCACCGTCGAAGCATATCTGGGCGATCTCGGCGGCAAGCCTCTCCACAAGCTGTGGAGCTCCGGCTTCGATGTGGGCGATGACGGCCTTCGCCACCGAACGGTAGTTCACGGCATCTGCTATGTTGTCACTTGCGGCCGCCGCCCGCGTATCCGCCTCCATCGTGATGTTCACCAAGATGTCCTGCCGGTTCTTGCGCTCCTCATCGTTGATGCCCAGGATGCCGCGCACCATGAGGTTGCGAATCATTACTCTGTCGGTCTCGTGCGCCATCTGGTCCTCGGTATTCTCAACGCTAATTTGCCGTCCCAGCACCGGACTCACACGAAGTATGGCGCAACAATGCCGGACATACAGTGCGCAATCTTACCATTGTTCAATTACTTTGTACAAAAACTGTGCATATCATTGTATATTCCTGTGCAACATAAGGAATCGGACACTGGAAATCCAGCGTCCGATTCCGGCCACAAGCCCGCGAGAATGCGAGGGGAACAGCAATTTGGGGTGTCTTGTTCAAACCACAAACAGCAGGACGATCAACTGCGCCGATACCAGGCTTGCCATAGCTGTCCGGACCGCATTCCACTGGTTCCAACGCGGCTCAAACGCTTTGCGAGCTGCTTCCTGGGCTCCTGTATTCATCACTGCGACATCCAGTGTCTGCAATCCGTTGTTCAGCGGCACGTTGATGGCGATGGTCGGCAACTGGACGCCGAACAGATAGGCAATGGCGGCGACGACGATCAGCATCCGCGCGACTCCATCCAGTTGCCCCAAGCCAAGCGCTGCCGCAGCGGCCACAGCCACCGCCGAACCGATCCACACGATCACGAAAAGGGGCTGATTGTTCTGGATTACGCCATCCATCACCTGAAACGCGCGGATGAACTCCCGGTCGCTCAACTTCTTGATGCCCGGCATCACCACGATGGCAAACACAAACAGCAAGCCTGCCACCAAGGAAGATAGAAACGTAGCGAAGAACAACGCAATCTGAAAGAAGCTTTCTGTCGACATAGTTTGGTCTCCTTGTTACCGTGAATACTGCCTATCCGCTGAGTACGACGCCCCCCGCATCGAGCATACCGCCTGCTCAACGAGGGGGGCTGGCGCCGGTACCGTCCGAGCCGGTAGCGGTTGCGCCTAGTGCATGACGTAGTACAGGATCATGGTTTCGCAATGGCTGTCAGCCCACACATCCACGACTGAGAGTCGATCCTGCCATCGGTCTATGATCTCGGTGGAGCATTCGTCCCTCATCTGCTCAATGACAGAGCGGTAGGCAAGATCGGCGTTCTCATAGCCGAATGCTGCAAAGGTCTCGCCAAATCGCTCCTGGAACGTCGGCATGAGGGTGAGAATCGAGTCCCGAACGTCGACCGCATATTCTTTGTTTTCAAGCAAGTCCGCGCGGGTGCCCAGGATGGATACGTGCCCGGAGAGAAGGAGGTCGAAGTCATACGCCAGAAGCTCGTCAAACATGTTGAGGTATGCGCCAACGTCTGCGGTGGCGCCGAAATTCATGAACGGCGCTTCACCCGTCGTAATGGTATCCACCGCCATGAGGAACTTCTGCCTCGGCAGGTAGATGATCGCATCGGCATCTTCTGCATGATAGGAAGCGGTCTTGAGTTCGACTTCTTCGCCGCCAACCGTGAGATCATACTGCTCTTCATACGTGATCGTCGGCGGCAGAATCGTGGGCGCGCCTTCCTCGGCGATGCTTCTTGCGACTTCCGCCGGCGCAACAACCTGCAGGTCTCGAACGTCGCCAAAGACGCTGGCGCCGCCGACATGATCGGCATGACCATGGCTGTAGACGAGATGCGTAATCGGCGCATCGGGGGCATGCTCTGCAATAACCGCAGGCAGTTTGTGAGCAAAGCTCGGCGGCGCATCAAAGACGATCACGCCTTCGTCCGTCCGCAAGAAAGCCGACTGGTAGATTCCGCCCGTGACATAGAACAGGTTGGGCTTCACCTCTTCCACGTACAGTTGCGTTTCCGGGTCAAGCTGTGGCGTCCTCGCCAGGGTCTTTTCCAGCTCCGGAGCGAAGGACCGGAACGAATTAGCATCCTCCGGGTCGAAACTGACAGCGTTCGCAGTGACCCGTTCTGTTGCTGTCGCAACGTCAGCCGCGCGAGCCATATCCGTTTGCACGCCCGCCCGCACGACTTCCTGTGCAGTGACCAGCGTGGCGGCGCCTGGTTGCTGGCATCCCGCCAGCAAGACTCCGACAATCAGCAAAATGGTGATGGCAGCAAAGCGTCCTGTATTCATCCGGTTCTCTCCTTGGGTTTCAATGGTCATCAAACGATACGTCACGTCGTGCAATGCGCTGGCAAATCTGTTCACGGTATGCTCCTCCTAGAATTTCGCCTTGATCCAGGTCCACGAAGTCAACCTGCGTAGCCCTGCGACAAGACATCCTTGCGCTCCAGTTTCTGCGGCCAAAGCCGGCCCGGAAATCCTTTCAAGAACAGACCTCCTTTCCGGCCTGCCCATATCGGCCCGTACCTCCTTATGCATCGACATCCGATCCATCTGTTCGGCCGGCTCGCAGACGCACGATCGAGAGCAACGGAATGCCTACATCGCGCAATTTGCTTAGCAGGCCGTACAGCGCGGCCTGGTCTACTACTTCGCCGGTCAAGAGTGTTTCGCCGTTGTCTTCCAGCCTGATGGTCATGCCCTCAAACCATGCCGTCCACTGGCGACCGAGATGACCCTGGAGCCTGATTTGATAGACTGAGGTAGCTCCTCGCTTGCCTTCCCCGTCCGTATTGTGCGATCTGTCTGAACTGCGTTTGTCTGCCATGACCCACGGTCCCTGGTGGCTGCTTGTGTGGTCGGTCGGGGCGCGGATTCGAACCACTCCTGCTTCTACGTGCAATCGACATTGATCCGCAGCTCCGGTCAAACCGGATGCCCTCGTAACTGACTTATGAGGACATTCTATTTGTTTCGAGGCGGGCTGTCGGCGTACGAAAGTTCTATCCGTGGGTGTATTCGGACAGTGGAGGGGTTCTATGCGCAGTTCCGTAGGAGGCGGAATGCAATGATAGAGCAACAGAGGAATGGGATCGCTAGGCGCGCCTGCGCTGCAGAGGCTGAGCCTACATCAGCGGTTTGAATCTGAGGACACGTTCACCATCACGACCAAGCGCAAGCCGGGTCGAGGGAGGACTGCCAGGGCTAGCTCAGAGGAGGTTCAGTTCGCGGGCGCGGCTGACGGCCTGGGTTCGGCTTGCAACCCCTAGCTTGCCAAAGATGTTGTTCACATGCTTCTTGACCGTGCTAAGGGCAATCACCAACTCATCAGCAATGGTTTGATTCGTGTGCCCTGCCGCCAACAGGTCAAGCACTTCCAGTTCCCGCTGGCTCAGCGGTTCAATGAGTAGTTGATTGGGGTCGAGTGGGGCTCCCTCATCTCCCACCTCCCGTTCAAGCGCAGTCAGCAACCGGGTGACATAGTCCGGGTCGGCGCCACGCGCCAGACTCTCGGAGAGGAGCGTCTGCATGGGTTGCCCTTCGTCGACGAAGACACGCTCGTAACGTTCCGGTTTGGCAAGCGTGAGGGCGCGTTCGATGGAGGCGACCGCGGGCGTTGTTTCCCCTCGCGCCTGGTGTGCAAGCGCCTGCACGACCAGGACGTGGATCACGCTGCCCGTCCTCTCCTTCGCTTGCGCCGCTTGCAGAAGACGCTCAAGGAGACCCATCGCCGCATGAATTGAGTGACCTACCCGCTCGCTCTGATACTCAGCAATGAGGACCCGCGCCAGCGTGATGTACTCAAACTCGTGCAGGTAGCTGATGTCGTCGTCTGCGGAGAGACCCTGCTCATCCGCCCACTCCAGGGCTTTGGCCAACCTGCCCTGCCGTATCCACATGTGGGCTTCTTGCGCTTCAACGGGACGCAGGTCGGGGACTGGGGTCTCGATCGTGCAGGCGTTCGGCCCGTTGAAGCAGGTCGAGTGCGCCCTCAAGGTCTCCCTGCGCCTCCTTGAGACGGGCCATCGCCACACACAAGCGATATTCACTGCCTGCCGATAGTGCTTGCTCGGCCAGTTCTTGGCCCTGTCGCAAATACTGTGTGGCGGCATTCAGGTCGTTCCATTCGCGGGATAGCTCACTCAACCCCACATACAGGTCCACCGTTCCCGGCTGCGCAGATTCGCCCTTCTCCCTCGCAAGTTGCAATGCCTGCTCATAGGTACGGGCTGCCTCGCGCAGGCGACCCTGCGCAGCCCGAATGTCGGCCAGGATGACCGTGCCGACGATCTGAAAATGGACGTGATCGGCCGCATGCAGACTCGCCACGCTGCCGGCCACTGCCTGGTAGGCTTCTTCCAGGTCCCCATTGGCTCGGTAGGCCTGTCCGAGAAACATGGCTGCGATGCCGCGCCAGTAGTGGTCATCCTCCGGCAAGAGATCGAGCGCGCGCCGTGCATACCTCACCGTGGCCGGCATGTCGCCTTGCGCACGGGCCAGATAGGCGCGGCCACTGGCGATCGTCGCCGGCAAAGTCCGAAATTCCTCCTCGTTCACGACGACCATCTCGCCCGCGTCCATGTCAACTGCGGCCGTCACAGACGCCGGAACATCTGCTTTCGCTTGCATGTCCACCCAGCGTTCGGCGTCACGCAGCCGGCTCTCGACGCCCGCTAGCTCGCCGCCATCCAGCAATGTCCACGCATAGCCAACGCTTAACACAGGTCGGGCCCGGACAAGCTCGTCAGGGAGCGCCTTCGCCCAGCCGAGCCACGTGGCGGGATGAAACCCCTTCTGGATTGCCGGCCACGCCAGCTCGACCAGGTCTGCTGCCCGCTCGTGATCCTCGGCGGCAAATGCATGGTGGACAGCATCGGCCACCAGATCGTTCTGCGCATACCACTCGCTTGCCCGCAGATGCAGGCGAGGCGCCTGAGTCGGGCTTCTCATCCATGAGGTGTGCTTGCAGAACGTCTGCAAATAGGTGGTGATAGCGATACCACTGGCGCTGGTCATCGAGGGGAACCACGAACAGATTCTCTCGCTCCAGCGTTTCCACCGTCTCTTTGCCGTCATCCTGGCCCGTCACAGCATCGCACAGTGGGCCGCTCAATCTGTCGAGAATCGAGGTTTGCAGCAGGAAATCGCGGACCCGTTCACTCTGGCGCTGCAGCACTTCCTCGACGAGATAGTCCAGCACAAAACGGTGGCTACCGGTGAAAGCCTGCACAAAACCGCTGGTGTCTGCTTGCCCCTGCATGGAAAGGGCGGCCATTTGCAGACCGGCAACCCAGCCTTCGGTTCGGGCATCGAGGGCGGTGATCTCTTCGCCGGAGAGAGTGAGTCCCCCCACCTTGTTGAACAGTGCTGTGGCTTCGGCAAGCGTGAAGCGCAAGTCGGCAGCGCGCAGCTCAAGCAATTGGCCGCGCACGCGATACCGGGCCAGAGGGAGCGGTGGATCTTCCCGCGTCGTGAGGATCAGGTGCATCTGCGCGGGCAGGTGCTCCAACAGAAAGCCGAGGACATCGTGAACAGATCCTGACTGTATGACGTGGTAATCGTCCAGGACGAGGGCGAAACCATCCGGGATGGTGTCGATTTCGTTGAGCAAGGCTGTCAGTATCGATTCGATCGGAGGCGGCTGAGCGGACTGGAGCGCCGCCAACACCGCTTCTCCAACATCTGCCGCGATCGTCTGCAATGCGGCGACGAAGTAGACCAGAAAGCGCGTGGGATCGTTGTCGCCCTCGTCCAAGGAGAGCCAAGCCGCCCGCGCCTTGCGTTGGTGGAGCCAATCGCTGACGAGAGTGGTCTTGCCGAAGCCGGCGGCGGCTGAGATCAGAGTCAGTTTGCGGTGCAGACCCCCGTTCAGTTCCTCGAACAAACGCGGGCGCGGAATGAAGTCCGGCCGAGTTGGCGGGGAATATAGCTTCGTGGTCAGAATCGGTGTGGACATCGATCAATTACTTTGCCGGAGTTCCGGCGGTTCAGATTCCCGCCGCACATAATGATTCAGCCCAAGAATGAGTCAATGCAATGACTCTCTGGAGAAGCGCATGGAAGTAGGTCATGCCGCATCCTCTGGTTTGCCTGAGCGTCCAGAACAAGAAACAGAAGCATGACGCACAGGGCTGATTGTACCGTACCGTTGGAAATCTCGGAACAGGTTCAGGGCGGAGTCACAGGACTTCTCAAGAAAGAAGCCAGACAAAACGTCGCGCCACGGAACGCAGCCGCGCAGGCGGACCGTCAAGCCTTTCTTGCGACGTCCTCTTGCGTGATTTATTGAGGCTTCAGATTGGAGACGCAAACGCTGCACAGGCAGGCGAGCAAGCGATTCGTACTCACAACCCGGCATGTCGATGGGTAGCGACAGTCCGGTAGCTGTCTTGCGCTTGTGCCGATATCCGCAGGTCCCTGGTTCTCCATCCACACTCTATTTCGTGTAGTCTACTGCCACACGGTCAACAATCCAATGCTACACGATAGAGCGCACCCGTCAGCAACCCAGCTGTCATCGTGCACTCCTTGCGCGGCCGAATCCTGCCCAGGGTTTCCGCAAGCAGGTTGTCGTAGTCGTTGTGGGCAAAATAGGAACCTGTGCTATCCGCGCAGTATGTAGCCCACGCTCAGGAATGACACAACCGGGAAGATCACGTAAATGACAGCCCAGGTCAGCACAATCGCGCCCAGGGAACGCCACACGCCAAACTCGTGCGTGACACTGAGCGACTTGAGCAGGATTGCTACGGCCCAAGCCGCGGCCAACAACGCCAGGATGCGTCCGAAATACGTGAATGCCGGATTGAAGCTGATGGGCATGGCGGGCGCCACGTCGGGCACGTAGGCGAAGAAGAGCAGGAAGAGCGGCGCACTCGCCAGCAGCACTGCGACGAGATGTTGGCGCAGCGTGCCCGTGCCCCCAATCAGCTTCACCACGACCAACAGCAACAGCCCAAAGAATGCCCACTGCGCCAACAGCGCAAATGGCGTGGAAATCCACTCGCCAAATATGTGCACGAAGCGACTGAAGCGGACTCCCAGCGGCGGGTGGAATTGCGCCACGCCATCCCGCAACTTCATCAGCAATCCGTCCACTTCCTCCGGCGCAGCATCGATCTCCGCCTGCAGCGCGGCGATCTCTTCCTGCGTCAGTCCCAGCCGCAAGGTAACGTCCGTCAACCGGTCAGGCGACAGGGCCACGCGAGCCAACAGCGCCTGGAACTGCTCTGTGGAGAGGGGAATCTGCGCCAAGACCTGCTCTAGCTGGGGCGCCTGTTGCACAGCCTGGGCGCGCAGCTGGTCCAGATCGACATCCGGTACGGAAGCTTGCGCCAGCAAGGCGGCAATCTGCTCGCGCGTCAGAGTTGACTGCTCCAACACCAAGTCAATCTGCTCGGACGTGACGATGCCCCGGGCCTCCGCGGACTCCCGTAGAGCATCCGCCTGCGATTCCAGTTGAAGACGGGCGTCCTCACTGAGACTTGAGGCTTCTGCAGAGAGCAAATCGGCGAACTGGGTAGCCGTCGTTCCGGCCTGGGACGCGACGTCGCTCAGCGCGTCCGAAGTGATCGCGCCGCCCTCAGCCAACAGTTCATCTATGGCTGCATTCAGGTTTTCCTGGCTCACGGATTCGAGCGACTCGTTTACCGCGGGCACGACCTCGCGGTCAAAACGATCGACGAGCGCGGATGCCTGGTCAATGCGCTCCACGATCAGCGGCTTCTGCATCACGGCCGGCAGACCAACCCAGATGCCGGCGCCCGCAATCAGCGTGACGACAAAGAACATGGCGGCCGCGTAGCGCATGCCGCCGCGGGCATATTTCAGGGCAAGAAATGCCTCTGTGCGCAATTGAAGAATATCTGAGTAGATACGAATTCTGCCGTTCACGATGGTCCTCCCCTAGAGGTTCTTGTAGTTGTACTGGTCAAACCGTTATCGGGCCGATCCGCTAGAACATGCGCAGGAATTGGAATGAGCGGATGATCGGGTCGATAAATGGTATGCGTCCAACGCCGTACGCCGCGCCAAATATGGCGAGCCCAATCGACAGGACGATCATAAGCAGGTAGGGTATCAACGTGACGGCCAGGCTGCCCAAGGGGGACAGCCCATAGGTCGTCTTGACGGCCTGGTACTTGGATGCGAACAGGGCCAGGAACACGAGTGGCATCGCCACCACAGCGCCCGGAACCAGTAGCACGACCGTCAACAGCAGGGGCGCATACGAGAGCGCCAGGGGACCCAGAAACTGCGACAGACTCGCCTGACCCCGGAACCAACGCGCCGTCCAGTGTGCGATCACCCCGTAGACCAGCCAGTTGAGATAGGCGCCCACCACAGCGGCCGACGCGGCAGCCAGCGTGCCGCTCCAGGACGGATAGCCGCCGAACAGGCGTATCGCCTGCCAGACGGCCTCATAGGTCTGGCTGAACTGTTGGGCGAACTGTGGTGATGCGGCAACGCGCCGGCTGTAGAGGCCCATCTGGGTGATGAAGTCGAAGATTGCACTCTGCAGGATATCGATACGCGGAGACGTGAGCAACCCGAGCGCCAGACCGATGGCCTGCGCAATCGCCACGCCGGCAACGATGAAGAGGAGCACGAGTGCGCCGCGCCCGAACGGCGAAGCATGATTGCGCAGTGTGCGGTAGGCCTCCTCGTTGAAGAGCAGGGCTTCGCGAATCAGGACGAGCGGCTTATCTGACAGCGGTTCGTCCGGACGAGCCAGATAGTTTGCGTCAGGGTATGCTTCGTATGGCAAAGTCAAGGTATCGTCAATCTGTTCGGTCACCGTTTCCTCCTGGGTCTCTCGTGAATGCCTGTGATATCCGATGCGATGCTACGATAGCGTATTGCTCGCGTCCGGACTTGCTGGATCGTCAGCGATTGCGCCAACGGTCACCCGCCGCTTCTGGAGCTGCTGAATCACATAGTCAATGTGCGTACGGAGTTCGAAGAGATTCGGCATATATGCGCTGGACACCGAAATCTCATGCGCCAACACGGCGTCGATCTGCTCCAGTTCCGCGATGGCTGCGTCGATTTCCGTCACATCCATGGCGTCCGCTCTCATTTCGATCGCACGAATGTTCTTGTACCAGCGATTGACCTTTCTGCGCATGTACGTCTGATACAACAACGGACTGTCGGCAAGCAATGGCAGGAAGATCAACAAGAACGGGAGGACAAATAGCAGATATCTGTCGAACAGGGCCGCGGCCCAGAAGGGCAAGTAATTATCCAACATGAACTCGTTGTTCATGATGCGCTGCAGATAGGCCTCGCCCTCCGCACTGATGGGCAGATCAGCATTCAGCGTGCTGGGGAACTCCTTGCGGGCGGCAAAGAACCCGCCGGGGCTACTCAGGTCAAATGCCGCAAACGCAAGTAGACGCACGATATCCGAATGTAGATCGTTGCGTATGACCAAGTTGACTGCAGGAGAAACCAGTTGCACGTCTTCGCGCGGAAAAACATCCACCAGGTCAATGGTGCCTTTCGGCAGGGTTAACGTCGACAGAAATCGATGCCGTCGGGCCAAAGCCTCTGCGTCCGCCAGGCTCATCAACTCCAGCGTGCGGTCGCGTACGGCCTCCTGCAAGAGTGGTGAAAGAGGATTTAGCACCAGGAACACAGCATCCAGCTCGCCCGAGCGCAGCCTGTCCAAGGCTTCTTGGCTGGGCAGTTCGGAGAGGGTGACCTCGTCTTCTGTGAGACCATAGTCGTCCAGCAGCAGTCGCGCCAGCGGGTTCGTGCCACTGCCGGCCTCGCCAATGTTGACCTTCATTCCCTTGAGTTGAAGCGGCGTATTCAGCGGCTCATCCGTCGCAAGCTCCCGGCGATAGAAGATCCAGACAGGTTCGTACGCCACAGTCGCCAGGGCGCTGAGCAGTTCCGGGTTGCCCTCGGCGGCGACTCCGCCCTGAATAAAGGCAATGTCTCCCTTGCCCTCTTCCAGCAGTCTGAGCGCTTCGGTTGAGCCGGCCGACTCGATGATATCCATGGTGAAACCTTTTTCAGCCGCGTACTGCTGGTAGAACTGCGCTCCCTCGTAATAAGCGCCGCCTTGTCGCCCGCTCACGAAGGTGAACTGGCGCGGCGGCAACGATGCGATGACGGCGGCAATCGCGCCGACAAGCAGCAGTACGCCCAGGCCGGCCAGTATCCAGAGTATGATTACGTTCGATCCATGCCATCATCTATCTGTTCACCTTGAGGCCAGGGTGGCGCCCCACACTTGCTGCTTAGGAATCCAGGCTAGCGACGCGGTCAACAACTGTCCGCGTAACTCATTTCTCTACTCGCCGAACCATTTGGCATAGATCAGGTCATAGGTTCCATCTTCGCGCAGCTGAAGCAGCGCACGGTTGACCTGCTCGCGCAACAGGCTGTCTTCCGCCAACGCGATGCCGTAGGCCTCCTTATTGAAAGGCGCACCGACGACGTCCGCGCGACCCTCGCCGAAGTTGAGCGCATGGTAGAGCAACACCGGATAGTCGTAGACAACGGCTTGGGCGGAGCCTCCGTACAGCATGTCGTATGCCTCGTCCACATTGGCGACGGTGCGGTGCGGGATGCGCTGGGCAGTAAGCCATTCGTCGGCGGTGCTGCCCTCAACGGTGACGACCACCTTGCCGGGCAGGTCGTGGGGCCCGTTGATGACGCCCTGGATCTGTTGCACGGTCATCCGCGAGGTCACGCCAGCGGTGAAGTTGGCGATGATGAACAGGCCGGCGAACATCCACAACAAACCAAAAACTCGGCCCGGCATGCCGCGCGGGGTCTTGTCGCCGTAGCCGACCGTAGTTACCGTCACGGCGGCCCACCAAATACCTTGCCACACACCTGCCCAGTAGCTCGACGGGAAGTCTTCGTTGCGGTTGCGCTCCAGCAGCCATATTACGTGGCCCGCAACGATGATCACCACCAAGAGCGCACCAAACAGAGCTAGCAGGGGTATGATCATTTCTCCGCTGCGCAGCGCCGCTAGTACCGGCCATGCCGGCGATGAAGAAGCGGCAGCGTCGGCCAGAATGCCCAACCCTGAGTCGAAGTAGGCGTAGGAGAAGTCGACCACCTCTTCGCGCGCCTGCGTCACGCTGATGGCGGCGATGCCGACGTCCGCCGCGCCACTGGATACCGAGTCCAACTGTTCGGTCACCGAGCCGACGATTGTGAATTCATAGTCCAATCCGGCGACGCGGGCCAGCGCTTGCCACAGGTCGATGCTGAAGCCCTTGAGGTCGTCAGTGTTGGCGTCGGTGGCAAAGACGAATGGTTCGATGTCCTTGGTGACCACGCGCAGAGGGGCGTCTTGCTGCGGGTCAACTTCGGCGGCGGCCTGAGCATAGACGACGGATCCGCCGGTCACAACAAAGATGGCAACCAACAGTACCGTACCCAACGTTTCGTATCCTAATCTGCACAGCACGTCGCTCAAACGGGTATTCATCCTTTAGGAACCCTCACGTATCTCAGCGCCATCTACTCCCATCCTGGTTCGCACTTGACGTCACAAGTCTCGTCTCGACCTTAGCAGTGAAATCGTGCTTATCTGCAGAGCCTTGGCAGAATTGGGCGAACCAACCTGTACGAACAGCAGGTAGCAGATCCCTCATGACGCCAACTACCGCTCTCTATCTATCTGCCACAATGGCGTTCATATACGAAGCACCATGCAAACGAATACAGGCTGCGGCTGCTCACACGGCGTTTCTTCGGCGGAGATCAATCTCTATCTACAGGTTGATCTCCGCCGAAGGGTGTCATGAGCACGTCATGATTGCTGATCCTGCTCCTTGAGCAAATCTCGAAATACAGCGAAACCACTACTGACCGCAGTCCAACGTACTGCGAGCGCTGTCCAGCGTCTCCTGTACTTTCGCTACAGCCGTCTGCACCTCGCCTGCCGCCTGATCCAGCGTCGCACCGTCAGAAAGATTATTCACGGTGGCAACCAAATCGTCGTAAGCAGCAAACAGGTCGTTAAGTTCCTGGCGGTTGAGTCGTTCGGCGGCGTTTCGCACCGCCTGCACCGGTTCATCAAGCCGCACGACGAATGCCTTCACGTCCGCCGCGCTGGCGTCCATACTCATATCGCTAACCTCACCGACAGCCGAGCCAAGCGAATCAAGCGATTCGCACACCGCGGCTTGGGCGGCATCCTGGACCACGCCTGCGCCTGGCAGGTTCTCGCAGCCCACCAGTAGCAGCGCAACCGCAAAGGTCGCGATCAGAATTGTGCTCATACGTCCCAACATAGAAATTCACTCCTTGTCATCTCAAATCCTACGAAACCTGTGTGTGCTTTTGTATCGATAACGGGCCACCGGCATGCACACATGCTGCGTAGCCGTCCCGTTCCGCCACAACTCCGAGAGAGAAATACCTGCTCGCGCCCACGGCCGACCAGCCTTCCCAGACCGCAATGACGATGGACATCGGCATCTTGACCACGGTTACCAAGAATCCCACGCACGTCCTGGTAACCGTTGAGACCGGGTTTCTGAGCGATTCGCCCCTTGTGTCGCCATGTCCCGTGTATTGACCCTTCCTTTCTGACACTGTTCACACGATCTGATTCCTAGGTCGTTGTACCATGCTCCATCGCCCTACTATGCTAGACGATCCTGCGTCGGTTCTCCCATCTCCAGTCATTGCATCGCCCGGAATTGACCTGGCGCGTACGATGAGAATCACACACAGGCCCAACACCCACAGCGGGAAGACGAGTGCCAGCACTTTGCTGAGACTTGCGCTTAGGAGTAGAAACAAGCCCACAGCGTATCCGGCCATCACGTACCAGCGGGGCAGTATGCCTGCAGAGCGGCCAATGCTGGAGGTCGTGAAGACGAACATGGCGGCCATGCGCATGGCGAAGACGATCAAGATCGTGCTGCTCAACTGGGGCAACTGTCGCGCCATCATTGGGTCTACTTGGCCGGTGGAGAATTCCATGCTTGCTGCTGTGGCGGCAGAGGCGGCCCCTGCTGTGAAGAGCAAACCGACAAAGATGATGCCGCTGACCAGTTGAACGTTGGAATATAGCGCATTGAGACGAGTGGTCGAGACCGATATCCACATGCGCAGGGCTACGGTGAACCACACGAACGCAATACCGGCGAAGGGCATCACGTACAGACCGACCAAGATTAGCCGCCGGTCTCCGCCGGAGCTGTAGAATTCGAGAATCTCAGCGTCCGATGCATTCCCGCCGGGCGTCTGCTGCAGCAGGTAGTAGGACAAAATGTAGAGCAGTGCATGTGCGAAGCCCAACCCGACGGTCAGATATGCTGCTTGTCGCAGTGAACGTCCCTGCCCGCCCTCGACAGAGGCATCGTCTGCGCCCAATCTGCTGTTGTCGATTAGGCTTTCCATGCCAGAATTGCTCATTCTGCCTCCACTGGCTCCCTCTGCACCACGCCGTGCCGTCGCACCATCCTGCCTGCTGGCGGCATCAGAACTACCAACATGAATACTACACCTCTCAATTCCACGACGATCACTTGGCGCATCGGTTTGTCATCCCTGTGCCTCCATACGGATATTCCGTTGCGTAACCGCCGGTTCGATGCCCGCCGCAGTTAACTTCTCCGTAATCGATTGCAAGAAGCTGAACTGGACCGGATCGTAATCCTCGTACCGCACAAACGTCCGTGCCTGCATCTCGAGGCCATTGTCGCCCATTTGCCTGGGAACCACCACGGGCGGGGGGTCTTTCATCACGCGGCGGATCAGACGTCATGATGTCCATGACGACGGCGCGTGCCTTCTCTATGTCTTCGCTGTACTTGAGGGTGAAGGGCAGGTCGACACGGCTGATGCCCAAGCGCGTGAAGTTCACCAGCCCGCTCTTCTGGATGTCGCCGTTGGGCAAGATAGCCAAGCTTCGATCGGACTGCCGCACCACTGTGTTGAACAGCTGAATCTCCCTGACGATTCCTCGATGGCCCATGGTCTCTATCTCCTCACCCAGACGGAAGGGCTGATAGATCATGAATATCACAGCCGCAGCGAAGTTCGATAGCGATTCACGTAGGGCCACGGCCAGTATCACCAGCGCAACGCTGCTGACAGACAGGATGGCTCCTGCAGGCACACCGAGAATGACCAAGGCAAAGATCGCGGCGACCAGCAACGTGCCGTAGTAGGCAAGTCGCACGAGTATGCTCTCAATAGAACTACTCAGGGCCTCGTCCACTTCCGGTCGTTTGAGCGTCTTCTTTGTTAGGTCGCGCGCCTTTCCGGCCAGGTACCGGCCGGCAAGCATTACGGCAATTGCGATCACGACACGCAGCGCAAATATGCTCAGAACCTGAACGAACGGCAGTTGCATCTGGTGACTCATTCGACCGGATACCGTGCGCGCACGATCACTTCGCGTCGCACGGTACAGCAATAGGCAACCATCCGATATAGTCGATCGAATCCAGCAAGGAATGCATTCCTGCTATCCCAATACGGTACCAATAGCGGTATCGTCCATCCGTTCGCTTCCAACATAAGCCGACGCAGTGTTTCTCCCGTGGCGCCCTTCGCTCCGTTCCTACACAGACGCCTACGCTCCTTCACACTTCTCCAGCAGCAGATTTCGCTTTCACGCGTGCAGAGGGCATTCCCAGTCCCTGGTGTTGTGCAATGCATGCGTACGTGTCGCCGTATCCGTCTTGACGTTATTGTCCTGGCTCTGTACTGACTTCGCTACCCGTGACACTGCTTGAACTTGCGACCGCTGCCGCACGGACACGGGGCATTGCGACCGCGCTGCGCATCCTGGGCCTGTACGTACTCCATAACGCGGGACGCGGGCTGCCCGCGCTGCACCAACTGCGCCATGATGTTCATCGTGGGCCGCACGTGGCTGAAGAAGGTGTACAGCCCCTCGCACAGATAGTTGTGGCCCGGCTCGCCCTCGCGTGATTCCATGAAGCGGTCCTTGGGACAGCCGCCGTTGCACAACATGCGCACGTCACATTCCTGACACTGGTGCGTCAGCTTGTCCCGCTTGTTGTCGCCAAACTCGCGCATCTGCGGCGAGGCCACCAGCTCCAGCATGTGCTCGTCGTTGATGTTGCCGAGCAGGAAGTCCGGCTCCACGAAGTGGTCGCACGTATACAGATCGCCGTTGTGCTCCAGCGCGGGTCCGTAGCCACAGGTGGGCGCATGGATGCAGAGCAGGTGCTCGCCGAAGTAGGCGTGCAGCGACACATCGAAGATTTGCACGTGCACCTTACCCACATCGCCGCGCAGCCACTCCTCGTAGATGTCTACCAGGAAGCGGCCATACTGCTCGCCGCCCACGGAGCGTTCCGTGACCAGATTGCCCGTCTGCGTGTAGAGCAGGCGGCTTTTCCCCGGCTGTTCGCTCCAGCCCTGGTTGGCGATGGACAGCGTCTCCGCAGTGGCCCGCTCCACGATGGGGATGAACTGCATCCATGTGGCCCCCAACTCGTCGCGAAAGAAACGATAGACCCTGCGCCCATGGTGCTGGTTGGCGGCATTCACGGTGCACAGGATGTTGAACTCCACCTCGTTGCGGCGTAATGCCTCCCACCCGCGCATCACCTGCTTGAAGGTGCCGTCACCGCCGCGGTTGACGCGGTAGGTGTCGTGGATCTCCTCCGACCCGTCCACGCTGAGGCCGACCAGGAAGTTGTTCGCCTTCAGAAACCGGCACCAGTCGTCGTCGAGCAGCACGCCGTTGGTCTGGAAGGTGAACTCGACTTCCTGGTCCGGCCGGCGGTACTGCTCCACGAACTCCACGGAACGCTTGAAGAAGTCCAGCCCCATGAGCGTGGGCTCACCGCCTTGCCACGCAATTGTCACGCTGGGCGTCGTGTGCGACTCCAGGAGCTGGCGGATGTAGTTCTCCAGCGTGCGCTCGGACATGCGGCTCTTGGAGTTGGGATAGAGCGCTTCCTTGGACAGGAAGAAACAGTACGTGCAGTCCAGGTTGCACGTACTGCCACTCGGCTTCGCTAGCAGATGGAAACGCGGAGGCCGATGCTCAAGAGACGGGACGGCGGGTGATGCCATTGCCTGCATAGAAGTCACTCACCTAGAACAATCATCCTGGAAGCTCGGCCAGCCAGTTCCGAGGCCGGAGCTTCCAGGATAGCGCCAATCCGATGGTTATTAGCGACCGCTCGTCGACGCATCCGTGATTGCGGCGTCGGCCTGCTCGATGCCGAAGCTGCCCGGTTTCTGTCGCGGCGGGTACTTGGCAAACGTGCCCATGAACTTCTGCACGATGGCCTGTGCGGGCACCAGCATATAGGCATGGTCGAAGTGCCACTTCTGGTAACCCCACGACTCATGGATGGCTTTCTCCAGTGGGTCTGAGCGCAGATTGAAGATTCGCGGCAGACGCAACTGGACGAACGGCTCGGCCCACACCTCAAATCCGTGGGCGCGTTGTTCCAGGAACATTACCTTCCAGTCGTTGACGCGAATCGCGGCAAGGCTACCGTCATCCGTGAAGTAAAAGAACTCCCGTCGCGGCCACTTCTCGTCTTCCTCTGTCAGGAATGGCACGAAGTTATAGCCGTCCAGGTGAATCTTGTAGGTCGTGCCGCCGACTTCATAGCCTTCTTTGAGTTTCTCCTTGAGGTCCGGTTCGCCCACTACGCCCATGATCGTCGGAACAAAGTCTTCCAACGACACGATGCCGTTGCTCACAGTGCCCGGCTCAATCGCCATTGGGGCGCGCATGAGTAGCGGGATGCGGTAACCACCCTCCCACGGGGTGTTCTTCTCGCCGTTGAAGATGGTCGTGCCGCCATCCGGCCAACTCATGACTTCTGCGCCGTTATCCGTGGTGTAGACGACAATTGTATCGTCGGCGATGCCCAGTTCGTCCAGCTTGTCCAGCAGCTGGCCGATGTGGCCGTCATGCTCCACCATGCCATCCGCATAGATGCCCTTGCCAGTCACGCCCTTTGACTCCGGCTTGAGGTGGGTATTCACGTGCATGCGCGTGGTGTTGAACCACGTGAACCAGGGCTTGCCCTCGGCCGTGTTGTCTTCAATGAAGCGCAACGCATTGGAAAGGACCTCTTCATCCATCGTTTCCATGCGCTTCTTGGTCAGGGGGCCGGTGTCCTCGATCTTCTGGCTGCCGTCCGCCTGCGCCCAGCTGTGCATCACACCGCGCGGTCCAAACTTTTCCTTGAAGCGCGGATCCTGGGGGTAGTCTTCGTTCTCCGGCTCCTCTTCGGCGTTCAAGTGATAGAGATTGCCGAAGAACTCGTCGAAGCCGTGCGCCGTAGGCAGGTGCTCATCCAGGTCACCCAGGTGATTCTTGCCAAACTGTCCGCACATATACCCGTGTGGCTTGAGCAGCTCAGCCAGGGTCGGGTCCTCTTTCTGCAGACCTTCCTTGGCGCCGGGCAGCCCGACCTTGGTCAGACCTGTGCGATAGGGGCTCTGGCCCGTCAGGAACGCTGCGCGACCTGCCGTGCAGCTCTGCTGGCCGTAGGCGTCGGTGAACATGACGCCTTCCTTGGCGATACGGTCGATGTTGGGCGTCTTGTAGCCCATCAGCCCGTGGTTGTATGCGCTGATATTGAACCAACCGATGTCGTCGCCGAACATCACGAGAATGTTAGGTTTCCTGCCTGCCATGACTTTCCTCCTGTAATGGTACGCTAGAATGTGGGCCCAATCGCCGTCTAGGCCCTGCTTGGGCCGACTCTTCGACCCTGTATCTGTCTATTCCCCGAACGTGTTCTGCAACACGCCCGCTTCCTACTGCTGTTGCCCATTGATGGCTTACTGCACATCTGCCGCGGATCACGGAACGTGAATCAGTTTCCAGTTCCCGGCCATGCGCACGGCGGCCCACTCCCACTTCGCCGCCCCGCCAAGCCCCTTGTCTAGCTTGCCAACGTGCGTACACTTCTCGCATGCAAACTCATTGTCGGCGTCGCATCGTGAAAGCCGCTCCGATGATGACACACAAGCCAGGGAGACCTTCTTGAGACTGCCTAATGCCCGGTGACGGCTGAGATGACGCCAAGATGGAGCAGGCCGTCTACCATCAGCGTCACGGCCAGGGCGGCAAGCAGTACACCAAACACCGCTTCCGTCACGGCCATCTTCGACGGATCCATGAACTTGGACACAGCCTTGATATTGCGGAAGAGCATCAGGTCGATCAGCCCCACCAGCAGCACCAGCCCCACAAGTATCACCACGTCCGCCACACTCTCGATCTGGCTGGAAAAGACGACCAGCACCGCGATGCCGACCGGATTCAGGATGTAGGGCACGCCCAGCGGATACAGGGCCACCTCCATTGGATCCTTATGGCTATGTTCCTCCGGATCTTCTTCATGGCCGCCCGCCACTAGCATATGCAGCGAGAGCAGCAGCAACACGATGCCGCCGGCCACGAGGACTGAACCGGTGCTGAAGTGCAACAAGCGCATCAAGAACCAGCCGAGGACGGCGAGGATGAGCGCCCAGCCAATGGCGGTGCGCACCGATTTGTTCGCCACGGCCCTGATCGTCGCTGAATCCAGGTCAGCCGTGATCTCGATGAAGGGCACCAGTGCGATCTTGGGCCCGATGCCAATGAGAAGCAGCATGAAGAGGTCGAAGACCTCCCACCATTCGATTTCCCCAAATCCCAACACAGTTCACCTCCTGGCAGCCTGTCTGAGTACGTTGCACTCCAGCCCCATCGTGTCGAAGCAGCGATGAACTTACCCGAGCTTCGCTGAGCTACTTGGCCGGGTGCGCCATCATGTCGATGGCAACAGTCGTGGCCAAAAGGATGATGTCATTCTGGCCGGGCTCCACTTGAACGCCGTAGCTATCGCGGAGGCGGAACCATTTCTTCGACACTTCCGCAACCTTGTCTCGACCTTCACCAATGCTGTACTCGTGATCCAGGATATTTCCTTGTACCTCAAGATCGGGGCCGTCTCCTACGTTGACAACCCAGCGTTCGCGGAGCGGGGTGATGAGCGCCTTCTTGACCATGGCCATGCGCTTCCCATTCGGATCCACAATCGTCATGCTGTCCTTGACGCGTGCGACTTTAGTCTGGATCTTGCACAGCTCCTTACCGTGAGCATCCTCGAAGAACAGAGTGTCACGCACACGTACCATCTTGCCGTCGGCCTTGAATACTTTTTGACCGCTGGAGTTTTCAATCCAGAAGTCGTCGCCGAATGAGACCATGCGCTGCTTCATCTGGTAGCGTTCGGCGCTGCCACCCACACCAAATTGGCTGCGGTCTTCCTGACGTTGGTCTCGTCGATCTGCTCCTCTACCTGGCATAGCTTTCTCTCCTTTGTCTAGTCGGACGAACGTATTCAGTTACCACTCGCTGCGGAAAGCAATTCTTCTGCGATGGCGAGGTCCTCACCCATGGCCAGAAGTGCTTGTGGACCAAGAAACTCCTGGGCCAGGACGATGCCGCCCTGAGCAAGAATCGAATCGCGCAGCGGAATCAACCATGTGTGTTCCACGAGCATCAGTAGGGCGCCACCACCAACCGGAATCCGGTCCGCGATGGACAAGATGTCTTCCTCGGCCAGTCCGTACTCATACAACTCGGCAGCGCGTTCCGCGCCTGCCAGCGCACCGCCTGCAACGAGATCGGCCGCCGCTGAAGCTGCGGCTTCAGCCTCAACCTCGTCGTCCATGTCGACGTGGAGCGCAGCCTCTGCACCGGCTACACCCGCTGCAATAAGGCTACCGATGGCGGCGCCTGCCAGCATCATTTCGTCCTCAGCAAGGTCGGTGACTTCTGCGGACCAGACTGATCCCTCGTCGTCTTTGTAAACGGCCAGGGCATCCACCAGGCGAATAAATCCCTGGTCCCGAACTGCGTTCAGTTCTGCCAAAATCGAGCCGTCCGGCTCAGGGTTATCGAACCCGACAACGATCAACTGAATTGGGCCGAATGCCATAATTTGTTGCCTCCTAGATTGTGCTGCGTCGAGCTCACGATATCGACACTCATTTCCGATTCACTTCAATGAAGCAGATCTTGCTTTCGTCAAGCCGCGAGCTGGGCCCGAAAATTGCATTCCTCTGCCTGGCGCCGCGCAAACAGCCTCCAGTAGCCGAACCCTTGCCCGTGTTTCGGCTACTGGAGGCCACAAGTCACTCGTGAAGCAGGTCTAGCCGCCGAAAAGCTTGCCGAGGCCGCGCTGAATGTCGTCGCCAATTCCGGGGGTGTTGTCCAGGATATAGTCCATACCCATGTCCGAAAGCCCACCGGCGTTCTGGTCAACAAGGTCGATCACGCCCTGCGCATCTAGCCCCTTCTCCTTGGCCATTCCGCCAAGCTGATTGATGACTGCCGGCGCCATCACACCCATCATGCCGGCGAGCGCCTTCGGATCGACGCCAAGCTTGCCCGCCAAATTGCCCGTGACGTTTTCGATCGAATTGCCACCCGTGAGGGCGTTGAGCATTTCAGCGCTCTTGGCGGGGTCGGCCTCCTTGACAAACGAGTCAAGGTCGCGATCGCCAACACGTTGCGCGTTCTGGTCCATCATCGCGGTGAGCTTCTGAGCGCCGTCCGGCTGCGAGCCCAGGCGCTTGACACCGGCGACCACGAGACCGGCAATCATGGGCGTCGCCATCTTGACCATTTGCGGGGGGATATTGAAGCGAGACCCAACATCCTCCAATACGGGACCGCCAAAGGACTCAACCATGCTAGAAATCATATCTGCCATCGAAAATCTCCTTGTCTTTCTTTCTTGGACCTACCGCTGGCTTCGCTCCGAGCGGTCAGCCAAACCCAGTACGCATGGGCGGTAGCAACCGCCAATTCAAAGATCGTGCTTGTGGCGCGATCCATGAGCATGATCACGCTCTCGCGCACGAGGCACGACATCGCCTGGCCCAGGGAACCAACGAGGTCCATGGGCTTCAAGCCTTGTCCCCGCGAGAGCCCCAAATGCAGAATGCAGTATACGGGTATAAATGCGGGTTGACGAGGGCAATAAACGCGTAGAGATTACCACCATTTGGCTGGGTGGCGCCATCCGGGCACAATCCATGGCCCTATGCCATCGGTGGTGAAACGAGGGCTTGTAGTCCCGATTCAGTTGTTGCGGCTCGCGGGAAGGATTCCGGCGGCCCGGGCGGCAATCACCGCCTCGCGCCGGCTGCTGACGTGGAGTTTCTGATAGATGTTGCGCGAGTGCTTGTGAATCGTGCGCACAGACACATGGAGTATCTGCGCGATTTCCTTGTCGGACATGCGTTGCGCGATGTAGAAAATGACGTCACTCTCTCGCTCAGTCAGCACATTCCCTGGTATTGCCGGCGGCGCCGGCTGGGCCGGCGGCGCAGAGCCCAGTGCTCCCAAGATCTGGCGACTTGTCTTGGCTGCGATGTCGCGGGCAATGAGCGTCTGAAGCAACGGCGCAAGCGATGGTCCTGCTTCGGCGACAATACGCCAAGCGCCTGCTGGCTCGGCGAGAAGTATGCAGTTCTGTAGATCGGTCAGTGCCGCTTCGACATCGTCGGCTGCAAACTGGAGTAATGCCCCCAGGCAGCCGATCTCTATCAGGCACCGTTTGGAGTTGATGCTCTCAGCGTACCTCCTACAACGCTGCAGCAATTCTGTGGCAATGGCAATGGATTCAGGATCGCCATTTTCCAGATACGCCCGAATTCCGACGAGCACAGGGAGAACTACCGTGTCTGCGGCTATCTGCGCTTCTGGTCTGAAACAGAGCTCCGGTGGGACATGCCAACGGTGTCCTGAATCGCCCCCGCGATTCCGATCCAACTTCAGACGCAATGTCAGTGCGCGCGCCACAATGGAGGCGCCTGCCGGTGCGGTCGCGGAGACAAAGCGACGCAGATCTTCCGCCACCTGGATTGCCTCGTCGCTGCGGTCCTGCGCTTGCAGGCTGAGCGCTAAACCACAATAACAATCGATCGCAGCTTTTGCATTGATTGCATCGCCAAGCTCAACTCCCCGACCGTAGGCCTGTGCGGCCAGGTCAAGCTCGTCGCGTAGGTATTCAGTCCACCCAATTAGCATGTAGGCCCACCCCTTGACTAGCAGGCTTTCGTGGTCCCGCTGCCGGTCGATCAAGATCCGAGCAAAATGCAGCACGGAATCCAAATCGACTTCACTGCGATAGATATGTAGCTGGCCCAGCATGCTGCGCATGGCCCATAGGTCTGAGCGGCGGGATTCCTTGCGGACTTCCTCCGATAAGAAAGCGAGCGCCGCCTCAGTTTCGCCACGTTGGTGGAGGATGACACCAAACAACAGACCGGCCAGATTCCGCGAAAAACCAGCCTCCGAGGGCAATTTCCGGAGAGCCAGTTCTGCATGTTGCTGGCGCTCATTGAGAGCTCTGTCCGAGAAGAGGTGTGCACGCAGCGTATGCACGTGTCCATACAACTGTTCGACCTGTGCGGGCGGATATGTGGCGCCAGAAGTCTCCAATGCCGATTCCGCGTCATCAAGAAAATCGTCCATGCTGGCAAGCTCAAAGCGAAACCAACGAATGTAGGCACCTAGCACAAGGAGCGCAGGTCGTCGTCGAACCGTTTCCGGCAATAGTCCAATCCATCGCTCAAGCGATCGCCACTCTTCTCGGTTGAGGAAACGATTTGTACTGGCTTCTACCAGTTGAGCCAGCGCGTATACCATCTTGTGCAGCCAGTGCGTGGAAGATGGCCTCGTCTACCAACCCCTCATTTTCGAACCATACACTTGCACGGCCATGGAGTACCGCAATCGATTCTGGCGACAACGTCAGCTCCAGCCGACGACGAAGCGCCCCGCCAAAGAGGTGGTGAAAGCGATACCAGATCCCATCAGTATCGAGTCCAACCAAGAACAGACCGGACTTCCATGCGTACTCAAGAATCGCACGGCCCTGTCCGGACGCCTCTGGCGTCCCATCAAGTGCATCGCACAACGAACCACAGAAGCGGTCAAGGATAGACGCGCGCAGCAGCACCCCCTGTTGCTGCTCGGTCAATGTCTCGAGAACCTCCTCCATTAGGTATTGCGCAGTCGTGGACTGGCCCACGCCCGCAACAGACGCTAAGGTGTCTTCAAGGTCTTTCCTTCCTTGCCACGCCAATCCAAGAAGTCTTAGGCCCACCGCCCATCCTTCAGTGCGTCCAGCGAGTAAGTCGATGGTATCGTCGCTAAGTCGCTCGCCAGTCAGGCAATACATCAGCTCGCGGGCGTCGTCGGTACTGAACCGAAGATCGCTGGGCCGAAGCTCGAGTAATCTGTTGCGTGCTCGCAATCGCGCGATCCCGATGGGCGGCTCAGTGCGCGAGATGACGACAAAGCGAACATGGGCAGGTGAATACTCGCAGACCCTCGACATAAAGGCGTGGGTCTCCTCGTCACGTATGGTTTCGTAGTCGTCCAGTACCACAACCAGTGGCCCCTCCACTTTCTGCAGATCGGCAAGAAATACCGTGGAAAGTCGCTCTGCCCGGGGAGTGCCCTGACCACGGATTCTCGCAAGTGTTGCGTTGCCGGCCACGGGATGGACGGTACGCAATGCTGCGATCAACTCCGTCACGAAAACCCACAGGGGAGAGTCCTGCTCCTCGAGCGATAACCAGATGAAGGGCGCCGAAACAGTTTCCAGCCACAAGCTGACAGCTGTTGACTTGCCATAGCCCGCGGGTGCGCATACGAGTGTTACGCTACCGCTCGGCGCAGTAGCAAGGCGATCACTCAATGCCTGGCGATTCAGCAATTGTGAACCAAGACTGGGCTTTGTAAGCTTCGTGAGCGGAACGCTTGAGAGATCGTCCACATGCTCGACGAAATGAATGCCATTTTGGCTTGTTTTTGATGGATTTTGCAGCATGTGTACCTTCCCACATGGCGTGTTTACGAGCCGCCAAGGTGTCTTCTGATTCCGGACTGAACCCCTTGGGACGCGGGAACCAAACGAAACACGCCGTGCCCACCAACCAGATCTCTTGAAGCGATTGCCCCTTGGCTAGACGGATAGGGGCCGGCCTATGAAGCCCAGATCGTTGCAGTTATTGTCGCTCTTCGCCACCCAGCCCCGGCCTGCCAAGCATCGCGCATAATCAGTATTCGGCCTTGAGAAGACTGGCGCAGGACAACGGTCACATTGTCGTCATTCCCAAAAATACCAAAAATATCGCGTATCCCGCTTCTCCACAATCGACAGTCTCGTCCCACATGTGAGACTGGTCACGACATCAGTCCGCTCAACCCGACGCAACGCAACTCCGTCAAGCATCCGCCGCAATCGACTGCCGCGCCGCCCGCTGACGCGCCGCGCGGAACAACTGGCGGGTCTTCCAACCGCGATAGGCGAACAGCGCAGGCATGCCGATCCACATGCTGAATCCCGCAAGCCGCCAGAACGGATCGCGGCTCAGTTCTGCGTCGACCACGTCGATCACGGCCGTGCTCGAATCGCTCAGCGGCACGAAGATGTGCCTGTGAACCCAACTGGCAAACGGTCCACTCAACTGCCGATCCGTAAACCCCGCCGGCGTCACGTTCTCAATCCTCGCTGTCCAGTGCAAGGGGAGGGGGCCCATCCATAGGGTGAAAGACATCACGTCGCCCTCGGCCAGTTCATGCGGAGCCGAGCGCATGCGAACGATGATGGGTGGAGGCGTAATCACCTTCATGCTGCGCGAACGCCGGTGGAATGCCGCCACTTCATCCAGTCCGGCGTTGACCACGAACTTGTGTTGGTAGTTCATGACAGCAAGTCCTTTAGCGCTACGTCTAGCTCCGGGTACTTGAACTCAAATCCCAGCTCCAACAGCCGGCCGGGAACGACTCGTTGACCATCGAGTAGTACAGTCGACATCTCGCCCAGCGCCGTTGACAACGCGGGGGAGGGGACCGGAAGCAGCGACGGTCTGCCCATGACCGAACCGACGGTCTTGGCGAAGTCCTTGTTCTTCATCGGATTGGGCGCCGTCAGATTGAACGGACCCGACGCCGCCTCCTGATCGATGAGAAAGCGCAGCGCGCGCACCTCATCCGCGATGTGAATCCACGACCACCATTGATTTCCGCTCCCCATTTTGCCGCCTGCAAACATCTTGAAAGGCAGCAATATCCGCGGTAGCGCGCCGCCATCCTGACTGAGCACAATACCGGTGCACGCCACCGCTCGGCGCACGCCCAACCGCTCGACTGGGGCAGTCGCAGCTTCCCACTCGAAACAGATGTGCGCCAAGAAATCGGAGCCGGCCCCCCCGCTCTCGTCGATGATTTCGTCTTTGTGCGGTCCGTAGTAGCCGACGGCGGACGACTGGATCAACACCTGGGGCCGGTTGGTCGCCTGCTCGATGCCCTTCACAAGCGCCTGGCCTGACATCACCCGGCTATCCCGAATCCGCTTTTTGCGCTCATCCGACCAGCGCCCATCCGCCAGGCTCTCGCCGGCAAGATGAACCACGGCATCCGTGCTCTCGACGACGTCCGCCCACCCTTCGGTGGTTTTCGCATCCCACCACAGTAGCCGCGCGCCGGCCGGCACGCGGGACTTGCTGTCAGGATTGCGAGTCAGAATCGTAACCTCGTGACCGTCCGCCAGCAGGCTCTTCGTGAGCTCCTGGCCGATCACACCCGTTCCACCCGTCATCAATACGTGCATTTTGACTTCCTCCGCCTCAATAGCGTCTGATACTCTTGCCGGCCGTGATTCCCGGCCTGCCGATCTGGTTCCTAGCGTCTGGACTGCCACCAGATTCTGGGTAACATGCGAGCCTTGCGAGTTGCACTGACATACGCTCGACGGCCAAAGACGTCGTAATCGGACGCCTCAATGTCATCAAGGATACCCCCGTACAAGCTCGCCGCGGCTGCAATCGCGAAGCGCCCGTCTGCCTCCAGCATACGGATTCCGGGTCGGGCCTCGTCGTACAGTTGCCGATTGCGCGCGATCTGGAAACGCATGAAGGTACGCCAGCGGTCGTCGACCCGGCCGGCCGCAATGTCGTCCTCGGTCAGACCGAATCGCTCCAGATCCTCCTGGGGCACGTACACGCGGCCCATGCGCCGATCCTCGCCCACATCGCGCAGGATGTTTGTCGTTTGCAGGGCCACACCAAGCTTGATCGCGTACGGGATCGCGTCGGCGTCCGCATAGCCGATAATATGCATGCTCATCAGTCCCACAGTAGACGCGACGCCATAGCTATAGGTAGTCAGTTCCTCGAACGTCTCGTAGCGATTCTGGCGCAGATCACGGGCGACGCCGTCCATCAACTGCTCGGCATAGCGGTGCGGGATGCGGTAGTTGCGCCGCGTGTCCGCCCAGGCCAATGCCACAAGATCGTCTGCAGGCGGATGCGCCAGAAGCGCCTGGTGCCGCCACGCCGCCAGTTCGCGCTCGACGCCGGCGACGGAGCCGTCCTTCGCATCATCGACGATGTCGTCCACCCGCCGGCAAAATGCGTAGAGGGCTCGGACAGCGCGTCGCTTGTCCGAGGGCAAGAGGGCGGACGCCAGATGGAATGACCGGCTATGCACAGAAGTAAGCTCGGCTGCATGCGCGTAGGCGCGGGCTAGCGTCTCTTCTTCAATCGTGATGTCATCCCTCACGGGCACCACGGAATTCACAGCCTCATATGCGAGTGAAAGCAGGGAAGGTTCCCATGAATGCGCCTGCATTGAGCACTCCTCTCATGATCGAAGTCAATATTTATCATGGGTAGTATACACAAATGTACATTGTTTGTCAATATATTCTTTTCAAATACTTGACAAAACATAGAACCTGCGCTATCATGCAAACAGTTGAGACATATCGTAGCACAATTCCTGGACAAGAATGTAAGGCTAGTTGGAAATGTAGGGCAATGTCCGGGATTCGAATGAGTGTTGCGCCGGTGGCGGGGAGAATCCGTGACTGGCAAACGTCATGTCGCCTGCGCTTCGGCGGCATCAGACAACGGGAGGTGTGGCAATGCTACACGACGACATGCCGATATTTAACTTGCCGCGCTGTCGTACAGGAGACCGGCGTCAAGCCGGATACGCTGCGCGGCATGGGAACGGCGATACGGATTGCCGCAGCCGGATAGAACAGAGGGCGGCCACCGGCTCTATTCACGGCGTGACATCAAGACCATCAAGTGGTTGCTTGCCCAGCGCGAGGCCGGGATGGGCATCAGCAAGGCCGTAGAGCTGTGGCGACAGCTGGAGTTCGACTCCGAGCAAAGTCCGCAGTCTGCACCTGCTATGGTCAGCGCGACTGCGTCCGGCGGCGAAGACACGGACAACATCGCCGCCCTGCGCCAGTCGTGGATATCGGCTTCCATGGCCTTCGACGAGAGCGGGGCTAGGCAGGCGCTGGCGGAGGCCTTCGTGCTCTTCTCTGTGGAACGCGTCTGCTTCGACGTACTCCTCGTCGGGTCTGGCCGAAATCGGTCGCGGCTGGTACGAAGGACACGTGACGGTGCAGCAGGAGCATTTCGCCACCAGCCTTGCGACACGCCAACTGGAATCGCTCATCACAGCCGCGCCGGCGCCGACCCGTTCGGGCCGTATCCTGGTCGCCTGTCCGCCACAGGAGAACCATGTATTTGCACTCCTGCTGCTGACGCTGCTCCTGCGCCGGCGCGGCTGGGACGTAGTATACCTGGGGGCCAACGTTCCGATTGACCATATCACGGACACGGTACGCAACGGCGATTTTCACCTCGTGGTCTCGTCTGCACAGCAACTGCACACCGCAGCCTCGCTGATGGAGATGGCCGCAGAGCTGCACAAAGTCGGCGCGCCCGTCGTCTATGGAGGGCGCATCTTCAATATGTTGCCGGCACTGCGCAGCCGCATTCCCGGAACCTTCCTGGGAGAACGGCTGGACAGACGCGCCACAGGTCGTGGAGAATGCAATGGTTGCGCGCCCAGCGCCCATTCCGCCGGTCCCGGCGTCCGAGCAACTTCTCGCCGCCCGAGATCACTTCCAACAACATCTGCCTGCCATCGAAGGCGCCGTGGAGGAAATGCTTGCCGAAAGCGGAATCACGCATGCCCAGCTCTACCGGGCCAACCGAAGCATGGATATGGATATCTCTTCCGCTCTCATTCTTGGTGACATGAGCTACCTCGGCAATGAGATCACCTGGGTGGAGGGCCTGATGCGAAACCACGAGGTTCCGGCCGAGTTGCTGGATCGCTACCTGATCGCGTATAAAGAAGCGTTGAACCGGCACTTGAATGGGCGCGGCGAGCCCATCCTTGACTGGCTGGGGCAGCTAGTCGTAAGGATCTCGAATTGAACGAGCTCTTCGTACAGCACCAAATCGGCCTGCTGGTCTTTCTTGTCATCTTGCTTCTCATCGCGGTAAGCAACCTGAGGTATCCTGCGTCGCATGGGGGACTATCCCGCCCAGCAGGGATTTCCACGCGTCTCGATTCTGGCGCCCGCACGCAACGAGGAGCAAAACATCGGACCCTGCGTGGAGTCATTGCTCGCGCAGCGCTATCCGAACTATGAGGTCATCGTGCTCAACGACGACTCCAGCGACCGCACCGGCGAGATTCTCGCGCAGTTTGCAGTGGCCGGCGACCGCCTGCGCGTGGTGAACGGAACACCCCTTCCGCCAGGGTGGCTGGGCAAGAACTGGGCATGCCACCAACTCGCGCAGGTCGCCGATGGCGAGTTGTTGCTGTTCGTCGACGCCGACACGCGTCACAGCGAGTCCATGCTGGAGCACGCCGTGGCGGCCCTGGAGGCGGAACAAGCCGACCTGCTCAGCGCAATCCCGCGTGAGGAAGTCGTCACCTGGGCCGAGCGGCTGGTCGTGCCCATCATTCCCGTGGAGCGTCTTCTCGTTTCTGCCCGTGTTCGTCGCCAACCGCGTACAGTGGCCCTGGCTATCGGCGGCCATCGGACAGTTCATGCTATTTCGACGCACGGCCTACGAGCAGGTGGGCGGGCACGCTGCCGTGCGCACCAGCGTGGTGGACGACCTCTCGCTGGCGCGACACATCAAAGCCGCCGGGTTGCGTTGGCGACTGGTAGACGGCACGGCCAACATGAGTTGTCGTATGTACCGCAATGCCGGCGAGGTAGTGCATGGCGTGAGCCGGACGCTCTTCGCCGTTTTCGAGAACAGGATCGCTATCCATCTATTTGTATGGCTCTGGCTGGCCGTGGCGTTTGTCGAGCCGCCCGTCGTCTTGTTGGTCCGCTTGGCTTCGTTTCCCGTTTCGCGCATTTCACTCTGGCTGGCGGTCGCCGCGGTCCTGACCTCTCTTGGCATTTGGATCATTGCGTATCTCGCGTCTCGGCATCCCGCGCTACCTGGCTCTGGCGTATCCGCTCAGCATTCTCATCGCCGCCGCAATCGCAGTCCGCTCGGCCTTCGTGACGCTCACGGGCAGGGTCACGTGGCGAGGGCGCCACCTTCCCGCCACGCCATAGCCGTGGTCAGAACACGAATCAAGAGAGCACGATGATGGGTACCCCCACCAAGCAATACTCGCAGGACCATGCGCCGGGCGGCCGCTTCCCACGCCGTCGGCGGAAGCCGGGCGACGCGCCCTGGGCGCCATCATCACGGGGCGCAGCGTGTTGCCTGCCTTGACCGTTTTCCATGAGGAACTGGGCGATGTCTTCCAGATCTCCCTGGGCGCCTTTAGTCCTGTGTTCATGGTCGGCCCCGAAGCCGCCAGGTTCATCCTCGTAACTGCGCGCGATCGGCTGTTGTGGCGGCCCCCGGATGATCCGGTCACCAGGCTCCTGCGCAACGGTCTCCTGATGACGGACGGCGACACGCACGACGGCCTGCGCCGCATCATGAATCCCGCCATGCACCGCAAACGCCTGGACGGCTATTTCGAGACAATGTGGCGCAGCACTGACCGCGTCATGCTCGATTGGTCTACCGCGTCCGGCCCGGTGGACATGTTGGTTGAGATGCGACGCATCGCGCTGCTCATTGTCATGGAGACGCTGTTCCGCGTCGACATGATGCCGGACCTCGACCGGCTCTTCCCCGTGATGTTGGATGTGTTGCGCTACATTTCGCCGGGCCTGTGGACGGTATTGCCGCAGGCGCCGCGGCCCGGCTTCACGCAATCGTTGGCCGAGATGGACGCCTATCTGTACAAGATCATCGCCGAGCGTCGCCGCGCATGGTGCGGAGGGCGACGATCTGCTCGGGCTCCTGATCGGCAGCCCCGGCATGGACGACGACCTGATTCGGGATCAGATGCTGACGTTGCTCATTGCCGGCCACGATACCAGCACCGCGCTGCTGGCCTGGACATTGTATGTGCTGGGCGCGCATCCCGATGTCGCCGCGCCGCGTGGGCGACGAAGTGGATGGCGTCGTGGGGAACCGTATTCCCACACAGGAGTCAATGGCCCGGCTCGAGTACATGGACCGCGTACTGAACGAGACCCTGCGTCTCTACCCGCCCATCCACATCGGCAATCGCATCGCTGCCGTGGACATCGACTACCAGGGCTACCGCATCCCGGCGGGCACGCGCGTGGTCTACTCCATCTACCTAACCCATCGTCATCGGGGCTATTGGCCGGAACCCGAACGATTTGACCCGGACCGCTTCACAGTGGAAGCCAGGCGAGACATCGCCCCCTATGCCTTCCTGCCTTTCGGCGGCGGCCCGCGCAACTGTATTGGCGCTGCCTTCGCGCAGGTCGAGGCCAAAGTCGTGCTTAGCAGAATCCTGCAACGCTTCGATCTTGAGCTTGCGAATACACATGTCCGACCCCACATGGGGGCGACACTGGAGCCGCATCCGGGCGTCAGGATGCGCGTGCAAGAGAGAAACCACTAGAGCCTATGAGCTACTCACTCTTCCTGCTGATCTTCCTGGGCATCCCCATTCTGATCCTGGGATGGACCATGCGTCGCCATCTCCAACGCGCCCATCTCGTGTGGATTGGGACGCTGATGCTGGTGGCGCTCGTCTACACGACACCCTGGGACAACTACCTGGTCGCCACACGCGTGTGGTGGTACGACCCGGACCTGGTGCTGGGCGTCACCATCGGCTGGGTGCCCATTGAGGAATACACCTTCTTCCTGGTGCAGCCCATCATGGTCGGGCTATGGGTGCTCTTTGTCAGCCGCTTCGTGCCCGCGCGCACGTCCGCCGACGATGGCCGCGCCATCCGCATCGCAGCCGTCGCCGCATTGGGCCTGATCTGGCTCGCCGCCCTCGGCGTCCTCGTGCGCGGGTGGATGCCGGGCAACTATTTGGCCCTGATTGCCATCTGGGCCGCGCCGCCCATCGCACTCCAGGCGGCGTTCGGCGCGGATATCCTGTGGCGGGATTGGCGGCGCGTTCTGCTGGGGTTGCTGCCCGCCGTGCTCTATCTCTCCTTCGCGGACGCGCTCGCCATCCGCTCGGGCACATGGACGATCAACCCGGAACGTTCGCTGGAAATCTACCTCGGCTCCGTGCTGCCCATCGAGGAGTTCGTTTTCTTCGTGGTCACCAACGTGCTCATCGTCTTCTCGATGGTCCTGCTGCTGTCCAGGCAAAGCTATGCCGCGCCTGCAGGCGCGCATAGGCAAACGTATTGCTCCGGCGCCGCTGGGCGATCACGCCTAGACAAAGGCGCTCAGCCCGGTCAGATGCCTGCCGATGATGAGCTTCTGGATCTGGCTCGTGCCCTCATACAGGCTGGCGACTCGGCTGTCGCGCCACAACTGCTCGGGCACATATTCATCCGAATAGCCGTACCCGCCATGAATCTGGATCGCCATGTCCGTGTTTTCCTTGACGATCTCCGTGGCGTAGTACTTGGCGATAGAGACAGGCACTGTGCTGTTTTCGCCCTGGTTCTTCACCCAGCCCGCCTGGTAGACCAGTAAACGGGCCGCGTCCACGTTGACCTTCATGCGAGCCAACATGTCCTGGACCAACTGGAACGAGCCGATCGGCCGATCGAACGCGATCCGCTCCTGCGCATACTTCACGCTTGCGTCCAACGCGTGTTGGGCTGTTCCCACACAGCCGCTCGCCACGCCGTAGCGCCCGTTGTCCAGGCCATACATGCCTACCTTGAATCCGTCGCCGGGTTCGGCCAGACGGGCGCTGTCCGGCACCCGCACCTGGTCCAGGAAGATCTCGCCCGTATCGCTGGCCAGCAGCCCCAGCTTCCCCGTCATCTTGCGCGTGGTATAGCCGGGTGATGTGGTGTCCACCAGGAAGGCGACCATGCCTCGATGCTTGGAGCCGGGCTGCGCCTGGGCAATGATGATGGCGACGTCGGCCATTGTGCCGTTGCTGATCCATACTTTCTGGCCGGACAGCAGCCAGTCGTCGCCGTCGCGCACGGCAGTGGTCGAGATGTTGCCGGCGTCGGAACCGGCGTTGGGCTCGGTCATGCCAAAACAGCCGACGATTTCGCCACTGCACAGGCGCGGCAAGTACTCCTGCTTCTGCGCCTCCGTGCCCCAGCGCAGAATCGTCAGCTCCACCAGCGACATCTGCACGGACAGGGTGGTGCGTATGCTCGAATCCGCATACCCGATCTCCTCAAAGACGATCGCCTCCGAAATGTAGTCCATGCCTGCGCCGCCGTATTCCTCCGGCACCGGGACGCCCAGCAAGCCCAGCTCGCCCATGGTGCGCAACAACTCGCGCGGGAATGCTTCCGCCTTCTCCCACTCGCGTGAATGGGGCAGGATTTCCTCGCGGGCGAAGCGGCGCACCGCGTTTTGAATCATCTTCTGTTCGCTGTCCAAGCCAAAGTCCATTCGTCGCCTCCCATGTGGTTGTTCCGTCAAGGTCTCGGCACTTCACTGTCATCAAATCAACATAACAACATGACATAATCAACAATAGCAACACAATCAGCTAGATCACGTTGCCGCGCCGCAGCTCTGCGATCTGCGCGTCCGTACGCCCCAACACGGTGCGCAAGATCTGTTCCGTGTGCTCGCCTAGCATCGGCGGGGCGGAGCGGATCTGCGCCGGCGTTGCGCTCAGCTTCACCGCCGGACCGACTTGCGGAACCGGGCCGGCAGCAGGGTGGGGGACCGACTGCACCATTTCCCGCGCCACGGACTGTGGATCCGCAAACGCATCCGGTATGCTGTTCACTGGTCCGCATGGAATGCCGGCGGACTGCAGCTGCGTCGATCCAGTCGCCGGTCGTCCGCCGTGCAAAACAGGGCTCGATCTTCGACATCAACTCCTGCCGATGCTCCACGCGCGCCGCGTTGGAGGCATATCGCGCATCGGACGCCCATCCTGCCCGCCCCAGCAGGTCGCACAGGCGGCCAAACTGGCCATCGTTGCCCACCGCCAGCATCAGCCATCCGTCCGCGGTGCGCACGGTCTGGTAGGGTACGATGGAAGGGTGCGCGTTGCCGTACCGTCGTGGCTCCTCGCCGGAAACCAGATAGGCGCTGGCTACGTTGGCGAGCCAGCTCAACTGCACATCAAACAGGGCCACGTCGATGTACTGCCCCTCGCCGCTTGCGTCTCGATGCCGCAGGGCTGCCAGAATCGACATGGCCGCATAGAGTCCGGCGGTGATGTCGGCAATGGCTACCCCCACCTTGTGGGGTTCGCCGTCCTCGCCGGCCGGTCCTGTGATGCTCATCAGACCGCCTTGCGCCTCGATGACGTTGTCATAGCCCGGCCGGTCGCGGTACGGACCCGTCTGGCCGTAGCCCGTGATGGCGCAGTAGACAAGCCCCGGATGGACGCTGCGCAGAGCCGCATACCCGACGCCCCAACGTTCCATCGCGCCGGCGCGGAAGTTCTCCACAAGCACGTCTGCATGGCTCACCAGCTCCCGCAGGATGTCGCTTCCCGCAGGGTCGTCCAGGTTCAACGTCAGGCTTCGCTTGTTGCGGTTCGCACACAGGTAATATGCGCTCTCGCCTTGCGCGGTGAAGGGCGGTCCCCAGTGGCGCGTATCGTCGCCGTCGCCCGGGCGCTCGACTTTGATCACATCCGCGCCCAAGTCGCCAAGCAGCATCGTAGCGAACGGCCCGGCCAGCACCCTGGAAAGGTCGAGGATCGTGATGCCGGCCAGCGCCGCTGGGTGAGCTTGCATGGTGATCTCGTTCGGGTTGTCTACAGGTTTGCTGTGCGACACGAGCCGCCTCGCATAGAGGGTTTGTCGTGGACGGATCTCAAACTTGCCCACCGCTCAGTCCGTCATTCGACGCGATTCGGACCTGCCCCGAATGTCCTATCGTCGCTTCGATTGATGGGGTGACGCCCTCATGATACCATTGGTATGCGGCGAATCCATGTCACCAACCATCGTCGCTCGAACCCATGGCAGCGTTCGGATACGGCCCGCAGGTACAGGTTCCAGGTGAACTGCCCCGGGTCCGCCGGCGTTGAATCAGTAACGGTCGCCGGTCAACAACAGAGTACCGTGTGTCGCGCATGGGGCACGCGCAAGGGGGTATGCATGATGAAATCAAAGAACACGCCGATCCGATGGCTTGCTGCATTTGCACTCAGCGCGCTCATTCTCGTCTCCTGCGCGCGCGACGAGCCGCTCGACGCGGCCGCTGCCGAAACCGGCGCTACTCCGGCCGTAATAGCAGCCGTCGAGCAGGCGACGGCTGAGCCGCCGGCTCCAACGGTCGGCGCACCCGACTCACCACTTGCCGCGCCTGCGCCACAGTCCGCAACCGATACCGCGTACGCCACGCCTGGCGTCGTCGCGCGCATGCGCCTGGTTGGGGAGCCGGACCGCATCCTCGACTTCCGGCGCGACACCGTGACAGGCAGGCTCTTCATCACGACCACAGACGGCAAACTCACCGTACTGGACGGCGCCACGCTCAACGTACTGACCGAGTTTCCCTTCGGCGGCGAGCTCACCCTGGACGCCGCGGGCCGGCGCCTCTACGCAGGACCGGGCAGCCAGTTCGCGCCCGAAGGCGAGCCGATCAGTGTGCATGTCGTCGATATGGACGGCCTGACAGTGCTTGGCGAGCTCGGCGGCGTCCATGCTGTCTCAGTGGACAGGGAAAACAACCGGCTCTTCGCAGGCTCGCCCGTGCGTGCGGTCGACGACGAACGCGGGTCCAAAACCGTGCGCGTCTACGACCTCGACTCCCTGGAACTGCGCAGCGAACTCGATCAGCAGGGCATCCCCACGTACAATCCCTATCGCGACGAATTGCTCGTCACCGCCTACACGGCGCTCGTGCTGGACCCGGATACCGGAGAGGTGCTCGAAGACCTGCTGCCCGAGCTGGCGGACCAGCCGTTCCCCTGGTGCAATGGCTGCGAACACGCCGCCGGCGCCCACATCGTCGATCCGCAAGGGCTGCTTGTCATTGAGCGCGCCAAGTTCAGCACCGGCGGCGGCCCCGGCTTCAGTCCGCAAGCCCGCTACCTGGACGCCTCCACGCTGCAGGAGATCGACGACTTCGCGCAGCGCTTGCCCTTCCAACCGGCCTGCAGCACGCTGCGCATACCCATACCCCCCCTCGACGGCAGCGTCATCTGGCAACAGCACTTCGTGCGCTATGTCGTCTACCGCAACTTCGACATCCACAACCTGGACGGCGACCTGGCGACCTGGCGCGACGGTCTCTTCGCTGCCTATATCAATCCCGACACGAACCAAGCGTATACTTCCCAGGGCTACGTGTTGGATCTGGAAAGCCTGACGCCGGTGGGACGCTTGCCGGAGTTCTGCCTGCTGGATGTGGATGGCGAAAACGGCCGCATCTTCGGCCGCGTGGAGGGCGAGCTCCTCCTCATCGACGAGGACGGCGGCCCCGCTATGACCGCCGCGCCCACCGAGCCGGAGCCACTGCCCGCGCAGCCCATCGCGCGAATCCTGGTGTCGCCGGCCTATCCCCAGGACCCGGCCATCTTCCTCATGCTCGAGGACCAGCGGCTCTATCGCACCACCGACAGCGGGCAATCCTGGCTGCGCATCCAGGGCGGGCTGCCGTCACAGGAGAACGTGGTTCTGACGTTTGCCCTGTCACCGGATTTCGCCGCCGACAGCACGCTCTTTGCAGGCGGATTCGAAGGCGACTACCAGGGCGAAGGCGTGCTCCGATCACAGGACGCGGGCATGACGTGGCAGCCGCTCTGGAGCGGACTCGAGCATCTGCGCATCTACGACGTGCGCATTTCGCCCGCATACGCCGAGGACGGCAGGGTGCAGGCGCTCGCATACTACAACCGGCTCTCGCCCTGGGAAGAGGGCGTCAGCCTCCACGAGTCCAGAGATAGAGGCCTGACCTGGACAAAGGTCATGACCGCCACGGACGAAGGCGCGTTGAACGGCCTGATCTCGGCGCAAGAGGCGCAGGCGCCGTCCGGCGCCGCCACGCAACCGGTTCGCATAGTCGAATATGGGGATGCGCTTGAGTTCCGGGACAGCGGGGGAGATTGGCGTAGGGCAGACCTCGAACAGAAGGAGGGTGAGACGATTCGCGCCCTCGCCGCCTCGCCGCAACACGAGCAGGACAATACCTACTACGCGCTGGGCGACTTCAGCCTGTGGCGCACCACGGACGGCGGCGAAACCTGGGAGCGCTGGCGAGACCCTCGCCTGGCCGGGCGCACATCCGACAATGCGCTGACCGCACTGGCCGTCACACCGCCGAATGCAGACGGCAGCTATCGCTTGCTCGTCGGCACCAACGCCGGTGAGTTCTGGATCCTGACCCCGTACGATGCTGGCTCCGTCGAGCCGGATCAGCCAACTGCGCAGCCGGCCGTCCAGCCAACCGCCGAACCGGTCGCCGAGACTCCGGCGCCGGACTCCGCCGAGACGGCAGGTGCGACGCCCGCTGCGGAGCCGGTAGCCGATCTGCTCGACTCCGAACCGCCGGACGGTTTCTTCCGTCCCGGCGGCGCGCTCGTCTCGATCTGGGAGGCGTCACCCGAAACGCGCGCAGAACTTGGGTGGGCCCGCACCGAACTAGCCGAGAGTACGCCCGCCGCGTATCAACCGTTTGAGCGCGGGGCCATGCTCTGGGACGGCGCCAGCGGTGACATCATCGTGCTCCGCGAGGACGGTTCATGGCGACAATATGAGGATACGTTCGAAGAAGGCGATCGCGAATCGGACCCGGCTCTCAACCCGCCCGGCGGCGGATTCCAGCCCATCCGCGGCTTCGGCAAGGTCTGGCGCACCCAAGGCGATGTCCGCGACGCATTGGGATGGGCGCTGGAGGAGGAGCGCGGCTACAATGCATTCGTCCATGAGTTCGAACGGGGAACGCTGTTCGGCGCCCCCGCTGGCACAATCATCCTGTTGCATGACTCCGGGTCTGGTGGTTCAGCGGGGACCTGGCGCTGAGAACGCTCGCCAACGACATATCAACGCAAAGGGGTGAGCGAACGCCCGCTCACCCCTCGTAAGAGACTCCAGTACAGCCGGCCGCGACTCAACCCAGCCAGGGCCACAGGCTACGCCCAGCACATCCTGCCCGTCTCAAACGGATTCACCATCACCTCGTTGTACGGGCGCACGCGCATCCCTACGGTGAGAGAGCCGCTGACCTCCGGCACAATTGATCCCGTAAAATGGACGGCGCCGTCTGCCGTTTTCGTGCGCGTCAAGGGCGACACGACCTCAAGTTCGACCTGCCCGTCGTGCGCGGCGCGACCAAAGATCGCTTCCACGGTGACATCCTTCGCCGTCATCCCCTCCGGCAAACGTACGCTGGCCGAAAGGTCCAACGCGTCCGCCACGTGTACGGACCGCCCGTCCACTCGCTCCGCCCGGATCTGCACTTCATGCCAACATGCGGCGATGGTTGCCTTCCACGCGGCCAGACCGCGCGCGGCCGCATAGCCGTCCGCCACAAACACCTGGCCGCTCGCCGCCGCAGGCATGTAGTAGTCCTCCACGTAATCGATCAACATGCGCTGCATACTGAAAGCCGGCGCACACGTCTCGATCGAATTCTTCATCACGCGCACCCAGCCCGTGGGCACGCCCCGCGCATCGCGGTCAAAGAAGAGAGGGATGATCTCCTCTTCCAGCGTATGATAGAGGCTGTCCGCATCGGCGTCATCCTGGGTCGCCTCGTCCTTGAACGATCGGTCCTCGCCGATCTCCCAGCCGTTCTCGCCGTTGAAGCCCTCGACCCACCAGCCGTCGAGCACACTGAAGTTCGGCGCGCCGCACAGAGCCGCCTTCTGTCCGCTCGTGCCGCTCGCTTCGCGCGGACGACGCGGCGTGTTCAGCCACAGGTCGGCCCCGGAAATCAGGTCGCGCGCCAGGTTCATGTCGTAGTCTTCGACAAAGATGATCTTGCCCTCCAATCCGGGCTCCTTGCTCAGCTCGTAGATGCGGCGGATCAGCGCCTTGCCCGGCTCATCGTCCGGATGCGCCTTGCCCGCGAACACAATCTGCACAGGCCGCTCCGGGTCGGACAGAATCCTGCGAATGCGCTCGTCATCGCGGAAGAGAAGCGTGGCGCGCTTGTAGGTGGCGAACCGGCGGGCAAAGCCGATCGTCAGCGCCTCCGGATTCAACAGCGAATCAACGCCGCGCACCCGCTGCGTCGCCCTCGCCATGGCGAAGAAGCTGTTTGCGCACGCGATCGCGCACATGGTCGATCAGCTTCTCCTTGCGCATCCGATGAATCTCCCACAGCTCCACGTCCGGAATGGCCTCCAGCGGCCGCCACGTCTCCGGCTTCTCGACAACGTCCATCCAGCCCGTCGCCAAGATACGCATCATAGAGCTGCTTCAGTTCGCTCGGCAGCCATGTGCCCGTGTGCACGCCGTTGGTGATGTGGCCGATCGGCACCTCTTGCACCGGCGTGTCCGGCCACAGGAACTGCCACATCTGCCGGCTGACCTCGCCATGGAGCTCGCTGACGCCATTGTGGTATCCGCTCAAACGCAGCGCAAGCACGGTCATGCTATACTGCGGTCCCCAGTCGAGGTCCTGGCGGGCGAACTCGATGAAACGCTCGCGGTCGATCCCAAGTTGTCCCCACCATTGCCAGAAGAACTTGTCGATCAGCTCAAAGGAAAATGCGTCGTTGCCGGCGGGTACGGGCGTATGCGTCGTAAAGAGCGTGTTGGCGCGCACGGCCTCTACGGCCTCGTCGAACGCAAGCCCCTCGCCAACGACGAGTTCGCGTACACGTTCCAGCCCAAGGAACGCACTGTGCCCTTCGTTCATGTGCCAGACGGCGGGCTCATACCCCAGCGCACGCAAGGCGCGCACACCGCCAATGCCCAGCACGATCTCCTGACAGATGCGCACCTCGCGGTCGCCGCCGTAGAGGCGGGCGCTCAGCTCGCGGTCCTGCGGCGCATTGCGCTGCACATCCGTATCCAGCAGGAAGATAGTCACGCGGCCCACATGAATGCGCCACACTTTGGCGAAGACCGTGCGACCGGGCAGGTCCACGCTGACGAGTATCTCGTTGTCCGATCGTCGTCCAGAGCAGGGGTCGCCGGCACTTCCGCCAAGTCGATCTTCTCATACTCCGCAATCTGCGTGCCGTCCGGGATCGATCACCTGCGTGAAGTAGCCCTGCGGATAGAGAAAGCCAACGCCGACGAAGGGCAGCCCCATATCGCTGGCAGCCTTGCAGTGATCGCCGCTGAGAATGCCCAGACCGCCACTGTAGATGGGCAGCGCTTCATGCAGCCCAAATTCCGCGCTGAAGTAGGCGACCACGTTGCTCAAGTTCGTCGTCGTGGTGGCGCTTGTACCAGGTCTCTGCGTCCGGATCCATATAGCGATCGAATTCTGCCATGACGTCCGCATAGGCCGCGAGATACTCCTCGTCCGCCGCTGCCTCGTCCAAGCTCTGCTGCGACACGCTCGCGCAGCACTCTGACCGGATTGTGGTTCATCGACTTCCCACAGCTCAGGATCCAAGCTGCGCGAACAGCTCACTGGGCGTCCGGGCGCCAACTCCACCACAGGTTGTAGGCCAGTTCAGGCAGTCGCTCGATCGCGCTCGGGATTCGCGGAAGCACAGAAATGCTGCCAATTGACTTCATATGTATAGTTCTCCAGATTCTATGCATTCTCTGGCAGTCATTGCAGGCGTATTGTCATGTGCCGAATCGCCTGATAAGCTCCGACAATGCGCATCAGTGCAAGTCTCAGCCGACTGCTCGCATGGCTGACGGGGGATTGCGCCAGTAGCGATTGTCATTCTTTCAGCATAGTCGTCTGCCTCCACCGGCCCCCACGTACCCGCCGCATATTTTGGCAGCCGTAAGTCGTCACCCGGCTTCAGCGGCCTGCTCTTCCTGCATGTCTCCAGCCCTCCAGGATACGCGTACACGCGATCCCAGGCCAGCTCGGTCTCGTCGCGCCGAATAAAGAGCGTGCGGTCGCCCAGGATGGCGTCCAGCAGCAGCCGCTCGTAGGCATCCGCCGAGGACTGGCTGCCAAAGTACTCGCGATAGGAGAAGTCCATCGCCACGCGCTCAATGTTCATCGGAATGGCCCGGTCGTTTGGCGTCAAAGGTAAGACGAATGCCTTCATCCGGTTGAATGCGCAGCGTCAGCACATTACTGGGCGGGACATCGTCTGTGTCCAGCGTCTCGAACAGCAGCAGCGGCGGCTTGCGAAAGACGATGTTGATCTCGGTCAGCTTGCCTGCCATCGCCTTGCCCGTGCGCAGATAGAAGGGCACGCCGTTCCAGCGCCAGTTGTCGATCTCCAGCTTCCACGCCACGTACGTCTCCGTCGTCGAATCAGTCAGGCACGCCCTTCTCCGACGTGTAGCGAGGAATCTCGATGCCGTCGCTCACGCCGCGGTCGTACTGTGCGCGAACCACCCAGTCTGCCCACGTCCGTCGGCTCGATCGGACGAATGGACCGCAGCACGTTCACCTTCTGATCGCGCACCGCTTCCGGGTCAAACGTGACCGGCGGCTCCATGGCCGTCAGCGCCACCAACTGCATCAGATGGTTCTGGAGCATATCGCGGATGGCGCCGGCGCGGTCGAAGTAGCCGCCGCGGTCGCCGATGCCCAGCGTCTCGGCCACCGTGATCTGCACATGGTCGATATAGCGGCGATTCCAGATCGGCTCAAAGATGCCGTTGCCGAAGCGGAAGACCATGATGTTCTGGACGGTCTCCTTGCCCAGATAGTGGTCGATGCGATAGATCTGCTCTTCCGTGAAGAGGCTGCAGCAGATGGTCGTTCAGGTCCCGGGCGCTTTCCAGATCATGCCCAAAAGGCTTCTCGATCACGATTCGCCCTCGCATCGTCCTGCGCTGGGACAGCAAAGACCCGACTCGCGTATCAGGGTCGTGATCGGCTTGAACACCGTCGGCGGAGTGGCCAGATAGAAGAGATGATTGCCGCCGATGTCGCGCTCCTTGTCGAGCTCGTCCACACGTGTCGGCCAGCGCCTTGAAGCTGTCCAGCATCGTCATACTGTCCCGCCTGATAGAACAGCCCTTGCGCAAAGCGATTCCAAACCCGCTCATCAAAGGCGGCGTCGCCGAACTCGCTGCACGCCTTCCTTTGCCAGTTCGCGGAACTCCTCGTCGGTGTATTCCGTGCGCGCAAAGCCAAGCAACGTGAAATCGGCTGGCAACATGTTCTGGTACGCCAGGTGATACAGCGCAGGGATCAGCTTACGCCGCGGCAAGGTCGCCGGACGCCCCAAACACGACCAGCAGAATCGGTTCTTCGATGCGCTGCATGGTGCGTCGCTCGCTTTCTGTTTGCTAACCGGCGGACCGCCAACCCCACGAAGCCGTCGTCTACCTGAATTCGTCCGTACGGTGATCTTCTGCACAGGAGCCGCACAGCGCGGCTGCTGCGGCGCCAACGATCTCCCTGCCCCAGGGAGCACCGTTCAACTCGTCGTGCTCCATGCCTTGCCGGGCGCCGAAAGTGTCATGGTACGCGCGCGCCCGTCTCCCTAGTCCTCAATCGGCAGCCACCCTCATGCCACCGCCACGGATCAGAATACCACGCTCCGCCCCGCCCGATTGTACCCGCCGCCCCACTTCCGCCGGCCATTTCGCCGCCACCCCGTCATCTCTCCAACACGTGTCAGTCCCGCCGGGAGCCCCCCGGGCGCGGGAATCCACCGCCGCATCATCCCGCCACTCACCGCGCACTCACCGCGCACTCGCCTCGTCATGGCGCCTCTTCCCCCGGCTGCGCACCGACCTGCGCATCCCCCCGAATCCCATACGACTGCATCGTCATCGGCCACAGCAGCCACACCAAACCCACCAGCGGTTGCACAAGCGGAAAATACCCGTAATCCTCGCCAAACCGCCGCCACACCGTGCTGCCGATCAGGTCCGGATCCACCACGCTCACCGTACCCACCAGCAGCGTCATCAGCGTCTCGAAGCCCAGCACGCTCACCGACAGCCACCACGTCCACTTGCGGCGATACGCAAAGCCGATGGCGGCCGTAAGATAGCACAGCGCGGCCACGCCGCTCAGGATCACGGGCACATAGTAGGTGATGTCCTCCCGCACAAAAAGCTGGTAGAGCGTGCGCGCGCCGGTGGAAAGCGCCAGCAGCGGATAGGAGACCGCCAGGATATAGCCGGCGGGGCTCACCACGCTGTTCCAGAGCGCCTCGGACCGCGTGAGTCCGGTGGCTCCGGGAGGCGTCTGCGGCGCGTTCATCAGTCGGCAGGGCGGCGGGTGGGCGGCTACACCGTGGCGGCGGAAGAAGGCGCCGCCTTGCGCACGGCGAACGCCCGCATTCGCTCGGTCAATTCGCCATACTCGCGTACGACTGGAATCGTGGGGTAGTCGTCGACCACGTTCTGCGGCGGCCGGAACAACACGCTCTCGGTAGCCTCGCTCAACATAGCAATATCGTTGTAGGAGTCGCCCACGGCGATCGTGCGGAAGCCCAGTTCGTGAAACGAGCGAATCGCCTTGCGCTTGCCCCGCTCCAGCCGCAGACGATAGCCCGTGACTTTGCCGTCATCCGAGACCTCGAGCGTATGCGCGAATACCGTGGCGTAGGCCAGTTTGGAGATAACCGGATTGACGAATTCATAGAAACTGTCGGTGATGACCACCAGGGGTGCAAGCTGGCGCACCTCGTGTAGAAACTGGGCAGCGCCGGGCAGCGGCTCCATCTCGCCGATGATGGCCTGCAGGTCGGCAAGCCGAAGCCCGACGCCGTCCAGCAGATTCAGGCGCATGCGCATCAGCTCGTCGTAGTCTTCGATCTCGCGGCGTCGTAAGCTTCAGCTCCGGCACACCTGTGTGTTCGGCGACGGCGATCCACATCTCCGGGAACAGAATGCCTTCCAGGTCGGTGGCGATTAGCGGAGCTCGCGAAACTGTCTCTTCGTTCAACATGCAGTCCATGTCCCTACTGGCGCTTGCGCGGCACACGCGGATCACGCATATGAAATGAAATCAACAGTCCTGCAGTCTACCAGAGCGGTGGGACGTCGCCAAACTGATCGTCAGTCTCGGGAAATGGGGCTCCAGGTCCCCGACGCTGCCAAGCCCTAGCCCGCACGCGTCGGACCAAGAAATCAGCGCCCATCTGCCCGATCAGCGCCAATCTGCGTCCCCTTCCCAATGTCAGCGCCCATCTCTGAAAGACCCGCGCGTCTCAACAGGACACTTGACACGCCCCTGAATCATCTAGTAAACTCGCGACGATACTTAGATTTCGTTAGATTTTTCCAGACACCATGGGATGTGCCTCACGCCGCTCCCCCGGCCGAGAATATCTGTCCACAACACTTCGGAAACGGGCAAGTATGACTGTTTACCATGAAGCGGCGCGACTTCTCTGCGTCGGCCTTAGCCACCACACGGCGCCGGTTGAACAGCGTGAGATCTTCGCCGGCCTCGGAAGCGAACAGAGCAATGCCGCCGGCATGGATATCGGGTCAATTTCGGAGCGTGCGCGTTTGTCCACGTGCAATCGCCTGGAATGGTACCTTGCGATACACGAAGACGCAGGCCGCGTCATCGACCGCCTATGCGACCATACCCACCAGCGTACCGGATTGTCAGAGGACGCCATCCGCCTCTCTCTGTCAATCTACGAAGGACCGGATGCAGTTCGCCATCTGTTCGACGTTGCCGCAGGTCTGGAATCGATGGTGCTCGGCGAGTCTGAGATCTTGGGCCAGGTCTCGCGGACATATGTGCAGGCCGTCGAAATGAACACGGCGGGTCCGCTCCTGGATGCCCTGTTCCGCGCCGCGTATACGCACCGGCAAACGTGTGCGGTCCGAAACCGCCCTGGGCAGCAATCCGGCAAGTGTGAGTTCGGTGGCGCTCGACCTGGCGACGCGAGAGCTGGGCGACCTGACGAAGAAGAACATCCTCGTCATCGGCATGGGCGAGATGGGTACGCTCACACAGAAACTGCTGCGAGCCCAGGGCGCGCGGAACGTCGTACTCGTGAATCGCACCCTGGACCGCGCCCGCTCCCTCGCCGAACCTGACTGGACGGCGCGCCCGATGGAGGAGCTTCCGTCGGCACTGGCAGACGCCGATCTCGTGATCTCGGCGACGAGCGCGCCCCACGCCATCGTGACGGCGCAGGATTTGAAGCTGGCCGCGGGAGCGAGATTCGAACGGTTCTACCGGCATGCCAAGCCGGCGTCCCTGGCTCATCATAGACTTGGCGCTGCCACGAGACGTGGAGCCCAAGGCGTCCGAAATTGCGGGCGTCACCCTGTATGATCTTGACGGACTTCAGGCGGCGATTGAACGCTCGCTCGCCAGAAGGCAGGAGGCGGCCCCCGCGGCAAGAGCGATCGTGGCCGAGGAACTGTCGGATTTCCGTCTGAAGCTGTGCGAGCTCGAAGTTCGCCCCCTTGTGGTCGAACTGAGGACGCGTGCCGAGGGCATCCGTGAGCAGGAGCTGGCGCGCACGCTGCGATTCCTGGGGGACGTGGAGCCTGACACCGTAGCGCACCTCCAGCACCTGACCCGCGCCCTGGTCAACAAACTGCTGCATTCGCCCACCGTACGCATCAAAGAGATGGCCAGGAACGACCGCAGCGAGGAGTACCTAGACACGGTGTGCGACCTCTTCGGCCTCGACAGCGGAACGTCACCTCTTTGATCTTGGACCACACGGCTCTGGACCAACGGCTCACAATTGGCACTCGCATGTCGCGCCTTGCGCTCGTGCAGTCTCATCACGTGGGCGACCTCCTCGCCCACGCAAGGACCGGCCTGACAACGGAGCTGGTCCACTTTTCCACCAAGGGCGATCGAACGCTGAACCGGCCCTTGCCCGAAATAGGCGGCAAAGGGCTCTTCACGGCTGAGCTAGAGCAGGCGCTGCTCGATGGGGCGATCGACATAGCCGTGCATTCGCTCAAGGACCTGCCCACAGAGCAGAACAGCAGCCTGGCGGTCGGCGCCGTCGTCCAGCGCGCGGACGCCCACGACTGCCTCGTCGCCAAGAACGCATGGACGCTGGATAGGCTCCCAGCCGGGGCCGTCATCGGAACAAGCAGCCCGCGGCGACGCGCGCGCAACTGCTGGCCCACCGACCCGACCTCCACGTCGTTCCCGTGCGAGGCAATGTCGAGACGCGAATCCGGCGCGCGCTGGAAGAGGAATGTGACGCCGTCGTTCTGGCGGCAGCCGGCTTGCTGCGTCTCGGGCTTATGCATCTAGTTACGCAGGTTCTTCCCTTCGAGATCATGTTGCCGGCGCCGGGGCAGGGGGCGCTTGCCGTACAGTGTCGCGGAGAGGACGAACGAGTCCTGGCCCTGCTTGCGCTCATCGACGACGCCGACACGCACACGGCGACCCGCGCCGAGCGAAAGTTCCTCGAACACCTTGGCGGTGGTTGCTCGGCTCCAATTGGAGCATACAGCAGGCGTGTGGCCGGCGATTCGCACGAAATGAGCGTCTTCGCAGCCATCGACGGCCAAAAACCATTCGTGCGCACGGCACAGGGCCCAGACGCAGAACAAGTCAGCGAGTCGCTCGCCCGGCACGCCCTGGCGCACTTCTCGTTGCCAAGTGAACCTGGCGAAAGACAAGAGCGCGTGTCGCAGCGGCCCCTGGCCGGTAGACGCATCGTCGTCACCCGTCCAGCGGATCAAGCCACGGACCTCATCGACACGCTGGAGCAGTTGGGGGCGTCCGTTCTGCCGGTTCCCACGATTGCAATCTCCGCCATTGAGGATGCGCCGGGGCTCGGCGATGCCCTGGCCGCGCTCGCCGGCTACCGCTGGATCGTCTTCACCAGCACAAATGCCGTACAGATCTTCGTCGCAGCGCTCGAACACGCGCGGGCTTGACTCCGCCGCACTTGGTTCCGCTGCGGTTCGCCGCCGTCGGCCCGTCAACCGAGAGCGAACTCCTCGCCGCGGGATATCCCTGTGACTTCGTATCCGACAAACACATTGGCTCGCACCTGGCCAAGACGCTGGATGTTGCACCCGGCGACAGGGTGCTCCTCCCACGCTCAGCGCTCGCAAGTGAAGACCTGTCCGATATCCTGACCGGGCGCGGCGCCGTCGTGGCCGACATTCCCATATACCGAACGGAACGTCGAAAACTGGACGCGCAGACCGTGGCGCAGTTGGCCCAGGGCGTGGATATGGTCGTCTTCGCCAGCGGATCCGCCGTCAGAAGCTTTGTTGCGTCGATGCAAGAGCATCCGGAACTGGCGGACTTGCTCAACGCATGTACAATAGCGTGCATCGGACCCCGGACTGCGGACGCCGTAGGCGAGTTGGGGTACGCAGCCGACGTGGTGGCGCAGGTTCACACGGGCGCTGGCCTTGTCGGCGTCATCGTGAATCACTATGAGTATTCGGGAAAGGTGGCGCGGTGATCGCTAACGTAGCCGGCAACGTGGTCAGTCGAGACGTCCAGCACGGCAAGGACTCCTCGGCATACAGGGAGCAGGGGATTAGCCGAGCGATCCGCCCGCGCAGGTTGCGCACGTCAGCCGCGCTACGTTCCATGCTGTCGGAAACGCGGCTCTCGGCCCAAGACCTGATTCTGCCGCTGTTCGTGATCCACGGCGACAAAGTGCGCATCCCCATCGAGTCCATGCCGGGTATCTTCCAGCTATCGGTCGACGAGGCAGTTGCCGAAGCCCAAGCCGCGCTGGAAGACGGCATTCGGGCAGTGCTCCTCTTCGGCATCCCCGACCACAAGGATGCCGCCGGCTCGCAGAGTTTCGCCGCAGACGGCATCGTTCAGCAGGCAATACGCGCGCTCAGGGAACACACGCCGGACCTGGTAATCATCTCTGACGTCTGCCTCTGCGAATACACGGACCACGGGCATTGTGGCCTGCTCAATTTCGAATCGCACGGACCTTACAACCCGCATCTGCCCGACGGCTATGTACTCAATGACGAGACGCTCGACATTCTAGGCAGGATAGCCGTGTCGCACGCGCAAGCCGGCGCCGACATCATCGCACCCAGCGGCATGCTGGACCACATGGTGGCTGCGATTCGCTCTGCCCTGGACGGCGCTGCATATGACCATGTTCCCATTCTGTCCTACGCCGTGAAGTACGCCTCGGCATACTACGGCCCCTTTCGAGACGCTGCCCAGGGCGCGCCCGCCTTCGGCGATCGCACCACACACCAGATGAACCCTGCCAACGTGCGTGAAGCCCTGCGCGAGGCCGCGCTGGACATAGCAGAGGGCGCCGACATGCTCATGGTCAAGCCGGCGCTCGCCTACCTGGATGTCATCCGCACGGTGCATGACCAGTTTTCGGAACTGCCCCTCATCGCCTACAACGTCAGCGGTGAGTATGCGATGGTAAAGGCCGCAAGCATGAACGGCTGGCTGAACGAACGCGCAATCGTCCTGGAAACGCTCACCGGCATCAAGCGAGCTGGCGCGGATCTGATCATCACGTACCATGCGCGAGACGCAGCGAGGTGGTTGGTGACCGACGCGCCTTGAACGCAAGAACCGTCGCCTACGGGGTGAGCCGCAGTCTCGAACTCCATCGCTGAAGCGGCCTGCGCCGGCGACAATGCGCTACGAGATACAGCTACGACGTCCCGGCTACCGGTGACTTGGCAATAAGGAAAATGCAACCACCCACAGGAACCTGTTCGCAATGACAAAGAAGCCACCCCTTGATATCGAGCAACGCCCGGCCGGCGCCGATCTGCACAATGTAGACCTGAGCGAGAAGGGCCGCGGGCAGGACGGCGAAGTCATCTCCTCTGACCGCCGCCTCTACATGCAGTTCATGGCCTTCGGCGACTGCGCCGGCACATCCGCGATCATCGACGCCCTCGAAGCCAATGGCGTCTCCGGCGCCCTGTACGAGGATGTCAACGACCCGCGGGTATCGGACTGTTGACCTTCTCGGAATCTGCCGACTTCTTCATCGACGACATCCGCCGGTTGTTGGCTGAAGCCCCGTTCGCCGGACTGACGCCGAAGCCCGAATACACCATGTTCGGCAGGACATACTCCATCGGGTACGAATCGGACCTGGAGGACACGCTGATCGGGCGTCCCAGTCGCCGCGTCTGCGATCCTGAACTGCGCTGGGCCGTCTGGTACCCGTTGCGGCGCGCCGGATTCGTTTGAGCTGCTCTCCACCCAGGAGCAGAACGTGGCGCTGATGGAGCATGGCGGTATCGGACGCGCATTCGGCCGCGCCGGGCTGGCCTACGACATTCGGCTTGCCTGTCACGGCATGGACAAGAACGACAACGACTTTGTCGTTGCCCTGCTCGGAGCGGAGCTCTACCCGCTCTCCATGGTCGTGCAGCGCATGCGGAAGACGACGCAGACCTCACAGCACTTGGAGCGACTCGGCCCATTCTTCATCGGTAGAGTCGCTTGGCAGCACGGCAGCGACTAATCAGCGGCGCAGGCGTCTGCCTGGCCGCCCACAGAGAATCACACCACGGTGAGCATTGCATGAACAATGAGATGACTTCTCGCACCGCCGCTGCAGCGGCGGACACAGCCCCCGAACCGGCAGCCCCCTTCCTGCGCGCGTGCCGGGGCCTGCCCGCAGCGCATACGCCGATCTGGCTAATGCGACAGGCCGGCCGCTACATGGCCGAATATCAAGCCATACGCGCGCGCCATTCCATGCTCGATGTGATCCAAACGCCGGAACTGGCGGCGCAAGTCACCCTGCAGCCAATACACGCGTTCGGGTTCGACGCGGCCATCATCTTTTCCGACATCTTGCCGCCTCTGATCGGAATGGGCTTGAAGCTCGATTTCGTGAAAGGCGTGGGTCCCTCCATAGACAATCCGCTGCAACGACCCTATGACATTGACGTGCTGGCAACCCCTCCGGCCGAGGAGCATCTTGCTCCCACCCTCGAGGCAATCCGGCTGGTGACCCAGGACCTGGCTCCGCTGGGCGTCCCCCTCATCGGCTTCGGCGGCGCGCCGTTCACGCTGGCAAGCTATGCCGTCGAAGGCGGCGGCTCCCGAACCTATGCCAAGACGAAAGAGTTGATGTATCGCGAACCCGCTGCCTGGAAACGGCTCATGACAAAGCTCGTCACCGTGCAGGCCGATTACCTGACCAAACAGGCCGAGGCCGGCGCATCTGCGTTGCAGGTCTTCGACTCCTGGGCCGGGCTCGCCCTGGGCCGCGATGACTATGTTCGCTACGTGGCGCCCTATAACCGGCAACTGTTCGAGCGACTGGCGCACACGGGCGTCCCCGTGATCAACTTCAGCACTGGAACCGCAGCCTACCTGCCCGACGTCGCCGCCTGCGGCGGTGATGTGATCGGGGTCGACTGGCGCATGCCCCTGGACTGGTGCTGGAGCCAGTTTGGCCATGAGCGCCCAATTCAGGGGAACCTGGACCCGATCGCACTCCTCGCACCGTGGCGAGAACTGGAATACCGCGTCGACAGCGTATTGGAGCAAGCCGGCGGCAGGGACGGTCACATCTTCAACCTCGGTCACGGTATTATGCCCAACACGCCGGTGGACAACGTGCGCCGGCTCGTCGAATACGTACACGAGCAGACGGCCGCATAGGCAGCCTCGCGGTGTGCTGCCGTGGACTACCGGACTAGTATCCGCCCACGTCACGATGCGTGTCGGCGCGGATTGGGCGGAACACCATGAGCGAAATAGAAAGGTTCCCAGGAGAGATGTCAGAAGCGTTATCAGAAGTTCAGCGTCCCGTAGGCGTGCTGATCATGGCATATGGCGGCCCCAATTCGCTCGACGAATTGCCCGGCTATCTCAGCGATATTCGCAGCGGACGGACCACGACGCCGGCCGTGCTGGAGGAGATCTCCAACAACTATCGTATGATCGGCGGCAAGTCGCCCTTGACTGCCATCACCGAACGGCAGGTAGCCGCGGTGCAGCGCGAACTGGATGCTGAGAACTTTCGCTGCTACATCGGCATGCGTCATTGGGCGCCGTGGATCGAGGAAGTCGTGGGACAAATGATCGAGGACGGAATCACACACGCCGTGAGCCTCGTCCTGGCGCCGCACTTCAGCAAATTGTCCGTGGCCAAGTACCAGGCGAAGATCGCCGACGGGCTCGAGATGTACAGAGGACATATCGAATTTGCCCACATCGCCAGCTACCACGATGCGCCCCTCTATATCGAAGCGCTGGCAAACCGCGTAGAGGATGGCCTTGCGCAGTGGCCGGAAGAGGCTCGCGCCGGCGTGCACGTGGTGTTCAGCGCACACAGCCTGCCCGTGCGCATTCTCAAAATGGGCGATCCGTATGACGAACAACTGCGGGAGACCGCGCGCCTCGTGGCCGAGAAGGCCGGCTTGGCCGCCGGCCGGTGGTCCTGGAGCTACCAGTCCGCCGGACGAAGCCCGGAACCGTGGCTCGGACCACAGCTCGACGAGCATCTGCGCGCCCTCGCAGAGCAAGGTGTCCGCGATGTAATCAGCATCCCCGTCGGCTTCGTCTCGGATCACGTAGAAATCCTCTATGACATCGACATGTTGGCCCAGGACGAAGCAAGCGCATTGGGCATGCGGCTGGTCCGCCCGCCCTCCCTCAACGATGATCCGCTCTACGTACAGACGCTTGTGGATCTGATTCGAGCGAACGCGGCTCCCTGGGTAGCGCAACCGGCCTGACCGCACAAGGCCGGGGCCTGGAACAGTGGTTCGGCGGACTCATACAAGGAGTGGAGAACGATGCGAAGCATGCAGAAGTCGGAGAAGTGGTTCGAAAAAGCGCAGACATTGCTGCCCGGCGGCGTCAACTCGCCGGTGCGCGCCTTCAGGGCGGTCGGAGGAAACCCGCTCTTCATCCAAAAGGGGGACGGCGCCTACCTAGTTGACGTGGACGGCAATCGCTACGTCGACTACGTGCTGTCGTGGGGGCCGCTGATCCTGGGACATGCGCACCCCCGCGTCGTCTCCGCACTGCAGGAGGCGGCAGCCAATGGCGCGAGCTACGGCGCGCCGTGCCCGCAGGAGGTGGAGCTGGCCGCCTTAGTCACCGGCCTGATGCCGAACATCGAGATGGTCCGTTTCGTGAACTCCGGCACGGAGGCCACCATGAGCGCCTTGCGGCTGGCGCGCGCCTTCACAGGGCGAACGAAGATCGTCAAGTTCCAGGGCAACTATCACGGCCATGCAGACATGCTGCTGGTCCAGGCCGGGTCTGGCGTAGCAACCCTGGGCCTGCCGGATTCGCCGGGGGTTCCGCCCGCGACGGTCGCCGACACCTTGACAGCGCCGTACAACGACATCGATGCCGTTGCCCAGCTCTTCGACGCCTTCCCGCACGAGATCGCCGCCGTCATCGTCGAACCGGTGGCGGGCAACATGGGGTTGATCCCGCCGGTCGCAGGATTCCTGCAGGGACTGCGCGACATCACCGCGGCGCATGGATCGCTGTTGATCTTCGACGAAGTAATGACCGGCTTCCGCGTCCACCCCGGCGGCGCCCAAATGCTATTTGACATAAAGCCTGACCTCTCTGCCCTGGGCAAGGTGATCGGCGGGGGGTTGCCTGTCGGCGCCTACGGAGGGCGGCGCGAAATCATGGAGATGGTTGCGCCGGTGGGTCCCATGTATCAGGCCGGAACGCTATCGGGGAATCCGCTTGCAATGACGGCCGGAATCGTCACGCTGCAGGAACTACAGAAGGATGGCGTCTGGCAAGGGCTGGAGGAGGCCGGTCAGCAGCTTATGGATGGACTGGCGGCGGCGGCGAAGGCGGCAGGCGTGCCGGTCAGCATGAATCGCGTCGGAACCATGTTCGGCATGTTCTTCGTCGACGGGCCGGTCACGGACTGGGAGTCTGCCAGTGGGGCGGACACACAGCGCTTTGCCCGCTATTTCAGGGGAATGCTCGAAGAGGGCGTCTACCTGGCTCCGTCCCAGTTTGAGGCCGGGTTCCTGTCCACCAGACACGGGGACGAAGAGATCCGCGCCACGCTGGACGCCGCAGCCAGGACCATGCGCGCGCTCTGATCGCGTTTGCACGCCACGGGGAAGGGGGATGCCCCCCTTCCCCGTGGTGTGTTTCGCATAGTAATCAGGTTGAAATGGCGGACAGCAGCCCGCCGAGAGCTACTCCTGCAGCCGCTCGTAGATGCCGTGCACATCCTCGGCATGGAACCGCGCCACTCGTCCGGTAGGGGGCAGCGGCTCCGTGTAGAAGAACGCCGGCAGCTCATCGTCCTCTACGGTGAAGCCGGCCTGCCGGTTGAACTCCCGCTCCAGCCGCAGCGTCTCTGCGCCCATCTCCAGGAAGAAGTCCGGCGTCAGCGCCGTTCCTTGTGCAGCGTTGACCGAGTCGGCGATAAACTGGAGATTGGTGTTCGTGACCGTCTGCCCAAACATACAGAGACCCAGCGAATCACCGGCCGCCACCTTCGTCTGCTGCGCCAGGCTCTGATCCAGCAGTTCGTCAACCGTCATGCTTGCCGTATCCAGGCGCGGCAGGTTGCCGGCAGTATGGTCGGCGCCTTGCGCCGTCACCATCATGCTGATGCCGGTGGCCTCCACCACGCGCGGGTCGTATGCGCTGATCGCCTGCTTCTTGATCACAGGCGTGCGCGCCACGCCGTACGCTTCGCCGACACGCGCCGTGCCCTGCGCCCACAGACGGCCGTTCTCCGTCCCCGCGCGGATCTCGGCCAGCGCCTGCGCCATCCACTCAACGTCGCCGAACTCGGCCAGTCCCGCCTCCATCAGCACGCCCAGCATGGCCCCGGCTTCGATCGTATCGATGCCCAGGTCATTGGCGATCTGGTTCAACCCGGCCAGGTCATCCGGGTCAGCCACGCCGCAATTCGTGCCCAATAGACCCAGCGTTTCATACTCGACAGGGGAGACGACCTCGTTGCCCTCGGCGTCGTTGTAGATGTTGCTGCACTGGATCACACAGCCGGGCATGCAGGCGTGGGTCTGCTGGCCGCCGCGCGGTGTTCAAGTCGCCGATGTAGTCGCCGCCCATCTTGAAACCCTCGGCGCTGTCTGGGTCAACCAGTTGTCCCGCCGTGAAGTTCCGCACAGGCAGGCCGCCCACCACGTTCTGGTAGTCCGCCATGCCCATGGTGCCCACGGCATTGTAGAACTTCATAACCACCGAATCGGCCTGCAGCAGCTTCGCATAGTCCCTTACGCTCTGCAACGTTTTCTTCCTGTCGTGCAGCGGGGGGATGCGGTCCAGGTCGGCGACGATGGCCTTTACCTTCTTGCTGCCCATGACCGCGCCCACGCCGCCGCGCGCCGCAAAGCGGGAGGGCCGTCCCTCGGTGTCGCTGAACGCAATCGCCGCCAGCAGTCCTTCATATTCGCCGACGGGACCGCACAGCGCCAGCGCGACCTTGCGCCCATAGGTCTCGTAGAGCAGTTCGGCCGTCTCGAAGTTGCCCCGGCCCATGAACGGCGCGGCGTCGTCGAACGACGACAGACCCGTCCTGGCGCAAATGGATCACTGTCCAGTCGGGCGCAGCGCCATAGAGCGTGAAGCCGGAAATCTGCAACTGGCCCAGGGCGTAGCCGAAGGTCCCGCCGCCGTTGGCTTCCTTGATGCCGCCCGTCAGCGGGCTTTTGCAGCCCACGCTCGTGCGGTTGGCATTGGAGAACGACGTACCGGCAAACGGCCCGGCCGAGAAGATCAGAATGTTCTCAGGCGACAGCGCATCCACCGTCGCAATGCCTTTCTCCACCAGCGTCTTGGCGATCAGGTAGCGACCCACCTTGACCACATCCTCGCCGTCCACCTCGGACGCGTCGACCTGCTTGGACCCAAGATCGATATCGAGATACTTCCGCATCAACTGCCTCCTAGATTGGCGCTCGCCATTCACTCTGTCACGGCGCGCACGCAATGAAGCTTGTTCACGCGCGCCCGCGACCCACACGGACAAGTATAGCGAACACACAGACTTCGCGCATAACGCAGCGGTCGTCCAGGCTCAGAATGCCGCGCGGTGGCGCAAGGGCGATCGCGACGATTTGACCTGCGCCACGGCCCAATTGTACAATGAAAACTAACTTATGAGAAGCACACTTCTCGAAGATGATACACGAGGAAACGCCCAATGGAGCCCATGCATCAGCTTCCCCAGCCCCACAGCCACTCAGTCCTCGATGCGGCGCACAGCCTGCCTCCCTCGCGCAACCCGGCGCTGGTCTATATCGCCTCGCTGTCGCCCGGGTCGCGCCGCACCATGCGCGCGTCGCTTCAGACCATCGTCGACATCATGTTCGGCCACGATCCGGGCAAACCGGAAGACAATCCCAATCGCAGCATAGATGCCGACGGCGCTGCGCAGCCCATCGTCGCGTGGGACGCCTTTCCCTGGCGCCAACTGGAATACCAGCACACGGCCGCCATTCGCGCCGTCGTCGCCGCACACTACAAGAAGCGCACCGCCGTGAAGATGCTGTCCGCCATGCGCCGCGTGCTGAAGGAATGCTGGCGCCTTGGCTATATCTCGGTGGAAACGTATCACCGCGCCGTGGACCTGGAGCGGATCAGCGGCGAACCGCTCTCACAAGCCGAGACTGGACGCCATATCGCACCGTTGGAGATAACGGCCTGTCTGCAAGCCTGCGCCGATGGTACGCTGGCCGGCGTGCGCGACGCAGCCATCATCGCCACAGCCTACAACTGCGGGCTGCGCCGGGGCGAACTGTCGGGCATGGAGGTACGTGACGTCGACCTGGACGAGCGCTCGCTCCACATCACGGAGGCCAAGGGCGGCAAAGAGCGTCTCGTCTACATGGCGCCCAGCGGCGCGCAATACCTGCGCTCATGGCTGCGACTGCGTGGCCCCGCCGCCGGCGCACTATTCGGCGCGGTAAGCCGGGGTGACAAACTGCGCGTGGTGGACGCTGACGGCTCCAACGCCTTCGTTCCGCACATGACCGATCAAGCCATCTACGACATCCTCAAACGCAGAGCCAAACAGGCCGGTCTCGACGCCTTCAGCCCACACGATATCCGTCGCACGTTCGCCGGCAACCTGCTGGACGCCGGCGTGGACTTGGCCACAGTTCAGCGCCTCATGGGCCATTCGGACCCGGCCACCACCGCAGGCTACGACCGCCGCTCTGAACAGGTCAAGAAGAACGCTGTCGACCGCCTTCCGCTTCCCGTCATCAGCGATATTGTTGACTACACGAAATGATTCTATCGCCCAACCATGCGGTTTCGGTGGCGCCAAGCAGGCCTCCTGGCCCGCCGGACTTCCCCCTATAGCGGCCGCTTCCACCCGCGCCGACCTCGCCAGCCGCCTGCGACAACACCCGCCAGCGCCAGCAATGTGACGGCCAATACGCCTCCTGCACGCCACGGTCCGCCGTGTCCCGCTACCGGTAAGCGCCCCGGACTGTCGGGCTCCGCAGGCTCTGGCGACGCTTGCGTCGCAACGGCTTCCATACCCTGTGTGACGGTAGGCTCGGGCGTGTTCGTCTGCGTGGCGCTCGGTTCCGGCGTCACAGTGTTCGTGGACGTAGGCTCCGGCGTCGAAGTCGGCTCTGGCGTACTTGTCGGCGCAGGCGTGTTCGTCTGCGTGGCAGTCGGTTCCGGCGTCGCAGTGCTCGTGGCTGTAGGCTCCGGCGTCGACAGTCGGCTCTGGCGTACTTGTCGGCGCAGGCGTGTTTGTCTGCGTGGCAGTCGGTTCCGGCGTCGCAGTGTTCGTGGCTGTAGGCTGCGGCGTCGAAGTCGGCTCTGGCGTACTCGTCGGCACAGGCGTGTTTGTCTGCGTCGCAGTCGGTTCCGGCGTCGAAGTCGGTTCTGGCGTACTTGTCGGCGCAGGCGTGTTTGTCTGCGTGGCAGTCGGTTCCGGCGTCGCAGTGTTCGTGGCCGTAGGCTGCGGCGTCGAAGTCGGCACAGGCGTGTTCGACGCCGTCGCCGTCGGCGTGAACGTGGCCGTCCGTGTGGCTGTGCGCGTCGCTGTCGGCGTGTTGGTGGGCCGCTCCGTGGCCGTGGCGGTTGCCGTTGGAACAGGCGTTGCCGTCTCCGTCGGCACAACCAAGGGCGCCGACTCGCCTACAGCGCTCACCGCACCTGTCGCGTCCAGCAGTTCCGTCGCCAGCGTGTACCGGCCTGTGTCAGGCAGGTCCAGCGCCGCAAACCACGCTCCGGAGACGCTGACAGTGCCCGTGTAGACCGCCTGCCCGTCCAGCAGCACGCGCAGGCGGCTGCCAGGCGCCCCACTGCCGCCGATCACCACCCGCCCCGGCGCAAGCGCCGCCGGCAGCGCATCCACGTCGATCCGAGGCGGCCGCGGCGTGGCAGTGGCCGTCGGCGTCGGCGTGGGAACCGGCGTAACGGTTGGCGTGTGCGTCGGCGCGGGCGTAGCCGAAGGCAATGCCGTGTGCGTCGGCGTCACCGTAGCTGTTGGCGTCGACGTGGCTGTTGGCGAAGCCGTACTGGTCGCTGACGGCGTCACGGTCGCCGTATTCGTCGCCGTGCTGGTTGCTGTCGAAGTCGCCGTCGATGTCGCAGTTGGTGTTGCCGTTGGTGTTGGTGTTGGTGTTGCCGTTGGCGTCGCAGTTGGCGTGTCTGTCGGCGTGCTCGTCGGCGTATGCGTCGGTGCAGGACCCACCACCACGTAGGAGGCCAGCCGAGCCCCTGCATCCCGTTCCGGTTCGCCCACGGTCGCGCAATGCACGACCTGAATACCCGGCGATTCAAAGAGCACGTCAAACGCCCACTCTCCGTCTTCGCCGGCCTCCACGACGCCCACCACATCTTCGCCAATCAGAATCTCCACCTGTGCGCCTGGCTTCCCCGTGCCCACGATGCGCACCGGCTCGCCTGCCGTGACCCGCGTCTGCGATGCGATGCAGCTCGGACGATGCGGGGTGGGCGTTGCGGTGGGCGTCAATGTCGGCGTCGGTGTAGCCGTAAACGTCGGCGTGGGCGTGGGCGTAGCGGTATGTGTCGCCGTTGCCGTCGGGGTCGGCACAGGCGTCGGTGTCAGGGTTGGCGTGGATGTTGGCTCCGGGGTAGGCGTCACAGTGGGCGTATGCGTGGGCGTCCACGTAGCCGTCGGCGTGCGCGTGGCGGTCGGCGTCGCCGTCGGCACGATCAGCTCGGCCGGCGCGCCGCCTGCGATCACGACCCCGCCCTCGTCCACAAGCTCCACGTCCAGTTTGTATCGCCCGGCCGCAGGGAGCTCCAGCGGCGCGGACCACACGCCGTCCACACCCACGGTACTGGTGTACACAGCCGCCCCGTTCAGCAGCACGCGCACAAGCAACTCCGGTTCTGCGCTGCCCCCTACCGTGATCGTCCCCGCCGCCATCTGCGCAGGCAGACCGCCCACATCGATCACAGGCGGTCTGGGCGTGGGCGTCGCAGTGTGCGTAGCGGTAGGCGTAGCCGTGTTGGTCGCCGTCGCGGTCGAAGTCGGGGTCTCAGTCGGCGCCGGCCCCACCACCACATACGATGCCAAACGCGGCGCAGCGTCCGCCTCCGACTCCCCTACTGTCGCGCAGCCGATCGTCTGCAGACCCGGCGATTCGAACACAACATCGAATGTCCATTCGCCGGCCTCATCGGCCACAGCCCGCCCGAGCGTCTCCTCGCCGGCGCGTACGTCGATCTCCGCCCCCGGCCGCCCCGTACCCACGATGCGCACGACCTCTCCCACGCGTACATTCGTCCTCGACGCCACACAGCTCGGCCGGTACGGCGTCGGCGTGGCCGTCGCGGTGAACGTGGGCGTCGCCGTGAAGGTCGGCGTCGCCGTCGGTGTCGCAGTGGGTGTAGCCGTAGGCGTGGATGTCGGCGTCTGCGTGCTCGTCGGCGTGGGGACCGGCGTCGACGTGGGCGTGACGGTTGGCGTGGCAGTCGGAGTAGCCGTGTCTGTGGCGGTCGGTTCCGGCGTGCGCGTTGCCGTAGCAGTGGAAGTCGGCGTTTGTGTGCTCGATGCGTGCGCTGCGTCGCAGTCGGCGCCGGCGTTGCTCGACGTAGCTCGTGTCTGTAGCCGCCGGTGTTTCGGTGAACGCAGGCGCCACCACCACAAGGGCCGCCACGACAGCCTGCCCATCTTGCCCCGGCTCCCCGCCGCGCGACAGCCAACCACCTGCACGCCAGGCGACGCAAAGCGCACAGCATACGACCACGCGCCCGCTTCATCCGCCAGCGCCGCGCCCAACACCTGCTCGCCCGCCAGCACCTCCACCTCGGCGCCCGGTCGCCACGTCCCCGTCACGTCGATCGCGTCTCCGACCTGCACCTGTGATGCGGATACGGCGCACACCAGCGGAACGGGCGTCGGCGTATACGTGCTCGTGTGCACCGGCGATGCGCTCGGCGTCGGCGTCGCGACATCCGTCTCCGTCGCCGTGGGGCGTGTGAACGTGGGTGTGAACGTCGGCGTAAACACAGGTGTGTCGGTCGGCGTGGGTGGCGGAGTCTCGCTCGGCGTCGCCGTTTCAGTAGACGTCGCTGCCTCAGTCGGCGTATCCGCGGGGACAGACGTCTCCGTTGGCAGAGCCTCCGCCCCTGTCGCAGGCGCAACGATCTCCACCGGCTCGCCCGCCTCCAGTACGGCCCCGCTTTCGTCCACACGCTCGACCACCAGACGGTGCGGACCCGCCTCGGGCAGCCGGATCGACGCGCTCCATACGCCGTCGATGCCGGCCGTTCCCGTGTAGACGGCAAGCCCATTCAATACGACACGCAAGAGGCTACCCGGCTCCGCCCTTGACTGCACGATTGTCTCTTCCTGCGCCGGTTGCGGAGTCAGCGCCGGCAGGTCGACCTGCAGCCGGCTGGGCGCGCTCTGCGTCGCCGGCGGCAACGAAGTCGGCGTCGGCAATGCACTGTCCCGACCTACCGCAATGGTCGCCTCCGGCGTTGCGGCCACAATCACCGTCGCTGCCGGTTCCGGGGTTGCGCTAGGCAACGGTGTCGGCGTCGGCAGCAACGTCTCCGTCGCCGCCGGCGTGGGTACGTCCGTGGGCGTCTCTATGGCAGTCGCCGTCTCGATCGGTTCCGGTGTTGCGCTGGGTAGCGGCGTCGGCGTCGGCAGCAACGTCTCCGTCGCCGCCCGCGTGGGTACGTCCGTGGGCGTCTCTATGGCAGTCGCCGTCTCGATCGGTTCCGGTGTTGCGCTGGGCAGCGGCGTCGGCGTCGGAAGCAACGTCTCCGGTGGGTCTGTCGCCGTCGGCGCAAGCTCTGCAACCAGTGTCCCGCCGCCGCTTAGCGGCGGCGCGCCAATCGTCGCCACTCCCGGCGCAATCAGCCGCTCGGCCAGTCCAGTCGGCGTCGGCAACTGCCCCACCGGCACGCCGCCTCCGGCATCCGTAGCGGTTGGCGCCGGCGCATATGGAAGAACAGGTGATGGCGCGGGCGTGGCGACATCCGCGCCGCCACTTGCCGCGATCAGTCGCTCCAGCGCCTCCTGCGCCTGCGCCGTCGCCACCACGTCCGTGGCCGTGGGAATCAACTCTCCCAGCGCAGTTCCCGGCACGGTGGGCGTAGGCGTCGGAAACACGGGTGTCACAATGACGAGGCGTTCTGCCCCGGCATCTCCCGCATCCACCGCATCTACTGCATCGCCCTCAACATCCCCGGACACCAACTCTGAGCCGCTCGGCGCATCCGTGGCCGTGGGTATAAGCGCGCCCACCGCAATTCCCTGGTCTGTGGGCGTAGGCGTCGGAAACACGGGCGTCACGATGACCACACGTTCCGCACTAGCCACTACCGTATCTGCTTCAACCACTGCATCGACCGCGGCATCCCCGAACACCAACTCTGAGCCGCTCGGCGCATCCGTGGCCGTGGGTATGAGCACGGCTATCTGCGCACCCGGTCCCGCCACGATCGGAGCGGACGACGGCGCCGCAGGCGTCAGAATGACAAGGCGCTCCACCACGTCGCTTCCGTCAGCCCCAAGACCGGCCGCAGTCTCCGGTTCCCCAGCTGCGGCTGGCGCATCGGTCGCCGTAGGAATCATCTCGACGTCGACGACCACCGGAACGCGCGATAGGCCCAGGATCGGCGTCACGGTCGGCAGCAAGCCGCCCGCCGTCACAGCTTCCGCTTCCCCAGCCGGCACGGTGTCGGTCGTCACTTCATCGGTCATCACTTCCGTCAGGGCGCCCGTTCCCGTCACCCCTTCGCCGGCCGAAACCGTGGGCGTTCCCTCGGCTGCCTGCCCGCCGACGCGACGAGGCCCCCCCGCCGTCGCCGCTGCATCCGTAGCATCGATGGCGCCGGCGACAGCTGTCGCCGGCGCCTCAGCCGCCGGCGTGGTGTCCACGGTGGCAAGCAAAGCCACCGACGTGGCGGCAAGGTAGTTCTCCGGCGGAGAAAGGCGAACGCTGCGGCGGACAACGAGCACCACCAGCGCCGTCAGCAACACGAGCAGTATCGCATACTTGGCGATGTCATAGCGCCATATTGCCCGTGGCGATCGCCTATGAGACATACCCGTGCTTCCTTCTGTTGATGACTATGCGAAAGATAGGTGTGTTTGCGCTGACTGCGAGACTTCCGAGGGCGGAATCGTACGCCTGCACCCAGGCAGGCCCCTGTTCATTCGGTCGCCGTATCTCCCGGCGCGGCTCATGGCCTCAGCCGCTCGCTGCGCCGCTCACTTCGCCTCGTCGCTCTGCTGCCCGTCGGACTTTCGACCATCGGGCACCCGGCCGCGCGCAAAAAGCGCCGGCCAATCCACAGCCCATTCGATCGCCATGCCGACCAGCAGTCCCACCAGGACGCCTGCGCCGAAGAAGTACATACTGCGCCAATTGCCTCAGGCTACCGCGCGTCCCGTGCGGACGCGCAACGCTCACCGGTCCATTATACCAGATGCCTGGCGGACGCGCTCATCACTTCCGTGGCCCATTGCGCGTAGCCCAACCCGCGTCACATCGCCGCAATCGGCCGCATCGCCTCGGACCGCGGATCCCGCACCCCGACGATCAGCCACACGAGCGCACTGCTGCCCGCGACGATGCAGACGCCAAACAACAGTTGATAGCTGTTGCTCGCCAAATACCCGCCCACCAGCGGCGCAACCACGCTGGCAAGCCCCGCAAACGTGTTGGAAATCCCAACGTAGGTCGGTCGCTGCGCAGGAGGCGAAAACTCCAGCGCAATCAACAGACCAGACACAATGTGGATGCCGATCGACAGGCCGATCAGGGCAAACACCAGATAGAACGATGCGGGCCGATCTGCCGCCAGCGCCAGCGTGAAGCCGCTAATCTGGCGGCGCCGCCGATCATCAGCGGGATTTTGTGCCCATAGCGGTCCGCCAGCATGCCGGCCAGCAAACTGCCGCACGTCTGACCCAACAGCAGCATCGCCGTGTAATACCCCACGACGCCATCCGCCACCGACCAGCGCTGGATAGCGACCACGGTCAAGAAGCCGGTCGCCATCGCTCCCGTGACCATGCCGACACGGTAGATCAGGAAATGGCGAAAATTCGTGTCCGCGCGCAGAATAGACCGCGCCCGCTCCAGGATCGGCCTTCGGTTGTCCTCCGTGACCTGGGCAGCCTGTTCGGGTTCGCGCACGAGCGCCAGAAAGAACCAGCTCACGGTGATCGCCAGCGCCGCGATCCCAAACACGACCACGAAGCTCCACGGATACGCGAATCTGGACAGGAGCCGGCTGCTGATCAGCGCGCCTGCCGTGCCCATGCCCGTGCCGATGAACGAGGTGAGCCCGAACATCCGCCCGCGCCGGTTCACAGGAAAACAGCGTGCGATCAGATCCTGCCATGCCGGACCCAGAACGCCCGCCCCCAGGCCATGCCATAGATAGGTGACGAGGAACAGGATCAGCGCCACGATCGGCATCGTCACCGAGAGCAACGCCGAGATCGGCCAGAACCAGACCGGCAACCGCTCCAGGAAGAAGCCCAGATTCACGACGATCGGTTTCTTGCGGTCCACGCGCTCCGTCGGGCCGGCGACCAACAGTTGCGGCAGATACCAGCTTGACTGCGCAATCATCGCTACGAAACCAAAGACCACCGGATTCAGCGTGATCTTGCTCACGAACAGCGGCACGATTGTGGCCGACGACGCGAATGCGATGCCGAACCAAAACGCCGCGCCGTCCAGCACGTTCATGGCGAAATTCCACGAGTAGTTCCGATCCGCCTCCGCGCGGACATCCTCGTCGCTGCGTTCGGGTACGGGCCTGTCCAGCAGCAACATGCGCGTGGCGATTCGTTGGGCGGCATTCATGGCGTGGTCATCCGGCGGTCAGTTTCCTCGATGGGCATTGTCTGCTTGGTGTGGCGGTAAGGGAGAACGTCGACGCGCGCGTTTCCCGGAGGAGGTCGATTGCGATTGCCAACACTCTATGCGCGCACATCGCTTCGGTCAAATTCGAACCCGATCCGGACGCGCGGTTTCCCAGTGCTGCTCGCCATCGACCGGCATGCCAGTCGCCCACTTTGACCGACCAGCCGCGAAGTAGCATAATCGAACGCAGTTCGAGAGCTGTCCGAACGCAATCGAACGCAATTCGAAGCGACCGGAACGATTCTCGAGCATATTCGGACGCAGCCCGGGTGTGCTCGGTCGTAGCATTCGCCCGCCAGCCCAAAGGGAGCAGGCCGTACCGCCTGGTCAAACACACTGCACATGCCACAGCGTTCCGAACCGCCGAGCGATGCCCCAGGCCGCCCGCCCCCCTATGCGGATAAGATCGATCTCTCCGCCGCGGCCCAAAGCCCATCGCCTGCCGCAGCGCCGCTGTCCGATGAAGCGCCCGACAACCGGCGCAAGAAACGCCTCAGCGAACCGCGCATCCTAATCATCGGATTCGCCCTCATCGTTCTCGCCGGCACGCTCTTGCTCAAACTGCCCTGGGCCTCCACATCCGGCCACTCCATTTCATGGAGCGAGGCGGTCTTCACCGCCACCAGTGCGACGACCGTGACCGGACTTGCGGTACTGAACACCGCAACGGACTTCACATTCTTCGGCCAGATTGTCATTCTCCTCCTGCTGCAGGTGGGCGGCGTCGGCTTCATCGCCTTCAGCGTGCTCCTCTTCCGCCTCATCGGCCGGCAGATCACGCTGCAGACCCGCTTCATCGTGCAACAGAGCGTCGGCGCCAGCGAACTGTCCGGCGCTCTCAACCTGGCCCTCTACGTGCTCGGGGTCACGCTCCTGCTCGAATCCATCGGCGCCGGACTGCTCTGGCTGCGCTGGCGCACAGTCCATGCCCGACGGCCAGGCCCTGTGGTATGCCATCTTCCACTCCATCAGCAGCTACTGCAACGCCGGCTTCGATCTCTTTTCCGGCACCGACCACGACGCGCTGTTTGGCTATGGCCGGGACTGGTACTCCCTCCTCGTCATGGGGGTTCTGATCATCCTCGGCGGCTTCGGCATCACGATCCTATACGACCTGTGGACCTACCGAACCGATCGCAGCCTCGATCTCAACACCCGCTTCACGCTCTGGATATCGCTGATTCTCATCGTCACGGGCACGGCATTCGTCCTCTTCGATTCGCGCTTCCACCATACGCTCTTCCCCGGCGTGCCTATACACGAGCGCGTCGCCGTCGGGCTCTTCACTATCGTCTCCGCCAGAACCGCCGGAATCACCCTCTTCCCGCTGGATCAGCTCGCGGAAGCCTCGCAGATGGTCACGTTGATCTGGATGTTTATCGGCGGCGCGCCGGCAAGCATGGCCGGCGGCGTATCCACCAGCGCATTCGCCGTGCTCCTCTTCACCGTCATCGCCACCACCCGCGGCCACGATTCGGCCGTGGCCTTCCATCGCACGCTGCCGTCCGAGACCATCGGCAAAGCGGTCGCCATCATCACGGTCAGCGTGCTCGTGGTGGTGCTTGCTACGCTCGTGCTCGTCTTCAACAAGGAAGGCCCCATCTTCACCGCCGGCTTCGAAGTCGTCAGCGCGTTCTCCAACACCGGCTATAGCCTCGGCCTGACCCCGTCCCTCGGCGAGCTTGACCGCTATCTGATCGCGTTTACCATGTTCTGGGGCAGACTGGGCCCCCTCACGGTCGTGGTCGCCCTGGCGCAGCGCGAGCATCCGACACTCATCCATTACCCGGAAGAACCCGTCATCCTGGGCTAAGCCAGCCAACACCCGCCACATACACGTGCGAAGAACGGATGGAGCGCAAACATGACACAACGGATCCTGCCCATACTCCTGAGCCTGCCGCACGGCGGTTTCGGAGTCCCGGACGAACTGGTCGAAAGACTCGCCATCACGCAGACGGACATCTACAACGAATGCGACCTGTGGATCGACGAGCTCTTCGATTTCGCGTCCATGCCCGAACCGCCCGGCGTCGACGTGCTGGCCAGGGTGTCCATGCCCATCGCCCGCGCGCTCATCGACGTGAACCGCGAGCCCGGCGACCTCGACAACCCGGACGGCCCCGTCAAGGCCCACTCCAGCTATGGACGCACCACCTGCACGACGCCGCTCTCCCGCGACGAAAAACAGGCGTTGGTGCAACGCTACTGGGGACCGTTCCACGCCTCCTTGGCGGAGGCCATTGCAGCGCACGCAGACGACGCGCAGCTTTTTCTCGATTGCCACAATATGGCCCAGACTGGACCCGCCGCCTACGGCGACCCCGGTGCGTCCCGGCCGCTGATCTGCCTGGGAAACATGGGAAGACCGGACGGTTCGGCCCGCGCCTCGTCGCCGACCAGTTGCTCCGCCGCATACATTCGCCGCGCCGCAGCCCTCGCCGAAGAGGTATTTGCCGGCGTGGAGCTGCTGGAACCGCTGCCCGGCCCGCCGCCGCCCACCGTCGCCATCAACAAGCCATATCCCGGCGGCTACATCCTCCGCCAATACGCAGCGCAGCGCGAGCAGCGCCCACTCCCGCCCGGCATGATGATCGAGTTCAATCGCGGCCTCTATGTCGGCAACCAGAACGCGCAGTCGGACATCGCACCGCCAAACGAAGAGCGCATCGCCCTCCTGCGCGAGCGCACCTACGTCTGGCTCTCCCGACTCGTGGCGCAGGGATGACATGAGCATGACGTCTCTACGTTCCGAGAGCATCCAGACACAGAACCTTCGCCACCAAGTCCTGGTGCAAGGAGACGAGGACGGACTGCCTGTCCTCCTCCTGCACGGCAGCTATGGCTCCAGCCGCTGGTGGCTTCCCTTGCTGGAGCTGCTGCCCGACGCCCTGCGTATCGCCGCGCCCGATCTCCGCGGCTGCGGCCGTTCCGACAAACCCGACGACGGCTATGATATCGTGCAGCAGGCGGACGACATCTGGCAGCTTGTCACGGTGCTAGGTTGGAGGGAGTTCGATCTCGTGGGCCATTCCACCGGCGGGGCCATTGCCACGGAGTTCGCGCTCCGCCATGGTGAAGTGCTGCACTCGTTGTCTTTGGTGAACAGCGTTCCCCTGGAGGGCGTCCACTCGCCGGTCGAAACACTGCGACTTCTGGCGCAAATGCGCGACGATCGCAGCACTCCTCGCGGAGGCGCTGTCATTGCTCATGCCCGCCTTCTTCCCCCTCGAAGGCGACGACGAAGAGAACGGGCCCAAGCGTGCGTTCTTCAATTCCTTGGTGGAGGACGCCGCAGGCATGGCGCCCGCAGCATTCACAGAGGTCGCGCAGGCCGTCAGCACCTGGAATCGCTTCGAACACGCGAATCGGCTGACGCTGCCCACGCAGCTAATCTGGGGAGAACTTGATCAAATCGTAGAACGGGAAGCCATGACGCGCTCGTTGATCGCCATTCCCGGCGCCAACAACCTGGAAGTGATCCGGGGCGTGGGCCACAGCCCCATGATCGAAGCGCCTCTCGCCCTCGCCGAACTCCTCATCGACTTCATCACCGACGACTTCGCCGGCTACGAGGAAATCCGCGGCTCGGTAGACGACCCCGAGGCGACGCCCAGGACGATGACAACGGGGACGGCGCATAGCGCATACGCGAAGACCCCAGCGCAAGCCGGCCGGGCCGTCACAGGCGCAGGCGGCCGAAAATCGCCCTACGCCATCACGATCATCTGCTCGCGCTCAGGCCCTACCGACACGTAGTCCACGTCCACGCCCGCCAGCTCGCTGATGCGCTCCACGTAGCGCTGCGCCTCGGCCGGCAATTCATCCCACGTACGGCACGCCGCCGTCGAGCTCCGCCAGCCCGGCCACTCCTCATACACCGGCTCCACCGTGAACAGAACCGGCGTATCCGGCATGCTGTCCTCGATCACGTCGCCGTTCGGCAGCCGGTAGCCCGTGCAGATGCGGATCGCGTCGAACTCGTCCAGCACGTCCAGCTTCGTCACCGCCAGCCCCGTCATACCGTTGAGCCACGTGGCATAGCGGATCGCCACGCCGTCGAACCAGCCGCAGCGCCGCGGCCGCCCCGTCGTCGCGCCGAATTCATCCCCCGCCCCGCGCAGGCGATCGCCCGTCTCGTCCAGCAGTTCCACCGGGAAGGGCCCGTCGCCCACTGCCGTGCTGTACGCCTTCACCACGCCGATGACGCGGCTGATGGCCTGCGGCGGCAGCCCCGCGCCGGAACACGCATACGCCGCCGTCGGGTTGCTGCTCGTCACGTAGGGGTAAATGCCCCAATCCAGATCGCGCATCACGCCAAGCTGGCCCTCCAGCAAAATACGGCGGTCCTGCTCCACGGCCTCGCGCACCACCGGAACCGTGTCGATCACCATCGGCGCCAATCGTTCTCGGTAGCGCATGCACAGCGCCATCAGCTCCTGCCCGTCCACGGCCTCGCCGCCCAGCAACTGCAGCTTGCGGTTGACCGACGCCAGCGCCTGGTCGAGCCGGCCCTCCAGCCACTCGGGCTGCAACAGGTCGCCAATGCGCAACCCCGAACGCGCCGCCTTGTCCGCGTAGGCCGGACCGATGCCGCGCTTGGTCGTGCCGATCGTGTCCGAGCCCCGCGCCGCTTCCTCCAGCGCGTCCAGCTCCCGATGATACGGCATCACCATCTGCGCGCGGGCGCTCAGCCACAGGTTTTCCACGCCGGCCCCGGCCGCAATCACCGAGTCCATTTCCTCGACGAGGGCTTGCGGGTTCACGACGCAACCCGACCCGATGATGTTCGTTGTAGCTGGGTTGAAAATACCGCTGGGGATCAGATGCAGCGCGTGCTTGCCATACTCGTTGACCACCGTGTGGCCGGCGTTGTCACCGCCCTGAAAACGCATGACGACGTCCGCATTCTGTGCAAGGTAGTCGATAATGCGTCCCTTGCCCTCATCTCCCCATTGAGCTCCGACGACTGCAGTTACGGGCACGATGTTCTCCTTGTCGCCAGTGACTGGATATTTCTATTTCGGTGGAAAACCGGCTGCGCTGCATCTCTGTCCGCGAATGAAACCGCAAGAATGCCGCCAACCAGTAGGTCCTCTCGCGGAGAGACGGACGGCCGGAGGGAACCATCGACTACGCCCGCGCACCCGCATTCACGCCAACTTCATGCAGTATTCACAATCCAAGAACGCCGCCATCCAGTAGCTCCCTCTTGCCGAGGGACGACCGATCCTGCCGGCGAACGCGCGACAGGATCGCGGCTCCCCGCCGCAACGACCTAATGGTCCGGCTGCAACTGATAGTTCGGCGCTTCCTTCGTGATCACCACGCTGTGCGGATGGCTCTCGCTGTAACTCGCCGCACTGATGCGCACGAACTTGGCTTTCGCCCACAAGTCGCGGATCGAGTCCGCGCCCACGTACCCCATGCCGCTGCGCAACCCGCCCATCAACTGGTACACGAATTCCTTGAGGTGTCCCTTGTACGGCACCTGCCCCTCGATGCCCTCCGGCACCGTCTTGCCGCTGATGTCCGGGCTGGCCGACGCCCCGTTCGACCGCGCGCTCACCTGCGCGCTCTGGTAGCGGTCTCCGGCGCGCCCCTTCATCGCCCCCAGGCTGCCCATGCCCCGGTACTCCTTGAACGAGCGCCCTTCGCGAATCACGACGTCGCCCGGCGCTTCATGCAGACCCGCCAAGAGACTGCCCAGCATCACCGCCGATGCGCCCGCCGCCATCGCCTTCGTGATGTCGCCGCTGTAACGAATGCCGCCGTCGGCCACGATCGGCACGCCCAGCCGCCGGCCCGCCTCCGCGCATTCGGCGATCGCCGTCAATTGCGGCATGCCCGCGCCGCTCACAATGCGCGTCGTGCAGATCGATCCAGCCCCCACGCCAACCTTGACCACGTTCGCCCCGGCTTCGGCCAGATCGGCCACGCCCTGCGCCGTCACTACGTTGCCGGCCAGGATCGGCAGCTCCGGATACGCCGCGCGCAGATCGCGCACCGTCTGCAGCACGCCCCGGCTGTGACCGTGCGCCGTGTCCAGCGCCACAGCGTCCACGCCCGCCTCCAACAGGGCCGCCGCACGCCGGATCGCTTCTTCGCCGACGCCCACTGCGCCCGCCACCAGCAGCCGGCCGCCCTCGTCCTTGGCCGCGTGCGGAAAGTCCTGGCGCTTCAGAATATCCTTGTAGGTGATCAGGCCCTTCAGATAGCCGGCCTCGTCGACCAGCGGCAGCTTCTCAATACGATGCTGGTGCAGGATCGCCTGCGCCTCTGCCAGGGTCGTGCCCAACTCCGCCGTGATCAGCCCCTCACCCGTCATATACTCCGAGATCGGCCGCCGATCATCCACCGCAAACCGCACATCGCGGTTGGTCAGGATCCCGACCAGATAGCCCGTCTTCATCCGTGATCGGCACGCCGCTGATGTGGTAGCGGCTCATCACCTGTTCCGCCTGCGCCAGCGTCGCATCCGCACGGCAGCGTGATCGGATCCACGATCATGCCGCTCTCGCTGCGCTTCACCTTGTCCACTTCCTCGGCCTGCTCCTCCGGCGACAGGTTGCGGTGGATCACGCCCAGCCCCCCCTGTCGCGCCAGCGCGATCGCCAACTCGCTCTCGGATACCGTGTCCATCGCCGCGCTCAGCACCGGAATGTTGAGCCGCAGCCGCGGATGCAACTCCATACTTATGTCAACTTGAGAAGGCAACACCTCCGCGTAGCCCGGAGAAAGCAACACATCATCAAATGTCAGCGCCTCGGCCGCGAACATGCCCCGCGTCTGCGCCGGCTCACCGTTCCGGTAGGCCGGGTCCACGAATACTTCGCTATCTCTCACACTCACGCTCATCTCGCCCCCTTCATGCCGCCGTCCTCACCGCCGTTGACTCTTCTCGCCGGCCGTTCGCAACACCGCAGACCATCGGCGGCCGCAATCGCAATTGTACAAGCGTTGACCCGCCGCTCCAAAGCCTCGGCCCTCATTCCATCCGCACGCCAGCCAGACACGGCAGAGACCGAAGCAATCCGCGAAGATCAGCCCAATCCGTGAAACCAGCTCACGCGTCCCCGTCTACAAAATATCGTCCGGCGGGATTCGGATGGCCACCCCTTCGCCGATCAGATACTCCTTGACCTCCAAAATGCTGAGCTGGCGAAAATGGAACAGGCTCGCCGCCAGCGCCGCCGCTGCACCGCCGTCCGTCAGCGCCTCCGCGAAATGCTCCGGCTCGCCCGCCCCGCCGCTCGCAATCACCGGAATGCTCACCGCGTCGCTGATCGCCCGCGTCAACTCGATGTCATACCCGTCCTGCGTACCGTCCCCATCCATGGACGTCAGCAGAAGTTCACCTGCCCCCCGCCGCTCCACTTCCCGGGCCCACTCCACCGCGTCGATACCCGTGTTGATGCGCCCGCCGCTCACGAAGACCTCCCAGCCTTCGGCCCCTATCGCCCTGCCGCCGGCGAGCGTCGATGGCGACCACGATGCACTGGCTGCCAAAGCGCCGCGCCGCCTCGCTGATCAGCTCCGGATCGTGCACAGCCGCGCTGTTGATGCTGACCTTGTCCGCGCCCGCCATCAATATCGCGCGCATATCGTCCACCGTGCGAATGCCGCCGCCCACGGTGAACGGAATGAACACTGTGTCCGCCACCTGTCGCACCATGCCGATCACGATGTCGCGGTCCTCGTGCGTCGCCGTGATGTCCAGGAAGACAAGCTCGTCCGCGCCCTCCCGGTCATATACCTGCGCCTGCGCAACCGGATCGCCCGCGTCCACCAGGTCGATGAAGTTCACGCCCTTGACGACGCGACCGCCCATCACGTCCAAACAGGGGATAATGCGCTTGGCCAGCATCTCGCATTCACCTCTCGCCATGGTTGGATTCTGTCGATCTGCTCGTTGCCGTCGACCCCGTATCGGGACTTCAGTCCGGGTTCTCCAGGTATGCGCGCGCCTCTTCCAGTGCCGGAAGTTGCTCCGGTCCGGTCTCCGCCAGCAGCTCCCACGCCTCGGCGTACGGAACCCAGCGCGCCTCGCAGTGGATATCGCTGCCCAACTGGATTTCGTGCCCGCCGCTCTCCGCCAGATAGTAGACGACCGTGCGTTCCACCGAATAATCTCGGATCGCCCGTGTGTAGTTCAGTTCCACCCGGAAGTCATCGTGTACGTGCGGGGCCGGCAGGCCCGTCTCTTTCTGGAACCTGTGCAGCGCGCACGCGTGGTCCGCTTCGGCATACGACGCCCCGCCACGTGGGAATTGCCACTGCTCGCAGAACATGTTGTACAGCAACAGGTACTCGACGCCGCGCCTCCCCGCGCCGATAGGGCACGATCCCTGCGCTCGTGTACTGCAACGGCCCGTTTCCCACAGCGATCGCTTCGCGCAAATCCAGCGAGCCCGTATAGATCGCCTGGCCCACGATCACGCCCTCGATATTGTAGTACTCGTGCGCCTTCAATCGCTCAATGTCGCCGATATCCGCCACGCCGCCGCTCGCGATTACCTTCAGCCCCGTCACGTCCGCCAAGCGCGTCGTCAGCGGCAAATTGACGCCGGTCAGCATACCGTCGCGCGCAATGTCCGTGAACACAACCCGGCGCACGCCAAGCGCATGCACCTGATGGCCGACCTCCTCGGCATCCACCGCGCTCGTCTCTTTCCATCCGTGCGTCGCCACCTTGCCGTCCCGCGCATCGATGCCTACGACGATGCGCTTCGCACCCCAGCGGTTCACCGCCTCCGCCACAAGTTGCGGCTGTTCAACCGCCGCCGTCCCCAGCACAACGCGGTCGGCGCCCAGGCCGAGCGCCAGCTCAATATCCTGGAGCGTGCGCAAGCCCCCGCCAAACTGAATCGGAATCTCCACCGCGCGCCGGATTTCGCGCAGCCGCCGCAGGTTCACGGGCAGTCGCTCGTCGAGTTCCGCATCCGCATCGGACGGCGCCTTCTGTCCCGGACGCTGTACGCGAATCGACTTCGGCCTGTGCAGGACCGAGATCTGTGCCTGGTTCGCCTCCAGCGCGCCGTCCAGGTTGACGACGTGCAGCCACTCCGCACCCTGGCTCGCCCAATGCCGGGCCATGGCCGCGGGGTCCTCGCCAAAGATTGTCTGCTCAGATGGGTCGCCTTGCCGGAGCCGGACGCATCTGCCTTCTCGAAGGTCAATTGCTGGGAAAAGTATCATGAAGCGTGTATGGGGTTGGTCCTACCGTTGTGACTGTCGCCGTGTCCGAGTTTGCTCTGCCGGCCTCGCTCGTTTCCGTGTCTCACACTGCACCGTAGCCCGAGCGGGCACTGTCAACAGAGTAACATGGCGCTGCCGTCCGCAACGTAACCCTGCTCCCAAGACGAGCGCGTTTCCGCCCAACCCATGGGCGTCACGAAGGTCGTGGAGACGCGCAGTGGCCTACTCGCCGGCCCCGTCGAGTCCGGCGACCATCTTCATGAAATTGGCGAGGATGCGCAGGCCCACCGTGTGGCTCTTCTCCGGGTGCGGCTGGATGCCCCACGCGTTGCGGTAGCGCACGATGCTGGCATAGTCGATCCCGTAGTCGGTCTCGGCCACCACAGCGCTTCGGTCCACCGGGTCACAGTAGTAGCTATGCGCAAAATACGCGTACGCTCCGCTCGGCACGCCGGCCACAAGCGGATCGTCACGCCGCTTGTTTAGCTGGTTCCAGCCGATCTGCGGCACGCGCAATGAACGGTCCGTGGACTCGGTGCTGTCGGGCATGCCGGCCGGAAACCGGCGCACAGACCCCGGAATGATATGCAGCCCCTCGTGCTGGCCCATCTCCTCACTCTCGTCGAACAGAAGCTGCATCCCCACGCAGATGCCCAGCAGCGGCAGCCCCGCCTCGACCGCGTCCAGCAGCGGCTGCTCCAGCTCCTGTGTCCGAAGGTTGTTCACGCTGTCGCCAAACGCGCCCTGCCCGGGCAGCACAACCGCCCGCCACGACGTGAGATCGGTGGGATGGTCCACAATGTCCACCGGTACGCCCAGCGGCCCCGCCACCGTCTCAAAGGCCTTGTACACGCTGCGCAGATTCCCCACGCCGTAGTCGATGATGGCTATCAATGGTTCGCGCCCTCCAGGCCGATATCCTTGGAGTTGGTTTCCTTGGGGTCGAGATCTTTGGGGTTGAGTTCCTTGGGGTCGATACTCGACAGGATGGAGAAGTTTCGTACAAAGGCCGGCGGCCACGTGCCGGCCGCCGCAGCCGTGGTCAATTGGCGAATCCGGTGCTCCGCATGCTCGATCTCCACCGGTGTCAGCGCGCCCGACGCGATCGCCGCGTCAAACTCGGCCTCCCCGGTGACCGTCACCCGCTGATCCGTATCGATGCTCAGCCCCAGCCCCAGCGACTTGGCGGACAGTCCATCCCCGTCGCGCACCAGCGGCCTCGTCACGGGCGAGAAATACCCCGTCGCCTCGCCGCTGGCGTCGAACGCCTTGTCCACCACCTGGTTATCGCCCACCAACCAGAAGCGTACGACATCACCCATCAGGTCGGTCCACGGCAGTGGGAGTAGCAACTCTGCGTCCACGCACGCACTGACCGGCTGCGCAAACGTAATGCGCTCGATGAGCTTCTCACCAAGCCACTCGCAACGGTACTCGGCAACGCAAGTCCGGCCCACCCACGAGCCGCTAGCCCATATCTCGTTCAAAGCCCCTGCCATCCGTAACGTGGCGCTCGAAAATGCTGGCGCACGTTCTGTAGTCCGCGCAGATCAGCCCGATCAGCTCCGATCTGCGTCCCAAAGCCTGCGTCCCAAAGCCTGCGTCCCAAAGCCTGCGTCCCAAAGCCTGCGTCCCAAAGCCTGCGTCCCATGTCAGAGTCCAGGATCGCTGACCAGATCAGTACTTCCTGACGATCGTCCGGTATGCCGCCGGCTCCCGGTACTGGATGAGCTGGCGCTCCTCGCGTACATCGCGCACTCGGTCCAGGTCAATACTGGCGATTGCGTACCCTTCGATCGGCTCGTCCACCACCGTGAACACCTCGCCCAGGGGCCCAACCAGCATCGACTCGCCCTCGAAGCGCCGCGTCGGCTCCTCCCCTACGCGGTTGGCCGCCGCCACGAACACCGCATTCTCGCACGCGCGGCTGACGATGTGCGCCCCCCACGACGCCTGAAACTGCTCGTCCCAGTTGGCGCCGACCGCGATCAATTCCGCGCCGTCCAGCGTCAGGCTGCGCGCCGCTTCCGGAAACGCGAGGTCCGTGCCCAGCAGGATGCCGAACCGTCCCCACTCCGCCTCAATCGTGGTGAACCGGAAGCCGTTGCGGTACACCTGGCGCTCTTCGCCCAGGAGATGCACCTTGTGATACTCCGCGGCGACGTCCCCTTCCGGGCTCAGGCACACGAAGCCGTTGTAGAGAATGCTCTCCACCTTCTCCTTGATCACCATGCCCCACACGATGTGGACGCCGAAGTCGCTGGCCCGCTTGGCCAGATAGTTCGTCGCGTGTCCCGGCACGCGCTCGGCCACGTCCGTCGCTCGCAGCCCTAGCTCGTTGCCGGAGTGGCTGAGTTCGGGGAAGACGACCAAGTCCGTGGGTTGCTCGCTGCAAATTCGCTCCACAAAGTCGCCCATCTTGCGCAGGTTGGCTTCCGGGTCCGCCAGTTCCGGCGACATCTGAACAAGGGCAACCGTAATCTCTCGCGCCATGAAATACTCCTGTTTGCGGTGTTCCAGTCTCGACACTGTCGTCCCGCGACGATGCCCGCCGAGACAACCTGCAAAGTATAGCATATGCATGGAAAATCGCCATTTACCCCATTTCGATCCTCTTGCGCTACAATGGCCCTGCGGCGCCGCCGGCATCGACGATGTGATGGCGACCGTCGCCGGCTGGATGGGCGTGAAGACCGGCAACGGGTCGGCCCCAGCGCCGGCAAGACAACTGGTGGAGAGTAATGGCGGGGAGACTGGAACAATGAAGGTAGTCAGCTCGTGGTTTCGCGGAACCTGGCTCGTGATCCTGGTGGCGGCGATCGTGATCGCCCTCGACCAGATCACCAAGGAATGGGTGCGCGCGACAATAGAGAAGTACACCTATATCGTGCCGATCCCGCGCCTGGGCAATTACTTCGTCCTGGAGCATGTCGAAAACAACGGCGCCGCCTTTGGCATTCTGCAGGGCCAGAACAGGCCGCTCATCATCGTGGCTCTGGTCGTCGCCGTCGCCATCCTGATCTACGCGCCTCGAATACCGCAAGACCAGTGGCTGATCCGCGTCTTCCTGGGCTTGCAGCTTGGCGGCGCACTGGCCAACGTCATGGACCGCATCAACCACGGCTACGTCACCGACTTCGTCCGCATCGGCGTCCCCGGCGTCTTCTACTGGCCCTCCTTCAACGTCGCCGACAGCGCCATCGTAGTGGGCGTCATCGGCCTCGGCGTCATGATCATCCGCGACGACATCCGCCGCGAACGCGAGGCGAAGGCGGCTGCTGCACCCGCTTGCCGCCGAGGCCGACTGAATCTGCGTCCGATTGCCCGTGTGCGCCCCCCAAGAAACATCCGCATGAACACCTATTCGTCGTGCCCCCGCAAGACGAAGGCCACGAGGCTCGACCGTCTGGCTCACCCGAACAGATGCCGCCGCACAGCCGCAGCGAAATCCAACGCTGGATCCGCGCCGGCGATGTGACCGTCGACGGCGGCGCGTGCAGACCGTCACAGCTCCTGTCTGGCCGGACAGACCGTGTCGGTGAACGCCCCGCCGCCACCGCAACCCGCCCTCGCCGAGCCGCAACCCATCCCCCTCGACATCGTCTATGAAGACGGCGACCTCGTCGTCGTCAGACAAGCCGTCCGGCATGGTCGTCCATCCCGCGCCCGGCCACGCCCAGGACACGCTCGTCAACGCCGTGCTCCACCACTGCCCGGACATCGAAGGTATCGGCGGCGAGCTGCGCCCCGGCATCGTCCACCGCCTCGACAAGGAGACCTCCGGCCTCATCGTCGTCGCCAAGAACGACGCCGCGCTCCGCCACCTCAGGCGCAGTTCAAGGACCGCACGGTTCACAAGGAGTACGTAGCTCTGCTGGAGGGCCGCATCGCGCCCGAAGCGGGCCGCATCAACGTGCCGCTGGGCAGGCACCCAACCGCACGCAAACGACAAGCTGCCTTTCCCGCCGGCGCAGCAGCACACATCCGCACGCGTGCGCGACGCCGTCACCGACTACGAGACCGCCGGCCTCTATACCGCCCCGTCCACCGCTTCCGGCGGCCCCGGACTCTTCACGCTCGTGGTCGCCAGACCGCGCACAGGCCGCACGCACCAGTTGCGCGTCCACTTCGCGTGGATGAAGCATCCAATCGTGGGCGACACGCTGCTACGGCTATCGCAAGCAGCGTATCCCCGTCGACCGCCTCTTTCTCCATGCCCGCGGGCTCTCGTTTGCCTTGCCGTCCTCGGCGAGAAGTCGTCACCTTCACCGCCCCCCTGCCCCCGTCCCTCTCGAAGCCTGCTGGAAACACTCTCCCCTTCCTGATTCGCGGCCGCCAAAATGGGCGCTTCCCGCGCATCACGGGTATAATTGAGTTGCTTCAGCTTCCCAGACGTGTTGCGTTGATGGATCGTTGTTCTACCTGCCTGCGAGCGGCGCGCTGTCGCCGTCCACTACCCAGGAATTCATTGCCCATTTCCTCTGGCTCTTCACATACTGCATTGTTGGCACGTTCATATCAACAGAAAGCGAGTCACAACCATGGCAGTTACCAAACCGGCCGCACTCGAGTACCACTCCCAGGGGCGCCCCGGCAAACTCAAGATCGTTGCGACCAAACCCATGCAGACGCAGATGGACCTCTCCCTGGCCTATTCGCCTGGCGTCGCCTATCCCGTGCTCGAAATCGCCGACATCCCTGAGCTGGCCTATGACTACACGGCCAAGGGAAATCTCGTCGCCGTCATCAGCAACGGCTCCGCCATCCTTGGCCTGGGCAACCGGGGTCCTGAAGCCTCCAAGCCCGTCATGGAGGGCAAGGCCGTTCTCTTCAAACGCTTCGCCGACGTCGACGTCTTCGATATCGAAGTCAATAGCAGCGACCCGGAAGAGATCGTGCGCTTCGTCGAGATGATCTCGCCCACCTTTGGCGGCATCAATCTCGAAGACATCAAGGCGCCGGAGTGCTTCTACATCGAACGCGAGGCGCAGAAGCGCTGCGACATTCCGGTCTTCCACGATGACCAGCACGGCACGGCCATCATTTCCGGCGCCGGCCTGGTCAATGCGCTGGAAATCGTGGACAAAGAGATCGGCGATGTGCGCATCGTCATCAACGGCGCCGGCGCCGCAGGCATCGCCGTGGCCGACCTCTACGTCGCCATGGGCGCCCAGAAAGGAGAACATCCTCATGTGCGACAGCCGCGGCGTGATCTATGCCGGCCGCGAAGAGGGGATGAACGAGTTCAAGGTGCAGTACGCAGTTCCCACCCATGCGCGCACCCTTGCAGACGCCCTGCAGGATGCCGACGTATTCATCGGCCTCTCCGTGCCGAATTGCGTCAGCAAGGAGATGGTGCGCAGCATGGCGCGCGATCCCATCATCTTCGCCATGGCCAACCCCGACCCGGAGATCACCTGGGAAGCCGTCCAGGACGCGCGCAGCGACGTCATTTTCGGCACCGGCCGCAGCGACTACCCCAACCAGGTGAACAACGTGCTGGGCTTCCCCTTCATCTTCCGCGGTGCGCTGGACGTGCGCGCCCGCGCCATCAACATGGAAATGAAGATGGCGGCGGCCCGCTCGCTGGCGGCCCTCGCCAAGGAGGACGTACCCGACGAGGTGATCACGCGCCTACGGCCTGGAAACGCTCGTGTTCGGCCGCGACTACATCATCCCAAACCGCTCGATCCGCGTGTGCTCATGCATGTGGCGCCGGCCGTGGCGCAGGCGGCCATGGAGAGCGGCGTGGCCCGCATGCACATCGACATGGACGAGTACCTGAACCAACTCGCCGGGCCGCATGGGCACGAGCGTGCAGTTCATGCGCACCATGGAACAAAAGGCGCAGCCAGGAGCCGAAGCGCATCGTCTTCGCCGAAGGAGAACACCCCAAGATCATTCGCGCCGCCTACGCGCTGGAATCCCACGGCATCGGCAAGCCGATCCTGCTCGGTCAGCCAAGAGGAAATCGACGCCGAACGCAATGCGCTCGGTCTTCACTACGAACCACTCGTCATCGATCCGAACTCGTCGCCCGACAGAGCGTCGCGTACGCGAAGGCGTTCTACGAACGCCGCCAGCGCAAGGGCGTCACGCTCAGCCTCGCCAACGACCTGCTCCGCCAGCCCAACTACTTCGGCCCCATGATGGTGGCCCAGGGCGACGCCGACGTCTGTCTCTCCGGCGTCACCTACAACTATCCGGAGGTGATTCGGCCGGCGCTGCAGGTCGTCGGCGCTCAGGAAGGTCGCTGCGTTAGCGGCGTCTACCTGATGATCGTGGAGGACCGCATCTACTTCTTCACCGACGCCACGGTCATCATCGAGCCCACCGTACAACAGCTCGCCGCCATCGCCATCAACGCTGCAGAGCTTGCCGTCCGAGTTCGGCATCGAGCCCACGAATCGCCATGCTTAGCTTCTCCAACTTCGGAAGCACGCCCCACGAGCAGGCCGTCAAAGTGCGCCACGCCACAGAGCTCGTCAAGGAGATGCGTCCGGAGCTGCAAATCGACGGCGAGATGCAGGCGGACGTCGCCGTCGTGCCCGACCTCATGCGCCGCCACTATCCCGTTCAGCCAGGTAGAGGACGCCAACGTGCTCGTCTTCCCGCACCTGGCCGCGGCCAACACGGCCTACAAGCTGCTTGGCCGCTTGGGCGGCGCCGAGACCATCGGCCCCATTCTGGTGGGCATGGCGCGCCCCGTGCAGGCCCTGGCCACCGGCGCCGACGTGCGCGAGATCGTCAACGTGGCGATCCTGTCATCCATCGAAGCCCAATTCGTAGGGGAGGCGCCCTGCGCCTAAATGCGCAATTGACGAAGGCTATAACGATCTGACGACGTCGGGCCTGTCATCCCCCCATCCTCTGGGCAGGCCCGACACCGTCCGCACAGGTCATTCCCGCATGCCGCTAGCGGGAATCCACTCTGCATGCGTCACGCGATCCACTCTGCATGCATACGCGCATCCGCTCAGTGCTCGCGGTCCTGCACGGCTGTCCGCCCATGTCATTCCCGCATGGCGTTAGCGGGAATCCACTCCGCATGCATACGCGCGTCCGCTCAGTGCTCGCAGGCCTACACACCCTGCCAGGCCCGAGACGTCCGCCCATGTCATTCCCGCATGGTGTTAGCGGGAATCCAGCTTTCGCAAGCTATAGCACGAACGACAAGCGTCCGCCCGCGGCCAGCAAATGGACCAGTCGGCAGTACCGCTGCATGCCGTCCGCTACCGCTCGCGCAGACGCAGCGCCGCAATCTCCAGACCGCGGGCGCGCTCAACCGGCGCGACACCCTGGCCGAAGTCGCCCTGCGGCGTCGCCACCATATACTGGTTGTCGATCCAGGCCACGAAGCCCATGCGCGTGCGCGGCGGGTCATGGCACACATGGACCTCGGCCCCGTCAATCGCATAGCGCACCGACTCGCGCGTCCACGTAAGCGAGTAGTCATGCCACTCGCCCAGGTCATGCGGCAGCAGCCGCTCATCCGCCCGCATCGCGCCGCTGCGCCACCGGCCACAGCAGATCATACGCGAACCCGAATCCGCATCAACGGCAAGGCCACGGGCGCCGCGGGCAGCAACGCCAGGAAGCGCCGGTTCTGCGCGTCCATCGACGCCGCCTTCCAGCCGTTCCCGGGCACGCCCCGCACTGCCGCAATGTTCGAATTCGGACCCGCAAAGAAGAACCAGGCTGCTGCCGGCGGCCTGGGCAAGCGGCGCACACCCAGACCGACCGGCGCATTCCAGAACCCGAACCCGGCCGTACCCGTCATCCCGTCCACGCCGCCGCAGAAGCGCGCCCGAAGGGACAGTTCTACGTTGGCGCGCCAGCGAAAGCTGTTGCTCCGGTCGATGCGATAGTCGTCCACCTGCGCGTTCGCATACCCGTCATACGCCGAGCCCTCGCGGCAGCCCCAGCCGCACGCCCTCCTCCGTATCGCATGCAGCAGACCGCCCCCTCACATGCGTGCGCAGCCCCATCCCGTGTAGCCCAGCAAGCGTCAGCCGCCCCCCGTCCATCCCATCCATCCCTTTCGACCAAACCAAAACGCGCGCTTCCTCAGTTCGCCCTCGCACACGCACACCGATTGCGCCGGTAGCGCGCGCAGCCCGTAGGTCCCTCTTGCGAGAGGGACGACCTGCGATTCGCCTCCACAGAAGCACCCTGAATCGCCGCCCCAAACCGCCAACCCCCACGATCACACAACCCCCATCACGCCGCCCCTACCTCCCCCGCCGCACCGCAACCATCCCCCCGACCGAAAACCCCCCGTCCCGTTCTTCCACAATCGCCGGCGCAAACCCCGCGCCGCGCCACGCCTGCGCATACGACGCCAGCGCGCCCCAATCCGGTGACCCGTAGAACGGCGCAAACGCCACGCGCAGCGGCCGACACGTCGTGTCGCTCCACAGCCCGACGACAACCAATCGCCCGCCCTCGCCGTCCTTCCGCGCAGAGCGCAGCACACGAGCCGCCTCCTGCAGCGTCTCCTGCTCCAAAATATAGGCGGCCGGGAAGGTCGATACCACCGTATCGAAGCTCCCCTCCCCGAACGGCAGCGCCTGGGCGTGCGCCTGCACAACCGTCGCCGGCGCGCCCTGTGATCGCAACCTGCCGCGCCGCGCGCGCCGCCATCGCCGGCGACACATCCGCGCCCACACCGCGCCGCCCGGCGCCGGCCATCGCCGCCAGCAGATGGCCGGTGCCGAAACCCAGCTCCAGGACGTCGCCGCCGCTCGTATACGCCAGCGCCCGCCGCCGCCATGCGTCCCAGCGCCCCAGGCTGACGACGGCGCTCACCGTGTCATACAGCCCGGACCACTCCCGGTATAGCTTCTCAGTCAGGCGGCCATACAGCCACCGGAATGCGCCGATCAATCTCCATCTCCTGGGTGGTGAGCCTGCACGTGAACGCATACAGTTCGACGCCCTGCTCGCTGGCAAAATGCAGCGCCTCCGCAAACGCGGGATCGATGTCGCGCTGCGGGCGCAACTCGTCTGCATCCGGCCGCTGCACAACGAACACGATGGCCGCCTTTTCTCCGCTGTCCTGCCGCAGGCGCGCCAGTTCCAGCACATGCCGGCGTCCCCGGTCCGTGCGCGCGTCCGGAAACAGCGCAACCCGTTCCTCCACCAGCGTGGCGGATTTCACTTCCACCCACACGGGCCCACCGTCGGCAGCTTCCAGCACGAAATCGAAGCGGCTGCGTACTCCGTCGGCGCGCCTTCGTCTGCCGGCGCGGACGCTTCACTACGCGCAATGCGCATGCCCGCAAACGGCTCCAGCGTGCGGTCGCGCACCGCCTCCGCAAACAGCCGGTTCGCAAGCTGCGAGTTCACGCTGATGAGCTGGCCGCTGGCAGGATGCTCCACGAAGCGCAGGTCGTAAGCTGTCTTGCGCCCTGGCTTCGCGCTCCGCGACAGGTGCACCGCGCTCCCGGGCAGCAGCAGTTCGCGCATGCGACCCGGGTCCGCGCAATGCGCGCGCACCACCTCGCGGCTCCCATCGAGCTGCGCGACGACGACGAATCGATTGGGCCGCGCCATGAACTTGGCCGCTAGGGTTTCGAAATCAAATCGCATGGAATCGCTGGACGGGAGTGCTGGGTGTGGAGAGCCGGCAGGCGCTTCAGTCGCCAGCATTGAGTGGCGCAGCAAGGTCTCTCATTCCGCATCGTTGGCGGATTTCGACGTCCATTCCGCCAGCGCCGCGTCCAGGTCCTCGACCTCGTTGAAGCCGCGCACGGTTGTCAGGAAGGTATCCAGGTCCGGCGTCAAGTCTCGCAGTTCATCCAGCTTAGGCCCGATAGGGCTGGTGCTCGCCGCACTGGTGCCGTAGCTGCCGTGGAACGCGAAATAGGCCTGGTTGAGCACACGCAGCGGAATGCCGTGCTCCACAAACACCTGCCGCCGCTCTTCCATGTATTGCTCTGCTTCCTCCACGCGCCCCTCCGATAGCAACTCATCCACGCGCAGACGCGTCGCGCGCATCTCTTCCCGAAAGTTGAAACGCGCCTCCTGTTCCATCATGCGCTCCCAAACCGGGATGCGCTCAGTAGGTTCCGCCTCTTCGCCGGATAGTGCATCACCGGGCGCAGCGTAGAAGAGCCGCTCCGCCTGCGCGCCGATTTCGTTGCCCACGATCTCGGCCACGCTCTCATTCAGCGTGGTCATGTCCTGATTCTTGAAGTAGTTCCAGCCCAGGGGAAAGAGCGTGAGATAGTTGTGCGCCCATTCGTGCGCCACCGTGCTCAGCACCCAGCTCAGGCTCGCCCGATCCACCACCATCGTCGGGAATGCGCCCAGACCGCCGATGTTCGTGATATACGATCGCGCCCGTTCACTCTGGTTGATGGCGGCCTCCGCCTCCTCGATATCCGACAGCGGGATGCCCGGACTCAACATGCGGCTGTGTTCCGTCGCGATGCGGTCGCGCGGGCTCACGACCAGCTTCTTGGGCGGTTCAGTGAAGGTGAACTGCACCGGCGGGAAGGGGTTGCCCGCCAGCCGGAAGCCCGACTGCGCCAGCACATAGCTGATCTGGCGCTCGATGACCTGTTCTACCTGGAGGCGGCTCTCCGCCTGCGCTGCGCGCAGCGCCTCCAGCTCCCGCTCCAGGCCGGCGATCTCCGCGCCGGCCCGTTCGTGGCCCTCGCTGAGTAGACGCGAAACCTCGGCTTCGAGTCTGGCCAATGCGGTCCGCCCGCGCCATATAGTCCACCACGACCTGCGACGCCGCCTGCGGTTCCAGCCCGCCGAGAGGACGCGTGACAGCCGCCACGGCCTTCTCCCAAATCGCATGCGTTTCCCAGCCCAACAGATCAAATCCCCAACCGGCCACGGCCATCGAGTGCGCCCGCGTCCGCGCCTGCTCCGCCTGCAGACTGCCGCCCCCTGCCAATAACAGAACGAGAACGATCGCCGCTACGCGTAGACAAGATTCGGGCGCGCACAGACTGCCGCCAGCGCGCCGCCGTGCTCGCCTGCGCTCGCTTCTCCAGCTTCAGAATGTCCGGCTGTGTTTGGTTTACGCTCATCACCTGGCGTACAATGGATGCCACATTAAACAGCGCCTGCGCCGATGGCTTCTGCAACCAACGCGTCTACACTGCGTATCATCAGTATAAGTGAATCGATCAGGATGTAAGAATGGTTCCAGCCGGCCTGAACCGGCATGCGCCGTACCCACGGCGCGCCATGACCACGAACCAGCGCCAGATTCTGAGAACCCGCGCCCGCCAGCGAGAACGGCACAATGACTGAAGAGTTGCGTCCCTGGATCCGCGATATGCCCAAGGCCGAGATCCACGTACATCTCGAAGGCACGATGGATTCGCCCACGTTGCTTCACCTCGCGCACCGCTACGGCCGCCTCAAAGACCTGCCCGGCGACGACATCGCCGCCATCCGCGGCTGGATGGCGTTCACCAACTTCCCCGAATTTGTCGAGAAGTACCTGCTCATCGTAGACCTGCTGCGCACGGCGGATGACTTCCGCCTGCTCGTGGAGGCCTGTGGCCGCGACATGGCCGAACAGGGCATCCGCTATCGCGAAGTCACCGTCACTCCCTTCCTGCACGCGGACTCCACAACCAAAGTGATCGCGTTCGAAACGGTGCTCGAAGGCTTGGAGGCAGGCAGAGCGGCCGCCAGACAGCAGTACGGCGTGGAGATACGCTGGGTCTTCGACGTGCCGCGCAACTCCAGTTTCATCGACGATGACCCGAACGCCTACGATCCCCGGCCCGCCAATCAGACGTTGAACTATGCCATCCAGGCCCTCGACCACGGATGCGTCGGGTTCGGGCTCGGCGGCTACGAGGTGGCCGCGCCGCCGGAACCCTTCGCCCACGCCTTTGCACAGGCCAAAGAGGCCGGCTTGCGTTCGCTGCCCCATGCCGGTGAGACGGTAGGTCCGGCGAGCGTATGGGGCGCGCTCCGCGAGCTTGGCGCAGACCGCATCGGCCACGGCGTGCGCTCGATCGAGGACCCCGCCCTGCTTTCCTATCTCAAGGAGCGCCAGATACCGCTGGAGGTCAACGTCACCAGCAACATCTGCCTGCATGTCTACCCGTCGCTCGAATCCCATCCCTTCGTCCATCTGGATCGCATGGGCCTCTTGCTCACGCTCAACAGCGACGATCCTCCGCTCTTCGACACGACGCTGATCGACGAATACCTGGTGGCGCACGAAGTATACGCCTACGGCAAGGCCGACCTGGTGCGCCTCGCACGCAATGCCTTCGCAGTCTCCGCTGCAGACGATGACTTAAAGAACGAACTGCTCATCGAATTCGACCGGTGGGCGTCAACAGACCGGACATCGACGGACCAAACATCGACGCACCTGCGCTAAGCAGTCCGGCCATTGGCAGACAAAGCGCCACAACGCGAGTCTGCGCCACCGCTCCCGATCCGATTCAACCACCGCGTCGACCGCCCTCCGGGGAGTCGACCGCCAGAAAGGAAGCGCACCATGGACTACGGCAAACTACTGCAGCGGGCATGGAACATCGTCGTCCAGAACCCGTATCTACTCTGATTGGGCATCCTCATCGCACTCACAAGTACGAGTTCCGGGTCCGGCACAAGGTACAACGTGTCCGAGGAAGAAATGGGCCGTGTGATCGGCGGCGGCCCGCTGCTGGACCAGATGGAAGCGTGGATGGGCGTAGCGATTGCGGCCATGATCGGGCTCATGTGCCTCGCCTTCGTCATCTTCATGTTGATCTGGATCGCCCAGCAAGTGGCCCGCGGCGGCCTGATCGCAGGCGTCGATGACATCGAAGACGACAAGTCCACGTCCCTCGGCGATGCCTGGCGCGCCGGCTGGGCTCGAAAATGGACGCTGCTCGGCATCGGCCTCGTCGTGCTCATTCCGATCTTGGTGCTGATCTTGCTCGGAATAGCGGGCTTCTTCGTCTTCTTTGGCGCCGCGCTTGAGCGGCGGCGACTTCCTGTCTCCCGAAGTGCTCTTTGGCGGCGCGATGTTTGGCATTCTGGGCCTTCTCTGCCTCTTCGTGCCCATCGCACTGCTCATCGGTCTGTGGAGCGAGTTTGCCTATCGCGCCTGCATGCTCGAAGGCAAAGGCGTAATTGCATCCTACGGTCGCGCCTGGCATGTCCTGTTCGACAACATCGGTCCTGTCGTCGTCATCGTGCTGATTCGCATCGCCGCCGGCATCGTACTGTTCCTGCCCGCGCTGATTGGCAGCCTATGCTGCCTGCTGTGGCCGGTTCTGCTCATCCTCCAGGGCGCCGTGACGACCTATTTCTCCACCGTTTGGACGCTGGCCTGGCGCGAATTCACCTTCGTCCCGGACGAGACAAGCGCGGCGTTGTTGGAGCCTGCAAAGTAGGGAAAGAGTCCGCCGGGTCGTTTTCGAGGCCCTTGCCTCGCTAGCCCCGGCGCATCGACCGCAAATACGCGCGCAGCCGTTCCCAATGCTCGGCTGCGAGCGCGCTCGACTGATCGCGCTCATCGACAGGCGCATAGTGGCCGGAGCTGACCGCGCCGCTGAGGGCCCGCATCTCCGTCGCCGCCACCCGCGCCAGGTCCTGCCGCTCCGTCTGCGTATGCACCACATACTCGGCCAGGCCATCTCCATATTCGAGGATGGTCTCGCCCGCAGCCATAGGCCGGCCCGCCCGCCCGCCCCAACGCACGAGCGTTTGCCACGGGTCCTCCTTGCTGCGCCGCAACCGCCGCACAAGTCTCCACGCCGCCCACACAGCCAGACCGATCGGCAGCAACCACAACAGCGTCTGCCAGTTCCAGTCGATCGTCTCCGCCGCCTCTGGTTCCGGCTCCGGTAGCGCCTGCGCGCCGCCTGTCGCCGAGAACGCCGGCAACCCGATGCGACTCAGCTCCGACCGTCCCGCCGTGGGCTCAAAGGGGATCCAGCCGTAGGTGGGAAAATAGACTTCCGGCCACGAATGCGCTTCCGCCTCGGTAATCGTCCAGCGCCCGTCTTGTGGATTCCACGAACCGGGCGCAAACCCCGTCGCGAACCGCGTTGGCAGGCCCGCAACCCGCGCCAGCACGACGAAGGCGGTAGCGTAGTAGTCGCAGTAGCCGCGCTGCAGATCGAATAGGAAGTAGTCGGCGACGTCTACAATATCGCTCGGCGGCGCAGATACGTGAGGTCATACTCAAATGTACGCAGATACGCCTCGATCGCCTGCGCCTTCGCATACATGTTCGGCTGCTCGTCCGTCAGCGAATGGGCCAGATCCACCGTTCGCTGCGTCACCGTGTCGGGCAGTTCGAGATGCACGGCAAAGCTTTCAGGCAGCTCCACGCCATCCCCCCACGCCTCCACCGCGCTGAGCGTTTCGTCGTTCACCGCGGGCACGCGCGACACCGCCGTGTATGTCTTGTCGCGCGCCCACAACGCTACAAGGTCGCCCGGCCCCCGCACCTCCATGCGCACCCCGGTCGACAGTTCCTCCGGTTCCGGCGCCGTATATAGCACCTGCGTGTTGAACACCAGCGCCACCTGCTGCACCACCTCTTTGCGCCCCGCTTCCAGGTCCGCCCCAAGTAGCGCCGCATCCGTTAACAACGTGTTGGCTTCGATGTCTTCGCGCTCCGTCGCAGGCGGATTGCTCCACCCTCTGCCGTCGTACTCGGCCAGCGTGCCGCCGCGCATGTAGTGGCCCGGCGGCGGCGTCTCATACACGTAGTCATACGCGAAGTCGGATGCGACCGCGTCGTCGGTGCCGACGTACATCACCACATCGTCCGTCAGATTCGGCCCGGCCTGCAATAGGAACTCGTTGGGCAAGCCGCCGGCCATACCGCCGCCAAAGCGCGACGTACCTTTCACACCGGGAAACAGCCGGTCCGCCGTATCCTCCAGCCGCTCATACGCCGGCTGCATGCGCGCGTAGTAGCGGTCGACGAGCGCCTGCACATACAGATTGGGCATGGCCGCCGCCAGCGTCAAGACGAGCAGGGCGGCCCCCAGCACAAGCATGAGCCGATCGAGAAATAGGCCCGGGCTGTAGTCGAACCCTTTTTCGTTCCAGCGCGCCAGCAGCAACTCATGATCGCTCAGGAAGTGAAGCAGCACCGCTAGCCCCAGGCCAAACACAAACAGGATTCGACCCTCTTGGCTGTAGAGCAGGATCGTGCCCAGGAGCCACAACAGCGGCGCCGCAGCCAGCAGCCCGTTGCGGAAGCGGCGCGCCAGCACAGCCGACAAGGCCGCCACCAGCCACACGAGTGTGCCGGCGATGACGAGAAAAACAAGGTTGTCCTGCGCTGTCGTCTCCGACTGGACGCCCGCCCACCAGAAGCTCACGCGCCCGCCCAGACGCATCCAGTCCGATGCGACGCCCTCCGCCAGCGCCGCCCATCCGCCGCCGGACGCGCTCTGCGCAACCTCGCGCACGCCCGGAATCCACCCCGCCGCCACCTGCGAGATGACGACGAAGCCGGCAGCCAGCACGAGCAGCGCCATCAGTACGGCGCCGAACCACCGGCCGGCGAGTCGCGGCCTGGGTCTGCGCCATCCGGCCACGACCCACACGGTGAATATGCTGAGCGGCCCAAGCAACTCCAGCACCGTCTGATCCGGGCCAAGCTCCACCCAGTTGTTGACGCGCAGGGCGAACGCGGGCAACACCGCGATCCACGCCAGAACCAACAACACGCCCCAGCCAAGAAACGGACGAAGGCGCGCCTCCAGCTCCAGCGCAAAACGCACATGCCAGGGCGTCGTCTCGCTCGAATTGCCTATGCCTTGAACGTTCTCCGTCACAGACATCTAGTTGGCCCTACCCTGCTCCCCGCGCATCCGCTACCCAACGTCCTCCTCCACATCATACGCCACAACGCCGCCGGTGGGCGTGCTGCGCACCACCCGCCGCGTGCGCCGGAACGTCAGCGCGGCTTGCAGCGGGATGTCCGCGTACAGCGTCTGAGACGCAATATCCTCCGCCGCCAACAGTGCGCCCAGCGCCTCTGCGCCGGACCGATCCGCCCCGTCATTCTCGCCGTCGCCCTCTGCGATCAACAGCACGCTGCTGTCCAGCCCGCTGGCCCGAAGGTGCACCAACTCCGACAGCCAATTGCGTCGCCGGAGGGCGGCGTCCGCCCCTGACGCGTCAGCCTCCGGTGAATCCGCCGCGGACACGCCGTCGGGACGGCCATCCCTGGGGCCGTCAGGCAGGCCATAGCCGTCGCCCTCCGCTTCCGCCACACGATGGGCGTAGCTGCTGCTCGCCAGGTCAATGTCTATCTGCGATGTGACGACGATCAGCGTACGCCGGCCCCCGAGCACCTCCCGGCTGTTGTGCAGCAGGTCCGCCAGCGTCACATCCGTCGCTTCCACCGGCGCCAAAGCCGACAGGATGCGCCAGAGCTGGGCCTGACCCGGCTGCGGCGGCGCCAGCACCGCGCGCTGTTCCAATCCGCTCTCTCGCCAACCCGCCTCGCCGCCGCCGGACGGCTCGACATCCTCCGCACCGTCTTCTCCAGCCTGCTCTCGTAAAGCAAGTTGCCCGGAATCGGCTTGTCCAGACCCGGTTTGCCCGGAGACAATTTGCCCGGACACCGTCAGTAGACCCACCGCGCGCCGTTCCCCCTCGGACAGCAGCTTCGCCGCTACGCTGGCGGCCACGATGATGCTGTACTCCAGCGTGCTGCGCGCGCCCTCGCCCCGCTGCGCGCTTCGGTTGAGGTCGAGCACTACCCATACATCCCCGCTCGGCTCGATCTCTAGCTCCTTCACCATCAGCCGGTTGCGCCGGGCCGTACTCCGCCAGTGAATGTGGCGCAGACTGTCGCCGGGCCGATACTCGTTCACGCTCGCAGAAGGCAACGTCCCGCGCAGCGGTCGTCTTCGCTGCCGGCTCTCCCCCGCGTTGCCATGCGGCAACTCAAAATCAGGCAGATGCACAACACGCGGGTAGATCACCAGCATGTCCGATTGGGGCGACGCGACCTCCACACCGAACAGACCAAACGGATCGCCGAAGCGCAGCCTGTGGGGACCCAACCGGAACACGCCCCGGCGCTGGCACACGACCTGCGTGTTCCAGCGATAGAAAGTGTACGCGCCACACGCCACGACGCGGCCGGGCGTACTGCCTGGCAGGTCCGACTCGTCGATGAATTCCGCCCACAGCACGGGCAGGCGACTGTGATTGCGCAGCTCGAAATCCTGGCGCAGCGTATCCCCCGCCACCAGCAGCGTTCCGGTTCGTTCGCGCAGGGCAACCACCTTAGGCGCTTGGACGCGCACCCACAGCAGACCGATGCCGTACAGCCCCGTCAGCGCAATCACGAGCACCAGCCAGACCGCATGTGGCGCGAGAATCTGATTCACAAGCGCAATCGGCAGGATGACCAGCGGCCACAACACGCGCAGACGAATCTCCACTTCTTCCGGCATGCCGCGATTCAGTTGCGCGCCAATCGTGCGGCGTACATGAAATACGTCCCACCTCCCCTCAGTCCGATCCGTTCCCAGCACGTCCGTAGTCATGCTTTGCATCCGCAATCGCCCAAAGTACAATCCAAACTATAGTTCATCCAACCAACTATCCGGTGAACTGAAGACCCCGGGATTGTCATTCCCACATGTCTCGCGACTGAAGACGCCAGGACCGTCATTCCCGCATGTCTCACGCCTGCGAACGCCAGGATCGCCATTCCCGCCTATCTCGCGACTGCAAACACCGGGACTGTCATTCCCGCATGCAGTTAGCGGGAATCCACCCCTCGCGCAGACGTCCACCCGCCAACTGGATTCCGCGCCCACGGAGCCCGAGGTCGGAACGAGACATGCACAAATCTCATCACCACGGCGACACTGCCGGCCCAACGGCGCATCGCTATCACCCGTAGCCTGGACCCATGCCCATGAACCACGCCTCCCCATCCAACGCCGTCCCCCTACAATACAAGGACGGAACCATCGCGTCTGTCATCGTGCATCCAGCACACCGCGTTGGCCGCCACCAATTCCTTGAGGTATCGCTCCCGGCCAACGCCCTCCACGGTACGCCCCTGGGACGCTTCGTCATGGCCCGCTGCAGCCGCGACGCAAGCGACGCACCCCGCACGGACTGGGGCGTCTACCTGCGCCGGCCCCTCTTTGTCGCCGCCGCCCGCCCCCTGCCCAGCATGCCGGATGTCACATCGCTCACCCTGCTGCTGCCGGACAACGACGATCCGGGCTACCGTCTACTGGGCGAACTGGAAGCCGGCCAGCGCGTCAACCTGCTCGGACCCTTTGGCCGCGCAGCCGTCCTCCCCGAAACGGCGCGCCAACTGCTGCTTGTCGCCTCGGGCGAACTGGCCCCCCTGCTCCTGCCCGCCGCCGAACAGATGCTCGATCGCGGCGGACGGGTCACCATGATCGTGCGCGACGCTGCCGTCGATAGCGGGCTCCTCTCCCTACTCCCCCTCTCGGTCGAGATCCAGGCAGCCGCAGACAGCGAAGTGTGGACAGGTCTCGTGTCGGACGGCATCGCCTGGGCGGACGCCCTCGTCATCGCTGACTTTGCGTTGACGCCCCAAGCATGGGCGGACACCATTCGCCGGCGACGCCTTACCCTCGACGATGCATTCGCCCAAATCCTCATGCCCGCCGATCTGCTCTGCTGCACCGGCGCCTGCATGGCCTGCGTCGTGCCCCGCGCCAACGGGTCCCTCACCCGCGCCTGCGTCCACGGCCCCGTCTTCCCCCTCGCCTCACTCGTCGACTAGGGCAACGGCGCCAAACCCAATGAAACTCGGATGACCGTCAATCTTGTCATTCCCACCTGCCCGTAGCGCCAATCCGCAAGGCCCGTGTCGCCCGTTGCGGATGACAGCCTAGCCGTCCCCCTTGTCATTCCCGCATGCCCTAAGCGGGAATCCAGGTTTGTCATCCCCACAGCCGGCCAGCGAACCCGCGCTCCGCAAGCGCACATCCACACTTGTCTTTCCCCCCGTGCCCTAAGCGGGAATCCAGGGTCGCATGCAGATCACATCCACGATTCCAGCCCGCCCAGCCTAGCCCCCCGCCGCCAACGCACGCCTACCGCACCAACACCTCCAGCGGGTTGATGCGCGACCCAAAATCGCGCACCTCGAAATGCAGATGCGGCCCCGTGCTATTTCCCGTAGACCCCACCGTCCCCAACTCCTGACCCTGGGCCACCACGTCCCCCTCTTCCACCCATATCTCGTCCAGGTGCGAATAGAGCGTCACATAGTCGATGTTGTGGTCGATGATCACGAACATGCCATAGCCCTGGTTATTCCAACCGGCGCGCACTACTACGCCCCGATCCGCCGCAGTCACCGTTGTCCCCAGCGGCGCGGCAATGTCGATGGCGCGATGGTCGTTGCGATACGCCTGCGTAATCCAGCCCGGCGACGGCCAGTCGAAATAGCCGCTGCCGTAGGGCCAGTTATCAGGCGCCAGCGCCGCCTGGCCCTGTCCGTACACGGGCCCGCCGCGTGCGAGCGCCAGCATCGGCGGCTCCTCAATCGGCCGCTCCAGCATGTACGCGAAGAACCCCGGTGACGCCGCCGAAGCCACCCCCATAACGATACGCACGAACCGGCCCGGCGCCAGCGCCGCGTTGATATCCGCCCCGGCCCGGAACCCGTTCCACGCATCGGCCATGAGTGCGTCCGGCGTCACGCCATGCTCCGACGCCACCGACAACAGCGTCTCCCCGGCCGACGCCTCATGGCAGATCAACTCGCCCGCGGGCGATGCCAGCGCATCCCCAATCACAAGGGACGCATCCCGCCGAAAGAATGGATCCACCACGCATGGCATTACCTCCAGGTCCAGACCCATTTCCAGCGCAGCCGTCCACAGCGTATCGCCCTCGCGCACCACATAGCTGGCGCTCCACTGACCCAGCACATAGCCGGCAGTCTCACCTGCCTCTGGGGGCTGACCTGCTGCGGTAGGCTGGGCTGCCGCGGCATCAACAGACGGCGTCGGCGTCGGCAATGCGAAGGGCGGCGGCGCGGGCGTGGACACATCCTCCGGGCCCACCACATCGGTCTGCGCCAAGACGCGCCACGTCCCGCCGCTGGCCGCCGCAGCCGCCGCCAAAGCCGAAGCCAGCGCCACAACTGCCACGCAGCGCCCGACTTCCCGAAGAATGTCACCGTCCCTCCGCCCGAACACTGGCCCCTAGTCTCCTACAGCCGCCGGCCCGCCGGCCGGCGCGGGCGTGAAGCGCAGAATTCTGCCGCCCTCTACATCCGTCACCCACACCGCGCCGGAATCGTCCACGGCAATGCCGACCGGCTTCACCGCTTGGCCGTCGTCCGTGCGCAGACGCCAGCGCCGCACTACACTTCCCGCGTCGTCCACCTCGACCACCGCGCCGTTCTCCGGCTCCGTCATATAGACGTTTCCCGCCGGCCCCTCAGCCAAATGCGACCCGTGCATAGAATTGGCGACCGGGATCTCCGTCGACCACAGCCGCATGCCGGCCTCACTATAGCGACTGAGTGCGTGCACCCCTGCGTCTGTCACATACACGGCCCCGTCCGCCGTCCCTGCCACATCTACCGGCTGCGCCTCCCCCAGACCGGCCAGGTGTTGCCGCACAGGCGCGGTGGTCACAGACCCGTCCTCCAAATCATAACGCACGATGCTTCCCCCCGGCGTGCTTGCGATCCACACGCCGCCGCGGCTGTCGATGCCGATGCCCCGCGCCCGGCTTCCACTGGCCGCATCCGTACCTAGGTCCCCAGTATACTGCCCGCCCGGCTCAAAACGGCTGATCAGGCCCGACCCCGCGTCCAACACGTACAGGACGCCGCCCTCGTCCGCGACGACGTCGAACGGCTCTGCGAATTTCGCCCCCTCCCGCACGACCTCGCGCACTCGTATACCCGCTTCGTCGTACACCACGACCCGTCCCTCGCCGGGCAAGGCCACCGCCACCCCGTCCGGCAGCGCGGCGATTCCCGCCGGCTGCTCCAGTCCCTGCACCACAACCTCCACCTCCGCCGGCACAGCGCTCACCGCATCCGCCGGCACGCCCGCGGCTCCCGGCGCACGGTCCAGCTCGGCCAAACTTGGCAGGGCCACGCGCTCGTAGTTCCCCTGCGGCGGAAAGAGTACGCCATCCGGCACCACCTGCCGTGCACCCATCGCATTGGGCGGGATCCAGTAGAGCGTCACAAACGTATGGTCGGAGCGGTCGGCGAAACGAACCACGATGTCGTGCAGCCCCGCCTCCAACTCAAGAAAGCCCTCACCGTATCCGCCGCCGCCCGTGCTCCGCGCGATCTCGTCGCCATCGATGAATGCCATCGACTCGTCGTTGGACGCCAGACCGAATCCATAGCGGCCACCCTCCGGAATCGCAATCTTACCCGTCCACTCCACCGTATACGGCCGCGCTAGTGCGGGGATATGAAAGTACATGTCGAAGCCGCGATCAATCTGCACGAGTGCCGGATCGCCGGACCACTCACCGTTTGCGAAGTACCGGCCCAGCAGCCCGTTGTTCGTCACCGGTTCGCCAAATACCGCCCACTCCGGAACGATTTCTGTGTCGCGGTCCGGGCTTCTCCATAGTAGGCGCACCGCGCCCTCGCCGCTGTCAGCCACAATCCGAAGCTGATGCATCCCTCGCGGCAGCACGACGCCTCCGCTCTCGTTGCCGCCCTCCTCAAGCGCAACAACCGGCGATTCGTCGATGAACAGGCTGGCCGCTCCCGGCGCTTCCAGCCCGAACTGGTAGGGCCCGTACGCCTCCGCCGCCAATACCGCGTTCCACTCCACCGTGAACGGCGATCCTCGATCGGCGCATCCTCCGGCCAAACGAAAGTCGATCTGTGCATCCCTGCGTGTGACGGACAGGCCGGCGTCCACTGTCGAAACATAGGTACCCGTGAAGCCGGCAAGCTGTTCTCTCGCCGCCGCAGGTACCCGCACAGTGTACAGCACCACCGGGCCGCCGAACGGTGGCCTCACCTCCTCGACAATCGCGCCCGGATAGGTGCGGAGGGCTTCCTCATACAGGTCACGCCGCTCCGCATCCATGATCAGCACCAGGTCGCCGTCGGACGCGTCCACCACCGGTAGCGACGCAGTGGTCTCCAGGCGCTGATATGCGCCCGCGCCCTGCGCCAGAAATCGCACCGTCGGATGCTGGTCATACAACGAGATGACATACGCGCTGTCGTCCGCTCCCAATTCGTTCAGAATTCGGGCCGTCAGCGTCTCCGGCGTCGAGAATGCGTTCCAGGAAGCAAAATCCCGCGCCTGTCGCCGGAAATACGTATCCACATTGTAGAACGCCGACGGCAGCAGCAGAAGCGCGATCATGCCGGTCGCCGCGGCCGGGTAATAGCGCCCGCCGCCCGTCGTCCATTCCTCGCTCAAGACGAACAACGGCAGGGTCGCGAGGATGTACACCGCCGGCAGAACCGCGATCGACCGCAGCGACTGCGGCGCCTCGAAGTCGAGAGATAGCACGCCGCCCATCAGCGCGATCACAAGCCAGAGCAGCAACAGGACGCTGAACGGCTGTCGCCACCGGGCCAACGCAAGCGCAACGCCAAACACGAACAGCACAGCCGTCACCGGATCCAGCATGGGCTCCCCGGGCAGATTGTGCCTCCCGTTGGGGTCCCCGCGCACGTTGAACATCAGCGCATGCTTGCGCAGATTCTGGGCGAACGCGGCGACGCGCTCGTCCGGCTCCTTGTCCGCGAACAACGACGTATTCTGAACGCGCGCGAAGTAGGATTCCGGTCGCTCCGCCGCATACGCAATGATCGGCGCCACCACGATCAGGGCGCTGAGCGCCAACATCCCCATGCCGACCCAGAAGCGAGGCGCCGGCCTCCAGCGCGCCACCACAAGATACGCCAGGAACAGCGCCAGCGCCGCCGCAAACAACTGGAACGCCGCATAGAAGCAGAATCCCAGCCCCAAGGACACGCCCGCAAGCACGTAGTCGGCCAGGCGGTTCCGCCGCAAGGCCCTGGCTAAGAAACGCGATGGTGAGTAGTTCAAACAGCGGCGTCAACGCGTTGTACATCCCCAGCCGGCTGAAGTTGATGGCCCAGCGAGAAATCGCCAGCATGAACGCGAGCACGAGCCCCATGGACCGACCGAAAAGCTCCCGCCCTGCCATGTACGCAGCCGCCACGGTGGCGATGCCGGCCACCGCACTGATCAGGCGAATCGACCGCGTGTGCACGCCCAACATTTCGAACGCGGCGACGATCAGATATAGATAGTGGCCGGTGGCATTCACGCCGTCCGTATATACGGGTCGGTATTGCGGCTCGTTGATGATGCGCAGCGCCTCGAGCCCGTTCGCCGCCTCGTCATACCAGGTGCCGAAAGGCTGGCTGGCGAGCCCCGCCAGCCGCGCCAGGGCCGCCACGCCCACGATCGCCAGCAGCCACAGCCACGTGGTTGGCGCACCCCAGCCTAGCTCGCGCACGCGTTCCACGACCACGACGCCAACCGGCGCGGCGATCAGCGTGACCAGGCCCGCCAGGTAGACAGCCCAGAACGTGGCGCTCGGCTCGCGAACGTCGAGCACGATCAGCCCGGCAACGGAAAATCCCGCCGCGACGGCAAGCGAGCCGGCCGCAATCCAGTCGCTTCGGCTCAGGTTGTCGGATGCCCGCAGGTCCAGCGCCGCATTGGTGATCCGCTTGCCCCAAAACAGCAGCGTGAACAGAACCGCCGCACGCCAGCAAGAGCGCGCCGCCCACAACCCTCGACTCCCCGCGCAGCAACATCTGGCCGGAGACGCCGATCGTCGCAAGCGCCGCCCCGGCTAGGAATCGGCGAATCGTCGGTACCGAATTCATCTGATGCGGTCCATCTGTCGGTGCGGCGGCGAGGTGACGGCCGGCGCTCAGCCAAGGGTTGTCGCTACGTGTGCCTTCTCGATCTGTGCCTACTGTGTGTGAATATGGTGCGTGTGTACGGCGCGTGGTTGCGGCTAGTCTGTACGGTTCGTCTGTACGCTATGCCGCTTCCGCGTCTCGCTGCCGCGTGGCCCTATTGCAGCGCCGGGAAGACCATCATGCGGCTGTTGTCCGCGTCGGCCACGATCACCGCGCCGGAGTCTGGCCCGGCCTCGATGCCGTTGGGCAGTGCAAAGCGGTCCGCCTCCGTACCATAGTCGCCGAACGCCGCCTTGAGTTGGCCTGCCGCATCGTACACCACCACCCGGTAGAAGTCGGGTTCAGTGATATAGACGTCCCCGTTCACCGCCACCGTGATCGACGGCTTATGGAAGATCTCCCGGCTTTCCCACCCGGGCACCGGCCACTCCGCAAGCGGCGCCAAGCTCGGATCCAGCTTCTGAATGCGGCGGTTCCAGTTGTCCGCCACGAAGATGGAACCATCGCGCGGGTCGACCGCCACATCAGTCGGTTCCTCGAAGCGACCGAGGATCACGCCGCCACCGCCCACCTGGTCCACGAACTCGCCGTTGGGCGTGAAGCGCACGATGCGCTTGTTTCCCGTGTCTGCCACCAGCACATTTCCGTTCAGGTCCACGGCAACGCCACGCGGGCCAAACATGGCATAGGGGTCGCCGAGCTCCCCGTTGGTCGTGTTGTAATAGCCCCAACTGCGCAGATAGCTTCCGTCCGCGTCAAAGGCCTGGATTCGCCCGTTCCACGTATCCGCCACATAAGATGGCGCCGGACCCGTCCACAGCCACGCCCCATGGCTCGTTGAACTGGCCGTCTCCCGGCTGCATCGGGCCGTCGCCGTCCAGGTCCTGGCAGTCCAAAGGCAGGCCCTGGTCAAAGCGACAATGGCTGCCGAACGTGTGCAACAACTCGCCGGCCGCGTTCAGCACGACGATGCGGTGATTGCCCGAATCGGCGATGACGACGCGCCCGTCCGCGCCGATCGCCACAGCGCGCGGCGTGCGCAACGGCAGACCGTCATACTCCGCGTTGTAGATGGCGGATGCGGCCAACGGAACTTCGACTTCGCGAACCTGCGCCTGCAGGGTGCTGCTGGCCGACTCCACCGGCAACACCGAAATGTCCCAGATCTCTTCGGCGATGTCCCGCCGCACATACATCTCCATGTCCGACCGCGTCGGCCATTGCGTCAGATCCCGCAGCCTGCTCGGGTCTTCCGCATCCCGATAGCGCCGGTAGAACGCGATCTCAAAGATGCGCTCTCTCTGCTCCGCGTCGCGCAGCGCATCGAAGACCTCTCGCCACGTCAAATTGAAGTAGCCCTGGTCCGGCCACCAGATGCGCCGGTACGCCCGTTTCACGTAATCGCGCGCCACATACGGTCGAACCGCCTCAAAGTTCTTGGGGCCCACCAGGATCACCGGCGCCGTCATCGCCTCGCTCGTGGGCGTTGCGGCATAGAAGCGGCTGTTGGGATACAGGCGCATATACCAGCTCAACGGCCAGGAGCTCTCATCGTCATACGCGACGACGATGTTGCGGTCACCCACCGTCCGCTCGCTGATATGGTCGATTTCGTCCAGCGCCCGTTTGATGTCCGGCGAGCCGTGCGCATAGACCAGATACTCGGTCGCCATATCGTAGTTGATATAGTTCAGCAGATAGGTGAACCGCAGCGTCAGCAGGAGCAGCAGCGCCACGCCCCCCACGCCCATCAACGCGCCCGCGTTCCTCCAGCCCGACCGGCTCGCCGCCCGCACCACGCCATAGGCCAGGCCCACGAAAATCCCCAGGGCCACGATCCATTGCACCGTCGAAGACACCGCGTCCGCGCTTCGGCCCAACGACGGCCCGTCGCGAAACAGCGCCGTGAGCAGAAAGACCAGCGCCGGCGTGGCCGCAATCAACCACACCGCCCGGCTCTGCCGCGCCTGCTTCCAGTCTATGCGAAAGACAAGCCAGCCAAACCACCAACCGCCAAAGATCGCCATGGGCAGCGCCATGTGCGTCATCAGCCACGGCATCTTCTCGCCCGCAGCCATATACGCGGCCCAGCTTCCCGCAATCCAATACACGCTGAACAGCGCAAACGCACGCCGGTTCTCCGCACGTCCAGACCGCGAAGCGTCCCCGCCGGACACATCCGCGCTGGACGCATCCGGTCCATCCGCGGTCAAGGTACCCAAGGCCGATGCATTCGCAAACGATGCGTCCGCCTCCGCTGCGGCTATGCGTGGCGGAAGATCGCGGGTCGCTACAGGGTCCCACGCGGCGCGGCGAATCGTCGCGACCAGCACCGTAATCGCCCCGCCCAGCGACAACAGGATAGGCAGAAACTCGTACAGGCTGCCCAGCATCAAATAGTAGTACCAGGGCTGTCCTCCGCGCGCCACCTCCTGTTGCGCAAGCCAGTACCCCAGACTGCCCACGACACCGCTGGCCAGGCCGTCCCGCGTGTTGGTCAGAAACGTCGTGAAAAACAATATCTGAATCACCCAGAACACGCCCATCACCTGCGCCCACTGCGCCCAGGTAACGCCCGCCGCAAAGTCCTCTTGGTCCCGCATCCCAAACCAATAGAATGAGATGCCCACGCTGGCCGCAATCATCAGCGCCACCAGCCCGGCGGAAAGCGCCAGGTCCACCGTGTCCGTGGCCATCGGGTCCCAGCCCAGCACCGCATGCCCCAGCGGAGCCGCGAACGGCAACACCAGCGTCAACATGACGATCGCCAGGTCCGCCGCGCGATTGCGGCGCAGCCCTGCCCAGCTCTCGCCGCGCAGCCACAACACCAGCAACGCAGCGGACCCTGCCAAGCCTGCGGCGGCCGCAACAAGCGCAAGACTGGTCTTGTCCGTTTCATACAACCAGAACGCCGCCGCGCCCCCGAACAGCACCGGCGCCGCGGCCAAAAATGCGTTCGGCCCGATGACCTGCCAAAGAGCGAAGAGCACAAAGAACGCGCCCAGCAGTGCGCCCAGGATGAAATTGTTCTCCTTGGTGATGAACCCAAAAGCCATCGCCAGCGCCATCACGGTCAGCCAGCGCATGCGCCGCTCGTTGCGCACTTCCAAATAGCGAAACGCAGCGTAGATCCACACCATCGCGAACAGTGCGATATAGATGTCGTTGCGGATATAGCGGCTGTGGAACAACAGGCTGGGGCCGAACGCCACAAGCACGCCCGCGGCCAGCGCACCCAACCGCCCGATATAGCGCCGGTAAGGAATCACCATCGCCACCACCGCAAGACCGGCCAGCGCCGGTGCCAAACGCGCCGTCGTGTCCGAATCGCCGAACAGGAAGTAGACCAGCGCGTTGACGTGAAAAAGGAACGGACCGTGCATCATCGGATCGTGCGCGTAGTTGCCCGCATCGTACAGATAGTACGAGTAGAGCGCGTGCAGGCTTTCGTCGTGGCTCATAGCGCGCGCGCCGAGTATGTAGAACCGCGCGACCGCCGCAACGACCAGCAGAATCGCCCACACGATCGTTTCCCACGTGATCGGCGCAAGCTCAAAGAACGACCGATCGAGTACACCGGCGTCCTCCACCGTGGCGGCGCCCTCTGCCCCTGCGCCGTCCGTGGGCGCGATGTCCTTCGATTCTGGCTTCACCACGTCAGTCAAAGTCTCACTTGGTTCCATACGTCACTTACTGGCTCTCTCGCATACCTGCTCAATCCCACAACCCTCATGCAGCCGTCTACCAATCAGGGCCCCATTAACCGTAGGTCACCCCTCCAGGGTGACGGTGACGTCCCCCATCCACATCCCATCATCGCCCCACGCACAAGCCCCGTAGGTCACCCTTCCAGGGTGACGCCCCCCATCCACATCCCATCAGCGCCCCGCGCACAAGCCCCGTAGGTCACCCTTCCAGGGTGACGCCCCCCATCCACATCCCATCAGCGCCCCGCGCACAAGCCCCGTAGGTCACCCTTCCAGGGTGACGCCCCCATCCACGTTGCATCACCGCCCCGCAGAGATTGCCCGTTCGGACCGCCGCCATTCCCGCGCATCCCCGCACCCCCTACTGCTGGCGCGGAGCCCACAACGTCACCGACTCACCCACCGCCGGGGCAACGCCCTTCCGGTACAGCGACCAGCGCAACCACGGCTGCACACGTTGTGACCAACCGCGCTCCAGCCACGGACGAACCCCCTGCGCCTCCGGTGACGCGCCGGCCATCTCCTCGCCAGCGAACCCCGTCGGCAACCACGCGCGCAGTTCATACTCGGTTCCCACATAATCCTTGCCGCCAAGCGACGGCGGTACGTCTCCCGCGCTCGACCCGCTAATCACCAGCGGCTCGCGCTGCGCACCGCCGGTCACGTCGCCGCTGGTTCCAACCTGCAGCCGGCGCATGTCGCGCAGATACCAGCCCAATAGCGCCCGGCGACCGTTCACTGCGCTCCCCATACCCCCTTGCCCCACCAACTCGTTCGCCGCCGGTTCGACGGCCGAGTTCTCGATCACCACCGGCAGCTCGTACGGATCGCCGGCACGCTGCGCACTCAATATCCGCACATCGCTTGCCAATCGGCGCACGCCCATCTCGCTCGATTCAGCAAACAGGCCACCCGGCCGGCCCAACGCATACCAGTGATTCACCCGCCACGTCGCGCCCGCGTTCAGCGCCAGCAGGACAATGCCGAAGGCCACAACCCCCGCCCAGATCGCCTCGCGCCAGCCGGACCATATCCCGAAGAACGCCAGGATCGCCGCCGACAGCAAGAGCAGCAAGACCACCGCCTGCGCCACCAGCGCGTCCAGCGTCGGGCTGGACGCAAGCGACGCGCCCCACAGCGCAGCCGAAAACAGAAGCAGCAGCAGCGTACCAACCACCGCCATCGTCTCGCGCCCCTTCTCGCCCACCGGCATCACTGTGATCACCCGGCCCACGGCGTACGCCGCGCCAAACAACAGCGGCAACACCAAGACCAGTAGGCTAGTCGGACTGCGGCCCGGCAGCAAATTCAGCATCGCCCCCCACGCCAGCCAGAACCAGAGCATCTCGCGCCAATGCAGCGTCGAATACGTCGGCAACCGGCCGCGCCACGTCATGTGCACGATGCCGCCCAATCCAAACAGCATCACCAGCGGTTGATCGGCCAGCAACGTGCGCAACGGCCAGCCGAACGCATACGCGTCGCCGAGCTGCGTCCCCGCCAGCGGCCAACCTGACGCCAGCCTCGAATCCGCCCACGCCGTCAGGCTCGCGCTGATCAATCCGGCGTTGCCCGGGTTCGTCAGCCAGCCCGTCGCCCCCACTACGAGCGCGCCCACAAACCAAGCCGCCGCACCCGCATCCAAGACAAGCGCCCGCCGCAGACTCGCAAGGTTAAGAACTATGAAAACGACCAGCACCGGCAAATAGCTCCACGCCAAGCAGCCGCTCGTGACGAACAGGCCCCCTGCAATCGCCGCCAGCGCCGTGTAGGTCTTGCGCCGATCCATGTCCGCCGCGCCCGCGGACCGTGCGCCCGCTGCGCTCGCTGCACCTGCTGCGCTCGCTGCCTCTGCCAGGCCGAGCGTGGCAAGCAGCGCAAGCAGTAGCACGGCCAGCGTCGTGCTCACCATGGCCCCGTCGGCAAACCGGCTGAACGCCACGAGCCACGGGTCCAGCGCAAACAGAAGGCTCAGCACTAGCGCCGCCGGCCGGCCCAGCACGCCACGCAACATCCACGGGACCAGCACCAGCAGCGAGCCCGCCGCCGCGCTGACAACGCGTGCAGCGCCGTCTCCATTGGCGCCCAGCCAGAAGACCAGAGTCTGCAAATGGAGAAACAGCGGACTGGCAGGCGTCACATCGATCGGCGCCGCAACGCCCATCGCCGCCTGCCACGCCGCCAGGGAATTCATCGCCTCCAGTGCATTCAGAGGCATGCGCGCCAGACCCCAGAAGCGCACTGCCACGCCCGCCGCAAAGATCGCGGCATAGAGCGCGTGCTCAACAGTGATCGCTTTCCACGTCCCGCGCACAGACCGTGCCGGCGCAGTCGCCTCGCCTCCGTATTGCACTTCGCCCACTCCCTCTACCATTCGCAACATCCCGTGTCCCGCGCCTGTCCTGCGCCCTATCGCCCCCTGCAGCCTGTCTGCAGCCTACCTGCGCCCGTAGATCGCCACGCCGTCCCCGTCATACACGAGGTCCATCGCCTCTGCGAATCGTAACTCGGACCGGGGCGACACGCCGTACCGTTCGCGTTCCGACGGCCCCACATACACGTAGTCGATCCCCCACTCCTCCAGGAGGCCCGGGATCTCGTCTGCCCGCGCCGTGCGGTACACAAGCTCCAGTAGCTCCGCGCGGCCGCCGGCCATTTCGCCGTAGCGCTCTCCGCGCCACTGCGACTCGTGTCCCTCCCAGCCGAGCAGAGTCGCACGGCCCGTCATCGCGCTGATGCGGTTGTGCGACGCGCGGTAACTGGCGCCCCTGCCCTCCAAGACGACATCATCCGTATCCGTGTTCGCACGCACCCATTCCACGGCGCCCAGCTCTGCCGCATTCTCTGCCAGCACATACGCCGTCGCATCCAGCGTGGGCCGCTCCGCGGAAAATCCCATCGTCTTGCTGTACACGCCCGCCGCCGGAAACAGAAGCGCACCCGCCGCAAGAACCAGCGTCACCACGGCCAGCCCTCGCGCCACCACCGGGATGCCCCTGCCGCGTGTGAAGAGCGCATTGGCCACCGCATAGGCCGCAGCGATCGCCATCAGCAGCCAGGCCTGGTAATAGAACTTGAACACCGTGTTCATGCGCGTGCCAAAGTTGTCACGAAGATACACGAACTCGGGCGCGTAGACCAAAAGCATTGCCAGCCCCGCCACCAATAACACAAATTGGCCGGTGGGTCCCACACCGGACCCCCGCGGCCTGGAAAACGCCGCCCACACGACGGCCACGCACACCGTCAACGCCAGACCAAACAGCAGAAACGTGTACGGTCTCGTCGTCCACCGCTCGACAATGAACGGCATATGGCTGGAAGCCCCGTCCGGCAGCGCCATCCGGCTCAATAGCGCCCGGCCTCGCTCCGTTCCCCCTGCCAGCGCTGCGCTCAGCGCCAAGAACGCAATCGGCGCGCCCAACACGAGCGCCGCGCTCACACCGACCACGACGGCCCGCGGCCGCTGGCGGCTCCATCCCCACCAAAGCAGGCCGCCAATCGCCGGCAAGAATGCGCCGAACATCAGCATCACCTGTTGCAGCCGCGAAGGATTGAACAGGTTGGGCACAAAACCGCCCGCCTGGCTCTGCGCCGTCATGAAATAGGGCAAATAGACGGCCAGTGTCGCCGCCACGAGGGCCATGCCGAACAGCGCAGCCGCCATCGCCGCCGCACCGAAATCGCGTCGCGTCAGCGAGTGCGAAGCGGACTGCGCGCCGCACAGCCCCGCGAACAGGCCGCCCGTCGACAGAAGCAAATAGGGCGGGTAGTCCCACGTGTTCAGAAACACCAGCCCACCGCTCGCCACCGCCACAAGAGCAAGCCCGGCGTACCCCATCGGCATCGACGCCACCACGCGCCGCCAGGCGATCGTCACGCGGTTGCCTTCGCTCGCCGGCGCCGCCGCGCCGCTCGCCGACAAGAACACGCTCAGCGCCATGCCGATCACCAGGATCACCACCGGCATCGCCAGCACGTGCGGGTGGTTGTCGCCCAGCACATAGCTGAACATGGGAAACTCGTCGATCACCTCGATATGATTGCCCAGCAGATCCTGGTCCGCGAGCACACGGCTGCTCCGCCACCACCACCAGTCATAGCCCATATACCATTTGCCCGACTGCTGCGCGTTCTCCGGAAAACCGTTCACGTCCACCCACGATGCGAGTCGCGCCAGATCGGAGCCCGCGCGCATACGTCCATTCCAGCAACACCTGCAGGTTGCCCACGACACCAGTAAACACCGCCGTCAGCAGCCCCGCAACTACGGCCGCGCCCGACTCCTGCCCGCCCCCATAGCTCGCCTCCCTCCGCCACGCCCCGCGGACCGTGTCCCATCCTCCCCCGGACCCCAGCGCAAACAGGTTGAAGCCCAGTCCATAGCTCGTCACCAGCAGCAGCCCATACCACGACGCCTGACCCACGTTGTACGCAATCGACGGCGGCGGTCGACGACAGGTGGCCCAGTGTCGTGAGCAGCCAATAGCCGAGATAGTAGTAGCTGATCGGATAGCCGGCCAACCATGCGTCCCGCGGCGGATACGTTGGGCTTGTCCAGATGCTGTTCATGAACATCAGGTCCATGGGCTGTTCCGTATGGTTGGCCGCCGGGTCGTGCGCCCGCACCCACGCCCACACGCCAAATGCCACGAGAAACAGCGTCTCCACAGACACCACGTACCACTGCCTGCCGCGTCCCGCAGACGCCGTGTCATCCCAGGCAGCCTGCAGGGCCCGCCATCCGCCGAATCCGTAACTTACGGCCGTGACCGCGCCCAGCGCCAGCATGGCCCCGCCGAACTCGTTTCGCAGCAACCCGTAACTCGTCCCCAGCCACAGCGCCACGCCCACCAGAAAGACGCCCAGCACCTTCGCAAACGCATAGCCCCGGTCTGGCAAGTCACCGAAGAAGCGAATCGCCAGCGGCAGCGCCGCCACCGCGCACAACTGCATCGCCACATACCACGGCGCGATGTCTGCCAATAGATCAAGCCTCACAGTCGCACCCGCAGTCTTGGACCGCGTGCGCACCGCACATGCGGCGCATCACAAAGAGCCGGCATCGTCGGGGCCCCCTACCCCTTGCTTCCATCGTTGCGCATGGCGGGTACGAATGCCCCGTCCGGCCGCTGCAGCAGCCCGTCCTTGACGCCGTACACCGTGACGCCTTCATTCTCGAACAGCGTATCCAGCAACCCCTGCGCCTCCATCTCCTGCAGCTTGGCGACGCCGTCCGGATGCAGAGTACGCCTCCAGTTGGCCCGCGTAGATCAGCGACACGCCCAGTTCATCGATGATGCCCATCGTGCGCGCCACGTCAGGATTGTTCCAGAATTCCCGGTGCAACTGCTCCCGCGCCGCCAGCGCTTCGCCCGAACGTTGCTCCGATTCATGCATGCCGCGCAGCCCGCTTATCCCCGTCAAACTCGCCACGCGCGAACTGCCCGCACGATAGTAGTCCACCTCGGAGGACTCGACGATCACGGGATTGCCGCGCACGTTGTCCAGCAGCCAGCGGATCGCTTCCCAATCATGCTTCAACTCAATCGTATTCGATCCGTCCGGCCAGCTATACGCGCCCTGGCGCATGTAGTCCATCCCGTTCAAGCGTGCCGAATGCAGGCCGCCAGCCGTTCAGCCGCTGTGACAGGCGCGCCGGCGTCCCGAACGCAGTGAAGCTCAGGCTCGCGAGGACGAGCAGCGCCAGGACGCTTGCCCAGCCAACGGCGAAGGCCCTGCGCACCCAACTGCGCTGCTCCGCAGCCCCGTCCGCGTCTGGCCGCTTCACCGGGTGCAACAGCGCACGCCAGAGCCGCGGCACGGCGATCGCGGCCGCCAGACCCAGCAGCAGCCACACCTGTATGAAGAACTTGAACAGCGTGTTCATGCGATACCATTCGCCGCCCTGCAGGAAATCGCGGAGAAACACGACCTGCGTCCCCGCCAGGATCGCCAGCGACGCAAACGACAGCAGCGCGATCAACAGCGCAGCCGGGTCCGAATCAGTCCCTCGCTTCCACAACAACATCCACGCCGGCCCCAGCAACGCCACGCACAGCCCAAGCACGCCATAGCCCAGTACCGCCAGTGCAACCGCCGCCAGCAGGCAGACGGGGATCAGGCTCAGCCCGAACAGATAGCCGAACGTGGGCTTCCGCACCAGCAGCCGGTGCAGGTAGACCATGCGCGGCAGCCGGTCGTACTCGCGCAGGGCCAGGCTATACGCCCGCTCATCCCCCGTCGGCGCATACGCGGGCCCCGGCGACACAGTACGCGCAGGTCGCAGCGCCGTCGCATACGCCAGCCACGACGCAATCACAAACAGAAACAGTCCCCAGATGGACAGCCACGTTCCCAGGGGGTCCGGCTCGCGCACCAGGCCAATGCCTGACGCGCCCACATTGGCATAGTTACGAAAGAACGGCAGGAAGGTGACCACGGCCACGCCCGCATAGATCGCGCCGCCGGTCGCAACCGCCAACGGATGCACGCGTCCGTGCGAGCGGAACTGGTGCACGGCCAGCCCCAGGATGCCGAGGCCCAGATACGTGGGCAGCTCCCACAGGTTCACGCTGCTCAGCGCGCCCAGCAGGAAGCCCATCGCAGCCAACACGGGCAGCAGTACACGCCATCCGTTCCGCTGTGTCGAAAGCAGGGCCAGCAGCAATGCACAGAACAGCAACGCCAGCGGTATCCCGATCACGTGCGGATGCAAATCCGCGAACAGAAAGCTCCAGTAGGGAAACTCATTGATCGTGTGCGGGATCACCCGGCTCGGCGCCCAGAAATCATAGGCCGGCAGCGGGGCCCGGCCCGTCAGCGCAGACCCCAGGCCCACCACCGCATCCGGCAGCACGGCCACCGCCGCCAGTGCGCCGTCCGCCTCTGCGCCCCCTGGCCGCGCCTGCCCCTGCTCGGCCAGCTTGCGCGCCACCTGCGCGAAGCCGTCCAGGTTTCCGATCACGGCGATAAACAGCGGCGCAAGCATCGCCGCCGCCAGTCCCGTGCGCCAGGACAGCTCGCCGCGCCCCTGTCCCGCGCCAGAAACGCATACGCGGTATACGCAATCGAAAACGCGTTGGACACGGTCAGCGCAAACAGCATCGCAATCGTCAGGTTGAACGCCACTTCCGCGTAGATGCCCGTCAGTTTGATCAAATACGCGGCGAGATAGATGCCGAAATAGTAGTAGTTGATGAAGCCGCCGGCGAAGTGCGGATCGACCGGCGGAAAGGTCGGGCTGCGCAGAATGCCGTTGAGGAACGCAAACTCCATGAACTTCTCGCCGCCGTACCACGGCTGCCACAGGTCCGGGTTCGCCATGCGTATCAACAGAAAGCCGGCAAACGCTGCGCCGGCCACGGCCTCTCCGGCCAGCAACAACGGCCAGTTCGTCCCCATGAAGGCGCGCATCTCCCGCCATGACCGAAACGCGACGAACCCGCCTGCCACCGCCACAATGGCCGCCGCAATCCACGCGTTGCGAACGCTATTATCCAGCACCCCCACGCTGGCCGCAATCCACAACAGCCAGCCCGCCAGCAGCCAGCCTGCCGTTCTGCTCAGCAGATACCCCCGGTCCCGAAATGAACCGAACAGGTGGAAGCACAGGGGCCACACCGCCCAACCCAGCAGCGTCAACACCAGCCACCACACCGCCGCCGCCGCAACCGGGCGCTCGCTTGCCCAGACGTTCCAGCGGTAATTGTCGACCACGGCCAGCTCCGCCAGCGGCGTATCGAGCAACTGCTGGGCGTCCTGATCCGCACTGCCCGCTGAATCCTCCTGCCCCGAGATCATGCGCAGCACGGCTCCGAACGCGCCCTCGTACTCGGCCCCCGGTCCGCCGCGCAGCCCGAGCCACACCAGCGGCCGGCTCAGCAACGACAGGTCCCCCGTGTCATAGGCGACCGCCTGCTCCCAGCTCCCGCCCAGCACCGCGTCGAACTCCGCGTCGCTCAGGTCGCGCACCTTGCGGAACACGGTCACCTGGGGATGGTCGTACAGGCTCCAACTCTCGTCCGCGCGCCTGTCGTCGAACGTGAACCCAAAAAGCCGCGGCGGGGACGTCGCCTCCAACGCAAGTTCGTAGCCGAGACTGCCGTCCCACATGGCGTCGTAGTAGCGCGTGGTCATGGGGTACCGCTGCGGCAGCTCGTCCACACTGTCGTAGATGCGCTTGGAGCTGTAGGCCACGTAGTCCGCCTCGCGCAGCTTCGCCTTCAGGATCTCGTATTTCTCAGCCGTGTCCTCTTCATACGGGCTCCAGTCGATGTTGCGCAGCCCTGCGTGCCCATGTCCATGCCCGGTTCGCCCGGAATCGACTTCGGCAGCGGATCGTCCCACAGCTCCCACAGGATCACGGACCCTTCCGGCACGTTCTCGTACATCCAGCGGCTGGCCGTAATCCACGTATGCTCCCCGCGATACACGCCGTTCACATATGCGGCGGACCAGAACAGCCCGCCCGCCACGCCTATCACGGCAAGTGCTGCCGCCAGCCCCTTGCGCACTCTGTAGGCTCGCCGCGCCGCGTCCGCGGGCTCGTTTACCAGCTCATCCACCGGCTCGTCCGCCGGCTCCTCCTCGTCCTGCACCACGGGCGAACTCGCCTGCTCGCGCTCCGGCGTGCGCCACAACAGCCAGATCATGCCCGCAGCGAACAGCGCGGCAAACGGCAGCAGCGGGCTCATATAGCGGTTGAACTTCGCCAAGAACGCGCCCGTAATCGCGAAATACGGCAGCACCCACGCCCACGCAATCAGCGCACCGACCTGATAGTACTCGGGCAGACGGATGCTCCCCGCCTCCCCTCGCGCCACGCGCACCCAGTTGCGCACGATCCGCGCCAGCGTCACCAGCATGGACGCGAACATGGTCAGCGTCCCCGCCAGCGCGATCAGCCCCAGCGGCCACCACAGGCCCCAGGCGATCTGCTGCTGTATGAAATAGAGATAGGGCGCCGTGTTGCGGTACTGCCGCGTGAACGGCATGTCGGCAATGCCGCGCACCATCCTGCCCTGCTCCACCAACGTCGCCTGCAGGAAGTTCTCCCAGTCCAGCACCGCGTACGGACTCGTCACCGCGAACGTTACCACCGCAGCCAGCAGCGACAACGCAATCCCCGTCACCGCTCGGAACTGCACGCGTCCGTCCGCCTGCGTTCCGTCCCTATGCGAGCGCTGCCCCTCGTACACGATGGCCAGAACGCCCGCGGCAACCGGCACGGCAAGCACCGGCAACGAGCTGAACTTGGAGGAAATGGCCAGACCTGCAGCCACGCCTGTCAACAGCGCGCTGGCGACGCTTCCTCGCCGCCACATCTTGACGCCGCCGTACACCGCCAGCACGACAAACGTCGTGGACGCCGGATCCATGGCGAAGAAATGACTGAGCTGGATCGCCTGCGCGCTGAACGCATAGAATGCCGCAGCCAGCAGCCCGGCCACAGGTCCAAACAGCAGCCGGCCCAACAGAAACAGGAATACGATTGTGAGGGTATCCAGCAAGGCGATCGTCAGCCGGCCCGCCACCGCGATCGCGCCGCACTCCGCGTGGGCACGCGCCATGATGTCAACGGCGGCCGCGGGCCCGCCCGCACGCTCGAATAGCGGCGCCAGCCGGTGCATTCCTTCGCCGGCCGCCACGCCCAAATAGAGGGGCAAATGTCCATACGTGAAGCTGCGCCGCGTCTGCTGTGCGGTGTCCCACAGGGGGTTCAGCGGGCTCTGGCGCGGATCCCGGAACTCCTCCCAACTGGCGGGCATGCGCAGCGAGGTCGCATAGAAGCACGCTGTGCTGCGTTCATCCGGGTGGCTGCCGATGCCCTGGTCGAAGTTGACGTTCCATACGCGCAGCCATAGTCCGCCGAGAACAACCAGCGCCAGCAGCAAGTATACGATCCATCCGGCACGTGGTCCGGCCCTAGAAACAGAATCCGTCATGCCATCCGAATTTCATTACGCGAAAAATCGCCGGAACCCGTAGCGCCGGTGCACAGGCAATCGCTCCCAGACGAGCGCGCCGCCATTCACTCCCATCATTGTGGAGGTTTTGGCCAGTTGGGCAGCACCCATGTGATCTGATGCGAAGCGGGCGGCGGCCACAGCAGATAGACGTCGACCCACTTGTTCCACAGCACCAGGTTGTCGTCATCGTAGCCCAGGTCGATGCGCCGCGCGCGGATGGCGCTGCCGATATCCAGCGCATCGCCTTCCCCGTAGTCCGACACATAGACCTTCGAACGCAGGGGGATCACTGCCGGGTCGACGGCGACGATGCCATACCGCATCGGCTCTCCCGTATAGGTGCGCCCATAATACGACTTGTCGGGCGAGACGCCGGCCGTTCCCGCGCTGTAGCTGGACGCCAACATGCGCACTTGCCGCCAGTAGGTGTACTGGGCTCCATTCGGGGCCGTGAACGTCTTGGGCTCGATTTGCTGACCGTACGCAATCGACCGGTCCGCCGGTTCCTGCGCCACCCACGTGTCCTCAAGCTCGCGCGCCACCTCCGCGCCGTCTTCATACCGCACACGGAAGCGGCTGCGCGAAATGCCTTCAGCGCCCGGCGTAATCAGTTGCTGCGTGTCGATGGGCAGATTCGCATCCGGCACATAGACCGTTGCAAACGGAGCGATTTCCTCTTCCACCTCGATGTCCTCAGCCACCCGCACAACCGAGACCGTCTCCGCCTCACGCAGCTCAGCCTCCAGCGGCGGAGACACCATGTCCATCGTCGACAGCCCGATCTTCGCCTCCGCCAGCGCATCGGCCACAGTCTCCGCACGCGTCCGCGTCTTCACAACCTGCCCGTCCACCTCGAACGCGACCGGTCGGCTACGCTGGATGGAAACGCGCATGCCGGGCGTGACCTCGCTGCCCAGGCTCGGCACTACCACATCGCCCAGATAGATCGTGATCTCCTCGGCGCGCAGCGCTTCGCCCACGGTCTGCGCCGTCGTGTGGATCTCAAACGGCAGCGTACCGTCGTCGACCGTCATGGGGGCCGCCCGCCGGATGCGAATTCCGTGCGGCTCCGCGCGAACCCCGTCCCACTCCGCGCGCCGGTACGTCGTCGGTACCACCACCGTCCGCGCAAGCGGCGCCGCATCGCTCAATTGCGCCGGCGCATCATTCACTGTAAGCGTATCGTGCGCGTTGACGGTCAGCCCCGCGTCAGACAACACATCTGCCAGCGTAGCGCCCCAGCTCCTCGCGTCCACTAACGTCCCGTCGATCGAAATCCGGTACGGAACGGCCCTCGACAACGTGATAGAATCCGCTTCCCTCGCCGGTGTATCCAGCGCAGGCGTCACCCGATCGCCGTCGGAAATGCCAAAGCCGAGATCAAACAGCACGCCTTCCACATCCCCGCGGTGCGTGCGAATCTCCTGCCTGTGGCCGTCCACTTCCACAGCCACCGTCTTAGCCGTCCCAACCCAGAGAGCCCACATGCCCGCCGCGACAGCCGCCGCCGCTACCACATAGGACAACCAATGCCGTCCGGCAGACGTTAGGGATGTACTATTCAATCGTGGAAGACGCAGAGCAGTCATTCGTGTCAGGTTTGTTCGTGCCAGGTTTGTTCGTGTCGGTCGCGGTCACACGCAAACGCACAATGCGACACACGCACAGCCGGGCGTTCGCCCACATGCCCGTTACGGGCCGGCTGCGGACACGCCGCGCAAGCGAGCGCACCGGCGCAAGGCAGCCAAGTGCATCAGCCAAAGGTTGTCCCATTGTACCTAGTGACCTTGCCTTTTCCAAAGACGCCGGCAAACTGGCGTCCGTTCCCGCCGCCCTGCCGGGCCACGCGCGCCTCGTACACGGTCGCACCCTTCCGTGTCCACGGCCGTTCTGTGGTAGCCTTACCGTGCGACGGATCGCACGCGCGCCCAGCGGCGCAGACGCATCCGCGCGCAGATATCGGACACGCCGCCCCCAGGAACTCCGTGCGCAGACTGTGGCCGCGCAGCGGAACGACGCCGAGACGCCTGCACACAGACAAGGCGAGCAGCCGCCAATCACCCGTGACGCGAAGCCCGTGAAATCCAGCGCCGACAGCTCCGCCATACGACTATCCGAGACCGCCGGACGCCTCTTGACATTGGCCGGCCTGCTCGTCGCGTTCCTACTCCGCCTCTACCGCCTGGGCAACGAGTCGCTCTGGTATGACGAGACCGTCAGCGCCTTCCTGGCGCGCCAGCCGTTCGCAGACATGGTCTCCCACACCACGCTGGACATTCACCCGCCCGGCTACTATGCCCTGCTCCACGCCTGGGCCACGGTGACGGCCCCCTTCGGAACCCCCGCCCTGGAGTACCTACTTGCCTATCCCAGCCTCTGGTTCGGGCTGCTCAGCATCGCCCTGCTCGCGCCCATCGGCCGGATTCTCCTCGGACACTCTCCCGCCCTCCTGGCAGTGTGGCTTGCGGCCATCAACCCCTTCCAACTTTGGTACGCGCAAGAGGTGCGCATGTACACCGTTGCCGCCGCGCTCGGGCTCCTGTGCTTCTTGGCCGCCCTGCAGTTCACGCGAGCCACGGCCGGCCCGCACGCCGGCCAGAGCCACAACGCGTCGACCGTCGCGTGGCTGGCGCTCTACGCCGTAGCCGCGGCCGCCGGCCTGTATACCCTGTACTACTTCGCCTTCGCCTTGCTTGGCGTCAACCTTGCGGTCCTCACCACCTTCTATTTGCTATCGCGCAACCGCAACCACAAGCATCTCGGTCGTGGGGCGCTCGCATGGGTGGCGGCCCAGGCGGGCGCACTCCTTCTCTTTGCCGCGTGGATACCCACCTTCGCACGCCAGGTCCTGGAGCCCCCCGTCCCCCCTTGGCGGCAGCCGTGGGACGGCATCGTCCCAGCGCTCTCCGACGTCGCCGCCGCCTTCGCCGCCTACGCCGTCGGGCAAAGCGTCCCCAGCGCGCAAGTGTGGTTGTGGGCGGCCCTGGCCGTCCTGCTCTTCATAGCTTGGTATGGCTACACGAAATCGCACCCGTCGCCGGAGCGCGCTCCCCTCACCCACTGGCTGCCGCTCTATCTCCTCGCGCCGCCCCTGGCCATCTTCGCCGTCAGCGCCCTGGCTATACCCATCTTCCACGTGCGCTATCTCGCCGCCTTCGCGCCCGCCTTCTCCTTGATCGCAGCGGCCGGTCTGCTCTATCTGTACCAGCGCCGGCGCGCCCGCGTTTGCACTCGTTGCCGTCGCCCTCGTCGCCGGCTCCGCCTACAGCGCCTCCCGCTACTGGCGTCACCCGGACTACCGGCCCGACGACCACCGCGCCGCCGTTGCTATGCTCGCCCAACAATGGCGACCCGGCGACGCCATCCTCGCCAATGCCGGCTGGGTCTATACCGCCATCGACACCTACTGGCCCACAAGCATCCAGCGCCCGGACGACGCCCTGCCGCCCGGCCCCGTCGCGTGGTCGCGCATGGGCGATGCGCCAGCCCCTGCAGCACTAGACGCCTCAGCAGCTAAATTCCCCCAGGGAATCACCACGGGCAGCATCGACGGTGACCCCTCCCTCGGCTGGGGCTCGCAGGAGGCCGACTTCTACGCCATCACGGGCGATAATGCTGTGACGGCCCTGGAAGCCATCGGGTCCAACCATGCCCGCATCTGGCACTATCGCCTCTACGACACCGTCAACGACCCCAACGGACTCATCCGCAACTGGCTGCGCTCCGGCCTAGACCTGAATTCGGAGACCGCCTTCACCGGCCCGGGATTCCTGAAGTTGGAAGAGTACGCCGGCGGCGACCTGCCGCATCAGAGGGAGGAAGTAGGCTGAGCCGCGCATCCTGTTCGAAGGACGCCTGGTCCTGGATCGCTATTCCATTCCGGATCGCACGCAGGCAGGCGCATACCTCTACGCGCCCGTCACCTGGTCCACCCTACCCGGGTTCACGGCGGGCGAGGGCCTTGCCGCCAGCCTGCGCCTGGTCGATAGGGAGGGCCAGCTCTGGGCGCAGCACGACGAAGCGCTGCGCGATTTCATCCCCAGCGCGGTCGCCGGCCGCCCCCATCAGCAGGTCCTGGCCCTGCCCGTTCCCGCATCCACGCCGCCGGGGCCCTACGACCTCGAGCTCGTCGTCTACTGCGTCGACGACCTTGTCCCCCTCGCCGCGGACACGCCCGGCGGCCCAGCCTACGCCGCACCCCTCGGGCCGGTCCAGGTCGAGCTTTCCCCTGCGGCCCCCCCGCTGCGCGAACGAATCACCAGCTTCGACTACGTTGACCTCGTGCGTGCAGACATCGCGCCGCGCACGGTCGCGCCCGGCGCCGCCATGCATCTGGACCTGCTATGGCGTCCCCGGCCCAGTGAGTACACGGACGCGTACACCGCGAGGATTTCGCTGATCGGCCAGAAGGATGAAGTTGTTGCATCGTGGGAAGAGCCGCTCGGCCCTGCCCACTACCCCATCAGCAGGTGGGCCGGCGGAACCGTCGTGCGCGGTCAGGCTTCCTTGCCCGTGCCGCACGAGACGCCCGCAGGCGATTATGATCTTCTGCTCGAGGTCGTCCGCACCAGCGACGGGCTCGAAATCCCCTCGCGCCCCTATACATGGCTGCCCGTCACGCAACCGGGCTTCAATATTGGCGCCGTCACAGTCGGCGACTAAGCGGTTCTCTCGGTAAGTGCTTCGATTGTCGTGCTGAGCGCTTGCGAAGCATCCGTACTGCTAAATGACGAGATTCTTCACTCGGTTCAGAATGACAGTCACCACGCGACAAGACTACTAAGCGGGACAGTTACTTCGTCACTTCCGGCAAATACACTGCTGACTGCGCACAGAACAGCAACACCTCAGCCTTCGCAAACGCATCCTCGCCAGCGATCGTCGCACGCGCCACCAGCTCCGTCGCGCCGAGCCCTGCGCCCAGCTCGCCGCCGTCCAGTGTCAGTACTGCGCTGGACGGCACGGTGCCGGTCGTCGGGCTGACACCGGCCCACGCCACCGGCGACTGCAGCGTCAGCGTGTACGCCGCCCCCTCCGTGCCCTCGATCTCGATGTCATACGCCGATGTCGCATCGCCCGCATCGCAGTCGTAGCGCACCTCGACGATTTCGCTCGGCGACAGCGACAACCCCGGCTGCACAGTCATGGAAATATCGATCGGATAGGGCGAATTGACCACTGCTCCGCCCCCGGCCTCGATGATCACCCTGTCTGTGAACGTGCCCGTAATCAGTTCGCTGGCGTCCAGCGTAACGCTCAATGTCGCAGGCGTCGTCTCCGCGGATCGCGTCACCTGCAACCAGTCGGAATCGTCCTCCACGCGAAATGTAAACGGAATACTGTTGCCGTTGACCACGTCCGACAGCGCGATCGCATGTACCGGGCTCACCGTCCCTGAGACCACCGAGTCGTCCACCCGCGCCGGGCTGGCCCCCAGGCGCGACGCACCCGAAAGCCCAATCGCATCGAGGTTACCGGCCAGGATCAATTTCGAATCGGTACTTGCCGGCTCGTCTCTGAACGCGGCTGACTTCTCCGGCTCTGTGAACATGCGAATGCGGTCATTGCGCATCACTACGATCTCATCCCGCCCATCCCCATCGATATCGCCCGCCACCCCGGCGCGATAGCCATTATCCGCGTCCAGCCTTACATCTCCCAGACCGACCGCATCATTGCCCCGGTTGCGTACGAACAGGTGCGGCCGTCTCTCCAAAGTCGACGGCACCTGGCGCAGCACGACCACTTCGTCATCCCCACTGCCGTTCACGTCGCCCATGAAGACTGAGCGCGGCGGCGGGTCGTTGTACTCCGCCAGGTGGTCCGGCCAAACATTGGCCGCAGCGTAGTACGTGACGAACAAAGTGTTGTAGCCTAGGTCCGCCTCTCGGCCCACCGCCAGCTCCTCCTGCCCGCCGGGGACCCACTGTCCCGCGTCGCCGTCCTGCCATTCCTTGTCCACGCCCGATTCGCGGCGAATTCTCTCCAGCGAGCTGCCGTTGATCCGGTATACGCTCAGATTGCCCTGGTCGGTGAAGATCATCGCCATCTCGTCCGGGCCGGCCCCGTCGTAGTTGCCCGGGATGATCTTGTCCCAGGGATTGCCGCTGTCGTGCGTCAGCACGGTTGACCACGCGCGCCCGTCCGGCAGCTCGCCCTGTGCAGATCGAATTACGAAGCGGTACGGGTCGTCCAACTGCACGATCTCTTCCAGCGGCATCCGGTAATAGTAGACGAACTCGTCAGCCGGCGCATCCAGGTCGAACTCGCCCGCCGCCACGATCAGCGGCGGCCCCGTCAGCGGCTCCTCGTGCAGCAGCTTCCACGGAATCCCGTTGATCTGCCCGTCGGCTTCGTCCGGATCGATCCCCTCGGCAACCGGATCGAAGACTGCCAGGCGATTCCCGCCCTCGCTGCTGATTGCAACGATCTCCGCGTCCCCGTCCGCGTTGAAATCGCCCAGAGCAAAGTGGTTCCAGCCTCCGCCCGGAGACTGCCACTCCACGGCCGGCTCGCCCTCCGCAACCGTCGGGTCGAACACCTTAATCACGCCTCCCGGGCCCAGGTAGACCAACTCGTCGTCGCCGTTTGCCTGCGCACCGGACAGTTCCTGGGCCGGAGCGTCGCACTTCCATCACATGAAAGGGCGAAAGCCCCGATAGAAGCAGGCAGACGGCGACCAATGTCGCCGCCGCCTTTCGCATCGTTGGAAGACCGAGTCCGACCCGCATCCTGCCTCGCCCCATTATTCGCGACTCCGCATCGCTTCCTTGCACATTGCTACGATTCCCAACACTTCAATGCGCCTCGTGCCGGCACGCATCATGCCGGCACGCATCATGCCTTGCCCAACACGGCTGCCAATAGCGCCATGCGGATATACATGCCGTTCCGCATCTGCCGGAAATAGGCGGCCCGCGGATCCTCATCCACCCCGTAGCTGATCTCATTCACGCGCGGCAGCGGGTGCATCACGATCATGCGCTCCTTCGCCTGCGTCATCAACTCCTCGTCCACCACGTACTGGTCCTTCAGCCGCTCATACTGCGCCATGTCGTCGAAGCGTTCCTTCTGCACCCGCGTCACGTACAACACATCCGCCTCGCCGATCACATCGTGTACATCCTCTGTCACGCTGTACGCGCGTGCCGGCCGCGCGCACAGCTGTCCAGCACATCCTCCGGCATCGCCAGGATATCCGGGCTGACGAACGAGAACTCCACATCGTAGTTGTTGAGCAGCTTCGTCAGGCTGTGCACCGTGCGCCCATACTTCAGGTCGCCCACCATCGCCACCTTCAGCCCGTCAACCGCTCCCAGCTCCTCCACGATCGTGAAATGGTCCAGCAACGCCTGTGACGGGTGCTCGCCAATCCCGTCGCCCGCGTTGATCACCGGCTTGGCCGCGTACCGCGCCGCCACTGCCGCCGACCCGACCTCCGGATGGCGCAACACGATAACGTCGACGTAGCTCTCCAGGGTCCGCACCGTGTCCGGCAAGCTCTCGCCCTTGGTAACCGAGCTATACTGCACGTTGCTGATCGGAATCACCTGTCCGCCCAGGCGCAGCATGGCCGCCAGGAAGCTCGAACTCGTGCGCGTGCTCGGCTCGTAGAACAGGTTGGCCAGAATCTTCCCCTGCAGCAGATCCGCGCTGCCAAACCGTTCCACCAATACGCGCATCTCGTGCGCAACGTCGAAAATATACTCCAAGTTCTGCCGGTCGAACTGGCTCACGCTGATAATGTCGCTGCCGTAAAAGCCGTTGTCCCGGTGGTCGGCAGGCATGCTGCCCACGTCTTTCCTCTGTTGTACGCTCACGCCTTACACCCTCCGTTGCTGTCTGACATGGCCCGCTTCAATACCAAATATCGTCTCACATAAAAAGAGCCGGAAGTCTCTGCGACCCGGCTCCGTCAATCCTGCGTCTCTCCCTCCCGGAAGAGCACCCTCCCCGATCCGCCTGCCGCCTTGACTTCCCCCTCTGCAAAGACCTCCTCTCCGCGCAGCACGACGCGCTCCACGCGGCCGATGACGTCCATTCCCGCGAATGGCGTCCACCCGCACTTCGTGTGCATCGCCTCGTTGGACAAGGCGTAGCGCACGTCCGTGTCCACGTCCACATACGTATTCGCCTGCGCCGGCAGCCCGTAGACGCGCCGCGGGCCAAGCGTGCACCGCTCCACCACATCCTCCAGCGCAAGCCGGCCTTCGTCCACCGCCGTCAACAGCAGCGGCAACATCGTCTCCACGCCCGGCACGCCCGGCGGCGGGTTCTCTACTTGGGCGGCCACGCCCTTCTCCGCCAGCGTGTGCGGCGCATGGTCCGTGGCGAAGATGTCCACGACGTCCAGGTTCTCCCACAACGCGGCCACATCATCCGGCGACGCCAGCTTGGGGCGCATATCGCCCAGCGGCCCCAGCCGCACGGCATCCTCCGACGACAGGAAAAGATGGTGCGGCGTCACCTCGCACGTCACCGGCAAACCCTTCTCCTTCGCACGCCGCAAGAGCTCGATCTCGCTACGGCGGCTCACATGCACAATGTGCAGCGGCACATCGTACAGCTCAGACAGGCAAAGACAGACCGGAACCATCATGTCCTCGGCATGCACTGCAATCGGACCGAGCCCGGACACGCTGCCACGCGGCCGGTACCCGACCGCATCCGCCTTCTCCGCCCACGTGCGGAAGAGCCGGTGCATCAGGCCCAGTTCGTCGATGCGCAGGCTGCCGAAGGTCTCATTGACGTAGATCTTCAGCCCGCACGCCTCGCTCGCCACGGGCAGATATGCGTCCGCCGTGGCGCGTGGTGGCCCCCACGAACAGGCCCACGTCCACCACGCACGACTTCGCCGCCGCCTCGACCTTGGCGCGAAACGCTTCCGGCGTCGCCGCCGGCGGCTGCGTATTGGGCATGTCCAGCACCATCGTCACGCCGCCCGCCAGCGCCGACGTCGTGCCGCTATGGAAGTCTTCCTTGTGCGTCATCCCCGGCTCGCGCAAATGCACGTGCGCGTCGATCAGGCCGGGCAGTCTAGTCGTAGGCAATCGTCTCTCTCTTCCGGGTCGTTGCGCGCTTCCGGTCGGAACTCAGCCGCCCGATGATGGTTGGCCCTCCGTATTTTACGCCCCGCCTTCCGCGCCGCCAAAACAAGCGGCCCGTCGCACGGAATGCCCCACGCCACGTCAGCCCCCGCACCTACACTCCGCCAGAGGTCAGCCATCGGTCAGCGCACGGTCAGCCGCCCCCGCCCGCCCACCGTCATACTGCATGTAGTAGCCGTATTGTACGCCTGTCATTCCCGCCCCGCACGGGAATCCACTCTGCCGAATAACGAGCTACCGCGGACCTGCAATGCCCCGCGCCCGCCCCGCGTGGTTCCGGTGCAGTCCGATGGCTGGTACAATGCAGCCAGCCGAGCAAACGCTGGTGCGACTTGCGCACCAGATTCGCATAGAAATCAGGGAGGTTCGCCGTGCAGTCAGAGAGACGAAACAGTCTGCCCATCCGCTCCATCGTGATCGGCCTCGCCATCCTCTTGGTGGTCGTGGTCTTCTTCAGCTTCTCCAGCCGCTTCTTCTACTTCCTGGAACGCGTCGAAGAGGACGAGGTCGGCGTCCAATTTGCCAGCGGCCGCATCAAGGACGTGGTCGGCCCCGGCGTCTACACCGACATGGGTCTGTTCGTAGACATCAAGCGCGTGCCCAGCAAGGCCGTCGCCTTTCAAGTAACCGACGAAGAACTGATCACGCGGGACAAACAACGGATAGGCCTCATCGTCACGGGCGACATCTTCCGGCCCGGCGCAGAGCACAAAGACATCATCCAGGCGCTGTGGGCCAAATACAACGCCCTCTACATAGACGAAACGGCCGCCCGCGAGCGCATCGAAAACCGCGCCAAACAGGCCATGAAGGTCTGCGTCGGTGACCGCATCTTCGACGAGGCCGTCATCGGCACCGCACGCGACGAACTGCGCGCCTGCATCGATGACGAAGTGAACAAGCTTGCCGCCAACTTCGGCTTGCGCGTCGAGAACGTGGCCGTGCCCGACGTGCTGCTCTCGCCCGACGTACAGGCGCGACTGGACGAAATCGTGAAAAGCCGGCTACTGACTGAGAAGGCGGCGCAGGACAAACTGAAAGCAGATGCGGAAGCCGCGGCCGAACAGGCCCTACAGGAAGGCGAAATCCGCATCATGCAAAGCCGTATGCAGGAAGAAGCGCGCCAGCAGACAACGCTTGCCGAGTTGGACCGCCAGAAGATCCAGGCGCAGAAGGCCGTAATCGAAGCCGAACGCGCCAACGAACTGGCCCGCGTCGAAGCAGAACGCGCCATCATCGAGGCCGAAAAGAGCAACGACTTGCTGGCCGCCGAACGCGATCTCGAAATCCAAAAGGCCCGCGCCCTGGCCGCAGTAGAATCCGCCAAAGCCGACGTCGCTGTGGAACTGGCCCTGGCCCAGCTCTTCGCCGCCAATCCGGGCTACCTGCAACTCAACATGGTCCAGTCCAACGCCGACGCGCTGAATCCCAGCGACAAAATCATCTTCACCCCGGAAGGCACCGTGCCGACGATCGTCTTGCCCGGCCCCGGGATTGTGCCCACCGTCGAAACGGGCCCCTCCGCGGCGGAAGCATCGGCGGTGACGCCGTGACGCAGTCTGTACCGTCCTCACTCATTGCCGTTCTGCTCGCGGCGTTGCTTGCGACGGCCGCATGCGCCCCCATCACCGAGTCCGTACCCGGCCCGCAGGCCGGAGCGCTCGGCGTCCCGTCCGCTTCGCTCATCTACCAGCAACTCTCGCCCAGCATCGCCTTCATCGAGGTGCCCGCCGGCACAGGCAGCGGCATCCTCACCGAACTGCGCGGCGAGAAGTATGTCGTCACCAACGCGCACGTCCTGTGGCCGTACGACGCCGCCCGCGTCGTCTTCCCCGACGGCGCGCAGTATCTCGACGTGCCGCTGGTCCAGTCCGACCAGCTCGTCGATCTCGCCATCCTCGGGCCCCTGGATACAACCATCCCCGCCCTGCCCATGGGCGCCGCCACGCAGATTGCACCCGGCGAGCCGGTCTACCTGATCGGCTATCCCGGCGAGGGCGAACTCTTCCCCGCGCCCTCCATCACCCAGGGCATCCTCTCCCGCACCCGCATCTGGGACGCCGTCGATTCCCTGCGCTACTACCAGACCGACGCAGCCGGCGCCGGCGGTCAGAGCGGCGGCGTGCTCGTCTCCAGCCAGGGCGACATCCTCGGCATCACCGGCATGCTCTTCGCCGACGCCTTCATCCTCGCCGCGTCCTCGGCAGACCTCACGTCCCGATTGGACCGCATGCTGGACCCGCCCGCCGTCGACGACGCCTCGGCGAATGGGGCCGCCGCCGAGCAAGCGGATAGTGACTCGCCCACCCAGGCGCGCCGCCGGCAGCGCAAACAGCTCGAGAGCCTCTGGGACACGGACGGCTACTTCGCGTACGCATCCCGCGGCGACGAAATCGACGTAACCGCCCGCTCCGAAGGAGACCTTGGCCTCGCCCTCTTCGACGCCGGCGGAGAAGAGATTGCATACGCCGACAATTCCTTCAGGGGCTCCGAAACCGTCTCCGCAACCGTCTCTATCGCCGCGCCCCAGATTGTCGTCGTAGAGCAATTTCTGCCCGGACGGACCAGCTACCAACTGGACAGCAGCCATCGCATGGTCCCCATCCCGGACGTCGAAGATGCGCGCACCCTCGCTCATCGGCGAAACAGTGACCGGCACCATTGACTATCCCGCCGACATCGACTGGTTCCAACTCCCCCTGGGCAGAGGCGAGATGGTTACCGTGACCGTTGAGGCCACGGGCATTGACGCTCTTCTCTCCGTCGGCCCCGCCGGCCAGGACGAGAGCGCCTACATGGAGGACGACGACAGCGGGCGCGGCCTGCTGGGAAGCAACGCCGTACTTGAGTACGAAGCGCGCCGCGCCGGCGACTACATAGTCGCCGTCCGCTCCTTCGCCAGCGCCGACGTAGGCGGCTACCTCCTCACCGTCACCGCAAGCGAGTAACCCGCCCGGCCCTACGCGGCAATCCGAGCCACCCAGTCATTCCGGCCCAGTGCCGGAATGACTGGGTGGCTCAAGAATTCATCTACCCATCCGCGCGCCAACCCGTAGCCAACCCGTAGGTGCGGAACCCCTTCCGCACGTGTCCCGCCGCCCCCAATCGCTCACGGACCAACAGAATCACTCGCATATTCATCTGCCCATCCCCCCAATTCCGCGCGCCACCGCGCGCCCATCCGCGAACCGATTCTACGACCGGCTGCCGCCGCCTTCACCATCCCCATACCGCCAACATCCAAACCAACGCGTTTTCGCCTTTGTTGGGCCTGTCAACAAACCCCCACACCCCGCGAGCCCACTTTGCCCGCCGCAGCGCAGCGCCCCCGCCACCGCCACAGACTTTGTTGTTTCCCCATACAAACTACACTTTTATGTCAATATGAAGCCGTCTACCTCTGGGAAATCGAGTTTTGTTCGTCGCCCCAACAAATAGAAATCCGCATTCGCGCCGCCACCTCCGTCCCTTCCAGCGCTCGCGCCCGTTCTCCCCCGCAACCCAAACCGCGCGCCAAAAGCGCCGGATCGGCGGCTTTGTTGCGAAGCACAACAAACAACAACGGCGGGGGCGGGCGAATTTTCACACCAAATTCGCCCGCCCTCGCCGCCTGAATCAGCCCGCTGACCGCCTCGCAACCCCTATCGTCGCCCCTCGCCCGCAAGCCACGCCCAAATTGCGCTCCATACCGAATCGCTGGCCTCCTCTTGGTCCACACTCGCGCCCGCATGCGCATCGTCATTTGCACCGGCGCTCGCCGCATCCTCCGCCGCGCTGACCCGAAGCGCGTGCGCATCGTCGACCGCCACCACGATCTCCGAAGACAGCGCCAGGATTTCTGCAAGCTCGGGCTGCCGCGCCAGCTCGAAGTACCGCTCGCTCGCGAACGCCACGGTCTCCACAACCATGTCGTCGCTATACGCAGTATCCACCCACAGCGTTTTCTCGCTGCCGTCGGGCATATCCACCCGGCCTTGGCTCACAAACGTCTTGCCGCCCGCGAAGCGCAGTTCCTGGTGCTCCGCCACAGACTCCGCCGAACGCAACTTCTCGCGCGCTTCGCTCGCCTCCACGGCCGCCGCCCCGCTGGCGGGCGCAGCGGCTGCTGCTTCCGCCTGCGTCAGCACACGGGCTTGCGCATCGGCCAGCATATCCCGCCGCGGCATCGGACCTGGCTGTCCAGTCGCCATATCCGCCAGCGGGATCGACTCCGGCTCTTCCACCAGATACGACGTGTACGGCGTCACGATCCCATAGCGCATGCTCAAGTCCACGATCGCATCCACGACTTCCGGGTCCGGCCCCTGCCGGCGAATCTGCTCCATCAGCGCCCCGATCTTGCGCGTAGCCCACAGCCGAGCCACAAACGGCTCGCCGCCGGCGTTCACCAGCGAAAGCTCTGGATACACGAAACGCACCCGCTCGTCGCCCACGCGCCCCGACAACGCCACGTTCGCCTCCCCGCCCTCGCGATAGCGCCCCGTGACCACGAGTTGCTCGCCCGCGAACAGGTCCGGAATCGGATACGGATAGGTGTCGCTCGCCAAGACCCCGTCGCCCAGCTCAACCTCCACATCGGTCAGCACCGGCGTCTGAATCGTGGCGTAGAACTCGCTCACGGCTTCGTCGATCTGCTCGTCCGGCCGCACGTAGCGGCTGCGCCCGCCCATCTCCTGGCTCAACGTATCCAGCAGGTCCGTGTTCACATCGAACCCCACGCCGAACGTAAACAGGCGCACGACCGCCTCCCCGGGCAGGTTGTCTTGCGCATTGCGCAGGATCTTGCCGATATCCGTCTCGCCCTGCGTGGGCATCCCGTCCGTCATGAACAGCACATAGCTCGGCGATCCTCCGCTCGCGCCGTCGCGGTCGATCTGCGCCAGCGCCTCCAGCACTGCTCGGTTGATATCCGTCGACCCCGACGCGTCCAGCCCGTCGATCCACGCCAGCGCATCGTCCACGTGTTCCGCCGTCACGTCAGCCAGCCGGTCGCTCCACAGCGTCGCGCCGGTGCTGAACGCGATCAGGTTGAAGCGGTCGCCCGCATTCAGATGTTCCACCACGTAGCGCACGGCCTCCTTCGCCTGCGCCAGCTTCGGTCCCTCCATCGAGCCGGACACATCCAGCACGAAGACCACGTCCCGTTGCGCCACCTCCTCCACTTCCACGTCGATCGATGGCGCGGCCAGCAGCACAAAGTAGCCCTCCTCGCCCGCCGGCCGGTGGCTGATCAGGTTCAACCCGATCGCGTCGTTGCCCAGGCCGAAGTACAGTGCGAAATCACTCGCCAGCGGCTGGTTCTCCGCCTCAAAGCGCACGATGGCCGCGTCGTCGCTGCCGCGCTCGATCGCCACGTCGTGCGATGGACTGTACACCGCGCGCACTCCGTCCTCGGATGCGATCTCCACCGTCAACTCCGTATGCAGCGCCGGACGCGAGCTCCCCGGCACGCGCAGCGGATACGAGAACCGGTGCAGTCCGTTCTCCGCATCCAACAGCACACCATAGCGGAATTGCAGCGTTCGGCTCTCGCCCGGCGGAATCGGAAACACGCTCGTCTGGAAGAGTCCGCGCCCTGCATACTCCAGCAACGCCGGATCGCGGATCTGTCGCACCGTCTCTTCATAGATGCGCCGCGCCGCGTCACTCTCCATCAGACGCCCTTCCAGCACCTCCCCGTTCACCGTCATCTGAAAATCGCCCACCGCCGCGTCGTCCGGCAGCGGAAACAGAAACGTCCCCTCCGCCAGGCGACCGGACTCATTGCGAAACACCTGCGTAACCGTCACCTCCGCAATCGGGCCGTCGATCACCGCCCGCACCACGTGCTCGTCAATCGAAATGCCGTCGATCGACGGCATCGGCGGAGCCGGCGGCCAGATCTCAATCGGCTGCGCCCCCACACTGCCAGGCGCAACCGCCAACCCCATCCCCGCCACCGCAACCACAAGCAGCCAACGCACCACATTCCTGAACTCAGACCTGTACACAGACCTCATCTCAGCCTCCTCCTGAAGCCCCAGGCCGGCATCCCAAACATCACCCAGCCGTTGCCCCAGAGACGGAGCCCCCCCACCGAATGTTCCCACCCCCCAACCTGTGCGTGAGCACAGGCGTCACCATCCTGTGCACGAGCACAGGCGTCACCATCCGTGCACGCGCACAGGCGTCACCCCTCACGCACCCTCCCTATGCTATAATGACCCCCGCACTCAACCCACTCACACTTACTCGCCCGGAGGACAGGGATGAACGAACGTGAGCGATTCGTCGCCACCATGCACTACCGAACCGCGTGACCGCACACCCATCTGGGATTTCAACTTCTGGGAGGAGACCTTGCCCATCTGGCATGGCCAGGGCCTGCCCGAAACCGTCGACCGCGACAACAGCGAGGCCTGGTTCGGCATGGATTCCGGCCCCGAGACATGCGCCCGCGCCGTCGGCGTCAGTGTCGACCTGGCCCCTGCATTTCCGTATGAGGTGCTGGAGGACTACGGCGAGGAGATGCTGGTCCAGCAGGAGGACGGCGTGCGCGTGCTGCGTCGCAAGTTCATGGGCTCCATTCCCCAGCCACAGGCGCACCTGCTCACCGACCGCGAGAGCTGGCGCAAACACTACGCGCCGCGCCTGGACCCGGACAACCCGGCCCGCTACCCGGTCGACTGGGACGAACGCGTCCGCTTCTGGCTCGACCCCAACCGGGACATCCCCCTCGTCCTCCCCGGCGGCAGCCTCTACGGCCGGATCCGCAATTGGGTCGGCATGGAACAACTCGCCTACATCATCTACGACGACGTCGCCTGGTTCGAGGAAATGGTCGAGACTGTGGCCGATTGCATCATCGGTACGCTCACCCGCGTGCTGGAAACCGGCGCACAGTTCGAAGCCTGCGGCATGTGGGAAGACATGGCCTACAACGCGGGCCCGCTCATCAGCCCGCGCCACTTCAAGCAATACCTCGTGCCCCACTACCGGCGCATCACCGACCTCTTGCACAAACACAACGTTGACGTCGTGTGGACCGACTGCGACGGCAACATCGAGAAGCTCATGCCCCTCTGGCTGGACGCCGGCGTCAACTGCATGTTCCCCCTCGAGATCGGCACCTGGGGCGCAGACCCCATTCGCTATCGCCGCGAGTACGGCCAGGACCTGCTCATCATGGGCGGCTTCGACAAACACATCCTCGCCACCACCCCGGACGCCATCGAGCAGGAGGTCCACCGCCTCACGCCCCTCGTAGAGGAAGGCGGCTACATCGGCTTCTGCGACCACCGCGTCCCGCCCGACGTCCCCTACGAAAACTATCTCTTCTACGTGGACACCGTACGCACCGTTTGGGCCCAGGACATCGACCTCAAACCCGTGACCTGGTCCGTCGCCGCGCATACGCAATAAGGAAGCCACCCCATGCGCATCACCGATATCGAAACCATCTTTGTCGACCGCTACCTCTTCGTCAAGGTCCACACCGACGCGGGCATCACCGGCCTCGGCGAGTCCGGCGCGTGGGGCTACCTGGAAGCCTCCGCCGCCGCCGTGGAGACGTTCAAGCGCTACCTCATCGGCGAGGACCCGCTGCGCATCGAGCACCACTGGCAATACCTCTACCGCTGGACGCACTTCCGCGGCGCGGCCGATCATGGGCGCGCTCAGCGCCATCGACATCGCGCTCTGGGACATCGCCGGCAAGCACTTCGGCGTCCCCGTGCTACCAGCTGCATGGGCGGCAAGACGCGCGACAAGGCCCGCGTCTACTACCACGTCTTCGGCGACACCAAGGAGAAGCTGATCCAGGGCTGCATCGACGCCAAGGAGCCAGGGCTTCACCGCCGTCGGCCACCTCACGCCCTTCCTCGACGAAGCCCGCAACGTGCCCTACTTCAAGACCCACGCCGACAAGATGCAGGACGCCATCGACACGGTCGGCGCGCTACCGCGACGCCGTCGGCAACGAGGTCGATCTCTGCATCGAGATCCATCGCCGCCTCACACCCGCCGAGGCCATCGTCCTCGCCCGCGGCATCGAGCAGTACCACCCCTTCTTCTACGAAGACCCCATCCTGCCCGACAGCTTCGACGCCATGGCCCTGGTCGCCAACAACATCCACATCCCCATCGCCACCGGAGAGCGGCTCCACACCATCTACGAGTTCGAGGCCCTGCTCAGCCGCGGCGCGGTCCAGTACGTGCGCCCCGACGTCTGCCTCGCCGGCGGCCTCACGCACAGCAAGAAGATCGCCGCCCTGGCCGAGGCGCACCACGTCGGCGTCGTGCCGCACAACCCGCTCAGCCCCGTCAGCACGGCCGCCTGCGTGCAGCTCGCCGCCTGCATCCCCAACTTCGCCTTGCAGGAATACCCCACCGGCGAAGCGCGAACCGCCCAAGAGCGAGATCGTCAAGACCGCGCTCAAGCTCGAGGACGGCTTCCTCATCATCCCCGACGCGCCCGGCATCGGCATCGAGCTGGCAGAGGACGCCGCCGAACGCTAGCCCTACAAGCCCCGCGTCGTCAAGACGCGTCTCAACAGCGACGGCTCGGTCATGGACCAGTAGCCGCAGCGCAGAATCGGGGTCCACGCCTTGCCGGACACACTCGTGGAATTCCATCCGTTGCTTCGCATCGCAGGGCTTCATCCCACAGCCCTGGAGGTGCTGGCTGCCGCCCTGTCCGCGGCGGAACTGCCCATCGCCGGCCACGCCCCATCCGGCGACATCCACGTCCCCGACCCGTACCAGATCGACCCGGCGCTCGAAGCCGTGGCGGACAGCAGCGCATCTGCGCACGACGCCCCTGCCGGAACGACCTACGCAGGCTTCACGCCCACGCAGCGCGGAGCCTTCCTGCTGTGGGCGCAAGACCCCGTACTGCCCGCGCCGCCCGCGTTCCAGCGCCTGCTCATTGCGCATGTGGAGGTCGGCCTGCTGGACATGGAAGAGGCGCGGCCGATGCTGCACCGCGAGCTGGTGCGCTGGGCCGTCGCGCCCGCGTGGCGCGACGACGAGTGGCTGGGCAGGGCCCTGCTTCTCGCCCTCTGGCTCTCATCCAGCGGCGCGGGCATCGCCGAATGGACCGCCTCGGAGAACTTCCCCGCCGGTCAACTCGAACTCGCCGTCGCTCTCCAAACCTTGCTACACGAAGATCTGCGCGCCGAACAGGTGACGCGCCTGGCCGCAGCCTGGCGCGTCCCCGGCGCGCACAGCCCCCCGGACGTGCTCGCCTTGCGCCTGCGTTCGCTGACCGATGCCCTCGGCGCTGCGCCCCTGGACCTCGTGCGCGACGCGCTGCCCGCGGAGCAGCTCGCTCCCCGGCCCTGGCGCACGGCCCATCGCGCCCTTCGCTTCTCCGTCCCCCAGCCCGCCATCCGCCCGCACCTACAGCCCCTGCTCGCGGAGATACTCGGCCTCACCGCCGGCGACCCGGCAAGCGCATCGTCCGGCCCCCAGCCGCCGGATGAGCATCCACCGGCTGAAACCCCTGCCCCCGCCCCGGTCCAAGACAGCGAATGGCAGCTCGTGCTCGAATTCGGGCAGAGTCGATCCGAGTATTACAGCATCGTGCTCGACTTTGCGCAGCGCATGCCCACCTACATGCAGTTGCTCGACGAAGACAAACGTCTCGTCCACCGCGTCACCTTCCGCAAACGCGAAATGCGCCGTTTCTGGCGCATCTGGGACTTCGTACAGAACTGGTCGACCACCCGCGTCTACGTCAACGCCGAGGAACTCGAACAGTGGAAAATCTGGCCCTACTCCCAACACCTGCGCTAAGCGCCCGCCGCAGTCCCCAGCCACCCCTTACCTGCGTCACCCCGCACCATCCCTGCAAATCCCCAAACCCTGAACAGCCCAACGCGCTGTCCTACCGCGCCGCGCAAAGCAAAACGCCCTCCCGCGCCTCCGCGCCAGGGCGCAGACCCTCGCTCCGTGCAGCCGTCAGCCTCTGCCAGGATGCGTAGCCTGTATTCGACGCTGAATCGACGCCGTTTCACCTTGGGCGCGACTTGGGTCCACCTCGTCGCTCACACGCTGTCGATTTGCGTTGCTGCCGACTGCTTGATCGACTTTCATTCTGCACTCCTTGCTCGGTGGAACTCTACCCCAATCTCCGCAAGCAAGTTGTCTCAAGCAGTATAGGCACAATGCGTTTGTCAAGGGCTAAATCTCATTCACCCTTGCAGTTCTCACCAGTTCGCCAGCGATTGTCCCGGACCTTCATGACACCAACTCACTTCGTACCTCATCATGGACTCTCCCGTCTCGCATGACGCGCATGGCGGCGCAGATCGCTGCCAGACCATCCAACATCGACCCGGAATATGCCGTTAAGTGTAGACTCAAGCCTATCCGAGCACGACCGTTACCTGATGAACCTTAGCATCGTCCACCAATGCAATCTCCCCATCCTCTGCCTCGGCCCCGTCCAGCACAATCTGGCGCACACCGCGGCTGACACCCTCCGGGTTGTCTACCTGGATCGCGTAGGTCGTCCGTCCATACCGATAGGTCATGGCATAGCCAGGCCATTGCTTCGGGATGCATGGGTCCAGACGTAGGGCGCGCCCGGTGCGCTGAAGCCCCAGAATCGCTTCGATGCCCAGGCGATACATCCACCCCGCAGAGCCGGTGTACCAGGTCCAGCCGCCGCGTCCCACATGAGGGGCCACGCCGTACACATCGGCCGAAATCACATAGGGCTCGACTTTGTAGCGCGCCGCTTTCTCCGGGGAATCTGCCCGGTAGATCGGGTTGAGCAACCGAAAGAGTGCGGAGGCCTGGTCGCCATCGCCCAATTCAGCCAGCGCCCAGACCGACCAGAGCGCGCCATGGGTGTACTGTCCCCCATTCTCGCGCACGCCCGGCAGATAACCCTTGATATAGCCAGGGTCATGGGTCGTCTTGTCAAAGGGCGGCGTGAAGAGCAGGATCAGGCCGTCATCCCGTTTGACTAGCCGATCCATCACCGCCTGCATGGCCTGCGTGGCGCGATCGGAATCTGCCGCGCCCGATAACACGCTCCACGATTGGGCAATAGAGTCGATTTTGCACTCGGCATTTTGTGCCGAACCAAGCGGCGTACCGTCGTCGTAATAGGCGCGTCGGTACCAGTCGCCGTCCCAGCCGCTGGCCTCCAATGCGACACTCACTGCGTCGGCCTGCTGTCGATAGAGTGAGGCCTGCGTTTGGTCGCCCCTATCTGTGCACAGGGTCGCGAAATTGGTCAGCGTGGCGTGCAGGAACCACCCCAGCCAGATGCTCTCCCCTTCACCTTTGATCCCGACACGGTTCATGCCGTCATTCCAGTCACCGCCTCCCATTAGGGGGATGCCATGCCGGCCTGCGGTCGCGCCTTTGTGCAACGCACGGCGACAATGCTCATACAGCGTGAATGTCTCGCCGGTCGGTGCATAGTGAGCGTAGCGTTCCTCCTCATCGTCCGCCAGTAGTTCACCTTCCAGAAACGGCGACTCTTCGTCAAGAATTCCGGCATCGCCGGTCCCGGCGACGTAATGGGCGGTGACATAGGGCAGCCACAGTAGATCGTCGCTTATTCGTGTGCGTACGCCTTGACCTCCGGGCGGATGCCACCAGTGGAGCACATCGCCCGCCTCAAACTGGTGGCGCGCCGCTCGCAATATCTGCTCGCGCGCGAGTTCGGGCCGCGCATGTATCAGGGCCATGGCGTCCTGCAACTGATCGCGAAAGCCATACGCCCCACTAGATTGGTAGAGCGCAGATCGCGCCCACAGGCGGCACGCCAGCGTCTGGTAGAGCAGCCACCGATTGAGCAACAGATTCATAGCCGGATCAGGCGTATCCACAGTGACTGTTCCCAGAATCTGCGACCACAACGCTCGCGTTGCCAGCCAGGCAGCATCCACCTCCTGTGGGTTCTGAAACCTTTGTATCAAGCTCTGCGCGGCTTGCCGATCCGCACCTTGCCCGATCAGGAAGTAGACCTCTTCCTGTGCGCCTGGAGCCAGGTCAATGTGGAGCTGCAGGACGGCGCAAGGATCAGAACCCGCCTCGACGCGGTTGTTAAGACCGATGCGTCCCAGGGCCGCGGGGCGAACCAGCGAACCCAGGCGGCCAAGAAAATCGGCGCGATCGGCGGTCAGGCCGTGCGGTTGTTTGCTGGCGGCCACGAAGGCGACCCGTTGGCCGAACTCGCCGCCGTAACCGTTGCGCGCCAGAAGGGCATAATTGTCTTCCGCGTATTCCGATACGATATGACTTTGCGTTTCGGCCCGATCCACGCCAAGCACCCATTCCGCATAGTAGGTAGCTGTGAATCGTCTCTGCCGCAGACTGCTGTTTTCCAGCCGCAACTGCACCAGCTTTATCGGTGCATCCGGAGCGACAAAGATCCGCACCCGCTGTTGCACGCCGTGGCTGTTGTGCTCAAAAATAGAGTAGCCGGCCCCGTGACGCACCAGATAGGGCGCGGCGGCCGGCGCAGGCTGTGGCGTAGGCGACCAGACCTCGGCCGTTTCTTCATCGCGCAGATAGATGGCCTCCGCCGGCATGTCGGAGACCGGATCGTTGCGCCAACTGGTCAGCCGGTTCTCGCCGCTGTTGCCGGCCCATGTGAAGCCTGCTCCGGATTCCGAGACCAGGCAGCCAATATCGGCGTTGGCGATCACGTTAATCCACGGTGCAGGCGTCATTTCGCCGGGACGCAGATAGACTACGTACTCATCGTTGGCGCCAAAGCCGCCCAAGCCGTTGTCGAACTGGAGATTCGTGGGACGCGTGAGAGGCGGTACGCCATCCCGCAGCGGATCGGCTAATAGCGTCGGCTCAAAATCGGGCAAGGCCGGCTGATAGCGATGAAGCCCGGACAGTTGTTCGACCAAGGGGCCAAATGCGCTGTCGAGCACGACGCAGGCGACGGTCTCGAGTAGCGTTCGTTCCGCGTCACTTGTCTGATCGTCACGCAACACAAAGATGCCGCCGCGCTGATTCAACCAGCTGCTGCTATCGGCGCGCTGAATCATGCGATGGATGAAATTCTGCATGGACTGACCATAGCTCGTCGTCTGGCGATTGGCGATCACCAGGTCGATCTTCAGACCGCGGCGACGCCAGTAGGTATGCGCACGCAGGAGATCCTGGAGCAATTCAGCCTCTGTCTCGTCGTTCATGCGTAAGAGCAAGATCGGGTAGTCACCGGAAATGCCAAACGGCCATAGTCCGGATTGTCCTTTGCAGTTGGCGTGTAGCGTGACCGAGTCCGCACGCCGCGCGGCGTGTGGATAGAGCAGTAGTGACAGCAACCGCTGCACCTGCTCCAGCATGGGTGTCGTCATCTCCAACTGGCGCAGGTCCCGCTCCGCCTCCGCCTGGGCGCGCGTAAACACGCGGCCAATAGTGGTCCAGGCGCGATAGCGATGCGCCAGATCAAGCGCGGCCTGGCGAGATGGGGCGGCCAACGTTACGAATGCGATCTGCACGGTGGCGTGGGCGGGCAGGTCGATCTCCTGTCCCAATGCCATAATCGGGTCGAGGGTGGCTCCGGTCGTCCCCACACCTTGCGCCGAGTCGGTCGCATCTTCCGTTAGTGCAATGGGCGCCAGCGCCGTGCGTCCCCGGCCCAGGAACGCCGCTCGATCGCTCTCATGGGTTTGTCGGCCCCAGACTTCCTGTGCCACGGTTCGCGGGCGGACGAGCATGTGGATCAGGAACGGGGTTTCTTCTTTGGCCGAGCGAGGCCGTCGCGCGAAAAGCAAGGCATCTAGATCGGCGAGATATTCGCTCTCTACGAAGAGCTTGGCAAAGGCGGGGTGCCGTTGATCGGCGGCGGCAGGCGCTAGCGCCACCTCACCATAGGTGGTCAAGCGCAGACGGCGGGGTTGATCGCTCTCATTGATCAGCGTGATCCGCCGCACCTCCACGTCGTCATCCGGCGCCACGCTGATCTCCGTTTGGAGGGTAATGTCCCGTTCACGACGACGAAAACTGGCCATGTGTGGGAAGAAAAGCGCCTCTTCGTGTTCGGGCGCCCCAGCCAGCGGCTGGCGGGTAGCCGACCAAAGCGCGCCGCGTTCCAGGTCCTGCACGTAGAGCCAGCACCCCCAGTTGTCCAGTGTCGTATCGGGGCGCCAGCGAGTGAGTGCGAGGTCGTTCCAGTGACTGTAACCGCCACCCGCGTTGCTGATCAACAGTCCATAGTGACCGTTGGAGAGATAATGCACCATGGGCATGGGCGTATCCAGCGCCGCAGGCCACGGACCTGCGGCGACTGCGCTAGTTGCGGGCGACACGGGGCTGACCTCTTCCTCGTTCGGGAACTGCAAGGGCGCAGCGGTAGGCAACTGCTCTTGTAGGAGCATCTCCATACTTTGAATGCTGGGCTCGGCGTGGAAGCGCTGCACCATGATCTGGTCTTGTAACCGATTGACCAATGCCAGCATGATCATGCCCTGATGATGTGTCATGTATGAACGGACGATTGCATGCGCTTGCCCCAACTTCAGGTGTGAAGGCGTGAAGTCAAGCGCCTCATAGAATCCATAGCGACCGATCATCTGATAGGCCTGGAGCGCCTCCATGTTCCGCAAGACCGCATTGGTGTCGTAGGATATGGCCAACACCGATGCATAGGGGGAGATGACCAGATCCTCGGCTAGACCGCGCTTGAAGCCCAGTCCCGGCACACCGAAGGCATGATATTGATAGTTCATGGCCGCGTCAAAAGCATAGTACCCGGACTCGGAAATGCCCCACGGAGCCTTCTTCTCCCGTGCGTAGAGTATCTGCTGGGCAATGCTGGCCGAGGCGCTGGCGTCGATCAAGGTATCGGGATAGCTATGCATCAACAGTGGCGGCATCAGATATTCGAACATCGTGCCGCTCCAGGAGAGGAGCGCTTCTTCACCCACGTCGAGACGCGTCAACGGTCGCCCCAAGTGAATCCAGTGGCTTTGGGGCACGTCGTATTTGGCAATTGCAACCAGGCTTGCGATGCGCGATTCCGAGGCCAGCAGATCGTAGTAGTTCTGATCCAGTGCGCCGGCGTCCACATTGTAGCCAATGTGAAAAAGTTGCCGTTGCGGGTCGAATAGAAAGCCAAACTCCATTTCGGTAGTTAGGCGATCGGCCTCTTCGGCCAAGATGACGTAGCTCGAAATCAAGGAATTGGCTGCCGTCTGCGCCACCTCCAGGTGTTCCGCCAGGCGCATGCACCAGCCCTGCGCAGACTCCATTTCCTCCGAGACTGGGGGCTTGGTTGCAGCGACCTGGGCTGACAGATGGTGGATATGGCATCGGCCCGCACGACAGATCGCTTCGATCTCGTCCAGTCTGGGCGCAGTTGGCAGCGCCTCCCGTAGATCGGTCCAGAGCTCAGCAAGGACAACCGATAGGCCGGGCTGTACAAACAGGGCAGGCGGATCATTCAGCATGGCCAACCATGGCAGCAGTGTATCTGCTTCATGTTGCATCGCACCGAGTTGGTGCTGGATGCGGTCAATGTAGATGCGACAGTTCTGCAAGACTTCGCTGCTGAGTACGCCAGCATTGGCCGCCATCAAGTCCACGAGCTCTCGCTCAATCGCATGCTGCTCTTCAGCGACAAGTTGGACCAGTAATGGTTGCCATCGGGCCGGATCATTGCGAACAGCCAGCACCTGGACGCGGATCTGAGAAAGGTGCTCCAAGAGCTGCGACCTGGACGCTGCGCTCCTCTCATCTTCCTTGGCGGCGCCCGCATCCTGTTGCGTAAGGGCAGGTACTGACTCTTCGAGCAAGAGCAGCAGATCCACCAGGCCCTGCCACGCTTCCCAGCGCCACACAGTCTGTTGTGGCATGGCTGCGCAGCCCTGTTTCAGCGCAATCAGACTGCCGGCGAGATTGCCGCTGTCTACCGTGGAGACGTAGCCGGGCGATAGCGTTTCCAGGGTCCGCGTGTCGACCCAGTTGAGGAAGTGACCGCGATAGCGCGTCATCGTTTCCAGTGTGGCGAAGGTGGCGTACAGCCGAACGGCCATATTGATCATGCCCACAAAACCAAGATCGTGGGCGGCCAGCACCGTCAGCAGATAGAGCCCGATATTGGTGGGCGAGGTGCGCTGGGCGATCACGCCGCGCGGCGCTTCCTGGAAATGATCGGGCGGCAGCCAGTTGCCGTCCGGACCCACAAAATGCTCATAAAAAAGCCAGGTGCGGCGGGCCAACGTGCGCAACCCCTGCACCTGGACAGCGGTGAGAGCAGACGGTTTCTGAAAAGTCGGCCGGCTGATCCAATGGGCAATCTGCGAGGCCGACAGCCACACGAGAAAGAACGGCGCAGCCACCGGTAATGCCTGGATATTGACCACACTCACGAGAACCGCCAGGGACGCCACCGCCAGCATCGATGGCAGCATTTTGGCCAGCGTGGTGGCGGACGTCGCCTCATCGCCAAACATGCGTACCGTGCGCGCCGCCGTTGTCCATTGCAGCAGGTTCTTGCGGGTGAACAGGCGGAGCAGCGTTGTCAAGACAGCGTCCAGCATCAACTGCGATTCGTAGGGCAAGAACGCAATGAAGAGCAACCAGCGAAGCACGTCATCTCGCACCGGCCGCAACGCCGCACGATAGGACGAATTCCTGATACCGTAAACGAGCGCAATCGCGGAGTCGATCAGCAGCGGAATCGCCGTCACGAGTACGGTAAGGAGCGTCCAAATCCAGGCGGATCCGGGCAACACAGTCCAGCCGGCGATCAAGAGCGCCATGAGCGACGCTGCCAGCAGGCTGCGCCGTAGGTTGTCAATGATCTTCCAGCGGTCAATGATCGCTAGGTCGTTGGGGACCCAGCCGTCCGGGGCGGGAACGCGGGGCAGAAGCCAGGGAAGCAGTTGCCAGTCGCCGCGGGCCCAGCGGTATGAACGCAGAACATTGATCAAGTAGTGGGGCGGGTACTCCTCATACAGCAGAATGTCGGTCACTAGGCCAACACGCCCGTGAATACCTTCGAAGAGATCGTGGCTGAGGATGGCATTGTCGGGCAAGCGACCGGCCAGGCTGCGCTCAAACGCATCCACATCATAGATGCCTTTGCCCACAAAAATCCCAACGCCAAACAGATCCTGGTAGACATCGGAAACGGCCCGCGTGTAAAGATCTATGCCGCGGTCGCCAGTGAAGACGCGGGTGAAGAGCGACTGATTGGCGCTGGTGGGCTTGATGGCCGTGCGCGGCTGGAGCAACGTGTACCCCGTGAACACCTTGCCGGTCGCGGCATCAAATTCCGCCCGGTTGAGCGGATGGGCCAGAGTTCCTATCAGACGGTTGGCCTCGCCGCGCGGCAAAATCGTGTCGGCGTCGAGCGTGATAACGAAGCGGACCTGCGGCAGGATTGTCAGATCGCCTACCTGGACGTTGTAGGAGGTTCCTGTATGGCCGCGCAGCAGGCGGTTAAACTCTTGCAGCTTGCCCCGCTTACGCTCCCAGCCCATCCAAGTTTCCTGGGAGGTATTCCACTGGCGCCGGCGATGGAAAAGATAGAAGGATTGGTCCGGATATTTGGCGTTTAGTTCGTCGATGCGCGTTTGCGCCAGCGAGAGCAACTCGGCGTCTTCCGGCATCTCGGCCGCCTGTGCATCGGCGAAGTCGCTGAGCAAAGCAAACGACAGATGAGGGTCGGTATTGCGCAAGTAGTGCAACTCCAATTGGGCGGTCAGCGATGTCACGTCGGCTTCGGTGGCGATCAAGCACGGCACGACGACCATGGTCCGGCAGGCAGGTGGGATGCCGTCCATGAAATCTAGCTTGGGCAAGATGCGCGGGGCAAGCAAACGGCTCACAGCCCCATTGACCAGACTCACCGCCAAGCTGACCGCAGGAACCAGCGCCAACAAGGCCGTGGCGCCTTGCCACGGCAGCGGGAGCCCTCCCGGCACGCTCGCGCCGCGGGCATACGCAACGAATCCGGCGACGATCAAACCGGTCAGCAGGCCAATCCCCCCCAGATAGACCAGCGTCGGATGGCGTAGCATCCGACGCTGCAGCCCTGCCACGCCGCGCGGTTGATAGCCGATGGACTGCTCGAGTTGCCGGCGCCCGTCCGCAAACAGGTAGTAGCCTACGTGGGCGCGGCGAGGCTCATTCAGATGGAAATCGGGCAACGTGATGGCGCGGCCGGCGCTAGCGTATCCGGCGCCGTCACGTTCACCGTTGTGGGTCCTTGCACCTGCCCGTTCGCCTGCAGCGGGCGTCGCGCCATTGCCTTTGGCGGGCGCCGCGCTATCAACATATCCGCTCGCAAGGTCGATGGCCCTGTCCGCGACAACTGTCTCATCCTGACCCGTGGCGCGCGCCAGCATCTCGACCACACCACGATAACGGTCGCGGGAAGCAAAATCCATCCGCGCATAGATCCCAGCAGGATCCCCGCTGAGGATCTGCTGCACATAACTGACTCCTTCGACAAAGCGGTTCCAGTCCTGGCTGTTCAACTGGCGCAGGCTCATAATACAGTTGGCAACAGTATCATTGTCATTCAACACCGGTGGAGACACGGAAGCGGCGGGAGAGTTCCCGGCCACACCTGAATCACGCGATCGGCGCGTGATCCGCCCGGCAGCTTGGGCTAGAGTCTCCAGCAGCGCCAGCCGCAGCATGGTGGGCAGGGCCCACAATTCGCCTGTGGTGAACACAAGCACCTGCTGGTACGCGGCCACGAAGCGCCGTAACCGGCCCTGGTCAAATTGATGATCTTCATGTGTCCAATAGGCGTACGCTGCGGCGTAGATGCGCGGCTGCCCAGCGTGGGGAGATCGGGAGAGCGGAGAGTCTGAGGCCAGTTTGGGCAACTGCCGATAATAGCTTTCAGGTAGGTCTTCTTCGATCTGCCGCAGGGCCTGAACCACCAAATAGTCATTGTCCAACAGCCATTCGGATGCACTAGATAGGGCCAGATCCTGGGAGGACGCGGTCACGAAATACTCGTGAGCGTCCTTCAATTGCTGTGTCAAGCGCGGCAGTTGGGCCAGGAGTTGGACGCCACCGCCGGACTGCGGCCCATTTCCGTGTAGGGCGGCAAGTTGGTGCGCCATCTCTTCCAGGCGACCGGGGGTATCTGGTGGACCGCTCGCGTCTGGCTCCGCGCTGTCGGCCAGGGATTGGCCTGGCGCCACACCATCAGTTTTCTGAGTGAACACGGACGCCTTGCCCTCCCTGTCCATTCGCTCTTCTAGTTGGCATGGCCAGGTCTGCTGCCCCAGATTCGACCATTGAGCGCCGTGTTTCGGTAGAGGGCAGATCCTGCAAGATGATCAGCGAAGTGCCGCCATAGGTGATGAAGCTATTCACCAAAGCACTATAGAGCCACTGGCTGTGGCACGAATACCCATGCGCGCTGAGCACGACCAAATCTACCTGTTCCTGCTCGGCAAGCTCATGCAGTGCCCAAGTAGCACTATCGGCGACAAGGACGCGAATTCGCGCGTTCCGCGGCAGGCGAGATTGAAGTTGGCTAAAGTACTTCTCGGCTTCCGTCGTGTTGCGCACGACCACGCGCTCGGCAAGCGCCGCATCTTCCGGGCCAAGCGGTACATGTTGGATCATCTCCGGGCGCGTGACAACGTACGCCAGAAGCAATTCAGCCGAATGGCGCTCGGCCAGGAAGCTGGCCACGGGCAATGCGCCTTCCGCACGCTGTGAGCCATCAAGTGGCGCCAGAATGCGGCGGTACTGAATGATCTCGGCATCGGTTCCCTTTCTACGTTCTTCAGCGCTTTCGTCAGAGTTGCGTGGAAGCATCGAGCGCACAAGCATAATGGACGTGTCGGCACGATGGATGACTTTTTCCGCGACGCTACTGATGTTCCAACCGCTCGATCCGCCCTGCCCGTGGCTGCTCAATGCAATCAGATCCGCGTTGTGCTTGTGGGCATACTCGACAATTCGCTGGGCGGCTCCATCTTCCAGCAGAACTGCACTTGACGTCAGCCCCAACTGCGCCAGTTGTGTGACAGCCTCATCCAAGTGGGCCTGCGCCTCAGCTTTGGCGAAGTGCCAAGCCAACGAATCGACTGCCGTCGACTCGACAGCGTCGGTTTCCAGAACGCGAAGGAGGGTGATCGCCGATGGCGGAGCGGCGCCGGCTGTCGGCGAGTCGCCAATCTGCGCAATTGCGGCGACATGCGGCAAGATCCGGTCTGCCATTGGCGAACCGTCCAATGGCGCCAGAATGTTTTCAAACATGGTTATTCCCCCAAGGGAAGGTTCAGCCAAAGAAAATCGCGATGCCGATCCAGTATGTTACGAGGGTCTCGCACTGATCAGTTCCCTGTAGAGGGATCTCTTGTTTACATAAATGTGCTTCATGTACCGTTCCGTGCTCAGCTTCTCGTCGAGATCAAAGACACGCATCTTCCATAATCTTTGAAAGTGAACGAACAGGTCACATTGACGCGCGAGAGTCACCGCAATTTTGGTGACGCCCAGGTCCAAACCATCTTTCAGGTGCTGCTCGATCTTCGCTTTGTCGGCATCGGCCAGTAGCCGTTCATGCCACTCTTTGGGCTTCAGTTTCTTCATACTCGGGTCCCTCCTCCACACGTTGTCCTAAGTCTCCTAATCTTCGACTCAGGGCGCTCAGACTTTCCCCGGTCAATGCTTCCACTTGCGCAATGTCCAGGCGCTGCCACGTTGGATCACGCGCAGTGTTATTACTGCTCCACGTAAATCGCAGCTCGTCGAACACGTGCGACAGCCCGCCGTGCGGCAGATCGTGTTGTATCCATCGCGTCGTCTTTGGTTTCAGTCCTCTTACTGCAGCCAAATCCGTTGCGATGCGCTGACAAGCGCTGGTGATCGATTCACCGGAATTGCTGTTGAGTTCGGTCAGCAACACAGTGCGCGTGCCGTTATAGCGCTCGATATACCCGTACCCTGCAGCGCCCAAACATCTGTAGATTGTCGGGCGGAAAACGGTAGAAATAATCGTGCACTGGCGTCATCATACCCCTCCATGTGAGAACTCTAGCCGTTGAGATTCAGTGTTCAGTCGGCCTCATAGTGTGGGCGCCAACAGCGTGATCCGCTGGGGCAAAGCTTCGCTCAATCGGCCGACATTGCTGTGTCGGCGCTATCTGCCCATGCGGTTAGCCCTTGCTGAGGACAGGCTGAAGTACAGGTGTGCCGATGCCGATCCCGGCCGGAGTCGCGTGGCGACGAATGTTCAGGTCATAGGCGGCGGCGAACGCCAGCGCAACCACTGCCAAAGCCGCTATGCTCCAAGGTAGCTGCCTTGTGACGCTGTCCGGATTGCCAGGTGCAGAACGAGGAACGGCGGGTCCACGCAGCGCAAAGGCGGGCGCCGGTACGGGCGCTTCGCCGAGCGCCAACAAGCTACGCGATTCTGTGGTTAGGGCGTAGACCGCTCCCGGATAACCGCTAACCGGCAACAAGTCGGTGACGGAGACTTTTAGGTCGTCCTGAAGCGTCGTCCACGCGTGCCCAACGCGGTCGCTGAACGACACTCGGCTGGGCGTCTGGTGAAGCAAGGTGCTGCCATACAAGTAGCTGGTTGCGGCATAGACCAGGCCGGGCTGGGCCGGGTCCACGGCAAGCGCATCAACGTACAGGCGCGAACCGGGGACGAAGTTGAAAATGTCGTTGGCCAGCACCCAGGTCAGGCCATCGGCGCTGGTGAGCACCCGCGGTCGGTCGTGCCTACGTAAAAGGTCGCCGGCACGGTATTGGCGACGGCGAGAGCCCTTGGGCTGCTCAACAGGTTGCCCACAACCAGCCAGTTCAACCCGTAGTTTTCGGCGCGGGTAGAGCGCGGTGTCGGTGCGTGCAAAGGCGAGGCCACGCCCGTGCTGTCTGCTACAACCTGCCGCACCGGCTCGTCGAGAAACATCTGGCTGCTCAGAATCACGCTGGAACCCTCGTCACGCAAGCGGAACAGACCGGCTGTATCGGTCCCGGCGTAGACCAGACGCTGGAACTGGTCCAGCGCGATGTCCGTCACGCCGCCTTTTTCATCGCTCAGCGGCACGCGCAGCCAGCTCTGGCCGGCATCGAGTGAACGGTAGAGAGCCAGGGCGTTGGCAGCCCCGATGTGGAGTGCGCCATCATGTATTTTATCCACCGCAACGGCCGAGACAATCACCTTGGCGGGCGTGCGGACTTCCACCCAAGCCCCCGGGCCGCCGGCGTAGAGTTTGCCGCCATCCACTGCGAAGTTGCGGCCGTACTTGTCCGCAGCGACTGCGTAGTCGCGAACGCTCTCAAGCGCAGGCACAGTGCGAACGGGGAATGGCTGATCCTCCAGCATCTGGATTGCGCCCACCATCACAGAACCGAACAGGATTGCGGTAATTGCCACGATGACGATGTATCGAGTTTTCATGCTGTCTTCGCTCTCTTCAGACGTTCCTCTTCATGCATCCAGTAGTAGGCATCTGCGTCAGAGCCTGCTGAATGGTCCTCAAAGCTGAGCCGGAGTGTCCGGCTCAGTCACCAGCGCACTATATCGGGTCTGCACGGAGACCTGTCTGTCCTTGTTGACGGCCAGGTCTCTCTTGACGTGTGTTGAGATCTGGCCGTTCCTATTTCTTGGCCTCACCGAGCATATCCTGTGCGTGTTGCTGCAGTTCACTAGCCCCCTTCTGTACACTGTCTGTGAACTGGTGGGCCTTGTCGCCTGCCTCGGTCACCACGTCTTCCATTCTTTCCACAGCCTCATCGCGCAATCTCCCCGCCTTGCTTCTGGATTCGGGACCGTGTCTTCTTCCCCGAGCGCGGCGCCACCAACAGCATGACCGCTGCGCCGACCAAACCGCCAAGCAGCAGCCCGACCGCGAAGGTTGGCAGTCGCTTGGCGCTGGAACTGCTCTTGCTACATGGATCCTTCATGCTCATCTCCTATACATTGTACAAATCGACCCTTGTGCCTGCTTACGTGCGGCTTCCGTCGCGCAGCAACGACACCGGCAGCGCCGGCTGTTGCGGATGGCGTTGTCGTTATGAAGGCTACCCTGCGGCGCCCTCGGTCTGGTTGGCCAGATAGTTCTCGATGCCCATCTGCTCGATCTGTGCACGCTGTATCTCCGCCCAGTCCACATGCCCCTCTTCCATCTTGAGAATATTCGTCAGCAGATCGGCCGTGGCCTGGTCGCCCACTTCATGGGCCAAGCCGATCGCGCTGTTGTAGGCGCTGCACCGCCCCCAGCTCATCTTCCTGGTCGTTACTCACGATTTCCGACACGGTCTGGCCGATCTTGATCGGATTGAGCTTGGACACAACGGGCGTGCCTTCCAGGAACAGAATGCGCCGAATGAGCCATTCGGCATGGTGCATCTCGTCGTGCGCCTGCTGCTCGATGGCTTTGTGGAGTTTGTCGTAGCCCCAGTTGTCGCACATCTCGGAGTGGACCATGTACTGGCTGATGGCAGTGAGTTCATCCGCCAGAAGTTTGTTGAGTACCGCAACAACCTTGTCGTTGCCTTTCATAGCCATCTCCTCTATTCTTAATGCAACAATCGCTCTGTTTCTTGAAATGTGGTACTCGCACAGCAACAGATGTAGTACAGCAATAGCATTCTAAGCGCTATCCAGAACTGCCGTATTGACATGCTCACGAGGGCGACTTCCGGGAAGTAGTCAGGAAGCAAGGGTCGGGCACAGAGTCCTTGACCACTTCCCTCCGCAAGTCGTCCCGAAATCGAAACTCACCCTTTCGAGCCTCATGGCATCCCCCGGAACTGCCTATTTGGCGGTATCCCTGGCATCGTTTCTCGCATCGTGGGCGGCGTCCTTGACCTCGTTCTTGACATCATGAGACCGCGTCCTTGACGTCGTTCTTCACATCGTGAACGGTGTCCTTGGCATCATTTCTCGCATCGTGGGCGGCGTCTTCGACCTTGTTCTTCAAATCGTGTGCGACGTCTTCCACGTTGTCCACGGCATCCTGAACGGCTCTGCTGGCCTTGTGTGTGTCGCTAGACATGTATTCCTCCAGACTGGTGAAATGGCAGATGCTCGAACGAAGATTCAACGTCTTGCTCTGACTAAGCCCTGCGGCCGGATACCAAACGCAGGATGGCAATCAGGATCACGGCGCCGACGAAGGCCACGAGAACGCTGGTGATGTTGATGCCGCTCACAGCATTTGGCATGTTCAGAAAAACTCCCGCCAGGAACCCACCGATCAGGGCGCCCACAATGCCCACGATCATGTCACCGACGAGGCCGTATCCCCCACCACGCATCACCAAGCTGGCCAGCCAACCAGCTAGTAACCCAACGACGATCCAAGCGATTATACCCATTGTTTGACCTCTCTGTTTGTGCAAGAACCCCGAATAGTCTACGGTTCGTCGATCATGAGCACAGTGACCGTATCAATGTCACTCATCCGCTCTTCTGAAACGGCAGTGATGTCTGTGTTAGGCGTGCTCTCAGCATAGGGGATCCGGATTCCGAATGCTATCGGCGCAACTCTCATCTTTATGTGAGATATGATGACGCGATCTTGTAGGGACTATCCTACATCGTTGTCCTTCTTGGAAGTGAAGGAAGTACGGCCACAGCGTCGGGGCAGCCATGGAAGACTGGGTAGACAGGCTACCTTCTGGCTTGGCGTTCAATCGACGAGATGGAGATCCCCGGCTCCGCTGATCTTTCGGCGCAGATTCGCCGATGCGTCGCTCATGACTGCTCTGTGAGTTACGACCCAGGCAGAGGCGGGTCAGTCCTGCGACTCTCTTGATGGTGCAGCCGCCCGAGGGTGCTCTCGATCAAATCTGGCCAACTTATCTGCAGCGCCGTCGACGGCTTGGTCCAAGGTCGCTGCCTGGTGAGTGACCGCGATGGGCTGGCGGCCTTCGAGGCGGGCTTCCATCATGCAGCGCATGTCGTCATTGCCGCCCTTCTTGTCGCTGTTCTCATCGCTCAGGTGGACTTCCACTCGCGTGATGTGATCGCTGAATCGGCTCAGGGCACTCTCCACGACGCCACTGACCTGAGCGGCCAGCGCCTCGTGACCTTCGATGTTATGGTCGGTATTGATTTGAATTTGCATGGTATTCTCCTGTTGTGAATGTGTGATTGGCTCAATATCGGTAGGTGGCGGCCAGTCCCGTCTGCCCCGGCATCTGCTCGGCCGGAATGACCAGAACCTGGCCGCCCATCTTCTCGACCAGCTCGCCCAGATCGTCGAGTAGGTCATCGACTTGCGGGTCGCTCAGATCAGCAACTTCGACCCGACCCGTCGCGCCGTCGAGCCGGCCGGCAATCTGGCGATCGGACTCGATCAGCAGCGTCGCAACCCGCCCGGCGGCGGCCGCCTGAGCACCTGCGCCAGGTCGTCACTGCCAAGCCCCTTGGACTGCGCCACTGCGAACTCGTCGGCCAGTGCAGCCAGCCGCGCCTGATACTGCGGCTCGACGACTTGCCAGGCGCGTTCCCGAAGTTCATCGATCGGCAGGGCATCGGGATTGATCGTGAGTCCCTCCGCCATCAGAAATGGGTTCTGGCTGACCTGGCGGAAAAGATGATGATGCTCCGGCAACGCCGCCAGGATCAATGGCAGGCCCGACGGCCGGGAATGGTGCTCCAGCACCGCGCGGTCGATGGCTCGAAAAAACCGTTCCGCGTCGATCTGCACCTCGTCCTTTTTCCCGCCGTGGCCGTGGTGCATGGGCGTGCTCTGCCCGCCGACGCCGCCATAGGAGGCGACGGTCTGATGCGGCTCAGTCAGCTCATCGCCCAGCGCCTCGGTGATCGTCCGCGGGACGCCCGGAGCCGGATCGATCTCGTCGAGCGCGTCGCGGTTCCCCTCGAAGAGCTGGATCGTGCTCGAGGCTCAATCCCAGAACCTGGTAGCGATCGACCGATTGCAGAAAGCGTCGCAAGGGCTTGGTGTGAAAGCTGTCGGCCACGACGGCCAATTCGGCAACCGGCCGCTGAAGCCGGAATACTCGAAACAAGCCCGGCCCGCCCAGCACGGCCAGTCCATCCAGCGTATGGTTCCAGAAGTCATGATCGTGGGCGAGGGCTTCAAACGGTTCCAGAAGGAGCCGGGTCTCGACGTCCGGATACTTCTGCTGGAGCGATGTCTCCAGCTCCTTGACAAGATTGCGAAACCGGATCGGGTCCTGCTGATTCTCGGGACGGCGCCGATGGGTCGCCTGGTAAAGCGAGAGACACGGCGGCTGGTGAACCGCTGCCAACTCGGCCAGTGATTCGATGGTGAGCAAAGTCTCTTTCTGTGTCATTTCCTGTCTCCTGTTTTGTGATCCTTTCTTCTTACGTGGCACCCCCTTTGTCAAGACAGAAAAAGGGGCGAATAGATAAGTCCTGTCTTCATTTCCGTAAGGAACGATTTTGAACGTTATAGATACGGTGACAGTTCTTGTTGAAGTAGACCTCGGCCGGCGATATATATTCCAAGGATTGGTGATGAGTCGCCGATAGCTTGTAGAAGTCGAAGCAGTTGCATCAGACCCCGATGCGCATCTCTGGGTGAAAGATATTCGTGCAGATAGACCTCCTCGTATTTGACGCTGTGCGACAGGCGCTGGTGATCGATTCAGCCGGAATTGCTGTTAAGTTCGGTCAGCAACACAGTGTGCGCCGCTATTGCTGTCCCGATAGACTCGGACACGGCACCTTCCGGATTTCTGAAGGTTCTCGCGCGGAAAACGGTAGAAATAGTCGTGTGATGGCGTCATCATATCCCCCTATGCGAGGTCTCAAGCAGTCGAGAAAACTGATTTCGGGCAGCTTCACAGTGTGGGTGCCGGCAGCTTGATCCGCTTGGGCCACATTTCATTCAAACAGTCTGGTTCGGATTGTCGTCGCCGCTCTTCAGGCCATCGGCCTTTGCTGAACAATGCCAGGCAAGCAGCTTCCCGAAAGCTGCCGAAAACTTTCGGGAAGCCAGATCATCATGAAAGTCCGCAATATCCGGCAGAGTCAATCCTGCATACGTCAGAGTGGCTACGGGATCAGTTCCAGGATCAGTTTGGTGCAGGCGCCTGCTACGTTTCGATCTGGCTTCTCCTCGCCGGAGATGGTCGCCCAGCCCTGGTCCTGTACGAACTGTGCCCGCTGATAGGTACTCATTCCATTCAACTCGTCGAGTTTCAGGACGTTGTCCGGATCCTGGTTGAACTGGGCGAAACAGATCGGCGCCAGGCGCTCAATGACCGCATCTTTCGCCATTGCCTGAGCCTCATCTTGGGCGCCACCCTCAGTCATCCACCCGCCCCAGGTGAAGCCCAAGACAACAACAACAACAACAGAAAGCAGGCTTATCCAGAACGTAGCCATTTTCGACGGCTGCACTGCATTCCACCGTTCTCTCATACTCGGTTTGCTTTCCACAGGCGTCTCCTTGTCTGGTTCAACCGGCGTCACCTTACGTGAATCATTCATAGCTCTGGGATCGTCTCGTTCTTCGGGTTCCATGGGTCTCTCTCCTCTTGTTGGGCGCACCTATCAGCAACATTCTTGAGCGGGTTTCAATACCTCGATAATCACGGAGGAAACGCGCCGGCGGAGGCAAATGTTCGCGTAGACCGTCTACACAGTTTGCTACTTTCCGCCTCCGGGAATCGCACGTCCGTCCACTAAACGGTTCAATACTGTCGGAATTTCAGCAAACTCGCTGGATTTGTCTAGGATGTAGTCTGCTCCTGCCCGCAAATACGCCCTTCGGTAGGGCGGGTCTACATCGTTTGTCAATACAATCACCACGGGCGGCGTCTCGTCGCCTTTGATCCCAGCCAGGAGTTTCAATCCGCTGCCGTCCGCAGTCTGAACGTCTTGGATTACCAGGTCCGGCCTGTGTGCCCGTATCGCACTGACGGCGCTGGCCTCGTTGTGAGCGTGGCCCACGACTTCGACACCGTCCACCTCGGCTAGCATGGCGCCAAGGCGTTCCTGTAGGATCGTCGAGCCATCGACAATGAATACGGTGACTGGTTCTATGGCACACATCGGCTTTTCCGAACCCGCAGTGATGTCTATGTTCTGCATGCTCTCAGCATAGGGGATCCAGATACCTAATGCTATCGGCGCTACTCTCATCTTTGTGTGGGATTGCACCACGTGCGGGTGTAGGGATTGTCCTACATGAATGCCACATTGGATGGCGAAGAGAGCGGGGCCAGCGCTCCACCCAATGTGCATCCCCCCACCCCCAGTGGTACACTCACCCATGCCCAACCGCATCCATCGCCGCGCAATCACGGCATAGGACCACTACCGCCATGCAGCAGGAACTCGACACCTACATACGCGCCCGCTACCCTGTGCTCTGGGTCGTCACGCCCGAAGAATCGCGCGCGCTCACCGAAATCGAGGCCCTCGCCACCGCGCAGCGCAAGCCCCTCTACCTGTGGAGCGCCACCTCCGGCCTGTCGAACCCCGCCCTGCCCGCCAAGACCGACACGGGCAAGCGCGACCCGCTCTCCCTGCTCACCGGCATCATCGACCAGGACGGCGCCGGCATCTGGGTCCTGCGCGATTTCCATCCCTTCCTGCGCGACCACAACGTCGTGCGCCGCCTGCGCGAAGCCGCCTTCACGCTCAAATCCAGCAGCAAGACCATCATCCTGCTCGGTCCCGTCCTCAACATTCCCACGGAACTCGAAAAAGAGATCACCGTCGTCGACTTCAGCCTGCCCACGCGCGACGAACTCAGCGACCAGCTCGCCGCCATCGTCGAGACCGTGCACAAGCACGACAGCATGTCCGTCGACCTGGACCGCCGCCAGCAGGCGCGCCTCGTCCAGGCCTGTCTCGGCCTCACCGGCGACGAGGCCGCCAACGCCATCGCCAAGGCCATCATCCAGGCCGGCGGCCGCCTCGACCGCGACGCCGTCGAAGCCGTCACCGAAGAGAAACAGCAGATCATCCGCAAGAGCGGCCTGCTCGAGTACTACCGCAGCGACGAGCGGCTGGCCGGCGTCGGTGGCCTCGACATCCTCAAAGAGTGGCTGCGCAAACGCGTGCGCGCCTTTGGCGAGGAGGCCCGCGCCTTCGGCCTGCCCGAACCCAAAGGCATCCTCCTCGTCGGCGTGCAGGGCTGCGGCAAATCCCTCGTCGCCAAATCCGTCGCCAACTCCTGGCGCCTGCCCGTCCTGCGCCTCGACGTGGGCCGCCTCTTCTCCTCCCTCGTCGGCAGCAGCGAAGAGAACCTGCGCGGGGCCATCCGCCTGGCGGAGAGCATCGCGCCCGTCGTCCTCTGGGTCGACGAAATCGAAAAGGGCTTCTCCGGCGTGGGCAGCAGCAACGTCAGCGACGCCGGCACCGCCGCCCGCGTCTTCGCCAGCTTCATCACCTGGCTGCAGGAAAAACGCGCGCCCGTCTTCGTCATCGCCACCGCCAACACAGTGCACCAATTGCCGCCCGAGCTCGTGCGCAAAGGGCGCTTCGACGAGATCTTCTTCGTGGACCTGCCCGACGCGGCCGAACGCGCCGACATCTGGCGCATCCACCTGGCCAAGCGGCGCCGCGACCCCGACGCCTTCGACCTGCAGACGCTGGCCATGGCCTCCGACGGTCTCTCCGGCGCGGAGATCGAGCAGGCCGTCATCGCCGGCCTCTATGAAGCCTTCGACCAGACTCGCCCCCTCGAAATGGCGGACCTGCTCGACGTGCTGCAGGAGACCGTGCCGCTCAGCCTGATGATGCAGGAGGAGATCGACGCCTTGCGCGGCATGGGCGCGCCAGCGCGCCCGCCCGGCCTCCAGCCGCACGCAATGACGGCTCGCCGGACCGCGCAGCGCCGGCGCACACGACCTGCGCAGATAGCGCCAACATGACCGTGACCGATCTGGACAATGATCCATGATCGCCCAAACGCCGCCGCCGATGCAGCCACGCGCGCCATGGCGCGCAACGTTGCCGATTGGCACGATGCTTCCGTGCGCGCCCTCGGGATCGAGACCTTCCGCACCGATTCCCTCTGGTGGCGCCTGCCCGGCGGTTCGCCTATCTACGTCGGGGCCATCACCCTGGAACCCGACAGCAGCGAACTCCGGGCCGGCCTGCGCATGGTCCAGGACGCCTGGGGCGCGGAGGCCGCGCCGGTGTACGATGGCTGGAACACGCACAGGTCGGAAAGCATCGACGCCGAGCTGCTGTGGAAGAACCCCTGGTACCTGCGCCAACCGGCGCCCTTCGACCCGCCCGCACTGCCCGCGAATCTCTCGATTGAACGGGTGACGACCTGCGAGGGATTGGAGGCCTTCGAGCGCGCCACAGTCGAGGGCTTTGGCGACTCCGCAGACGCGCTGCGCGGCCACGTCCGCTTCAGCCAGCATAGCCCCGCCACCCTCCACGACCCCGGCATGCACTATTTGATGGCCCGCGTGGACGGGCGCGTCGTGGCCAGCACGATCGCTCACGTCACCGGCGACATGCTTGGCATCTACGGGCTGTCCACGTTGGTCGGCCATCGCCGTCGCGGCTACGCCAGGGCATTGGTGCACGCCTCCGTGGCCCTGCGGCCCGACCTCGCTGCAAGCGTCTTCCCCGATCCGCCCTCCGTCCCAATCTACACCGACGTCGCATTCCGGCCCGCCGGCGAAATCGCCGTGTGGAAGACGCGATAGGCGCATAGACCGGGCTGCGGTTCTCGTGTATAGTCTGGTATGCCCGCCAGAAGCGCGTTGGCCGGTGCAATCCCGCGTCGACGAGACAGGACGAGTGAGCGAGCGTCTGCTACAATAGACCCATGACCCAAGAACGATTCGAGTGGCTCGAAATCCCAGAGGACCCAAGACCGGCGTCACGCCGCGCCAAGAGCGAACGCGCCGCCGTCATCGGCAAGCGCTGCCCCCAGTGCGGCTGGCTGGAAGATGAGACCGCCACCGTCTGCTTCCGCTGCGGCTACCGCTACAACGTCGACCACGACATGGCCGGCCGCATCGAGCAACTCGGCGTATCGCTGCCGCCTCGCCTCATTGAGGGCAACCAGAGCTTCGACAACTTCTTCCGCACCCACGGCCGCATCCGCCAGCCGGAGCCTGCCGGCGTCTACCGCCTCCTGCTCCAGGCCGAGGCCATCCAGCTCAGCCGCGGTTTCGACCGCCTCCTCGCCCTGGAAGAGCTCGACGTCGAGCACTACCAGCACCAGATCGACACCGCGCTCAGGGCCCTCAACCAGATGCGCGGCCGCGCCCTTCTCGCCGATGAAGTCGGCCTCGGCAAGACCATCGAAGCCGGCATCATCATGAAGGAACTGATCCAGCGCGGTCTGGTGCGCACGGTCCTCGTCCTCACGCCTGCCTCGCTCACGGAACAATGGCGCGAAGAGCTCGAAGGCAAGTTCCACGAGAGCTTCACGGTCGTGAATACAGCCAAGCAATGGCGGGAGTTGCAGACGGCCGAGGACGGCCGCTGGCTCGCCAGCCTGGACCGCGCCAAACGCAAGGACCAGAGCGACGCCATTCTCGCCCGCGAATACGACCTGCTCATCGTCGACGAGGCCCACAAGCTCAAGAACCGCAGCACGCTGGCCTGGAAGTTCGTCAACCAGATCCGCAAACGCTACGTGCTCATGCTCACGGCCACGCCCGTGCAGAATGACCTCATGGAGCTGTACAGCCTCATCACGATCCTGGCCCCCGGCCAGCTCGGCACAGTGCGCGGCTTCCGCGGGCACTTCCTGCACCAGTCCGACACGCGCCGGCCCAAGAACGCGCCCTCCCTGCGCCGCCTGCTCAACGACATCATGATCCGCAACCGGCGCAGCAAGGTGGACGTCGCCTTCCCCAGACGCCGCGCCGCCATCTATCACCTCTCCCTCAGCGAACCGGAATGGCGTCTCTACGCCGACGTCACCGACTACATCCGCCGCCGCTTCCGCTCCGTGGACAGCGACAAGCACCTGCGCCTCACGCTCATGACGCTCCAGCGCGAACTGAGCAGCAGCCCGCAGGCCGTCGCCTCCACCCTGCGCAAAATGGTGCAGGACACCGCCCACGGCGAGCAGCGCACGCGCCGAGCTCTCGGCTTCCTGCAGCAGGCCGAAGCCATTCCCAGAGGTCGCAAGCTGGACGCCGTGCGCGAGATCCTGGAACGCTACCCGGGCAAGTTCCTCATCTTCACCGAGTACCGCCGCACGCTGGATGTGATCCTGCAGGCGCTGGATGAGTGGGGCATTTCCGCCGTCGGCTTCCACGGCGGCCTCAACATCCGCCAGAAGGAGGCCGCCGTCGCCGCCTTCCGCGGCGAACCCGGCCCGGACGGTGAAGGCGCCGGCAAGAACGGAGACGAGCCCGGCGTGCGCGTCATGGTCAGCACCGAAAGCGGAGCCGAAGGCCGCAACCTCCAGTTCTGCCACCAGCTCATCAACTACGACCTGCCCTGGAACCCCATGCGCGTCGAACAGCGCATCGGCCGCCTGCACCGCCTCGGCCAGGAGCGCGACGTCACCATCTTCAACCTGAGCTGCAACGAGACCATCGAAGCCCACGTCATCGACCTCCTGGCCCGCAAGATTCGCATGTTCGAACTCGTCATCGGCGAGCTGGACATGATCCTGGGCAATGTGGAGGGAGCCAAGTCCTTCGAGGACCTCCTGCGCCAGGCATGGCAATCCAGCCAGGACGAAGTCGACCTGCGCGACCGCATCGACGAGATCGGCGGCATCCTCGTGCGCGCCCGCCGCGACTACGACCGCGTGCGCGAAAGCAACGCCCTCCTCGACGAATACCTCGGCAATGTGTAGCGCATCGGCGACCTGCACATACTCTCAGGCGCCCGTTTGTCATTCCCGCGAACGCAGGAATCCACTCCACGCCTGCCATTCCCGCAAACGCGGGAATCCACTCCGCGCCTGCCATTCCCGCAAACGCAGGAATCCACTCCACGCCCTTCATTCCCGCGAACGCAGGAATCCACTCCACGCCTGTCATTCCCGCATGCCCTTAGCGGGAATCCACTCCGGCAGAATACGATACCCGTGGCGTGCATTCCACGCCCTCACGCCCATCCCGTGCCGGCGCGACAATCGGTCCGATCCGAACCGACACAGCACTTAAGAAGGAACGCATCCCCATGAACACCGCCGCCATCAAAGCCCAGTCCCAAGCCATGCTCCCCCAACTCACCGCCTGGCGTCGAGACTTCCACCAACACCCGGAACTCGGCTTCCAGGAGACGCGCACCGCCGCCATCGTCGCCGCCCATCTGCGCGGCCTCGGCCTGGAAGTCGCCACCGGCGTCGGCGGCACAGGGGTTGTCGCCGTCCTCGAGGGCGGCGCGGACGTCCTTGAGGGCGGCGCGAGGCCGGCGCCCGCGCACCCGACCGTTCTCCTGCGCTTCGACATGGACGCCCTGCCCATCCACGAGGAGAGCGACCTGCCCTACCGCTCGCAGACGCCGGGCGTCATGCACGCCTGCGGCCACGACGGGCACACCGCCATCGGCATGGGCGTCGCGCAATTGCTGACCGAACAACGCGGCCAGTTCAGCGGCCGCGTCAAGCTCGTCTTCCAGCCCGCCGAAGAGGGCCTCGGCGGCGCACAGGCCATGATCGCCGATGGCGTTCTCCAGGACCCCGCCCCCGACGCCTGCTTCGCCATGCACCTCTGGACCCAGTTCCCCCTCAACCAGGTCGTGGCGCAGCCCGGTCCCCTGTGGGCCAACGCCGACATGTTCCGCCTAGAGATCACCGGACGCGGCGGGCACGGCGCGGCCCCGCATGAAACCATCGACGCAACCGTCATCGCCAGCGAAATCGTCATGGCCTGGCAGACGATCGTCTCGCGCACCGTCGACCCGGCGCAGACCGCCGTCCTCACCGTAGGCGCCTTCGCCAGCGGCAGCGCCGTCAACGCCGTCTCCGGCCACGCCACCCTCGGCGGCACCATCCGCACCTTCGACCCGGACGTGGAAGCCATCGTCCAGCAACGCATGGCCGATATCGCCGGCGGCATCTGCCAGGCCCACGGCGCACAGTGGGAACTGACCTTCCCCTACAACGCACCCACGACCGTGAACTCCGAGGAAGGCGCGCGCCTCATGCGCGCCGTCGCCACCGATATCGTCGGCCCCGAGCAGGTCGTGTCCATCACGCCCATGATGGTCAGCGAGGACATGTCCGAGTTCCTCAATCGCGCGCCCGGCTGCTATGTGCTCGTCGGCGCCTCCGACCCGGATGTCCGCTGGCACAGCCCGCACCACAACGCCGCCTTCGACTTCGACGAACGCGTCATGCCCACCGGCGTCGCCCTCATGGCGTCCGCCGCCGTCCGCTACCTGGCCGACCACAGTTGAGGTCCGCAAGGATGTACCCACACCGTCACTAGCGCAGAATCGATTCGCCCAAGAGAGGAATACGCATCATGCCATCCCACTACTTCATACGACCCGCCGACTTCGCACAGGAGCGCGCCGACAAGCCCTTCAAACACACGTTCCTCCAAACCGGCAACATGCTCGTCGGCCTCAACACCCTGCGCCCAGGTCAGGGCCAACCCCTCCACGATCACCCCGACCAGGACAAGTTCTACTTCGTGTTGGAAGGAAACGGCCGCTTCACCGTCGACGGCAGCAGCCAAGTCTGCGGCGCCGGTGAACTGATCCTCGCCCCCGCCGGCGTACCCCACGGCGTCAGCAACGAAGCCGACGCGCCCCTCACATTCATCACCGTCATCGCGCCCCTTCCCCACCGCCTAGCGGGCCGGCTACCAAACTCCGCGCCTGTCATTCCGGGCTCGGGAGCCCCCGGGGCGCGGAATCCAGGGCGCGCCCGCAGCCCGCAGCCCATAGGTCCCTCTTGCAGAGGGACGCCGCGCACGAACGCACGTACGGCGACAGATTCGCGCCAACCCCATGCGGGGATGCCAAACCCGAGCGTCGCCGGAGCGTCAGACAACCCGTACCCATGGCGCCAGACGGTCACCCAATCCGCGTCCCCATCCATCCCCTCCGCGCCCCAGACCGTCACCGAGCTTACCGACCCGCGGCCATCCGCCTGGTACCGTTGTTCCTAACGAAACCGCCGCCCGCAAACGGACCGCGGCGAGTCGATCAAGCTGCCGCAACGGGCCGAGCCATCAACGTCGTTTAGCCCACGGCGCCGCGGCAGCCGCGAGCGAAAAACGATCGGCGTTCATCAGCCAAATCTGCGTCGATCAGCGTCCCATCCGCCCAGTATCCGTTGGTGTTTTCAGGCGCCCGAAAATCTTGACGAAGGCTCGAAATTCTGCTATCATCCGAATAATCGAATTATTCGGAATAATGTGAGGATTCTAACGCATCATGGCGTGGTCGTGCCTCGATTGCGAGTTCTTTCGATATCTCGTGGATGAAGGCTTCAAGCCCGGTGACCGGCTCCCGTCCCTCGTGGAGTTGAGCAGCGAGATCGGCGTCAGCGTGGGCAAACTGCGCGAACAGCTCGAGGTCGCACGCACCCTCGGCCTGGTGGAAGCCAGCCCCCGCCGCGGCATCACCCGCACCGAATACAGCTTCCTGCCGCCCGTGCAGCTCAGCCTGCTCACCGCCATCGAACTCGACCGCAGCCGCTTCGAGCAGTACAGCGGCCTCCGCATCCATCTGGAGACCGCCTACTGGGAAGAAGCCCTGGCCACGCTCACCGAGGCGGAAACCACCCGCCTGCAAGAGCTTGTCCAACAGGCGCAGAAAAAGCTCACCGGCTCACGCATTCGCATTCCCTATCCCGAACACCGCCATCTGCATCTCACCATCTTCAGCAGGCTGGACAATCCCTTCGTCCTCGGCCTGCTCGAAGCCTATTGGGATGCCTACGAAGCGGTGGAACTCAACACCTACGCCGATCTCCCCTACCTGCAAGAGGTCTGGGAATACCATGCGCGCATCGTAGACGCCATCTGCGCCGGCGAGGTACACAAAGGCAAACAGCTCCTCGTGGAACACATGGGGCTGCTGAACAAACGCGGCATTTCGATACAGGCAAGTTTGTCGGAGTCGCCTGTCGCGGCGTAGAATCTTTTGCGCACTGCGAATCAGGAACAACATTGGCAATGAGACGGCGCATCGAGCGAGGGAACGCGACGGCTCAAATCGGTACAAGACGCATTCACTGGCGAATGTTCGGTCTAGCGGAGGAATGGTCATGAGCATTGTGGCGGAAGAGGTCTTGTCTCCCACCAGTGAGACGACCAGAGTCAACGACTTCAATATCAGAGTAGCGACGGTCAACGGCTCCGGCAGCCAGACCAGCAACAACGTGCTCGATCCGCACGCTGTTCAAAATGGGCATCCCCACATCCGGGAAGAATCTCTTCCCCAGCAATATCCAGGGCCTGCCTACCTGGTACGACATGCGCCTCAGCGTCGACGGCTACCTGGGCCGCCGCGAGGGCATCGAAGTCGCCGTGTGCATGAACCCCGCCTCCGTGGCGGAGGACATGCAGGAAGTCTCTCCTGGCGGCGTCATCCTCTACGATGAGGACCTGCCCATCGCCGCCCGGCGCAAGGATGTCAAGTACTACCCCATGCCGGTGAAGTGGATGCTAAAAGAGGGCGAGATCGGCGCGAAGCTGCGTGACTACGTGGCCAACATGGTCTATGTCGGCTTCCTCGCCTACCTTCTCGACATCGAACTCGACGAAGTCAAGGCCGCGCTGACGTGGGGCTTCGGCGGCAAGGAAAAGGCCGTCAACCTCAACTACGACATGATCATGCGCGCCTACGACTGGGCCGCAGAAAACATCGTCAACGACCAGCCCTACCGCGTCGAGCGCATGACCGGCTTCAACGAGGACAAGATTCTCATCGACGGCAACACGGCTGCCGCGCTCGGCGCGCTCTACAACGGCGTCAGCTTCATTTCGTGGTATCCCATCACGCCGTCCTCCAGCGTCGCGGACGCCGCCGCCACCTATGCGCCCAAGCTGCGCATGGACCCGGAGACCGGCAAGGCGACCTACGCCATCATCCAGGCCGAGGATGAGCTCGCCGCCATCGGCATGGTCGTCGGCGCCGGATGGGCCGGCGCCCGCTCCATGACCGCCACCAGCGGGCCGGGCATCAGCCTCATGGCCGAGTTCGTCGGTCTCGCCTATTTCGCAGAAATCCCTGCCGTCATCTGGGACATTCAGCGCGTCGGGCCCAGCACGGGCCTGCCCACCCGCACCTCCCAGGGCGACATCCTGGCCGCCTACTACCTCAGCCACGGCGACACGCGTCACGTCGTCCTCTTCCCGGCCTCTCCCGCCGAATGCTTCGAATTCGCCGGCACGGCCTTTGACCTGGCAGAAGGTCTGCAGACCCCCGTCTTCGTGCTGAGCGATCTCGACCTCGGCATGAACTACTGGATCTCGGACCGCTTCGAATATCCGGACGAAATGAAGCGCGGCAAAGTGCTGGACGCCGAGCAGATCAAAGAGCTCGGCGGCAAGTGGGGCCGCTACCTGGACATCGACGGCGACGGCATCGCCTATCGAACGCTGCCGGGCAACACCAACCCGCTCGCCGCCTATTTCGCACGCGGCACAGGTCACAACGAATACGCCGGCTACAGCGAACGCGCCGAGGACTGGGAACGCAACCTGCAACGGATCTCGCGCAAGTTCGAGACCGCCCGCAGTCTCGTGCCCGCCCCCGTCATCGAGGAGGTCGACGGCGCCAAGGTCGGCATCGTCAGCCTGGGCAGCAACGACCCTGCCGTCCAGGAAGCCCGCGTGCGCCTGAGCAAGCTGGACATCGAGACAAGCTATCTCCGTGTGCGCGCCTTGCCCTTCACGCGCAGCACGCTGGAATTCGTCGAACGGTATGATCAGGTCTTCGTCGTCGAAAACAACTTCGACGGCCAGCTCGAAAAGATCCTCGTCAACGCGCTGCCCGCGGCCGCGCCCAAGATTTTCAAAGTCGCAAAATGCGACGGCATGCCCCTGTCCGCGCGTTGGATCACCGAGACCATCAGCGACCAGGTCACATAGCCGGCGCCCGTGGCGCGCACTCCGAGACCACATCGGCCGATTCGTAGGCAACTGCCGGAGGTAAGGAACACCAATGGATAGAATCAAGCAAGCAAAGATGGCAAGCCGGTCGCCCAAGACCAACGCCCTCGGGCTCGAAAAGGGCGACTACCGCGCCAAGCCCAGTACCCTCTGCAACGGCTGCGGCCACAACAGCATCAGCCAGCGCATCGTCAACGTCACCTGGGAACTGGGCATGGACCAGACCCAGATCATCAAACTCAGCGGCATCGGCTGCAGCAGCAAGTCGCCCGCCTACTGGCTGGGCCAGTCCCACGGCTTCAACAGCGTGCACGGGCGCATGCCGTCCGTCGCCACAGGCGCCATCGTCGCCAACCGCAGCCTCACCGCCATCGGCGTGAGCGGCGACGGCGACACCGGTTCCATCGGCATCGGCCAGTTCAAGCACGCCATGCGCCGCAACGTGCCCATGGTCTACATCATCGAAAACAACGGCGTCTACGGCCTCACCAAAGGCCAGTTCAGCGCCACGTCGGACTACAAGCAATCGCTCAAGTACGCCGGCGTCAACGAACTGCCGCCGCTCGATCTCTGCTTCGAGGCCCTCGCCGCCGGCGCCACCTTCGTCGCCCGCAGCTTCGCCGGTGACGCCAAGCAGATGGAGACCCTGCTAAAGGCCGCCATCAGCCATCGCGGCATCGCCGTGCTGGACATCATCAGCCCCTGCGTCACGTTCAACAACATGCCCTCGTCCTCGAAGAGCTACGACTACGGCCGCGAGCACGAGATCGAACTCCAGACCATGGAATTCATTCCCAGCTACCAGGAGATCCAGGTCGACGACTACGACGGCGACATCGAGGTCCAGATGCATGACGGCTCCTGGATCATTCTCAGCAAGGTGGAGCACGACTTCGATCCCACCGACCGCATGGCCGCCTACCGCCTCCTGGAAGAGTCCAACAGCGAAGGCAGATTTCTGACCGGCCTCTTCTACATCGACACGAGCCGGCCCGACCTCAACAGCATACTCGACACGGTGGACACGCCCCTCGCGTCCCTCCCCGCCGAGAAGCTGCGCCCAAGCCGCGAATCGCTGGAAAAGATCATGGACTCTCTCTAGAAGACGAGGCCAGCACCGGACCTGCCATTCCCGCCAAGAGCCCCAAGTCGCGGGAATCCCCCAATCACAAAGCGCCGGCCCACGCCGGCGCTCCCCATTTCACGGACCCATCACTTCCCCCGCCCCAACCCATTCGCAGCGCACTCGAAATGGCGCACTCGTGCGGTAGCTCATCCGTAGGTCACTCTTCCAGAGTGACGCCCTTCGCCGCCGCCAAATCCCTAGCGCACTCGTAGGTCACTCTTCCACACTGACACCCTCCGCTTGCCCTGCGCCACGAGCCCTCCATCCGCAACAGAAGACATCCACGCCGCTGCCGTCACCACGAGCCCCCCCTAGCCGGCCGCGCCCAACATCCGCTCCACTTCCCTCTGCGCAGGAAGCCGGCTCATCGCGCCCGCCTGTGTGGCAGCCAACCCGCCGCAGACATTGGCGAAGCGCACGATGTCGTACAGTTCCGCGTGCGTCAGTTCCGGCAACGACTTCTCCAACTGGCCAACCTGCAGGGCCAATCCGGCGACGAAGGCGTCTCCGCTTCCCGTCGTGTCGGTCACCGTGACGTCCAGCGCAGGTACATAGCCGCATGCCGCACCGTTGTCGAAATAAGCTCCATTCTCGCCCAACGACACACAGCAGAGTCCGGCGCCCTCTTCCACCACTTGGCGGCTTCCGGGTTCCGCGTCATCGACGCCGGTGAGAAACGCAAGCTCCACTTGGTTGAGTTTCACGACGCTGGCCGATGCCACACCCTCACGGATATCCCTACGCGCAACTTCCAGATCCGGCCAGAGCGAGGGACGCAGGTTCACGTCGAAGACGACGTGATGGCCGGCTTCCCTTGCCCAGTGCGCTGCCTGCAAGGCCGCCCCGCGGCTGTCTGCGGCCAGTGTGACCGAGCCATACACGAAGACTCGCGCCGCAGCGATGGTTGCTTGCGGCAGATCTTCCACACGTAGCAGCGCGTTGGCCCCGTTGTAGAGGATGAACTGCTGCTCGCTGGGGCTAGGAACGGCCACGATTGCGAGCATAGTCGGCGCGTGCGCATCGGTCATGAAGTGGGTAGTGTCGACCCCCCGGCTGTGCAGGAGTTCGATCAGCCAGGCGCCATAGTCGTCCGCACCTACCTTGCCGATAAATCCGACATCCGCCCCCAGGCAGGCCAGCGCAACGGCTACATTGGCGGGCGCCCCACCAGGACGAGGATGAAGCGTACGCGCATCGCGCAGGGATGTCCCGGATTCGGCGAAAGCGTCGATGAGCGCCTCACCAAGAACGACGATGTGTGGCATCACCTGCCTCCCGTCGAGCAAGTCCGACAGCGCCTCCGACTGCTTCACATTCAGATCAAGATTCTGCTCCCATACCCTCATGGTTGCAGCGCCCGGCGGGCCATATCCTTCATGCCAGGCGACCAATCGGATAGCGGCCGTGCCGCCGTCCGAAGTCATACAGGGCGACGATGTTCTCCGGCGGCGCGTCCACCTGCAGATGGTTGGCTGGGGCCAGTATGTAGCCGCCGCCGGGGGCAAGCGTCTGGATGCGGCGCTCGACCTCCGACTCCACGTCCGCCAGGCTGCCGGGCATGGCCTCCTTGAGGTCGATGGCGCCCATGAACGCCAGCCGGTCGCCATACTCGGCCTTGATAGCCGCCAGGTCATTGGCAGGAAGCGGCTCGAGCGGGTGGAACAGATCGATGCCGGCGTCGATGAAGCTGGACAGAAGCGGCGTAATCGCGCCGTCGCTGTGGAAGGCGACGAACAGATCCTCGCGGTACTCCTTGATGGGGCGCACAATGCGCGCCAGCGCGGGGGCCAGCATACGCTCGAACACCCTGGGCGAGATCAACAGATGCTCCGTGCCCGCGTAGTCATCGCCCGGAATCTCCATGATGTCGATGTGCGCGCCCGCCACGTCCAGATAGATCTCATTGAGACGGATGATGACGTCCGTCACCTTGTCGATGATCAGTTGCGCCAGCTCAGGCTCGATCAGCATGTCCATGAGAAACTGCTCTCGCCCGCGCAGGGCCGACGCCTGCTCGAAAGGGCCGTAGGAGTTGACGGCGCGGGCGGCGATGGCGTGGCTGCCCGACTGCTTCAGCAGGTCCAGCCGGTCGCGCAGTTCATCTAGGCGAATGTACTGTTCCGGGTCGGGCCAGGCGTAGTCCTCTACCTCCTCGATCGACGCGCCCGCCAGCGGCGCGCCGACCGGCGTGATGTTGGGGCCCATGCGCGCCCACTGCACGCCCCAGGCGTCGATCAGCGTGTCCGGTCGTGCGCCGCCCAGATCCGTGAAGCCGATCCAGACATAGCGGATGTCCGTGTCCAGCCGGTCTAGGATGCGGTCATCGAGATAGTTGGAGTTGCGCGATTTATAGCGTCGAAAGGGCTCCACAGGTTCGCCGGCGCCCAAATGCGCCAGCAGGTTGAAATAGGTCTGGTCCTGCAACGTGTAGTAGCTGCCCCACAGGGCCAGGGGAACGCGATCCGGCTCCTCGTGGCGCAGGGCCGCGAGCACACGTTCGCGGGAGGTCATGGCGTTGGACATCGTCACCCGCTCCAAATCGATTGAAGTTCGTGGACTTCCAATGAGGTCAACTTCACGTTTCCCTGCCCGGCCACAAGTTCAAGCGGTTGGACGTCATCCAGCGGCGTGAAGGTCGGCAATTCGTCCCCCTCCAAGGGGGACCTCCCCCCAATTGTCATCGCCACCGCGGGCCCCCAGAGCGCGGCGCTCCTTCGCAACGCTACCCACCCGCTCCGCAGGCAGACGCACCGCCCCTACACCGCCACGGGCGCATCCCCCAACTTCTCCCGGTACACGCCCCGCATTTCCGGCGGCAACAGCGCCGCAATCGCCAACATGATCCGTTCCGTAAAGATCTTGGCCGCTTCCTCACCCCGCTCCGATCCAGCCCACTCCAACCGCGGACCATACCGAACGATCACCTCCGGACGCCGCACCGGCTTCCAATACCCCTTGAAAATCTCCGGCGATCCGATCACGACGGCCGGCACGACCGGCGCGTTCGCGGCGATGGCAATACGGGCCGTGCCCGTCTTGCCACGCTGCAGTTGCCCGTCCCGGCTGCGCGTCCCCTCCGGAAACATGCCCAGAATGTGGCCGTCCTTCACCGTCTTCACCGCCGTCCGGAGCGCGCCGATGTCCTGTTTCGTGCGCTCCACCGGAAATACGCCCGTGTTGCGCAAGAACGCCGACAGCAGCGGATGTATCTCAAAGGACTCCGCCTTGGCCATGAAGTAAACCTGCCGCCGCGCCGTGGCCCCCAACACGATGAAATCGATCCCGTAGTTGTGGTTGCTGGCCAACACCACCCCGCCCGTGTCAGGCAGATTGGTCTCGCCCTCAATCCGGTAGCGGAAGAACAGCGGATAGACCGTCCAGCCAAACAGACCAAGTGGCCTTCCACAACCACATGGCATCATGCGGAAACTTCAATTTCTTGCTTCGCATCATCACTACCCCGAATGCTTTGTCACCCGGCCGATACTGTGACCATCATCCCTGCCTCATGCCTCATGCCGAGGCCGGCTCGCCATTGCGCGCCTCGCGCCCCGACGCCACGGCCAGCGCCGGCGACGACTCGACAGCAAACCGGAGCTGCCGTTCCGTCTCCCGCGCCAGAATCCTGCGCAGCACCGCCACCGAAGCCGCATAGGTGGCGTCCACGCCGAAGTAGCTCAAGCTCTTGCTCAACAGCATCTTGCGCCGGCTGATGGGCGTATCACTCGCATAGTGTATCAGCCCGATGTCGTACGGCGCATTGATGAACAGATTGACGATCTGATCCACAGGATAGCGCTTCGGATAGATATCCTCGTAGATCCCGCTCAGATACGGTCCCGCCTCCATCTCGATATCCGTGTAGCCCTCTTCATAGAATACGTGCATGAACTCGCGGTTCTGCAACAGAGTCCCGCGCACCGTCACTGATTTCTGGTTGTCGAACACCGTGCCGTATTCCAGGAACGGGGCCACGTCGTGCGCCGAAAAGCAGTTGCGAAACAGGTACGAGTTGTGCGAATGCTCATCGTATACCACGTTGGGGATCATCACGTCGCCGACCCGACCGTTCAAGGTCGCCGCCTTGCCCAGGATGTAGACCCCCTGCAAGCCGTCGATGGCCGTCGATACCTGCGCGAACACGTGATACGCCGCCATCCCCAGCGGATAGTCGATGTTGAAGATCAGCGCATCGCTGCGCTTCAGAAGCTCCCACTCCGCGTCGCTGAAGATGTCCAGCCGCGGATCCAGCCACTTGCGCCGCAGGCTCGACACCTGGAGCACCTGCGCCTCCACGTCCAGGCAGTGCGGATCGCCGATGCGCGTGATTCCGATCTTTTCCTCGCGCTTCGCCTGGTGTTTGCGAATCTTTTCGGCGAAATCCGTGCGATCGGCGTACAGCCGGGACACATAGTAGAGGAAGTTTGCGATCCGTCCCTCGTCGCCGTTCTCCAGCGACTGGTATTCCAGCCACAGCTCCTCCGGGTCATGTTCGCGCACAAAGTCGACCAGCGGCTCGCGAAAATCCCAAACGGTTCCAGACACCAGGTTGATCAGGCTGTGCACATTGCTGCTGACGAAATAGACAGGCCGCTCGGTCAAGGGAAGATTCGAGCACGTGTTCTCGATCCGGCCCCACCAATGCTGCACGCTACGCCGATAGTCGCTCAACCCGCTGCCCAACACGGTCAGACGCAGGTCCAGCTCCGACTTCGCCGCCTGCGCAAGGTTCCGAACCAGCGCATCCCCCGGCCAAATCTGCTCGAACCGCGAGAAGTCCGCCGGCGATAGACCCAGCGTCTCGCGCACGCTCTCCAGCAGTTGCATGGGCACATAGCCAGCCGGCTTGTCCGCCGCCTCCTGCAGCCGCTGGCACAGGTCCTGCGAACTCAGCTTCTGGTGGATCTTGTTCCACTCGATCTGATACGTCGTCACACACGGGATCAGATCGTCGATATCGCTGACGCTGGCAATATACGCTGCAAGAATCTGTTCCTCTGCATTGAAAAAAGACTTGCGGCGACGCGCCCGCGCTTTCACCGGCAGCCACGCCTCCACTTCGTAGCCCTGGCGGCGGAACACGTCCTCCATCTGGCCCATCAACATCAGCTTCGTCTGCGCAATGCACAACGGCAGACGCATGGCGCTGTACGCCAGCGCCGACACGTCGATCTCCGCGTCGTCCGCCTGCTGGTGCAGACTGGACTCCATCGCCGCGTGCGTCTCCTCCAGGCTGCGAACCCGGATCGGTTCGCTGCTGCGCAGGAGCGAATAATACGTGCGGACATACAATTCGATCTCTTCGCTATATGCGATTGGCGGCGTTCTATCCATTCACGCGTCCTCCCTTCTGGTCCCACGACTCTGGTCCCACGACTCAAATCGTCTCCGCGCCGGGCGAAATGGCCGAGGCGCACATGCAGAACCGCACAGCCTGCGCCCACACCGTCGATCGCGCCGGAGCGACGAAACCAAGTATAGCACGCGCCTCCCCCCAGCAGCAGCATCCGCCGATCCCGCCTCCGGCCCGGCGTTGCGCCCCACGCCCATATGCCCGCACGCGTACGCATCCTCTCCAGCCCACCCCGCAGCCCCAATGTGCAAAATGCCCATCACCCCTGGGCGTATCACACGACGAACCCCCTACATTCGTGCACTTCCACCACCGCCCACCGCCGATTTTTGTGCAGATCGCACATTGTTGCGGGGCGTCATCGCTCCTATACTTTGCGTATTGTACCGGATGGGACAGGCAACACCCTGACCACTCATCGATCTTGTTGACATGCTATCAATCATTTCAATCAGTTCTTAGCGTAGCTCAATTGAACGTAGGAGGATATCGCCGAATGTTTGTTTCCATGCGCCGCCGTTGGCCTCTCACCATACTTCTCGTCTTGGCGCTCATGATGCTCTTCACCACCGTCGCCTTCGCCGGCGATCCCAACGGCGAACTGACCATGGCCGAAGCCGAAGATCCCACCGCCGTGGCGCTCACCTTCGTGTGGATGCTCATCGCCGGGGCCTGGTCTTCTTCATGCAGGCCGGATTCGCCCTCGTCGAAGCGGGCTTCACCCGCGCCAAGAACATGGTCAACGTGCTGACCAAGAACTTCATGGATTTCTGTATCGCCGCGCTGGCCTATCTTCTTCTTTGGCTACGCCATCATGTACGGCACGTCCATGGCGGGCTTCATCGGCTCCGACAAGTTCCTGCTTCTCGGCGACTTCTACGACGTCACCGAGGCCCGCGACTGGTTCTTCCAGATGGTGTTCGCCGCCACGGCCGCCACCATCGTCTCCGGCGCCATGGCCGAGCGCACACGCATCACCGCCTACATGGCCTACAGCTTCCTCATCACAGCCATCATCTACCCCATCAGCGGTCACTGGGTGTGGGGCGGCGGCTGGCTGGCACAGATGGGCTTCTATGACTTCGCCGGCTCCGGCGTCGTGCACATGGTCGGCGGCCTCGTGGGTCTGACGGGCGCCATCCTGGTTGGTCCCCGCCTGGGCAAATACAACAAGGACGGCTACGGCCAACAAATTCCCGGCCACCAACGGCGTCTTCATCATCGTCGGCGTGCTGATTCTCTTCTTCGGCTGGTTCGGCTTCAACGGCGGCAGCACGCTCAACGGCAACGACCTGCGCATGTCCGTCATCGTCATGAACACCATGCTCGCCGGCGCCACGGGCGCCACCACCGTCATGTACGTTCGCCTGATTCGCACAGGCATGGCGGACGGCGTAGCCGCCGGCAACGGCGCACTGGCCGGCCTCGTCGCCATCACCGCGCCCTGTGCGTTTGTCGCCCCCTGGGCCGCCGTCGTCATCGGCCTCATCGCCGGTCTGGTCATGCTCTGGGGCGAAGGCTTCGTCGAGAAGACGCTCAAGGTGGACGACCCCGTCGGCGCCATCACCGTCCATGGCATCCTCGGCTTCGTCGGCCTGCTGATGGTCGGCATCTTTGCCGACGGCACCTACGGCGTCAGCGGCCTGATCGCCGGCAACGTCAACCAGTTCGTGATTCAGCTCATCGGCGCACTGGCCAATCGCCGCCTGGGCGCTCATCATGGGCTTCGCCATGTTCTGGATTCTCAAGAAGACCGTCGGCCTGCGCGCTTCCGACGAGGAGCAGATGGTCGGCCTGGACATCTCCGAGCACGGTATGACCGTCTACGAACCGGACCTCATGCCCGCCCCGCAGGCGACTGACCCGTCACGGCTTCAAGAGCGTACCCTCCAACATACAGACAAGGGGACGCCGGTTCGCCGGCGTCCCCTCACGTTGTATGATTCTGTCGCACAGTTCCACTGCAGCAACTCCGCCCTACCCGCGCCATCTAGCCCGTACGTGCTTGCCGGCCCCCCGCAGCTTGCCCGCGATGTAGTCCCGATTCATCTTCGCGATGAAGTCCATGCCGATCTCCTTGGGACACACGGCGCTGCACTCGCCGATATTCGTGCAGCCGCCGAAGCCCTCCGCATCCATGGCGTCCACCATCAGCACGGCCCGGTCGTAGCGCTCCGGCTTGCCCTGCGGAAGCAGGTTCAGATGCGAAATCTTGGCCGCCGTGAACAGCATCGCCGAGGAATTCGGGCACGCCGCCACGCACGCCCCGCAGCCGATGCACGCGCCAGCGTCCATCGCCTCATCCGCGATCGGCCTTGGCCACAGGCGTCGCATTCGCCTCGGCCGCGCTGCCTGTCGATACCGACATATAGCCCGCCGACTGGATGATGCGGTCAAGCGCGGTCCGGTCCACAACCAGGTCCTTCACGACAGGAAACGCCGCCGCACGCCACGGCTCCACCGTGATCGTGTCGCCGTCCTTGAACGTGCGCATGTGCAAGCTGGCACGTCGTGATCGCCGCTTTCGGCCCATGCGCAATGCCGTTGATGACCATGCTGCACATGCCGCAGATCCCCTCGCGGCAATCGTGGTCGAACGCGATCGGCTCCTCGCCCTGCAGCGTCAACCGGTCGTTCAGCATGTCGATCATCTCAAGGAAGGATTCATCCGGGCTCACGTCATCCAGGTCATACTCGGCGAACTGCCCTTTGCTCGCCCCGCTCTTCTGCCGCCAGATTCGCAACTTGAGTTTCATCGTCGGCTTGCTCCCTGCTACTTATAGCTGCGCTGTGACAGCGGAACATACTCGAACGACAGCGGCTCCTTGTGCAGCGCCGGCTGCCTTCGCCTCACCCGTATACTCCCATGCAGCCACATACGCATAGTGCTCGTCATCGCGCAGCGCTTCGCCGTCCGCCGTCTGGTACTCGGCCCGGAAGTGCGCCCCGCACGATTCTTTGCGGTCCAGCGCGTCGATGCACAGCAATTCGGCCAGCTCCATGAAGTCCGCGACCCGTGCCCGCCATTTCCAGGCTCTGGTTCAGGTCCTCCGCGCTGCCCGGCACGCGCACGTTGCGCCAGAACTCCTCGCGCAGCGGCGGAATCAACTCCAGCGCCTTCGTCAGCGATTCCTCCGACCGCTCCATGCCGCAGTAGTCCCACATGATGCGGCCCAGCTCTCGGTGGAACGAGTCCACGGTGCGATCGCCGTTGACGCTCATCAGCCGCGTCCACCTTGTCGTGCACCGCCCGTTCGGCCGCCGCAAACGCCTCATGCGACGTGTCCAGGTCATCCGCAGACACGCCAGCAATGAAGTTCGCCAGCGTGTACGGCAATACGAAATAGCCGTCCGCCAGCCCCTGCATCAGCGCGCTTGCGCCCAGCCGATTCGCCCCGTGGTCAGAGAAATTCGCCTCGCCGATCACGAACAGCCCCGGGATCGTGCTCATCAAGATTGTAGTCCACCCACAGCCCGCCCATCGTATAGTGCAGCGCCGGGTAGATGCGCATAGGAACTTCATACGGGTTCTCGCCCGTGATGTTCGCGTACATATCGAACAGATTGCCGTAGCGGTCGCGGATCACGCCGACGCCAAGCCGCTCGATGGCCGACGCAAAGTCCAGATAGACGCCATTCTTCAACTCGCCGACGCCATATCCGTCGTCCACCACCGCCTTTGCCGCCCGTGACGCAATGTCACGCGGCACCAGGTTGCCGAAGGCCGGGTATCGCTCTTCCAGATAGTACCAGCGCTCGCTCTTCGGGAATCTCCGCGGCCGGCCGGTTGTCGTCGCGCGTTGCGCGGCACCCAGATGCGCCCGTCGTTGCGCAACGACTCGCTCATCAACGTCAGCTTCGACTGGTGTTCCCCTGTCGGCGGAATGCACGTCGGGTGAATCTGCACAAAGCACGGGTTGGCGAAGATACGCGCCGCGCTTGTGCGCCCGCCACACCGCCGTCGCGTTGCACCCCTTCGCATTCGTGGACAAGTAATAGACATTGCTATATCCGCCCGTGCCCAGCACCACAGCGTCCGCCACGTGCGACTCGACCTTGCCCGTCACCATGTCGCGCGTGATGATGCCCCGCGCGCGCCCGTCCACGACGACCAGGTCCAGCATCTCCGTGCGGTTGTGCATCGTCACCTGGCCGGTGTGGATCTGCCGCGCCAGCGCCTGATACGCGCCGAGCAGGAGCTGCTGCCCCGTCTGCCCCCGCGCATAGAACGTCCGCGAAACCTGCGCGCCGCCAAACGAGCGGTTGTCCAGCGTTCCCGCATACTCCCGCGCAAACGGCACGCCCTGCGCCACGCACTGGTCGATGATGTCGTTGCTCACCTCCGCCAGCCGGTACACGTTCGCTTCCCTGGAGCGGAAATCGCCGCCCTTCACCGTGTCGTGGAACAGCCGGTACACGCTGTCGCCGTCGTTGCGATAGTTCTTCGCCGCGTTGATGCCGCCCTGCGCCGCCACGCTGTGCGCGCGCCGCGGGCTGTCCTGGTATGCGAAACAATCCACGTGGTAGCCCATCTCGCCCAGGCTCGCCGCCGCCGAAGCGCCCGCCAACCCGGAGCCGACCATGATCACGCTTGAACTTGCGCCGGTTGGCCGGCGACACCAGCTTCATATTGAAGCGCGCCTGCTCCCAGAGTTCCTCGATCGGACCGTGCGGCGCCTTCCCGTCCAGTTGCGTCTCCGCAATCTCGAACGCGATCCTGGTCTGGATGTCTTCAGTACCTGCCATGAGTGGTCCTCCAGGTCTAGGCCAAAATGCCGAGCTGAATCGCGATCGGCACCGCCGCAAATCCCAGCGGCACGCCAATCGCCAAGACGACGGCCAATCCTCTGATCAACCCGTCCAGTCTGTCGTTGTTCAGGCCGAGCGTCTGAAACATGCTCCACGCGCCGTGATAGAGGTGAAATCCCAGCACCACCAGCGCGATCAAATACAAAATCGTCACAACGGGCGATTGAAACACCGACATCAGATTGTGATACGCGTCGCCCGCAATGAAGTCGCCGCTCACCGCCTCCACGCCCCACGTCAACTGCGCCAGATGGAACAACAGGAACAGCGCAATCACGATGCCGCCGTAACGCATGGTGCGCGCCGCATAGTCCGCCTGCACCACGCGCAGATTGGCGTAGCTCTGCGGTCGCGCCTTGGCGGCCTGCCGATAGAGGCTCACCGCCGCCCACACATGCAGCACAATCGAAACCACAAACACGATGCGCGCAATGGTCAGCAGATGCAAATGGCCGAAGATCGGACCGCCCAAATGGCGCAACCCCTCGGCATACTCGTTGAAGTACTCCGCGCCCGACAAACGCCTTCAGGTTGCCATACATGTGCATGACCACATAGCCGATCCAGACGACGCCGGACAGGGCCATGATCACTTTCTTGCCGATCGAGCGTGCGATAAATCGCCATCGCTTGCACGGAGGAACCTCCTTATTCGGCGACAATCTATGTCGGTACATCTATGCCGCTGCGTCTATTGGCAGACCGCAATTGTCATGTCTGCGATACGCATAGAGGAGTGTGTTCACAGGCTGCGTTCAGGCGATCGGAGAAACAGCTGGGGAACACTGTACGCCGCGCGCCTATGCAGCTCAACTTGGTTCAGTTTTACAACAACATCGGCGTAATCGCCCAAATCCCCGACGGTACGCCGCATGGGCAATGCAGTGGGACGGCGCGACGACTGTCGCGCCGTCCCCGCTCAGGTCCATAATTCTACATATTCTGAATCAGCGCCTGGCCAAACTCGCTGCACTTCACTTCGGTCGGGTTCTCCATCAACCGCGCGAAGTCGTACGTCACCACGCCTTCGCCGATCGTCTTCTCCATGGAGCAATGATCAGGTCCGCGGCTTCGGTCCAGCCCATGTGACGCAACATCATCTCGCCGCTCAGGATCACGGACGACGGGATTCACCTTGTCCTGTCCCGCATACTTGGGCGCCGTGCCGTGCGTCGCCTCGAAGATGGCGCGCCCTGTCTCATAGTTGATGTTGGCGCCCGGCGCAATGCCGATGCCGCCCACCTGGGCGGCCAGCGCGTCGCTGATGTAGTCGCCGTTCAGGTTCAGCGTGGCCAGCACCGAATACTCCGCCGGCCGCGTCAGGATCTGCTGCAGCATGGCGTCGGCGATCACGTCCTTGACGATCAGCCCGTTGGGCAGCACATGCCACGGACCGCCGTCCAGCGGCTTGGCGCCGAACTCCTCCGCGGCCACCTTGTAGCCCCAGTTGCGGAATGCGCCCTCCGTGTACTTCATGATGTTGCCCTTGTGCACCAGCGTCACCGATTCCCGGCCCGTGTCCAGCGCATACTGGATCGCAGCCCGCACCAGCCGGCCTGTGCCTTCTTCGCTGACCGGCTTGACGCCGATGCCGCTGCTGTCCGGGAAGCGAATCTGCTTCGACGCCCATCTCGTTGGCCAGGAAGTCGATGACCTTCTCGGCCTCCGGCGTGTACGCCTCCCACTCGATGCCCGCATAGATATCTTCCGTGTTCTCACGGAAGATCACCATGTCCACCAGTTCCGGCTGCTTGACCGGGCTGGGCACGCCCGTGAAGTAGCGCACCGGCCGCACGCAGGCATACAGGTCCAGCCGCTGGCGCAGCGCCACGTTGATGCTGCGGATGCCGCCGCCGACCGGCGTGGTCAGCGGACCCTTGATCGCCACCAGATACTCGTCGATGGCGTCGATGCGTCTCCTGCGGCAGCCAGACGGTCTCCTGATACACCTCGTTGGCCTTGTCGCCGGCATAGACTTCCATCCACACGATCTGCGCCGCCCGCCATAGGCCTTCTCCACCGCCGCGTCCAGCACCGGCTGGCTCGCCGCCCAGATGTCGGCACCCGTGCCGTCGCCCTCGATAAAGGCCACAATCGGCCTGTCCGGCACCTGCAGCTTCCCATCCGCCAGGGTGATCTTCTCGCCGTCCGCCGGCACGACGATCTTCTCAAAGTGATTCTCTTGCGACATTCTGCGCTCTCCCCGTGTTTGTTGCGACTTTCCCGCTCTTCGACTCAATCACCGTATCGGTTCAACATAATTATGTCAAGTGTGCACAGAGTCGGCAACGCCCAAATCGCGCTCCACCTGCGCACGCCACGCCGCGTCCGTACCCCGAAATATGCGTCCGTTCGCGTCGCCCCCGCCGTCCGTCTCCGCATGCGCAACCAGCCAGTAGACCATGCGCGCGGCCGCCTCCGGACTGCACAGCGCCCCCGCATCCGCCTCCGGCAGCCACGCCGACACGTCCATCGTGGCGTCCTCGGCGTCCATGTCCAAGATCTCGCGCCGCGTCGAGGTGTCCACGATGCCCGGGTCCAGACACGCAATCGTCACGCCGCTGCCGTGCAGCTCCTTGGCCACGACCTGCGTCCACACCTCCAGCCCCGCCTTTGCCAGCGCGCAGCGCGCTCTCGCCCGCGTGCAGTTCGCCGCCGCTATGACACGTCAGGTTGACAATGCGCCCGTAGCCCTGCTCCAGCATGACCGGCAGCACGTTGTTCGCCAGGTAGAACGGGCCCACCAAGTTCGTGTGTATGCTGTACGCCCACTCCTCCGCGTCCGCATCCGCCGCCAAATCCAGCGGCCAGACCATCCCCGCCGCATTCACCACAATATCGACACGGTCGAACTCGCCCAGCGCAGACTCCACCACCTCTTCCACCATCTCCAGGTCGGTGAGGTCCGCGGCCACGGTCACGGCGCGCCCGCCTTTGCTGCGCACGTCCCGCGCCGCCATCTCCAGCCATTCCTCGTCCCGCGCCGTCAACACCACCGCGCAGCCCGCCTCCGCCAGAACGCGCGCCGTCGCCGCGCCGATTCCGCGGCTCGCTCCCGTGACAATCGCAACCCGTCCCTGCAGCTTCTTCCGTGGCATGCCGAGAGTGTACCAGACCGCAATTCATTTGGCCTATTCCCGCACCCAATTTTGGACACTTACCGCCGCAGTCGCACTCCCAACCGGCACGCAGGCCGCAGATGTACGCAGATCTGGCGGATTCACGCAGATACCGCACACCCGCGTAGGTGCAGTTCCCCTACTGCACCACCTCACCGCAAGCGCAAACTCCAGCAAAATCACCGAACAATCAGTCCAAATCAGCGTCCCCATACCCAATCCCATCCATCGCACGCTCATTCACCCGAAGCTCAAACACGTCCGGCCGCGCATAATGCCCCGCCACATCGAAATCGAGCCGGCTGCGCACCACCTCCCCCATGTCCAACTCCGCAGTCAGAATCCCCTCCCCGTCGTACAGCGGACCCGCCATCACCTCGCCCAGCGGCGACACGATCGCGCTGCCCCCGCGACACATCACCTCCGGCTGCCCCGCCAACTCCTCCACGCCCGGCAAATCCGCCGGAACCATCCCCTTCTCCACATACTGGTTGCAGCCCAACACAAAACAGCGACCCTCGCACGCAATATGCCGCAGCGTCGCCAGCCAACTGTCCCGGCTGTCGGCCGTCGGCGCCAAATAGATCTCCACACCCTTGCCGTACAGCGCCATGCGCGCCAGCGGCATGTAGTTCTCCCAGCAGATCAACCCGCCCATGCGCCCCACCTCCGTGGCGAAGACCGGCATCGTGCTCCCGTCCCCCTCGCCCCAGATCATCCGCTCCGCCCCCGTCGGCTTCAGCTTGCGGTGAATCCCCAACAGCGACCCGTCCGCGCCGAAGTAGACCAGCGTACAATAGAGCCGCGCCACGCGTGCGGCACCCGCTCCGTCACGCCGATCGCCACATACGCGCCGCAGACGCGCGCCGCCTCCGCCAGCCGATCCGTTTCCGGTCCGGGTATCTCCACGCTGTTGCGCCAATACCGCTCCCACAGCAGGCGACCCGCATCCGTGCGTGCGCCCACCGTCATCCCAAAGCTGAACCCGCGCGGATACGCCGGCACATACGCCTCCGGCAACAGGACCAGTCGCGCCCCCAGCCCCGCCGCCTCGCGGATCAACGCACACGCCTTGTCCACCGTCGCCGCCTTGTCAAACAACACAGGCGCCGCCTGCACCACCGCCACCGGCACTGTCAGATTCTCACTCACGCTGGTTCGACCCCTCTCATTCTGCCCACAGCCTCAACACGCCATCCGTCGCAACATAACTCCCTCAACAAGAAATGACAATACGAAATGATTCTAGCGTCCAAGACGCATATACAACTGCCACATGCCGCCGGCGCAGCCCCCCCCCTCACGCCACCCACAATCTGCCCACCCGCGTACGTGCAGTTCCCCTACTGCACCCGCTCCGCAACCGACATGGCTCCGCCCGCGCGCGCATTCACCCGCTTGGCCCCAGCCTCCATCATCGAGTACGCTAATCTCCATTTCCCGGCCAGACCGCACAACGCGCAAAGTTGGCGAAGCAGACGTGAACACACGCTCCCGCACCGGCCCCTCCCTGGGCCCGACAGGCATGGTGACCGCCGTCGGGACCGCCGTCGCGCTCTGCATCATGGGCGACTCACTCATGTACAGCATCCTCCCCCTGCACGCCGTCTCGGCCGGCATCGCGCTCCCCCTCGTCGGCATCCTGCTCAGCGCCAATCGCTTTATCCGCCTCCTCTCCAACCGCTGGGCCGGCAGCGCCTTCGAACGCTACGGCTCCAGACTGCCCTTCGTCGTCTCCGTATCTGATTGGTCTCCTCTCCACCTTTGCCTACGGTCTCCCGACCGGCTTCCTCGTCTTCCTCCTCGCCCGCCTCGCATGGGGCGTGGCCTGGTCGGGCCTGCGCCAGGGCGGCTACGTCGCCACCTGGACAGGCCAGCCGGCAGTGCGCGGGCGGCTCACCGGCCTGCTCCTGGGGCTCATTCGCCTCGGCAGCGCCGTGGGCGTCGTCCTCGGCGGCATTCTCTACGATCGCTACGGCTTCACGCCCGCCGTCGCCGTGGTAGCCGTCATCGGGCTGCTCGCCATCCCCCTCTCCCTCGTCATTCCCTGGCGAGAACCCGAGGCCAGCGCCACGCCGCCTGCCACGCCTTCCACTGTCCCGACCGCGATCCCGGCCGAAGAAACGCGTTCCGCGGACAGTTGGCGCGCCTTCGCGCACATCGCCTTCGCGCAACCGGCCCACCGCTGGCTCTCCGTGTCCAGCTTCTTCGTCTACATGCTCGGCGGCGTCATCGTCTCCACAACCTCGATTCTTCATTGCCTCTCGCACAGTGCAGTCCGCCGACGCCCTCGTGCTCGGCCTGGGCGTCGCCACGCTCACCGGCCTCTTGCACGGAGCCCGCTGGGTGACCAACCTGCTGGTCGGCCCCATCGTCGGCGCGCTCTCCGACAGCTTCGGCAAGGCCAACACCATGCTCGCGTTGGGCGCACTCATGATGGGCGCCCTGCTCGTCGTCGCCGCCGTCACCGCCCAGCTTGCCGTGGCCGTGTTGCTCTTCGTCCTCCTGCTCGACGGCTCCCTGCATGTCGTCGTCAACGCCACCGCCAGCACGGTCGCCACGGACACGGAGCGCCCGCACACGTTCATCGCCGCCTTCGCCACCCTCTCGGACGCCGGCTCCGCTTTCGGCCCCTTGATTGCCTTCTCCGCACTGGCGACCACTCGCTTGGCCTTCGTCTATCTCACCGGCGGGGCCATCCTCCTCATCTGCCTCGCCAAATACTGGCAGGCGGATCGCCGCCACTATCTCGATCCATGAGCGCGGGCCATAGGCGCCGAACCCCGCCATCTTGGTGATCCTCATCCGATACGGTACCATGTCACCGATCGCCGCGGAAACGTGCGCGGTCCGGTACAGCCTGCGCAGGGCGTCACGCAGCCTGCACCGGAACCCGAGTCGAACGCCCGAACCAGCGTCTGGAACCTGTAGCCAGAAACCCTGGAATCCAAACCCCAATTCCTGAACCCTAGAACGAGGTATTCTGCAATGTCAATGTACACAATTCTGGTTGAGGCGCATTCCGGCTGGCGCCACCTCGTCGTCCTGGTGCTCGCCATCGCCATCCTCCGCGCCCTCTACGGCTGGATCCGCGGCAGCGAGTGGGGCGCGTGGGACCAGCGCCTCGGCATGGCCACGCCCATCGTCTTGGACATCCAACTCCTGCTCGGCATCGTCGTCTGGATCATGGGCCAGCAGTGGCAGGGCTACAACGCCCTCGCCGCCTGGGAACATCCCGTCACGATGATACTGGCCGTCGTAGCCGCACACATCACCTGGATGCAGGTGAAGAAGAAGCCCGATTCGCCGGCCAAGTTCCGTATGGCCACTATCGGCTTCGCCATCACGGCGGTGATCCTCGCCCTCGGCATCGCCCGCATCACCCACGTCGTCTGAGTGCGCGCCGTGGCCGAGTTCGCCATCGAAACCCGCCAACTGGCGAAGACATACGGGGCCGGTGATTCCGACCCCGTCCTTGCCCTCCAGGGCGTCGACCTATCCATCGCAGAGGGAGAAATCTACGCGCTTCTCGGCCCCAACGGAGCCGGCAAGACGACGACGCTCTCCATCCTCACGACGCTGCTCACGCCCACATCCGGAAGCGCGCACGTGGCGGGCTTCGACGTCGTGCGCGACGCGCGAGGAGGTGCGCAGACGCATCGGCGTTACCTTCCAGGAGATGGTGCTCGACCAGGAGCTGACCGGCCGCGAGGTCCTCGACTTCCACGGCCAGCTCTATGGACAGCCCAAAGAGATACGCCGCACTCGCACCGCCGAGCTGGCGGACATGGTCGAATTGACCGGCGCCATCGACAGACCCGTCTCCGGCTACTCCGGCGGCATGAAGCGCCGCCTCGAACTGGCCCGCGGCCTGATGACGCACCCCGAAGTCCTGTTCCTGGACGAACCCACACAAGGGCTCGATCCCCAGAATCGCGCCGGGATCTGGACCTACATCCAGCAGCTCCGCGCCGAGACGGGGTTGACGCTCCTGCTCACGACCCACTACATGGAAGAGGCGGAGACGCTGGCCGATCGCGTCGGCATCATTGATGACGGCAAGCTGGTGGCTGAGGGCGATCCGCACGCTCTCGTGCGGGAGATGGGCGCAGACGTGATCACCGCGTGCGGCCACGGCGATCCACAGGGCTTCGCCGCAGCCCTGCGCCAGGAACCATTCGTTTCACACATCGTGGAGCACACCGCAGAGGGCCGGCCCGACAGCTCGGACCGGCCCGGCGATTGGTGCATGCAAGTTGGGGTCGATCAAGGCGACAAGCGCCTGGTGAGGCTCGTCGCCCTCGCCGCGGAGACAAACGTCGCCCTCGCCGACGTAAGCGTCAGCCGCCCCACCCTGGCCGACGTCTTCCTAGCCCGCACCGGCCACGCCCTGCGCGACGTCTAGCCGCATCACCGCCGCTCGGCCCCGTCGTTCCCGCATGGTGTCAGCGAAGACCACGGCGGCACAACCCTAGATTCCGGGTCAAGCCCGGAATGACAGTGCGACGAAGTAGCCGTCCATTCCATCCAGCGCATCGTCACAAAATGTCATTCCCGCATGCCCTTAGCGGGAATCCAGCGCGGGCTCAACCCTAGATTCCGGGTCAAGCCCGGAATGACAGTGCGTCGAAGTTATTCTCCATTCCATCCAGCCCATCGCCACCGCCTGTCATTCCCGCATGGTCTTCGTGGGCACCGCGCCGCCTGTGCCTACAACTCGGCCTTGCCGAATACCGCCACCACGTTCTGCCCGCCAAAGCCAAACGCATTGACGATCGCATGGCGCGCGTCCACCTCCTGCGCCACATTGCCCACGATGGGAATGTCGAGCTCCGGATCCGGCGTGTAGTTGATCGTCGGCGGCACCCAACCCCGCCGCAGGCTCAACACGGCCGCCACCGCCGACTGCGCGCCCGCAGCCCCCATGCTGTGCCCGACCATGCTCTTGATGCTCGTGATCTTCAACCGGTTCACATGCTCGCCAAACACACGCTTCAGCGCCTTGGACTCGCCCGCGTCGTTCAACACGGTCCCCGTCCCGTGGGCAAGCACCACGTCGATATCTTGCGGCTGCAACCCGGCCGATTCCAGCGCCCCTTGCAGCGCGCGTGCTGCCCCGTCCGCGTCCGGGTCCGGCGCCGTGATGTGATACGCGTCCGCAGTAAGGCGGCCGCCCAGCAACTCGGCATACACACGAGTCACGCCCCGCGCCCGCAGATGCTCCTCCGTCTCCAGCACCAGTGAACACGAACCCTCGCCGCTCACAAAGCCATCCCGATCCACCGAGAACGGCCTGCTTGCGTGCACGGGGTCATCCGTGCGCGGCAGACAGCGGGCCCATACGCCCGAACGCGGACTGCGTCAGCAACGACAGCGCCGACTCCGTGCCGCCTGCAATCATGACGTCGGCCTCGCCCCGCTGCAGAAAGTGGTAGCCCTCCAGAATCGAGTAGTGGCCGCTGGCGCAGGCCGCGCTGCTCGTCATGACGGGCCCGCGCGCACCGGTCTCGATGGAGACTACGCAGCTCACGGCGTTCGCCATCGCGTTGGGCACGACGAACGGCCCCACCGTGCGCCAGCCCTTCTGCTCCATGATGACGCTTGCCATCTCGATTTCGGTCAGACCGCCGCCGCCCGTCGCCATCATCACGCCCACGCGGTTCCAATTGTCAGGCGTGATCTCGAACTTCGCATCCGCCAGCGCCTGCTTCGCCGATGCAATCGCGAAGTGCGTCGGCCGCGCCGACCGGCGCACAAGCTTGCGATCCATGTACTGGTCCGGATCGAAGCCTTTCACCTCACAGGCCATGGTATACGGCATGTCGCCCATATCGAACTGGGTGATGCGGGCGGCGCCTGACTTCCCCGCCAACAGATTTCGCCAGAATGTTTCTACGTCGTTGCCTATCGGCGTAATCGCCCCAAGGCCGGTAACAAATACTCGTTTCATGCTCTCTATGTGCTCCCCAACCTTGTGACAGACCCGTCGCGCATACGGCGCGACCGGCTCAGGTCATAATGGCGCAAACGTGCGCTACGGTTCGCGAGTCCGGCGCTCGCGAGGGTAACTCCTATGCTCGCCCGCGCACCGGCGGACGTCTGCATCGCACCCGGACCCTCCCGAAGCGCGAATGACTGTAGATTATAGGAGACCTCCACAGAAGCGTCAAAGCGCAGCCGTTCACCGCAGCAATTCCAAGGCCGGGACAACCAATGCCGCCATCGCGAGTCGAATCCGGATTCCGCGTTCGGTCGACGCCCGAGCCCGCAATGACACGTGTGCATCACTTGCCTTCCCTGCTTGCGACATGCGTCGCCAGACACGCACGTGAATCGACGCGTCTGTGTCCGCGAAGTGCATTGCCCAGATCTGCCATCGCCGCCGCGTTTCCGCCCACGTTGACAACTCCGGCCTTTCTCAGGTAAGGTTCGCCCCATCGGAACACGCACCTCCGCGCATCCGACCGGCGCACGGTCGCCGGCCCGATGCGCCCCATAACTCCCGAGACGTCAAGGCTCTCCCCTACATGTCCGTCGCCCCTTTCTGTGACCATCGTTCGGGCCCTCTCCACGGGCTAGCCCCGGAGCTCGTGCTCGCCCTCCCCCAGGAATGGCGCAACCGCCTCCTGCACTACATCCGCCTGTGGGGAGACCCGGAGCAACATCTCGCCATCGTCACCGCGCTGCGCGACGTCGAAGGTGCGCCCCTCGCCATGCTGGACCTGGAGGCGCATAGCCTGGCCGCAGCCGGTAGTCACGCGGAAGCCCTGGAGGTGATCGGCCGGCGCATTCGCCGCAGCCCCGCCATTGCCGCGCTGGCCTTCGAACTGGAGCTCACTGCTAGTCCGCAGGCCACGCTGAGCACGCACGCCACACCGCGGACGAACTGCTGCGTACATACCCCGAAGACGTCCGCATCGTCACCGCCGGGGCCGCTGTCCTGGCCGGGGCCGGCCACTTCTCAACCGCCCAGGAGCTGCTGGAGACGCTCGCCGCCGCAAAGCCGGGCGACATCGCGCGTTCACCTTGCGCTCGCCCGCCTGGCGCTTGCCGCCGGCCAACTCGCCCTCGCCGACCAGTATGCGCAGCGGCTGGGCGCAGGCGTGCCGCCCGGAATCTCAGATGAGGATCTCGTCGCACTTGTCCGCGCTGCACCAGGACCTCGGCTCCACCGAGAGCGCAGCGGCGGCGCAGGCCGAGCTCGAACGCCGTCGCCGGCAACAGCTCAGCGCCCTCTGTACCGTACTCGATCCCCTCTCAGAGCTGCCGCCCGGCGAATTGGCGCAGTCGAGCCAGCTATACGACCGCGCGTACCAGGCGTGGAGCGGCCTCGGGTCGATCACCGTCAGCGACCGCGAACGGCGCGCCATCACGCTCGAGGCCGTTCGTCATTTCGGCTTCAGCGAGCTGCGAGAAGGACAGGTGGAGACGATCAGCACGGTGCTTCACGACGAGTCCATCCTCGTAGTCATGCCGACGGGCGCGGGCAAATCTCTCTGCTATCAGTTGCCCGCCCTGATGGATTCCGGCGCCACGCTCGTAATCAGCCCCCTCATCGCGCTGATGAAGGATCAGGTCGAAAACCTGCCGGTTGCGGACCGGCGCCGCGCCACCTTCATCAACAGCTCGCTTACCGACGAGCAGATGGACCAACGCATGCAAGGCGTGGCCGAGGGCCGCTACAAGCTCGTCTACGCGGCCCCGGAACGATTGCGCCACCTGGCGTTTCTGCGCGCCCTGCGCGATGCCGGCGTCTCCCTCTTCGTCGTCGACGAAGCCCACTGCGTCAGCCTCTGGGGCCATGACTTCCGGCCCGATTACCTCTTCCTGCACGCGGCCCGCGCCGAGCTAGGCAACCCGCCCGCCCTGGCCATGACGGCCACGGCGCCGCCCCGCGTGCGCGACGAGATCATCGGCTACATTGGCGACCCGGATGACGCACAGGTCGACCCCGCGCCCGGCGAGGAGCCGGACCGCGAACAGGCCGGCGGCCGCGTGCGCGTACTGGCATTGGATGTCTTCCGCGACAACCTGCACCTGTCCGCCCTGCAGTTCAACAACGAGGACGAGAAGCTCGCAGCTGTGACCAGCTTCGCCGCCGCCACGCCCGGCCCCGGCATCGTCTATGTCAACAGCAGGCGCAAATGCGAGTCGCTGGCCTATGCCCTGCGCCAAGCCGGCGTCGACGCAGAGGCATACCATGCCGGGCTGGACAACCGCGCCGAAATCCAGGACCGCTTCATGTCCGGCGCCACGCGCGTCATCGTGGCGACCATCGCCTTCGGCATGGGCATCGACAAGGCCGACATCCGCTTCATCGTCCATTTCCACCCGGCGCGCTCACTTGCCGCATACTATCAGGAAGTCGGACGCGCCGGCCGCGACGGCAAGCCCAGCCAGGGCATCCTCTTCTACGGCAACAACGACTGGTCGAATCTGCGCCGTTGGGCCAAGGCGGACGAATACTCCGTAGAATTTCTGGCACAAGTCTACACCGCAGTCGCCAGCCAGCTCGGCGTCACCGTGGACGACGCCGCGTTCGCGGCAGGGCCCGCCAACACCGCAGCCGGCGCCGGCGTCCCCGCGCCCGAGTCCAGTTCCGGTCCGGTCGACGCCAACCGCCTGCAGGCCGTACTCGACGCCGACGAGACATCCGTACGCGTCGCCGTCAGCATGTTGGAGCGCGTCGGCCTGCTCTATCGCGGCTTCGACATCCCGGAGACAGCCGAGATCGAGCGTCCCAGCCGTGCGCCGCAGGGACAACCGCCCGGCAAGGAATTCAGCCGGCTGGTGGGCGGGCTGAACCTGCGCGCCGGTGAGAAGGCCTCGTTCAAGCTCGCCGATATCGCCGCCTTCATGAAGTGGCCGCTTGCCGGCGCAGAATCACAGCTTCTGGAGCTGGCGCGGGAAGGGGCGCTCACCGTCCGCTTCGAGCATCGCCACATGCTGATCCACCTAGCGCCTGCCCCGGCGGACATCCGCAGCCGCCTGCAACGCCTGCTGGACCACAACGCCGCCGTGGGCCAGCGCAGAATCGACGACGTGATCGGCTACGCGACCACCCAGGGCTGCCGGCATGGAACCATCAGCGCCCACCTGGGCAGCCGCCCCATCGCTTCGTGCGACGTCTGCGACAACTGCACCGGCATGCGTCCCAACATTCCCGAACCGGAAATCCTCCCGGAACTCGACCTGTCCGACTCCGAGCTCTCCGCCATCATCGTCGACTGCCTGCTCAGCCTGCCCAAGGCAGTCGGTCGCCACGGCCTGGCCCGCGTGCTCGTCGGCGCGCTGCGCGCGCCGGTTCCCGCCGAGGAGTCTCGCCACTTCGGAGCCCTGCGCTCCCTCGGCCAGGACGCCGTCGTGCAGTCAATCGACGAGCTGCTTGCCGATGGCCGCCTGCGCCAGTACGACCGCAACGGCTACCCGCTTCTCTCGGCAACGCTGAGCGGCCGCACCCTGGCCGGCTCCTGGCAGGAAGCCCATCCGCAGCCCGCACTTGACCCCGAGGAGCTGGCAGCGCCGGGCAGCGCGCAGCCCTCCGCCGCTGCGGAAAACGAGCGCCGCGAACTCGACGCAGCTACGCCGGAGGAGCGACGCCCCAACAGGAGACGCGCCGGCCCGCGAAGTGCGCTATACCAAGCTCCAGACAGCCATCTGGTCGTGGCGCCGGCGCACCGCCGCACAGCAGCACCGGCCGGTCTACACGATCATGGACAACGACATGATCCGTCTGATTCGGAGAAGCCCGCCCCGCCAGCCTGGAAGAGCTGGCCGCCATCCCCGGCATCGGCGCCCAGCGCCTGGAGCGCTACGGACCGGTGTTGCTCGACCTCATCCGCCTGCACCCGCCGGACGACGGCGACGAGCAGATCCTCGCCGCGCAGCGCTCCCAGCCCGGCGTCGAAGAGGCGGGCGGCCCCGGCAAACAGACGCGTTCGGCCGAGCCGAGCGCGCCATCTACCTCAAGTTACAGGAAATCCGCCAGCGGCAAGCGGTCACAGAAGGATGCCGCCCTGCCCAGGTCGCCGCCGCCGGCCTGCTGCGCGCCATATCCAAGGTGGCGCCCACGACGCACGAGCAACTCCTGGCCGTGGCGGGTTTCCGCAGCAGCGGCCTCACGGCGCAGACCGAGACGATCGTTCAAAGCATACGCGACGTGCTGCGCAGCGAAGGCGGCGGCGCCTGACGCTTACACCGCACGCGGCGGCGTTCGCCACACCGTCCGCACCCCGCGCACTGTCACGCTCCGGATGCAACTGTCAGCATCGCGGGGGCAGTTTGTCAGCCTGAAGTCGTTGCATGCCCCGCACGCGCGGGCTATAATGCTCCTGAAACATCTTGTACAGGCGCACGTAGTGTGTATGTAGGTTGTATTCGCAGTCATCGCATGAAAGCGAGTCTGCGAACCAACGTAGCGACGATCTAGAATAGCGATCCGAAGCAGCGATCAAAAGTAACCGGGCGCACCACTTTCTCGACATTCGCCGCACCCCAGCGCTCACACGAGTATCGCCAATCTATCTGAACCGGGAGGAACCCAGATGGCATCTCTGATGGAGAAGGTATCGACCCTGATTTCTGCGAATCTGCATGACTTGGTAGATCGCGCGCTGCAGAGCAACAGCATCGCCGTCATCGACCAGTACATCCGCCAGGTCGAAAACAACCTGCAGGACCTGGAAGAGGCCGCGGCCACCGTCGGCGGCGAGGCCAAATCGATCCGGCGCAGGCTCATCGACAACGAGCAGAAACTCGACGAGATGGACCGCGCCATCGACGCCTTCCTCATGGAGGGCAACGAGAGCGCTGCCGCCGCGTTGCAGAGCCGCTACAACAGCACGCAGCGCCTGGTGGCCAGCTACACCGAACAACTCGAACGCCAGGAAACCGAGTTCAAGACGCTGCTCGACGCCAAGGTCAAGCTCGAGGCCCGCCTCGCCACCATGAAACAGGAGCGCGAAGAGCTGCAGGCGCTGCTCGACCTGGCCAAGAGCAAGGAAACCACCGCCAAGGCCATGAAGAGCCTGGACGATCTCATGGGCTCCGGGGACAGCGACATCTCGCGCATCGCTGAAAGCATCAACGCCCGCCTGGACAGGGCCGCCACCGCCAGCGAGATCCGCGCCGCCAGCCTGGACGAGCAGATGGACGAGGTGCTGGAGCGCAGCGCACTGGAGTCGCAGCTTACCGCACGCGGCAAGCGACTTGGCCTGAACGAGTAGCAGCGATCCGAGCCCGCTCCGTTTGGAGGCGCACAGGCCCGTGCGCCCTACGCAGCCAGTGCGGCGACGCCGCACTGGTTCGCCGCTCACCGTTTCGCTGGACGGCAGTTCGCGCCCAGCCAACGACGCTTGCGTCCACAGGTCTTCCGGCCAGTTTTCAGAGATGAAAGCATAGAACATGAACCGCACCCGATGGCTTTTTCTCGCCATAATCGTCGCAGCCGTCGCCGTCGTTGCCGTCTCGCTCTTCGCACAGTCAAGGAATCGCACAGAAGCCGGTGCGCTGGTCGTGGATCGGCCGGACACCGTCGACGTGCGCCTGCTCACCTCCCTGCCGGTGGAGCCCTGGGTGCGCAGCGCCGCGGACGCCTTCAACGAGGGCGACTTCACGGTCGACGGCGTGCCGATCCACGTCGACATCGAAGCCGTCGACGGGCTCACCGCGCTCGGTCGCTGGGACCGCAACGAGTACGGCGCGCTGCCGCCCGATGTGCGACCGGAGGACCTCTCTGAGGCCGAACGCGAGAAACTGGAAGACTTCCCCACCGCCTGGATTCCGGACAGCCGTTATCTGGTGGAGCTGGCCAACGCCTCCTACAAGGAACGCCTGGGACGCGACGTCTTCCTCACCGACGGCGAATACCGCGCCCGGCCAATCGCCGTCAGCCTCTTCACCTGGGGTCTCTACGGCAGCCGCGCCGACGTGCTCGAAGAGAAATTCGGCGAGATCAACTGGTCGACCATCCACGACGCCGCCACCGCCAAGGGCGGTTGGCCCGAACTGGGCGGCGAACCCGGCTGGGGCTTCTTCAAGCTCATCGTGCCCAATCCCAACAAGAACGTCGGCGGCCTGGCCGCCATGATCGCCATGGCCGGCGAATACTACGGCCGCACCAATATCACCGTCGAGGATGTCGCCAATCCAGAGTTTCAGGAGTGGCTGGCGGAGCTGATGGGCGCGGTCACCGATTTCAGCAGCGCCAGCGCCTACACCGCCGAGGACTTCGCGCTCTTCGGGTATAGCGTCGGCGACGGCGGCCAGCTCCTGGAAAGCGATCTCCTGCAGAACATGCAGGGCATCAGCACCCGCTGGGAAGACGCTCTGAAGATCTACTATCCCGACTACCTCACCTGGTTCGACTTCCCGTTCACGCGTCTGGGTGGGGCCGGAGACCTCCGCACTGCAGAAGAACGCCGCGCTGGAATTTCAGCGCTTCCTGCTCAGCGAGGAACAGCAGCAGGCCGCACTCGAATACGGCCTGCGTCCGGCCAATCCCAATGTCACCGTGGACTCCGTGGACGGCAGCCTGTTTACGCAGTGGGAGGAACAGGGCGTCGAGAACGTCGTCCCGCGCACGTCCGCCATGCGCAGCCCGGACAGAGATGTGCTGCTGACGCTCCTGCGCTGGTTCGAACTCAACGTGGCCCAGTAAGCGCCAGACTATGAGCCGCAATCGCACGTCCGACAAATCTCACGCAGGACGCAATGCGCTCATCGCATTCGCGCGCATTGCTCGTCCTGCTGCTCGTGCTCTGCACGGCTACCTTCAGCGGCGGCGTATGGTTGCTGGACGCCATCACCGGCAACCGCAACCAAACGGTCCAAGAGACGGGCCCCGCCTGGCCGCTCGACAGCGCCGAGCTCACCATCGCGGTCTCGCCGCTCATGGAGCCCGTGCTTGCCGGCCTTGCCGAGACCTTCAACGCACGCGGCCTGACCACGCCGGACGGCAAGCCCATGTCCGTGCGCCTCGTCGCCATGCAGCCCGAAGAGATCGTGGAGGAAGCGCTCGGCAGCCCGAACTTCCAGGCCATCTCGCCGGACAGCAGTCTGTGGCTGGACCAGCTCGAACAGGAGTGGGCGCAGAACCTGGACGCCGCCGAGGGAGAGGGCTCCGCCAATTCGCAGAGCGCCATCCCCATCGGCCAGCGGCGCACAAGCGGCCACGCACGCTACGCCGTCAGCCCCGTGGTGCTCATCGCCTGGGAAAGCGTCGCCCGCGAACTGGGCTGGCCGGACGCGCCCATCGGCTGGCAGGACATCCAGCGCAAGGCGACCTCCGATCCCGAATTCAAGTGGAACCATGCCGGCACGAATACGGCCAGCGGCCTGCTTGCCACGCTCGCCGAATTCTACGCCGGAGCCGATCTCGTGCGCGGCCTGACCGAGGAAGCGGCCACGGCTCCGGAGACGCTGGACTACGTGGAGTCCGTCGAGTCCACCGTCCGCTTCTACGGCGAAGGCGAGGAAGTCATCGTCCAACGCCTTGCCGAAGAAGGCAAGGACTTCCTGGACGCCTTCGTCGGCCAGGAGCAGGTCGTCATCGACTGGAACAACCGCAGCCCCGCCGAGCGCCTCGTCGCCATCTATCCGACGGAAGGCTCGCTGTGGACCGACCACCCGCTCGCTCTGCTCGAGCTTGGCGCGCAGCCCGAAGACCTGCCGGTGACCGACAACCAGCGGCTGACCTATGCCGCCTTCGCCGGCTATCTGGGCGAAGACGACGCGCAGCAACGCCTGCTGTCCGCCGGCTTCCGCCCGTCTGACCTCTCCATTGCCCTGGACAGCCCGGGCAGTCCCTTTGCCGATGCCAACGCCGCCGGCGCAGTCGAATGGCGCCAGCCGCAAACCACCCTGCAGATCCCGCCGCCATCCGTCGTCGACGTGGTGCGCGACGCCTGGCGCTACGCCAAACGCCCGGCCAATGTCTACCTCGTGGTGGACACCAGCGGCAGCATGGACGGTGCACAAGATCGAGGCCACGCGTGAAGCCCTGGCCGCCTTTGTCAATGAGGTGCAGGGCGAACGCGACAAGGTCGGAATCGTGGAATTCGCCAACGAGGTCAAGAGCTTCACGCCGCTGCGCGTGCTGGACGACGCCACACGGCGCGATTCTCTCTCTGTCATCAATCGTATGGAGGCAGTCGGCGGCACAGCCCTGATCGACGCCGTCTACGCCGCTGCCGTCGACCTCCAGAAGCAGGGCGACGGCGAGTCAATCAACGCACTCGTCGTGATGACCGACGGGCTGGACAACGAGAGCGCGCGCTCGCTCGATGATCTGCAACGCCTGCTCTCGGACCGCTCCGGCGACCGCGTCGTCCTGTTCACCGTTGCGTTCGGAAACGATGCCGATGATTGGCTCCTTCAAGAGATGGCGCAGATCGGCGACGGCCAGTTCCGCCGCGCAGACGAGACCGACATCGAAGAGCTCTACCGCATTGTGTCAACCTATTTCTAGCCGCATGAGATACTTGCCATTGCACCGGTGTGCATCGCGTTCGTCAAGACCTATTGCCGGCGCAGTGAAGAACGATTCATCTCTGGACTGCGCACACGAAACGACATGTCCGTCATGAGATCTGAACTTCAACAGAGGGCGCAGGGGGCGCTGGTTCAGTACGCGATCTTCCGTTGGGAGACAGCCCTGATCCTTGCCATGACCATCATATTGACCTTCCTCCTGCCGCGCCCCTTCTTCTGGTGGCCCCGCTTCGGATGGCCCATCCTCGGCATCGTCGCCATCGCGATCCTGGTCTATTCCAGCCTCACCGATTCGGACGCCAACGCCAAGGTCATGCTCCGTCTCTACCAGGAACAGTTCGACCCCAGCCAGATCCAGGACAAGCAACTGCGCGCCAAGGTGGACACCGCCCTCGAATACCAGCGCCGCATCGAGCTCCAGATCCGCCAGCAGGACCCCGGCATGATCCGGGACCGCCTGGAGGAGACCGCCAACCAGATCACCGACTGGATCAGCAACATCTACGCGCTCGCCTTGCGGCTCGACGCCTATTACGGTGATGATCTTCTCGAGCAGCAGCGCACAGCCCTGCCCAAGGAGATCGAACGCCTGGAGGCCCAACGCCGGCTGGAAGACAATGCGCCCATGCAGGCCCAGTTGGACGACGTCCTCGCGGGCAAGCGCCGCCATCTGCAATCGCTGCGCGAGCTGGACAACCGCATGCGCCAGGCGTCCCTGCAGTTGGACAACAGCCTGACCGCGCTGGCTACGGTCTACAGCCAAGTCCACCTCATCGACGCCCAGACCATCGGCAGCGGCCGCGCCGAACGCCTGCAGCGCCGATATCCAGGAGCAGGTCGCCAGCCTGGATGATCTCGTCACCAGCATCAACGATGTCTACGACTATAGTACGAAAGGCGTGGGGTAATCGCGTGCACGGAAAACTGACCACCGTACCCTGGTTCACGAGGCGCAGCACGCTCGCCATTGGGCTCCTGCTCGCGCTGCTCTTGCCGGCGACGCTGACCGGCTGTGGCGCGCCCTCGGCCAACAAGGGCGAGGCCCTCGTCTATGTAGCCGTGCCCCTCAGCGGATTCCAGGCCAACGGAGGCCAGACCGTTCTCGGCGGCGTCCGGCTCGCCGCCGAACAGATCAACCGCGCCGGCGGCCTGGCCGGCTACGAGATCACGGTCGTCCCGCTGGACGACGAATCGGACAGCGACGTCGCCGTCGACAACGTTTCCGTCGTGGACGAAGCCCTGCGCCGCGGCGAAAACGTGCTCGGCGTGATCGGTCACCTCAACAGCGGCCAGACCCTTGCCGCCATGGACCTGTACAAGGACATGCCGCTCCTGGTGATCACGCCCACCGCCTCCGAACAGAGCCTCACCGAGCGCGGCTACACCAACTTCTTCCGCGTCAACGCCAACGACGCCATCCAGGCCGAAGCGGACGCCGCCTTCCTGGTCGATGACCTGCAGGCCACACGCGTCGCCGTCGTGCACAACGACACGGAATATGGCCGCGGCCTGGCGGATTCCCTCATCGAGCAACTCGTACAGCGCGGGGCCGAGGCCGCCGTCAGGATCGAAGTCGCCGAAGGGCAGAGCCGCTATCCCGACGAGGTGGCCGCCATTCGCGCCGCCGCCCCCGACGCCATCTTCTACGCCGGCTACGAGATCGAAGCGCCCTACCTGCGCGCCGAACTGGTCGAGGCCGGCATCGACGCGCCCATGCTCGCCAGCGACGGCGCCTTCCTCGCCGCCACCATCGACGAGGCCGCCGGCACAGCCGAAGGCATGTACGTCAGCGCCTTCGCGCCCAGCCCGCGCGAAGTCGCCGACGCCCAGTGGTTCGAGGCCTACCAGGCCGTCGAATACCGCAACCCGGACACCTACTCCGTCAACGGCTACGTCGCCATGCAGGTCCTGGCCGAAGCCGTGCGCAAAGCCGGCAACCTGGACATCAGCAAAGCCGCCAATGCCCTGCGCGGGGCCAACGTCGACACCCTATTGGACACACTACGCTTCGAAGAAGACGGCGACCTGTCCAATCCGCAGATCTGGATCTACCAAGTCGTCAACGGAGAATTCCAACAAGTCAAATAACCACCACCCCACCGTAGGTCACCCTTCTCCTTTGTGCCTATAATGAGCGGTATGTGTCAAGTACTTTGAGACAAATTGCGACGGAAATTAGTGTGTGCTGACGGCGTGCGGACGCGATATTGTCGCACAGCCAACGATTCACGTGTACGGGCGATCGAGTTTATCGCTTTGTGGAACAATGTAGCGGTTCGACAATCGGGACTGGGCAGAGTACGCGACCCTGCCCAGCGCTACACCGTTCACCGGTATCAGCGCTCAGGTCGGGGAGCCCTTCGGGCCCCAGCGTTTCCCTATCCTCTGTACCGGCGGCGATGAGTATAGTAGAGCGTACCGGTTCGTTCAAAGAGATTTCTGGCGTCGGTTGGTTAATCCAGACGGAGGCCGGCAATTGAGCTGGAGTGGGGCGACCATTCACGAAGCGTTCCGGATGGGCATCGAATGCTTGCTGCAAAACGCGTTGCCGTCGTGACAGCCTCTCCTCTGTTCGACCATAGTGCACGTCGGCCGGCGTGAGTAAGGCCAGAGCCGTATGATGGTGCTGCTGGTTGTACCAGGTGAAGAAACGCTGGCTCCACTGGCGGGCATCGGCCAACGAGCCGAAACGATCCGGATAACCGGGACTGTATTTCAGCGTTCGGAACTGGGCCTCCGAATAGGGATTGTCATCGGATACGTGGGGCCGGCTGTGACTCTTGTTGACGCCCAGTTCGCTCATCAATAGGCTCATCGACTTGGCAATCATGGGACTGCCCCGGTCAGCATGGATGGTCAGTTGTCCTGGTGCAATGTTCTGTTTGGCGCAAGCGGCAGCCGTCAATTCCTTGGCGAGAGCGGCCGATTCCCGTTCCGCCAGGAGCCAGCCAACCACATAGCGGCTGAACACATCCAGCATGACATAGAGATAGTAGTAGGTCCATGTCACCGGTCCACGCAGCCTGGTGATATCCCATGACCAGAGCTGGTTGGGGCTGGTGGCCAGCAGTTCCGGCTTGGCGTAGGCTGGATGTCGCAACAGGTTGCGCCGCTCGCGCACTTCGTCGTGTTCCTCCAAGATGCGGTACATGGTGCGCCAGTGGCAAAGATATTCGCCTTCGTCGAGCAAAGTAGCGTAGACCTCGCGTGGACTCTGGTCCTGAAAACGCTCGCTGGTGAGCACGTTGCGGATTGTCTCTTTCTCCGTATCGCTCAACGCCCGGCTCCACTTGTGGCGCACTTTGGGACGCTGGATGGTCGGCGCCGGCATCTTGGGGTGCACATGACGCGCCCGATATAGACTGCTTCTGGGAACGTTCAGCACCTGACAGGCCGTCGTCACGCCCGTACTCTGGGCCAATTCCTCTGCCGCACTCATTGCGGCGTCTCGTTGTTGGACGTCTCGGCGGACATCGTCCCAAGCAGTTGCGCCAGTTTTTTTGCACATCGATGATATGTTCAGTTCGTTCCAAGCGGGAACGCAACTGCTCATTCTCGCGCTGTAACCGAGCGATTTCAGCTGCCTGGGGGTTCGGCTTGCGCCCACGTTTCTGACCGTGTAGGCCTTCCAGGGCGCCTCGGTCTCGCTGCTTGCGCCACTTGTCCAGATGGGAGGAGTAGAGGCCTTCTCGTCGCAAGAGCGCTCCGATTGCACCTCGCTCTGTGCAGCCGTCAGCCTCGGCCAGGATGCGAAGTTTGTACTCGGCGCTGAATTGACGCCGTTTGGCCTTGGGCATCACTTGGGGATCCAGCTCTTCGCTCATCTGCTGTCGATTTCCATTGCTGACTACTGTTTGACCAGCTTTCATTCTGCACTCCTTGCTTGGTGGAATTCTACCCCAATTTCCGCAAGCAAGTTGTCTCAAGCATTATAGGCACAATGGGCTACTATACACTGGACTGATTCCATCCAATCGATACCTAAATTCAATAAGAAAGGTAGGTCAGCCAATGCTTCTGAAGCTACCACTTCAAACGCAGGTGTCGCTGTTGGTTCTAATGTTGATGATGGGTTTCTTCGCAGTCATAACATTTGTCTGGCAGATACAGGTGCTGCGCGGCCGCGCAATGACGAATCCGGACGGCTCAGTAGATGACTGGCATGAGCAGAAGATACTCTATGGAATGGCATTTGCAGATGTAATCCTTGCTTGCCCCGCCTGCATCGCCGGTGTGGTTCTTACATTCGTTAGTCCCAAGACCGGTATCTTTCTACTATCAATGACAGCTTTTTGGTTCGCATGGGCTAATACGATGACCACAACCACGAGTCTGCGATTCGAGCAGCCAAAGCTAAACGCTATCTGGTGGTTTGTATACCCAACTGGAGCGGCTGTCGGTATTGCATTCATCGTCTGGGTGGCCGTTCATTTCAACCAAGTGTTCTGTACCTAAAGTAGAGAGGAGACGTTAGTGCTCATAATTTGGGGGGTGTTTCTCTTTCTCATTACATCACTGGCCTACTTCGGCCAAGTGTTCTCTGTCTTCTGGCCCGAAAATGCAGGAGAACTAGGTCTCGCCGATCTAGCGGATGAGGTCGAACCGGTGTTTTTCGCTGATGGGCGCGGCGAGGCGATTTGGGATTCCTTAACACTGTGGATGCTGCCCGTAGCCGCGATACTCATGATTCTGGGCAACGAAGTGTGGATATATTTTGGTCTTGTCGGCGGAGGTATGTACATCTACTTCGCCGGTCGAGGTATCGCAACTAGAATGATGATGGACAAGCAGGGATTCAGCATTGGTACTCCATCCACGATGAAGACTGCATACGCGTTTCTAGCCATTTGGGGGTTGGCGGCAGCGGTTACCGTGGTATTGGCAATAATTACATAGGATTACTTCGTATCAGACAAACAGATCATTTCGTAACAAAGGACTTTGAGAACGAACGGCGACAGTGAGGATGCCCCATTGTGCCTATGATGCTTGAGACAACTTGCTTGAGGGAATTAGTGTAGAATTCCATCAAGCGAGGAGCCCGAAATGAAGGAAAGTCAAGCAGTCTACGCAAACGGAAATCGGCAGAGCGAGAAGCAAGAGCCGGACCCGGAAGTGGCGCCCAAGGCAAAACGGCGTCGGTTCAACGCAGAGTACAAGCTGCGCATACTGACGACTTCGCCAACAGAATCGATTCTTGACGCACCCTTCGGCCGTCAGCCATTCAATGATCTACCTGGGTCCGGATGAGTTGGGCGCAGAACGAGCGGCCGAGGCGTTGCCATCCAAGCTGCGCTATAGTTACCTCAACGGTACAGGCGGGGCCGAACTCAGTCTGGGCGACGAGAGCCACGCGTTCTATGAAGCCGATCTGGCGCTGGCACTGCGAAACCAGCCTGGCCTCAACCAGGAGGCAGTGAAACCGTTCGTTGCGTACACGGATGCCATCAACGTCAGTAACTTCGCCAGTACGACCGCTGGTCCGCATCGTCTGCACGCGTTCACGGTCAAATGCTCCTTTCTGAGGGCTCACGCAGCCGGCGCGCAACCGATCGTTTCGACAGAACAAAGCTGAACCTGAACTCAAAACTGCCTGTCGCCCAGGACGCTAGCGCGAGATTGAGGGCAGAAATGTTGCGTCCAAATTTGGCTGTGGCATCTCATCCTCTGCCGTCGGTTCCTGGCGGTTGATCCATACTTCGTTGGCCGGAGAACTCACCCAGTTCGCGACAAAGGCGTCCAGGTCGCCGTCGCCGTCCAGGTCGCCCAGGGCCGCGCCCGCGCTGAGGGCGGAGCCCAAGGCCTGGCCGCTGTCGACGAAGCTTCCCAGCCCGTCGTTTACCCACACGCGATTGAACTCACCGTGGCTGCCTTCCCCGTTGCTGGCGAAAGCATCCAGGTCGCCGTCGCCGTCCAGGTCGCCCAGGTCTACGTCACCACTGCTTGAGCTGCCGAGACGCTGTCCGCTGTCGGCGAAAGTACCGGATCCATCATTCAACCACACTTCATTTGCCTCGCCCCAGTAGTTGGCGACATGGGCGTCGAGGTCACCGTCGCCATCTACATCGCCGAGGTCTACGGCTACATGACTCGCTCTGCCCAGATTCTGACCACTGTCGACAAAGATGCCCGTCCCGTCATTTAGCCAGACCTTGTTGGCTCCTTGGTTGTGCACCGAGTGAGGAACGAACGCATCCAGATCGCCGTCACCGTCCAGGTCGCCCAGCGCCACCTGCCCTACCGTGGTGTCTGGACTCTGACCGCTGTCCAGGAAGACACCGGCGCCATCGTTAAGCCAGATCTTGTTCGTCTGTCCGCTGCCCGACCAGTTCGATACAAAAGCATCCAGGTCTCCATCGCCGTCGAGGTCCGCAAGTGCTACGGCTCTACTCACGTAGCTGCCCAGGCCCTGGCCGCTGTCGACGAAAAAGCCTGCACCGTCGTTTAGCCACACCGTGTTCGGCTGCCCGTAATTGGCGACAAAGGCATCCAGGTCTCCGTCACCGTCAAGATCGCCCAGGGCGGCCCGTCTACTGACAGAATTGCCCAGGCTTTGGCCGCTATCTGCGAACACGCCACTCCCATCGTTGAACCAGACATTGTCTGGCAGCGGCCGAGCACTCGCACCCGAGTTGGCAACAAACGCATCCAGGTCGCCGTCGCCGTCCAGATCGCCCAGCTCGACCCCACTGCTGTCGAGCGCGCCAAGCCTCTGACCGCTATCGGTGAATTCCGCACTGCTGGCGCTGACATCTGCACGGAAGCTCCACGCGTAGGGCGTCAGCGACGTCCCGTCCGCTGCCAGGATGCCCTGGCTCAGGTTGACCACGATCTCCTCGCCCGGCTTGAAGTCCGTGGCCGGATCGAAGTGCAGCGACGCCTCGGTGTAGGTGCCGTCATATGTACCGGTCTGCTCTCCCCGCACGGCAAAGGTCTCCGTATTCACCGTGTCGAAATCGACTGCCCCGTTGAGGCTAGCGCTCACCTCGCTGTCACGCGCCACGGATCGGGCGCCATTGGCCGGCGCCACCTGGATCACTTGAAATCCGATCGGGAGGGGATTCTCGTCGAATCGGTCTGAGAAGTCGGTCTTGGCATAGTCCCAGACGATGAGATTGTCAATGTACATCTCGTCATCGTACTCGTGTGCTGCGCCATCGGGTCGTTTCGACCGTCTGAGTAACTCAAGACCATAGGTTAGGTCTGGTAGCTGTTCCTGGATTTCATCGATGAGAAGGTCTGAGTCCTGGCGTTCGGTCGATACGAACGTACCTTCTACGCCATCGAAGTAGACTCGAATACGGATCGATACCCCAGTCCTTGTTCCAGACGATGCCAACATGCATCTTCTGCCCTGCCAGAAAGTTGAGGTCGTAGTCGCCGCCCGCAACCCGAAATTCTCCCGTATCGTCATCCTGTATGTCGAGGCGGATATTCGTATGGTTGCTGCTGCCACCGTGACTTCGATAATACAGGGTCATCCGAAGCCGAGGCCAAGGCGTACCAGATGATCTACGCTCGTCGCTATTCAACAAGACCAGTGCTCGTTCAGCATAGTGCGAACCCGTGGACGAGTTCTCATCGTGGGCCGGAATCCACCAAAACTCAATCGTTCCCTGGTCAGGAAATGTGTCGCCGAATACTTCGTCGAACTTCACCTGAGCGGTTCCGCTCTTGAGAGCCACGCCGTTGCCATGTTGTACCGGAGCGAACCCAATCGGTTCCTGGATTACACCATTCACCCCAACTTCGCTATTCAGGATCTCTTCATTGCTGCCCAGTTTGTTCCACAGTATCAGGTCAGTGTTCTCCGCTTGTGAGGAGGACACTTGGTATATGGCTTTCGCCGAACCCTGCGAGGCATCTGCGACACTGGATTCAATCGGCGCCTGTGGCACGCTGTCGCCACTTGTTCGCAATCCGGGGCAAATAGATGTCTTCGATTTCTCCTGTGAAACGGTCTCCGCGGTGCGTTTCTTGCGCCGTTGCTGTCGTTCCGGCACCCGAAGCCACCAAACGCAAGTAAGTTGGATTCGTTTCACCGGGTGTCGCTGCCAGTACGCCAGATGTGAGTATCAGCAAAGCGGCTAGAAGTAGTCCGATTAACACACGCTCTCTGCCTTTCACGGTGTTTTTCCTTTCCAGTCGTCATTGACTTTGTGCCTGCTATACCTTTTCACCGGCCAGAAGATGTATCGCTGTGCAGTTCAGGGTAGAACACAGGTGGCGACAAAATGGCTACAGATGGTGAATCTGGCTTCGCCACAGCTTGAGAGAAGTGGTTGAAGAGACATGCCGGCTCACAGTCGCGCGACTTCGACCGCTGTGGGCAAGCTCTGGCGCCCGCTCTCGCTCGCACCTGCGGCAGACAGAGTGACAGAATCGACCGCACGTGTCCGGGATCAGAGAACCCGAATCGACTGAGAAGGGATAGGGCCGGCAACGGAGGGCCTAACGCACGCAACGCGCCGATACCGGTAGATGTTAAGTGAAAATTACGACGCAGGACCTAGATCTGAGGATGAGGAAGACGGCACACCGGATTCTCCAGTGCAATAACGCCGCCGACATCGTTTGTGACGATATTCACAGTATAGCATGCGGAAGCGTACGGTCCAACTCGGCGCACTGTTCTGTAGGCGGTAAGTGTCAAGCACTTTGAGACAAGTTGCTGCAGAAAATTGGTGTCGAAATAGGCTGTGCAGATGGGTTGTACTGCGCAGCCATCGATTGACGTTAGCAGACGAATGAGTTTTTTGCATTCTGGAACAATGTAGCTGCTCAAGCGTCGGGTCTGGGCAGAGTCTCGCCCACTACCCCCACCCCCATCACCCCCCGCCCCGCAAATAATGCGCCTCACTCACCTCGCGCAGCCGCGCCGCGGCCTGTTCCGCCGTAATATCGCGCTGCGGATTCGCCAGCATCTCGTACCCGACCATGAACTTCTTCACCGTCGCCGAACGCAACAGCGGCGGGTAATAGTGCGCATGCACGACCCAATACTCGTGCGGCTCGCCGTCGGTCGGCTGCCCGTGCCAGCCCATCGAGTACGGAAAACTCGTCTCGAACAGATTGTCGTAGCGCGTCAGCAGCCGCTTCATGATCGAGGCCAGCGCCTCGCGCTGCGCATCGTCCAGCTCCGGCACGCCCGGCGCCGCGCGCTTGGGCAACAGCAGCGTCTCGAACGGCCACACCGCCCAGAACGGAACCACCGCCGCCCACTCCTCATTCTCCACCACCACCCGCTCGCCGCGCGCCAGCTCGATTTCCAGATAGTCGACGAGCAACGGCCGGCCATGCTCTGCAAAGTAGGCGCGTTGCTGCGCATCCTCCCGCGAAGGCTCCTGCGGCACGGCGCGGTTGGCCCATAGCTGTCCATGCGGGTGCGGATTGGACGCCCCCATCACCGCGCCCTTGTTCTCGAAGAGCTGCACGTAATTGATGTCCGGCCGCGCGCCAAGCTCCTCCACCTGCTGCGCCCACACATCGACTACCTGGCGAATCTGCGGCAGATCCATCTCCGGCAGCGTCAAGTCGTGGCGCGGGCTGAAGCAGATCACGCGGCACGTGCCCGTCTCCGCCTCCGCGCGCGAGCAGCTCGGACTGGCTGACGTCCCCGGTTGGCGCATCCGGCAACAGCGCCGCAAAGTCGTTCTCGAACACGTATGTCTGCGCATACTGCGGATTCGTCCCCCCGCCTGCGCGCGTATTGCCTGGGCAGAGATAGCAGCCCGGATCGTAGGCCGGTCGCTCCTCCTGCGGCAGCTTCTCCACCTGGCCCTGCCACGGCCGCTTCGTCCGGTGCGGAGAGACCAGCACCCATTGTCCCGTGAGCGGGTTGTAGCGTCTGTGCGGATGTTCTGTCGGGTCAAATTCCATGTTCGAGGCCAAGAGGTAGTGTAGCGGTGGATAAGGTCCGGCGGTGCATGCTGTTCAGCGCGGGATCATGTGGATCCGTGCTCACGCGCCGCCTGGGCAAGGGCCAGCGCCCCGGCAACGCCGGCGCGATCGCCAAGACCGGGCGCCACGATGTACTCGTCGATCTCCGTCAAAATCGCCGGCATCTGAATATACCCGTTGAGCAGCTCCTGCACGTTGGCGCGAATGCGCGGGAACAGATGCTCCTGGTGCATCACCCCGCCGCCCATGATGATGCGCTGCGGCGACAGCACGCAGATGATCGAGCGCAACCCCAGCGCCAGATAGTGCGCCTCCAGCTCCCACGCCGGGTGGTCGGGCGCCAGATTCTCCGCCCGCGTCTGCCAGCGACCTTCGATAGCCGGACCGGCGGCGAGCCCTTCCCAGCAATCCCCGTGGTAGGTGCACCACCCCGGATACGGGTCCCGCTCCAGATCGTGGGGCACGACCATATGCCCCATCTCCGGGTGCATCAGCCCGTGGATCAGCTTGCCGTTGACCATGCCGCCGCCGCCGAGCCCCGTGCCGATCGTCAGGTAGACGAACGTGTCCAGCCCCTGCGCCGCGCCCCAGCGATGCTCGCCCAACGCCGCGCCGTTCACGTCGCTGTCAAAGCCCACGGGCGCGCCAAACGCGTCGCGCAACGGACCCACGAAATCGACGTGCGCCCAGCCGGGCTTCGGCGTCGTAGTCACATAGCCAAATGTCTCCGACCTCGGGTCCGGGTCCACGGGGCCAAACGAGGCCACGCCGATGGCGGCCAGCTCCTCGTCCTGCGCATTCTGCCGGAAGAACTCGATCGCGCGCCCGATGCTCTCCTCCGGTGCGCCGGTCGGGTAGCGTACCTCGGCGCGGATGTCGTCCGGCCCGGTCCCAATCGCGCAGACAAACTTGGTGCCGCCTGCTTCAATGCCGCCTACTACTGCCATCGCGCTTCTCCGCTATCAAAACGGACGCGTCATTGTGCTGACGCGTCCGCAAATGGGAACCACAAGGAAGATGCCGATCTGGAAGGGTTGTACCGAAACACAGTCATGCCGGAACATCGGGCCGTTTCAGTCGTTTGTTCGCCAAGTACGCGCCATTCCGTTCACGAAGTGGCCGCACAGCGACAGTGAAGCGAGGTATCTCGTGTCTTGGAAGCAGAGATGCTTCGCGCCGCTCGGCACGGCCGTTCGATCAGCGAGCGCTCAAACCACCTAGCTGCCGGCCAACACTGAGGCGACCAGCCCAAAGAAACCGATCGTACTGGCCACGGTGATGGCGAGCACCGCAAAGAATGCGGAGCCGTAATAGCTGCGCCGGCTGCTCGTTCTCGAGGACTTCCTGGCGGTAGTCCGTCGCTTGGCATTGGTCATGTGCGCCGCTCCTGTCGATTCGCTCCCGTTGATTCGCTGCTGTCGAATGGCGTGTGCTCACGCGCTTCACGCTGTACGCAAGTATACCATAGGCTTTCGACCTTCGCCCATCCAAAATTCCGCGTGTGCCCAGGGCAATCGCGTCAAGTGAATTTGCACGCGGCATCACTTTTCTTCCAGTGAACGAATTGACTGGCCCATTGCGGGAGGATAGTGCTATAATACTGGCGTTCTCTTCACAATCGAATCCACAGCCCACCACTCGGGGAGATCTCTGCAATGTTTGGCTTTCTGAGGCTGCACCTGACGCTGTCACTTCTCACCGTACTCGTATTTGCGTCCACACTCCCAGTCTCGGCACAATCAACAGGCTTCTTGCCGTTCGTTTCGGGCAGTCCGGATGATGCGCAGAGCCTGGATGCGATGGAGGCTGCGCTCACGCATGTGGAAGGATCCGGTCCGCAAGTCATTTCGGCTTCGTACGTCGGCGTCAGCCAGCCGCTTCGCTCGCTTGCTCCGATTGCTCCTGATCCAGAACAGGCCCAGCTACCTGCGTTCCATGCAGGACCGTTTGACCATTCCCAAGACCGAGAATGGCCTGAGCAATGGTGGTCTTGACGCCTCGATCGTGCAAGACGGCCCGGTCGACGACTATATGCCCGCCTCTGTCGCCAACTTCGAAGGCGTGAACAACGTCAGTGGCGTTCTACCTCCCGACACACAAGGCGACGTCGGCCATGATCCCTCCACCGGCAAGAAATACTACATTCAGTGGGTCAACCTGGCCTTCCAGATCTGGGACGTGACTGCCCCCGCCGCTCCGGTCTCGGTGTATGGCCCAGCGGCCGGCAACACGCTCTGGGCCGGCTCCGGCACCCTCTGCGCCTCCCACAACGACGGCGATCCAATCACCCAGTTTGACCACCTCGCCAATCGCTGGATGATGAGCCAGTTCGCGCTCAGCTTCCCAAACGACTTTCACCAGTGCATCGCCATTTCGGCCACAGCGGACCCGATGGGCGCCTGGTATCTGTACGACTTCCAGACCAGCACCACGCTGATGAATGACTATCCCAAATTCGGCGTCTGGCCTGACGGCTACTATATGACGGTTAACCAGTTCAACGGGAATACCACCGCATGGGAAGGCGCAGGCGTGGCGGTATTCGAGCGCAGCGCCATGCTGGCCGGCCTCGCCAGCCGAATGATCTACATCGACGTCGGCGCTGTGAATCTCAATTACGGAGGCATGCTGCCCTCCGACTTGGATGGTCCGGCGCCCGCAGCCGGCACCCCGAACTACTTCGTGGAATGGGATGACACCGCCTGGCTTGGCGACCCAGACGACACGCTGCGCATCTGGGAGTTTCACACGGATCTGGACTTTGCCGGCCAATAGCACTTTTGGCGCAGACGCCCTACACACTCCCAATGCCACGATCGCAACGGCCAACGTGGACTCGAGTCTGTGCGGCGGCTCGCGGAATTGTATTCCTCAGCCCGGCACCGCGCAGGGACTGGATGCCATTTCCGACCGCCTGATGTACCGCCTGCAGTACCGCGACTTCGGCGACTACCAGACCTTGGTGACCAACCACACCGTTGATTCTACCGGAAGCGACGTTGCAGGAATTCACTGGTTCGAATTGCGCAACAATGGCGCCGGCTTCACTATGCACCAGCAAGGCGTCTACACCTCTGGCGTTGACAATGCCTGGATGGGTAGCGCCGCCATGGACGCGTCGGGCAACATTGCGTTGGGCTACTCCGTTTCGAGCGCTACGACTTATCCCTCGGTCCGCTACACCGGGCGACTCTCAACTGACCCCATTAACACCCTGCCGCAAGGCGAGGCAACGCTAGTCGCAGGCGGCGGCTCGCAGACCCACTCTGCCGCCCGCTGGGGAGACTACAGCATGATGGCGGTGGACGCCTCCGACGGCTGTACGTTCTGGTATACCCAGGAATACTACGCCGTCTACGAGTAGCGCTGATTGGCAAACCCGCGTCGGCTCCTTCCAATTCCCATCCTGCACCACTGAACCTACCGGAACGCTCTCCGGCACGGTCACTGATGCCGGCTCCGTTCCGCTTGCCGGGGCAACCGTAGAAGTGTCGGGCGGATACTCCACCATCACTGACGCCGCCGGTCACTATGCGCTGACGCTTGTCGCAGACACGTACAGCGTGACGGTATCCAAATACGGGTACGTTTCCAGCACCGCGCCGGCCGTTTTGGTAACACCGCCCGGAACCACCACACAGGACTTCACACTTGCCACTGCGCCTGTCTCTACTATCTCCGGCGTAGTGACGGATGCCGCCACAGGCTGGCCGTTGTATGCCGCGCCTCGATATCACTGGCTTCCCTGGCGGTCCGGTCTTCACGGACCCGGTCAGCGGTGCATACAGCGTCGACCTGGTCAATTGGTCCTACGTCTTCACGGTCGGCGCCATGAGCGGCGGCTATACCGAAGAGGTTCTGCCTCTCGATGTCACTGCCAGCGCCACCCAGAACTTCGGACTTGACGTGGACGCGATCGCTTGCACGGCGCCCGGATATGAAGTTACTTCTCCGACCTTTTTCGAGGACTTCGAAGCCTGGCCCCCGGCCGGCTGGTCTATCGTCGACAATATCGTTGGCGGTGGACTCACGTGGAATACGAACACCTTCTACTCCGATACCAACATGACCGGAGGCGCTGGCCTGTCCGCTGCGGTTAGCAGCGACGCAAATTCCGGTGTGGAATATGACACGGAACTCCAGACGCCCGTGATCGACCCAACCGCCTTGGCCAGCCAGAGCCTGATCTACAAGGCCAACTACCAGCAATATAGTACGGAAGCACTCGATCTCGACATCAGGAACGTCGGAGACGCGGGGTGGACCAACATCCTGCACTGGACCGAAGACCACGGCGCATTTGACGGCTTGCCGGGCGAAACCGTAACGGTAGATCTTGCGCCGTACGTGACCGGTGATTTTCAGCTCCGCTGGCGCTACTATAATCCAGCGAGCGATCCGTGGGACTGGTACGCGCAGATTGATGAAGTCGCAATCGGTCCAGGCTGTTCGCCGATCGCCTCCGCCGGCCTAGTCATTGGCTCGGTATTTGACCTCAATACCGGCCTGCTGACGCCGAACGCTTCCGTTCAGGGCGCCGCGCTCAACTCGGCAGCGCTCATCGACGCCTCCGCCGACGCGAGCACGCCGGACCGGATGTATGTCATTGCCCTGGCGGCCGGCGCGCAGACCCTAACGGCAAGCGCCGCACGCTATGGGACAGACACCCAGTCTCCGACTGTGGTGGACGCGGCCACGGTCGGGCAGGACTTCCACCTGCCGGCGGGCAATCTCTCCGCCGGCCCGACCAGCCTGTCGTTCACAGTCCGAACCACTGCGCCCACGGACTCCAAGCCGCTGACGTTGAACAACAGCGGCGGCATTGCGGCCGGCTACGAAGTCTTCCCATTCTCCGGGACGTGGCCAGGCTATGTTGCCACCGGACCGTTCGCCGATCACACCCGTCACGGCAGCCCAAAGCACCTCAACGATCTTGACTCCTCGCACAATTACGTGACTTCAAGGCCGGACATTTCTCCGCTGGCGGCCGGGGACGTGACGCAACAATGGCCGACCGGACTGACCTACGCCTGGGGTATCGGCTCCAATTTCGAGGCAAACGACCTGTGGCTAGGCGACATCAGCGCCGGAGGCGGTGACGATCTCGACTACCGGTTTACGACCGCCGGCGTCAACACCGGCGACACCATCGATACGGCGCCATGGGTCAGCGTCTTCGCCGCCGACATGACCTACAACCCCTACACGAATATGCTGTGGCAGGTCAACGTCGGCGGCGACAACTGCATCTATGAGCTGGACCCGGCTACGCAGACATCCACTGGAAACAGTATCTGCCCGGCCTTCGGCACCTCTCAGCGAGGCCTCGCGTATGACCCGCTCACCGACACCTACTATGCCGGCTCCTGGAATGACGGCATCATCAATCACTTCGCGCCCGACGGCGTCATCCTCGACTCCGCAGCCGTCAACCTGGAGATCTCCGGCCTCGCGTACAACCCTTTCACCAACCATCTCTTTGTGCTCTCCAATATCGACAGCGACTCCACGCCGTCCAACTACGACGTGACCGTATTGGATACTGCCAATTCCTACGCCATCGTCGGAGGCTTCAACTTGAACATTGGCGCAGTGCACGCATTTGAGGATTACGCACAGGCGGGCCTCGAAATCGACTGCAATGGCAACCTATGGGCCGTCGACCAAGCGGCGCAAATGGTCTATGTCGTGGATTCCGGTGAGACGGGCATCTGCGGGTTGGCGAATACCTGGCTCACCACGGCGCCCACGGCGGGCAGCGTACCCGGCGGCGGCGCCGCGCTTCTCGCGGCCAACGTCGATGCAACCGGCATGTCCGCGGGTACGTATCCAGGCTACCTGCGCGTGGTCAACGACACGCCGTACGGAGTTGAGATCGTGCCCGTCACTCTGACGGTCACCGCCAACATCGCTCCTGTCGCTAACAACCAGTCGAACTCTACGGCGGAGGATACAGCGAAGGCGATAGCGCTGACGGCCAGCGATGCGGACGGCGATCCGCTGACGTATGCGGTAGTCGCAGGACCTTCGCACGGCGCACTGAGTGGAACGGCCCCCAACCTGACCTACACGCCTGCGGCCAACTACCACGGCCCGGACAGCTTCACCTTCAAGGCCAACGACGGCGCGGCGGACAGCAACATTGCGACGGTCAGCCTCACGGTCACTTCGGCCAACGATGCGCCGGTCGCCAACAACAAGTCCGTCACCACCGCGGAGGACACAGCCAAGGCCATCACGCTGACAGCCACAGACGCAGACGGAGATCCACTGACCTACTCGGTAGTCACAGGACCTGCGCACGGCGCGCTGAGCGGAACGGCCCCCAACCTGACCTACACCCCCGCGGCCAACTACCATGGCCCGGACAGCTTCACCTTCAAGGCCAACGACGGCGCGGTGGACAGCAACATTGCGACGGTCACCATTGCCGTCACTTCGGCCAACGACGCACCCGTCGCCAACAACAAGTCCGTCACCACCGCGGAGGACACAGCCAAGGCCATCACCCTGACAGCCACAGACGCAGACGGCGATCCACTGACCTACTCGGTGGTCGCAGGACCTTCGCACGGCGCGCTGAGCGGAACGGCCCCCAACCTGACCTACACCCCCGCGGCCAACTACCACGGCCCGGACAGCTTCACCTTCAAGGCCAACGACGGCGCGGTGGACAGCAACATCGCGACGGTCACCATTGCCGTCACGTCGGCCAACGACGCACCCGTCGCCAACAACAAGTCCGTCACCACCGCGGAGGACACAGCCAAGGCCATCACCCTGACGGCCACAGATGCAGACGGGGATCCACTGACCTACTCGGTGGTCGACAGGACCTGCGCACGGCGCGCTGAGCGGAACCGCTCCCGAACCTGACCTACACGCCCGCGGCCAACTACCACGGCCCGGACAGCTTCACCTTCAAGGCCAACGACGGCGCGGTGGACAGCAACATCGCGACGGTCAGCCATTGCCGTCACTTCGGCCAACGACGCACCCGTCGCCAACAACAAGTCCGTCACCACCGCGGAGGACACAGCCAAGGCCATCACCCTGACGGCCACAGATGCAGACGGGGATCCGCTGACCTATTCGGTGGTCGACCGGACCTGCGCACGGCGCGCTGAGCGGAACCGCCCCCAACCTGACCTACACCCCCGCGGCCAACTACCACGGCCCGGACAGCTTCACCTTCAAGGCCAACGACGGCGCGGCGGACAGCAACATCGCGACGGTCAGCATTTCCGTCACGTCGGCCAACGATGCACCTGTCGCCAACAACAAGTCCGTCACCACCGCGGAGAACACAGCCAAGGCCATCACCCTGACAGCCAGCGATGCGGACGGGGACCCGCTGACCTATTCAGTGGTCGCAGGACCTTCGCACGGCGCGCTGAGCGGAACGGCTCCCAATCTGACCTACACGCCTGCGGCCAACTACCACGGCCCGGACAGCTTCACCTTCAAGGCCAACGACGGCGCGGCGGACAGCAACATCGCGCACGGTCACCATTGCCGTCACTGAGAGGGACGTCGACGAGGCCTATATCGGCTTCCTGCCTGCGATGAGCAAATAGCGTTCCAGCCGCAAATGCACAAGTGCATTTGCGGCGAAGCCAGTTTGATTGCACAGGGCTTCCGAGATTCGGCATACGTGTGATTCACGTCGATTGTTGCAGCACCGGAGCGCGCCTGTCGCATCTGTCCAAGCCTGGCAAGCCGCTCTCAGTCGTGAAGTCCGCTTCGCCGAACTTCCAGGAAGCTCGAGCTTCCTGGAAGTTCGGCAACCAACTGCGTGAGTCCTATCCCGATTGAATAGGTCCAGAGCGATTCAACGCAGGATGGCGAAGTTCTCCGCGTTGTTGTCCTTTCGCAAGCCACTATGGTCCTCACGCAGGGCGGCATCCGGCGCGCCGTGGACGCGGTTCTCGACGCGAGCGCTCCGCATCTGCGCCCCACTTCCACGATCAGCGCTCCCCTTTGAAACGCCCGCCCCGATTATTGCCATATGACATGTGCTGATGTATTCTGCGTACTGTTGGCTTGCGCACAGTGCGCGTCAACTCGGTTCGCAACCACCCATCCTCGGGGGCCGCAGGCAGCTAGCGTTCGCCTCATGAACGGCTGACACGACACATATTCATCGATGCAATCTTCCTCGTTTCTTTTTCTCAGCATTCTCGGCCTCATAGCGATCAGTCCCCTCTTCTGGCTCGTCCGGCCGGAGAGATTTCGGCTCTTTGGTTGGATCGCCGCCATCCCGCCCGCCCTCATCGCCGTCTGGCTTCTGAGTCAGGCGGGCGCCGTCGCCGAAGGCGATTTCGTCGTCGAGTCCTACAACTGGGTGCCCCAGCTGGGGATGAACCTCACCTTTGTGCTGGACGGCCTGGGGCTCCTATTCGGCCTGATCATCACCGTCATCGGCAGCATGGTCGCGCTCTATACCAGCTCCTACCTGGAAGGCGACAAACGCCAGGGCTATTTCTACACGCTGCTCTTCCTCTTCATGGCGAGCATGCTGGGCATCGTCTGGTCGGACAATTTGCTCACGCTCTTCGTCTTCTGGGAAGGCACCAGCGTCACCAGCTACCTGCTGATCGCCTTCAACGACGATGACCCCAGAGCGCAGGCCGGCGGCCGCCGCGCCTTCCTGGCCACCGGCATGGGCGGGCTCGCCATGCTGCTGGGCATGGTCGTCCTCGGCATCAACGCCGGCACATTTACGATCAGCGAGATCATCGCCACCCCAGGCCTGGTCGATACGCCGTGGGCGACCGTCGGCCATCGTCCTGATTCTTGCTGGGCGCCTTCACCAAATCGGCCCAGTTCCCGTTCCAGTTCTGGCTGCCGGGCGCCATGGCTGCGCCGACGCCGGCCAGCGCCTATCTGCACTCGGCGACGATGGTGAAGGCGGGCGTCTACCTGCTCGCCCGCATGCACCCGGCCCTCAGCGACAGCCCCATCTGGTTCTGGGCTCTGTTGCTGGTCGGCGGCGATCACCATGCTGCTGGGCGCGGTCAGCGCCATCCGCTACTACGACATGAAGGCCCTGCTCGCCTACGCCACGGTGAGCCAGCTCGGCATTCTCGTCTTCCTGCTCGCCTTCGATAGCGAAATCGCCTTCACGGCCGTGGTCGTCGGCATCCTCGCCCATGCGCTCTACAAGGGCCCGTTCTTCCTGATTGCCGGCATCGTGGACCACGCCACCGGCACCCGCGACCTGCGCCGCCTCAGCGGACTCCTGCGCGCCATCCCACTGGTCGGTGTGGCCGCCGTACTCGCGGGCCTGTCCATGGCCGGCATCCCGCCCCTGCTGGGCTTCCTGGCCAAGGAGACTTTGCTGGAAACAGTGTTCCACTTCGCCGAACACGGACATGGCGTCTCCGGCTGGCTGCTTGTCCTGGCCGCAGCCGTCACCGGCGCCTTCTTCGTCGGGCTCGCCTTCACCCTGCTGTGGGAAATCTTCCTGCGGCATGATGCGGATTCCCCGGACCCCGCACACGTGCATCATGCGCCCAGTTTCTCGTTCCAGTTCGCGCCCGCCTTCCTCGTGGCAATCGGCACATTCGCCTTTCTGGCCCTGCCCTGGTTCAACAAGTACCTCTTCGGGCCCGCCGCCTCGTCCATCGCAGGCGTGGAGATCCACACGCATGTCAAGCTCTGGCACGGCTTCACGCCCGTGCTGATGACCAGCATGGCCGCCATCGCCGCGGGCGCCGTCATCTTTGCCGCCCGCGCCTGGTTCCGCCGCCTCCTGGCCGCCACGCCGTCCAACCTGACCGGCGTCTACGTCTTCGACAAGGCCATTTACGCAGTATACGACCTGGCCCGCGCCACCACCCGCTTCGTCCAGGGCGGCACGCTCGCCAGCCAGGCCAGCGTGGTGTTGGTCGCCGCCGTCGTCGTCCTTGGATTCGTGCTCTACCAGACCGACTGGGCCAACGACCTGCCCATTGACTGGTCCAACCAGGCCAGCATCACCGAGATCATTCTGGCTCTGCTCGCCGCCACCGCCGCCTTCGTCACGGTGCGCGCTCGCATGCGGCTCACGGCCATCATCAGCATCGGCGTCATCGGCATCACCGTCACGCTCTTCTTCGTCTTCTTTGGCGCGCCCGACCTGGCCCTGACCCAGCTCCTGGTCGACATCCTTACCGTCGTCCTGCTGATCCTGGTCTTCTACCGCATCCCGCCGCAGGTCCTTGCGCCGCTCACCACGCGCACGCGCTTGCGCAACGGCCTCGTCTCCTTCGCCGTCGGCGTGCTCGGCTTCTTCCTCGTGCTCTACAGCATCGGCGAGCCTTTTTCGAAGAGCATCAGCGAATACTTCCTGCTCAACTCCGTTCCCTTGGCGCACGGGGCCAACATCGTCAACGTAATCCTCGTCGACTTCCGTGGCTTTGACACCATGGGCGAAATCACCGTGCTGGCGATCGCCAGCGTGGGCGGCTACGCGCTGCTGCGCTCCGCGCTCTTCCTCGACGCGCCGGGTAGAGATCGACACGGCCCTCACCGATGCCGCGGCTGCCGAGCCCGCAGAGAAGGATTCGTAGACATGGCTGCCGTGAGTAAGGACTAGACGCGATGCCGGAACTCTATCTTCGTTTCCTCGACCGAATCCTGACGCCTGTGCTTCTGCTACTCGCAGTCTATCTCTTTCTGCGCGGGCACAATGCGCCGGGCGGCGGCTTCATCGCAGGCTTGGTCGCCTCCGTCGCGTTCGAGCTCCAAATCCTGAGCCGCGGCGAGCGCTTCGTGCGCAAGCGCCTCGGCCCCTATCTGCACCCGCTCATGGGCATCGGTTTGCTGTCGGCCGTCGTCGCCGCCCTCATCGGTCTGTCCGAAGCGCGAATTCTTCGAGAGCGTTTGGGTGAAGTGCGCACATAGGCGCCGTCGAGATCGAACTGGGCAACCCCATGCTCTTCGACTTCGGCGTCTTCCTGGTCGTGGTGTCGGTCGTGGTCTCCTTCCTCTTGGGGCTCAGCAGTCGCTATCGGGAGCGCAGACCAATGATGAATCTCGTCCTTGCGCTGCTCGTTGGCGTACTCTTCGCGTGCGGCGCGTACCTGCTGCTCCGGCGCGACGCGGTGAAGCTCGTGCTGGGTCTCAGCCTATTGAGCTATGGCATCAACTTCGTGCTCTTCGGCTACCGGCAGGCTGGGACGCGGCATGCCGCCCATCGTGCCCGACAAAGAGGCCTTCGAAGGCAACATCTCGCCCTTCGTCGATCCGCTTGCCCCAGGCGCTGATTCTCACCGCCATCGTCATCAGCTTTGGCGTGACCGCATTTGTCGTTGTACTGCTCAACCAGCGCAACGCGCTCGTCGAGGAGCACGCGACCGAGGAGCCCGGCCCGACCATCACGGCCATCAACGACCCATTCTCCGAAGAGGGCTACTATCTCACCGGGCTCGACAGCGACCCCGACGACTATGAGTGGCTCGAAGCCCCGCTGGACCCGCACCCCGACGAAGTCGGCATAGCGACTACGCGGGAAGCCACACCTAGCAGCGAAAGACACGGTTGATGCAGTTGGATCCAACGATTCTCGCCGCCCCTATCGCATACCCCTGTCTGTCGCAGCCCTGGGTCTGCCCTTCGTGCGCTGGGGCTGGGACCGGGCCGCCACCTGGCAGCGTCGCTTTGCCGCCGCTGGCGTACTGCATTAACCTGGCGGTCGCCATCACGCTCCTGGTCTACACGCTCCAAGGACAATCGCCTCGTCATGCAGATGGGCAATTGGCCTGCGCCCTTCGGCATCGTCCTGGTCGCCGACGGCCTGGCCGCCATCATGCTGACCCTGTCGGCCATCCTGACCGCCACCACTGTCTTCTACGCAATGGGCACGCTGGATCAGCGCGCGCGCATGAACTACTTCCCGCTGCTCATGTTCCTGCTCATGGGCGTCAACGGCGCATTTCTCGCCGGCGACCTTTTCAATCTGTACGTCTTCTTTGAAGTGCTGCTCATGGCCTCCTTCGCCCTGCTCACCCTGGGCGGGCAGATCGGCCAGATCAACGGCGGCATCCGCTACGTGCTGCTCAACTTGCTGGCCTCCAGCCCTCTTCCTGGCCGCAGCCGGCATGACCTACGGCACCATCGGCACGCTCAACATGGCCCACATCGCCGTGCGCATGCCCGTCCGCCCCGTCGTCCGTGCAACTGTTCATTGCGGGCCTGTTGCTCATCGCCTTCAGCAGCAAGGCGGGTCTCTTCCCGCTCTTCTTCTGGCTGCCCAGCAGCTACCACACGCCGCATCCCTCCATCACCGCGCTCTTCGGCGGTCTGCTGACCAAGGTGGGCATCTACACGCTCTTCCGCATCTTTCCGCTCATCTTCCCCATCTACCTGCAGGAATGGCAGCCGCTGATCCTCACCATCGCCGGCCTCACCATGTTGACCGGCGTCTTTGGCGCCATGGCGGTCAACACCATCCGCCGTGTGCTCAGCTTCCACGTCATCAGCCAGGTCGGCTACATGGTCATGGGCCTGGGCCTCGCCGCCAGCCGCGATCCGAAACTGGCCGTCTTCGGCATGTCGGCCGGCATTCTCTATCTGGTCCACCATATGATCGTCAAGACCTCGCTGCTGATGGCTGGCGGCGCCGCGGAACTCGAAGTCGGCAGCGGCAGCCTCCTGCGCAGCCAGCTCACCGGACTCAGCAAACGCAGACCCGCGCTCGCCGTTGCTCTTCTTCATCGCCGCCATGTCGCTGGCCGGCTTGCCTCCCTCCAGCGGCTTCGTCAGCAAGCTCAGCCTGCTCCAGGGCGCGGTCACCGGTGAGCTCTGGCTCATCGCCATCGTCAGTCTCATCGTGAGCATGTTGACGCTGATGAGCATGTTGCGCCTGTGGCAGAAGGCCTTTTTCGGCGAACCGACGCAGCCGCTGTCGCCAAACGCCCCCATGAACGACCAGGGCAAGCGAAGCTTCACGTTGCTCTCGATCACGGTGCTGGTCATTCTGAGCCTGGGCATCGGCATATTTGGCGGCCCGGTCTTCCGCCTGTCGAACATCGCCGGCGCGCAGGTCATGGATCGCCAGGGCTATATCCAGGCCGTCGCGCCCACGGATGCGATCACGTACGCGGGAGACCATCATGGCGACTGAACCACCCATCCGCTCCGAACGACTCCGACATTCTTCCTGATCAATCTGCTCGCAGCAGTGGCGCTGCCCTGGTTCTTCACCGTCTTTGGCGGCCCCTGGGACCATCTGATCGCGTTCGCAGTCGCCTATGTCGTGCTTGGGCTGATTGACCGCGACTATCATGCGTGCACTCTTCTGGGGCTCTATCTTCTTGCTCTACTTGCTGTGGGAGATCATGCTCAGCAACATCAGCCTGGCCTGGCTCGTGATTCAGCCGAAGCCCAAACTGGACCCCGGCATCATCGGCGTTCCCCTGCGGCTCTCCAGCGGCCTCGAGATCACCATGCTCGCCAGCGCCATCACGCTGACGCCCGGCACGATCAGCGTCGACCTGGGCACGGACGACGAGGGCAACAACATTCTCTTCGTGCACAACCTGACGGTGGAAGACCCGGAAGCCTATCGCCAGTCCGTCCATCAGGGCTTCGAGCGCATGATTCTGCGCATCACGCGGGGAGGCTGACATGGCGACATTCGACCTCATCCTTGAAGTCCTGATACTGCTGATGACCATTTCTTTGGCGATCTGCTTCATCCGCCTGTTCAACGGCCCAAACGTGCCCAATCGCACGGTCTCCTTCGACGCCATCGCCGTGCACGCCGTGGGCATCCTGACCCTCTACGCAATCGTCGACCGCTCGTCGTCGCTGCTCACCGTGGCCTTCGTAACTGCCGTGCTCGGCTTCCTCGGCACCACCATGCTCGCCCGCTACCTGGAGCGCTCCGCACAGGAAGGTTGGCACTCCGAACACGAGGAACGGCCCTTTGATTCGGGCGACTGAGGTGGATAGCAGACTATGACCTACATACTATGACCATATCAGAGAAATCGCCATCGTCATACTCGCCTCCATCGGCGTCGTCTTTTCGTTCATCAGCGCCATCGGCATCGTGCGCCTGCCCGACGTCTACGCGCGCATGCACGCCGCCGGCAAGGCAAGCACGCTGGGCGTCATGTGCATCCTGCTCAGCGCCGGCATCTTCTTCCCCGACCAACTGGGCATCGTGCTGATCCTGATTCTCCTCTTCTTTGTCACAGGCCCCATCGCCACCACCACCATGGCGCGCGCAGCCTATCGCACGGACCCGGCCCGCAGCTTCGTCCTCCACTACGATGATCTGGCGGAATACGAGGAGGAGCGCGCCGAAGAGGCCGCGCACAGTTCCGAATCCCACGGGCGCGGATCACGCCTCGACGCAGGCGTAGCCGGCAGCCCGGCGCCGCACCTGCATCCGCCATGCCGCGCCCTCCCCACAACTCACGATGGGAATCCACAACAATGACTCACTTTGACTTTGATCAGGTCGTCAACCGCCAGGGAACAGACAGCGGCAAGTGGTCTCGCTACCCCGAAGACGTGCTGCCCCTCTGGGTAGCCGACATGGATTTCCTGTCACCGCCGGAGGTCATCCAGGCCCTGCATGAGCGCATCGACCACGGCGTCTTCGGCTACGGATGCGACCCGGTGGAGCTGCGCGGCATCCTGCGCCGGCGCATGCAAGACCGCTACGGTTGGACCATCGCACGAAGACGACATCATCTTCCTGCCCGGGCTCGTCGCCGGCTTCAACGTCGCGGTCCGCGCCATCGGCGAACGCGGCGACGAGGTCATGGTCTCCACGCCGGTCTATTTCCCCTTCCTGACCGCACCGGCCAACCAATACCGCGCGCTGCGCAACGCGCCGCTCGCCGCAGCCACGTCCACCAAGGACGGCCTGCAGACGATCCACTACGAGCTGGATATGGACGCTGTCGACCGCGCCATCACGCCCAAGACGCATCTGCACATTCTGTGCAATCCGCACAACCCCGTGGGACGCGCCTTCTCGAAGCCGGAGCTGGAAGCCCTGGCCGCCAAGTGTCTCGAACACGACATGATCATCTGCTCGGACGAGATTCACTGTGACCTGTTGTTGGGAGAAACCGAACACATCCCCATCGCCAGCATCGACCCGGAGATCGCGCGCAGCACCATCACGCTGATGGCCCCAAGCAAGACCTACAACCTGCCCGGCCTCGCCTGCAGCTTCGCCATCATCACGAATCCGGACCTGCGCGCCCAATTCCAGCGCGCCGCCGCCGGCATCGTGCCCCACGTCAACGTGCTCGGCTACGTCGCCGCCGCTGCCGCCTACGGCCAGTGCGCCCAATGGGAGAACCAGCTCTGCGACTATCTGACGGCAAACCGGGACTATCTATTGGGCTACGTGCGCGAACATCTGCCGGATGTCGCGACCACGATCCCCGAGGCGACCTATTTGGCGTGGATGGATTTTAACGCCTATGACCTGCCCGGCGGCCCGCAGGAGTTCTTTCTCAACGAAGCGAAGATCGCCTGCAACGACGGCCAAACATTCGGCAAGGGCGGCGAGGGCTTCGTCCGCTTCAACTTCGGCTGCCCCCGCTCCACCGTGCAGGCAGGGCTCGAGCGCATAGCCGCGGCCTTGCCCTAACCGCCTGCGACCGGCCCTCGCGGCTACTAGTCCAGGAACGGCAGGCTCAAATACGCCATCAGCCCAAGCGAGATGTTGTACACCGCATGCGTAATCATCGCGGTCGACGTGTTGTGGCGGATTCTGATCAACCCCAGCGCCAGCCCCAACATGAAAACGATCCCCGTCGACAGCGTCACCCCATAGTTGCTGTGCAGAAGCGCAAAGAGCAGCGCCGTCAACACCAGGCCAAACTTGGGTTGCGCCGCCCCCCGGAAGAGCGGCTCCTCCCCCAATGCCGCGGCCAGGCCCAGCGTGATAATGCCCCACGGCGACTCGAACAACACGCCCAAGAGCTCCTCGGTTAGCTTCTCCACGTCCTGGTCCGCCTGGATGCCGATCAGCGTCGAGAGGTACTCCAGCGCGATCACCATCGGCACCAGCGCCAGCCCCGCGCCGAACCCGATCAGAACCTGACGCCCCGTGGGAACGACCAGGCCCAGGCGCTGCATGGTTGGCCCCCATTTGCGCCGCGTCAACCAGCCCACGCCCACGGCCGCCGTCACAGCCATCATCAACTGCTGGATCCACAGCATGATGATGGTCGCCGCGCCGTCGTCTGCGCCCTCCTCCGCCGCCAAGAGATTGGTCAGGTTGTTGAGCCCAACGCCCAGCGTCACCATCAGATTGATCACGATCAACATGGACAGCGACAGCGCCACGGCATCCACCGGGCTCTCGGCGTCGATGGGAATGAATCGCGCGATCAGCCGCGCGCACGGGCGGGAGCAACAACACAATGCCCAGGAGCGACGGCAGCCAGATGCCCACAGCCAGCAGCGCAAGATTGTCGAACAGGGACTCCCCAAAGCCGCTCACGAGCTCTGTCATCAGGCCGGGCTGCTGCGCCAGGATCAGGTTCGCCACGTTCAGGCTCAGGCCGACGAGAATGCCGGACGCGTACAGCACGACCAGGAGTCCATAGGCCAGCGCGATGGGGCCGCCGCTGGGTTCCTCCCGTTCGCGCAGTCCCTGTCCCATGTTAGCCAACGCCAGAATGGCAAGGATTGGGATGAAAGCGATGATGATGCCGGCCAGGTCCTGCATGGACGTCTCCTTGATGGCTCTGGTTGGTGGCGCTGCGGTCGCCCTGGCGTACCCCAGGGCCGGAACGCAGACTCAGGGCATTCTAGTACACTCTGCCGCCCAACCCGAAACCGCTCGCATTGGCTGTCGGCAATTTCCAGCCCGTACAGTCGACACGAACCACAGGCTGCGGATGGGGCGCGCACCCGTAGTACGCCGATCCAGGTGATCTGCGCTGATTCCTTCTTCGTCTTCAGACTACCCCGAGTGAAACGCGCGTTCGTTGTCCTAGCCCAGATACTGCTGGCGTTGGCCGTCTCCGTCCCGAGCACTGTCATCCCAATACGTCGAGCCCACCCGTGCTGGCGGGTGCTTCGGCAAGCGCTAGGATGGCATTCCCGACATGTCGAGTCGTTGTTCCCGGCCGGACAGATAGAGTTCCGGTTCCCTTCAAGAGCGTCACCGAAGTCGTTGTGTTTCGCAGCGGCCTCCCGTGTGCGGACGCAGAGTTCACCGGGACCTGAGGCCGTTCGGCGCCAATTCTTGTACTGAGATAGTTCTCTGTTGGCTGAACAGGGCCGCGATCAGTCGAGTACGACCGCGGCGGATGAGGGCGCGATGTGACGATTCAGCAACTATTCACGCTGCGATGACTGGTCATCGTACCGGTCCCTGCATTGCACCGGTCACTACACCGCGCTGTTGCAGCTTCGAATGAATCTCCGGCGCGCTCTGGTGGTGTGGATGACGTTCATCCAGGTCGGAGTTGGCGCCGTCGTTGATTGGATTTGATGGCGGGGATTCGCTGAAGCCGATGCTCCACCATGCCGGCGATGATGGCAGGTGGCAGCGCCCTGCAGTCTGTCGACGACTGCAGGGCGCTTCTTCAACCACAACACATCATCCCTGGTGGCCTACACTGCTGACGACATACGTCCTGCAAGTCCGTGCGCAAGTCCGTGCGCGTTACTCCGACGCGGTACCCCAGCGCTCGACAAGCTTGCCGTCGGCAATGCGAAGCAGCGTGGACCAGTAGAAGCCGTTCTCCGCATCGATTCTGCTTGTAGCCGTAGAGGAACACCAGGTCATCCTCCGCCACGATCTGCTCGATGATATACACTCCTTCAGGAGACGCGGCCTTGTCCTCGGCGGCGAATTCCTTCATGCCTTGCTTGTCTTCGGGCAAGGGCGGCGAGTGATTGACGAAGTCGTCGGCAATCATCTCGTCCAGAACCTCCAAATCCGCCTGCTCCCACGCCTTCAGGTATTGCCGAGCCAGTTCCTTGTTGGCGAGTGTGGCCATCCGCTGGTTCATCCTCTCCACATATTCCGGCGTATTCGCCCAGATCATCGAACTCACCTTGCCGTCCTGGATGACGGCTACACCCTCGAACTGTGCCGGGGCCAAATCAATCGAACGGAAGAAATCGCCCCACCACTCCGCTTTCCAGGTTGCTCGATTGTCTGTCACGGTCACGTCGTAGAACTCTGCATGCGGGTTGTCGGCGTGAAGACCCTCCCACCACCCGCGGATCTCATCTTTTCCCACGAACGCGGCGTCGTCCTGACCGTCCGGCGCAGGCAGCACAGTCAGCACGGCATCGTCAGCCAAAAGCTCCAGGGCGGCGTCGATGTCGCCCGCTTCCACCGCATCGTAGACAGCTTCCACCAAGAACTGGGGCTCTGCTTCCGTCGTCTGCGCCTGGACAGACGGACCTAGCAACGCCAACGCAAACAAGAACACCAAACATATCGCCACTGCCCTACTCATTGTAGCCTCCTTGTTGAAGCTCAAAAACTGCGATTGGATAGCTCCACTGCACCAAAGCAAACCGGCCTTAGCGACGACCCAATGACGATTTCTTTTTTTTGTTCATCTCTTTGTCTTGTTCATCTCTTTGTCTTGCGATTCGGCCATCCGTTCGCGCAGGTAGAGCACAAGTTCATCTAAAGATGCGAAGTAGGTCCGTTCCCGCGTCTCGGCGCTCTCCAGCGAAGCCAGCCACGCCGTGTCGCCGCCCCGATCCTCCCTCCACAGACGCACAAGATAGGAGAGATAAGCATCATCGCCGCCAGCCATATACCCAGCCCCTCCATCGACGCATTGGCGCAGACGGAATCCAACACATGCTGTCGGAGCGGATGAGGAGTGTCACATCACTCCACCATCTTCGCCACGTGCTCTTGCCATCCGAGGCTGAACTCGTACAGAGATACGCCGTACACCGCAGGCATGAGCTCCGTCCAATAGCCGTGTTCGCCCAGCGCCGCCACCAGCTCCGGCAAGCTTTCGCGGCCGTACGCACTCACTGCATAGTCGACCACCGTGTATGCTTTCAACAGATATCCCGACTGGATCGCCCACGTAGTGCGGTACCCAACCGCGCCTTCCAGCTCAAGTGCCGGGGGATCGGAAGTCATACCCCGAATTGACTTCCATCCGGCGGAGTCGACCGAAGGACCGAGACTTCTGCCCTCGCAGTGGACCGGTGTGTAGATGGAATTCGGCCTGATCATCCAGATGCTGTGGTCAGCGCACAGCTCCGAGTAGAACTCTGACTCGTGCAACGCGACGTTGCCTTCTTCGACCCTAGCGCCGCCGCAACTCCAACGCATCGCCAAGCGGGGCCACCGGGACAGCGGCAAATCCATCTCCTGCAGCTGCCACAACTCGATTCCTGAAAGCAGAGCTTCCGATCTTCGAATATCATGCTGATTCTGCGCCTGCGCGGCCACGCTAGCCAGCAGCTCCAGCGCCACGGCCTGTTCGAGGATCTCGGCATGCGAGATGCTTTCCGGGACGAGGCAGACGAACGGAGACGGCACAACCAACCTCGCCTCAGACTCTTCACGCAAGGAAAGGCTTCCGGGCAGGCAGTCTGCGCACACATCTACAGTCAGCTTGCTGCCGTCCTCGGCGCCGGTCACTCCGTAGTCTTGCATCAGTTGCGCGTACAGGGCATCGGAGGCCTCGGCGATCTCGAGGACGATTGCCTCGTCGCGCCGGCGATAGCGCCAGACAAGGTGGTCGGTCTCCACTACACGCGTGGGCCCCCACAGCCTGAGATCGGGCTTCGTGCGCAGCCAGCCCTCCGGCGTCTCTCGATAGAAGCGCGTCTGCCGGTAGACGGCGCCCGCCGCGCCCTGTGCGCCTGGAACGGTCAGCGTCAGCTCCGCGGCCGCACTGTTGCCGGCGAACGAGGTGTCGCCTATTTCCAACATGGCTGAGGGCGACTCCACCCGCGAGTTCGCGGCCAGCACCTTTCTCTCCTTGAGCACCATCCACTCCACGTAGTCGGAAGCATCGCTGTCCACCAGCATCTCCGCCGACAGCTCAGGCGCATGCTCCCGCACCCATTGATCCGCATGCACCGCGGCGTGTACGCCCTCTTCCACCTCTGCGACGCCCTCTAGAGCTTGGCGGCGCGCATGCGCGCCGCCGATTCCGGCGGCGGCCAGAACCACTATCGCCAGGCCGAACAAGAGCGCGAGCCGGATGCGGCCGCACGCGCCCTGATCCGAAGAACCAAGAGGGCCACTTGGCGCAGGCGGCCACGGTGCTTCCAGCTCCTCATCGGCTAGGAACTCCCAATCCAATTCGGCTTGATGTGGACTCACACCAACACCTCCCATGCGATACCGATGGTTGGGCGCAATGCAAGTTGATGATCGATAGGAAAGCCGTCTTCTCTGCGATCAGGACTTGCCGGACGACCTTGTTGGCGAGACCGTCTCCGCAAGTCAAGTGCTGCATCACACCGCGCAAGCGTCCTGAAATCCACCCGGAATCGTCCTGCCGGAATCCGGCATGCGTCGACCACGTCGTTCCTTTCTATGGTATGATGGCAGTGTAGACAGGACGTAGCCTGCGCTTGTCAGCAGCGTAGCGAGAACGTAGCGAACTAGCGGGATGCTTGCTCGCGTCGGAGGTCCGGAGCAGCAATATGGCGAAGCTTGTGCTTCATCTGCTCGGCGCGTTCCAAGCCGAACTGAACAGCCAACCCCTGGAGGGTTTCCGGTCCAACAAGGTACGGGCGCTGCTTGCTTACCTGGCCATGGAACGGGAATATAGCCATCTGCGCATCCACGTGGCGGGGCTGCTCTGGCCCGACTGGCCGGAATCTACCGCACGCACCTATTTGCGCCAGGCGGTGGCCAATTTGCGCGCGCTCCTCGGTGATCCCGGGTCGCCGGAGCCGTTCCTGCTGGTCACGCCACAGTCCCTTCAACTCGATCCCAGTGCCGACCTATGGCTCGATGCTGCCTTCCTGGCAGAGGGTGAACGACTGCCGGCATCCCTTACGCCGGAAGATGTGACAAGTCTGGAAAGCGCGGTCGCGCTCTACCGCGGCGACTTTCTGGAGGGCTTCCATGTGGAGGGCTGCCCGGAATTCGACGAATGGCGACTGATGGCTAGCGAGCAGATTCGGCGCCGTGTGGAGACGTTGTGCAGCCTTCTGGCCCAGCGGCGCGAGGAGCGCAATGACCTGTCATCTGCCGTGTACTACGCCAGACGCGGCGTGGAACTGGACCCGCTCTGGGAGGAGGGGCAGTGCCGGCTGATTCGGCTCCTAGCCAAGCAAGGCGAACGCGCGGCTGCTCTGATCCACTATGAGCACTTCCGGTCGCTGTTGGCCGAGGAATTGGGCATCGATCCGGCGCCCACAAGTGTGGCCTTGGCTGCGCAGATTCGGGAAGAGACCCCGCCGCTCGCCTCAGCATCGAGTCCGATCTCAGTACGGGAGGTGACAGAGCCACCGTTTCTGGTACTCAGGCAGGCTGACGTGCAGACCCAACCCTTTGTGGACCGGTTCGAGGCGCTGCAGGAGTTGGATGAGCACCTGGAAGCGGCCTTGTCCGGCAAAGGACGCATTGTCTTCGTAGCGGGAGAGGCGGGCCAGGGCAAGACGATGCTGATCCGGCACTTCGCACGCCGCGCCATGGAACGCCACCCCGCCCTGGTGGCGGCCGGCGGCTCAACCGGCGGCAGCAGCGACCTGGGCGATCCGTTTCTCCCATTCCGCGAGTTGTTGGCTCAACTCACCGGCGATCTAGAGGCGCAATGGCGGTCGGGCGCGATCACGCGTGATCATGCGAGGCGTCTCTGGGCGCTGCTGCCCCAACTCGCAGATGCCCTGCTCGTCCATGGCCCGGACCTGCTGGACAGGCTGGTACCCGCTACAGCCCTGGCGCGCCGCCTGGACGCTGCATCCTCGGCCGTGGACTGGCAGGCGCGTCTCCGCGACGTCAGGACTCGACGCCCCGTCTGGTCGCGACATTAGGCTCCCAGATCGCACTCTTTGACCAGTGCACGAAGTTTCTGCAGGCCATATCCCGTGTTCATCCGCTCCTGCTCTGGCTGGATGACCTGCAGTGGGCCGATGCCAGTTCGCTGGTCCTCCTCTTTCACCTGGTCCAGCGGATGGACGGCTACCCGATTCTCGTGGTCGGCTCGTACCGACCCGAGGAAATCGCCGGGCCGGGGGCAAGTAACATTGCGCTCGAGCGCGTCATCGCAGAGATGCGCAAGCAGCACGGTCGCGTCGTCATTGACCTGGACCGTGCGCCGGGCCGGCGATTTTGTGCATGAGTATCTCGAGACATTGCGCCACCGACTGGACCGTAGCTTTGAGGCGGACACTGTACCGGCTGAGCGGCGGTCATGCGCTCTTCACGGTGGAGCTGGTGCGCAACATGCAAGAGCAGGGTTTCCTGCTCCGCGATGCGGACCGCTACTGGGTAGAGGGCCCTACGCTGGACTGGGAGGCGATGCCCGACGCGCGTCGAGGCGGTGATCGGCCAGCGCGTGGAGCGCCTGCCGGACGAATTGCGCCAAATGTTGGACGTAGCCGCCATAGAGGGCGAGCACTTCACGGCGGAGGTCATCGCTGCAGTGCTACACCGAGATGCTGCCGAAATCATCCGTTGCCTCAGCGCCGAGCTAGACCGGCGTCATCGACTGGTTGTCACGGCCGGCATCGAGATTGTGGGAGAACGGCGTCTCTCCCGTTACCGGTTCCGCCACGCCCTTTTCCAGAAGTACGTGACAGGTGTGCTGGACCCGATAGAGACTGCGCACCTGCACGAGGCGATCGGTGACCAGCTGGAGGAACTATACGCAAGCCAGGTGCAGATGCCTGCAGAACAGGCGGGACGCCTGGCATGGCACTACGAGCAGGCCGGTTTGGCCGCACGCGCCGCAATGTACTGCGTCCAGGCAGGTAGCCGCGCGCTCGGTCTGGCAGCCTACGAAGAGGCTTTGGACCTCTATCACCGTGGGGTAGCCCTGGTCGCGGAAACGGAGCACACTTCAGACCGCGATGCGCTGGAGTTGGACCTGCTGATCGGGCTGGGCACGGCCCAAGCGGCACTGCAGGGCGATGCCGCGCCGGATGTCGAGGCCACCTTCATGCGGGCGCACAGACTTAGCCGGCACGGCCAGGACGAGATCAAGCATGCCAAGATACTTTGGCATCTGTGGGAACTTCGATACCAACGGGGTGAATTCCGCGCAGCCCTTTCGCTGGCGCAAGCATGTATGGAAGCCGCAGAGCGTGTAGACGACGAGATAGCAAAACTTGCTGCATACAGCGTTTTGGGTTGTACGCACTACCGTATTGGCGAGTTTGCCGAGGCGCACAAACATCTGTCTTCCGGTTTGCTAATCGTCCGGACGGCGGCGCCTTCGCGCGGCAACCATTTCTACTCCTGCGATCCCTCGGTTCACTGTCTGGTCAACGCTTCGCTGGTCACTTGGTACCTCGGCTATCCAGAGCAGTCACAGTCGCTGCTGCAGGAAGGGCTAAATCGGGCGGAAGACCTGAATCATCCCTATTCGCTGGCCTTTGCGCACGGATTCGGTGCAGCACTAGGCCAACGCAGTCGTGATGTGGATATGACGATTCACTATGCGGTTAAGACGAACAAGCTTTGCAGACAATGGGGCATTTCTCTCCATGCTGGCGCAAGCAGTCTCTATCACGGATGGGCGTTGGTCGTCCAGGGTGATCACACCGCAGGCATACGCGAGGCAGAGCAGGGCCTGGCCGCAGTCCAGGGCACGGGCATGGAGCACGTTCGCTATGTTGCAGTGCTGGCGGATATCGACCACCGCTGCGGAAGACCGCAGCAGGGACTTGCACGAGTGCAAGAGCTGCTGGAGTGGGTGGCGCGCTCCGACGAACGCGAGTGGGAGGCCGAATTGTACCGGCTCGCGGCGAGTTGCGCCTGCAGTTGGCAGACGGGAAAGATGACCGGCTTGTCATACAGGCCGAAAAGGATTTCGAGACGGCCGTCGAGGTGGCCCACCGCCAGCAGGCAAGGATCCTGGAATTGCGGGCGATGGCCAGTCTGTGCCGGCTTTGGCATGCTCAGGGCAAGAGCGAGGCGGCCATCGAACGCCTGTCCGATCTGTACGGCTGGTTCACCGAAGGCTTTGACACGCCCGATTTGCAGGAGGCCCGGGAGCTGCTGACCGAACTCCATGCCGTGCCGTCGTAGCGCCACTCCTCCCACCCATCAACACCAGGAAATCATGCACCTCCAGAAACCTCACCTCCGGAAACATGAGGTCGGATCGGCCCGGTCAGTCATTGTCTGCATCCGCCCCAACGCCTATGGTAGCCGTACCCGCGCCCTCCGAATACTCGTTTCCGACTCGACATATTCACGATTTCCGAGTACAATAGTGCACGCCTCAGCCATGAGGCGCGCAAACGAGAACGCAGTCCGGCCGTGATCAGTGGCGATCCTGCCACAGCGCATAGGGCAAGTGAACCATGCATACGACACAATCGACCAACGGCGAATCGACCACAGACAATCCAGACAGCACGCCGAATCGACCGCCGAAGAATTGCGCGATGCTCCATCGGGCGCGCCTGAAACGCCCTCGGCCATCTCGCACCCGTCGGATGCCGGCCGGGCGTCTGCGGACGGCGGCAACGGGCTGCAGATGAAGCGCAGGTTGGCCTACGTGGAAGAGGCGCCGGTCGAACCAGTCATCATTCCGCCCGACCTCGTCTACGAGCCCGACGTCGACATCGCCAAACTCTCCCTCAAGGAACTCTGCACGTCGGACATGATCTACAACCGCGAGCTGAGTTGGCTGGACTTCAACTGGCGCGTCCTACAGGAGGCCATCGACGGGCGCAACCGCCTGTTGGAACGCCTGAAGTTCCTCGCCATCACGGCGAGCAACCTGGACGAATTCTTCAGGAAACGCGTCGGCGGCCTCAAGCGACAGCACGCGGCCGGTATGGCGAACCTCAAGCTGGACGGGTGGACGCCCGAGTTCCAGCTACAGCTCATTGCCGAAGCCGTGCGCCCCATGGTGGACACGCAGAGCAACTGCCTCCTGGACGATATCCTGCCCGGCCTGGCTGAGCACGGCCTGCGCATCCGCGGCTACGATGATCTCTCATTCGAGCAGCAGCAGGACCTGCGCCAGTATTTCCTGCGCGAGGTATACCCGATCCTCACGCCGCTGGCCGTCGATCCGGGGCATCCCTTCCCCTTCATCAGCAACCTGAGCCTAAGTCTGGGCGTCCTGCTCCGCGACCCGTCCAGCGACGAGATGCGCTTCTCCCGCGTCAAGATTCCCCAGAACCGGCCGCGCTGGGTCTCCCTGGGCTACCAGCTCGATTTCGTGCCCCTGGAGCAGATCGTCATCCATAACCTGGACATGCTCTTCCCGGGCATGGATATCCTCGCCGCCTATCCCTTCCGCGTCACCCGCAATGCAGATCTTGCCCGCAACGAGGAAGAGGCCGACGACCTCCTGGAGATGATCGGCGAAGAACTCCGCGAGCAACGCTTCGCCCCCGTGGTGCGCCTGGAGATCGACGAGGAAATGCCCGACAGCATGTTGCACATGCTGCAAGATGGACTCGGGCTGGAACAGAACGACGTGTACCGCGTGCGCGGCCCCCTGCGCCTCGCCGATCTCTTTGCCCTTGCCGACGTGAACCTACCGCACCTGAAGAACGAGCCGTGGACGCCCATCACGCCGCCGCGTCTCGCCGGCCTCGACCGCCAGTCTCGTCCCGGCGAAATCTTCTCCGTCATCCGCCAGGGCGACCTCCTGGTCCACCACCCGTACCACAGCTTCGGCGCCAGCACGCAGCAGTTCATCGAATCTGCCGCACGCGATCCACAGGTGCTCGCCATCAAGCAGACGCTCTATCGCACCAGCGCGGACTCGCCCATCGTCGAGGCGCTCATGCAGGCCGCCGAGCGCGGCAAACAGGTGGCCGTGCTCGTGGAAGTGAAGGCCCGCTTCGACGAGGAGCAGAACATCGAGTGGGCCCGCGCCCTGGAAAACGCCGGATGCCACGTCGCCTACGGCCTCGTCGGCCTGAAGACCCACTGCAAGCTCTCCCTCGCCATCCGTGAGGAAGAAGACGGCCTGCGCACCTACTATCACATCGGCACAGGCAACTACAACCCCAAGACCGCCACCCTCTACACCGACCTCGGCTTTCTCAGTTGCCGCCCCGACATCGGCGCGGACCTGATGGACGTGTTCAACTTCCTCACCGGCTACAGCCGCCAAGTCGAGTATCGCAAACTGCTGGTGGCGCCCGTCAACATGCGCCAGAGCTTCGTCGAACTCATCGACACGGAGATTCGCAACGCGCTGCGCGGCAAACCCGCCCGCATCATCGGCAAGATGAACGGTCTGGAGGACCCGGTCCTCGTGCGCAAGCTATACGAGGCCAGCCAATCCGGCGTGCAAGTCGACCTCATCGTGCGCGGCGTCTGTCGCATCCGTCCCGGCCTGCCGGGAATCAGCGAAAACATCCGCGTGCTCAGCATCATCGGCCGCTTCCTGGAGCACCCCCGCATCTGGTATTTCGAGAACAACGGGGAGCCGCGCTACTTCATCGGCAGCGCCGACTGGATGAAGCGCAACCTCTCCAACCGCGTCGAGGCCATCGTGCCCATCGAAGACCCGCGACTGCAGGCGCAAATCAAGCACATCCTCGACGTAGCCATCGAGGACCAGCGCCAGGCCTGGGAGATGCTGCCCGACGGCAGATACCGCCGGCGCAGCCGTGGACCCGCGCATCGACCCGGAATCGGACGCCGCCGTGGGCTCACAGGCAGCCCTCATGCGCCACACCCGCGCCGTCTCCGCCCAGCTCCAGGACGAGCTGTAGCCGCGGTCCCTTCCATCCAGCGCGCCATTACCGAATGTCATTCCCGCATGCCCTTAGCGGGAATCCATCGCAGGTCAGCATCGCAGGTCGACCTGGATTCCGCGCCCGGATGGCCCCCGAGCCCGGAATGACAGGGCGGCGAAGGTGCTTCGTCCGCTCCATCCAGCCGTAGCTCCCTCTGCAAGAGCGACGTCCCACACCTCGCGCCCAGTCCCCACAGCGCAGAGACCGGCCATCCGCGCCCCGAAAGAAGTCACTCCGAAAGAGTGACCTACAGGGCGCTGCGAGACGCGAATGGCATTGGCCACAGAAATCAGCGCAGATCAGCCCGATCTGCCAAATCTGCGTACTGCCCTCCGCGCCACTTCCCCCCGCCGCGTACCCCGCGGCCCCCGTGCACCGTATCTCCTACGCAAGCATGCCCGATACCGCAGCGCGCTCCTGCAGCAGCTCGTCGCCCGTTGCGCGCAACATGTCCCGATCAAAGTCGCTGAGATCCAGACCTTGCACCACGGACCACTCGCCGTTCTCAATCGTCACCGGATAGCTGAAGATCACATCTTCGGGCGACCCATAGTCTCCCGTGCTCGCCACGCTCATGCTCACCCAGTCGCCCTTGGGCGTGCCATGATGCCAGCTCTGCACGTGGTTGATGGCCGCATTGGCGGCGCTGGCCGCGCTGCTCTGCCCCCGCGCCTCGATAATGGCCGCCCCGCGCTGCTGCACCGTCGGAACAAACGACCCCCGAATCCACGCGTCGTCGTCGATCACCGCATGCGCCGGCGCGCCCTTGATCGTGGCGTGGTACGCATCCGGGTACTGCGTCGAACTGTGGTTGCCCCAAATCGTCACATGCTTGACCTCGGTCACCGCTACCCCAGCCTTGTTGGCGAGCTGCGAGACGGCCCGGTTGTGGTCCAGCCGCGTCATGGCGCTGAAACGCCGGCGGGGAATGTCCGGCGCATTGTGCATGGCGATGAGCGCATTGGTATTGGCAGGGTTGCCGACCACGGTGACGCGGATGTCGTCCGCAGCCCGTGCGTTCAGCGCCTCACCTTGCGGTTTGAAGATGGCGCCGTTCGCCTCCAACAGATCGCCGCGCTCCATCCCCTTCGATCGAGGCCAGCGCGCCGATCAACAGCGCCCAGTTGGCGCCGTCGAACGCTGTGTTGGCGTCGTCGGACAGCACCATGTCCGCCAGCAGCGGAAACGCGCAATCGCTGAGTTCCATGGCCACGCCTTCCAGCGCCTTCATCGCCGGCGTGATCTCAAGCATCTGCAGGATGACGGGCGTGTCCGGCCCAAACAGATCGCCATTCGCAATTCGAAACGCAATCGCATAGCCGATATTGCCGGCCGCGCCCGTAACGGCTACTCGGATAGGGTCTGACATGTGTGCCTCCTTGTGGATTCCGTGTGCTATCAGGGAGAATACGTCGCAGTCTGTGCACGCCCCGCCCAATGGACGTCCACACCGCAAGGACGGACACCGCCCATTTTGGCCGCTGTGCAGGCCTCTAGTACGATACCACCAACGGTCCCGCCTCGCGTCGAACAGGGATGGTGCACGGTTAGGATACAGCCTGCCCGCCGATTGATCCAATTCACGATGCGGACTCCGACGTCCCCATGCTGCCTAGCGGTCCGGGATCGTAGCGGTTGCGAACAGTGAAGACACAGCAGGCAGCCGTTGTGAACGATACAATCAGATTCAGCGTTTAGTATGCGCCGTGACATTCGGCAGACGTCCCACGCAAGCAATCATGTGGACACGGTGGAAAGAAAGAGGAACAATATGATACCCGCAGCACTCCAACGCACGTGCGCACAGGTGCGCAAGACCGTACATCCGCGTAGATGGCCCTCGATCGCCATCCTCATCGCCATGCTTGCCGGACCCCTGGCGGGCGCCGGCCTCGCCCCCTCACGCGTCCAGGCCGCAGGCAGCGCGGACCCAAGCGAAGAGATCGTCTATATCGACGCTGAAGGCGTGATCCACGTCCTCGACACGCAGGGCGAGGCGCCACGCGTCGAGTGGTACAGCCCGGATGCCGACTGGAAAGACGCCGACCTGGGCGACGTCAACGACGACGGCGACCTGGAGATCATCGCCATCGGCAGGACGGCAAACGGCGACGTGAAGCTGGCCGTATTCGACCCCGTCGTTGCCTCCGGCGCTGTCGACCCGGACAAGACCATCCCGCCTGACGACGGCATTCCCTGGGACACGCTCTACTACAAAGAGATTCCCGGCAGGCCGGAGATCGTACAGGGCGGCGACTTCGACGACGGAATCCCCGGCGACGAGATTCTATACGCCTACCAGGACCCCGCCAGCCAATCCCGCGTGGTTGTCTTGAACGCCGACGGCCTGGACCCAAGCACGGGCAAGCCCACCGGCCGCGAATGGAAGGTGCACGTCGAGTTTGAGGACGAGGAGGACGAGCCGCGAATGGCGCTTCGCACGCTCCGGCGACGTCAACGACAAGGGCTCTGACGAAGCCGTCCTCGTGGACGATGAGAGCTCCCAGACACGCTTCGATGTCTTCGACGTGGACCAGAACTTCCTGCGCATCGACGGCAAGAATTCCGACGGCGACACCATTCGCAAGGTGGCCGTGGGTCAAGTCATCGAGGATGGCGGCGACGAGGTCGTCGAAATCCGAACCACCAAACCCGGCAGCGAATCCCTCAAGGTCTACAAATGGGACGACGAGGACAATGAGCTCAATACCGACGAATCGTGGGCGTTCTCCCCACAGCCCGAATTCGTCTTCCTCGCGGACCTCTCCGGTAACGGCGACAAGGAGGTCCTGTTCCTGCGCAAGAATCCCGACTGAAAACGGCTCGCGCCTGATCATGCGTGACGAGTGGGGCGACGATCAGGACAACCAGCTCGATATCGAGGATTCACTGGAACGATATCGAGGGCGGAGCCGACGACGAATTCAAGATCGGCGCCGGCGGTGACGTGGACGGCGACGGCCGCGACGAGATCATCATCGCCAGCAACGAACGCATCGTCGTCTTCCGAGACCCCCACCCCGGCGGCTCCATCAGTTCAGGTTCGCGCACGGAATATATGCGCGGCACCAACAACGATACCCTCCTGGTCGGCGACCTCGACAGCGAGGGCTTCATCCGCGGCCCCGTGTTCGGCACGGACAAGAGCCTCATCGAGGCGTCCTTGCCCACCGGCACCAGCGCATCGGCCGGCAGTTTCACCCTCTCCAATGTCGGTTCCGGGTCCAACGTCAACTACTTCGTGGTCACGCCCCTGCCGAACTGGGTGAAGGTTAGCCCCATGTCGGGCGCGACGCCGGCCACGATCAACGTCACCTTCGATGCGACCAATGAGCCCGTGGGCGTCCAAGTCCTTCACACTGCAACTGAGCAGCAGCGCCGAAGTGGTCAACAAGCCCTTCCCGGTCCAGCTCGAGATGACGGTCGAAGCGGCCGCACTGTCGCTGAATCCGTTCGCCGCCAACTTCGTCTACTTCCCGTGCAGCCTGCCCATCACCGAAACCCAACAAATGGTCGTCGACATCGGCGGCACCTCCGGACTCAACTTCGACGCCGCCATCATCGGCGTGCCCGATGCCAGCGCCGCGCAGGCTGCCGCCGGCATTACGGGTGGCCGAGATCACGGAAGACGGCCGCGTCATCCTCTACGACGCGTCCGGCGCAGAGCGGAGCTTCCCCGCCCTATCTCGCTCGCTGGCAGACGCCGCCGTCAGCGACATCCTGTGGCCCAGTGAAGTGCCCTGGATCACCGAGGCGTCGTCACCGACCAGCACCGTTCCGTCCAGCGTTTCGCTGACGGTCGACCCGACCGCGCTCGGCACGGACTTCGACCGGGAGCACGCTGTCTTGGTCCTGGTCGCGGACACGCGCGCAGGCTCGCCGCCCGACAACGTGGCGATCCTGCCCATCATGATGATGTGCGCGGAGGGACGCGTCCTCGCCCCGACGCTGCTGCGCTAGACGCGGCCGGCGTCCGGTGCAACGGCCCGGGATGCGGGTGCACCGTCGCCCACCAATCACACACGCACCATCGCAGGGGCTGCGCGAATTCGCGCAGCCCCTGCTGCTTGTCCGGAGATTGCCTCTGACAGCCATTGCTTGGCCTGCCCGTTGCTTCTCGAACTGGGCATCTTCCGTGCAGATCTTCCGCCACGCGCAGCCGCCTGCAAATTATTATGCCGTGCTTGACTTGATTTTCTGCAACGTGTACACTACCTGCCATGGCGACGCATGGCCCCTACTGCCCGGTTTCGAGCCAATCCAACCCCATGCACCCAGACGGGCGCCACGCAAGAATGGGAGCCCATTGATGGTCTCAGACTTTGGCCGACGCCTGCTCGCGCAGCCGCTCGCTCGTGTGGCAAACTGGCTGGTGCGCTTCGGCATCACGCCCAATATGGTGACGTACGCCGGCTTCGCATTGGCCGTCGTCACAGCCGTCACGCTTGGCGCCGGCTACCTGCGCTGGGGCGGCCTGCTCATGGTCGTCGCCGCCCTCTTCGACACCCTCGACGGCGCAATCGCACGCGAGACCGGCCAAACCAGCCGATTCGGCGCCTTTCTGGACAGCACGCTGGACCGCTATTCCGAGAGCGTCGTCTTCCTGGGCCTGGCCGTCTACTACTCCGCCTCCGCACAATATCGCATGGAGCTGATCCTCGTATTCGTGGCCATCGTCGGCTCATACATGGTCAGCTATACGCGGGCGCGCGCCGAAGCGCTCGACATCGAATGCAAGGGGGGCCTCCTGCAACGCCCGGAGCGCATCATCCTGCTGGCGGCCGGCTTGGTCACCGGGTGGATGTTGCCCGTCCTGTGGATACTCGCCATTCTCACGAATTTCACCGCGCTACAGCGCGTACGCGCCGTCTATCTTGGCAGCCGAGAGCCACTAGCGCCCCGCCCGGAACCTGAACCACCAGCAACCGCATGAACTCAAGCCGCACAGACGCCCTGGCGACCGCAGCCACTTCATCCATACCGTTCGCGTCCCGGCGTAGCGACGCGGCTCCGCACACGCCACTCGACGCCGGTTCCAGCACCCTCACGCCGCCAACCTGCACGATCGCGCGCCCTCGTGGGCTCGCTTTGCGCAATTGGCCACAACTGACCGTAATGATTCGGCGATTGTCCACGTCATCATGAATATAAGGCCTTTGGAGAAGAAGCGAGTCAGCGAATCGAAATTGCCGAAAGACACTTCGGAAGCTGAGCTGCTGGAGCGTGCGGAACAACTCGATGAAGACGCGCTCAGCGAGCTCTACGACCGATATGAGTTGAAGATATACAACTACATCTACAGGCGCACCAGTAATCAAACGCTTGCGGAGGACCTCACAGCTCAGGTATTCCTGAGAATGCTGGAGGCGATCCACAACGACAAAACGTGGCACAGTTCGTTTTCTGGGTGGCTGTATCGGATCGCGCATAACCTCGTTATCGATCACTATCGTATGCGCGACCGACAGACAGCAAGTCTCGATAGACGATGCGCCCGTCATGCCGGATCCAAGCGATAGCCCGGTTCGCGCAGCAGAAATCGCACTGGACGCCGAATATCTTCGCTCCGCCATCCGTAGGCTCACCGACGACCAGGCGCAGGTGATCACGCTTCGCTTCCTCGAGGGCTACAGTTTCAACGAAATCGCGGTCATGATGGACAAGACAGAGGGCGCAGTCAAGGCCTTGCAGCACCGTGCCGTTTCCACCCTGCGCACACTGATGGTTCCGGATTAGCCATCCTGCCCGAATTGACCGCATCGGATCGCCTCGAAATGCGTCAGCATAGATAGCAGGACCGGTGCACGTCCAGACAGACCGGTACAAGGGCAAGAGTCGAAAAATGAACGGCAATAGCAGAATACCCAACCTAAGCCCGGAAGATGTGTTCGAGGAAGCCGTCGGCCGCCTGGAATCGGGCGAGTCGATCGAATCCATCGTCGCTTCCTATCCCTATGCGGACGCGGTCGAACTGACGGAAGAACTGCAGATCGTGCAGTTCGCGCTCGATATCCAACACGAGCCCATCCCTCAGCCCTCCCCCGCCGAACGCATGGCAGCCAAACGGGGCTTCCTGGCCGCCGCCGCAGAGATCAAGGGCAGAGAGCAGGAGGCGTCAGCCTACCGACCTGTGCGCATCGCCGAACCGCCGCGTCGCATTGCGCCGGTCGCTCCGCCGCCGCCCACCCTGACCCAGCGCATCATGGACGGCCTGCAGGCCACGTTCTCCATGCGAACCCTGCGCCTGGCGCCCATCATCGTCACACTGGCCGTCGTGCTTCTCAGCGCCTCGACCTTCGTGGCCATGGCCCAGTCCGCCGTGCCCGGCGACGCCACCTACTCCTTCAAGCAGTGGATGCGCAAACAGGAGCTGCAGTTCACCGCGCCGGATCGCCGCGACCTCGTGCGGCAGGCCCAGGAGCAAGAACTGGCCGAAGACGTTCGCAAGGCCGCCGTGCGCGCAGACCAGAACAGCGCCGTCATCCAGGCCGAAGACACGCAGGTCTACTACGGTCGCAACGGTCGGCTGCTCAAGATCGGCGGGCTGACGGTGATGGACCGCTACCAGCCGGACGCCAACAAAGAGGTCTTCCGGCCCATGGAGATCGACGGCGAGCTCGAGCCTGGAGCCACCGTGGGCCTCGTCTACCAGATCATGCCCGGCCAAAGCGGAACCGTGCAGGGCATCTCTATGGTTGTCGTTGCGCCGCCTGCCGGAGACGCCGGCCCCTGCCGAGCTCCCGGCTATCGACGTACAGCCTCGCGACACGGCCTGCACCGTCTCGCAGCCGGAGGGCTGGATCCAGTACCAGGTGCAGCCTGGCGACAACCTGTACCTACATTGCCGAAACGCGGCGGCTCCAGCATCACCGAGATTGTCGAGGCCAACTGTCTGTCGAACGAGACCATCATCATCGGCGCAAGCCTCTACGTGCCGGCAGAATCAGTCCTTGACCAGTCGTCGGTCCTCACCTGTGGCGCAGACGTGCCCGAGGGCTGGGTCGAGTACGAGGTGCAGGTGGGCGACAACCTGACCCGGCTCGCAGAAGGACGCGGCACATCGGTCGACGATGTCATGGGCGTCAACTGTCTGGACACCGACACGATTCTCATCGGCTCCACGCTGATGTTGCCCGCCGACTGACGCGATTCACCGGCGGCCCCACAGCCCGCCCCATCAAGTTCGTAAGATTCCCGAGACGCCGGCTTCCGCCGGCGTCTCGTTTCGTGCATGGCGAACCGCTTGCTGCCGGCTAAGCGACGGCGCACCACAGTAGGTCACGTCTCCGGCGTGACGGTTGCATGGACGGCGCACTCCCGGTCAGCCGCCGGGCCGCACATTGACACGCGCCTCACGCCAGACACCTGACCTACGAGCCGGCGCCAAAGAGTCAGAGAAGATCAGCCTGATCCGCGTTGATCTGCGTCCCATGTCCAAACGGCCCGCGACATTTGACCTGCGCGCCGGCACAGAGGTACAATTCCTAGTCGCGTGCCCTCATGCCGGGCATACCCAAATTGCCGCTTCTCGCCGCACACTACTGAGCACGAAGCGATCTACAGGACGGTTGCGCAGGTGTTTGAGAGTCTAGCCGACAAACTGCAAAACGTATTTGACGGTCTCGCTCGCCAGGGAAAGCTGAGCGAGGCGGATGTCGACGCCGCGCTGCGCGAAGTGCGTCTCGCGCTGTTGGAGGCGGACGTCAATTTCAAGGTCGTCAAGGAGTTCGTCGCCCGCGTACGCGTGCGAGCTGTCGGCCGCGAGGTGATGGACAGCCTCACGCCTGCACAGCAGGTCGTCAAGATCGTGAACGAGGAGCTCATCGAACTCCTCGGCAAGCCCGCGCCGCTGGACTTGTCCGGCCCGACGCCGCACGTCATCATGTTGATCGGCTTGCAGGGCGCAGGCAAGACAACGCTCGCAGCCAAACTGGCGTTGCGCCAGCGCAAGGCAGGCCAGCGGCCGCATGCTCGTGGCCGCGGACACCTACCGCCCCGCCGCCATTCACCAACTGGAAGTGCTCGGCAGCCAGCTCGACATTCCCGTGTACAGCGAAGGCACAGACTCGCCGCCCCCGACCATCGCCAAGAACGCAGTGCGCGTGGCGCGCGAGAAGGCCTACACCACCGTCATCATCGATACGGCCGGCCGTCTGCAGATCGACGACGACATGATGCGCGAGCTCGAACAGGTGCGCATGGTGACCCGCCCCTCGGAAGTCCTGCTCGTCGTCAACGCCATGACCGGTCAAGAGGCCGTCAACGTTGCCCAGGGCTTCAACGAGCGCGTGGCCGTCACCGGTCTCGTCATGACCATGATCGACGGCGACGCACGCGGCGGCGCCGCCCTCAGCATTCGCGAAGTCACCGGCGTGCCCATCAAATTCCTGGGGACAGGCGAAAAAGTCGCCGACCTGGAATCATTCCAGCCCGAACGGCTGGCGGGCCGCATCCTGGGCATGGGCGACGTGCTAACGCTCATCGAACGCGCCCAGGACAACATCAGCGAGCAAGACGCGCTGGACATGGAGCGCAAACTCCAGGAAGGCAACTTCAACTTCGAAGACTTCCGCGACCAGCTCCGCCAGATCCAGAAGATGGGCCCACTGGGCGACATCCTGGGCATGATCCCCGGCGTCAGCCGCATGACCAAGGGCATGGACATGTCCATGGCCGAGAGCGGCCTCAAGCGCACCGAGGCCATCATCAACAGCATGACGGCCGAGGAACGCAGAAACCCGTCCGTCCTCAACGGCAGTCGCCGGCGGCGAATCGCCAGCGGCAGCGGAACCTCCGTCGAGGATGTGAACATGCTCGTCAAGCAGTTTCGCGACATGCAGAAAATGATGAAGCAGATGGGCATTACGGGCGGCGGCAAAGGCAAGCGCCGCCGAGGCGCGGCATCCCACGCGACATGATGGATATGTTCGGCGGCATGAACTGATCATGGACTGATCGGTCGTCGAGCCGCATAGATACCGATTCCGGACCAACTACGACGAACGTACGATACAGTCTGCAAGCAGCGTCGAGATTTCCGGCGCAAGATACAATCCGGCTTAGAGTTCAGGATTGAACTAAGGAGAAAAAACAAAGTGGTTCGCATTCGTTTACGACGCATGGGCGCAAAAAAGAAGGCGTTTTACCGTGTGGTGGTCGCCGACCAGCGTTCGCCGCGCGACGGCAGGTTCATCGAGGCGATCGGCACCTACGATCCGCATCCGGAACCGCCGGCAGTTACGATTAACGCCGAGCGCGCTGCGCACTGGGTCACCGTGGGCGCACAGCCGAGCGAGGCCGTGGCTCGCCTGCTCCGGCAACAGAACATCATCGACGAGAACGGCAAGGTGATTGCCGCGGCCGCAGAAGAAGCGACAGCCGAGACTGCCGAAGCCCAGGCCTAAGACAATGGGCAGGAGGCGGCGGGCGCGGCCAAGGCCTTGGCCGCGTCTCACACCAGTGGCGAAAGCCAGCTAGGCGGTACGAGATGGAAGAACTGGTTCAATACATCGCTGAGTCCCTTGTCGAGGAGCCGGACCGAGTCCGCGCCTATCGCAAGGAGACGCGCAGGATGACGATCATTAAGTTGCGCGCAGCGCCGTCGGACACAGGGCGCATCATCGGCAAAGGCGGCCGCGTCGCCAATGCCATTCGCTCCCTGCTCAACGTGGCTGCCCGCAACGAAGACAAGCCCGTCATCCTCGAAATCGACTGAACTCACCGGCTTCGCGCCGTCCGCGTCGCGGGCAAGCGGTTGGGCGATCCGGGTTCACTGTGAACAGCGAAAGGATTCCTTTCGCTGCTTTCATATCCGAACCTCGCTCCACAGCGCCCTTCCTGCCCACGGCAGCCCACCAGCCCCGAACCGCGAATCCGCCTGCGCGAGCTCGCCCAGGATCGTACTGTCACCAGATGCACCCCATGCCATGAGCGCCGGACCGTCCAAGCCCAACCCCCAACAGACCTACTACCACCATCGCAACCGCCGCGTCCTCATCCCCGACGGGATGATGGCCGTCGGTCTCATCGTGGGCGCGCACGGGCTACGCGGCGAAGTGCGGATCGAACCGCACACCGACTTCCCGGAGCGCTTCTCGCCCGGCAACACCATTCTCATGGGCGTCGACCTGGTGGAGATGCGCATCGTCGCTTCCCGCCCGCACAAGGGGCTGCACCTCGTGCTGTTCGACGGCATCGCCTCGCGCACGGCCGCCGAAGGCGTGCGCGGCAACTGGCTCTTCATCCCCGAAGAAGATGCGTCCCCGCTGGATGAGGACGTCTACTGGATCCACGACCTCGTGGGCATGCAGGTCGAAGACACCGGCGGCCGCATCCTGGGAACAGTGCGCAACGTCATGCCCACCGGCGCCAACGACGTCTACCTCATCGACCCGGCGCCGGGTGTCAACCGCGACCAGGAGATCCTCCTGCCCGCCATCGCCGACGTCATCAAGCGCGTCGACGTCGACGCGCGGCGCATCGTCGTCGACTTGATGCCCGGCCTGCTCGACGAGCCGGAAGAGGTCGACATGAACGTCGGGGAAAGCGTCGACGCTAAGGCGGACGAGACAGGCGAAGAGGACGTGGCTGGCGAAAGCGGTTGATGCGACCGCCGCCATTGGCGACCGGCCCGCACCTGTCCATCCCCTGCCCCTGCACCGCGCACACACGCATTTCTCACGACAGCTTGCCAAAAGCGTTTGACAAGACACACTTGTGTGCAGTATCCTCGCACTACGCCCAACGCTTCTGCGGCAGCGGGCGCCGGAACCAGCGCAGTCGCCAACAACCTGTAGTCGCCATCACCGAGTACCGTGCACACGCGTACCGTGCACCTGAGTAACGTGGACGAAACAGCCTACTGGATCGGCTTCAACATGGTTTCCGGCATCGGACCCGCCCGCATGGCGGCGCTGCTGGATGTGTTCGGCTCGGCCGAAGCCGCTTGGCGCGCAACGACGCAGCAGCTCACGGCCGCCGGCCTCGACAGGCGCAGCCTCGAGAATTTGCTGCGCTCGCGCCGGGAAATCGACCTGGACGGCGAATGGCGCCGCGTCGTCAACGCAGGCATTCACGTGCTTACGTGGCGGCACGACGACTATCCCGCCAACCTGAAATCGTTGGAGACGCGCCCGCCTGTCCTCTACGTGCGCGGCGAACTGTGTGAGGACGACCTTTGGGCGGTTGCCATCGTCGGAACGCGCCGCGCCAGCATATACGGTCGCGAGGTTGCCGGAAAGCTTTCCACCGAGCTGGCCCGCGCCGGTGTGACCGTCGTCAGCGGCCTGGCGATGGGCATCGACACCATCGCCCACCGCGCAGCGCTGGACGCCGGCCACCGCACGATTGCCGTCCTGGGCAGCGGCGTCGATCAGATCTATCCGCCCGAAAACCGCGGATTGGCCGCACGAATCGCGGAGAACGGAGCCGTCATCAGCGAATACGCGCTCGGGCACGCGCCCGGAGGCCAGCAACTTCCCGCCGCGCAATCGCGTCATCAGCGGGTTGAGCAAGGCCGTCGTCATCGTGGAAGCGCCCCGCCGCAGCGGCGCGCTCATCACCGCACGCTTTGCCGCCGAGCAGGGCCGCGACGTCTTCGCCGTGCCCGGCAACATCGGCAGCCCGGGCAGCGCAGGCTGCAACGAACTGATCCAGAACGGAGCCGCGCCGCTGCTGAAGGCCCAAGACGTGCTGGACCAACTCAACCTGGAGCACCAGGTCGAGACATACGAACAACAACGGCTGATTCCCACCGATCCCCTCGAGGACCGTCTGCTCGACCATTTGTCGACCGAGCCCACGCATGTGGACGAGCTCGTGCGCAGCTCGGACTTGACGTCTCCCCAGGTGGCAAGTCTCCTGACCATGCTGGAACTCAAGGGACTTGTGCGCCAGGTGGGTACGCTCAGCTACGTACGAAGCTGATTGGAGAAAGCTGCTATTGTCGAACCAAGATAGTGGAACGCCATTGCCCGCCACATTGTATGCCGCCATCCTGGCCGGCGGCGTGGGAACCAGGCTGTGGCCGAGCAGTCGCCGCATGCGCCCCAAACAATTCTCGGACCTGACTGGCTCCGGCTCCACGCTGATCCAGGCCACGGCCGACCGGCTCACCGGGCTCGTGCCGCGCGAGCAACTGCTGGTCGCCACCGGCGCGCGAGTACGCCTCCCTCGTCGCGGAGCAACTGCCCTACCTGTCGCCCGCCCAGGTCATCCTGGAGCCGGCAGGACGCAACACCGCCCCCGCCATCGGCCTCGCCGCCATGCGCACGCAGCGCATGGACCCCAATGCGGTCCTGGCCCTCCTGCACTCCGACCACGTCATCCCGGACCAAGCCGCGTTCCAGACGGCGCTGCGTTGCGCCGCCGGCGTCGCACAACAGGGCTATATCGTCACCCTCGGCATCCAGCCGACCTGCCCGCACACGGGCTACGGCTACATCGAGCGCGGCCAGGAGCTTTCCGCGCAACCCGCCTCGTGCCCCCTCACGGCCTACTCCGTGCTCCGCTTCCTGGAGAAACCGAGCCTGGAAGTGGCCGAGGAATTTGTCGCCGGCGGCCCCATTACTGGAACGCCGGCATCTTCGTGGCCCGCGTGGACAGGCTACTCGCCGAGTTTGAGCGGCAGCTTCCCGAGCTCTACGCCACCCTGCAGGCCATCGCCGCCCTGGAAGCCGCGGACCTGCCGCCGGCCGAACTGAGCGCAGGCTTTGCGGAGGCCTGGGACAGCGTATCCTCGATTAGCTTCGATCATGGCATAATGGAGGGCGCAGAACGAGTCGCCGTTGTACCGCTCGACGCCGGCTGGAATGACGTCGGCAGCTGGGACGCTCTGGAAGAGGTGTTGCCGCGCCATGAACTCGACAACCTGGTCATCCGCGGCAACGTGATCAGCATCGACAGCCGCAACAACATTGTCTCCAGCGATGGCCCCCTCGTCGCCCTCATCGGCGTCGACGATCTGGTCGTCGTAGATACCGGCGACGCGCTGCTCATCGGCCGCAAGGATGCCATGCAACGCGTCCGGGAAGTCGTGGATAAACTCGCCGGCGAGGAAAACACCGACCTGCTCTAGCCAGCCCGGCGGGCCTAGCCGCCGTCCGTCGCCTGAAGCAATGCTTCTCAATTCGTGGAGGAATCAACGATGTCACAATACAAGAGCCAGCAGCCGTTCGGGGCGACGAATCAGAGCCGGGGCGTGGCGGACCAACTGAGAAACCTGAGCTTCGGGTCCGTATTGATCGGCGCAGCAATCGGCGTGATCGTCGGCCTGATCCTCGGTTGGCAGGTTTGGCCGGTGAAGTGGACGGAAGCATGGCCCACCGAACTGTCCCAGGAAGCCAAGGCCCAATACCTGGCCGCAGTGGCCCAAGTGTACGCCTACTACCCGGACGACCGCGCCGCCGAGACTGCCGCGCACGAGGCTCTACGGTCTGCAAGACAATATCGGCGAGGAGATTGCGGCCGCCCAGAACTTCTTCGCGGAGAATCCGCAGCGCGACTCGAATGTCTACATCACCATGCTGGCGGAAATGGCTGCCGGCCTCGGCGTCGAAACCGGTGCGCCGCCCCTCATTGACGGCGTCACCGACCCCGCCGCAGGCGATGGCGCAGCATCCACAGCCGACGCGGCCGCAGCGTCGGACGGCCCCTCGTTGGCGACCTGGTTGCTACGCCTGCTGGGCGTGCTTGCCCTTGTCGGCGGCGGAATCTACATCATAAGCCGCCTCGCCAACAGCCGCCGCAACCGCGCGCAGCCGGACGACGGTAGCGCGCCGCCGCGCGACGGATACGCCGGCGCACAGCCCGCACCAGCCGGCCAGTCCGGCGGGTTCGATATGCCCGCACCCGACGATTACAAGTTCGACCAGGAGCCGGACGAGGGCATTGTCTTCACCGCGGGCTCATCGGTTACGGCGGATCAGGAGTTCGAGGACGACACATTCTTTGACGACGAATCCGCGTCCAACTTCGCGCAGCCCGATGACAATGACGCGGCCGGCTACTCGGACGCGGCCGCATACGCGGACCCAGCCGAATACGCGGACACGCCCGCCTATCCCCCCGCTCCGTCAGAAACCGAGCAGTTCGCCCGCCCCGCGGCCGCAACCGCCGCCGTCGCGTCGAGCGCCCGTGAGCAGGAGCCGGTGGTCGAGGAACAGGCCCCGGCGGCCACGCAGGCCGCCCAGACACAGACCGCCAAGATACTCAACACCTACGTGTTGCACTACCAGTCCGGCGTGGCCGAATACGAACAGTCGCACAACATCATCGACCCAGGCACCAGCCGCTACATCGGCGAGTGCGGCATGGGCGTCAACATGAAGAACGGCATTCTGCAGGACGTGCCCGAAAACGTCATCGCGCTCGATGTGTGGCTCTTCGACCAGAAGCAGGACCGATCCCTGGGCAATCAGACGCGCGTCCTGCTCAGCGAATACGCCATCGACAACGACCTGGAGCAGGTCTTCCTCCGCGAGCAGCCGGACGGCCCGGCCCCGGTGGTCGCCCAGCCCGGCGTCAGCTTCCAGCTCAAGGGCGAAGGCCTCGTGCTGGACTGCGAAATCCTGGAAGCCGACTACACGTCCGCCGGCCAGGAGTCAGGCATCTTCCAGAATGTCAAGGTCGAAATGACCGTGCGCACCCGCACCTAGACCGCTAGACACGCTCGTCCGGATCGAACAGCCGCTTGTATTCCTGCGTGGCGAAGCGGTCCGTCATGCCCGCCACATAGTCACACGCGACCCGGTACAGCCCCTCGGCTTCCTCATCCGCCAGAGCCAGCGTCTCAGGCGGAAGCTGCAGGGGCTCTTCAATATACGCCTGCCGAACAGAAGCTGCAACATGCGGTCCGCCTTCGTCGCCATGCGCACCACCCGATAGTGGCGATAGAAGTTCCGGTACAGGTAGCGCTTGAGCTCCTCGTTCTCCTCCTGCATCTGCGCCGAGTAGCCGGCCACATTCTCCGGCAGGCCGCGCAGGTCCGCCAGCGTGCGCACGCCCGCCTGCTCCAGATTCGCCTCCGTCGCCTGGATCGTATCCAGCACCACGATGCCCACGAGCCGGCGGATGAAGCGGCGCCGCATCATCGTGTCGCCCAAATCCGCATCCGGCTGCTCGCCCAGGCTTGCCAACACGCGTTGGGCAATCGCCAGCCCCGCAACCTCCTGGGGCTTCAGAATCCTGCTGCGCAGGCCATCGTCCAGGTCGCTCGTGTCGTAGGCGATTTCGTCGGCCAGGTTACTCAACTGGCATTCCAGCGTGCCGCGCAGATCGGGCCCGTAGTCGCTCGCATCCACGACATCGTAGCTGGTGTCGTGCTTGACCACGCCTTCCAACACCTCGTACGTGAGGTTCAGACCGGGATGATCCGGGTATCTTGCGTTCCAGCGAGGTCAGAATGCGGTACGTCTGGCGCTGGTGATCGTAGCCGCCGTGGCCGGCCATCAATTCGTTCAGCGTCGCCTCGCCCACGTGGCCGAAGGGCGGGTGGCCCAAGTCGTGGGCCAGGCAGATCGCCTCCGTCAGGTCCTCGTTGCAGGCCAGACTGCGCGCAAGCGTGCGGCCGATCTGCGCCACCTCGATCGTATGCGTCAACCGGTTGCGATAGTGGTCGCCCTCCGAATACACGAATACCTGCGTCTTGTATTCCAGGCGTCGAAATGCGGTCGTGTGGATCACGCGGTCGCGGTCGCGCTGATACGCCGTCCGATAGGGATGCTCCTCTCTTCATAGTGCCGGCCCAGACTGTCGCCGCTGCGCATGGCATAGCCGGCGAGGGTCATATCCTCTCGCCGCTCCAAATCCTCTCGCGTGATCATGGCGGTTGACTCCCCCGTTGTGGTAGACCGAATGGCTATGTTGGGCGCCTGCGTGCGTATCCGTATCGCTCTCCGCCGTCGACCGTCAACACCTCGCCCACGATATAGTCGGCTTCGAGCAGATAGACCACCGCCTGCGCCACGTCGTCGGGCTCGCCCCAGCGTTCCAACAGCGTCGTAGACGCAATCTCCGCGTGGCGCTCGCCGCCCAGCCCCTCGGGCGGAAGCACCGGACCTGCGGCTATGGCATTGGTGCGGATCGCTGGACTCAATTCTACGGCAAGCTGGCGTGTTAGCGCCAACATGCCCGCTTTGGCGACCGCATGGCCCGTATACCCCGGCCACGGCTGCCACGCCGCCAGGTCGAGGATGTTCACGATGCCGCCGCCGCCCCGCACCTGCATCCCGGGAACCAGCGCGTTGCAGACATAGAACGCGCCGTCGATCGAAGCGCGACGTCACGCGCTGCCAGAGTTCGACGTCGCTGGTCGGAAACGGCGTGCGCCGGAACAGGCCGGCGCTGTTGACGATGATGTCCACGCCGCCCCAGCTTTCCTCGATCGCGCCCGCCATCGCCTGCACGGCCGGCCAGTCGGACACATCGCAGCGCATCGCCTGCGCACGGACGCCCAGTCGCTCGATTTCGGCGCGCGTACGTTCCGCTTCAGCCGCGGAAGACAGATACGTGAACGCAACGTTCGCACCGCCCTGCGCCAACGCCAGGCCGATCGCCTTCCCAACGCGATGCGCGCCCCCGTCACCAACGCATTCTTGCCTCGAATCTTCATCTGCCCGCAACCTCCCCTTCTATGGACACGGTCATTCTGAGCGCAGCAAAGAATCCGGCCCACAACATGCAATGTCCCGCGCATCCCCGAAAAACAAAGGGACGTAGAACACTACGCCCCTTCGAAAGTATCGATTTGTAGTCTTGTGCCGCAACCCGTCAATCCCGCATGCCCCTGCAACCCGTCATTCCCCCACGGACTTGCAGCCTGTCATTCCCCCACGGACTTGCAGCCTGTCATTCCCGCATGCCCTTAGCGGGAATCCACACCGCCTTCAACACCATCCATCCATCCCGCAGCGCCGCAACCTGTCATTCCCGCATGCCCCTAGCGGGAATCCACACCGCCTTCAACACCATCCATCCATCCCGTAGCGCCGCAACCTGTCATTCCCGCATGCCCTTAGCGGGAATCCATAGCGGCTTCAACACCATGCATCCATCCCGTAGCGCCTCAACCTGTCATTCCCGCATGCCCTTAGCGGGAATCCACACCGCCTTCAACACCATCCATCCATCCCGCAGCGCCGCAACCTGTCATTCCCGCATGCCCTTAGCGGGAATCCATCGGCTCCAACCTGGATTCCGCGCCCAATGGGCTCCCGAGCCCGGAATGACAAGTGCTCAGACCCGTCATTCCCGCATGCCCTTGGCGGGAATCCACACCGCCACCGACACCATCCATCCGTCGTGGCGCTACGACAGCTACTTCCGCGCCGTATCCAGCGTGCGAGCAATAATCTCGTCCTGAATGGCCCGATTGTCGCGGCTGCTGCCCTTCTTGCCCTTCTTCTTGCTCACCTGAATCTCTTCGCCCTCAGCCTCGACAGCCTTCTTGAACGCAAGCTCCATCGGCGACAGCACCTCGACGTCGGCAAACTCGTCGTCGAACTCCTCAATCTCCTCGCTGATGGAAACCTCTTGCTCCACCGCCTCATCTTCGGGCTCATCGCGCAGACCCTTCAAACTCAGGTCCACACGCCCGCGCCGCCGGCTCACTTCGATGATGCGAACCTCGAGGGTCTCCCCGACCTTCACCACGTCTTCAGGCTTCTCGACAAACTTGTTGCTCATCTCGCGCACGTGCAGCAACGCATCGCGTCCGATGCCGATATCGATAAACGCGCCGTAGGGCAAAATGCGCGTGACCGTACCCTCGATGAGTTCGCCTTCCTGCAGGTCGCGAATCGTCTTCATCTCGGGGTCGATCAGCGTCAGGCTGATGCGGTTGCGCTTGCGGTCCAGTTTCTTGATCCAGGGCCGAATTTCCTGGTTCGCGCTGAGGACGTCGCCGACCTTGGCGACCCGCTGCATCGAAAGCTCCGAAATATGCACGAGTCCATCTCGGCCCACACCGATGTCCACGAAGGCGCCGAAATCTGTGATGCGCTTGACCACGCCGTCCACCTGCTGGCCGACGGCCAACATGCGCACGACACGCTCGGACTCGTCGTCGTCACCGTCCGCGTCATCGCCATCACCCGCAGCATCGGCCCCAGCGGCCTCATCGGCCTCTTCTGAAGCTGCCTCGGCGGCAGCCGCATCCGTCGACTTTGCAACAGGCGCATCCTCCGCCACTTCCAGGACGTCACTCTCCACAGCCGCTTCGGGCTCGCCCGGTGCGGTCTCGGCGTCCGCTTCAACTTCAGCGACTGCCTCGACCTCAGCGACTGCCTCGACCTCAGCGATTGCCTCAACCTCAGCGATTGCCTCAACCTCAGCGACTGCCTCGACCTCAGCGACCGCCTCAACCTCGGCGACTGCCTCAACCTCAGCAACTGCCTCAGCCTCAGCGACCGCCATTTCTTCGGCGACTGCCTCAACCTCAGCAACTGCCTCAGCCTCAGCGACCGCCATTTCTTCGGCGACTGCCTCAACTTCAGCGACCGCCATTTCTTCGGCGACTGCCTCAACTTCAGCGACCGCTATTTCTTCGGCGACCGCCTCGTCTTCGGCGACCGCCTCGTCTTCGGAAGACGGGTCCAACTGCTGCGCAGCGGTCTCTTCCACGGCGGCCACAGTCTCTTCGACCTGCTCTTCTGCCGCGGCCTGCACGTCGTCTACTGCGTTCTCGTTGCCTGCATTGTCCTGTAGTGTCGCACCATCTTGCTTCGTCATCGATGTATCCTCCAAACGCCGCCGCACACGCGGACCAGCCACTAAACTGATCGGTATGCGCAAGTCCTCAAATAAGTTGCTGGCATGAAAGCCATCGCCCATTATACCCGTCCACCCCGCTTCGGCCAAAGAATCCGCCCGCAGGAACGCGCCTTCGACCTTCGATTTGCCAGAGCACCGCCTTGGGGATAGACTTCGTCACAGTTCAACGCCAACATATGGTCTCAGTCCGTTCACCAGCCTGGCCTGCCGCCGCAAGCCTCATAGCGCAGCCCCACGCCGGTGACTACCCAACACCGGTGATTTCCCAGAACCGCTTGTCACCCAGAAGAGGAGCGGCCCGCATGGCGCACCAGGAACCGCACACCGCACAGCGCGACCTACTTGGAATCCTGTACGAAATCGATGACCTTGATTCCGCCGCGAACCTGTTGTTGTGGGATCAGGCAACCTACATGCCGCCCGGCGGAGCGCCGGCGCCGTGCGCGCCAGACGGCCACCTTGCGCACCCTCGCCCACGAGCGCCTGGTCTCTCCGCAGTTTGCCGCCGCGCTGGCGGCCTTTGAACAGAGCGTCGAGGGCTCGCCCTATGACGACGACGACGCGGCGCTGGCGCGCACTGCGCGCAGGAAGTACGACCAGGCCGCGAACGTACCCGCCGCATGGCTATACGAAATGACGGAACACTCCGCCAACTGCTTCTCCGCCTGGGCCGAGGCGCGACCGGCCAATGACTTCGCAGCCGTCCAGGCCCACCTGGAGAAGACGCTCGAACTGAGCCGCCGCTACGCCGGCTTCTTCCCAGGCCATGCGCACCCGGCCGACCCCCACATCGACCGCTCCGACTTCGGCATGTCCGTCGCCACCATCCGGCCCATATTCGCCGACCTGCGCGGCTTTCTGACCCAACTTGCCCACGAGAATCGCAGGCCAAGAGCCGCCGGCTTCCCTCCCAGCGCACGCCCGCTTCGACGAAGCCGCCCAGCGCCAGGCATCCGTCGACATCGTCACACGCTTCGGCTATGACTTCTTCCGCGGCCGCCTGGACAAGACGCACCATCCCTTCATGGTCAAGTTCTCGCTTGGCGACGCCCGCATCACCACGCGCTTCTTCGACGACAACCTGGCCGGGCTGTTCGGCACGATGCACGAGGCCGGCCACGCCCTCTACGAACAGGGCATCGACCCCGCCTACGAACGCACGCCCTTGGCCGACGGCACATCCTCTGCCGTGCACGAAAGCCAATCCCGCACATGGGAAAACATCGTCGGCCGCTCGCGCGGCTTCTGGACCGGCGCCTATCCGCACTTGCAGGCCGCATTCCCGGACGCGCTGGGCGATGTCTCACTCGACGCCTTCTACCGCGCGGCCAACCGCGTCGCGCCCAGCCTCATCCGCGTAGACGCCGACGAGGTGACCTACGGTCTGCACGTCATCATTCGCTTCGAGTTGGAGCTGGAGATGCTGGAAGGCGCGCTCGCGATCCGCGACCTGCCCGAAGCCTGGAACGCCCGCTACAGCGAGTACTTGGGCGTCACCCCGCCCGATGACCGCGACGGCGTCCTGCAGGATGTGCACTGGTACTCGGACTTCATCGGCGGCATGTTCCAAGGCTACGCGCTGGGCAACGTGCTCGCGTCGCAGTTCTACGACGCCGCCCTCGCCGCGCACCCGTCCATTCCCGGCGAAATCGAGTCCGGCCGCTTCGACACACTGCGCGGCTGGCTCACGGACAACATCTACCGCCACGGCAGCAAATACACCACGCTGGAGCTGGTCGAGCGCGTCACCGGCGGCCCCATCAGCACCGAACCGTACAAGCGCTACCTGCGCAGCAAGTACGCGGACATCTACGCATTGCCCACGGGTTCCGCCGCCGGTTGACGTTCCGCGCACAGTCGGTTGGCCGGCCACAGCAGCCTGGCTGTCGCCACAGGCCTTGCCCACGCCGGCAGCCATACTGCTAACCTGCTGGCGTCGTCGCTGTCGACGATAGTGGCTGCTATCTCAGTTCAGACTCGGCCAACGTCCAGGGCGCTGTAGGGGTGGCGCCCAAGAGGGCAGCACAATGCTGGAGCATATCGCGCAATCGCTAGAAGATGCCTTCCTTGATCTGCTACGGCCGAGCGTGCGCGACTCTTCCGAATACAATGTCTACCACTTGGCGGCTGTAGGTGTGGCGTCACTTGCGGGAGCCCATATCTGGTTCGGAGGTAGATTTGCTGTCTCCTACATAGGCGACGTAGCAACAGGCAGATCCACTACCGGCATGTCACATACAACGGCATTTGCCGTCTACGTTCTCGTGCTCTTGCTGTACCTATTCTCCGCCGTACTGTTCGGCACAGGACGCCGAAGGCAAGGGCTCATACTGCTTCTCATACCAGTTGGTCTAGACATAGGCATTCTGGGCATGTTGTCTTGGGCGATCCTGCACGTCTAGCTCATTCCTTGCGCTTCATGAGTGTCAGATGATTCCACTTCGTCCCCCTCGGCGACAAGAACCGCTATCGCCACGACACGGCATCCCAATCCCCGCAAGCCACAGAGCTGTCCGTTCCTGAACCAACCAGGCAAGGATAGCGCGAAGCGACGCGCCAGGGGAGCCCTGGCGCGTCGCTTCGCGCTTGATGCAAGTTCAGCTTCCCTACACGTTATACCGGATCGCCAGCACATCCCCATCCTGCACGATATACTCCTTGCCCTCCAGACGCAGCTTGCCCTGCTTGCGCGCCTCGGCCATGCCGCCGCACCCCGTGAGATCCCTATACGCCACCGTCTCCGCGCGGATAAAGCCCCGCTGCAAATCCGTGTGGATCAGGCCCGCCGCGTCCATGGCCTTCGTGCCCGCCGGCATGCTCCACGCACGCACCTCGTCCTCGCCCACCGTGAAAAATGTCTCCCGCCCCGTCATGCGGTAGCACATGCGGATGGCGCGATGCAGGCCCGGCTCCGCGATGCCGAACTCCGCCAGGAACGCCGCCGTCTCCTCCGGCGCCATCTGTGCGATCTCGGCCTCCAACTGCCCGCGCAAGAAGAGTATGTTGTCCCCGGCCGCCTCGTCCACATAGGCGTCGCCCTCATCGTCTTCGTCGCCGTTGATGATGCGCAGCAGCGGCTTCAGCGAGAGAAAACCGTAGCCCCCGATTAGCTTGCGCTCCGCCTCGGACAGCGCCACCTCGCGCAGCGGCGCCTCCTCCTCGAGTTCCTCCATCAGCCGCGCCAGGAGCTCCGCCTCCTGCGCCATGCGCTTCTTCTCCTCCGGCGTGCCCTTCTTGCTCGTGGTCGCCAGCCGTTCCAGTCGCTTCTCGATCACGGTCATATCGCTGAGGATCAACTCGCTCTCGATCATGGACAGGTCCCGAACCGGGTCAATCGTGTCCTCGGGATGCGCCACATTCTCATCCTCGAACGCGCGCGCAACCAGCATCAGCGCATCGTTGACCGACACGGCGTTGAGCAGCGCCCCGCCGATATCGGTGGACCCGCGCCCCTTGCCGAAACCGGACACGTCGTTGAACGTAATCGTGGCGTACGTCGTTTTTTCGGGAGCGAACATCTCGCTGAGCACGCCCACGCGCGGGTCCGGCACCTCCACCACTGCCGTGTGCACCGCCACCTGGCCGCTGGAAAACGCCTCAGCCGGTTTCTCGCTGCGCGTCATCGTGTTGAACACCGTAGTCTTGCCGCCGTTGGGCAGCCCGATAATGCCTATCTTCATATCGCCCCTGTCATCATTTCGTCAATAGCCGCGACAAACCAACACCCCGAAAGCCAATACATAGTGCGAATCAGCCAGATAGAGCATCTCATATTCCCTCTACCAGAGGGACTTCGCGTGCGGACGTGGAAACGGCCACCCTCCCTCTCGCCGCGATGGCCCCCAGTCCCACAGTCGTCACCCTGCAATGGTGGCCTACGCGCATCCACTAGGCAAGAAAATCAGCGACCATCTGCCAATCAGCGCAAATCTGCGACCATCCCGAGAATCAGCGCGAACTGCGTCCGCCCCCGTGCGCAGACCGTCCACCGCCAGCGCCACCGCCCCCAGCAAGCCTACATTCTCGCCCAGCGCCACCGTCACGATCTCCAACTCCTCATAATAGGCGGGCGCCTCCGACCGCTCGCGGATGGCCTCCCACATCGCCTCCTCCAGCAGCGGACGGCAATGCAGCCACACGCCGCCGCCGATCACGATGCGCTCCGGGTTGAAAATGTGCAGCGTGTTCACGATCCCCGCGCCCAGCGCATAGCCCGCGGCCCGGTACTGTTCGCGCGCGAACTCGTCGCCCTGGCCCGCGGCGCGGCTCAACATCGCAGGCGTGATCGCGTCGATCTTGCCGCCGGCCATCTCCACCAGCCGGCTGCTCGCGCCGTCACGCAGCGCCACTCGCGCGCGCCGCGCAAAGTTCGGCCCCGACGCCATTCCCTCCAGCGTACCGACCAACCCGGCGTCCCTCGCGTCCGACTGCATGTCGATGGTCATATGCCCTAGCTCGCCGGCCAGCCCTTGCCGGCCGAGCAGCAATTCTCCGTTCACGATTACGCCCGCGCCGATGCCGGTGCTCACCGTGAAATAGACCATGTGCCGGCAGCCCGCGCCCGCGCCGTAGCGATGTTCCGCCAGCGCCGCCAGATTGGCGTCGTTGCCCACGAACACCGGTGTGTCCGCGAAGACGGCGAGTTCCTCGCGCAGATCCACGTCTCGCCAACCGGGCAGATTCGGCCCCATCAGCAGCACCCCGCGAAAGGGGTCCGTGGGACCGGGCGCGCCGATTCCGATGGCCGCCGCCTCGCCCGGCGCGGCGATTGTCTTCACAAGCGCGCGAATGCGCTCCAACACGGCGACGGGGCCATCCTCGGCGTACGTGAAGCGCGCCAGACGGCGCTCGATCGTCCCGTCCATACGCGCCCGCGCCACGCGTATCTGCGTCCCGCCCAAGTCAACCGCGACAACGTATTTCATGGTGGCTCTCCGCATTCAGCCTGATTCATTGGTCGGGCGCCCGGCGTCACCGCAACTGCGCCCCGCAATGCATGATGTCTCCAACTCCTCATCGCGAAGCAACTGCCGCGACGAACTGCGCACCAGAGTGTATCACGAGTCCCACGCCGGAGCGAAGATCAGGCCGTGCAACGCAAGTGGACATCTGCCGCACACACGCCACAAAGCATCTGCGAAATCAGCTTGATCAGTGTCGATCTGCGTCCCAGTTCCAATGACAGCATTCACAGCCGAAATGGCTGGATTTTTTCGAGCTCGGTCTTGACACGCACCGTCGCCTGTGATAGAGTGGGTCCGTTGCCGGAGATTCCGGCATGTTTGCAGCGCACCAACCTTGCGGCTTGGGTGGCAACCCACCCGACTACGTGGACAATCTGAGACCAAAGGAGTAACGGATCAGATGATGATGGAACGTCGATACATCATCCACAAACTTGCAGACGGGTATGTTTTTTCCGTCCTTGGGAGAGGTGCGTCTATCGCCTGAATTGGCGAAGGACTGAGCAATCAGACCGCAGCGCACCTTCCCGGCGCCTGCGGTCTTTTTATTTTTGCGCCCATTTCCACGGGAGCAGGATCGGCAAAGAAGACGTAGGCACACGGGCTATCCGCTGTGACCTACGTCTTTTTATTGGTCACTGTCTCATCGGGCTTGGACCCCCACACGTCGTTCGGGGGTCAACACAGGAGTGGGGATTCAGATCATGTCCCAACAACTAAGGTACGAATCAGAAACACTGTCACCGGACTTGAGTGACGTGGCGACCGGCTCGCGGGCGTCAGGGCTGTGGCGACTGACAGACGGCTATCGCTCGGTCTGGCGGGCGTCATCGTCAGCACTGGGCCTTTCCGTCCTGGCGCGCACGGGCACCTACTATGGTGATACGCTACTTCATCGATGACTTCCTGGCCGATCCGGCCAGCAAGCGCCAGCCTGTGGTTGATCGCCGGCGGCTTCGTTGCGCTGACCGCCGTGCAGGGCGCTGTTCGCCTTCTATGGCGGCGCGCTGCAGCCGCGCGGGTCCGAAGGCATCGTCCAGCGGTTGCGCAACTATCTGCTCAACCATATCCAGCGGCTGCCCTTCGCCTACCATGACGGCGCGCATACTGGCGACCTGATCCAGCGTGTGACCTCCGACGTGGACGCGGTGCGGCGATTCTTCGCCTCGAAGTTGTCGCGAGCAGCAGAATCATCTTTCTGTTCCTGATCAATTTCATCGCCATCCTCTTCCTGGACTGGCGGCTGGCGATTGATTTCGGTCATCGTCATCCCGTTCATCCTGGTCATATCGGTCTACTTCTTCCGGCTGGTGTCGCGGGCCTACGATGACTATCAGAAACAGGAAGCCGTCCTGACCACCGCCTTGCAGGAGAACCTGACCGGTGTGCGCGTGGTCAAGGCGTTTGCCCGGCAGGAGTACGAAGAGGGCAAGTTCGAGGACGCCAACTATCGCCAAGTACGAACGCGGCAAGCATCTGCTTGCTCATGCACTCCATGTACTGGCCGATCTCCGACGTCCTGTGCGGAATCCAAATGGTGGCCGGCTTCATCGTCGGCGCGCTCATGGCCATCAACGGCACGATCACCGTGGGCACCTTCGTCGCCTACACGGGCATGGTCGTGCTCATCATCTGGCCCATGCGCAACCTGGGCCGGCTCGTGGTGGAGATGTCGCGCGGCCTCGTCTCCTTCGAGCGCATCGCCAGCGTCATCCGCGAGGTGGAAGAGCCCATCGACGAGGCGGGCTCGATCGCGTCGGGCGACCTGCGCGGCGACATCACATACGAGAATGTCGGCTTCGCGTACGAGAGTGTCGAGCACCCGATCCGCGGACGGCAGCGACGGAGCCGTCGCCAAGACGAGCACTGAATGGCGCCGGCCTGCGCGACCGGCAGCGCAAAGCCTCAACGGCTCCGGCAAGGACGCCGCCGCCAAAGAGGCCTTCGCCGAGAACGGCAAGCAAGCTCTGGAGACCTCCGACGGCCGCAAGACCATCGCCGCGCTGCAAGACATCTCGTTCGCGGTGAAGCAGCGGTCAGCGCGTCGCCCTGCTGGGCGGAACGGGCGCCGGCAAGACGTCGCTCGTGAATCTCCTGCCCCGCTTCTACGACTACACCGAGCGGGCGCATACTGCTCGACGGCAAGGAGCTGCGCGACTATTCGCGCAAGTACCTGCGACGCCACATCGGCATCGTCGAACAGGAGCCGTTCCTCTTCTCCCGCACCGTGCGTGACAACATCACCTACGGCGTAGGACGCGACGTGCCGCAGGAGGAAGTCGAGGAGGCCGCCAAGGCCGCGGCCATTCATGACGTGATCATGACGAAGCTGCCGGACGGCTACAACACGCTGGTCGGTGAACGCGGTACGACCCTGTCCGGCGGACAGAAACAGCGAATCGCCATCGCACGCACCCTGCTGAAGGATCCGCGCATCCTCATCCTGGACGACTCAACCTCGTCCGTGGACACCGAAACCGAGGCCGCGATCCGCGAGGCGCTGGAACGGCTGATGGAGGATCGCACGACATTCATCATCGCCCACCGCATCCAGAGCGTGATGAACGCTGACCTCATCCTGGTCTTGAACCAAGGCCGGATCGAGCAGGCGGGAACGCATGACGAACTGCTGCAACAGGACGGCATGTATCGGAAGATCTACCGGGCCCAGACCCGGATCGAAGATGAGCTGCAAAAGGAGTTGAGCCGTGACTCAGCACCATGAATTTGAGGAAGAAGAATTCACAACCCAGTTCAACGGCCAGACGATGCGCCGCATCCTGGAGCTTACCAAGCCCCACTGGCCCTACCTAGTCGGATTCCTGGTCGCCATCGGTCTGACTGCCCTGCTCGACTCGTACTTCACGTTCCTGGGCAAACAGCTGATCGACAACGCCATCATCCCGGGGGATACCGCCGCGCTGCGCAGCATCATGACGCGCTACGGCGCGCTGATCATCGTGCAGGCCATCAGCGTGTTCGGCTTCATCTATTTCACCGGCATCCTGGGCGAGAAGATTCGCTACGACCTGCGCAAGACGCTGTTCAACCATCTTCAGGGGCTCTCGCTGTCCTACTACAGCAAGACGCCCGTCGGTTGGATCATGTCCCGCGTCACGTCGGACACGGATCGCCTGGCCGAGCTGGTCACATGGGGACTGCTGGACACAACCTGGGGCATCATGAGCATCAGCGACTGCCGTGGTGTTCATGGCCTTCATCGACTGGCGGCTGGCCGCCATCGTGAGCCTGATCATCCCCGTCATCGTCATCGTGGCGTTCCAGTTCAAGCGGCGCATCATCGTGGAATACCGGGAAGTGCGCAAGGTCAACTCGCGCATCACCGGCGCACTACAACGAGACCATCACCGGCGTGCGCGTCGTCAAGTCACTGGGCCGCGAGCAGGGCAATCTCGAGGAGTTCGGCGGGCTGTCCAGCGAGATGTATCGCGCCGGCTATCGCGCCGCTTGGCTGTCCGCGCTGTTCCTGCCCGCCGTGCAGATCATCAGCGCCCTCGCAGTCGGCATGATCATCGTCTACAGCGGACGCCAGTACATGCTGGCCGGGCCGGGCGGGTCGACGATCACCATCGGCGGCATCCAAGCCTTCATCGGCTACGTCGTCTTCATGCTCTTCCCGATCCAGGAAATGGCCCGCGTCTACGCCGAAATGCAACAGGCCATCGCCTCCGGCGAGCGCATCTTCTCGCTGATCGACTCCGATCCCGAGATCGTGGACAAAGCGGGCGCGATCGACCCGGGCACGCTGCGCGGCGACATCGTGTTCGAAGACGTGGACTTCTACTACGAGCCGGACAGCCCCGTGCTCTCCGGCTTCAACCTGACCGTGCGCCAGGGCGAGACCATCGCCCTCGTGGGCCCGACGGGCGGCGGCAAGTCGACCATCGTCAATCTGATCTGCCGCTTCTACGAGCCAAAGAATGGCGCCATTCGCATCAGCGGCGTGGACTACACAGACATGACGCAGCACGCCATCCAGTCGCGAATCGGCATCGTGCTGCAGACGCCGCACCTGTTCTCCGGCAGCATCCGCGAGAACCTGCGCTACGGCCGGCTGGACGCCACGGATGAGGAAGTCGAGGCGGCCGCCCAGATGGTGGGCGCCCACGAGTTCATCGTGCAGCTCGAGAACGGCTACGACGAAGAAGTCGGCGAAGGCGGCAGCCTGCTGTCCGTGGGACAGAAGCAGCTCGATCAGCCTCGCACGCGCCGTGCTGGCCGACCCGGACATCTTCATCATGGACGAGGCCACCAGCTCCGTCGACACCCTGACCGAGGGACTCATCCAGCAGGGCATGGATACGCTACTGGAGGGGCGCACCAGCTTCGTCATCGCCCATCGCCTGTCCACCATCCGCCGCGCGAACCGCATCCTCGTCATCGAGGACGGCCGCATCGCCGAGATGGGCGACGCACAGGGAACTGCTGCTGCAGCGCGGCCACTACTACCGCCTCTACACGCAACAGTTCCGCCGCGAGATGGGGGGCGACTACGAGACCCTCGCGCAGGACGCGGCTTCCCTGCCGGATGACGCCGTCCCCGTCGCGGCCGGGTAGCCCATACACGACCGCACAGTACCCCGCGTGTCCGCACTTGACGCATCAGGTGCGGACACGCATCCCAATGCGCCGGAATCAGCCTAGACCGGCGTCCTGCGCCGCGCGGCGTTGCCCAAATGTGGAATCGCGGGCCACGTTCTACTACGGCGGGATCGGAAGGCCGGAAGGGGCGCCGACAGCGGCGGCGGCGTGGCAGGCCGGCGAGGCTATGCACCCACTACGATTTCACCCCGTTTGATCACCGTATGGACCAGGTTGACGCCCAGCAAGTACGCTAGATGCCGGTAGTCCGGCGCGTCGATCATCACCAGGTCGGCCTGCTTGCCGGCTTCGAGGGAGCCGGCGCAGTCCCCCAACCCGATGGCGTGCGCAGCGTTGATGGTGGCGGCGTTTAGCGCCTCTGCCGGTGAAAGACCGAGATAACGCGTGGCGATGGCCATGACGAGCGGCATCGAAAAACAGGGAGATGAACCTGGGTTCAGGTCGGTGCCCAACGCGACGACTGCCCCGGCGGCAACGAGCGCACGGCCATTTGCGAAGTTGGTCAATCCCAGGTTGAAGTTGACGGCCGGCAGCAGCACAGCGATAGTATCCGAAGCGCCAAGCCGTTGAATGTCGTCCCCTGTGGTCACTTCCAGATGGTCGACCGAGATAGCGCCAAGATCGATCCCCATCGGTATTCCGCCCAGGCTGTTGAACTGGTCGACGTGGAGTTTCGACGGCAGACCAAGCTCCTGGGCAATCCGCAGAAGCCGCTCCGACTGCGCAACATTGAACGCGTGATCCTCCAGAAAGACGTCACAGAACAACGGTACCTGCCGCGCAGAAAACCCCGATCGCTCATACCAGGAGACCACCTCGGGCAGCATTTCGTCGATCACCGCTTCCAGGTAGCCCTCCGAGTCAGAGTTGCGTTCGGGCGGAGTCGTATGGGCGCCAAGGAACGTCGGAACCAGATCGATTGGATGCTCCGAATCTAGCTGCTCAATCACCCGCAGCATCGTAAGTTCGCTGCGTGTTTCCAGCCCGTAGCCGGATTTGATCTCCGCCGTCGTTGTGCCGTGCGCGAGCATCGTGTCCAGCCGCGGCCGGGTTGCGTGGATCAGTTGTTGCGCCGTCGCCTCGCGCGTACGCGCCACAGTGCTGACGATACCGCCCCCAGCCGCCATGATTTCCATGTAGCCGGCGCCCTGAACGCGCATCTCAAACTCGTGTACACGGTCACCGGCATAGACGGCGTGCGTATGCGGATCGACGAATCCGGGGCAGACTACCCTCCCGCAGGCGTCCACCATGCGGCGGGCCGCATACGCCCTTTGCAGATCGGCCGTCGTTCCGACGGCAACGATCCTGCCGCCGGCAACAGCCACCCCGCCGTCCTCAATCAGACCCACATCGGACATGTCCGCGCCGCGCTTCGGACGGCCTGCGCCGGCGCACGTCACTAGCTGCCCCGCATTGAGAACCAACAAGTCAACTTCGATCATTGTGAATAGCCTACCCGACCAGCGGATGTTCGATTACCCGATCAAGATCAATCAAGATCGTGGGCCTGGGCGAATCGTCGCCAGATTGATTTGCCTGGACCGCGCGGCTGCATCCGCCTCCACGCATCGCAGCCGTCCCACGATCACGGACGGTCCACCGGTCCCCAGGCCGCTTCGCTCAAGTTCCGGCCCGGTCATGAATCGTACGGTGTGATCTTCGCAACCTCTTCATCCGCAGTCCGTACGCACTCTGCAACCCCTTCGGCGATTGCGCCGCTGTTGACAAGTTGCCGCACACTTTCGATCATCGGCGCCAGAGGAACATCATGCTCGACAAACGGAACCCTCTCACGGATTAAGGTATAGGCTACGTCTGTTCCTGCGCCCAACTGCACCGGTTGCCCGCCCGCCTGCTCGCGGCGAAAGTCGACGCCTTGTGCGGCGGCCAACAACTCGATGGCTACGATGGTCTCGACATGGTCCAGTATCTGCGCCAGATGCCGCGTCGCCGTCGCCCCCATGCTGACGTGGTCCTCAACATTGGCGCTGCTGGGGATCGAGTCGGCGCTGGCCGGATGCGCCAACACCTTGTTCTCGGATGCAAGCGATGCGGCCGTGTACTGGGCGATCATCATGCCGCTCTCCAGACCGCCATGCTTGGTGAGGAACATGGGCAGCACGCCCCCGTTGCTATCGGCGTCGACCAGGCGAGCAACGCGTCGTTCGCTCATATTGCCCAACTCGGTCAGAGCAATCTTGGCGTAATCCATGGCAATCGCGATTGGTTCGCCATGAAAATTCCCTGCGCTCACCACATCGACAGTCGCCGGCGTCATCCACGAAGATCAGCGGGTTGTCATTGGCTGCGTTCAGCTCGATGTCGATCACCCACTGTGCATAGGCAATGGCGTCGCGCACCGCGCCATGAACCTGGGGAACGCAGCGAAGCGTGTAGGGGTCCTGCACATCGCTGTCCGTGTCGTCGCGCAGAAGCTGGCTTCCCGCCACCAGTTCGCGCAAAAACGCAGCACACTCGATCTGTCGCGGATGAGGGCGAGCCAAATGGACACGCGCATCATAGGCGCGCGCCGTGCCATGCAATGCCTCCAACGTCAGACACGCGGCAATATCCGCGCTTACCGCCAGGTTCACGGCTCGTTGTACCAGCAACGCGCCCATGCCCGCCATCATCGCGGTGCCGTTGAGTAGGGCAAGTCCCTCCTTGGCCAGCAGTTCCACCGGCGCAATGTTGGATCCGGCAAACGCGTCCGCGCTTGGCATTGCGGCGGCCGTTCATCCGCACCTCCCCCTCGCCAATCAACGCCAATGCGAGATGGGCAAGCGGAGCAAGGTCGCCGCTTGCACCCAGTGAGCCTTGACTGGGACACAGACGGATGTATGCCTTTGTTGAGCATGGCGACAAGCGTCTCGATGATGACCGGGCGCACTCCCGAATAGCCCAACGCCAGCGTGTTGGCCCTCGCCAGCAACATGGCGCGCACGGTTTTCTCATCGAGCTCTGGACCCACACCTGCGGCATGGCTGCGCACTAGGTTCACCTGCAGTTGCTTGACCTGGTCGGTGGGGATTAGCCTGTCTTTGAAGCGACCGAAACCGGTCGTGATTCCATAGACGACGCGGCCCTCGGCAACCAACTGTTCCACGGCCTGGCGCGACCGCGAAATCGCGGGCAGGGCAAGCGGATCGAGCGAGACAGCCGCACCATTGGCGACAGCGACCACATCTTCGACCCGCAAACTTCTACCGTCAATGGTCAACATTGGATGAATCTCACCGCGCTCCCAGGCCTCGATGGGCCCGATCGTCATTCCGTCTTCAGCATCGGGATGTGTACGCCGCGCTCTCGCGCCACCTCTTCGGCGCGTGCATAGCCGGCATCGACATGGCGAACGACGCCCATGCCGGGATCGGCCGTAAGAACACGTTCCAGGCGCTTGGCAGCCTCAGGCGTGCCGTCAGCGACGGTCACCTGCCCGGCGTGCAGGCTATAGCCGATTCCCACCCCGCCGCCATGATGGAAGCTTACCCAAGTAGCGCCGCACGCTGTATTGATCAGCGCGTTGAGAATCGGCCAGTCGCCGATCGCGTCAGAGCCATCCTGCATGGCCTCGGTTTCTCGGTTGGGGCTGGCGACCGAACCGCTGTCAAGATGGTCGCGTCCGATGACGATAGGCGCTTTGACCCGTCCCGATGCGACGAGTTCGTTGAATCTCAATCCCGCCTGCGCCCGTTCTCCGTAGCCAAGCCAACAGATACGCGCCGGCAGCCCCTGAAATTCCACATCCCGCTGAGCCATCTTGATCCAGCGGGCCAGATGTTCATCCTCAGGAAAGAGTTCGAGTATCGCCTGATCGGTAACATAGATGTCCTCGGGGTCGCCGGAGAGGGCCACCCACCGGAAAGGGCCCTTGCCCTCACAGAACAGAGGCCGTATGTAGGCGGGTACGAAACCGGGATAGTCGAAGGCTTCCTTCAGCCCGTTATCAAATGCGCGCTGGCGCAGATTGTTCCCATAATCGAACACGATTGCGCCCTGTTCTTTCCAGTCCAACATGGCCCGGACATGCCGCGTCATCGAGTCAAACGCTCGTTGCCGATAGGCATCCGGATCGCTCTCGCGCAGAGCAGCCGCATCGTCCAGGTCCAGGCCCGCGGGAATGTAGCCGTACATCGGATCGTGAGCCGACGTCTGGTCGGTCACCACATCGGGGAGAACGCCGCGCGCAACCAGCTCGGGCAACACCTCGGCAGCGTTGCCAACCAGAGCCACCGAACGCGGTTCCAGCGCAACAAGAGCTTCCTCGACCCACGTCATGGCTTCTTCCAGATCGCTCGTCACCCGGTGAACCTGGCGCAGCGCCAACCGGCGCTCCGCGCGCCACGCATCCACCTCGACAAACAGGCCAACCCCCTCATTCATCGTCACGGCCAGCGGCTGGGCGCCGCCCATCTCGCCCAATCCCGCGGTGAGGACGAACTTGCCCTTGAGGCTTGGCCATCCTTGCGCACGCGCGAGCGCAGCGAACGTTTCGAAGGTTCCCTGCAGGATGCCCTGGGTTCCGATGTATATCCAACTGCCTGCCGTCATCTGGCCATACATTATGAGGCCGTCACGTTCCCATTTGTCGAAGTTCTCCTGGCTGGCCCAGGCAGGCACGATGTTGGAGTTGGCGATAAGCACTCGCGGCGCGTCGCTGTGCGTACGAAAGACGGCTACCGGTTTGCCGGACTGCACCAAGAGCGTCTCGTCCGGTTCAAGGGCCCGCAGCGCCGCCAGAATCGCGTCGTAGGACTCCCAGTTGCGGGCAGCTTTTCCGCGCCCGCCGTACACGATAAGGTTGTCTGGGTCGCCTGCAACTTCGGGGTCAAGGTTGTTCTGCAACATACGGTACGCAGCTTCAATCTGCCAATTGTGGCAATGAAGCTGCACGCCGCGCGGAGCACGGATTTCTCGCGCCATCGTCTATGTCCTCGGCCAACAACTTGTACTTGCCTGCGAACTGATGGTGCGCAGTCGCACGTGCAAGGCGCACGAATCAAAGCGGGTGCAGGCGCGTCGATAGCATTCTGTGGTGAGCGGAATGGTTGCCAGATGCCAATATCTTACCAAACGCCGGCTGCCCTGTCGACCTTCCCAATCGCATCCCAAGACGCTTCAAACACCGCATACTGTCACCCTGAACGAAACGCATACTGTCACCCTGAATGAAGTGAAGGGTCCACACGCCGCGCCATCACCCTGAACGCATACTGTCACCCTGAACGCATACTGTCACCCCGAACGCATACTGTCACCCCGAACGCATACTGTCACCCCGAACGCATACTGTCACCCCGAACGCATACTGTCACCCCGAACGCATACTGTCACCCTGCCCGAAGTGAAGGGTCCGCACGCCGCACTGTCACCCCGAACGCGTACTGTCACCCTGAACGAAGTGAAGGGTCCACACGCCGCGCCATCACCCCGAACGCATACTGTCACTCTGAACGAAGTGAAGGGTCCACACGCCGCGGACTATCACCCCAAACGTATCAGCGGCGAAACCGCAACCCTTCACCGTACGCGGACCCGGCGCACTACGCGCCAGAAGACCAGAACCCACAGCCTGATCGAGCGCGCGGCCCAGACTCTGCTCCCGAATTCAGCGGCTGGACGAATCCGCCCCCAATGCCGTATAGTTAGCACATAGCAAAGTAACATCGCGCCGCCGATCGACACCGACACCCGCCATCGCCACCCGCATCGGACAAGGACAGCGCACGTTTGCTCAGGAATCTCCCGTTCCGCGGCGACTTCCCCATCATCCAACAATTCGGCGACAGCCCGCGCACCTTTCGCAACGTCCGCTGCCATGGCGTCGCCATGCGCGGCCACCACGGCGTCGACTTTGGCCTGCCCGTGGGCGAGCCGGTGCTGGCCGTCGCCGGCGGCGAAGTCGCTGCGGCCGGCAACGATGCCGCCGGAACCGCCGATGGCGGCGGCTTCGGAAGATTCGTCCTGCTCGACCACCGCTGGGGACAGACACTCTACGCACATCTCTCTCGCCTCGACGTCCGCGCCGGCGACAAGATCGCCGCCGGACACCGGCTGGGACGCAGCGGTGACAGCGGCCTCAGCCTCGGCCCCCACCTCCACTTCGGCTTGCGCATCAACCCCTACGCCGTGGACGACAGATGGTGCGGCTACACCGACCCCATGCCCTACCTGCATCGCATCGCCTTTGGCCGCGGACCGGCCGTCGGGCCCCACATCCTTGGCAGCGTCGCAGACCACCTGCACCTGCTGCTGCGCTGGCAGCCTCGGCTCATCTCGGTCTTCGAACCGGACCCGGATGAGATGCGCCGCCTGCGCAGAACATGCCCAAACTCCCTGATCGTCGGCCGCATCTCCATGCAGGACGCCGGCCTCGTCGGTCGCATCCGGCGCGGCCCGCGCGCCGCAGCCCACTGGGCCCACGCGCAGACGCTGCCCCACTTGTCCGCGGATGTCGACTACTACCAAGTCGCCAACGAGATGCTGCAAGACGAAGCAAGCCTGTCCCTGCTCAGTGAATTCGAGCTGGCCCGCATGCGCTTGGCGGAGGACGCGAGCTACGCCTGCGCACTCTTCGGCCTCGGCGCCGGCAGCCCGGACCTGCCCGGCCACGATTGCATGGCCCGCTGGCGACAGCTCTACCCCGCCCTGGCTCGCGCCGAGACCCACGGCCACATCGTCGCGCTGCACCAATACGGCATGCCCGACCTCTGGGGCCCGCACGGGCGCTATGACTGGTACATCTGTCGGCTGGAGCACCAGGTTCTGCGACGCCTGCCCTTCAAGCATGTCCGGTTCGCCGTGACGGAAATGGGCATCGACGGCCTTATCGCCGGCGGCGAGCCCAGCGGCTGGCGCAATTTCACGGACGGGGCCGCCTACACGCAGCAGCTACACAAGCACGCGCGCTATGTCGAGCGCTTTTCCGGGCGCATCCTGGGCGCCGGCGTCTTCACCCTGGGCCATTTCCCGCCCTGGGACTCCTACGATATCCACGGGGAAGTGGCGCACGCGCTGGCCGCCACATCCGAACGCGGCGTGTGGGCGGACGTCAAGACAAGGGTCACCGGCATAGAACCGGGCGGCTTCGATCCCGTAGCCTATTCCGGCGTCGAAGCCCTGCCCGATCGAGCGCTCGACCGCCCGGCGCCGGCGTCGCCCGGCGGGGAGAGCCCCCTGCCCGGACGCCGCTTGGATGCCCGCTTCGACGCCTATCACATGCAGATCAAGTCCATCTGTGAGCGGCCCGACCAGCCGTGCAGCGACCCGGACGTTCCGCCCCACGGCCCGGGGCGCGGACCTACCCGTAACGCTGCGGCGCGCAACGGCTCCCCGGTAGACACCGCGCAAGAGGACGTTGTCTACCTGATCAAAGACGTCTTCATGACAGCCAACGGCTCCTGGGAAATCGACGGCGGACCGCATGACGTGCCCGATTGGGTGCGCAATGATTACCTCGTCCCCGAGTTCCTGGAAGCCGGCGCCGACCGGCATCTCTTCGCCGCCGTCATCGGGCTGGACGGGAAGCTGACGCGAAGCTTCCGCGTCACCTATTGGCCGGACGGCTTCCACCGCCTCGGCGACCCGAACTACGATGGCTACGTCACCGTTCAAGCCCGACCCCAGTCGGGCTGGGCCAACCTCTTCATGGCCGGCAGCAGCTACTTCGATCCCGATCGCGGTGAATCCGGACCCTGGTGTTGGATGCCGAACGGCGCCGCCGAGGTCATGTGCGGCGGCGGCCTGCCCCTCAACCATCACGTCTCCACCTTCGTCGTCTGGCAGGCCGTGCCCCGCGCCGCATGGGAGAAAGTCGCCCATGCCGAGGGCGTCAACCCCTTCCCCTACCCGGGCCTGGCCCATCCCGTCCCGCGACGCCTGAACTTCTGCGCCACCTATTTCGGGCTGTCCATTCAGCCCATGACAAAAGACCCGGCGCAGCCCCATGACGGTCCCGCCTACGTCGTGCGCGACCTCTTCACCGTCTACTCGGACACGCAGCACGACAATCCCGAACTGGGCGCGCGCCCCCGTGGGCGAGCGATGACTACGCGCTGCCCCCCGTTCCCGAGGCTGTTGGCGCCTACGGCGGCGACGACGAGACGGCCCCGCCTCGCATCTACGCCGCCGTATTGGATGCAGACGGCGCACTCATTCCCGCCCGTGAGATCGCCTTCGTTCGCGGCGACTTTGACGCGCTGCGCACCGGCGACAGCAGCGAATGCACGATGCGCTACACGGATGCGGACTCCTGCTGGGCCCACCTGGACATGTGCGCAGACGACGCCTATTCACCCGCCCGCGGGCGGGCCGGCCCCTGGTGCTGCGCGCCAACAGGCGCAGCCGAAGCCGTGTGCGGCGCGGGCCTGCCCTTCGGCAAGAAGATATCCGTCTTCGCCGTGTGGGAAGCTGCGCCCGGCCCCGCGCTGAACTGCCGCCGGAGCCTGCCGGCCGTGCGTCTGTTCTGTTCTTCGTAGGGAGTGGGGCTGCGGACCGAGGCTGGGCTTGCGCAAGCCTGGCCTGATCTTGAGGCAACTACTCGCTGTCGGAAGATTCGCTAGCGGTCAGGAAGTCACGCCCAACCACAATGCGCACATCCACCGGGGCCGTCACGTCCAGCCCTTCGAGGCTCGACAAGTTCGGGCGCAGATCCAAGTCGACGCCCACCTGGTTCACCAGGTCCTCGGGCACGCCGTAGTTGATGATCAGCGTACGCCCGTAATCGCTGCGGTCCGCATCGCCGATAGAGACCACCTTCCAGCCCTGCGACTGCAACAGGTCCCGCGTGCGCGCAGCGACACCCGGCTCGCCCGTGCCGTTCAGCACCTCGATGCGCACCCAGTCCGTGCCCGACTGTCCGGCCATGCGATCGCCGTCCGCCGGCGGCGCAAAGAACTCGGTGAGCGCGCTGCGCACCAGGGACCGATCGGGCAACAGAATCCACGCGCCGTTCTCCGCGTAGGTCTCCTCGCCATACCGGCTGTCGAGCACAAGCTGGCGCACCTCACGCAGCGACGCATCGCGCACATAGTTCGCGAACTCCAACTGCATCGCCATAGGGATGTCGGTCTCGATGCTGCTGCGCATGGTATACAGCAGTCGCGGCAATTTGGGGATCAACGTCGCCAGCATATCGGCGCGCAGCACCTTGTCCGCCACGCCCCGCAATACCTGCTGCTGCCGGCGCGCACGCGAATAGTCGTCGTCCAGGTTGCGCGTGCGCACATACATCAGCGCAGTCTCGCCGTCCAGGTGCTGCGTACCAGCCTCCAGGTGGAACGTCTGGAAGCCGTAGTCATCCGTGGGATACTCTTCGTCGTGGATCGTCTGCGGCACTACTACCTCGACGCCGCCAATCAGGTCGACCAGTTCCACGAACCCCTGAAAGTTCACGCGCACATAGTATTGCACCGGCTGGCCGATGAAGCTGCTCACCGTGTCCTTCGCCAGTTGCCGGCCACCGCCCGGATAGCCCACAGATTCGCCAAGCTGAAAGGCCGTGTTGATCTTGCTCGAATACCCCAGACCCGGAATCGGCAACCACAGGTCGCGCGGCAACGACAGCATACCCGCGGTCTGGTGCTGCGGGTCCAGCGTCAGCAGGATCATCGTATCCGTGCGGGGAACGTCCGTGTCGTCGGAGCGGGCGTCCGTGCCCAGCAGCAGCACGTTGATCGCGGGCACCGCAACGACCGGCTGCGCATCCGCCACGCCATCCGGCTGCGCGCCGCCTGCCTGCTCCGCGTCGCCCGCAACCACGGCGTCGACATCCGCCGTCTCGGCAGCTCAGCAACGCAGGGTCGCTGGGTCCCAACAACGCCAGCGTGGACGTACGAATGATGCGCGCCTGCGCCCAGTCGTGCAGACGATCGCCCGTAAACATTGCCACAGCCAAAATGAGGACGCTATACAACGCGGCAATCGCAACCCCACGCGCGTGCTTCCGCTCTGCGGTCTCGTCGCCCCCGCCTATTCCTGGTTCCTGCCGTCGCCATCGCGCCATATCCGCGAATTATACCATACAGCCGCGCGGCCGCGGCAAAACATCGCCGCCAAACAAACAACCACCGCGCCCCCACCAATGACTACACGACAATCGCCCAAAAAAGTAGGTCACCATCCCAGAACAACGCGTGACCGCCAACCCAATCGCAAGTCACCCTTCCAGTGTGACGGGCTTCGAGCGCCCCAATCGCATCTCACCCTCCCAGAATAACGCGTGACGGCCAACCCAATCGCAGGTCACCCCTCCAGGGTGACAGGCTTCGAGTGACCCAATCGCAGCTCACCATCCCAGAACAACGCGTGACAGGCAACCCATTCGTAGGTCACCCTTCCAGGGTGACGGGCTTCGAGTGACCCAATCGCATCTCACCATCCCAGAACGACCCGTGACGGCCAACCCAATCGTAGGTCACCCTGCAAGGGTGACAGGCTTCGAGTGACCCAATCGCAGCTCACCATCCCAGAACGACGCGTGACCGCCAACCCATTCGTAGGTCACCCTTCCAGGCTGACGGGCTTCGAGTGACCCAATCGCAGCTCACCATCCCAGAACGACGCGTGACCGCCAACCCATTCGTAGGTCACCCTTCCAGGCTGACGAATGTCAGACAACGAAGCCAAGCCCCAGGATCAAACCCCCCATCGCGTCCGCGCAGTCGTCGACCAATCCCCCCAACGCGAAAAGGTCCCTCCGCAAGAGGGACCCACCGCGTCCGGTCGCCAAATCGTCATCCCTACCGCTCGCCCGCCCTACAACAACGGATGGCTGTACAACGACGAAGCCGTCAAAATATAAATCCGCTCCGCGACCTCGTCAATATAAATCCCGCTCAACCCCTGCAGCGGATCCCCCTCCGGCGCACGCAACTGCTTCTCGAACACGCCGCTCTTGTCGTACACCAAAATCCTATCGTCGCCCACGTCCGCCAGATAGATCTGGTTGCGGTCCTCCGTGGTCACGTACATATCCACCGGTTCACGGGCCAGCCCCACACTGTTCTCCAGCGAAAACGGCAATTGCTCGCCGCCGGCCGGACCGCTGCGATAGCGCAAGATATTGCCGCTGCTCAACAGAAGCCAGATGTCCCCGTCAATCTCCATGGCCAGCGTCCCCGCCAAGTTCACCAGCGTTTGGTCGGAGAACCAGTCCTCCGGTCCGCCCACTTGACCGGGCGTATAGCGATAAATCTCGTTCGCGCCTTCGTCGGCGATATACGTGCGGCCGTTGTACGTCTGTATCTGCGACGTGCTCTGCCACAACTCCTGGCCGTTCATCTGCCAAGCGTCGTGCGCCTTCCACCCGCGGGTCATAGCTGAACAAGTTGTTGTTCCGGTCGAGGATTAGCAGAGTCGGCTTGTCCTCCACGCCCGGTATCAACGGCAGCCAGGCCATGTCGCGCGAGCGTACCCACCGTGGCGCCCTCCATCAATGTCTCCCTGCTGTAGCACAACCTGCGCCGTGGCGTCCGTCACCGCATCGGCGGACGGATCATATCGGTAGCGCAAAATCGCCTGCTCGCCCACTGTCCAGCACATAGATGCTGCTGTCGGCCACCACCACTCGAGTCGGCCGTGAATCCAGCGGAAAATCCAACAAGCGGGGTCGTGAGCGCATACAGCGGCTGCACCTGCAACACATCCAACAGCAACAGCTCGATGTCAGCCACCAAGTCCGTACGCTGCCGCGTTACTTCCGTCCAGCGAAATCGCTTCGGAAAGATACTCCCGCGCATCCGCCAGGTCCTCGCCCGCACGCGTCTTGTCGTCGATACTCAGAGCCGCCTCCGCCGAGCTGATCTTGGCGCTGGCGGCCAGCGTCAACTCTTCCGCAGTCGTGCGCCGCTTCTCACCCTCAGTCCGATAGACCGCGCCCACCGTCGCAGGCACGAGGATCAGGACAAGCAGCGCCACCAATACAAAAAGACGCGCCCGCTTGCCAGTTGCTGGGGCGGGCGCCGTATATGGCTCGATGTCGGGAAGAGGGGGTGGAGCCGATTTCGACCGGCCCGACCAATCCGGCTCTTCCTCAGGCAACGCTTCCTGCTCGTAGGCCGGCGTGTAGGCCTGCTCCGCGGCTACGGCGGCAAAGGCGGCTGCGGGCGGGTGCGGTTCGTCGGACTCGTCCTCCGCATCCTCCGCGGCCTCTCCGGCCCCCACCTCCTCCTTGCTGCTGTCGGGCAACATCCGCGTCAGGAAGCGCTTGGTCTGCACGATGCCGGCCGCCGCCGCCGCAGACATCTTGACCGACCAGCCGGGTTCCTGCTCGGACGGAACGCCTGCCTCGTCAAATACATCAGCTTCCGTGGCCGCGGCTGCAAAGACCGCCGCGCCGGCCGCCGGCGAATCCGGCGTCTTATCCGCACTCTCCGCCCCCGCTGCACCAGCAGCGGCCGGTGCTGGCGCACCGACCGAGTCCGCAGGCTCCTGGACCGCATCGGCGGCCCCGCCTCCGAAGTCCGCGGCGGCCTGCGGCACAGACGCGGCAGCAGGTTCGGACGGCGGCTGCGGCTCGGCCACGGCCGTTGCAGCCAGGGCCGCCCCTGCCGCCGCCGGTGGAACGCTCGCGCGCGCCGGCGGTTGTGCGCTCAACGCCGTGGGCAAGCCGAGATACTTGGCCGGTCCCGGCTTCGTCTGGCGCGCGGACCCCGTCGTTGGCCCCGCGGGCCCCGCCTGCGGCGCATCCGGATCGTCGACGAGGACGATCAACAGACCCGGCGGGCTGCCTTCCCCGCCGTGGGCGTACAGCTCATCCGCCGCATCCGCGCAATTGTCCGCATTCGTGAACGCGACGATCCCCCCCAGCGTCTTGATCGGCATGATGGTCAGCCAACTGCTGCCGCCAAGAAACATCACATCGTCCCGACCCAGGTTTTGCCGGAAAATCTGCATCGGCACATCCCCGTCGGGGCCGGCATCTTGATCCATCCGCAACTCTGATGGAAACATCTGTACCTGGTCGTTGACGCGCACAAGCGCCATGGCCGCACCGCTGGCTACTACGACGAGTCGTCCGTTGAGCAATGCCGCGCACAGCACGCCCGCCCGAAGCGCGCTGTCCGGATGTCGAAGATTGATTTCATGCAGCACTTGATGGGCTCGCCGCACAGCCTCGATCATCACATGAGACTGGCTTCCCTTGGCCGAATAATAGGTGCGCTGCAGTACGGTCAAGAGATGATCGGCGATCACATCCCGATCCCGGTGGTTGCCATAAAGATCGACCACCGCATAAAAATTCCCGCGTTGCTTCTGTCGTGTACCGGACGGAGGCTCAACGACGCGAACGCCAACCGGCTGTTCGGCTTTCGGCCCAGTGATGTATCCAATTAGCGTGGATAGAGATGACGCTTGCAGTGAACCGCTATCATCGGAAGTCATCATGTCAAGAATTCTAGCGCGACGTTTGCATAATGTCAACGTCGCATCCAGCCTTTCTGAAAGTTGTGCTGCAAGTCAGAATGCGAGTCTATCTTTGGTCAATACCCCTTCGAGTGCTCGTTCGAGTCCTCCTTCGCACCGGCCGCCGGCCCGGACCCAACGCGGCAAGTCGGCTCGCGCCGAACCCATTCGGGAAATCCTCCGCCGGCGTCTATAATCGTGTGGCCGCAATCGTGTGGCGCAATCGTGCCGCAATATCGCACGGCGACAGACGCAACACACAGCCGCACTCGCATCACCAACGGCCCGCACCTGCCGCCAACCCACACCCCAGCCACGCGCCCACACCATGACGGAATCCCAACGCTACCTGATACCCGCCCAGCAGCACCGCACGGAAGAGGAGATCAAGCGCAGCCGCTTCATCACCTCCGTGGCCTGGACGCCCAGTGTGGACGACGCCCGCGCCTTCATCCGCCAGGTCAGCGACGAATTCGCCGGCGCCAACCACAACTGCTGGGCCTACGTCGCCGGCCCTCCCGGCTCGACCGCGCAGATCGGCATGAGCGACGACGGCGAACCGCACGGAACGGCCGGCCGCCCCATGCTCACCGTGCTCCTCCACAGCGGCATCGGCGACGTCACCGCAGTCGTCACACGCTACTTCGGCGGCACGCTTCTGGGCAAGGGCGGTCTCGTACGCGCATACAGCGGCGGCGTCAAGCTCGCCCTGGAGTCCCTGCCCACGACCGAGAAGATCCCCCTGGCCGCAGCCCTCGTCATGGTGGACTACGCCTCGCTCACGCCCCTGCGCAATTCGCTCGCGGACTTCGAAGCCGAGGTCGTCGACGAAGACTTCGCCGTCGACGTCACCCTGCGCGTCGTACTCCCCGAAGAGGCCTACTCTGCTTTCGTGAACGCTGTCGTCGAACTGACCAACGGCAACGCAATCGTGGAGCGCATCGAGTAACCTCGCGCCCACACCTGCGCGCCGCCCTGCAAATCATCCCGCCGACCCGAGTTCCTTCCATGCCCGGTCCGCCGTCTCCCGGCACACCGCGTACGGGAAGCCCCGCCGGCTCAAATGGCCCATCACCCGCTGCTTGAACTCGTACTCGTCCAACTCGGCCCACCGCTGCAGCTTGGCGCTCACCGCGGACCAGGCCGCATCCTCTTCCTCGACCCCCTGCAGCGCCCTGTCGATCACATCCCTGGGCACGCCCTTCTGCCGCAGCTCATAGGCCAGCGCCCGCTTGCCGCGCGGGCGAAACTGCTCGCGGTTCTCCACCCAGAACGTCGCAAAGGCGTGATCGTCCAGATACCCCTGTCGCTCCAACCGCGACACCACGTCCGCAACGATTTCCTCGCCGTACTCCTTCTTGCCCAGATACCGCTCGATCTCCGCCGTGCTGCGCGGCCGGTACCCCAGATAGCGCACGGCCCTCTGGTACGCCAGATGCGCATCGCCCTCGCGCTTCAGCTCGGCGATCTCGCCGGGCGTCAACTCTTGCTCCCGCCGCAAGTTGGCGGCGGCCAGCATGCTGACGGAAAACGCGTATTCGCCATCCACGAATACACTGACCCGGTCCTTGTCGCGCTTCTGCACTTTCAACTGCGTGATCACGCCCATCCTTGCGCCCGGCATCACCGCCCCGCCGTGCTGCAACAGGCTAGCCTTCCTCCTGCTCGTCCTCTCCGGCCGGCAGATGCTCTTCGATGTGATGGCGCACGGCAAACACCGCCGCCTCCGCGCGGGACGTCACGCCCAGCTTGCCAGGATCGAGCTGACATAGTTGCGCACCGTCTTCTCGCTCAGGAAGATGCGCCGCGCGATCTCCTTGTTGGTCAGCCCGTCCGTCATCAGGGCCAAGATCGCCAGCTCCTGGTCGGTCAAGGCCGAGAACCGCTCGTCGTCCGCCTGCCTTGCGCTGCTGCGCACCTGTGCGAACACCTTCTGCGTCACCGCCGGATCCAGCATCGACTCGCCCCGGCCCACCGTAATCAGCGCGCGCACCAGGTCATCCCCGCCGATCTGCTTCAGCACATAGCCCGACGCGCCGGCGGCAATCGCGTCGATCAGCACCTCGTCCTCCGCATACGACGTGAGCATGACCACCTTCGTGTCCGGCCGCTGGCTGCATGATGTCCTCCGTGGCTTCCACCCCGCTCTTGCCGGGAAGCCGGATATCCATCACCACCACATCGGGTTCATGCGCCAGCGTCATCGCCAGCGCCTCCTCCGCGTCCCCCGCCTCCGCCACCACCTCAAACTGCTCGTAGCGCGACAACAGCGCGCGCAGACCCAATCGCACCACCTCGTGGTCGTCCACGAGCAAAATGCGCAAGCGCATGTCCGTATCCGCAGCCCTCATCCACCCATCACTTTCCACACCCCATCCCGACCCCGTCCACCAATTTCCCAGCGCACCCACCCGTCATCCCCGCATGCCCTCAGCAGGCCTCCACGTCCCACCCGTCATCCCCGCATGCCCTCAGCGGGAATCCACTCCACGCACACGCGCCCTGGATTCCGGATCAAAACCGGAATAACACGTGCATGGTTGTCATTCCCGCATGCCCTTAGCGGGAATCCACCGCAACGCCCCCCGGATCCCAAGTCAAGCCCGGAATCACACGTCCGCAAGCCTGTCATTCCCGCATGCCCTTAGCGGGAATCCACACCCAAGATCAGCGAAAATCAGCCAGATCAGCCCGATCTGCGTCCAGGGTTCTCCATCGCAGACGCGCCACGCCCGATCGCGTTGACCGATTCCAATTTGGGCGGCTATAATTCTGGCATAGTTATGATGATCGGGCAATTGAACGCAATCATATGAAGAATCCCTCGGCGTCGCGCATGGACGGCCGCCTACTTGGCGCGCTGGGCATCGCCCTCGCCCTTCTCTGCTGGGCGGGCCTCCTCCTCCTGCGCAGATTCGTCTTCGGCCTGCCCCTCTCCGTCGCCAACATGCTCGTGGAGCTCGCACTCGTCGGCGCCGGCAGCGCACTCTTCTGGTACTGGATCATCGGCGCCCTCAACCGCCGCAACGCCGAAGTCCGCCAGCAAACGCAGCGGCTGGAGGCCCTCCACTCCGCCACGACCGCCCTCACCACCGAGCACGAGCTGCGGCCGGTATTGCAGAAAGTCGTTGACCTCAGCCGCGAGCTCATCCATGCCCGCTACGGCGCGCTCGGCATCCTGAACGACGACGGCAGCCAGATCGACCAGTTCATCACGTCCGGCGTCTCTCCCTCCGCGCAGGCGCAGATCGGGCGCCTCCCCGGCGGCGAAGGACTCCTGGGCGTCTCTCTCTTTCGCGGCGAATCCGTGCGCATCGCCGACATCGCTGGCGACGAGCGCCGCGCCGGCCTGCCCGCGCACCACCCGGACATGCATTCCTTTCTCAGCGTGCCCATCACGTCCAAAGGCCGCGTCTTCGGCAACCTCTATCTCGCCGACAAACTGGCCCCACGCGACCCCGGATCGCCCAATCCGGCGCAGACTCATCTGGAATTCACCGCCGGCGATCAGGAGCTGCTGGAGATGTTCGCCGCTCAGGCCGCAATCGCCATCGAAGATGCACAGCTCTATCGCGCCTCCCGGCAGATCGCGGTCATGCGTGAGCGCGAACGCATCGGCATGGACCTCCACGACGGCGTGATCCAGTCCATCTACGCCATCGGCCTCATGCTGGACGACACCGGCCATCGTCTGCGCGACGACCCCAAGCTCGCCGAAGAACGCATCACCAACGCCATCGCCGGCCTCAACACCGTCATCCGCGACATCCGCGCCTACATCCACGACCTGCGCTCGCCCGACTACTCCGACAAGAGCATCGAGAGCGGCATCGAAGAGCTCATCCGCGAGATGGAGGCCTATTCCGTGCTCGAAGTCTCGTCCGACATCGACCCGGCCACCGCCGAACGCATTTCGCAGAGACAGACCTCCGAGCTGCTCCACATCGTGCAGGAAGCGCTCACCAATATCCGCAGACATTCCCACGCCTCCGTGGCCCACGTCACCGTCGGCGGCGACGAGACCCACCTCGTGCTGACCATCGACGACGACGGCATCGGATTCGCGCCCGATTCGCTCGGCGACCACAGCGGCCACGGCCTGCACAACATGGCCGAGCGCGCACTCAAAGCCCGCGGCACCCTCGAGCTGGACAGCTCACCCGGCTCCGGCGCCAAAATCACCGTCAGAATCCCCGTAGAGGCCGCCGAGACTACAACATAGCCGCTTTGTCCCAAAAATGGCATGGCACATGTCACGCCAGACAGGGACATGTGACCCTATCCCCGCGCCCGCCGCACCTGTATACTGGATGTGCATGCCCGCGATCAACGGTATGCAACATCACATCCGGCCACATCTCCCGGCGAGGAGCAGCAGGTGGGAGAACCTGCGATTCGTACAGACGGCCTGTCGCGCACATTTGGATCGGTCACCGCTGTGACCGATCTGAACCTGCGCGTGCCGCATGGAGTCGTCCACGGCCTGATCGGGCCCAACGGCGCGGGCAAGACCACCACGCTCCGCCTCCTCTTGGGCCTGCTGCACCCGTCCGCCGGACGCGCCACCGTACTGGACTGCGACCCCATCACGCAGGGCTGCGAGGTGCGCTGCCGTACGGGCACAGTCCTCGAACCCTGCGGCCTCTACGAACGCCTGACCGCCCACGAGAACCTCGACTTCTTCGGCCGCATCTGGCGCATGCCCGCACCCGAACGAGAGGCCCGCACGCGCGAGCTCCTGGAGCAGACTGGGCTCTGGGAACGCCGCGACGAGCCGATTGCCGGCTGGGGCCGCGGGCTCAAACAACGTCTCTGCATCGCACGCAGCCTACTGCATCGCCCGTCGCTCCTGCTCCTCGACGAACCCAACGCCGGGCTGGACGCCGGCGCCATGGACGAGAACGCCGCCTACCTGAGCAACCTCGCCGTCCAAACCGGCATGACCGTGCTGATGGCGACAAACAACCTCACTGTTACGGAATCGACCTGCCACAGCGTCACCATCCTGCACAAGGGCCGCGTGCTCGCCGGCGGGCGCACAGACCAGGTCTGCTGCCAGGGAGCTTCGCCTGCCATCGAAATCGACGGGCGAGGCTTCTCCGATGAGGTTGTCGCCCTGTTGTTGCGCCGGCCGGAAGTCGCCGCCGCACACCACGTCGACGGCGGCGTCATCCTGGACCTTGCCGCCCGCGTCGATACAGCCCCCCTCGTCAGCCTCCTCGTCGAATCCGGCGTCGCCGTCAGCGAGGTGCGAAAATCCGAGCCCAGCCTCAAGACGGCTGTGGAGTCGCTCCTGCGGCGCGCCGCAGCGCAAGAGGAGTCGCCGTGATTCAGGACGCCTGGACCGTCGGCCGCCAAGAGTGGCGCAACATCAGACGATCGCTCATGCCCTCCGCCGGGGACGTGATCACATTCGCCCTCGTCCTGGGTCTCTTCGGCCTCGTGGTTCCCATCGGCCTCACGGGCGGCTGGCTCGGCGCCACCGGGTTCTTCTTTCTCTGGTTCTGGCTCGTGTGGCTCATCGTGGCAGGCCCCATCAGCGATTCCTTCGCCGGCGAACACGAACGCGCGACGCTGGAAGCCCTCTTCGCCACGCGCCTGCCCGACGCCGCCATCCTCCTGGGCAAGATCGCCGCCGTCACCCTCTTTGCCTGGGCGCTGACGCTCCTCGCCCTCCTCGCAAGCGCAGCCATCGTGCTGCTGTCGGGAGCCGGCATGCAGGGCGCATCCGTTCACCCGGTCTACCTGGCCGTCGCCGCGGCGCTGACGCCCTTCGCCTGCCTGCTCGCTTCCGCCACAGGCGCGCTCCTCTCACTGAACGCCCGCAGCGCCCGCCAAGCGCACCAGGCAACCATCGCCATCGCGCCCGCCATTGCGCTGGCTGTCCTGGCGGCAAATCGAGCCGTGATGGCAGTCGCGCCGTCGCTCGCAGACCGCGCCTTCACGACGCCCTGCCCGCCCTGGCCACCTCGCCCTATCTCTGGCTCGCAGCCGCTGCCATCCTGCTCTGCACAACCGCCATCGTCTATGCCGTCGCCGCCGCCCGCCTCCATCGCTCTCGCGTCGTCCCCGCCTGACACGCGCAGAACCGGCAGCCCCGACCGTGAAACAGCAGCGCTCCCATCGCGCTGCGCAGCCATCGGAGCGCGGAATCAGCCGCACTCCGCCAAATCCGCCTGCGCCCGTTGTGGTATCATACACACCGTCTCGCCGGCATTCGCGGGCAATCGACGCCCAGTCGCCCAGCCAACACATAGAAAGCGAGCCATCCGCCATGAACGTACTCGTCACCGGCAGCAGCGGTCGCATCGGCCGCTACGTGGTGCAGGAACTCCTCGACTCCGGCCACACGGTCGTCGGCGCCGACCTGTCGGCCCCTGCCACTCGCCGCGGATCGGCACATCCATCTTGACCTCACCAGCGCCGGCGACGTCTACCAGACCCTCGCCCGCTCGCAAACGGACGCCGTCATCCACCTCGGCGCCTGGGCCAATGCCGGTCAGGCCGCGGACACACGCGTCTACGCCGACAACGTGCAGGGGACGTTCAACCTCTTCCAGGCCTGCGCCGACCTCGGCATCCAGCGCATCGTCTCCGCATCCAGCGCCCAGGTCTACGGCTTCGCCGGCGCGCCGCCCCTCTACGCACCCGTGGACGAGGACCATCCCGCCCGGCCCGTCAACTGTTACGCCCTCTCCAAGAGCGCAGGCGAACAGGCCGCCGAGTACTTCGTGCAGCGCTACGGCATGACAATCCTCTCCTTCCGCTTCATGGGCGTGCGCACGCCGTCCGAAATTGCGCCGCAGATCGAGGCCCTGGCGTCCAACCCCGCCTCCGGCAGTTGGCTGCTATGGACGCGCACCGACGCCCGCGACGCAGCCGCCGCCTGCCGCCTCGCCATCGAGACGGACGGCGTACCGCCCGGCCCCTACAACATCACCGGCGCACAGGTCGTCCTAGACACGCCCACCCGCGACTTGATCGACACCTATTTCGGCCCCGCCACCGAACTCCGCGGCGACCTGCCCGGCCATGTCTCGCCCCTCAGCACCGAGCGCGCCCGCCAGGCGTTCGGCTACGCACCCAAATACATCTGGCGCCAAGCCCAATACCACCCGGAACCGAATGCCTAGCCGGCGCCCCATGAAAACCACCTCGCGCCCGCCCCAACCAAACACCACCGCCCCCGCCCCCGCACCAAGCCCAACCGTCGCACACACCGTAGGTCACTCTTCCAGAGTGACACCCGCCTCCCCCCCTCCAACCTCCGCACCAAGCCCAACCGTCGCACCACCCGTAGGTCACTCTTCCAGAGTGACACCCGCCTCCCCCCTCCAACCCCCGCACCAAGCCCAACCATCGCACCCAAGCCCAGCCATCGCACCACCCGTAGGTCACTCTTCCAGAGTGACGTCCCCCTCCAGCCCCCCGCACCCCAAGCACCCCCGCGCCCGGAATGAAAATCGGCCTGCCGGCCCTACATGCCGCGCGAACCTACCTATACCGACAACCCATCAAGCGCCATCATCCCAAATCTCGACCATCCCATCCAGCCGAAGCGAAGGAATCCACCATGCAAATCACCAATGTCACCGTCCAGACCTTCTCCTACCGCTCCAAGACCGTCCGCGACTCCGAAGGCCACGGCCACCCGGGCCCGGAGAACGACGCCTCCCAGTCCCTCGTCACCATCCACACCGACGAAGGCGTCAGCGGCCAGGCCTTCGGCGCCATCGCCCGCGGCACGCTGGAGAAACTGGTCAAGCCCATCCTCGTCGGCCAGGACCCCCTCTACCGCGAACGCATTTGGCAGGCCCTCAAGGAGCGCCAGCGCCTCAACCTGACCACCCTGCATGACCGCGTCCTCGCCGTCGTCGACCTCGCCCTCTGGGACCTGGCCGGCAAGCAGGCGGGACAGCCCGTCCATCGCCTCCTCGGCGGCGCCCGCGACAAGGTGCCCGCCTACGCCAGCACCATGTGCGGCGACGACCTCGAAGGCGGCCTCGACACGCCCGAAGCCTACGCCGAGTTCGCCGAGTGGAGCATGCAGCGCGGCTACCCAGCCTTCAAGCTCCACACCTGGCAGCCGCCCTACGACGGCGCGCCCAGCGCCAAGCGCGACATCGCCGCCTGCGCCGCCGTGCGCGAAGCCGTCGGCCCCGACATCCCCCTCATGCTCGACCCCTTCCACTACTACAGCCGCGAGGAGGCCCTCTACCTCGCCAAAGAGCTGGAGAAGCTGGACTACTACTGGATGGAAGAGCCCATGGACGAACACAGCATGTCATCCTATATTTGGCTATGCGAAAACACGTCCCTGCCCATCTGCGGACCGGAGACCGCCGAGGGCAAGATGTTCACCCGCGCCGAATGGATCAAGTTCGGCGCCTGCGACATCGTGCGCGGCGGCGTGCATGACGTCGGCGGCATCACGCCGCTCATGAAGATCGCACACCTCTCCGAAGCCTTCGGCATGCGCATGGAGGTCCACGGCGGCGGCGTTGGCAATCTCCACGTCCTCTGCGCCATGTCCACGCCCGGCGAATTCTACGAGCGCGGCCTGCTCCATCCCTTCATCGACTACGAGCAGCCCGCCCCCTGGCTGAACCAGCTCGTCGACCCCATGGACGACGAAGGCTTCGTACACGTCTCGCTGGAGCCCGGTCTGGGTATGGACATCAATTACGACTACATCGCAGAGCATGAACTGGACAGCTACTAGGATCTGAACGATAGAATTGTCCACGTGTCATTCCGGCCTTCGCCGGCGATCCACTGCGCGGACGCAGGCTCGTGCGCGCAGTGGATCGCCCAAACCACCATGCGGGAATGGCAGGCCCGGGCTGCGCCCTGTCTCATACCGCCATTCGAAACCGCCATCAACTTCCCAAGTCGCCATGAGGTGAAGCGTGAACAACATCAGTGAGCAAGTCGTATTCACCGCCGCCGGGGAAATGTCCCTGCAAGAGCGCGAATTGCCGGAGCTCAAGCCCGACGAAGTCCGCATCCGCACCCTCGCCTCGCTCATCAGTCCGGGCACGGAACGCGCCTTCTTCCTCGGCCTGCCCAACACCACGCAGGCCTACCCCCAGTTCACCGGCTACAACAACATCGGTGAAATCATCGCCATCGGCGAGCGCTGTGACCGAATCGCGCCGTTGGCATGCGCGTCGCCAGCCCCACGCACCACGCCTCCCTCGTCCAGACAGTCGCCGCCGAAACCTATCCCCTGCCCGACGGCCTCGGACGCCGAAGCAGCCGCCTTCTTCAACCTGGTCTCCATCGCGCTGCAGGGCGTGCGCAAGGCGCGCATCGAGATCGGCGAAAGCGTCGCCGTGCTCGGTTCCGGCCTCATCGGCCTGCTGGCCGGCCAGCTCGCGGCGCTAAACGGCGGCCTGCCCGTCACCGTCATCGACCGCGACGCCTCGCGCCTGGAATTCGCGCGCGCGGCCGGCCTAGAGACCGTGCTCAGCGCCGAAGACGGCAGCCGCGTACTCGATCCGCCCGCCGTCGTCATCGAGGCCACCGGCCATCCCGACGCTGTCAACGCCGCCCTCGACTTGGCCGCCCCCTTCGGCCGCGTCGTCCTCCTCGGCAGCACGCGCGGCGTCACCAGCGAGGTCAACTTCTACCGCGACATCCACCGCAAGGGTCTGCTCGTCATCGGCGCGCACGACATCGCCCGCCCCGCGCTCGAATCCCACGCCGCCTACTGGACGCAATCCGCCGACAGAGAGGTCGCCCTGCGGCTACTGGCCGCCGGCCGCATCCGCGTCGAGCCGCTGATCACCCACCGCTTTTCCGCATCCGACGCGGCCGGCGCCTACGATCTCCTCCGCAACTGGGACGTCAGCGCCCTGGGCATCATCCTGGACTGGCGGACATAGCCGCCGCCCGCGCCCTGATCACGGCCGGGACAACCCGTTCCGCCGATCACGCAATCGCCGCACGCCGGCCGCGAACACACGCCCGGCCCAACCAACGCAACACGCACACGTGAGCACTCACCGCCAATGACCAACCAACACGACCAGTCCATCTCCAGAAGCCGCTCCTTCTTCACCGAAGGCCACGTCGCCGGATTCACCCATCGCGCCTTCACCAAGGCGATGGGCTACGACGACGACGACATGCAGCGCCCCCTCATCGGCATCTGCAACACCTACAGCGAACTCAACAACTGCAACAGCCATCTCAACCAGCTCGCCGAGGCCGTCAAGCGCGGCGTCTGGCAGGCCGGCGGCTTCCCGCTCGAATTCCCCACCATCTCCCTGGGCGAAATCTACCTCAACCCCACCTCCATGCTCTACCGCAACCTGGCCGCCATCGACACCGAGGAGATGATCCGCGCCCAGCCCCTGGACGGCGTCGTGCTGCTCGTCAACTGTGACAAGACCGTGCCCGCCGCCATCATGGGCGCGTGCAGCGCGGACGTCCCCACCATCGTCGTCTCCGGCGGCCCCGCGCTCAACGGCCACTTCCGCGGCGAAATGGTGGGCGCGTGCACCGACTGCCGCCGCCTGACCATGGAATACACCGCCGGCGCCATCTCTGCCGAGACCTACCGCGCCGCCGAGGATGCCGTCTTCCGCGGCCCCGGCCACTGCATGGTCATGGGCACCGCCTCCACCATGAACTCCCTGACCGAAGCCCTCGGCATCGCGCTGCCCGGCAACGGGGCCACCCCCGCCGTGGACGGCGACCGCGTGCGCATCGCCGAACGCAGCGGCCGTCGCATCGTCGACCTGGCGCGCGAAGGCGTGCGCCCCTCACACATCCTGACCGTCGAAGCCTTCGAAAACGCCATTACCCTGCTCTGCGCCGTCGGCGGCAGCACCAACGCCGTCGTTCACCTCCCCGCCATCGCCGGCCGCCTCAACATCGACCTGCCCCTCGACCTCTTCGACCGCATCAGCCGCCGCACGCCCATCATCGCCAGCCTGCGACCCAGCGGCGCCTACCAGATGGAGGACCTGCACTACGCCGGCGGCGTCCCCGCTGTGCTCAAACAACTCCTGCCCCTCCTGCACGGCGACGCGCATGACCGTGACCGGCGGAACGCTGGCCGAAAACGTGGCCCACGCAGAGATCCAGAACCGGGACGTGATTCGCCCCCTCGACGACCCGCTGCACCCCGAAGGCGGCCTCGCCATCCTGCGCGGCAATCTCTGCCCGGACGGCGCCGTCATCAAACATTCCGCCGCCTCCGCCGCGCTCCTCAACCACCGAGGCCGCGCCGTCGTCTTCACCGACGTCGACGACCTGCGCGCCCGCATCGACGACCCGGACCTTGGACGTCAGCGAGCACGACGTGCTCGTGCTGCAGAACAGCGGTCCTGTCGGCGGTCCCGGCATGCCCGAAGTCGGCAACCTGCCCATCCCCAAGAAGCTCCTGCAGCAGCGGCGTGCGCGACATGGTGCGCATCTCCGACGCGCGCATGAGCGGCACCGCATTCGGGGCCATCGTGCTCCACGTGTCGCCCGAAAGCGCCGTGGGCGGACCGCTGGCCCTCGTCCGCGACGGCGACGAGATCGAGCTCGACTTCGACAACCGATCGCTCACCCTGCACGTCGACGACGCAGAACTCGCCCGCCGCCGCGCAGACTGGCAACCGCCCGCGCCCGTCTACCAACGCGGCTACGGCGCACTCTACGAACAACACGTAACCCAAGCCCCCCAAGGAGCCGACTTCGACTTCCTCCAAGGCAACGACCCGGTATCCGTCACCATCCAGCCAAAATTCTGAAAGGCCGGCAGCCCCACCAACCCAATCCGCAAGTCAACCCCCCGCCCCGCCACCAAACAGTAGGTCAGGTCTCTGGCCTGACATGTCCGCGTGGCTGTCATTCCCGCATGCCCTCAGCGGGAATCCATCGCGGGTCAACCCTAGATTCCGGGTCAAGCCCGGAATGACATCTGCCGAACGCTGTCATTCCCGCATGCCGTTAGCGGGAATCCATCCCCCGCCAACCTCGATTCCGGCTCAAGCCCAAAATCACAGAAGCCCATCCGCCGCTTGCCAATCTCGCAACGCACGGCGTACGCTATTCACCATGACCATCTAGCTTCGTACCGGCAGAACCACCGGTCTCCCTTCACATTCCCATACCCAAGGAGGAAACATCACCCAATGGCAACCCTATCCGGCAAAGTCGCCATCATCACCGGAGCAGGCACCGGCATCGGCAAGGGCATGGCCCGCGCCTTCGCCCGGGAAGGCGCAGACCTCGTACTCGCCTCGCGCAAGCGCGCCAACCTCGACCAGACAGCCCAGGAGCTGGCGGACAGCGGCGTCAACATCCTCGTCGTCCCCACGGACGTCACCGACGAGGCGGCCGTGGACGCCCTGTTCGAAGCCACCATGCAGGAGTTCGGCAGAGTCGACATCCTCATCAACAACTCCGGCGCCTTCGACGGCGGGCCCCTCGACGAACTGCCCCTGGAGACCTGGCTGAAGGTGTTGGCCGTCAACCTCACCGGCCCCTTCCTCTGCGGCCGCCAAGCCATGCGCATCATGAAGGCCCAGGGCGGCGGCAGAATCATCAACGTGGGCAGCATCTCCGCGCAGATGTGCCGGCCCAACGCCGCGCCCTACAACACCACCAAGCACGGCCTGGTCGGTCTCACCAAGTCCATGGCGCTGGAAGGCAGGGAGTACAACGTCGTCGCCAGCATGATCCACCCGGGCAACACATTGACCGAGCGGCGCGCCGCCAGCGACAGGGTCCAGGACGACGAGCCCATGATGACCGTGGACGAGCTCGCCGAGGTCGCCGTCACCATGAGCGCCCTGCCGCTCCACGTCAACGTACTGGAGGCCATCGTCCTGCCTACCACGCAGAAATACCTCGGCCGCGGCTAGCCCACTCGTCTTCCGGGAAGCTCCCCGCGCAGGCCGCCCAGGCCCCGCCACCGCTTCCCGGAAGATCATCCGCCCGCCAACCTACACCACCTGCGGCAGATACCCCGCAAGCAGCGGCGCATCCGCCCCCGCACGCAGCGTGCGCACCGCCGCGGGCAGATGCGACAGCACGTCCGTCGCCGTCATCCCGTCCTCGCCGATCTCCGCCGCGGCCAGGTCCCCCGCCAGCCCGTGCACGAACACGCCCATGCGCACCGCCTCGTCGAACGGCAGCCCAAGCCCATGCATGGCCGCAATTGCACCCGCCAACACATCGCCGGAACCGGCCGTCCCCATGCCGGAATTGCCCGTCATATTCACATACACGCGGCCGTCCGCATAGCCGATCAACGTGTGCGCGCCCTTCATCACCACCGTCGCCTGCACGTCCTCGCACAGCGCGCGCAGCGCGGCGACGCTATCCCTGCGCAACTCCTCGACGCTGCATCCCGTGAGGCGCGCCATCTCGCCCAAATGCGGCGTGAGTACGGTGTGCGCACGCCGTTCGCGCACACACGCCAGGTCACTATGCACCGCCGTAAGCCCGTCGCCGTCGATCAGCATGGGCTTGTCCACCGACGCCACCAGCTGCCGCACCAACTCCTGCGTCTCCTCATCCAGCGACAGCCCCGGACCGATCACCACGAAGTCCATACGTTCGGCCAGCTCCACGCAGACCGTCGAGGTTCCCCCGGCCCATGCTGCCCGCTTGGTTCTCTGCCTGCGGAATGAAGACGATCTCCGGCCCCCGCGCCGCGATGACCGGCACGATGCTCGCCGGCGCCGCAAGCCGCGCATAGCCGCCGCCCGCTTTCAGATAGGACATGGCGCAGAAATACGGCGCGCCATAATAGTTGGCCGCGCCGGCAACGAACAGCGCCTGCCCGAACGAGCCCTTGTGCCCGTCCACGTCACGCGCCGGCGGAACGATGGGCGTGTTGATCGCCACGCGCAGGTCGCCCGACTCGTACAGCGCCGGCGGAAACGAGATGTGGCTGACGAACAGCTCGCCGCCCATCGCCCATCCGGGCAGCAGCAGATTCCCCGCCTTTGGCAGCCCAAACGTCACCGTCCAGTCCGCGCGCACGGCCGCGCCCATCACCTGCCCCGTGTCGCCGTTGACGCCCGACGGAATGTCGATGCTGAGCACACGCGCTTCGCTGCGATTCATGGCCGCGATGGCGTCCGCATAGACGCCTTCCACCGTACGGTCGATGCCCGTGCCCAACAGCGCGTCGACCAGGACATCCGCCTTCGCTATCGGGCCGGCCGGCGCATCCGCGCTCGTCACGCGCACGACAGGGATGCCCAGCGCGCACACCGCCTCGTAGTTGATGCGCGACGCGCCCCCGTACCTGTCCGCATCGCTCAGCAACAGCACGACCACGTCGCCGCCCGCGCTGGCGATATGCCGCGCCACCACCAGCCCGTCGCCGCCATTGTTCCCGCCCCCGCACACCACGACCACGCGACGGTCGCGCAGCTCCGCCTTGCCTGCCAGCACGTCGAACGCCGCCCGCCCTGCATTCTCCATCAGCAGCGACTCAGCGATCCCATATCGCTCGATCGCCGCCCGGTCCATCTCCCGCATCTGCGCCACCGAACTGACCTTCACAAGCTCCCCCAATCATCCATCACCCTGTCACCCACTCATCCCCAGCCCACCGACTAGCCCGACTCCATAACTCAGAGTACAATGCAACAGAACATACCTGCAACCGCACACCCATACCCGAACCTGGAGGGAGAACATGGCCGACAAGATCCGCTGGGGACTGCTCTCGACCGCCGGCATCAACGACGCCCTGATCACGCCGATTCGAGAATCCGAACGCAGTGAACTCGTCGCCGTCGCCAGCCGCAGCGAAGCATCCGCCCAAGCCTACGCCAAAGAAAAAGGCATCCCAAAGGCCATCACAGGCTACGAAGCGCTTCTGGCCGATCCCGACGTCGATGTGATCTACATTCCCCTGCCGAACTCCATGCACGCCGAGTGGACCGTGCGCGCCGCCGAAGCGGGCAAGCACGTCCTCTGCGAAAAGCCCGCCTCCGTCACCCTCGACGGGCTCAACCAGATGGCCGAAGCCGCTAAGGATAACCACGTCACCGTCTTCGAAGCCTTCATGTACCTGCACCACCCGCAGACGCAGCGCGCCAAGCAGATGATCGACGCCGGCGAACTGGGCGCGATCCAGACGGTCACGTCCTGGTTCCACTTCTACCTGCGCCCGGAAGACAGCGAGAACATTCGCCTCAGCAAAGAGCTGGTCGGCGGCGGCCTGTGGGACGTGGGCGTCTATCCCAACAGCCTGGCGATCTACATGATCGGCGACGGCGCCCCCGCCGAAATCTGGTCCCAGCAGATCGTGGGCGAGACCGGCGTGGACGTCGCCATGCGCTCCCAGTTGCGCTTCGACAACGGCGCCGTGGCCCAGCTCTCCAGCGGCTTCCGCTCGCCGTTCCGCGAAGGCGCCCACATCGTCGGCGAATTCGGAACCCTCGTCATCCCGGAGCCCTGGAAACCCGGCCAGGCGGGCAAGGACAGCGTTATGACGTTCTCGACGCACGACGGCAAGCGCGAGGAGATCGTCACGCCGGCCGTCAGCCCCTACATCTGCGAAGTCCAGGCCATGGAGGCGTGCGTTCTGGACGGAGCCGAGCCCGTGGTTCCGCTCTCGCTCAGCCAGCAGTTCCTGCTCAGCGCACTCGGCCAATACGAGTCCGCCCGCACCGGCAAGGTCGTGTCGATCGGTTGAGATCTCTGGCGCAGCAGTCATTCCCGCATGCCCTAAGCGGGAATCCGCTCCGGCCGAGCGCGCCATACCACGCCTGTCATTCCCGCATGCCCTAGGCGGGAATCCACCCCGACTGAGCGCGCCATCGCACGCCTGTCATTCCCGCATGCCCGTAGCGGGAATCCACCCCCGGCCGACCGCGCCACAGCACGCCCGTCATTCCCGCATGCCCTAAGCGGGAATCCACCCCGCTCGAGCGCGCCATCAGCACGCCCGTCATTCCCGCGAGCCCGTAGCGGGAATCCACCCCGACTGAGCGCGCCATCGCACGCCCGTCATTCCCGCATGCCCGTAGCGGGAATCCACTCCTGACCACGTGCCATAGCACGCCTGTCATTCCCACACGTCCGCTCATGCAGCGCGGCATCGCTCTGCAAGAGGGACCTACGGCGCTCACCCCCTCACCCCGTCACCCACCGCATCCACAGATCACAAGTGGCGCCGGGGGTACCCCCGGCGCCACTTCTCACACTAGCTTTCGTCAGCGCACCAACTGCGCCAAACGCGTCAGTCCATCCGGCGTCGCGGAATCAACAGACCGGCAGCCGCCAGGCCAACCGTTGCGAACACGGCCGCCGAGATCACATCACCTCAAAGCGTGATTTGCTTGCACTCTTCGGCTGTCCTGAAGCCTGCCATCTTTTCCACCTGCATCCCCAAACCCGGGCCCGTCAGTGTCGAAGTGTTTGCGATTCCATTGTGAACCTGACAGAGATCGGGATGTACATCTGCCAGAACTCTATCGGCTTCAGGGAAGAACTGGCGCGAAGTTCGCTTCAACTCCCAAGATTGTATGGGTCCGCGCTGCCGAATCCGACCGACTCCAGTAGCGCCAACGAAGGATTTGTCAGGTCTTGTATCGCATAGGGGATGCGTGCTAGCTCCGCCATAGGCAAGAATAGCAGAGCAGAACTCAAGCATTTACAACTTTTCAGTGCAATGCCTGACCACCCAAGTTCGAGCGCGAGATTGAAGTCCTCGATATTGCTGAGGCTCTCGTCGATGAGTACTGGCTTGAGTTGAGAAATTGGGCGCATGTCCCACCTATGTGCAGCTAGGTCTCGTTCTGTAGGCTGCTCGATGTAGAGAATCTCGTCATAGACATCGTGGGCTTGCTCTTTGAGCTTCTTAAGGTATTCCACGATGTAGTCCGGAGACTCACACTGCTCATTCGTGTCTGCCGTAAGGAATGGTCGAACAGGAAGGTCAGGACGGTTTACGGAACGCACCTCATGGTAAACCTGGGATGCGTCTTTGGTGCGCTGTATGTCCCAAGCAAGATCACGCCCCCGAAGTTTGACCTTCAAGCAAAAGACCCCGTCACGCACAATCCAGTCATCCAAGGAGTTTGGTATTCCGTCTTGGGGAAAAGACTCGGTCACTTCATCACGGCGAAGCAGATCAAGTCCGCCGACCAGGTGAAACACTGGTACCGTTGGCAAATAGTCCTGGCGCAGGAACTGAGACGGGTATACGTTACGATAGTCAGAACCTAGATAGCGCGAAAGATCGAAGTCCATGTGGGATGAACCGTAACCAGTGTAGGAATCGATACCATTGGCTTTACCGAAGGCATCGTGAACAGCGTGATCCACCGGACTAGCCGAAACGAGCATCCCAAGATAGGGCATCTCCTCTCCGGGAGTATATCGGTCGCAAAGCATTCGGCCAAGGCGACGCAGCTCAGACTCCGTTTCCGCGAACAATTCAAGCGGGTGGGCATACGCCCCATAGCTGAGTGCAACCTGGGCATAGGCGTCCATCAGGTCACGCATGACGCGACTCTTGCGCCTCGTGGGGGGCCTGGGAAACAGGCCAAGCCCACAGATCCATGAGAAACATCGCACCCCAGCCCTCAGCGCGTACACCGGTACGATTTTCGACCGTTACGCGTGCGTAGCCAAGTGGCAGTTCTTCCACGACGACCGCGCCGAATTTTAGCGGCGTACGGCAGCTTGTAGGCACTTTGTAGGTCTGGACATCCACAACCTTGATATCGCTATTCACGACGTATACTGATCTTTGCTGGTGCAGTGGACCTTTGGCAATAAGCTCTTGCTGAACTAATACACGAAACAGCCGGATAGCACGCTACAGTTAATTTGCGCAATTGACAGCTCAGGCCGCGATTTCTGCAAGCTGGCCGCGAACAAACTGGATGTTATGACGTAATGCCTCGCGTGTAGGTCGGACAGTACTAAAATCCTCTATACCCAACCACCCGTCATATCCTGCCCGTCGAAGGACATCGAAGAGTACTCGAAAGTCGATGATTCCATCTTCCATTGGTGACCAAGCTACACGCCATCCTCCATCGTCTTCCTGCTTCATCCATTTCGCGTTCTTGACATGTACATGCGCCAGATAGGGTCCCAGAACTTCTACCCCTAACTGATAATTCTCATAGCCTTCCTGTGCCATGTTGCCAGGATCATAGATTACTCCCACCCATTCGGATCGAAACTTTCAACAAGGCGATAGGTTGCCGATGCACTTGGGATTACAGTTCCGTGATGTGTCTCAATCAGCAACTTGATGTTGTGCTCACCTGCCAAGACCGCTGCATCTCGCAGGAAGCTAAGTGTTTCGCCGAACGCCTGTCGATAAGTTGTTGACGCATCTAGCCTGGCCACACCTACTCGGAGACGATCGGTCCCGGCGCACTCTGCAAACTCGACATTCTTCTCTACTGCTTCGAGATCACCTACCGAGATGTAGGAACCTAGATGCGGAATCTCCAATCCATGCGCTTCCGACAACTGCTTGGCCCGAGTAGCATCTTCTAGAGTAGGTTCAAATGTACAAAGATTGTTCCCCCAAAACGATGGCAGTTCGTTTCGGCGTGCCTCGGGGATCCTCGTTACCCGCCATTCTGCACCGTCATATCCTGCATCGCGTAGTTCGATGGCTGCCTCTTCAGGAGTCAGATCTGGGAGTATGGTAGTGAAAACACTGATTTTCATATCGAACTCCTATTTGGGCTGGTGATGCGTAAACGTAAGAATGGTAGTGGTTACGGAAGATCAAAGATTGCTGATATGGCGTCACTAGTCTCGTAAATTAGCCTTTCACCGTGATATCTGTAGGCCGGCAACACTTCCCGATGTGATATAGCTATCGTAACCGATGTCTCGAATGGCTGAGACGACGGCCGGCCAATTGGCATCACCCTGGCAGCAACCCTGTAAAGCCTCTGAGGCCGCCGACATCCAGTCGGTAATCTTTAACATGGATCCGCGGCAATTCTGCGCACCAGAATAATCTGATCCAGTGTTCTGGAAACCCATGAGGCATGGCATTGGCCACGTCAAAATAGACACCCAAGTTGTTGTTGCCAAGCTCATCGACGAAGCGGGCCATTTCCAACGGGCTTAACAGAAACTTGCTAGGCACATTCTCGATCGCCAAGACCGTGCCCGTGTTTGCCGCCAGCGGCAGGAGCCGCGTTAGGGACTCTTGCACCCTATCGTATACTACATCATAGGAGACGATCTCAGGCTCCTTGCCAAACAGGGAATCATCTACCGCCCCTGGAATAACAAGCACGGCCCCGATTTCGAGAATTTCAGCCACCTCGACAAGGCGACTGACAATTCTTTCTGCCTGGCGACGACGTTTGCTGTCTCCGGAAACTAATCAGGTACTTCCACTGCTCTCGAGAGTAGATGGAGTCTGAACTCCATATCCATCTCCCGAACGGACCTGCCAAGGACTTCGATCTCCTGGTTTGGCAAATCAGGATGGATGTCAAGGCCTGGCTCCAAATTGAGCCTCGACTGCATTGTAGCCGGCTTTCTTGGCTAGCTTGACACGATCTAGAGGTAGACATCGTTGGCGGGAATGCACGCAATGTGATGGATTTCTTCACCTGAATCACTCATGATCTTTCTAGCTTCACTAGCCTTTGAGACCGCCAGATACAATGCCGCGCACGAAATAGCGCTGCAATGACAAGAAAACAATTAGGACCGGGACCAGCCCGATTAGGTTTGCCGCCATGATCCAATTATAACGCGGCAGGGTAGCCTGCCTCTTGTTGATAAAATGACGTAGATTCCTAGCGGAATCGTCTTCATTTTGACCGAGTTGGTGACGATCAATGGCCAGAGAAACGCGTCCCATTCGGCCATAAATGTAAATATAGCCACGGTGGCAAGCGCAGGCTTCGCCAAGGGAAGAATGATCCGTACGAAGATGCCCAATTCTGAAGCGCCATCGATACGGGCTGCTTCAATGAACTCGGTCGGCAAACTCCTAAGGTACTGGCGCATCAGAAACACACCAAATCCACTCATCAATCCAGGAGCGATGAGGCCAAAGTATGTGTCTATCCATTTGAGTCTTGCCATAATAATGTAAAGAGGAATAAATGTGACCTGTGAAGGAACCATCATGGTTGCAAGAAAACTGATGAAAATCAAATCTCGGCCTGGAAACTCGAATTTGGCAAATGCGTACCCTGCCAACGCAGCTAAAAGCGTAGTACTAATGGTTGTCACCGATGCGACTACAAGACTGTTTACGTAGAATCGAGAAAACGGTATTGCGTTCCAAACATATGAGAAGTTTTCAAGAACGATTTCGTTAGGAAGCCATTCCGGGGTCAGACTCAATACTTGATCGGCAGGTTTTACTGCCGTGCTCACCATCCAGGCGAAGGGAATCAGCATAAGAACCGCAAGCCCAATCATGAACAGATGGACAACGAGTTTTTCTATTTGCCTGAGACACGGAACCATTCATGTCTCGATGTCGAGGTACACCACGCGCTCTCTTCCGGCCAAGGCTAATATTCGACATTGCTTCGCCCAATCTTAAGTTGGAACAGAGTTGCAACAAGAATAATTGCAAAAAGAATCATCGCCATTGCCGAAGCACTACCCATCTTCAAATTCATAAATGCTTCTTCATAGATGTGTAATCCGATGACTCGGCTTGAGTAGCCCGGCCCGCCTTTGGTCATGATGTAGACTGGGACGAAAACCTGAAAACTGCCAATAATGGTCATGACAAAAACAAGCAGCGTGGTCGGCTTGAGCAGTGGAAGCGGTGATGTAGCGAAATGAGTGCCAACGCTGCGCACCGTCGATCGAAGCGGCCTCATAGTAAGTTTGATCTAATCGCGTTTAGGCCGGCAAAAAAGATAATGATATTGTAGCCAACACCCTTCCAGATATTCATGATTGCGATAGATGGGATCACAAGTGTTGGGTCGAGCAGCCAGCCCAGCGCTGGCAGCCCAAAAGCCTTAAGGTATGAATTGAAAAGGCCAAACATGGGTTGGTAGATCCAGGCCCAAATCACTGTGACTGCGACTGTAGAAGTCACGAGTGGAATAAAGAAAGCAAACCGCACTCCTACTGATACTGAATGAACTAACTTGGACACTAAAATTGCTAGAAAAAGGGCGAGTGGAATGCCGACGATTACGATCAGTGCCTGTATAGTAGGCAGTGTTGCGAAGGCTAGTCAAGAAAATTGCGTTGGTCAAAGCATCAGCGTAGTTGTCCAGTCCCACCAGAGATTTGTCCGGCGTTAGGATGTCCCAGTCGGTGAAGCTTAGGTACAGCGCAAACCACATTGGGATCATGCGTACGCCGTAGAAAAATACCATCGCGGGCAGCACGAAAACGTATCCAGTTATCACAAGTTTTCGCCGCTGCTTGCTTAGGCTCGATTTTCGCCGGCTAGATCCTCCGTGCGACCGATACGAGCTAGAGATGTTCTGTGCCATAATCTGTTTTTCCAGATGTCGTGTAGCGGCAGGGGGCACCGGAGGAAAGTTAATACCAGAGCAGGAGAGATCTCCTGAGTAACCCATGGCGTTGCTCTGGTATTGACCATTGAACTTACCTGAGTCAACTATTTGCCGCCAGACTCTTCTAGAAGAGCGTTCACTGCGTCATCGGCCTGTAAGGCAGCTTGTTCGGCAGTTAAGTCGCCGAGCAACATCTGCTGGATGATGGGATCGACCGCGGATTCCATTTGCTGGTACGCTACCGACTTGGGCCGCACAAAGGTAATCGTCGGAAGCACATCATAGAATGGCTTGAGTTTCTCGGGCAGAACTGCATCGAGCTCCGGATACTCCAACACATCTATGCGTGTAATTAGCCAGGTATAATAGTCCAACGTCTTCAACAGATTTTCCTTCGTGTTGGCCCAGTTGAGGAACTCCCAAGCAGCTTCCTTTTTCTCGGGCTCGGCAGACTCCATGACTGCCCACATCCAGCCGCCAAGCCCAGCTTGGCTGTCGCCGATATTGGTCGGATAAGGCGCAATGCTGTAGTCCATGTCCGGCACGTTAATCTTCAATCCGTCAATGAAGAAGTTGCCACTAACGACCATGGCCGTCATTCCTTGCGTAAAGGAGTCCGTATGCGACGGAAAAGTTGCTGAAGCCACCTCATCGGTGTTGTAGAGATCATACCAGAGTTGCCATGCTTCCATGGCTTCCGGCTCAGACAACTGTGGACTTCACAGGTTCCTGTAGGTTCCCGTAGATATCTTCGTTGACAACCGCTGCGCCGTTATTCCACAGAAATCCCGCCAGGTAAAACAAGCGTGGGTTGGCCAGAAACCCAGCCCGCACAAGAGTGCCGTCTTCGACGCGAGCCAGCGCATTCACTGCTTCACGAAACTCAGTCCAGGAATTAGTCGGTGGATTGAGAGGATCAAGGCCCACTTCCTCAAACATAGCATTGTTGACATAGGTCTGATGGATGCTGGTTTCGTACGGATAGCCGTAGACCGTACCCTCGAATGTCACGTAAGACTGGCCGCCACGCGTCCAATTCGCTGTGACATCCTGTTCGACGTCCGGAGATGCAGGGCTGATAATGCCGCGCGATGCGAATTCAGGAAGCCACGGGCCGTCGGACAGAAGAAAGTCCGGTGCTGTGTTGGCGGCAATTGCAGCCAGGATTTTCTGGCGGTATTCAGCCATAGGGCCAAACTCAGCCATCTCCACGGCGAAACCTGGGTTCTCCTCTGCATACCGGCTGAATGCGTCCTCAAGAGCCGCCGTCTGAACGGCCGATGGGAAACGCCAGAAGACCAAAGTTTGGCCCTGCTGCTCGGGAACCTGGTCACTTTCCTGTCCCGGTGCTGGTGCCACAGGTGCTTGACAAGCTGTCAATGCAACTACGCTGGCGGCGCTAAGTCCTTTGAGAAAGCTGCGGCGGTTCAGTCGAATGGTGGACATGATGCAACCCTTTCTGTGAATAGTATCCTTACTTTCGGCGATTTGGACGCGGCAGGTCAAATCGAGTACGACCGGCCGCTGTCTTGATCATGGAACTACAGAGAAGGCAGACCTGCGGATTCGTAAATGGCGTTAACCAGCTCGTGCGTCTTCAACGCATCACGTCCATTCGTGATAGGCTCGCTGCGTTGCTGTACGCAGTTGATAAAATGCTCGAATTCCTGGCTGAAACCAAGTCGCTGAGGTAACGTAGCCCATCCTCCCAGGCTGGAAACGTGTTGTCCATTCATACCGTGAGTGATGCGAGTGTGATTCGGGAGCATCTACGATCACCGTGTAGCCGCTGCCGTAGAGCTCCGCCTTCTCAAGCCAACCTCCCCCATTTCGATGAATCACGAGATTCCCAAGAATCCCGGTGTCAAACTTGATGTTTGCTAGGATTGTCTCCTCATGTTCATCGTCCTCCCGCCACCGGGTCCAAGCCTGGACGTCCACTGCCTCACCACAGTACCAACGCATAGCATCCACCATGTGGATGCCGTCCTGGAGAAGTGCTCGGTGCTGATTAGACTCTTTGTTCTTCTCAATCGTAAGTAGTTCCAACCCGTTCTCGGTGAATATCTGTTTCGCCTTCTGATACGCGGGCATGAAGCGCCGGTTGAAACCGGCCATCAGAATCTTGTTCGACCTGTCGGCGGCCTCGACCATACTCCGGACTTCCACGAGAGTATTTGCGAGAGGCTTTTCACAGAAGACATCGATTCCTGCTTCAAGCAGAGCGACACTAACCTCTGCGTGGTAGTCAGGCCCCGTAACAACCAACGCACAATCTGCTTCACCGTTCTCCAGGAATGCTGCAACACTTGGGTAACGGTTGGCGATGTTGTACTGCTTGCCGACGCGATCCAGTACTTCCGGAACAACATCGATAACACCTGTCACTGTTGCACCCTCGGTGGCAATGAGGGTCGGCAAATGAACTCGCCGTGCAATCCCCCCGATTCCGACAACGACCACCTTTGTCTCTGTCATTTGGACCGTCTCCGTAGCGTCATTCGATTCTTGTCGTGCATCCTAGGGTCCTCCCGGGTAGATTCGATTAGGGATCTGAACCAACAACGAAGCAGAAGTGCAGTACCACAAAGCGAGAGTCGTGTGAATCATCAAGATGATCGGCGGAGTTAGGGCGGTCCGTTATCGTAGAGACGGCATCAGATAGCTGACTTCGGTCAGAGACCACAGTAAGAACTCCTGCCAGCGGACGCGCCGCAGAGGAAGTCATACAACTGCCAGGTCCGTTACATGCTGATTTGCCACCCAAATATATCACGGGTGCGCAGCTTTGTCAATATCCCTTCATAAGCCCCAACGAGATCATCGCGGACTTCAAGACAACAGGTCGATTTGCCGCCAGCCAAGCTCTCCGCGACCCGAATCGGGCCAGATCAGGTCCCGGCGAGATTTGACTCCTTGATTTATGTCGAGCCAACCTGCGCTTCCTGCGCAAGTCTATCGAAACTTCAAGTGTGCACAACTGTCCTGCGCATCTTTGTCAACACATTTGACGAAGTGACGTACCTAATGTACAATTCAGCATGGTCACCCTGTCTCCTGCTCAGAATGTCGCGTCGTCGATTGCCGGCCTGAGCAACGAGATGTCGAGCTTCATCCTCATCAGTGAGGCAGCCGTGTGAGATCGCCAATTGGACAGCCTGAGCTAATGAAGGAACTTAACCGGGCGTGTGCGCTCTGAAGTCTTGCATGAGGCACGGGTGATCTCTCGGCCGCAATCGGCCAAACGAACCGGTCTCAGCCGCGCGACCATCGCGATCATGATCGATGAGTTGTTGGAGGTTGGGCTGGTAAACGAGCGCGGTCTGGGAGCCTCGATAGGTGGGCGTCCTCCTGTGATGATTGAGTTCAATCCGGACGCAGCACTGGCCTTGGGCGCCCGCCTACGTGACCACCGCTGGGGAATCGTCCTCACCGACCTGGATGCCAAAGTCGTGCAGCACCTCGAGTTCCGCTGACCGATCTCGCGCGCAGAAACCACGGTAAATGCCCTGAAGTCCGGTGTGTTGCAGATCACCTCCGGCATTGATCGCACTCGCTTGCTGCCTGCCATTGGCTTGGGCACACCTGGATTAGTTGATATGGATACGGGCGTGGTCAAAACCGCGGTCGACGTAGGCTGGTTTGACGTACCGATTCGTGCTATGGCAGAGGCAGCACTTGGCGTAGAAGTCTTCGTCGCCAACCGTAGCCGTGTAGGTGCGCTTGCGGAGATGTGGTGTGGCCGCGAGAAGAACGTGCAGAACTTGTTATACATCGCGATCGGTACCGGTACGCGGCTGGTGTGGTGATTGAAGGTTCGCTCTATTCGGGCACGAACTCCAGCGCGGGCGAATTTGGGTCATGTCACAGTCGTTCCCGACGGACCATTGTGTGGTTGCGGTAATCGCGGCTGTCTCCAGGCGCTGGTTTCCGACCCGGCCATCGCTAACCGAACTCGTGAGCAACTGCGTCGCATGCCCGAAAGCCTACTCGGCGAACTTGCCGGTGGGCATCCGGAGCGCATCACTGCTGAGACAGTCTTTTGGGCAGCCGAACAAGGCGATGAACTGGCTTTGCAAGTCGTGGCGGATACGGCTGTGTATCTGGGCATCGCTATTGCCAATCTGATCAACCTGTTCAACCCTGCGCTGATTGTGTTGGGAGGTTCAGTGGGTCAGATTGGTCAGGTACTGCTGGAGCCCTTACGCGTCTGAAGTGCAGCATCGGGCCATGGCCTATCCGCTCTCTGCTGCCTCCATTGTCACTAGCACGCTGGGACACGATGCCGGCGCGATCGGCGCGGCGGTACTCGTGATGCAGCACGCCAGTGAACTTCTCTTTCGCCGCAGTTGATGGCCTGATTCGCTTTGTGGTGCCCTATGACGCGGATTCAGACCACTAGTTAGGTGAACTACCGCATCCACAATTACAGGTGGCGCCGGGGAATCCCCGGCGCCACCTGTAATCTATCCGTCGTCAGCGCACCCAATGCGCCATACGCGTCAGTCCATCCGGCGTCGCGCAATCAGCAGACCGGCAGCCGCCAGGCCCATGGTTGCGAACGCGGCCGCCAGCGGTCCGGACACAGGAAGGCTGGCTCCGGTGGCAGGCAGATGCTCCGGCGCGGCCATATCACCCTCGGCCATTGCGCCCTCAGCCATCTCACCCTCAGCCATATCGCCCTCGGCGTCCTCGGCCATCTCGCCCTCAGCCATCTCGCCTTCAGCGTCCTCGGCCATCTCACCCTCAGCCATCTCGCCTTCGGCTTCCTCGGCCATCTCACCCTCAGCCATCTCACCCTCGGCCTCGTCCATGCCGGAGCCGGCCAAACCGGCGAACTTCACCACCTGACCCGAGCCGGGTGCGCCCACGCCATTGGTCGTCACGAACGCATCACCCGCCTCGTTGAAAGCGATCGAGGTCGGGAAGGGCAGGCCCTCAATCACCGGTGTCGAACCTTCACCCTCCACCACCTGCACAATCGCGCCGCTATCCGGCGTCGGACCCTGGTCCGTGAACATGCCGAACTGCACCGCGTACAGGTTGCCGTCCGGGCCGGCGGCGATGTCCGTCAACATGGTCAGGCCGGTCGCATACTCGCTCACACTGCCCGTCGGGCTGACCTTCATCACCTTGGCGGAACCGGGCACGAAGGGCGCCCCGCTCAACAGGGAGATGTAGGCGTTGCCGTCGGCGTCAAACGTCACGCCGGTCGGTACCGGGTCCGTCAGCATCTCACCGCCGCGATTCGGATTCGGGAAGACGCCGGGCATGGGCGCAAAGGCTGCAATCGTCTCGATGAAGCCGGCCTCCGGACCCACCTTCAGCAGCGAATTGCCGCCTGCGTCCGTCACCCAGAGCTTGCCGTCCGGGCCCGCCGCCAACCCGTACGGATGCGAGTGACGTTGCGCACCGTCCGCGTTCATGCGCCGCTCGCTGCGCCATGTGTCGGCCACGGAAACGACGCCGTCATCCCCGATCTCCACAACTGCCGCCATCAGCTCCTCGGTCTTGTCGCCCTGATCTTCATGCCATTCACCGCTCGTCGCATAAAGTTTGCCGTCGAGCAGCGCCAAGCGCGCGCCGCCGATGAAGTCCTGGCCCACATGCACGGATGGCAACGTGGCCACCTCGTTCTGCGTGCCATCCGGCAATATCTGCACGACGCGCGAAGTTTCGCCCATCATGGCTTCCGAGATCTCGTCCGTCGCCGGGTCCACCATCTGAATCGCAGTGTCGCCGCCCACGCCGGAATCGACCACCCAGATGCTCCCGTCCGGCGCCAACAGGATCCCCATCGGGCCATTGAAGCCTTCGGCGATCACCTCGCCGCCATCCTGCGCCAAGACCGTCGCACCCGGCGTCACCGCCAGCAGCGCAAAGCCCAGCGCCACCACCAGCAGCAGATTCATTCCCCTCTTCATCACGATGCTCCTTTTGACTGTTGCTTCCGTTGATAGCAAATAGAAGTGCACAACGCCATAAGCGTACCCCAAATCAGACGCATTCGCCAGTCGAATTGGTCACGAGCTATGAGTGCCGGACCGGCATCGGGTGCCCATCACGGCAGCCATCACCAGACAATGCCAAAATAGCCGGAATCGCCGGATTCACTGCCGGCGACAGCGATCTTCGCGCCAAGCAAAGAGACGTTTGTCGTCCTCGCCGCCGGGCCGTTGCCTCGGGCAACCGATGCAGATTCCCGAGCATGCACTGGCATTCTCCACCTCCCCGGCGACTCGTCCTCTGGGAGCCCCATCGAAAACATGGTCCAGTTCGGAGAGAGGGCCCTGTACGACAAGGTGACCGATTCACGGCAAGACATGAACCATCTCAAATTGCGAAAGAGGAAGGAGAAACACAGCGAACCGTGCAAAACCAGTGACTCTGCAATTTGCCCGAATTATGCTTGCCGCCAACTGTGCATATAATGGATCACACAACTTGCCGAAGGAAGGAAGTGTAGGACTCCAACCGGCAAGGCGTCGAAGATGTGTTCACCCATTCTCAATTGAAATCTGTCCAGGTTTGCGGGTCTATTTCCGTGACTGTCGCAACAGTTGCTTCGTGGAGAATAGACCGTGTCTGTGTGGTCTGAAGTCTCTTGAATCGCCGCCCGGTTCTGTGCACAAGGAGAACGTCCCGATGAAGCTCATTTCCAATATCGTCGATGACAATAAATTCACTCCCGAGGATGTCGCCCCGTTTGCGGACAAACTCTTCTTCGAAGGGGACACGCGCCGCATCAGGCTTGAGCGCTTCGCCGTGTTGCTTTTCTTCGCCACCGTCATCGCCACCTACGGAGTTCTGGGTGACTCGGTGGCAACCATCATTGGGGCCATGATCATCGCCCCACTCATGACGCCAATCATGGCCACCGCGGCCGGTCTTGTCATGGGCAACATGCCCCGTGCAGGCCGCTCATTCCTAACCGTAGTCCTGGGCGTCATCGGCGTCATCCTCACTGCCTGGTTCATTACCAGCTTCTTGAACCCCACTATCGTATCGTACACTTCAAATTCGTCGATCGTCGGACGGATATCTCCGAGCCTCACAGATCTGATGGTGGCTCTGGCCTCGGGCGCTGCCGGAGCTTTTGCCATGAGTCGGTCAGATGTGGCTGATACGCTACCCGGTGTGGCGATCTCCATCTCACTGGTGCCGCCACTGTGTGTCGTGGGTATCGGCCTCTCTGGCGGGGAATGGGCGGTTGCCAGCGGGGCGATGATACTCTTTCTCACCAACTTCTTGGCGATCCTGCTCTCCGGTGGAGGCCTCCTTGCACTTCTGGGCTTGAGCGCAGCCAGCACCGAACAGCTTAGCTCCCGTCGCGCGACGCCCCGCCTTTGCCACCATCGCCCTTGGAATGCTGCTGATCGCCATCCCCTTGGCTGCCACGACCGTGGCCGTGGCCAACGAGGCGCGGGCCGAACTGCAGACCCAGCGGTTCGCACAGATATGGCTGCAGGATACGGGGTATGAGTTGAATCGTGTGGACGCCAATGGGAAACTTGTGCGTATTCTTATCAGCGGTACAGGCACACTCCCATCGCTATCTGAACTCCCGCCAGACCTGGAGCAGCTTCTATCGGGCGTGGTCCTGGACATCAATGTGGTCCCAAACGAGATGATCCGCTATCCGGTCGATGATACACAATGACGTTCTCGGTTCGCTTCCGCGTACCGGGTAGCATTGGCAACGTCCGTTCGACAAGCTGGGCAAGCGACAGCCGGCGGCCGGCCGTCTGCGCGTAGACCGGCGACCGGACAGGCCAAGCCGGCACTCTGAACAATCAGGGGCGCACAGCCGAACATCGTGGTGAATCCACAGTCAGGCGAACGCTCTACGAGACGCCGGTACGGTGCTCAACCGGCTCAAAGAGGCCGGGCGTGCTCTGCCGCATCTCGAGAAATCTCGAATCATCTATGAAGGCCTGGGATCCCGCGCGGTCGCGTCTTGGCGCTGGATGGCATTGACAGGGCGCATTCAATGATTGCCCCGCCCGCAGGAGTGGTTGTCTGTTTCTGTTCCCGATCAATGGCGAAATCGACAGCGTCATCGCACACATGAAGTTTGGCCTGCCACCTGCGGTCATTGCGGGATGAACCGGTCTGACCGATCAGGATAGAGGTCGGCAGGCTCTGGATCTCGAGACAAATCTCGAATCGCGATCAGCAATCATGCGTTGTCTTTATGACGATCTCGTGAACGCGAAACGCCTTGCAAATGCTTCTTGCCGGCGCTAGAGATTTGTACGCTACCTGCAGATATTCTTGACTAACGGTGCGTTCGCTGCGCTTGAAGCCGAGGGGGGCGGCCCAACAGCACCGAATGCACGTCCTTCGCTATGCTGTTGGTTGCTGCGGTACAGGCAGCAGACCGAGTTGGCTCATAATGGCGAAGCGATCCGGCACGCCCCAGTGCTCCATGATTCTGCCATTCTCAAAGCGGCAAATGTCCACCACAGCGACCGTAAAAGTCTTGCCGGTTGGCGGAGCGCCCCATGAAATCGCTTGCGTATGCGCGCCGCGTGCGGTCATCCGTACCCAGACCATATCGCCGTCGGCAACCAAATCCTCGATGGTGAGCGAGAAAGGGGCGAACGTGTTCCGCAAATACATGATTGATCCCTTGAACCCTTCCAGCGTGGCAGGCAGATCGAACTGGTGTTCCACGTAGGACGGTGCATAGCATTCATCCAGGGCGTCCAAATTCCCCTTGTTGAAGCCTTGCTCAATCACACGACGCAGCATTGCGATATTCTGTGAGGAAGACATATTGACCGATTTCCTTCCGTCAACTTTGCCACCCTAGAAAAAGGAGCCGCTGACTGGCTGTCAGCGGCTCCTGTATTTCAAGGTGTAGTCCCGGCAGCGAGTTGGCAATCCCAACCCATCTGATCACGCCCAACTATCGACAATTATTCCTATCGACAGGATCATACGCCCGCCCAATACAGATGTCAACATTGGGAATTGATTCACAAACTCGAACGCAATCCGGGCCGGCAATTCGCGACCGCTCCGTTCGCCCTGCTCCTCGGCACTAGGCCGGTCAGTCAAGATCTATGGAACGGGGACATCTACACACAGTCAGCATCGATCAACACAGGTCACCGTCGGCCACCAGTCGAATCCGCGATGGCAAGCCGCTCTGGCGCATACCCCTGAAAGCGATCGGAACCAGCGAAGACGCGCCTTCGTCAACCTTCTCTGCATCTGCTTTTCACGAACCGTTCACAGCCACCGCCCGCGCCCTCCACGGCGATCCCGCCTGCCGCAGTGCCCGAACGCCAACCCACCCGCGGCCCTCAGCCATGCGCCGCTATCCAAGACGACCGTATTGCGATGCCAAGAATATGCGAACGTTATGCGGTGCGCCGGAATCTATCGCGCGCTCAGCAATAGCGCCACCAGCGTGCGGAGATCTTCCTCCGGCAAATGTGTGTACGGAGGCATCCGGTGCGACGTGCCCACGAAGCCCTCGACGATGTAGATCTCCGGCTTCACGAGACTCTCATACAAGTACTCTTCCGCCGTCTGCGCAATGCCGGCATAGCGCGGGTCCTGCAGCCGCTCCAGCGCAGCCGTCGCCACGCCGTCATGCGGCGGCCCGAATCGCCCCGTGGTGCCGGCCGCTTCGAAGACATGACAGATGCCGCAGTACTGGGCTCGATACACCGCCATCCCCGCCGCAATCAGAGCCTCGTCCGCCACAGCTTCTTCCTCCACGGCCTCAGCCGCCTCCCCTTCGCCTGCCACGGCCCCGTCTACTACGGCTTCGTCCGCCACAGCCTCAGCTGCTTCGGCGTCGTCCGCTACGGCTTCGTCCGCTACCGCCTCATCCGTCTCGGCTTCGTCCGTCTCGGCTTCGTCCGCCACGGCTTCGTCCGCCTCGGCTTCGTCCGAAACGGCATCATCCGCCACGGCCTCGCCGTCTGCAATCGTCTCGGCCGAGACCGCAACGTCCTGCCCGACCGCACTAGATTCGACGCCATCGGACGCCGCAGCATCGGACGTCGCAGCATCGGATACCGCAGCATCGGCTCCCGCACCATCGTCGACCGGCGGCAAAGGCTGGCACGCCGCAAGCGCCGCCAGCATGCCCACCGCCAGCAATAGACCCACCATGCCGGTCCTGCGGACCGGCATCCCTTTCCCCATGATTGACCACTTCGTGTACCGCATGACGCGCTGTCGCATAAGTGCCTTTCGCCTCCAAGTTGGGCCGAGAATTGCACCATTATACGCACAGTCACCGATGCACAAAAACGGCCCTATTCTGGCCCCCTGCATTTCAAATCCGGCCCCCGCACGCAAGACGGGAGGCAGATACGGCATGCTCGCGCCGCTCCGCCTCCCGTCATTTGGCTCGCGATTCGGAATCGCTGGGCTCCGGCCGCATCCTGCGCGGCCCGCCGGCGCTACTCCACCGCCCTGCGCACCGCCATGATGTTGCGCATGGGCGCAATGATCGGCGTCACGCAGCCCGTCCCCAGCACGAAGCGCGTCCCGCCCGTCGCCGTCAACGCAGCCCGCGCCTCCGAGCGCACCGTCTCCGGCGTCCCGCGCACCATCGTCTCCCACTGGCGAATGCCGCCGCACAACGCCATCTGCGTCCGTCCCATCGCCTCGGCCAGCGACGGCGGCGTGTCCGTGTCATGCCAGTTGAGCAACTGCGCCGGGTACTCCGCAGCCATGTCGAACATCACGTTGCTGCCGTGCAGATGCACCAGGTTGAACCACATCCCGTCCGTGGCGGCCAGGATCTGCAGGTCCAACGGCCGGCAGAATTCCCGATACTCCGCCTCGGTCAGCAGGTCGAACGTGGCGTGCTGCAGCGCCAGAAACATGCCCGCCGCGCCCGTCTTCTTCAGCTCGTCGATGAAGCGCACCGTCGTCTCGGTGATCGTCGCCAGCCCCGCCTTCACCGCATCCGGGTGCTGGCGTATGTCCGACAACAGCCGCTCCCCGGCCAGATTCTTCGCCTGCGACAGCGGGTTGAAGATCGTCTGGATGAACGGCACGCGCTCCCCGAACTCCTGGCCGATCAGCGCGTTCGCCGCCAGCACCTCGCCCAGCAGCCCGTCCCCCGGTTCCAGCGGCCTGAGCCGCGCCCAGTCCTCCGCCTCGCGGATCACGCGCGGGCCCCATTCATACGTGCCCTCCTCGTTCCCCTGCCAGTGCGCCGTCGCGCCATAGCCTTCGATGCAATAGATGCTGTTGGGCGTCACCTTAATGAAATCGAAGTCATACGTCCGCTGGAAATTGATCGTCGCCGCGGCCAGCGTCTCCCCGCGCAGGTCGTCCCCCGGCCAATGCCGCCACAGCGCCACGCCCGGCCGATCCGCCTCGCCCCCGCCAAAAATCGTCTCCAGCCGTTCTCGCCTGCCCATCTCATCAGCCATCTGTCCACCCTCCCCGTGAAGTTCCCGCCGCTCCCGACCCTGGTACTTCCGCACGCCAACCCCAAACACCCCACCCCACGCATACGACCCGGCCACCCCTCACCCTCTACACGCCCACCGCGTCCGCCGCCTCCCGCAACCGGCTGCCACGCCGCCTCCACATGCCGCCGCTGCGTCCCCGTCTGCCCAATGCTCATGCGCAGCGTAAACCGATCACCCAACTTCGTATGCGTCAAAAACATCGCGCCGCTCGCGTTCACCGCATTCATGATCGCCTCGTTGACCGCGTCGCCGCCCCGGTGCCGAAAACAGACAAGGTTCAGCGGAACCGGCGCCGCCAGTTCAAAGTCCGCATCCGCCTCCACCCAGCTTGCGAACTCCTGCGCCAGCGCCACATGCTCGCGCACATGGTGCTGCAAGCCCTGTACCCCATAGTGGCGAATCACGAACCACAGCTTCAGCGCCCGGAAACGCCGCCCCAACTGCACATGCCAATCACGGTAATCGATCACCGCGCCCGACTCTGTAGCCCTGTTGCGCAGATACTCCGGCAGGATGCTGAGCGTCTCGATCAACACCTTGCGATCCGCGACAAAAAAGCAGTCGCAGTCGAAATTCGTGAACATCCACTTGTGCGGGTTGAAGCAGTAGCTGTCCGCCAGCTCCACCCCTTCCTGCAGGTAGCGGTACTCCGGACAGAGCGCCGCCGTCCCCGACATGGCCGCGTCCACGTGCAACCACAGCCCATACTCCCGGCAGATCGCGCCGATCGCGGGCAGCGGGTCCATCGCGTTCGACGACGTCGTCCCCACCGTCGCTCCCACGTAGAAGGGCGTCAGCCCCGCCGCCAAATCCGCCTGGATCTGCTTCTCCAACAGGTCAGGCCGCATGGCGAAGGCCTCGTCCACGTCGATCACGCGCAGATTCTCGCGGCCGATGCCCGCCACCATCACCGCCTTCTCCATCGACGAATGCCCCTGCGACGACGCATACGCCACCAGGCGCCCCGTCCCGCCCCGCGTATTGACCGCGAACCCGGTCGCCCGCTCCCGCGCCGCCAGCAACGAACACAGCGTGCTGCTCGACGCCGTGTCCTGGATCACGCCGCCGCCCGCCGACGATGACAGGAACTTCTCCGGCAGCCCCAGCATCTGCGCCACCCAGTCCAGCACCCGCGTCTCCACCTCCGTGCACGCCGGGCTCGTCGCCCAGATCATGCCCTGCACGCCCAGCCCGGACGAAAGCAGATCGCCCAAGAATCGCCGGTCCCGACGCGTTGGCCGGAAAGTAGGCGAAGAAGTTCGGCGATTGCCAGTGCGTGACGCCCGGCATCACCACGCGGTCGATATCCGCCAGGATGTCGGCGAAGTCCTCGCCCACCTGCGGCGCTTCCGGCGGCAGACTCTCGAAGATCTGCCCGGGCTCCGCCTGCGACAGAACCGGATAGCTCTCCACATTTTCGTAATAGTCCGCGATCCAATCCACCACCGCCCGCCCATACTCGCGAAACTGCGCCGGCGTCATGTGATAGCTCAAACTGTCAGTCATCTTCGGGGCCTATCTAGCTGGTTCTGTCTCAAATGTGAAGTTCGTTCAAGAAGCGCCGTCCGACGCTAACACGCGCCAATACGGTCGTCCCCCCCCACAGCCCAAACAAATCAGTGTCCATCAGCCTCATCAGCGTCCGAATCTCAGCGTCCTCGCACAGCCCGCACATGCGGTGATAATAGGCATCGTCCGGCCCGATCGATCCGCGTGCGCACCGGCTCCCCCAGCATGGCCGACTTGTATAGGCTAGCCATGAACTCGATCGTCGGGCGCACGTCCGGCCCGCTCACCGCCGGTCGCTCTCCCGCCGCCATACTGTCCAGAAACTCCGCCAACTGCTGGTCGTGCGAACACATGTAGTCTTCGGGAAATGCGCGCCAGCCTTCGACCTCCGCCTCCAGACCCGCGCCCGCCGGCGCAGAAAAGGACCAGTCGTCGTTCGTATAGCGGTACAGGTGCGTCAACTCCACCGTCGCCTTCTGCGTGTCCAGCCGCACATACGACGATTCGCGGGGGCTCAAGGCGCTGTTGGTCATGTTCGCCATCGCCCCGCTCGCAAAGCGCACGCTCGCCATCGACACGTTCTCCACCTCGATCTCCCGATCGAGCGTGCCCATCATGGCGCGCACCTCGGCCCACTCGCCCAGCAGCCACAGCACGAAATCCATAGCGTGGATGCCCAACGTCATGCTCGCCCCGCCCAGCTCCGTCTCCCACTTGCCGCGCCACGGAACCGCATAATAAGCCGGCCTTCGGTACCACGTCACCAGACTGTTGCACACCAGCGGACGGCCCAGCGCGCCGCTCTGCAGCAGAGTGCGCACATGCTTGCCGCCGGACCCGAAGCGCCACTGGAAGACGCTGGAGCAGTAGTTGCCCGTGCGCCGCTCCGCCTCCTCGATGCGGTCCATCTCCGCCAGCGAACCGCACAGCGGCTTCTCGCACAACACCCAGGCGCCGGCCTCCAGGCACTTCACGCTCAGCTCGCAGTGCGTGGCCGACGGCGTCGCGATCAGCGCAAGCTGCGGCTTCTCGCGCGCCAGCATCTCGTCCACGTCCGTATACCAGCGCGCCACGCCGTGGACCTCGCAGAACGCCTTCACCCGCGCCTCGTCCAAATCCATCGCCGCGCAGAAATCCACACGTGCGCCCGCGCTGCGCAGCGCCCTGGCCTGCGAAACCGTCACGCCCCCCGTCCCAATCAACACCGCGCGCACAGGCTGGCTCACCATGGTAAAATCTCACACCTCCCTACGAGCATTCTTCCACCGCAAAGCGCAAGCGTTCCCTTCCCCCACACCACAACACCCATCCCATAACCCTTGAACCATGAACCCCGAACCTCGAACCCCAGCCCCTCCCCCGCGCCTACCCCTCCCACGCATCCACATACGTGATCTCGCTCACCGGAATGCGCCGCGCCGGCCGAAAATCCTCGCCCGTGTAGTAGGCCACGGGCAGCAGCGCCGCCTGCGTCACATCCTCCGGGATGCCCAGCAGATCGCGCACTTCCTTCTCATAGAAGAGATGCAGCGTCGTCCACGCCGAACCCAGCCCCCGCGAGCGCAGCGCCAGCATCAGCGACCACGTCGCAGGCAGGATCGACCCGTACAGCGACGCCTGCCCCACCAGCGGCCCCGTCTCCACGCGCCCCTTGATGCACGGAATCACCATCACCGGCACGCGGTGCATATTCTCCGCCAGATACACGGCCGAATCGCGCACCATCTCGGCGCGCGCCTTGCGCGGGTCATCCGTATCCGCCGGCGCGCCCTCCTGCTGCGGCTGGCCGATGTACACGCCGAACGCCTTGCGATAGTATTCCGCGATCGTGGCCCGCTTCGCCGCGTCCGTCACGATCATGAAACGCCACCCCTGCCGGTTCGACCCCGTCGGCGCCTGGATGGCGATATCCAGACATTCCCGCACCACCGCCAGGTCGACCGGCCGCTCCAGGTCCAGCCGCTTGCGCACCGACCGCGTCGTCGTCAATAGATGGTCTACACTCGCCAAATCCATGCCCTTCGCTACATCCATACTGCGCATTCTCCTTCCGGCGGCTGGGTGTCCACGCTCAGTCCGCCTGTTTCAGTTCGCTCAATTGTTCATATTCCGGCAGGCTGTGATAGAAGTCGTCCAGCGGATAACAGCCCGACACGATCCCGTTGCGCGGCGCAGTCGTGCAATCGCTGAACGTGCGGCACACCTGCTTGCGCGCCAGCGGCCGCCCGGCCAACACATCCGCCGGCATCTCCGGATACGACAGCGTCATGCGCCCCAGCCCCACGAAATCCGCCTGGCCGCCGCGCACCACCGCCTGCGCCACGTTGGGCAACCACTCCTGCAAATACGAGTAGCCGCTCCCCACGTAGACCAGGTCCGGTCGCTGCCGCTTCAGCTCCGCCGTCACCCAAATCTGCCGCGCCACGCCCGCCAGCGGATCCTCCGGCGGCTGATACCCGTCCGACGGCGGGAACAAGGCCGGCCGCTGGATATGCGGGTTGTAGTACGGGCTGCCCGCAGTCACGCACACCAGCCCAATTCCCAGCTCGCGCAGCACGTCCAGAAACGCCACCGGCTCGGACAGGTCCATGCCCTCGCCGCTGCCGTCCCCGCCGAACGCATACGCATAGCCGTCGTCGTGCGCGGCCGGCGCACCCCGTCGATCCTCCCCCGACGGCTCAAACGGAACGAAGTCGAACGCGCTGAAGCGCACGCCGATCTCCAGCCCCGGGGCCTCTGCGCGGATGCCCGCCGCGACCTCGCGCAGGAAGCGTGTGCGGTTCTCCAGGCTGCCGCCATACTTGCCCGGCCGCTCGTGCGCGCTCAGGAACTCGTGCCCCAAATATCCGTGGCAATGCTTCACGTCCACGAAGTCGAAACCGGCCTGCTGCGCCATCACCGCCGCGGCCACGAACTGGTCGATCAGCTCCTCGATCTCGCCGTCCGTCATCACCGGCATCTGCGCGTCGATGCCGAAGCGCGCATCCAGGATCGGATGGTGATACAGGATCTTCGGCTCCAGCTTGCGCTTGTCATACGGCCGCGCAAAGCGACCGGAATGCGTCAACTGCAGGCCCACGTACAGGTCATCGCTGCGCTCGAACTGCGCCGCATGCGTTTGCACCAAGTGCTCGCGCAGACCGGCCAGCTCCGGCAGCGTGTCCTCGTTGATCATAAGCTGGTTCGGATTCGCCCGCCCGTCCGGCCGCACGGCCGTGGCCTCGCCGCCCCAAATGAGCTTCGCCCCGCTCAGCCCGAATCGCTCCCAGCGCCTGCGCACCAGCTCCGTGGGCCGCCCGTCCGTCGTTCCGTCCCACCCCTCCATCGGCAGCACGCAGAAGCGGTTGCCGATCGCGCGCCCGCGGAAGTCATACGCCCGCGCCAGCGGCGCATCCGCCCCCGTCGCCATCTCCGCGTCCACCGGCATCGCCGCGCCGATCCCGGCCACATGCTCCTCGAACTCCGCCACGCTACGCAGCGCCGCCACTCGCTTAATTCTCATCGCCCCTCGCTTCACCACAGCCCATCATTCCACCCTCGTCATTCCAGGCCCGACCCAAAATACACCGTCACGCATACCCCGTCATTCCATGCCCGACCCGGAATCCACCGTCACCCCGCCCTGTCATTCCAGGCCCGACCCGGAATCCACCCGCACGCACACCTGTCTCCCCACCCTGTCATTCCGGGCTCGGGAGCCCCCGGGGCGCGGAATCCACCGTCACCCCGCCCTGTCATTCCGGGCCTGACCCGGAATCCACGCCCGACAAACCATAGATTCCCGCCAACACCATGCGGGAATGACAACCGACCACCTTTCGTCCCACCATGTCATTCCGGGCTCGGGTGCCCACCGGGCGCGGAATCCACCGTCACGCCAACCCGTCACCCCGCCATGTCATTCCGGACTCGCGAGCCCCCCGGACGCGGAATCCACCCGCGCCTACAACCGCCGCATATGAAACCCACCGTCCACGTTGATCACCTCGCCCGTGGAAAACGGCAGCCGATCCTCCGCCACCGCCACAACCGCCCGCGCCACATCCTCCGGCGTACCCCACCGCCGAATCGGCGTCAGCCCCTCCTCGATCAGCGCGTCGTACTTCCCCTTCACCACGCTCGTCATATCCGTCTCGATGATGCCCGGCCGAATCTCGTACACGTTGACGCCCTGCGCGGCCAGCCGGTCGGCAAACAGCGCCGTCATCATCGCCAGCCCCGCCTTCGAAATGCAATACTCGCCCCGGTTCGGGCTGCTCGTGTACGCGCTCAACGAACCGATGTTGATGATCTTCGGCCGCTCCACCGCGCCCGCCTCCGCCAGCGCGATCATCGCCCTGGCCGCAGCCTGCGTCAAAAAGAAAGGCCCCTTCAGATTCACATCCAGGACCTCGTCGAAGCTCTCTTCGCTTGTCTCCAGCAGATCCACGCGCTGCCGCGGGGCCATGCCCGCGTTGTTCACCAGCGTGTGCAGCGGCCCCAGCGCCGTCGCCGCCTCCAGCAAGCGCGCGCGCCCCGCGCCGTCCGCCACATTCGCGCGCACCGTCACCGCCTCCGACCCGGCCGCGCGGATCGCCTCGGCCACCTCCTGCGCAGCCGCCTCCGCGCTGTTGTAGTTCACCACCACGCGCCAGCCCGCCTGCCCCAACGCCACCGCGATGCCGCGCCCAATGCCGCGGCTGCCGCCCGTCACCACCGCCACGCGATCAGCCATCGCGCCCGGTCTCGCGCAACGCCTTGCCCAGCGCCTCCAGGAAGAAATACTCGCCCCACATGACGCTCTCGTCCACGCCCAACCCCTTGCGCTCGTGGTACATGCCGTGCTTCAAAATGCCCTCCCAGCCCGGCGTCTCCACGGCCAGAAACTCCGGCGTCGTCAACGTGTCCACGATCTGCAGGGCATAGTCCCGGTACATGCGCTTGCGCACGGCATCCCCCGTCAATGCCGACAGATTGAACAGCCCGCTCGCCGCAATCGCCGCCGCCGAGCTCTCATACGGCAGCGCGGGCTTCGGCTCATCCCAATCGTTGGGCGGTACGCCGTGGCCGGGCGTATGCTCCATATAGAAGGCCGCGCAATCCTCCGCCGTCTGCAGATAGCGCACGTCGCCGCTGAAGCCATACGCCGTGCCGAACCCATACAGCGCCCACGCCAGCCCCCGCGCCCACGCCGAATCGCCGCGCCAGCCCTGGTGCGTACTCTGGCGCAGGAACTCGCCCGTCGCCAGGTCGAAGATGCCTTCGTGCGCAGTGCTGCCGTCGCCGCGCACAAGCGTGCGCCTGCGTCGTCAGACAGTGCTCGTTGGCGATGCGCAGCAGCTCGGCGTCGCCCGTCTCCTGCGCGGCGTAGAAGATGATGCCCACGTTCATCATGATGTCGATGAACAGGCTGTCCTGCGCCACGAACGAGCGCAGATAGCGCCCCTTCTCCTGGAAGCGCAGCGACATGGTCCGCCCCGCCTGGAGTAGCACGTCGTTCAGCGCCGCGTCGCCCGTCAGGTCATACCAGCGCTTCCACGTGGACCAGAACACGAAGCCCAAATCATGCACCGTGCGGTCCGTCTTCCGCGGCTCCACCAGGCGCGAATAGTGCTCGGCGCGCTCGCGCCAATACGCATCGCCCGTCTGCGCGTGCAGCATCCAAAGCTGCCCGCCCAGAAAGCCCTCGCACCAGTTCGTCCATGCCTCGCCGTCGTGCAGCCAGCGCCCGTTCTGCGTGTACATGGGAAAGGTGTCGGGGTGGTTCTCGATCAGGTTGCGCAGTTGCCCGCCCGCAAACTCAAACGCGGTCAGACACTTCGCTCGCAGCGCTTGTTCATCGATCATCGGCTTCTCCTGCGCGCTTTCTGGGGTGGATGGGGCGGGATTCTGTGGCGCCGCACGGCTCGCGCCTCCGGGACCGTTTCCTGCACTACCGGACGTGCCCCCGCACCGCTGCGTTGGATGCGCAGCAGCGCCTGTGCTATAGTGGCGCGTAGTATAGTTGAGCGGTTGGGCCTTGTCAAAACAATCGCCGCTATGCCCGGAATCGGCAAGCCTGTACGCCGGCAGCCCCTGACCCGGCGCACCCCCGCCCAAACATCGCACTGAATGATCGGCGAAGATCAGCCCAATCAGCCAGAATCAGCGTCCAGTTCTCAGCGTCCAATTCTCAGCGTCCAGTTCTCAGCGTCCCATCTCATGCGCATCGTCCACCTGTCCGACCTCCATCTCCGCCACCACCTGCCCGGCGCCTCTGCCCACCCGGAGCGCCTGAGCAGAGCCATGCCCGACCTCTTCGCCCGCGCCGTGGAGCGCATCGCCTCCCTCCAGCCCGACCTCTTCGTCCTCTCCGGCGACCTGCTCGACTACCCGCTGGACCGCATGGACGACGCCCGCCTCCGGGCGCAGGGCATGCAGGACCTGGCGCTCATCGCCGGTCTGCTGCGCGGTATCCCCTGCCCCATGACCCTCGTCTACGGCAACCACGACCACCCCGAGCTCTTTCGCCATGTGTTCGGGCCGCTGGCCCAGGACCAGCGCGTCGACGGCATCCGCGTGCTCTCCTTCCTGGATGACGAAGGCCCCGGCCACGTTCCCGTGCGCGTGGGCGACGAACGCAGCCGCTTCCACGCCGCCGTCGCCAACCGCAGCGCCAGACCCCAGATCCACGTGCAGCACTATGTCGTCTGGCCGCCGCGCAACGAGAGCTACCCGCACACCTACGGCGACGGCGAGGACATGCGCGACGCCATCGTCGCCAACGGCGCGGTGCGCCTGGTGCTCTCCGGCCACTACCACGCCGGCGTCGAGCCCTTCGCCGAAGCGAACGCCTGGTTCGCCACCGTCCCCGCCTTCTGCGAAGCCCCGCACCCCTTCTGGGTCTATGACCTGAACGGCTGCGAGCTCTGGCCTGGACGCAGCACGAGATCGCCGAGTCCCGACCACCATGTCTGAGGCCGGTCCCCGCGCAGCCGCCCGCATCCACGTCGAAGGCATCGTCCAGGGTGTCGGCTTCCGCCCCTTCGTCTACGGCCTCGCCCTGCGCCACGACCTGGCCGGCTGGGTGCTCAACAACTCCTCCGGCGTCGATATCGAAGTGCGCGGTCATCCCGACGCCCTCCGCGCCTTCGTCCGCGACCTCGAAGCCGAGCGACCGCCCCTCGCCCAGATCGATCGCCTGGACGTCACGCAGCGTGCCCGCGCCCGAACTCCCTGCCGGCCACACCGGCCCGGCCCGCTTCGAAATCCGCCACAGCCAGGACCAGCCCCAGGCCTTCGTCCCCGTCTCCCCGGACGTCGCCACCTGCGAGGACTGTCTGCGCGAGCTCTTCGACCCGGCGGACCGCCGCTACCGCTACCCGTTCACCAACTGCACGAACTGCGGGCCGCGCTTCACCATCGTGCGCGACATCCCCTACGACCGCCCGCTCACGACCATGTCCGCCTTCGAGATGTGCCCCCAATGCCGGGCCGAATACGACGACCCGGCCAACCGCCGCTTCCACGCCCAGCCCAACGCCTGCCCCGTCTGCGGCCCGCAGCTCACGCTGGTCGCGTCGCCCCACCTCCACAGCCCATCCGCCGCCGGCTTGCTCGAAACGCTTCAGCATGAAGCTCCACTTCATGCCGACGAAGCGTTGCTCGCCACGCGTCGCCTCCTCGACGACGGCTACATCGTCGCCGTCAAGGGCCTCGGCGGCTACCATCTCGCCTGCAACGCCGCCGACGACGACGCGGTGCGACGCCTGCGCCTGCGCAAGGGCCGCGTCGACAAACCCTTCGCCGTCATGGCCGCGGACCTGGACGCCGTGCGCGCGTTTGCCGTCGTCACGGACGCGGAAGCCGAATTGCTCACCTCCCGCCAGCGCCCCATCGTCCTGCTGCAGAAGCGTGACGGCGGCCCGCTTTCCGAGCACGTCGCCCCCGGCAACCGCCGCATCGGCGTCATGCTGCCCTACACGCCGCTCCACCACCTCCTGCTCCACGACGAACCGTCCCCCCGCGCGCTGGGATCCCATCCCCGCGTCTACGTGATGACATCCGGCAACCTCTCGGAAGAGCCCATCGTCAAGGACGACGCCGAAGCGCTCGCCCGCCTCGCTCCCCTCGCCGACGCCTTCCTGCAGCACGACCGCGCCATCCACATCCATTGCGACGACTCTGTGGTGCGCACCTTCCGCGGCGACGTCATGCCCATTCGCCGCGCCCGCGGCTATGCGCCCGCGCCCATCCGCCTGCCTGCCGAGTTGCCGCCCATCCTCGCCGCCGGCGGCGAACTCAAGAACACCTTCTGCCTCACCAACGGCCGCTACGCCTTCATGAGCCAGCACATCGGCGACATGGAGAATCTGGAAACGCTCCACGCCTTCGAGCACACGGTAGATCACTACACGAAAATCTTTCGCGTCGAGCCCGCGCTCGTCGCCTGCGACATGCACCCGCGCTACCTGTCCACGCGCTGGGCCACGGACTACGCCGCCCGCCTCGGCTTGCCGCTCGTTCCTGTGCAGCACCACCACGCGCACATCGCCTCGCTCATGGCCGAGCACGCCCTCAGCCCCGGCCAGCGCGTCATCGGCGTCGCCCTGGACGGTACCGGCTACGGCCCCGACGGGACCATCTGGGGCGGCGAGATACTGGTCAGCGCCTATGCGAACTTCACGCCGCGCCGGCCGCCTGCGCCCGGTCCTGCTCCCCGGCGGCGACGCGGCCATCCGCCGCCCCTATCGCATCGCCCTCGCCTATCTGTGGGACGCCGGCATCGCCTGGGACGCCGCGCTGCCGCCCGTGCAGGCCGCAAGCGCCGAAGAACTGCGCATCCTGCGCCGCCAATTGGAGACCGGCCTCAACGCCACGCCCACCTCCAGCATGGGCCGCCTCTTCGACGCCGTCGCCTCCCTGGCCGGCGTGCGCCAGGCCATCACCTACGAAGCCCAGGCCGCCATGGAGTTCGAAGCCCTGGCAGGCGGTGAGCACGTCGCGCATAGCGAGGCGGCGACCTCCTACGACCTGACCGGCGCCTTCATCGAACCCGTGGAGCGCGGGAATCCACCCGCCGCGCACGCCCATGCCCCCGCCGGCTTGCATTCTGACCATCCTGCTTTACAATTCGAAATCGATCCGCGGCCCCTCGTGCGACAAGTCGTGGAAGACGTGGTCCGAGGCGCACCCCCCGCTGCAATCTCCGCACGTTTCCACGCCGCCATCGCCGCACTCGTCCGCGAGGCGTGCCGGCGCGTACGCGACCGCGAACAGCTCGACCCGCGTAGCGTTGAGCGGCGGCGTCTTCCAGAATCCGCTCCTCCTCGGCCTCACCGTCGACCTGCTCGACGCGGACGGATTCGACGTGCTGACCCACCGCATCGTCCCCGCCAACGACGGCGGCATCGCCCTCGGCCAGGCATTGGCGGCCCACTACGGCGCCCTGGCCCAGCGCGACAGCGAGAACGGCTGACTTGTACGGCGCAATACCGCCGCAAGGTCCGCTTCCCGCTATACTGTAAGCGCCGTTCAAGTCATTCCCGCCGGGATCCCCCACGGACGCGGGAATCCACCGGCCCGCTACGACAAGCGGCCGGTCTATAAGGAGAATCAGCCATGTGCCTGGGAATCCCCGGCAAAGTAATCGAAATCTACGAAACAGACGGCATCCGCATGGGCAAGCTGGACTTCGGCGGCATCGTCAAGGAAGCCTGCCTGGCCTACGTGCCCGAGGTTGAACTGGACGACTACGCCATCGTCCACGTCGGCTTCGCCATCACGCGGCTGGACGAAGAGTCCGCCATGGAGACGCTCGACCTGCTCAGCCAGATCGGCCTCATCGAGGAAGAGCTGGGCGACGCCCATGCGCCGGACGCGCACCAGACCGCCGCAGCGGAAAGCGAGACAGCCGGCGCATGAAGTACCTGCAAGAATTCCGCGACCCCCAGCTCGCCCAGCGTCTCTTCGACGACATCCGGCGCACCGTCACGCGCCCCTGGGCCATCATGGAAGTCTGCGGCGGCCAGACCCACTCCATCATCCGCAACGGCATCGACCAGCTCCTGCCCGAGGAAGTGGAGCTCATCCACGGCCCCGGCTGCCCCGTCTGCGTCACGCCCCTGGAGATCATCGACAAGGCCCTGGCCATCGCCGCCACGCCCGGCGTCATCTTCTGCTCCTTCGGCGACATGCTGCGCGTGCCCGGCAGCGACAAGGACCTCTTCCGCGTCAAGAGCGAAGGCGGCGATGTGCGCATCGTCTACTCGCCCCTCGACGCGCTCCAACTCGCCCGCCAGAACCCCGACCGTCAGGTCGTCTTCTTCGGCATCGGCTTCGAGACCACCGCGCCCGCCAACGCCATGGCCGTGGCGCAGGCCAAACGCCTGGGCCTGGACAACTTCTCCATGCTCGTCTCCCACGTCCTCGTGCCGCCCGCCATCGAGGCCATCATGACCTCGCCCGCAAAGCCGCGTGCAGGGCTTCCTCGCCGCCGGCCACGTGTGCAGCGTCATGGGCTACTGGCAATACGAGCCCCTCGTCGAACGCTTCCACACGCCCATCGTCGTCACCGGCTTCGAGCCGCTCGACGTCCTGGAGGGCATCCGCCGCGTCGTCACCCAGCTCGAGGCCGGCGAAGCGAGACTCGACAACGCCTACGAGCGCGCCACCACCTTCGAAGGCAACCTGCCCGCCCAGCAGATCCTGGCGGACGTCTTCGAAGTCAGCGACCGCACCTGGCGCGGCATCGGCGCGATCCCCCACAGCGGATGGAAGCTGAGCCCCGCCTACGCCGCCTACGACGCCGAACTGCGCTTCAGCGTCTCGGACATCCACACCGAGGAGTCGGCCGAGTGCCACAGCGGCGAAGTGCTGCAGGGGCTGCTCAAGCCCAACCAGTGCCCCGCCTTCGGCACACTCTGCACGCCGGAGAAGCCGCTCGGCGCCACCATGGTCTCCAGCGAAGGCGCCTGCGCCGCCTACTACCGCTACGGCACGACTGGCCGAACCCGCCCGTGAACCCTCCGCCGCCGGCTAACCGTGGCCCACGAATCCACCCGCACACCGCGTCATTCCGGACCCGAGATCCGCTAGCACGTATGCACCCGCACACGCACATTGACCCGATCACCGAGCATGTCACGACAACGACAACCAACCGACCCATCGACTTCACAAACTGGTCCTGCCCCCTGCCCCTGCGCAACCACCCCAACATCGTCATGGGCCACGGCGGCGGCGGCAAACTCTCCGCCGACCTCGTCCACCATCTCTTCCTGCCCGCCTTCGCCAACCCCACCTTGAGCTCGCTGTCCGATTCCGCCGAACTCTCCATCAACGGCGCGCGCATCGCCTTCTCCACCGACTCCTTCGTCGTGCGCCCCCTCGTCTTCCCCGGCGGCAGCATCGGCGAACTCGCCGTCAACGGCACCGTCAACGACATCGCCATGTCCGGCGCACAGCCCCTCTACCTCAGCACCGGCTTCATCCTCGAAGAAGGCATGGACCTCGCCCTCCTCGGCAACATCGTCGAAGAAATGGGCCGCGCCGCCACGCAGGCAGGCGTCACGCTCGTCGCCGGCGACACCAAAGTCGTCGACAAAGGCCACGGCGACGGCGTCTACATCAACACCGCCGGCCTCGGCCTCATCCCCGCAGGCGTCCACATCTCGCCGCAGAACGCCCGCCCCGGCGACGCCGTCATCGTCAGCGGAACCATCGGCGACCACGGCATCGCCATCATGAGCGTGCGCGAAGGCCTCGAATTCGAGACCGTCATCCAGAGCGACACGGCCCCGCTCCACGGCCTCGTCGCCGACATCCTCGACGTCACAACCGACGTCCACGTCCTGCGCGACCCCACCCGCGGCGGCCTGGCCTCGTCCCTCAACGAAATCGCCCAGGCTTCCGGCGCCGGCATCGCCTTCGAAGAAACCAAGCTGCCCGTCACGCCCGCAGTCAACGCCGCCTGCGAGCTGCTCGGCCTCGACCCGCTCTACGTGGCCAACGAGGGCAAGCTCGTCGCCATCGTCCCGGCCGCAGCACGCGGACGCCGTGCTCGAGCGCATGCAGGCCCACCCCTACGGGCGCAACGCCGTCCGCATCGGCCACGTCGTGGCAGACCACCCCGGCATCGTCGTCGCCCGCACCGGCCTGGGCGCCACCCGCCTCGTCGACATGCAGGTGGGCGAGCAGCTCCCGCGCATCTGCTGACGCCCGCGCGCCGGCCGGCTCGGTCAGCGCGTGACGCACCCCGCGACCTTCCCGCCCGGCCTGCGTAGAGATAAAGATGACAGTGAGAGACGAAGACAGGAACGGAGACGCAGCCTTGAATCAGATCGACAACGACAATTCGGCCAGCCGGGGCATCGGCGGCAATCCCCCCGCCTTCACCGCCCAGGACCTGGAAGAGCTGCGCCTCGCCAAGCTGCGCCTCGAATCGCCCAGCTTCGCCATGCAGATCGCCGACCTCATCGGCCAGCCCTTCGAGTCCATGCTCAACATGCTGCCCGGCCCCGCCCGCGAACGCACCGACCGCCTCGCCTACACCGCGCTCATGCAGGGCCTCAACATCGCCGTCAACACCATGCACCCGCGCAGCACAGGCCCTTCCTCGGATCGCCTGCACCGCTGGCTCGGAGCAGGAACCGGCGCCCTCGGCGGACTCGCCGGCTTCTGGTCCCTCGCGCTGGAGCTGCCCGTCTCCACCACGCTCATGCTGCGCTCCATCGCCGACATCGCCGCCTCCGAGGGCCACAATCTCGACGACGTCGAGACGCGCCTCGCCTGCGTGCAGGTCTTCGCCTTCGGCGGCCCCAGCGACGCCGACAACGCCGCCGAGAGCGGCTACTGGATCGTGCGCGCCGGCATGAGCAAAGCCTTTTCCGACGCCGCCGGCTACGCCGCGCAGTTCGGCATCCAGCGCCAGGCCGGCCCGCCCGTCGCCCGCCTCATCAGCGCCATCGCCGCCCGCTTCAGCGCCGACGTCGCCGCGCACTTCGCCGTGCGCATGATCCCCGTCGTCTCCGCCGCCTCCGCCGCCGCCACCAACGTCATCTTCACCCGTCACGTCCAAGAAATCGCGCGCGGCCACTTCATCATCCGCCGCCTGGAAACAAAATACGGCCAAGCCGAAGTCGCCAAGCAGTACAAGTCCTTCCTCGTCCTGCCCTAGCCCCAGCCAGCCCGTAGCCAATCCGTAGGTGCGGAACCCCTTCCGCACGACTCCCACGACGCCGAATCGCCCACGGATCGCAGACACACGTCCACGGCCAAACTCGGCGCGACGAGGCCCGGCCCATTCTTCCCGCGCCAAATCCCCCTCCAAGAAGGACCTACCGTCACCCTGCCACCCCCTCACCCCTCCAGCCGCACCTCCCCCCCCTCCGCCTGGCTGCGATAGATCCCGTCCAGGATCGACATCACCTGCAGCGACTGCTCCGCCGGTACCGGCGACGGCAAGCCCTCCGCCACGCAGCGCGCGAAATCCACGCACTCCAGCGCATGCGCCTCCATCGTCTCGGCCGTCAACAGCAGCGTCCGGTTGGACATCTGCTTCGTGGCGAAATCCGTCTCCATGAACTTGCACTCCGGCCAATGGCAGCCCGCCTGCGTGCCGTACAGCCACATCTGCATATCTTCGCCCGGCGTGTCATGGTGCAGCAGCCAGCTCACTTCCAGCACCAGCGTCGCGCCGTTCTCGAACCGCACGAACGCCGCCGCAAAATCCTCCACATCCATATCCTGCGGCACCAGCGCGCCGCCCCACGTGCTGAACGAACCCTCCTGGCCGGCCAGCGGCTTCTTCGCCACCCCGCTGACGGCCACCGGCTTCGGGTTGCCCATGAACCACAGCGTCAGGTCCAGAATATGCACGCCGATGTCGATGCACGGCCCCCCGCCGCTGTTCCGCTTGTAGATGAAGCCGGGCCGCACGGGAATCCACCCACGCCGCAGCATCCAACTGCGCGCATGGTAGACATCGCCCAGCACGCCCGTGTCCAGCTCCCGCTTCATGGCCTGCGACGTGCCCCGATAGCGGAAATGCTGCGCCGTCATCAGCAGCTTGCCCGACCGGTCACGCGCCTCGATCATCTTGCGGATGTCCGCCGGCTTGGGCGCCAGCGGCTTCTCGCAGATCACATGCTTGCCCGCGTCCAGCGCCGCCACCGTCAGCTCCGTGTGATACATATTCGGCGTGCACACGTCGATGATGTCGATATCCGGGTTGGCGATCAGCTCCGCCGCGTCCGTGCTCAGGCGTCTCGATGCCGTTGGCGACGCCCCACGCCGCCAGCACCCCCGCGTCCACGTCGCTTCCCGCCACCACCTCCGCATGCTCCGACGCCGCCCACCCAGGCATATGCGTCCGAGCAATCCCACCCACGCCGATCACGCCTACCTTCAATAGATCTGCCACAACAAAGTTCCTTTTCGTAGCTTACTAGATATCAGATGATGTTGAATGATGTTTGACAATATTCAATGATACTTGATGATACCCCACAATGCCTGCTGATGTCTGCTGATGCTTGATGATGCCTGACGGCATTCAATCATAGTAAATGTTGCCCGACAATCCCATCGCCGCCGAAGAAACTCGCCGGCGCCCCATACCGCCCCGCACCTGTCATTCCGGGCTGGGCTCCCGAGCGCGGAATCCACCCACACGCCGCACCGTCATTCCGGCCTTGAGCCGGAATCCACTGTCACGCCGCCATGTCATTCCGGGCCCAACCCGGAATCCACCCGCACGCCGCACTGTCATTCCGGGCTTGACCCGGAATCCACCGTCACGCCCACCATGTCATTCCGGGCCTGACCCGAAATCCGCCCGGTCTCGCCACCCATGTCATTCCGGGCCATCATTCCGGACTCCGAAGCCCCCCGGGCGCCGAATCCACGCCCGACCCGCCATAGATTCCCGCCAACACCACGCGGGAATGACAACCCAACACCCTACACCCCATAAAACTCATCAATCTCCCCCTGATACACGCGCACCGCCCCCGACAGCACCTCCGCCAGCGTCACCTCCCGCCCCGCCATCGACGACTCCAGCATCGCGAACGCGCACGCCAAATCCAGCAACCCCTCCCGGCCGCTCGTCTCCGGATCCTCGCCCCGCTCGATCGCGCGCAGCCAGTCCAACTGCTGAATCGCATACGCGTCCGCCAGCCCCAACGGGAAGAACGCCTCCCGCTCCTCGGCCGATACCCCCGCCTCGAACGCGTCCAGCAACGAAACCGCGTCCGCACCGTCGCGCACGAGCCGGTCGCCCACGATCGCGCCCTCGCTGCCATAGAACGCCGGCGACGCCGACAACTCCGTCGGCGGCCCGTGCATCGCCCACGACCACAGCACCTGCGCCGTCGCCGCATTCTCCATGCTCGCCGTGGCCAAATGCGTGTCGTCCACGTCCACGTCCACCGTCTCGATCACGTTGCCCGCCTCGTCACGGCGATAGCGTCGCGGCTCCAGCGTCTTCGTCACCGCGCGCAGGGCCGCCACCTCGCCAAACACATAGCGCAGCAGATGAAACTGGTGCACGCCGATGTCGATCGTCCCGCCCCCGCCCGCCAGCAGCTTCTTGTGCCGCCAGGGCGTATCCGCCACCACCCGGTCCGGCGACCACAGCCCGCCCAGCGAACCCAGCACCGCCAGTTGCGGCTCGCCGATCAGCCCGCTGCGCACCGCCCACCCGGCCGCCCGCGTATACCTGGACTGCCGCACATTTTCAAACGTGCCCAGCGTCAACGCGCGCGCCTGCGCCGTCTCCACCATGCGCTGCGCCGCCGCCACCGAAATCGCCAGCGGCTTCTGCGTCAGCAAATGCTTGCCCCGCGCAAACGCAGCCTCCGCGATCTGGTGATGCAGCGCCAGCGTCGTGAAGTCATTCACCGCGTCCACCGGCGCCTTGTCCAGCATCTCCAGGTAGTCCGTGTAGACCTCCACGTCCACGTCGTCCTGGAAGTCGCTCAGGTAGGTGTGCGGAGCCGCCAGCGGATCGCCCGTCGCCGGGTCCAGCACAGGCGGCCGCGGCTCCGGCCCTTCGCCCCGCCGCCGGAACATCAGCGCATCCTCGCGCCGGCGCGCCACCAGCGCCGTGATGCGGAAATCGTCTACCCCCGCCTCGCGCAGCTTCTTGTAGCCCTGCAGATGCGCGTTCAGAATCCGGCCGCATCCCACGATCGCAATACGGATCATGAGCGTGCCCCTCCCCGCGCGCCCTCGTAATAGACCGGCAGCGGCAGCGACACCGCCTCCCCGCGCAGGGACGACGCCAGCGCCGCCTCCAAGATTTCCTGCGCGTCCCGGCCGACCTCCGCGCTGCACAGTCCCTCCACGGGCAGCCCTTCCTGGATGCGCGACAGGAAGTACTCCGTCGCGTTGCGCATGTGCTCAGGCGGCGCCGGCACGTCCAGCGCCGCGCCGTCCTCGTTCTCCGCGTTCGCCAGCAGCACGCGCCCGTCCTGCCCGCTCTCCACCACGATCGTGCCTTCGCTGCCGAACAGCGCCGCCCGATACGAAGTCAAATGGCCGATCTGCGCCCACGAACCTTCCGCAATCGCCATCGCCTTCGGCCACTGCATCACGATCACGGCGTTGTCGTCCACTGTCACATAGTCCTTGTTCACGTTGCCCGCCACGCCCGTCACCCGGCTGGGCATGCCCAACAGATGCCGCGCCAGCGCCGACCCGTAGCAGCAATAGTCCATCAGCGCGCCCGCGCCGTTCAACTCCGCGTCATGCAGCCAGTTGTAGAAATAGGGCGTGCAGCCCAGCTCCTTGGGCCCCGCGTGCGCCGAGCGGTAGCGTGTCCCCGTCAGCCGGCCGATCGCGCCCTCCTCCACCAGCGCCAGCGCCTTCTGCATCCCCGGCCACCAGGCAAACGGCCAGTTGATCATCAGCAGCGTACCCGCGCTGCGCGCCGCGGCCAGCATGGCCGTCGCCCCCGCCAGCGTCGACGCCATGGGCTTCTCCACCAGCACATGCAGCCCTGCCTGCGCCGCCTTCACGGCCAGCTCCGCCCCCGTCGCGTTGTCCCCGTAGATGTAGACCGCATCCAGCTCGGCCTCGTCCAGCATCTCCTCGTACATCAGGAACGTGCCCGGGCAGCCGTGCTCGTTGCGCGCCTTCACCAGCAGCGCCTCATTCGGGTCCGCCGCCGCCACCAGGCGCCCGCGTGCAGACCTGTTCAACTCGCCCAAGTTGCCCCAAACATGATCATGCGTCAGCCCCAAAATCCCTACACGAACCGGCTCAGACATCCCACCCTCCTCCCGAATAGTTGTTGAACTCCCATCCCACTCCGACCCCAATACCCCGCACACCCCGTAGGTCACTCTTCCAGAGTGACAGCCATCTCCGCCCCTAAACCACGCACACCCCGCAGCCCCCACTTCCAGAGCGACAGCCCACTCCAACTGTCAAGTTCTGAAATAGATTGACGGGTTTTATGGTACCCCTCACCCCCCATACCGCTCGCGCACATTCGGAATCAAATACTCCCCAAACGCCCGCTCCACATCATAGTCCGGCGACCAGCCCCAGTCCATGCGCGCCGCGCTGTCGTCCAAGTCGGCCGGCCAACTGTCCACGATCGCCTCCCGCTTCAAATCCGGCGCGAACTCGATCTGCGCCTCCGGGAACGCCCGCACCACCCGGTCGCGAATCTCCCCCGCCGACAACGTGAAACTGCGCACATTGTAGACCCGCCGCGACAGCTTCTCCATCGGCGCCTGCGCCAGCAGCAGCAACGCCTTCACCGCATCCGGCATGACCATGAACGGGATTCGCGCACTCTCGCGCACAAAGCTCGCATACGCACGCCCCTGCGCGGCCGCATGCACCATCTCCGGCCCGAAATCACTCGTCCCGCCCGACGGCAGCGTGAACGCGCTCAACAGCCCCGGAAAGCGCACGCACCGAAAATCGATCGTCTCCGGCTGCTGCGCGGCAAGCTGCCGGTAGTGCTTGCTGAAATAGGAGCCCAGCATCTCGCAATAGAGCTTGTTGCAGCCGTACATCGTGCGCGGCTGGTTCCACTCGAATTCGCGCACCCGCGAATAGAGCTGCTTGCTCTCCCGGTCCGGCAACCCGTACGCCGCCAGCGAACTGGGAAACACGAACTGGATCGACTGATTGCGCCACTGGCTCTGCTCCGACGCCAGCCGCAACAGCATCAGCGTCCCCTCCACATTCACCTGATGCGCCATCTCCGGCGTGATCTCCGACCGCGTCGACAACAGCGCCGCCAGGTGATAGATCACGTCGATCTCATACTCGCTCACCAGCCGCGACAGCAGATACTCGTCCAGCAGATCCCCCTCCACATGCGTCGCCAGCGCAGCCGTATCCTCCGGCAGCGGATGCAGGTCCAGTGTCAGCAGGCGGCTGTTGCCCTGTTCCGCCAGCGCCTTCACCAGCGCATGGCCGACCTCCCCGCTCGCGCCCGTAATCAGCACCACGCGCCGGCGCATCCCAACGCCCCGAGAACCGGCCCCCACAGCATGCTCGTCTGCGTTCATCATGGCTAGCCCGCGACCCCCAGTTCCTTGCCCACCAGCTCGAACGCGGCCAGCGCCTGCTCCAGATCGCCCAGACTGTGCGCCGCCGTGCTCATCACCCGGATGCGCGCCTTGCCCGCCGGCACCGTCGGATAGCCGATCGCCATGGCGAACACGCCCTCCTCGAACAGCCGCCGGCTAAACGCCTGCGCCAGCACCGCGTCGCCCAGCATCACCGGTACGATGGGCGTCTCGCTCTGCCCCGTGTCGAACCCCAGCTCGGCCATGCCCTGCTTGAACACGCGCGCATTCTCCCACAGCCGATCCACCAGCTCCGTGGATTCCTCCAGCAGCGACACCGCCTCCATGCACGCCGCCACATCCGGCGCGGTCATCGCGCTCGAAAACAGAAACGGCCGCCCCCGCTGTCGCAGCCAGTCGACGATCTCCCTGCGCCCTGCCACCAGCCCGCCCACCACGCCGAACGCCTTGCTCAGCGTGCCCACCTCCACGTGTACGCGCCCGTGCAGACCGAAGTGATCCACGATGCCGCGTCCGCCGCGGCCCAGCACGCCCTCGCCGTGCGCGTCGTCCACCATCAGCAGCAACCCCGCCTCCTCCGCGACCGCGCAGATCTTGTCCAGCGGCGCCAAATCGCCGTCCATGCTGAACACGCCGTCCGTCACGATCAGCCCGCGCCGGTAGCCGCCCGTCTCCGCCACCTTCGCCCGCAGGTCGTCCACGTCCCGGTGCGCATAGCGGATCACCTTCGCCCGGCTCAGCCGGCAGGCGTCGATGATGCTGGCGTGGTTGAGCTCGTCGGAGAAGATCGCGTCCTCCTTGCCCACCAGCGCCGGAATCGCCGCCAGGTTGGCGCAGAAGCCGCTCTGGAACGTGATGCACGCCTCCGCGCCCTTGAACGCGGCCAGCCGCTCCTCCAGCTCCACGTGCAGCTTCATGGTGCCTGCGATGGTGCGCACCGCGCCCGGCCCCACGCCATACTCGTCGATGGCGCGCTTGGCCGCCGCCCGCATTCTCGCATGGTTGGCCAGGCCCAAATAGTTGTTGGCGCACAGGTTGAGCAACCTGCGCCCGTCGATCGTCACCCAGCCGTCCATGGGCGATTCGATCGTGCGGATGTGGGTCAGGAGGCCTTGCTCGCCAAGCTGCGCCAGTTCGTCGTCGATCCACGCCGTGAGATCTTGCTGCACGTCTTGCTGCATATTCTCCTCCTTGCCGGAAAGTCGGACGCTGGTAAGTAGGACGCTGGTAAGTAGGACGCTGGTAAGTAGGACGCTGGTAAGTAGGACACGGAAAGCGCTGCTCCCTGCATCCTACAACTGCACCCACCCCCAGTCAAGGAAAGCGAGCCCCACGCCACAAGTTCCAACTCGAAGACGACAGCCGTCCGAGCGCCCCCGGCACTGCACGCCAGCATCCAGGGATCGAATACCGGCAACAGCCCGGCAGCAAGTCCGGCGCGCCGGTCGAATAGCCGCGCCACCATCAAATGAATGCCCAAGATGCCGGCAGTCACGGTTTCGACCGTTGGCAACGCCATGGTGAACAGAGGACCCCGCTCGAACCGCCTGCCCCAAAGTATGTCTTCAACACAGAAGACCCACCGGACTCTGCCGGTGGGTCTTCTGGTTCTATCGTTGCGTCTTCTGACGGTGACTCAGGCGCACCGGTAGATGTCTACTCGAAGGCGCCCGGCGCCATGACCATGATGCGTTGGTTGGAGCCATTCTCGGGCAGCGGGCCATCCATGATCTGTGCCTGATAGACCGCCAACTCCTGCTGGTTCACGATCTGGTCGAAGTTGCGCACCGGCACGACTACGACGCGTACCGCCGAACTGGCTGCGGGGAGCGTGTTGTCCATCAGATGCGCCTGGAATTCGGCCAGCTCGGTGCGGTTGGCAATCTGCCCGAACGGTGCAGCCTCCACCACCGCAATGTGCACTCCCGCGCCGCCCGTGGGATCGACTCTGTCCAAGAGCTGCGCCTCATACACTGCCAGTTCTTGCCGGTCCGCGATCTCGGTCGAACTCGGCGTCGGACAGGAAGGCGACCTGCACCATCGAACCGTCTGCCGCCGGCCGGCTGTCCGCCAAGAACGCCTGGTACTCGGCCAATTCCGACCGATTGCCGATCTGCTCGAACCGTCCCTGGGCCACGACCACCACATTGATCGTCGGCGCGTCTCGCAGCACCAAACTATCCGCCAGCTCCGCCTGGTACTGCGCCAGCTCATTGCGATCTGAAATCTGCGCCGGTCCCCCATCCGTCTCTTGAGCCACGGCCGCAAGCAGCACGTTCCGATCCATCAACTGGCTCTGATACTGCGCCAGCTGCGTCCGGTCCTGAATCTGTTCGAATGCGTACGGTTCATCCGCCAGCGCCACACTCGTTGCCATCACTGCCGCCACTCCGACAATCAGCGCCGCAAGTGTCGCTCGTAGTAGTACCTTCATGATTGTCTCCTTGCTGGTAATCAGTCTCTCGCTCTCGTCGTTACCACGTTGCTTCATTCTTGTGCTCAACATGTCCTGCTTCTCCCTTCGCCGCCGGATTTCACCGGCAGTCGTCAGTCTTTCCTGTCTCATCGTCTGCGCCTACAGGATAGCGGGGCAGCGTCCTGACATCGGCCCATGCGGCGTCCCAAGAAACGTCCTAAAGGACAGACGGGTCGATTTTTTTCAATTGAGTTGCACGTTTGGCGCGGCGCAGGTACTATGCCGCGGAGGGAAGAATCGATGACCAAGCTCACGCTACACCTGCTGGGACCGCCTTCCGTGGCGCTGGACGGAGTGCCGGTGGACGTCAAGCCGCGCAAGGCGCTGGCTATCCTGATCTACCTGGCCTGCGCAAATAGGCGCCAATCCCGCGATACGCTGGCTACCCTGTTTTGGCCCGAATCCGGCCAGAGTCAGGCCCGCGCCTCCTTGCGCCGGCGGCTATCAGAGCTGGATCGCACCCTGGGCGGATCGTGGCTGCACACAGATGGGGACGTCGCGACGCTGGCCGATAGGCCCGGTCTACACGTCGATGTGGCCGAATTCCTTGCGCATCTGGCGGCATGCGCCACCCATGGGCACGCAGAGACAGAGGTATGTCCGTCCTGCCGGGAACCGCTGGAAGCAGCCGTTGCGCTCTACGCCGATGACTTCCTCACCGGCTTCACCCTCGCAGACTGTCCCGAATTTGACGACTGGCAGTTCTTCCAGGCCGAAGATCTGCGCGGCGGACTTTCCATTGCACTGCAGAAGCTGATCGCGCTCCACACCGAGAGCGGCGACCACGAACCCGCTATCCCCTACGTGCGCCGCTGGCTATCGCTGGACCCGCTGCACGAACCCGCGCACCGAGAACTCATGCGCCTCTACGCCCTGACCGGTCAACAATCGGCCGCCTTGCGCCAATACCAACTGTGCGCGGACATTCTGGAGAGCGAATTGGGCGCGCCCGTCTCAGCAGAGACATCCTGCTTCGGGATGCGATCCGGACGCGTGCAATTGGCCCGACGATGGCCGCGGGATTCAGTGGCGTCCCCGTGTCCGCTACGACACACGAGGAAGCGCAGCCGGATACGGCCGGCGGAGCGCCTGCATCGACGGTGGCGAATGAGGACGAAATTCGCGTGGTCACGGTGCTGACCGCAGACCTGAACCTATCGCTGGAAGATCAGTGGGATACGCAGGCCGCAGACGCCTCCGAACAGATGATGAAGTTGATGCACAGCATGCCGGGCCTGCTGGCGCCCTACGATGCACAGATCAGCCGTCACTTCGGCAGCGGATTCCAAGCGCTCTTCGGGCTCGCCCAAGTCCATGAAGACGACGCAGAACGCGCCGTGCGCGCTGCGCTGGAGATCCGGTCGGCGGCTCAGGCGCTTGGCCTGTACTTTGCCATCGGCGTCAACACCGGCCCCGCGTACGTCGTCGATACTGGCCGCGAGCAGATCGCGACTGGTCCCGCGGTCACTCTGGCAGCCCGCTTGCAGGCGAGCGCCCACGCCGACCAAATCCTGGTGGGAGAGACGACCTATCGCCAGACGCAGGGCGCGGTTCACTTCGCAGCGCAGACGCCGAGCGAAGAATCCACGACAGATAGGCCGCGTAGCTACGCTGTCGAACGCTTGCGCCGCGTGCCGCGCAAAGCCAGAGGAGTTGCAGGGCTACATGCCGGCCTGGTCGGGCGCGACGAGGAACTGGCGAAGTTGCGGTCCGCCCTGCAAGAGGTGGAGCGCGGCGAGGGCCAAATGGTCTCGCTGATTGCCGAGGCCGGAGTCGGCAAGTCGCGCCTGGTGGCCGAGCTGCGCGCCGGCGACCCGCATCCTGCAGACGACACAGGTGCGGTGCGCTGGCTGGAGGGGCGCTGTTTAGAACTGACGACGGGCACGGCGTACGCGCCGTTCACGAGCGTGCTGCATGACTATTTCGGTTGGGGACCGGACGATTCAGAGGCCGCACACGCCGGGATGATCGTAAAAGCGCTCGAGGAAATGGAGCAGCAGGGTCGCCTGCCGCAGCACGAAGTCAGCGTCATGGGCCCCATCCTGGGCAATCTGCTCTCCGTACGTTTCCGCAACGAATGGGATGAGTTCCTACAGGCGTGGTCGCCGGAGCGGATCCGTTTTCAAACCCTTCAGACGCTGGCGGACTTCTTGGTGGCGCTGGCCGCGCAGCAGCCATTGGTCCTCGTGTTGGAGGACCTGCACTGGGCGGACGCATTGTCCCTGGACCTTATTGCGCTCCTGATGGAGCGGTTGGCCGAGGTAGGGCTGCTGCTTCTATGCCTCTACCGGCCGGTGCAGGAACATCGCAGCCGGCAGCTAGCCACCAACGCCTCGCGCACCTGCCCCGAGCGATTCACGGAACTACATCTGCGCGAACTGACGCCGCAGCAAGTCCGGGACTTGATCGACGGACTGGTCGGCAGCGGGACGCTAGCGCAGTCCGCCAAAGAAGATATCTATGCGCAGTGCCACGGCAACCCATTTTTCCTGGAAGAGATTCTGCATGCCCTGATCGATAAGGGGGTGATGGTCGATACTGGGAGCAGGTGGGAAGTGCGCGGAGAACTGGCTCCGATCGAGGCGCCTGCAGGTGTGCAGAGTGTGACACTGAGCCGAGCAGACCGGCTGGCTCCGCAGGTGAAGGCGACGCTGCAACAGGCCGCGGTCCTGGGTCGCCGTTTCGACAAACCGTTGTTGGCTGCGCTGCTCGGCGACGATTTCGATGTAGACGCACTTCTGGATACTCTGGAAGATAGGGCCTTTGTGGTCTTGGAACGCTCGGTTCCGGAAGAAGTCTACTCCTTCCGGCATGTGCTGGCCCAACAGGCCATCTACCAGACGTTGCCGTCGGCGCGACGAGTCACACTCCACGGCCAGGTTGGAGCCGCCCTGGAAGAGCGCCATCATCAAGCCCCGGAAGAAGTGGCGGAACTGCTGGCCTATCACTACTCGCGTAGCGACCTGGATGAGAAGGCAATCCATTTCTCGCTTCGAGCGGCGGAGAAATCGCGCCGCGTCTATCTAACCGAGGAGGCCGCCGCCGATTTCCGGCGCGCACTGGAACGGCTCGAAAACGCCGAGAAATCCGGCACGCTGCGCGTGGATCGGAGGGAAGAATGGCGGCTCACGGCCTTGACCGGTCTCGGCCAGATCTTTGCCTGGGCTGCACAGTTCCCGCTGGCCGAGGAATGCTTTCGGCAAGCGATCGCATTGGGAGAGAGGATGAACAGACCTCCACGTGATCAGGCCCGGCTCTACTACTGGTCGGGCGAGATCCTGAACTGGCAGGACAAAGTACAAGAGAGCATATGTTCAAGCTTGCAGGCGCTGTCGATCCTCGGCGATGACACGGAATGCGCCGAAGCGGCCATGGTCAATGCAGCCCTGGCCTGGAGCTATATCGCCGAGCAGAACGTAGCGCTGTTTGTGGAACACGCTCTTCGCTGTGACTCATTTCTTCAGAATGTGACCTTCTCGGAGGAAATGAGAGCTGTTTACGGCGCCTTGTGCGCAGCGCATCTCTTCCAGAAGAACGAATCTCGGGCTCTTCGGTGGCTGCAGCATCAACTGGAGCAATCTCAACAGAACCATGATCTTTGGAACGAAGCGGCTGCACACGAGGATTTTCAGAGATACTTCATGCTCTTCAAAGGGGACGCGGACCGTGGGCTGCAGGAAGTCCGCCTTGCTGCCGTCCTCTTCCGGAAGGTTGGCGATCGCCTCCGGATCCTCTACGAAGATCTAGAATTGGGCCGGCTGGCCCTCCATGCCGGCAACCTACAGGATGCAGACCTCAAGCTTTCTGCGACGCTTGAGGCGATGCGGGAAATCCAACATGATCTCCACACACGCGTCGCCGCAGGAGATCTAGCTCTGTTGCGAATGGCCCAGCACCGCTGGCAGGAGGCGACGAGCCTCATTGGTGACAAACTATTCTATGACTTTCTGCCGATAGAGTCGGATACCATTTTGGGTCGCATCTACCTGGCGCAGGGAGAAGCAGAGACGGCGCGGCATCATCTTGTCATGGCGTTGGAAAGGGCGGTTGTCGAAGACCTTGCTCCGCGCTATCGGTTCTGGCCCACAATCGGCCAGAGACCCCAGCTGATCGACGCACTGAGCGGGCTGGAGGAGGCGATGGAAGAGTCGGATCGTTTTGTCGAGTTCAGCCGCCAATATCAGAATGCACACCCGGAATTCGCCGGCACATTTTTCCAGCAGTGGTATTTGAAACCGACGGCGCCCGATGCTCGCTATGCCCACTTGCAGTACGCGTACCCTTCCAGTCAAAGTCAGCCAATGGGAGCGGACACGGAGTGGATATGGCGCGACCCCTACAAAGGCTGCTGCTATGTGGAGGACGCGTGGGGGTCACCATCCACGCTGCCATGCTACGCGACCTCTGGTTCTTGAATCGAGGCGCGCCCCGAATATTGCGCTCCGTGGAAGGGGATTTCGCCGTCGAGGTCCATTGCGGACCTGCGCATGCGGAGCTTCCAGCGATCGGAGGCCTCTTGCTCTGGCAGGACCAGGAGAATTACCTGCGTCTTGGCATCGGTATCCGCGGACAGAGCGAAGTGTCGTTGGAAGGCTGTATCGCGGACAAGGACGTCGTGATTGGCCGCGGGCGCCTCGTGGCCGGCAGCTTGACCCTGCGCATGGAGCGCACCGGCGACACGGTACGCGCCCTTTGCAGCGCAGACGGCGAACAATGGTTCCGCGTAGGTCAGGTCGATTTCCCGTCATCGCACGCACTGCAAATCGGTCTCCACGCCATTGGCAATATCGACCGCACTGTCTACCACGGCGCGTATCCCGAAGGCACGGCCATCCGCTTCACCGACTTCCGTCTCTGGAACTGATCCGAGCCGGCGCGCAGCGTCCCCCATTTCGCGCCCGACTGCCTCGCCGCCAAGACCGACGCACGCATGCGGCGGCGGACAGAATAGTCCGCTGGACCGTCCCAACTGGCGCGCTGCCCGGAACCGTACGCATCTTTGATGGCGAAAGTCCGGCATCCGAGCGGACCCGCTCCACGCTGGTACAGTCAGAGCTCCGTCTCAAACCTCGATCCCCACACCACCACACCCAACCGCCATCCCATTTCGCAAGTTTTGTTGAAACTCAATAAGCGCAACTCACACAAATAGGCAGATAATCATCCATAACCGTCACAAACCGTCAAAATGTGTAACATTCTCGCCCCCCGCGTGTCCAGTCAAATGAGAATGATACCGAAGTAGTGTCGTTCTGTCATTTGAAACCGGTACCGGGCCCGCTGATGCTATAATGAACCAACCGTGAGAACGCCAACATGAACGAACTACTGCAAGTCAACCAACACGTGCATGGCGCCTCCTCCGGAATGGCCTTCCGCATCGAAGAGTATCTCGGCGGCGGCAGCCAGGGCGAGGTCTACCGCGCCGCCGTAACCGGCGCGCCCGGCGCGCATGTCGCCATCAAGTGGTTCTACCCCCACTACGCCCGCCAGGACGCCCGCCTGCACGAGCGCCTCGACCGCGCCGTCCAGCTCGGCGCGCCCAGCGACCGCTTCCTCTGGCCCCAAGACCTGGTCGCCGCGCCCCATGCCCAGGGCTTCGGCTACGTCATGGCCCTGCGCGAGCCCCGCTTCCACGGCATGGCCGAACTCGTCACCCGCCAGGTCGAGCCCACCTTCCACGCCCTCGCCACCGCCGGCTACGAGCTCGCCAACGCCTTTCTCCAGCTCCACGCCCGCGGCCTCTGCTACCGCGACATCTCCTTCGGCAACGTCTTCTTCGACCCCGACAGCGGCCACGTGCAGATCTGCGACAACGACAACGTCGACATCGACGGCCAGCCCGGCGCCATCGGCGGCACCGCCCGCTTCATGGCCCCGGAACTCGTCACCGGCGCCGGCAGACCCAACACCCAGAGCGACCTCCACTCGCTCGCCGTCCTCCTCTTCTACCTGCTCATGAACCACCACCCCCTGGAAGGGGCCCGCGAGTCCGAGATCCGCTGCTTCGACCTGCCCGCCATGACGCGGCTCTACGGCGCCGCCCCGCTCTTCCTCTTCGATCCGCAGGACGATGCCAACCGGCCCGTTCCCGGCCTCCACGACAACGCACTCGCCTTCTGGCCGCTCTATCCGCACTTCCTGCGCACGCTCTTCACGCGTGCATTCACCGCCGGCCTCCGCGATCCGCAGCACGGCCGCGTGCGCGAAAGCGAGTGGCGCGCCGCCCTCGTCCAGCTTCGCGACTACCTCTTCCTCTGCCCGTCCTGCCGGGCCGAGAACTTCTACGATCCCGACGCCCTGCGCCAGACCGGCGCAGCCGCCCGCGCGGACCGTCCCTGTTGGGCGTGCGACCGTCCCCTGCCCCTCCCGCCGCGCATCCGCATCCAGCGCGGCCCCGAAACCTCCGTCGTCATGCTCTACGACGGCGCCGAACTCTTCCCCCACCACCTGGACGCCTCACGCCCGTATGCCTTCGACGCCCCCGTCGCCCAGGTGCGCGCCCACCCGGACCGGACCGGCGTGCTCGGATTGACCAACGTCTCCGCCGCCGCCTGGACTGCCACCACCGCGGCCGCCGAAACCGTCACTGCGCCGCCGGGCCGCAGCGTCACGCTCAAGAACGGGGTGCGCATCCAGTTCGGCTCCAGCGAGGGAGAAATTCGTATCTGACGCTGGCCCTTGCCCGTCACTACTGGTGCACGGCCCTCCCCCCGAGCCCGCGCCCAGGCCATAGCGTCACGCAAGCAACGCATGAATGACACACCCGTTGGCACCCTCAAAAAGCTGATCCAGCAATACGGAGACGAACTGGCGAACGATCCCCGGCGCACGGAAGCGCTGCTCAACGACTTCTGCCCTGCCTACCGCCGCGAGGTCTTCGTCCTCGTCAACGCCCAGCGACAGCAGGTGCCCAGCGAGCTCCTGGCGACGCCCAAGTGGATGCCGTCCGACGCCGCCGCGGCTCGACTCTCGCGCCGCCTCCAGGAACGGCTCGCCCTCTCCGCAGAAGCTGCGGACTGGGCCGTGCGCTCCTGGGCCATCGCACTTGGGCTGCAGCGCAACCCCTCCGCCCTCGCGAAGGCCCTCGACAAAGCCCAAAGCGCACTGGTGTTCCGCCGCGCGCCGGATCACACGCGTCCGGCACAAGGCAAAAAGCGCGCCTCTTGATGTACAATCCATGTCGGAGCAGGGTTCATCACGCGGCCCAGTCAACGCCGGCGCAACGCCCGAACCGAGTCCATCGGCCCACACGGCCGCGCTTGGCCCGCCGCACGATCCAGCGATGCGTCGCCCGCGGGCGACGGGCCGCACGTCTGCCGCCCCCGGCCTGCGTACGATCGCCGGGATGGCAGCCGTCGTATCAGCGCTCGCCGTGGCCTGGATTTTCGCAGTCCAAGTCTCGACTTGGGACGGCGCGGCCGCTTTGGTTGCGCAGTTGCAGCCTCAGTTGCCGCCGCAGTTGCGGGCGCAGTTGCGGCCATATCTACAGGCGCCGTCCAATGCCGTCGAACGCGCGTATCCGTTGCCGCGCATGGCCTGGGTAAGCGACGGACCCTTGCTCGTGCGCACCGGCCCGGACATGTCCCAGCAATCGATTTCCATGTTGCCGGCCGGCGAAAGCGTGCAGGTGACGGAGTTTTCGGAAGACATGCAGTGGTCGCACATTGTCGAGCCGCTGGACGGCTGGGTGAGCAACTGGTACCTGTACTTTCTCGCCTCCGGCGAACCGGCCCCCACGGTCCGCTTGCTCTATCAGGAGATGGCGGCTGCATCGGCGGAGGTATCCGTCCACGCCGCGCCGGACGCAAACAGCGCCGTCGTCGACGTGCTCGACGCCGGCGAACGCACCGTGACGATGGCCCGGACCGCGGACGGGCAATGGCTTCACGCCGTCCGCCCCACGCAAGGATGGGTAGCAGCGGACAACCTCGATCCAAAGTGACGCCTTGCTCCGACCACAGGGCAGTCATGCGCGCACGATGGCGCGCCGTAGCACATGGAGTGCCAATATCAGTCCCTATTCGACCGACCCAACACACAGCAGTTCTCTGTACGAAGATCAGGACCCCTTGGCCAATGGCGATACGCGCCACGCATCGGACACGTCCGCCGTCGGCCCCTACCGTCCGGAGCGGGCCATACTCGTCGGCGTGGAGTGGATCACCCACCCGGGGTTGCTTCCCCTGGCGGATTCTCTGGCGGAACTCGCCCTGTTGGCCTCCACCGCCGGCGTCGAGGTGGTGGGCCAGGTGACGCAACGCCTGGAGCGACCGCGCCCCGCCACATTGATCGGCACCGGCAAGATCGAAGAGCTCGTGGACACGGCCCTGGCCAACCACGCCAATCTCGTGATCTTCGATGACGAACTCTCGCCGCGCCAGCAGCGCGAGCTGGAGAAGGCCCTCGGCGACGAGATCAACGTGGTCGACCGCACGGCGCTGATCCTCGACATCTTCGCCCGCCACGCCAGCACGCGCGAAGGTTCCGTACAGGTGGAGCTGGCGCAGTACGAATATCGCCTGCCCCGCCTCACCCGCGCATGGACGCACCTTGCGCGCCAGGCCGGCGGTCGCGCCGGCGGCGCGGGCGGCGGCGTCGGCGTGCGCGGTCCCGGCGAAACGCAGCTCGAAGTCGACCGCCGCGAAATCGGCCGCAGAATCGCCATGCTCAAGCGCCAGCTTGCCGACATCCGCAAGCAGCGCGATCAGCACCGGCGCAAACGGCGCGAATCCGCCATCCCCGTGATTGCACTCGTGGGCTACACCAACGCGGGCAAGAGTACGCTCCTGAACCGGCTGACCAACGCCAACGTGCGCGCCGAAAACCAGCTCTTCGCCACGCTGGACCCGACCACGCGGCGCACGGTCCTGCCCAGCGGCAACTTCGCCCTGCTCACAGACACGGTCGGCTTCATCCAGAAGCTACCCACGGAGCTCGTCGCCGCCTTCCGCGCCACCCTCGAAGAGGTCACCGAAGCCGACGTGCTGCTGCATGTGGTGGACGCCTCGCATCCCAACGTGGAGGAGCAGGTGGCGGCCGTCGAGGAGGTGCTGGAGGAACTGGACGCCGGCGGCAAGCCCATGCTCACGGCCCTCAACAAGATCGACCGGCTGGACAGAGACGACGCCGGGGCGCAGGCGCGGTTGCGGGACGCGCTCCAGGCCTTTCCTAACGCCGTCGCGGTCAGCGCGCTGACGGGCGAGGGCATGGTCGACTTGCTCGCCCACGTCGATGATATACTGCAACAACAGATGGTCGCCGTGGACGTGCTGATCCCCTACGAACATGGGGAGCTCGTCGCGCTGGCGCATACGCACGGCGTCGTAGAAACCGAGGAGCACACCCCGGACGGCACCCGCCTGCACGCGCGAATCCCCGTCCGCCTAACCGGTCAATTCTCCGACTACTGGTCCGACGCCATGCCCTATACCAACCAGGCTGCACCATAAATGGCCAGTTCACGTAACAACTGTCCTTCCAGGCTCGACCGTATGCACGTCATTCCGGGCCTGACCATGCGCATGTCATTCCGGGCTTGACCCGGAATCCAGGCTCAACCGTGCACTTGTCATTCCGGGCCTGACCGTGCGCTTGTCATTCCGGGCTCGGGAGCCCCCGGGCCGCGAAATCCAGCAAGGCCCGTAGGTCACTCTTCCAGAGTGACGACGGACTCAGCCGCCAAACGAGCCAGGTTCCACCATCCGTGCTTCCGGGCGAACGACAACAGTGACGAGGTGTTCGGCAGCGCCGGCCAAACATGACCATCCGCCCACCGGGCGAACATGCCGGCAAATCACCATGTGAATCATCAACACGTACCACAAACAAATCCGCAAAAGGAGTCCAAATGAGCAAGCCCAAAGTCGTAGTCACCAGACGCATCCCCATGCCCGGCCTGGAACGGGTCAAGGAAGAATGCGACGTCCGCCAATGGGACTCGGAAGAACCGATCCCGCGCGAGACCTTGCTGGAGTGGGTCCAAGGCATCGACGGCCTCTATTGCCTGCTCACCGAAAAGATCGACGACGAGTTGCTCGACGCAGCCGGCGACAACCTCAAAGTCGTCAGCACCATGTCCGTGGGCTATGACCACGTGGACGTCGCCGCCTGTCTCAAGCGCGGCGTCGCCGTCGGCAACACCCCCGGCGTCCTCACCGACACAACCGCCGACTTCGCCATGACGCTGCTGCTCACCACCGCGCGCCGTGTGCCCGAATCCATCGACGCCATCCGCGCCGGCGACTGGACAACCTGGAAGCCTGAATGGATGGCCGGCCAGGACATCTCCGGCAGCACGGTCGGCATCATCGGCCTGGGCCGCATCGGCGCAACCGTGGCGCGCAGGCTGTCCGGTTTCGACTGCCGCATTCTCTACTACGACGTGGCCCCCATCCCCGCCGTGGCCGACCCGCTCGGCGCGGAATTCGTAGACATGGACACGCTGCTCGCCGAAAGCGACTTCATCACCGTCCACACGCAGTTGAACGATACGACCTATCACATGTTCAACGCCGAGGCGTTCAAGAAGATGAAGCCCACGGCCATCTTCGTCAACACCAGCCGCGGCGGCGTCGTCGACCAGGACGCGCTCTACGATGCGCTCGTCAACGGCGAAATCCTCGCCGCCGGCCTCGACGTCACCATCCCCGAGCCGCTGCCGCCCGACCATCCGCTCATGAAGCTGCCCAACGCAGTCATCGCACCGCACATCGCCAGCGCATCCGTTGAAACGCGCGCCAAGATGTCCGTCATCGCCGCCGAAAACGTGATCGCCGGCGTCAAGGGCGAGCCCCTGCCTGCCGGCGTAACCGAGCAGTAGCCGCACCCGGCACAGACCCGCATCCCGGTGCATTTACGTGCATTGGGCAAGCGGGCCGGGCAGCGCTATAATGGAGTCCGTCGCAAGCGGGTTGCCGGAGCAGAACGCGGCAACCCGCTTATCAATTCAGGCAGCGCACAAGCAGCGACCTTCTGTTGATAGCCGGTGTCTTCGTGGAAACCAAATGCTTCCGATCAAAGCAAAGCTTGCGAAGACCACGGCACAGACGGGCCACACGCCTGCAGACCCGCGATGGTCTGCGCTACGACGAACTGACGCAACACCGAACACGCGAGAACCAAGAGGAGAGCCAGCTTTGAGGAGCGAGAGCCATGAGTAACGACACGCTGACTGTCACCGACAACCGGACCGGCAAGACCTACGAGATCCCCATCGAGAACGACACGATCCCGGCCATCGCCCTGCGCCAGATCAAGGTGCACGACGATGATTTCGGCATGATGACGTACGATCCCGGCTACTCCAACACCGCGCCCGTGAAGAGCGATGTGACCTTCATCGACGGCGACAAGGGCATCCTGCGCTACCGCGGCTACCCCATCGAACAGCTCGCGGAGAATAGCACCTTCCTGGAAGTCGCGTATCTGCTGATCTACGGCGAACTGCCTACGAAAGAAGAGTTCGCGCGCTGGGAATACGATATCCTGCATCGCACCTTCGTGCACGAGAACCTGGCCGCGGCGCTGGAAGCCTTCCGCTACGATGCGCACCCCATGAGCATGCTCATCTCCGGGCTCTCCATCATGGCCACCATGTACCCGGAAGCGAGGAACGTCACCGATCCCGTCATGCAGGACCGGCAGATTCTGCGCATCCTCGGCCAGCTTCCCACGGTGGCCGCCTTCGCCTACCGCCACCGCATCGGCCGCCCGTACAACTATCCCAACAACTCGCTCAGCTACACCGCCAACTTCCTCTACATGCTGGACTACATGAGGCAGTCCACCTATGACGTGGACCCCGTCCTGGCCAAAGCCCTGGACGTCCTCTTCATCCTGCACGCCGACCACGAGCAGAACTGCTCCGCCGCCGTCATGCGCAGCATCGGCTCCGCACAGTCGGACCCCTACAGCGCCATGTCCGGGGCCACGGCCGCGCTCTTCGGTCCCCTGCACGGCGGCGCCAACGAGGCCGTCATCCGCTCGCTGACCGAGATCGGCGACGCCAAGAACGTGCCCGGTTTCGTCGAGCGCGTCAAGAAGGGCGAATTCCGCCTCATGGGCTTCGGCCACAGAGTCTACAAGAACTACGATCCGCGCGCCCGCATCATCAAGACCATTGCCGACGACGTCTTCAAGGTGACCGGCAGCGATCCGCTGCTCGACATCGCCCTGGCGCTGGAGGAAGTCGCGCTCAGCGACGACTATTTCGTCTCGCGCAAGCTCTATCCCAACGTAGACTTCTACAGCGGCATCATCTACAAGGCCATGGGCTTCCCGCCGGACATGTTCACCGTGCTCTTCGCGCTGGGCAGAGCGCCCGGCTGGCTGGCCCAGTGGCGCGAACAAGTGCTCGACCCCGAGCAGCGCATCGCCCGCCCGCGCCAAGTCTATCTAGGCGAAGCCGAGCGCGACTACGTACCCTTGTCGGACAGGTAGAATCGGGTAGCCGGTACTAGCCCGTAGCCCGTAGGTCACTCTTCCAGAGTGACGCCAGACTCTGACCCTGAACCCGGTAGGTCACTCGTCCAGAGGGGCCTACCAGTCCGCGCCCATCCGGAATACCCGCAGGTCACTCTTCCAGAGTGACGTCGGACCCCGACCCAATACATCCAGGGCCCACCAATATCCCCGCCCGCGCCGGAATCACAACCGGCGCCGGCTTCATATTCCGGGCCTGACCCAAATGGATTCCCGCGCGCCGTCCCTCTGCAAGAGGAACCTACCGGGTTTTGCACTACAAGAGGGACCTACCGGGGATACCTTCCGGGGACCTAACTCACATCGCCGTGGCCGCGCCACAGCCGATCGACAGCCTGCCGCAGCAGCGGATACTCTTCCACCCGTTCACCGGCGAAAAAGGCGCTCGCCGCCTCCCGCGCCATGCCGAGCGTCTCCATGTCGCTGAGCTGCGCCACGCGCAGATCCGGCAACCCGCTCTGCCGCGTGCCGAGAAAATCGCCGGGACCACGCAACTGCAAATCCTTCTCGGCCAGGTCGAAGCCGCTGTTCATCTCCTCCAGCGCAACCAGCCGCTCATTCGCCTCTTCCGCGTCCGCGTTGCTGAACAGGGCGCAATAGCTCGTGTGCTGGCCGCGGCCAACCCGCCCGCGCAACTGGTGAAGCTGCGCCAGGCCAAAGCGTTCCGCATCCTCGATGATCATCAACGACGCGTTGGGCACGTCGATGCCCACCTCGATGACGGTCGTGCTCACCAGCACATCGTATTCGCCGCCGGCAAAGGCCGACATCACCTCGTCCTTCTCCTGACCACTCATGCGGCCATGCAACAGGGCCAGACGCAGGTCCTCGAAGACCTCGCTGCTGAGGCGCGCGTACTCGTCCACAGCCGCGCCCGCCTCCAGCTTCTCGCTCTCCTCCACCAGCGGGTAGACGATAAAGCCCTGGCGTCCCTCGCGCACTTCCTTGCGCAGGAAGCGATAGAGCCGCTCGCGTTCGCTGCGCCGAAAGCGCTTGGTCTTGACCGGCTCCCGGCCGGGCGGCATCTCGTCGATCACGCTGACGTCCAGCTCGCCGTAGACGGTCAGCGCCAGGCTGCGCGGGATCGGCGTCGCGCTCATAACCAGCAGATGCGGCTGCAGACCCTTGCTGCGCAACGCCCCCCGCTGCTCGACGCCAAAACGGTGCTGCTCGTCCACGACGGCGAAGGCCAACCGATCGAACTCGACCGACTCCTGGATCAGCGCCGTCGTCCCCACCACCACGTCGATGTCGCCCGCGCTCAACCCCGCCAGAATCCGCGCACGCTCGGAACCGGTCACGCGGCCGGTGAGCAGCTCCACACTGATCTCCCTGCCGTCATCGCGCGTCGCGCCGCGCAGCATGGCGCTGAGGCTGCGGTAGTGTTGCTCGGCGAGAATCTGCGTGGGCGCTAGCAAGGCCGATTGCGCGCCGGCGCTGAACGCCGCCAGCATGGCCGCCGCCGCGACCACAGTCTTGCCGCTGCCTACATCGCCCTGCACCAGGCGCGTCATCGGCGTAGTGCGGCCCAAGTCGTCGAGCACCTCCCCGAGCACGCGTGTCTGCGCCCCCGTCAGTGCAAAGGGAAGCCCGTCCAAGAAACCATCGATCCGCGCGCGGTCCGTCTCCACCGCCAGCGCATCGGCCGCGCGGATCTCGCGCCGGCGCTCCATCACGCCCAGTTGAAGATAGAAGAACTCCTCGAAGGCCAGCCGCCGCCATGCCCGGTCCAGCGAATCCTGGTCATCCGGCACATGCACCTGGCGCAGCGCCGACTGCAAATCGGGCAGATCAAACTGGCGGCGAATCGACTCCGGCAGCGGGTCCTCCAAAACATCGACGTAGCTGGTCAACGCCGTGCGCACGATGCCGCGCATGCGGTTGCCCTGGATGCCCTCGGTCAATCGGTACACGGGAGCGATGCGGCCCGTCGAGACCATCTCCTCGTCGATGTCCTCAAAGACCGGATTCTCAAGCGTCTTGTGCCCCATGAACAGGCCGACCTTGCCGCTGAAGCGCATGGTGCTGCCCACGGTCAACTGCTTGGCAATCCATTTGTTCCACCACGTGGCGCGCAAGCGTGCCCGTGCCGTCGCCGAGGACGCCCTGCACCATCTGCCGCTTCATGCTGACCTTGCGCTCGGTCACCTCCCACAGGTTGGCAATCACAGTCGCCTGTTCGCCGGGCTGCAGTTCTGCGATGGAGCGCAGCTTGCTGTAATCCTCGTAGCGCGTGGGTAGATGCCACAGAAGGTCTTCGATCCGCTCGATGCCCAGACGCGCGAGATGCTCCGCCGTCACCTTGCCCACGCCCGGCAAGTTCTCCGGGGACGCCTTCAACTTCTCTCTGTCCGCGGCAGCGGCGGCAGCCGATTTCCTGCGCGTACGCACACGTCGCTCGGCGACGTCCGTCGGCTCCAGCGGCGGGACTTCAGCCTCCATGACCATCGGCCCGCTGTCCATGCTGTCCGGCGACCACCCGTCTTCCCCATCACTGTCGTCACTGTCCAGCGACCACTCGTCCTCTGCATCACCTGCATCAGCTCGCGGCGTCGCCCAGGATGGCGGACGCGGCCTCCGCATCGCCCTCCAAGAAGCGCTCGATTGCGTGCGCGATCTCCGGCCGGGCGTCGATCTCGGCCCTGTCATATTCGCGCATGAGCCGGGTAACCTGTTCGACGTCGTGAGTCGCATCCAACTCGGCCGCTGCGTCATCGCGCCAGCGTTCCGCCATGGCCTCCAGACCGCCGACCACGGCGCGGTTGCGCCAGCCCTGCTTCTCCTCCAGTTCCAAAACGCGCAGCAGGCGTTCAGTTGCCGTCACAGCCAAGGTCAGTATGCTCCCTCGTATACGACAACGCCGATAATGTTCGGCCCGCAATAGGCGGCCAGGCTCGGCGGATATGTGAGCCTTTCAATGCGCACGTCGGGCAGCGATTCCGCAAGCAGCTCCATGAGCGCGTCTTCCTGCGGCCCATAGCTGTGCTGCACCACGCCGATGCGATCCACGCTGGCGAACTCCACGACAAACTGATGCAGCTTCTCGATCACCTCGTCCTTCGTCTGCACCTTTTCCAGCGGCGTCAGCACACCGTCCTCCAGCATCAGCATGGCCTTGATGCCGAGCATGGTGCCCAGCAGACTCTGCGACGAACTCAGTCCGGCGCTGCGCTCCAGAGTAGCTCAGGCTCTCTGAAAACAGAGCGAGGTAGAGATGCGGGATGGCCCCGTTGACCACGCGCGCCACTTCGTGCACATCGACCTCGGCGTCCGCCGCTTCCGCGGCCTGCTCCACGAGCAGCCCCAGGCCATAGGACGTGGACAGGCTGTCGATGACGCGGATCGTGTGACGGCCCTTCAGCATCTCCGCGGCCTTGCGCACCTCCGCCCACATGGGGCTCAACTCGCTGCTCATGTGGATGGCGACGATCTGCTCGGAATCGGCGCCCAGTCGCTGCAACCGATCCAGGATCGAATTCAGGTCAGCCGCCCGCACTTGCGGCAGCAGGTTCGCATCGTTCCCGCGCGCTTCCTGAACCTTTTCAAACATCACATCGGAGCTGAACTCTTCCGTCTCTTCGTACAGCGCGGAGCCGATCTTAATGCGGTGGGGAATTACCTCGATCTGGTACCGCGCCCGAACTTCCGGCGAGAGGTATGCGTTGCTGTCGGTGACGATGCGTACTTTGCTCATTCGGCTGTCGTTCCATCTCGTGTAGATAGCTGCATGATACCCGTTGTCAGCATAACCTTCTCACCGGCGATCGGCCAAATCCCCGCGCCGATTCAGCGCCCGCAACGCACGCGCTGCGGCTACGGGCCATCGCCCTGCCCCGCTACGGCGCGCGCTGCAAACCACGCCCCGTTTTCGACATCCGCATTTTGACACGGGCCGCGCCTCTGTGCTAGCATAGGTAAGTTGCAACTATCGAACAACGCTCGTGGACGCCGCCGGTGTCTGCCGGGTATCTGGATAATTTGGAGAACATTCAAATGGCGAAATGTCAACGTTGCGGCCGGGGGCCACAGTTCGGAAACAACCGCCCGTGGTCCAAAAAGGCGACCCGGCGACGCTGGAATCTCAATGTCCAGAAGGTTAAGGTCATGGATGACGGCAAGTTCGTATCCAAGCGTCTTTGCACGTCCTGCATACGGACCTTGCAGAAAACCTAGTTTCCAGCCAGTCGATCCCAGTCGCCGGCCCAGATGGGCCGGCGGCTTTTTTTGTTTCCAATCGTTCCACAGCAACGCGCGCTCTGCCGCGTTCTCGGCCGCACGCCTACGCCTTGGCCGCCTGCCGCAACTGGCCGCACCCGGCGTTGATTTCGATTCCCCTGCGCTGGCGCACCGTCGTGGAAATGCCGTGCTCGCGCAATATCTCTGCAAAGCGCTGCGTGTCCTCGCGGGTGCTGGGCTGAAACGCACTGCCCTCCACCGGATTCAGGGGGATCAGATTCACGTGGCAGAGCAGGCCCGACAACTGATCGGCGAGCAATTGCGCCATCTCCTGGCCGTCATTGATGCCGCGCATCAACGCATACTCGAACGTCACGCGGCGGTGCGTCTTGTCAGTGTAGCGCTGCACCGCGGCCAGCACGTCGGCGATGGGATAGCGCCGGTTGATGGGCACAAGCTGCCCACGCACGTCGTCCGTCGCCGCGTGCAGGCTCACCGCCAGCCCGATCTGCAACCCCTCGTCCGCCATGCGGTCGATCATCGGCGCGAGCCCCACCGTGCTGAGCGTGATGTTGCGCGCGCCCAGGCCAAATCCGTCGGGGCTCGTCAGTCGCCGCAATGCCGTCCACACGTTGTCATAGTTGTGCATGGGCTCGCCCATCCCCATCAGCACGATGTTGCTGACGGTGGCGGGCCGCTCCACCTCCACAGCCGGAAGCGCATTGGGGTCCGCCAGAAAGCGCGCGTAGTCCAGCACCTGCGCCACGATCTCGCCGCTGCTCAGGTTGCGCGCCAGCCCGCCCAAGGCCGTGGCGCAGAACGTGCAGCCCATGGCGCATCCCGCCTGGCTGCTGATGCAGAGCGTGCGCCGCCTGTCGTAGAGCATGAGCACCGACTCGATGGTCTGCCCGCCCGGCAGGCGATAGAGTCGCTTCAGCGTGTCCCCCGTGGCGGACACGACCTCGGTCGCCAGCTCCAACGGCGCAATCGTCGCACGCTGCGAGAGCTGCTCGCGCAACGCCTTGGGCAGGCTGGTCATGGCGTCGAAGTCCGCGGCATGGCGGCGGTAGATCCACTCCCACACCTGCGCCGCGCGATACGTCGGCTCGCCCATGCCGGCGAGGTACGCAACCAGCTCGTCCTGGTCCAGGTCGAGCAGTGAAGTCTTGCCGTCGTCCTGCTGAACCGGCATCATCGTGTACGCCTTCCCAAAGTGGGCTTCCGTTCCCTCCACCGCATCGCCACCAAATGTCATTCCCGCATGCCCCTAGCGGGAATCCAGCGCCGGTCAACCCTAGATTCCGCGCCCGGAGGGCCCGCGAGCCCGGAATGACAGGGCGGCGAGATGGGTCTCCCATGCATGAGCCCACGGTTGCGGACGACTCAACTCGGCGCCGCGAAGGCGTCGGCGGCCTGCAACATGGCCTGCAATTCCGGCAGCCCCTCCACCACCACATCGGGCGGCAACGCCACCTGGCGGTAGCCCTCGCGCGTCGTGACCCCCGTCAGCACGCCCGCGGTCGGCATGCCCAGCGTGATCGCACCCTCGATGTCCGTCTCATAGCGATCCCCGACCATCAACGTCGTCGCCGGCTCTGCGCCCACACGCTCGATGGCCTGCTCATACATGCCCGGATACGGTTTGCCCACAAACTCCGGCGTGCGGTCGCTCGCCGCCGCCAACAGGGCCACGAGACTGCCCGTGCCAGGCACCTGGCCGCGCTCCGTGGGCAACGTCAGGTCCGGATTCGTGGCGACGAAGCGCGCCCCATTGCGAATGGCCAGCGTCATCCTGGACAGCTCCTCGTAGTTGACGCCAAAGTAGATGCTCGCCACGGCCACGTCCGCGGCAAACGGATCGTCGACCATCTCGAAGCCCTTGCCCTCCAGCGCCGCGCGCAGGGACGCCTCGCCCATCATGATCACGCGCGTGCCATGGTTCGTCTGTTCGGCCAGCCAGTTCGCCGTGGCCTCAGCGCTGCCCAGGATCTTGCCCGCGTCCACCGTGATGTTCATGCCGGCCAGCTTGTCCGCAAACGCCTGCGACGTCCGGCTCGAATTGTTCGTCACAAACAGCCAGCGCCGGCCCGTCTGCTCCAGATAGTCCAGCAGCTCCTGCACGCCGGGCAGCGCCGTCTCGCCCACATAGATCACGCCGTCCATATCCAGCAGCACCGCGCGGACATTGGCCAGCTTTTCCAACACATTCTCTTGCACGCCCATTTCCACCCCGTCCGCTCGCTTGGATTGCATCATTGCCAGTCATGAATCGTTCAGACGATTATAGCATAGCGCGCGCGGCGCGGCCGCGCCGCCCCGCGGCAGAACGCGAAAACGCCGCAGCGACCTGTTGTCGCTGCGGCGCTCGATGACAATTCCACGTCCCACCCCGGGGACGAAACCCTAGCGCATGGCCGTGGCCGAACTCTCGTCCAGCGCTTCGTTGCCTTTGCACAGTCCGGTCGTGGCGCACCACTTGCCGGACGCCAGGTCCACCGTCCATTCCACGCCGCCCGCGGCTGCGTCATAGCCGCTTCCCGCCGTGCTCTTCACCCAGCCGGCGGCCGCGCCGGCCGGACGTCCCGCAGCCTGCAGGCCCGTCTGCGCACCGCTGGCGGTGGCGGCCCAGGCTCTCGCCAAGCGGCCACGTTCGCTAAGCTCCACGACGCCCGCTGATTCGGCTTCAGCGGCTTCCACAGCCTCGGCTCCACCCTCAGCAGATGCGACGCACCAGCAGATGCGGCTGCATCCGAAGATGCGACCGAGTCCGTGACACGGTTCCGCCACGGCGCATCCAGGCTGCCGTTGGCCACCATATCCAGCGCCCCGTCCACCCGCGCATACCCGTCCGCGGAGAGGTCGGCAAACGGCAAATCCACGCGCGTGTTCAGCGCGGCATACGCCTGGCGGAAGTCCGTGGAGAACGGAATGAACACCTGTCCCTGCACCGCGCTGTTCCACACGTTCTCCGGCATCAGCGTGGAGCGCACGACGCCCGTGCCCAACATCCCGGCATCGCTGATCACCAGGCCGCCCTCGAGCGCCAGGGGCTCCCCGTTCACGTTGAACCACTCGGCCAGCTTGCCGCCGTCCACTGCATAGCGGCCCTCAAGTTCGAGTCGCGAGTCCGCCAGCTTGTCTGTCACCACGCCGGACACATGCACAGTCGCCTCATGCCGCAACGGCAGGTCCCCGCTCAACAGGTCCGCCGCCTCGAAGCCATCCACCATCCCCGCCAGAAACGCCACGCTGCCGCTGTAGCGCATGGTCAGGTTGCCGTCGATGTAGGCGAAGCGTTCCAGCGGATCAACCACGATGGTGGCGCGCTGGCCTTCCGGAATCGACAGCCACAGGGAACCCTCCGCCCCGTCGCCCACCGTGGCCTCCAGCTCCGTCCCCGCGCCCAAATCGAAATAGATGATACTTGCGATCCGGGTCCAGCGACGCGTTGACGGCGGGCAGCGCACCGGCGTAATCGAAGCCGACCGTCGTCGCGATCGGATTCTTGGACCCTGCGCGGCCGAGGAGGCCCAGTGCAGCGCGTAGGCAGTTGCGCCGTTCCAAGGAAGGATTCGACGCTGCCGTCGTCGCCCAGGGTCACGTCGATGTTGGCGTCGGCCAGTTTCAGATTGCCGATCGGCAGGTCGAGGACCAGACCGTCGGACACGGAAATGCCCGCCCCTTCGGGCAGCACGTTCAGGTTATTCTCCAACACGGACAGAACCATCCCTGTCGCGGGCAGCCACGTGGGCGTCTCGGCGCCCAGGTCGATGCGCAGCGAACAGACGCCGTCCTCACAGGCAAGCTGGTGGTCCATCACCGCCGCGTCCACCGGCGGTTCGTCGGCCGCATGGGCCGTGCCCGCGGCGAACGATGTCAGCAACAGCAGGGCCAAAAGCAGCGGTGCAACGATTCTACGAAACAGCATGGCAACCCTCGGGTTTCTCTCGATGCGCGAACGCATCAATTCTTGTGTCAGTCTAGGTGTGAACGCTGGAATACAGGCTCCCAATTCGCCGGCATACCGGCCCCCTTCGCTGCATTTCACGCGCGCGAAGAGCGTGATTCCAAAATATCCAACGCAAGCACGGCAAACTGTGTTCCCGCTTCCAAGATGAGAGAATTCTCACACAGTGTCCGCCGAGAGCGCATCCTGCGCGCCGGCCTCTACCGTGACGTTCTCGGCGCGAGCCACATCCTCTTCCACGTCCACGGCCGCCATGGCCACCGCCCACGACACCACAAACCAGACCCCGCCGCCAATCAACAGCGCCATGGCGATGCTGGCCGGGTTGGCCGGCACGTTGCCGCGCACAATCCCCACCAGAGTGAGCGCCAGCCCGGCGACGCCGAATCCAATCCCTACGCGCAGCGGAATACTCAGCTTGCCCCACATCGCATATCTCCTTCTTGCTCCCTGCCACTATGACTGCGCTGCCATTGGATCGAATGCCCTGCCGGCCGTCTCACCCCGTCGCCAAGCGCATGTCCAGCACGTTAAGTTGCAACTGCGTCCGACCCTGCCACTCGTTGGCCTGCACCTCGTAGACGAGGTCCACCAGGGCGCCGTCAAACAGCTTCCCGGACCAGTCCCCCTGCGAAAACGCGATGGCGTCCAACACCGGCGTGCTCGCGCCGCTGTCCACCACCAGCTTCAGATGCTTGTTTGCGCCGACCGTGCGCTTGTCTCGCACGTGCGCGCCACGCGACAGGAGCTTGGGTTGCCGGTTCTCCTGCCCGGTCGGCTCGAGTCGACCAAACTGCTCCAGCAGACCCCAGTTGACGTCCCCCAAAGGAGTCTCGGCGTCGATTTCCAGCGTCGGCCGCAGGTCGCCGAAATCCTGCAACTGCTGCTGCGCAATCTCCTGCAGCGCGTCGATCACGTCCGGCAGCAGCCCAGTCTCCACGGTGAAGCCCGCCGCCCGGCTATGCCCGCCGTGGCGCACCAGCATCTCCGATACTTCGTCCAGGGCGCTGCTTATGTCGAACTCTTCAATGCTGCGCGCGCTGCCGCGGGAGAACTCTTCGCCCTCCTCCACCACGATCGCGGGGCGATAGTAGCGGTCGGTCAGCTTGCCGGCGACCAGCCCCACGACGCCCGACGGGATGTCGGGGCTGCGCACAGTCAACAGCGGCTTGCCCTGCGCCAGGTCCTCCAGCGCCTGCACTTCCGCCACCTTCTGCGCGCCGTCGGTCATGGAACGTCGCTGCGTGTTCAGCGTTTCCAGCTCTTGGGCCAGCGTATAGGCCTCCACCCGATCCTGGGTGCGCAGCAAGCGGTACGCAAGCTGGGCGCTCGCCAGCCGCCCCGCCGCGTTGATGCGCGGGCCGATGCGATACGACACGGCCGACGCATCGATGCTGCCCGGTCGAACGCCCGCTACCGCACACAGTTCCTGCAGCCCCGGCCGCTGCGTGGCGTTGAGCTGCGCCAGCCCGCGCCGCACCAGCGAGCGATTCTCGCTGAGCAGCGGCATCATGTCGGCGACCGTGCCGATGGCGACAAAGTCCAGCAAGGACTCCTCGATGGCTTCCACGTCCTCTTCCGTCAGCGCACACCACGCGTGATGCGTCGCCACGCGCAGCACGGCCTGCGCCAGCCGGTAGGCGACGCCGGCCCCGGCCAGGCGCGCATAGCCGCCCTGTTCATCCAGCCGCCGCGGGTTGATGACGGCCAGCGCAGACGGCATCGCCGGCCCAATCGTATGGTGGTCCGTGACGATCACGTCCAGGCCCAGCGAGCGGGCGTACGCGATTTCGTCCACGGCGCGTATGCCGCAGTCCACCGTAATCAGCAGATCCGCCTTGCCCGCGATCAGCGCAATGGCTTCCGTGTTGAGCCCGTAGCCCTCATCCACGCGATCGGGAATGTACGCGCCCACCTGCGCGCCGGCCGCCTGCAGGGCGGATACGAGCAGCGCCGTGGCGCATACGCCGTCCGCGTCAAAATCGCCGTAGACGCAGAGTCGCTCGCCGCTCTCGATGGCGCGCACCACCCGTTCCACAGCCGTGGTCATGTCGCGGCAAGCGGAAGGGATTCTCCACCACCGCATCGTCTTTGGCGAGAAACGCGCTCATCTCCGCCGCGCTGCGCATGCCCCGGTTGTAGAGTACCTGGAGCAGCAGCGGATGTTCCGGCAGCAGGTCCAGGAACCTATCCGGGGCCGCTTCTAGAACGACCCAATTCTTGGTGACGGTCTCGGGCATAACGTTCGCTTCCGTACCGATTCGCGTTGGACATACCCCCATTCGCCGGCGCACGCACGCGCCGGCTGGGGCAATGCTCCGGTCAAAGCAAGTTCCGGCGTCTGTCGATTATAGTGGCTCCCAACACCCCAAACAAACGCGCCGGGGAGACAACCGGCCGCAGCGATCCTGGATGCTTGGACGCAGATTTCCACTGATCAAGCGGATATTCACTGATGCTACGGCGCGGATGGCGTTCGGCGTCCAAAGGATACATGCGCTCGAGGGCTGAACCCGCCGAAAAGGGCACATCGAAGGTATCCGCGAAGATCAGCCGGATCAGCGTAATCAGCGTCCACCTCGCTCACCGGCATCCGCGTACAGGGCGAAGTATGGTATTCTATCCCCGTGGCGGCCGGATGCACTGGCCGCTACCGGGGCAGGACGTTCTCGCATTGCCGTGCATCGTACAGCCAATCCATGTCATCTACCCTTGACCGACTCCGACGCCTGAATCACCTTCGCCCTGCGCGCGCGCTGCTGCACGACGCCGAAGCCGCTAAACCAACTCCCCCGTCCGGCAGCCCGCGCCTTGGCGGGCGCGTCGTGATCACGGAGATGGGACCCTGCTTCGTTTCCACGCAGGCCTACCCGCTGGAGTCGGTCCGCGGCGACGTCGCGCTGGGCGCCCTGCTGGAGCGCACGCCTGCGCCGCTCGGTCGCGTCTATCCCGACTTCAGCCTCGACGCCATCGCCGGCTTCCAGGACGCCGCCTTTCTGGACACGGAAACGACGGGACTCGGCACGGGGGCAAGCGTCTACGCCTTCATGGTCGGTCTCGGCACATTCGAGAGACTGGCCGATCAGACACCGGACGGCGCGGATATCCTGCCGGCCAGCGACGCCGGCAGCGCCCACGCATTTCGTCGTGCGCCAGATCTTCATGCGCAACCCGGCCGAAGAACTGGCCCTGATCCGGGAGTTCGTGGAACAGCTCACGGGCAAACGCCTGCTCGTCACGTTCAACGGCCGCTCCTTCGATGTCCCCCTGCTGCGCGCACGCCTGCGCTACAATCGCCCGTTTCTCGACGACTCTCCGCCGGATGCGCCCCTGCTGGACCACGGCGCCCCCCATCTCGACCTGCTGCTGCCCGCCAGGCGGCTGTGGCGTCGGCGCTTGCAGAGTTGCCGGCTCGCCCACCTCGAAGAGGCGATCCTGCTCCACGAACGGTCCGAAAGCGATGTGCCCGGCTATCTCATTCCGCAACTCTACGCCGACTTCGTGCGCACCGGAGACTCGCGCGACATGGAGCGCGTCTTCTATCACAACCGCGAGGACATCGTCTCCATGGTGAGCCTGGCCACCCACCTCACGCTCGCCTTCGACCAGGCGCGCAGCCTCACGCACAAGCCGGCCGTGCAGGGCCAAGATTGGCTGTCGCTGGGTATGACGTATGAACGCATGCACGACTCGTCGCAGGCGGAGGCGGCCTATCGGCGCGCGCTCGGACGTAGCGGCCAAGGATTCCGACCGCGCCGAGGTCTTCTCCAGGCTGGCGCGCTTGCAGAAACGCCAGGGTCGCTGGCAGGAAGCAGCCGGGACCTGGGAGCTCTGGCTTACGTCGGTTCCCGGCAACGACCCGGCCCCTTATGTCGAGCTTGCCAAGTACTACGAGTGGCAGGTGAAGGACTACGCCCAGGCGGAGATGTGGACGGGGTGGGCCTTGCACAACCTGCGCCAGGAAGAGTCGCAGTTCGCCTGGACGCGCACCATCCACGAACTCGAAAACCGACTGCAACGCATCCGCCGCAAACAGGGCGGCTAGAAGGAGCCCCGCATGAGCTATCCCTTTCCCAGCGCCGGGTAGACGACTGCGCTTTGCCGCGCCATCAACGCCAGCCCTGCCTACGCCGCCGCCGCCAAGAAGTGGGAAGGCGACATCATGTTGATCGTGGAAGGCGAAGGCGCCGTATACCTCGACCTGTGGCATGGCGAGTGCCGGGCGGGCGACTATCTGGATGACCCAACGTCGCGCACGGCCGCGTTCAAGATTTCGGGGACGTGTGACCTGTGGCTCGACCGTACTCAGCGGCGGCCTGGATCCGATCCAGGCCCTGGTCAAGCGCCAGCTCACGCTGGACGGCAACCTGGTCAAGATCATGAAGCACGTCAAAGCCGCGCAAGAGCTGGTCAAATGCGCCGCCACCGTCCCCATCGCGGCCCAATAGACCCAGTCCGTCATTCGGGGCCTGACCCAGAATCCACCGCACGCCCACTTGTCATTCCAGGCCTGACCCAGAATCCACCGCACGCCACCCGTCATTCCGGGCCTGACCCGGAATCCACCGCACGCCACCCGTCATTCCGGGCTCGGGTGCCCCCCGGGCGCGGAATCCACCGCACATCCATCTGTCATTCCGGGCTTGACCCGGAATCCACCGCACGCCACCGGTCATTCCGGGCCTGACCCAGAATCCACCGAGCGCCCAACGTGTCATTCCGGGCCTGACCCGGAATCCACCCCACGCCACCCTGTCATTCCGGACCTGACCTGGAATCCACCCCCACCCTGTCATTCCGAGCTCGGACGCCCCCTGGCCGCGCAACCCACCATACGCCAAGCAGCTTACCATAAGCAGTCGCCAGCCGGCCCTGGCGCCGTGCAGCCCCGCGCCGCACCGTTCAACCCCCCCGCGCACACCGCCGTTCCCCTACTTCCAGCGCGCGCCCCTTGCGTTGGCTAGACGAATCCGCCGAAATTGTCTACACTGATTGACACTTTGGTAGAGGCGGCTTCGCCCGCGCGCAACTGCGGCGATGGGCTTATCGCCGGGCAAGCCGGTCCTGCGCCAAATCCCACACGCGGTTACCGTACGTGGACAAGGAGCACGGTTATGGAAGTTGGGATCGCACTACTCGCCGGTATGGTGATCGGCTGGCTCATCGAATGGGTGATTGACTGGCAATACTGGCGGCGCGGCGTTGCAGGATTCTATTCCACGGAGACCGAACTTCGCAGCGAGTTGGCGAAGACGGAAGCCGAATTGCAGGAGTCGACCGCCGCCCTGGCGCAGACACAGAGCGAACTGTCCACCGCACACGCCCAGGTTCAGGCCGCCAAAGTCAGACAGGCCGAATTGCAGCGGCGGCTCGACGCCGAGCAAGCGAGAACAACGGCAGAGATCACCGCGAGCGCTCCTGCCACTGAGAAGACCGGCTCGCCGGCGCCTGCCGCGTCGCGTCCCGTGCACAGCGCTGCGCCGGCGGACGACCTCACCAAGATCAAAGGCGTGGGTCCGACCTTTGAGCAACGCATGCGCGAGGCTGGCGTGACAACCTTTGTGCAGGTGGCCGAAGCAACGCCGGAAGAGCTGGAGCATATCGTCCAGCCGGCCGCATGGCAACGCATAGACTTCGCCGACTGGCGGCAACAGGCCAAGAATCTCGCAGCCCAGCCGGCTGCCGCTGTCGAAGGCCAGGGCGCGTGTAGATGCTGCGCGGGCCGACGCCGAAAGATATACGCCGTTTCGATTTCGCCAAGTTTGCGGTACTGCTGGCGCTGTCCGTTCTGCTGGCTGCATTGCTGCTCTGGCAGGGCGCACTCCTGGCCCCGCCCGGCATTGTCATTCCCGCCTTGTGGTAGCGGGAATCCTGGTGCGCACCGGCGACCACCCGCCCAACGGATTCCGGCTTGCGCCGGAATGACACGTGTACAGATGTCCGTCCGATATCGAAGTCGTACCCTCTTCAGGGAGCGAAGATGTCCAACACAGTGAGTAGCCGACCGACCAGCACGCGCACGACCGGCACGCCGTTGACCGGCGGAAGTCCCGCCGGCGCGAACCCGGTGCGGCCGCCGAACACAATTGACGGAGAGACGCTGCCCCTGCGCGTCGAAGACGAGACACCCGAATTCGATGCCGTCGACGCCCTGTCTCGACTTCTGCTAGGCGGCGCCGCAGACCTGTCCGACATTCTGCTCAAGTTGCTGGAAGACTGGGAAACGCAGGTCGTCGAACGCCATGCGGCGGCGATCGTCGCGGAAGAGGAAGACCTTGGCGACATCCTCCGCTACCTGCTGATCGGAACGGCCATCCAGAGCCAGCGCCAGGTGCGCAGCTCGACGAAGACCGCGGGTTCCTGGCTTCTGGGCGCGGCCAACATGACCCTCTCCGTAACACGGCCCGTCACCCAAAGCCGTCTCTTTGCACCTGCCCGGCGCACCGCCGGCGCCATGACCGGTCGCTTGGAAGACCGCATCGCCGATCTTGTCCGCCTCGGCCGCGCCGAGGAGTTCGCAGGCCGTCTCATGGCGGAGGTCGCGCTCCAAGATTCCATCGACTGGACCATGGACTACGTCGCACAGAATCCTGAGATCCGGGACCTTGTCGAGCAGCAGGCGCTCGGGTTCACAGAAGAAATTGCCGTCGGTGTGCGCTCTCGTTCCATAACCGCAGACAACATAATTGAAAACATGCTGCGCAAAATCCTGGGCCGCACACCGCGAGCCGACCTTCCGGGCCCGCCCGAGCCGGTCGAGCGGTTGGAACAGCACTTCAATACCCTTGAACGAGGACGGCTGAAGTGAGCGCCACTACACCCCGCGCCCAATCACCCGCATCACCTCCCATTGCCTCTCCGCTGCCGGATGTCCCATCGCTGGAGGGTCAATACGCCGGGTTCGTCACGCGCATGGGGGCGTTCATCATCGATATCCTGATCATCAATGTCAGCGTATTGGCAAGCACGGCCGTGGTATCCCTGATCTTTGGCTTCTTCAACAGCGTATTTGAGCTGATGCCCCGGACCGGTGGCAACGGTTTCGATGCCGCCGGCGCGTGGGTCGCCGGATTCGCTGCGGTACTCTCGCTCCTGGTCATGGCATGGCTCTATCCCGTCGTCTTCTGGATGATCAACGGCCAGACCATTGGCAAAAAGGTCATGGGACTGCGCGTCGTGCGCATGGATGGCAAGCCGATGACGTTCTGGCGCGGACTTGCTCGCGTCTTCGGGTACTGGGTGTCGGCCGTGCCTCTCTTTCTCGGCTTCATCTGGGTCATCTTCAGCAACAAGCGCCGCGGTTGGCACGACATGCTGGCCAACACCTGCGTCATCTATTCCTGGGACGCGGCCGCTTCGGCAGCATTGCAGGAGAGACTGAAACGCACAGCGCAGACGCTCACCGACCGTGACGATTCTTGACACGCGCGGTCTCTTGCCCAGCCATGCATCTCTGTAGACCGGCCTGATGCACGCTCGCAGTCCGATACTCCATCGGCGTCCGGACTCCGTCCGTCGACCGGCGCCACCCAACCAGGATTCGCCGCGCGGAGGTTCCGGTGGCCGCTGACAAGCCAGTCCCCGTAGACCCGGGTCCGAACGGCGGGTTCGAACTCCTCGAGGAGCGCCCACCCGATAGCCTATTGCGCCGGCTCTATGTCACGGTCCGCAACGTGACCGGTCTCGTGTTCGGCGGCGGCTTCGCCTACGTGCGCGAACGCAAGGCGCAGGGCACGGCCACCAACCTCTCCATGCTCATCCTGCGCTTCTTCCTGGCGTTCGCATGGCCCTTTCTGGACAAAGAGCTGATTGCCCTGCCCTTCCCGGTCCAGTTCCGGCGTCGCCTGGAAATGATGGGGCCCACCTACATCAAACTCGGGCAGATCCTCAGCCTGCGCGAAGACCTTCTGCCCAAATCAATTACCGACGAGCTGCAGAACCTGCTCGACCGCTTGCCGGTCGTGACCTTCGAACGCTTTCAGGAGCTCATCGAGCAGGACTTGGGCGCGCCCCCCAGCGCGTTCTGCATGTGGATCGACGAGTACCCCCTTGGCTCCGCCTCGCTGGCCCAGACCCATCGCGCCCGCCTCAATACCGGCCAGGAAGTCGTGATGAAGGTCATCAAGCCCAACGTGCGCGAGACGATCCACAACGACACCATCCTGCTGCGCATCCTGGGCGCCATGCTCCAGGTAGTCCTGGCGCGCTATCAGCCCCAGCGCACCATCAACGAATTCTGCACCTATACCCTGCGCGAGGTCGATCTCCGTTTCGAAGCGGACAACGCCGAGACCTTCGCCGTCAACTTCCGAGATCAACCGGACGTGCGCTTTCCCCGCATCTACCGGCAATACTCCGGCCGGAGCGTTCTCTGCATGGAGTTCTTCAAGGGCCGCAAACCGGACGCCGGAACCGCGCTCGCCCTCAGCGATTCCGAACGGCGCCGCATCGTCGACCTCGGCGTCAGCAGCATCGTGCAGATGATCTTCCAGGACGGCTTCTTCCATGCCGACCTGCATCCGGGTAACCTCATGCTGCTTGACGACCTGAGCATCGGCTTCATCGACCTCGGCATGGTCGGTCGCCTGGACGACGCCACGCGCAAGACCCTGCTCTACTACTACTACTCGCTCGTCATGAACGACGCGGAAAACGCCGCCCGCATCCTGGCCAACATGGCCATCCGCGGACCCAGAAGCGACCCCGACGGGCTGCGCCGCGAGCTTGCCGACCTCAACCGTCGCTGGGCCAGCGCCTCCGCGCATCACCGCATGTCCATCGCGCAGTTGATTCTCCAGTCCATCGGCTTGGCCGGCCGCTACCACGTCTACTACCCGGAAGAGATCATCCTGATGGTGAAGGCCCTCGTCACGGTCGAAGGCGTCGCCAACATCCTCGACCCGAGCATCGAGATCATCGCCGTGGCGCGCGGCCACATCCGGCGCATCATCCTGCATGAGCTGAGCCCCACCACCATCTACCGCCGGTCCGTCATCAGCGCGCCGGAATTCATGGACGTCATGCTGCGCAGCCCCATGATCATCGCCCGCGAGCTGCAACATATCGACCAGCGCAACCAGTCGGGAACCGCATCGTCCTTTTCCGGCGTCAAGGAGACCATCATCGCCGGCTTCCTGCTCGTCACCGGCGCCGTCATGGCCGCGGGCGGTGTGTTCTGGCCCATTTGGACCGTGACCATGATCATCGCGTTGATCATCGCCTTCCGGGGTTTGAGAAGCTAGCGCCAGGCAAGGGCTCGGACACGCGGCCGCTGCGTCTCCGCCCACTGTGTACGGCGCCCGTGATGCGCCTGCCCGCGAGGAGAAACCATGCAAATCTACATCGCACTGCTATTTACGCTACTGGCCCTGGCCGCGGCCGTGCTCCAGTTCTGGCCCAAGACGTCCCTGAGCAAGGAGCAGCCGTTCCTGTTTCCGCTGCTCACCATGCTCGCCATCGACGTGGTCGCCCTCCTGGCGCCGCAACCGGTCAACCTGCTGTACAAGGGCGCCATTCTACTCGGCCTGCTCGTGACCACCCTGGCCGTGATCTTCTTCCACGTCCCCAAGACGCCGGAGTATGTCGCGGTCGCCCACCTCTTCATCGTCCACTTCGTCTACTTCCTCGCCTTCACGTCCGCCAACAAAGCCGCCATCCCGTCGCCCATCCTCCTGCTCGTGGCCGCCTATGCCGTTCTGCTCTTCTGGCTGGAGCGAGACGCGCTGAAGGAGGCGCAAGGCGCCTTTGCCGCCTACATCGTGTTGATGTCCCTCATGCTGTGGGCCGCGTCGGAGACATGGGTGCAGCATCGCCAGCCCTGGGCCACCGCCGCCTTCGCCGGCGCGCTACTGCTCGTGGTCGCCAGCACCATATTGGTCGTAGACAGAACGCGCAAGCCCGTGCGATGGTCGAACATCGCCCTCGCCGCCACCTTCTATTCCGGCCAATTGCTGATCGCCTGGTCCATCTGGGGGTTTGGGGGCGTGGCCGTGTGAGGCCGAACGGACAGAACTCTTGAAGTCTCGCCATCGTGGTCACGGTCGCACAATCCGGATTAGCGCCCATGTAGGTGCGCTTCCCCTAGCGCACGTGGCTTGCTGCTTCACGCACGCACGCGGATGACACAGCTCAGACGCATAAAAAACCGCCCCACCCAATCCATCCGCAAGCCATCAAGCACCATGCCCATGTAGGTGCGCTTCCCCTAGCGCACGTGGTTTCGGTGCCTCACGCACGCGGACTACACGGACCAGACACATAGAAAACCGCCCCACCCAATCCATCCGTGAGCAGTCCGAAAACCCATGCGGAGGGGCAATGAGAATAAAAAAAAAGTCATCCATGAGGACATTCGTGCACACCACATTGCATGAAAATGGCTATACTGGTGGCGGGACGTGCGCCGCAGAGGTCGTCGACGCTTAGCGCCAGAGAGCCTGGAAAAAAGTCTGACCGGGGTGCTGCCAGGAACCACATTTTGTCGCTGTCCTGAGGGACAAGCACGCAGAGGAGACTCTTGCCTTACCGAGCACCCGGCGCCGTTCTTGAGCGAGTGTGTAGGTTCTGCACCAAGGAGGTCACGATGGCGATGTCTTGCACGAACGGTGCTGTGGTGTGGATGTACACAAGAAGACGGTGGTTGCATGTTTGATGATTTCTGGACAGGGCGGGAGAGTGAATCGGCAGGTCCGGACATATGGCACCAGCACAGGGGAGCTACTTCTGCTCATGGATCGGCTGCAGTCAGAGGGCTGCACGCATGTGGCGATGGAAAGTACTGGTGTGTACTGGAAGCCTGTGTACAACATTCTAGAAGGCAGCTTCGAGCTGTTGGTCGTCAACGCACACCATCTGAAGACAGTGCCCGGACGCAAGACCGATGTGCGAGACGCAGAGTGGATCGCCGACTTGCTGTGTCATGGCTTGCTGCGGGCCAGTTTCATCCCGCCCGCCCCACAACGGGAACTGCGGGACCTGACGCGGTACCGCACCACTCTCGTCATGGATCGAGCGTGGATCGTCAACCGCATCCAGAATGTTCTGGAAGATGCCAATATCAAACTGGGAGACGTGGTCAGCGACATCACAGGGGTCTCTGCGCGGGCCATGCTGGAAGAGTTGGTTGCCGGTGTGTCCAATTCGCACGCACTAGCCAGGCTGGCCCGCGGCCGGCTCAAAGCGAAACACGAGCAACTGATCAAGGCGCTGGAGGGGCGGTTTACGACACATCATGCTTTCCTGTTGGCAGAGCATTTGGGTCATCTCGACTACCTGGATGAGTCCATTGAGCGTGTCACAGCAGAAATCGAAGGGCGACTGGCGGAACAGAACGCAGACGTCGAACTGCTGGATACCATTCCGGGCATCAACGCGCGTACAGCGTCCTTACTGGTGGCCGAGATAGGACCGGACATGTCCCGTTTTCCAAATGCGCGTCATCTGGCTCTTGGGCTGGCATCTGTCCAGGCAACAATGAGAGCGCCGGCAAGCGCTACAGCGGGCAGACCCGCAAGGCGAACAAGTGGCTGAAGCAGGCGCTCATGGAAGCGGCCCATGGGGCCGTGCGCACGAAGGATTGCTATCTCTCGGCGCAATACCGGCGCTTGGCTGCCCGACGCGGCAAGAAGCGGGCGCTGGTGGCGGTGGCCCATTCGATCCTAACCATCGTCTACTACGTGTTGAAGCGCCAACAACCCTATCGGGAGTTGGGCGGTAACTATTTCGACGAACGAGATCGCCAAGCGGTCGAGCGTCGACTTGTGGCCCGGCTGGAGAACTTGGGTAATCAGGTGTCGCTAAAGCCGCTGGCAAACACAGTGTAGGTCGCTCATTTTCAGA
>CAVVYP010000007.1:0-690790 GCA_963752485.1 uncultured Chloroflexia bacterium
GTCCATGCCTTCGCCCCACCATGCCAGGGAGACGGGATGGTAGGCCATCATGCGATCGGTGACGTTCTCCGTGGTCCGATAGTTGCGCAGGAGGAACAGGCCCATCGGCACGGTGGCGACCAGCCCGAAGAGAACGGCGTCTCGCGGAGTTGGCGACGGACAGGCGCGGGCTCCACAGAAGAATGGCGAGAACGCCGCTGACGACGAGCGTGACGCCTACATAGCGGGCCAGCCATGCCAGCGCAAACAAGCCCGCAGCCGCGAGAAGCGACGGCATCCCAGTCGCCTGCTTGGGTCGTGTGTGATAGCGACTCAGCATGAGCATGCCGTAGAGAAACAGAACCAGGAACACCGTCTCCGACCATACCCGAACGTAGATGGAGAGGGCAGCGGTCGACAGCGCTGCGAAGAGACCGGCCAGCAGAGCCGCGGTGCGCGACGCATCGGTGGCCCGCAGTGTAAGCAGTTGGATGCCGGCGATGTAGAGAACAAACAGCAGTGCGTTCAGGTAGGCGGCGCTGTGCTCGATGCCGGCCTCAAACAGATGGAGGGGCGCCAGGACCGTTGGATAGAGCGGCGGGAAGTGGGTGAGCGTCTGCGGAGGACCGGCGGCAAACGTGTTAACCAGCCTGCCCGTTGCAAGCAGGTTTTCGCCGGCATTGTAATAGTAGACGGAATCGCCGTCGATGCCGGCTCCATACAGGCTTGTGGCGAGGAGGGCGATCACGGCTCCCAGCAAGGCGGGCAGGATGAGTAGGGCGGGAGGTCTGGCGAAGGCCGTGTCCATTAACTACTGGTCCTCCGGTGGGAATCTACTCGTCCGACAAATGCCGATAAAGCATGAAATGGTTGTCCTGCTCAGTCAACTTGAGATCGAATAATGTAGCCAGCGACTCGACGCATAGACTGCATTGGACCTTGTCATAGGCAGGAATCCACACTACCGCGAAATCTTGGTCACGGTCCTGCGTCACACGCTGTAACTCGCGTTCAATGTTCTGGCAGACGCTGTCACACTCTTGGTCTGTCAGGGGATATATTTTTCGGTCTGTGAGGAAGAAGATGAGCTGCGGATTGTTGCTGTATATGTGGGTATCTGCCGGCAGGTTGCGTACCGCGTCGATTGTGGGCGATTCTTGGTAGATTCTCGTGTTATAGTGCAAGCCGTCGTCGTGTGCGACGGCTGCCCACCTCATGCTGCGCGCGAGCTGAACACGACCAGTAGCCCCAGGAGAAGCAATCCTCTCGCGGAAAGAACATATCGATGCTCGGGCATTCGTTGAGGGAATCGGTACACAGCATATGCAGAGACCACGACAAGGGCTGAGAACACCGGCGACCAAATTCTAGAGCTCGCTGGAATCGCCGAATCGGCTATTAAAGTCGCGACGACTATGAACATGATGTACAGCAGGGAGAACAACAGCATGGTTGCCGGGACTACCCAGTCACACGGCGGTTCTTCGCAGGCCGTCTCGGTGTCTGTAGCTCTTGACCTGCACACGACGAGGCTGGTCAGACACAGAGTTATTATGATTGCAACGCTTGCAAACCTGATCGGTTCGGCGGCGCTTACAGGTACAAGCCATCCAGCAATAGATATGTATGCCGATTGCCACCAAGCCGATGGCATCGGTGTGAAGACCAGCGTACGATTGGCAATATTATCGGTCAACAGATAGTTGCGGAGCATCAATAGGGCCATTGGCAGCGTAACAATCGCTCCGAATAGCACTGCGTCCCGAATGCGACGCCAGAACGCTCGGGAGCTCCACAGAAGAATCGCGAGCCCGCCGGTGATGAGCAGCGTAGCGCCGGCGTAGCGTGATAGCCAGGCAAGCGCGAAGAGCCCGGCAGACACGATGAGTGCATACCAACTAGGGCGCTCGAGATATCTCCCCAAGTAGAACATACCGAACAAGACCAGCACCAGGAAAAGGCCCTCCGACCAAGCGCGGGCGTAGATGCGCAGAACGTCATAGGACAAAGCTGCAAACAGCGATGCGCCAACTGCCGCGACCGACTGATCCATGTGTTTCCTGCAGTACCAACAATTGGATGGCAACTATATAGAGAGCGAATAACAGGACATTGAGATACCGCGCGCTTTGCGTAACCTCAGCGTCAAAGAAGTAGAGAGGGGCGAGAAGGGCCGGATACAGCAAAGGCCAGTGTGTGAGCGGCTCGAGTGTACCGGAGACATCCGTCGCCAAGACGTGATGCTTCGCCAGATTTTGGGCTGCGTTGAGATACCCGACAGAGTCCCTGCTCACGCCGACGCCGTAGTTCGCTGTGGCGTATAGAATCAGAATCGAACCCAGGACGACCGGTGTCAGTAGGATACCAATCTGTCGAGGCGACATCGAGGTCACGGGGCGATTGTCCACGTTGTAGCGCTATGTTTGTAGCGAGCGGGCGTAGGCCAGGTCTTCCACGATGAGACGGTCGACCGCGCTTGGATCGCTGTACTCCGCGGTCAGGCAGATCGGCCCGTTGTAGCCCATTTGTTTCAGTTTATCCACGACGCGCTGGCCAGTCCGCTCGGCCCTGTGTGCCGGAAGTCCAGTAGGTCTTCCACGCGGCGCGGGCGCTTCCGGACCGTTGTGCGCTGCCAGAAGCCGTTCTTCAGGTTGACGATGTAGAGGAAGCCTTCCAGGACGTCGAGCGCAGGCTCCGGCTCCATGCCTTCGAGCGCCTCGTGGGCCGCGTCCCAAATGGCGCCGATGTAGCGAGTATCGCAGTCCTTGAGCAGATGATAGAGTCCCAGCGCGTGGGGCGGCGACGAAGGCGCCCGCGTGGTTCTGCACGCCGATGCGCACGTGATAGCGCTCGCACGAGCGGCCATGCGGCGTCGAGTTGGCGCCGGGCTGCGTCTTCGGCTTCCCAGTAGTTGTGATCGCCGCGGCGAAACATAACGCGGTTGAGGTCGACGCCGGCCTCTGCGCAGGCGGCGTAGAGCCGCTCATCGTCTAGCGCCAGGTCAGCCGTGATATTGAGGACGCTGACGCCGTGATCGGCGAGGATGTGCACAGCTTCGGGCAGGTCAGTCTCGATGGATTCCGGCCGGCACGGGAACCCCGGCCGCACGGGAAGCTCCACGGCGTCGAAGCCGATGTCGTGGACGAGGCGGCCCAGTTCCGGCAGGGCGAGATTCTTCCAGGGTTTGACAAATACGGCGAATGAATTGGGCATGGGGTGGTTCTCTCTGTCCTGATGAGGTGGGCGGGCCTGCGCAGCGCCAGCCAAGGAAAGCCCTGTGCCAGCCATCCCATCTTCCCACGAAACCGCCGGCGCGGCAACTGCCTGACGCGAGCCGGCGCCTATGCTGATTCTTGGCGAAGGGGCCGTAGCAGGCGATGGGACGGTGGGGCGGTTGGACGGTGGGGCGTGAGCCTTCGCGAAGCCATAGACCTGGGACGCGAAGCCAAGAAGCCGGCGCACTACCTCTGGCAGTGGCCGGCTCCTGGCTTCGCGCCCATATCGAAGAGGGGATGGGATGGTGTAGGGCTGGCAAGCATTGGAAACCTGTGCTGTTGTCGGCCTCCGCGTCCAGAGACTTCAAATCAGTTTTCCGCCGCTCTTTGCACACAGTGTATCACCGCCGTGGCGGGCGTACATGTCGCCTGGGCGCTGGAAGGACTGCGCGGTTCGTACGCTAGAATGACGCTTACCCTACACAACTCCGTCCGTTGCTCGACGTTATGAACGAGGCGCTGCGCCGCGCCCGCAGACTGCTTGCCGAACCGACCAAAGGGTCCAATCGGTCGCATCACGATCGCTCCTCTACACGTTTCGCTGGAAGCAGTGCACAAAAAACTGCCAGTCTGATGTGAAAATGGGCCAAATGGGGCAAATTGGATCAATGTGGGACGCTGGGCCTATGGTGATGCCGGGGAGAGACAATACGTATCCCTGGAACGGGGCATCCTGCCCCGTTGTCTCGTCGAACGGCGATGAGTCGCGCCATAGTGAAGCGTGATCCGCGCGAGGACATGCACAGTCAATGCGACGATCGCCCTGCGATCCCGGCATTTTGTGGGGACGCTTACAGTTTGTATGTGTAGACAGACAGTATTACAGGGTTGTTCGACACGGCGCCACGAAACACAACATTGCATACTGCAGCCGTCTGTTTGGGCAGCGCGTTCAGGTAGACTATCCGGATCGCGGATGCGGATAGGGCGTTGTGTACCCAGTATCTGGGAGGAGGACAGCAGTATGCGAATTGATAATCGTAATGGTGCGCACAGTTGGGCGAGACGGTATCTGTGGTCCGCGGCAATCCTGGCCGCGATCGTGGTGTTGGCGGCGTGCCAGCCGATCCAGGCGCCTGACGCCGGGGAAGCCCCTGCCACGCAGCAGGCGGAGGCCGAGCCAGGCGCCGCCTTACCGCAGGGCGATGCGGATGCGGGCACGCTGGTGTTGGCGGCGGCGGTGGGCTGCGGGTGCCATTTCAACGGCGACCTCGGCGGGCTGGCCGGCGGCAATGCATTTGAGGGGGATTTCGGCGCGGTCTATGCGCGCAATCTTACGCCCGACGCGGCTACAGGCATCGGCGATTTGACCGACCAACAGCTTGCCGACGCCATTCGCGTTGGTAAGGGGGCCGACGGCCGAAACCTGTTCATCATGCCCAGGTACTCCGGCATGGCGGACCAGGACGTGGCCGATCTGATCGCGTATCTGCGTTCGCAGGAGCCAGTCGAAAATGACGTGCCCGTGCGCGAGCTTGCTTTTGAGCCGCCCGCCTTCGAAATGACGGAAGCTCCGCCTGCGGTCGCTCCAACTGAGCCCGCCGACCGCGGCCGCTATCTCGCGACTCTGGCCATGTGCACACGCTGCCATACTCCGGCGAACGAAGACGGCAGCTCCAAATATGGACCTATTCCTGGCGGGCGCACCGTTCCGCGTACCGTTGCTGCCCAACCTAACTCCAGATCAGGGCTCGGGTCTTGGTCTGTGGACAGAGGAAGAGCTTGCCGATTTTCTGGCGCACAGGTGTCTATTCAGACGGCAGCGAGGCGGGCGCCGCCATGAAGAACGTCGTCGATCGCGGCATCGGCCAGTTGACGGATGAGGATCGTCTGGCCATCGTGGCGTTCCTGCGCAGTCTGCCGGCGGTTGTGAACGAACCTGCTCCGGCGCAGTAACTCATGATGCGCTACATCACGAACTCAGTCCTTATCATTGTATCGCTGCTGCTGGCGGCGTGCAATGGCGGCGCTCCGGAGCTTGCTGGGCGGGCCAATCCCGAACCGGATTCGGCGACCGTCACCGCAGATAGTTCCAACGGCGATTGCAACTGTGGCGACGTCTAGCGTCGCAACAGCCACGTCGACCCCGGCCGCGGCGCAAGCGACGGAAACGATACAGCCGGAAGCGGAACCGGAAGCCGGCGAGCGCACGGAGAGCTTCGCAATCGTATCCGAGGAGACTACCGCCGGCTACTCCATCCAGGAGGTCTTCATCTCGGACAACAATACACTTGCGACAGCGGTGGGCCTAACCAGTATCGTGACGGGCAGTCTCACGCTCAACTACGATGATCCGTCTGCCAGCGTGTTCGAACCGTTCGTGGTCGATATCAGTACGCTCAAGAGTGACCGCTCGCGGCGTGACCGGGCCATTCGCACGCAGTGGCTGGAGTCGGCGTCCTATCCCCTGGCCACGCTTGAGGTGACCGAGGTCCGCAATTTCCCGGTCGATGCGCAGGAAGGCGTACCCGTTACGTTTCAACTGGTTGGCGACATGACCGTGAAGGAGGCGACACGCGAGGTCGTCTGGGACGTATCCGCTGTGTTGGAAGGGGATCGGCTGGCGGGAAGCGCCACGCTCGACACAATGCTAGCGGATTTCGGTATTCCCGTACCCAGCATCGCCGGCGTGTTGCGCGTCACGGACGGTATCACGCTCACGCTGGAATTCGTCATGCAGCGTGTCGAGGAGTAGCGTGTAGCCGTTCGCAGGCGCTATCGGGGTTGAATAGCAGCGAGGGCAGACGATTGTGCGTCTGCCCTCGGTTCGTTATGCAGTGATTCAGCCGGCGCTGACCGGCCCCGTCACCCGCCTCGCCAATTGCGGAAGACGGGCGGTATTGGCGTGGGCGTCTCCGGTTCTCCCGCTTCAACCGTAGGCGCAACTGTCGCTTCCGCTGTCGGCTCCACTGTCGGCGCCACCGTTGCTTCAGCGGTTGGATCGGGCGTCCCTTCCGCCGGCGGTTCTGCAGGAGGCTCTTCCGTAGGCAGGTCGGAAGACGGCTGCGTCGGCGTAGGCTCGACCGTGGGCGGTATCGTGCCGTCGCCCACAGGCAGCAACGTGTAGAGCAGTGTGTTGGGCGATCCCTCGCCGATGTCGCCCAGGCGGTCGCTCGAACTGTGGGCGACTAGCACCTCGGCCAGCTCGTTCGCTGTGGCGCCGGGATGGGTCTCCAGGTAGAGCGCCGCTGCGCCGGCCACGTGCGGTGACGCCATGGAGGTGCCGCTGAGCGTGGCAGTGGCGTCATCGCTATCTTTGCCGGCGGACGTAATGTCCGCGCCCGGGGCAAAGATATCTAGACAATTTCCTGAGTTGGAGAAGTACGCGCGTGCGTCTTCATTCGTGGTGGCGCCGACGGTGATGGCTTCGGGCACGCGAGCGGGCGAAGACGAGCAAGCGTCGCGGTTGGAGTTGCCTGCCGCGATGGCAAAGGGAACGCCCGCCGCAATCGCGTTGCTCACCGCCGTATCGAGTGTTGGAGAGACGCCGCCACCCAAACTCATGTTGGCGACGGCAGGTCCGACGAAGTTCTCCGCCACCCAATCGACGCCGGCGACGACGCCGGAAGTGGTGCCGGATCCGCGGCAGTTGAGTACGCGCACCGGGTGGAGCGTCACATCCTTGGCGACGCCGTAGGTCGCGCCGCCGATCGTGCCGGATACATGCGTGCCGTGCCCGTTGCAATCGCCCGTGCCCTCTTCATCTTCGATGGCCGAGAAACCTTCGCCGACGCGCCCGCCGAACTCTGTATGCGATGCGCGGATGCCCGTGTCGATAATATAGGCGTGGACGCCGGCGCCCGTGGATGTGTAGGCATACGCGCCGTCCAGCGGCAAGTCGCGCTGGTCGATGCGGTCTAGGCCCCACGTAACGCCCGTCTGCTCACCGTCAACGGCCGCGCCAATGCCCGGTTCGACGGTGATGATGGCGTCCGGCTCAACAAAGGCGACGCGTGGGTCGTCCTTGATGGCCTCCAGCGCCACAGGCGAAAGCGTGGCGGAGAACCCCTTGATTGCCGTGTCGTAGGTGTAGAGAACCTCGCCGCCGAAGGTCTGCACGACGGCCTGGGCCAGCACGGCAGACGGCACCTCATCGCCCTCCGGGGTGCGTGGCAGGTTGGCCTCGTCGAAGATTACGATGTATTGGCCGGGGATAATCGTGGCTTCGCCCGGTTCCAGCGCAGCTTCCCGGCTCGCAGCCGGCAGGGCCGGCGACTCCGATGCTTGGTCCGCACCCAGCAAATTGCGGACAAGGATGAGGCCTGCTACGGCGACCATGACCATGAGGATGACGCCGACAACGAGAACAGCAGCGCGCGCCGCCACGCGCGTATAGTCTTGGCGGTCTTTCATGAGTACCCTCCTGTTTGGATCATACAGAACTACGGGTGAAGCAGTATCTGACGAGATTTTTGACGAGTTGCGCCGCCACGAACGGTGAGAACACACCGGCGCCAAATACTATGACGAAATAGTGACGGAGATGATACAGTCAATATTTCGCGTGCAATATGCGCAGCCATCGTCAGCGAAATGTGCACCGATCGACATGGTGACCCGTAGCGGGCGCGAGACCCTCGCGCGCCCGTTCAACCCATGCATGAAAAATTGCCAGTCTGGAGTGATAATAGACGAAATGGGGCAAATTGGATCAATGTGGGACGCCGGGGATCGACCGCGCAAAACCACAGATCCGCGCCGGCACGAGGCTGGTTTCTGCGTATGAGGGTTCGCGTGGCGCTGCTCGAGCTTCCCTGCTCGTCTTCTAGCTGGGCATTTCGATCACGATCTTGACCGCTCCTTCGTCCCGCGTGCGCTGCAACTCATACGCCTCCAGCGTGCGCTCGAAGGGGAAGCGGTGGGTAAGCATGGGCGCAGGGTCGGCGATGCCGTCGGCGATCCACTGCAACGCGAGGCGTGTGGACGACTGGTTGGCCTCGGTCATGGCATCGACCACGGTCTGCGCTAGCAGGTTCTTCTTGAAGAAGAGGTCGTATCGAAGGGGATCGTGGGTTTGGCCTTGGTGCGGGGCACGCCAAAGAAGAGGATGAAGCCCTGCACCTTGGCCAGCTCGACCGCCAGGTTGATGGCGCTGACTTCGCCCGCGGCCTCGATCACCACGTCGGCCATACGTCCTCCGTCAAATCTGCAACCGCCTGGACGGGGTCTGCGCCTTGGGCAATCGAATATCGGCGTCGCCGTTGTGGACAGTGTGCGTGGCGCCGTAGTGAGGCGAGAGGGCCAGGCGGTGCGCTTGCAGGTCGACGGCGATCACCTGGCGCGCGCCCATGCGCCGTGCGACCAGGTTGAACCACAGGCCGGCCGAGCCCTGGCCGATGACGGCCACCGATTTGTCGAGGAGGCTGGGCAGTCGCTTGGATGCGTAGATCACGGTGCCCAGCTGTTGCGCCTGCAGCAGATGGTCGACGGGCTTGCCGGGCGGAAGGGGCAGCACATGCTCCACGGGCGCGAGGTAGTATTCGGCCATGCCCCGATGACCCAGCACCAACGTAAGCGTCAGGTCTCCGACGTTGACGGCGCCGTTGGGCGGGTCGACAGCCTCGACAACGCCGATCATTTCGTGTCCGCTCGTGCCGGGCGGGAATGGATATAGGTGGGCCAGCGAATGGTCGATCATCCAGATGTCGCTGCCGCAGAGGGAGATGCGGTGCGCGCGGACGAGGGCGTGGCCGGGCTTGAGCACGGGCGTGGGCGTATCGACGAAGACGGCTTCCCCGGGGGCGATGACTTGTACGGCGCGCATGGGCGGTGTTCCTTCGTTCGCGGCGTACCGAGCGGAACGTCGCGTAGGTAGGCGAATAGGGGCGCGCCGCATCGTGATACGGACACGGCGGCGCCCCTATCATAGCGCAGCCGTCATCTTCCCGGAAGCTGCGGCCCGACTTTCCGTATGTTGGTGGTTTCGGGAAGATGGCGCGCCCAGGCACCCCCTCACTGTGTTCCGCCCAAGCTCTCCCCAAAGAATTCCACCACCCGCGCCTCAAATTCCTCCGGGTAGACGCCCGCCGCCTGCACGTGGTCCGCGCCGTCGATGTACCAGAAGGTCGCGTCCACGCCGGCTTCCTGCGCGGCAGCCTCGAGCTGCCGGCTGTGGTCTATGTCGACGGTCGCATCGTCCGAGCTGTGCACGACGAAGACGGGACGCTCGCCGGCGCTGCGGATGGCGTCGAGCGGGTTGTTTTCGAGCAGATTGTTGCCGGATGCCACCCTCGCCACGATGCGGAATCGCCGGCGCAATGAACGCCGGGAAGCCATTGTTGACAAGCTGCTCGCGGATGATCTGCGGCAGGTTGGCGAAGGGCGAGTTGACCGCCACGGCGGCCACGCGCGGCTCTTCCTGGAAGGCGACGAGCACCGTGGCCGCGCCCAGCGAGTTGCCCATAATGCCTACACTCTCCTCGGCGAAACCCTTCTCCTGCGTCAGCCAGTCCCATGCGCCCAGCGCATCCAGGTATTCCTCGTTGCCCAGGGCGGAGTAGCCATCCTCTGCGCCGGAGTCGCCCGTGTCGCGCAGGTCGATGACGAGCACGTTGAAGCCGTTGCGCCACAGCATGCCCGCCGGCAGGAGTGCGGCTTGCGCCTGCTTGCAGCCGCCGATGCCATCCAGCACTACCACCGCCGGCGCGTCCGGCCCCCCTTCCATCCAGTAGCCGGCAATCTCAATGCCTTCCTGGCGGCTGGGGAAGGTGACCAGTTCGTACTCCGGCACGAACCAGGGCGAGAAGTCGTACTCGCCCGGCCACTTGCTCACGTTGGTGAAGTGGTCCGGCGTGTTGACACGATGCTTGTCACAGGTGCCGCGCACGTCGGCGAGTTCACTGTATACGAGCCAACCGGATGCAAAGTAAGCGGCGACCAGTATGACGACGAGCAATACGACCACGCCAATGATGATAGATTTGCGCATGGGATTCCCCCTGTGTGGAATGCCGCTGCGGGCGGCGCCTGTACGAAAACAGGTTCATGGCTCCGGGGAAAGCCATGAACCCGCCAACTGCATTGCGGTCTGAGCCGTTGACCGCTACACAGTCACCAGGATCATAGCCGATAACGGGCGCCATTGTTGACCATACTTCAACCGGAAGTTGACCAGTGGTTGACCAGACGCGGGTACTCAGGCGGAAACCTTCTGCGGCGCGGCCACGAGCGCAACTTCGTGGTCGACAATGGCGTCGGCCAGGCGGCGGCGAGCCTGTTTGAGATGGCGCGAGTATGCACCGCCGGTGACGGCCACTTCGTACTGGTCGTGCAGGTAGCGCTCCACCTGCGTGCGCGTCCATCCGTCCACATACTTTTTGCGTAGGATCACGCATTCAATGTGTTCCGTCGATGCGGCATCCGCGCCATTCGGACAGATCCAGTCGTCGATGGCTCCTTCGAGGAAGAGGCGCAGTGACTCTGCTCTTCTGGTCCGTGGAGAGTTCTTCGGCGGGCAGATAGCGCTCCTCGGCATACACAGCTCGCTGTGCCTGCACGGTCTCCAGTTGTTGCAGACGGCTCTTGGCCATTACCTCCGGATTGTCGAAGCGCGTGTACTGGAAGATGTGCTCAACTTCGTCTCGCGTCAGCTCGTCGATCTCTTCGCGACGCACGCTGCGCACCAGTTCACCGAACACTTCTTGCGCCTCATCCAACATGCGGTTGGCGTTGGCCGTCGTCAGCGGTTCCTGACGCATGAGCACCAGGCGGCTGCGATAGGCGACCGCCCAGCGTGGCAGCATCACGCGGTCAAAGACGCCGCCGCTCCAGTTGTACGGCGTCTGGGTCAACACAGCCAGCGCGCTCAGCGCCACGATGGCCATGGGCGAAATGGCGTAGCCGAAGAAGAGGGAGAAGGCGGAATAGCTCAACAGGTAGATGGCGACAGAGATGCCGACGGTGATGGCCGAGTGCCAGAAATCGTGCTCCATGAGCTGTTCGTGCTCGAGCGCATTGTGGCGAGCGATACCGTAGCTGATGACAACTGCCCCGGCTGTGGCAGTGTAGTCGCCCACTTGCTTGGGCAGGTAGGCAATATCGAGCGGCGGTAGGAGTAGCGATGCGATGCCGCCCACAAGCAACAGGAAGCTGCCCATCGTGAGCCACAGCGCCCGCCGATTCTCATCCGTGTGGCGTGGCGTGCGTATGGTTTGCCGGAGCACGAGCAGAAACGCGGCAGCCAGACACCCCAGCACAAACGGATGGAAGAGGTGGATGAGCGGCTCCTGCATGGGCGTGTAGTAGGGCTGGAAAAGGCTGTCCCGCGTCTCGATGGCCGAGGCGTCCAGCATGAAGCCGCTGGCGATGCCGATGGCCAGGAAGAGTGCGTAGGCGAAGGTGACGCTGTAGAGGATGCGCGCCCATATGCTGCCCTCGCCCGTGTGCGTGAGCAGCATGGCGCTCCACAGAAAGAAGGCCGCGGCGATGGGGATGCCCCACCAGGTCGCCTGCTGCATGAGCAGAAACTCCTCCGGCGACTGCGCCACGGATTCCATGGCGATGCCGTAGAAGTAGACGCAGAGCAGGATCATGGCGTTGCCCGCCAACAGCCCGACGCGGAAATAGCGGCGCGGCCCGATGCGGCGGAAGGGCAGGTCGCGGGTGATAACATAGAGCCCCAGCCACGCCACAAAGGCGGCGCTGAGGACTTCGATGACGAAGATGATTTGGCTGGCCATGGAAGATTTCGCCCTGGTCTGTGTCTGTGACGACTGCGCTGTGCCCACGGCGAAACTGAGCAACGCGCCATATGCGCCGACCATCCCGCAGGCGGTCAGATTATAGACAGACGTCTGAGATGCGTCAACGAGGAATAATCAGGGGCGGTTCATTTGTGCACGGGCGAGCGGGCGGCTACTATGGAATGCAATTTCATCGACAGTGCAAGAAATGCTCCGGCATCCTTTGCTGTTTCGGCTTCACTGATCCAACTTCATTGTTCCAAGGGGACTGACCATGACCGAAACACTACGCACCGCCCTCGTCGGCTGCGGCAAGGTGGGCGACACGCACGCCCAGGCGCTGGCCACGCTGCCGCAATCCGAGTTCGTGGCTGCCTTCGACGTGGACCAGGGCCGCGCCGACGCCTTCGCCCAGAAGTTCGGCGCAAAGGGCTACGCCAACCTGGAAGAGATGATCGACGACGCGGGCGTGCAGACGATCTCCATCTGCACGCCGCACCCCACGCACGCCGACGTGATCGTGCGCGCGGCGGCCAAGGGCGTGCACACGCTCGTGGAGAAGCCGCTGGCGTCCGATCTGGCCGACGCCGACCGCGCCATCAACGCCGGCGCGTGCGGCCGGCGTCAAGCTGGGCGTGGTGAGCCAGCGCCGCCTCTACCCGCCCGTGGCGCGCATGGCCCAGGCCATCGCCGACGGCAAGATCGGCTACCCCATCCTGGGCACGCTGGTCGTCATGGGCTGGCGCGACGAAGCCTACTACCAGTCGGACCCGTGGCGCGGTAGCTGGGACGCGGAGGGCGGCGGCGTGCTCGTCAACCAGACGCCGCACCAGCTCGACATGCTGCAATGGCTGATGGGCTCGGACATCGACGAGCTGTACGGCTACTGGGACAACTTCAACCACCCGTATGTGGAGATCGAGGACACGGCCGTCGCGGTGCTGCGCTTCAAGAACGGGTCGGATGGGCCAGATCCTGGTCAGCAACTCGCAGAAGCCGGGCCTGTTCGGCAAGATGCACGTGCACGGCTCCAGCGGCGCTTCGGTCGGCGCGCAGACGGAGGGCGGGTCGCCCTTCATCTCCGGCGTGACCACGGAGGTGGAGCCGCCGATCAACGATATCTGGAGCGTGCCCGGCGAGGAGGAGATGCTGGAGGTGTGGCAGGAGGAAGACCGCGCCGACGTCAAGGTACACGACCCGATGACGTACTATCACAGGCTGCAGATCGACGACTTCCTGAACGCCGTCATCGAGGACCGGGAGCCGATGGTCAACGGCGAGGAGGGGCGCAAGGTGGTGGAGATGTTCACGGCCATCTACCGCTGCCAGCGCGACGGCCAGCCGGTGAAGTTCCCGCTGCAGCCGGAGACGGACCGCGACGACTATGACGGGCGGTTGAGCTATACGCCGGTGAGCCGGCGGTAGGGGAGTTCATCACAGAGTTCATAGAGAAAAAAGAAGAGAACCACCAAGGCACGAAGACACGAAGAACAACAGGGGGATGTCTTCGTGCCTTCGTGGTGAACCTACCCGCGGGATTCTGTGCGCGATTGCGCGATGACGAAGGCGGCGACGAAGCCGTACAGACCGCCGGCGATGGTGGCCCACGCGCGTAGGTCTGCGAGGACACCCGTGCTGCCCAGCGCAGCCCCCATCGCCCCCGCCAGCGCCAGCATCAAAGCAAACAGCCAGCTACGGCTGGAGAAGAACGCGGATGTGCGGTCAACCCACACCGTAATCACATAGGCGATGCTGACGGCCGCGCCTGTCACTGCGCCCATGATCGCGCCGTCCACCGGCGCTTGGAACCACACCGCCAGCACGTTCGACATGCGGCGAAACACGCTCGCCAGGAGTTGCGAGAAGCGCTCGGACGTAGGGTTGCCAAGCTGCGACAGGAACGCGTCGAGGCCCAAGATGAGAAAGGAGACGATTGCGCCGGTCACTGCGCCCACGAGCACAAGGGTGAGCGCCATGGCAATTACGGTGCGGGCAGAATCGCGTGCACGTTCTCCGCTTACAACGGTTACATGTTTCGAATTGCTCCCTTTTCCTTCCATGCCCAGCCTCCTTGGAACCTGCCATTCCGAATTGTGGCTCTGTGGCGGGGGTACACCGCCAACACCATAGCACGCGGACGTCCGGCCGATTGACCAAATGTCGACCAAGGGCGGCCATTTACCATGATGATTCACCAGGTCAGGGAGTGCGCAGAGTACACAAGGAAAAGGCAAGAGTGGCCGCGAAGGCGCGAGGAGACGAAGGAAACGTGACCGGCGCGCGTCACCGCCTGGGACTGGATTCTGCGCAGCGATCACTTCAGCCGGCCGCGCACACGTCGCCGGTCTACAGTTGGGCAAACCAGTGAGGAGAGTGCAAGCGAGCGCTATTGATCAGGAACGATCCCAGACGAACCGCGTGCGATGAACGGGGCGTGGCCAGAACTGCCAGGCTCCGCTAGCCCAATCCCAACCAGTGCCCCGGCGGCTACAGACCGCTGGCGTAGAAGCAAATCACCATGAAGACTATCGTGGGAATGACGACGTACGCACCGGACTCACCTGAGACGCGATAGGCCTGACACATCGAGATTCGGTGTAGCTCCGCAAGCACGTTCAGGTAGGCAAAATAGCTCACCGTCGAAGCTGCGACTAGGGGAAGGAAGACGGCGAACAGGAGCGCGGGGTCAAAGAGCTCCGACGGCGGGAGAGCCAGCGACGAGACTACATCCCCGCCGAAGGGCGCGAGCATGACGACAAGCACGATTGCGCCGACGACGATATAGGGGATGTGAGTCCAGCTCGTCGCGATGAAGGTGTCTCGCGGAGAACCCTATCCACCCTTCCGCCGGACCACGTATGTGGGAGCAATGCCATTGACGATCAGTTGCGCAAATGCAGTTGCGGCGAAGAACGGGACGATCCACCGCATCATGCCGGGCTCGATCTGTACGAGCCCGAACCACAGCCACATCATGGCCGCCATGACAGCGGCAACCAGGCTCAGGAGCACGGCCGCGGACGCCTGCGAGCGTGTGTCTGCAATGCGGCGCCCCGCAGTGCGCGGGTGCACCCAGATATCAAACCGATCGGACAGATGCGGTCCGGGTTGAGAGGATACGGGGATTGCATGGGAACCGTTCTTTTCCGACGCAATGGACGCGAGAGGTCCGTCGACAGTAACGAACCGCTTCTCATAGCAATGTGTGGCTCAAGTATACATGGCCCTGCCGGCAATAGCTGACCGACTATTGACCGTTTCCCGTCAGAAAGCCGACAGGCGGTATGGACCACCGGCTGCAAATATTTCGAGGATGCGCGTCTTGGACGAGGAACGGAGCAACGCCGCAGCCGCCGATCACGGCAGTTCCTCCAAGATGGAATATCTCAGGCCAGAGACCTGAACTACGTGCCATGCGCTTATGATCCGGAAGCAGAGGAGCCCACCACAGAATTCACCGAGGACCACGGAGGAAAACTAAAAGAACCAGGAAGGCGCGAAAGAATGCAAGCGAGAGGTCTTTCTTCATGTCATTGAGTCTTCGTGGTTCCCTTCCCTGTTCCCTATTTGCTCGGTGTTGAAGTCACTCCCGGTAATGCGCGCCCATGCTGTTCTTGTTTTGCCAGGCGGCGTCGGTCACGACGATGGCGGTGCGGGCGGCGTTGCGCAGGCCGATGAGTTCGTCCGTCAGCCGCGTTTTGCGATAGAAGCGCTCGATTTCTTGGTTGAGCTGGCGCAGTTCACGACTCGCCCGTGACAGACGATACTTCGTGCGCACGAGCCCCACGTAATTCCACATGATGTTCTTGATCGAACTCAGGTCCTGGCTGATCAGCGCCGGGTCCGGGTCATATTCGCCCGTGTCGAGCCAGGGCGGGATGTCGTCCGGGTCGTGCAATGCCGTGCCCGGCAGCGTCTCCAGGATGTGGTGCGCGGCGCGCTCGCCGAAGACCAACCCTTCCAGGAGGGAGGTGCTGGCCAGGCGATTCGCGCCGTGCACGCCGGTGCAGGAGACTTCGCCCACGGCGTATAGGTGCTCGTGGGAGGAGAGTCCCCATTCATCCACCCAGACGCCGCCACAGAAATAGTGCGCCGCGGGCACGACAGGGACCAGGTCCTCGGTGATGTCGATGCCGAACTCCAGGCAGTTCTCGTAGATGGTGGGGAAGTGGGAGAGGATCTCGTCGCGGGGCACGTAGGAGCGCAGGTCCAGATAGACGTTGGAGACGTCGTTGGCGAGCATCTCGTGGTGAATGCTGCGCGCGACGACATCGCGGGGGCGAGGTCCTTCCATTCCGGCGCGTAGTTCTGCATGAAGGGTTCGCCGTCGGCGTGTACCAGGCGTGCACCGGCGCCGCGCACCGCCTCCGAGATGAGGAAGCGCGCGGCATCGCGGTAATAGAAACAGGTGGGGTGGAACTGGACGAACTCGGCATTGATGATGCGCATGCCTGCGCGCCAGGCCATGCCGATGCCGTCGCCGCGCGAGCCGTGCGGGTTCGTCGTACGCAGGTAGATCTGTCCCAGGCCGCCGGTGGCGAGCACCGTCTTGCGCGCGAGGACGCGACGCACGCGGACGGCTTCCTGGTCGAAGACGTAGGCGCCGACGCACGAACGCGGGTCGTAGACCGCCAGGCGGTTGAGGCCCTGGTGCGAAGGCGTCAACAGGTCCACGGCGGTATGCCGCGTGAGCAGCGTCACATTGGGATGGGCCTGCAGCGCCTTGATGAGCGCGAGTTCGATGGCCTTGCCCGTGTGGTCGGCGGCGTGGGCGATGCGCGGCACGCTGTGGCCGCCCTCCAACGCCAGCGAAAGGGAGCCGTTCGCATCGCGGTCGAATGCGACGTCCACGCGGTCGAGCAGAACACGCTCGAACGCGCCGGGCCCGTTTTCGGCCAGAAGGCGCACGGCCTTCGGGTTGCAATGGCCGGCCCCTGCGCGCTCGATGTCCTCAGCCAGCAGATCGGGGGAGTCCTCGACGCCCTTGTAGATAATGCCGCCCTGCGCCCAGTACGTGTTGGAGTCCTTGGCCTTTGCGGCACGCGTGGCAACGGTGACGGGTACGCCCGCATCGGCCAGCACCAGCGCGGTAGTCGCCCCGGCAACGCCACTGCCCAGAATGAGGACGTCTGTTTCCAAGTATTCAGGCATACGTAGCTCCTAGCACGGAGAGAAGTCTTGCCCTGTCCGGGGAACAGGCGCATGGGTGACGGGGGCAGTCCGGTTGCTGCGTGTGTACGTTACCACAATCGCCTCGATATGTGCGAAGGCAATATACAGCTTGCGGGACGCGGCGAGACGCCGTGGGACCGGTTGCGCCGGTGGATGGCCGGACCTTTCGGAGGGTCATGTGCCGGTTCGGGTGTTCGGAATGTTACACAATGTTACACTAATTGACAGTTCTGGCGATAGGTATTGCATCTTTCTTTGCCAAGCTTGATATCTATCTGCATAACAATATGATCATCGGCGTAGGTGGCGGCGAGCGATCGCGGCCGGGCGACGGCGGGGCGGGTGGATATGGGCGCGTGCTTGTACGTGTCAAGGCGTTCACGGTGTGCGCGGTTTTGCAGAGGCATGGGTGAAGGTATAATCGGGGCAATCATCAGTCAGATGCTGCACTCGACGCGCCTCACGCACATGGCGACCAATCCAACGGAGGAAGTTTTCGTGTTCTGGAGACTGCTGCATTCCATGCGTGACCTCGCCTGGCAACCCGCGCCGGCGCTTGCGCCTGCCGCCATACCCCACATGCTGCGCTTCTCGCCCGCGGGCGCGTACGGCAGCTCGTCCAGGACAAGGGCTCGTCCACGGACGAGGGCTCGTCCAGGCACGAGGGTGACAAAGAGACTGTGGAAGTACAGCGCCGTCGTCGGCCCACGTCCAGCGACGACCGTGAGCGGGCCGATACTCCGGAACGCGAGCGCGAGAACGAGACGGCCGCACCACCACCACCACCGCCGCCGCCGCGACCGCCACAAGGGCCGGGCGGCCCCAGCGGGGGCGGCCACGCGCCTCCTCCTTCGGGCGGAGGCTACCATCCGTCCGGCGGGGCAGTCCCGCCTTCGTCCTCCGGTGGCATGCGGCCGCCGGGCGGATGTATGGGTATCGGGGCGCTTGCTGTGATTGCGATCCTGGGCGTCGGCGCGGTCCTTCTGTTTGGTTTGTTCGGCCGCGGGGGCGGAGGCGGAGGACAGGAAGCCGCGCTTGCGCCGCAACAGATTGCAACCGTGGCCGCCGAGGCTGCCCAGGCTGAACGTCCCACCGCCACGCCCAAACCGCTCTTCGGCCAGCAGGCGCAGTCACAAGGGGCCGGTGAGGACCGGGCCGGCGAGGAGGCGGAATGGCTTGTCATGCTCTACCAGGATGCGGACGACAAGATCCTGGAGCAGGACATCTACATCGACATCAACGAGGCCGAGCGCGCCGGCTCGGGTGACGATATCCACGTCGTGGCACAGATCGACCGCTACCGGGGCGGCTACGGTGGCGACGGTGACTGGACGGGTGTGAAGCGATTCTATCTCACGCAGGACGCGGATCTGGGTCGCCTTGGCTCTGCCGAAGTGGCCGATTTGGGCGAGCTCAACATGGCCGACGGCCAGACGCTTGTGGACTTCGTGACCTGGGCTGTGGATCGGTACCCGGCACAGAAACACGTGCTCATCCTCTCTGACCACGGCATGGGCTGGCCCGGCGGCTGGACGGATCCGACTGCGCCAGGCGGCCGCGGCGGCGGCAGCCCCATGGAACAGCGTATGGGCGACCAGATCTTCCTCAACGAGCTGGACGAAGCGCTGACAGAGATCCGCCAACAGACCGGCATCGAGAAGTTCGAGCTCATCGGCCTGGACGCCTGCCTCATGGCTCACATTGAGGTCTTCAGCGCGCTGGAGCCCCATGCCAGATACGCCGTGGCCTCGCAGGAAACCGAACCGGCCGTTGGCTGGGCCTATGCCAGTTTCCTCGATTCTCTGGCAAGTCAACCCAATGTTGGCGGTGACGAGCTGGGCCAACACATCGTGTCGAGCTACATCGACGAGGACCAGCGTATCCAGGACGACGTCGCACGCGCTGAGATGACGGGCGCGGGACGCGGGCTCTTCGGCGCGCCGTCCGCGGGTGAGCTTGCCCGCCAACTGGAGCAGAACGTAACGATTTCTGCGGTGGACCTGACCCAGCTACCCGCGCTGATGGACAGCCTGAACAGTTTGGTGCATGCACTGCAGAGCGAGAATCCGAAGGCCGTGGCCCAGGCGCGCAGCTACGCCGAATCGTACACGAGCGTATTCGGCAGAAATGTGCCGCCCTCCTACATCGATCTCGGCAACTTCTTGCAGCTTCTGGACAGCTCTGTGCGGGGGGAGGCGGCCCAGGCGTTACGCGTGGCGGAAGATGCGCTGGACAAGGCAGTCGTCGCTGAGCGCCACGGCTCCGGCAAGAAGGGCTCCAATGGCATCTCCATCTATTTCCCGAACTCGGACCTGTACCGCAATCCGGTGGCAGGGTATGAGTCGTACACCGCTATCGCCGATCGGTTTGCGCAGGAATCCCTGTGGGACGAGTTCCTGAACTTCCACTACACCGGGCGGCAGTTTGAATCGGCGGCGGGTGCGGTTTCCGTGCCCACGCAGGCCGAAGCGGTCAGTGCACCGGCCCCCGCCGAAATCAGCGTGTCGCCGATTGAGGCGTCCAGCAAGATCGTGGCCCCGGGCGACACCGTGCGCCTGAGCGTGGACATTGCCGGCGACAACATCGGCTACATCAAGCTGCTGGCCGGCTACTACGACGCGGACAGCAATTCCATCTATGTCGCCGACTCGGACTATCTGGAGAGCAGTGACACACGCGAGGTGGACGGCAGCTTCTACCCCGTGTGGCCCGAAGACGAGTTCACCATGGCGTTTGAATGGGAACCGATTGTCTTTGCCGTCGACGACGGCAATCTGCGTGCAGAGACTGTGTTCAGACCCGAAGACTACGGAGGTTCCTTTGAGGACGCACTCTACTCCGTAGACGGCGTTTACACGTACGCGAACGACGGCGAGAGCCGGCCGGCCATCATGTACTTCCGCAACGGCGATATGACGCAGGTCTTTGGCTTTAGCGGCGAAGCCAATGCCGGGGCCCCGCGGGAAATTCTGCCCACGGCGGGCGATACGTTCACCGTCTATGAGCAGTGGCTGGACCTGGACAACCGGGGCCGCGTACAGAACGTCGCGTACGAGACCGGCGAGACCATCACGTTCGGCGATACGCCCATCACCTGGGAGACGCTGGACGCGGCCGCGGGCGAGTACGTGGTCGGCTTCATCATAGAGGACCTGGACGGCAACCAGTACACGGTAACGTCGCCTATCGAGGTTCGATAGCCGCACGCCTATCTCGGTTCGATAGCCGCACGCCTATCTCGGTTCGAAAGCCGCACGCCTATCTCGGTCGATACCGCACGCCTATCTCGGTCGATAGCCGCACGCCTATCTAAGGTTCGATGGCCGCACGCCAGTCCACGACGCGCGTGACAGGCACTTGCCGCCCGCGCGAGTTCGCCTGCACAGGGACGACGCTGGACTGCGTCGTCCCTGTGCGTGTGGCGAGCATGCCAGGCGGCGCATCCCGTGCCCGGTCCTTGCATTGGCGGAAACCCATGAGAAGGCGGTTCGAGAAATCTCCACAGATGAAGGGTCGAGACAATGAGAATTCGCTTGGTCAGCTACTGGGAGAGTCTACGATCCACGTATTGGTTTCTGCCCTCGTTGCTCGCGCTGCTCGCCATCCTGCTGGCGTGGGCCACGATCGAGCTCGATACCTACTTCCTGGAAGAGCGCGCGAACGGCCTGCAATGGCTCTATGCCGGCAAGGCCGAGGGCGCTCTCTCCCTGCTGTCGACGGTAGCCGGGTCGATGATCACGGTGGCGGGCGTCACCTTCTCGATCACTATCGTGGCTCTCACGCTCGCCTCCTCCCAGTTCGGTCCCCGACTGCTGAACAACTTCATGCGCGATCGCGGCAATCAGCTCGTACTCGGCACCTTTATCGCCACGTTTATCTTCTGTCTGCTGGTGATGAGGACGATCCGCAGCACAACCGTCGACCCCTTTGTGCCGCCCATCTCTGTGACTACCGGTCTCCTGCTGGCCATCGCCAGCCTGGGCGTCCTGATCTACTTCATCCACCACATCTCTACGTCCATCAACGTCGAGTACGTTATCGCCAACGTCGAAGAAGATCTCAACGCAACCATTGACCGCCTCTATCCGCAGCAAAGATCTCCGTACGCCTTCGAGCAGGTGTTGCGCCACGAGGACGACATTCCGGAGGACTTTGCCAGCGAGGCGCGAGCGGTACACGCCGCGAATAACGGCTACGTGCAGGTGATTGATTACGACACCCTCGTCGACATCAGCACCGAGCACGACATTGTGCTACGCCTGGAGCAGCGCCCTGGCGGTTTCGTCGCCGAGGGACATGCGCTGGTCCTGGTGCGGCCTGGGGAGGTGGTGGACGATGAGCTTGTGGAGGAGATCAACAACGCGTTCATCGTGGGCCAGCGGCGTCTTCAGCGCCAAGACGTAACCTACGATATCAACCAACTGGTGGAAATCGCCGTCCGCGCGCTCTCGCCGGGCATCAACGATCCGTTCACGGCCATCGCCTGTCTGGATCGGCTCGGCGGCGCCCTCTCCAACCTGGCTGCGCGCGCCACACCGTCGTCCTATTACTATGATGACGAAGACAACCTTCGTGTGATCGGCCAGTCGGTCACGTATGGGGAGCTTGTCGACACGGCGTTCGACCAGATACGGCAGTACGGGCGCACCAGCGTGGGCGTTACGATCCGCTTGCTGGAGACCATCGCCGTGATCGCGGCCCACGTGCAGACGGACGATCAGCGGGCAGCCCTGCGGCGCCACGCCACGATGGTGCGCCACGGCGCCAGCACAGGCGTGCTGGAAGCCATGGACCGGCGCGTTATCGAAAAGCAGTATCAGCTCGCGCTCACGATGTTGAATGGGTCGCAGGCATAAGCTCGCCATAGCTGCCCAGCAATGGCCGGCGATCTGGGGTGCGCACAGAGGGATGAATGCGCGCAAGTAGGAATGCAGCGAGTGGGAGATATTGGGGCGTAGGAAAGTGAACGGCGCGGCAGACGGGGATCGGCGTCGTCTGCCGCGCCGTACGCGTTATGGACTTTGCCTTACCTGTGCGCGCTCATCTACGTGTACGCTATTCCCGCGTGCGTTGTTCCTGTACGCGCTATGCCGGCGTCGGCCGGTAGCTGCCGGGCAGGTCCACCACCGCGCCGTTCTCCACGGCATTGTCCAGCAGGTCCAGCGCGGCCAGCAGAATCTCGGTCTGCCGTTCGGCATCGTGCGGCGCGCCCAGCGGACGCCCCATGGGATGCGGCGCGACCAGCAGCCGGGGCAGGCTCATGGCGACGGTGCGATCCCGGTGTACGGCCGTGCCGATCACGACGGTGGCCATGCCGGCTCGCTCAAACTCGCGTGCGACGTGTCCGACGGACACGTGACAGACCGGTCAGACAGGCACCAGGACGACGGCCTCCACATTGTCCATGCGCAGCATTCTCGCCCATTGGGGCGCGGCGCGCCGCGTCAAGAGGTTTTGTGCGCATGCGCCGTGAAACGAGTAGGCGTTGCGCAACAGTTCGCCGATGCGGCCGGATGCAGCGATCTCGTGCATACGCGTCAGCGGCAAGGCCACGTTGGGGTCCGCCTGCACGCTGCGAATGTCATAGCCGCCGTGCCGCACGCGCAACTGGTCCAGCGGCGTATTGACGGGAATTGTGGACAGCGCCGGCTCCAGCGAGAGGAACTCCGTGATGCGAGCTGTAGCCTCTTCCTGGGACATGTCTTCCACGCCAAAGGGTTTGGGGTCCTTGCCGGCCACGAAATGGCCGCTGGAGGTGAGCAGCGCCACGCGCGACTCGGAGATCGGTTTCTCCAACTCGGTGAACGGACCGTCTTTGTATGTCCACGTGGTCGCGCCCACGTAACCGGCGCACTGATAGTCGAAGAACAGCTCCGTGAGGCGCTCCACGTGACCGTCGTCCACGCTGTCGCCTAACCGGTACAGCAGCTCCTGAAAGAAGTTCGCCGCCTGTTCGTCGGACAGGGACTTGAGAAACTTGAAATTGAGATCGCTGCGCGATCCGTAGGAGAAGGAATTCTTGAATTCCTCGAACGTTTCTTTCTTGGCTTGGTCTGTCATGGCGGTACCCTTCTACAGGCCGAACCTGCGTGAGGCGGCGACGGGCGGACGGGACAACCTGAGGCTGGGATTATATCACGCGAGCCAGTGAGAATGGCAATGCGCCAGACGAACTCAGCCGCCGCGCAAGCCGCTCAAGTAGGCGCCGACTGAATCTGCAAACGCGTCGTCCAGGTCTCCACCGCGCTGGAGTTGATTGTGCAACTCCAGCATGACGAAACCATGGACGAGGGCCAAGAGACCGCGCAGCGCGTTGAGTGAGCGCTCTGCGCCAGTCAACGCGGCCATGACTGCTTGGATGGGGAGCACCATCTGCACCAGCAGGTTTTCGTCCGGGCGGGTGACGTTGACCTGCGCAGTCATGGCTGCGACGTAGGCATGGGGATGGGCGTGGGCGAAGGAGCGCAGGGCGTTGGCCACGTCCATCAGCCGTAGCGTGGGATCATCCTGGTTGTCCGCCAGCGCCCGGTCTATGCCGGCAAAAAGAGCGTGTAGCGTCCGCAAATTGATTGCCTGCAGCAACGCCTCCTTGTTGCGGAAGTAACGATAGAGCGACGGCGCACGCACGCCCAGTTCCTCGGCGAGCCTGGCGAGGGAGAGACTGTCAGAACCGCCGGTCTCGACCATGGCATGTGCGACTTCGACGATCTGTTCGTGCGTAACCTGGCTTGGATAGGGCATCGGCAGCGGCGAATCTCCGTCTGTGTCTGGGCGCAGTGTCCGGCAAAGCGGCTACACGGCATCGAGATGGGTGTGCTTGAAGCTATCGGCGTACTTCAGTCCGTATCCGAGCGTGCGATCGACGGCGATATGCATCACCCAGATCAAGGCAAACTGGAAGCCGAAGCTCCATCCGGCGAGCAGGGCGACTGCTCCGAGTGCGAGCGGCGTGGCGTAGATGTGTGCGAGATTATACACGACAGCGCCCGTTCGAGTGCCAACAAGATAGCCCAGCATGGATAGGTCCGGCGCAAGCAACAGCACGGGCAGCATCCACCACGCAAAATCGTAGGCGCCATAGACGGCAAGGGCGGCGGCAAGGATACCCAAACTCTCGACGCGCAGCATCCATCTCGGGAAAGTCGACCTGCTTGAGCCGGTGAGCGCTGCTGAGTCTGTGGCATTTGCTGTCTGAACAGTCATTTCTTCCTCCATCAAGGACACACCATCACCAAAGACTACTATCATTATTCTTCAAGGCTAAGTATATTAGTTTTATGGCATTTGTCAACCCCCAATTTTCCGGCGTATCCCGCTGCGACATTTTTGGGCAAGGTCTCGTAGTGTTTTGCAGCCTGAACAACAGCGCCGGTTCCGGGCATGCACCATTGACACGATCCGCTATCCGCCACCCCAGGACCGCATATGAAAACCATCGTGGAACGCAGCGGGAACGTTTTGGGAACGGCGGCGGAGTACACTGGCAGGCAGCGGCTGAAGAAACTTGGACAGACGAGACAGCACAGGGAGCAATGGACGATGACGGTCTTGTTGATAGCCTTGGTGGCGGTGGCGCTGACCGCAACGTACGTGGTTCAGGCCGGGGCCGGCCGAGAGAGGCGGATGCGCTAGCCAGCAGCGCCGTTGCCGCGAGCGATGGTGCGGGTGCTGGACCGCGTGTGAACCCGCCGGAAGTACCGTGTGCACACTATTTGCACAGTATTTGTAGAGATATTGCATAGCTTTGTAAGCAACGGCACAGTACATCCTGGCCTGTTCAACTATGATGACCTCCAGTTGGATGAGAGAAAAACAAGCCACAGCCTACCCCGAGTGGCAGTCGAGCAAGCGCAGATATACAGGCTGGTTCGGCACCCATAGAGAGACTTATCCGCATCAGGCACGGTAGAGACGGAGAGGAAGACACACGATGAACATGGCACAGAGCGTACAGAGCTATGCAGTCGAGAGCTACGACCAGGTTCCGGCGTTCATGCCGATGGGGACGCAGCCGGCGGGCTTCGGGGCACGTCAGCACAGCGTGCGCAAGGGCGCTCGGATCTTTGACGGCTCCGCCCCGTTCGGCCGCGCCTACACCGTCGCTTCCGGCGAAGTGCTGGTGCAGCGTGACGGCCGCCTCATCGACATCGTCGAAGCCGGCGAGCTGCTCGATCCCCGCTTTTGGGGTGATGCAACGGCCATTGCACGCACGGATTGCACGTTGACGGCGCCGACTCTCGCCATCTAGGTTGATTGTGGAAAACATGCGGGCGCGTCGAACCAGCGCAAGGCACGACGCTGTCGTCTGACAGAAGCCCGAAGCAAGGCACGGGAACACACGGGAATGACATCGGGTCCAGCACGAGGGCCGCGCTTCAAATGAGGCTCGGCTCTCGTGCTGTTCGCGCTTGGCGCGGACCGCGGCGTCCATCTACAATGGTGCGTGTGCAAGTCGCCAACCCTCATGCCGATAGGAAGCCTCTATGACAGACGAACATGTACAGTTGACCGTCGAATCACCGCTGGCCGTCGTTACGCTGAACCGGCCGGACAAGCTGAACGCGCTGACGCCGGTCATGCTGGCGCGCCTGGAGGAGATCGCCGCACAACTGGAGCAGGACGGTTCCGTGCGCGTGGTGTTACTGGAGGGGGAGGGCCGGGCGTTCTGCGTGGGTGCGGACATCCACGCCTGGGCTGCGCTGGAGCCGGTGCAGATGTGGCGGCAGTGGATCCGCGACGGGCATCGCGTCTTCGATCGCATCGCACGGCTGCCGCAGCCGGTGATTGCTGCCGTCCACGGCTTCGCTTTCGGCGGCGGGCTGGAGCTGGCGCTGGCCGCGGACTTGCGCATCGTGACAGAGGAAACGGTGATGGCGTTGCCAGAGGTGACGCTGGCGACCGCGCCCGGCTGGGGCGGCACGCAGCGGTTGCCCGCTGCCATCGGTCTGGGCCGCGCCAAGCGCATGGTCTTCACCGGCGAGCGCATCGACGCCATCACTGCGGAGCGGTGGGGCCTGGTGGAGGAGGTCATTCCCACGGACCAGCTTGACGCGCGCGCCAGGGAACTGGCAGCTACCATCGCGCGCAATGCGCCAATTGCGGTGCAGCTTGCCAAGCAGGTGATGGACGGCGGTCCGGTTGCGCTGGAGGGGTTGGCCGGCGCCCTATCCGCCACGACGCAGGACGCGCAGGAGGGGCTGGCTGCGTTCCGCGAGCGGCGGGCGCCGGAGTTCACCGGCAGGTGAACCATGCGGATGACGCGATGTGGAATTGGGGGTTGTCGGGAGGCCTGCATAGGAGTATAGTGGAGATACGCCAACGTCAACCCATATGAGTGCGAACAGACGCAAAACCGTCAGCGTGACACTTGCAGGTCGGGAAGCTGCACGCACTGTTAGTGAGTCCTGTGCAGCAAATCGCGGGCGCCGCGCGCGAGCGACGAAGTCCGGTCGCCATTGTGATCCACCGCTGATTGATCGGTTCTTCTGACCCGCAGGCGCTCATCGAGTTGCTGTGCGCGGAGAGGAGATCCCCCAATGCTCAAGCGCGCCGACACCGTCCGCTGGATCGCCAGCGCCGTACTATTCGTCTACGTGGGTCTGCTGCTCACTGTCGTGATCACCGGCATACGTAATGCCGATCAGCGTCAAGTCCTGGGTTGCCTCGCCTTCGATGCCGGTCAGTTGCCCGCCCAAACGCATGACGTGGGGCAATTCGCTATCACATGGGAGCTGGAGGGAGGCGGTCGCCTCTCCATCAGCCATCGGGATCAGCCAAATTTCGCAGCGTGGTCTTCGCTACCGGGCCTCAGTTTTGTCACTGCCGGCCTTGGCGAGGAAGAAGTGATCGAACAACGCGGTCATTTCCGCGTCGACGAGAATCTGCGCGCCGAATGCGCCGACCAGACCGTTGACGCCATCACAACTGGCGGCGACACGCTGTCAATCGAGGGCTACTTGCAATGCGAGAGCGGCACATCGGCTCCGTATACGCTGGCGTTCACGGCATTGAGCCCCAATCAACTCGGCTTCGAACTCTCCGTTGAAGACCCGGACCTGAATCGCACGTACCTCAGCTATGCTTCGCAGCGAGATGAACACTTCTACGGTTTCGGCGAGCAGTTCTCCGCCTTCGACCTCAAGGGCAAGCGACTGCCCGTCTTCGTCAACGAGCAGGGCATCGGCCGCGGCCTACAGCCGTTGACGCTTGTCGCCAACCTCCAGTACGGCGTGGGCGGCGAGTGGCACAATTCCTACGCGGCAGTGCCGCAGTACACTACGAGCCAGCTCCGATCGCTATTCCTGGAAAGCAGTGAATACGCCGTCTTTGACATGCGCTATCCGGACCGCGTGCAGGTGCAGCTTTTCGCACCGCAGATGACGGGGCGAATCTTGCATGGGGAATCGCCTGCGGAACTGATTGCCGAATATACATCGTATGCGGGCCGCATGCGCCCGTTGCCCGCGTGGGTGCACGAGGGCGCTATCGTCTCCCTGCAGGGCGGGACAGAGCGCGTGCGGCAGATTGTGGCGCAATTGGAGGAGAATGATATTCCCGTCACGGGCGTCTGGCTGCAGGATTGGGTGGGGCAGCGCACGACCAGCTTTGGCAAGCAACTCTGGTGGAACTGGGAGCTGGATGAAGAACGCTATCCGGACTGGGAGCAACTGCAAAGTGAACTTGCGGCCAAGGACATCAAGGTGCTGACCTATATCAATCCCTTTGTCACGGATGTCTCCGACAAGCCCACGTACGAGCGGCGCCTATTCCAGGAGGCGGTTGACCAGGGTTTCCTTGTCCGAGACGAAGCGGGCGACCCCTATCTGATTGCGAATTCGGACTTCTCCGCCGGCCTGGTCGACCTCACGAATCCGGCGGCGCGCGACTGGATGCGCGATGTCATCAGCGATGAGTTGATCGGCGCCGGCGTGTCTGGCTGGATGGCGGACTTCGGCGAAGGCCTTCCTTTCGACGCCAGGCTGGCATCCGGGGAGCCGGCCGCCGCCTTTCACAACCGCTACCCGGAAGAGTGGGCGCGTCTCAATCGTGAAGCCCTGGACGCGCACGAAGATGCGGATGACATGTTCTTCTTTATGCGGTCAGGGTATCGCCAGAGTCCGGGCTATAGCACCGCATTTTGGCTGGGCGACCAGTTGGTGAGCTGGGACGCGCACGACGGCATCAAGACAGCCGTCATCGGGCTGTTGAGCGGCGGAATGTCCGGGTACAGCCTGAACCACAGCGACGTCGGCGGCTATACCTCCGTCTCGCATTCCGTGCTTGGTCAGTACCGCAGCGAGGAGCTTCTCCAGCGCTGGATGGAACTCAACGCATTCACCGCGCTATTCCGCACACATGAAAGCAACCGGCCAGATGAAAACGTGCAGGTCTACGACACCCCGGAAATGCTGGATCACCTCAACCGGTTCGCTCGCGTCTATCGCGGCGTGGGGATTCTATCGCAAGCAACTGGTACAGGAGGCGGCGGAGAGTGGGTTGCCCGTCGTGCGTCATTTGTTCATCCACTACGCTGACGACCCCAACGTATACGAACTCTCGTACCAGCAGTTCATGGTGGGGGACGAGTTCCTCGTCGCGCCGGTGCTCGACGACGGAGCAGACGAGGTCAGCGTCTATTTGCCCGCAGGGCGCTGGGTGCATCTGTGGACGGGCGGCGTGTATGGCTCGGCACAGCGGGGCAAGAACGTCACAGTGGCCGCGCCCCTGGGCCAACCCGGCGTATTCTACAAGGAAGGCTCTGCAGTGGCAGAGCAATTCCTCGCCAACCTGCGCAGGGAGGGCGTGATCGACTAACCAGGCTCGGCCTTGCTCTGACGCCGAAACAGCGCTTTGGCGCATGTCGAGGATGCACTACAATGTGCCATCATGAATTCTGGGGATGGCGCACTTGTCCAGGGCGGGGCGGAGTCCGACAGCAGTGCAAGTAGCGGGCTCAGCCGATACGCCTTGCGCATCGCGGCGCATCGGGAGCAGCTTCCGCTGCGTGCAAGAGTTTGTTTCACAGCACGCGGATGGGCTGCACATCAGCACGAAGGCCCTCCACGACGTACTGGTCGCCGTCACCGAGATTGTGACCAACAGCGTTGAGCACGGCTACGCGGGCCGGCCCGGCATCATCGACATAGAGATTTGGGTGGTGGGCAGCGATCTGTACATCTGTGTCCGGGACGAGGCGCCGCCGTTTGATCCCACAGGCGTCCCGGCGCCAGATACCTCGCTGCCGCTGGAGGCGCGCGCTCACCGGGCGGCATGGGCATCCATATGGCGCGCCATTTCACAGATGACATGACGTATCGCGCCCTTCCACAGGGCGGCAACGAGTTGGTCCTCATCCGCAACAATGCCGTAGAGCAAGGAGAAGCGTAGGATGAACATCGAGGTATCCCAGGAGCAGGCGCGCGTGCCGGTGACCATTCTCCGTGTGGACGGAGCGTTGACCACGGAGGAAGAGTTGGAAGGGGCTGCCCAGAAGGAGATGGACGCCGGCGCCCGCAATCTGATTATCGACCTTTCGGGCGTACCGTACATGGCGACGGCGGGACTGCGCGCCTTGCACAGCATCTACGAGGCGCTGCGTGAACTCGAGCCTGAGCAATCCGCCGGCGACGTGCGGAAGGGCATTAGCTCGGGGACCTACGCGTCCGCGCACCTTAAGCTGCTCAAGCCCACCAAGCATACGCTGGAAACGCTGCGCACGGCCGGTTATGACATGTTCCTGGAGATCTACGACGACCGCAAGAAGGCGCTTGCGTCCTTCTAGCCTGCGTCGCCACCCACCGGGCCTACTCGCTTGAGGCCACCGGTGACGGGGATACAATTGTGACGACAAACACGCATCCGCTATCCGCAGCAGATCCGCCAGACGCCGCTCTTTGGCTCGCTTGCCGCCGCCGAAATCGACGAAATCGCGGCGGTCGCGCAGAGCGTGACTCTGCGCGCCGACACGGTGCTGTTTCGCGAGAACGCACCGGGCGACTGTCTCTATATGGTGCAGGACGGCGAGCTGGAGGTGGTCAAGGCGCTGGGTACAGACCACGAGCGCGTGCTCGCCTTGTGCGGGGCCGGGGACGTGATCGGCGAGATGAGTTTGGTAACGCCGGGCGTGCGGCGCTCGGCAAGCGTGCGCGTGTGCCGCACGGCGTCACTACTGGCGATCACACGGTCTGACTTCGAATCGTTGATGGAACGATTTCCCAGGTTGGCGCTGGAAGTAATCCGCATCCTGAGCGCACGACTGCGCGACTCCGACAATGCCACGATTCGCGAGTTGAGCGACAAGAACCAGGAGTTGAGCCGGGCCTACGCCGATCTGGAGGCCGCGCAGCAGCAGATCATCGAGCAAGAGACGCTCAGACGCGAGTTGGAACACGCCTACCAGATCCAGCAGTCCATGCTGCCGGCTGCGCTGCCGGCGCTTGCGGGTGTGGACGTCGCCGCGCAGATGCTGCCTGCGCGGATGGTCGGCGGGGACTTCTACGACGTGATCCACCTGGCGGAGTCGAATCGCCTGGTCTTTCTGGTTGGCGATGTGTCGGGCAAGGGAATCCCTGCGGCGCTCTTTATGGCTTTGAGCAGTTCGCTCCTGCGAGCGGAGGCGTGGCGCGGTATGGACCCCGTCGAGGTGCTGCGCTGCGTCAATGAACAGTTGCGTGCACGCAAGATGAAGAGCATGTTCGTGACCCTGTTCTACGGCGAATTGAACCTTGGCACTCGGGAGCTGCACTACGCGCGCGCCGGGCACGATCTGCCGCTGGCGTGGGATGCGCGTGGAGACGCGGCGCCGCTTCCGGAGGGTCGCTCGCAACCGCTGGGTCTTTTCGATCATCCGGTGCTGGATGCACAGAGTGTTCGCTTGGCGGCGGGCAGCGACGCTGTTGTTGTATACGGACGGCGTGACAGAAGCCATGGACGCGACACCACGAGCTCTTCGGCCGCGAACGGCTGTTTGCCGCGGCCAAAGAACGCCTGCACGTGCGCGCGCAGGCGCTGTGCAATGCCCTGGTAGAGACGGTCACCGACTATCAACCTGCCGGCGCGCAGATGGACGATATTACGCTGTTGGCACTGCGCGTATCCTGATGTCGAGGCCGTTTTGCCGCGTCAGACGCGCACAGGATTCCCCCATTCTTCCCAGGATACGATAAAATGGCGCGGGTGCCGCGGGCGCGCTTGAGTGTGCGCCAACGTTGTCGACGATCGCATGTCTCCCCGGCGCCGGCAAAGGAGAACCATTTTGACAGGCCGTCCGGATATTCTGTTGCTTGTGCTGGACACCCAGCGCGTTGACCGGCTTTCCGTCTACGGATACGAACGCGAGACCTCACCGAATCTGGATGCGCTGGCCGCGGACGCCACCCTCTTCCGGCAAGGGGTTTCGCCCGCACAGTGGACGATCCCCACGCACACATCCATGTTTACCGGGTATTATCCCGCGGTGCACCGTACGCAGCAGTCGTTCTCCAAGGTGCCGAAGGGCATCCCCACGTTGGCCGAGCTTGCTGCAGCGAGGACGGCTACTACACGGCGGCGTTCTGTAACAATCCGCTGGTCGGCGTGGTCGACAACGGTCTGCGCCGCGGCTTTTTCAGCTTTCTGAATTACAGCGGCCTGCTCGACGTCGCGCCCAAACCAGGCCGGCGCGCACCCGCGCATCATGGGCCGCTATCGCCAGTTCTTCAAGCGCCATCTTTCCAGTTGGCTGCATCAGCGTGCAGGATTCGTTCGCCCGCTCGGATGCATTGCTCGAGTTTGCGTTCACACCCATCATGGTGCCGATTTGGCAAACTGCGCTGAGCTTCAAGGGCAATACGGCCAAGTCGTTGAACGACACGGCCAAGCTTCTGATCGAGCGCAAGCAGGTAGCCAAGGGACAGCCCGTCTTCAGCTTCGTCAACCTGATGGGCACACATATGCCGTTCCACCCCAACCGGGAGTACATCGAACGCTTCGCGCCCGATTTCCTGGGGGATAAGGAAGCGCAGCGCTATTTGCAACGATTCAACAGCGACGTGCTGGGCTGGCTGACGCCGGTCAGCGGCGGCATGGACGATCACCATCAGCAGATCATCAGCGGCATGTATGACGCAGAGGTGGCGACGCAAGACGAACATCTGGGTGTGTTCTTTGACAGGATGCGCACGTCCGGCGCCCTGGACAATACGCTGGTTCTCATTGTTGCCGACCACGGCGAGCATCTTGGTGAAAAGGACTTCATCGGCCACACGGTCTCGCTCTACAACGAGTTGATCCACGTGCCGCTCATCGTGCGCGACCCGAGCGGCGAGTTACCGCGCGGCACGACGGTCGACGAGCCCGTTTCCACGCGGCGACTCTTCCACACTGCGTTGACGGCCGCGGGCCTGGCCGACGACACGCAGCAGACGTACTCGCTGGCGCGCACGGGCGAGAACGATCCGGAACACGGCGTCGTCTTCGCGGAAGCCGTCACGGCGCAAAACGTGCAGAACATCATGAAGAAGCACAAGCCGGATTTGATCGACGAACACCAGGTCGACCAGCGCCGGCGCGCGGTGTATCGTGCGCCGTACAAGCTGATTTTGACGGGCGACGCACAGCAGGAGTTGTACAACTATCTCGAAGACCCGCGCGAAGTGCAGGACCTGTCCGGCGCGCGGCCGGACGTGGTGCAGTCCATGGCCGGGCTGATCAGCGACTATGAATTGAACGCCGCGGCGCTGGGCATTGCGGCCGGCGGCAAGGCGGGCGCGAACGATCCACAGCTCAACAAGCGTCTGCGCGCGCTGGGGTATCTCGAATAATCAACCATCTTCCTGGAAGCGCCGGCATTTGCAAATCGGTTGCAGCATCCAAGAAGACCTGTCGTCACATAGCAAAGTAGGACCACGCAATGTATCCGCCAGTTGACCCTGTCCTCTTTCAGATCGGCCCCATCACTATGCGCTGGTACGGCATCCTGCTGGTTGCCGGCATGATTGCAGCGGCGTATGTTGCGAGCAACTATGTGCAGCGAAAGGGGCAGGACGGCGAGTCGGTCTGGGATATGCTCGTTTTTGTGCTGATTCCCGCGCTGGTGGGCGCACGCCTCTACTACGTCTTCATCCAGTCGCCGCGCACGGAAGGCGGCATTGGACGCTTTCTGGAGAACCCGTGGTCGATCTTCCAGATATGGACCGGCGGCATCCACATCTACGGCGCATTTCTGTTCGGCATCATCGCAGTCATCATCTTCACACGCTGGCGCAAGCTGCCGTTGCTCGTCTATCTGGACGCGATCGGCCTGGCCGCGCCGCTGGGGCAAGCCATCGGCCGCCTGGCCAACTTCATCAACCAGGAGCTGTACGGCCCGCCCACGACGCTGCCGTGGGGCCTGCGCATCGACCCGCAGCATCGCATCCCGCCCTACAACGATATGGCGGCTTTCCCGGAGAGCGTGCGCTTTCACCCACTATTTCTCTATGAGTCGCTATGGAACTTCGCGGGTTTTGGGTTGCTGTTCTGGATCTCCCGCCGTTTCGAGGACAAGTTGTTGCCCGGCGACCTCTTCTTGCTGTACCTGATCTGGTATCCGTCCGGGCGTTTCATGCTCGAGTTTCTGCGTACGGATTCGTGGTTCTTCGGCGGGGGTATGTTCAACACGGTGCACGTACTGTCGGCCATCGCGGTGGTCACGTCGATCGTCATCCTCATCATCCGCCACACGCGCCACAACCGGCAGCAGGCGCAGGCCGCGTAGCGTACCGTTGCCAAACCGCACGGGTTGCCTACTGTCTATCAACGACGCGACTTAGCCATCCGTTGTTAACAATCTGTTAACGATACAATGTTTCAATTGCCGGGTCGTAATTGAGACATTGTATCGTTAAGCGCGTGGCGCCTTTTTGTTCATGGGCCAGCACACAATGTCTGTTTCTTGAAGTGCTTCGCAGTCGGAAGCGCCCAAGCGTAATAGTCGCCCTGACCTGCAAAAAGGAAGGAATCACAATGCTAAGGACTTTCCTGACCGTTCTCTTGCTGCCTATCTTCGTCGTGGCCTGCGCGCCCGCATCGACAGATACTGCTCCGCAACCGGCTGCGGCGTCCGAAGCTGCGGCCGATGCAGAGAACGATCACGAAGACGACGACCACGGCGTTGAGGAGAGCGAACACGGTGACACAGACGTCGAAGAGCATGAACATGAAGACGAGGGCGAACACCGGGAGCATGGCGCGCATGAGCATGGCGCGGCCGAACTGACGATCGCATGGTCGGGTAATGAGATGGCTATCGACCTGCAGACGCCCGCCCACAATGTCCTTGGCTTCGAATATGCGCCGGCGACCGATGCTGAGAAGGCTTCTCTGGAGGAGAGCATCGCTGCGCTGGAGGCAGGTGATCTGCTGCAGCTTGATCCAGAGGCGGACTGTGCAGTCACGTCGGCGATGGTTGAGACCGCGATGGCTGAAGAAGCTCATCATGAACCGCATGGCGGAGACGAGCATAGCGAGGAGTCGGCCGACCATGAGGGTGAAGACCACGACGAAGAGGTCCACTCGGACATTGATGTGGCCTATAACCTAGTGTGCCAGCAACCAGACCAGATAAGCACGCTGGATGCTAGCGCGCTCTTTGCGCAGTTCCCGAACTTCGAAGGTATTCAGGTGCAATGGGTCTCAGATACGCAGCAGTCCGCTGCCGATATGACTCCTGAGAATCCGGTGATATCGTTCAACTAGGCGATCTGGACTGGAATGAGCCACGAGGAATTCAGGAGCCTGTCTTGAATTCTCCGTGGCTCAACTGATCTCTTTGAGCTGGGCCGACAACAATGACTGAGCCTATCGTCCGTTTAGAAAGTGTACGGTTTCGCTGGCCGGGCCAGGACAACGATCTGCTCAATATCCCGGAACTGAGAGTGGAAAAGGGTGAGCACCTATTTGTCCGAGGACCCAGTGGCAGTGGCAAGACCACCTTGCTGAACCTCCTCACCGGCATCGTCGTTCCCAACTCTGGTTCAGTCTGCGTGCTGGGCACCCGGTTCGAGAGATTGAGCGACTTTCGGCGAGACCAGTTCCGCGCTGATCATTTGGGCGTCATCTTCCAGCAGTTCAACCTACTGCCTTACCTCTCCTTGCAGGAGAATGTACAGCTGCCCTGTGGCTTCTCCCAGCGCAAAAGAGCCAATGCCGGCAATATATCCGAGACGGCGCAGCGCCTGATGCGCCACCTCAACATCTCCAAAGAGTTGGCCACGCAGCCCGTCGCCAAACTGAGTGTCGGCCAGCAGCAACGGACTGCGGTCGCCCGGGCGCTGATTGGCGGCCCGGAGATTGTCCTGGCCGATGAGCCAACGTCGGCGCTGGATAGCGACAATCGAGACCGGTTCATGGAGCTGCTTCTTCAGGAAACGGAGGAGCAGGGGAGTACGTTGATCTTCGTCAGCCACGATCAGCAGATCGCAACACGGTTTGCACGTGTCGTCGATCTGGCCGAGTTTAACCATGCGGGGCGTCCGTCGCCGTGAATCTGCTTCGGATCGTTTTGAAAAGTGCGTGGTATCGGCGCACAAGCTTGATCTTGACAATCTTGTCCATCGCCATCAGTATTGCGCTCCTGATGGGCGTCGACAAGATTCGCAAAGAAGCCAAGAACAGCTTCGTCAACACGATATCGCAGACCGACCTCATCGTCGGCGCTCGTAGCGGCCCGACGAACCTGCTGCTCTACAGCGTGTTCCGGATCGGCAACGCCACCAACAATGTCTCCTGGGATACGTACGAGGATATCACTTCGCTAGACCAGGTTGCGTGGTCGATTCCCATCTCGCTGGGCGATTCTCACCGCGGCTTCCGCGTCATGGGCACAAACACGGACTACTTCGAGCACTATCAATATGGGCAGAGTCAGCACTTGGAATTCGAGCAAGGAGAGCCGTTCGCCGATGTGTACGATGCGGTGCTCGGGGCTGATGTCGCCCGTGCGCTTGACTACGAAATCGGCGACGAGATCATCGTTGCGCACGGCCTTGCTGAGGCCGAATTTGCGGAACACGATGACAGACCGTTTCTGGTGACCGGCATTCTCGACAAGACCGGTACGCCGGTGGACCGCACCGTGCATGTCTCACTCGAGGGCATTGAGGCGATCCACGTCGACTGGCAGGGTGGGGCGCGTTCGCCGCTGCAGCTATCGGCGGAGCAGGCGCGCAAGATGGACTTGACGCCACAGACTATCACGGCCTTCATGATCGGCCTGGACAACCGTGTCAACACCTTTCGGCTGCAGCGCCAGATCACCGAGTATGACGAAGAACCGCTGCTTGCAATCATACCGGGCGCAACGCTGGCCGAACTCTGGCAGACCATATCGGTGTTTGAGCAGGTGCTGCTCGTGATATCGGGTTTCGTGTTGATCGCCGGCCTGCTGGGCATGCTGACAACGCTGCTGTCAACGCTGAATGAGCGACGCCGGGAGATGGCCGTATTGCGCGCCGTGGGCGCGCATCCGTATCACATCTTGCTCTTGTTCATGCTGGAGACGCTGTTCATCGTGATTGCCGGCTGCCTGGTAGGTGTGGGCGCCCTTTATCTACTGCTAGTAGTGGCGCGTCCTCTGCTCGTTGACACCTACGGCATCAACATCGCCATCACGGCGCCGGACTGGCAGCAGTGGACGCTGGTCGCCGTCGTCATCGTGCTGGGTGTCCTTGTGAGCTTCATCCCCGGTTTCATTGCCTATCGACGCTCGTTGCAGGACGGACTGGCGATCAAGGTATAGTGGATTTAGGTGAGGCCGATGTGACCGCGCCCTCACAGTCAAAGGTAGTGGATTGAGCGTCCGTGGTGAAGTGGCGCTGCTATAGGAGAGAGTGATGGATTCCACCGAGACAGGCAAGCGACGTCGACTCTACCTGCCGTGGCTCGTGATGATGTTTCTGGTTGTGATTCTGGTTGTGCCTTTTGGCAGCCGAGCGGGAGCGCTGCGACAGATGACAGCGGCAAGGCCGCTGCCCACTGCAACGCTGGCGGTCGCCTACGGTGCGTCGTTGGCCGAGTGGGAGGCGGCGATACAAGCCGAACCCGAGCCACTCGCAAACAGCACGCACCAAACCACAAGCAGCGTCGACCGGGCGGCAAGCGCCACGGTCCAGGCGCCAAGCGTCACGGAATTGGGTCCCGAGGAAGCAGATGCTTCCTCGGTCGGGATTCCATTCACATACGGTGACGTCGTCTATCAGGAGATCATGTGGGATGGACTGCTCCCCGTGGAATACTCGGCCGAGGCAATCAAGGAGAAGTACGCTCCCCAACTTGCCCAATATGAGGATGGTGCACCCGAGGCAATGGATTTGTACCGGCAGATGCAGGAAGAATTCAACAATGCGCCGGTGAATGAGTTGCTCAACGGTGAGATGATCCGGCTGCCGGGCTTTGTGGCCCCGCTTGACTATGCAGACGAATTCATCACCGAGTTCCTGCTGGTACCCTACTTCGGTGCGTGCATTCATGTGCCTCCCCCGCCCGTGAACCAGACTGTGCTTGTGAGGGCAGTCGAAGGACAGGGTATCAAGGCAAACGAATCCTTCTACCCGGTGTGGGTGATGGGACAACTGGCAACCGAAGGAACATCGACTGTCCTCGCCGAAGCAGGCTATCATATACAAGACGCCATCATTGAGCCATACACAGGGCCATAGCGCCTCCCAGCGAGCAACAGGCTCGCCCTCCGCGACTTGTCCGCTCGGTGCTGCCGACTCGACCAACCCGGATTGCCAGGCGCCAATTAGTGAGAATAGATCCCAATAAGGTTTGCACGAGCAATATTATTGAGATATAGTCTCATTGAGAGTACGTCCGTCGGAAGGCTGGAAACTAGGCCTTCACCATCGACGCCAGGGGCTGGAGGTCGAAATTGGCCTCGGCATCGTGGCATAGTGGGAGGAACCAATGCCTGATCGGGTATGGAATACGCTGATAAGCTCTGGCCGCACAGCGACACAGTCTCCGAGGAATGGTCTCAACTCCGGAATAAGCCGGCGGCGATTGAGCTGGTGGAAGCCGCTCGGCGCCGTCGCAATGGTACTTCTGCTGCTGATGCTCGCAGCATGCGCATCAATACCATCGACAAGTCCGTCCGCGAATTCGGCGGTGGAACCCGCAGATGATCATGCAAGTGAAACACTTCCGGAACTGAGCCCGGCGGCGCTCGGGGCTGACGAACCACTGCGCGTTGTAGCCACCACGAACATCATTGCCGATATCGTCTCACAGGTGGGCGGCGAATCCATTGAGCTGGTGGAGCTCCTGCCGGTTGGCGCCGATCCGCACAGCTTCGTGCCTGCGCCGGGCGATCTTGTTCTCACTCAATAATGCGCACCTCGTAATCGTCAATGGCCTGGGTCTGGAAGAGAGCCTCGAATCGATTCTTGGACGGCTTGGACAGCAACGTAGCGGTCGTGTCAGTCAACGCAGGTATCGACACTCTGGCCGGCGCACAAGAAATGGATGACCACGAGGGCGAGGGTCATCATGAAGAAGGCGCCGAGCACGAAGACGAAGCGGAAGCGCATCATGACGAGGACGAAGCCCATGATGACGAAGGCGAAGGTGAGGAGCATCACGACGCCGGTGAGGAACATCACCATCACGGAGCCGTGGACCCGCACACGTGGTTCAGCGTCCATCTCGTTGAGCAATGGGTGGAGAACATCGAACATCTTCTGAGCGACCTGGATCCTGCCAATGCGGAGATCTATGAAGTCAACGCCGCAGCCTATCTGGCGGACCTGGAAGCGCTTGCGACGGAGTTGCAGGACAAGGTGGCCGAACTGCCGGTCGAACAGCGCAAGCTGGTCACCGACCACGATTCGTTTGGCTATTTCGCGGACGAGTACGGTTTCGACGTGATCGGCACGGTGATTCCAAGCTCGAGCACGCTGGCCTCCGCTTCGGCCGGCGAACTGGCTGCGCTCCAGAATCAGATGGAGGAACTGGCAGTCCGGGCGATTTTCGTGGGGACCACTGTGAATTCGGACCTGGCAGACCAGATTGCAGCAGATTTGGGCATAGAGGTGGTGAGTCTCTACACCGGTTCCCTTAGCGACGCAGAGGGTCCGGCCAGCAACTACATAGACTTCATGCGCTACAACACGACGCAGATCGTGGAAGGGATGAAATAGCGCCAGCCGTCAAGCGGGGCGTTCATGGCCTGTGGTCTTCACTTTGATGCGGAGGGCACAGGCCAGTTCAACTGCAGATACAATCGAGCCGAGGCCGCTTACCAGCAGTCGGTGCACCGCCCAGAGAGTTGCACGGCACTGACGCCGACATGGAATCCCGTCTCTTCCAGCACAGATTGTGCAAAATGCTCCAGGGCCTCACGGGGAACATCCTCGACTCTGTGGCAACTGTCGCAGACCAGTAGCCCATGTGTGCCGTCGTCCGGCGCCGACATATACCCATGGCAGCCTTGTTCATCGTGTACACGACGGATGAGCCCCAAGTCTACGAACAGGTCCAGCGCTCGATACACCGTGGCTCTGCCCAACTCGGGATAGCGCTGCATCGTGAGGTCATGGATCTCTTCGGCATTTAGCACCCGTCCACTATCGGCAAGCGTACTGATCAGAGCCCGACGGGAATCGGTCATTCGATACCCCTCACTTCGCAGTCGCTCGATCCAGTGCGCAGTCATGCCTCCGGCAGCATGTTCGCCAGTCATTTCTTGCCCCAATCTCACCAAGAACGCAAGGTACTGTGATGACATCTACGGCAACATGGTACTACTGAATTGCCTGGCGTTCCAAGTCGTGACACTACCCCCGCTCCCGCAGCCCGTACCAGTTGCCATCCTCGTCGGTGAAGATGGCAAACCCGCCCCACGCCATCTCCTTCGGCGGCTGTGAGAACGCCACGCCGCGGCCGCTCATCTCCTCATACGTCGCCTGCAGGTCGTCGCACTCGAACACAATCGACGGCTTGCGCTCCGCCCAGTCCTCCATCATCGCATTAGGGTAGATGACCAGGCACGACGCTGCTCCGGGCGGACCCACCTCCACCCAGCGCGCATTCGGACCCATCGACTGTTCGTTCGGAATCTCGAAACCTGCCTTCTCCACCCAGAACACGATCGACTTGTCCTGGTCGTCCACATACACTGCCGCCGTCGCAATCTTGCCGATCACGTGTCGTCCTCTCCACTCGCGACAAGGCGACCCAATCCTCCTGGGCCGCCCTTATCAAATCACTTGAATCTTGAACTTGAACCCTGAAACCGGTGTCCCCTATGCCGCGGCCTCCATCTCCTGCTGGAGACGCTGGAAGTGTTGCGCCTGGTACATGAAGGCCTCCAACCGTGTCTGCACGTTGGTCGACTTCTGCAGATCGAAGCTCAGGTCGAGCCACGGGATGTTGTTCAGATCCTCGCGGATGCGCGGCGCGATGGCGGCCGTGATCAGCCCCGGCATGCACGAGAAGGGCATGACGGCGAGGATGCCGCTGACCCCATGGTGCGCCAATTCCACTGCCTTGGCCAGCGTCATGACCGCTTCGGTCTGGATATCCGGCTCGAGGTAGGGGCGCACCAGTTCGCGCATTTCGCCCGTGGATTTCTCGTACGGGTGGCGCAGCAGGTGCGCCACCGACTTCGTCAACGAGTGCTCCCGGTAACGCTGGTAGTGCTCCGTCACCTTGTGCATGAGCGACTCGCGACGATTGCCCTTGATCCACGCGTAGTAGGCGGGGTTCCACGTGGTCAGATAGAGCCACTCCATCATGCTCGCCAGCGCCACTTCGCCGTCCAGCTCCTCCACGCGCAGGATGATGTCCTGGTTGGCGTAGGGGTTGAAGCGCACGTAGATCTCACCCAGGACGCCGATGATGGGTTTGTCCTGGTCCGGCACTTGCGGCATGGATTCGTACTGCTTGCCGGACCATCCCAGCGCCTCTTTCAGGAGATCGCCGCCGCCGCTGCGCGTGGCCTGCAGCACTCTCTCGAAGCCGGCCGCGTAGATGTCGTTGGCGTCGCCCTTGTTGATTTCGTAGGGCCGGAAGCGATGCAGCAACTGTTGCAGCAAATCCATCGTCACTACGGCGTTCCATGCCAGCAGGCGGAACTTGGTCGGCTCCTCGCCCAGCCCGCGATAGCTATTGGCGGACGTGGGGCTCATGACCTCCACATCCCCCAAACCCTGTTCCGCGAGCAACTGCGCCTGCAGCACGTTGTACTGGCCGAAGCGACACGGCCCCGGGGCCGTGGGCATGAGCAGGGCGGCCTTCTTGGCGTCGAAGTCCGGTTGCTTGGAGCGTTCGATGATGTCGCCCACCGTGTACATGCACGGGGAGCACTCCTTGCCCAGCACCAGGTCTAGCCCAATGGCGGCGGTCTTGTCGGACGGGATGGGGAGCACTTCGGATTTGACATTGACCGCTTCCAGCGCGGCCGCCATCAGGTAGGAGTGGTCGCCCATATATGGGATGAAAACTGTCTTGTTGTGGCCGGCCATGGTTATCGATCACTCCCTTCGCTCGTATCGCCCTGTCCCAGTCCGATTCCATAGAGTCCATCGCTGCCGGCTTTACCGTTCTTGCGGCCATTGCCATTGTCGATTTCATCTGCGCGCACGGGTTCCGATTCGGAGAATCGGACGGCCGTCGGGGTCCAGACTACGTTACTGGATGCCACTGCCGATGCGCCCCTTGTCCCGTTTGCGGACTCCGACAGCATCCATTCGCGCGTCTGCAAGCTTTCCAGGAACGCCTCGCAGCGGGTCACGATGCCGGCTTCGCCCGTGTGTTCGTCCACTTCCAGCTCCAGGAACGGCTTGCCCGCCATCATGCGGCGGAAGTAGCTGAGGATGAACGAGTCCGGCCCGCAATTGAAACTGGACACGTAGATGCCATACAGCCGCTCGTCCTCCTTGATCAGCGTGCCGGCGGACAGGATGTCCTGACCGGAGCGCCAGAACATGTTGCGGTGCTCATCGGAGAGGTCCACGCTCTTTAGCGGCAAATAGTCCATTGGGATAGGCAGTGCGCCGAGTTTGCGCAGTTCGTAGGGCAGGTTCTGGCTCACGCCTGCGTCCGCCGTGTTGTACGGCCGGCCCACGAGGACGATGGCCGGGTACTTGTCCGCGTACTTCTCCAGCGCCTCCTTGCCGCGCTGGCGCACGGCGGCGTAGAAAGCGGCCTGCGCCTCCTGTGCTGCTGCCTCCGCCTGGACAATGCGCCGGTACGACACGCCCAGCTCCTTGGCCATGCGCTTCAGGTCGCGCTTCTTCACCCGGTCCCACTGCAGATGCAGCGGTGCGCTGATGAGGGGAATGCCGTTGGTGCTCATGCCCGCGTCGACCATGTCGCCGGCGGCGCGGATGAACACGCAGTAGGTGTTTTCCGGCTGACCGGGCGACGGGTTTTCGCGATTGATGATCGACGGCATGAAGAGCAGATCGACGTCCTTGTCCAGCAGCTCGTAGACGTGCCCGTAGGCCAGCTTGGCCGGGTAGCATGTCTCCGCCACGGCCATTTCCTTGGTGTAGCGGGCGATGAGCGGATTCGTCTCGCTGGAGAGTACGACATCCATGTCGAGCATTTCGAAGAAGGTGCGCCAGTAGGGGAACATGTCGTAGAACTGCAGCGTGCGCGGCATGCCCACACGCACGCGGCCGTTGCGCTCGCCGGGGGCTTCGTAGTCGCCCATGAGCAGCGCTTGGCGCTCCGCATACAGGTCCGGAATCTCGTCGGATGCGATGCCGCGGCGGTGTTTCGGCGACTCGTAGATTTCGCAGCGCGCACCGTAGAAGATGGGCGCCTCACCGCCGATGACCACGCGGTTGATCTCGCACAGGTTGGCGCATTTCTGGCAGATGAAGGATCGCGTCTCATACTCGCGCCCGCGGAGGTCGAAACCGCGGAAGCGGGTGGGCGTGTCCGCGCCGTTCTTGCGCTGTTGCGTCATCTCGTCCCGCGCCAGCAGCGCGACGCCGATGGCCCCGGTTACGTCATGGTGCGGCGGCACCAGCACAGGGCGATCGGTCAGGTTTTGGAATGCGGAGACGACGCTGTCGTTCCAGGCTACGCCGCCCTGGAAGAAGATGCGGTTGCCGACCGTGCGGTTGCCCACGACACGGTTCAGATAGTTCTCTGCGATGGCATAGGCAAGGCCGGCGGTCAGGTCCGTCACCTGTGCGCCCTGCTGTTGATGGTGCACGAGGTCCGACTCCATGAACACTGTGCAGCGTTCACCGAGGGCGGCCGGGCACTCTGCACAGAACGCCCGCTGGCTGAAGTCGTCTTCGATCTCGATCTCCAGGCGGTCGGCTTGTTCTTCCAGGAACGATCCGGTGCCGGCGGCGCAGGCGCTGTTCATGGCGAAGTTGACGACAGCGCCGTCTTCCAGACGGATGAACTTGCTGTCCTGCCCGCCGATTTCAAAGACGGTGTCGACTTCGGGGTCGATGGCGATGGCGGCCCGCGCTTGGGCCGTGATCTCGGAGCGCACCACGTCGCCGCCCACGAAGTCTGCGGTCAGGTGGCGGCCGGAGCCGGTCGTGCCGACGCCGACGACGCGCACGCGGTCTTCGATCTCCGCACCGACCTGCAGCAGCCCGTCGCGCACTATCTCCAACGGGCGACCGCGGGTGGGCATGTAGCGCCGCGCCACGACCATGCCTTCTTCGTCGATGGCGACTACCTTCGTCGTGATGGAGCCGACGTCGACGCCGAGATAGACGGGAATGCGTTCGTCGTCTCGTTCCAAGTCCATGCTCAGCATGTCCGGGTCGCGGTCGGCGAAGACCACTCCGTCCCGGTAGAGGCGCGGCATGGAATTCTGTTCGCTGTGATAGGTCTGTGCGTCGGGGTCGAGCGCATCGAAGCCGCGGAAGCCCTGGCAGCGCGCCGGGTCATCCATGGCCACGAAGGCACAGCCCAACGCGGGCATGAGATGATGGTATTCGGGGATGATCAACTCGTCCGGCTGCAGCTTCAGCACCTCGCGGAAGGCCCGGACTACCGCCTCGTTGTAGGCGATGCCGCCCTGAATCACGATGGGCGGCACGAACGCCTTGCCCTTGCCGATTACGCTCTTGAAGTTGCGCGCCAGCGCCATGCTTAGGCCCGAAAGGATGTCCTCCAGCGGCGTACCCTTCTGCTGCAGGTGGATCATGTCCGACTTGGCAAAGACTGTGCAGCGTCCGGCGATGCGCGCCGGGTTTTCGGAACGCATCGCGATGTTGGCAAACTCCTTTTCGATCTCGATTTCAAGCCGCTCGGCCTGCTGGTCGAGGAAGGCGCCCGTGCCCGCGGCGCAGAGGTTGTTGAGCGCCATGTCGACCAGCACCATCTTGCCCAGGGTCTCGTCCCATTTCACGGACATGAACTTGCTGTCTTGCCCGCCGATCTCTACGATCGTGCGCGCCTGGGGCACGTACTCGCCGATGGCGCGCACCTGGGCGACCAACTCGTTGACGTGCCGTCCGCCCAGCAGTTCGGAAACGGGGCGGCCGCCGGAGCCGGTGAAGCCGACGGCCGTCGCTGCGGCAGCCAGCTCTTCCAGCGTCATGCCGAGTTCGCTAGCCACGCTGGCGGCGTTTTCGAGTACGGTGGGGCGGGGGCGTCCCTGCGAACGTGCGTATCGCCACGCCAGCAGGTTCAGGTCCTGGTCAACCGCCACGATCTTGACGGTTGTCGAGCCGACATCAATACCCAAGTATAACGCTTCAGACATGGTGTTCTCCTTTGCAATCAGCCGCGTCCACCATGGGTCATGGGGCTGTGGGTCCCCGTGCAATGGTATATAGGAGGCGGCTGGGCGACGGTGTCAGCGACCGAAGGGATGACCGTTGGAGTCCAGGAAAGTATAGCTTGGATCGGTGAAGTGCGTCAACGAAAGGCGAAACGGTCAGACTATCGGTTGCTGAGCCCTAACGTGGCGGGCGCTGTTGTTGTGCGTCCCTGCCTCATAACGAAACCTTCGTTGCGAATCCTTCCTCGCAACTGTCTCACTCTTGTCCGGAGAACCCTTGTGAACCGTTGCGCTGCCGGATTCGCCGGATGACGGTAGGACAATGCACCCATTGTAGGGTAGATGCCGGCTTTGAACACTAGCCAGTTGACCAGGTTCCGCCTAGTCAGTCGTGCAAAGATCGGATCATTCGCGCTCAAGGTGGGAATGATCCACGAGTTCAAGGTTCCGGTCTCCGGCCCGAGCCGTTCGCTTGCATCGACGTCATGCCGGAGTCCTGATCTGCATGGTGAAGCCGCAGGCGGACTTCATGCTCAATTCCTCACGATGTCCACGCGCAGCAGCGGCGACGGGTACTTCCTGGGCTGAAGCCACATGACCGATCCCTGCATGTGGCCGTCCACGATATTGAACGGGATCGTGAACTCCTTGCGCAACTCCGCGTCGCCGGGGATGATCGGCCCGTCCAGATAACCGTCCATGATGATGTAGTCGCTGGCGACGTTGAGCTGGCGGCCGAGATCGCCGCGATTGCGTTTGAGCACGCAGTCGACCAGCTCTGCGTCGCCCACCGTTCCTGTGACGCGGGCGTCTTCGTGGATGGTGATGGCAAGCGGGACGGCGACTTCAGGCTCGCGCGGCGTCTCCTTCGGCGGCGGCTCAAAGCTGATGGGCGGGCGGACCGCCGCTTCGCCCTGCCACACGCCGGCGAGCGCAGCGTCGACTGCGCTGATGGGCGTTGCGCCACATCCGACAAGCAGAAGCGCAGCGACTGCCCCCATCCAGATGATCAACAGACATCGGCGCGTTGTGCTCATGCCGTGACCCTTATGCATGAAACTTGCGTCGTTCATGGTGCATTCGGCTTTGCCAGGACGTTGGCATGGCGTACATCGTAGCCATGCCAAGCCTGACGAACGTATCCAACCACGTATTCATGAGTAGTAGTATATGCGCATTCGGACAAGACAGTTGACCAGAAGTTGACCAATTGCTGACCGGAAGCCGACCGCTTTCCCGACTCTTCGCCTCCAAGCGGCGCTATTCGCAGCTGGCGCTGTCGCTCAGGTCTCCAATTTGATCAGCTCGTTTGCACCGATGTGACGTCTCCCGTTGATCGCTATAGGGCCGTACGCCTATTTGCTCATCGAAACCAGACCCGGTAGTCTGGGTGAGAATCACGTCCTTGCTCAGGAGAATCCGTGTTGGGGTCATGGGTTGCTAGGATCATTTACATGCGCATTGACGATGCGGCAGGAGAGGCCGGACGTGAGTCTCCCTCCACACGTAGGAGCGAGCGCCGTGGCCGGTCGCTGCTAGAGGAGCGCCCCACATCCCGGATGGACGCATGACGGAGCCTACAGCGCCCGTCGCCCGTCCACTGGGCAAGCCTGTCTGGTTGGCCGCGGCCGCCGTCGTGACTACGCTCTTTCTGCTCGCGGCACTCCTCGCCCCGACGCCCGTCTGGCTGAACCTTATCGCCATTCTGGCCCTGGCCTGGTGGCTGCCCGGTCTGCTGCTGGCCCTGCTTTGGCGGCTGCCGGACGTCTCATGGCCCGCCCTTCTGCTTCACGCCCTGGGTCTGGGCCTCTGCTGGATGATCGCGGGCTCGCTGCTCGTCCACTACATCCCCGGCGACATCTCGCGTACCTTGCTGCTGGCGGTCTACGGCGTTGGCGCGCTCGTGCTCGCCGCGGGGATCTACCTGCGCCCGCCGCCTGCGCCCGCGCCCGGCAACGCCCATACCTGGCGCTGGGCCCTTCTCCTGCTGCTGGTCGCTGCATTGTTTCGCCTGCCCGGCCTCGGCTATCACGAATTCCACGCCGATGAGGTGGTGCTCCTGCGTCAGGCCGAGCGCGCGGTGGAAGGCCAGGACGACGCGCTCGCCGAACACACCAAGGGTCCGGGAGAGATCGCCGTCGCTCTGACCGTATTCCGCGCGCTCAACACGGCCAGCGAGACCACGCACCGCCTCCCCTTCGCGCTCATGAGCGTGGGCAGCGTGCTTGCCGTGGCCTGGCTGGGCATGCGCATGTTTTGTGGCCACAGCACATGCGGCGGACTGTCCGGCGGCGCTTCGTTGTCCGGGGCCGGCGTGTGGGCGGGTGTGCTATTGGCCGCCAACGGTTTCGCCTTGGGCCTGTCGCGCATCGCACAATACCAGCCCGCGGTCCTGCTGTTCTCCGCGCTGGCCGTCCTCGCCATGTGGGAGTTCGCCTGCGGCTCTTCTTGCCATTCCCGCGAAGGCGGGAATCCGCGGAAAACGAACCGCTGGATTCCGGCGCAAGGCCGGAATGACAGGTTGGGACGAGAACGTCATTCCCGCGAAGGCGGGAATCCGCCGGCTGCCTTGAACCACCACCGATGGCTTACGCTCGCCGCCGCTTACAGCGCCTTCGGCATCGTCATGCATTACGAATTTGCGCTGCTCGCGCCGGCGCTGCTCTACCTCGCGTGGCGCGGATGGCAACGCGCGCCGGACCGCGGCCGCGTCTTGACCGCCGTCCTTGCCGGCGCCGCCGCGGCTGCCGTCGTCGTCGCTGCCTATCTGCCTGCGCTGATCCATCCCCACTTCTCTACCACCCAGGGCTATCTCTCCAACCGCATGGGCGGCGCCGGCACGTTCAACGTCGCCTTCTTCGCCGAGATGGGCACGTTCTATAATTCCACCTACTATTTCGCCGTTCTCGTCGTCCTCGTCATCGCGGGCACGCTCATCGGCTGGCGGCGCGCACGCATCCCTGTGCTGACGCTGGCCCTGTGGTGGATGCCCTTCTTCGTACTCTATATCTTCGTCGTGCGCTTCCCCGGCACGCACTTCTACTTGCTTATGCAAAGCTGGTCTCTGCTGGCCGCCATCCCCTTGGCCGCCCTCACCGCGCCGTCGCAGCGCCCTACTCTGCGCTGGACAGCCTTCGCCCTTGCCGGCGTGTGGCTGCTGATTTCCACGCATTACGTCTATCTGCTCTTCTACCGGCAGGACCCGGAGTACCTGGTGAACTACGAGACCGAGCGAGTGCCCTTCTACTGGGCGCCGTTCCCCGTGCCGGAGAAACCGCGCTTCGGCTTCCCCATCCACGAAGGCTGGAAGGCCGCCGGCGCACTGGGCGCGTGGGGCTATTTGCCGGGCACAAGCGTGGATGAGGACGGCGAGATCGACGCTACCTACAACAGCAACGACAGGGCGTGGTCCCTGCGGCGATGGTATCTGACGCCCTTCAGCAAGCGAGACTTCGAGGAGCGGCCGGACTACGTCTTCGTGGCCAAGCATGTACAGGAGGCCGAGCCGGACTACGCCGCCGCCGAGGAGGCCGGTCTGCTGGACGACTATGTGCGCGCCGGCGAGATTCGGGTGCGCGGGGAGCCGCGGATTGAAATCTGGACGCATACGCCCCTGCCCGCCTATGTTAGCCTGGATGCCGAGGACTTCGACACGCCCTTTCTGCGCGACGTCGCCGCCCTCGCTTCATGGCCCGACCCGACCCCGCGCGTGCGGGACGCGGCCCTGGGTGATACCATGACATTGCAGTCCGCGTATCTGGAGCGCACGCGCTACTCGCCCGGCGACACGATCCCCCTGCTGCTCGTGTGGCGACCGGAGGCGCCGCTGCCGCTGGACTACAAGCTCTTCGTCCACGTCGCCGGAGAGGATGGGCGACCCGTGGCGCAATGGGACGGGCTGCCCGGCCTCAACACGGCGCGCACCAGCGAGTGGCCGGCGGGCGAGCCGTTCCGCGACCACGTCTTCGTGCCCATTCCGGAAGACGCGGCGCCCGGCGAGTACACGCTGCTGGCGGGGTTGTATGATGGCGCCACAGGCGCGCGCCTTGGCGACACCGCCGCGCGCGATTGCGACGGTGGAGATACGATAGCAACTGAGCTTTCCGCAACTCGGAGTGATCACCAAACAAGACCGTGCGACTGAACGTTCGAACCCTCATAGCGTCCACACTACTGGCGGCCCTCGTCGCGCACGGCGTGCTCCTATTCCTCGGCGACGCCGCCGGCGCGCCGTACGCACTGCAGGCGCTGGCCGTATGGATGCTGTGCGGCGTGCTGCCCGGCTTGCTTCTCGTCGACGCCGTGGTCGGGCGCGGAGCCGCGCCGCCGCCGCCGCTCGAACGCGTCGCGCTTTCCATCGGCATGGGCTACGCCGCGCTCGTCGTGGGCATGCTGCTGCTCAACTATTTGCCGGGTCCGCTGCAGGCGTGGCAGGTCTATATCGCGTACGACGTGCTGCTGGCCGCACTGCTCGTCATCGTGTGGCGGCAGGCGCAACGGGCGTCGCCTGAAACGACCGAGCAGGACGCGGCCATCCCACCCGATATCGCGCCGAACCCGGCAGCCTACTGGCTCGTCGCCGGATTGACGGCCGTCGTCGTCATCGGCGCAGTGCTGCGCCTCGGGAATTTGGGATACGCCGAGTTTCACGGCGACGAGGCCCGCGCGGTCCTGCGCGCCGCCGCCGTCATTCAAGGCTACGACGACGTTCTCTTCTTGCACAAGAAGGGTCCGGCCGAGATTCTGTTGCCCACGGCCCACTTTGCACTGGCCGGCCGTATCACGGAGAGCGCAGCGCGCCTGCCTTTCACGCTGGCCGGTCTGACGGCGCTGCTCGCCGTCTACCTTCTGGGCCGGCGCATGTTCGGTACTCTTGCAGGCTGGGCCGCGGCCATGCTGCTCGCCGTCGACGGCTACGCAGTCGCCTTTGCGCGCATCGTCCAGTACCAGAGTCTCGTGCTCCTCACGTCCGCCCTGGCCGTCCTCATCCTCTACCGCCTGGTGAAACGCCCGGCCGCGCCGTCCGGCTACCTCAGCCTGGCCGCGACGTTGCTGGCCACCGGCCTCATGGCCCACTACGAAGCCGCGTTTGCGTTGATTCCGGCGCTCTTTTTGCTGATTGTCGCACTGCGCCGTCACCCCGCGCAGCGCGCTCCCTCCTGCGCGCCACGATCATCGCCGGCGTGCTCGGCTCCGTGCTGACTGCGCTCTTCTACGCGCCCTTTGTGCTGCATCCGCAATTCCGCGCCACCTACACCTATCTGGCCCAACGACGCCTCGGCATCGGCGGCGAGGCCGGAGGCAGTGACGGCATCCCCTACAACAATCTGGTCGACTTCTTCACGCGCACCACCATTTACAACTCGACCTACTATCTGGTGCTGCTGATCGTGCTGGCGACTGTCGCCCTGGTTATGGCGTATCGGCGCGGGCTCGGACGAGTGTGGGGAACCGTCGCAGGCGTTGTCCTCGTCGCCGGCCTGGCGCTGAGCGCATGGGACCCGTCCTGGCTGACCGTGAGCGGGCGCGACTTCAGCGCCGTCTTCTTTGCGATCGCGCTGGCGTTGGTGTGGGTGATGCCCCACATGCGCGCATCTGAGCGGTCGCTGTGGCTCTGGTTCGGCATCCCATTCCTGCTCATGCTCTTTTTCACTGCCAAGCCGCGTACGCACGTCTATGTCTTCTTCACGCCGTGGCTTCTGCTGGCGGGAATGACGCTCGACTGTGCGTGGCTTGCCGTCCGCAAGCGAGTCAGGCAACCCGTTGCAGCGACCGTGGGCGCAGTCGTCGCGTCCGCCCTGATCCTGCTCTTCGGCGTCTACACGTACCTGCTCTTCGTGCGCACAGACATGGAGATCCTGCGCACGTGGCAACAGAACCGGCCCGCCGGCTACTGGACCGCCTGGGACACGCTGGACAACCGCGCGCTGTTTGGCTTTCCCCTCGCCAACGGTTGGAAGGTCGCGGGCCGTCTCTACGCCGAGGGCGAGCTCAGCGGCCCCTACGCAACGAACGAGTTCGAGTTCTGGACGCCGGGCTGGTATACGCGCGGCGAGTGGCGCTGCGAAGATCGCGCCGACTGGTTCTTCCAGATCTCCAACCCACAGCCCGACCCGGACGGCTACACGCGCTCTATCGAGGCATACGTCGAAAAGGAATACGAGCCCTGGGGTCAGGTCACCATCGACGGCAACGCGCGCATGCGCATCCACCGGCGCAGCCAAGAGCCCTTCGCCGTGCAGACGTTTCCGCTGGAAGCGTACGAGGCCGCCTTCGACGCGGCGGCTACGCCCGACCTGCCCTTGAGCTACCCTGTGGTGGAGCCGTCTATCGCCCATCCGCTGCACGCCAACCTGGGCGACGCTGTCCGGCTGGAGGGTTTCGACCTCGACTACGACGCACCCTTGCAGCCGGGCGACACCCTGTCCTTGACGCTCTACTGGCGCGCACAGCGGCCCATCGACGAATCGTATAAGGTCTTCAATCAGTCCTTCTATGGCGACGGCGTCATGGTGGCGCAACAGGACGGCTTCCCGGTCTGCGGTGCGCGGGGCACGTGGCTCTGGGACCCCGGCGAGCTCATCGTGGACCGACACGAGATCGTGGTCAAGGACGACGCGCCGCCCGGGCTCTATCCGCTGTACACGGGTCTCTACATCCAGGAAACGCTTGAGCGCCTGGACGTGCTGGACGAGGCGGGCAATGTGATTGCAGACAAGGTGCACCTGACGGACATCCGTGTGGGGGAGGAGTGATCGCTTCTGTGAATGCGACGGCGCGATGTCGTGGGCCAGCACGCGGTGGATTCCGGCGCAAGGCCGGAATGACAGGTACGCCGGGCGATGTTGTGCCCGCCGGGAGCCCTGCGCGGGCATTTGCGTCGCGCGCGACGGAACAACTCGCAACGTCGCCACGTCCGATAGGCAGAGAGAGCATATAGCCATTCGCACAAGGAACGCCGTGAAGGAGATTGTATATGAATCGCACGTCCACCCTGCCGTTTCTGTTGGCGCTGACGCTTGCCGTCGCGGTGGCCTGCGCGCCCGCGCCGGCCCAGAGCAGACCGGCGCGCCCGCACAAGAACCGACAGCGCAGGTCACGACTGAACCCGTCGCCGAGTCGACCGCTGCACCCGACGCCGAGCCCGCCGAAGCGACCATCGTTATCACTGCCGCCGAAGGCGTTACCGGTGTGCAGGACCTCGACTGGAACGCAGACGCCGAGAATTGCCTGCTGCCGGGCGCGGTGATTACCGGGTCGGTTGCCGGCCTACCCCCGTGCGAGCCCTCGCCCGAATCCGAAGAGGAAGCGGCTGCGAACCAGGAAGAAGAACAGGAGGCCGAACGTATGCCGCAGGAACCGGCGTCGCAAGAGCCTGCGCCCGAAGAATCCGCACAACCGCAGGGCGAAGACGCCGGCGCCGCCCGCGTCACGGCCCTTGCCGTGGAAGACTTGGCGCAGAACCTCGGCGTTCCGCCCGGCGACATCGAAGTGCGCGAGGTACGCGCGGTGACATGGCCCGACGCCAGCATGGGCTGCCCGCAACCGGATATGATGTATGCGCAAATGCTGCAGGAGGGTTACTTGATCCGCCTGAGCGCAGGCGGCGAGGACTACTACTATCACAGCGGCGGTGACCAGCCGCCCTTCCTGTGCGAAGACACGCTACAACTGATGCCGCCGGACCCACGAGCGCAGGATGAGTTCGTGCCGCCGCCCGGTTTCGACCTCGACAAGAAGGATTGACGACGGCTCAGGGATTGGACGGATATTGGCGTGCGTGCGTTTGTAGCTCAGGTCTCCTGGCCTGAGTATGTACGCCGGCAAAGGTCGCTAGGCTGGAAGACGCGATGTACGATGTCAACTTCCGGGAAGAAACTGAATCTTCCCGGAAGCTATGTGCACTCCCGCGACTCGATCGACAAGTCTCCAGTGTCGATCAACCACATCAACGACTCATATACCGCCTGGAATGAGGTATAGCGCGGCTGGTAGTTGATCATCCGGCGCGCCTTTTCGATGCTGCAATTGGGGCTGTGGGCGATATGGTCCCACGTGGCATTGGCGAACTCGTCCCGCTGTTCCGCCTTCCATTCGTCCCACGGCAGGAAACGCAGCTTCGCATCTTGGCCGAACCAGGAGGCCGTCATCTCGGCATATCCGCGCAGCGTCACCGCAGCCGGCGAAACCACGTGGAACGACTCGCCCACCGCCGCGCTCCAATGCGTTATGGCCTGCATGAAGGCCTGGGCCACGTCGTCGGCGTGCACATGGTGGAGTGTCTCCATGCCCAGGTTCGGCAGCAAAAGCTCCTGTCCCCGCGCCAGCCGGCGATACACATCGTGGCTGAGATTGCCTGCCGGGTTGATCGGCGTCCAACCCTTGCCGCAGATATGGCCGGGATGCAGCGCGGTGGCCGGGAAGCCGTTGCGCCGTGCCTCGTCCAGCAAATAGGCCTCAATCTGCGCCTTGTGAATGCCGTACTCGCCAAACGGATTGCGCGGCTGGGTCTCCGACGCCGGCACTTCCACGCTCGGTCCGTGAACCCAGATCGTGCCGCAGTGCAGAAAGTGCTGAACCTGATCGCGCAGCGCATCCACCAGATGGCGCGCGCTTTCCTCCGTGAAGCAGATCATGTCGATCACGATTTCCGGCTCCAGGTCGCGAATGAGCTGACCAAATGTGCCGGCCTCTTCCGCTGCCGAACGGTCGATGACAACTCGCTCGACCTCGTTCCACGCTGCATGGGCCAGATAGGGCTGCCGCTTGTTGCGCGCCACGACCGCCACATCGTGACCGGCCTCCACCAAGCGCGGCACCAAGTATGTGCCCACATGGCCGGTTCCGCCAATCACCACTACACGGGACATTGTCCGCTCCTTACTGCTATCGCTACTCGTGAACTTCCCGACTGCGCTTCTGATGATAGAGGGTCGACACGCCGCGGTCAACTGCGCGGCTCGGCCGAGCGCGGCGATATTGGCGCGACCCCGCCAATAGGGTGGACGCCCTGCGGCTGTGAAAGCAACGCCAACTTCGTCCGTCGCAGGCTCTCCCATCGCGCCGGGCAGGCATCAGACAGAGCAAGGGATCTGCGCAGACCAACCCAATCGGCAAACGTCTGCGTCCGGTTTTTCGTGCAGAACGCCAGACTGGATACCACGGGCGACGAAATCCGTCCTGATTGGAAAACGCGCGCCCCGTGCTAGAATGGTCGACGCTTGCCCGTACCAACCGACAAACAGCGCACGTTCGCACAGGAGAAATCACATGCCCACGCGCAAAGATCTGGACACGCTCAACGCCGGCCTCCCCGACATCCGCCAAGCGCCCGACGACAACGGCGTCCCTGGAGATCATCGTCGTGCGCCCGGCGCAAGGCGAAAGAACCGTCATGGAGGAGGGACGCCTCACAACGCATGACGGCCTCGAAGGCGACAACTGGCGACAGCGCATGGTTGGCCGCGCTGAAGACGTCGAACCGCAGACCGACAACCAGGTCACGCTGATGAACGTGCGCGTCGTGCGCCTTCTGGACGACGACGCGTCGCGATGGCCGCTTGCCGGCGACCAGCTTTATGTGGACCTCAGCCTCAGCGACGAGAACCTGCCGCCCGGCCAGCGCTTGCGCATCGGCGATGCCATACTTGAGGTGTCCGCCCTGCCCCACACCGGCTGCAAGATGTTCGCCGAGCGCTTCGGCGTCGACGCTATGCGGTTCGTCAACTCAGACGAGGGAAAGCAACTCCGCCTGCGCGGCATCAATGCCCGCGTCATCCAGGACGGGGCCATTCGCGCGGGCGACCGCGTGGTCAAAGTGTGACGACCGTGAATGTCCCTGGAGGGGCTAGCTGGATGCTTTCTTTTGCGTGAGGACGACGGTCTTCTGGTGGCAATGCCGGTCCGCCCCTCGTACAAGTTCATTATGGATAGGATGAGCACCGCTTTGCGACAACGGACGAGCTCGTTCCAATAGAACCACGGAGAAGACACCCCGTAGCGGATGCTGCCGGACGGCAACGCCGCGGTCTTGACACATTCTCGGCAAGGGATACCAAGGATTTCGGGCTAACGGACGAGCAGCAGCGCGACTATGCACGCGTCCAAGAGTTGGTGATCTTCGCGCATGATGCGGACTTCATTCGAGTGGCGCACGCCTCCACATTGGCCGGTTAACACCATAAGGGCGTGATCTACGTTCATCAGACCAAGCTGTCCATCGGGCAAGTACTCCGACACCTCAAAGAAATCCCCGATCGTTGCAACCCAGACGGTCCTAAAAATCACATAGAGTTTCTGTACCCTGTGGTGAGTAGCGCACAGTGGAACCCGGCCCGTAGTCGTCGTGCGCGGTACGCGCACGACGGAGCGCGCCTCCTTTATTTGTGCGCCAAATCGGATGTATCTCCTCGCGCACAGATGCGCTACCGCATAGTTCCATGTATAATTGCCGAAACAGGGCAGCATCCATTGCGTAGCTGCCCCAAAGCGCGCCTCAACAAGGAGACCGAGATGAATCCGCAACCAACCCGTACCTTTGGCGTCGTCATCGCCCTGACGCTACTGCTGGCGGCCTTCGCCATTCTGCCCGTACATACAGCCGTCGCCGCCCCCGCCCGCCAAGACGAGGGAACAGAGCCGATCTCGCTCCAGCTCGGCGAATACGTGGCCGCCAACTTGGTCAACGGCGAAACCGTCAGCTACGTACTCTCCGTGCCCGAAGCCGCCACCTATGAGATCGGTATCGTGGACGAGGAGGAAGCCATCGCCTTTGACCTCGTTATGTCGGACGCCGACGGCACTGAACTCTTCAACGACATCTTCGGCTCCATTACCCTGGACCTGGAGGCCGGGGACGTCCTCATGACCTTCGAGGCCGTCGACGATGCGCGGCTGGAGTTCGCCGTACTCGGCAATATCGGCGAAATGACGAACGACTTGGACCAGCCCGGCTCCCTGCCCGCAGGCGGCATCTTCTACAGCGAGGACGTAAGTGAGCCGCTGTACGCTACCGTATCCGTGCCGGAGACGCCCTATCCCCAGCAAGTGACCATCTACTTTGAGCCCGGTGATGGCGACAGCTTCTACGTCAGCGCGGAGGGCGACGACATCGGCTACGTGGATATCGAAGCCAGCGCATCAGACCTGCTGCGCTTCTGGACGCACGGCGGCGACTTTCTGATCTCCGCCGAGCCCTTCGAGCGCCGCTCCGAACTGCAACTGATTCCCTTCCTCAGCGGCCCGCCGGCACTGGTCCCACTGGATGAAATTGTCGACGACGCCATCTCCGCCGGGGAAAGCGCCGTCATTTATGGTCTGTCACTGGAAACGCCCTTCGACGAACTCACCGTCGAAGTCGAGGCGGACGCGGACGATCTCGACGTCACCATCGTGGACCATCTCTACGACGGCGACTTTGTCGAGACTAGCTTCGGTGAGCAGGCGCTTTCCGTTTCGGACGTCGCGCCCGGCGAATACTACCTCATCGTCGAGACCTTCGATGTTGTGGAGGAAGACCTGCCGGTCAGCATCCTCGTCAGAGGTTTGGCCGGGGAACCTGTGGAAGTCGTGGAGGGCGGCATAACCGTCGAGGGACTCTTTGAAGCAGGCGATACTGACATCACGTACTTCCTCGACGTGGAAGAGCCAGGCACGCTCGTTTCGCTCGCCCTGGCATCCGAAGTCGTAGAGAGCGACTTCGATCTGGAGGCCGGCATCAACCTGGACGACGCCATTTGGACCACCTTCACCATCGGTTCCGACGACAGGATGGCCTTCGTGGCCCCTGCCGCCGGGCGCTATTTCGTACGCGTCATCAGCAACGGTGATGAGGGTGGATTCGAACTCTCCATTGCGGACACCGCGATCGCGCCTGCCGTCACGATCAATGGTCTGACCTGGGGCTCTGTTTCCCGAGGGGAGGAAGTCGCCTATCGCCTCGAGGCGACCGAATCCGGCGGCCTGCTCACTGTCGCCCTCATCGGTCCGGAAGAGGTGGACCTGGACCTGCGCTTCGCCGGATATGACGAAAACGGCATGACGCTCGCCTATGGCAGCAGCTTCAGTATCGGGTCCGATGAGATCGTCAGCGCTGTGTTGGAAGAGCCCGGCATCTACGAAGTCGTCGTCAGCGCCGAGTTCTCCGACGGCGGCAACTACGTCCTACTGGTACGTCTGGAGGACCCCGGCCTGCTCGCGGGTCAGTGGGCGTCCGAGGCAGAGGCCTCTTCGCAATACGGGGAGGACGGCTACTCCGCGCTGCAGGCGACCGGCGAGCCCAACACACCGGCGGCCGGTGATTTCGACACCGCGTGGGCCTCCGAGGCAGCCGAGGCCGGTGAGCAGACGCTCGACCTGACCTACGAAAACAGCGTCGTACCCAGCGCCATCAATATTCACGAAACGTACAACCCCGGCTCCATCATTGCGGTCGAGGCTTACGACTCCGACGCGGAAGAGTGGGTGGCCCTGTGGGAAGGCGAAGCGGCAGCGACCGAAGAGACGATCCGCGTCTTCAGCCCTGAGTTGGCGGTTCCCGGCTTCGCCACCAACGCCATCCGGCTCGTGCTGGACACCGACGCCGTGGAAGGCTGGAACGAAATCGACGCCGTTGAGCTCCTCGGCCGGCCATAGCATCCGCCTCATAGCCCTTGCGAAGGGCCACAGGGCACCGCGACTGTCTTGCGCCCGCACCCTTCGTGCGGATGAAATGAGCGACCATCCCGACCGCCTTGCACTTCTGGGCGGTCGGGATTATTGCAAGCCGCCTGTTCCGTCCGTGTTCGAGATGTGTTCATCCGCATACGTCGGTGCGCGATCCCTCTGCTCGGCCTCGAGTTCTCGCGCGCGGCGCGACCATATCCGTAACACTCTTGTAAGCTTCTTGACACAACTGCGTACGATTTCCGTGTCATCCTAGACAGCGAACCCGGATACGTATGCCAAACGCATCCGTCCGGACCGGCCTGGCGAAACCTATTGATGAAGAAGCTGTACGACATCGCACCAAGAAAGGCACTTACCTATGCATCCGTTTCGACTACTCCCCTTCCTCCTCGCTGCATTGCTGATCCTGGCCGCCTGCGCGGGACAGCCCGCCGCCGGCACCACGGACGCAGCCCCGGCCGCGCCTGCGGAAGAAAGCATGGATGACGAGACGTCCATTGACGACGACATGGCCGCTGATGACGCCACGGCTGAGGAAGGCGAGATGGCCGACGACGCCGAACACAGTGATGACATGGACTCAGACGGCATGGCCGAGGAGGAAATGGCGGATGAGGAGATGGCCGGAGATGAGATGGGTGAGGATGACATGGCCGGCGATGAATCAGACGCCGCCGAAGCCGCAGTCGACCGTCCCGCCTGGCAGCAGATCGCCCTCGTCGACGCACGCACCGGCGAACAGTTCACCCTGGCCGACTTCGGTGACAAACCCGTTCTGGTAGAACCCTTCGCCACCTGGTGCGGAAACTGCCGCCGGCAGCTTGGCAACGTGCAGGCTGCGCACGCGTCGCTGGGCGAGGACGCCGTCTTCATAGCCCTCAGTGTGGAACCCAACATCGCCAACGAGACGCTGGTCGACTATGCCGCCAAGGAAGGCTTCGAGTACACCTTCGCAGCGATGCCGCCCGAAATGCTGCAAGAGCTGGCGGCGATCTTCGGCCAGACGGTCGCCAACCCGCCCGCCACGCCTCACTTCATCATCCTGCCCGACGGCTCCACGACCGACCTGGTGACCGGCTTCGAGGCGCCTGACGTCCTCGTCGAACAGCTTCGCGCCGCCGGGAGTTAGGGGCCGGTGCGAAGCTGTCCCACGGCCATCCAGGAAGCAGCGGCGCTTCCCGGATGGCCTGTGACTCGTGCTTGCGCGCCACCTTCGGAGAGCTACACCAGCCGCCAACCACACGCACAGAGAGAACGCGTATATGAACGAGCTTCTTCAAGCATTCGTGCTGGGCAACGCCGCCATCCTGACCAACGTCTGCATGCTGCCCCTCTACCCGGGCCTCATCGCCTTCATGGCCGGCACAGGCGTGGGAGGCCGTTCCACGCGCTGGATCGGAGTGCTTGTGCTGGCGGGCGTGCTAAGCCTAATGCTCGTTATCGGGTGGTTGCTCTACGTGCTGCAGGCATCCTTCGGGGCCGTCCTACCCTGGCTGCTGCCAATCGTCTATGTCGTCGTCGGCGCAATGGGCATACTCATGCTCGCCGGACGCAACCCCTTCCGCCGGCTCAGCATGAGCCAGGCGCCCGTTCTGCGCAACCCCTACCTGTCCGCCTACGCCTACGGCCTGCTTCTGGCCCCTATGACGCTGCCGTGCGTGGGACCCGTCGTGCTCAGCGCCTTTCTGCTGGGGGCAGGCGGCACACAGGAACTGGCCGACAGCCTGGCATACTTCCTAGCGTTTGGACTCGGTTTCGGTTGGCCACTCATCGTCCTGCCGTTTATGGCCCAGCCCTTCCAACGCCAGTTCACCACATGGACGACCGGCCACTACCGCCTGCTTACCACCGTTTCCGGCGCGCTCCTGCTCACCATCGGCATCGCCGGGTTCGCCCTGGAAGTCGTGCCGAACCTGTAGCCACGACGATTCTCATCACCGGCGTGCTGTGGAATCGGCGTCACTGGGTCACATCGCCCTTGGACCCGCCCGCCGATCCAAATCCATACTCCTCCGCCAAATACGCGTTCCACCCTGCCGTGAACTCTTCCTCGGACATGGCGAACATTCCTTCGATCAGGCTGGTCCACGAACCGTGGGCGGACAGGCCGACCAACAACCGGGGCAATACGGTTTGTCCTTCACGCGCCACCATGTAGTCCAGCAGCGCACTCGCCGCCGCATAGCGCCACAGCACCGTGTCCCGGCCAGGCACGCCACCCACATAGTAATCGTCGATATCGGCCAGTTCCAGCGGAAAATGGCCGGGAGTGACCGCGCGGAAGACGATATCGGCCTCCGTTGCCCAGTAGCTCGGCTGATCCAATATCTCGGCACTCAACCAGCCGCGCACCACGATGAACAGAAACGCCCACCTGTGGCTGCCGCCGTAGGAGCTGCCTTCCTGCAGTGCGCGCGCTGCGACGCTGGAGAACACCCGCCCGGCCAGATGCTCCGTGTTGGACACACCCTGTGGAATCTGCGCCAGGATCGGCGACATGGTCTCGTAGTGGCCGTCGGCCCCCCGCGAATAGCGAACGAGGCCCGGCTTGACACTCACCACGATCGGGCGATCCTGCGGCGGCGCACCCAATCCCAGCGCACGATACAACTCCACGTATGCAGCATCGAGCCGCTCCGCCATCGCCTGCACGCTGTTCGCATCCGGTGCGGTATAGTGAAACGAGAAATGGGCTGTGCGAAGGGTAAGCGGCGCACCCCAGTAGCGGTCCGGCGGCAGCGTGCGCAGCCACACGCCGTCCAAATCGCGATAGAACCGCGTTTCGCGCCGAACCGCCGGCTCCCACCAGTTCGTGCGCGGCGGCGACACATAGACTTCCGCCTCCACCAGGTCATCGTCGATGCGCCGCGTCGGCCCCAACGTCACCGAGTACATGCGACCTGCCTCGCTGTGCGCTCCCCAATTGTCGCGCCACTCGCCGACCCACGCCCTGTCCACGTTCGGGTCGATGAGCGCACTGTGTCCATCCCGATCTCGGGCGCGCCACGCGGCCTCGTCCAGTTCCAAAACAACGCCGAGTTCCTGGTCGGTTTGCATGCGATCGAGTTGCCGCGGCGACATGGGCGCGCTGGCCGCAGCCAAGAACACAAACGCCAAGGCCGCCAGCGCGCGTAGCGCGAAGATAGCCAACGTGCGCTCGCCGTCGGAGACGCGTTCCGCTGACGCCACCGCATCGTGGCTGCCGAACTCACGCAGATACTCTTCCTCGCCGGTCTGCCAGTCGAATGAGATTTGCTGAGACATTGGCCTGCACCCCACAGAACCACGGGATTCGAGAGAATCCACATCACTCCAATGCCAACAGGGCAATCGAGGGGAGTACGGCTGCGCGCCATCCTACTTCATTCCTGGGTGGCCGACTGTATGGCCCATTCCCACACCGCTCTGACATCCTCACGAGTCAGCCTGCAGCCAGAGTGTAGCCACGCTCTCAGCAACTTCCTCCCCGCCAAGGTATGGTAAGCCCAGTTTTCCGACGGCTTCGTCTCTGATTCCGGCAGCTGCCAGACGCGGAGAGCGCGGCAACTTGTCGGTGGCGGATCCCGAAAAGAGGAAAGCGCCATCGAACTTGAAGGTGAATACTCACATAGGAGAAGACCATGAAATTTGGATTTGCATTGCCCGTCAGCCACCCTTCCTTCACACCGGACGGCGTGGTGAGGGCCGCTCAGCGCGCCGAAGAGCTGGAATATGAGACATTGTGGGTCTATGACCGCCTGCTCTTCCCCGCCAACCCGCGCAGCGCATACGCAGGCAGCCCGGACGGCTCTCTGCCCGATTTCTATCGTAACATCCTGGACCCGCTCGATCTGCTCAACTTCGCAGCTGCGCATACCAGCAAGATTCGCATCGGCACAAGCATCCTCGTGCTGCCCTGGTACAATCCGGTGATGCTGGCCCGCCGCCTCACCACCATCGACGTGCTGTCTGGCGGACGCCTCAGCGTGGGCTTCGGCCTCGGTTGGTCCCTGGACGAATATGATGCCGCCGGCGTGCCCATGCGCGAGCTGGGGAAACGCGCCGATGAGTTCCTTACCGTGCTCAAGACCATTTGGACCGAAGACCCCGCCGAGCACCACGGCGAGTTCTACGACCTGCCCGCCGCCCACTTCGCGCCGAAACCTGTGCAGAAGCCGCACCCGCCCGTCTATCTGGCCGCTTTCTCGCCCGCCGGCCTGCAACGCACCGCCACCATGGCGGACGGCTGGAACCCGGTCGGCGTCCCTGTCGACGGCATGCGACAAATGATCGCGGGCATGCGTGGCATGGCGCAACAGGCCGGCCGCAACCCGGATGAGCTGGGGACCGTCGTGCGCGCCTTCCCCATGATCACTGAGCAACCGCTGGGCGACGACCGCTTCGTGTACTCTGGTTCCGCGGACCAGGTCAAAGCGGACGTGGCCGCCACCAAAGAACTCGGCGTGCAGGAGATCTTCTTCGACCCCGCCATGACGCCACAGGGCGCCACCGCGGACGGCTATATTCAAGTCATGGAGCAATTGCGCGAGATGCTTGCGTAGGCTACTGCCTGTTCGCTTAGCAATCAGAGCGGTGCGCAGGCGAATTCCCCATCGCTTGCGCCCCACATGTATCCGACCTATCGGGTCCGGAACAACGTTCAGTTGCGCGTCACACGTCTCCCGCCGCCGCAGTAGAACAAATCTGTGTTCATCCGCGACATCCATGCGCCATCCCTACCTCGCCAAGTCACGCATGGCCGGCAGCCCGTGCAGGCTAGTCGACACGCGCACGGCGCGCACCACGGCCTCCGCCATCACGTCGGCCGCGATCGCGCCGATGACGCCCGGGTCCGCGGGTACCTCGCCGCGGGAGAGCGCGAAGATCGTGTCGCCGTCGAACGTCGTGTGCACCGGCCGGATGGTGCGCGCCAGACCGTTGTGCGCCATCTGCGCCACCTTGGTCGCGCCAGACTTGGTCAGCTTGGCGTTTGTGGCGATCACGCCCAGCGTCGTATTGCCGCCACGCCACGCCTGCATCGCCTGGCCGACTGCGCCCTCCAGCACCGTCTGCGCGCCGATGAAGTCGTTGCCGCCCGGCATGCGAGCCCCGGCCAGGATCGTCCCGTTCGCCGGGTCCACCACATCGCCCAGCGCGTTGACGGCCACCACGGCGGCCACGGTGATGGAGACGTCGTCGCCCTGGATGGTGCGGCCAGCCGCGCCGAGGCCGCTCTTCATCGCCTGCCCGAAGCCGAGCACTTTGCCTACCGTCGCGCCCGTCCCAGCACCGGCGCAGCCTTCCACGAGCGGCCCGTCCGTCGCGGCCTCGCATGCTGCATAGCCCGAGTCCGCATCCGGCCGCACGTCCGATCTGCCCAGCGGGAGGTCAAAGAGGATGGCGGCCGGCACAATCGGCACACGCGCCACGCCGGTGTCAAAGCCGTAGCCGTGCTCCTCCAGCCAGCGCATGACGCCGTCCGCCGCGGCCAGGCCGAATGCGCTGCCGCCGCTGAGCAACACCGCGTGCACCTCCTCCACCGTGCACGTGGGCGACAGCAGTGCGATCTCCCGTGTACCCGGCGCGCCGCCGCGCACGTCCACGCCGGCGACCGCGCCCTCCGGGCAGAGGATCACAGTGCAACCGGTGCCCGCGTCCAGGTCAGTCCAGTGGCCGGCGAGAAAGCCGGGGAGTTGGGATAGGGAGGTGGTCACTGTCGTTTCTCCTTTTTCGTATCGCGATCTTTCGGGAGGGTGATCATCTGCCAATTGCTTCGTCAATGTCCAGCACGTACATCTGTCGCCCGCCCTCGTGCGCCGAGTCGATGCACACAGTGCGCCCGTCCCGCGACGTGCGCGGATGCAGGTCGCAGCGCAACTCGCCCTCGTAGTCCGGCGGCGCGTACAGATGCGCCAGCGTCACCTTGCGCCCCGTCGGTACATGGTACAGATAGAGCTCGCGCAGGCGGTCCGCGCCCGGATAGGTGTCGTTCAGGATCCACTCGCTGTCGCACCCCGGCACATACGTGCAGTGGCCGTCCAGCGTCATCACGTCGGGCCCCACGGCCTCTGCGTCGGCGCCAGCCGCGTCCCGGTCCTCGAACAGATAGAAGCGTCGCCCGTGCGACGACTGCTCCGACCAGGCCAGGATGTGCTGCGGGTCGCGCCAGATGAAGTGCGACGTGCGACCGGAGTCGTCCACCACGCGCACGTCGCTGCCGTCCGCCGCGGCCGTGCACATGCGCGTGTGGAACGGGCCATCGCCGAAGCGCCAGCGGTGCAAGAAGATGAAGCGGCTGCCGTCCGGGTTGAAGAGCAGGTGGTTGAAGTAGTGCTTGGCCGCGGACAGGTCGCCGTGCGGATACGGAATTGCGGCAATCTCGGCCAGCGAGATGATCAGCTCGGTCTCCCCGCTCTCCAGGTCCAGCCGGTGGATGCCACCCTGCGCCGGCGCCAGCTCGTCCACGTACGGGTCGGGCAGGCCCGCGTAGCCGTAGCCGGGGCGCATGTCGTTGATGCGCCGGAAGTCGGGCGTCACTGCGCTGCGCCCGTCGGGGCTGAGCGTGTAGACGGGATGGGCAGCGTGCGCGACTCGCCCGTCTCCACGTCGAGGATGTGGCAGACGAATCCGTCTCCCTCGCGGTCGTTCCAGATGACCTCGTCTTCCGAGCCGGGCCGCCACTGGAGCATGCAGCCCTGCTGCCAGCACCAGGCGCGCGTCTCGGCCAGCCGATCCAGCGGTCGCCGCCGGCCAGGTCGACCATGCCGATCTCGATGACGTCGTCCGGCTGCGGCGGGCGGTGCTCGAAGTCGACCTCCATGCCCAGCACGCGGCGGTTGGCGGATCGAACTGCAGCTTGTCATAGTAGCCAAACCAGTGGTAGCGTGGTCCGGACGTGATGGGACGAATGTCTATCGGCTGGGACATGCGAGCCTCCTGGCGTTTCTTGGATGGGCATTGCGGCCATTATACATCGATCGCATACACGTCCCACGCATATGCGGCCGGCGCAGAGCCGGCCGCGCACGCCGTCACGGTGGGTCCCGACCTTGGGGCGCCCGGTCTGGTTCGTCAACAAGGAGGGGCAGCCATGTCCACGCAGCAGAACAAGGCAGTTGTTCGCCGTCTATGGGAAGAGGTTTGGAATCAGAACAATGTGGCAGTATGCGATGAAATCTTTGACGCCGAGTATGCGGCGCATGAGCGGGCCTTCATCCCGATCATGCGGGCGGCCTTCCCCGACCTGCACTTCACCGTCGAGGACATGATCGCCGAGGGAGATAAAGTCGTGACCCGCTACTATCTCACGGGGACGCATCGGGGCGAATTCATGGGCATACCGGCCACGGGGAAGCCGGTCAAGGTGAACACCATTTGGATGCATCGTTTGGACGGTGGCAGGATTGTCGAGGGCAGACGGTGGGGGCAATTCGACGCGCTGGGCATGATGCGACAGATGGGCGTGTTTCCGCCTCCGCAAGACTAGAGACGGCGCGTCTGTAGAGGGTTGAGTCAACTAGACGGCCGGGTGCGGACCTACGTAGCGGTCGGTCGCGCAACGGCTGCCTGGAGCCGATCCTCCAGGCAGCCGTTGTCGGCGTGATCGGCGTGACGAACGCCCGACCGTTACCCTCCCAGCGTGGACAGGAACGCCGCCACGCTGTCCTGCACCGCCGCGCCGTGGTCGGCCAGGAAGTGCCCGCCGTACTCGACGGACACGAGTTGCGCCCCTTCGATGGACTCCGCCGTGTGCTCGGCACTGGAGAACGGAACCAGCACGTCGTCCTGCGCATGCACGACCAGCGTCGGGGCCGTGATCGTGTCTATCGGCGTCGTCCAGCGGCAGATGGCGTGACTGATCCAGGGCGATGCCCGGCAGCCGGCCCTGCAGCGGCAGGATCGCATCCAGAACCCCGTCGACATCCTCCCAGCCCGCGGCGGTTAAACGTTCCTGCGCCGGCTTCGGCACGCCCAGCAACGCGGCCACCTGGGGCTTGGCAAAGCGCACGGCCAGCCAGATAGCCCAGGTCGGACGCGACCAGCCGGTTGATGGCCGACTCCAGACCGGCACGCCCCGCGTCACTCGGCGGTTCCGTGTAGCTGATGGCCGACATCATGAGCAGGGCGGACGTCCGGTCCGGGTGGCGCATGGCGAAAGTGAGCGCCGACGGCCCGCCCGCCGAGAAGCCGATGACGGGCACCGGTTCGTCCACGCCCAGTTCGTCTAGCAACGCGGCGAAGGCGTCGGCCTGCGCCTCCAGCGACGTGTCCGCCGGCAGACCGCCGCTCAGATAGCCGAAACGTGACGGCGCAATCATGCGATATCCGTCGGGCAGCAGCATCTCACCGATGAGCAGCCCCTGGTCGCAGCCGCCCGCTGCGCCGTGGATCACGAGGATCGGCGGTCCGCTGCCCTGCTCGGCGTATTCCACCGGCCCGGCTGCCGTCTCAATCACCTGGCCGCCCGCGATACGCGCACTGCGCCACGCGCATGTCCCGCCCATAGTCGATGCCCAGCCACGCCGCCGCGGCGATCCCCGCAACGGCCACTACCCCCAGATAGTGCGACAACTGTTCTGCGAGTCACGTTCATTCTCCTTCAGGCCAGGGCGCTCAGCGCACCTGGAACAGGCCATATGACATTACAGCCAACGCCAGCGTCGCCGCCGCCACTGTGCTTATGCCGATCATCATGTGGAAGCGCACGCTGCTCGCCTCCACGACCGGCTGGTTGGCGATCCAGACGCCGCAAATGAGCGTCGAGAACAACAACAACGCCGCTACGACATCAAATAGAATCACGACCGTTCTCATCTCACATCTTCGCTTTCTGCGCCGGATCCGGCGCCACTCTTGTGTAGGCACAGCATGTTATCAATCAATCGATTCACCAGTTGTTCCATGTCGTCGGCGTCGACGAGGCGAAAGCCCATGAAGCGCGCCGTCTCGTCGCGGCGCAGATAGAGCGCTTGGATCGACACAAGCAATTGCAGCGCGGCCAGCCGGATCTCCGACTCGCTGCGTTTGCCCTCCCACAGCTCGCGCAGCAGGGGCACGACCGTGTGCGCCGCGGCGAAATCGCCTTGCTCCAGGTCGTAGCGAACGGCGATCTCCAGTAGATGCGGATAGCGCAGGCCGATGCGCGCCGTGTGCGTCAACAGGGAGCGCAGCCGCGCCACCGGCTCGTCTGCGTCCGGCCCCTCAGCGTCGGGCTCTTCTACGGGTGCGGCCAGCCAGCGGCCGGCCTCGGCCTGCATCAGCGCGCCGACGGCCTGGTTGAGCAGGTTGTCTTTGGATTGAAAGTGGTAGTTGACCGCGCCGATGCCCACGCCCGCCCGCTCGGCGATGCGCCGCACGGTGATGTCGTCGGGGTTCGCTTCTTCGTCGAGCAGGTCGATGGCGGCTTGGAATATGCGGTCTTTGGCTGTCACGGTCGAAGTCCTTTCACACAGTTCAGAACATGTTTTGAACATGTTCAAATCACGTTCAGTAATAGAATAGCACGACCTGACACACGTGTCAAGATCCAATTTTCAGATTCGTGTGCAATGGGAATGCAGCCGCATTGCGGTACGGCTGCTTGGTCTAGATGTCTGGTTGGTTCGTGTTGCCTACGCGGCGGCGCCAGCCGCACCGAGAGTGATCCACGTCACGGATCGCGGGGGCAGCGTGATCGAAATCTCTCGGTCCCCTGCCGTCCAACCTGAATAGGGCTGGAAGCGCACGGCGCCCGGTCGTAGAGGCGTGTTCACATCGACGAAGCCGGCGCCGGTCAGCACGTCACAGGACGTCACACTGCCCAGCGGCGCATCGAACGCGATCGTGGTGTCGATCGCGCCGATCGGATGGCGGTTGACCACGGCGATCACGCTCCGGCCGTCGCCCTGGTCGACAGCCACGGCATCCAGATAGGGTACGTCGTGCAACGGCGGCGCCTGATACGTCGAGCGGTCGACGTCATAGGCCGGTCCCTTGTATGTCACCGGCATGATGCGAGCGCCGCGCAATGTAGTGTAGCGCTCGATCACTTCCACCTGCGGGTCTCGGTAGACGAAGGGGCCGGCGCGGCGAATGCATCCGCCATGCAAGAGCGCGGTTGCGTTGGCCACGCGGATCATCTCGTGCTGCCGAATGGCGAAATTGAGGAAAAGCCCGGCATAGACGGCGCCGCCAAGATTGCCCACCTGCGGCCGATCCGCCGGTCCCAGGATGCCCCATTCTGTGATGGCTACATCGATCGTGCGGTCGGGATAGGCGCCGCGCGCCGCGGACAACAACTCTGGGAGGCCGATCTCCTCCCAATGGAGCGTCTGCGCCATCAGCGATTGCCACAGGTAGACATCGTCCTCGTATTCGCTGAGCCAGCGCGCGTTGTTGGGCAGACAGTGAAGTGAAATACAGTGCAAGTCCGCGCCGCCTTCCTCCAACAATATCTCATGCCAGAGCTCGTCCGAGCCGGCATGGCCGAAATGGCTACCGTTGGCGATCAGCTCGATGCTTGGGTCCACGGCCAGCATCGCCTCGCTCCACTCGCGATACCGGCGCGCGTTCTCGCTGGGACCGCAATGCCCGATCTGCCAGAATCCGTAGATCTCGTTGCCGACTTCCCACAGCTTCACGCCATAGGGTTCGGGGTGGCCGTTGGCCGCCCGCTGGGCGCCCCAATGCGAATCCGCCGGGCCATTGACATATTCGACCCATGCGGCGGCCTCCTCCGCAACGCCGTCTCCCATGTTCACACAGATGTGGGGCTCGGCGCCGATCCGTTCGCAGAGGCGGAGAAACTCGTCCGTACCGAAGAAGTTGTCGTCTATGCCGCCCCACGACGAGTTGGCGAATGTCTGCCGCCGGTCCATCTCTCCAATACCGTGAGTGAAGCGATAGCCGCTGACGAAGTTTCCGCCCGGCCCGCGCAGGACGGGCGGTGCGAGCTCCCGGCACATCTCCACGATTTCCGTATCCAGACCGTCAACGTGATCGTCCGGCAGCAGTACGGCTCGGTCCACCCACAGCCGTCCCGGCCCGGTGCACGCGATCGCAAAGTCCACGGGTTCGAAAGGAGCAAGTACGCCGTCAGGCGCCTCAAGCTCGAAGGAGAACTTCGTCCACCGCGGTCCTGGCCACGCCAACTCAACCCTGGCCAGCGCCGGTGCATCCACGGCGGCGGACCCGGCTCGCCTGCGCAATTCGACGCGCAGCGAACCCTCTCCGCGCGCGTACCCAGACCGAGCCGGAATAGGCTGACGTTCGTTGATGCGGCAGGAAGACTCCCTGGCTGAGGCTCGCGCCGTCTCCGGCGGGCTCTAGGAGAACCGATTGCCCGATGCGGCCGCCCTGGGCGCCCTGACCACGCCGCGCGGCGCCACCTTCCAGGGCAAGGGAATTCCGTATTGGGTTTCGTCGTCCAGGACCAGAACGCCGAAACCGGTGACGCGCAGATGCGGCCGCCAGATCCCGAAGTCGGTCGACCGCACGATCGCCCAGGCGATGCACGGTTTCAGAGGTGACCCCGTTCTTGCGCAATTGCGCCAAGTCCTGTTCAGGCACATTATGGTCGGTGTGGAAGCTCGGATTCCTCAGCAATTGCGCCAACACGCCGCCCTGCACTGCGAACCCCAAGTGCTCGAGGAAATTGCCAAAGATGCGCGGGTTGATGGGGACAGGACCTGTCGCCGCACTATGAATTTCCAGGCGCGCCGCCGCCCCGTCAGTGGCTACATGCTGATACTGCGGCAAGGTGGAAGTCATGGTCCGGTTCCCTTTCTGGTGCTCCAGTTCATCGTTCTGTGGACAAAAACCATGTAGGCTGACAGCTGCTTTGCGCTACACTTCTGGCGTGCATAGCCGTGAGCGCTCGACTGGCTGCCGCGTGTTTGCCGTGATCTACACGGGCTTTTCCGGACGCGCTACTCCAGATAACGCGTACATTCTGCAGCGTGTACACCGGCACGAACGGGATCAGCACGGGCACTGTCTGCACGTAGCGCTGAAACTCCGGCATGTCGCCATAGCGCTCCGCCTGCTTGCGTTCCAGCCGCTTGGTCGAACCTACCATGATCAACACAATACAGAGGACGCCAATCAGCGCAATCAGCCACTGCCACAAGCCCGTGTACGCCGCCAATCCCGATAGCCACACGCCGATCCAGAAGGTGATCTCGCCCAGGTAGTTTGGACAGCGCACCCAAGCATACAACCCTGTGTCGCAGAAGCGGTCAGGATGGCGCTGTTTGTACGCCGACTTCTGCCGGTCGGCTAGGGACTCCAGCAGCAGGCCGCCCGCCATGATGACCAGCCCAACCGGCAGCCAGATCGACTGGAATGCCGCGCCCTCTGTCGCCTGCGCGTCCAGGTTGAAGACCGCCGGCGAGACCATCGCCACATAGAGCAGCGACACGCCCACCCACACCAGCAGCTTACGCCCCAGCGCGACGTCCGTGGCCCGCTCGTTCGTATCCTCCAGCTCGCGCCGATACGACGCCTTCCACTCGCGCCGCGCCAGGAACGCGCCCAGGCGCACGCCATAGGCGGCCAGTAGCGCGCACTGCAACCCTGTCAGCGGTCCCAACGTAGTGTAGAACAGAAACAGGGACGCGACCGCCATCGCCGCCACGGAAAAGGCGTAGCCCAGGCTGATAAACCAGACGAAGCGATAGAAACCCGCCGCCGACACCAGCAGTGTGATGACAAGTAGGACAATCATTTCAGACGGCAGCGCACCTGCGATGGAGAAGAAGGAGGCCGTCTGCGCTGGATCGTTCATGAGTCTGCACTTTCTCTGCAAGGTACGGATGTTTTGCAGTCCGGGGGTGTACGTGGGTTGATGCCATATCTTTATTATGGGCTGCCGAGTCCGGCCAGATCGCTGCTTGCGATACGCCGTCCAGGGGAACGCTTGCAATCTGTCGCGTGCACACGACGGATTCGTCCTAGTGCACGCCTCTGGCAAGGTTGAGGCCGACCACCCCTGCAATAATCGCCAAGATACTGGCGAACTTGAGTGCAGTAGCCGGTTCGCGGAAATAGAGAACCCCGACGATTGTGATCAGCGCGGTACCGACGCCTGCCCAGATGGCATAGACAAAGCTCATATCGAATTTCTTCAGCGCGAATGTCAGCAACGTGAATGTGGCGGCGTAGCACACGAACATAAGCACCGAGGGAACAATTCTTGTGAAGCCGTTGGAGAGCTTCATGGATGTCGTGCCGGCGACCTCGAACACAATGGCCGCCATCAAATAGAACCAATACTGCATGGACATCTCTCCTGGTTGGCCTGACACAGTTTGAGCGGCGATACCGTCGCATGTGATGCCGCCGCTTTGCCAGCATACTCGAATTGGCGTCTCTTGCGACTAGCATACCTGATCGGCTATTGTGAACGGTAACTGCGGATCGAATTTGCAGACTCAGAAAGGAGCGGCAATGGGCAGCGACAATCCCAACTTGGAGGCGATCGACGAACGGCTGGAAGGCGACCCCATCCGCCTGGGCGACAGAAGCGTGACGCCGGTAGGCCGCATGACGGGGAAACGATTTGAGGGTGGAAACGAACATGCCGGCGGATTCGGCATGATCCTCACGCTGCAACCGGAAGAGATCATCGTGCGCGAGAGCGGGCAAGAACCGCGATTTCTATGGCGCCCACGGATACGGAACCGCTGCGCGCCCTGTTCGTGGCCGGCGGCGCCGTCGCCGGAGGGTGCCTGGTCATCATGTTTCTTTCGCGCCGCATCATACAGCGGATTTTCTCAGCGCGAAGTCAAGCGAACCAAGGAGCGAACGATGGAAACGAACAAGATGGTCAATATCAAGCCGATCGAGCAGGTAATCGAGAACCTGGATGCCAACAGTGTGTTCGGCAAGCCGACGACGGAGCATGGCGTCGTCGTCATCCCTGTGGCGCAGGTTAGCTTCGGCTTTGGCTATGGCGGCGGCTATGGCGAAGGCCAGTCGGACCCCGGCAAAGGAGCGGCAGCCGATGCCACGCCCGAAGAAATCGCGGCCATGGTGACCGAGGGCGCGGGCGGCGGCGCCGGCGCGGGCGGGCGCGTATCGCCCCGCGGCTACATCCGCATCTCGCCGGAAAGCGTCATCTACGAGTCGATCGACGACCAGAAGGTCATCCCGCTGGCCGGCATCCTCATGGTCGCGTGGTCCGTCTTCTGGATCGCGGCGACCATCCGCACGATCGCCAAACAGGTCGCCAAGACGAGGCAGGCGCGGATCAAGAACAGCTAGCCGATTGTGAAGATGCAAGCGCAGTGAGCGGACCATCAGGCGCTCTGTGCGATGATCCGAGTCAGATACATCGATTTCACCCGTTGCAGAACACGAAGGGGGTGGTTGCATGCGCATTGGCCTGGCCGAAAGCAGAGATGACATTGCACGTTGCTATGCAGTGATGGCGCAGTTGCGCCCTCACCTGGACGAGCAGACCTTTGTGGATCAGGTGCAGCGCCAGGCCGCCCAGGGCTATCGCGTGGCGTATGTGGAGGATGATGGAACCGTGGTGGCCGTGGCCGGATTCCGCGAAATGGAGATGCTTTCCCGCGGCCGCCACATCTACGTGGACGATCTGGTGACGGACGAGGCGGGGCGCTCAAATGGGTATGGAGCGGCGCTGATGGACTGGCTGGTGGCTGTTGCCCACGAGCGCGGCCTGGTCGCCGTGGAGCTGGACAGCGGCGTGCAGCGCTTCGGCGCGCACCGCTTCTACTTCCGCCAGCGTATGCACATCGCCAGCTACCACTTCACGTTGGGTGTGTCCTGATCTGCGCGCCGCCTTGCATGAGGACGCGCCTCCTCCGGCAACTCTACCTCCGCTACCACGGCCAGGTGGTCGGACGCTTCCTCGCCCGGCGGCTCCGGCCAAATGATGCAGTTGCGCGCGCCCTCCGCCAGGGGCTGGCTCACGAACACGTAGTCGATGCGGATGGGCGTGTCGGGCGCGAGGAGGCTGCGTGCGCCGGGCTCGCCGAAGAGCCGGAAGGCGTCCACGTAGCCCGCCTTCTCCATCTGCGCTACCACGCGTGGACCGCCGTCCGGCACGAGGTTCTGTCCCAGCGGATGCGCCTGCAACGCGGCTACGATGTCGGGCCGCTGTTCCGCATCCCACGCGCTGATGGCGTTGAAATCGCCCATCACGACATGCGGCCGGTTGCGGTCGCGCACCGTCCACGCGCGCAGCGACCGCAACTGCTCCAGCCGCGCATTCTCGTCCGTGTGGTCGAGATGCGTGACGTAGACCGTCAGCGTGCGCTGGTCCGGCAGCAGGATGCGCCCCTCCAGCAGGCCGCGCTGATGCTTGTCCGGCACGGGAGACAGTAGATGGGACGCGCTTGCCGTGATCGGCCAGCGCGACAGCAACGCATTGCCGTACCCGTCCGCGGGCAACTCATCCTGCGCCGGCCAGCGCATACACGGACCGAACACGAAATGCATGCCCAGGGCATCCGCCAACGCCTCCAGCGCGGGCAGCGGTGACCCGGGCATCACACGCGGATAGAAGACCTCGTTGAGGCCGATGATGTCCGCGCCAGTCGCAGCCAGCACGCTCGTCACCTGCTCGACGTTGGGCTGCATCTCCTGGGTCAGCCACCCGTGTATGTTGTACGTCGCTATGCGCATGCGCCACTCCCGGCGAGATGAGAACGGAATCCACGGAACGCTGATCAACGCGGATCGGGCAGATCCTCGGAGATCCAGACAAAGATCAGCGATGATCCGCCCAATCAGCAAAGATCAGCGTCCCATTTTGCGGGCTACTTGCGCCGATTCTCCAGCACGGCGCGATTGGCGACGAACTCCGGCAGGCCGCCGTTGATGACGACGATAGCGTTCTCGGCCATGCGCACGTCGCGCAGGCGCATGGTCTCGTCCGAATACGACGCGCTGTGCGGCGTCATCACCACATTGTCCATCGTCAGGAACGGGTGTCCCTCCGGCAGCGGCTCCTGTTCGAAGACGTCCAGCCCCGCGCCGGCGAGCTTGCCGTCCTGCAGTGCGGCGATGAGATCCGGCTCGTTCACCACCGGACCGCGGCCCGTGTTGATGAAGTAGGCCGTCGGCTTCATGCGCCCGAAGAAGTCGGCGTTCAGCAGACCACGCGTGCCCTCTGTCAGCGGCAGGTGACACGAGATGTAGTCGGACTGCGCGGCCAGTTCTTCCAGGCTCACGGACTCGACGCCCGCGGCCTCGAACACGGACGCGTCGACGTATGGGTCATGCGCGATCACGCGCATGCCGAGCACATGGCCGCGCTTGGCCATGTCCTGCGCGATGTGGCCGAACGCCACCAGCCCCAGCGTCTCGCCGTGAATGGGCCCCATGGGCGAGCGCACAGGTCGCGTGGCGTTCCAGCCATCGCGGCGGATGATGCGGTCGAAGCGCGACACCTTCTTGGCGCAGTCCAGCATGAGGGCCAGTGCGTGGTTCGCCACCTCCGGAATACAGAAGTCGGGGAAGTGGCCGACCATGACGCCGAACTCGGTGGCGCCGTCCAGGTCGACGGTATCCACGCCCACGCCGGAGCGCAGCACGGCCTTGAGCTTGGGCGACTGCGCGAAGACCTCACGGGTGTACGGCTCGCTCCAGCACATGGCCACATCCGCGTCGGAGATGGCGGCGATGACGGCTTCCGGCGTCTTGGCCGGCCCGCGCTTGACAAAGGTCACGCCCGCCGGCGGCAAGATGCGTTCCTCCTCCGAGCAGACAACGTCCGGTGCAGCTCCCGTGTGTACAACAATGCCGGTCACAGTAATTCTTCCTCCCCAATGAATTGCAATTGCGAATCGATTTGATTGCTCACGGACAAACATAGGTTCTGTCAGTCACGTGCGGAATGGCATCCGCACGCTGCGCGGCGGCCAGCGCACCTACGACGCCGCCGTTGCGCCTTGAACTCTTGAACGCCCAAACTTTGAACTGGCCTACCCCGGCCACAACTGCCGCCCCCCGTCCACACGCAGCACCTGCCCCGTCACGTAGGACGACGCATCCGTCACGAAGAAGGCGACGGCGCGGGCGATCTCGATGGACTGGCCATAGCGGTCCAGCGTGCCGGTCGCGTGTTGCATGCCCTCGTCGATGGCGCGGCTGGCGAGGAAGCGCGGCGTGGTGATGGGCCCCGGCGCGACCACGTTGACGTAGACGTTGTGCGGGCGCATCTGCGCGGCCAGGCAGCGCGAATACTGGTTCACGGCCGCCTTGGCGGTGCTGTAGATGGCGCCCTCCTCCCGACCCATCATGCCGCCGGTGCTGCCGATGTTGACGATCCAGCCTTCCCCGCGCGCCATCATCTCTGGCGCCACCTCGCGACAGCAGAGGATGCAGGTGATGAGGTTGCGGTCCAGCACCGTGCGCACGTCTTCCAGCGAGACATGCACCGCATCGTTGGAAAGCGGCTTGCCCGCGTTTTCGCCCATCGCGCCCTGCGCGCCGATGTCGCCGCCCGCGCAGTTGACGAGGATGTCGATGTTGCCGAACCGCTCGCGAATCTGCGCGGCCAGCCGCTGCACTGTCGCCTCGTCGGACAGGTCGCCCCACACAGGCAGCGTCTCGCGGCCATGCGTCTCTGCAATCTCCTGGGCCACAGCGTCCAGTGAGTCCGCCTCGTTGAAGGCTCGCGTCGACGTCGGGCTCGTCCCGTGGACGGCGACCTGCGCGCCCAACGATGCCAAGTGGTCGGCGATGACGCGGCCGATGCCGCGCGAAGATCCGGTGACCCAGGCGGTGCGGTTGAGGAGTGGTAGCTCGGACATTGCGATAGAAGCTCCGGTGCAGGATCAGATTTTGCAATTTACGATGTTTCCAATTGTACCCCCGCCCGCCGCGATCGCAGAACCGCAGCGCCGGGTGGCTACGGTCTCCTGGCCGGCGCGAACCCGCTCATGGAGCGACAACCGTAGCGGCAGTTGCCATACCGCCGGGCGTTTGTCCGCACAGACAGCCGCGCGGTATGGCATCCGCACCCACGAATCAGCCGCCAATCTGCCCATTAGGCCGAACCGCGCGCGACTGCTAGACTGACACTTGCCAGCACGCCGCCGCCCACTTTGCACCGGAATGGCGGATGCTCACGCAAGGCCGTCTCGCACGAAAGGACCCGTCATGTACATGCGCCTCAACCGCCGGTTGCTCGTGTTCATTGCGCTCGTACTACTCACTGTCCCAGCGCTTGGCGCCTGCACATTCGAAGTACAGCCCATCGAGGAGTACGCCACGCCAGACGGCATCCTGACAATCACGTTTCCTGCGGAATGGAGCCCTTTCTCGGATCCAGGTATGCTCACCCTCGAACTGCCCTCGCTCGCCGTTAGCTCAGAGCCCGACCTCACGGAGCTTGATGCGCTGTCGTCCGATGCGGCGGCACTTGTCATATACGCCATGCCAGAGTCTTTAGCCCCTCCCGTGGCATCTGTCGCAGACGAGGCCAAGTCCGCACTGGATGTCAAGCGCTACACGATCGAGCAGCGCGAAGAAGCAATCGCGGACTCCAATTTTGAGGTTGGCGACATCCGAACGTTCACGATGGCAGACGACCGAACCGTCTATGCGTTCACAGTGGCCGATGAAGATCGTCGGGGCGCATTCTACGCCCTCTCTCCACCGATGGCGCGCTTGTCATCGCCATCGTAGCCGCCGGTGCGGATGCGGACACCGATCTCTTGCAGGAAGCCGAGGCAATATTCGCGTCACTCGTCTTCGACGATGCGGTTTTCGGGGCCATCTTCGGCGAGGGAATCCCCTAGCCGGCGAGAGAGTCTATCGCACGCAATCCAATCAATTGAGGAGAACCAATGTACGCAGCCACTCGCCAAGTTCGTCCCTCTGCACTGTTAGTTGCGTTGGTGGCGCTTGCCCTTACACTCACCGCCTGCACCTTCGAAGTGCAGCCCGTCGAGGAACACTCCACCGCCGACGGCTACCTAACCTTCTCCTTCCCCGCCGCCTGGGACGTTCTGGAGGAGGAGTCCGGCGACGGCATGACGGCCGTCCTGGTCGGCACCCATACCGACCTCGTTGAGCTCGACGTCATGCCGGCAGGCGAAGGGGGCGTTGCGATCATGCTCATGCCCGACTTCATTCCGGGACCGGACGGCGAATCCGTACAGTTGTCGCCGGAAGAGCTGGCCAGTTTCATGCACGCCAGCGCGATGGCCGAGCAGGCGGGCGTCAGCGACGTCCAGGCGATAACGCTCGCCAACGGCGCAGAGGCGTACACGTTCAAGTCGCCATCGCCGGAGGCCGATATGACGGTCCATATCTTTGCGCCGGCGGAGCAGGCGCTGGCTGTCGTCGCCTTCATCACCGCCTCGGGCGAGGAAGACGCCGCCCTGCTGGCCGACGCCAGTAGCGTCCTGAATAGCATCGACTTCAGCGGCGACCCGCTGGAATTCGCTGAGCGCGCCCGCGCGGTGCTGGGCGCCGGTCAGTAGCCGGCTTCCACGCACGCACCATCTGGGAGAACCGACATGCCCTCACGAAATCGGCCCAACGTCCTCGTCATCATGACCGACCAGCAGAAGGCCACGGCGAGCCATCTCTACGGCAACAGCTTCTGCGATACTCCCAGCTTGCAACGACTGGCAGATGATGGCGTTGTCTATGAGCATGCCATCACGCCGCATCCGCTCTGCGTCCCGGCTCGGATCTCATTCTGGACCGGCCAGTGGCCGCACAGCCACGGCGGCCGCCGCAACGAGACACTCATGCCGCCGGACACACGCCACGCCTTCCGTGTCTGGAAGGAAGCGGGCTATCACACCGGACTGATCGGCAAGAACCATTGTTTCGCTGATCCGTCGGATCTGGCCCTCTTCGACACCTGGTGCGAGGTCGGCCACGGCGGCTTGCCGGAGAACGCCACGACTAGGGGCATGGAGTGGTTTCGGCCGGTTGACGGCATCCACGCCGCGCACGAGCTGCGCCGTAGCATGACGCCCCAAAACCCACGCTTCGCCTACGCGACCTCCGACTTCCCACTGGAAGACTACTCCACCGGCCTCGTCGCCGGACAGACCGTGCGCTTCCTCGAACAACACAGCCAGGCCGATGAACCTTTCGCTCTGTGGGTCTCCTTCCCTGACCCGCACGAGCCGTGGGTCTGCCCGCAGCAATACGCCGACCTATTCCCGCCGCGAGAAGATCGACCTGCCTCCCCAGCGCGAGGATGAGTTCGACGAGGGCAGCGGCGCGCCGGAACGCAACCGCATCCTCTACGAGATCCTGGGCTGGCGCAACGACGGACCCGACGCGCTCGACGACGTCTACGGCGTGCTCAGCGTCTACTACGGCATGGTGCGCTTCATCGACGACGGCGTGGGGCAGATCCTCGACGCGCTGGAGCGCACGGGCCTGCGCGAGAACACGATCGTCGTCTTCTGTTCCGACCACGGCGACTTCAGCGGCGAACACGGCATGCAATGCAAGGGCGGCGTCTTCTACGATGCGCTCACACGCGTGCCGCTCATCGTCTCCTGGCCCGACCACGTTCCGCAAGGCGTCATCGACCACAGCATGGCCAACCTGGTCGACGTGGCGCCCACCGTGTTGGCCTTGCAAGGGCTGGATGTGCCGGAGGCGATGCACGGCAGACCGCTGCCCACCGTCACCGACGCCGAACCGCGCGCGGCTACCTTCTCGGAATACGGGGCCGGCGGCCCGCCCTTCCGCATGAGCGACCTGGAGACGCTGCCGCAGCCGTGGGGGCGGCGCGCACTGATGGCGTCGCTGCAGTGGCGAGAGGCGGAGGGCCGGCGCAAGATGGTGCGCACGGCCAAGTGGAAGTATGTCCACGACCCCACAGGCGACCGGGACGAGCTCTACGACCTGACAAACGATCCGTGGGAGCTCACCAACGTGATAGACGAGCCCGCGCACGCCTCTGTGATTGCCGAAATGCAACTTCTGCTCGCCGATTGGATGATTCGCACGGAAGACCCCGTTGTTCGCGCATTTGACAAATGACCGCTTCCGTGTGAATATGCACTGCCTCTGCTGTGCCGAATCTCTGTCGACAGACCGGATTCACAAGATTGCCGTCATCGATATAGTGCTCCGTTGCCTGTGGAAATCCTGTCCATCTTGTCCCGAGATCATTCCGTCGAACTGCTGCCTACACGCCTGAATACCTCTTTGTCGGTACCCCGCTCGTTCCGGTGTAGGACTCCTGGATAGCCACGCATTGAATGGCCTGTGCAATCAGGCCAATGGAACTCATCGCAATGTCATTAGCAAACCCACCCTCTGGCGCCGTGCCTCCCCAGACCAAAAGACGTTGGAACAGAGACAAGGTCTATACCAACTTGGCCTATCTGACGATGGTGCTGCCGGGAGCCATCTGGCTGCTCCTGTTTGCGTATCTTCCCATGCCGGGCATTATTCTGGCGTTCAAGGAATACAAGCTGTCAAGACCTCCGCAGGATTACTGGGTCCAGAACAAGTTCATCTACAGCCTCATCACAAGCCCCTGGGTGGGACTGGATAACTTTGAATACTTGACCCTCCCCACGAATATCGGCAACACGATGATGTACGTTCGCAACACGATCTTCTACAACCTGGTATTCATGGTTGTGGGCCTGGTGCTTGCGGTTGCGTTGGCGGTCTTGATCCATGAGCTGACCAACGGCTTCATGGCGAAATTCTACCATTCGGTCTTCTTCCTTCCCTTCTTCATTTCGTGGATTGTTGTCGCGTATGTTGTCTACGCGATGGGCAGCTCTTCGGGCATCATCAACAGCATGCTGGACTCGGCGGGCCTCGCGCCAATTGAAATCTACAAGGAAAAGGCCTATTGGCCGTTCATCTTCGTAATGGCCAATATATGGAGATACACCGGCAACGGCTCAATCATCTACCTCGCCACGATCACGGGCATCAGTCGTGACCTGTATGAAGCCGCCGCGGTAGACGGCGCCGGCAAGTGGCGGCAGTTCACCAGCATTACCTTGCCTCATCTCATCCCGGTGATTGTGCTGTTGCAGATTCTGGCGGTCGGTCGCATCCTCGGCTCAGACTTCGATATGTTCTACACGCTGCCCAACGGCGCCGCGCTCGTCAAGGATGCAACCTATACGCTGGATGTCTTCGTCTACAGCATGTTGAGAAGCGGTACGCCCCTGGGCTATCCTGCTGCCGCTGCCTTCGTGCAATCGGTCTTCGGCTTCATACTGATCCTGATCACCAACTTCATCGTGCGTAGAACAAGACCAGATCTGGCGCTATTTCTAGAATCGCAGCTCTACAGCACTGCTCAACTAAGGGAATTGTGAAGATGACCACTGGCGATGCGCAGACGCCACGGCGGCGATTCAGATTGTTACCGAAGAAGAGAGAAAGAGACGTACTTGCCATCTCGCCGCGCACCAATACGATCCTGAACGTGCTGTTGGCCTTCTTCTGCATCTTGACGCTGATTCCCATCTACGTGATCGTCATCTCCTCGGTCACGTCCGAGGCCTCACTTGCTGCAAACGGCTATCGCCTGTGGCCGGAAGAGTTTTCGGGGATGGCCTACCGCTTCCTGTTCAGCCAGGGCTCGATCGTCATGACTGCGTACAAGAACACGATCATCTCCACCGTGGTTGGCACGATCATGTCCGTGATCATGGTGGGCTGTACGCCTACCCGCTTTCACGAGACAACTTCAGGTTTGGTACGTTCTTCACGTTCTTCGCCTTTTTCACCATGCTGTTCAACGGCGGGCTTGTTTCGTACTACATGGTCATGCGCCAGATGCTGAACCTTCAGAACACGCTGTGGGCGCTGTTCCTTCCTTCGGTCTTCAGCCCGTTCTGGGTGATCGTCATGCGCACCTACTATAAGATGAATGTGCCCGAATGAGATCATCGAAGCGGCGCGCATTGACGGCGCCGGTGAATGGCGTACGCTTCTCCAGATCGTCTTGCCGCTATCCATCCCCGGCCTGGCGACAGTCGCCCTGTTCAGCGCAATTGGCATCTGGAACAACTTCTTCAATGCCCTGTTGCTGGTGGACGACGCCCAGTATTACAGCCTGCAGTTCACTATTTACACCACGTTGAACAATATCCGGTTCCTGATGGAGAACGCGGACAAGATGCAGGGCTTGGTCAACGTGTCTGAACTGCCCTCCCAGACGTTCCGCATGGCCATGGCAGTGGTTACGGTGGGGCCGATCATTCTGGCGTACCCGTTCTTCCAACGGTTCTTTGTCAAGGGTCTGACCATCGGCGCCATCAAGGGATAGGCGCTAGTCTAGAGATAGCGTGAGTATGATTGCGGCAGCCGGCATACGAGCACTGGCCTATGCCATATAGTTGATGACGCGGCGGCAGTGTGTCGCAGATGAAGATTCGTCGTGCACGACGCGTTGCCCTGTCATCAGCCATCCATGTTTTTCAGTTCATGTGGACGGACCACATGAGACCAATCTCGCATACTGAAGAAGGAGTATGAAAATGCTAAAAAGGTTCATCGCGTTACTATTGCTTGTGAGTGTGTTGCTGGTACTGGCCAGCTGTGCGCCGGGCGCGCGGCTCGCCTGAGCAGGCCGCAGAAGTTGAATCCGGCGGCAGCCCGACCGGCGAGGTTGTGACCCTCGACTACTACTGGATCGGCAACGGCGACACCGATCAGCGTGCGGCGGTTGAGGCGGCGATCAATGAATACGTTGAACCGCTGCATCGGCGTCAACGTCGTCTTCCACATCATCGGCTGGGGTGACTGGGCAACCAAGGCCGTCACTGCGCTGCAGGCCGGCGAGAAGATGGATATCATGTTCACGGCCGACTGGCGCGAACTACATGCAGCTTGCTACCCAGGGCCTGTTTCTCCCCCTGAACGACTACGAGGGCGAATACGGCAACCTGCTCGAAGAATATGGCCCGGACATTCTGACCAGCCTGAACCCGGCCTTCATCACCGGCACGCAGATCGACGGCGTCAACTTCGCAGTGCCCACGAACAAAGAGCTGACAGTTCCCGAAGGCTTCATCTACAATGTCGCGGCCGCCGAAGAGATCGGTTTCACCGAGGAAGATGCCGCCAATATCAAGACCTTGCAGGACCTGGAGCCGTGGCTTGAAAAGGCCAAAGCGGCCCGCCCGGATGAGTACCCATACCTTACGGAGGGCCGTATTGCCTTCTGGCCCTTGGGTGCCTGGCTTCGCTGCGGGAATCAGCGACCAACTCTGATCAGCATGACGTTTGCTCCTGATGCGAGCGGCGAATTCGATGAGACCATCGTCAGCCTCATGGAAACCGACTGGGCCAAAGAATACACGGCCACCATGCGCGACTGGTACGAGAAGGGCTACATCCATCCGGATGCCGGCCTGACCACCTTCCTTGCCGGCCGACATCAGAAACGCCGGCAAGTTCTTCATCGAGCCCCAGCCGCTCAAGGGCAGCAATATCAAGGCGCAGGAGCTGGTCAACGCTTCCGGCAATCCTGACTTGGAGTTGAAGGAGATCTACGCCCAGCCCAAGATCAACATCACCATCCACTCCGGCGGCTCCATGCTCGCCATTCCTGCGGTCTCCGACCATCCTGTCGAGGCGATGAAGTTCATCAACCTCATGCACTCCGATCCCACGCTGATCAACATGATGCTCTTCGGCGTCGAAGGCGACCACTGGGAGTTTGAGGATGACGGCCGTGTGGCACTCAACGACGCCGCCTGGTACGGCGCCCATGCCGGCGCATGGACGGTCGGCAATACCTTGCTGCAGGCTGTTTCCAACAAGGAAGACCCGGACAAGAACCGCATGCTGATCGAGTACTCTGATGATTCGATCGACCATCCGTCGCTGGGTTTCCGCTTCCGCACCGAGCCTGTGGCTGCCGAGCTAACAGCGGTAACCGCAGTCGCCGAAGGCACGACCCGGGCGCTGATGACCGGCTATGTGGACCCGGAGACGGAATTGCCCAAGTTCATCGACGACCTGAAGGCCGCCGGTTTCGACACCGTCTTGGCCGAGGTCGAAAGCGCAGTACGATGACTGGAAGGCAACGCAGGGCGAATAGTTGCCCGGAAGAGCTTTCGTACGATGTGAACATACGGGGCTGTCTCTTGGCTTGAGACAGCCCCGTAGATTTTCGTAATCGGAAGGCCGCCGTCACGCCGGGAGGCGTGACCTACTGAAATGACTACTGAAATGACCGGCTGATACCGGCGTCAAGTAAAGGAGAGCAAAATGGAGATCGTTGAGAACTTGGAGCAGTGGAAGACGGATTTTCGCGATGGGTGGCTGGCCCATTACAGGGAAACCGGGCAAAGCAACGCAGACCTGTATGTGCGGCCACGTAACGCACAAGCGCCTGCGGGGAAAGGGATCGATCTCGGTGAAAGCCGGCTCCTCTTGATCACTTCCTCCGGCGCGTATCTGAAGCATGAGCAGCAACCGTTTGATGCCGAACATCAGGTGGGCGACTATTCGATTCGTCCTTTTCCCTTCTCAACGCCGGCGAGCGCCCTTGCTTTTGCCCACACCCACTATGACCATGCGGCGGTCGACGCAGACCCGGGAGTTCTCGTGCCGCTGGGCCGCCTGTCACAGATGGTAGACGAGGGCCGGATCGGCGAGATGGCGCCGACCGTCGTCAGCTTCAGTGGCTATCTCCGCGACGTTTCTCGTGTGGTGGATGAGGTGATCCCGCCGATTTTGGAGATCGCGCGCAAGGAACAGGCGCATGGAGCGCTTCTGGTTCCGGCTTGACCTATCTGTATTCAGTCCGTGGGACTGATTGCGCGAGCGATGGAGATGGCGGGGATTGCGACGACGATGACGGGGTTCATTGCCGGCCGGATCAGGCTCGTGAATCCTCCCCGAGCCACTGCAACCGAGTTGAAGGCGGGCGCCGCCCTGGGCCATCCGGGCGATACCGAACAGCAGCAACGGGTTCTGTCGGCCACGCTGGATCTGCTGGCGCTCAATGCGCCGATTCCGCTGGTGAAGCTGGACGAGGCGTGATCTGCCATAGCTCCGAAGCTACCAAACCTGAGTTCGGGATAAGGCAGGACTCCCAAGAGCATGTAAACTTCTGGTGCGAACCAGTGAAGTTCTGCTCAAAGGAGTCCAACCATGAGTTTACTCGAACTGTTCTGTGATGTCGATGATTCTGTCTCGAATTCGAGCCCAAGTGGCAGGCGCATTTGCTTGGCACCGGCGCGGCGGTTGGCATACCGCCGACGCGTCGTGCACAGCGGACCTCGTGCGGAACGGCATCGGCGCGTACCTATGTCTCTGAAAGTGGATCGAGACCGCGAATACGCGTCGGTTTGATGCGGAGGGCAGTGTCGAATTGCTGTGCGAATGTGGATTCATCCATACCTATAGCCCTGATACCGTCTCGATATTTTGACAAATAGTCTACGTTGTCGGTGGCCGGCGGCAGATCGGGATCGACGCTCGCCGTGCCCAGTATCACCTGGATATCGCCGCCGGTAGGGTCAGAATTGAAGTGTAGTGCGACGCGCGGATTATTCGCGATATGCGTGACCTTGTAAGCTGTGGACTCCGTATACACTACGATCGTGTTGCCATCCCATGTGAACCACACGGGTCGAGGCTGCGGGCTGCCACTGGCCGATACGGTTGTCAGCCAAATAATCTGCTCCGAGGCCAGTCTTTCTAGTGCGCGCTGTCCTGTTGGACTGTCGAATGAAATCATGGTTGGGTTCCATATCCAATGCTTGACTCGGGCAATCTCCGCCGTAGCGTACGTGCTTGGTTACACGGCCCTCGGCTCGATGACAAGCCGGACACCGTCAACCACTTGTTCCAATCGGTTGGACGACAGCGCGCCGATCCGATCGACGAGTTCTGCCTTGTCCACCGTATACAACTCCGAGACATTAACTACGCTGGCTTTGGGGACGCCGGCCTCGCCCTGCGCCAATCGGACGTTGCCGGAGCATCGGCCAATCGCAGATTCGACGTGACCGCGCACATCACCACTGTGCGGATAGGGCTCTGATTGAGCATGTTATTCTGGATGACAACGTAAGATCGCCGATAACCGGGACCGGATCTGCCGGGCTCGCCCAAGTCAACCCAAAACACATCGCCCTGCTCGACTACCATTCATCGTCTTCCAGTTGTTTCAACTGCCCAGAGCGATGAGCTGCCGCAAAGGCTTTGTCCTCGGCGCTCCGAGACTGCGCGGCTGGATCGCCGTACACCTCGGTTAGGGATTCGAGGATGCGTTGGTTTTCGTATTGCTCAAGATATCCGCTCATCGCCAATGCGAAGAGACGACTGCGCGATAGTCCCGTTTCTCGCGCCAACGTGTGCTCACGCGTTCCAGTAGTTTGTCGTCCAAGGAGATAGCCGTCTTGACGGTCATGTACTGTCACTTCTGCCATACCAGACTATCTCGTCTGTCGGTAGTATAACCCGTATTCATACCAGTGGTAATGCCGATTTGTGATTCATCTTCGCTTCGGTGTGCTCATGCCGCCGGGGTACCCACATCGTCCACCGTCGTGCGAAATGGAATCTACACCTGCGACAAGTCGATATCCGCGCCATCCGTGTTCGTCCGTGAGCTATGTGCCCTCATCCAGCACCGGAAACTCCGCGATGCGCAGGTTCGTGCAGCCGTAGGGGATTAGCGTCAGCTCCTCCAGGGGCTCGGTGGACGACGCGTGGCCGCCCGGCCATCGCGCCGGCTGAGTTGTTCGCCTTCTGCCATTCGGGCACGCGGCGGCCATGCACCTGCGCAACGACCGGCGCATTCTCCGGCGCAAAGGGCGATTCCGGCATGGCGCGCTGTTCGAATGTGAGCGACCGCTCCGGCTGCGTACAGTCCACGGCCAGCGCGTAGTTCCACGGCGTCGTGGCGTACACTTCCCAGTCGCCGTGGGGCAACTCCCGGTGGGGCATGTCCTCGTGGATGCGGCGCCACTCCTCGCCCATCTGCAACGCATAGAGCAACGGCCCGCGGGAGATGGCCGCGGTTTGGCGCGGCCGCGTCGTGCACGCGGGGGCGCATGGGCAGCGTCAGCGTCGCCACGTCGCCGTCGCGCCATTCACGCTCGATGCGGTGGAAACTTGCCCGGCAGCGCGTGCTGCGTTTCGCCGCCGACGTCCACGTGCGCCTCGTCCGCCCATCGGGGAATGCGCAACAGCAGCGGGAAGGTGACGGGCTCATCGCAATGCACGGTGAAGCGCAACGTGTCGCCAAACGGGTAGTCCGTCTCCAGCCGCACGCGCACGTCGCGCCCTTGCAGCGTCGCGGTCACCTCGCTGGGCGCATAGGCCACCGCGGCCAGACCATCGGACTCTGTGCGCATCCACAGGTTCGCGGCGAACTTCGGCCAGCCCTGGCTCAGGTTGGCGGTGCAGCAGCCATAGTGGGGCTCCAACCCGTAGATGTTGGAGTCGTCTGTGTTCGTGTTCCAGTTGCGCGGCTTTACGCTGCACTCGATCTGGTTCACTTGCTGGTCATACTGGTGGCCCCACATGTCGGGCGAAAAGGTCGCCGGCAGGGCGTTGAACGTGATTTGCTCCAGCCGGTCGCCGAAAGCCGGGTCGCCCAGCAGCGACAGCAAATGTTCCAACGAGTACATGTGCTCCACAACCGCGGATAGCTCCGTGCCCTGCGCCGGGTCGAGGCCGGCCAGGCATTCGTCGCCCGTGAAGACGCCCGTCGCCATACCGTGGTAGCGGTCTAGTTTCGCCATCATGTCGTAGACAGCCGCACGGTCGCGCGCTTCTCCGCTCAATCGCCACCACAGCGCATGTGCCTTCAAGGCCATGGCGTTGTTGACGACATGGCCCATGTAGTTCCAGCGTCCCATCGGCGTCGGCTGCGTAAGCGGCCAGCGCGCGAAAGAAGGCCGCCCAGTCGAAGCCCTGCGCGTGCAGCTTGACGGCGAGCTCCAGCAACCATTCTTCGCCGCTCTGCTCATAGAGCCAATAGATCGGGATGAGCGCCTCGAACCAGCGAAACTGGCCCCAGTTGAAGAGCGGCCAGCGGTCGATGTGATGGTCGACCATGCGCAGGCAGCGTGCGACAGCATGCACGATTCTGGCGTCGCCCGTCGCGTCGTGCACCTGCACCAGCATCTTGAGCGCCAGAAACATCGCCCAGATATCGAATGCGGTCTGCTCGGTCTCGTGGATGAAGGACTGGCGCGGGCCCAGCCACCCGTCTTCGTCCTGATGCGCCAGGATGTAGTCGCAATGGCGCGCGATCTTTGCGATCAGCGCATCATCCTCCAACAGGTAGGCCAGGGGGATCACGCCGTCCAGCCAATAGGGCGCGCGCTCCCAGCCCTCCTGATCGCCGCCGAACCAGCGGCTCTCGCTGATATCGGGCCAGAACTCGTCCAGATGGCCGCTCAGGCTGCCGGCCTGTAGGCGCAGTTGGTTGCGCAGCCAGCCGAGCGGCCGGACGGCGCCCAACGGCAGCGGATCGAAAGCAAGGGGTCGCAATTGTGTGGGCATGGGTTCCTCGTCATGCGGTGAAGTTACGCGTAGCGATGTTGGCCGTACTGCCGATGATCTCTGCTAGCGGCCAGTACTGTGCCCGTAAATGCAGGCTGCGTCGCCAGCCCGGTACACGCCGGGCCGCTACCTCAGGCCGATAACAATGAAATACGGAATGTCTGCGGTTCATGGATCCTACGGACAACGCCGAGAAGACAATCCGTCTGCATCCTTGCTTGCAGTATAGCATGGGGTCCGCCTACCCGGTCGACTGTGGCAGCACGTCGTCAGCGCCCTCCCCATGACGCAACTGGGGCGGCCCCGCCATCGGAGCCGCCTCGTCGACGCGGCATCGCCGCCGCATCCTATTCACTTGTCACCATTTCAGTCTATATGGCGGACGATCAGGACTGCACCGGCGTATCCTCCCGGTTGCCGTACTCCTCCCACGAGCCGTCGTAGTTGCGCACGTTCGGAAAGCCCAGCAGCTCACTCAGCACGAACCACGTGTGCGCACCGCGTACGCCGGTCTGGCAGTACGTGATGATCTCCTTGTCCGGTGCGAACCCCGCCTTCGTGTACAAGTCGTAGAGCGTCGACGCGTCCTTGAATGTGCCGTCCTCGTTCACGGCATGCACCCACTCCACGTTGATGGCCCCGGGCACATGGCCGCCCTTCGCCGCGCGCGCATCCGTACCTGCGAATTCATCCAGGCTGCGCGTGTCGCACAGCAACGCGTCCTCATCTTCCAGATGTTCCAGCACATACTCGGTCGTCGTTCGCAGTGCGTCGTCCGCCTCGCCGGCCACGTACTCGGTAGCCTCCACGTTGACCGTGTCCGCGCTCAATTCCTGGCTGTCGGCGAGCCACCGGGTCGCGCCGCCGTTGTAGATACGCACATCGTCGTGCTGGTAATATTTGAGCGCCCAGTAGGCGCGCGAGGCCCACAGGTTACTGCTCCGGTCATAGAAGACCACGGTGTCCTCGTTGCCGATTCCGTTGCGGCTCATCAGCTCGGAGAGCCCCGCCTGCGTCAGGATCTGGCCCTGCGTAGCATCCTCCGGGTTGGTCAGTTCGGCGACGCCGTGGAAGTGCAGGGCGCCGGGCAGATGACCTGCCGCATAGTCCTCCGGCTTCGTGCTGATCTCCACAAGCCGTACGCCCTCGTCGTCGAGGTGGTCCAGCAGCCATTGCGTATCCACCAGCGCGTCCGCGTTGACGTATTCTGTGACCGCCTCAACCGGAGCGACGCCCCCTGTCGGTTGGGCAATGGCGGGCGCACATCCACTAACCAACACGACAAGCAACAGTGAGACGACGAACATAGGTGTTTTGCCGATACCAAACATGGCTCCCCCTTTGAGAGTCAGTGACGTACGGTTCTTGTGAGCGTGATGCGCCATTCAGGATTTCCCGTCTCTTGAATGTCCGCTGCATACCCCAGGCGCGCCGCCTGGGTCGGGATGGTGTCGAGCGCCGGCGCATGGTCGGTGATGACCTGCAGCCCGGCGTCGGCAGACGTCAGTTCCTTCAACGCCTGCACCGTCTTCAGCATGGGGTACGGACAGATGTCTCCGCGCACATCGAGGATGCACAGATTGTCGTCGTCAACGTGGCCGGCCAACCACGCGGGCGTCACCAGCACGCCGGGCAGCGTCCTTGCGTCGTGACCGTCGTGACCGTCGTGTGTGAGAGCAGTGTCTTTTGTATGAGCGTTCAAGGAATCCTCCAGGTGGCTGCATGATACGAAAGGATAGTTCGTCTACGGCGGCATACTGTCGCGAAATCGTTGAGCTTCAGAGAAGCTCCTGCGCGAGTTCGCGGGCAAGCGACGCAAAGGCGCAGCTTGCCGGAAGAATTCGACGGCTTTGTCGAGAGTGGTGCAAAGCGGGGGAAGTAGGCCGATCCTCTGGTCAGACCGGCTGGTGGAACCAATAGAAAAAGCGCCACCGATACAGTTCGGTGACGCTTGCTGAAAAGGCCTGCGTTATGACGCTGTTGCCGGGCCGATCCGCCACACTGAACTGTCGCCTGGTTCGGCGGAGAAAGTGAGCGGGAGTCCGGCTGCTAGCTCGCTAGGCGTTGCGCTGGGTGCGCGGCGTCGCAGCCGGAGACCACTGTCTCCGCTGGCAACAGATACAACAGCAATTGAGGTTCGCGATATGTGTCAGGTTCAAGTCGCTCTGGGCCTACAACAACGCCTGCGCCGTTCAATGCGGCAGAGTATGCGGAGAACGCGACACCGTGTCAAGTGCCGATTTTTCCCGCGTCGAATTCACGGATTGAGGACCAGCGACTTCAGCCAGGCCGGATAGGAGAGCGACTCTGTGGCCGATAGCTGGATCGGACTCAGCCCGACCAGGCAGCGCGACACGACGCCGGCGAAAGCAGCGCGCAGGGCCGCATCGTCCGGGTAGGCCTCGAACGCAATCGAGCAATAGGTTCGCCCGCCGACCTCCAGCTCTGTGAATTCGAACCCCAATTTCGCGGTCGAGATGCGCATCCGCAGGGGCTTCAGAACCCTCGCCCGTGGATGCGTCGAACCCAATCCTCCGCAGGGCGCGCCGTTTGCGAACCGGTACCGTCACTACGCCGGATCCTCTGTTCGCCTCGAACAGCGCCGCGTATGGTTCGGGCAGACCCGCGTACGTCCATTTTGCCCAGCGCTCCACATGGCCCGAGTGCCGGCCCGAGAATGCCTGCGTACCGAGCGATGCGACCCGGCCCTTCACCTGCAACTGGCCCTCACGCCACTTGATGCCCATGTCGTCCGCGCCGGGCACGACCAGGTACACGTCCGTACGCTCCGCCCACGAAGGTGGATAGGCCGGGCCACGCTCGTGAGCGTGGCCCGCGGCCTCGAACCAGCGCTTGAGCTGTCCGCATACGTCGACGCCATTCAGAAACCAACGCACTTCGATACTGGCCAGCGGCGCACTGCCAGTCACTAGCTCGCCAACTCTGCGTCGTAGCGCTTGATGTCGGTGCCGACGAAGCTGGGGAACGCCGCCTCCTTGAATGCCGCCATGTGCGCGGACTCGCCGTGGACCTTCAACGCCTCGGCCGTCTCCCACACCTCGTACAGGTGAAGAATGTTCGGCTTCGACAGGTCGCGCGAGAATTCATAGGCGAGGCAACCTTCCTCGGCCTGTGAGTCCGCCATCATCTGTCGAATCAGATCAAACAGCGTTTCCTGGTCGTCCGTCTTGAACTCGACTGTACCGCCAATAATAACCATCCTATGCTCCTGTTTTGCATTTGAGAGAATATCCAGCGTTTGCGACAATATCCGCCTCGATGGCGTCGCGGTTCAGGCGATCATGGGCAAGCGCAGCGTACACGGCCGCCAGGTTCACGCCCAACTCGTCCGCGATTTCTTCGAGAGACTCGCCCAATTTGTTGTAGCCCACGACGGCGTGCACCATAACCCCTTGTTGCGGATCCCCGGTCTGCCGCCGCGTATGCCGTTCTCTTCGACGACCATCCCTTCTAGCGTAGTCGCGGTTGCCACAGCCGCTCCCGTTCACCATCCTACACCCGAACCGATTGCCTTGCCACAAGGAAAGCACGCAGCGAATCCGCGCACCAGCCAGGCGGCGTCGCCTGACGTCAACGCGCCATGCCGGGACCATTCCGCTCTGGACGTCCAAACGGCAACCCGAACGGTTCCTCGAAGGGTCGGAACGGAACCATGGCCGCGATCTCGCGGATACGCGCCAACACGTCCTCGGGCAGAGGTCCCGCCTCCACCGCGGCGACGTTGGCCTCCACCTCCGCCACCGAACGCGCGCCCATGAGCGTGGTGGAGATGTCCGGATTCGAGATGACGAAGCGCAGGGCCAGCTCGTGGATGGGCATGCCAATCTCGTCGAGGAACGCATACAGCGCCTGGTATTGCGCGCGCCGCGGTGAAGAGAGCCAGCGCGCGCCGTTGTTGACTTCTTCATCATAGCGACGGGCGAGCGCGCCCTGCTGCAGCGGCGAGCCGATGACGATGCCCATGCCCTGTCGCTTCGCCGCGGGCAACACCTCCAGCAACGCCTCCTGCCAGAGCAGGCTGTAGTTGAATGCCGTCAGCACCACGTCATATTGGCCCGTGTCGATGATGTGGGGCAGTTCATAGGCCGTCGTCCCGCCCAGGCCCGCAAAGCGGATGACGCCTTCCCGTTTCAGCTCGTCCAGCAGTTCGCAGACCGGACCGTGGAATCGCTCGCGGTCCGTGAACCAGTCGTACTGGCCCGGTCGATCCGGTTCGTGGATCATGAGAATGTCGATGGCGTCGCGCCCCAGCAGGCGCAGGCTCTCTTCCACAGAGCGCCTCAGCGCGTCCTTGTCCTGCGGGTCGAATGGCTGCGGCCGGCCGCCCAGCTTGGTGGAAAGCGCGTAGGGCTGCGTCACGCCGTTCAGCGCGTAGCCCAGCGCCGCTTCGCTGTCATGGTATCCGGGCGCAGTGTCCACGTAGTTGACGCCGAGTTCCAAGGCGCGGCGCACGGCGCAGCGAGCTTCCTCTTTGGCCGTGGCAAAGGAGGCCACGAAGAGCCCGCCCATGGCAAGCTCGCTCACCTGCAGGCCGGTCTTGCCCAGGGTTCGATAGCGCATGGTTCGTTGCACTCCTGCATGGGTGGAGGGATTGTTGGCCGAGGGCCGGCCCCGCGCCCAGTGTAGCACGAACGACCCGCATGCGCGTAGTGCAGATCCGGCTGTTTGGGCCAGTGGATTGAGATAGACTCATGTGACACGTCTCTGCGCGGCGATTCCGCCTTCTTCGCGGCCTCGGTCCGGTTCTGGTAAGATGTCACGGCATTTCCGGACGTGAACGCAATCAGCGGAGCATGGATATGAGCCTTCAAGGACCGATCTCACGTGTATTGGCGATTTCGACACTTGGCCTCGTGATCGCTATCGCCGGTGTCTTGCCGGCGGCCGGCCGAGCGGGATGGCCTGTGGCGCGCGTTCTGGCCCAGGCGGAGACCGAGTCGGGATCGGACGTACTCGTGCACCGCATCAATCTCGGGGCAAGCAACGCGTACCTGCTCGAAACGCCGGAGGGAATGATCCTGGTGGACGCGGGCATCCCGTATTCTCAGTCGCTCGTATTGCGCAAGATGGAGCAGTTGGGCCGGGACGATCTGAAGCTGATCTACATCACGCACGCGCACATCGATCACTACGGCGGGGCCAACGCGCTGCGGGAAGCGACCGGCGCGCCGATCGCCATCCACCGGGACGACGCGGCAAGCATGGCGCTGGGACGCACTGAGTTGGGAACGGTGCGCGACTGGAAGAAGACTTCGGACAGGACACTGCCCTGGATTGAGCCGTTGTTGACGGTGACGCCGACAGACGCTGACATTCTGCTGGAGGACGGCGATTCGCTGGAGGCGTACGGCATCAACGCATACGTGCTTCACACACCGGGCCACACGCCGGGTTCCAGTAGCCTGATTGTGAACGACGAGCTCGCCTTTGTCGGCGACCTGCTGGCCTCCAACGGTGAGGTACACGCGCAGCGCTCGTTCGCGAGCGACTGGTTGGAGGTGGCGCGCAGTCTTTTTCGCTTGAGAGAAGCCAACCCGGACGTGATCTATGGCGGTCACGGCAGCGATCCGATCACGAGGGAGCAGCTCGACGGCGTCGAGGCCAACTTCGTGGAGCACGAGTAGCCTGGCTGCGGCTCCACCCGCAGGCAACACTGTATGGAGTTTGTTCCCGAGGTATTCGTTCCCGTGGCATTTGCTCCCTGGCGCTTCCAATTCATGACCACTAGATCCCCTTCCCGATCCGCCTATCCGTGGGGCCTGTTGCTGCTGGAAGGCATGATCAGCGCCGGCGTGGGAGTGGCGCTGCTATTCATGCGTGAACCAACCCTGCGGCTCGCGTTGTGGTTGCTGGGCCTCTATCTTGTCGCCAGCAGCCTCTTGGCGTTGGGTACGGCAGTGCTCCCGGCTTCCGGAGACCGACGGGTATGGCTGATCGCGCGCGGCGTTCTGGGCATGCTGGCCGGGCTGTTCTTGCTCAGCGACCGCGTGATACCAGGCGTGCGCATATCGGATCTCGCTCTGTTGAGCGTGGCGCTGGTGGGCGTACTGATCGGGTTGGTCGGTCTGATCCAGGCGGCACGCGGCGCGGGCTGGGGCGCGGCTGTGCTAGGCGTATTCAGCCTCGCGTTTGGGTACTACGTGTGGCGCAACAGCCCCGCGCTCTTCTCGTATTTCGTTACGTTTCTTGGGGCGGTCGTGGTCATTGGCGGCGGCGCCACGGTAGTACTTGCCATCCGCATGGGACTGCGTGCGAACACGGGGAATCCGATCAAGGTGCGGCATCCGCTGTTGGGTATGCTGCGCGTGGTTGCACTGGCGGCGATCATGTTTGTAGGGCTGGCAGCGGCCCTGCCGGCATGGATTGTCCCCGCGCGTTACAAAGGCATGAAGTTGAACTACTGGGTGCTCACCTATACCTGCCGGGCCGTCAACTGGACATTGCGCATCGATGTCGACTGCGCGGATCACGAAGTATTGCTCGATCACACGGGCATTGTCTTCCCCAACCATGTCTCCTACCTGGACATTCCCGCGCTCGTCTGCCTGGAGCCCATGCGTTTTCTTAGCACAGCGGAGGTGTTTCGCGTGCCGTTTGTGGGGTGGTTGGCCGACTCCATCACCACTGTCTTTGTGGACCGCAGCAGCGAGGAATCCCGCGCCTCCGTACGTGAGCAGATCTCGCGGCGAGTCAAGAAGAACGCCAACCCGCCATTTGTGATCTTCCCGGAAGGGCGCTTTGGCACGGAGAACAGCTTGCGTCCGTATCATCGCGGCGCTTTCGAGATTGCGGCCGGCAACTCCATTCCCTATCTGCCCTGTGCGATCCGGTACAGCCGACCGGACATTGCGATCTGGCGCGGCGCAAACCAAGAGAATTTCATCATCGCGCTGTGGCGCGTGTTGACGTTCCGCGGTCGGATGCGCGTGACGATCACGCCCCTGGATGCGGTCTTCCCGGGGCCGACCGACGATGCAATCATGCTGGCAGCCGATGCGCAGCGCGCCACAGAAGCGGCGCTGGGTTTCTCACCGGGGCCGACGACGCTCAGGAGGTCGTAGGACGACCCAGCGACCGGCCTGCGTTTGGTCCGCAAACCAACCTCCCACCGAACGGCCCAGTCAATAGCTGGGCCGCCAACCGTGTGCACAGCCTCGGACGGCGGGTTGCGGCCCGGGTGTGCAAGGATTCGCGTGCGGCAGGGGTCCCTGGGCAAGCGGGCAGTTTTGCACCGTCCGCGAGTGCGGGTAGTATGGGGCCTCGTTTTGGGACGCCGGCGAACGAATGTGAGTATCTCCGGCCAAGGTGAGGGAATCGAGACAGAGTGGCGATGAAGCGAAAAGAGGGGAGGGCGCCGGCATGGTCCGCCTTGATCGATCGACCGGCGGCGTTCCTGAAGCGCAGACTGGGGCTGGTAACGCCCTCCGGACACGCAGGCATGGGCGGATCCGCTATCGTCGCGGGCGCTTCGTTTCGCGTGTGGGCTCCACATGCGGAAAGCGTGTTCCTGGCCGGCGCGTTCAACGGCTGGTCAACGTGGCGTACGCCGCTGGCGGCGGAAGGCGACGGCAATTGGTCCGTCACTGTGCGCAGCGCGCGCTCCGGTGATGAGTACAAGTATGTGATCCGGCGCAACGGCGAAACGTTCGTGCGGACCGATCCGTATGCACGCTACGTGACGCGACCCGAGCAGAACAGCGTCGTCGTGGCTGCAGAGGAGATGCAGACAGACGAGCATGGTTTTCGGTCTGCGCCGCTGAACGAACTGGTGATCTACGAGTTGCACGTGGGCACATTCACGTCTCGGCGCAGTGAGGATGGCAAAAGCACGGCCGGCAGCTTCGCCGGCGTGGTGCGCAAGTTGCCCTATCTTCGTTCACTCGGCGTCAATGCCATCGAGCTGATGCCGGTCAAGGAGTTCGCCGGAAATTATTCGTGGGGCTATAACCCGGGCCATCCGTTTGCGGTTGCGAATGCATACGGCGGCAGGGACGCACTGCGCGCGTTGATTCGGGAGGCGCACGAATACGGCATCGCCGTCATCATCGACGTGGTCTACAATCATTTCGGTCCGCAGGACCTGGCGCTATGGCAATTCGACGGCTGGCGCGAGAACGGGCACGGCGGCATCTATTTCTACAATGACTGGCGCGCGGAAACGCCGTGGGCCCACACGCGGCCGGACTACGGTCGTGTGGAAGTGCGGCGCTACTTGGCGGAGAACGCGCGGATGTGGCTGCAGGAACTTGGCGCCGACGGCTTGCGATGGGACGCCACCTCGTACATTCGAATGGCTAGCGGCTTTGACGGAGACGACGGGAAGCGATTGCCCGACGGGTGGCGCCTGATGCGCGACATCAACGATGAGATTCACGGATCGCTGCCGGGCCGTCTATCCATTGCGGAGGATATGCAGAGGAATGCCGCCCTAACTCGCGCAACCGATCAGGGCGGCGCGGGCTTTGACGCCCAGTGGGACGCGGCGTTTGTGCATACGGTGCGCGATGTGGTTATCCGCGCGCAGGACGACGAGCGCAGCATGGCCGCGCTGCGCGACGTACTGGCTGCTCGCTTCAATGACCGCGCCTTTGATCGGGTGGTCTTCACCGAATCGCACGACGAAGTCTCGAACGGAAAGGCGCGCGTGCCGCATGAGATCGCGCCGGAAGCGACGTCCGGTTACTACGCCAAGAAACGGTCGTCACTGGGCGCCGTGCTGGTCTTCACCGCGCCCGGCATCCCCATGATATTCCAAGGGCAAGAGTTTCTGGAAGACGGATGGTTTAACGACCAGGCGCCGCTGGATCGGGGCAAAGTGAAGGCCCACAATGGGATCGTGCAGCTTTACAAAGATCTGATCCGGCTGCGGCGTAATCTGAACGGAGTCAGCGCCGGGCTCACGGGCGCGCATATCCATGTCTTTCATGCCAACGACGAAGAAAAGGTGATCGCATTTCATCGCTGGGCCGAGGGCGGTCCCGGGGATGATGTGATCGTGGTCGCCAACTTCGCCAACCGTACGCAGGCGGCATACACCATAGGCTTCCCGCGAAGGCGTGTGGCGCGAGCGCTTCAACAACGACAGCCGCGTCTACGCCGGCGACTTTGGAGATCACCGGTGTCCTGACGTCATAGCCGCCAAGGCGCGCCAGCAGGGCATCGACGGTATGCCGTATTGGGGGAATGTGACGCTGGCGCCGTATACAGCTTTGATCCTCTCGCAAGACTGAGCGGGCGCATCCCCGCGCGAAGGACCGGAAGCGCACGGCGGGAAGACGGTGACTTTAGGGCGTGGGCGTGGCAATCGGAGTGGCAGTTGGCGCATAGACGCCGCGCCTGCCTTCGACGACGACCACATTCAGTTCGACCGGCTGGCCCGCGAGTTCCGTCATCTCCTGCTGCCAGTCTTCCAACAGAGACTGAGTGAGCGCAGATTCCGGATATGTCACAAGCGTGGCAGTCATGTAGATGCCTCGAGGGCGTACGATCGTTTGCAGGTCCACTATCGATACGTCTGCGCTGGCCGTCTCCGCCTCGAGGTATTCCTCCAAACCACGCACGCTTGCCGCGCCGTACAGGTCGGATCCGGTGGCGGGCACGATTGTCATACCGACGGTGACAGGACCGCCGACCGCATCGCTGAGGTCGTCCTGCAAATCGCTGATGTCTTGTGATGTGAGCGGCGTACCGGTGTATGTGAAGACGGTGGCGGTTATGTAGTACTCCCCCGCGCGGCGGTCTACCTGCAATTTATCGACCAGGACGGCGCGGGCAACCATGTCCTGACGGAACACTTCTTCGACAGCCAATCTGGCATTCGCGTCGCGCAAGGTAACTACGGTGGCGATCGTCAGCACGATGGACACGACGCCGAGTGAGATGCCGCTAACCCAAAGATTTCGCCGAAATTCTTCTCGTTCAGACCGCGGCGGATGGAAACCCAGCGCCAGGAAGATGATGGCGCCGGCAATAATGATGGCGACCAGGTTGGTGGCGAATAGCAACAGCGAACCGGTGGCTATGTCGAACTGCGATGTGCCGATGCCGTAGCCGACTACGCACAGGGGCGGCACCAGCGCGGCTGAAATGGCTACGCCAGGCAGCGCAGCGGCGACTTCTTTGCGACAGATGGCATAGCCGGCTGCGGCGCCGGACGCCAGCGCAACCATCAGGTCTAGGACCGTGGGCGCCGTGCGCGCCATGATCTCGCTGGTCGGTACGGTGAAGGGAGAGACCATCGTGATCACGATGCCCACAAGGATGGCGACCGCGATTCCCTTGGCAGTCGCTTCGACGGCAACGCGCAATGTGTACGACTCGCCCAAAACGATGGACATTCCGGTGGCCAGGATCGGGCTCATGAGCGGCGCCACCAGCATCGCCCCAATGATCACGGCGGTGCTGCTTTGAAGCAGACCGAGGGTGGCAATTGCCGAAGCCAAGACGATCAGGACGTAGAAATCGATGGAGGGGATTGCGTCTGCGCGCATCTTCTGTGCGACTTCGCTTCGTTCCTGACTGGTCAGGTTCGGGAGCGCGTCTCGCAGCGAATCTGACATACGCTGGAGGACCCGATAGCGCACGGTTTCTTGTCCGCGCACAAGCAAGCTGGGCGCATCGAGGTTGTAGGCGATGTCTGCCGCCGGCCCGCCGAAGAAAGACCGATCGGATACGTCTTCTTTGGACACGCCCAGCAGAACCAGGCCGGCGTCCTCTGACGCGGTCTTTATGCCGGCCGCGAGCGAACCTGCGTCGACCACGTGGGCGTGAAGCTTGTCTGCATCAGTGGCTTGAGCCAGCGTCTGGTCCAGGTATTGTTGTGCTTCGCCCGGTTCCATGTCGTAGTTGATCGTGACAAGCTCCACGGCCGCCCCTTGCGTTTCGGCGAGCTGCTCGGCCAAGGGCAATGCGGCAGCCGCGTTGGGCCCCCCTGCCGTGAAAACAACCAGCCGCTTGACGGCATGGGTGGTCTCCCCGCGCAAGATCGCTACGGGGCATGGCGCATAGCGAACCAGGTCGTTGAGCAACTCGTCGGGCGTGCGCCGCTCTTCCGCGACTTCGCCGCGCCAGCCGGCCAACAGCAGGTAGGCGTTCTCCTCGCTGGCCGTGTCGAGGATTCCGTGGGCGGGCGCCGAGGACAGGCGGACCATGGGCGAGACAGTCACGCCCTCGAGGGCTCCCATTTCTTCAATTTCTTCGCTTACCAGGCGCTGAAGGTCCTCGAGTTCACTTTGTGCGAGGGTTCGTTCCATCGAGTCGGACACGTAGTCGGGAACCGTCAACACCTTGAGCACGATCACTTCACTGCGGCGTTCCCGGGCAAGGAGCGTGGCCAGACGCACCAATCTCGGTGCATCCGCATGATCGTCTACGCTGACCATGACACAAGGGCGGGCGGCGGCAGAGCCGTATGGATCGGGAGTCGGAGCGGATTCGCTATCCAAGACAACCGACTCACGGCGCGTTGCGATTGCCCGGGAGCGCGCGTCCCATACATAGAAGGCGGAGCCCAGCGCGATCCAGCCGAGCCAATACAGACCAACCGTGTCAAGCGTGAGCAACGCCAGGAGTAGACCCGCTGCCGCTGTGAGGCCGGGAAAAAGTGGATGGAACGGCAGCTTCAAGCTGCGATTCTTCGGGAGGCTATCCTTGGTTGAGCGCAGCGCCGGGCCCATCGCCAGTCCGATCGACAGCAGGAATCCGGCCGCCGCCAGCTCAATCAATTGGTCGATGGCAAGGAGCCAGACGCCGGCCACTGCCATCGCCCAGAACGCGACATACGCCAAGTCGAGCTGGGACGCAATGCCGGGCAGCATGTCGTTGCCGGGGATGAATCCGTCGCGCCGCAGCGCGCCTATCAGGTCTTTCGCAACGTCAACGGTCTGGCGCAGGGCGTAGGCGCAGATGAAAAACCCGAACAGGGGGTAGGCGACCTGCCAGACCGCGCCGGAGCCCGCACCGGCCAACGCTGCGATCTCGTTCAGAGGAGAGTTGGTCGCCGGCGGAGCGCCGGGGTACCAAACGAGGACCGCTCCCGCAGCCATGCCCAAGAGTGTGCGCAAGGCGGCGCTCGTAGCCAGGGCGCGCAGGAGGTTGTGCGTCGGCCGGTGCATCTGATTGCGCGCATTCAACACGAAGTGAATGCCCCAGAAGCTGGCGGCAACCATTACGGTGACGTCGAGGAGGGCTACGGTCGAGGTTTGCGGACTTCCGATTGTGGAGTCCAGAATCCAGAAACCGCGGACGGCCAGCAGTGCGAGGAATGCGACCGCCGCCAAAACGAGCCATGCGAAGCGTGGCCATCGAGAACGATTCCACAGCAGAAATATGCCTACGCCCGCCACCGTGAACGCTATCGCCAACCAAGGCAACGGCGCCAGCTCCTGAGCAACGAACGTGCGGATGAGGAGGTCCGCATAGACGGCGGCGCCCCATCCGAGCACTGCGGTGAGGCAGGCCAGGCCGCCAAACATCAACCAACCCGTGGAGTAAGGAATCCAGAGCAAGGAGTCCTGGCGCGCAAGCCCGTATACGCCATTCTCGATGGGAAGAAAGGAGACGCGCTCGGCGCAGGTCAGGATGATGGGGATGGCGGCAATGAACGCGATCAGATACGCCAGCGAGGCGGTGGTAGCGTCCGAGATTTCAATGAGCCGCCCCAGCAGGACATAGACTCCGACGCCAACCGAAATGCTCGCGCCCAACGCTATGGCGCTAGACAGGCCAATACTACGCATGTAGCGAATCCGGTTACTGGCATCTTTGGGTCCAACTGCTGACATCGCGGGTCTCCGGTGATGTACGGGTTGGTGATCGACGAACCGGCGCTGCGCGGCTGCAGCGCCGGTTCATGCACGTGCTCCACGCCACACCGGGAGCCAGTGGCGCGTGGAGGAGTATTGGGACAGCGCCGTTGGTACCGTAGCCGGACGCGGCGCACTGCTTTGGATGGCGGCGGTGAAGCCCGTCCAGCCACGCCTGGCAATCAGTCCTGTCTAGTGGCCGTATAGAATCTTGGCGGCTTCGTCCATGCTGGAAAGTTGAGCGCCGGGGCCCTTCAGGGCTTTCTGAAGCGCCTGCGTCTTGGTGCGCACGCTGGAACTAGCGCTGTGGACCAGCGCATGGTGGGCGCCGTCGCGAAGCATGGGATCATTGTCCTCACTGGCGATCGATTTCAATAGAGGCGTCAGCGCCTGGTCGCCGAGTGCGGCCAGGGCGGTGCCACACGCCCACCGCACGCCGGAATCCCGATCGCGCAGCGCGGCCACGAGCGCGGCCGTTCCCTCATCGGACGGATTGTGTTGAAGATAGTGGATCGCCGTTTCGCGTTTGGTCGAGGACAAGGAATCGTCCTGGAGGGTGGCAATTGCTTGTTCCGTGGTTGTAGCCATTGTCGTTCTCGCTTTCTCATTTCCGATGGTGCGCTTACAGTGAATCTGCGCTGGATAAGTGGACCGCGGGAATGCCAGGCAAGGCACGGCAATGCTCTCCGCCTGCGATATTGGCCATATAATCGCACGAGCGCTTGTGTTGCGCAACTGCACGTCCCCGCGTGCAGTTGCATACGTGTGGCTGTGGACACACGACTGTCGTCACCGTGGAGAGACGATTCATTGCGATCTTAACGTTGCAATCCGGACTGCGACGTAGGGCGGGAAGCGCCCAGCCTACTCCTGGCAGGTCTGACACAAGTAGCAGGACCCGCCCAGGTATTGAATCTTCACGACTTCGCCGCCACAGCGCGGACACGGCCGCCCCACTGCGTTCTTGTCCATGATGCGCACGTACCCGCCGCGCTCGCCATACAGGGTAAGCTCGTCGTAGCGACCGCCCTGCTCGATGATGTCTGCCACGGTCGCGAGAATAGCGTCGTACAGGATTTGCTTGCGCGCCGCGTCGAGTGTGGCGATATCGTGTCGCGGATGCAGCCGAGCGCGGAAGAGGATGTCCTGGGCGATAGCGTTGCCGAGGCCGGGGAGCGATTGGTCCTGTGTGAGCAACGCCTTGGCGCTGCACTTCTTTTCTGCCGCCGCCTCGTCTATCAACGTAAAGAAGTAGTCGTACGTGAACGTTTCGTCCACCGGCGTGGGTCTCATCCCCTTGATGTACGGCCGCTCTAGTTCGTCGCCTTCGTCATAGAGCTCCATGGCGCCCCACATCTGCGTTGTCGCCGTAAGGTAGGAGTCGTCTGTGAAGCCCAGATAGAGATGAAGCTTCTTGGGCATGGGCGTCCCGGGCGGATGGAACAGGATGGAGCCTCCGGATTCGCCGAAAACCAACACATAGCCTGGCGTGAGGGGAACAAAGAGCCATCGACCGCGGACGCCGGCTTCTCCCACGGTCTTGCCTTTCGCCAGCGCCTCGAATTCTTCATGGGTCCGGTTATACCAGAGGAACTTGCCCGGTGCGTTTCCGAGCGTGCCCCGTTGCACGGTCTTGCCCGCCAACGTCGCGTTCATTTGCTTTGCCAGGGTGGCGTACTCGGGCAACTCGAACATCGAAAATCTCCTGTTGTGCCGGTCTGCGGCCTACTTCCAGGTCGAACTTCTGCACGAAATCACGCAGAAAACAAAACTCATGCAAGAAATTTGCGAATTCGTCGTATCCTTTTCGAAACGAGTGCGTCATCATAATTGCACACGGGTTCACATCCGTTGTGTAAGCAACTGGTCCGGCTGGGACGGGACCCCCGGCTTGACCAAAATGCTCCTTCTTGTGGCCATCTGACGAGTGGCCTGGGCTGTTATCGGCGAAGACACCCTCCGGCCGGTAACAGCCCACCTCTTTTTGGGCAACAGTTCCATCTCCCTTGTCGAATTCGCATATTGAGTTGGCAGGCTTAGCCGTCGCATCGAGTGCGGCGGGCGATTCGCTACTCCTCCAACCGGTCCAGCTCATCGCGGATGTGCGCCCAGGCGGATTCGGCGGCCGCGGCGTCTTGTTCCGCCGGCTCGGTGCTGTCGTAGCGTGCAACAACGTAGGCATGCGTGAGCGCGTCCACTGCTCCGACCTGGGTTGGAAGTGCGGCGCGAGCAGTCTCAGCGTAGCGCAGCGGCGTCTGGCGGCGTAGGCGCGCCGCATCCTGGGCGGTCATGGCGGCCAGAAACGCCTGATACGCGGCGCGGATTCTGCGCCGCGCCGCGTGTTCGTCTTGGAGCGAGAAGAAGGGACTGGTTGCGTTGGACGGTCCTCTGCGCAGACGGTCACGCCAGCGCTGCAGGAGTGACGACGCTTGATCGCGCAGGAGGGCCTGGGAAAGCACGGTCTCGCGTAGCTCATCTTCGCTGTCGCCATTGCGTTTGCGCAGCATTCTCAGCGCTGCGGCAAAGGAGAGCGCAACGATCACCAGCGCGCCCAACAGGACAAACCAGCGCATCCCTTCGTCCACGGCGGGAGGCAGTACGGCGGCGGCGGGCTGCTCTACCGTTTCCATGATGCCCCGCTGCATGTTTTCCATGCGCTCGGTGTTGACCTGCAACAAGGAGCCGAGGCGCTTCTCCAGCCAGTAGATGAGGGGCGTGAGCACGAGAAACATGGCGTACACGATGCCGTAGAGCACGTAGCCGACAATGGCGACGAGCCAGTCGGTGACGCGCCCCAGCCACCCCATGGTGCGCGCCACGCCATCGGGTGTGATGAGGAAGCCAAGCAGTAGCCCCACGGCCAGCAGCACGATCACGAGTGTGGCAATGCTGGCGACCCAGTAGCGGTTGGCGGGCAGGGGGCCGGAAAGGTTGCGCGTACCGCGCGCCATGCGCAGGCCTGCCAGCGCCAGCGCAGCCATGCCCACGGCAAAGAAGAGTACGATCCAGCGCGTGGTGTCTGGGGGCGGGCCTGCCGGATCGATACGGCCGGCGATGAGCAGCAGCACGAGGGCCGCGAAGCCGACGGCAAACGCCCGCGAAATGTCGTCGTGGTTGGGGGCGGCGCTGTCCTGCATGCCGCGCAGCCACAAGTAGGCGGACAGGCCCAGTACGGCGACGGATAGCGGAACTGACGCCGTTCCAGTGGGTCAGCGAATCCGCTTGGATGGCGATCCAGCGCACGTCCCACGGGGCGTAGTCTGCGCTGGCCATCCGCCACCAGAGCGTGAAAAACATGGCGGCCAGGCCGAGGAGCGCCGCCCAGATGCGTGCGCGGCGGGGACTTTCCGGATCCATGGGAAGGAGGCGGGCGGTGAGCGCGCCGCCGGCCATCAGCGCAGCGACCAACCAAAGCGGCAGGAACGGCCGCATCTCCGGGGCAAGCGTCCAGCGCGCAACCAGCAGAAGCCAGGGCCAGAGCCAGAAGAGGCGGAGCAGCAGGACGGAGAGGGGCAGCGCGCCCTGCTCAAGCCAGGGCCAACGTCGCCAGTTCATGCCATTCCTTTCTGCCACCGATATGATAGTGGCGGACCTCAGCGGGTATGTCGGCTTGCGGCGGGTCGCCCAACGTCACGAGGGTTGTCGTGCTGCCGCGCTCGTGCAGGTCCAGCAGAACGTACTTCAGTTCGTCGGTTACGACGGCGCTGACTACGACGACGGCCGTTCCATAGGGCAGACGCCGGCTCTCTTCGGCGACAATGGCGGAGATGGGCCACCGTCCATAGCCGGTGAGGCGCGTCAGGGATTCCAATATTTCAACGAGCTGATCCGGACGCAGGCGTGGGGCACGCGCAGACGCAGTCCGCCCGGCTGGACGACGGCATTGGCGTACATGCCCGTGGGCTGCGTGTTCTCGCATGCCCAGCGTGCGATGGAGGCGCCGGCGCTGATGGCATATTCGCGGAGCTCGACGTCGAGCCCTTCGATAAGATAGCGGGCCGTGTTGACGTTGACAAAGACAGCCACCGGACGCGCGGCGGAGGGCTCGAAGACCTTAGTCTGCAACTCATGGCGGTGGGCGGTGGCCTTCCAGTGGATGTGGCGGTAGCTGTCGCCGGGCGCGTAGGGGCGGGCACCCATGAGGCGCATGGGATCTTCGACCAGGCGGCGCGGCGTCGTAAGGTCGCCAAAGGGACGGAGAGCGGGGATGCCCAACGTGGTGAGCGAGGCCAGCTTGGGGTAGACGAGGATGGTCTCCGGTTCACCGACCTGCTGGTACTTCAAGCCAAAGCCGAAGAGATCGCCCGAGGCGAGCGAGGTGGGCCCGAAACGCCATGCACCGCGCTGTACGCCGCGCACCTGGAATCGGCGCGTGACGCGTTCGTACCAGCGCAAGGTCAGCAAGTTGGAGAGGATGCGGCGGCCGGAGCGGAAGCTGTACACGGCCTTGTCCGGCGTTACCTCCAGGGCGGCGGAGAACTCGTCCTCGGCGCGCAGCCAGGGCAGGGGCAGCGGCTTGGCGTTGGTGACCTCGATGCGCAGGTTCGTGGTATCGCCGAAGAAAAGACGAGTTGTGTCGAAGTGACGGCGGTAGGTGACGGCCTCCAAGCAGGTACGCTGCCAGAACCAGGCGGTGAAGGCGATTAGCGCCAAGAAGAAGGTGATGAGGAGAAGCAGATTGAGGCGCAGCAACACGCCGGCGACGAAGAGAACGGTGAGGATCAGCCACCAGGCTTTGTTCACGAGCGTTTGTTGACCTAGTCTCTAGACTATCTCTAGACTGCGCTTCCGGGTCTGGGCGCAGGTGCGGACTGCCAGGTTTCTTCCACGGGGACGGGCGTCTGGTCCATGATTTCGTTGAGCGTGTGGGCCACAGTGCGGCGGCGCAGGCGAGCATCGGCGCGGAGTATGACGCGATGGCCGAGAACGGGCTCGACCAACTCTTGCACGTCGTCGGGGATCACATAGGTGCGGCCGCGCATGGCGGCCAGCGCTTGACCTGTGCGGTAGAGTGCGAGGCTGCCGCGGGGGCTGGCGCCGAGTTCTACGTCGGCGTGTTGGCGGGAGGCGTGCACGAGATCGAGAATGTAGTCCTCTACGGCCGAATGGACGAAGACGGTGCGGCTAATGGCGTGGGCGCGGCGCAGGTCATCGGCGTCGGCCAGGGGCTCCAATTCGTCCAATGGGTTGTCTGTGCGGAAGCGGCGCAGGATTTGGCGTTCTTCCTCGCGCTGGGGATAGCCGACGGCGACGCGGATGAGGAAGCGGTCGACCTGGGCTTCGGGCAGGGGGAAGGTGCCCTCCAGCTCGATGGGATTCTGGGTCGCCACGACGAGGAAGGGGTAGGGCAATCGGCGCGTTTCGCCGTCGACCGTCACCTGTCGTTCCTCCATAGCTTCCAGAAGTGCAGACTGCGTGCGCGGGCCGGCGCGGTTGATTTCGTCGGCGAGGACGATCTGGGCCATGACGGGGCCGGGGCGATACTCGAATTCGTCGCGTTGCTGGTTGAAGACGTTGACGCCGGTGATGTCGGACGGCAGGAGGTCGGGCGTGAACTGGATGCGGTTGAAGGTGCAACCGAGAGAGCGGGCCAGGGATTTGGCGAGCATGGTCTTGCCGACGCCGGGTACATCCTCCAGGAGGACGTGGCCGTCGCAGAAGAGGGCTGCGAGGAGCAGGTCGACGGTCGCTTCTTTGCCGACGATGACGCGGGCAATTTGCTGACGGATCTTGGCTGCGGTCTGTTGGAGGGCGACTATGTCTTGGGCGTCTGCAACTGGCGGCTGCGATGGGCGTTCGGTCATAGGGTGGGGCCTCTCTGGGATCGGGTCTCCATTCCGGGAGATGCAGTTCTATGGTACTCGACGGCGCCATGATTGGCGAAACTTCGGGAGGCTGGTCAGAGGGGGGGCGGGCGCGGCGTTTGGGTGGCGGCAGTCCCATGCCCCATTGCCACGGCCACCCTTGTGAGGGAATCGCGGAACCTTGTAGAAGTAGGTAGCGAGGTCAGGGCCAATGTGACCTATAATCCTTCGCAAGTGGCTTCGCATGGATAACGATCTCGGAGAAGAAGGTTGGCTGTGAGTGACCAAACATGGTTTGGCATCCTGTATATGGTGGTGGGCCTCGGCCTGGTCGCCCTCTGCTTTCCACTGCTGGCCGGCCGCGTTTCCCGCAACCGCTGGTACGGATTCCGCATCCCCAAGGCGTATGAGTCCGAAAGAAACTGGCTGCTCATCAACCATTTCGGCGCGCGCCACATGATACGCATGGCGTCGGCAGTGGCAGGCGCCGGCGTATTTCTCGCGGTCGCCCGCGACCTGGACGAGACGACCTTCAATTGGATCGTTCTTGGGGCGCCACTCTTGCTGCTGATTCCCGTGGTGCAGACGCTATGGTATGCGCGGCGGCTGGAGTAGGGGGGAGGGCGGTTCGAGGCTCAAGGGGTCAAGAGTTCAAGTTCGACCTGCGGCGGCCTTCTGCCTTCGAACTTATCGAACTTTGAACTCGCTGACATTCATCATGGAGCGCACTCTCATGCTCGACAAGACCGTGCTATTCGAGGCCCGTACGGGCGGCTACCACAATTACCGAGTACCCGGCATTCTCTGCACGCCTGGCGGCGTGATCCTCGCCAGCGCTGAGGCCCGCCGAGGGGGAGGCGGCGACTGGGACGGCAGCGATATCCTTCTGCGCCGCAGCCTGGATGGCGGGAGGACATGGCTCCCCCCGCAGCGCATCGTCGCCCAGGATGACTTCGGCCCGGGCCCGCTCAGCAACTGCGTGATGATGGCGGACTCTGGCGACGACGCGGACAGCAGCGCCGTGCATCTGCTCTTCTGCCACGGCTACGCACGTGTCTTTCACATGCGCAGCATGGACGACGGCAAGACCTTTTCCGCCCCGCGTGAGATCACGCCCATGCTCGGCGACTTCCGCATGCGCTATCCCTGGCGCGTCATTGCCGCCGGACCCGGCCACGGCATTCAGTTGGAGTCCGGCCGCCTCCTCACACCCGTTTGGATGTCGGACGGCAGCAGCGGCGAGTTCCCCGGCCACCTGGGACACCGGCCCTCCGTGGTCGCCACGCTCTACAGCGATGACCGCGGCGAGACGTGGCAGTGCGGCGACATACTCGCCCGGACCGACGCCCGCACGGTGAACCCCAGCGAGACCGCTGCCGTGCAATTGGACGACGGTCGCGTGCTGTGCAATATCCGCAGCGAATCGCCCCACAATCGCCGCCTCATCGCCATCAGCCCGGACGGGATTCGCGGCTGGAGCGATCCGCGGATCGACGACGCGCTCGCTGGAACCCGTCTGCATGGCCGCCCTACTCAAGCTGCGCACGCGTTCACCGGAAGGACACGGCGTCTATGTATTCGCCAATCCGGCAAACCTGGAAAATGAACTGGTCGCGCCGGGCGGCCACTTGGCCCACGACCGCAAGCGCCTCACCGTCAAGTTGAGCGTGGACGGCTGCGCCACGTGGACGCATAGTCGTGTGCTGGAAGAGGGCCCGTCTGGATACTCCGACCTGGCGGAGGCGCCGGACGCTACGATTCTCTGCCTGTACGAGTGCGGAATGTTCGAGCGCATGACCGATTCGCGTACGCTGGCGCTGGCGCGGTTCGATCGGGAATGGCTTACGGATGCCGCGTAGGTTTGGGACCACGAAGACACGAAGACGCGAAGATGAGTTGGTACGGTGACGAGGTTTTCCTTCGGGCCTTTGTGGTGAACGGGTAGTGGCAGGTCGGTGAATAGGACTACGAATTGCAAAGACGCGAAGAGAAGATTTTCCTTCGCGCCTTCGCGCCTTTGTGGTGAACGGGTAGCCGCGAAGTGGAGGTTCCTACGGCTTGCCTTGGCGGCGAAAGGTAGTCAGGTCGTTTCCAATTCGGCGCGCTTCGCGCCTTTGTGGTGAATCTAGCTCGTGCGGAATGGCATCCGCACCCACGTTCTGCTACTTCAACAGCGAGACCAACTCGTCGTACTCCTCGTCCTTCATGCCGAAGTAGTTCTCCGGCTGCGGGAACTCGCCGTCCTGCACCTCGGCCACGTACTGCTTCACGCCATCCAGGATCACCTGTCCCGCGTTGCCATAGACCTTGGCCATGCGCGGCGTGAACTTGGGATAGAGGCCAAACAGGTCATGGTAGATGAGCAGCTGCCCGTGCGCATGCGGCCCGGAACCTAGGCTCATGATGATGCAGTTGTCCGCCCGCTCGGTGATGAGCTGGCAGACCCGGTCGGGCACCAGCTCCAGCAGGATGGCGAACGCCCCCGCCTCTTCCAGCGCCTTGGCGTCGTCGACGATCTTCTTGGCCTGCAGCGCGCTCTTGCCCTGGAGCCGGAACCCGCCCAACGCGCTGGCGCTCTGCGGCGTCAGGCCCAGATGCCCTATGGCGGGGATGCCCGCGCCGACGATGCCGCGGATGCGGTCGGCCATTTCCTGCGCCGCCCTCCAGCTTGATGCAGTCGCAGCCCGTCTCGGCCATGAAGCGGCCTGCGTTGCGGATGGCGCGTTTCCACGCTGGGCTGGTAGCTCATGTAGGGCATGTCGCCCACCACGAACGCGGTCGGCGCGCCGCGGCGCACGGCCTGCGTGTGACGGATCATATCGTCCATGGTCACGGGCAACGTGGTATCATAGCCCAGCATGGTCATGCCCAGGCTATCGCCCACCAGGATCATGTCGATGCCGGCCTCCTCGTGGAAGTAGGCGGTCGGGTAATCGTATCCGGTCAGCCAGGTGATCTGCTCGCCCTTGGCGACCTTCTGGAACAGAGTGGTCAGCGTAATCTTCTTGCGTTCAGCCATTTCATCGCTCCTTGTTTCCGTCGCTCATGGATCCGGCGTGTTATGTACGTATGCGCTGGAAGATGCAGAAGCAATGCTCCGCGTACCGTCTGACCATCTCGGCGCGGCTGCTGCGTAGTGTGACGGTGTATTTGCGGAGCCTTTCCTCTGTCTGAGCATAGCACAACCTGTACGCGCCGTGGCAATCGCAGGCGACTCCGAAACTGGCTGTATTGCGACAATCACACCACTTCCGGACCGGAGACACCGAACTCCCACGTCCGCCGAAACGCCATCGGACAGGGCAGAAGAACCAGCGAAGCTTGGTCCAATGTGCTGTGATCAGCGTCCCGATCTGGCGTGTCGACGCGCAGATCTGAAACCGCCGGCGAAAACCAAAGCGAACTTGACACGCCAATCGTGTTGGCGTATCGTACCGTGGCAAGATGTTGCCTGTTCTCACGCACCGGTGCTGAAGACCGCCTTCGGCCGCATACCGTCTGACATAGGCAGGGGCGGGGCTCCATGCTCAGTTGCAGGAACAACGACGTTTTGTACGCAACTGGTGTTTGTATCCAGGATAGTGTTCAGGTTCAAAGAGTGTTCAGCAAGAAGACGTGAGGAGCAGTCCAACGATGAGTGAAGAGCGCTATACCGGCACCGTCAAGTGGTTCAGTGACCAGAAGGGCTACGGCTTTGTCACCTATGAAGGCGGCAAGGATGTCTTTGTCCACTACTCCGCCATCGAAAGCCAGGGCTTCAAGACTCTGCAGGAAGGCGACCAGGTCGAGTTCTCCGTAACAGAAGGCCCGAAGGGCCTGTCCGCCGCCAACGTCCGCAAGATCGAGTCCGGATTCTAGCCGCGGATCGATTCACCAGCATCCAGCCTAGACACCCACGGACCGGCACAACGCCGGTCCTTACTTTTTCAGCACGCTGTCTGCGGCGACACGCCATCGCCATTCTCGGAACCACTGCTACAGCCGCACGCGTCCCAGCGTCTCGAACGCCTCCACGATGGCGTCGTAGTTCGCCTGCGAAAGGCCTATCGACGCATACTCCTCCACATAGCCGATCAACCCGCCGTTGTAGCTGCCCAGGTGATCCACCAGTCGCTGCACGTCTGCGAAGATCTCGTCGCGCGTGCCCGACAGCGACGTCGTCTGATAGCTAACCGGACAGAGGAAGCAGACCTCGCCGCCAAAGCGCCGGCCCAGTTCAGCGATGTCATAGACGTTGGGCTGCGAGATGTTCAGTATATCCACGCCCACTTCGATCAAGTCCGGGATGATGGGCAGAAACTGGCCGCAGCAGTGAAAATAGACGTGCATGCCCAGCCGGTGGACCAGACTCGAACTGGTGCGCGTAGTAGGGCTTGAAAAGGGCGCGCCACGTTCGCGGCGAGACCAGCATGCCCTCCTGGGTGCCCCAGTCGTCGAAGAAGCCCACCGCGTCGAAGCCCCGCTGCGGCAACTCGCGGATCAGCGCCTCCTCGAAGCCGAACACGACGTCCGCCAACTGCCGCACCCGTTCCGGCTCCAGCGCGATGTCGACCATCAACCGTTCGAATCCGCGCAGACACCACATGGAGGTGAACCCGCTCAGCCCGAGGCTGCCGACACGATAGCGATCGGCATAGCGTTCGGTCCACTCGCGCCACGCCATCAAAACGCCACTCCGCCGCCGGCTCGGGAATGCGCAGAGCGGGCAGATCGTTCCATGACTCCACCACGTACGTGTTCGGCTGCCCCATGGTGTCGTCCATGCGCTCCCAGGTGAAGCCCCACTCCGACACGTCTCGATTCGACCCCTGGAAGTGGTGCTGCACCTCTTTCACTACGACGTCAGAGCGTTCGAAGTCCGCGTTGAAGAAGCAGATGGGGACGTACGCGGGCCCCGCGAAATTGATCGCCTTGATCACTTCATCGCGTCGCATACCAACGAGCCTCCATTTCGCCCCACGCCGGAATATCGCTCATCCACCACGGAGCGCACAGAGAAACGCGGAGAAACTCAAAGGCGCGACTGAAGAGAGGACTTGCGCGCCCCTCCTCTTCTTTCGCGTCGCCGGGTGTTCCTCGTACGTTCCTCAGACTTGCCTCTGTGTCCTCTGCGAACTCTCGTGGTCCATGCTAGCCGTATCGCCCGTACGCATACCCCTCGTCGAACATGGCGATGATGTTCTCCGGCGGCATTTCCGCCAGGAGCAGGTCATGGCTGGCGGCCAGGCAGTAGCCGCCGCCCGGAGCAAGCACGTCGATCACCTCATGCACCTCAGCGCGTACATCTTCCTCCGAGCCAAACGTCAACACCTGTTGGTGGTCGATCGCCCCGTGGAAGCAGAGCTGGTCGCCGTACAATTCCTTCAAGTGGTCAAGCTCCATGCCCTTCGCCTGCCGCTGGATGGGGTTCAGCGCGTCCAGTCCCAATTCGGTCCAGCGGCCCATCAGCCCGCGCACGGAGCCGCACGAATGGAACATTGTCTTGAGCCCGGCCTGCCGTCCCAGCTCCAGGAAACGTACGAAATGCTCGCGCAGGAACTCGTCCCACATCTCCGGCGAGATGAAGAGCGCCTGCTGCGTGCCCAGGTCGTCGCCGAAGAAGAAGATGTCCAGCAGGTCGCCGCAGGCTTCGAAGTGGCGTACGGCAAGCTCGAAGTAGAAGTCGCTCACCTTCTGCAGGATGGCCTTCATCACCTCCGGGTGCGTGATCATCTTCATGAAGAATTCGCTCATGCCGACCAACTCGGTGGCGTCTGTGAAGATGACGACCCACGGCCCGCCGATGATGGCGTGCTCCGGCCACTGTTCGCACTGGCGCGCAGATGCGAGAAGTCGAACCAGTCGGGCGAGGGCCACGCGTGCGCCTCCACCTCCTCCACGGTCTCGACCCCGGCCAGCGGATGGCTGTACGGCTGGCCATAGTAGTCGCCGATGCGGTCGACGCCCCACCACGACTGGCGGCTGCCGTCCGCATACTCTTGTAGCGGCGGTCCGGCGTAGCGCTCGCGCACGCGGCGGAAGTCGATGTGCAGCCGCTGCATCAGCGCCTCTTCGCTTTCTGCGCCGAGAATGCGCATGAGATTCTGCGTAACGGAAGCGTCGGCCCCGTACCACATGGGCACGCGGTCCGGGATGCGGTGCTCGAAGGTGGTGAGGACTCGTTCCTTGCTCGTCATGGAACCGTTCATCGGCTGGTCCTTTCAGGAGGGAGGCGGATTGCGTTTCCAGCATACGCACGGTTGCGACATCCGTCAATACGCGTGCTAAGCTGAACGACAATCGGTAAGCGTTTTGCGCGTCTCGCCAACCGCATGCGACGGCGCGGCGCGGCTTCCCCGTAGATGTCGATAAACCTGTTGCGGCATACCTGTTGCGGCGGAGTGATGGTGGATGGCTGGATACCGGGAAGCGATACGATCGTTCAGCCCCAGCCTGCGCCGGTTGCTGATGGCGGTCGCATTGGCCACGTCGGTCTTCTTCGGTCTTCAGGGCGTACTGCAGAACCTGTATCTGCTGCGATTGGGTTTCGACGCCCGCTTTATCGGGATGTCGCTCGCAGTTGGCCAGTTGGTTTGGGCTGCGGCCGCGCTCCCGTCCAGTACACTGGGCCGTCACATCGGCCTGCGCAACGCCATTATGTTGGGCTATGCAACTTCGGCGCTGGCCATTGGGCTGCTGTTGGTGGCGCAGAGCCTGCCAGTCCATCTGTGGGGCTACTGGATCGTCGGCTGTCAGTCGTTGATGATGTTGGGCGTGGCTTTCTTCAGCGTCAACATGGCGCCCTACCTGATGTGGATTACGAACGATCAGGACCGGCGCCATGCTTTCGGCGTCTTTCAAGCCACATTCCCTGCCGCTGGGTTCCTGGGGAGCCTCGTCGCAGGCGTGTTGCCAGGGCTCATCGCGCGCAGGACGGGCAGTTCGATCGACGATCCGGACGTCTACCGTATGGCGCTGCTCCTTGGGCCAGTTCTCGTCATGCTGGCGCTGATCCCCTTGGCCGGGGCCGAACGGCACAAGCTGGTGACGCCGAATCCGCAGCCGGGCCAAGCAGACAGCGTCCCGGTCTGGATCCTGGTGCTGTTCGGGGGCATTGTGTTCCTGGCCGCCACGGGAGAAAGCTCGGCGCGAGCATTCTTCAACGTCTATCTGAGCGCGGGGCTGGATGTACCAACGGCGCAGATCGGCGGGATCATGGCTGTGGCGCAACTTCTGCCCATCGCGGCCGCACTGTCGACGCCGATCTTGCTCCTGCGGCTAGGCACAGGGTATGCCTATGTCGCCACGATCCTGGTGCTAAGCTTCTTTCTCGTCGCACTCGCCGCCTTCCCGGTGGTGTCGGCGGCGACACTTTCCTATATGGGCGCTTCGGCCGCCATCACGATGCTGGCGACCGCCCGCGATCTTTTCGGTCAGGAACTTGTGACACCCAGGTGGCGGACGACCAGCGCCGGGGTATTGATTATCGGCTTGGCCCTGGGGTGGGCCACTACAGGATTGATCTGGCGGTTACCTGATCGAGACGGCCGGTTTCGGCGCCATGTACCTCACGGGCGCGGTCACTTCGCTGCTGGCGGCCGTCGTGTTGACCAGCTTCCTTCGTACGCGGCGCGTACCGCCCCCGCCTGAAGTCGCGGACGTCGCCGTTCTCTGATGATGGCGCGCGGAGCTTCGTAACGGGCCGGTTCAGCGCCGGCAGCAAGACTGGAATCGCCCAACATCGGACGCATGTCTTGTTCGATTTGCACAGCCTGTTCCAGGATCCGGCATCCTGATCGCCGGCTTTGCACAGTGCATCATGCTCGCCCCACCCATGCCGAACTGCGTGCTTAAGCAGGATCGACTGGCGATCCTATGCAGTGTATAGTCCTTGTTCTCCAAAGTACGGGCGAAGGTCTTCATGGCGGACAAACCAAGTTATCGAAGGAATGCGCTCGTCAGTGGCGGAATCTTCTTCATTTTCTGGTTGGCCGTCCTCTACGCTGGCGCCGACCACCCGCCGCCGCCGGGATTCGTCGCGATCGTATTCCTGGTGGGGGTGTGCGCCCTGCTTGTGTACTACCGCGTGCCCACCTACATCGGTTGGTACAGGCAACGAAAACCACACCGGCTGCTCTATGTGCTCCTGGATGGGCTGGTGGCAGGCGCCGCCGCCGGCCTATTGGTTATGCTGCTGCCCGGCGGCGGAGAGCCGACCGCCGTCCCGACCGTGGCGGATCGGATTCTCTGGTTCGCGATTTTGGGGTTCGTGGGAATGGCGAACACGGTCGCAGTCTACGCCGCCAACGTGTTCGCGGTGAGATGGCGGAAATCCGGCGCGTAGGCGGTTCGCGTATGCATTGCAGCAACGAGTCGGGTCGCGCAGGGCCAAGCGGCGCGTGTACGCCGGTCGCTAAGCGGTTGTGAAGATCACGCCATTGTGTGACGGGTCATGCGCCAGCAGGCCGGCGCCGTCCTGCTGGTAGGCGATGTTCGAAGCCCCAAGTCGCCCGCGAAGACGTTCCATCTCTTCCAGGTCGACCAGTTCCACCATGAAATTCCGCAGTCCCACGGCATTGGCGGGCGGCGGCGGTGCGCCCACGCCCTGCCACGTATTGAGGCCAAGATGGTGGTGATAGCCGCCCACCGAGAGGAAAGCGGCGCTGTCGCCGTAATACTGTTGCAACTCCAGTCCGACGACGCGTGTGTAGAAGTCCACAGCTTCCGCCAGATGCGCAACGTGCAGGTGCATGTGGCCCAACACAGTCCCCGGCTCCATCTGCGACCGGACTGCATCCTCGCCGTCGAGCTCGCCCAGGATGCCTTCATAGTCGAGCGGGTCAAGCGTCATCTGCAGTCGACCATTTGCGCGCGGCCATTCGTCGCGCGGCCGGTCGCGGTAGATCTCGATGCCGTTGCCGTCGGGGTCGTCCAGATAGAGCGCCTCACTCACGCCGTGGTCGGAGCCGCCGGTGAGTGCGCGTGCCCGTGGCGATGAGCCGCTGCAGGGCATGGGCCAGCGCCCGCCGCGAGGGGGTCAGCAGGGCGAAGTGGTAGAGGCCCGTGCGCCACGCAAATGGACACGGCGTCCGGCCTCTCGGTCAGCACGAGCAAGTCCGCCCCGCCCGCGCCAAGCTAAGTTGTGTCGCCCTCCTGCCGGTGCACGAGTCAGACCCATGGCGCGCCGGTAGAAGTCAAGTGAACGCGCCATGTCGCTAATCGAAAGGTGCGACGTAGCCTAGTCGGGTGTCCGGATGCAATAGGGCAGTTTCGGACCGGTCTACTTCCCGTGTTCCATCGGGTCGTCTCCTCGCTATTGCATGTATGCGGCAAGGATACACCCGTCAGCGAGTATCGGACGGGAAGCAGCGTTACCATGAGGCGTGGGTATCAGCGCGCGATTAGCGAAGGGGAAGCGCCGTATCACGGATTTCCCGGTGGTCCGTCATGTCCCAGAACATGCGCAGGTGTTGCGTCTCGGACAGACTGGCGGCGCGGATGCGCAGATGCTCCTGCGCGATGGTGAGGAAGTCTGCTGCGCGCGGGTCGCCTGCCGCGTGCAACAGGCGGTAGCAGGTGACGTAGACGCGAAAGCCCTCTTCGGTCTTGTCCAGTTCGTGCGCAGCAAGGTGATCGAGCATCTGCTCAAGATAGGCGTTGCCTGATCGCAGTCGCCAGCACGTCGCGGCCAATCGCGCCAGCCCGGCCAGCGGGGCCATGCTGCGATTGAAGAGCTCCATCGCCACGTAGCAATCGTATGCCTGGCGGAAATACTCCGCGGCCTCCGGATAGTCCCGGTCCTCCAGCGTTAACCCAGCGCAGTGAGCGCGTAGCCTTCTTGGCGCGTGTCGCCGAACTGCGCGCCATGTCGATGGCTTCATGCGCATGCTTCTCCGCCAATTGATAGTCGCCCATCCCCCGATACGCTAGCGACTATTCGCGGTGCGCCCACGTACCCCATAGCGAGAGGCGGATCTTCGACAATTCTTCCAGCGCAGCCTGCAGCGAGACCACCGCCTCAACGAAGTCACCACGACTGCGTTGCTCAACGCCAAGTAGACAAGTACGCTCGCCTCACGTTGTCTGTTGTCGCTTTCCCTCGAAATGCGCAATGACATTTCCAGGTGAAAACGCGCCGTGGCATAGTCTCCAAGAGGAGTGTACAGATAGCCAATATTGGATTCGGCAGTTGCGTGCCAGAAAGTCGAACCCGTCATTTCACCGAGCTCGAATGCTCCGCTCGTAATGCGCTAGCGCCTCGTCATACGCGACCCTCGAATGCCGTGGACATGAGAGGTACCCTAATTTGTTGTGGCCGTCAGCCTGTCCCACCAGGTTGCCGATGCGCTCGTGGATGGCGAGGAATTGCTCAATGTAGCTCTTGGATCTCTGTCGCCGGCATGCCGGAAAACATGCCGGTAGCAGCCAAGCCTAGACATAATCTCAGCGGCAATGTCAAGGCGGCCTTGCTGTTTGGCCCACTCCAGTGGTTCACGGAATAGGTCCCGTACCTTCTGCATGTCGCCTGCTGCCCAGTATGCGAAGCTGATTGCCAAGCGAGCCAGGGCTAGTCCGCGTCCGGATCTTGTGCTTCTGCAGCTAGTCGCATGGCCTGCGCGCCAAATTGTATCGACTCCGGCACCAGTCCGACCTGATAGGCGTACAGTGAGCGTCGCGTCAACAGATTCGCCCGGCGGCGCAGTCGTCTCTCTGTCGCCGTCGTCGAGACGGTTGATGACATCTTCCACGGCATCCAACTCATCTAGCCTGTGAAGTACATCTTGCCTGCGCGTCATAGATGTCCAGCCTTCGACCAGGATCGCATAACGCCGCTCCAGCTCATTCTCCGGCAACAGCGCCAAGGCGCGGGCAAGGAAGTTGAGCGCTTCCTCGTTAGCATACTGATCGACGGAGCGGTCGCCAGCGCGGATAAGGTAGTCGATGGCTTCCTGCTTTCGACCTGCCTGCAGGAAATGTTCTGCCAATTGGCCGCTGATGCTGTCCAGATCGCCGTCATATACCCGTAGCAGGGTCTGCGCCACGCGATCGTGCAGCAGACGGCGGCGCACGCGGCTGATCTCGAATAGGCCACATCGCGGATACGGTCATGGCTGAAGTCGTAGTAGTCCGCGCCACGTTCCACGATGATGCGGGATTGAGCAGTTCCTCTATCCCGTCGGCCAACGTGGCTGTGTCCTGCTCGCTGGCCAGGTGCAGCACGTCGAATGAGAAGGAGCGTCCGGCCACGGCGGCCAGGTTTGCTAGTTCATGCGCTCGTGGGGAGAGACGCGCCAGCCGTCCGCGAATTACCGTGTGCACCTTGGTGGGCAGCCGGGCGATGACCTCGTCTGGACCCGGTGCAGCGTGTGCAGGTAATGTCTCGCCGGCCGTTTCTGTAGCCTCGGCGCGCACCGTCTCCACTACGAAGAGCGGATTGCCTTCGGTGTCTGCGTAGAGTGTTGCGGCCTTCTCCGGGGAGAGCTCGTGACCCGCCACATTCACGGCCAACATCTGCGTCTCGGCGTGGTCCAGCGGGGACAGCGTAATTTCCGTCCATTTGGTCAGAATGGGTAAGGGCCAGCTCCAGCTTACGATACGGATGGTCACCATCGGCCTCGTCGGTGCGCACGGATGCCGATAACCAGCAACCGGGCATCGGCGTTGCGATGCAAGAGATAGGCAAGCCATTCCAGCGTGTCTTGGTCGCTCCATTGCAGGTCGTCGATTTGGAGCAGGAGGGGTGCGTCGTCGACCAGACAGCTCGCGCCAGCGCATCAAAGAATCGCTGGCGCTGCCAAGATTCCGCCATGGGTTGCGGCGCTGGCAGCCCAGGTCGCTCGTTGAGCAGCTCTGGTAGCAGCCGTGCGATTTCGGAAAGCCAGATGTCGTCCAGTCCGGGAAGCTGGGCGCTGCAACGACTCCGTGCGCAGGAGTTCGGTGACGGGCGTGTAGGCCAAGGCGCCATGCGCGGCATAGGAGCGTACACACTCGGCGCGGTGACCCTTGGCTGCGCGCCCACGTCAGCAGTTCTTCAGCCAACCGCGTCTTGCCGATGCCGGCCTCGCCAGTGATTGCGACGAGGTGCGCGTTGCCCGGACAAGCACGCTGCCACGACGGCGGCGCAGTGTCCGCCATTCTTCCTCACGACCCACAAGCCGTCGGCTGCGCGCGCGAGTCGATATCGCCTGCAGCAAGGCTGACGCGGCGAATCCGAAATCCAGCGCACGTTGATAGGCCAGTTGGATGTCGGCGGAAGGCTCGAGCCCAGCTCTCGGTCAAGCGTCCGCTGCAAACTGCCTGTAGGCGTTCAGCGCAGCGCTGCGATTTCCATTCAGCAAGTAGAGCCGCATTAACTGCTCGAACGCCGTCTCGTCCAGACGGATCCAGATCAAGGCGACGGTGAGCGTAGCGGATGGCCTCATCGTAGTCCGGCTTTCTTCCAAGCGCTGTACCAGCTTACCGAACGCGGACGGACACGCCGGCGATAGCCCTCGCGCGGTCCGGCCGATCCAGTCGTCGTAGTTGCCGGGCAACAATTCGCCTTCGTATAGCTCGGCGACATGTCGCAGAGAACGCTGGCGTCGCCCGCGTCATCGGCGAGGCGGTCCAACATGCGATCCAATTCGAACACGTCCACAGATAGGGCGAGCTCCGGACGCCACTGAATCGCAGTGCGCGTCATGTACAGACACTCATCCGCCGCGGGCAGCGTATTGCGTATCTGGTGGATGACCTTACGCAGGTTCGTGCGGGCCTGGTGCTTCCGTGGAGTCCGGCCAGAGGACATAGGCGAGATGCTGGCGCGGCTGCGGTCCGCCGGCATGGAGGATGAGATAGGCGAGAAGGGACTGCGCACGCGGCGCGGTTGGGTCTGCGATACCGATGTCACAGGCGGTCGCGCGAAAAGCACCCAGCAGTCGAATTTCTCGCCGCTCCGGCACGAGTCTCTCCCATCCCCTGCCGCAATCCCGCAAATGGCGCATCCCCTACAAATGCGCAAACAAGCGGGCGGCGCGGAAAGCCTAGCATGGGTGGGAGCGTGCGTCAACCGGGCCGAAACCTTCGTCTGATCGTGGTCACGCTCCCACCCGTGCTAGGCAGCCGCCTCTGCTTTCTCGTCTTCCTCTTCGCCAATATCGACCGCGGAGATGTATTCGCGACGGTACCATGCCAGTGTATGCTCACCAAGCGGGATGGGACCGGCAAAGTCACGCGTGGCCTGGTCCCTGCGCAACACATGGCGCACATAGTGGCGTTCCAGCTCCAGACTGAACTCGTGGCGAACCTGCGGCGCGGCCAATAGTTCGATCATTCCCTCCATCATGTTCAAAGTGACAGCCTTCGCGGGCTTGCTGAAGTCCGGCGTGGGGAAGGCGGAGATCAGTTCACTGGCGGGCAGTGCGCCAAGGATGGTGGCCAGCGTGGTATCCTCTACCGTGGCGGTCGACTCCGTCAGCGTACCGTCCGCGGCCAGCTTGGCGGAGAGATTGGCCGAGCCGATCAGCGGCTGCGCGGCGTTCAGGTAGTAGGGCTGGGAATAATCGACTGCACTCTCTGCGCGCACGTCGTTGCCGACCAGGGGCGCAGTGGCTGGAACTGACCCGTTGTAGGGCGCCAGCATTTCGAACCTGTCCAGGGCATGCGACCACTCGTCCAGTTGCGCGTCCGGCGTCGACTTTTTGGCCGCCTCGCCCAGCGCATCCTGTATCTGCTCGATCGCGCCGGCTGCGTCGCCCGGCCACGAGGCCGTCTTGCTAACTGCGTACCACGTACTGGACTGTTGCGCTTTGCCGGCGTCGTCATAGGTGACCTGCTTCGCCGTCAACATAATCGTGGCCAACGTTTCCAGGTAGGTAGTCTCCTGGAAGAAGCGCCCCTGTTTCGTATAGAAGGGGATGCCAGGGACGGATCCGCCCCCTGTACTGACGCGGATTGCGTCGTTGCGGCCAACGGCGGATCGCATCAGCAGTAAGAGCGCGAATGCGACAACAACCGTAAATACCAGAGCGACTCCAATCAGAAACGAGAAAGCAAACGCGGCCACCAGGAAGTCCCACAAGTTCACGGTTGCCCCTCCTTTCGATAGTTGCGACGTGAGCCGCAAATCGTGTGGTTTGTCTCATTGTCCGCTGCCGTCTCCTGAAGTATCATACAGGCGAATTGTTTTCACAACCCCCCCCGCTATCCATCCAGCCAGCACTGTGTAGGGCAGCGCACCGCCACGTGCGCGCCGCAACAGAAACAGTATCATCAGGAGGCTACACATGGTTCAGACGCCGGACATTACTCGCCCGCCCAAAGAAATCATCGACGGACTGCGCGAAGTCGGCAGCGCCACCACAGCAGGCGTGCTGCCCAAGCTGGGCATCCGCGATCCGCATCTTGCACGGGCCCTACGCCGTGGACGCCCGGCAAGAGCGTCGTCGGTCCGGCCCTGACGCTGCAGTGCATGCCCAAACGCGAGGACCAGTACGCGCGCGGCGAGTACGCCGACCCCGAAACGCAGCTTCACCGCCACGTGCTCTATCACACGCAGCCCGGCGATGTGGTCGTGGTCGACGCGCGCGGCGACATGGCCAGCGGCATCTTCGGCGAGATGATGCTCACCTACTTCTTGGGCAAGGGCGGGGCCGGCGTCGTCATCGACGGCTGCATCCGCGACTGGACGCACGCCCAGACCTGGACCTGGGCATGTGGCTCAAGGGCGTGACGCCCAACTACCACGCCCAGACCAACATCTTCCCCTTCGCCGTCAACGTGCCCATCGCCTGCGGCGGCCGGCTGGTCATGCCCGGCGACATCATCGTGGCCGATGACGACGGCGCAGTGGTGGTGCCGATCTCGCTGGCCGAGGAAGTCGTAGAGCAGGCCGGCGAGAAGCACGACTGGGAAGAGTTCACGCGCATGCGTCTGGCCCAGGGCGGCGAGCTGCGCAAGTACTACCCGCTCAGCGACGAAGCGCGGGTCGAATACGAGGCGTGGCAGAAGACGCAGGGGTGAGGCGGTAACGAAGGTGACCTCCGGGGTGGCAGCGCCACTGACCTCGATTGCGACTTCGCCATGCCCGTAGCGGGAATCTACATGCAGGAGGTCGTTCACATCCGCATTGATGAGGGAGCTTTGGAAGTGGACGCAGATCAATGCCGATTCAGCACGATTGGCGGAACAACGTTGGTCGATCTGGACCGGTTTGACCTGCGTCCTGTCTTGGCCCGCCCGATCCGTAGCTCGGGTGTGCGTGCTGAGGTCCAGCCTTTTCAAGCCAGCAACTGGAAGCCGCCACGCTCGAAGTGGGGGTCAAAGGCAAAGACTCGTTCCACGCCAAAATCGCGGCAGACGACAAAGCTGGTACAGTCCACGAGGCTGAGCCGGCGTTCCCCGGCGGCCAGAAAGGATTCAACGGCCCGGGCATGTTGGGCTTCGTCAATCCAGACGACGGTGACGTAGGGCGCGACATGGGTGCTGAATGCACGCACTGCCTCAATACTGGAACGTCTCTGCAGCAGCGAGTACGTCTCCAGAAGCACGTAGTTCGTTGTGATCAGCGACTCACCCTTGTCGAGCAGCCGGTTCCATATCTCGGCTGCCAGACTGTGGTTGTCGTCGTTCTGAATGACAAAACTGAAAAGCGCAGACGTATCCAGGAACACCGTCACCAGTCAAAGTCCCCGTAGGCTTCGTCCAGATATTCGTCGTGGTTGACGCTCACGTCCGATCGGTCAGATGTGTACTTCCCGACGATGGATCTCGCCCGCTCGCGCAGTTCTTCGCGACTGGGACGCTGTGAAGCACCTAAGTAGGTGTCGACGCTTTGGCGAATGATCTCGGCGACCGAGACGCCGTTCTGGGCGGCTATCTCCTTCAGTCGCCGGGACTGCATCTCGGTCAATTGGAAAGAGAGGAGACGACACAACATGACTGATAGCGACAAGAAACTGGCAGGCAAAGTCGCCGTCGTCACCGGCACGGGACGCGGGCTTGGCCGGGCGTTTGCCCTGCGACTGGCGCGGCTTGGCGCTGATGTTGTCGTCAACGACGTCAGCTTGCAGGCCCACCGCGAATACAACGAGGAGCTGAGCGCAGAGAGCGTGACGGCGGAGATCGAGGCCCTGGGCGTACGCGCACTGGGCATCGAGGCCGACGTCACGCAGGAAGAGCAGGTGCGCGCCATGTTCGAGCAGGTCGCGGACAGCTTCGGCCGCCTCGACATCCTCGTCAACAACGCGGGCGGCGCGCTCTTTGGTGACGACTTCCGCCGTACGCTGGACCTGAACCTGATGGGAACGGTCCACTGCTGCCAGGCGGCCGCGGCCACGATGAAAGAGCAGCGGTCCGGCAAGATCGTCAATGTCGGCAGCCAGGCCGGCATTATCGGCAGCAGCGGAGGGCCCTATTCCGTGGCCAAGGCCGCTGTGATCCACTACACACGCGGTTTGGCTGCCGAACTCGGCCCATACAACATCCACGTTAACTGCATCGCGCCCGGCTGGATCCTGAGCTCCCGCGCCATTGCCCAAGGCCGCGCAGATGCGGAACTGCGCCAGGAACTCGAGTCGCGCATTGCGCTTGGCCGCCTGGGTCTGCCCGAGGACTGCGCCAAAGTCGTGGAATTCCTCGTCACCGATCTCTCGGATTACGTGACCGGGCAGTGCATCCCCGTTTGTGGCGGGTATGTGCTTTGCTAGGGCGGGGGCGCGGAATGTGAGAGTGTGATGGGGCAGGGGGTGACAAGGAATGCGTGGGACGCAGATCTACGCTGATTGAACTGATCTCCGCTGAACTACGATCTGTGGATAGATCAGCAGGTCAAACAGGCGATATCGATTCGATCGGCGTTGATCGGCGCAAGCGGTACCGACCTGCGTGCGGGTGTTTCCGTGATTGACTGCCAAGTGCGCGACCCGGCGTTTTGCCTTACAATGGCCCGTGAGAGGATATTTGGTCAACGATCCGCATCGGCAAGGGAGACACACATGCGTTTGCTCATTCGTATCATCATCAACATGTTCGGCCTGTGGCTGGCGGCCTATATCGTGCCGCGCATCTCACTGGCCGACGACAGCCTGATTACGCTTTTGCTGTTGGCCGTCGTCTTCGGCCTGATCAACGCCTTCATCCGGCCCATTGCCCGGATACTTGACATTCCCCATCACCATTCTCACGTTGGGGCTGTTCGCCTTTGTCGTGAACGCACTTATGCTGATGCTCACAGCATGGCTGACCGGCGACCTGATGACATCGAAGGATCGTTCTTCGAGAGCCTCGTGGCCGCGCTGTTCGGCAGCCTTATCATCAGCATCGTCAGCACAGTCGCCGAGTGGCTGCTGCCCGACAAGCGCTGACGAGCCGGTGACGCCATGACAGCCTCTGTAACTCCGGCCGGCACGTTGCCCGCCAAGCGCAAACGCCCCTTCGGCGTCAACGCCATTATCGTACTCTCCACGCTCAGCGCCCTCTATGGCGTGGGCGCTGTTGTCGTCCTCTACTTTGACTTGACCCTGACCATTCCGACTCTGGCCGGCCTGCAGTTGGAACGGTGGCTCATGATCTACTTCATCGCCACGAGCGTTGTCCAGGTCTTCATTGTGATTGGTCTCTTGCGTCTCCGACGCTGGGGCTGGTTCCTGGTGATGCTGAATACCGGAGTTGGGATGGTCCTCAACATCTGGGCGTTTTACAATCCGCGCCCCAACTACATCGCCATGGCCGTCTCCGTGCTGATCGTTTTCTACATGAATCAGCGTGACGTGCAACAAGCCTTCATCGATCCGGCCGGCGTCGAACCACCGCACGCTGCCGAAACGCGTACGCTGCCCGCCGCATGAGCGACAGCATCAGCGACGGCAATAACAGCGACATCCTCGGAGACCTGGCGCTCCTCCGCCAATACGAGCCCGTCGTTTGCTATACCTTGGGCGAGCTCTATTTCCCCTGCGCCGTGGATGAATATGTCAAGCGCAGCAGCTTGTGGCTGCGCCCGCAGCAGGGCCCTCCTGTCAAGCTGAAGGGTTTCGGCGAACTGACGCTGGACAACCTCGCCACATTCAGAGACATTCCCGACAAGCACTCGCTCTACCTGCGCTTCGTCGACGAACCCATGGACGTGATCGAATATGGCCGCTGGCGTCTGCGACCCGATCGGCCGCCCTTTCACGCGCCCGGCAGACTTGCCCGCGTCGGCATCTTCCCCCGCATCGTCGATTCGCTCTTTGATCTGAGTCTCCTGGTGCGCGGCACTGTGCCCGGCGGCACCACCGCCGCCGCCGACCTCCGATACAAGGAGATGCGGAAGGACGACCCGCGGCGCGTTTACTACGCCCGCGTCGTGCGCATCGGCGGCTACACCGTGCTGCACTACCTTTTCTTCTACCCCATGAACGACTGGCGTTCCAGCTTCTACGGCGTCAACGATCACGAGTCCGACTGGGAACAGATCTTCATCTATCTCTCCGGCAGAAGCGGCGAGCTCGAGCCGCGCTGGGTGGCCTACGCCTCCCATGACTACGAAGGGGATGACCTGCGCCGCCGCTGGGACGACCCCGATCTCCACCTCGTCGGCGGCAGCCATCCTGTCGTCTACGCCGGGGCCGGTTCCCACGCCAGCTATTTCCTGCCCGGCGAGTACCTCACGAGCGTGGAGCCCTCCCCGCTGCGTCCGCTCCAGAAGATGCTGGACTGGGTCTCTAACTTCTGGTCCAACAATCTGGGACAAGGCGCGGACCGAACGCTTGACGATGAGCCGGCCACCCACGGCCTGGTCAGCATTCCCTTCGTCGACTACGCACGCGGCGACGGCCCCTGCATCGGACCCGGCGCGGGCGAAACGTGGACGCCTGTCCTCATCGCCGACGATCTGCCGTGGGTGGACCATTACCGCGGCCTGTGGGGTCTGGACACGGAGGATCCCTTCGGCGGCGAACGCGCGCCCTCCGGCCCGAAATACAATCGCGACGGCAGCATCCGCAAATCGTGGTACGACCCGCTCGGCTGGGCCGGTCTGGACAAGGTCACGCCGCCCGAAAACCTCGTACCGGAACTGGAAGACGAGGTCGAGACGCTGCGCAGCCGCGGCAAGGAACTCGAAGCCGAGATCCGCCGCCAACGCGAGAAGCTGCGCCGGCTCACGCTCGGGGTCGCCGCGCTGCAGGAGAGCGAGTTCGTCTCCGCCATCGAAAGAGAACAGCAGAAGAAACGGGACCAAGAAGAGGATGCGCTGAATGAACTCTATGCCGAGCGCATCAGCGTGCTGGAGACGCGCCGTGCGGCCGAAGCCTATTTGGCAGCGCGTGCGCGGCGGTGACCTGGGCGATCCGCACGCGCACCTGCGGCAGCAGCACAAGCCCGCCCCGCCGGTGACCCATCTGACACGCGGCGCTGAGTTTTGGTCCGCCATCAGCGGCGGACTGCTTCTGGCGCTGGTGGCCGGACTGGTGTACTTCCGGCCGGCGCACTGGATCTGGTGGCTGATGGGCGTCGGGTTCGGTTTCTTCGCGCTCGAAGCCGTGGCGCGCGGTTATCTGAGCAGCTACTTGCTGAATGTCTCTGTACTGCTGGCGATTGTGTCGGCGGTCCTGCTGTTGTTCAAGTTCTGGAAGCTGGCCATCCTGGTGGCGATTGTGGCGCTGGTCTCCTTCATGATCCGGGAGAACCTGCGCGAGCTGCGCTTCAGCGGCAAACGATCGTCGCCGCCTACGACAGCGTTCACCACAGAGGACGCAGATGTTACAGAGGATGGCTGAGAATAGAGAGCAGCTAAAAAAGGCAAGGCGCGGCGAAACTGTCGACCACTCCAGCGTCGGTTTTCCAGCAACTATTGGGAGTTGTAGAGATGACATATCTCGAAGCCGCCTACAAAATACTCAACGAGCACAAAGGGCCGCTGCATTACCAGCGAATCACGGAGATCGCTCTGCAAGAGGGTCTGATAGCGCCCTCCGGGCTGACTCCGGATGCAACTATGGGATCTCGGTTGTACACCGACACTAAGCAGGAAGGTTCTCGGTTTGTGAGATCGGGCCGAGGCGAGTTTGCTTTGGCAAAGCGGCAACCCGTAGGCATTGACGCTCAAGTGAGAACAATCAACTCGTCGACACGTACAAAGCTCAAGGCGCTTCTGCATTCCATGCCTCCAAATAGATTCGAGGAGTTGATCTACGAATTGTTGATCCAAATGGGCTTCGACGAGAGTACACTTCAGGTAACGCCTTACTCAGGTGACGGGGGGATAGATGTTGTCGGGGTTCTTCGCGCTGGGGGGCTCACTGACGTCAACGCTGCGGTGCAGGCCAAACGATGGAAAGGCAATGTGTCCGCCCCCACAGTTACACAATTGAGGGGCTCTCTCCAAGTTCATCAGCAGGGCATCATCATCACAACCAGTGATTTTTCTAAGGGAGCACGAGCCGAAGCAACAGCGTCCGGCAAAGCGCGAATCAGCCTCATCAATAGCAACGAATTGTTGGATCTATTGTTCAAGCACAAGGTAGGCGTACAAGAGCGAACACTCACCGTTATGAGCGTCGACGAAGACTGGTGGGGCGACCTTATTGCACCACACCAAACAATTGCCGAGCCAACCGAACCGGCACCTGACAACTGTCCGCGAGTCGACGAACCTACGGGACGTCGTCCGGTCGGATTCGTACTTCTTGGCGAGTCCTACGCAGCCAGTAGCTGGAAAAGCATTCTCGTGATTGCTTCCTCAGTAATTGCCGAGATACACGCAGAGACTTTCCATGAGAAAGCACTCGCCCTTAGGGGAAGGACTCGCCACTACTACGCCACCGATCCCAAGGAAATGACGAGAGCAGCCCCGGTGCCAGGCACAAATGTGTGGGTCGAAGTCAACCTGAGCGCAAGAGATATACTTCCGCGAATACATCAGTTATTGGAGCTTTTCGGTCATTCTCTCGATGACTTCTCCGTCGCCTATTGATACTGAAGCGATCACAATGAAGCCAACCTGCAACTTCGTACTTTGCGCTGAATCACTATGCTGAGTCTCTCCGGCAACAAGCCCTGGACGACTGATGCGGCCGTCCGATCCACACAGGTCTGGCTGCCGCCCGGCATGGTCAACTTCGGCATCGGCCAGCCTGATTTTGACCTGCTTCCGCTCGACCTCATGCGACAGGCCGCGCAGCATCGACTCTCGGAGAGCAACCCGTACCTGCTCAACTACGGCAGCGAACAGGGCGACGGCTATTTCCGCCTTGGTCTGGCCGATTTCCTGGGTGCGCACTACGCGCAGGCCGTCGACGCCGAGCGCATTGTCATCACCGCAGGCGCATCCCAAGCCCTGGACCTCATCTGTACGCTCTTCGCCAGCCGCGGCGACACCATCCTTGTCGAAGAGCCCTCCTATTTCCTGGCCCTGCGCATTTTCGAAGACCACGGTTTGCGCGTCGTGTCCGCGCCCACGGACGAGCACGGACTCGTCGTCGACGCGCTGGCGGAGATCCTCGCACGACAAAGACCGGCCTTCCTCTACACAATTCCGACCTTTCAGAACCCGACCGGCGTCACCCTGTCCGGCGACCGGCGGCGGCAGCTTGTCGAGCTGGCGGCGACGCACGACCTGCTCATCGTCGCCGACGAGGTCTACCATCTCCTCGACTACACCCATGCCCCGCCCGCGCCCTTGGCCTTGCATGCGGAGCGACGCCCCGATCCTCTCGCTGGGCTCCTTCTCCAAGATTCTCGCGCCCGGTCTGCGTCTGGGTTGGATCCACGGTTCCCCCGCGCTCATCGACAAAATCGCCCGATGCGGCCTGCTGGACAGTGGCGGCTGCCCCAGCCACTTCACGTCCGGTCTCGTGCGTTCCGTGCTCGAACTCGACCTGCTCACTCCATATCTGAGCGACTTGAAGACCACCTATCTTGGCCGCGCCCAGTCCCTGAGCGCTGCCCTGCGCGAGCAGATTCCCGAAGCCCGCTTCGACGAGGCTGCTGGCGGTTTCTTTCTTTGGCTATCCCTGCCGCCGCATGTCGATACGGTCAGGCTTCTGCCCGTCGCCGAGGCGCTGCACGTCAGCTATGTGCCCGGCGCACGCTTCTCCAGCCGCGACGCACTGCGCTCGCAGCTACGCCTGAGCTTCGCCTTCCACGACAGCCCCGCCCTGGCGCTGGGCGTCGAACGTCTACGCTGCGCGCTGGAGGTACGGCGCGGTAGTGCGTCCCCCGTTTGACCCCACTCCGTGTTTTGAGTACGATGGCACAAACCAGAACTGTGAATATCAGACCAGAATTGTCAATATTGGAATAGACCCGAACACTCGTCGCATACAACAACAGGAGGGCATACAGCATGGGGTATCTAGCCGCCTTTATCGTCGGCGCCTTGTTGGGATGGTTGGTGGCCTGGCTGCTACAGAAGCGCCTGGACGACAACCTGCATGACGAAGTCGCCAAACTGCAGCGTGAATTGGTCGATTGCCAGCGAGAAAAAGACAAGATGCAGGCGGCGTCCGTTGCGGTGGCAACCGTGGCTGCGGACGCCGTCGAAGACGTGTCGGCCACTGCCACCCGGTCCACCGGCGTTGCGCTTGCAGTCGTCGATGATGCTGTCGCAGAGCCCGATGTCGCGCAGGAGACCATCGACGAAGCAGAGGACGCGATTGTCATAGTCGAAGCGACAGCGGATGAAGCGGTCTTGGAGACCGGCGTCATGGAGACCGGCGTTGTGGAAACCGACGTCGTGGAAGTCGAGGAAGAGGAGACCGTCATCGTCCTGGGCGCAGAGGGCGAGACAACGGCGGCGGAAGAACTGCTCGATATGCTGTACCCGGACGAGGTGGAAGAGCCCGCCCTGGAGACACGCGCGGCCATGGTTGCCGCCATTGCGGAGACTGCCGGCACTACCGAGGAGTTTTCGGAAGGCCGGATCGACGACCTCACGCTCATCAAGGGAATCGGCCCCAAGTTCGCCGAAACGCTCAACACCGCCGGCATCACCAGCTACGCTGAGCTGGCGAATACACCTGCCGAAAAGTTGGAAGAGATTGTGCAACCCGCCGCCTGGCAGAAGGTGGACTTCGAAGAGTGGATCGCGCAATCCTCCGCGCTCTCTCGCCAGAGCCGTCGCATGCAAATAGGCGACGACCTGACGCGCTTGGAAGGCATCGGCCCCGCGTACGCACAGAAACTGCGCGCCGCCGGCATCACCTCATTCGCCCAACTGGCCGCGAGCGACGAAGAGAGCCTCGCCGGCATCATCGAAGCGCCGGCATGGCGCCGCGTCGCATACCCCGCCTGGATCGAACAGGCCAAGCTGGCCGCCGCCGGTGACGACGCCGGTCTGCAGGAATTGCAGGACCGGTTGTTCAGCCGAACGGGCGACAACATCGGCCTGATCCAGGGCATTGGCGCTACCACGTTGGCCGCCCTCAACGAGGGAGGCATCACAACCTATGCGCAGCTTGCGGACGCCACGCCGGAGCGACTGGGCGAGATCCTGTCCGCAGCCGGTGTGCGCCGCGGCGACTTCGACGCATGGATCGCGGAGGCAAAGCAGCGCTCCGCGGGCAAGCGTGTCTCCCACGGCGGTGGGCGCACCCGCGCCGTGCCCGAAGGCGCGAGCATCAACACCTGTCCACAGGACCTGGGCCGCATCGAAGGCATCGGCGAGACGTATGAGCAGCGCCTGTACGCCGTCGGCATCGGCACCTACTGGGAGGTCGGCATGTTGTCCAAGGACGACCTCACTGAAATCCTGGAGGTGAAGGCGTTCCAGGGCGTAGACCTGGACGAAATACAATCGTCCGCCCTCAGCCTTGCGCAAGAAACCGGCAGCATGGGCCGTGTGTGGGACGGTACCGAACCGGACGACTTCGAGACATTGCCGGGCATTGGCGAGGTCTTCGAGCAGCGGTTGTATGATGCCGGCATCTGCACCTTCGCAGCGCTGGCTCAACTCACCGAGGAGCGACTGCAGGAGATCTGCCAGGCGCATCCGAACTTCGCCCCCAACTTCACCCTTTGGCTGGAGCGGGCCAGAGAGGCGCGACGATAACACTCCGCCATCCAATCGACAGACAAAAAGAACTCACCTGCCCGCGGGCAGGTGAGTTCTTTTTGTCTGGTGCTCGCCACGCCGGCGCAGGCTAGGACACTGGCCGAGAGAGGAAACATCGGCGGTCCGCAGACGGAACCGCCTCCAGGGTCCCTTTCAGAAACTAGACACAGGGAATTGGGAGGCATCCATGCCTGTGCTATCCTGGTCCGGCACGCCAGGCAGTGAGGGCAGCGGGCCGGAGCAGGCCTCCGCCGCCATCCAAAACAGCATAGGAGACCACTCTTGACCGAAAATACACCAACGCCGGAATCAGCTAGCTCCGGTACAAACTGGGTGACGATCGCGATTGTCGGCGGTGTCATCATCGCAGCCATACTCGTCATCTTTGGCCTCATGAATCGTTCCGGAAACGACTCCGGCGGCGATGTCACCACGCCTGCGCCGCCGGCTACGGAAACCGCCCTGCCGCCGGCTTCAGCTCGCATCTCCATCGTCGAGCCCGCCAACGGCTCCGTTGTAGACATTGCTGCGCCCATCACCGTTAGCGGTCTGGGCGAAGGCCTGCCCGAAGGCAACGTCGTCGTCGAAGCGCTCGATGGCGCGGGCAACGTACTCACGACAGCGCCTACTACGGTCACGGCCTCCGACGCAGGCACGGGCGGCGCAGGCCCGTGGTCCGTGCAGCTCACCGTCGACTCACCGTCCGGCGCGCCGGGCACAATCCGCGCCTTTTCGCCCTCGCCGGCCGACGGCAGCATTCTGGCCGACGTTGCCGTGGCCGTCATCTACGGCGAGGCGCCGCCGCCCGCCGCAGCGTCAATCACCATCGACATCCCGTTGTCCGGCGAGACCATCAGCGCCCAGGAAGTCGTCGTCGTGGGCCAAGGAACCGCGCTGCCGGAAAACAACGTCGTCGTGCGCGTCTTGGACGCCAGCGGAGCGATCCTCGCCGAGCAACCGGCCACGGTCAGCGCCGAACTCGGCGGCGCGGGTGAATGGCGCGCCACTCTACAATATAGCGCGACTCCTGGCGCGACCGGCCAGATTTACGCCTTCGCCCCTTCGCCTGCAGACGGATCCATCATGGCCGAGGCTAGCGCCAACGTGCAGTTTGGTTCGCAGGCGCAGGCCTCCATCACCATCGACGCGCCGCAGCCCGGCCAGGTCGTGGACCCGGCGCAGATCGTGGTGAGCGGCACGGGTACGGCCCTGCCCGAGAACAACGTCGTCGTGCGCGCACTGGATGCCAACGGCGCGATCCTGGCCGAGCAGCCCACCACAGCCACCGCCGACGTGGGCGGCACCGGCCCGTGGAGTGTCACGCTGACCGTGGATGTGCCAGGAGGAACGCCGGGCCGCATCGACGCTTTCTCGCCAAGTCCGGCCGACGGCTCCATCCTGGCGCAGGCCAGCGTCGATGTCGTCTACGGCGCGGCGGCTGCCGCGCAGCCGGCCATCACTGTCACATCGCCCCAGCCTGACGAGGTCGTTGACCCGGCGCAGATTGTGGTGAGCGGCACAGGCACGGCCCTGCCCGAGAACAACGTCGTCGTGCGCGCCGTGGATGAGAACGGGAATGTTCTGGTCGAACAGCCGACGACCGTTGACGCCGAGCTGGGCGGTTCTGGCCCATGGACGGTCACCCTGGCCGTGGAGGCGGGAGAAAACAGCCCCGGCCGCATCGAGGCCTTCTCGACCAGCCCTGCCGACGGCTCGACGATGGCGCAAGTCAGCGTCAACGTCGTCTACGGCGCGGCGGCTGCCGCGCAGCCGGCCATCACTGTCACATCGCCCCAGCCTGACGAGGTCGTTGACCCGGCTCAGATTGTGGTGAGCGGCACAGGCACGGCCCTGCCCGAAAACAACGTCGTCGTGCGCGCTGTGGATGAGAACGGGAATGTTCTGGTCGAACAGCCGACGACCGTCGACGCCGAGCTGGGCGGTTCTGGCCCGTGGACGGTCACCCTGGCCGTGGAGGCGGGAGAAAACAGCCCCGGCCGCATCGAGGCCTTCTCGACCAGCCCTGCCGACGGTTCGACGATGGCGCAAGTCAGCGTCAACGTCGTCTACGGCCGTCCGCGGGATTAGGCTCCGATTCCAACCTTCCGGGAAGCAGCGGTGCGATTCACAGGATCGGCGCTTCCCGGAAGGTCGGCTGGCGAGGAAGATCGCCGGCGACATCGCATTCTCCCAGTTTTGCGCCCCGCATGATCTGTGGTACGCTCTCTAACCGGTACGGATTGACCCAACCTTCACCCGGTAGAAAGGAGGCGTATGACAACGCTACAAGTGCTAGAGACTGTACTCACTGCGAACCGAATGCGCCTGCCGGGGATCCGCTAACCGATTTCCCTACGCAACCTAGCCATTTGGAGCGCATACGGCTTGCGCCTTTCCGGCGCGCCGTGGCGCAGGTGTGCCTGCTGTTTTCGTTCAGGTCATCGCCTCCTCCTTACAGGTGCATTCCGCCCGCAGCCCATACGCACGGCCCGTCGTCCGCCTCAGCGCGGAGGGCAAACCGTGTTCGCTGCGGGGTCCCGGTGCGCTTGCCGCATTTCGCGCACGCGCACATGAACCATCACGGCTGTACCAGTGCTGTACCTGTTAGGAGAAGAACATCACAATGGCTGCCAACCACAAGCAGCGTTTGACGCCTGTCGATGCGACAGGGCCCGTCGAGACGACCGGCTCCAGCGAGAGCGCGGAGACTCTCTCCCAGACGGAACCAGAGACTGCGGAGCGGACGACGCTCCCCGCCGCGCCGAGGCGTGAAAACGGCGAGACCGACAAATACGCGCACTATGCCGCACTCTATGATCCGGACTGGGCCGCAGGCTGGGACGAAGAAGGCCCGGTACCGGCTCGATCCCGCGCGCCGAAGAAGGAGCACACCGAGATCGTCCACGAACTGACCGACGAGGCCGCGGGCCTGGAGGCGGGTTTCCGAACCACCTACACGCCGGCCCGCTATGAAGGTCCGTTCCTGTTGGACGCCATCCGCTACTTTTACGAGATCGGCCTGATCGAGGATGTGCTGGCCAATGTCAAGGGCGGCAAGGAGGCCAACGTCTACCGCTGCCGGCCCGCGCCTATGCTGGGCGTCGAATACCTGGCCGCCAAGGTCTACCGGCCGCGCCGCTTCCGAAATCTAAGCAACGACAAGATGTATCGCGAAGGACGTGAAGTGCTGTCGGCCACGGGCAAGACGGTGAAGGCCAACGAACGGCGCACCATGAACGCGCTGCGCAAGAAGACAGCCTTTGGCGTGCAGGCCGCGCATACGTCGTGGATGATGCACGAGTACAGCACGATGGACGAGTTGTGGCACGCCGGCGCACGCGTGCCGCGCCCCTACGCCGTCAGCGAGAACGCCATCCTCATGGCCTACGTCGGCGACGGCGGCCGCGCCGCGCCTACGCTGCACGAGACCGACATCGACCCCAGGGAGGCCACGCGCCTCTTCGACGTGGTCATGGACAACGTGGAGCGCATGATGCGCTACGGCGTGATCCACGGCGACCTCTCCGCCTACAACATCCTGTACTGGGAGGGCAACATTACGCTCATCGACTTCCCCCAGGTCACCGACATCCACGCCAACCCGCACGCCGGCCGGATCCTGCAACGCGATCTGCGCCGCGTCGCCGCCTACTTCCAGGCGCGCGGCGTCGCGTGCGACCCGGATGCGCTGGCAGCCGATCTCTGGCAGCGCTACCACCCGACGCGGGCGCTGGATGTGATGGCGGATCTGTCGCGTTTGGAAGAGATGGACGAAGACGACGCGGAACTCGACGAGATGTAGGCCCGCATGGCTGAGGGGGCGAACTGCACTGCGCGGTTGGTCCCCTCGGACACTTCGTCCCCTTGAATACATGGCCTATCCCGCTAGGGCGCGCACCTCTGCACTTAGCCGGTAGACGGTCTGCGCCGTGGCTCCCAACACATTCTCCAGCAACGCAGCCTTGAGAGCGGGGTTCTCGTCGCGCAGCCGGTCGAGGCTTTCCAACGAGAGCATATAGCACTCGCCGGCGGTGTCTGCGCGGACGTCGGCGGAGCGAGCGTTGCGGTTGACGATGGACAACTCGCCGAACATCATGCCGGGCAGCAGGGTGGCCAGCCGCCTAACACCGCCTTCCGCAAGGTCGATGGTGACGCTGAGCGCGCCGCGGGAAAGCAGGTAGAGCGAGTCCGGCGGTTCGCCGGCGCGCACGAGCATCTCGCCGCGTGCAAACTCGCGCCGCTCCGCCATCGCCGCCAGGGTTGCGATATCGGCCTCGACGAGACCGGCGCAGAACAGGTGATCCTGCAAAGGGATGACGGTTGATGCGTCGACTAGAAGACCGGCCTCCTCCAACAGGCGATCCTCGCACCACTCCAAGGCAGCGTCCAAATCAGCGTGAATGAGGTGCGCCCAGGAGAGCACGCCGCCAAGCTCATGTCGCAAGTAGGACATCAGCTTGGCATGACGTTCCACATCGGAAAAGAGCAGACGCCGGTCTTGGGCGGCGAGTTGGTGCAGCAAGTTCACCAGCATCCATGCTACGCCCAGGTCCACACGGCTGACGCGTTTGAAGTCCAACACAATGAAGTCCGCGCCGCGCTCGTCACATGCAGCCACCGCGTTCCGCGTCACGAGTTCCATGGCCGAGAAGCCCAGGTCGCCCTGAAGATCGAGGATCACGGCCCGCGGGCCGATCTCGCCCAAGGTCTTCTGAGCCTCCGGACTGCGTACGCGCTTGGAATGGACTTCGGCGGCGGTGAAACGCGCGCGAATCGGGCACACGCGCCGGACAGCGACACGCTGAACCCGTGTAGGCCCAAATCCATCGACATTTGCTTGCATACGGCGATGCCGCGGACACTGTTGCCGCGCGCGTCCAGCGCCGGCGAATACACGGCGATGCCAAGCTGTCCGGGTAGCACGGCGAGGATGCCGCCGCCCACGCCACTCTTGGCCGGCAGTCCGACGGTATAAAACCACTCGCCGGAGTAGTCGTACATGCCGCAAGTTGCCATAATGCTCAGCACGTTGTGCACATAGCCTTCGTTCAGTACGCGCACGCCCGTGAGCGGATTCTCGCCGCCCGCTGCAAGCGTCGCCGCCATCACGCTCAGATCACGACAGGTCACCGAGATCGAACATTGGCGGAAGTAGGTTTGGAGAATCGGCTCAGGGTCATCCTCGATGATGTCGAAATTTCGCAGCATATGTCCGATGGCGCGGTTGCGGTGGCCCGTACTGCATTCTGACTGGAACACCACTTCGTCGACTGACAACGTCCTTCCCGCGTACTCGGAGAACGACTCCAAAATCGCGCGCAAACTTGGCCTCGCCGCTTTCACCGAACACGAGTCCGCATGCTGCGATTGCGCCGGCGTTGATCATGGGGTTGAGCGGGGCGCCGGTCTGGGGCGCCAGGCTGATTGAGTTGAAGGCGTCGCCCGTCGGTTCCATGCCGATCTTTGGCAGCACGGCGTCGCGGCCGTGGTCTTGGAGGGCGATGCCATAGGTGAACGGTTTGGAGATGGATTGAATCGTGAACGGTTGCGCCGTGTCGCCAACCTCATAGGTGCGCCCGTCGGCGGTGGTAACGGAGATACCGAACCAGTCAGGGTTGGCCTTGGCCAACTCCGGAATATAATCCGCCACGGCTCCGCTCTGCACCTCCGCGTACTTGCGATGCAGCTCGCTAAGATAGTCGATGACGGGCGAGTAGATGGCCGTCTGCGAATCCATATCGGCAAACAGCATTGCGTGTTTCATCTCGTGCATGTGGGGCTGACCTTGCTCACAAAGGATCGAAGTTAGCAGTAGAATTCAGATGCCTTACCGCGATACCCGGGGATGGACTGCGGCAAATCGATATCGATGTCGATAACGAAAGTGTGCATCACGACGACAGCGTCTTCAACGGTATCAATGCACCAGAATCCGCGCTAGTTTTTGTGCGAAGTATACAAATTGAGTTGAAATGTGTTCGCAAAATTCGTGATCAAGACCGAGTTTCGTGGAGATTATCTGTGCAATTCGCACAAAAGTGGGCAACTCCTGTCGGCCAACCAAGTTGCCCGAATACGCCCACCAGTGAGTCGTTTGTATTCGCAAGCATGTCTGAAGGGGATGCGGCTACGGGCCCAGGACGTACGCAAGCGCACTTCACTTGCGGACCGCTTCGTCGAAATTGTGCGATTGACAAAAGTCGCCGTTCTCGGCACACTTGCCTGAGGCTCTGACACTGCCGCCCGCTCGCATTGCGGTCGCATCACTCACAAGGACGCCGCCAACGCCACCGTGCTCCGGCATCGCCCTTTGCCGCCCCGCAGTCGTGGGGCCTCTATTCGAACAGCGCACGGTTCGGTCCACATAACATCATTCAGGTTTGGGAAGGGAGACTTGTACATGGGAACATTGCCGTCACTTCAGTTTCGCCCGCACGCCATACTCGCTATCTGGATCAGCCTCGCGCTGATCCTCTCGCCGGCGGCCGCACTCGCTGCGCCCACCGCGTCGGCGCAGGCGCAGGCCGCTTATCAGGACCCGGACGGCCGCTTCTCCCTGTCCGTGCCCGAGGGCTTCACGGAAGAGGCCGAAATCACCTATGAAATGGTGGGCGATAACCCGCTGAACAAGCTGGTCACCAGCGCGGGATATGCCTTTGCCGAGCCGGAAACGCCCAACGGTGTCTCCGTGCTCTTCCTACTCCTGGACGAATCGATCACCAACTGGGACGACTTTGCCGGCTTCCTCGCCGCCTTCCAGACCGCGGCAGGCGGTGATGTCCTTCCCCTTGTGGACCTCGAATTCGCTGCCGGTGACGATCTGCGCGCGGTGGGCAGCGCGGCCACGCGCGATCGCCAACTGCAGATCGCCATCGAAGCCCAGGACAACGTGGTGGCCATCCTCACCACCAGCGTGGAACGAGCCCGCTACCGCCAGCTACGCTCCGCGCTCGACGCTGCACTCGACAGCTTCGCCTGGGACTCGGACACCGTCCTGGCGTCGCTGGGCGGTGAGGCGCCACCGCCGCCCGACGAGCCCGCCGTCGACCCCACGCCGGAGCCCGAGCCAGAACGGAATCGGAACCGGTCGAAGAGCTTCCTGCGGACCAGCCCTCGGACCTATCGAAACGCGCGCCGGACGCGGCGCTCGAAACCGAGCGCTACACGGATCCGGACGGCCTGTTCTCGCTGTCCGTGCCCGTAGGCCTACAACCGTCCGTGCTGACCGATGCGGACCAGGTCGTGCACGGCGTCGGGTTCTATGCCCCGGATGACGGCGACATTCCCACGGTGGCGGTCGCCTTCACGCCCGCGGCCTATGCGGCCGAGAACACGGTTGGCGTACCCGATTTTCGCCCGCTAGATGACGAGCTGTGGAATGAGTTCGTCGAAGTTTTCTTGCTGTCCGATGTCGAGGATATGACTGTCATCACCGACCAGCGCAACGATGCCAACCGCACTGCGTTTCTCGTGCTGGAGGCCGATGAACCCGACCCGTCCACGCCGGACGAGATGTGGGTGTGGGCCGAGGAGAGCGATGGCGTCGGCGCGGCTTTCCTCGTCTTCGGCGATCTGGACGACCCCATGAATGCCGAAATCTTCCACAACGCCGTCACGACGTTCGCGTGGTCGCCGGCTGCGGCAGCGACGGCCACATCGGCACTCGCCGGCGTCTTCGATCCCGCAGCCGCACCCGTGCCCTTCGACGACCCGTTCGGCCTCATCAACGTCGCGACGACGCCGGACTATCCCCTCCAGGCCGCGTACTTCGACGAGGAATCGCTCGAATACACCCTGGGCCGCAACCCCGCTGACGGCGTGTTCCAGATCAGCATCTCCACGCCCAGCGACGCCGCCTTCAACGCGAGCGCCTGGAGCATTATTGTCGACGAGACCGAAGCAAGCGTAATGGAAACGCTTTCGAATGGAAGCTTGGGCGGCAACGCTGAACTCATCGAGACGACCATCGGCACGCCCGAGGCCGGCGCGGATAACGCCGCCACCATTCTGGCCCGCACCGATGCCTACTGGATGCTCGTGTCGCTGCTTGACCGTGACGGCGTTCTCGCGACGGAGGTGGTCATCCTCCCCGACTCCTATTGGCAGGTCTACTCGAAGGTCGTCGAGAGCGCCGTTGCGCAGGGCGTCGACTTCGACCCGGACGCCATCCGCGACGCCATCGAAGCCAATCAGGCGCTCGGCGCCGCCATCATCGAAACCGGCACAGCGAATGAACTGCCGGTACGCGGTGCAGAAATAGACTGGCGCTACAATTTCGACCCCGACGATGCCTTCACCGTGGCCGTCGACTTCGCGCAACCCGGTCTCGAGGGCACACTAAAAACGATTGTCGTGGAGGACGATATACCCGACTATCCTCTGGCACAATACGCATTGTGGCTGGGTGAGGAGGATCACGTCAGCTACGGCAAGATGACGTCGCAGGAGACGACGGGAACGCGCGCTGCGTTTTCCTACACACCCGACTTCCCGCTCAACTCCGGCGCATACACGGCGTACATCTTCTATGAAAACGAGCTGGTCGGCGCCAACGGCTTCACCGTGGAAGACATTCCGCCCGACGGCGCCGAAATCGCCAACTTCGGCGTATCGTATGGCGACGGCTTCAACGGCGAGCCGCTGCTCGTCACCACAGCCATCCATCCCGGCGACATAGTCAGCCTGCGCGGGTCGGTAGGGATGCCTGTCGACAGCCAGTTGCGCCTCTTCTGGTACGATCCCGAGGGTTGGCTCGACACGGGCGAGGTGGCCACCATCCGACTGGACGGCAGCTACCATACCCCTTACGACTGGATCTACTTCGATCCCATGATCGACTGGCAGCCCGGGATCTATGGCTATCTGCTCACCGTGGACGGCGAACCCTTCGTGGAAGGCAACCTGCTGGTTGTGGAGGAGAGCGCCGAAGTCCCGCTCACCGCTGACGGTCAGGAGCTGTTCGCCGCCCTGCCACTGCCGGCCGACATCGAGACTGTCCCGCCTGCAGACGGTTTCGACCTCGCGCTCCTATCCTCGGAGGACTATCCCGCCCGAGACATCATCAGCGTGATCGACGCTTGGCTGCGCATGCAGGGGTGGCAGCCTGCCCTGCCCTCCATCGGCGCACCCGTCGCCTGGGACTATCGACGTTGGGTCAAGGACGAGTACCAGTTCCTGCTCCAGCCCGGCGCGGACGGGGCTGAGAACGAAATCCAAATGCGCTACGCGCCGACCAATGACGCGACCTTTGGCTCTGTGCCCTCCAACGACGCACTCGATGGCGAGAACCTCGCCGCCCTGGCCGAGGTCGCGCAGCTCGATATCGAGGGCCTGTACGCCAACCAAACGGCCCTGTCGCCCGACGGCAACTGGCTTGCCGTCACAACAAGCGATGGCACACTCTACCTCTTCGACGCGCTGCGTCTCCTGGACACCATCTGGTGGCAGCCCGACGCCTACTATGCCAACCCCGTCTTCAGCCCGGACGGCCGCGACCTGGCCGTAACCGTCCAGCACCAGAGCCGCTCCGAAATCCAACTCTTCAGCAACTTCGACGTGATCTGGCTGCCCACCACGCGCTTCAACGGTCACACCGGCGAGATCACTGCCATCGACTACCAGTCCGACGGATGGCTGGCCAGCGGCGGACTCGACGGCGGCCTGCGCCAGTGGGAACCTGCGGGCGAATTTCTGCCCGTCATGGTCGACACGGCGGATCCTATCGCCTCTCTGGTTGCGGCGCCGGAGGACGCGCCCGGCCTGCTCGTCGCGTATGAGGACGGCTGGCTGGAATACCGACTCGACGACGGCGACATTCCCTGGTCCAATGTAGCTGCACTCACGCAATCACCCCGCCTCGCGGTGTGGTCTGCCTTCGACGAAAACGGCGTGGGCGATATGGCGGTCTACGGCGAAGGGCAAGTGGAATGGTTTGTCTACGATACGCTGGAAGCCGAGCTGGTTGGCGACGTACCGGCAGACGATGTTGAGTTCGCGTCTACCGGCGCCGCGTTCACTCCCAACGGTGCGCTGCTGGCGATCAGCGGCGACACGATCAACTTTTTCGACCGCGCCAGCGGTGAGTGGTTGGACGAATGGGAAGTCATCGTCGACGAGCAGCGCGTCCCCGTCACCAGCCTGAAGATGAGCCCCGACGGCCGCTACGTTATGATCGTGAGCGACGATGGCCTGACCCGCCTGTGGGCGGCCGCCGCGGAATAAGGCACGGACCTGACACGAAAAAACCCTTGCGGAGGCGCGACCTGAAGTAGGTCGCGCCTCCGCAAGGGTATGCAAGCATCCCTACTGTGATGCCTATTCCGCGTACGCGTCCTGCAGCGCAAGTATGGCGCCACCGTCCCGCAGCCCCACGTATACTCGAGATGTCTCCGGGTCCACTGCCGCCGGGAAGGGGTCGTCGCCCGTGTCGATCTCGTCCACGTACGTGCTGCCGTCCCCGCCCAACACCGTCACGCTGTCATCGGCTGTATTGGCCATGAACACGTTGCCCGTGACCGGGTTGACGACGATACCGTCGCCGCCCACCAGCGTTGAACCCACGTCACCGCCGCTGGGCACGGCCTTCGGCGTACGCTGGCCCCACTGCGTGGCGGGATCACCCGTCGACTTCTTCGGTTCCCACACGCCCACGAACCAGTTGCTGTCCTTGTCCGCGTACGACGAATAGAGCAGACCTGGCTGCGCCGCATCGCTGTTGGGCATATACGACAGACCAAACAACTGTCGCCCGTCCGCGACGTCGAAGGCGGGTCCCGGTTCGGCCGTCCACCCGCCGCCGTTCTGGTAGAGGAGGGAATAGCTGCGCGAATCTCGATGGCTGACATAGACGTACTCGCGCACCGGATCGGCCGCAATGCCCCACGGACCGGACCCGCCGGAGGGAATCGTACCCGCCAGCGTCTCGCCCTCGATGATGGCGATGCGACTGCCGCCGCGCAGGATCACGAACACCGTGTCCAGCGCCGGCAGAATCGCCATACGGCCTGGCTCGGCAGGGGCGCCGCCGGCCTCCAGGGGCATAGTCAGACGCGCCACTTCCGCCATCGTCTCAGTGTCGAAGATGATCACCTCGCCGGCGCCGAAGGTGCTGACGTAGACGCGGTTCGTATTCTCGTTGACCACCACGCCCCACGGTTTCGAACCGTCGCCGGTCGGCGCGCCGGCCACGATATCGCCTGTGTTCGGGTCAAACTTCAACGCCTGGGCCACCGCCCCGTTGCCGGCGCGGCTTGCAACGAACACATAGCCCGTGCCCGAATGCACGGCCAGTCCGTTCACACGCCCGTCCACGGGGCAGCCGTCCGGCGGCGCGCACCGCTCGGGCAACAGACCCAAGATGGGTACCAGCCAGCGGATGCCCACATCGACGAACGCGGTCGCAGTGGCCGTCAGCGTGTTGCCCAGCGGGTCCACTGCGTCGACCACAGCCACATTCGTGGTTGCGAACGGCAACGTCATGGCGCACGTATAGCTCCACACCTCTCCCGTATCCAGGACGTCGTCGCCGTTCGTGTCGCCGCCCGTCGACGCAATGCCGGAGCAGACGTCGTCGGTGACGACGACACTGGTCAGCGTCACGAAACCTGTGTTGCTGACCTCGTACGTGTACGTAACTACCTCGCCCAGGTCTATGAAATCGTCCGACGGCGTCTTCACCAGGTCGATGCCCGTCAGATAAATGGGCGTCTCCACCTCGCCGGTGATCGTGTCGCTCTGCGTCACGCCGTATGCAACGTTCCGCACGCTGGACTCTGTCCCGATATAGGGATCGTCGATCAGCGCCTCAAAGGTCAGCGTCACCATGCCGGAGATGGGCAGATCGCCCACCAGCAGGCCGCCCTCGTCCAGCGGGAAGGGCGTGCCGCTGCCGCCGTCGGGAATAGACGCTGTTCCACCGCCGCGGTCCCCCGTCGTCGTGCCCGTCACATAGCTCGTATTGAGCGGAATCGTATCGCTGACCACGACCTGCTCCACCGTAACCGCGCTGCTGTTGGAGACGGAGATCGTATACGCCAACGTATCCCCTGGCCCGGCCATCCCGTCGCCGTTGACATCGTTGGCGAGGCCGGCCGTCTTGTCCACGGCAAACGGGTCCGCGGCCGGTGCGGCAAGCGCGAGCCCCGCCACCAACACCGCCATCAACGCGCCTGCAATCACGGCCATGGTGATACTGGGCGCGAAGACCCTGCGCCGCGAGGGTCGACTGGGAAAATGGGTGGCTGACCGCATGGCTACCTCCTTGTGTATTGTCGCGCTTCGTCCGCGCTGGATGGACTCCGTCCTGCTGCGAACAGTATACTCCAAGCCGGATTCACTGTCGATGGGCTGTCGCGCAAAAGCACGACCGTTCTCCACGGTCGCCACGGTCATGCGTCAAGAGGCTGTTGACCATCGTGCGAAGTCACGCCGGCGGAGCTTCACAGCGCGCAATCATAGGAAGCGCAACGGCGGATCCAGTCAGATTCTGGCGAAGGGATTGGCGCACAGCTCGCGACGCTTCTGCACATAGTACAGATAGGTATCGTACGAAACATCGGGCGGGACGAAGTGATCCAAGAAGGGAATGTACGCGCCCTCCTGCAGGAGCGGCTGAACGCGGCGCAACTCCGCGTCGACGCCATCGCGCCCGCTCGCAATCGCACGCTTGTCCAGGCCGCCCAGCAATGCACAGCCGGGAAACTTGCGCCGAAGGTCGAGCGGGTCCGACCCCGCGGCCATCTCGCAGGGCAGTACGCCGTCGATGCCGGCATCCAGCCAGATGGGCAGCAGAGATTCCATACGCCCGTCACTGTCGACAATGGTCAACTGAACGCCGTTCCGCCGAAGCATACTGACCAATTCCGCGTATGCCGGCGCCATCAGTTCGCGAACCATCTTGGGCGACATCAGCGGCCCGGCCTTGTAGGCCATATCCTCCCAGATCTGCACAAAGTCCAGTTGCCCGGTGGACAACACCCTCGCCAGCACGTCCGTGGCAAATTGCAGGCGGTCATCAATGATCCTGCGCACCAGGGCGGGCCGATCATGCAGCGCAAGACACCAATTCTCGAGCCCCATGATGGACCGGGGGAAGCCGAAGAACGCCTGGAAATTGGCGCCGATGATCTCGCCGCGGTGACGCCGCCAGTGCAGGTCCTCGTCGAAATCGTCTGCGTACCGGCCTGCATCCTTTCCGTTTAGCCGCTCCGCCAGTTGCTCATAGCCGGCTTCGTCCTCGGCGGGAAAGCGCAAATACTGCGGAATCGACAACTGCTGTTTGTGTCGTCGAAAGACCACGCCGTTCTCATCCAGGAAGACTTCTTCGCTCGCAGTCTCCTCGATGACGGCCGCTTCGTATTGCGGATAGACCAGCGTGTTGATGGGCAGCCAGTTGCGATTGTAGCTGCGGTCGAGATTCAGGTAGTCCTCCGCGTGACGGTCGTTCTCCACCCATTTCGGCAATCCCTCATGATGCCAGCGCTGCAGCGTCTCCTCCCAGAAACCCATCTCCATCAAAGGGATGCGGTCCACGGGCTTGAAGCGCATGTAGTCCAGAAACCGATCGCGCTCGTTCATTACCTTCGGCCCCTCCAGATAATGGGTGTATCTGACCTATCCCTGAACCCCTGGCCGCTCAGGGCAGTCAGCCGGACCTTGCCGGCATCTGCCCAAATTACATTGCCGCAATACTACATTGCCGCAATCTCGAAGAAATCCACAGCCTCCAACGCCTCTCGCAGATCGCCCACGCGCTCGGCGGGGAATGTCACCGCCGGTAGGCGTGGCGACCCGCATGCTATGCCCAGCGACTCCAGCGCGGCATACAACGCCCCCATGAAGCCAAGGGAAATCATCGTCGTCGTCACTCGATTGGCCCGCTCCTGCAGGTCACGCGCTTGCATGGCGTCGCCGGCCGCGATACAGCGATGAATCTCGCGGTAGACGCCCGGGATCACGTTGAGCGTGGAGCCGATGTTGCCGCAGGAGCCGGACATGGCTGCGAACACACACTGCTCGTCCATGCCGGAGAAGATGGACCAGCTTCCTTGCCGGGCTTCCACGATGTGCGAGAACTCGAACATGTTGGGACCCGTGTACTTGGAACCGGCCAGATTGGGGATATCGGCGAGTGCGCGGATCAACGCCACCGCGTCCATCGTGGAGGTGAACAGGTAGGGCAAGAACGGCGTCTCCGGCACAGCCCCGGCCACGGCTGCGTAGTAGCGGCTTGTGGACTCAATGTCTGCAAAGCCCGCGGGAATAATGCTGCTGATCCCGGATGCGCCCGCGTCGCGTGCATGGAGGGCGAGCTCAATAGCGTCCGGTAAAGACTGGCAGCCCACATGCACGATGGCCGGCACGCGGCCGTCGATACGGCGCAAGGCAGTTTCTGCGACGAGCTTGCGTTCGGCGGTCGTCTGAAAGATGCCCTGCCCCGTGCTGCCGCACAGGTAGAACCCGTCCACGCGCTTGTCGAGCAAATAGTCGACGAGCGCCTCGATGGCGGGCACATCGACCTTGTTGTCGGATGTAAACGGCGTGACCATCGCCGGCCACGCGCCATGAAACGTCTGCATAATTCGCCACCTGTCTTGTGATTGGTTACATACTACCGATTCGATTTCGAGAGTGGATTATGTCATCTTGTGTTTTGTTATGTCATTCTAGGGAAGGTCCGAATGAGGGTCCTCCGTCGAGTCCGAGAACGCGTCGCGTTGTTCAGGCTGGCGCGCCGCGCTCGTCTGTGAAGGTCGCAGTCAGTTCGCCAATACCCGCCACGGACGCCGTTAGCACTGTCCCCGCGCCCAGCCGATGGTCGGCATCCACCACCAACCTCTTCGCAGTCCGCCCCAGCGTTACCACATCACCCGGAAAAACCGTGATCCACTGCGTGAGAAACGCCAGCACTTGCGCAGCGCCCAGCACATATTCGTCCGTGTTGCACTCGATCTCGCCCACGCCGTCCACGGCCAGCCGCATGGCGCGCCCGCGGATCGCATCCGGCGACAGAGGCAGCGGCGGTCCGCCCGCAATGTTGAATCCGTCCGCCCAGCGACCGTAGACCGCAGGCATGGCCGCCTCCTGGGTCGACGCCGGCTGCCGGATCGGCTCTGCAAACGACGTGTCGTGCACCACAGCCAGCGGCACATAGCCCAGCACATAGCCGGCCGCATCTTCCTCCGCGACTCTGTGTGCGATGCGGCTGACGACGAACGCTAACTCCACGCCCACGTGCAACTCCGTCGCCCGCCGCGGAATCTGCACTGCCGTACCGGAAGCGGCCAGCGCGCTCCCCGGGCAGTTCAGCACCCGCGGCCGCGAACGCACGTCCATCCCTTCCACGCGCTCCACGTCCCGATAGTTGCCATACACTGTCCAGAAGTGACGTACGTCCTCCAGTGTCCATGCGTCCGGCGTGGAAATCTCCGCCCCGCCGGTCTCCATCAGATCGCGCACCGCCGGAACAGGATGGATGCGGCCCGCATCATCCGGCTCCCGCCAATCAACCTGCGCGCCCATCACCACCGGCAGCCGCAGCGCGCCAACCCGCTCCCAGATCGCCTTCAATGTAGTCGTCTGCTCCATAGCTCAGGTCGGACAGATACGGCATGCCGTCCACCGCCAGCGTGCCCATGTGCAACACGTCACCCGGATAGAGCGTCATGAACGAAGAGAGCCAGCTCACCAGCCGCTCAAAGCCGATCACCATGGACCCTGTATGCGCGCGGTCGCGCAGCCAGCCCGACTGTCGCGTGTGCAGCAGCAAGTCATACGGATTGCCCACCTCGTCCTTGGTGGTGAGGAACGGCCCCATCGCGCCCATCGTGTCCGACTTCTTGCCCAGCCACGATCCCGTCGCATCCTCGAACCAGTCCATCTCGCCGCCCGCCCCGCGCAACATCTGCTCGGTATACAGGTCGTGCACCATATCCATTACCACCGTGAAGCCGGCAATATGCTGCATCGCCTGGGAGACCGGGATATCGCGCCCGCCGCGTCCGATGATGCAGCCGGGCTCCGGCGTCCACCCGAAGTGCGCCATCTCCGGCGCCACATATACCGGCTCGCCGGGGCTGACCAGCGAGCCCTGCGGCCGTTGGTGCCCCTGGGGATACACATTGACCACCGGCCGTCGATCGTTGTGGCGCAGAAACGTCGGGCTGTTTTGCACCAGACCAAAATAGAGCCGCGGCCGCGGAATCGGCGCACGCAGACGCACGGTATGCAGGGGACGCCCCGCTCCCACCAACAATGCCTGGTCCGACTGCTCCAGGAAGCGCAGCAGATAGTCCTGCAGCCGGCGCGCGGCGTCCATGCCCGCCGCGTCGAGCGCCAGGAACGCGGTCAGCGAACGCGGCCAGGGCCGGTCGGCCAGAAAAGACGGCCGGCTGACGACATAGGGCGATGTGGGCCGCGACGCATAGAAGGCAAGCCGCTCCTCCGTCTCCTCCGGGTCGAACACCCACAGCTCTCCGCTGGCCGGATGTTCCACCACAAGGCCGAAACGCTCCCCGCCGCCGGCAACATCGCCGGTCCCGTCGTCAACAACGTAGGTTGCAAATCTCATAGCTGCCGCTCCACTTCAGCCGACGTTCCAACACTCCGAATACGTCCCAGGTCATCCACGTTCATGTACACAAATCCGAGAGCCAATTCTCACTGAATGTGCTTCGGGTCCACCGCGTCGCGCAGCCCGTCGCCGATGAAATTGATGCTCAACACCGTCACCAGGATCATCATCGCCGGCGGTATCCACATCCACGGGCCGTCCTGCAACACGTCCAGGCTACGCGCCGTTTCCAACATGTTGCCCCAACTCGGTGTGGGCAACGGCACGCCGACGCCCAGGAAGCTCAGGCCGGCCTCCAGCAAGATCGCGGCGTTCACGGAAAACGTCACCGCAGCCAGCAGCGGCGCAATCACCAGCGGCATCACGTGTGACGCGATGAGTCGGAAGTCCCCCGCTCCGATCGAACGCGACGCCAGCACAAACTGCTGCTCGCGCAACGAAAGCACCTGCCCGCGCACCAGCCGCGCCACCTCCGGCCAGCTGAAGATGCCGATCAGAAAGATCACGCTGCCGATGCTCTGCCCAACATAGATGGCCGCCGTTAGGATGATCACCACACGCGGAAACGTCATCACCACATCAGTGAAGCGCATCAGCACCTGATCCATCCAGCCCATGTAGTAGCCGGACAGCGCGCCGATGATTACGCCGATGAGGATCGACAGCGACGCGGCTGCAAAGCCCACGGACAGCGATACGCGGCCGCCATACAGTGTACGGCTGAAGATGTCGCGGCCTACCCGGTCCGTCCCGAAATAGTGCTCTCTGCTGGGCGGCTGAAATTTATCCGCCAGATTCAGTTCCGCATAGTCGTATTGTGTCAGCACCGGCGCCAGCAGAGTCACCGCCAAGATGATCGCAAACGAGACCAGGCCGATCACCGCCAGCGGATGCCGTCGGAAGCGCCGCCAAGCCTGCGCCGACGGCGACTGTGACTTGATTTGCTTGGCCTCTTCCAACTCGGACAAAGAATGTGCGGCGCCTATGCTCATACTCATATCTGTCATCACTCATACCGAATCTTGGGGTCAGCGAACCCATACACAATATCGGTCAGCAGGTTTGCGGCCAGCACGACAATCGCCGTCACCAGCATAATGCCCATCACCATTGGGTAGTCGCGCGCCGCCACGGCGTCGACCAACAGGGAACCCATGCCGGGCCAACTGTAGATTGTCTCCGTGAAGAGCGCGCCGGCCACCAGTGTGCGCAGGCTCAGCCCCACCACCGTAATCACCGGCAGCAGTGCATTGCGGAAAATGTGCCGCCGCGTCACCAAGGAATTGGGCAGCCCCTTGGCGCTGCGCAGTGCGCACGTAGTCTTCGTTATGCACTTCCAGAATGCTGAAACGCGTGTAACGCATGAACGTGGCAATATATGCCAGCGATAGCGTCAACGCGGGCAACGCCAGGTGATACAACAAGTCAGCCAGCGTTTTCGGCTCGCCGATGGTGCGCATCCCGCCCGACGGGAACCAGCCCAATTTCACGGAAAAGATATAGAGGCCGAATATGCCGGCCACAAACGCAGGCATGGAGATGCCCACGAAGGAGAGCCCCGTCAATGAGAAGTCCCAGAATGAATACTGTCGCAGTCCCGTAAAGATGCCCAGACTGATGCCCACGATCACGCCGATCAACAGGGCCGCACCCATCAGCAACAACGTGCGCTGTAGCCGAACGAACAGCACTTCGGCCACGTCGTCGCCGTTCTTGAAGCGGAAGCCCAGGTCGCCCCGCGCTACCTGTCCCAGCCACTTCACATAGCGCACCGGCAGCGGATCGTTGAGGCCGAACCGCTCGCGCACAAAGTCCAGATCTTCGCTGGTGATGCCGATCTCTTCGTTGACGAAGAAATCGACCGGGTCGCCTGGGGCCATATTGATCAACAGAAAAATGATCACGGTCACCATGAAGAGGACCGGGATATTGATCAGGATGCGACGCAGGATGTATTGCATGGTAAAAGGGTTGCGTTACCGTTGGACTCGGGAGTGAACCCTCGCGAAGGTTCCGGCCGGAACCTTCGCGAGGGTTTGACGGAACCTTACTTCATATTCCACTGTTCCGAATGGTCGAGGAACGGACCGCCGCCGGGAGCCGGGAAGTAGTGGAAATCTTCCACGTCTGCCGAGGCAACGCCATAGCGAGTGGACACCCACCAGTACGCGAAGGGTGACGTCTCGTTCTGGTAGGCGCACAGGGCCATACGTGCCGCCGTGTACTCCTCTGGCGTCTGGGCCGCGTCCATGGCGGCAAAGAGATCTGCGTACGCAGCGTCTTCCAGACCCCACGTGTCGGGTGAGGTGTACCATTCAGGAAGAGGATACGAGGCCGGTCCAGCGCCAATGCCACGATAGGCGATGTCCCAATCTTCACTGTCATCCACAACCGTGCGCCAGGTGGGCACATCCAGGAAGGTGGGCAACACGTCCACGCCCACATCCGCCATGTTGGCCTGCATCACCGTGAGGATGTCCTTGGCGAGCTGCCCCGTGTAGTAGGTGGGGATCTCGAAGGTGAGGCCTTCCACAGAGACGCCGTCCGCCGCCGCTTCCGCGATCAGATCCCGCGCCATCTGCGGGTCATACTCGTAATAGTTTGCGTCCTCCGGCCAGAACTGCGGATAGGGATCCTGGCACGGCGCAGCGATGGCAGTGCCATTGAAGACCTGGTCGAGGATCGCCTGGCGGTCGATGCCATACATGAAGGCCTTGCGGATGCGCTCATCCTTCCACACATCATGTGTGTGGTTGTAGTTGAAGAGATTGGTGACAAAGGACGGGCCGGAGTAGATCACGAAGTCCGGGTTGTCCTCGAAGCGGGCCGCCACATCTGCGCTGACATACGAGAAGTCGATGTCGCCGCTTTCCAGGGCCAGCACGGCCGACGTTTCGTCCACGAAGTAGCGGTTCACCAACTGGTCCAGTTCGGGTGCGCCGTCCCAGTAGTACTCGTTGGGGGCCAACGCCATGAACTGGTCTTTCTCGTAGGTATCCAGCTTGAAGGGGCCGGTACCGATGGCCTGCGTGAACCACCAGTCGCTGCTCTGGATTTCGGTGGGATCGAAGTCGATTGCATGTTCCGGCAGCGCATAGAAGGTTCGGACCTCGTCGTAGAAGCGGGGGTTCGACTGTACCAGCTCGATCTCGAGGGTGAGGTCATCGACCACACGGATGCCTTCGATCTCGTCGGCTTCGCCCGCATTGAACGCTTCCCATCCCTTGACAACGGTTGGATCGTTGAATGGGAAGTGAACAACGGTGGCGCCGGGGGCGGATATGAACTCTGCTGTCCACTTGAGGTCGTTGGCGGTGAAGGGCTCGCCGTCATGCCATTTGACGCCCTCGCGCAGCTTGAACGTCCACACGGTCGCATCCTCGTTGGGCTCCCAGCTCACCGCCAGCGCGCCTTCGCTGGTGTGTTCTGTGAAGTCCTCGCTCATCATGATCAGCGGCGTCCAAATCTTGGACTGCCAGGTATTGCCGGCGCTGTTGTTGTATAGAACCACCTGCGGATCGCCGCCGGGACCTACATCAAACGCGCCGATCAGTACTTGCTCGACTTCGCCCTCTTCGCGCGGGCGCTTCCTCTGCCGCCGCTTCCTCTGCCGGTGCAGCGGGAGCCACCGGAGCCGCGCATGCGGCCAGCAACCCCACCACCAGCAAAATCGCCAGGCTAACAAACAGCTTCCTGTACATTCTGTCCTCCCTTTCGGAGTAGGTTGAATGGTGACCGACTGATACTAGCTGGTTATTGCAGTCCGATTCCGTACATCTGATCGACCATACGAGGGCGTGCGGTGGGCGCAACCTTCGCATGGGTTACGGCTCTACTTCCCGGTCTCGCTGCTCCTCCGCCTGCACGCGACGCAGCCGGCTCAACAGACCGGCATAATGGTTGTCCAGCGCTGCCCGCGCTTCCTCCACGTCTTGCGCCTCAATGGCCTCCAGTATGGCAGCGTGATCCTGATACGTGCGCATGGGCGTGGGGTCCTCGATATCCGCTTGCGGCGCAGCCTTGCGAAAGACCAGCCAGAACGAATCCAGCAAGGTGAGCAACGCCCGGTTGCCCAAATGCGCAAAGAGCAGCCGGTGAAAGTCCCGGTCTTCCTGCGGAAACGGTTCCCCTTTTTCGGCTTGGGCGCGCATCAACTCGGTGACCGCGCGCAACTCCACAATCCGCTGGGCCGGCATACTCTGCATCGCCTTCTCGATGGCGCCCACTTCCAGGATGCGGCGCACCTCGAACACGTCGGCCAGGTCCCGCACATCCGACATCATTGCGTACGGCAGGCTCTCCAGCAGCGGCTCCAGTGAGAAGTCGCTCACATACAGCCCGCTGCCCCGGCGCACCTCCAGGATGCCCAGCGATTCCAGCGCCTTCACGGCCTCGCGCACAGAGTTGCGCCCCACGCCCAGCCGCCGCGCCAACTCCGTTTCCGCAGGCAGCGCGTCACCCGGCTGCAGGCGCTCCGCGATCACATAGTTGCGGATAGCCTCCTGCACCGAACGCGAAATTAGCGGCGGACGCTCCAGTGGATCCAAACTCACAAATACGCCTCTGAGCGGGTCTTTGGGTGGATTCAGATGATTGGTTTGGTTGTCAGGTTCAGAGTTCGCTGATCGTCTCTTCGGGACGACTACATCATACGCTCTTGTAGGATATGTGTCAAGTGTTTCTTTTCTCGAGGGTCGAACTCGAACACTCGCCAATGCGAGTTCTGGACAGCAGAAGGGCCCTCATTCACGTCAACTTCACGATACCACTCTACTCATCACCACTCTGCTCATCCAGCCCGGTGGACTCTATCGCATCTGTGTCGTAGTCGCCCCACTTACCGCTGTAGGACGACGCGAACATATCCGCGTTCGTGCGTTCCGCCTTGCGGCGCGCCTCGTCCAGAACTTGCTGTCGGCGCGCCGCGGCGTCCATGTCGATGTCCTGCTGCGCCGGGCCCACGCGCGTAATGCGCACGCTGCAGATATCGCCCATGCGATACGTTACCTCGTCGCCCGCGAACTTGCCGCGCACCGCCGAGCCCAGCGGCGAGGAAACGCTGACCAGCCCGCGGCTGAAGTCGGCCGCCTGTTCCTGCACGAGGTCGAACGCAAGGGTTTCGCGACCGCCCCGCTCATCGATCAGCTCCACGACCACATGACAGCCCACCCCCACCTGCGCCCGCGCCTCGTCGCTCACCGTTACCCAAGCTCCTGCAACGCAAACTCACCCGTCACCGAGTCGTAGAGCCCCCACGTCGGCGTTCCCTTCATGCCCAGAATCTCGCCCGGGTTGGCAAGCACGCACGAACCGATACGCTGCACCTTCTTCTCGTGGTTGTGCCCATAGCAGACCAGGTCGAATTCGCCGGATTGGGCGATGCGCAGGGCCGGTTCCGGATAGTGGATGAGGGCGATGCTGCGTCCCTCCGCATCCACCTCGGCGTAGATTCCGTGGAGCGTCACGTGCGTGTAGGCGGACGAGATCACCTGCAGCAGCCGTCCGTCCGCATCGTTGTTGCCGAACACCACATGCACCGGCCCAGCGAACTGCTTGCCCAGCCGGTCCAACATGAAGGGTGCAACCAAATCTCCGCAGTGAAGCAACATCTCCGCGCCGGCGTCGTTGGCCGCCTGCAGCGCCTGTTCCAGTCCGGAGATGTTATCGTGACTGTCGGAGAACACAGCGATCTTCATGGGCGAATCTCCTCTCTCTTCGTGGTAGCGGGTATGAACCCGCACCCTGTCGACATCGATTGCCAGCCTGCGAGAACGCCGGCGCGTATGCGGCCGGCACAATCCTCGCGTACCCATGGTAGCGGCCACAGGTTCGGGCCGTCAAACGGCCAGTGATTCCGGTCGTTTGGAAGCTACACAGGGGTGATCTTACACTATATCCGAATTCCAGCCTGCTCATTCATCCCGCAGGAGACGCCATGTGCCGACGCCTTTCCTACATCATCCTCCTCGCGGCAGTCGCCGCCGGTCTTGCTCTGGGCCCAGCCTTGCTGGTGCAGGTGCAAGCGGATTCGGCTGCGCCAAACACACTCACCGACGTCCAGGCCATTGTCGCGGGCGGCAGCCACACCTGCGCCCTAACTGCAGCCGGCGGCGTCAAGTGTTGGGGCTCCAATGAGTACGGCCGCCTCGGCGACGGCTTCACAGCCGACCGCGCCTTCCCCGTCGACGTCGCCGGACTGACGAACGGCGTCCAGGCCATCGCGGCCGGCGGCAGCCATACCTGCGCCCTAACCGCGGCCGGTGGCGTGAAGTGCTGGGGCAGAAACTCCACTGGTCAACTCGGTGACGGCACAACCTCGGATCGACACGCGCCCGTCGACGTCTCCGGACTGACAGGCGGCGTCCGGGCCATTGCCGCCGGCGGCAGCCACACGTGCGCCCTCACGACCAGCGGCGAAGTCAAGTGCTGGGGCTACAATGGGGCCGGTCAACTCGGCGCCGGCGATCTCTTGACCCGCCCCCAACCGGTGAGCGTCGTCGGCCTCGAGGACGCCATAGCCGTCGCCGCGGGCAACTTGCACACCTGCGCCCTCACCGGCAACGGCGCTGTCAAATGCTGGGGCCGCAACGGCGGCGGCCAGCTCGGCGACGGCTCCACCATCGACCGCCGCACGCCCGTAGACGTCTATGGCCTCAGCAGCGGCATGTCGACTCTGTCTGCCGGCACCGCTCATTCCTGTGCTGTCACTGCCCTGCACGGAGAAAGCGGCAGGCTCCAATGCTGGGGCGAAAACCGCTCCGGCGCCATCGGTGATGGCACAACCGGGGATCGCCTTCTCCCCGTAGATGTGGCTGGACTCGACGCTGGGGCAGTCGCCGTGGCGGCGGGTGACAGCTTCACCTGTGCACGCGTTGCATCGAACGACGAGAACGCGGGCGTCAAGTGCTGGGGCGAAAACTGGAAGGGTCAGCTTGGCGACGACAGCACAATCGACCGACTCACGCCCGTCGACGTCGCCGGCCTCAACACCGACATTGCCGGCATTGCCACCGGTGCGAACCATACCTGCGCGCTGACCTCCCTTGACGCAGGCGGTGGCGTACAATGCTGGGGCGACAACTGGAAAGGCCAGCTGGGCGACGGCTCCACTTCGGACTCCACACGACCCGTAACAGTGATTGTCCTACGCGAACTCCTGCACCTTCCCATTGTCGCGTCCGACCAAAAGGCGTCCCATCCTCGGTAGCATTCGGCATAAGTGAGCGCGTTACCTTATCAGCCATGCCCTCGCCTATGGTATACTCGCAGCCATGCATCTGCCCGCCAGTCGACCAATCCTAGCTGCCGCCGCAGCCGTTCTGTTCGGCCTGATCATCGCCGGCTGCGGACAGGTCATCACCGTCACGCCTACGCCGACGCCGGCCCCGACAGCCACCATCGAAGTCGCCGTGCTCTCATCCCCTGTGGCGCCCACGGCGACGCCCGCACCCTACACGCCCGCGCCCACGCTGACGCCCACGCTGACGCCCACGCCGGACATCCACACGGTCGCGCCTGGGGAGAGCCTGCTCACGATCGCCAACAGCTTCGGCGTCAGCGTCGCCGCGCTCCAGGAAGCCAACGGCGTCCTCGACCCGCGCACCCTGCAGATTGGCCAGCAGCTCATCATTCCCCGCGAAGAGGAGATCGAAGAAGCTGCAAACGCCACGCCTACGCCTACGCCGTTGGCCCTCGACATCCAGAATCTGCACTTCAGCGAGACGTCTATCGGCGGATTGTGGGTGCTGGGCGAGGCGCTCAATACCAGCGGGCAGGCGCTCGAACAGGTGCGCATCGGCGTCACCTTGCTCGACGAAAGCGGCGCCCCCATCCTGGAATCGGGCAGCCTGGCCGCCCTGGATCTGCTCGATCCGGACGAGCGCACGCCCTTCGCCCTGCTTATCGAAGATGCGCCGGAACGCTTCGACGGGTACCGAGCCCACACGCTGAGCGCTGTACCCGCCTACGTGGGCAGCTACTACCGTGACCTTTCTGTCGACGAACTGGAAGTGGACCCGGAACGCTACGCCTCGTACACGGTGAGCGGCAAGGTCTTCAACATCGGTCCCGAAGAAGCCGTGGAAGTCCGCGTCGTGCTCACCGCCTATGATCCCCTCGGTCGCGTCGTCGCGGTGCGCCAAGTTGTGCCCGACCACAACGTCATCCCCCGCGGCGGGAACACAGAGTTCTCGGCCATACTCTCTCCGCTGGGCGGGCCGGTGGAACGGGTGGATGCCAAGGCGCAGGGGCGGCGGATGCAGCCGTAGCGCGCTCGTTCCTGCGAGGGACCGCCGACACGCCTGCCCGCGCCTTGATTTAGATGCGTTGGAGAACCTATGAGCGAAGTACTCACTACGGAACGTCTGATTCTCCGACCAGTTTCTCTTGAGACGTGGCCGACTTCTTCCCCATCCTGCGTGAAAGCAAGAACATGCGCTTCATGCCCACGCCACCGCATCAAACTGCTGCGGAGACCAAGGCTTGGATGGATGCGGAGATGTCAAGAGAGGGAGCGCACCTTTGGTCGATTGGCCTGCGCGACGGCACACGGGTGATAGGATATGTAAACTTCCTCGGCGAAACCAGAATTCCGGGCATGGGATACCTGGTAGATAGCAGCTATTGGGGGAACGGCTTTGCGCCGGAAGCGTGTCGCGCTGTCCTCGGGTATGGATTCGAGCAGCTTGAATACGATCGGGTGGAGCTGTGGATCAACGAACATAACGCAGCGTCGTTGCGCGTGGCGCAGAAGGTCGGCTTCAACCTGAAGGGGCGCATCCCGGCCAAGTACAGGTACGAGACGACCCATCATTTCATGTTGGTCTATGGCCTGCTGGCGCGAGAATGGCAGGGCGGCACTGCATTGGAGCAGGCAGCATCAACTAGCTTCTTCGGCATAGAGCCTGTCTTGATGGTTCACGATGTCCTCAAGAGCGCACGGTACTATCGAGATGTACTGGATTTCGCCGTTGACTTCGTGTACGGTGACCCGCCAGACCACGCGGCTGTGTCTCGGGGCGACTGGACAGGAAGCATGGCGACGATACAATTGACACGGGTATCAGCCGACCGGACGCTGACACCGTCCGGTTATCTCTACATTATCACCGACACAAGCCTTGATGAATTGTCCGATGTCTATCGCAATCGCGGGGTGGAGATCGTCACCGAACCTGAGGACCGGCCGTGGGGGATGCGTGAATTCTCAATACGTGATCTGAATGGACACGTCTTGGTATTTGGCGCGCAGCAATAATTTGGGTTACTGCGAAACGCGCTCACGGGCTTGCGGTCTTTGTGTAGACATCGATCGAGCACCATTCTTGAGACCTTGATGGGTTTTCTGTACGCATGACGGGTGGGGGGATACCTTCCGGCCGGCGGCGATTCTGCGAATCGCACCGCCGCTTCCGGGAAAGGGGCGAGGCGATGCACGACGACGACATGGAGGTCAACCGGCGACTATGGGACGCGTGGGCGCCGCATCACGCCACGTCCGACTTCTACGACGCGGATGCGTTCCGCGCCGGCCGCAACACGCTCAACCCTGTCGAACTGGCCGGCGTGGGCGACGTGCGCGGCAAGTCGCTCCTGCATATGCAATGTCACTTCGGTCTCGATACGCTTTCGTGGGCGCGCAATGGCGCCCGCGCCACGGGCGCAGATTTTTCGCTCCCGGCCGTAGAGGCTGCCCGCACCCTTGCTCGCGATCTGAACCTGCCGGCAACCTTTGTCCACAGCAACATCTATGACCTTCCCGACAACCTGGAGGGAGAGTTTGACGTCGTCTTCACCTCCAGCGGCGTCCTTGGCTGGCTGCCGGATATGGACGGCTGGGCTGGCGTCATCGCCGATTTCCTCCGGCCGGGCGGCTTCTTCTTCATCTATGAGGTGCATCCCTTCGCTCTGCTCTTCGACGAGCAACGCACCGACACGGAGCTGCGCCTGCGCTGGCCCTATTTTCACCAGGACGAGCCGCTTGAGTTCCAGGACGAGGTTTCCTACGCTGCGCCCGAAGTTGCCGCCACGGCCGACGCCCGCTACTGGGTCCACAGCATCAGCGATATCATCGGCTCGCTGTTCGCGCCGGCCTGCGCCTGGAATCCATCAACGAATACGCGTTCCTCTCCTGGCCCCAATTCCCGTGGATGGTCCGGCAGGAAGACGGCAGTTGGGTACTGCCGCCAGACGCACCGGAACTCCCGCTATCCTTCTCGCTGCGGGCAGGGAAGCCCTAGCCGAACGTTCTGTGGTATCATTCCAATCGTACCCAGCGCGAGACCGGCCTCGCCGGTTGGGTACGTCGCTCACAGTCGCCGGAGCCGCCCTCACGCTATCATATCCAACGATGTAAGAATTCATTCTTGTCTATTCATTCGCCATGCCAAGTCTCTTACCGAGGTTCGCCGACGCTCATGCTACGCCATCATCTGCATCTACCGTCGCCACGACATCTGCTCACGCTCGCATTGCTCACAGCCGCATTCGCCGCAATCCTTCTGCTGACCGGTTGCGCCGGTCCCGCCGCTGACGCAGCCGCGCCCGCCGAGCAAGCTCTGCCTGCGCCGGGCGCTCCGGCGCCGGCCGCCGCCATCAGCGACGATGTCAACGCAGACGCACCCTCGCGTCTGGAGATCCCTTCCATCAAGGCAGACATGCCCGTCGTCAAGCTGGGCTGGCACTCCACCAGGACCAGCGATGACTCTATCCTTAGCGAATGGGACGTGGCCGAATATGCCGCCGGCTGGCACAAGAACAGCGCGCTGCCCGGCGAGCCCGGCAATATCGTCATGAGCGGTCACAACAACATTCTCGGCTCTGTCTTTCGCGAGCTCGACCAACTGCGCGCGGGCGACCAGACCATCGTGTGGCGCGGTGGCCAACGCCATGTTTACACGGTAGATCAGGTAATGATCGTGCCGGAGAAATATGCGTCGGACGAGCAGCGGCTGGAGAACGCCAAGTGGATTGGCGAGTTCGACGACGAGAGACTCACGCTGGTGAGCTGCTGGCCGCGCAACAACAACACCCATCGCATCATCGTCGTCGCACGCCCTGCGGATGAATCACGCAGTGCAGAAACCGTGCGCGCATCGGTGGAAACCACCGGACCGTGATTCCGCTGCGGCCACGTTCGCGGATCAGACGCCAGACACCCGCACAAACATGATCGATGCAGCATTCCTTGACCTGATCGTCCAGCGTCTGGCCTCGGTAAGCGGGATTGAAGGGGTCGTACTCGGCGGTTCACGCTCACTCGGCACCCATACACCGGAATCCGACGTCGATCTTGGCCTGTATTACGCTCCCTCCGCGCCCCCAGACCTCGAAGCACTTCAGCGAATTGCCACGGAGATTGACGACAAACACGGCGCGGACAGTATCACGCCACTCGGCGGGTGGGGGCCGTGGATCAATGGCGGCGGCTGGCTGAAGGTTCAGGGCATACCGGTGGACTTGCTGTACAGAGACCTCACGCGCGTCAGCCAGGTGATCGAGGATTGTTGCGCAGGTCGTGTCGCTATCCACTATCAGCCCGGGCATCCGCACGGGTTCGCCACCCACATCTACATGGGTGAAATCGCGGAATGCACAATCCTGTGGGATCCACATGGCGAAGTCGCGAAGCTGAAAGCTCGTACGACGCCCTATCCGCTCGCGCTGCAGCAGGCCATCCTCGACACGTTCCTGTGGGAAGCTCGGTTTTCGGTTGACATTGCGCACAAGGGCGTTCCGCGCGGACGTGTCGTATGTAGCCGGCTGTTGTTTCCGCTGTGTCGCCTGCCTGATGCAGGTCCTCTTTGCGATCAACGAGCGATATCTGCTCAACGAAAAGGGGGCGCTTGCCGCGGCCGCAACATTGCCTGTCGGCCCGGCCGGCCTCAAACAACGCACCGAGGAAGTTTTCAGGCTGTTGGATGCAAACCCAGCCGCTATCGAAGCCGCCGTCGATCGGCTAGACGCGATCGTCAGCGAGGTCACAGCGCTGTCCGGGCGATAGCGTTGCAAAGACGGGACGAACCGCGTTCAAGCCACCAGCGGTTTGCCCGGCGGCTGGCCGCCCCGAAGCTCAACTTCGATGCGCGCCTGCTGCAATTGTTGCCACGTTGACGGCCGGTGGATGGCGAAGAGCGTCATGAGCAACGCGTCTTCCCGCGTGTCGATGTAGTAGCCTTTGCGCCGGCCCACAGTTTGAAAACCCAGTTTCTCGTACAGGCGGATCGCGGCCTGGTTGGAGACACGCACCTCCAGCGTGACGACCTCCGCGCCGCCCGCCCGCGCCACACCGATCAACTGCAGCAACGTCCATTCGCCCAGTCCCCGCCGGCGCCACTGGGGATGCACCGCGATGGTGGTGACATGCGCTTCCTCGCCTGTGCGCCACATGCCGCCATAGGAGAGCAGCGGAGGCGCGTCGCTGTTCACGCCCTTGCCCGGCGTCACAACCCAGTACGAGCCATAGAGGCCGCGCGTCAACTCGCGTCTGATACGTGCCCATGGACCAGGGCGTGGGGAACGAAACCTCCTCAATGCGCATGAGCGCATCCAGGTCTTGTACCGTCATACGGCGGAACAACGGTTTCACCTCGTGGGGAAAAGAGAGCGACATACTACGGATTCCGCAGATAGAGCGGTTCGAGCGCGGCCAGGTCGTCCTGCGGGCCGGCGTCCAGGTGTAGCGCCGCCAGTCGCGCCAAATTCCCCGCCCTTCGCAAGGCGCTGGTCGCATCCACCACGGTGACGTGGCTCATGCCCACAACCGCCTCGCATAGACCGTCATCCAACTCGCCGGCCAGCCACACCGGCCCTCGCGTCGTATGCGCGCAGCGCAGCCGAGAATTCTGCCGCCGTACCTGCTGCGTGGTCGCCGCGCCCGGGTCGCCACAGGATATCGTCCGTCGCCAAACCAAGTCCAATTGTAGCGTCCGCGCCCGGCCTGGACGAAGGCGCACACCTTCGCGGACGGCGAGACAGCTTCCTACTACACCGACCCACGGCGCCGCCGTCACGCACAGCGTGGGCAGCCCAACCACGCGCGGCATCCGCGGCAGGCCCAGCCCCAAGCCCTTCAGCGCGCTGATGCCGATGCGCACGCCGGTGAAACTGCCTGGGCCGGTGGTGACGGCCAGCGCGGTGAGATCGGCTGCGGCAACGCCGGCCTGCTCCAGCATGTGCTGGACGGTGACCATCAGGTCCTGTGTGTGGCGACGGCGGGCCTGCCAGGTGGTTTCGGCCAGCAAACGTCGCCGTTCCATGTCATAGACTGCGACCGATGCCGTCGCCGTTGCCGTGTCGATTGCCAGTAACAAAGTTACCCGTCCTATCTGCGTTCGGTCATCCCTCTGAGCCTCTGGCAGCATCATACCATGTGCCGCGTCGGGTGCTGATTTGGGGCGCAAGGCGTACGCTGAGAGCCGAGAGCAATTGCTGGCTGTTGGCCTGTCGTGCACCAAAGAACGCGAAAGTCGCTCTTCTGTTTGGCCGTCATCTGCGCGACAATGTGGATAATATCACTCCTATGACCCGCTCAATCCAGAGGTCTTTGCCGGTTCCTGTCTAGAGTTTCATGTCTTGATTCTCGCCCAACAACCTTGGAGCAATTCCCATGACCGGCTCTAGTGGCATTGCGTTTGGCCTGCTTCTTTCTCTCGCACTTGTGTTGCTGACCGGCACACTGGCAATCGCGCAGACCGAAGGCGGCGTCTTCCTTCCCCGCGTGAGTGACTCAATTCCATCTGCATCCAGCAGAACGGCTCACCCGTCTGCGCACGCGCAGGCGTCCGACCGGCTGGAAGGCGAGGCGATATCGAACACGGTCTACTATGTGAAGCACGACGCCGCCGGCGCCAACGACGGCACGTCGTGGACGGACGCGTACACCGACTTGCAGAGAGCGCTGGCCGTTGCCGTCCACGGGGATGAAATCTGGGTGGCGCGGGGCGTGTACGTCCCGGGAAAGAATATCCACCGCACCTTCACGCTCACGCAAGGCGTCGCGATTACGGCGGCTTTGCCGGAGAGCCCGGCAGCGAGGAGGATCGGGCCACGCGCGATTACGAAACGTACGTCACTGTGCTTAGCGGAGACGTCGACCGGGACGACGTCACAGACGCGAACGGCGTCGTCACCGATACCACGTATATCCGATCAGACAATTCAATCCGTGTGGTCACCAGCATGGACGTCACGGCCACAGCGACACTGGACGGGCTAACGATCACGGCCGGAACCTCCCATCGGTATTTCTTTGGCGGGGGCATGGAGAACATCAACGGCAGTCCTACGCTGGCAAATCTCTCGTTTGTCGGTAATCGCGGGGAAGCTCTCCTCAACGAGGAAGGTAGTCCCGCGATTACCAGCGTCGCGTTCATCGGCAATTCCTCCCCCGGCAGAGGCGCCTTCGCCAACAGCGGCGGCGACCCGACGCTCAACCAGGTCACATTCGATCACAACATCGGCGGAGCGATGGTGAACAAACAAGGGAATCCAACGCTGAACACTGTCGCGTTCATCGGGAACGGCGCCAGCGTGGGCGGCGGTCTGCTCAACGTTGATGGCAGTCCTACGTTGGTCAACGTCATCTTTTCGGAGAATCGGGCCGATGACGGCGGCGGGGGCGGGGGCGGGGGCATGCTCAGCCACGGCGGGAACCCCGTGTTGCGCAATGTCGAGTTTTCCGGAAACCACGCTTGGACGGGCGGTGGAATGGAGATACTGGCCGGCAATCCGATCCTGATCGACGTCCGTTTCACGGACAACCACTCATCCAGTTCGGGCGGCGGCCTCTGGGTATACGATGGCAATCCGATCATCTTGGATAGCGTGTTTTCGGACAACTGGGCGGGTGACGGGGGCGGGATGGGTGTCGTAAGGGGCAATGTCACCGTCAAGCGCACCCAATTTCTTACCAATACAGCCCACGGAACGGGAGGCGGCATGTATAGTCAAAACAACGTTCAGTTGTTCGACGTCATCTTTGCGGACAATGCGGCGCTACGAGGCGGCGCAATACATGTGACGGCAGGCAGGGCCCGCCTGGCGAACGTCCTGTTCGTTGGAAACACAGCCGGAGAGACGGGCGGCGCCGCGCACATCGGCGATTTCATGGCGGAGTGGGCCACGGGAATTTCTGACCTGACAAACGTTGTCATGTATGGGAATACGGCGGGCGAAGAAGGCGGCGGCGTCTTTTCGGACAGAGGCTTCGCCCAAATCGAGAACAGCATCGTGTGGAACAATTCTCCAATGGGGCTGTCTGGCGATGTAAGGGTCTCCCACAGCAATATTCAGGGCGGCAGGTCCGGGGTGGGGAATCTTGACGTGGATCCGCTCTTCGTCGACGCGGGCAACCGCGATTTCCATCTGCAGGCGGCGTCACCATTGATCGACACCGGTAACAACTCTTTGGTTCCCGCCAGCGTCACTCTCGATTTGGATGGCAATCCGCGCATCATGGGAGGCGACGTCGACTTGGGACCCTTTGAGTTTCTCAATCGGGAGACCCATAGTCTTCTGCCTGCAGCCGTTCATGGGAGTCGGTGATCATGCGCGTCACGCCGCAGCACATGATCACCTATAACTACAGCAAGGGGTTGGGCATCAGCGAAAACACCGACGCGCTGGGCGAGGATGTCTCCTGAACGCCCAGCGCGCGATTCGGCCGTCTATTCGTTTTCTGCTACGGAACGGTCGCCCTACCGGCTGCGGAACACCGGAGTCGGCGGCGTTTGCTCTCCGCGCAGCGCCTGAATCTCTTCTAGCGCCTGCGTATCCTGGTCCAGCCGCGCTAGGCCATTCGCCTCATCCAGCGCGAGCACCTTGACCATCTGTTCCTCGGCAATGTCCAACTCGCCCAGGTCCTTGTGGATCAGTGCGATGCGGCGCCGCGTCACGGCTTCAGCCGCGGGATCGCCGGCTTCCATCGTCAGCGGCAACGCCCGGTTGTAGAAGGTCAACGCCTGCTGCACGTCTCCAATATCGTTGTACAGTGCGCCGATGCGGTTCAACACGAGGACTTCCGCCCGCGTATTCTCAGCCTCCCGCAACAGGGGAAGAGCCCGATTGTAGAAGAACAGGGCCTGCTGCTTGTCGCCCAGGTCGTCATGCGCGATGCCGATGTTGTTCAGGGCCGCCGCGTGGTCCGGGTTCAACTGCAACGCCAACGTGTACGCGTCCAGCGCGAGTTGTGGGTCCTCCTGCTGCGTTTGATACAGCCATCCAAGCCGGAAGAACGCCTGGTCCAAACCTGAGGGGGGTGCGCCCGGCCCAACCGAATCTACCGCCTCTTGGATCACCGTCGTGGCCTGCTCGTAGTCACCCTCCAGCATGAGTGACTGCCCGACGGCCATCCCGGCCAGGAACGCCAGTTGCGTCGACGCATCCTCCACCACGAAGCTGGCAAACGGACCTGGATCGAGCGGCTGTATGCCGTCCGCCGCGCCGTCGTCCAGGGCTTCCGCGGCCGGTATTGCCGCCGATTCCAGACTTAGCAGATTCACGATGGTTGCTCCGCCGCGACCTTCGCCCCACATCACCACGTCAGCCTGGTAGCGAGACGCCAAATCCGCTGCATCGGAAAACTGCTCGGCGCCGACGGGCGCGGCTTCCGCCTCCGCACGCAGATTCGCGATTCCCAGTGCAGACGACTGCGTGGCAATCGCATCGCGAAGCTGCGCGTTGAGCGCGGCATCCGCCCCGGCAAACGCGGGGATCATGACCAGCGATTCGCCCTCAGCAGCCGGCTGAATTGTCGCGCCCGGCTCCACGGCGGCCGCGTCCGCAGCCGGTTCTCCCGTCGCCGTCTCACCCGTTGCCGCCTCGCTGGCAACCGCGCCGGCAGTTTCCGGCTCGGCAACCTGCGGCTCGGTGACCGCCACGTCGTCGTCCGGCCCGCCGAAAAGCCCGAGGCTCTGGTTGACGATGAAGATCGCCGCGGCCAGCAGGATAAGCAACGAAGCTACGATGGCGAGAATCACGGGACATCCTACGCCCTGACGTTTGGCGGTGGCTGTCGCCGCCTCAGCGTCAACATCCGCCGGCGCTTCCTCCCCCTTCGCTGCGGCGAGCTTGGCCACATCGATCGCCGCCAAGTCGACGTCGCTAAGCTCCTCACCGGCTCCGTCGATCTCCACGGCATGCGCAGCGGCCAGCCCCGCGCCGGCAGCGACCGCGCTCTCCGCCCGAACGTCCTCTGACTCGCCCGCGACGTCCGCGCTCTCCGATTCAGGTTCAGCCTTCACGGGAGCTACGTCCATCACGTAGTCGTCCGGCTCAACCGAACCATCCGTTTCTGCGACCGGATCCGGCCGCGCCTTAAGCGCGGGCGCGTCGCCGGCCTCGGCGGGTGCGCCATCATCCACAGATTCTTCCGCGTCCGGTTCCGCCAACGCCTCTTGTTGCCCTTCACTGCCAAGCAGGGTATAGAAGTCCTCCGGCGCCGCTTCCTGGTCCGGATCCTCTTGGTCGAGCGCGACTGGCCGTTCGTCGCCGGGGATATCCTCTCCGGCATCATCGCTCAAGTCTCCAGCCTGGTCCACTTCCAATATCGTGACCGGTTCGTCGACAGGCCCCTCTTCCTCTTCCGCCGCCCCGCGCATGGCAAGCTCGGCGGCCTCCTCGCCCACGTCAGGCGGCTCCTGCTCGGATAGCTCTACGGGGGGCGTCTCGTCTTCCAATTCTTGCTGTGCATAGTGCGCGGCCAGCGCGGCTGCTCGCTCGCGTTCACGACGTGCAGCCCGTTCCTCCGGCGTCAGCGCTTCTTCCTGTTGCGCAGGAACTGACGGAGGTCTTTCTTCTACGGGCGGCTCGGTGATCACTTCTTCTGTTGCGGCCTGCGTCTCGGACGCTTCCGGTGCATCCGGCGTTGCGACATCCACGGCTTCAATGGCCGGCGTTGCGGCAGCCGGCGCCTCAGATGCGGCGACCGGCATGCCTTCCTCCGGAATGGCGTCCTCCGGAATCTGCCACCGTCCCCGCTCGTCCTTATACGCGCCCACCAGATCCCCGTTGCTCAGATACTGATAGACAGACCTGACGGTCACACCCATCCGTTCCGCAGCTTGGCTCGGAGAAAGTAGTTCACTCATGGCACCCTCCAGTTCTTCGAAGATGAGTTCGCCCCGTACGGCCCTTCTGACGATTCCGCACAGCAGGCAGTTCGCTATTGTTCACGGCACAGCTCTGTGCTGTTTCGGCTCTGTCCCGCTACTTGTAGCAACAAGGAATGACGAATGCATGACGACCGCAGGACTACTACTCTTGACGACAAAACGGCGGCGGCGATATCGGCGATTATCCTATTGCGCCCAGACGCGGCCTCAAGCGCTCGTTGGGCCTGACTGCGGATACTAGACCGGCGGGTATTTGGTCGCCATGCGGCGCACCGTGTTCATGTTGCGCATGGTCGCAGGCGCGTCCATCGCCTTTTCCAGCGCGGCGCCGGTGAAGTCGGACTCGCCCACACTGCGCCGGCGCAGCCAATACGCCTCAGACCCGTGAACGTGGAAATCATCGACTTCATTGCGCAGCGCCAGCAGTCGCTCCACGCCATCGGACTCCGGCGGGCCCGGCAGAAAGGACACATACAACGCGTTGCCCTCGACCGAAAGCTCCGCAGGCGAAAAGGGCGCGTATGCCGCCACCTCGGCCACTTGGGCAGTCGTGCGTACGAACGTCTTCACCTCATACCCGAGGGAGTCCAGCAGATGGCGTTCGATTGCTCGCTCCAGCGCGGCCGCATGCTCGTTCTCTGAGTCGAAAACCACGTTGCCGCTGGCAATGAACGTCTCCACGTTCGCAAACCCGAGCGCCTCGAACAGGCTACGCAAGCGGTCCATTTTCACGGTGTGCCCGCCAACGTTGATGGCACGCAAGAACGCCATGTATTGCGTCATGAAACAAGCCTCGCCCTGCTACTCTTTGCCATGCGCTGTCGCGGCAAGCGAAACCACGGAAGACCGCGCCCGGCATCGGTAATCCGCCGAATGCCGAGCCATACTTATTGTATACCTATTGTACACGGAATCCGCGCAATGGCACAGCGAATCAAATCACCGTGCGCAAGGGCCCCTTCTAGGCCAAACACGATGCGATATGCGCTCGCGATCGCTGAAACTGCGAACGGCGCGTCGATCAGCGTTCCCACATCGCTCCGCTTCAGAAAACACGGTCGTTGAGACACCGGTTGTAGCGCGCTCACTACGACGGTTCCTCTCACCCCTGAGAATCGTGAAATCGCGCTAAATCGGAATTGGCGAATCACACAAACTGCGGTAGACTTACTCTGTAAGATGTTGCAAGTTCTGACCAAGTTGCTGAAACGCGCTGCCCGACCTTGCCCGTCGAAGCAGCGTTTTTGCTGATTGTTGGGGAACGACGACGTCTTGCGACAGGCCAATCACCAGTAGTACGTTAGGAAACAGAGGAGTTTTCCAACAATGAGCACTGAACGCTACACAGGCACCGTTAAGTGGTTCAACGACCAAAAGGGCTATGGCTTCATCGCGTATGAGGGCGGCAAGGACGTCTTCGTGCATTTCAGCGAGATCCAGGGCGACGGCTATCGCAGCCTTTTGGAAGGCGACCGCGTCGAGTTCTCCATCGAGGAGGGTCCCAAGGGTCCCGCGGCCTCGAAGGTGACCAAGGTCGTTTAGCGGATCGCATGTGCGGGGAACGCCCGCCCATCCGAAATTGATCAAAAAGGGCCGGCGCGTAGCCGGTCCTTTTTGTTGCGACCTACGCGTCAATTCAGAAGTCGTATCGTACCCCTACCGCGCAGCGAACCAAGCCGCCGTCACCCGCGCCAGCCCTAGCGCCAGCGGCGCCAACCCCGTTACAACAAGCGTGCGCAACATCTCCGTGTTGTAGGGCCATGTGCGCGCTGTCCTCAGCTCTCGCTTCGCCTCGGTCCAGGCGCTGAACTCCGTTGCCGCCGCAAACGCTTCAGGCGTATCTGCCGCAGCGCTGTGCAGGCGGTGATACGCCGCTGAGACGTTCCGCTGCGTGCGCGCCATCTGTTCGCGCCGGGTCGACGACAGCAGACGATGGGTGCTGTACATTCCCAGAAAGAAGGCAAGCGCCGTCAGCGCAATCATCACACCGTAGATCACGAAGTTCCGCCAATTCAGAAAGCCCTGGAGCTCGGCAGGGGCCACCACAAAGAACAGGCTCAATACAGTACCGCCAAGAAAGACAAGCGCCAGTAGCAGGCTTTGCCGCCCCACCGACTCGAACGGTTCGATGCTAAGAATGTCGACGCGGATCGGCTGGCCCAACAAATCGTCGGTGAGCCGGGTGACTTCGAAAACGACCGCGACTGTCCATCCGATGGCTGCGAAGATGACGATGTTGCCCAGATATGCGTAGATAGCAGAGGCAGGATAGAGCGGGTGCACCCCGGGCCAATCACTCATGAGCACCGCAAACGCAGCGCCGGCCACACAGCCAAGCGCCTCAAGTCCCGGCCGCGGGCGGCAGGCATGGGCGACGACTACAGCGAACTCCTTGTCATCGAGTTGCACGAGCGGTCGCAACGCCTGCGTGACCGCCCCACGTGAGCGCAGCAACGACGGTATGGTCGCCAAGAGATAGATGACCATGAACGGGGCGAACAGGAGGTAGCGACCCTGTTGATCGGTCACCAACAGCGACAGCGCATCGTCCGCCACAACCGCAGCAATCGGGATGCACAGCAGTACAAGTCCCAGGATGGCAAGGGCCCACGGCCGGGGCAACGGCAAACGCGCAAGCCAGCGCTCGACAGAGACGGAGGACTCAGGCGGTATCACAACGTAGCCTCCGCAACCTGCTCGTACACCGCTACCGTCTCTTGCGCAATGCGCGCCATGGTGTAGCGCGCCAACACGCGCTCACGTCCCATCTCCCCCAGGTGCAGCCGCTGCACCGCATCATCCGCCAACCGTTGCAGATGTGTGCGCAGCGCCGCTACATCGTCTTCCGCGAAGATCAGCCCCGCGTCGCCAATGACGTGTGGAATCTCGCCCGAGTCGCTGCCGACCACCGGCACGCCGCACGCCATCGCCTCGATGAGCACGCGGCCGAACTGCTCCTTCCACGTGGGTGTCGTACGGCTGGGCAACGCCAACACATCCAGCCGTCGATAGAAGTCAGGCATCTGCGTGCTCGGCAGCCGCCCCACGAACTCCACACGGTCTGCTACGCCCAGCTCGCGCGCCAGTTCCCGCAGCGCATCTTCCTGCCCGCCGCCTGCGAAGCGCAGACGCCACTCCTGCTCCAGCCCGCGCAGGCGCGCACCAGCACGTCCACGCCCTTCTCCGGCAACAGCCCGCCCGCATAGCCAATCACAAACGGGCCGTCCCCGGACCAACCGTCCATAGATCGGGCTTCCGGCAGCGCGGGCGAGAAGAGCGCCGGGTCTACGCCAAACTGTGGCAGGACGGTGATCGGCGCCTGGCAGCCCTTGGCGCGCAGCACGGCGGCAGCGTCTTCGCTGCCCGCCAGCACATGCGTGGCGCGCCGATAGTTTTCCCGCTCGAAGCGGCGGAAAGGAAAGGGATAGATGCGCAGAATGTTCTGCCATGTGAAGAAGAGGGCGGGGATGGCGAGTCGCTGCGCCGCACGCAGGGCCAGCCAAGTCGACAGGTTGTATGGCTCCTCGTCCATATGCAGCACGTCGGGCCGGATGCGCGCCAGCTCGCCGGCCAGCGCCGGATAATGGTGCATGTGGAAATTGCCGCCAAAGCGGATGGGCGACTCCTGCAGCGTGTAGCCGCACTGTGTGGACGCGCTCCAACGGTTGCTGGCCGCGCCGATCGCCCCAGGCGGGCGGCGCCAGCACCGTCAGGTCCACGCCCAGCTTGGCGATCTCTTCGGCTTTGCGTTGGTAGGCGCCGACCACCAACGCCTTGCTCACCATCACCACACGCACGGTCTCAGGTCCTCTCTTGCCGCCAAGTGCGAAGCGCAGGTGTCCCGGCCTGTGATCATCGAGCCGGGCGCCGTCATGTTGGGTTGCTCACGGATTTGCAGGATGAGCACGGATGGGGCAGGAACGGAATCTGTGTCGCCTGTGAACCCTCGTCGTAGGTGCGGATGCCGTTCCGTACGGGCTTTGTGGACCGCGGGCATCGTGCGCTATGGAAGCGCACCTACGCGGCGTGAACCCTTGAGCTTTGCCTTACTGCGCCGCCAACAGATCTCTCGTCAACTGCGCATGCCCCCTGTGCTCGGCGCAGTGCTGCGCCACGATCAGCAGAATGTCGCGGCCTGACATCTTGCCCATGCGCGGGTCTGTGCACTCCGCATCCAGCGCGCCGTCGGGCAGCGCGGCCAGCCCCGCCACGATGCGCGTCTGCACATCCTGCCAGCGGGCGCGGATCGGTGCGACGTCGCCACCGATTGAAGCGAATTCGGAATCCCGATCGCGGCCAACGGGCTCGCCGCACATGCCCTCCAGAATATGTTCCTCCGTCGAACCGATCACGTGGGTCGCCAAGCGCGTACAGGCTGTTGCCCGACTCCACCGGCTTCCAGTTCCACGCCTCTGCGGGCGCCTCGTCCAGACAGGCGATGACGTCGTCGATGGCGCGCACGGTGCGCTTCCAGAAGAGGTTGATCTCGTCTTGTTGGGACATGTGAACTCCTTATTGTTCTGCACATGCAAAATGGATGCGTCTCAGTTCACATCCATTGTACCCGCGCCGTCACTGGGCACAGAATGGCATCGCCTACGCAGCAGCCGAGCCAAAAGAACAGGGACGAGTCATTGAACCCGTCCCTGTGAACTAGTTTGATCTACCACCAAGGCACGAAGACGCCAAGAATACCTGCTACCTTCTTGGCGCTCTTGGCGCCTTCGCGGTTTCTTTCTGCTTACGCAGTCTGCTTCTCCGCCGCCCACAGCAGCTCCAGGTCGGCCAGCTTGCCCACCGTCGGGACGCCCTCGTTGTCCCAGCCGGCGATGCTGTAGTAGAGCGACAACAGGTCTTCGAACTCATCTCTGTCGACGGCTACGCCTTCCAGCTTGCCGTTCTCCAGCGGCTCGAACATGCGCTGCGGCAGGTTGTCGTCGGCGCGGGTGAAGCCCTCACGCAGATTGAACAGACGCGCCATGGTATTGGACTTCTCGCCCACCTTCATGAGTTCCCATTCGGTCATGTCCCAGCCCGTGGCTGCGTTGATGTAGTCGGCCAACGGTCGCAGCTTCAGCGCGCCGATGGGCATACCTACGAAGTCACACATGCCCATGCTGTTGTAGAGCCCCCACAGCGCCTGCGACACGAAGAATGCCCGCGCTTTCGACGGCGTCATCTCCAGCCGATCCACCGGCTCAATCAGACCGACTTCGCTCAGGCCGTTGTCGACCACGCCCAGACCTTCCCAGCCCGGATCGTGGATGGCTTCCATATGGTCCGCGCCCGTGGGCGACACCGAATAGGCCAGCGTCAGGCTCGTCTTGCCCCGCGGCTCGTGCATGGGCAGTTCCTGGCCCTTCACATGCAGCGCATACTGCTCCGAGCCTTTGCCGATCTTCTTCGCGGCGCGCTGCACGCCGTCCGCCAACACGTCGCCAAACCCTTCACGACGGCCGATCTTGTGCACCATCTCGATGGACGCCTCGGCATTGCCCCAGACGAGCTCGACGCCGTCCGTGTCGTCCTTGGTGATGATGCCGTTCTCGTAGCACTCCATGGCGAATGCGATGGCGACGCCCGTGGAGATGCCGTCGAGCACATATTGGTTGACCAACTGGGAGAGCTCGGCCACGTCGTCCATATTGCCGATGCCGCACAGCGAACCCAGCGCGCCGATGATCTCGTACTCCATGCCGCCATACTTGGGCGTCACGCCGCGTTCCTCGACCTCTACCTCACGCTTGCAGGCCACGAGACAGGAGTAACAGGTGCCACGGTTGACCAGGATGGTGTCGCACATGGTGGTGCCGGCGATGGCCTTCGCATGTTCAAACGAACCCTGGCGGAAGTTGCGCGTGGGCAGGATGCCGTCCGCATCCAGTCCCATGATGCCGCCGGCTGTGCCGTGCAGGTGCATGCGGTCGTTCTCTTTGTCGTAGTTGTCGCGGAACCAGCTCACGACTTCCCTGGCGCCGTCTCTCTCTTCCGGCCCGATGCGCTCGCGGCCGCGGGCGACGATGGCCTTCAGATTCTTGCTGCCCATCACCGCGCCCAGACCGGCGCGGCCGTGGAAGTGGCGCAGTTCGTTGACGATGGCGGAATAGAGCACCTGGTTCTCGCCGGCCACGCCCGTCTGCAGCACGCGGATGCGGCTGTCGCCCAGCTCGTCGACGAGCCCGTCCTGCACCTCGCCGGAAAGCTTGCCCCAGTAGTTGCTGGCGTCGCGGAACTCGCATACGCCATCGGACACGATCAGGTAGACCGGCTTGGCCGCTCGCCCGTGCAAAATCACGCCGTCGAAGCCGGTGCGCTTCAGCTCCGGTCCCCAGTATCCGCCGGCCTCGGCCTCGCCGAAGCCGCCCGTCAGCGGTGATTTGCCCGCCGCACTGTAGCGGTTCGCCCCGGACATGGGCAGCCCGTTGATGACGCTCGTCATAAACATGAGCAGGTTGTCGGGGCCCAGGGGATCGACCCCCGGCGGCAGGTCGCGCAGCAGGAAATAGGAGGAGAGTGCGCTACCGCCCAGGTACTTGCGGTAGACCAAATCTCCGATGTCCTCTGTCCACGATCGCTGCTCGGTAAGGTCGACGTGTAGAATCTTGCCGCTGAAACATGAAGCCATGGTTTCCTCCGAATAGGTACCACAATCGGCGCAATGGGTTGCGCCACCGCTGAAGAAAGTATCGAGGCCACGCGATTGTCATTGTCTCCGCCGCCCCGGGCACTGACACAAGCGACATTTTACCCAAATTGCATCCTGCGGGTCAAGGGCGGCGAGGAAATCCGGGAGTTCAAGGGTTTAGCGCTGCGCTGTTCAAGGTTCAACGTGGGTCGGGAACCCTTGAATTTTGAACCGCTCCTTACCCCAACGCCTGCTCCAGCAGCCCGACCAAGAGCCGCTCCAGCACCGTGAACGAGTAGTGCTGCCGCGCGACATCGTAGTTGTGCGCGGCCATCTCCTCGGCGAGCGCCTTGTCCTGCAGAAGATCGCGCGTGCGTTGCACCGTCTCCTCGGTGATGTACTCGTCGAACTCGATGGCGCGGAATCCCTTGGGCCGGATGTCGATCTTGTACACGTCGTATGCGCACATGACCAGCGGCCGGCCGTAGTACACCGCCTCCAGGAATGCGTTGCCGAAGCCCTCCACGTCGGACGGATAGGTCACCAGATCGGCGGGTGTGTAGGCATCGGCCAGTGAATAGAGCTTGCCGCCATCCGCTCGCTGCCCGCGGTTCGGCGCAAACAACTCCGCGGCAAATACGGTCCTGACGCCCATCAGCGCCGCGTACTCCTCCAGAAACTCGCCATACTCTGCGCCCTCGTCGCCCGATGCATGCGAGATGACCAGCGTGCAGGGCAGCTCCAAGCGCGCGGCCAGTTCCACCGCTCGCTCGATACGCTTGCGCGGCACCACACGCGTCGGCTGCAAGAGCAGGTATTCGTGCGCAGCCACGCCTAACTCCGCGCGCAGATCCGCCACATACGCGTCCGGCCCCGGCGGCGGATTGTCGAAGTCCATCACGTTGGGGACGAGCGTAGCGGCGGCGCCCGTGCGCAATGCAAGCTGGCGCAGACCCAGCGAATTGATCACCACCTGCGTCACAGCCGGATGCACCGGCGGAAACGCAGCGCGCACATAATCATCCGCCGCGCCGGTTGCGTAGCGCGACCGTTCCCACGCGAAGTCGTGGTTGTGCGCAATCACCGGCATCCCCGTCTCCGCCACCAGCTCGGCGATTCCCAGCCCCAAGGGAATGTTCATGGGAATCGCCACTGCGTTCTCCACAATGAGGAGTTCCAGGTCGAAGCGGCGCACGAAGGCGTGCAGATGGAGCTTCAGGTGCGCCTTCAACTGATCTACCATTTGGGACGTTTCCGGGCTGCGCACCAAGCTGCCAAACAGGTCGGCCGACAGTTGCGACACGTCCGGATGCTGGAAATGCGCCTCCGGGACCACGTACGCGCGCTCGCTGGGCCATTCGCACTCGCCCGCGAAGTAAAAGCAATCGGCCCCCAGTGCGCCCAGCACGGTCGCCCACTTGGTCGTCTCCAGTGACACGCCGTCAGTCCCGGCCAGCCGCGTCGAGACAAACCCAATGCGGGACGCGGACCGACTGCGCGGCGCAGATGCCCTGTTCATATGGATCCCTTACGCGCAATGGCTACGCACTCGCGCCGCCATCGCCTACCTGGATGTCATTCTCCGCCAGCGTTTCCTGCATCGCCGCCATCATGCGCCGCCGCACCTCATCCTCAGTGCCGGCGCGGGCCTGCGCCCGCATGACGATGGTCACATTGCTCTCCAATACGCCATTCTCGACAAGAACCCGGGGAGCGTCCGACATTTGAGGAATCTTGATTGGCAGCCGATGCGCCCTCCCCTCCAGCGCGTCGAAGGCCGCGTCCATCGCGCCGGCCGGCACGCACACTTGCGCCGTCACTTCACAGTGGGTCGCGCGCGAATAGTTGTACACCGTGCGAATTTCCCCGTTCGGTACAAGCCGCGTCTCGCCTGAAGCGGCGCGCAGCATCGTAGTGCGCATCGTGACGTCTTCCACCGTGCCGCGTTCGCCGCCGACCTCCACATGGTCCCCGATTGCAAACAGATCCTCGAACAGGAAGATGAAGCCGCTGATGTAATCGCCGATCAACCCGCGCAGCGAAAAGCCGATCGCCGCCGTGAACAGACCCAGAAACGTGAACAGACCGGCCGAATCCACGAACAGAGACAAGACGGCCACAGCGGCCACGGCAAAGATCGCGACCTTCGTCAGTGTTCGCATCAGCCGCGCGATCGTGTTGTGTCGTCGCTCGGTCATCCCTTCGCCGTACCGCATCTCGGCCCACGCCAGCACCGAGCGTTGCACGATACGCGGCACAATCCATGCGACAATAACGGCGATTATCATGTAGAGCAACGCCAGCCCGATGCGGCTCAGCAGCAACGAGACCACGAACTCGCCATCCTGGTTCGCAAACAGATCAGGAATCATGTGCCATTCCCTGCTCGTCGGTGCGACGAACAACGCGGCGGATACGCGTGGCGAAGGAGCTGCGCCTGGGCCGGAACGCATTGCGCAACACTGTCTCGTCAAACTGGTCGACTACTTCCTTGCCCGCAGCATATCGATACACCGCCGCGGAGAAGATGGCCTGAAGCGCCATCTGCACCAGCAGCAAGGTGACGATGACCATGACGAACGCGTAGAGCACGAGGATGGTGAAGACGTCCTGCGAACTGCGCAGCGCGACAGTCAGACCGGGCAAGGCGAGCAGCCCAAACAAGACGATGGGCGCGCTGAAGATCAGCCAGATGCTGGTGTTGCCCACGATCTGCTCGCCCCACGTCTCCTTGACGAGACGCGAGCTGCGTTTGACCGCCTCGATCGGCCCCACGTTCTCCACCACGAGAACCGGCACCACTAGAAACGTGACCAGGTGCCAGGCCAAGCCCAGTATTGAAAAGACCAGCACGCGGCGCATGATCGGGCCCGCCAACCGCATCGGCACGCCGCCCCGCCCGAACAGAATGCGGAACACCATGCCCACCGTCGCCATGATCAGCGCATAGCCGAAAATGACGCCCAGGCGATCCCAGGCGATGCCCAGACTTTCTCGAATGGTCGGCTGTTCGCCGTCCATCATACGCAGCACGGCGCCCACCAACGCGGTGTTGGAAAAATACGTCACGAAGTAGACGACGAGATAGAAGAGGAACATGACGCCGAGGCGAGCGCCGGCCGACAGGTCTCTGACGGCCCGAACGTCGAAGTCCTTGTACGCCAACACAGAGACTGCAAAGATCGCCATAACGAGGATGGTCAGGAAGGCGGACACAATTGGATAGATGAGAAGGTCTGTGTTGGCGCGCAGATGGTCCGCGCTGGCCCTCACCAGCCGCCAACTGATCACCGTGCGCACAACGAAGCTATTGCGTCTCTTCGCCATCCTGCGCCTCCGTCCACTCCTCTTTTGCGCCCAGCACGACCAGGTTCAGCTCGCCCGTCCCCACGTTGACCTCGATATCCAGCGTCACCGCCAGGCCGTCGTCCACGCCCTCGGCATAGGCCGGATTGACATAGAAATCGTCAACTTTCTCCAGACCCTCGACGTTGATGCCGCCCATCATCTGGTCAACCTCCACACGCACAGCCGTGTCGTCGGGCAGCAGCATCGTGGTCTTGCCGATGCCGCCTTCCACCTCGACGGCCAGATTCCGCGCCCAGTCACCGCGCAGGTCGATGGTCGCCTCGCCCGTGCCGACTTCGACGACCAGCGCCGTCAACGACAACCCTCGCAGGTCGAAATAGCCCAGTCCCGTCCCCAGTACGATCTCCAGGTCCAAATTCGTGTCGTCATGCAGACGGACGTCCCATTCATTTTGATACTCCGAGAAACGCGCCGGGTCCGGAATCCCGGAAGGCACAGACGGGCTCACGAAAAGGTCGCCTCGCTTGCCCGTTCGCGTCATACAGGACGAACGGCTGCATCTCCGGCACGTTGGAAACGAATTCCAATTCCAGCAAGTCCGTCGCCCCGCCACGGATGTTCAACTGCCCAACGCCGGACACAATCACTGCGTCAACGGCCGTAGCGCCCGCCCCATCTACCGTGCGGGACTCCGTGTGCAGCTCACCGATATCAATGGTGTTGGCCTGCACGTAGGCGCGGCTGCCCAACACAGCGCCGGTCACAATCACCAGGATCACGACGGCCAGTGCGCCGTACGCTGCAACGATCTGTGGCTTGATGGACCGCATCGCAGAGAGAAGGCCGCGCATCGCTCCTACCGAACAATCGAGGATTCACACCGAAGACAGTATCCCCAATTGTAGCGGTACTGATCGGCGAGCGCAATTGCGGGCATTGCGCACGCCGCCGCTCACTGGCGGTAGACAGCGTGCGCTGGGGGAAGCGCACCTACCAACTGCTATCAACGCGGGGCGCGCATGCCATTACGCTCGCCGCCGCTCAACGGCAATTTCATGTAGGTGCGGTCTCTTGCCGCACGGGTCGGGTCGTCCCCTGCAGACAGCGTGTGCTGGGGGAAGCGCACCTACGAACTGCTATCAACGCGGGAACGCACGTCCCATTACGCACGACGCTGCTCAATGGCGGTCGTCATGTAGGTGCGGACCCTTGCCGCACGGGTCGGGTCGTCCCCTGTGGACAGCGTACGCTGGGGGAAGCGCACCTACGAACTGCTATCAACGCGGGGGCGCACATGCCATTGCGCACGACGCGGGCGGCATCTCCAACGCGGGGGCCAGCACGGCGCTCGCATTTGCGGTCAACTCCAGCCGCACCTTCTTCAGCGGCTGATATTCCGGATCGCTGACAAATGCGCGTACCGCCTCTTCCGACGGGAAACGTACGATCACGACGCCCTCCGGCGGGTCGCCCTGAAAGGGCTCCGCCGTCGGAGTTGCTACCACCAAATCGCCCGCGTACTTTTCGAGCAAGTAGGGCGTTTTCGCGCCATACTCGTCCCGATACCGCGCCATATCCGTGACGGTCTGAGTGAGAATATCGTACGCAGTCATCGTGATTCTCCTTGCGTTGTGCGTATGCCTGTTGCGCAGGGATGTGAAAATGGCGTGAGACGCCAATTGCAGAAATCAGCCCTTCCAGTGGGTCCAAATTTGGGCGCTGACACCGGGTATGGGGCGCAGATCAACGCTGATCAAGCTGACCTACGCTGATCGTCTGGTGCATATGGTACCGGTTCGGCGTCCGACGAACGCTCGATGTCTCACATCTAGAACTCCTGATCAGCAGGCAGCTCCCAGAGCATTCATCGAGACTTGTCGGTTGCGGACAACAGTTGGTCAACATCTGGTCAATTGCGGCGTGGAGGCAGGCGTATACTGGCAGCCGTCACGCAAGACGGAGAGGGCGGGATAAACAAGACGTGAGCGAAGCACGTAGGAGAGATGAAATGGCACACAGCACACAGTCCAAGTATGGAGCCCGGCTGGCAACGGTCCTGGGCATCGCGGCGCTGGCGATCATGCTCCTGGCCGGATGCGTCATGCCGGACGGCTCGGTCTACACGCTGCCCGCGAACGCACCGGCCGCGCAGACGGCGCAATCTGAGGAGCCCGTGGCGAAACCGATGGCGGACGATGGTCCCAGCCCCGCGCAGCCGTTCATCGATGAGGGCGACGCGGCCCTCGAAGCGGGCGACTTCGAAGGGGCGCTGGAGGCGTACGCCCAAGCCATCGAGGCGGACCCGAACCATCCGGACGCCTACTACGGCCGCGCGCTCAGCTACGGCATCCTCGACGAGGTGGACGCTGCGCTGGAAGACGCGGATCAGGCCGTCGCGCTGGCGCCTGCCGGCCCAGATAATGCGTTCCTGCGCGCCGAGATTCTACAGGCGCTCGGCGATCCTGAGGGGGCGGAAGCGGAGTTCGGACGGCTGTTGGCCGCCACAGACGGCGGCGAAGCGCTCGAGATCTTGCCACGCATACAGGCGCGGCATCTTCCGGGCGCAGTTGCGCATGACGCGCGGGGATCTGTCCGGCGCGGGCGAGGACTATGGACAGGCCCTACGCGCCGACCCGCTGATCGGGGAGCTGTTCGGCGAATACCGACGAGTGGCCGCCAGCGCCGCGCTGACTGGACGAAAAGGTCGCTGAGTATGACCGCTTTGCAGCGGAGTCGGACTCGCCCGGCGCGGTGGCCTACGCCGAGGGCATGAAGCAGTTGCTGCTCGCCCAACTCGCGCAAAATCCGGACGCCTTCGGTCCCGCGGTCGAAACCTTGACCGCGGCCATCGACGCCGACCCCGACTTGGCCGCCGCCTACCATGGCCGCGGCATCTCCCGCCTCGGCGCGGCCGCGCTGCAGCAATTGCGTCGGCACCGTCCACGTCGGCCCGGACAGCGCAACGTACACCGACCCGGAGACCGGCGAGCAGGTGACCGTGTCGCGCGAGGAATGGGACGAAAACTGGGAACTGCAGGAGCAGTTGGCGCAGGCCGCCCGAGCGGAAGCCATCGAGGACCTGAGCCGCGCCGTGGAACTGGACGCGGAGAACGCCGAATTCGTCCACGACCTGGGCGTGGCGCACTTCGCGCAGCAGGAAGCCTTCGCCGGAGCCATCTATTCGACGCCCGACGAAGCCGGTCGCGAGCAGGCGCTGGCCTTGTTCGACCAGGCCGTGAAGCTGGACCCGGAGTGGGACCAGGCCCGCCTGAGCCGTGCGATTGCCGGCCTGCATTGGGGCATGCAGGACGGATTCTTGCGACAGGCACTAGAGACCGCGTCCGTAGCCGACCTAGCCTATGCGGACGACGGCAGCATCGTCGTCTTGTACGAGGACACGTCGTTCGACAGATGGGACATGGAGAGCGGTGAGCTCCTGGAGTCGCATACCGAGCCCGTCGTCTTGGACGCGGAGTACAGTTCGATCGCACTCAGTCCGGACGCAGCCGGCGTCGTAGTCTCCAACTACGTCGATGGCATACACATTTGGGAGCGGACGACAGGCGATGAAAAGGTGGCGTTCGAGGGCCTGGAATCCGGAAACGAGCGGGCAAGCTTTAGCGAAGACGGCACACGCGTCGCCGCCGCCGGACGGGAGACAACCAGCATCTGGGACACGGAAACCGGCGAGATGCTGCTACAGAGCGGTGGTACGGAGCCCATCGTATTGAGTCCGGACGGCGCGCAACTCGTCACAGGCCTCGGTCGATCCAACCCGGACCTGACCGTGCTCGACGTTGCCACCGGCGTCACCGTCACGGTGCTGACGGGCTCGGTCGACAACGGCGACCAGTGGGCAGGCGTCGCGTATAGCCCGGATGGACAGTTCGTCGCCGCTCTGGGGGGAGGTGCGATCCATATTTGGGCTCTGGAAGAGGTGGGAGAACCCCGAGTGCTGACCCAACCCAACGGCGCACGGGACATGTGGTTCGCCAACGATAGCGTGTACCTTGACTACAGCCCGGACGGGTCCCTGATCGGTGCGACGACCGGCGACGGACTCATAGCCGTGTATGATGTGGCGACGGGCGAGCAGCTGTTGGTGTTCGGCGAGGAGGTGCAGTCCGGCACGAGCGAGTATGCGCCCACCTTCAGCCCGGACGGCACACAGATCGTGTCCGCCAAGCCGGGCGGCGCACTGAACGTCCGCGATGCGCGGACGGGCGAACTGCTTGCGACATGGGAGCGAGAACGGACGGCAGAAGTGGGCGCCCTCGAGCAGAGTACGCATGACCTGCTACAGCAGGCCTTCGACGACGCCAATGTGCTCATCGACCGCGAGGCCGGCGCCGGCTGGCCTTATTTCGTGCGCGGCTTTGCCGCTACTTTCTTGGCACAGTTTGAAGGCTTCGAGCAGGACGAGGAAGCGGTGGCGCAAGTCGACGCCGACTGGGAAGCGTTCACGCGCCTTTCGCCGGACGTGCGGCAGGACGATGTGATTGGCGAGATGCCCGGCCAGGTGCGCTTCAGCAGCCCCGTCGCCCCTGCAGACCCGCTCATGGCCGGCCGCATCGAGGACACGGAGGACGGCCGCATTCTCGTCCACGAGGCCGAGGGCTTCCAGTTGCAGATCCCCGCGCAGGGACCCACGGGCCGCGTGGTGGACGTCTACATGCCCGGTGGGCCTGCGCTAGTCCGAATCCTGGACGACTTCCGCGACTTCAGCCTGATCGTACTGGAGGGCGAGCTGGGTGATTCGACGGCGGAGGAGTGGGTCGGTGAAATGCTGCTTGAGCCGGGCAGCGTTGAGTCGATCGGCTCGATCCAGACGGACCTCGGCGAAGCGTTTATCGTCAGCCAGCCGGACTACAGCGTCACCGCGGCCGTGCTGCCGGTCGATGGTCGCATCTTCTACCTGTCATACACGCCCGCCTGGTTAGGCGGCGACGGCAACGCATTTGCCACAGGCTATGGCCTCAAGCTGCAGCCCGCTGACGAAGTCGTCACCGAGTTTGTGGAGGGGGTATCATTGTTGGCGGAGTAGGGAACGCTACTTCCGATCGGATGTCATGTGAAATCCGGGACGGTCCTCGACGGGCCGTCCCTTCGCGTCCTGACGCTGGAAGCGTGTCCGGCGCTACGCGGCTGTACTCGTCGCACGGCGGATTTCTGCCAACCCTTGTCTCTTGACAGGGGCAGCGGCCCATCCTACAATGAGCATGAGCCACACGACAACGCATCTCCATTCGGGCTCATTTCATTCCTTATCCGTTCGACCAACTGTATTATCGGTCAGGGCTCGCGCAATTCTGGCGAAACAGTGTGACTTCCGGCGAAGTGGGTATCCACCGATATCGATCGCGCATCCCGAATCCGGGATCGGCCGCACGCTACCTTTGCTGAACTGCATATGCTCTACTGCCGCTGTATTCAGACCCAACTAAGGAGGAGTATTGTGAATCGGAACTATCGCTGGATCCTGGTTGCATTCGTCCTTGTCATGGCGCTGGCCGCCGCAGGATGCGCTGCGCCGGCGTCTGCGCCCGCAGCCTCGGAGCCTGCCGCCGACGCGGGAGCCGCACCCGCCGCCGAGCAGGTTGTGCCCATCACCATCCTCATCAATGAATCGCCCTGGTTCGCCGGCTTCGAAGCGCTGGTGGACAAGTATATGGAGGACACCGGCAACGAAGTCGTTCTCAACGTGACGCCGTTCAACGGCATGCTGGAGAAATCCCGCAATGCCGTGCAGGCCGATGAGAGCGAGTTCGACATCCTGAACCTGAACGAACAGTGGTACGTGCAGTTCTACGAAGGCGGTCTGGTCACGCCGATCCTGGAGATCGACCCGGACTTCGAACTCGACCCCAACGTGATCGAGTACGACTATGCCACGCGCTGGGACCCGGAGATCGACTATTCCGGTCCCAACGGCGAAATCTACGGGCTGCCCATCAACGGCAACATCCAGCTCTTCTTCTATCGCACCGATCTCTTTGAAGAGGCAGGGCTGGAACCGCCGCAGACGTGGGCAGAGGTAGAGGAGGCGGCCAAGGTATTCAATGACCCGCCCAACATGTACGGCTTCTCCATCCGCACGGCCCCGCCCAACTGGGAATTCCAGGCGTATCTTGCCAGCCACGGCACGAACCTGGTCGCGTTCGACCCGGAGACCGGCGAGTGGGAAGTGGGGCTGGCCAAGCCGGAGGCGGTTGACGGCCGCCGAGACATGGCTGAATCTGGGCAAGACCTATGGCCCGGCCAGCTTCGCCAACATGGGCCAGGCCGACAACCTGGCGCTGATGTCTGCCGGCCAGCTCGCGCAGGTGCACATGGTCGGCGCGGCGGCGCCCAACTTCGCCAATCCTGAGACCTCCGCTGTCGTGGGCAAGGTTGCCGCAGTCCCCGTCCCCGGCCTGAACGCCGGCGAGCATTCGACCATGTCGGGCATCTGGGTCATGGGCATCCCCCACAACCTGCCGGACGAGAACAAGCAGGCCGCGCTGGCCTTCCTGGAATGGGCGCTGACCAAGGATGCGCAGATGTACTACGCCCAGGCCGGAGCCATTCCCGTGCGCGTGGACGTGTATGAAGAACTGAGCGCGGACCCGGAGTATGGCTGGTGGACGCAGGCCATGGCCGACAGCACGCCCTACATCGTTGCCTCGCCGCGCTTCAAGGAATCGCCGCAGGTGCTCGAGGTGCTCGACCGCCACCTGGGCATGATCACCATCGACGAGATGACGATCGAGGATGCGCTGGCTGCCGCCTCCCAGGAAATCTACGACATCATGGTGGAGGGCGGCCACAAGGTGAAGCCGCTGGAGTAACGGTAGAACGTCAGAGGTCCGTCGAGGACGACTAGCGTAGCTGCGAAGGTAGCGGCAGTTGCACTTGAACCTTCGCAACTGAGCTGACCTTCCAGGAAGCTGCCGGCTTCCTGGAAGGTGATGCTACTCCCATATCCCGGAGGCGCCACTTGAGCGAACAACTCACGCTGGAAAACCAGCCCGCAGCGGGCAGAACATACAGCCCTCAGGCCTGCGCCAATACCTGGACCGAACCTTCAAGTACTGGGCCATCCTGCCCACGGTGCTGATTCTGGTCGTCTTTACGCTCTATCCCGTCTTCCAGCTCCTGCGCATGAGCGTGTCGGATATCCAGTTCGTGGAGTGCGGAGCTGCAATGGACGTTTGTCGGCACGAAATGGCTGCATACCGCGCTCAATGACCCGGTGGTGCCCGACGCCTTCCGCAATACGCTTGTCTTCGTCGTGGTGGTCGTGGTGGTCGAGTCGGTGCTGGGGCTAATCCTCGCCTTCGCCGTCAGCCGCGCCAACCGCATGGCCCCCTTCTACCGAGCCGTGCTACTGATCCCGCTGCTCATCCCGCCCATCGCCATCGGCACCATCTGGCGCATGATGTACGACTACAACTTCGGCGTCATCAACCGTGTCCTGGCCTCCGTCGGCATTGCAGGCCCCACCTGGCTGGCGGATCCCAACCTGGCCTTTCCCGCCATTTGGGTGGTGGACTTTTGGCACTGGACCAGCTTCATCTTTCTGATCATGCTGGCGGGCGTGGAATCACTTCCCCAGGATCTGTTCGAGGCGGGCCGCGTGGACGGCGCATCCGATTTCCAGATCTACCGCTACATCATGCTGCCGCTCATGCGTCCCGACCATCATCGTGGCGATGATGCTGCGCACGATCTTCGCCTTCAAGGTATTCGACCAGATTTATCTGCTCACCAACGGCGGCCCGGGCACGACGACGGAGGTCATCAGCCTCTATATCTACAAAGTCTTCTTCGGCCAGTTCCGCATGGGGTACGGGGCCTTCCTGGCCCTCATCCTGGCCATCGTCATCTCGGTATTTGTCACCGTATACCGCGTGATCAACGCCAGGCTCAGCGAGGAGGTCCTATCAGTGACGCGCGGCAAACTGGGCTCGATCCTGCTGCACACGTTCTTGATGCTGATTGCTCTGGCGATCCTGCTTCCCATGCTCTATACGTTCCTGACCTCGCTGAAATATTTCCGCGATATCGTCACCGGCGCCTTTCCCTTTGAGGTGACGCTCTCCAATTATCAGGAATCTATTCACCAGCAGCCGCAGCAACTTCTCGCGCCTGACCTTGAACAGCCTGTTGATCGGCGCGTTGACCGCAGCAATCGTGCTGGTCGTAGCCTCGTTGGGCGCATACAGCCTGACGCGCCTGCGCTGGGGACGTTTCGCGAGCGGCTTCCTGCTCACGTGGCTGATCTTCATCCACATGTTGCCGCCCATTATCTTTATCGGCCCCTTCTATCTCATCTCGCGGCGCACCGGCATCTACGACACCGTGTTCGCCGTGACCATGGCGCACGTCGTACTCAACCTGCCGCTGGCCGTGTGGATGCTGCAAAGCTTCTTCGCCGACATCCCCAGGGAGTTGGAGGAGGCCGCCGAGATCGACGGCAGCGACCACATCGGCACCTTCCTGCGCATCATCCTGCCCCTGGCTCGACCGGGCATCGCGGCCACGGCATTGCTCGTGTTCATCTTCAGTTGGAAGGATTTCCTCTTTGCGCTGACGCTGACCAGCACGCCCCGCGGCATGACCATTCCCGTCGGCATCGCCGGATTCGTGCAGGAATACAACGTCCGCTACGGCGAGATGACGGCCGCGGCGTTCTTCGCCACCATCCCCGCGCTGATTCTGGTCATCCTCGCCCAGCGCCACATCATCAAGGGCATGACCCTGGGCGCACTCAAAGGATAGCGCGTGACCATGAACTCTCCCTACCGCATCTTCTGGGGCGACAGCCACCACCAGTCCTACATCCCCACGCAGGATCCGCCGCTGGGCGACGTACTGGCGCAGGCCAGCCGCTACCTCGACTTCTACAGCGGCGCCTACTACATGAAGCAGTTCACCTTCGCGCCGGCCGCTGGTCGGAGCAGCCCGCAGGCAAGCGTCACTCCCGCGGCCACCTGCACGAGAACCCGGTCGGGCGCGGACGACGCTACCGCGGCGTGCATCTGGAGGACTCGAAACCCGACGGAGACGCTCGCCCGCGAGTGGGCCGAGGTGCAGGCAAGCGACCGCCGCGGCCAACCGGCCCGGCGAGTTCGTCACCTTCCCCGGCTACGAGTGGCAGGGCAACGGCCGCTGGGGCGACCACAACGTCATCTACCGCCACGAGGGCCGCCCGATCTGCAACGCGGACACGCTGCCCGAACTGTACGCCTATCTGCGCGGGCTGGACGTGGACGCGCTCGCCATCCCGCACCACACCGGCTACCTGACCGGCCAGCGCGCGCCGGACTGGGCCGAACTGCGACGAGGCGCTCAGCCCCTTCGCCGAGATCTTCTCCATCCACGGCTGCTCCGAGACCGACGAGGAGTGGATCGGCCTGCGCCACAACCCGCACATGGGGCCGGGCGTGGGCGGCAGCACGTACCAGGACGCGCTCGAACGCGGGCCTGCACCTGGGCGCGGTCTGCTCCACCGACAACTGGACCAAGATGCCCGGCCACTGGGGACAAGGGCTGATGGCCGTGCCTGGCCGCAGGAGCTGACCCGCGACAGCCTGTGGGACGCCTTCCGCAACCGCCGCGTCTACGGCGTCACCGGCGACCGCATCGAGCTCGACTTTACCTGCAACGGCGCGCCCATGGGCAGCATCCTGCCCGCTGCGCCGCAGAACGCCGGCTGGCAGGTCAGCGTGCGCGGCGCGGACGCCATCGACCGCATCGAGCTGCTGCGCAACGACCGCGTCATCGCCACGCACAGCCACCAGGGCACGTGGCAGCATGCCGCAGCCGGGCACGCGCACGCGCTGGAAGCTGCGCGTCGAGATCGGCTGGGGGCCGCGCAGCGGCGGAACTGCCCTGCCCGGACATCCTGTGGCAGTGCGCGCTCACCGTCGACGGCGGGCGCATGATCGGCTGGCAGCCCTGCTGGGTGACGCCCGGCCAGTCTGTCCCGCGGCTGGAGGGCGACACGGCGCGCGTTCGAGACTGCGTCACGGGCCAGGAGAACGCCGACCGCGACGTGCGCAACGCGCGTCGTGCTGGAGTTCGAGGCGGACGCCGGCGCGGCGCTGCACCTGACAGGCCAACGGCTTGATGCTGCACGATACGGTGCGCGGCGTCGCGCGAGCGCAGCCGCCTGCTGTGGGACCACGACGGCTGCGTGGAGTACCTGCGCGACGTCGCCGGCGTCGACGCCGGAGATGGCCGCGCACACGGACGCCTACTACCACTTCGCGCACAAGGTGAAGGTGCACCGCGCCATGCCCGAGGCGGCGTGCACGGCCACGCTCTCCGTTGTCGACGACGAGCCACTGGACGCTGAGACGCACTACCGCGTGCGCGTCGAACAGCGCAACGGCCAGCGCGCCTGGTCCAGCCCAATCTGGGTGCAGGCGTGAACGGCGTGCACCACAGAGGACACAGAGGACACAGAGACGAAGAGAAGGAAGGGAACCACAAAGACACAAAGACACCAAGCGATGAACCCCTTCGTGTCTTCGAGCCTTCGTGGTTCCTATCGTGGGAGGTGGACAGCGATGGCGGTTCGAGTCGACAAGATCGACGCTGCGCAGACGTGAAAGACTTGCAACCAACATACAAGACCACTGAGGACGCAGAGACGAAGAGAAGGAAGGGAGCCACAAAGACACTAAGACACTAAGCGATGAACCCCTTCGTGTCTTCGAGCCTTCGTGGTTCCTATCGTGGGAGGTGGACAGCGATGGCGGTTCGAGTCGACAATATTTACGCTGCGCAGGCGCACGCCTTTCTTACCAATGTCCTCGGTCTCACATGCGAGGACGTGGAGCCCGTGGGCGCGGGGGCGTGGTCGCGCTGCTTTGGTTTCCGCAGCGGCGATGAAGAGTTGGTGATCCGCTTCGGTCGCCATGTGGAGGACTTTCGCAAGGACCAGCAGGCGCACCGCTTCCACGCGCCGGGGCTGCCGATCCCGCGCGTCCACAGCGTCGGCGAGGCGTTCGACGGCTACTACGCCATCTCCGACCGAGTGTACGGCGACGACCTGGAGCAACTGCCCGTCGACCATTGGCGCCAGGTCGTGCCCTCGGTGGTCGATGCGCTGGAGGCCCTGCGCAGTGCCGACGTCAGCGCCGCCACCGGTTATGGCGGTTGGGGCGCTGACGGCCACGCGCCGCATTCCACGTGGTCATCGTACCTGCTTGCCGTGGCGGATGACACGCCCGACCGCCGCACGTACGGCTGGCGCGCCAAGCTGGCGTCCAACCCGGAAGGCGACGCGGCCTTTGAATGGGGGATGGCACGGCTGCAGGCGCTGGCCGTTGACGACGCGCCGCGCGCGCTCGTACCACGCCGACTTGATGAACCGCAACGTGCTCGCCGGCGACATTGCGATCACGGGCGTGCTGGACTGGGGATGCGCCTGCTATGGAGATCATCTCTACGATCTGGCGTGGTTCGACTTCTGGTCCCCTTGGCATCCCAATCTCGACATCGCCTATCTGCGCTCAGAACTCGAACACCGCTGGCGTGCGGCAGGATACACGCCTCGGAATCTGGCGGCCCGCCTCCAGGCATGCTATCTGCATATCGGTCTCGACCATCTGGCGTACAACGCATGGTTGGAGGACTGGCCCACGCTTTCGGCGACGGCGGAGCGCATGCGCAAACTGGTGGCCAGTGCGTAACGCAGATCGCTGCCATATGCCCCGCCGGCACGCAGCCTCGCGCCTTTATGTGCGCAAGTTCGGCCTATGCCCGTTGTCCAAGCAATCTCGGTTCGAACCACAAGGAGAGGTATTGCCATGACCCAACGAGCGACCAACACCGAAATGGCGGTTCCTTCGATCGTGGAGGACGGCATTACCTTCCGCGACCTCAACAAGAACGGGCGGCTGGACGCGTACGAGGACCATCGTCGCCCCATCCCCGAGCGCATTGAAGACCTCCTCGCCCAGATGACACTGGAAGAGAAGGCCGGCCTCATGTTCCATGCCATGCTAGGCATGAATGCGGACGGTACGCTGCTGGAAGAGATCGGCCCGCTCAGCCCGGAACCGACATCCGACCTGGTGCTCACGCCGCCTGATCAACCACTTCAACATCTATAGCGTCACCGCGCCCAGGTCGATCGCCGAATGGTACAACAGCCTGCAGCGACTGGCGGAACGTACACGCCTTGGCATCCCCGTCACCATATCCACAGACCCGCGCCACGCGGTCAGCACATCACCCTTTACCACATGGACCGGCGGCGACTTCTCCAAGTGGCCGGAGCCATTGGGATTGGCTGCAACCGGCGATCCTGCGCTTGTGGAGGAATTCGGCGACATCGCCCGCCAGGAGTACCTGGCCGTGGGCATCCGCACCGCCCTGCACCCCATGGCCGACCTTGCCACGGAACCGCGGTGGGCGCGCATCCAAGGGACCTTCGGCGAGGACGCCGAATTGTCGTCGCAGATGGTGGCCGCCTACATCCGCGGCTTCCAGGGCGGGAGCCTTGGGCCGCACAGCGTGGCCTGCATGACCAAGCACTTTCCCGGCGGCGGGCCCCAGATGGACGGCGAAGACGCGCACTTCTCCTATGGCCGGGAGCAGGTCTATCCCGGCGACAATTTCGAGTATCACCTGATTCCCGTTCGAGGCTGCGTTCGAAGCGGGCACGGCGCAGATCATGCCCTACTACGGTATGCCGGTCGGCCTGACCATCGAAGAGGTCGGCTTCGGCTTCAATCAGTGACGTCATCACCGGCCTGCTGCGCGGGAAGTACGGCTTCGAGGGCGTCGTCTGCACGGACTGGCGCCTGCTGAACCCGGTCATGCGCGGCGAAGAGACGTTGGTAGAGGCCAAGTGCTGGGGCGTCGAGGAACTCAGCGTGGAAGAGCGTGCGGCCAAAGCTCTGCGCGTGGCGTAGACCAGTTTGGCGGTGAGTCCTGTTCGGAGGTCGTCGTAGCGCTCGTGGAGAACGGGGAGATTGAGGAGGCGAGGATCGATGCGTCTGTGCGCCGGCTGCTCAAGGACAAGTTCCGGCTGGGCCTTTTCGACAATCCGTATGTGGACGTAGACGCCGTGGAGCGCACAGCCGGCAAGCCGTCGTTCCGGCAGGCGGGCGCTCTGGCGCAGCGCAAGTCCATCGTCCTGCTGAAGAACGGCCAGACCGCGACCGGCCCTGTGTTGCCGTTGCAGGGCCGACCGAAGCTCTACGTGGAGAATGTCGACGCAGACGTCGCCGGCCAGTACGCGCAGGTCGTGGAGACGATCGACGAGGCCGACGTGGCGCTGCTGCGCATCCATGCGCCCTACGAACCGCGCCCAGGCTTCCTGGAGGCGCTCTTTCACGCAGGGGATCTGGACTTCAAAGGTGAGGAGAAGGCGCGGTTGCTGGACATTCTGAGACAGAATTCCGACCGTCGTCGACATCTACCTGGAACGCCCGGCCGTCATCCCCGAGATCGCGGACAAGTGCGCCGCGCTGCTCGCCAATTTTGGAGCGGCGGACGACGCCGTGCTCGACATCGTCTTTGGCAAGTACGCGCCCACGGCAAAGCTGCCCGTGGAGATCCCGTCCTCCATGGAAGCCGTGCGCGGCCAGAAGGAGGACGTCCCACACGACTCCGCGAACCCGCTCTACGCATACGGCCACGGCCTGACCTATTGACACAGATCCCGGCGATCTTCGCCGGACCCGGCGCAGCCCGCGCCTGAACCTTGAACTATGAACCGTCCTTGCCGAGGAGATCATGACCGACATCCCACGTCCTGAACACCCGCAGCCCAACTTCCAGCGCCAGCACTGGACCAGCCTCAACGGCGACTGGCGCTTCCGCTTTGACCCCGACGCCGTCGGTGAGCAACTGCGCTGGTACGCGCCCGGCCAACCCAAGGAGCAGACCATCGTCGCGCCCTTCCCGTGGGAGAGCCGACTCTCCGGCGTGCAGCGTCCCGACTACAAGGGCGCGGCCTGGTACGAGCGCGAGTTCACCGTGCCCGCGGCATGGAAGGACCTGGTCCCGGTTCTGCGCTTCGGCGCAGTCGACTGGCACGCCCGCGTCTGGATCAACGGGCAACTGGCCGCCGAACATGACAACGGCTACCTGCCCTTCGCCATCGACCTGCGCCCCTACGTGCAGCCGGGCGAGACGGCCACCGTGACCCTGCGCGCCTACGACATCGCCGACGCGGCCACGCTCGTGGGCAAGCAGGTGCCCCGCTGGTACACCTACAGCAGCGGCATCTGGCAGAGCGTGTGGCTGGAAGGCCGCCCCGCGAACCACATCGCGGCGTTGCGCGTCGCGCCACAGGTGGAGGACGAGCGCGCCGAGGTCCGCGCCGCGATCCACATCGAACAGCCGGGCGAGTATGAACTGCGCGCTGCGTTCCGCTGATGACGGATTCGCGCCTGCCGTCGTACAGGAGACGTCTCGCGGCGGGAATGCACGATGTCTCCCTCACGCTGAACATTCCCGACCCGCAGCTATGGTCGCCCGAATCGCCCACGCTCTATGACTTCGTGGCCGAACTTGTGTCGCCGAGCGGGCAGACGGACGACCGTGCAGAGCTACTTTGGCATGCGCAGCGTGGGCCGGCAGACGTGGGACGGCAAGGAGTACGAGTACATCACGCTCAACGGCGAGCCGGTCTACCTGCGCGGCGCACTGGACCAGGCCTTCCATCCCGACGGCCTGCACGCCTATCCGTCGGACGACGTCATCCGCGGCGATATCCAACTGGCCAAGGACTTGGGCCTCAACATGCTGCGCTGCCACATCAAGATCAACGACCCGCGCTACTACTACTGGGCCGACCGCCTGGGCCTGCTCATCATGTATGACCTGCCCAGCCCGGACCTGGACAGCCCGTCCATGCGCCGCACCTTCGAACATACGCTGCGTCAGGCCATGGCCCGCGACTACAACTCGCCCGCCATCTTCGCCTGGGTGCTCTTCAACGAGACTTGGGGCCTGACCAAGCACAACACGCCGGAGGGCCAGCGCTGGGTGCAAGAGATGTACCGCCTCGCCAAGCAACTCGACCCGACGCGCCTGATCGAAGAGAACTCCGCCTGCCGCTACGACCACGTGGAAAGCGACATCAACTCGTGGCACTTCTACATCAATGACTACTGGCGCGCCCGCCAGCACATCCAGCGTGTCGTGGACGAGACCTATCCTGGTTCAGCCTTCAACTACGTGGGCGGCGACTACGTGCAAGGGACTGCGCCGCTCATCAACAGCGAGTACGCGGGCATTAGCGCCCGCGATGGCGACCAGCGACATCGCGTGGTCGTTCAAATACCTCACCACGGATATGCGCCGCCATGACAAGATCTGCGGCTACATCTACACCGAGCTGGACGACATCGAGTGGGAGCACAACGGCTTCGTCAACTACGACCGCAGCGCCAAGGAATTCGGCTACGATTTCTTCGCGCCGGGCATGTCGGTGGCGGACCTGACCGGCGCCGACATGGTCGGTCTCGACGCGCCGCCCTGCCAGACGCTACCGCCAGGAGCGACGGTCTCTGCGCCGCTTTTCGTCAGCCACTGGGGCGATCCGCTGGGCGCGGGCGAGGTGCGCTGGCGGCTCGACTTCACGGACGGCTATGGCGCGGCGACGCACCGTGCAGGAAGGGAGTGCGCCCGCAGACGTCCCGCGCTTCCATGTGAGCGATCTGGGTCGCCTGGAAGCGGCGCTGCCTGATGAGGCGGGGCTGGCAACGCTGGCGCTGGAGCTGGTCGATGATCAGGGCACGGTTCGCTGTCGAAATTATGTCAATATAGAGGTGCGCTCGAGCGATGCACCTGCGGTCGAGACGCTGCCCAACGGCTGGGCGCTTCGCTTCACCCCAGGCGACATCGCGCAGACGAGTTGGGTATGGCCCGTGCCCTTCGCGGCCGCGGATGGGGCCAAATTCTCGGCCACCGGGGCCGGCTGGGTCGAGTACGATGTTCCCCTGCCCGCGGACATGGACGCAGGCGCAGTCGGCCGGTTGCGTCTGCTCTTCGAAGCGAGCGCGCGCGCCGGCATGGCCAAGGTCGACTGGCCGGAGCGCATGAACGGGCTCAACTATCCGCAGACCGAGGCGGACAAGAAACACCCGTCGCGCGTGCAGGTCACTGTCAACGATGTGGCGCTGGGCGAAGTCGACTTACCCGACGACCCGGCGGATGCGCGCGGCGTGCTCAGCCACCACCACGATCTGGACCCGGGCTCGTACGGCTACCTGACCGAGCTCGTGCTGGAAGGCGACGCGCTGGCGCGTGCGCTGGCCGGCGCACGGTACCTGCGCGTTCGTTTTACGGTTCCGGGCGAACCGGAAGCACGCGACGGACTGCGCGTTTACGGCGGGCTCCTGCGCAGCGCGGGCGCCTATGGCGGACTGGCGCTCTATGGCGAGACGCTGGGGCGTTATCCCCTTTCACCGACGGTGTTGCTGGAGCGACACGAATAGGACGCTTGCTAGCCGGAAATCCCAATGGCCGATCTATAATTTAACATAATCGCGACGGATGTGCTGGTTTGTAGCCAATTTGTAGCCACCCGTGTGGTAGGCTGTTTCCAGTCGCTAACGTTGCAAGAGTGCGCCGGTGTCAATGCGATGCCGGCGCACTCTTTTTCATGGCTTGCCCGATCAACTTGGTTTCGTGATTCGCCGGGCCGATGTGACCACGCAAGACGATGTCCGAGCGAATCGCGGCGCAAACGCAGGGATGGGATGGCGTTCCGCGTGCCGATCGGCAAATACGTCTGACGGCATCCACCACAGAACGCCCCACTGAGTTGACCGGTCAACACTTGGTCGCGATTTGGTCAACTTTCGTTCCCTGCCTGTCCTAGGCTGGAGTCAAAGGCCGGACTTCCCGCAGATGTGCAACCGGGCACATTGCAGGAAGCACCGCATGATTCCAGTCCTGGAAAGGATCCCCGACCATGAACAGGCGCACCTTTCTACATACCCTAGCGGCGGGGACGTGTTTGGCCGCGATGCGAGCATTTCCGTCTCTTGCTGCAGACGAGACGCCCACCACCTTTCTTCCCCAAGTTTCCGTTCCGTCCGAGGGCCCCAACATCATCCTGTGCATGGCCGATGACCAGGGATGGGGCGACACAGGCTACAACGGTCACCCTGTGCTCCAGACGCCGAACCTGGATGCTATGGCCGCAGCGTCGTTGCGCTTCGATCGCTTCTACGCTGCCGCGCCCGTCTGCTCGCCCACGCGTGGCAGCGTGCTCACGGGTCGCCATCCCAATCGGTATCGCTGTCTGAGTTTCGATTTCCCCCTGCCTATCGAGGAAATCACGATCGCCAAGCTGCTCAAGCAAAGCGGCTACGCCACAGGTCATTTCGGCAAGTGGCATCTGGGTGGCGTAGACGCCGACTCCCGACCGGGCCCCGCGCACGGATTCGACGAATGGTGCTCGGATCCGACGATCTTCAGTTTTGACCCTGGCCTCAATCACAATGGCGTATGGTCGCGCTTCAAAGGGGAGGGCTCCATGGTTGTCGTGGAGGCTGCGCTAGACTTTATGCGACGGAATGCCGCGAAGCGGACTCCCTTCCTGGCGGTGGTCTGGTTCGCTTCCCCGCACGAGCCACATGAAGCGAGCCCTGAAGATCGCGCCCTCTATGCCGGCCAGCCGGAAGACGTGCAACACTACTACGGCGAGATCACCGCTATGGACCGCGCCTTCGGCAAACTGCGCGACGAGCTGCGTACGCTGGGCATCCACGAAAACACGATTCTCTGGTATTGCAGCGACAATGGCGGGGTGTCCGGGCTGTCTGCGACCGGAGGCTCAGGTGGCAAAGGCATGACGGAAGAAGGCGGTCTACGCGTGCCCGCGCTGCTGGAGTGGCCGGCCAAGATGCGCCAACCGCGCAGCACCTCGGCGCCGGTAGTCACTTCGGATATCCTGCCTACATTGCTGGAGATCGTGGGCGCGCTACCTGCAGAGGGACGACCACTGGACGGCGCCAGCGTAGTTCCGCTGATCGAGGCCCAGCCCTTCGAACGGTCGCCCATCGGCTTCTGGGGCTATCCCGTAGACAGGACGAGTGAGGCGATCAACGTACATCCGAAGAAGTACGACGAGAACAAGTTCCCGGGCCGGTCCGCGTGGCTCGACTGGCCCTGGAAGCTGCACAAGTATGAGACCACGACCGGCTACGTCGTATACAGTCTCTACAACCTCGTTGATGATCCGTTCGAGCAATCAGACGTCACCGGTCTTCTGCCGCAACGGGCGATCGAGATGTCCCTAGCTCTTGAGGAATGGCAGGTGTCGGTCGTGCGCAGCATGAACTACGGGGACTATCCGGCACCTGAGCGCACCTACCTGCCGGGAATCCGTGGCTAGACAGGCGCTCGTCAGGGGAAGCGTCTGTCCGACAGATTGATCCGTGGCCTGCCGGTGGAACCGTCGGGCCCAGATACAGCCATGCGGCGCGGACGGCGGCTATTCCGCGTACAGCCGCACGATCTGCTCGGCGTAGTCCTGCACGCTGCGGCGATGCGCGCCGGCGGCCAGACCCCGTTCGAGATCCCATCGTCCATGGAGGCAGTGTGCAATCAGAATGAGGACGTGTCCCAAGATTCCTCTTTGAATTCTGCCACGGGCTAAGCTGAGACGAGACGGGCCGGCGTGAAGCTGACCGCGCAGCGGGGAGCTCCGGCGGGCTAGCCCGGTTTAGCGAGAAGCCCACGGGGAGTGTTAGAATGACTTGAACGTCGCTACGAAGATGGGAGTAGCCAAGAAAGGAACATGCTCTATGAACCGACGCCGTTTCATACAGACGATGGCGGCGGGAGCTTGTCTGGGTGTCGGGCGAAACTCTCTGTTACCGTCAGACGGAGGGGAGTTGCGGTCATACCTTCCGCAGGTCGGCCGACTCTCCGCCCCACCGAACATCATTCTATGCATGGCGGATGATCAAGGGCTGGGGAGACGTAGGTTACAACGGCCACCCCGTTCTGCAGACACCCAACCTTGATGCCATGGCCTCCGCATCTCTACGCTTCGACCGCTTCTATGCAGCGACTCCGACTTGCTCTCCTACGCGCGGCAGTGTATTGACTGGACGGCATCCTCATCGGTATGGGTGCTTGTATTCCCCTGGGCGGCTTCCCGCCGACGAGATCTCTATCGCAACGCTTCTGAGGCAAGCAGGCTATGCCACAGGGCACTTCGGAAAATGGGGCCTTGGCGACATCGAAGTGAGTGCCCCCACTGGGCCTGCGTCGCACGGTTTCGACACGTGGGTGTCTAACCGCTTAGGCTTCAATCGGGACCCTTTTCTTTCCCGCAACGGCGAACCATCACAATACTCAGGCGAAGGATCAATGGTCTTGGTGGACGCCGCGCTGGACTTCATCCGTCAGCAGACAGGGCAGCGAACGCCTTTCTTGGCTGTAGTCTGGTTTAGCTCGTGCCATTCTCCGCACGTAGCCAGTGCGACGGATCGAGCTATCTACGCGGACCAGCCCGAGGAAGTGCAGCAGTTCTATGGAGAGATCACGGCGATGGATCGGGCTATCGGTAAGCTGCGCAATGAATTGCGGACGCTGGGCATCAGTGAAAACACAATATTGTGGTTTTGCAGTGACAACGGCGGATTGCCTGAATTGGGGAGCACCGGGGGGAGGGGGTACAAACACTTGACCTATGAGGGTGGACTCCGCGTGCCGGGACTCCTGGAATGGCCGGATAGGATCAAGAAGGGACGCAGAAGCTCGATACCGGCCGTGACCAGCGATATAGCGCCCACACTCTTGGCCATCGCCAATGTTCCACGTCCGCAAGATCGAGAGATCGACGGCGTCAGTCTGCTTCCACTTATTGACGGGGAGACTTTTTCTCGTCCGCCGATAGGATTTTGGAGCGCCCGGGATCCAGAGGTGCCGTGGCCAATTCCGCGACGTGTCGATCCTGACAACCATGGTCAGTCGGCTTGGCTAGATTGGCCATGGAAATTGCACAAACGGCTTACAGCTGAATACAGGGTCGAACTATCTCTGTACAATCTGGCTTCAGATCCGTACGAGGAACACAACGTCGCTGCGCAGCAACCGTGGCAGCGTTTCTCTATGCGTCAGCAACTAGAGACATGGCAGGCGTCAGTCTTGCTCAGCATGGAGACTGCGGCAGTTTAGCGCCGGTGGGTACACATTAGGTGATCAAGAAAGCTCGTAGGGAATGGCCAGTACCGTTAGGTCATTTCGCAGGCTCCTATGCCTCGTCGAGCCTTTCGAGATCGCAGTCTATCGGCGCATAGAAAACGTTCGGTCTCGACGCACACATAGGCAAGTCTCAGCACTTGTATATCAGTAGGATTCTGCTCCGCGTGATCCTGCACACTCCGCCGCAGCGCGTACGGCTCCACCACCTCCACCGCCCCGCCCAAGCCGAGAGACGCGCGCCCGCGCCTCTTCCAGCGACCCGAAACCAACCTCCAGCGCCACCCATCCCTCGCCATCCGACGCGCCCGCCGCGTCCATCGCGTACACGCCGCCTCGCCGAAGTAGTGAGACAATTCCGCGGCCAACTGCGGTGACACGCGCACTGTCACCGTGTACGCGGCCCGCTGAGCGCCCCGCTCCGCGCACCACGCCGCCCAGAACGCGGTCAGATCGAAATCCGCCGGCCGTGTGAAGGCGTCGCACAGGGGCTCCGCATCCAGCAGATCGGCTACGCGCTGGACGCGCACGCGCCCGCTATAGCGGCAGACCAGATGCCAGACACCGGCCTTCGCCACCAGCGCAAGGGGGTCCACAGTGCGCTCGATGTCGGGCGTGGACCACGTGCGATAGCGGATGCGCAGCTTCCGGTCCTGCATCACGGCGCGGTGGATGCCGGGCAGGTGCGGCGCGGGCTCCTCGGCCTCCTCCCACCACGTGGGGTCGAGCAGCACGCGGTTGCGCACCCGTTCCGCCGATTCGCGCTGCACACTCGGCAACGAAGCGTCGAGCTTGAGCAGAGCGGCCTTGAGTTCCTGGCCGATGCCCAAGTCGGCCAGCGGCGTGGGTAGACTGAGCAGAAACAGCGCCCGCGCCTCCCCCTCAGAAAGCCCGGTCAGCGTGGTGCGATAGCTGTCCAACAGCGCATAGCCGCCGGCCGGCCCGGGCTCGCCATAGACTGGGATGCCGGCGAAGCTCAGCGCGTCGATGTCACGGTAGACGGTACGCTCGGAGACTTCCAATTCAGACGCAAGCTGATGGGCCGTCATGCGCCCGCGCGTCTGGAGTAGAAGCAGCAGAGAAACCAACCGGTCGGCGCGCATGTGTGTTGTCCTTTCGGGTTCAAGAGACATCTCGAACACCGACTTCCTGGAAGTTACGAGCTTGCGGGCAAATCTGCCTGTTCACATTCTACCGCATTATCCCTGACAGAAGATGTCAGGGATTGTGCGCGACAATGTAAACGTGTACACAGCCGTCGATGGCAACAGTCTGTGGTGAACAGCAGTCTGCGGTGAAGAAGAGACTCAGCAATCAGAAAGGGACCCCCATGAGCAGCGAAGAAACCCGTGAGCAGGTCCGTATCGTGAAGCTGGAGCCTATGCGCGTCGCCAGCGTGCACGGCTTTGGCGAGCAGCCGGAACAGTTGGCCTGGAACAAACTGGAAGCGTGGGCCGGGCCGAAGGGCTATCTGGACGACCCGGCACGTCACCGCATCTTCGGCTTCAACAACCCGAACCCGTCGGCCGGAAGCCCGAACTACGGCTACGAGTTCTGGATCCAGGTGGGGCCGGACGTGGAGCCCGACGGGGAGGCGCGCATCGTCGACTTCGCGGGCGGCGCCTACGCGGTCTCCCGCATCGAGGTGCTAGGCGACGCCTACGACGTGATCCCCGAAGGCTGGAAGCGGCTGCACCGCTGGTGCGAGGAGCAGGGCATGCGTTTCGGCAACCACCAGTGGCTGGAAGAGCACATTGGCGCACCCGGCGCGGCAAGCGGTTTGACGCTGGACCTCTATCTTCCTGTCATAGCCGTAGACTCACCGTAGCGGACGGAAACGAACTTGCGTTGGGCTTCCGCCCACCGGCCACGAATTCCTGCGCAGGCGTCTCTCTGTGGGCCACGGCGCCTGTGCAGGCCCAGGCCGCGCCGAATCTTGCGCCAAACGGGTTCGCGGGGTACTATCGGGGCACAGCGCGCCACGGACTTCCCCCGATGATCCGACCCACGTTGATGCCGCGCTACGACAGCGCCAGGTACACCATACACCGGCTCACAACCTGAACAGAGACGATCCCCGTGCCCGACATCATCCTGGTCGTCGACGATGAGGAAAATGTGCTGCGCAGCCTGCGCGACTATTTGGCGCGCCATGACTTCGAGGTCGTCACCGCGCTCGACGGCGAGTCCGCGCTCGACGTGTTGGCGACTGTGAAGCCTGCCCTGGTTGTGCTGGATGTACAGATGGCCGGCGTCAACGGTTTCGACGTCTGTTCGGAGATTCGCCGGGCACCCGGCTACATCCCCATCATCATGATCTCCGGCGTGCGCCGCGAAACCGTCGACCGGGTCGTGGGTCTGGAAGTCGGCGCCGACAAGTATCTGCTCAAACCGTTTGATCTGCCCGTGCTGCTGGCGGAGATACGCTCGCTCCTGCGCGCCACGCGCGCGTCCGGTGCGGACCAGCCGCCCGACGGATGGATCAGTCTCGACAGCTTCCTGAGCATTAACCGGCAACTGCGCCAGGTGCGCGCCGGCGGCCAATCGCCCCACCTGTCCGTACTCGAATTCGATCTCCTCGTCTACCTGATCGACCGGGCGGGAACGCCCTGCTCGCGCGACGACCTCATCGAGTTCGTGTGGAACGATACGACCGGCTGTGTCTCGGACCTGGCCGTGAACTCGTGCATCGCCAGGCTGCGCAAGAAGATTGAGCCGGACCCGGCCAACCCTGTCTACATCCAGTCGATGTATGGCTGGGGCTACAAGTTCTGTGCTCTGGACTGATGGTTATCTGAACCGTGGTATTTTATGTAGAGTTTGGCTTCTGGGGCCTCCTGGTGATCATCGCCATCATGCTGGCCGTGCCGGCGCTGGCCGCCGCGATTGTGATCCAACACAGGCGCAACGACGATCTCCAGCGGCGGCTTTCCAGCCGCGAAGGAACGCTCGCGCCGCCCAGAGTGCCGGAGCGCAGCGAGGAGGCCTACCTCAATTTCATCCGCCTTATCTCCCATCAGTCGACCAACTCCATCCAGGCCATACTCGGCGCTGCCACGAATCTGAACGAGTCTTGTCGCGCTGCGGCGCAACCGCATCCGCCGGAGGTCAGTGACTACATCGGTCAGATCGAGGAGGAAAGCCACCGGCTGAGCCAGATGACGTCGCGCCTGCGTCTACTGGCGCAACTCGAAGCCGAGAACTCGACCATTAGCGTGCAGTCGACGCAACTGCGCGCGGTGATTGCGGACGTCATCATGCGCCATAGCGAAGCCGCGCAGGCCAACGGCATGGAGCTCTCCTACGAAGGTCCCGATCGACCGCCCCGGGTGCTGGTCAACCGCGACCAGATCAGCGTCGCTATCGAGAACCTGGTGGACAACAGCCTCAAGTATGCACGACCGGAAAGCCGCATGGTCCTGCTTTCCATCGTGCCCAACGCGCATGAGCTGGACCTTATCGTCTCGGACGACGGAATGGGCATTCCCAAAGAGGTGCAGCCCAATCTGTTCGATACAGCGTACCGAGCACCCGATGCGCGCCTGCGCCGCGCCGCCGGTTCGGGCCTCGGTCTTGCCATCGTCAAGCGGGTCGTCGAACAGCACCGCGGATCGGTACGCATGGAGAGTGACTACGGGGAGGGCACGACCGTGGTCCTCACCCTGCCCTTGGACCCGGCGCACGTCCTCGCCGAGCAATCCTGACATATTTCTGCGGCAATTTGCCGCGTTTCTGCCGCCATTCCAACTGACAAATCCGATATCCTATTCCCGGAGCGCCCAATCCGTCTGTGCGCTGCGCCGGCACAGGGTCATGCTGCGCCGAGAGCGTATCGGGGCGCGAAGATTCTCCGCCGTCTGTGCGGCGAGATGCTTCACCCCGTTGCCGCTTTGCGGCCGCTCTGCCATCAGAATGACACGTACGGCACACAGAACGGCGGTTGGGCGTCTTCCCCACGTCACAGGAGAGTGATCGTGCGCGCCAATCGCATCCTCATTACCAGCGTCCTTGTCCTCGGCATTGTCGTGATCGGAACTCTGCTCTTCACCCAACTGTTCGATCTCGGCGTACGCGCACCGACGTCCGGCCGCGAATCCGTCGTGAGCGTGGGCTACCGGTCCGACAACGACGCAGACCGCCTCAACCTGCCGCTCGCCTATGAAGCGGATTGGGACGAGCCGGGCGTGTCGCAGGCGCTGTGGAAGAGCTGGGGCCATCCGCGGCCGAAGCAGGTCCCGGAGCTGGGGCGCAATGGGACAGGTGCGCTCAACCCCAACGGCGACAAGAACTACCACAGCGGCCTTGTCTCCCGTTTCCTGCTGGATCTACGCGACGGCGCCGTCATCGAGTTTTGGGCCAAGGGCGCGACCACGACCGAACACTGGCAGAACATCGCCGTCGGTCTCAGCGCCGGCTTGGCGGATGACTACTACGGCGTCGAACAGGTGCCGGTCGCACTGCTCAACACCTTCATCGGCGTGGAGGAGGCCACCCACTTCGTGGAATATCGCATCGGCGAGGAGCGCGAACAGGAACCCTACGCGCCACTCGACGACGAATGGCACAACTACCGCATCACCATCCATCCCGACGGTTCGGTCCAATTCTTCCGCGACGGTGAACTCAAGCTTGCACCTGAAACGAAGATCGACATGGAGCTGTACGGACAAGCCCCCGTCGTGGTGGACGGTCTCTCCTGGCGCACGGACGTCCTCCTCGATGAACTCGCCATCTACGGCAACATTGTCGTCCCAGAACCGTTGACCATCGAGAGCCAGTCCCCCTTGCTGGCCGACGGCATCGTGCTCCGGCGCCCGCTGTCGCCGAACCAGGGCAGACTCTCCCGTCTGGGAACAGGCGACCTGGACGGTGATGGCGATATCGACGCCGTCTACACCGCCCGCGGCACGGGCAACGAGATTCACGTGATGGAGAACCCCGGCACGCTCACCGCGCCGTGGCCCACGCAACAAGTATCCAAGCTGCGCTCCATTCTCTTCGTGCTCAAACTCGCTGATTTCGACGGTGACGGCGACCTCGACATCGCCACCGGCAGCGGCACGGAGGAGGACTACGAGATCAAGCTGTGGGAAAACGACGGCACGCCTTTCGACGGCGAATGGCCGGTCGCCAACGTGGGCAAGAACGCGGAAGAGGTCGCCAGCCTCCTGCCCATCGACGTTGACGACGACGGAGACTTGGACCTGGTGAGCGGCACGAGCTACGAGGTCGACGCCGAACTCCTTCTCTACGAGAACACCGGCGATCCCCATGGTGCGCCTTGGCCGCAGACCGAACTCGGCGCCACCGACGACGGCATTTACGAAATTCACGCTGCGGACTTCGACGGCGACGGCGATCTCGACATCGCCACCGGCGGACGCCGCGACGACGACTTCGACATCAACGTGTGGGAGAACGACGGCACACCGTTTGACGGACGCTGGACGGACATCAAGGTGGGGCCCAGCGATGGGGACGTTGGGGCCATGCAAATCGCCGACCTGGACGGGGACGGGTTTCTCGACATCGTGACCGGCAGTACGGGCCATCAGGACTACGAGATGCAGGCCTGGCGCAACAACGGCGCGCCCTGGGAAAACTTCTGGCAGGAACAGGACATCGGCGTGACGGACGTGAACGCCACCGATCTGGCCGTAGTCGATCTGGACGGGGACGGCGCGCGCTGGAGGTGGTGACGGCGAGCCTGCTGCGTCCAGAGGCGCCCGAGCTCCTTCTGTGGGAAGCGACGGGCGAGCCTTTCGGCGGAGGGTGGACGGGCTCGCCCCTGGCCGTCATGGATGAGCACGTCACGGCAGTGAAGGCGGTCGACCTGGACCAGGACGGCGACGCGGACTTGCTGACGGTCAGTCCGTCGATGCTGGTGCTGTGGGAGAACGTGGCGGGGGAATAGGCGTCGCAGTTATCGCTCCCACCGTCCGGGGCTGGTTCCCGGTTCGCGGCCGGTGCTGCGCTGCCGCTGTGGCGGCTACTCATCCGCTCCATTGTGGCGCAATGCGGATTTGGAAGAAGTGGATATGAGAACATGTCAACCAGGGTTTGTTTCTTCCCGTGTCCATCGAAGCACAGACCCAGTCGACTGAGTGTAGACCGATTGGATTAATGCCGATGCAGCCCGAGAGGCTATTGACAGTTTGTTGCGACGTGATGCCGCCCCGTGGACGAGTGCGGGATGGCTCACGCCAAGCGACCACCGTCCGTCGAACGTCGCTCAACCATCGCAGAACATGCGCAAGCGAGGCGTTTCGAGCGGCGCTGCAAGCCCCTGGCGCGCGACTCGGCGGCAGGAGAGAATGTCTTATGTGAAATCAAGCAGGTCGGGATTTCTCAGTTCTGACAGCAGCAGTGTCGCTAGAGGCAACATTGTATGCACTGATCGCTATGCGTACAGACGCGTAGTATGAAACGGGAGTATGTACCCATGATCCTCATGTTTCGTCCGGGCGCACGACAATTGTTCGCTTGGTGCTACCTGCAGTGATCGCCGTCGCCGTAGCGATACACTTGTTCGTGTGGCCGGTGCAGGTATTTGCCAGGGGAATCACACTGCAAGTAAACATTGTCAAATTTCCGACATCCGTTACTGCCTATACCGTGACGAATCTCACGTCGACCATGCTTGAGGTAAGACACTACTATCGCGAATGTTCCCTTACCGGATTCCCTCCAAATTTCGAGTTCACTGACACACTGGGGCCAGGCGAATCAAAGGAATACGATGTCGCGAAGTTGAGGCGATGCGCTGGCATCTTACTGGGTGTGTCTTTTTAGACGCGGTGGAGGACATGATGCAGTCACTTCGTAAGACTACGTACCGGAGCAGCGCGGTATCCTACGGAGTTGACTGCAGTGATGAGCTTTTCGGAGGAGGGTGGACAGGCTCGCGTCTGGCTGTCATGGATGAGCATGTCACGGCGGTGAAGGGTAGAAGTGGAGGAGGAAGGGAGGCGGACGCTGAACGGTCAGTCCGTCGATGCTGGTGCTGTGGGAGAACGTGGCGGGGGAGTAGGCGTCAAGCGTTTGCCGCACCACCGGAGGACGCTCCGGCACTGGCTCCGGAGGACGCTCCGGCACTGGTTGAGGCGTATATGATAAATAGCGGAGATGAGATGATCAAGCGTTTGCCGCACCTCCGGAGGACGCTCCGGCACTGGCTCCGGAGGACGCTCCGGCAGCGATAGATGGAGGATGCACTGTCATTAAAAAAAGACTGGCTCCGGAGGACGCTCCGGCACTGGCTCCGGAGGACGCTCCGGTAGCGATAGATGGACGTGCAACACTAGCGTACAACAATTTCAGCAACACAGATAGTAGCTTCAACAATCGAAGGGGGATGGGATGCCCGCAAGACTATTCAAGTTCAGCGTACCGATCGCGCTCGCAACCGTTTTGGTGCTCAGCGCGGTTCTGTTCCTGCACATGCCGGCGCACGCCGCGGACGAGTGTGCCGCGCCCGGCGCGGCCAGCGGATGCTACGCCACGATCCAGGCCGCCGTCGATGCCGCCGGCAACGGTGACACGGTTCGCGTCCTGACCGGCACGTACAACGAAAACCTGCTCATCACCAAATCGGTCACGCTGTTGGGCGGATGCGGCGGACCGGCCTGCAACAGTCGCACGCCAGGCGCCAGCACCATCGATGGGATGGACGCCAGCACGGTGATCAGCGTGACGCAGGGGGCCGCGCCCACCATCGACGGCTTCACCATTACCGGTGGCAACGCCACGACCAACGGCGGACGCGGCGGCGGCATCAACGTGTGGGAGGCCTCGGCCATCATCCAGAACAATACGATTGAGGGTAATGTTGCGAGCAGCGACCCGGCGCTGCGCGGACGCGGCGGTGGCGTCTACGTCTACAGTACGACGACTCCGATCCAAATTCAAGACAACACGATCCGAAACAACGCAGCCTATTCCGCCCTACTGAGCGATCCAGCCAATAGCGAGTATGGGCTGGGCGGCGGCGTCTGTCTCGCCTATGACACGGTAGGCGTGGTACAGGGCAACACGTTCACGAACAACGTGGCGGCCACGACGCAGCCACTGGGCGACAATACCTTCGGCGCAGGCGGCGCCATCGGGCTCCAGGGAGTCATCGACGTGGTCGTGCGCGACAATATTGTGACGGGTAACACTGCAAACAAAGGATCCGGCAACGGACAAGGTGGAGGGCTGGCGAGTTGGGAGGGGGAGAAGCTGGCCGTTGAGGGCAACGAGTTCGTGGGTAACGTGAGCCTGGAATCCGGCCAAGGCGGCTTTGGCGGCGGCATATATGCATGGGAGACGAAGCTGGTCACCGTGACCAATAATCTGGTACAGGGCAATAAAGCGGCTGCATCCGGTGTCGGCGGCCAGGGCGGTGGTATCCATGTTACGCTGGACCGACCCGCAAGCGCCCAGGCGTCTGTTCAGGACGGAGCCGGCGGCGGGGCTGACGAGCTGTACCGTGGACTGCAAACCGCACAAGGTTCTGTGTCGGGCGCGCACTTTGTGATCAAGGGCAACACGGTCATCAGCAACACAGCGGTCGCCAATCAGACGAGCATCGGCTATATCGGGGGCGGCGGTATGCGTCTCTGGGCGGCGGACCAGTCGCTGAACGCGACCCTGATCCTGGAGGACAACACGATCGCCGGCAACCTCGGCGTCACGCAGATCGACGATATGTCCGGCTACTATCAGGACGGTGGCGGGGCCAGCATCCGCTATTTCGCCAACGCAGAGATTCGCAACAACCGTGTGCATGATAACACGTTGATTCAACAGGCGACGGCCATCACGGGTCAGCCCGACGGCTTCGCCGGTTCGGTCAAGGGCGGCGGCATGTCGATCTCCGAGTCCGGGACGGTACTGTTCGAAGGCAATCTGGTCGAGCGCAACGTGACAGTTCGTCAGCTGTGGGGCGGCGGGTCCAACCCGTCTGTTATCGGCTGGCGGCGTGTCGTTCGACAACGTCTTGCACAGCGTCCTACTCTCCAACATGATTCCGACAACAATGCGATACTGGATTTGGCGCGCCGAGTACTACCAGCGAATGGCTGGCTGGGCAAGGCGGCGGGGTCGCCGTGACGAGCTAGGATGACGCGACCGAACTGCTCGTTGCAAATGGACAGCAACGAGATTCGTGACAATCGGGTGACGGAGAGGTACGCAGGCGCCGGTTCGTCATAGAGCGGGTTACAGGGCGGCGGCGTCTATGTCAGCAGGCATGGAACATGTGTCTGCCGACGACAATGAGCGTCGACAGGCAACGCGGGCGCTCCCTTGTTCAGCGTTGCGGTCGCCGGCAGCGATGGTGGAAGTGTCGAGGGCGGCGGACTCTACATCATCATAGGCGAGGTCGTCTCCCTCACGAACAATCTGGTAGAGGGCAATATTGGCGTCGAGGACTTCTCATTGACAGGCGCGCGACGCCTATGTGGCCGGGGCTGGAATCGAGTTCTCCGGTATCGACGACGCGCTGTTGGAAGACAACACGATTCGCAGGCAACGTTCTCATGGACGAAGGTTCCATCAACGGTGGCGAAGGAGAAAACGCTACGTTGGTCAGCGGCGGCATGGGCTCCGATTGCGGTGGATCTTGCGTGGTAACGCTAAACCGAAACCGATTTGTAGACAACCGTGTCATGAATGGCTTCTCGTTCCAAGGCGACGCCATCGCGTACTTCGTAGGCGCAGCCTACGATGTGGCGAACCTCACGTGCAATGCTGACAGCAACCGCATCATGCGCAACCGCAATTACCCGGAGGAAGGGTATGGCCAGAGTGTTGTGAACGTCTGGAAGGGGACACTGAATTCGGTGAACGATGTGTACGCGTTCAACTCTTCGGCGCTGAATGCCGGCTCGGATGACCCTGCGAAACCGGGCGTCATTTCATCAGTGAACGGCACGCTGTACAACAACGGTACCCGAGGTGTGGAAACGAGCGGCGGTATGGCGACAGTCGACAATACGATCATCGTCGGCCACGACGAAGGTCTGTTCGCCGGCAATCCCGCCTCCATCACCGGCGACTACAACCTTCTGGATAACACGCTCGACTATGTCAACGTGACGCCGGGCGCGCATGACCTCGTCGGAGAGAAGCCGCAACTGGCGAACCCGAACAACGGCAACTTCCACCTGCGCGCCGGATCGCCTGCCATCGACCGCGGCACAAACAGCGGCGCTCCGGACCATGACTTCGACGGTGACGTCCGACCCATAGACGGCGACCTCAACGGCAGTTGGATCGTCGATATCGGCGCTGACGAATTCGATTCGTCCGGGCTGGCCGAACTACCCGTACAAGGTTTCCTGCCCGCGGCCATCAAGGACCAATAGGCACGATACCTGATGAGAACCACGAAGGCTCGAAGACAAGACACGAAGGGGTTCATCGCTTAGTGTCTTAGTGTCTTTGTGGTTCCCTTCCTTCTCTTCGTCTCTGCGTCCCCTGTGATCTCGTATGTTGGTTGCAAGTCTTTCACGCCTGCACAGCGTCGATTTTGTCGACCCGAACCGCCATCGCTGTCCACCTCCCACGATAGGAACCACGAAGACGCACACAAGCGGAACAACTCCTTCGCGCCTTTGTGTCTTCGTGGTTCTATACCTGGTTCTCTTCCTGCCATTCTCAGTCGTCGATGGTGCGCCGCTCCGCCTCCACTTCCTCGAACCATGTCTCCAGTTCGGCCAGCATCTTGGCCGCGCGCGCCGGCTCCGCATGCCGCCAGGTCGTGCGCTCCAGCGGGTCCTCGTCGATGTGGAAAAGCTGCGGCGGCGGGGGCGGCGGCACGACCCGTTCCGGGTCAGGCCCGCGACGGATGTCGCCGTACTCCTCCGGCGTGTACTTCAGTCCGTCGGTCCATTGCCAAGTCTTCCGGAGCCACCTGCATCGCCTCGCGGATGGCCGGACGCACCAGCTTCCACGGCCGTCGCGCATGGCCGCGTTGCCCGTGACGAGCGGCGTGTAGCGGTTCCACTGCCAGAAGCGCCGCGTCTCCACCTTGCCGCCCTCGCCGCGCAGTACCGGCAGCACGTTCTGCCCGTCGACACGCGCACCGCCGGATGCTCCCTGCGGCGGCTCCGCACCGGCCGCGGCCAGCAGCGTGGGCAGCCAGTCCACGAAGTGCACCATCTCGTGGAAGGCGCGCCCGCCGTCCAGCCCGTCCGGCCAGCGTGCGATCAGCGGCACGCGGATGCCGCCCTCGTAGGTCGTGCCTTTGGCCCCGTTGTAGCCGCAGTTGTAGCGCATCGGTGCTCTCGTCGCCCTCGCCGCCAAGCTGCGGCCCGTTGTCGCTGGTGAAGATGACGAGCGTGTTGTCTTCGATGCCCTGCCGCTCGCAGCTCCTCCAGGATGCGACCCACGCCCTGGTCCATGCGCTGGATCATGGCGTAGATTGTGGCGACCGCGGTCGTGAATTCGCCCGTCTCCAGGAAGGGGCGCACGTCCTCCTCCGGGGCCTGGAAGGGGAAATGGGGCGCGTTGTAGGTGACGTGCAGGAAGAAGGGCTCGTCCTTGTGTCGGCGCACGAAGTCGACGGCCTCGTCGGTGAAGCACGTCGGTCAGATAGCGTCCGTCGCTCCGGCGCACGCTCTCCCCGGCGCCCTTGCTCTAGTACAGCCACCAGTCCCAGTAGTCGTGCCAGCCGCCGCGGAAGCCCACGAACTCGTCGAAGCCGCGCTGCGGTTGGGATGGTAGCGCGGGTCGAGCGCGCCCAGGTGCCACTTGCCGACCAGCCCGGTGGCGTAGCCCTCGGCGCGCAGCCTGTCGGCCAGCGTGACCTCGCGCAGCGCGAGCCGGTCCAGCCCGCGCCCTTCCAGCGTGTCGATGGCGCCGGTGCGGTGCGGATAGCGGCCCGTGAGCAGGCCCGCCCGCGCCGGTGCGCAGACGGCGGAGGCCGAGTAGTGCTGCGTCAGGCAGACGCCTTCGTCGCACAGCGCGTCGAGGTGCGGCGTCTGCAACGAGCCGTCGCTGAAGCGCCCGAAGTCGCCGTAGCCCATGTCGTCGGCGAGGATGAAGAGGATGTTAGGTCGGTGGGTCATCGGCTGCTTCTCCAATCTTGGACTAGTCCCGCTGCAAGCGGTGCAATGGCAGCGGCGCGGGCCGGAACTGCCTCACGATTTCTGTTGTATTGACGCTACGGCGCGCTGCAACGATTCGTGCGCATCGTGCGTGGCTACGGTCGCCGGCCATAGTAGTACTCGTCCGTCACCTGCGCTGCGCGTACGGGGCTGCCGCCTATTCTACCTCCAACAGCAACACCCAATCGTTGCCCTCCGCCCATTCGCCTGGCGGGTTGAAGTGATGGTCCGGCGCATCGGGCCCGCTGGGAATGTTCGCGGCGAAGGGCGTCTTTTCGACGAGCTCGTCCTCGCCTACGCGCCACATGCCCGTGCGCGGATCGTACCAGAACGCGCGTGCCTGCCCGCGCGCCAGCCGGCGCATGTGCACGCGCACCGGCCACCCTTTCGTGCTGTATACCATCGCCCAGGCGCCGTCCACGTCCCGCGTCGCGCAACGCAAATCGGGCGACAGCGCGCCGTCCGAACCGCGCGTATTCAACGACAGCAGCCACGGGTCCGGTATCCGCGACTGGATAGGCTTGCTCTCCAGCAAAGCCGCGCAGATGGGCAAGATGCGCGGAGCCGGGCGCGTCCAACGCGGACTGCAGCAAGACGCCCGGCGTACCCCAGTTTGCGTGCGTATACAGCTCGTAGATGTCGCTCATCATCCACAGGTTCATGTGCCCATACGTGTAGCCGATACCGCCGAAGAAGACCGACCAATACGCTTGATAACGCTGGATCCATGCCGTGTCGAACTTGCGCCCATCGCGCGGCGGAACCTTCAACACGCCCGTCCTGCGCTCGAACAGCTCCTCCTCGCCCTCGTACCACGGTTCGGCATTCACCGTAGGCTTGGCCGGCGTACGCTCCCAATCGCCGTAGACCAGGTGGTCGATGTAGTCGTGGTACACGTGCGTCTGCACCATGTTGAAGTCGAGCCACGCCTCGTCGTGGAACTCCTCCGACGAAGAGAGAAACGAGAGCGGATGCATGGTCAACAAGTGCCGCGCCCGGTCGACGGATCGAATGCCCTCAACCAGCCGAACCAGGTTGGACGTGTGCACTTCGGACAGCGGCTCCCACATGAACGGCTTGTGATATTCGCCGCTGCCCACCCAGATGATGTTCGGCTGGTCCGCATAGCGTTCGGCCAGCGCTTGACCATACTCGAAGTTGTGGGTGTGCGGATCAGCGAACATGCTGTCGGCGTCAGGCCCCCACCAGGCCAAGAGCGCCACATAGAGCCCCAGGCGCTTCGCCTCGCCGATAATGCCGTCAACATGTGACCAGTATGCCTCGTTGAACTCCACCGAAGGCCACGGCTTGCCCTCGCCCACGAATGGCCGCTCGCCGTCGTAGGTTGCGCGGCCCAGTCCCGTCGCCACAAAGAGAATGACGGTGAAGCCCTTGTCGGCGCGGTTACGCAGATAGTGCGTCACGTCATCCGGTCCCAGGCTCACAAGCCGCCACGCCGTGTCGCCCAACCAAAAGAAGCCCGCTCCGTCTTCGTGTTCCAGATAGTGTCCATTCGCCGATACGCGCAGGGGGCCATGTGCATCCCAGGGAGCTGTTGTCATCGTCACGAGTTCCTTTCGGTGAAGTTGACGCCTGCTGTGGATGGCGCTGGTCCGCGCTACCTGGGGATACTGTGCGCCGATATCGACATCACAGCCAATGCGAAATTGGTTGCGCTTCCCGGGGGGATGGCGGACAATGCTGTTCGAGATGAGGAACGAGACATACTACCCGGTTGAGCGAACGCCCTGCCCTCTGTGCGCAGCGAGCGCAAGTGTCAGATTTCACGCGGACAGCCGGCGCGCCTATCTGCGCTGTCCCACCTGCGCGCTGGTCTACGTGCCGCCGGCCTATTTCCTGTCCGCGGACGCGGAAAAGGCCGAGTACGATTTGCACCAGAACTCGCCGCACGATGCAGGCTATCGCCGCTTCCTCGGCCGGCTCTTCCGCCCTGTGCAGGCGCGGCTGCGGCCCGCCTCACGCGGTCTGGATTTCGGCTCCGGTCCCGGTCCCACGCTCTCCGTCATGTTGGAAGAAGCCGGCCACGACATGACGCTCTACGACCCCATCTACGCACCGGATTCCGCCGTCCTGGAGCAGCGCTACGATTTCATCACGGCGAGCGAGGTGGTGGAGCATCTGCACCGCCCGCGCGACCGAGCTGGACCGGTTGTGGGCGTGTCTGCATCCCGGCGGCATGCTTGGCGTCATGACCAAGCTGACCTTGGACCGCAAGGCGTTCGCGCGCTGGCACTACAAGAACGACCTGACGCATGTCTGCTTCTGGTCCCGCGCCACGTTCGAATGGCTGGCGGCCCGGTGGCAGGCCGACCTGGCCTTCATCGGCAACGACGTGATCCTGCTCGAGAAACGGTAGAGATTCACCACAAAGACACGAAGTCACGAAGGGACTGAAGGGATGAAGGATCTCTTTGTGTCTTTGAGTCTTCGTGTCTTCGTGGTGAATCCTCCGTTTTCTCTGTCTCAACCCTCAGTCCACCGTGCTGCGCGCCACCACATACCCGCCGTCCACGCGCAGCTCTATGCCGGTGATGTACTCGGCGTCGTCGCTGGCGAGAAACGCCACCGCCTTGGCGATGTCGTCGGGCATGCCCAGCCGGCCCCAGGGCAGAAGTTTGCCGCTCTCCTGCAGCTCCTCCTCCGTATAGAAGACCCGCTCGCCCGGCGTGTCGATCCAGCCCGGCATCACCACATTCACGTTGATACGATGGCCTACCAGCTCCACCGCCATGGTACGCGCCATATGGTTGATGGCCGCCTTGGCCATGTTATAGGCCACGCTGTCCTCCGCCGCGACCTCCGCCTGCACTGAGCTGATGATGACGATCTTGCCGCGGCTCGCCGGGTTGAGCGGCTGCTTCACCATCTGCTGGGCCGCCATCTGGCAGACGTGGAAGACGCCGAACTGCGTCACCTCCAGCGTGGCCAGCACGCCTTCCCACGTCGCGGCCAGCACCGGCTCGCGGATGGACATAGCCGCGTTGGAGACGACGATGTCGACGCCGCCGAAGCGATCCACCACGCCCGCGTACATGGCGGCGACAGCGTCCCGGTCTGACACGTCCGCTTGCCAGAAAATGGCTTCCGGGCCGAAGGATGCCGCCTCGCGCACCGTCTCTTCGGCCGCGGACAGGTTGGCGCGGTCGCAGACAACCACGTTCGCGCCCTCCTGTGCCAACCGCAACGCGATGCCGCGTCCGATGCCCTGTGCGCCGCCGGTGACCAGCGCTGTCTTGCCTTCGAATCGTTTCATATGCTCCACCGTTTTGGGTTGCTCCGCTGTTTTCGGTTCAAGGTACAAGGGTACCAGTCGGCCCGGCACAGCGCGCTGCGACCCTATTCTGCACGCCTCAGTTCTTCGTGCCTTTGTCCGGCTACAGCACACCGTACTTGTCATAGACTTCGCGCAACGTGGCGCCTTTGCGCAGCTCGTCGCGCGTGACGTTCTCACCCTCCACCTTTTCCAGCGCACGTACGATGACGTCCCGCTCCGCCTGCACCGGGATCACGACTACGCCGTCCACGTCGCCGAAGACGATGTCGCCCGGCTGCACAATGACGTCCGCCACAGCTCACCGTGCAGTTGTAGTCGATCACCATGCTGCGCCCGGCCGAGTCCACGGGATACATGCCCGTCGAGAAGACGGGGAACTGCATCTGCTGAATCTGGCGCACATCGCGCGTGTAGCCGTCGATCACGGCCCCGTTCGCGCCCGCGTGCCGCCGATGCCGTGGACAACAACTCGCCCCACAGACAGGTTCGCGTCGATCGCTGTGTGGAGGCCACGACCACGTTGCCGGGCGTGAGGCATCGACCGCCGCAATCTCCTTCTCGTAGGCGTCCGCCGCATAAGCGTCCCCCGCCGCCAAGTACACGTCCACGGACTGGATCGTCAGCGCGCGGCCCACGACTACCGCGTCCGCGTAGACGGGGCGAACGTCGGCGCGCATGGCCTGCTGGCGATAGCCGGCCTGGTCCAGCGCATCGCTCAGCACGGCCGCGTACAGCCGTTCCCTCATCAGTGCGAAGAGATCGGTGTCGTTGGTTGGCAGGTCGGCCATCGTCAGTCCTCCATTTTCTCTCGTTGAGTGGCGCGCGATAGCCGGCTCAGGGTTCGTCCTGAGCGCTACCGGGCTACCGGGTTGCCTTAGGAAAAGAGTAAGCGTTTCACCCGCGAATTGGCAAGCGTGCGCCGTCACGCAGGAACAGAGGTATGCGATTGATGGGCGCCTCTACGGTGATCGATTGCCCACCCTCGCGCACCTCATCCGTCCATGCGTCTGTCCACGTCGCGCCCACGGGTAGGTAGACGTCCCGGCTCGTCGCCTGCTCCACGATGACGGGCGCCACCAACAGGGCCGGTCCCAACATGAACTCGTCGTCGACTTCCCAACAGGCTTCATCGTGCGCAAAGTCGAAGAACAGCGGCCGCATGGGTGGCGCGCCCTCTTCGGACGCCAGCCTCATCTGATCCATGATATACGGGCGCAGCCGCTCGCGCAGGAACATCAGCTCGCGCAGAATCTCGTATGCCTCCTCGCCAAATGACCAGACTTCGTTGTCCGCGCCGTTGAACAGGTCGGTCGTGTCGACGGGGCTGCGGTAGCCGTGCAGCCGGAAGAGAGGACAGAAGGTCCCATACTGGAACCAGCGTACAACCAGTTCGCGGAAGTAGTCGGTGCGAATGTCACCGTCGAAGAAACCGCCGATATCTGTCGTCCACCACGGGATGCCGCTCATCGCCATGTTGAGGCCGGCGCGCACCTGCGCACGCAGCGACTCGAATGTCGACCGGATGTCGCCCGACCACAGCGCAGCCGCGTAACGCTGGCTGCCCGCCCATCCGGAGCGGCAGAGCATTACGAAGTCTTCCTCACCCTCGGCGAGCATGCCTTCGTAGAAGCCCTGCTCGTGCAGCAGCGGATAGATGTTGCACACGGCTGCGCCGTCGCCCAGGTAGAAGCGCAAGTTGTCCGCATCCGCCGGGCGCACCTCCGGCTCACAGGCGTCCAACCACCACGTCTTGATGCCGTAGCGATAGTAATTCTCGCGCACCTTCTCCCACACATAGCGACGAGCGTCCGGGTTCGTGGCGTCGTAGTAGTGTACATAGAGATCGCCTGGCGGCTGCGTATCCACGAATGGCATGTTGGCCGGGATACCGCGTGCGGTCTGCACCAAATAGCCGTTGGCTTGCATCTCTTTGAAGTTACCGCTATTGGGGTTGACCGACGGCCAGATGGAGACCATTGCCTTGACGCCCATCTCTTCCAGTTCGCGGATCATGGCCGCCGGGTCGGGCCAGCATTCGGGATCGAACTGCCAGTCGCCCTGCATGGTCCAGTGGAAGAAGTCGATGACGATGACGTCCAGCGGCAATCCGCGCTGCTTTGTAGCCCCGGGCAATGGAGAGCAGCTCGTCCTGCGTGCGATAGCGCAACTTGCACTGCCAGAAGCCCGCCGCCCATTCCGGCAACAGAGGCGCATGACCCGTGGCGTCGGCGTAGTGCGCCAGCACCGCGGCGGGCGTCGCGCCGGCGGTGATCCAGTAGTCCATCTGACGGGTGGCTTCGGCTACCCAGCGCGTCACTGCGGCGCCCAACTCGACGCGCCCCAGCGCGGGATTGTTCCACAGAAAGCCGTAGCCGCGGTTAGAGTAAAGGAAGGGAATACAGACCTCCGTATTGATCTGCTGCTGGTCGATCACCGCGCCCTTCTGGTCGAAGAGACCGTGCTGATGCTGGCCCAGCCCGTAGAAACGCTCGCCTTCGTTGGCGTTGAAGCGCAGCTCCAGTTTGAAGTGGTCGCCGCCGACAGCCTTGAACTTGCGCGCCGGCGGTCGCGGGAAGTACGAAGGCGCTTCTCTCAGCAACTCATCGCCCGTGTCTGCGTTGTAGAAGCGCAGTGCGACACTGGGGCGCTTCTCAATTTCGTCTTTGCTGACTGTGACCTCCACTGCGATAGCGCCGTTGCGCAGAATGGCGCGCCTCTTGTCGATCTCGATCTCCACGTCTGATGGAACCGGATCCAGGAGCGCGCTTAGCGGGCCGTCTTGGATGGCGGGCGCCATGGTGGCGCGCACGCGCAGACTGTCCACGCCCCACGGCTCGATGCGGACGGTCTCATGTACGGCGTGGCAGACCAGAGCGTTGTCAAGCCGTCGAATGGCCGGCATGGTGCTGTCCTTTCATGATGCAGGTGATCAGGTCGGCCGATCCGTCCTCACCGATAGCGCGGCGCGTTGAAGCGATGGCCCACCAACGACAGGATAATGACCAGACCGTAGAAGAACTGCGTGTAGAAGCCGGTCAGCCCGGCGGCGATGATGCCCGTCTGCATAAAGCCGACGATGAACGTGCCGATTACCGCGCCGCCGATGGTGCCCACGCCGCCCCAGGTAGGCGTGCCACCGACGAAGACGGCGGCCAGCGTACTCAACAGGTAGCCGTCGCCTGAGCTGGGCCAGAATGTCGTGTTAATCAGCGTAGACATGACGCCTGCAAAGGCTGCACTGACGCCGACAAAGACGAAGGCCCAAGTCTTGGTGCGCGGCACGCTGATGCCCATCTCCCTGGCGCTGTCCTCGTTGTCACCGACGCACACGATGTTGGATCCAAACTTGTGGCGGTTGAACAGAACCATGGCGGCCCCAGCAAACAGCAACGCCCATATCATCTGCGCCGGAAACTTTCCCACCTCTCCCACGAACACGTTATAGAAGGGCGTGCCGCGGAGCTCCGTGAGCGGGATGCCCACACCTTGCGTGCCGATATTGATCAGGCCTCGCAGCAGGAAGTTCATGCCCAGCGTGGCGACCAGTGACGAGAGCATCAAGCGCGTCACCAGCACGCCGTTGAACCAACCGGCAATCGAACCGGTAACGAGCGCGGCGCTCAACCCCAGCCAAGGGCTCAATCCCGCCTTGACCACGAGCGCAAACGCCCAAGCCGACAACCCCAGTACCGCCGGAAATGACAAGTCTATCTCGCCGGCCGCGATCACAAAGACCAACGGTACCGCTAGCAGAATCGAAATCGGCAGCGAGACGAACACCGCTTTGTAGGCCAGCGGATTGAGAAAGACTCTGGGATTCGCAATGGTGAACAGCCCAATCATTAGGGCCAACACCACCAGCGTACTCAAGGATCGCCGGTAGCGACTTACGCGCGACGGCGCTGCAGAACTGGTCGTGGGGGCGGTTGTCTGCGCTGCACTTGTCATGAGTTCGACTCCTTGTGGCCGCCGCGCGCGATGGTCTGCATTTCCTTCACCAAGACTTCGGCGGAGGGCATTTCCGACTTGTCCGCTTCCCTCACAATCGTTCCCCGGTCGAGGATGATGAAGCGGTCCGAAATGTCATAGGCATGGTAGATGTTGTGACTGATAAAGATCACCGAACAACCGCGCTCCCTACTGGTACGCACGAAACCGAATACCTTTTCCGATTCGGTCAGGGACAGCGCAGTGGTAGGCTCGTCCAAAATGAGCAGGTTGGCGCGAAAGTGCAGCGCACGCGCGATGGCGACGCCCTGTCGTTCGCCGCCCGACAGTTGTCCGACGACCGAATCGGGCGAAAACACTTTGGATGTGAAGCCGATGCCGCGCATCAGTTGCTCTGCTTCTGCGCGTTCCTGCTTTGTGTCGATGAGGCCCAGATACTTGGTTATGTTGCGCCCCATGAAGATGTTGCGCGTTATCGTTTGCTGCGGACATAGAGCGCGATCCTGGTATACGGTCTCGATGCCTGCATCCTGCGCCGCCGAAACGGACCACTGGTTCATCTTCTGGTCGCGCACGAAGATCTCGCCACTGTCCACATCGTGCACGCCGGAGATGATCTTGATCAGCGTGGACTTGCCTGCACCATTGTCGCCCAGCAAGCCAATCACTTCGGCGTTGCCATTCTCGCCGCTGTTCACATGCAACGATACGTCCCGAAGCGCCAGAACCTGGCCAAATGATTTCGATATATTGCGCAGTTCGATTAGCTTCTCGTACATCTGTTGCTCCTCCGCTTACGGTCCGGTCGCGGTCACGGTTGACGGTGCTGGGGCGACGCCCGTGTGCGCAGGCGAACAACTCCGCACACGGAGACGTCGCCCCGATCTACTCAACTCTACCGATAGCCTTTTTCAGCCCACTCGGCCACGCCTTCGAAATTGTCCTGGTCCACAAAGCCCGCGCCGGTGTCCAGGTTCATCGGTCCAAGACCGTACACCTTGGACATGCACAGGCTGAGGATGGGAATGTATCCCTGCAAGAACGGTTGCTGATCCGACGTCAACTGCGCGTTGCCAGAGCGGAAAGCCTCAATCACGGCAGGACTGGTGTCAAAGCCGATGTTGACTATCTCGCCCGGCTCCTTCTCCAGCGCTTCCATGAACGTAGTCACTGCGCCCAGTAGCTGTCCGCCCGGATAGACAACAACTTTCGTTTCGGGATTGTCCAGAATCGAGGCCGTGAGACTCGGAATCATCAGGTTCGGGTCAGTCGACCACTCCGGCCGCGCCGTGACGCGCTCCACAACCATGCCGACATCCTCAAAGGCCTGGGCCGTGCCTTCCTCACGGAAGTAGCGACCAGGCTGGTCCCATGCACCGTAGACCAGCGCGCGATCCCCTTCGCCAAATCCGTACTGGCGGATGGCCTCTGCGCCCAGCGCATAGCCCTGCGGCGTCAGATTCGCTCCCACATACCCCCCGCCAAAGGTCTTCCGCACCTCGGGAACATCCACGTTCTGGTACATCATCAGGATGCCGGCCTCGGCGGCCTGCTCGGCTAGGGGCATGAGCGCCTCATCGCCTGGATGGCCCATCATGGCAATCCCGTCCGGCTGCGCGGCAATCGCATCGCGCAGTTGATCCAGCATCTTCTCCACCTGCCAGCCGGAGAAGACATACTCGACGTCGGCCCCCGTGTCCTGAGCGGCCGCGACCGCTCCCTTGTGTACGATGGACGCAAAGGCGTCGCCTGCCTCTCCACCGGCGAAGAAGCGAATCTTCGCGCCTTCACAGAATTTCGCTTCCCCTTCCGCTGGGGCCGCGGCGTCCGTTGCGACCGGCGCCTCAACGACACAGGCGCTCAGCACCAACGGTAGGATCAGCATAAACACGACAAATATCCCGACGCTTGTTCTAGATGGCCTGGAACTGGACATGCTTTCCTCCTCTTTGCACATGGGGTTGGTTGTAAGTCACTGATCTCGACAGAGAAACTCTTGGGCGCAGCGTGAAGCTTTGCGCCGGACTACATGACGTACGGTTCTGCGTGTTCGGAAAGCGTCACCTCCTTCCGGTACGGAAAGCTTCCACCTGGTAATCCCCCCAACGCTGCTTCACTGCACGGCTTTTGTGCTTCCATGATCCGTAAGCTGCGCCGGAAGCATGATGTTTCTTTGCGCTGGGTCTCGACCTTCCAACTGCCCGATCAGCAGTTCGGCCCCGATTCGGCCCATCTCCGCGGCGGGCAAGACGATATTGGTCAACGGCGGCGTCATGCGCTCTGCGGCCACGTCCGAGGCAATCACGATAACTGACAGATCGTCGGGGATACGCATACCCATCTTGTATATCTGGCGCGCAACGCCCGCGGCCATGAGTTCATTCACGATGATGACGCCGCTGATCTGGGGATGCGCCTGCAGGAGACGCTGGAAGACAACGGCCGCGTCCTGCATGGACGCCGATTCGGCGTTCATGTAGCCCTTCACTCCGGTCTCGGCCAGCCCCTGCTCGAATCCCGCCTGGGAACGGACGGACGGACCGAAGCCGGAATCCAGAACGGCCTGTTCGAAGTTGAGGAAGGCAATCTCACGGTGGCCCAGCTCCGCAAGGTGATGTACGGCCATACACAGGCCTTGGGCAAAGTCCAGATCGACGTAATAGAGGTCGTCACATTCCTGGCAATGGCCGATCAGCGCGAAGGGAAACTGCCGGGCTCGCAGCAGGTCCACGCGCGGATCGTTCAACTTCACCTCCATCAGGATGATGCCACCGGCCAGCCCTTCCTGGATAAGGCGGTCGATCTGCACTTCCTCGTCCGGCGTGGTCCACAACAACAGGCCATATCCGTTCTGGCTCGCCACGTTGGTGACGCCGGCTACGAACTCGAACTGCACGTCCGACAGAACCCTGTCCTTCATCACCGTCGGGAAAAGCAACGAGATCGCCTGCGAACGCTTAGAGGCCAAACCGCGCGCCAGAAAGTTGGGGTGATACCCCAGTTCGTCGATGGCATCCTGGACGCGCTTGCGCGTTGCTTCCGAGACCGGGCGCTTACCGCTCAATGCGTAAGAAACCGTGCTCACGGCGACGCCTGCGTGTTTGGCGACTTCAACGATGGTAGTCATAGGTTCGGTTGGTATGAAAACGGGAAGCGATAGGTAGTCCGCACGTAGGCATCGATTGCTGAAAGGTCAGCCTGGGAGCGGTTGTCGAAACGCTTAGTCGAAACGCTTCGATGGCCATCTTATCAAGTCCGGGAGCAGTTGTCAAGAGCGAATTCTCACTTGATAGCGCGCTGCCTTTGCCATGGCCAAGCCAACTCCGTTCTTCAAAGGTACGCACACCCATGTCCAGCCACCCATTGAAATGATTCGCCAGGCTTGACAAATGTCTACGCACCGGCTATACTGATATATACCAGTATATATTTGACTCACGACGCCCACGTACACCGGAACCCGCGACATGCCCGACCGCCGGCTCCTGCACGTCCAACTCAAGGAGAGCCTCCTCGACGCCATTGCCAGTGGCGACTATGCGCCCGGCAAACAACTGCCTTCCCAGCGCGAACTCTGCCGCCGGTTCGACATGAGTCACATGACGGTACGCCGCGCCATCAACGAACTCGTGCAAGAGGGCGTGATCTACGCCATCCCCGGCAAGGGCATCTTCGTCTCGCCACAGTCCAGACTGGTCGAATATGATTCTCTGCAGGGCTTTGAACAACAGCTTGCCCGTTTCGGTATGCAGCCTGCCACGCGCATCCTGGAGGCGCGTCTTACCTCTGCATCGACCATGCTAGCCCAATTGCTCAAGATGCCGGCCGACGCGCCGCTGGTCTACTTCCGCCGACTGCGCCTGGCGGACGGCCGCCCCCACGCCGTCACCACATCGCACCTGCCGTACACGCTTTGCCCCGGCATTCTGGAGCAGGACCTATTGGCCCACTCGCTCTTCGCAACGCTGCGCGAAATCTACGGCCTGAGGCTCGCGGGCAGCGACAACGTGGTGTCCGCCGAACTCGCCGACGACGAGACCGCATCGCTGTTGCAACTTGAGCAGCCCGCGCCGCTGCTGGTCCGTGAACAAATCACCTATCTCGACAGCGGCCAGCCCATCGAGTTCAGCCGCACGTTTACACACGGCGAAACCAGCCGTCTTCAGTTCAGGGAAGGCGTTTTGCCCGAATAGCGACACCGTGTGTCTGCGGTTTGCACCGGTCCGATCTGTAGCAGTCCAGGCCGTTTTGGTTCAGAAACGGAGTTCCGGCGTATCGGAGCGTGGCACATAGAGGTTCGCCGCATGGGAAAGGAGGAGAAGACGCAAGGGGAACGCACGCGCAGTGTTGACGCCATGTACCGTCTAGCCACCGAGGAGACGCCCGCGCCCCAACCTTTCGACAGCAGAGGCGCAGGCATCTCACAAGCCGCACACGTGCGACCAAGGAAGGAATGTAGCATGACAGCAAGAAACCTGCTAGTACATCTCACTCTGCTGGTTGCTCTCGTCGCCAGCCTGGCGGCCTGCGCCGCCGTTGCCCCGGACGCCGCCGCCCCCGCAGGAGAAGCGTCCGCCGGTGAAACCACCCTCGTCGTCTGGGACATCATGACCCGCCCCGAAGAGAGCGCCATACTCGACGGGTTGATCGCCGAATATGAAACCGCCAATCCTGGCATACAGGTCGAGCGCACCGCCAAGACGCTGGACGATCTGAAGGTGACCGCCGCTCTGGCTCTGGCTGATGACGAAGGCCCCGACATCGTGCAGGTCAACCAGGGCGAGTCCGACATGGGCGCGCTCGTGGCCGCCGGCCTGCTCCAGCCGCTCAACGACTACGCCGAACAGTATGACTGGTACGCTAACTTCCCTGCCGGCCTCGTCGCGCTCAATAGCTGGGCCGAGGACGGCAGCCAGATGGGAGAAGGCAACCTGTATGGTCTGCCCGTGCAGGCGGAACTCGTCGGCGTCTACTACAACAAGGCAAAGTTCGCCGAACTGGGCCTGGAGATCCCAACGACGCTCGCCGGGTTTGCGTCGGTCATGGATGCGTTCGTCGCCGCGGGCGAGACGCCTCTCGTCTATGGGAACCTGGACGGCTGGCCCGCCATTCATCTCTTTAGTGAGTTGCAGAACGCGGCGCTGGCCGGGCGCGAGTGGTACGATGACTTCATGTATACCACGGGCGAAGTCGACTTCGACGTTGAGGCCAACCTCGCATCCGCGCAGATGCTGCGAGACTGGATCGACAAGGGCTACTTCCCCGACGGCTTCCAGGGCATCGGCTATGACGATTCCTGGCAGCTCTTCTCCAGCGGCGAAGGCGCCATGATGCTGACCGGCAACTGGCTCACCGGCGAGTTCCTGGCAGGGCCCAACGCCGACAACATCGGCTTCTTCCTGCTGCCACCCATGGAAGAGGACGGCTTCAAGATGTCGGTCGGCGGCACAAGCCTTGCCTTTGCTATCCGCAACGGTACGCCCAATGCCGACCTGGCCGCGGAGTACATCGACTACCTTTTCTCGCAGGAGACGGCCGACGGCCTGGCCGAGGCCGGGCTGCTGCCCCTGCGCCCCGTGGATGAGTCTGTGCTGGCCAATGCGCTGCTGGCCGACGTGGCCGCGGCCTGGCAGCATCTCATCGAGACAGATGGCGTAGGCTACTATATGGACTGGGTCACGCCCACCATGTACGACACGATCACCAGCGAGTTGCAGGCGCTGGAAGCAGGCGCGATCACGCCCGATGAGTTTGTCCAGAACGTCAACGAGGACTACACCGCGTTCCTGGCTGATAAGCAGTAGCGCACCCCGGCAATCGGGCCGGGCTAAAGCAAGCTCCGGCCCGACGCCGGCGAAGCAGTGCATGCCACAGCCGGCCGCGGCCGCACATGCACTGCGGCAAGCGCACGGACGACACAATGGAACGTATCGATACAGAATCGATCTTATGAGCATCTCTTCCTCAGCGGGACAACGCAGCCGTTTTTTGCAGACACTTCCGCCCTACTTCTACCTCTTGCCCGCGCTGTTGATCTACGGCGTGTTCGTGCTCTACCCCATCGTGCGTACGCTTTGGCTCAGTCTCTATGAATGGACCGGGTTCACCGACCCTGCCTTCATCGGCGCGGGTAACTACGCGGCCCTGTTGCGCGACGACGTATTCCTCAAGGCGCTCACCAACAACCTGAAGTTCATCATCTTCTTCACCGTCTTTCCCATCGCCATCGGCCTGCTGCTGACGGCCGTCATGACGCGCCGGCGCCTCTTCGGTCTCAGCGTCTTCCGCGCCGGTTTCTTCATCCCCTACGTCATGCCCATGGTCGTCGTGGGCGTGGTCTGGCGCTGGATCTACAATCCAGTTTTCGGACCGCTCAACGAAGGCCTGCGCATGGTGGGGCTGGATGCATTCGCCAGGCCGTGGCTGGGCGACTATCGGCTTGCCCTGCCCGCCGTTGGCCTCATCGGCACGTGGGCCATGTACGGCTTCTGTATGGCGCTATTCATGGCCGGCGTCCAGAGCATCGACGAGGCCGTCTACGATGCGGCCAAAGTAGACGGGGCCAACGAATGGCGCCAGCTCCGCCACATCACCATTCCCGGCATCCGCGCCGAGATTGCGGTCGCCGCGGTCACCACGTTCATCGCCGCGCTGCGCGTCTTCGACCTCGTCTTCGTCACCACGCGCGGCGGCCCCGCCGAGCAGACCATGGTCACCAGCATGTGGCTCTATCGAAACGCGTTTCAGATCAACCGCGCCGGCTACGCCGCCTCCATCGCGGTCATCCAGACCGTCATCATCCTCTCTATCTCCTACCTGTTGCTCACGCGCATCCGCACGGCAGACGCGGAGGGCGGAGCATGACCACCGGCGACGCCAACCTCAACCCCGTCGCGGCGTCGGCAAGCGCCGGCCAAGTTGCGACGCGCCGCGCTCGCTCGAAGGGGCGCTGGCAACACCTGGTCCTCTATCTCGTACTCGTGGGCATGATGCTCGCCGTCGTGCTGCCCTTCGTTTCCATCTTTCTGGCCGCGCTCAAGACGCCTGAAGAGCTGGTGCAGAGCGCATTCTCCCTGCCGTCAGAATGGCGTTGGTCCAACTACGCCGAGGCCTGGACACAAGCCCACTTCGGCCGCTATTTCGTCAATAGCGTCGTGGTGGCTGTGCCGGTAGTGGCGGTTGCGACGCTTCTTTCGGTGCTCTCCGGCTACGCGTTTGGGCGCTTTGCCTTCCCCTTCAGCCGTCTGCTCTTCGTCATCTTCCTGATCGGCATCATGGCGCCGCAGGAAGCCTATATCATCTCGCTCTATCACCTGATGGACCGCATGGGCCTCACCGACACGTACTGGGCTATGATCCTGCCCCAGATCGGCATGAGCGTCTGCTTCGGTACATTCTGGATGCGCGGCTATTTCGAGCGCCTTCCCCGCGACATGATCGACGCGGCGCGCGTGGATGGCTGCAACTCGTTCAGCGTGCTCTGGCGCGTCATCATGCCCAACGCCGGCGCCGCTGTCTCCACGCTGGTGGTGTTACTATTCTTGTGGACCTGGAACGACTTTTTGATTCCGCTCGTGCTGACCACGTCCGACAACGTCAAGACGCTGCCGCTGGGCCTAGCTTTCTTCCAGGGCCGCTACCAGGCCAACGTACCCCTCATCTCGGCCGGAGCGACCATCGTCGCCCTGCCCACCATCCTGGTCTACGTCCTGTTCCAGCGCACGTTCATCCAGGGCATCACCTCGGGCTCGGTCCGCGGCTAGGGCATGGGTCAAGATGCGGCAGTTCCGACGTTGAAGGGATATGCTGAACGCGGCGATGGTTCTCGGCCCGGAACAGGGCGAGAGTTGAAAATCGGGCGGTCCGCACCAACGCGCGAGCCCGAACTGCATTACAAGCAAGAAGGACTCGAACCATGAAGCTAACCGTCATCGGGGGCGGAGGCGTACGCTCCCCCCTGTTCGTGAATTCTACGCTCAAACGCGCAGAGCGACTCCAACTGGAGGAACTCTGCCTCATGGACGTCGACCCGCGAAAGCTGGAACTCATGGGCGGCGTGTGCCGGCTCGTGGCTCAGCAGCAAGAGAGCCCCGTGCGCATCACGACAACTACCGACGCCCACGCCGCCATCAGCGGGGCCGACTACGTCGTCACTTCCATCCGCGCCGGCGACGAACAGGGCCGCATCTACGATGAACATATTGCACTGCGCCATGGCGTGCTCGGCCAGGAAACTACGGGCCCCGGCGGCTTCGCCATGGCCCTGCGCAGCATCCCTGCTATCACCGAATACGCCGCATTGATCCAGGAACTCAGCCCTGATGCATGGATGTTCAACTTCACCAACCCGGCCGGCCTGGTGACACAAGCCCTGCGCGACGCCGGGTTCGAGCGCACCGTGGGCATCTGCGACGGGGCCAACCAGGCGCAGCACGCCGTCGCCAACTACCTTGGCGTTTCGGCGGCGACGGTGTGCCACGAAGTCTATGGGTTGAACCACCTCTCCTGGGCCCCCCGCATTTGGGTGGGCGGGCGCGACGTGCTGCCCGACCTGCTACAGCAGCCCGCCTTTCTGTCGCAGACTGCGCTCGCCGTCTTCGAGCCGGAGCTGGTACGAATGATGGGCATGTGGCTGAACGAGTATCTCTACTATTACTACTACGCCGAAGAGGCCGTGGAGAACATCAAACACGACGAACTCACCCGCGGTGAGGAAATCCAAGGTCTGAACGCCGAGCTCCTGAACAACCTTCGACAGGTCGACCCAGCAGACCCCCACGCAGCGCTCACTACCTACTACCGGTATGAGCAGCGGCGCACCGCCACCTACATGCACTACGCGCACGAGGACGCGCCCAGCATGGAGGATGCCGACCAACTCGCCGAGATGCTGGAACCCTCCGAGGACGGAGGAGAGGGCTATGCGGGCGTGGCCCTTGACATCGTGGAAGCCTTCCAGACGCAGCAGCCGCTGCACACCGCGCTGAACGTGCCCAACGGGGGGGCCATCGACTGCATGCGGCCCGACGATGTCGTCGAGGTGAGCTGTACCGTGGACCGAGACGGCATCCATCCCAAGCGCATGGGCGAGATACCGGAGGCCCACGAACTGCTCATGCGCAACGTGAAGCTCTATGAGCGGCTGACCGTGAAGGCGGTGCGCGAGCGCAGCCGCGACCTAGCCGTGCAAGCGCTTATGGCGCACCCGCTCGTGGTCTCCTATTCGCGCGCCAAGCCCCTCGTCGACGAATACCTGGAAGCCCACGCGCCGTACGTGGGCGAATGGCGCTGAGCGATGCCCGCACCCGACACCGATCGTCCCGACGTGCTGCTGCACGGAGCCTATTTCTGTGACCTCATCTTCGGCGGACTGCCGGAGCTGCCCCAGCTTGGCCGCGACATCTTCAGCTCCACCTTCGACGTTGCGCCCGGCGGCGCGTTCTACACTGCACAGGCCCTCCACCGCCTCGGCCTGGACACACGCTGGATGTGCGACGTGGGTGACGACATGTTCAGCCGTACTGTCGAAGAGGCCGCCCTGGCGTCCGGCATGGATACCTCGCTCTTCCAACGCCACCAGGGACCCATGCGCCGCCTCGCCGCCGTCTTCTCCTTCGCCCACGACCGCGGTTTCATCAGCTACACGGACGGTGAACTGCCCAGCGCCCTGCCCCTGGACGAGATGCAAGCGATGCAGCCGCGCTGTCTGCTCCTCGCCTGCATCGCATACTGGCCCAATCTGTCGAAGCTGACCGATCTGCCCCGGCGCAACTCCACGCTGGTCTACATGGACTGCCAGGATACCAGCCTGACGCTGGCCACACCCGGCCTGGCGAACGCTCTGCGGCACGTGGACGTGTTCTCGCCCAACGCCGACGAGGCCCTGCGTCTGACCGGCGCGCCCACCGTGGACAATGCCCTGGCCCGCCTCGCCGAATTCGCGCCCACCGTCGTGATCAAGTGCGGCAGCCGCGGGGCCGTTGCCCAGCGCGGCGATGAGGTGGAGGAGGCGCCGCCGATTCCGGTTGCCGCCGTGGACACCACCGGCGCCGGCGACTGTTTCAATGCCGGCTGCGTCTACGGGCTTCTGCGCGGCGCGCCCTTGGCCGACTGCCTGCGCTACGGCAACATCGTCGGCGGCCTGTCCACCACGGGACCGGGCGGCGCAAATGTGCCGAGCGGTCCGTTGGAGATCGAGCTGTATTACGGCAGCACGTGACTCAGCTCAGTGCAGATGTCCCCAGCACGGATCGCCTCGCCCGTCCGCGGTATTGATGTCGCGGCTGAAGTGCAGCATAATACGCATGTTCGCAGCGGAAACCATGACTGGACGCAGTCTGGGCTCGTAGTAGCAGGTGGTCAATGGTCAAGGCGTCAATAGTGGAAGAATATCGCAGGCAGTTGCGCGAGCTGCTACCGTTTCTGACCGATCAGTACGGGGTTGAGTCGTTGGCGCTGTTCGGCTCGCACGTGCGAGCCGAAGAACGGCCCGACAGCGATCTTGACGTACTTGTTACCTTCCGAGAAACTCCGGACCTGTTCGCGTTCATTCGTTTGGAGCAATTTCTCGAGAAAGCGTTGGACGTATCAGTCGACTTGGTCATGAGAGATGCGCTCAAACCGCATATCGGCACACGCATTCTGGAAGAGGCGCTGCCGATATGAAAGACGATCGCACCTATCTCGACTACGTCGAGGATATTCGAGAAGCAATTGTCAAAGTGTCGGAATTCATCGCCGGCATGACACGTGCGGACTTCATGACCGATGACAAAACTGCGTTCGCCGTGATTCGAGCATTCGAGATGATAGGTGAAGCTTCGAAATTGGTGCCCGGGTCTGTTCGCAGCGAATACCCAGATATTCCCTGGCAAGAAATGGCTCAAATGCGTGACAAGCTAATCCACCATTACTTTGGCGTCGACAGGGACGTCGTGTGGAAGACGGCCACGGAACAGTTGCCGGATCTGCTGCCAGTTGTCGACCGAGCCCTTCGTCGGATGCGGGAAGCGCATTGACGCAGCTATTTAGGCAGGATAGATACTCGCCTCACGATCGCGATTGGGATTTTTCTGAACGTACTCGTACTTTGTGACGACTATTGGCATCCGGTGCGAACGGCGGGGACGGGCCTGGCCCTGCTGGGAGATGACGGATTCCGCTTCGATTTTGTCGAGGATGCGTACGACTGGTCCGCGGCGGAGATAGCCGCGTACCCGGTTGTCCTGTTCACAAAGGCCAACAACGTCTCCGCCGCCGACACGACCGAGTGGATGACGGACGAGGCGCAGCAGGCCTTTCTGGACTACGTGCGCGCAGGCGGCGGTCTGCTCGTCGTCCATTCCGGCACGGTCGGTTATGCGGAGACGCCTGTACTGCGCGCATTGGTCGGTGGCGTCCTTGGGCATCACCCGCCGCAGTGTCCGGTGACGGTCAATCCGGATCCGGCCCGTCCGCTCGAGCGCGGGGAGCGAAACGTTCACGCTGGAGGACGAGCACCTCCACATGGCATTCGACCGGGTCGACGGCGATGCCCATCTTTTCATGACGTCCCACTCCGAGTATGGCATGCAACCGGCCGGGCTGGGCGCGCAACGAAGGCGACGGCCGCGTCTGCGTACTGACGCCGGGTCACAATGTGGAGCTGTGGCTGCGCTCGCCGTACCAATTACTGGTCAAGAATGCACTGCGCTTGTGTGCAGGGTAGTTCACCGCACGCCGCGCCGCCGAAACAGACGATATTGATACCAGCCTGACCGACGCGTGCCTTCGCCGATTCAAACTCCATCCACCATGCAAACGGGATTTCGCACGGCCCCCCTCTTCAACATGAATCGCGGCGTCCGGTGGTGTGTCTCCCACGCGATCGTCCCCTCGTCGCCGGCCGACTAGCGGAGTCTACCGGGGCCGAAGGCCGGAGTGCTGCGGCACGCACGGGAACACCGAGACGGGGTCACCGACTCACCCCATGACTACTCCTTCCCCACCCTCACCAACAACAGCGGCCGGTCGATCTGCTGCAATACGCCTGCCGCCTTGCTGCCGTAGAAGACGCTGGCCAAGCCCGTGCGCCCGTGGCTGGCCATGGCGATCAGGTCGGCATTCTCCTCCTGCGCCGCGTCCAGGATCGAGCGCACCACGGGCCCGTGCGCAATCACGATCTTCGTCTCCGTGCCCAGTGCGCTGAACTCCTCTTGCACGCCCTCCAGGTATTCCTGCGCCTCGCGCGTCCATTGTTCCGCCAGGTCTGCGCTGTAGTACGGCACAACATCATATGGCGTCGAAACCGTTGCGCTCGGCTCCACGACCTGCAGCAAAATGACCTTCGACTTGCCCAACGTTGCCAGGTGCTTCACGTGCGGCAAGATCGTCTCCGCCCGCTTGGAACCGTCGAGTAGGACCAGAATCTTGTCATACATGTTCCGCTCCTTTCCAGTGTGGATATCGAGTGTGTGAATCTGGTGTAGATGTACAGGCTCGTCTCCTGCGCCGGCGGTGACGCGGACAACGAATCCGGACGGAACTATCGCTTCGTGCGCCTCTCAACGCACTGTCTCCCGCGCCCATATTATCGCGCCACTGTCAATTTCGCGCATCCTCGATTCCGTCCCATCCTGAAGCATGTCCTTGCGGGCCGCGTTCACAGATATCGGCTACCCCAATTGCTGCGGCCTGTGCCGTCAGCGGAGCAAAATGATCCATATCACCCGTCCTGATCTGCGCACGGAACACTCGTGTGCAACCCAGCCCATTCGGCGCGATAATGGCAATCGATAGCGAAAGAATCCCTCCTCTCGTTCATCGGAAATGAGGCCAGCCATGTTTCTCTTCGGACCGGTTCCCTCCCGGCGACTCGGCCAGAGCCTGGGCGTCAACAACATTCCTGAGCCCAAACAATGCCCATACGACTGCATATACTGCCAGGTCGGCCGGACCGCACAACGTTCGATCGAGCGCCGTACGTTCTACGCACCCGAAGCCATCGCCGAAGAAGTGGCGCGCAAGATGGACGAGTGCCGCAGCGCCCGCGCACCTGTCGACTACGTCACCTTCGTGCCTGACGGCGAGCCTACGCTTGACGCCAACCTCGGCCGCGCCCTCGACTTGCTGCGCCCCCTCGGCTGCCGGCTCGCCGTCATCACCAATGCCACCCTCATCGACCGTCCGGACGTGCGTGATGACCTCTTGCGCGCCGACTGGGTCTCCCTCAAGGTGGACGCCGTGGACGAACGCACGTGGCGGGCCGTCAACCGGCCACACCCGCACCTGCGCCTCCACGCTATGCTGGAAGGCATGCGCGCTTTCGCCAAAGCCTTCCCCGGCACGCTAACCACAGAGACGCTGCTCGTGCACGGCGTGAACGATGGCGCCGAGTGTCTGACAGCCGTGGCCGCGTTTCTCGCCGAGTTGCAGCCCGCCGTCGCCTATATCGCCGCGCCCACGCGCCCGCCGGCCGAAGACTGGGTGCGCCCGCCGGGCGATGCCGCGCTGCACCGCGCCTATCAACTCTTCGACCGCAAGCTCGACACCGTGGAGTATCTGCTCGGCTTTGCTGCGGACCCCTTCCGCGCCACCAGCGATCCGGCGCAAGCCCTGCTGTCTATCACAGCCGTGCACCCCATGCGCGAAGAGGAGGCGGTCGGCTACATCGAGCAGATGGGCGCGGACCCAGACGTGCTGGACGAACTGGTGCAGGAAGGACAATTGGCCTGCATCGCCTATGAAGGCCGCCGCTTCTATGTGCGCGCGCACGGACCGTGCGCAGCGCCCTGTCGTGAATAGCTGCCCAGCAATCCGTGAAATGGGGTGGCGTTGGGAAGAAAGTCGTAGCATTATGTATTCCAGCCACATACGCGTAGTCTTCAAAGGAGATGCACAATGAAAGCCGCTGTCTGTTACGAATACGGCAAACCCCTCATCATCGACGAGCTGGAAATCGACCCGCCGCAGCAGGGCGAAGTCAAGGTGCGGCTGGCCGCCACAGCCATCTGCCATAGCGACGTACACTTCATACGCGGCGAGTGGGCCACCGACAACAGTGGTCTGCCCGTTGTGGCCGGCCATGAGTGCGCCGGCATCGTCGAGGAAGTGGGGGAAGGCGTCACGCACGTCCGGCCGGGCGACCACGTGGTCATGTCTCTCCTGCGCTCCTGCGGCCATTGCTTCTACTGTGCCGGCGGCCACAGCTACCTATGTGATGGTGATTACGCGCTGAACACAGAAACGCGGTTTCGCAATCGGCGCGGCGAGCGCATCAAACACGGCATCCGCACGGCCGGCTTCGCAGAACAGACTATCGTCGACCAGTCGCAACTCGTGCCCATTGCCGACGACATCCCGCTGGACAGCGCCTCGCTCCTGGCCTGTGGTGTGATCACCGGCCTGGGCGCGGTAGTGAACACGGCGCGGGTGGAGCCAGGCCGCTCTGTGGCAGTGATCGGCGTGGGGGGCGTCGGCCTCAACTCCGTGCAAGGAGCGTTGCTCTCCGGCGCCAATCCCATCATCGCCATCGACCTGCTTGACAACAAACTGGAGGCGGCGCGCGCATTCGGCGCCACCCATACTATCAACGCCAGCAAAACCGACGATGTGCCAGCCGCCGTGCACAAACTCACGTCGGGCCGCGGCGTGGACTACGCATTCGTGGCCGTCGGCAGCCCCAGCGCCGCCAAGCAGGCCTTTGACCTCATTCGTCGCGGCGGCACGGTGACTCTGGTCGGTATCCCGGAAATCGACGCCACGATCCCCTTCTCGCCCACCTATGGCGTGTGGAAAAGCCAGCGCGTGTTGGGCAGCAACATGGGATCGACGATTCTCAGCATGGACGTGCCCCGCCTCGTCGATCTCTACCGCACGAAGCGCCTCAAACTGGACGAACTGATCACCAACCGCTACCCGCTGGAGCAGATCAACGAGGCCATCGACTCCATGGAGCGCGGCGAGGCCCTGCGCAACGTGATCGTGTTCGAATGACAGTCAGTCTTGCCTTCCGCGCGCGGGCAGGCCGGCAGATTCCCGCGGGAAGCATACCGGAATGAGACTACATTGGCGGGGACATGTTCGCTGCCAGTTCAGAAGAAAAGAGAGCCGGCATCAGTGAATACACGCCAAACCAACAGGCTGCTGGGATATCCGACGGATGCGCGGCTATTGGTCATCAATGCCGATGACTTCGGCATGTGCCATGCAATCAATGACGCTGCTCTGCGTACGTTGAGAGATGGCGTGGCGACATCAACGACGCTGATGGTTCCTTGCCCCTGGGCGCCGCACGCCATGCATGTACTCAGAGAGAACCCGGATATTGCCTTTGGCGTACACCTGACCGCGACCACCAACGCGGACAACTACCGGTGGGGCCCGGTAGGGGCAAAGGCGCCCTCACTGGTCGGCGAGGCAGGCTACTTCTATGCCGACGAACGGATCCCCGAGTTTCTGGCCCAGGTCAGACTGGACGAGTTGGAAGCGGAATTCAGAGCGCAGATCGATGCCGTCTTGGATGCGCAGCTACGGCCTACGCATTTGGATTGGCATTGCCTGGCCGACGGCGGCAGGCCCGATATCTTCGGTCTCACGCTTGGTCTGGCCAAAGAGTACGGCTTGGCGCTGCGAATTCACGATCAGTCTCTGGCAGCCGCATTGCAACGTGAGGGCTTGCCTACTGTCGACTATGGCGTGCTGGATAGCTACCGCCTTGACACGGTAGACAAGCCAGGTCAGTATGCTCGGATGTTGCGCGAGTTGCCGGCGGGGCTTAGTGAATGGGCGGTCCATCCCGGCCTCGGCAACCCCGAGCTGCAGGCCATGGAGCCGGAAAGTTGGCAGGTGCGCAAGACGGACTTCGACTTCCTGATCTCGCACGAGGCTCACGATATTGTGGAGGAGGAAGGGATTGTTCTCCTGAGCTACCGGGCCCTGCAAGAGTGTTGGTCGCTCTGAAACATCGACCGCCTACCCACCCCAGCAAAGACGCGGGAAGGCGATCCGGCAACTTCTTTCCACATGTTGCACCGCCGGCCAGGCGGCGCGGCTGGGACACTCAGTAGCCCAGCCGCTTGTCCACCACGTTGACCAGCGCTTCGCCGCGCAGGTAGCGACCCAAGTTGTCCAGAAAGATGGCGATGGCGCGCTCGTCATAGCGGTCCGTTTGCCCAGCGTAATGCGGCGAGACGATCACGTTCTCCATTTCCCACAGCGGCGACTCAGGCGGCAGGGGCTCCGTTGTGAAGACGTCGAGACCGGCCCCTGCGATCCAGCCTTCCCGCAACGCGAGAACCAACGCATCTTCGTCCATCGTCGCGCCCCGGCCGATATTCACGATATATGCCGTGGGCTTCATGGCGCGCAGCTCCGCCTCGCCGATCAGGCCCTCTGTTTCCGCGGTCAACGGCAGCGTGTTGACCACGAAGTCCGCCACCGGCAGCACATCCGGCAGACGGTCGATGCCCACTGTGCGCTCGGCCCCGGCCACCGGTACGTGTGCGCGCCGGCGCACCGCGATCACGCGCATGCCCAGCGCGCAGGCAACCTGCGCAGTGTGGCTGCCGATGCCGCCAACGCCGATCAGCGCCATCATCTTGTCGTGGAGCTCGAAGACGTCGTCGCGCTCGTGTGGTATCCACTCCTTGCGCTGCTGCGCACGGATCACGTTGGGCAGGTCGCGCGCGAAGCCCAGCAGCATGGCGAAGATGTGCTCGGTGATGGGGATGGCGTGGACACCGGATGCGTTGGTCAGCGTGAAGTCCAGTTCGGTCGCTTCCGAGTAGTCCAGCAGCCAATCCACGCCCGCGTGCCACTGTTGCCACCAGCGCAGTTTGGGGGCCTGCGCGAGGAGATCGCGCGGGAAGTCACCCACGACGATCTCGATGTCCGGCAACATGGCCTCCACTTCGCCCCGGTCGAGCGTCTGTAGGATACGGTAGCCCGCGGCCAAGCGCCGCACCTCCGCGATCTGCTCGTCGCTGATGTTGAATGGCCGCAATCCCAGCAATAGTACGTTCATCCTGTTTTCAATCGCCTCCTGGCCAAAGTCCCTACCGTGGTCGGACCGCGTACGTCAGCAATCGCGTCAGTAGTATCGGGCGATCCTGCTCACTCCGCAACTGAAACTCACCAAGGACAAAGGAAGCCAGCCGACGCGCTGCCACGGATGCGGATGATACAATGGCGCCGTCCAGCTATGGGAGACCAACTACCAAGGCAAAGCATCCATGACAGACACAGGCATACCTGTCGCAGACTCGACCAGCCCGCGCAGTCACCCCTTCGAACTTGGCATCTTCTCCTTTGCCGAGCTCACGCCCGACCCCGCCACCGGCGAGCAGATTAGCCCGGCGCAGCGGTTGCAGAATCTGATGGAGGCTGTCGAGCTGGCGGACCAGGTCGGTCTGGACGTGTTCGGTCTCGGCGAACATCACCGGCCGGACTTCGTCTCCTCCGCACCGGCCGTCGTCCTGGCCGCGATCGCCGCGCGTACACGGTCGATCCGCCTCAGCAGCGCCGTTACTGTGCTCAGCTCGGACGACCCGGTGCGCGTCTTCCAAGACTTCGCCACGCTGGACCTGCTTTCCAACGGGCGCGCCGAGATCATGGCGGGGCGCGGCTCCTTTATCGAATCGTACCCGCTCTTCGGCTACAACCTGGACGACTACGACGAGTTATTTTCGGAGAAGCTCGACCTGTTGCTGAAGCTGCGCGAATCAGAGCGCATCACCTGGAGCGGCGAACATCGCGCTGCGTTGACCGGCCAGGGCGTCTATCCGCGTCCTGTGCAGGAGAAGATCCCCGTGTGGATCGCGGTCGGCGGCACGCCAGCGTCCGTCGTGCGCGCCGGTACGCTGGGGCTGCCCCTGGCAGTCGCCATCATCGGCGGCCAGCCGGAACGCTTTGCTCCGCTCGTTCAGCTCTATCGCGACGCGCTGCGGCAGGCGGGCCACGATCCCGCCTTCTTCCCGGTCAGCATCAACTCGCACGGCTTTCTCGCCGACGACTCGCAACAGGCGGCCGACGACTACTTCCCGGGCTACTCACTGATGATGAACCGCATCGGCCGCGAGCGCGGATGGTCGGGCGTCACGCGTGGACAGCTTGAGGCGGCCCGCACGCTGCGCGGCTCGGACTTCGTGGGCGCGCCGAACGAGGCAATCGAGAAGATTCTGTTCCAACATGAGATCTTCGGCCACCAGCGCATGATGCTGATGCTGGGCGTAGGCACCATCGCGCACGAGAAGGTCATGCATGCCATCGAGCTGCTGGGTACGCGCGTGGCGCCGGTGGTGCGTGAAGAAATCGCAGGACGCACGCTGCGCACGGAGCTGCGGGCGCTAATCAAGAGCTTCGGGCAGATAATCGCTAATTCCCTTTTGTAGGGCGTAGGTCGCGGCCTCTAACCGGTTACCAACGGCGAGTTTCGACATATCGCGCTGTACATGGTTGCGTACAGTCTTCTCACTGAGCACAAGTTCGCACGCAATTTCGGAATTTGTCTTGCCCAGCGACATCAGATGCAACACGACGATCTCGCGCTTGGTCAGATCGGCAAATGGCGGGACGCTCATGGCGCTGGCGCATCATACCAAGGACTTGACGTGTGATGGCCGGGTCCAGCAGCGCAGACCCTCGCGGACAGCGTTCAGCGCCCGCACCAATTCGTCCGTTCCCACGTTCTTTAACACATAGCCTACCGCACCTGCCTGGATGGCCGTGGCAATCAGGCCGTCGTCGACGAACGAGGAGAGCATAATCACGTCAATATGCGGCCATCGGTCGACGATTTCGCGGGAAGCGTCGATCCCGCTGCGCCCCGGCATTTTGATATCCATGATCACCACGTCGGGCTGTAGCGTGCCGCACTGGGCAACGGCTTCGTCCGCGCTGCTCGCTTCCCCAACAAGTGTCACATCGGGCGTATCCTCCAGTACCATGCGCAGTCCCATACGCACTACCTCGTGATCATACAGCCAAGAGTACGCTGAGAGTTCTCATACGCTGTGTTGTTCCATGCTCTTCACGACTACCACCGTTCCCTTCCCAGGTTCCGAGTTGACCGTCATAATTGCATCGAGCATACGCGTGTGTTTGCCCATGGCCTGGATACCGAACCCAGGTACGATCGTCTCCAAGTCGAAACCCTGCCCGTCGTCCTCGATCTCCAGCACAAAACGCCCGTTCTCCCCATAGAGGCGAATATCGGCGCGGCTGGCGCTCGCATGCCTAACCACGATTAGGTCAGCGCTTCCTGGATGAGCCCAAGCAGATGGCTAGCGTGCTCCTGCTCAAGCTCGAGGATCGGCAGTGATGTCCACGTCGACGTCGATCAGGCTACGAAATCGAGGCTCATTTGCCAACAACGCAAGCTCCTCCGCCAATGACCTATCGGGCGGATGTATGCGAAGAGAGGTCATATAATCCCGCGAGATCAAAGATTACGTGCTCCAGGACTACCTCCGCCTGCTCAAGTCGTTCCAGGGCGGAAGGGTTGTCAACGTATTTCCCCGCCGAGCTCAGAATCAGGCCGACGGAGTACATGCTTGCATGGCCCCATCGTGGATCTCTTGTCCGATCCGGTCTCGTTCCGACGTCTGGATCGCTTCTACCTCCATAGTCTCAATCAGGCGATCCACTTCCACTTCAAAAACCTCCAGCCCTCTGATCACACTGATCGTGAGAAACAGACCTGACAAGTGATCGGAACACTTCAATAGGCACCGATAAACCGGGCCTCAACAGTGCACTTGATTGAGTACGTTTGCGGGGAAGAACGAGCCGGCGGGCACGACTAGACCGGCAAAAAAACCGTAGGCCACTAGTGAATAGCTAGCCCATCGCAACATACGGTTGAACTGCGGGCCACTCTCTGCGATGAAGTCAGTCTTGGAATGGCGGTACAAGCCCGCCGCAGACAGGCAGGCGCCAGGGAAGGCAAGCAGATAGCGCGCCCAGATGGTCACGAGCCGTATCCACTCCCCCAAGCTGGGGGCCAGCAGATAGGCTGCCGCCGCCAACACACCCCAAGCCGCGACCAATGCGACTGCCAGCCAGCGATAGGCAGGATGCTCTTCCATCAAGCAGAATCACGCCGAAGACCAATAGGCATGCGAACGATGCGGCCAGCAGTCCGACTTGCGCCACCAGTAACCCAGCTATCCAGCGGGCCGGCAAATACTCAACCTGGATGGGAACAAACACCAAACCCCATTCGTGAAGCCCATGCAGTACGCCAAACAGGGCCAGCCATCGCAGATCCCGCGTGAGCTTCAGACGGCTGTGCCGCCGCGACTGCAGAAAGATCGCCAGGCCCAGAACAAAGAACACCTGTCCATAAATCGACAGGATGATGATTCGATTCAGTGTGAAGTAGTCTTGCCAAATCATGCGAGACCGTGATCCTTGAAAGGCGCATCAGAGTATAGCAGAGCGGCAGGAAACGAACAAAAGGGGACGTCCGGAGACGTCCCCTCCAAGTATTCGAATTGCAAGTTTCGCTATCGGCTAGGGCTGGAACACCAATGTCTCGCTGCCGTCCTGATATGCGTGGCGCACCTGGGCGTTGTCGAACACGGCAACTCCGAAGTTGTATCCCTTGGCCATGTCGTCGAACTGAACGTCGAACTCGGAACCCGTCAACAGGGCGTGTCCCAGCTCAACCGTCCACACGCCGTCCGAATAGTTCGAGCCGGCGGCAATGTCGCCCCGGTCACCTGTGAACTGTGACTTCGGTGATGCCCGCCACCATGTCACCGGCGGCAAACAGGGCATCGTCGAATTCCTGCTTCTCCTCGTCCAGAATATAGCCGGGACTTCCATCTCGAGGATAGCCGTCGGGGCCCATCCACATGGGCATACTCTTGTCTTCGCTCTCGTTATTGACGTAGCCTCCGCCATCGTTAGGATCACCATGTCGGCCGGCTCCGGCGTGTCTGGTGAATATTCGGGTCGAGTCGAGATATTGATCATCGATCTGACCCAGATTTCGCACCGATTTCCAATGCCAAATGTCGCCCATGCCCTCGTCGGTGTACTTGTTGCCGTACGGCTTCGCGTCTGGGTTTTCGCTGTGTGGCAGGCTAACGTAGCAGCCCATGCCGCTGAACCTGGGGATGCTTTCGCCGATATCCCAGATCATGGACATCTTGTCCTCGTAGTAGACGTTGTTGTCACCGCCTCTGTCATCCGGATCGACCAACTTCGTCCAACTGCCATCATCCTGCTTCATCCAGGGGCTACGCACGAAGCTCTGTGTCGGATCCGACCAACTGACGAGGAAATAGACACTGTCGCCACTGTAAACGGATTTCACTGTGACTTCTGAGGAGCCCATGTTGGCTCCATCTTCTACGGGATCACAATCGCAGGCGTGTTGCCCAGAACGCTTCGTCTGGCATACCGTCCAGAATCGGCGCTTCTTCGAGCCGGCATGGAGATCAGAGCGTCCTCGGGGGCGACCCAGTCCGACGCTTCTTCCATTGGGCCGCTGCCGGCGCTTCGGATTCCGGCTGCACGACGAACGTACACGCAGCCGCCAGCATGGCAACTATCAAGATAGCGGAGAGCACCGACAAGGTGCGGGGTAGTTTCATTAGAGACTTCCTTCCCTTTGTTCCATGATCTGGAGATTGTGATGTTCGGGTCGGTCCCGTCAGGTAATCGAGTGTTTGGCAGGCAGTGCAGGGGCACTCACCTTGGATGCCTCACTCAGTATAGAGACTCGTTCCCAGTCTGTGAAGGGACCGTTGTCCTGGTTTTTCCGGGACATTCTGGCAATCTTCACGTCTGATGGCGGGAGAGAAAGAAGTATCGGCTCGCAACGGTTTGCATGTCGCCTCAACCGACGCAAGTACCGTGAGTCGCGATATGGGCGCGAAAGGGGCGACTGATCCAGTCAGATTTCCGAGCTTCAGGCCGAAAACGCAAACGGCATGCTATTCACGGAAAGGGTGTTATTCCCTCACCCTTCCATTCAGCGGCCTGGAGCGCCGTGTCAACCCGGGTTACGAACCACCTCCGCCTGGAGCCAGGCAGGACGCCAAGTTGCGTCAGCATCCCCAGCCCATCCCAGTTGTTCCAGGCCTCCACGACCTTGCCGTTGTCCACGCGGTGCATGGCCATGCCCGTAACGGAGACTCGCTTGCCCGTCGGCGGCACGCCCATGAACTCGCCGCCATGTTCACCCATGGCCTGCCAGCGGGTGACGACCGTGTCCTCGGCAGCAACCGTCTTCTGCACCGTGAAGTGAAGATCCGGGAAGGCGTTACGCAGCAAGAAGACAAACTGCTTCAGCCCCTCGCTTCCAGGCGCCTCGCCCGGGATCAGATCATGGTTCAGATAGTCTTTCGCCACCAGTTCATCCACAACGCTTGCATTGCCCTCGTTGAATATCTCCTCCCAGAATCGTTTGAGAATGGCCTTGTTGGCGTCAGTAGACATGATGCTTCCCCCTTCGAGCTCTTCCTGCCCAACGTACGGATTGCGCATCGGTCTGCATCAGCGGCGCTTCAATGGATACAGGGCCATTATCGCGGTGGCTGTCAACCCCGCGCTGCGCCCGTCGACAGTTGGTTTTCGTCGCCTCGCTCGTATACGCCCTGCGACCCCGATAGCCTGTCCGGTGGTACAATGAGGGCGCGCCTATCTGTCGCTGCGGCCCTTGCCTACGAGGTTGCCTATGACTGCGAGACTCACATCTTCTCCCGTGCTGCCGCCGGTGCGTGACTACGTCGCCTACGAGTCGGGCGCGCCTGCACTGGGCATGAATCTGCACACCCTTGACCTGAGTGAATGGATCGAGGTGGACGAACGCCTGCCCCACGACCTGGCCGAGAAACGCCGCCTCTTCCGCGAACGCCACACGGACGTCATGACCGCCTCTGCCGCCGCAGATGCCGGCGCAGGCGAAACACTCGCCCTGCTGGCCGAGCATCTGGCCGGAGCGATATCCCCAGGCCTATGCGCGCCGCGGCGACCGGCTGCACAATCTGGCTACCGGCGAAGCCTGGGACATGCGTGCGCAGGATATGCACCCGCTGGAACTGGCGGCGCGCCTCGTGCAGGAGGACCTCTGTCTGCTGGGCCAGGTCGAGCCTGGCGGCGACTACCTGCTGACTGCGGCCTGCGTGTGCTTCCCCACGCGCTGGAACCTGGCAGAGAAGGCCGGCCGCCCACTGGACGCCATCCACGAGCCCGTGCCCGGCTATGAGCCCACGCTCGCCTCGCCCATGAACCGCCTCTTCGCGCGCATGAAGGCGGAACGACCCGTCTGGCGGCTCAACTGGAGCGTACTGGACGATCCCGCGCTCTATCAGCCGGGCGGTCACGGACGCATCGCCCCACGGACCGGCATCACCGCCGCCAACGCGGGAGAACGCCTCTGGCTGCGCATGGAGCGGCAGACCTTGCGCCGCCTGCCGCACAGCGGCGACATCCTATTCACCATCCGCATCTACGTGCAGCCACTCTCCGCATTGGCGGACCGGCCACAGCGCGCCGCACAGCTTGCCGGCGCGCTCGGCGCCATCGAACCCGGCATGGCCGCGTACAAAGGTCTGCCCGCTATCCGCGACGCGGCCATTGCCTGGCTCATGCAGACGACGGACTAGCGCGGATCACATGGGCCGAACCCTATGCAGTTCTCACTACGTGCGACCCAGAAGTAGGCGCTGGGCGCGGTGTTGACACGCCGCATATACTATGGGCACCCCCGTCCATCTTCACCGTTTGCGGCGGCATTTTCGATCCCGTCGTACTCACAGAGAAAGGGACATTTCTTGCGAAGACTATTCACAGGCGTACTCGTCGTTGCCGCAACGCTTCTGGCCGCGTGCGCGCCCATCCAGACGCCGACTGCTGCGCCGCCTGCGGCCGCACAGCCGGAACCAGTTACCATCGAGAGCGCGGCCGATGTGCCGCGCATCAGTGTAGAAGAGGCCAAGGTCCACTTCGACAACGGTACGGCCGTATTCGTCGATTCCCGCGGCCGTCGCTTCTACGACATGCAACATATTGCCGGTGCGATGCCGCCGCCGGAAGTTGACCCTCCGGCGTTGGACAACAGCATCCCCAAAGACCAGCTCATCATTGCGTACTGTACCTGACCGAGCGAGTCCACAAGCGCCAGGTTGGCGCTCGAACTGCATGAGAACGGCTACGGACAGGTTGCTGCGCTGCTCGGCGGCATGGACGCGTGGATACGCGCGGGCTATCCGACGGAGTAGTGCGCCGCGGACGGCTCGCGGATGAACGCGGATGACACGGATCAGCCGAATGGAACTCCGTGTCATCCTGTCGATCCGTGAGCAATCCAACGCAGGCCGGTGCGGGAGTGATTGCGCGAAGTCCGCGAGTGAGCAAAGCGTGCAGAATCGCGCCCGCACCTACGATACGGCTCAGTACGGCTCAGTACGGCTCAGGGATGCCCAGGGATCAGACCATTCAGAATCCGTGAGCCTGTGATCGATGGCCTACCGGAGACTGTCGCGGCTGCGGAAGAGGACGACCGTGGAGAACGACAGCAGTGTCAGAAAAGCGTACAGCGGGAGCCAGAGCACGCTGACCATGCCCTGCAAATCCCCCGATCGGAGGAGGTAGAGCAGCGCCATCACCGCCGCGCCGGCAAGGAGTGTCGCGAACGAGGCCGCGCCCACGTCTTGTCGCTGCTTCTCGTCGAGCCACTCGCCCCCTTCACGCAATTTCACGAATACCCACAGGACGACTATCAGCGCGTAGGGTATGAGCATCACCACCAGCGTCGGGACAATCTGCGCCTGCACCATCCACAGCGGGCGCGGGTAGGAGAAGTTGAGCATGGTGAGCGCCAGCCCCATGCCGCCGCAGATGACGCCCACGACCTGTGCCAGAAGATAGACCGTGCCGTCCTTGGAGACCGTCGCGGCTCCCTTGCCGTTGCGCAGCGTGTGGAGGACGGCGTACAGCAGCCCGACGATGGCGAGCAGTTGGAACGCCATCACCGCATAGAGAACGCTCCACTCGGGCTGTGAAAGACCATGCTCATACTGCTTGCCGATATCGCCGAGGAGTACGACGTCACCGAAGACAAAGATCGCGGTCAGCACGCTGCCCGCGATGGCTACGAGGGACAGAGGTGACAGTCGTTGCGCCCGGACCGAAACGTGAATGACGCGCAAGATTGCCAGGGCGCAGAAGGCAAGGGCAAGCAGCAGCCCCACGCCCACGTAGTTGACCAGGCCTTCTTCAGCGGCGGTCAGTGGCTCGAATGCGACCATCTTGGGGCGCAACATCTCCAGTAGCGCGTACGCAATCAGCAATGCAGCGCCCGCCGCCACGCCCACGGCGGCGGTCGTGTAGCCGGCCAAGTCGTATATGCTTCGCATCGCTCCCACCTCCGCGAAACTGTGTCTCACTTCTTCTCGTCGCCGTTGTGCAAATAGAACAAGTCGTCGACGCCCACGTCGAAGAAGCGCGCCAGCTTCAGCGCCAGCAGGGTCGACGGCACGAACTTGCCTGTTTCGACTGAATGGATGGTCACCCGTGTCACGCCCACGGCGTTGGCGAGATCCTGTTGGGTGATTTCGTCATGCGCAAAGCGATATTCGCGCAACCGGTTGGCGAGCTTCACGCTGTCCTCCACACAAGCATCACATCGAGCTGAAGTAAAGTTAACTATACACAATATATAGCAAACTTTACATGCTGTCAAGGCCCAGTCGGACGCGTCCGCAACGAACGTGTCCGGCCAGTGAGGGTCGTGGTCGCGCTGCCACGCCGGGCGGGAGGTGTCATGCTGCGTCATGCTAGGTCTGCGCCACTGCCTCCTCATAGGATTGTTCGCCGGACAGGTTCTCCGTCAGGTATCGCCAGCCTAGCGGTCCGACGCCGATGAGCCATGCGAACGCGGCCAGTGGATAGAAGATCTCCATCTGAAACTCGGCCGCCTGCGCTATAAGAAAGCATACGCCGCCCACGATCAACATCGCCGCTGTCCATGTCGACACCGTTTTGGCGCGCAGCAGGCCGATGCCCGCCAGCACGGCTGTGACCGGGAAGAAGAGTGCGATCAGGCCGCCGGCAAGCTCCGGCCCCGTCGACGTGAACCATACGGCTTCCATCGTCTCTGTGGTGGCCCCCGCCTGCGCGAACTCGTCGACGAACATGCGCATGTAGTACGCGCCCGCACCGCCTACACAGCCCATCAGCCCGGTAGCGGCACAGACGATGCCGAAGCGGGGCGAGTGTTGCCCCAGAAGTCGCGCCAGTTCCAGGTAGATCACGATGAACATGACGATGGAATAGACGCCGGCTGCGCCTTCCCAACTGCTGCTCCAGTCAAAAGGCGGGGGGTTGGCGCCGACGCCCAGCAGCCAGAGCGCCGCGGCCGCCAGCATTATCAGCGGTCCGGCAATGAAGGCGATGCCCTGCGCGCGATGCGCGTAACGATCGTATGTACCCATGAGAACCCCTCTCTCCGGTTGTTGCTCTCTCCGTTTCAGCTCCGTTGCCGGTGCGCACGTTTCGCGCGTGCGGCTACACTATAACGACCGATGGGTCCCGCGTCATGGGAGCTGTCCCCCATTTCTTTCCCGTCGCGTCTGGGAAATCAACCTGGGCGAGGATAGCGGGGCGTCGCAGGCAGACAACCCGGTCGTCGCTCCTGCTATCCATGCACCGTCTGTCTTGCGGTACGACATCTGTCCACCTCCCTGGTACAATGTCTTGCATGAGCAGCGAATCGTCTCCTCGCAAGTGCGGCCCGCGCCAGCGCCTCTACGCATGGCTTGTCGCGCGCTGGTCGGACGGTTACGACCCGCTCGTGGTGGACCGCAAGCGGGCGTTACTGGCCGACCTGCGCGGCACAGTGGTGGAGATCGGACCGGGCACGGGGCCCAACCTCGCTCTCTACGCCCGCGATGTGCACTGGATCGGCATTGAGCCCAACGGTCACATGGACAGTTATCTGGAGGCCGAGGCGCGCCGGCTGGGCCGCGATATCGACGTGCGCGGGGGAACGGCGGAACGTCTGCCCCTCCCCGACGCATGCGCGGACGCGGTGGTGGGAACATTGGTGCTCTGCTCGGTCAGCGACCAAGCGCGGGCCCTGCACGAGATCCTGCGCGTGCTGAGGCCCGGCGGACGCTACGTCTTCCTGGAGCATGTCGCCGCGGAAGAGGGCAGCCGCCTCCACCTGGTGCAGCAGGCCATCAACCCCGGCTGGCGCATCTTCTCCGACGGCTGCAACGTCACGCGGCGCACGGGCGAGGCGATCCAGCGCGCCGGTTTCCGCGAGGTGCACTTGGAGCGATTTCAGATGTCCCAGGGATTTGCCAGCCCACACGTTGCCGGGTACGCCGTGAAGTAGGCAAGCCTCTTGCTTACCATAAACGCACCACATCAACAGGGGACCTGCCGCTCGGCAGGTCCCCTGTTTGCCCGTCAAGACGGTAGGATGGGCGTTCAACCGCATGACTGATCGCCCACCGGAACTATTCCGGAATCAAGGATGACCAAACGCCGAAGCGCTCCATCACCAGTTCCCCCGTCGCACCCGTCACCGCGCCCGACTGTTCGAGGTGTATCGAAGCCTTGGTCATGTGCGTGACCCAATCTTTGCTGGCGATTAGGGTAGATATCTGCCCGGGGTCGCCCTTGATGAGAAAGAAACCGTTTATGTCGCCGCCGTGCGCATTAAGGAACACATTCTCCCACGATTCTATGGCGCCCGATTGCTGGAGTCCGTTGAGATATGCGATGTACTCCTGAAAATGCTGCCCGCTCATCTGTTCGCGGCCGGGAATCGATCGATTCCAGCCAAACATCACGACGTTCGAAGACATGTTGCTCTGCTCCTTCGGGAAAAACTAAGTAACAACAAACAACCGATTTGGCAGCAATGCATGGGAGCGAAGTGCGCCAGTTGTACTCGATCCGGCGAATCGTTGCAAGCAGGCGAATTTTGCCGGCCCGCGCTACGTTTGACAAAGGGCAACGGATGGATTACTGTATCTGAGCAGATGCTCAGATAACTATGGTTGGCAAGCGAGACAACCCATGACCCGCGAACACCCGGACAACTGCGCCAACGCACCGCTACCAGACGACCTGTTGATCGACGTGGTCGAGACGTTCAAGGCGCTCAGCGACGCCACACGCGCCCAGCTCATCTACCTGCTCACCGCCTGCGAGTACAGCGTCAACGACCTCGCCCAGTTCGTGGATGTGACGCCGTCCGCGGTGTCGCACCATCTGGCGAAGCTGCGGGCCATCCGCCTAGTGCGCACGCGGCGCGAAGGCAGCCAGGTCTTCTACTCCATCGACGACACGCACGTCGCCGCCCTCTTTCGCGAAGCGTTGCATCATCTGGACCACGTGCGCCGCAACCTGCCCGACCATCCGTATCCGCTGCCGGCATCAGCCGCGGCGCCAGAAGCGGCAGCGGTAGAGCCAGTCTCGGCGCCGCCCACCAATTCAAGGTAAGACCATGTCCGAGCCTACACAATTCCATGACCACGACCACGACCACAGCCACGACCACAGCCACGATCACGAACATGACGACGGCCATACGCATTCACACGATCACGGGGACGATCACCACCACCATCACGGCGACGGCATCTGGGGATGGGTAAACCAGGTCTTCCACCTCCACAGCCACAGTCACCAGCAGCAGGCCCTGGCCGCCGACACCGCCTTCGCCGACAACAACCTCGGCATCCGTACGGTGTGGATTGCGCTGGCCGCCCTCGCGGTCACCGCCATACTGCAAGTCATCGTCGTCTGGATGTCCGGCAGCGTCGCGCTCCTGGCCGACACCGCGCACAACATTGGCGACGGTCTGAACTCCATCCCCTTGCTTTTTGCGTTCTACCTCGCCCGCCGCGCGGCTACTCGCCGCTACAACTACGGCTTTGCTCGCGCCGAGGACATTGCCGGCATCTTCATCGTTGTCTCCATTGCCGTCAGCGCCGCCATCATCTTCTGGGAGTCCTTTCAGCGCCTCATCGATCCCCAGCCGCTCACCAACCTGGGCTGGATTGCAGTGGCGGCCCTTGTCGGTTTCATCGGCAACGAGCTGGTCGCCGTCCTGCAGATCCGCACCGGCAGGCGGATTGGCTCCGCCGCCCTCGTCGCCGACGGCCAGCACGCCCGTACGGATGGCTTGACTTCGCTCGCCGTGCTCGCCGCCGCCTTCGGATCATGGGTCGGCCTGCCCATCCTAGACCCCATCATCGGCTTCCTCATCGGCATCACGATTCTGTTTATTACGAAGGACGCCGCAGTCTCCATGTGGTATCGGTTGATGGATGCTGTCGAGCCGGAGACCCTTACCCAGGCCGAGGAGATCGTGCAGACACAGGCCGGCGTCGAGCAGCTGCGCCGCATCCGCATGCGTTGGATGGGCCACCGTCTGCACGCCGAGGTCACTATCGCCGTCGACCCCACCCTGACCACTGCCGCGAGCCATCATATCGCCGAGAATGTGCGCCACGCGCTGTTCCATGGCGTCGACTACCTGTCCGAAGTCGTCGTCCACGTTGACCCATACGACGACGGGCGCGAGGCCTTCCACGAGCACACGGTACACCACGAACTCGTACCGGAGCCCATCGTTTGAAGAGGGTCCAAGGCGTGAAGTTCGATGCTCCGCTTCGCTTCACCGCAGCGGGTTGTTCCACGCCATCATTTTCGGGACAAGAGTCCGGTGGGTGCGGTGTCGTTTGGGCAGCGCAGGTTCTGCGCTCGTATCTTCGGCACGAACGCCCTTGCCACAGTGGAGGAGAATCGAGCCATGGCCTATGACCAGGAGGTTGCCGCCCGAGTTGCGGATATGGTGAACGAGATTTCGCCCGTCCCCGTGCAAGAGAGGAAAATGTTCGGCGGCATCGCGTATATGGTTCAGGGGAATATGTGCGTCGCCGTAGGCGAGACCGACCTCATGGTGCGTGTGGGCAAGGAGGAGCGGGCGGATGCCGCGGCACAGCCCCACGTGCGCCCGCCGGACACCAGCAATAGGTCCATGGGCGGCTTTGTCTTCGTTGCGCCGGAGGGTTTCGCGTCGCACGAGTCGCTCGCGGCATGGGTGCAGCGCGGCCTGGACTTCGCGCTGTCCTTGCCGCCCAAGTAGGCGGCTTCGCTTGCGTATCCGCCTGTATCCACTGAGGACTCTGAGTTCTCAGTGGCAATTCTATTCGCGGTGACCATGGTGCCGCCCGGATAATGCAAAACCCCTGCAGGGAAGCGAACACACTGTTCGCCGTCCCCACAGGGGTCTCTTTCGCCAGCCTCGCAAGGGCAATTGCGACCGGCTGTTCGATTGCGTGTATTTGCTTGCGATAGCCCTGTACCGGCTACGCAGCGTAGCTAGTCCGGTTCAGACCAGGCGGCAAACGACTGGCTGTGATAGACGCGCGTGCGTTTGCGCAGCCCCTGTTGGCGCTGCCGTTGCCGCACGGCACGCGCCCGTTCACGACAATAGACGCGACGCAAGTCCTCTACGTTCGCGCTGCGCAATGGACGCCCCCTCACTGTTGTAACGCCCATGCGCTTGAGTCCAGCAATCAGGTCACGACGTTGGTCCGGCACCCACACTTTCTCGCCGTTGACGACCATGTACGTCCCTCCTTCTTGAACTCCGACTCGAATCCTTTACTCCACTCTCAAACGAACCTCAGCCTGTGTTGCTATACGAAGATGGCAGATTGTGCCGAATAGGGCAGATACACGTACTATCGCTTTGTACATTGGTGGAGGACTCTACAAGCAGGAATGGCTCGGGTGTGGGGGACCGCAACGTCCATGCCTGCATCCTTCCAACCAGCGGGAGTCCCCCCTCTTATGTCTATTATACGGGCCAGCGCGCGCGGTGTCAATGCTTTCTTGGCATTCTCTAATCTTGCTTGCCAAAGTGGCATATTTCGTGATAGAATCGTTGACGGCGTGGAATGTCTTCCAGCACTCGGAAAGGGCGTCGTCCTGCAATGGCTGTACAGAAGATCGACCACCAACGTTTCGGCGCCCTTCTCCGCCACTACCGCACGCGCCAAGGCGTAAGCCAGAACCAGCTCGCCGACGAAATCAATCTCACCCCTTCGAACATCAGCCGCTGGGAAGCCGCCAAGCGCAAGCCGCCCGATCGCGCCACGGTGCTCGCCCTGGGCGAAGCTCTGGAATTGGAAGCTCGCGACACCAACCTGCTGCTGGCCGCCGCCGGCTATATGCAGGTGGAAGGCGGCGGCATCGACTTCGGCGATCCACTGCTGCGTTCCCTCGCCACCACCCTCGCCGTGGACTACGAACCCGCCAGCCTGGGCCTCTTCCGTCGCCAGTTGGAAGAACTGCTCCACATCTGGTCCAACACGTTGCGCTTTCCGGACGAAGACGGCGAAGCGCAACGCTCAGAGGCCGGCGTTGACTACGAACGCCTGCTGGACCGCAGCTTTGAGTTGCACACCCTAACGCGCCTGCCCATCCTCGCCGCGTTGGGACGCCAGCGCGCGCGCCAGAGCCAGTTCCTGGAAGCGCGCGTCTGGTATGAGCGCGCCAAGGACGCGGCCGAACTGGCCGGTGAACGCGCCTGGTCTGCGGAGATGAGCGTACAGATCGGCAATATCCTGCGCACGCTCGGCCAGCGCGAGGCGCTTGTCCACTATCAATCCGCCGAGCATATCTTCTCGACCATCCCGAACCGGCTGGGCGTTGCGCGCTGCCGTCGCAAGCAGGCCAGCGTCTACCTATACCTGGGCATCGAGACAGCGCAGAACGCCATGCGCGCCGAGCAACTCCTGCGCGACAACGTGGATGAACTGTCGGCCATGCGCCGCATCGCGCCGGACAAGAGCGCCGCCGTTCAGACCGAGCTCTTCAACGCCTACTCCTATCTGGGCTGGCTGCAGAGCCTGCAGGGCAGTTCGGAGGAGGGAATCGATCTGCGCCGGCGCGCCCTGAACCTGGCTCGCGCCCTGCGCGACCATTACCGGCTGTCCGTCGGCCACAGGCTGTTGGGCGACGACTGCGAGAATCGGGGCGATCTTGAGGAAGCGGAAGCCAACTATCGACAGGCGCTCGAACATTGTCTGCGCATCGAGAGCCCGGCCAAGCGCGCCCGCGAACAGGGCAAAGTTGAGCGCGGCCTCGGCGCTACGCTCACGCGCCAGGCCCGTTTCGACGAGGCAGCGCATCACCTGTCCGAGAGCCTCTCCATCTTCCGCGCTGCGGAGGATGACCTTAACCTGGCCTGGACGCTGAACGAGCTGGGCAAGCTGCACACTGCACGCGGCAGCATGGGCCGCGCCCTGGACGCACACTGGGTAGCGCGTGCAGTCTTCGACAAGATCGGCAACGACTACTACTCCGCAAGCGCAGGCCTCGACCTGGCTGAGATTCACTGCCTGCAAGGCGACGTGGACCAAGCACTCGCCCTGGCGCAACAGTCACGCCGCATCGCATCCGAGCGCGGGCACCGTCGCCTGCTGGCCCGGGCGCAGGAGGCTACGGCCTACTACCTTCTCCTGCGCGAAGGCGAATACAGCAACGCCCGCATTCTGTATGACACCTTCTTCGATACGGTGATGGAGATCGGCGCCATGAGTGAACACGCCGAGCGTCTGGTACAGCGGACCGAACACCTGCTCGCTCTGCAGCGCTACGCAGACGTGCAGGAGCTGGCCGCGCATCTGATGGTACGCTGCCAGCAGGACGAGGACGACATCCTCGTACAAAGTCTGCGCAGCTCATTGGACGCCTGCCGCCGGCGCGCTGACGCAGCCACCTTCCTGGCGCGCAAGCCCGCCGAGTTGGACGAACGTATTGCCGCCCTGGTGTCGCCCGACGGTCAAACCAGTTCAAGCGAGTAGAAGTGGTCATGGAATCCGGAGTTCCACGTCCAGCGAATCCGCACCGATAGTACGTCAGGATATCGTTTTCGCCGGAGGTACGTGGGCTTTGGCGCTCTTGCGTGCTTGAACTCCCTTGAACTTTGAACGGATCAGTCGCTCGTGCTATGCTCCGACCACCATGCCCTTAATCAAGCGCTACCCGAATCGCAAACTCTACGACACCGAGGCCAAGCGCTATGTGACGCTGCACGAGATCACGCGCCTTATCCAGGATGGGAATGAGATCCAGGTCGTCGACTACGAGAGCGGCGAAGACCTTACCAACCTCACGCTCACGCAGATCATCCTGGACCAGGAGAAGCGCAGCGCCAGCGGGTTGATCCCGCGCTTCTTGCTCACGAGCATCATCCGCGCCGGCGAAGACCGACTGTCCCAGGTACGGCGTTCGCTACGCGCGGCGGGCGAATCCGCCGCCGTTGAATCCGGCACCCTCAAGGAACAGGCCGATGCCGCCGTCGAGCAGGGGCAGCAGATGGTCGACCAGGTGCAGGCGTTGCTGCGCATCGACGAGCGTATCGCCGACGTACTGCACATGCTCAACGTGCCGAGCACGCGCGATCTGAAACAGATGCAGGCCCGTCTCGACGCGCTGGCGACCCAACTGGAGGAGCGCAAGTCGACGGTACAGGCTACGGCAGATGAGCGTTCTCAGGAAGGATCGCAAGAGGTCGCCCAGGATGGCCCACCGGAAACCTGGCCCACAGGCAACGTAACCGTCCCGCATAAGGATTTGCCCGACGCAGAACTGTGAGTGCGAACCGCAGGGAAGGGCGGGAACGCTTGGACTGCCGCATGCAAGCGGTATCAAGCCGTGCAAGACAACGATCGGTCTACGCATGGTCTACGTCACGCTACCGACAGCGAAACAGACCCTCGTTAGCACAAATGTTCCCCTTTTCAAATCCATCCATTAGGAGTATCATGGCACAGTAGGTGTTCGACGATCTGGCGGTCCCAGTTGTTAGCCGTTTCGTAGCACATTGCCGTTGGCTATGATCATTCCTCTTGCTTTCGATACGCCTAGGGATCCCCAGGTACACAACGCTCCACTATCAGAAGTTTCTCCAGAGCGTGCTGTCTTTGGATGATTTGCGTTTGAGCATTAGGAATGGAAAGGAGGCCGACGACGAAATAGCCGGTTGTTGTTTGGGTTTTGCACGTGAACTAGTTGGAATCGGCAGTTGCATTGGTGTGTACGCGACGACCGTGGCAGGGAGCGGCAAGCTCCAAGCCTCTGTATCCAAGTCTCTGTTGAGACATCAACCACATAATCACGAAGTAGCGAGGAGATAGGGTATGTATAGGCGGGGACATATCTGGACAATAGTGTCATTGCTAGTGCTGGTGTCGATGCTCATTTCGACGGCGCCAGCATTTGCGCAGGACGGTGATGTCTTCTTGCCGTTTGCGCAAGGTCGAATGCGGGTTGAGATTCCCTCACGATCGGAAGCCCCAGTCGACATCGATTCATATGTCGTGTTCATGGAGGGTGACGGCGCTGCCGCCATGGCGAGAGCGGCGGAAATCGAAGCCAGCAGCGCCCAGATCGCAGATTATCGCGCGTCGCTGGAGGCCAGCCACGCCAGCGCCTTGACCGCAGTGGGCGCAGACGCCGGCAGCCTGTTGTACAACTACACCTACGCGTTCAACGGTTTCGCCGCCGTGTTGACGCCTGCCGAGGCCAAGGCCATGGAAAGCCAGGCGGGCGTAACAACGGTAGTCCAAGACCAGTGGCGCTATGCGACGACGGACAGCTCGCCGACTGCGCTTGGGCTGACGGACGAGGGCGAAGACTACCTGTCCGCACAGGCGCACGGCTACACGGGTGAGGGCGTGATCGTTGGCGTCATCGACAGCGGTATCTGGCCCGAGCATCCCAGCTTCGCCGACGACGGCAGCTATGCGGACCTTGGGGTCGTTCTGGATGACTCAGTATTCCCCTCGTGCGATTTCGGCAACACTGCGCACAACGAATACGATGTTCCCTTCGAATGCAACAACAAGCTGTTGGGTGCGCGCCAGATGCTGGAGACCTATCGATCGGTCATCGGCGCCGACCCGGACGAGTTTGATTCTGCACGCGACGATGACGGTCACGGAACGCACACTGCATCGACGGCTGCGGGTAACTCCGGCGTGAGAGCCAGCATCTATGGCATTCCGCGTGGCGTAGTCTCGGGCATAGCACCGCGAGCGTGCGTCATCGCGTACAAGGGTTTGGGCAACCTGGGCGGTTTCACGTCTGACCTGGCGGCTGCCATTGACCAGGCGGTGGAAGACGGCGTGGACGTGATCAACTATTCCGTCGGCGGCGGAGCAGGCGCTCCCGGCGCTGATGAGATATCGTTCCTGTTTGCCGCAGACGCGGGCATCTACGTCGCCACCTCGGCGGGCAACTCCGGCCCCGAACCAGCTACGCTGGGCAACCCGGGCACCATGCCCTGGATGACGACCGTGGGCGCGAACACGCAGAAACGCTTCTATCAGGGCACTGCCGTCCTGGGCGACGGTTCGCGGTATGCCGGCGCTTCCATAACGTACGGAACGCCCGTGCGTTCGCTCGTCGACGCTGAGTTCGCGGGCGGCGACCTGTGCGTTCCCGGCACGCTCGACCCAGCACTAGTTACCGGCAAGATCGTTCTCTGTCGCCGTGGTTCAATCGGTCGTGCGGAGAAGAGCCTGGCCGTCTACCAGGCGGGCGGCGACGGCATGATCTTGTATGAGAACACCGATGACAACAATCTGTTCACCGATACGCACTGGGTCCCCACCGTGCATGTCGACAACACGCCTGGCCTGGCCATCAAGGCATACATTGCTTCGTCCGCGAACCCCACAGCCAGGATCGTGGCCAAACAGAAGACGGCCTGGCCGTATGCACCATCGATGACCCACTTCTCTTCACGCGGACCGAATCCGGTCTCTCCGGATCTGATCAAGCCGGACATCACCGGGCCCGGAATCCAGATCATGGCAGGTTATTCTCCGATGCCGGATCCGGGCTCTAACCCGGCGGGTGAGCTCTTCGCCGCCATCGCCGGCACCTCCATGTCCAGCCCGCATGTGGCCGGTCTGTTCGCCTTAATCAAAGAGGCGCATCCGGACTGGAGCGCAGCCGCGGCCAAGTCAGCGCTGATGACGACAGCCAGGCAAAATGTGGTCGACAACGATCGCAGTGAGCCCGGCCGACCCGTTTGACATGGGCGCCGGCCACGCGTTCGTAGCCGGTAAGGCCAAGAAGGGCACTGCGTTCCAGCCTGGACTGGTCTACGATGCGGGATTGTTCGAATACGCAGCCTACACCTGTGGCGCCGGCTTCGGTGTCTTCTCGCCAGGAGACTGCGCCTTCCTCGAGTCGATCGGCGTGCCGAGCGAGGCGTACAATCTGAATGTGCCGTCGATCGGCGTGGCGGCCGTACCCGGCAGCCAGACGGTCGTGCGTACGGTGACGAGCGTATCCGAAGTTCCCGGCCCGATGGAGTACCGCGCGCAGGTAGAAGCGCCGGACGGGTTCGAGGTTTCGGTGAACCCCTCGGTCCTCGTGCTAGACGCGGGTGAGTCGGCGAGCTTCGAGGTCACGATCACGAACGTCAGCGCTCCTAGCGGCGAGTGGCGGTTCGGTTCGTTGACGTGGAAGGACAGGTGGGGACCTGCGACGGTTCGCATTCCGATCGCTGTGAACGCTGCGCTGTTCGATGCGCCGTCCGGCATCTCGGGCACTGGCGTAGACGGCGCAGCCAGCTTCGACGTGGGCTTCGGCTACACGGGCGGCTATACGGCGGCCGCACATGGCCTGGAACCCGCTACCATCACGTCCGGAAATGTAATACAGGACCCGGACCAGACGTTCGATCCGAACGACGGTTATAGCAATCGGCATGACTTCGATCTCTCCGGCGCGGCGTACTTCCGAATCGCCATGCCGCCGGAGGCCACCGAGGCCGAGGCGGATCTCGACATCTTCGTCTTTGATCCGAACGGCATTCAAGTCGCTTCCAGCACGGCCGGCGGCACAGACGAGCTGGTGGAAATCGTGCTGCCGGAAGACGGAACGTGGTCAGTATACGTTCACGGCTGGAGCGCCCCAGGAGGCGATTCGGACTACGACATGTATACGTGGGCGATCTCTGCAACGCCGGGCGGCAATCTGAGCATCGACTCGGCGCCGGCGTCCGCGACGCAGGGCGCCACGGAGCCCATCGAGCTGAGCTGGAGCGGCGCCACGGCTGGTCAGTGGCACATCGGCGCGGTCTCGCATACGGGCGACGCCGGGCTCATGGGCCTGACCGTGGTCGAGGTAGACAACCGCTAGACGCGGCGGAAATAGGTGAATAGCAAGTAGGAAGTAGGCAACCGCCCGCCGGACTCGATCGGCGGGCGGTTGTTTATTGGCCCATCCATCCACTACCTGAAAAGGACTCTCTCTTGTCCAACGCTACAGCGTATCGCGTATTCGTGAGCACCGACCTCGGCGGCGACCCGGACGACGTCCAGTCCCTGATCCACATCCTGCACTATTCCGACATCCTGAAGCTGGAAGGCATCGTCTCGTCGCCCGGCCCGGGCAGCACCAACCGCGCTGAAGGCATCATCGAGTGGATCGAGCGCACGGACCTGGACTATCTGCGCGGTCGCGGCCACGAGGAGCTGATGACCGAGGCGGACGCGCTGGCCGGCGTGCGCCAGGGGTCCACGTCGCCGCGCGCGCCGGCAGCAGATGGGGCCACGGACGCCTCGCGCCTGCTCATCGAACGGGCGCTGGCGGCCGACCCGCTGGGCTTGGACCGTCCACTGTGGGTATTGGTGTGGGGTTCGTTGACGGACGTTGCACAGGCGCTGCACGACGAGCCCGCCATCGCCGGCCGAATCCGTATCTACTACATCGGCTCCTCTAACACGACAGCCGACCCGGCGGCGCGCGACTACGTCTACGGCTTCATGCAGGACGCAGCGCCGGACCTGTGGTGGATCGAGTGCGGCGTGTTGCCGCGTCTGCAACACGACACCTTCCGCGGCGTCTATCTGGGCGGCGACCAGTCCGGCGAGTGGGGCGCGGCGGCCTTCGTGGAGCGCACCATTCGCGGCCGCGGCTCCACGCATGGCGGCAAGTACGCGGAGACGACTGGCGACGCGATGCCGCTGGCCCACCATCCGGGGTCCGACGACATGGTGTTGAAAGAGGGCGATACGCCCAGCTTCCTCTACCTGTTGTCGCCCGCGGTGGGCGGCGTGGGAAACGTGGACGACGCCACGCAACCGAACTGGGGCGGCCAGTTCCGCCGGCCACAGGCGGAACGCTTTCCGAACTACTATGTGGACCTGGATGCGCCCGCCGCCGCGTGCCACGCCACCATCAACCGCTGGCGTGTGGACTATCTGCGAGACTGGCAGGCGCGCTGGGCGTGGTATGAGTAGGCGCAGCGCCTCATCGCCATGCCCCACGGCGCACCTGGAATCACCGGCGGGGTGAGCCATCGGCGTCCGTCGCTGAGGCGCGACCCGGTCGGTAAGGCGCCCGATTAGTCCGCTACTTGGGAAGTCGATCTCCGCCCGCAAAGCCAGAAGGCGACACCAACCATCAGAAAGGGGACGCTGTACATCAGCGAGGTCAAAACGCCTGACCCGCCAAGGCCGAACGTGAGTGATGCACGGTATGTAACCAGGCTAAGTGCGCACGCGCCCACGATAACTGCGACGCCACCGGCGGTCTGCCAGCGCCAGGCCGCGAAGCATGCTACGATGGTCAATCCCAGCAGCACGAGGACGGGTATGGCCGGCCCCTGGGGCGGGTCTTCGTTTGTGAGCGCCAGCAACGCAATAAGCAGAAACGCGACGCTGACGACCACGCTAGTCCACCGCGCGGTCCGGCAAACGGGCGCGCCCTGACCGGTATTCGCAGAGACGATCTCGTTGGGTTGCTCGTTGGGTTGCTCGTTAGTCTGTGAATCCATGTGACGTGAGTTCCGTGCGCCGTTTGGGACGGCAAGCGCCCTACGGCCAAATGTACAGCTTCTCCAGTTCCTCCCGAAATTCGCGAAAGACCTTCGCCAGCTTGGGCAGCGGATAGTGGGCGTTGACGCCGCTCGGGTTGGGCAGCAGCCACAGCGGGGCAGGCCCCAGCCCGGGCATTTGCCGTCCGATGGTCGCTTCCGGCTTGTCGAAGGCCCGACGATACGCGCCAATGCCCAAGATAGCCACCGCGCGCGGCCGCAGCAACTCGATCTTCTCTTCGAGCCGGTAGCCGCCCGCCGCCAACTCGTCGCTCGACAGCGCACGCGCCGATGCCGATGCGCGCTCAACCAAGTTGGTGAGGCCGATGCCGGCGTCGAGCAGCTCGGTCTGTTGCGCCGGCGTTAGGCGGGAAGCGGTGAAGCCGGATCGATAGAGCGTCTGCCAGAAACGATTGCCGGGCCGCGCAAAATGGTACCCCATATAGGCAGAGTAGAGGCCGGGGTTGATACCGCAGAAGAGCAGATGCAGGCCCGGCGCAATGACATCGGGAAGGGTCTTGCCCGCGGCGTCCTGCAGACTCCTGTCGCGTGGGCGTCTTGGGCGTGGAAGGCGTGGCGGTTCTCGTGGGCGAAGTCACTGTTGGCGTGCTTTCTTGCATGTGCGGGGATGGCGGCCCGCTTGCTGCGGCTGCTGTAGCCATTCTACCACAGGCAGCGGACCGCCAGATCCCGTGTGCATCTTGCTCAGGACGAGGCGCCCCTCTACACTTCGACTGAAGCGTTCAATCCCCGAACTCGGCCAAGTACGCGGCCAGCGCGTGCATTAGCCCCGTCGGCTGCCCGTCGCGCGTGAAGAGGTCGCCCGTTGGGTAGAGGTCGTAGCCGGCGCTGAACCAGACCCAACGTTGCACCATTCGGTCGTCATCCGCCGCATAGCCCAACTCCCCGTCACGCAGATTTGCGAAAAGGTCGTTGCTGCCGAGCAGGAAGCGGCGCACGCGTTCCTCGTCGAATCCATAGCTCGGCAGGCATGAGGATGCCGTACTCGCTGATCCACAGGGGCTTCTCCTGCTGCCCGTGCTCGGCCATCCAGGCGCGCATACGACGCACTTGCTCTTCGACCAGCCCCAAGTCGTCGTGTTCCTCGATCGTCCACGCCACACCCTCACTCGTAGGCTCGAAGCCCGGCGGCATATCCACGCCCCAGTCATCCGGCTTCTCCTGCAACACGAACGCGTGCATGTTCCACACGTCTACCGGCATCTCCTCGCCATAGGTCTCCGCGTAGTGCGCCCACACGCGATCCAGGTACGCCAGCCGCAACGGCGTTATCTGGCTCAGCCCCGCGATCGCGACCCGAGCCGTCGGGTCCGCCTGCTTGATGGCATGGTAGGCGTCGTGGTAGGCGACCGCATAGGCTTCCGGCGTCGTGTTGTCCTGCCAGCGCACGTCCGGCTCATTGCCGATCAGCCACGTGTGGCCTGGCCGTGCGGCGGCCGTGGCGGATATCCACTCCAACGACGGCTCCAGGACGCCGTTCTGCGTGCGCACCATGGGGGCAAACTCCATGCCCGCCTGCTCGTCCGGCGGTATATGGAAGACGGTCGCCATACAACTTGCCAGGTCCGAGACTTCGCAAGGTTCTGGCGAAGATTCCGCCGGCGGCGTATCCGCAATCCACGCCGTCTCCGTGTACCCGACCGACCAATTCAGATACCAGCCCGGTCGCGGATCCGTCCAATCGTAGATCAACGGGCTCTGGCCGTCAGGCACGCCCACGCCTATGCGCCAGCGCAGGGCGTTGGGCTCTGGCAGAGGCGGCGGCGTGGCTGCAGGAGCGGGCGAGTCAGATGACGGGGCGACGATTTGAGGGGCGCCCGCTTGCGGGGTGGCCGTGGCAAGCGGTAGCGACGTTGAGCACTGGTGTGGGCACGAGCGGTTCCTCGGGCGTGGGTAGGGCGGGCGCGGCCACCGTCCACGTGCAGCCGGCCAGGGCAAACGACAGGGCGATCATGAGAACAGCCGCCCAATGGCGTAGCGCATTCCAGGCCACTGGTGGTCTCCTGGCGTCTTTCTGGACGTAGCCGCAGCCTTCGGGAAGACGGCCCGTCACGCCGGAGACGTGACCTACGATTGTGTTTGGCTGGTGCATGGGCCGTGTCCCTTCGTGGATGGTGTGCCGTTGTGCTTGCTACTGGTTGTAACAGATCGACCGTGTGATCGGCAAGAGTGCGCCGACGCATCCTCACACGCGCCTCGCAGCAAGCAGACTTCGCCATGTGCAAGCATTGCATTGCCTGAGACCGTGGGCCGATCAGCCTTGCGCCGCCGCCTATCTGTTGCGCACGCACATCTGGTACACTAGGTGGGCGTTCCGGCCTTCGCGCTCACAAGGACATCACATCGCATGGTCGAAGGCACCAACGGTGCATCACGTGACGCACCGCCACCCGTGAATAGTGCACGCAACCGCTCTCGTTTCTCGCTGTCCTCTCTGCTTCATCGCTGGGACATACCCGAGGACGCCATCATCATCGGCTCGGCCGTCATCGTCGGCATCGGCACCGGCCTCAGCGCCGCGCTCTTCAACTGGGCCACCTTCCAGGTGCGCAACCTCACGTTGCTGTCGACCGACATTCTCGGCCTGTATGCGGGCGTCCTGGCAAGCATGATCGTGGCCGGACTGCTTGTCGGCCTAATGGTCCGCTACTGGGCCCCAGAAGTGCGCGGCAGCGGCGTACCGGAGGTGATCGAGGCCGTGGCGCTGCGCGGCGGTCGCATCCGTCGCCGCGTGGCCGTCTCCAAGATCGTCGCCACGTCGCTCACCGTGGGCAGCGGCGGCTCCGCCGGGCGTGAAGGCCCGATCGTGCTCGTGGGGTCGGCCATCGGTTCCACGTTAGGACAGAGCCTGCGCTTTTCCGAGCGGCGTGTCCGCACACTGGCGGCGTGCGGCGCGGCGGGCGGTATTGCCGCCGTCTTTGGCGCGCCCATCGCCGGCACTCTCTTCGCCATGGAAGTGATCCTCGACCGCTTCACCGTCCGCTACTTCGGGGCCGTTGTCATCAGCGCCGTCGCGGCCAGCATCACCAGCGAGTACTTTCTAGGCAGGACGCCTGCGTTCGAGACGTATCTGCCGGCCTATCCCCTCTTTCACGTCGCCGAGATTCCTGTCTATGCGGTATTGGGCGTGCTGGCCGCCGTCGTGGCCGTGCTGTTCACGCGCGCCCGCTTCGGCGTTGAAGGTCTGTTCACGCGCTGGGGCGTTTCGTTGCCGGTCAAGGCCGCAACGGGCATGGCGATCGCCGGCGCACTTGGGTTGGTGTACCCGGAAGCGGGCATCCTTGGCTCCGGCCTGCCGGCCATAGGCCGCGCCATTGCGGACAATATCGATTTCTCCGTCCAGTTCATGCTCCTCCTCCTGGCGCTGAAGGTGGTCGCCACTTCCTTCACCATCGGCTCTGGGAATTCGGGCGGCATCTTCGCGCCGAGCCTGTACATGGGCGCCGTCCTCGGCGGCATCGTCGGCGAAGTCGCGCACGGGCTGTGGCCCGCCATCGCGCCCAACCCGGCTGCCTACGCCATCGTGGGAATGGCGGCCGTCTTCTCCGGCGCGGCCCGCGCGCCGATCACCTCCATCCTGATCGTGTTCGAGATGACGGGTGACTACAAGCTCATCCTGCCGCTCATGCTGGCGACGGTCCTGTCGACATTACTCGCCGAGCATCTGTTGAGCGGATCCATCTATACGCTCACGTTGAAGCTGCGCGGGATCACGCTGGAGGGCGGCCGTGATGTGGACATCATGGAGGGCGTGACCGTTGAAGAGGTAATGTCCCATGATTTCGACAGCGTGGACTGCGACACTACGCTCGAGGAACTGTCCGACCTCTTCAGCGAGACGCATCGGCACGGCTTTCCCATTCTGGACCGAGATGGAAAGCTCTGCGGAATCGTCTCGATCGGCGATCTGGACAGAGCCGTGCAGGATCAAGTGCCGCTTGACACTACGGCCCTGGAGATCGGCACACCGCGTAGGGAACTCATTGTCGTCACGCCGCAGGAGAGCATGGGGAAGCCCTCACGCGCATGGGCACGCGCGGCATGGGCCGCCTGCCCGTCGTCGACCCGGACGACCCCAACCACCTGCTTGGCGTCGTGCGTCGCAACGACATCACCCGGGCCTACAGCTTGGCATTGTCGCGGCGCGCGGACCTGCAATACCGCGCGCAGCGCCAGTCCCTGCGCAACATCGACGGAACTGTCTTTTCCGAAATTGCGTTGCACCAGGACGATCACGGCCATCGGCAGGCGGCTGTCCGAACTCTCGCCCAATTTCCCGGAAGAGTGTATTCTTGTTTCGATCCGGCGATGCGGGCGGTTGCTCATCCCGCATGGGGATACGGTCTTTCAGGCCGGCGACAGGGTGACCGTATTCGTCAATGCTCAGGACGTGGACGAAATCGAAGCGTGCTTGCGAGGAAACGAGGCGATTCATGGCGGAACGCAATGCTGACAAGGAATCGAAGGCAAACGACGGCTTGGAGAGGCTGGCCGCAAAGGCTTCCCTGCTGGACCAGGCTTCCCGCGTGGAGAGGCGTCTGCTGACCGGGAGGCACGACCGCGGCGATGATCTGGAGAGCGCCATCAGCGTCTTTCTGGAATTCCTGCGCGGCTACGAATCGCTGGACCTGGACGGGCCGTGCGTCACGGTCTTTGGCTCGGCACGGTTCACGGAGGACAACCCCTACTACCAGATGGCGCGGGAGCTCGGCTACAGCTTGGCCAAGGCGGGCTACTGCGTGATGACGGGCGGCGGACCAGGCATCATGGAGGCGGCCAACCGCGGCGCACAGGAGGCCGGCGGCGTCAGCGTCGGCTGCAGCATCAACCTGCCCTACGAGGAGGGGCCCAACCCCTACGTCGACCACGAAGTGCGCTTCGACCATTTCTTTGTGCGCAAGGTGATGCTGGTTAAGTACTCGTGCGCCTTCGTGGTGATGCCCGGAGGCTTTGGCACGCTGGACGAGGTGTTCGAGACACTGACGTTGATCCAGACGGACACAATCGAGGATTTTCCGGTCATTGCGCTGGGCACGGAGTTCTGGCAGCGGCTGCACCGCTTTCTGGAGCATACGCTGCTGCCGGAGGGCACGATTACACAGGCAGAACTGGAATGCTGGAGATCACCGACTCGGTGGAGGAGACGGTGGCCATCATCCGGGAGAAGTGCCCGTGTCCGTAGACGGAAGCAGGACGTCCCTGGTCACTGTCTTCGTGATAAATGCTATCTGCGAAGGAATGTCTACGGATTGCGGTGCGATCAAAGGGACGAAGGGCATGTTCGTAGACCTGATCCATCGCCAACGTGACGACACGCGTATGGCGTAAAATACCCTGGCACGACCCCGACTTCAGCCGGCGCATGTTGCGCGAGCATCTTTCGCAGGAACATGATGCTGCGAGCCGCCGATTCCCGCAGATTGACAGTGCCGTGGCGTGGATTCACGAGACCGTGCTGGGCGGCCAGCCGGCTTCCATTCTCGACCTGGGCTGCGGCCCCGGCTTCTACACGCACAGATTCGCCGAGCTGGGGCATACGTGCACAGGTATCGACTTCGGGCCTGCCTCGATCGAGTACGCTGACAAGCATCACTTAGGGGAGTTCGTGCTGGCCGACGTAGAGACGGCTGCGTACGGTGAGGGATATGACCTCGTCTGCCTGATCTACGGTGAACTGAACGCCTTCGCTCCAGACGCTGCACAACGCATTGTCGAGCAAAGCACATCGTGCGCTCAAGCCTGGCGGCGCTCTGCTGCTGGAGGTGATGGACGCTGAAGTCGATACGCCGCATGGGCCATGAACCGGCCGACCTGGCACACGGAGGAGCGGGGACTCTTTGCGGACAAGCCCCATATCATTCTCGAAGAATCCAGCTACGAGGACGACCGCTCCTGTTCCTGGCACTATGTGATTGACGCAGAAACCGGCGCTGATTGATCAGTACGTGGCCATGCACCAGGCGTATTCGGATGACGAATATCGGAAGCAATGCTGCGCAGTTTCCCTGAGACTTCAAGCGGTATCCTTCGCTGACAGGCGAGCCGGACGGTAGCGAACGCATTTTCCGTGATCGTAGCCAGGAAGTAGGCTAGGGATTCGCACCTGTGCGGCGATTGCGCTCTCCTCAGCTTTTTCTCTCAAACAGAGATGCCTGCTATCATCACCACAGGGGCGTGCGCATCCCCAACAGCCAGCGTAACCGAACCGGGTTGAACGCAGACCAGGTGGTTTGCCCAGTCCAAATCGACTTGCACGCCATCGCCCGCTGGATTTCCTGTCTCATGAGGGGGCGGTGGCATTCGCAACGCAATCTCGCCAATTCATCGTTCCTGCAACCAATCAACAGCATAGGAGTCCTCCCATGAGCGAAGCAAAACGCGCATTTGAACAAGGCGCAGGCGTCCTGCGCATGACGCCCACCTGGGTGCCGCGCTCATTCTGCATCCCCGGCCGCCGCATCAAGCTGCACCCCAGCGACTACTACGCCTTCGGCGCAGTCCGCGGCGGCATCGACGAACGCTGGTTCTCGTCCACCACCAAGGCAGACAACGGCCCGCTGACCACCGCAGACGAGGGCCTCAGCTATGTGGCGTACGACGACAACGGCGGAGGGTCGCAATTCTCTTCGCCGATGTCGTGGCCGACCTGGGCGCGGAGCTGCTGGGCGACGCGCTGTGGGACACGTACGGCGGCTGGCCCATGTACTCCAAGTTCTTCGACAACAAGGGCGCGCTGCCCCATCACCTGCACCAGATGGAGGAACACGCCGCGGCCGTGGGCCAGAAACCCAAGCCGGAGGCCTATTACTTCTCGCCGCAGATGAACAACTACGGGGCCGATTACCCCTACACCTTCTTTGGCCTGGAGCCGGGCACGACCAAGGAGGAGGTGCGCGGCTGTCTGGAACGCTGGGACGAGGGCGACAACGGCATCCGCTATCCTCTCCAAGGCCTACCGGCTGGAGCTGGGCACGGGCTGGTATGTGCCCGCCGGCCTCCTGCACGCGCCGGGCAGTCTCTGCACCTACGAGCCGCAGTGGGCCAGCGACGTCTTCTCCATGTTCCAGTCGCTGGTCAACGAGGTGCCCACGCCTGGGAGAACCTGGTCAAGGACGTGCCGGAGGACAAGAAGCAGGACCTGGACTACATCATCTCCATGGTCGACTGGGACGCCAACGTCAACCCGAACCTGAAGGATGCGTCCTTCCGCCCGCCGCTGCCCGTGCGCCCGCTGGAGGAGATGGAGAGCGAGGGCTATGTCGAGAAGTGGATCACCTACGGCAACGAGTACATCGCGGCCAAGGAGCTGACCGTGCTGCCGGGCTCCACGGTGACCATCCAGGATGCGGGGCCGTATGGCTTCATCACTGTGCAGGGGCACGGCACGCATCGACGACTGGGCGATCGAGACGCCGGCGCTGATCCGCTTCGGCCAGTTGACGAACGACGAGTATCTTCGTCTCGTACCCGGCTGCGCAGGAAGGCGTGACCATCACGAATCCCAGCTCGACCGACCCGATCGTGATGCTGAAGCACTTCGGCCCGAATCCGGAGTCGCCGCAGGGAAGGCCGTTCAAGGTTCAAGCAGTTCGAGGTAGGGCACGCGATTGAACGCTCACAGTGAGCAACCATCCGGCGCTTCGAGGACATCGTCGATCGAAGTATTCTGAACAGCGACTGTGCCATCGGTGCTGCACGTGAGACGTTAGCTCGACGCCCTTGAATCTTGAACATGGTTCTACGCGAGCATATCGGAGGTCGCAATGGCACTCAACATCGGCATCGTCGGCCTGCCCAACGTGGGCAAGAGCACGGTCTTCAACGCGCTCTGCCAGGAGCAGAACGCGGAGGTCGCCAACTATCCCTTCTGCACCATCGAGCCCAACCGCGCCGTTGTCCCCGTGCCCGATGCGCGGCTGGACCGGCTGGCCGAGATGGTGCCGCATGACAGCGTCACCCACGCCACGCTGGAATTCGTGGACATCGCCGGCCTGGTGGAGGGAGCGAGCCGCGGCGAGGGCCTCGGCAACAAGTTCCTGGCGCAAATCCGCGAGGCGGACGCCATCCTCCACGTGGTGCGCTGCTTCGACGACCCCAACGTCATCCACATCCGCGCCGAGCCGGAGCCCCGCGCCGACATCGAAATCATCAATCTGGAGCTGATCCTCGCCGACCTGCAGCAGCTTGGAGAACAAGTTGGAGAAGCTGGTGCGCCAGGCCAAGGGCGACAAGACAGGCCGCCGCGCAGTTGGCCGCCGCCGAAGCACTGCAAGAGATGCTGGAAGCCGGCCAGCCCGTCTCCGCCTACGCCGAGCAGGACAGCCCCGCCTTCCAGGCGCTCGACCACGAACTCAACTTCCTCTCGGCCAAGCCGGTGATCTACGTCGCCAACGTGGATGAGGACTCGCTGGCGGAGGACAACGACTACACGCAGGAAGTGCGCGAAGTAGGCCGCGGAGCAGGGCGCGGAAGTCGTCAAGCTGTGCGCCAAGCTGGAAGAAGAGATGGCGGGCATGAGCGACGAGGAGCGCCACGAGTATCTGGCGCTGGCCGGCGTGGAGGAGAGCGGGCTGGAGCAGGTGATCCGCCTCGGCTACCACACGCTGGGGCTTGATCAGCTACTTCACGACGGACTCACGCATGTTGCGGGCGTGGACGATCCACGAAGGCTGGACTGCTCCGCAGGCCGCGGGCGTCATCCACACGGACTTCGAGCACGGCTTCATCCGCGCCGAGGTGGTGCACTTTGACGAGTTCGCGCAGTACGGCAGCGAGGCGGAGGCGCGCCAGGCCGGCGTCGCTGCACACGGAGGGTCGCGACTACGTCGTACAGGACGGGGACGTGGTGCATTTTCTGTTCAATGTGTAGGTCTAGGGGTTGGGTCAAGTCCCAGCGTGATACGAAGCCATCAGTTCCAGGATCGCTGACTTGAGGCCAGCCAGCTTGTCCTGGCAGATGTCGAAAATGACTTCGGCGTCAAGAGAGAAGTAATGGTGGCTGAGAACGTCGCGTATCCCCTTGACGCCCTTCCAGTCGACTTCAGGGTGAGATTCAGCCAGGTCGAGGTCGGTGACTGCGTCAAGACGTTTTGTTTGTTCACCGATGGCGATTAGCATCATTGCGATGCCATCCAATCGATCGAGTCCGTCATCATCCAACACAAAGTCATCTGGTGACTCGATCCCCTGAAAGCGGCGTTCGACGCGTTCGGTCGCGACGAGCATGCTGGCTAGTATGCTGACAACAAGGTCACGTTCAGACATAGACAGCCTCACGATCGATCTGCTTGCGCAAGAACTCGTTCAGATATTTGGAATAGCGGATCAGGTCCACCGGAGCAACCAGCAGTTCTTCCAGCTCTTCCTTCATGTGGACCATCTGAAACAGGTCCGGCGGCATCTCCACGACGATGTCGACGTCGCTGCCCTCCGTGGCCTGATCTCGCGCGATAGAGCCGAATATGCCGAGACGTTCTACACCGTATTTCGCGGCTAGCTCCTGCTTGTGGCTACGCAATATGGCAAGCGCCTGTTCCCGTTCCATCATATGATCTTCCTGTTGGACTTCGGTCATAGTCGCCGATTTGGCGACGCCTACATTGTACGACATCGCCCACCTCCAGCGCACGCCTAACCGCTGCAACGCTGTCCGCACCGCCTCGCGGCGCACTCGCTTGGGCGTCAAGCCTTGCTCGAAGCTGACCTCAGCCGCCACCTCCAGCGTCCACAAGCTAGCCTCTTTGCCGAAGCTGCGCGAGCTCTGGTGCAGTTACGCCCGCAGCCGTTCAGCCGCAGTCACATCGAAGGCCACTGCCGTCCGGTGCGGCGCGTGGAGCCGGGCGCCAAGGCTGCGTGCTCCTCTTCACTCAATATTCGTACGAATATCGGTGCTCTTATACGTTACAACGTCGGCTAACTTATCTACAACTGCATTCGTCGCCTAGACCCTCCCCTAGCGCCGTATATGCCTCGACTAGCCATGGGTGCACCACGGCCAATTCGGACCGGCGATTCCACATGTAGTCAAGATAGGTGTATGCCGCTTCCTCCAGTGTATGGTCAAGTGCGGTGACCAGAGCAGACAGGTAGGGAGGCGTTCCAGACTGATCCCAACAGATTTTGTCCGCGACAAACAGAAGCATGTCCATACGCGTGGGATCAGCCTTCAGCGTTGTGTGGCATTCGATGGCTCGAAGTACTGATTCGCAACTGATTCCGAAGACCTGCGATGCAAAGATGGCAGACAGCTTCTGGTGAACGACTAGCGGGAACAGCTCTTCTTCCGGCAGCACTTCCAGGCCCCAAGCCTTTGCAACGATGGCGCGGCGCTCAACAGGGATCACTGCACTGATGTCATGTAGCATCGCCGCTTGAGATACGAGTTCAGCATCGAGCCCGAAGCGGTGAGCCAGGATCCTTGCCTGGCGCTCGACTTCCACGCAGTGCAAATACGTTTCATGCTTTCCGTAGCACTGCAAGAAGCTTCGAACGTCGGCATCAAGATTCCCCGTGAAATCAACTGACTGCGCCCAATCAGATGGTGTCTCGCACGTATTCATCATGATGTTCCTCAGTACTCAGGCTGATGCCGTCGCTGGGTTGTGGGGACTAGTTTTCGCCCAGGCACAGAAGCCCTCGCATTCAATCCGCCTGCGCAGTACGGCGACCGCATGGTTCCGCTGCATAGCTAGTTCCTCTGCCTAGTCAAGCGCCCCGCGTCCCATTTCAATCTTCATTCTACGATCAAGTGGAAATGCCCGGAACTGCCGCATTCGGCCCATTCTCCTACTTGCTGCTCTTTGACCGGATTGGTGCGGCGCTTACTCGGCTTCTGCCTGCGGTGGTCTACAATCTCCCTACCAGGAACGACCTTTGCGGAAACTGTGAGCTATCGGGAAGGTCGTATGACGAAACCATAGGAGATGCACATCATGCAGCCAGTCCAAGGACTGCACCACATCACGGCGGTGGCCAGCGACCCGCAGACCAACGTCGACTTCTACCGCAACGTACTCGGTCAACGACTCGTCAAGACGACCGTCAACTTCGATGACCCGCACACGTATCACCTCTACTATGGCGACGAGGTCGGCGCGCCGGGCACAATCCTGACCTTCTTCCCGTGGATGGGTATGCCCCGCGGCATGCGCGGCACGGGCGAGACCACGGCCGTCGCCTACTCGGTGGCCGCGGGCGCGCTGGGGTTCTGGGACGCGCATCTCGGCAGCATGGGCCTGCACCCCGAACCACTGGAAGAACGGTTCGGCGCGGCCGGCATCGGCTTCGACGACCCCGACGGCATGCGCATCGAACTGATCGAAGATGACCGCCCGCTCGCCGTCCACCACTGGGAGGATGGGCCGATTCCCGAAGCGTACGCGCTGCGCGGCTTCCACGGCGTCACCCTATGGCTGCACGAGGTCGAGCCCACAGCCGAGCTACTCACCGGGCAGATGGGCTACACGTTCGTTGGCGAGGAGCCCTCTGCGGACGGCGCACGCTATCGATATGCCGGCGCATCGAGCGACATCGGCCTGTACGTGGACATCGCGCACCGGCCGACCATGCCGCAGGGACGCTTCGGCAGCGGTTCCGTGCATCACATCGCCTTCCGTACGGTGGACGACGATGAACAGATCGAGTACCGCGCCAAGCTGTTGTCCGCCGGTTACCCGGTGACCACCGTGCAGGATCGGCAGTACTTCCACTCCATCTACTTCCGTTCGCCCGGCGGCGTACTGTTCGAGGTCGCCACCGACGCGCCCGGCTTCTATTATGACGAGCCCATCGCCGAGCTGGGCAACAGCCTCAAGTTGCCGCCGTGGCTGGAAGCGCAGCGCGCCTCCATCGAGCGCGGCCTGCCCGCGTTTGAGCGTCGCCCAGTGCAGAAGGCCGGCGCCTCGCAGGCGGAGGCCGCACATGACTGAGCCGGTCGAGCGCATCCACGGCCCGCACCAGGGCCAGCCCGTACTTGCAGCCGGCATTGCGTTGGACCAGGCCGAAGCGGCCATGATCCTCATACATGGCCGAGGGGCCAGCGCCCAAGACATCCTGGATTTGGCGCGCGTGCTCGACGACCCGCGCTACGCCTATTTGGCCCCCCAGGCTGCCGGCAACACATGGTATCCGAATAGCTTCCTGGCGCCCATCGACAGCAACGAGCCCGGATTGTCCTCGGGCCTGCAAGCGCTGGATGATCTGGTGGCGCAGGCGGAGGCGGCAGGCATCCCTGCAGAGCGGATCGTGCTGGGCGGATTCTCACAGGGGGCGTGCCTGGCGTCGGAATACGCAGCCCGCAACGCCAGACGCTATGGCGGCCTGCTCGTCTTCAGCGGCGGCGTCATCGGCCCGCCGGGCGCGCTGCGCACCTACACGGGCAGCGTCGGACAACATGCCCGTGCTCATCGGCTGCAGCGATATGGATCCGCACATCCCGCTCGAACGCGTGCAGGAGACGGCGGACGTGTTCACGGCATTGGGCGGCGACGTATCGCTGCAGGTCTATCCCGGCATGGGCCACACCATCAACCAGGATGAGGTCGACCGCGCGAACGCTATCGTGCGTGGCGTGCTGGCATAGCAAATACACTTCCTCGAAGTTGGCGCTTCCAGGAAGATAGACTCGCAACGGAGGACCATCATGCAGAAAATACAAAGCCAGGGCGTGCACCATCTGACCTTCATCGGCGCAGACCGGCAGACGTCCATCGATTTCTGGGAAGGCGTGCTGGGAATGCCCTTTATCTTCGAACAGCCGAACCTGGACGTACCCGAGGAGAGCCACCTCTACTTCGACCCCGGCGACGGTCGGCTGATCACCATTTTCACGCGCGAGGATCGGCGCCCCAACCCGCAGCCCACGCCGGAGGCCATCGGCAGTCTGCACCATGTAGCGTTTTCCGTTTCGCGCGCCACCTATCTGCAGGCGACGCAGCGGTTGGCGGAACGCGGCGTACCGCACAGCGGCGAAATCGATCGCGGATTCATGGACTCGCTCTATTTTCGCGACCCATTGGGCCAGCTATTCGAGCTGTCCAGCTACAAGTTCGAGCCGCCGGCCGGATTCACCCACGCCGACGTACTGTTGGAAGCGCACAAGATACGAGTCGTTCAGGGGGATCATCATATTGCGGAGGCGCACCTGGCCGACGCCATCGAGGCGTTGGCGCAGCGCGCCAACTCGTCGCTCTCCGACGACCGCACGCCCAAGAATCCGTATCGCGCGCCGGTTGCGAAGTAGGTCGAGCCCCCAGCTCGGTTGTGTCCGGCGAACCGAGAGAGCAGTCAACTTTGAGCCGCCGACAGCTGACGGATGGTCTTTCCGCGCGGGCAGAGTCTTGACGTGGAATCAAGACAGGGCGCGGCGATCTACATCAGCGCGGATGGAGACAGTCTAGGCGGAAGCGACCTCAATTTCAGTCAGCATCACGGGCGTCTCTACACGCAATGTGTTGTGAATCTCCGCCACAAGGTCGGTGTGCTTCATCAGCGCCTGGATCTCGGCTTCGTTCGCTTGGGTTACGACCCTAGCCCGGTACGTTACGCCCGTGGCGGGTTCACCTTCGGCGCCGAAGTCGCCCTCGACCTCAACGTCAACCTGTTCGAGTTCGATGCCGCGTTTGGCGGCCTCGCGATAGAGATCGTTGCAATAGCACGTGGCGAGCGCTAGGAACAACAACTCACCGCCATTGGCGCTCGAGCCAAAGCCTGAGGACTTGGGCGGAATGTGAATTGAATGGGTGTTGTCGTTAGTTCGCAGCGAGACCTGGTGATCTCCCTCGCGGTTATGCACACGGGCGCTGATCTTCATTCATGGCTCCATTTGTCGCCGGACGCGCAGATGCTTCTGCAAGCACCGTCTTCCATCTCGTGATGTGGATTCGCCAATACGGACAGCTCACACGTGTTGGTCTACCAGAATCGGGTTGCCGTCCGGGTCCTCAATGACAAAGCTGGCGGGCCCGGACGTGGCCTCGTCCGCCTCCACCTGGAATTCGACGCCCTGCTCTTTGAGTTGCCGCTGCAGCTCGCGCACGTCTGTGTAGTTCTCCAACGCCTGTGCGTCGCTGTCCCAGCCCGGGTTGAAGGTGAGGATGTTCTTGTCGAACATGCCTTGAAAGAGGCCAATGATCACATCCCCGTTCTTCATGATCACCCAATTCTCTTCCGGCACGCCGCCGTAGTCCGAGAAGCCGAGCTTCTCATAGAATTCCTTCGAAGCCTGCAAATCCTTGACCGTCAAGCTGACAGAAAATGCGCCTAACTGCATAAGGAGTCTTCCTTTCTCGTGTGTCCTGGTGCGCTGCACGGATTCGGGCGAGGGTCGGCGAATCGTAGCAGATGGCCTGGCCGCAGGCAAACCATCTACTTGCGGGACGATCTACGTCTCGTCCACGGTGTGCGTGTGGCGCGCCCGATAGCCCCGCATCCGCGCGATGGACGCCAGCCCGCCGAAGACGATACGTTGCACACCGTAGGAAGGCTTCGCCATGCGAAACTCGCGGTTGAACTCGCGCAGCGTGAGGACAAGTTGCAGCACATCCGGGGCTCCGCCGTCGCCGGCCTCGTTGGCGTTGGCCAGGGTCCACATGGTCTCGAAGAACGACTCTGAGTCTAATGCGGGTCGCACCTGCCAGTTCAGCCGGCCTTCGTCGTCGCTCACGTTCTGCATCGCGTGGCTTGCGCCCTGCGGCACAACGAAGCTTGCTCCGGCGCTGAATGTCCGTTCCTCGCCGTCAATGCTGGCCAGGAACTCGCCCGCCAGCACGGTGAAGGACTCTTCCTGGTGGGGATGGTAGTGCTCCGGCGGCGGGTCGGAATGGGGTGCGTAGGTGACCTCCATTTCCAACAATGCCCCGTCCGTGTCGGCAGCGACTTGCAAGAAGCGCAACTGCTCGCCATTCGAGTTGGTCAATAGGTCGCCTGATCTCACCATGTGCGCACTCCTCGTCTCGCATTCGTCAGCGTGTATTTCGGTCCGGGTCGGGTGTGGATTGCTCACGGATGTACATGGATGACATGGATGACATGGATGGTCAAAGTCTGTTGAAAATGTCAGATTCCGTGTCCATCCGTGCAATCCGTGAGCTATTCCCCCTCCAGCGTGTCCGCCAGCGCCAGTCCGGACGGCAGCGACTCACCGAATATCCACTCCTGTTCCTCCTGCTCCAGCGATGCGCCCGGGTCGCGCAGGAGCTGCAGCCAGCGCTCGGCATGGGGCAATGGCTCCAGCCATGCCGCCACTGCATCCTGCTGCGCGGCGGGCAGATCGCGCACACGGTCCCCCGTGCTGCGCGCCATCAGCACCAGCGCCTGCGCCGTCGCATCCGTAGATTCCAACTCCATCGCCAACAGGGCATCCAGCCACGCAGACGCCTTGTCGCCAGGCAGCACGCGATCGACGGGCCCATACGCCGGAGTACGTGCGCCGAAGCGGCTGAGCGACCATAGTTCGCGCACCCGCGGCGGCCCCTCTCCGATCTCGCGAAGGAGTGTGTCGCCCATCTGCGCCTTCACATCCGCAGGCAGCTGCTCCAGATTGCCCAGCATCATCCACACCTCAAGCATCTCCCCCCCGCTGATGTGCTTGGGCAGACCGTAGCGAGGCGTCTTGCGCTGCTTCGCCGGCTGCAGATACGGGCGCACAAGCTGATACACCTCGTTCTGCTGCCCCGCGTTCAGCCCCCCGCCGATACGCCGCCAGAAGATCCACCATTCCGCGCGCGCATGTCCTTCACGCGGGAAGACCGGGCCTTCGAAGAAGAGCTTCCACGTTCGCTTCATGCGCCAATCGTCTACGGGATCGCCGAAGCCGGGACGCAGGCAAAAGCCCAGCGTATTCAGCCAGCGGGCCTCATGCTCCGGAGACACGGCGCGCCCCTGCGCCGTGTCCAGCAGCGCATCCGCCAGAGCGCGGATCAGCGGCGTGGGCCAATGTTCCTTGGGCAAGGCCAGCGTTTCCTCCAGGTTGCGACGCACCTGCGCCGGCGGCAACGCCTCTCCGGCAGTATCCGGCGCGAACGTGCGCGTGACCACGGTCTGCGCCGCCTCCACTGCCGCCTGGTCCAGTGTCTCTTCGACGGTTTGCCCCTCCTCGCCCGCAGCGGCGCTCTGGCGCACGTCGAACTGAAGCTGCCAGCGATGGTCCGTCTGTCGCGAGCTGCAATAGAGGGCCAGCGTGCCTACCTCCGTCAGGTGCACGCCCAACGTCACAGGCAGTGTACGCGCCTCGCCGCTGCGTCCATAGCGCAGCACGGTGCGGATGGGCGGCAATTGCGTCGCCTCGCCGGGCGGGAGCGCCACCACCTCGCCCAGTTCATCGCCCGTGCGCGTACTGGACGCCAGAATCTGGAATTCGACAGGCTGATTCGTGCGCGCCTCAAAGTCAAGCTCGTCTAGCTGCGCCGTGAAGCCCTCCTCCGTACCGCGCGGCACAAGACAGACCGCCGCCTGCACATCACGGCCCTCGTTTGCTCCCACGCCCACGTAGTACGTGCGCGGGCTGCCGCTGCCCACGCGCACGCCCAGACCCTGGCGCACGAGCCCATAGTAGGCGGCCCCGCGCGCCACCGCCAGCTCCGGGTGCGGGTTGTGCAGTTCCTCCGGCATCCACCCCTCGCCGGCAAGCGCGCCAAACCAGTCGCCCATCTGCTCCAGCAGGCGACGCCGAATCGCCTGCGGCGTCAGCGCGCCGCCGTTGAACAACACGTAGTCCGGGAAAGACCTCAGTGCGACCGCTTTCTCGGCGCAGTAGCGTCTCGAAACGGTTCCAGAATGCAGCCAGGTGGCGCGGGATGGCCGGCTCCTGTTCATAGGGCAGGCCCAATTCGGTGAGCCCTGCCCGTCGCGTCTCCGCCGGTAGATCGTCCAGCGTCGTACGCGGGAAGAACCCTTCCAGGATCAGTCGCTGCACCTCGTCCCGCGTAAGTCTGCCGCTGCGTGTGCCGCCGATGAGTGCGCTGCCGGTCCCCGTGACGGCGATCTCTACCTGACTCGGTGCGTCATCGTCATCGTTCAGCAAGGACTCCTTGGCGCTGCGACATTGGTAGACAAGCTGGCGCCATCGCTGCGCGTCCAGCGCCCCCGGCCGCTCGAACAGGCGGGCTTCCAGCGCGCGGCCCAGCGTGTAGTCCATATTGTCGCCGCCGAGCATCAAGTGCTCGCCCACCGCCAGCCGGTCAAAGCGCAGACCCGACGCGCCGGCGCGGATGCCGACCAGCGTGAAGTCAGTCGTGCCGCCGCCCACATCGCACACCAGGATGATCTGCCCATCTCGCATGCGCTGCTGCCAGTCCACTTCGTGGCGGGCGAGCCAGGCGTAAAACGCGGCCAGCGGCTCCTCCAGCAGCACGGCGTGGGCCATTCCCGCCTGGCGCGCCGCGTCCAGCGTCAACTCGCGCGCCACTTCGTCGAAGGAAGCCGGCACGGTCAGCACGATGTGCTGGGCGTCGAAACGCAGGTCTTCCACAGGCGCATCGCCGGCATCGCCGTTTGGGCCCGCCGGGACCATGCGCGCATCCCACGCCTCGCGCACATGCTGCAAATAGCGGCTCGCCGCCTGCACCGGAGACACCTTGGGCACGTCCTCGTCTGCGCCCCAGGGCAGGATGGCGGCCGTGCGGTCGACGCGACTGTGGCTCAGCCACGACTTCGCGGAGGCGACAAGCCTCCCGGGCACCCGCGCACCTTGCTCCCGTGCGAATTCGCCGACAATGTAGGCGCGGCCGGCGTCCCAGGGCAGGGCGGCCGCCCCGGCAGGTATGTCGTACGCACCGGGCAGGTAGAGGAACGATGGCAGCACGTGACGCGCCGCAACCTCCCCCGGCGCAACGAGCTGCGGCACGTCAAAAAGGCGGATCGGCCGGCGCGTCGCGTCCTCGTCCTCGTGCAGATCCACGTATGCCACCGCGGAGTTGGTGGTGCCCAGGTCGATACCGATGATGAAGCGCGGACCGTGCGAGAACCGTACGTCGGGCGCAGGAGGGTTCGTGGTTGCAGGATGAATCTTTGTAGTATCAGTCATGGGGCCATTATAGCGCATGCTGTGACAGGGCGGCGGGAGAGTCAGAGACATTGACGAGGCGAACGGGTGGTGCGTGCGCCCCGAGCCACCTCCCCCTTCTCTCCGGCATCCTTCTGTGCTCTGTGTGCCCGCTTGTGGTAAGTTCCCCGTACAAAGAGTGAGACCTTGCCCATGCGGACAAGGTCTCTGACGAGAACTCTGACGAGTGGCCAATCATCGTCACAACGCAGGGCGGACGGCAACTCCGTATTCGCCCGCTGATGTGACGAGGCCTACCTATGAATAATGGCGCTTGGGTGGAGCAGATTTGCGCTGCCATTTATACTACCACAGCCAGTGCGATCTTGAAGAAGGGACAGACGCCCCGACACGCGGAAGGGAGATCACTCTGGACAGGCGGAGTGAACGCCAAATCGACTGCGTAGGGGTTTCGTAGGGTATCCGTCATCTAGGCAATGCGGACGGCAGCAGACTCGCCATCATTAGGACAATGCGTAAGGAGCAGTCATGGAATTTGAGAACCTGGCCTACCCCGAGGGCGCCGTAGTGTATCGGAACCTCGCGTATGTGACGGATGGCCACGAGCGCCAGAAGCTGGACCTCTACCTGCCCCCGCGGGTGAGATCCCCTGCCGCTCGTCGTCTACATCCACGGCGGCGCGTTCCGCATGGGCAGCAAGGAGGACGGCGTCCCGCGCGAGCTCCTCGACGACGGCTACGCGCTGGCGTCCATCAACTACCGGCTCAGCCAACACGCGCTCTTTCCGGCGCAGATCCAGGATTGCAAGGCCGCGGTGCGCTGGCTGCGCGCCCACGCTGCCGAGTACGGCCTCGACGCGTGGCGCGTCGCCGCGTATGGGCCGTCCGCTGGCGGCCATCTGGCGGCTATGCTGGGGACGACCGGCCACACGCCGGACTTCGACCACGGCGAGTACCTCGACATGCCCAGCTCGGTCATCGCCGTGGTCGACCTCTTCGGCCCGACCGATTTCCTGCAGATGGACGCGCACCGCATGCCGGAGGGCATGGTGCACGACGACGCCGATTCCCCCGAGTCGGAGCTGGTGGGCGGCCCCATCCAGAAGAACCCGGACGCTGTTGCGAGAGCCAATCCGGTCACCTATGTCTCACCGGATGCGCCGCCCTTCCTCATCATACACGGCGACCGCGACCCGCTCGTGCCCTATCACCAGAGCACGCTGCTGGTGGACGCGCTGAAGCAGGCCGGCGTACCCGTCATCTTCCGCACCGTGGAGGGCGGCGGCCACGGCGGCTTCACCGACGCGGATCTGCCCGACCTCGTGCGCACCTTCCTGGCGCGTCACCTATCCAGGACCTAGCCTCCCGGCATTCTAGACATTCGCTGATTCTGGAAATGGGACGCAGATGCGGCGCGCCACGCCGTACACTGATCGGACTGGTTTTCCGGCGCGTATGGCGCAATTTCGCGTCCGACGAATCCCCGCTGTTCCCGAGTTGATGCTCGTGAGCCGGCCTCGTCCCATCTATGGCATAATGAACGTACACCGAATGCTGCAAGCGCTGAAACCTTGAACTCCTTGACCTTCTTGCACCAGCCCTTTGAGGATACCCATGACAACAAGTGACGGCCCTCCACCCATCGGTCTCGCCCTCAGCGGCGGCGCCGTCCTCGGCGCGGCGCATGTGGGCGTTCTGCGCGCGCTGGAGGAGGAGCAGATCTGCACCGGCTGGGTGGCGGGCACCAGCGCGGGCGCTGTCGTGGCCGCGCTGCACGCATTCGGCATGCCGGCACAGGAGATCGAGGAAGAGATTCGCAACCTGTCCTGGCTCAATGTCACGAACTTCAGACCCTCGCGCCTGGGCCTTCTGTCGCTCGACCGACTGCGAGACTTCCTGGTCGACACACTCGGCGACGTCAATCTGGAGGACGCAGAACTGCCGTTGGCTGTCGTCGCCGCAGACATCCACACGGGCGAAAAGGTGGCCCTGCGCAAGGGGAACCTGGCCAAGGCCGTCTCCGCCAGCGCCTGCATTCCCGGCATCTTCATACCGGTGGAATGGGAAGACCGCTTACTGGTAGACGGCGGCATCGTGGAGAACCTGCCCATGGACACGGCCCACAGCATGGGCGCCAGCCGCGTGCTGGGCGTCGATCTGTACACCGCCAGCCTCTATGCCGAACCAAAGACCATCATCGACATCATGCTCAACGCCAGTGGTATCCTGATCAGAAACACGCGCATGCTCAAGGCGGACGATGGCGACGTGATCATCGCGCCCGAGCTCACGGCGTACAGCGCGGTTGACACCGGCCACGTGCCCGAGCTCATCGAAGAAGGCTACCAAGCCGCCCAGAAGGCCATTGAGGACATCCGCGCCCTGGTTGCATGATCGACCTTCCAGAAAGCGCCGACTTCCCGGACTTCGGTGGCAGCTTCCTGGAAGGCGATCCCGCCCACACGCACGGGCCGCCGCTCCCACCGAACGACGGCCCGCGTCACGTATTCCGCCTGGACCGGGGTCCAGGACCCTGGCTGACGCCCGGCTCGAAGAGGATGTAGTTGACTACTGCGCCAGCAACATGCCCATCACGTCCACCGGCGGTCGTCGGGCTGTAGAAGTCGCCGCCGGCCACGCCATAGCCATGTGCATAGGCCAGCGCGCCGTCCTTGACGACGCCGAGCGCAAAGCGGGCAGCCCGTTACCGGCCATCATCTCGTCCACGTAGGCGTCGATCTGGCGATGAGGTCGGGGTCGAGGGCGGGTTGGTCGGCCTGCATCTGCTCTGTGCTGGCTCTGAGTAGCACGTGGAGAACTTGCTGAGTGAAGGCGTCTACCTGCCCGTTGCCCTTGGCCATCTCCGGGCTGCTGTTGAACACGACGAACAGGGCCAGGTTCTCTTCGGGTACGAGATAGAACGCATTGGGTGAGCCGAGATGCCCGCCGCCCCAGGAGATCACTCGCTCATTGTCCATGTCGGAGATTCCCCAACCGTAGCCGTAGTCGCCGAATTCCTCGCCCCACGGTATTTCCGTATAGGGCTTCCACATGAGATCCCAGGCGGAGGCAGGGACGAATCTGCTCGCCCTCGTACTCGCCTCGGTTCATGTTGAAGATGGCCCATTTCAGCAGATCCTCGGTGGTGGAGAACATGCCGTTGGAGGGCGTGTGCGCCGGGTAGTAGGTGGGCGAGGGCGTGGAGGACTGCCATTCGCCGGACTCGTCCGGCCAGTGCGCGGCAGTGCGGCGTTTCGAGCTCGTCCACGATGAAGGTCGTCTGCTCCAGCCCCAGCGGCTCCAGGAAGTGCTCCGTCATGTACTCCTCGTAGCCTTGCCCCGTCACCTTGGCGATCACGTCGCCGAGGATGTCGAAGTAGTCGCCGCCGTACATGAACATGTTGTCTGCCGGGTCGGCCTGCATGGGCTTGTCGGCCAGGCTGCGCACGTAGTTCTCCAGCAGGTCGGGGCTCCACGGTCGGGTTCTCGCTGAAGCCGCCGTAGAACTCGACGTAGTTCGGCATGGGCAGGCCGGCGGTGTTGATCAGCAGGTGGTGAATGGTGATCTCCTTGTAGCGGTCGTCGGCCAGCTTGAAGTAGGGCAGGTAGTCCGTCACCGGCGCGTCCAGGTCGATCAGCCCCTGGTCCACCAGTTGCATGATGGCGGCGGCGGTGAACCCCTTGGTGACGCAGGCGGCGGCGAACTGGGACTGCGGCGTCATGGGCCGGTCCGTGCCGAGCTCGGCCACGCCGAAGCCCCGCGCGTAGGCGATTTCGCCGTCCTTGACGATGCCGATGGAGACGCCGGGGATGCCTTCGTTCGCCATCACCTGTTCGACCATCGACTCGATCTCCGCGATCAGCTCGGGGGCGAGGGCGGGCTGTTCGGTCTGCATCTGCTCCGCGCCGAGTAAGGTCTCTATGGCAGGTTCAGACACCGCCATCGAATAGAAGACTCCCTCGTCGAAGTCGTTATAGTTGAGCAGCGCGATCAGGGCCAGCTCCTCATCCGGAACCAAGAGGAGATGGGCCGTGTACCCGTCGGTGTTGCCGACGTTGTGAAACGCTGGATGGTCGCCGAGGGTGCCCACCATCCACCCGAGACCGTAGTTCGCATAGAGCGATCCGAAGTATTCCTCCCATCCGGTCACGGCTTGCGCAGCCCACATCTCGTCGTAGCTTGACGGGTCCAGGATCCGGACGCCATCCAGTTTGCCTCGGTTCATATGCGCCATGCCGAAGCGAGCCATGTCCTCCACATTGGAGAAGAGCGTGCCGCTTGGGGCATGCATGCGATTGTATGGGAACACTTCGCTAACGATCACGTTGCCGTCCTCGTCAAGCATATGCGGGGCCGTGAACAGCTCGGCGTCGGCGTCCTCCGTGGAGAAGGTCGTATTCTTCATGCCGAGGGGAGCGAAGATATTCTCCTCGACGTACTCCTCGAACGGTTGCCCGGACACTTGGGCGATGACGTCGCCCAGGATGTCAAAGCCCATGTCGCTGTAGTTGAAACCTTCTCCGGGCGCACCAATCAGCGACGTGTCGATCAGGCTACGCACGTATCGGTCAAGCGCCTCGACATCGTAGGCTGGGTTCTCGTACCCGAAGTCCTCCACGTCAGGCAAGCCCGATGTGTGGGTGAGCAGCTGTCGAATGGTGATCGTTTCGTAGCCATCATCGGCCAGTTCGAAGTAGGGAAGATAGTCGACAACCGCGTCATCCAGGTCGATCTTTCCCTGTTCGACCAGCTGCATGAGGGCAGTCGCAACCACCGTCTTGCCGATGGACGCCAGGCAGAACAGGGATTCAGGCGTCACGGGCTCTTCGCCGCCCAACTCCGACACGCCGAAACCCTTGGCGTAGACCAACTCACCATCCTTGACCACGCCGATCGACGCACCGGGAATGCCGCGCTCCACCATCACCTCTTCGACCATGGACTCGATCTCAGCGACCAGCTCGGGGTCGAGGGCGGGCTCTTCGACGACGGCATCAGGCTTAAGCAGGAGCTTCATGATCTCGTCGCCAAGCGCGTAGGCGTGGAATGAGCCTTCTTACGCGATCAAACACATTGGTCAGGGTGGTGATAGCGAGATTCTGGTCTGGGACGATCTAGAAGATGCGACTGATACCCAGAGTTTGCGCCGGTGTGATTGTAGACCATGTGACCGTCATATTCGCCCATCAGCCAGCCCAACCCATAGCTCGTCCAAGTCGGACCGAACCACTCGGCCCAGCCTGTGTCGGAAAGCGGACGCCACATCTCTTCATAGTCCACAGAAGACAGGAATCGTTCACCGTCCAGATTCACCCGGTTCAGATGAACCATGGCCATGCGATTCAGATCCGCAACGCTGGAGTAGAGGCCACCGCTTGCAGCGTTTCTGCGATCGTAGGGGTAGAAGTCAGAGTGTCTCTGCGTTGCCGTCCTCATCGTACATGTGCGGTGTGGTGAGGAGTGTAGGATCGGCCTCGGAGAACAGGAAGTGGAGTCTGACATACCCAGTGGCGCAAAAACGTTCTCTTCCATGTACTGCTCAAAGCTCTGTCCCGTCACTTTGGCAATTACGTCGGCCGATACATCGAATCCGGCAGAGCTGTACGCATAGCTCTCTCCAGGTGCGAGAGCAACTCTTGCTCGGCCAAACTACGCACATACTGCTCGCGAGCCGCGGTCGTCGAATCGCGGGTCTACTTGTCTGGAACAAATCGATGGCGTCACCACCTTTGTCGGGAATGCCGGATCTGTGGGCAAGCAGATGGCGGATCGTGATCTCCTCGTATGCTCCATCCGCCATTGAAAAGTACGGCAGATAGTCCGTCACCGGAGAATCGAGGTCGATCAGCCCTTGGTCGACCATCTGCATGATGGCCATCGTGACGACCGTCTTGCCGGTGGAACAGACCTGGAACAGAGCAGGGGTGATGGTTTCGTCGCCACCCAATTCCGTACAACACCGAAACCTCTAGAACACAACTGTCACCCTCCTGGACCATCCCGATAGCGATAGCCGGGAATGTTCTTGTCAGTCATGGTTTCTTCGACCATAGTTTCAATCTCCGCGACCAGCTCCGGGGCGAGGGCGGACGGTGCGTTCACCGTACCCCTCAGCCTGATAGCTGATCCCCGGGAAGGAGACCGCTTCGGGCGCGAGGGCCGCGGCCGCCTCGGCGTCGCCCTTCAGCTCGGCGAGCAGGAACGCGGTCATGAAGTAGTTCGTGAGATCGAGCGAACGCTCCCTGTCCCAGACCGGGTCGATATTGGCGTAGCCATAGAATGGCGTGTTGACAAGCCACGGCATGTCCGTCGTGCGACCCATCATGAACGTGTGTTCGCCGCCTTCGAAGGTCACGAGCGCCTTCTTGCTCGCTCGATGCGAAGTCATAGGCGGGTTTGCTGCCCCAATCGTAGGGCGTCATGCGTGTCCGCCGTACCGCCCAACACCAAGCATGGGAACCGTGATCAGCTGCGAGACCCGCTTCGTCGAAGAGGTAGGAATTGCCGGCCATGGGTATGATCGCTGTCACACGTGGATCACCCATGGGCGGCCACAAGCCTTCCGGTACCTCCGCAAGCCCGGCTCGGTCAGCCAGATATTCAGCCTTGTCAACGAGCGGCACGCACTTGCTACGGTACAGGGCCGGATCGACTTCGGCCACCGACTCGCAGCGTTCAATGAAGGATTCGAAATCGTACTGAGCCCCGCCCATGGCGAGCGACGTGTAGCCGCCGTAGGAATGGCCGGCCACCGCAATGTTCTCCAGATCGATCTGACCCGCCAGCTCTGCATCCGAAGCGGCCAGCTCTTCCGCGAAGTCCAGCGTCCGCCGGATGTCGAGCGGCCGGTCAATCGATGCGGCCGGTAGGTCGGTCCAGTCCCAGTCGAATTCCTCCACGTGCTCGGGCGCAAGCACGATGAACCCGTGGGAGGCGACGTGCTCCAGAATGTTCGGGTACCATTCCGGGTTGCAACTGAAACCGTGCGAGAAAGACGAGCAGCGGATAGGGCCCGGCTGAGTCGTCCAGCGGCGCGTCCATCAGCGCTCGACCGTGGGTCGCAGTCGGCCCTTCGCCACGCCAGTCCGGCGTATTGAGCGTGAACTCGTACTCGACCTTCTCTTCCGCGCCGTCCGGGTTCAGCGCCGGATACCAGAGATCCATTTCCATTGCCTCATCGGTGCCCTCGCCGATGACGAGTGGGCGGTAGCCGACCCAGTGCGGGCCGCGAACTCCATACTCTGGCGCATCGATGCGCAGACCGCTCCGCTCCGGCGTGTCCTGTGCCAACACAGGCTGTACAACGCCCAACAACAACGCCACCACCAACAACACCGACAACGTCCGCAGCCCGCCTTTCATGGGAGAACTCCTTTCTTGTGAATACGGGACCGGGAGACCATGCGAGCCGTTGGCAATCGACGAAGCCGCGAGGCGGACTCGTGCGCCCAGCATACCGCCGCCGCGTCTCGCGAACGTCACAGAATCGTCACAAACGGGCGATTGACCGGGTACAGACGTATCGAACACGACCAAATGGATCGACAGTTTCGCAGCCGGTCCACTCGACGTCTGTCTCGAACACCCAAACGTCAGCGCCGCCAACGACGATCTTCGCGCCGTCCGGCGACCATCTCGGACCCGCGCCGTTGGCGGTGAGCAGGCACTCCTCTCCCGTACCCAGCTTCATCACATAGACGTCGTACTCGCTCAGCCCCTCCCTATCGCTGTCCCCTACCATGTAGGCGATACTGCCGCCGTCTGGCGACCAGACCGGACTGCTGCTGTCCAAGTAGTCCTGGCGGAGCACCGTCATCCCGCTGCCGTCCACATTGATGCGGCAGATGGAGCGCCGCGGCTCTGGAATCATCGCCGGATCCACCGCGCTCGCCGAGACCTGGCAGTCCCACGCGCCGCTGTAGAGGATGCTCTGCCCGTCGGGCGACCAGTCAACGCCTCTCTCCCCCAGCCGGGTCAGCACCGCATGATCGACCACCAAACGCTGCCCGCTGCCGTCCGCATTCATGACCTGAATCGCATTCCAGTCATGCCAGCGGCTTGGCGTGGAGCGGTACCTCTGATACGCAATCAGACTCCCGTCCGGCGACCATATAGGTTTGCCGTCCCAGACGGTGTCGGAGGTGAGTTGCGTCGCATTGTTCCCGTCCGTGTCCATCACCCAGACGTTGTTGAGCCGCTCAAACGCGATGCGGTTACCGGAAGGTGACCATTCCGGATGCTTGCCGCCGTCGGGGTAGGGCGTCAGATTAAGCGCGTCGCTGCCGTCCCGGTTCACGGTGTACACACGATCAGTGCCGTCCGAATCGACGGTCAATGCAATCTGCACGCCGTCCGGCGACCACGCGGGACGGTCCAGGTGGTCGGCAGTAAGCGCGACAACATGGCCGGCGCCCGCCTCATCCGAGATCCAAAGCTCATCCTTGTTCGCACGGTCACTGGTGAATGCGATCCTGTCTCCATCCGGCGACCAGATACTTCCGTACTCGGTATACCGACTCTGGCTCAGGCCCATCGGATCTCCCCCAATGGTGCTGATCAGCACAACTTCGTAGCCGGGGAGATCTTTTGGCGTCCACCCGTCGCAGAGTATGGCTGTGTCGTCCGGTGACCAGTCAAGGTAAAACGCGGAGGAGCAACCAAACCCCTGCAATTGACTCGTCAGGTTGGTGGCGTTGCCGCCATCGGCGTCTGCGATCCACACGTCCCCCTGCCCGAAGAAGGCCAGCCGAGAGCCGTCCGACGACCAGACAGGATCCGACAAGTACGTGCCCGCAAAGACCTCCACTGGGTCGCTCCCGTCCGGCGCCATCGTCATGATGGCGCCGCTGCCCGTCGATTCCAGGTAACGGTCGAAAGCGATGCGACTGCCGTCCGGAGACCAACGCGGTGTGCTCGCGTAGTAGTCGCCGGGCGTAATACGCGTCAGGTTGGCCCCGTCGGCGTCCATGACCCAAATGCCCCAGCCGTCCGTAGACGGGATTCTCTTGTCAAACGCGATCTTCGCGCCGTCTGGCGACCAAACTGGCCGGCTGCTACAACACCCCATCGACGTAAGCTGCGTCAGCGTGGAACCGTCTGCCGCCGCCGCCCAGATCTCGCCGTACTGTTCAAAGGCAACCTGGTCGCTGTCTGGCGACCAGGTTGGGTCATTATAGGGGCCGGTGGAATTGGTTAGGTTGATTGGGTCGCTTCCGTCCAGCCCGATGACAAACACGTCGCCGAACGCCGAAATGCCGCCGACATACGCGATCCGTGTACCGTCCGGCGACCATGCCGGCCACCAGTACGCGCCCGGCTGAAACGTCAGCTGGGTGACATTGCCTCCGTCTGCGTCCATGATGAAGAGTTCGCGTTTCATACCGATCATCGTGGATATGCGCGATGTGCACGCCGTCGGGTGACCACGCAGGTTTCCGGTTCCAGCCGCCGTCGCTCAATATCAGTGGGTAGTCCATCATGAGTAAGACCATAGTCAATAGGATGCGAATCATCGTTATTGCTCCTTTCAGGCGCCGACAGCCATCGAAAGCGCGATCATCGGTCGGACCACTGCGCCATGCGCTGATCCCACGCCCAGTATAGACATCGCCCGTCTCCAAAACGTTGCAAGGCATCCCGTTCCAAGAATCGTACACGGAAGACCTTCGTCGCCACCCGCGGCCCCGTTCTGGTATACTTAGCCCGTGACCGCCGCATCCTGCGTTTGTCCGTGTTCGATCCGAGGAGCACTCTGTTGACCCACGACGCCCTACCGCAGCCGAACACGCTGACCCCGTCAGCTACATGCCCGGCCCCATTCAACTGCCGGAAGCCGTGCGCACGGCCTTTGTCGCCGACGCCGTGTCGCATCGCGCACCCGACTTCGTGGAGGATGTACAGCGCGTCAAGGCCGAACTCTGCGCCCGCGTCAACGCCCGCTACGTCGAGCTCTTCTTCGGCAGCGCCACCGTCGCCAACGAAGCCCTGGCCGCCCAGCTCACTCTGCTGCCCGGCCGCGGCCTCATGCTCGCCAATGGTGAATTCGGCGTGCGCCTCATCGAGCAGGCCCGCTGCTGGCAGCTCTCGCTGGACGCCTTCGAGATGGAGTGGGGCAAGCCTTTCGACTACGACGCCGTGGACGCGCACCTGGCCGCCAACCCGGACATCGGCTGGCTCTGGTTCAGCCACTGCGAGACCTCCACCGGCCAGCTCAACGATCTGGAGCGCATCAAGCAGCTCTGCACAAGCCGCCGCGTGCGCTGTTGCGTGGACTGCATCAGCTCCATCGGGGCCGCGCCCATCGACCTGGACGGCGTCTTCCTGGCGACGGGGACCAGCGGCAAGGCGCTCGGCTCCTACGCCGGTCTGGGCATGGTCTTCTACAACGAACCCGTCGCGCCCTCGGACCGCATCCCCCGCTATGTGGACATCGGCTTCTACGCCTCTCGCCAGGGCGTGCCCTTCACGCTGTCGAGCAATCTGGTCTACGCGCTGGGCGCGGCCCTGGACGCGCTGACCGCCGGACTACTACCGGCATATCGCCAAACTGGCGCGCCGGATCCGCAACGAGTTGCGCGGGATGGAGCTGGACGTGCTTGTGCCGGAGGAGGATTCCAGTTCCGCGGTGACCACGATCGCGCTGCCGCCGGAGATCGACTCCATGACAACTGGGCGATGCGCTGCTGGTCGCCGGCTACGAGCTGAGCTACAAGAGCCGCTATCTGGTCGAGCGCAACTGGATACAGATCTGTCTGATGGGCGAGCATCATGAGGAGGCGGTGGCCGCGCTGCTCGATGAATTTGCGGTGCAGGTGGCGCGGTTGCGCGCTGCGGACCCCGTCCACGGCTAGCCAGGGCCAGATTGCCGGAGTACCATCATGGACCAGTTTATCTACGGACTCCTAGCGGGCGTCGCCCTCGGTATGTGGGGAGCTATCCTGCTCTACCGCCTGACGCGCAAGACGCAGCCCGGGTGGCCGCTGCGCGGAAACCGCGAGGCCGGCAAGCCCCCCGTCGACGACGGAAGACCGGCAGATGACTTTGAAGATACCGACGGTACTCTTGTTGGCGACGCCTACGCGTCGCCACCGCCGCACAGCGTTCAGCCGGCTGCGCCGGGAAGCAGCACCGCTCCGCCAGCGCAACGCGTACCTGCGTCACCGGCCAGACAGGCGCAGACGCCGCTCAAGCCCGACGCAGACGCGCACGCAACGGTGGTCTATACTGATGCCGCCGGCCATGCCCCGCCTCAGGATCCGACCGTACCCTCCGGCGACGCGGGACCGGACGCAGATCCGTTCAGCGAGATGGACGACGAGCTGGACTTCGACACGGATATTGATTCGGAAGAAGACTGGGAGGAGAGCCCGAAGGAGGAGGCGCCGGCAGACGCCTACACACGCCTTCTCGCCAGGATGAACGGCAACGTCAAGGCCACGGAGGCGTTAATCGAGGCTGAGAGAGAACGCACGCCCGCGGTAGCGCGCCCGCGCCTGATCGAGAACGCGCTGCTGCGCCTGGAGTACGGTCAGAAGTCGTAGGCGACGCAGTCCCACGCCCTGCCTGAACACAGACGAATCACCGCCACCGGCTCCTGTGCAAGGGGTGCGGTCTATGCCTCGTCATCCGCTGCGGCGATTTCCACACGCTGTCCGGTGCGGCTGGACAAATAGGCCGCGTCCACCACGCGCGCCACCTGCAGCGCATCCTGTCCGGACGCCCACGCGGGCCGGCCTTCCTGGGCGGCATGGATGAAGTCGCGTACGAATTGTTCCCCATACACGCCCAAGTACGAAGACGAATCCGCCAGCGCATAGGCGAACGTGCGCCGCGGCGCGCCCGCCCAGTCGGGATGCACGCTCTCGACGGTGAGCGATGCCGGTCTGCCGTCGGATGACCAATACAGCCGGCCGGTCTGACCGTTGACGCCCACGTATGTGTCATAGCCGGTCTGGTTGTGATAGCCGCCGCCGCTGAGCGCGAGCATATAGCCCGTGTGCAGCGTACCCACGGCGCCGGAGCGAAAGCGCAGCGACAGGACCGCCACGTCTTCCACGTCGATGTCTTCCCCGCTGCGAGTCGCGGTCTCCGCGGCCACGGAGACGATTTCGTCGCCGGTGATGTAGCGCATCATGTCGATGTAGTGACAACCCAGCCACGAGAGGATGCCGCCGCCCGCGTACTCGGTCCGGAAGAGCCAGTGCTGCGGATCGCGGAAGCGAACCTGTGTGGTGATCATGCGCATCTCCACGGAGACGAGCGGCCCGATCACGCCGTCCGCCACCATGCGCCGGGCGTCCATGACTGCCGGATTGGCGCGGTTCGGGATAGCAGACGCCCAGCGTACGCCCTGTCCGTTCGGCGACCGCAAGCACGCGCTCCGTGTCCGCGGCTGTCTGGCCGATCGGTTTCTCAGCCAACACGTGCTTCCCCGCTTCCAGCGCGCGCACGAAAAGGTCGGGTCCGAGGTCGTTGCGCACCGCCGCGATGGCGAAGAAGACGTCGTCCCGCGCCAGCAGCGCGTCCAGGTCTGTGTAGGCCGCCTCGACCCTGTCGCCCTGTGCCTCTTGCGCGTCGATCAGCGACTGCTCGTCCTCATCCCACAGCAGGATGGCGTCGACTTCGGTCAGCGCCTGCAGCGTGCGCAGGTGCGCCAGGGAGTGCGGGTGCGAGAGCCCCAGCAGAGCGGCTTTGATCGGCGTCATAGCGCATACACCTCCAAGTATTGCTCACGAATCATCCAAACCGTTTCACGCCAGAGCAACCCGACGCAAACTTGCGCTGGAATCGCCGCCAACCACCATGCATACCAGAAAATCAGCTTGATCAGGGTTCATCCGCGTCCGTTTTTCGGTCGGACGCCTTCGCACAGGTTAGGCGTACGTTCCATGCGTACGCAACAACTCCATCAGATAGGTGTACTGGTTCGAAACTGACTGTAGGCGGTACGGAGTGGTCCGAATGATAGATGTAGCCGCCGCCGGGCATGGCCGCTTCCAGCTTGCTCCGCACTTCCTCCTCCAGCTCGGCAGGCGACGCCGACATCTTCTCCACGTCGATATTGCCCATATAGGCCAGCGCCTGCCCATACTCACCCTTGAGCTTGCGTACGTCCAGCCCGGCGCGCGCCTCCAACGGCTGCAACACCTGGATGCCCGCATCGATCAGCCGTGGGATCAGGCGGCGGATGTCGCCGTCCGTATGAATGAAGTAATGGATGCCGTGTTGGTGCAGATAGTCGCCGAGCCGTCGATGCTGCGGGAACAGCACAGCGTCATAGCTCTTGGGCGAGAACTGCAGGCCCGTATTCATGCCCAAGTCCTCGACCATGAACAGTCCGTCGGGCTGCATGCCAAACCCGCGCGCAATGTCCAGCGTCTGGATGACCAGGTCCACGTGCGCGCGGCTCATGTCCGCCAACAGACCGGGGTCAGTGACCATATCCATCAACGTCTGCTCGAAGCCATGTTTGCGCCAGTTGGCTTCGTGCGGACCGTACACCGCCAGCAGCACATAGCGCTCGCGCTTTCGCAGGTCCTCGAAGCGTGTCCGCCATCTCCCTGCCAGCTCGGGTACTCGACGAAGGGCTCGAAATAGCTGACCGTATGGATGCGGCTGGGCTCATGCGCATCCGCGGTGAGCCGCATCTGCAGCCGCTCCCAATCGGCGCGATCGTTGACCGCATGCTCCTCGTAGCCAAGCGCACCGGCGCGCCCCTTCCACTGCTTGGCGACGAAGCCGTGCTTGTCCCGGCGCACAGTGTACTCGTCCGTATCCTCCAGCAATGCTTCGGGCAGACGCAGCGACGCGTCCATGAAGACCCAGTCGAAGTCGAAGCCGAAGTGGCCGGCCGGGCTGACGTCCGGCGCCAGTCCTTCCCGACGCCAGCGCGCCAGCGTGTCCTCCCACCACGCGTCAGCCAGAGCGACGCGGTCCGGCTCCTGGAAGGCGAGCGTTTGTTGTACACGTTGGCGGGAAGAGATCGTACTCATGGGGGCCCTCGGAATAGCCTATCAGGGATTCACGGTCTGCGCGATCATAGCGGTCGGCATCGGCTCACAACTGAGGCGTCTTGCTACTGAAGGGGGCGTCATGCTCGTTGCCGGTCCCCTCCCAGCGACATCTGGTTTGGTCGCGTGTCGAATACCAATCCAACACGCGTAAGGCGCGCAGCGAGATCCACCGGCTCGGCTGATTCTCGCCCCCGTCGATTGACCGGCATCCGGCCGGAATGCCGTGTCTCGAGCGGCCACCGACCATTGCCCTCGCGCGTTGGACTCGATCAGGTCTATCGCTTCGGCCACACGCTCATCAGGCGCCGCGCCGGCGCGGCGCAAATTCTCGAGCCCGCGGAGCACATCGTAGCGCCACCACGTCGGGAAGGCGAAGCGCATCCACGATGCGCCGTCCTTGCGATCTCGCTCGATTATGTCACCGGTCGACTGCCGGCGGAAGAGGCGGCGATCGAGGAGGTACTCCTGCCCGCGCAGACGAGCCTCGGTCACCGCTGGGCTGACTTCGCCCGCCCGTTCGTGCTCTAGCAAAGCCTCGAGCACACAGATTGTGGTGTTGAACGACGACCGCGTCGAGCCGTTAGCCGCCTCGCAGTTCCAGCCGCCGTCCGCCAACTGCTCGCCGAGCAGCCGGTTGACGATGCCCCGGACGTCCTGGCCGAAGTAGGCGCCGACCGCCGCCACCTGCCCGTTGATGCAGGGCTCCACCTCACCAGCGAAGAAGGGGTTGTCGTCGCACTCCGGCGGGCCGCACCCCTGCCAGGTCACGCGGTCGCGGACGAGACCCACTGCGCGACGCGCCTCGTCGCTTGCGGGATCAAGTCCCAGGTCCCGCAGCAACATGAGGACATGCATCGTCGAGTCCCACCCGCGGTTCCACGCCGCGCCGCCCCACCGGCCGTCGGCCCCCTGGAGAGCGAGCAGCCGTGCGCCTGCGCCCTCGGCTGCGACCCGCGCACGCTCGGTCGTGATCTCCCTCGGCGGGCGCATCGGTCAGGTCCCGCATCACTTGCCAGCGGATTGACGGGTCCCGTCAAGCAGCCAGCGTATGACCGATCGCTTTGGTTTCGAGGCTTGCCGTTTGGGGGCGTTGTTCGCCATCTACGTGTCCCTCGCTGCGTTGGTCAAATAACGCTGTCGGTGGCCAACTATACAACCAGCGACAACTCTGTCGCTACACCAAATCCTCTGCCAGCACACGCACGATTCAAAGTTCCATTGTCTACGGCGGCGCCCACTACCCGCCCACCGCAGCAGACTGTCTGCGCAGGCGTCGCCCTTGCACTGTTCTGAACGCCGGCTCCACGATGCGCACAAGCACGGAGCCGAAGACAGCCATGAGCAGCACGTACGCAGCCGTCAGCGGCGCAAGCTGCGAGGTGACGCCCGCGCTTGCGCCCAGCCCCGCAATCACAATGGAGAACTCGCCGCGCGGCGTCAAGGCCATGCCGGCGCGCAGCCGGCCCAACGTCGCCACGCCCAGACGGCCCGCCGCATACCAGCCCGTCGCGATCTTGGTCAGCGCGGTAACCAGCGCCCAGCCCCACGGCCAGCGGCAGCGCGCCAGGCAACGCCGCGGCGTCTGTCTGCAGGCCAAAGAAGAGGAAGAAGGTGGCGGCAAACAGGTCGCGCAGCGGGCTGAGCAAGGTGTGCGTGCGCTCGGCCAGGTGGCCGGAAATGGCGATGCCCAGCAAGAACGCGCCCACCGCGGTCGAGACCTGCAACTGCTGGGCAAGCCCGGCCACCAACAGCAACAGGCCAAACACCGTCAGCATGATCGTCTCGTCATTGCCGCCGATGAAGCGGCTCATGGTATCGCCGTAGCGCACCGCCAGCAGCAGCACGATGATTACCGTGGCGATCGCCGCGGCCAGAGACGCCAGACCCGATACTAGGCCGGTCCCCAACAACAACACGACGATGATGGGCAGATACAGCGCCATCGCCAGGTCTTCCATCACCAGGACGATCAACACCGCAGGCGTCTCGCGATTGCCCAGCCAGTTGGAATCGGCAAGCAGCTTGGCGATGATGCCCGAAGACGAGATGTACGTCACCCCGCCCAACAGCATCGCCTCGATCCAGGTCCAACCCAGCAACATCCCCAACATCGCCCCCGGCGTGAAATTCAGCACGAAATCCACCACGCCCGACGGCAACCCCGTGCGCAGCCCCTCAGACAGTTCCGCGCCCGTGTACTCCAGCCCGATCATAAACAGCAGCAAGATCACGCCGATCTCGGAGGCAGCCTGGATGAATTGCTCCGTCGCGTCGCTCATGGGAACGACGTTCAGCGAGCCGATCACCAGCCCGCCCAGCAAATAGAGCGGAACGGGCGAGAATCCAAAGCGGTTGGCCAGGCGCGCCAACAAGGCCAGCGCCACGATGACGATGCCCAGCTCTACGAAGAGAATGGCAATGTCAGCGGAACCGGCGGGAACGGGGGCGTACAGCATCGGCTACTCTCCGTGCAACAGGTCGAATGTCTTGCGGATGCCGTCCTGTGTGCCGACGACCACAGCCGTGTCTCCCGCCTGCAGACGGAAGTCCGGATCCGGTGAGGGGATCGTCTCCCCGTCGCGCAGGACCGCCACGATGGATACGCCCGTCTGCGCGCGCACGCCGATCTCACGGATCGTGCGGCCGGCGCACATCCAGTCGTCGCGCACCGGCACCCAGTCGATGACAAGGCCTGGGATGGCCTGTTGCATCTGCTGCTGCGACTCGGCCACCTGGCTGCCGCCAAGCAGATCCGTCAACGTGTGTGCGTCCTCGGCGTCCATCGGCAATACGTTGGCGCACGAGTCGGGGTCCATCTTGTCATACACTAGGAAGTCGTAGTGGCCTGCGTGGTGGGCGATGACACCCACACGGTCGCCGGCCTTCGTCTCAAAATCATAGCGTATGCCCACACCGGGCAAGGTTGTTTGGTTGACGGTCGCCATGCTGCGGTTTCGCCTCCTCTGCCTTTGCAGCTATCCGTACGGCGGCGCGGCGCCGCTGTACGCAGATTTTCACCAGTCTACACGATGGAACGTCGATGTTCTGTGTTGCCCCTTCTGATCGGCGGAAAAGATAGAGCGCCACGCGAACCGTCAGATGCGTTCGAAATAGCGCCTGCGCTCCCAATCCGTCACGGCGTTGTCAAAGGCGGTCTGCTCCACGCGGAAGAAGTGGGCGTAGTGCTCCACCACATCATCGCCCAACACCTGCCGCGCGAAGTCGCTTGCCTCGAACAGAGCCAGCGCCTCGTGCAACGTCTTCGGCACGTGCGGCAGATGGGCGGCCTGGTATACATCGCCGTCAAACACGGGCGGCGGCTCCATGCGCTGCGCGATGCCGTCCAGGCCCGAGTGCAGCGCGGCAGCATACGCCAGATAGGGATTGCAGTCCGCGCCGGGCACGCGCGCGACTCGATGCGCAGGCTCTGCCCGCTCCCCACCACGCGGAAGCCCGCCGTTCGGTTGTCATGGCTCCACGCGATGCGCGTCGGCGCCCACGAGCCGGCCTGGTAGCGCTTGTACGAATTGACCGTCGGCGCGTAGAAGACCATCATCTCCGGCAGGTGATGCAGCCAGCCGGCCAGGAACCAGCGAAACACGTCCGAGCAGCGCACCGGCCCCAGCTCCCCGTCGCCGGCGAAGGCGTTCATCCCATCCGCGAACAAGCTCATGTGAATGTGGCAGCTCGACCCGGCGTGTTTCTCATCGTATTTCGCCATAAAGGTCACGCTGACGCCCTGCGCCTCGGCCACCTCCTTGAGGCACTGCTTGTACACGGCGTGGCGATCGGCCATGGTCAGCGCATGCGCGTAGCGCACGTTTAGTTCGTGCTGGCCCAGCCCCCATTCGCCCTTCGTGTTTTCTACGGGCACGCCCGACCGCTTCAGATGCCGCCGCGCCGCGCCGTTGAACTCCTCCTCCCGCGCCCCTTGCAGCGCATGGTAGTCCTCGATATACCAACCCGCGGCTTCCAGCCCCGCGTAGCCCTTGCGATGCGCCTCCCGATACGATTCCCGGAAGAGATAGTACTCCAACTCCGATGCGGCGTAGGGCGTATACCCCATCGTCTCCGCCTGCTCGATGGCCCCGCGCAGCAGCGTGCGCGGCGCATACGGCACAAGCACGTGGGTTGCCTCGTCCTCCACGTCGCATTGCACCATGGCCGTCGCCGGCAGCCAGCTCGCCATGCGCAGCGTGTTCAGGTCCGGTACGAGGTGGAAATCGCCATATCCGCGCTCCCAGTTGGCATACGCGTACCCGGGAACCGGCTCCATCTCCATATCCACCGTAAGCAGATAATCGCAACTGTGCGTCCCCTGGTCGACAATCTCCTCCACGAAAAACTCCGCGTCAAAGCGCTTGCCCAGAAAGCGCCCATACAGGTCCGTAAACACCACCAGCACCGTATCGATCGCCCCCTCCGCCACAAGCTCGCGCAGCCCATCGACCGTTAACATCCCCCGCACACCCTCCATACCGCCGCCCCTTGAACCATTGAACCTTGAACTTTGAACTGCTTCAGCTATTGAACCATCTGCCGATTGTACTCGTCCACGATCTCCCCCACGAGCCGCACCCGCTCCAGGTCGCCGGTGGACGAGATCTCGTCGGAGATGCCCAGCACCAGGTTCGGCGCGAAGAGGTCGATCACCTGCTGCGTGCACTCGACCAGCGTCTCCACCGGGAAGGTCTCGTCGAAGTAGACCGCGGGGATGCCGTCCAGCAGGAACATGTCGCCCAGCGCCTCCTTCGTCTCCTCCAGCGTCACGTCGCCCTGCGGCTGCGGCGTGATCGCCTCGATGCCGTCCAGCCCGGTCTCCTGCGCGTAGGGCAGCAGCGGCCCTACGTCGCCGTCCCAGTGCGAGTGGCAGAACTTGCCCGCCGCGTGCAGCCGTTCGCAGCGCCGCTGGCAGGCGGGCAGGTGGTACTTCTCGAACCACTTCGGCGGCAGCGTGTGCGCGTGGACGTTCTCGCCGAAGTTGATGATGTCGATCGGCGACGCGTTGATCACGTCGATCAGCCGGTCGTGGCTCTCTTCCAGCGCGCGGAAATAGGCCTCGACCGTGTCGGTCCAGTCGTAGATGGCGTAGACGCCCGCCTCCACGCCCATCTTCTCGATGTAGAGGCTCTGCACGTTCATGCGCGGCATGTACATGGTCGGCGCGCCCAGGTCGCCGACGGTCGGCCTGCAGCTCGTCGAAGCGTTCCTGGTCCCACTCCCAGGTCGTGTTCTCCTCGCGCCACGCGGCGACCTTGAGTTCCTCCTCCGTCGTGACCTCCCGCTTGACTTCCTGCATCCACCAGCTGCTCGGCACGCGCCGCTCGACCTTGACCTGCTTGCCCACCGGCGTCTGGATGGTGGTCATGGTGTCCGTCTCGTTGAGCTGCGCGCTCGGTGACCTTCACCGCCGGATGCTCCACGCGCCGGAAGCAGGAGTTGTACTCGTATACAGCCGGGGCGAGCAGCCCAGTTCGCGGTAGATCTCGTACAGGTTCATGCCCGTGAAGGGCGCGGGGAAGGGCTCGCCGGCAAAGATCTTGTCCTTGTACCAGGCGAGGATGCGCGGCTGCCAGATGATGCGCCCGCCCGCCTCGCCGAAGACGACCTGTTTGTGGAGGGTGGACCAGTCGGTTGTCATAGGGGTGTGCCTCATTTAGTGGTTGGATATTCGTCTTGTGTACGGCAAGCCGCAATGGTATCAGTCGGCTCTGCATTGCCGAGGTGTCAAGGCGACTTGTCGATAAGCTTCTCCAACTGTGTAGCCAGCCTCGGTATTTCGTCCTTCACAGTCCTCCAAGCCAGCTCATGATCGATGTCAAAGTATGCGTGGATCAACCGATTGCGCATGGCAATGATGCTGCGCCAAGGAATCTCCGGCGCCTGAGTTCGGGTGTCGCCGGACACTTGACTGGCCGCTGCGCCGACAATTTCTATGTACTAAAATAGTGCATAGAGAAGTTGTCGGTCTGCGTAGAAATCGGATCGTTCTCGTCCGTCTGCGAATGACAGCGCCTCGTGACATGCGTCAAGCATGTGCTGTACGCGCACCTGGTCGTCATGCTGCATACTGGATCTCCGCTTTCGCGAGCACCTCATCACGGAAATACCGGCTCAAGTCTTGAGGCGTGCGCAAATCGACGCGCACGCCGCCCAGCAAATCGGTCAGTTCCAGTTCCATACCGGCCAGGGCGATCAATCCCGGCTCCTGACCTCGCTCAAACTCGACAAGCAGGTCGATGTCGCTTTCGCCCCGGCTCGTACCACGCGCATAGGAACCGAAGAGCGACAGTCTGCGGATGGAGTGCGCTCACAGAACTCCGCAAGTGTGTCGATCGGCAGGGGTAACCGTGTGGACATCTGAGCCTCCTTGTGCGCCCCGTGCACATCGTCTTCCCAGAAGCGAGTGTCACCGGGGTGAATCACGCAAACTCACCCAATAACTCGCGCACGGCGGCGACCGTCTGCTCCACACAGCGCGCGCTGAAGGCGTCCAGCACTTCCGCTGCAGCGCCTGAACCGTTCGCGCCCGCGGCCACTGCTTGCTCCACCACCGCCGGCATTTCCGCCTCGAACCGGCGTTCCAGCGCGTCGAAGCGCTCGCGGACGAGAGCGTTGCGCCTCGGATAGACGCCGGGCCGGCTGCCGACGGCCGCGCCTTTCGTGCGGTCCAGCAGCTCGCGGAAGAGCCACCAGTAGGAGTCGTCCGCGTACGTGTCTGGCTCCACGCACTGGGCGCGGTCACGCTCTTGCCCTGTGCGCCTGCCGTCGACACGGTAGCCGGCAACGTGCGCCCGTGAATGAAGAACGGCGCGTAGCAGCCGTTGCAGGGCGGACCGGGCGTCCACCAGTAGACGGGCAGGCCGAAGCCCTGGGCGGGCAGGATGGCGACGCACGAGCTCGCCGTGTTGCCCCACGTGAAGTCGGCCGGTGAGTTGTGCATGCAGACCGTGAGGCAATCGGGGTCCGCGGCGTCGAAGTAGGGACCGCGCAGAAAGGTGTCCTCATAATGGTCGCGGGCGATGCGCTTCATCCAGCCCTGCGTGACATCACCCGTCTGCGTTTCGAGCAACTGGCCCGTGCGCATGGCGCGCAGATGCGACAGATGCCGGGGCCTGCCGTCGTCGATGTAGGCGCGAGCAAAATCGAACTCGTCAGCGTCCTGCGCCGGCCACCAGCCCATCTCCACGGCGTACTCCGCGATGTCCTCGCTGCCCCGGTCCCATCGAGTACGAATCGACGGCTGATTGGAGATGGACACCGTGCCTGCGTCTGTTCGGCGGGCCACCCAGTGGTTTCCCGCCGTTTCGAGTACCCAGGCCTCCTCCGGATCGACAATCAAGAAGGAACCGTCATACCCGCCTTCGGCGTGGGAGCGCGCCGGCGACCCGGAACCGAACTGGCCATAGGCCTCCACCAGCTCTCCAATGACGCCCACCGCCTGCGCTGCCGTGCGGGCTCGCTCCAGGCCCAGCCGGGTCAGGTCCATGCCCAGCAGACCCAGTTGCACAGAGGGATCGTCCGGGTATGCTTGTGAAGCGCGGCGAAACGGCTTGGTGTGAATGGCCTCGTTGCCAATTGTTACGCCGAATTCGTTGATGCCTGCCTCATAGCCCCAGCACCAGTAGGGGCTGGAGCCCAACGTGGCGTATGTTTCGGCGGCCTGGGGAATCGCGACGTGTTCGAGCGAGAGCACGCTGTCTGCAGGCCATCGGCGGCGTTCGTACCGTACGAGTGGTTGGCAGTCGAAGATGGGCCGGTCGCTGTTCTTGCCCAGGATCACGTGGCCGTCACGCGTGGCGTCGGCCAGCCCAGCCCATGTATCACACATAGTCACCTCCTCTTATGGTAAGTGAAAAGCAACTTGCCAAGTTCAATCGCCTGGACGCTCCACCGTTATGTCATGTTGTGCTTGCGCCAATACGCCCATAATGAAATCCGTCTTTGCGCCGGGATAGTCTGCCCGCTCGATCCCGCTCTTGAGCAGATCCCGTTTGATCTCATTGTATCTTTCGACACAGGCCGCATCGCGCACCAGGGCGGCATTAAACTGTTTGTGGGCTACGGCTTGAGAATGGCCTTCGGGATACGCGTGGATGTGAACGTAGCTGACCTTCTCTTCGGCGTCATAGCAGTCAAAGTAGGATCGGCCGGGGATGCCGTGTTCTCCTCTGCTCCTGAAACCCGAGCGCGACAAGTTTGATGGTCTCGGCGCTGAAGTCTGTGGACCAATCATAGACCACCGAAACATCCAGTAACGGCTTCGCGAGACAACCCGGTATCGCAGTGCTGCCAATGTGCGAAACCGTCGCATCCCCGAATCGCGTGGCGAATCCACCTCTCCACCAGCTCGTAGGCACTGGCCCAGGCGGGTGAGTAGTCGGCGAGAGCGACGGTTCCTCTTTCCAGCCCGATGCCGTACTGCTCAAGTTGTGCGATCAAGGCTTCTTTGTTCATGGGTGTCCTTGCGGCACACGATAGGTCACGGCTCTGGCGTGACGGCTCTGGACAACAAAACGGCTCAGGCTAGAATCCGTGAGCCATCCGCCGTGGGTCGGAGTCCCATTTACTCCGGCGGCGCGCTCTCGCGAGGATAACCGCGCTCCACCCACGCCTCCAAACCGCCCGCAATTGCCTTCACATCCGCAAAGCCGTTCTCGGCCAGTATCAGCGCCGCACGGGCGCTGGTCTCTTCGGCCGGTCAGGTACAGTAGGTGAGAATCTCCCTGTCTTTGGGAAGCTCCCCCTGCCGCGCCTCGACCTCGTCCAGCGGGATCCACAGCGCGCCCGGAATGTGCATGGCCGTATACGAATCGCGGTCACGCACGTCTACGGCGACGGCTGTCCCCTCGGCCAGGCGTATGTGCGCCTCGTCTACGGAAACGCGCGGCACTTCAGGGTACGGCAAATCGGGATCGTTCGTGGCGGCCGTCACCGCCTCCACCGTGCAAGGCTCGTCGCCGCAGTCGGACAAGTCAGCGGAGGCCATGCCCTCCGCACCGCCCGGTCGCAGGAACGCAAAGTAGACGACCGCCAGCAGTGCTACGATTGCCGCGGCCCCGCCCAGCGCGTAGAGCAAAGTCCGCGAGCTTGCGGAGGAGGGCGCTTGCGCCCGGTTGCCCACTTCTGATGCGGCTGCGAGTTCCGCATCCAACTGCGCGGCAGGCGGCGCGGCGACAGGGCCGGCAACCGGCGCCTGCACAGCGTCCGGCTCTGCGGGCGCGCCGCAGTGGGGACAGAAGTTGCCGCCCTCGGGCAGCTTCGCGCCGCACTGCGTACAAAATCGTTGGCTCATAGAAATCTCCAATTCGGTTTGCGAACTACCCATCCGCCGATTGGGATGGCGCAATGGGCGGCCACAGATCCATCCGACATGGATCACTGTACAGTGCGGCGTCTGTTGCGGTCCACACGCCTGCGCGCGCCGCCCATATAGTGTACCGGGATTTCGATTTGTGTCCACCATGCGAAGTTGCGCGGTGACCGGCCGGCGTGTACGCCGAACGCATGTCACCTTGAATCATTTTGCGTCGACGGCAGTTCAGCCACCGATCTGGTATGATGATTTGAACAGTTCAACGTACTGAGTACGTCCATGAGCGAGTACGTCCACTAGCGAGTACGTCCATAATCGTGTGGACTGAGGTCAGTCCGATTTCACCCTTGTCTGACTGTCGGTGTCAGACAACCGGACATTCTGCGGTGATTCCGCCCACACGGACCCTGCTGCGCCAGTTTCCGGTACCCTGAGCATGCAATCCTTGAACTTAGAATGGACCGAAGCGTATCCTCCCCAAGACATATTGCGGTGCGAAGTTCGCGCCATGGTCGACGCCATCCGCGCCGCGCTGCTGGAGGGTCTAGGCTCCGACGCCATTCGCGGCCTCTACTTCAAAGGGTCGGCCTTCCGGCAGTGGAACTCGCTGCTGGACTACGTGCCCGAACTCAGCGACGTGGACGTCCATGTGTGGCTCGTCGAGGACGAGAGGGGTAACTCGGCTGAAGTCAGTCTTGACTCGGCCCTGCGTGTGCAGGCGGCGATTGAGCGCGCATATGCCGAGAGCGTCCCCGAACCGCTCCACTTTCCGCGGCCGCAGATACGGTTTCTGCACCAGCTAAAGCGGGACCTCGCCTATGTGCCGCCGCCGGCGGGTACGGTCGAGATTGTGTATGGGGAAGCGATGCCGGCTGGCGACCGAGTGGCGGCCGGCGGAAATCAGGCGCATCGACGCCGAAAACTTGTTGGCGACCGCGGAAGCCGTTGCCGAGATGCCAATGCAAGTGGTCGACCGGCCCGGCCGCTACAACTGGACGTCTCTGCGCAACCTATCCTGGCGCGTATCGCCCACCGGCCCCCGCGTGCTCGACCTGCTGGGCATGGACCCGGACCAGGCGTGGAGCATGAACCGGACAGGCGTGGACTCTGCGCTGCGCGAGCGCGGGCAGGACCCCCTCGCGGACAGGCTGGCTGAGTACTACCTCAGCGCGTGGGACTACTTTCTGTCGGGCTACCGGGACACGGACGCCGCTCGCCGCACGATCCGCGCCGGAGCCGCCGCCGTGACTATCGCCGGCGAAGTGGCGGCTGCCCGCATGTGCACTATGACCTCGTGAACTTTGAACAGGAACGTCAACCCTTGAACTCCGACTCGCTCACCATCGCCCTTGCCCAACTCGCACCCGTCTGGCTGGACCGCACGCGCACGCTCGACAAGGTCCTCGACGCCACGACCCAGGCCCTAGGCAGTGATATGGTTTGTCCAGGCTTGCAGATAAGATATTCAACTGGTAGTGTAGTGCAATCCTATTTTGAAGCAACTCATAACGTGCCCTGCCATGCCATCAACGCTCAATGCGGGATTCTATACCCACTATCTCTGGCAGCTTCGCCATAGCCTGTGGGAAAGCGCCGGATTTCCATTTGACGACCTGGTACGTACGCTGTCGACGTTTCAGTTGGATTGTGAAACCAGAGACGGAAATCTCAGCGAAACTGACAGACACATTATCGGTGTGTATGCCAACTTGATTCAGCGAGGCCTACCAACCTATTGCTCGCTGCTGGTCGAGCGCACACTTCTGAATTCCATGCCTGAAAATCTGGAGATTCGCGAGGATGTCGAGGGCGGCTCCTACAAGTTCACTCACGGCAACATCAACCGTAAGGCTCAACAGGACTGGTACGAAGCCCTTGTACAGGCGCACGTGGTCGTCGATCCGCGACTGTCACCGACAGACAGAGATAGCCGACCCTTTGATAGTGACGAAGAGCGGAACTTCTATACGGAAGTGCTCGCCCGATCCTTGGGCCCTGCAGTCACGATGTGGGTTGAACCGCAGCGCCCATTCGACACACTTCTATCGAAGCGGTCAGATCAATTCAAGAATCAGCTCGTCGATTTCGCGTTGCAGGCAGGCGGCGTCTGCACGGTTTTTGAGGTCGATGGTCATCATCACTGTTGTGAGCCACAGAAGTCCCTGGACGCGAAACGCGATACACACCTACATGACAACACACCGACCTGGCGCACAGAACGGATATGCACTGACGACTTGAACAGCGGCAAAACGGTCCAGCGGCTGCGCCACAGTATCCCCGAAGACCGGGACAACGGTTTCTTTCGCAGACTCAATCAGAATTTTTGGCGTCCGCTTTTCGACGATGAACTCGGCAAGGCCGCTTTGCGATTGGTGCTCGGACCCTTTGCCGTAGCTAGACTGCAAATGGCCATGCTGGTGGCGCTGAAGAACGCAGTGCTTCGCCTCGACAGCGAAACGTGGCGCATCGTTGTCGTAGAACGCGATGTGGTCTGCGCGGCGCTGGCTCTGACGGACTTCATGGAGCACCTCTCCGCATTCAACCGGTTACATGGCCTGCAGCGCACGCTGCCGCGCATCGAATTACTCACGTATTCTACGGATGAATTTGAAGATCGTGCTTCCATGCCGACCACCGATCGGATGTTGTCGAACAGGATTCGACTGACGCAGCGGAGGCTTGGAGAGCATCAATCCGGGTACTTCAGTGGCGATCTCCTCATCGACTCGGCAGTCATGCAGCCCACAGGATTCGCCGCTCTGGACGCCGACTTTGTCGACTTGCATCTCACCGTCCAGGGCGTCCACATGAAGGTGCGCGCTAGCTTGCACCCCGAAGACAATCGTCGCGTCAGCAATTCTCGACCCATTCCCTATGGCGTCGACAGCCTGACAGAAGACAACCTCCGTTTCTTCGTCCAAAACGTCTTTCGCAAAGAAGACTTCCTAGACGGCCAGGTCAGAATCCTGCAGCGATCCCTGGCGTTGAAACCGGTGATCGGCCTGCTGCCGACCGGCGGCGGAAAATCCCTTTGCTACCAGCTTTCTGCACTGCTGCAGCCTGGCATGACGTTGGTCGTGGTCCCGATCAATTCCCTGATGGAAGATCAGGTAGACAACCTGAACAACAAATTCGCCATCGACTGGATCGGCCACGTCAACCGTATGGTGGGACCAACCGAGCGGAGGGCTGTTCTACAGCAGATGTCCGAGGGTCGGCTACGCATTATGATTGTGGCCCCTGAAAGACTCCAGATGGGTGACTTCCGGAAGAAACTTCAGAATCTCACCTTTCGATATACGGTTCCCTACGCGGTAATTGATGAAGCGCATTGCGTGTCCGAATGGGGTCATGATTTCCGCACGTCGTATCTGAAACTGGTCCCCACGATTCGCCACTATGGAAGCAATGGCGACTTCGCACCCGTGACGGTTGCGCTGACGGGAACAGCTTCCTTCGCCGTCCTCTCTGATGTACGACCGCGAGATCGGCGTCGACGATGAAGCGGCGAAGATCTCTCCCAGCAACGGATTCGACCGGAAGGAGCTCAAATTCGGCATACGCAAGGTGGGTTCGGATGCCAAGCCCGAGGCCCTGCGCCAAATACTCGAAGTACTGCCGGACACCTACTGCGTCAGCCGAGAATCCTTCTACGACACAAATGGCGACGAAACCAGTGCAGGCATTGTTTTTGTACCGCACACGAACGGGGATTTCGGCGTCACGGACGTGAGAGCCGATCTGGTGCAGGTGCTGAATTCTGAAGTCGGGTTCTATAGCGGTTAGCCGCCAAAAGGCTGGAGTGAGAGAGAATTCAACGAACACAAGCTGAGAACCCAGCGTGATTTCAAATCGAATGAGTTCCCGCTGCTTGTCGCGACGAAGGCCTTTGGAATGGGTGTCGATAAACCCAATGTTCGGTATACAGTCCACTACAACATGGCGCAGTCACTGGAAGCGTTCTACCAGGAAGCTGGTCGCGCTGGCCGCGATCGGAAGGAAGCGTATTGCTGGATCATCTTTTCCGACGACAATCAGGGCAGCGAGAACCGCGCATTTCAAGCACAAGATGTCTCGCGATACGCTTCGCCAGATCGTAAACGATCGCAACAAGGGAGACGTCGGACGCTTGCTGTGGCTGCAGCAACAGTCGTATCCTGGACTGGAAGAAGAGTTCGTTTCGATCCGCAAACTGTATAGCGAAGAAGTGGCTCCTATTCTGAGGCAGAGTCCAGACAACGTCGCCAATGTCGTAGTAAAATTTGGCGGAAGCGAGAAGCAAAGGTTGCGGCGTGACAAGGCATTGTACCGCCTGTGGATCTTTGGCGCGGTACGTGACTATACCGTGGACTATCACGCCCACCAGTTCGCTGTTGAGGCGATGTGTTATTCCGCGAAACTATGTTCGACAATCTCCTCACATACATCAAGCGGTACAAGACCAGAGGGTCGCCGATGCGCTCACGCGAAGAGGTGTACCAGCAACTGGGGGAAACCGTGCTCGAAAAATCCGCCGCGATACCTCCTCTCGTTTGTATACACGGAGATCGAACGGAAGCGACGCGTGGCCATACAGTCCATGGCCGAGGTGGCCCGACACGCCGCTAGCGCAAAAGCCCGGATTCAGCAGACCAGATCATCCGCAAGAATTACTGGCCTATCTGGAGGAATCACCCTTCACCCAGCCTCTCGCCGACTTGGCGACGAACTGGCGGCCCAGGAATGGGTGGACGTTCTCGGTCTCAAAGATGCGGAGACCGGTCTGCCGCTCCTTCACAGTGTGGACGGAGCGAGGCAGCTCCTCGGCGCATGTCGGCGTACGCTGGAAAGCTATCCCTATCATCCAGGGCTCCTCTTCCTTGGCTGGCTTGCACGACTTCTCTTGCCGACCGGACATGCCATCCGCCATGGTTGAAATACCCAGAATCAATGCGAGGATTGGCAGTACTGCATGAACACCTCCGCAATGATGCGATGGACGACTCCTCAGCGCATACAGGACATGGCTGTTCAGCACCCGAGACTTTGAGGATGTCTACCGCACGATTGCCAACATCATTCTCGACAAGTACCCGGAACGCTCAACGGCGCTTCTGGCGTACCGTGCGTGCCCGGATAGGTCAAACAAATCCTCATTGGCATCACGCTTCGCCGGGTGCAATCACTGGCTCAGCAGATAGGACATTGAAAGCGACGAAAATGACCGACGACTTCTAGAGACCGAAGCCGCACTCCACGATCTGCTGGAGGAATTACAGAGACTCAAATCGACAGAGCGAGCAGCTTTCTGCAGCCGGCAGCAACGTGGCCGCCCTGGTGATCACAACGGAGTTGCTCTCCCAGAGAACAGGCGAAGTCGCCGAAGCGGGCGTAAACAGATCGAGAAAATCGAGGGTCTGACTGGCGACTCCATGCGCAACATGGACCAGTTAGCCAAGCGGCAGAAGGAACAAACCGAAGCCGTGACCGACTTGAGGGCAATATTCCTGAAACAGTTGGATGCAACTGTAGCAGAGGTAAACGAGCTTCGCACAGAAGTATCCAAGCTCTCTGACGAAGCAGACTCCGGCATTCGGCAAATTGTGGACGGCCAACAAGAATTGGAAGCCTATGTTGATAGAGTCGTAGTCAAAGACCTTACTCCAGCGGTCCAAGACGTCCGCCGCATAGGACGCTCGAGCCGAACCATATTGGCAATCTTGATAATACTGGTTGCTGCGAACCTGGCCCTGACCGGATACCTGCTATGGGTCTTCCCGTAAACCGGATCGGATCACCTTCAGGGGCCGTGCGGATAACCGCCCTATTTTGGCCTCTTCTCATAACCACGCGCTGCCGCAATGTTCCACTGCTTTCGCAATCTACTATGCAGCATACTGATACTGGATCAATGAAATACTCCACAAGTACGATATACGATGCAGTGAAGTGTAGCGAAGTGTCGCGTTTTGCCCGATACCACCTTTGAACTCGCCATATTCCATGCAAACCGACCACCTAACCCTAGCCCTTGCCCAACTCGCACCCGTCTGGCTGGACCGCACGCGCACGCTCGACAAGGTCCTCGACGCCACGACCCAGGCCGCGGACACCGGCGCGCATCTCGTCGTCTTTGGCGAAGCCCTCCTTCCCGGCTACCCCTTCTGGCTCGAACTCACCGACGGCGCGCGTTTCAACTCGCCGCGGCAGAAGGCCATCCACGCCCACTATCTGGACCAGGCCGTCCAGGTCGAAGCCGGCCATCTCGACCCGCTGTGCACGCTCGCCGCGCAGAAGCACATCGCCGTGTATGCCGGCGTCATCGAACGCCCCGCCGACCGCGGCGGCCACAGCGTCTACGCCTCGCTGGTCTACATCGACGCCGAAGGCCGCATCCAGTCCGTTCACCGCAAGCTCATGCCCACCTACGAAGAACGCCTGGCCTGGTCCACGGGCGACGGCCACGGTCTGCGCGTGCACCGGCTGGGCGCCTTCACCGTGGGCGGGCTCAACTGCTGGGAGAACTGGATGCCCCTGCCGCGAGCCGCGCTCTACGGACTGGGCGAGGACCTGCACGTCGCCGTCTGGCCCGGCAACCTGCGCAATACCCAGGACATCACCCGCTTCATCGCCCTGGAGAGCCGCAGCTACGTCGTCTCCGTCTCCGGCCTCATGCGCCGCAGCGACTTCCCGGGCGACACGCCGCACCTGGACGCCATTCTCGCCGATTGCCCCGACATGCTGGCGGACGGTGGCTCCTGCCTGGCCGCGCCCGACGGAAGCTGGGTGGTCGAGCCCGTCGTCGGTGAAGAGGCGATCCTCACCGCCGTCATCGACCATGCCCACGTGCGCGAGGAGCGCCAGAACTTCGACCCGGCGGGCCACTACAGCCGCCCGGATGTCCTGCAGCTTGCCGTCGACCGCCGGCGCCAAACCACCGTTGCCGTCAATGACTGACCTCCGCTCATGGTATGACCAGGCGGAGTACGAACGTCCGCTGCGAATGGGGCCTGCAAGGCGTATTGCAGCTTGCACCGATCAGCGACGCAGTCGTCATCGTCGATGTGCTCTCCTTCTCCACAAGTGTCAGCATTGCCGTCGGACCGAGGGGCAATCGTCTATCCGTACGCCGGTCCGTTTGAGGAGCTAGCCGGCTTTGCCGCGTCTGTCCATGCGCAAGCGGCGGGCATGCGCGAGAGCGGTTCTCTGTACTCGCTCTCTCCCCAGTCGCTGGTCGGCGTTCCGCCTGGCGCGAGACTGGTGATGCCTTCGCCGAACGGCTCCACACTTTCGTTGCGTACCGGCGACGCGGCGACATTGGCCGGCTGTCTGCGCAACGCACGTGTCGTCGCCGAACACGCCCAACGTTTCGGCTCGCGCATCGCCGTCATCCCTGCGGGCGAACGCTGGCGCGGCGGACGGTAGCTTGCGACCGTCCTTCGAAGACCTGGTGGGCGCGGGCGTCATCATCAGCTATCTCACAGGCACGCGCTCTCCGGAGGCGCAAGCGGCCGTCGCAGCGTTCGAACGAGCGCGAAGCGACCTGCCTGGCCTGCTGCGCGAGTGCGGTTCCGGCAGGGAGCTGATCGAGCGCGGTTCACCGCGCGACGTTGACCTGGCGGTCGAACTGAACGCCAGCAACCGCGCGCCGCTCTTGCAGCGCGGCGCATACACAGCAGCGCACGCATAGAGTACGCCGTCATAGCGTCAAATGTCTCCTTTCCCGCATCGAAGTGGAAGCCCACTACAAGGGATTCCGGTTCACGCGCTCTCGAGGCATCACTCCGTGGACTCACCATCCCGTGTGGTGGACCTCCTCCCGTTCACCTCAATTCGGCCTCAAATTGACACCTGTGCGAATCCGGTGGACAATGACTGTTCGATGACGTACGCTTCCAGGAAGCCTGGAGCTTACGCGACGATGATGCACACAGCAAGAGGTTCACGTGTTCGACTTCACGCTAGAAGGCGGCCAGCCCAACGCCGACGCAACCGTTTGGAGCCGCTACCCCCTACAGGGACTCTCCGCCGGTGCACTGACCCCGTTCAGCGGCAGCGTCCTGTGCGAAATTGCCGGCCGCGCCGCGTATGAATACTATGACCGCCTGGGACTCGAGCCCCCGCCGCGTTCGCAGGCCGTGCGTCGCCACCACGGACACGCCTACCTGAACCTGTCCGCGCTGGCGCGCACCGAGGCGACCGGGGCCGGTGTAGAGCCCCCCGTGTTGCGCATCGACGGTGCGCTCTATCCCCTCGCACAGGTGGAGAAGCGCGGTCTCTTCAGCGGAATCCGCTCCGGGCGCAGCCAGAAACGGATCGACGAACTGCTGGACGAACTAGGACAGCACATCGATTCGACGGCGCGCGCCGCCTCGTACTGGCTTCAGCAGGTACGCGACCGCCACTGGACACAGGCCGACGTCCTGCAGGTGATGGAGGAGATCGAGCGCCGGGGCGCGGAAAGCATGATGGCCTTCCTGGCCGCACGCTACAACCTGGACCTGCTCTACAACCGGTTGATCGTCGCCTCCCTGGAGACTACGGGCTTCCCCGCCTCCCTGAGCCTGATCAACGGCGCCTTGAGCGACATTACCTCTTTGGTGGAGACGGGACTCGCCGCGGCGCTGGTGGAGCTAGCGCAAGAGCTAGGGGAGAACCACGCCGGTACAGAAACGCTGAGCGCGTGGCTGGACCGCGATTCGTTTGACGATTGGCAATCGTCCGCACCCGGCAAGGAAACCGTGGACGGATTGTCGGCGTTCTTGAGCGTATATGGCCATCGCGCCGTGGACGAGGCCGAGATGGCCCGCCCCCGCTGGTATGAGGACCCGGTTCCCGTCATGCACGGTCTGCTGGGCGTTATCGAACGCGGGGCAAAGCGACCCGCGCGTGTCCCCGCCGCACATAGCGTGCAGCATCTGCTCGACGCCGTGGGCTTGGCAACGGCCAAGGCGACGCCGGACATGCTCGCCCGCATGCGCATGCTCCACCACGTCCAGAGTCATTCACTGCACGCTCTGGCCTATGTCTGGGCCGGCACCGCGAATGGGCCAAGGCCGCCGCGCACGAAGCCGCAACCGACGGACGCCTGCAGGACGAAGAAGATATTTTCTACTTCGAACTGGAAGAGATCAAGCAGATGATGACGGGCGAGTGGAACGTCAGTGACTTGGACGGCATCCACGCCACAATCGAGCAACGCCGGCGTGACTACGCTGAATGGTGCGAAGCCAAAGCGCCGCCCCTGCTCGTCGACGACCGGCCAGCGTGGTCCACCCAAGCCGGGCTGCCGGGCAGCGCCGGGCAGGTTACGGCCCCCTTGCGCCGGCTGGCCGATAGGCGCACGGACGACTGCCGCGGCGCCATTCTGGGCACGGAACATTTGGACAGCGGTTGGGCGCTGGTGTTACCGGTGGCGGATGGATTTGTGGCCGCGGCGGGTACGCCCGTGGACCCGTGCGTCGTCGCCGCCAGGGCGTGGCATCGCCCCGCCGTTGTGGGCGCAGGCCCGGCCTACGACGAGCTGGTAGAAGGCGCACAGACGACATTGGACGGCGATACTGCTCTGGTGGAGCAGTAGAAAAGAGCCGGTCTTCCGGGAAGATGATTTCTCCCGGCGAGGGAGTGAGAGCAGCCATGGCGACATCAGACTCGACGGCAGCAGCGGTGATGACCGAGGACCCGAATGCAGACGCCGCCGCTGCCCGGCAAGCCCGAGGCAATTTCCCCTACGGACCATCCCGTCCTCTCCGTCGTCATCCCCCTCTACAATGAAGAGGAGAGCGTGCCCCACCTTCACCAGGCGCTCACGGACGCGCTGACCAACTACGGCGCTCCCTATGAGATCGTCATCGTCGACGACGGCTCCCACGACCGCAGCTTCGAACTGCTCAACGAAATCGCGCAGCGCGACCCGCACCTCACCGTGATCCAACTGCGCCGCAATTTCGGCCAAACCGCCGCCTTCTCGGCCGGCTTCGACTACGCGCGCGGCGACGTCATCATCACCATGGACGCCGACCTGCAGAACGATCCCAACGACATCCCCTTGCTGATGGCGAAGATCGACGAGGGCTATGACATTGTCAGCGGCTGGCGCAAGGACCGGCAGGACCGTTTCCTCGACCGCCGCCTGCCCTCCATGATCGCCAACCGCATGATTTCCGACGTCACCGACGTGCGACTGCACGACTATGGATGCTCGCTCAAGGCCTACCGCGCCGACGTGTTGCAGCATGTGCATCTGTACGGCGAACTGCACCGCTTCATTCCCGCCCTTGCCAGCCAGGTGGGCGGCACGGTGACCGAAGTGCCGGTCAACCACTACGCGCGCCAGTATGGCGCGTCCAAGTACGGCATCGGCCGGACAGTCCGCGTCGCACTGGACCTGATCACCGTCTGGTTCCTGGGCGGCTACGCGACTCGGCCAATCCATGTCTTCGGCACGCTTGGGCCTGATGTCGGCCGGGCTGGGATTTCTGATCGGATTCTACCTGACCGTCGTCAAGTTCGGCTTCGGCCAGGACATCGGCACGCGGCCCATGCTGCTCTTGGCCGTACTGCTGGTGGTCATCGGCGTGCAACTCATTACCATGGGCCTGCTGGGCGAGATGATCACGCGCACCTATTTTGAGAGCCAGGACAAACCCATCTACGTCGTGCGCACCGTCGTCTCCGAGGCCTTGGAAGCGGAAACCGGCTCGTAGGTCACAGTTTCCCGGCCATCCTCGTAGGATCGCACGCCGTATGCGTACTCGCTCGCGTATCTTGTTCGAGACGTTTGCTTTCCTTCCCACGCTCGCCCGCCCACGCACCACAAGGAATCGGCCATGCCCGCACCTCAGAAAATCCTCGTCACCGGCGCCACGGGCCAGATCGGCTACATGACCTTCCGCGCCCTCCACGCCCAACCCGGTCGCTACGACGTCTATGCCACGGACGTCCGCGAAGGCCCGTCCGACCGCGTCCCCGGCGCGTGGACGCTCGACATCCCGGCGGACCGCTTTGCCCTCTGCGACCTGGCCGATTTCGACGACGCGGCCCGCCTGGTGCAGGGCATCGACATCGTCGTCCACCTCGCTGCGGACCCTGTCCGGCAATACGTGGGACAGCGTGCTGCACAACAACATCACCGCAACCTACAACATCTTCGAGGCTGCGCGCCAGGCCGGCGTCCAGCGTATCGTCGCCGCCAGCAGCATCATGGTCTCCCAGGGCCACCGTGAGCGGGAGCCCTACCGCGCCATGTGGGAACGCCGTCACGCCGACATCCCGCCCGACGTGCAGCCGGTGTCGCCCGCCGTCCCGGCCGAACCGCGCAGCCTTTACGGCGCCTCCAAAGTGTGGACCGAATCCCTGGCCCGCGTCTATGCCGACCGCCACGACATCTCCTGCATCTGCATCCGCATCGGCCAGGTGGAGCGCGACCGCCCTCGCCCGCCCCAGGGCGCCGACATCTATGTCAGCCAGCGCGACATCGTCCAGATCTTCACCCGCGCCGTCGCCGCCCCGCCGGACCTGCGCTTCGGCGTTTACTACGGCATGTCGGACAACGATCTGCGCTGGGTGGACATCGAAGGTGCGCGCCGGGACCTCGGCTACGAACCCCAGGATCGCGCGGAGGCCCACCACAATTACGACTGATCAACCGCGGCGCTTCCGGGAAGCCGCCGCCGGCTTCGTCGAATTCGGACGCTTCCCGGAAGATGCTCGCCCGCCAGACTTTTTGACGCGGCCTACTCAAAGCGAGTAGAATACAAATCAATGGCGGTTCAAATTCAGACGGCAGGCATACTCAAACAACAGATTCCCTCCGGCGCGACCGTGGACAACGTGAGCACGGTCGGCGCGGCGATCAAGCAATTGGGCATCGACCATTCCGGCGAGATCATCATGCTCGTCAACGGCAAGCCTGCCTATTGGAACACCGAACTGCGTGACGGCGACACGCTCAGTCTCCTGCCCGGCATCAGCGGCGGTTCTGGCGCCGTGGCGCCCCTGCGCACGTTCCACCCCCGCACTCTGTTCAACCCCCGCCGTAGGCCGACCGGGGTATCGACGTGAATCCGCGTGTGTGTCCCTGACCGGCCATCACTGGAATAGCCACCTGGAATAGTTAGTCATCTCGCTTGTCGAACCTGGACCGATTTCTGAACAATTGAAGGAGAATTTCCTATGCCTGTTGGAGGCACATGGGGTAAGCTGCTGCACGTTGACCTCACCGACAAGAACATCTGGATCGAAGAACCGCCGGACGACGTCTATCTCAAGTTGGTGGGTGGACGCGGCCTGACCGCCTAGCTGCTCCTGCGCGACCTGCCCGCCGGCGCGGATCCGCTCGGCCCGGAGAATCTGCTCATCTTCGCCCCCGGCATCCTGCAGGGCAGCAACGTGCCCGGCACCGGTCGACACGGCGTAGGCGGCAAGAGCCCGCTCACCGGCGCCATCGCCAGCTCCGAGGCCGGCGGCTGGTGGGGACATGAATTCAAGCGCTCCGGTTTTGACGCCCTCATCGTCCACGGCAAATCCGAATACCCCGTCTACCTGTGGATCAAGAACGGCGAAGTGGAAATACGCGACGCCGCCCATCTGTGGGGCAAGGACACAGCCGATGTCGAGTGGGCGATCCAGGAAGAGCTGGAGGACGACCGCATCCGTGTGGCGCAGTGTGGCATCGCCGGCGAAAACCAGGTTCTCTTCGCCAACGTCATCAACGACATCAACCGCGCAGCCGGGCGCGGCGGCATGGGCGCCGTCATGGGCAGCAAAAACCTGAAGGCCGTCGCCACGCGTGGCACACTGCGCGTACCCGTCGCCGAACGCAAGCGCGTCGGGCGCCGTCTCCAAGTGGCTGGGCGACAACTACCAGACCAAAGCCGCCTGGGCCGTCAAGGCAGGCACGACGGCCAACGTCACCTCCCTCGGCGCGGCCGGCGCACTGCCTACGCGCAATTTCCGCGATCCCTTGTTCGACGAGCGCACCGGCATCAGTGGCGAGCTCATGTACGAGACGATCCTCGTGGACCGCGACACCTGCCAGGTCTGCCCCATCACCTGTAAGCAGGTCGTCGAATACGAAGACCAGACCTTCGCCGATAACCCCTATCTGCGCTCCGACCTGATCGAGAAGATCAAGATCGACAAGGCGTACGGCGGTCCGGAATACGAGACCATGGGCAGCCTGGGCAGCGCTGTCGGCGTCGACGACATGCTGGCCATGGCAAAGGCCAACGAGTACACGGCCCGCTGGGGCATGGACTCCATCAGCCTGGGTATGACCATCGCCTATGTCATGGAGTGCATGGAGGCCGGCGCTCTCACGCCGGAGCAGACCGGACGGTCATGCAGCTGCTCTGGGGAGACGGACCGGGCATGCTCGAAGCCATCGAGATGATCGCTCACGGCGAGGGCTTCGGCAAGATGATGGGCCAGGGCTCCAAGAAGTTGTCTGAGTGGATTGGCGGCGACTCCGATAAGTTCCTCGTAGAGGTCAAGGGTCAGGAACTGCCCATGCACGAGCCGCGCTTCAAGCATGCGCTGGGCGTCGGCTATGCCGTCGCTCCCGTCGGCGCGGACCACATGATGAATATCCACGACACCGGCTATGCCAACCCGGGCGACGCCCTGGAGAAGGTGGCCGAGGTACAGCGCTTCGAGCCCATGCCGGCCACCTATCTGGGTCCGGAAAAGATGGAGCTCTTCTATCTGGAGGTCAACTGGAAGCACTTCCTGGACTGCGCCATCATCTGCCACTTCCATCCCTACCGCTACAGCCACATGTCCGAAGCGCTCTCCGGCGTCACCGGTCATGAATACACGCCGCGTGACATCCTGACCGTGGGCGAACGGGCGCAGGTTCTTTGCCGCCTCTTCAACATTCGCGAGGGCTTCACGGCCGAGGATGACCGCATGCCCGAGCGTGTGATGAAGGCGTTCAAGAAGGGCCCGCTGGCCGGCGTGGAGATCACGCAGGAAGCGTTCCTGGACGCGCGCAACTACTGGTACGAGCTCATGGGCTGGACCGAAGAAGGCGTGCCCACCGCCGACCGAGTCGAATCCCTGGGCCTAACCGACCTGCTCGACGAGGTCACCGTTACTACCGCCTAATCCACCGGGCTCCCAAACCGAGTAGACTGCACAAAAGGGGCGAGAGATTTCTCGCCCCTTTTGTGATTGCGCGCGCCGTGATTCCCCACGCACGCTCTCCTCCCGCAGGACAGCGACTTGTCACGACAGAACGCGCCGGCGCAGCTCTGTGCGCCACACGGTATCACCGCCTTCGAGTGGATCGGCTCCCGAACCACAGTCATTTGCCAATGGAGGAATCAGCGGCAATCAGAACCAGCCGCGTCCATCCGCGTTGCATAGAAAATCCGTTCGAAAAGTCCTTGACAATCTAGAACATATGTACTATACTTGTGTTCAGATGCAGGTGAGTGCTGGTCTAGCAGAAGGAGCTTCCGTACAATGCAGAGGCGAACGACGATGGGACAAGAAGTGCAGCGCATCGGACTCGGATTTGTGAAGGCGGCTTCGCCCGCGCCTGGCGCACGACCTTCGCCGAAGCTGTGGCTCGGAAAGCGCCTGGAGCAATTTGGACGGCGCCTACAGCACAGGACGCCCTCTCCCGCTACACTGCCGGAACGAAAATTGGCGCCCGTGCGCAGCTAGACCGCCGGAAGCAGCGCCGGACGACCCGTCCGTCCAGCGCACCCAAACAGATACGTCCCTGGTTCGATGAATGCGTGGAAGTTGTTCGAGTGTTGTCGTGTTGAGTGTTGTCGTATGGAGCGTTGCTCGTGAAGCAGGGATGGGATGAAGAAGCGCCGGGTATCCGAAAGGACGCCCGGCGCTTCCCATTTCACCTGTTCATTTGCCTACGCGATTGCTGCGCAGAGCGTCATTCCTGTTGAGCTCCGATGTCGCAGGGACGCCAATTCACGCGCAGCTCACGGCGGCCGGCTACGCGTACGCCCCATACTTGCGAATCGCGTCGCGCATCGCCAGCACATTCGCCACCTTGCAATACGACGTGATCGAGTTGGCGCTCGAAATCAGATAGCCGCCGCCCTTGCCCACCACCTCGATGCGCCGCTTCACCTCTGCGTCCACCTCTTCCGGCGCGCCCATCGTCAGCGTATAGTGCAGGTCGATATTGCCCGCCAGGGCCACGCGGTCGCCGATCAGCCCTTTCATCGCCTCAATGTCCATCGGCCCAGGCTCAAACGGGTGCATTCCCTGCATGCCCAGCGACAAGAGATCTTCCATGAACGGCAACAGGTCGCCGTCCGAGTGAAGGATCCATGGCAGCCTCGTGGCGCGGATGGCGTCAGCCACCCGCCGCATGTGCGGCATGAACACCGTGCGCAACACGCGCGGCGAGAACATCGGCCCCGACCGGTATGCCATGTCGTCGAACGTCCAAATATAGTCCGCACCCGTCTCCGGCAGCCGCTCCAGAATGTCGATGGTCCAGTCCGCATACCGACCCAGCACCGTATCGATCAGCCCCGGATCGTCGGCCAGCGCATACGAAAAGCCGTCCAGCCCCATGCTCAACAGCGTGGGCGACACGCCAATGCGCATCTTGGCCGCGACCGCGTACTTGCCCTGGTTGCGGCGAACGAGCTCGTCCGCGTCCCGGTAGAGCCCCATTGACTCGGCGCTGGGCAGCTCCAGCTTGTCCAGATCGGCCCGCGTGCGGATCAGCGGCTCCGATATATACATGATGTCGTCGTGAGTCTCATACTCGACAATCAGTGGCGGAACGAACTGCGCGATGAGGTTGTCCAGCCCCAGCAGTTCATTCACCTCCTCGGGCAGATAGTCATCCTTGCCCAGCAAGGCGCGCTCCATGGGCGGATCGACCTGGCTCTCGATCCACGGCACGCGGTCGGGCTGTTCGCGGCGCAGGGCTGTCAGGACACGTTCTCGGGAGTTCATTGCGTTATCCCTATTGGTTCAGCGGCGGCTTGGGCTATATTTCACTATCTAGGCGGCCCGCGAAACTGTCCGCACGGCCGGCACTTGGTCCCCGCGCAACGGGGCGATGGCTGAAATTGGGACAGTGACGACGGCGATGGATTCGCCCAGCGCGTTGAAGACCTCCAACACTGCGCCGGCTTCGCCCCCGTGTGGATGGTCGACTCGATCCACCAACGTCGCGACGTCCCCCGCACGCAGGTTCTCCTCTGGAATATCTCGAAGAATTGAGACTTCCTGATACATCTCGAGTTCCATATCACTCACCTCTTCGGCTTCAACGTCACAAACCGATATACGTCTTCGCCATGGAGCCTTATCCATACTGTAGTAACTGGAAGGACACCAACCGGCCCGCGTAACTCGCCTGAAACGACGAAGAATTGGCCGTATTGATCCTCACGATCTGACGAGGCGTCCTCGGAACCAATTAACTCTCGAATGGCCGACTCCAGTATCTCAGGATTTTCGCGAGTGAATCCTGCTTGCGCAAGATAGGCAGACTTGTCGTTATGAGTCCTGGGTTGAAGCAAGTAATCGGTCAATTTACCGGATGCTATATGAGCATCTCGGAGTATGTTCACGATACAAGCTCTTTCTCGGCTAATATGTACTGGCTCTACGTAAGCTCCTTGCCCCGTCGTTCGATCATCCTCGTGAACTTGTTCGACGGCTCCAGTGGCGCCAGATCAAGCGGCACATGCAACGCATCCTCCAGACGTGCGCCCAGCTCGAATAGCGGCCACCCCTCGATCCCCGCGCATGCCAGGTCCAGATCGCGCGCCGTCTCCGGCGAGTCGGCAGCGCTACCAAAGACGATCAGTCGCGTTGCGCCGGCTGCTACCGCGATCTCTTTTGCACGATTGAGCGCTTCGTTGCTAACACCCATCTAGCTCCTCCGCTTACGCAATCACCGCGCGAACTAACACGATACGGACGAAACAGCTACCTTGTCACTCCACCAACGCGCACTCCACCACGTTCTCATCATAGCTCATTGTGATCGACTGTCGCGGTTCCAACCGCAGGAAATCCCCGTCCCATTCGCCCAGGATCAGCTTTCGGATCAGCACCATGTCGCCCGCCATCTTCTCATACAGCCATCCGCGCCGCCCCGCAATCGCCTCTGCATTCTCCGCCACAGCCGTCCCGTCGCCCACCCCCATGTCGATGAAGGCCGCCCGCTCATAATGCGACTCCCACGCGCCCATCACTTCCATCAGATAATCGGCGTTGTCCTTGCCGAACTTCTCCACATACTCGTTATACTGCGCCGTACTGTCCGTGCTCGCCGATGTCGCGCCCAGCGCATCGCCCGGCTTCTTCCGCTCGATGTAGTCGATGGTGTACCAGTAGGTGCCGGGGCTCTCTTCGAACTCCGTCTTGTAGCGCAGCCGGTCGCCCAGGAAGAGCGTGATGCAGTCGTGCGCACGTGGAATCACCATGGGCAGGTGCGGCGAGGACAGGCCAATCGTCGCCTTGCCGCAGATGCCGTAGCCGAGAATGATGGCGTCGTAGTCCTCCGCCGGCGTGGCGTCGATGCGTTCCTGCAGTTTGTTGCGCAGTTCATTGGGCCGGTTGTGCAGCCCCAATGCAAACAGCTCAATATCAACAATGTGGGGCGATTGCGCCGCACACAAATAGATCAGGCGCGCCAACGCCTCACACCCCAAACACTTCAGTCGCATGGTGATTCCCTTTGTTCATGGCCGCCCCGCGCCACTGCCCGACTGCCGAAGCGCGGACGGCCGATTCGCGTGACGAAACTGATGCCAGATCGGACGCACGTATAGAGTACGGATTCGCCCATTATAGCAGATGACGGCAGCAGAGAAACACAGCCGCCACCACACGCTAAGGTGCACCTCACATTCGCCGCGGGCGCGAATCGCGTTGCGTAGATTCCTGCTCAAGGCGGAGATGACGGCTTGAACTGCACCCATAAGATCGAACTGCACGCACCACATCCTCGCGAAGGTTCCGGCCTACGCAGGCGGGACGCCGTCACAAGGGTGCAACCTCACGCGCGCAGCGTGGCTAACAGGCGCTTCGGTTCGTGGAGCAAGGCGAGCGCGTCTCCGATGCTGTTGCAGACTATGTCGGCGGCGGCCACCGTCTCACCGGCCGCACCCTCGGCGTTGATGACGGCGATGCCGACGGCGGCGGCGCGCAGCATATCCACGTCGTTGCGCCCGTTGCCGATACAGATGGAGCGTTGCGGGCCCAGCACAAACAGATAGGCCAGCTTGGCGTGGCGCTGGTCGTCGCGACGGAGCAGATGGATGCGGCAGTCGACGCCCTCCAGGGCGCGTTGCGCGGTGCCGAAGGTATCGGCGGTGACAACGTGCACCTCCACGGTACGCGCCAGCGCGCTGAGCGCTTCGGCCACGCCGGGCAGGAGTACGCCGTCGACGGCCAGCGTGCCGTTGAAGTCGCAGACGAGGTGGTCGATCTCGTAAGCGCCGAAGTCAGGAATGTCTACTGCGTTCATGGTCTGTCCCTGTGTACTGGCAAATTCTGGTTATGCATTGCTTGGGATCGGCAGCGCTCATCCGATGCGGCTATATTGTATCCCATCCGGCCCAAATCGCAGGCGATAGGCGTCGGGCATGGAGAGGCCGCGCCAAAAGGCGAAGTCGACGTAGGGATCGTATCGCTGCAGAATGAGGGCGAGGAGGTTGCCGTGGGTGCCAATGACGACCTGCCCGCCGGGATGCGCGGCGAGGATGCGCTCCAGCGCGTCGACACCGCGGCGCTGCGCTGTGCGGTTCGACTCACCACCGGGCCAGGCGAAGTCCTCGTCTTCCCACACCGCGCGCACGGCAGCCAGCCAGTCGTCAACCGGCGCGCCGCTCAGCTCGCGCTCACGCAGGTCATCGACAACGTGCATGGGCAGATTTCGCGCCGTGGCGATGGGCTCCACGGTCTGGCGGGCGCGCGTGGCCGGGCTGGCGTAGACCGCGTCCACGGGCAGATGCGCCAACCGTTCAGCCAGGGATGCAGCGGCAGTCAGTCCCCCTGCGGTGAGCGGGCGATTTTCGTCCGGCGTCCAGTCTGCGTGGGCGTGGCGCACCAGGATGGCGACGGTTTCGCGGTCTGCCGTACCGGACATCAGGTCGCGGTGTCACGCTCGGATACGAAGAGCGAAGACGCATGAGGGTCGTGCTGCGCGTAGCGTGTGCGTGCGGAGTCGAAGCTGACGGTAGCGTAGCAGTACTGGCAGCCGAAAGGACAAGAGTTGTACATGCCGATGTCCTTGCTGACTACGCAACCGCATTCCTTGCGCTGGGTCGGGTCCTTCTTGTCGTCGAGATCGAGTCCGAAGAGCCGGCTGAGCAGCACGTCGTCGATGCACTTACCCGCTGCGATGCCGTAGGGCTGCAGATCAAGCGTCTCGGCGCAGCTCTGGATTTCCATGCCACGCTCGCCGGCAATGCTGGCCAGGCTGCGCATCAACTCGGCGAAGGTGTCGTCTTCGGCGACGGTCTCTTTGGCGACGGGCGTCTCGTCGTCTAGCTGTCCCAGGCGGCTACGCGTCTTGGCGTAGTCGTCGACGACGCTGACCACCACGCGCTCGGTGTAGCCCTCCAACGCCGCCGCAATTTCTCCAAACTTGCGATGGTGGTAGCCGGCATCGATGCTGCGCGTGAAGACCAGCGGGTCGTAGCGCCAGACGACGCGCGCGGGACCGATGTGGTCCGCCACGGCGCGGAAGGTGGCGATGGCCGCGTCCACCGGTGGCGTGTTCGTCTCCAGCCAGCGCGGATAGTCCAGCAGCGTGATCTGGAACAGGGTTTGATACCCGCGTTCGTCCAGCTCGGGCAGGTGGGCCAGCAGTGGGCGCGGGTTGCGCGTCCAGAAGACGATGGCGTCCACATCCGGCGGCTCCAGCGAGATCGTGCTGACCTGGTTTGCGTTGAACGGATTCGGAACTGTGCAGAAACCGGCGCGCACGCGCTGCATGAACCATTCTGAATAGAAGGCGGGAATATCGGTACGGCGGCTGGCGCTGATGATCATGGCGCTTTACCTTCCAAGTCAAGCCGGTAGAATTGGTTGGGGTTGTCAAAGAGCCAAGCGCGGGCGATGGTCTTGGCCTCGTCCATGTCGATGTATTCTATCTCCACCATTTCGGCCAGCGCGATGGCGATGTTTTCTTTGGCGATCTGCGCCTGCGCCCAGGCGCGGTCCGCATAGCCGCCGCCGGGTGGGTAGCCGAACCCGCCGAAGTCGGAACCGAAGCCGTGAATCTTGCTATGCGGCACACTGGAGAGCGCCTGGCGCAACAAATCCTGACAGTAGATCGGGTCAATGGCGTGCGCCCAGCAAAAGTCGAGGCTGACGTTGGGATGGGCCTTGGTCAGGAAGAGCGCCTCGCCGCCATATGGCCAATTGGCGTGAAAGAGGTCAAAGCGCACGTCGCGGTGCAGCAGGAAGAGGTCGGCCAGTTGTACTGCATTGGCCTTAGTGATGTCGCCGTGGAGGCCGGCCAGATGGCCGGTGTGCAATTGCACAGGCAGATCCAGGTCGCGCGCAATGCGCAGAAAGGCGTGGAAGAGGTAGTCGTCCAGCGGCTTGACGCCATCCGGGTACGCGGCGCTGCGCGTGGCGTCGGCCATGAACCAATTGAAGACGGCTTCGGCCTCGGCGTGCGAGGGGTTGCCGTAATCCAGCGAGCGAGTATAGGCGGACTGATCCTTGAACGCGACGGCGCCGTAGGCTTTGAAGCCGGCAAAGATTTCCCTGCATGCATCCAGGTACTCGTCGAGGCTGGAGACGGAGCGTCTGAGCGGCTTCACGAGCTCTTGTACCTCCATGAAGCTGCGCACGCGATGATAGGCGGGAAGGGAAACCACGAGCCGGCCACGCGGCGTCAGCTCAAACGAGCCGTCGAGCACTTTGCGCGCATCGGGCCACACGTCCTCGAGGCGCACTACGATGTTGGCCTCGTCCAGAATGCGGTCGAAGGCTGCCGCGTCGGACAGATCGAGCAGACGGTCCTGCATACGGCGCAGTGCGGGCAGGGTGACGTCGTCTTCATCATAGAAGTGCTTGAGCACGCGCCGCGTAGTCTGCGCAAAACCGGTGTGACAGGTACGTTGCCAGGCGGCCTCCAGGATAGGCCAGCGCGCTTCCCACGGTACGTCCGAATCGAGCAACCGCAACACCTCGGATTCCGGGGCCGCGCTCTCCATGTCCGTGAGCAGATATTCACCGATGACAACCTGGATGGGATCTGTGTATTTGGGGCCGAGAGTGACGGAATGGTCGTGGCAGTCGACGACCGGGAGCGTGTCACAGTATTCGAGCAGTTCGGGAAAGCAGCTTGCGTGGCTGATCATGGTGTGGTCGACCTTGGAATCGGCTGCGATTATGGACGACCGTCGTTGATTGCTTCCATGATCTCGTCGATGCTGATGGGATGGTCAGCCGTCAAGGCGCGTAGTTCGCACGCTCGCGCAATGGCGTATTCTGCATCGACACGACGGCTGCGCACCGCCTGCTCAATCACATAGATGACTTCGCTGTTGATGCTGCGCCGATTACGCTTGGCCGTCTCCTTCAAAAAAGCATAGAGCTCGTCCGGTATTTCCTTGATAGTGATCGTTGCCATTCGCCACTTCCCATTCGGATCCACTACGGTTCCATGATGGAACCATTCTAGAGACTGGGATTGGAGATGTCAAGAGTGTCCACCACAGACAAAGCGCCACGAAATCAGTGAAAACCGCAGGGGTTCCACGGCTACACCGAAGAGACGGCTTCAACGAGTTCCGTGTTCTATGCCCGTGCAGGGCAGAACCTTTGCTCAGGGCGGCCTACGCCTGCTGCGCGGCCTCCACCTCGTCACGCCTGCCGAAGACCGTGTAGTTGGCCGTGGAGTCTTGCTCGCCGCTGCCGGAGCGCAGAACGTAGCCCGTGGCGGCGAAGAGGCGCGTGTGCGGGTAGTGACGGCGTATGGTGAGGAAGTCACCCCAGCGCTGCTGCGACGGCCCGCGCATGCCCTCGTCGGCGATGAGGTCTTTGCGCGTGCGAGTGAGCAGGCTGACGGCGTGGCTGGGATAGCGATTGCCGCCCCCGATGGCGTAGGAGCAGCCCACTTCGCGTATGGAGTTTGTGGAGAGGGCAGGATAGGCGGTGGCCGCATCCGGGTCCCAGATATTCAAGTTATTGAGCAGGCGCATGTTCAGCGCGTTGATACGCGCAATCTGGATATACGGCTGGGGCCGGTCGTTGGCTCCACCGCGGTCGACGCTCCACGCGAAGTAGAGGATGTTGCCGGCTTTGGTCGCGCCGAGGACGCGCGGGTCGATGCGGCGCAGCCAGTTGAAGCCGTCGGGCGTCTCGGAAAGATAGCCGTTGCCGCCGGTCCAGGTGGCCACGGGGACGTCGAAGAAGGCGGCATCCTCCTCATCCTCTTCCCATGTGTAGACGCGCAGTGTGCTCGTGTTCTGGTGCGTGGCCCAGTAGGCGCGTTCGCCACAGAATTGCGCGAGCCGGAAGTTGAAGTTCTCGTCGGACATCACCGTTTGGCCGGACACATTGCCCGCACTGATACCGGCAAGGGGCAGGCGTATCACGATGGAACAGGCCCATTCGAATTCATCGAAGAGACCTGTGGAGCTGCGGAATGCGTTGGTAGTCATATACAGGCAGTCGCGGCCCACCGACAGGTCCGGAAAGTCGAGGAAGTGACCGCTCAATCCCATTTCGTCGGAGGACACGTCCATGGTCCACCAGTTGCCCTGGCGGACATTTTCCGTGGTGGCGAAGGCAAGCCGCTGTACGTTCTTGCCTTCGACGTTCACCATGTATTGCAATAGCCAGACGAAGGTATCGATCTGTTCGATGTAGTGTACGACCTGGTCGCAGCAGAAGCGCATACCCGGCGGGTCGTCGAAGGCGGTGGCCGGATCGATGTACTGGAATGTGCGACCGCCGTCGAGGGAAACGGCCGCGAACCAGTTGCCGGTGTAGAAAACCACGTCTTCGTTGGCGGCGGCGCTGGGCTCGCACACCTGGGAAGCGGTGCCGTTGTCTGCGGCGGAGTCGAGAAATGTCTGCTGGGCGATGACGAGGTCGTCCGGCGCGGATCCGCGGCTCGTGCGGAAGGCGCTGGGACCTGGATGCGCCAGCGGCGCAGTGGGTGTCGTGTCCGGCACTTCGGGGCCGACGGGGACAATGGGTATGTGGCGGCGAGAGTGCAGTCGAGGTCCACGCGGGCCGGGGGGCGCATCGGGTTGGTAGATGATTTCCGCTTGTTCCGGTTCGGGCGCCTGGAACTCGTCGCTCTCTGTGACACCCGCGGCCGCGGGCAGCTCATGCGAGCCGGACATGGGCCTGCTCCTTGTGTGATTCGTGGGGGCCGCTACCGCTAGAATTCGTCAATGGGAAGGTATGCGGCTTGGCAGCGGCGTGTATGGTCAGTGGTTGTCTGTGCTCGCGTCGTCGTCCGGCGCATGCGCTTGGTCCGAGTTCTTGGAACAGGCTTCGCATGCTATCGTATCGTCCGGATTCTCGAACTGCACAGGGGGCGAGTCATCGGCATCCGATTCGAAGTCGCCGGGAGGCACGATGGGCACCTTTTTGGACGGCTCTTCGGGCGGCATATTGTAGGGAGACGAGGGAGGCGCGCCCAATACGTGAGCGAGGCGGCTCTGCGCGCAGACAGTTCTACTTCCCAGCTCTGCAGGGTCGAGCCCGGCGCCGTCTTCTTGCGTTTCCGTTCGGAGGCTGATTGCGCGCCGTCGGCCCGCTCTGGTTCCGGTTTTTCTTCTCGTTGCTGATTCTTCTCCGGCATATCGAGCGTATTCCTCCTCCACAAGACCGCAACCGGCGCACGCCCGGTGTGCCCTTCATTGTGGATCCGTCTATTGCCAGAATAGCACAAAACGGGTGCGGGCGGAAGGGCCAAACTTTGGGTGCGAAGGGGCGAACCGGGGGCATCTTGTGAAAACCGATAGTCACATCGGCCTCGGCTTGGAGTACAATGGGAATCAATCAGACGCGTTTCGCCTTGCTCAGACTCTTTCCGTCACACCCCACCGATTCGGAGGTCGCTATGGCGGATCCTCATGCATTCTATACCACCCAGAGTGTGATGACCGAGCCCCGTCAATACGCGGATTTGTTGGATCCTCTGTCCGGCGAAATCGGCGATACGTGCCGGGTCGTCCAGGGCTATGTTGGTTCACATCTTCTGGGCAGAGCGATATGGCCTGTCTTTGCCGGAGGAACGCAAGCAAGAGGTCGCACTGCGCAGCGTGGCTGAGAAGCTGGAGCGTCTGCTGGAACTCGATTCACGGCCCCTTGATAAGGCTCGCCCTCTCGAAATGCGATTGGTAGGCAACTGCCGCGACTTCTCTGTGCTGCTCGCCTCGATATTGCGCCACCATGGTACGCCGGCACGGGCGCGTTGTGGATTCGGCGCCTACTTCATGCCCGATCACTATGAGGATCACTGGGTGTGCGAATACTGGAACGGCGCCAAAGAACGCTGGACCCTGGTCGACGCGCAGCTCGACGCATTCCAGTGCGACGCGCTGAAACGTAGCCTTCGACCCGCTTGATGTCCCGCGTGATCAGTTCATTGCCGGCGGCAAGGCGTGGCAGCTATGCCGCACCGGCATGGCTGACCCGGTTACATTCGGCATCTTCGATATGAAAGGGCTGTGGTTTGTACGCGGCAACCTGGTGCGTGATGTCGCGGCGCTGAACAAAAAGGAACTGCTGCCGTGGGATGGCTGGGGCATCATCGAAGCACAGGATGATGACCTGACGAATGACGATCTGACTTTTCTCGACCACGTGGCGGATCTGACCGCCGGGGATGCGCCGGACCTCTCGGCTGTCCGCAGTGTGTACGAATCCGACGCTCGCCTGACTGTGCCGCGCACGATTCACAGCTATAGCGACGCCGGGGTTCAGTCGGTCACGCTGTCATTGGGTTGATTCACAGCGTTTCCTTGCTACGTGGGAGCGTCTATGAAGAATCCCCTACCTGTCCTGGCGGGGGCTGGGCTGCTCGTAGTCTTCGCCGCGCCAATCTACGCACTGCCGGCGACGCTGTCCCTGCGGCGCGGACGCCGTTCCGGCCTGGAGCCGTTAACATTGGCGGAGGCGTCTGACCGGATTCGCGTTGACTATCCACACGGATACGACCAAGTGGAGGCGGCGCGTGCGCTGGTGGGCGAGCGCATGGTGTACTGCCGCCGCAACAGTTTCGACCCATACCCACGCGCCTTTGGGCGCGGGTATGGGTATTGCCAACAGATGGCGCTGGCCTTGGCCGAAGTGCTGCGACGACTGGGCTATGAGGCGCGCGTGGTCCACTGTCTGCGCTGCCGCTTCGCAGACGGCAAGGTAACTTCGCACGCATGGGTACGCGTACCCGTAGACGGCGTGGCAGCGCGATGTGGACCCGCTGTTCTGGGACGAAGAACGAAGTGCGATTGCATTTGTTGCGCTCGGGGGACGTAAGACCATTCACGTGGCTCTGGCGTCTCCTCGGCGGGTGGGGCAGCGCGGCGGTAAATGCGCACCGGTACTACAGAACTGGCAAGGATCTCTGAAAGGGAGGCGGTGATGAGGGTCACGGTGGTCTACTATTCGTTGCACGGCAATACGAAACAGGTGGCGCTGGCCGTAGCGGAGACGCTGGGCGAGGCGGGCGAGGTCAACACGGTCTCGGTGTGGCGAGCTGACGGCGTCGGATCTACACGGAGCGGACCTGGTCGTGATGGGCGCTGCCGACGCACAAAATGAACGCGCCTGAAGTCGTGCGCACAATGCGTTGGATAGGTTGCCGCGCGGCATTACTGGATGCGACCGAGTACGCAGCGTTCGATACGTCCTACGAGATGTCGCGCTGGCTGCAGCTTTTCACCGCGGCGCGCCAGTTGGACAAGCGGATGCGCAAACTGGGCGGCAAACGGACCGCCGCACCGGAGACTTTCTTGGTCGAGCGCGATCACGAAGGTCCGCTGCAGGCGGGTGAGGTAGATACGGGCGCGGCAGTGGGCCGGCGCGCTGGCTGACGCGGATCACGGCGTAGGCCGTCAGCTTGCCGGCGGCGGCGCCATCTGCGCGCGGCGGCGGAACGCGTCTAGCTGGTCGGCCAATTCCTGCGCGGGCAGGCCGTACGTGTCGGGCAGTGTCTCTTCGCGGCGTGCGTCTTGCGCCCACCCCACCTTCGTTTTCAGGAAGTTCCACCTCGTATTTCACGACCTGCTTGGACAGGATGGCGTCCACGTAGACAGAGTCGATGTCCGACCAGGCGTAGGAGCGTTTGCGGAAGGCGCTGGAGATGGTCAGTCCGTCCGGCGTGGCTTCCAGGTAGCTGCTGTTGGGCAGGAGCATGACGCCGTAGACGACGGCCCCGGCCAGCCCCACGCGCCGCCAGCGCAAGCATCAGTATACCGCCGGCGGCCGCATAACGGCTGGCCCCGAGCAGGAACCAGATGACCATGGCCGCAAACAGGATGGCCGTGCGCGTGTTGGAGGGGGTGAGCCGAAGGACATTCTTGTTCTGTGGGTCCATGTGCTTTGTATGTTGTTTGCGGGTTGCTGCCCCGGTTTCCGTTCCTTACCGTTCCCTTCCATTGTAGCGCATCATCAACGCGATGGCGGTCCGGCGGCGAACAGGCAGTTCGTGGAGCCATGCCTGGAAGGGCTGCGCGGGGCCGACGCCCAAGGGGCTGGAGCGCCGGTCGGCGTCCAGAGTCTGGCGTCCCAGAGTCTGGCGTCATCCTGTATAATGGTTCCACGGTGTACAATCGACCCCTCGCCAACCAGGGAGCAAACGAACAATGACACGCGAGATACGGACGGCCCTGATCGGGCTGGGCAACGTGGGGCGCAGCTTTCTGCGCATTCTGGACCTAAAGAGCGAACGCCTGCGTGAGGAGTACGGACTGGCCTTTCGGCTCGTCTGCGTGGCCGACAGCAGCGGCGTGGCCGTCAACCCGCAAGGCTACAAGCCTGCGGCCACGCTGAGCGCCAAGGAGTCGGGCGTGCCAGTGCGGCGCATGGCCGGCTACTGGCCCAACATGGAGCCGGGCGATGTGCTGGCCGCGGACTTCGACTGTGACCTGCTGCTGGACGCTTCGCCGGTGAACCTGGAGACGGGCCAACCGGGACTGGGCGCTGTGCGCATGGCTCTGCGCCAGGGCGTCAACGTCGTGCTGGCGAACAAGGCGCCGCTGGTGCTCGCCTTCCCGGAGCTGCGCCGGCTCGCGAAGCAGCATGGCGCGGGCTTGGCCTTCAGCGCTACGGTGTGCGGCGCGCTGCCGGTGATCAATATCGGCCGCCGCGACCTGATCGCCGCCGACATCGAGTCGTTGCGCGGCATCTTCAACAGCACCTCCAACTATATCCTGGGCGCGATGACGGAAGGCCGAACGTACGACGGAGCACTGGCGGAGGCGCAGGCGCGCGGGTTGGCGGAGACTGACCCGTCGTTGGATGTGGAGGGCTGGGACACGGCGAACAAGCTGGTCATCATCGCCAACAGCTTCCTGGGCGTAGAGGCGAAGCTGGACGACGTGACCGTGCAGGGCATCACGACCTTGACCGCGGCTGACCTGCAGGCAGCGAGAAAGAACGGCGAGGTGATCAAGCTACTGGCGACTGCGCAACGGGATGGAGCGGGCTACGCTTTCACCGTCGCCCCAACTGCGCTGCCCGAGGACGAATTCCTGGCCCGCTGCCACGGCTGGGAGATGGGCGTGGAAATCTACAGCGACCTGTACGGCCAGATGTATTTCAAGGACCGGGAGGGGGATCCGTTACCGACGGCGGCGGCGATGTTGCGGGATGCGGTGAATTTGTTCAGTTAGTTCAAGTTTGCCGCTGTGCGGCTGCTTTGCGAACAACGCTGCGCTGTTCAAGGTTCAAGGTCGCGTCCGGGTGGGCGCGACCTTTTTTGGTTGGGGGATTGGGTGCGCTGGGGTGCTTATAGCACGTCGACTTGCTTGGGGCGGTCGTTGGCGCTGCCGGCCAGGGTTCCGTCGTCGTCGCCGCTGGGGAACCGTAGCTCGTAGCCCGGTAGCTGCCCCCACTTGTAGCCGGCGTTGTAGTAGTTGCTGGTGGCGAGCCACGAGAGCAATTCGGTCGTCAGATGCTGCCGCGTATCCGCATGCGCGTGGTCGTTCCACAGGTTGTCGAGTTCGTGGCGGTCGGCCTGCAGGTCGTAGAGCTCGCCTGCTTCCTGTCCGATGTAGTAGACGAGCTTGTGATCGGCGCTGCGCATCATGATCTGGTAGTTGTCCTCGCAGAAGACATACGTACGCGGTTCGATCTCCTCGCCATTCAGATACGGCAGCAGGGAGCGCCCCTCGTGATAGGCGGGCACATCCAGCCCGGCCGCCTGCAGGATGGTGGGGCCCAGGTCGATGAGCGACACGAGGTCGAGGACGGCGGTCGGGCTGTCGACGGAACCGGGGTGGCGAATCACCAGAGGAATATGGACGATGGGATCGTACATCAGCCACTTGTAGGGCAGGCGATGGTCGCCCAGCATCTCGCCGTGGTCCGAGCAAAAGATGATCAGGCTGTCCTCCAGCCAACCCCTCGCCTCCAGGGAAGCGAGGACGCGGCCGATCTGCTCGTCCACCGTGGTGATCTTGGCGTAGTAGTGGCGGCGCATGCGCGCCATGCCTGCATCGTCGATGCGGCGCATGTCGATCTGCGCTTCGCCGTAGCAGTCGGCGAAGTACTCCTGCTGGGCGCGATGTTGCTTCGGCTTCTCGTCCAGCTCGCCGTCGCGCCACACGGCGTCGGGCAGCGGCCGATCCTCGTACATCTCCAGATGGCGTGGAAGCGGGTCCCACGGCTCGTGGGGGCCGGTGAACCCCACCTGGAGAAAGAAGGGCTCCTCCCCGCGATAGTCGTCGATCCAGCTTGTGGCCGCGATGCCGATGAAGACGTCGCTGTGCAGGTGTTCGTCCAGATGCCAGGCGACGCCCTGATACTTGTCCATCCAGTCGGGGTCGGTGTGGTTGCGCAGGTTGGGTCGCTGTTCCCCGTGCCAGCGCAGATAGCGTCCCCAGTCGTCGTCTGCGCCGCCCTGAAGGTGGGTCAGGTTGGTTGGGTTTTCGACGATGACGCGCTCGTGAAAGCCTGCGGGCGCATCGCGCGGGCTCAGGTGCATCTTGCCCATGTTGACGCAGTGATAGCCGCTGTCGGCAAGGTCCTGTACCCAGAGGCGCTGGTGGGCCCAGGGCTGGAAGCTGTATACGCCGATGTTGTGCGCGTACATGCCGGTGAAAACGGCGGCGCGGGAGGCGATGCAGGTGGCGCCGGGGCAATAGGCCTGGCGAAAGGAGACGCCCTCCTGCACGAGGCGGTCCATGTGCGGCGTGATCATGTGCTCGTAGCCCCACGCCGCCAGCGTATCGAAGCGCTGCTGGTCGGTGATGATCAGGATGATATTCGGTCGCTGGGCCATTGCGTGTGCGCTGTCCTTTTCTGGATTGGTTGCGGGTGAGGCATGAGAAGTGTAGTGGTCAAGCGAAAAAAGTTCAAGGTTTGGCCCTGCGCCGTTCAAGGTCGCCGCTGTGCGGCCGCTTTGCACACAAGGGGCTGCAAGCGGAGCTGACGCTTCATCCTTCATCCTTGTTGAAGCGTTCAAGGACAGTCACCTTCCCGGAAGCGCCGATTCTGCGAATCGGACGGCAGCTTCCGGGAAGGTAGAGGGTCGGAACTGTAGAGAATCAGGACTGGGGCTGGGTGCGCCAAGACTGGTTGACGGGTTCGGCATGGCCATAGCTGCGCAGCCGCTCGCCGACGTTCACCAGTCGCACACCGATGGCGCGGGCGAGGACGCGGCGCAGGGCGAGGGCTCTCGGCGGCGCCGGCGGCAACTCGCTGAGCAACTGGCGTTTGGCGATTCGCCGCTCGCGGTCGCGTACGATCTCTCGTGCTACACCATCCGCTCCATACATTTCGGGTAACATCGTCTCTCTCCTCCCACTTCTCGGGCACGCATGCAGTTTCCGCGGGCGAATGCGCCTACAATTTCAGATAGGCCGTGTTGCCGATAACGTTGTCGCCGGCGTCGCCTGTGTCGCCTGTGACGAACTCGCCGTGGCCCAGGCCTTTGCGAGCCTGGAGCGCCGCCATCTCCGCGGGCGTGCACAGGATCTCGCCGAAGTTGTGTACCTTGTCGATGCGCTCGGCCAACAGCTTGGCGTCCACGTCGGGCGCGATGGTCAGCTCACCGGTGACCACCAGCGTGACTGGCCCATCCACGAAGTCGAAGCGCTCCGCTACCAGCGTCTCCTCGTCGTCCACGTGCCACAGCGCGCCGGCGTACAGCACGGCGTCCGTCTCCAGCAGGTTGACCTTGCGCGCCAGCACACTGCGCAGCGCGGCGGGCGCAATCAGCAGGTGGGAGACGTGCAGCGCGTCGACGGCCTCATCCAGCGCGGCGGCTTCCACGTCGCTGGCGATGTGCAGGTCGCTGCCGTAGAGCTTGCGTGCGGGCAATGCCTCCAGCATGGCGGCGTCGATCGTGACGGAGCCGCTGACCGGCTCGAAGCCTGCCGGAATCACCGTCACGCGGACATCGGCAGCGCCGCCTTGCATGCGGCTGAGCAGCGCGTCGGCGTTCTCCTCGCGACAGGTGAGCGCGCCCACGATGCGCAGGTCGCCGAGCTTGCGCTCGATCAACTCGTTGGGCAGCACAGCGCGGGCGTTCACCGAGCCGATCACCGTCTGCTTGGCGCCGTCCTTCAACGAAGTCAGATAGCTCTGCGTGAGTTTCAGCCTGCCTATTGTTAGGCGCGAGTCTGCATCGTAGGCCAGCGTCTGCCCGGACAGGTGCTCGATCTTGCCCTGGATGACGCCGCCCAGGTGGTCGGGATAGAGAAGCTGGCCGACGACGATCAGCTTGTCCAGGCCGGCGCGCACGTCCTCAGGTTGGATGTCGGACTCCAACATGATCTGGCCGACCGCGATCACGCTGAGGGGCGTGTCGATGTCGTCGAAGAAGCGCTTGCCCCACGTGGTCTGCCCGGTCACCAGTTGTGCGTCGGCAGGCGCTTCGAGCATGGCCGCCACGTTCTGCGCGGAGATGCGGGCTACGCTTGCTGCGGTCTGCGGCGAATAGAGCACCGCGGCCGCGTTCTCGATGCGGCCGATGGATCGCAGCGTCTCTTCGTTGGCCGTGCGCAGGTCGAGGAGCGCGACATTCCGAATCGTGATTTTCTCTGCATTCGTCCCGATATTTGACTCAGTCATCATGGTCTCCTATTCCAGTTGGTATTTCTGTCGCCGCAGGTGCTTCATAGCAAGGTGCAGTCGAGAGCGCACGGTCGCCGCGGGCAGGCCCAGCTCGTCGCCGATCTCCGTGCTGTTCATATCGAGCACGTATCGCATGTGGACCAGTTCGCGGTATTGCACCGGCACGAGAGCGAACGGATTGGGCGAAAGCGACAGGCCCGCCTGATCGGTCGAGCTATCGGACAGAATCGCCAGTTCCTGCTGGATCTCCTGCCGGCGTTGCCAGGTGCGCTGCTGGTCCAAGAACCGATGCTTGAGCGTCTGGTAGAGCCAGGCCCGCCGTTCGTGTCGTTTGAGCATTCTCAGCAGTTCCAGGTGACCCATGGCGCGCACGAAGGTGTCCTGCACCAGGTCTTCCGCCCAGTCGCGGTCGTGTGAGAGGCGCAGGGCATAGCGCAGCAATGCGTCTTCGTAGTCCTCGTAGAGTTGAGCGATGGAATCCGCTGCGTTGTCGCCAGTCACCGAACCAGTCTCCGTTGCGCACTTGCGCCCGTCAATCTGTACCTTCGCCTATATGACGACTGAACGTGCGCAAGTGTTTAGTCGAATTTTCAGAGCGGGCGAAATTGTACGGGAAATTCACGCCCCGGCGTCAGGCCTGCAGGGCCCTGGCGAGGAAAAGACCAGGCCGCATCCGGAACAACGGATGCGGCCTGGTGATGATCTTGCTTCCTGCCCAATGGCAACGTGGACGCCGCCCTTGTGCGCAAGGCGGCCGCATCGCGGCAGCGTTGAACCCTTGAACTACTCCTCCCCGGCGTATCGAATGGCGTAGATCAACCCCGTCGCGTAGTCGCCGACGAGCATATCGCCTGCCAGGTCCACCGTCAGAGGCAGCGGGCGGTCCAACTCGGTGACAAAGTCGAAGGGTTCGCCGCGGTACGTAGTGTAGCCGTCCGGCGTGGTGATCTCCCTCAGGTGCACGCCCTCCACGATATGGCCCACAGGCGCGGGGTTGAAGACCTCGCCGAAGAGAGCGGAGTAGAGGGTGCGGTACTCGTCCGGCCAGTCGGGGTTGCTGATCCAGGCGATGCCGTCGGAGCTAGTGTGCGGGACAACGGAGTAGACCGGACCCGCGTACGGGTCGCCTTCGACCTCGTCAGGACCGAGGTCACCGAGTTGGTCCGGGAAGCCGAAGTGAAGTCCGGGCCGATAGACGTGGTTGATCTCATCCGGGTCGTCTTCGTAGTCCGGGCCGTTTTCGGTGACGAATAGCTGCCACTCGGTGGGGCCGTCCGGCTCATCCAAGTCCACGGGCACGGGCGCCCAGACCAGGTCATAGACGTTGCGGTTGCCCTCGCTGAGAATCTCCAGATCATCCTGGCCCTGGCCGTCACGCGGGAAACGGAGGACCGTGGCGTTGTATTCCTCGCCCACTTCCAGATCGCCCGTGGCGCCCAGGCCGAAGTATATCCATTCGCCGCCCGGCTCGCCGGTGAACGGGTCCGGGTCGGGATTCCATTCGAGGCCATTGTTCTGATGGCGGCCCCAGGGCAGCCCGTCAACGCGCAACTCGCGCACATCCGCGGCCCCGTTGCCGTCCATGTCCAGGGTGCGATAGAGCTGGCCGCGCCCGCCGATCCAGATGGCGTCCTCCCAGCGGTCGACAAGAAGGCCGACAACCTCGGTGAAGCCGGTGGCGTAGAGGCGGCGATGATCGTAGACGCCGTCACCGTCCCGGTCCGTATACCACCAGATGCGGCCGTTCTGCAGGCTGACGATCATTTCACCGTCAGGCGTGATCTCGATCTGCGTGTTCTCGCGCAGGTTGTCGGCGACGACTTCGGCGACGAACCCGGGCGGCAGGCCCAAGGCCTCGGCCATCTCCGGGGAGTGGGGACCGATGGCGACCGGTTCCTCCCAAAGCGAGAGGAATTGCACGCTTTCGATATCCATGTCGCCCAGCATGTCGGTCCATTCAAAGACAACCTGCAACTCGTTGATCTTGCCGAAGTCGAGCGTGTTGCCGTCGATGTCCTTCACCTCGCGCAGGGGCACGTGTATCTCCTGCGCGCCGTCGCGAAGCCCGAAGCGGCGCAGTTCTACGTGGAGGCGCTCGCCGCCGTCCTCGACGAAGTAGAGGTTCGGGCGCAGGTCGCCGGTGACGGTGGTGCGCAGACGCAGCACTTCGTCGCCGGTCAACGGCGGCGCGTTCTGCCAGCGCATGGACCAGCGTGACCAGGTGGAAGCGTCATGGTCCACGTTGATGCTGGGGGCGTGCGCCTCGTTCTCACACGTCATGGTTGCTTCCGGCGGGTGGTCACAGGCTGCGGTCATATCCTTCGCACCCAAGAGCTCGGCGTCCACCAGGGCAAGCGGCGGCACGGGTGAAGGTGTGATGGTGGCGATCAAAGTTGGTGTGGGCAGGGGTGAGGGCGGTGCGGGCGGGCGGAACATGCCGCAGCCGGCGATGAGCGACAGGGCGAGCAGCAACGCCAAGACGAGGCCGACGCGGCCATATCTCGGGCGGATGGACTGCGCCTTGTCTACAGCGGTGCTGGCTCCAGGCAATGTAGGGTGCGTCTTCAAAATTCCCTCCACGTGGTTGCAGGGGTGTGGGTCGGGTCTGCCATCGGGTCGACACCGACGACATGAGATGTTTGCAGCCTACATCATATCCAGACCACCGCATCTGCGCCAATACTGTGGCAACCTGTCGTATCTGACATGGCGGTGTTTCGTCATGATGGACGATGGCGCTACCTGACGAGGTACCTATGGAATCTGCGCGCGAGTCGAACACCCGACATGATCGTGACAGCACGCCGCCTCCCGTCCAAGGGTGGGTCTATCCGGTGAAGCCGGCGTGGACCCATGACTTGCTGGAACTTTGGGAGCGGAATAAGCCGCTTGTGCAGCTCTTGGAGTTGGCGTCGGATCGCGTTGCGCAGGAAGTCCTGATTCCGTCGTCCCGACGGCGCACGCTGCATCAGATCTCACGCTATTTCGTGCCGGTGGCGGGCGAGGGCCCGCGCAGCCGCACGACGTCGCCCAATCCGTGGGCGGCGTATAGCCAGCTCTTCGCTACTGAAGCGCTGGCGCCGGCGTACCTGGTACAGGCCGTGGCCCACAACGACATGATGAACGCCGCAGGATTCCTGTTCTACGACAGGTATGGGTTGGGCGAAACGGTCGCGCTGCGAGACGTACGCAATCATCTGGTGAGCGGCTTTGGCGACCGGCCCACCGCACGGGCCAGCGCGAATTCGATCCTGCGCACGTTGGTCCATTTCGGCATCCTGAAGCTGACGACCGGTGCGGGCATGTTCCGGTACTCGCGGCGGCTGCCGGTCGGGTTGGAGCCATTTCCCTTGTTGATATGGGCATGGTGGCGCATCCGTCGTGAGAACGTGATTCGCATCCCCAATCTGGCATCGGACCCCTTGTTGACTTTCCTCCAGCACGATTCGTACGCGGCGCACTGGGCTGAGTACGAGAGTTCGCTATGGACGCTGGAGATGCGCGACGGCATGGAGTGCGCGGTTCTGCGCAACACGGACAACGCGGCCTTCATACGCACAATGTTCAATTTGCTCTCCTCGCATCCGAAGTGGCCGACGGTGCAGCGGCAGTACCCGGAACCGTAGGCTCTCCGCCTTTCTGCTCATTCTTTGGACGAGCACGACGTTCTGATTACCCCACCACGCGGTATGATACAATAACGGGCGCGCCGATTGCGGCGCGCAACTGCCGCGGCGTGCGACAGAATCGCACTGAATCTCAGAGCAAGCCATGCCCATCTTCTCCCAGACCGCTCACCACGATGAACTCGCCCCCAGCCTGGAACTGGTGCACGTCTCCGTCAGCTACGACGGCATCCCTGCGCTGGACGACGTGAGCTTCACCGTGCATCGGGGCGACCAGGTGGCCGTGGTCGGGCCCAACGGAGCGGGCAAGAGCACGCTCTTCAACGTGATCGCGGGAATCGTCAAGCCGCAGCGGGGCGAGGTGCGCGTCTATGGCAGCGGACCTCAGCGGCACATTTGCGTCGGATACGTGCCGCAGCGCAATCGCATCGACTGGCGGTTTCCGGTCAGCGTCAACGACACGGTGATGATGGGCCGCATCGGGAAAATGGGTATGTTCCGCTGGCCCAGCCGCGCCGACCGACGCATCGTTACTGCAGCATTGGAACGGGTAGGTATGCAGGTCTACGCCGGCCGGCAGATCGGCGAGCTTTCCGGCGGGCAGCAACAGCGCGTCTTCCTGGCCAGGGCGCTGGCGCAGGAGTCTGAGTTGCTTCTGTTGGACGAACCGCTCGCAGGCCTGGATATGCCGTCGCAGGAGGCGTTTCTGTCCCTATTCGGTGATCTGCAGGCCAGTGGCATCACGATGCTCATCGCCACCCACGACCTAAACCAGGCCGCCCAGCTATTCCCGCGGATCATGTTGCTGAATCATCGGCTCGTGGCGTTCGGGGGGCCGCAGGATGTGCTGACCGAGACGGCGCTTGCGCAGGCCTATGGTGACCAGATGCACGTGGTGCACACAGAGAACGGCGACGTGATTGTCACCGACACTTGTTGCGGCGGCGGTCATCCGCCTGTGGAGCGGGTGTTGGGGTCAGACGGACACGCGCTGGGCCGCTCGCAAAAGGACGCCAGCATCGTTACGCCGAGGCAGGGGGAACGCACGTGGAGTGGCTAGGCTGGCTGACGGAGCCGTTGGGCTACGGGTTCATGTGGCGCGGGCTGCTGGCTTCGGTGATGGTAGGCGTCATCTGTTCCGTGCTGGGGACCTACGTTATCCTGCAGGGCATGGCGTTCTTTGGCGATGCGCTGGCACACGCGATTCTGCCCGGTGTGGTGCTTGCCTATCTGGTAGGCTGGCCGTTGGTGGTCGGCGCGTTGGGTTTCGGCGTGCTGGCGGCGATCGGCATCGGCGCCCTGAGCGAACGGGGCGAGGTGCGCGAGGACACGGCCATCGGCATCGTATTTGCGGGCAGCTTCGCGCTCGGCGTAGCCCTGCTCAGCACGGCCAGCAGCTATGCGGTCGACCTGACGCATATTCTGTTTGGCGATGTGCTGGGCGTCTCTATGGCGAACGTGTGGATGATCTTCATCCTGGGCGCGCTGGTGCTGTTCACGATCTTCTTTTTCTACAAAGAGTTTCTGGTGCTGGCGTTCGACCCGACGCTGGCAGTGGTATTGCGCTTGCCGGTGACGTTCCTGCGCTATCTGCTGTTGGTGCTGATTGCGGTGACGATTGTGATCTCGTTGCAGGTGGTGGGCATCGCGCTGGTGCTGGCGATGCTGGTGACACCCGCAGCCGCGGCGCAGTTGTTGACGCGCCGGCTGCCCGTGATGATGGCCGTGGCCGCGCTGATCGGCGCGACGTCGAACATGGTCGGTCTGTATCTCAGCTATTATCTCGACATTGCGGCGGGCCCAGCAATGGTCCTTGTCGCCACTTCGGTTTTTGCGATCGTCTTCCTGTTCGCTCCGCGGCGTGGTATGATCTGGCGGCGATTGCGAGACAGGGCGACTGCCCGAGCAGCAGGCCGGCGTGCAGCCTGTCTGATTGAACCCTAGAGCTTCTGTGGGAAGCGTGTCAGCCCCTCCACATCACCCAGGAACGCGCCATGTCTATCAAACCCGACCGCTGGATCCGCCGCATGGCCCTCGAACAAAATATGATCGATCCCTTTGTAGAGGGACAGGTCAGCCAGGGCGCTATCTCGTATGGCCTGAGCAGTTTCGGCTATGACATTCGCGTGGCGGATGAGTTCCGCATCTTCACGGCCGCGACAGGGCGACTCACTGTGGTGGACCCCAAGGCCATCGATGAGAGCGCGATGGCGCATCATCGGGGCGATGAGTGCATCATCCCGCCCAACAGTTTTGCGCTGGCGCGCACGGTGGAGTACTTTCGTATTCCGCGCAATGTGATCACAGTGTGTTTGGGCAAGTCCACCTACGCGCGCTGCGGCATCATCGTCAACGTGACGCCCTTCGAGCCGGCGTGGGAGGGCTACGTGACATTGGAGATCTCCAACACGACGCCGTTGCCCGCCAAGATCTACGCCAACGAGGGCATCGCCCAGGTGCTCTTCTTTGAAGGCGAGGAGCCGGACGTCACCTATGCCGACCGCAAGGGCAAGTATCAGGGGCAGACGGGCATTACGCTGCCGCGCATGAAGCGGTGATTGGAACCACGAAGGCGCGAGGTACGAGGGTACGAAGGAACGAACTGGGGGCAATGGACAAGCGATTCTCGCCGGTTTCGAAGAGAGAGGAAGAGATCGCTACGACTGTCTTGGACGCCGCGTATACGGTAGCATAGGGCGCTGGGGCCGGGTCTTCTGGAGTCAGTCTATGAAGCCTGTTTCTGCCATGAACTCACGGCGCGGGGTGTGTGCAATGAGCGCCAGGTTGTCCTGCCAATCGTCTACAATGGCCTAGCGTTGGACGATGGACTTCGGCTGGATGTCCTTGTGGAAGGACTCGTTGTGTGCGAATTGAAAGCAGTGGAATCAATTCATCCAGTGCACACCGCGCAGTTGATTACTTACTTCAAATTGGCAGACAAACGCCTTGGCTTCTTGCTCAATTTCAACGTGCCGCTCATGAAAGACGGCATCAAGCGCATCGTCCGATAGGTGAGGGAACCACGAAGACACGAAGGCGCGAAGAAAATCAAGGTTTGCCTTGGTGTCTTTGTACCTTCGTGGTTCATATCGGTTTCTAAACTGCTTCAACGCGCCGTGCCTTAAAGACGGCATCAAGCGTATCGTCCGATAGAAAGGGAACCACGAAGACACGAAGACACGAAGGCGCGAAGGCGCGACGAATATCAAGGTTTGCCTTGGTGTCTTTGTGTCTTCGTGGTAAATATCTGCTGCTAAACTGCCGCGCGGCCGCGGGCGTTCTCTGTGTCGCGCATGCCCATGAGGGAGACGCCGACGCCATAGGTGACGAAGTCTCCTCTTGGCGTGACCTCGATGACGGCGGTGTCCTCTGACACATTCTCCAGCCCGCGGAAGAGCGGTTGGAGCACGTCGCCGGCGACGTCTGCCGGGTCCAGGATGCGAGCCGTACCGGAGAAGGTGATGGTCGCCGCCGGTATCTTGATCCACGGCATCACGGGGATGCGCTTGGGGATCGTCACGGTCAGGGAGACGTGGGGGTTCTGTTGCATGTGGCGCACTTTCCACGCCGACTTGGCGGACGAGATGTAGAGCTTGCGCCCGCTCACGGTGTAGACGATGCCGGCCGTACGCGCCTCTCCTCTTGCCGTCACCATGCCCAACACAGCAAACAGTTGCTTGTCGATTTCGTCCCACACTTGTGCTGTCGTAATCTCCGCCATGATTTCCTCTGCTATTTCGTGTAACGATACGTCAAATTGGATGGTCGGCGAGGCCGATTCGCGTAGTCAGTTGATTCGTGATCCGCACACGGATTGACCGGCTGCGGACGCTTGGCTGCACAGAAATTGCCGTTTGGCCGTCCAATTTGCGAAGGGGGTCTGCAGACCCCCACGAATCTATCCTGCCAGTGGACGGTCGTACAGGCGACGGCGAGTCCCGTGCCGCCGCGCGGTGCGATGCCAGCCCAGGTTGCCGATCGTCGTATACATTCGGGCAGGGATGACGGGTTGCGCCAGCATCGAGATGGCCGCATCCGGCACGCGGTGCCCCTCCGCCAGCGCATCGGCTGCTATGTTCAGGGCGCGACGAATGCCTGCTGCGCGCGGGCCGTGCTCCGCCAGCGGCACGCCGTGGACCACGCCGCCGCCGCCCATGCTCATGCCGCCCGCCCACTGCAGTCCGGCAGCCTCTGCGAACTGCTCGCAGATGGCCAGGGCCACGTCGTTATGCTGCGCTTCGGGGAAGCCGCAGTTGAGTATCGCCGCGAAACGCGGGGTCTGTGTGCTGCCCGACGGCATCACGGCGCGGTGGGCGGCGATACGCTCCAAGGCGTCGGTGACGAGGTACGGCAGGCTGTCTACGTAGAGGGGCGCGGCGAGGATAAGGATGTCGGCTGCGTCGACTGCCGCGAGCATGGCCTGCGTGCGCGCCTCGGTGCGCAGGGTGTTGTGCACGTACAGGGTCTGCAGACCCCCTCCCTGTTGTGCGAGGCGGTCACAGAGATAGCGGCCCAGGGACTCGGACGTGCTGCGGCCCTGGGGTTTGGCGCTGCCGATGAGCAGAAGAACGCTTGGTTGGCTCGTCATGCCAATACCCTTTCGATAGTGCCCGGCGCGCGGCCGGCGCCGGTCTTCGTGGACGCCGGTGATCGCACCTAGGGCTGTGTTGCGATACGCAAACTCGATGCTGTGCGCGGGCGCGTGCATATTGATGGCATTGCGCTGCACAAGACGTCGAAAGATCGACTCCTGCGTGGGGTTCGTTTCCGGCAATACGCCCACGGCATGCATGCGAGGAAATCGCTCGTAACGCGGCACATGGTGCACTTCACCGTCTACGCGCGTGAAGAAAGGCATGACCAGGCAGATACTGCGGTCGAGGACCTTTTTCACTTGCGACGAATAGCCGCCAAAGGTGACGGGCGAAACGATGATCCACAGGTCGCAGCGGATGATGGACGCGGTGATGGCGCGCATATCGTCGTCGATGCGGCAGAGGCCCGGCGTGTGCGTCCAGCATTCGAAGCATCCGAGGCAGTAGGCGCTCCGGTGGTCGTGCAGGCGCCATGTGCTGACACGCGCGCCCTCATCAGCATGGGTCTGGGCGACGCGGGCGGCAACGTCATCGGTGAACTCGTCCTCGGCCAATGCTCCGTTGAAAAGTGTTACGTTCATTCGGGTCTCCTGTTTGGGGGTAGTGACATTCTGACCAAGCGCCTGTAGGTGAGCCGCGCTTGGTATCTGCATACACCGGTTAAGCGTCTGCCGGCGGTTCAGTGGCGACGGTCATCGCGGCGAAGGGCGCGCCGCGGGGCGGGACTGCGCCGCAGCGGATGTCGTCGATCACTCGTTCCAGCCAGGCAAGCTGCGCCCGCGCCGACGTAATGCCGGCGTCGAGTGTGAGCATCCAGAAGTACGTTTCACGCGCGGAGTCGACCTCCTGTGCATAATGGAGGGCCTGCTCAGGGATCGCGTCGAACTGAGCGAGCCCCGCACGCAGCATCTCCGCTTGCCGCTCGAAGATGGCGAGTATCTCGTCGTCGTCGAGCTGCGCTGCGAAGAAGACCTGAATGAGGGCTGCGCTGCGGTGGTCCTCGTGGGGCACGGGCGTGGACAGCCAGCGGGAGAGCTCCGCGTTGCCGGCGTCGGTGATGTGATAGAGCTTGCGGTCCGGCCTGTCCTCCTGGGGCACAAGTTCCTGCTCCACCCAATCGCGGTCGGCCAGCCGGTTGAGCGTGCGGTAGATCTGGCTCTGGTCGGCGGGCCAGAAGTGCTGCACGGACGTGTCGAATATCTTCTTGAGGTCATAGCCCGACATGGGCTTGTAGTGAAGAAAGCCGAGTATGGCGTGTTCCAGCGACATGGCGAGTCCTAGCGGATGGCTGATATGAGACCTGTCTACTATATGATAACTCCTATAGTAGGTTGATCCTATAATCGCGCAAGGGGACGCGTTTGTCAAGAGGCAATTTGCGGCGCGAGGCGCGAACTGGCTGAATATCTGTATGCGGACCCGTGATATAATCCCGCAATGACCACACCAGACGGAACAGAAAACGAACGTACACAAAGCGACGGACAGGCGCGGCGGGCGCTAACGCTGTGGGAGGCGTACCTCACCGGCGACCAGTCCAACCTGGATTCCATGGTGAAGACCGTGCGCCGGGTCTTCAAGCATCTGCCGGCCACGACGCGCTGCCGGGTGTGCAACGCGCCCTTTCAGGGCGTGGGCGGCGCGGTGGTCAGTATATTTGGGTTTGGCGCCGGCCGCTCAAGCTTCAACCCTACGCTGTGCGACCGCTGTGAGAAGCTCGTGAAAAAGTACGAGGTTGGGGCCGAAGTTGAACTTACCCTACTGTTTGCCGATGCGCGCGGCTCGACAGCGCTCGCCGAAGAGATTGGCGCATCCGCGTTCCACCAACTGATCAACCGATTCTACACGACCAGCGCAGAGATCTTCGTGCAGAGCAATGCGCTGATCGACAAGCTGGTTGGGGACCAGGTGATCGGGCTGTACGTCCCGGGCATTGCAGGGTCGAACCATGCGCGGGTGGCAATCGACGCGGCGCGCGCCTTGCTGGAGGCGACGGGCCACGCCGATCCGGATGGCCCCTGGATTGAGGTAGGGGCAGGGGTACATACGGGAACGGCCTACGTGGGGGCTGTAGGCTCCACGCAAAGCGTGAGCGATATTACGGTACTGGGAGACGCCGCCAATACGACGGCGCGCCTGGCGTCGTTGGCGGGCGCCGGTGAGATTCTAGTCAGCGAGACGACTTGTCGCGCGGCGTCGATGGATCTGGCGCATTGCGAATCGCGGCATCTGCAATTGAAGGGGCGCAGCCAGAGCGTGCCTGTGCGGTCGATTCAGGTGGCGGGGTAGGGCGGAGGCCGGAACCCGGGGGCTATCTGGGAAGTAGAGGGATAATGTGGAGGGGGCCTGTAGACCCCCTCCACATTTGAGGTGCGTGGCGCCACCTTGGCGCGCTACTCGACGGCGGTAGGGACGGCCGGACGCTCGGGCTGGCGGCGCAGGCCGGGGAGGGCGATGCCTACTGCGGCGACGCAGACGCCGGCGGCGATGGTCTGCAGCGACAGGGCTGCGGGCGCCCCGAAGGTCTGCGCCAGGGCGCCGGTCATCAGTTTGCCGAGGGGGTCGGCGCCGATGGCGAGGACGACTAGGCCCATGGTGCGCTGCCGCATGTCGTCGCTGGCGCTAAGCAGGATGATGGACGTCTGCATGATGCCGAAGCACGCCTGTCCCATGCCTGCAAAGAGCAGCATGATCCACGAAAGCGGGTAGACCTGCGACTGGCTGAAGACGAGCAGCGCGATGCACATTCCAAAGGTACCGGTTAGGAAGATCCAGCCGTTGGAATAGACGCGGCGCAGACGGTTGATCAGCAGCAGGCCTATGAAGCTGCCGACGCCGGCAGCAGCGCCCAGCAAGCCGAGGCCTACCGGGCCTTGGCCCAGGATATCGCGGGCAAATACGGGCAGCAACGTCATGTACGGGAAGACGAATAGGTTGAAGATGACGGTGATGAGCAGCACGCCTAGAATGGGCGGGCTGTTGCGCGCATAGCGCAGGCTCTCCCCGAGTACGCTCCACGGTGAGGCGGACGGCCGCATGGACGTGCGCGGCACGGGCCTGCGCGAGAGCTGGCGCAGTATCACGAGGCCCAAGAACGCAGCCGCGGCCATGACGCCAAAACAACCCGCTGGCCCTGCGAAGGCCAGTAGTACGCCTGCAGTCCACGGGCCGAGAATGCGCGCCCAGCCCTGGGCGAAGTTCTCCAGAAGCATGGCGTCTACTGTACGTTCCTTGCCAACGAGGTCGGGCAGGAGCGCTCGACGCGACGGCCAGTCCACGGACCAGGCCGTGCCGAGTAGGAACGCGGCGAGAAAGAGATGCCAGAGTACGAGTGCGCCGCTGAACGAGAGCAGCGCGAGCGACAGATAGACGATGAAGTCGACGAACTGGGCGGTGACGATGACGGTGCGACGGCCAAAGCGGTCGGCAAGGGAGCCGCCGAACGAACCGAAGAGCAGTAGCGGCAGGGACCGGAAAAAACCGGTGACGGACACCATCCACACGGAATCAGTGAGGTCGAGTGCGAGCCATCCGAAGGCGACGAACTCCATGAAGATAGTGGCCCACCAGACAAAATTGGCGGGGAGCAGACGGCGGTAGTCGGCGCTGCGCAGGGGAACGAGCGTGCCGGATAGGGGGCGGTGGAGTTGTGATTTGCTCAGCATTAGTTGGCGGCGCGCGAGTGTGTGCAGGCAGCGAATGCGGTCAGGCGTGCGTTGTGGACGGCGAAAGTACGGGAGCGAGTAATCCGTGGGCCCCGTCCCTATTGCGCGATGGTCACCGTGCGCGAGCTAGAGAGCCATTTGGGAAACGCACGTCGGCGCGGGAACGGGCATAGGAAGGGCGACCGAATCAGGATTCGGCGAACAGCTCCAACAATACCGCGGCGCGTGAGGCCGGATCGGGCAGAATTTGATGCGGCGCGTCGATTTCGACGAGACGCCAGCGGCCGTAGTGAACACGCGCCCAGGACTTGCGGAACATGATTTCGTAATACTCGCCGTCCTGCTTGTCGGCGGTGAAGCGGACGTAGGTGCGCGGCAGGGCGAGCGCAACCGGGTTGCGCGTAGTGAGTGGATCTGTCCACGTCTTCCAGGGGTGCGGCGTGTTCTTGGCGGGCACGTCATTGGGTCCGTGGCGCACGGGGATCAGCCAGCCGTCGCCTTCTTCCTCTACCTGTCGTTCCAGGTCGTCGCAGGTGATTTCGCCCGCGGCGCCGACGGCTGATTCGCCATCGTACGGAACCAGGGCGTCGAAGAAGACCAGTTCGGCGATGCGATTGGGTATCTGCTCGGCGACGCCGGTGATGACCATGCCGCCGTAGCTGTGGCCGACGAGGATGACGTCGCGCAGGTCTTCGAAGCGGATCACGTTGACAATGTCTGTGATGTGAGTGTCCAGGCCCACGGCGCGGGTGAGGAGATGCATGCGCTCGCCGAGGCCAGTGAGTGTGGGCGTGTAGACCTCGTGGCCGGCATCTCGCAACGGACCTGCGATGTCTTTCCAGACCCATCCGCCGGCGGTGGTCCCATGCACGAGCACAAACGTAGCCATGTGTCCTCCTCGGGCCTTTCCAGGTAGGCGCTTGCCAGGAATGAAGTCCTGTCCGTAGGTATGATGCACCAGCTTGTACGTGCGGGCAAAACCAGGTGGGGGAGAGATGTGCCGCCATGTTCATGCGCCTCCTGTTGAGTCACGGAGGCGCACAAGTCTCAGGTGCAGGGAAGTTGCGTGGGCCAGCGGACGAACAACCGGGCAAGGTGGCATGGGTGGGCCGGACAGTGTAAGATAATGGCAAGCGCTGAGTTGCACGTGCGCGATGGAGATTCTGCAACGGCCATTCGGTTGGAAACAGAAACGGTGGGCAGAGGGGGAACATGAACGCCGAAACGTTAAACATTGTGTTGTGGATCGTCCAGGGCATCTTGGCGGCGGTATTTTTGTTGAGCGGCGTCATGAAGTTGGTGCGCTCCAAGGAACAGCTTGGCGAACAGATGGAGTGGGTGTCGGATTTTTCCGAAGAGAGCATCCGCAGCATCGGCATTGTGGAGATCGTGGGCGCGCTGATGCTTGTGCTGCCGGGGCTGTTGGGCATCCTGGCCTGGGTGACCAAGTATACGGCGGTCGGGCTGGGGCTGCTCATGATGGGCGCGCTGGCGACGCATCTGCGCCGCCAGGAATGGGCAATGGCGGCGGTCACTGCGGTGCTGGCCCTGCTATGTGCGTTTGTCTGGTATGGGAGAGCGCTGGTCGCGCCACTGTAGGGGCAATGCGTCGCGCAGGAACGCGTTGTCGCTATGCGAACGAATGGTTCCTGTTCGTTGTGGGGGCTGTGCTGTGCGGGGTCATTTCGGCCGCACGAAATGGCTATGCGATGTCGGCGGAGCCAGATTGGGCGCCGGTCCCGGCATTCATCCGCTTGTAGCAGCCCCTCACCGCGGCCCGAAAGCTGCGCCGGGGATCGAGCGGTTCGTAGCCGCGCAGGGCAACGTAGTGCGCAAGCCAAGCGTTGTAGAGATGATGGTAGCGCGCATGGTTGGGAAGCTTGCGCAATTGTTCTTCAAGCCAAACGTTGCAGGCCAGCGGTGGCGCGCCGGAGCGGACGCGAGGTTTCTCCGCCAGGACCTCGCCGCTGGCGCCGGGAAAACGCTCCTCCAGCCGCCGCATCAGCTCCTCCGCCATAAGAGGAAAGGCGTCATCTCTCCGCAACTCCAGCACTGTCGTGCCGGCGTCCGGACAGCGCAGATCCGCACGAAGAATCAGGACCCCGCTGCCGTCGAAGATACCATAGCGGCGGCGCGCCGGTGGTTTCGCATCCGTATCGAGAGGCCTATCGGACGGCATAGCGGCTGACACCTCCGGCGTAGAGATCTGATGTGCAGCAGCCGGCATATCTCGGGCGATCTCGAGGCTGGCGACGCTAAAGGTGTGCCCACCGATGCGCTGCGCGGCGGCGGCCATGGACTCGAGCCAGGCGCGCACTGCGTCAGCAGAAGCTTCGAGCCGGATGTGGATGAACTCCTTTGTATTCACGTTACTGCTACGCCATGTACCTTCTATGCCACATCACAACAATGGGAATGCAGGCGATATTCCGAATTCGGCCGGATTCTCTGATAGGGTCGAACTCAAGAACTCGGTTGGCATGTTCGGTCCGTCTGGAATATCGAATGCGTCCGCGTTCAACGGGAGAAAAAGGACTTTCCATTCGAAAATAGCACATCTGTTCTGGTTGTGCAAGCGGGAAGCAATAGGAAGAAAGTGCGGTTGCGTACTATGAAGACAATCGGACTGTTGGGCGGCATGAGTTGGGAGAGCACCGAACTCTACTACCGGCTGATCAACGAGGGCGTGAAGTCGCGTTTGGGCGGACTACACTCCGCGCGCGTTGCCCTGGTAAGCGTGGATTTCCACGAAATTGAGCAGATGCAGCAAGCAGGTGCGTGGGAGCAGGCGGGCGCAGCGTTGGCGCGATCCGCACAGGAGGTGGAGGCGGCGGGCGCAGATTTCTTGCTCCTTTGCACGAATACGATGCATAAGGTGGCGCCGCAGATCGAGGCGGCGATCGGTATTCCGCTGCTGCACTTGGCGGACGCCACGGCCCGCAGCATACTGGACGCGGGCATGACCTCGGTGGGGCTACTGGGCACGGCATTCACCATGGAGCAGGAATTCTATCGCGATCGGCTGGCCGAGCATGGACTCAACATACTGATTCCGCCGGCCGATGACCGCGCCGTCGTACATCGAGTGATATTCGAAGAACTCGTGCTGGGCGATGTGCGCGAGGAGTCCCGCGCCGAGTATGTGCGAATCATCGATGGGCTGGCCGCACGCGGGGCGCAGGGCGTGATTGAAGGCTGCACGGAGATCGGCATACTGGTTCAGCAAATGCACACGCCTGTACCGTTGTTTGATACGACCGCAATCCACGCACATGCGGCGGTAGAGATGGCGTTGGCATAGCGTGTTCCCCAAGCCCACTTGGGGTCTCAGGGGCATACGTATTGCTGACCCCCTGCAAGCCCCCTCGGTATGAAGTAGTGTGAGGGGTTGTGTGAGCGAAAGGAAGAAACAAGATGACGAAGCCACTAAGCGCCGGCGAACTGGCAAACGCACTGCGGGAACTCGAAGGGTGGGGCGTTGCAGACGGCAAGCTGCATGCTAACTTCGAATTCGACGACTTCGTAGCCGCGTTTGGCTTCATCTCGCAGGTGGCTCTGCTTGCCGAGCGCGCCGGCCACCATCCCGAGTGGTCGAATGTCTACAACCGCGTACAGATTGCGCTCGTAACGCACGAGGCAGGTGACGCGATCACGGACCTCGATGTGGAACTGGCGCGTGGTATCAACAGACTCGTAGTGTAGGCGATAACGGTCAATGCGCTGACCCCCTGCAGGCCCTCTCCGCACCTTAGTCCTAGTCGCCCACACGCACCAGGTCGATGTAGCTGCGAATCTCCTCCGCGTCTATGGCTTGCGGGCTCATGGCCAGATATCTCTCAAGGTCGATAACGGCCGCGCCGGCGTTGCCAAGTTCCGCATTGACCGCGCCGCGAAGTTGATAGCCGCGCGCGTCGTCCGGGTGCATACCTATGAACAGCGTCGCCATGTCCAGGGCAGCCTGGTAGTCGTCTATGCGAAAGCAGGCGACTGCGAGGCCGTAGACGACGCCTGCATCGGCGGGTTGCAGCGCAAGCGCTCTGTCCAAGTCGGCAACGGCTTGCTCAGGCCGGCTTGCATGCAAGTGTGCCTCGCCGCGCGCCGCATAGTATGGCGCTGCGTCCGAATCGATCTCGATCGCTTGGTCGAAGTCTGCAATGGCGTTTTCGAATGCCCCTGTCCGCAGGTACAGAGTTCCGCGCCGGTGATATAGCTCTGCACAGTCGGCACAACGAGCGATGGCGTCTGTGAAGGCGCGCAGGGCGTCGTGTGGTTTGCCTGCTCCCAGATACGCGAGACCCAGATTACTGTGCGCCTCATGCCAGTGCGGCGCAAGTTCGACTGCCCGCGCCAAGTCGTCCAGCGCCATCTCCCATTCTTTCATTTGGATGCGGAGCGCGCCACGGTTGTTGTGTGCCCCGGCGCTTAGAGAGTCCAGACGAATCGCCTGCGTGAAGTCGTCGTGCGAGCGCTGGACCTCGCCCGCTCTCTGCCAGGCGAGGCCGCGGCTGTTGTACACCGTGGCTGCAGTCGGATCGAGCTGGAGGGCGCGCGTATAGTCGCCGATCGCCTCGTCTAGCAGTCCCAGCTCGGCGAACGCGTAGCCGCGGCTAACGTACAGCGCTGCACTGTCTGGGTGTACGTCGATGATGCCGGAATAGATGCGCACGAGTTCGGCATACTGCTCGTACGCCATGCCCGGCTGAGGCTGAATCAGGAACGTCTCGGTTGCCGGCACGCAACCTACCCCAATCATAAGCGCCGTCATGAGTATCAAAGCGCAAACGTGCAAGCTGCTTCGGATAGCCATCGTGCACACTGCCTTTCCGTCTAGGATGCGCCGCTGCGAGCTGCATACATCACTATTCCAATGTTGTACAACACTCGCGGCTACAAAATGGCTACATGGCCCTGTTGTCTCATGCGGCGAAGGCATGTCTAGGCATTGACGAGGCTAGTCAGGGCCAAGGAGAGCGTTTTCGATACCGAATGCGATGGTCAATTTCGTAGGGAGTCTGCAGACCCCCTACGAAAGGAGGGCCGTGAGGGTGTTGCGTGCTGGGCGTGGAGGGCGGTGCGGTCTAGCGAGTTTGGTCGGGTTGGTAGACGGAGACAGTCTGGCGGCTGCGCGCAGCCGGGGCGCCGTCCGGTCCCCAGACAAGGGCGTCCTCGTGCACATAGCCATGTGCGGCCGAGTCGATGCAAGCGTGGATGCGCCACCAGTCGTCGGCGCGATGCACTGGGTTGAGGTCGAAGACTTCCAGGCTCCATGTCAACGAGCTGATGGGTGCGGGGCCGTGTAACATGGCGAGCGCGGGTGAGGGCCAGGCGTCGGCCAATAACATGAAGAGGTCGGGCGTGATAGGGGACGCCTCGTGCAGGCGAATCCATCCATCGCTGGAACCAGTTCCGTTGCCCAGGTAGGGCATGGATTCGGACGTCCAGCGGTAGTCTACGTCACGCGTGAATGCCGGGGAGATGCCGGGCGCGAAGGGTGGCGTGGCCAGCGCATCCACATCGAGTTCATCGGGCATGACCGGCGGCGCGATGTGAACGGGCGTGTCTCGCTCCTTGCCAAAACAGGCGAGGACCGTGCAACAGTGGGCGTCGCCTTGCAGGACGTGCGCCTGGGCATGCGTGACGTTGCGCCCGGTGCGCAAGACTTGCGTGGTGATGGCGACATCGCCGGCGCGTACAGGCCCGACGAATGATGTTAGCGCGGAACGCAATGGCCGCTCCGGATCGACCTGCGGCAGGAGTCGCGCGCAAAGCCAGCCCCGCGCTGAGGCCGCCGAAGATAGTGCGGCCTTGGGCCCAGTCCTCGCTGATGGATGCGTGTGTGGTGGCGCCCCACTGCGCCTGCTCCACGATTTCGGAATAGGTCGCCACGAGATTCTCCTCTGTACCGGCCGGCGGCTCACGCTCGCCAAATCGTCCAATGTCGCGCGCCATCGTACCGCAGTTGCGGCGGATCGGGACAATCGAGTTCTGATCGAATGCGGCGAGTAGCGGGGCGCCTCTCTCGTGCTTCGATTTTGCTCTGTGCGCCAGCACACTTCTTGACGGTGAAGTGATTCAACCGAAGGCGAGCGCCATCGCCCGCCGGCGCGGTCGTTGATCGACGCACACGGCCTTCTCTCGCCGCGAAGTGGACGGGCGCATCGCCACTTATACCCATTCCTTGCCACTTATCCACAGAGTTATCCACATTTTTGGACGAATGCGCTCGGGTTGGGCCGCGAATGTGCCGCACGCCTAGTTCCGATGCAGCATAGATACTTCCATTAGTCTCAAAGCAATTGTTCTCAAAGCAATGGTCGTGCACGCTGGACGATCGCGCGCATGACAGCGATTCCCTGCATGAGGTACAATCCCGCCGTACGTTTGGCAGATTGGGAAGAAGCACCTGAGGTCGACTGCGCGCACGGAGGACGAAACCATGCAGAAAATCGTTACGAATCTTTGGTTTGACGGCAGGGTAGAAGAGGCGATGGAGTTCTATGCGTCAGTCTTCCCTGATTTTCGGGTCACGGCGCTCCAGCGCTACACCGAGTCGGGGCGAGGTTCCCCAGGCGACGTAATGGTCGCCAACTTCGAGGTAGCGGGTCAGGCGTTCACGATCATCAATGGCGGACCGGGGTATCCACTCACGCCGGCCGTCTCCCTACTGGTGAACTGTGAAGACCAGGCCGAGGTGGACCGGTTGTGGGAGAAGCTCTCTTCGGACGGCGGTGAGAAGAGCCAGTGCGGCTGGCTAACGGACCGTTTCGGCGTATCGTGGCAGGTCGTACCCGTTGCCTTGGGCCGGATACTTGGGCAGGCTGATCAAGAGCAGGCGGACCGCGTGATGGCTGCCCTGCTATCCATGACCAAGCTGGACATCGCGGCGCTGGAGCGGGCATACGACGGTGAACAATAGCGCTCTGTCAGTGCGCCGTCTTGCCGCCTGCCACTGCGATCACTAGGTTGCCCTTCTTGTGGCCCGCCTCGACGTAGCGGTGGGCCTCAACCATCTCCTCCAGAGGCATGACGCGGTCGATGACGATGCGCAGCTTGCCCGCGTCGACGAGGCCGGCTAGATAGGCGAGGTCCTCTGGGGCATTGCCGGCCAGCGCGGTGGTCACGGTCTTGTCGCTAGTCTTGGACGTCCACAGCCCGCGCAGCATCAACCCCAGCCCCAGGTTCGCCTGCAAATAGCGGCCGTTGTGCGCCAGTGACTGCACGGTGCGCGCGGGGTAGCCCTTGCCGATCACGTCGAAGATGACGTCATAGGTTTCGCCGTTCGCGGTGAAATCTTCCCGCGTATAGTCGACAACGTGGTCCGCGCCGATGGAGCGCAGCATCTCCAGCTTGTCGCCGCGGTCCACAGCGGTCACCTCCGCGCCGTAACCCTTGGCGAACTGCACCGCACATGTGCCTATGCTGCCGCCGGCGCCGATGATGAGGACCGATTCGCCTGGCTGGATGTTTGCTTTGCGCATGAAGAGCAGGGCATTGAGCCCGCCGACGGGAATGGTCGCTGCATCCTCATAGCGAACACCGTCCGGTAGATGCGCTACCGACCCCTCTGCCTTCAGGCAAGTGTACTCGGCGTAGGCGCCCATGCTCAACTCCGTCGAGGCCACGACGCGGTCGCCGGTTTGGTAGCCTGTAACATCTGCGCCAACCGCCTCCACCTCGCCCGCCAATTCCTGTCCCAGAATGTGGATCCTTGGTTTGCTCAGGCCCATGTACAGTCGAAGCGGCAACCAGAAGAGGGGCGCAACATCGAACCGGCGGATCTCGCAGTCGCCTGCCGTGACCGTGGTCGCGTGAATCTTGATCCGGACTTCGTCGTCCTTGGGGACGGGCTTCTCCACCTCGGCGAGGCGCAGCACCTCCGGCGGACCATATCGGTGATAGACAATGGCTCTCATGTGCCCCCCTGTCGAGGCTCCCTACTCTCGCGCCCGCACACTGGCTAGACCACGCGGTCCACGACCGGAATACGTCGCAGGGCCGCGGTCACACCCCACGAAAGCAGCAGCGCACCGGCAAAGACCAACAACGCCTTCGCCACCGTGGACAGATCTACGCTCAATAGGCCAAATTGTAGCCATGTGACGAATACGTAATGGACAATGTAGATGCCATATGCATTGGCAGACAGGCTGTCCAGGACGCCTACATGGCGGGTCGCGTAGCGAAGAAAGAGCGCCATGAACCCGAACACAAGCGCGGCGCACGTGAGAGTGAAGACCAGGCTTGTGATGACGGGGCGGGGCGCGCCTGCGATGACGAGCGCCGTCAGCGCAATATGCGAGACCAGACCGAGGATCAACCACGCCCACCAGCGCTTGGCGAAGCGGGCCGCCGGACCTCAACAGGCTGCGCTCGATGCCGTAGGCTCCGATCGCCGTACCGGCAAGGAAGTACGCCAGGTAGAAGAGTAGGCGGTTGGCCTGCGCCATAAACGGTCCGACGCCGATCCATTGGAGCGGGCTGAATGTGAGCGCCAGGGGCAAATACGCCACGATCGAGACGCCCAGCAACGCGGCGAATGCAGCCAGCGGTCGCTCAAAACGGCGACCGTTCGCCCCTTGAAAACGGCGCCGGGGCTGCGTACCACTTTGTACAGCAGCGCGGCCACGAAGTCGAACGCCAGCAGCATCCACAGGAACCACAGGGGGCCGGCCGTGTCGAAGCCGCTGCGCACCATGCCCAGCCAGAACTCCGCGTAGGAGGTATCCCCGCCGTAGACCAGCTCGACAGTCCGTTGCGCCGGGTAGTAGGCCAGCGGAATCAACAAGGGCACTGCGATGATGAACGGGATTCCCAAGCGGATGAGGCGGTCGCTCAAGTATTTCCGCGCGCCCTTGCGGGTGAGGCTCTGCCACACGAACAGGCCGGAGAGCAGGAACATCAGGGGCATGAAGAAGACGTCGTGGAAGCCCGTCAACAGGTCGAAGCCGATCCAGCGCTGCATGTCGACGACAGGGCTGAATGTCTTGATCGGGTTCTCAGGATTGATAAACGAGAACTCGGCGTAGGCCAGCGCCGCGTGGTGCCAAACCACGAGGATGACGACAAAGGTGCGCAGATAGTCGAACTCGACCCGCCGCCCCGTCGACGCCACGAGGACGGGGGATGTACGTGATTCGCCGTCGTTGCTGCTACCTGCGCGCAACGTCGTCATGAGTTCCTCTCCTGACCGTTTTGTGCCGCCACAACCGACACATGCGTATGTCTTTAGGCGGTGCTGTCCTGGACCATCGTGATGACGACCTTGCCGCGGGCATGTCCCTCTCCCAGGTACGCCATGGCTTCGGGTACGTCTTCCAGCGAGTAGGTCCTGTCAATTACAGTCACCATCTTGCCGGATTCGAGGAGCCCCTGCAGGAAGAGCAGGTCCTCCTGCTTGGGCGAAGAAAGGTAGGGGCGGCCCTGCTGGCGCACAAAGAGCGAGCGCACCATCGATCCTGCCACGTGACTCATTCCCGCATTGCCGCTGTTGGGGATGACCTTCCCGCCGGGCGCAAGGGTACGCTTGTACTCCGCGAACGTGCGGCTGGCCACGTTGTCAAGGATGAGGTCATACTCCTGCCCGCCCTGGGTGAAGTCCTCCTGCGTGTAGTCGACGACGTGGTCGGCGCCAATGGAACGCACCATCTCCGCGTTGCGCCCGCTGCACACGCCGGTGACCTCCGCGCCGAGCGCCTTGGCGATCTGCACGGCGAAGGTACCCACACCGCCGGATGCGCCGTTGACTAGCACCTTCATCCCGGGCTGCAGGTTGCCCGCGTCGCGCAGTCCGTGCAGGGCCGCGAGCGCAGACGTCGCCACCGCGCCGGCCTGCTCGAAGGGCACGTTGGCCGGCTTGGGCACGAGGTCGGCTTCTGCTGTAGCCACATACTCCGCACAGCCGCCTTGGCACGCACCGAACACTTCGTCGCCGGGCTTGAAGCGCGTCACATTCTTGCCGACCGCCTCGACAATGCCAGCCACATCGTAGCCCGGCACATAGTTCTTCGGCTTGGGGAACCCTACGACGAAGCGCACGCCAAACGGCGCGCCCTTCATGCAATAGTAGTCGCCTGCGTGCAGGCCTGCGGTGCGGACGCGCACCAATACCTCGTCATCCTTGATGGCCGGTCGCTCGATCTCGCGAAGTTCGAGGACGTCTGACGATCCGTAATCGGTCTGTACAATCGCTTTCATGAGCATTCCTCCATCTTGATGACAATCTTGCCCAGCACGTCTCCCGCTGCAAGGCGGCGGAAGGCTTCCGGGACTTCGCTCAGTGGGTACACCGTATCAATAACGGGCACGAGCTTGCCGGTCTCTACCATGTTCGTTAGCAGATCCAGGTCGGCCGTGTTCGGTGTATGCATCACGAGACCGATCTTCTGCGGGGTAGTCCTCGAGATCCAAGTTCCCTTGAGAAATGCGCTCAGGAGCGTGGCAGACGAGCCGCCGATGATGGCGAATGCGCCCTCTGGGCGCAACGCATGCCGGTAGTCGGACAATGAACGCTTTGCAACGACATCTACGATCAGGTCATAGGTTCGCCCGCTGCGGGTGAAGTCCTCTTTTTCGTAGTCGATAACGTGGTCCACGCCCAGGGATCGCAGCGTCTCCAGCTTGCCGGCGCTGTCCACGGCGGTCACTTCCGCTCCGCACGCCTTGGCGATCTGCACGCCGATGCGTGCCCACGCCGCCGCCTGCGCCGTTGAACAAGACCTCCTGTCCCGGCTCAACCTCTCCACCATAGCGAAGTCCCTGCACTGCGAGCACGCCCGCCTGGGGCAGGGAGGCGGCCTGCTCAAACGACATGGACGCGGACTTGTGCGCCAGTACATCCGCACGGGCGCAGACGTACTCGGCGTACCCGCCCCAGTGGCAGCCGGAGATATCGCCGAACACCTCGTCACCCGGTTCGAACCGCTCGACGTTGCTGCCGACAGCCTCGATGACGCCGGCGATGTCCGCGCCGAGGATCGGGTACTTGGGCTTGCGGAACACGCCCATCCGGTTCAGATATGGCCGGCCGAGCAGGAGATCCACGTCCCAGGAATTGACCGATGCTGCATGCACCTTCACCAGAACCTCGTCCTCCTTTGGGGCCGGCTTGGGCGCCTCTTCGAGCCGCAGCCCGTCCGGCGGTCCGTACTCTGAATAGACGATGGCTTGCATGCATGTCTCCCCGGCGTTGCTAGCTCTGGTCCCGCGTCACGCTGATGACCACGTTGCCCTTCTTGTGTCCCTGTTCGACGTACCGGTGCGCCTCGACCATCTCGTCCAGCGCATATCGCCGATCGATGACGGACTCCACCTCACCCGCCTCCATCAAAGCGGCGAGGGCGACCAGGTCGTCTACGCTCTCTTTGTAGTTCCCTTCAATGCTGACGACGGTTCCGCCTGGGGCGAGCGCCTGCTTGAAGTGAGACTCCGTCAATCCGGAGATCATCTTGCCGACAGCATCGAAGATCAGGTCGTAGCGCTCCTCGCGTAGGGTGAAGTCCTCCGCTGTATAGTCGATGACATGCTCCGCGCCCAGGTCCTGCACCCATTCCAGATTCGCAGTACTGCACACGCCAGTCACCTGCGCGCCGTACTGTCTGGCGATCTGCACCGCGAAGGAGCCCACGCTGCCGGACGCACCGTAGATAAGGACCTTCTGACCGCTACGGATGCCGCCCTTGCGCAGAATGGCCAGCGCGGCGATCCCACCGCTGGGCGCGGCGGCGGCCTCCTCCCAGGTCACGTTGGACGGCATGATGGCCACCGTCGCGTCCTCAGGCAGACAGGCGTATTCCGCATAGCCTCCGAAGCGCAACTCCGTAGACGCAAACACGTCGTCCCCCGGCTGGAAGCGCGTCACGTCCTTGCCCACGGACTCGACCTCACCCGCCAGCTCCATGCCGAGAACTTGCCTCTTGCGCGGCCGGAAGAGACCGTTGAAGAGCCTGGCCAAGAAAGGGTCGGCCTTGCGCATGCGCCAATCCCCTGCGCGCACGGTCGTGGCGTGAACCTTGATCAACAGCTCATTGTCTTTCGGGCTTGGTTTCGGAAGCTCCTTGACCTGCAGCACCTCCGGCGGCCCATATCTCTCGTAGACGACTGCCTTCATGCGGTCCCCTCCACGAGCGGATTGTCGGGATTGGCCATCCATTCCTGCAACGAGGCGGCATAGACGGCCACATCCGTGAAGCCAAGACGTGTCATGACAAAGGCGTTGGACGACGCGGCGACTCCGCCGCCGCAATAGGTAATGGTGCGCGCATTGCGGTCGCCGTCGTGCATGGCGGCAAGCTCCGTGTGCGACTTGTAGCGGCCTGATTCGTCCACCAGTGAGATTGCATCCAGGTTCGACGCTCCGGGGATATGTTGCGCCCTGAAGCTTTCCAGCGGCAAGGCGTCGATGAGACAGACGGCGTCGCTGTCCAGGGCGGCGAGCACTTCGTCCCGGCCGGCGATGGCATTCGGTCGTACATGGGGCGTGAGCGTATTGGCCGGCCGTTCGACCGGATCGGCCGAAATGGGTCGTCCCTGCGCTGTCCACAGCTTGAAGCCGCCGTCCAGAATCGCGGCGCGGTCGAAGCCCACCCAACGCAGCATCCACCACACCCGCGCCGCCAGCATGGAGTAATAGCCGTCATACAGCACTACGCGAGAATCGTCGCCGACGCCCAACGCGCCCATGGCGGCGCAGAACTGATCGGGCGTGGGCATGGGCGCCCAGGGCAGCGGACTGTCTTGGGCGGAGAGGTCGACGATGAGGTCGGCGAACCCTGCGCCGGGGATGTGGCCCGCGTCGTATTCAGGCCGTCCGCTGGCGGGTCTGACGCCGCCTTGGCCGTCCTCTTCCATGCCGACGCCACAGTGCAGGACTACCAGATCTTTGTCGTCGGACTGTTCACTCAACCATTCCGTCGTTACCAGCGTATCCAATGTGCTCTCCTTACTTCTTCGGACGGCCGTAGATGTTCTGGGAAGACAATGCGCTGCTACTGAACAGTTCGCTGGTCGCCGCGCAGTAGCACGATGCCCAGCCAGACGAACCACACGATCTGGCCCAGCCCAAAAACGATGCCGCCGATTTCGGCCAGCGCAGGCGCTGCTGAGATGACGCCGGCCGCCCCGACGACAATGCCCAGATAGTTCAGCAGGCGAGGCAGAGCGCCCGTGCGTAGCGCTGCCCAACTTACCAGCAGAGTCCACAGGCCGCCGACGATCTCATTGCCGCCGCCGAGCCCGTCGTATACGACCTCGACCGCCAGCCAAACGGTCTCGGCCTGCGCAGGATTCTGCGCATAGAGGTCTACGACCACGCCGGTACCGATATTGGCGATCATGCCGGCTGCGATGACCAGTACCGCCCAGATGAGGCCGAAAACAGTCGCCACCTGTGAGAGCGCAGGCGATCCGGCTTTCAACCTGTCATGGAGCGCCAGCGAAAGCACGACCAGTGCGGCGCCGAAGACCACATAGATGAGCAGGTTCATCACGTACAGGATCGTCTCGTACTCGATGAGCATGTTCATCTTCTGGGCGATGTCGACGACGTTAGGGTAGTCCAGCACGACAAGGTAGACGACCATTCCCGCCACATAGGCCGCCGCCTCGTAGAGTGCGGATATCCCACCAGCCTTCTGCAACTGTCTCATACCTCTGTCCTCCGCCTCAGGATGTTAGGAAATCTGGTTGAACTAGACATGGCGAAATCGACGCCGCCCGCGATCCTTGGGGAGACGCGTGCGACGCGGTGAGAGGGACACCTCTGTCGACATGTGGCCCGCCGCCAAACCTGTTGCTTAGTGGGCGCTGATGTTGATTGGTCGTGGGTTCGGCTTCCGCCTGTTCTAGCATACCACGCGCCTCGCAGTTCGGGTAGGCTTCCGTGTTCCCGCCCATATCAGCATTCGTTCGCGTACTCTCTCATGCGGCGCCTTCGACGACGGCAGTCTCGCGTGAAGCGGCGTGCGCGAGCGCCGAGGGCGTCTGGCGGCCGACGATGGCCGGGGCCTCATGGATCAGTTCATCGGTCCCAAGGGCCTCTACCATGAACAGGGCGAAATCCACGCGGCGCGTGAGATTGCTTTCCAGGATGGGATCGCCGACGTGTCGGCTCCATACGGGCAGTCCCTGGCTCTCGCCTTCCTCAAGATCGCTGCCGCGCACGACCGTCCACAGCGTATCACTGGCGAAAACTCGGTGGCACGCTTCCACCTGGTCGTCAATCTCCACGGCGCGTGCAAGTCGCCCAAAGAAGGAGGCTGCGCGCAAGACCCACTGGAAACGGCGAGAGTACACGTCCTTGCCGTCCATCGAGATGTGCCATCCACACGAGAAGATGAGGCGTGCGCCCGGTTCCGCGTAGTCCAGGACGGCCTGGGCTGTGCCGGACGAGTACTGTTGGACTCCCCACGGGACCAGTACCGTCAGCACGCCGTCGCAGCCGGCAACCGCCTCTTTGATAACGTCGCGGTCGTTTGTTGCGCCCGGAATGATGGTAATGCGTTCTGCATATGCCTCGAGCTTCCCGACGCTCTCTTCCCGGCACACGCCGACTACTTCGTAGCCCCGGTCCAGGCAGTGCTGAACCATGTACTGCCCCAATTTTCCGGAGGCTCCTACAATACACACTTTCTCGATAGTCATGCGATGTTCTCCTCTCCTTGCACGGGCGGCAGTGCGACTCCGCCGGAATCACGTACCTGGTTCATCCGTCTCGCCCGTCGCCTTCTGGGTAGGCTGCATCGAGCCTTCCCAGAAGGTGACGACGAATCAATCTAGAGCACGACGCTAGTTGAGAGTCGTCGCGTAGTCAATGCCGTCGAACTGCGCTGCGCCCGGCAATAGCATCGCGTGAGCGTCCGCGTCGCCGCGCAGTGTGTGGAGCAGGAACGCTGTCGAGAAATGGTGCACCAGGTCGAGCGCCTGCTCCTTGTCCCAGACCGGGTCTCCACAGAGATATTCGGCGTAGGGACTGCCCTCCAGCCATGGCATATCCGCACACGGGCTGGCGACGATCATGTGCTCCGCCCCCTCTAGGCCTACCAGCGACTTCTGTGCGCTGGACGCGTAGTCGTAGGAGAGTTGGCTGCCCCAATCGAAGGGCGTGCCCGTGTCCGCGGTGCCGCCGATGGCCATCATGGGCACGGTGATGTTTGCCAGACCCGCTTCGTCGAAGAGGAAAGCGTCGCCCGCCATGGGTACAATCGCATCCACCCGCGCATCGCCCATGGACGGCCACAGATCGGCCGGTACCGCGTCCAAGCCGGCTGCCTGGGCCATCTCGGCGTCCTTGCCCAGCAGCGGCGCACACAGGAACATCTCCGGGTCGTCCTCGGCCAGGGCGCTGCAGCGTTCCACGAAGGCGCCGTAGTCGATCTGTGCGCCTGCTGCGGCCAGCGCCGTGTAGCCGCCGTAGGAATGGCCGACCACGGCCACGTTTTCCAGGTCGATCAGACCCGACAGCGGGCCTGCGGCATTCAATTCTTCGGCGTAGTCCAGCGTGCGCACAATGTCGATGTGGACGCTCGACGGTGTGCGCCACGCCGTCAAACCAGTCTGCTTCGACATGTTCCGGAGCCAACACGACAAAGCCGTGTGAGGCGAAGTGTTCCGGCAGTGAGTGGTACGACGGGGCATTGAGCGCGAAGCCATGTGAGAAGACCACCAGCGGATAGGGCGCCGCAGTGTCGTCTACGGGCGCATCCTGCAGCGCCTGTCCATACACGACGGCCGGGCCGCCTTGCATGTCCGGGACCTTCACAGCGACCTCGTAGGTCACGGCCTCCTCCGCGCCGGTCGGGTTGAGGGCGGGATACCAGAGGCTTGCGTCCAGCGGGCGGTCGCCGCCCTCGTCAATGACGAGCGGCGCGTAGCCGGCTGCGTGTGGTCCACGCTCGGCATAGGCGGGCGCATCTGCGCTTGGATCGGTCGACCCAGGGCTTTCGATCTGCGCCTGAACCGGCATACATGCACTCATGATGACGGCTAGCACGATAAGTAGAGCAAGGGACATAATGGTACGCATGTGTATTCTCCTATTATACGGGGTTCCGTAGCCCCGGTTTCACAACTACGATTACTTCCGAATTACTGTTCCAAACAACTTGGCCGGCCAACTGACTCAAGCCACGTGTCGAAAATCACTCGATCCGAACAAGGGGACGGGAACGCAGTGGATCGGCCACTCAGGCGTAATGGGCCTCCCTGGATGCCTGCGCTGAATAGCTCGCCTCTGGCTGCACCGACGGCTGATCCTTCACGCCCTTCACCAACAGCCACAGCGCCATCGACAGCTCGGCAATCAACGCCGGTGCGAATACGATCAGACCAAAGAGTGTTGCGTAGTCCGCGTAGTTCGGCAGCAGGAAGTTGGCGAAGGTATCGGTCATGTAGCCCACGGACGCCACCATCAGCAGCAAACCCAATATGGCTGGGAAGTACTCCGCTTTGTAGACCAGATAGCCGAGGACCAAGATGCTCATGCCGAAGAAGGCCAGTCCGATTACATAGCCGATACTGTGCGCATCGAAGAAGAGCATCGCCAGTGCATCCGCCTGTGCGGAGACTGCGGCCACATCACCGCCGCCTGTCACAAGCTGCAGGCCGACGAAGAGGTTGAGCAGGTTCATCCCCAGCACGGACGCCTGCACCAGGCGGAAGAATGCGGCCAGCAGGGACAACCCTACGTTCACGGGTCGCAGTAACACGAAGAAGGCCAGCGCCAGCGCTACGTCGCTGAGAACCATGATGAGGTCGGCGGTCATGCCCGCGCGGAACAGGCCTTCTGAGGCGGCGACGTTGGCGGCGGTGGCGGCAGCGTCGCCGGGCACATAGAGGCTTTGGCGCACAAAGAACTGGGCGAAGATGCCAGCCACGATGATGATCAGATACAGGACGCCCGCGATTCTGGCCGTGGCGCGCAGCGGCAGCTCTGCGATTCGGTTTGTCATTGTGGTTTGGCCTGGCACAGGCTGTCCTCGCTCGATCTCAATTTGTTCGATTTTACTCTGTCCGATTTCGCCCTGCTCGGTTTCCCCTGGCTGACGTTTGGTGCGATTCACGGTTGTTCTCCTTTCTTGATGAGCCTCGTACGCTCATTCCCGTACTCACTCCCGGCGCCTGTCAAGCGATAGGCATCAGGCTGCATCCGAACTGTCCTAAGCGTCGTCCTGGGCGGGGCCAATCGACGCCACCGAGACCAGCGGTATGCCCAGGTCCCGCACTCGTCGCAACAGGCCGTGCAAGGCGGCCTGATCTACGACCGGGCCCGTCAAGAGCGTGTCACCGTTGTCATCCCACGTGATGGCCATGCCCTCGAACCATTCTGCCCATTGCCTGCCCAGGCGCCCTTTGATGCGAAGCTGGTAGATCACCGGCGGTTCTGGATTCGCTTGCGGATTGTCTTGATTTGCCATTGCTCTACGACTACCGCCATTCCGACCGCCTGCCCTCGACACGCTCGCAAGTCGCCCGGCGCCCTCTGCGCCTTCGCTCAACGGTCGTATAGAGCATAGCGTCCACACAGTGTCACCGTGTAGACACGAAAGTGTTGTACGGGGGTGTTGTTATTGGGGGACACGATTCGCGGATAGACGCGGAGTTTCAGGGATCGCGGCTTCGGCCCCATCCGCGTTCATACGCGGAATCCGTAAACCCTATGCTGTTGCGGGGAGTGTCCGTGGGTGCGGGGTTGTAGCGGCTAGAGCAGGCCTAGCTCGCTGGCGCGGGCGACGGCTTGGGTGCGCGTGCTCACGTCCAGCTTGGCGAAGATGCGCCGGTTGTGTCCTTTGACGGTGTCGAGAGCGAGGAAAAGCCGTTCGCCGATTTCCCGGTTGGTCAGACCTTCGGCAACGAGTTGCAGGACTTCCAGCTCACGCTCGGTCAACGGCTCGATCAATGCCTGTGCGCCGGCTTCTGCGCCGGACGTTGCGGCGGCTCCTGCGTTTCACGTCGTGAATGAGGCTCTTCCTCGATTTCTCCGAAGGCGGTGAGCAGCTTGTCCACGTACGCGTTCGTGCGGTTTTCCTCTGCGGGGGCTGTGGCATTCTCCCGCAGGCGCGCCAGCAGGTCCGCCATCGGCAGCTCCCTCGTCGACGAAAATGCGCACGTAGCCTTCCGGCTCGGCCAGCGCAAGCGCCTGCGCCAGTGACGCTAGCGCACCGTCCTCATCGCCCTGCGCGCGCTGCGCCAACGCTTGCAGGTTGAGAATCTCGAGCGCACTGCCCATACGCTTGTTCATCTGCGCTTCGCGGAGTAGGCCCTGCAACAAATTCAACGCGTCAAGGAGAGCTTGTCGGCAGCCTTCCTGCTTGCCTTGAGCGATGAGCGTCCTGGCCAGCGTCATGTGCTCAAACTCGTGCAGATAGCTGGGCCTGTCGTTGACAGACAGGCCTTGCTCCTGCGCCCACGCTTGAGCTCGGTCGAGCCGTCCCTGCAATGTCCATAGCCGCGCCTTCAACGCCGGAATGGGTCGAACATCCGGGATCGGCGTTCGGACGTAGTGGCGCGCCGCCTCATCCAGCAGTGCCAGCGCCTCGTCGTACGCACCGATCGCCTCCTGCATACGCGCCTCGGCGAGGTGGAAGCGGTACTGGAAATTCGTCAAGGGAGGCTTGTCCCGCAGCTCTTCGCTCCTGCGCAAGCGTTGCGTCGACCGCCGCCAGGTCGTTGGTCTCACGCAGCAGTTCACTCAGCCCCAAGTGGATATAGGAGACGCCGCGCACGACGGGCGCGCCATCCTGCTCTGCAAGCCGCAGCGAGCGCTCGTAAATACGCCGCGCCTCACGCATCCGGCCTTGGGCCAGCCGGATGTCGGCCAGTCCGAACGTGCCGCTGATGGCAAAGACAACGTGTCCTGCCAGCTCGAACTCCGCCATAGCATCGGACAGGGCTTCGGCGGCTTCCTCCAGCTGTCCCTCGGCCCAGTAGGCGAGCGACATGAGCGCCGCCGGCGGTCCGCGCCGCACATGGTCCTGCGGTGTCAAGAGGTCCAGCGCGGTCCGACTGTGACGGATGGTGGCGGCCCCATCGCCGTGCGCCTGCGCGTGATAGGCGTGCGCGGTGGCGACGGATGCCGGCAGCGTTCGGAATTGTTCATCGTCCACGACGATCAACTCGCTGGACGGGGCGTCAAGCAACTGCTCGGCTGCGCGAAGCTGCGCCTCGCCTGCCTCCATCTCGCCGCCGTCCAACAATGCCCACGCATGGGCGACGCTCAGGATCGGTCTGTGTCGCACGATGTCATCGGGCAGCGCGATCTTCCACTTCAACCACGTGGCCGGCTGGAAGGAGCCGTCCATCTCTGGCCAAGCCAGCTCGACCAGGGCTGCGGCCCGTTCGAAGTCTTCGGCTGCGAGCGCATGGCGGATCGCGTCAGCGCGCATCCCGTTGCGTTCGTACCACTCAGCGGCCCGACCATGCAGTTCCGGCACGACTTCGGGCAGTTCGTCCAACAAGCGGGCGTGCAGCACGTCTGCGAATAGGTGATGGTAGCGGAACCAGCTTCGCGTGTCGTCGAGGGGCACAACGAACAGGTTGCCTCGTTCCAACGTCTCCAAGATGGCCTGGCCGCTGTGTTCCTCGACCGTGTCGGAATGGGCGGCGCCGGTATGGGCTCTGTCGGATTCGGCGGAGTCGCAGTCAGTCTCCATCGCGCCGAAGCACACGGCGTCACAAAGGGAGCCGTTCAGACGGTCCAGAACCGAAGTCTGCAGCAGGAAGGCGTGTACTTCCTGCGGTTGCCGGTCCAAGACTTCTTCGATCAGATAGTCGACGACGTAGCGGTTGTCGCCTGCAAACGCGTTGATGAAGCCATGAACGTCTTGATGCCCCTGCATGGAGAGCGCGGCCAGTTGCAGACCGGCGATCCAGCCTTCGGTACGCCGTTCCAGCGAGGCGACGTCGTCTTCTGGCAGCGAAAGCCCCATCGCCCGGCTGAGGAAATCGGCGGCTTCCTGCGGCGTGAAGCGCAAATCTGCGGCGCGCAGTTCGGTCAATTCGCCGCGGGCGCGCAGCCGTGCGAGAGGCAGCGGCGGGTCCTCGCGCGTGGCGATGACCAGGTGCATCTGTGGCGGATGTGTTCGAGCAGGAAGGTGACTGCTTCGTCCGCAGGCGGGGCGTCGACCGCATGGTAATCGTCCAGCACCAAAAGGAAATCGTCCGGGAGGGCGGTGATCTCGTTGACCAGAGCGGTCAGGAGCGAGTCTGTCGAGGGTGGCTGCGGGGAGTGTAGGGCATCCAACACCTCTTGCCCAAGCTGTGGAGACAACGTCTGCAGCGCTGCTATCAGGTAGGCGAGAAAGCGCGTGCGACTTCCATCTCCTTCATCCAGTGACAGCCATGCCGCTTCACGCGAACATGCAGCGATCCACTCGCTGATCAGTGTCGTCTTGCCAAAGCCGGCCGGCGCGGAGAGTAGTGTCAGTTTGCGGTGCAGCCCCTGGTCCAGCCGTTGTAGAAGGTGCGACCGGGCGACCGCCTTAGGCCGTGGCGGGGGAACATAGAGTTTGGTGGCCAGGATCGGTGTAGCCATATCTCCAGTATACAATGCGCGGGACGGGCCGTGCGAAGTCTCCGCGCACACCGGGCGCATCTCTCACTTGGAGATTGCCCGAAATGCGTCGAGTAGATTCCCGCTCAAGGCGGGAATGACAAACTGAGCCACTCTCTAAAATCGAAACGCCGCCGCACGACCGCCTTCGCCTGACTTCGTCAAGGCTGGGCCTGAAATCGACGCGGACGGAACTGCTATGCCCGTGACTTCGCTCAGGAAAGCGCCGCCAGCAGCGCCGATCTCATGGGCACTGATTCGCCTGATTTGACTTGCCTAGATGCACCGCCGCGAGGCAAGTGTCAATCCAGTTTCAACTTGGCCGCCGTTGACTTGGCGCGAACGTCATCAGGCAGGCGAGGCGCCCCTTATCTACGCTCACTCGGCGTAGAACAAAAGGATCGGCTTGTCCGCGTCGTAGAATTCGAGCGACCGCGCCGACTCGCGAATCTGCACTGCGTTCTGCAGCGCCGCCAGATAGCGCGCCTCTTGGTCCATAATGTCTCCCGGTTCTGCGCAGGTATTGTCCGTCGTCGTCAGTTCACCGATGGAAATCTCGTCGCCATTGCGCACCACCGTGCCCGAATACTCGTTACAACCCGCGGATCCGGAGATCGTATCCCCCTCGAACACTGCGGTGATGGAGGTGTCCGGAATGACCGGCTGCCACGACGGCATGTCGCCCTGGAAGAACCGGTAGTTCCACGTTGTGCCCTCGAAGGGAACGGGCTCCAGCGCCTCCAACGTCAGCAACTGTCTGTCGTCCGCAAAGAGGCTGATGACTTCGCCGTCGTATGCGAAGCGGTTGGCCGTGAGGAGTATCGTGAGGAGCGCCTCTTCCTGTTGCAGCACTTGATCGTCCTCGCAGATGCCGGTGGTAACGGCAGGCGGATCGAAGCGCACTGTGTCGCCCTCCACGCTATACGTGCCCACAAAATAGTTGCAGCCCGCGTACCCTGTGAAGCGGTCGAGAAGGAAGTTGACGGATGGATATGCGCCATCTACGCCGGGGATCGGAGCATCCGGACCGCCGAAGCTCTGTACGGTCCAGGTCGTATCTCGAATGACTTCCGCCTGTGCGGCCCGTTCTTCAGACTGCGGCTGCGTCCGGCGTGGGCGTGGGAGCCGGCTCCTCGGCGGACTGGCATGCCGCAAGTATCAGCGCCGCCATCGCGATGGCGGCCACGGATACAAATAGGCCGGGAAAGCGATTTCCGAAAAATGAGCGCTTCATCAATTAGTCTCCCTTGTGGCGTCTATCTTGTTGCGTTGGTTGTCTACATGCGGTCGGGAGCCGTCATGGTCGGTCTGCGCCGGCAGTCGACACGCGCGACTATTACGCCGCAAGCGCTACGCGTGTCTTCGGCCTGAGCGTGCAGCCTGCAACGTAAGTGTACAGGATGGGTCTCGTTGTCCCCCAATAGCTTCGGGAGACCGCCTGTGTCAGTTCACCCAATCGAGTCCGTGCGCCAGCCAGTCGGGCAGATTGCCGTCCAGCGTGACTACGCGCTGCAAGTCACCGCCGTCCCTGCTCATTGTCTGTATTTCCCAGTCGCCGTTGGCGCTGCGGTTGGTGAGGAAGGCGATGCTGCCGCCGTCCGGGCTGAAGACCGGATGCCCGTCGTTTGCCGGGTCGTCGGTCAGCCGCTGCACGTCGCCGCCGGCCGCGTCGACGGAATAGACCTCCCAGTTGCCGTCACGCCGGCTCATGAACACCACCGAGCGACCATCCGGCGACCACTTGGGACGCGAATCAGAGCCTTGATCGGTCAACTGCTGCCGCGACGAGCCCGAGGACGCCATCGTCCACAGGCCGCAACGTCCGCCCGCATCGTCACAGCCACGGTAGACGATCAGGTCTTGCGTGGGATGCCAGTCGGGGTCTGCGCCCCGGCCCAGCGGCAGATCAGTGCCGCCGCCCCGTAACGAAGAGCCGATAGGCCCGATCGCCCTCGCGATTGCTGGTATACACGATGGCGTCGCCGTCTCCATTCCAGCTTGGCAGCGCGTCTTCCGGCGAATTGGAGAATTGGGTCGTGCGGTTGTTGCCCAGGTTCAGACTCACCACGCCCAGCGCGCGGTCGTCTGTGCTCTGGTACGCCAGTAGCTCTGCAGCAGAGAGCGCCGGCTGGCGGCCGCGCTCAACCACAAGCACGGGCGACCCACCGGTCGCCGGCACGCGGTAGATATTGTCAACGCCCCGCGCAGTCGCCGAGTAGTAGATCTCGCCCTGTCCGGCGGAGCCGCACGCGCCGGCGCGGCCTGGGCCGGCGCGATGGCCGGCGGCGTGGGCAGATCGCCGCGCGCGATGCTCGGCACGTCCTCGTCGCTGGAGACCTTCACCAACGACGGGTTGCCTGTGATCCAGGCGGGCTCGCCGCTGTCCTCCGGATACTCGATCTGGAACCATTCTTCTCCGTTCACGGTCGAGCGCCCCAGCACGTCCGCAATGTCGCCCGCCTCCAGCGACCCCACGACGTCGAACGCCGTGCCTGGGCCAGAACGCACATTGAGCGTGAAGACCGTCTCCAGCAAGGGGACGTCCGTTGCGCCCGGATTGGCGACTATGGAATCGGCTGCGGTGCCGGCTACGCCGGGCGTACCGTCAGGCTCAGGCGTCGATTCCGACTGCGTGCCAGCCGGCTCCTGTGTGGCCTCCTCTGTAGCTGCATCCGCATCCGAAGAGGGATCACTATCTTCCTCGGATGGAGTCGGTTCGGGAGACGGCGTGTCTGTTGGCGCTTCAACGGCAGCGGCCGCGCTTCCGGCAGCCAGGTCTCCGGCCTGCGCTGCATCTGCACCATCATCTCCGGAATCTGCGCTGCCCGAATCCGCGGCGCCCGCATCGCTCTCCGCAGCATGCTCTGTGGCCGCGACTATGGCCGCCTCCCCGTTTGCGCCGGTGGACGCAGTCTCCGGGCCAGACGAGCGCGTGGCGAACCAAAACACGGCCAGCGCCACCAGCAACAGGGCCACTGCGCCGATGGCAATGCCCGCGCCGCGGCTGCGCTGCTTGGTCGGGGCGGACACGGGTTCCGATGCGCCGGACGACCGCTGTTGCGGAACAGGTTGCGGCGCGCGCGATGCTGCTGCTGCGGCGGCGGCGGGCTCCGCCGGCGGCGCGACTGGCCGCTGCGCGCCCGCAGTCGCAGCAGCGGCAGCAGGCAGGACGGCTTCTTGCCCGGGGCTTTGCGCGGCAGATTCATCCGCCGCTTGCTCGGGCGTTGCCGCGTCTCCGGCAACCGCGGGCGTCACAACTCCGTCCGGCGCTGCCGTGACGATCAACTGCGTTTCCGTGGCGCCTGTGGCCGTCGTCTGCAGCGGCTTGCCGACAAGACTGTCCGCCGCGGCCGCGCAGACCAGCGCAAGCTTGCGCGCCATATCGTCCAATTCGTCATATTTCAGCGCGCCGATCAGCGCGACCACGAGCCCGTAGTAGTACTCGTTCCAGTCCAAGTCGTCCATCAGATATTGGCGGGCTAGCCGGCGGATCGTGGCCAGCAGTGTGTACGGCTCTTGCAACTCCGGCTGCGGCGGCGCGGGCAGAGGCGGGTCCGCGTGCAGGCGCGTCATCATCTCGACCACGGACGCCAGCGGTACGTCTCCGTCTGCCGGCATCAGCTTGGTGATCACCTGCACTTCCAGCCGCTGCAAGTCCAACAACGTGGGGCCTACGCGCGTCTCCGCAAAGTCAATCAGCCACGAGAAGCCGGTCGGCATATCGACCAGCACGTTCTGCAGGTTCAGATCGCCGTGGATCACCGACATCTTGGTCTCCACGACGCTGTATAACTGGTCGGGCAATTTGATGAGCGGGTTGGGCAGGACGATGCCGTGGCGATCTGTGGCGATTCCATCGCCGGTGGACAGGGTGAACTGTTTGGCGCTTGGGTCCAGTCCGGGGAGCGCGGCGCGGGCCGCCTCGCTCAATAGCGACATGCGCGTAGCCGTGATCTCCACTGTCATCGAGTCCACTACGTCGCCCGGCCGGTAGTCGGTCGGATCCTCGCCTTCGACGCGAATGCGCAGGGCTGCGGTGGCTTCGCTGTCCGGCGGGTCCGCGTGGAGGGTCAACTTGCGCCCCTCGCTGCGGGACTTTGTGACAACCAGGTTCACGAGATGCAAGCGTCTGGCCGATCTGCGCCTTCGCGGTCACGAGCGCGATACTATCGCCGGAGCGGACGGTATAGTCCGCCTGCGTGTCGAGCGAGACCGGTTTGGCCTGGAAATGCACGGGGAGCAGCCGGTCGTAGTGCTCGTCCAGCACGTAGGATTCGGCGTGGTTGTTCGCCCACCAGTGACGGCCATAGACGCGGAAGATCCGGTTCAACACCGCCGCCGTGTCTTCCGCCCCTGCGCTCTCATAATAGGCGCGCAGACTGATCGGTCGGAAGATGTGACTCGCCGCCGGCAAACGTGTACTGGATCACGCCGAGTTGTCCGTCCTCGGACGAAACCGGCTCGCCTTGCAAATGGGCGATGTTCTGCGGCGAAACCTGGCGCACAAATTCAACGTATGCGTCGTACTCCTGTTGAAGATCGTGCGGATGTGCGAATTTGATTACCAGCGGCGCACGTCCTGCGCCGAGCGTCACCAGGATCACGGTCGCTCCGCTATAGCCGGAACGGAACTCCTCCTTGACGAGGATGACCTTCTCGCCGGGAAATGCCTGGTTGAGTAGAGCGACCTGCTCTGGCATGAGGAAGATGCCCGGAGCGCAGCGCACCTGTGGCTTGGGCGCCTTCGCTCCCTCAGGGTTGTCGGAATGGGTGGGGTTGTTGTCAGTTGCCATCTGTTCTCGCTTGGCGCATCTTGCGCGCCTTGGTTTCCAGGTCGCGGAAGAAATCGGACTCCACGATTTTCTGTACCTGTTCCTGAAACTGGTCCTCATCAATCGTGACGCGCACGCTCGCAAGCTGAGTCGCATCCACCAACCGGTAGCCGGCGCCGTCCACCTGTTGGAGCAGGACGCCCCGGGCCGGGTCAAGCTCAATCTTGCTGCGCAACTGCGCCACAACCGCGCCCAGTTGCTCACTCGATGGTTCCTCGCCGACCGCCCTTTCCGCATCCGGCCAGGTGCGCCCGATCAGCGTATCGGCGGCGCAAGTCTCGCCCTTGTGCTCGATGAGGAAGGCCAGCAACCGGTGTTCCGGCGGCGTCAACTTCGTGGGCAGCACGCGATCGTTGACGGTCAAAGCGCCCGTCTGCGGGTCGAGCGAAATGTCGCTGGAAATGTTCATCTGCTGGCGCATGACGAAGAGCTCGAAGATGGGTGAAAAGACGCGCAAAGCTTCCTCGCCGGACGCCAGTCGGTAGCGCACGACCAGGTTGGACTCGATGAGGTAGTTGAGCGCGACCGCATCCAGTTCCGCTTCTGTTGCGCCCGCCGCCACTGAAGTCAGCGTCTCCTGTTCCTGTTGCGACAGATCGTCCCACATCTCCTGGCAGTTGCGCAGGATCGACTGCGAATCCAGGATGCGGTCCAGCCATTCCTGCGCCGGTTCGCCGGGGACCAGCAGCCCCGTAGCGAGCGCAGTGCTCGCCGCCTTCATGAACGCGGGCAGCTTGCCGCTGAACTGCAGCAGCAGCTCCACGGCGTCCTCATTGAACGCGACGCCGTGCCGCTCCGCCATCTGCTCGGCGATCAAGCGAGCGTCGCGCGCGGCCATGGGTCCGACCCAGCACGTGTTCGGCACCATGATCTCGTGGAACTCGTCGTACTCACGCGGGTTGCGCAGCCGGGCGAGCGGATGGCGAGTGAACACGATGTACGATAGTTTGCCCTTGAGCGTGGGCGTATCACGCAGGCTGCGCAGGCTGTTGAGCGTGTAGGCGTCAAGCTGTAGTAACGCCTCGTCGAAGCGGTCGATGGTCAGCACGATCTGCTTGCCGGCGCGGCTGACCAGCGTGTCGAGCGCCTGCTGCAGCACGAAGTGCAGACCCAACGTGTCTTCCAGGCTGATGAGCATCTCGGATGCGCTCTTGATCTCGGCCAGCAGCGCGGGGTCGAGCCGTCGCGCCGCGTTCTGTACGCCGAGGAGCATGGCGCGGTAGAAGAAGGGCGTGTTGATGGCAGGCAGTGCGTTGACGTCCATGTGGATGAACGCATAGTCGTCGATGTCGCCGGGAAGATAGCGGCCCACTACGTCGTGGCGCGTCGTCAGAAATCCGACGAGATTGGACTTGCCTGCCCCGCTTCCGCCCACGACCACGCCGCTCTCGCCCACCGCGATCCATTTGGCGATGGCCTCGATGTGTTCCATCCGATAGGTGTCAGGGAAGTCGGACCAGTAGCCCACCCCACGCGATCCGCGGTTTGTCATGCGTGTACGGCGCTCCCTCGAGTCGACAATCTGCGCCTGCGGGGCGAAGTGTACCTCGCCCCTACATCGCGGTCGCCAAATAGTGTTGCCAATTTGCCGTCGAATGCTCATTTGTGTTTGCAATCCCATATCAAAGCCATAGGCCGGCTCTGCGGCCTGACACAGAGTCGCAGACATTTGCCGCTTCACGATTCTACTCACCGTCCAGCACGGTGCGGAAGCCCAGGTGCGGGATCTGGGTGGAGGCATTGGCTCCGGTGCGGGCAGAGCAGCGCAAGAGCAGCGCGTTGTAGTAGAAAGAGCCGCCGCGCATGACGCGCTTGCCGTCCACGCCGGCGTCCTCGCGCCCGTCCGCAGCGTCATAGGGATAGGCTTCGTCCATGCTGGCGGTCCATTCCCAGACGTTGCCGGCCATGTCGAGTGCACCGGAGGAAGCCGCGCCGTCGGGATAGCTGCCCACGGCCACCGTATCCTGGACCGCGTCTTCAAAGTTGCTCAGGTCAGGGGAGGGCGGCAACTCGCCCCAGGGATAGAGGTTGTGGTCTGCGCCGCGACACGCAATCTCCCACTCCGCTTCGGTGGGCAGGCGAGCGCCCATCCACTCGGCGTAGGCCGTCGCCTGCTGCCAGGAGACGTTGGCGACAGGATGGTCGGCGTAGGCTGGGTCGTTCCAGCGTTCGTTGTCGGGCGCATCGCAGACGCCCGCCTCGACGCAGCGTGCGTACTGGGCGTTGGTGGTCTCCGTCTCCTGCACCCAGAATCCGTCCACCGAGACGGCGTGCTCCGGCGCCTCGCGCGGACTGGCCCCCTCTGCCTCGGAGCCGATGCTGTACTCGCCGCCCGGCACGAAATGGTAGACGCTGCCGTCCGCCGGATTCGTCCATGTGTCGCCGCTGGCGTCCAGCACGGTGCGGAAGCCCAGGTGCGGGATCTGGGTGGAGGCATTGGCTCCGGTGCGGGCAGAGCAACGCAAGAGCAGCGCGTTGTAGTAGAAAGAGCCGCCGCGCATGACGCGCTTGCCGTCCACGCCGGCGTCCTCGCGCCCGTCCGCAGCGTCATAGGGATAGGCTTCGTCCATGCTGGCGGTCCATTCCCAGACGTTGCCGGCCATGTCGAGTGCACCGGAGGAAGCCGCGCCGTCGGGATAGCTGCCCACGGCCACCGTATCCTGGACCGCGTCTTCAAAGTTGCTCAGGTCAGGGGAGGGCGGCAACTCGCCCCAGGGATAGAGGTTGTGGTCTGCGCCGCGACACGCAATCTCCCACTCCGCTTCGGTGGGCAGGCGAGCGCCCATCCACTCGGCGTAGGCCGTCGCCTGCTGCCAGGAGACGTTGGCGACAGGATGGTCGGCGTAGGCTGGGTCGTTCCAGCGTTCGTTGTCGGGCGCATCGCAGACGCCCGCCTCGACGCAGCGTGCGAACTGGGCGTTGGTGGTCTCCGTCTCCTGCACCCAGAATCCGTCCACCGAGACGGCGTGCTCCGGCGCCTCGCGCGGACTGGCCCCCTCTGCCTCGGAGCCGATGCTGTACTCGCCGCCCGGCACGAAATGGTAGACGCTGCCGTCCGCCGGGTTCGTCCATGTGTCGCCGGCCTGCGCATCCGGCGGCGGCGGCGGCAGAATGGCGGGCGCCACGGTCCGCGTCGTCATCGCGCCGGCTGTCTGAGTATCGCTCGCTGTTGCCGCGGGCTGCGCAGCCCCAACACTGGGCGACGCCTGTCGCCACCGGCAGCGAACGCGCGATCCAGCATCAACGGGAAGACGGCCAGGTCGAGGAAGACATCGCCGCTGGCGGCTGCGGACTGTGTGAGCTCGTCCAGGGCCGCGATGAGCTCATCGTGCACGGAGACGGCCTCGTCCGCCGTGTCGATGGCGTACAGCTTGGTGGCCTGTTCGCGCGCCTCGGTCACCAGGGCCTGCGCATCGTCCAGCGCAGTAACTGCCTGCAGCAACGATGTACGCGCATCGTCGGATATCGCTGGGTCATCGAGGAGTTGCTGGGCGCCGGCCTTGGCGTCCTTGAGATACGCGCGCACACCGTAGCCGTCGCCCGGATTCTGCGCTTGACCGTCGCGGTTGAGGTCGCCGAAAAACATGCCGCCCTGGCCGTCCAGGATGTTGACGATATGTTCGGCATGGTTGCGCGCACCCTCGAGGTTGGCGGCGGTGATGGCCTCGTTGACAAAGCCCGAATGTTGCAGGGCGGTGGCCGTCTGTTCGAGCGCACCGCTGAGCGCGCCCTTCTCGTTGATGCCGTCATCCACGAAGAGCAGACGCAGGAGAGGCGCATATTCCGCGGCCAGTTCGCTGGTGATGGCGATCTGCGCAGGCGCATCCGGCTCCGGGTCGTCGTCGGGTTCGATGCTGATGGCGATGGCCGCACCGGTCAGCGCGTCCCCGTCCAGTGCGCCTTCTGGTAGCGCGCCCTCCAGCACCAGCGCGCCGTCTTCGAGCGCCAGGGCATCCAAGCGCACAGGGTCAGCGCCCTCCGGCACGGCCCACAGCTCATAGTGGTTGCCCGCCGGCGCCTCCGGCATGCCTTCCAAGGTCAGGACGTACCCGCTGGTCTGCATGCGGCCGTCGTCCTGCAGCGCACCGGCGATCTTCACCTGCCCCATGCGCTCCAAGACTACGGGCGCTTTGAGATTGGCAGGGTCCAGCACGAGCGGGAAGACGGCCAGGTCGAGGAAGACATCACCGCTGGCGGCTGCCGACTGTGTGAGCTCGTCCAGGGCCGCGATGAGCTCATCGTGCACGGAGACGGCCTCGTCCGCCGTGTCGATGGCGTACAGCTTGGTGGCCTGTTCGCGCGCCTCGGTCACAAGGGCCTGCGCATCGTCCAGCGCAGTGACTGCCTGCAGCAACGATGTACGCGCATCGTCGGATATCGCTGGGTCATCGAGGAGTTGCTGGGCGCCGGCCTTGGCGTCCTTGAGATACGCGCGCACACCGTAGCCGTCGCCCGGATTCTGCGCTTGACCGTCGCGGTTGAGGTCGCCGAAAAACATACCGCCCTGGCCGTCCAGGATGTTGACGATATGTTCGGCATGGTTGCGCGCACCCTCGAGGTTGGCGGCGGTGATGGCCTCGTTGACAAAGCCCGAATGTTGCAGGGCGGTGGCCGTCTGTTCGAGCGCACCGCTGAGCGCGCCCTTCGTCGTTGACGCCGTCATCCACGAAGAGCAGACGCAGGAGAGGCGCATATTCCGCGGCCAGTTCGCTGGTGATGGCGATCTGCGCAGGCGCATCCGGCTCCGGGTCGTCGTCGGGTTCGATGCTGATGGCGATGGCCGCACCGGTCAGCGCGTCCCCGTCCAGTGCGCCTTCTGGTAGCGCGCCCTCCAGCACCAGCGCGCCGTCTTCGAGCGCCAGGGCATCCAAGCGCACAGGGTCAGCGCCCTCCGGCACGGCCCACAGCTCATAGCGGTTGCCCGCCGGCGCCTCCGGCATGCCTTCCAAGGTCAGGACGTACCCGCTGATGGGACCCGTTTCCCCGGCAGCCATTTGCAATTCACCAACGACGGCCGTTGCATCCTGGGCGCGGACCGCCACAGGCGCCAGGGCAGAAGCGAGCATGGAGACGAGAACTAGAACGAACCCCGCCGCGCCGAAGATGGACGCCAGCAGCAGTCGTGTCGCCATCCATTTGCTCCGTTCCGCCCTCAACATTTGCATCGTGGCTCCTTACTCTTGAATGCGGCCCCTGTACGCAGGCCGGTTCACGCCAACAATCCCACAACAGCCTTCACAGTCGCTACTTCACGGTAACCGTGATCTCGTCGCGATACTGGTCGCCGTCCAGGGCCATGTGTGCGCCGTTGGCGAACTGCAAGCGCAGCGTGTGCTCACCCGGCTCCAGGTCGAGGGTCGTGGTCATCTGCCCCTGGCCGAAGTGGATCATGGTGTCGGTGGTGAGAATGATGTCGCCCGGGTAGACGAAGTCCTCGTCCACGAGGATGTGCATGTGGCCGGAGCCCTCGCGTATCTCGCCGGCAGGATCCACGGATAGACCGGTTGCGCCCATCTCCACCTGCAACGGCGAAGTGACCTCTGCGCCGTCCGTGGGCGAAATGAAGAAGACAGACGGTTCCGCCGGTTGCGCAGCGGCTGCGTCGCCGTCCTCCGCCACCACGACCGTGATCTCGTCGCGATACTGGTCGCCGTCCAGGGCCATGTGTGCGCCGTTGGCGAACTGCAAGCGCAGCGTGTGCTCGCCCGGCTCCAGGTCGAGGGTCGTGGTCATCTGCCCCTGGCCGAAGTGGATCATGGTGTCGGTGGTGAGGATGACGTCGCCCGGGTAGACGAAGTCCTCGTCCACGAGGATGTGCATGTGGCCGGAGCCCTCGCGTATCTCGCCGGCAGGATCCACGGATAGACCGGTTGCACCCATCTCCACCTCCAACGGCGAAGTGACCTCTGCGCCGTCCGTTGGGCGAAATGAAGAAGACAGAGGGTTCCGCCGGTTGCGCAGCGGCCGCACCGTCGCCCTCCGCCACCACGACCGTGATCTCGTCGCGATACTGGTCGCCGTCCAGGGCAATGTGTGCGCCGTTGGCGAACTGCAAGCGCAGCGTGTGCTCGCCCGGCTCCAGGTCGAGGGTCGTGGTCAGTCTGCCCCTGGCCGAAGTGGATCATGGTGTCGGTGGTGAGGATGACGTCGCCCGGGTAGACGAAGTCCTCGTCCACGAGGATGTGCATGTGGCCGGAACCCTCGCGTATCTCGCCGGCAGGATCCACGGATAGACCGGTTGCACCCATCTCCACCTGCAACGGCGAAGTGACCTCTGCGCCGTCCGTGGGCGAAATGAAGAAGACAGAGGGTTCCGCCGGTTGCGCAGCGGCCGCACCGTCGCCCTCCGCCACTACGACCGTGATCTCGTCGCGATACTGGTCGCCGTCCAGCGCAATGTGTGCGCCGTTGGCGAACTGCAAGCGCAGCGTGTGCTCACCCGGCTCCAAGTCGAGGGTCGTGGCCAACTGTCCCTGGCCGAAGTGGATCATGGTGTCGGTCGAGAGGATGACTTCTCCGGCTTCCACGAACTCCTCGTCGACGAGGATGTGCATGTGGCCGGAACCTTCGCGTATCTCGCCGGCGGGGTCAACTGACAGTCCGCTCACGCCCATCTCCACCTGCAGCGGCGAAGTGAGCTCTGCGCCGTCCATTGGCGAGACAAAGTAGACGGACGGCGCAGCGTCATCGCCTGTCTCTCCGCTACTATTGTCGCCGGCGGGAACGGTCTCCTCGCCGGCGCTTGTGTGCGCTTCATGCGCGTGTGAAGCCGGTTCGGGCGTAGGCGTGTCGAGTGCGACGGCCGGTGCAGCCGCTTCCGCCTGCTCGGCGGATGTCTGAGCTGTCGCAAGAAAATCTGAAAGGCGAAGCTGCTGCAGACTCTCCAACGTTGGAGAACATGCAGTGACCAATAGCAATACAAACACCGCCGTACTGCCGCGCAGAAACAGCCGCTTCCGATCCATTCTGTTCTCCTCAATCTGCCCAATCCAAGTTCGGTGTGGACGGAACTCCGATTGGCCCTACGGTCCACGCTATAAACGTACGCCTGTTGCCGGCTCGTGAGTCAAATCGTTGCTTGCCGGAATCCTGCGCAGAAACGACAAAATCGCCAGCTCACGTCTCCCAACATCACGCCCAAAGAACCAACGGGCATGACATATGCCTCGATTTGCCCCAGCCGCTGCTCCCCTGGCCCGCGAATGAGCGCCACTACTCGACCGGCGCTGCGACACGAAAGCCCACGCCGTCAAACTGCGCATTCGGCAATGCCTTCTCACGGGCAAACGTGCGCACATCCATGCCGTTGCTGAAATATGATCCGCCTCGCACCGTACGCAGCGGCCCTGCCTCCGCGCCTTGCGGATTCCGGGAGGGCGATGCGGAATAATACCCGGCATCGTATCGATCTGCAACCCACTCTTCGACGTTGCCCGCCATATCCAAATTGCCGAACGGCCCGGCGCCGTCCGGATAGCTGCCCACGGCGGTGACGCCGCCTACGGAAAAGTTGAAATTGACAAGCTCTCCGCTGGGAGGCTCTTCGCCCCACGGATAGGACCGCCCGTCATCTCCCCGCGCCGCAAGCTCCCACTCGGCCTCCGTGGGCAAGCGGCCGCCGGCCCACAGCGCGTATTCGGTGGCCTGTTCCCACGTGATGCCTGTGACGGGGAAGCCGGCCAACTCCGCGCCATCCCAACCTTCGGACGCCGGCGCGCTGCATGCGCCCGCGGCCACGCACGCGGCGTACTGCGCATTGCTCACCTCGTCCCGCATCAGCCAGAACGCGTCAACCTCCACGACGTGCGCCGGACCTTCATCGGGTCTGCCCTCATCCGAGCCCATTGTGAATTCGCCACCCGGTATGAACACATACACAGCGCCGTCAATCTCGTTCGTGCGCGTGTCGCCGGCCTGCGGGGTCACAACCGGTCCTCGTGCAGCGACGGCGGGCTCTTCCGTCACACTTGCGTCTTCAATACTTGCGTCTTCTACACTCGCCTCCTCAGCGCTGGCGGCCTCGCCGGCGGGGGGCTCCGTGGTCGCATTCTGTGCAGACGCTTCGGCAGCGCCGCCGTTGTCTGCGCCGTCTGCGTTGGGCCCTTGGTCAGTTTCGGCAGCCTCGTCGCTCTCGGCCGGATTATCTGCCGCGGCAGGCTCATCTGCCGCTGCAACGTCGCCCGACGCTGGTGCAGGAGCGACCGCGGTCTCAGGCGTACCCGCCTCTGCGGAGCCCTCCGTCCCTGCAGCGGCGTCACCGGAAACAGACGCGCTATCCGCGACAGTCGCGGTCACCGCGGCCTCAATGTCTATCACGCCGGGTTCCTCCGGCGACGCTGTGGACCAGCGCACGAACTGCCAGCCAAACAGCGCGGCGAGCGCCAAAGTCACCACGGCCACGCCAATGCCGGCCCAGAGGCCGCGCTTGCCATCGCCTGCGGCCGCACCGTCTGCGCCGGAAGAGGCGACCGCGGGCGCGGGGGTTTGCACCGCAGGCGCTACGCGCGGCGCATCCTGTGCGGAGGCCAGCGGCTTTCCGATGAGGTCTTCCACCGCTGCGGCCGCCACCAACGTCCGGGCGCGCGTTTGGTCGTCCAGCTCGTCATACTTAAGTGCGCCCACAAGGACGGTCGTCAACCCGTAATAGTATTCGTTCCAATCCAGGTCGTCGATCAGGTATTGGCGGACCAGCCTGCGGATCGTGACGAGCAGAGCATATGGTTCGTGCAGTTCGGGCTGCGGGGGCGCGGGCAGAGGCGGGTCCGCGTGCAGGCGGCGCACCACATCCACGATTTCGCTCAACGGGATGTCATCGTCTGCCATGAGCTTCGTGAATACCTGCACCTCCAGACGTTGCAGGTCCAGCAACGTGGGGCCGACCCGTGTCTCTGCGAAATCGATGAGCCATGCGAAGCCCGTCGGCGCATCGACGAGAATGTTCTGCAGGTTCAGGTCGCCGTGGATAATGGAGGTGCTCATTTCGACGACGTCGTATAGGCGCTCGTGCATCTTTGGTAGCGGGTTGGGCAGGATGATGACGCCCGCTCCGTCTCCGGTACCGTCCTGCGCCAGCGTAAGCTGCTTCCCCTGAGGGTCAAAGCCGGCGAGTGCAGAGCTTGCCGCGTCGCCGAGCAGTGACGCGCGCGTGGCCGTGACCGTGACCACCAACGAATCCACTACATCGCCCGGAACGTAGTTGCTCGCTTGGTCCGATTGCACGCGAATGCGCAGGGCTGCGGCCGCCTCGTTCGGTGGCGGCGGCGCATTGAGCGTCAGCCTGCGTCCCTCGTCGCTGGACTTCGTGACGGTACAGCCGATCAGGTGGATGGTCTGCCCGTGCTCAATTTGGGTGACGACAAGCACGCTGCTTGCACCGGCGCGGATGGTGTGGTCGGGCTCGACACCGGGTTCGGCCGGCTTGGACTGCAGGTGCACGGGCAGCAAGCGGTCGTACTGCTCGTCCAGCACATAGGACCGGGCGCGGTTGTCGCCCCACCAGTGCCGCCCAAAGACGCGGAAGATACGGTTGAGAACCTCCGACGTCTTGGCTGCGCCCGCAGATTCGTAGTAGGCCTGCAGGCTGGTGGTGGGCAGGTGCGACTCGCCGCCCGCAAACGTGTACTGCAACAGGCCCAATTGTCCGTCTTCGGTGACGAGCGGTTCCCCCTGCAGATGCGCGATGTTCTGGGGCGAAACCTGGCGCACATACTCCTCGTACGCCTCGTATTCGCGCATGAGGTCATGCGGGTGCGCGAGTTTGACGACAAGCGGCGCACGACCTGCGCCCACCGATACCAGCATGACGACGGCCCCGCTGTACCCGGACCGGAATTCCTGCTTGACGAGGATCTCGCGGTCCGCAGGCACAGCGCTTTCGAGCAGTGCGATCTGCTCAGAGGTCAGTCGCAATCCGGGCGCGAGACGTACCCGCGAGCCCGGCGCGGCGGCGGGTTTGTCGTCACTTGGATGTCCTGCGTTCGCCTGTGGCATGTCCACCATTTTATGCGATTAGGCATCTGCGTTCCCTACCCGGAGACAACCGACTTGCCGGGCAGTCCTGACCGCGCCGCGATTATAGCATATCGAATATTGGGCGGATAGGCGACGAAAATCGGCGCGGGCCTGTCTCGCTATGACACGCTACCGGCAAACATGAGGCCGGATTCCCTCGCTCGTCACCTAATCTTGTGAATCGGCAACCCTTGCTCGTTTGAGCATTTTTTCACACAGAATTGGCCGTTCTATTCCAGAAATCCGGGCGATTTTCCCCGTTTGACAATAGTCTGCGATGTAGCTACACTCCCGCCTTGTTGTCAGACTGGCCTCCTACATCGCAACAGCTGACGCCATAATTAGATACCGCCGCACGGCAACGCAAGCCGCGCTTCTTGCGAGGTCTGCAACACCAGCGGGCCGGTTCGGTTCGTGAAATTCGGAGCGACTTTAGTTTGGTGCACCCATGATTCAGCGCGTCTCGGATCCGGCGCAGGATAGAGATCCAGGCACAGGTGCAGACATACGCGAGAAAACGCAGAAGATAAGCACACGCAATGACAGAAGAGGACAAGTGATCGGCCATGACTAAGAAGATTCTATGCATGCTATCCGAATGGGGCTATTGGGGCGAAGAACTCGTCGGCCCCTATGACGTGCTGATCGATCGTGACTACCAGATCGACTTCATGACTGCCACGGGCAGGAAGCCGCCGGCGCTGCCGCCCAGCATGGAGGAAGGCTATCTGGACCCGCCGCTCGACAAGGTTGTGACCGACGACCACTACGCACGCCGTACGCGGGAGATCCACGAGTCGGACCTGTTGGCGGCGCCGATCGACCTTTCTGGCTGGTTCCCGCAGCTTCCCTACTTCAACGGGCCCAGCTTCGGCCACGAGTTGGAGGCCTACTACAACCGGCGCGCCGAATGCTGGGGCGACCTCGAGAAGTACGACGCGCTGCTCCTGCCCGGCGGCAGCGGCCCCATGGTCGACATGGTCAACAACGAGCGACTGCACGACGTGATCCTCGGCTTCCTGGCCCAGGGCAAGCTTATCGCAGCCGAATGCTACTGCGTCACCTGTCTGGCCTTCGCCCGCGATTGGACCGAGCGCAAGAGCATCATCTGGGGCAAGCACGTCACCGGCCACGCACGCGAATACGACTACAAGGACGGCACCGGCTTTGCCCAGATGTACGACTATGACGGCCAGCCGATGAACACGAGCGCCAACTTCGGCCCGCCCTTCTATCCGCTGGAGTACATCCTGCGCGATGCAGTCGGACCCGACGGGCAGTATCACGGCGGCGTCGGTCACACCATCTCCACGATCCTGGACTATCCGTTCCTGACCGGCCGCTCCACGCAGGATTCGAAGCTGGTCGGTGAACTGATGATCGAAGTGCTGGAAAACGGTCTCAAGCGCTATGGCTGGTAAGGATATGGCTGGTAAGAAATCAACTGAAAAGACGGGCCGCTTCGCGATGATCGAGCAGTTCCTGGCGGACGGCATGGACCATATGTTCGGCAATCCCGGCACGGTCGAGCAGGGCTTTCTGGACGCCCTCGCCGACTATCCGGAGATGAAGTACGTCCTCACGCTGCAGGAGTCGGTGGCGGTGATGACGGCCGACGGCTACGCACGGGCCACGCAGAGGCCGACGCTGGTGCAGCTTCACAGTTCGCCCGGCATCGGCAACGCCGTCGGCGCGCTCTACCAGGCCAAGCGCGGCCACTCGCCTCTCGTCGTCATCGGCGGCGACGCCGGTATCCAGTACATGGCGATGGACGCGCAGATGGCGGCCGATCTGGTGGCCATGATGGAGCCGGTCACCAAGTGGTCGACCATGGTGATGGACCCGTCGTCGCTGCTGCGCGTGATCCGCCGCGCCATCAAGATCGCGGCTACGCCGCCCATGGGCCCGGTGTACGTCTGTGTGCCGCAGGACATCCTGGATGCGCCGGCAGTGGAGCCGGTGCGCCCTACGTCGCTACCGTCGACGCGCGTCGTCCCCGACGGCGAAACGCTGCGCGCTCTGGCCAAGACACTGGCGGCCGCAGAAAGGCCCTTTGTCTTCGTGGGCGACGGCGTGGCCTATTCCGGCGCACAGGAGGAGTTGACCCGGGTTGCCGAGCTGCTCGGGGCCGAAGTCTGGGAAGCTGACGCCGGTGAAGTCAACATGCGCTACGACCATCCGCTCTACCAGGGCATGACGGGCCATATGTTCGGCTCCGCCAGTCTGCCCGTTATGCAGCGCGCGGACGTCAACCTTGTGGTAGGCACCTATGTGTTGCCGGAAGTCTTCCCGGAACTGGGCGACATCTTCGCGCCGGACGCCAAGGTGCTGCACATCGACCTCAATGCCTACGAGATCGCCAAGAACCATCCGGTTGATATCGGCGTCGTGGCCGATCCCAAGTTGACGCTGGCCCTGCTGGCCGATGCGCTGGAGGAACTCCTGTCCGCAGAACAGCGCGAGCGAGCCGCCGCGCGCGTGGAGGAGCTTGGCAGCTCCAAGCGTGCGCATCTGGTCGAAGTGCAGAAGACAGACGCGGCCGCACGCGACGACGTGCCCCTGCGCATGGCGCGCTTCATGGAGGAACTCGTCGAGCAGTTGCCCGACGAGGATGTGATCATCTTCGACGAAGCGCTGACCAGTTCGCCCGCTGTGGTGCAGTACTGGCCGCCGCAGCGCACGGGCGAATACTTTCTGACTCGCGGCGGCTCCTTGGGCGTGGGCATCCCTGGCGCCATCGGGGCCAAGATCGCCAACCCGGACAAGACGGTGATCGGGTTCACGGGCGACGGCGGAGCCATGTATACGATCCAGGCCCTGTGGACCGCGGCGCGGCATAACACGAACGCCAAGTTCGTGGTATGCAACAACGGTTCGTACCGGTTGCTGCAACTCAACATCGCCCAATACTGGAGCGAACGCGACATCCCGGAGCACGACTTCCCCCTCAGCTTCGACCTGTCGCACCCGCCCCTGCACTTTGCCGACATGGCGAAGGGCATGGGGGTGCCGGGCGTGCGCGTGGAGAAACCGTGGGAGATCGGCCCGGCCATCCAGCAGGCCTTGGCGACGCCGGGACCGTTCCTGATCGACCTGGTGCTGGAGGGGGATACGCACCCGGAGCGGGTGGGAAACACGTGTGGGCAGTAGAAAGCCGGGACGCAGATCAGGGCTAATCTTGCCGATTCACGCGCATTGGTGATTTCACGCGGGTGCATTTGCCGCAGCGCACAGGCGTTGGAAGCGAACAATCGTGCGGTAGGGGTACCGCGGCACTGTACGAAAATGGTATCAGACGACAGTACACGGAACGGAGACACAAACAATGAGTGGTGACATCACGCAGGGGCAGATTGAAGCATTCGCAGCGGCCTGGTACCAGGCCCTCGACTTCCACGCGCCCACCGACGAGATCGCGACGCTCGTCGCCGAAGACGACGTGCAGATGATCTTTCCGGAAAAGACGTTGTACGGGCTCGGCGACTTCCTTGCCTGGTATTCCGGCGGCACATACAGCGACGGCGAGCAGACGCCCGGCGTCATCAGCATCTTCTTTGACGAGAACCACAACATCGTCAGCGTCGAGACCCTGACTGCCGACGACTCCAGCGCCGAGGTACGCGTCGTGGTGGCCTGGCAGGCAAGCTGGTTTGAGCCGCCGGCAGCCAAGAGCAAGCGCGTCTCTGCGGATTTCACGCAGGTCTGGAAGCTGCGTCGCACGGACAAGAACGACTACGGCCTGGAGATCACGAGTTACAACGCCGTGGCCGAGCCGCCCAGCTACGCGCCGGGCTTCGCGCGACTGTAATTCACGGCTTCAGCGTCTACGTCCGGCGTGGCGCAGATGAAGACTCAAGGGGGAGGAACGGAACCAATGCAATTATCGCTCACCGTCAACAACACGCTGCACTCCGCGGACGTGGAGCCGCGCATGGTGTTGGCGGACTTTCTGCGCGACGAGCTCGGCTTGACCGGCACAAAGATCGGCTGCGACACGGGCCAATGCGGAGCCTGCAACGTTCTTCTCGACGGCCAGGCGGTGAAGAGCTGCATGGTCCTCGCTGTGCAGGCGGACGGCGCCGACGTCACCACCGTGGAAGGCATCTCCGCCACAGGCCACCTGAACGCGCTGCAGGAGGGCCTCATGCAATGCCACGGCGTGCAGTGCGGCTTCTGCACGCCCGGCATGGTCATCGCACTTACCGACTTGCTGCAACAGGAGTCCGCTCCGAGCGAAGCACAGATTCGCACCGCACTGGAAGGCACGCTCTGTCGCTGCACCGGTTACCAGAACGTCGTGCGTGCGGCGCAATACGCCATAGAGAAGAACAACAGCCCTGTGCAGATGATCGTGGATACGCCGGGAAAACAATTCTACCAGCGGCAGGTTGAATACCTGATCGCTGGTGATGCAGACGCGCTGGTCGAGGACAACTACAACGACGACGCTGTGTTGACCTCCGCTGAGTTTATCGTGCGCGGCAAGGATGCGCTCAAGAAACACTTCCGCAACTACCTACGCTGGGTGAAGATCAAGTCCGTGAAGTCTACGGACAAGTTCGTCGAGACTGACAACACGGTCCTCTTTGAGGCGACGGTGGAATCCAACTTCGGCATCGTGAGCGTGTACGACGCGTTCGTGCTGGAAGACGGCAAGATTGCCTATCACTTCACCGGCGTGAAATAGCCAGTGTGAAACAGGTAGGCTTGAAAGAGGAACGAAGAGATGACCAATAAAGTACTGGGAGCGTCCGTCCGGCGCAAAGAAGACCCGGCAATGCTGCAAGGTAGCGCCACTTTCACCGCCGACATGTCTATGCAAGGCATGTTGCACATGGCGATCCTGCGCAGCACGCACGCCCACGCACTCATCAAGGGGATCGATGCCAGCGTGGCGGAGAAGATGCCCGGTGTCGTGAAGGTGATTACAGGCGCGGATCTGGTAGCCGCCAAGGTCATGCCCCTGCCCTGTGTGTGGATACCCGGCAGCGGCGAGAGCCATTTCCCGTCGCATCCCATGGGCATGCCGGGCGCAGGCAACGTGCTCGCCACCGACAAGGTGCGCTTTGTAGGCGATCCCGTGGCCGCCGTTGTGGCGGAGACAGCGTACCAGGCGCAGGATGCATTGGCCGGCATTGTGGTGGACTACCATCCTTTGCCCGCGGTCATCGACGCCGAAGAGGCCTTGCAAGAGGGCGCGCCACAGCTCCACGACGAAGTCGCCAACAACCTCAATGCCTACGTCGAGTACGGCGATCGCAACCGCGTGGAGAAAGCTATCTCCGAGGCCGAAGTCGTGATCAGCCGCGAGATGTACATCCCGCGCACCATCAACAGTCCAATTGAGCCGCGCGCCGCCCTGGGCGTCTACAACGCGGCCAGCGAGGAGTACACGCTCTACTCCACCAGCCAATCGCCGCACAACCACCGCCTGCTGCTGGCCTTCGCCATTCTGGGCGTACCCTTCAACAAAATCCGCCTCATCTCGCCCACCATCGGCGGCAGCTTCGGCACCAAGGGTTACATCTATCCGGATATGCCGCTCGTGCTTTTCCTGTCCAAGCTGACGGGCAGGCCGGTCAAGTGGGTCGACGACCGACACGGCCTCATGACGTCCACAGTGCAGGGCCGCGACCAGAAGATGTCGGCAAAGCTGGGCGGCACAAAGGACGGCAAGCTCACTGCGCTGGCGTGCACGAGCTATGCCAACCTTGGCGCGTACCCGTCCACCATCGGCCCGGGCGTGGCCACGGCCATGGTCGGGCGCAACGTCACCGGCGTATACGACATCGAGCATCCTTTCTGCGAGATCTACGCCGCCTTTACCAACCGCGTCTCGCTCGGCGCACAGCGCGGTTCCGGCCGCGCCGAGGCTACGTTCATGCTCGAGCGCATGATCGACCAGTATGCGGACGAAATCGGCATGGACCCCGCTGACGTGCGGCGCAAGAACATGGTGCGTTCAGAACAGATGCCCTTCGACAACCGCATGGGCTGGGAATATGATTCCGGCGACTACGAGGCGGCGCTGGACCAGGCGCTGGCGATGATCGACTACGACGGTTTCGAGGCGCGCCGGGCGGAGTCTGCCGCACGCAGCAAGCGCCGCGGCATCGGCATTGGAAGCTTCGTGGCCGTCAGCGGCGTCGGGCCGTCGTCCAAGATGGCGAAGGAGGGTATGCTCGGCGGCACGTGGGAGAGCGCCAATGTGCGCGTGCATCCCACCGGCGAGGTGGAAGTCTCCATCGGCTCAACACCCCACGGCCAGTCACACGAGACGACGTTCGCTCAGGTCGTCGCCGAGGAGATTGGCGCCGACGTGGCGCAGATTCGCGTTCTCCATTCGGACACGAAGCAGGTCCCGTTTGGCCAGGGCAGCTACGGCAGCCGCTCGTTCAGCGTGGGCGGCGCCGCCGTGCAGATCGCCGCGCGCAAGGTCAAGGAAAAGGCCATCAAGTACGCCGCACACAAGTTCCGCGTGCTGGAGGAAGACATCGTCTACGAAGCGGGGACGGCATCCGTGAAGGACGACGACGCCAAGTCCATGACGCTTCAAGAGATCGGCCTTGCGCTCTACTATTCCTGGGATATTCCGGAGGGCATGGAGCCGAGCCTGGAGGCAACGTCCTTCCTGGACCCGCCAGGCTTCAACTTTCCCTACGGATGCAACGTGGCCGAAGTAGAGGTGGATGAGAAAACGGGACAGGTGGACGTCGTGCGCTATGTCGCGGTCAACGACGTGGGCACTATCGGCAACAAGATGGTGCTGGAAGGCCAGCTCCACGGAGCGATCGCCTTTGGCATCGGCGAGGCGCTGATGGAGCAGGCCGTCTACGACGAGGACGGCCTGCCGCACACCACCAGCCTCAGCGATTACGCCATCCCGCGGGCAACCAACCTGCCCAACGTGGAGCTTGGCTATATCGTCACGCCCACGCCGCATACGGAGCTCGGGGCCAAGGGGGCCGGCGAGGTAGGCACAGTCGGCGCGCCGGCCGCCATCGGCAACGCTGTCTGTGATGCGCTGTCGGACCTGCACGTGCAGCACATCGACATGCCCATGACGCCAGAGCGCGTCTGGCGCGCCATCCGCCAAGCGCAGACGGCCTGAGCATTCAAGGGGATACTGTGATGATTTCAGCACAATTTGACTACGCAGCGCCCGCCCACCTCAACGAAGCCGTCGCCCTCATCGGCCAAGACGCCGGCGCGAAGGTCCTTGCGGGCGGCCATAGCCTGCTAATCGACCTGCGCCAGCGCAAGCTCTCGCCGTCGCTCCTCGTCGATCTGCGCAAGATCCGCGAGCTGTCGTGCATCGTGCATGAGGAAGAGGTGATTCGGGTCGGCTCCATGGCGACGTGCCGGCAGATCGCCGAGGACGAACAGATCGCAAAACGGCTCACAGCCCTGTCCGAGGCGGCCGGCCAATACGGGGATGCGCAGACACGCGCGCGGAGTACGCTCGGCGGCAACCTCGCGCAGAACGACCCCGGCGGCGACTTGCAGGCTGCGGCCCTGGCCCTCGATGCGCTAATTCACGTCGTCGGCCCGTCCGGCGCACGCGCCATTCCAGCCCAGAGCTTCTTTGTTGGGCCCTTCAAAACGGATCTGACCGCCGACGAGATCATCGCGTCGGTCGACTTCCCCGTGGTAGGGCACGCGGGCAGCGCATACGCCAAGTTCAAGGACCCGGCCAACGGCTACGCCATCTGCGGCGCGGCCGCGCGCGTGGTTCCGTCCGGCACAGGCGGAAGCTGCCAGCTTGGCGTGACGGGTGCACTGCGCACGCCGAGCCGGCTTGTAGAAGTCGAACAAGACCTGGCGCGGAAGAAGCTTACGCAGGAGACCGTGTCGGCGGCAGTTGCACAGAGCGGTCAGGGCCTCAACTACCGCGACGATTTACACGTGTCCGCGGAATACCGGCGGCAGCTCATGCACGTGCTGGTCGAACAGGCGATTCTGCTTGCCGCTGAGCGCGGCGTCATTGGAGTAGTGCGCAGGCGCCAGGCAGGTCAGATCGGGGGCTGTTCGGTGGAAGGATACATAGTCATGCTGAGCGCAGCGAAGCATCTCTACTCCGATAACACGAGATTCCTCGTTCCATTCGGAATGACATGCACTCGGAATGACATGCACTCGGCGAACTAGGCGGTAGGCATCACACGCGAAACATACTCGAAAGACAGACGAAGCATGCACGAAGCACAAAGGAGAAACAACCATGGGTAACGATGCAGCAACTCTCGGACGACGATTCTTCGAAGACGTACTCGACAAAGGTGACTGGGACGCGGCCAAGGAAATCATCGCCGGCGATATCATCATGCACCACCCCAGCAGCCCGGAACCGATCCTGGGCTTCGAGGCCGTCAAAGGGATGCTCCTGGCCTTTCGCGCCGGCTTCCCCGACCTCAAGATGAGTGTGCTCGACGCCTTCGGCACGGGGGACAAAGCCGCGGTGCGCTGGCAGATGGAGGGCACGCAGACCGCCGAGCTCTTCGGCATTCCGCCCACCGGCAAGCATGTCATAGTCAACGGCATGAGCATGGTGCGCGAGAGCGGCGGCAAGATCGTTGAGGACTGGGTTTCCGAGGACACGATGGGCATGATGCAGCAGCTTGGCTTGGCGGGATAAGGGCCAGAGACAGGGCACATCGCCTGCGCAGCACACCGTGGCAGGCCGACGACATCCTGGAAGCGACCAATCTCGCTCACGTCTGCGAGGGCTTCCAGGATGTCCGGGCAGCGGCCCGTTGGCACAATAGAAGAGGAGATTTCCATGGCTTCTGGCCAATCCTACGACTACATCATCATCGGCAGCGGCGCCAGCGGGGCCGTCATCGCCAATCGCCTCAGCGCGGATTCCGCCAAGAGCGTACTCGTGTTGGAAGCGGGCGGCTCCGACGACAGCGACGATATTCACTCGCCCGGCGGCTTCACCAAGCTGTGGGGCTCTGACCTGGACTGGCAGCTCGCCACCGAGGAACAGCCGGGCATGGCCGACCGCACCCTCGTCATCAACCAGGGCAAGGTGGTCGGCGGCAGCACCTCCATCAACGCCATGATGTACGTGCGTGGCAACCGGCGCAACTTCGATATGTGGAACGCGCTCGGCGCGGACGGATGGAGCTTCGCCGACGTATTGCCCTATTTCAAGATGTCCGAAGACTACGAAGAAGGCGAGTCGGAATACCACGGCGCGGGCGGCCCGCTACGCATCCGCATCTGCCCGGACGACGCCATGCGCTCCGAGCCTTTTGGACTGGCCGCCGCGGAGATAGGCTACGACGGTCCCAACTGGGATACGAACGGCGAGCGACAGGAGAACGGCGCGGGCCTGCTCCAGTTCCACATCTCCGAAGACGGCAAACGCGCCAGCGCCGCCACCGCCTTTCTGGATCCTGTGCGGGATCGCAAGAATCTCACCGTCGAGTTGGGCGCACAGGCCACGCGCATCCTCATCGAGGGCGGACGCGCCGTGGGCGTCGAGTACGTGCAGAACGGCGAGACGCAACAGGCTCGCGCGGACGCAGAGGTCATCGTCAGCGCCGGCGCGCTGCAATCGCCCAAGCTACTGCAGCTATCGGGCATCGGCGACGCCACCGATCTGGGAAGCCTCGGCATCGACGTGGTCGCCGACCTGCCGGGCGTCGGCCGCAACCTGCAAGACCATGTGCAGCTTCCCGTCGTCTACCGCACCAAGGTGGAGATCCCCAACACCACGCTGCTCACAGGCAATGCGCTCTTCGTGCAGACCCGCGACGGCGCCGACCAGGCCCCGCCTGACCTGCAACTCAACTTCACGCCCAGCGCGCCCAAACCGCTGCTGCCCGTGCTGCCCGACTTTGGCGGGCCGGTCTGCATCTTCCTGCCCATCCTGGTGCAGCCCTTCAGCATCGGCCAGGTCTCCTTGCGCTCAGCCAATCCGCTGGATGCGCCGCTGATCAATCCCAACTACCTCAGCGCAGACGCAGACTATCAGGTCTTCGTCAAGGCGCTGGAGTTGATCCGCAACATCGCCAATGCCAGCGCCTTCTCCGACCTCAACGGCGGCGAGCTTGCGCCCGGTGAAGGCGACCCGGAGGGTTTCATCCGCTCCCAGGCTTCCACGCTCTGGCATCCGGCCGGCACATGCAAGATAGGCCGAGACGCCATGGCCGTGGTAGACCCGCAATTGCGCGTCTACGGCGTCGACGGTCTGCGCGTGGCCGACGCGTCGGTCATGCCTACCGTCACCAGCGGGAATACGGTGGCCGCCTGCTTCATGATCGGCCAGAAAGCGTCCGACATGATCCAGCAGGGCGATTGACGGCGGGCGTTTGAACGATTCATACACATACTGACGTGAGTACAGTCTGAAAAGGAAATAGACCAATGGAGAACGTGCCCGATACGCCGCTGGGCAATCTGTACCGAGAACATATCCAGTTCATTCTGGACAAAGACATCGATTCGCTGCTGGACCAGTACACGGACGACTGTCTGCTCATCAGCAGCTTCATGAAGGAGCCGCTCTACTACCGCGGCAAGGACGAGCTGCGCGAGCACATGCAGGGCATCCTCGGCATCGACGGCCTGGAGACAGACATCGTTTTCTGGGCGGAGACCGACGACCCGCAGACGCTCATGATCACCGAGCAGATCCACATGACGACAGCGGCCGGCGAGGCCGACATGCGATTCGCGGATAGCTGGGTGCTGCGCGACGGCAAGATTGCCATCCACTTCGCCGGCATGGTTCAGCACCCGGACGGATCGCTGGCGTAGACACAAGAAAAGCGGTCACCACAGAGGACGCAAAGAAGTGTAGAAGGAGAACCACAAAGGCGCAAAGGCTCGAAGTAGGAGGTAGGAAGTAGCTCTCGGAATCGGGGTAGGCGGAGGTGCTGAACCTATACCAAAGGGATTCCCGGATCCTTCGCGCCTTCGTGGTTACTTGAGCCTTTCTCTTGCTGTTCTCTGTGTCCCCTGTGGTGATCATGAACCAATAGGAGAGCATCGTGGGTATTGAGGGCAAGAAGATAGGCATCCTGATCGAGAGCGACTTCTACGAGAAGGAGATCTTTTATTACGAGCATCGTTTTGCTGAGGAAGGGCTGGATGTCCACTGGCTGACGCGGCTGTGGGGCCAGCCGTCGCTGACCTTTATCGGACACGAATACCAGGCGCCGTTCGAATGCCACGAGAGCTTCGAGGGCATGAGCGACGAGGAGTTGCGCAGCTACGACGCCATCATCGTGCCGTCGGCGATCGTTTCGGACCGTCTGCGCTACTCCGAGAACCTGCCCAATCCCGCGCCGGCTGTGGAGTTTCTCAAGCGCGCCTTCGCGGAGCCGGACATTCTCAAGGGCATCATCTGCCACGGCATGTGGCTGGTGTCGCCGGCGCCGGAGCTGGTGCGCGGACGGCCCGTCATCGCCCACCCGAATCTCTACGGCGACGTTACGAATATGGGCGCTATCTACACCGATCAGGACGTCGTCGTCGACGGCGATCTGGTGACCGGGCGCACGGGGGCCCATTGCCATCTGTTCGCCCGCAAAATCATCGACATGCTGCACGAACGCGGATGAGCGAGTGTATGCACAACGGGTTGCGCACGCTGTTGTGGGCAGGCGACAAACGCTCGGTATGGGTACCGCGCCTTGGTCGACCGCGTACGTAGAAGAGATGAACACAAGGAGACGACAGCGTGTCCGCTGAACTCATGAACCCTGTCCATCAATTCTACCGGGTGTTCAACGACAGAGACCTGAGCCTGTGGAACGAAGTCATCGCCGAATCGTACGTCGGCCATGTCAACGGGCGCGACATCCCGAACCGTGACGCCGGCAAGGCTTTCGTCCATGCGCTCATCACCGCCTTCCCCAACCTCCACTACACCGTGGAGGATACGATTGTGGAAGGCGACCGAGTCGTCACCCGCTGGTCCGCCACCGGCACGCACGGCGGTCCCTTTGCGGGCATGGAGCCGACCGGCCGCGATGTCATCAAAGTGGGCATCACCATCTTCCGCATTGCGGACGGCAAGGTGGTGGAACTGTGGAACGTATGGGATCAACACGGACTCGTGGAGCAATTGACGTCCGCCAATCAGGAGGTTGCCCGTGACTAGCACGACCTTTCATCACGTAGCGCTGACGTGTGCAGATATGAGCGCCACGGAGAAGTTTTATGTCAAACACTTCGGCTTCGCGGCGGCACGCGTGATTCCGTTCGGCGACACGGAGATCATTTTCCTCAAGGCGGGCAACGTCTATCTGGAGCTCTTCCAGGCCGAGGAGGAATCTCCTGCGCCCGCCGCCACCGCTGACGGCCCGCACTACCCAGGCGTACGCCACATCGCCTTCAAAGTGGATGACGTGGACGCCAAGCTCGCCGAAATGGGCGACGATGCCACCGTTACCTTTGGTCCGTTCGATTTCGACGACTTCGTGCCCGGCTGGCGAACCGTATGGATCAGCGACCCTGACGGCGTCATCGTCGAGATCAGCCACGGCTACAAGGACCAATAGCGCTTCCAGGAAGCTGCTGTATGACAAATAGGACGAATGACACAAAAGCCGAAATGGAACCCGGCACGAAAACCAGGAGAAACCAAACCGCATGAACGAGATCAATTTCACCTTCTCGGACACCATCGCCGGCTATGTGACCGGCTACGACCGCGACGCCGACACCTATACGGTCAAGACGAGCGACGAGCGCGAGTACACGATCAAGCTGAAGGAAAACACCTACTCCATGCTCGTGCGCAACCTGGGCGAACCCTATCAGGACGCCACCGGCCAGATGCGCGACATGCTCACGCCTGGTCGCTTCCTCTTCACCTACGGCATCTTCTACCCCGAAGGCGGCGACAACACCTTCGAGGCCCAGTTCGTCATGTTCGTCGGACGCCGCCAGCAAGAGTTTGTGTTCGAGAAGAGTGACTGGTGGGTGCGCCAGATCGAATCGTTGGGCAACTTCTATCTGCGCGCCCAGTTCGGCGATGATGCGGTCGACTACGACAACTACCGCACGACCATCACCCTGACCGGCGAAAAGGCCCAGGACCGCTATCGCCAGGAGACCGACACCATCTCGCGCCTGGTCTACGGTTTCGCCTCGGCCTATCTGCTGACCGGCGACGACCGCTTCCTGGAGGGCGCGGAGCAGGGCACCGAGTATCTGCGCGAGCACATGCGCTTCTACGACCTGGACGAGAACATCGTCTACTGGTATCACGGCATCGACGTCGAGGGCCGCCGCGAGACCAAGGTCTTCGCCTCCGAATTCGGCGACGACTTCGACGCCATTCCGGCCTACGAGCAGATCTACGCCCTGGCCGGCCCGATCCAGACCTACCGCATCACCGGCGACCCCAAGATCCTGCGCGACGCCGAGATGACGGTGGACCTGTTCGACCGTTTCTACCTGGACCAGGAGAAGGGCGGCTACTTCTCGCACCTCGATCCGATCACGCTTGACCCGCGCAGCGAGGCGCTGGGCGACAACAAGGGCAAGAAGAACTGGAACTCGGTCGGCGACCACGCACCCGCCTATCTGATCAATCTGTGGCTGGCCACCGGCGAAGAGCGATACGCCAAGATGCTGGAATACACCTTCGACACCATCGCCGAGCACTTCCCCGACTACGAGCACAGCCCCTTCGTGCAGGAGAAGTTCTTCGAGGACTGGTCGCAGGATCAGCACCATATGTGGCAGCAGAACCGCGGCGTGGTGGGCCACAACCTGAAGATCGCCTGGAACCTGATGCGCATGTACGGCCTGCATGCCGAAGGAGGAATACGAGGAACTTGCGCGCAAGATCGCCGAGAAGATGCCCGCAGGTCGGCCAGGACCGGCAGCGCGGCGGCTGGTACGACGTGATGGAGCGCATGCTGCGAGGAGGGCCAAGGCTGGCACCGCTACGCCTTCCACGACCGCAAGGCGTGGTGGCAGCAGGAGCAGGGCATTCTCGCCTACTGATCCTCAACGGCATCCTTGGCGACGACGAGTACCTGCAGTTCGCCCGCGAGGGGTCGGCTTTCTACAACGCCTTCTTCCTGGATCACGACGACGGGGCGGTCTATCTTCAACGTGCTGGCCAACGGCATTCCCTACCTGCTGGGCACGGAACGCTTCAAGGGCAGCCACTCCATGAGCGGCTACCACTCCTTCGAACTCTGCTTATCTGGCGCAGATCTACACCAACCTGCTTATCACCAAGGAGCCGCTGGACCTCCACTTCAAGCCCTATCCCGGCGGCTTCAAGGACAATATCCTGCGCGTCTCGCCGGACATCCTGCCGCAGGGCAGCATCCGCATCAGCGAGGTGACCGTCGACGATCAGCCGTATGGCGATTTTGACGCCGATGCGCTCACCGTGAAGCTGCCGCAAGTGGACACGCAAATCCGCGTGCGTGTGCGCGTCGAACCCGTATAGTGAGCGCTGATCTTCCGGGAAGCGCTGACTTCGCAGAAGTCGGACGACAGCTTCCCGGAAGATGATAGCCCCGAATGTGAATGGAGAAACCACGATGGACATTGTGCAAGACACCGTAGGCGACGTCATCGTCGTCAAGATTGCGGGCGAGATCGACGGCAGCACGGCGCCGGAGGCCCAGGCGCAGATCGTGCCTCTGGCGCAGGCCGGGGCCAAGGTCGTCATCGACATGAGCGGCGTCGGCTACATGTCCAGCGCCGGCCTGCGTATGCTGCTCGTCGTCTATCGCACGGTCGCCGGGCAAGGCGGCGCCGTCGCCCTCTCCGGTCTCTCCCAGGACCTGGAGGACACCATGTCGCTCACCGGCTTCCTCGACTTTTTCGACCACTACGCGACCGTCGAAGATGCCGTCGCCGCCGTCGAATAGAGTTGCAGGCCAGAGCCGCATGGTAGAGCCGCAGAGTAGAGAGGACACAACCGTATGGTAGAGCGAGTCGACGTCTTTCCCACCCACGAACATGAGGGCTATAAGCTGCGCGCGGGCAAGCCATTCCCATTCGGCGCCACATCCGTGCCCGGCGGCATGAACTTCTCCGTCTTTTCCAGCCACGCCACGTCCTGCACGCTTGTCCTCTTCGACAAGGGCGCGCCACGGCCGAAGGTGGAGATCCCCTTCCGCGAGGAGTTTCGCATCGGCAACGTGTACAGCATGATCGTCTTCGACCTCGACATCGAAGGGACAGAATACGGCTTTCGCATGGACGGGCCCTGGGACCCCGACGCCGGCCATCGCTTTGACAACTCCAAGATCCTCATGGACCCGTACGCCCGCGCCATCGGGGGCCGCGACGTCTGGGGCGTCACGCCGGACTGGAACGACGTGTACCAGCACCGCGCCCGGTTGGTCTACGACGACTTCGACTGGGGCGAGGACCGCCCGCTCGAGGTGCCCATGGAGGACCTCGTCATCTACGAGATGCACGTGCGCAGCTTCACCGCCGATCCCTCCTCCGGCGTCAAATTCCCGGGCACGTTCGCCGGCATCCGCGAGAAGATTCCCTACCTGAAGGAACTGGGCGTCAACTGTATCGAGCTGATGCCTATCTACGAATTCGACGAATTCGAGAACAGCAAGGTCGACGAAGAGACAGGCCTCCATCTTGTCGGCAACTACTGGGGCTACAGCACGCTAGGCTTCTTTGCGCCCAAGGCCGGCTACGCCGCCACCGGCAAGATGGGCATGCAGGTGGACGAGCTCAAGGCGCTGGTCAAGGAGCTGCACCGCAACGACATCGAGGTCTTTCTCGACGTGGTGTTCAACCACACGGCAGAGGGCAACGAGCACGGACCGTACATCTCCTTCAAGGGGCTCGACAACAAGACCTACTACATGCTTACGCCGGAAGGCTACTACTTCAACTTCAGCGGCACGGGCAACACGCTCAACTGCAACAACCCGGTCGTGCGCGACATGGTCCTCGACTGCCTGCGCTACTGGGCGGCGGAGTATCACATCGACGGCTTCCGCTTCGACCTTGCCTCGATCCTCGGCCGCGACCCGTGGGGCGCCCCGCTCTCCAATCCGCCGCTGCTGGAAAGCCTGGCCTTCGACCCCATCCTCGCCAAGTGCAAGCTCATCGCCGAGGCGTGGGACGCGGGCGGCCTCTACCAGGTCGGATCCTTCCCGGCCTACGGGCGCTGGGCGGAGTGGAACGGCAAGTACCGCGACGGCGCCCGCAAGTTTCTCAAGGGCGACATGGGCACAGTCGGCGATATGGCCCAGCGTCTGCAAGGCTCGCCGGACCTCTATGCCGGCCGCGGGGCCACCGCCTCGATCAACTTCATCACCGCTCACGACGGCTTCACGCTGAATGACCTGGTCTCGTACAACGAGAAGCACAACGAGGCCAATGGCGAGGACAATCGCGACGGGTCCAACGACAACGACAGTTGGAACTGCGGCTGGGAGGGCCCCACCGACGACCCGGCAATCAACGCGCTGCGCACGCGCCAGATCAAGAACGCCATCACCATGCTGATGGTCAGCCAGGGCGTGCCCATGATGCTCGATGGGCGACGAAATGGGGCGCACCAAGCAGGGCAACAACAATACCTACTGCCATGACAACGAGCTGAACTGGCTGGACTGGACGCTGACCGAGAAGAACGCCGATCTGTTGCGGTATGCACAGAAGATCATCGCCTTCCGCCACGCGCATCCGGCCCTGCGCAATCGCTGGCATCTGCACCGGATCCGACCACGTGGGCAGCGGCTATCCCGACATCAGTTGGCATGGCACCCAGGCATGGAACGCCGACTGGTCCGCCACCAGCCGGCTGCTGGCCTTTCTGCTCTGCGGCAAGAATGCCCGCGGCGGCGCGCAAGCAGACAACTATATCTACGTCGCCTTCAACACGCACTGGGACGCACATTGGTTCGAGTTGCCCGGCCTGCCCGACGGCATGCAGTGGCATGCAGCCGCAAACACCGGCGCACCTTCGCCCGATGATATCTGGGACTTCGGGCGCGAACCGGTGCTTGAGGACCAGAACTCGATCCTCGTGGGCGACCGCTCGACCGTCGTCCTCGTCGGCAAATAGCAGGGCAGGTATTTGGGTATACAGCCCGACGCTGTCGCTGCGCCCCGTCACCGGTCTTCTGAGGGCGAACGCATCCGGGAACGCACGGCGCAATAGCACAAGCACACAACTATAAATACATAGATACACAGATAGATGTATAGAAAGGAACCAAATATGGCATTCTCAGTCGTCACCGAAAACAGAGACGGCATTGCGATCCTCACCCTGGGTGGCGAGCTCGACGCCGCCGCCGCGGACGAATTCCGCACTGCCGTCGAGCAGGCTGCCCAAGAAAACCCGCGGCGTATGGTCCTCATGATCCAGGCCCTCGCTTTCATGGCCAGCGCCGGCCTGCGTGTGCTCGTCTTCACCAAGCAGAAGATGGGCTCGAGCGTCGACCTCTATGTCATTGGCGCGCATGACGCCGTTCTGGAGACCATCACCATGACCGGTTTCCACCACAGCGTGATCATGCTCGACGAATACGACGCCGCCGAGATCGAAGGCGTCTAGCGCATCACTGTCAGTCTACCTCTCGGAAGCAGCCGCCTAGGCGCCGTTGGCGCCTAGGCGACTGCTTCCGAGAAGACTGTTGGCTGAGTTTCGGATTCAGGATCTTACGATGGCAACTCTCACCGTACCGGGCACGCTGGCCTCGCTCGACGATATCCGCGCCTTTGTTTCAGCACAGGCCGAGGAAGCCGGCCTGGATGAGCGCCGCACCTACCGCCTGTGTCTGGCCGTGGACGAAATCGCAACCAATATCATCACGTACGGCTATGGCGGCTCACAGATGGAAGGCGATGTGCGCGTCGTGGCGACCCGGACAAGCGAAGGGCTGCAGATCGCGCTGGAGGATTCCTCGCTGCCCTTTGACCCATTCTCGCGCGAGGACCCCGACAACTTGGACACACCGTTGGAGGAGCGCGCCATCGGCGGCCTAGGAATCTTCCTCGCCGAAAAGAACGTGGACGAGTTCCGCTACGAACATGTAAACGGCCACAACCGCAATATCTTCGTCATGCGCGAGGAGGCCCCCGCATGACCGTGCGCAAACGCCTCCGCCCTGCAAACCGCTCACATCGTTTATGAGATGGCTGCGATCCACCCGCCAACTCCCAGCTTCCCGGACGATGCACCTATTCGTTCACATTCCGAACATGAACCGGAGTACCCCCCATGGCTAAGATTATGTCCGTACATTCCTTCCGAGGCGGTACCGGCAAGTCGAATACCACCGCCAACCTCGCCGCGCTGCTGGCTCTACGCGGCCTGCGCGTTGGCGTGGTAGACACAGACATCATGTCGCCCGGCATCCACGTCTTGTTTGGCGTGGACGAGCACCAGATGATTCACTCCCTCAACGACTATCTCTGGGGCGAAGTCGACGTCGAGGAAACCGCCATTGACGTCTCGCACGTGCTCGAAGACCACGCGGCAGCCGGTGGAGCCGTCTTTCTGATTCCGTGCAGCATGAAGACGGGCGATATCGCGTGCGTGCTGCGCGAAGGATACGACGTCGGCCTGCTCAACGACGGCTACCAACGCCTTATCCAGAAATTTAACCTGGATGCGCTACTCATCGACACGCACCCGGGTCTGAACGAAGAGACGCTGCTCTCTATCGCCATATCCGACGTGCTGGCGATTGTACTGCGCCCCGATTCACAGGATTATCAGGGCACAGCGGTCACCGTCGAGGTGGCCCGCAAGCTGGACGTGCCGAACCTGATGTTGATCGTAAACAAGACGCCCGAGGTCTTCGGCCTCGACCTAATCAAGGAGCGTGTGCAAAGCGCCTACGACGCTGACGTTGCGGCCGTTCTGCCCCACAGCGACGAGATGATGACGCTGGCGAGCCAGGGCATCTTCGTGCTGCGCTATCCGGAGCATCGGATGACCAAGCTCCTGGACGCAGTCGCCGACCGTATCGTCTAGCTGATACAGATTGTTCACCACAGAGAACATAGAACACACCAAGAAATACACAGAAAGACACAAGAAAACACAATGGGGTATCAGTAAACACAAATCATACACATACAATCTCACAATATCTTGTGTTTCTGTGTACTCTGTGTGCTCTGTGGTAGATATCAGCATGCTGTGATGAACTTGTGCGGAAGATCAGACAACGAACTAGACCAACAAGGACGATATGACCCTACCTAGCGATGACAGAATCGACGTCCTGAAGCAGACCACGATCTTCGGTGGCATCCCATCGGAAGCCCTCGCCGAAAGCATCATCCCGTACACTGACGAGGTTCATGTCACGACGGGCCAAACCATCATCGAGGAGGGCAAGTCCGGCGACAGTCTCTACGTCGTCGCCAGCGGCCGCGTGCGCGTCGATCAAGACGGCCGCACCGTGCGTGAGCTGGGCCAATACGACGTCTTCGGTGAGCTGGCCGTGCTCCACGGCTCGCCGCGCGTTGCCTCCGTCCTTGCCATCGAGGATACACTCCTGCTGCGCGTGGCGGGGAAACCCTACCTGGAGTTGGTTCGCGCCTGGCCCGAGGCCATGATGGGCGTGATCAGCGAATACAACACGCGCATTCTCTCCTATATGCGCGACCTCAACACGCTGCGCGACCAGCTCGAGGAAGTGATTCTGCCCCTTGGCATCGCCCTTGCGCGGGAAGACCGGGAGGACAGGCTCGTCGAGCGCATTCTGGTGGAGGCCATGCGACTGTGTGACGCCGACGCCGGCGTGCTCTTCCTGCGCGCGGACGAAGATCAGCGCACGACAGACGACGCCCTCATATACGCCGCTATGCAAATTCGTTCCCTGGACCTGGCTCTCGGCGGCGCGTCCGGTAACGAGATTTCCTATGCGGTGGTGACGCTGCCTCCGCACAGCGATGACCAGGAGTCCGGTGCGGAGAGTCTGGCGGCGCACATCGCAGCGCACGGACGAACTGTCAATATCCCCGACATCTACGCGGACGACACCTATGATTTCACCGAGACAAAGGCCCGCGACGCGGAGCTGGGCTATCGTTCCGTTTCCTGTCTCGCCGCGGCCCTGCGTGACCAGGCCGGCGACGTAATCGGCGTGCTGCAGTTGGTGAATGCCCAGGACACGGAAAGCGGCGACGTTCAGCCCTTCAGCGCTTTCCAGCAATTGATGATCGAATCGCTGACTGCACAGGCTGCCGTGGCCCTGAATACGCAGATCCTGCTGCGCCGCGAACAGGAGTTCATCAAGCTGGAGCAGGATGTGCATGTGGCGCGCCGCATCCAGGCCGGCTTCCTGCCCAGCCAATTGCCACAGGTGAAGGGCTATGAGATCGCCGCCAGTTTCCAGCCTGCGCGCGAAGTTGCGGGTGACTGGTACGATGCCTTCATGATGACCCAGAACCGACGCGTCGGCTTCGTCATTGCCGACGTCGTGGATAAGGGTGTACCCGCCGCGCTCTTCATGGCCCTGGTGCGCAGCCTAACTCGCGCCTTCGCCCAACAGAACTACTCCGTGGACTGGACCGCCATGCTCAGTGACGATGCCGGAGCCGGCGGGCGGTCCGGCGGCGGGCGCAGTGCCCGCGGCCAGGCGCGCATGCGCGCCATGCCTTCCGCCGGCACCATGTCGCTGTACAACGCCGTCTCCCTTGCCAACAGCTATATCCTGGAGAACCATGCCGAGGACAACATGTTCGCTACCCTCTTCTTCGGCATGTTGAACCCGGACACCGGCCAGCTTATGTACATCAACGCAGGCCATAACCCGCCCTTCATCGTGGGCGCTGACGGTACGGTGAAAGCTTCCCTTCCCAACACCGGCGCGGCGGTGGGCATGTTCCCCAACATAGAGTACAAGATCGAGGAAGCGATGCTGGAACCGGGGGACGTGCTCTATACCTACACCGACGGCGTTACGGAGGCGCGCAACGTCGCCGGTGAGTTCCTGACCGAACCGGGCCTGCTCAAGTTGCTGAACGCGCCCGTGATCTCCGCGGAAGCGCTCCTCGCCAAGATCCAGACCTATCTGGACGGCTTCATGCACGGCGCAATGCAGGCCGACGACATCACCATGTTGGCTGTGCGCCGCGAGCCATAGGAACCCCCCGGGAATCGGCAGTTGCGCCCTCGTCCCGGGGGTGAGGCGTCGGAGGTGAGGCGTCCCTACGGCACGGTCAGTCGGCGCTAAAGAGCATCAGCGGCAGCTTCTCCGTGTCACGCGACTCGAAAGCGCGCGCATGTTCCTGGAGGCTGCCGGTGGTCTGCAACTTCTCCAAATAGAGGGCTTCCTGATCCATGATGCCCTCAGGTTCCGTGCACATCGTATCGGTGGCGACAACGTTGCTGATGGTCATCTGATTGCCATCGCGCGTGACCGTGCCGTTGTAGTCGTTACAGCCGGCGGAACCGGTGACCGTGTCCCCTTCAAATACGGCGGTGATAGACGTGCCCGGTATGAGGGGCAGCCACTGGGCCTGGGGCGTCTGATAGAATTTGTAGCTCCAGGTTGTGCCTTCGAAGGGAACGGGCTCGAGCGGTCCGAACGTCATGACCGGATTGCCCGCCACATAGAAGTAGAGGTTGTCGCCGTCGATCTCATATTGCTCCACGGCGGTAATGGCCGCCAAGAAGGTCTCCTCCTGCTTCAACAGGGCATCGTTTTCGCAGGCGCCCTGGGTCAGCGACGGCCAGCGGATGCCCATCTCGTTACCCTCGACGAGGTACGAACCGAGGAAGAAGTTGCAGCCGGAATACCCGTTGTAGCGTTCGCCCAAGAAGTTGAGGGACGGATACGAATCCGGCACGACGGGAATCTGTTCGTCGACGCCGTAGCTCAGCAGAGTCCAGGCCGTTTCAATCAACGCGGCTTGCTGCTCCGTTTGCTGGACGGCCCCCTCCACCAGCTGGCCAGCAGCTTCGGCCACCTGTTCCGGTGCGGGCGTGGGTTCGGGGGCGGGTTGGCATGCCGCCAACAGGACCACCAAGGTGGTCACGAAGAGGAACGTGCGGAATCTGCGGCTCATGAGGAGGATCTCCTTCTATGCTGGGTTACCCGTGTTGCGAATTGGTCATGCTCTCGTGACAGTATATGACGGGACACCGAAAATCGGTAGCCGTGCGCTGATTGCGCAGGTGTGCGGCGTTGGGTGAATAGTTTCACAATGTTGACATAACGACGCCGACTACACTACAATGCTGCTGCTTTGAAGCATCACGTGTCTCCGCTCCCCGAATTCAGACAGGGCTCTCTCGTTTGTTTGGATGCCTGTCTGAAACCCATCGAGAAAATCCACGGAAAATCATAGCAGTGGCCGCCAACGCTGCGCGGACCTGTGTCCAGTCCCGTGCACCTGGCGCGCTCGTTGCGTGCAATTGCCGCCACTCCGCCCGGAATCTCACGTGGACCGCAGGTATGTCCGGGGTGCGGGTCTCCCCCGATTCAGGAGGATCGTGTGTCTGAGAATGGTGCGAGGAATACCGGAACAGCTCCGCCACCGGCTGTGCTGCTCCAAATGATGACCGGCTACTGGATCTCCCAAGCGATTTATGTCACTGCTAAGCTCGGTGTGGCCGACCTGCTGGCCGATGGTCCGCGGCCGGTGGAGGAACTGGCCGGAGCGACGCAGAGCGATGCCGCCTCGCTCCGGCGTGTGCTACGCGCGCTGGCCAGTGTAGGGATATTCACGGAGGCCAGCCCTGGGGCGTACGCGCTTACCCCAATGGCCGCGCTATTGCGCACAGAGACCCCTCACTCGATGCGCTCGCTCGCCATCATGTACGCCGAGGAGCAGTACCGCGCGTGGGGTGACGTCCTCCACAGCGTGCGGTCCGGCGACAGGGCGTTCGACAGACGCTTCGGCATGAGCTACTTCGAATACCTGGCCCAACACCCCGAATCCGACCTGGTCTTCAACGAAGCCATGACTGGTTGGACCATGCAGCTTGTTGGCGCGGTGATGGAGGCCTACGATTTTTCGCCCTTTGAGACCGTCGTGGATGTGGGCGGCAGCTATGGCGCGCTGGTTGCAGCCGTTCTTCAACGCAACCCCGCTGCACACGGGATTCTATTTGACGTACCGCATGTGGCGGCGGCGGCCGGGGAGGCGTTGGTGCTGACCGGCGTAGCGGATCGATGCACGACCGTCGGCGGCGACTTCTTCGTCGAGGTTCCGGCAGGCGGAGACGCGTATCTGCTGGCCCAAATCCTGCACGACTGGGACGACGAGCGTTGCGTGGCTATCCTGCAGCAATGTCGCCGGGCGATTCCCGAAACCGGCAGGCTGCTGGTGATCGAGCTGGTGCTGCCGGAGGGTGAGGAGCCCTTCTTCGGCAAGTGGCTGGACCTGCACATGCTCGTGATGCTGGGCGCGCGCGAACGCACGGCCGCGGAGTACGCGGCGCTGTTCGATGCGGCTGGGTTTGCACTGCAGCGCGTTCTTCCGACGTCTGCCGGGCCAAGTATCGTGGAGGCTATACCCGCCTAATGGAAACGGCAACGTGACGCTCTTGGCGCTCGTTCCTACCCAGCGCGAATTCGACCTCTTTGCCGCGGCGCTGGATCGCCGCGACGGTCGGGCGAGTTCGGAAACGGTCGGTGTGCTTGCCGTCACCCGATTCCCGCACCTGTGCGTGGCCACTGCCCAGGGCGGCCTGGGCAAGGCTCAGTTCGCGGCGCACACGCAACATCTGATCGAGAACGGTGAGTGGGAGATGGTCGTCTGCGCCGGCGCGGCGGGCGCGCTGGCAGACAGCGTGTCCGTCGGCGACGTCGTCATTGCCACCGAGACCGTGGAACACGACATCCGCAACCGCTTTGGCCCGCCGCGCATGCCCCGCTTCGCCGCCACGTCGCAAGTTCTGGATCGGTGTCGCGCCGCGACGCGTGATGGGGCGTTTACCGTCCACTATGCCCCAGTCGCAAGCGGCGACGAAGACGTGGTGGAGGAAGAGCGGCGGACTGAACTTCACTCGCGCACCGGCGCGTTCGCGGTTGCATGGGAAGGGGCGGGCGGCGCACGCGCGTGCCTGCTGAGCGGCATGCCCTTCGTGGAGATACGCGGCATCTCCGACGGCGCGAACAGCACAGCGGCCGGCGACTTTGTGGCCGATCTCCCGCTCGTCATGCAGAACGTGGCGTCGGTGGTAGTATCGCTGGCGGCCAACGGCAATCAGGGATACCAACAGGAGGAACTTGCCACATGAAAGTCACTATCGCAGGCGGCGGCATCGGCGGCATGACGTTGGCCTTGTCGCTACTGGATGCCGGTATGGTGGACGTGGACGTCTATGAGTCCGCTTCGGAAGTCCGCGAGTTGGGCGTTGGCATCGCTCTGCGCGTCCTTGCTGTGCGCGAGCTGACCGAGCTGGGCCTTCTTGACGATCTGCTGGCCGTGGGCATCCCCATCGCCGAAACTGAGTATTACTCCAAGCACGGTCAGCACGTCTGGACCGAGCCGCGGGGACTGGCCGCCGGCTACCGCTGGCCGATGATCATGGTCCACCGCGGCCAACTGCTCAACGTCCTGTACCGGGCAGTAGTAGACCGGCTCGGTCCGGACCGCTTGCACACCGGCCACCACCTCGGCCGCTTCGAACGGCAGGGCGACGCCGTGTGGAGCGAGTTTGTCGACCGCGCTAGCGGCACACCCGTAATCCGCAGCAAGAGCGACCTGTTGGTGGGCTGCGACGGTATCCATTCGGTCGTCCGCCAGACACTCTATCCCGATGAAGGTCCACCACGGTGGAGCGGGATCACCATGTGGCGCGGCGTCACCGTCGCCGAGCCATTTCTCTCCGGCCGAACGAGTATTCTGGTAGGGCCTTTTAGCCGGCGTATGGTGATCTTTCCCATCTCCAGGCATCATGAGGACCAGGGTGAGGCGCTCGTCAACTGGGTCGCTATGGTCAAGACCGCCGGCGACCAGCCGATGCCCAGACAGGACTGGAATCACTCCGCCCGCGTCGAGGAGGTCCTCGAGCCGTTCGCTTCCTTTGTATTCGACTTTCTCGATGTGCCGTACCTGATGCAGGGCGCCGAGACCATATACAAGTATCCGATGGTGGACCGCGAACCGCTTCCCACTTGGGATTTCGGCCGCGTGACCCTGCTGGGCGACGCCGCGCATCCCATGTACCCGCTGGGCGGCAACGGCGCCTCCCAAGCGATCGTCGATGCTCGCGTGCTGGCCAGAGCGCTGGCCGTACAGCCGTCGATCCAGGATGCAATCGCCGCCTACGACGCCGAACGCCGCCCGGCCACGGCGGCCGTCGTGTTGACCAACCGCAGCGGAGGACCGGAGCGGGTGTCGGACATTGTCGACGAACGGGCAGCCGGGGGCTTCGCGCGCCTCGACGACGTGGTGAGTAGAGAAGAGCTTGGGGAGATCGTCGACAACTACAAACGGACCACTGGGTCCGACCGCGAAACGCTCAACGAGCGACCCTCCCTGTCGGTGCGCTGAAGGAGAAAGGAGAAGCAGTGAAGCACCCGCAACTTGTGCATACCTACCAGAATCACACGCTAGACAGCACGCGCTGGGAGCGCTTCATCCCGCGCGACGACGACATCATCATCTCGACGCCCTACAAGTCGGGCACGACGTGGATGCAGGAGATCGTCCTGCATCTGGTCTTCCTGGACCAGCGAATCCCCTATCGCGAGGAAGTCTCCCCCTGGCTGGATGCGCGCTTCCGACCGGTGAACGAGGTCCTGTCACAGCTGGAGAACCAGCGCCACCGGCGTTTCATCAAGACCCACCTGGCGTTGGACGGGCTGCCGTACCGTCCGCAGATCAAGCACATTGTAGTGGGGCGAGACCCGCGCGATGTCTTCATGTCCCTGTGGAATCATTACACTGGCCATACACCCTACTTCTTCGGGTTCATCAACGATTTGCCCGACCGTACGGGCGACCCGCTCCCCCTGCCGCCGGCCGATATCCATGAGTGTTGGACAGACTGGATTGGGCGGGGATGGTTCGAGTGGGAGCAGGAAGGCTACCCCTATTGGGGCAACATGCACCACGTGCAGAGTTGGTGGGACTACCGCCATCTGCCCAACATCCTGCTGGTGCACTTTGCGGACCTGCTGGCCGATGCGCCGGGGCAGATTCGCCGCATCGCCGGCTATCTGGACGTTGCGGCCACCGATGAGCAGATTTCGCAGATCGCGCAGCAGACCAGCCTCACCGCCATGCGCACGCGCTCCGGCGAGAAGGAGCGGCAAGAACCCGGCGACAACCCGGCATTCGTGGACGGGGCGCGCACGTTCTTCTATAAGGGCGCCAATGGGCGCTGGCGAACTGTGCTGACCGATCACGAGTTGGCCGAGTACGACGCTACGGCGGGTACGGTGCTGACGACGGAGTGTAGGGCCTGGCTGGAACAGGGGATTGCCGCACTGGACGGCTAGATGTACTCGTAGCGGAAACTGATCGCGGCCTGCTGTTTCACGATCCTCGCGGATGTGATCAACAGACAAGCGATCGAAGAAGTCCTCAACCCCTATGGACATGCGATAGGTTCCTCCCGAGAAACGCGCAACAGGCGACCTTTGCTGTCGATCCATGGAAGCGACAGCGGCGCTCTGTGCACAGCTCAGACCGGTGACCTGGTCTGCGAAACCGGCGCTTGCAGCACCCGTCTTCCCCTCAGCGACCCGTCCGAGATCGCGAGCGCCACCGTGTCCCCCCTCATACAGCCAGGTTGCAGGCAGGTCCGGCCTGCTCGCGGCGAGTTGCCTCCAGCGCGCTCTTGTGATAGAACTGACCTCGATAGGTAGGGAAAGCGACCTGCCTGGGCAGACCCACATTCTTCGGATTCCAAGAACATTTACAGAGGCCAACAAGGAGACCTTCCCATGGCAGAAGAACCCGATTTCCTCCCGGAAGAGCAGCAGGAGCTTGCTGAGACTGCGGCCGAGCTCGGAACCGCCGCGATGGACATGGCCGACGAGGGCCTCAACGAAATGATCGCCGGCGCGGAAGATATCCGCTTGGCCCGAGACCTGGCAGACACGGCCACTGCGGAGGCAATGCTCGGCGCATCCGACATCACCCGCGCGGTCGACGCCGGCATCGTCGCCGACCGCCTCTCCGTCCTAAGCGACGTCGTGGCCGCCGCCGGCGTCAACGACATCAACCAGGGCGCAGAGCTGATCGCCGCGGCGGACGATGTCAACGCGGTCAGCGCCGCCGTCGGCCTGATGACCGTGGATGACCTGGACAAGGGGCTGGAACTGGGCCGCATCTCGGGCGAGCTGCGCATCTTGGGCAAGATTGTCGGCAAGCTGGAGATGCCGGTGCTTTCCGCAGTGCTCGGCGAGCGCAGCCGAGCGTCTGTCCGAAATCGCCATCGACACGATTCTGCGCGCCGCCGCCACACGCAGCCTGACCGACCTGATCGAGGCCACAGGTCAACGCATCGGCGCGATGGGTGAAGAGGAGATCGACGAAGGCGTCCTGCGTCTCGCCGCCTCTGACATTGCCGCCGAACGCTCCGCGGATCTCTCCGCCGCCGGATACGCATTGGGCGCGCGCGGCTTGGCCGAGCTGGAGATGGCGGCCGAGGACGCCGAATTCGCCGACGAACTCGAGGCCTTCGGCGTTGAGGAAGTCGCCCGTGGAGCCGAGGAACTGGGAGAAGCTGCTCGGCTGGCAGAGGAAGCGGATATGTTCGACGAGGAGTCGGAAGGCTAGCGCAAGTCACCGAAGTCCTGCCGCGACGTGCGTAGTTAGATGTAGCTGCCTGGGCCGGGCGCTGGCGTGCTGAAGACGAGCAACCATGATCTCCGCGTGACTGCCGGTCCGATATCAGGGCGCACCTGAGTCGGGACCGGCAGCGCATCTTTGATGTGGGGACCAGGCATCAGAGCGTACAATCGCCGATTGTCGGAAAGGGGCGTCATGAGCGACACACAACTGGTTGTGCTCTCGCTGCCGAGTGAGGAATCTGCCACAGACCTCGTGCGCCAGCTGGACGCAATTGACAAGCTGGACGCAAACGTGAAGATCGTCGATGTTGCCATCGCGGTCAGGGACCGGCGCGGCAAGCCCAAGCTCAAGCAGTTGAAGGTCGCCGGCGCAACAAAGGGAGGCTTTTTCGGGGCGATTGGCGGTGCGTTTGCCGGCCTGGCCTCGCTCTTTCGCGACTCCGGCATCGACGACGACATGATGCGTCGAACCGCGCAGGATCTGGCCCCGGGTGAGGTGGCGCTCTTCCTCCTCTACAGTGGAGATTGGCGCCGATCCAGCGCCGTGCTGCAGGACGCGCTCGCCGCACACGGCATCCGCTATGGCGGCAGAAACATGCCGGACACTATGGTAGCGGCGCGGGCGAGACCTGCCAGCGATCGAGCCGTATCGACCGGCCAGAGTGATGCAGGCGAGGACCTCGCGGAAGATACGGCCCCGGCCGCTCCTGCGGATGTGGGGTCAACCACGCCTTCGGCAACCCCTGAACAAGAGTACTTCGAACCGGAATTTGAGGGCGAGTCCGAGTTTGACGCCGAGTCCGCGTATGTGGTTGACGCAGATCTGATGGTCGAATCCGAGCCTGTCTTCGGCGAGGACAGCGTAGAAGAGTACGCTGTCGAGGAGTACGCTGCGGAAGAATTCACCGGCGAAGATGCCGTCGCCAATGCGGCGCGCGCCGCCATGATCGCCGCGGCGGCGAACGAGACACGCGCGGCTGACGCGGCCGTCTATGCCGGGACGGTTGAGGCGCTGAGCGAAGCAACCGGCGCAGCCGGTGCGTCCGATACGCGGCAGGGCGTCGAACTGTTGGACGCCTCAGCACAGGTCGGCGAGGCCGGCGCCAGCATGGGCCTGCTGAGCCTGGAACGGAAAACAAGCGGCTTTGAGATCGGCCACATCGCCGGAGAGCTGGCGCAGATCGGTCGCGAAGTCGGCGCGCGGCACATGCCGATCCTGTCGGCGCTGCTGGCAAGCCGCAGCGGCGCATTGCAGCGCATCGCTGCGGAGATGATCGCCTCCGCCGCCAGCGCGCGTGAATTGGCCCAGGCGCTGGACGCCACCGGCAGCGTAGTGGGTGAACTGGGTGCGGCCGAGGTGGACGAAGGCGCGGCCCGCCTTGCTGCGGCCAGCCTCCTTGCCGCCCATGCTGCGGATGTAGGCGCAGGCGGTTTGCCGCACAAAAAGTAACAGGACACTGATCATTGCTGATTGAATCGGTCTACGCTGATTTGTCAGCGACGATTAGCCCAACCAGCGACGATCAGCGTCCTGAATGCCGGCAGCCGACCCTCTATACGAATTCGCGCACCGCGTCCAGGCTCACGCCCATCGACGCGTCCGTCTCCCGCTCCACAATGACGTCGATCAGCGCCGGCTTGCCGCTCTTTACGGCGCGGTCGAACGCCTGGCTGATCTCGTCCGGCTCGGTGACGCGCTCGCCGTAGGCCCCGAACGACTCGGCCAGCTTGACGAAGTCGATGCCCAGCCCGTCGTAGGTCAGGTCCACGCCATACTCATACTCGTAGGCGTAGCGCTGATTCTGGCGGATCAGGCTCAGGTAGCCGTTGTTGATGATCACGACGATCACCGGCACCTTGTGCTGGCACGCCATCGCCATCTCTTCCATCATGAAGCCGAAGCCGCCGTCGCCCATGACGGCCACGCACGTTGCGTCCGGCCGCGCCACCTTTGCCCCGATGGCGGCGGGCAAGTCGAAGCCCAGCGTGCCTGCCCCACCTGAGACAAGATACGTATGCGGCTTGGCCGTGCTCTGCAACTGGCCGGACCAGATCTGCGTCAGCCCGCAGCCGGTCGTGAAGATCGTGTCCGGCCCAAAGTACTCATTCATTTCCTGGTAGACGCGCGGCGCCTTGATCGGCTTGTCGTCGTAGTTGGTCTTGCGCGCCATGGATTCACGCTTGGCCGGTATCTCCTCCACGCGCGGCGCGGGCTGGATCGCTTTCGTGCGACGCTTCGCCTCCTCCAGCAATGCGTCAATAGCGCAGACCGGCGTCGGAGACGATGCCCAGATCGGTGGGGACGATGCGACCGATGTGCGACGGCTCGATGTTGATGTGGATGAAGCGACGCCCTGCGGTATAGACGTCCAGCCTGCCCGTGTGTCGATCGCTGAAACGACAGCCTATGCCGAGCACCAGATCCGAGTCCATGAAGAAGCGGTTGCCAAAGGGCGAGCCGACCTGGATGCCGATATGGCCCACGTGCAGCGGGTGGTCCGCGGGAATGCCGCCTGTCGCCATGTAGGTCGTGATGACGGGAAGTGACAGGTACTCGGCCAGCTCCACGAACTTCTGACTGGCGTCGGCCAGCAATACGCCGCCGCCCATGATCAGCACCGGTTTGTTGGCGTCCAGCAGCATGTCCATGGCCTGGGCGATCTTCTTCGGGTTGGGCCACGGATTCGTGAACGTCAGCGGCGCGTCGGTCTCCGGCGTATAGGGGATGTCGGCCATCTGTACGTCGAGGGGCAGGTCGATGAGCACGGGTCCGGGCCGTCCTTCGCGGGCGATGCGGAACGCCTCGCGCAGGACGGAGGGTACTTGCGTCGCCTCGGTGATGCACCACGTCGCCTTGCTCACCGGCCGCGCGATCTCGGCGATGTCCACCGCCTGGAACGCCTCCTTGCCGAGTTGCGACGTCACATTTTGCCCGGTGATGCAGATCATGGGTATTGAGTCCACCTGCGCAGTATAGAGGCCGGTGACGAAATTGGTGGCGGCGGGGCCCGAAGTGCAGATCGCGAGTGCAAGTCGTCCGCTGGCGCGATAGTAGCCGTCCGCAGCGTGCGCGGCGCCTTCTTCGTGGCGGGCGATGTAGTGGCGAATCTGCTTGGACTGGCCGAGGTATTCGTAGACCGGGTTGATGGCCGCGCCGGGGATGCCGAAGGCGGCGTCGATGCCTTCATCTTCCAAGATGCGAACGACAATCTCTGCGACTTTCATTTTGATCTCCTGGTTGGAACGCGGCTCCCGCTTGCGGCGGGCGAATCGCTATAGGGCAGGCGGCCGTCTCAGCTGGCTAGAATAGGAATGTGCGCGGATGAAGATACGAGCGGATGTCGAGGTGCAGCGGCTGGACGATCCCGTGCGCTGCTACGGTTCGCCATGCGGCGATGCCACGCCGTGTTGCGGAGTACAGTCCAGTGCTGACCTGCCCTTAGGGTAGTTCAAGTTGTGCTGCGGGGCCAAATCTCGTTTGCTATGCGCTACTGCGGTGAGTAGCCCGCAGGCACGCTTCCCCTGGCGCACGATGTTTTTCAGGGGACGATCACCGTGCGGAAGGAATGCGCGACTGCGATATTGCTGGCCTGCTGCTTGATAGGAACGTCGGGTCTGGGTATACTCTGGCCAATTCAATTGGCTCAAAGGTGAACCGATGCCGCCATTCCCTTACACCGCATGCTTTGAGCATGTGCGATCCCGACCAGACCGAGCAATGCTCCTGGATGAGTGGATAGAGTACGTGATCGAGAATCCGGTGCACCGGCAGATTCAAGATGATGGTCGAATTCGGCTTTGGGCGAAGATCGCCGCGGCGGATAATGGGTAGTTGCGCGTTGTCCTACTGGAAGACGGCAGCACTGTACACAATGCCTTCTTCGATCGGAGATTTCGGGAACCGACCAAATGAAAATCCGCTATTTAGCAGATACAGACACCTTGTACGTCGAGTTAAACGACAATCCTGTCGCCGAAATGCAGGAGTTGAACGAGAACACGCTCATTGACCTCGACATTGACGGCGCGCTCGTGGCGATCACGCTGGAAAACGCTCGCGACGCTACTAACCTGTCCGAATTCTCGCTGATGCAGATCGTCGGCCAGCCCGCTTAGGCAACGCAACTCTTCAAGCCGCACACAACGCTATGGTGTTTACTCTCGCGCGTCGCATCGCGCCTGGAGGCGCGACGTCATCGAGGGGTGAAGACCGTGCGAACCGGCATCCGCACCTACTACGAGAGGGCTCACGGGTTCGGCGGGTTCCGCCGAACCCGTGAACCATTCCGCATGCTTATCTCGTCACTCTACACTTTACCGGCGATGAAGTCGTTGATCAGCGCCGGCGTCGCTGTGGACATGCCCACCACGTCCAGCATGCCGCCGTCTTCCGGGTCGGCAATGCTGAAGCCGTTGGACGTCATGCCCACCACCACCAGGCGAGCCGGGATGCGCGTGCGCTCGCGATACATCTGCAGCGCCTGGGACGGGTGGATATCGCCCGCCCACGTCTCGCTGTCCGTGTAGACAACGAAGGCGTCGATCTCCAGACCGCGCTCTCAGCGCGTACAGCATGGGCAGCGCGCAGTCCGTCCCGCCGAATGGCAGGTTGGACACAGCCTTCACCGCATCCGCCAGCCGCATGTTCGGCGAGATGTTCAGCAGCGAGATGGCATTTGTCCAACGGCTGCCCATGCGAGACGCCCCCCCATCCATGACATCGTCACCCCCAGCGGTGAAGCCGGTGATCACGTGGTTCGCCTCCGTGCGAGCCGTGACCAGCGCCAGGGCCGCCGAGGCGTCACGAGGCGTGATCCCCGGCATGCCCGCGATGGAATCGAACGTCATCGAGCCAGACACATCGAGCGCCATCATGATGCGCTTGCCGGTCGGCTCCACGTTGTCGAACGACAGGTAGAACGCGTGGTCCAGCGCATCCACAATGTTGGGCAGCGGCTCCCATGTCAGGCCGCCGCGCACACCCTTGCCGGAGCTGTACGCGGTCATCGCCACCAGCAGCGAGAGCGGGTGCAGCCGCGCCCGGTGAATCGCTTCGCCGTCCGCGAGCCTGCCCTCGATCTCCCGCGCCTGCACGCTTAGGGGCGTCAGCGCACCGTTGGCCGACATGCGGCCCAGGTTGCGCATCAGCGCGGTCAGCGGCAGGTTGGGCAGCGACGCCTTCCACACTTCGGCTGAGCCCAGCCACTGCGCCGGCACGAACTCCCACGTCAGGGAGTGCGTGCGGATCAGCTCCAGGACGTCCGCTTCAGCGGTGGCGCGCTTCGCACGCTCATAGACCCACAGCAGCTGCAGCGCCTTCTCGTCCGGCAGCTCCGGACCGATCCCGTCCCAGCCCTTCGCAATCCACCCGTAGATGGCGTCGTGCAGGGCGTCGGGCGGGACCGGCTTGGCCAGACGCAGCGCGTCGCGGTGGCTCCAGCCGTCGCGGCTCTGGTACTTGACGGCCTGGTAGGCTAGACGGTCGGCGTCCATGTCGTTGTACCAGGAGCCGACTGCGTTGCGCAGCAGGCGACCCCAGCCGCGCACGCCCTCCACATACTCCAGGAAGTGGAAGAGGTGCGTGCCGATGCGGGCCACGCGCGGCAGTGCATCCAGCACGGCGCGGCGCGTCTCCACATTGCCCAGGCCGGACGCCAGCGCCAGCACGAAGAGCGCGGGTCGTTCTTGGCCGCCTGGCCGCCATCGCTGACCGTGACGACGCGCTCGACGACGCGCAGGCCGTCTTCCTCCAGGCAGCGCAGCACCGCGTTGGCGTTGTCCACCGTGAGCGTGCGCTCGTTGGCGTAGTACGTGCCGCCCTCGCTGCCCATGATCAGGAAGCGGTCAGAGGCGCGTCCAGTCGTCCACGGCCCAGGCGTAGCCACGCGCGTTGTTGGGCGACTGCGTGCTGCCCGGAATGGGCTCGTTCTGCGCGTTGCGGCGCGTGTTGAACAGCTCGCGATAGTTTGTCTTCATGTTGCACCTCTTCCAACGGCCATACGTTGGACGATCCTGAACTGAATGAAACCGACGACCGACGATGACGGGCAAGTTGTTGCCAATGGGTTGTGCGCCCGCCGGCGGGCAAGTTTGCAAGGGAGTCGAACCCTCTGGTGGACCTGCGTCCACGTCCCGATAACCCGTTTGCTCCGGCCCGTCAGGTGGCAGGGGCGGGACTCGAACCCGCAACCTCTTCGCTAGTAGACGATAACCCGAACTCTCCGGCCCGAAGCGGGCGAGTGCCGAGACGGGGATAAGTGCTCTGCCGTTGAGCTACCCTGCCGTATTGTGTTGTGTTCATCCTGCTACGCTCGGAGTTGCGCATGCGTTGTCGCAACGCGGCAGGATGGATGCCGTTTGTCATTCTCGCCAATGCGAGCGTGGCTCGCACGGAATCTATGCTTCCATCGCCCAGAATACTGCGCCGGAACGGAGCGGGCGAGTTGTCACCTTCAGGGCCGGGTACATCTGGAGGTGGTAACCTGAAAGCTCCGGCCCGCACCGTGTGTGAGCGTACTCGCACCGTGTGTGAGCGTAGACCATTCCACCGCAGGTGCGTTTGCCATAGCGCACATTGTGCTAGACGGACGAACCCCTGTGCGGAACGGCATCCGCACCTACGAACCTAGGGATTCACTGTGACTGGCAGGGGCGGGACTCGAACCCGCAACCCGATAACCCGAACTCTCCGGCCCGGAGCGGACAAGTGGGCGAGACGGGGATTTGCTCTGCCAATTGAGCTACCCTGCCATATTGAATTGCTTGTACCATACCACGCTCGACGTCTCAGCCGCGTTGCCCTAGCGTGACAACCTACTGCTGGTTGTCATTCCTGCACAAGCCATAGCGCACGGTGATGTGGGCGAAGCCGCCCCGTACGGAATGGCATCCGCATCCGCGAACCGCTGTGACTGGCAGGGGCGGGACTCGAACCCGCAACCCTTGGCTCCGATAACCCGAACTCTCCGGCCCGGAACGGACAAGTGGGCGAGACGGGGCATATGGCCAGTGCTCTACCATTGAGCTTCCCTGCCAAGACAGTGCGCCAGAACGGTGCGGGTGAGTTGTTGCCTTCAGGACATGTCCCAATCATGGTCGGTAACCTGAATACTCCGGCCCGAACCGAGTCTCCGCGTGAACCAGTCTGCGACCCGTTAGCGGCTACCCTGTTGTCGACGTACGATGATGTGGGTGGGGCAATCAAAAAGCCCCGGGCTGGAACAGCCGGGGCTTGGAAGTCGAAACGGCGCTTGGCCTATGCGATCGGGCCAATGCCTGTGTCGAGGAAGTTCCGGCTGTCGTTCGCCTGATCACGTCGTGCGTGCACGTTGACCGGCTGGACGGGCGCTGTGTCGCGGTGCGCAGAGGATGGTTGGCACACGTGCAGACCATGCACGTGTCGAACATCGAGGCCGCCGCGATCACGATTCAATTTTCGGCTCGCTGTCCGTTGCGAGCAGTTCAGTTTGTAAACGGACCTGGTCACGTTGACCCTCAAATTTCTCTGCGGCTGCAAAGGCGATAAATAGTTCGAATCGGACAGCCAGAAAATAACAGTACAGGAATGTGGGAGGCTTGTCAACCCTTGCGCGTGAATTTTAAGGGTAGAGACGAACGCCGACCTGTGCAACTCGGCGTGTCGATCGCGTGTGCGGAGCGGGAGCGCTCCGCTTCGCCCCTGACCCGACACGTTGTACAGCGCAGCGTTGTTCGCATGACGGCAACCTTGAACCTGCTTACTTCCACGCCACGTTCAGCGTATGCAAGGCCAGCACGATGTATTCCAACCGCTGTGCGCCATACTCGTCCAGCGCCTCGGCGCACGCCTCCAGTATCAGCCGCGGACACTCGTCCAGCGAATCCTTGGGCAGGTCACGCACAATCTGGCTCAACAACGCTGCCGCTTGCTCCATCTCCTCTGCGGCAAATGCATCGATGCACGCATCGAGCGTGGACACGCCCTCGGGAGTCGGGCTTCTTGCGACCGCGCTTTCCCTTGCCCCGTTTCTTCAGGTTCGAGAGGGTCTGCGCCGCGGTCGTGCCCGGGTCGGAGCGCATATGGCGCAGGAGCCGCATGAAGAAATGCTCGTCACCCACCAGACGCGCCAGCGCCAGCGCCAACTCCATCGCGCGCGCCGGCATTGTCCATCGTGTCCATCAGCAGCAGCAGATCGTCCGTTGCTTCCGTGGCGCGCAGATTGCCGAGCGCTGAGGCGTAGGCCATCTGTAAGCCCTTGTCAGCCTCGCCGCGCAGGTTTTCCAGCAGAGTGGGAATGGACTCCATATCGCCCAACCAGCCCAGGGCGCGGATGCTCTGCATGCGCACCGAGCGATAGGGGTTGTCCGCAGCCCGGCGCAAGCGGCTCGATGGCGTCCGGGTCGCCCATGCGACCCAGCGCCCACGCCGCCTGCGCGCTCAACGCGAGCTCCGTGCCTTCCAGCATGTCGACCATCGCCTGTGTGAGGCGCGCGTCGCGGCGCATGCGCGAGATCGCGATTTCCGCCTCGTAACGCACGTTGTAGCGCGGATCTGACAGCGCATCCACCAGTTCTTCCACGGTCAGCCGGCTGCCCGCCCGCGCCAACTGTTCCGTGCGCAGGACGGTGGCGCGCTCGTCCTTCGCCAGTTGGTTGCGGATCAGCGAAGTCATGGCCATGAACGGGTTGCCGCGGAAGAAGAGCCCCACGAACTCGCGCACGCCGACGGAGTCCTCGCCGCGAATGCCGTGCAATATCGGCTGCGCGGCTACGGTCAGGAGAGCGCCGACCAGGAAGAGCGGCACGTATGGGTCCAGCACAAGCGGTCCGACCTGCGCCGACAACCCTTGCGTCATGTCCAGGAAGCGCCCGCCTGCCAAGCTGGCTGATGCCGCTGACGATCCCGATCCAGGCGGCGTACAGGGCAAGGTAGCCGGCTTTCTTGGCCGGCGGCACCAGGGTAACGTGAAGCAGCCTCCCTGCGCCGATCACCCAACCCAGACCCGCCAATCCCTGGAACACGGAAATGCCCAGCGCGAAGTAGAGGCTCACGGGGGAATTCCTCGGAATCAGCAGCCACAGCACGGGCATGGCGGCCAGCAGACCTGCTCCCGTGCGCATCACCGGTTTGCTGCCATAGCGGTCCGCGGCCCAGCCCCAGACATAGCTGGAGATCAGCGCGCCGCTGAGAGCGCCGATCTGGATCCAGACCACGCGGCCTGCGCTGAATGCCCACCTGTTCCTGCTGATAGAGCGGCAGAAACGATGCCACAGCTGCGATGCCCAGCGTGACCATGCTCACGCCCAGAAGGAAGCGCCGGTAGTCCGAATCCCCCAGTGCGTTGCGCCATCTCTCCAAAGATGGACGCGCCCCCGCCGGCGGGCACGGGCGCGCCGCCGGGAATGAAGGAGAAGCACCACACAGCCGCGAAGCCGGCCAGCACGCCCGCTCCGATCAGCAGCATGTAACCGGTCAGACCCTCCGTCGCGCGCGATCACGATCCCGGCCACGATGATGGCGAACATGCCGGCGATCGTAGCGAACATGTTGTCCTTGGCCGCGTATTTGCCGCGCACGGCGTTGGGCACGAATTCCTGCACCCACGGGATGAAGCCGATCTCCTGGATGGCGCGCAGGATGGCGAAGAGCGCGACGATGACGGTCACGAATGCAGAGCAGTCGTTGACCCATAGGTGGCGGTCACCCACGGCGTCAGCAGGAGAAACGCGGTGACGATCTTGCGCAGAGCCGTATGCCGTGAGAAACGTGCGCTTGTAGCCGAAGCGGGCCACCGCCGGCGCGACGAAGACCGCCAGAACGCTCGTGAAAGGCAGCAGCGCCAGCAGCCCGCCGATCTGGCTCTTGCTCAGGCCCAGCGTGTTCAGGAAGAGGACGAAGACCGAGCCAAAGAAGGTGAACTGGGCAAAGATGGAGTTGAGCGAGTTGCCGGCGATGCTCCACGGCAGGCCGCGCAACTTGGCCATCGTCGTGGGGCCGGACGGAGCAAGTGATGCCGCCAAGCCAACCTGCAAACTGTCCTGCACGAGTTCGGGCGCGTCCGCAGCTACGCGATCCTCGCTGTCTTGCGGCTGTGTCTGATCTTGCAGGTCAGTCCCTGAGTCGCTCACGGATCCGTTGCCTTCCGATGCCCGTATCGCTTGCGCCAATGTGGTGTGCGGGTGTGCAGGAAGCTGGTCAGCCTCAATTCTCGCGCACGCGCGGCGATCATACCAACTTGCCCGCCGGCGATCCAGACCGATAAGCCAGGTTTATGATCCATGTTACAGAACTGCGCTTGCACAATCGAGTACCCTTGTATTTGGATGTATAATGTTTGTATTGATTATGAGTAATGTGTGCTACATCCACACACGTGTGATTCTTGGTCCTCTCAGAGAGGACGGGCACAAGGAGATACAGAGGAGAGTAGATGCTGAAGCGAGGAATGGTATTGATGATAATGGCTGTGCTGTTGGCTGCTGCCGGAACGCTGGTTCCGACTGCCGCACGAGCCCACCAGCCGTACTGTGAGTTCGAGGACGTCACCGCGGACAGCCCGTGGCAGGCGCCGGACTCGTCGATTTCGTATGCGTACTACGGCAACCTGTACCCCGCGCAGGATGTGGACTACTTCACCTTCGAGGCCGAGGCGGGCCAATCGGTTCTGTTGAGCTTGAGCATACCGGCCATCGATGGGCAGGAGGACTTCGCGCCGGTTATGGCGCTCTTCGGGCCGGGCGTGAAGGGGGAAACGGCGCTCGACTTGCCGGCGCGCATCTCCGTTCCGGAGCACGATGGCGGCATGATGGTCGACCTGGGCGAGGAGCCGGAGTACTGGTATGAGCCCTTCGGCGGGCGCTACTATTGGAACTTCGAGAACAGCTACTTCGAAGCGCCGCAGGACGCCACATACATGGTCGCACTCTGGCATCCGGAGCAGGAGCTGGGTCGTTACTCATTCGTCGTAGGCGAGCGTGAAGTATTCGGCGGCGACCGGGACTGCATGGCCTCGTTCAACGACTACTGGACGCCGTTGCTCGCGGGAGAGGACCCGTATCGCACACCCGTCGCCGTGGACACGATGATGGATGAGTCGATGGGCGATGCGATGGGCAGCGAGATGGCCGCCGACATGACCGGCATGGACGATGGAAAGATGGACAGCGCGATGGACATGGGCGCCCACATGCACGCGGACGGCGCCATGCACGACCACGGCGCACCGCTGGAGATGGCGTCCGACACTGCGCCGGTGGTCGACCTGCAACTGATTCCGCTCAGCGACGGCAGCTACAACGTGCGCATCCAGACGATGAACTTCACGTTTGCGCCGCAGAATGTTGACGGCGAGCCCGCGGACGGCGAGGGCCACGCCCACCTCTACGTCGACGACGAGAAGGTCGCGCGCATCTATGGCGAGTGGTATCACCTGGACTCGCTGCCGGAAGACGCGCAGCAGGTCTACGTCAGCCTCTACGCCAACAACCACCAGCCGCTCGTCGTAGACGGCGAACCCATAGCAGACGTCGTGATGGTCGGAGATCTGATGGCGTTGGCGGAATAGGCTACGGATACTGTTCCGAGACGAACCCCCTTCCGGGAAGCCGCTGCCGACTTGGTAGAAGTCGGACGCTTCCCGGAAGGTTCTTGATGAAGCGCAAACCGCAATTCTATTGCCGCCCCGTACGCGTCGCCAGCAATATGCCGGATGCGATAAGCACAATTCCCGCCGCCTGATAGCCCGTGAAGTGTTCGCCCAGAAACGCCACGGCCATGATGCTGCCGAAGACGGGCAGCAGATGGATGAAGAGGCCGGCCCGGTTCGCGCCCACCAAATCGACGCCGCGATTAAAGCAGAAGTAGGAAACCACGGACGGGAAGACCATCACGTAGCCCACGGCCAGCAGCATCGGTCCGTTGATCTGCACGGGCCGCCCGCCTGCCGTCTCGGCCAGGTAGAAGGGCAGATTCATCAGCGCGCCCAGGAAGAACGTGGCGGCCAGAAAGCTGAGCGGGTGCAACGGCGGTCGCTTGCGCAGCAGCGCGGAATAGCCCGCGTAGAGCGCCACGGCTGTGAAGATGACCAGATCGCCGCGGTTGATGGAGAGCGAGCGCAGCACTTCCAGGTCACCCTGCACGATGATGGTGAACGCCCCGGCCACGGAGACGGCGATGCCCACACCTTGCAGCCAGGTGACACGGTCGCGGAAGAGCAGGAACGAGAAGAGCACGATCAGCACCGGCATGAGCGACTGCAAAAGCAGCGCGTTGATGGCCGTGGTGGACTGCAGGCCGGTGTAGATGAGCGTGTTGAAGGAGCCGATGCCCAGGAAGGCCAGCAGCGTGACGATGACCCAGTGCTTGCGCAGGGCGGGCCAGTCCTGGCGCAGATGCGGCCAAGCGAAGGCGATGACGATGCAGAAGGCGCCCGTCCAGCGCCAGAAGGCCAGGCCGACGGGCGGCGCGTCGGCGCGCACGGCGCGGCCGATGACGAAGTTGCCGGCCCAGAAGAGGACGGCCAATGGCAGGAGGAGATAGGGCAGGTTGTAGAGGGCCTGCGCAGCGCGGACGATGGGGTTTGCGGTGGACGCGCCGGAGGTGGTCATTGACTGGTGCGGGTGGTGCTTCTTTGGTAGGTGATCCATCCACCGCTGCGCGGTGGATGGTGCGACAGCCCAATTATGCCAGCGGTGGACAAGGCGACCAAGTAGCAGAGGATGCCACTCACCGAAGCAGCAGGGGTTCTACGTCCAGATAGAGCCGACCGCCCCTGGTTTGCACTCCGGCTCGCGCGTCCTCAAGCAAGGGTAACAAGATGCGATGTATGGCATCGAGATCGGCTACATGTTTCGGACTACGGACAGTCGCGCTGTCGGCAGCGGCGAGAACAGCGGACGCGCGCCGTCGCAGCCACTGCGGCGCACACGCGTGGTCCCGGATCTGCATCAGCAGCCGTGCGGCAAGGTCCGGTTGGCCGGTATGCGCCAATAACTCAGCTACGACCTCCAGTGCTTGCAGCTTCGCCGGGGCGACATCGACCTGTTTCGCCGTGCGCAGGGCAGCGATGCAGTGGTCGAGCGCTTCGCCCGAATCCCGCCGTGCGATGGCGACACGCGCGAGCCCGCACTGCGCATCGACTTGGCTCCTTCGCCCAAAGGCCGGTTGTCGATCCACTACGGCCTGGAACGCATCTGCCGCTGACGTGAGATTTCGGTCGGCGAGCTTGACATCCCCATAACAGCTCAGAATCCGCCCTTCTATGTCCGGCTCTAAGCTCTGGGAGATGTACGTCTGCGCACGATCGAGTTGGTCCTCTGCGAGCCTATAGCGCTTATCCTCCAGTGCGATGCGAGCCAACCCCAGGCGGGCGGACGCCACTCCGGCGCGGATGCCTGCTTCCTCTGCGCGATCCAGCGCCTCTTCGTAAAATCGGGCGGCTTCATGATACCGTCCCAGTGCGGCAGCGCTATCGCCGCATAGGTGCACGTTTCTGACGATACCTTGCCGATCGCGCAACTCTCGGCGAATATCCAAGATTTCGCGGAATTGTTGATCTCCGCGCGCATATTCGCCGCGGGCGTAGGCGATTTGCGCCAGCGTACGCAGGGCATCTGACCGGAACCGGGCCTCGCCGAGTGCTTCAAAGAGCGCGATGGCCTGTTTCGCATATTGTTCGGCTGCATCGTACCGCTCGCGATCGCAGTTCAGATCTGCCAGGCTACGGATGGAAGAGGCTGCTCGAAGCCGTCCGCGATGGGTACCTTCGGCATCTCCATACGCAGCGCTCTTGCGAAAGGCCTCCTCGGCTGCATCGTGATTCCGGACAGCTTCCTCGACTTTGCCGAGCATCCAATACAACCCATCCAGCTCTGCATCGGGCTGAGCCAGGATCGATCTCACGCTCTGGCGCCAGTTCAGAATCTGCTCAACCGCGGAGCGAGCCTCGATATGCCGGCCAAGATGGACGAGTGAGCCCGCTTCAAAGCAGCGCAACTGGAGCAAGACGCCCGCTGCCTCGGATGTCCGATCCGGGTGAGCTGGTAACCACTTCTCCAGTCCGGCTCTCGCCTCCTGACAGAGCTCCATCAGGTGCGAGCGAATCCCCATGCGGAATCCAAGCGGATTGAACGATTTCGAGATATCGTGCATCGCAGCGAGGTCAAAGGCGTCCACGGCAGTCCGCCACGCCACAAGCATATTGGCGAATTCGAGCGGCATGATCCGCCCGACAGTCGCCTGTTCCCCTGTCCAAAATTGCTCATCCCAGCGGCAGGCCATTTGGGCAAAATACCGCATGTGCTGCCGTCTCGTGTGCGTCTCTTCGATGGCGTCGTCGGCGAGTCGCTCTTTCAGGTATTGGTGAATGAGCGGGTGCAAGTCATAGCGTTCCATCGCAGAGAATCGCAGCCATGACTGATCGACCAGGCTGAGCAGCGTGTGTGGCGTGGCATCGGCCACAGCGACGGACGCCGCGTAATCGAAGCCGTCACGGAAGACGGCAAGCCGCCGTAATACGCGCTGTTCAGCGAGAGCCAGCATGCTCCAGGAATGATCGAACACGGCATTCAGGCTGCGGTGGCGTTCGGCCAGGTCCGGTGCACTTTCCGCAAGGAAGTCGAGGCCCTGCTGAATCTGGTTGACAATGGCAGAAAGTGGCATGGCGCGTACCCAGGTGGCTGCCAACTCCAAACCGAGGGGCAGCCCGCCGAGCAGGCGACAGATTTCACCAACGTTTGCGGCGGAATGGTCGTCCACGACGAAATGGGGACGAACCCGTCGGGCGCTGTGCATGAAGAGCGAAGCAGAGCCATAGCTCTCCAGCTCCTCATGTCTTGGAGACCCGTTGCCGGCCTGGTCGCGGCGCGGAGGCACGCGTAGTCCTTCCAGGGCCAGCACATATTCCTGTTGGAGTTCCAGGCGGGCGCGGGATGTGATGAGCATTTTCAGTCCGGCAGCCTCATCCAAGAGCCGCACGATCAGGTCCGTCGCGGGCAGGAGGTGCTCGTAGTTGTCCAGGACCAGAAGCAGACGCCGGTCGCAGAGGCGCCGGCATAGGACCTCGCCAGCGGCCTCTCCCTTGGGCGGCGGCAGACCCAGCGTTCGCAACAGGGCGCGAGCGATCTGGTCTTCTGTTTCGACGGCGAGAAGCGGCTCAACCACGGCGCCATCTGCGAATCCTGTTTGGTGTTGTGCGACTGCCTCCTGGGCGAGTCGTGTCTTGCCGACGCCGCCAATGCCGACGATCGTCAGCAGCCTGCGCTGTGGGTCGGTCAGAAATCTGCCGATCTGGTCCAGCTCGTCTTCTCTCCCGATGAATGGCGTGTAGTGTAGAGGCGTCATAGCGGATCGACTCACGTCGGCGACGGAATCGGCCGCATTGTCATCCGATGACTCCTGATAGCCGTAGCCCGCTGCGGCCAGCAGCGCCTGTCGCTGTGACGTGATGCCCAGCGCATCGGCAACGCGGACGACGGTCTCCGGGTCATGCGGTCGCGTGCCGTGGTTGAGCCAGCGACCGACCGTGCTGCGGTTGACGCCGAGCCGCTCCGCCAGCCAGGACGGCGAACGGTCCTGCCGCATCAACGCCTCTTCCACGATCTGGGCAAACTCGGGGTAGTGGCTCATGCGTCGGCGCTCACAAATCTAGTTCCATCGCCAGTCCGGGCGCTGCACCTCGTCCAGCAGTTCGGACGCTACGTCAAAGACGTTACGCGCGCAGCCGCGCTTGCGAGCTGCAAGCGCCAGTTCCGTGTCAAGTTCAGCGATCAACGTATCCAGTGGCTCGAGAAACACCCTTTTCCCGACGAGCGAATTCTCGCAAACCGAAATGGTACGCGCACAAGCCTCTATTTCACAGGCGCGTTCACGATCTCCCTGCATGGCAATCACCTGCGCCAGGAACAGAAGCGCGTGCGCGGCGTCGACTGCATCGTTCCGCTCGATGGTGGTGCGTAGCGCCGCGTCTGATTTGGTGTTGCGCCTCTTGCACGCTGCCCACCTTCCACGCCGAGTACGAGCGCAGGATATGCGGCAGCGGACTCGAAGGCTGTATGCCGGTTCGCGCCTGAATCCGACAGACATCCCGATGTAGGGCGTCTGCGGCGGCGTACTCTCTTCGCTGCAGGGCGAGGCTGGCCAAACCGTCCAGGATACGGCATAGATAGACCGAATGATCCAGTTCGCGCGCCAGGGCGAGACCATTCTGGGCTGCCTGCTCCGCTTGAACCGAGTCGCCGAGGTTGGCGTACATCGCCATGAATTCAAGGTAGGCGCGGCATTCTCCAACACGATGCCCGCGTCGTTGGACGATCTGCAAGGCTTCCGTGAGAGCTTTCTGCGCTTCCGCAGGTTGCCCCAGTGAGCTGTGAATACTTCCTATCGCCAGGAGGCTGTGTGCGATCCCTATCTGGTCGTGAACCTCCCGACGCAGTTTCAGGCTCGACTCGGCGGCTTCCAGAGCGCGGTGATCATCCGATCCGGCAAGCTGGCGGAATTCGGCAATATGCTGCAGAGTTGCGGCTTGCTGCATACGGTCGCCCAACTGTTCCAACGCTTCGCTGGCCTCCTCCAATAACGGAAGCGCATCCGGGCGCTCGGCAAAACGTTCCGCCTTGCCCAGGTTGGCCAGCGTAAACGCGGCTTCCCATTCGCTTCGGATCTCCATCCAGAGGGCGCGGCCGCGGGTGTATGCATCAATGGCGGCTTCTACGTCATGCAGAATCTCCAGATTGCCACGGAACATCCAAAGCAGCGCCCGAATGAAGCGCACGTCCTCGCCCTCCGCCGCCAATTCGTCCAGCAATCGGCAACTGGTTTTCGCATGTTGCACGGCGCTGTCAATGCGACCCAACGGCCATTCGTAGTCGACGAGCCAGGCCAGGGCGTGCGCCCGCACCCGACGCGCCTGTGAACTCGCACCGAGCCTTCCGTCCTCGGCCAAACCGGAAATCGCAACCAGGCCCTCCGTGAGATTCCCGGTCCACTTGTATAAGCGACCCAGGCCATCCATGGCTTGCTCGATTCGATCCAGGTCTCTCTGGCACACGACCCGCCCCCACGCAACCTGCACGTTGCCCAGCTCCGCGTTGAACACGGTCACCGCCTCCAGTTGCCCGTGTCCCTTCAGCTCCTCGTAGCCCCACTCCAGCAGCTCGCAGAAGAAAGCAGCGTGTCGGTCGCGCGTGGCCCGCTCGTCTTCCTCGTCCTCCACCAACCGCGCCGTTCCGTACTGGCGCATCAACTCGTGGATGTCGTAGCGGCCATCCTCACCGTGGAAGCGCACGAACGACTTGCCCACCAGCTCGCTCAGAACGGGCAGTGTCGCGCCCGCCACCCGTTCCGCGGCCTCGCGCGTGAAGCCGCCGCGGAAGACCGACAGCCTCGCAAAGACGCGCTGTTCCTGCTCGGACAGGCGTTGCCACGAGGCGTCGAACGTCGCCTCCATGCTGCGGTGGCGGTCGACCACGCCCGCCGCGTCGGTGGCGAGGAAGCCCAGGCTGCCCTCCAGTTCGCGGCGCATCTCGCTCAGCGTCAGCGTATCCGCCCAGGCTGCAGCCAGCTCCAACGCCAACGGCATACCATCTACAATCTGGCAGATGCGAACAATATCCATGGTCTCGGATTCGTCGGGAGCAAGGTCCGGCTGGAGCTGGCGGGCGCGCTCCAGAAAGAGTTGCGGTGCAGCGTACCCGCACACGTCGCCGCCCGCATCGGCGTCCGGGTAGCCGAGCCCGTTCAGCGGGTAGAGCTGCTCGCCCGGCAGACGCAGCCGCTCTCGCGAGGTGGCCAACACCTTTACGCCTGGGGCTGACTCGAGAATGCTCGTGATCAGCGCGCTCGCTTCCGGTAGATGTTCCAGGTTGTCCAGCAGCAGGAGCAGCCGCTTGTCGCGCAGGAAGTCCAGCAACTGCGCTTCCGGTGTGCGGCGGCGGTCGCCGCTGGTGTGCAGCGGCAAGTCCAGGGCCGCGGCGATGGCCGGTACGATCTGTTCTGACCGGTTGAACGATACGAGCGACACGTAGTAGACGCCGTCGGGGAGGTGGGGCAATCCGACTTGCGCCTGTGCTGCTGCCAAGCCCAGCCGCGTTTTGCCGATGCCGCCGATGCCCCACAGCGTGAGCAGCCGGCACTCCGGCATAGCCAGACGTTCTGCAATGTCAGCGAGCTCACACGTGCGCCCGACGAGCGAAGTGACGGGAGCCGGCAGATTGTGAGGTCGATGGATGCCGGCTGTGCCGGGAATATCTGAGTCGGCCGGGCTGTCCTGGTAGCCGTAGCCCGCCGCGGCCAGGAGCGCCTGTCGCTGCGACGTGATGCCCAGCGCATCGGCCACGCGCACGACGGTCTCCGGGTCATGCGGTCGCGTGCCGTGGTTGAGCCAGCGGCTTACCGTGCTGCGGTTGACGCCGAGCCGCTCCGCCAGCCAGGACGGCGAACGGTCCTGCCGCATCAACGCCTCTTCCACGATCTGGGCAAACTCGGGGTAATAGCTCATTCCGGCACACGTTTCGGTGCGTGCAACACGCTGTCGATCGCTATGCAACAATCGCCACGTTCAATGGAGGTGCAGGCAATGAGGGGCGCAGGCGACGTGCGGTGGAACGGCGTCTATCTGCCCCCATCATAGAGAGCGCAACAGTCGTTGTCAAGGGGTCAGCGAAATTCCCCGACTACGGCGCGATGGAGACGGGAGCCAGCCATGAGCATCGGGCAATCCAACTTCCAGTGGGAGACACTGTTGGACGACGCCGAATGGGATCGCGCAGAATCATTGGAGCAGTTGGTTCCGACCGCACCTTCGCATGAACCAACGCGTCCATCCTTGCGCTCACCGGTCCGGCGCACGATCGGTCTTCTGGCGCTGAGCGGCGTGCTGGCGTGCACGCTCATACTCTGGTTGGCGGCGCAACGCGGCGTTTCGGCCATCGACGGCGAGCTGCACGACGTGATCGAGGTCGAGAACTGGCTGCAGCGCAGCGACCATTTCACGGCCACCGCGAGCTTGGTCGACGCTGACGCCGACCCCGCCTGGCAGGCCGCGCACCTGCGCGAGCTGGAGCTGGCAAGCGAGAGCGCGCAGGGCGGGCGGTTACAGCAGACGCTCGTGGAGCGGACGCGTCTGCGCTCCGGCCTGGCCATGGTGCAGGTGACCGTCACGGATGAAAGCGGCGAGGCCCACCGCGAGTCGCGCTTCTATCGCGAGACCCCGGCAGGCTGGCAGCGCACGTCGCCGCGACGACGCCTTCTGGGGCCGGGAACAAGCGCTGGAGACCCAGCACTTCCGCATCCGCTACCGCCAGGCCGACGCGCAGGCCGTGTTCGCGGCCGCGCCGAAATTGGACCCGCTCTACGAACAGTTGCGTGCAGACCTGGGCCTGGCCGGTGAGCCGCCTCACCTGGCCGTGGACGTCGCCCCGGTCACAGTGGAATCGCTGGGGTTTCTCCACTTCCGCCAGGAGCGCATCACTGTCCCGTCGCCCCTGCTGGCGCACGCGCCTGTGGACGTCAGCGACGATGCGATTCTGGTCCAGTCCCTCACCTATCCGCTGGTCATGCAAGTTTGGAACGAGGCGGACGCTGCGGTTGGTGTCCCGTGGCGTGACGGCGCACGCCTGTGGTGGGGAGTGATGACAGGCGGAACGCAGATGTGGTTGGGCGCAGCGAGCGACGAGCCGACAGCAGATTGGCTCCACGCAGAGGCTGCCTGGCTCTACGCAGAAGCGCCTGGCATACGCGCTGGCCAGCGCGAGCCGTCAAGCGCCGACCGGCGCACGCTCTGCCGTGGGCAATCGATGTGGCGGCTCAATGTGCCGGCATGTCTCTCTCTGGGCTCGCTCTGTCTGGACCCGAATTGGGACACGCAATTGCAGAACATGCCCCCAGCCCCGACCACGCTTCGCCAGTTGTTGGCGGTCGACGAATGGGACCTGCGGCCGCTGACCGAAGCCCCTGCATGCATGGCCTGGCAACGCAGCGTCGCCGCATCGACCATCGTGGACTACTTCGTGCAGACCTTCGGCCGCGAGCAGTTGCCCCGTCTCACGGCCGCCTTTCGCACACACGATAGCTGGGAGACGCTGATCCCCGCCGTGACGGACGTCTCCGCCGCAGAGTTCGAAGCAGGGTGGCAGCAGTTTCTGGTAGAGAAGTACTCGGTACGAGCTCCCGCGAACAGTAGGGCAATTGCCATACCCCACGCCCCAACTCCGTCCACGACTTCCGCGCGCAGCGGCATGCACACGTACGATGGCTCACCGCCGCCAGTAGCTCGGCGAGAGCAGCACGATGATGGTGAAGATCTCCAGCCGGCCCAGCAGCATCAGCGCGGACAGGATCCACTTGCCCAACGCATGGGATGTGCGCGTAGGTGTCCGTCGGACCCACGCTGCCCAGACCGGGGCCGATGTTGCCCAGCGTGGCCGCGGCCGCGCCAAAGGCCGACACCAGGTCCAGCCCCAGCGCAGTCATGGACAACACGCCCAGCGCAAACAACAGCAGATACAGCACGAAGAAGCCGACCACGTTCGTCGTCACATCACGCGGGACGACCGTCTTGCCCAGGCGCACCGGCAACACCGCGTGCGGATGGATGGCCTGTGTGATCTCGTTGTACACAAACTTCAGCACGATGATCAGGCGGATGACCTTCATGCCGCCTGCAGTGGACCCCGCCGACGCGCCGATGAACATCAGGCACGAAGAGCACGAACTGCGAACTCCACGCCCACGTTTCATAGTCGGCCGTACCGTAGCCCGTCGTCGTCGTAATGGAGACGACCTGGAAGAGCGTATCGCGGAAGGCGCGCGCGACGTTGTCGTAGCGGAAGACAAAGGTGTCTATGCCCGATGAGCACGAAGGCCACGCCCATCACCGATATGTACCAGCGGAACTCGTAGTCGCGCAGGTGCGCTCGCCAGTCGCCGCGCAGAAAGCGATAGTGCAGCGCAAAGCTGGAGCCGGCGATGAGCATGAAGAAGATGATCACGTAGTCGATGTAGGCGCTCTCGAAGCCGCCGATGCTGCGGTTCAGCGTGGAGAAGCCGCCCGTGCCCATGGTGCCGAACGTGTGCGCAAAGGCATTGAGCAGACTCATGCCGCCCAGCAGCAGCAGCAACGACTTCCGTCGCCGAGATCAACACATAGACGCCCCACAGGATCTTGGCCGTCTGCGTGATGCGCGGCGTCAGCCGGTCGGCGGTGGGGCCGGGCGCCTCGGCACGAAAGAGCTGCATGCCGCCGATGCCCAGGAAGGGCAGGATAGCGACGGACAGCACGATGATGCCCATGCCGCCCAGCCAGTGCGTGTAAGTCGCGGTAAAGCAAAATAGCGGGCGGCAGTACCTCGATATCGTTGAGGATGGTCGCGCCGGTGGTTGTGAAGCCGGAGATGGTCTCGAAGAGCGCGTCGGTTGGGTTCGGGATGCGTACGCGAGAGCAGAAACGGCAGCGAGCCGAACAGACATGCGGCCAGCCAGCCAAAGGTGACGATGGCGAACCCGTCCTTGACGCGCAGATCGCTGCCGGGCTTCGGTATAGCGGCGTAGCAGGTAGCCGGCCGCAGCCGTGATCGCAGCCGCCGCCAAGAACACCCACGCTGTGCCGTCCGCATAGAAGAGCGGAAAACGGGATGGGAAAGAGCATGGCCGCCGCGAGGAACAACAGCAGCAAGCCTAGCACATGCAGTACGGTCGACCGGTTCATCAGTGTCTCATTGTCGGTTGCGGTGTCGGTGGTGAACGATGCGGTTCAATCGCTGCCGCGGTTCATAGCGTTCAACGCTGGCGTTGTCCAAGAGTTCAACGCTAGCTCTTGAACCGTCGAAGCATCCTTGAACCCGACCCATCCTCGCCAGCCCGTCGCGTCAGCGTCCAAACAGCTTGTCCAACTCGCCGATGGCCTCCGGCAGAGGCGAAGATGACTACACGATCGCCGGCGCTGATGTTCGTGTCGCCGGTCGGAATCGCTACCTCGTCGCCGTGCAGCACAGCGCCCACGATCGCCTTGCGCGGGAAGCGTACGTCGCGCAGGGATTGCGCGTGATCTTGCATTTGTCCGGGCGCCACGTATTCGATAAACTGGCCGTTGATGCCCGGCAGGCTGGCAATCGACGCCACCTGCTGATACTGCACCAGTCGCTGCACCGCGCTGACGGTAAGCAATTGCTTGCTGACCACCGTATCCAGCCCGATCGTGGGCATGATGGGCAGGTATTCCACCTTGTTCACCAGCGAGATCTGATGCGGTACATGCGAATGGCGCGCCAGCAGCGTCGTAATAATGTTCTTCTCGTCGTCACCCGTGACGGCCACGAAGGCGTCCATATCCGGCAGCCCTTCTTCCGTCAGCAGGTCGATGTTCGTGCCGTCGCCGTGAATGACCAGCGTGTTGGGCAGCGACGCGGCGATCTTCCACGCCTGCTCCTCCCGCTCCTCGATGATCTTCACACGCGACTCGTCGGCCATCTCTGCGCGCAACGTACTCCCCGATCAGGCCGCCGCCGAGAATCATGACGTTATGGATGGCATGCTCGTGTTTGCCGGCCAACGTGACCAACTCGTCGCGTTGCTCCGGGTCGCATACGACGAAAATCTGGTCACCCGGCATCAGAATATCGTCGCCGCGGGGGATAAGCGTCCTGTGTGCGCGGTTGATCGCTACAATGCGCAGGTCGTTGTGCAAGTCCGTTCTGCGTCAGGTGATGCAGCGAATGGTTGATAAGCGGCGATGACCGGTCCAGCCGCACGCCGATGATCTGAATCTTGCCCTGGTCAAGCTCCAGCGCATAGGTGGCATATGGCGCGTGCAGCAGGTTGACGATAGCTGTCGCCGCCTCCATCTCCGGATGGATGACATGGTCGGCGCCCATGTCCTGCGGCGTCAGCGGGTAGTCCGGGGATGTGAATCTCCGGGTTGCGAACGCGCGCGACCGTCGTCGGCGTGTTGCCCGCCTTCTTGGCGAGCTGGCAGGCCAGCAGATTTGTTTCGTCGCTGTCGGTCATGGCTGCGACCAGATTGGCGCGCTCCAAGCTTCGCCTGCGACAGAACTTCGATGGAGGCGCCATTGCCCTGTACTACGTGCCCGTCGATCTGTGCCTGTGCGCGCGCTACCTTCTGTGCGTCGGCCTCGACGATCGTGATATCGTGGTTTTCACGCGCCAGCCGATTGCCGAGCCGCAGACCGACATCGCCCGCGCCGATGATTAGTACTTCCATGAAGTTGCTTTCACCTGTGAAGGGGAGTCAATGTCCCGCCAAATTTGCCACAAGAACCGTTTGCCCATCGGTAGACAGGCTGGAATTGTCGCGGCCAGTCTAGTCCAGAACTGGTATCCAGGCAATTGCGGACCATAGATGCGTTGAATTTCACAAACGGGCCGGAGTCAGGAGGGCGCAGTTCCGGCGTCCTCGGGCTCGGCTGGGGTCATCAATTGGTCGGTCACATAGTCGATGTCCGGGGGCTGGTCTGCAGACACGCTCATAGCCGCGCGGCCGGCGAAAGAGATCGTTGCAGCTCGGCGTATCGCGGGTCCAGCCGAGTTCTGCGCACGCCTGCAGTCAAGGCGGCTTGCGCTTCCACGGGCGCGGCCTGTCTGACCATAGTAACGGGCAAATCCGATCTACGCTCCCAAGACGATGGGGACGTCGCGTTGTCATCGGCGATGCTGCAGCGTCCAAAGGAGGTTCTCCTCCGCGGTGTCAACAGCGCCCAGGTGCGTGCGCGGTGTCAACAGCGCCCAGGTGCGTGCGCGCAAGGGCGATGTTGACGAGTGCATCCTGGCGGCGGGAGAAGCCGGCGACCCTCCCGCCGCAGACGCCGCAACGGTTTCCGAGCGGGCCGGTGGGAGCGTTGGCGTGGAACTGCGCCACGATGGCCGCGGACGCGGCGGAACTGTTCAGCGGCCTGGACTTGTTGCGGCAGACGGAAATTGTGGACAGATAGGCGGAGAGAGAATTACAATGTCGATGTTCGGAAACGCAGGTTGCCCAATCACCATCGGGAATACTATTGGTCTCATGGCGCGGTGACGCATCTGAGGGTGCGCCGCATTGTGCCTGGGAGGCGCAGCTATGGCTCGATCGATTCAGTCCAACGCGGCACTGGCGGCAATGGTTGCACAGGTGGCGAAGGCGGCCGGCATCGAAGTCGTCATCTGCGCCACCGAGTCCGGCGAGTTTGCCCGCGAACTGCAGCTACTCGCCGGCGGACTGCGGCTGATCCCCGCCACGACGGACCGGGAGACGTTCGAAGCGCTGAACGCGGCCGGCATGCAGGCGATCCGACTGCCGTTGCGGTCGGCCAACAAGTACAATCAGATCCGTCACATCATCTCGGTGGCGCTGCGCTCGGGTGAGATTTCGGTCGGGGACACGGTCATCTGCGCCATTGGCTGTGACGTCTACCCGGAGGAGGGCAACGTGGTGGTCGTGACCGACGTAGAGCCTGACATCGAGAATCTGGCGGTCTCTGATTTGCTGAAGCTGACCGACGGTATACGTCCGGGAGTGATCGAGGCGGCGATCAACGTGGCGTGCAAGATTGGCCGCGCCACGCGGCGCGGCAGACGGCTGGGGGCCATTTTCGTGCTGGGAGACTCGCTCAAGGTCCTCGAAGGGTCCAAGCAGTTGATCCCCGATCCGTTCCATGGTCACGACCGGGAAACGCGCATGCTCACGAACCCCGACATCCACGATGCGCTGGTCGAGCTCGCCAAGCTGGACGGTGCATTTGTGGTTCGCGGCGACGGTTTCATCCAGACGGCGGGCATTTTCCTTGCCTCCCCGCCTATCGACATCGAGGTACCGTCGGGCCTCGGTGCGCGTCACGTGGCGGCCGCCGCGGTCACCAAGCGAACGATGGCGTCCTCTGTCGTCGTCTCGGCGACCGATGGCAACGTCCGCGTGTTCTCAGATGGCAGGCACGTCCTGCACGTGGATCCCGACTTGGCGCAAAGCATGAGACTGGTCGACGATTGACCGGCTCAGTTTCAGTTTTCGCCAGCGTGATCTTCAGCGACAATCCTCCGCAACGAAGTATGCGTCTGCGCACAATCACGCAGCGACATCTTCCTGGAAGCCTCGTCGACATAAGGGTGTCAGAACGGTCGTGCGAGGCGGCTTCCAGAAAGATTAGTGCGCTATATGGAAGGATCTGCCTGAGCAATGGATAGCGCACCAGAGGTTGGCACGGCAAAACGTTTTCAGGTGTCGTTGAGTCGAGACCTGGGCCTCTTTGACGTCACGATGATCGGCGTGGGGGCGATGATCGGGGCGGGCATCTTTGGCCTGACAGGCATCGCCGCCGGCGAAGCGGGGGCTATGGGCCTGTTGCTGGCTTTCTTTCTGAACGGCGTGGTGACCAGCATGACGGGCCTGACCTACGCGGAGCTGGGCGCTGCCCTCCCGCAGGCCGGCGGCGGTTACGCTTGGGTCAAGGAAGGGCTGGCGCGCGTCTTCGGTTTCTATGCCGGCTGGCTCTCCTGGTTCTCCCACTCTGTCGCCTGCAGCCTCTACGCTGTCCTCTTTGGCACCTTCTTCATCGAGCTGCTCGAACTGGCGGGTCTCGAATTTGGCGACGAGGCCGTAGCCCTGGGGTTCAGCATCGAAGAGCTGGCCGTCAAGGTCCTGGCGGCGCTGGTGGCGCTGGCCTTCATTATGATCAACGTGCGCGGTTCCTCGGAAACGGGCCTCGTGGGCAACATCATCACCGTTTTCAAGATCATCGTGCTGGGTCTGCTGGTATTCTTTGGTCTGCTGGCCATGCGCAATATCCCGAACTGGGGCGACAATTTTCTTAACGACCCGGGCCCGTTGGCGCACGGCGTCCGCGGAGTAGTTCTGGCGATGGGACTGACCTTTGTGGCGTTTGAAGGCTACGAAATCATCGCGCAAAGCGGAGAGGAAGTGAAGGACCCTGGGCGCAACGTTCCTAGGGCGATCTTCCTGGCCATCGCCATAGTGGTGGTCGTCTACATGGCCGTGGCCTTCGTCTCCATCGGCGCGTTGCAACAGGACTCAGGGTTACCGAACTGGGTCTATCTAGGCGAGAATGGCGAACGCGCCATGATCGAAACGGCGCGGTCCATCATGCCATACGGCGCGCTGCTGATGATCCTGGGCGGTCTGGCCTCCACCATGTCGGCGCTGAACGCCACGATCTATTCCAGCAGCCGCGTCTCTTTCGCCATGGGCCGCGATCGAGATTTGCCCGCCGTCTTCGGGCGCATCCATACGCGCAACAAGACGCCGCACTGGGCCATCTGGCTGAGTGGTCTGCTCGTCATCGTGATGGCGGTCCTGTTGCCGATTGAGGATGTGGCATCCGGCGCCTCGATCACATTCCTGCTGCTCTTTCTCATGGTCAATATCTCCCTCATCCGCATGCGCAAGACGCACCCGGATCTCGAGCGTCCGTTCCGCGCGCCTTTCGTGCCCTGGCTGCAATACCGCGAGCATCGCCGTCATGCTCGTGTTGGCAATTGAGCTATTCCAACTGAGCCCGACGGCATGGTTGGTTACCATCGTGTGGCTGTTCCTGGGAATCTTCGTCTACCGGCGCCACGGCGCGGTGCAAGAGATGACCAAGGACGGGGACACAGTACTGTTGGAACAGACCATCAGCGACCGGGAGTATTCGGTGCTGTTGCCGGTTGCCAATGTCGCCGCGGCTCGCCATCTGGCGCAACTGGGCGCGCTGGTGGCAGAGGCGAACAACGGTGAGCTATTTGCGCTGCATGTGATCCGCGTGCCGCGACAGATCGGCGTCACGGACGGGCGCGCCTTCCTGCGCCAGGGGCGCCCAATTCTGGATGAGATGGTCAGCATCGGAGAAGAGGCAGGCGTACCGGTGCGCTCCATGCTGCGATTGGGACGCGATGTGGGCAATTCGATCATCAGCGTGGCGCATGAGCGCGAGACTGACCTGATGCTACTGGGGTGGCCGGCGCACATACCGCGACAAGAAGAGGCATTTGGCAGCGTCATCGACCTGATGGCCAAGAACCCACCGTGCGACCTGGCGATTGTGCGCCTACGCCGAAGCGGTGTTCCGGGCAGCATCCTCGTGCCCATCGCCGGCGGGCCGAACGCACGGCTGGCGATGGAACTGGCGGTGACGCAGGCAGATGCATATGAGCGGCGCGAAGGCGTCCGGCCAGAAATCGTCGCCGTCAACTTGGTCCTCGACGACAGCAGCGATGAGGTCATCGAGCAACGTCGCCAAGACCTGGTGGAAGAGATGGGGATCGGCGAGTGGCCCATCGAGGTGCGTATGCGGCGCGCAGATAACGTGGTCGAGGGCATCCTGGCCGAAGCGGAGAGCTATGATCAGATCGTTATCGGCGCTTCGGAGGAGGGGCTGCTGGAGCAGAGTCTGTTCGGTTCCATTCCGCAGCGAGTGGCCGAAGAGGCGCTTTGCACCGTGATCATGGTGAAGAGCCACGACGCGATCAAGTTTGGCCTGCGCCGTTGGATCAGGAGCACGCGACGGGCGGATGCCCGCTAGCCAATTGCGAGCATGACAGCGGGCCGACAGCAGGTCGCGGTGGCGACAACATAGATTCCAGTTGAGAGTGTCCGAGCCTGACACGTCTGCACTGCGCTACACGCTGGACCCCAGAAGTTGTTCGATCACGCAGTCGATGCCCAACGTCTCGGCCCGCGCCAGCGCGTCAGCCAACCCGTCGGGCGACAGGCATTGTTTGAGGTCGGCCAGCAACGGGACCAGCCGCGTTTTGCGCACTCCCGTATTCAGGGCATGTTGATCGTCCGCAAACGCGACCAGTCGTACGCACTCCTCGATGTGGCCCGTCTGAAACTCGTAACGAGCAAACCCGATCAGTGTTTCCAGTACGACGGGAACGTCGCCGTTCTCATGGGCAATGCGCAGCGCCTGCAGCAGGTTCTCGCGCGCGGTGTCTGCGTCGCCCTGGCGCATGCGCACAAAGGCGATGTTGACAAGCGTGTTCGCCAGCCCCGTGCGCAGGCCGATGGCCTTATAGATCGATGCGGCGCGCAAGTAGTAGGCCAGCGCGGCTGCATCGTTTCCCTGCGCCTCTGAAGTCCAGCCCAGCGTGTTCAGGCTTGCAGCGATATCCATGCGGAAGCCGGACGCCTCCGCATTCTCCAGCGCGCGGGCCAGATAGCGGTTCGCCTCGCCGTATCGGCCTTCGGACGTGGCAACCCAACCAAGTTCCACGAGCGTATTGGCGATGCCCAACTGGTTGTCGATGGCCTCGTTCGTGGCCAGGCTGCGATCATAGTAGTCGCGGGCGCGGGCCAGTTCTCCCCGGTGGCTCGCGATCAGACCGAGTTGGTAGAGCGCACGTGCGACGCTGCGGTCGTCTCCGGACGTCTCTGCGATCTGCAAGCTGTGGGCGTCGCGCACCGCTCGGCGCACTCATAGTTGCCCTGTCGCCATGCCACACGGCTGAGTCCCTGGAGCGCGTAGGACGCGGATTCGTGATCCCCTATAGACTCGGCAATCTGTAAGCCGGTCTCAAAATGGCGGATGGAGGATTCGTACTGGGCCAACGGCTCGTACGTGCTGCCCAACATCACATGCAAGGCAAGCCGCGCCTGGGCAGAACCGTCGCCCAGAAGGCTGAGCGCTCGCTCGCCGATGGACGTGGCCTCCAGATAGTGGGCGCGCCGCCGCCAGAAGAGGGCGAGCGCGCCCGCTAGGTACGCGCCCAGTTCGACATCCGCGCCGGAGAACGCCCATTCAAAGGCGCAACGGAAATTGGCCTGCTCGGCCGTCAGACGATCCAACCACAGATTCTGGTCGGGCCCGATCAGCGCGTTTTTTCCCTCCATCGCCAGGTCAAGGAAATAGTGCGCATGCGCCCGGGCTGCAGCTCCGTAGTGTCCCGTGTTCACGAGCCGCTCCAACGCATACTTGCGCGGCAGTTCGTGGACGATGTACCGCCCGGCGCTGTCCCTGCTCACGAGCGAGCTGTTCACCAACGCGCGCAGCATCGCCAGTCCGGCGCCGGCAACCGTCTGCGCAGCGTCCCGTGTGAAACCGCCGCGAAAGACGGATAGCTTCATGAAGGCGCGTTGCTCTGGTTCGGACATTCGTTGCCATGCCGTTTCCAGCACGGCGCGGATGCTCCACTGGCGACGGGGCAAGTCGCCGAGTTCTGCGCTCAGGAAGTCGAGGCTGGCCACGATTTCGGCTCCGATCTCGTCCAGCGACAGGACGCCGGCCCACGATGCTGCCAGAACAATCGCCAGCGGCATTCCCTCCACCGCCTGGCAGATCCAGGCGATCTGTTCCACGTTTTCGGCGCTCAGTTGCAGATCGGGCTGTACTCGACGCGCGCTGTGAATGAACAGTTCGATTGCGGCGGCCTGGATACGCGCGTCCTCTGCCAGGCTGACGCCAGTGTCCAGGCCGCCGATGGGATAAACGGTTTCTGCGCTCAGGTTGAGACGCTGTTGGGAGGTGACGACGATCTTGAGTCCCGGTGTGGCGCGCAGGAGTTCGGTGATGAGCGAGGTTGCGAAGAGCAATTGCTCGAAATTGTCCAGGATGAGCAGCATGGACCTGTCGCTGATACACTGCAGCAGTTGTTCCAGAAGGTCGATGCTGCTGTGAAACTCCAGTGCAAGCGCATGGATGATGCTGGTCACGATGTGCTGCCGCGTGTGCACGGATGCGAGTTCCACGAACCCGACGCCATCGGCGAAACTGTCCAGCTTGCGCGTGTGCGAACTCCAGAGCCAGCCTTGTCTTGCCCATGCCGCCGGGCGCCAGAATCGTGATCAAGGCGCGCGTCTTCCTCGTGCAGCAGGCGCGCCAGATTGGCCAGGTCGGCCTCCCGGCCCACGAAGGCCGCAGTTGGGGCCGGCAGATTGTGCTTTGCTGGATGGAGCGCAGCAGGCGTACCGCCGGCGGCGCGCACGCTGTCATCGACCGCGAAGCGTGCGCCGGGCGCAAGACGGCGCGCAGCGATGCGCTCGTAAAGCTGCGTCGTCTCCGCGGAAGGCGGCACGTCGAGCTCGTCGGCCAAGACGCGGCGCGCTTCTTCATATTGGCGCAGCGCCGCTTCCTGCCGCCCGCTCTCGTGGTAAAGCTCCATCAGGGTGCGGTGGGCTGCTTCGTTCCAGGGCTCGAAAGGACAGCAGCCGCCGGGCATAGGTGATGGCGGCGTCCACATCGCCTTCGCTGCGATTGCCGTCGACGAGGCGCGACAGGGCCGACACAAAGCTGCTGGCTCAGGTCTTCCCGCTCGAAAAACTGCCACTCCTCGAATTCCGGGCAGTCGGGCAGAGAGAAGCCGGCCAGGAAGTCGTCGCGGTAGAGGTCCACCGCTGCGCGGCAAGTCAGCCACGCAGTCGCGACAGATCTCGTCAGGTGACATGGTCATGTTGCACGCCGGCGGACGATGCGCCTGCGGAACTCGTTGACATCCACCCAGAATATGGCATCGGGACGCAGCGCGATGCGGTCTTCTTGCGTGTCTGCCCAGGAGTCGCCGAGCGTCTGGTTCAGGTCCGACAGGACACGGCGCAGGTTCGTGCGCGAGCGGCTTTCGTCCAGCTCGGGCCAGAAAATTGAGGCAAGCGCGCTGCGACTGTACCCACGGCCGTGTGACGGCGAGGTACGCTAGGAGCGCAAGCGCTTTGCGCCGTTTGATCTCGATGAGTACGCCATCTCGTTCGAGATGCGGAGAACCGAACAGATAGAGCTTTTCGCCGGACACGGCACGGCTCCTCCCAAGGGTTGGACCATGATCATATCAGCGCGAAGCCGGGCAAATGCAAGGCGCATTTGGGCGAGGTGCATCGGTATTCCTTTGAAATCCATCATTTCACGCATCGTGTCACGCCTCCTGTCACGGTCAGGGGACGGTCACTGAGTATAGTGACATCACAGTTGTGCGAGGAAAAGGTACAGAAACCATCGAGCGAAGCGCGTTTCGTGTCTTGGCAAGCAGCGATAGGTCTGGCGTAGGAAGTATTGACTCGCATCCACTGTTGCGCCGGAGCGAGCCAAATAGGTCTACGCAAGTCGTAGTAGATTATGTAGCATCTTTAGGGAGGAACGATGAAAACGTTGGTAGCACTTACATTGGCAGGCATACTCTTGTTGACAAGCGTCACCGCGGCGCTGGCATCCCATGGAACTACGACGCCTGAGGCGGCGCCGGTTCCTGCACACGGCAGCGTATGGTTCGGAAGCGGGCTGGCGAGCTTCGATTCCGCTAACGTACAGCCCCTTCACGGCAGCGTATGGTTCGGCAGCGGACTGCAGCATTTTGGTATGGAATCGTCTCCGGCCAACTCTCATGACGTCGCAATGATCCGGCGCGGGTTCGCAGGAGACCGGGTTGCTCCGGCACACGCCGAGATGGCAATGAGTCCGGCCGGCATTCAAAATGCCGTCGGGGTTGGGCCGAAACTAGGCCACTAAACAGTTTGCGCAAGTCATCCGCCGCCACGGCGAGAAGTCATATACAGCACCTCTTCGATGAAGAAGTAGCAGGGTTTCGTCCCTGAGACGGCCAATCCGTCTCACCACACAGGGAGGGAACAGGAATCCCGCCGGCTGGCGCCGGCGGGATTCCTGTTCTATTGGCGCGCGGGCGCACTGCGATCGCCGCTACTCGTTCAGAAATGTAACATCCACGCTCATGCCCCAGCGCAGGCCGGGCAACTGTTCGTCCAGGCTGACGAGCGCCTCGTAGACCACGTCGCCGCCGATGACGGTGGCCTGCGGCGCAACGCGCAACACACGCCCCTCCATCTCCTCGCCCAGCGGCTCCACGAAGATTCGCGCCCTCTGACCCGGTGTCACCCGGTCCACGTCGCGCTCGCTCAGGTCGGTCGTCTCCACGCGCAGATGGTCCAGGTCGGCCAGGGTTAGGGCCACCTGCCCGGCTTGAGTCGTCTCACCCGGGCTGACATTTAGCAGCCGTGATCGTGCCGGTGAAAGGCGCGCGCAGTTCCACATTGGCGAGGCTTGCTTCTGCCGTATCGAGACCGGCTTCCGACTTGCGTGACTGCGGCAGCCGCGGCGGCGATGGTCTCGTCCCGCGCGCCTTCGATCAGCAGCTCGAGCTCGGCCTGCGCGCTGCGCACCTGCGCCTCGGCCTCCGCGATCTGATTCTGCGAGCCGGGCGTCAGCAGCGCATCCAACGCGGCCTGCGCCTGCTGCACACGAGCTTCTGCGCCGGCTACTTCGTCGGCGTCCGGCTGCGCATAGAGCGCATCGTAGCGCGCCTTGGCCGCTTCATAGTTGTTGGTCGCCTCCTGGAGCTGGCGACTCTCCGGCAGGCCGGAGATGTCGTTGCGCCATGAGACGTTGTCGTAGGCGGCCTGCGCCTGGCGCAGCGCGGCTTCCGCATTGGAGAGCGCGGCCAGGGCGTTGATGCGCTCCTCCTCGCGTGGGCCGCCGAAGAGCTGTTGGCAGCGCGCTCTGCGCGGCGGCGAGAGACGCCCGCGCCGCAGCGATCTCTTCGGAGCGTGCGCCCTCGCTCAATTGCGCCAGCCGCGCCTTGGCCGCGTCGACGCGCGCCTGGGCGGCGGCGATCTCCTGGAAGCGCGGGCCGGCCTGCAGCTCGGCGAGGCGCGCCTGCGCCTGGAAGAGGGCGGCGCGCGCGCCGGTGACGGATGCTTCCGGCCCCGCGCGATCCTGCGCGGCCAGCAACTCCCCCGCCTGCACTCGGTCGCCTACTTCCACCAGCACCGCCTGCACGCGCCCGGGTGCGGGGAAGCCCAGGTCGGCCTTCTGCGCCGGAACGATTTCGCCGGACGCTGACGCCACGCCAGAGCCGGTGGCTACGCCCACGGGCGGCAATGTCGTGGCCCGCGGGCGTGGGCGTTGGCTCTGCGTTCTGCTGGCAGCCCGCTGCAAGCAACGAGCAGCGCCAGCAAGAGGACGGGCCACGGAAACTACGGCGCGATCGAACGGTCCAACGGCCGGTCATGGCACTCTCCTCAGTGGGCGACGCCGTTGCTGATGATGCGTCCGTCCTGCAGCTCGATGATGCGCTTGGCATAGGCCATGACGCGCGGGTCATGCGTGGCGAAGACGAAGGCCGTGCCCGTCTCCTCATTCAGCCGCTGCATGATGTCCATGGCCTGCTCGCCGTTGGCCGTGTCCAGATTGGCCGTCGGCTCGTCGGCCAGCACGACCAGCGGCTCCGGGGCCAGGGCGCGGGCGATGGCCACGCGCTGCTGCTGCCCGCCGCTCATCTGGTCCGGGCGATGGTCGGCGCGGTCGGCCAGGCCCACCGCGTCCAGCATCTCCATGACGCGCTCGCGGCGCTGCTTGCCGCTGACGCCGTTGAGCAGCAGGGGCAGCTCCACGTTCTCGTATGCGCTGAGCACAGGGACCAGCGCGAAGAACTGGAAGATGAAGCCGATGACCTCGCGGCGCAGGTCGGCGCGCTGATTCTTGCTGAAGCGCGTCACGTCGCTGCTCGTTGATGATGATCGAGCCGCTGTTGGGCAGGTCCAGACAGCCCATCAACTGCAGCATGGTCGTCTTGCCCGAGCCGGATGGGCCGACCAGGGCGGCGAATTCGCCTTCGTTGAAGGTGGCGGTCACGCCGTTCAGCGCGAGCGTCTCGACCTCGCCGATGTTGTAGGTCTTGGTTGCGTCTTCCAAATGGATGATTTCCATCGTTTACTCCGTATAGAATTGCGGTATCGCAACACACTTCCGAGAAGCTACTATGCGCAGTCTCGGAGCGACGTGGACTGATCGCCTACAGCGAATGCAGCGCGTCCACCGGCTCCAGCCGGGCCGCGAACCACGCCGGGTAGAGTGACGCCAGCAGGATCACCGCCAGCGTCCACAACGGACAGCGAGACCATGGCGCCGGGAACAAAGCGGGCGTACATGGTCGAACTCATGGCGATGCCTTCCACCGCGCTGCCATGTCGCCTGGAATCGAAGCCGACCGTCGCCAGGTAGCCGACAAAGCCAGATCCCACGATGACGCCGATGCACAATGCCGATCACGCCCAGGATGACCGCCTCGATCAGGATCATCGTCATGATCTGCCGGCCCTTCATGCCCAGCGAGGCCAGGATGCCCATCTCGCGGATGCGCTCGAAGACGGACATGAGCAGCGTGTTGGCGATGACGACCGCCACCACCAGCATGACGATGGCGTACAGGATGACATAGAAGCCCGTGCCAGTCTTGAACGTCTCGATCAGAAGCTCGGTTCATCTCGTCAGACGTGACGGCTGTCACGCCTGGGCTCTTCCAGCGCGGCGGCCACCGGGCCGGCAGTCTGCTCATCGTGCGAGCAGCATGACGACGGCGCTGGCGCGGTCGCCTGTGCCGGCGAAGGCTTGCGCCCGCGCAAGCGGCATGAAGACCGAGATCTCGTCATAGCTGGCGACGCCCGTGTCGAAAAGACCCCGGACCGTGAAGATGCCCTCGTCCGGCTGCCCGTTGGCGTTGACGATCGACAGGTTGACGTCGCGGCCCGCCTGCAGGCCCAGCTCGTCGGCCAGTCGCTTGCCGATGAGGATGCCGCTGCGGTCATCCGGCGCCAGGAACTCGCCGGCCACCATGCCTTCGCGAATCGGGTCGTAGAAGGACGAGGCCGGATCGATGCCGCGCAGCTGCCAGCCCCATCGAATCGTCGACGGTGTTGAGGATGGCCGGCGCCCGCAGAAGGGGCGTCGCCGTCTCCACCTTCGGGCATGCGTTGCGCCTTGGCCGCCAGGCTCGCCGCTGTTCTCCAGCAGGTCCTCCCACTGCAGACTGAGCTTCTCTTCCTCGTACGTCTCGCCGCGCAACTGTACATGGCCCGTGTTCAGACGGATGGTGTTCTCCAGCGCATCGCCCCACACGCCGGTGATAAAGCCGTTCAGCGTGACGACCAGGGCCAGCCCCAGCGCCACGGCGACCAGCGTAAAGAGCGTGCGCCGCCGGTTGCGTCCCAGATCGCGATAGGCGAGGACCCACAATTTACCGAATGCCATGACCTACTCCTTCGACTCCAGCCACCGCTCGGCTTCCGAACTGCGCCTATGAAGCTCTGAACCTTCGAACCTTTGAACTGGCCTTACTTCTACACATGGTGCAGCGCCTCCGCCGGCTCCGCTCGCGACGCCTGCCACGCCGGGTAGAGCGAGGCCAGCGCGGCGATGACACGACGATCGCGCCCTGGCGGATGGCGTCCGACACGTAATAGGTGGGCGTGAGATGCGTCGCCCATCAGCGCCGTGATCTCGCCCATGTCCGCCGCGAACGAATAGTCGATGCCGCCCATCTGCGCGATCGGCCCAGTTGATGCCCAGCCCCAGGCTGCAGCCGATCACCGCGCCGACCAGCCCGATCATGGCGCCCTCCAGCAGAAACAGGCCCATGATCTGCCGGCCCTTCATGCCCAGCGCGGCCAGCACGCCCATCTCGCGCGTGCGCTCGAAGACCGCCATCATCATCAGGTTCAGGATGCCGATGCTGGCGATGAAGACCACGATGAAGCCGAAGAAGCCGGTGATGACCAGCTTCGAGTCCATCGCCTCGCGGATCTCCGGGCGCAGCGTATCCCACGAGTCCACCTCGTAGCCGGGCAGCGCGGCCTGCAGCGCCGGCACGACCCGGTTCTCCTGGCCCACCTTCTCCAGCGTGACCGCGACCTCCGTCGACCTGGTCGCGCAGGTCATAGAGCGCCTGCGCCTCCGGCAGGGTGATAAACGCCACGCCCTTCTCGATGTCCGGCCACGCCCAGGTCATAGATGCCGACTACGGTCATCGTGCGCTGGCGCATCTGCTCGTGCTGCGCGCCGGCCCAGCAGCGTCACCTGGTCGCCCACGCCTACGTCCAGCAGGTCGGCCAGCGCCTTGCCGATGAAGACCGCGTCCAGGTCCTCGTCTCCAGATAGCGCCCGTCGACGATGTTTTCCGCCTGGATGCTCGTCGCGCCCCTCCACGGACGGCTCGATGCCGGTGATGGTCACCGGATAGGCGCCCTCGCGGCTGCTGATCATGCCGCCGGTGTTGATGCGCTTGGCCGCGGTCACCACCTTCGGCTGCGCCATCGCTGCCGCCACCACTGCGTCCGGCGTCGTCCAGCGGCAGCAGCGGCAGCCGGCTGGCCTTCTCCACGAAGCCGGGCGCGTGCACCTGGATGTTGCCGCCATAGAGCCGCACCGCGTTGCCGAAGATGGCCTGGTCCGAGCCCTTGATCATGCCGTCCATGAGCAGCAGCAGCACCAGGCCCAGCACGATGGCGATGAGGGCGATGGCGGTGCGCCGCCAGTTGCGCCACATGTTGCGCCAGGCCAGCTTGATGTATTTGAACATCCGCGTACCTCCGTTACGGTGCTACACACGTCTTCTTGGCTGTCATGCTGAACGCAGCGAAGCATCTCGCGTTCCGGATACAAAGCTCCTTCGCTATGTTCAGGGCGACAACTCCGGTGATGCCGACTCGGCCACTTCGGCCCAGGGCTTGATCGTCTCGATGTCGATCAGGTTCAGTTCGCCGTCATAGCCCAAGATACGGGCGATGGCGTACTCGTGGGAAAGGATGATGCGCTCGAACGTCGGCCACCATGTCGCCCGCATGGTCCTCGGCCAGCAGCACGTCCATCATGGATTCCGACATCGCGCGCATCGTGTTGTAGACGATGGCGCCCGTCTCGGCGGGGTAGGGCGTGTCGAAGACGCCTTCGTCGATGCCCTGCTCGATGATGACGGTGAAGATGGGCGCGATGCGTTGGATGGCGGCGGCCAGCATCTTCTGGCGATAGATGGCGTTTTCATCGCGGTAGATGACGCGCGCCATGTCCATGAGGAAGCGCCGGTTCGCCGTCTTCCACTGCATGATGGTGTCGAAGATAGGCGTGCAGCTTCTCCACAGCCGACAGCTCCGGTCGTGCACGATCGGTTCCACAGAAGCCAGACGCAACATCGGTGAGGCGGTCGACCAGCGCGTCCAGCAGCTCCATCTTGGAGCCGAAGTAGTGGTAGAAGGTGCCCTTGGCGATGCCGGCGCCGTCCAGCACATCCTGCACGGACGTGTTGTCGTAGCCCTTGGAGAGGAAGAGCGCCTGCGCCACGTCGATGATTTCGTTGCGGCGCACGTCGGGATCTTTGACGGTGCGAACCATAAAGTCAGCTCCTCTGCGATATAGTAGACCGACCGTCGGTCTAATGACAGTATCGCGCCGAATTGGACGGTTGTCAAGAGGCAAGTGAAGAAAGCGGGACTTCCCAGTAGTCAAGGTGGCGTTGTCATATTGAGCGGCCGCACGCCCAGGGGCGCAGAAGCCGAAAGGAGACTGCGACGAGCGGTCTCCCTGAATGGATTCCAGCCACACCCATGCGGAAATGACAGAAATGCGTATGGCCTGTTGTGAAAGGGTTGGGTCGTCGTGGCTGCCGGACTGTCTGCCATCGGCCAGGAATTGAGTGGGCGGCCAGTGTGCGCGTACATGCGTGCCAGGACTTCTCAAAAGTCGTTAGAACTGTCATGGTGAGCGCAGCGAAACATCTGGCCTCGTGTAGCGTACAGACCCTTCACTGCGTTCAGGGTGACAATCCGCGACTTTTGAGAAGCCCTGACGTGTGCGGCGGCGCAATGACGGTCCGGCGCTGATTTGTTAGAATGGGACAGCAGCCACGCCGCGGAGGCAACCGATCATGGTTCATCCTTGGTACTGGCGGGCGACGTCCAGGCGCTGGCGTCGTTGCACGGATCAGTCTAACAATCGTTTCACAGGGAATCTTCCCCCGCTCGGCCAAGAGCCGGTGCAAACGTCCAAAGGAGGAATCATGGTTCGTTTCGGCGCTGTAGCGGTATCTGTATTGGTTTCATTGTTGTTCCTGGCAACGGTCGCCATCGCCGGCGTCTTGGGCAGTCCACACGCTGCGATGGCGGCGCCGGCGGCCGACGAATTCGTCCTGCGCGAGGACATTGCCGAGGGCTGGGACCAGGGCTATCGAATCACGGATGTGGCCTATGGGGATGGGCTGTGGGCGGTCGTCATGACCGAGGACACCGGCTATGGCGGCCAGGCGTGGGCAGCGAGCGCTGAGTTCCCCGGTGAGTTCATTCGCGAGAAATGGGACGAAGGGCTTGATCTCACCACGTTGACGTACGGCGACGGAACGTGGGTGGCCGTTATGACGGGCGGCCTGGACTGGGTGCAGTCATTGCAGAGCGGGACGTTCGAGGAAGTCGTCGAGCACATCGACGAGTACCCGGACTATATGATCAGCGAGGTCGCCTATGGGGACGGCGAGTGGGTTGTGGTCATGAGTCTACGCGAGATTGACAACGCGCAATACTGGCGTCTCTCTCCCGAATGGCCTGTTGACGACATCTCGGCGTACTGGGACGAGGGCTATAGCATCACGGACGTCACGCGTGGTGAGAACGAGTGGCTTGTCGTGATGACCTACGACCCCGGGTACACCGAGGATCGCGTGCGCCGTCTCGTCGATTGGCCGGCCGACGACATCCAGCAGGACTACGAGGACGTGCCCGAAGGCTCGGTCGTCACCCTCGACTACGGCAACGGGATCTGGGTGTACACCTTCGCGGTCACGGACTGGGACGGCGGCCAGGTCGTGTACGTCGATTGGGCGCCAGAGGAGCCGGCCCCGGCAGCCACGCCGGTTGCCACATGGACCCCGAACCCGTCGATCCTGCGCCCGTCGATCCTGCGCCGGTGGCCACAACGGGCGGGCTTTTCTCTGTCTTCACCGAAATTCTGATCGAACAGATACGCGACCTGCCGCCCGACGTTGCCTACGATTTCGAGGACGAGACCGCCGGATGGGAGCTCCTCTACGGCGACGAGTATGCGACCTACCTGCGGGACGGCGCCTATCATGTCGCGGTCGACGTGCCGGGCGTGACTGCCTGGGGCTATGGCGAGGATGTGGCGAGCGATTTCTACGCCGAGGTCGACGTCACCGCCGTCACCGGTACGCAGGACGCGGAGGCGGGTATTGCCTTCCGCTGTACGGACGACGACCTCTGCTACTTCTTCCTGCTCTATCCGGACGCGACCTACTCTCTCCAGACCTATGTCGACGACGCCTGGCAGTTCCTTATCGAGCGTACGGAATCTGATGTCGTTGCCGCGGGCGAGGGAGCTACGAACCGGCTGGGCGTCCTGGCGGACGGGGAGCAGATCAGTTTGGTGGTGAACGACGTGTTGCTGGTGGAAATCTTGGACGATTCGGTCAATGGGGAGTCGTTTGGCCTGGTTGCGTCCGCGCTGGGTGAAGCCGGCGTGGAGTTCGCCTTTGACGATTTCCGGCTGTGGAGCCTGGACCTGCCCACACCGGCAGCAGAGACGCCTGCCGCGGCCATGGCCCCTACCGAGCCGGCCGCCACGCCGGCGCCCGTGTCCACGGCCCCATCGACCGCCGAGCCAATCGACGTTGCCGATGACGATGCCGATGCAGACCGGGATAGCCGGGCGGAGGTGGTGCGCCGAGTGGACGCGATCCGAGCAGCCGAACCGAGCTATGTGAACGGCTTCGCGCCGGATGAGCGGCGGGAGGTCTTCTCCGACGCAGAGACGGTGCGCTACTACATCGACGAGACCCTGCGTATGCGCGTGATCCCGGAGCAATATACGGATCTGGACCTACCTGGAGCCCGCCCCTGCCGACTTCTACGCAGAGTTTGACGTCATCTTCCGAGAAGCGCCCGGCAGTGCGGGGGCCGGCCTGATCTTTCGCATGGACAGCGGCTTCGACTATTACCGCTTTGCCATCAGTCCGGCGGACACGTTCAGCCTGGTCAAGCGCGTGGACGGGGAGTGGGAGGTTCTGGCAGACTGGACCGAGTCGGGCGCGATCGAGACGGCTGACCGGGCCGTGAATCGCCTTGGCCTCTTGGCGGAAGGCGACCAGATCGCGCTGTATGCCAATGGCGAGCTCCTGACCGTTGTGGATGACGACAGCCACGATCGGGGAGACATTGCCTTGGCGGTTCTCACCTATGATGACGGGAACGTGGAGGCGCAGTTCGACAACGTGGCGATCTGGGACGTGGGCGGGCAGGCGCCGGCGCAGGGAACAGAGCCGGCGTCGAGTCTCCCGTTGCCGGCTGCGAAGGGGTCGGCAGGCGATGACGATTCCGGCGAAGCGTCGACTGACTGAAGGCGGACGGTTTTGCGAAGTGCAGCGTGGCGGAGGCGTCGAACGCGCTTCCGCCAAGCGCGGCTCAGTCAGCGGGGCGCCTCGGCTAGCCGTTCGACTGTTTGCGCATCGCTTGCACCATCAGCAACGTTTGCCTATCGCTTTCCAGGTCCGGGTGGCCGACGGCTTCGTCTAGTTCCACGACGAGCAGAAGCTCTTCCTCGGCCTTTGCCAGGTCGCCCATACTGACGTAAATTCCGGCCAAGTTGTACCGGGTTACGGCTTCGCCGCTGCGGTCGCCCACGGCGCGTGGAGGGGCAAGGCCTGGTTGTAGAAGTCGAGGGCCTGCTGCTTGTCGCCCAGGGCGTCGTAGACACCTCCGATATTGTTGAGGGTGGTGGCTTCGCCGCTGCGGTCGCCCACGGCGCGGAACAGGGGCAGGGCCTGGTTGTAGTAGTCGAGGGCCTGCTGCTTGTCGCCCAGGGCGGAGTAGACAGCGCCGATATTGTTGAGGGTGGTGGCTTCGCCGCTGCGGTCGCCCACGGCGCGTGTAGGGGCAGGGCCTGGTTGTAGTAGTCGAGGGCCTGCTGCTTGTCGCCCAGGGCGTCGTAGACCCCGCCGATGTTGTTGAGGGTGGTGGCCTCGCCGCCGCGGTCGCCCACCTGGCGGTCGCAGGGGCAGGGCCTGGTTGTAGAATTCCAGGGCCTGCTGCTTCTCGCCCAGGGCGTCGTAGACCTGCCGATGTTGTTGAGGGTGGTGGCCTCGCCGCCGCGGTCGCCCACCTGGCGTGCTGCAGGGGCAGGGCCTGGTCGTAGTAGTCCAGGGCCTGCTGCTTCTCGCCCAGGGCGTCGTAGACACCGCCGATGTTGTTGAGGGTGGTGGCCTCGCCGCTGCGGTCGCCCACTGGCGCGGTCAGGGGCAGGGCCTGGTTGTAGTAGTCCAGCGCCTGCTGCTTCTCGCCCAGGGCGGAGTAGACACCGCCGATGTTGTTGAGGGTGGTGGCTTCGCCGCTGCGGTCGCCCACTGCGCGGTAAGGGGCAGGGCCTGGTTGTAGTAGTCGAGGGCCTGCTGCTTGTCGCCCAGGGCGTCGTAGACACCGCCGATGTTGTTGAGGGTGGTGGCTTCGCCGCTGCGGTCGCCCACCGGCGCGTCTGAGGGGCAGGGCCTGGTTGTAGTAGTCGAGGGCCTGCTGCTTGTCGCCCAGGGCGGAGTAGACAGCGCCGATGTTGTTGAGGGTGGTGGCTTCGCCGCTGCGGTCGCCCACGGCGCGGATCAGGGGCAGGGCCTGGTTGTAGTAGTCGAGGGCCTGCTGCTTGTCGCCCAGGGCGTCGTAGACACCGCCGATGTTGTTGAGGGTGGTGGCCTCGCCGCTGCGGTCGCCCACGGCGCGTCAGGGGCAGGGCCTGGTTGTAGAAGTCGAGGGCCTGCTGCTTGTCGCCCAGGGCGTCGTAGACACCGCCGATGTTGTTGAGGGTGGTGGCTTCGCCGCTGCGGTCGCCCACCGGCGCGTCTGAGGGGCAAGGCCTGGTTGTAGAAGTCGAGGGCCTGCTGCTTGTCGCCCAGGGCGTCGTAGACAGCGCCTATATTGGTGAGCAACGTCGCCTCGTCGGATCGTTCGTCGTTGTCCCTTGTCCATTTGAGGCCGCGATTGGCCCACCCCAGGAAGTCCTGCCACAAGCCACGACGCTCCTGGTAGACGCGCAGCGCCCACACGAAATCCAACAGCCGGGGCGTCTCCGGCTCGTCCAGCGTGCGCCGCCACGCCTGCTGCACCTGGCTGTAGACGGTTTCGATGCGCTGCCAAGCCTCGCGGTCCTCATTGACCAGGGCCAGATAGTAGTCGCGGTGGCGTTGATAACCCTCGTCAGCGGTGCGCGTGCGCGCCACATCCCACAGCGTTTGGTGCAGCGTGTGTGACTCGTCCTGGGCAATCTCCAGCAGGTTGCGGTCGGCCAGCAGCGCGAAGATTGCGGCGTCGCCCTGCGTGACGGCTTCCGCCGCAGCCAGCGAAAACCGCGCCGGCTTGGGCGCAAACGCGCCCAGTTGATAGAAGACGTCGACCGCAGAGGCCGACTCCTCGCGCAGACCGTCCAGGCTCAACGCAATGATCTCCTCGAGCGTCATCACGTCGTCCGAGCCGATGCGCTGCCCGGCCAATGCCAGGCGGCGGGCCGGGTCGGTCAGCTCGTCCAGCGCCTGCCGGCTCTTGGCGGCATAGTACAGGCTCTCACCGGCGTTGAGATAGCCGCCCAACAGCTCGATGGCCAGGGGCAGATAGCCCACGGCCTCCAACAGCCGGTCCGCCAGCTCCGGGCCGGCGTCGTACGCCTTGGGCGCCAGCACGTGCAGGAACTCGCGGGCGGCCTGCGGCGCAAGCTCTTCGACAGATTCAACGTGTCCGGCGAATTTCAGCGCGATGCGCTGGTTGCGCGTGGTGAGCAGGTGCACGCAGTTGGGCCCGCCGCAGCGCAGCAGTTCGGCCGGCTCCCGTTCCCAGGCGTCGTCGATTATCAGCAGCAGGGCGCGGTCGCCAATTGCTTTCTTGAGCTCTTTGGAACGATCCTTGTCCTCGGCGATGTCCGTGAGGTCGACGTCGAGCGCATCCGCCCAGTCGAGCAGCGCGCTGGACGCAGCGGCGTGGGGACCGAGGCCGGCCCACAGCACGCCGTCGGCGAAGCGGGCCAGCACGTCCTGGTGGTGCGCCAGGGCGACGGCCAGCGTCGTCTTGCCCACGCCGGGCAACCCCTCCGCGGAGAGCGCGTAGCTGCCGCCGCTGCACAGCTTACGCACGAGCTCGGCGATCTGCGTTTCGCGTCCCACGAAGTGGTTGGGCATGCGCGGGACGCCGGCCCACACGCGACTCTTTTCGCTGAGGAAGATGTTGATTTGGTCTCGACCAATGAATGGCCCGCCACCCGTATAGACGTTCCCTTCGGTGTACGCTCCGCCGCCGGTATGCACTACGCGGGCCTCGTACATCCTGACACTTTGCTCCGGACTAATCTGGCGTACGGCCAAGCCTGGCGGCAAAGCCTCGAAAGGTTGGATGCCCCCCAGCGTACTCGCGCCCTGATAGAGCGATACTGCAAACGGCCCAACGCCCTTCAGCACGGTCAACTCCGGCTCTTGGACGTCGTCGATTTGCGCTTTCACCACGCTGGTCACCGATTCGTAGATGTGCTCGTACAGGCCAAAGGCGCTAATGAATCCGTTGCTGTTGCGCACGCCATTCCCGCGCAGACCGTTCACCAGCGCTTGGGTGAAGATCGATATGTCGCCCTTGCCGATATAGGAAACCTGGCCTTCACGACAGGCGACGATAATGATGCGGCCCTCCCCCGTGCCGAGCAATGCCATCGCGGCTCGTCGGGGGGATTGGCCGTATCAAGAGATTCTGTCTCCAAGTCCAGCGAGGGCGATATGTTTCCTGAGTGGCACGCGTTGAATACCATCAACGTTCGTCGCGCCTCTACGGCCCTAAGCTTCGCGAGCAGTTCCCCTTCGCTGAGGCCTGTCCCTGCCGACACATGGCCGCCCTGGATTCGTGCGTCATGCGTAACCAGATAGTAGTTGCCATCGGTGCCCATCGCGCCGTGGCCGCAGTAGAACAGGAATACTGTGTCGTCGACACCGGTGTTCTCGGCAAGGTCGTCAAGCGCGGCCAAGAGTCCGGCTTTCGTCGCGCCATCGTCGTGTAGAATCCGCACCTGTTCAGTCGGATAGCCGCAGAGAGCGGGATCTTGCAGGACTTCTGCGACCGCTTCCGCGTCGGCAACGGTGATTGGGACATCAGCACGAGGACAATGTCGATGCGTGCCGACTCCAATCAGTAGTGCGTGGCCTTGTTGAAAAGACATGTTGTCCCTCGGGTCTCTATCAGGGCGCTTCTGCCGAGCAGTATGGACATGCAGAGATTCTGCCTGCCGGCACTACATTCTGCCTACTCCACCGGCGTGCGGCCTTCCGCCTCCGTGTACCAGCGCGCGCCGTTGTCGATGCCCGTGTTGAAGAAGTCGAACGAGTTGTCCTGCGGCGCATAGCCCACCAGCGCGCGCGTCTGGCGGATGTCGAGCCGCTTGAAGCGGTTGTCCGACACGCCGTGCAGGATGGCGTACATGAGCCCGTCGTCGGCCTCGATGGCGCGCATGAACAACTGGTTCATGTCGCGCTCGCTGATCCACGCGCTGAGGCGGCGGGCGTCGGCTACCATGGAGTCCGAGTTGCCCGCATAGTTGCCCACGCGCACGCACAGGCAGGACAGACCGTGCACCTTGGAGTAGTAATGCGCGGCCGACTCGGCAAAGGCCTTGCACACGCCGTACATGTTGACGGCCTTGGTCGGCATGTCTTCGGAGACCTGCGTGTCCAGCGGATAGCCCTCGTTGAGCTGGATGCTGCTGGCGTAGACGACGCGGCGGCAGCCCTGGTCCAGCGCGGCCTGGAAGATATTGTACGCGCCCTTCAGGTTCTGGTCGAGCAACGCCTCGTAGAAGCCGGCCTGCGGCGAGGGGTTGGCGGCCAGATGCAGCACGGTGTCGATGTCGCGGCACGCCTCTTGGCAGGCGTCGAGGTCGGCCACGTCCAGCGGGAAGGTCTCGTGCGGCTCCACGTCCGTCATCTTTGCCACGCTGCGCGAGGCGAGGCGGAACCAGTATTTCTCGCGCATTTCCTCGAAGAAAGAGCCGCCGATGCGGCCGGTCGCGCCCGTCAACAATACACGTCTCATCGAGTTGCTCCCTGTACCTGTTTTGTCACGAAAGTGAGTAGTTGAATAATGGCTCGCGGATTTTCGGGATGAACACGGTTTTTTGGTTTGCTATCCGTGCGATCCGTGTTTATCCGTGAGCGGTGATTCGTCGGTGCATGCCACGCCGGGAGACGTGGCCTACGGTTGCGCGGCGGAACCGTCACCATCCTGTCGCATACCCGTCGCGCCGCGGGTCGGAGCCGCCTATCAGCGCGCCGCTCTCCGCGTCGATGAGGATGGCCTGCGCGCTGCCGGACGCTTCCCAGTCGCCGAGAATTTCCAGCTCGTGTCCGCGGCGTTCCAGCTCCGCGCGCACTTCCTCCGGGAAGCGCGCCTCCAACTGCAGCACATCGGCGCAGGTGTGCGGGATCGTCGACTCCATGGGGTTCTGCAGGCTGCGCCAGCGCGGGGCCTCCACCGCCTCCTGCGGGTTCATGCCAAAATCAATAACATGCGTGATGAGTTGCAGGTTGGTCTGCACCTGCGTGTCCGCGCCCGGCGTGCCGCAGACGAGGAAGGGCTTGCCCTCCTTGGTGACGATGACGGGGTTCATGGTGTGGCGCACACGCTTGCCCGGGGCGAGGCAGTTGGGATGCCCCTCTTCCAGGTGCCAGTAGGTCATGCGGTTGTTGAGCAGGATGCCGGTCTCTCCGGCCACCAGGTAGGAGCCGAAGACCGACTGGATGCTCTGCAGCACGCAGACGGCGTTGCCGGCCCGGTCGGCGGTGCAGAAGCAGGTGGTGTCGCCGAACTGGTCCGCCGGGCCGGCAGGTACGTCCACGGCTGCGCGCTGCGGGTCGATCTCCGCCCGCGCGCAGCGCCGCGTATTCCTTGGAGAGCAGGCCCTCCAACGGAATATCCACCCAGTCCGGGTCGGCCACGTACTTTTCCCGGTCGGCGAAGGCGCGCTTCTTGGCCTCCACCATGAGATGCACGCTCTTGGCCGTGTTGCAGCCGAACGCGGCCAGGTCGAAGATCTCGACCATGTTCAGCTCCTGCAAGAGGATGTGGCCGCTGGAGTTGGGCGGCATCTCGTAGACTTCGTAGCCGCGATAGTTGGTGTGGATGGGCTCGGCCCAGTGCGCGCGAAAGGCGGCCAGATCGCCCGCGGTCAAGTAGCCGTCGTGGGCGCGGCTATAGGCGTCGATGGCCTGGGCGATGTCGCCTTCGTAGAAAGCGGCTCGCCCCTGCGCGGCAAGCCGGCGATAGGTGCGGCCTAGGTCCGCCTGCACCAACAGGGCGCCGGGCGGTTTGGCCGCTCCGTCCTCCGTGAAGATCGCCCGCGGATAGGGGTCCGCGGCCAGGTCGTCCACGATCTCGCGCAGGGTAGCCGCTAGGTGGTGGCTGATGGGAAAGCCCTGTTCGCACAGCTCGATGGCGGGGGCCAGCACTTGCTCCAGCGGCAGCGCGCCGAAGCGCTCGTGCGCCAGCAGCCAGCCATCCACCAGACCGGGCACGCTTACGCTGCGCATGCCGCGCATGGGGATGCCGCCCATCGCCACGTAGCGTTCGCGTGTCGCCGCCTGCGGTGCGGGCCCGGTTGCGTTGACCGCGTAGACCTGGCCGCTCTCTGCGTCGAAGATGAGCAGGAAGCCGTCGCCGCCGATGCCGGACGATCTGCGGCTCCACCACGCCCAGCGCGGCGGCCGTGGCGATGGCCGCGTCGATGGCGTTGCCGCCGGCCATCATGGTGCGGACGCCGGCCTGCGACGCCAGTTGGTGGCCGGACGTGACGACGCCGTTTCGACCCATGAAGGGCGGGCGAAACGCTTGCGAGCGGTTGCCGTGTGGTGATTGCATGTGCGCCTCCGAGGTTACGTGCGCTGGGGGTGTAGTCGGTTGAGGAGACCGGCCACATGGGTATGTGGTCGCCTGCGGCAATTATACCCCACGCGCTGCCCTCGCGCCCGCATCGGGCCTGCCAGCACGCCCCCTTGCCGGCGCCCCGTCATCTCCGAACCTTCCTGGCGGCGCCGACGTGGCAGGAGTCGCGTCTGCACCTTCCGGAGATCCGCCGCCCTTGAACCTTGAACCCCTTCGAACTTTGAACCCAATTCCCTGTGTAGGGCCGGTTACGCCATTGTCGCCGCGGCATCCGTTACGCTGATGCACAGCGGGAAAGCAAAATGCCCACGAGCTCCCGGCAAAGGTTCCGTGGGCATTTCCGATGAAAACGCGCCGCCGTTTCGGCTACACGCTTCGTGTTGATCATGGCATACGGGGTCCGATGTGTCAAGGACGGTCGGGAACTCCATGGTCGAACCGGTTGCGCCGGAATGCTTCCCTACGAGCGTAGTGATGTGAACCACACAACCAGCACCACAAAAGGGAGGATCAGATGTCCGCGGAATCTCGTACGAACAGTCCAAATGGCGCCCTGTTGAGCCGTCGACGTTTCCTGACCGTCGCCGCGGCGGGGGGAAGCGCCGCGCTCGCTTGCTGCCTGCGGGGCCGCCAGCGCACCCGCGCCCGCCGCCACGGTCGCACCGCCCGACCCGACCGCCACGACCGCGCCCGGCAGCGGCTCCAGCCGCCGCCGAAGAGGAAGTCACAGTGATGGTCAAGGACGTGATCGAGTACGTGCTCGAAAGCGACGACTGGGAGGCCGACTACGGGCAGGTGAAGTTCACGCTACATGAGGCGATACACGACGGCGATTCGGTCTACTACATCCGCACGGACGCGTCAGACCCGGCGTTCGCTGAGAGTGAGGGGCTGGTGTTCGTGCCGCTGCTGAATGCGGCCGCGGGCATGGACGACGTCAATCACCTGTTCACGTTCGGCGATGATCGGCCGCCGGTGATGCGCTACGCGCCGGGGAGCGACAAGTTCAGCTCCCTCTTCCGCGTGGTGAGTGTCGACCTGGGCGACAGCGGCCTGGAGCCGGCGTCGGCGGACGAGATCGACGCGGCCGTTGCAGACGGCGCAATCACAGCGGAGGAGCAAAACCGGTTCGTCAACTATCCACTGGTCAAGTGGGCGGATGGCGAGCTGAGCGTCGACGCCGAACTCAAGGATGTGCTGTCGGGCGGCCAGCTCTTCGAGCCGGTCGACACCGAGGGCATGACCGTCACCATGAAGCTGCACCAGTGCTATCCGGGCAGCCGCTACATCCTTACGGACACGGGCGCCACGCCCATGGCCCCGATGATGAACATCCCGGCTTCCGGGCCGACGCAGCAGTTGATGGACCTGGGCGCGACCGACGAAATCTGGGTCTTCGGCAACGGCATTGAGGGGCCCGGCGTCATGGGCTTCCAGCCGGCCATCTTCGACAACAAGGCCGGTCAGCCGGCATGGAGCCCGTTCTGGAACCACTTCACCGTCACGTGGACAGAGGGCGCGGACGTACGTCTGCTGACCAACTCCATGGAGATTCGCGATCTGATCGATTCGGGCGATCTCGAACTGTGGAACGGTGTGCCGGACAGCCACCCCAACGGCTTCGTGGTGAACTGCCCGGCGCCGATTCTGGCGCCGAATACGTTCGAGGCGTAGGCGACTCGCCGAAAAACTCCACTTCCGAGAATGCCTCACCAGATCTGGTGAGGCATTCTCGCCGTATTCGGGCGCTTGCAACACGGCATCCTCGCGTGTCGAGCCAACCGTCGACGCATCGAACTCTCGACAAAGATGCGTCCGGTCAAGCAGTTTCGAGTTCTCGTTCCGGCAACTCGCTTCGCGCCGTGTCGCCTTCTGCTTCTGCGTTCACCGCAAGCACATCATTGTCCGCAAGACGATTTGCGCTGTCGCCATCATGCGAAGGGAGATAGACAAGCGGCCGTTCCCGAGCCAAGCCCAGGATGCGGTCCATCGTGGATAAGGTCGTGTCAGCATTCGGGGAGACCCCATCAGGCACGCGACGCTGCAGCAGTTCTTGGCTGTAACTGGTGTCGCCCGCCAGGAAATAATTCACGTCCTCATCCTGTACGACCACGGACAGATGGTGCGGCGTATGCCCAGGTGTGGGCACAATCACCACGTCGCCCGCGTCGGTGACCGAGAAAGAGCGTTCGAAGGTCCCAAAGCACTGCCCTCCATAGGCGACGGGCGTAGGATTGAACCAGTGCGGCCAGCGGTCGGGCAAGTAGCCCTGCAGCTTTCCGCTCAGGCCGCTGGCGAGGCGCAGCTCCTCACCGGAGACGAGGATTCTGCTTTGTGGGAAATGGTGTAGACCGCCGGCATGATCGGTGTGAAAGTGGGTCAGCACAAGTGTACGCACATCGCCCTCACGGATGCCCATGTCGCGAAGCCGTGGCCCGATCTCCTCTTCAGGTTTCACGTCCATGCGCACGGACCACCGGTAATATGGATGCCAAGCCGGGAAGTAACCATTGTTGGATGTGCGCGATGTCTCTCCGCTGTCCACTACGATGATTCCCTCCGGATGGTCAACTACCCATACATAGATGGGCAGCCATTCCGTCCATTCCGAATCTGTCAGAACTCGTACAAGCCCGCCGGATTTGCGGACTCGCTGAGCCGTCTTCACCTTGACGGAACCGGTTCTTACTGCATGTATTCGCTGCGTCAAATCGTGTATTCCCTCCTGTGCAAACGGTCAAATCGAAACCGTGCGCCTTTGCGCCGGGCGGCCGTCACAGCCGCTCATGGCGCAACTGCGGGTGCGGCCCGATGCCGTACATTCTCAGTGTCCTACCGTATAGGCTACGGCTTGGGAGCGGACTTTGCCATGCATCGCAATACACGAAGCGGGTACATTCTAGGATAGAGATCACGCCGAGACTCCGGCGGCGTCGCCTGCCAGCGCGCTGCCCGAAGTGGGCTAGAGGCGACGACGACGAATTTCACGTTGGCGCGGCGACTGTGCTATACCAGAAGATGCCGCTGCTTCTCCTGCGGTTGACGATTTCCATCACTCTTCGGAAGGACGCCACGTCATGTCAGATTCCGTAGTACGCGTCGGCCTCGTCGGCGCAGGCATGATCGCGCAGGTCATGCATCTGCCCCATCTCTACGAATTGCCCGATCTCTTCCAGGTGACTGCGTTGTGCGATTTGTCGCCCGGCACGGCGCGCGCCGTGGCCGAGAAGTACGGCATCCCGAATACCTACACCGACCACCGGCAGATGCTCGACGAAGCCGACGTAGACGCCGTCCTCGTGCTTACGGGCAACCATGCCCGCCCGGCCATCGACGCGGCCCACGCGAGCAAGCACATCCTCGTCGAGAAGCCCATGTGCAACAACCTGCCCGAAGCGGACGAATTGATTGACGCCGCGGCGTCGGCCGGCATCGTGGGCATGGTGGCGCATCACAAGCGCTATGATCCGGGCTATCGACTGGGCCAGCGCGCCATCCATGCGCTGGAAAGCCCGCATCTCGTCCGCCTCCACGACATCATCGGGCCCAACGCCGCCTTCCTCGCCCACTACGACCTGATCCGAGTGGACGACGTCGACCCGGCGCTGATGCAGCGGCTGCGCGCCGAACAGGCCGGCGCCTATCGCGTGGCCATCGGCGAACAGCCTGCCGCCGTCATGCAAGCGTACCGCTTCCTGCTTGGGCTCAACACGCACGACATGACCATCCTCCACGGCGCGGTCGGCCTGCCGGAGCGCGTCATCGCGGCCGACATCTGGAACAACGGACTGGCCATCGTAGCCATACTCGGCTACCCGGGAGAGTTGCGCTGCGTGTTCGAGACCGCCACGATTCCCGGGTTGACCAAGTTCGACGAATCGCTCAAAGTCTACTCTGCCGGCCGCGTGGTCGACATCCAGTTCCCCAGCCCCTTCCTCAAGAACGCGCCCACGGTGGTGGAAGAGTGGTGCATGGAGGGCGACGCCTATCAGGAGCGGAGGACGCTGGCATCCTATCAGGAGGCGTTCAAGGAAGAGTTGATCCACTTCCATCAGTGTATCGTGCAGGGAGAGACGCCGGAGACGACGCTTGCGGAGGCCCGAGAAGACATAGCGTTGCTCATCCAGATCGCGGAGGCCGCGATCCGCGGGACGCCCCTCACGTAGCGAGTTCTCTGCCCACGAAGTCCACGAAAGCTCTGGCCGGCGTCGAGAGCTTCTTGTGTTTCAGCCATGCCAACACCACGTTGCCTTCGATGGATGCGTCGAGCGGGATGGCGACGACATCGGGATGGCTGGAGTATCTGAGGATCTGCTGCATCATCAGGGCGATTCCGCTGTTGGTCGCAACCATGCCGAGAATGCTCGCCGCCCGCAAGCTTGTGTAGGTGATGCGGGGCTGAAAGCCGGCGCGGTGACATGCGTCGACGGCCAGTTCGTGGACGAGGGTGCCTTTGGCGGGCATGATGAAGCTCTCGCCAGCGAGCTCGTCCAGGGCGACGGACCGGCGATGCGCGAGCCGGTGGGTCGTGGATACAGCGACCAGCAGTTGATCGTGTGCGATCTGTACCCAGGAGTAGCGTTCGGCGTCGACGTAGATGTCGCGCAGAAACGCCAAGTCATAGCGGAGTTCGTCCAGGGCCGGCAGGATCAACGACGCTTCCTGCTCCTCCAACGTGAAGTCGAGGTGGGGATATGCGCGGCGGAAATGGGCGAGATAGCCGGGAATGCCATAGGGCGCGATGACGGGAATGGAGACAATCGAGAAGGAAGGGCTCGACCGGTAGTCGCTCAAATCCGCCAGCGTGGTCAGATATTCGGTGTTCAGTTGGTTGGCGTGTTTGCGGAACACTTTGCCGGCCTCGGTCAACGCGATCTTGCGCCGGCTGCGGTCGAAGAGCGTCACGTCCAGCTCCTTTTCCAGCGCGATGATCTGCTTGGAAAGCGACGATTGAGAGATGTAGAGATCCTCGGCAGCCACTGTGAAGTTGCCTGTCGCCGCTATTTTGAGGAAGTACTGTACCTGTCTGATGTCCATGGTTCCCCGCCAATTCATTCCGTTTCGGAATAGATTATCATACAAATCGAATTGTATCGAAGCGCGCCTTCCGCTATCGTTAGTGGGCAGCCGGCGCGCCGCCCAGCCATGCCGGTTTGTCCGGTTCACCAACATCAGACCGTATACGCTGGCGCGGTCAATACCGGCAATCGCCGGCTGCCGGTGGGCGGTTGTACCAGCATAAGCGCGAGCCTCCTCCCAACCTCCACGACCGGAGACCGCTACGGCACCCTTCACCGGCACAAAACGCACAGCAGAAACCCCGCCAAGCGAGCGAAACGGTACATTTGCCGTACTGCGCGTGCCCAGCTTCGCCTGGTTCCTGGCCGGCACAACGCTGTCCAACGCGGCCCAGTGGATCCAGAACGTAACGCTGAGCTGGCTGGTCTACGACATGACCTCCTCGGGAGCGATGCTGGGTACGCTGAACCTGGTACGCTCCGTCGCCACGATCGGTCTGGCGCCCATCGCAGGCGTAGCCATCGACCGGCTGCCCCATCGACGCCTGCTCTATGCCACCAGCCTCTGGCTGTTCGCCATCAGCTTTGGTTTCGGTATCGTGCTGCTGGGCAATCCTACCGTTGTCTGGCCGCTATTCTTCTTCAGTTTCCTCGGCGGCATTGGTATGGCCGTGAGTATGCCGCTGCGCCAAACGGTGGTCTTCTCCATTGTGCCCCGGTCCCAGGCGCCCAGCGCGGTCGCCCTCATGCAAACAGGCTGGGCAGTGATGCGCTCCCTTGGTCCGGCCATCGGCGGCTTTCTGATCCTATGGTTTGGGCCGGCGGGGAACTTCTTCGTGCAGGCCGGCGCCTATGCGCTCGTCGCTGTAACGATCATGAAGCTGAATTTGCCCAAAGACAGCCCCGACGTGGCGAGGACCAAGGCAAAAGGCAGTTTCCAGGAGGGCTGGACCTACATTGCGCAACATCCAACCACGCGCGCGTTCCTGCTCATGAGCTGGGTGCTTCCGCTCTTCGTCATTCCCAACTTCAACGCGTTGCCGCCCATCTATGCGAAGGACGTCTATGCAGGCGGACCGGACACGCTGGGCGTGCTGCTCTCCGCCGTTGGCGTCGGCGGCATCGCCGGCGGTTTCGTCACGGCATCTCTCGGCAAACAGGAACGCCGGGGATTGCTGCAGTTGGCCTCCCTCCTGCTGCTCAGCCTGTCGCTGATTGCATTCGCGTTCACAACCGAGCTGTGGGTGGCACTTGTGTGGATGGCGCTGGCCGGCTTCTTCGAGATGATCTATCTCACGACCAACATGACGCTACTCCAGCTATCCATTCCCGACGCAGTGCGCGGCCGGGTGACAGGGATCGTCAGTCTGCGTTCCGGGTTGATGCCCGTGGGCGCATTTATCGCAGGCGTCGGCGCAGATATCGTCGGCCCGCGCGCCATGACTGTTCTCCTCGCCGGAATCGCAGGCACAATCGCCGTCATCGTCTTCTTTGCGTCGCCCACCATCCGTGACTATCGCATGAGCGAGGCAATGGAGGATCCGGAATCCGGGGCGGAGTCCGAGCCGTCGTAGGCGGAGGCTGCGCCTCGAGCGGTCCGTCGCCGTCGAGCCACTAATTGGCGACGATGCAGGGTGCGCCGGGTCGCCCATCGTGCATGGCTTGGCGGCGATGAGGAGCTGAGGTTTGGAGTGGCTAGACAAATGCTGGAGCCCTGAACCAAGGTAGATGAAAGGTCTGATCCATGACGCAACCGAATGCCTCCGCAGTCCCCGCAGTCCTCTCTCCTGAAGTGTTGCCGGACAACCGGGTGACATTTCGCATCTACGCGCCGCTGGCCAGCCGGGTCACCATCGAAGGCGACTGGAAGCTGCAGGGTCGCGGCGTCGGCGATCCGCTGCACAAAGATGAAAGCGGCGTCTGGTCGATCACGGCGGGGCCGTTGACTGCCGACTTCTATACCTACGCGTTCACCGTCGACGGCGTGCGCACGCTGGACCCCGCCAACACGTGGATCAAGCCGGGGTCGCTGCGTATCCAGAACATCTGCCATGTGCCGGGCGACGGCGCATCGTTCGCCGAGACGCAGCCGGTTCCCCACGGCGACGTACGCATTGTGTGGTATGACTCGCCGGCCATCGGCGGCCCGCGCCGCATGCACATCTACACGCCGCCCGGCTACGACATCGACACAGATGAGCTTCCGGTCCTGTATCTCATCCACGGCGGCGGCGACGATGACGCTGCCTGGCACACCATCGGCCGCGCCGGCTTCATCCTGGACAACCTGCTGGCGGACGGTCGGGTCGAGCCGATGATCGTTGTGATGCCCAACGGGAAGATTGACGTCCCCGGATTTACCTTCTTCCTGTCCGAGGAAGAGAAGAAGTCGCCTGCCGCTATCCAGAAGCGGATCGAGACTATCTCGCGGATGCACGACACATTCGTCGAGGACCTGCTCACGACCATCATCCCGACTGTGGAGCGGTCGTACCGGGTTCGGACGGACCGTGAGGATCGGGCCATCGCCGGCTTGTCGATGGGCGGCGCCGAGACATTGCGAGTCGCGCCGGCTCGGCTAGATCTGTTCGCCTACATGGGCGTCTTCAGCATGGGATTGCAGGAGGGTCACGATGCCGGGGTCAACAGCGACTTCGTGGAACGCAATGCCGATTTCTTCGCCGATCCCGACAAGACCAACGAACTGGTGAAGCTGTTCTACGTGGCATCTGGCGAGGATGACGCGGTGGTCACGAATGGGCCGCGACGACTTTCGGAGACGCTGACGCGGCGCGGTATCCGTCATGAATTCCACGAGACAGGGGGCGGTCACACGTGGATCAACTGGCGGCGCTACTTGCACGACTTTGCGCCGTTGTTGTTCCGATAATCGGCGCCGGTGCGGGCCGCGAACTTGTTCCGGAGCCCGAGCTGCGGAACCGGTCCGTGGGCAGGTGTCACCGTGTCACCGTGTCACCCTCAATCGTGGTGAAAGACTTCCTCCATGTCCGCCCACCATTCGCCTTCAGCGCGCGACTCCAGCGGCTCCTGGCACGGGTCGGTAAGTTTCCACCACGCCTGCGTCGTGGGGTCGGCCGCCATCTTGGCCATGTCAGCGTCGAAGTCGTCGCCTACATATTCGAAGTAGCTGAACAGGTAGCCGTCCTTGTAGTAGATGGAATAGTTGCGGATGTTGCATGCGCTGATCCTGTCCAGCACAGCGGGCCATGGTTCGGCGTGTAGCGCCTTGTACTCCTCCAGTTTCTCCGGCTTGACTTTGATGACCATGCCGTAGCGTTGCATTTCGGTGATACTCCCTCTTGTCACAGAGCCAACTTCTACGAAGCCGTACACTTCGCAGGAATCGGCCTGCTCGGTTATGGTAACTCTATATGTCAACCAAATCTGAGCTGCTGCCCGGCTCCTGCGGTGTGCGGTAGACGCCGTCCTCTACGATGGCCGGATGCACGAAATGGTCGCGCAGGTGGGGAATGTATTCGAGGAATAGCGCTTCGTGGCCCAGGGCAATGTGGTTGAAGAGGACGAGGTGCTGATGAATCTGGCCCATGTCGCCCACGTGCGGCACGACGGGCAGTCCGAATTGCCGCGCGAGCAGGCTGACGGTGAGGAACTCGCTGACGCCGCCCAGCCGCGTGCAGTCCGCCTGTACGAAGTGCATGGCCTGCGCCTGCATGTAGTCTTTGAAGAGCACGCGATTCGGCACATGCTCGCCGCACGCAATGCGCATGGGCGCAATCGCGCGCGCCAGCGTCTGGTGCGCCAGCACGTCGTCGGGATGCGTCGGCTCCTCGATCCAGTACGGATCCATGTCCGCCAGCGCCAGGCACGTGCGGATGGCCTGCGGCAGCGTCCACTGCTGGTTGCAGTCGAGCATGACGCGAGCATCCTCGCCCGCGGCCTCGCGCACCAGATAGGCGCGCCGGATATCGACGCTCGGCGTCCGGCGAGCCGACTTTCAGCTTCATCGCCGTGAAGCCGGCGTCCACAGCGCGACGGATGTTGTCGCGCACGTGCTCGTCGGAATAGGCGAACCAACCAATGGAGGTGTCGTAGCCCGGGTAGCCGTGTTCGAGGACGCCCATGCGCGCGCTGCGGCTGTTCGCGTGCTCAGCCAGGATCGCCTCGGCCTGTCCCGGCGACAGAACATCCTCCACATAGCTGAGGTCGAGCGTGGCGACGATCTGTTGCGGCGACAGGTCGAGCAGCAAGCGCCACAGGGGTACGCCGCGCGCCTTCGCCCATAGGTCATAGCAGGCGTTGGTGATGCAGGCGAGGGCCAGGTGCACCATACCCTTGTGCGGGCCGAGCCAGCGGTACTGCGGATCGTCGGCCATGCGCCGGAACATGGCGCCGAAGTCGGCCATCAGTTCCTCGATCTCCATGCCCGCGAGCGGCTCCGCCAACGCCTCGATCAGACGACAGACCAAGTCATTCCCGCCGCCCAGCGTCAGCGCGATGCCCACGCCGCGCAGCCCGTCATCGCACTCCAGCAGCGCGACGGGATACGAATAGACCGGATTCGTGTGGATGGCGTCCGTGCCCTCGCCGGGCTTCAGCGGGTAGCGAGCGTCGGCAGTGCGGATACGGGTGATGGTGGTCATGGGGCAGGTTCCAGCCTTTCTGGGGTCCACGCGCGGCTGAGACGCGGTAGCCGAGCTCCGCGCCGCCGCTGACGGGGAGAGCGACGCCGGTGATGAAGCGCGCCTTGTCTGAGAGCAGAAACACCGCGGCGTCGGCGATGACGTCGGCCTCCGGACAGTAGCCGAGCGCATGGGCTCTGTCCAGCCACTCTTCGATTTCGTGTGTGTTTGGCTGCTCCGTCGCCCACTGGCGCAGCATGGGCGTCCACACGCCGGCCGGACAGACGGCGTTGACGCGCACGCCGTCGCCTGCGTAGTCGAGCGCCATGGCCTTGGTGAGCGCAATCATGGCGCCCTTGGTGGAGACGTAGGCGGCGTGATTGGACTGGCCGATCAGCCCCACCATGCTGGCCGTGTTGAGGATGCAGCCTTTGGACGCCTTGAGCGCGCCGATGGCGTGGCGCGTGGTCAGGTAGACGCTCTTCAGGTTGACGCGGTGCAGCGCATCCCACTCCTCTTCGGACGTCTCGTGCAGGGGCAGCGACGGGTTGGCGATGCCGGCATTGTTATGCACGGCGTCGAGGCGGCCGTAGTGGCTCACCGTGCGGCGCACAGCCTGCTCGACAGAGGCATTGTCGCCCACGTCGCACTCGACGGCCATGCCGCGGCCATCCAGCAGAGCGAGCGTCTCTTCGGCCGCTTCACGGTTGAGGTCAGCGATGGCGACGTGCGCGCCTTCCTGGGCATAGACGAGCGCGCATTCACGGCCGATGCCCTGGCCGCCGCCGGTGAGGAAGATGACTTTGTCTTGGAGGAGATTTGTCATGAGCGGTTGTCCGGGTGTTCGAGCGCACGAACTGTGTAGCTATTATGCGCTATTGTCGCGATCGCGGCTACATGACGTTCTTCCGAGAGCGTTCAAGCACCGAAAATGGTCATTCCTGGGCTGCACATAGGGTTGTAGGGCCATGACGTCGGTGCTATACTGTGGAAACAGATATGGAGAGCAATGTGGATGGCAGGCCACATCGATATAGGAATAGTAATGAGAGGATGGGATGAAGACAATACAGATGACGATCGACCCGGAGCTACTGGCCGATGTGGATGAAGCGGTACGTGAGCTTGGCACGAATCGCTCGGCGTTCATGCGCGAGGCGCTGGAACAGGCGCTACGTCGACTCTCGGTGCGAAGACTTGAAGAAAGACATGCAGCCGGGTATGCACGCAAGCCGGCGATGGCCGGCGAGTTCGATGTTTGGGAGGACGAACAGAGCTGGGGTGAGGCGTGAGACGAGGCGAAGTGCGCTGGTATACGTTTCGCTCACCCGACAAGCGACGTCCTGTGTTGGTTCTTACGCGCGATTCAGCGCTGGGGTTCTTGACCAGCGTCACCGTCGCTCCGATTACGTCCACTGTGCGCGACATCCCGTCGGAAGCGCTGCTTACGCCCCAAGATGATGGCGTTCAGATTGTGTCTGCGGTCAATTTGGACAACGTGCAAACTGTGCAGAAGGACAAACTCGGCACGGTGATCACGACGCTTTCTGCCGCGCGATGCAGGACGTCGAACGAGCGCTCTGTTTCGCCCTCGGTATGGACTCTTTGCTTGGCCTCAAACGCTAGGGTATTTCTTACTCGTACCCAAGAACCACCGCCTGATGACACTGGAACCTCGGCACAGTCACGGTAATCGCCCCGTCTCCCTCTTCCACTAGAAGCCCGCTCTCCAGTTCCGGCACGCTACGAATCACGGATACGTCCTCCGGCAAACGCACGGTGAACTGTGCATCGTACAGCGGCGGCAGGTCTTCGATCACTAAACAGCGGCCGCGCTGCAGCGGCGGCGCGTAGAGCAGATGCGCCACATACCGCTTTTGCTCTGCCTGGTGGAGCAAGCTAATGCGCGCCGCGCTGGGCAGGTCAGCCTCCACCGTCGGCTCCGTGTAGAGTGTGCGCAGCGCGTTGACGACGAAGTCGCGATGCAGGCGCGCACCGTGCGCGAAGTAGAGGGCCCCCAACCTGTGCGGCAAGAAGATCACGTTGCTGCTGCGCACCGCGCCGGGGTGGGCAGCGGGCTCCAACCGGTTGGGTGTGTTCAGATGCGAGCAATACGTTGCGTAGGTGCGGTCAAAGTACGGCTCCACGATCTGCGCCAGCACCCCGGCGTTCGCGTCCGGCTGCACGCGAATGGCCGACGTGTAGTTGAAGAAGGGGCTTGCCACCAGGTCCCTGCCCAATACGCTGCCTAGTTCCTCACCGACAAGCAAATAGTCCGTGGCGTAGTTGGCCGGCCCGACGTAGGTTGCTCCCACGTCAAGCAGGAACTTGTCCCCGCCGATCTCCAGTGCGCTTTCGCCCAGCACGAGCAGCTTGCCCCCCTTCTGCACGAAGGCGTCGAGCTTGACGGCGCTCTCCGGGTCGAGGCCGGGCGCGCCGGTCATGATGATGGTGTCGAAGGCGGACAGATCGCCGGCAGGGTCGACCACAGCGTAGTCCAGATGCGCTTCGAGCAGGATGCGGCTGACGCCTTCGTCGTCGGCTTCCTCCAGGGTGCGCCACAGACCCAGCGTGGAGTAGGGCCGACCGCCGATACCGTACGCCTCGATCTGCTCCACATAGGCGTAGGCCTCGCCAATCAGCCGGTAGGTCTCCGCGTCCATTTGGCCGGAGGGATGGAGCTGGTCGCCGAAGTTGCAGGCGGCGCCGTACGCGATCATGGAGGCCGCCTCGTAGCGCATGGCGTCCGGATGCTTGAAGCCGCCGAACTCGCCCCAACTTGTGTGGAATTTTCCGCTCATGCCCAAGAGGTCCTGGCCGCGGTTGTGGAAGAACTTGGCGCGCTGGGCGAACTTGTCATAGCCGCCCCAGGTGGTGGGCAGGTCTTCCAGCTCCTGCTGCGTGTTGAAACGGTAGGTGTCTGCCTTGGTGGGGCGCCGGCTGTCCGGACTGTAGAGCACGGTCGTGCCGTTGTAGAAGACGGTGGCGTCCGGATGGTGCTCGCGGATGACGGCGTTGCATTCGCGCATCATGCGCTCCCACTTGCGCACGTTATACGCCCACACCTGGTCGGCGTCATCCAGTGAGACGGCTTCGGCCTGCATGCCGGCGCGGCAGGTGTCGCAGAAGCAGTAGGGGCCGTCGTTGATATCGTACCAGAGGCCATCGACGTCGAAGGCGCGGCAGATCTCCTCCGTCTGCGCCAGGATCTGTTCCAGGTAGCCGCCGCTGGGGCACATGAAGACCCAGCTTGTGCCGGGGCGCGGGTTGTCGGGCTGTGCGTTCGGGTCCGTGTTGATGGCGACGAGGCTGCCCGTTGCGGTCGCGCACGCACCATTCCGGGTGCGTCTCCGCATCGTGTACGGACCATCCCACGGTGTAGTAGATGGGCGCGACGACGCCGATCTCGTGGCAGGCCTCAATCTGCGCGCCGAGGAGGTTAAAATCCAAGTGCGGGTGCATGGCGCCCACTTCGGTCGGGTAATAGCTCCAACCGTGATGGCACTTGGCGAAGACGTTGATCTGATTGAGCCTGCCGGCGCGCAGCGCGTCCTGGAAGTTCTGCTTACTGAAGCGCTCGCCGATGCCGTCGATGTGTTCGGAGGTATGGAAATCGAGATGCACTTGTCGGGACGGAATATGGGCGGTCATGGCGATTGTCTCCTGTGGGAATGGGCGTGTCGTCTGGGACTATGATCGCACAGGCGTCCACGTCAAGGAAACTGGGTGTACTCCCACGACGAGGCCCCAGGGCGCATGCCATCCCACAGAGTGAGTCCCCGGAAACCGCGTTCGCGATTTCCGGGGACTCAATAAAAGGGGAGAGGTGTATTGCATGGCGGTCCGGCCCGCGTGCGCACGTACATCGGCGGGCCACGGCTGTCACTGTTTCGTGACGACGGGCAACGAGATGGTGATCTCGCTCTCCGGTTCAGCGGCGATCGGATCGACGGCGACTGTTTCACCTTCCACGACGCTGACCCGCGTAGCGGCCGGCGTTTCGAAGCCGGGCGGCGGCGCGACAGCGAGCATATATTCGCCCACCGGCACGTCATCGAGGACATAGACACCGTCGACAGCCGTGTACGTAGTCTGCGAATACGGGACTGCGTTGAAGATGGTGACCATGGCGGCCTCAATTCCTTCGCCGGGATCGACTTCACCGTTGCCATTCACGTCTTCATAGACCACGCCACGCACGCTTCCTGTTTGCGGCGAAGCCGTTTTGGAATTCTGGAACGTGCATCCAACGGAGGAGCCCGGGCTGAGCGTGACCGTGACGGCCTCGCCGCCGGTAGAGCCGTCAGTGCAGGTCGTCGTAACCGTATATCCGGCGGTCATGGCTTCGGTCACCGTGTAGACGCCAGCGCCTACGGCGAAGGCTGTGACGCCGCCCGCGGCGGGCAATTCGAATTGGCCGATGCTTCCCGTGCCGGCAAATTCCCATGCCGAATCGGGCGCGTCGCCGACTACGGTTTTGGTGACTACGAGCGTGGCGGGTAGCGGACAGGTATCGCACGCATTGACGAACGTGCAGGCGGCGCCCTCACCGGCTTCGAGGCTGACACGTACGGATGAGCTGCCTGTGCTGCCGTCCGTGCAGGCGACGGTGGCAATGTACGCCATTTGCGTCGTCTCCGTGATCGCGTAGGAGCCGGCCGTAGGCGTGAAAACCTCGCTGCCGCCGGCGGCGGGTAGGCTGAAGGAGCCGATGCCGTCGCTACCGGAGAAGTCCCAGTCGCTGCCCGGCACTGGACCGATCACCTGCTTGACCACAGTAAGGGCGGCAGGTTCCGCTGTATTGGTGAAGGTACAGCCGGCGTGGGCGCCGGCGGTCAGTGCGATGCTGATACTGCCGCCTGCGACGTGTTGTCCGTCGGAGCAGGCGACCTCGGCCGTATAGCCAGGCGGTACGGTCTCGCTGATAACATATGTACCTGCGAACACGGTATGGGTGACCGTCTCGCCGGCCGCGGCGAGCGTGAAGTCCCCGATGGCGCCGCTGCCGTGGAATGCCCAATCCGTGTCTGGAATCTGCCCCACGACCGTTTTCGTGACGACGAGGGTGGCCGGCGGCCCCACCGAACAGAGGATTTCGGACGTGCGCAGGTGTTCGATGCCGTCGAGCCAGGCCGTGAGCGTGGCGTCTTCCGGATCACAGAGCAGGGTGTCGTGGTACCAGAAGTAGTCCACATGCGAGAGCTTGGCCAGCGAGGGTGGCAGCGGGCCTTCCAGCGCATTGTTGTCCAGGTAGATGCGGCGCACTGCCGGCAGGTCGCCGAGCTGTGCAGGGAGTTCACCGGACAGGTTGTTGTTGTCGAGGTAGAGCCTCAGCAGGCCGGGAAGCTGACTGAGTTCTGTTGGAATCGTCCCCTCCAGCAGATTGTTGGTCAGCCACAGAAACTGCAGGCCGGTCAAGTTGCCCAGCTCGCTGGGGACCGAGCCGGTCAAGCGGTTGTCGGCCAGATAGAGATGCCGCAGACTAGTAAGGGCTCCTAGCTCGGAGGGAATGGGGCCGGCAAGCTTGTTGTTGTTCAGGCCCAGGTAATCCAAATCGGGCAGGTTGCCCAATTGGCTGGGAATGGTACCGGTAAAGACATTGTGCGCAAGATAGAGGCCCTGCAGCTTGGACAGGGTTCCGAGTTCGACAGGGAGGCCGCCGGCGATCTCGTTGCTCGAGAGGTCCAGGTCTAGAAGCTCGGGTAGGTTCCCAAGTTCGGCCGGCAGCGTTCCTTGCAGATTGTTGATGTCCAAGCGCAGTTTGGTCACGTACCCGTGGCGCACGTGACGCCCTTCCAGAAGCAAGGCTCGTCGTCGCTCAGCCAGTTTCGGTCGTCGAGCCAACTTGCGCCGTCCGTGCTTGCATACAGTGCGACGAGGGCCTCGCATTCCGATTGCGGGATATGGGTTACGCCCGCGCATGTGTATGCGTCGTTGGCGAGCGCCCGCGGCTGTTCTTGCAGAAGGCCGCCGGCGAATAGATAGAGCATGACGCCGGCCAACACGACGCCCCAGAGTCCGATCCATTTTCTGTACATATCGTCCTCTCGATTTCCAGCTTTGCACGCCAGTCGCATCGAGGCTTGCCGGGCGACTCTTTCGAGATTTCCGGACCGAGCGCACTGCCGGCGCAGCTTTGCAGATGATAGCGGAGTGAACGCGGCGACGACGACATCAGTAGCGCACACCCGCCAGGGCAGCCCGACGGGTGTGCGTTGCACTATCTAGGTGTGTACGTCGTACTCGCTCTTGGTACACATCGTGTTACGTCCGATTCGTCCAGCGTTCCATACTTCGCCGCAGCTTGCTGTAGTCTTCACGGTTGCTATCGCGAGTCCTGGGTCAGCGAAGGCAACAGCGTCTCGAAGTTGAACTCGATTTCCGGCGGTAAAACGGCGGCCGCAGGTGCGGCCTCCGCTGGCGCACGCAGATTCACGGTATCGCCCGACAAGGTTGACGGGATGAAACCCTGCGGCGTCATAGGCCCGTATTCCTTCGGCGTCCATGGTCGAGCCGCGGTCTGGACTGCGTCCAGGGATGCAGGCTCAAGCTCGTCCGGCCAGAAGATAATACGGCGGAACCACACGTCGTTGTCGTGGCTTTCCTCGGGCTCCCACGGGTAGCCTCGGGTGACAGGCTCGTCCGGGTCGCCTTCCACGGGTATCATCTCGTGGTAGATGGCGTACATCTTGGTGCCGTCGGACGTGGCCTTGATCGGCACTCGCCCTGTTCCGGGTCGCCCAGGCCAACCGCTCATAGCGCCACACGGTCTGGCCTGCGTAGTTGCTGTTCTCACCGTTCACCACCCACGGAATCTTCAGGAAGGTATCGCCGTAGTTTTCCGAGCGGGTGTAGTAGGCGTCCGTGGGCGGAGCCTCTGGGGTCACGCTTTGGCCGCCCGTGGACTTGACGTTTTCGCCCGCGCCCGGCCACGAAGAAGATGTTATCCAGATACTCGTCTTCCATGAAGCGGAGGACGGGCAGGGCAGGGTCGCGGCCGTCCACCGGGAAGACCGGCGGCGTGGCGCCAACTCGCGGGTCGGACGAGGTCTCTTTGTTGTTATCGAACTCGGAGACCTTGATGGCAGGTTGGAACTCACCCGGGCCGATGTATGTGCCGGTGATTTCGCATTCACAGACCGCGCCTTCTTCGCACGGCGGACACCAGTCCACACATTCCGGATCGAAGCCGTCGTAGGTGGGCGGCGCATTGCCGCTTCCGTCCTCGTCGGGCACCGTCGGATCCGAGCGCCATTCTCGACAGAAGTAGACGCCTTCGCTATCCGTCACTCCGTCGCCGTCCACGTCGGCCGGAGTGGTTGTCCACGTCTGACCGCCATCGAACGACTTGCGCAGGTAGAAGTTGTAGCGGTCGTTGCCGTTGCGAGCCGCCGCCCAGTTGGGCGACCAGGCGTAGGCCGCCACCACGAAGTCGCCGCGGATGAAACCGCGATGGCTGCGTGCGTTGGAGTACATGCCGGCGCAACTTGTCTCATCACACACCGAGGTGTCGTCTACGCCGTAGGATTCGTTGCCCAGGTTGTACGAATGCTGCGACCAGAGCAGCACCTTATCCGTGCCATACACATCGTCCGTGGGATCGTCAGGCGTATCGTCTTCGGGCCCGGCGTCCACCGCGAGGTCGACGTCGGCCGAGGTCAGGTTGACCTGGTCGCGTCGCTCATAGCCCAGATGCGATCCGCGGGCCTCCCGCCGCAGAGCCGGTCGCCACTGGCCTCGCCCCAGACGTTGCACAGGTAGCCGGTGTCGCTGGACATCCTGCCGTCGCCGGTCGGGCACGACGGCAGATCGAAGGTCTCGTCCAGGTAGGTCGTGCACTGGAAGTCTCGAAGCTGTAGGGATTACCCCGCCCTGGTTCACGATGCCACGGGTGAAGACGTCCGCGGGGCGGCCCATGCCTTCCGGCCCTGCTTGAAGATAATGTTCGCCACGGTGCCGGAGGGGCCCGCCTGCCCGGGGCCTGTCAGAAGAAACGGGCGCGGCGTGCGATCTCCGTGCGGAACTGGAGGAACTGGGTCTCGTCCGGCATCCACTCGCCGGTGCCGTCGCCGTTGTCCACATACTGGTCAAAGTAGAGCGGAAGGGCAGGCCCGGTGTACAGGTGCAGGTCGGGCGTCCGCGTCTCGCAGTAGTTCGGGTAGAGGCCGCCGCATAGGGCCGGCAGGTTCACGATGTGCCCCGCCGACACAAGGTCCGGCTGCGTGAGGTCGAACCAATGGCAGATGAGTTCTTACCGAGTCCTGGCGGATCGCTGCTCTCGCCGCCTTCGCCGGGAACGATCTCGCCCGTGTCACCGCCGCCTTCGTCGTGGGCCTCCGCGGCCAGCGAGTGGCCCATGCCCTTGGACTCTTCATAGGAGAGCAGCACCCAGGCGCTCTCCGTGCCGTCCGGCTTCGTGTAGGTTTGGAGGTGGATGTTGGAACGGGATGCGCTCCATCACGTCCAGCAGGCGACGTCCGAAGAGATGCGACTGTCTTTGTGCTGCCCTCAGTGTTTATGAAGCGGTACCAGCGCTCGTGCGCCGTGCTGCCCGGCATGTCCAACATGATGCCGTCGATGTCGCCGTGGTTATCCGACGTGGCGCAGAGGCTCGAGCTTATCCGTGCGACAGGCGCGACGCTGGCTCTCCGGGGCGAGGCAGGCAAAGGGCTCGGGGCTCACCGCGTCGCCATGTATCCGACCTCGTCCTGGGTCCATCGGTACGTAGGAACCGGTCGCTGGGTCAAATGGCGGGCAGCTCCGTGTCCGCATCCAGCGTGACCTTCAGCGGTACCCGGCGCTCACGATGTCATTGTCGGAGATACGCACCGGCAGAGCGAAGGGGAACGAACGCCTTTCGCCGGCCCAGGCCCGGGCTTTTCGGTCCGGGCTGCTGCTTCCGGCGGGCTGCTGGTATGAAGCGCTCGTCGAGTATGGAAAAGTCCTCTTGCGTGATGTAGGGGTATACTTGATGTTCTCGGTCTTGCGCATTGGAAGATGGCTCTGCTCGAACCTTCGCCGGGGCCCTTACCCTTGCCGGGGCGCAGACCGCGGTCCTCCCGCCAGGCGGATGGCAAAGCCGGACCGTGGCAGGTTGCCCGACCATCGGAGTTGAAAGCATCGTGGCGACCGGAGGTGATGCGCTCGGGCTCGAACCGGACAGATGTTGCTTATCCCGCGACCGCCTCGCTCTCGTCCCTCTCTTCTGTATCGGGATCGTCCAGCCCTTGTCGATGGGGAGGCGAAGCGCCTGCTGTCGAGGTCCGCCTGCGTCGAGATCGATGCTGTGGCTGCTGCATAGTGCTCTGCACGGGATCCCGCCGATGCCGAGGTCGGCGACGTTGTCGCATCTCGTCATAGTTGACCGAGCCTTGCTGACCGAGGACGCGCCAGATGTCATTGACAAAGTATGCGTCGTCATACGGGTAGTCGGGCTCGCAGACTCGCAGAACCCTGTCTGTGTTGCTGAAACAAGAGACTGCGGAGCCCGGTTCCGGTGTTTCGGCCTCTCGGTGTGTCTGGTTGATCGCCCAGGTCAACGGCGTAGCGTGGGTCGCTGTTTGCGGGTGTATGTGCTCGTCGACACGGCAAGGATGCGATTGTTGTTTATCTTCTATTCTGCGGAGACGTAGTGTGCCCGGGAAGGGCTGGCCCGTCTCGAGGTCGAACGAGGAGAAGCAGTTTGGCCATGTGTGACACATTCATGCGCTTCCACGGGGCTGTCGTTGTCGCGGGAGAGACTGCTATGTGACAGTTGACTGGCGAAGCGATCGTCCCAGAACTGGGTTGTGACATCGTCGTCGAGGACTCCGATCTCGCCGAGATAGCTCGACGGCGAGGGGTTCGGTCTCATCGCTGAGCACTGTGATGAGCGTTACGCGGCACGTCTCTTCGTCGACATAGTTGCGCTGGTCGCACTTCTTCCGTCGTTGGACTCGTCATACAGCTCGATACCCTCCGTACGCTACGCCCAGGGCGTCGCCTTCATCCGGGTCGTAGAGGCGGTCGCCGTTCACGTCCCACACAGCAGGGACTGGTTGCCATTGGAGCGGTAGCCGGGGAACCAGAGCGGCACGACCTCGATTTCGCCGGGCTGCTGTTGCTGAATTTTCTTGTTGTCTTGGTGACGTTCTTGCGGGGGAAGATGCCGCTGGCGCTGATGCCGTCGGTCAGGTTCGGCTGCGCTTGCTCGGCAGAGAAGACGACGAGCGTCGCCTCCGGGTTGCTGGTGGACACCGCGGTGCTTCTCGGCGATGAGTGTATCTGACTCAGACCGTCGTCGACCGGTCGACGTTGCCGGATCCACGGCAAGGTTCGCGGCCGCCGTGTTCAACAGCCCCGACGCTGGGCCAGATGTCGATCCCCGCCTGTGGGTTTCTCGTCCGCGTCCATGCTCTCGAGAGCCGGGTCACGTTCGTCATGGCCAGGTCTTCCACGTCGGCCATGAAAATGTTGAGCGGCGAGATCTTGTTGCCGGTTTCCGCCTGGCCCAGATAGACGTTGCCGACCCACAGGTCGACGCGGCTCTGCTGGGAATAGTCAAAGCTGCCGGCCTCGTCGGTCAGGCCCGAATTGCTCGGGGTAGCGAAGCCCAGGCCGCCCACAGGCGAGGTCGAGAAAGTGGCGGGCGACGGGGTGTGCAAGCTGACAGTCGAAGGTCCAGCGGACTTCGAGCCGCGTTTAAAACTGGTCCGGACCGTAGGCTGCAGAGACGCTGCTGTTGCGCCCCGCTGCGCCCGTTTCCGTCCAGGTAGTAGAGCTGAGCGTGGACAGATGGCGATGGTGGGGAAGCGGTAGTCCGACGACGTGCCGCGAGACTTGAAGCCCCAAGTCCTCTTTGAGGTCCAGGGTAAGTTGGTGCACGGTGGTCGGGGAAACCTTGGTACGCTTCGTAAACGGGGACTTGCCTGGTATGGGTTTCCGTTGTTGGCCGCCGGAATCGGTTCAAGTCCGGGTAGCCGGCGTAGACCATGACTGGCCTGATGGCTGCAGCCCTCCATGGGCTCGACCTTGACCATCAGCTCTTGGGTGAGTCCACAACTTTCACCGTGCCCATCTCTTCGTCTTGTTGGTGAGTAGCGTGGCCTCATGGGTCCCGGCCCCACGGAACCGGCGCGGGCGCCGGCGACGCTGGGCAGGAAAGCAGCAACGCGAAACAACAATGGGATAACTATATCAGCGTACCCATCCTGCGTTCCATGATTGCCCCCTCTCTTTGAACTGCATCTTGGACGCACGGCGTACGAATCCGGAGGCCCGTAAACTTTTGGATGAATGAATGTGATGTCATGGTCAGTTCTCGCGTCGGCGATCCCTGCATCCTTGCGTCACAGCCGGCCCGGGCCAAGCGAACCGTCTGCTCTCAGCCGGCTATCGAAGATGCGAAGCTATGTTCCGTTCCGCCGAGCGGCGGATCGTGCGGTGGAGCGCCGTCCGAGACGGACACCGAGACCGGTGGAGACGAGCATGTTGGGGAGGCACTGTAATCGCGGCTGTTCGCATCACGATCGCCCGGTCGCTGTTCAGGTCGACGCCGAGAAGCATGGTCCCGGGCAATCCATACAGCAGGGATAGGATGCGGCACGACAGCGGAGTTCCGATTTCGAAGACGATCGGGCTCGGGTCTGAGCGCTGCGGCACAGGTCTTGATGTTGAAACCTGGGGGTTCATTCGTGTCTACGGAAATCGAATGCCTCTCCATCAAAGAGAGCGCCAACGCCTTCCATGAGAACGGAATCCCTACGACTAGAACGCCAGGCCCGCGTGTTCATATACGGTCTACCCGTGGCGGTCGGCCGTTCTTTGCGGCCGACGTCTCGAGTGAACGGCGGACACGGGCGCGCTTCAATCGTTCTTCGCCTCATCGAGGCATGAACAAGAGTAGCCTCGCTAGGCCGAAGCGACCGGCGAGTGATAAATTCGCTCCGTTTAGGAATGAGTGAGCCAGTTCGGGGCCGGGCAGGGGAGGTGATTCACCGGCGACCTCATCGCGCCGGTGCGCATGCGGCAGCGTTAGGAAGGGCGTCGCTGTCCGGGGAAGGAGGAATCAGCCCCTTGCGCAGGGCGTACTGGGCGGCTTCATGGCGATGGCTGAGCTGGAGCTTGGCGAGGAGTTGCGCATGTGGGTCTTGACAGTGTGGATGCTGATGGTAAGCGTCTCTCGGCGATCTCCTGGTCGGTCGCGTGCTGGGCGGCAGGCTCACACCTCCTGCTCGACGGTGAGTAGGCTGGTGGATCATCCGCGACGATGTCGTGTGACCGTCCGGCTGAGGCGGCGGAATTCGTCGAGCATGCGGCCGCTGAGTTCGGGCGTGAGCGCGGCTTCGCCGTGCACCGCGCCGCGGCAACATGGCGAGCAGTCTCGGGGTGGATACTCTTGAGCAGGTAGCCTTGGGCTCCGGTCTTGATAGCCTCGAACAGCTTGTCGTCCTCGTCGCGCACGGTGAGCATGACGACGATGGTCTGGGGGAGGCGGCCTTGACGGCTTTCGTGGCTGCGACGCCGTCGCAGCCGGGCATGCCGCACATCCATCAAGGATCAGGTCCGGCTTCAGCTTTGGCCTTCGACCACCCTTCCAGCCCGTCACGGCTTCTCCGACGACTTCGAAATCGGGCTGGGTGTCAGTATCGTTGCCATCCCTTCACGGAAGAGTGGTGATCGTCCCGCGAGCAAAACGCGAATGACTCGGATAGCGCCATCCCCTTGCGCTAGGCAGCCCCTCACGACGTATGACCAGCTGAGCACCTGTGAGCTCTTTCGGACAGCTTCTTGGCGATTGCTTTCCTGTAGATTTTCTTCTGTCGATCGCGTTCTGTCGATCGCCTTCTGTTGTTCGCCGTCCTGCGGTCAACGTTCGGGGGGCTGCCGGTTTGCGGCCAGGTGGAGTACGCGGGCGCCCTCGCCGGGCGGTGTATCGATTTCTACAACGCCGTCGATATGTGCGGCGCAAGTCTGCATGATGCTGAGGCCGAAGTGACCGCCGTCTGGGAGCGTTCCTGCGGTTGGAATCCGCGGCCGTCATCGGCTCGACGACATGCGAATCGCCCCGGGCAAGCGCGGCGGTGACGGTGATGCGGCTGCGCCGGCGTGGCAGGCGCGCGTTCAGGATCGCTTCCTGTACACGGCAGCACCTGCTCCGACTCGTCCGGCGGCAGATACAGGGGATCGGACAGATGCGCTACGACTTCCCACGGGCGGTTCGTCGTCCACAGCGAACTCGCCGGCGATGCGCGCCGAGCGATTCCTGCAACGATGGCGCGGCTCCGGGTCCGCCTGCAGGCTGGTGATGGAGCGCCGCACTCGGTCGACGTGCGGTCGATGGGCGCTGCACTTGCAGCAAGTTCTGTCTGGCGCCTGCTGGGAATTGTCGTTTTCCGATGGGCGAGGGCGATGTCCGTCTTTAGATTCATGTAGCTCAGGACCTGTGCCAGGCCGTCGTGCATGTTGGCGGCGATGCGCTGTCGCTCTTCAAGCGCCGCGGACAGTTCGGCCTGCTGGTGGAATGTCGCATTGGCCTGGGCAACGGTGCACGGTGGCCGAAGCGTTCAATGAGGCTGATTTCGTCGGGTCGCCAGCGCGGGCCGATGGTCGAAAGGGCCGAGGAACTCGAGCGAAGTGGCGTCCGCCGAGGGGCAGACAGAGCACCGGCGCGGCATTCTGAGTCCCCCGCCAGAAGCGCGGAGCGCGGGTCCGCCGACGCGTCTGGTGCGACGGTTGTCCGCTGGGTCCGAGAGACTCCGTCAAGAGGGCTGCGGGGATAGATCCTGTTTAGAATGGCGTTGCTCATCTCTGGCCCAGACCATGGCTGGCGACAAGCTCGCACGTCTTCTGATTGTCGGAACAGCGGAAGACGGCGGCTTTGCTGCATCCGCCGAGCCGCGTGGACTGCTCGGCGATGGTGCGGTTGACGGCGTCGGGATCGAGTGTGGCGGCGAGCCGGCCGCTAACGCGGTGCAGCAAGTCCAACTCCGCGGTCGACCGTTCCGCTGCCTGGTAGAGACGGGCGTTCTCCACGGCCATAGCGATCTGCTGGCCGATTGCGGTCAATTGCTCTACGACGGACTGTTGATCCGCGCCGATACGCCGCGAGCCGACGGTCAATGACCCGACGGTGCGGCCTTTGGTGATGAGCGGGATGCTGATGAGCGTCTGGATATTTGCGCTTTCCAGGCACTCAGGAGCGTCCGGCGATTCCGAATCTGATAACGAATGACTGAGGGACTGCCGTTCGCTGATGGCGTCGGCTGCCAGCGCGATGAGGAACCTCTGCTCGTTCGCCCGCTCCGACCAAATCGTCTGCGGATATGCAGCCGCGGACGGCCTGCGGCGTAAGTTCGCCGGTTTCCGGATCCTGCAAGTGGATGACGCCTATCTCCAGGTCCTGCATCGACAGTACGGTGTCGAGCGCGTCGTTGAGTATCGCATTGAGATCCAGCGATTGGCTGACGGTGGAGGCGACGGCGTTTTGCGCGGCGAGGCGGGCGTTGCGGCGTGCGATTTCGATCTCGGCTTGCTTGTGCTCGGTGATGTCCTGGAAAACGACCACGGCGCCGGCCAGTTGTTCGTGGGTGCGCACGGGGTTGGCGATGTAGCGGACGGGGAAGCTGGCGCCGTTTCGCCGCCAAAAGACCTCGTCGTCTCCCAAGCGCTTGACGCCAAACCGGTAGGCCGGGTAGATGGGGTTCTCGTCCTCGCGATACGAAGCGCCGTCTTGACGGCTGTGCAGCCAGATGTCGTGGCTGGACTGGCCGATCAGCTCGTCGCGGGCTCGTAGCCAAGCATGTCGGCCGCAGCCGGATTCACGAATGTATACCGGCCTTCCCGGTCGAGCCCGCAGATGCCTTCCCCGGCCGATGCCAGAATCATTTCATAGCGCTGGCCCAGATTCTCCAGCGCGGCTTCGGTCTGCTGGCGCTCGCGTATCTCGTCGCGCATCTGTGCGTTCACGGTTTCCAGTTCGGCGGTGCGCACGGCGACCAGTTCCTCCAGATGCTCTCGATGGAGGGCGAGCGCATCCTCCGCCTCCCGTTTCTCAATCGACTGTTCACGTAGATAGATAAAGCCGAGCACCGGGATGGCGAGCAGATGGAGGCTGTTCGCGACGGGACACATGACGTGGTTGTAGGTCTTGTCGGATCCGTAGTTGATCAGGATGATGAGCTCGCTCAGGAAGAAGAGTGAGAGCGCCAGGACTACGACGCGGCTCAGCCATGCCCGTTTCCTGGCTAGGTGGAAGATGGCGACGCCCATCAACAGAAGCAGAGAGCTGTGAAAGAGCCACGCGATCCACGATAGTGGAAGTGAATCTGCGGATTCTGGGCAACCTGCCGCGGCCAAACGGCGATGCCCGCCGCAAAGGCCAGGGCCGTCATCGCGCCGCCGGCAATGAGAAACCGGCGCGAGAGGCGCTCGTCGTCCAGCGCATAGCGCAGGAACGCGCCGGCCACCGCCACGATGGCGGCCATGGTGAGCGCATGCTCCAGCGGCTGGTGCAGTGCTCCCAGTCCGGATTCCTCGCCGACGATCATGCGTTCGGTGACCTGGCTGAGCATGAAGAGCTCTCGCGTTAGGCCCAGGCCGAAGCCGAGGAGCAGAGTCGCTCGCGGCGGAAATGCTGGGACCGCTGCCGGGACCATGCGATCATCAGGAGAACGGCCCACAGGATGGCGGCAAGACCGAAGCGGACCAGATTGTTTTCAACTGGGCCGGGCCCGCCGGCAAACTCGCCCAGCAACGTTAGCAGATAGTCGCCCACGTCGTTCACTGTATCATCTCCACTGCACCATTTCGCTGAATGTGCGTCCAGTGGGAGTGCACCTACACTATGAGCCGGATCGAACGTGGAACTCTGTAACCGGCTCTGTGCGGATACCTATGCGGATAGCTGTACGGACAACGGAGAAATCGTCTTGAGATCAAGACTTCTCAAATAGCACTGTGCGGTGGCGCAGTATTGCGTACGCCAATTTGGAGCGATGTTCGCAATTATACACGATTTCGTCCGTATGTCGTATCAGTTTTGAAGGCGAACCGTAGGGCAGCCACAGGGCTTGGATCGCTCGTGCCGGACGAGAGGACTTGGGCGGAATGGTCGACCACTTGGACCCGCTTCCTGCGTGCGAAGGATGCGGCCCGAACATGCTGAAAACGCTGTTGACAGATGGGCGGTGGTCGTGCAGACTCTTCCGCGCGCTCGACCGGAGGACTGACGGAAAGACCGTGCACCCGCTGTACCGATCGGGCTCGCGCCGGGTTTGTGGCAATGCGCTTGGAAGGAGGCAGATCGACCATGGGGCTTGACGGTGCGTTGGCGAGATTTGACGCGGACACGGACTGAATCGCGGCGCCGCAAGGCGCTGTATCAGCAGGTCTCCTGCTTTTTCCGGGAATGCCAGGTGGACCTGCTCTCGTTCGAGGATGTGCGCAAGGAGATGCACCTGACGCAGAAGATTTATCGCGGCGTGCAGGACATTCCCGTGGACCGCATCCGCGGCAGTGTGGGGCGATACGATGATTTCACGTCGGCATTTCTGCCGCGCAAGGGCCATTTGCGAGAACGATGGGAGCGCGTCGATCGTGCGATGATGGCCGGAGAGACGCCGCCCATCGAAGTGTACCAGGTGGGCGACGCCTACTTCGTGCTGGACGGCAACCATCGAGTTTCCATCGCCCGCCAGCATCGCCAGGACCTGATCGAGGCGGTGGTCTGGGAATACCCCAGGCCGCGCGGCCTGGGAGCCGACGTCGACATCCTGGCATTCGTGAACGACAGCGAACGCAGTGAATTTCTGGCGAAATACGGCCAGTGTAGCCCGCAGGCTGTGGCCGAGATCGTACTAACTTGCGCGTGTTGCTACGAGGACCTGGCTTCCATGATTGAGGCCTATCGACGAGGTCTGGATGAAGCTGGTGCGGGCCCGGTCTCCACGGAGCAGGCGGTGTCGGGCTGGTATAGCGAGGTGTACGCCCCGGCGATCGCAGGCATTCGCCAAAACGAACTACTGGCGCGCTTTCCGGATCGAGCCGAGGCGGACCTGTTCATTTGGGCGTGGAAGAATAACCAGGACTTGGAAGAGATGGCGCGGGCGGAGGGGATAGCGCCGGTGGCAGGCAAGGAATTGTAGTCGAGCGAGCAAGGAAGCGGGGGTCGGACGAGGCGTCGTCGCGGCCATTCACAGACGATGAACCTGCTTGCGACGCGATTATTGCGGTGGCTCCGCGTGCCACGCTACCCATCGTGAATCTGTATCTCGTCATTCAACGACAGTTCGTCGAGTCGCTGACCATGTCCGGCCTGAAAGGGTAGCGTACGCTACGCGCGGAGAGCTTGTTCGCCGGCTGAATCACCCATCCAACTCCGCGTTTCGAACCATCCTGTGAATCGCACAAACTCAAACCCCATGAAGCCAAGAGGTACTAGATGAACAGACCGTTGAACTGGGGCATCATGGCGACGGGCAACATTGCTCGTCGCTTCGCAACCGATCTACCGTACGCGGAACAGGGTACGTTGCTGGCGGTGGGCAGCCGCACCCTGGACTCGGCCCAACGCTTCGCGGCCGAATTTGACGCGCCGCGCGCGTACGGCAGCTACGACGAACTCGTGGCGGACCCGGACGTGGACGCCATTTACATTTCGCTGCCCAACCACCTGCACGCGTACTGGGCGATCCGCTGTGCGGAGGCGGGCAAGCACATCCTGTGCGAGAAGCCGCTGGCCACCAATCACCCGGAAGCCATGACCGTGATTGAGGCGGCGCGCTACCACGACGTCTTTCTCATGGAAGCGTTCATGTACCGCTGCCATCCGCAGACGGCCAAGCTGGCCGAGCTGGTCGCCTCCGGCGCGATCGGCGACGTCCGCGTCATCCAGGCTAGCTTCAGCTACGACATGGGCGGCTACAACGAGAACATCCGTCAGGTGAACGAATACGCGGGTGGCGGCATCATGGACGTGGGATGCTACCCGGTATCGCTCGCCCGCCTCATCGCCGGAGCCGCCCTCGGCCAGCCCTTTGCCGAGCCTGTGCTTGTCACGGACGGATACCAGCGCAAGCAGTCTGTCAAAGCCTTCGGCCACGTCGGCGATCAGAGCCGCGTGGACGAATGGACGTCGGCGGTGGTCCAGTTCCCCGGCGATATCGTGGCGGAGCTCACATGCGGCATTCGCGCCCGCGTGGAGTCCGTCGCCCGCATCTGGGGCGCGAATGGCCATATCGTCACCATGAACCCGTGGTTGCCCGATGACGAACGCACGGGCGGCGAGGCCGGCCTGCAGATTCTGCTCTATCGCACCGGGCAAAGCGAACCGGAGGAGATCGTCCTGCCCGCGGGCAAGCCGCTCTACGCGGTCGAGGCGGACGCCGTGGCCGCCCACGTGGCGGACCGCGAGGCCCCGGCCATGTCCTGGCAGGACAGCCTGGGCAACATGATGGCGCTGGACAGTTGGCGCGAGGAGTTGGGCCTTGTCTTCGACAATGAGAAATACGATGCGCTGAAGACGCCCGTGTCCGGGCGGCCAGTAGCCAGGCGGTCGGACCACAACATGCAATACGGACAGGTGGCCGGCATCGACAAACCCGTCTCGCGCCTGGTCATGGGCACGATGATCTTCAAGCGCAACCGGCTGCCGCTGGCCTGTTCGATGTTGGACTACTTCTTCGAGATCGGCGGCAACTGTCTGGACACAGCCCACGTGTACGGCAGCGAAGAGACCGTCGGCGAATGGCTCAAGCTGCGCGGCATTCGCGAGGAGATGGTCGTCATCGGCAAGGGCGCACGCGACGACAAGGGCACGCCGGAAGGCATCACCGCGCAATTGCTGGAGACGCTGGAGAAGATGCAGCTCGACTACCTGGACATGTACATGATGCATACGGACAACCCGTCCGTACCCGCGGGCGAACTGGTGGCCTGCCTGAACGAGCATCTGGACGCGGGACGCATCCGCGCCTTCGGCGGCTCCAACTGGAGTATCGAGCGCATCCAGGAAGCCGACGCCTACGCCGAAGCCAACGGCCTCGTCAGCTTTGCTGCCAGCAGCCCGAACCTCTCGCTGGCCGTGTGGAACGAGCCCATGTGGCCCGGCTGCCTCTCCGCCTCGGATGCGATTTCCCGCGCTTGGTACACCGAACGCCGGCTACCGGTCTTCGCGTGGAGCAGCCAAGCCACCGGCTTCTTCACTGGCCGCTACAGCCCCGAAGATCGAGACGTATCGTGGTTGGCGCCCATCGTGCGCACGTGGTTCAATGATCAAAACTTTGCGCGATTGCAACGAGCTCGCGAGCTCGCCGCGCAGAAGGGCGTCACCGCCGCACAGGTGGCTCTCGCCTACGTGCTGCAACAACCCTTCCCGACCTTCGCACTGATCGGGCCGCAGTCGATCAACGAGCTGCGCGACGTACTGCCCGCCCTGGACATTCACCTTACGCCAGAGGAAACCGCCTGGCTCAATCTGGAGGACTGACCGTGAAGAAGGCCGCCATCACCGGACAGAAACAAGCCGCCCTCATCGATGCGCCCATGCCGGAGCCCGTGGACAACTGGGTTGTAGTCAAGGTGCACGCCGCGCCCATGTGCGCCGAGTACAAGGGCTTCCTCAGCGGTCAGGAGAACCAATATCTGGGCCACGAGGCTGCCGGCGAAGTCGTAGCCGTGGCGCAGCCGGGCCGTCTACAGGTAGGAGACCGCGTCGTCGCCATGCCGTTGTGGGGCTGCGGCGAGTGCGAACTCTGTCTCGCCGGCGACTACATCCACTGCGAGAATACGGAACAAGTCTCCGCGACGCCGGGTGCGCGTGAAGGTCGCGCCACCTACGCGCAGTACCTGCTCAAGCAGGACTGGCTGGCGCTGAAGATACCGGAGGGCATCTCCTATCAACACGCCGCGCTGGCTTGTTGCGGCATTGGCCCTTCCTTCGGAGCCATGCAACAGATGGACGTGGACGCCTTTGACACCATCATGATTGCGGGCGCGGGTCCCGTTGGTCTGGGAGCCGTCGTCAACGCCAAATACCGTGGCGCACGCACTATCGTCGTCGAGTCCATCCCTTTCCGTGTCGAACGGGCCAAAGAGATGGGCGCGGACGCGGTTCTCGACCCGCGGGACGAGGACGCGCTGGCGCAGGTGCGCGACCTGACCGGCGGTCGGGGCGTGGATTGCGCACTCGACTGCTCCGGCAATGTACATGCCGAACGCTTTTGCATCGACGCCACACGCCGCAAGGGTAAGGTGGCTTTCGTGGGTGAATGTTACGAAGACCTCGCCATCCGCATCAGCCCGGACATGATCCGCAAGGGCCTGACGCTGATCGGTTCGTGGCACTACAACTTGAACGAGTTCCCGAAGGTCATGCAAGTGATCCAGGGCTCGCCCATCATCGACCTGCTCATCAGCCACATCTTCCCCATGAGCGGCATCCAGGAGGCGTTTGAATGCTCCGCGTCGCACGAGTCGGCCAAGATCATCCTGGACCCGTGGGCGTAGAAACCGATTCACCACAGAGAACGGCCAAGGAACCACCAAGACACAAAGACACGAAGACACGAAGTGGTGTGGACCCTAGAGTCTTGGAGTCTTCGCCGTTTCTCTGGGGGTAATCTAGTGCGTAGGACGCAACGAGTTTCCGATCTCATGACTCAATCACGCAAAAAGGACCACCCATGTACAAGAACCTGAACGCCGGCGCCATCGGTATCCGCAACTACCCGCTAGATGCCACCATCCAACTGGCGGCCGAGACTGGCTACACCGGCATCGACTTCGATATCCGCCAAGCCGCGGAGCTGGTCGACGCGCAGGGCCTCGACGCTGTGCACGACCTGTTCGCGGACAGCGGCGTGCGACCCGGCCAGTGGGGGCTGCCCATCGTATGGAACAACGAAGCAACCTGGGACGCGGAGTTGGCGGAATTGCCGCGCTTGGCCGCGATCGGCGTGGCGCTGGGCTGCACACGCGTGGCCACCTGGTGCCCCTCGTGGTCAGACGTGCGCCCCTACGACGAGAACTTCGCCTGGCACGTAGGTCGATTCCGGCCCATCGCCCAGGTGCTGGCCGACTTTGGCTGCCGGTTCGGCATCGAATTCCTCGGCCCCAAGACGCTGCGCGACGGCCATGCGTACGGCTTCATTTACACGCTGGACGAGATGATGAAGCTAGCGGACGCCATCGGCACAGGCAACGTCGGTCTGCTGCTGGACGCGTGGCATCTGTTCACCTCCGGCGGCGGGGTCGACGACCTGGACGCCCTCACCGCGGACGACATCGTGACAGTGCATATCAACGATGCGCCGGTCGACACACCGTACGATGAGATGCTCGACAACGTGCGCTTCCTGCCCATGCAGACGGGCGTGCTCGACCTGGTCGGCTTCATGCAGAAAGTGGCGTCGCTCGACTACAAAGGGCCTGTCACGACCGAACCGTTCAACCAGGAGCTGAACGCGCTGGCCGCCGAGGACCCCAAGGCTGCGGCGCAGCAAGTGTCCGACGCAATGGACAAACTGTGGCAAGCGAGCGGACTGGCCTGAGGAAGGCGCAGTGAGCACGGATTGATCCGATTCGACTATCGGGGTGTATGAATGGATTCGCGCGAGTCTGCGTGCGGCGGGCCCAGGCTACGGCGGTGCCGAAATCGTAGGTACGTCTCCGGCGTGACGGATGGTGATCCGTGCAGGTTGGCATGCGTCTACGTTCTGTGATTTTTATTCGACATAAATAAGCTAACTCACCATAATACAATGGAGGGGACTCAAACATGACCAACAATCAGTCGGCATGGGCGTCGTCGGCGCAGGCGCCATCGGCATCCGCGCCGCGATGAAGCACCTGAGCCTGCCGGACGTGCAGGACCGCGTGCGGCTGGCCGCAGTGTGCGATCCGGTGCCGGGTCGAGCGGCGGCCGCTGCGGAAAGATACGACGTTGGCGCAGCCTACGAGACGTACGAAGAGCTGCTGGCGGACCCCAACGTGGACGCCGTGACCATCTGCTCGCCCATCGGCCTCCACTACGAGCAGGGCCTGCAGGCCATCGAAGCGGGCAAGCATATCCACTTCAACAAGACGATGACCACGAAAGCGGACGAGGCCGACCACCTGCTGGAGGCGGCGGCGCAAGAAAGAACGTCCACATCGTGGCCTCGCCGGGGGAGATGCTCTACCCGCACAACCAGCGCATCCGCCGCCTCGTGCTGGACGGCGCGCTGGGCAGGCTGGCCTGGGCCATCACCGGCGGCTCCGGCATTGGCTACTACCACATGAACGAGGAGTTCCGCACAGGCGAAGACATCCTCACCGACGTCAACCCCGCCTGGTATTTCCAGAAACCGGGCGGCGGGCCCCAGTACGACTCCACCGTCTACAATCTGCACGCCATCACCGGCATCCTGGGCCCGGCCAAGCGCGTGACGGCTCTCTCGGGCCTGGTCATCCCGGAATTCGACTATCACGGCGAGAAGATCGTGTGCGACATGGACGACACGACGTTTCTCCTGCTCGACTTCGGCGACACGCAGTTCGCCTTCGTCTACGCCGCCGCGGCCGGCAAGCTGCTGACGGGCCGGCAATTGAACCTCTACGGCACGCAGGGATCCGTGGTCGGGACGATGTTCGGCGAAGAGCAACTGCGGTTGCCCGATGACCATGAGCCGCACGTGGTCGGCGAGCACGCCGGCATGCTGGAGTCGCACGTCTTCGAGGACATGATGCAACTCGTGGACTGGATCCGCGAGGACAAAGCCTCCATCGTCACCGGCGAGCACGCACGCCATGTCATCGACATCATCGAGTCGGGCTACCAGGCCGCAGCGACGGGCCAGACGCAGGAGCTGCGCACCACCTTCGAGCCACTGCCGGTGGAGGAACTGCACGAGGGACTGTCTGCGTAGCAGAGGAGCGCGCATCATGCCACGAACCGCCATCGACGTACAGGGGACGCGCTTCACCATCAACGGCAAGCTCGTCTATTCGGAGTACGCAGATTGTCCTGCGGAGCACCAGGGTCTGCTCATGAACGCCCGTTTCATCCAGGGCATTTTCGACGACTGCGCACACCCCGAACGCTTCGCCCGCGCCAAATATGGGGACTGGGACCCGGAGGCCAACACGGACCGCCTCATCACAGCGTTGCCGGAATGGTACGCCCACGGTCTGCGCGCCATCACCGTCGGCCTGCAAGGCGGCGGGCCAGTCTTCATTGTGGGCGACTGGAGCACCATCGACAACAATCCCTTCGGGGAAGACGGCGCCCGCTTCGACAATGCCTACGCCGGCCGACTGGACCGCCTCTTGCGCGCCGCAGACGAAATCGGCATGGTTATCATCGTCAGCTATCTCTATGGCTCACAGAGTCCTCGCCTGCGCAACGGGCGCGCTGTACGCAACGCCGTAGCGAACGCCTCGCGCTTCCTGCGCGACGGCGGCTACACCAACGTGATCATCGAAGTCGCGAACGAACACAATATCCGCAGCTTCGCACCGCACGCCATCGTACAGTCGGTGGAGGGCATTGTTTCGTTGATGGACCTGGCCCGTGCGGAGTCCGGCGGCCTGCCGGTCGGCAACAGCGGAACCGGTGGCGTGGCGGAACGGGAAGTGGCCGAAGCAAGCGACGTCATTCTCATCCACGGCAACGACTGCACGCGCCAGACCTACTACAACCTAGTACTACAGTTGTAGTTGTGATTCAGTCGTTTTCACTCGACGCTGATAATGGAAACGCTTAGCAATCGCTTGATGATGTCTGCGCCAGTACGACCAAGCGAGTACATATACAGGTTCTGGAATCCATCTCCAGACAAGTTGCCAGAGCAAACGCCGAATCTCAGCGACGCTCAGGCGCACGCCCAGGGCTCGCGCAGCCCGCGGCTGGCCTTGAACGCCGCCAGGCTGCTCGGTTTGGACGGCAACGGGCCCCCTTTTTCCGGCGGCAGTGCCGTCTCTGGATGCTGGCTGCGCAGCACAGACAAGAAGGCATGGGCCAGACAGGCCAGGGTGATATGACGATACCAGCCCGACCAGCTACGCACTTCATAGTGGTCCATCCCCACCTCCCCTTTGGCTTCTTGGAAACAGCTTTCAATGTGCCAACGGCTGCCGGCGACTTCGACCAGAGTAGAGAGTTCAGTATCCGCAGGTGCAAAACAGAGAAAGGTCGTCAGGTCGGTGGGGTCGCTGATGCTGCGTCGCACCAACAACCAACGACGCCAGCCAGAGACGGAAGGAGTGGTCAAGGCAATGGTTTGCCAGTCATACAGACGAGGTCCTTTGGCGCCGTCTCCGGCACTCGGACGCGTCCATTGGTCGTTCAAACGGACCTGCAGCAACTCGCTGACACGCACCATCCAGCCTTCGATCTCCACGGCTTCCTTGCCCGAGACGCCCAGGACATAGGCCAAAGGTTGCGCTTCCAGCCAAGCGCGCAAGGGGCGATGGTCGCCATAGATACTGTCGGCCGTCACCCAGCGCACCGGGGTATCAGCGGCCAACGCACGCTGCAGCATGTCCAGGGCCTGGGCCGGCTTGGTTGCAAAGACCGTCTCTTCTGGGATTCCCGCTTGCGCACAGCGCTCCCGGTCCTCTATCCAACTCTCAGGCAAGTACAGGGCCCGGTCAATCAGGGCATGGCCATGTCGGCTGACATAGGCCAGAAAGACGCCCAGTTGGCAGTTCTCGACCTTGCCGGCCGTGCCGCTGTACTGTCGCTGTACCCCAGCCGAATGCTCACCCTTCTTCAAAAAGCCGGTCTCATCCACCACCAGAATCGCATCGCTGTCGCCCAGGTGCTCCACCACGTAGCTGCATGTGTCATCGCGAATCACATCCGGGTCCCATGGCGATCGATAGAGAAACTGCTGCAATCCGTAGGGCGTCGTTTCACCTATCATTTCAGCCAGCTGCCAGCTGTTCTTGCGCTCCACCGGACTCAGCAACCCCTTGAGATAGTTCTTGGCGCGCTCCACGATTCCGAGCGCGCAAACCGATCACCGATTCGCACCATCAAGTCGTCCAGCGCCTGCACCCATTCCTGTTCCATTCTATCCATGGTCCTCTCCTCTCCTCGGTGAGGACCATGTTATCCGAAATCACTCAATCTGTAAATACAACTGTCAGTACTAGTGAAGAAGCTACAGAGTTGGGACCTGAAGCGGCCCATCGTGTGCAATGAGGACTCGCCCTGCATCGGCCAACTCGGCATCGCCTGGCAAACGCAGACGTCGTGGGGCTACTACAACAATCCGACCAAGCAGGACCCACCGGCGGATTGGTCCATCACGTCGGGCATGGATACGTTCTTCGCACGGCGCATGGCCGAAGGCGTCGGCATCCCCCTGGATGGGCTGCCGGCGGCGGAACACTACTACTTCCAGGGCTTCGAGCCGCACATGACGCTGGACGGCGTGACACGCTGGCTGCACATCGCCGCGCTCCATCCGGAACGGGTGGACAGAGTGGAGTATTTTCGCAACGGCGCGTTCGTGGACGTCGCCTATCAGGAACCCTTCTACATCAACTACGAGACGACGTGGATTCAGGGACCCGTGACCGTGCAGCCGGGGGATGAGTGGCGCGCGCGCATCACACAGAAGGACGGCGACATCGTAGAGAAGGTCGTGGTCGCCTAACGGCTGCGGATGACGAACCCGCTGGCGTCACGCAGGAAATCGTAGAAAGACCAAACCATAGCCGGGGCGCTCCTTCCACGTTCTTCTTGGGCGGCAGTGTCCCGGCTTTCTCTTGTATTGGGTAGGCCAAGACGGGAGGCCTGGCTGCCCGCTGCGCACCGCTTGCATTCATGACAATCCGCCCACTTTCCATCGGCGTTCACTCTATCGTTTGCGGCGGAAGCGATTCGATGGCCGTCCACTGCGAATCGTGGACGGCCATCGAAACCCATCTCTGCCGCGGCGCCCGTCGCTAGCCACTGCCGGTCGAGGGCAACGTGCGCGCCCTCAATGACCAATATGCCTCCATCGATTCCTACATCGCCTCTTCCGAATTGATGCAAAACCGATAACACGTACATAATTGATCAACAGGTGGGCGCGCGGGCGATATGGGCGCATCCACTCTTCGTCATCCTGCTTCACCGTTGGATCACCAAATGGCTAACATCGAACCGCCGCGTACACCGAACGTTCCGCCTGAAATCCTGCCGCTTCGCGCACGCCAATTCCGTGTCCCAAAGACCTTTGCGGCGCTCCGCCATCGCAACTACCGCCTGTTCCTGGGTGGCCAGCTTGTCTCGTTGGCGGGCACGTGGATGCAGATCATTGCGCAGGGATGGCTGGTCTACCAGATCAGCGGCTCGGAACTGGCCCTCGGCGTGGTAGGGTTTGCGTCTGCGATTCCCGTACTCATCGTCTCGCCATGGGCCGGGGTTGTCGTCGACCAAGTGTCCAAGCGCAGCTTGCTGGTCGTCACCCAGTCCATCGCCATGACGCTTGCTTTCGTTCTTGCGGGTCTGACCTTTACCGACGTCGTGGAGGTATGGCACATCGTGGTCCTGGCGGCCTGCATGGGCGTCGTCAATGCCTTTGACGGCCCGGCCCGGCAGGCGTTCGCAGTGGAAATGGTAGGAAGAGAGGACCTGCCCAACGCCATCGCGCTGAATTCCATGACCTTCAACAGCGCGCGCATCGTTGGCCCGGCCATCGGCGGGATCCTGCTCGCCGCTTTCGGTGCGGCCTGGTGTTTCACGATTAACGGTTTCACCTTCCTGGCGGTGATCGGCGCATTGCTGGCGATGAGGCTTGCACCGTTCGTGCGGCAGCCGGGAACGCAATCGCCCTGGGCGAAGCTGAAAAGCGGTCTTGTCTATGTGCGCGATGAGCACGACCTGCGCGCGCTGCTACTCCTGGCGTTTGCCTTCAGCATGTTTGGCCTGTCCTACGGCACGGTATTGCCGGCATTTGTCGACAAAGTACTGGGCCAGGGTCCGGGCGCGTTCGGCGCCATCAACGCCGCCTCGGGCATCGGTGCGGTAAGCGGGGCGCTGCTCGTTGCGCAGTTCGGCGACCGGGGAAAGCCGCGGCCGGTGGATGTCCATCGCCATTCTGACTTTTCCGATCATCCTGATTCTGTTCGCTGTGAATACACGATACCCGCTGACGTTGATCTTGGCCGTGGCGTTGGGCGTGGCCTTCATGATTGTCTTCACGTTGATCAACACGTTGTTGCAAACGCGCGTGCGCGACGAGATGCGCGGGCGCGTGTTGAGCCTCTACACGTTGACATTCTTCGGATTCGCCCCGTTTGGCAACCTGTTGGTGGGCAGCGCCGCCGAAGTGATCGGCATCACCGAGGCGATCGTCATCAGCGCCTCGGCCTGCTTCGCGCTGGCCGCCGCCATCCTGATATGGACGCCCTCCGTCCGTCGCCTGCCGTAGTCCGCCCGCCAGAGGATGGCGAAGGGCGACGGTTACGCGGCGTCCGCCAGAAGCCGTTGCGTTGGACGCACGATATTCCCGGCTTGCACCGTCCGCTTGCGTCAAGCTAGGTGACAATGTTGCCGACGGATGATCGTTCTGTCGTTATCCATGTCGTTGGTGGCCGCGGTTCCCTCCTCGGCAACGTTATCTCTTATTGGGGCACCCTACCCGCTCAGTAACATTCAGCGTGATTGAATGAACCCGCTGGGGTTGACAACAGGCTGAAAATGCCGTAGAATTGGAAACGATTCCAATGACGGTCCAGCCTAGTATGCGACACACGTCCAAATCTGGTAACTCCGCGAATGCAGATGCGATTGCGTAGGCTTTCGCAGGACAGTTCTACGAGTTTGTGTGCAAGATGACCCGTGGACGTAACATCACAATACGCGATATTGCCGAGCGAGCCGGCGTGGGCCTCGGCACGGTTTCGCGCGTCCTGAACCATCACCCGAACGTGAGTGCGTCGACGCGTCAGGCGGTGCAGGAGGCCATTGTCGATCTCGGCTATCGTCCCCGCGCGGCCGCCAAGGCGTTGCGCACGCGCAAGAGCATGGCCATTGGATTTATCACCGACTTCATCGCTGTGACGCCGTTTGCCGGCAACGTCATTTGCGGTGCACAGGACGTGGCCTGGGAGCAAGACCATGTCTTGCTTCTGGTAAATACGAATGGCGACCAAGATCTCGAGGTGTCCGCGATTGAGATGATGCTGGAGCGGGAGGTGGAGGGCATCATCTATGCCACGATGTGGCATAGAGAGGTGACGCTCCCGGACAACATACGCGAGGCGCCCGTTGCGTTGGTCGATTGCTTCGTCGCGGATCATTCGTTGCCGTCGGTGGTTCCGGACGAACGTCGGGGCGGCCAAGAGGCGATTGAGCGCATGATCCAAGCGGGTCATCGTCGCATAGGCTTCATTAATCACATACGTCCGATTCCGGCGCAGGTACTGCGCTGGCAGGGCTATCGGGATGCGTTGGCTGCGCATGACATCGCATACTGCGAAGAGTTGGTCGTCCAGCGATTGTCGGAGCCGAGCGGCGGCTACGAGGCCATGCGTCAGCTACTGGATCTGGCAGATCCGCCGACGTCAGTCTTCTGCTTCAACGATCGTATGGCGATGGGCGCATACGACGCCATCAAGGAGCGCGGGCTCAAAATTCCAAGAGATATTGCGGTGATGGGGTATGACAACCAGGAATTGCTGGCGGGCAACTTACATCCGGGTTTGACGTCGATGGAATTGCCGCACTATCGCATGGGGCGGTGGGCCGCGGAATTCCTATTGGGCGAGGCGAGCAAGGCCGGAGAAACGCCGCAGGTCAAGCTTGCTTGCCCGCTGATTGAACGACGGTCGATTTAAGTGGCGAGAGATGATTGGAGGTGGCATGGCCTGGTACCAGAACAGTTGACGGCGTTGTTTGGTTGACGGCGCCAAAGCGAGCAAAGAATGGCGCCTGGATCGTGCGAAGTAGGAATTGGTTTCATGCTCAAAGCGTCTTTTTCAACACATGTAGCCTTTGGAAAGGAAGACCAACGATGACATCTGCGCTACGTAGAGAGTTTACCCGGCGTGATTTCTTGCGTGTTGCCGGGGCGGGTTCTGTTGCGCTGGCGGTGACTGCATGCGCGGCTCCGGCGCAACCCTCGGCGCCTGCTGCCGAGTCTGGCGGAGAGGCGGCTCCTTCAGAAGAGGCGGTTCTGCTCCGCATCCAGGCCAATCCGGATTACGAATCCCTGGTCATGGCCTTGTACCAGGAGACAGTTAACCCCAATGTGGAAGGCGAATACATCTCTGTTACCGGCATTGACCATGAGGAAGTCGCGGCCAAGATGCTGGCCATGTTGGCGGCGGGCGAGCAGATCGACATCGGCTTTGCGGCAACAGAGGCCACACAGCTCTACGCCGGCAAGGGGCTGGCGATGGCGCTGGATGACTATGTACTGGCTGCCGAGGCGGAGTTGCAGGACTACTTCTCGGACGTCCATCCGACGTTGAACGAAGCCATGATGTGGGAAGGCAGTCTCTACCAGCTCTCCCGTGACTTCAACGCCGCCAATATGTATTACAACACGGCAGCCTTTGAGGAAGCCGGGTTTGGACATCCAGAGCCGGGCTGGACGAAGGAAGACTTCTACGCGATTGCCAAGGCGATCGCCTCTGCGGAGGGCGGTGAGCAGAGGTATGGCTATGCGTGGATCAACCGACTGTGGGGTAGTTGGATGCCATGGATCTTTGTAAATGGCGGCAACATATTGACTGAGGAGCGGGCCCCCGGCGGCGAATGGTTGTGGGACACCTTCTACGCGGGTGACCCGGCTGCGGAAGGTCGCGGCGGCGGGTGGCGCTGGCTGGCGCCAAAGGCCAACGACACGGCCAACGTGGAGGCGCTTGAGTTCATGGTACAGCTCTTCGACGAGGACATCACGCCGGCTGTGGAACTGGGCGGCGGTGAGACGCTCCAGGGCTTCTTCACGAGTGGCACGCTTGCCATGACGCCTGCGGGAGGATTCTGGGCAGGCGGACTGTCGAATGCGGGCATGGAGAACGGCGCGTTTGACGTGCAGCTCTTCCCCTACTGGGCGAATCAGCGCCATCAGTTTGGCACAGGCGCTCTCTTCATCTTCGAGAAGTCGGCCAATGTGGATACGGCGTGGGACTACTACAAGTTCAGCGCTACGAAGGAAGCGATGGAGGCCAACGGCATCTTCAATCCCGTGACGTTGACCACGCCATCGCGGCGCTCCATGTGCAATGCGGAGCGTTTTGCGGAGACCGGCCCCGCGCATTGGGAGGTCTTCTATAGCACGCTGGACGATCATCCGGACACTGCGCCGATTCCGGCCCCGCCGATATCTAATCCCATGACGACGATCTTCACCAGCTATACGGCGCGAGCTATGAGCGGAGAGATGACGCCGCAGGAGGCGCTGGACGGGATGCAGACGGAACTGGAAGCGTTGTACGAACGCGAAGGCGACGGAATGTACAACCTGGAGGCGTAGTGCGGTAGAGAGTAGCATCGTCACTGTTTCGCCATCGCCGGGACGATTCCATCCTGGCGATGGCGAAACGTACCGTCGGGGAGTGGAAAATGAGTGAAGCCACTAGTCAAACTACGGAAAAGCGGTTCGCACGGAACCCAATTGGTTGGCTAACGGAGAATACGCTGACCGGGTTGCGACGTCGTCGTGCGGCCCTGGGCTATCTATTTCTGGCGCCCACGATTTTGGGCATCATCGTGTTCATTGCCGGGCCGGTACTGGTCTCGTTTGGGCTTAGCCTGTTTCGGTGGAATGTATTTGAGCCGCCGCGATTTCTGGGCTTGGAACACTATGCGCGCCTGTTCACAGACCCGCGCGTGCGCATCGGGTTCTGGAACACGTTCGTATTCGTGGTGCTTGCCATCACGTTGCAGATCGCGGTTGGGCTGACCCTGGCATTGGCCATCCGGCAGCGCATGTCGACCGGCCTGCGCTACTATTACCGCTCGGCGTTCTTTCTGCCGTTTCTGATGTCGGGCGCCGCTACGGGCATTGTAATCGGCTACATGTTGCACAAGGAGTTCGGGCCGGTTAACTACTATTTGTCGCTGATTGGATTGCCGAAAGTGCCTTGGCTCAATTCGCCAAACGTTGTCATCTACACGGTGGTGTTGGCGTACGTGTGGCAGACGATGGGCTTCACGTTCATCATCTTCATTGGCGGCCTGAGCAACATTTCGACGGAAGTGTTGGAGGCGGCGGACGTCGACGGCGCGCTCGGATGGCGGCGGCTGTGGCATATTACGCTGCCCATGCTCAGCCCGACGCTGCTGTTTGCCGCAGTCGTGGGCGTGATCGGCGGCTTGCAGATCTTTGACCAGCCCTATGTGATGACACGCGGCGGCCCGGGTGACGCGAGCCGAACTGCGGTAATGGTGATGTATGAGTCAGCGTTCAAGAACATGGAGATCGGCTATGGTTCCGCCATCGCTGTGATCCTGTTCGTTGTGATCCTGCTGGTGACGGCGGGCCAGTTCGGGCTGTCGAAACGCTGGGTGTTCTACCAATAGGAGTATCGGTATGCAGAGTTCCAGGACACTTCAAGGCACGAAAGATTCGAGTCACAGCCGTAGCTGGCTCGATTTCGTGCGCTATCGCACGCTCCCACTTGTGGGGATGGTCTTGCTCACGCTTGCCAGCATCATTGTACTTGCGCCTTTTTTGTGGACGGTCGCTACATCATTGCGGCTGCCCACGGAGTCGTTCACGTTGCCGCCGCAATGGATCCCCAGAAATCCCGACTGGACGAACTATGCGCGCGTTTTCGAGGAGATCGAGTTCTTTCGCATGATCTTCAACAGCGCGTTTGTGGCGGCGGTGATCGTCCTGGGCCAGTTGACGACCGCGTCGTTGGCAGGCTACGCCTTTGCGCGGCTAGAGTTCCCAGGTCGGAACGGTCTATTCTGGATCGTGATGGCGACGATGATGATCCCGCTGCAGGCGACGATCATCCCGGTCTTTGTGCTGATCAGCCGCATGGGGCTGAACGACACGCTTGCGTCGCTGATTCTGCCTTCGCTCCCCACGGCCTTTGGCACGTTTCTGTTGCGCCAGTATTTCATGGCGGTGCCGAAGGACTTCGAGGAGGCGTCCCTGATTGACGGCGCAAATCAGTTCCAGATTTTTAGCCGCATCTATCTGCCGCTGGTGGCGCCGGGCCTGGCGGTGTTGGCCGTGCTGGTGTTCAACAGTCACTGGAATGAGTTCTTCCGGCCGCTGATCTTTCTGCTATCGCGGGAGAACTTCACCATTCCACTGGGACTGAACGTGCTGAAGGGCTATATGATGACGGGTTCCATTTCCGTGGTCCTGGCGGGCGTGGTGCTTTCGCTGATCCCGGTAATGCTGGTCTACGCGTTCGGCCAGCGCTATCTCATCGAAGGTATCATGATGGGCGGCGTCAAGGGCTAGTCAACGGCTTGTCTGTCACCCAGACGCGTGGAAGAATCTGATTGTTTCCCTTCCAAGTCCGACGGCCATCCGTCGATGGCCGTGTCGGACTCCATTTGTTGACAATGCGTTGCGAGTATCTCAATGATTGGTCCGACTACCTGGAGGCATCATGTCTATATATGAACCAAACCCCGCAATCGCGGCTGCGGAGGCGAGCGTAGCGGCCTTGGCGCCCGCAGCGGCAGATGACGCAAACCGTCCCCTCTATCACTTTCGCCCGCCGTGCTGTTGGATGAACGACCCAAACGGGACGATCTACCATGACGGGTGGTATCACGTTTTCTACCAGTTCAATCCCTATTCAGACGTGGCTGGGCAGATCCACTGGGGGCATACGCGCAGCCGGGACCTGGTGCACTGGGAACAGTTGCCGGTGGCAGTGTGGCCGTCTACGGAACTTGGCGAGGAGGCGTGCTGGTCGGGATGTGCGGCGGTGACCGGGGACGGTGCGCCGATCGTGTTCTACACAAGCCGCGGCACAAACAATGTGCGTCCCTTTGAACAGTGGGCGGCAGTCGGCGACGACGAATGGATGACGTGGCGCAAGCATCCCGCGAATCCGATTCTGGCGCTGGGCGAGGGCGGCGCGCCCCGCTTTGAGCCGGACTGGCGCGATCCGTTCATCTTCCACACTGCGGGCCGGACGTTCCTTGTGTTGGGCGCAGCCACGGCGCGACGAGGCGAACGTGGCGCTGTTCGAGACGGAGGATGCGGAACTGGCAGAATGGCGTTATCGCGGCGCGATCTATACGAAGCCGCGCAGCGAGATGCGGTTTTGTGAATGCCCGAATTTCTTCCCGCTAGGCGACAAATTCGTGCTGTTGCTTTCGCCCTATCGAGCGGTGGAATATACGGTCGGCGAATTCGACGCAGATCAGCTCACGTTTACGCCAGAGGCGCACGGCATTCTCGACCCCGGCGTTTCGCGCTTGGACCACCGGGGCAATGAGACCGGTGAGGCGGAACATGCCAACTACTATGCCACGAATATCGCATTCGATCCGGACGGCAACTGTATTCTGTTTGGCTGGGTGCGCGGATTTCGGTCCGGGCAGGGATGGAACGGCTGTCTGGCGTTGCCGCGCGTACTGACGCTGGGCGCGGACGGACACCCGCGGCAGGCGCCTGTGCCGGCCGTGGAGATGTTGCGCGGTGCGCAGGTGGCGGATATCGGCGAGGTTCGCGATCGACGACGGGGCGCAGGCGCTGGCGGGCGTGCGTGGGGAGGCGCTGGAGCTGCAGTTCAGCGTGTCGCTAGAGTCGGCGACGCGGGCGGGTGTGCGGCTGCGCTGCGCTGCGGACGGCGCAGGCGGTCTGCCCATCGAGTACGATGGCCGCGTGCTGCGCGTGAATGAGACAGTGGTTGAATTGCCGGATAGAGAACAGGTGACGCTGCGCGTGTTCCTGGACCGGACCGTGATGGAGGTCTTCGTGAATGACGGCGAACGCGCCATCACGCAGGTGGCGTATGCGGATGCCGCGAACCTCGACGTATGGCTATATGCGGAGGGCGGCGCGGCGGTGTTCGAGGATGTGCGTGCGTGGGAGATGGGCTCGATTTGGTAGACGGGATGAGATGGGACGCTGAGCTGACAGATATTCGCCGATCCTCTAGGTGGGCTGCATACAGGGCGTTCTGTTTCGATTTACCGGCGGAAGGGCGGCGATCTGCCAACTTGCCGTTTGAGACCGCGAAAGAGTGTGCAGGGAGAGAGGAGGGAGGGGGGCACGTGGTCCAGGCGTGCCCCCATCCCGAAAGAGGAAACGTACGAGGGTGAAGCCGTGAGCGAGACGGCCGAGGGGTGTTTCCAACAGGTCCTGAACACAATATAGCACATATGTTCTATCTTGGGAAGGGGAAATAATTCCGATTTCCGCGCAGCGCTCGTAGCGGGAAGCGCTCACCGAGGTTGCAGCCAGTGAGGCAGGGATCGGGTGGACGAACGGGGAATACTGAACAGTCGGGCCGGCGTTTCACACTCGCCGGCCCAGCTATTCTCTGCTGTGTTGAATACAACGTACCGAAGTCAGCTACTGCCCGCGTGTCACCGCGGGCAGGAAGATCTCCTCATCTTTGGGAATGCCGGCCAGGAAGCCGCCGGCCAGCCCGCGGTCGCCGGCGGGTTCCGTTTGTGTGGCAAGCGATTCGCCCACCGCGCCAGTCAATACATAGTCGCCGGCGGACACCGACTCGCCGCCGCTGGAGAACACGTAGCGTTCTACTGTGGGTACATCACTTCCAGACGCTGCGGTGACAAGAAGCAGCGAAAGCGCGGCAACGATTCCCACGATCCAGAGCTTGCGATGCATCACGGCTCTCCCCTCCGGTAGTTGCGACGTGAATCCGAAACGCTGACCATTCTGGCGACTAGCTGTGGCCGAGTCTCACACGAACACCGCCCACGTTGAGGCTGTCAAATTCATCTTCGAACTGTATCTGGAGGCGCAGCACGAGGATTCCGGCGTCCGCGTTGAGGGTGTTGTCCGGCTGACTTGGTGTGAAGGAATAGGATGTCGCGGTCGTGGAAGTGTGATCTGTCACATCTGAGTAGATCGTATCAGCACTGCTGGCGCTCGTCTGTTTATACAATCTGGTATCAGTAATGTAGGTGTCCGGGTCCGACGTGAAGTAGTACACCGTTACGTCTTCCACGGTCACGTCCTGACCGTAGAGCACAGCCGGGAGCTGTATGGGCAGGAAGTATGTCCGGGTTCCTGGTCCAGCCGTCGTCTTGTATAGCTGCGCCCGGCCGTAATACCAGGTCTCCATGTGCAAGTCGGTTGCTTCTGACCAGGGATAGCCTTCCGTTCCGGCGGCAAAAATGTAGCTGTCGCTCCGGCTTCGATAGCCGTCGGCCCTCACGAAGCCGTCGGCGTAGATAGCTTCGTCGCCGGGTCCGGTTTCTTCCGCGTAAAGCCCGTATTGATTGCCGGACGCGTAGACGCCGCTGTCGGTGGCATCTACGCCGCTGTTGACCACGTTCAGGGCATAATCCGTGCCGGCAGGATCTCCCTGAACCACGGCGCCTGGCACAAGAGCAAACGCGTAGGCGCTTGGACGCAGAGCCTGGCGCGGCAACAACGTTCCCTCTACCGTGACGCTGAGGAACAGCGCTTCACCAAACACGTCCGGCGTCAAAGGCACGGTGTTGCCCAGCACGAGGACAAATAGCCCGCCGCGCAACATCCACGTCGTTGTGCATTTCAGGACCCCAGCGCTGCGAGCCGCCGGAGGCCGCATTGTACAGAGACACTTCCATGTCGTAGGCGCCGCTGAGTGGAGCGCCGCCGCTGTTCGTCAAATAGCCCTGGTAATTCAAGGTATAGGGCGGCTGCGCCAGGACTAGGTCTTCCGCGGCGTCCTGCACCGGCGCGCTTTCGGCGTCGTCCTCAACGGCATAGATGGACGGGTCACCGCTGATTTGCAGACCCTCGGGCACAGGATCGTCCTGTGCGTGGACAGGTGCGGTCACCGCTAGCCCAAGCAGAAGGAGCAGCCCGATGACGGTTAATGCGCCGTTCAATCTACCGTACTTCATAATGCCCCCTTTGGCTGCGCGCCCTATCTTGAAGCGAAACAATTGCCAATTCACCAAAACGTCTGAACGTGAACGGCGTTTTGACGTTGTTCCTTCCAACGTTGAGGCGCATGGTTGCCAGCGTTCGTTGCGGTCGGCGCGGTGGTGGGCGCGCCGACCGCCGAGTGCGGACAGGGTGTCGCGCCCGATTACGTGCCGAACAAGGCCGCAAACAGACGGCCAATGTCACACGAGCGCACCCCTGCTCACTATCAGATAGGTCGGACCGAGGGAAGTGCCGGCAGCTCCTGTAGGGCAGCGGCGAGTGTGGAACAGGAGCGCTCCGATAAAATACCGCTATTCAGGCATTATGTCAACATTGTGCGAAATATCACAATGGCGTCGTGGAGACGAACGCCGATTCTACTCCTCGCGCAGATCTTTCGGCACTTTCAACTTGGCGTCGATGAACTCCTTGTGGAAGAGTTTGAGCGAGCCGGCGATCTGGCGGATTTCTTCAATCTCGGGTGTAGACGCGGCGCCATCCGCAGTGGCGACGGCGAAAAGGACGTCCAGGAAGCGGGTGGCGTCTTCATGGCGGAGGGTGTCGGCAAATTCGCGGGCCAGACGGTAGCGGTCGAGTTGCGAAGCGGGCTCAGAGAGGGCGACTTCGGCGACGAAGGCGGCTTCGCCGTGCGGCAAATCCCAGTGCGTCTGCAGCGCGTCCACCATTACGTCTTGCTCGCCGCTGGTCACCTCCGGGTTGGCGCGGGCGACCTGCGCCATGATGCCGCCGGCCAAGGTCAACATGCGCAGCTTCTCTTCGGGGATGTCAAGCGTCTCGCCGCTCTCTTGTTCGCGTTGTTGGATGCGGTAGTAGACGCGGTTGTGGACATAGTCGTCGAAGTACTGCTCGCGGTTGGGCGCATCGGCCAGGGCAGCGCTGCGTTTGGTCGTCCTTCCGCGCATGAAACGCGACAACGCGCCGCCCAGCCCCACATTGGCGGAGACGAGAGCGGCGAGGGTTTCGTCGACGACTTCACGCTCCTGCAGAGTGATGTCGCCGTCGGCCTGCACGAGTTGGTCGAGCATGTGTATGGCGAGTTGGCGGCTCTGTTCGTTGGAGACGGCATCCTGCAGGTCGGCGATGAGGCGGGCGCGTTCGTCGTCGCCGACGGGGCTGTCCATATAGATGTTGAGTTCCGCCCATTGTCTGGACGTGAGCTCCGGCAGGTTGAACATGAGGTCCTTGACGCAGTTGACCTCGTCGTTGGTGAGTTCTCCGTCGGCCCAGGCGCTGGCGATCAGCACCTTGGCGAGCGTCATGATAAGGGTTTCATCATTCATGCGGTGTCGTTGTCCGATCCGGTTGGGTGCCGTCCATTTCATGATCTGCTTCATGATCTGCATTCTGACAGGTCGTTCGCGTGAACGAAGTGCGCCAGCACACAGAGGCCGCCTATTATAGAGCAGATCAGAGGGGTCGGCTAGCGGACCAACACCGGATGCGATCAGTCTTCCGCGGGGTGGACGTCGATGTCCAATTCAACCCAGCCCCAATTGTCACCCAGCATGTCATCGTTGATGCGGAGATAGAGCGCGCCGGACTGCTGGGCCTCGCGCCAGGTCCGGCCGCCAACTAGGAAGGGGCTGCCATTCTCGCCGATGCGGCCGATGAGCACGCCGCCGGGGGCGTTGGTGAGGGGATAGAACGTCGGCGCCGGATAGCGGGCGTGGCCCTCGGGGCCGTGGATTTCGCCGGGCGTATATAGCCATTCTCCGCCGGCGCTGATCTCCACCTCATCGCCTTCGTTCAGTCGCACGCCCACGCTCTGCCAGCCGCGATAGGCGAAGACGCGGGTTTGGCCGATGTCCTCCTGACGCATGACAGCGACGGCTCGCTCGCGGTCGAACAGTACGATCAGCGCCGCTACTGCCAGCACCAGCCCCAGAAGCAATATCACCACTCGTCGCATATAGCTCACCTCCAGGAATGGTTCAAAGTTCAAGAGTTCAACAATCTGCGTACACAGGATGCTTGCTGCGGTTCCCTTGAAACCGGGAAACGCCGCTGTCCTGTCACTCTTGAACATTGAACTCTTGAACGTCCCTTATCGCAGGTCCAGGATAGGCGTACCATCGCCGCCGCTGATGACCCACTTGCTGTTTTCCTTCAGCTGCTGGGCGATGAGGTATTCAATGAACTTTTCGCCCACGTCGCCCTTGCCTTCGAGTTCCGCGAGCAACGCGTTGACGGCTTCCTTCTCTGCGCCAGAGGTGAGCCGAATGCGTTCGGCGTCCGCCTGGGCGGTGGTCGTGATCTGATAGGCTTCGGCGTCGGCCTCCTTCTGGGCGGCGTAGAGGTCCGCGTCGGCGAGCGTCTGGCGCTGGGCAGCCTCGGCCTGCGCCTGCTCTTGGCGCTGCAGGGCGACCATGCGGTCCTTGATGGCGGTGAGCACCTCTTCCGGCGGCGAGGCGTTCTGCATTTGCACGGTGATGAACTCGACGCCGTACTGCTCCTCCTTTTCCTTGAGTGATTCCATGACCTCCTGGTTCATCACGGCGCGGTTGTTCATAATGTCGTCCATCGCCTTGGTGTTGACGACGTCGCGCAGTTTGCCCTGTACGAACTCGAAGACGATGCGCTCCGGGTCGTCCACCTGCAACGCGTACTGTTCCGGATCGGTGACCTTGAACGTGTATTGCAGCGAGACGATCATGGTGACCTTGTCCGACGTCATGGCGGGGATCTGCTCGACATACCCCAGCCGTTCATTGGTTGTGACGACGAGGACTGTGTCTACAAGTGGGATCTGCATGTGCCAGCCCGGCTGCTGCACGCCCAGGAAACGCCCGCCGCGCAGATGCAGGCCGCGCTCGTATTCGTGCACCTTGTAGACGGTGGCACGCGCGATGACGAGGCCGACCGCCAACACGATCAGGGCAGTGAGAACGACGACGGCCGCCTTGTAGAAGCGGTCCAGCGTGCTAGGGCCGGGCGGTCCCGGCGCCACGGGTTCCCTGGCCGACCTCCCTTGTGCTGCGTCGTTTTGGCGTACGTCATTCTGCTCTTCGGTCATCTCTTCACCTCCACTTCGATTCGGAGACATTTCGCCGGTGTCGCCAGCGGATACGGGGGCAACATGGGCAGCGCTTGGCTCGTCCGCCGGTTGCAGGGCGAGCGGCAGGCGATCCGCCCAACCAAAACTGCCGCCAGACTTCCAGGCTACCTGATTGAGCGCGTACAGCAGGGACGGGACGGACTGAATCGCAATGCCCAGCCCCACAAAGAACAGCGTAAGAAACAGTGGCGCATTCTCGGATAAGGCCAATCCGACCGCGAACGCGGTCTGGCAGATCGCGACCGCGCCGAATAGATAGTACCAGCGCCATCTGTGCGGAGTGTACGCGAAGATCACAGCTGCCGCAGTCGCCAGCAGCAGCGGGACCAGCGACGCCACGAACAGACCGCGCACACCGGCTTCCAGCGGCACGATGCCTGTGAGGAGGAAGAGGGCGCGGTAACGGCGGCGTGCGGGAAGACCGTGAACGCAGCGCGGATGCGCGAGCGGATCGCCACCCACAGCGCCGCGACCGCCTCCGGAATGAACGCTAAAAACAGCAGTGGGATGACTAGAACAGATACGATGAGGCCCGATGGGCGATCCAGATTGATCAGCCACGTCATCGTCATGAGCAGCAGGCCGACGACCTCGTACGTGGCGAAGCCGAGCCACGCGTATGCCCAGAGCGGTCGCGGCTCCTGCGTCTGCCACCGCCACGCCCAGAACGCACCGGCAACCGTGGCGATGCGCAAAAACCAGCGCACAGCCAACCACACAGGGTTGGCTCCGGATTCCATGACGGTGGGCAGCGCGATGCCGAATAGCGCCACGAACAGGAGCGCTACATAGGGCACGGCAATCAGCACCGCGTCTTGGGCTTTCTTGTGGATCATATTCCGCCGCCCAGAGAGACAAATCCACCCTTCCCGGAATGGGACAGCGCGATGGGGAGGCGATGAAGGCAAAGTCAGTCTACAACGCACCCGGTGCAAAGACAAGCCGCGTATGGGAATACGACGGCAGACTAGCATGAGTGACGGTCAGGCGGTCATCTCTCGTGCTATCTGCTCGCGCAGACGGGTGGGCGCGTCGATCAGGCGCCGGTAGAACTCCGGCTCATCGTCCCCGGTGATCAGGTCGCGCGCGTCCAGCCAAGCGACGACGCGACGCACGCCTTCCTGCCACGGGATCGTGTAGCGGAAGTCCAGGTCCTCGTGTGCGGCGCGGTTGTCGAAGATGTTGTTGTACCGGAAGTTCTCCTTGATCCACTCGGCCTCTTCCGGCAGGGCGGCGTAGAGCGTATCGGTGGCAATGTGCACAAGCCGGGGCTCCGGTGCGTCCATGGCCGCGGCCGCGTCGCGGTGATAGCGGTCCCAGGTCAGCCACTCCTCACCGGTCACGTGATAGGCCTTGCCGAACGTGGCCGGCTTGCCCGCGGCGACGGCAAAGGTGCGGCCCACGTCGTCGCGATGGCAGGCCGTCCATAGGGAGAGGCCGTCGCCGTGTTGCACGATGGGCTGGCCGGTGCGCAGGCGGTGCAGGTAGTACATGCCGCTGCGGAACGTGTGCAGCAGGCCGCGGCCCTCGCCGTAGGTATAGGCGGGACGGATGATCGTGACGGGAAAGTCGCCGTGCTGGTGGGCGGCCTCCAGGATGCGCTCGCAGGCGGCCTTGCGGTAGGCGTAGGGGAAGGAGGGCAGTGGCTCGCGCGGCGTATCTTCGGTGATGGGCAGGACGGGCGGCTGCTTGGTGTACACGTCGACAGTGCTGCAGAAGACGAAGTGGCCCGTGCGTCCGCGGAAGGCGCGCACCGCACTCTCCGCCTCTTCCGGCGTGAAGCAGACCATGTCGATGACACAGTCGAAGGGACCAGCGTCAGCCATCTGCGCCTCGAAGGCAGCGAAGTCCTGGCGGTCGCCACGAAGAGTGTGCGGGGCGTCGTGGAGTTGAGACGGGGCCTGGCCACGGTTGTAGTGGGTGACGTCCGCGCCTGTTTCTTGCAGAGAGCGGGTGATAGCAGTGCTGATGAGGCCGGTGCCGCCGACGATGAGTACGTTCATTGTTGTCCTCTGTCTGGAGAATGGCATTCAGGTAGGTAGAGACAGGACGCTAACTGAGGCTGATCCGGCTGATCTTCGCTGATCACTTGCGAGTGAGCATGTTGGGCGACAGCCATGTCCGGTTCGTTGCGTCAGTTCCAGATATACTGTTGGGAGCGTGGAATACGGGCCAGGGCGCTGTTCGGGCGGTACAATGGTACGCAGCGTGGTCTGATCATGACCCATCCTACGACAAGGAGGCGCGCCCGTGCAAGAACCAGCGCAGAATGAAGCGATCCGGCTGCTGCCGCAACCCGCAGCGCCACAACCACTGGAGGGGCTCTATCTGGGGCATGATGTTCGGCGGCTGGCGGCAGCCGGCGGCCGGCCCTTCGTCTACGCCAACTTCGTCGTCAGCCTTGACGGGCGTATCGCCGTGCCGGACAAGACGCAGGGCGGGCTGAAAGTGCCCGCGGCGACCGCAAACGAGCGGGACTGGCGGCTCTTCCAGGAGCTGGCCGTGCAGGCGGACGTCATCATCACCACGGGTCGCTATCTCCGCGACTACGGGGCCGGCAAGGCGCAAGAGATTCTGCGCGTACAGGACGACCCTGCGTTCGCAGACCTGGCTGCGTGGCGACGGGCGCGCGGAATGTCGCCGCAGCCCGATTTGGCTGTGGTCAGCCGCAGCCTGGACTTCCCGATTCCGGAGGCGCTCCACGCGCAGGGGCGGCGTGTGCTGGTCGTGACAGATGCAGGCGCAGACGCGGCCCGCGTAGGGGAAATCGAGCGACAGCTCGGCGAGGTGCTGGTGGCGGGCGCAGAGGGCGTACGTGGCGACGAGTTCGTGGATGTTCTCGCCGCGCAGGGGTACCGAACGGTCTACAGCGCGGCAGGCCCGCGCATATTGCACATGCTGCTGGCGGCCGACGTGCTGGACCGGCTATACCTGACGACTGTACCGCGTGTATTGGGCGGTGACCCATTCGCGGCGATTGTGGACGGGGCCATGCTGGACACGCGCCGTGGATATGCCCCTGCGCACGCTCTATTTCGATGCAGCGGGTGTGGACGGGTTGGGTCAGTTGTTCGCGTGCTACGAGAGGGATCGGTAGCGCCCACGGTCGTGCGGTGGATGTTGCTGCGCGTCCAAGGTGGACGCGCAGATGCGGCGCGCGCCGGATTCGCTGGCAACGGCTCCTCCGCACGATGCCCTGGCTCGGGCAGGCATGGCTCGAGTTGGACGGCGCAGGCAATGGACGGCGGGAGAGAATCGGGGGCCCTCCGCATGCAGAGATTGACCGGCCGCGCCTCCACTGCGCGCGTGCAAGTATTGCGCCGGCTGCAATCCGGCCACATTCGCTACGACCGATCCCGGATTTCCGTTGAGAATGGCTGTTGTGTGAAATACGGGCGCACAAATTGTTCCGCCAATCTCCGACATTGGACAGACCAGAACTTATGTTCTATAATCGCCATTAGAACATAAGTTCTGGTCCGGCATTCGTCCAACAGGAGATGCACGCGATGAGCAGACGATTCGAGATTCCGCAACAACAGAGCTGGGTCGGCCCCATCCTCCACGCCGCCAAAACCGCCAGACCCGGGGACACCATCGTGGTGCACAGCCACGCCCAAGACAACTTCCTCCACCGGGAACTCGTCGAGATCGGCAAGCGCGGCGTCAATACCGTCAACACGCGTCGCCTTACTTCCACCGCCCGCCCGTATGACGTACGCGACTCTGCCGAGAATGCCGAGAAGCTCTACAACTGGATCCAGCAACAGGCGGACGCCGCCCGCCAGCGCATCTGACCAAATTTTCGGCGCGCGACCGGCACTGTAGCAGACCTGGTTCCCATTGGTTCGCCGGACTTGCGGGCGACGTATGTGCTTGTTTCCCCTTGCGCCAGCTGGATGATGCGCACGATAGCAAACGGCTTGCGCCGATAGTCAGTCCTGCGCCCAATGCGCCTGGGCGAGCCCTGATTTCGCCGCAGGACCAATATCGCTGAGGAGATACTGGCGGCAATATGCTTTTTCGGAGCGCGCCCGAAATCGATTATAGTTGTGCTGCATCGCGTACGTGGAAATCAACCACATTCATCCAGCGGGAGGACCATACTATGGCATCTGTGATTGACATTGAAGGCATCGGTCCAGTCTATACCAAGAAACTCAAGGAAGTTGGCGTCGACACAGTAGAGGAACTGTTACAGGCCGCGGCTTCGCCAACGGCTCGGCAAGAACTCGCCGACAAGACTGGCATCTCGAGGAAGCGCATACTTTCTTGGGCAAACCGCGCAGATCTGTGGCGTATCAGAGGTGTCGGCGAAGAGTACACAGATTTGCTGGAAATGACGGGCGTCGATACCGTGCCCGAACTGGCGCAGCGCAATCCGAAAAACCTGTATGAGACCATGACAAACGTCCAAACCGAGCGCAAACTAGTGCGCAAGATGCCGACTGAGTCTCAGGTCCAGGACTGGGTAGAGCAAGCCAAGACACTGCCGCGTGTCATGACCTACTAACGCGAAAATCCGCCAACCGCGTAGCCCTATGCGTCTCCTTGTAACAGGGGCGGCCTGCCTTCTCGGCAGCGCCGTCCGCCTCGCGTTGCCCGCATCGACGCCAGTTCGCGCCGTGGATATCGCCTTCACAGGGCCTATCGACGGCGCAGAGATGATGCCCGGCGACCTGCGCGATGCGGATTTCATCGCGCATGCGTTGGACGGCGTCACTGCGATCCTGCATCTCGCACCTCTCACTACTCGTCTCGAGGACGATACCGCGTCCCTGGACCACGCCACCCGCGGCACATACCAGCTTGCCCTCGCCGCGGCCGAAGCCGGTGTAAAGCGCATCGTCCTCGCCAGCACGCTGGACCTGTTCAGCGAGCTGTGGACGCGCTACCGCATCGACGAAGGCTGGCGACCGCGACCCCAGCCCCACATCGACCAACTCTGCCCGTACCTGGCCGAAGTCACGCTGCGCGAAGTCACCCGCGAGACCGGAGTGCCCGCGATCTGTCTGCGCTATGGCGCCATTGTGGACGACCAGACGGTGGAGAACGCGTCAGCAACCGGCAGACCTGCGGACCCCCGCTGGCTGCACATCGACGACGCCGTGGCCGCTACCCTCCGCGCCCTGGAAGTTGGAGACAACCGGATGGCAGCTTTTCCACATCAGCGCCGCCGGTGAACAGGCCGCCGTACCCATCGCACGCGCCGGCATCGATCCCTTCGCGTACGCGCCCGCCCACCGCTACATTGGCCCGGAAGACCCGTTTCCCGACGCCAGCGTACCCCTGCCGGAGCCCGTGCCGCCACGTCCCATCCGTCGCGTGGTCGTCTTCGGCGCAGGCGGCCCACTGGGCGCCGCAGTCGCTACGGAGTTGCAGGACGCCTACGAGTTGCGCCTGGCCGACATCCGCCCGGTCGAAGAAGCCGCAGCCGCCGAACCGCAGTTTCCCGGCGCACCTCTGCCCACGCCGCCGCAGCCGCCCCACAGATGGCTCGTCATGGACATGCGCGATGCCGGCCAGGTCATGGACGCCTGCGAAGGCATGGACGCTATCGTCAACTGCTCCGTCCTGCGCAGCGACCCCGCCGACGCCTTCCGCGTCAACACGGTCGGCGCCTACCATGTCATGCGCGCCGCCGTCGCCCACGATATCAAGCGCGTCGTGCATACCGGTCCCTACCTCCTCTCACAGGAAGGCCCGTCCGGCTATCGCTGGGACGACTGGATCGTGGACGATGCGCCCGCTCGGCCCGGCACCGGCTGGGTCTACCTGCCCTCCAAGCTCCTCGGCAAGGAAATCTGCCGCATCTACGCCGAACACTATGGCCTGGAAGTCCCTGCCCTCGCCTTTGTCCATCTGCGCAACCAGGACATTCAGGCGTACCCGGACTCACCGCCGGGCTGGCGACTCTATCCCTTCAGCGTCTCCTGGCGGGATGCCGCCCGCGCCGTGCGCGCCGGGCTGGAGGTGGACGAGCTGCCCTCGCCCTTCGAATTTGTTCACATCGGCGCCGAGTTGCCCCACGGCGTCTACCCCATGGGCAAGGCCAAGCGCGTTCTCGGCTGGGAAGCCGTAGACACCTTCGAGAATTTGTACACAAGGCGCTGACGAGCGCCTACTGAACGCGCTACCAGGGGCTCGCCCGGCTCTCCAGGTAGGTACCCAGCATGCTCTCGGTCTCTACATACTGAAACCAGCCCAGTTCCTCCAGCGCACGGCGGTGCTCCCGAAGACAGTCCACGTTCGGGTATTCCTCGATCCCGAAGAAGTGCCACGCCTCCGTCGCCCAGCTCGACTCGCAATCCACAATGCTGTGGCCGCCCACCCGATCTCGCGCCTCGCCCACCTTTCCCAACAGGGTCTGCTGATCCTCGTCGGACAGCTCATACCACGCGTCGCACCACCGCAGACGATAGAACCTGTAGATGGGCATGCCCTGCTCTCCTCCCTATCACGATTGTCGTAGCAGTCGCCCCAGCGCTGTCCCTGCCGGAGCGTCTACCCAACGATAGCAGCCCTACCGTTCCCAGATCGTTCCTCCCCGCGGCGCGCCGAAAAACGCCCGCGCAGAGCGAAACGCTGTCCATCTGGATTCTGCTGTCAGTTCAAGGGAATCGATCAGCCCAACCGAAGATCACATCGCGTATGCGACGCCGGGCCACGCCCGCCGCGCCCTCTCACCCACCTACCGCCCCAGCTTGCGCAGCCAACTCGCCATCCCCGCATCATCCGCACCCGCCTCGGCCTCTGGGCCACGCGCCGCCCGGTACCAGAACTGCACAGCCTCCGGCGCCAGACCCAACGGCTCGAAATCGCCCGCCTTGTCCAGGTCCCGATAGTAGCCGATCACGCGGCGACCCGCTTGGCGCCGAATCTGGTCCGGCCACGGCGCCCAGTCCCGAAAATAGGTCCATATCCCCCGTTGCACCGACGTCACCGCCATCGCCTGCACATCGCTCTCCGTCCACGCCACAGGATACTTCGCCGCCGCCGTGCGAATCGACGCCAAATCCAGCAACACCTCGTTGAACCCCGCCTCCACCAGGAACGGGGACGGCTCCGGCTGCAAATAATAGACGTACAGATGCTGTCGCGCCCGCGTCAGCGCCACATAGAGCAGCCTGCGTTCCTCTTCCAGATTTCCATGCAGATATCGTGGTACGATGCCCGGGTTACAGGAAGGCACAAAGACCACTGGCCACTCCAGCCCTTTTGCCGCATCCATGCTGCGGATCGTCACCGCCTCATCGCCCGCCTGCCCGCGCGCAGTCGCACGCAACTGGTCCAGCCGCTGCACATTGGCCAGGAACGTGGGCAGGTTGCCCCGCCCCTGCGCAAAGGCAAGCAGTTGATGCACCGTCTCCGCCTCGTCGTCGCCCGTCTCCGACGCGCCATAGCGACGTTGCAAGTACGCACTGTAGCCCAACCGCTCGTCCAGCGCGCGCAGCACGTCATACGCCGGCCGGCCGGACAACGGCCCGTTCCGAAACGCGCCCGCCAGCCATTGCAGCGTCGCGCCCAGTTCGTGCATCTGCTCCTGGGTGATCGGCTCCAGGCTCGCGCCCGCGTTGAACAGCGTTAGGTAGACCGGCGCCTGCTGCACCAGCGCCGTCTCCACCACGGCCCGCGCCACCTCGTCGCTGATGCCCCGCTCCGGCCGCGCGTAGACCTGCTCCCACGAGCGGCGGAACTGGTCGATTTGCGCACCGTTCAAGTACGCGCTCGCGGCCAACTGGCTGTCCATATACGCCAAGCGGCAATAGTCGATCAGCGTCTGCACCTCCGGCCGCTTGTAAAACGGTTGCTGACCCAGGATCGAATAGGGAATATCGGCGGCCACAAACGCCTGCTCCACCGGCGGCGTCTGTGCAAACGTGCGTACCAACACCGCCATGTTGCGATACGGGGTGCCCGCCGCATGCCGCTTGTGCACATCGTCCACCATCGCTGCCGCCATCTCACGAGCGCTGCGCAGCCCCACCACCTCCATGCGCCCGCCCAGTCCCTGTGTCAAGCGCAACGACTTGCGGATGCGCCGCCGGTTGCCGCGGATCACGGCATCCGCCAACATGAGCGAGCCCGCCTTGCTGCGAAAGTTCTGTCCCAGTGGAAAGCGCCGCGCACTGTACCGCTGGGCAAAGCCGGTCAGGTACCTGGGACTGGCGCCGTTGCTCTCGTGGATGGCCTGGTCGTCGTCGCCCACTGCCATGTAGTTCAGATGAGGATGCGCCAACAGGTCCAAGATCTCCGACTGCGCCAGATTGAGGTCCTGGAATTCATCCGCCACGATACAGTCGAAACGGTCGCGAATGCGGTGCACGACGGTCCCGTGCTGATAGAGCATCTCCCATCCGGTCAGCAACTGGTCGTCCGAAGTGATCAGCCCCATGCGCTGCCGCACGCGCTCGTACAGGTCAAACAGGTCCAGATACCAGGGTAGATGGTCAGGCGGCGTTGCCTGGCTCACCAGTTCATTGTAGGCCAGCACCCCGGTCAGCGCGCTCGGCTCCGCATAGCGCAGATTGCCCTTGCACACGGTCACCCACTTGAGAAAATCCTCCGGCTCCAACGTCTCCAGTTCCGTGACGAACTCTGTCTCCTCGCCGCCGCGCCTCTTCCAGCGTCCGCTGCAGCACAAGCTCGCCCGCACTGCGGATGCGCCGCTCCCAATCCGGAGCCAGCGTGCGCAGATGACCCTGTCCGTACGCAGCACTGCACTGCGCTGCGGCCCAGCGCATGCAGCGTGACGATCTGGACCTGTCCGCATCCCGGATGCCGCGCCAGCCTCTGTCGCAAGTCGGCCGCCGTAGCCCCATTGAGCGCAGCCAGCAGAATGCGTTCCGCCTCAAAAATCTCCTTCTCCACCAGGCGCGCCACGCGATAGACCGCCACCGTCGTCTTGCCGGACCCGGCCACGCCCAGCGCGACCGCAGGTCCCCGCTCGTGTTCGACCGCGGCCCGCTGTTCAGGTGTCAATTGTGCGTACTGCGTTCCGGAAATGGCGTCCACAGGTTGTGTGCTGGGTGAGTGTGCCTTCAGTGGCTGGTACTGTACCTGTCCCGGTGCGTTGCGTCAAGACGGCGTGGCGCAGCGCACCGGGACGGCAGGAGCTTTGGGCATACTCTGTCATGGAAAAATGTCCCTGCGCCACGCCTTCGTGTTCGACACTGGCCGGTTGGATCTGCCACTGTCGTGCGTGAAGGGTTGCGCCGATAGACATGGCGTGCTCGACCGCGCGCGCGATCTGCGTCGATGGGACATAGCGCCGGATCGTCCCACCGGAGAAGGTCATCCGCATGGGTGACGTCAATGTTTGTCGAGTGGACATATGGCGGGGTACTATGAACTACCTGCCCCTGACATGCCCGTACATTTCCGGAGACATACCGATGCCTACCGATAGCAGTGGAGACAGTAGCCGGCTCTGGCCGACCTGACTTTGGCCAGTTCTTCAGCCTGTCGCCTGACCTTCTCTGCTTTATCGGTCTCGACGGCTACTTCAAGGAACTCAATCCGGCCTGGGAAAAGGTTGTTGGCTTTTCACCTGCCGAATTGAAGGCATCCCCGTTGATCGACTTCATTCACCCAGACGATCGGGAACGCACACGGTCTCAAATGCAGGGAATGATCGCAGGGGCGGAAACCATCGCCTTCTCCACTCGCTTCTTGTGCCGAGACGGCTCCTTCAGATGGCTGTCATGGAACACAGCTCTGGCAGTGGATGACGAGGGCATCTATGCCATTGCCCACGATATCACCGAGCGCATGAAGCGAGAGGATAGCCTGCGCCAAGCTCTCGCGCAGCGACGTGAACTGCTTGCGCGTCTGTATGTGGTGCGTGAGGAAGAACGTACCCAACTGGCGCGGGTCGTGCACGACGAGATGGGACAGGTTCTGACGGGTCTGAAAATGGACGTGGCGTGGCTGGAGAATCACCTTGAGCCGAAATCGGCTCCTTTGCTGGCCAAAACACAGGCCATGTCCCGCCTGATCGATACGACGATCAAAGCGGTACGCCAGATATCAATCGAACTGCGTCCGCCCATCCTGGATGACCTTGGGCTAGTCGCCGCAATCGAGTGGCAGCTTCAGGATATGCAGAAGCGAACAGGCCTTCACTGTGAACTGATCTCGGCCCAGGATGATGTCATGCTCGACGTTGACGGGCGCACGGCTGTCTTTCGTATCTTCCAGGAAATTCTTACCAACGTGAGCCGGCATGCCCACGCTTCCAATCTCAAGGTATTCCTCGAAGAAACCGAGCAGGACATGATCCTGCGCGTTCATGACAATGGACGAGGCATCAGCCAAGACGAGATCAACAGCGCCAAATCCATCGGGCTTCTGGGCATGCGAGAACGCGCCCTGCTGCGGGGTGGAGATGTTCAAATAGAGGGGGCGGCGAACCAGGGCACCACCGTGACGGTCCGCCTGCCTCTCCACTATGGGCAGACCAAAGGCCACGGTGAAGACCCTGCCTGGGAAGGACCGCCATGATCAGGGTGCTCATAGCCGACGACCATGCCATTGTGCGTGAGGGGCTCAAACAGATTCTGTCCGACATTCCCGATATGATGGTGGTCGACGAGGCCGTCGACGGTGAGGAGGCGCTGCGCAAGGCCCGAAGCGATACCTGGGACGTGCTCGTACTGGATCTGGGCATGCCCGGACGCAGCGGATTCGAGATTCTGGAGCATCTCAAGTGTGAGCGGCCACAACAACCTGTGCTCGTATTGAGTATGCACGCTGAGGAGATGTACGCCGTGCGCGTGTTGAAGGCTGGCGCGTCCGGATATCTGACCAAAGAAAGCACGCCCCTGGAACTGGTCAAGGCCATCCGCAAAGTGCTGAGCGGCGGCCGGTATGTGAGCGCCTCACTGGCCGAGACACTGGCCCTGCGTCTTGATGATGCCGCTGAATTGCCGTTGCATGAATCCCTTTCGCCGCGCGAGTTTCAGGTGCTGTGCATGATGGCCAGTGGTAGGACTGTCTCCGAAATAGCCGGCGACCTCTCACTCAGTGCGAAGACGGTCAGCACCTATCGCGCCCGCATTCTCGACAAGCTGCATCTGAAGAACAGCGCCGAAGCGATTCGGTATGCGATAGACAATCAACTGGTCGATTGAGTCGCAATCCCCGCCTGCAACCTGCCTTCCTTCCCCTCTCAGCCCGCCTAAGCGCTGTGTCCCCGCCGCATTCGCCCGCCTGCCGGGCACTCTTGTAGGACAAACCCTACAGCCAACCGTAATCCAATCCCACACAAAGATAGGCGTTGCGCCGATAGATTTGGGCAACCCGGATCCGCTATGCTTGGAGCATGCAGTATTCAGGCATCAATGCCGGGCTCGGAGGTCGGATGTGTTCTCTCGCCACAATGACTGTATTGATCGTTGACGGCTCGTCGATCATGCATGAACGGCTGGACGCCATGCTGACCGACCTGGACGGGGTCGAAATCCTCGGACAAGCCCAGAACATCGCCGACGCCGTTTCGGCGGTCCGCATTCACAAGCCGGACCTCGTGATCCAGGACGTTCAGGCAGCGGATGGCAGCGGGTTGAAGGTCCTGACCGCCATCAAACAGGGAGAGCGTCCACCGTTGGTGATCGTGTTGACCAACGACGTATACCCGCCCTATCGCAAGGCGTACCTGCAGGCAGGGGCAGACTTCTTTCTGGACAAGTCCAGTGAGTTCAATCAGATACCCGGGCTGTTGCGGCGCCTATTGAGTGGACAAGCGGTTCCTGGAGATGGGGACCGATAGGCTCGTTCCGGCGCGAGCATGTAGTCATCGGGAGTATTGTCAATGTGTACGAGCAATAAAGGATGGGAATGATGGACGAAGATGTGCGTGACGAACCCAGAGCATCGAACGACTCGCGTAGCACAACGCCTGTAGAGTCAGGCAAGGAGGCGACCGTGGAAAGCAAGCCGAGTATGGGACAACGGTGGAGTCAAGCACAGCCGACAAAGATGGCTACGTTCTGGCTGTGTCTCGCCTCGGTAGCGGTGGTGTTGATTGTGGGCTTCACTTGGGGAGGATGGATGACGGAGGGCGGCGCCGAGAAACAGGCCCAGGCAATGGCAAAGGACGCCGTCATCGAACGCCTGGCGCCGATCTGCGTGGCCCAGTTCAATCTGGATCCGGACAACGCCCTGAAGCTTTCTGAGTTCAATGAACTTACCTCGTCCCAACAGCCGAGGTTCGTACGCGAACAAGGCTGGGCGACCCTTTCCGGCGAGACCGAACCAGATCGGCAGGTGGCGAACGCCTGTGCCAAGTTGCTCATGGGAATAACTGAGTAGCGACTCGCGTTGTTCTCGGAATGGCGCGACGAATCTCATGAGGCAGGGATGGTGATGACCGGCCTTCCCGAAAGCTGCAGGCAGCCTTCGGGAAGCCGTTGTTGCAGGAACCGCCGGAGCGGACGTCGATTGTCTATCTTCCGCCATGGCGGACTATCAGAACTCGAAAGGAGAATCAGCCGGTACCGGCTCTGATTGACAGGCATCATGGATCGATAGGCGGGTCCGACCACCCGGCCTTTACCAATGGCCATCGCGGGATCGAAGGGCCGATGGATCGGCAGTTCGCGATTCTCGCAGCCGGAGCCCGCTCCTTGCCTACCTAATGTCCTGTCAACCGACGAGTTCGAGTGCGCAACCAAATGAAGCCACTACACGACTATCTCTATCGTTTTCCGCCCGAGGTTCTGCAAGTTCGGGGACGGTGTCGCGTTCGAATATACGAAGGCGGAAAAGGGGCCCACACGGTTCTGTTGACTGAACTTGCCAACAATGCCGGCGAATCGATCACCAGCGCATGTGAGCGCATTGCCACCGATCTGGCAGCAACGAAAGACCTGAATCCGAAGACGACTCGATGGATACAGCACGATCTGCCACACAGCGGACAGCCGCAAACATTCGATGAATTGCAGTTCGTCTGGACAAGCGACAACTCGGCGAGCGACCCGCAGTGGCAGCGTCTGGATGACGACCAAATTGAAGCGGCGACGGGCAACATCCCAAGTTCCCTGAGCCGGCGAATCGGGGACTTGGGATCTCAAACCGAGGAGGGTACCGAAAGTGGCGGACCTGAAACCTAAGGAGTGGCATGAACAACACCTTGCCAGCGGTGACAAGGACAAGATCGTGCAGTATCTGTCGGATGGACAGGACACGGGCGTCACCATGATCGCGGTATCGCTTGCACGCCAATGCGATCTGTTTGTTCACTTCGAGAGATTGTGGATGATGCGCGTGGTGGACCTTGACGAGAAACTGAGCACCGAACGATACATGAAGCACATTTTTGTGAACAAGAGAACCCTATACAGGGAGCTGAACAGAACCGCATAACCGGCAGAAGCCGAAGTCATGGCATGCCGGAAATGGCATCCACGGACCGCCCCCTCGATTGCGGCGGCTCCGTGGGAAGCCCTCGCCCTGTGTGCGCGATTTACGTCAAGAACGAGTTGTGCGATGTGAGAAGCCAATGAAGTTGCCGTTGCCAGACTGCACCTTCACCCAAACACATGTCATCTCACCTCCTTCATCCTTGCGTCGCTCAACGACGCGTCCCCCGCATCCTGCCCCACGTCATACATCGTCGTCATCCAGTGGTAGAAATTGTCTCCCGCCGCTCGTAACTCCCCGTACAGCGCAGAGTACAACTCGCTCTTCACCGCTGCGTACGCGGGGTTGTCGATCTCGTTCACCAGCTCATACGGGTCCCGCACCAGGTCATATGACTCGTCGATATCCGGCGGATTCACCACCAGCTTGTGCGTGTGCGTGCGGATCATGCGCTGCGGATACGGAAAATGATGTCCGTGGAACTCGGCCACGATATACTGCCGCCAGTCGGGTACATCCTCGCCGTGCAGCAGTGGCGCGAGGCTCCGCCCATCGAAATGCTCCGGAACCGGCGCGCCCGCCAGCTCCAGGAACGTCGCCGGCAGATCCACCAGCGACACGAGGCGGTCGTCTACCGCCGCCTGCCGCTCCGCCAGGCAGGCCGGCGATCAAAGGCACGCGATAGGTGTCGTCGTACATCGCCGGCCCCTTGTCCTGCATCTTGTGGCTGCCCACGAACGCCCCGTGGTCCGTCGTGAAGAAGACCGCCGTCTCTTCCTCCAGCCCCAGCCGCTCCAGTTCCGCCACCACGCGCCCCATCTGCTCATCGATCAGCGTCACATAGCCCCAGTAGATGGCGATGATCTTGCGCCACTCATCCTCCGAGAAGCTGTCGAAGGCCCAATGCCGCGAATAGTGCTCGTGCACCCGCGGCTTATTGGCGAAGGTCTCCGCCATCCCCGGCGGCAGCGTCACATCTGCCGGATCGTATAGGTCGTAGTACGCGTCGGGAAGGTAGTACGGCAGGTGCGGCCCGAACCACTGGCAGGCCAGGAAGAACGGCTTGCCCTCCTCCGCATACCGGCGCAGCATTTCAATCGTGCGCTCAGCCAGGAAATACGGATACGTCCCCTCCACCGGCCCCTCGTACCGCGCCGCCGTCACGTTCGACGGCTGCCCGTTTGGAAAGCGGCCGCGCACCGGCTCCCGCGTACGGAAAGGCGGCAACCCATTCTCCTCCAGATAGCGCACATAGTCTGCGTGCTCCACCGGCGCACACCAGCCCGGATAGTGCAGCCCGTCGAACTCATAGAAATCCGGGCCTCGCTCCACGCCGATATGCCACTTGCCCACCGTGCCCACGTTGCAGCCTGCTTCGCGCAAGTAGCGCGAGAAAGGAATCGTCCCCGCCGGCAGCTCCGTGGGATAGCCGACATTGCGCTCGAAGTTGGCCAGCAGCTTGTGCTTGTGCGGCATCACACCCGTCAGCAGCGAACCTCGCGCCGCCGTGCAGATCGACGTCGGCGTGAACGCGCAGTCAAAGCGCACACCCCGTTCAGCCAGCCGGTCCGCGTTGGGCGTGCGACAAACCGCATTGCCATAGCAGCCCAGCGTATCCGCCCGCTGCTGGTCAGTAATGAAGAATAGGGTGTTCATTTCGGCCTCGGTGGTCCAGGTTGTACGGGGAGAGAAGAGTAGTCATGGGCATTCGAGAGAACAGTGGCCCAGGCGCATCCGACACTGCACTCAGCCTGTGCGAACGGGCGATGCATGCATCGCCCGTTCGCGTGAGACACCAGCTAGTAGCTCAACACCGTCGCATTGTCTGCGAACAGCGCGCCTTGCGTCAACTCCGGCACGCCCATCAGCACGCCATCCAGCAGATCCCCCTTTGTCATGCCGCCCACGTTCTGCATACAGAACGGACAGATAATCACCGTGCCGCCATCAGCCATGAACTTCTGCAGTTTCTCCTGCAGAGTGTCGCCGGTCACGTGGGTGTGCTGCGGGATCGTCGTATCGGCCAGGCGCACGCCTTCCACATTCAGGAAGATCGTCACCGGAATGCCGCGGTCCATCAGCACCTTGTGCGCGAAGGTGATCGCCATCGCCGCCCGTCCTATGTCCGAGCTGGACAGATTGACGAACAAGCTCTCATCCGCCGCCTCAATGTTCGCCAGCACCGCCTGCACCGTCTCGGTCATGGAGACGGTTTCGGTCATTTCATCCGGCGCCTCGGCTGCCGAGTCCTTCCGCCGTCTTCGTCTCCTGTGCAAAGGCTATCACGCCCAATTGATCCGAAATCATCACGCCCGCTAACAGCGCCAGGGCAAGCGCGATCATACCGAAGAGAGCAAACTTCTTGTTCACAAGAACCCTCCGTAGGGGTAGTTGAGGATTGTCTTCAGTTGGTCTGCCAACGGCGGCGTCAGTCCGACTTCTTCTCCATCTCGCCGTCGCCTTCTTCGCCTTCCTGCATGTCGCCGTCCATATCGTCTTCCATCTCACCGTCCATCTCACCGTGGCCGGCCATCATGCTCGAATCGCCGGGCGCCACTACTTCGCCAGTCACAGCGACATCGCCCGCGTTGGCGAACTTCAGCACCATGTCCACCGTAGCGCCCAACTCCAGCGGCGCTGCCTTCTCGATGCACATCACGTGCAGTCCGCCCTTTTTGAGCTCCACCATCTCACCCGCGGGGATCGGAATCTGTCCGCCCTCCACCGGGCGCATCACCATCACGTCCCCGTCCATCTTCATGTCGTGCAGCTCTACGACGCCACAGCCCGGGATCTCCCCGCCGATCAAGCGCGTCGTCGGTGTCGGTCCCGTTCATGATTACCAGCCACACGGAACCCGTGTCCGTCGGCAGCGTCAGGTTGGCGCGCACGTTGGCCACCGTCAGCTCGCCCTCCACCATCTCCGGCATCTCCGCCATCGATTCGTCCATCGCCATTTCGCCGCCGGCCATATCGCCTTCAGCCATCTCTTCGGCGACCGGCATCACACACGCCGCCAGCAGAGCGGCCAGCGCCGCCAACACAAACAGCAAGATCAACTTCCTCATCGGTTAGTCTCCATTCAAGGATGTTTGCAGATTTGATTCTGATCGCAGGCGCCACAATCGCCCGCCGCACAGGCCATGCGAGTACCGCCCGATGACTGGGCAGCCTGCGCATGGCTGTACGGGCGAGACAGGTCTCGCCCGGGCATGCCTCGCCGCCCGCAGTACGACAAGCGGAGCGACGCAAAGTGGTTTGATGCTAGACCATCGCGCGGGGCGGCGGCGTTGGTACGGAAAGATCCGTCGAACGAGGAGAACGACACGAAAGCGTAACCGAAAACGTCGGCGGCTGCGTCAAGGCAGCGGACCACATGCCCGTCGCCAGCAGCGGCAGCTCCGAAATCGCCGTCGACGGCGCCGAACGACCTGCCGGGACGGCGGTCTCTGCTGCAGCGGCAGCCTGCTCATCCACGGCCAGACCGGCCAGCGGCGCAACGGACGGATCCCCGCACCACGAGTCGACGAACGCCTGGCGCACCTCCGCCTGCACCCGTGATTGCGCTGCCGCTTCCAGCGACGCGTGCATCTGTGGCGGCTGGCCGAACACGAAATGCACCGAACCGTGGGGATGGCCCGGCGTCTCCGACACGCCCCAACAAATGAACGGCAGGACAAACGCAAACAGCAACGCAAGCAGCAATTGGGCTGCCTGTCGCCATCCGTCAATTACGGGCTTCGCGCGGTCGGAGATTTCTCATCGTTCCCGTCGATTACGATTGACGACAGCAAGTCTATCACAAAGCGCGCACGTCGCCCGAATGCTACACGCTCGCCGAATGCCACGCGTTCGCCGAATGCTGACCACGCTCGCCGAATGCCACGCACATGGGGGAATCCTTGCGAAGGTTGCGCCGGCCGCAGATTTCGGACCCAAGATGCGCGACGCCCGCGCAAGGATGGCTGTCATCCAGAGTTCTGCACAGCATGACTTGCTTCCCGCTATATCGCAATCCTCCCCAATCTGCGAGTTGCCCGGCGCATTTCGTCTGCTGGCGCTGTTCGCCGCCGCTGTATTACACTGGCGAGGCGGGCTCCTCCCGCCGGCAGTGCGCCGGACAGACACCAACCATTGCAAAGGCAGGGATATTGTGGACTACGTGATCGTTGGCGGCGGGATCTATGGCTGCGCCACAGCGTGGGAATTGGCCCGACGCGGCGCGGAAGTCGTACTCCTGGAGGCGCGAGAAATCGCCTCCGGCGCATCCGGCGGCCCGGGCAAGCGCGGTGTGCGCGCCAACGGTCGCGATCTGCGCGAGTTACCGCTTATGCGCGAAGCCTACCGCCGCTGGCCCACTCTCCACGAAGAACTGAATGCGACCACCGGCTACGAGCAGCTCGGCCATCTCCAGCTCATCGAACGCGACCGCGACCTGGCCGGCGCGTCCGCCCGCGCCTGGATGCAAAATGAGCAGGGCATCGAGACCCGCTTGGTCGAACGAGATGAGCTTCAGGAGATGGAGCCCTACCTTGCGGAGACGATGACCGCCGCCCTCTACTGCCCACAAGACGGCGTCGCCGACCATACCGCTACCACCCGGGCTTACGCCCAGGCCGCGCGGCGCGCCGGCGCAATCATTCGCGAAGACGCCCCCGTCCAGATGTTTGCACTGGGGAACTGACCGCGTCCAAGCTGTGATGACACAGCACGCAGAGCTCTTCCCAGTGGGACGCCGGCTGCTGATGCTTGCCAACGCCGATATCGCCGGTTTGTTGCGGTTCACCTTCGATGTGCAGCTGCCGGTGTGGGCACGACTTCCCCAGGCGATCTTCGCCAAGCCGTCGGGACCGCAGCCCGTGCGCCATCTCATCGGCCACGCCCACCGCCGCCTCGCCATGAAGCCTGGCCCGGGCGACGACGTCATGATCTCCGGCGGCTGGCTCGGCCGTGTGGATCCCGGAAACGGGCGAGCCCGAAACCGATCCCAATCAGGTGGCGGGCAAATTAGCGGAGGCCGTGGCTGTCTATCCCTCCTTGGCGGACGCCGCCGTCATCGTCCGCACACGCCGACCGCTGGGAAACGGAAACCGGAGACGGCATCCCTATCATTGACGCCGTCCCCGGTATGGAAAACGTGCTCTTCGCCTCCGGCTGGAGCGGCCACGGCTGGGCCATCGCACCCGCTGTCAGCGCTCTGCTGGCGGAGTGGGCCCTCAGCGGCGAGCGCCCGCCGTTGCTGGAGCCCTTCCGCTATGGCCGTTTCTTTCCGACCTGATTACTTGAACCCCATGCCGCGCAGGCCCAAAACCGCTGCGGAATCCGTTGCACCAGCCGAATCGGCCTCACACCTGTGCGACATCGTGCGTAAGACGTACAGTCTAGCAGTCGAATACCGACCAGCAGATGTCGTTTCGGAGCCGCTGATCATCTAGGACAAGATCGCGGATCGCTTCCGGCAGCTGTTCGCGCTGCCACCGGCATTCCCGACGACCGGCGGACTCACTGTGCCTCTTTGGCGCGGCTGCCCGTTCGGCCTTGATTGCGTAGGCCGCAGCGCCGAGCTCGTGGGCGGCAACATGCGCCACCGCCGCCGCTTGGCCCGCCGATGTACGCGCTTGAGTCATCGTAATTTCACCTCGCGCCCAAGCGCGCACCGATTCGATAGCTCGACGCGGCCGGTCGTCATTGGGGTGGATTTCCTCGAACAAGTGCAACACATGCTGCGCGCAATCGGCGGCCCGTACGGCAAGCAGGTGATGATCGGAGTCTCCGAGGGCGCCACTACGACGTATCGTGATGAACCTGAGGTCTCGCCTCTTTGGCAATATCATTCGTTAGATCCTACGCTGAACCCTCTGGGTCCCTTCTGCTAAACATATACTGGGCCGAAGCCAAATCCGCATGCCTCTGACTATCGCCGTTTTCTTCTCCATGTCATAAAGTAGTCTGATCGCTAAATGGATAAACACCTTTTCTACTTTATTTCGAGCATCCACCCTACCGCACGCAACCCACGACATCAATCAGCAGACCGAAACAAATCAGTGAAGATCAGCTACATCAGATGCGCCGTGTACAGCGCGGTGCATCAGCGTCCCGTTCACCACCCATCACCCGATCTCGATCATCCGCTCCACCGCCAGCGCCGCTCGCTCCCGAATATCCTCCGGGATCGAAATCTGATACTGCTCCTTGCGCAGCGACTCCAGCGTATCCTCCAGCGTGATCTGGTTCATGTGCGGGCAGCGCACCATGCACAGCCGCAGCATCTCCTTGTCCGGGTTCGCCGCAGCCACGTTGTCGCCCATGCTGCACTCGGTCAGCAGCAGGTACTGCGGCTTGTCCGTCTCCTCCACAAACTTGATCAGCCCCGTCGTGCTGCCGGAATAGTCCGACGCCGCCACCACCTCCGGGCTGCACTCCGGATGCGCCAGGATCGCCACCTCCGGGAACTGCGCGCGCACGGTCTCGATGTCCTCCACCGTGAACTGCTCGTGCACCTCACAGCGCCCGTGCCAGCCGATCATCTCGAAGTCGCCGTTGACGCCGCCCAGCTCAATGTTGGACATGCGCGACGGGATGATGATGCGCTTGCCCGTCTCGTTCGCCACGTTCTTGGCCAGATACTCGTCGGGCAGGAAGATGATCGTGTCCGAATCGAACGAGTTCACCACCTCGACCGCGTTGCCCGACGTGCAGCAGATGTCGCTCTCCGCCTTCACGTCCGCGTACGTGTTGACATACGTCACCACCGGCACGCCCGGATACCGCGCCTTGAGCTGTCGTACATCCTCCGCCGTGATGCTGGCCGCCAGCGAGCAGCCCGCCTTGTCCGACGGGATCAGCACCATCTTCTCCGGGTTGAGCAACTTGGCCGTCTCGGCCATGAACTCCACACCGCAGAAGACAATGATGTCCTTGTCCGTCTCCGCGGCCATGCGGCTCAGATAGAGCGAGTCGCCCACGATGTCGGGCACCGACTTGAACAGCGCCGGCTCCATGTAGTTGTGGCCCAGGATGACGGCGTTCTTCTCCTCCTTCAGGCGGTTGATCTCATACGCCAGCTCGGCCTTGATGCGCAGCTCCACATCCGGCACCACGTCGCCGAGCGCCTTTTTCATTTCTTCATAGGTCTCTTGGACCGTATCAGCATAAATCGCCACAACATACCCCGATTTCTCTATACCCCCTGCCGGGAGCGCATGTCCCAAAGTTGCGTATACACGTTGCCATCGTCAGTTCACCACAGGCCGCAGCCCAAGTCGGTGAGTCGGCATGCAATCGCCGCCTACGCCGCCTGCCCGACGATGAAGTCACGCGCATTCATCGGCTGCACCGGCCGTGCGTTCCCCGTGTACAATGCCTTGAACGCCGCTATCTGTCCCGCGGACAATTCCACCGGCTCCCGCAACATCAACCACTTCACGCCCTCCGTACACGGCGGCGTCGTCAGCGACCCGTCCCAGCGCCAATAGCTGCGATCCTCCGGCAACAGCGCAGCGGCATCCACAGCTACGCCGGCCACATCCACAGGATCGCCCGGTGCATCCGGCATGTTGTCGAAGACCGGCGCATATGCCTGTGTTCTCCGCACCCTCCACAAGGAAAACACCCACCACCGCAATCTCGCCCTGGCCGTTCTACGTGGACCAGATGCATTTCCATCTCGGTGGCCACGCCGTCTACCGTGTTTTCGCTCGGATTGTGGAAGTGAAACTGCAGCAGCCGGTACCGCTCACCGTCCACCTCCAACCCGCTGCCTGGATCGTAGTTCGCCTGGATCGAATGGCCGTTGTTGACGATATGCAGCGCGAGGGAGGCATAGTCAAAGACGAGGTCAGCCGGATTGACCGGCGCCGTCGACGGGATGTCGATGGGCGATTGCTCCCGCCCCGACTTGCACATCGCAAACGAGCGGGCTCAGATCGCCCCAACGATCTGGGCCATCTGTCGCCCTCATACCCCCAGTGCAATCTCCGGATTGGACTCTACTTGGACACGATGTCTCCTTTCACCTGTTGTAGAGACTGCGCAACTCGGACCAGTTCGGACTAGTATCTCGCTCATTCTGCGCACAAATCGCCCTGATCAGTTCGGCGGGGTCAAACGGCAACGCGTTCGCGGCGCCGGGTAGCCGCGTCAGCCCACGTGCTCCAACATTGCCCGGATGTCGCCTGATGTGCCGGCCGATAGAAGCCCTCCTCCGCCCACGCCTTCATGCCTGCGGGCACAGCCTGCGCATACGGGAACCTGATCAGCGCCTCCACATCCGCGCCCTGCGCAGGCACTGCCGGCGACCCCAGTTCGCCAGTGCCGCACGACATCGTGCCTCCAGCGTATCAAAGTATTCGATATTGCCGCGGATCAACTCCGGACCCGGCCCACACCGGCGCATGACAGTACAGAGTCGATCGCGCATCGAGCGCATCCAGCCGCGCCAGCGAGTCCCGCAGATCGACAAGTCCGCCTTCGTCCGGTGACGGAAACGGCGTCTCCGCAGCATCGCCCGCCAGAACGTGGCGAATCTCCGGAATATAGACTGAGCAGTGGTCAGGCGTATGTCCCGGCGTAGCAAAAAGTCCAGCGTCAGGTCTCCGCCGTCAATCGTCAGCGCCTCGTCGAACAGGATGTCCGGCGGGCACAGACGCACGCCGTCATAGACGTCCGGCTGCTCCCGTTGCAGCCGCAGAAGCTGCTCGCTGTTCTTCGTTCGATCGCATCCGTCGGCGCATCCCGCGTGCCGATGATCGGGCGCCGGCGCCATACCGTCGGGGCAGCGAAAAGCTGATTGCCCCACGCATGGTCATAGTCCGCGTGCGTATTGACGACGAGCAGCCCGCGTCCGTGCAGATGGGGCCGCGCCAGTTCCAGCAGCGCCTGCGCCGTCGCCTCGTTCACCAGCGTATCCACCAGCACGACATAGCGCTCGCTGACGACGATGAACACGTGCATGGGCAACGCGTATGCCCCGTACACCAACTCATAGCCGCACACCAGGATGCGCGGGTCCCAGCCCTGGTTGGGGACAAGCGTCACCTGTGCAATCCCTGCATCGCTCATCGCGGACCTCCCCGTCCGCAAATCCTCAAGCAGCCGCCCTCCGACATGATTGCACGGCAGCCCAGCGACAAATCATAGCGCATCCCGATCCCTGTATGAAGTAGCGCTGCATCTCACCGCGTATCCGAGCTATCTGGAACCGGCGATACAGAAGCGTGCGCCGCCCTACCGGTACCATTACATACTCGACGCAGCACACCGTCGCAGCAGCCAACATGAGCACAGGGTCCCTCGATCGCACGCAGTCGTAGGAAGTTTCGTACGTGAGACGTTCCGCCTATTCTGTCAGTCTTCACAAGGAGAAACCCATGCGCAAAATACAAGAGCTCAATCGCCGCACGTTCCTCATGACCGCCGGCAAGGGCGGCTTCGCACTGCTCTCCGAAATGACCTTCGGCTTTGGCCGCCGCGGACTCGCCGTCGCACTGGGCGGTTCCGGACTTGCGGCCGCAGCCTGCCAGCCGGTGATGCCGCCGGCCGGCATGTCCGGCGCAGCCGAGCCCGAAGAGATGGCGGCCGCCTACGCTCGCGTGCTTTATGGACTTCGTCAGCGCCTATGTTCTCATACGCGGTGCGGAAGTCGCCATCGTCGACACGGGCACGCCCGGCAACGCAGCGAAGTTCGCGGACGTCATCCACGTCCGCCGGACTCAACTGGAGCGACGTCAACCACGTCATCCTTACCCATCACCACGGCGACCATGTGGGCGGCCTGGCCGAGATCGTCAGCCGCGGCCACCGCCTCCACCATCTATGCCGGCGAGGCCGACATCCCACAGATCCAGGCGCCTCAGCCGATTCAGCCCGTGCTGGACGGCGACGAGGTCTTCGGCATGCAGATAATCGGCACGCCGGGACATACGCTGGGTCACGTCTCCATCTACGATCCGGTAGGCTCGCTCCTGATCGCGGGCGACGCCGTGGCCAATCAGGACAATCTGTTCACCGGCTCCATCCCCCGTTTCACAGCAGACATGGGCATGGCCAACGACAGCGTCAGGAAGCTGGCGACCCTGTCGTTTGAGACGCTCGTCTTCGGCCACGGCGATCCCATCGATACAGGCGCTTCCGAAGCGGTGGCGGAACTGGCAGCCACGCTCTAGCGGTGATAGAGTAATCCCGGAAGGCCGTACAGTCCGCCGCTGCCGCTGAGTCGTAGGTCAGGTCCCCGGCCTGACTCGGTACCGGTGCGTAGATTCCGGCTCAAGGCCGGAATGACAGCGGCGACCCGGTTCCCTTGGATTCTCGACGAACGCACACCATCGCATCGGAAAGGCTACTGACATGCATATCGCAGTGATCGGCGCAGGCAGTCTCGGCGCCGTATACGGCGCGCGCCTGGCGCAAAGCGGGCAGGACGTCACCCTGATCGACATCGACGAAGAACACATTGCGAGCATCAACGCGCGACGGCCTTCGCTTCGAGGAAGACGGCATGGAGACCGTCCTCACCGTGCGCGCCTCCATTGACCCGGCGGCCGTCGCCCAAAGCCGACGTCGCCCTCATCATCGTCAACGCCTACTCCACAGGCGACGCCGCACAGTCGGCGCATGCCCTGCTCAAAGACGACGGCTACGCGGTCACGCTGCAGAACGGGCTTGGCAATATCGAGGCAATGCAGGAAGTATTGGGCGAAGAGCGCGTCGTGGGCGGCATCTGCTTCATCAGCGGCGCGCTCAGCGGCCCCGGTGCGGTCAAGCAGACCGGCACAGGCCCCACGCACGTCGGTGAGCTCGACGGCACGCGCAGCCAACGTCTCGAGGCCCTGGCCGCTGCGCTGGAACCCGCCGGCCTCAATCCGGTTATTGACGACGACATCATGAACATCATCTGGGGCAAGTTCGTCCACAACTGCGCGGTCAACGCCGTGTGCGCCATCACCGACCTCAATCCCGGCTACGTGCGCGAGGTGCCGGAGCTGGACGAATTCCGAACCTGCATCATCCGCGAAGCTGTGGCCCTGGCCGATGCAGTGGGTGTCGAGCTGCCCGACGAGGACCCGGTCGCCACGATCCAGGCGTGGGCGGCACAGCGCTTCCACCGGCCTTCCATGATGCAACACCTCGACCGCGGCCTGCCCACCGAAATTGACGCGCTCAACGGATACTGTGCGCGCGAAAGCGCACGTCTCGGCCTGTCCGCTCCCTGCAACGACGCCATCACGCGGCTCATGAAGGGGCGGGAATACCTGCCCGCGACATGACGCGAAAGGGCCGGCTCGTGGGTCCCGCTGCCACGAACCGGCCCTGCGTTGCCGCATCCGATATCACTCCTCGCGCTACTCCACACGCACCGGCTTCACGCCCCAAATGTCTTCGACATATTCCTGGATCGCCCGGTCCGAGGAGAAGAAGCCGCAGCGCGCTGAGTTCACGATCGACATGCGCGTCCAGCGTTCCGTGTCCTGGAACGCGGCCGCCGCTGCCTCCGACGCCTCCACATACGGCGCATAGTCCGCCAACAGCATGAACTCGTCACGGTCGAGCAGGCTGGAGACGATGGGCTGGAACAGCTCCTTGTCTCCGCCGGAGAACAATCCCGAGCCAATGCAATCGATGGCGCGGCGCAACTCCGCATTGCTTTCATAGTATGCCCGCGGGCTATAGCCGTTGCTCTTCGCCTCAAAGACCTCATCCGCCGTCAGCCCGAACAGGAAGAAGTTCTCCTCGCCCACACGTTCGCGGATCTCGATGTTGGCCCCGTCCAGCGTGCCCACGGTGATCGCGCCGTTGAGCGCGAACTTCATGTTGCCCGTGCCGGACGCTTCCTTGCCCGCCATCGAGATTTGCTCCGAAACGTCGGCAGCAGGATAGATGTTCTCGGCCAACGTGACGTTGAAGTTGGGTAGGAACACGACCTTCAACCGATTGCGCACGTCCGGATCGTGGTTGACCACCTCGGCCACATCAGTTGATCAGCTTGATGATCAGCTTCGCCATGTAGTAGCCCGGCGCGGCCTTGGCTCCAAAGATGAACGTACGCGGGGCCATCTCCATGTCCGGGTTATCCTTGAGCCGGTTGTACAGCGTGATGATGTGCAGCGCCTTGAGCAATTGCCGCTTGTACTCGTGCAGACGCTTGACCATCACGTCGAACAGGCTCTCCGGATTCACCTGCACCCGTGTAAGCTCCAGGATATGGCCGGCCAGCTCGCGCTTGTCGTCCAGTTTGATCTCTCGCCAACGCCGGCGGAATTCTTCACTCATCGATATGGTCCTCGAGCTCGCGCAGCCGCTCCAGATCGCGCAGCCACCCATCGCCGATCGTCTCGGTGATCAGCTCCGAGAGACGCGGATTGGCGATGCGCATGAAGCGCCGCGGCGACACGCCATTGGTCTTGTTGTTGAACTTCTCCGGCCAATACTCGGCGAAATCGGGCAGCGTGCGCTCGCGCAGCAGCTCGCTCTGCAACTCGGCGACGCCGTTGACCGAGAAGCTGCCGATGGTCGCCAGGTTCGCCATGCGCACCATGCGCTCGTCGCCCTCTTCGATGATCGACATGCGGATCACGCGTGCCTCGTCGTCCGGGTAGCGCTTGCGCACCTCACCCAAGAAGCGCTTGTTGATCTCGTAGATGATCTCCAGATGTCGCGGCAATAGCGACTCGAACAGGCTGACCGGCCACCGCTCCAGCGCCTCCGGCATCAACGTGTGGCACGTATATGCGAATGTGCGCCGCGTGATGTCCCACGCGCGGTCCCAGTCGAGAAAGTACTCGTCCAGAAAGATGCGCATCAATTCCGGAATGGCGATCACCGGATGGGTGTCGTTGAGCTGGATCACGACCTTTTCCGGGAACTTTTCCAGGTCCTGGTTGCGCAGCCGGAAGCGACGGAAGATGTCCTTCAACGAACAGGCGACGAAGAAGTACTGCTGCGCCAGCCGCAGCCTCCGCCCCTGCGCGTTGTTGTCATTCGGGTAGAGCACCTTTGTCACGGTCTCGCTGCGCACCTTGCCTTCAACCGCACGCGCGTAGTCGCCGATGTCGAATAGCTGGAAGTCGAACGCCTTCGTCGCCCGCGCCCGCCACAGGCGAATCAAATTGACCGTGCGCGTCCCGTACCCTGGCACAAGCATATGAATCGGCTCGCCCAACAGGTCATTGGCGGGGACCCACCGCGTGCGATAGAGACCTTCCTCGTCCATGTACCGTTCCGTGTGCCCGCCAAAATGCACCTCCACCATGTCGTCGGGCTGCTGGAATTCCCACGGGTTGCCCAGAAAGAGCCAGTCGTCCGGCTGCTCCACCTGCCAGCCCTCCTGAAAGGTCTGGGTGAAGATGCCGTACTCATAGCGAATGCCGTAGCCCACTGCGGGGATGTCGAGCGTCGCAAGGGAGTCCAGATAACACGCAGCCAGCCGGCCCAGGCCGCCGTTGCCAAGCCCGGGTTCCTTGTCCAGGGCAACAAGATCGTCCAGCGAAATGCGGAATTCCGCAGCCGCCTCTCTCGCCATGTCCCAGGCGCCGGCATAGAGCATGTTCTGCGTCAACTGCTGTCCCAGCAGATATTCGGCAGAGAAGTAGTAGACGAACTTCGGGTTCGCCTCGTATTGCGCTTCCGAGGTCGCGTGCCAGTTGTGCACGAGCGCGTCGCGCACCGTGTAGGCCAACGCTGTGTAAACGTCGAGCATACTTGCAGACTGCACGGCCGAGCCGCGCGACATAGTACAGGCTGTCAATCAATGACTCCTTGAACTTGTCCAGCGTGTCCGTCCTGCGCGTTTGGCTGAGGCTATTTGGAATCATGGACATCCTCCCCGAATGTCTATTCTACTCGCTACACGTCGTACAAAGATTCGCTGAATCGTATTGCCGGTCGCGGTGACTGGTTCTCGCGGTGAGCGCCAGCGAACCTGCCCGCCAGAGCCAATGCGCGTCATCTTCCTGCCACCGTAGCGACTCGGCGGCTACTTCCTATACGGTGACTACTTCCTCTATATATGGAACGGCCAAACCAACGGAATGACCAACAGACTCACGACCAAGAACAGAATCACAAGCGGCAGGCCGACACGCATGTAGTGGTTGAAGCTGTAGCCGCCCGGCGCCATCACCAACAGATTGGGCGGCGTGCCGATGGGCGTCAACAGCGCCGAAGACGCGCCGACCGCCACAATCATCAGGAAGGGATACGGCGACAACCCCAGGCTGAGCGCCGCGGACAAGACGATCGGCGCCACCAGCACCGTCGTGGCCGTGTTGCTGATCACCTGGCTAAACCCAGACGTGAGCACGAAAACGCCCGCCATCAACGCCAGCGGGCCTAGCGAGCCCAGCGTATTCACCAGCGTGGACGCGATCAACTCCGCGCCGCCAGTCACATTGAGCGCCGTACTCATCGGAATCATCGCCGCGATCAAGACCACGCTGCTCCATGAGATAGCGCGATAGGCCTGCTCGCCGTTGAGACAGCCCAGCAGCACCATTGCGACTGCCGCCATAACGGCCGCAATCACAGTCGGAACCATGCCGCTGACCATCAGCACGATCATGGCGACAAGAATTCCGCCAGCCAGCACCGTATCGCGAGCTGATGTCCACTATCTGCTGGGCCATGGCCTCCGGCTGGCCCACCACGACGAAGTTTCGGCGCTCATTCGCCAACTGCTCAATGTTGCTCCACATGCCGCGCACGAGGAGCGAATCGCCGAACTGCAGCTTGACGCGTTGGCGCATGGCCAGCTCGTTGTTGCGCAGCACGCCCATCACCTGCACGCCGTAGCGCTTGTAGAAGCCGCTCTCGGCTAACGTCTGGCCGATGAAGCTGGAACGCGGCGTCACCAATACCTCCGCCAGGCCGATCTCGTGCGAAAGCAACGTGCCGGAGAGGGGCTCCGTGTACTCGTCCAGACACCTGCACGCCAAAGTTGAAATCGCCCATGGCTTTCTGGACAATGGGCGCCGTGGCGCGCACAAGCAGCTCGTCGCCGGGGCGCAGAACTGTATTGCCGTCGGGCATCAACACGTCGTCCAACCCCCAGCCGTCAACAATCGGCTCGCGCTCGCCGTCGTTGTGGTGTTTGACGCTGAGTACCGTGATCTCGTAATCGTGGCCCAGGCCGGACTCCGCAAGCGTCATACCCGACAGCTTCGACTGCGCACGCACGCGCAGCCGAAACAATTTGCCGTGCAGCGAATACGCGTCCGCCCACTCGCCCACCGACATGTCCAGGTCCGCCGGCGGCGACAGATTCGTGCGGTCAGGCAACATGCGCACTCCCAGCAGAACCATATAACCGATGGCAGACGAGGAGCAGCGGCAGCCCGATCAAGGCGTACGCGAAGAATCCGAACGGCTCGAACCCCGCCGCCGATAGCGTGTCCGCCACCACAATGTTGGGCGGCGTCCCCGTCAGCGTAAGCAGCCCGCCCGAATTGGCGGCATACGCCAGGGGCATCAGGAACTTGGCCGGTACGCTGGCGACCCCCCATGCCGCAGCCACCACAGCGGGCATCAACGCGGCCACCGCCCCCGTGTTGCTCATAAAGGCCGAGAGCGCGGCGGCAAAGACCATGAGGGCCACAAGCAGTCGCAGCGTACTGCCGCCTGCCAGCGAACGGAGCCGGCTGCTCATCCAGGCCGTCACCCCGGAACGCGACAATCCCTCGCCTACCACAAAGAGCGCGGCGATCATGATGACGGTCGAATCACCGAAGCCGGCCAGTGTCTGCGGCAAGGTAAGGATGCCGGTCAAATACAGGGCCAGCAAGGCCAGCAACGCGATCACATCCGAGCGAAGCTTGCCCCACACAAATAGGACGACGGTGAGCGCAAGAATGGCGAACGTCAGGTACATGCATTTCATCAACGCCAAACTCTCATGATTCGCATCCAAGTGATCTCGCGACTTCGCGGCGGCAATCGGATCCTCAATTGCGCCGCGGCAAGGCCGAAGCACACGCCCCCAGCGGACGCGAATTCGCCTACACCCATGACAATATACGCATCAGCGCTGCAACGACAAACATCTGCGCCGGCGAACTGCACGCGATTACCGGGGAGTCCGGACTAACTCTTGATCTCGGCGGCGAGAATGACCACCGTGCGCGGTTGCACGGTGTAGACATACGATTCGACCGACGGGCGCCGTCGCCATTTCGCTGAAGTCGTCGGGCGGCTCCAGATACGTGTCGACGATTCGACGCCAGCGCCCATTGCGACCGCTGTTCAGACCTGCGGCAATTCAAACTCCAGCGCCTCCCAGTAGGCGTTGACGATCACCTGAAATGAGAAACTCCGGCCTCGTACTGTGAACGAGAACGTGTGTGAATCATCGCCCCAGTCCGGCTGGTGCAACTTGACGCCGTGCCACTGGATGCGCGCCCGTTCCAGCAACTCCGTCAGACAAAGGCCGTGGTCATCGCGAAAAGATGTCCAGATCCTGGCGCAGCCGGATCAACCGCTTCACGAAGCGGTGCATATCCGCGTGCTTCTCGACCAGGTCTCCAGTCGAACCAACTGATCTCGTTGTCCTGGCAATAGGCATTGTTGTTGCCGCGCTGCGTCCGGCGCACTTCGTCGCCCATCAGCAACATGGGCACGCCCAGCGCGCCGAGCGTCACGACGAAGAAGTTCTTCACCTGGCGGTTGCGCAGCCGCTCGATCTCCGGATCGTCGGTGGGTCCCTCGACGCCGCAATTCCAGCTCAGGTTGTAGTTGTGGCCGTCGCGGTTGTGTTCGCCGTTGGCCGCATTGTGTTTCTCGTTGTACGAGACGACATCGTTCAGCGTGAACCCGTCGTGGCAGGTGACGAAGTTGATGCTCTGCTCCGGCTCGCGATCGGCATGTCCGTACAGATCCGGGCTGGCCAGAAAGCGTGCAGCCACGTCCTCGGTCATGCCCTCGGTCGCCCTTCAGAAACGCGCGCACGTCATCCCGGAAATGGCCGTTCCATTCCTTCCAGTGGTCGCCGGCAAAGTTGCCCACCTGGTAGAGACCCGCCGCATCCCACGCCTCGGCGATCAGCTTTGTTCCGGCCAGCACGGGGTCCGTCTCGATGTCCCAGAGGATGGGCGGATTCGCCAGCGGCACGCCCTCCTCGTCGCGCGAGAGGATCGACGCCAGATCAAAGCGGAAGCCGTCCACGTGCATCTCCTCCACCCAGTAGTGGAGGCTGTCCAGGATCATACGCCGCACCACAGGCTGGTTGGCGTTCAGCGTGTTGCCGGTGCCGCTGTAGTTGGCGTAGCGAGCGCGGTTCTCCGTCAGAATGTAGTAGGCGCTGTTCTCCAGCCCCTTGAAGCAGAAGGTCGGCCCGGCGTGATTGCCCTCCGCCGTGTGGTTGTAGACCACATCCAGGATCACCTCGATGCCCGCCCGGTGCAGCGCCTTGACCATGTCGCGGAACTCGTTGAGCGGGCCCAGCGGATCCTGGTTGGAGCTGTACGCGCAGTGCGGCGCAAAGAACGAGACGGGATTGTAGCCCCAGTAGTTGGTCAGTCCCGAGCGGCGCTTCCTGCGCATCGAACTGGAACACCGGCAACAATTCCACCGCGGTGACGCCCAACTCTTTGCAGATAGGGAATCTTCTCCACCAGACCGGCGTAGGTGCCGCGCTTGTCTCGCGGCAACACCCGAGTTCGGGTGTCTGCGTAAAGCCGCGCACATGCATCTCGTAGATGACGGTGCGGGCAAAGGGCGGCCGCAGCGGCTCGTCGCCTTCCCAGTCATAGCTGGACTCATCGACCACCACGCTGCGCATGGCGTAGGGCGTGTTGTCGCCAAGCGCTCTTGGCCGCGTCGCGACTGTACTGCGCCGGCACAGCAACCGCCCGCCCATACGGGTCCAGCAGCAGCTTCTCCCCATCGAAGCGTAGCCCCGCCTCCGGATAGTTCGGTCCAAAGGCTCGGTAGCCGTACACCTGACCGTTGCCGATGCCTGGCACAAACGCATGCCAGTAGTGAAAGGTACGGTTGCGTTTGGGATGCAACGGGATAACGCTGGCAGGTTCCGCGATCGTCCGGGCCGTCAAATAGAAGAAGATGGAGTTCCGTGCTGCTCTTGGAATAGACGGAGAAGTTGACGCCGCCGGGAACCACTGTAGCCCCAAGGGGAAAGGTGCGTCCGGCTCCGATCTCCGGATTGCGTTTTCTGCTCACAAAGCGCCCTGTCTGCTATGCCATGTCCTGCGTGGAGCGATCCATCCAGTGTGCCGGGGCCGAGGCGCAGCCGTGCAGACGTCGAGGAATCCACGCGTATTGACGCCCGCTGGCGCGAGTTGAACACGATTTCGTATCGACCGTCGCCATGGTCTGCCACCGTAGCGCAATGACAATATCACGCCGCGTATAGAATCCCAAACCGCTTTGGCAGATGTACGGGAAGTCCGCTTGCCATCGACTCGTAGCCCGCCTGTACGACGGCGAGGCTATGACGCTCACTGCGCCCGGACGTGATGCCGGCGCCCTGGCCCGCAACCGCATCCGCGAAGGCTTCCATCTCCTGCGCGTAGGTGGACAGTGTCTCCGGACCATAGGGTCGCGGGACGGGCTCGCCGACGCCATCCGCAGAGATGAACTCATAGGACTTGGCTGCGGCGCGTACGCTGCCGCAGTCGCCGTACACCGTGATTGCCTTCAGATTGCCGGGCAGCCGCGTCTCGCTGGTCTGCATGAGCGACACAGTCAGCCCGTTCGCCAGCGTGAGAAGCACACTCACCGTGCCTTCCAGGTCGCGTCGCACAAAGGAACTGACCTTGTGCTCCCGCGCATAGACAGTCTCCACCTCGCCACACGCGGGCGCAAGGATGGAGCGCACTTCCGCCACGGTGTGTATGCCCTGCAGCAACCAAGCGCCGCTGCCGCCCTGTTGTGGTTCAGCCAACCACGCGCGGCGACCAGGATAGCCGTAGTCCAGGGCTGCGAAGCCGGTTGCAACGAATACGTGGGTCGGCTCGCCGATGGCAACGCCAGCCCCCTCGCCGGGCTGCGCCAGCGTCTTGCGCAGAAACTTGGCGCGCGCGACTGTAGGCCGCGTTCTCGGCCACGAACAGCGTGACGCCGTTGCGGTCCGCCGCCTCGATCATCTGCGTGGCCTCATCGACGGTGACCGCCATCGGCTTTTCGCACAGAACGTGCTTCCCGGCCTCCGCGGCGGCCACGGCCATAGGGCAATGCAAGGCGTGCGGCGTACAGATGGAAACCGCATCGATGTCGGGGTCCGCAAGCGCCTCGCGTATGCCGGCATACGTCTTGCCGACGCCCGTCTCGTCCACGGCAGCGGACAGGTGCGCCGCGTCGCTGTCGACGAGACACGCCACATCGATCTTGCGATTCAGTTCGCGGATGGCTTGAATGTGACGCCGGCCCGCCCAGCCTACGCCAATGATCGCTGTGCGCAGCATGGACGCGTCTCCTTTCCCAACAGGAGTCTGGGACAGTTCGCCCTTGCGCCGGAACCGGATAGAGCCTCAGTCAGGTCTGCGGCCCCAACTCACCACTTGTTCATCGCCGAACGTATAGCCGATGGGCACATCGATGGGCAGCGGGCGTTGGTTCTTGCCGTCCGCATCCATCACCCACAACCGCCAATCGCCGGCTTCACCGCCTTCTGCACGGTTGCTCAGGAACACAATCGCGTCGCCGTCCGGGCTCCACGCCGGCGCCACGTTGCTGGGCAGCTCGTCAACCAGCGCCGTCAGCGGCCGCGTGAGTGCAGTGACGCCGGACCCGTCCGGGTTGACAACAAAGAGCTCCCAATGGCTGGCCTCCTTGCCTTGGTAGACAATTCTGCCGCCGTTCGGCTGCCAGTCGGGATCGTGGAAATAGGGTTTGAGGATATCGTTGATGATCTGCTGACTGGTCGCGTTCGGCTCGTCCGCGGTGCGCTGCAGCCCGGCATCCGACTGATAGACAATGCCCGCCTCATTCCAGTCCGGCGCCCGCGCCGATTCAAGCGTGGCGAGATCGTGGTAGTTCTGCCCTTGGGCATCGACCACCGACAGATGATAGTTCACTTTCGTCACGGGTGAAATATCATCCGGCAGCGGGCGTCCGCCCAATTCATCCACAGGAATACAACTGGGCCCGAAGGGAATGCACTGGTAAGCGTCGTCCCCACGCGAGAACACGATCCAATTGCCGTCGGGGCTCCACTTCGGCGCGGCCAGACGCTGCCCGCCGGAAAAGATCAGGCGTTCGTTGCCGCTGTCAATGTCGACGACATAGAGGCCGCTTTCGCCGCCGTCGCGTGTAAATGCGACGCTCCGACCATCCGGGCTGACGGCAGGATCAAAGCCTGTGGTGATGGACCAGAGCGCGCCGCTCTCCAGGTCAAAGCCGTAGATGCGACCACCGTTACTGGCCTCAAAAACAAGTATGCCGCCCAGATTGGCGGCGGCGTCTGTGGCGAATTGGGCCCCAACTACGGGTAGAAACTTGGGCGGGTCCAGGCCATCCGCCTCCTGTGCGACATCATTGGCGGCGTCCGCGCCGGCCCGGCCTGCGCTCGTTGTATCCGGGGCCACTATCGGAAAGTCCCACGCCGACGCGTCCGGACCGGCGACGTCGAGCACATGCACCGGCGCGTTCAGATCCACAAACTCGGACGCGACCCAGCCGGCGCCACCGGACTCGGACAGCACGATCTGCACCCAGTCCCCCAGTGCGCTGCGCGCCGAGGCGACGAACTGGTCGCCCGGCTCCACCTGATCAACAAGCCGGAAGTCGGCGCCCGGGCCAGCACGCACGTTGAGGAATGCGCCCTCCGAAATCACGGTGGCCAACACGGACTCCAGCTCGCTGTGCGGAACAAACACGGTCGGCAACGGCGATACTATGTTTAGGGCCGGCGCCGGCAAACCCGCCGCCACAGCGTCGCCTTCTGCAGTGGCCAGGGTCCCTGCCACTCCGCTGAGCGTCACAAACTCGGTGGCGACCCACCCCGCGCCGTCCTCCAAATCCGGAATGGCGACCCGCGTCCACTCTCCGTCTGCATTCTGCGCAAGAGCAGCCACGACTGCGCCCGGTTCCAGCTTCTCAATGATGTCGAACTCCATGCCCGGACCAGAACGCACATTCAGCCTCGCGTCCTCGGCAATGACCGTGGCCGCAACAGGTTCCGGGAAGTCCGCCGTCTCAAACACGACGGGCGCATCGGGCCCCTCGGACGTTTGGGAACCGGCCGCGAATTCGTCTCCAATGGACGCTGGCGGTCGTGCTGACTGTCTCCACGCCGCCGTCGCTGCGCTGGCCGCATCCGCTCCGGCCGGTTCAACCGTCACCTGGCCCAGTTGCTCCGAGCGCACCCAGCCCACGCCGCCAGGCGACTCCAGTATCCCGATTCGGGTCCATGCACCATCGTCGCTGCGGTCAAATTCAATGAACTCCACGCTCCCGTCCACGTCGACGACAACGTCAAATTCCGGACCGGGGCCCTCGCGCAACTCGAACCGGGCCATTTCCACCGCATCGGTCGTCGCACCTACATCGGCCGGAGCGGCTGTCCCTTCTGCGGGCGCCGGCGCTCCGTCCGTCGCATCGCCCGAATCAACCGGCGTTGGCGACGGCAGTGCAGTGGACGGGCCGCCTACGTCGCCCAGGTCCGAAACCGGCAACGTGTCAATGCGGTCGCTGAGGTCGACGTAGTCAACGACCACCCAACCCGCGCCAGTCTCCGTTTCCGGCAACGCGATCTGGACCCAGTCGCCCACGGCCGTGCGCGCCAACGCGACGAATTCCTCTCCGGGGTTGACACGCTCCAGGATTTCAAAAGCTGCTCCTGGCCCGGCGCGTACGTTGAGCCGTGCGTTTTGCGAGATCACTCTCGCTACCACGGGCTCGATAAATTCACCAGGCACCGGTGCAATGACGTCCGGCTGCGCTGTCGCAGCGGGCGTGACCTGCGCAGCCGCAGGCGTTGACGCTGCAGGCGGCCTGACCGGCTGACCGGCTTCGGGCCGGCTCAACGCGGGTTGGCCTGCGCTCGACTCGATCTCGCTGAGCACCGGCAAGCTTTCCGCGCCAAAGAGAACCAACTGATCGAGCGGTATCCATCCGGCGTTGTCATTGCTCTGCACGAGGGTCCACAAACCGTCGTCCGAACGCGCCAGAGCCGACAGCGCCGATCCCGCCACCAGGTCGCCAACAATATCGCCATCGGGCCGGTCATAGAGCTTGGCCCCTGCGCCGCGTGTGACCGCGAAAAGCCGGGTTCCCAGCGGGGAGCCGGCCGGCTCCCCGCCACCGGCTGTGCTCTCTGCACCGGGTGCGGCGGCATCAGTCGAAACCGTGGCTTCGGGTGCACTCGTTGCAATAGGCTGAGGAGTACTCGCTGCCGCAGCGTCTTCAGATGTCTCTTCCCCGGGAGCAAACGTACCCTGTGCGATGGCCGTCATACGCGCCTGCAGTTGCGTCGCCCCTTCTCCACCGGCTGGCTGGTCCGCTGGAAGCATGGTGCCCTGTGCAATCGCTGTCATCCGCGCATCAGCGGCGCTGCCGCCTGTCCCCGGCGCTCGCTCGCCCGGCCGCTCACCCGCAGGCATAGGCGTGCCCTGTGCTACTGCGGTCTGGCGAGCACCGGAGGCCGGGCGATCGGCTTGGCCCGCGCCGGGCTGACCTTCCGCATCCGCAGGCAGAGTGGCTTCTTCTCCAGCCGGCGCCTGCCCCTCTTCAACTTGCCCGCCTTCCGGCTCCGCCGCCGCCGTCTCGGCAGACGCCGTTGCCTCGCCCGCCTGGATGTCCTCGCCAGGCTGAGGCGCTTGATAGGCAACCAATGTGGGCTCTGTCTGCGTCTCCTGCTGGGGATCGGCCATTTCAGGCGCCAGCATCGTCACGCCGAAGTACCCTCCAACGGCGATGATGCCCACCGTAAGCAGCGACTGAAGCCAGATCTTTAGGTCCGTTGATGCTGAAGAGCGTTCTGCCATGATCCGTCCTCTGAGCTTCGTGACGCTGCGGCATGATGATTTCTACACAACCCACGCGTGGAACCATACGTGCGGAGTGGGCTGCAGTTACAGGCTGCAATTGCAACCTGCTGCTCAAGCGCGCTGCCTGCCGCTATCTATGGGATTGTTCATAGCGCTGGACGACAGCGCCCGACTCCATTGTACAGGAACCTGCCCATATTTGCGGAACTGCAATAGATGCGGTTGCGCGGCAGTTAGCGATTCCCGCCGCCGGGTGGCCGCATGCCGCCGCCCGGCCCAAACCGGAAATCGCTCTCCCCCACGAAGCTGGTGACACTGCCCACCACCTGGTCGCCGGCCTGTAGGTCCGCCGAACGCACGACCATATACTCGCCCTGTACGTCGCCCGGTTCCACAGGAACCGGCTGCGGTGCACCCTCGCGCAGGACCATCACCACCGCGCCCTCACCCTGCTGTCGCACAGCATTTGCCGGAACCAGCCAAGCAGTCTCCAGATCAGCCGTCGCGCTCATCAGCGTGGCGACGGCCGTCATACCAGGGCGCACGCCGGCCAGTGCACCATTGTCGAGACGGATCGTCACCGGATAGTTGACCAGACCGGAAGATGTGTCGCTGGCCGGCGCGACGTAGTCGACGACGCCCGCGAATGTACGCCCCGGCAGCGCATCAATCTCAATGGTGGCCGGCTGCCCAGGCTCCACCTTGGCGACGTCGATCTCCGCCACATCGATGGTCAGTTCGAGCAGGGAAGTATCCGCAAGCGTCGCGACTACGGTGTTCCTGAGTTACGCGCTCGCCCACCTCCGCGTTTACCTCCAATACTGTGCCGTCAATTGGGGCCGTTACTTGGGCCATAGAGAGGTTGTTATATGCCTCTTCCAGGTCAACGACCGCCTGTTCCAACGAAATGCGGGCTTCGGCCAGGTCCATTTCCGACGGTCCAACCTGGAGGTCAGAAAGCGCAGCCTGCGCCTGGGCGACCTTGGCCTGCGCCTGGGCTACCTCTGCTTCAGAGGGCGAATTCAACAATTCGTCTAGCTTCACCTGCGCATCCTGGATGCTGCTCTCCGCAGACGCCAGGTCCGACGCGGACGCGTCCTCAGTCGCTTCCGCGTAGGCCGCCAACGCGGATTCATAGTCGATGGTCGCCTGCTGCAACTCCACCGCCTGCGACGTCAAACCCGAGTCGTTTCTCCAAGCAATCTCATCATAGTCGCCTTGCGCCTTGGCGAGGGCTACCTCTTTCTTTTTGAGGTCTGCGCTCAACTGCGTCCGTTCGGCGTCGCTTGGGCCCGCCAACAACTCAGTGTACTTTGCCTGCGCGGACGCCAGCGAGCTGCGCGCCGCGGCGAATCTCGTCGGCGCTCGGCCCCGCCAGCGTTTCGGCAAGATTCTCCTCGGCCTCCGCCAGGTCTGCCTGTGCAGCCGCCATGTCTGCGGCCTCCGCCGCTTCCGTCAACTGGTCCAGTTGATTCTTGGCGGCGTCGACGCTGAGCCTGGCGCGATGCGCATCTCTCTCTAATTCCGTCGTGTCCAGCCAGAGCAGCACGTCGCCGACCGCCACGACATCCCCCGGCTTCGCGGCGATCTCGCGTACCTCGCCGTCCACCTGCATGGCCACGGCGCGACGGCTGACCAGATCGATGTTGCCGGAAGCGCTGACCTCGCCGAGGAGGGAATCGGCCGGCCGGATCGGCACCGTAGCGAGATCCCCCCCTGCGCCCTGGCCGTTTTGCGCGGCCGCACGATTGCCGGCGCCTGAATCCGAACTCGCTCTCGCGCCGCAACCAGCCAGCGCAACAACAAGAATGAGTACGATCAATGCTATCTTGGACATCGATTGGGCCTTCTCTTGCTCACGTTGCTACTCGAAGCGCAGCGCTTCGATGGGATCCAGCCGCGTGGCGCGCATGGCGGGGTACAGGCCGAACACGAAACCACTGGCGAAGCTGACGGCGAGCGCCAGTATCAGCGCCTGTGGCTGGATCACGACGGAAAAGGGGAAATCCGGAATACTGCCCACGGCGAATGCTAGGCCAAAACTGAGCCCCATACCGATCATGCCGCCCATGGCTGGCCAACACAAGCGACTCGATCAGAAACTGCATCAGGATGTCGCTGTCGTGGGCGCCCAGCGCCTTGCGCAGTCCGATCTCACGCGTGCGTTCTGTGACCGAGACGAGCATGATGTTCATGATGCCGATGCCGCCCACCAACAGACTGATGGCGCCGATGCTGCCCAGAAAGACAGTCATCGTCTGCGACACTTCGCCGGCGACTTCCAACAGGCTGGCCTGATTGAAGATCGAGAAGTCGTTCTCGTCGTCGGGGCCAAGTCCGTGGCGCAGACGCAGGGTCTGCTCGATCTGCGTCTCCGCCTGCTCCATACGTTCACCGTCCGCGGCCTGGATGCTCATCGCCGTGATCGTGTAGTCCCCACGATAGCGTTGCGCATTGAAAAGACGTTCCTGCGCCACGCCGATGGGCACGTAGACCTGGCCATCCGGCCCGCCGAAGCCGGAACCGCCACTCTCCTCCAGCACGCCGATCACCTGAAACGGCTCGCCGCCGATACGCACCTTCTGGCCCAGCGCATTGTCCGCATAGCCAAATAGATCGCTGGCGACGGTGGAGCCGAGGACCGCCACGCGCGTGCTGGCTGCGGTCTCTTCATCGTCGAAGAAACGGCCCGCCTGCGTCTCCAGGTTGCGCACGTCCGCATAGGCGGGCAGCGTGCCCACGACCTGATTCTGGCTATCCGATGAGCCGGCCGTCAACGTAGCGCTGGACGAAAACTCGGGCACGACAGCGACCAACTCATTGTGCAACGCCGATTCAGAGAGCGCCTCCGCGTCGCCCATGGTGAGCGTCGAGCCCGAACCGCCGCTGCCCGAAGCGACGGACAGCAAGTTCGTCCCCTGGCTTTGGATTCGATCCGTGATGCTGGCCGCCGCGCCCGCGCCGATGCCCATCGTGGTCAGCACCGCCGCCACGCCGATGATGATGCCCAGCATAGTCAGGGAGGATCGCAACTTGTTGGCGCGGATGCTGTCCAGCGCCACGCCGAAATATCGAATCACCTTCATGCTTGTACGGTCCCCGGTGGCGCGAGTGGCGGCGTCAGTGGCTGCGGCACAGGCTCCTGCGGCAGCGACTGCTCATCCACGGGCCGGTCGTCGATCACCACGCCGTCCATGAGCGTGACGATGCGTTCGGCCCGATGCGCCACATTCCAGTCGTGGGTCACCACAAGCAACGTCATGCCCTGGCCGTGCAACTCGTCAAACAGCTCCAGCAACTCTGCCCCCGTCTTGGAATCCAACGCCCCCGTGGGCTCATCCGCCAGCAACACGCTGGGGTTGGTGACCAGAGCCCGTGCGATGGCGACGCGCTGTTGCTGCCCGCCGGAGAGTTCATCCGGTCTGTGTCCCGTGCGGTCGCCCAGCCCCACGCGCTCCAATGCTTCCGTGGCCCGGCGCGCAGCCTCGCGCGCGGGCGCGCCGGCATAGAAAAGAGGCAATTGCACTTGACGGCGAGCGTCCGTGCGCGCGAGAAGGTTGAAGTTCTGGAATACAAAGCCGATCTCGCTGTTGCGCAGGTCGGCCATGCGATTGCGGCTCAGCTTGCTGACTTCGTCGCCTCGAATGCGGTAGCTGCCGCTGGTGGGCCGGTCGAGCATCCCGATCATATTCATCAACGTACTCTTGCCGGAGCCGCTCGCCCCCACAATGGCGACGTATTCGCCCTCCTCGATGGTTACGGAGACGCCGCGCAGCGCGTGCACCTCCGTCTGTCCCATGACATAGGTCTTGGTCATCTCGTGGATGTCGATGACGGGCGTGCGCACGGCTGGGCCGTCCTCGCCCTTTGTACCGTTGTTGCGGCCGTTGTTCCAGAACATGGTCGGTCTATCGATCTTGCCGAGAGTATCGGCGCAGAGGCGTGAATTGGATTTCGAGAGAAATCGCGACGCCACGTCAGTATATCCCAGATCATCATGGACGTGGATCGTTGGAATCCCCTGAAGAAGATGTTAGGAAATTGTGAAGGGACACGTGTAGACCCCGGATGGCTACGCGTTCAGCCGGTCGAGCAATCCGCGCGCCGCGGCCAAGTCCGGAGTATCGAGGCCTTCCGTGAACCAGGCGTAGCATTCCGAGAGGCGGTCGCGCGCCTGTCCTGTTTTGCCCTGGCCGCGCCACAACTCACACAGGCTCGTGACGGCGCGCAGTTCGAGCATTCTCGACTGCTGGCTGCGCGCCACGTCGATCGCCGTACCGAATTGTGATTCCGCCATGCCGGCGTTTGCTGCATTCTGTGACAACAATAACTCACCATGTAGTCGATGCACCTCGGGTTCCCACTCGCGCTCGTCCGTCCGATTCATTACCGCAATCGAGCGCCCGGTCGTGGAGAAGGCGTCATCCGCACGTCCGCAGCAGGTATAGATGTCGGCAAGCACCGAGATATATCTCACGTGAAGTAGTTCAGTTTGCCCGATGTCTTGCAGGGCCGCTTCTGCCAACGCTACACCTGTCCGGCAATCGTCCAAGGAGGCAAGGGCCCAAGCGCGATACAGGCATGCGACCGCTTTCCACATCCTAAAGTTGTTTTCAATACAGAGCGAGTGTGTTCGTTCCGCATACTGAAAAACCTTGTCCCATTTTCTGGCGCGGGCATATAACCCGCATGCAAAGACCAGCGCAAACACAAGCCTGTACGTGTTCTCCTGCTCCTCTGCGATACCGATTGCCTCAGCGTTGCGCTGCGCAGCCTGCGCAGGGAAACCAAGATACCAGAGCACGACGGCTTCACTGACGCGAATGATGATGGCGGAGTCAGATGTATGCGTCTTTCCCTCCGACGCCGCCCAGGCGTCTCCCATTTCGCGAGCCCGTACAAAATGATCGAGCGCACTCGTCATCCGCCCCAGACGCAGCAGCGATGTGCCCAGGTTTGAATACGCCTGCGTCATCAACTCCGGCCGATCTGACTGCTCGGCAATCTGCAGACATGACAGCGCAAGCCGGTAGGCTTCCCGGTTATCACCTCGTTGGTGATGATACGCCCAAATCCTGTTGGCGAGAGGGAAGCGCTCGCCGTCTTCACCCGATCCTGGCACATGTAGGTGACGAGCTCGCCCGAGTGTCGCCTCCACCTGGGAGGAGGCTCCACCATAGAGCATAGATTGCACTTCGGCGAGACGCGTAAGCACTTCCAACTCTTGATGCGGTTTGACATTGCGTTGTGGCGTCTGCTCCAGCAACGCAAGACCTCGCTCATAGTGATCCTGCGCCTGCGCGTAGGCGGAGAGCCGAACGGCCCAATCGCCGGCCTGCACGTGATAGGCAATCGACCTATCCGGTGACTCAGCCTGGCGCCAGTGCCAAGCCAGCCGTCCCGCGATCGGGGCCAGACCATCGGCGTGGCCGCTGTACAGAGCCTCTAGTGCGCGGGCGGTCGACTCGTGAAGCTGCGCCCGCTCGACCGGATCCAGTTCTGCGTACAGGTATTGCTGGAACAACGCGTGACGAAATCGGTACCGAGCGAGTCGAAACTCCCCCACGCGCTCCACTCCCTCCGCTAGCGCCAGGCGGTGATGACGCTCCACAGCGCCGCTCAGTTCAACCGTGACCTCGATAGCAGGACGTTCGAGTGCGGCGGCCACTACCTCGGCCAGAAACTGCTCCCCTTGCACGCTCGACGCCATCAATAGCTCTCGCTGCGATGGCGATAGCTGCGCCACCCGCCTTCCCAGCACCGCCTCCACCCGCGTGGTCATCGCGTCCCAAGACAGAGATGGAGCCTCTGCCCAAGCGCCGGATGATGTGCGGACAAGGTCACCGTTCTCTTGCATGCTGTGCACGAGCTCAGACGTGAACAAGGGGCTGCCGCCGGTCAATCTATGCACGGTTTTTCGGAATTCCGTACCAAGCTCGTTTGCCTCTCGATCAAGAAAGGCGTCCACGAACATCCGCCCGTCTACGTCGTCCAGGTCCACCGGCGCGTACCCACTTCGCTGCAGCTCCTGGTACACGATCTGCAGCGGGTGCGGCGATTCTGGCGGAGGCGACAGGATTTCCTCAGGGCGAAATGCACCCAACACGAGAATGCGACTTGCCTCCAGTTGGTGGCCGAGGTGAAAGAGCAACGAGAGGGAGTCGCGGTCTGCCCAGTGCAGGTCATCCAGGAGGAGAAGCAATGGCTGACTCACCGAGAGTTCGTGCAATAGACGCGCGTACTGTTCGAATATTCCTGGCTGGCGCACGGAACTGGTCTGTGTCATTCGGTCTGTCAGAGCCGCCAGGAGGGCATTCGCCCTACGGCTGGGCAGCGACTCGATGCGCTGTCGAAGGGCAACTTGCGGCACAAGCGATCCGACCAAATCTGGCGCAGTATCCAGGAGCAGCCGAATCACGCGAGGGAAAGCAGCCCACAGCCGGCGCACCTGCGTCTCGTCCAGATGTCCGGCCGCCCAGGGCATGCGCAGGTCGCCGGTAAGTTGGGCCGAGACTTGGCGAAATGGCAGAAGGGGATCGCCGATTCCGCCGTGGCTGGCGCTCTGCCCCGCCACCATCAGCAAATCCTCATGCGCGACCGTCGCGCGCCTGGAGAATTCGGACATCAGCGCCGACTTGCCTTGTCCGGCGGCCCCGACCACAAAGAGCACGCGACCCTGGGCAGAGCCGGAGACCACGTCCGTCAGGTGACGGTCGAGCCGTTCCAATTCGCGTTCACGCGCGACCAGCGGCTCCGTACCCCGCGTGCTCCTCTTCTGCAGATACGGCGGCATTTCGGTGACGACGCCGGCTCCTGGTGGAGTGACATCTACGCCGATTTCGCCGCTGCGGATGCGATCTGCCAGAGCAGTTGTTGCCGGCACGGGCTTCGTATGTAGGCTCTCGAACAGCAGTTCACAGTACTGGTCGTAGTGGGCCAGGGCAGCGCTTCGCTCACCGCAAAGGGCCAGCAAACGCATGTACTGGCGCTGTCCCTCTTCGGAGAGCGGATCCAGTTCCACCCGTCGACGCGCAAAAGGGAGCGCGGTGTGCACGGCCTGTTGCTGGCCGCGCCACCGTGTGAGCCGTTCCAGCGTCTCGATTACCTGCCGGCGGATTTGCTCGCCGGTCAGCAATTGCCACTCGCCAAATTCGGGGCAGTCGTCCAGGTGAAATCCTTCCAGGAACTCGCCGCCGTACAGGGCGACCGCATCGCCAAATTCGCTGGCCAGGTCCGGCGTCATGGCGCGACGACGGGGACCGGTCGCTGCCTCCAGACGTGAAAGCACTTCTCCCGCGTCCAGCCAGAAATCATCTTGCGGGTTGAGCTGGATTGTCTGGCGCGTGGTCAACAGCAACGACCGCGGCGCGGCGCGATCGTTCAGGATATCCCTCAACGCAGCAAGCGACTGGCGCAGATAGGTACGCGCCGTCTGTTCCGGCGAATCCGGCCACAATAGCCCCGCCAGATGAATGCGTTGGTGTACATATTCGGACCGGACTGCCAGATACAGGAGCAGCGCGCATGTCTTTCTCGATCTGAAATCGTCGACCGGTCGGCCGTCGACGTGGATCTGTACCCCGCCAAGGGTGCGTACTGACAAGCGTGGCATGATTCGCAGTTCCCGGTGCGCGTTCGATCGAGGGCTGAATCTACGCTGAGACTACGCTTCCATCCTATCATGGATTCGACGCTGCGGATCGTTGAGTTGACGGCAATATGCGACGGGCAGAGAGCTGCCATGGACACAGCCACGGATGCGAACGGCAATCGCTATGCGGCGTTTCTGCTCCGCATGTGGCGCGAAGACCTGAACGGGCGGCATGTCTGGCGCTCAATTCTGCAGGATGCGCAGACCCGTGAAGAACATAACTTCGTTGACCTGGAGATGTTGGTGAGTTTCTTGCGGGAACAGTATTCGGAAGGGGAAGGTGGTGCAATAGGAGGAAGAAAGGCGTCGGATCACAAGTAGAGAATTCATGGTCTTACTTGTCCACATTCTCGCTCAAAGACAGCCAAAAGGAGGCCAGCACAATGCTTCGTTGCGCATGGATAGTGTCCTTTTTGATACTGCTACTGGTGGCCCTCAGCGCGTGCCAACCTATCGTGGACACGGCGCAGGCCGCCGACGGAGGTTGCGGCGTGGAGGGAGCGTGGATCGGCTCCTTCGCAGGAGGCCCGTGGGATGACCCGCTTATGTTCCAGAGCACGTTGACGCCGCTGGACCCGGCGGGCAAACAACTCACGTATGTGATGCGCCTCGTCAACCCAGATGCCACATTCCAGATCCCGCCCTTCGAAGAGGCGGACTACATGACCGAGCTTGTCGGGGAGGCGGTCAAGACAGGCTCGGGAACCTATGACATCAGCCTGATGGGCTATGGCGTGAAGGAAAGAGAGGCTGACCGCAACGAAATCCTGTTTCTCTGGGGCGTCACCGGCACGATGGCCTGCGAGGGGGATTCTCTAGCACAGGATGTCCTGCTGTCGGTCTTTGCCGCTGATCAAGATGCCGACCACGATGGGTTCCCGGATGAAGGCGCAGAGCCGGTATTCTGCCATCCCTCCGACTTCGGTTCCGGCGCAATACGGGTACCCATTACGTCCTGGTGCGAACCGCCGGCGGAGTAATGGCGAGGAGTATCTGGCGGTCCGGCCGGGGCCCCCGTTCGGTCGGACCAGCAGGCTACCAATGTTGCTGACAGCCCTGCATATACGTTGCCAGTGGGGCTGTAGCGTACGGGGACGGCTGGAGTTGACGATTTCTCCATCCGTCCCCTAGATCCCATCGCGCAGCAGCGGACACGTCATGCAGTGGCCGCCGCCGCGGCCCTTGCCCAGCTCGAAACCCTGAATCGGAATCACGCGGACGCCTGCCTTGCGCATGTTGCGAATGGTGTGCGTGTTCTTCTCGTATCCGATCACCACGCCCGGCTCCAGCGCCACCGTGTTGTTGGCGTCGTCCCACTGTTCCCGCGCGGATTGGTAGTCGTCGCCGCCGGTGTCGACCACGCGCAATTGCTTGACCTCCAGCGCGTCGGCCACTGCATCCAGAAAACTCGTCTCCGCGCGCACGTCGAACGTGTCGAAAGTGTCGCCGGGCCGAATGCTATACGCGTGGATGCGCCGGGCTACGTTCGGGAAAACAGTCACCACGTCGCGGTCCAACATGGTGAAGACCGTGTCCAGGTGCATGTGCGCACGGTCCTGCGTCATTACGCAGGCGATCACGCGCTCCGCCGCCTCTTTGGCGAACAAGGAACGCGCAATCTGCTCCACCATGCGCCCCTGTGTGCGCTCGCTCATGCCGATGAGGACCGTCTTGTTGCCGATGGGCATCACGTCGCCGCCCTCCAGCGAGGCCATCCCGAAGTCCTCCACGGTGAATCGGTCGAAGATGCCGCCGTCATTGGCGTCTCTATCACCGTGGCCTTCGCCATGGCTGTCGGCTTCGCGGCTGGGCGGATACCAGAAGTCGAAGTCGGCGTCCCGAAACAGCGGGTGATTGCGATAGATGGCGGCAACGTTGACTGTTTCCAGGCGCCGGACCCGCGACTTCATTGGGTTGAGGGACACGCCCTTGTAGATCCAGCACGATGAATCGCGTGTGAAAAGCGTATTGGGAAGTGGCGGCAACACAAACGGATGCTCCACATGCTCGATGGCCGCGGCGAGGACCGAGGAGGCGGCCAGCTTGCCCATATCCAGCTCAAGCTCTCCCAGCGTCAGGCCGCCGATGAGGTGCTGCGCCAGTCGCACCGGCGGCATCTCCATCAAATAGGCGCGCACTTCGTCCACCAGGGAAACGCCGACCGTTAGTTCCGTCACAGTGCGCGCTACGAGCTGCCGCCTGGTCTCCGCGCTTTGGGCGAGCGTCTCCGCCAGCAATTGCTCGACTTCGTAGACCTCGACGCCCCAGTCGCGCATGACGTCTACAAACGCATCGTGTTCCCTCTGTGCGTGCTCCACCCAAAGAACGTCATCGAACAAGAAGTCGTCGTGGTTGGATGGCGTCAGACGCTGCAACGCCAGCCCGGGTCGATGCACCATGACCTTGCGCAGATGGCCTACCTCGGAATAGGCGCCGAATCGGTTGTCCAAATAGACCTTCCTTTCTTTTTGACAATCGTAGTATACTGATTGTCACGGAGTCGCCACGAATACGCCATAGCGCCGAGTTGGCGCGCCTTCGTGGGTTCCGTGCGAACACAGATCACGCGGGCCGGAGATCACGAGGACCAGCGTACCAGAGCGCAACGATCTCACCCAGGCTGCGACAGCGCCCCGCCTCACATTCAAGCCTGCATCGCGCCACCACTGCCGCCTTCGCTGTTGCACGTCTTCCATCCCAAGTTCGTTATCTCCGCCTGGACCAAGAAGAACTCGGGGTTGGGACGTTTCATGACCTTCTTGTGCGGCATCGACGGCTGCCGTGGCGGCTGGGTGGCCGCCATCCGATCACTTCAAACCGGCGAAATATCGATGCGCCGGGCGGATAGGCTGGCAGATATCCTGTGCAGCGGGCCATCACCCGACGTTGCGGCTGTGGACATTCCGATTGGGCTCACCGATGCCGGGCCTCGTCAATGCGACGTGGCCGCGCGGCGCTTGCTCGGAAGACCGCGCGGCAGCAGCGTATTTCCCGCCCCGGTCCGCGCGGTGTTGCCTGCAGCCAGCTATGAAGAAGCCTGTCGCTTGGGACAGGCGGCGGACGGGCGCAAGATCTCCAAGCAGACCTACAACATTCTGCCCAGGATTCGCGAAACGGATGAGCTCTTGCGCAGCGAAGCCGACTTGCGGGCAGACCTGCGATCAATTGTGCACGAGGTCCACCCGGAGGTGAGTTTTTCCCTCTTGGCAGGCGGACGACCATTGCAGTCCAGTAAACGGAAACATCAGGGCATTCGGCAACGCTGTGCTCTGTTGGAACCACAATTCGGCTCTTGGTTGGCGGCGGCATTGTCCGAGCGCAAAATCCTGGGCTGCACCGATGATGACATTGTGGACGCCTATGTTGCGCTGTGGACAGCGGAGCGTATTGCGCGCGGCGAAGCGCAGAAGATCCCCCAACAGCCGCCAAAAGATCGGTATGGATTGACCATGGCGATCGTGGCGTGACGCGATCGCTGTAGAATCGGAGGGGGCTATGAGTACATTCGACAATGACTTGCTTCGGGCGCTACGCGGTGAGCCGACCGAACGTGTTCCGTTTTGGGAAGTGTGGTTTATGCGCGGCGGCGACCTCTGCCGCCGTATCATGGGCGCGACCGTCGACACGATAGAGGATGAGATCGCACTGGCCCGCCGTTTGGGCTGGCAACATCTGCGGATTGACGGCGTAGATGCCGGCCTGCCCCGCACCTATCGCAAAGTGGACGGCGGCATCGAACGCTATTCGCCCGAAGGCGCCCTGTACGGCCTGGACCAATTGGAGGAAATCCCGCCGCTGGACCTGGAGGCTGTATCCCAGGACGCAGCCGCACGCGTGCAAGCCGCGCACGAAAACGGTCTGGCCGCCATCGCCTATGTTCCGTGGTGCTTTCATGCCGTCGCGACCTCAATGGGCCTTCTCAATTTCGCTTTCAAGACGGTAGACGACGTCGACTTCCTACATGCAGCCCTGGAGTTCGTGGAACAGCGAACCCGAATCGCGCTCCGAGAGGCGTTGATTCCCAACGGGGTTGACGCCGTGCTCTTCGACGGCGATTGCGCCTATCGCAATGGACTGATGGTGTCGCCGCGTGTATTCCGTGACCTGACGCAAGACCGCACCGCCAAGACAGTCGCGCCCCTTCAGGAGGCCGGCATCCCGTATGTGTTTCACAGCGACGGCAAGCTTGACGATGTGATCCCTATGCTGGTGGAACTGGGCTTCTCGGCCGTGCACGGCGTCGAGGCCATGGCCAATGATCTGGCCGACATCAAACGCAGGTTCGGCGAGGCCATCACGCTGATGGGCAACATGGACATCACCTTCCTGGGCATGTCTGGCGCAGGCCGGGTGCGAGAGGCGACGCGCACCATGTTGGACATCGGCTCGCCAGGCGGTCGCTATGTCGCCGCCTGCAATACGAGCCCGGAGGACTTCATCCCCGTCGAAAACTACCTATCCTTCGTGGACGAGATTCACGCTTTCAAGCCGTAAAGGGAAGTGCGCTGACCGTCGGACAACTGCACAGGTGTTAGCATATTGTTTGTCCTGCCCGGTTGGCAGGCTTCCATCCCATAGCGCATGACGCGACTCATTGAAACGTTCGCATGTGCGTTGGCGTCATTCAGGCTGGAGCGCCATAGTGTCTATAATGGGATATGCGTTGGCGAGACAGCTCTCTACATCAGCTACCCAAATCACAGCCGACATCATTTGAAAGGAAGCATCCCCCGTGAATCGAAATCTCCTGCGCCAGATATTGGTTCTGGTGGCCGTTGTCTCCACCATCATCGTGAATGGGCTGGCAAATGCACTGCCCATCAACGGCCAGCAGACCGGTGACATCTCCGATCGCTTCGACGTGTTCTTTGTGCCCGCCGGCTACGTCTTCTCGATCTGGGGCTTGATCTATGTCGGACTCATTGCCTACGGCATCTTCCAGGCCTTGCCTGCGCAGCGGGACAACGCGCAACTCCGCGCCATCGACATCCCCTTCTACGTGGCGTCGCTGGCCAACATCGTCTGGATATTCCTCTGGCACTATGAATACTTTGCCTTGACCCTGGCCGTGATGCTGATCCTGCTCGTCTCTTTGATCACCATCTATTTGCGCCTCAACATAGGCCGTTCCCAACCGCCTGCGGCCGAACGGTGGTTCGTGCACCTGCCCTTCAGCATCTACCTGGGTTGGATCACTGTGGCCACCATCGCCAACGCGACGTCGCTGCTCGACTATCTGAGTTGGAACGGCTTCGGTATCAGCGAGCAGACCTGGTTCGTGATCATGCTGGCCGTGGCGTTGGTCGTAGCGGCGTTGATGACATGGACGCGCGGCGACGTTGCCTACCTACTCGTGCTGGCCTGGGCCTTCGCCGGCATCGCGGTCAAGCACAGCGACAATTCTGTCGTGTCCACCACGTCGTGGATCGCAACTGCCGTCGTGCTGGTCTTCGTAGGCGTGTCCATCATCCGTCGCCGGAAAGGACTTCCAGCCGTCACGGCAGCAGCCTGACCCCTTGCCCTAGACGGGGACAAATCCATACATATACGGAGCGCTGAGGACGAACTTGTCTTCAGCGCTCCGCGATCGGATTGGCGCTGCGGATTGGTTTGCCCAGCCGGAATCTCAGAAGCCTAGTGCGTGTGGTGCTGCGCCGCCAGCAACTCGGCGTTTGCCTGCTCCAACTGCCGGTTCTTTTCCTGCAGATCGCGGATCACGGCATTGTCCGCCAGGCGCAGACGTTCGGCCATCATGCGCAACAGCTCGAACGTCAGCTTGGGATAGCGGCTGATCAGCTTCTCGAAATCATCGCGCCTCATCTCCACCACCTCCGCCTCGTTGCGCACGCGCGCGCTAGCAGAGCGATGCTCATCGGGATCCAACAGACTCATCTCGCCGATCAGGTCGCCTGCGCCGGATAGCGCCAGAACCCGTTCGCTGTCCCTGCCCAATGCCTTCACGACCTCAACGCCGCCCCGCAGCACAACGTAGAGCGACTCTCCCGGTTCTCCTTCCCGGAAGAGAATTGCCCCATCCGGCAGAGACCTCGACTCCAAGGTTGCGGCCAGCACATCCACTTCCACAGGCGGCAGCGAAGAAAACAGGGGTACGGCTGCCAATAGTTCGCGATCTGCCATGGACATCTCCTTGTTACACTACAAGCGCCTCCAACGGAGGCAACGCACCAAGATACGCACCGCTAGCGGGCTGTGCGCTGTATTCTCGCCCGACGCGACTCTTGTCAGGCATCCGCTGTCTCCTGCTCTGCTATCCATGCCTCGGCCGCTACGTTTGCATTGCGCATTGCCGCGCCCAACTCCGCCTCTGCCGGGAACACATTCTCACGCCCAATCAGGTCCAACAGACCGGTGCGCTCCAACTGCAGCGTTACATGTTCATCCACGCCCGCCAGCATCAGCAGGTTGTCCTGCGCATACAGCTCATCAACGTAGCGATCCAGGAAGCGGATGAAGGTGCTGCCCACCTCGTCCCGGTCGCGCAGGCCGACAATGACGACTGCGTGGTGCGCATCGCCCACGTCTGGCAGCGCTTCCTCGAACTCCGCCGCACCGGCAAAGAACAGGCTGCCCACCGGCTGCAGCATCACGATCTCCCCACTGGTAAGCGTCTGCGGCGCCTCCGCCTCCAAGAATCGGCCATCGTTGTCAATCACGATGCGCTCAATGCGCACCGCCTCCGCCGAGGTGTATACGTAGAGCAGCAAGTGCAGCACCACGCCCACAGCCACCGCGTACTGAATGGGCAGAAAGAGCGTCGCCACCAGCGTGAACAACATGACGCTGCGCGAAGCCATGCCCGTGTTCCAAACCACCCGCAGGCGCGACACGTTAATCATGCTCACGCCCACCATCACCAGCAGGCCGGCCAGCGCGGGCATCGGCAATCGCTCAATCAGGGGTGCGATCAGCAGTACCATCGCCGCGCCGAACAGACCCGTGAAAATATTCGCCCATCGGGAACGGCCGCCTACGCTCCGGATCAGCGTCGTCCCTGAAAGTGAACCGCCCACAGGAATGCCCGCTGCAAAGCCGCTTGCGACATTGGCGATTCCCTGTCCACGAAAATCGCCCGACGGGTTGGGATATTCGCCGTCAGGGTTCGGCACGCTCTGGCTCACCCCCGCAGCCTGGACCAGCGCGATGATGGCAATCGCCAGCGCCGGCACAAGCAGCCCCAAAATCAAGGTCAGATCCGGCGCGTGCGGCAGGGGCAGCGAGCGCGGAATCTCCGTGATGTCGCCCACGAGCGTGACAGACGTCATGCCAAGGATCGCCGCCGCCATCGTGGCCAGCACCAGCCCCACGACATAGCTGTAGCGTGCAAATCGCGTGCGCTCGATCGCAAAAATGGCGGCGATGGTCAGCACGCCAATGCCCAACGTCGCCGCGTCAATGCTGCCAGGGTTCAGCACCGTGTCGACGGCGCGGAATACCTTGTTGCTTGCATCGCTGGCGTGGCCCGTCAGGTCCCCGACCTGTCCCAGAATGGTGAGGACGCCGATACCGGTGAGAAATCCCGTCATCACCGCGTTGGAGATATAGCGCACCAGCGAGCCCCAGATTCAGCAGCCCGAAGGCCAGCTGAAACACGCCGACGAGTATGCCCAACACGACCAGGCTTTGCAGTTGCTGATCCGCGCCCATGCCCGCCAGTGATTCGCCCGTGGCGATGGCCGTGGCGCTGGTGCTGTCCACGTTCATGATCACGGAGCTGGTGAACACGGCGGCCACTGTGGTGCCCACGATCATGGAGTACAGACCAAACACGGGATTGACGCCCGCCAGCACACCGTTGGCCAGTGCACCCGGCACCGTGATCACGGCCATCACCAGGCCGGAAATGAGGTCGCTCACCATGATCTTGCGCGGGACGCGCAGACCGGTTGTTCTGTGGAGTTCAGCCATCACTGCAACCTATCTTGTGTGCAGTCGCTCATTCGGTATCGGGATGCGAGCTCGAGTCGACGCGTCAGAACTTCAGATCGGGACGCACCTCTTCTGTCAACTGAACCGTGTTGCGATAGAAGATGGTCAGCCAGACGGCCGCCATCGCAAACGCAGCCAGCTCCAAACCCGTCAGGCTGTAGGCGCCCATAACAAAGAGAACGACCGCCGTCACAAGCATCGCCACCACGAGATACGAGTACACATAGAACAAGCGCGGGAACCGATCGATGAACCGAGACATCAACAGCATCAGAACGCCAAGAACAACGCCCATACCGGTTGCGGACACATCGTGCACGATGTTGCCGATGGGCCCGATGCCGAAGCGCACAATCCCCACTATCGACAACAGCACGCCGGTCAGAATGACGCCCCAGTGGAGGATGTTCCTGGTTCGATCGGTGATGATGGTCTCGTGCGTCAGTACATCGAGGTAGTCCGTGAAGTAGAAGCTCCAGACCACGATCAAGATGCCCGTGAAGGGGAGCCCCAGGTTGAAGATGAATTTCGAGTTGGACTCCGTCATGCCCAGGTAGCTGAACGAGCCCTGGTACCACATTGGATTCTCATTGGTTGCGCCCACGACCAGCAGCGTGGCGAACAGATAGAAGATCGCAACGTAGATGAGGTTTGAGCCGCGCATGCGCATGACCCACACGACGATGAAATAGGACAGCGTTCCGATGAACGTGCCGAGACGCAGCGAAGCGGAGATGCGGCTGAGTTCGGCGCCCTGAAACGAGCGCGTAAGCATTTCAAAAAAGGCGGCGGCCACCAGCGCTACCAGCAGCGTTACTGCGATCGTTATGGGAATGACCATCCATCTATACTTGACACGCAGCTCTGGTGGCACGACCTCGTTTCGATGTCGCCCGGCACGCAAATACGCGATTGGCGTCAATACCACGGCGGCCAGCATGCTCAGGATCAACCCTTGGAAGCCAACCGAACCGCGATCCGGCGCAATCGGAATAGACTCACACGGACAGCGTTCAGGATCCAGACCATCAAGAAAGCAATGACGCCAAACACAATCAAGGCCATTAACGCTGTCTGCTCAGCTTCGCGTGGAAATGTGTCCACGCGTACTTGCGCGGCGGACTGCTGCTTCGGTTTCTGAGTCTGCTTTGGTGTCTGCGTCTGTCTCGGTTTGCGAGTACGCTGCTTTGCCATCTCCCTACCCTCTCTCCCTGCAAGTTGTGGCGCCTGACGGAAGAATTCTGACCAGAAGATTATACCAGTATGTTTGCCAATGAAGTGGCCGTACCGCTTCGATACACGCTGCAACCCTACGCGAGGTGTAGAGGATGGCTGCCTTCGTAGCGACGCGTCGAACCGTATGGAATCGACCCATGCCGGACTAGCCAAGTCGCTGCAGCGAGGGATCGCGTCCATACGCGAAACCATCGCGCAACAGCGTCCGCACGCTGCACGCGTGCGGACGCTGTTGGTGTACCAAGAGATTGGTTCGGGCTCGCCGGAGCGCTCCGGCTGCACCCGAGCTCCCTGCGTTTAGCCGATCAGTGACCCAGGCTGCGCAGCCGGAAGGCGCCGAAAATACTGGCAATACCGCCGACAATCATCAGGATAGCAATCACTGCAAGATATAGGAACGCCGCCGACCCCAAGTTGAAAATCGCCCAAATACCGAGTAGGAGCAATATAATGCCCCAGATGATCATCCAGAACTCGCCATTGATCTCTTTACGCATCACAATGGCGCCGATGATATTGAATACACCGGCAAGCGCCGCGGCAATGCCAACCAACAAGGTCAACAAGCCGACCCCGATCGCCGCACTGGCCTGCGGGTATACCATCAGCAGCAAGCCGGCGACCACGCCAAGCGCACCGCCCAGTATCTGCCAGAACCAGTGACGATTGCTGCGCCCGGTGAACGCACCGATGATGTCCATCACGCCGCCTACCACCCAAAAGATACCCAAGACCCAGGCGATCGCTGTCACCGTCGCCGGCGGATTCACCAGCAGTAGCACGCCCAATAGGACGGTCGCTATGCCCTGCACCAGGAGAATCCACCAGTTCTTGCTCACTTGCTGGCGCACAGCCGCCGCCGTGGCCGCATCCATCGTATTGACAGTCATCTCATTTCCTCCGAACTGTGTTTGGGTGCCGCATTTGCACGCGCCCCGGCCGTCGGGGCGCTTTCTTCACTTGAGGCTCACTGTTAATCGATCGCATGAGGCTAACGGACAAGCCTGCCTCTGACGAACCCCGATCAAATAAGCCCGGACGTCATCGCAGACGCCTCCCTTCCCATGTTGACGGTCAAGTGCGCATTTTGTGTACGTCCAAAATAGTATGCGTCCACAACTGCGAATCCACACAGCCAGATCCTCGTTTCTTCTCATGCCGCGCAATGGGCGCGCCAGGCTCTGGTGGCTTGGCGCGCCCATTGTGCAGTTGATCTACTGACAAGCCATTGTCCCCATGCCCGCGGCTAGAACAGACCCACGATGATCGGATTCACGACAAACCAATTGGCCACGAAGACCGCGGATCGCGCTACACACGATGGTCAAGACCGCCTTGGCGCCGCTCACCTCCAAGCCCTCGCGCACGCCCACGTACGTGGCGACGGCCATCCACACCCAGCCGATGAGGCGCGGCAGCCAGCCGATGCCCGGAATAAACCCCAGCCCTGCGAGGATCTGCGGCGCCTTGGCATAGCCAACGATGCGCGCCATCTCAGCGAATCCCGTATCGCCCTTGAACAGATACTCACCGATCAGCCACGTCACCAGCGCCCACAGCAGCCATGAGACGAACGCCCCGATGAACGTGTTTGTGAAGGCTGCTAGCGGTCCATTGAGGTGTGGCAGGCGAAAGCCGATGTCGACGATGGCCCTGTCAACCAGATTCAGACCCGTGTTGGCAGCCGTGAAACCGATCCCCCAGATCACCGAGGCGATGGCTGCGCTGACTGCGGAGATTAGTCCGACTATCGCAACTATGAGGGCGGCCTGCCACGTGGCTCCTGGGTCGGAGCCGATCCCTTGGAACACCTTTGGCCGCAACAAGAAAACGCCGATGGTGCGCTTGAACATGCTCTGATCCCCGTCGTACGCTGCCTGTTGAAAACGGTCACGCGGCTCTGCTTCAGATGCCAGTGAGGTCGATGCTTGCGCCTGACCTCGCCGCCGCGCAACGATTCAGAATGCACGGAATAACACGGGGGAGACCGGATTGACATTGCTTGGTCCGGTACTCCCCCTGAAGAAGGTGCGTATTTGGCGGAGCGGCGGCTAGGCCATTCGCCCGCCAGAAAGCTGCTCCTGAAACGCCTTCAGACCGTCCCAATCGCCGCCAGCGGCCAGCCGAGCCTGCTCCGCCCACGCGCTCGGATCTGCGCTAATCCCCGCGTCCTTCAGAATCTGCTGCAACTGCTCGGGGGATGTATCGGCAAGCTCTGCGTACGTGTCGATTCCCGCAGCCTGCAGTACCTCCGTGATCTTAGGGCCGATGCCTTCGATCTGGGCCAGGTCGACCTGCGCACTGTCGTCTTGCACGATGTCGACATCCAACACGGCCGCGGCCGCGTCATCACCCGTTGCCACGAGCTCAGCAGCGGCGTCCGCCGTCTCATCAAACGCATCACTCGTGACGTCAGCCACATCCTGAACCAGGTCCCCCGCAGTAACAGCTGCCGCGGTCGCCACAGCCTGTGCGCCTGTTGCGGTTTCCTGCGCTTGGTCAACCACAGCATCTTTTGCACCGGCGATTCTGTCTGCGGCCGCCGCGACGGCTTCCGGCGAAGGCGCCGGCCTGAAGGCCGCCTTGGTGCTGGGCAACAGCGCCAGAATCAGCACGGCGGCGTTGATGGCAAACTGCAGCGCGACATCGCCGAACGACGTCTTGCCCAGGATCGCCAGCCCCAGAAAGATCAGGTTGAAGATCGAAATGATAACCACGAAGAGCCAGCCGGATGGGTTCAAATTCCAAAGCCAGGAGGCCACAACGAAGTAGATCACGGCAACCAGCACAGCCATCAGCGCCGCAAACCATTCGGCCTGAGGTAAGACAAACTTGATGTCGCCTAGAACCGCTATGGGCAGCCATCCCATGTAGCGGGCTGCGTCCAGCAGTGAGAGAATCCCTGCGAACGCCGCCAGTATCGCCAGCAGAGTAATTGCAAACGTACGATGTCGTTGGGCCATCATCGATGACATTGCGAATCTCCTTGTGAATCAGTGTGTGAATCTACGGTAATCAACGGTTGATGCTGCTTGGTAAACATATGATAAACCTGTGTTCGAAACCGGCCAATAGACCATTCTTCCAGACTAGACCTCATCGGCCGTGACACTGCTTGAACTTGCGACCGCTGCCGCACGGACACGGGGCATTGCGACCGCGCTGCGCATCCTGGGCCTGTACGTACTCCATAACGCGGGACGCGGGCTGCCCGCGCTGCACCAACTGCGCCATGATGTTCATCGTGGGCCGCACGTGGCTGAAGAAGGTGTACAGCCCCTCGCACAGATAGTTGTGGCCCGGCTCGCCCTCGCGTGATTCCATGAAGCGGTCCTTGGGACAGCCGCCGTTGCACAACATGCGCACGTCACATTCCTGACACTGGTGCGTCAGCTTGTCCCGCTTGTTGTCGCCAAACTCGCGCATCTGCGGCGAGGCCACCAGCTCCAGCATGTGCTCGTCGTTGATGTTGCCGAGCAGGAAGTCCGGCTCCACGAAGTGGTCGCACGTATACAGATCGCCGTTGTGCTCCAGCGCGGGTCCGTAGCCACAGGTGGGCGCATGGATGCAGAGCAGGTGCTCGCCGAAGTAGGCGTGCAGCGACACATCGAAGATTTGCACGTGCACCTTACCCACATCGCCGCGCAGCCACTCCTCGTAGATGTCTACCAGGAAGCGGCCGTACTGCTCGCCGCCCACGGAGCGTTCCGTGACCAGATTGCCCGTCTGCGTGTAGAGCAGGCGGCTTTTCCCCGGCTGTTCGCTCCAGCCCTGGTTGGCGATGGACAGCGTCTCCGCAGTGGCCCGCTCCACGATGGGGATGAACTGCATCCATGTGGCCCCCAACTCGTCGCGAAAGAAACGATAGACCCTGCGCCCATGGTGCTGGTTGGCGGCATTCACGGTGCACAGGATGTTGAACTCCACCTCGTTGCGGCGTAATGCCTCCCACCCGCGCATCACCTGCTTGAAGGTGCCGTCACCGCCGCGGTTGACGCGGTAGGTGTCGTGGATCTCCTCCGACCCGTCCACGCTGAGGCCGACCAGGAAGTTGTTCGCCTTCAGGAACCGGCACCAGTCGCCGTCGAGCAGCACGCCGTTGGTCTGGAAGGTGAACTCGACTTCCTGGTCCGGCCGGCGGTACTGCTCCACGAACTCCACGGAACGCTTGAAGAAGTCCAGCCCCATAAGCGTGGGCTCACCGCCTTGCCACGCAATTGTCACGCTGGGCGTCGTGTGCGACTCCAGGAGCTGGCGGATGTAGTTCTCCAGCGTGCGCTCGGACATGCGGCTCTTGGAGTTGGGATAGAGCGCTTCCTTGGACAGGAAGAAACAGTACGTGCAGTCCAGGTTGCACGTACTGCCGCTGGGCTTCGCCAAGAGGTGAAAACGCGGCGGCGCGCTTTCGACAGCCGGTAGGACGGGTGACGCCATGGAGTGCATAGACATAGCTCGCTTAGAACAATCTTCCTGGAAGCAGGCTGCTTCCAGGAAGATACCAATCCGATTTATCCTACCGCCTGATAGGCGCTTAAGCTGCGGTGCTTCTGGCGCGGCGGTGTCCCCGCAACCGTGTTCAGAACCTTCCGCACGATCGCCCGCGCCCGGCTCGAGGACCTATACCAATCGTCAGTCCCAGCCTCGATTGATGAACTGCTCTACCACGTTGGACATATCGAACGACTTACCTCCTTGCACCGGCGGGTAGTCCGCCAGGGTCTGGAGGTGTGCGCCCATCAGCTTACCCATCGGCTGCAATAGCCAGGACACTTACTGCATCAGGTACCCGTACGAGTCTTTGTTGTCGTAGCTCTCGTAGGGATCCATGCGCAGGTTGAAGACCAGGGGCACCGTGCGCGGGATCACGTTCGCGTAGCAATCTTCCCTGGTGGAGAAGTGGAACTTCCATGGCCCCATGCGCACCGCGGTCAGCTTGCTCTCGTAGTAGTGGAAGATATGCGTACGCTGCGAGTCTTTCTCTTGCCCCAGCCAGTAGGCCAGGTTGTTGACGCCGTCGATGAACTGCTGCTTCTCTTCCATGACGCGCTCGGCCACGTCGGGCGCGCCGGCGGCCTCCGCCAGCACAGTGAAAAGGTCCTGGTGCGCTTGGATGCCTGTAAGTTTGGTCCCGGCCGGGATCTTGCCCGGCCAGCGCGCCATGCAGGGAACGCGCACGCCGCCTTCATAGGTGGTCATCTTTTCGCCGCGGAAGGGGGTGGTCGCGCCATGCGGCCAGGACGAATGCTCCGACCCGTTGTCGGTGGAGTAGAGGACGATGGTATCTTCTTCGATGCTCATTTCTTCCAGCGCATCCAGCACCATGCCGATGTCGCGGTCATGTTGGAGCATGCCCGCGCCGTGATAGTCGGCCTCGCTGGTGATGGTCTCGATCTTGCGCAGCCACTCATCTTCGATGCGCGTGTACAGGTGCATGCGGCTGGTGCTGATCCACACGAAGAAGGGTTTGCCGGCTTCCTGGGAACGCTGCATAAAGTCGAGGGCTTTGGGGACCACCTCGTCCTCGTCGAACCGCTTCATGCGTTCGTGTGTCAGCGGGCCGGTATCGGTGATCTTCTGCTTGCCCACGACGCCAAAACGAGGGTGCTCTGTGGAGTCATACTCGTCCGTTGCATACGTGTGCAGCACGCCCCGTGTGCCAAACTGGCTCTCGTATTCTTCCAGATCGCCGGAGAAGGCCATTGCGAAGTTCTGGTAATCGCGCTGCTCTGCCTCTTCCTGCGTGTTGAGATGATAGAGGTTGCCGAAGAACTCGTCGAAGCCGTGGGCCGTGGGCAGGTGCTCATTGCGGTCGCCCAAGTGATTCTTGCCGAAATGACCGGTGGCGTAGCCCTCCTGTTTGAGGACCTCGGCTAGGCATGGCGACTCTTTCTGCAAGCCGAGAGCATCCCCCGGTTGGCCAACCGTGGTCATGCCGGACCGAATGGGGTACTGGCCGGTGATGAAGGCAGCCCGCCCGGCCGTGCAGGACGGTTGGGCGTAATGATCGGTGAAGAGGACGCCTTCATTGGCGATGCGATCGATGTTGGGCGTGGGCGCGCCGACGACGCCGTGGCCATAGGCGCTCAGGTTGCTCCAGCCGATGTCGTCGCCCCATATCACCAGGATATTGGGTTTCTTGTCTGCCATGATCGTCCTCCACGTCTGCGTGCTAGAAGATTGCCTTCATCGCCATCTTCGTCAAGCTGGGGCTCTTCTTCTTGATGTCCTCTTCCTCATCCTTGAACATCTTCTGCAACGCGCCGGCGTCCTCCGGTTCTTCTTCCGCGATGGCTTCCTCGAAGGTGGGCAGGAACATGCCCATGATGCCGTTGACTTCGTCTTCGGTCGCGCCCGTCTCCTCGGCGATGGCCTTGTTCATTTTGTGGCCCGTGTCGCCGAAGACGTCGAAGAAGTCGTTCTCGGCTTCCTTCTTGTCCTTCTTCTTTTTCTTGTCCTTCTTCTTGGAGTTGCCGAAAAGCTTCTCACTGATGGTGGGGTCGTCTGCGCCGGCGAAGAACATCATGGGCACGCCCACCATGAGCACGCGGCCGACGAGCGAATCGTCCAGACCCAGCGCCTTGGCGATCATGTTCGTCGTCGCGCCTGCGACGGCGGCCTTGGCCGCCTTCTTCGTCTTGCCTACGACCACATTGGTCATTGTCTTCGTCAACAAATTGCCCATAGTTCACCTCTCTATCTGTTGATTCGATCCATCTATCTCTGCACTACACATACGGGCCTACCGCCCCGCAAAAATCTGATTCCAGTCATCACGCATGCTCACCACAATCCAGTCGCGCTGCGCCGCCTCGTCCAGCCCCTTGTCCAGCCCGCCCACATGCGAACCGCGATCATATGCATATTCCCGCTCGGCGTCGTCGTGACGGATGTACACGCCCAGGCCCGGCCCGTCGCCCGTGGTCGTGTACTGGAGCATCTCCAGGTCGCCGTCGGAGTTGCCCACGGCGATGACAGGGCGGCGGCCGATGTACTTGTTGACGCCCACCGGCTTGCCGGGGCCGTCGTCTATGAGGTCGATCTCCGGCAACTGCACCAACACGCCGCGCCCATCGCGCAGCTCGTAGGAAGTCTTCACACTGGTGCCCACCACCTGCTCCGGCGGGATGCCATACACGTCTTCGGCCCAGGCGCGCAGGAACTCCACGCCGCCGCCGGACACGATATGGACGCGGTAGCCGTGCGTGCGCAGGAAGTCCATGAACTGCAATTGGGGCTGGTAGATGAGCTCGGTGTAGAGCCGGTCGAAGCGCGGGTGACGCGCCGTCGCGATCCACTTCCGTACGACGTCTGCCAGCTCTTCGGTGGTGACCCCCGTGTGCGACACGGCGGCGATTCTGGCCAGCCCGGCCATGCCCTGCGCCGCCATCGCCTGGACGTCTTCGTCCAGTGCGGCCCGGAGCGCCGGGTCGTCCCGCCATTCGGGATGTGCGGGGCGACAGTTCGCGCATGCGGTCGACTGCGAACTGGAGCTGCGTATAGAACGGATTCTCCACCCACAGCGTGCCGTCGTTGTCGAAGACAGCGATGCGGTCGTGGGGCGGGACGTAGCGCTCGCTGCCGTCCAGCGTTGTGCTGAGGACGAAGCGCAGGATGCGTTCTTTTGCCTCGCCCGCATTCCACAGGGAGAGTGGGTCGCTCATGAAGTTACCTGCCTTCTCATGTGATTCGAGCAACGGTCAACGCCAAGCTGGGACAAAGACCCTTGCGAACGTTGCAACCTGCGCAGGGGCGTACGTGTCCCTAGCAATCTATTCATGGGAAGCCTGTGCATGCGCTTCCAGGTTCGAGCCGGCATCCGCTTCTCCGATCCTCTCCTGTTCGTGCTCGGCGACGACCGCATTCAGGTGCTCCTCATGCGCGGCGTGGGCACGCCCGAACACGTGGACCCCGACGGCGATGGCGGCGAGGACGGCCGCCACGGACAAGCCATATTGTAGGATGTTGGCCGATTCCGCAAGCCGTCCCGCGGCCTCGCCCGTGAAGAGCACAGCCAGCATCACCACGATCACGGCGAGCAGGTTGAACTTGAGCTGCTCCAGGTTCGTCACGAACAGCCATTCGGGCAGATCTAGATGCGGCTGGATGAAGAGTTGGTAGAGGCCGATAGCAGTGATGAGCAGGACCGTACCGAGCAGGAAGAGATCGATCAACTCAATCAGCTCCACACTGAAGAAACGCGCGCCCTCCGCACTGTAGTCCCCATTCTGAAACGTCTCGGCGATGATGGCAAAGGTGGTGACGCCACCGAATACGAAGACGGCCAAAGCCGCCGCCAACAGGGCGACCACCGCCACCAGGACCAGGTATCGTGCATAGCCAAAGACTGCCCTCATTGTCTCCTCTTCTCTACTGGCCGATGGGAGTAGAGCGCAACGTTTGCAGAATCGGGCCTCTCGACGCTCACAGCCGGCGGCTGTGCAGGAACGAACGCTACAGGACGGACGCGGAACGTTGCCTTCGCTGCCTATGGACCGTCGGGTGCATTCGGTTTCTTGAGTGCGTCCACGGCGGCCTCGGTGGCTGCGTCTGATGCGTCCTGCGCCAGGTTGGCTGCGGTCTTCGCGGTCGCACCGGCGACGGCTACCTGCTCCTGCGCACTTTCGCGGTCGGCGTCGCGGCTGCGGTTATAGAACGACAGACCGATCAGCGCCAGGCCGCCGACGATGGCTGCCCAGCCCACTATTGTTGTCACCTGTTCCACTTGCTCGCTGCCGGCATACAGGACATAGATGAGCAGCAAGCCGAACAACGTGAAGAATACGCCCTCTACTATGGACGAAGCCCGGCGACGCGCGCTGGAGGCGATCGACGCCCACAGCCCCAACAATCCGTAGATCAGACTACCGAGTCCGAAGGCGATCAGGCCCGCTTCCGTGCTGAGGTACTCCAGGAAGAAGAGCAAGAGAACCATCCCACCGGCGTAGATGCCGATGGCGCCGCGCGCTGCGAGCAAGGAATCGATGCTCTCCGGAATCCTACCGCGCAGGATTGCCCAGAGCTGCAGGATGCCGGCGATGACGAGCGCCGCCGCCAAGAAGAGCGCCATGTTGACCGTCGCCTTGCGCGGGTCGATGAGGATCAAAATGCCTACTACACCCAATACGCTGCCTTCCACCAACACCACCCACCATGGTAGACCAGCACGCCACGGCGCTAGACCCTTTGCCGTCTCAATCGACTGCTGCTTCAAATCTTCTGTCAATGAGCTTTCCTGAATCTCGTCCATGCGTAGCTACCCCTTCCGTTTTTGTTCGCCCTGAGAAGTCGAAATGGGAAATCCTATAGACGCTGCCAAACATGGCGCGCCGACGCGCGGCGCCGAACCTTGCCCTACCCCGTTGGCCATCTTATGGGCGCCGAGGTCTGCCTGACCAATGGTATTCTTGTTAGTGTCGCCTTTGTGCGCCGAATCGATCGCCGTTGCCCATGGCCGCTTCCCGCGCAAGCCTGTGTTGTGACTGCGCCAGCGGGTGTAGTAAGTGTATCATAGCCAACAGGCATTCAAATGTGGGTAAATTTCCCAATGGAATTGGCGCGTAGTTAGCGTGCTGATTCGGTGCAGCGTCCGATCCGGTCCGGCTCAGCCCTAGAGGGAGACTGCTTCATGTCAAAGAACGACATTTCTGACAAGGACAACGTCAAGTGGCTCGTAGAGCGGTCGCTCCTCGACCACGCAAACCGGACTGCAAGACGCTACGCCGGGCAGGGCCGCATGTGGCGGTTTCCGTACGCGACGGCTCGCCCACGCGCCGCAGCAGAACGCGCCTCGGTGTGGTTCTCTGCGTACCCCGCATCCGTCATCACGCGGCCCGGGGAATCCGTACTGAAGACGCTCGGCGACCCGGCCCTGTGGCAGGCTTTCGCCGCTATTGGCATCGAGGCCCTGCACACGGGACCAGTGAAACAGTCGGGCGGCGTGCAGCGGCGCGCACCTTCACGCCCACTATCGACGGCCACTTCGACCGCATCGGCCTGGGAATTGATCCGGTTTTTGGCACGGCCGAAGAGTATTCCGCGATGAGCCGCCACGCCGCATCCTATGGCGCAACTGTGATAGACGACATCGTCCCCGGCCACACCGGCAAAGGTCCAGATTTCCGCCTCGCCGAGATGGACTACGCCGATTATCCCGGTCTCTACCACATGGTGCAGATCGATGAGGCTGACTGGGGCCTGTTGCCGCAGGTTGCGGAAGGGCAAGACTCGGCCAACCTGTCGCCGGAGGCCGTGGACGCGCTGCACGAACGCGGCTACATCGTGGGCCGCCTCTCCCGCGTCATCTTCTACGAACCGGGCGTCAAGGAGACCAACTGGAGCGTCACGCGCCCGGTGCAGGGTGTGGACGGCGTCACCCGTCGCTGGGTCTACCTTCACTACTTCAAGGCGGGTCAGCCCACGCTCAACTGGCTGGACCCCTCCTTCGCCGCCCCACGCATGGTCATGGGCGACGCGCTCCATTCGCTTGGACACGCTGGGCGCGGGCATATTGCGTCTTGACGCCAACGGCTTCCTCGGCGTGGAAGCGCGCGCCGAGGGACCTGCCTGGTCAGAAGGTCACCCGCTCTCCCTCACGGCCAACCAGTTGATCGCCGGACTGGTGCGCAAGGCGGGCGGCTTCACCTTCCAGGAACTCAACCTCACCGTGGACGACATCGCCGCCATGTCCCAGGGCGGCGCCGACCTCTCCTACGACTTCATCACCCGCCCGGCCTATCACCATGCGCTGGTCACGGGCGACACGGAGTTCCTGCGCCTCATGCTGCGCACCATGCACGAGTACGCCATCGACCCTGCCTCGCTCATCCACGCGCTGCAGAACCACGACGAACTCACGCTGGAACTGGTCCATTTCTGGACGCTGCACAAGGACGACGTCTACACATTCCACGGCCGCGAGTGGACGGGCGGCGAACTGCGCGAGCACATCCGTCGAGTGATGTACGACCGTGCTCACCGGCGACGACGCTCCCTACAACCTGCGCTTCGTCACCAACGGCGTCGCCAGCCACTACCGTGAGCGTCATCGCCGCTGCGCTGGGCGTGCGCGACGTGTGGAACATGACACCGGACGAGAAGGCGCTCGTGCAGCGCGCGCATCTGCTGCTGGCGATGTACAACGCACTGCAGCCGGGCGTCTTCGCCCTCTCAGGCTGGGACCTGGTCGGTGCGTTGCCGTTGCCCGCGGTCCGCAGTGGAGGAGATGATGGCCGACGGCGACACTCGCTGGATCAACCGCGGCGCCTATGACCTGATGGGCGTGAACCCGGCGGCTGATGGCTCGACGGCTGGGCTGCCCCGGGCGCAGTCGCTCTACGGCTCGATCGCGGAGCAGTTGCGCGCAGCCCGATTCCTTCCTGCCCAGTTACAGGCTATGCTTGGCATACGCGCCCGTACCGCCTCTACGCTGCTCGCCAGGTCGCCGTTCCCGATCTCGCAGGCGAAGGGGCTGCTGGTATGGTGCATGCGTTGCCGGACGGCCTGGGCGCGCAGGTAACTGCGCTCAACTTCGGCGCGACGTCTGTGGAAGAGACGGTACGGCTGGCTGGCGCCGCGCCCGGCCCGAGTGACGGACATGTTGAGCGGCGAACGCCACGGTCGCATCACGGCCGATGGCGAATTGCTTCTACGCTTGGGCAGTTACGAAGGCAGTTCGCTGCTGGTCGTGCGTAGCAGTCGATCGGCGACGTCCGTCTACACAGAACGAATCACCACACGAGCGCACGGCGCAAGACCACCGCAGCTGAACATCGCACTAGCCACCAACCGCCTGCCGCGGCCAATCGACACAGGGAGACATAGGCGATGAAGCGATCCGACAGACCACATATCCATTACGAGACTCCGAACACCCAGAATGGCTGCTGTCGCCGGCATAGTGTTTGCTATCCTGCAACTGACAAGCCTCATCTTGATCCGATCCAGATCCCGGCAACTGCCACGGATACCGGCGAGTCGGCTGGCGACCAGCCTTGCGCAGATCCAACTGGCGATCAGATTGATTCCATTCGCGGGGATCGCATTTCTTTGGTATATGGGCGTGATTCGAGACCACTGGGGCATCTGGAGGATCAGTTCTATTCCACACTGTTCATCGGTAGCGGCCTTTTGTACTTGGCCATGACGTTTGTCGGGTCAGCCATGGCAGGCGGCACGCTGGTCGCCTATGACGTCGATCCCGCTGTCATGACGCGATAGCGGATCCTATTTCTTCTGCGTGCCGTGATGTTCGAAATCAACAACATTTATGCGATACGAATGGCTGGCATGAATACGCTGGTGCTGGGCACTATCTGGATACGAACACGGGCTGACGCCCCGTTGGCTGTTCGTATTCGACCCTCTTGCTCGCATTGGTGTTGCTGCTCTCAGCTACGATTGTCCCCTGGGCAGCGATGATTTTCCCTGCCTGGGTGGGCGTTCTTAGTTCGTACATCTTGATTCGCAACCTGAACAGCGATAGCCAGGCTGTCCAAGATGGGGACATGCACAAGGAGGGCGGCGACAAAGAATGACGGCTGGGCTTCCGTCCTGGCCGACCTGGCGCCAAATTGTTCGATTCGTCCCGGCGGCGATTTCAGCGTTTTGCAGCGTGCGATCACGGCGTCATTCGGGCTCAAGTCTAGCATCCTGTCCGAGTCGATTTCAGGCTGCGACATCTGAGACCACGACGCCTCAAAAGTCAGGGCAGCGTGTCATATTGAGCGCAGCGAAATATCTCGCCTCTCCTGGTCCGGACGCCGATTGCGTCCAGGCTGCGAACACCTGAGACCACGACGCTCAGAAGTCAGGGCAGCGTGTAATATTGAGCGCAGCGCATTCTCGCCTCTCTTGACACGCACGCTCCTCGTCCTACACTGGTGGTGAGCGGCCGTTCCTCGCAGCATGCAGCACGCCCTCAACGCGCCCGGACCGCTCCCGGCCTGGCTTCTCTTTCCGAGTTATCCTACCCGAAACGTGTGCAGCCTTGCCTTCGCAGCTCTGCAATCGGTTTGTCCGCGACCGCATGCCTCGGCCGGTCATCGCGCGCCAGTCCGCTTCACCAACGCAGCAGATTACGCGCACGTACGCTGGTGAGGGCGCATACGTACATTCGTCTGTGCGCCGAAACGCGTATCGATTGTCCGTCCTCCATGTCTACCAACAGTTACACCATGAAAGGAGCTGGAGATGTCAAGGTCCGATTCTCGTACTCTAACATTGTTGCTGGCGCTATCCCTGCTGCTCGGCGCCTGTGTGCGACCGTTGCGCCCGCAGCCCCGGCCGAAGAAGGCGCCGAACCCGTCGCAGAAGCCGGCGACAAAATCCTCTTCTGGAGCACCGAAGACCAACCTGAACGCGTCGAACGCACCAACGCCATCCTCGACGCGTTCACCGAACAGAGCGGCATCGAAGTCGAGCTCGTCCCCGTCACCGAGGACCAGTTGCCGGAGCTGCTGACCGCGTCCGCCGCGGCCAACACCCTGCCCGATGCGCTCTTCTTCCCGCTGGATTTCTCCATCGGCTGGGCGGAGCAGGGCATCCTCGACTATGAGGTCGCCGCCGAAGATCGTCGAAGAACTGGACTCCGCCACCTTCAGCCAGGGCGCGCTGGATATGGTCACCTATGAGGGCGGATACGCGGGTATTCCCAGCGACGGATGGGGCCAGTTGCTCATCTTCCGCAAAGATCTGTTCGACGCGGCCGGGCTGGAGACGCCGGACACCTATGACAAGATCATTGCCGCCGCAGAAGCCCTTCACGACCCGGGCAATTCTCTGTTCGGGATGACCGCCGCCAACGACGTGGCCGTCTTCACGCAGCAGACCTTCGAGCACATTGCGCTGGCCAACAACTGCCAGTTGGTGGACGACTCCGGAGCGGTGACGTTGGACACGCCGGAGTGCGTGGGCGCCATCAGCCTCTACAATGACCTGCAGACTAAGTACGGGCCTGTCGGACAGCAGGACGTCGCCAGCACGCGCGCCACCTACTTCGCCGGCCAGGCGAGTATGATCATCTGGTCGCCCTTCATCCTGGACGAGATGTGCGGCCTGCGCGAGAACGCGCTGCCCACCTGCCCGGAATGTGCGGACGACATCGCCTTTCTCGCCAAGAACAGCGGCTTCGTACCCGCCTTCGTCGGCCCGGATGGCGGCGAACCGGCCCAATACGGCCAATTCAGCAACATCGGCATCACAACCACGGCAGACAAGGAGGCCGTCAAGCAATTCCTGAACTACTGGTTCAATGACGGCTACATCGACTGGCTGGCCGTGGCGCCGGAAGGCAAGCTGCCCATGCGCACGGGCACGCCGGAAGAACCGACCAAGTTCATCGATGGTTGGAAGGCTCTGGAGACCGGTGTGGACAGCCGCGCGCCCCTGGGCGATTGCTATGGCGACGAGGTCATCAATACGATCCTCGAAGGCGCCACTGCGTTCGACCGCTGGGGCTTCAAGCAGGGCCAGGGCGCGCTCGTGCAAGCCGTCTACCAGGCGCTGCCGGTGCCACAGGCGCTGAACGACACGATCAACGGCGCCATGACGCCGGAAGAGGCTGCCGCCGAGATTCAGGCCGCCGTGGAAGACCTGCAGCCGTAACAACCCTCGGCTGCGCGGCTTCCCGTGCCTCGTAGCCGCCATCGAAAGACAAATGCTCTGGGTGTGGGAGGCGGTAGACGCTTCCCACGCCCCGGCGTCCATCAATCATCGCCACCCCCCACAAGAGAGTGCGCCCATGACAAGCGCAACGCACAAACCTATGCCGGAGCGCAGCGGTCCCACCATGGCCCAGCGCGAGGAACGCCTGGCCTATCTGCTCCTGGCGATTCCGATTACGGTGCTGCTGCTGCTGATCGCTTTCCCCTTCATCTGGAATATCATTCTCAGTTTCCAAGAACTGCGCCTCATCGACCTGGGGCGCATGACGCTGGCCGACCTGGGCTTCACGCTGGACAACTATCGGCGCGTGTTGTCCGCTCGCGGCTTCTGGCCCATGCTGCGCACCACGTTCATCTACTCCACTGTGGGTACGGCGCTGCCCATCGCGCTGGGTCTGATTGGCTGCGGTCGTGGCGCGGCGACCATTTCGCGGGCGTCAATTCTTCCGCGGTATATTGCTCTTTCCGTACGTGGCCCCAATCGTGGCGACGACGCTGGTTTGGCGCACTATGCTCAACGCACAGCACGGTATCTTCAACGTCTGGCTGAACGACTGGTTCGGCATGCAACCCATCTCCTTCCTGACCACCCGCTCCCTGCCGGTCACCTTCCTGGGCATAGAGTTCGACCTGCCCGTAGCGCTCACCATGGTGATCCTCTTTCAAGGCTGGCGCTATTTCCCGTTCTCGTTTCTCTTCTACCTGGCGCGGCTGGAAGCGCTGCCCGACGACCAATACGAGGCAGCCGAGATCGACGGCGCCACGTTGACGCAACGCTTCTGGAACATCACCCTGCCTCAGTTGGGCGCGGTCACCGCCGCGCTGGTGCTGCTCCGCTTCATCTGGACGTTCAACAAATTTGAAGACATCTTCCTGCTCACGGGCGGCTGTTGCGGCACACAGGTCGTCACGGTGAAGATCTACGACTACCTCTTCGGTCTGTCCAACGTCGGCGCAGCGGCGGCGCTGTCGATGGTGCTCGCCGCCATCCTAGCCGTACTGCTGTTTGTCTACTTCCGCTGGTTCTACGTGCAGGAGGTCTGACGCATGTCGCGCGCGAGGAATTTGAGCTGTTGTTTGTGGGCAAGATATTGCGCTGGGCCGGCATCGTGTTCTTCTTCGCGATCTGCGCCTTCCCGCTCTACTATATGATCCTGCTCTCGTTCACGTCCATGCAGAGCCTGCTCACAGATCCAGGGAATCTGCTGCCGGACTGGCGCACCATGTGGCCGCCGACCGCGTACATCCAGGTGTTGAAACCGCGTGCGCAAGGCGGACAAGGGTTCCTGCTCTTCATCCGCAACAGCGCCCTGGTCTCGCTTGGCCGCGACGGCCATCACCCTTACCGTGTGCGTGGTGGCCGCCTATGCCGCGACGCGCCTGCGCTTCCGCGGCAAGGGCGCGGTCAACTGGGGTCTGCTGCTTGTCTACATGGTGCCCGCCATCGTGCTGGCGATCCCGCTCTTCGTGTTGTACAGCGCGCTGGGTCTGCGCACCACCGTGCCCAGCCGGCTGACCGCGCTCACCGTCGTCTACCTCACGGCCACGCTGCCCGTGGCCATCTACATGCTGCGCGGCTACTTCACCACCATCGCCGTGGACATGGAGGAGGCCGCCATGATCGACGGCTGTTCGCGCCTGCAGACCATCTGGACCATCGTGATCCCGCTCTCCCTGCCGGCCATTGCCGCGGCCGGTCTCTACGTTTTCATGATCGCGTGGAACGAGTACCTCTACGCCCTTCTCTTCCTGCTCGACAATCCAAACTCTTGGACGCTCTCCCTCGGCCTCAACCAGTTGGACAACCAGGAAGTACCGCGCACCATGCTCATGGCCGGCTCGGTCATCATCACGCTGCCCGTGGTGGTGCTGTTCATCGTCTTCGAGCGCTTCATGACCGGCGGGCTGACGGCCGGCGGCGTGAAGGGGTAGTTCCAGTCGCTGGCCCGATCCGCGTTTCGACCAGCGCGCCTTGGCTTCGCTTTCCCATCTCAGCACGAACGGGTACGATGGCGTTCGAAAGAGGACTTGCGACCTGAGAAATCGCACCACAGACCATTGGGAGAGCATAGATGAAAGCCAGAGTCGACCAGATTCTCGACGGCGTTCGTGAATATCTGACCACACACGAATACGTGGAGACGCCCATCCTCACCGCGTACGTCAACGTGGACACGACCGACCCGGACAATCAACGCGCCGAACCGGCGTGGATCATCGATCTGAAGAACGAGGCCAAGCAACTGCGCGAGGGCATGGACCCGGATCTGTTCAAGCGGCGCAACGTGCAGGAACAGTTGGCGCACGCGGAGGAGATGATCCTGGAGCATTTCCGCGACCGGCCCAGCGGCCGTTCCGTCGTGCTGTTCAGTGACCTGGAAGATTTCGTGGCGATCGACTTGCCCGTCAGCCTGCCCACCCGCCTCTACTTTGGACAACCCGAAATCAAGCCGCTGCTCTTTGCGCTCGACCAGCATCAGAGCTATCTGGCCGCGCTGCTCTCTGGCGACGAGGCCAGGCTGGTCGGGGTCTTCCTCAGCCGCGCGACGGAAGACGTGACGGTGGACACCGGAGCAGGAGAGCAAGCGACGCCTCAGCCGCAAGTCGATGGATGCCGGCCAGGACCGGCGCGGGCCGGAATTCGAGCGCCGCTTCGTGAACGAGATCGCATCGGAAATCACCTCCTATTTCCTGGAGAACCCGGACCATGAGCGCCTGATCCTGGGCGGCAATCTCAAGCTGGCGCACGCAGTCAAGAAGGCGCTGCATCCGGCCATGCAGGAAGTGGTGGTTGCCATTCGGCCCATCGACTTCAACGCGTCGGAAAACGAGATCGCCGACCTCGTCAAGCCGATTGCCGCCGAAGCGGAAGCGGCGCATGACGGGGCCGTCGTGGAGGACCTGGTGCGGCTGCACAACAGCGGCGGCGCGGCCGTGCTGGAGCAGCAGGGCGTGGAGAGGGCTGTCGCCAACGGCCAGGTTCGGACGCTGGTCCTGCCCTTCACGCTGGATGACGATCGGTTCGACCCGCTCATCGTGCAGGCGGTCGTCAACGGGGCGGAGGTCGAGTTCGTGCATGGCGACGCCGCCGACAAGCTACAGGAGTACGGCGGCATCGGCGCACGTCTCTACTACGCCACGGGTTGAGGCGCAGCCACGAAGACGATACCACCAGTCGCATCTCGAAACCGAGGAGGCGATCCACCAGAAGCCATGGCACATCATGAGCAGCTCTTCGATGACCTCTTGCGCGACCTGCCCGACGGCACGGTATCGGACGTGCGCATCGGCGCGTTCTGGACGGCCGTCGTCGCACACGTGGACGGCGAACCCCGCTGCGGACTTGCCGCCACGTTTCGCTCCGAGGACCACATCCCGGCAGCGGATCCGGACGTGCGCAACGCCGGATCGCTCACCGGAGGCAGCGCGCGGGAGTTGGCCGGGCTGGTCCACGCCGAGCGCATCATGGAGCGCAGCCATCGGTCTGGCCGCCCTCAACGCGCTGCTGCCGCGTCTGGAGGACCAGTGGACCGACGGCAACGCCGAGGATGATCCTCGGCCGAACGCGGCGCGGGCAAGCGCGTCGCCATGGTCGGCCACTTCCCCTTTGCGGAACGGCTGCGCGAACGAGTGGGCACGCTGTGGGTGCTGGAGCTGAACCCACGCGACGGCGACCTGCCCGCGGAGGCCGCGCCGGAGATCCTTCCGCAGGCAGACGTCATCGCCATCACCGGCACCACGTTGCTCAACGACACGTTCGCCGGGCTCATGGCGCTGCGCCGGCCGCATGCGCAGGTCATGGTGCTGGGCCCCAGCACTCCGCTGTCGCCCGTCCTGTTCGAGTACGGAGTCGACATGATTTCCGGCGCAGCGGTGAATACCGCGCCCGACGATATCGACGCTTTGTTGGCTGCGGTCAGCCAGGGCGGTGGCTTTGGCCAAATACATCGTCCCCGCGTGCGACTCGTGACCATGTTTCGGGAACAGGGTGAGGGGGCGTGACCGGCCTGAAATGCCTCGCAAGGAGCGGCTGGACATGGATATGGATCAAGAATTCTGGAACGACTCATACAAGGAAGACGCCGAGCACACCGTCGTGCCGGACCGGCTTGTAGCTGCGGAGGTGGCCGGGCTTGCACCCGGTCGCGCGCTGGATTTGGGCTGCGGCTCCGGGCAGAACGCCTTAATGCTGGCCGGCAAGGGCTGGTCCGTGCTGGGCGTGGATTGGTCCGAGCATGCCGTCGCGTTGGCGAATGAAGCGGCCGCGCAGCGCAGTCTTGACGCGAGGTTCATAGCGGCCGATACTACCATGTGGCAGCCGCAGGAGCAGTTTGACCTGGTCATCAGCACCTATGCGCTGCCGGGCGGTGACGACAACCTGCGCATTTTGCGCACGGCCGTTCAAGCGCTGGCTCCGGGCGGGACCTTGATCATCGTCGAATGGGACAAGTCGATGGCCGCAGTGTGGGGCATGGACGCGGACGAGTTTGTCACCGTGGATGACATTGTCGAACTCTTGCCGGGATTGACGATAGAGAAGGCCGAAGTGCGCCACGTTCCGGATATGTTCGCCGATGCGGAGGACCCACGCGGCCATGCGGGCCCCGCAGCCGATGTGGCCTTTGTGCGGGCGAGACGGGCTTCGTAGACCAATGGGCCTCCGTCTGCCGCGAAAAGAGCCGCCCTCGGCTTGATGTCCCCCGCAAAGAATGTGTCGTCATACGCCTACCCAGTGGACTGGCGTCCCACGTCCAGTAGGCCGGCGCGTATGTGGTTGATCCGTTATGTAGTATGTGCACAGCAGTGATTAGGAGAGAATCCATGAAGTTGGGATTGCAGGTGGTGCGCTTTGACTGGCCGGGCAACCCGGACAACATCGGCCAGGTTCTCGCGGCGATCGGCCAGGCGACGGATGCCGCCGGATTCGATAGCCTCTGGGTGATGGACCATTTCTTTCAGATGGACATGCCCCAAATGGGACTGAACCCGGAACAACCGATGCTCGACGGCTATACTGCGCTCAGTTACCTGGCCGCGGTGACGGAGCAGGTCCGTCTGGGAACGATGGTGACCGGCGTCAACTATCGACATCCGGGCCATCTGCTCAAGATCATCACCGCGTTGGACGTGCTTTCAGGCGGGCGCGCAACGCTCGGCATTGGCGCGGGCTGGTATCGAGCGCGAGGCGCTGGGCCTGGGCTTTCCCTTCCCCCCGCTGGGCGAACGCTTCGAGCGACTGGAGGAGACGCTGCAGATCGTGACCCGCGCTTGGGCAGGGGATACATCACCGTTCATGGGCAAGCATTACCAACTGGCAGAGCCGATGAACGTTCCGGCCCCCGTGTCGACCCCCCGTCCTCCGATCCTGATCGGCGGGACGGGCGAACGAAAGACACTGCGGCTGGTGGCGCAATACGCAGACGCCTGCAACTTCTTTGTCTTCCTCGGCCACGACGAACTGGCGCGCAAGTTGGACGTGTTGAAGCGGCATTGTGACGACGTCGGCCGCGACTACGCGGAGATTGAGAAGACTGCGCTGGGTCAGGTGAACTTGGGGGCGGGCGGCGCGTCACCGGCGGAACTGATCGACTTCCTGCGCGGGCTGGCGGAGATTGGCTTCGACACATACATCTTCAGCATCGCCAACGCCCACGATATCACGCCGATCGAGACGATAGGCCGTGAGGTCATGCCCGCCATCGTTGACTTCTAGACGTCGCGGGTCCGGGACAGTCATCGGCCATAGAGTTCAGGAGGAAAGCGCAATGCTGGTCACGACAACGGAACAGGTTCCACAGCGCGAGATCGCCGAAGTCCTGGGCATCGCCATTGGCAGCACCATCCGTGCGCGGCATGTCGGTTCGGACATCATGGCCGGTCTGCGCAACGTGGTCGGCGGCGAAGTCACCCAGTACACCGCGCTCATGTCCGATGCGCGGGAACAGGCGATTCAACGCATGATAGAGGACGCCGAAGCGCTCAAGGCCGACGCCATCGTGGGCGTCCGGCTGACCACCTCCAGTGTCACGCAGGGCGCCGCAGAGATCGTCGCCTACGGCACGGCGGTCAAGCTGTCTTACTAGCGAACGCTTGGATGGCTCGCTGATTTCGCGAATGAACACGGATTCGATCTGGGTATAGACCTTGTCCGATGGCCTGCATCGGCGAGCCGCCGCACGATCATTCCGCGCTCCGCCTTGATCTGCCAAATCCTCGTCGATCTGTGTCTCTCACGCGGTATCCGTGTAGATCGATTGCCGTGTCACTCGAAGGTCTCAAAGGCGGGCGTCTCTCCCGGCGTCGGTGAGTTGGCGAAGGCGCCGCGGCGGATCACCTCCTCGCGGCCGTATGCCTCCACCTTGGCGCGTTGATCGGCCTTCGCCTGCGCGTCGACGGCCTCCGGGTCGAGCATGGCGCGTAGCTCGGCCTCGAACGCACGCACGACTTCTGCGTGCTCCGCATCCGTTCCGAGGTCGACGCGCTCCTCCGGGTCCGCGTCCAGGTCAAACAGTTGCGGCGATGCGTCCACGTGGTAGATGTATTTGAAGCCCGGGCTGCGCAGCATATAGGCCGCGTTCTGCGAGCCCAGCGCATGGTACTCTGAGAGAACCGTGCGCTCCGCATCCGGCTCCTGCGCCGTTCGCCACCACGATACGCCGGGCAGTCTTGCGTCCTCCGGCGCGAGCGTCGCGCCGACCGCTTCCATCGCCGTGGGAAAGACATCCACCAGCGTGACGGGCGTGTTTACGACGCGGTCCTTCGGAACGTCCGGCCCGGCCATGATCAGCGGCACGGCAGCGGACTCTTCATACAGGGTGAACTTGCCGACCATGCCTCGCGCGCCCGCGGATTCGCCGTGATCCGACGTATAGATGACGCGCGTCGTCTCGTGCAGGCCCAACTCAGTCAACGTATCCAGCACCCGGCCGATCTGCCCGTCCAAGTAGGTGCAGACGCCGTAGTACGCTGCCAGCAGCCCGCGGAGTTCGTCTTCCGTGAAGGGTTCCTCGTACGAGAAGTAGCGGCGAAAGTAGGCCATGGCAGGATGCTGCGGCCACTCGTCTGCACGCCATTGCGGCGGAAGCGGTAGATCCTTGTCCATGTAGTAGTCGAAGAGTTCCTGCGGTGCGGTGTAGGGCGGGTGCGGACAGACGAAGGAGAGGAACAGCGCCCACGGTTTGTCGCCGGCGTGAGCGTAGCGCGAACGGGTCCTCAGCCATTCGCAGCCGCGGTCCGCGTTGCTTGCGTCATAGCGAAGATAGGTTGAATCACCGGGTCCCGCGCCGGTGACTTCCTTGTGCTTGTCGCGGAACGGCGGGTCATCGCGAATGCTGCCGAGGATATCGCCGACGCCATCCACGACGTGAAGCGGGTCTATCTCCCGGCTGAACCCGTGATCATCGTCGGCGCCGCTGAAATGCAGCTTGCCGATGGAGTCGATGCGATGGCCCTGTTCGCGCAGGCGGTGATGCCAACTGGGAACAGCGCCATCGTAGGGGAATGCATTGTCCCAGTAGCCGATCTGGTGAACGTACTGGCCTGTGGCAAGGCTGGCCCGCGCCGGTACGCAAATGGGGCAAGGCGTGTATACGTTCTGAAAGCGCGCGCCACGCGCGGCGAGGCGATCGAGATTGGGCGTGCGCACAACGGGGTTGCCGTAGCAGCCCAGCGCGCCGCGGGCGTGTTGGTCGGACAGGATGAAGAGCAGGTTGGCGGGTTGCACTGGCGGCCTCTGTTTCTGGTCATGGCGGATGGATCGGTGCGATGCAGCGGACGTGTGCGTCGCACCCGCATGCGTTCGTCGATCATAGCAGCTTCCACGCCAATTTCACAGAAATTCGGGCGTGGTGGGTCATGGTTGCCGTGTTACGGTACGACCGTGACCCGCCATACGCATCACGGCAAGGACACGACATCCGAACCGCCTATTCAACCGGAAACGGACTGATGTCAGTAGCCGGAGCCACGATCCCCATCGCCCGAACAAGCGTCACCCTATAACCGTTTCACCCTCCCCCCTCACCGATACGGCGTCCAATACCCATGCGGATCCGTCTTCATCACATAGCGCTGGCGCGGTAAGGGTAGCGGGTCCTGCGTGCGCAGTATCCACGTCATCAGATCCGCCATCAACTCGGCCCGCACGTGGGCCGTCTCCGGCAGGTCGAAGAGATTGTTCACCTCGGACGGGTCCTCCGGCAAGTGGTAGAGCTGCCCATTGCCCTGCATGTCATAGGTCAACTTCCAGTCGCCCTTGCGAATAGCGCGCATCTGCCCGCTCTGGGTCCAACTGTTCAGACAGTCGTAGGCGCCCCAGGCTTCTCCGTCGGGGCTGAGGAACAGGCCGTCTTGCGCCGGATCGAGCGGCTCATCCGCCGTGTAGTAGAGACCGCCGAACCCATGCTCCATATACGCGCTGGCGAACTCTTCCTCGGGGAACGCCTGCCCGGTGAGCAGTGGCCACAGACTTCGGCCCTGCACGCCCGGCGGCGCGTCAATGCCCGCCGCCTCGCACATCGTGGGCAACAGGTCGACAATGGACACGTGGGCCGGGTGGGGCTCTTCCCGGGCCGGAATGCCCGGGCCGGCGAAACTGAGCGGAATGCGCGTCAGCGCTTCCGGCAGGTCCGGCCCCTTGCGCATGAGGCCATATTCGCCGACGAAATCGCCGTGGTCCGAAAGGAAGATGACGATGGTGTTCTCGGACAAGCCGCTCTCGTCCAAGCGCCCCACAAACCTGCGCACCTGGTCGTCAATAAGCCGTAGCATGCCCAAATAGTTGGACCGCGCTCGGGGCAGCGTCTCCGCAAAGTCGGGAAATGCGCCGATGAACGCTTCCCGGCACCACTGGTATTTGAAGCCCTTCGCATCGAGCGTGGCTTCGTTCGCATTGTTGGGCGGCAACCGGTCCGGCGGGAACAGGGAGAAGTACGGTTCTGGAACCTGGAACGGGTTGTGCGGCTCCGGAAAACTGAGCCACATCAGAAACGGTTGCCCGCCACCGCCGTCCGAGCCCAATGAACCGATCCAGTCCAACGCCTTATCCACGATACGGTACGGGAACTGCACTTCAAGCCCAAACGGCGCGGGCTCGGTTGCCAGGTGGAAATGCGTGTCGCGCAGGAATCGCTCGAACGCGCGCGTCTCGGGAGTGTCGTCGCCATCCTCGGCACTGAGGTGGCCCGCGCCGTAGTAGAAGTCCACGTTGTCCGGTGTGCTATGCGAATGATTCTTGCCGACTAGCGCCGTCGCATAGCCGTTCTTGTTGAACACCTGGAACAGGTCCTCGCTGAAGACTGCGTCTGGCACGTTGTGGTTGGTGCGCACGCGGGTGGCGCTGGGATAGCGGCCTGTGAGCATGCTGACGCGTGCGGGCGCACAGGCGGGGATGGGCGTGTAGGCGCGGTTGAACCAGACGCCGCGACGGGCCAGCTCATCCAGGAAGGGCGTGGTGTCCAGTGGGAACCCCTCGCGTGCGCTGAGGTCGGCTCGCTGCTGGTCGGTCATGATGATGACGATATTGGGGCGGTCGGACATGTGCAACCCTTCCGTGGCAAGTGGTGAGGAAGATTGGGCCGGGCCGATGGTGCGGCCCGGCTCGATGTCGTCTGTATGTCGTAGGGCCGGACTATCCTTCTGCAAGCAGCTTGTTGATCTTGTCGACCATGGAATTAGCTACTTCCTCGGCGTTTTTCTCGCCGGTCCACATGTACTCCAGTTCGCTGTCGGCGATGGTGCGCGCTTGCGGGAAGAGCGTGTGCCGCGGGTCGGGCTGCAGATAGGGCGCGCCGTCCGTGAAGACGCTGATATGCTCCGGCGGCTGGCCCGGCTGCAGGAAGACGTCACTCTCCGCCACGGATTTGAGCGGCGGCACGATGCCCATGATCTCCGTCCACTTCTCGACGGCCGGCGTCGAGACAACCCAGGTGACGAACACCCACGCGGCGTCAATTTCCTTGCTCGCCTTGGCGATCGTATGACCCGTGCCGCCGCCGGAGCCGGCTTTGGTCACGTCGCCCTGCGGATGGGGCGCGACGTCCCATTCGAAGTCCTGGATGTTGGTGCGCATGCGCCCCATGGCGGGCCACCACGTTTCCATTGCGGTGACACCGCTCTCGAACAACTCTGCGGAGCCCATCTCCGCCGCCACGTCCACGCGCGGAGAAACCTCGTGCACGTGGATCAGATCGCCCAGGAACTGGAAGGCGTCCACCGCAGCAGGCGAATTCAGAAGACATTCGGTGCCGTCCTCGTTAAAGAACGTGCCGCCGTTGGCCGTCACCCAGATCCACCAGGCGCGGAAGTTGCCGGCCTTGGTTTGCCAACCCCACTGATTGTTCTCCTTGTCCGTCAACGCGGTCGCCGCCGCCAGGAACGTCGCCCAGTCCCAGCTCGGGTCTTCCCAGTCGGACGACGGGAAGGGCACGCCGGCCTCCTCGAAGCGCGTCTTGTTGTAGAAGAGCTGCTGGCTCGGTGCATCCACGGGGAAGCCGTACTGTACGCCGTCCACGTTGTACAACGCCAGATTCGTCTCGAAGATGTCGGACGTGTCGAAGTTGTCGCGTGCGATCAACGAGTCGAATTCCGCCAACTGGTTGCGCGAGGAGAAAGACGGCACATCGCCGTTGCCCAGGAAGATCACATCCGGGATGTCGCCCCCTGCCAACATGGTTTGAAGCTTTTCCAGATACTGATCGGGCACGTGCAGGAAATCGACGTGGATCTCCGGATGCTCCGTATGGAACATATCGAGTGTCGCCTCGCGGGCTTCCACTTCTGTCGGATTGCCCCATGCAATCAGGCGAATATCGGTGACCTCCGCGGCCGCCTCAGACCCGCCGCTACCCGCGGGAGCAACGCCGGGCGCACACGCGGCCAGTACCGCGCCCGCGGTGACCATACCGGACATACGTAAGAAACCTCGCCGTGATACCTGTGTGCGCTTCACTTCATTCTTCATGATTTCCTCCTTGTAGGGAACTTCCTGCCTCGGAAACAACGTGCTTCACAAACCAATCTCTCACGGAACACGGAGCGACTCAGACACGAATCAACTTGGGCCACCTACTTTCCAGAACGTGATTTCGTACCACACATCCAGGGATTGTTTTCGCAACGCGCCGGCAACGGATTCCAGATGGAACATACAATGCTGCGATTCGCTCATTTTCTGCACGCGTCAACAGGCGTCGCGAGACCAGAGACTATCCTTTGATACCCGTGAACACGACGCCCTGGATGAAATATCGTTGGGCAAAATAGAAGATCACGATCAGCGGCAGCATGAACACCGTGTTGGCCGCCATCATCAGGTTCCAGTCCACGCCCCAAGTCTCGCTCTGGAACGCGCGCAGGCCGAGGGCCACCGTGAAGAGATCGCTGTCATTCAAATAGATGAGGGGGGCAAAGAACTCCTTCCACTTGAACTGGAAGAACATGATGCCGGCAATGGCCAACGCCGGTTTGGACATGGGGAGCAGGATGCGCCAATAGACGTCCAAATAGCCCGCCCCGTCGATCCGCGCGGCGTCGTCCAGTTCAAGCGGGATCGTCATGAAGAACTGGCGCAGCAGGAAGACATAGAAGGCATTGCGGGCGAAAAGCGGCGGTATAATCAGAGGCAGATAGGTGTTGACCCAGCCCAGCCACCGGAACAGAATGAAGGTCGGGATGAGCGTGACTTGGTCCGGCAACATCATGGTTGCCAGCAGTACAAGGAAGAGAACGTCTCTGCCCGGCCAGCGCAGACGCGAGAACGAATATGCGACCAGACTGCACGAAATAAGCGTGGCGGTCGTGGAGAAGAGGACCACGAAAAGTGTGTTCGCCAACCAGCGGCCAAACGGATACGAAGTCAGCGCGATCGGGTAGTTTTCCCATGCGATGGGGTCCGGTATCCATTGCGGCGGATACTTGAAGATATCGTTGGCTTCCTTGAGAGAGGTCGAAACCGTCCACACGAATGGCATCAATACGATCACGGCGCCTGCGATAAGCACCGTGTAGATGACGGCTCTCTGCAGGTGACTTTGCCACCGGCTGGAGCCCGGCAAACGCCCACACGCTGAAGCGCTCATACGATTCCGCCCTCCCTATTTCCCACGCATCGAGCCCTCGTAATAGACCCAGGCCGAAGACGAGCGCAGCACCAATACCGTCAGGATCATGATGTAGACGAAGAGTACCCAGGCGATGGCCGAGGCGTATCCCATGCGGAAGAACTGAAAACCGTTCTGATACAGATAGAGCACGAGGAAAAGGCTGGCGTTGTGCGGCCCGCCCCCGGTCATGACAAAGGGAATGACGAACTCTTGCAGCGCGGCGATAATGGCGATGATCATGTTGAAGAAGATCACGGGCGTCATCATGGGGATCGTGATGTGAAAGAACTTGGCGATGGAGCTGGCCCCGTCCACGTCCGCCGCCTCATAGAGTGTGGACGGGATGCCCTGCAACCCGCCCAGGTAGATCAGCATCGCCGCGCCCGTGCCCCACAGGCTCATAAGAATGAACGAGACGAGTACCCAGTTTGGATCGCCTAGCCAGGACGGACCCTCGATGCCGATGCGGCGCAGCATCACGTTGACCATGCCAAACTGCGTGCCCAGGACCCACCGCCACATAATGGCGACGGCGATGCCGCCGATCACCGACGGCAGGTAATAGATGGAGCGAAACATGGAGAGCGAACGAATCTGCTGATTGAGCAGTGTCGCCAGAATCAGTCCAAAGACGACCTGCAAGGGAACGCTGACAAAGGCGTAGATGCTCGTCACCTTCAACGCCTGGTAGATCAGGGGATCGTCAAGCAGGAGTTTCTGATAGTTGCGCAGCCCAACCCACTCAATTGGCGTGAGCAGGTCCCAACTGGTGAAGGAAAGATAGATGCTGGCGATCATGGGTCCGGCGATGAAGAAGAGAAAGCCCAGGATCCACGGCATCGCCAACAGTACGCCAACAGTTGCTTCGCGCCGCCGCATGCTGCCGCGACGATAGACCGGCTGCTTCTGCGCCGATTGTTCCGCGATTGCTGCATTGGCCATGTGCGCCTCGCTCCCAATAAGGGCGGCCTACGTAGAGCCGCGCTGTATCAGTTCCATTTCATACGTAACCATACGCCCCGCCATCGGTTCGCCGGCGCCCATACGGCTGAAGAGGAGTGCGCTGACGGCGCTGAAGTCCAAGCTGCGCAAGCCAATGGTACTGAGCGGCGGCGTGGTGATCTCCGTTTCCGGGATGTTGCCTATACCGATGACGGCGACGTCTTCCGGCACGCGGAGGCCGGCGTGCCGGGCGCCGAGCAGCGCGCCGATGGCCGCGCGGTCTGTGACGGCCAGTAGCGCAGTCGGCGGATGCTGCAACGTGATCATTTCCTGGACGGCGTGATACGCGTCCCGCCTTCCTGTCACTTCGCCATAGACCGTCTGCTTCTCGACTGCGACGCCGCGCTCCGTCAGCAAGTCGATATAGCGGTGAACCTTGCGCGCCTCGGCCGGCTGCGACAGATGACCAAAGACGGCGAAGCGACAATGTCCCGTTTTCAGCAGCATGTCCACGGCCTGCGCACACGCGTCCCCTTCGTGGAGGTGGGCTACGTCGAACGTGTCCGCCTCGGTGATGTCGTCCATGACGACCAGCGAGAGTCCGGATGCCGCCAGTTGGCGAAAGTGGACGGCGCTGAGGAACTGCGCGTCCTTGACCACGACGCCATCCGCCAGGCCGCGGAGCAACTGATCAAGCGTTTCGAGCTCACGCTGTTCGGATCCGGCCAAAATGACCAATGCAAAGCTGTCGTGCTCATCCGCGGCCGCTTGAATCTGTTTCACCAGGATGCCGTTGTACGGACCCATGGCCGGCATGGCGACGACGATGCGGTCGGTGCGCTGGCGCCGCAAGTTGCGCGCCGCGCTGTTCGGAATGTAGCCCAGTTGCGCTGCGGCTGCCTCAACCCGCTTCCGCGTGGCGTCGCTGATGCGACGACCGGCCGCCGCGCCGGCCGCTAACGATGTAGGAGACCGTGGCCTCGGACACGCCGGCGCGTTTGGCCACATCGCGGATCGTAGCCTTTCCGCCCGGCGGCGACTTCTGGTTGTCAACGGGCACAGCGCCGTCAGACGAGTTCTTGTCGGACATGGGCCTATCATCAGTCCTGGGCGGCTTCACGTAGAATGAGATTCCGCGCCTGTCTGCGGACATCGGCATGCGCGGGTTATACGATTAACCTTTGAGTGTGACCCTAGTCTATCCGCGTATCTTGCCCTTGTCAAGCGCCAATTTCGCGTTAGGCCAGTGTCCTGTCCTGCCCGCTCGCTCATCTCCCTTGTGCGGGCGCCGTCAATCCACATCAACAGTGCAGACTTGCGCGCAGTCCGGGTTCGCCCTGCTGTGCATTGCACGCAGGCGCGAAATTCGGGCTTGCCGGCGAATAGCGGACCATCTATACTGACGCTATCGTACATTCAACGCAGATTCAGTGCACGCGGAATGCAGAGGAGGCGTCTATCGAGTAGCCAATTTACGGGTGAGAGAGCGCATGGCCCGCCGGCAACCGCCTGGTTTTCGTTCAGGCGCGGCGGGTGACGAGGAGGGGGTTCCCGGTTTCGAAACCGGGCTAACCTGGGAAACCAGGGAAAATCGAGAGATCAGCGGATGCCCCTTGGGTCGAGTCCACCGGCCCAAACCGAGCCCTCCCAAGGCCGGTTAATCTTTCCCCAAACCACACGGTGAAGCGGGCGCCAATAGCCGGCAGGCAACTGCCGGGACAACGGCGCCGGCAGTGAACCAGTCGCAAGTCATTGGAATTCTGCGTCATTCCCGCTGTTTGGGGAATGACACGACCGGGCGCACGGTGCGTGCGGGATTCGGCGTCTCCGGCAGAAACCGGAAATGACAGCCTTCCCGTCGTCCGGCTGCCCCGCCGCTCATTCGCCTCGAGCGTGGGTGAGCGATCTATCGAGAGCAACGGGAGGGCCTCTCATGTGTGGAATCACAGGATACATTGGACGGAACGAGGCGGCGCCGATCCTGCTGGAGGGTCTGCGGCGGCTGGAATATCGCGGCTACGACTCGGCGGGACTCGCCGTCATCGACGCGCACGGCGCGGTCAGCGTGCGCCGCGCGCAGGGCAAGCTGGACAACCTGGTCCAGCGCCTCGCGGAGGCGCCCGCAACGGGGCAGGCCGGCGTCGGCCATACGCGCTGGGCAACCCACGGCGAGCCGTGCGAACGAAACTCGCATCCGCACAGCAGCCCGGACGGACAGATCTTCGTCGTGCAGAACGGCATCGTGGAGAACTTCCGTGCGCTGCGCGCCGAGCTGACGGCGGACGGCTACACCTTCGCCAGCGACACCGACACGGAGGTGATCGCGCATCTCGTTCACCGTCACTACAACAACGGCTGCGGCGAGGACCTGGCCTGGGCCGTGCGCGCCGCGCTGGCCAGGCTGGAAGGACCCAGCGCGATCGTCGCCATGAGCCGGGACTGCCCGCGGCTGTTGGTGGCGGCGCGTCTGGGCAATGCAGGCGGCGTGGCTGTGGGCATACGCGACGGCGAGGCCTTTCTCGCCAGCGACGTGCCCGCCATCGTGGGCCACGTGGACGAGGTGGTCCACCTGGACAGCGGCCAAATCGCTGTCGTGGAACCGGACGGCGCCCGGCTCTCCGACATGCGCGGCGAGCCGCATGTCCAGCCGCTCCGTGCAAATTGCGTGGGACGCAGAGCAGGCCGAAAAGGGCGGTCACGCCTTCTTCATGGAGAAGGAGATCTACGAGCAAGGGCGCAGCCTGACCGACACGCTGCGCGGGCGACTGGATGTGGAACATAACCGCGTCACGCTGGAGTCACTCAACCTGCCCGCGGAGCGGCTGGCGCGCATTCGACCGCGTCACCATCCTCGCCTGCGGCACCAGCTACTACGCCAGCATCGTGGGCAAGCACTACATCGAGCGCATCGCCCGCATCCCCGTGGAGATCGACTACGCCAGCGAATACCGCTACCGGCAGCCGCTCGTTTCCGACGGACGAGCTCGTGGTGGCGATCACCCAGAGCGGCGAGACCGCGGACACGCTGGCTGCGGTGGAACTGGCCAAGGAGGCCGGTGCGTTCACCGCCGCCATCGTCAACGTGGAGGGCAGCCAGATCACGCGCGTCTGCGATGGCGTGATCGGCATGCAGGCCGGGCCGGAGATCGGCGTGGCCAGCACCAAGGCCTTCACCGCCGCGCTGGTGGACCTGCTGCTGCTCGCCATCTATCTGGGCCAGGAGACGGGGCGTGTGGATGCGGAGCAACGCCGCGAGTTGATCGAAGCGTTGTTGGCGCTGCCCGGCGCGGCCGGCGACCTGCTGCAGGAGGCACGCGAATCGGGCCGTTATGTCGAGTTGGCAAAAGCTTACCATAAGAGCCGCAACTTCCTCTATCTGGGTCGCGGCATGAGCTACGCCATCGCCCGCGAGGGCGCGCTCAAGCTCAAGGAGATCACCTACATCCACGCCGAGGGCTACCCCGCCGGCGAGATGAAGCACGGGCCCATCGCCCTCATCGACAAGGATTGGCCGACGGTGGTGGTTGCGCCGCACGATAGCGTCTACGACAAGATGGTCAGCCAGGTGGAGCAGATCAAGGCGCGGCGCGGGCAGGTGCTTGCCGTCGCGAGCGAGGGCGACGACTACCTGGCGCAGGCCGCCGACCACGTGCTGCCCATCCCGGATGCACATGAGTTCATCCAGCCCATCCTGGCCGTGCTGCCGTTGCAGTTGTTCGCCTATCGAGATCGCGTTGCGCAAGGGGCTGGACGTGGACCAGCCGCGCAACCTGGCAAAGAGCGTGACGGTGGAATAGCACGGTGAAGAGTGCGGCTACGTTGCTTGCCGATGCTTGCGGCACAGGTCCTGGGCTACTTCAAAGGTCACGGTCATTCTGAGTAGCAGGACGTCTTGCGACGCAGAATGAGGGGATGTGCGGCTATTCCTCCACGGCGATGACGCGCAGTGGGAAGGCGTCCAGCCGCTGGACGGGCACGACCAGGGCGTAGACCTGTACGCGCGGGCGGCTGACCTGGTCGAGGTTGGTCAGATTCTCGATCAGCGGGATGCCGGCGCGGAAGAGCAACAGATGGTTGACGTTGGCGTGCGTGTCGTCGTGGGAGAGCTCGACGCCCATGGAGTCGACGCCCATGAGCTTGATGCCCTGGTCGACGAGCCACTGCAGGCCGGCGGTGGAGAAGTACTGGGTGGGGCCCATCATGCCGAAGACGATGTCGCCTTCGCGGACACCGCCGGCTGCCCCGCCGCGGCCTGCACCTGCTCCAGCGTGACGCCGCCCTCGGCCTCGGCCTCGCGCAGGTCAAGGATGACGGTCTCGCCCGCGAGTTGGTCTACAGGAATCTGCGCAAGGTCGGCGCCTTCTTTGAGGCAGTGATAGGGCACTTCGATGTGGGTGCCGACGTGGTTCATGAGTTCGACGTTGGACATGATGTACCACTCACCCTCGGGGCGGACCTTGCCGGGCACTTCCTGCAGGGCGTCGCGCTTGTTGACGAAGAAGCGCCGTTCGGCGTCTGCTCGGTGGGTTCGATGACGCGGGTGAGATCGACGATCCGTGCACACATGTGGAGAACTCCTACGCTGTGAGATTTAGTGTTGAGTGCTATTCAGTTGACCTGCTCAGGCTGAATCGCCAGGGTCTCTGCCGACCCAGCCGATTTCGATGCCGTTGGCTGCGCTGAGGCGTTCGGCCAGTTCACCGACGTGGAGCATGACATGGCGGATGCTGTAGAACTGAAGTTCCAGCTTGCCAAAGGGAAGCCAGTGGAAACCGGACTCCGCGTCAAAGTCAAGGGTAGGGACGATTCGGCTGATTTCGTTGCGGCAGAGCTCGAGATATTCCAGGATGTCGTCTCTTGTGTACGGAGAGGCTGGTTCCGGCGTAGGCCCTCCGGGATATGACGGCTGGCCGAAGGCTGGTGGTAGTCGAAGTGCTTCTCCCAGGGCGTGAAGTCGGCCTGTGTGGGCTGCACGTAGAGGTGCGTGTAGAAGAGCGCGTGGTAGGCGATCTGGTAGAACAGATTGGCGATCGTCATCCGCAGCCCACAGATCGTCCGGGCATTTGACGATGGCCTCTTCCAGCATGGCGAGTGTGGCGAAATACTGGGAAATAACAACCTGTTGGGATATCCATTCTTGCCTCCTCATTTTCAGTTCGGAGCACTGATCGCTCGTCGGAATCACATTTCATACTATCCTATCGGCCACTTGCGCTGAGCCTCATCCAGGTCGATCTCGAAGCCGAGACCCGGGCTTGTCCGGCACGTGCACGAAACCATCTGCGTCACACTGGGGGCGACGTCGACCAGGTCGGTAAAGGGGCCGATAGTCGCCTGTGCGGAATTCGAAGATGGGGCAATTGGGGATGGCGGCGGCGAGATGCAGCGAGGCGTAGAAGAGCACAGCGGATCCCCAGACGTGCGGCGCAACCTGCAGGTTGGCGGCTTGCGCCAAGGCGGCGATTCGTCGCGCGGACGTGAATCCGCCGCAAAGCGCCAGGTCCGGCTGCAGGATGTCGGCCGCTTCGTTAGCGATGATGTCGCGGAAGTCGTAGCGGGTGAAGTCGTTTTCGCCGGTGGAAATGGGGATACTCGTCGAGTTGCGCACGCGGGCCATGCCGGACCAGTTGTCGCTGGCGACGGGTTCTTCGAACCAGGAGATGTCGTACTCCTCGAGGGCCAGGGCCAGGTTGACGGCCTGCGTGGTGGTCAGCGAACCGTGGGCGTCGACCATGAGTCCGATGTCGGGGCCGATGGCGTCGCGGACGGCGGCGACGCGGGCCGCGGAGCCTGCGGTGATGCGCGGCGCGTCCATGCCGCCGACACGCATCTTCATGGCGCGGAAACCGTGTTCCAGGTAGCCGAGCGCCTGTTCGCCGGCGTGTTCAGCGGGCGCGTGTCCGCCGCTTGCGTAGGCGGCAATCTTCGTGCGATAGCCGCCGCCCAGCAGCTTGTAGACGGGCACGCCAAGTGACTTGCCGAAGATGTCCCACAGGGCAAGGTCGATGCCGCTCATGGCGCAGATGGTGACGCCGCGCCGGCCCAGGCGCGGCGGCGAGAAGCCGTAGGTCATGGCAAGCTCGGTGCGCGGCTCGGTGAAGAGCTTCTCCCAGACGTATTCGGGCCGGGTTGGGTCTTCGCCGATGATGTCCGGGCCGAGTTCCTTTTCGACGATGGTCTTGGCGGTGCAGCATGGCGCCGCGAGTGTCGCCGTAGCCGGGATGCACTTCGCCGTAGCCAGTGATGCCTTCATCGGTTTCGATCTTGACGATGATGGAGTGGATCGCAGTCTTCGGCCCGTAGTCGGAGTACCATTTGGGCGGTTGTGGGATGCTTGTATTCGAGCGGGACGGCTTCGATGCTGCGGATTTTCACGGCGCATTTCCTCCGGGTGAGGTGGGGACTTGGTCACAGGTCAACCAGATGTATACGGCGTCGTACTGATTGTACTTGGCAGGCAGGCGCATCGCCCAATTGGTGAGTCGAGCGCGTAGGGACGCAGTGTATCGCGCCCCGTGCGCGACTGTCCGTGCGCTGCGGGAATCGGATGCCGCGTTCGGCGTGGCCTACTGCGCGCCTTCCAGAATCGCAGATCATCTCATTGTATCCGCGCTCGCGGGCGTGTTCCACGGGAGCGACGCCGTTTCCGTCGGCGAGGTTGACATCGGCCCCGGCTTCCACCAGAAGGCGCACGACCTCGGTGTGCCGCGGACCACCGTCGCCCAGGATGACAGCCTCCAGCAGCGCGGTCCAGCCGAGGCGGTTGACGTGATCGATGCTCGATGTTCGTCTTTAGCAGTTCTTCGATCACCTCGACGTGACCCCGGTCCGCGGCCCGGATCAACCCGGTGCCGTTGTAGCTGTCGAGGCTGTGCACGTCTGCGCCTGTGGACAGCGTCATGCGCAGAAGCTCCAGATAGCCGTCGGATGTGCTGATCAAATAGGCGCTCTGTTGTGTGCGATCCTGCCGGTTGATGTCGGCCCCGGCCTGGATAAGGAGGCGGGCCACGTCGACGTGGTTGGCATAGGCCGCAGCGATGAGCGCCGTGACCCCCTTGTCGTTGGCGGCGTGGACGTCGGCGCCCTGGGCCAGCAGTCCTTGGACGGTTTCAGAATCGCCTGCTGCGGCGGCGCGGATAAGTTCCTGGTTCATCGGGTCTACGTCCTCCTGTACGAGTGGTGAATCGGGCGTGACAATCGGAAGCAGCGGGGGCGAAGGCGGCTGCATAGCCATCGGTGCGCAGCCGGTGAGGAGCAGCGCAAGCGCAAGTGGTGCGAGAGCTTTGATCCGGGCTGCGCTGGATTCGGGGTCGTTGCGCACTGTCCGGCCTCTGTTTTGTTTGCACGGTATCAACTCCTTGAACGCGGGCATTTCTCTCCACGAGCCGAGGCTGCCGCCGAGCCCGGTTTTCTTGCTGCCAGCGATGTAGCGAAGGAATGGTCGAGCGCTGTGCCGTACCACGCGGGACGAGAGGTACCGTCTTCAACGACAGGCGAGGGGTGAAGGTTCACGAGGGCGAAGAATGGCGACTGCGCATGCCGGAGAGGCGAGTTGCCTACGCGAGCGTGTTGGGCGTATGTGGTGAGCTTCTTTGAAGGGGGATAGGGGTTTCCGTCTTCATTGTTGTGCGGCGCGGTTCTTGCGCCACTGGTCGAAGACGATGGCGAGGATAATGACGGCGCCGATGGCGGCGGGCTGCCAGTAGGCGGGGAAGCCGAGCAGGTTGAGGCCGGTGCGGATGGTCTGCATAAGCGCTGCGCCGAGGAGCACACCGAGGATGGTGCCCTCGCCACCGAAGAGGCTGACGCCGCCGATGACGACGGCGGCAATGATGTCCAACTCGTAGCCGGTGGCCGCGGTGGGCGCGGCCACGCCGAGCCGGGCCGTCATGAGGATGCCGCCGATGGCGGCCGAGCGCGCCGCAGGCCACGTACACGAAGAGCTTGAGCCGGTGGGTGTTGATGCCGGAAACGCGCGTGGCCTCTTCGTTGCCGCCGACCGCGTAGATGTGGCGTCCGGTGACAGTACGGCTGAGAAAGAGTGACGTCAGCACGGCCAACACCAGCATGACGATGACGGGGATAGGCACGTCCCACGCGCCGATAGGAATGTCGCCTTGACCCAGGAAGCGGAACGATTCAGGCAGTCCGCGCACGGGCCAGCCATTGGTGGCGCCGAACGTAATGCCGCGGGCAATGCTCATCATGCCCAAGGTGGCGATGAAGGGCGGGATACGGAAGCGAGTGACCAGGCCGCCGTTGAGAGACCCTACCACTATCCCGACCACGATGCCGCCGATGACGGACAGCCAGACAGGCACGCCCCAGGTGAGCATGAGCGCAGTGCCCAGGCCTGCCAGCGCCATCGTGGAGCCGACGGACAGGTCGATGCCCGCGGTGAGGACGACCAGCGTCTCGCCAAAGGCGGCGATGGCGATCCACGAGAAGGACCGCAGCATGTTGAAGACGTTGGTGGTGGTCAGGAAGGTGTCGGTGGCGATGGTGAAGAAACGCGCACCAGACCAGGAAGATGATGAGAATGCCGGCCTCCTGGACGCTGATGTAGCTTTGCCAGTGGAAGCCGTCGCTGTTGCTCGCGCCCTCGCTCTCGACGCCTGTCCCGGTGGCAGGCTCAGAGACGGTATTGGTGACGGATTCGCTATCCGTGGCCATTGCGATTCTCCACGCTGTCGCAAACAGCGTGCGGTCGGGGCAAGTTTGCCCCGACCGCACGACGAGCAACAGATTATTCGAACGGATCCGGCAACGGCTGGGTGAAGTCGGAGGTCTCCCAGGCTGTGATCATGGCATCGACGTTCTTGGGCGTGACGATGTCCATGCCCGAATCGGTCCAGTCTTCATACTCGGCGCCTTCGACGATCTTGTCGTAGATCATCTGTACGGTGTCGTAGCCCCAGCCCCAGTACTTCTGGCCCACGAGGCCGTCGACGAGGCCGTCCTTCATGTACTCGAGCTCGACAGGCAGCGTATCGAAGACGATGGTGACCATGTCACCGGCGGCAGCCTCTTCCCACAGCGGCATGGAGCCGCGGTCGGCGAAGAGGGGCCACAGACCGACGAAGAACCAGCCGTCGAGGTCCGGATTGGCCTGCATCGTCTCCTCGACGACCTGCACGCCCTTGTTGATGTCGTCATCGCAGGCGACGGTCGTGACGATCTCGATGCCCGGGTAGTCAGCTTCGATGACTTCCTTGAAGCCGCGAATGCGCTCCTCGAGGTTGAAGGCGCCCGGTACGCCGGTGAGGATGGCGACCTTGCCTTCTTCACCCATGGCGCGCACCAGCAGGTCGGCGGCGGCGCGGCCGCCGTCTACATTGCTGACGCCCAGGTAGGTGAAGCGCTCGCTGTCGGGCGCGTCAGAGTCCCAGGTCATGACCTCGATACCGGCTTCGACTGCGGTGTTGATGGGGTCGATGCAGCCGTCGGGGTCGTTGCAGGAGACGCCGATGGCGTCCACGCCCTGTGCGATCATGTCCTCCATGACGCTGGCCTGCTCGGCCATATCGGAGGCGACGGAACCGACATAGAGCACTTCGACTTCATAGGGCCCGGCCTCGGTGAGTTCAGCGGCTTTGGCAAAGGCGCCATCGCGGCCGAGCTCGAAGACAGGATTGTCCAGCGCCTTGGGCACCCATGCGACCGTGATCTTTCCGTCCTCCAGCGCAGGGTGCATTCCCTCCGCAGCCGCGGGTTCGGCCGCCGCGGGCTCTTCTGCGGGGGCCGGGGCCACGGGTACAGTACAAGCGGAAAGCACGAGTCCCGCCACGAGGAGCAGGGACAACCACAAACCGATGCGTTTCATAGAGCTACCTCCTGTGTTGTGGATTTGAGAAACTCCGTCGTTTGCCTCTTGGGCAGCGGGCGTTTCTGCGATGCGTTCGGCGATGGGGGCGTACCGACTGCCAACACAACGAACACGCGATGAGGCCTTCTACTTGAATACGCTGGAATGAACTCTATGTCGGACGTCTCGTATTGCTACGCTGTCTCCTGTGTGATGGCGGCGCGGTCCACGTCCACAGACGCGGTCTGGTAATCATCCCGCGCGCCGACCATGTAGGCGACGACCTGCTCACGGAAGTCGTGGATGTCGCCGTCGACGGGACGGTCGGCAACCTTTCGCCCGTGGCGCAGGACGACGATGCGGTCGCCAACGCGGTAGATGTCTTCCAGGCGGTGGCTGATAATGATGATGGACGCGTCGTGCTCTTCGCGCAGGGAATTGATCAGATCCAGTACCTGATCGATGGCGGACGACGCTGAGGGCGGCGGTGGGCTCGTCCATGATGATGACTTTGGCATTGAAGGCGGTGGAGCGGCCGATGGCGACGGCCTGTCGCTGACCGCCGGATAGGTTCTCAACTTTGAGGCGGACGGAGGAGATGTTGATGCGCAGGCGGTCCAGCATTTCGCGGGCGCCGGACTCCATGGCGCGCCGGTTCATCCAGCGCATGTTGGCGAACTGCCAGCGCACGATTTCGCGGCCGAGGAAGACGTTGGACGCCACGTCCAGGTTGTTGCAGAGCGCGAAGTCCTGGTAGACCATTTCGATGCCCAGGCGGCGCGAGTCCTCCGGGTCGTGGATGTCGGCGATCTGGCCGTTGAGGTAGATTTCGCCCTCGGTGGGCAGGTATGCGCCGCTGAGGATCTTCATGAGGGTGGACTTGCCTGCGGCGTTGTCGCCGACGAGGCCAAGGATTTCACGCGGGTAGAGGGCGAGATCGACGCCGCGCAGGGCATGCACCGCACCGAAGCGTTTGTGGATGTTGCGCATTTCGACGATGGGCGTCGTCGTCGCCTGTATTGAGGACATCGCTGCCGCCTTGGACGTTGGATGCAAAACGTGCGGCTATTGGCAGATGCGGGCCATCGACTATGGCTTGCTGAACTGCTACGCACGCGTCGTGCGACAACGCAGTGCGAACAAGTAGCCTGCTCTGGTAATCGTACGGCGATCTTGCTGTGGTGTCGGTTGGGCTGCGGTGAAACCAGGCTGCCAAGATTCGGCCTGGGAGCGTCGCCGAATTCTGCTGGAATTGACTCTACTGTACACCGGAATGGGACGCTGGTCAAGCAATTTGGGCATGTTCGCGGGCGCGGGATGGGACGCTGATCAACACTGATCCGGTCGATCATCCCGCGTCCTTGTTTGGGGGCGCGGCTACCGACTTCTGGCGCGCCGGGATAGTAGGGGGACCGGCGCGTTGGAGTGGGACGGTGTGGTAGACTGGGCGCTACGGACGACACGACGACGACGAGGGGTCCCTATGCTGGTGGAAGGCGCAATCTATCGATTCATCCGCACGGACGAGCTGCGCTATTACCGTGCGGCGCGCACGCGGTCGGGCGTTGAATTCCTCTACCCGATTGGCATAAGCGGGACGCGTATCACAGGCCAGGCGGACAGTGGCCGTCGTTACGTGATCCTATATTTCATGACGAAGTGGGGAAAGTTGGCTGCGGGCGGCTACTGGCTGGACCCGAAGCAAGGCTTCGACAAGGCATACGTGACGGATGCAACGGAGGCGGACCTACACTTGGTTGCGCACAGCCTGGATGAACTGCCGGAGGTGGACGCCAGCCTGGACAATATCCTGAATCGCAAGGATATCGAGGTGGACCTTGAGGTGTGGGGAAGCCTACTGGACGGTTGATGGTGGGTTGTGCCTATGCGCTAACGCACACTGGGACGGAATGGCGCACGTGTGCACTTCGATTGGGCAAGATCAGAGCGCGAAAACGGGCTTCGACCTGTGGCAAGGGTCGCCTTGCGGACCGCGCGCAGAGCGTGGCATACTGTTGCGGCCTCGAAGTCGGCCGAATTTGCTCGGCGCAGATTATCGTGACACCATCAGGAAGGAATAAGGCGGATGCCCATCTTTATGGACCGACATTATATTGAGGGAGCAACGCGGCACACGGTTGCCCACGCCCATGAAATGGACCTGGCAATTCAGGAGAAGTACAGCGTCAGATTCCTTACCTACTGGTTTGATGACGAGCGAAACACGGCATTCTGTCTGGTCGACGCGCCAAACAAAGAGTCAATACAGAGCGCCCACGACGAATCACACGGCCTCGTGCCGCACGAGATTCTCGAAGTCGATCCCACCATCGTCGAGGCATTCCTCGGTAGGGTCAAGGACCCGACGCCCGTGGACGCATCGGCGAACCAGGCAACAGAAGAGCTGATTGACGCCGGTTTCCGCGCCATCATGTTCACCGATCTCAAGGACTCCACGCTGATGACTACGACGTTCGGCGACAGCAAGGCGCTGCACCTGCTGCACGTCCACAACGTGCTTGTGCGCAAGGCGCTGCGCGAACACGGCGGTCGCGAGGTGAAGCATACCGGCGACGGTATCATGGCGTCGTTTTCTGTCATTCCGAACTCGTTGCAGTGCGCGGTCGCCATACAGCAGGCGTTCGCCTCCTACAATTCCGATCACCCGGATGACCTTCTCTATGTCCGAATCGGCCTGGGCGCAGGCGAGCCGGTCGAGGAATACGGCGATCTGTTCGGAAGGGCCGTGCAGTTGGCGGCCCGCGTCTGCGATCATGCGGAAGCCGGTGCGATTCTGGCCGCGGATGTGGTGCGCGACGCATGCCCGGACTACTCGGAGTGGTTTCAGGAGGCCGGCGAGTTCACACCCAAGGGCTTCACACAGCCCATTTGCGTCTTCCGCGTGCCCTGGATGCACGACTGACACGCAATAGGCGCCGAGCGACCGTCATCCGCACCACGCCATCCGCTTCACGCTCAACCCAATGTGACTGGAGATGCTCATGAACTCGGTTCCTTCTGCACTGACCCGCAGGGAGCGCGTGCGGCGGGCGCTTACGCACCAACCTGTAGACCGCATCCCCACGCAGATCAACTATACGGGCGACATGGGCGCGATGCTGGCCGCGCATTTCGGCGCGCCGATCGATCGCGTGCCTGCGGCGCTGGACAACCACCTTCTGCGCGTGGACATCGACTTCGCCAAGCCGCTCAGCGAGGACGGCAAGGTCGTGTCCGACTGGTGGGGTGTGGGTTTCTCGGTCGAGTCGGAGGGCTACCTGGACGTGGTCAACCCGCTGGCGGGCGTGCAGGACCTGGACAGCTACGCCTGGCCGGACCCGGAGGATGCGGGGTTGCTGGACTCTGCTCGGGCGGCCATCGCCGGCAACGACGATGCGTGCTTCGTCGTCCCGAATCTGGGTTTTGCTCTCTTCGAGAGGGCGTGGACGATGCGGGGAATGGAGCAGTTTCTGATGGACCTGTCGCTGGACACGGGGTATGCGGCGGAGTTGCTCGACCGCATCACCGAGATCCAGCTTCGACTGATTGAGAGGTATATCGAGTTGGGCGTGGACGGGGCATACTTCGGCGACGATTACGGCGCGCAGAAGAATCTCATCTTCTCGCCGCGCATGTGGCGGGCGCAGTTCAAGCCGCGGCTGGCGCGCTGTTCGCGCCGTTCCGCGAGCGGGGGATGCCGATCATCATGCACTCGGACGGTCAGATCCAGCAGATTCTGCCCGACCTGGTGGAGATCGGGTTGACCGTGCTCAATCCTGTGCAGCCGGAGGCGCTGGACCACGCCTGGCTGCGGGAGACATTCGAACAGCGGCTGGCCTACTATGGCGGCGTGTCCACGCAGACGACGCTGCCGTTTGGCACGCCGGACGAGGTGCGGGCGGCCGTGGCGGCATGCGTGCGCCGGCTTGCCCCGCAGGGCGCGGGACTGTTGTTGGCGCCGTCGCACCGCATGATGACGGACATCCCGATGGCCAACGTAACGGCCATGCTGGAGGCGTTCCGGGAGGCAGGCGCCACGCCATAGTCCCGGACGGTCTCCGCACGTCTCGCAGCCAGTATCGACCCCTACATCGATATATTCATTGACGCCTACACTGACTTCGAAGGACAGATTCTCATGAACACAGACGAACGACGGCTTGTCCTGTCTCTCGCCTTTGCGGACCGCTACGGAGGCGAGCCGGCGCTGTGGGCGCGGGCGCCAGGGCGCGTCGACCTGATGGGCAGCCACACGGATTACAACCAGGGCTACGTGATGACGATGACGGTCGACCGCGACACGTGGATGGCGGCGCGCCCGCGTGAGGATGGGCGCATGTCTGTCTATTCGCTCAACGTGGAGGGCGGGGGTGAATTCTCACTGGACGACATCGAGCACGATCGTGAAGCGCCGTGGACCAACTATGTGCGCGGCGTCGCCACAGTGTTGCAGGAAACGGGATACGATCTGACGCGGGTTCGATGGACTGGTGCACAGCACGATCCCGTTTGGCAGCGGGCTGAGCTCGTCGGCCGCGATCGAGATGGCGACAGCGGTCTGCATTCCGGTTGGCGGGCGGCTTCGAGATGGACGCGGTGGAGATGGCGCTGCTGGGCCAGCGCGCGGAGAACGAGTTTGTGGGCGTGCCGTGCGGCATCCTGGACCAGTACAGTTCGGCGCTGGGACGTGAGGGCTGTTCGCTGCTGCTGGATTGCCGTGACTTGTCGAGCCGGGCCGTGCCCATCGCCGAAGGCATTGCCGTGGTGATCTGTGACACACGCGCAGAGCGAAACCTGGCGGGGACGGAATACCGAAGCCGGCGCGCCCAGTGCGAGGAGGGCGTGCGCATCCTGCAGGGCGCGTACCCGGAGATCACCGCGCTACGCGACGTGAGCATGGCGCAGTTCGAGGCGCGGGCGGGCGACCTGCCGGACGTGGTGGCCAGGCGTTGCCGATTCATCATCGAGGAGAATCAGCGCGTGCTGGACTTGGCTGGTGCGCTGGCGGAAGGTGATCGTGCGAGACTGGCCGCGCTTTTCGCAGATTCTTGGGCAGGTGCGCGAGACCTATACGAGATCAGCGTGCCGGCCATGGAGCAGATGATGGAGTCGATGCTGTCGGGGCCGGGCGTCATCGGCGCACGCCAGGCGGGAGCGGGTTTTGGCGGTTGCATGGTTGCGCTGGTGGAGGAGGGCTCCGTCGACGCGTTTCGGGCGCATGTGGAGCAGGCGTATGCCCGGGCGTGCGGCATCCAACCCAGCGTCTATGCCGTCACCGCAGCGGACGGAGCTGGCCCAGCGCCGTAGCGCCAGGGTTTCGCGTCGCCGGACACCAACAGCATTTGGCGTGGCCAAGCCGGCCGGAATCGAGATTCCGGCCGGCTTGTTGGCGTATGAGGATGTTCGTTGGCCTGTGGTTGGTTGCCTGAGTGTCCGTTACTTCACCGTGAAGTATTTGGCCAGGCCACTGTAGGGAAATTCGTTACCGCCGATGCTGCTGACGGCGACGTAGTTGCCCGGTTCCAGGTCGAGCGTCGTCCAGTATGTATCGCTGACCGTATTGGTCATGAGCCCGCCTGCGGCCGAAAATTCCGGCATCTCGTCTGACATTGCTTCCCGATCGTGAAGAAGCGCTTCGAACATCGCCAGGATGTCGTCCATCGTGGTGTCGCCGCCCAGCTTCAGAAAGAAGACGAATCCGTTTTCGGCGCTGCCGGCGTTCGTCACTTGCACGGTCGGGCGCCCGCGCTCAACTCGGACGGCATGTCGAAATCGTCGTCGGTGATCGTAACGTTCACATCGGCGGCGGGCGGCGCTGTGGCGGCCTGACCGCTGTCTGTTACGGTGAATTCCGCAAGCAGTCCCTTGGCGAAGTCCGGGATCATATCTTCTTCCATGGAGAAGGAGAAGACGGCCCATCTTCCCGGAGGCATGTCCAATGTTACCTGGTTGCTGTCCCCGGGATCTGTGTCAGGCATGAACATGTCCAGATCTCCGAACGTTTCACCCTCGTCTTCACGGGCGAGCATTTCGCCGACCTGTTCCAAGGTCACGCCGTCATACATGCGGCCGATGATGGCATGATGGCTGGCCTCGCCCTCGTTCTTCAGCGTGAGTGATACGATGCCGGCCGGAATCTCCGCCGGTACGTTGAACGACGAATCAGTGGCCGTAATCACGAAGTTTGGGATTTCTACTGCGCCCGCGGGAGCGGCTGCCTCAACGACCGGCGGCTGTATCGGCTGGCAACCGGACAGCAACAGCACAAGAAGGAATATCAGGCTGGCCGGCGCGAACTTGCGGGCGTAACGCACTCTTACTCTCTCTCTTCTACTGGCGTACATCTTCCTCTCCTCTATCAATTGCCATCGCGTACGTTCGACGAATTCTCTTGCCGCAGTGTGGTGCGACAGACGCCAATGTACCTCCTATCGCGTCCCGGCGTCACGAGGCAGGAGTCACAAGGATTTGGGATGAGTTCCGGGCAGGTTGGGAAAGATGTGAGGTGCCGTGTGCGGCGCACACGCACGGAGATGCGGCAACCTTCGCCGCATCTCCGTGGCTACTGAACTTGGGTGCGCACGGGTTTGTGCGCTTGTTGCCTTGGGCGCGTGCTACGGGTCTAGAGGGTGGAATCCGGCGCACGGAAGATGCTGTCGTCGCTCTGGGCATCCGGGGCAGTGGAATCCATTCCAACGTCCGCCGGGGAACTGGCCGCGCCGGCCGTGGTCGAAGTCGTTCCAGCGCCCGCCGGGGAAATCGCCTTGCATGCCACCGTCAAAGTCGTCGAGGCGGCCGCCGCGCATACCGTCCATGTCATCGCGCATAGCGCCAGGGAACGCACCCTTCATGCCGCGAGCGCCGAATCCACTCCACTCCTCCTGGAGCTGATCGGCTTGATCCTGTGTGACTACGCCGTCGGCCACGGCCTTGGCGATGGCAGATTCCAACACGGTGTCCAACTCGTCTGCTACGTAGTCCTTCAGCGCCAGGCCGGTCAGAAGTTGGTCCGCCTGCTCCTGCGTGATGGCGCCGTCGCTGACAGACTGCGCGATGCCGGCCTGCATGGCCGCGTCCTTGGCAGCCTGCAATTGTTCCACGCCGATGCCCAGGGCTTCCGCCAGATAGGCGTCGTGCTCGTCCCGTTCGCCACGGACCTCCATGCGGGGCGCCATGCGTGCGCCGGAACCGAGAGGACCGAAGCTGCGGTCGCCCCACAGTCCTTCGAGTTCCTTGATGGCGTCCGCCTGGGCCTGGGTCATCTCCCCGTCAGCCACGGCCTGAGCCAGGGCCGCGCCATGGGCCAGTGCCTGGGCCTCGAGCTGCGCGGCTTCGAGTTCTTCCACACTGATGCCGAGGGCTTCGGCCAGCAGCGGCTGTCCCTCATCGGACATCTCGCCGAAGCGCCCGAGACGACTGTCCGCACGATTACCGCGTCCGTAGCCTATGGTCTGCAAAGTCTCGACGCCGGCCGTTTCCGTGGTTGTTGGCTCCGGCCCGGCGGCGGACACGCTGTCTGCGGCTGAGAGGCCGCCGGCCATTATCGTCAGCGCAGCCACGCTGCCGACTGCCCAATGCTTCCAACTTGTCTGCATGATTCAATCTCCTAGAGTCTGTCACTTTCCTCGAAGATCCGAACCTGCGATTCTTCGAGTCTCTTGGCCCTGCGCAAGTGCAGGATTACGGCCAGTATAGGAAGGAGTTGTTCAGAAGTTGTGTACATCGTTGGGAGATTTCGTTAGCGAAGGGATGCGCAGCCACGATTTGTGGGATCGTGCTTGCTGATCGTGGATTGAGCGTCGACGTAGCATAGCCTTACTGCGGGTTCAGTCGCAGGACGTGATCGAGTATGTAGACTACCAACCGGGGGGTCTGAAGATGCTATTACGAACGATACTGACCGGCTTCCTGCTGGCGCTGGTGGTGGCTTGCGCGCCCGTTGCGGAGCCGCAGAGCGTGAGCGTGGCGGGCGACCAGGCCGCTGCGCCATGCGCCGTCGCCCTCACCTCGCGCAATCAGGAGGGGCCTTACTACAGTCCGGGATCACCGCAGCGCACCAGCCTGCGCGAGGAGGGTATGGCGGGGAATCCGATCTTGTATCCGCGGGCGCGTGTTGGATGTCGAGTGCGCGCCCATCCCGGGGGCCGTAGTCGATTTCTGGCAGGCGGATGCGTCCGGCGTCTACGACAACGCGGGCTATCGTCTGCGCGGGCGCGTCGTGACGGATGACGAGGGCTGGTACGCGATGGAGACTATTGAACCGGGCCTGTATCCCGGTCGCCCGTCTCACATCCACGTCAAGGTTTTCGCGGCGGACGGCCGAGAACTGCTGACGACACAGATGTACTTCCCTGGCAGCGAACAGTCCGGCGACGTGCGCGCTGCGCCGGACCTGCTGGCTACGTATGCAGAGCCGCAGGAGGGAGATCGTGCGGAGGTGCTATTCGACTTCGTCGTGCAGAAGTAGGATTGCTTCGACGGCCAGGAGGCATGGTCTGATGATGAGGGTGTGAACAAAGCGACCGCGCGCTCCGCCTACGCGCACTGCACGAAGCCCTGCGCCCACAGACATGCCCCGCAGGTGGGAAAACCGTTGCCTGTGCAATCTGCGTAGTTGGCGGGGAATCGCTCGCAACCGCCGCAGGTGGAACAGGGGGAGAAGGGGAATGCGCGCAACTGCGTGCGGAAATCACGATATGCGCCGGACTCCCAGATATCCCTGAGCGATGTCTGGCCTCACGTTGCCGAAGCTGTGGCGGGTCACGTCCTTGCGGCGGCCGTGGATGTATTCGGGGTGGTCGTGGAGCAGGGAGAGGCAGGGGCTGACCTCGCCGTCCCAGCGCACGACCGCGTATCCCTCCTGCGCGAAGCGGCAGTAGTCGTTGCGCCCGCTGAGGCTCGCGTCCAACAGGCTGACGCTGGCTGTGGAGTTGAACGCGCCATGCAGCGCGCCAGAGTCGCTGCGCCGATGTCCAGCTTGGGCAGGCTCAGTTCGGGGGCCCAGCGCGAGGCGCGATAGGTGACCGCGTTCAGCGCGCCGGCGTAGAGAATTTGCTGCTCCATTTCCGGCGTGTGGGGCACCACATTGGAGACGAGTATGTCCCAGGCGCCGACTCTGGTCGCCAGCGCGGGCAACAAGGCGAGGTCGTCGATGTTGTCGCGCATGGCGACGAAGGCGAGCACGAGTTGCGGGTCGCCGTGGCGTCCCCGGTAGCGAATGCGCAGGCGCTTCAACTCCTGCAGGTTGGACACGACCCGCTGGAAGCTAGCGCGCTCGCGGATCTCCTCGAAATGGTCCGCACTCGCGCCGTCTACGGATACGACCAGCCGGTTCAGGCCCAGCTCCATGAGTGCGAGACACATGTCGCTGTCGAGTAACATGCCGTTGCTCGTCATCTCCACGGCTGCGCCGGTTTCTTTGGCCATGCGCACCAGGTCAAGGAAGTCGGGGTGCGTGGTAGGCTCGCCGAAGCCACTGAGGTGGATTGTGGGCGGCGCGTCGAGGCGGCGCACCTGGTCCATGAGGTCAGCGAAGGCGGCGCGCGGCATCATGCCGATGGGCTCGTCCCACACGCGACGTACGCACATGACGCAGTCGAGATTGCACGTGGTCGTGATCTCTACGTAGAGTTTGTTGAGCGAATCGTTCATGGTGTGCTCCGGTGAGGCGGTTTGCAATGGAGCATGCAATGAGGGGGAGGCAGGTCGCTGAGCCGACGTATGCAGGCGCTTGCGTGTTGAAGCCATCGTACTATCGGGCGGAGATGCGCGTGAAGTTTGCTGCGACGGCGGGATTCCCGCGTTCGAGCATATGACGGCCGTGACGCTACGAATTTGTGGAGAGGCGGTAGATGTCTTCTGGACCGTCTTCAGGGTCGACGTAGCGGCCAATTCTGTCGATCCGGTATGTGGTCTCCAGCTTTCGGAGCATGGCGAGGGAGGCGCGATTGCCGGGCGATACGGACGCCACGAAAGCGGTGACGCCGTGGGTGCGCGTCGCCCAGCGCATCAGGGCCGCGGCCGCTTCGAGGGCGTAGCCGTTGCGCCGGTAGGGGGCGTAGATAGTGTAGCCGATCTCGACGGCGCCGGGCGCGAGGTCGCGCAGGTATTCTGGGTCCGGCGCGGTATGGAAGCCGATGTGGCCGATCATCATCGGGCGGACCATGATCGGGGCATCCAAAGACGCGCCAGACCTGCGCACGATGGCGCGCAGGAGCCACGGTTGCAAGGAGGGATCGTCCTGCAATTGCGCCAGTCGCATGCGCGGCAAGGTTCCCGTTCAGGTCGCATTCGGGGCCGATCTCCGCACCGACCTCTGCCGCAGCCTGCGCTACGTCGCCGCCGGCAAACGCCTCTAGGGCGGCCGCGCCCAGGCTGACCAGCGCGAGACGCTCGGTCTGAATCCGATCAGTTGCATGCGCATGCCCGCCGTTCACGGGGTATTCACCATCGTGCGACGTTACTTGACCATGCTGGGATGGGCCGCTTCGTAGCCGGCGATCATGTCGTCCACGCTGGTCGCCGCCACGATCTCGCCCACCACGTCAAGCGGCAGGTCGTCCAGCCGCTTGAAGCGCAGACACGACTTGCCCATGTCCATCTTCTTGCCGGCGTCCTCGAAGCCCTGCTGCCAGGGTTTCTTGCAGTTCCGGGCTCTGATAGACATATTGAGGTAGAGGGCATAGTGATGCTTCTGCGCGGCCAGGGCGATGAAGCTGAGCGGTTTGCCGTTGTAGGTGTTGGGGTAGGTTTCCAGGGGAATCTCGTAGCTGATCATGCCCCAGTTCATGCTTTCCACGAAGCCATCGGGCAGGTTTTCCAACACGACATCGCGCACCTTGGATACAACTGCCCTGCGCTCCGGCGGCAATTCGTCCAGGTAGGCTTCCACCGTTGTGGCCTTGCTGCTTGCCATGGTGACACTCCTTTGCTTCTGACTGTCATTTCGTGTGTCGCAGGAGTATACCGAATCGATCTGCTCAGCGCCAGCGACGATTCAGCCCTGGAAATCGTCGATACATTCATGGATGGCACGGCCGGCGATTGCGGCGAGGACGGGGTTGCTGCGCTGATAATAGGGCAGCGCAATCAGACCGACGGAAAGCGCCCAGCCCCGGGCGCGCGTCCAGGTTGCATCGTCGACGGAGAGCGCCGAGCGGAACTCATAGCGTGCGTCTGCCGGAAGATAGAGCCAGGCCGCCATCACGTCGCATGCGGGGTCGCCCACGCCCAGGCAGCCGAAATCGATAACAGCCGAGAGCTTGCCGTCGACGGCCAGGAGATTGCCGGCCTGGAGGTCGCCATGGATCCAGACGGGCGAGCCGCGCCAGGGGGTCGCCTCCAGGGCGGCATCCCACAGCGGCCGTCGCCGCGTGCCGTCGATCCGATGCGCCAGCGCGGCGATGGCTTGGCGCGTGCGAGCATCGCGCATGGCCAGCGCGACGCCGCGCCACGAGTTGTGCGCTCCTGGGTGCGGGCCGTCCGCGGCGTCAATCCGTTGCAGGGCGCGAATGAAGCTGGCGAGGTCGACGCGCCGTTTGCTGCGGATCGGCGATGGATTCCAGAACGGCGTTCCTGCCTTCGAGCCACGAATAGACCGACCAATGCCATGGAAAGCCCATGCCGGGTTCTCCTTCGGCAAGCGGACCGGGGATGGGAAGCGGCAAGTGCGGAGCGAGTCTCGGTAGCCACTCTTGTTCCTTTGCGCACCTGTTCCACGGCGCCGGGTATGCGCGGGAGGCGCACGACGAGGTTCTCGCCCAGACGGTAGAGCGCGTTGTCTGTGCCTGCGGATGCGACCGCATGAATCGGCAAGCCGGACCAGCGTGGGAATTGCTGCGCGAGCAGTTGGCGGACGAGGGCAACATCGGTGCTGATCTCATCTGCGTGCATCTGTTGTGCGCACATAACGGCTCACACTGTCCCCATCTGTGGCCGTGCGCTCACGCGGACCCGCCTGCATAGGGATGGTTGTCCAGCCAGCGCATGGTTTGGTCCACAAGCGATTCCACGCATGCGACGGAATCCAGGCGCAGGATCGGACAGTCGCAGCGCTGCAGCCAGTATTCGTGCAGGGCCCGGCTGCGCATGTCCATGCGGCCGCTCTCATAGAGTGCGGCGTAGGCCAGGAAGTCCTGACTCTGCGCGTGCATGTCGCCTCCGGGTTGGATCGCGCGCGCCGTAGCGGTCGACGTTCTCTTGCCGCCAGTCTCTCCAACCGGATATCTCCGGTCAAGCTGACAAATACGATGTGGGTGAAGAGCGGCTCGATCTCGTGCGGACCAACTGACCAACGAGCCGGACAAGACCCAGCGTTCGTGTAGCATCAAGATGCGTGCGCAGCAAGGCCACGCGCTCCGGCATGGGTCGCTTCTCGACGTAGGGCGGGTCTGTAGGTATCCAGTAGAAGTCGTCGGTGTCGAAGAAGGCAATGGCGAGCGACTGCGCCAGTGCACGGCCCAATGTGGTGGTTCCGGCTCCAGAGGCGCCAAGGACATGGATCCGCACGCAGGCCTTCTAGACGCTCGCTTCTGCCAGTCGCCGTTGCACGGACCGATTGTGGCAGGCGACGCCCTCGCCAAGCGCGTTGGGCCAGCACTGGCTACAACTGGCGCAGATGGCCTCGTCGAGCGCGCCATCCTGCAATAGGCGGGGCAGGTCCGGCTGCACGATCAGCGGGCGGCACAGGCTGATCAGGTCGGCTGCGCCGGAATCCAGCACGCGCTCCATGACATCCACATGGCGAAAGCCGTTGACGAGCGCCAAGGGATAGTCCGGCCCGACGGCGGCGCGCACGGCCTCTGCCATGCGCAGGAAGGGCGGTTCTGGCGCATCTTTTGCCCATGCCGGCGAACCCCAGCCGTGGCTGAGTTCGATGGCGTCGACGCCTTCCTCCACGCAGGCGAGCGCGGCTTGCACGCCTTCTTCCAGCGTCTGACCGGAGGCTTCGCTGCCTGCCACGCCCAGCTTGATCCATACTGGATAGTCCGCTCCGACCTGTGCGCGCACTTCCTGGATGACGCGGCGCAGGAATGCAGGCGCCGTTCGGCGTCGCCGCCCCACGCATCTGTGCGCGTGATTGGTGGCGGGCGTCAGGAACTGGGAGACGAGGTAGCCGTGTGCGCCGTGGATCTGCACGCCGTCGAAGCCGGCCTCGCGGGCGCGCCGCGCGCGCCTGACCGTAGGCGCTGATGCGGTTTCGACGATGGCGGCTTCCGTCATGACACCCGGATTCGTGGTCAACTCGTTGGTCGCGACGCCGGAGGGCGAGAGCGCGTTCGGCGTGACGGCAGGGTCGCAGTTCGCGCCGGCATGGTTCATCTGGACCATGACTTTGGCGCCGGCAGCCTGCGCTGGACGCGATCGACGTCGCGCCAAACGGGGATCAGGTCGTCGCGATCCAGGGCCGCCATCTCCGGATGGCCCTTGCCTCCACGCGCAATGTACGATGTGACCGGTGACGATGAGACCCACGCCGCCATCAGCAAGCTGTCGATACAGCTCGCGCAGTGTAGGCAAGGGCGCGCCGGTCTCCGGGTCGCCATGCGTTCGGCGGTGGCGGAACGCATGAGGCGGTTGCGCAGGGCCAGTCTGCCGACTAGGACAGGCTCAAAAAGCGTAGTCATCTGCCTACTCCTACCTGGCGTGGAGTCAAGTACGGCTGGATACAAGATGCGGTGCAGGGACACCCATATAGCATGTGGCGTCGCGTGCGCGCAAGATGTCAACGCCGGGAAGTGCAACGCGGGGAAAGCCGCTGTACGGTCAAGGACTTTCCCCCGCGAACGTCATCAGTCTGTTCGGTCGATGTGACGGGCCTGCGCCCATGCGCACCGCCGCCGGTGATGCCTATAGCGGCCAGTCGCGCAGGATGCGCTCGGTTTCCTCGGAGTGGCCGGACTCGTCGCGCACCATGTCTTCGAGCTGGACGACCAGGCCCTTGTCGCCATACTCTTCGGCTTCCAGGGCGCGCTGCGTGTAGCCTTGCACTGCCTCCAGTTCCGCCGCCAGAACCGCCTCGAGCATCTCGCGGTTGTTCGAGGCGGCCGGCACTGCTTCCGGTACGGTGGTCGGCTCGCCGCCAAGGGCGACGATCTTGTTGGCCAGGAACTGCGCGTGCATCTGTTCGTCAGCCACTTCCGTTAGGAAGAAAGCCGACAATTGCGGTCGATAGGGGCCCGTCGCTTTGGCTGCGTAGGTGATGTATTGGATGATGGCGCCCAACTCCGCGGCCAGGTCCTTGTTCAGGTTGTCGATCAGTTGCTGCTTGTCCATGTCGGTCTCCTCTGTGGTTTGCTTGGCGTCCCGCGCCTGAATCATGCGCCGGGGCGCTGTCTGATAGAGGTTTACTGGTAAGCCTGTTCAGCTCCTGTTGATTCGATGCAGCGAACCGCAAAAGGTTACAGGAACGTCGTGGCTGCATCCGCCTAGACGGACAGTTGGGACGGCATTTCGGGTGTCGCGTGCGCTGCTGTGGAGCCGCCCTGTCCCGTTCAGTATACCATTCCGCTCGCCCTCCAGCGAAGACGCGCCGTCCGGGATTTCCGTGAGACGGCAAGCGATCGTGCGACGGCGCGCTGCCGGTGTTGTACGGGCTGCGGATCGATGGGACAATGGTCGAAATGGCCTGCGCCATCCCTTCCTATTGCCGATCAAGCCCACCGTGAGGAGACTGCTGATGACCACGCCCGTTGATCTTTCCGCACTGCAAGTGATTGCCCTGCGCTACCGGGATACGCGCCTCGCGCCCGACGATGAGCGCGGCATCGACGCGTACGCGGCGTCGGGCGTGTATCACACAGCGGGCGCGCCCGTTCAGATTGCAGAGCCGCGGCTGCGTGAGGAGGTGGAGACGGGCGACCGTATCGTGGACCTCGGGCTGCTAAATGCCGAGATCGCGAAAGTGGTGGCCGCGGCGAGCGAGCGCGGCGACGCGGTGTTGATGACGGGCGGCAACTGCACGCACATCACCGGCGTGTTCGGCGGCTTGCAGGACGCACACGGGCCGGCCGTGCGCGTGGGCCTAGTCTGGTTCGACGCCCACGGCGACTTCAACACGCCGGCGATTACGCCGTCCGGCATGTTGGGCGGCATGCCGGTAGCTGTGTGCGCGGGGCTGTGCTTTCCCCAGTGGCGGGAGCTTTCGCACATCGTGGCGCCCCTGCCCACGGATCGTATTGTGATGGTGGATGTGCGCAACTTGGACCCGGAGGAGGAGAAGCTGATCCGCACGGTGGGAATTCCGGTCGTGCCGGTTGCGCCTGTGGGGCCCGGCACGGCCTTCCACGCTGCGGTGACGGATCTGGCAGAGCGCTGTGACGTAATTTATCTGCACATCGACTCCGACATTCTGGACGAGTCGTACGTACCTGGGCACGCCACGCGCGAGCCGGACGGGCCGGATATGGGTGCTGTGCTGGCCGCGGTGGACGCGGTAATGGCGACGGGCAAGGTAGCAGTCTACGCCATGGTGTCCGTATATGCGGGCGGGGAGGGGCGCGACGTCGCCGTCAAGACCGGGACTGACTTGATCGAGGGCGGGCTAGCGTCTTGGCGGAAGTATGGGATGGCGGGCGGCGATGAGCGCGTGCGTGGGTGATAGGGAGACGGATTACGAAATCGTAGATTCGGGCCGCAGGGTCTCGGCCAGCGCATAGCCGCGTGCGGGGACTTGCGGCGCGCCGGCGCAGACGACTTTCAGGGGGCAGGTTGTGCAGCCGGTACAGCCTTCGTCGACCTCGACGAGTTTGCCGCGCTGGACGAGGGTGCGCAGGAGTTGGTCGACCACGTCGCGCGGTACGCCTAATTGGCGGCTGATCGTGTCCACGGAAAGGGGGACGCCGCCGGTCTGTTGGAGTAGGGTCAGGATAGTGCGTAGCATAGGTCGAGTGTATTTGGGCGATGTCACGCCGGAGACGTGACCTCCTGAACGGTTACGCCAAGCCAAGTAGCAGGCCGCCCTGGTAGATGAGCGTGGCCAATGTCCACGGGATCACAAGCATGAGGGCGACGGAGAGTGCGGCCCACTTCCAGCCGAACTCCTGAATCTGCGCGCCGATGGTGGCCAGGCACGGCACGTAGAGCAGGACAAAGACGAGAAAGGCGAATGCGCTCAATGGCGAAAAGGCCTGCTGCAGCGCGGACGTCAACGCGGTCTCTTGCCCGGCGGCGTCAGCCGAAAAGAGCGTGACGCCGGGTGTGAAGGTCTCCAGCAACTGTTTGCCCGCGTCTACGGTGGCTGCGATGAAGCCGGTGACAATCTCGGTCATGCCCTCGAACAGTGACGGGGTCGCAGCAGGCGCGGCTGCATCGGCCGCATCACTCGCCTCGCCCACGTAGACCTGGCTCAGCGTGGAAACGACAATCTCCTTCGCCAGCAGGCCGGTGACCAACGCGCCGCTGGCTTCCCATTCGCCGAAGCCGGCCGGCGCAAGCAGGGGGGCCACTGCGCTGCTTGCCTTGCCGAACCAGCTCTGGCGCAGGTCGGTCGTGCCCCAGGGCAGGTTGAGCAGTAGCCAGAAGACGACCGTGCCGATCAGGATAAATGAGCCGGCCTTGCGCACGAAGGCGCTTGATTCGCTCCACGTATAGCGGAAGACACGCTTGGGCGACGGCGTTCGATAGGGCGGCATCTCCATCATAAGGATGCCGTGCCGGCGCGTCGCGAAAGACCGTACGCGAGAGCGCCATGCCCACGGCCGCGGCGACGAAGATGCCCAGCACGTAGAGCGCCATGATGGCTATGCTGCCATTGCGCGGGAAGAAGGCTAGCCCGAAGATCACATAGACGGGCAGCCGCGCGGAGCAGGACATGAAGGGAATGAGCAGGCCCGTGAGAAGGCGTGCGCTGCGACTCTCGATGGTAGCGCGTGGCGTAGATGGCGGGCACGTTGCAGCCGAAGCCGAGGATCATGGGCATGAACGAGCGGCCGTGCAGCCCCATCTTGCTCATGGCGCGGTCCATGACAAAGGCGGCGCGCGCGAGGTAGCCGCTGTCTTCCAGCACGGCCAGCGAAAGGTACATGACGATCAGGCCAGGCAGGAAGACCAGCACCGCGCCCACGCCGGAAATGACGCCGTCAGTTGCTAGGGAGACGGTCCAGGCGGGTGCGCGTACGCTCTCGAGCAGCGTGGTTGTCCAGGCGGTGACGGGCCCCGAAAAGACGCCATCGACATAGTCGAGATAGGGCGCGGAGACGTTCTGCACAAGGCTGAAGACGAAATACATGAGGGCCAGGAAGATGGGGATGCCCAGCCAGCGATTCGGTGACGACACGGTCGATGCGGTCGGAAGGGCTCCACTGCTGCACGGGAGCGGTGAGCACTTGCTCGACGACGCCGTGAACATACTGGTAGCGCTCGTCGGTGACGGCCAAATCGGCGTCTTCGCCATACTGCCGGCGGAGTCGCTCGCTGCCGGCGGCGACGGCGGCCACGAGGGCGGCCCGGCCCGCAGCGTCGACCGTCGCTCAGCAGTCTCTTGCAGGCGACTGTCGTCGCCTTCCAGCAGTTGAATCGCGAGCCAGCGCAGTGGGAACTGCTCGCGCACGCCGGGCAGGCTGCTGAGAATCTGCTCCAGCCGGGAGACTTCGGCTTCGAGCAGGGGGCTATACCTAATTGTGGCAGCGGCAGAGGACACCGTTCCCTCCGTGTTCGCACGTAAGGTCGCCCGCGTACCCGTCGATGGCCTGATTCGGCTGCGCGGCGCGTGTCAATGTCCAGATGGCGCCGCGCAGTTCCGCCAGTCCGTGGCCGCGCGCGGCGGCCGAAGTCAGGACGGGCGTGCCGGCCAGCAGCTCGGAGAGTTTGGCGCAGTCCACGCCGACGCCGCGGCGGGCCGCCAGGTCTTGCATGTTCAGCACGACGAGCAATGGGACTTCCGTCTCCAGGATCTGTACGGTCAGGTAAAGATTGCGCTCCAGGTTGGTAACGTCGACGACGTTGACAACGAGGTCCGGCCGTGCGCGCACGATGTAGTCGCGGGCAACCTCTTCATCTGGCGAATAGGGGGAGAGGCTGTAGATGCCGGGCAGGTCAACGAGCTCGAAGCGTTCGCCGTGGTGCTCGAACCAGCCCTCGCGGCGGGTGACGGTCTTGCCCGGCCAGTTGCCGACATGCTGGTTGCCGCCGGTCAGTCCGTTGAAGATGGTGCTCTTGCCAACGTTGGGATTGCCGGCAAGCGCGATGCGGTGCACGCTTGCGCCGTGTTGCAATCGACGACGCTCGCGTGGCGTCGGCCAACTGCATCAGCGTTCACTCCTGGAAGCTCGCGGACCGGCATCGCCCGAGTCGCCTGTGTCGGCCAGTCGTCGAAAGCACCTGCACGGTGAGCTTGTCTGCGATGCCGCGGCCCAGCGCCACCCGCGAATTGCGCACGGAGACGAGCAGCGGGCCGCCTGCATCCTGCACGACGCGCAGGCATACGCCAGGCGTAAGGCCCAGTTCCGCCAGGCGGCGCGCCATCTTGCGTCCTTCGCACAGTCGGCAGAGGCGCAGATCCTGGCCGACGGGAGCCATGGTCAGCGGGCAGATCCACTCCGATCGCGGGGCGCTTCGCTCATGGCGATCGGCGCATGACTTTCGTCGCCGCCGTCTGGAGAGCGACCAATCCCCATGAAGGTTCCAAACCGCTGCAAGGATTCGAGCGGCGTCTTCAGAGATCATTCACTGTCGCGAATTCCAAAGATATGAGCGGCGACCTCTCGGCCAAGCGCCAGGGATTCACCGCCGATTCGCATCATCATCGGGCCACGAAATGGCGCCGTTCCCTCGCAGACGACGGACTGACCAGGCTTGATGTTCTGGGAGGCTGCGTAGTCGAGCAGCAGCAGGCTCTCCGGGTGCAGGCGCGTGATCGTGCCGCTGTCACCGGCCTGCCATAGCTGAGCGGAACGTCGTCGACTGCGCGGCATCTCGCCGTCCGGCCCTGGGATAGGATTGCCATGGGGACAGGTCGCCGGTTGGCCGAGAAAGTCGGCCAACGCCTCGCACGACTTCCTTCGGCGTGGCGTGCTCCATTTCGCAGGCGTAGTCGTGCACCTCTTGCCACGCCATACCCAGATGGTCGGCCAGGAAGCATTCCCAGAGCCGGTGTCGCCGGATGATGCGGTGGGCGCGCAGATCGCCGTCGCCGGTGAGGGTGACGCCTTTGTACGGCGTGTGGTCGAGCAATCCCTGGTCGCAGAGGCGATGCACCATCTCTGTGGCGGAGACCGCGGACACGCCCAGACGGTCGGCCAGCGCGGAGATGGGCACAGGGCCGTCGCCGACGGTCAGTTCGCTGGCCGTCTTGAGGTACATCTCTACACTCTCGTTGAATGGTTCGTGCTTCATGTCCTGCCCTGGGCCGCTGCTAGATTGTGCCCGTCGCGGAGAATTTTCGGTATACCCTAAATGATAGATTTAAGGACACCCTTATAATACTGCAAAGGCGTGCCCAATACAAGTTCCAGATTTCACAAAATTGCGCACACGCTGTTTCTGCAACGGTCGGGGACTGCGTTAAGCGCAGTTAACAGCATGGGCGCGTGGAGACTAAGAGCGCTGGATTCGCTGCGGCTTCATCGCGCCGTACGAGTTCGCGGTGAGCCCAGACCGGTGAGACGCGGCCGCATCGGTGGACGTGGGAACCTCTGCGCACCGGTACGGTATACTATGGCTATCTGAATACAGCGCACGTTCCGCGTATCGCCAACACACAGGAGCCCTGTCATGCCCGCTATCACCGGCATCGAATTCCGCGAGTTCTCCGCAATTCATCGCAACGCGTCCCGCAACTGGCTGCTCATCATCCTGCGCACGGACGACCCGGCCATCTACGGCCTGGGCGACGCCAGCCCTATGGAGCATCATGCGGAGGTCAAGGGCTTGGCCACGGCTTTTACTGAGAAGTATCTTATCGGCCAGGACCCGCTTGACACCGAAGTGCTGTGGACGACGATCTACCACGATGCGTACGGCCGCGGCGGCCGCTTCGCCACGACGGCGCTGTCCGGGCTGGACATCGCGCTGTGGGACCTCAAGGGCAAGCTGCTGGGCCAGCCTGTGTACAAGCTGCTGGGCGGCGCCTTCCGGCCCAAGCTACGGGTCTATGCCAACGGCTGGTACACGAACCCGGGCACGCCGCAACAGAACGCGGACGAGGCCAAGCGTGTGGTCGACATGGGCTATACGGCGATGAAGTTCGACCCGTTTGGCCAGGGCAACTACTACATGATGCCGGCGGCGGAGGCGCAGCTTGCCGAGGACCGCGTGGCTGCTGTGCGCGGCGCGGTGGGGCCGAACGTGGACATCCTGGTGGAGGCGCACGCCAAGTTCAACGTCATGACGGCGATCCAGTTGGGCCTGCGGCTGGAGCCGTACCGGCCTCTCTTTTACGAGGAGCCGGTGTCGCCGGAGAATCTCTCGGAGTTGTTGCAGGTTCGCGACCGGGTGGATATTCCCATCGCCACGGGCGAGAAGCTGTACACCAAGTTTCCCTTCGCGCAGATCGTGGAAGCCCACGCTGCGGACGTGTTGCAGCCCGACATCGCCAACGCCGGCGGCATCACCGAGTTGAAGAAGATCGCCGTCATCGCGGAGGCGAAGCACATCACCATGGCCCCGCACAATGTCTGTTCGCCGGTGGGTGCGCAGGCGGAATTGCATCTGGACGCGTCGATCATCAACTTCGAGATCCAGGAGTACCACGCCGAGTTCTACACGGAGCACTACTTCACCGTGTGCGACGGATTCCCGCGCCAGGTGGACGGGTACGTAACGCTGCCGGATGCGCCGGGGCTGGGGCTGGAACTGAACGAGGAAGAGATCGCCGCGCATCCGCCGATGCCGCGCACTGGGGCGAGCGGTGGCAAGCGCAAAGGAATCTAGAGTCGTGGAACAGGGGACGCAGATCTGGGACTGATTGCGCCGATCAACGCTGCTCACAGGCGACCGGAGTGATACACCAGATTCAGCAGCGTTGATCAGTTGAATCAGCGTTCATCTGCGTCCCGAAGTCTCTGTTCCGTGGCGCCGGCAGGGCGCCGGCTCAGTGACTAGATCACGATTTCGTCCACATAGCACCAGCGCCAGTTCTCGCCGGGCTCGAACGATTGGACGATCGGATGACCCGTCTCGTGAAAGTGTTTCGTCGCGTGCTTGTTCTTGGAATTGTCGCAACAGCCGACATGCCCGCAGATCAGGCAGATGCGCAGATGCACCCACGCGTCGCCGGTTTTCAGGCAGTCCTCACACCCCTCTGCGCTGGGCGTCACCTCTTGAATCTGGTCTACGTGTTCACATGTGGCCATGGTCGCTTCCTCTCTGATTGCGTGGCTATCTGTCTATTCAACGTGATTCCTCGGACCTACTCCTCGTGAGAGGATTCCGTCATGCCCTCTCCAGCTACATCTTCGTCCCCTCGGCTGCCTATCTCGCTATGTTCGATGTCGTCTAGCGCACGCAAGGGAAGTCGCACGATGAAGCGGGTATTGCCCGGTTCGGAGCGCACTTCGATGGTTCCCTTGTGGTCCTGTACGATGCGATAGGTGATGTCCAGGCCGAGACCGGTGCCCAGGCCCACATCCTTGGTCGTGTAAAACGGCTCGAAGAGCCGCGACTGCGCGTCCGGCGGGATACCGGGCCCATCGTCGGCGACTTCGACCATGACGAAGTCGTTCTCGCAACGCGTCTTCAGCGTTAACGCGCCCCGTCCGTCCATGGCGTCGACCGCGTTGTCGATCAGGTTCGTCCACACCTGGTTCAGCGCGCCGCCGCGCGCCACAAGATGCGGCAGTTCCGGCCCATAGTTGCGCTCGACGATGACGTCTTTGAGGCGGTGCTTGAGTACCATCAACGTGTTGTCCAAGTCGCTGTGGATGTCCACCTCCTGATAGGCGCCGCGGTCCATGTAGGTGTAGGATTTGACTGCGCCGACCAGGTCCGAAATGCGTACGGTGCATTCCTCGATCTCCGCCAAGAGATCGATCGTGGAGAGTGAATCGCGCATCCATGCCAGGAGGTCCTCGCCGTGATCTGATGGGGTCCACGACAGCACCTCTCGCAGTTCGTCGATGGTCACATGCCAGTCCACGAAATCGGAGCCCAACTCCCAGAATTCCTCCACGCCCTGGCCGTCGAGCCAGTCACAGACCTCGTCCTCACGGTCGGCCTTGTCCAGCGCGCTTAGGGGGGCGCGTCTTCGCGGCGGGTGCGCACTTCTTCCATAAAGGCGATGAGGCGCTCGAGATGCTCGTCCGAGATGCCCATGCTGCCGAGGCGCAACGTGCGCGCCTGGTAGGCGGGGAGCAGTTGGCGAAGTGTTTGCGAGGAACGCCGGGCGGCCGCGGCGGGGTTGTTCAGTTCATGCGCCAAGCCGGCGGACAGCTTACCGAGGGCGGCCATCTTCTCCCGCTGCGTTTCCAACTTGGCAAGTCCCTGCATGCGCTCGGCCGCGGTGGCCAAGATCTTGAGCCCCACGCTCGGACAATTGGCGAAGATCTCCAGGAAGGCCGGCTGCTCGAAGACCATGAGGCGACTGGGCATGATGGCCTGCGCCGAGGAGAGCGCCACGGAGCCGCTCAGGAGAAAATACTCGCCGCCCATGACGCCGCGGGGCGTCGTGCCCAGGATGACTTCCTTTTCGTCGACCGTGCGCGAGACCTGCAGCTCGCCGTCCAGGACGACGTAGAATTCGCGCATGGGTTGGCCTTCGCGAAAGAAAAAGTCGCCCTGTTCGAGAAAGACCTCTTTGCTGTTGGCGATCAGCCAGGCCAGTTCATCGTCCGTGGCGTCGACAAACAGAGGCAATGTATGTACGCCTTGCATACGCTCCACTCGCTCCCGTATCCTATATCGTTCGTGCGCTCCGAGTCGCTCGTTTGCAGCGTACGAACTGTTCATCATTCATGCGGCGCAGACGTGCGTCCACCGCCGGCAGCCTGGCGCTCGATCTTACCCTATTCCTGATTTTGCGCAACCGCCTCATATATGACACCATGAATGGAGTAGCGCTCCCAGCCTGTCATCCGCCATAGTCGGCGAATTTCGCCGGCGCTCTCTTCGCTGGAATTTGACGGGTTCAGGACAGCCGCCGGTGCGCAGTGCAAGTGCCGGTGGACATTCACAACCTCGTTCGACAAGTGGTCTCGTTGCGGTGATTCGCCAGATAACGCAGCAGTAGAAGTGCGATCCAATCCCTGTCTTCAGTTCCAAAGGAAAAGAGCTATGGCTACCATAGGACGCGCAGTTGTCACGACCGGACAAGAGTTTGAAGTCCGCGAGTTTGAAGTACCCTCGCCCGCACCCGGCACGATGCTCCTGCGCCAAGAGCTTGGCGGCATCTGCGGCACCGATCTGCACAACTGGCAGAACGGCATTGCGACGCCCACGCTACAGGGGCACGAAGGCGTAGGCATCATCGATGCGCTGGGCGAAGGCGTCACGGAAGACTACCTCGGCAATCCGATCAAGGTCGGCGATCGCGTGGCGTTCCATCCGCGCAACAGTGGCGTGCCCTACGGCTTCCGCGGGCCGGACGAAGCGTTCAGCGGCACATTCGGCGATTACATCTACCTGCGCGATGCCATGAACTGCATCATCAGGACGGAGACGCCGCCGGAGGTTTCGGTGCTGGCAGAGCCGTTTGGCGTGGGCGTGCACTCCGCCATGCGCGCCAACGTGCAGATCGGCGACACGGTCATCGTGCAGGGTTCCGGAGCGATCGGCCTGATGTGTCTGATCGCAGCCAAGATCAGCGGCGCGGCGCGCACGATCGTGATCGGCGGTCCTCCCGGACGGCTGGAACTCGCCAAGAAGCTGGGCGCAGACGTGACAATTGATATCGCGGAAGCGCCGGACTTGGCAGAGCGCAAGGAGCTTGTGCGCAGCTACACGCCGCGTGGCGAGGGCGCCGAGGTTGTCTTCGAGGCCGCGGGCTTCCTGCCTGCCTTCCCGGAGGGTCTGGAGTACGTGAAGCAGGACGGCACGTTCGTGGAGGTAGGCCACTTCGTGAACATCGGTACGGTGCAGGTGAACCCCAACCTGCATTTCTGTCGCACCAACTTGCGCCTGGAGGCGATCTGGGGCAGCCGCTACAATCACTTCGTGGCCGGCATGGCGCACCTGGAGCGCATGGAGTTCCCGTTTGCGGACATGGTAAGCCACCAGCTTCCGCTGGATCGTGCGGCGGACGGCTTCAGCGCGCTGAACGGCTCATACCATCTGGGCGATGAAGAAGTCGTGAAGATCACGATCAGTTCGTCGGCGTAACCGATACGGGTTCCGACGCACCCAGCTTCCGGGAAGCTGCAGCCGACGACTGCCAAGTCGGACGCTTCCCGGAAGCTCTCCGTGTCATCCTCCTCACCCTGCCACCGTGTCACGAATCAAATTGCCCAAACGCGCCGGTCCGGATTGACGTTGGCCGAAGCTGGGTTATACTGTTTTCCACCGAATAAGGAGAGACCTTCGACGCGCGCCCGCCCGATGACGCCGGACGCACGATACGGTGTTGTTCACGTCGCGGGCGAATCATGTACGGGATCATCCGTCAAGTGTTGGGGGGAAGACAATGAAGCTGGCAACACGACTGAATAATCTGGGAACCGAGACGGCGTTCGCTGTGTCGGGTGCGGCCAAGGAATGGGCGGCAAAGGGACATAAGGTCTACGCATTCCATCTCGGCGACATCAACTTGCCCACGCCGCAGATCATCGTCGAAGCTACCGATCGCGCCATCGCGGACGGGTATACGGGCTACTGTCCCGGCGCGGGCATTCCCGAGTTGCGGGACGCGATCGCCGACGATGTGGGCGGCAAGCGCGGCGTGAAGTACGGCGTGGAGAATGTCTCCGTGCAGCCGGGCGGCAAGCCCGTCATCAGCAAGTTCTTGGCGGCGACGATGAACCCGGGTGACGAGGTGCTCTACCCGAACCCCGGCTTTCCTATCTACGAGTCGCAGATCGAGTTTCAGGGCGGCGTTGCCGTGCCCTATGGCTTCCAGCAGACCGACACCGGTTTCGCCCTGGACATGGACGCCATCCGCGATTCGATCACCGATCGCACGACGGCCCTGATCTACAACAACTACCACAACCCAACGAGCGCCGAGTCGTCCCGTGAGGAGATGGAGGAGCTGGCCGAGATCGCGCTGGCCAACGACCTTTGGGTGTTGAGCGACGATGCGTACCTGGACACGATCTATGGGGACGAGCCGCTCTCGATCGTCAACATTCCAGGGATGCAGGAGCGCACCGTCATTCTTTGGACCTGCTCCAAGCGCTATGCGATGACGGGCTGGCGGCTGGGCGCGGGCATCGGCCCCAAGCAGATAATCGACGTTATCAACACGATGAATACGAACATCGAGTCCTGCACCAACCACTTTGTGCAGAAGGCCATGTCCGAGGTTATTCCCGACGAGCATGCGTCCGTGCTGGCGATCGTAGACGAACTGCGCCGGCGGCGAGATGCAGCGGTGGCCGGGCTCAACGCCATCGACGGCATCTCCGTGCCCACGCCGGGCAGCACGTTCTACCTCTATCCAAACGTGTCCGAGATCATGCAAGCGCAAGGGATTCACAAACGTGAATCAGCTTATGGACGAGTCGCTTTGGAATGCGGACGTGTCGTTCTGCACGCGCCGTCATTTTGGGCGCGTACTTCCCGGCGAGGATGACGGCTACATCCGCCTGGCCTATTCCGGCATCGACGTGCCGTCGATCCAGGAGGGCCTGGCGCGGCTGAAGGAGTTCTTCGAGAACTAGATAGTCCGCCTGCGAAGAAGTTCACTCGCTTCCATGAGCGCACGTCACCGGAGCACACCATCGAATGTCGGGCTGGACCAGAAGCAACGCCAGGAGCGGGCTCCTACTCTCGCTGATTGGCGTTGCCCTGATCTGCGCGGCAGGGCTTGCCGCCGGACGGATCGCGACACAGACGGTATTTCGCAGCCATCCGGACGAGGCGGCGCACGTGGACGCGTTCTGCTATTTTCAGGGGCGATGGTGGCCGCCGGACCTTAACACCGGCGGCCTGCTCTATTCCGGGTACGGGTGGAGCCGCGTCTACACGGGTGAAGTCGTATACATCGTGTACGGCAACGCATACGCCGGTGCAACCGCCAAGTTGGCCGGCCTTCGCCAGCGGCTGAGGCCGCAGCAAGCGCAAGAACCAGCGCAGTTGACAGGCCAGGCGGCGGCAACTGGTCACGTCTTTCTGCCGATGGTTTCCGTCTACCGGCTGGTGGACCTGACGTGCCGGCAGGTCAATTTCCGCCACTTCCGCTACATGAACGTGGCGCTGTATGTGCTGACCCTGGCGGTGGCCCTCGCCGCGGGCAGACGCTCCTTCTGGACGATTGCGCTCTTCGTGGCGTTGGTCGCGGTCCCGCAGATTCCGTACATCTACTCATATGCCAACTCGGACGCATGGGGTCTGTCCTTCAGCGTATTCCTGTTGCTATACGCCCTGCACCTCTCCCGCAGGCCGGGGCTCACGCCGCTTGGCGTCGCCGGGCTGGGCGTATTGACCGGTATGGTCTTGCTCACGAAGAAGCCGTACTGGTTGACCATTCCCTTTGCGTACCTCTTCCTCGGCGAGATGGCGTACCGGCAGGTGCGTATGGCCGGAGCCGGCGGGCGGCGGCGGATCGCCGCGCTGCTTCTGTTGCTGCTAGTTACGATCGCAGTAGTGGCGGGTCCCCTGGTGGCGTTGTATCCGTGGACGCAGGGAGACTTTGCCGCCGGCGAACTGGCAATGCGAGAGATGCGGGCCATCGACGGCTTCAAGCCCAGCAACCCGACAGCGGAGGGCGTGCGCTTGGCGTCGCGCGGTGAGCCGTTTCGCGTGGTCTGGGCGGACCCGGCGTGGTGGGGATCGTCCGGCAAGAGCGCGTATGGCTTGTTCGGCGTAATGGCGATTCGTCTGCCGGACTGGATGTACTTTGCGGCCGGCGCGGTCGCCTTGCTCGGCATCGGCTTGACGCTGTACGCGCTGGCCGACAACTGGCGCCGCATTCCACTTTGGACGAAGGCGATCCTGGGGGCTGCGCCGGTTCTGGTCGCGCTGAATCTGCTGGCGTCGCTGTACAATTCATGGGTGATCGACCACCAGGCGCAGGGGCGATACCTGCTGTCTGCGCTGCTTCCACTCACGTTTCTGTGGGCGGGGCTGTATGAGTACGAATCCGCGCGGATGCAACGCGTGCGGTGGATTCTCCTGGCCATCTTCTGTGCGGTCGGTCTCTTCGCCCTATGGACAGAGGCCGTCAGCTCGCCCCGTTTCACGGCGCCATAGGGGAGCAGTCCAGACATGCCGGCCCAGTTCAAAGATTTGGCTCTCAATTCGATACTGGTGACGCTGGTTGTCATAGCCGGTTTGTCTGCCGCGCAAATGGCGAGCCGTACGCTCCTCAATAGACATCCGGACGAGGTCTACCACGTGGACGCGTTCTGTTACTTCCAGGACCACTGGCGTCCTCCGGACTTGAACAGTGACGAGGTGATCTACTCGCCCTACGGATGGAGCCGCGTCTATACAGGCGAGGCCGTGTATGTCGTCTTTGGGCAGTTGAGCAAGGCCGGCAACCTTGTCGGCCAGCGCAACGCCTCGCCGCAAGCGTCCGCGCAGGAGGTGGCCGAGCGATCCTGTCGAAATCTGGACTTCCGGCAATTTCGCTTCATGAACGTGGCGCTGTATGTCCTGACACTGGCGACCGTCTTCGCGATGGGCCGCCGCGACTTCTGGACGATTGCGCTGGGCGTAGGCTTGGTCGCAATTCCCCAGGTTGTCTACGTCTATTCATACGCGAACTCGGACGCATGGGGGCTCTCTCTCAGCATATTCTTGTTGCTATACGCGCTGCGTCTTGCCCGCAAGGACAATGTCTCGGCATGGCGCGCGGCCGGCCTCGGTCTGCTGACCGGGCTGGTGTTGCTCACCAAGAAGCCGTACTGGCTGACGATCCCGTTCGCCTACCTCTTTCTGGGTGCTGGCGTCTATGCGAAGTTCAGGGCAGGGGATGCAAACGTTCGACACCGGTCTGCCGTTCTGCTGTTTCTAGCGCTGTTCACAGCCACGATCGTGGCGGGCCCGCTTCTCGTCGTCTATCCGTGGACGCAGGGAGATTTCGCAGCAGACGAATTGGCGATGCGCGAGAAGCGGGCCATGGACGGCTTCAAGCCTAGTGATCCCACCTACGAAGGATTGCAGCTGGCGACGCGCGGTGAGCCGTTCCGTGCAGTCGTGGATGGACAGGGAATGGTGGTCGTGGTCTGCAATGAGCAGCTATGGCATGTTCGGCTACATGGCGGTCTTCCTGCCCGTCTGGATGTACGCGGTCGCCGCCGTAATCTCACTTCTGGGGCTGGGCTTCACGTTCGACACGCTGACGCAGAGATGGCGCGAGATTCCGACGATTACGTACGTCATTCTGGTGTCGGCGGTCGTGATGATTGCCGTGAATGTGTTTGCGTCACTCTACAACTCGTGGGCAATCGATTACCAACCCCAGGGTCGATACTTGTTGCCGTCGCTGCTGCCGCTTGCATATCTGTGGGCCGGTCTTTACGATCTGGAACCGGACTGGATGCGCAAATCCCGATGGATATTGCTGGCAGTTCTGTGGGCCGTGGGGTTGTATGCACTTTGGTTCGTCACACTCCGGTCCCCAATGCTGCTGACATGAGACAGCGGTCGCTCCGCGGCCAGTCCATCTTGTTCAATCTACCCACCATCACTACACGAGGAAACGCAACATGAACTTCCCCAACATACCGGACGCCGTACGTCTGCACCGTCTACAGCCGCCCACGGGCAAGGTCCGCATGGTGCTGGACACGGACACGTACAATGAGATCGACGACCAGTTCGCGGTGACGCACGCGTTGCTGTCGCCGGAGAAGCTGCAGGTGGACGCGCTCTATGCCGCGCCGTTCCTCAACAAGCGCTCGACCGGACCGGCGGACGGCATGGAGAAGAGCTACGAGGAGATCTTGCGGCTGCTGGAACGTCTGGACGTGGAACCGGCGGGCTTCGTCTATCGCGGATCGACGGCGTACCTGGAGAGCTATGACAGGCCGGTGCAAAGTGAGGCTGCTGCGAATCTGGTCGAACGGGCGTTGGCCATGCCGGAGGACGAGCCGCTCTATGTCGTCGCCATCGGGGCCATCACGAATGTGGCGTCGGCGATCCTGATGGAGCCGTCCATCATTGAGCGCATCGTTGTCGTGTGGTTGGGCGGCAATGCATTCGAGTGGCCGACCGCGGCCGAGTTCAATTTACAGCAGGACATTCCCTCGTCGCGCTTGATCTTCGATTGCGGCGTGCCTTTCGTCCATGTCCCGTGCCGCAGTGTGACGACGCATCTGCGCACGACTGTGCCGGAAGTGGAGCGGTATGTGGAAGGCCAGAGCGCTATCGGCGACTTTCTGGCCGAGCGCTTCAAAGAGTATAGCGACAATCACTTCGCATGGTCGAAGGAGATCTGGGATGTGGCCGCGATCGCGTATCTGCTCGACGCGAGTTGGACGCCCAGCGACGTGGTGCACAGTCCTATCCTCACGGACCAGAGGACGTGGAGCCGCGACAACTCGCGCCATCTGATCCGCAGCGTCAATTACGTGGATCGCGATCCGATCTTCCGCGACCTGTTTACGAAGCTGGCCGATTTCGCCAAGTCGTAGGCGGCGCCGCTTGTCTGTTGTTCCTGCGCAGGCGGGCATGACAGTGTGGATCGTTCGACGCGCCCCTGTCATGCCGCCCCTGGGGCGCATGCATCCACGTCATGGATTCCGGGTCAAGTCCGGAATGACAGTGTGGATCGTTCGACGCGTCCCTGTCATGCCGCCGCGAGCCCCTGGGGCGCGTGCATCCACGTCATGGATTCCGGGTCAAGCCCGGAATGACGGTGTGGATCGTTCGACGCGCCCCTGTCATGCCGCCCCCGAGCCCCAGGGGCGCGTGCATCCACGTCATGGATTCCGGGGCAAGCCCGAAATGACAGTGTTGATCGTTCGACGCGACCCTGTCATGCCCGGCGGGAGATCCCAGGCTCTGGCATCCACCGCGGGCTTCTTGCGCTGATAGTAGCCATACATCGCTCCCACGTGGACACGTAGGCCGAAAATGTAGCCATTTTGTAGCCGCGCGCGCCATATAATGGGGACGCGTCACGTATCCCTACCACCGTAGAAAGAGAGGAGCCTGTCATGGACCGCTACCGCTTTCTGATCGGTCAATACCGTTGCATGATTGTGCTGGACGGCATGCGCACGTACGCACAGCCGGCCAGGCTGTTCTTCGCCAATGCCCCCGCTGCGCAACTGGCTGAAACGTTGCGCGGCCACAACCTGGACGCGCAGCGGTGGACCGAGTACATAAGCCCATACCCGGCGCTGCTGATCGAGACCGGCATACATCGCGTGTTGATCGACACGGGCGCGGGGGCGATGTCGCCGGAGACGGGCAATTTGCTTGCCAACCTCAGCGGCGCGGGCATCAAGGCTGAGGATATCGACACGGTGATCCTCACTCACGCCCACGCCGATCATGTGGGTGGCCTGCTAAATAGAGATGGTCGCCCGGCCTTCCCCCATGCCCAGTACTACATCGGCAAGGACGAGTGGGAATTCTGGACCGGGGATCCTGACTTGTCCGGCCTAGCGATTGCCGACGACGAAAAGAAGATGCTGATCGAGCGGGCGCAAGAGAGCCTGTTGCCGCTGGCGAATCGCGTTGTGTTCGTTGACCGGGAACAGGAGATTGTGCCGGGCATCCTGGCCATCCCCGCGCCGGGGCACACGCCGGGCCACATGGCCGTCGGCGTCTACTCGCAGAGCAGCGCGCTGCTGGACATCGCCGATGCGGCCCTGCATCCCATTGCGATAGAGCAGCCGGACTGGCGGTCGGTTTTCGACATGGACTGGGCGCAAGCAGGGGCGTCGCTGCGCAGGCTCATGCAACGGGCGTACGACGACCAGATGCTGGTCTTTGGCTATCACTTCTGTTTCCCGTGCCTTGGCCATGTGACGCCCGCGGGCGATGGCTGGCTGTGGCAGCCGGGGGAGATGGAACGGGCGGCGTAGGGGCGGCACTTCTCCTTCGTCGAACGTGGCAACCAGGGGTAGACGCACTTGGTGCGTCCACCTCTGGTTGCGCGCCCTGTCCACCGGCTATTCTTCAGCCCATATCCAGGAAAGAAGGCGCCCAATTGCCGCCGAGACCGCCTGGCTGCAAGTCATGCTGCCTCTGCGGTGCTCCCTTCGCGCCGTTCCAGGATGCGCGCCCACAACAGACGGATCGAATCGTTGCTTGGGGGCTGCGTTGCCGCTAAGATAGACGCAAACGCACAAGCAGGAGACGCCCCACATGGATAGACGCACCCTACCCGATCAGCCGGCCGCTTTCACGCCGATCGGCGTCGTCGAGAACGACTTTGACGAGCGCACGCCTGCACCGCTCATCCGCGCCGAGCCGTCGCGCATCGTGTTGCGGCCCGACCTCGTCGAGGGCCTCACCGGCATGGAGCCGGGCCAGAGCGTACTCGTCCTGTTCCACTTCGACCGCATTGACGACTTCGACCTGTTGCAGCACCCGCGCGGGGACTACAACCACCCCAAGCGCGGCGTCTTCACCCTTCGCAGCCCGCGCCGGCCGAATCCCATCGGCGCGACGGTGGTGGAGCTGCTCGACATCGACGAGAACGTACTAACGGTGCGCGGCCTGGATGCGCTGAACGGCACGCCTGTACTCGACCTCAAGCCGGAATAGGGGCAGTTCAAGGTTCAATGCTACCGCTTTTCAAGGGTTGAGGGTTTGCCTTCAACTCGTGAACCCTGATCTCCCATCCCAACGAAAAGGACCCCCCGATGATCACCATCACTTGCATCACCGAGAACACGGCGACCCGCGGCTCTGCATTCTGGGGCGAGCACGGACTCTCTTTTCTGATTGAAACGAGGGACGGTCGCCTACTGTTCGACACGGGGCAGTCACCGGCGGTGCTGTTGCACAACATGGCGCTCCTGGGCGTTTCTCCCCGGGACGTGGATGTTCTGGCGCTGAGCCATGCACACAACGATCACACGGGCGGCCTGCCTGCGGTGCTGGCGCAGAAGCCGGGGCTGCCGCTCTACGCCAACGCAGACCTCGGCCGCCCACGCTACAGCCGCAAAGACGGGCGCTACCAACCCATCGGCATGCCGCTGACGGTGGAGGCGCTGGCGCACTTCGCCGACCTGCACCTGAGTGCGGAGCCACAGGAGGCATTGCCCGGCGTGTGGACGACAGGTGAGATCGTCGAGCGGCCCGAGGTGGAGGGGCGCAGCCCCAGCCACGTGGCGCCCGATGGCGACGGTTGGAAGCCGGACCCGTACCAGGACGACATGTCCATGGTGGTGGAGACGGCGGAGGGGCTGGTCCTGGTGCTGGGCTGCTGCCATGCGGGGCTACTCAACACGCTGGCGCATGTAACGCACACGTTCGGGCGCGCGCCGTTCGTGGTGATGGGCGGTACGCACCTCGCCAGTGCGGATGACGATCAGCTGCGACATATTGTGGAGGTGCTACAGGGGATGTCCGGCCTGCAGCGTATCTACCCAAGCCATTGCAGCGGCGAGCGGCCGTATGTGGCGTTGTCGGCCGCGTTCGGCGAGCGAGTGCAGCCGTGCCCGGCGGGAACGATGTTGCGGTTTGGGTGATCGGGTGAACGGATGAAGCGATGACAATACCGGCGGGACTGAGTCTGTACCCGCATAGTGAGCCACATCAGACCGGCATGCTGGATGTGGGCGATCGAAACCGGGTCTACTGGGAAGTCTGCGGAAATCCGGCGGGCAGACCAGCGCTGGTGTTGCACGGCGGCCCGGGCTCCGGCTGTACGCCGCAGATGCGCCGCTTCTTCAATCCGGATGCGTATCGGATCGTTCTCTTCGACCAGCGGGGTTGCGGCCGCAGCGCGCCCCACGCGAGCATCCACGAAACGGACCTGTCGGCCAACACGACGCACCATCTGCTTCGCGATATCGAACGGCTCCGGCAAACACTGGGAATCGAACGCTGGCTGCTGTTCGGCGTGTCCTGGGGCTGTACGCTGGCGCTTGCGTATGCAGAACGACATCCGGAGCGGGTGACGGAGATCGTTCTGGGCGGGGTCACCATGACGCGGCGGGCAGAGATCGACTGGCTCTACCGCGGCGTGGCGCCGCTTTTCCCTGCGCAGTGGGAGTGCTTTCGCACAGGGGCGCCTGTCGATGAGCGGGATGGCGACCTCGTCGCAGCGTATCACCGGCTACTGCAAAGCCCTGACCCAGAGATTCGCATGCGGGCGGCTGAGAGCTGGTGCAACTGGGAGGCGTCCCTGGTATCCGTCGACCCGAAGTACACGCCCGATTCCCGGCGCAGCCGGCCACGGTTCCAGATGGCGTTTGCGCGTATCGTGACACACTATTTTCACCACAACGCCTGGCTGGAAGACGGAATCCTATTGCAGCGGGCGGGTGCGCTGTCCGGCATCCCCGGCGCCTTGGTACACGGACGGTTGGACCTGGCCGCACCATTGGTGACGGCGTGGGAACTGGCCCGAGCATGGCCGGACGCTGAACTGGTCATCGTGGACAAGGCGGGCCATACTACGACGGGGCCGGGCATGGGCGAAGCGCTGGTCGCGGCGACTAACAGGTTCGCGGCGGGGCGGCCGGGGTGAGGCCCAAGCGCCAAGGAAGTGCGGGCCGCGAAGTACCCGCACGACACAGATACGGCTTCTGGTGAGAAAGGAGAGCGCAGTGACGACCGATTATGAACAGGGCTACGCGCAATTTGCCCGCATGGTGGGTGAGGAAAACATGGAGGCGTTGGCCGAGCGGTTCCGCTCCGTCTGCCCAGACTTCGAGCAGGAGGTCATCGCCGTGGTCGGTGGGCGCATCTGGACGCGGGGCGGCATCGACCTCAAGACGCGGTCCCTGTGCAGCATTTGCGTGCTGGCCGCATTGGGCCGGCGCAGCGCGCTCGAAGCTCAACTATCGCATGGCGCTGAACAACGGCGCGGAACTCGCCGAGATATTCGAGGCGATCTTCCAGGTGGCGGCGTATGCGGGCTTCGCAGCCGCCTGGGATGCGCTGGAGATGCTGGCCGAGGTGTTGGACGAGAGCGCAGCGCAGGGCTGAGCAGCCCGTTACGCGAGCTTGCCTGCGCATGGACGCAGGCCCGTTGTTTTTCGCGATGCAAGGGGAGACGATGAGACAAGACCCGGAAGAGACAGAGCTACGGTACGTTCATGATCTTGGCGAATTCGCCGGCGCACGTGTGCTCGAAATCGGGACGGGCGACGGACGGCTGGTTCGGCGCTACCAAGAGGCCGCGGCCTCGGTCGCAGGCGTCGATCCCAGGCTTGAGCGGCTGATCGATGCCCGCCGGCTCCAGGCGGGTGCGCCCTCCGGCTCCGTCCACTTCGCTGTGGCGATGGGCGAGGCGCTTCCGTTCGCAGACAACGTCTTCGACGGAGCCATCTTCGCCTGGTCATTGTGATGAATTGCGCATGAGGGCATGGTTCATGCCCTGGAGCAGGTGTGGCGGGTGCTCGCGCCCGGCGGCTGGATGTTGGACCTGCGCCCCCTGTCCGCTGACTGGCCGCTGGAAGTGATCGTAGCGGACGAACCGGTTCTTGCGGGGACCGTGGACGGTTCGCCGTCCCTACCGGACGAAGTGGCGGCCAACGCGGCGACGGCGGATTTGGTGGAGCGGGGTCTGTTCGCGCGCGAAACGCGGACACTGTTTGAGTTCGTCTACTACTGGCCGACCCTAGCGGAGATGAAGACCTTTGCCGCGAATACATGGGCGAAGAGCGCAATTGTGCCGAAGGCGACACAGTCCCAGGCTCGTCGCCTGGTCAGGTCGGCCTCCGGGCCGACGCAGATTCGGGTGCGCAGGACGATGGAGATCGTCCGCTATCGGCGACGCGAGGAGATGACCGTGTAGCGGGGCGCATGGCGTGATGGCTCCCCGTTGGGCATGCGTGACACGGACAGGCGCGTACGCGTACTTCGCCAAATGCACGATGGTCCGCCGGCAGCGCCCGGCGGTATGGCAACCGCCGCTGCGATGACGCGATACACGGGGCGCGAGATAGAACTCGCACCCCGTGTAGGGATGACGGTATTGTTTGCGTGCGGCCGGGTGGCTATGCCTTCTTCACCGGCGGCGGCGCGTACGGTCCCTCCAGCGCTTCCGGCTTGGGCAGATACATGCGCAGCGTCAACGAGAAGGGGCCCTTGTTGGCCGGCAGCCAGTTGGACTCCTTGTCCGCACCCGGTGACTCGGCCTGGATGAAGATGGTCAATGAACCGTCGTCGCCGTATTGCAGGCCGGGCGTGCGGTCGCCGATGGAGTAGCGATTCAGCGGATTGTCAACGAAGAGCTGTTCCGGCAGCCTGTACAGGGAGAGTGACCAGAACGCATCCACCGCCGGAATCTCGCCGGCAGCGAAAGTGAGCGTGTAGGTGTGCTTGGACGCATCCAGCACCTCGCCATCGCCGTCCACGCTCGTGCTCGGATAGTACGCTTCCTCGATGTCGTTGCCATAGAGGCCGAACATGGCTGCTGCGGCCCGCGTGAGATAGCGGCCCTCCATGCGCTCGCGGTTGCCGAAGACGGGCCCCGTAAGCATCCAGCCATTGCGCTGCTCGCCCAGACCGGCTGTCTTCTGCTTAATCTTCTGATAGCCAAGTTCCACGCCTTCGTCAATGACCTGTCGCATGTCGGGATGCAGCGAAGCGGCATCGAAAGGACGGTTGCGGCCGACGCCGATGCCGCCATACGAGACAACATCGTCTTCGTCCGAAGGGTCGACGTCGAGCTGGCCGAGCAGGAAGTTGAGATAGGTGATGAAACCGGCGGAGTGGGCCTGCTCTTCATTGTAGAGCGGGTAGCTGAGCGGCGCGGCGGGCTCGACCTTGGGCTGATCCAGGTACCTGTCCAGCGGCGTGATCCGGAACTGCTCCATCACGGCCTGCACAGCGGGCACATCTTCGGGACCGTCGACCGCCGTCCGGCCCAGCAAGAGGACGAAATTGCCTTCGCTGCGAAAGACGTCGTCAATGCCCGCCCGTTTCTTGCCCTGCCAATAGGGGCCGGCGATCATATAGTTGCCCGACCCGTTGCCGGTCGTGCGAGTACCCACATAGGCGAAGTTGTGGGTATAGATGTCCACCATTTGAATCACATAGTAGCGCCCGTCCGGCACTTCGGGCACGGTTAGCACTACAGGTTCCGAGCGCAGGTCCACCCATGCGGTGGAGTAGAGCGTGTCGTCGTTGGGACGTACGACGTTCGTGAAGCTCGCGTCCAGGAGTTCCGTCATGTGGTAGAACTCGTTGAAAGGCGCACGGAATGCAGGGTTGTCTCGCAACACCGCCATGTCCAAAGCCGTGCGGTAGTTTTCGATCATGGGATAGGCGAAGATGTAGGCTTCTTCGGCGGTTTCGCGCGCCTCCTCCGCAGTCATCTGGATCGAGCTGGAGACATGATGGACGCGGGTCACGTAGTCCTCGGCGGCCTTCATGGCTTCCTTGGACACAGCGTATTCCCACACGTCGCCGCCGGAGGTGATCAGCAACTCGCGCGTGCTCTCGACCTCATAATCGTCGCAGGCGACGACGACCGCCACGCTGCCGGCGTCAAGTTGCTGGCCGATGCGCTGGATCTCTGTCTCATTCAGATTGACGTCCTGCTTCAGGAAGGCGCCGGTGACGCCGCCCATTGCGCCGCCGGCCAATACGCCGCCCAAAAGACCGATGCCGCCGGTCAGAGCGCCGGCGATAATGCCGACGGTCGCACCGACAATTGCGCCCTTGCCGATCTTGTGGGGCACGTGGGTCTTGACCTCGTCACCCTCCTTATAGATCGTGCCGATTGCGCCCAGCTTCACGTCGTCGTCGGCGTCGTCCCACGTTTTCAACGTTTCGATTGCCGACTGTGCGGCTGCTTCGTCCTTGAAGAAGGCGACTACCACATTGTTGTTCTTGTTCTCTGCCATTTGCGAGCGTCCTCAATCCTGGTGATGTACTCTGGGTACCGAAGGTTAGCTGGCAGGCGGGAAGGTATGTCCGTGTGCTGCTCGGCGTCGTCGCCGAACCTGGCCTCCCTGGCCGTGAGTGTGCCGTTCGCTTGCTGTAAGCCAATTCTAGCATAGGAGCGAAAGGGAGGGAATTCGCTGCATGATCCGGCTTGGGCCAGGAAGCGCACAGGGGACAACGAGGAAGCGGGCGGTTCGTGGTTCCAGGCGCAGGTAGTCAATGGCGCAGGTAGTCAATACGGGAACGCGCAACGTCATGAAGCGCGGACTAGATGTCACGGCGCGTCCAGTCTGTACGATTGCGCCGGCTTCCAGTATAATCCGTGAATCCCATGATGTACGTAGGTGTGTGGATCCTTGCTGCAAAATCGTTGGCGGGGCCCGCCTAGTGGGAACAACAGTGCGATCCATATCCGGCGCGGCGATGACGCTGCCGGTCAATGAACGGTATCCATGAGCAAGGGAGATTGCACATGTCAGAATCTGAACAGCCCTCTGGCGGGCTGACAATCGGCATCGTTGGCGGGTCCATCGCCGGTTGTTCGGCCGCCATCGAACTGACGCGGGCAGGCTACGACGTCCAGGTCTTCGAACGATCTCAGGGCGAACTTGACGGCCGCGGCGCCGGCATCGGCATACCCACGTCGGCCATCGAAGCGCTCGTCGAGCGCAACCTGGTCGACAGCGGCATACCCGTGTACCACGTCGGCTCTATCCGCCACATCGGACGCACCAGCGCGGGTGAGCGTCTGGGGCACACAGCCTGGGTCGCGCCGGCGCAGATTGAGCTTCTCAACTGGGGCGACATCTATCACAACTTGCGCAGACGGGTGCCGGAAGATGTATTTCACCAGGGCCGTGAGGTCACCGCAACCAAGAACACGGACGAGGGCGCAGAGCTCATCTTTGCGGATGGAGCGAGCGAAGAGTTCGACTTGGTTGTCTTCGCCGACGGATACCGGTCACTGGGCAGGCGTTCCATTTACCGTGGCGCGGACGTGCGCTACCGCGGCTATATCTTATGGCGCGGCGTGCTCGACGAGAAGGAGCTGGACGACAGCGATCCGCTGGAGGCCGCTCTTTGTCGAGTAGGATACGCCGAGGGACACGCGGTCTTCAATTTTGTGCCGGGCGCAGACGGATCGGTGCAAAAGGGACGGCGCTGGGTAAACTGGGCCATGTACATGCCCATGTCGGAAAGCGACCTGCCCCAGTTCCTGGTTGACAAGACTGGCGAACGACGACCCGGTACGCTGCCGCCCGGCAGCATTCGCCCCGAAGAAGTCGAACGGCTTACGCAGCTGGCGCAGAAGAGCCTGCCGCCCTATTTCAGCGATATCATCGCCGCCAGCCGGAACACGTTCGCCCAGCCCATCCATACGACGAGTGTGCCCGCCTACTACAAAGGCCGCATCTGTCTGGCTGGCGACGCGGGCGCCTTCGCCCAGCCTTTCACGTCGAGCGGCGTGTTCAAGGGCATCAATAACGCCATCGGCCTGTCTGGGGCCCTCACCGCCGAGGCCGACGTCGACAAGGCGCTGGCCGCATGGAACGCAGAAGAGATTGTGACCGGCACGCGCATGTATCTGCTGGGCCAACAGTTGGAGGAGGCGCTCATCTGGAAGATTCCCAACTTTGCAACGATGAGCGAGGCGCAGATGAAGGAATGGTGGGAGAACGCGGCCAAGTTGCCGGAGGACATGTTCCCGCCGGAGTGAGTAGCATCGACCTCACGAATGGCGATTCGCATCGAGCAGTCACGGTGGATACTGTGCGACGCCATGAACCACAACAGTGCGGCCAGCCGAAAGGAAGTACGGGACTTTCATAGCTTGATGTTCGGCGTGGAGGTTGAGCAGGCAATGCTCACAGATCTCCTGTTTGCGATTCAAATGTACTTGCCGATTGCGAAAAAGCCCCTGCAGACGGGAAAGGCCGAGAACGTGAATCCGCTCGTCATCGCGAAGGGATCGAACGCGGCCATAGTTTCCGATCATCTCCTTCCGCCTGGGAATTCGCGCGAGAGGCGCCGGGGAGGACGCGGACAGAGTACGCAATTGCCGATTCGATTGGCTACAAGCCGGCCAACCCGCCTGTGATTCCATTTCCGCCGGAGCGAGTCAATGAGCCTCTCTGGGCGCGAGACGTCATTCATGGTCGAAACGGCTTGCTGTCATGGAACACGATTCGCACGTATCTTCCGAATGCGAGAATTCACGATGCCTGCGCAAACGGCTGGCGATGAAATCTGATGCGCCATGACAACGAAATCGGCCTGATCTTCTCCGCAGTGGTCGGGGCATTCGTTGCCGGCGTTCACACGGCGTTTGGCTACAACCTGGCGAATCCGCGTATGGTGACGCAGCCCTGGCTAATACGCCAGGGATTTGTGCCGTACGTGCACCTTGCCGACCAGAAGATGCCCCTTTAGCCACAAGTGTTGGCCTGGCTGTCCCCGCTATAGAAAGGGGACGCCCTGCGAACGATGCTGGCAGTCTACGCATTCGTCATCTTCGCCACCGTTTCGTTGAGTGTGCTCTGGACGATTCGTCATGGCGGTCTACTGGCGGGAGCGGTGGCTGCTCTCTTCTACCTTGCCTGGTCGGGCGTCTTCGGGTACTGGGCAATGTACTACAATCTGGTGTTGGGCCTGTTGTACCTGCTGCTTTTTCTGCTACTGGCTCGTCCGGTTGCGAGACAGAGCGCTTGGTCGATGTTGCTGTGTGGGTGCCTGGCGGGCGTTGCGGTCCTGGTCAAACAGCATGCCGTCTTCTTGATCTTCCCGCTCGCATATTGGCTCTATCTGCAGGTGCGCGTGTACGCCAAGCTGCCTGCGCAAACGATGCGAATGGCGACAGCCTTTGTTCTGGGCTTTGTCCTGTGCACCGGCGCCTACCTTTTCTACTATGACGCCCAAGCTTCCAGGTGGGACGAGTTCGTCTACTGGACATTCACGTACAATGTAGTCGGCGACTATTCGTCGCAAGGCATCAAGCTGCCTTCGACAAGCGAAATCCGCACAGTGCTGCCCGCGCTGTTGTTGGCGATTCCCTTCGTTTTCGGCCTGTTCACGATCCGTGTGGCAGATCGACGCTTGCCGCGCAGTACCGCCTTGTGGCTGATCATCTTTGCCGCTGTTGCTATCGCGCCACTCTACCCGCGTTACAGTTCTCGCCATCTAGCATCCGTTGCGCCATTCCTTGCCATGATGTCCGGCTTGGCGGTTGCCCAGGCGCTGGAGATGGACCGCGTTCCCGATCGGCGAGGACAGACACGAAGGGTCTGTAATGGACCCACAAAACTGGACAGATATCAGCCCATAATAAGTGAAGACACGTTCGATAGTTGTTGTGGATGTTGTTGCTGTTTCCAGTCTGCTTCGAATTCGGCTGGCGTCAGATAGCCGAGCGCAGAGTGGATCCGTTTGTGCTGATACACGTGCTCGATGAACTGTCCGATCTGGGCGTATGCGTCGGCGAAATCATAGTAATCAGACAGGTAAACCTCCTCTTCCTTGATGGTGCGGATGAGCCGCTCAGCGTAGCCGTTCTGCCAGGCTTCTCCTTTGTCGGCCATGCTGATCTGGATGTCATGGCGGAGCAGTAGATCGATGTACTCCTGGGCAGCGTACTGAATGCCCTGGTCACTGTGATGAATGGCGGGTGTTTGCGACGCTAATGCGCGGCGTAGAGCAGTCAAGGTCAAGGTCTGATCCAGCCAGCGATGTAGATGCCAACCGCGAATCGCTCGCGTGAAGACATCCATCACAACGGCGAGATAGACGAAGTCCTGACGCAGACGCACGTAACTGATGTCGCTGACCCAGACCTGATTGGGATAGGTGGTGTTCAGCTCCATCACCAAGTTCGGAAAGCGCGGATAACCATGACGGCTGTTGGTGGTGCGCTGCTTGCGACGCTTGAGCGGTCGTTTCAGGTCCATCTCCCCCATCAGGCGCTGCACCTGTTTACGGTTGACCACAAGCCGATAGGGTGGCCGGCGCAGTTGCTGCGTGATGCGACGGCTCCCATAGGTAGGAAACTCAGCGGCAATGGATTCGATGGCCTGCCGAAGAGCAACATCCTCTCGATCCCTGGGTCGATAGTAATAGCTGCTGCGCGGCACATCCAGCAGCTGACACAGGAGAGTCACCGGATAGTGTTCGGTTCGGTGCAGTTCTGCTACCATGGCTTGCTTCCGTTCTGTCGTGAGGCCAGCAGCAATGATGCTTTTTTTGCCGCCTGCAACTCCATGGTCAACTGTCCCACCAGCCGTTCCAGGTCGGCGACCCGTTCTTCCTCCTGGCTTTGCCGTTCGCCACGTGCAAACAATCGCGGAGCACGTTCCACGAACTCCTGCTTCCAGCGAGAGAGAACCGAATCCTTGATCCGGTGCTCCCGACAGACTTGGGCGCCGCTCTTGACGCCGGTCAATACTTCCAGTACCACCTGGGCCTTGAACTCGGGTGAAAACGTACGTCGCTTTGCCATTCCGTGTCCCCTTTCCTGGAGTCTACCCTTCACTATAGGGCATGTCCAGCTTTAGGGGTCCACTACACTTGGACACACAAGATAAGATTCAACGATCGATTCTTCCCATCCCGGAACAGCCGCATGTGGGCTTGACCACGTATGACGCCAAGGATCCGGAGACCAAGTTCCCGCCGATCCGGGATATCCGACCCCCAAAAGGCGCGCCCAACGTGCTGGTCATTCTGATCGACGACTGTGGCTTTGGCGCGAGCAGCGCCTTCGGCGGTCCGGTTAACACCCCGGCGGCCGAGAAGCTGGCGCAGAACGGATTGAAGCTCAATCGCTTCCACACCACCGCGCTGTGCTCGCCCACGCGTCAGGCGCTGCTCACCGGACGCAATCACCATTCGGTAAACATGGGCGGTATCTGCGAAATGGCAACCTCGGCGCCTGGCTACACGTCGGTGCTGCCAAAGGACAAGGCGCCGCTCGCCATGACGCTCAAACTCAACGGCTACGCTACGGCACAATTCGGGAAATGCCACGAGGTGCCAGTCTGGCAGACCAGCCCTATGGGCCCGTTTGATTCCTGGCCCAGCGGCGGGGGCGGATTCGAGTACTTCTACGGCTTCATCGGTGGAGAGGCCGACCAGTACTATCCAGGCATCTTATGAAGGCACGACACCACTGGAACCGGACAAAACCCCCGAGGAGGGCTACCACTTCACGGAGGACATGACCAACAAGGCCATGGGGTGGGTGCGCCAACAAAAGGCGCTCATGCCCGACAAGCCGTTCTTCATGTATTACGCTCCCGGCGCCACTCACGCACCGCACCACGTACCCAAGGAATGGATCGACAAGTACAAGGGCAAGTTTGACGGCGGCTGGGACGAACTGCGCGAAGAAACATTTGCCCGTCAGAAGAAGTTGGGTGTAATCCCTGCCGACGCCGTCCTCACCAAACGGCCCGACGAGATTCCCGCCTACGAGGACATGCCTGAGAACTCAAGCCCATTCTTGCCCGCGAGATGGAGACCTATGCCGGGTTCCTCGAGCACACCGACCACCAAATCGGCCGGCTGTTCGATACTCTGGAGGATCTGGAAGCATTCGACGACACGCTGATCTACTACATCATCGGCGACAATGGCGCTTCCGCTGAAGGAACGCCGAACGGCTGCTTCAACGAGATTGCTGTGCTCAACGGTATGGGAACGATCGAGACCCCTGAATTCCTGATGAGCAAGATCGACAAATTCGGCGGGCCGGAAGCCTCCAACCACTACGCGGTGGGCTGGGCGCACGCCATGGACACGCCCTACCAATGGACCAAGCAGGTAGCTTCACATTGGGGCGGCACCCGCAACGGCACGATCGTGCACTGGCCAAATGGCATCCAGGCCAAGGGCGAAATCCGATCACAGTTTGGTCACGTGATCGATGTTGCGCCGACTGTCCTTGAGGCTGCGGGAATTCCTGCACCGACGATCGTGAATAGCGTCCAGCAGGCGCCGCTCGAGGGCGTCAGCATGTTGTATGCGTTCAACGATGACAATGCGGCGGAACGGCATGAGACCCAGTATTTCGAGATGTTCTGCAACCGCGGCATCTATCACAAGGGGTGGACGGCAGTCACCCGACATGGCGTGCCCTGGGTTGGCCCCTACGATCGATCCTTTGACGATGATGTCTGGGAGTTGTACGACACGAACACTGACTGGACGCAGTCGAAAGATCTGGCGAAGCAGCATCCGGAAAAGCTCGCCGAATTGCAGCGACTGTTCCTGATCGAGGCGACAAAGTACAATGTTCTCCCGCTCGACGATCGATCGTTTGAGCGCTTCAACGCTGACATCGCGGGCCGGCCGCAGCTCATCAAGGGAAAGTCGCAGATGCTGTTCGGCGGTATGTCCAGGTTGCCTGAAGGCGCAGTCATCCAGATGCACAATAAATCGTATTCGGTGACCGCTGAGATCGAGGTGCCGCAATCTGGCGCTAATGGCGTTATCGTTTCCATGGGCGCCGGGATCGGCGGCTGGAGCCTCTACGCCAAGGACGGCAAGCTCAAGCATTGCTACAACTTCTTCGGCATCGAGCAGTACTTTGCTGAGGGCAAGCAGGCGATCCCCGCCGGCAAGCATCAGGTGCGCATGGAGTTCACCTACGACGGCGGCGGACTGGCCAAGGGCGGCAGCGTATCGTTGTATGTGGACGGCAAGAAAGATGGCGAAGGCCACGTGGATAGGACGGTGCCGATGCTTTTCGGCACCGATACCTGCGACGTTGGCAGGGACGCCGGCTCGCCGGTCTCTCCGGACTACGGTCCGAAAGAGAGCGAGTTCAACGGTACAGTGAATTGGGTGCAGATTGACATCGATGAGAATGCCGAGGATCTCGATCACCTGATCACGCCTGAAGAGCGCTATCAAGGTCGCGATGGCACGGCAGTAATCGTTCACTGTGGCCAGAGGGTGGCCCCGGCAAATCCACCTTCTGGTTGCAATCTCCGACAGCCGCAGGTGATTGCAGCACAATTTCGCATCTCAATTGTGCCTTCCATACCATCACTGGGTTCTTTGCATATCCCCCAAACTCATAGCCCCCTTATTCCCCCTTTTCGAGGGGTTGGGCAAAAACCCCCATGATGAGGATTCGAGTCATGGGACATTTCCTTGGAGAGAGTACAGACCTGCGACCGGATCTTTGTCTTGTATCGTACGTGCAAATCGTTTGCAGTTGAGCGCATCCAACGGTGCATCGGGGCTGAAACTTGTGCGAGGAAGATCAACGCGTCACCGATTGTGATCGCTTTCGGAATCATAACACAAGCGCAAGAGCGGCCAAATTCCGTGGCGCAGACGGAACGACCCGCAACCAGATTACCTCCCGGTAGCGGGTCAGAACAGTCAGTGTGCATTGCCAGGTCCGGTCAGATGACTCGCCCCATGGCGAACGTTAGGGCTTCTGCATACTCGGCAGGAATACAGCTTCCCTCGTCGACACGACGATCGGTTCCGTGATAGTCACCGGGTCCGAACTCACCGTGAGCGGCTGCGTATAGGAAGGCGCAGACTCCCCTGGCAGCGAGACCATCAGCGAGTAGTCGCCGAGTGGCACGCCCTCTATGCGGAAGTTCCCGTCTGCATCGGTCACGTCGGAAAGGTTGTCGCCCAACGCACCGATGAGGTCAGCCGGTAGGGTATCTGTGAGGAAGACGGTCGCCCCCTCGATGCCGGCTCCCTGCTCGTCGTGGACAATGCCTTCCACACTAGTCGTCAACTGCGTGTTCGTGAACGTGCAGCCCACGCTGACGCCCGGTGCAAGCGTGACAGTCACAGCATTGCCGCTGGCCGACGTCCCGTCCGTGCAGCCGACCTGGGTCGCGTAGCCCGCTGTCATCGTCTCGGTGATGGTGTAGGTGCCGAAGTCCAGCGCGAACGAATCACTGCCGCCTGCCGCAAGCAGCGTGAAGTCGCCGATGGAGCCGCTGCCCTCGAATTGCCAGTCACTAACGGGGGACCCGCCCACGACGGTCTTCGAGATCGTCAGCGAAGCCAGCGCCTCGAACGCAGAGACGTAAATGGGTTCTGGTCGCCAGCGGTTGCCGTCGCCGCTTGTGCCATAGTAGTTCCCTCCCCAACACTGCATCCCGCCATTCTCGAGCAGCGCACAGGAATGATTGACGCCTGCTGCGACGTGCGCCGCACTGCCGCCCAGACCCGCCACGCCCACAGGCGTAGGTTGGCAGAGATCCTCGGTGCGGCCGTTGCCACACGGAACGCCGCCGCCATCGCCCAACTGCGCGTGCTCATTGTATCCCCAGCACATGACGTTTCCATTGTCGAGCACGGCGCAGGTATGTTCTGAAAAGGCGTCAACTTGCTCGACGCCGCTATCCAGGCCGACGACGTCTGTCGGGGTATAGCGAATGTCGGAGACGTCCAACATGCCGTCGGGCGGTTCGACCGTACCGTCCCCGATCTGGGCGGTGTTGTTTAGTCCCCAACATTTGACGCCGCCGCTGCCTACGAGTGCACACATATGCGCCCATCCGCCTGTGATGGCTGTGACATTGGAACCCAATGCGTCTACCGTTACAGGCGCAGTGTGATGACAGTCTAGACTACCTCCGTTTTGCGGATCGCAGCCTGCATCCTGGCCGATCCCCATCTGGCCCCACTGATTCGATCCCCAACACTGGACTTCTCCGGACTCCAGGAGCGCACAAGTGTGGCCCCATCTCGCAACCGCCCAAAGCGCCCTGCCATCCAGCCCCACCACGTCAACCGGCGTATGGCTGTACGTCCTTGTCCCGTCGCCCAATTGTCCGTATAAGTTATTGCCCCAACACTTGACGCCTCCGTCCGCCATCACGGCACATGCCGTCCCACCGCCTGCGTCCCCGGTCAAAGAGACGGACAGCGCCCCGGATTCCAGGCCAGGGATGACTCTGGGTACAGTGCCGTCCTCGGGTCCATTGGGATAGTCCAGACCGGGTACATTGCCCCAGCACTTGACGCTACCCGCCGACGTGACAGCACAGGTGTTTTGATTGCCGCCCTCAATCGATATTGCGGCATCGCCCAGACCGGACACAGGTACGGGCGTGTTGCGGGGCATCAGCGTGCCGTCACCGAGTTGACCGTGCTGATTACCTCCCCAGCACCAAACGCTGTCATCGTCGAACAGCAAGCAGTTGTGGCTCCCGCCGGCAGCGGGATGCTGAATCGCGCCATTGAGACCCACCACATCGACAGGCGTCTTGACATCCCTGCGTCCCACTGCGCCAAACCCCAATTGGCCATGTTCGTTGAATCCCCAGCACTGAATGCTTCCATCCTGTAGCAACGCGCAGGTATATTCGCCGCCCGCGGCCACTGTCTGCGCCTGCGCACCAAGACCGCCGACCTCTGCCGGCGCGAGACTGCACAAATTGGTCCCTAAGCCGCCGTTGCATAGGCTGTCGTTTCCGTCGCTGCCTAGTTGAGCAAATCTGTTGAGACCCCAGCACTTGATCTTTCCGCTTTCGAGAACTGCACATGTATGCGAGCCCTGTGCATCCACTGAATGAACATTCTCGTCAAGCCCTATAACGTCAATGGGAGTCAATTGGCATACTTCACCGTCATCCCGGCAGTCCCCGACAGATGAAGTGTCGCCGATACCAAGTTGGCCATAATCACCGTTGCCCCAACACTTGACACTTCCATCATTCAAGACGGCACATGTATGCCGCTCCGCGGCGATGATCTGTCGCACCCCACTCTCCAGGCCAGTGACATCCACAGGCTGAAGACGATCCTCATCGTAGCCGTCGGAGCCGTCACCAAGCTGACCCCACCAAGTGGAGCCCCAGCACTTTGCACCGCCACCAGCCGTCAGGGCGCAGGTGTGTTCCTCGCCCGCCGATACCATTGTCACGCCACTTGAAAGGCCGACTACTGATACAGGAAAATTGCGACTTTCTGCCGTGCCGTCACCAAGTTGGCCGGCCCAGTTAGCCCCCCAACATTTTGCAGCGCCATCATTGGTCAGCGCACAGGTATGCGCATTGCCGGCGGTGACGGTCTGCGCGCTACCGTCTAGGTTCTGCACAGTAACCGGTACATTGCGATCTTCTATGGTTCCGTCACCGAGTTGTCCCGCCCAGTTGGCTCCCCAACATTTGACGTCGCCATTCGTCAGAACAGCGCAGGTGTGTGCCCTCCCGGCCGCAATCGACATTACTCCCTGTGTGACACCCACGACCTGGACCGGCTCGGCTCGGCATTCTTCATCGTTGTCGTAGCCGCACTCGACGCCGCCTCCGCCATCACCTAGCTGGCCGTGCGCATTGCTGCCCCAGCATTGCACTGCGCCGCCCTCGGTGATGGCGCAGCTATGCGCCTCTCCGCTTACGATCTGCGTGGCGTTCTGCGCGATCGCCGCGGGCTGGAGGCTTTCCCCGGTCTCTGCATCCTGTGCGTAGGTCGCTCCCCAGCCAACGCACGCCAGCAGGCCGGCGCTAAACGCGAAAGTGGTAATTAGCTTGATGATTTGGTTCATCTGGTTTCCCCTCTTGTGGCTGCTTTCGATGATTTGTCCGTATTCGGATACTGTGCCGAGTGATGTCAACCGGCAGCATAGCAGGCGCAGCGTTCCCATAGCGTTCCGAGCCTGCTGGCTCGTCCAGCCATCCGCGGGTGGCAGCAGCGTACCAGCGATTCGCCTCCCCAATTGACCAGATGTTGACCAAGTGCCGTTTCGGTGCAGATGATGACCCAATAACCGACCGGTTCTGGCCTTCTTTCCCCTTGATTTGAGAACATGTGTTCTGTAATATGGAACTATGACGCGCTTATGGGTAGACGGCATCCCGCTTCAGGTGCGGACCAACAGCCGCGATCAACCGGCCATCTTCCAACTCAACGGCCGCCGCTTTGTGGTGGAGCGGGTGGTGCAGCAATGGGAGATAGATACCGACTGGTGGACAGAGCAGGGCCACGCCTGGCGGCGGCACTACGCCGTCACCACGCGGCGATAGACTGTTTTGCGTGCTCAGCTACGACGTTCTCAATGACACGTGGCAGCTAGAACGAATCTATGACTGAGTGCAAACGCTGATCGCGCTCTGCGCTCACATCCGCCAGAAAGCGTCCTTCCTCCAAGTAACTTGGTTTCCCGACATTGTGGGAGCGCTGACGGCGTGTGTTCCGAGAGTGTGTACAATTGATGAGAAGCAGACGGCCTCGTCGGAAGTCGCCTTCGATAGAGCGAGGAGGAACCACATGTTGATGCGCATACTGGCCGGTGCGCTCTTCGCCGGCATCACATTTGTGACGTGGGGCGTATTTGTCGGCCCGAGCCGGCTCGCGATCCGCAACGACCGCATCCACTTCCCCACCGTTTCGGGCTACAATCTGGACCGCCAGGAACTGGAGTTTCCGCGTGACTTCGCCGCTGACCTAGCGATCCTGTTCGTGCCCTTCCGCCAGTATCACCAAGCCACTGTCAACACGTGGATTCCCTTCGCCCAGGAACTGGAAGCCAACTACCCGGACGTCGCCTATTACGAATTGCCTACCATTGACGATCGCAACGTGCTCTCCCGTACCTTTATCAACGAAGGCATGCGCGCCGGAATCCCGGACCCGACGGCCCGCCAGCGCACCGTCACGCTCTACATCGACACCGCCGCCTTCCGACAAGCCACCGCTATCCCCGGCACGGACGAGGTGCACACCTTGCTCGTGAACCGGGAAGGCGACATCCTTTGGCGCACGACCGGCGACTTCGACGACGAAAAGGGCGCTGCCCTTGTCGCAGCCATTGACGCGGCAAACCAGTAACCGGCCACATCGCGCACAAGCGTCGTACGCAGGAACAGGCGCTCGTCTTCGGGAGAGAGACGAGCGCTCTCAGCGGCGGTCCATTACGAAATCCACCACATGAACAAGCAACTCAAACGGACCGCCGCACCGCCAACAACCGAAGGTGATCGCCAGCGCGGCGACGGAAAACATCACCAGCAACATCGCGAGACAGTTTCCCATTTTTCCACCTCCGAGTCGGGAGATCGTCACAAAACGTGGATGATGTGTCACTGTGCTTATTCTCGCGTGGCGGAGCGAGGAGAGTTGACCAATTTGTGACCAATTTGTGACCACACACTGATCGCGTAGCGCTGTCTGCCCGCAGCAAATCGATCGGCCCGGCGCTTACCGGAAAGGAGTCGCGATTGCTGCCGATTCCCTCCGAGCAAGGGCCGGGCCGTGTACAGACGACCGGACGTATTCAGCTGTAGAGTATTGGTTTCTCCACACGCCGCCCTAGGCCGTCGTCACCTCAGCCGGCGGGGTCTCGCGGATGACCAGTCCCGGTCGCCACGGCGTGCCCAGCGCTGGCAGCGCCCAACGGTCCAGACCCCACCAGCCTGCCGTCTTCCAAGCGAGGATCAGGAACAGTGCGATGGCAAATAGAATCGGATTGGTACTCACCGTACCGGCCAGTAGGTAGTTCATATTCATGAGGCTGCCAAAAAACGCGGCGATGCCCGTGAACAGGCCGATGATCAGCGCAATACCGACCAGCGCCTCGCCCCATGCCACAAGATAGCTCCAAAATCCCGCATACGGTAGCACCAGATTCGTCAGGAACCAGGCGTACCAGCCCTGCACGTCCGGGTGTTCGCCGCCGCTCTTTTGCAGTGCGCCATTCACAAAGCCGGTGATGGCTGCGCCCGCGTTATCGCCTGTCCAGGCGGCCGCGCCGATCTTGCCCCAGCCCGCGCTCAGCCACTCCCAACCCAGGTAGAGGCGCAGGATCAGCCAGATCCACGCCCAGCGCACATCACCGAACAGCGACTGTGCAAACGGGGGATCCTCAAGCCGCTCCACATATTGTCTTTGGTTCGTAGCCATAACCTTCTCCGTATCCCGAATACCAATGCCAAAGCCGGCACTCGCGTAGTCAGTCGTGTCGACTTGCCCCTGTACCTACAACGCACAAAGGCAGAATAGACACGTGTCCATCCCGCTCGACATGATACCGCCATCAGCGACTACGCGCAGTAGATATCTGTACAGATGCCAGTTACGTCTGGGGTATATTGTGGCGCAATTCGGTCGATTCTGCTCAAATCTGACCGTTCGGCCGTTCAAACTATCTTATCGCGCTTTGCCAGATTGTGCCTTGCACACAAGAGCTGTATGTTTTCAGCTCTGAGCGACGTACCCCCTCGTGAGTAGGGTATGATGTGGTCAAAATGAAGTTCATCAGTCGCGCCGCAGACTACGCATCTCCCTCCATCACGTTTCCACACTTCAAGCTTGACCGATGTAGGAATGACTCGTCCACTCTCGACGTCCGGTTGAGGATCATCGGAAGGACTTGATACATCCTGGGTCGTGACAAGCTTGAACTTGTAGACGTCGCGGACTCCATCGCTTTCCACCCATGAGTCCAAGAGGTGGAACAGACCATTGTAGGACCAAATTCCCTGCCGAATCTTCTCATACACTCTGACTCGTTCCGGCAACTTCCCACGGAGTTTGCAGTCCTGTGCTGCCCGATGGAACTTTCCGTTTTCAGTCAGATTCCCTGTGAATGTAGTATCAGTCTGGTCGACGATCTTGGGATCGGGCACTTCTCTGCTTCTTGGTACATCGTGACCTTCGTAGACAAGGGTCCTGCCATCATCCTGAACATCATCGGCGTACGGCGCGTTTGGCCGTGTCGACATCAGAATCACAGAATAGTCTCCACCAAGGCGAAAGTTGGTAGCTCCGCAAGATAGCGTGGATCATGCGAAGCCACACGAACAGACGATTTTCTTGGGTCTACCGCGCCGTTTTGGCGGTTGGTAGGCCGTTGGTACCTTGAGCATCAACAGTTCGGTCACGGTCCAGCGATGGTCAGTCAAACCGGCGGCAATGGCCGGTGTGCGCTTGACCCAACGCACCCGGCCGCGGTGGCCGACGTAGAGCGGCAGACGCAGGCTATCGTGGAAGGTGCAGAAGTTGTAGACCGTGCCGACGAGATACATGCCGGCGATAAGCGGATCGGCCGTGCGCGTGAGAGCTCGGGAGCGGCGAGCCAGAGAGCCGAGTCGTTGGCGGAAGGTGGCGTTCAGTCGTTCGATATAGGCGGTGTTGATTTCGTTGCCGCCTCTGCTGTTGGCGAGCAAGCGCTGCATCAGTGCTTGGGAGCCCTGGACGATCCGGCGTTCGATGGAGAGTTGTCCTTGTTGACGGCGTTTGACTACTTGCACCAGCATGATGTCAGACCAGGCAATCATGCGCGGGCGTCCTGGCTTGCCGGCATGTAGCGGCGAACGGAAGCTGAGTTGCACCGCCTTGACGTAGCTGGCCAGCCCGTCAACAGCGAAGAGCAGCGGGCGGCACAATGCTATCGTTCGGACCTGTTCGACCAGCTTCTGGATCAACTGCATGTCGCGTTTCTCGCTGACGACGCCACCCAACCAGAGTCGAGTCGACACCATGATCGCCAGTGCCATCCAGAGCGGACCAAACTGGCTCTTGACCTTAATTTCGTCCGCCTGCACATGTTGCAGGTCCAAACGCTGCCGCTGAACAAACTCAGCATGAACCTTCTGACAATGGTGGCCCGCCTTCTGTTGCCAACTGGCCACGGTTCGTTCATCCAACTCAAAGGCCGCAACGATTGCCTGCACCGGACAGCCATGGGCCAGCAGAGTCGTCACCTGCACAAAGAGTTCAACCGGTTTCTTGATGCCATAGACCGCAGTCCCGCTTCGTTCACTGAAGGTTTTCCCACAGCACGTGCAGCGATACCGTTTCTCTTTCTGGCTATGCACGATGATATTCCCGCCGCCTGCCTTCCCGCTGGCATGACAGGCCGAGTTCGGGCAGAATTGTTCTTGAGGGTTCATCTGTCCACTCCTTTGTTTGGCGACAAAAGTGTGTCAGAGAACCCTCTCTTATTCAATTCACGCTATTTTGCGGTGCTACCGTTTTACCAGAAGTAATCTTTTTACCAATATTCTGGATAGCAATTGTGAAACAAGATCCCCATCCACATTGTATAGAGCGAGTATTGGCAACAGTTCAGGTCGCAAAGTTGATTGTCAAGGTGTGAATAAGTGTTCCGGAATGGCCGCAAGAAATGGACTTGGCTGGCGGCAGAATGTCACTGTAAGTGTACGCCGGGCGCGTGTAAATGCGACGTAGAGTACCCGCCTATCCTCATTGACCTGAGCATCAGTCTTGCTTTTGTAGTGAGGAAAGCTCCTATTCTCAACTCCAACGATGAATACATGATCAAATTCTCGTCCTTTCGATTCGTGCCCAGTGATGATCTGCACAGCATTCTTTCCGCGCCATCGGGCGATAATAGAAGATGGTAGCTGGTCTAGATTCTGTGCCTGGTGTAAATTCCGGTTGTCAAATCGGCGCGATTCCGGTCTAAGAATCAGCACTTTTAGTCGACGATAAATCGTCCGGAATCAGCGGTCAGAGCAGAAAGAAAGTGTGGGTTTGGGGCGGTCCATCGCGTGGCCGCAGAAGTGCAGCGATTTCCTCCAAGCGGGCCTGAGTGAGCGCGTCGGAACGGCCGATGTAGAGTTTGCGCAGACGCTGTCCCTGTCGACGATAGGCGGACCAATAGGCTGTGCCGCGTTGGCGACGCTCCTTACGCACGGTCATGAAGCCATCGATGTAGCCCTGAGTGCGGTTGTGGAGGGCATAGGAAAAGCGGACGGAGGTTGGGTCCTCCAGCCAGGCGAACCAGGCCGGTGTGTCAAGATGGACAACGGAACCGGATGCGTCGGTATCGAAGAGACAGGCCATCACTGACAGTGGGTATGGATTTGGTCATATCTCTGCTCCTTGGCCTGAAAATGTTACCCAACATGGCTCTCGGACATGGGTTCAAGCGGCTCCTTGCCTGTGAGCATGGCCTCTTTGCCACGCATGCGATGGGAGGAACCACGCAGGTAGAAGACCTCGCCGTGATGGAGGAGGCGGTCGAGGATGGCCATCATCAAGGCGGTGTCCCCGCCCACGACCTCACCCCACTGGCTCAGGCTCTTGTTGGAGGTAATCACAGTCGCCCGTTGCTCGTAGCGTGCGGCCACCAGTTCATAGAGGATGGGGCCGACCTGGGGGTCGACAGTGAGGTAGCCGAACTCGTCCAGGATGAGCAGGTCGCAGCGGATCAGGGGCTTCAACAGGAGGTCGATGGCATTGCGGTCGGCGGCAGCCACAATCTGGTTGGCCAGCTGTTGAGCGGTCATGAAACGCACCCGGTAGCCAAGCTGGACCATTTTTGTGCCGAGGGCGATGGCCAGATGGGTTTTGCCCAGGCCGCTGGCTCCAACCAGGATCAGGGACTGGGCCTGCTCGACAAAGGTGCGGTCAAAGAAGCGGACCATGACCGTGCGCTTCAGTTCCGGATGCAACTGAAGTCGAACTGTTCAAGGCTAGCAGAAAAAGGAAAACCAGCCGCCTTCAGCTGGCGCCGGATCTGGTTCTCCTGGCGGCTGACCACTTCCTCGCTGAGCAGGCCGTCCAGGAACTCAGCATAGCCCCACTGGTGGGCTTTCGGCTTCTTTGACCCAGTGGGCGTAGACTTCGCGGGTCCGGCTCAGTTTGAGCTGAGTCAGCTTCTGTTCCAAAGAGGCGGTGACGCTCATATGGCGCCTCCCCTCTCCACAGGATTGGCGACGTAGCGTTCGTAGTCAGCCAGGGCCCGTTCCACCTCGGCCTGGGGCGGTGCTTCCAGCCAGGCAGCGGGGGTATGGTGTCTGGACTGTGACTCCAGGCTGAGGAGGCGTGTCATGAGTGGCGCTGTGGGCCTGCACCAGAGCGCTGAGATAGTCGGCGCCGATGGCCTGTTGTTCGGCGGCCAGTTCCACCGCCGCCATGAACGCAGACTCACCCACCTCTTGGGCCAGGGCGTAGAGACGCAGGATCTGGTCGTCCATCTGGTCGTAGTACTTGCGGCAGACCTGGCTGATGTAGGTGGCCACATCCGGCGACAGCGCGACCAGCCAGTCCCGGTAGAGCACGACGCGGGCGCGCGGTTTCTTGGCGAAGACGGCCTCAAAATGCTCCGGCACAATCACGCGTCGCGGCGTCCTCGACTGCGGCGATGGCTGGCCACTTGCTCCAGGCCATCGTAGAGGTCGATGCGGTCCAGATGGATGCGGGCGGTGAGGGTGTGGCCTTTCAGGTGGGTGGGCACCGAGTAGCGGTTGGTCTCGATGTTGACCAGGCTTTCCTGGTTCACCAACACGCTGTCGAAGAAACCGTAATCTGCGGCCGACGCGGGCAACAGGCCGAAGTGAGGACGTTCCTCCGCCAGACGCAGGACAGGGATCTCTTCTGTGGCATCGCTCTTGCGCACTTCGTTGACGGTGTGAAGCCACTGCCGGTTCTGCTGCGCCAGATCCAGGTCGTCATAGAAGCGACGTCCCGCCAGGAAATTGCCCTTGACGAACTTGACCAGATTCTCCACTGCGCCTTTCTGGTTGGCGGCACGGGGTGCACACAGGGAGGGATGGAAGCCAAACTCAACCGCAAACTTCTGAAAGGCTGGGTGCCAGATGGGCTGGTTGTGGGCATCTCGTCCCAGGGTGATGGTCTTCATGTTGTCACTGGTCACGGCCCAGGGCACGCCGTCCAGCTCCACAAAGCAGGCGATGAGGCAACGCAGCAGCGTCTCTTCCCGCATGTTTTGCGTGAAGCAGACGAACATCCAGCGGCTGTACTTGAGGCGTGCAGCAAAGAAGTAGCGCGTCTGCCCGGCCAGGGCCGCCTTGGTGAAGCGGAAGTTGCGTACTTCGCCCCAGTCGATCTGCAGCAGTTCGCCTGGCAGCCCTTCAAAGCGCACCGCAATTTCGGCCGCTCGCAAGGTACGCGCCTGACGCAGCGGCTGCACATAGTCGTAGAAGGCGCTATCGCCGCCCTGATACGGATGCTCGGGATGGCTACGCGCCATCTCCAGCATACGCCGCACGCTCAGGTTCTCGTCCAGCCAACTGTTGATGGCCTCATCGAAGACGGCTATCTGGCTGCTTCGTTGCCGCGGCGCCGGCTCGATGGTCCACCGCCTCCCGCAGGATGCGACGCACCGTGTCCCGGTGACAGCCAACGGCCGCGGCGATCTGGCTGTTGTTCCAGCCCTTCTGTTTCAGATAGTGGATCGTGGATCGTTCCATGAATCTCAACATCCTTTTCGGCGTCCCTTCGTGACAGATTGCCTCTCCCGCAGTGGGAGCAGTTCGCGCTTATCTGCAACGAAGTTTACACGCTTTGGGTGCTGATTTTTAGACCGGAATTGTGCCGTATTCTTGACCGGAGTTTACACCTGGTCTTCAAGCATCTGCAAGAGTTCATTGAGCGATTCTAACTGACTTCTAATAACGGTCTGGTTCGGTAATTCGCTTAATAGAGAGTGGAACCCAGCAGTGCCTAAGATCACTTCAAAGTCCGACTTTTGGCTACATGATATCGGTATATCAAGCTTGCATGCGATTTCGAAAGCAATTTCGTAACAGCCCTGATCCTGTCGCACGTAAGAAAGGCCCAGGTCATCAATGGATTGTGCTAAGTCATGCAGTGCACGATGACGTTCTGATGAGGCTACATAGTCAATGATACATAGAGCTATATCAGTTACGTGATTGATTAGATTCTGCTCTGTGCCTTGTCTGAAATAGGGAATAGATAGCGTTGTGATTTGATTAACCAACTTGTCAAGTCTGTATCGTACGCGCCCGATTACGGCGATTTCTTCAGGCGGCACCCCTAGTGCAATCAGGTTGGCGATTCTGCCCGCGACTTCTGTTGCCTCCTCCTGCTCATTCTGGCACGTATACTTTTGGAGTGTACCGCGGTCCGACGAGGATGGGTTGACGCTCTTGTCAGTACGGTGAGGGGCTCCAGCGATTATAGCTTGTGCCGCTGCGACGATGACTTGGTCGCTACGGAAATTGGTGTCAAGGTCAATTCGTTCAGCTCGTAGTTCTTCTTGTGAATCTGAGGACATTTTCGGGTACGGCATCGCGCCACTCGTATACGGCTTGATCGTCATCTGCGACGATAGTAGAGCCGAGCGCAGATTGTGCGAATATGCGGGCAATGTGGAATTGAAGGAGGTCGGTGTCTTGGAACTCGTCGACAATGAGGTAGCGATAGCGGTTGGTGAAGAGCGAGCGTACAAAGTCGGATTCTACGAGCAAATTTGATGCGTAATAGCAGAGGTCCTCGAAATCGAGGGCGTTATTGTCTGCCAGTAAGCCCTGATAATGGGTGAATGCATTGTGGAATTTCGGATGCTTTGCTGAATCTATCTTGTGGGGATAGGCGCCTCTGCGTTTGCATCGACAGAGATTTGAAAAGAAGTTGCGTTGGTCGTTGCCTGTGAGTTCACCATGATGAGCAGATTCGTCTACTAGGTTCTTTCGTTCATCACCTACCATAAGTTGAAAATCTTCACGAATATTGATGTCACTGCCGTAGCAGGCAAGAATATTCTGAGCAAAGCTATGAAATGTCGAAACACGGATGCGATGCCAGGATTGGAATGATGTTGCTGCCAGCCTGTGTTTGATTTCGCGCACAGCTGCATTGGAGTGAGTTATAGCAAGAATAGCATATGGGTCCGGCACGACATCGGTATCGATAAGATGATGTATTTTCGTGATGACAGTGCGCGTTTTTCCGCTGCCTGGGCCGGCAAGTACGACGAGCGGTCCAGACACATATTCAACGACTTGTCGTTGCGCACATGTTAGGCTCATATGACGGCGTCGGCGGCAGATGATTCGATGGTTGGGAGCGGTGCGTTGCGTACAGCATTTGCGATTTCAGGAAGTCTGGCTTGGTCAATGGCGTCTGCAACTGCGGCTTTTACGTCGCTACGTATCTCCCTACCGGCATCGTGCTCTCTGAGGAAACGGACAAGCGTATCGCGATGTGAAGGGTCGAGTGTAGATGACGTAGCGAAGGCCTCATAATCAGCCGTTATGCCGTTCTTATCAATCAAATCTTGGATTAGTGGCGCATACCCCATGCTACCTATGCGCATTTCAAAATGCTCGTCTACTGGCAATCTTCCAACCTAAGTAGAACTACTCGACGAATTGCATCTGCATAGCATTTAGGTACATACCGCAGTTCTTTGGCCTTTTCGGCGACTCTATGTGCGCCTCGTGTCTTCAGCTTTTGGTATGTCTTTTTCCTCCCTCCGCGGGTGTTGGGATCGTGAGATAATCTAGGAGGCAATGGTGGTCTGGTTGTCGAGCGTTATTCCGTGCATAGTCCAGTAATGTATTGCTGGGGAGTATCTCGTCTAGTATGTCGATATATTCCTGGTTGTACCCAGCGCGCCAGTTTTCTTCCTCATGATCTTGATCTGCACAAAACCATCCTAGATCATTTAGGCACTGTGAACGCCACTTCCTAAGGTCCTCAGGTGTAGCCATGGTCGTGGAATAATCAGTATCCGATATATATCCCCGTTTCCAGGCGTCATCCCATAGCATGCAACTGTCTTGTGCCAGCTCATCTTGGTCGAACGTCAAAACGAAGGGAATAGCAAGATCACTGCACACCTGAATTACAGGACCATAACGAGTAGCGCCATTCACCGGTATGATCGAAATACCCATCCGATCAAAGTCGCATCCGAGAGCTTCGCCGAAGGCTGGCATGGTTATCGATTCAGCCTCGCCCTCGACTAATAACGCGATTCGGGCAAAGATCAGATCGGATTCTCCGTTTCTCAACAACGTTCTGATATTTCTAATATCGTCTGGCGTTGTCGTCCGAAGATTGTAGGCAGCTACATTGCTCATGCTTGTTTCACGCATGAGCACCAGTGTCTCAGGGTCAGCGTTGATGACAACGGAGGAAGAATGACTTGAAATGATGATTGGTGATGGAAAGTTTTCCAGGTCCTTGAGCAAACGGCGCTGAGCGTGTGGATGTAAGTGTGCCTCGGGTTCTTCGATAGCTAGGATTGGGAAGGCGGTTGTTGCTTGCGAAACCATATGGCGAAAAATCGATATGACGACAAGATTGTGGAGGCCTGTTCCAAAACGTTCTAAATCGGTTACATCGGTAGATGCACCTGCACGAATTCTCAAGCGCATATTGCGCAAAATCTGGTTTGGTTCCTCATCCGTAACCGATAGAATCATTTCTGTGTCGACGCCGGGTAGGGGTGGCGTCAGTTCGCGCGTTAAGCCATCGGAAAGAGCCCTGACTTCTATACCTTCTGCCAGTTTCTCATTGGCTTCATGAAGTGAAGCACTCACAGCGTCACTTACGTCTGCAATGTCGACACTCGCTAGCTGTTCTGCAAGCAGACTGCGACCGGTGGCACGAGTATCACGCTGGGCGTCTCTGGTGGCATCAAGGTAGTACAGCGGCAGGGCACGCCGCATGGCCGGAGTCATCGGTTCCGGGTCACTTGCCCGCCCCGATGGTGGCTGCACGGTAACTGAGACCGGCGTATCATTATTCGGGTCGCAAGTGTACGTAAGTCGTAGAGTGATGTACTCCTTGTCACCGTCTCGGTCGATACGCTGATGAAATATGGCTCGTAACTGATTATGCTGCTCAATACCACCAATTTCGACAGTAACAGTGAACGTCTTTTGGCCGTTTTGGCGAGCATTATCGTTGATATCATACTCAGATAAATCCAGATGTAACCGTTGCGCGTTCGGAGCTAGAAGAAGGCGTAGAGCGTGAATTAAGTTTGATTTGCCACAGTTATTCTCGCCGACAAGAACAATCGGCCCCGCATCGGATTTGGGCTTAATGTCTACGTTGACAAGATTGCGAAAATTTTCGATGTGGATTCTACGTATGAACACAGCTGGTTGCCCTCTACTTTTTAATCGTATTAGCCGGAATACTCTTGGCTGGCGTGCTATTGGTGTGGGAGTAGTTGATGCGGTAGATGCTTTGTAAGCACACTCTAGTGGAAACACAAGGAGGTAGCAAGTGACATCAGTGTAATGGACCCACAAAACTGGACAGATATCAGCCCATAATAAGTGAAGACACGTTCGATAGTTGTTGTGGATGTTGTTGCTGTTTCCAGTCTGCTTCGAATTCGGCTGGCGTCAGATAGCCGAGCGCAGAGTGGATCCGTTTGTGCTGATACACGTGCTCGATGAACTGTCCGATCTGGGCGTATGCGTCGGCGAAATCATAGTAATCAGACAGGTAAACCTCCTCTTCCTTGATGGTGCGGATGAGCCGCTCAGCGTAGCCGTTCTGCCAGGCTTCTCCTTTGTCGGCCATGCTGATCTGGATGTCATGGCGGAGCAGTAGATCGATGTACTCCTGGGCAGCGTACTGAATGCCCTGGTCACTGTGATGAATGGCGGGTGTTTGCGACGCTAATGCGCGGCGTAGAGCAGTCAAGGTCAAGGTCTGATCCAGCCAGCGATGTAGATGCCAACCGCGAATCGCTCGCGTGAAGACATCCATCACAACGGCGAGATAGACGAAGTCCTGACGCAGACGCACGTAACTGATGTCGCTGACCCAGACCTGATTGGGATAGGTGGTGTTCAGCTCCATCACCAAGTTCGGAAAGCGCGGATAACCATGACGGCTGTTGGTGGTGCGCTGCTTGCGACGCTTGAGCGGTCGTTTCAGGTCCATCTCCCCCATCAGGCGCTGCACCTGTTTACGGTTGACCACAAGCCGATAGGGTGGCCGGCGCAGTTGCTGCGTGATGCGACGGCTCCCATAGGTAGGAAACTCAGCGGCAATGGATTCGATGGCCTGCCGAAGAGCAACATCCTCTCGATCCCTGGGTCGATAGTAGTAGCTGCTGCGCGGCACATCCAGCAGCTGACACAGGAGAGTCACCGGATAGTGTTCGGTTCGGTGCAGTTCTGCTACCATGGCTTGCTTCCGTTCTGTCGTGAGGCCAGCAGCAATGATGCTTTTTTTGCCGCCTGCAACTCCATGGTCAACTGTCCCACCAGCCGTTCCAGGTCGGCGACCCGTTCTTCCTCCTGGCTTTGCCGTTCGCCACGTGCAAACAATCGCGGAGCACGTTCCACGAACTCCTGCTTCCAGCGAGAGAGAACCGAATCCTTGATCCGGTGCTCCCGACAGACTTGGGCGCCGCTCTTGACGCCGGTCAATACTTCCAGTACCACCTGGGCCTTGAACTCGGGTGAAAACGTACGTCGCTTTGCCATTCCGTGTCCCCTTTCCTGGAGTCTACCCTTCACTATAGGGCATGTCCAGCTTTAGGGGTCCACTACAGTCCTCTACATAGCGGTCACGGTGCTGTGGGTAATCCTAGCAGTCAGGGCTTATGCAACTAGGGTGACTCCGTCACACCCAAGACGCTTCGGCGAGTATGATAATTTGGCGCCCTTGGCGACGATATTGGCGGATCGGCTCCCACCCGGCGCGGACATCGTTCTCTTCCCGCAAGATGAGGCAGTCGCCAATCTCTACTACCTGCTGGATCGACCGCCGCCGCATTACTGGCTCATGCACTACCCCTGGTTTCTGACGCCGAGGGCTGTGGAACGCTGGGTTGCCGCGGTAGAGGATGCCCAGCCGGAGATGGTGATCTATTTTTCCGAACGCGGCGACCCGGAACACGATTCGTCACTTCGAGAGTTCGTCGCGGATCATTACGTCACCGTGGACGAGCTCATGTGGGACAACCAGATCGTTGAACTTATGCGACGCCGAGATGCTGATAGTTTGGCACAGCCCCAGCAGCCATAGGGAAACGTATGGAGCGTTGGCTTGACACGTGGTTGCCTGAAATGCTTGCGGAAGCAGCGCAGCGCCCGATTCTGGAGCTGGGCTGCGGCGCTTGTGTTGACACGGCATATCTGGAGAGCCGCGGCATGTGTGTCGTGGCCGGGGACCTGGATACACGTCACCTCGCTGTCTGCATGAGAAAGCTGAGATGCGCCTCCCTCCTGGGTCTGGACCTGCGCGCCCCCTTGCCGTTCGCCAGCAATGGTTTCGCCGTCGTGGTTGCCAGCCTGTGTCTTCACTACTTCACGTGGAGCGACACGCGGCATGCTGTGCAAGAGATTCGGCGCTGTCTGATTGACGGCGGCTTGCTCCTTTGCCGGCTCAACTCGACGCAGGATGTCCTATTCGGCGCGGTGGGCCATCCTGCCATCGACCCGGCCAGCGAGGGCGCCTACTATCAGGTGGGCGACCGGCCCAAACGGTTCTTCGACGAAGCGTCGGTGCGCGCGCTTCACAGACGGCTGGAGGTTCGAATCGCTGGAAGAGCAGACCATCAATCGCTATGAACGGCCCAAGGTGATCTGGACGGCCGCGGTTAGGAAATCTCCCCGATCCTGATCCATAATCAGATGCGATCGACTAACTTCGTACGCAACAACCGCCATCAACCAGGATGCTCATCATGCCCCACTACAAGAAACTGGCCGGCGACCTCTGCTATCTTTCTCCGTGCAGCGCGGACGACGCTGAAAAATGGGCCCAGTGGGAGACCGACCTGGCCGTCAGCCTCCCGTTAGGCGACGAGGCCTACGTCCCCACATCGTTGGAGCGTGCACGTGCGTCGCTGAACGAGACGCTGGCGAACCGGGAGCACGTCTTCACCATCGTCGACCGGGCGACGGACGACGCAATCGGCAGAGGCATGTTGTTCGCAGTCGACCACGTCAACCGCTCGGCCATGCTCGGAATCCTCATCGGCGAGACGGAATACTGGGGACGGGGCTATGGCCAGGAGGCTACGCGGCTGCTGGTCGAATACGGTATCGGGTTGTTGAACCTGAACAGTATCATGCTGGGCACATACGCCTTCAATGCGCGGGCGCTGCACTGCTACGAGCGCGTCGGCTTCCGAGAGATCGGGCGCAGGCGGCAGGCCCGCGTTATCGGTGGCGCTAAGGTCGACGCCATTCTCATGGATATCCTGGCCGAAGAGTTAGAATTCAGGTTCATCAATCGCGTGTTCGAAGCCGCCGGGCTCGATCTGAGTCCCTGACAGATAGGGCGAACGCCGCGGGCTAATTTGGAGCCGGTGCGCAGGGCCGCATTGACGCCTTCGCCTCGGAGCCATGCGATATCGACACAATTCGTTTCGTCTCTTCATACAGGTCGCGCGCACGCCGCGCTGACTCATCAATTCAGAAAGGACCCACAGCACTATGCCTCCAGAGAACAAGTTGAAGCAACGCATGCGCGCCGGCGAGATCGTGGTCGCCCTGCGCATGCCCATCGACGCCACGCGCAGCCAGACGGAAGTTGCGCTGTCGAAGGGCGACTTCCATCTGCTCTACATCGACGGCCAGCACAGTGCGTACAGCGACGCACAGATCGTGGCCTTCTGCGCCGTGGCCGAGGATCTCGGATTGCCCGTGCAGATTCGCATTCCGCACACGCGGGAGGCGCACCTGATCGGTCGCTTCATGGACCTGGGCATATCGTCGGTGATGGTGCCTGAGGTAGTGAGCGAGGCTACGGTGGATGAGGCCATCGCCTATGCCTACTATCCGCAGAAAGGTAGCCGGAGCTGGGGCGGGGATGCGCGCCACGGGCTCAAGACGTGGGACGGGCCGGTAAACAGGTTAGCCTATGCTGAGTGGTGGAACGAGTTCGCCGTCCTGGGCATCCAGCTCGAGTCGGTCGATGCCATCAGCAACGCGCCGCGCCTTTGCCAAACCCGGCGTGGATTATCTCGCCTTCGGCCCCAACGACCTCACGTTCAACCTGGAAGGTCATCCGAACTATCCGCTGCAGACGGTGGACGACTGCATGCGCAACGTAGCCGAGCAAGTGGCGGGGACGGGCGTGCGCCTGGGCATGCACGTGACTACCGAGCCGCACGAGCGTGGCAAGTTCCTGGACATGGGGATCACGGCGTTCCAGGAACTGCCACAGTTCGAGTGATTGCGGAGGACATCCGCCTGAGAGGATGGTCGACACGGTCGTGAGGATGCTGCGCTGGCGCTAGTCCGTGAACAGATCGCGCTTGTGCAACGGCGCTGTGAGGAAGCGGGTGACAATCTTGCGGCGCGTGAGCCACGCGATCTTGGCTCCGCTCTTCTCGTTGGCGAGCACTCGGTCGGCCAGCCAGGGCGCTACGGTCTCGACGCGCTCGCCGAGGATGTTGGTGATCTTCTTGACCTGCGCCAGCGCCTGCGGATCATTCTGCACAGGGTCGAGCAACAGGTCCGTGACCACCATGCCGGGACTGAGTGTGCCGACGAGGATGGGCAGGCCGGCCGTCTCAGCGACGAGCGACTTGGAAAGTGAGCGCACGCCGGCTTTGCTTGCTGCGTACACGCTCAGTCCGGGGCGCACGCGGCCTTCGGAGCCGAAGCCCTCCATGTTGTAGATGGCGCCACGTCCCTGCTGTTGCATGTGCGTGACGGCTGTGCGGCATCCGTTGATCGCGCCAAGCAGATTGGTATTGACGACAGTCTGCACCTGTTCGGGCGACAGTTCCCACAACGTGACGTAGTCATGGCCCACGCCGGCATTGTTGATCCAGATATCGACGCCGCCGAAGCCGGCCGCCGCCGCGGCCCATAGTGCGTCGACCTGATCGGGCTGGGTGACGTCGCAGGGCTGGCCGCACAGGCGCGCAGGATCGTGCTTCGCGCCGAGCTTCTGCACAGCTTCGCTGACGGTGTGCTGCGAACGCCCGCTGACCGTGACGGCGCATCCGCGATCGAGGAAGGCGCCGGCCAGACCGAGGCCGATACCGCGTGTGCTTCCAGTGATGACGACGGATTTCATTGGCAGTCAGTGCGAACGGCTACGGCGCCAAGTGGTAGAACAAGCTCACTTGGCGCCGTAACGTCTTCGTAATTGGGAGTCCTATTGCCGCGCCATGATGCGGCGCAGTTCCGCTTCGTGGTCCTTGATCACGTCGCCGCTCACGTCGAAGGTCACACTGTACAACACGCCAGTGAACTCGAACGGCGGCTCATAGTACGGGGTCACCGGCGCACCCGGGTCCGCGCCGACCTTGATACCGCCCGTCAGCCCCAAGCTAAGCGGAGTGGTGACCGCGAAGTCAGCCTGGCCCACTAGCTTGTCGTCAACATAGAGCTTGGCGCGGCCGGGAGACCCCTTGCCGCTTGTGAAATCGGGCTCGCCCGTCGCTTCAAACTCAAATCGTAGATCATGGCGACCTGATGGCACCGTCTCCTCTGACGAGACATGCAGGTATTCCTTGGCTACATAGTTCTGGACATAGTGCAGCATGCCATCCTGTACATAGAGTGAATAGCCGCCGTCGGTGCCGCCAAAGGATACCAGGCAACCCTCCGCGCCGCCCTCTGGGATATCCACATCCGCGGTAATGGTGTGCGTGCGATTCAGCGTCAGCGGACCCGAATAATAGGGAACAGACTGCGTGCCGGGGAAGTATGTATACCGATCGCGGCCCTGCGCGATCTGCGGGCGTTCCTCTGTGAAGCGCAGCGTGCCGCGGCCATCCACCGGCAGAACGTTGTACTTGCCGGCCTCTACATACCACTGGGCGATCATTTCGATCAGCTTGTCCCGGTGTTCCTCAGCGATGTTGTGATTCTCCGCCCAATCCTCTTCCACGTGATAGAGTTCCCAGCCCGAGGCGTCCAACTCGGTCAACTTTTCGGACGGAATCGGCTCGCCGAAGAAGGCGCCCGCTTCGGTGAAGGATGGGCCCGGCCACGGACAGACCGCGCGCCAGCCGTCGGCATAAATTGAGCGATGCCCCATCATCTCGAAGTACTGGGTTACGTGCCTGCTCGTAGCCTCACGATCATCGAACGTGCCGGCAAGGGTGTATCCTTCGATCGGCGACTGGGTGACGCCCTTGACGCTGGCCGGCGCTTCGATACCCAGCGCATCCAGCACGGTCGGGACCATGTCGATGGCGTGCGCGAACTGATTCCGCACCTCGCCCTTGGACTGGATGCCGTTGGTCCAGTGCACCACAAATGGGTCGCTGATACCGCCGCGATAGGTCTCACGCTTCCAGCGGCGGAACGGCGTATTGCCGGCCCAGGTCCATCCCCAGGCATAGTGATTGAAGTGATTCGGACCGCCCAGGTCGTCCAGCGCCCTCAGGTTCTCGTCCAATGATTCGGGCACGTTGTTGAAGAAGAGGTTCTCGTTGACAGAACCCTCCGGGCCGCCTTCGGAGCTGGCCCCGTTGTCGGACAGGACCATGATCAGCGTATTGTCGAACTCGCCGGTCTGCTTGAGAAAGTCGAGCATGCGCCCGATGTGATGGTCCGTGTGTGTAAGGAAACCGGCGAAGACTTCCATCATGCGAGCGTAGAGCCGTTGTTCCTCCGCGGTGCATTCGTCCCACGGTTTGACGTCCGGATCGTGGCGCGACAGCTCTGCATCGGCCGGTATGACGCCCAGTTCTTTCTGCCTGGCGAAGGTCTTCTCGCGATAAGCCTCCCAACCGTCATCGAACATGCCCTCGTATTTGTCGGCCCACTCCTTGGGCACGTGGTGCGGCGCGTGCATAGCGCCGGTCGCGAAGTAGAGGAAGAAGGGCTTATTGGGCGCAACCTGCTTGGCGTCGGCAATGAAGCTGATGGCTTTGTCCACCAGATCCTCGGTCAAATGGTAGCCTTCCTCCGGCGTCTTCGGCGGCTCAACCTGATGATTGTCGTACACCAACTCCGGATAGTACTGGTGCGTCTCACCGCCAAGGAACCCGTAGTAGCGTTCGAAACCGCGGCCAAGCGGCCAGCGGTCATAGGGACCGGCCGATGAAATCTGGTCGGCCGGCGTCAAATGCCATTTGCCTACGGCATACGTGTTGTAGCCCTGTTGCAGCAGCATTTCCGACAGAAGGCCGTTCTCGAACGGAATGTTGCCGTTGGACCCGGGATAGCCCGTGGAGCCCTCGGTGATGCACGCCATGCCGTTGGAATGGTGGTTGCGCCCGGTCAGGATGCAGGTGCGAGTGGGCGAACAGAGCGCGGTGGTGTGCATGTTACTGTAGAGCAGGCCGTTGGCGGCGAGGCTGTCCAGATCGGGCGTTTCGATGGGACTGCCGTAGCAACCAAGCTGACCGAAGCCCGTGTCGTCTAGAATGATGAACAGAACGTTGGGCGCGCCTTCTTTGGCGCGCAGCGGTTCGGGCCACGCGGGTGACGAACGGTCGACTGTTCGTCCGATTACGCCATTGAACGCAGTGCCAGGCTTGTATTCGGTAAGCGACATGGATTGACTCCCTTTATCCGATCTATTTCCCCAATGAAGCTGCCGCTAGTGACGTTTCGCTAGCGGCAAGTTAACGATATGGATTGATCCGCGGTGAGGAACATCCGCAGCGAGGAACATACATTGTCTTCCCGATATGCCGTCGCTGCTTGGACTTGCCACATTCGCTTGCGCGGCGATATTGCGTGACGCCCTGTAGTGGGGCGGCCAGGCAATATGACGCGGTCGGGCGTGGCGGCACACTACCTAGAGGCCCAGAATCTGCGCCTTCTTGGCGGTGAACTCCTCTTCCGTGATCAAGCCCTGATCCTTCATCACCGAGAGCTTCTGGATTTGCACCAGTTGATCGTCGAGACTGTCACCGGCAGGTTCAGCCGCAGCCTGTTGCGCCATGGCGTCCTGCTGCCCGGCAGCGTAGGCTTGCTGAGCCTGTTGTTCGGCGGCGGCCTGCTGTTGCGCGGCAGCCTGCTGTTGCGCGGCGGCCTGCTTGCTACCGCCGCCCATAACGGCCTTGGTCGCGCCGACCGTCGCCGTCGCCGTGCCGGCGATCACAGCAGTCTTCGCCATCGTGCCCACCAAACCCGGTCCCCTGCGCTGCACTGATACTGTCGGTCCTCGTCGTCTCATGCTTGTCATCTCCTTGTTATCCGCGTTCGCCCTATGAGCGTCTGCGTCGTGGGCCTATGCCCAATACCTTATGTTCCTTGTCTCCCTGCCCGATCGATGCATCATGCCGGCTGCATGCGCGCCGATCTTTTCGTTACGCTTCCTCGATGCCCGCCGCCTCCAGCGCCGCCTGCACGACGGCCGCCGGGATGCGTGCGTTGTCCACAAGCCGGCCATTGGCGTTGACGATGGCGTCGCGCAGTCGTTCGGCCCAGACGTTCTCGAATACGAGCATGGCGGCGGAGCTATTCGGCTCCAGCATCTTGGCCGCAATCATGATGTCTTCTTCATTGAGCAGATCATCGATCTCGCCGTCCAAATCATCGAACCCGGCAGTTTCTTCATCGCCCATAGCATCCAACTCGAACCAGGAGATGGAGCCGTTCGCATCCTTCTTGATGAATAGCAGGTCGATGATGCGAATGGTGCCGTTGTCCGTCAGTTCGCCGAGCGCGGGAACGATCTCGCCTTTGAACTGGTTGCCGGGAAATTCAACGATCAAATACTCCACTGGTCCCATCTTGTGTCACTCCTTGGTTTGTCTAGCCAAACGCGGCTTGGTATAAAAGGGATCCGTGCGGCGATGCGCCTCAGGACGTCTGCTGTGGCGGCGAACCGGCAGCCGGCGGAGTTTTGCACGGCCGCCGCCTGGCCGACCGCGACACCGATCGCCATTTGGCTCTGCCTACGCGCTTCGTCGCGCAGACGATCCAGCATCTCCATGAGTTCGGTCGGCTGGCCCACGCCGGCGAATGAAAACATGCCTTCCGTCGATGCTGTCTGACAGAGTACATCGCCAAAGTTGAACGTCGTCGCCATGATGCCACGCTTGCGCACGCTGATGTCCTGCACGTTTATCAGGTCTGTGGAGGAAATCGACTGATTGAAAGGCGTGGTGCGCAGCGAGTCGATGAGGCGCTGATTAGTCACGATCCAGAGGTCGTTCGTATAGCGGTAGAAGAGGAAGCCGATGTAGCCGATTGCGCCCACAACCGTCGCTACGTACAGCCATGGCCAGATCGAACTCGCACTGGCGACGTTGCCGGACACCCACGAGATCGCCCAAATCAGCAACCCGGCAATGATGACGGCCAAGATGCCTTTCAGAATGACGTAGACCGGATGGCGCTTACGCACCGTGACGAGTTCCTCGCCGTCCTGCAGGTTGACGGGTAGAGCCATTGTGAGATTCTCCTATCTGTGTCTGAGAAGCAGACGTCCGAAAAGCCGGACAATATCCAACAATCAAGATTCAATGCTCGATGGTTTGGAGCGACATGGACAATGCCGACCGCTTGGGCTTATGGGGCGCAGCCTTCACAGCTACGATCCAGGGCGGCGACTGGCTCCGTCGCCTCCTTGTGGCTGTGTTGACCGGCGACACTTGTCCTCGAAACGACCTCACCTAGTGCAGTCGCACAGTGACCCATTCGCCCTCACGCACGCCGTTGGAGTCAAGCGATATCCGCACCGTTCCGTCGGCGTGCACCAAAGTATATATCAAGTTGGACTTTCCGAATACCGGCACCGCCCAGAATTCGCCGTCACGCTCCTCCAGCCGCACCTGCACGTAGTCCTCGCGACCGGTCACCGAGGCGACGTTGCGTGCGAGTCGCGCCTGCACCTGGCGCTGGGGCGGCGCATCCGCACCGAGGGCAGCGCGGATTGTGGGCGTCACGACCAGATCGAAAATAACCATGGCGCTGACCGGGTTGCCCGGCAACCCAAAGACAGGGATGCCGTCGCACACGGCAAGGATGGTAGGTTTGCCTGGGCGGACACTCAATCCATGCGCCAGGACGCCCGGCTCGCCCAGCGCCGCGATCACCTCCACACTCAGGTCCCGATAGCTTACCGAGCTGCCCGCAGAGAGGACGACGATGTCGCACTCGGCGAAGGCCTTGGCTACGCCCGCCCCCAGCGAGGCGCGATCGTCTCCGATGATACCGTAGGACACGGGTTCGCCGCCGGCGCGAGTGACCAGCGAGGCCAGGGCATAGGAGTTGATATCGCGCACTTGGCCCGGCCCGGTCGCCCGGTCCGGCGGTACGACTTCGTCACCCGTGGAGAGGATACCGACGCGTGGCGGCAGCGCGACCTCCAACTCGACGATGCCCAACGCCATGAGGCCGCCGATGTCCTGTGGGCGGAGCTGCGCCCCGCGTTCCAGAACCGTATCGCCGCTGCGAATGTCCTCGCCTACCTGGATCACATTCTCGCCTTCGGCCACGGGGCGCAGCACCTCGATGCTCACGACGTCCACACGTTGCGTGTTTTCGACCATGACCACGGCGTCGGCCCCCTCCGGAATCATGCCGCCGGTGTGCACGAGAGCGGCCTCGCCCATGCCGACGGCTACGTCGCTGGCCTGTCCCATGGGCACTTCGCCCGTGACGGCGAGGAAGGCGGGCAGACTGGACGACGCGCCGATAGGTGTCGGCGGCGAGGACGGCGTAGCCATCCACGGTGGAGCGCGGAAACTCGGGCAGGTCCTGTGGCGAAAGCAGCGTCTCGGCCAGGATGCGGTCCAGCGCCGCGGCGGTGCGGATGCGCTCGGTCTGTAGCCGCGGCGTGTAGTGCCGGCGGAAGAGTTCCAATGCATCGGGCGGTGTGCGCACAGTGAAGAATTCAGGCATAGTTAGAAGCGTCCAATTCAGCGCTCAGGGAGTTCACAGACTGCCGGTACGATAACACAGGGCCGATCGCCGCGCCAAGACACGGTGCGTTTCTTGACCGGAAATCCTGTGCCGGAGCCGGCGCTCTGGGCCTGACGTCACGATCAGGGCGCGCCGGAGCCGGCCTGCACTGAGCTGGATTTGTTCAGGAATGCCAGTACGATCGGAGTGATCTGGTCGGGCATTTCGGCGTGGGCATAGTGGCCAGCGCCCTCGACGAGAGAGATCTCCGCGTCCAGCGCATTGGCGATCAAGCGCGCCTCAGCGACCGGGTCCGGCCAGTCCGGGTTCTTCGCGCCCATGATCACCAGTGCGGGCGCGCCTAGCTCTCCGCCTGCAGGCGATCTCCCGCGTGATAACAGATGGCTCCACCCATAGCTGCCGGGTGGAGCCATCTGTTTGTACCTCTACTTGTGTATCGCGCTACTCGCGTGTCCCACTATGTGTGCGGCCCTTCACTTCGATGCGGCGCCGCACGCGAACAGCCGTGCGAATGGCGCATCAACCTCTAGAACGTGATGCTGGGTCCGGAGACTGCGAGCAGACAGTTCTTCATCCCCTCCGGATAGACCAGGACGTAGTACGCCCCGGGCACCAGGTTGCCGTGCCAAGCCGGGTTCTCTCCGTCCACCATGATGGCCTTGCCGAACCAGTCATCGTGACCTGGCAGGTCGAAGGGAACGCCCTCGGCTGTGAAGATCTCGAACCGGCCGGCTCGGAAAGGCGCGCCGAACAGGGTCACGGACACCTCGCTCGACTGCTCCTCGGGCACATTGCCCACGTAGAACTCGAACATCATGGGTTCATTGTTCGTGACCGGCATCCACATGTTTGGCACCATTTCCATATCATGATGCGCCGGTTCCACAGGTGCAGCGGCTATCGCGTGCGCAGTCGGCGCAGTTGTCGCCGCCTGTGGAGCGGGAGCCGCCACGGGGTTCGCGGCCACAACGGACGCCACGGCCGGCGCTTCCTCTACCGTCACTTGTGGTTGCGCCGCCACGCGCATTGGCGCGACCGCAGGCTCTTCTGTTTCATCTAGATGCCAGCCCAAGTCGACGATACCCAAGTAATCTACTGCTTGGCCGGAAACGCCCAACACGCAACCCGGCTTAGCGCCGTAGCCCAGGCGCACGTAGTAAGCGCCGGGCACCATTTCCGAGGCCCACATGTGCATGTCGTAGCCGATATCGGTGGCCGAACCTACCCAATCCGCCTCAGTGGGCGTGCCCCAATAGCTCCAGGAACCGCTGGCGAAGACCTGGAAGCCGCCGCCGCACAGCGCTTGGTCACGCAGCGTGACACTCACATGCGAAGTCTTCTCGTCAGGGCCGACAGAGCCGACGTTGAACTGGAACCAGAGCGGCGCATTGCCGGTTGTAGTAGTGTCCAGGGCCAAGGCAGGAGCCGCCCCGACTGCGCCGAGAACGACGATCATCGCGACAACTAACAGGCCGGCAACGGACTTTGGCAGTGCTCTCCTTGTTCTCATAACTACCTCCATGCTTCTACCTTCTCATCTTGCACCAGCCCCAACGGCTGCTGCGACAACATATCCCGTAGCGCAGGCCGTCGCCTGTGGGGTGCGCCCTTCGCAACGTACTCGAAAGTAGCTGGGCGGTTCCAGATTAGGCAGCGAACTGCGCCTGCCCGCTTGAAACACGCAATCACGGTACGCGCATCCGGCGGGTGCGAGCCCGTCAAGACTTCTCGAAGGAATGGTGCGATGAAACAGTGAAGAATGGTTGCGAAGTGGGGGACGAAGTTCAAGAAAGGACGCTTACAACCGTAACTCATTCACCGGTGAGTGAAGGTAGGCTTCCTTCCATACAGACGGTCCCGCCCGGATATGCGCCTGCGCTTCACACGTGGCTAGTTCCATCCTACACGGCGCGTGTCTCAGAAACGTCTCACGCACGAATCATGGCCATGCCGGTCCGTGCGCGCCTGCGAGTTGGCCGGTGCAGCAGCCGCACACAGAGGCAGGAGCGTTCACGCTCCGCGCTCGGCCGGACGTACCGGGGCGGCCGCGGACAGGCGGAATGCAGGGTTGTCTCCCATGACCCGATTCCGGGCCTACTCCGCCGCCGCCCCGCGGGGGAACCTAGCGCCTACTGCATCAGGCAAGTTTGGTCCGGCTACACACAGAATAGCGGCGGCGCGTTGCGCGAACGTCCCAGAATCGTCTCAGAACGCGCTCACCTTAAGGAATCATCGCGATTTCGTGAAATGGGTAGCGGCGGGTCTGCTTTTCCGCTATAATGGAGATGGCAGCGGGAAGGAGGGATCGATATGTCTCCCATCGCCCTCGAGTTCTTTGGCGCGCCGCACATCGTACGCGACGGCGCCCCCGTGCACGTGACCCGGCGCAAAGCGCTTGCACTGCTGGTCTATCTTGTTCTGACACAGCGCCCCCACTCACGAGACGCCCTGGCCGGGCTCTTGTGGCCGGAATTGGGCCAGCGGCGCGCACGCGCCAATCTGCGCCATTCGATCTATACGTTGAACGATGCGCTGGGCCCCGGCCTGCTGGAAAGTGTGGACGGGCAGGTGGCCGTTCCCATGCGGCCTGATCTTCGCGTGGACGTTCTGCGCTTTCGCCGCCTTTGTGCCGCCCCCGTTGCTCACCATCATACCCATCCCCATCTCTGCGAGGCATGCATCCAGTCGCTAGCGAACGCCGCCAACCTGTACCGCGGCGATTTCCTGGCCGGATTCGCGCTGCCGGATTCGCCTGAGTTCGACACGTGGCAGCTTCTGCAACGGGAGGCGCTGCAGCGCGAGCTCTCTTCTACACTCGACGGCTTGGCTCACGTCTATGCGGAGGCGGGCCGCCGCCAATATGACCTGGCCATCGCGTATGCACGGCGCTGGCTTGCACTGGATCCGTTGCACGAGCCTGCGCACCGAACGCTCATGCGTCTCTACGCTGAATCCGGCGAGCGCGCGGCTGCGCTGCGGCAGTATGAGGAATGCGTGCGGGTGCTGGCCGACGAACTGGCCGTGGAGCCCGAAGCGGAGACTTTCGACCTCAACGCCCAGATTCGCGCAGGCCTGTTTGCGGAGCACGAATCACATGCAGTGCTTGGCGATGAGGACGCGATCCCAGTCGTTCCATCCCCTGCGCACAACCTGCCCGCGCAGGCCACGACCTTCATCGGGCGAGCACGAGAGATGGAGCAGATCGCCCGGCGGCTGGCAGACCCGGACTGCCGTCTGCTTTCTATCGTAGGACCGGGCGGCTCCGGAAAGACGCGGCTGGCAATCCAGGCGGCTGCCGCGCAAGCGCACTGTTTCCGCGACGGCGTGCGCTTCGTAGACCTGTCACCCGTCGAGTCGCCCAATCTGTTGGCGACCGCCATCGAGCGCGCGCTGGACCTGCCGGAGCTGGGTTCGGCCGATCCGCGACGGCGACTGTGCGATTTTCTGGGTCCGAAGCAGATGCTGCTCGTGCTCGACAACCTGGAGCACCTGCTCGACGGCGTGGACCTATTGCCGGAGTTGCTGCACGCCGCACCCGACCTGTCGCTGTTGGTGACGTCGCGCGAGCGGCTGAACTTGCGTGAGGAGTGGCTATCGCCGCTGGAGGGACTCAGCGTTCCGCCGGGGCCGTCGCCGGGCATGCCGCCGCCCGTCCCGGAGATTCGGCCGGACCTCTCGGACTACGATGCATCCCTGCTCTTCATCAACCGCATGCGCAAACTGCGCCCCAACTTCGTGCCGGATGCGATCGACGCCATCGAGGACGGTGACGCAACCGCCATCGGCGCCATCTGTCGCCTGCTCGGAGGGATGCCCCTGGCCATTGAGCTGGCCGCGGGCTGGACGCGCACGTTGACGCTGCCGGAATTGCAGGCGGAGATTCAGAAGAGTCTGGACGTCCTGAGCAGCACGTTGCGCGACGCGCCGCCGCGCCTGCGCAGCATGCGCGCAGCGTTCGACCATTCGTGGCGCTTGCTCTCGGCCGACGAACGCGCCGTCATGCGCCAGTTCTCGGTCTTCCGCGGCGGCTGTACGCGTGAAGCCGCGGAGGCCGTGGCCGGCGCGACGGCAGCCGATCTCGCAAGCCTCGTGGACCAATCGTGGCTGCGTTTGCGCGAGGGCGGACGCTACACGATCCACGAGCTGGCGCGCCAGTATTGTGCGGAAAAACTGGAAGCGTTGGACGAGTGCGCCGGCGTCGACCCGGGCCGGCACACCTGACGCAGTGCGCCGCCGCCACTGCGCCTACTATGGGGCCTATCTGGACAGCTTCTTCAGGGACTGCAACTACGAGCCGAAGACGCTTGGCGATATCCTGTGGGAATTCAGCAACCTGTTGGCCGCTCTGCAAACTGCGGTGGCGATTCACGACTTGCACACAGCGCTGACGGTAAGCTGGTCTGTGTTCTTCGTCGGCGACATGATGGGCTGGCTCTATTTCTCCATCCAGACCCTGGACACCATCGTCCCCGTGCTGGAAGAACGGCTGGCGGATCGCATGCGTTGTGGAGCCGGAGCGCACGGAGGTCGCGGATGTGCTGGCGGGCATCCTCCACGCCCAATTCAGCCAGTATGGGCAGCTTGGGCTGCTTACGGAAGCTGGTGCATGCAATACCAGATTGAGAGCCCTTGCGGAGGCCATGCAACCGGGTCGCTCCCGTGTCTACTGGCGCGCGCTCGGGCTCCAGGAGCAGGTGGGCTTCACGCAGAAGTGCGGCGACTATTCCGCCGCCCTCGAGCTCGGACGTGATGCGCCCGCACGATTCGCGGCGGAAGAATTCATCTGCTTCCTCTACGGCCGGGAGCGCGGGGTCGCATTCTGGCAGTCCGACGCATTCAACAACCTGGGATACATCGCCTGGGCCTTGGGTGACTATGCCGCGTCCGAGAGATATTACGGCCAGTCTGCCGCCCTCTGTGAGGCGACGGGCGAACAGCGTTTCAAAGGGATGAACTTGGGCCATCGCTGCCTGGTTGGCACAGATTGCGGGCGACTATGAACGCGCTGGAGAAGCTTGCGCACGAGGGTTTGCGGCTCAGTGAGATGTACGGCGACCACATTGGCGCGGGTATGGGTCATCTTGCCGTCGGCAGAATCATGGCCGTGCAAGGTCGCTACGATAGCGCACACCGTCATCTCTTCAAGAGCCTGGAAACAGGTCGACAGACAGGGCGTATCGAGATCGTCATGCGCCCCCTTTGCGAACTGGGCCGCATTGACCTGGCGCAGGGCAAACCGGCCGACGCCCGCCACCGCTTCGAGGATGCCCTGGCCGCGTTCGAGCGTATCGGCGCATCGCATATTAATGCGCTGACTGGCGTCTGGTTGGGCCTCGCTTGGTGTGCGCTGGCGGAGGAAGATTTGGTCGAAGCACGTCGATTGTTCGAGAAGGCAAAAGGACATCGCGGGGCCACAGCCTTCGAGATACAGGTGAGCCAAGCAGGACTCGCCCACGTGCTGTTGCGAGAAGGTGAACAAACACAGGCGGAGGCGCTGCTTCTTAGCGTGATCGACCACGCGGCCACCGCACATGAGACGCGTGGTCCTGGCCCGGCGCAAGTTGGATGGTATGCGCGGGATGGTTGAGCGATAGACACGGGTCCCGCCGCAGAAATACCTGTCTTTGCTCCCCCCTACCGACTCCCCTCGTTGTTTCTCAACTCGCTGTATGTCCTCGCGCCGCATGTGGCTGTGTGATGGAATCCGCCGTACGAGCCAAGCTGCACCCCTGTGCTAGAATCCTCCTGGAGAGGAGACGATCGCACTATGGAGCCCACGAAATCGTGTGCCGTGCTGACAAGATATGCCGGCGTTCTCGCGTTGCTGATGCTGTTGGCGACGGGCGGGGGTTGCGCGTCCATGGAACAACTGAGAACACAGTTTTTGCAGCCGACAGCCACTCCTGAAGCGGATGCTGCGCCCGCGCCCATGATAGCGCCGTCTGCGCAGGAGGAAAGCCAGTCGCCGGCGTCGACCGCCGCGCTGATCGATGCCGCAGGCCTGGACATCGAAGAGCGCCGCATCGTCGACGTGTACGAGAAGGTCGCTCCCGCCGTCGTCACCGTCACCACGCGCGTGCTGCGGCGCAACTTCTTCTTCGATGTCGTGCCGGAAGAGGGTTCTGGATCGGGTTTCGTGCTAGACCGGGACGGGCACATCCTGACCAACTTTCATGTGGTATCCGGCGCGGAATATGTCGAAGTGATCTTCGGAGAAGACACAGTCTACCCGGCGGAGATCGTCGGACTGGATCCGCGAACGATCTGGCTGTATTGCGCGTGGACGCCCCCGATGAGTTGCTGCACCCGGTAGAGCTGGGCGAGTCGGCGAATCTACGCGTGGGTCAGCGGGCCATCGCCATCGGCAATCCCTTCGGCCAATTCGGGCGTACTATGACGTCCGGCGTGATCAGCGCGCTGGGGCGTACGCTCGAAGGACAGGACGGGCGCACGATCACCGGCATCATCCAAACCGACGCAGCCATCAATACGGGAAACTCGGGCGGTCCACTCCTGGACAGCAGCGGGCGCGTCATCGGCGTCAATACGGCCATCTTCAGTCCGACCGGGGCCAGTGCAGGTGTGGGCTTTGCCGTGCCGGTGGACACGGTGCAGCGGGTGCTGCCGGATCTGTTGAACCTGGGCCGGTACCGCCATCCGTGGCTGGGCATTCGCTATGCGTACGGCATTTCGCCCGGCTTGGCCGGGATGCTGGACTTGCCTGCGACGGAAGGTCTGCTGCTCGTCCAATTGTATGACGGTTCGCCGCTGGCGGAGGCGGGTGTACGCGGGGCGCAGCGCGAGGCGGTAGTTGGTAATCAGCGCGTCTACGTCGGCGGCGATGTGCTCGTCGCCATCGACGATACGCTGGTGACAAGCCTGGAGGAGATGGAGGTCTTCCTGGAGGACAACTATCGCGTCGGGGATGTGATCCGTGTGCGGCTGCTGCGCGAGGACGGCGAACTCTCGATGAATGTAACATTGGGCGAAGAGCCGAATTAGGAGCGCCGGTTCAAGGCTTAAGGTTCAAGCAGTTTCAAGAATAGCGGCGAATGAATCACAGCCGTGGACGACGCTTCACTGGTAAGTTCTGGCGACCACAATCAGACAGGAGAAGGACCATAGCAACGAGGAAGACCGGTGGGTCACTATCGGGCACGATAGCACTGTTGGATTCGTCGTGGTTGTGCACACATATGCGGAAATAAACGTGAACGAAGCAATCATTCGTGTTATCTCTGCCCGCAACGCCACACCTGGAGAGATTCGTGAGTATCTGGAGTACGAATAGATAGCCCTATGAAAGAAGAATACGATTTTTCCAACGCTGAGCGCGGGAAGTTCTTCCGCGGTGAGACGAAATTGAGCCTGCCCATCTATCTTGATCCTGATGTGGACGTGTCGGTACGCGCGTTGGCCGATAGGTCAGGTCAGGACGTGGAGCGATTGATCAATGACATGCTCCGAAACAATGTCCGGCTCATTCAATCCGTACAACAACCAGGTACGGACTAGCGCCGGTACCGGGCGCCGCGAGAGTAGGGCGGCGCGTGGGTCACGTTTGCAGGCAATCACCTGGGCGCGGACAGCGCATGCCGTTCAGGAATCAGCTGCAGTATGGCAAGTGCGGATGCGATTGAGGACCGCGCTGGGATGTTGCCTCGTGCATGCACGCCCGCGTGTACGAGGACGAAGCCATCGGCAGCTATATGTTCACGAGCATAAATGTCAACTACTTTGCCGAGGCGGACGTGCTGTCCAGGGGGACGGACTCGAACGCCGGTGAGAACGTTGGCCACGCTGAGCGACCGCACGCATACCCCGACAGCGCGGGCACGGTGGTGCAGAGCTTTCAACCGGCGTTGACGGAAAAACTCATTACGGAGTTGATGGGGTAAGTATCGGGACTTCGTTCGGGAGCGCCAAGTGTCGTCTAGGGCAGATGCAGTCCTCGGCGAGTCGGCGACCGCACGACGGCAAGGGAGAGTCTCCTAATGATCCAGGGCCATACCGTTGAGCTTGACGAAGTCCAACTCCACTACGTGGAAGCAGCAGGTCCCGGTCCAGCCCTGGTCGTCCTCCACGGCATCATGAGTTCACACGACAGCTTTGTTCCGCTTCTGCCGGCCCTGGCAAAGCACGCGCACGTCTATGCTCCCGACCTGCGCGGGCACAACCTCTCCGGCCGCACGCCCGGCGCCTATCAACTGCCGGACTATGGCCGTGACGTCCTTGCCTTTCTGATGACTGTGGTCCGAAAACCGGCCTTCCTAGCCGGTCATTCTCTGGGCGCACTCGTCGCGCTGTGGGTCGCGGGCCAAGCCCCGAACTGGGTACGCGGCCTATTCCTGGAGGATCCTCCGCTCTACATCACTCAGATGCCGCGTTTCCGGGAGACGGATTTCCACGAATACTTCGTGAGCACGCGCGACGAGCTGACCCAACATCACGCCGCGGGTCGCGATTTGGACGGCCTGAAAGCCATGATCGGCAGCGAGCCCGTCAATGGCGAACACACTATGCTGGAGGTCGCCGGCCCAGAAGCTGTGCATGCGCGGGCTATCCAGCTCGACCGGCTAGACCTGGATGTTTTCGGCCGCACTCTTGACGGGCTACTGTTGGGCGGACAATAACCGGACGACCTGCTCGCCCAAATTCGGTGTCCGGCGCGCCTAGTGGTCGGTGAGACAGAACATGGCGGGGCTATGAATGCCGAAGACGTGGAACGCGCCGTTTCGACGCTGCCCTCCCTTCGCCATACTGTCTTTCCGGGCACGGGACACATGATTCACGACGAACATCCCGATCAGTATGTGCAGGCGTTGCAGGACTTCGTCTCGTCGATTGAGTAGCCGAATCGCGCGTCGTTCGGTGTCGCTTGGGATTTGGGCATGATGGGACCAGGCATACTCTGCGTGGTACTCCTCGCACGGCGGTGTCGCCTGCAGTAGCCGTTGGGGCAAACCCGGGTGCGACGATGCGGACGGTCGCTTCGTACCGGGTCTGACCGTATATGTCACGCTGACGGACAGTGACGGCCACAAGATTGGGCGCCACCAGCAGCCCTTCCTGTGGCATCCGTGGCTCTGTCACTATGGCCGCAACTGGAAGATACCGGGCGAGGGCGACTATACGATCAAGGTCGAGTTTGAAGCGCCCCACTTCGGCCGCCACGACCCAAAGAACGGCAAGCGCTTCGCCGAGGCCGTGGAAGTGACCTTCGAGAATGTGCATCTGAAGACCGGCACGAAACAAGGCCGCGCGCCGCAGGTAGTGGGCGCCGGTACGGAGGCGCTTCGCCGCACAGCCAATGTCCGGCGCAGCCCATATCGAAAATAGACCTGGGAGGTCGACGAGTGAACACTCGTCGACCTCCCAGGTGTTTCTACAGAATGGTAGGTCGTGCAGGTAACCTTTGTTGAGCGACAACGGCTATTCGATCTCGCCCGTTTCCATGCGCTTGTCGTAGATTCCCTGCAGCTTGTACAGGTCCTGTTGCAACTCGAAGAAGCCGTGCCAGTGGGCATAGTCCGGGCCGCCCATCATGGCGCCCTGGCGTGCACGGCGTCCTTCATGGTGCCACAGATAGTAGTAGACGATCTGGAACTCGTCCGTCCACGGATTCTCCTTGAGCAGACCCTTCTCCGCCAGCTCCTCGCGCATCTCCTCCGCCGGCTCGTAGTAGGCCTCGTTGTAGAGCTGCACGGCGCGGTCGCCTTGCTCGAAGAAGTTGTCCGTATGCAGCGACGTATGGCACGAATTGCACGCGATCTTCATCATCTCGCGACCGACCGGCCCATCGCCCAGCAGCGGGCTCATGGCATCGCTGGAGTTGCGCACCTCGGACTCCTTGGCCCACAGGTTCCAGTAGAGCCGCTCGCTGATGTTGTGCGTCGTATGCAGTTCGCCGATGCCGCTCATGTGGCAGGTGGCGCAGGTCGGGCGCGCGGTAGTCGCCCGGCTCCCAAGCATCCGGCGCACTGTCCCAGTTCCAGTCATCACCCTCGGCAAGGAAGATGTGGCCGTGCTTGCTGTTCTCGAAGATCTCGATATTCGGATGGTCCGGTCCCAGGTGGCACGAGGCGCAGGCCGTCGGCTTGCGCGCTTCGGCGATGCTGAAGAGGTGGCGCGTGTGACAGGCGTTGCAACTGCCGGTGCTGCCGTCCGGGTAGACGTTGCCCATACCCATATTCGGCCACGTGGAGGATACGGGCCGGTTCTCTTCATCCAGCTTGATCTCTGTTCCGTGGCACTGCATACAGCCGGTCTCATCCGTGGCGTTGCCAAACTCAGGATGATTCTGCCCCTCGTGTTTCTGCACCAGCGCGTGCAGACTATCCTTGGGGATGATCTGGCGGTACGCTCGGAAGTGACCGCTCTCGTTGAATTGCTGCTGTTCCACGGGATGGCAGCGTCCGCAGACACTCGGCGGAACCAGCGCCGGATACGTAAACGTCGGTGCCGATCAGCGTCTCGTGCTGCGTGGCCATGGGCGAGTCCTTTTCCACCCTGTGGCAGTCCAGGCAGGAGACACCCACGTGGCCGTGACGGCTCAGCTTCCAGGCATTGGTGATGCCTGGGCTGCTTTGTCTTGTGACAGTCGATGCACTCTTGGGCGACGGGGCTCATGCCACGATCGATGACGATGGTGCCGACCGTGCTCATATCGCCGACGTTGCGGTCGACCTCTACGATGGTTGTGCCGGGCGTGGGCGCGGAAGGGGCCTTCGCCACAGGCTGCTCCGCGCTGGCGGGTGCGGCTTGCTGCGTGGCCGGCGGCGTGATCTGGCATCCCGCCGCGAGCAACAGCACGGCCAACACGGCCAACACGGCCGCGAGGCCGACTAGATAGTACCTGCGTTTTGTCATGGGTCCCTCCTACTGCTGTTGGCTGGATGTGTTGCGGAGTTGTTACGCTTGGTGGCGAGAGACGGCTCGTTGTGCACCATCTTCTTGGAAGCAACCGCAGCTTCCAGGAAGAGATGTGCGATGCGTCTACTTTGACGCCTGCTTGGCTTTCTGCAAATAGTCACCCAGGTCCTTGTGGCCTACGTGCGGGTGGCACGAAACACAAGTGTCCTCGATTTCGCCCAGAAAATAGGGCCTGTGCGCGACAAACGCTTCCTGGCTGGCCATGGTGGCCTCCTCCAAGCGCGTATGGCAGTGCTCGCACCCGGAGTCGTAGGTGTAGTCCTCCCGATGCTCGCGCTTTGCCTCCCAATCGATCAGACTCGTGTCCTGCGTGTTTTCCACCCAGATATCGTGAACGCCGGTGCGCACCTTGTCGAAGAAGTAGGCGGCCGAACTGGAATGGTCCAGGTGACAGTCCACACACTGGGCCTGCATGCCGTGGGCCGTGTTGCCGCCATGCACGTCCTGCAAATAGGCTTGGTACATGGGTTCCATGGAGTGGCAGCTCACGCAGAAGTCCGAGCCGGAGGTGGCCGCGATGCCCTCATCCGCGATCAACCACGACGTAAACGGCAACACAAACCCGCCGACGACGATGACCGCGACGATGAGCAATATCCAGCGGGTTCTCGTCATATGCATGGGTGGGAGGCTCTCAGGTGTCTGGGCAAAAATGAGCTATGATTCAACTGGGAGATTGTAAGCTAGTTTACCATATACAATCGCCGGGCAAAAACGGTGCAACATCTGGTTTGGACGTGATTCAGTTCGACAAAGAGCCGTTCGCCGGACCACGCGCTTCGCCCTACAGAGTTCACGACGCGACAAGCTTCACACAATTGTCATCACATCATGGACGCGAAATAGAAGTCACATTTGCCGGTCACGAAAAAACAACGAACACGAAAGAACACTTCTGGGGGAGTGACTCTCATGGCATTTTCACTGATCCACAATGCAACCCTCATTGACGGGCGCGGCGGCCACCCAGTTCCCAAAGCAGCCGTCCTTGTGGAGGACAACCGCATCCACGCGGTCGGGCCGGCTGCGCAGGTCAAGCGACCTGCAGGCGACGTCACCGAGATCGATGCGCAGGGCGGCTGGATTCTGCCCGGCCTCATCGACACGCACGTACACATCATGCTCGAAGGCGTCAGCATCGCCCGCGACCTGCAGACGCCGTTTTCCATGCGCTTCTACAACGCGGTCAACTACTTGCGGCGCACGCTGGATGCGGGCGTCACCACTGTGCGCGACGCGGGCGGGGCCGACTTGGGCACGAAGGCGGCGGTGGAGAAGGGCGTGGTCGCAGGCCCGCGACTGCAGATCAGCGTCTCCGTGTTGACGATCACCGGTGGGCACGGCGACGGCTGGATGCCGTCCGGCGGCGAATTCGAGCTCTTTCGGCCCTATCCCGGCTTTCCGGATGGGCGCGCCGACGGCGTGGAGGAGGTGCGCAAGAAGGTGCGCGAGGTGCTGCGCGCCGGCGCGGACGTGGTAAAGATTTGCGCTACGGGGGGCGTGCTCAGCCCCACGGACCACCCGGAGTTCACGCAGTATTCGCCGGAGGAGCTGGACGTGATCGTGCGCGAGGCGGCCTATCGCCGCGGCGTCAAGGTCATGGCGCATGCGCAGGGGCTGGAGGGCATCAAGAACGCGGTGCGCGCCGGCATCCACTCCATCGAGCACGGCATCTACCTGGACGATGAGGTCGATCGACATGATGTTGGAGCGAGGCACCTTCCTCGTGCCCACGCTGCTGGCCCCGCTGGCGGTGGTCGAGGCGGGAGAGGCGGGCGGCATGCCCGAATACGGGCTGCGCAAGGCGCGGGAGGTAATGGAGGCGCACACGGAGAGCATCGCACGCGCGCACGCGGCGGGCGTCAAGATCGCGATGGGCACGGACGCGGGGGTGATGCCCCACGGCACGAACCTGCGCGAGCTCGGCCTCATGGTCAACATCGGCATGACGCCCATGCAAAGCATCGAGGCGACGACGCGGGTGGCCGCAAGTGCCTGGGCTGGGACGACCGGCTGGGCACGGTGGAGGCGGGCAAGCTAGCGGACATCGTGATCTCGCGCACCGACCCGCTGGCCGACATCCGTTCGCTGGAGAAGCTGGAGAACATCGCGCTGGTGATGCAGGACGGGAAAGTGGTGAAGGACCGGCGGGTGTAGACGTTACTCTGGCTGGGGGCGAGACATGTCTCGCCCCCAGCCATGGTCTCCGCTACGCCGGCGCGGAGTATCGTCTGCGTCTGCGCCGGCGGCTCGGACTACCGCCGTTGCTGTGCGAGGAGCCGCCGGACCGATTGTTGCGTTGGCCGCTGTTCTGCTTGCCACCGCCGTTGCTGCTTCGACCGTTGCTGCCGCTACGACCGTTGCCCGCTGATCCGCCACCCTGGTCGGAGCGGGAGCCGGCTGCGCCGTTGTCGGCCGCGTACTCGTCCGAGCCCTCGACCGAAGCCGTGCTGGCGTGCGTTCGACGCTCGATGCGCTTGCCCAACACGCTCTCGATCTGGCGCACCATCCCCTCGTCCTCGCTGGACACAAAGGTGAAGGCTTCGCCCGAGGCATGCGCGCGGCCTGTGCGGCCGATGCGGTGCGTGTACGCGTCCACCGTGTCCGGCATATCGAAGTTGATGACGTGCGAGATTTGCGACACATCGATGCCGCGGGCGGCGATGTCGGTGGCCACCAGAATGTCGTACTTGCCGTTGCGGAAACCGGAGATGGCCTGCTGCCGCTGGTTCTGCGCCATATTGCCCTGCAGCGCAGAGACGCGATAGCCGCGCTTATCCAGGTCCGAGGCCAGGTTCTTGGCGCGATGCTTGGTGCGTGTGAAGATCAGCACGCGGCCGGTGGCCATGTCGCTCAACATGCCCAGCAGCAGCCGCTTCTTATGCGGCGAGGCCACCGGGTAGATGGCGTGGGACACGGTCTTGGCCGGCGCGCTGGCGTCCACCTGCAGGGTGACCGGCTTTGTCAGGATGTCCTCGGCCAGCCTGCGGATGTCGGACGGCATGGTGGCGGAGAAGAAGAGGGTCTGTCGCTGCTTGGGCAGACGTTGCAGGATGCGGCGAATGTCGGGCAGGAAGCCCATGTCGCACATGCGGTCGGCCTCGTCCAACACAAGCACCTCGATGTCGGAGAGGTCGACGTATCCGTCGTTCATCAGGTCCAGCAGACGGCCGGGGCAGGCGATGAGGATCTCCACGCCGCTGCGTAGGGCCGCTATCTGCTTGCCCTTGCCGACGCCGCCGTAGATGGTGGCGCTGCGCACCTTCGTGTGCGCGGCCAGGGCCACGCTGCTCTCGTGGATCTGCTCGGCGAGCTCGCGCGTCGGGGCCACAATCAGCGCCCGCGTCTGCCGGAGACGGCCGTCGGTCAGCCGTTCGAGGATGGGCAGCAGAAAGGAAGCGGTCTTGCCGGTTCCGGTCTGGGCTAGGCCGATGACGTCGCGGCCTTCAAGCGCCACCGGGATGGCGCGCTCTTGGATGGGAGTGGGCTGGGTAAAGCCCGCCTGCTTGACGCCGGCGAGAACGCGCGCGTCAAGGGAAAACTGTTCAAACTTCAAAAGAAAGCACTCCTTGGCTTCATGGAGCCAAGTCGCACCCTCAGCCCGTTGTCCGTTCGCTGCGAACCATCTGTTCGCAGGCACAAGCGGTGAGTGTAACACCGATTGCGGCGGCGTGCAATTCGGCACAGGGTTGTTTCACCACGAAGAATCGAAGACACGAAGAAGGACGCGGCGTGGCGTCCCGCTCCAGGCTAGAATAATCGAGCAACTCCGCGCTCGACAACTGTGCATCGTTGCGTCGCGGTGAATCCTTCGCTAGAATTCGCCGGGTTCCTTTCGTCGTTTGTTTGCCAAGTAGCTGTCATTCCGTGCGCAAGGCGGCCGCGGAGGAAGGAATCTCGCGTAGTACGAGCAGAGATGGTGCGATGCCGTCGTGCGGCCACGTCGTGAACAGCATGATCATCTGCATCCTTGGCGAACGAACCGTTCAGATACTGGCGGAGCCGGTCCGTCCCGTGGCGCTGCGTACTGGTCCGGAGCAACGGAATAGGGACAGACAGACGTAGAATTCGTCGTCCGATCTCAACTGCCGACGGCAGACGCCCATCCCGCTCTGGGAGCAGATCAGACAGTCCATCCACCATCAACCGAAAAAAGCACACAACAGCCGCGGAACTCTATCATGCCCAGATTATTCGAATCGACCCGGTATCTCGTTGCAATCCTCGCAGCCGTCCTGTTCACTTCCGCCGCGCTGGGCCGTTCTGCCGCTAGCGAGCCGTGCAGCGCGCCCAACATCATGGCAGCGCCGGTGTGCGACATGGATTCGTTCTATGCGACCGACGTCGGCGAGGCGCCGGAGGGCTGGACGCCGTTCGTCCTGTCCGGCAACCCCGTATACTCCGAGGACGTGGACACCTATTGGGGCCCGCCCAGCCTGCGCATCCGTGTCTTTGACGAAGCGTTTAAGGCCGGCATCTACACGCAGGTTGCCGTGCAGCCCGGCGCCGGCTATCGCGCCAGCGTAGCCTGGGGCGCGCCGAACCAGCCCGACGCGTTCGGCCGACAGCTCGGCCTCGACCCGACCGGCGGGACGGATCCGAATGGTCCAAATGTGATCTGGGGGCCCATGCATTGGGGCGACGGCCGCATGCTGAACTATCCGCCGCCCGATGTGAACATCGACGTCCACGCGCGTGCAACGGGCGACACGATGACGGTGTTCTTTCTCGTCGATCACATCGCAAACCCTGGCGACAACTTGATTTTCATCGATGCTATCTCTCTCACTCCGGACGAGAGTGCGAACTCGCTGGAACCACCGGTTGGACCGCTTGAGCAATCGGCCCTCTTGCCATTGCTCGCCCATCGAGACGAACCTACACCGCAGCCCACCGGCACCCCTGCGCCGACATCGAGTTGGTCGGAGCCGCTTCTTGTTGCGGGGAGCCGCGACATGGGGGTGAACGCCCTGTTTGGAAGCCAGCCGGCCGCCATCGAGAGCGACGATAGCCTTCTCATCGCGTATAGCCTAGATCACGGAGACGGCGGCCAGTCTGGCGAAGACGAGGCGTTCGTGCGGCAGAACGTGGCCTCAGCCGGCTGGCAGAGTCCGGTACCGATTTCCGATGTGGCATCCGGGGAATCGGCCGGTGCGCCGTCGCTCTTGCTCGATGCAAACATCCGCGGGCATCTACTGTGGTCGGTCGGGGGGCGAGGACAAGAAGAGCTGGACTTTGAATATACACGGCGGGTGGGTGGTTCGACATGGTCCACCCCTGAGCCCGCGCCCACATTGGTAGACTATGGGACTGTGGGACAGAGCGGCACGCATCACCTTGTCGAGGTTGGGGATGATGCGATTGATGTGGTGTGGCTTGGGAAGACGGACAACCTGAACGAAGTACACTGGGCCACTCGTGACCAGACCGGTTGGTCAGGAGCCGCTACCATTTCTCCCGTCACCGACGACTTTGGGGTCTTTTTCCCGGGGGTCGTTCGCGCTAGCGATTCCACGGTCCACGTACTGTGGCATGAGTTTGCTGGCGAAACCCAATATGCCATGCGCGACGCAACGACGGGCGCCTGGACGGCGCCGATGACGGCCACTCAGAAAGGCGCCATGTATCACATGCTGGCGCCCGGAGATGCCGGCGACGCGCATCTCCTCCGGCAGAACGAGTTCCGCCTAGCGTACACGCACAAGGATCGCGACGCCGACTGGAAAAAGGCGTTCCTAACGTCGGAACCCGTGGCCGTCGAAGACATCGGTCCCTACTACGGCGCCTCCTCGCTGGCAGTGGACGCCGAAGGCAATCCCCATGTAGCGTGGATATCGGGGGCCGAGCTACGGTATGCCGCCAGAGACCCGATTGCCGGTTGGAGCACGCCGATCACCTTGTTCGATCGATCTGCCGAGGCCCCGGTGCATCTATACCTTTTTGCGGATCGGTCGGGCAGACTGCATCTGCTGTGGCGCGAGGTTGGCGAAATTTGGTACAGCACCACCAGCGACGCATTCCGCTAGATTTGCCGTGTCGCGAGGTGCAAGCAAGGGCGCGATGGCAGCTGCCGATGGACTGGTAGCGAGATGGGCACACTTGTCATTCTGGGTGTCGCACGTCTAGAGACGCAAGATCGGCAAGCAACTCCGCCGCCGTGACGTACCGACCATGGGTACCCTTGGGGCGCAGAATCCAGTGCGAGTCCAACCTGGATTCGTGCTTGCGCAGGAATGACAAGTGGCGACGAGTTGCCTGGAAGCCGAAGGCGAAGAATCTCTTTGCAGCGGACGAGCAGACTCTTTGTCCCTTCGGTCTTCACAATGACATGACCAGACGGTCCAGAACACCGGGGCGCAGCCGAGCCCGCAACTTTCCCACCCCGCGGGCTCGTTGCTCTGCAAGCCCACCTTCGATACAATCTGCCGCACAGCGCATTCCTCCTGCACGGTGCGGGACGCCGGGAACGCGACGGTCCGGCTGGTTTGACGCTTGCAATGTTGCCCGGAGGCACCAAGAGATGACCCCACTGGCGCAGCGATCCGACTTTGAGAAGCTACAACAAAAGCTCGTGCCCCTCTGGCAACAGATCGGAACAGGGCCTGGCGGGCCTGTACAGGACGAGAACACGGCCGTCGTCGTGCCGTCGCTCTCGTTCGACGTGGACGTGCCCGCGTCCACACTTCAAGCGTATGAGCAACGCTTTCTGTTTCTACTCTTCCTCCTGCGCCAGCCCAACCTGCGTGTGATCTACGTCAGTTCACTGCCCATCCAACCAGCCATTATCGACTACTACCTGGGCCTGTTGCCCGGCATCGTCTATTCGCACGCGCACAAACGACTGGACCTCGTCTGCCTGCAGGACGGTTCCCCGGAGCCGCTGAGCCGGAAGCTGCTGGCCCGACCGCACGTCGTCACTCACATCCGCTCGCTGATCCCGGACTTGGACCGGGCGCATATGATCCCGTTCAATACGACCGATCTGGAACGGGAGGTCGCTCTTCAATTGGGCATCCCCATGTATGCGGCGGATCCGGATTTCTACGCCTTTGGGACCAAGAGCGGCGGACGGCGCATCTTCGCCGAAGTGGGCGTGGCGCATCCGCTGGGGCGGGAAGATCTGTTCAGCGAAGAGGAACTGGTGGACGCCATACGCGAGATGCGGGCGGAGCGACCGGGGATGGAGAAGGCGATCGTGAAGCTGAACGAAGGCGTGAGCGGCATGGGCAACGCCACCGTGCACCTGTCGGGTCTGCCCTCGCCCGGCCACGCATCGGAGGCGAAAGCCGTGGCAGATACGCTGCGCGCGATGCAATTCGAGTTGCCTAGCGTTCGCCATGACGCCTACATGCAATCGTTGCGCAGAAGCGGCGCTATCGTGGAGGAACTGATCATCGGGCGCGCCCTCCACAGCCCAAGCGCGCAACTGCGCGTCACGCCCGCTGGGCGAGGTAGAAATGCTCTCCACGCACGACCAGATCCTGGGCGGGCCGACGGGTCAAACCTACCTTGGAGCACGCTTCCCCGCGGACCCGGCCTATGCCTGGCCGATCATGGAGCAGGCGGAGAAGGTGGCGCAGCGGCTAGCGCGTGAGGGCGTCATCGGGCGCTTCGCGGTGGACTTCGTGGTAGTGCAGGGGGACGACGGACAGTGGCAGCCGTACGCTATCGAGATCAACCTGCGCAAGGGCGGCACGACGGCGCCGCATCTGACGCTGGAATATCTGACCGACGGCCACTACGACGCGCAGGCGGGCGACTTTCGCACCGTGCGCGGGGACGAGAAATGCTATGTCGCGAGCGACCACGTGGAGTCGGAGGCATACCGCGTCTTCACGCCGGACAGCCTGATGGACATCGTCAGCCGCCACCGGCTGCACTACGACCACGCGCGACAGACGGGCGTGGTCATGCACATGCTGTGCAACGTGGGCGTATCCGGCACACTCGGCGCGACGGTCATCGCGGATACGCACGAGGCTGCCGATGCGCTGTATGACGCGCTTCGTCGAGGTGCTAGACCGGGAGGCGGATACCTGCCGGGACGGGTAGGCGCCTGCGCGGGCGCTTGGTCTATCCGCGCAGTATGTAGCCCACGCTCAGGAATGACACAACCGGGAAGATCACGTAAATGACAGCCCAGGTCAGCACAATCGCGCCCAGGGAACGCCACACGCCAAACTCGTGCGTGACACTGAGCGACTTGAGCAGGATTGCTACGGCCCAAGCCGCGGCCAACAACGCCAGGATGCGTCCGAAATACGTGAATGCCGGATTGAAGCTGATGGGCATGGCGGGCGCCACGTCGGGCACGTAGGCGAAGAAGAGCAGGAAGAGCGGCGCACTCGCCAGCAGCACTGCGACGAGATGTTGGCGCAGCGTGCCCGTGCCCCCAATCAGCTTCACCACGACCAACAGCAACAGCCCAAAGAATGCCCACTGCGCCAACAGCGCAAATGGCGTGGAAATCCACTCGCCAAATATGTGCACGAAGCGACTGAAGCGGACTCCCAGCGGCGGGTGGAATTGCGCCACGCCATCCCGCAACTTCATCAGCAATCCGTCCACTTCCTCCGGCGCAGCATCGATCTCCGCCTGCAGCGCGGCGATCTCTTCCTGCGTCAGTCCCAGCCGCAAGGTAACGTCCGTCAACCGGTCAGGCGACAGGGCCACGCGAGCCAACAGCGCCTGGAACTGCTCTGTGGAGAGGGGAATCTGCGCCAAGACCTGCTCTAGCTGGGGCGCCTGTTGCACAGCCTGGGCGCGCAGCTGGTCCAGATCGACATCCGGTACGGAAGCTTGCGCCAGCAAGGCGGCAATCTGCTCGCACGTCAGAGTTGACTGCTCCAACACCAAGTCAATCTGCTCGGACGTGACGATGCCCCGGGCCTCCGCGGACTCCCGTAGAGCATCCGCCTGCGATTCCAGTTGAAGACGGGCGTCCTCACTGAGACTTGAGGCTTCTGCAGAGAGCAAATCGGCGAACTGGGTAGCCGTCGTTCCGGCCTGGGACGCGACGTCGCTCAGCGCGTCCGAAGTGATCGCGCCGCCCTCAGCCAACAGTTCATCTATGGCTGCATTCAGGTTTTCCTGGCTCACGGATTCGAGCGACTCGTTTACCGCGGGCACGACCTCGCGGTCAAAACGATCGACGAGCGCGGATGCCTGGTCAATGCGCTCCACGATCAGCGGCTTCTGCATCACGGCCGGCAGACCAACCCAGATGCCGGCGCCCGCAATCAGCGTGACGACAAAGAACATGGCGGCCGCGTAGCGCATGCCGCCGCGGGCATATTTCAGGGCAAGAAATGCCTCTGTGCGCAATTGAAGAATATCTGAGTAGATACGAATTCTGCCGTTCACGATGGTCCTCCCCTAGAGGTTCTTGTAGTTGTACTGGTCAAACCGTTATCGGGCCGATCCGCTAGAACATGCGCAGGAATTGGAATGAGCGGATGATCGGGTCGATAAATGGTATGCGTCCAACGCCGTACGCCGCGCCAAATATGGCGAGCCCAATCGACAGGACGATCATAAGCAGATAGGGTATCAACGTGACGGCCAGGCTGCCCAAGGGGGACAGCCCATAGGTCGTCTTGACGGCCTGGTACTTGGATGCGAACAGGGCCAGGAACACGAGTGGCATCGCCACCACAGCGCCCGGAACCAGTAGCACGACCGTCAACAGCAGGGGCGCATACGAGAGCGCCAGGGGACCCAGAAACTGCGACAGACTCGCCTGACCCCGGAACCAACGCGCCGTCCAGTGTGCGATCACCCCGTAGACCAGCCAGTTGAGATAGGCGCCCACCACAGCGGCCGACGCGGCAGCCAGCGTGCCGCTCCAGGACGGATAGCCGCCGAACAGGCGTATCGCCTGCCAGACGGCCTCATAGGTCTGGCTGAACTGTTGGGCGAACTGTGGTGATGCGGCAACGCGCCGGCTGTAGAGGCCCATCTGGGTGATGAAGTCGAAGATTGCACTCTGCAGGATATCGATACGCGGAGACGTGAGCAACCCGAGCGCCAGACCGATGGCCTGCGCAATCGCCACGCCGGCAACGATGAAGAGGAGCACGAGTGCGCCGCGCCCGAACGGCGAAGCATGATTGCGCAGTGTGCGGTAGGCCTCCTCGTTGAAGAGCAGGGCTTCGCGAATCAGGACGAGCGGCTTATCTGACAGCGGTTCGTCCGGACGAGCCAGATAGTTTGCGTCAGGGTATGCTTCGTATGGCAAAGTCAAGGTATCGTCAATCTGTTCGGTCACCGTTTCCTCCTGGGTCTCTCGTGAATGCCTGTGATATCCGATGCGATGCTACGATAGCGTATTGCTCGCGTCCGGACTTGCTGGATCGTCAGCGATTGCGCCAACGGTCACCCGCCGCTTCTGGAGCTGCTGAATCACATAGTCAATGTGCGTACGGAGTTCGAAGAGATTCGGCATATATGCGCTGGACACCGAAATCTCATGCGCCAACACGGCGTCGATCTGCTCCAGTTCCACGATGGCTGCGTCGATTTCCGTCACATCCATGGCGTCCGCTCTCATTTCGATCGCACGAATGTTCTTGTACCAGCGATTGACCTTTCTGCGCATGTACGTCTGATACAACAACGGACTGTCGGCAAGCAATGGCAGGAAGATCAACAAGAACGGGAGGACAAATAGCAGATATCTGTCGAACAGGGCCGCGGCCCAGAAGGGCAAGTAATTATCCAACATGAACTCGTTGTTCATGATGCGCTGCAGATAGGCCTCGCCCTCCGCACTGATGGGCAGATCAGCATTCAGCGTGCTGGGGAACTCCTTGCGGGCGGAAAAGAAACCGCCCGGGCTGTGCAGATCGACAGCCGTGAAGGCAAGCAGGCGCAAGATATCTGAATGCAGATCGTTGCGTACCACGAGATTGACTGCAGCAGAAACCAGTTGCACGTCTTCGCGCGGAAAAACATCCACCAGGTCAACGGTGCCTCTCGGCAGGGTTAGCGGCGTGAGAAACCGATGCCGTCGGGCCAAAGCCTCTGCGTCCGTCAGCGTCATTATCTCGAGTCTGCGGTCCCGAATGATCTCTTGCAGCAGTGGTGACACGGTATTCAATACCAAGAAGGTAGCGTCCAGCTGGCCGGATCGAAGTTCGTCCAGAGCCTCCTGTGTTGGCAGTTCCAGCAAGGTGACATCCTCGTCCGTGAGACCGTAGTCGTCCAGCAGCAGTCGCGCCAGCGGGTTCGTGCCACTGCCGGCCTCGCCAATGTTGACCTTCATTCCCTTGAGTTGCAGCGGCGTATTCAGCGGCTCATCCGTCGCAAGCTCCCGGCGATAGAAGATCCAGACAGGTTCGTATGCCACTGTGGCAAGCGTACTGAGTATGGCCGGGTCGCCCTGGGCTGCAACGCCACCCTGGATGAAGGCCACATCACCTTTGCCCTCCTCCAGCATTCTCAGAGCGTCCGCAGACCCGGCCGTCTCCACGATTTCGACTGTGAAGCCTTTCTCGGCGGCGTGCTGCTGATAGAGCTGCGCACCCACATAGTATGCGCCGCCCTGGCGACCGGATAGGAAAGTGAACTGGCGCGGCGGCATCGATGCGATGACGGCGGCGATTGCGCCGACCAGCAGCAGTACGCCCAGGCCGGCCACTATCCAGAGTATATTGCGTTCGATCCATGCCATCATCTATGTGTTCCCCTTGCGAGAAGCGGACAGCCCTGCACTGTTTGCCAGGGATTTCAGACCCGTGACGTACCCATCAGCCGCCATGGGATGTCAGTTCTTCAGTCGCCGAACCATTCGGCGTAGAGACGATCGTAGGTTCCATCTTCTCGGAGTCGAAGCAGCGCCCGATTGATCTCCTCGCGCAGCGGACTTCCCTCCTGAAAAGCAATGCCATAGTCCTCTTCACTAAACGGACCTCCGACGACATCTACACGTCCTTCGCCGAAATTCGAGCGCGTGGTAGAGCAACACCGGATAGTCGTAGACTACGGCCTGCACGGCGCCGCGGTCCAGCATGTCATACGCTTCATCCACAGCAACGACGGTCTGATGGGGGATGCGCTGATGGTTCAGCCATTCATCCGCTGTGCTGCCCTCCACTGTGACGACGATCTTGCCGGGCAGGTCCTGGGGGCCATTGATGGCGCCTTGGATCTGCTGCACGGTCATCCGCGAGGTGACGCCGGCGGTGAAGTTGGCGATGATGAAGAGGCCGGCAAACATCCACAGCAGACCGAAAATGCGGCCGGCTGGGCCACGCGGCGTCTTATCGCCATAGCCGACGGTGGTCACCGTCACGGCCGCCCACCATATGCCCTGCCAGACGCCCGCCATATAGCTCGTGGGGAAGTCCTCGTTTCTGTTGCGTTCCAACAGCCAGATGACATGTCCGGCTACCACGATAATGAGCAACAGTACACCCAACAGCCCAAACAGAGGCAGTAGGAACTCCAAATTGAGAATGGCGCGGAAAGGCGGCGACGATGCGTTCGTTCTTTGGGCGAGGATACCCAGGCCGGAATCAAAATAGGAGTACGAGAAGTCCACCGTCTCCTCGCGCGCTTGGGTGACGCTAATCGCAGCAATGCCGGCGTCGGCGCTCCCGCCCTCGACCGCATCGAGCTGTTCGGTGACAGAATCGACAATTTCGAACTCATACTCCAGGCCTGCGGCCCGCGCCAGTTCCTTCCACAGGTCGATACTGAATCCGCTCAGTTCGTCGCCCACGAAGACGAAGGGCTCGATATCCTTGGTCACGACGCGCAACGGAGCCCCGTCGCTGTCCGCGCCGCCGGCGCCCGCCTGGGCATGGACATTGGAACTGCCTGTCAGGAACGCAAATACAACCGTCGCGACCAAGAAGCCGCACAGACGCCGTAACGCCGCTTGCCGGCCCACTATCGTAACGAACTCCATCTTGCCGTGTCCTTCTGTCATGACGTCGCCGAATGCGAATTTGCCCAACGTGAGTTTTCCCGATACGAATACGTCCGGCGGATGTGAGTTCGTTGAGCCGAAGCAAGAGCGCCAGGCGGCAGGTGAATCACGCTTTCTGGTTCTGCTCCTGCAGCAGGTCTCGAATTTCGGTGAGCAGCTTCTCTTCTGTGCTCGGCTCTGCCGGCGCCTCCGACTCTTCCTCTTCCTTGCCAAATGCAAGTTCCTGCGCCTTGTTCATGGCCTTGACCATCAGGAAGATGACGAGCGCAATGATCACAAACGTGATGACGGCCTGAATGAAGTTGCCGTAAGCGATCGACGCATCCCCAACGGTAACCGCCAGCGTCGTGAAGTCTACGCCGCCCAGCAGTACACCGATAAGCGGCATAATGATGTCATCTACAAGACTAGTGACGATCGCCGTGAAAGCCGCACCCATGACGACGGCGACCGCCAAGTCCATGACATTGCCCCGACTGATAAACTCCCGAAACTCCCGGATCATCTTTGGCTCCTTCTACTTGCGTTGAATGACAAAACCTCGGAATGTACAGCAATCTATCTGATATCTGAAAAGCCAGGAATACGGCCCCGACCACGGACGCGCACCGCCCCACGTCTCATCCAAGAGGGGCGTCGAGCGTCTGTCAAGCAAACTCGCGAAACGCATGGCGCGGATCCGCGCCATGGGACTTCCAGGGCCAACCGCACACATTGTCTCACAATACGACGACGTCAGACTTGGGGCGCCTAAGATAGGTCCACAGCAACATCAGGGCGCCGATGGCAACCAACAGCCAGCCGCTGACTCTGGCCAGGTCGAATTCCTGGCTGCGCGCCACAAAGACGAGAACGCCCCACGCAAGGAGGGCAACGCTGACGAGTATGGGTCCCCAGGCAAACTCCTTGTCGCCGCGCTGAAAGGTATCGGTGAACAGTCCGAGCGCACCGTAGACAATCAGGCCGCCGGCCAGGACCGTGTAGGCCCACTGAAGCGTGCCGAAGTCGAACAGCTCCATGCTCAACAAAAAGGCGCCGACGATCAACGCCACAAGGCCGCGGATCCAAATCATGTTGCCCTCTCCTGTCGAGCGAAGATTCAGGCCGCGGTATGTATGCAGGGCACCCATCACGACCAGGTAGATGGCCGCCAACAGTCCGAACATGTGAGACGCGCTTGTCGGGCCGACGAGCAAGTAGATGCCAATTCCAAGCGCCAGTAGTCCGTGTAGAATTCCATACCACCACGCATTGTCCTCTTTCTTCATGCTCGTCACCCTGTAGTGCTTAGATTTCGCTGATGAATACAGACGATCGCCGGAAGCCCCAGCTCACCTTGAATCCGCATTATACAAACCCTACAGAAATCCTACTATTCGCCAGGCCAATGAAGACAACTTTCGTCTCCCGAACGCCGTCGCCCCACGGATCTCCGGGCGACAGCGTCCAGCGTTTGCCCACGAGCTGCAACAGATAGCGGCGCGCCGGGTCGTCGGCCACGTGCACGAAGCCCTTGGCGCGCAGGACGCCGTCGGGCAGCGCGTCGAGCATAGCGTGGACGTCCGCCGCGTGAATCGGCTCGCGCCGCCTGAACGTCCATGTTTCGTACGCGTCGTCGTGGCGTAGGGTGTCTGCATCGGCGTCCTCGGCGCGCCGGACCGCCGGCGCTTCTCCATGTGCGCCGAGAAGTACGCCTAGGGGAACACGGCCATACGTTGTCTCAACGGCGCGCACTTCCGGGGCTATGGCTGCCAGCCACCCGCGCACGTCTGCCAGTTCCTCGGCGCTGACCAGGTCCACCTTGTTCAATACGAGCAGGTCCGCGCCCTGAAGCTGGCGGAGCACCGTATCGCCCACGTATTTGTTGGCGGCCTTGTCGCGCACCTGCTCGGCGTCGGCCAGCACGATGACGCCGTCCAGCGCATAGTGAAGGATGGCGCCGTACTGGCCGATCTTGACCGGGTCGGAGACGCCGCTGGCCTCCACGATGACGTGGTCAATGTCGTCGGCGCGGTGGCTGAGGCGGGCAAGCGCCTGCATGAAGCCGTCGGCGAGGCTGCAACAGATGCAGCCGCTGGCCAGTTGCATCGTCTCGCCGTCGTGGCTGGCGATGAGGTCGGCGTCGATGTTGATGCTGCCGAAATCATTGACCAGGACGGCGAGACGCAATCCCTCGTTGTGACGCAGCAGATCGTTGAGCAGCGTCGTCTTGCCTGCGCCCAGATAGCCGCCGATGATCGTATAGGGAATCGACTTGCGGTCCGTCAATCGTCTCTCCGGTAGACCGTCTTGCCTTCCTTGAGCGTCTCGACAGCCTGGATGTCCAGAATCGCATCGGTGTCCACGGTCAGCGGGTTGGCGTCCAGGATCACGAGGTCGGCGAGCTTGCCGGCTTCAATCGAGCCTTTCTCATCCTCTTCGTAATACTGCCAAGCCGCGTTGATCGTCAGGGCCTTAAGCGCTTCCCATCGATCGATGCGCTCATCGGGTCCGATGATTTCGCCTTCGCGCGCCTGGCGCGTGACGGAAGACCACATCATGCGCATGGGGTCCATGGGCGTCACGGAGAAGTCGCTGTGGTTTGTGCAGACAAGGCCATGTTCGCCGGCGGACTTCATGGGGCTGATGAAGCTGGCGCGCTCTTTGCCGAGGTTGGCCATGTGCTCCGTGCCCCAGAAGAAGGTGTGCACCGTGAAGAAGCTGGGCGAGAAGCCGAGCTCTGCGTAGTCGTCTAGCTGGTCGGGACGCATACACTGCGAGTGGATGATCACGGTGCGGCGATCGTCGGACGCCTTCATGCCGGCGAGTCTCCCGCCTTCGATCATCATGTCGATGGCGGCGTCGCCGTTGCAATGGGCGAAGACCTGGATGCCTTCGTTGTAGATCTCGTCCAGGCCGTCGAAGACGATCTCCGGCGGGAAGAGCGGCGCGCCGCGCCAGTTCTCCTCGCCGCCCGGGCCGGGCGTGAGCAGCGGCTCGGTCCAGAACGCGGTCTTGCCCTGCGGCGAGCCGTCCAGGATAAATTTGATGCCCTGCAGCTTGAAGCGGTTCTCATAGAAGCCAAATGCCTCGGCGGCGCGAGGCGGCAACTCCGTAGGGCTGCCGCCGAAGCTGGGCGCATATTCACGCACCAACGCCGGCGCCTCCAGCACGGACGGCAGCGAAACCACGTCCAGATAGAAACGGCCCTGGGCGGCCGCATTGCGCAGGAATCCGACGTCCCCGGCTGGAGTCGCTCCTTCCTGCACAGTCGTGACGCCGGCGGAGGCGTAGATCTGCTGGGCATCGTCCAGCGTATCCAGCAGTTCCTGCTCGGTAGGTCTGGGCATGTCGTTGAAGATGGGCAGGAAGGCGGTCTCCATGATGAAGCCCGCTGGTTCGTTAGAGCCTTCCTTGCGGTTGATCACGCCGCCGGGCGGCGTGGGCGTGCTGGCATCCATGCCGACTTCGGCGAACGCAGCGGAATTCAGCACGGCGCCGTGGTTGGAGCTGTGGATCAGCATCACGGGATTGTCCGGGAAGTACGGGTCGAGATCATCACGCGTCAGCTCGCGGCCTTCGGCCAGGTTGGACCGGTCATAGCCGTAGCCGATGATCCACTCACCCTTGCTGCAGGCCCAGCTTCTCGACGTGCTCTTGCAGCACCGGAATGAAGTCGGCGATCCGGGTGACGGGGCCGACGGGCGGGCCGGAGACGTTTGCCCACTTGACGATCTGCAGCGCGTTGAGGAAATGTCCGTGGGAATCGATGAACGCGGGCATCAGCGTCTTGCCCGCCAGGTCCACCAGCTTGGTGCGGTCCGACTTGAAGCGCATGACGTAGGACTTCTGTCCCGTGGCGAGGATGCGGCCGTCCGCCACGGCGATGGCTTCAACCTCCGGCCGGCCGTCGTCCATGGTGATGATGGGTCCGCCGAAGTAGATGACGTCTGCGTCGCTTACTTTGTGATGGCCATGTGAGGGTTCTCTCGAATTTGCCGATGAGTCGAAGATACGATAGGGTCAGGATGGAGCCGGCTGCGCGCCCGGCGCGAACGCTTGCCGAAGAAGCCGGCGGCCACGAAGAGGATCGCCATCCCCACAACGCTGCCGACGAGCACCATGAGCATCACTTCCGGGTCGGTGAAGTTGGTCGTGGCTACAAGCAGCGCGGCCGAGATGTTGCGCTGGCCCGTGCCCAGGCCCATGACGGAGCGGTTGGCCGCGCCGCCCGTGGCTGAGCAGCATACCGGTGATGAGCGCGCCCGCGATCAGGATGACGCCGGCCAAGAAAGCGCCGGTGCCCACGGCGGCCAGCAGATCGCGAAAGCCGACCAGCAGGACCAGCACCGCCATCAAGATCAGACTGATGCTGGACGCCTGGTTCATGTAGGGCGCGAGCGAATCGGCGGCGTCCGGCATCCACGCCTTGACGCCGAGGCCCGATGGCCAGCGGGAATCAACATCAGCGTGATCAGCGGGCGGCGCGATGTCCCACGGGCTGACGGTGACGCCGGGGATGAGCAAGCGGCAGGGCGATGGGTGCGAAGCCGACAGTGACCACCATCAGCAGCACCATCAGCCCCACGGAGAAGGCCAGGTTGCCCTTGGCGATGGCGGCGAGCTTGGGCAGGAAGGGCGCACCCGCGCACGCGGCCAGGATGATGAGGCCGGCGCGTAGCCCGTCGCTGAGGTCCAGCAGCAGGGCAATGACATAGGCCAGGGCCGGCACGATCACGAAGTTCGCCACCAGCGCCAGCAGCACCAGCTTCCAGTCTTTGAGCGGATCGAGGATCTGGCCGATGGTGAGGCTGAGTCCGGTGCCGAACATACTGGTGAGCACAAAGACGAGCACGAACAGATTGATGAGTACTAGGATGAAGTCTTGCAAGACGCTGTCCTTTCTTGGCTCGATGGCTGCTTCGGATCGCAACGGTGCGCTGTCACGCCCGAAGTATACACCCGCGCTCCCGACGTATGCGAGGAGATGCTGCGGATCCAGAGTGCACGACAAATTGTCCGAGAACCATTTCGGGATATCTGAATATATATGTCATGATATGACATATATGCTTTGTATCCTGTGTATGTGCTTCGAAGAAGGGAACGGCGACCGAGCGCAGTGCGCCTCGGCCCCGTTCACGGGCCCACCGTCTGCGGATGCACCAGACAATCGACTGTGTGAACAGCAGTACGCCAAGGAGAACCGAATCATGTCGAGCGAGAGTAGCACAATGAAGATTGAAGCGAAGATCGTGGAGAAGCCCGCCTTCACTGTGGTGGGGATGAGTGTGCGGACGAAGCCGGGCGATGCGAACATGATGCAACTGTGGATGGACTTCGACGGCCAGCAGGAGCGGGTGCGCGGTCGGACCGAACTCCGGCGTATTCTACGGGGCAACGTACAACTGCGACATGGCGACCAACGAGTTCGACTACCTGGCCGGCGTTGAGGTGGAGGCAGGCCAGGCAGCGCCCGAAGGCATGGTGGCGTGGCGGATTCCTGCGCAGACCTACGCCGTGTTCGAGACGACGCTGCCGCAAATCGGCCCGACGTTCGAGTACATCTACGGGCCGTGGATAGCCGGCTCGGACTTCGAGCGAGCGGACGGACCGGAGTTCGAGCTCTATGACGAGGCGTTCAACCCGCAGGACCCGGCGTCGAAGATGACCATCTGGATTCCTGTGCAGGAGAAGTAGGTTGGCAAAGACCTGCCTGGGAGCGCCAACTTCGCGAGGTTGGCGCTCCCAGGCAGGTGGTGTCTAGCGCCCATGCCCCGCCCCGCCACACGACTGCTCACCCTTATCATGCTGCTCCAGCGACGGCCGCGCCAGAAGGCGGCCGACCTGGCGGACGCGCTCGGCGTCTCCGTGCGTACGGTCCACCGCTACATGGAGATGCTCGACGAGATGGGCATCCCCATCTATTCGGAGCGGGGGCCGGACGGCGGCTTCTCGTTGGTGCGCGGCTACAAGATGCCGCCACTGGTCTTCACGCCGGAAGAGGCGGTGGCCGTCTTCCTGGGTGCGGGGCTGGTAACGAAGATGTGGGGACCTCTGTATGCGGAGGGCGCCCAGGGCGCGCTGGCCAAGCTGGACAACGTGCTGCCGGAGGAGCAGCGGCAGGCGGCGGCGTGGGCGAGTCGGTCCCTGGTTTCCACCGGCCTGAACCGCATGCCCGCAGAGCCGATGTCGCCGCACCTGACCGCGCTGCGCGAGGCAATCCGCGAGCAGCGTACGGTGCACATGGTTTATGCAAGTGTGGCAGGCCCCGCCGCGACCGAGCGTGATTTCGACCCCTATGCGCTGGTGCACCGCACGGGCTGGTGGTACGCGGTGGGCCACTGCCATCTGCGCGGGGCGATGCGCACCTTCCGCGTCGACCGAGTCGTGCGCCTGGAGCCCACCGCGACCACTTTCGAGCTGCCGGACGGGTTTGATATCCACGACTATTTGGAGCGCGAATGGCGCAATTTCGGCGCGCTGCGCGTGACGATGCGCTTCACGCCGGACGGAGCGAACTTTGCGCGGGAGTATGGGCAGCAGTGGGACGAGATGGAGGAGCTGGCGGACGGGTCCGTCCGCGTGACCTATGCGGTCCCGGACCTGAACTGGGCGGCAAGCATGGTGCTGTCCTATGGCGGCCTAGCCGTGGCGGAAAAACCGCCCGAGCTGCTGGCGCGCGTGCGCGAGTGGGCGAGCGAGATTGTGGCGCAATATGCGCGGCCGGCATCGGAGTAGCTTCGGTCTCCGGTTTGCGTAGCGTACGTGGAATATCTCTCAGAGTGAAGGCTAGGACGGATGAAGAATCAGACGACGTCGAGAGGCGGTCCGACCAACTCCATGCCATGTGCGCGCCAGAGTTCCGGGTCTTGCGGAGGCATGGCGCTCGCCTTTGTCACCTCCCGAAAGAACGCCTCCATCTTGTTCGCGGGCAGAAAGGTGATTAGCATCCTGCCCGTCGCGTCGCCGACGTAGGCCCACACATGGGGCGCCTTGCGCGGCGCAAGCAGGGAATCGCCGGCGCGCAGAAGGAACTGCTCCTCTCCTACCTCGACAATGAACTCGCCCTCGACCGCGTAGAACCACTCGTCCTCAGCGTAGTGCAGATGTCGAGCCGGTCCGCCCTTCGCGTAAAACGTATTCTCAAGAATCAAAACGCCCGCTGTATCCGCCGGCGCGGCCTTGAAGGCAATGGTGCTGATGCCAAGACTGCGATGTTCACCGAATCGGTCTTCGCCGGCCGCGACGCTGAGTACTCGCTGATTGCCCGATGCAAGGGACACGGATTCGCTCATTCGATTTCTCTCATATCTACGGTATCGTCCAGGAAAGAAGCGCCGCCCATTGAGACACAGTGTATCCGCATATCGACATTTGACCAACATGATGCGAATCATTCGTGCTCTATGGCCATAGACGTATGCGGTAGGCATGCCAAAGACGGTAGGCGCCGGAGCCAACTTCAAGCACGCTCCTCCGGGCCTCAACCCTTTGCAGCGCTGCGCTACTGTAATCCCTTTAGGCGCTGCGGCGGTCACTTCTTTCTGCTTGCCTACAGCATGATGCCTGCGGGAAATTCGGGTGGGTACGGGCGCACATAGCAGACGGGAGCAGCGAAACGCTGCTCCCGTCTTGACTTCTCGCTGTCGGACCGCCGCTAGCGCATGGCTCCGTTCGGCCCTACTGCCCCGCGACGGACAGGCTGGGCAGGCTGATTTCTTGGGCGATCAGGGACGACGGTGTTGCTGCGGCGGACAACGGCTGATTCGCGTTGTCGCCGATGGCGTAGACGTAGCCTACGCCGCCATTCGTGACCACGAAGGTCGGGATGGGCAGGAGTACGGCGCCGCAATCCGGGCTGGCTGCACCGATGAAGACGCCGGCATAGACGCCGGGATCCAGGATGAGCGTGTCATTCTGCCCATACTGGAAGTCGTTGATCAGCGGCGAACCGCCCACGCTGGCGCACAGGTCAACTGTCGTGCCGTCCAGATCCGCGTCGAACGGGGCTAGATGGGCAGCACGGATTCGTCCCTTGCCTTCCGGCGGCGCGGAACTGTCGTCCACGAACACCTTCAGTTCAAGCGATTGGTTTGCACCGTCGCCGATGGCGGCCACGGTGTAGTCCACGCCGGCCGAGATGGTCACCGTCTCGGTGATGGCCGGGTCCGCAGCGGCAGAGGCGCCCGCCGTCGGGAAGACGGCCAGGTCATACGCGCCAGCGGGGAAGGATACGTAGCCCGTAACCGACGGATAGGTGAACTCGGTCAGCAACGGTTGGCCGTTGGCCTCGATTGTCACTTCGGTGCCCTCAATCGTGTCTGCGAAGGGCGCAAAGTGGGCGATGGTCACACGCGGGCGAGATCAGCTCCGGCACGGCCACGACGGTAGGCGGCAGGTTGACGATGTTGCCGGCTGCGTAGGCATAGGCGATATCGCCGTCACTCAGCACGAACTCGGGAATGTCGATGAGCGGGCTGGCGCAGGACGTTCCGGCCGCGGCCAGGAACAGGTCATACACGCCCGCGTCTAGATCCAGGATCACGTCCTGCTTGTATTCGAAGTCCTGCAGGATGGCCGCGCCGCTGGACGCTTCGCACAGGTCGACGCGCGTCATCATTACGTCGCTGTCGACGGACGCCAAGTCCGCGATGCGTACGCGGGCCTTGCCGGCGGCGGGCAGTGTGGCGTTGTCATCCTCGTAGCGCACGAGCTCCAGCGGCTGGTTGACCACGTCACCGATGGCGGCGAAGGTGAAGTCCACGAAGCCGGACACCACGGCCGTGCCGCTGATGGCCGGGTCGCTGGCGCCGGTGGGCACGATGTCGACGGTGTAGCTGCCTGGGTCGACTGGGATGTAGGGGGAGATGTTGGCAAAGACCACGTCGGTCAGCACATCACTGCCGTCGAGCTTGACAGTCACGGACGTGCCGGCGACCGAGTTGGCGAACGGGGCCAGGTGGGCCACGGCAATGCGCGCCTGCAGACCCCATTGCGAAATCTGGAGGCCCAGATCACCCGGCTGGTTCAGGCCGATGGCGTTGACGTCGGCGACCTGTCCGACCTTCAGCGCGAAGGGCGGAATGTCCAGTGCAACCGTGCCGCAGCTCGTGCCCGCAGCCGCAATGTTCAGATCATAGATGCCGGCGGGCAGTGACAGATAGCCGGACGATGCCTCGTAGGGCACGTTGGTCAGGCCCGGGACGGGGTTGCCCTCATCCGTGCAGATGTCTACCTCCGTGGCGGACAGCGGCGAGGCGAAGGGTGCGAAATGCGTGATGCGAATCTTGCCCGAGTCGGTGAAGCCTTCGGTCTCGTTGACGGAAGCCTTCAGATCCAGCGGGTAGCCGTTGGCGCCGCCAATGGCGGCGACCGTGTAGTCCACGCCGTCCATGAGATCAAACGTGTCGCTGATGGCGACTGTGCTTGTTCCCGTGGGGACGATCTCGATCGTGTACGTGCCCGGGGCCAACGAGATGGCCGTCCGGGTGTCGCCGAAGACGAAGTCGGAGATAGCCTCGTCGCCGTTCACGAAGACGCTCACGGACGTGCCGTTGAGGTCCGCGGCGAACGGCGCGAAATGCGCCACGTTCACGGTGGCGTCCACGTCCGAGTCGGCCGAGGCTTCGCCCGTCAGTCCGAATACGCCGAACAGAGCCGCCGAAGCGACGGCGGCAAAGATAAGTAGCAGAATGGGACTTCTTGCTCGTATTGACATTGACTTCTCCATGTATTGAACAGTAAATGCATAAAGTTTGTACATACTCGAAGGATAGCACGAGCGCGACGCCCGGAATGTAAGGTTCTTCCAATTGGAGCGATGGCCCGGCAGGCGCGATTCGGCGCCGTCAGGGAAACCGCCCGCCTGGCGCAGAGAACGCCCAACACACGGGCCGGGCCGATCTTCAGGCTTTGTCTGGCGGTGCGCTACAATACGCCTATCCCGCGGCGCTGGCGCGGTCGGTCGGGCAACCCCCGCCGGCGGCGCGCCGCACATTCCTCCCAACCCAACATTGCCGGAAGGACATGACCCAATGCTAGACCAAGCCAAAGCCCTGCAGGACGAAATGGTGCGCTTGCGCCGCGACATCCACGAACACCCCGAACTGAGCTTCCAGGAGGTGCGCACCGCACAACTGGTGGCCGACACGCTGGCCGAGATCGGCTACGAAAACGTGCAGACCGGTGTCGGTCGCACGGGCGTAGTGGCGCAGATCGGCCCCGGCGGTGGACCGACCCTCGGCATCCGCGCCGATATGGATGCGCTGCCCATCCTCGAGGAGGTGGACGTTCCGTTCAAGTCCGCCAACGACGGCGTCATGCATGCCTGCGGCCACGACTCGCACACGGCCATGCTGCTGGGCGTGGCGCATCTGCTGCACCAGAGCTACGTCGCAGAAAAGGACGCGTGGCGTGGCAATGTGCGCCTGCTCTTCCAACCGTCCGAGGAGGCGTTCGGCGCCGACGGCATTAGCGGAGCCACGGCCATGATCCAGGACGGCGCCATGGAGGGCGTGGACAAAGTCATCGCCCTGCACGTGATCTCCACCTACGAGTCCGGCAAGGTCTTTTTCCACGACGGGCCCAGCCTGGCCGCGGTGGACAGCTTCGAAGCGTATGTGCGCGGCGACGGCGGCCACGGGGCCTATCCGCACGAGGGCAGCGACCCGCTCTATCTATTGAGCACGATCCTGCCGCGCATCTACGGTATCCCCTCGCGTCGCATCGACCCAATGCAGCCGTGCGTGATCAGCCTGGGCGAGATTCGCGGCGGCGCGGCGCCAAACGTCATCCCGGCCGAGGTCTATGTGCAGGGCACGATCCGCAGCATGAACCCGGAGACGCGGGAACGCCTGTGGGCAGAACTGGAGAGTTGTTTCAAGCTGGCGGAACAGATGGGCGGCTCGTACGAGTTCATTCTGCACAAGGGCTACCCGGTGCTCATCAACGACGCGCAGGTCAACGACTGGATGCGCCAGGTGACGCGCTGACCTGGTGGGCGAGGACGCTATCGTCAACGGGCCCGGTGGCATGGGCGCGGAGGACTTCGCGTACATGGCGCAGGCTGCGCCGGGGGCGATGTTCAACCTGGGCGCGAAAGTCGAGAACGGCGGCGGCCATCACACGCCGACCTTCGCCATCAGCGAGGACGTGTTTCCCATCGGCGCGGCCATCATGGCCGAGACAGCGCGGCGCTTTGTGACGGGGCAGTTGGAGTAGGCGCCATGGCTCGTGCGTAGAAGCGGATGTCACTGACGGCTTACTGCCAAATCCGTAAGCCGGTAGAGACTGCAGTGGGGCCCTGGACGCGTCGATGTCTGGGGTCCCGCCTATTGGGGCTGGTCTGCGGCAACTGCCGTTGGCAGATCGGTGCTCGCCGTTTCCGATCGACAGCACGAACCGATTCTCTGCACTCTCTAATCTATGGCAAGCGGCGCTGCATCCAGCCTACCCGG
>CAVVYP010000008.1:0-14871 GCA_963752485.1 uncultured Chloroflexia bacterium
CACTGGCGGCCATGCGCGCCGTGGATGAGAACATTCGACTGGGTTGGCTCGTCGAGATCGTGTCGATTGAGGTTCTGGAGCAGGCGCACGCGTTGGCGCTCCACCAGGTGTGCCCACGCGCCGCGCACGTCACGGCCACGCATGTAGCAGCGGCTCGAACGGTGGTTCCGGAGGTGCGTGCATGGGGCCTGAGTGGCGCAGCGCGAGGACGTGCAGGCGCTCATCCGGCGTGTGCTGAAGGCCGGATGCGACGGAGCAACCATCGACTGGCCGGACTGGTTGTCGGTGTAGGAACGGTCAGCGTGGCGCCGGCTAGCGGATGTTGGCGGGCACAGTCATTGGAGGCAATGCGATGTCGATGTCTGAGCGCGATGGGATGAGCCACGTGAAACTCCCGTTCTTGGCGGCGATGCTGGCCGTACTGCTTGCGGTCACAGCGTGCACTGCGCCGGCCGTGGCTCCCGCTGCGGATGAGACGATCGCGCCTGCCGCTACGGAGACCGTCGAGCAAGCGGCGCCCTCGCCTGTGGCTGCTGAGACCGTCGCAGTGGCGGCGGCTTCCCCCGAGGCGACCGACACAACTGTACCGGTTGGCCCCACGCCGGCAGAGCCCACGCCGGAACCAGCGCAAGAGGCGGTAGAGGAACCTTCGCAAGCAGCGGGCCATCATGCGGAGTTGGCTTCCAAGCTCGAATCGGCGTTCGATGCGTTTGCCCAGGCGCAACAGTTCAACGGCATGATTCTCGTGGCGCGCGAGGGCGATGTCGTGTTGTCGAAGGGTTATGGCCTGGCGGACCGGGCTGCAGGTACTCCGAATGACGCGCAGACGCGCTATCGCATCGGCTCGGTAACAAAGCCGATGACGGCGATGATCGTGCTCATGTTGCAGGAGCGCGGGCTGCTGGACCTCGATGACCCCATCTGCGAGTATGTCGATAGGTGCCCCGACGCGTGGTCCACCATCACCGTCGAGCAGTTGCTGTCGCACACCGCGGGCGTCGCCAACTTCACTCAATTTCCGGACTTTGAGGCGACCAAGAACCAGCCTACGACGCTGACCGAGACCATCGACCGCTTTCGCAACGCGCCGCCGGACTTCCCGCCCGGCGAACGCTGGAACTACTCGGACTCGGGCTACATACTCCTCGGCCAGATCATCGAGACGGTGACCGGCCACCCCTATGAAGAAGTGGCGCAGGAGCTTGTCTTCGCGCCGCTGGGCATGTCGAACACAGGCTATGACCACAACCGCGACGACTTGGCCGTGGGGTATGTGAACGCAAGCGGTGCGGAAGCGGACTTCGTGGACATGTCGATTCCCCACGCGGCCGGCGCGCTCTACTCCACAGCCGAGGATCTTTGAAGTGGGACCGCGCATTGGCCGAGGGTTCGTTGCTCGCACCCGAATTGCAGGAGGCCATGTTCGCCATGCAGGCGGCGATACCCGGCAGCCCGGGCGTTGGCTACGGCTACGGCTGGGTTGTGACGAAAGAGTTCGGCCATCCGGTTGCATTCCACAACGGCGGCATTGAGGGCTTTGTCGCGAACGTAACGCGCTTCCTGGACGACGACACGTTGATCGTGATGTTGAGCAACGAAGAGCAGACGAATCCGCGCGCTGTGCAGCGCACGCTCATGCAGGCGATCTACGCCGACTAATTCTCCGCGTCCGCTGCCTGGCTTGCATTCCACGCTACCAGCCAGGGCTCCAGTACACGCTGGTGCCGCGCCTCCAGCTTTGTCAGCGAGCGCTTGCTCTTCATCGTCTCTACGGCCTCGTCGAACGTCATGCCTTGCTCGCGCATGAAGTAGGCGGCCAGCAGCGTAGCCGAGCGGCCGCGCCCTTTGGCGCAGTGCACCAACACGACGCGTCCGTCCGCCACTTGCTCCGCAATCCAGTCCGTCGCCTCGGTCAGTATCTCGCCGTCCGGCACCATGACATCCGGAACGCTAAAGCGCACATAGCGGATGTCGTGCGCCGCGTAGAAGTCCACGTCGTCATCACGCTCGGCGCGGATATTGACGACAGCGTTAATGCCAAGGTCCAGGAGCGCCTGATAGTCGCTTGGGTAAGCGGGCGCGCCGCCCAGCCACAACTGCGGCGTGATCTGCGTGAACCAGGCGTGGCCGCGCACGGTCTCGTAGTAGTAGCGGATGGCCGGGAAGAGCTTGTCGAAACCCCGGTGAAAGAGGCTGAGTTTGTGCGGCTGGGCGTCAGCTGGCGGTCATGATTGTCTGTGCCGGATTCCCCTCGCGGCGCAAGGCGCGGTAGTAGTTGATAAGGCCGTTGGTGGACGAATCGTGGCTGGTCGACGTCCGACCTCGCCGGCCAGCTCGGGCAGGATCGCCTTGGCCAGCACTTTGCCCAACTCCACGCCCATCTGGTCAAACGAGTTGATGTCCCAGATGGCGCCTTGGGTGAAGATCTTGTGTTCGTAGAAGGCGATCAGCGCACCGAGCGTGCGCGGCGTCAGCTTGCGATAGAGGAAGGAGTTGGTGGGCCGGTTGCCGGGGAAGGTCTTGGCCGCGACCAGCAGCTCCAGTTGCGTCGCCGGAGACGCCCTGTTCGACGAGTTCCGCCCGCACCTCGTCTGGCGTCTTGCCCGTCATCAGCGCTTCCGTCTGGGCGAAGAAGTTGGAGACGAGAATCGGATGGTGGTTGCCCAGCGGGTTGTGGCTCTGCGCCGCGGCAAAGAAATCGCAGGGAATCAGCTTCGTGCCCTGGTGGATCAACTGATAGAAGGCGTGCTGGCCATTGGTGCCCGGCTGTCCCCAGATGATGGGCCCGGTGCTGTAGTCCACCACGTCGCCCGCCTTGGTCACGCGCTTGCCGTTGCTCTCCATGTCGCCCTGCTGGAAATAGTCGGCAAAGGCGTTGAGGTACTGGTCATAGGGCAGGATGGCCGAAGTCTCGGCGCCGAAGAAGTTGTTGTACCAGATGCCCAGCAGCGCCATGATGACCGGGATGTTCTCTCTCGAAGGGCGTGGTGCGGAAATGCTCGTCCACTTCGATACGCGCCGGTGAGCAACTCCTCGAAACGGTCCATGCCGATATAGAGGGCAATGGACAGGCCGATGGCCGACCAGAGCGAATAGCGCCCGCCGACCCAGTCCCAGAACACGAACATGTTGTCCGGGTCGATGCCGAAGTCGCGTACGGCCTCCGCATTGGTGGACAGTGGCGGCGAAATGCTTGGCCACGGCGCCCTCATCGCCGGCTTCGGCCAGCAGCCAGCCGCGCGCCGTATGCGCGTTGGTCATGGTCTCCTGCGTGGTGAAGGTCTTGGACGCCACCAGAAAGAGCGTGGTCTCCGGTTGCACGCGTTTGAGCGTCTCGGCGATGTCGGTGCCGTCCACGTTGGAGACGAAGTGCACACGCAGGTCGCGGGCTGCCGTAGGGTGTCAGCGCCTGCGTCACCATCTTTGGGCCCAGGTCCGAGCCGCCGATGCCGATATTGACGACGTCGGTGATGCGCTCGCCGGTGTAGCCTCGCCATGCGCCGCTGCGCACCGCTTCGCTGAACACGCGCATCTTGGCCAGCACTGCGTTCACCTCGGGCATCACGTCCTCGCCATCGACGAGGATGGGGCGGTTGCTGCGGTTGCGCAGCGCGACATGCAGCACGGCCCGGTCCTCCGTGTTGTTGATCTTCTCGCCGGTGAACATGGCCTCGATCTTGGCGGACAGCCCCGCTTCGCGCGCCAAGTCGAAGAGCAGCGACATCGTCTCGTCGGTGATGCGGTTCTTGGAGTAGTCGAAGAGGATGTCGCTCGAAGCGCAGCGAGAAGCGCTCGAAACGTTGCGGGTCCTGGGCAAAGAGATCGCGCATGTGCACGCCGTTCATCGCCTCGCGATGGTCTGCAAGCGCCTGCCAGGCCGGCAGATCGGTTAGATGTGACATTGGTTCTCCTTTCGTGCGCGCCATGTGTTGTATGACTTGGCTTGGCTGTTCACGCGACTCGCTGGTCGATTCGTCGCCGGTGCGAGCCGTTGTTCCATATAGAGCAGGCGAATCCACTTTGTCGCCCACGCTGATGCGGTTGGTTTCGCCGGTCAACGTGAAGCCAACGCTGCTGGAAAAAGCGCAGCGCGCCCGGGTTGAACTGCTCCACGCCGAGGCGCACGGTTTCGATCTCCGTGCTGCTTGCCAGCCATTGCTGCAAGCAGCCGCCACGCCTGCGTACCGATGCCCTGTCGCTGATACGGCTCGGCAACCATGAGCATGCCGACATAGGCGATGCTTTCCTGCGGCCAGTGCAGCCGGAAATCGACCATGCCGACCATCTCGAAACCGGCCGCCGGGTCGTCCTCGTCCACCCGGCGCACGATGCCCATCATGGTGCGTCCCGGCGTGGATTCGGCTTCCTGCAGATCGCGTCAGCGCCTGGCCGTCCGGCGCGGCGGGCAGGCCGTACATCTCCCAGAACTCGGGTACGGCGCGATAGACCTGCTGCAACGCATCGACATGGTGTTCGGAGGAGAGGGGAACAAGAGTGATGGCGGCCGTCATGCATCGATCCGTAGGCGCGTGGGGCGACATCAGTCAGCCGGCGCCATCGCTATAGCGGCGGTTCCGGCGCAGCTTCGACTGCCGGTTCGCTGGCTCCAGATCCTCGATCATCGTGCGCAGTTGACCGACTTCCACCTCGGCGGCCTTGAGTTCGGTTTCCAGCCGCTCCAGCTTTTCGCGTTCGACGCGCACGAAGCGCGTATAGGGCGCGACGGCCTCGCGGATGCGCTGTACGCTGTCGCCAAGTTCCTTCTCAAACTGGCGGTTGAGCGCGGCATCCAGCTGGCTGCGCAGGTCGTTGATCGTCTCGCGCAACTCCAGCTTGATCTTCGAGCGGCGGTAGGGCAAGCACATAGAGGCCCATGGCGGCGATTGCGCTGGCGCCGAGGATGCCGGTGATGTCCAGCATGGAGGTCTGCAAGAGCGCGACTAGCAACGCGCCGAGACCCAGCGCGCCGACTTCCACGGCGGCCGTCTGCATGATGGCGCGCTGCATTTCCTGCGCCAGCTTGCGGGACTCCTCCTCGCGGTCATAGCCCTCGACCACGCGCTGCGCGTCTCTGCCGACGGTGGCCAGCATGTTCTGCCGGTTGAACTCGAACTCGCTGCTGACCTGGCCGACCATGCGTTCCGAGTGCTCGGTGGCGCGACGGTCGATGAAGCTGATCACGTCGGTCCACATGCGATAGTCTTTCTCGACCATCCAGTCGATCAGCGCGCTGACATGGCGCTCGATCTCCTGGCTGGTGTCGCCCACGACCTGGCGTTCGAATTCGGCGCGAATCTTCTCGCCGTTGAGGAGTTCAAACACCCGGCTCAGACGCAGCGTCTCGTCGAAGAAACGGTCGCCGCGCTCGGCCATCTCGTAGAGCACGTTGTCGACGCGGCTGCTCTGGAACTTGAAGTCGCGGCGCATGTCCTCCTGGTAGGCGTCGAGCTGCTCCTCGATCAGGTCGAGCGTCTCGAAGTCGCCTTTAAGCACCTCTTTGCGCGTCGGCGATCAAGTCGCTGTACTGGTCGATGAGCAGGGCGGCCGACGCCAAGCGGGTTCTCCAACTTGAGCCGCACGCGCTCGTCGGCGTCCAGCGTCGTCAGGATATACTGCTCCAGCGCGCCGAAGCGACTTTCTGCCCACTGTGGCGTTGTCCAGCAGGTCTTCATCGCTCTCGCGTGGCAAGCTTGGCGCGCAAGGCTCATGCGCGCGCTGACGGGGAAGATATCCGGCGCGAGGCGCAGCAGTTCCTGCGCGTTGCGGCCGACATAGTGCACGACCTCCTGGATTTCGGCATTCCTCTTCCACAAGGTCGATCTTGTTGACCACGACTACGATCTTCTTGCCCCACTCCTTGATGCGCTCCAGGAAGAGCGCGCTCGCTCTCGGTGAAGGGCCGCTCCACGCTGGTGACAAAAAGCACGAGGTCACTACGCGGGATAAAGGTCTCTGTGATTTCCTGGTGGCGCTGGATCACGGCGTTGGTACCCGGTGTGTCGACCAGGTTGAGCTCGCGCAGCCAGTCCACCGGCGCGCGGACAATGCGGTAATCCTCGCTCGGCGGCTCGATCGTGAGTCCGTCCGTGTGGCGCACCACATGAATCTGGCTGGTGGTGGGCGTAATGCCTTCGGGCAGGGCCTTCTGGCCGAGCAGCGCGTTGAGAAACGCGGTCTTGCCGGCGTTGAATTCGCCGACGACGACGATCAGGAAGAGCTCCTCGATCTGTCGCAGGCTGCGTTGCAGGATCGTCCAGGTCCTCGTCCGGCGCATCCAGGCGAGCCAGGTTGACGCGCAGACCCTCCAGGAGGGCGCGTTCGCGACGCAAGAGCTCGTCGTGTTCTGCGGTGAGCAATCGCTGCAGCGTCACCGATGTATTGGATTCCTGGCCAGAGGACTCCGGGGTACCCGATGATCCATTGCCGGGAGTCCCATTCCCAGGTAAGTTCGTATTGTCCACGCCAGTCTCCTCGTGAGACGCCACAACGCACACATCCGCGATCCATTCGCGTAGCGATACGTCGCCCTGCGCCCCAAGTTGCACCAAGACGGAGGCCGCTCCATTTTAGCACACGCCCCTGTTTGCACGGCAACCGCCTGTCAACGAGGGATCAACGACGGGCGCGCGGCGCTAGGTCCAGCGGCGCAGGACTGTCAGGCGCAGCCGAGTCGGGCTGCCCAGCGTGTACCAGCCTGCCCGTTTGTCCTGACGTTCAGGTACGCCCGACGACCGCTTCGCTGGACACGGGCCCGGCAATGCGCGACAATCCGACCTAGGTGACGCAACACGGTATGATCGCCTATGGACACAGCGGAACGCAGATTCGAAAGGAGGGACCATGGCCCGGTTTCCTGACTTCTACGACCCAGACCGCGTGGGGACGCTCTTCTACCCGGACAAGAACGCCATCGCAGAAGCCGCGGCGTCCGCAGACGCGCCGGCCGTCTCCGCGGACGAGCCGCACGTGCACCTGCTGCTCATCGACATGCAGGTTGACTTCTGTCATGAAAACGGCTCGCTCTACGTGCCCGGCGCGAAGGGCGACATCCGCCGCACGATTGAGTTCATCTACCGCAATGCCGAGTCGATCGGCCAGATCACCTGTTCGCTCGACTCGCATGTACCCCAGCAGATCTTCTCGCCTACCTGGTGGGTGGACGCCAACGGGCGTCACCCGGAGCCGTACACGGTAATTGCAGCCGAGGAAGTTGCCGGCGGTCGCTGGTCGCCGTTGCTCATGCCGGAGTGGTCGCGGCAATACGTCGAGGAGTTGGAGCGGCAGGCGAAGAAACAACTTGTCGTCTGGCCATACCACGTACTGATTGGCAGCGTGGGCCATGCCTTGGACCCGGAGCTCTGGTCCGCGGTGGTGTGGCATGCGTTGGCGCGCCAGGTGGAGCCGCAGTGGGTCATGAAGGGCAGCATCCCGGAAACGGAGCACTACTCCATCATGCAGCCGGAGATCGACGTACCCCACCGGCCCGGGACCGCCAGAAACCAGGCGCTGCTGGATACGCTCGCCGCGGCGGACGCGGTCTATATTGCCGGCGAGGCGGAGAGCCACTGTGTGCTGGAGACGGTGGAGGATATCGTCTCGGAGTTCCGATCGCAGCCGGGCATGCTCGAAAAGGTGCACCTCTTGCAGGATTGCACGTCGCCGGTCGTGCACCCGGAAATCGACTTCCACGCCATTGCGCAGCAGGCGTTCGCGCGAGTTTGCCGCCCAAGGGTTGCAACTGGTGGACAGCACCGAACCCATACGCGCACAGGACCATTAGCACACAATTTTGCCAGGGGGTCGGTTCCTTGCAGGGAAGAATGCGGAATCAATCGCTGCGAAGCAAACAGGGCCCGCACCGTTCATGCACTGGTGCGGGCCCTATCTATCTACCGATGTACTGCCCACTGGCAAATCTGCCTATCCGCCGGCTGCTGAGTCCGACATGTGGGCTGTCTATCAGACCATGCGCGGCTGCAGGAGCCCGAACTGGCCGTCCCTCCGTCGATACAGCACGTTGACGCCGTTGGCTTCCAGGTCAAAATAGACAAAGAAGTCGTGGCCCAGCAGTTCCATCTGCGCCATGGCTTCCTCTTCGTTCATGGGTTGCAGGGGGAATTCCTTGCGCCGGATGATGCGGGCCTCCTCCTCTTCCTCCTCCTCGGCCTCAGCCATGGTGGCCAGGAACTCGGCCTCTGCGGAGGCGGCGGCCGAGGCGCGGCGCTTGGTATGATAGCGGCGTCCCTTGAAGCGCCGAATCTGCCGATACATCTTGTCCGCGCTGGCATCGATGGAGGCGAAGATGTCGCTGGTCGACTCTTCGGCGCGCAGTATCTGTCCGTTGGTCCAGATCGTGATCTGGGAGGTGTACCGATCAGCGGCGGCTCGCGTTTCGTTGTGTGTCAGCTCGACGCGAGCTTCGCCTGCGGAAGGAAGGTAGCGCTCCATCTTGCCCACCTTCTTGTCCACATATTCCTCGATCCAGTCGGTGACGTCCACGTTGCGGCCATGAATGATCAAATCCATGGTCATACTCCTTTCTACGAAGTAGATCGTTGCAACCGCGGGAACCCGTCTGCTTCGGGGTTGACGGCCACCGCACGTTCGCAGTCCCCAGTTCCGATCGGTTCACCAGGCGCCAATGCGCTCGGGTAGCCGAAACCACGACACCGGATAGGCAAACAGACACCCTCCGTTGCGTGTGATGCGGCTATTCAGCTATGCAGGTTACTGGGCGCCGAAGGATTTGGGAGCTCGGCAAGTTCTGCGGATGGCGTAAGACCCAACGAGATAGGCATATCGGGTTCATGTACAAATTGTATGCCCGTTGCCGGGCATTGTCAACTGTGATTTTTCGGATCAGTCAGTGAGCACGGGAACAACTTTTCGAAGGCGGCCGAACTGATGCCCGCGCGGCACAACCGGACTACGAGTGCGCCGGGATGGCCAGTGTCAAGGCATACACCGACCGGGCGCCGGCGTCCAGGGCGGCCTCTGCGCACGCTTCCAGCGTCGCGCCTGTGGTGTAGACATCGTCGACGACCAGCAGCGTCTTTCCCGAGACACATGCGCCGGCGCGAAACGCACGGGCAACGTTCTGCTGACGCTCGATCGCAGTGAGGCCAACTTGCTGCCGCGTGGCCCGCACGCGCTCGATCCAGCCCGGGTGCAATTCCAGGCCGCAGGCTTCGCAAAGGACCGCGGCGAGCAGCTCCGACTGATTATAGCCTGCGCTCGCGCAGCCGGTCCGCGTGCAGCGGCGCGGGAACTACGGCGTCGATGTGCGGGATGCGCGAAAGCCACGGCTCCTGCTGCATGGCGGCGACCAGATAGCGGCCGAGCGGCCGCGCCAGCCGCGGCCGGTCCTGATACTTCGAGCGCGTGGATGGCTTCGCGCAGGGGCGCGGTGTGCAGTGCGGCGGCTCGCGACAGGGCGAGGGAATGGCGTCCGCTTTGACAGGAAGGACATCGGAGGACGGCGACCGGTTGCGGCCGGCCGCAGCGTGCGCAGCGCGTGCGTTGGAGCAGGCTCCACAGCCTGGGCGCAGCGGTCGCAGAATTCCGTCCCCGGCGCGCCGCAACCGGCGCACTGGGGTGGAAAGAGCAGGTCCAGCGCGCTGTCGGCAATCGAGCGCAGTTGGGCGGTGAACGCCACGGGAGATTGTCCTACGCTTGATGATGCGGACGCCCGACCGAACGGGCGTGGACTCAACCCGGCGCGCTAGGCGGGAAACCAGGTCTGGAGCAGGTCGTTGATGAAGGTGCGCAGATCGTCACCCAAAATGAGCAGGATCGACAGCAGGACGATGGTGAAGAGAACGATAATCAACGCCATTTCGACAAAACTATGGGCCGTGCGATTGGAGGGCAACCGGGACATCTGCGTGTGAATCCTTCTCTCTCTACCGCCACAACCTGCACCGCGGACAGTTCTTGCTTGCGCGTCCGACACCTATGTCCACTATCGGCTATTGTCGCGAGAATGGGCGCAAATTGGCAAGTGGCGCGATCCGCCTCTTGCAGCGGCCCGGCTTCCGTGACGCCGGGTCTTTGGGATGTTCCGCGGCGGTGCTATACTCAAGGGAGGGTGGAAGACCTATGCCCAATACCGGTAGTTTGCCGCTTGAATCGCCAATTGAATACCGGTCAACTCGATCGTCATGTTCGATCATTGAGGAGGTGGGTGTTGGACGATGCCGCCAAGATGTATGAATTGCAGAAGGTCGACTTGACGTGGACCAAGGTGCGACGCCGCCTGCTTGAAATCCAGAAGGCGCTGGGCGAATCCGACGAACTGCGCGCCGCGCGTGAACAGGCCGAGCAGACGGAAGCCGAGTTGCATTCGTGGCAGGCCAAACAGCAGGACGCCGAGCTAGAGTCACGCACGCTCGCCGGTCGCATTTCCGACACGGACAACCAACTCATGAGCGGCAAGATCCATATCCCGAAAGAGCTGGAGGCCCTCCAGGCCAGCGCGGACGCACTGCGCAGGCAACGCGCACATGTGGAAGATTCCGCCGTAGAGGCGATGATGCAGGTGGACGAACTCAAGGTGCAGGCGGAAGAGCAGCGCGGTGCGGTAACGACGATGGAAGCTGAGTGGAAGAATGGCCAGGAGAGCCTGCTCGTCGACGAAGCCAAGATGAAGCAGAATTATGTGCTATTGAAGCGCAAGCGGGAGAGCTTGGCCGCGGCGATGTCGCCGGCGCTGCTGGAGAAGTATGAGCACATGCGCAAGCGCCGCGCCGGCGTGGCCGTTGCTCCGGTGAACGAGACGGAGTGCGGCGTATGCCATGTGTCGCTGCCTACCGGTGTGCTCAGCGCACTGAGCAGCAACCAGGATGAGCTCGTGCTGTGCACAAGTTGCGGTCGCTACCTGTTCAAGGCATAGCGCTCGCGTATCTCCTGCACGTTTGAAATTTGCGCATGCAAGGCCGAGTCTTGTTGCCGCACCGTCTTGCGCCGACTTGCCGCCCGCCTGCATAGAGCTGATGTAGGCAGACCAACGAACCGCCTGACCAGAATACGATCCGGTCAGGCGTTCTGTTTTGATGGGACGTGAACGCTTGTTGGATACAATGCGTGAACAAGCGTGCTTCTGCGCAACGACTTTCCCCTAGAACCGCCTCAGGCTCGGCTTCGACTGTTTGATGCCAAAGCGCTCCACTTCGCGGATGGACAGCCACGCGCTGGTTTCGAAGAAGCCGTAGGTGCGGCGCACCGGCCCGTACCGGCGTTGTACCAGTTCGCCCAAGTCGCGCGACATCATCTGCCAAACCGTCTCCTCCAGTTCCTCGATGCGCCAAAGCATTTCCCCCGGCGTGTGCGGAACCGGGATGTCGGCATACGTGGGCGGTTTGCCATAGCTGTGGGGGAAGGTCACCTGCTTGGAGGGTAGGCGAGGCAGGTAGCCCATGGCGATGACGGCCATACCAAACGCGAGTAGCTGGCGGCGCACTCGCTGCAATTCCACCCGATCGCCATCGGAGTCTGCCGGTACGACGTCCGCCTCCCCCGCGCCGGCGTCAAGCATATCCTCGTCAAATCCCAGTTCACGGCTGAGCTGGTCCCAGTCCGTAAGCACGCGATCGATCAGATAGCGGATGTCTCCGCGTGTGCCGGTGTCGGAGGTGCGCACGCTGAGCACGAATCCTTCGCGCACGGTGGATAGATAGTTGCGCGCCTGTTGCAGAACGTACTGCTCTACTTCGCCCAGCGCTTCAGCTTTCCCTGCGGTGGCCCGGTCGGCCTGGTGCAGCGCCAAACCGAGCAAGTGCGTAGTGGTTTCCGCCACTTCGCTGATGCCAACGAATTCGAATACGTCTGGGGTCTTGTCCATGGTCGCTCCCAATAACAGTGCCAGGAAACAGTGCCGGGAACAACTGCCGGACAGCAGTGGAATGAATCGCAGCATGTCCCGGCTGCCGAGATCACGACGGACCTACGTGCGTCAAGCATGCCGTATTGGCTCTGTTTAGTATAGCAGCAAGCGCATTCGCCCAAAATCGCGCAAAATCACTGCCTCCGCTCTCAGGATGGCGGCCGAACCGTGCGAAGTCTGCCGGCTGCGTCCGCTCGTTCCTGTGCGCTCGCCGGCAGCAAGCCGGATTGGCGGCGCGCGTGGGGCATAGTACAATGCCGGCGAGCCGCCAATCACCCGCCGGCAGCGCTTCGGAAAATCGGATATGTCATTGCGCCCCGCCACCGCCCGCATACTGCCGCTTCTACTCCTTCTTGTCGGCGCGGCCACGATGCCGGAAGCCACAGGCATTTCGGTGGCGCGAGCGCAGCAGACCGGCCCCGGTTTCACTCCCATCTACGAGATCCAAGGATCGGGCAGAACCTCGCCCTTGGCCGGCGCACGCGTGGACGCGGCCGGTGTGGTCACGGGGCTGACGCGCGATGGCTTCTACCTCCAGGATCCGGTTGGCGACGGCGATCCCCTCACCAGCGACGGCGTCTATGTGTATACCTACCGCCCACCCGAGACCACGTCGCGCGCCGTTCAGAGCGGCGCATGCGTCGCCGTACGCGATGCGCTGGTCCAGGAATACTACGGCAAAACGGAACTCTCCCGGGTCGGCAACGTGGAGGCGTCCACGGCCTGCGGGAGCGATACGATCGCGCCGGTTGCCCTGCCGGAACTGCGTCTGGGCGCAGACGTGGAGGAACTCTACGAACGCTTCGAAGGCATGGCGGTGAAGACGGACGGCCTGTCCGGCATCGTGCACGGACCGACCAAACGCTACGCGTCCGGCGAGGCTGAGATCGCGTTTCTGCCCGACGACCTGCAGCCGGCCGTGGACTATGGGCGCATCCTGCGAAGTGCGGAGGATGCGGATTCTTCCGCAGATGCGCCCTGGGCCGGACACTCTCTCCAGTACCTGTCGAATCTGTTGGGCGGCGATCTGCCGGCGGCCAACTGGGGAGACCGCATCCGCAGCGGGCAGGATGGGACGGAAACCGTGCGCGCCGTGCTGGATTACAACTTCGGCAAGTACCAGCTGTTGCTGCTCCCGGGTCAGCCGGTGACCGTAGACGCGGCGCCGCCTGCCATAGAGGAGGGGCTCGCCGCGTCAGCGGATGAGTTTACGGTCTGCACGTTCAACGTGCACGGACTGGGGCGCGGTGAAGCGCAGTACACCGATCGGCAAGACTACGATCGCGCCGTGACGCGAGCGGCAGAGGCGATTGCCGGGCCAATGCAAGGCTGCACCATCGTTGCCCTGCAGGAAACGGGCGCGAAGGCCGATGCAAACGCTCTGGCCGAGGCGCTGGCGACGCACCAGCGGCTACACTACGAGGTCGTGGCCGTGGACGGGCCCATGTCCGGCGACGCCGAATTTCCCCTCACCAACAGCTTCCTCGTACGGGCCGACCGTGCGCACGTCGTCCGCTACGACGGTGTACAGGGCTGCTCCCCGCACGACTATGGGGTGCTCGAGGTCGAGGGCGAACAGTGTCTGCCGGGCGAATTCCCGCTCTTCAACCGTCCGCCGCTCGTGATGGACGTGCTGGTGGAGGGCGAGTGGGGCGACCCGTTCGCGCTGCGCTTGGTCAACAACCACTGGAAGAGCAAAGCGGGAGACGAGGAAACAAACGCCAAACGCCGGCTGTTGCAAGCGGCGCACGTGGCGCAGATCGTGAATGCGTCGCACGCAGACGATGGCGTCGAGAACGTCATCGTGATCGGTGACCTAAACGATTTTGCCGGCAGCGCGCCGCTCCTGCAACTGACCGCCGCGAGTGCGGAGAACGCGTTTCCGCTGCTCGACATCTGGCAGCTATTGCCCGCAGAACGACCGGTACTCCTATATCTTCAACGGCATCAGCCAAGTTCTCGACCATATTCTCATCTCGCCGAATATGGTACAATCCTTTTCCGGCGCGGACGCACTCCATTTCAATGCCGATTTCGCCATGTGCGGGCCGGAGTTGGGGCGCGAACCGTGCCAGACGAGCGACCACGATCCGTTGATGATTCGACTCCGTCCCGGTGGCGCGGCCTCGGTGGGCGGAGACTTGGGTTTCCCAGGTGTTGAGGTCGAGCTCGAGCATCTGGGCAGCGGTGAGCGATTCGCCGCGTTACAGCGGCGCGGACGGCGGCTTCCGGCTGTGGAACGCGCCGCCGGGAACGGCGCGGTTGCACTACGCTGCGCCCGACTGGTTGGTAATCGACGATGAGGATGGTGTAGCGGCTGCGACCGTCGAGTTGGAGCTTGGGTTCACGATGCTTGAAGCGCCGCATGTACCGGAAGTCCGGCTCGCGCCGGCGATGCAGGCAGCGCTGGCCGCCTCTGCGCTGGCCGATGAAGTGGTCAAGAAGTAGCTGCGCAGCAGGCGCAGCGGGCGCAGCGGGCGCCGGCTACCCGAAAGCGGGAGCATACACGTCCACGACTGCGGAAGTTTCAGCATCGCGTCAAGATTGATGTCGACGCACCAAGGCAACAAACGTGAGGGGATGAAATGAAGCATGTCTACCTTAGCTGGCACGAAGTTGAAGAACTGATCAGCGACCTGGTCTTCAAGCTGGACACGCCCTACGACGTGATCCTGGCCATCACCGCGGTGGCATCATTCCCGGCGGCATGATCGCCGAAGCGCTGAAGATGAAGGACGTGCTGACAGCGGCCGTCCTCTTCCCGGAAGACCCCAGCCAACGCACGAAACTGAGTTGGCCGCGATTTCTTCAGTTCCCGTCGGACTCGCTCCTGGAAGGTCGCAAGATCCTCGTCGTGGACAATCTCTGGTATCAGGGCCGCACGATCATGGCCGTGAAGGGACGCATCGAAACCGCGGGCGGCTTTCCACATCTCGCCGTACTGCACTGGAAACAGGCCAGCAGCTACTTCCCCGAAGACGAACCCGACT
>CAVVYP010000009.1:0-139600 GCA_963752485.1 uncultured Chloroflexia bacterium
GCAGGGCGTCTTTTTTGCGGAACTGGCGCAGGTGGACGGGGCAGACCGTCTGGTCACTGCGGTGGCGGACGCGGTCCGCCTTCCGCTACAGGTGGCCTCGGGCTACAGGCGCACGCCCAAAGAGCAGCTTCTCAGCTACCTGCGCGGCAAGGAACTGCTGCTCATTCTCGACAACTTCGAGCATGTGCTGGACGGTGCGGCCTTAATCAACGAAATCCTGAAGGCGGCCCAGCACGTGAAAATTGTCACGACGTCGCGCGAGCGTCTGCGCCTGCCAGGCGAGCAAGCGCTGCCCATCGGCGGACTGGACTGTGGCTACGAGTCCGCATCCTACATCAAGTTGATCCCTGCTGCCGTGCAGTTCTTCGAACAATGTGCTCGCCGCGCCGAACCTGCCTTCAGTCTTTCCGAGCAACAACTGCCTTCCGTCGTGCAGATTTGCAACGCTGTGGATGGCATTCCGCTGGGCATTGAGTTGGCGGCGAGCTGGGTCAGCATACTGACGCCGGCCGAAATCGCGCACGAGCTTGGCCGCAACCTGGACATTCTGGAAAACAGGCAGCGCGGCGCACCAGCACGCCACCGCAGCATTCGCGCCGTATTCGACACTACGTGGCAGCGACTGGATGACGCTGAACGAATGGCTTTCTCTGCTCTATCCGTCTTCAACGGCGGCTTCACCCGCGAGTCGGCCCAAATTGTGGCCGGCGCCTCACTGCGTCAACTCGGAACACTGGCCGGCAAGTCATTGATTCGCTTCGATAGGGATCGAGGCCGCTACGCGCTGCACGAGATGCTGCGCCAGTACGGCGCGGAGAGGCTGGCCGACGACGCCGAGACGGAGTACCGGGTGCGCCGCCGCCACTGCGTGTGCTTCTGCGAGATTGCCCACGTCCACGGCGAGGACTTGCTTGGACACAGCCAGATGGAGTCAATTGCGGTACTGGAGCGGGAAGCAGAAAACCTACCCGCGCGGCATGGCAGTGGGCTGTGCGCGGCAGCGACTGGGCGCTGGTGGACAAGGCCATGGACGGGCTTGGCTTCTTCCATGAATGGATGGGCCGCCTGGGCGATGGCGAAGAGCTCTTCCAAATGGCGGCCAGCACGCTGGAGGCCGGCGATGGCCGGGATTCTAGCCGTCTGTTAGCCCACGCGAACACATGGCGCAGCGTATTCGCGCATGGACAGGGAAGGCCGATCGAGGCGAACGACTTGCTTTGCGGGTCACTGCAGATGCTGGAGCAACTGCCCGTAGAGGACAGGGGGCGCGTCGAGAGCCTTGCCTTTGCATGGTTGCGGTCAGGTATCCACACGTTCTGGCGCGATGACCAGAAGATCCGCGACAGCTTTGCTCGAAGTCTGTCCCTGTATCAAAGCATTGGCCACAGATGGGGAGTCGCCCGCAGCCTGATTGGTCTGGCGCAGGCCGACGCCGAGACTGGCAACTACCACGCTGCAGCGGAGCGCTTTCGAGAGGCGCTTGCCCGGCTTCGCGAGGCTGGCGACCGGCGCAGCGAGGCACACTCCCTACACCGGCTCGCGATTCTGTTGAGAAACACAGGCAACGTCAAGGAGGCGTTGGCGCCGGCAAATGAGAGTTATCGACTCTATTCGGAGATGGGCGATCGGGCCGGCATCGCCTGGAGCACTCAGATCCTGGCCGAGTGCAACACGTTTGCGGGAGCGTACGAGGAATCGCTGCGGCTGCTGTTGACGGCCGAAGCGCAGGCCAAGGAACTGGGTGACTCCGCGCGACTGGCGAACATTTACCAGGAGCGGGCCCTGGCGCTAGGTCGCATGGGTCGATCGCAGGAAGCTCTCGTCCAGGGAGAGCTGGGTCTCAGTCTCGCACGCCAGATATCCCGATCGGTACGCATCGCGTGGTGCCAGATCGTCCTTGCGAACGTCGACTTGAGCGTTGGCGCGTATGCGTCGGCAGACGATCGTCTCCGGGAATCGGAGGCGCTTCTGGATGAACTGCAGCGCGGACATGAGATGGCGGTCGTATACGGACTGCAAGCCAGGGCCGCCCTTGCACTGGGTGAACGCACGCGGGCCCGGCAGCTCACGCTTGCGGCTCTAGAACTCAGTTCGAGGCATCGGGATTTTCGAGTCTTCATCGGGCTACGAGCGCTACTCTGGCTTCTGGCGGACACGGGCCGCGTGGATGACGCCCTTACCGTCTATGCGCATCTGGCAACTTGGCAGAACGAAACTGCCGGCATAGCCGAAGCACACAGCCGAAAGCAGTTTGCTTTCTTGCTGGACCAGATCCCCACACCGCGTGGTCGACGATGCCATTGCGTGCACCCAAGACAGCGACGTCTGGGAATTTGTTGCGTCATGGATTGCCGAACTGGAGTCCACTGCCAAACTGTAGACCGGCAGAAACCCGCATCGCTTCGCCCTACTTCACCGTCACGTCCACAACTTCGCCATTCACCGTCACAGTATACTCGCCTGCAGGCAGGCGCACGTCGAGGGGCACTTCCACGGTGAAGGGCGTAATGACCTGTGCGCACATGGTGTCCGGGTCGGGCGGCGTCATCTCCACGTCGACGCTGATCTCGCCGTTTTCGACGCGCTGGCTCACGTCGCCCACCTCGTGGCAGGCGTCGGGCATGTCGCCGGTGATGACGAGCACGGCCCTATCGCCGCGCTGTTCAACCTCTACGGAGGCAACCGGTGCGGGCATGGCAGCAGGCTGGGCCTGCACCTCGGCGCCGATCTCGAGCATGGCCGGCACGCCGTTGACGCGCACCTCGTACTCACCCGGCGCCAGTCCCTCGGTGTTCAGAGGCACGGTCTCGGTGAAGGGCGTGAGCATCTGCGCGCACATCATTTCGGGGTCCGGCGGAGCCAAGAGGACGCCGACGCGTATGATGTCGCCCTCCACGGTTTGCACGGTGGCGCCAACCTGGCTACATGCGTCGGGGAACTGGCCCTCGACGACGGCGGCGTAGCTTCCTTCGCGAGATTCCGTGCTGACGGTTTCCACGTCAACCGGTCGAATCTCGGCTGTGCATGCAGCCAGCAGGATGAGCATTAGCAGCACAGCGATTGGCGTCCAGATTGTGCGCTTCATGGGTGGCTCCTTGGTGATCATCGTAATTGTTCTTCGTGTTTGGTCTTCGTCGAGTACCGTATCGGCGACAAAGGCGAACGACGCCCGCTACCACTCCCGGGCCCACTGCACATCGCGCTGCCATTCGGCCCGCTTCTCCCGTGTGCCGGGCGTACTCGCATCACTATACGACAGATCGTCCAGGAGGACGATCACCTCGCGCAGCCGGCCCTCTATGAGGTTGACTGCCACCGGTCGCGTCGGGCAGTCCAGCTTAGCGTACCAGTGAAAGCCGTGGATGAGCCGGTCGATCAGCAACATCTTCTTGCGCATGGTTGTCGCCGCAGGAAACGCCTGCACGAAGTCCCGGAATAGACGTAACACCGGTTCCGCGCCGCTGAGCTGCCGGCGCTGGATGGTCTCAAAATACTCACCCCACGTCAGCCGCCACCCGCAACGCTTGCACACCAGGAGCGTACCCTTGTCGCCGTCATGCGGGATGCGGTTGTCGCAGCGCGGACAGGGGGCCGACCCGCCGACCGCCTCGTTGGCGGCGATGAAGCTGCGGCAGCGAGCGTACAGCGTGTACGCGATGTCGTCGATCAGTTCGCCGTCGTAGATGCCGCGCGCGTCGTTCTCATACAGAGCGCGGATCTTCTGCTGCGCCACGCGCGGAGCCCATACGGGCCGTTCACTGCCTTCCGTCATGCAATCTCGCTCGTCACCCTCGCCGTCACCTTCAATAGATTTCCGGCACGAAGGTCTGCTCGTGGAAGGGCGGGCGAATGTAGCCGACGTTGTCCTGGCGAGGCGGCAACTCAATCGGTTCCGGCGTCGTGTCCTCGTAGGGAATCATGCTCAGCAGGTGGCTGATGCAGTTGAGGCGCGCCCGTTTCTTCACATCGGCGTCCACGACGTACCAAGGCGCCTGTTTGATGTCGGTATAGGCAAACATGTCGTCCTTGGCCCTGGAATATTCTACCCAGCGCGCCCGTGATTCCGTATCGATAGGGCTCAGTTTCCAGCGCTTCTTGGGGTCGTGCATTCGATCCTGGAAACGAATTTCCTGTTCCTCGTCGCTGACCGAGAACCAATACTTGATGAGAATGATGCCGGAGCGCACCAACATGCGTTCGAACTCCGGACAGGAGCGCATAAACTCACGGTACTCTTCACCAGTGCAGAAGCCCATGACGCGTTCGACATTGGCGCGGTTGTACCAACTGCGGTCGAAGAGCACCATCTCGCCGGCCGCCGGCAGGTGCGCGATATAGCGTTGGAAGTACCACTGCGTCTTCTCCCGGTCGCTGGGAATGCCCAGCGCCACAACCCTGCACACGCGGGGGTTCAGCCGCTGCATGATGCGTTTGATCACGCCGCCTTTGCCCGCAGCGTCGCGCCCTTCAAAGATGACGACGACCTTCAGACCTTTCAACCGGATCCATTCCTGGAGCTTGACCAGCTCCACCTGCAGGCGGGCCAACTCCTCTTCGTACTGCTTGCGCGACATCTTCTTCCGCTTCTTCTTGGGTGGCAAATCAGATATGTCCCGGGGAGCGCTGACCACTGGCGCGACAGGCTCATCGTCGTCCATTCCGCTTGCGGGCTCGTCGTGCAGACCATTGGAGCGGATGGCGGTTTCCTCTTTCTGATGCTTAGGCATTGGGCGGCTCCTTGATGGCAGGCCGAGTTGGGTAATTCCGGCCGGACGAATGCGGCTGTAGGAATGCAATACCGGTGAACGCACGTTGTCTTTCGTGGCGTGTGTATAGAGTACCCGGAAATACTACTGTTTTCAAGTGAGAAATCTACGCGTTCAGGGCTTCCACATTGTCGCACTATGTCGCCCTGAACGAAGGGAGGGGTCTCGACGCCACAGGAGTCGTGAGTCGCTTCACTTGGCATGACAGTGACTCTGGCCCATCGTAGGTCCTGGCCGATTCGCGATTTCGCGCCGCGCCCTATACAAATACACTTGCGCCTGCTATACTTGAACCAATCGAAGTCGGACGACATCTCTATGGCCCGATCGTTTCCCCCGAAAGCGGGTACGCGTGGATGAAGTCCTTTTCGTCGTTCAAGATTGCGCCCCGAATCCCGGTCGCCCACGAGTTCTTGGCTCGGTTGAGCGAACGCGTCGCGGATCTCCGGCAAGCCATTATCGGTTTCAAGACTTCGTCCCGTTCCCGGTCCTCACCGACCGAATCGGCGCGCGCCGGACGATCGCTGAGAAGTAGCACAGGCAATTGACCATCGCAGATTCGGAGCAATGTCTCACGAACAGTGACTACCGAGGAGAGATTACTATGTTTGCACTTTAGGGACTTGATAGGGCCAAGTGGCCTGAGATTTGTCCTGGATCGGCGCCGGATTGAAATTGGGCATAGAGCCAGTGCAGCAAGTTGAGACGGTGCTGTGCCTGGATGCGATGTCGGATGTCGCCACATGTGAGCAGAGGATCATCTTCAGCGGCTCGTTGCTCCTCAAGAAAGGCCATCAAGCAAGCGATGAGTGTCCAGAAGCGAAGGATGGCCTGTGCGCTCATGAGTTGGTAATGATCACTGCCGAGCAGGTCTTTGACATACTCGAAGAAGGTTTCGATCATGCCAGCGCACAGCAAGGATATCGACCAGCGCTTGCGGGTCTTGGTCCAGGAGACGTGCTGCCCCAGAAGCGGGCCTGATGGCAGCGGATGCATCCAGGATCGTGGCATGTGATCAGGAGCAGAGTGGGTCCGAGTTTGCGAATCCAGGTTCGGCACCAGATGTGCATACAAGGTCTCGTCCACCCTTGCTGGGATGGCCAGGTGACCGGTTGCCACTCCTCTGGGCTGAGTCGGGCCAGCATAGTCAGAGAGCTTGAGCCATTCTCGGCTGCCATCCGCAGCGATCAGGCGCATGACCCGGTTGCTTTTGAGGCCGCCGCTGACGTGCCACCCACGCTGTTGAGCCGTCCTTGCGTACGCGTTTGCAGTGATACCAACTATCAATGAGCACGATGCGTATGGGTATCAGCCACCGGCTCAAAGGTCTCGATTTGCTCGACCGCCATGTCGATCTTGCTGCTGAAAGGGGACGTTCTCTCGCTCGCAGACCGCTTTCTGCCTGATACATCTGCATCGGCAGGGGGCTGCGTTGGCCCAGCAACAGATAAAGACCCGTAAAGAGGCAATGGCCTGCTCACCACCCGACCCTCACTGTTGGCATAATGGCGGCCGAGGCCTCCCATCTTGCGCCCTTTGGGCTTAACGTGAACCGAATCGTCAAGAATCAGGTAACCTGTCACGACGGTTGCCTTAGGACGTCCCGCACGTTTGGGCCGCATCGCCCGCAGACGAGCATGTTCGTCTGGACCACCACCACCGACATCCGTTGTCGAAACCGTTGCTGCCAGTTCGCTGCCACTTCTGCCGCCGACCACGGCCACTTGTTCAGAAAGCGTGAAAGACCCGACAAGCTTACACGCTCACCTATCGTGCGCAGTACACCTGTCAGGGTGCGTCTCTCGTCGCACTCAATCAGACCCAGCAGTACGATGACGAAGTACTTCCACTGGCGTTTGCTGAAACAGGGACGAAAAACCTCCAGGTACTGGCTTAGTTCGGCGGCTAGGCATACAATTGGCTTGGGCATGGCTCCTCCTCGGATATTGAGTTCTAGTCAAACCCAATTATCCCGTCGAAAGCCGTGCCCGTCCATTCTATCCTGCTAAAGTGCAAACATAGTGGAGAGATGCCATGCGAATCGAATCTATCCTATTTCTCTGTGTTGTCGCGCTATCGGTCGTCGTAGTTGTCGCTCCCACAGTGGTCTCCGCCGATCCCCAGCCAGAAGGTACGATTACGCTGCAAGACCTGCCGCCGGGCTATGAGACCATTCCGGCGGTGGACGATGGCGTCGACATGACGCAAGCGTTCGACACGCTGACGAGTTTCCGTTTCGCTGATCAAGGCGAGGCGCATCTCCTCTGGGGCAAGACACTTCGCTTGTCGCCTGGAGAAAAGCGCCTCGCAATGCTGCTGCTGGACACGCCAACATCTGTCCTGCAGCTCTTCCCGGCAGCTGCTGAGTTCACGCCGGGTTCGACCCGTACGACGACGCTCAACTATGCATCCATCGGCGACAAGTCAATTGCGATTGCCACCCACTTGGGTTCGAACGAACAGGCGGAGAGGTGGCCGCAATACGGCAGTCTGGAGCGAACCGACGTCATCGTGTCTCTGCATGACGACGTGATGGCCATGATGGCTCTCTCCTATCCCACGTTCAATCCCCCTGACGTCAAGCTGGAGGAGATTGCCGTCCTTCTGGGGAAGCGTATCGCAGGAGAGGAGCCGGCGCCGGCGTCGATGCCGCAACCTTCACCGACGAGCACCTCCACACCATCGCCGACGGCAACACCGAAAGCAACGGCAACGCCCGCGCCTACGCTTGCCATTGCCCCCCACGGCGAAGCTGCGGTGGCCGTGGAAGAATTGAAACTGCGTGACGGGCCCGGAGTGATCCATGATCAAATCGGAACGGTGAACAGTGGAGAAGAGTTGGAGATCGTGGGGCAGTCCGGCGCGTGTGCCTGGCTGCAGGTGAAGCTGCCAGACGGCGGCATTGGCTGGGTGGTGGGGTTACCGAACGGCATCCAGTATGCCCAGGATTGCGACGCGATCCCCCGTGGCGGCATCCGGCCAAAGACCGGTACGATGGCGAGATACTTCGCATCGACGGGCGAGGGCAAACTGCGGGCAGACAACGGTTCTGATCACGATGGGCTGGTGTTCGTCACCGATAAATCGGACAAGGTCCTACTCGTTGGCTATGTTCGTTCCGGGGTCGTCTACACAATGTCTGGTATTCCGGATGGGTCGTACCGGGTGTACATCGCTACCGGAGACGGTTGGAACGAGGAGTCAAGAACCTTCACAAACAATCTCGAGCTCAGCAGAGTTGAGGGGTCATTCGACTACAGGACGACCCGTGATCACTACATGAAATGGGATATTTCGCTGCATGAAGTCACCGGCGGCGAGGGTGTGGCCAGCAGAGTGCCGGAGGAGGAGTTCCCCGTATTTGAGTGAGAGTTGCGGTGACGCTCACAATCTCGCGAGGTCAGCAGCTACGAGTGTGGAGCGTTCGATTCAGGCGACCACATCCGCCGGTACCGCATTTCCGATCAGGAATAGGTGCTCCGCCATTTTCGCCGCCGCTTGGAGAGATTCGGCGGGCGAAACGACTGGCAGTCAGGTGCGCAGCGTGACCACGCGCACACTGGCGGGGACGCGCCAGGAATCGCGTCCCCGATATTGCACCGCCCACGCGCTTCTGATATAGTAGCAGTGCAGTGGCGCTCTCCACGTCGCGCCGACCAGTGCACGCGCAGACAATCATCGCAGCAGACAAGGCTGCAACTCCATAGCTCGCCTGCGGGAGACCGCTACTTGCAGTCGGATTCGTGTTCGACTCGTTGCACGTGAAAGTACGCGTAATCCTGGTTCACCTTGGCTTCACATTTCCGGTTCACATTTCTGTTTTTCCCACATCCCGCATCAGGAGGAATGGTATGAAACAAAGGACTTTGCTGATTCTCTCAATCTTGATCATCAGCGCCCTGCTCACGACCATGTGCGCGCCGAGCGCCGCGCCCGCGGAACCGTCCGAGCCCGCCGCGGAAGAGGCTGCTGAACCCGCAGAGGCAGAAGCCACAGAAGCCCCGGCCGAAGAGCCGGCGGAAGAAGCGGCGCCCGCCGAAGAAGCGTCCGGCGACGCCGTGGAACTGCGCATGACGTGGTACACGGACGGCAATGAGGACGTGGTCATGCGCGACCTTCTTGACCGCTTCAAGGCCGAGAACCCGGACATCAAGGTCGTGATGGACACGGTCGCGTACCAGTCCATTCTCGAGAAACTTGCCCATCCAGCTTGCGGCGGGCGAAGGTCCGGACATGGCCCGCGTCACCGACTTGGGCGGTCTGGCCGAGCACTATCTGGACATGCGACCCTATCTGAGCGATGCGGCCTACTGGGAAGAGAATTTCGGTCCCTTCCTGGCATGGCTGCGCGTGCCCGGCGACGAGGAGTCCATCAACGGCTTCATGACGCAATTGACCGTCACCGGCCCGTTCATCAACCGCACGCTCTTTGAGCAGGCTGGCGTGCCCGTGCCCAGCGACGAGTCCGACGAAGTGACCTGGGAAGAGTGGGCGGAGGCCGCCGGCCAAGTGGCGGAAGCAATCGGCATTGATATGCTCTGGCCATGGACCGCAGCGGACATCGCTTCGCAGGCCCAGCCATCAGCATGGGCGCGAAGTACTTTGACGAAGAAGGCTATCCCGCCATCGACGACGAAGGCTTCCGCGCCATGGCGACACGTTCTGATCGGCTGGCACGAGGACGGCACCATGACCGCTGGACACTGGGCCGGCAACACCGGCTATGCGGCGGCGAACGAGGAATTCGCCAATGCCCAGCTTGCCATGTACATGTCCGGCAGTTGGCAGGTCGGCCAGTTCACCGACCTGATCGGCGATGCATTCGACTGGGAAGCCGTGCCCAATCCGTGCGGCCCGGGCGCTTGCACAGGCATGCCCGGCGGCGCTGCCCTGGTCGGCATCGGCACCACAGAGCATCCCGAAGAAGTGGCGCGCGTCATGGAATACCTGGCGAGCCGAAGATCCTGAGCGAGTTCTCGGAACGCACACTCTTCATCTCCGGCCCACCTCGGCCTGTCTGAGACACGGCGTACCCTTCGAGACAGACCTGGATCTGGCGAGCGAGGCCCTGGCAGTCTTCGCTGAGCAGGTCGGCAAGCTGGACCGACCGCGCTTCGATCTCCAGGGCTACCCATACAACCGCGTGATGTTCGACTCCACCACGACCGCCTGACGCAGGTTATCGTCGGCGAGTTGTCCATGGACGACGCGATGGTACGCATGCAGGAAGACATCGACGCCGGCCTGGCCGAGACCGAGTAGATACACCGCAGTAGACCACGACAGCGACGCCGTCATGACGGCGTCGCTGTCACACCTCGCCAAGAGTCCTGCCACCGCTCCGCCGCCAGGAGGAAACGCGTGTCCGACAGCAGCCCGGTTGTCCAGGAAGAGTCCACGGAGGCCGCCGTCTCGTCACGACACAAGATTACGCTCGGCGAAATCTGCTCTGGCCTGTTCGAGCCTCGTGATGAACTCGGTCGGCTTCATCATGGAGCCGATCCAGAAACTTGTGGGCAAGCCGGACAACATGGGATACATTTTCGTGTTGCCGAACCTGCTCATCTTCGGCATATTCGTGTTGTTCCCGATGTTGCTGAACTTCTACTACGCGTTCACCGGCGGCACGAATCTCTTTCCGCAGGACCGGCCCTTTGTCGGGACCGCCAACTTCGAAACGCTCTTCGATTGCAGCAACATTCTGAACCCCGACACCTGTCGTGAGGATCATCTTCTGGCGCGGCGTCTACAACACGATCTTCTTCGTCGTCTTCCAGGTTGGCAGCATGGTGTTGTTCGCCCTGATAACGTCGCTGGTCCTGAACCGCAAGATTCGCGGTCGCGGCTTCTTCCGCAGCATCTTCTTCTACCCGGTGTTACTGTCGCCGGTGGTCGTGGCGCTGATCTGGAAATGGATCCTGCAGCGCAATGGCGTACTCAACGCGGGCCTCAACGCCATGGGGCAGGACAGCATTCTGTTCCTGCTCAACGCCCAGTGGGCGACATTCTGGGTGATCTTCGTCAGCACCTGGGCGCAAATGGGCTTCTACACGCTGATCCTGCTGGCGGGCCTGCAAGCGATTCCCGGCGGAGCTCTATGAGGCGGGACAGATCGACGGGGCCGGCAATTGCGGCCAGTTTCCGCGCCATTACCCTGCCGCTGCTCATGCCCACCATGTTCGTGGTGCTCGTGCTGTCGCTCATCCGCGCTGTGCAGGTCTTCGACCAGGTCTTCGTGCTGACTGGAGGCGGGCCGGGCACGGCGACGCAATACATGGTGCAATACATTTACGACACAGGCTTCGCCAACCAGATCCAACGATTCGGACTGGCCGCGGCGGCGTCCGTGCTGCTGGGCGTAACATTGTGGATATTCACGATGATTCAGTTGCGTCTCGGCCGCGGTCAGACGTCGCCTGATTCTGCAACCTATGGTATTGCGAAGGGACTCAGGACTAGGGCAAATCATGTCAACCACTGGTGAATTCCTGATTCGCAAACGCGGACGGCAAGCAGACTGGATATGTCGGACATTTTGACCTACGTCTACCTGACGCTGGGCACGATTGCTGATGTTTGGCCCCGTGCTCTGGCTGGTGATGTCTTCGTTCAAGACCCAGGCCGCGCTGGTCGAATACCCGCCCAAGCTTCTTCCCTACGCCCAGGTGACGGTGCCCGTGGAAGGCTATGAAGAGGAGTTGCCGCTCTTCGCGGTCACCTTCGAGGACGGTGTCCAGATGGAGATGGCCCAGGTGCGCCGCGTCGGCATTGAAGCGCAGATGGTGGACCCGGCCAACCCGGACGAAATCGTGGAGGTGAACATCGACCAACGTGAACCTGTGCGCGAGGTGAGCCTGGCGTGGAGCAACTACATTGAGCCGCTGGAACGCTTCAATTTCTGGACCTACCTCAAAAACAGCGTGGTGGTCACCTTCACCGCGACGGTGATCACGCTGGTCATCAACAGCATGGCCGCGTTCGCGTTGAGCAAGTACCGCTTCAAGGGCCGCGATGCTATCTTCGTGATCATCATCAGTACGTTGATGATCCCCATCTCGGTGGTGCTGGTGCCCGGTGTTCCTCGTGATCACGACGCATCGGCTGGGACAACAACCTGTGGGGCGTGATCATCCCGGGCGCGGCGACGCCGACGGGCGTTTTCCTGCTGCGCCAGTATATGCTGACCATACCCGACGAGTTGATCGACTCGGCCCGCATTGACGGGGCGAGCGAGTGGCGCATCTACTGGCAGCTTATCCTGCCGCTGTCCGGACCGGCACTGGCCGTGCTGGCCATCTTCTCCATCATGTGGCGCTGGAACGATTTCCTCTGGCCGCTTGATCGTGCTGAGCCGCATCGGAGCTGTTCACCTTGCAGGTGGGGCTCAACTCGTTCCAGGGCGAGCTGAACACGCAATGGCACTATGTGCTGGCGATGACGGTGCTGACGCTGCTGCCCATCACCATCGTATTCGCCATCCTGCAACGCTTCATCACGACGGGCATCGCCACGACAGGGTTGAAGTAGACGGCAGAGGCCCGGTTGCAGGGCTACCGAAGCCTCAGACACACCTCAGATTCTCGTTCCACGATGCGTAGCAGGTTAGTCGCCCGCTAGTATTGGAAGCGCTTCGTGACATGACACGATTCGACAGACGCGTGCCATCCCACGTTCGGCCTACGCGTCCATAGCGTATATCGTCAATCATCTTGAGGCCTTCTGACCCAAGAAACACGATTGACAGCATTGCCCCGTTCGAGTATCCTCACCACCAGCACGCCACAAGCAAACGCATCACATCGGCGCATCGCGCGCACCGGGCCATAGCTTCCCACCCGGCGCGCCGCGGGCCATCTCCTACTTCGAACCCACCCATCGAACCGGTCACGCCGGCTGTATGCAAACGCGCACGCGTAGTCCTGTGTATGCGCCGCGCGGTGTCGGGGGTTTCCCCTGCGTTCCGGAAAGGAGGTTGCCTCATCGACGAACCGTCCGGCTAGACGGACATCGCGGCTTCATCGCCGCCACTTCGCGAGCGCCTGCATAGGGCGCGCAGAGAGCTTCTGGCTCCATTCAACCTTCAGTACACACAGATCCGAGGAGAGAAGAACCCATGAAGCACGGTAACGACGACAGCAACGTTGAGAACACAGCAGTTCCCGAAGAGGGTGTCCCACAGGAAGCATCGCCGTCCACCGAAAAGCGATCGCTCTCGCGTCGCAATCTGGTCAAGGGCGCGCTGCGCGTCGATCGCGACCGTCTCGGTGATCTCGAAGTCTCCTTCTCGCCTGCTTGCGCAGGGAAGCGCGGGCGGCCCGGTCACCGAATACGGTCCGAACGCTGAACCGGTCTACTACCCCAATACGGACGTACATGTGTTGGACCCGGAACGTTTCACCGCCAAGCAGGGCAATGCGCCTATTCGCCGACTGTGGACGGGCGGCAGTTGGCTGGAGGGCCCGGCCTATAGCTTCCAGGGCAAGTACCTGGTATGGAGCGACATTCCCGGCCAACGTGCAGCACCGCTACCTTGTAGAAGATGGACACGTGAGCATTTTCCGCAGCCCGTCCGGCAACAGTAACGGCAACAACTTCGACTGGCAGGGCCGACAGCTTTCGTGCGAACATCTCAACCAGCGCGTGATCCGCTGGGAGCACGATGGCAGTATGACCGTGCTGGCCGACAGCTACAACGGCAAGCCCTTCAACTCGCCCAACGATGTGGTTGTGCACGAGGACGGCGGCATCTGGTTCACCGACCCGCCCTACGGAAGCTGGTTCTGGTATGAGGGTCTGCAACGCGAGCTGGAGCAGCCCGTGGACGGCCTCTATCGCATCGACCCCGTGTCCGGCGAGGTCACGCTCGTCGCCGACGAACTGATACGGCCCAACGGTCTCTGTTTCTCGCCAGACTTCTCCAAGCTCTACGTAGTGACCGCGGGGGAAGGCGCCGCGATCGTGGTTTTCGATGTTGTGGATGGCGCGTCGTTAACGAACGTACGCACGTTCACGGATACGGCGTATGACGACAAGATTCTCGGTTCGGACGGCGTGCAGGCGGACGTGGACGGCAACATCTGGGCCACGTCCGGCTGGAACGGGCCGGGCTACGACGGCGTGCACTGCTACGCCGCGGACAACGGCGACCGCATCGGCCAGATTCTGATCCCGGAGACGACGGGCAATCTCTGTTTTGGCGGACCCAAGCGGAACCGCCTCTTCATCGCCGCCAGCCAGTCGATCTATTCGGTGGAGTTGAACACGCAGGGAGCGCACATCTCGTGAAGCAGAAGCCTGGGACGCTGATCAACGCTGCTCGAGCTGAGTCAGGCTGATACCGCGTGAGGAGTATGGTCCGGTGCAGCGCACCGGTTGAGCGAGGGACGGCCGCGCGAAATCGGCCGTCCCTCGCTATGTGTATGGGCTATGCGCGACATGCGCGATTCCGACCTACGCAAGCAGCGCCTTCAGCTCCTCCGCCGGTGGCGCCTTGCCGACCACCTTGACCTCGCCGTCCACGACCAGCGCCGGCGTGACCATCACACCGAACTTCATGATTTCCCCGATATCGGTGACCTTCTCGATCTCATAATCGATACCCAGGCCGTCGGCGGCGGCCTTCGTCTGCTCGGCCAGCTTCTCGCATTTCGCGCATCCCGTACCCAATATCTGAAGCTTCATCATCGCAAATCCTCCATTCGCTGAATCTACGTTTATGGAATATCGCCATCTTGCCTAAACCAGACGACCGACGCAGTCGCCGGACAAGTTCACGCGACCACCATTCCATACACCAGGCCGGCAATCGTGGCCGCCGCGACCACCAGCGCCACATACACAGCCGTCTTCTTTGTGCCGATTACGCTGCGGATCACCAGCATGCTCGGCAAGCTCAACGCCGGACCCGCCAGCAGCAGGGCCAGCGCCGGACCGTCTCCCATGCCGCTCCCGATCAGCCCCTGCAGGATCGGAACCTCCGTCAGCGTGGCGAAGTACATGAACGCACCCAGGATCGCAGCGACGAAGTTGGATTGTAGCGAGTTGCCGCCCACGACCGCGCTCACCCACTCCGACGGGATCAGCCCCTCATGACCAGGCCTGCCCAACAGCAAACCCGATACCAGCACGCCGATGAGCAGTAGGGGCAGGATCTGCTTGGCGAAGCGCCATGACTCGTCAAACCACTCGCCCAACTCACCGCCGGCGGTGCTCGTCACCACCACCAAACCAATCAGTGCGATGACGAACGCCACCGCCGGATTTCCCGGAAACAGGATCGCCGCCAGCGCCGTGCCCAGCGAAACGAGCGCCACCTTCCACCAGGGCGCATGCAGCCACACCACGAGTATCGCCGCCAATGCGATGCCCAGCATGCCTGTAATCGCCCACTTGGCTTCGTAGATCGCGCCCCACAGCCCGCCTGTATTCGGCGATGCGCTCCAGTTGGCGAAGACCAAAATGCCAATCAATACGGCGAAGTACACCACGTTCTGCCAGAGCGGCCGCGTGACCTCAGCTTGTGGCATGTGGGCCTGGATGCGCTGCTTCTCCGCCTCGTCCTTGCGGAAGATGGCGTGCATGGTCAGCCCGATGACGACCGCAAACACGACGGCGCTAACGGCGCGGGCGATGCCCAGACTGGGGCCCAGCACGCTCGCAGTCAGGATGATGGCCAGGGCGCTGATGGCCGGGCCGGAGTAGAGAAACGCGATGGCCGGTCCCAGCCCCGCGCCCATGGTGTAGATGCCCGCGAAGAGAGGCAACACTGTACATGAGCAGACAGCCAGGATCGTGCCCGACACGGCGCCCACGCCGTAGGCCAGCCTCTTGGGCGCGCCGGCCCCAAGGTACTTCATCACCGACGCCTGGCTCACAAAGACGGAAATGGCGCCGGCAATGAAGAATGCGGGCAGAAGACACAAGACAACATGCTCTCGCGCATACCATTTCGTAAGCTCCAGCGCCTCGTTCATGGCGTTGTCGAAGCGCGGAACGCCGATAGGCAGGTAGTATACGGCGAGGAACACGCCCGTGATCGCCAGCAGCGTCTTCCACTCGCCCTTCCATCGTGCGAACCCGGGCGCCAAACCGTTGCGCACGGCCTCCAGCGCATCCTGAGGATGCCAGCCGTGGGCCCGTTCCCTGCCGGTGTCAGCCAACTTCATCGCCAAGTTTCCTTCCTAGTCGGTCGTTCTTTGGTACAGTTCCTGTCCGGGCGGGCAAGCCTCCTGCGCAGCCTCCACCACGGCCGCCGCTGCAGGCTGCAGTTCGTGGCCAAAGTAACGACGTTGAAAGCGCAGCGCCACATTCACCAACAGAATCATCACCGGCACCTCGATAAGCGGCCCGATCACTGCGGCGAAGGCGACGCCGGAGCCGATGCCGAACACAGCCACCGCCACGGCAATCGCCAGCTCGAAGTTGTTGCTCGCAGCAGTGAAGGCAACCGTCGTCGTGCGCGAGTAGTCCGCGCCGACCCTGTGTCCCATCCAGAAACTCACCAGGAACATGACCACAAAATAGATGGTCAACGGAATCGCGATCAATACGACATCCTGCGGAATCTGCACGATCAGCTCGCCCTTCAGGCTGAACATGACCAGGATGGTGAAGAGCAGCGCCACCAAGGTGATCGGGCTGATGCGCGGGATGAACTCGTTCTCATACCACTCCGGCCCCTTACTCCGCAGCAAGAAGAAGCGTGTGGCGAAGCCCGCGATCATGGGGATGCCCAGGAAGATGAAGACTGTACGCGCCAGTTCGCCGATGCTGATATCCACGGTCATACCCGCACCGCGCAGCCCCAGCGCATCCGGCAACACTGTAATGAAGACGTAGGCGTAGACACTGTAGAAGAGCACCTGGAACACACTGTTGAACGCCACCAGCCCCGCCGCGTACTCTGTGTCACCTTTGGCCAATTCGTTCCAAACGATGACCATGGCAATACACCGCGCCAGCCCGATCAGGATCAGGCCGACCATATACTCAGGGTAGTTGTGCAGAAAGAGCACGGCCAGCACGAACATGAGGACCGGCCCGATGAGCCAGTTCTGCACCAGGCTCAATCCCAGTATCTTGACATCCCGGAACACCTCTGGCAGCCGCTCATACTTCACCTTGGCAAAGGGCGGATACATCATCAGGATCAGGCCGATCGCAATGGGGATGTTGGTGGCGCCCACCTGAAACTGGTTAATCAACGCTTCTACACCCGGGACGAAGTATCCAAGAGCGACGCCCACCGCCATCGCCAGGAAGATCCATAGAGTCAGGTACCGATCGAGAAGGGATAGCTTTCTCGTCGAAGCCTGACCGGTTGCCGGTAGAGATTCTGTCATTTCAGTCACAGGCCCTCCCTTCATACGTTTTCCTACGCCGCAACCATCGAATGCTCCGGCCGTACGAGCCGGCTCTGACATCTACATGCAGGTTTACGCATATAGATGTGCAAAAAGAAGGGACGCTCATGACGCCACCAGCTCACCCAAGGGTACGCTGACGGCCGCCGCGCATTTCGGACACGGACAGCCGACCACATTCCTGCGATGGACCTGCCCGGCCCTCGGCCCCGCGACGGGTCCCAGCGCCACGGTGAGCCATGCGGCCATCTCATCGTCGGCAAGGCGATAGTAGACGTTGAGCCCGTCCTTCTCGTCGAGGATCAGCCCCGCCTCGCGCAGCAGCCGCAATTGTTGCGACACGTACGGCTGCGGCTTGCCCAGCAACGCTTCCAGATGACACACGCATTCTGCGTCGCGCCGCAGCGCATCCAGGATGCGCAACCGCTCCGGATGCGCGAGAAGCTTGAAGCGCTCACTCAATCGCTCATAGTCGGATGATGTGTCGATTTCGGATGGTTGATTCCGGGTCACGTTTGTCACTCCATGCATATTCCTGCATATAGTATGCGCCACATCGTTCGGGAAGTCAACATGACATTTGTCCCGATCTCACTCCGCGCCGAAGACGTGGATGTCGTTGCGCCGAATCGTGATCGACCACTCTTTGTCATCGGCCACATGCAGCCGCTCATACACGTAGGCAGGCAGCGCGATCTCCAGATCGTAGCCCCCGCCGGCCAGCCGCCGGTCGCCGTCCAGCCGAAAGAAGAGCGTGTAGTTGAAGCCGTCGGTCAATTCGTTGACCACGCGGCCGGCCAGGATGTTGGCGCGCTTGCCGATGGGCAAGTCCTTGCGCAGGAGCATTATGCGCTCCGGACGGATGCCCAGCTCAACGGCCATCCCAGTGGGCAGCAACATCGGCGGGCCTGTCAGCACGACGTCGCCGACACGGATGCGGGTCCCCTCGGCATCCTGTTCGATCAGTTCACCTGCAAAGAAATTGTTGTTCCCCGTCAGACGCGCCACGGAGCGCGTAGCGGGACGATAGACGATCGTGCCCGGCGGGCCTATTTGAAGCACGCGGCCGCTTTCGATGACGACAATCTGGTCGGCCAGCAGATAGGCCTCGGCCAAGTCGTGCGTCACGAAGACAACGGGAACGCCCAGTGTGCGCTGCAGGTCGACAAGATCGCGACGCAACACGGCGCGCGTCGGCCCGTCCAGCGCAGAGAAGGGCTCGTCCAGCAGCAGAATCTGCGGATTGGTCACCAGCGCACGCGCCAGCGCCACCCGCTGCTGCTGGCCGCCGCTCAGCTCGGACGGCGGGCGCTGCTCATAGCCGGCCAACCCCACGCGCGACAACGCTTGCGCGACAACGGCGCCCCGCTCGCCTCGCGATAGCCCCTTCAGGCCGAAGGCGACGTTGCGGCCTACGTCCAGGTGGGGAAAGAGGAGGTAGTCCTGCATCACATAGCCCACGCGGCGGCGGCGGGCGGGCGCGTCGATACCCGCTCCATCATCGAAGTAGATGGCGTCATCCAGCGCAATGCGCCCGGCGTCGGGCGTTTCCAGCCCGGCGATACAGGCCAGCGTCATGCTCTTGCCCGCGCCGGACTGGCCGAGCAGCGCGGTGATGCCGGCGGGCGCCGTGAATGCGACGTCGAGGGCGAACTGTTCAAGTTGCTTCGTCAGGCGTACGTCGAGCACAGGGTTCGTTACGCTTCCAGGAAGTGCGTTACCGGATGATGCGCCGCGACAGGCGTCTTGCCACGATGAGCAATATCACCGCCACTCCGGTGATCACCAGCACCATGCGGTTGGCCTCGGCCTGCCGGTTGGCCTGCACCAGGTCGTAAATATAGATGGACATGGTTTGCGTGCGGCCGGGGATGTTGCCCGCCACCATGAGCGTGGCCCCGAAGTCGCCAAGCGCCCGTGCGTAAGTCAACGCCACACCGGCGAGGATGCTGCGCCAAGCCAACGGCAGCGTCACCCGCCAGAAGATGGCGAAATCGGAACGGCCCAGCGTGCGCGCCACTTTCTCCAGACGGATGTCCACGCTCTCGAAGCCGGCGCGCGAGGTCTCCAACATCAACGGAAACGCGCCGATCGCGGCTGCAATGACGGCCCCGCGCCAGGTAAACACCAGCGGCCAGCCCTGTTCCTGTAGCCAGCGCCCGAGCGGGCTTTGGCTGCCCAGCGACACCAGCAGGTAATAGCCCAACACGGTGGGTGGCAACACCAAGGGCAGCGACGCGATCGCGCCCAGCAACTCCTTGCCAACGAAGTCACGACGCGCCAGCAGCCAGGCCAGCGGGATGCCCGCGAGCATGACAAGCAGCGTCGCTACGCTCGCCACGCGCAGGGACAAGAGCAGCGGATGCCAGTCCAACGCCACGGTCAGGGCGTCTCCGGCATCGTGAAGCCGTGCTGCGCTAGAATGGCCTGGCCTTCGGCCGACAAGACGAATGCTGCGAACGCACGCGCCGCCGGTTCCTGATCTGTATTCGCCGCCACGGCCAGGGACTGGTTCAGCGGGCGGTGCAGCGCATCGTCTACCATTGTGTAGGTTACCTCCGGCACATCGGCAATGGAGAGGGCGACTAGGCCGGCGGGCGCGTCGCCGGTCTGCACATACTGTAGGGCCTGGCGTACGTTGGCCCCTTGCACAATCTTGGGCTCGACGCCGTCCCACACGCCGCTCGCCTGCAAGGCTTCCCGCGCCGCCATACCATAGGGCGCGAGCTCCGGGTTGGCGATGGCAACGCGCGGAAGCTGGTCGTCGATCAGGTCGTCGATGGCGTCGATGTCCAGGCTGCTCGCTTTGTTCACGGCGAGCACGAGCCGGCCCCGTGCATAGACGGCCTGCGTATCGGGCAGGATGAGGTCGCGCTCGGCCAGCCGCTGCACGAAACCTTCGTCTGCCGAGGCGAAGACGTCGAAAGGCGCACCATTCTCGATCTGCGTCGCAAGGTTACCGCTGGAACCGAAGACGAAGTCGACGGCCTGCCCGGTCTGCGCCGTGTAGGCGCCGCCTAGCTCGTGGAAAGCAGGTTCCAGCGAGGCCGCCGCGGCCACGAGCAGCGCCTCATCCGGCGCGTTCGCTTCGCCACTCGAGGTCGTGCAGGCGCCGAGTGCGAGCGTCATGAACAGAATCAGCATTGATATCCAGAAACACTGACCCCGTGACAGGGGCATGATGCACTCGTGGGTCATGGCAGCCTGCGAGCTCCCTCGGGGACAGTGACTTCACGACCGGCGACGCGGCAGATTTAGACCGCTGCCGTCCACTAGCGCCAGTCTAGCACGGATGACAAGGCCGACAAAGAGATCACACGCGCTGCACTCGGAGCCCTGGCCTGGCTGTCGACCGGCGTGAAGACGTTTTCGTTTTCCGGCATGTTCTGTGTACAATCGCCCATGTCGGGACACGAAGTCCCTACTCCTGGGCAGACATGCACACACGCTACGAGAGGTATCCGCCCTATGGTCAACGCCATCTTTGTGAATCTGGCTGTCGCTGACTTGAAGCGCTCGATGCGTTTCTTCGAGGCGCTCGGTTTTTCGTTCAATGAGAAATTCACGAACAACGACGCGGCTTCGCTCGTGATCTCAGACACCATCTACGCAATGCTGCACACGCACGAGAGCTTCATGCGCTTCACGCACAAGGAGATCGCAGACTCGGCCACAACCACCGAGGCGTTGCTCGCGCTGCAGGTGGAGAATCGCGAAGAGGTGGACGAACTCCTTGACAAGGTGCTGCAGGTGGGGGGCACAGAGGTTCGCGAGGCTACCGACCACGGGTTCATGTACGAACGCGCATTCGAGGATCCGGACGGCCACATCTGGGAAGTCTTCTATATGGACATCGGCCAGTTGCCGTGGTAGAAGAATAGCGCTCCACGTGAGCGCACACGATCATTTATCCCGACGGGTGCTCATGTCACGAGTGCACATGGTTCGAACGGTTGCAAACGCACCCATACACGCTCGTCAACAGAGGAGACTATCGCCATGTATCGCCCTATTCAATCCAGCGGATTGTTGAGCAGTTGCTCGCTCATCCGCCTGTTCGCCATCGCCGCGATCGTGCTGCTGCTTGCGTCCGCGTGCGGCGGCTCAAAGGAAACGCCAACCGCTGTGCCCCCGACGCCCGAACCGGCTACGGCCATTCCGGAAGCGGCAGTCGAGCCGGCGGAGGAGCCTACCGTGGAACCGGCAGCGGAACCGGCAGCAGCGGCGCCAGCGGAGACAGCGTCCCAGACTTCCGGCCTCACCGTAGCCGTCAACGCCAATTTCAAGCCGTTCCTCTTCACGGATGAGAACGGCAACCTGGCCGGCTTCGATATTGACATCATGAATGCGCTGTCGGCCGCAGGCAACTTCGAGGTCGGTTACGAAGACCGGCAGTTCGACGGCATGATCGATGCGCTGGCCGCAGGCGACTACGACGCGGCCATGAGCGCCATCACGATCAACGACAGCCGCAAGGAGCAGGTGGACTTCACGGCGCCCTACTTCCAGCCGGGACAGGCGCCGGTCTCCTTCTTCAGCGCGGGCCAGGGCCTCGGCGTGCGCAGCGACAACGCGGACATCATGAGCAAGGATGATCTGGCCGGTGGAACCATCGTCGGCGTGAAGAACGGCACCACGGGCGACGATTTCGCCAGTGCGCTGGAGAGCGTCACCGTTGTGCGCTTTGACGAATCAGAGCAGACGCTTGACGCGCTTGTCGACGGCGCGGTGGACGCGGCAGTGGTGGACATCGCCGTGATCACGGATTACATCAAAGAGAGCCAGGGCGCGGTCAAGCTGGTCGGGGGACCCGTCACCGAGGAAGAATACGGCATCGCCGTCAACAAAGACCGACCCGACGTGTTGGAGATGCTGAACGCAGCGCTTGACCAAATCCGCGCCGACGGCGCCTACGACGCGATCTTCGACAAATGGTTCGGTACGCCGTAGGTTGTCCCGATAGACGTTCACTCAGTCGAATACGAAGACAAGCCAGGGGGCGAACTAGTGTCACCAGAAGGCGAGTTCAAGGTACCAAACGCCATGCGGGATACGTATGGCGAGATCGTTGCCACTACCGACCGCGTGTGTAGCGAGCATCTGAATGACCAGTATGCCGAGCTAAGTCGCAAGATGACGGCCGAGCTATGCCGCAAGCGTCCTTCTCCGCTTGCTTCGGGGCGGACCAAGTCGTGGGCTGGAGGCGTCGTCTATGCTCTTGCCAGAATCAACTTTCTCTTTGACAAGAGCCAGTCACCGCACATGTCGTCCACAGAACTGTGCAAGGCGCTGGGTGTCAGCCAAGGCACCGCGTCCAGCAAAGCCAGCACAATTATGGACTCGCTGGGGCTCATGTTGATGGATCCGCGCTACTGCCTGCCCGACCTGCTGGATGACAATCCCATGGTATGGCTGCTGTCGGTAAACGGTTTGATGGTGGACATTCGCAGCGCGCCGCGTGAGATCCAGGTGATCGCATACGACAAGGGGCTGATTCCCTACATTCCCGCGGACAGGGGGATTGAGTAGGCGGATCGGCTGCACACTGTTTTCGCGGAACATCTTGCACACAGACGACGTTGCGTGGACTCGATTCCGTGCGGCGTCGTCTTTTCGATTGCCATTTGTCTCGCGATCCTGCAAAATTGTTGTCGATTTTGCGGATACTCGTTCGACGTATAGGTAGAGCGAAGGATTTGTATCGCTGGACGGTCCAGCGCCACCGCTCCGAGTACACCAGGATGTGCGCACGCTTCCGATTCCACACATCGGAGCAGGCACACCGGGGTAAGCAGATTGACTGTTGCACGAAAGGAGAAGTGCAATGCGAGTGATGGTGATTGTCAAGGCGACCGAGGACTCTGAGGCGGGCATCATGCCGAGTACGCAGTTGCTCACCGAAATGCAGGAGTACAACGAGGAGCTGGTCAAGGCCGGTGTGATGTTGGCCGGCGAGGGGCTGCGGCCCAGTTCGAAGGGCAAGCGCGTTCGTTTTGGCGACAACAAGATCACCGTGATCGACGGTCCCTTCACCGAGACAAAGGAGTTGATCGCAGGATTCTGGATCTGGCAGGTCAAGTCCATGGATGAGGCCGTGGAGTGGGCGCGCCGTATCCCCAATCCGGACAACGTCCACAGCGAAGTGGAAATCCGTCCGGCGGCCGAGGCGGAGGACTTCGGCGAGGAGTTCACGCCGGAACTGCGGGAGGCCGAGGACCGTCTGCGCGCTCAGCTCGAGGCGGATGCCAACGGGATAGCGCATTCCGGCTCCGGTGCGCGCCTGCGCAGGCGCGCACCGAAGCCGCTAACGGTCTGCCATGAACAGGAGCGAGATCGAACGCACAATCGATACCGTGTGGCGCATGGAGTCGGCGCAGATCATCGCCAGCGTCACGCGCATCGTCGGCGATATCGAATTGGCCGAGGAACTGGCGCACGATGCCGTTGTGAACGCTCTCGAACGGTGGCCGGAGTCCGGGCTTCCCGATAATCCGGGCGCCTGGCTCATGACCACCGCCAAGCGCCGCGCCATCGACCGCGTCCGCCGCCACGCCGTGCTGGATCGCAAGCGCGAGCAAATTGGGCGACAACTGGAGATTCAGCAGAGTACGAACGGCGATGAATTTGACGCCGCACTCGAAGAGGATGTGGGCGATGAACTCCTGCGTCTCATCTTCACGGCCTGCCATCCGGTGCTCTCCGATGAGGCGCGAGTTGCGCTTACGTTGCGCCTGCTGGGCGGGCTGACGACCGAAGAGATCGCACGCGCGTTCCTCGCGCCGAAGTCCACCGTGGCCCAGCGTATCGTCCGCGCCAAGCGCACGCTGGCTGCGGCCAATGTCCCCTTCGAGGTTCCGCAGGGGCCCAGCCGCGCACATCGCCTGTCCTCGGTACTGGAGGTAATCTACCTAATCTTCAATGAAGGCTACGCGGCCACTTCCGGCAACGACTGGATCCGGCCGTCGCTGTGTGAGGACGCGCTGCGCCTCGGTCGCGTCCTGGCGGAGCTGATGCCGGGCGAAGCGGAGGTGCACGGATTGGTCTCGCTCATGGAGATTCAGGCATCCCGCATGCGTGCACGCGTCGACTCCACGGGCAAGCCGATCCTGCTGATGGACCAGAATCGCGCTCGCTGGGACCACTTGCTCATCGGCCGCGGGCTGGCCGCGCTGGCGCGTGCGGAGAACCTGGGCGGCGCGCTGGGCCCCTACGCTCTGCAGGCCGCCATCGCCGCCTGTCATGCACGGGCTCGCACGCCGGAAGAGACAGACTGGCCGCGCATCGCAGCGTTTTACGATGCGCTGGCCGAGCTCGCCCCATCTCCCGTCGTGGAGTTGAACCGCGCCGTCGCGGTCGCCATGGCCTATGGCCCCGCAGCCGGACTCGCCATCGCCGATGCGCTGTGCGCCGAACCGTCGCTGCAGGAATACCATCTGCTGCCGGCCGTGCGCGGGGACCTGCTGGTCAGGCTCGGTCGCCACGACGAAGCGCGCGCCGAGTTTGAACGTGCAGCCGCGCTCACGGACAACGCCCGCGAACAGGCGCTTCTGCTGGAGCGTGCCGGTACGGTGCAGAAGGCGGCAGAGCGGAAATCAGTGGGACGAGATACAACTCCCTGACCAGCAATGACACTCCGGCAGCGCAATGGAGCCGATTCGGCCGTGTTGTGCGATGATGAGCATACAGTCAAACCCCCCGCGGATACTGAGCGCGGGATGGTCTTCCATCCGCCACCAATCCCGACAGGAGTTCAAATGCTTGCACACCCCTGGCGCGAAGTCGAGATCGCCTTGACGGCCGCCAACAACTACGACAATCCGTACACCGACGTCGACGTGTGGGCCGACTTCAGCCACGCCAACGGCGACACACTGCGCCGCCCCGCGTTTTGGGACGGGGACGGTGTCTGGAAGATCCGCTTCGCCTCGCCTGTGGACAGCGGCGAATGGACGTGGCAGCAGCTTCTGCTCAGCGGAGGACAGCGGCCTGGCCGGGCAGACGGGAACTGTTGCCTGCCAACCCGGCGAAGAGACGGGCAACCGCTTCTATGACCACGGCTTCTGGCGCATGTCGCCCGGCGGGCGCAACCTCGTCCACGCCGACGGCTACCCGCGGTGCTGGTGGGCGACACGCCGTGGGCGCTGCCCTGGCGCGCCACGGAGGAACAGGTCCGCGTCTATGCCGCCGACCGGCAGGCCAAGGGCTTCAACGCCGCCCTGCTGATGAGCGTGCAGCCCGACATGCACGCCCGCGGCCCGCGCGACCGCACCGCGGACGAGGGCTTCGACGTCGGCTTCGAGGACCTGCAGGACGGCCATCTCAACGTGCTGAACCCGGCCTATTTCCAGTACGTGGACCGCCTGCTCGCCATCCTGGTCGAGCACGAGATCGTGCCCGGTCCTGCAGCCGGTCTTTCATGGGCTTTGGCTGGAAGGGGCTGAGCGTGGCCGGGCCGGTGGTTCCGCCGGAGGAGTACGCGCGCTACTGCCGCTATCTGGTGGCGCGCTACGGCGCGCGACCTGCGATCTACCTGGTGGGCGGGGACGGCTCCGGCTATGAGCCGCAGGTGGGCGCGGGCGGCGAGGAGGTCGAGGCGTGGGACGCGTACCAGCAGCCTGCGGGCATCCACTACCGCCCGCACGCCGACAACCGCGCCTACCAGGACGCCGCCTGGCTGGACTTCCAGTGGTGCCAGACCGGCCACAACGGCGAGCACGTGCCCGAGCGGGTGGCCGACATGTGGCGCAACACGCCGATCAAGGCCGTGGCCAACGGCGAGCCGACCTACGAGAACGGCGGCGTCAAGCATCGCGCCGAGGGCTGGTGGCAGGGCCACGAGGCGTGGTGCAACCTCTGCGCCGGCGGCACGATGGGCGTGGTCTATGGCGCGGGCAGCCTGTGGCAGTGGCGGCTGCACGCGGAGGAGCCGGGCCACCGGAGTTTTTCCTCGGCCAGGGCGCGGGCTGGCGTGAGGCTGTGGACTACGAGGGCTCGACCTACGTGGGCCTCCTCGGGCGCATCCTGGACGGGCTGCCGACGACGGATATGGCGCCCAACTGGGAGGTGACGCTGGGCCGGCGCGGGCTGCTCGTGCCGGGCACGCTCTTCATCGCCTACACGTCCGAGGGCGGGCCGCTGAAGCTCTTCGGCGACGAGATCCCGCCGAACTATCGTGTCGTGGACCCGCGCACGGGCGAGGTCCTGCGCGAGGGCGCGCTCGACCCCGAAATGGGCGCCCGACGGCAAGCCGAACACGTCACCGGGCGCGTGGATTCCGGACGAGGGTGAGGGGCCGCGGGTGTACATCTGCTATTGATCGGCATTCTTTCGGGAAGCGCCGGCCACTCGAGGTTGGCGCTCCCCGAAAGGTGATTTCCACCATTACTCGTACCGCAGCGCCTCCGCTGGGTAGATGCGCGTCGCCTGCCACACGGGCACGATGGTGGTCAGCAGCGAGAACAGATAGGCCGCTAGCACAATGCCGCCGATGGTGAGCCAGGGGATGGCTTCGGCGCTGGTCAGAGCGATCTCCGGGAAGGAGGACTGCAGGACCAGGCCGCCCAGTACCACGCCGGTCAGCGAACCGATGAGCAGGCCGGACAATGAGATGAAGCTGGACTCCAGTACGAACGAGAGGCCCACCATCTGGCGCTGGTAGCCGATGGCGCGCAACATGCCGACCTGCTGCCGCCGCTCCACGACCGCCCGCGTCGACACAACGCCCAGCGCGGCGATGCCCACCAGCAGGCCCAGCGCCATGAAGCCTTGCAACAGGCGCAGGATGCCGGACATCAGTTCCTGCCCCTGCGGGAAGCGGTCCTCCAGCACCACCGCGTCCAGGCCATTGGGCACGAACGCCCGCTCCACGCCGCGGGCCACCTCGCGCACGTCCGCCCCGTCGCTCACCTTCACGTAGTTCTGCACGTCCGCAGGCGTGTCGCCCAATACCTCGAACAGCACATCGGCGCTGGTTTGCACGCCGCTCCCTGCCAGCGCCTCGTCCTCCTCCAGCACGCCGATCACTTGTAGCGTGCGCGCCGGTGGGGCCTCCTCGCCTGACTCGTCCACGTTCGCCTTCACTTCCATGAATAGTTCCGGCAGGACGCCGTCCTCGACAACGACATCTGGGAAGAAGAGCTCATTCCTCCACATGTTGCGCCGCTCGTCGTGACGACTTTCCGGGTCGAACCCTTCTCCGCCAGTGTCAAACTCGGTCGATGCCTCATCAAAGGATCGATTGCGGCCTTCGCCCAGTTTGCGCGGCAGGATGACGGCCACGTCCTCGCCGGCCTCGATTGCCTGCCACACGGCCTCGTCGCTCTCATAGCCGGCGGCGCGCGCCTGCAGAGGATAGATGCCCGCGGCCTGCCGTGCGTATCCCGCGTTCAGGCCGTTGATGCCGGCGTATATGCCAGCGCCCGCCGCTGGCGCCCGCAGTCGACACCGTGCGCGCTCGCACAACGTCCCGGAAGACCTGGCCCACCTCGCCCACGTCTGCCAGCACTTCGGGGTCGGCCTGCGCCGCCAACGTCGCCTCGAAGTCATCCACGGGGCTGAAGAAACTCAACAACGTGGGCGAGACCTCGATATCGAAACCGGCAGTGCTCTGCTCGTCCAGCTCGACCAGCGTCTGCGTCGCGTGGATCACCACCGCCATCACCACTACGGAGGCCATGATCATGGCGAAGAGCACCATGGTCATGCCCGTACGGAAGCGCGTGTTCAGCGGGTAGGCAATGGCCGTCTTCAGCACTGGTCGCATCCACGGGATGAAGCCCAGTGCGCGGCTTGCCAGCCAGCCCAGCGCGTCCGCGTTGACCATGATGACCATGATGGCGCCGACTACGATCAGGATCGCGCCGGACAGGAACACGAGCGGCAACTGGATCGCGCTGTAGTCATACAACTCCGGCGCGATCTCCGGCAGCCAGCGACCCCACGGCAGAACCCACAACGCCAGCAGACCCAGGCCAATGACTGTGTAGACGATGCGCTCGACCGTCTCGCGACGGGTCCCTACCTGTTCCAGCACCCGCCCCACGAGCAACATGCCGCCCAACAAGCAGCAGACGTCACGCCCAGCAGCGCGCCGCCGTAGAGACCCCCCGGCGTCGTATATACGAGCAGGCCGACGCCGCCCGCCGCCACCAGCACAGGCAGCGCCCAACGCCATACGCCGCGCAGCCCGCGGCGCGAGTGGATACCGCCCCGGTCCGGCAGGTCGCGGATGGCGCTGACGATGTTCATGCGGCTCACCCGATAGGACGCCAGCACGATCACGACGAAGGTCAGCACTACGCCCAGGCAGTAGGAGATCACGACGGACTGCCAGCTAACATGGAACGAAATGCCGAACAGGTCCGTGGCCTGTGCGTTCAATTGGCCGCTCATGTTATTGAAGAGGTCGCCGATGAAACGCGTCATGGCCAGCGTCACGCCGATGCCGATCAACACGCCCAGTGCCGGACGCGGCCAGCGCGTAGACCATGCCCTCCGTCACAAACATCTGGACGACCTGTCGCCGCTGCGTGCCCACGGCGCGCGCCATGCCGATCTCACTGCGTCGCTCCGCCGCCAGCATCACGAAGATCAGGAAAATGAGCAGAATCGCGGCCAGGATCGAGAGCGCGCCGAAGAGCGAGAAGACCGACGAGAAGACCGTGCCGCCCACCGTCGCCGCGGTCACGATCGTAGACTTGTTCAGCGGCACGATCACGTCGAAGGCGTTCAAGTTCTTCATCGCCGCCTGCAACTCGGTCGCCGCATCTGCAGGCAGGTCCAGGTCCAGCAGCCAGGTACGCAGCGACGTGTTCATCAGCGCCTCGCGCAGATCCGCGTCGGCATTGCCGTCGACCACGGCCAGCAACGTCGCCACCTCTTCCTCCGTCGCCGGCTGCGATGCCCAACGTCTCGCCGATGGTCTCGAACAGGGTCTGGACAAATGCCGGGATATCCTCGTCCCCGTCCTCGCCCATGGGCGGTACCTCCAACAGGTCCGGCGCCGATTCCGTCACGATCGCGGCCACGTCCGGCCGCGTCAGCACGGCGACGATCCTGTCCACCGCTTCCGGATCCATAGCCAGCGCGGACAGCTTTCTCGTCACCTCGTCCGAATACTCCAACCCGGAAAGCTCATCGCCTACGTTGGAGACCAGCACAGTATTGACCTTGTCGTTCATAAAGAGAAGCTGCTGCGCCTCGTCCAGAGGCAACATCACCACCGGCACCACGGCGCTCAACGGACCGGCCTGCTCCACCACGGCGCGCACGCGGAAGCGCACAGGCAGCGGGCCGACATAGACCTCGATCACGTCGCCGGCGCTGGCGCCCAGTCGCTCGGCGGCCAGACGGCTCAAGATAGAGATCGCCCTGGCGCAACTGCAGCCCGTATTGGCCCAGCAGACGGTCGATCTCGTAGCCCAGCGTGTTCAGGTTGACTGCCTCCAGCAGTTGATCCGTCGTGTCACGAACCGCGCCGAGCCCACCTTCCACCGTACCCGCGATCTCGCCCGCCTGCTCATCCGACATGCCGATGGCTGAGGCGATCGTCTCCAGGTCCAGTGTCTCGATGCCCAACTCCTCCAGCAGCGTGGTGTCCACGCCCAACTCTTCCAGCGTCTCCAGATCCAGGCTGAGCTCCGGCAATTGGTCGGCGGCGATACCCGTGAAGAGCGCGCCCAGCGCGGCGATGGCCCGCGCGGTCAGCGACGCTTCGTCGCCGGCCAACCGGCCGATTTGGTCGGTGACCAACGAAAAGAGGTTGCTCGCCTGCAAGAAAATGTTGCCGATTCCGGGCTGCAGGCTCGTCATCTCCAGGGGTCGCCCGTCCACACTGACCAGGCCGAACGTGTCCGGGTACTGGTCGTCCACGGCATAGATCACGCCCAGTGGTTCACCCGCGCCGGTGGACGTGTTGCGGAGGATGGTCGGGAAAACGATCGCCCCAGAGACGCCGTCGATAAGGGGTTCCGCCTCGGCCTCGGCGCGCAGTTGCTCCAGCCGCTCCTCGTCAAGGCTGGGCAGCCCGCCCTGCACAATGGCGAGCACCGTCTCCAGACCGCCTGCGGTCAGCTCACCGACCGTCTGCTCCAGCTCCGACAGTGCGGCGTCCTCGCCCTCCGTCGATTCGATGGTGGCCAGCAGCGAAAGAATGGGCGGCGCGATGATCTCGTCGACCTCACCATAGGCCGAGACCGCTTGCCGCTTGACGGAGTGGCTGAGCGTGTCGCCCGTGCCGAATGCGCTGATGATGATAATCGTGCTCAACGTCATACCGACGACGATCAGGATCGACTGCGCGGGCCGCCGCACGAGGTTGCGCAGGCCGATCTTGGCCAGCACAGGATTGCGTATGGACAGATAGCCTAGGAAAAGCATGATCGCGGTCACCGCTCCGATCATGAAGAGGACGGACCCGGCCGCGATGTTGGATAGCAGGTCCATCGCTATGCCTCCTGACTTGCAGGGGGCAGGATCTCGCCGTCCTGCATGCGTACGATGCGGTCGCAGAGCGCTGCCCACCGCCGGATCATGCGTCACGATCACAAACGTCTGTCCATTTTCCTGATTGAGCCTGCGCATCAGCGTTAGCACCTCGCCCGCCGAGGTGCTGTCCAGATTGCCCGTCGGCTCATCCGCCCACACAAGGGCGGGACCGTTCGCCAGCGCGCGGGCGATGGTGACCCGCTGGCGTTGCCCGCCGGAAAGCTCGCCCGGCCGGTGGTTCAGCCGATCGCCGAGACCCACCTGCTGCAGCGCCTCCGTGGCCCGTTGCCGCGCGTCGGACGTGCGCATGCCGCCCACGAGCAACGGCAGCTCCACGTTCTCCACGGCATTGATCACGGGCAGCAAGATTGAACGTCTGGAAGACAAAGCCCATGCGGTGCGCGCGGTAGCTGGTGCGCTGCCGGTCGCTCATGTCGCGCAGGCTGGTCCCCTCCACCTGCACCTCGCCGGAGTCGAACTCGTCCAGCCCGGAGAGGCAGTTGAGCATGGTCGTCTTGCCACAGCCCGACGGGCCCATCACGGCCACCATCTCGCCAGGCATGACGTCCAAATCGATGCCGCGCAGTGCGTGGACCTCCACGTTGCCCAGTTGGAATTTCTTGTGGACCTCGCGTGCAGAGACGATCGGTGCGTCCATGACTATCTTGTCCTTTTGCGGTACTGATCCTGATGTCGGTTGCGACTTCAGGTTGACGGTGGCATAGTTCTATGCAGAGGGGCGGCGTTACCTGTCGTACGCCCCAGCATAGAAGCTATCGCGCACGAGCGCGCAAGGTACGCCCGCGCCGACTTTCACTACGCATGCTGTGCAAAAAAGTTGTGGGAGCGACCGTTGCAAGCCGAGCGTCCATGCACCGAACAATCAAGAGACCAGCAACGATATCCATCCGGAGGCAACAGTAGTCCATGCGAATTCTGCTCCCATTCATCCTGATCATCGCCGTCGCGCTCGCGGCTGCCTGCGTGCCAATACAGCCTGAAGCGCCGTCCAGTGAGGTCGTCACCATGTACGTCGGTCCGGAACTGGTGGACTGCGTGGGCGTCGGCCCGCAGAAGTGCATGCTGGTCAAGACCGACCCCGACGGCGAGTATGAATACTTCTACAGCCAGATTGAAGGCTTCGAACACGAAGAGGGTTTCGAATACGAGCTGGAAGTTCAGGTCGACCCCGTGGAGAATGCGCCCGCGGACGCCTCGTCGCTCCAGTACACGCTGCTGCGCATCCTAAACAAGCAACCCGTCGCGCAGGAATCCGAGGTCGTCACCATGTATATCGGCCCGGAACTCGTCGACTGCGTGGGCGTCGGTCCACAGAAGTGCATGCAGGTCAAGACCGACCCCGACGGCGAATATGAGTACTTCTACAGCCAGATTGAAGGGTTTGAATACGAGGAAGGCTATGAGTACGAGCTGCTCGTGCAGGTCGACCCGGTGGAGAATCCGCCTGCCGACGCCTCGTCGCTCCAGTACACGCTGGTTGAGGTCGTCGACCGACAAGCGGTCGAATGACAGGCAGCCGGCCGGCAAACAAATAAGCGGGGGGCGAATTGCCCCCCCGCACGCCCACAAGCTCATTTTTGCAAGGGACCGGCGTCAGGCCGGTTCCTTTGTTTCGCGCTGCTCACCTTCTTGAACACGACATCCATGTCCTCGTTGCAGATAACGGGCGCGCCTTCGTAGAGGAAGCAGGCCACGGCGCGATACTCGTCCGTCCGGTACATGGGCGGCGTCTCGTGCAGGCACTTCGTCCATGGCGACGGGGCAGCGGTCTGACGAACTTGCACGCTGCACTTCGCCGCGCTTCTGACCGGCAAAGGCGGCGTCGTCCTCCGCCGCCCACGGATGGTCCGGATCCGGGTTCGGGATGGAGCCGACGAGCAGCTGCGTATACGGATGGCTCGGCTGCTGTACGACCTCCTCCACACCGCCGGCTTCGGTCACCGAGCCGCGATAGAGGACGATGATGTTGTCGCCGATCTGGAACGCGGTGGTCAGATCGTGGGTGATGTAGAGGATCGAGATGCCGAACTCTTCCTTCAGCCGCTGCAGACTGCCCAGCACAGTGGCGCGCAAGGAGGCGTCGATCATGGAGACCGGCTCGTCGGCCAGGATGATGCTCGGCTTGATGATCAGCGCCCGCGCCACCATCACGCGCTGGCGCTGGCCGCCGCTCAACTGGTGGGGATAGCGGCCGATCGTCTCATCCGGACGCAAGCCCGACCGTCTCCAGCGCCTCCTCGACCATGTCCCACTTCTCGTTCTTCGGAGCTGGCAAGCTTCAGATAGTCGATGGGCATGGTGAGTACATGCTCGACCTGATAGAACGGGTTGTAGACCTCGAACGGATCCTGGAAGATGACCTGGACGTCGTGCAGAAATCGCGGCGACTCGCTCTTGGACAGCTTGCGCAGGTCCTTGCCCTTGTAGAGGACCGCGCCCTCGGTCGGGTCGGTGGCGCCCAGCAGCAGCCGGGCCAGCGTCGTCTTGCCGCTGCCGCTCTCGCCCACGACGGCCGTGATCGATGGCGGGTGACGTCTCGATGGCCATCGAGAAATCTTCCAGGGCGACGGTTTGCGTCTTGTCGAAGAGTCCGCCGCCAAAGACTTTGGTGACGCCTCGTGCTTCCAACAATGCAGTCATAGTCGCTTTCCTCAAGACGCGAAGTGGCAGGCGACCCAGGTGTCGGGCTGCACTTCACGCAGCGCCGGCACCTCCGTGCGGCATCGCTCTTCCGCCAGCGGACAACGGGGATGGAACACGCAGCCGGTCGGCACGTTGAGCAGCGAGGGCGGCAGGCCGGGAATGCCGGTGAACTCACCCTTCACTTCGGTGATGGGCAGGCTGGTGATCAGCAGCTGGGTGTACGGGTGGCGCGGATTGCTGAAGATCTCGTGTACCGGCGAGATTTCCATCAGACGGCCGGCGTACATCACGCCCAGGCGCTGCACGAACTGGGCCATCAGGCCCATGTCGTGGCCGACCAGAATGACGGCGGCGCCGATCTCGGCCTGGACATCGCGCAGCGTCTCCATCACCTGGCGCTGCACGACAACGTCCAGCGCGCTGGTCAGCTCGTCGGCGATGATCACCTTGCGGCGTCAGGCTGATGGCGATGGCGATGATGACGCGCTGCTTCATGCCGCCGCTCAGTTCATGCGGGATACATGTTCGGCCACATCTGGGCTGCAGGCCCACCGTGGCCAGCAGCGCCGCGATTCGCTCGTCCAATTCATACTTGGACAGCTTGACGCCGTGGTCCTGCAGGCCCATCTTGATCTGCGTGCGCACGCGCATGACCGGGTTCAGCGAGTTCATCGAACCCTGGGCGACCATGGCGATCTCGGCCAAGCGCAGATCCTTCATCTCCGAGTCGGAGACGGCCAGCAGATCGGTATCACCGAGCCAGATATTGCCCGACATGACCTGCGCCGGCGGCTTGATCAGGCGCATGATGGTCAGCGCCATGGTCGATTTGCCGGAGCCGGACTCGCCTACCAGGCCCAGACGTTCCTGCGGATGCAGGGAGAACGAGATATCCTCGACGGCATGGACCGGGCCGCGCGGCGTGTTGTAGTAGACGGTCAGGTTCTCGACGCGCAGGGCGTCACTGCTCGCTGCCGCCGGTCGCTGCCTTCGTCGAGCACTTCGTGTGTGAATTGGCTGGCCATTACGCCCGCCTCCTAAGCCGTGGATTCGCGACCTCGTCGAGGCCGAGGGTGATGAGGAAGAGACTGATAAAGAGCAGGCGATGATGACGATGGGCGGCAGCCACCACCACCACCAGCCGTTGATCACGGCGGCGTTGTACTGCACCCAGAAGATGGTCATGCCAACGGTCGGGTCGTCCATGGGTCCCAGGCCCAGCACCTCCAGGCCGATGGAGGCCAGCACCGCGGCAGAGACGGCGATCACCAGCGACGAGGCCAGATAGGGCAGCAGATTGGGCAGGATCTCCTTGAAGATGATCGTCCGGCCCGGCATGCCGGACAGCTGCGCCACTTGCACATAGCTGCGCTCGCGCAGGGTCAGCACCTGGGCGCGGATCGTCCGCGCCGGATAGAGCCAGGCCAGCGCGGCCACAATCAGCGCCATCTGGTTGACTGTCAGCGCCGATGTGACCATCATGGCCACAGTGATGAGGATCATCAGGCCTGGAATCGTCAGGCCAACGTCGACGATGCCGCGCAAGACTGCGTCGACCCAGCCGCCGTAGTAGGCGCTGATGAAGCCGATGGTGGCGCCGAGCGTGACGCCGATGAAAGCCGGCAATCAGACCGATGCGCAACGTCAGCGGCGTGCCCACGACCATGACGGCAAACAGATTGCGTCCCTGCTTGTCGCTGCCGAAGGGCAGTTCCCAGGACGGCGGCTGCAAAGGCGACACTGACACGGGTCGCGCCTGTTCGATATCGACGAACAGCCGGCCAAAATAGGAGGAAAAGAGCAAGCAAGAAAAACAGGATCAAGCCCAACAGCAAGAGACGGATTGCGCCGGAAGTAGCGGACGACCGCATCGAGTCTCGCCCGTGGACTGTTCTCTTCTACTGCCTGCGCCCGGCGCTCGCTGCGCTCAACAGAGGTCGACATATTATGCCCTTCCGATAGGTGATCCGCGGGTCCAGCAGCGGATAGACGATGTCGAGGATCAAGGTCGCCAGACCGATGGAGACGATGACGACGAAGATGATGCCCTGAACCACGATAGAAATCAGAGCCGCGGATGCCCTGGTACAGCACGGTGCCAATGCCTGGATAGCCAAAGATGACCTCGACCAGGACAGCGCCGCCGACGATGCGCCCGAGGGTGAGCGCCAGCGCCGTCACCTGGGGCAGCAGGGCATTGCGGATGGCATAGCGCGAGAAGATGGTCCGATCACGCAGACCCATGGCGTCGGCGATAGATGACATAGTCCTCGCCCTGGGTCATCACCATCATCGAGCGCATGCCCATGGCCCAGAAGCCGAGACCCACCAGGAGAATGGACAGCGCCGGCAAGATGGAATGCCAGAGCACATCCAGATAGAAATCGACGGTACGTGTAGGGATGGTGCCCGGCGTATAGCCGCCAAACATGGGAAACACGCCAAGATAGAAACCAAATATATAGACGAGGATCAGTCCCAGCAAGAAATAGGGGATGGCCGTCATCATCAGGATCGGCGGCATGACATAATCCAGGAATTTCGGCGTATTGGGCCATGCCATCAAGCGCCCCGAGGAAATTGCCGATCAGAAACGCCAGGATTGTCGTTGTCAGCAGCAGCGCCGATGGTCCAGGGCATCGCCTCTGCGATCATATCTGATACTCTGCGCGGGTAGTTGACGATCGAATAATTGAAGTCGAAACGCAGCATATCGCCCATATAGGTCAAATATTGCTTCCACAGCGGCTGGTCAAGACCAAACTTGGTCTCGAATTCCAGCGATCATGTCTTCCAGACCGGCCTGAACCGAGCCGCTGAGTGACGACTGTGCGATCAGTTTCTCACGAATGGGGTTGATGCCGCCCAATCGTGGCAGAAAGAAGTTGAATGTGGCGGCGGCCCAGACGACCACCACAAATATTAGAAATCGCCGAACGATATAGCCAATACTCATCGCCGTCTCCTATCTGGACGGGTCTACATTCTGTACACGCGCATCAACACTGGTTGACCTTGACTGCCTCGAGATTGCGTTGCGCCGACCAGAGGCCGCTGCGTGAGTGGAGGGCAGCGGCTCCCGTGACGGGAGCCGCTGCAGCAACACTAAGCTCTATGCCTGAGTCGGCTTGACTCGGTGCAGCACCAGCGGGAACGTGAGATGCCACTGTGCCGAGTTGGTGTACGGATCGTTCTCGATCCGGCATACCAGACCAGTATTCGGTCGTCCACGGCAGGCGGTGCAAGACCTTGCGTCAGCTGGATGTCCGGCAGTTCGGGCAACCAGATCTCCATGGCCCTGACCCAGATCTCGATGAAGCTTCTCCGTGTCATTCGGATGCGTCGTGAAGGCTTCAGTCGGCAAGTGCGTCGAACTCCGGATTGCTCCACTTGGAGAAGTTCACGGCGTGGCCGCCCGGAATCGCTTCGGAGCTGCTCTGGTAGAGCGCCAGGGTCTCCTGCGGCTCCTTACAGCTTCCGCCGTGGCCAAACAGGACGCCTTCATAGTCGCCCTCGGAGAAGGGCGCAAACCAGCCCGGCGGCTCGGAATAGCTGGCTTCAATGCCGCCGCGCTTAGGAACTCGACAACCACCGGACCCACACTGGTGAAGTCGAAGAAGCTGTTGATGGCAGCACGATCTTTTCGCCCGTTCTCATCGTGCCACATGCCGTCGCCGTCTTTCGTCCCAGCCCTTGGCCGTCAGCAGTGCGTCACCCTTCTCGGGGTTGAACTCCAGCGTATTGTACTTCTCGAGCAGCGGCTTGATTGCTTCGAAGTACGGCATCAGCGGCGGGTAGCTGGGCATGGGCAGAGGCGTGACCTCTGATGCGCCGGACCAGGCGACATCCACGATGGCGTCGCGGTCGATGTAGTAGCTCAAGGCCCAGCGCACGTTCGGATCGCTCCACGGCTCGCGTAGAGTTGTTGACATACAGCGAGTGCGGCCACCAGTCGACATAGCCGTAGGGCGATTCACTGCCGGTCCACGACGTAGCCTTCGGATTGCCCTTGAGAACTGTCGGGAACTCGAAGGCTGGATGCCGGTGGTGAAGTCCACCTCGTTCTTGATGACGGACTGTACGAGCTGCTGCTCGCCCTGGTCCGGCAGAAGGACGAAGCGCTCGACGGCGGGCAGTTCGGCCACGCCGGCCTCAACGCCCCACCAGTCGTCGGCGCGGTCAAGAATCTTCTGCTGCGGTGAGGAGTGAACCACACGCCACGGGCTGGTCGTAACCGGCCAACCCTTTTCCATGTCGAAGTGCGGGAAGGAGGGGATATCCTGGCCTTCGAAGATATGCTTCGGCATGATGTAGAGACCGATATCGAAGTGATAGGTCATCTGCCAGAAGAAGCGCGGCGCAGGCACGTTCATCCTGACCTGGTGGTCAGCGTCGATCGATGGTCTCCGCCGGCACGTCCATGAACCGGGAGAAGTTGCGGCCCCAGCGAATGGCGGCGTCGAGTTCCTTACACTGATTGAGCGTGAAGGTACATCTTCAGCTGTGAAGGGTGTGCCATCGCTCCAGGTGATGCGGGGCGGACCTTGATGATCAGCTCGGTGAAATCATCGTTGTACTCGTAGCTCTCGGCCAGCCACATGATCTCTTCGTCTGCGAAGGCGCTGTAGAAGGCCAGCGGCTCATACATGAGACCCACGGCAAACTGATGGTTGGCGACCGGCACGAAGGGATTCCACTGGTCCCACTCCACGAATTTGCCCTGCTCACCGCCGCGCACAGCGATGAAGGTCTTCTCGCGGGGAATATCTTTGATGCCCTCCAACTGCTGCGACCGCCTCGACTGCAGCGGCCTCCTCTGCTGCGCTGGCGAGCGCGCCGGCGCTGCCACCGGCGCACCACAGCCAGCCAGCCACGGAGCTGGCTACCGCTGCAAAACCAGCGATCTCCGCATACTGCAAGAACTGTCGACGTGATACTTTGCCTTTTGCCATCCATTTCTCCTCTTTGAGATTGATTTAGGGGAGCTGCATGAGTGGGCGCATCGCTGCGCGCAAGGACGTGGATCAGGCGATCCACCTGTGCGGTCTAAGTTCTATGCCACGCACCTCCTTCCAATTACAACTACGGTAGACTCGCGGGAATCCTGGAATCTGTCGGGGTGAGGTCAGTTGTAGTGTGGGGCCACTCTCCACTTCTAGTTGGGACTCTTATCATTTGTGACTCTTATCATTATACACTATCTTTGCACTTTAACAGACTGAATAGATAGGCAAGGTTTCAACCTGGGATAATTGGGTTTTGACAAGAAACCAAAACCTGGAGGAAGAACCATGCCCAAGCCAATTGTATGCCTATCGGAGCAACTTAGCCAGTATTTAGAAGCCTTTCGTGATTGTTTCAGCAAACGCCAGTGGAAGTACTTTGTGACAGTGCTGCTGGGGTTGATCGAATGCGATGGGCGCAAAACGATGACTGGCATGCTGCGGGTGGTAGGCGAAAGGATCAGCTTATCAGGGTTCTCTCGGTTCATGAACAAATGGCCTTGGTCAGCAGTACAGTTGCCAGCGACCTGGCAAAAACGATTTCAGCAGCGCATGGAGCTATTGGTGGAAGGTTGAACATGAACACCTGAAAGCAAAGAGGCCCAGATGCATTGGTCGTCCCAAGTCAACCGTCGTGACAGGTTACCTTATTCTTGACGATTCTGTGCACACCAAACCAAAAGGGCGCAATGGGCGGCCTGGGCAAGCACTATTCCAACACTGAAAAGCAAGTTGTCAGCGGACATTGCCTGTTCACCGGCTTGTATGTGCTACTTGGGCAGCGTTGCCCCCTGTCGCCTCAACTCTATCGCCAGAAGACGGTATGTGAGCAAGAAAAAGCGTCTTTCGGAGCAAGGTCGATATGGCTGTTGATGAGATCGAATGCTTCGACCCGGTGGCAGATACCCATACACACGTATTGGTTGATAGCTGGTTTCACTGCAAACGAGTGCGCAAGGCTGCTCAGAAACGCAACTGGGATCTCAGCGGCGGACTGAAAAGCAACCGGACCATGCGTTTGGTGCGGACGGCAGCCGAGCATGGCTCAAGCTCTCAGAATATGCTGCACAGTTAGAGCGAGAGGATTGGCAGGAGGTCACCTGGCCTTCAGAGCAAGGCGGTCAGAAAATGTATGCTCATCTTGATCTGCACCTGGGTTCGCAAACTTGGACCAACCTTGCTTCTGATCACCTGCACAGATCTGGACGATCCTTTGAGATCAATCCGCTATTGGGGCAGCACCGTTCTTGAATTCGGATGCTCAAGCATTCGTCGATATCCTCGCTGTTCGTTGGCAGATCGAAACCTTTTTCGAGTATGCCAAAGACTTGCTCGGCAGCGATGATTACCAACTCATGACGGCACTGGCCGTCCAAAGGTTCTGGACACTGATCGCTTGTTTGATGTGCTTTCTCGAAGAGCAACGAGCCCGCTGAAGATGATCCCCTGCTGACTTGTGGTGATATCCGCATCGCATCCAGGCAGAGCATCGCCTGAACTTGCTGCACTGGCTCTATGCCCAATTTCAATCCGACGCCGATCCACGACAAATATAAGGCGACATGGCCCTATCAAGTCCCTAAAGTGCAAACATAGTAATTATAGAACAGCGTGAAAAAGCGCTGTCAAATCCGCCGCGTTCACTCATCTAAAACGTTACTGAAGAGGTACGGTTCTCTCAAAAGATAATGTTACCGAGGAGGGAACCGTGGCCACCAAGGAAAGGATGACGATAGAGAAGCGGTACAAGTATCTACGATTGATGCATGAAAGGTACTGGACAGGGGACAAAGGCGAGCGGATTCGACTGCTGGATGAGATGGAAGAAGTGACAGAATTGCACCGCAAGAGTCTGATACGGTTGATGCGTGGGGGTCTGGAAAGTAAGCGGCACCGGCGGCAGCGCGGGCGCACATACGGAGTGGAATTGGATGATGCATTGCGCGTGATAAGTGAGAGTATGGACCAAATCTGTGCGGAGCGGTTGCAGCCGAATCTAGTTTGGCTGGCAGAGCATCTTGCGCAACACGGCGAGTTTGTATTGAACCAATCAACTGCTGGGACAACTGGAGAAAGATCAGCATTCTCAACTGTACGGCGCATCCTGCAGCGTTTGATCCAAGACGAGCCGCGTCTCGTCCGAAATCCAGCGTCACAGCCCCACAGCTATCAACAGATTCCGGCGTTGACATTGGCGTGGGACCTGACATTACCTGGGCCATTTCGATGTGGACCTTTTGCATCACTGCGCTGGGACAACCAGCGTTCAGTATGTCTACACCTTGCAGATGGTGGACATCGCCACCGGCTGGAGCGAGCGCATAGCAATCCTCGGTCGCAGCTATCCGTTCATGCAAGATGCCTACGAAGCGTGTCACGCAGCGCTGCCCTTTGCAGTGTGCGAACTGCATCCTGACAACGGGTGCGAATTTCTCAACGACCATCTGCTGCGCTACATGGTCCGTACGCATGCCCGGCGAAGTGCTCAGCCGCTCACGGCCCTACCAGAAGAATGACAATCGCTTTGTGGAACAGAAGAATAGCTCTTTGGTACGCGCCTACCTGGGCCAGCAACGATTTCATACAGTCGCCCACACCGAGGCGCTCAACCGTTTAGATTACGGGATGTGTTTCTACTACAACTGCTTTCAGCCGTTCATGCGACTCAGCGCCAAGGAGGCGCTGCCCACTACCAATGGCATTCCAAAAGTGCGGCGCCGCTTCGACCAAGCTCAGTCCGCCGCATGGATTGCCTCTTGACAACCAATACCCTGTCGACACGACAGGCTGCCTAGACTTAAAGTTCTGCGCCGAGACACCAATCCTCGCCAATTGCTCAAGCAACTCTACCAGCTACGCGATGCGCTATTGGATTTGCCAGAAGCTGTGCCCGACCAGACCGAGGACGTACGCCTAACCCTGCAAAACCAAAACCGCTATCAAGGGGAAAACCAAATGACACTCATGGAGAAAAGATCATTTATCCCGTTAACATTTTCAAATGACAGAACGATACTCTTTTATTAACATTTTCATTTCTCTACTCATCCGCTCCGCCGCGATTGGCTTCCCCATGACGGCGCGGCCGCAAGGCCATTGCTCCTTCGCCGGGGGGCAGTTGCGAGACGACGGAGTCAACGTCGAAGCGCCGCCCCGGCTTTGCTTGACCCTGATAGAGTTCGGACTTGGTTCGAGGCCGGCCGAAAGCGGGTTCGAGGTTTCGGCGCGCCCCGCCAATCCTCAGTCCAAGTAGCGTATACGGGCCGGACCGAGGCGACTGACGCGACCGTACTGGTCGTAGTCCAGAGGCGTGCCGCCGATACTGAGCAGGAGACCGTTGGCGGCATAACTGAGCGGGAGATTGCCGATACGCTCCGCCCTGCCATGCACGTCGTACGTCACGCGAATCGTGCCGATTTGCGCCGCCTGCCCGTTGGGGCCGTACTCGATGCGCGCAGCGCCGAGCGACGTAATGCGCCCGACCGCGTCAGACTCCACCGCACTCGCGCCCACCCTGCGCAGCGTACCGTCGTCGTCATAGCGGGCAGGCGACGCCCCGATCATGATAGCATGGCCGCGAATGAGGTTAGTCAGTAGGCAGAACGCAATTTTCAGGTCCATGCGCCCGTTTGGCAGCGCCGGCTGCCGGCCCCTATGGCTCGCATGCGGCCGCATAACACTCGCATGCGGCCCCGCATGCGTACACCCAGTAAGCGTCGCCGCGTGGCGATCGGTTCCCTGTTTTCGTGGCCAACCGAAGACAACACAAATAGCCTGCGAACACGCGCAATGTCGGGTCACAGGCTATGTTCTTCGATTCGGTTGGCTCTTGGGTCAGGCCGCGTGCATCGCCGTGGAGATGGCGTCCATCAGACCTTCGTGCAGTGCACCCTTGTAGAGCAAGCTCGACGCGCCTGCCTGTAGCGCCTACCGGCCGCAGCCGGTCCAACTCCATGCCCGTCATACCGATCACCTGCACATCCGGATAATCGTGTCGAATGACACGTGTCGCCACGATGCCGTCCATGCCCGGCAGGAAGATATCCATCAGCACCACGTCCGGATGATGGCGTCGCATACTTCCAGTGCCTCTTATCCGCTGCTCGCCTCGCCCACCAACTCCACATCTTCGCACTGGCTGAGGTAGAGACTCAGCGTGCGGCGTATCGTTTCATGGTCGTCTACAATGAGTATGCGTACGGTGAGATCGGCGTCGAATTCAGCCATAGTGGGTGCGATGCCAGAGTCCGTGTAAGGTCATGCGATGCGCTGCGACCGGCGCATCGTACGGACGCTCCGATTCCGGGAAAAAAAGAAAGGCCGACAAGTGGTGCCGGCCCCTCTTCGATGAATACGTGATGAGCACAACCAAAGGCAAAGGAGTCGATGTAGGCTGCAGTGGTCAGCGATGTAGTCTACGACGGTCGGCGAGGAAAGCTTCAGCGATTCCTTTGGCTCAACTCATACGCCGCTGGATAGAATAGCCCAATCGGCATGCGGGCGAAACGGACAGTTGGACATAGTATCGCACCATGCGGATATATCCGACTGGCTAGGCGTCTTCCAGCAGTTTCTGCTGCACTGCCATCGCCACCGCCTCTGTGCGGCTGCTCACCTGCAGCTTCGACAGGATGCCGCGTACATATTGCTTGGCCGTAGACTCGCTGACATGCAGCCGGTGCGCGATCTGCCGGTTGGTCAGTCCCTCCACCAGCAGCGCCAGCACTTGCGCTCTCGCGTGCGGATCAATTCCCCACGCGTCGACTCTGGCTGGTCGCTGTTCTTCGATACAGGTCCAGCAGCGCCTCTGCCGCCTGCGGCGACAGCAGCACTGTATTCCCTGCAAATGCGCGGCGGATGGCGTCCGCCAGTTCATCCACTGAGGCATCCTTGTACAGATAGCCGACTGCCCCGGCCTGCAACGTCTCGTGCACAACTCTTTATCCCGGAACGTGGTCAGCGCCACTACCTTCACTTCCGGGTTCTGCGCCTGTAACTTGCGGATCGCAGTGGGTCCGTCCATCTTGGGCATCACCAGGTCCATCAGCACCACGTCCGGTGACAGCTCGTGGCAGCGTTCCAACGCTTCTTCGCCGTCCTCTGCTTGGCCTACCAACTCCATATCGTCGAAACCGTCCAGAAATACGGCCAGCCCACGCCGCACGATCTCGTGATCATCCACCAGCAATACGCGGATCGGGCGTTGACTACGCATATCAGCGCTCGCCTCCGGTATCGGCAGCGTCGTGCGTTGATGCTGTCGACCAGTCCACATGACTTCCACAACTGTGCCGGCGCCCAGCACGCTGTCCACTCGCAGCCGCGCGCCGATCTCCTCCGCGCGCTCCCGCATGATCCCAGGCCCAAGTTTTCCGGGCGTACGTCGGCCGGCGTCAAAGCCGGAACCGTCATCTCGATTCGCAACAGGACTTCGTCGATCGCGACAGCGTACGGACACGTCGATGCGTACTGGCGTGCGCATGCTTCACCGCGTTCGACATCGCCTCCTGCGCGATGCGATAGAGCCCGATCTGCACGTCCTCGGGCACGAGTGCACACGTCCCTCGCCTTCAGCGACACTTGCGCCGACGTGCGCGCTGCCGCTGCGTCCACCAGATATCCGAGCAGCACATTCAGGTCCACATCGGTCAGGATCGCGGGCCGAAGCTCCATGAGCAACATGCGCATCTCGCCCATTGCGCCCTGGATCAGCCGTTGCAGCTCCGGCAGATAGGTCCACACGCTGTCGGGGTCTCGTTCTCGTAGGCGCGGCAGCATTTCCGCAATGATCTTCGCAGAAAACAGCATCTGACTCACTGCATCATGCAGATCACGTGCCAAGCCGCTGCCGCTCCTCGATGGCGGCCAGTTCTTGCGCCTGCGCGTACAGCCGCGCATTGCGGATCGCCGACGCAACATGGTCGCCAAACGCGCGCAGCCGTTCGGCATCCTTCGGCGTGAAGTAATTCGCCACCGCGCTTTCCAGCTTGATGAAATCCGATTACCTCGTCGTCCAGCACAATCGGCGCGCCGAGATACGGAACGCGCCCAGATGATCGCCCTGGCGATCCGGCACTGCCGTCACGCCGACCTTGTCACGACTGTCCAGCTCTGACACTGTCCGCGCATCGGCGATCAAGTAAGGCTGCTGTGTCTCGGTCATGTGCTGCAGCCGGCTCAAGGACGCACACCTCAATCTCGTGCCCGACCATGTCGACGTCCATGCCCCGCTCCGAATAGCCGCGCTCGCCCACGACTCTCGCCTTGCCTTCCTCCACCAGCAGGATCGCGGCGGCGTCGGCGGGAACTACGCGCACCACGTTGGACAGAATACGCACCCAGATTTCTTCCAGGTTCAGCGTGCTGTTCAATGCCAGCGCCACATCCTGCAACGCCTCGGCCAACACCCGCTGTTCGCGCTCCGCCGTCTCGATGCGTTTTCGCTGGGTGATGTTGCGCGCCACTACCAGAAAGCGAGACGCTCCGTCTGTCCCCGTCACGCAACAAACCCATCGTGGCGGAATACCAGCGTTCCGCGCCATCGACCAACCACCAATGGTCAAAGTGATGCGTCACGCCCGTCTCCCGCACGACACCCATCATTTCCGCAAACTTGCGCGCCGCCTGATCCGGGAATATCCCCTGGTAAGTACTTGCCGAGCATCCACTCGTTGCTGGGCGCGAGAGTGTCGCCGGCGGGCTGGTGATACTCCACGATGCGCCCATCCGGATCGACCACGATGACGAGATCATCCATGGACGCCAGCAACGACCGCAGGCGCTGTTCGCTGCGCCGCTCGGCGTCATCCTCCGCGTGCAACAGCACCAACCAGCCTGCGGGCGCGCCCCCTATGTTACACAGCGGTGCGCCGCGCACGCGCACCAGCGAATCGAGGGGTACGCATGCGACCCCGCACTCCGTGTCGAAGCCCTGCAAGTCACTGGGCCAATAGTCGTGTATATCCGGCAGCAGTTGCGAAAGCGGCGCGCCGCAAAATACGGGCTGCCCCGACGCTTCGCACAGGGACTGCACGGCGCGATTCAGCTGCAGGATCAGCCCCTCGCTGTCGACAATCAGCGCGGGCGTATCCAGCGCCGCCAGCAGCTGGTCGCCGGCCAGCACGCCGTGGCTCGAAGCCCTCTGTTTTTCCATGGTTCTCCCCTCGCCGGGGGTACCGACTTTCCCTACAGTTCGCTGAAACCGCCTTCACTATACCATAAATCTCCACGTGCAAACACGAAGATTCTTGGAGCCGGCACGGCGGCGGCAACACGATGGCGCAGAAACGCCGCCGGCCGAACCGGCAGCGGCGGTGCAGTGGCGAAGGATGTGAAATCGTGACGACAGTCCAGAAAGCGCGACCCAGATGTGCTGGCCAAGCTGGCGCGGTGGAAGCTACAGACCGCCCGATCGGTGAATGGCGTACAACAGACGCAGCGCCAGCGCCACGCCGAAGACGACGCCGAGTACGCCGACGATGGAGACGTCGAACAGCCGCGGCGGCACGTTCGTGCTCCACAACAGCGAGGATGCCAGAATCACAGCGGCCGCCACTACGCCGTACACGATGCGGTTGATCACCTGGTCCAACCCGCCCACCTGCAACCGCACCTGCAACTCGCCCTGACCGATTTCCTGCAACAAATCCGCCACCTCGCGCGGGAAGGTGGTGAGCAGCCGACGCCAATCTCGATACGTACGCGTGACCACGCGGAAGAGCTTGTCCGGCGCATAGCGGCGCTCGATGATCTGGCGATAGTAGGGCTGGGCCAGCTCCCAAAGGTCGAAATCCGGGTCCAGCAGCCGGCCCGTGCCCTCCAACAGCGCCAGCATCTTGCCCAGCATAATGATGTTGGCCGGTGCGATGATGTGGTACGTGTGGATTATGGAGATCAACTCCTGCAACATGCCGCTCAAGTCGATTTCGGCCAGAGAGCCGGAAAGATAGTCGGCGATAAACAGGTCCACATCTGCGGTGAAGGCGCGGCGATCAAAGCCCCGCGGCACATCGCAGATGCGCAGAATCACGTCGACGATGCCGTCCACATCCTTCGTCACGAAGGCCAGCAGCAGGTCCTCCAGCGCTTCACGCGTACGCTCGTCGATGCGGCCGACCATCCCGCAATCCAGCAGACCGATGCGATGGTCCGTCAGCACCAGAAGGTTGCCCGGATGCGGGTCGGCGTGAAAGAACCCGTCGCGGAAGATCATCTCCAAGAAGACCTCGGCTCCCTGGCGCGCCAGCGCTTTGCGGTCCACGCCCTCCGCATCCATGCGCTCCGAATCCGTTACTTTGAAGCCGTCCAGCCGTTCCATGGTCAGCACATATTGGCTGGACAGGGATTGTGTGGGCGCAGGGAACTTCACCACCGGTTCCTTGGCGAAATTCTCGATGAAGCGCTCCAGGTTGCGCGCCTCCTGACGTAGATCCAACTCGCGCAGCAGTTGGCGGCGGAACTCCTCCACGATTGCGCTCACATCGTAGGGAATGCTGGTCGCGTAGCGCATGACGAGGGCGGCCACCTGCTGCATAATCTGCAGGTCCGTATGCACCACCTGCTCGATGCCGGCGTGCTGCACCTTCACGACCACGCGTCCGCCTCCCAGTAGCTCCGCGGCATGCACCTGGCCGATGGAGGCAGAGCCAAGGGGCGCGAAATCGAACTCAGCGTAGAGTTCCTCTACCGGCGCGCCCAGCTCTTCCTCGATGCGCTCGCGCACATATTCGGGCGGATCGGCCGGCGTATCTGCCTGCAGCTTGGTCAGCTCCGCTGCGATCTCCGGCCCGACGATGTCCTCCCGCGTACTGAGCATCTGCCCCAGCTTGATATAGGTCGTGCCCAACTCCGTCAGCGCCATGCGCAGCCGCTCGCCCACCGTATACTCTGCCACCAGCCGCCCGTCCGGCTCGACGAACCAGCGTTGCATCCAGCGCGGCGCATCCTGTTTCACGTAGGCGCCAAATCCGTAGCGCGTAAAAACGCGCACGACCTCGCCTACGCGTTGCGCCTGTTGTCGTGTACGGGTAAGGGTAGCTACCGGATTGGCGATCTGCGCCATGGGTCTTGGTCCTTGTTGACAACTGCGCGCATTGGCGCACAATAGAACCGCGTCGAAACGGCGGGAACAAAGCGGCAATGAGCCGGCCGGCGCCTGTGCTCGCCGGCCAGCATATTTCAACAACAGTCTACCCTATCAAGTCGCTCTCGCATGCATACAGACCATGAGTCTGCCATGCTCAGTTCGTACTACCCAGCCTTCAAGCGATACACCATTTCGACGCCCACCGAGTACCGGGAAGTCCCGGACCCCTTCTCGCAACCCAACTGACTTCTTCCAGGCTGAGGCCAAACGTAGACGCCCTCTCCGAACGTGATAGGCATGCCCGAGACGAACCGCCCGGCGCACGCCTTCAAGAGATCCCTTGATCCTCTTCACACTTCCTGAACATCTTGCGCCTACTCTGAGTATGTCCGCCACCCGCGTACCGGCGGGTTCAAGGCCAAACGCATCCGGAATCGCTTATGATCAGCATAATCTGTCCAATCTGTGTGAATCAGTGTCCGATGCCCGCTTCCCGGTCAATGCGGAACCAGGTTGACGCCGCCAACCTCGGCCCGTAGAATGGATTGACATGACGCAAACACTCCTGATGGTCGACGACAAACGGGAAATCCGCGACCTGGTCTCCGCCTATCTGGGCCAGGAGGGCTTCCGCGTCGTCACCGCTGCAGACGGACAAGAAGCCCTCTACGCCGCCCGCCATGAACGTCCCGACCTCATCATCCTTGACCTGATGATGCCGGAGATGGGCGGCTACGAGTTTATGCGCGTGTACGGCAAGGAGGCCGATACGCCCGTCATCATCCTTACCGCCAAGGTCGAGGAGAGCGAACGCGTGCTCGGCCTCGAACTGGGCGCGGACGACTACGTCACGAAGCCCTTCAGCCCACGCGAGCTGGCCGCACGCGTACGCGCCGTGTTGCGCCGCACACACAAACAGAGCGACGCCCCCGCCCACCTGCACGCCGCCGACATCGTGCTCGATCAGGCCGCGCATACCGTCACCGTCGGCGGAACGTTACGTCGACCTGACGCCCTCGGAATTCGACCTACTCGCCGTACTCATGGCCGCACCCGGCCGGGTATTCTCGCGCAGCGAATTGCTGGACCGCCTGCAGGGCGACGCCTACGAGGGCTACGAGCGCACCATCGACGTTCACGTACGCAACCTGCGCACCAAAGTGGAGCCCGACCCGAGCAAACCTCGCTATATCGAGACGGTTTTTGGCGTCGGCTATCGCTTTGCGCCCGGCGGCTAGGCGAACCGTCTGACCATGCGCTCGCTCGCCGCCAAGCTCACGCTCGCCTTTCTCGCCGTCGGCGTCATCGGCGTGATTCTGGTCGCCGTCTTCATCAGCGTTCGCACGCAACAGACCTTTGACCAGTTCCTTTTCGGGCGCAGCCGTCCAGCCACCGAAGAGGCCCTGCGCGCCTACTACAACAACCACGGCACGTGGGAGAATCTCAACCAGACCGCCATCCCCGGGGCCGGCGGCTTCGGCCGCGGACAGGGTCCTCCTCTCGCGACCGTCGCCGACGCCGAGGGCGTTGTCGTCTTTGGCGGAGGCGGCCCGGGCCGCCTCGGCACACACGTACCCAACCGCGTTCTGCGCGAGAGCGTCCCCATCGAGGTCGACGGTGCAATCGTGGGCTATTTCGTCTTTGATTACTTTGGTGACCGGCGCCTGCCGGATTCACCGGAGCGCATCTTTCTGCAGGCGTTCAACCGCAGCATCATCCTGGCTTCAGCCGGGGCCGCCATCATTGCCCTTGCTACTGGGCGCGCTTTCTCGCGCGTACACTCACTCAAGCCCATTCGCGAACTCACGTCTGCCACGCAGCAGATCGCGGGCGGCGACCTGGGCGTGCAGGTGCCGGTCCACACACACGACGAGCTGGGCGAACTCGCCCTTTCGTTCAACACCATGAGCGCCGATCTGGAACAGGCCAGTCGCCTACGTCGCCAGATGACGGCCGACATCGCCCATGACCTGCGCACGCCGCTCAGCGTCATCCTCGGGTACACCGAGGCCCTCAGTGACGGCAAGCTGCAGGCCACGCCGGAAATCGGCGACCACGCTGCACCGCGAGGCGCAGCATCTGAATCATCTCATCGACGATCTACGCACGCTCTCCTTGGCCGATGCAGGTGAACTGCCGCTGCACCGCAGCCTAGTGGCGCCGGCCACGTTGCTGGAGCGCGCCGCATCGTCCTATCGCATGCAGGCCGAACAGCAGGAGATAGAACATCGTCATCGACACGGGCACTGAATTTGCCCGGGTCAACGTGGACAGCCAGCGTATGGCCCAGGTGCTCGGCAACCTGGTCAGCAACGCGCTGCGCCACACGCCCGCCGGCGGCGCGGTGACGCTCTCGGCACGGGTGACCGCGGCGGACGTGCAACTCCAGGTCCACGACACCGGCAGCGGCATCGCAGCCGGCGACCTGCCCCACGTTTTCGCGCGCTTCTATCGCAGCGACCGCGCCCGCACGAATAACGGTGAGTCCGGACTCGGCCTCTCCATCGCCAAATCCATCGTCGAAGCCCACGGCGGCACAATCGAAGCCTCCAGCGCACCTGGCGAAGGCGCCACCTTCACCGTCAGTCTCCCCGCCGTCTCCCCAGACAATCTGTAGCTCAGGTCTCTGTCTGGAGATTCGGCCTCGCGCTGCTAACCTGCTGCGAAGGAGCACGCCCCTTTCGCCGAGTATGCCCGATCCGCCTGCGCGGCGTATACTGGACGGCAGACAACTTCGACCCACAACCGAGCAATCTGCAGAGAGGTTTTCCGCGCGTGACCGATTATCGCATCGACCACAACGAGAACGACAGCCGCTTCGAGACGACCGTCGACGGCCACACGGCCAAGCTGCTCTACCGCTGCGAAAATGGCCGCATCATCTTCACCAGCACGCAGACACCGCCCGCCGTCGAGGGCCGCGGCATCGGAAGCGCACTGGCGCGCGCCGGCCTGGACTACGCGAGTGAGCAGTCGCTGACCGTCGTGCCCCAATGTCCCTTCGTGCACGCCTATATTGAGCGCCATCCGGAGTACCAGTCGTTGACCGCGTGACTCCGAACAAGCCGTCGCGCCGGAACAGCGGCGGCGTGTTGATGGAGACGCCATGGTCACTGCATGTAGGTGCGGCGCGCCTGAAGCTCGACTTTGTACATTGACAAGTGAATAGCAGAAGGAACAAGGGTATTCTGGATTAAGATAGGAGTGACGAAACAACTATCAAGATCCGGAGAAGCCGATGTTCCTTCCAGCAGAAATCATACCAGTGATCGCCAGTGTTCGGCCAGCGTTCACAGAGCGGACGTACCAGAAGGTGGTCGAGTTGATCGTTGGCACCTTGCTGGCTCGAGGGCGGCGAACAGTCACCAGCGCCTTGCGGGCCATTGGCAAAGGTGAGGAGACAAACTGGTCGAAGTACCACCATGTGCTGAATCGAGCCAGATGGTCAGGTCTCGAAGTAAGCCGTCTGCTGCTGGAGTTAATCGTAGCCACCTTTGTTCCCGTCAGAGGCCTGGTCACGATAGCGGTTGACGAAACGCTGGAGCGGCGCTGGGGTCCACAGATTCGCAAGTGCGGACATTGGCATGACAGCCGGTCATCGAGCAAGCGATTCCATGTGAGCAGCCGTGGACTGCGTTGGCTCGTCTTTGCCGTGGTCGTTCAGGTGCCCTGGACAACGTATGAACTTGCACTGCCCTTTCTGAGCGTGCTGCTGACGACGCCGAAAGTCAGTGCAGCTCTGGGCAAACCGCACAGAACGGTGGCGCAGGTCACAGGGTGTATCGTCTCCTGGCTACGACATACGCTGGCCGGTCACCCGATTCACCTGGTCGGCGATGGTGCCTATGCCGTGATCAAACTGGGCTTGACCTGTCAAACAAAGCAGGTGACCCTGATTGCGCCCTTGCGGCTGGATGCCCGTCTCTTTGAACCACCTTGTCGGCCGCTTAAGAGAGGCAAAGGCCGGCCGCCGCTTGTGGGGGCACGTCTGCCAAACCTTGCAGAGGTGGCAGTAGCTTCAACAACCTGCTGGCATCGCAGCCGGGTCGCCTGGTACGGCGCAACCTCTGCGGTTATGGATCGGACTACGGGCACTGCACTCTGGTACTCAACCGGAATGTCACCACTTGCCATTCGCTGGGTCTTGGTCCGGGACCCAGAAGGCATCTATCCGATTCGTGCCTTCTTCTCGACTGACCCTCACCTGGCGTCACCGTTGATTGTCGCCGGTTTCGTCGTCCGTTGGTCTTTGGAGGTCACCTACGAAGAGAGTCGCGCCCATCTTGGCATCGAAACTCAGCGCCAGTGGAGTGATCTGGCTATCGAACGCACAACCCCAGCGCTCTTTGGCCTCTTCTCTCTGGTCGTCTTGATGGCCCATGCACTCTGTCCCGACGGCGAGTTGCCTTGCCAGCAGGCCGCTTGGTATCCCAAACGCAATGCTACCTTTCATGACCTGCTACACCTGGTTCGCAAGACGCTCTGGCTGCATTTCCTTTTCCAGACAGGCGACCTTTCACCTGATCTGCGAAAACTCACGCCTGCTCGCTTCGAGCATTTGCTCTCTGCTGTATGCTATTGACTTGGCAAGGTGCTACGAACGTACAAAGTCGAGCTGAGAAGCCGTCCGTATAGCATCCGGCGACTACCGTTCGGGATGGTTGGACCGAATGCACACGCTCACGCAGCGAAATGAATAGCAGGCTTGCCGGTATGTCAGAAGAGGCGCGTTTACAGGTCGCCGCCTTCGCTGCCTTGTCGCTGGCAGCGTTCGGATTCGTGGTGATCCTCTCCTTCTGGCAGGCAGAAGCCTTCCAGCCATACTTCGGCCGCATCCCTCCGCTAGTAGCCATCACCTTGGTCATAGTCGCCGGCGCACTCTCCATGCGCCGGCTCTACGTCGGCGGCTGGTTTAGGGTAGTCAACCCACAGTTGGCGCGGAAAGGAATTGCCCTCTCCGCAGCCGTGGTCCTCGTCTTCGCCCTGGAAGTCACTGTTCTCGATATTCTCGTGCGCTTCCCGGAGAACATAAACGTCCCGTCGCCACAGGCTCTGCTCTTCTATCCAGTCATAGGCTACGTCGTGGAAGTTGTCTTTCACTTGATGCCCCTTGCGCTGTTCCTTACGCTCCTCGAGCGGCGAGGCAAAGGGGCGACGACCACGCGCATGTTGTGGTTCTGCATCATTCTGACCGCGTTGCTGGAGCCGACGTACCAACTGGCCTTCGTGGAACGTCCCTACACGTGGACCGCCGTCTACTTATGGGCGCGGCTGTTCGCCTTCAACCTGATCCAGCTATCCATATTCCGGCGCTTCGATTTCGTATCTATGTACTCGTTTCGACTCCTGTACTACGCGTACTGGCATATTGCATGGGGCTACGCTCGCTTGCGCCTACTCTTCTAGCGAACCGGTTGCGCCCACTCGACAACGACGGAGGCAATCGCGCTCATGCCCCTATCCGATCTCGACCAATGGCTCCTCGACGACGGCGGACCCGCTATCCGCCCACAGCACGGCGCGTTCCTCTTTCCCGCCGCCTATCTGCACGAGGGTTCAAGCGGATACTGGATCATGGGCAGCAATATGGGGTTGGAAGAGAACCGGCGCCGCAAGATGGCGCGAGAGTTGGAGTCCACGCTCTGGATGCGCAAGCTGGCGTCGCTGCGGCGCATTTGAGGCGCCGCGGATAGACAAAAGAAACTGCGCAGGTGTCGCAGACCTCCGATCCGCGACACCTGCGCAGGGAGTACCCCACGCCGTCCAATCGAGCAGATGCTACTCCTGCGTGGTGCGCGCCTGCACGCCCGCCATATCCTCGATGATGTTTACCACCGCCGAATGGTCCAGCTCGCCGCGGCCCGTCGCCATGAGCGCGGTGAAAAGCTCATGCGCCACCGCGGTCGCCGGCAGCGGCACCTGCAGACTGGTGGCCGTCTCCATGATGATGTTCAGGTCCTTGTAGTGGAAGCGGCTGCGGAAACCCGGCTCGAAGTTGCCGCGGATGGCCAGCGGCCCGCGCACGTCCATGACGCGCGTCTGCGCATAGCCGCCGCTCAACACCTGGATGATGATGGCGGGATCGACGCCTGCCTTGGCGCCCAGAACCAGGGCCTCTGCCATGCCGACGAAGTTGAGCGCCACCTGGATCTGGTTGCACGCCTTCACCGTCTGGCCGGCGCCCTTGTCGCCGCACAGGGTCACCGTGGTGCCCATGATCTCCAGGATCGGCTTCACCTCGTCGAACAGGTCCGCTGGACCGCCGACCATGATCGACAGCCCGGCGTTCTTGGCGCCCGCCTCGCCGCCGCTCACCGGCGCATCCAGACAGCGCACGCCCTTCTCGCCCAGCGCATCCGCCACCTTGATCGCGGTTCCTGGAGCGATCGTGCTCATGTCGATGTGGATCAGTCCGTCACGTGCGGACTCGATGATGCCGCCTTCGCCCAACGCAACATTCTCCACGTCCGGTGAATCCGGTAGCATGGTGATAACGACGTCGCTGCGCGCGGCCACGTCTGCGCTCGACTTGCCCTCCGCGGCGCCGTCCGCCACTACCTTTTCCAGGGACGGCTTGTATACATCAAATGCGACAACCTCGTAGCCCGCATCCATAAGATGGCGGCTCATATGGCTGCCCATAATGCCAATGCCAATAAATCCGATCTTGGGTTTCATGGGAGTTCCCTTCTTTTCGCTTGCATGGGTTTCCAGACGGGTATCCAGCTTGGACGCGCTGCGCGCTCAACCTGCACGGCCGCCACAGGGGAATCAGCGCTGCCGGCGGTCGCAGGCGTAGTATACCACCCATCCCGCGGCCGTGCGAGGATCGCCGCGCCCCAACCCGTGGCCAAACGCCATCGCAAGCCGGCCACCCCGTACTCCGTTGACTCCTTGACCTGCTGAACTCTTTGAAGTCGTCGAGCTTTCTATACCCACCGAGATTGCTCCCGTTTTCTTCCCGGTCCTCTACCCATGACCCGGCGTCGATCCGGCCGGAAGCGCCACAGCTTGACCGCCATTTGTGCCTCGAAAGTCCACCTGCTATCATGCCCATGGCGCACACGGACCCGAAGGCTCATCGAACACCAAAGTGGGTAAGCTATGATCCTCCACTTCATCGCCGCGCACCCTGTCCGAACGGCTGCCATGACAGCCGCACTACTTGCCATCTGGCTACTGCTCACTCCATCCGGCACACACGCTGCCGGCCTCCTCGACGACGGTACGCAAGTGCACTTGCCCATGGTGATGACCAGCCCGCCGTTGGTGTCACCGGCCATTACATCGTTGCCGCCATCCACAGGCGTCATTGGCGAACTCTACAGCTACACGGTCGCCACGAACGGCTATCCAACGCCGGCGCTCAGCCTCGCATCCGGCCCCGCCGGCATGACGATGGACGGCAATGGGCGAATCGAGTGGACGCCCACGACCGCGGGCACGTTTGGCGTCATCATACTCGCCGTCAACGGCATCATCCCCGACGCCGAGCAGTTCTTCGAAATCGAAGTCGCGCCCGGACCGAGCGCGCCAGCCATCATCTCCACGCCGGCGCTCAGCGCAAGCGCAGACCTTGCTTACACGTATGCCGTGCAGACGACCGGCTTCCCGCCGCCGGCGATTTCGCTCGACAGCGCACCGGACGGCATGGTAGTCGATGGGGACGGCGTCATCCGGTGGACGCCTTCAGCAGAGGGTGTCTACGACGTCACCGTGCGCGCCGCGAACGAGGTGTCGCCGGACGCGCTGCAATCCTTCTCGATCGCTGTCGCCGCTGCGCCCCTATCCACGCCACCCGCCATTATTTCCACGCCCATCGTCGACGCCACAGTCGACGAGCTCTATGCCTACCAATTGCAAATCACCGGTTATCCTCCGTCCAACTTCTGGTTCAATGTCAAGCCGGACGGAATGACGGTCTCCGGCAACGGCCTCATCCAGTGGACACCGAACGCCGCTGGGGACTTCGACGTTACGGTGCGCGCCGGCAACGGCATCATGCCCAATGCCGCGCAATCATTCATCATCCACGTGGAGCCGCAAACGGTTGCGCCCGCCATCACGTCTGCGCCTACTGCCTTTGTCGCCGTGGGCGATGTCTACGCCTACCAGGTTCAGGCGAGCGGCTACCCTACGCCCGTCCTCACCCTCGACATCGGCCCTGCCGGCATGGTCATGGATGGAAATGGTCTCGTGCAGTGGACGCCAACCGCGGCGGGCTCCTATGCAGTCTCCGTGCACGCAGGCAACGGCGTCTTTCCGGACGCGGAACAGTCCTTCGCGATCGAGGTGACGCCGCCGCCCAGCGCCCCAACCATCACCTCCACGCCGGTACTCAACGGCACGGCCGGCGAAGCCTACGTCTACCAGGCGCAGGCCACCGGATACCCCGCACCGACATTCTGGTGCGAAACCAAGCCGCCCGGCATGACGGTCAGCAGTGACGGCCTCATCCAGTGGACGCCCGGCGCTGCGGGCAAGTACTACGTCACCCTGCGCGCCAGCAATGGCATCCTGCCCCACGCCTCGCAGTCCTTTACCGTCGACGTCGCGCTGCCCGAGCGCATCTGGGACCCACGTCTGGATCAGCGCTTCGCATCGCTAGTAGAAGCCGACGTACCCTCGGGACAAATGTATTGGCGCCTGATTGAGGCGCAATGGCTGGACATAGCTCAGTCTGACGGCAGCCACCACATCTTTGTGGACACCCTTGACCTAGACGGTGTCCGCAAGGTAGGCGTCCGGTTGCGCATCAGTTGGGCCGACGGCAGCTACGATGTATGGTCTGAAGCGAAATCGGGCGAGCCGTATGCGGCCAATTATCCTATGGGTGCTGAACTGGCGCCCTCCTATAATGCCGAGCCATATGGCGCCTTGGCGGCTGACCGTGTTGAGGGCATGGGGTTGGGCACCATTGAAGATCCATGGCACACACATCACACGAGCTATGAGTTGACCTGGCAACTGACCGTCATGCCGTAGCCGCCGAGTTGCTCGGCGGTTGGCGGCGCTTCTCGACGCAAACCTCACAAAGAACTCTCGGTCCGCGATTGTTCTACTGTCGCGCACCGAGCGTTTTTCCACTTCCGCTTCCGTCGCTATAATACCTCGGCGTTTCGTCGCTGGGTGCGACAAGAAGATGCACATGCATAAGGGCGGAAGCCAGAGTGACGCTGCCAACTGAAGTGCTGGTCTGGGCCATCATCCTCCATCTCGTTGCGGACTGGCCGTTGCAGACCGACTGGATGGCCTGCACAAGATCCACCTAGGCCATGCCGCCGCCTGGGTCCACAGCGGCATCCACGCCGTCCTGCTGCTGCTGGTCTTCCCCTGGTATTTTGCGCTGGGCATCGGCGTCACGCACGCCCTCATCGACACCCGGCGTGCCGGTTCAGTGGTGGATCAAATACCTTCAAGCGGATGCCGCCCTCCACGCCCTTCTACGAGCTAGATTGAGATGTGGATGGACCAGGTCTTCCACATCATCGTATTGGCCGCCGCCGCGCTGTTGTTTGCGGCGACCATCTCCTCTATCCCTTAATATGCAAGGCAGTGAACGAAGCAGTATGCAGGAAAACCTCCTCGCCTATATTCCCATGGACCGGCGGCACGCCATGGCCGCGGGTCGTGACTTGCCCGACCGAACACACGGCGCTGCACTCTTCGCCGACATCTCCGGCTTCACGCCGCTCACCGAGGCGCTCGTGCGCGAGCTGGGCCCCCAGCGCGGCGCAGAAGAGCTGACCCGCTACCTCAACCTCGTCTACGACGCCCTCATCGACGAGTTGCACAAGTGGGGCGGCAGCGCCATCTCCTTCGCCGGCGACGCCGTCACCTGCTGGTTCGACGGCGACAACGGCCTGCATGCGGCAGCCTGCGCACTGGGCATGCAGCAGGCCATGACGGCGTTCTCCGACATCCGCACGCCCTTCGGCAGCAGCGTCTCCCTTTCTATGAAGGCGTCCGTCGCAGCCGGCCCGGCGCGCCGTTTCCTGGTCGGCGATCCGAATATCCGCGTCATCGACGCCGTGGCCGGCGAGACTCTGGAACGTCTGGCCGCCGCTGAAACACCTGGCCGAACGCGGCGAAGTCGCTCCTCGGCCCGAATGCGCTGGACGCGCTTGCCGGACAGATCGAAGTGGCTGAGACTGCGCTTGGACGACCAGCAGCGTCCCTTTGGTCGCATGACTGCGCTGCACGCCACGCCGCAACCGCCCGCACTGGCCCGAGCTGCCGCCCGACTGCCTTAGCTGAGGAGCAGGTACGGCCCTGGCTGCTGGCCCCCGTGTATGAGCGGCTGCGCCGAGGCATGGGCGACTTCCTGGCCGAGCTGCGGCCCACCGTCGCCGTCTTCCTGCGTTTTTCCGGCATCGACTATGACGGCGACGAGGCCGCCGGGCGACAAACTGGACGCCTTCATCCGCTGCGTGCAGGCGATCGTCGAACGCTATCGACGGCACCCTGGTCGACCTCAACATCGGCGACAAGGGCAGCTATCTCTATATCAATTTCGGCGCGCCCATCGCCAACGAGGACAACGCCGCCAGAGCCGCTTCGAGCCGCGCTGGAACTGCGCGAACTGCCGCGACGAGCTGCCCTTCATCCAGCCCCTGCAGATCGGCATCACCCAGGGCCGCATGCGCGCCGGCGCCTACGGCGGCGCCATGCACCGCACCTATGGCGTTCTCGGCGATGCCGTCAACCTGGCCGCACGCCTGATGATGAAGTGCGAGCCGGGACAGATCATCGTCAGCCGCACGGTGCAGGCCGCCATCCGTGGACCAGTTCGCCTGGAATTCACTCGATCCCGTCATGGTCAAGGGCAAGAGCGAGCCCATCGAGATCGCGGAGCTGTGCGGCGCCGGCGCGCACCCGGCCATGCATTTGCCCCAGCCCACACAGCTCACGCCCCTCATCGGCCGCACCGGCGAAGTCGCCCATATCGAAGCCGCCATGGACGATGCGCTGCGCCGGCCACGGCCAGGTCATCAGCCTTGTGGGCGAAGCGGGGCTGGGCAAATCGCGCCTGGTCGCCGAAGCGGTGCACCAGGCGCACGAGCGCGGTTTCAGCGTCTATGGCGGCGAATGCGAATCCTACGGCGTCAACACCAGCTACCTGGTGTGGCAGCCCATCTGGCGCGCGCTCTTCGGCCTGGAAGCGCGACTGGCCGGAAGAGCGGCAGATCGCCGCGCTGCAGCAGCCGCGTTCGAGTCGTTCGATCCGGCGCTGGCACGGCGTCATGCCACTGTTGGGCCCGTGCTCGGCCTCTCGATCCCCGACAACGATCTCACGCTCTCCTTCGACGCCAAACTGCGCAAATCGTCGCTGGAGACCTTGCTGGCGGACATCCTCGCCGCCATGGCCAGCGAGCTGCCGATCCTGATCGTCGTGGAGGACGCCCACTGGCTGGATCCGCTGTCACATGACCTGCTCGAAGTCATCGGCCGCGACCATCGCCGACCTGCCCGTCTTGATCCTGCTGGCCTTTCGCCCCGTCGAATTGGAGCGCCTGCAAGAGGAGCGGGTCAGCGCCTTGCCCTATCACAGCGAAATCGACGCTGGCGCCCTTCGCGCCGGTGAACTGGCGGACATGGCCCGACGCCGCCTCACGCGAACTGACCGGACGCCCAGGCCGGCGGCCATCTCCGACAGGCTGGTGCAGCGTCTGGCGCAGCAGGCCGAGGGCAACCCATTCTATCTGGAAGAGCTGGTCAACTACATCGGCAACCGCGCCCTGGACCCGTCCGACCCGTACGCACTTGCGCAACTGGAGCTGCCGTCCAGCGTGCAAAGCCTGGTGCTGCACGCGCATGGACCAACTGGACGAGCGCCAGAAGACGCTGCTCAAGGTAGCCAGCGTGCTCGGCCGCGTCTTTCGCGTCGGCTGGCTGCATGGGCGTCTACCCGGACCTCGGTCATCCCGACGAGATCCGCGACGACCTGACGCTACCTCAGCCAACAAAACCTGACGGCGCAGGACCCTGCGGAGCCGGAACTCACCTACTTCTTCAAGCACATCATCACCCACGGCGTCATCTACGACAGCCTGCTGCATATGCTGCGCACGTCGCTGCATGAGCAGATCGGTCGCTTCATCGAAACCCACTATGCCGACTCGCTGGACCAATATCTGGATCTGCTCGCCTATCACTACGACCGCAGCGACGTTGCCGACAAGAAGCGGCTACTACCTGCGCCGCGCCGGGGAGGCCGCCCAGGCCGCCTATGCCAACGACGCCGCCATCGACTACTACCAGCGCGTCCTGCCGCTCCTGCCGCCCGAAGAGCAGGTGGACGTCGTGCGCCAGCTGGCCGGCGTGATGCAGTTGGTGGGCCGCTGGGACGAGGCGGAAAGACTCTTTCAGGAAGCTATGGCGCTGGCCGAAAGCGTTGGCGACCGCTCCGCTCGAGCCTATTGCACCCTGTCAATCGGCGAATTGCGCCGTCCTGCAGGGCTCCTATCGCGGAGGCGTTGGACTACCTCGACACGCGCACACGCCGAGTTCGAGGAACTCGACGACCAGGCAGGCATCGCCCAGGCGATGCACAACGCCGGCACCATCGCCGCGCAACAGGGCGACCTGGCGCTGCGCGCCGAGCGCTACGAGCGCGCGCTTGCCATCCGCCGCCACGACAGGCGACCGCGCCGGCGAAGCCGATCTGTTGAGCAACCTGGGCATCATCGCCGAGTATGAAGGCGACTACGCCGCCTCCCTCGAAGCGCATCAGAAAACGCTCGCCATTCGCCGCGAACTGGGCGACCGCCTCAGCATCGCCAACTCGCTCACCAACATCGGCTTCATCCAGCAACTGCAGGAGCGATCTCGAACCGGCCCGCAACAACCTAGAGGAAGCCCTCGCCCTGCAGCGCGAAATCGGCGACCGTGGGGCCGTGGCCATCAGCCTCAACAATCTCGCCAATGTGCTGCGCTCCCAGGGCGCGCACGCTGACGGCCGCGCCGGCTCTACGAAGAGAGCATGACGATCAATCGCGGACTGGGCCACCGCTGGGCCATTGCCTATCTGCTGGAAGACATCGCCCGTTTGGCGCATCGGGAAGAGCGCCCGGAACAGACCCTGAAACTCGTGGCTGCGGCGGCCGCCCTGCGCCAGGAGATCGGCGCCCCCCTGCCGCCCGTGGAACAGGCCGCTCTCGACGACTTGTGCAGCGAGCTTCATGCGCAGCTCGGAAAAGAACGCGCCGCCTCCGCAAGTGCAGAAGGCGGCGCGCTTTCCTCAGAAGCCGGCGATCGAGTGGGCCCTGGAGATCATCCGCTAGCCGGACGGCAGGACCGTGGGCCGTCTCCCGGTTCGAAGAGGGCCGACAGTCGAGCGGCGCTTCGCAAGAGGCCGGCCTTTCATCTATTGCAGGTCGAGCCGCGGCATGTAGACCGGGAAGTCGTCGTCCGCAACAGCGGGGCAGCTCGGCCCCGGCGTTCCCGTCAACGAATCGTAGCAGCGTCCGCCGTCGATGGCGTCGAAGCCACTGGCGAGGTCTTCCGTCACGCCGGTGCGCACCTCGCCGGTGCATTGTCCGCCGCGCCCGTCGGCTGCCGTGAAGACGATGTGATAGACCCGGCCATCCTGCTTGGCGTCGCTTTCGGCGCGTACGGATACGCCCTCGGCCGTGATCATGGCATCCGGGCCGGACGCGGCCTGCGTCGACCTCCTCATCCTGGTAGACATCGTCGACCTGAACGGCAATCGGATCACCGTCCGCATCGGTCACGCCTAGCACTTGAACCGGCACGAAGTCTCCCGTAGGCGGCCAGATGCGGCGAGGCTCTGCATCTGCTTTGCCGCATACAGGCTTCTGGTTGTCTGCGACCGTGAGCTGCCCGTCCGCCTCTGCCGGCAGATGCGTGGCATTGCCCGCAAACGAGGCCCGCAACGTATACACGCCGGGTGACAATTCATCGGCCAGCCGTTCCAGGTCCAGCACTGCCTCGCCCAGATAGTTGGTGATGATCGCGCGCTGAATGCTTCCGCTTCCACTCGTCAGTTCGAACAACACAGTCTGCTCAAGCTGTGGCCGCGCATCGCCGTCCACGAGGGACGCCAGAACGGCGCCCTCCTGGCCCACGACGTATTCAAGCTCCTGCGGCATCAAGGTAAGCGTCGTAGACTGCTGGCGAATCGTGAACGCTTCTGCGCTCTCATCCGCTGCAGCCGGCGTGTACAGTGTCGCCCGAAAACGCCGCCCGAACCGGATAGTCGCCGGGCAGCCCTAGCAGCGGAATGGCCGCCTGCGCCCATCCGTTGGCGTCCGTCGTCGCCAGGCGCTCCTGCGGGCCGAGGCCAAACGTAACCGGTTTATTGGCCAACGGGGTCGGTGGCTCGACCGTTGCGTCCATCAGTTGCGCGGAGAACGCAGCCTGCGTGCCGAAGGGCCCCTCTGTGGCGGCCAGCGGCTCGGACAGCGTCAAGACGGCCGGGGACGGTTCCACGTCGCCGCCCGGCGTATAGTACCTGCCCAGGTTTTCGGCCCAGGTCACCAGACCTACACCGTTCGTAGCCTGCACGGCATAGCGTACATCTGCCGGCGCGTTGGCCCCAAGCGGCAGCGTTCCCTCCCACAGTGTCGAATCATCGGAATTCTGTACCAGGTCCAGCGACTGCCAGCGCCCGTTCCACGGGCCGTTGGTCGCCGTATAGGTGATCCACACCTCCTGCATGCCCGCAGCGGGATTCCCCACGGCGCGCACCCGGAAGTGCAGTTCTCCATCGCTGACACCGCTCAGAATCTGCAGAATCGTCGGCGCATCGGCCAGCGCAGGCGCGCTCGGCACGCCCTCGTCCCATACAGTGTCGACATAGTCGCTGTAGAACAGCCGATACGTCACACGATCATATTGCCGTCGCACGTTGGTCAGCGAGCCCGGCGAGGTGGAACGATGCTGCGCCGGCGTCAGGTAGAGCCGCGTCACATCGCCCGCGGCCGCCAGCGCGTCCCCGTCCAAGGCATCGAAGTAGTTCACGTTCCAAATGCCAAGCGGGAACCATACGTCTGACAGGAAGGGCGAATGGACACCGCGCAGCTCCGTGGTCGGTGCACCCGTCAATGGGGTGACGTTTGGAGTGTCGCTGTATTCCGCCGTGCGCAGGCCGATACCGCGCAGCACCATGCTCGGCACGCTCACGTTCTTTGCCACAAGCGGTAGCGCAGGCTCCGCAGGATTGGTTACGACGCCGCTGTCGCCCTCCAGCCAGGTGGCGGTCACAAGCGGGCCGCCGTCCACATCCGTCAGCTCGATCACGCGCTCCGTCAAGCTGGGAATGACCTCAAGGTCGCGCACCTGCAGGCCTAGCGTCCCACCCGGCGAGGCCGGGTCCACGGGGACCGTCGTCATCGCCGCCGGGTCATCCGACGGCGCCGCCGAGCGCTCGCCCGGCATGTTGACGCTGTACATGGGCAGGCCGAAGATCGTCGCCTCGAGCAGCGCCTTCTCGTGGATGCCGCGCAAGACGGGAGTGCCCGCCAGATAGGTCTGCTTCGCCGCCACCATCGCCTTGCCGATGGGCACGGGGCCGCTGCCCTGGCGCAGTTGCTGCGTGAAGTAGAGGTAGAGCCGCTCGCTATACTCCAGGAACTCCGTGTCGCCGTACTGATAGCCGGTTCCCGCGATCAGCGTCGCGCCTTTGCGTGCGAACGCCTGCGCCCAGTCCGGCTCGAACGTCACACCCGGCACGCCGTGCTCGTTGACGATGTTGTAGCCGGAGTGACATCCCGCGCTGTAGACCAGCAGGTTTGTCATATCGACCGCCGAGCCCTCCACGTCTGTGGTGAGCATGATCGTGCGGTAATCTGCTGCCAGCGCACTATTGGCGCTGAAGTGGCCGGCCAGGTACGCAATGTCATAGCGGTTGTTTAGCAGCAGATCCTTCAGGTCATCCGCCGTCCACACAGTGCCGCCCTCGTCGATCGTCGCGTCCAGCGGCGACACATCCTGCGGCGTGATTAGCGAATCGACCGGCGCTGCCGCGCCCAGTTCCAACTCATTCTTGACCGCGTTCGCCGCATCCTCCAGGAAGTCATACCCGGTCACCAGCGTAGACAGCGTCCCCGGCGTAGGCATCACGCCGTCCGGCGTGCCAAGATACGCGGCCAATTGCCGCGCGGATGTCCGCCGGCGTCTCTGCCAATCGCCCCACCGCCAGCAGCGGAATCGGGAACTCCGTGGCATTCAGCGATAGGCCGATCTCTGAGCCATATGCGTCCTGGCTCAGCACGTAGCCCAAGCGCAGACTCGCCTGTGAGGCCGTGAAGTCGCTCACTGGCGGAACGTAGTTGGACTCCGGGCCCAACAGAGCATTGTCCGGATAGCGGAAGAAGGGAATCACATTGTCGTTGCCCACGAGCACCACATACTCCAGCGGGCTCGGCCGCGCCTCGCCGCGGTAGGCGTCGACAATGTCCTTGATCTCTTGGGCCACGATGTTCTTAGCAAAGGGACACGTCACGTTGCCGTCCGCCGTCGCGTTGGCCGCCGCTACATGCGGATCACTGTTCACGTCCACGACAACGCCGCCGACCTCCGGCCGCGCCGCCAACGCGTTCAGGTCACCGAGCAACGCAGCGTCCAACGACATCCGTGCGCTGTCAATCAGAATGATCGACTTGGCGCCCGGCGTAATCGAGCCCAGTCCCGTGCCCGGCTGATTCCCGGACGGGACCGCGCTGCAATCCCCGGCCACCTGCTCGACCTCGAGACTGAACGGCGCACTCAGGCTGAACGCGCCGTCGCGGCCGCGCACGCGCACGTAGAAGTCGCCCGAGTTGAGCCACGTATTCATCGCGATGCCTTCGGCTGCCGCGCCGTCGAACGCCGACACGCCGACCAGGCTGCGCGACTGCGCGCTGGAGAATGCCGATGGACTGAACGATGACGGGCTGAATGCCGACGGGCTGAACGACGATGGACTGAACGATGACGGGCTAAACGACGACGGGCTGAACGATGACGGGCTGAACGCCGACGGGCTGAACGATGACGGGCTGAACGCCGACGGACTGAACGATGACGGACTGAATACCGACGGACTGAACGACGAGGGGCTGAAGGCCGACGGACTAAACGCCGACGGACTAAACGCCGACGGACTGAACGCCGACGGGCTGAACGATGACGGGCTGAACGCCGACGGCGCGAACTCCGCACTTAGCTCCGTCAGATCAGCTTCGTCTTGCGGCGCGACCAGCGACTCGTACACCTGCGCAATATCCTTGTAGATCGTCAGGTCGTAGTTCTCCGGCAGATTCGTCAACGTCACCATCAATTGGCTGTCCGGCTGCACGGCGAACTTGTACCAGCGCGCCTGACCCGCCTGATCCAGGTACTGGCTTATGGCCGCCGGCGCACCGCTCGCATCCAGTCGCAATGCACGCGGCCACGAGTCATTGTCGATGCTGACCACAATGCAGTCAGAATACTCGGACGTGTTGTAGTCGGCGTCTGTAGCCGTGGCGACCAACATCGTGCCGTCCGGCAGAAGCTCGTTGGCGGTCAAGGTGAAGTAGATGTCGCCGGTCTCATCCGTCATGACCTGGACCGGCGAGGTCGTCAACAGCCGGTTCTCGCCCGTGTTGCACTGGGCGCTGGCGAAGACCTGGACCGTGAAGTTCGCGTCGGGCTGGCTGTTGAGGCGCCCCCAGATGCGCGTCGTGTTACTGCCGTCCTGTTGGCCGGCCGCTCGATAGAGTACCGGGTAGTTCTGCACGAAATTGGCCCCGATATCGCCGTCACCCGCATCATTCGTCGTACGGCCATCGTCGCCCAGGTCGAGGGGCAGACCGCCGTTCCTGGTGATATTGTTATCCGTGATCCGGTTGTTGGCGCTGTTGATGACGGTGACGCCATTGCCGCCGTTGTCCGCAATCGTGTTGCCGGTGATGAAGTGACTACCACTGGCGACTACGTCGTCCAGCGATCCCTCAATGCGAACGCCGTCCCGCCCGAAATTGCGGATGACCAGGCCACGAATCGTGCTGCCGCCTGCGGTCGCCGTCAACACGAGGCCGGGGTAGTCTCCGTTCCCGCCGTCCAACACAATTTGCCCGTCGACCTGCGTCGCGCCGTCGATAAACACCGCATCGGTGATCGCAGGCAATGCAGACTGCACGGCGATAATGTAGGAATTCGCGTCGAAACTGGTGTCCGTGTTCAGAATCTCGAATGTGATCGGGTCCGGACCGCCTTCACCATTCGGCTGGCTGTTGGCGAAATTGATCGCCTCGCGCGAGACTGCAATGCTGCCAATCGCAAACGCCGTCGTCCACGTCAGACGTGGTGTTTACCTCTATCGTGGCGTCCGGATAGACGGCCAATGTGACGACAGCCGGCGCGCTCGCCGCAGAGCCGTCGTTGGCCGCATATTCAAACATGTCCGTGCCCGAGAAGTTGTTGAACGGATCATATAGGAACGAACCGTCAGCGTTGAGGGTCAACGTCCCGTAGCTTGGTCCACTGATGAGCACCGCTGACAAGGCATCATTGTCCGGGTCCATATCGTTGCCCAAAACACCCCCCGCCGAAATGTTGAGCGCAACATCCTCATCCGTGGAATAGGCGTCGGCCACTGCAACCGGACTGCTGTTCACGGCATTGACCGCAATCGACACCGTCGCTACGTTGGAATTCAGCCCGCCGTCCCCGGCCCTGTACGTGAAACTGTCGCCGCCGTTGAAGTTGGCGTTTGGCGTGTACACGAACGAACCGTCGCCGGGGAATGTGAGCGCGCCGTTGCTCGGTCCTGCGACCACCGCCGCTGACAGTGCGTCGTTCTCAACATCCGTATCATTGCCCAGCACCCCCGCGGCAGGAATACTGAGCGCAACATCCTCGTCCGTGGAATAGGCGTCATCCAACGCAACCGGCGCGTCGTTCACTGCGTTCACCGCGATCGAGACGGTCGCTACGTTGGAATTCAGCCCGCCCTCCGCGGCCGTGTACGTGAAGCTGTCGCCGCCGTTGAAGTTGGCGTTCGGCGTGTACACAAACGAACCATCGCCGGGAAATGTGAGCGCGCCGTTGCTCGGTCCTGCAACTACCGCCGCCGACAGTGCATCGTTCTCAACATCCGTATCATTGCCTAGCACGCCCGCTGCAGGAATGCTGAGCGCAACATCCTCATCCGTGGAATAGGCATCGTCCACGGCAACCGGCGCGTCATTGACCGCATTCACCGTAATCGAGACAGTCGCCACGTTGGAGGTCCACTCGCCGTCCGCGGCCGTATACGTGAAGCTGTCGCCGCCGTTGAAGTTGGTGTTCGGCGTGTACACGAACGAACCGTCGCCGGGGAATGTGAGCGAGCCGTTGCTCGGCCCTGCGACTACCGCCGCCGATAATGCATCGTTCTCAGGATCCGTGTCGTTCGCCAATACACCCGGAGCGGGCACGACAAGCGCGATATCCTCGTTCGTGGCGAAGCTGTCCGCCACAGCCTCGGGCGCGTCGTTCTTCAGCTCGTACGCGCCGAGATCGCATTCTGCCGGCTGCGGGCGCGCCTCGCCCAGTTGATCCGCGGCCGGACAGTTCCCGACGGCTGCGCCGCTGGCCGGGCTGCCTACCTGCAACGCAAAAATCCCATCCCCACCGCTCCACGGCGCCAACAAGGGGTCACCGCTCACGGATCCGGCCGGACATCCGTCTGCGTTGTGAAACAAATTGGCGCCCTGCGCAGAGATCGTAGCGCTGCAACTGTCGTCCGAGACAATTGTATTGCGCAGAGTCACGCTGCCGGACCCGGCCAAGGCACTGCCCGCCGGCGCGTTGTTGGCCGTAATGGTGACGTTGGTGAGGTCTGCCGCGCCCTCCACATAGAGGGCCCCGCCCGCGCCGGTCACTGCCTCGTTGCCCGTGAAGGTCGCGTTCTGAACAATGAGCGACGCGCCGGCGTCGACCTTGATGCCGCCGCCGTTGCCGCCCGCAGTACCGTTCACGACGCTGACGCCGCTGATCGACACCGCGCCTTGCAGCACGTGAAAGACGCGATCGGAGATGCCGCCGCCGTCGATCACAACCAGACCCGGCCCGGCTGAGGCAATCGTCACATTGCCTGAGATATCCAGGTCGCCCGTTGTGGGCGCGTCTTCACTGCCGCTGTTGGAGCGCGACAAAGTGTAGCGTCCCGGCGGCAACAATATCGTGTCGTCTCCGCTGCCGGCTGCGCACTCACCGGCAATCTTGCCGGAAAGACCCGAATTGGCCGAGAGTATGGCCTCGCGCAGGGTGCAGGCGCCGTCGTTTGATTTCAGGTTGTCTTCGTAGGAATTGACCTCGATTACCGTTCCGCCCTGGGCGGAGACGACGCCCGCGACCGAAACTGCAAGAAGAACGCCCGCCAGCAATGCCGCAACCCTCTTGACGCCAACGCGAATATGTACCCGCTCCATCCCCAGCATGGCATTTCCCCTTCTATGTGGATCTGCGCGAGAGAGCCGCGCCGTCCACGGCTCAATCTCACCTGCCACCGTCAGTCAAGAACCGCCTGTGTGGTCAGCGGTCCAATGTCCCCTGGCGGGCCGATTGCAACAGGGCGCAAGTCTACCACTGCCTGCCGCAACATACAAGCGCATTTTGGCTCGCCGGAGCGATAGAACCGGCGTGCACCCGGCATTGCGCGCGTTGACACAACCTTAACAGACTGATAACGCGCGGTTGACACGCATCCCGTTTGAATGCGAGAATCCCAGCGCGCAGGATCTGCATGCGCGAAACGCGGCGTTCATGCCAAAAACCGGAGGTCATCCGGGGCGCAGCCCGCGTTCACCCGACGGAACGGAGAATACCTGTGCTGGACCTATTGAAACTGTTTGGACGGGATGAAAGCGCCGTGGACTACCCCGCCGGTCATGTGATCTTCCGGGCCGGGGATGACGGCAGGGTGATGTATGTCGTGCTGGAAGGACAGGCGGACCTGACCGATGGCGTGCGCGTCGTAGAGACGGCTGACCCGGGCGACATCTTCGGCGAAATGGCCCTCATTGACTACAGCCCCCGCAGTCTGACCGCCGTCGCCAGAACCGACTGCCGCATGACGCCCATCGACGAGAGCCGCTTCAACTTTCTCGTGGGACAGACGCCCTTCTTCGCCCTGCATGTCATGGGCGTCATGGCGCAACGCCTGCGCCGGCAGACGTCCGCCTAGCCTATTACCGCGGGTCAGATCCCTGGCCTAGCACCGGTGGAAACGCGGAAGGATATGTGCTTCATGGATGACACCCGACCCGTCACAATCGACGAATACATCACCGCACAGACGCCGGCCTTCCAGCCGACGTTACGTGAACTGCGCGCGATCATCCGCAACGAAGCTCCGGACGCGGAAGAGCGCATTGCCTACGGCGTCCCCGCCTACAGGCGGCACTACGGGCTCGTCAGCTTCGGAGTCACAAAGAACACGTGCAGCTTCTACACGCAAAGCCCCGGTTTGGTCGAGCACATGCGGGACGAGTTGCGCCACGTGAAGGTCTCCGGTGCCACCCTGCACTTCCCGCCCGGTGAGCCACTGCCCGAAGAACTCCTGCGGCAAATCATCCGCACGCGGATCCAGGAAGACGATACTCGGGCCGCAGCGCGCACGTGATGACCGGTCTGGGTTCGGGCCAACGCCATGCCCGAGGCGCTCACCCACGCTCCCGGCACATACCGCACCCCCCACACCTACGGCCCGCCACCGCTCCGCCATCTCCGGCGAATATCGAAACGGCGGTACTTTCGATGGAGTGACGGCGAACACGCCTAATCGTGTGACGTAGATCAGGTGAAGGATATTGGGGAGGCTTTCCGGCGCTTTCAGCATGAAGTAGAATCAAGGTGCAGAAAACTAGATGCCAACTGGCTCTCGGCGTTGTTATCGCATAGCCCGCTCGCATGACGGATCGATCCCATCGCGGCTACCGAGTCGTCCAGCGCATCTCGTACTCAGGAGTTCTCTATGCATCGATTGGTTCTTGCGGTACTCATATCGTGCTCGCTCATTCCTTTGTTCGGCGGCTGTGGGTTGTCTCGGTTTGGCTCTGATGAATCCCCCAGTACCTCGACAACACCTACGTATGTGCCGGTACCGACTTTCACGCCGAAGGCAGTATCCGATTCCGCATCCAACATTGCACCAACTACTGCGTCAACTGCGACACAGCCCAGCAACACGCCAACCTCGGAAGTGGATCGGACCGATACGGATGGCGGCGCTGCAGATTCCAACGCGCCGGCAACCCCACCGGCCGAACCGGAAACGCTTCTGCTGCCAACAGCAACGCCCACGCCCGTCGCAGCGCAACTGAACGTGGTCGCGGACACCGTAAATGTGCGCAGCGGTCCAGGCACCGAATATCAAGCAATCGACGTCAGTGCACAGGGCGAGCAATTTCCCTTGACGGGCCGCAACGAACAGGGCGATTGGTGGGAAGTCTGCTGCTTTGAGGACCGGCGCGGCTGGTTGTACGGGCCATTGGTGGAAGTTCAGAACGCAGAGAATGTGGCCCTCGTTGCCGAGATTCCGCCGACACCGGTGGTTGCGCCCACTTCTGTTCCCGTCGCCCAGCAGGACGTGCAACCAGAATCGCCGGCCCAGGAGGAATCGGCGCCGGAGCCTGAAGCGCCGGCCTACACCGCTGACGCCGGTACATCAGGTGATTTCAGTCCGGATGCCCAATACCAGATTGTCCACTATCGCGTGCTGGGCTTCGACGACAACAACGGCGGCATCTTCAACAAAGGGGGACAGCAGCTTATCTTCGTTACCGTGCTGGACCAGAACGGCAACGGTGTAGACGGCGCTGTCGTCAAGAACGCGGTGGGGGACAACCTGAATGTGACAGTGGGAAGCAAGGGTCCGGGCAAGGCGGAGATCAAGATGGACTGGGATCCCTACAAGCTCTATGTCGCCGCCGATCCGTCAGGGCCGGTGACAAGCCAAGTATCCAATCAGATGAACAATCCCTATCCGCATATCCCGGACGTGATCGGCATGCTAGGCCCTGTGAACAATGAATACGCCATTTGTCCCACCGTGGACGATCGCTGTGATCCGCCGTTCTACCACGCACACTGGTCCTATGAAATCACGTTTCAGAAGGTCAAGTGATGCATCGCTTGTTTCTGCTGTGTCAAATCAGACCCGCTGATGGATCATTCTTCTTCGGTCTGCTCCGGCACCTTCAAGTACACAAAGCAATAGGGCTGCAACCACCCACCAAGGGAATTGCCAGGCAATTGGCTATCTCTGGGTAAGTGCGGCCTGGGTCCCGCAGTTCTGGTAATTGTGCGCCTCAGATCGAAGGCCACTCCTCCGGCGCGAACCGCCATCCCACCTGCTCACATACCGCCTGCCACCGCTCTTCCATCTCCGGCAAGAACAGAAACGGCACATAGCCCAGCCTCAAGTATGTGCGCAGCGCGGCGAAGCGGAAATCCTCCGTGTACAGGTGGATGTCGGTATACCCCGCGTCGATGAAGCGGGCCGTCACCGCCGCGCACACGGCGCGACCGAGTCCCTTGCCCGCGTGCGCGGGGTCGCCGGCCAGCCAGCCCAGCTCGCCGCCAAAGGGATGCAGCGTCGAGTGGCTGTGCAGACACATGGCGGACGCCACGATCTCGTCACTCGCCGCGTGCGCGGCAAAGAACCAGCCGTCGGGCAGCGTGCGCTCCAGCCACGGCTGCAGCTTCTCCTCGTCCCAGCCCGGCCATCCGGCGAGGGCCATGAGTTCACAGAAGCGAGGCTCGTCGCCCCACTCGAACGTGCGCAGCGCATAGCCGCGCGGTAGCGTGACCTCCGGCGGCTCGTCCATCAGCCGTTCCGGCCACACCATCTGCAATTGGGTTGTGTAGGGATACTCTTCCTCGCGCATGTCGCCCGCGCCAACTATCCCAGCGGATAGCGTCCGTATTCTCTTGCGCACTCGACCAGCACATCGATATTCTCGTCCGGCGTCGTGCCCGGCATGGCGCAGCCGGGCCCCAAGATGAAGCCGCCGCCCGGCCCCAGAATATCGATGGCCTCCCGGCATTTCTCACGCACCAGTTCCGGCGTCCCATTTGCCAGAACGCCGCTCGGATCCACCGGTCCCAGGAGCGTCGTCTTGCCCGCCGCCACCGCCTTGCACGTGCGCATGTCGGCTTTCTGATCGATCTCCACGATGGCCGCGCCCGTCTCCACCATGTCGGCCACGATGGGCGTGGCGTTGCCGCAGATATGATATGCCACCGGGATATTCTTGGCCTTCAGGTCGTCCATCAGCCGCTTCACGTGCGGATACGCATACTTGCGATAGAGCGCCGGCGAAATCAGATCCGGCCCTGACGGCGACTCACCGATCGACGTGCAGTGCGCACCCTGATCCATCTGCGCCAGCGCATAGCTCGTCGTCACGCGCCGGCAGAAGTCCAGAAGCCGATGAATCTTCTCCGGCTGCTCCTCCAACGCCAGGTCCATCATAAAGTTGTCCATGCCGCGCAACTCGCAGGCCAGGCTGAACGGACCCTGGTCCGCGCGCCCCATAATGAACGCCTTGTCGCCGATCTGCTCGACGACGATGCGCGTCGCCTTCAGTAACTCGCTGAGCAGTGGGTCGCGATACGGGTCCGGTAGGTCCAGCTCGCCCACCTCGTCCAGGCTGCGGATCACGGGCTCCACAGCCACGGGCGCGGATTCGTCCATGAACGTGACCTCCACGCCGCAGGCCGCGGCCAGCGCTGCCGTCCCGTTTTCCACGATCAACACATCGTGCCCAAAGCGCCGCCACGACTCAATTTGCCCCTCGGCCATGGCTTCGCCGTCGCGGAAATAGTCCGCGTACGACGCGGGCTGCATCCTGCGCGCCGTCACCAAGAAGTTATGCAGGTCCACTGGCACACGATCGGGGATTTCCAACGCCAGCGTGCGCATCACCCGCTCGACGGCCCCCATCTCCCTCGACATACTCAACCCATTCTTCCTGTGTGACCGGCGGCGCACGGTCCCGCACCCGAAACACGCGCAATTCTATGGTACAATTTCAACATAAGCATTCAGCCTCCGAATCGCATGCAACCGCTCGCATCCTGCCGGCGCATACGAACGGCGCGAAGCCGACTCGCAAATTCTACCTCAGGGGGAGTGCAAGCCATGAACGTCACCAATAGCGTGATCGATTTCTACCTGACAGAGCATCTCGACGAATACATCCTCGAAACGTCCGAGCTGTGCGCCCAGCCGAGCATATCGGCCACGGGCGAAGGCGTGGCCGAGTGCGCAGACCTCGTCGAGACCATGCTGCAACGCCGCCAGTTCGCCGTCAACAAGTTCGCTACGGACGGCAACCCCATCATCGTCGCCCATGCTTCCGGCCAGTCGCCGCGCACGCTGCTCTTCTACAACCACTACGACGTGCAGCCGCCGGAGCCACTGGAACTGTGGACCACACCGCCTTTCAAGCCCACCGTGCGCAAAGGCGCGCTCTATGCACGCGGGGCCGTCGACGACAAGGGCGAACTGGTCGCCCGTCTCGCCGCCGTGGATGCGGTGCGCGCGGCCAATGACGACCGGCTGCCCTGCGGCGTCACCTTCGTCGTGGAAGGCGAAGAAGAGATCGGCAGCCCCCACATCGCCCAGTTCGTACAGGAGCACAAGGAACTGCTCGCCAGCCACGGGCTCCATTTGGGAACAGGGCTATGTCGACGCGGACGGGCGGCCCATCAACACGCTCGGCGTGCGCGGCGTCCTCGCCGTCGAACTGCGCGTCGAAACCATGGCCGTGGACGCCCACTCCGGCGGCGCGCACATGTTGCCCAGTGCAGCATGGCGCCTCGTGCGCGTGCTGGACGCCCTGAAGGGGCCGGACGAGCGCGTACGCATCCCCGGCTTCTATGACGACGCGCTGCCCCCTTCCGAGCTCGACGAGCAGCTCTTCGACGCCATGCCCGACCACGAAGCCATGCTGCGCCAAGAATATGGCGTGGACGAGTTCGTCCTCGGCATGACGGGCAAGGAGCTGGACCGCGCCGTCTTCTCGCCCACCTGCAACATCCAGGGCATCACCACGGGCTACCAGGGCGGCGGCATGAAGACCGTCATCCCCCACGAAGCCAGCGTCAAGATCGACTTCCGCCTCGTGCCCTTCCAGGACCCGGACGACCTCTTTGCCAAGCTGCGCGCACACCTGGACGCGCAGGGCTTCGCCGACGTGGAACTGCGCCGGCTGGGCGCCATGTGGCCTGCGAAGGTCGAGCTCGACGACCCACTGGTACAGCTTTGTATTCGTACGGGTGAGGAAGTCTACGCGAAGGAGCCGATCGTGCATCCGCTGGTCGGCGGCAGCTCGCCCATCTACGCCTTTGCGCAACCGCTGGGCGGCATCCCCGTCATCCGTCCCGGCGTCGGCCACACAGGCTGTCGCACGCACGCGCCGGACGAGCACGTGCGCCTGGAAAACTTCCACAACGCCGCCGCGCCACATCGCCCGCATTCTGGAGGAGTTTGGCGACTGTAGCGTAGATCGCAGCTAGCCTTTGATCGCGCCGGCGGTCAGTCCCTGGATGAATTGTCGCTGGAAGATGATGTAGATAATGATGATGGGCAGGCTGACAATGGTCGCCCCGGCCATGGTTAGGCCGTAGTCGGTAGTATAACGCGCCTGGAAGAACATTAGCCCCACGACCAACGGGCGCAACGATTCCTTCTGCATGTAGAGCAATGGCAGCAGGAACGAATTCCACGCGCCGAGGAAGACGAAAATCCCCAGCGTGATCATGCCCGGTTTGGCAAGCGGCAGAATCACACGCCAAAAGACGCCGAATTCATTGCAGCCATCCACCCGCGCTGCATCTGACAATTCCTCCGGCAGCCCCTGAAAAAAGGCGCGCATGATAAAGATGCCAAAGGGCAACCCAACGCGACAGTTGGCACGATCATGGCCCGATAGGTACCGAGAAGATGGAAGTCGCGCAGCGTATAGTAGAGGGGAATCATGATCGACTGAAAGGGCAGAATCAGACCGATCAGGAACATGAAGAAGAGCGTGTTCCGAGCCAAAGAAGCTCTTCCGTGCAAATGCGTATCCGGCCATTGATGCAAAGGCAACTGTGAAGATCACAATTGGAATCGGTGACGATGACGCTGTTGCGGAAATACTTTCCCAGACGCCCCTGTACCCAGGCATTGGAGAAGTTTTCTAGTGTCGGATTCTGCGGTGGAGCCAACGGCGTCGTCGAAATCTCGATGGGGGTCTTCAACGCTGTCGAATAGATCCAAAACAGCGGAATCAAGGCGTAGACTGCGCGATCGCGATCAGGATCAGGTAGATGAGCGCCTTCATCAAAATCGGTTTGATCTGGCGTCGCTTGCGGGGTGCAGCTTGCGTGGTCATGCAGATTCGCTCCGTTAGCAGAAGAAGCTCACGCGTCTCGGCTTGCCCGCGTTCGCGCATCGTAATGAAGAGATAGGAGGCGGCCATTGACAACACCGTGATCACGAGAGTCAATGTCGCCCCGTAACCTACTTGACTCTGTCGGAATGCCATAGTATAGGTGTAGGTTGCCAACACTTCTGTGGCATTGGCTGGCCCGCCCTTTGTCATGATAAACACGATGTCAAAGACATTGAAGCCGCCGATCAGGGTATAGGCGGTGAGCATAGTAAGCACCGGCGCTAACTGGGGAACAGTAACGTGTATAAAGCGTTGGAAAGCGGTGGCGCCGTCGATTTTGGCGGCGTCGTGAAGTTCCATATCCACATTTTGCAAAGCCGCGAGCAGAATCACAAAACAGAAACCCCAGTAGGCCCAGAACGCTGCAAATAACAGCGCAAACAGTGCCAGATGGAGGTCGCCAAGCCAGCCGCGGGCCAAATGGCCCAGACCGATAGCTTCTAGCACCGTGTTGATGGGACCAAACAAAGGGTGGTAAATCCAGGCCCACACCATTGCGACCACCACCTGGGCCAGCACCACCGGCATGAAATAGATCGTCCGGAAGATTACACGACCGCGCATTCCGCCCGACACGAGCGTAGCTGTCACCAGTGCAAATATCACCGGTGTTAGCGTACCGACCGCTATCCATATGAGATTATGTGAAAGCGATACCCACATTAGCCGGTCCTGGAACATCCGGCTGAAATTGGCCAAACCGACAAAATTCTTGACTGGTTGCGCGCCGTCCCAGTCGGTCAGGCTATAGTCAGATCGTGTTGAAGAAGGGTATCAGTACGAAGAGCACGTAGAGGATAAGTGCCGGCAGGATGAACAGATAGGACGGCAACTGCTTGTCCACGGAACGGCGCAGGTTCGGAACGCGAAAAGCGAGAATGCCGTGTGTCTGGCCCAGCCGACGCCGAAGTAGTAGCCATAACGGAGGAATCCCCTTGGGAGGATGCGAAGTACAAGATGTAGAACCGCTACGAGTTCACAAAGAAGACACGTGCATCGGTATCGATGCGCCCCGCAAGATTTGGTCGTCCTGCGGGGCGCACGCTTCGTTCAGAACACTAGTCATTCGCGCCGGATTACGGAGTTATGTCAAGAACGTCGCCGGCCTCGATCGCTTCCTGCATTGCCGCCTCCAGGTCCAACATCTGTTGTTCGGCCGTCTTGGCGCCGGCAAGCACGCCGGCAAACCCATCCCACATGACCTTGTTGTAGTTGGCAGGCGTCAGCACATCGATGTTGTAGCCCATGCTGTCGGCATACTCTTCCACGATGCCAAACGCGAACTCCTGCAATGGCGGCAGGTCCAGCTCTGCTGTATCGACAGGATAGGCCGGAACGGCATTGATCTCCGATCACCCAGCGTTTGCCCATCTCATCGCTGACTAGATAGTCTAGAAATTCCAGTGACAGCTTCCGGATTCTCTGTGGCGGCAGAGACTAGCCACCCGGAACCGATACCACCAGGCACTGTGGTCGGTTTGCCGTCGAACGAAGGCATGAAGAAGAACCCGACGTCGACAGACGTTTGTGCCGGATCGGAAAGGGCGTCAGTCATCCAGGTGCCTGTGGGCAACATCGCTGCCTGGCCGCTCTGGAACAGCGCATTGCCGTCATCGTAGCCCACGCTATTGACATCTTCGATGAAACAGCCACGCTCGACCGCCTCGACAAAGAAACGACTGATGGCCTTCAATGTGTCCTCATTGTCCCACGATTCGTCGCCGGAAATCATAGCAGCCAGCCGATCCTTGCCGACCTCATTGTTCATCATCAGACTGAACATGTGATAGGAAGGCCAACTGTCCGATTCGTGAAGGCCATGGGAATCACCTCAGCCTCATTGGCCGCGTCGCAAAGCGCCATCAAGTCATCCCAGGATTCCGGCACGTCCCAGCCATTTTCCTCGAACATCGCCTTGTTGTAGAACACGCCAATGAACTCCAACTCGTTGGCGAGACCATAGGATTTCCCATCGTAGACAGCTCGCTCACACGTCCAATTGTAGATGCGCTGATCCCAACCCTTTTCTGCATAGGCATCATCCAATGGCATCAACGATCGGCATTGGCCAAGCACACCCGCTTCCGCCGGGCCAAGGTTGAGATAGAAGACATCCGGGCCGGTCCCTGAAGTCAGAGCAGGCTTGATCACATCCAACAGAGCCTGCGAGTCATATAACTCACGTGACGTTGATATCGGTGCGCTTCGTTGAAATCGGCTACAATGGCGTCCATCTGGTCGGACACGTCCGGAAACTGATCCCAGAATACAAGCTCGGCTACATCGCCTTCCGCGGGAGCCTCGCCGCCGGGCGCGACGCCAGCAGGGACACATGCGGCAAGACGCGAACAGCAGCATCGCTATCCACAAAACGGAATACCAGCGAGTTGCTTTCATAGCAAAACCTCCTCGATGCGGTTGTGAATGGGAGACCGATCGACTCGGCAACGACGTAAGTGTGCAGTGTGTCTCAATTGTAGTGCCGTGTGTAGAGACTGTCAACACACGCGGATGCAGCGTTTCGCGATCGCGTGTTCGTCAGGAATCCATTCTGCCGATGCGCCCTTGACGATTGATCAGTGCCGAGACCTCACTAAGTGTGGGTGCGCCTTCCATCGGCCCTCTCTTGGTAACCGCCAACGCCCCCACCGCGTTCGCAAAGACTGCCGCATCCTTCAGACTCATTCCATCCAGAATCGCGGATGTGAAACCGGCACAGAACGTATCTCCGGCGCCTGTCGGGTCTTCCTCTTTGACATTGAAGCCGGCAATCTCGAACTCGCCATCCTGTGAGAAGACCATACATCCAGATGAACCGCGCTTTAGCACGACCACCTTGCCGGCTGCGGCGAGTTGGCGACTGCCTTCCGCGTCATCCCTCGCGCCGGTCAATAGCATTGCCTCGCCCGCACTGGGCAAAATGATAGTTCGCCCTCTCCAGCACGGGCCGCCATTGCCGTCGAATGTCCGCCAAATTCAACCATTCAGGCGGATGTTCGGGTCGAAGCTAACCGTTGCAGATCGGCGATAGCAGATACATCGCCCGCAGACAGGCGTCATAGGATGCCTGGGTGATCTCGAGATTGCCACCGGTCAAATGCAGCCACTTGGCACCGCGCACGAATTCCTCTGACACATAGTCCGGTCCGATCTGCCCGGCTGCAGCCTCGCGCCAATGGAAGATGAACTGCCGGCTTCCATCACTCGCATAGGACACAAACGCGATTCCTGTCGTTCGGTCCGGCAACACATGCACGTGCGTGGCGTCTACGCCCTGCGCTTCGAATCGGTTGAGGATACAATCTCCGAAACCGTCCTCGCCAACGGCCCCGATGAAACCCGCGGATTTGCCCAGATCGCACGACCGCGTTGACGTAAACTGGCGTGTCGCCACTGGGGAACGGACCTGCGAACGTGCCTATTTCGCTGAAGGGCTCGTCCAACTGGATACGCATTATCTCCACAAGCATCGTGCCCAGAGACACCACGTCCGGCATAGTTCTAGCCTCCCGAGTATTCTACAGATTTGCGGCGGATCGCCTTACGCTAAACTGCCCTGCATCTGCTCCGGCGTAACGAGAGAAGGTGCGCCGTGTATCAAGGCGCCGTGATAGATTCGTGCCGCATACTCTACGACGACCGAGCGACGCAGCACCTGATCCATAGTCTCACCGACTATCATCATTCCATGATTGGCCCACACGACGCCATACCCGTCGCCCAACACCTTCATCATCTCTCGACCAAACTCATCCGAGCCACTGACCATAAACGGCATCACTGGTACGGCGCCCCCATGTACACAAGAAGATTGGCGATTACCGGCTCAATCGGCATGCCAAGCACACCCAGTATGTTTACGTGCACCGGCTCAGTATGTAGGATAGCGGTCACATCCTGGCGCGAGCGGTATACGGCACAGTGCACAGGCATTTCAAATGAAGGGTCCCGATGTCCGAATATCTGTTCACCTTCTGGCGAAACAACTACGAGATCGTGCGGCTTCATCGTGCCGTACGGAAGGTCGTGGGGCGTAATTAAGATTTGACCAGTTTCAGGATCACGAATACTGATGTTGCCCTGTGTATTTGGCACCAGTCCGTAGTCTGCGGCCAATGCGCGGTAGTGGATCATCTCTTCACGCTGTTCGACAGAAAACACATTCATAGGGCGCTCCTTACTCGACTTGGCTTTGCCAGCGCAGCACACGGCATGAGGGGCGCGGCGTAGATTGACAACCCGCGCTTTCACGAAGTATAGCACGAAGCCGCGTCGAATCGGATGACTACACCGGCGGGGTGGCAGCCTCGAAAATCTCTCGAAAACAGTTGACATTCGCGCCCAATCTGCTACACTGACAAATGACGCGTACCCTGCGTGTCACCCTGCTGTGTATGCATCGCCGCATCACTGTTGCCACCCAATCACAGAGCCAGGCCGTGCGCGTCCACTCCATAGGTTGCAGTTGCTACGCTCCGCTTAGGCGGAAGGGAGGACAGCGCATGAGTCTCTGGTCTCGTTTCTTCGGCAGCAGCTTCGACGACGAAAAACTCGTTTCCTCTGTCCACACGGCCGTCCTGGAAGACCCGATGATCACCGATCCCGGTAAGCTGACCATCGAGAGCAAGGACGGCGTCGTCACCCTCACCGGCAGGGTTCAGAAGCAGATGGAAAAGGACCATGTCGAGGGCACGGTACGCAATGCGCTCCGCTATCACGGCCTGAAGTTTGAGCGCATCGACAACAATATTCAGGTGGGGACCAAGGAAGCGGTTGTGTGATCCGCGCACGCGCGGCCACGGCCGAAGGCGCAATCAACAGTCGGATATCCACAGACGAATAGGCGCTGGCCGGTGATCGGCCAATAGGCCGCCACATCTACGAGCGCGCGCTGTTTGAGTGCTGCGAGTTCAGTTCAGCGAGGTCTTGCGCCGCCAGTTCTGACGCACCCACGACGTAGGCCACGCAGGTGGTGCGACGATGACCGGCGGCTGACGGCTTCATGCCTTACACTGCCGAGGTACTACCGCGCCGTTCGCCTTTGCTAACCGCCCGCTTCTGCGCGAAACTCTTGGCGCGGGAACAGGCGAAGGGCGCGGCTGCGCCATGAATCCCGTCACTCCCTCATACCGAGCAATGTGCGCTACCGCGCTCATTGGCACGTCATTCGCGACGCAGCACAACCTTCACAGCAGAGGAATCGCCATGCCTGAATCCTACGACGTCATCCTGATCGGCGGCGGCATCATGGGCTGCTGCACTGCTTTTGAACTCGCCCGGCGCGGCGTCAATGTCGCCGTGTTCGACAAAATGACCATCGGCGAAGGGCCCACCGGCCACTCCTCGGCCATCGTGCGCCAGCACTACTCCAACGAACTGACGGCTCGCATGGCCCACTACAGCCTGAATGTCTTCCACAATTTCGGCGAACTCGTCGGGGGCGAATGCGGCTTCGAACAGACCGGCTTCGTCGTCCTCGTCGGCTCCGGCGACCGGGCCGGACTGGAAGCCAACATGGCGATGCAGCGCAGCGTGGGCATTCGCACGGAGCCGCTCTCCCCCGAGGACCTGCTCGCACTGATGCCCGGGCTCGCCGTGGACGACCTGTCCGTCGCAGCCTACGAACCGGACAGCGGCTACGCCGACCCCTACCAGACCGTCAACAGCTTCGCCCAGGCAGCACGCGGACACGGTGCAGCCGTCTATCCCGGCACGGAGGTGACCGGCATCCGCTTCGCCGGCGGCAAGGTCACCGGCGTGGACACGAGCAAGGGGCAGTTCCATGCGCCCATCGTCGTCAACTGCGGAGGGCCGTGGGGCGCACGCATCGCCGCCATGGCCGGCGTAGACGCCCCCATCAACCCCTGTCGGGTGCAGGTGTCGCTCTTCCGTCGCCCGCCCGGCGAGCCGCCCACCCACCCTGTCATCATCGACTTCATCCAGGCAGCCTATTTCCGCGCCGAGACGGGCGGGCAAACCCTGGCCGGCTTGGTGGACCCGGCCGAAGCCAACGCCATCGTGGACCCGGACCGCTTCAACGAGAACGTCGACTTCGACTTCGTGGTGGACACGGGCGACCGGCTCGTCAAGCGCTACCCGGCAATGGAGCGCAGCGAAAGCACGGGCGGCTTCGCCTCGCTCTACGCGATCACGCCCGACTGGCACCCCATCATCGACGAGGCGCCCGCGGGCAGCGGCTGCTTCCTGTGCACCGGCTTCAGCGGCCACGGCTTCAAACTCGGTCCAGCCGTCGGCCGTATGCTCGCGGACCGCGTCCTGCACGTGCCAGACCCGCTCTTCGACCCGCGCCCGTTCCGCCTCAGCCGCTACGCCGAGAACGCGCCGGTTCGCGGCCAGTACGAGTACAGTATCGTCGGCTAGGCGATGCCTGTTCGCCAGGAGAAGTCCGCCGGTATGGATGCATCTCACTCTCGGGGCCATCCGAATATGCCATGATTGCCTTGACCGAAAATCCGCCCTGGCTGATGCCGACCTTGCCCGGATGTGCGATACATGCGGCCGGCATCCCGGCATAGACGTGACGGCCGAGTGAGGGTATACTTACTCCGCAGCCGCGAATTTCGTTCCCAGTCCGCCTGGCTGCTCCCTACGCACAAGAACGATGTAAGAAAGGACAAGAGAAGACATGGCCTCTAATCTCACAGTGATCGCATTCAAGGACGTCAACGAAGCCGCCCAGGTTCACGATTCCTTGGTCAAGAGTCAGAAGCAGGGATTCCTGAAGATCGACGACTCCGCAGTCATCGAGAAGGACGCAGAAGGTAAGGTTCACGTCAACAATCAGCTTGACCGCGGCGTGAAGGTCGGCGCGGTCGGCGGCAGTCTATTGGGTCTGTTGCTCGCCGGCATCTTCTTCCCGTTCGCCGGTCTCATCATCGGCGGTATGGCCGGCGCGGGCATTGGCGCGCTCATGGACATGGGCATTTCCAAGAAGTTCGTCAAAGAAGTCGCCGACTCCATGGAGAACAGCTCCTCCGCTCTCTTCATAATCACGCGCGGCGGCGACCCGGACATGGTCCTTGCCACGCTGCGCCCCTACGAAGGCGAGGTGCTGCAGACGTCCCTGGACGAGGAGGCCGCGGACGCCCTGCGCGAGTCGCTGTCCAAGCGCATCACTTGATCGATTCCAACACGAGAACGCGTTCGGCGCCGGGTCTGCACACGTTGCGGCCCGGCGCCGTGATTTGTCGGAAAGACCGGCTGCGTCGAGTTGTCTGTCGCCTTGCCGCCTAGCGGGCGCCACCCAACAACTCATCGCCCAACGACCATATGTCTACGCCGCCGTGGGCGCCTGGATGGTCGGGATCCATCTCTTGGTCGTTTGCCAACGTCGCCAGCCACTGCGCCGCCCGCTGGCTCGTCTCGTGGTCGGAGGCAGGGTGACGGCGTGCAAGCCTCAGAAGGCTCACGGCCCGCTGCCGATCGTGCGGTGGTCGGGATAACGTGAGCTGCGCCCAGCCCAACAGTATGTCTATGGCAACCGGCGTGGTCCCGGTTCGTTTTGCAATCACCCACGCGCGTCGATAGGCGTCTGCCGCACGTTCGGCCTGGTTCGGACCCTCGGCCACAATGACGTGGCCCAGCATCCGCCACGCTGACGCCTCATCTCCCACGTGGCCGGATGCCTGGGCCGTGACCAGACTCAGTTGCAAGTTCTCGGTTGCCGGCGCGAGGTCGTTCTGGGCCAAATCGATGCGGGCCCGGTAGAGATACCAACGGCTGGACAACCAGGCGAGCCGTTGGTGTTCGATCAAGTGCTTGGCGTCCGCAAGCAACTGAGCGGCGGCCTCTAGCTTGCCCAGGCGGCGAGCAAGGTCCGCTCTTTCCATCAAGCACTGGGCGGAGATCGTCTCTGTGCCCATCTCTTTGCTCAATTCGACGCTGGAATCGAGATAGGCTGCCGCCTGCGCAGTCTCGCCGCGCGCCTTTGCCAACATCGCCAGATCGAGCAGAGAAAGGGCGATGCCTACCCGGTCGCCATATTCCTCTCGCGTGTGCAAAAACCGCCGGAACTGGCTCTCGGCCCGTTCGTAGCGTCCCATGGCCAGGTCGACACGTCCCAAGCTATTGAGTGCGAAGGAACGGAACCGCTGCTCGCCGATGGTCTTCAGTATGGAGGCCGCTTCCTGCAGCCATCCGACTGCGATGCGGTGTTCGCCTCGTTGTTGCTCAGCCTGTCCCATACTCATGTTCACGTACCCAATCAGGAACGGGTCGCCGTCCGCCTGTGCCAGAGCCAGCGCTTCGCGTCTCAGGTCAGCCGCCTGCGCGGTGTCATCGTAACTGACGCAGATAGCAAGCACATCCAGCGCAGCGGCGAGATCCCACTGGGGAACGGGAACGACCTGGCGCATCAGCTCGACCCCAGCAGCCATCAGTTCCTCCCCGCCGTCCATGCCGCAACGCCAGCCGAACCACCCCTGATTGTTGAGCAGATTCCCCAGCGTATGATAGTACAAAGGCGACATGGGCAGCTCACCTCGCGTCGCCCATGCGCTGCACCGTCTCTGCCGTCCGCCGAATCAGGCGTTCCCCCTCCCGAAACAGGCCGCGGTACTCAAAGTAGTAGACGAGTATGGGTATGACCACATTTAGTCTCTCCAAGTCCGCACGCTCGGTCGCCCACTCCCACATCGCACGGCAGTTGGCAAAATCACTCTCAATCGCTTGCAGCGCCTCCTTCACACCTGGCCCCTCGAGTGCTGGTCGTTGGCCGCAAAGAAACTCAGCGAAATAGTCTGCGTGGCGTCTGCGGGTTGCTTCGCGGTCTGCCGGCGTGATCGCCAGCTTCTCCGCTGCGAATTCGCGGACCAGCGTGTGGAGACGCATCCGTCCCCTGTCCCCCGCTGGGCAAGTGACTTATCGACCAGCGCAGACAACTGGCGCAGCGTTGCGCCGGTCACAGACAGGGCCGCCTTGCTCGTGAAGCCGCCGCGGAAGACTGACATCCGTTTGAACACGTCCTGCTCTGCGTCGGGCAGAAGCCGCCAAGAATGCTCGAAGACAGCGAGAACGCTGCGGTGGCGCGGCGCCACATCCTGCAGGTCTGTCTCCAGAAAGTCGATTCCTCGTTCAATCTCGTCTGCGATTTCGCGGCACGACAGAACCCTCGTCCAAGCTGCCGCCAACTCAACCGCAAGTGGCATTCCCTCCACCAACTGACAGATGCGCACGACGTCAGGCATGTCTTTCTCGTCAAGGGGTACCGGATTCACTTGCTGCGCGCGTTCAATGAACAGATCCACGGCGCTGAACTCACCGTCTCTCATGCGCGATAGTCTGATTCTTCCGCAAAGGTTCCTGCGGACCTTTCGGATACGCCATGCCGGTCACGGGATAGAGCCATTCGCTGCGCAAGCTCAGTCGTTCTCGGGAGGTCGCCATCACTTGGACGGCCGGCGAACTGCCAAGGATCTCCACGATGATGCCGGCCGAATCGAGCAGATGCTCCATGTTGTCGAGCAGAAGCAGCAGCTGCTTTGTCTCGCAAGAAAGCGAGCAACTGCGAGAGAGGTTCGGTGCCGCCGTGGAACGCGAGGCCCAACGACTCCGCGATGGCCGCCAGGACGGCGTCAGTCGCGCCCTGCGTGTCGGACTCGTGCACGGAGGCAAGCGGCACGAACACGGCTCCGCCGGAAAGCGCGCCGGCCCGCGCCTCGGCCGCCTGGAGAGCCAGGCGCGTCTTGCCGATGCCGCCCTGCCCGACAAGGGTCAGCAGCCGGCAGTCAGGATCGGCCAGAAGCTTCGCAAGGGTAGCGAGGTCGTCCGTACGTCCAACGAAACGAAGTCGGCTGACCGGGCAACTCGTAGCGCACAGAACGGGATCGCGCGGCGCATGGTTGCATCCGTCACGTCCACATCCTGCGATGGCGCACGCTCTCCACGTTGGATTGACTCCATCAGCTCCGTAGTCTGTGGAGAGGGCGGCACATCCAGTTCTTCCGCCAACAGTCGCACGCACTCTTCATATTGGCGCAGTGCAGCAGCCTTCTGCCCATCTGCCGCGTAGAGGTCCATCAGCAGCCGGTGTGCGGGCTCGTTTAGCGGATCGAGCGCAACGCGCCGCAGCGCGGCGTTCACGGCGTGCGCGAGTGTCCCCGCGTGCGGTGCATGTGGACCAGCCGCAGCAGGGCGGCCGCGTAGGCATCGCGCAAATCGGCTTCCTGGAAATAGTGCCATTCATCAAAGGCAGGACAATCCGGCAGCGTGAATCCGGCCAGGAAGCCGTCCGTGTAGCAGACGCCCGCCTCGTCAAGAAGTTCTTCAGGCAGCGCGGACAGAGCACGTCGCCGTCATGCCGATGCGACTCCTGTTCCGCAAGACAGCGACGAAAATGTTGCACGTCGACCCAGAGATCGGCGTCACGGGCGCAATCCCGATCCGCATACGGTCCGCAGTCAGGTTTCCCTCACCCAACGCCCGATTCAGTCGCCACAATGCTCGCCGCAGGTTCGCCCGCGCGTTATCTGCGCTGTCTTCCGGCCAGAACAGTGCAGCAAATGCCTCGCGAGCGTGGCTCTGTCGGCTAGCGGCCAGATACGCCAACAAAGCCTCCGCCTTGCGCAAGCCAATGTCAACGGGCGCGCCGTCTCGCAAGAGGCGAGGCGGACCGAACAGGTAGCAGCTCCAGACGTGGCATGACGCACGCTCTTCCCTTCTGACACCTGCACCACATAGGGCCGGTTTGGACGGAAATTGGACGCTGTTTGGACGGTGGGTCATTACACTGCAAGTACGAAACCCCTCGTTGCCGGCAGCAGCCCGTTGGCAGGGAGGTCTATCCGAGTCGATTTCTCCAGCCACATGAGTGCAGAGAAGGAGTCCGACATGAAGACCCTGTTCCGGTCTGGTATTTGTTGCGGTTCTGGTGTTGGCGGCCTCCACGGCGGTCAGCGCCCAGTCTGGGCCAGACATACCAGAAGAAAGTTGTCGCAGCGGCGTACGAGGCGATCAACGCGGGCGATATCGAAACCTACCTGGCGCTCTTCGCTGAAGACGCTGAAGCGACCATTGGTCCGTGGCACTCGTTCAAGGGCCACGAGGAGATTCGTGCCGGCGTCCAGGAGACCTTCGACGCTGGCGTCACATTCGAGTATGAAATCCTGGAGGTCGACGGCGACACCGTCAAAACATGGTGCTCGCATCAGCCTCCCGACTACGACTTCCCGCTAGAGGCTACGGAGGAGTTCGTCGTGGAAGACGGGAAGATCGTGTTCAATTCGTGGGACCCGACGGAGGAGACGATGGCGCTGTTGACGGGTCCACAGCAGGCCAACCACCTACTGAATGGTGTGTACGACTTCGTCATGGAGGGGGCCTTCCTCCCCACCGAGGCGGACCCGGCCGAAACGCGATTCAGCATGATCGGCTGTCTGGTTCCTGACGGCGACGGCCAAATCGTAGGCGGCGCACGCAGGCTCAACTTCGGCGGAGACCTCCAATCCGACACGATCGACGGCGCGTACTCCGTGACGGAAGACGGCAAGGCAACCCTGTTGCTGAACGCCTACCAGGACGGTGAACACGTCGCAACGGAAGAGCTAGCCTGCTTCGTCACCCTTGACGGCAATCGTGTGGAGTGCATCTTCACGGCGGTCTCCGTTCTGGATCAAGCCGGAGCAACGAACGCGCCTGTCGTGGGGACAGCGCACGGGTTGCATCGCATGATCCAGTGAGCCGCAGGATACCCACACCTCTGAGCCAGCCCTTGCGAGGGGGCAGCATCCTCTTCGCAAGGGCGTATTCCCCTACTGCACAAGATTCGGCTGATCTCGATACCAGCGCAGACGCATAATCGCATCGCCCGTACGTTCGTAATAGTCGGCGCGCACGCCGTGCTGTCCCTGTCCAATGCTGTACACGCCCGACCGCAATTCCTGGTACCCGTCCTGCCAGCCATACAGCACCAGCGTACCGTCGACGTACACGCGCACGCCGTCGTCCACTTGTGCGTTGAACACGTAACTGCCCGCGTCGAAATAGAACAGGCCTTCCCAGCGCGCAGAGAAGATGTCCGGGTTGATCACCCCCGGCGCAGGCGAACCCTTGCCCCAGTTGTAGTCCAACGCATACGCCGACGTCGACCGCGGCTCCGCGCGCGTCATCACTGCCGGCCCTTCCAGCGTCGTGTTATTCCAGTAGCTGGCCTGCCACTCGTGGCGAGGCTCGCCGCTGCCGGTGTACGTGAAGCGTATGCTGGCCGTATTCACCGCCTCGAAATACTCGATACGCACTCGCTTCGGACCAGACAACTGTCGCTCCACCACCAGGTCGCGCGCCGGCGACTCGTTCCACTCGTTTAGCACCAACTCGTCGTCAATCCACATCCGCGCGCCGTCGTCCAGATTGCATACGCACAGGCGATACTGGCCGGGCGCGAAGTCGATGATGCGCTCAAAACTGGCTGAGAAGTTGTCGGCCGGTACCGTCGGCCCCGGGCTGCCTGTTCCCCAATTGAACTCGATACGCGGCGCGTCCTGTACCAGAACGGGATTGCCCTGTAGATCTCGATTCGCATAGTATACTGCGCGCCACGTATCGCCGGACGGCGGCGGCGGGGCCGGCGGCGCGGGCGTCGATTGGCCGACCACGATGAGGGGTATCTGGCTCACCTGGCTGCCCTGGCCCGCTACAGGGATCTGGCTGACATCGCCCTCAAGCGCCACCACCGTGCTGGTCACCCACCCCTCCGCACCGTCACAGCGAACGCGCAGCCAGCTCGCGTTGGCGTTTCGTCCCGTAATCGGACAACGCTGACCGCGCACGATCTGGCCGGTGACAGGGCTCGCCTGGTCCGGCTCTGCGTGCAGGTTCACATAGTCGAAGCGGCCCACAGCGATCGGCGGCGCACTGGTCGGCACAGCAGTGGGCGCCGCCGTTGCGGTAGGGGACCCGGCAGCGGGCTGCACCGCGGTCGCCACGATCTCCGGCCCCAGGTATTGTCTTCCCTGGGAAAACAGATTGCCCCACACCTTCACGACCGTACCCGGAGCCCCATCGCGAATGCGCGTAATCTCGGCCTCCACCTCCGGCGTCGCCCCAAAGATGGCGTACTTGCTGCCGTCCTCCGTAACGAAGTAGGTGAGGAACTGCTGTCCCGTGGCCACTTCCAGCGTGCCGGGCAGAGCGTACACCTCCACGGACTGCAGCGTGCGGTGCGGCCACAGACGACTCCGCAGCAAACATTGCACTCGCCAGGAGAAGCGCGACTGCCAGCGCAGCCACACGCGTACACCGGAGCATGGCGCCCATCCAGTTCCCTCTGCCAAGTCGTGTCATTGCCCCATCCGATACAGGATCACCTTGCCAGATCTGCTTGCCAGACCACATGGGTGGAAAGCGATGTCGAATCACGTTGCCCTTGGGTCAGTACTTGATTCTATTCTACAACAGTTCCGGCGCAGATGCGCGGGAATTTTACGCAGAGTACCCTCTCCACTACAATACTCGTTGATTCTATGGCCGCAGCGCTGTGTCGTGCGGCCCGTCGCGGGCGTGGCGCAGATATGGCTGCCATCATTTGGGATGGCGGGGAGCGAAGTATGAAGTATCTGACCAAATACGGTCCTTGGGCGGCGGCCGTCATCGCCGTGCTACTCCTTGTCTACGGCGTAGTCTCCATCCGCAACTACCGTCCGCCCACAGAATTCACCATGGCCACCGGCCGCGAGGGCGGAGCCTACTACAAATACGGCCTGGAATACCAACGGCTCCTTGCTGAACAGGGATACACCCTGCACCTGGCGCCTACCGCCGGCTCAAAGGACAACCTGGACCTGCTAGAAGCAGGCGAGGTCGACGTCGCGCTGGTCCAGACCCGTACAGCAGGTGAGCGAGACACCGAAAACTTGACCAGCTTGGGCAGCCTGTTCTACGAACCGCTCTGGATCTTCTATCGCCACACAACAGACAGTGAACAGAATCCTGAATCGGACAAGACAAGCGTTCGCTTTATCGCAGACCTGGCCGATCGTGAAATTGCCATTGGCGAGGTGGGCGGCGGCACGCACGACATCGCCCGCGCTATCTTGGCAGACAACGGCATTACCGAAGAAGACGCCACATTCCATGCCCTGCCAAACAGCGAAGCCACGCAAGCCCTACTCGACGGTGAATTGGACGTCGTCTTCATGATCGCGTCCCCGGAAGCCCAGCCGGTAATGGAATTGCTCACCGCGCCCGGAATTGAATTGTTGAGCATCGAACGCGTGCTTGCCTATGAGTCCCGCTACGACGACGTCACCGTCGTCACCCTCGGCGAAGGCGCGATTGACCTCGCTCGCAATATTCCATCCGAGGACAAGCAACTGTTGAGCGCAGTCGCGACTTTTGTGGCCCCCAGCGATCTCTCGCCTGACCTGGCTCGCATCCTACTCATCGTTGCCGAGGAAGTTCACGGCCCCGGCGGCATCCTGGAGTACAGAGACGAATTCCCCTCCGCCAAATTGGTGGAAATCCCCATGGATGTCACCGCCGAAGGCTATCTGGAGCGAGGACCTACCGGCCTCGATCGCTTCTTCCCGCTCTGGATGGCGTCCAGACTCGAGCGTCTGCTCTTCCTGCTTGTGCCTTTCCTGATCCTGCTGTACCCGCTCTTCCGCACTACGCCTCTTGCGGTCGGCTTCTTCTTCAGGTTTCGCATCAATCGCTGGTACCGGCGTCTGCGCCAGATCGAGTTGAACGCCGACACGATGACCGTCCCCGAACTCGACGAGCAGATCGCGTGGCTTGACGAACTCGAGGGCGAACTCGCCAAGCGTCTGGCCGTGCCCATGATGTACCTGGCCGACGTCTACATGCTGCGTTTCCAGGTCAAACGCGTCGAGCAGCGGCTGCGCCATCTCCGGGAGCTGCAACTCTCCGGCGGTGCAGTCAGCGGCGGCGACTCTGCGAATCCCGATTCCGGAGCTGGCGCGGCCGGCCAAACAGGCGACGATACGAGCGACGATTCCAATGACCCCGACTTCCCCGTGCTGGCGGCCCTTGACGACGCGTTTCCGCCCCGATCCTGACTGCGCGGCGAGCTGATCTCGGCATGAAACGGATTCTGTTCTGGGTTCTCGTCTCGCTGGCCGTGTTGGCCATCCTGCTCGCCGGCGGCGCTTGGCTCTACGCCCGCCAGTCCACGGCCCCGCCCACGCCGCAAGCGCTTGCCGCCCTGCAATCGGACGACCGCGTCGACGTCTCCGAAAACGGCTGGATTACGTTCTCGCCGTCAGACGGCTCACCAGCCACGGGTCTGATCCTCTACCCCGGCGGCTTTGTCGACCCCAGGGCCTATGCGCCCGTCGCCCGCCTCATCGCCGAGCAAGGATACCTGGTCGCGATCCCGTACATGCCCCTGAACCTTGCGGTACTCGGCGTGGGCCGGGCCGACAAGATCATGGCCGCCCATCCGAAAATCGAGAGTTGGGCCATCGCCGGCCATTCTTTGGGGGGAGCGATGGCCGCACAGTACGCGTCGCGCAGCCCGGACGCGGTGGACGGCCTCGTCCTCTGGGCGGCCTTCCCAGCACAGGGCGTCGATCTGACCGGGCACAGTCTGGACGCCGCCTCCATCTATGGCACGCGCGACGGCCTCGTCACCCAGGCCGATATCGACGATTCACGCACTAGGCTGCCCCCTGGAACTCAGTTCGTGACCATCGAGGGCGGCAACCATGCCCAGTTCGGCAGCTATGGCCCGCAGGACGGGGATCTCCCTGCCGAGATTAGCGAAGAAGAACAGCACGCACAGATCGCCGCAGCAACCGTCAGCATTCTGGCCGCCGTAGAGCAATAGGGCACGCGCAGCCTTTCGCGATCCACCAGCGATTCCTGCTTGGCAAAGTCAGCCTCAATGGTGCAGAATCGCACCACCAGCCAAACCAATTCACGCGCCCGATTGCGGGCGCTACCGAAGGGACAGACAGAATGCGCTACCGAAGGCCTCGCCACACAAACCTGACAGCCGTACTCTTTCTCGTCGCCGCGCTCACGCTGGCCGCATGTGTGCCCGCGCCCGACCCCACGCCCACGGCCGTCCCCACGCTAGCCGAACCCACAGTCGCCGAAGCAGCGACCGCCGAACCTCAACCGACGCCTGAACCCACGCCTGAACCCACGCCTGAACCCACGCAGGAAGAGTCGGAAGCCGATTCGGAACCGGCGGCGACCGAAACGCCGGTCGAGGAACAGGAAGACGCTGCGGCCACAGACGAGACTGAGGCCGTAGACGATGCCGAGGCTCGCAGACGATGCTGAACCTGCACAGGCTGAAGTTGAACAGACTGAAGCCGAAGCAGAGAGCGTCGCCTACAATAGCTGGACTGTCAACCAGCTATTCGGCATGGGCACGCTGGGTGGCGTACCCGTCACCGCCGAGTTCATCAGCAACGCTGAGCTGACCGGCTGGACCGGCTGCAACGACTACGAAGCGACCTTCGTCACCGGTGAAGGCGCTGGCGGCAGTGACAACACCATTGAGGTCACGGATCTGACCCTAACCAGCGACAATCCCTGCCGGTCGGAAGCGGCTACCAACCAGGAGTTGCTCTTCCAGAAAGCCCTGAACGACGCCGAAACCTACGAACTCAGCGGAGCGGACCTCACGCTCTACGACGCGTCGGGTGCAGCCGTGCTCACCATGCGCAACACCGTTACGCTGGAGCTGATCGGCACGAGTTGGGCTGTCACGGGCTATGACAATACAACCGGCGAGTTCGTACCCGTTATTGCAGACGGTCCCGCCCTAAGCATGATGTTGCGGGAGGGCGCCGTCAACGGCTTCTCGGGCTGCAACAATTACGCGGGCACGGCCCAGGTCTCTGGAAATAGTGTCACGATTGACAATGTCTCCAACGACGGCGCAGGCGCCGGCTCTGCGGCCTGCGAAGGCGACAGCCCGCTCGTCAACCAGGAAGCCCAATACCGCAAGGCGTTGACAGTCGCCACCACCTGGGAGATCGCCGGCCCGAATCTGACCTTATACGGTGCGGACGGCGATCCGGTCGCCGCCTATCTCGCCGCATCCGCGCAGGAGGACGCGTCAGAGTAACACTGCGCAGCACAGAGTAATAGCGCAGCGACGCAGCCGCCGGCCACCCAACTGGATACGGATGTCGCCGGGCGCAGGCCGATTGACTGGAACAATCGCGCCTGCGCCTGCGTCCATCTATCCGTAGTCTATATCGGCGCACGGCGCCGTGTCTGTTGCTCAGAATCGCCTTGCCAAGACGGAATTTGGCGTCTACGCTCGAAGCCGGCGCCATCGAAACTGGAGCTGTCGTATGAACCGAAAGTCACTCGTGCTTGTCGCGTTGCTTGCCGGGACCGCCCTGCTGGTCGCCGTATACGGCGCACGCACACCACAGGAAGCGTCTGCCGCCGCCCTGCGCATTGACAGCCCCATCGAATCTCCATTGGAAACGCCCGCGAATGCGCAAGCGCAATTGCAGCCGCAGTCGCCGCTCACCGCTCCGGACGGCGTGGCCCCGAAGTCTCCGCTCCAGGAGCCTTTGCGCAGCGACGCGCTCACACCGCGAGCACTGGCGAACATGACCTACCTCTCCGGCTACGGCGAGGACGGCACGGTCACGCTTGAAAACGGCGAATACAGTAAGCCCGTCGGGGCCGGCTCTGCCGCACGCAACGCCGTTACCTTGTTGCCGGAGTACAGCACGATCGGAATGCTCAACGGCCTGCCCGCCGCAGTCGTCGTCCTCCGTTCCGGCGGGGGCGGATCCGGCTCCTTCTACAACTTGTCCGTCGTAGTCGAGCACGGTGGAGAGCCCGTCAATATCGCCACAACGGAAATGGGCGACCGCATCCGCGTCAACTCCATCGCGATCCGGGACAATCTGATTCTGGTTGACATGATCGCACATGGGTCGCGAGATCCCGCGTGTTGCCCCACGCAAGAGGTGATCAACGCATACGAATTGCGCGGCAATGAGATTCTGGAGGTTTCCAGCGACGTACTGGGAACAGTCGATGCGCAGAAACTCGCCGTTCAGCCGGCAACTCTCGAAGGCAGACGCTGGCGCCTGACGCGCTATCGCAGCGCGGACGATGAAATGGTCGCCGCTTCAACGGACGTCCACGCCGTCCTTACCTTCGACGAAGGCATGGTGCGCGGCACTAGCGGCTGCAACAGCTTTTTCGGCGGCTATGAAATCGACACGGACGACGCCGGGCGCACCATTCGCTTCGGCGAGATGGGCGCCACAGCCATGGCTTGCCCGGAGACCTTCAGACGGCAGGAGCAGGGCCTGATCGGCGCCCTGAATGCAGCCGCCATCTATTCCATCGCAGACGACGCTGCCGCAAACGGCTCCGGGGCGGATACGCTGCGTCTCTATGACGACGAGCGCATCCTTGCGGAATTCGAGGCCGCAGCCCCGGCCACGCTTGTCGATCTCACCTGGTCGGCCACCGGCTACAGTGACGGTCATGGCGGATTCACATCGCTACTCAGCGGCGCGGAAATCACCGTAGAGTTCGACGAGGACGGCACGCTGCGCGGCAACGCCGGCTGCAACAACTACCGGGCGGTCTACACGATAGACGCAGATGGTGAAACCATCGAAATCGGCCCCGCCACGACCACGCGCATGGTCTGCAACAAGCCCGAAGGCGTCATGCAACAGGAACAGGACTACTTGGCCGCTCTCGCCACAGCCGGCGTTTTCGTCCTGGAGATCGACAATCTGGAGCTGCGGACCACCGCGGGCGAGCGCGTCGCCGCATACCAATTGCAGCATGGCTCCGGCGAAGCTGCCGGCATCTGCAACACGAACGTGCTCGGCAATGTCGCGTACACGCTCGACACCGGGGACGAAACTGTGCAGTTGCGGGACGGCATGTACGAGGATGCGCCTAGCCGCGTGGTCGTCGAAATCATGCCCGATTCCATCGTCTGCGGCGACGTCACAGGCGACGGCCAGGACGACGCCCTCGTGCTGCTCTCGGCCAACACAGGCGGCACAGGCGTCTTCGTTTATCTGGCGATCGTCAGCGCAGAAGACGGCGACCCCGCTAACATAGCCTCGGTCCTCTTGGGCGACCGCGTCAAGGTTGCCTCTGTGACGGTCACCCCGCCCGCGACGGGCGCAAACGACGGCCATGCCCAAGTCGTCGTCGAGATGATCAACCAGGGCCCGGACGACGCACTGTGCTGTCCGACGCAGCACGCCGTCAACCTCTACGAATTGGTCGATGATGAGCTCTTGGAAATTGACGGCTACGTAGTCGAAGGGCTCACTTACGTCAAGCTGGCCAACATGGGATACGAGGTCGAGCAGACGGAAACCGGCACAGCATGGCTACTGCGCGGCATCTACGAGGAACCCGCCGCGCCAGAGTCCTCCGCCCTGTCCACCGTCATGCTCTTGCCCGAATCGATTGCGTTTGGCGACGTAGACGGCGTATCCAGCGCCGCGCTTGTGCTCATCGCCCAGCCCGGCGGCACTGGCGCGCTCTCACTTTCTCGCGCTCGTGCAGGAGGTGGACGGCAGGCCGGAGCACGTGGCCAGCGCTCTCCTGGGCGATCGCGTTGTGCTGAACTCCGTCACCATCGAGGATGACCAGATCGTCGTCGACATGGTCACCCTGGGCCCGGACGATCCCCAGTGTTGCCCGAGGATGCGCGTGGTCAACACATACGCGCTACAGGATGGCGAACTCGTCGAAATCTCCAGCCAGGAAAAGAGCCGGCTGGACTCCTAGCCTAGCACGCGCCGGCGACCAACACCCAGGCGACTGCGATCTCCGTCCCGCCAAATTGTATGCCCGCGCCTCGCACCTTGCCGACGAACTGCGCAAGAAGGGCGGCTGCCCGGGCATCCCTCATTGCGATTGTCGCCTCGCCAGATTCCCAGTACAATGCAGTCCTAGACGTGCGCGAACTGCTGCGTATCGCGGATTCACGATGAGCCCGTGGCGAAGGGGAACACAATGGTCAGATCATTGCGCCGAATACTCTCTATCTATAGGGGGTACCGGATTCGGCTCATCATTTCACAGCTCCTGTTGATGGTGTCCGCGCTGTGCACCATCGGCGTGGCCACACTTAATCAACGCCTCATCAACGACGGCCTCATCGCCGAAGACCCTGTCGTGATCATCCAGGTAGGCATCTGGATGTCGGTACTGGCCGTCGCGGGCGGTCTCGCGTTGGCAGCCACTGCAGCCCTGGCGGTCTTCTTTGCCCAGGGCACTGCCTACTACATTCGCTCCGAACTCTACCACAAGGTGCAGACCTTCTCGTTCGGCAACTTTGACCAATTCCGCACGGGCAACCTCATGGTACGCCTCAGCACAGACATCAACAACGTCGCAAATGCAGTCCGATACGCGGTGCTGCTTCTGCTCTATGCGCCGTTCATGGTGATCGTCGCCTTTGTCCTCGGTTGGCTGCGTACGCCTAGTCTCCTCTGGATCATGGTCGTCGTTATTGTCGTCGTGCTGGCCATCATGGCCTTCATCGTGCCTCAAATCTTCAAAGCATATGACAAACGCCAGAAGCGACTCGACGACCTCAACAACACGCTGCAAGAAAATCTGGCCGGCGTGCGTGTCGTCAAGGCATTCGTGCGCGAGGAACTGGAAAAGGAGCGCTTCGGCGAACGCGCCGAAGCTATGCGCCTACCTGCCTACGACGCGGCGTTCCGCGTTGCTTTGCTTAACCCCGTACTCACCTTCATCGCCCAGTTCTTCGTCGTCATCGCCGTTTGGACCGGCGGCGCACAGGTGCTCAACACCACGGGTCTCACTCTCGGCGAATTGGTTACCTTCATGCAGTATCTCAGCCTGGTCGTCACGCCCTTGGCGCTCATGGCAGTCGTGGTGCCCTTCATCCTGCGCGGCGACGCCTCTGCCAACCGTATCTTCGAGGTCTACGACGCCGACTCCCTCGTCCAGGACAGCGCCGACGCTCGCACGGTGGACAAGCAAGAGATCCAAGGCCGCGTAGTCTTTGAAAACGTGACGTTCGCCTTCCGCCGCGCCGACGGCGAGCTTGACCCGCCGGTGCTGAAAGGCATCAACCTCACAATTGAGCCGGGCGAGCGCATCGGCTTCCTGGGAGCGACAGGCGCAGGCAAAACCGCCCTCGTCAACCTGCTGCCCCGATTCTATGACGTTACCGGGGGCCGCATCACCATCGACGGCATGGACGTGCGCGACTACTCGCAACACGATCTGCGCCAGATCGTCGGCATCGCGTTGCAGGAAACCGTCCTCTTCCAGGGAGACATCGCCTTCAATCTCAAGTTCGGCGACCCCGACGCCGAAGATGAGCTCATGCACGGCGCTGCGAGGGCAGCCGATGCCTACGGCTTCATCGAAGGTTTGCCCCAACAGTGGGATGCGCCGGTCGCGCGCCGCGGCTACAACTTCTCCGGCGGCCAGCGCCAGCGTCTCTCCATCTCGCGCACCTTGACCGGCCTGCCGCGCGTACTCATCCTCGACGACAGCACCAGTGCCCTTGACGTCGCCACAGAGAGCCGCGTACAGGAAGCGATTCCCCGCTTCACCGGCAACGTGACCACGCTCTATGTGGCCCAGCGCATCAGCGCCGTCATCGACCTGGATCGGATCGTGTTGCTCGAACACGGCGAGATCGTCGCTGAAGGGACGCATGAGGAACTGACGGAGAGCAGCCCTCTCTATCGAGAGATCTATGACTCACAACTGGGTAATGGCGCCACTGCCGGTGTGGAGGTGAAAGCATGACCGTCTCGACAGAGATTCCGACCAATGGCCGACCCCGAACCCTGCGCGAGATGATGGACGCAAAGCATGTCCCTGCGCCCGAGCGGAAGGATGACACGCTTGACGTAGTTACACGCCTCGCCAGTTATATGGCCGGCGGCGAGAATCGTTCCGCGTTTATACGCGCCATCGTCTTCCGCCTCGTTTCCGTCGTGGCACTGATCACTATTCCGTTTCTCACCGGTCAGGCCATCGAAGTCCTGAGCAGTCCCGACGGTGGCATGCGCCAACTCTCGAGCTGGGCCGTCCTCGGTCTTATCTCTACGCTCGTCTTCCTCGGCTTCGCCTTCGTCGCAGAACGCTCGTTCGCTCATCTGGCGACCGGCGGTCTCTATCGCTTGCAGCGCGCCCTCTTCGACCACATCCAAGAGCTGTCTCTCAGCTACTTCGACCGCCAACCCATCGGCGAACTGATGAGTCGCGTCACCAACGATACCGAGACGGTCGCCCTCTTCTACGAACAGGCCGTGGCCCAAATCGTACGCGCCATATTCCAGATCGTCCTCATCTTCCTGGTCATGGTCCTAGTCGACTGGCGACTCACCTCGCCGCGTTACTCGTTGTTCCCATCATGCTCGCCCTTACGGCCATCATCCAACGGATCGCCACACCGGCCTTCACCAAGCTGCAAGAAGAATTGGGCGAACTTAGCGGCTTCCAGGAGGAGACTATCTCCGGCAACAAGGTCATCATCAGCAACCGGAGACAGGACTGGGCCGTTATTGCCAACGACGAACAGTCCGGCAAGGTTTACGATGTGGCTAACAAGGCCTTCTTCACGTCTCTACTCCAGTTTCCCGTCACCCAAACCATGACGATGCTCATGATTGTGGTAGTGTTGGTCATCGGCTCACTCATGGTCTTGGAAGGGAACAACCGAGTTTGGCGTCGTAATCGCGTTCATGGGCTACGCCGGCTTGCTTGCCTCGCCGCTCGCAGACATCGCCAACCTTACGGCCACCACGCTCAACGCCGTGGCTGGCGGCCGCCGCGTCTTCTCCATCATGGACGAAGAGCCCACAGTGGTGGATGCGCCCGACGCCGGGAGCTTCGAGTTCGAGGGCGGGCATGTGGTCTTCGACGACGTGGACTTCAGCTACGTACCCGGGCGCAAGATTCTGCGCAACAACACTTTTGAGGCAAAGCCGGGTCAGATGATCGGCATTTGCGGGCCTACGGGCGCAGGCAAGAGCACCATCATCAACATCCTCACCCGTTACTACGATATTGACAGCGGGACCATCTACATCGACGACCAGAACCTAGCCGAACTGACGCAGACCAGCCTGCGACTCCAGATTGGTTCCGTACTGCAAGAGGCCTTCCTCTTCTCCGACACGGTGATGAACAACCTCATCTATGCACGCGAAGGGCGCCACCGAGGAAGAATGCATCGAGGCCGCCAAGCAGGCCAATGCGCACGAATTTATCATGAATCTGCCCCAAGGCTACGACACGATGATGACCGAGCGCGGCTCCAACCTGAGCCAGGGTCAACGCCAGATGATCACCATCGCCCGCGCTATGGTCGCCGACCCTAAGGTCCTGATCCTAGACGAAGCGACCAGCAACGTGGACACTCGCACCGAACGACTGATCCAGGAGGGCCTGCAACGGCTCATGTCCGGACGCACCAGCTTCGTCATCGCCCACCGCCTCAGCACCATCCGTCCTGCCGACAAGATCCTCGTCGTCAACGCCGGCGAGGTCGTTGAGCAGGGTTCCCACGACGGACTCATGGCTGAGAAGGGATTCTATTTTGCTCTCTATGTGAGCCAGTTCAAGGGCAAAGCACCCGGCGGCGCCGAGGAGGGTTCAGCCGAATTCATCACCCCCTGATCCGCGGAAGGAGGAAGAAGGGCAGTGAAGAATCGAAGCGCCTTCGCGATTCTGGCTGCCAACCGGGACGAATACTCATGTCAATAGTGGAACCCCTGCGCCTGCATGTCCAGCGCAAAGACGCTCTCAAATGTCGTGACGATCAGCGTACGAAAGTCGCGCCCTGCAAACGTCACGTTTGACGTGCACTCCGGCACGAGAATCTGGCCCATCAACTCACCCTCCGGGTTGTAGACGCACACGCCCGCACCGTCCATCACCGTGCTGATGTAGAGATTGCCCCGCTCGTCCAGCGTCAACCCGCCGCACATGCGGTCGATGAACACCTCCCTACGGCCCAGCACGCCCGGCGCTAGCAGCTCGTAGCGATAGACCTTTCGCCCGCCGAAGTCGGCAATATAGATCCACTTCTCGTCCGGCGAAATCTGAATGCCCTTGCTCTTGTAATGATCGTCGACGATGCGCACCAGGTCATGGCTGCCCGGCGCGTAACTATACAGGCATGGCAGCCGGTAAAGGGATGAAGGGCTGACCGGTCAACGCATCATGCAAAGCAGCAATGACGTTGCTGCGCTGCTTGCGGACGGTCGAGATGTAACTGCGAATATCACAGAAGGTGTGGGCGCCGGCCAGAGTGCGGAAAGCGCCGGAGATTTTCTGTTTGAGTTTGACCATGCGGATATCCCGCTCGGCCAGATTGTTGTCAAAGGGGACGTCGAAGTCATACATGAAGGCAAGGATACCAGCCTTGTGCTTCTGCAAGCCGGTCAAGCAGGTTCTTGGGCGGTGACTGTTTTGGACGTCCCCGTTTCTTTGTTGGTGTGGCTTCTCGGAGCCGGATTGGCCTTGAATCCTCGCTGAAGAATGGCGTCGTACTCGGCGTCAAAGTGAGGCCAGAGACGATCTGATGATCAGCGAGTGAGTCTCCTTTGCGCTCTCATCGACTTCTGCGCTTGATATCATAGAGGAGTTCTGCCATCTCAGTAGCCCACGGCTGCTCATATTGGTCAGTGATGAACTGCAGCTCCCGCAGATGATGGGCATTGCAGAAGGCATGGTCACAGGCTTCAAAGACGAGATAGGAAGCCCAGTGATCGTGCAGTGACCCACCCGGTGAAGTTGAGGCAAGATGCCGATTTCGCCCATGGCTTCCTGTCCTCGCTTCCGATGCAAATCGAAGAAGGTCAGCCATTCTGTACTGACGCTGTGGAGCCAGTGAAGCTTGACCGGCGACGCGCAGGCCACTCTCATCAAAGTGTGTGATCTTGGCCGAGAGTACTTGTCGTTCGATCTCAGCAAGAGCTGGTCGTAATACCCGCTTCAACCGTTTGATTGGCCTGTCTGACACAATCCCATGACGGACTGTGACCGTAGAAGTCACCCAACAACTCGCAGGTCCGAGCAACTGGAATCAACTGGTAGGTGTTCAGATAGCTGGCCTGTGCCTTGAGACGAGGCCCATACTGGACTGGCTGCGTCACATGGGCGGGAAAGGATGCTTCGACACGATGATGGCAACTTGGACACGCTTTGATCTCTGCCTGATGTTCCGTCACTTCGATCTGCACTGGCGGCACATCGTAGACCTGGCGACGGCGATGCCCAGAAGCGGCCACGGCTGACAGGTCGGTTGTAACAATGAGGGCAGCTAGTTCAACTCATGAACCTTCACATGGTCAGGCTCAGACTTCATCGTCGAGGGTATGGCCTTCATGACCTGCTTGTCCACCGGGCTTGCGTCCTTCGGACCGGCGCAAACTGCGTGTCTTTGGTTTAGCATAGTCCATCGCTACTGGGCGGCTTGCTGCTGTTGCGGCTATGCTTCGCTACTTGGTCTTCCAACTGCTGCACGCGGGCTTCCAACTGCCCAAGATGATCTTGCAGCAACAGGACCAGATCGATAAGGCCGGTGACGACGCACCGGGCGCTCTTATCCAGTTGTTCCAGCTCGTCGCGTTTGAACTTCGGTAGCGTCGTCATGATTATCAAGCATATACACCGCTTGTTGCCAGTGCCTTTGCAATTCGTTTGTGTTCTATATCAACCTGTCACAGCCTGTATAGTTACCCCGGCGCAATATAGTAGACGCAGTAGGTCGGCGTGGCCTTGTCATCGTAGCCCGTATACGAATCGCTGAAATAGATCCCGCCATAGCGGTCGATCAGTACATCGTTCGCCCCTGTCAAGCGTTCTCCTTCGAACGAGTCTGCGATCACCACATACTCGCCGTCCGGCCTCAACTTGCAGAAGCGCCGACCCATGAGTTCACACACAAGCAGCGAGCCATCCTCCATCACTGCAAGCCCATCCCCGCCGCCGGTTCCCTCACGAATCAGACGATGGCTGCCTGTGTCGAATTCCCAAAGATAAATGAGGTCATGAAAGATATCGGCGAAGTAGAAGTCGCCGTTTGGCAAGGTGGCCGGCCCCTGCGCGATATGAAAACCCGTGGCAAGTTGTCGTAGCGTCGCCCCTGGCCGGATGAGCTCGCTCATACCCGCGACATCCTTGATCGGCAGCAACGGCGATCCGTTCACCGCTCCGCGCACGGTCATCCCCACGGCATACAGCCCGTTTGTCGCAGTAATAATGAGGGTGCTGAAGTCGGGGCCGCCGAAGCAGACATTGTGTGCGTTCTCCGGCAGTTCGATGGCGCCCAGCGTCTCACCCATCGGGTTGACCACCACAACGCCCTGCCCATAGTTGCCGGTGCATAGATACAGATTGCCCTTCTCGTCAACCGTCATGCCGTCGCAGCGCACCTCAGCGAAGAGCGTGCGCTCCCCGAGTTGGCCCGGCTGGCGCACAGGGAAGCGATAGACCCTGTCATCCAGATAGTCGGCCACATACAGCCAACGACCATCGGGCGAACCGTGAAGGCCGTTTGACTTGTAGAAGTCGGCCGCCAACAACGACAGTTCGCCCTTCGGCGAACGATAGAAGAGCCGCGTCTCGTTGCCGCGCGGCTCGTGCCCCGCATACGAGTCAGTGAAGTAGATGCCGCCCTGCCCATCGAACCAGAGATCATTTGGCCCGCTGAACGGCTTGCCGTCATACGCATCCAGCACGACAACGTACTCGCCTTCCCTGTCAATCTTCGAAATGCGCTTGGCTTCGATCTCGCAGATCCACAATGCACCGTCTGCACCGATAAACATACCGTCCGCACCGCCGGAGTTCTCGCGCACGGTGGACAACGTCTGCGTCTTCATGTTCCAATAGTGGATGCGGTTGCTGCCGATATCCACGAAATAGAGTTGGCCGTCGGCGTTGGCGGCCGGTCCTTCCGAAAAGACAAAACCCCCTGCCAACAATGTTGGCTGCGCACCAGGGGCGAGGAGTTTCTCAAGCGACGGTTGCATGGACAATGGGTCCTTCAGACTCGTGGGTTCGGTGTGGTGGGTTCGTTTTGGCGCGTTCAATGTACCGATATCAGCACGGCGCCACAAGCGCCGTGACATTCATGCGGCGATATCCGAGTGCGAGGCGACTCGTCGAAGAATAGAGCGGATCGTCCGGGTGTGTCAACAATAGGACCGTCGATCCGAGCGCCTGTCCGTCACCTCTCCGTCCGCTTGCCTGTTCGCCCAGTCCCCTATACGCGGCATCGCCACGGTAGGCGGCAGACGGCGTCCGAAGGAACACGTACGGAAGAAGGGCAGCGGAGGAACCGCGCTCGCCGGATCGTCACCATTTCCTGTTGTTGTATGCTGAACTGTTGTTGTATGCTGAAACTGTCTTTGCAGCCCAGCCACGTGAACGTTCTCGCAAAATCCACATACGCATAGTCAGGAGCTCAAAATGAGAAGAGTCCCTCTAGTACTCGCAATGGTCCTGGCCATCATGCTGCTCACGACCGCGGCCGCCCTCGCCCAGGATGCCGAACAGACGGAAGCAACCGAGAAAGTCGTCTTCTGCGGCCAGCTTTCGGAAGCCGATTGCGCTCTGCTTAACGAATCCCAATCCGCCTTGTGGAACCTCACGTCCGGCGAAACTGCGAGGACTGTAACGGTCAACATTGGTGGCTTCCCACGGCTTCCCGCCGATCAACCGTCGCTCACCATCAGCAATCGCTCCATGTTTGTCGCAGACCCCGCCACCATCGACGAGATGCTGGCCCTGCAGGCCGCCGGTCCCGACGCGCTGGTCGACGACCCGGCAGCCATGCAAGCAGCCCTGCTGTTGCCGCTCACCATCGACTCCGCCTCCACCACCACGATCGTGCCCACCGACGAGTTGCGCGCCCTGCTTTCCGAGACGCTCCGGCGTGACCTCCCCGCCGAATTCGTCTACGAAAATCGCCTAATCGACGGCGTCCTCTACATCAACGTCTCGCACTTTCGTCAATTCTTCCGCGACGCCGATTCGCTGGGCGAATGGATCGGCATCGACCTGATGGCCATCATGCCAAGGGTCATGGAGACGCGCGTCGCCGAAGGCGATTTCGACCTCGACGAGGTCGAAGAATCGTTGATGACCCCCGGACAGACGATGATGGCCCAGCCCTATCTCGTCATGGTCGAGCCGGGCAGGGAGCCCATGTTCAACGAGTTCCTCGAGATCCTGCCCCTGCGCGATGCCGCCATCGACGACCAAATCGTGGCCGTCTATCGCATGACAATGGACGTGCCTGCTTACACCCGTAGCGAAGCCATCGTCGAACGCTTTCCCGGTATCGCTCAATCCATCAACAATTCAGTCTCGCAAAACGTGCGCTCGGCCGCCACGGATCGCAATATCGGCGGGGCCATCGTGCAGGCTGTTGGCTCGGCGGCGCTAAGCAATTCCAACGCCATGGTGCTGCAGGGCATCGGCTACGACGACGCCTACCTCTATGCTATGGAAATGGAGATAGGTACGCAGATTTCCGGCAGGAGTGTGGACGTCTACGTCCAATCCGGCAACGCCAACATGAACGGCATCGAAGCCGTCCCTGTGCCCACTAACGCCTTCATCCCGCCCATCCGCCTGATTCTGGGCCTGATCGAGACCTTCGGCAGCAGCCAGTAGGCTGGGCAAGCGCCTTCCCGGGAGCGCCAAGCTTCCGGGAAGCTCACGTTCCTCCTGCGCAATCACTCGTCAGAGACCCCCGTGCCTTCAAACAGCGTGACAACGCAAGACGCCTCATCCGACACAGCGCGTTCCACCGGCGGCGCCTACAAGTGGTACGTGCTCGCCCTGGCCGCGCTCACGCATACGCTCGTCATGGGCATGCCCAACATGGCCCTGCCCGTCCTCTTCGACGAGATCGCCGCGGACCTGGACCTCGACCTCGTGCAAATCGGCATCGTCTGGGGCACAGCCTCCCTCACGGGCATCGTCATGTCTCTCATGGGCGGCGTCCTCGGCGACCGCTTCGGCGCGCGCCGCACGCTGATCGTCGCCTGCATCATCGCCGGCGTCACCGGAGCCCTGCGCGGTCTGGCCTTCAGCTTCATCAGCCTTGCCCTGGCCGTCTTCATCGCCAGCATCGTGTTGCCCACCATTCCCACCAACGTCCACAAGACCTGCGCCATCTGGTTCTCCGGCAAGCGTCTGGGCACGGCCAACGGCGTCGTCTCCGCGGGGATGGCCCTGGGCTTCATGCTCGGCGCCATGCTCAGCGCCACCGTTCTGTCGCCGCTGTTGGGCGGCTGGCGCGGCGTGATGTACTTCTACGCCGTCGTCGCCATTGTGGTCGGCGCCGTCTGGATCTTCATGCAGGATGGGCCGGAGGGGAAGCACACCGGTTCCGGCGGCGTACATCTGCGCGAAGGCCTCGCCCAGGTTGTCAAACTGCGCGACGTCTGGCTGTTGACGCTGGGGCTGATCGGCGTAGGCGGGTGCGTGCAGGGTGCGCTGGGCTATCTGCCGCTCTATCTGCGCGACATCGGCTGGCCCGCGCCCGCCGCCGACGCCACCTTGTCCCTCTTCCACGCCACGAGCCTGATCGTCGCCATCCCCTTCGCCATGCTGTCCGACCGCACCGGTTATCGGCGACGTCTGCTGATGATTGCGTCACTCATGATCGCAACCGGCGTAGGAGCGCTTGCCTTTGTGGAAGGACCGCTCATTTGGGGAGCCGTCATGCTGGCAGGCATGGTCCGCGACGGCTTCATGGCCGTGCTGCTCACTACCGTCGTCGAGGTGCGCGGCGTCGGACCGCGCATCGCCGGCACCGCCACCGGCTTCGTGCTGGCGCTCACCTCACTGTCACGCGCCATTTCCCCGCCCGTCGGCAACAGCATGGCCGCGCTGGAACCGGGCGCGCCCTTTGTTTTCTGGGCCGTGCTCGCACTGGTAGGGTTCGCCGGCTTCTGGTTGATCAAAGACATCCGCTAGGGGAGCGGACGTTGCCCCGCAATCGACTGCCGCTCAACTCCTGCAGCAGACGCATCACCCGGTCGTAGGACGCCATATAGTGCAGGATCACCAGCAGCGCCAGCATCGACGCCGCGGTATAGCGTCCCGCCGCGCCGTAGAGAAAGACCGCCAGCGCGAAGATCGCCCACTCCGTCAACAGGCGCACCGGCCCGGGCACTGCATACAGACCCTTGCCGTGATCCTCCGGAACACGGAACGCCCCCCAAATGGCGGCCGCCACGACCGGCAGCCCGATCCCCCACACGAATTGCCAAACGCCCTCGTGCTGCGTCCATCCCCAATATGCATATGCGAAGAGCGCAGCCATCTCCAGCGCAAAACGCAGCGCCAGATTCAGCGGGTGCTGGCTCACGAAGCGATTCCTTCCCCCAGCGCCATGCGCAGCCGCGCGATCAGGTCCGCATCCGGCTCCACAGGCAGGTCGATCGGCTCTCGCCTCAGCACGCTCATGTACGCGCCCAGGATGATGTTGAACTCGCTCAGCGCGGCGTCGATGCTCAGCGCAGGCGCCTGCGCATCGTCCTCCATCCAATCGAACATGGCGTCCGTCATGGCCGCCTGGCCCAGAATGTCCTCGTCGAAATAGTCGTGCTGACCCCGCTGCACATCGGCTTCGGAGCGGGCCTCCCACGACCACATCGTCCACTGCACCTGACCGCGCTCGCCATATACTGCGATTCGCTTGTGCTTGTATGCCGGTCCGTCCACTACCGCCGGTGCATTCAGCCCCGTGCGCAGCAACGCGCTTACGCCGTTGTCATACTCGATGTTCGCCACGAACTGATCCGGCGCATAATGCTCCTTGGGCGCGTTGCGCAGCTCCTCTGCGCCCGACGCCTGCGCGAAGACTGACACCGGCTTCGCCCCAGGCGCGAACGCGCCGATGGCCTGCAACAGGTGCGTGCCCTGATAGGCCATGTTCATGCGCGCCGATGCCTCTATGAAGCGCACATCGCCGATCTTGCCGTCCGCCACGAAGCGCTGCAGGTACTGTCGCCGCGGATGACAGTGTAGCTGATGGTTGATGGCGATTTTCGTCCGGCAGCCCTGCGCGAAGTCACGGATGGCGACGAAATCCTCGCCCTGCACAGCCAGGGGCTTCTCCACCAACACCGCCGGTACGCCCGCCGCTTCCGCGGCCTCGAACACTTCCATGCGCACGGTAGGCGGCGTGTTCACATGCACGAGGTCCGGTTGCTCCCGCTCGAACATCTCTGCATAATCCGTATAGCGCGCCGGCGCGTCGAAACGGTCGGCGAACGCGTGCAGCTTGTCCTCGGTGCGCGAAGAGACCGCCACCAGCCGCCCGCGCCGAATATGCGCATACGCCTCGGCCAGCCCCACGGCCCGACTCCCGCTGGCCCCTACGATCGCGCACTTGTACATCAACAACTCCTTTGGCGTTGAACTGCGAGCGTACGACGCCGAGTGGATTCCGGGTCAAGCCCGGAATGACACGCAGCGATGCGCTTTGAACCTTCAACCCTGACCTGCCGTTCACTCAAACGACAACATCGCCTTGATCACGCCCGTCTCCGGCACAATCCAACTCGGATATTCGCCGATGATCGTCTCCGGCGTGGCGTGGTGCGTATCCCACCCGCGCACGGTGACTTGTCCGCTCGCCAGCGTGTCGATCACCCACCGGAAATCGTCACCCGTCGCGTTGCGCGTCGCCAACAGCGTCAACTCGTGGCTGTGGAAGTAGGGATCGCTGAACGAGAGTTCGCCTTTCACCAGTCCCACGTACACGATGCGTCCGCTGTGCGCCACATAGTCGAACGCGGCCATCATCGACCGCGCATTGCCCGTGGCGTCAAAGACCAGCCGCGGCAGCTCACCGCCCAGCAGCGCACGCACCTGCTCCACCGGCTCCTCCCGCGCATCGACCGTCTTGGCGATGCCCAGGTCGTCGCGACAGAATGCCAGCCGCTGCGCGTTGATGTCCATAGCCACCACGTCCGCGCCAAGCGCCCGCGCATACTGCATCACGCCCAGGCCGATGGGCCCCGCGCCCACGACCAGCGCCGGCTCGCCCGCTTCGATATCGGCCCGCCGGGCTGCATGCGCGCCGATACACAACATCTCCACGAGCGCCAACTGTTCCGGCGGCACGTCGTTGGCTTTGTGCAGCTTGCGAATGGGCAGCGTCACATATTCGCGCATGCCGCCGTCCGTGTGCACGCCAAGCGTCAGCAGCCGCTCGCAGCAGTTCGTGCGCCCGCGCCGGCATGCGACGCATGTCCCGCAGTTCAGATACGGTTCCACTGCGCACAGGTCGCCCACCGACAAGGCGTGCGCCTCCTCGCTCGCGCCCAGCGCCACGACCTCCACCGCCAATTCGTGACCCAGGATGCGCGGATACGTAAAGAACGGCTGATTGCCCTGGTACGCGTGCAAGTCGGTGCCGCAGATGCCCACGCGCAACACGCGCAGCAGCGCCTCCCCCGGCCCCGGCTCTCCGGGCGTCTCCGTCTCCGTCAACGTGAACGAATAGGGTTCCTCCAATACGACGGTCTTCACTGTGCGTCATCCCCCATGTCTTATTGTTTGGTAGCAAACAGAAATTGATCGGAATGGACGTGGCTGTCGAGGGCAGAGCGCCCACGATTGGTATTGTACTACAAGCCTCCCCGACCCACGCGGAGGACCGCCGAAGGTCTCTGTACCTTTACAAGGACGCGGGCAGTCCCAAACCGAGAAATTGGCGTCTCGCGCCCGTTGGTGTATGATTCACGTGTCAGCCCTGAACAGCCCGCCCGAATTGTTCGCATCCGCATATTGTTGCAGTCTGACCGCTATCCTCGACGGTTCGGTACACCCCGTCACCACGAGACTGCTCTGAGCTATGGCCACGCAAACACCGCCGCGTCGACGCTGGTATGGCAGCCAGCGAGACTTCCAGACCAATTTCACGCTGACCACGATGGCCTTGCCCGGCGTGCTCTTCCTGCTCGTCTTTGCCTACCTCCCCATGTTCGGCCTGGTCATCGCCTTCAAAGACTATCGCTTCGTCGACGGCATCCTTGGCAGTGCGTGGGTCGGACTCGACAACTTCCGTTTCCTCTTCGGCACAGATACGGCCTGGCGCATCACGCGCAACACACTCGTGATGAACAGCATCTTCATCGTCACCGGCACCATCGCCTCGCTGTCCATCGCCATCCTGCTCAACGAAATCTACACCAGCCGGATGACCAAGTATTACCAGACGATGCTCTTCTTTCCCTACTTCATCTCGTGGGTCATCGTCAGCTACTTCGTCTTCGCCTTCCTCAACGGCGAGTCCGGCATGGCCAATCGCCTGGTCGTTGCGCTGGGCGGCGAACCGATTTCCTGGTACCGCTCGCCTGAATACTGGCCCGGCATCCTGACCCTCGCCAACCTTTGGAACGGCGTCGGCTTCAGCAGCATCATCTATCTCGCCGGCATCCTTAGCATTGACACCGCCTACTATGAGGCGGCCAAGATCGACGGCGCCAACAAATGGCACCAGATCCGTTATATCACGCTGCCACAGATCCTGCCGCTCATCATCATCCTGGTCCTGCTCGCCATCGGCCGCATCTTCAACGCCGACTTCGGACTCTTCTTCTTCGTACCGCGTGACAACCCCATGCTCTACAGCACGACCGACGTCATCGACACCTTCGTCTATCGATCCCTCGTCCAGCTTGGTGACATCAGCATGGCCGCGGCCGCGGGCTTCTACCAGTCCACTGTCGGTTTCGTCATGGTTATCCTGGCGAATTGGATCGTGCGCAGGATCAGACCGGAACACGCGCTCTTCTAGGACCTGACACAGGGACCTGACCATGTCAACGGCGACCCAGAAACTACAATCGGAATCAGCGGGCTCGGTGCGAACGCCGCCGACGCGCCTGGTCCGGCCGCTCGTTGGGCAAGCTCTCCGTTCACCTGGTGCTGATCCTCTTCGGCCTGGCCTGCATCATCCCCATGATACTCGTCATCAGCATCTCGCTGTCGGATGAGAAAGCCCTGGCGTTGCAAGGCTACAGCCTGCTGCCCGTCGGCTTCACCACCAGCGCCTACACCTACATCCTGCAGAACCCCAGCCAGATTCTGCGCGCCTATGGCGTCACCGTCTTCGTAACCACCGTAGGTACCGCCGGCGGCCTGCTGATTTCCTCCCTGCTGGCCTATGCCATCTCTCGACCGGACTACAGGTTCCGTGGACCGGTCTCTTTCTTCGTCTTCTTCACGCTACTCTTCAACGGCGGCATGGTGCCCTTTTACATCGTTGTCACACGCTACCTGGGCCTGAAGGACAACATCCTGGCCCTGATCCTACCCTACATGGTCACGGCGTGGTATGTGCTCATTCTGCGCACCTCCTTCGCACAGTTGCCCAAGGACCTGCTGGACGCCGGCCGCATCGACGGCGCAGGCGAATGGCGCATCTTCTTCCAGATCGTCGTCCCCCTCTCCAAACCTGTGCTGGCCACCATCGGCCTATTTTTCATCCTGCGCTACTGGAACGACTGGTTTCTGGCCCTGCTTTTCGTGGACTCCGGTACACTCTACCCGCTGCAATATCTGCTCTACGTGCTGATGACCAACATCACGTTCCTGGCCTCCAACCCGCAGACGACGGGCATCGCAATACCCGTGCAGTCGGCGCGCATGGCCATGGCTGTACTTGCCTTTGGCCCGGCGCTCTTTGCCTTTCTCATGCTGCAGAAATACTTCGTACGCGGCATCACGATTGGCGGGCTCAAAGGGTAAGCGACTGGTCGAAACCCGACAGGCTCCTACTGTTCAACAAACCAACCTTCGATGTTCCATCACTCACATTTCTAGTGGATCCATGTAGTAAATCCATAAGGAGACAAACCCATGTTTCGAAGTCGACTGACGTTCTTGCTGATCGGCCTCTTGCTGCTTGGCATGCTCGCCGCCTGCGCTCCACCTGCAGCCGCGCCCGCCGGCGATACTGGAGGCGATGCCGCAACTGCCCTCGCGCCCGTCACCTACACCTACGCAAGTCGCGGCGTTCCCCAAGACTTGCAGATGGTGCAGGACGCCATGAATGAGATCATCAACGAAAAAATCGGCGTCCAGCTCACCCTGGAACCCATCGATTTCGCCGCCTATAACGACAAGATGCAGTTGCGTCTGGCCGCCGGCGAAGAGTGCGACATCATCTTCACCGCGCCGTGGATCAACAGCTACGCCAACAACGTCGCCAACGGCGCACTCATGCCACTGGATGACCTGTTGCCGGAGTACGCGCCGGGCCTGTGGGCCAGCATGCCAGAGTCCACCTGGAACGCCGCCCGCGTCAACGGCACGATCTACGGCGTCATCAACCAGCAGATCTTCCCCAAGCCCTGGGGCGTCCATCCTCGCGTCGACCTGTTGCGAGAAATATGACTTCAGCCTGGACAACGTGACCAAGTACGAAGACATGGAACCGTGGCTCGAAGCCGTCCGCGACGGCGAGGGCATTACGCCGGTCTACGGCCATGACGGTGATGTGGGGGCCAGCCTTCTGGCGCGACCAGTACTGGGGCTACGACCCGCTGGACGACGGCATCGCCTTCATGGGCATGCGCGCCGACGACACCAGCCTCACGCCGGTCAACTACCTGGAGACCGAGGAGTTCAAGGCTGCCGCCGATTTGACCAAGAAGTGGTATGACGCCGGCTTCTTCCCCAAGGAACCCGCCCCTGCCGATGAAGCGCGAGCGGCCTTCTCCGCCGGCCTCTTCGCCATGGGCTACCATGTCGAGAAGCCCGGCAACGATGTCGAAATGCAGGCCATGCACGGCTTCGAATTCGAGAGCAAGAACCTGACCGACCCGCTGATCCTGGACACGGCCGGCGCCACGGCTACCCTTAACGGCATTTGCGCCACCTCCAAGCATGGGGAAGCGGCCATGCAGGTGCTCGAGCTCTTCAACACCGATGCCGATATCTACAACCTGCTCTCCCACGGCATTCAGGGCATGCACTGGGTCTGGGAAGACGAAGCCAACAAAGTCATGACCTTCCCGGAGGGCGTCACAGCCGAGTCCAGCAGTTACGCGCCCAACACCGACTGGATGTTCGGCAACCAGTTCAACGCCTTCTACCGCGACGCGGCCCAGGTCGGCGCCTGGGAAGCCACCAAGGAGATGAACGACACCGCCTTCCCGTCCGAGGCGTTGGGCTTCGTGGTCGACCGCCAGCCCATCGAGACGGAGATCGCCCAGACCAAAGCCGTCTGGGACGAGTTCGTCAAGCCCATCTATAACGGCTGGGTCTCCTTCGATGAGAACGCGCCCGAGGCGCTGGAGAAACTCAATGAGGCCGGCGCACAGGTCATCCTCGACGAGGTCGCCAGTCAATTGCAGGAGTGGAAAGCCTCCAACGAGTAGGTCAGCCGGCAGGTCACTCGACCACTAGATTGCGGATAGGGCGGAGCAGCTCGTATCGCCAGACGTCAATGGGCTGCTCCGCCTGATTTTCGTCTTCACCCTCCCACTGCCTGAGCCTCTATCCAAGCTACCGGAGCCACTGCCATGAAGATCACCAAACTCGAAACCATCTGCCTCTCGCGCATGCACGAGCCCGAGCGCCAGTGGATCACCGCCCGCTACCGCACCGTCAAGGCCGACTGCGCGGTCGTCTGCATCCACACCGACGAAGGCCTCATTGGCATCGGCGAAGCCAGCGCCTACGGATGGCCGCGCAAGATAGAGCAGTGGGTCGACTGGCTCAGCCCGCTCCTCACCGGTAAGGACCCGCGCGACCCGTCCATCGCCCCCCACCCCAACGACCGCGGACGCGCCCACGACGCAGCCGTCGCCGGCATCGACTGCGCGCTCTGGGACCTGCGCGGCAAGATCGAAGGCAAGCGCACCGCCGAACTCCTAGCCGCCAGTCCAATCGACCGTGTGCGCCTCTACGCCTCCAGCGGGTGCCGCTACGACTGGCGCCTCGACCCGCACCAGCTCATCGATGAAGCCCTCTCCTACGTCGACGCCGGCTACACCGCCATGAAGTTCCGCATCGGCACCGAATGGTCATGGGACGGCGTCACGGTGGACCGTTTCCTCGGCCTCGTGCGCGAGCTCGTGCAGGAAGTCGACGGACGCATGGACCTCATGCTGGACGGCAACCAGCGCCTCACCGAGGACGAGGCGCTCACCATCGCCACGGAGCTGGACCGCCTCGGCTTCACCTGGCTGGAAGAACCCATCCCCCAGGACGACATCGACGGCTATGTGCGCCTCAACGCCGCCGTCGACATGCCCGTCACCGGCGGTGAGCAGTACACCACGCTGGAGCGATTCCGCCCCTACCTGGAGCGCAACGCCTACGGCATCGTGCAGCCCGACGCCGGCGTATGCGGCATCACGGAACTCCTGCGCATCGCCGAGATGGCGGAGTCCTACGGCGTCGATCTCTGCCCGCACAGCTGGCACAACGGGCTCATGTGCATGGCCCATGCCCACTTCGTCGCCGGCCTGCCAAACGCCGCGAGCATACCCGGCGCGGCCGGCCACGCCGGCCGCGTCCAGAACGTCGTCGAACTCTGTATGATCCAGGGACCGCTGCAGTGGGGTATGCTGGCCGAGCCGCCCGCGATCGAAGATGGCTGGCTCGCCCTGCCCGACAAGCCCGGCTTCGGCGTCGACCTGGCCGGCAAAGTCGCCGAGACCTTCCCCCACGTTGAGGGCCACTACGGCCTTATCGTCGAGCGAGACCCAGTCTAGAAGGCGCCATGACCGGCAGCCCCACGCGTACGCCCTGCCGGACCGGCAGGGCGTACCTTTTCTTGAGAGTGAACCTGGAGGCGAAACGGAAGCGCCGCGACTCTACTTGATGCCGCTGCTCACAGAGATGCCGCTGATGATCTTGCGCTGGAACGCAAACACGAAGATCACGATCGGCACCGCGCTCAGCGCCGCCGCGGCCATGTTGCGTCCGTAGAAGTTGACGAAGCCCCACGCCTGCGATACCTTCGCCAACCCGATGGGCAGCGTCATCATGTGCTGCTCCGTCGCCGCAATCAGCGGCCAGAGATAGCTGTTCCAGTTGCCCAGGAAGGCGAAGATCGCCAGCGTCGTGAACGCGGGCAATGACAGCGGCAGCATGATGCGCCAGTACACGCCGAAATGGCTTGCCCCGTCCAGAAAGGCCGCCTCCTCCAGTTCCACGGGTATGCCTCGGAAGAACTGCGTCAGCAAGAATACGCCGAACGAGGACGCGATCCCCGGCACGATCAGCGCCGGGTACGTGTTCAGCAGGTTCCAGTTGGAGAACATCAGGTAGACCGGGATAAAGGTCACCTGAAACGGCACCATCAACCCGGCCAGCACGAGCGGAAACAGAACCCGGCCGCCGATAAAACGCATGCGCGCAAACGGATACGCGGCCAGCGAACAGACCACCAGCAGCAGCCCCGTATGGACCGTTGACACGTAAATGCTGTTGAAGAACCAGCGCGGCAACCGGCTCTTGGACAGCAGATAGATCCAGTTTTCCAGCGTAACCGTCTCCGGGATCAGCCGCGCCAGGTCTCGCTGGATCGCCAGCTCCGGGCGCAGCGACGTCGACACCGTCCAAATGGCCGGGATCATCCAGATAAACGACCAGATGGATAGCAGGATCAGGAATACCGCGTTGTAGAAGCGCTTCCTCTTGTAGAAGGGCTTGTCCTGCACCAAGCCGCCCGTGGACACTTGTCCCACCGCCTCAGTCGCCATGCTTACGCCTCCGAATCCCGGAACATCACCAACTGGAGGACAGAGATGACCAACAACACCACGAAGAGGATGAAGGCCATCGACGCCCCGTACCCAAGCTGCCAGAACTGGAAGGCCCGCTCCCAGATATAATAGACGATGGTGCGCGTCGCCCCTGCCGGTCCGCCGCTCGTCATGATATCGACCTGGCCGAAAATCTGGAACGAACCGATCACCTGCAGAATCGTGATGAAGGCGATCGTGCGCTGCAGACCGGGCAGCGTCACCGCTGTGAACCGCCGCCACACGCCGGCTCCGTCCACCTTGGCCGCGTCATACAACTCCTCGTTGATGCTCTGCAACCCGGCCAGGAAGATCAGCGTGTTGAAGCCCACCGTCCACCACACCGTCGCAATTGCCACGGATGGCATGGCCAGCGCCTTGCTGTTCAGCCACGGCACCGGCTCCAGTCCGATCTTCACCAGGAATGCATTGATCAGCCCCGCCTGCGTAGACGCAAAGATGCGACCCCAGATCAGACCGATCACCGCCACCGACAGCACGTTCGGCACATAGTACAACGTGCGGAAGAAGCCGATCCCCTTCACCGGACGGTTCAGGATCAGCGCATACACGAGCGCCAGCGCGATGATGGGAATCGTCAACAGCACGAACTGAATCGTATGCGTCAACGAGGCCCAGAACAGCGGGTCGCTGGAGAGACGCACATAGTTCTGGGGGCCGATGAAGCGTATATTCGTGCCCACGATCTCCCAGTTGTGCAGCGATATCCAGAAACTCTGGAAGATCGGGAAGAGCGTAAATACGCAATAGAGAATCAGAAAGGGCGCCAGAAACAGATAGGCCACCGCACTGTCGCGGAGAAGCTTCCTGTTGTATCGCCCCGGCTTCTTGGTCGCCGGGATGTCCATCGTGCTGTCAATCGTTGCCATGCTTCACTTTCCTGGCTATGTGTCGGTCTCGCCGGCGCCGCCGACCTCTTCCGGGAAGCTTCTGGGAGTGACTTCGCCGGAGCAATGCTGCTCCGCAGCCTCCCGGAAGATCGATCGGGGCGGGACAGAGCCGCTCCGTCACCCTGCGAGCTTCTCGATGGCCGCTTCCTTCTGTTGCGCGGCGCGAATCCGTTCCATGTCGAACTTCACCTCGCGCCCATAGCCGTAGATGCCGTTCTGTTCCTGGTAGATATCGGTCAACTGGGTGTAGCAGTAGCCAAACATATTCGGATCGTCCAGCAGGATGGCGCACAGCTTCTCGAAGCGGTCATAGAACTCCTCGATGTCCCTGGGCCGCTCGCCATAGCCCCAGGAATCTTCGCCTTCCTTCGCCTTCGGGTTCCACCAGATGCCGCCGAATTCGCTGACGAAGTAGGGCTGCCCGCGATAGGGGATCGACCAACCATATTGCCCACCAGATGCGCGGGCAGATTCCAGTCCCGCGGCTTGTTCGCAAACGGGTCTCCCGTCGCCAGGCCGGCGTGTCGCTCGCGGAACGTGTCCGGGTCCTGCGTGTAATCGTGGCTGTCATACACGTCGGCCTCGGGCACGCGATGCGAATAGCCGGACGTGTCCAGCACCGGCCGCGTCGTGTCCATCGCCTTTGTCGCCAGATACATGCCGCGTGTCACGTCGTCCAGCGCCGTGATGGTCGTCCAGAATCGACTGCCACGTCTCATTGAGCGGGCACCAACCCACGATGCTCGGATGCGAGTAGTCCCGTTCCAGGGCCTCCAGCCACTGCGTGATGTAGTCCGGACCCGGCTTCTGGTGTTCGCCGCCCAGCGGGCCCAATTGACCGCAGCCCCAGTCGCCAAACTCGCCCCACACGATATAGCCCATGCGGTCAGCGTGGTAGAGGAAGCGCTCTTCGAATACCTTCTGGTGCAGGCGCGCGCCGTTGAAGCCGGCCTCTTGGCTCAACTCAATATCACGCACAAGCGCCTCATCGCTGGGCGCCGTCATAATGCCGTCCGGGTAGTATCCCTGGTCCAGCACCAGCCGCTGGAACACGGCCTTGCCGTTCAGCTTGATCGCCTTGCCGTCGATGGCCACGCTGCGCAGGCCGGCATAGCTCTTCAGGCTGTCCACGACCGCGCCGCCGGCGTCCACCAGCTCGATCACCACATCGTACAGATGTGGATCCTCGATCGACCACACTCGCCGGCGCGCCTCCGGGATCGCCAGGTCCAGCCGCGGGGCCAGATCCAGATCGCGCCGCCACCTCTGCACGGGCGACCTCACCGTCCGCGTCGCGCAGCGTCGCCCGCAGCGCCAGCCCGGGCCGGTTGTCGGTGATCGGCTGCTCCACGCGAATCACGCTATTGGCCAAGTCCGGGCGTCAGGCGGGGCCGCCCCAGTGCAATCTCCGGCACTGGCTCCATCCATACCGTCTGCCAGATGCCCGTCGTGCGCACATAGATCGCGCCGTGCGGTCCATATCCGCGGGCCTGCTTGCCGCGCGGCTGCGGCGCTTCGTGGCTGTCCCGAGCGCGCACCACAATCGTCAACGTCTCTCCGCCCACGTCGCCCAAATCCACGCTGAAGGGCGTGAAGCCGCCGCGATGGCGCCCAGCTTCCTCGCCGTTCACCCACACGGTGGCGTCGTAATCCACGGCCTGGAAGTGCAGCAACGTGCGCCTGCCCGCCCATTCGGCGGGTACGTCCACCGTTCTGCGATACCAGACTGCGTCCATGAAATCGGGATTCTCAATGCCGGAGAGCTTCGACTCCGGGCAGAAGGGCACGACGATCGAGCTGTTCAGTTCGCGCTCCAGCAGCCCGCGCTCCAGGCCGCTGTCCCCCTGGTCCATCTCGAACTGCCATTCACCGTTGAGACACAACCACTCCTCGCGCACGAATTGGGGTCGAGGATATTCGCTTCGCGGTACGTTGGTCATCTTTCGTTTTCTTTCAGAATTTGGGGTCCATTGATTTGAGCCGGCACATCAGCACAGCACACGAGCGCCCGTGTCGCCTACGAAGAGATCGACGCCGTGGAGGGGTACTCCGACAGCGCAGTGCACGTGAAGACCGCGAGCATCCGCAATCCGTACGGCCTGCTGTTCGCGCTGTCCAGCCAGGCGTCCGGCGCACAGAACATCGCAGTCTGTGCGCCGGACGCAGCAGGCGAACGTCCTGTGGACGCCGCCTGCCATTTCACACGTCGCGCTGCGGTCTACTGACCGAAGTTCGCGAAGTCTTCCAGACGCGTCTGCGCGTCGGCCATGGCCTGCTCCGGCGACTTATCGCCGATGAAGGCTGCCTCGATCTCCTCGTCCAGCACGGTCTCGAACGCCGTCACCCAGTTCTGGCGAGGCATAACCACGGCCTCGTCGGCAAAGGCCGCGTATTCGTCACGGTGCGGCAACGAATTGTAGGCTTCGCTGGCGATCACGGATTTGTTCACCGCCAGATGGCCCGTGCGCGCCCATTCCAGGTTGTTGTCGTTCAGATACTTGAAGAACTTGAGCACGGCGTCGACCTGCTCCGGCTCCGGCTCCAGGCCCAGCGGCACGATCCAGGCGTGCGTGCTGGCCCAAGCCGCGGGCTTGTCGAAGAGTTGGGGGAACGAACTGACGTAGTAGGACTGCAGCCCGCTGTTCGGGTCCTGCGTCTGCTCGTCATAGAAGTTCACGACCCATGTGCCATTCCACAGGCTGCCGACCTCGCCGTTCAGGAAGAGCTCCTGCGTAGCCGTGTAATCGACGTTGTCCGGAATGTGGCCGGCATCGCGCAGGTCCAGCAGGAACTTCAAGGCGCGCAGACCTTCTTCACTGTCGATCAGAGGTGCGCCGTCGTCCGTCTCGATGCTGCCATTCTGCTGATAGACCATCGCCATCCAGTTGCGCGAGAGTCCCACCGTCCATGTCGCCAGGAACGGCTTGCCCGTTGCCTCCTTGAACTGCTCGGCAGCGGCCAGGAAGTCCGCCTCGCTCGTCGGTATGATGGGCTTGCCGTTGTCGTCTACCAGACCGGCTTCTTCCCACAGACCCAGGTTGATGTGCCACAGATGGCCGTGCAGGTCCAGCGGCAAACCGTACAGCTCGCCCTCATACTCTGCATAGCCGCGTGCGCCGTCGGTAAAATCGCTGGCGTCGATGCCCACCGTCTCAAAACCATCGCTCAGCGGGGTCAACAGACCGCGCGAAGCGTAGTTCGGGATGCGGATGCCGTGCAGCACCATGACCTCCGGCGGGGTGCCGGCCGCCAGGTTGGAGTTCAGCTCCGCGAAGCCCGGCCAGTCCACGACCTGGGTCTCCACGATGACCTCATCCTGCGACTCGTTGAACGCATTCGTCAACGTCTGGATGATGCCGCACTCTCCGAACGCCTTGCTGAGGTCAGCGTTGTCGCCGAACTCGTCAAAGCAGTCGCCGAAGAAGCGCATCAGCGTAATCTCGGTGGGGCCGGACGGCGCGGCTTCGCCGCCGGCAGCCGGCGCGGCAACGGGCGCGGCCGGCGCCGCACACGCGCTCATGACCAACGCCAGCACGATCAGCGCTGCTGAGAAGAACAGACTCTTACGCATAGTACTCTCCTTTGTTCTGTACTGTTCTGAATATTGGAATAGCTTCTGGGACCAAGTACTGGGACTACATAGGGAACTGAACACAAGATAGGGAACTGAACGCAAGTACGATCGTCGGAACGTGGGAAACCCGGCCTACGTCACGCCGCAAGATAGCACGCGCCGCACAGGGATCCGCGACCTCCTTCCGCGCCTTCACAGATGGCGTAGCCCAGGCGGGCTGCTGCCCAGCCGCGAGGCGCGCTACGCGCAGCCATTGTCCGCACCGCATACGTCAAGCCATACGTCACAGGCGCGTCTGTCCGTGTGGCTTGCTCCACTGGAAGCGGGGGTCTCCATGTGGAACACGCTAACCGTCCAGCGCTATGCCCTGTGCAGGGGTCACAAGCATGCTGCGCTCGCGCCGAGGCCGGTATGGGATGTGGTTGTTCAGGAAGTAGCCAGCAAGACTTACTCGTGAGTCTAGCAAATCCACCTGGCAGTGTCAATCTTCGACGCCGACGCCGTATGGGCCAATCGAACAGACGCCGCATTGTATGTGCGCAGGCTCCATGGCAACAACAGACACTCGCCGCATGAACTCCTGGGTTATACGATTAACCGATAAGGCTGGCCACAGTCTATCCGGTAGGCCGTGTGCTGTCAAGTCCGGTTTTCGCGCTTCGCGCAGCCGGCATTTCAAGGTTGAGCGCTGTCACTGAATATTGGACGCAGATCAACACTGATCAAGCTGATTTTCGCCGATTCTGTGGAGCGCATGGCGCCTGTCCAGCGTACAAGATACCCTCGCTTTGCTGGTCGAGTTTAGGTGGACTTCAAGCTGAGTGCCTGACGACCGGGGACGCAAATCTGAAGGGACACGTTTACGAATCTGTCGCCCTGAGCCCTGGCGAAGATACTGTGTCATTTATCGAGTGGTTCAGGTCAGTGTGGCAGCATAGTTCGGATCGAAAGGTCGCCGTGATTGTAGTACACCGAGCGCCAGGCAGGCGGTCTTGCGGGGGCTGGGCGAGATGCGGCCGGTAGACTGCCGGCGCGAAGGCGGTCTTCCAAGTTCCGGGCTGTTCGTGTGATAATCTGGTATGGCCGCCCACGGTTTGGCAGCGGGCAGATGTGGCTTCTACTCGTAGCATGGTAGGCCGTCTCCGACCATTGGGCTACGGGGCTTCGCTCCACCGGTCAAATTGCCGAACGACGCTCCCATCCTGATTTCGTGGCAATCACTCGCCTATCACTCTGTTGTTCGCATCGACTTTGCACAGCACGCTCTCGAAAGGAGACCAACCATGGACCCCGTCTCAGTTATCACCGGCGCATTGCTGGCCGGCGCGGCAGCCGGCGCCACAGATGTGACGAGCCAAGCCATCAAGGACGCGTACGGCAAGCTCAAGGACTTGATCGTCCGCAAGTTCGGCGGCAAGGCCGACGTCGCCAATGCAGTCGGCCAACTGGAGGCCAAGCCGGACTCCAAGGCCAGGCAAGGGATGGTGCAGGAGGAGATCGAGGGCAGCGGCGCGGCCGAAGATGAAGAGATAGTGGCCCAGGCGCAGGCGCTCCTCGATCTACTCAAGCAGCAGGGCGCGCTGACCGGCGCGCAGTACACGGCCATCGTCACGGGTAGCGGCGCGATTGCGCAGGGACCGGGCGCGGTGGCTGCCGGCGCTGGTGGCATCGCTGTCGGCGGCAGCGTGGAGGGCGGTATCCATAGCAGCAGCAAACCCAAGTCTGACGATGAAGAAGACAATGGATGACAAGCTGGCCAAGCAACTCGCGCAGCTTCGCCAGGTGTTCGAGCAGGGCGCGCTGGATGAGGACACCTATCGAGCCACGGTCTCTGCACTGACCGGGCGGCCCGCGGCATCCATCGACGTGAGCGGTTCAGGCGCTGCAGCCGCATACGGGGGAGCCGCGGCGGGCGCGGGCGGTATCGCCATCGTTGGCGACGTCTACATGGGACCCAAGACCGAAGGACCCGGCGGAGGCGCTGCGCATCTACCGCCGCGTCTTCGCCGCGTCGTGCCGGCGGCTGCCCTTGCGCGGGGTGGACGTGGGCGCCAGCGATCCACAGGGCGGCCAACAGCGGCTGAACCTGGACCACGTGTACGTGGCGCTGGACACGACGTCAAGTGTGGAGCTGGAGCCGGAGAAGAGAGATTCGGCGCGAACGGCAACCTATCGGAGGAACGCGAGCGCCGGCCGCTTTCCGCGCTGGAGGCGACCGCCGCCAACCCGCGACTGGTCCTTCTCGGCGATCCCGGATCCGGCAAGTCGACGTTTCTCAGCCACTTGGGTCTATGCCTGGCCATGCACGGCATAGAGCCGGATGGCGGCTGGGCGGACAGGCTGGAACACTGGCCGGCGGCGGAAGCGAACGCTGTGCCCGTCACGGTAGTCCTGCGCGACTTCGCCCTGACGTTGGCCGGCGACGACGACGCACAACCGGAAACACTGTGGAACTTCATCGTCAACCGGCTCACCGCCCAGCGGCTCGAATTCGTGGCGGACCGTCTGTCCGAGTTGCTGGAGACGGGCGACGTTCTGCTCTTGCTGGATGGTCTGGACGAAATCGCCGATCTGCGCCGGCGCAGCGTTGTACAAGGCGCCATCCTGGCATTCAGCGAACGCTACCCTCGCTGTCGCATGCTGGTCACGTGCCGGACGCTGTCCTACCAGGACCCGGACTGGCGACTGCCCGACTTCCCCTCCTTCGAGCTGGCGGAGTTCGACGATGAGAAGATCGACCGCTTCATTGCGGCCTGGTACCATGAACTGGCCCAGCTTGCCGTCGTGCCGCCGGCCGAGTCCGACGGCATGACCGGCCGCCTGCGTGAGGCTGTGCGGCGACCGGACCTGCGCCGGCTGGCGGGCAACCCCCTTCTGCTGACCGTCATGGCGCTCATCCATACGCACAAAGGCCGCCTGCCCGATGCCAGGGCCCTGCTCTACGACGAGACGGTGGACATCCTGCTGTGGCGCTGGGAGCAGGTGAAGACGGGCGCCGGCGACGAGGGGCCCCAGTCTGCGCCGCCTTCTCGCCGGCGCAAACCGCGCGGATGTGGACCTCAAGAAGGTGCTGTGGCGGCTGGCCTTTGAGGCGCATCGGGAGAGCAGCGTCTACCGACGGCGAGGCCGTGGCCGACATCGGCGAGCTGCGGCTGGTGAAGGCCCTGGCCGGCCTGCATCCCGAAGGCAGCCTGGACTGGGCCGGCAAGGTCGTGGGCGTGATGAAGCTGCGCGCCGGGCTGTTGGTGGAACGCCGGCCCGAGGTCTACACCTTTCCCCATCGCACCTTCCAGGAATATCTGGCCGGAGCGCACCTGGCAGCGCAGTCGGACTTCGCGCGCCAAGCCACGGCGCTGGCGGAGGAAGGCGCCCTGTGGCGCCAGGTGATCCTGCTCGCCGTGGGACGGCTGGTCTATCTGGGCGGAGACATGGACAAGCCGCTGGCGCTGGCAGGCGAACTGTGCCCCGCCCGGCTGCACGACGACGTGCTGGCGTGGCGCAAGGCATGGCTGGCCGGAGAGGTGCTGGTGGAGATCGGGCGCCAGCGCGTGGGCGACAGCACACTGGGCAGCGACCTGCTGGATCGCGTGCGCCATCGCCTGGTCGACCTATTGGCGGCCAACGCTCTGTCTGCCCGTGGAGCGCGCCGAGGCGGCGGACACGCTGGCCCTGCTGGGCGACCCGCGCTTTCGGCCCGATGCCTGGTATCTGCCCGACGATGCGCTGCTGGGCTTCGTGGAGATTCCGGCGGGACCGTTTACGATGGGCAGCGATCCGGACCTGGACAGGTACGCCAGGGAAGAGGAACTGCCACAGCATGAGTTGGTCCTTCCTACCTACTATATCGGCAGATTTCCGGTGACCGTGGCCCAGTTTCGCACCTTCGTGGAAGCCGGCGGGCGACGGCCGGAGGATCCTGACTCGCTGCGCGACCTGCCGACGCGTCCCATACGCTGGGTCACCTGGTACGAGGCTGTTGCATATTGCGAGTGGCTGACAGCGACGCTACGGGGCTGGGAGCACACGCCCGAGCCGCTGGCAAGCCTCTTGCGCGGGGGGGACGATGACGGGACGGCGCTGGCGCGTTACGCTGCCCAGCGAGGCCGAGTGGGAGAAAGCGGCCCGGGGCACGGACGGCCGTCGATATCCTTGGGGCAACGATGGCGATCCTGGCCGAGCCAACTATGATGAGACAGGGAATCGGCAGCACGTCCGCAGTGGGCTGTTTTCCGACGGGAGCGAGTCCCTATGAAATTGAGGACATGGCGGGCAACGTCTGGGAGTGGACGCGCAGCCTCTGGGGCGACGACTGGGGGAAGCCAACCTACGGCTACCATTATGTCCCAGATGACGGCCGGGAGGACATGCACGCCGATAGGCGGGTGCGGCGCGTGTTGCGTGGCGGCTCGTTCGCGACTCATCGCAGACTTCGTGCGTTGCGCGGCCCGCCACAGGGACTATCCCGGACTACGGGTTCAGGAACTTCGGGTTTCGGGTTGTGGCCGCCCCCATACCTCTGGACTCTGAAGCCTCTGGACTCTGAATCTCTGATCTGCGGCGCTGCGCGCCGCCTCTGTTCTCTGGGGTGTGGGGCGAAGCCCCACCGCACCCATCGCCGCCAGGCGATCGATTTTGGAAAGGGGAAATCGGTGAGCCAGCCCGAGATGGTGATCTTCACACGGACATTTGATTTTCTGACCTGGCTGCTGCCTGTGACCAACAACTTCCCGCGGGCGCATCGCCATACCGCTACTCAGCGTTTGCTGGACGCCGCCTTCGACCTCCGGGAACGGCTGGAAGAGGCCAACCTGCGCCGCGGGCGCGGCGCGTGCGGAACGGCTGCGGCTCGCGGACGAGGCGTTGGCGCATGTGCGGGTGTACATGCGATTGGCCGTGCAATGGAAGTGGATTTCAGGAGGCCAGTATCGACATGCAGCGGAGATGATGGCGGAGATCGGTCGCTTGCTGGGCGGCTGGCAGAAGTCGGTTGGCCGGTAGGGGACTGAGTGGAGGACAATTGGCGATATCCGGTCGCTCTGTGACCGGTATTGCGGGGACAGACTCACAGGCAGCGCGTGTTGCGTGGCGGCTCGTTCAACAACAACGCAGACAACGTGCGTTGCGCGGCCCGCAACAGGAACAACCCGAACAACAGGAACAGGAACAACGGGTTTCGGGTTGTGGCCGCCCACATTTGTCAGCGGGCCAACCGCCCAACCGGAATTGCCCGGCGGGTCCTGCCTTCCGGGCCGAGGTAGATAAATGGCAGAGTCTGTTCCCGGCCGCGCCTGGTTGGTACACGGGCCGGGCGAATAGCAACCGGTCCTGCACCCTCGGCGGCGACGCCCTGGTGCAGGACCACCGCATGTCTCGCCATGTATGACGAACTGTGCAGCTGGGACAATCTACTGCTCGCCTATCGACGAGCGGCCAAGGGCAAACGCGGGCATGCCAACGTTGCCGCGTTTGAATACCGGCTGGAGGACAATCTGCTGGAGCTGGAGGCTGAACTTTGTTCACACACATATCGGCCTGGCCGGTACACAAGCTTCCACATTCACGAACCCAAACGGCGCCTGATTTCGGCCGCTCCGTTCCGAGACCGCGTGGTGCATCACGCTCTGTTCAATGTGATTGAGCCGATGTTCGAGCGATCCTTTGTGGCCGATTCGTACGCCAATCGGGTAGGCAAGGGCACCCATCGCGCATTGGACAAGGTCCAGTATCTGGCGCGTCACAATCCGTACGTGCTACAGTGCGATGTGAGGCAGTTCTTTCCCAGCATCGACCACGCCGTGCTGCTGGACATATTGTCGCGAAAGATCGGGGACCATGAAGTCATGTGGCTGGTACGCCAAATCCTGGAGAGCGGTTTGGGCGTTCTACGCGACGAGTACGACATGGTCTATTTCCCCGGAGATGATCTCTTTGCCGTCAACCGGCCACGCGGCCTTCCGATCGGCAATTTGACCAGCCAGTTCTGGGCCAACTGCTACATGAACCCGTTTGACCACTTTGTGCAGCGACAGCTACGATGCTCCGGGGTATGTTAGGTATGTGGACGATTTCCTTTTGTTCGGCCGCGACAAGGCTCAGTTGTGGGCATGGCGCGACGCCGTTGTGGAACGGCTGGAACGGCTGCGGCTGACTATCCATCCGGGTGCGCATCCCCGACCGGCGCAAGAGGGTGTTCCATTTCTGGGCTTCACCGTTTTTCCGGATCGCCGTCGCCTCAAGCGGCGAAAAGGGGTATATTATGAGCGCAAGCTGCGCCGCCTGCTAGCCGCCTATCGATCTCGAGAAGTCTCCTTGGAACAACTGGACGCCAGCGTGCAAGGCTGGATCAACCACGTGCGCTTCGGCAATACCGTAGGCCTGCGCAAAGCGGTCTTTGCAAACGTCTTCAGCCGAAGGAAGCGACCGGAACCATGATCACCGACATCTTGCTCAGCGCCGCCCTGGAAGCAAGTCTTGGCCTACTGGCCGCGGCCGGCTTCGAAGACGAGATTAAGGCCGCCAGAGGCGCGCCTGTTGCAGACTGATTCGCGCAAACGACAACGCGCCTTCGCCGACGCGGTGCAGCAGGCGCTGGAAGCCGTGGGGGAGCCGTCCATAGAAAGCCTGCTCTCCCACCGTCCGATCCAGGAGGAGATCATCGCCGGCCTGCTGGATCCGCTGAATGGCTTCGACATTCAGGTGATTGCCGAAGATCTGGGCGACCGCTTTCCACGCTATGCCCGCCCCTTTCGCCGTTTCTTCCCGGCCCTGGAGAACGAACTGCTTGCCGGCGACGTTTGGGGCCCGATTCTAGAACGTTTCCAGGATCTGCGCCTCCGCAAAGACATCCGGACCGCTCTCGCCGACCGGCAACTGGATGTTCCGCCCAGACAGGTAGTCCGCCAGTTGTCCGCACAACTGTACGGACCGGGCGCCATCGCACAGGGGCACGGGGTGGCCGCCGGAGAACGGGGTTTGGCCGTGGGCGGAAATGTGCATCAGATCGTGCAGCTATTCGTGGAACAAATCGTCGTCCAAGCCGGCGGCGGACCAGCGCCTGGCTCTCTGCGCCAGGCCTATCTCAACGAAGTGACGCGCGAGGCCAATCTGTTGCCCTGGCTGGTCATGAACGAGGACTTCGCCACGCCCGAGCGGGGAGAGAGTTTGCGCCTGGCCGATATCTATACTGATTTGGATACAACAGCCTTGCGCCGGGTGCGAGACGAGGCGGAGCTGCGAGCCTTTCTGCGAGGTGTCAACGAAGCCGACCGCGTCCCGGCGTTGGAGATGGCTGACCAGCATGCTCGCTTGCTCATCATGGGGGACCCGGGATCCGGCAAGTCCACCTTTGTCAAACATGTCGCCTACACGCTGGCTCAGGCCGGACAGGCGGAGGAGCCTACGTCCTGGTTGCACAGCCTTGCCGGCTGGACCCGGGGCGCTCTCCTGCCTGTCCGGATAGAGTTGCGCAACCTGGCTGCTTGGGCAGCCGCTGCCGGCCTCACCGAAGGCAGCCGGACGGTGCTATGGGGCTATGTGTGCGAGCAGATGCAAGCATGGAATCTTGCTGCGTTTGCAGATGAGCTGGGAGAGTTCCTGCGCGATCCGAATATCGCGATCCTCTTCCTGCTGGACGGGCTGGACGAAGTGCCCACGGAGCAGCGGCAGCTTGTGGTAGACGTGGTCAACGCTTTCAGCAGCCACTATGAACAGCACAGGTACCTCGTCACCTGCCGGCCCTACGCCTACGTGGGCCAGCCCTGGCAGCTTGCCGGCTTCCACGAAGCCACCTTGGCGCCCTTCAACCAAGAGCAGATCGATCACTTCGTTGGAAACTGGTACGAGCAGTTGGCTGCTCGCCGGCGCATTGGCGAGCCAGACGCCCGCCGGCGCGCACAGGCCCTGAAAGAATCGGTGCGCCGGGACGATTTGCGCAACCTGGCCCAGCGCCCCCTGTTGCTTACCATCATGGCCCAGCTGCACAGCTTCACCGGCGAACTGCCGGAGGACCGCACCCAGTTGTACGCCGACGCAGTGGACCTGCTACTACGCCGCTGGGAGAGCCGCACAGGCGGTGACGGTGGCTTGCTGAACACCCTAGACATTCCGGGTTTGAAGTACACGGATCTGGAGGCAGGCATCTACAGCGTTGCCTTCGGCGCCCATAGTTCCTATACAGGTGAGGAGACCGCCGACATCACCGAGGGCGCTCTACGGCAAGAGCTCGTCCGCTTTCTCGGCGGCGACTGGGAAAAAGCCGGTCTCTTTGTCCAATACATCCGCGAACGCGCTGGCCTGTTCATCCGCCACAAGACCGACGCATACACCTTCCCCCACCGCACATTCCAGGAGTTCCTGGCCGCCTGTCACCTGGTCACCAGCGACGAAGTGGACTATCCCATCCTTGCGGCGGAACTTGTGTGCGAGGATATGGCTCGCTGGCGCGAGGTCTTCATACTGGCGGCGGGGCATGCCGCGCGCAATCACAAGTTGGGCGAGGCTATTGCCGCCGTCAATGCCCTCTGCCCGCGAGACTGCCGGCAAGAACAACCCTACTCCGTGGCGGAATGGCACAATGCAATGCTTGCCGGCGAATCCCTGTTGGAGATCGGGCTGCTGGGCGTACAGCGCAATGACGTGGGCCAGGCCAGCTTTGAGCGGGTGCAGGATTGGCTGACGGCAGCTATGCGCAGTGATGCGGCATTGTCCCCGGTGGACCGAGCGGCAGCCGGACGTGTACTGGCTCGGCTGGGCGACCCGCGGGTCGAGGTATTGGACCCGCTGCGCATCGAGTGGTGCGAGATTCCGGCGGGGCCGTTTGTCATGGGCGACGGCGACAAAGCGTACGAGCACGACATTCCCTATGACTACCGCATCTCGCGCTATCCCATCACCGTTGCCCAGTTCGAGGCGTTCGTGGCGGACGGAGGGTATGCGCAGCAGCGGTATTGGCCCGAAGCCATGGCGGCAGATTTCTGGTCGGATGCAGGCTTCAGAGGTAGGTACGATGACGAACCGAGACGGCGTCCGGCTGACTATGGCGAGCCATTCGACCTCGCCAACCATCCGGCGGTCGGCGTCACCTGGTATGAATGCCTGGCCTTCACGCGCTGGCTGGCCGAGAAGATGTGGAAGGAAGGGCGCCTGGCGAAGGTCCAAACGATAGCGCTGCCTAGCGAGCCGGAGTGGGAAAAGGCGGCGCGAGGGTCGGACGGCCGCGCCTATCCGTGGGGCGCTGAGTTAACAGCAAACCATACCAATTACGACGATACGGGGATCGGCAGCACATCTGCCGTAGGCTGCTTCCCACTTGGGACGAGTCCGTACGGCGCCGAGGAGATGGCCGGCACCGTCTGGGAATGGACGCGCAGCGTATATGCGGACTACCCCTACATGGCGGATGATGGCCGAGAATTGCTGCGAGCCGGGGAGCGAGAGGTGCGCGTGTTGCGTGGCGGCTCGTTCGCCAACAACGCTGACTTCGTGCGTTGCGCGGCCCGCTTCAGGCACTATCCCGGGCTGTCAGGAACAGGTACTTCGGGTTTCGGGTTGTGGCCGCCCCCATACCTCTGGACTCTGAAGCCTCTGGACTCTGAATCTCTGATTGCGGCGCTGCGCGCCGTCTCTGTTCTCTGGGGTGTGGGGCGCAGCCCCACCGCGCCCATCGCCGCCAGGCGATCGATTTTGGGCCGAATTGACGACATCTCCGGCGTGACGCCGCCAGGTTCACCGTTGCCCGAAAATTCGGCGGTGGGTCGCCACTCACGTCGGGTTATAGCGCACGTCGAACTCCAGCTTCCACTCGCGGTCGCCGTCGCGTTCGATGCACCACATCTCCAGCACGCCGGCGCCGATCTCTACGCCGCCTAGCGAATCGCCGGCCTCGCTCTCGCTGACCGAGACCGCGCGCGTCTGCCGCGGCTGGATGCGCGTCTGCAGCCAGACGGGCACCACGGTGCCGCCCTGCTCGCCTTCGCTGGCGGGCAGGAATGTCTCCAGCGCAGTCACCTCTTGAATGTCGCCGGCCCAGTCCTCCACGATCTCGCCGGCGCGGTCGCCCTTGCGCGTGGTGGAGGCGAGGAACTGGAAGACCGCCGGCTCGCCTACGACCAGGCCGAATTCACGCTCGACGATCTCCGCCTCGCTGCCTTCCTCCATGCCATAGGGAACCACGCACAGCGCCTTGATCGGCGTGGGCACGCCGGGCACCGCGGGCATGGCGGACTCGACGCCGATATAGTACGCACGCGCCGTCCCGGCGCGGATGCGGATGCCGCGCCCGCGGCGGGCAAAGCCATAGTAGGCCGCGCCCAACGCCACCGACAGGTCCAGGTCGACCGCGGCAAACTGCCGGAAGTCCGCGTTCGCCGCTCCACAGGCGCAGCGCCGCGAGCACCTGCTCGCGCAGGGGCGAAGCCTTCATGACGCCGCCGTTGAAGAGCACCGCAGACGGGAAGGCCACCGATGCCGCGCCGTCCCCGCTGCCGGCGTCGCCCGTCTGGCGGCTGAGAAAGCGGGCCAGGTGGCGGGTGATGGCCGGGTCCGGTTCGTAGGGCAGCCCCATCTCGCGCAGGCCGACCTGCGGCTTGCGCTGCGGATGGTCGCCGAGCTCGCCCACCGGGAAGAAGCCGCTCACCAGGATGGACTCGATCTCCTGGCGCGTCAGCTCGGAGCGGATCGTGCCGCCGATGAGCGACGTACCGCGGCCGAGGATGACGACCGGTTCCGAGTCCAGGTCCGGGTTGCCGAGCAGTCGCTCCTTGGCCTTGCGACAGGCGTGCCACAGGCTGCGAAACTGCCAGTTGTCGAGCTGCGTGCCCTGCTGCGCCAGCTTGCCGCGCACGGCGTGGGCCAGGGTCAGGTCCATGTTGTCGCCGCCGAGCAGGATGTGCTCGCCTACGGCCACGCGCTGCAGGTCCAGATTGCCGTCCTGCTCCGTCACCTGAATCAGACTGAAGTCGGTGGTGCCGCCGCCCACGTCACAGACCAGGATCGACTGGCCGACCTGCACCTGCTCACGCCAGTCGCCCTCGTTGGCCGCCAGCCAGGCGTAGAACGCGGCCTGCGGCTCTTCCAGCAGCGTGAGAGTGTCCAGCCCGGCCATCTGCGCCGCCTGCATCGTCAGTTCGCGGGCAACGGCATCGAAGGAGGCAGGCACGGTCAGGTAGACGGTCTGCCGCTCCAGCCTGGCCGACGGGTCGTGCTGCGCCATCTCATAGTTCCAGGCGTCACGCAGATGTGTCAAGGAAACGCGCGACCGTCTCCACCGGAGAGAGCCGGCGCGCGTCGTCGGGCGCATCCCAGGGCAGGATGGGCTGCGTGCGGTCCACGCCGCTGTGGGTGAGCCACGACTTGGCCGACGAAATGAGACGGGCAGGCAATTCCGCGCCGCGTTCGCGGGCATATTCGCCGGCCGCGTAGTCTATCTCCGCCTGCCAGGGCAAGGAGAGCGCGTGGGCCGGCGTCTCGTGCTGCGCGGGCAATAGCAGGAAGGAGGGCAGCAACGGCTGCGCCTGCACCTCGCCGGGGCTGACCACCTGGGGCACGGGGAAGATGCGGATGTCGGGCTTCTCGCCTTCGGACAGGCCGGCGCGTGCATAGGCCAGCACGCAATGGGTGGTGCCCAGGTCGATACCGACGATATAGGGGGGCGTGGCGGGTTGTTCGCTCATGGCGATGGGTCCTCGTTATGCGATTTCTATCTCGGCCGCGGCGACGATTGTCTCATCGCGCTGCGTGTCGACCTGCTTGGGCAGTTCGATGCCGGCGGCGCGCCAGCCGCGATGCTGCAGCGTACCCGTGAAGGGCGGCTCGCCGCTGACGTTGCCGCTGAGGCGAACGGCGTAGGCGTCGAAACCTGGGTTGACCGTGACACGGCTGCCCTCTGCGTCCGTGTAGACCGGCTCGAGCTGTACATGCTCTTGCAGGGCCTGCTTGCAGCCGGCGTGCACGCTGCGCACGGCCGCGCCGATCTGAGCGTCCTGATAGGCGGCCAGGTCCTCCTGCAGGAAGTCGACGAGGCGACCCTGGCGCTGCAGGATGGCGAGCATCTGGATGGCGCCGGATTCGGCGGCGCGCTCGTCCACCGCAGGAGCCGGCGCGGGTTTCGGCGCGTCCACCGGTTCGGCCGGCGCCGCGGGCGTCGTCTGGGCCTGCGCTGCCGCCTGGCCGGAGGCCTCTGCCCACACGCCGTTGGCGAGGCCGTTGCTCAACGAGCGCACGACGAACCACAGGACCAGCGTGGCGATCAAGGCAATGCGCCAGGACCGGCACGAAAGTTGCACGTGGGCAGCAGGGCGTTGCGGGCAAACCAGTACATCCCGGCCAGCATCAGCGCGATGACCAGGAGGATGGCAAGGAAGCTCTGCCAGGCGAAGGACTTTTGTGCTTGTGTCATACTGTGCACTCCCTAAACAATGCTTCTTTCTGGATGGTATGCCGTCGACGGTGCGGATGAAACGGCAAACCACAGGCATATTCCACTCGGACCGGTGCGATGCCGCGCCGATGCCGGCTACAGGCGTGCAACGGTTCGGCCCGCGATTATACATAAGAGTGAGACGGAAGGGAAAGCATTGGGGCTGGCATGCGAGCAGCCTACACGATGCAAGTTCTGCAAATGGCAACCGGCGCGACTTCATCCGGAAATCATGCCGGTCTGCCCAGTTCATTATCTGCGGATTGCCGTCGGGCCGAGCGCGACGTCAGTCCATCTTCACCGCCATACGCAGGTAAGTCCATGCCCGTCACCTCCGGCCCGGCGCCCAAATGCATGGTCACCGACTCGATCTCGCCGGTGAACTCGAACAGTCCGCGCTCCGGCGTACTCATCGCACACGGACGAAACGCAGTCCATCCCGACGTCGAGCGTTTCCGTGCCGCAGCGCATCGGCACCTGCCGCTTGATGCGCGTCTCGTCCACCTGCGCGCCGTCGACGAAGAGCGCGACCGTGGCCGGCGCGCCGGGCGTGGGCGCGTCCGGCGTGAACTCGATGCGCACCTCGTGATCACCCGGAGCAAGCGGTTCAGATCCCATGACGTCGTAGCGCTCCAGGCCGAAGAAGTTATAGTGGTAGCGCGGCTTGCCCTCCCACACGAAGAGCGACCAGCCCGCCGCCTCGCCGCCCAGGCAGAAGATGACGCCCTCTGCGCCACCTTCCGGCACCGTGATCTTCGCCGTAATCTGGTGCTCGATACTCACTGTCTTGGGCGCGCTGCCCTCGGGCAGTCGTACCATGCCCGGGTAGAACGTCACAGTGTCTCGCCCTGCGAAGAAGCTGGGCCGCAACGTGATGTCCATGCGCTCAGAGAAGCGGTCATCCAGCGGCAGCACGTTGTACTTCTCCGCGTCGCCGATGAAACGCAAGCGCAGATCCAGTAGCTTCTCCGGCTCCTGCTCGGCCAGATCGATCGCCTGGCTGAAGTCCTCCGCGACATGATATAGCTCCCACACATCTTCTGAGAACGGCGCGCCGGTCTGCTCCCACGGAAGGCGACCGTGGCGGCAGCTCGCGATCCAGCCGTCGTGGTAGAGCGCACGGTTGCCGAGCATCTCGAAGTATTGCTGCGTGCGCCGGCTGGGCGCGTCCGCGTTCTCCGCGAAGAAGGTGTACGCCATGCTCGTGCCTTCGATGGGCTTCTGGATATGGCCGTTGACAACGGTCGGCTCGGCGATGCCCACCACCTCCATGAGTGTGGGCATGACGTCGATCACGTGGTGGAACTGCGAGCGAACCTTGCCCGTGTCCTTGATGGTCTTGGGCCACGACACGATCATGCTGTTGCGCGTGCCGCCGAAGTGCGACGCCACCTGCTTCGTCCACTGGAAGGGCGTATCGCCGGCCCAGGCCCAGCCCACTGCGTAGTGCGGCGACGTTCCGGGCATGCCCCAGCGGTCCATGGCGCCGATCGACTCTTCCATGGTCGGCGAAACGCCGTTCAGATTCATGAGCTCATTGGGCGTGCCCACCAGCGAACCCTCTGCGCTGCTGCCGTTGTCGCCCAGGATGTAGATGACGAGCGTGTTGTCGAGCTCGCCCAGCTTCTCGATGGCGTCGACCAACCGGCCCACTTCGTAGTCCGTGTGTTCCAGGAAGTCGGCGTAGACTTCGGCCTGCCGGGCAAAGAGCGCTTTCTGCTCATCCGTATGGTCATCCCATGCCGGAATCTGCTCCGGCCGCTCGGTGAGCTTCGTGCCCGGCGGGATGATGCCGCCGTCGATCTGGTTCTGCCATACGACGCGCCGGTACTCATCCCAGCCCCTATCGAAGCGACCCTCGTTGCGTCCGCGCCAGTCCAGGGGCGGCTGGTGCGGGGCATGGGCTGAGCCGGTGGAGAAGTAGGCCAGGAAGGGCCGTTCGGGTGCGATGGCCTTCTGCTCACGCATCCAGCGAATGCAATCGTCGGCCAGGTCCCGCGTCAGTTGATAGCCTTCCTCCGGCCTGTAGGGCGGCTCCACCGGTGTAGTGTTGCGAATCAGCGAAGGGTAGAACTGGTCCGTCTCCCCGCTGATGAAACCATAGAAATGGTCGAAGCCCTGGTTGGTCGGCCAGTTGTCAAAGGGCCCGGCCGGGCTGGTCTGGTTATCGGGCACATTGTGGTTCTTGCCGAACCAGGCGTTGGTGTAGCCGGCTTGCTTCAGCAGCTTCCGCGAAGGTGGCGCAGCTCTTGGGGATGACGCCGCTGTAGCCGGGGTAGCCCGTAGCCATCTCCTGAATCACGCCCGTGGCCACCGTGTGGTGGTTGCGCCCTGTCAGCATTGCCGCCCGCGTGGGCGAACAGAGCGCCGTGGTGTGGAACTGGTTATAGAAGAGCCCGTTGCCGGCCAGCCGCTCCGCTGTGGGCATGCGCACCAGTCCGCCGTTGACGCTAGGCCAGCCGAAGCCCACGTCGTCCAACAAGATCAGCAGAATGTTGGGTGAGCCGGGGGGCGCCTTCTTCTCCGGCGGGAAGTCCGGCTCCGAGTCCACGGCAAAGATCTCGATACGTGCGTTGGGATAGGTCCACTCCGGCTCGGGCAGATGATGCCGGTCGATGTGGACAGGGAAGGGACTCTCTTTGCTCTGGTTCATGCGGTCGGTCTCCTGGCGTACTCTGCCTGTGTGGTATGGGATCACCTGGGCTATTGGAACTCAGAAATACAACAGTGACCGGGCCGGCGCGCACGCGCACCTACACAGTCAATCTTGGCAATGAAGGCGATGGTGAAGGGCGGGCCTATCGTATCACATGGGTATACGCGCCGCTAGCCGGCGGATTCGCGGCGCTGCCGGTTTTCCGCGTTGCGCCAGCGGGACTCCACGCCCTCGGAATGCTCCACGGCGATGTCCACATGGGCCAGATCGACGTGGCCGGCGCGTATGGCGTCTTGCACCTTGCCCACGACCAGCTCGACGGCCCACAGGCTGTGCGCGTAGCGCCCTTCGTCGGCCAGTTCAAGGCGCATCAGGCCCGGCCAAACTACCGGCCGGGCCCTTGTACGAATACTCGGCCACCGTGAAAATTACGGTTGACGCAGATGTACGTTAGTTCGAGTCGCCCATGGCCTCCATCTGCGCCATGACGTATGCCATGACCTCGTCGCCCGAACTCGTGAACGCAAAGCTGTCCAGAATGGCGTCGACCTGGGCTTCCAGCTCGGCGTTGCGATAGCCGGCAGCCAGAATCTGGGGCGCGAAGAGATAGACGCCGTCGCCCATATCTACCAGCGTAAGTTCGTAGTCTTCGGTCTCAATCCCGGTGAACGCCTGGGCTGCCGGTCTTCCGTCGGCCAGCGTGTATGACGAGAGCTCCGCCTCCGCCAGCAACGCTTCGGGGTCCATATCGTCGCCCGCCATGCCAACGATGAAGAGGGCCAGCAACTCCTCCAGCGGAGCGTCGGGTGTTACGCCCATCTCTGCGAACATAGCGCCCGGGACGAGCATCACGGCGATCCCGATCTGACCTTCCGGCAAGGGCTCGAAGGCCATGCTATTGACAAGGATCTCTTGATCGGAACCCAGCGCAAGTCCCGGAAACGGCGATTCGGAGCTCTCCTGAAAGCCAGCGTCGACGACCCATCCCTCCGGATAGTCAAACGTGTAAAGACCGTCGGGGTCTTCATAGGTCGCCAGCGCGGGCGCGGCCATTTCGGTCTCCGGCATGACGGGCTGGCATGCCATCACCAGTAGGGCAACGACGGCGACGGCAAACAAACGGACTGAACGGTGGGGCATAGATGTTCTCCTAGGATAGTGCTTCTCGTGATTCGATATCTGTGCGGCAATTGCGGTCTCTTACTAAACACGACAGGCAACGAGACAGATTTGCCAAGTCCTGTTTTCCGCCGGGCCACTCTAGCGCAGTTGTTGTCTTGCCGCAACTCCGCATTTTTTGGACGCCGTAGGTGAATCGTCGCCAACCCAGGCAAGACACGCGATGGGGCGCATCGAGAACCGTGTCCCTATGGCGCACGACACCGCCTCACCAATTCTCCACGTTGCGCCAATGGGACTCAACGCCCTCGGAATATTCCTGTGTGATGTCCTCGTGCAGGAGGTCGACGTGGTCCGCGCGCAGGGCGTCCTGCACCTTGCCCACGGTCAGTGACCGCGGCTGCACGCTCTCCTGTACACACAGCGCGGCCGCCACGCCCGCAGCATGGCCCGCCGCCATCTGGTTGCCCATGCTCTTGCCGGCAGAGGCGGCCGTGTGCTCTGCCGACAGACAGCGCCCTGCCACCAGCAGCCCATCCATAGACTCCGGCACGAGACAACGGTATGGAATGTCGTAGGTGGGCATGGGCTCAGTGCGCACGAAGCCGATGTCCATCACGCCGCTGCGCCACGCCACTGCGTCGTCGAAGCGTGCGCCGGACATGGCGTCTCCCTCGGTCAGGACGTATTCGCCCTTGACGCGCCGCGTCTCGCGGATGCCGATCTGCGGACCGGCCGTGATGATCTCGATGTTGCGCAACGCTTCCGGGCCGAACTCGCGCATGGCGTGCACCATCTGGATCACCTGCCGCCGGCTCTTGGCTTCCGCCTCGGTCAGTTGCGCCGGGTCCGTGGCGTCCATGGGCCCGAAGACGCGCGTGCCCGCATGGTTCACGTACAGACACGTGCTGGACGGAAAAGGCGTCAACCCCCACCAGTCGGGGATGAGCGGATACTTCTCCCGCGCGCGGCCGGCCATCTCGCGCATGGCCTCACGGTCTGCACTGGCGGACAAGGCCGCCTCCACGTCCACGTTGGTCACGTCGAAGCAGAGCGTCATGGGCGACGAAATCGGGTCCTGCATGGTCTCCGCGCCGGCGAAGTAGGCTATGTCCGCGTCGCCGCTGCAGTCCACGACTATCCTGGCGCGGATTGCGGCCAGTCCCCGCTTTGTGGAGACGACTGCGCCAGCCACGCGGTCGTTCTCCACCAACGAGTCGACGGCCTTCATGTGGACATAGTACCGGCAGCCCACCTCGTCCAATGCATCCAGCACGGCGACCTTCAGGTACTCGACATTGGTGAAAAGCGCATGGCGCAAAATGCCCTCGTCGCGGATCTCGTACGCGGCGGGGCCATAGGCGTCCAGCTTCCGGATGAGCAATTCGTGTACGTCGGAACGCGGCTTGCCGAACGGACGCATCATGTTCATACACATGCCCACAGTGAAAGAGGCGATGCCACCGAAAAAGCCGTGGTTCTCGATGAGGAGGGTGTCGGCGCCGTGTTTGGCCGCGGCGAGGGCGGCGCCGATGCCGGCCGGCCCGCCGCCGACGACGAGAACGTCGGGTATGTGGAGTGTCTGCATGGCTTACTATCTCCGGTTGGAAGGGACTTCGGCGCGCGCCATACCGATGCGGGCGGTGGGACCGTCATCATCTAGAAGAGGTGTCAATACTGCCAGACCCAGTACAGGAACACGGCAAGAGCGGCGAAGCAAAGCAGTATCACGAAACCCAGGAAGGTGACGCACGCTCTGGCAGCCATCCCCTTATTCACAATCTCGCGCGCGGAGGCTTCGCCTTCGACGGTGACTTTCCTGCCTGGCTTCTGTGCAACAAAACGTTGCTTTCGGAGCTGCTCTGCAAACCAGCCCACGAAGAACATGAACACGACACCCGTAACGACGCCATACACGAATGAGTGATTGTCTGCTATCACGTGACTGCACCCATGATTCGTTCATAGGAGCCGGAGACAGAAGTGCGACGCCGGTTTCCGTGTGCGTCCCCCATGCCACGCAGTCCGGAGGCGCGGAGGACGCATCGGGGGATGATTTGACTTGCCATAGAACGTATGTTCTAATACCTTCTCGCGATAGCGTGCTGTCTGATGCGCCAGAAGGAGGCCAAACATGCTGAACGGAATGGTAAACGCGCTGAGTGGATGCGATATTGTATCGCCAACCATATCACTTTTTCGGAGCATGCGCAACGGTCCGTCCGTGCGTTTTTTTGTACCATACGATCTTGGTTGGAGCGCTGTGCAGGTGAAGAAGATGCTCGAATCGAAGGGTGTGATCGTGTGGGGTCTCACCGTGGCGGGTGAGGACATCACGTTCCAGGTTCGCGAGACACAAGCCCGCTACGCTGCGTACTGGCTCCAGCGCCATCGACTGCCCTTCGAAAGCACCTCAAAGGAGAGCCTGAACGGAAAGGGCCCGTCTGGTACGGACGGCACGGGCGGCGGCCGGCAGGAGAACGCCAAGAACGGGAAACCCGGCAAGACCGGCAAACAGGGCATGTTTGACGGCGTACTTGACCGAATCGACGGGATGGTAGACAGTCTATAGGTGAGCCGAATTCGCTAGGGACGTCGGCGCAGCGCACACAGCATCGCGAGTTTTCCGCTCCGGCATGGGGATCGGCTGCCGTCTATTGTCGCGCCGTCGTACTTCAGCTTGGGGGGAGGCTTACTCGATGCAGGTCATTGCTTTTTTGGCGGTGGTGGGATTCCTATGGCAAGAGATGTGGGATCTATTTCGCGATCATCGCTATCGTTCCGTCTTGGTGTGGATGCTGGTTTTGCTGGCCGTAGGAGTCTTCTATTACCGCCTGGTCGAAGGGTGGAGCGTCGTCGATTCCCTGTACTTCTGCGTGATGACGCTGGCCACCGTGGGATTCGGAGACCTTGTCCCCACGACGCCCGGCTCCAAGCTGTTCACGATCGCATACGTGATCATGGGCCTGAGTTTCTTCCTGTCATTCGTAAGCCTTCTGACACGTGACCGGCGACGCATGGTTTTCCCGGAGAAAGGAGTTCCGCCGCATGACGTGGCGGACGGTTGAGCGGGCCTCCCAGCGTCGCACGTGCGGCTATCGGCGGATTGGCGGTCAGCCGTTTGGCGCGCATAGGGTACGCGTCTCGCCCTGTGCGCCCTGAATCCTCTACTCGATCAGACCTCGGTGGCTGCCTCCGCCGCTCGCATTGGAGACGGGTGGCTGTCATGGCCCTCTTCGTCTCCATCTCGGATGATCAGCCGCACGCCGCGGTCATAGGTGAAGTAGCTGTACGCCCATTGCGTCAGTACGCTCATCCGGTTCTGGAAGCCCACCAGAAACATGAGGTGGATCGTCAGCCACAGAACCCAAGCAATGTATCCGTTGATCTGCAGCCCGCGGATATCGGCGACGGCTGCTGCGCGGCCGATCGTCGCCATATTGCCGCGGTCGAAGTAGCTGAATGACTTGCTCTCCTTGCCCGCAATACGGCGCAGGATCTGTTGTGCGACGTGCGACCCGCCCTGTATGGCGACCTGCGCCACGCCGGGCAGCGGACTTCCATCCTGCTCAACGTGGGCCATGTCGCCGATCACATAGATGTTGGGATAGCCGGGGATGCTGAGGTCGTCCGCGACCTTGACTCGACCGCCCCGGTCCAGCTCGACGCCGGTGCGTGCGTGCAACACCTCGCTCAGGGGCGACGCCTTGACGCCGGCCGCCCACAGCACAGTCTCCGTGTCGATGCGCTGCGTCTCGCCGTTGCGCTCCACCAGTACGTGGTCGTCTTCCACGCCCTTGACCAACGAGTTCAGGCGAACGCTCACGCCAAGCTTCTCCAGCGCATGCAGCGCTTTGCCCGAGAGCTTCTTGGGAAACGCAGGCAGAACACGGTCCGCAGCTTCCAACAGCAAGACCCTGCTTTGCGTCGGGTCGATGCGCCGGAAATTGTCTTTCAATGAGTGGTGCGCCAGCTCGACGATACTGCCGGCAAGCTCAACGCCGGTGGGACCGGCGCCTACGACTACGAATGTCAGCAAGGCTTGCTGCCGGGCCGGATTGGATTCCTGTTCGGCCTTCTCATACGCGGACAGGATTCGGTCACGGATGTCCAGCGCCTTGTCCACGCCCTGCAGGTCGAGCGCGTGCTCTCTCCATTGCTCGTTTCCGAAGTAGTGATACCGGAAGCCGGCAGCCACCACCAGACTGTCGTAGCGAATCCGCTCGCCGCTTGCAAAGTGCACGAGTTGCTCGTCCGGGTCGATGTCGGTGACGTCGGCCATACGCACGTTGACATTCTTCTGTCTCGCGAAGATGGCGCGCAGCGGGGCCGCGATGTCGCCGGGCGAGAGTCCCGCCGTCGCCACTTGGTAGAGCAGCGGCCAGAAGAGATGGTAATTCTGCTTGTCGACGAGCGTAACGTCGACGTCCTTCCTCTTGAAGGCCTTTGCGGTATTCATGCCGCCGAAACCGCCGCCGATCACGACGACGTGGTGTGGTCTGCGGTTCATAGCCCCTCCCGTTGCGACTACCTGACCGGCAGCGAATTTGCTGCCTTATCATGCCGCTATCATATCCGCGCGTGGTCGGCGCGTCGGGAGGGTTTGTTACAAAATGCACAAACTAACCGGCTACGGTGCAATCATCGTGAACAGCTCGAGCAATCGTTTGTCCCCATGGATGGACGTGAACCCGTGCGTTTCCACAACGGCCAGAAGGCAGTCATAGCACTCGTAGCGTCCTTCCCCGTGCGCCCAGATCAGGACCGCCTTTTCTTTCACTTCGTCCGGGATGGCCCGTAGGTCCGCGTCAAGGGCTTGGCAGCCGTCGGAGCACTGGGCAAAGGCGATCGGATACGCCTTGCGGCCGGTGAGATAGAAAACGATCTGCGGCCAGTTCGAGTAGAGCGGCGTATCCGGGGGCAGGGAGCGCAATTCGTCAAGGGCCGGCGCCGTAGTCCAGGCGCGGCCGCTGTAATCGAACCCGGCCGCACGCGGCTGCGTTGTCCACACTGCGCTGCGCATTATCTGGATCGACAGAAGGCCGCCCAGGAGCAGGGCGATGGCGACTGCCGTCAGGGCCGGCCGGGCCGAGCCGAAATCTCGCACGATCTGCCGGCCGGTGTAGGCTGCGGCCACGACCATACACGTGTAGACAGGCGACATCATCCGGCCGCTGAGATCGATGGAGTCCGCAACGGTAACTACAACGCAGAAGAAGCCGAGATAGACCGCAGAGAAGAGCAGCATCGCGGCGGGAACAACCCAGGCCCGTGCAACAGAGTTGTCTGATGTATGATTACGTCTGCGATTCGCGCCACGAGCACCAATGTGACCACTGCCAGCATGAGCACGACAGAACTCGCAGCGGCCTTCATCCACACCGGTGCGCCAATGGGGATGAGCCAGGCGCTCAGCGT
>CAVVYP010000010.1:0-38095 GCA_963752485.1 uncultured Chloroflexia bacterium
GGGACTTCGCGCGCAGGCCCAACCGACCGGCTTCGGCGCCGGACCCTAGCCCGGGGCTACCGCTCGCGGATCGACACGGATGACACGGACGAAAAACACCCAGCGCAGTATCGGCGAAAATCAGCTTCATCAGCGTTGATTTGCGTCCCATATCCCGTGAAAGTATGCATATACGGAGCCGCCCGTCCAAGCGTCAACTTCGCTTGCACCGCCCACACGATGCGGATACAATGTACTTGCCTGCCAGGGACGGAGACCGATTGCCGCACCACTGTCCAAAGAACGAGCTTCACGATTTGAACATAGCGTCCCAAACTACACTCCGTATCCTGATGCCGGCTCCACATACCCGCGTCTACAGCAGAGGAGGAGTATCTTGACACCAAGACCCTATCCACGGTTCGGTTTAGGAGAGCGTGGCTATTGCCGCTGCTGCTTATCGGCGCTGGTGTTCACTGCCTGTGCGGCGCCGGCAGCTCCTGCTCCCGCAGAGGAAGCTGCCCCGGCCGAAGGCGCAGCCGGAAGATGCCTACGTAACGGTGTTTGGCGAGAAACTGCCGGAAGGCGCATTGCCGTATGAGGATCAGGTATTGCGGCTACGCTGGGACCTACCAGGAACATGACCACATTCGATTTCTTCACGGCAGTCTATCAGCGATACTGTACAGACGCAGACGGATTCTCCGAACAAGTTCGGTGATCCACTGGTCGAGCTGGACAAAGACTTCAACCTAATTCCGGCCGCAGCCGAAAGCTGGGAAGTGTCCGAGGACGGCAGTACGTGGACATTCCATCTCAAGCCCGGGCAGATGTGGAGCGATGGCACGCCGCTGACAGCCTATGACTATGAGGCCACGTTCCGACTGGCGCTAGCCCGGAACATGCATGGGACTTCGCATGGTTCCACAGCTTCCTCGGACCCGGCGGCATCAAGAACTGGAGCAAGGTAGTCGCCGGCGAACTGCCGGTGGAAGAGCTGGGCGTCCGCGCCGTCGACGACCTGACACTGGAAGTGGAGATCGGAAGAGCCGTTCCCGCCGCTGCCCGGCACCATGAAGTTCTCATGGGCGATGCAGAAGAAGGCGCTGGAAGAGCATGGTCCATTCTATAACAGCGATCTGGCGACGCATGTCACGTCCGGCCCGTTCAAGCTGGTCGAGTTTGATCCGGGCAGTTTCATTGCCATTGAGGCAAACGAGCAATACAAGGGCTATCGCCCACCGTTGAGCCTTCAGGCTCGAATGCACATGATGTCGCCAGAGACGATGTTCGCTGCGTATCAAAATGGCGAGATCGATATGGTCGATTACGAATGGTTGTCACCGGCAGACTTCGATTTGATTTTGAGCGACCCCGTGCTCAGCGAAAACTATCTGCGCCACTTCGGCGACTTCCGCACAGACTATCTGATGTTCGATACGTTCAATCCGCCCTTCGATAACCTGGACGTGCGCAAGGCGTTTGCACACGCGGTCGATCGTGAGGCGATCGTCGAGAACGTCTTCACGCCGATCAAGGCCATGCCGGCCCATTCCATGCTGATGCCTGGCTATCCTTCCTCGGACACGGAAGGCGTGCTGGCAGAGTATCAGGCATATGACTGCGAAGTGGCTAAGCAGCACCTGGCCGATGCTGGATATCCAGATGGTGAGGGCTTCCCCAGCAGGAACTGTGGCTGCGCGGCTGAAGGGCCTGCCATGGCGGCCGTCTACCAGGCCACTGCAGCATCGATCGCTGAATGCCTGAATATCGACATCGAGGTATCCAACAAGGACTACAAGGTCTATACGGATGCGATGAACGCGAGCCCACGAGTTGCAGTTTGGCGCCATCTCCTATGGCATGGACTTCCTGGATCCCGGCGAACCTGCTGGGCATCTGGGTCTCGACCGGTCGCCACTCATGGAAGAACGACGAATTCGACCAAATGGTCGGTGAGGCAAGCGTCCTGGTTGGCGATCCGGAGACACGCGACCAGATGTTCCGTGAGGCCGAGAAGATTCTGGTCGACGACGTTGGCGGTATCTTCATCGCCCATCGCTGGTTGGGTGACCTGGTCGAAGCCAAACCTGCAGGGCGATGCGATCCGTGTGCCGGATTCCAACGGAATTGCAGGCTTCCACTGGGGCAATGATTCGGCCATCGTCCAAGTCTACCTGGCACAAGCCTGAGTAACAGCGCAGAGTTCGTCGCCAAGCGGTAGCAACGAGGGTCTAGCACAGGCAGCGGGATTCGTGCCAGCGCTGGCCCAGTACGATGTGACCGGAGGGGTAGTGGCAACGCTACCTCTCCGGCGTAGTCAAGCCAATTCACGCATCGGCGGTCTGTGCGCCACCGCATTCGCCTGAGGCCCTCGCGAGCCTTGAATCTGACCGGCGGACTCTCGACACAGTCTGCTCGCAACGAACCGGAATAGACACATGGGTCGATATCTGCTGGGTCGAATACTATCTCTGATATTGGTGCTGTTCATCGTGTCGGTGTTTACCTTCCTGCTGATGCACTCAATCCCCGGCGGTCCTTTTGACGAGGAAAGGGCCGCCTGCCGGAGGCGGCGCGGCCAACATCATGCGCAAGTATGGCCTGGACAAGCCACTCCATGTCCAGTACATCAACTACATGAAGAACGCACTGCGTTTTGACTTCGGCATTCCCTTTCAGCAGCCGCAGACAACGGTCGCCGCGCTGATCGTCAAGACCTGGGGCGTCACACTGCAGGTCGGCGTGATGACCGTGTTGCTGTCGTTTACGCTGGGCATCGCCATGGGCGTTTACGCCGCCTCCCATCAGAACTCATGGATCGATACGGTTGTGACCTTCGTTGCCACGCTGGGTTTCACCGTGCCCAATTTCGTCATCGCACTGTGGCTGATCCTCATATTCTCCATCCGGTTGAATTGGCTGCCAATGGGTGGTTGGGCGGCAGGGAGGCTGCCTGCCTCATCGGCGACAAGCTCTTCTGTAACGACTGGATCATGCCCGTGATCGCATATTCGCTGGCGCCCATGGCCATCATCGCCGGATATACTCGTTCCAGCATCGTGGATGTGCAGCGCCAGGATTTCGTGCGCACGGCCCGCGCAAAAGGCGTAGGCGACCGCGCCATTATGTGGCGGCACGTGTTCCGCAATGCCTTGATCCCCATGGTCACGGCCCTGGGCGTACTCATCCCCAATTTGCTCACCGGCAGCATCTTCATCGAGTCCGTCTTCCGCATCAACGGTCTGGGTCGCTTCTTTGTCACCAGCATCTTCAACCGTGACTACCCCATGATCATGGCGTTGTGGCTGCTGATCGCCCTGCTGTGGGGTGTTGTCTACCTCCTGACCGATGTGGCCTACACCCTCATCGATCCCCGCGTGCGCCTCGGCGGCCAAAGGGGGCACGTAGTCGTGGCCGTCACCACAGCCGCCCCCGACGAAGTCCTGCAGAAGGAGGCCGCCACCAAACAGCGCACGCTGCTCGGCGATGCGCGACGGCGTTTCTTTCGCAACCGGCTCGCCGTATTTGGCCTCGGCATTGTCTCGGTCCTGGCATTCATGGCCGTCTTCGCCACGCTCATCGCGCCCCATCCGTATACCAAAGTGTACTTCGATAGCGTGCGGCTGTTGCCTGGCGTAGACCCGGCCTTTCCGCTGGGCACGGACCAGGTGGGGCGCGATTTCCTGAGTAGGTTGATCTACGGCGCGCGCACGTCCATGTTCGTTGGACTCTCGGTAATGGGGTTCGCCGTGCTGATCGGCGTGCCGCTGGGCGGGCTGGCCGGGTACAGGGGCGGGTCGGTCGACTGGTTCATCTCCCGCGTCATCGACATCATGACCGCGTTTCCCAGCCTGCTCTTCGCCATTCTGCTGATTTCCGTCTGGGGCGGTGGCATGAACAAAGTGATCCTGGCCCTCAGCATCACCGCATGGATCGATATCGCCCGCCTGACGCGCGGGCAGATGCTGGCCCTGCGCGAGAAGGAGTACGTGGAGGCGGCGCGCGCCATCGGCACCTCCCAATGGAACATCATCATGAGGCACCTGTTTCCCAACGCGCTCTCGCCTATCCTGGTGGCCGTCTCGTTTGGCATCCCCGCCGCCATCTTTGCCGAGGCCGGCCTCAGCTTTCTGGGCATCGGCATCAACGATCCCATGGCCAGTTGGGGCCAGATGGTGGGCATCAGCAACGCCTACATTCGCGTCTCCTGGCACCTGGCGCTCTTTCCCACCATCGCCATTGCGCTTACCATGTTGGGCTTCCGCTTCGTGGGCGACGGCATGCGCGACGCCCTGGATCCAAAGATGTTGGAGTAGACACAATGAACCATCGACGAAACCGGACGGAACCCGTCCGCCCCGGCATCCTCAATACGCTACTGCCGCTGTTGCTGGTTGCTCTGCTTGCGTCCGCCTGTGGCGGCGGAGGCGGCGCGCCCGCTTCTGAGCCCGCCGCCGCGGACGAGGCCACTGCCGCGCCCGCCAACGCAGGCAGAGTCGTGCCCACCATGCCCGCCGCGCGCTTCGCCGCGCCCACGACCATGATCGACGCCACCAAAGTCGCAGAGAGCGGCGCCACGCCCGAACCGGGAGAAGTCGATGTCGAGTTTGGCGGCCAGGTCTACACCCGCCTGTGCGCCGATTGCCACGGCGATGCGCTGGAAGGCGTCTCCGGCAAAGCAGAGCCGATCGACGCCTATACGCTGGATGAGGACGCCCTGGCAGACCTGCTGCGCACCGGCGGCGGCTTCGGCCCCGAGCATCTCTTCGGCCTGGACAAGGTCAGCCCCGAGGGGATCGCCTCCCTGCAAGCCCACCTGCAGTCCATCGGCGCGTCAGAATAACCGCTCCATACCCCGCCGCACCGGAGTGTTCACGGATCGACAGTAGGTCACTCTTCCAGAGTGACATCTCGCGCACAGAAACATCTGCCAAGGAGAAACCCCGCCCTTCGCTGCGATGGTTTCGGCCCAGGGCCGTCATTCGGCACGAGTGACCTACGACTACCCGCGGCAACAATGCGCCACGGCATGTCATTCCCGCATGCACGTGGGAATCCACCGCCGTCACGCCTAGATTCCGGGTCAAGCCCGGAATGACAGTGCTGGCGGAGTTGGTTTTCCGTTCCATCCGAGCGCATCGCCCCCGAATGTCATTCCCGCATGGTGTTAGCGGGAATCCAGCGCTGGTCGACCCTGGATTCTGCGCCCGGGGGCTCCCGAGCCCGGAATGACAGTCTGGCGACGTTGATCGTCCGTTCCATCCGAGCGAATCGCCCCCGAATGTCATTCCCGCATGGTGTTAGCGGGAATCCAGCGCTGGTCGACCCTGGATTCCGGCGTCCAAGCCCGGAATGACAGTGTCGGCGCAAGTTGGTATTTCGTTCCATCCGAGCGACATCGCCCCCGAATGTCATTCCCGCATGGTGTTAGCGGGAATCCAGCGCTGGTCGACCCTGGATTCAGGGTCAAGCCCGGAATGACAGTGCTGGCCGAATTGGTATTCCGTTCCGCCGAGCGAATCGCCCCCGAATGTCATTCCCGCATGGTGTTAGCGGGAATCCAGCGCGGGTCGACCCTGGATTCCGCGCCCGGGGCACCCGAGCCCGGAATGACAGTGCGGCGCAATTGGTTGTCCGTTCATCGAGCGCATCGCCCCCGAATGTCATTCCCGCATGGTGTTAGCGGGAATCCAGCGTGGGTCGACCCTGGATTCCGCGCCCCGAGGGCTCCCGAGCCCGGAATGACAAGTCTGGCCGAATTGGTTCCGTTCCATCGAGCGAATCGCCCCCGAATGTCATTCCCGCATGGTGTTAGCGGGAATCCAGCGCTGGCCGAGCGTGGATTCCGGGTCAGGCCCGGAATGACAGTGCTGGCCAAGTTGTTATGTTCGGCCCGAGCGAATCGCTACCCCGAATGGTCCCCGCATGCTGTGTAACGGGAATCCAGCGCGGATGCGCCACCGCTGGACGGTTGTAAGCCCGGAATGACATGGCGGGTCGTAGCGTGGATTCCGTGCGCCCCCGGGGGCTCCCGAGCCCGGAATGACAGGGCGGGGCGCCCCCTGCCAGCCCCTCAAGCGGACGCGGCCGCAACCCTCCACGGCGCCACCAGCTCACCCGCGCCCGTGAACTCCAGCGCGCGCAGCGGCCCCGCCTGCTCCAGCCCGTCCGTCGCCTCCACCTCCGGCAGCAGCGCCTCCGATACCCACAGCGTGTGCAGCTCCAGCGTGCTGCGCACGAGCACCATGCGCGCCGTCGCCGGGTCGCGCTTGGGCAGCCCGGCGCGGACCACGTCCCTGTCCGTGGGCAGCGTGATGGGCAGCTTCGCGCCCGCGAAATTGCCCGCCGTGAGGCAGTTCGTATACGTCGCCTCGATATCGATCTTGTCGCGCAGACGTTGCGGGATGAGGTCGCAATGGCCGACCCCCACCGCGTTGCCGTGGCTGTTCGCCGTCAGGTCCAGCGCCGCCAGCACATGGAACTCCGGCTCGACCGGCCCGCCCGTCCTGCGCCACATGCCGATCACGTTCGTGTCCATGCCCGTGCCGCTGATGTCCTTGCCCATCTCGCCGATCACCAGCAGATCGAGCGGTTCCAAGGGGATGCGCAAGAGGTATTGCCACGCCATCTCCAGCAGCGACGGTTCCACATCCTCGATGTCTTCCGCCGCAATCGCCGCAATGTGGACGGGCTGGTGCAGCCCGTTCTCCACGATTCCCACGCCGGCGATCACCGGCTGCGTCTCCAGGATCACCCGCGCCGCTTCCGGCATGGCGTCGCGCACGTTCCACGCGTGGATGGTGGCCGCCCCTTGTTCCTTGCCCAGCCCGACGGCGAGGATCTTGAGCAGCCCACTCTCCCAGCGGTTGCGAAAGCCCGTGTGCGGCTTGATGCGATTGACAATGATGATGGCGTCCGCTGCCGCGGCCACCGTGTTGAACCAGACCGGCATGCCGCGGCGTGTCCGGCCGGTTTCCAGCACGCTCATGTCGCTGCGAATCGGCGCGCCGGTTGCGTCCTCCGAAAGGCCGTAACCCTCCAGCACGGAGCGCTGACCTGCCGCCGTACCGCCGCCGTGGCTGCCCATCGCCGGCACAAGGTACGGCTCGCCGCCGCATGCGCGCACCTCGTCGAGCACGCCGCTCACCACCTCGCCGATGCAACTGATGCCGCGGCTGCCCACGCCGATCGCCACGCGCATGCCCGGCTTCACGCGCTCGCACAGCCGCATCTCCTGCAAAGACCTGCGCGTCCTGGCCCTCGGATCGCCGATCGAAGCCGAAGAAAGCTGCTGGCGCACCGGCGCGATTCTGGGAAATTGCATGTTCATTCGTGTCACCTTGAAGCTAGCTGTCCGATCATGTGCGGATCGCCGGCCTCTGCTCGCTGCGCTAGGCCGCCAACCGCCCTCACCCTCCGCCCACCACGCGTTGTTCCACCGCCACGGGCAGGCGCAGCGTGTTCAACACCGCGCACGTCTGGTCGACGAGCTGGTGCAGCCGCGCCACTTCCTCCGCCGGGGCCGGCGATTCCACACGCGGCGCATACGCCAGGTCCGCGATCGTCACCGGCTCGTCCGTGGGCAGACCCACGACGCCCGTCATGTCCAGCACGCCCGTCACTTCGATCTCCACAGCATCCAGCGCGATGCCGAGCAGCGCAGCCTGCAGCAAATAGGTGTGCACCAGACAGCTCGCCAGTGCACCGAGAAACATCTGCGGCGAACTCGGCCCCAGGGAATTCCCGGCCAGCGCCGGCGCAGAATCGCTGGCGATGAAATAGTCGCCCATGCGCACCGGCCGCACGCCGGTGCTGCCGGCCACGCTCGACACCGCGTGCAACGGCGCGACCGCGGACTCGGGGTTCTGTAGGAATTCGCTGCGCCGTTGCGCGAGCACGCTTGCCTTGTAGGTGAGGAAATCGTCTAGTTTCGCCATGCGAGGGCTCCAGTCTAGCTGTGGGGTTGGCGGATCGGGTATACCTGCTATCGCATGGATTATATCATGCGTGCGGCCCGCGTGCGCACCATCGACCGAAACCGCGTACGTCCGGGAATGTTTGCCCCAGCGCGTTGATAGCACTACAATGCGCAAGGTTGAACAGGGAGTCAGCGCACCTTTACGCAGCATGGATTGCGCTGCTTTGGGCGCACAGAATGGACTGGCGGAACTATGGGCCAATCGATCGTACAGGTAGATGCGTTTACGCAGGAGCCGTTTGCCGGCAACCCGGCGGCCGTGTGCGTCATGGACGGACCCGCCGATGACGTCTGGATGCAGAACGTGGCGCGGGAAATGAACCTCTCCGAGACGGCGTTCCTGCATGCCGAGGGCGACGGCTATCGCCTGCGCTGGTTCACGCCCGGCACGGAGGTCGACCTGTGCGGGCATGCGACCCTGGCCAGCGCACACGTCCTGTGGGAGACCGGTCGCCTGCCACAGGCTGCCGAGGCCCGCTTCTACACGCGCAGCGGTCTGCTCTCCTGCGTGCGCCGGGGCGACTGGATTGAGATGGACTTCCCCGTCACGCCGGCCATCCTGCAACCTGCGCCCGCCGGTCTGCTGGAAAGCCTGGGCGTGGAGGCCCTGACGGTCGGCAAGAGCCCATTCGACTATCTCGTCCACGTGGCGACGGAGGACGAGGTGCGCATGTTGCAGCCCGATTTCGCTGCGCTTGGCGCGCATCGACGCCCGCGGCGTCATCGTCACCGCTCCCGCCGACAGCCCCGACGTTGACTTCGTCTCCCGCTTCTTCGCCCCGGCCGCCGGCGTGGATGAGGACCCGGTGACCGGTTCCGCCCACTGTTGCCTCGCCCCGTTTTGGGCCGAGAAGCTCGAGCGCACTGAACTGGCGGCGCGGCAGATATCTGCGCGCGGCGGGGACGTACGTGTGCGCGTCGAAGGTGCACGAGTCAAGCTCTTCGGGCAGGCCGTCACGGTCATGACAGGAGAGCTGCTCTGGACGCCGCACAAGCAGTCCGCCTGAGCCGTCTGCGCCCCGTGGAGAACGGTTTGACGGTTGCCCAGCGCCAAGCGCACTTCCGTATTGGGACGGTCTGCGCGGTGCTCAGATTCTTCGTTCGTATCCTCCCTATCGCAGGCGATCTTCTCGCCGGTTGGCCCGGCGATCGTGTTGCTGCTCGGCGCCGCCGCCGAAATGGCGGCCGGCCGTTGGGTGCGCCGGCCGGGATTGCTGACGGGCCTGGCGCTGGGCTTTCTTGCCGTGGCCGTCTGGCTCTTCCTCGGCTTGCGCGTCGAGCCCGTCGTGCCCACCTTCAGCCGCCCGTGGCAACCGCCACTACAGACCGGCACAAACCTGGTATGGGTGGGAGACGGCTGGAACTGGTACCTTTCCGGCCTGCTCCTCCTGATCGGCGGCATCGGCATTCTCCTGGACCTGGAAGCGGTCAAGGCGCTTCGCCTGGGCGGCCCGCGCATCGCGCCCACTCGTCCCTTGCCGTCCATCTGGCCGTGTTGGCGGCCGGCCTGCTGTTTGTCGGCAGCGGCAACGTCCTCACCGCCATGCTGACCTGGGTGTTGCTCGACCTGTTTCTCATCCTGCGCGGCACAGTCCAGTCCGAACTCGCCACTGCGAGCGCGCCAGCCTGCGCGCGCCGCAGCATCAGGCCAGGGGCCTGAGTCTTCTCGGCGCGCTCTTGCTGCTGGTGGGACTTCTGCCGGCGGGCCCGCTCGGACCCAGCCAGGCGCTGTCGGGCGGCCAACTGCCGCCGGAAACGGCCGGGCTCATGTTGCTCGCGGCGTTGATCCGCGCAGGCATCTATCCGTTCCACCTGTGGCTGCTGCCGTCCGACGACCGCAACATGAGCGTCTCTGACCGGCTGCTCGACCACATGGTGCCCGTGCTCTGCGGCATCTGGTTGCTGGGATGGACGGTGGCCCTGGGCAGCGAATACATCCACATGCAGCCGGACATCATCGCCCTGTTGACCCTTTCCCTCCTCGGCAGCGCAGTCGCCGCCTGGACCGCCAAGGACCAGTCGTACCACACGACCTTCGTCCTGGTCACGTCGGCCGGTCTCGTGGCGCTGACCGGCGCGCTGGCCTTTAGCCCCGGTCCGGAGGGCCTCATTTGGCCCGCGACCGCCTTCGCCCTGGGCGGGACGCTGTGGCTCGTGGGCGAGGAGGTGTATCGGCTGTGGGGCTGGCAGATTCCCGTCAGCGTCGGCGCGCTGGCGCTCGCCGGCGTGCCATTCACGCCCGGCTTCCTCACGCAGCCGTCGCTCGCCCGCATGTTGCGCCCCGACCCGCTCTTCCTGGCCCTCTTCGGTTCGTTTGTGGTCGCACAGTCTTTCCAGATCGCCGGCGCTGCTGCGCAGTTGGAGCGACACCGAACAGCAGAGCTCGTCCGTCCTGGAGCCCGGGCTGATCATTCGCCTGATGGGGGCCACCATTGCCCTGCTTGTGCCCCTGGCGACGATCGGTTTCTTTCCGCGGATCGCCGCGGGCCTGGCCAGCATGACGGACGCCATCCCGCCCATGCTGGGAAATCCGCCCAGTGTCGTGGCCGAAGTGCCTGTCTGGATCGCCGTCGTGGCCCCGCTTGCCCTGGGCATCGGCCTCGTGATTGCGCGCCCCACGTTGTGGGCCGCCTTCGGCGGCATCCTCGACCGCATCGGCATCTTCGCGCGTCTGGAGTGGCTCTTCCAGTTTTCGTGGTGGGTCATCGACCGCGTCAGCGACGCCTGGGGCCAGGCGCTGAGGTTGGTCGAGGGCGCCGGCTACGTGGGGTGGGTGGCCGTCTTCCTGCTCCTGGGCTATCTGTTGGTTCGCTAGGGCTGTCGAAAGTATGCTGACGCGATGATCTCAGAGGCGATTGCATTTTCATCCTCCCAAACGGGGCTTACGCTCACAGCGGCGTTGGCTGCCCTGGTGATCGTCGTCTGGGACTGGCGCGTCGCGCTGGCGGCCCTGTTTGTCATCCAGGCCTCCATCGGCGCAGCAACCGTTCATCTCTCAGGAGTACCCTTCGAGTGGGTGCTGATCCAGACCGCCGTCATGGGGCTCTCCTGCCTGATTCTGGGTATGTCCGCCGCACAGGCAATGCAGTCGAGCCCTTCGTCCCGGCAAGCAGGTTCGCTCTGGCTGCGCATCATGGCTGTCGCCATGCTCTATGGCGGCTGGCGCCTGTTGGATGTCAGCGTCACCCTTCCCGAAACCGACCCCGGCGTAGCCCAGCTCTATGGCTGGTTGGCCCTCTGCGCGCTGTTGATCCTCGGCCTGGGCGCAAGCCCGCTCTTCTCGGGCGTCGCCATTCTGCTGTGGATCGTCATCGTCCAGGCGTTCGTCGCCAGCGTGCTGGAGATCCCGTCCCTCGTCGCGCTGGTGGGCATCCTTGAGTTGCTCGTCGCGCTGGCGTGCAGCTATCTGCTCCTTGCCGAGTGGACGCCCTCCACGCGCGAGCGGCCCATCCTCACCGATGTCGCCTTCCCCGTGCAGCCGGTCCACGCCGAGATTGGGATTTGGGATCGGCTCCGTCACGGGCTCGATTTCTGCCGGCGTCGGCCGCCGCTGGCTGCGCAGGGGCAGGGGCGCGCCCGCCACGTCTCCGCCGACGATTCCGGCGGCGACGACGCCGTGTCGTCCGTGGCGCGTCCGGAGAGCTCGGACCGCCCCAGTCAAACAGAACGGGACAGCGCCTAATGGCCGGCCAACCTGTTGTCGCGGGCCTGCCCGGCATCCTCGTCGGCGCATTGCTGTTGACCGCCGCCATCACCTATCTGTTGCGCAGTTGGGAACGCGTCACCGCGCTGATCGGCGCCCTGGTCACGGCCGGCTGGGCCGTCTGGCTCTGGCAGGTTGACACGCGCGCGCCCGTGCAGGGTGTTCTGGGCAACCGGCTCGTCGTCGACGCCGGCGCCTCGCTCCAGCGCCTCGGCTTCACCCTGCGCACGGAGTCGGGCGCCATCCCCATCCTCGCCGTCAGCCTCGGCCTCGTCGCAATTTCTTTCGTGCTCGCCGCCAACGTGAGCCAGGGCCGCAGCTTCGTGCCTTTCGCATTGTCGCTGACAGCGGGCTATGTCGTGCTGGCCCTGGTCACGGTCGGTCCCCTGGCCCCGTCCCTCATCGTGCCGCTTCTGCTGGCGGTGTTGACCGCCAGCGGCGTATTCGTGCTGCAGGCGGGCCGCCAGTTGCCCGCGTCCGGCCCGCTGCGCAGCCTGCTGCCGCCGCTGCTGGCCTTCCCGCTCTTTCTGCTCGCGGCCTGGTACATCGAGCAGATGCCGCTCAATCCCCAGGACGCCGCGCCCGCCTACGCCGCAGCGCAGTTGATGGCGCTGGGCCTGATCATTCTGCTCGCGCCCATGCCGCTGCACGGCGCCATGCCGGTGATCTCACAGAACTCGCCGCCTATCGCCGCCGCGCTGCTCACGCTGCTCTACCAGCTCGCGGTCTTGCACCTCATCTTCCGTTTGGTGAGCACGTTCCAGTTCACGCCCGAGTTCGCGCCCCTCGGCGTCTGGCTCACATGGGCCGGTCTGCTCACCGCCGTGTGGGGCGGATTCGCCGGCGCGGGCGCACGCAACGCCGGCCGCCTCGTGGGATACTCGTCCATGCACGATTGGGGCCTCATCGTGCTCGTGCTCGCCGTCCCCGGCAGCCGAAGCTGGCCCCTCGTTCTCTTTCTCTTCGGCCTGCGCACGGTCAGCCTCATGACCGCGTCCGCCGGCATGGCCGTGCTCGAACAGAACGCGGGCGGCCTGGATCGCGAGAACCTGCGCGGGGCGGGCAGCCGCATGCCCTGGAGCAGCGCCGCATTTCTGATCGGCGGTCTCGGCCTCACGGGCTTTCCGCTCAGCGCCGGCTTCACAGGCCATTGGGCCGCCCTGCAGGTGGTGGCGGAGACGGACTGGCGACCCGCCGCCGTCGTCCTCATCGCCTCCGCAGGGGCCATTCTCGGCTACGTTCGATTGGCCCGCGTGCTCTTTGGGCCACTGGAAAACAGGGCCATGCCACGCGAGAACGCCGTGAATATCGTGATGGCCCTCGCCGCCCTGGTCATTTCGATTAGCTTCGCCGTAGCCCCGCAACTGCTCGACCTGCCCATCAGCAGGGCGTTGATTGCCTTCAGCGGGTAGCGGCGCAGAGAACACCACGTCGTCCACGACGACAGACAGCAGGTCCGGTATGAGCGAACAAGACAGGACATCGCGCATCAGTGGCTTCTATCGCCGGCCGCTCGCCGAGCGCATCGCGTTTGTGGCCGCCTGGGCGAACCTACAGCCCGACGAGATCGCGGCCCTGGAGCAATGCCTGTCGTTGCCGCAAGCCGACCACATGATCGAGAACGTGGCGGGTCGCTTTGCATTGCCGCTGGGTATCGGCGCGAACTTCCTCGTGAACGGCCGCGAAATCCTGGTTCCCATGGTCATCGAGGAGGCGTCCGTCGTAGCCGCCGTCAGCTTCGCCGCCAAATTCGGCGCGCGCCGGAGGCGGCTTCCACACCGGCAGCACCGATCCGGTCATGATCGCCCAGGTGCAGCTTCTGGACGCGCCCGACGCACAGGTCGCCGCCGACGCCATCCTGGCGGAGAAGCGCGCGTTGCTCGCGCTCGCCAACACCAGCCCCTCCATCACCGCACGCGGCGGCGGCCCCGTTGACATAAACGTGCGCAGGCTGGACGAGACGCCCACGGGACCGATGTTGATCGTCCACCTCCTGTTTGACGTGCGCGACGCCATGGGCGCCAACGCGGTCAACACGGCCGCGGAGGCCATCGCGCCGGCGCTGGAGCGGCTGAGCGGGGGCGCGCCCTGCTGCGCATCCTGAGCAATCTGAGCGACCAGCGGCGCGCCTGGGCCAGCGTCCGCATCCCGTCTGCGGTCTTCGCCACACAAACCGCGTCCGGAGAAGAGGTCGTCGACGCCATTGCCGACGCCAACGCGTTTGCCGTTGCCGATCCCTATCGCGCCGCCACGCACAACAAGGGCGTCATGAACGGCATCGACGCCGTGGCCCTGGCCACGGGCAACGACTGGCGCGCGCTGGAGGCCGGCGCGCACGCCTACGCCGCACGCGACGGCCAGTACCGCGCCCTCACCGACTGGCGCGTGCGAGTCTTCGGACGCCGAGCCGGACGCGGAGTCTGACGGTGATTCTGCAGGAGAACTGGACGGCGGCCCTCGTCGTTCTCCCTCCGGGCATACCTTGTGCGGGCGCATCGAGTTGCCGCTTGCCGTGGGCACCGTCGGCGGAGCCACCCGGTCGCATCCCACCGCCCGTGTCGCGCTCAAGATCCTGGGCGTGGAAGGCGCCCGCGAGCTGGCGGAGGTGATGGCGGCCGTCGGTCTGGCCCAAAACCTGGCCGCCCTGCGCGCCCTGGTCACGGACGGCATCCAGCGCGGCCATATGGCTCTCCACGCGCGCCAGATAGCCGTCGCCGCCGGCGCCGCCCCGGACCAAGTCGACCGCATCGCCGCCCGCCTCGTACAAGAAGGCCAAGTCCGCGAAGAGCGCGCAAGGCAGATCCTGTCCGACGAGAAACCGTAGTCGCCAGGCCTATTGTCATAGACAGCTCACGGATCGAAATAGGTCACGTCTCCGGCGTGACGGGCATACGTGTATGCGCCGGACCAGGCCAGCAGACCCGGGCCAAGTGGTGCAAGATCAGGTCACGTCTCCGGCGTGACGGGCGTGCGTGTATGCGTGTGTGCGGCGCGCCAGCCGGGTTGCCACACGACACGTGTGGCAAGCGGCCGTAATGGCTGCGGGGCGCGGATTGGCTGCTTCTACCTGCGCGCGAAGTCCCTCTGCAAAAGGGACCTACGCGCGACCGCTTCACCAAACAGGATCGTTTAGCCAATAAGCGAACAAACCGCTTACAATCACATTGCAGCACCGAGCACGTAGCAGCACAGACGTAACAGGGGAAACACACAATGCACGAACAACCAATCCGTCCCGTGGGCATCGCCGGCTACGGCGCATACGTCCCGCGCTACCGGCTGCCCGGCAAAGAGATCAGCCGCGTCTGGACCGGAAACGACGACCCGGGCCCCGTCAAAGAGAAGTCCGTCCCCGGCCTGGACGAAGACACCGCGACCATGAGCGTGGAGGCGGCGCGCAACGCGCTGGCCCGCGCAGGCATCCCTGCACGTGAATTGCGCGCCGTGTGGATCGGCAGCGAGAGCCATCCCTACGCCGTCAAACCCACCGGCACGATCGTGGCCGAAGCCATCGGCGCAACGCCGGCCACCCTGGCCGCAGACTGGCAGTTCGCCTGCAAGGCGGGTACCGAGGCCATGCAGGCTTCCATCGGACTGGTCGGCAGCGGCATGGCCAACTACGCGCTCAGCATCGGCGCCGACACGGCGCAGGGCCGCCCCGGCGACGCCCTCGAATACACCGCGGGCGCAGGCGCAGCCGCCTTCATCCTCGGGCCGGCGGAGAACGCAATCGCCGTCTATCAGCGCACCGGCAGCTTCGTATCGGATACGACCGACTTCTGGCGCAGGCCTTCCACCCACTACCCGCGCCACGCCGAGCGCTTCAGCGGCGACCCCGGCTACTTCGGTCACGTCGTGCCCGCAGCCGAACAGATGATGGCCGAGATGGGCGCTACGCCCGCCGACTACGACCACGTCGTGGTGCACCAGCCCAACGAGAAGTTCCCCACGCGCGCCATGTCCATGCTGGGCTTCAAGCCCGAACAATGGCAGCGGGGCTGCTCGTGTCGGAAATCGGCAATACCTACGCCGGGGCCGCCCTCGTCGGTCTCACCGCCGTCCTCGACATCGCACAGCCCGGGCAGCGCATCCTCGTCGTCAGCTACGGCAGCGGCGCGGGCTCGGACGCCTTCGACCTCGCCGTCACCGACCGCATCCTGGAGGTCCAAGGCCTCGCGCCCACCACCCGCGACTACATCAGCCGCCGCACGCCCATCGACTACGCCCAATACGTGCGCATGCGCCGCAAGCTCGCCACCCACTGATTCGCGCCGCACACCTGCCGTCACGCGCACGTTCGCACGCACAGACGCGCCTGTGTCCACGCCGGGTACCGGTGTGACACAGGCGCTGTGTATGCGCGGCCGCCACGCGGCGTGCGCATGTGCACAACCGACGCGCCGTATCCCACAACTATCCCACAAATATCCCACAAAGCCGTGGGATAGCGGCGCGCAGCCCGTGCACGGGGCTGTGATTTTGGTGGACTGGGAACACGTCGAGGAGGACTGTGGATCGAAGCGTGGGGGCCGGCGGCCGGGCGCACGCGCCGCACACCGCCACTGTGCATCTGTGTTTGCGAGCGCCAAGTCCGCAGATGGCGCGCCCGCCTCAGCTATACGCCATAATCTCCAGCGTGCGCACCAGCGCGGTGCGCCACTTGCCTTTGGCGTCGATCGGCAGATAGATTGCCCGCCGCGCCACGCGCGGATACGCGTCCTGGCCCTCGCCGGCGCCGGACGCGCCAAAGCCCTGGCGCAGACGGTTCTGCATGGAACGCCGGTCCATGTTCTCCAGCGCCTCGCTGCGCATGACGAGCTGGTCCAGCTCCCGGCCGATGTTCTCCACGCCCGCGCGCAACGCCAGAATCTTCACGCGTATGAGGAAGAACAGATTCTCCACCTCTTCCGGAACCGACTTCGTCGCCGGCCCCACGCCGAAACGGTCGACAAGCTCCCGCCGCATCTCGTCGATGCTCTCCAGGTGCGTCAACCCCGCGATGCGCCGGTACGTCTGCAAGCGCAGTTGCTCTTCTTCGATGTACCACTCGGGAATCTTCGCGTCCACGGGCAGGTCCAACTGCACCGGCGGAGCCAGCGGGTCGGCGATATCGAACGGTCTCTCCAGGTCCAGTAGCTCCGTCACAGGCGCTGGGCCCTGCGGCGGCGCGCCCTTCTCCGGCGCCGGTTGCGACGCCGCTTGCAGCGCCATCTCCCTCGCCGGCAACGTCTCCGTTCTGCGTCTGCGCGGCCTTGTCGAATACTTCTTTCTTGCGCTTGGCCTCGTTGATCGCCTGCGCCAGCAAGCGCGTGTACAGGTCGAAGCCCACGCTGTCGATATGCCCGTGCTGGCGCGCGCCGAGCAGGTCGCCCGCGCCGCGGATCTCCAGGTCGCGCATGGCGATGCGGAAGCCGGCGCCCAGCTCCTCGCTGCTCTCCATGATGGCCGACAGCCGCCGGCGCGCGTCGTAGCTCAACGGCGTGTTTCGGTCATACAGCAGATAGCAGTAGCCGCGCTGCGCGCTTCTGCCCACGCGGCCGCGCAACTGGTAGAGCTGCGCCAGCCCGAAGCGGTCCGCGCGCACGATGATCATCGTGTTGGCGTTGGGGATGTCCAGCCCGTTCTCGATGATCGTCGTCGCCACCAGGACGTCGTACTCTCCCTCCGCGAACTGGATCATCACGTTCTCCAGGGCGCGTTCCGGCATCTGCCCGTGGCCCACGACCACGTTCGCAGTGGGGACCAGATGCCGGACGCGGTCCGCCAGTCGCTGGATGCCGCTCACGCGGTGCGTGACCACGAATACCTGCCCGTTGCGGTTGATCTCCCGCTGGATCGACTGGCGGATCAGCGTCTCGTCGTATTCCGACAGCACGGTGTGAATCGGCAGCCGCTCGCGGGGCGGCGTGTTGATCGTGCTCATGTCGCGCACACCGCTCAGGCTCATGTGCAGCGTGCGCGGGATGGGCGTGGCGCTCAGCGTCAGCACGTCCACCTCCCTGCGCAGCTGCTTCAGTCGCTCCTTCTGGGAAACGCCGAAGCGCTGTTCCTCGTCCACGATCAGCAATCCCAGGTTCTTGAACTCCAGGTCGCGGCTCAACAGCCTGTGCGTGCCGACGACCATGTCGATGCTGCCGGCCTGCAGCCCCGCCACGATCTTCTCCTGCTGCGCCGGCGTGCGGAAACGGCTCAACATCTCCACGCGGACCGGGAATCGATTCAGCCGCGCCGACAGCGTGCGGTAATGCTGTTGCGCCAGCACCGTGGTCGGCACCAGCATGGCCACCTGCTTGCCGTCCACCATGGCCTTGAACGCGGCGCGCACCGCCACTTCCGTCTTGCCGTAGCCCACGTCGCCGACGATCAGCCGGTCCATGGGCCGCTCCGCCTCCATGTCCTGCGTGACCGCATCGATGGCGTTGAGCTGGTCCTCCGTCTCTTCATACGGGAAGTTCGCGGCCAGGTCCTGCTGCCAGGGACCGTCCGGGCCAAATGCATAGCCGCGTGATACCTCGCGCTCGGCGTACAGCTTCAGCAGATCCTCGGCGATGTCGGCCACTGCGCGCTTCGTGCGCTCCTTGACCGTCTGCCAGTCGGCCGTGCCCAGCCGGCTGACCGCCGGGGACTTCTCGCCCGCGCCCACATAGCGGCTCAGCCGCTCCGCCTGGTGCACCGGCACGTACAGCTTGTCGCCGCGTGCAAAGCTGACCTGGAGGTACTCCCGCGACGCCTGGCCGATTTCCAGCGTCACGAGCCCGTCATACAGCCCGACGCCGTGCTCCAGGTGCACGACGTAGTCGCCGGCCTTCACGTCCGCAAAGAAGAGCTCCGCCGCAACCTTGCTCTGCCGGGCCGTGCGCCGGCGCGCCCGCGGCTTGCTCCAGCCAAACAACTCCGCGTCCGTCAACAGGCGCACTTCCAGTGATTCTGCGTTGCGCGCCGCTGGTTGCGCCGCCGGTGGGGCTGCCGTTTGCCCGCTTGCGCCTGCCGGTTCGAGCCCGCGCAGGATGAAGCCTTCGTTCACAACGCCCTGCACCAGGTCGATGGAGCCGGGAGCGGGCGCACGGCCGAGTTCGCTCTGCACATGCGCCACCACGTCGGCCTCATGCAGCAGCGACTGCATGCGCGCAGCCTGGCGCGTCACCAACACGGTAGCCGCGCCGTCATTGCGATGTTGCACTACGTGCTCGACGATCTGCTTCGTCTTGCCGCCGAAGCGCGGGCCGGGCGCGAAGCTGCGCGCCAGCGCGCTGTGCTCGGACGTGTCCGCGCCGTCCAGACCGCCATAGCCCAGCACGATCGGCGCGGATTTCACGATGGACGCGTGCACCTCGTCCGGCGTGAAGCAGCACGACGCGAAGGAATGCGGAAGCTCGCCGCTGCTCGCCAGTTCAGATTCGAGTGATTGGGCCTGCTCGTCCAATTCCTGCACCACGGCCAAGAAGTCGGCCGCGTCGTCCACCACGAGCGCGCCGCCGGCCGGAAGGTAGTCCAGCAGCGACGCCGGCTGCTCGTAGAAATAAGGCAGATACCACTCGATGCCGTGGAAGCTGTGCCCCTCGGCCAGATGTTCCGTCTCCAGCCGGATCTCCTCTTGCACGGCCAGCAGCAACGCCGGGTCCATCAGCGGGGAGGGCTCGCCCTGCGGCGAGACGTTGCGCAGCTCGCTCAGGCTCGAGCCCTGGACGCCAAGCCGCTGCAGCGCAGCCGGACCATATTTGCTGAGCGCCTCGCTGCCCGGCCCGATCTCAATGCGCTCCACGCGCTGCAGCGTGCGCTGTGTCGCCGGATCGAAGACGCGCAGGCTGTCCACCTCGTCGCCGAACAGGTCGATGCGGATGGGGGAGGGCAGGTTCGGCGGCCACACGTCCACGATGCCGCCGCGCCGCGCGAACGCGCCCGGTTCCTCCACAGTTTCCGCCGGCCCATACCCGTTCTCCACCCAGCCCTGGATCAACTGCTCCAGCCGCACAAAGTCGCCCACGCTCAGGGGACGTAGGGCCAGACGCAGCTCCCGGGGCGGCAGCGTCATCTGCAGGAGCGCACGCGCGCTGGCCACCACGACGGGCGCAACCGAATCACCCCGCGCCTGCAGATCGGCCAGCGCGGTCAGGCGTTGCTGGCGCGTGTTGCTGCTCCAGTGGATGCGCTCGCCGGGCAGTGAATCCGGCTCCGCAAACAGGCGAATGGGCGGGCCGCCATCCTCGACCGGCGGCAACCATGACGCCAACTGCTCCGCGTATTCGCGCGCCAGTTCGCTGCGGCTGGCAAGCAGCACGACGGCCCCGGAACCAAAGCGATGCAGCCCCGCGGCGACATACGGCCGCGCCGATTGCAGCAAGCCGTGGGCCGCGCTGTCCGGATGTGATAGTAGCTGTCTGAACGGGGCAAGCCGATCCAGACTCTCAACCAGCCGTGAAAGCATAGATGTGACCCTCAACTGCGGCGGCCGCCCAATATTGCCACATCACACGGTCGCCTAACGCAGCCGCCCAACGCAGCCGCCCGACGCCCCCGCGTTCCGTCAACCGTTGTAGCGATTCATGGCAATGTCGATCCCGTCCGCCAGCCAGCAGTCGACGGCGTCGGCCACGCGCTCGCGCAGAGGCCCAAATACTTCCTCTTCGGCCGCGCTGAAATCCTGCAGCACATACGCCGCGGGTTCCATGCGCCCAGGCGGGCGACCGATGCCGACGCGGATGCGCGGGAACTCACGCGTACCGAGATGCTGGATGAGCGACTTGATGCCGTTCTGTCCTCCCGCCCCGCCCCCCGGACGCAGGCGCAGCACGCCCGACTCCAGGTCCAAGTCGTCGTGGATCACGAGGATGTCTTGCGGCTCAATTCGATAGTAGTTCGCCAGCGGACACACTCCCGCGCCGCTCGCGTTCATGAAGGTGAGCGGCTTGGCCACGATCACCTTGGCGCGCGCCATGCCCGCGCCAACGAACCCGTCACCGACTACACAGCGATTCTGCACCCGCGACAGGTCGATTCCCCTGCGCCGCGCCAAGACGTCCACGCACTGAAAGCCGGCGTTGTGCCGATTGTGTTGGTAGCGGGGGCCAGGGTTGCCAAGCCCGACGACCATTTTTGAGTCTGCCATTCGAGTTCATCACAACACGAAAAGGGCAAGATCGTCCGCATAGGGACGCTCCGCCCGTGTCAAGTGCTCCGTCAATTAGGCGTCAACAAGACGCACGCGCGCCGGGCAAATCCGCTTCATTGCGAGCCCGTCACGCCTGCTGCGCGACCTGTTGGCCGTTACGAAAACTGGGTCCAGACCCAGGAGAATAGCCTCTTGCCCGAATAGAGCGCCAGTACGCCCAGCATGAGGGCCGCACTCAGACGCACGCCGTTGAGGAACTCGGAGCGCAGGCGCGTCAGCGAGAGCGCCTCTCCCAGCTCGCGCGTCACGCTTGTGCTCGCCGGCGCATCCGACGGAGCAGCGGCAACCGCCTCGCTCGCGCCGGCCACTTCCTGCGCGGGCTGCTGTTGGTCAGACGCAGGCGGCGCGGCCTGGGCCACGGCGGCGGCCTCCGTCGGCGTCGGCGTCGGCTCCAGCGCCGGCTGCTCTACCTGCCCAACCACGGGCGTCGGCTGCGGCGCAGGCGTAAACGTGGCCGTGGGAATCGGCGTCGGCGTCGGCTCCTGCGTCACGTCCGGCGTCGGCGTGGGCTGCGGTCCCGTGTTCAGGCTTAGATTCGGCGCGAAGTACTCGGCATAGTTGCCGTCGTTCTTCACCACGCGCAGGCGCAGACTGTACACGCCGGGCGGCAGACCCGCTGCGGACCACACGCCCAACTGGCCGTCGATCACCGGCGTGGTGTCGGCGGCAAAGAAGATATAGGCGTCGTCGCCGCTGGGTTCCAGCTTGTAGTGCAGCTCGTATTTCTGGAACGGCTCGATCACGGCCGTGCCAAACACAGGCACGTTCCCGCTGATGGACGAACCGGGCGAGGGTGAAGTGATGCCCGGCTGCGCGCCCTGCGCCAGCAGCGGAGCCGCCTGCGCCAACCCAATCAGCGCCAGCACGGCCACCGCGCCCAGCCGACAGACCATGCGATACATTTCGCGCCCACACATCGTCCTACGCCCCATAACCACGATCCTGTGCAACCGCCTCACCCAACAATTCGCTTTCCAAGAACAGCCTCGCGTTAGTCGCTGCCTTCGCTCGCTTCCAGAAGCGCATCGATCTCCGCCGAGAGCGCGCGGTAATCAAACGGGTCAGCCATCACCTTGCCATTAACGACAACCGACGGCGTCGAGTTCAGCCCCTTGGAAATCGCCTGTGTGTACGAGTCGTTGACCGCGCTCGCGTACTTCTGGCCCGTCAGGCACTGCGTGAGCTGGTTTCCGTCCAGGCCGAGGTCGTTCGCATACTGCACGAGGCGCTCCATCTGATACGCGGACTGTCCCGCCGCCTGCACCTGGAACAGACGGTCGTGGTAGACCCAAAAGGCGCCCTGGTCCGCCGCGCACTCGCTTGCCAGCGCCGCCATCATCGAGCCCGGCGCGTGGCTTTCCAGCGGGAAGTGATGGAACTCCATGCGCACGAGGCCCGACTTCACGAAGTCGTTGACGACCCGCGTCTTCATCTCCGTAGACCAATCCCGGCACGCCGGACACAGAAAGTCTTCCCAAGTCTCGATCACGACGGCGGCCTCGGGATTGCCCATGGACGAACGGTCTAGCCATTCCTCCGGCACGTCCGGCGCAGCGATCGCCGACGCCGACGACTGCCGGCTGTTCAATGCCAGGATTCCGATGGCCAATACGACCACGCCGATGGAGATGCCGACGATCCACAGTCCCACGTTGTTGGAACTGGACTTGCCGCCCTTGCGGCCGCTCGACTTGGACTTGCTCGCACTAGACTTCGAAGACGATTTTGGACTCATTGTTGATTACCCTCCGCAACAGTTCCGCACAGTGCGCTACAGTATACGCGCGACATTCCCGTGCGGCAAGAACTCCGATCCAAAAGGGTGCGTCCCAAATATTTGGGCCAGAGGTATGCCGAAGCGATCAGACCGCTTTTCGGCGTGTGTCTCGGCCATGCTCACACGAGCACGCGAGCTATTGTCAGTACTCCGCAATAATTTGGGACGCACCCGATCCAAAATGAAGGCATCACCAGTATGAGCGCAGTCACTGCAGTTCGGACGCAGATCAGCACTGAGCAAGCTCATCTCCGCCGATTTGTCATTCCGGCCCTGAGCCGGAATCCACCGCCGCCGGCGCGCATTCGCCACCGCGCCGAATTGAGCGCGGTCCAGGACCAACATTGGGCAGAGACGCCATCCCGCGCCGGCGTTCGGGGATGCCTACTCCGGCAAGGCGTCGTAGACACGCTGAAGAATGCGCGCCCCGTCGATCGGGGAGGTAAAACGGGGCTGGCCATAGTCATACAGGATCGTCGGCAGCAGGCGCGTCGAGATGTGCCGCCCGTCATAGACCGTGTGCATCGCAATCAGACCCTCACGCGTATCCTCATTCCACATCTGGTCGAAAAAGAGATTGCCCAGCCCATACAGGATCAGCTTGCCGTCCAGGAACTCCACCGCCTGCGGCACGTGGCTCTGCACGCCCGTCACCACATCCGCACCCGCCCGCACCAATGCGCGGAAATCCTGCTGCTGCTCCGGCAACGGCGTGACGTCATAGCTCTCCTGATACTGGAGCTCCGCCAGCACCACGTCCGCATCGCCGTCCTCCTTCAGGCCGCGAATCATCGCCGACATGATGTTGAGGTCGAACGGCGCGCTGCCCGGCAGAAAGTCCGTCGCCCAGGCCTCCGGGGGACCGTAGCTGTTGGCGCCCAGAAACGCGACGCGGTTGCCGTTGTGTTCCACCACCAGCGGCTGCATGGCCGACGTCTTGTCCGCGCCGCCGCCATAGACCTGAAGCCCGGCCTCCTCGTAGTATTGCAGCGAGCCCAATCCGCCCTCGGGCCCGTGGTCATTCTGATGGTTGCCGGTGAGGCCGACGACGTCCGCGCCCGCGGCCAGCAGCGCAGCCATATACTCGGGCTTGCTGCAGAAGATCACATTGTCCGGGTCCAGATCGGTCTCGCACCCGTCCACGAACGGCACCTCGTTGCTGATGGCCGTGATGTCGGCGCGCGCCAGTTCCGGCCCGACCTCATCCGCAGGCCAAGCGTACCCCCGCTGATCCATGCGCGCCGCGGTGAAGCGCACCATGGCCGTCACGCCCGTCATGGCCACGGTCGTCATCTTCTCCAGGTCGCGGTTGGTGGTCGGCAGCGAGTCCATGAACGCTGCCAGCGCCTCGGGATTCTGCGCGCCGGGCGACTCCGCAGCGGCCAGTCTCGCCACCAGCGGATATGCGTCGACGTCGAAGACATCGTCCCGCGCCAGCGGGTTGGCCCCGTCCACATCGAAGACCGCAAGCTCCGGCGCGAGCTGGTCGAACGGCAGGATCGCCAAATCCGCGGTTCCGTCGTGCAGTGCGGCGGAGACCTGTTCCACCGTGTCGAAGGTGATGGGCGTCGCGTGCTGCACCGGCCCAAAGATCGTCTCCAGCGCCGGCACGGACTCCGTCAGGATCGCCAGCACCGGATAGCGACGATTCTCGCCTTGCCAAGCGCTCTCCACCTGCGACCACGAAATGGACGGCGTGGGCGTATCGAAGCGGTCGACCACCGCGAAGACCTGCTCGAACACGAGATCCCCCTGCGCGGCCGTCTCTGCGCCATAGCCGATCACCACATCCACCTCGGCGCTGTCCGCGGAGCTCGACAGAGGAACGATGCGTGCGCCGGCGGCCGTCAGCGCATCCGCCAACGCAGGCGGCAGCGGATCTGCTGCGCCGGCGCGAATCGGCGGCGCGGGCGTGGCGGTTGGGGCCGCCGTGGGCCCCTCCGTGGGCGCCGCAGCCGCATTCGAACCTGCGTCAGAGCCCTCCGTTGCCGCGGCCAGCTCCTGCACCGCACCCGCGGCCGGCGGCCCGCCAAACGCGGGCAGTTGCGCGATCGTGCGCACGCCGAAGAACACGCCCGCGCCGATCATCAACGCGCCGGCGAGCACACCAAGCTTATGCAGCAATTCATCAGAGACCATGGCGCTTCGCGTTCATTGGCTACGCCGGACGCGCCCCGAAAGCAGCGCCAACCGAATCCGGCCTAGGAAGGGATTCGCAAATGCAATAGAAGCATTATAGACGCGCCGCACGGTCGATTGCAACCCGCTGCGCGCGACGAGGCTCGGCCCACAATTGGATACTGTTGGCGCCTGTCGATTCCACTGTATTGCAGTCGTTCATCTGCCAAGGTGTCCCCGCAGAAACCGCATCGGAAAATGCAGGGAACCCTCTGTCGTCGGGTTTGCCGGCAGCATCCGACCGCCAGTCGGAGGGGGGGCCTCGGTCCCACTGACCGAGGCTCCGGGTGTACACATGTAAATGTGGCCGTATTCTGAGGGCGATCAGCTGAAGCGAATCGCCTTGAATTTCGCCATCTGACCGGTGATGGCTATCTCCGTTGGCAGGCGCTCCATGCTGGACGCGCCATAGAAGCCGTCGACACCAGTCGTGCGCTGCAGCACATATTCCGCATCGTCGGGCATGGCTATGGGCCCGCCATGGCATAGCATGATTACATCCGGATTCACTGACTTGGCTGCATCCGCAATTTCCTGGACCTTGGCCACCGAATCCTCCAGCGTCAGCGCGGTTGCAGCGCCGATTGAACCGCTCGTCGTCAAGCCCATGTGCGCAACCACGATGTCTGCGCCTGCTTCGGCCATCATCTCTGCTTCTTCCGCATTGAAGGCATAGGGCGTGGTCACCAAGTCCATCTCATGCGCCATTCGTACCATTTCCACCTCAGGACCGTACCCCATACCCGTTTCTTCCAGATTTGCACGGAAGATCCCGTCAATAAGGCCCACCGTCGGGAAGTTCTGGATGCCCGCAAACCCAATGTTCTTGACATCCTGGAGAAACTTGTCCATCTGACGGAATGGATCCGTGGCGCATACGCCGGCTAGAACCGGTGTGTTCTTCACGACAGTGAGGACCTCGTTCGCCATTTCCATCACGATGCCGTTCGCGTCGCCGTAGGGCATGAGGCCCGCCAGAGACCCGCGTCCCGCCATGCGGAAACGGCCGGAGTTGTAGATGACGATGAGGTCGACGCCACCTGCTTCCTCGAACTTGGCGCTGATGCCGGTGCCTGCGCCACCGCCGATGATGGGCACGCCGTCGTCGATGTTCTTTCGCAGCCGCGCCAGTACTTCTGTCCTGCTCATTGACATAATTGCCCTCCTGTGATTCTAGTTGGCTTGGGAGATCAGGCCCAGCATCATCTCCACTGCCTTGGCGGAAAACTCCGGATCATTGATATTGCAGTCAATCTCCTCGACCGGGATACCGGGCCGCAGGTTTGCCTTGATTGCGTCGAACATAGCCTGATCGGCCTGCCGATCCTCGAACATCTGTCCTTCGCCGTCCAGAATGGATACGCCTCGAAGCGGGATTAGAAACGCAACGGGACCCTTGGCGGCGTTTGCCTTCTCGGCGAAAGCTTCACCCATGCGCCGGTTCTCTTCGACGTTCGTACGCATGAGGGTGACGGAGGGATTCCATTCATAGAAGAGGCGCTCGGCATCCTTATACTTCTGCGGCACAGTTTCCATGCCGCCGAAGTTGGCCATATCTACACAGCCGGGGACGATCAAGTGGGGGACGCCCATCTCTCCGGGCGCGCTCAATCTCTCAGGTCCGGCATCGAATACGCCGCCGCAAACCGTATCCGCCCATTCGGTTGTTGTGATGTCCAACACGGCGTCGACCAAACCCTCCCGCACCAACGATTCCATCGTCTTGCCGCCGGTGCCCGTGGCGTGAAAGACCAATACTTCGTAGCCCTTTTCGGAAAGCGCTTCGCGCGCCATGTTCACGGCTTCAGTCGTATTGCCAAACATGGAGGCTGTGATGATTGGCTGCGGCTCGGACAGTTCAGGCACATTCACGCTAGCCATGCCCGAGATTGCTCCGGCGGCTCTGGTAAAAATGATCCCAGAAATCCGATTGATGCCCGCGACATCGACGATAGAGGGAATCATCGTGATGTCCTTGCTGCCGACATAGGCGGATGTGTCTCCGGAGGCCGCCGTGGAGACGCATACTTTGGGCAGGCCGATGGGCAGTGAGCGCATGCCGGCGGTCACCACAGTGGTGCCGCCAGTTCCTCCCATGCCGATAATGCCGTCGAAGGGCTCCTCCGCGTAGTAGGCGGCCACGCGCGGCTGCGCCGGCGGTCATTACCTTCATGGCCTCGCCCCGGTCTTGGTTCGACTGCAGGTCAGAAAGGCTGCCGCCACCCATCGCGGCCACTTCTTCGGCGGATACGTCAACCGGGAACAGGTCCGTAGATCCCAGAACGCCCGTATTCATCGTCTTGACGATGTGACCTTGCTCCAGAATGCGTTCGCGCAGGAACGCGTATTCTTCGCCTTTGGTGTCAAAGGCTCCTATCATCAGAATCGTTGCCATGTCTCCTCCTAGACACAGACCGTCACGTCCATTCGACGATCAAGTGCAGCCGTTGATAGACTCAGTTCCTCGAACGTGCGCGGATACCAGCGGAAGCGGCGAGCGCGTGCAGGCGCCCAATTGCTTCCACATATTGTTCATCCGTCTGCCAATGTTCGGTATATACAGGAATGTCTGGTGAAAGCGAATCAACTCGCCGCAGGAACAGGTCATAGTCCAGAATGCCTTCACCCGGCATGACCTCATCCATGCGCAAGAACATGTAGGTGGGGTCCCAACGCAGGTCCTTTGCATGTACACTTACTGCCCATTTGCCCAACAGGTCAAACGCCTGCTCGATAACCTGCGTACTCTGATAGTATGTGTTGACCGAGTGCATATTCATCACGTCCAGGTGAAGCGCGAGACGTGGGTGATCTATCTTCTCCAGAAAACCGGCTACTGCCTCCGCTTCATGGTAGAAACCGTTGCACCAAGGCTCAAGCGCATAGCAAGTTCGCTGCAGGTCCAGCCCATCCAGAATCCGATGGCAGTTTTCTGCTGCACGCTCTCGGGCGCGGTCGCTCCAGTTCTCAGCGTGGGGAGCCAGAGCATGCTCGCTGTCAAACGAACCGACGAGTGTAACGACACAGCCGACGCCCATCGCGTCGGCTTTTTGCAAGAGCGAACGGACCTCGTCAATGCGATGAGATCGTGCGGCTTCGTCGTCGACAAGCAGGTTCTGCCAGTAGCCGACTTCGCCGATTATCAGTCCATAGCTACGCACCATGTCACCGTAGGCCGCACACTCATGCAGCGGCCACCGGATCATTTCTGCCGGCGCAGCCGTCGCAGCAAGACCAAGCTCGTCGATCAGAGGGAGCGCTGCCTCCAACTCCTGTTGATTCCGTATTGGCGCCCAGTTCAACCCGAATCGCAATGCCGCCCCCCCCCTCGAGAATCGAAGTTCAGTGAATCCTGCAATAGGCCGAAGCCTACGGACGCAGTTCGTACGGATGGAACTGCTCATACGGATAGGTCAATTCTTCAACCACGTGCGATTTGTCCTCAATGGCAAGCTCAACCGAAACATAGCCGTTGTAGCCCATCGCCAACATGCGCTCGATCACATTGTGATTGTCGGTGATTCCCTTGCCGAAGCTCACAAAGTTCTCCACGCCCTTTTCCGCCGCCTCTTTCACGTGTAGATGGTTTGTCCGTGGTCCCAGCCTGTCGATGACGGCATTCAGATCAACGTTCGCTGCATCGAAATGACCTGTGTCGATACAGAGACCCACGTTGTGCGACGTGTTGGCAGCGAATATCGTTTCGTAGTCTTCGATCGTCTCCAAGTTGTTGTTGGCGTGGTTCTCCAGACAGATCAACACGCCCTTCTCTTCCGCATAAGATGTGATTTCGCCGAGCACTTCGATGATGGCATCGAGTCCCCCGGCTTGTCCCCGTCGCGCACCTGTTGCTACCACGCGGCGGCAGCCCAATTCACAGGCGGCGTCAATCATGCGCAACTTGTGTCCCACGTCCTTGCTTAGGTCATGATTCGTGTCTCCGCCAAATGAAGAACCGTACAGCGCAATCGGCGTCAAGTTTGCATCGTCACATCGCCGGCGTAGGTTGCGGATATTCTTCGGTGTCATATCTTGAGGATGCCAGCAGTTGAACTCCACGTAGCGAAAGCCGATCTTCGGCAGTACGGCGAAACTTCGTACGAAATTGCTGTCCCCGAAGCCGTCGGCGGACAGTGATGAACAGGCAAGTCTAATCATGATCAGCCCGCCTCTTGCGGTGCAGGCACCGCGATTGTGCTTTGTTCCGCCTGTGAAGCTAGAATCGCCTGGGATACGCGGAGCGCCTGCAGTCCATCGCGGCCAGTAACCGATAGCGGAATATCGTTCAGGATGCAGTTGATGAAGTACTCGCTCTCCGCTTGATAGGATTTCGTATCCAGCTTGTCGTTGAGCACCTCGATCGTCTCGTACTCCATCTCCGCCGTCTTGACGTGGAACGTGTCGGAGTCCCAAAGGCCGCCGCCGCTAACCATGGTCGTCCCGTCCATGCCGACGATGCCTCTGGAGTTCCTGTTGATGTGCGAAGACCAACTGGCATGGATCACGGCCATGGCGCCATTGTCCAATTTGAAAATGATGCTGGCATTGTCGTCAAAGCCAGGAAGGTGCGCTCTGGATTCGAACGTCTGCGCCTGCACCGAGACGATCTCCCCGCCCAGCCATCGGATCAGATCGATATCGTGGGAAAGGGATTCGACACACATGCCGCACAGCAGGCCGGGCGTGGTGCGCCAGTTCTCGCCGGCGCCAACGCCAATGCCAAGTCGCTGGCTCCACAGACTGATCGGTTTGCCCAGCCTGCCCGATTCAACCATTTCTTTCAGACGTCCATAGCCTTTTCGAAAGCGCATATTGAACGCCGTCATAAGCTTGACGCCTTCTTTCTCTGCCGCTGCCACAATGGCCTCTGCGTCATCCAGGCTGATGGCAATCGGCTTCTCAACCATTACATGTTTGCCTCCCTCGATGGCCTGCAAAGCAAGGTCGCGATGGAAGGACGGCGGCGTCAGCACGTACACGGCATCTACATGTGGCAACGCCGCTTCGACACTATCGTAGACAGTCGCGCCGCACGCAGCAGCCACCCGTTCGGCTCGTTCCGGCACTACGTCGACTACTGCCGTGATGTTGGCGGCCTCGATCGCCCGCAGACCCTCTATATGTCTTGTTGAGATACCACCCACGCCGACGATGCCAACTTTCACTTCGCCCATGAGATAGCGATCCTTTCAGGTAATTGGCGAGTAGTTTGTTCGATCAGTCAGTCTTCTTGGCAGGCTCGATTTCGCACTCCGGCAGACTACGCAGTAGCGCTTCCGGTCCTGCCTTTTCGTATGAAACGAATAGGCGCAATGGCTTCTCGCCGGTGTTGACGATGCCATGGTACATGTCCGCAGGGACGTGTACCAGGTCTCCTGCAACGACAGTCTTGGTCACGATCTCACCGTCCTCCAGCTCAAGGAATTGGGAAGCCTCGCCATCGAGCACGTAGAGGATCTCTTCACAGCCCGGATGATTGTGGCGTTCGTGACCCTTGCCCACGATGAGCGTGACGACGCCCGATGTCAATACGCGGCTGCCCGTGACTCTAGGCTCGGATAGCCACTGCAGGCGCCCCCAGGGAAACACTTGCGTCTCGACATCGTCCGGTGTCACAATTCGAAGTTCGACTTCATCGTTCACTTGGCTATGCCTTTCGTTATCGCCATCGCTTGGCTGAATACAATGAACAAGTAGTACGATGTCCTGATACCCGGCTATTCTGGGTGATTGAGTCTCCGCCAGTACGTGATGATGCCCGGCTGCTTCCAATTGGGATGACCATAGGGTTTGGTAGCCTTGAATATCTCGTGCACGAGACTGGCGATCGGAGTCTGCGCCCCGGTGTCGTGCGCCACTTCTAGTGCATACCCCATGTCCTTGTAGTGCAGCGACAGATGCCCGCCGCCCGTGAAGTCGTCGCCAAAGAGGTCATCGCTAATCTGAAACTCCAGATAGTCCTTGAGTAGGCGCGGATCGAGCCCGCATTGCTTGCCCATTTCTATGGTCTCTGACCAGACAGCCAATTGCCCCGCTTGAATCATCTGATTCAACAGCTTCAGGTTCTGACCCTGTCCTATTTCGCCGATGTACTTGAGCTTGTAGCTAAGGCATTCGAGCACGTCCCTGCCGGCGGCAAAATCCTCCGGCCGCCCGCCGGCCATGATTATCAGACCTTGGCGTCGCCAGGTGATGGGAGCGTCGATGAAGCCGGCGCCTTTTTCGGCGCACAATCGCTGGTAGTGAATGTCGGTGGAGGGTCTCGTCGTTCCGGTGTCAATAATCAGCTGTCCAGGACGAAGATGCGCAAGAATGCCGTCTTCCCCGTCCATCACGGCTGCGACCGGATCACTGCCGGCAAGGGACAGGATGACGATGTCGGATGCGCCGGCCACTTCGCCCGCGGTCTTGGCTGCTTCTGCTCCTTGATCCACGGCATACTGTAGTCTATCCGGCAGGATGTCCAGTACAGTAAGTGGATACTCGGCCTCCAACAACTGCCTGGTGAAGTACGCCCCGATATTGCCCAGACCGAATCAGACCGATAGATTTCTTCATGTAGGGTGCCCCTGTCTTAGGTGATCCCCTTAGGGGGGGTGGTGAGTACTACGGATACCACGCGAGAACCGGGAATAGAGATTCGAGCGAGGGCGAATCAGCCTCGAGGCTGAATATCGACCGTCTTGTCGCGGCGGTTATCCTTTGAGACCTGTGGTAGCAATACCCTCGATCAGGTATCGCTGGAAGATGATGAACATGGCGAATATCGGTACCAGCGACACGATAGACATGGCGAATAGAGATCCCCAGGACGAGGCCCCCGTCGTATCGCTGAAGGAGCGAAGACCCAGCGAGACCGTGTATAGTTTTGGATTGCTCAGGTAGATTAGCTGGCTGAAGAAATCGTTCCACGTCCATATGAAGGTGAAGATGGCGGTCGTGACCAGTGCCGGAACGAGGAGCGGAAGGATCATGCGCCAGTAGATCCCGACCGGACCGCACCCGTCCACTGTGGCGGCATGGTCGATCTCGATGGGAATGCCACGAATAAACTGAACCATCAAGAATATGAAGAACGCGTCCATGGCGAGAAATCGGGGCACTGTCAGCGGCAGGAAAGTATCTACCCAGCCAAGGCGAAAGAAGATGATGTACTGCGGGATCAGCACCACATGGTGCGGCAGCATCATCGTCATCAACATGATGCCAAAGAAGATAGGCTTGCCTGTGAAGTTCAGTCTCGCAAAACCATACGCTGCCATGGAACACGTCACCAGATTGCCACATATCGCAGCGATGACGATGATGAACGAATTCCGAAAGAACGTGGAGAAGTGGATTCCTGCAATGCCCTGCCATCCAACTACATAGTTTTCAAAGGTGATCTCCGAAGGCCATAGGCGGAGATCTTTGAATATGAGCTCATTCGGTTTCAGCGAACTGCTAAACAGCCATAGCAGCGGATAGATCATTATCACTGCTACCACCAAGACGACTATGAATAGAAGGGTCTTTCTGGCGCTCATGTTTCCCATACGGTCCTTCCTGGCAACCTACGACTCGTAGTACACCCATCTTCTGGCAGACAAGAAGATCAATCCGCTGGTTGCCGCCAGAATCAACAGCATTACCCAAGCCATGGCGGACGCGTATCCCATCTGGAAGTTGTTGAAGGCGTTGATGTACAAATAGAGCGTGTAGAACAGGATTGAGTCGAGTGCTCCGCCGGTTCCCGCCCCGATGATGAATGCCGGAGTAAACGCCTGCCAGGCAGAGATGATCTGCATGATCAGATTGAATAGAATGATCGGTGTCAGCAAGGGAAGGGTCACATGGAAGAACTTCTTGCGTCTCCCCCGCCCCATCGATGGACGCCGCCTCGTACAGCTCGTTTGGTATTTGGCGCAATCCAGCGAGGAAGATCACCATGGCGGACCCAAACTGCCATACGCGCAGTGCGATAAGCGTGTAAAGCGCATAGTCCGGATGGCTGACCCAACTGATGCCCTCGATGCCAAAGACAGCTAGGAAGTCATTGAAGATCCCTTGCCGCCCAAACACCTGCCGCCATAGAATCGCAATCGCGACACTCCCCCCAAGTAGGGAGGGTACGTAGTAGACGGCGCGAAAGACAGATAGGCCTCGGATGCCACGATTCAGCAACATTGCGAACAACAGTGCGAATGTCAACTGAACCGGCACACCGATCAGGACATATTTGAATGTCACCTGCAGTGACTTCAGATAACGGCTGTCCTGGGTGAACATTTCCAGATAGTTTGAAAAGCCTATCCAGTTTGGCGTTCCGTAGAAGCTGTAATCCGTGAACGATAGATAGAGCGACGCTATCATCGGAATAAGGCTCAGGCCAAACAGTCCGGCAAACCACGGCGCCAGAAAGAGATAGCCATACTTATTCTTGTTCCAGAATCGTCGAAGCCTTCCGGCAGAGGCCGCAGAGCTGTACGTGGCCGTTGCCGGCGGCGGCTGGACGTCGTTCTTGAGCATTTTCTCGATTCCTATTGGCCTGTCGCCGGGACGTCGCCGGTACTGTCTACACTAGATATGCCACCGCTATCGTGTGAATGGGCGGCATATCTAGTGTATGAGGATGGTCGTCCGGTCGGGCGTTTACTGCAGAAGACGTTCCGCTTCTGCAAACACGTCATCGACTGCTTCTTCGACAGTCTTGCCGCCGAATGCGATGGCTTCGTTCGCCTGCGCCAGGAGAGGTACGATCGCAGGGAATCCCTGAGGTCGCGGCTGGGTCGCCGGCGCCGTCGCAATCACTTCCTGAAGGTTCTCCAACACCAACAGGTCCGACGGTTCCATCGTCGGCGCAAGCGCTTCGTTGATTGCACTGCTGCCGGAGATGCCGTGCTCCAGGTTGTAGACCTGATTGAACTCGACATCGTTGATCCAGTAATCGATGATCTTGGCGACTTCTTCCGGATGTTCCGTATTCGCGGACATGGACAGGAACGCGCCGGTGATGATCTCGCCATACTCGTTTTCGCCTTCGGGCATGCGCGGGATGCGCAGAAGCTCGAGGGTGTCACCTTCCTCCACGAAGCGCTGATAGATCTTGAGCTGGTTGCCGTTCATGATCTGCATGGCGACGCGGCCATGAACTAGCATGGAGTCTTCAAACCCCTGACTTCCTTCTTCCGCCATCACGTCCGCCGGAGGTACGCCGCCCGCCTCTCGAATTCGGTCCCACATGGAGTACCAGTCGATCAGGTCTTCCTTGCTGAATCCGAGGCTCGTACCATCTTCCGAAAGCAGCGTCTTGCCCTTCTGTCGCATATACGGCTCGATGACGTTGTCCCATCCGCCCGGATCGTGCAGGGCCCATGCGTCTTCGCCGAGTGCTTCGCCGACCTCGATGACCCAGGCCTCAAATTCTTCCCACGTCATGTCCTCTTCAGGGACTTCCACGCCGGCGCGTTCGATCATGTTGACATTCGTGAAGATCGCTGGCGCTGAGATTCCCTTGGTAACCATGTAGATCTTGCCATCGACTTTGCCCGCATCGATGACCGTCTGGTCAAAATCGCTCAGGTCAATCAGCCCGCTGTCGACGTAATCGTCCAGTGGCATCACGACGCCGCGCTTGGCATACTCAACGATTTGTCCGGGCGTGTACTGGTGCATGTCCGCCACGTTACCGCTTGCCGCCTGTGTGGAATGCTTGTCCCAGTAGTCGCCCCACCCTGCGAATTCGCGCACGACGGTCACATCCGGAAAGGTTTCTTCGATCATGTCGACCAACTCGTTGTAGAGCTCGTGCCGTTGTGCGCTGCCCCACCACGCATACCGAATCTCTACTTGATCAGCGGATTCTGCTTCCGGCGCTGCACTGGACTCGGCCGGGGCGGCTGCCGGGGCGCATGCCACCAAGGTGAGTACGAGCAACAGACCGAGCGCTACCGATGACTCTCTGTCGAGTCAAAATGCTCATTGGGTAATCCTCCTTTTGATAGACGAACCGATTGATGGAACAACATGAGACAGATTGCGAAGTGAATTCTGAAAAATGCTGCACGCGCTACCGTTTGGGTCTTGCGGACAAGAACGGGTGCTGCGATCACCTGGTTGGCGTGTAGAGTCGCCTGCCGATAGTCCGAGAATACGCGCTGAGTATCTAGTCCAAAGCCTTTGCCATTGTGGCGGCGGCGGCTGCAGCGCCAGGGCCAGTTGTCGTGGGGGAGGAGCGCAAGGAGCACGACGAATGAACCCGGATCGTCAATCGTCCTTTGCTTGTGTCCGATACCCTTCGATGCATAGAGCAACGACTGCGTCGTTGATCGACCGGTTCACGGCGTGGATTTTGTCAAGGTCATGACTTCGGTAGGCGTCGATGATTGAGCGATGGTCTTTGATAACCGTGCGTTGATCGAAGTTCGTGTAATCCAAGTACCGTGATACGGCTGTGTACTGCACGGCAATTACGCGCCAGTACTTGATGAGCCTGCTATTGTCCGACAGCGACACAAGATAGCGATGGAATTCAAGATCGAGCTTTCCCTGAGAGGGCCGGTCGCTCTTGCCGATCATCTTCTCGATACTGGCAATGTTGGCTTCCATCTCAGCAAGGTGCTCGTCATCGATCCTCGAGATTGACAAATCCGCGGCAAGGTCTTCCAGGGCATTGCGCATCGTAAATATCTCGCGGATATCTTGCTCATTAAACTGCCGTACGTACGCGCCGCGATTGGGGATCGTGCTCACCAGACCGTCGCGTTCGAGTAGGACCAATGCTTCACGGACAGGCGTACGGCTGACGTTGAGGAGGCGCGTCAACTCTTGCTCGCGAATGCGATCGCCCGGCTTCAGACGCTTTTCCAGAATCGCAAGCTGTATCTCGTCGAATACCTGGTCGCGCAGCGTTACAGGCGCAATATTGCGTAGACGAGACACAGCCTCACGGTCAGTCATTGAGATGCCAAGAAGGTTGACGAGCATTCCGAGGCACTGATCTGACGCTACGCGCCGGGGTTTCCAAGACTCGGAACGCTAGCTCCAATATGGTTTGTATTATGTATGCAATATACATTACACCAGGATCGTGTGGTAGTCAAGCCCCAATTTCGCTTCACTATGCGGACAATTGCCTCTGCGTGCGACAGGGCGATAGCGACGATAGGGCGCAACGGACAGGGGCGCAGGGTATCAGCCTGTCGTGGCTCCGGATCAGGATTGCAGGCCACGTCAGTTTGGTCGAGTTCGGATTGGAAATGAGCGTGTGGATCGCCGTCTTGAAGGGGTGGCGGTCCCGACAGGCCATCCGCGCTCGCCTGGTTCCGGACCCGTCGCCAGGCCCTGTTGCCAGTTGGCCTCCTCCTATGTGATCATAGTATAAGGTGATGGCGGCAACATCCGGCGCACCGCAGCCATCGCGCAGCAGGCGCCGGCGTGAGTCCCCCCGAATCGCCCCCTGTTCGGCGCCCTCGGTTCGCATGCAAGGTGAATTGGCATGCACAGCAAGGAGAGACCACACAACCATGTCCGTGAACCCCATACCCATGAACCCCGTCAAGCAGATACTCAAATCCAAGGGCGACGACGTCTGGTCCATCTCGCCCGAAGGGTCCGTGCTGGACGCAGCCGCATTGATGGCCGAGAAAGGCGTGGGCGCGCTGCTCGTCATGCAGGACGGAGAGGTAGTCGGCATCGTCAGCGAGCGCGACATCGCGCGCAAGGTCGTCTCGGAGGAACAAGCGCCCGCCGGCGTATCCGTGCGCAGCATCATGACCGCGCGCGTCTACTACGCCTCCCTGGACGAAACCGCGGAGGAATGTCTGGCCGTCATGACCGAAATGCGCATCCGCCACCTGCCCGTCGTGGACCGGGGGCGAGTCGTGGGCGTCGTCTCCATCGGCGACCTGGTCAAGGCCGTCATCAGCCACCAGAAATTCATGATCGAGCAGCTCATCAACTACATCGGCTCGTGACGCGCGGCGGGCTGGGGGCTCAACCCATCGCCGCCTGCCCCAGACCCGGCGGGAACTCCCCAGCGCCGGAGCTCGCCCGCAGACGAGAATCGTCCGCAAACGAAATCGTCGGCAAACAAAAAGGAGGCAGTCCAAGTGGACTACCTCCTACAGGCTGGGGGACAGGGATTCGAACCCCAACTATCTGATCCAGAGTCAGACGTTCTGCCTATTAAACTATCCCCCATCTCACCTCTGGTAGCCTGCATTCCGCAAACAGCGAAAATCCAGGAATCAGATGTTCAGGTTTCCGATTATAACAACTTCTGACTTTGGGTCAAAATGTCTGTCTTCATCGATGCGTCGACACGGAAGTTGACCCTTGATCCGGTCACACGATTCCGGTTCAGTCAATCCAGCAGTGACTGATCCTGCTGAACAACTCAGACACTGAACGGGCGCATGTGAGCGGCGTTGTAGGCCTCATGTATGGTACTGTACTCTTGGGATATTGACTGGTAAAGGTGCCTTTTACAGCGATTCGATCGCCGTGAACAAATCGTGAACAAGGTCGAGTGCAACACGTGACCGTGGGCTTCATAATCCCTAGGTCGGTAGTTCAAGTCTTCCCGTCGCCACCTACACAATATATAGTATTTCTCAAGCTGGGCCTACCGCATATAGTGGTTGTGCTCAGTTTTTGTTTGTCGTGAAATGATCGTAATCCCTCGGTCACCTAGGGACCTGAAAATCGTCCTCGATCAACGCTGAAATGCTACCAGTTGACATTTCAGCTGTCAAGGATGCTGCCGCCAGAGGTGGCGGCAAGTTGGGCCTCCATTGTTGGACTCTTCAGTCGAGATTGATCCACGGAGCGATATCGAGCCAACTCGCCATAGACTTCGCAAACTATTGTCCCCTATTGGTTAGCGAGAAACGCGATACGTAGTCAAGTACTGTACGTGCGGTGTCGGGAAGGAAGCCTAAACAATAGAGCGATCCGGACGCGAAGCAAGACTGCATGTAGCAATTTCGGCTAGACCGCTCGATACAGCCCAACCCAGCATCAGCTCATGAATCAACTTCGCTGGTTGCGCCGGCGGTATGTTGAAAGCATTTCGCTAGCCCTCGATTCCTCGCGGAAGTCATTGTTCAAGTGCAAATGAAGCAGGCCAGACGGAACAACATTCTTCCCATGGAAAGGACGAAATCCTGATGGTGCGGCACTCCTAACTTGGCCTACTTGAGACCTGAGTGCAGAGAATTCGTCGCGCAAACCGTGTGCCGTAACAGTTTCTAACTGCCCTTAGGCGTAGCGTCCACTTCCTCGGAGCTGGTATCCTCATAAGCCTGCTTAAGGTGAAGATCGTATGCC
>CAVVYP010000011.1:0-645664 GCA_963752485.1 uncultured Chloroflexia bacterium
TGCGGGATTTCAAGCGGATGGGATTTCGAGAAGCACTCGACTACCTCGAGAGGTTGAGCTATCACGTCCAGCCAGCCTCAGGAAGCCTTCTTGAGTCCCAGCGAGTCAAGTCGACAAATGATGTTTCGCTGCAGAGCGTATCCCCACCCAACGACAAGTGGCGTGAACGCGGTTGGGCGTTCGTGCTCGATTGCCAGCGACGGCTCATGGAGGCCAACGAGAACCCGCGTGCCCGCCAGTGGTTGAACGAGGTGCGAATGCTGACCGATGAGATTCTCTGGCAGTCCGGCATCGGCTACTGGCCTGCAGACCGATATGAAGATCCGGCACAGTGGGGGCTGGACGACCGTACCAAACGTGTGTGGTTGCCGAGAGGTATCGTGATCCCATGGGTGTTGGACAGTGCATTGTGGGGCATCCGCATCCGACGGCCTATCGGTGAGCCCAAGTACTACTGGATTCCGGGCGGAACTGCGTCGGCGCTGTACGGTGCGGACGCGTTGAGCGCGGACAAGCCAGCCATGCTGGTCGAGGGAGAGCTAGACGCCCTGACGATCCGGCAGTGCGCCAAGATCTCGTGAGCGCAGTGGCGACCGGCTCCACGATGGGCGCACGGCGCGTCAAATGGCTTGCACGACTGTCGCTGGTACCGCTGGTTCTTGTTGCCTTCGACGCAGATGACGCTGGCGAGGAGGCATCGCGTTACTGGCTTGACGCGCTCGAGAATGCACATCGATGGCGTCCCTACTGGGAAGACGCAAATGGTTTGGCGTCCGACGGTGCCGACGTCTCGGCATGGATTCAGCACGGCCTAATCCATTTCGGTGACTCCGCAGCCGATTTGTGAGGACGTAATCTCAGACGCAAGCCATGAAATCGCTGACAGAGAATCCCGAACCCAAGGACGCTCCTCGTCGTCTGCAGACACAGTCCACTGCACCGGCCGAGTTGCGCGTTCAAGGTGAGGCCTCCTGGTCGGCCTTTCTAGACAAGCTGGAATCGTACTGTGCGAGTCGAGGCTGGAAACTCGAACGCTCTTCGGATGCAGCAGGATCAGTAGCGGCGATCTCTGTGAGAGATGCCATAGCGCCCACGGATGAGCGCTCAATAGGCGCAACGGAAGCACTTCAATCCGCGCCTCGACGCTCAATCACCATGTGATGCGTTTTCTTGCCAGCAAACACACCTGACTCCACACGAACGTGGTACGAGAAGAACCTGCGCCCGATGGTTGCGTTCGTGGGCGATGAACAGCCGGTCGACCAGTGTGGATCGCTGGATTGCCGAATCCTACTGGCAGAAGGTGCGTTCGAGAAGGACATGCTGGAGCACACATCCCGCACAGGCCGACCGAAGAGCGCCCGCTCTCTGTCACAACGGTCAACAATCATCTTCGTGCAGCACGTACTTTTTGGTCAGAAATGGTGCGCCAGGGCGTAGTCGACTACAATCCCTTCGATCATCTGAAACCCATCAGAGATAGTCGACCTGTCGAGATGAAGGCAATATCCCAAGCGGATCTGCTCGCCATATGGCAGGCGGCGAAACGGTCCGGCAGGCGGGATCTGGCCATAATCACTATCTTGGGCACGACAGGCGTCCGGGCCGGTGAGCTGGTGAGTATGGACATTGACAGACTAGATCTGAAGGACGGCAGGTGCTGGGTCCACGGCAAACGTGGCTGGCGCAAGCTCCTACTTGGCACGATGGGCGTCCAAGCGATCAAGTCCTATCTTGCAGTCAGACCGGAAACACATACAGACCGCCTTTGGCTGAACGCCTACGGCCAGCCTCTGACGACCGACGGCGTTAGGCAAATTGTGGATCGGCTGGCGAACGAAGCCGGAGTTGCAGGGCGCCACAACCTTCACGCGTTCCGACACCGGACCGCGCAAGCATGGCTGGACAAAGGCATCAACGCCGAGATTGTTGCCCAACTGCTCGGTCACGCCGATGTCAGTACCACGCTCCAGATTTACGCCAATCAGGATGAGACGCGACTACGAGCAGCCATGCGCGACGTCGAGTTCAGCCCGTTCGAAGATCTGCACGATACTGCAGATTCACTCAGCGAAGTGCTCGGCGATATGCTTCGAGACCGACTGAACTTCGACCACGTTCAGAGTCAGCGGACTTCTCAGCTAAGCTACCGCATAAGGTTATCCACAACCCCGTACTTGGCGTGGGCTTGCTCGAGATCGTCCTCCACCAGCGCCAGATACTGCCGTAGCACCGAGATGTCCGCGTGACCCATCAGGCGCGCAAGCACATAGATGTTCATGCCGTTGCGCAGGCAGCTGAGCGCAAAGGTGCGCCGGAAGGTATGGCAGCTACAGCTCTTGACGCCCGATCGGTCTCGCAGGCGCGCCATCATCTGCGTCATGCCCCAGACAGTCAATTGGTTGCCTCCGCGCAGGCTGACAAATAGTGGATCGTCTGCGTTCACACGTCCGCGTTGTACGAGATAGCGCTTGATCTGTTTGCGCGTCTTGGCGCCTACATAGCGTCGTGCGGGCTTTCTGTCCCTTACCGGCATGGATGGTGACAACGCCCGTTGTCATGTCCACATCTTCCCGTTTCAGGGCGACCAGTTCCCCGGCCCTCACACCCGAATCCAGCAAGAAGAGACAGATGGCCTTGTCCCGTTCGTTCTGGCAGCTCTGAAGGATGACGGCGATCTCACGCTCGTTGAGCGCCGACAGGATCTTCTTCTCCACCTTGGGCATCTGTATCTTGTCGAATGGGGAGCGCTCGATCAGTTCGTCGCGAACGCAGTAGTTGAGGAAGGCGCGTATGGCGCGGGCCAGGTTGTGCTGGTACTGGCTGGACAACCCACGACGCTGAACATCGACCAGGAAGCGCCGAATGTCGTGCGCTGAGACGTCTTCGAGCGTCGCTGACGTCGTGCATCATCGCACCAGCGAATGAAGACAGACAGCTTGATTTGTAGAATTCGAAGCGTGGATTCGCTGAGGCGACGCGAGGCGCAATCGAGCAGGAAAAGATCGAGCGCGTCACTGAGCGAAAAATAAAGAGTTCCTTCGTTGGGTCACGGGATCCGTCCCTTTCGTATAGAGAGCGGATACACAAGATATAGTATGACCCGGACTGAAGCAACTACTAGATATAGTGGTTAGGTGGCGACGGGAAGACTTGAACTTCCGACCTAGGGATTATGAAGCCCTCGCTCTAACCGCCTGAGCTACGTCGCCAGAAAAGCCGCCAGTCCGAAGACTAGCGGCTCTAAGGTAGCGGGGGTAGGATTCGAACCTACGACCTCCGGGTTATGAGCCCGACGAGCTGCCACTGCTCCACCCCGCGACGTCACTGTCCATACTATATCATAGGCGGCCGCGCCCGTCAAATCGAGTCGCGAAATCCGCAATGATCAGCGTTCCCCATCCGTCGGTTCATGACGGCGTCGTATCCGGAGACGATGTCGAGTAGCTCGGCGTGATCTGCTTCTGCCGCTGGCGCTGGTACGTCTGCTGCAATTCGGTCAGTCGGTCTTCGATATTGCCCTCCGCATTCTGCATCGACGCCACACGCGGCGGCATTCTCCGCGGCCAGCGATTCGGCGCAGGCACGGAAGAGCACGACGAACATGTGCTGGCGGATCAGGGCCGCGAAGAGCGCGTCCCGCTCCATCGTGAACGTCGGCAAAGCGCGTGAAGGCCAGCGCGCCTGCTCCAGTGACCGAAGCCACTCCAGGTCGACCGGCAGCAACTGCACTGGCGTTGAAAATAGCCGGAAGTGCCCATGCGGGCGATTGTGGAAGAAGAGGATGCGGTCGATGCGCGTCACGCATGCGCCAGCGCTCGATATGGAAAAGCAGCTCCTGTACCAGCGGCGAGATACCGGCGATGCCGCCGGGGCGTCGAGCATCGGCGTCGACGGCTTGGCCTGCCTCGTCGCACAGTACTGCCATCGGCTGCCGACGGTCAGAAGGGAAGCACTCGCCGGCGTGGCCGGTTGATCGGACAAGGGTGCCAGCGTATAGTCGACGATCCGCTCATTGAACTGGCCGCACAGACCCTGGTCCGAACCGAAGAGCACCACGCCGAGCCGGTCCTGCCGTAGCCAGGCGCGGCGCCACGCTCACTTTGCTCGCTGTGAGACGCGAGTACGATGTGCAGGCCCATTTCCACCGTGCGGCTGTATTCGCTCAGCGATTCGACTGCGCGCTCGAAATGACGGACATTGACGGCGGCCAGCCCCTTCATCGTCTTCACTACCGACAGAGGTCTTCCGCGCCCTGGATCTTCCTTCGCAAAGTCTCTGTACTCTTCATGGTTCTTCATGGCGCTACTGCTTCGGCAGCGTTCGACGACGGCCTCGGCGACCTCGAGCAGGCGAGCGCATCTGTTCGTTCGTGATACGGCTCGCCGGCCGCGATTCCGCGATACAGATCTGCGGAAGCTGCTCCGCGACAGCTTTGCGGACTGACAGTCCTCGGCGTCTGCGATGCGATTCAGCGGCACGGCATCAAACGCGCCCTTTGTGACCGAGAGCAGTACTGCGATCTGTTCGGGTACAGGGATCGGACTGTATTGGGGCTGCTTGAGCACCTCACGCACGCGGCGTCCACGGTCCAGCGTGGCCAGCGTCTGTTCGTCCAGGCGCGTGCTGAAGCGGGAGAAGATCTCCAGCTCCTCGAACTGGGCATAGGCAAGGCGCAGATCGCCTACGACGGCGCTGGTAGGCGGGCGCCTGCGCCTTGCCGCCGACCCGGGAGACGGAGCGACCGATGTCCACGGCAGGCACAATGCCCCGATGAAAGAGCGTGGGCGACAGTAAATCTGCCCGTCCGTGATGGAGATCAGGTTGGTGGGGATATAGGCGGACATGTCCTGCCCGTGCGTCTCGACGATGGGCAGGGCCGTCATAGAACCGCCGCCATACTCCGGCTTCAGATGCGTGGAGCGCTCCAGACAGGCGCGAGTGAATGTAGAAGATGTCGCCCGGATAGGCCTCGCGGCCGGGCGGGCGGCGCAGGAGCAGTGACAGTTCACGATAGGCGCGGGCGTGGTGTGTCAGGTCGTCGTAGACGATGAGCACGTCCCGTCCCTGGCGCATGAAGTGTTCGCCGATGGCCGTGGCCGCGTAGGGGGCGGCGAACTGCAGGCCGGGCGGGTCTTCGCCGCCGGCGACGACCACACACGTGTAGGCCAGCGCGCCGTACTCGCGCAGGTCGGCGACCAGCTTGGCGACGGCGGCGTTGCGCTGGCCGATGCAACAGTAGACACAGACGACGTCATGGTGCTGCTGGTTGATGATGGCGTCAAGCGCGATGGCGGATTTGCCCGTCTGCCGGTCGCCCAGGATCAGCTCTCGCTGGCCGCGCCCGATGGGCAGCAATGCGTCGATGGCCTTGATGCCGGTCTGCAGCGGCTCTGTGACGGGGGAGCGGTGGATGATGGCCGGCGCGCGGTTGCTCCACGGGCAGTGCGCAGGCGCGTTGCCGGCGGCAGGCAGACCATCCAGCGGTGCGCCGGTTGCGACTGACGACACGCCCGAGCAGCTCATCGCCCACGGGCGTGTCGAGGACGCGACCGGTGCGGAAGGCGAGACTGCCCGCGTGCGAGTCTGATCGCTGTGGCCCAGGAGCACGCAGCCGACCTCGTCCGCGTCGAGGTTGAAGACCATGCCCAGCAGCTCCGTCCGAGAATTGCAGCATCTCGTCCAGTTGTGCGCCTGGGCAAGCCGTGCAGACGGGCGATGCCGTGGCCCACATAGGTGACGACGCCGAACTCCTTGTCAAACAGGCCCGGATGATGCGTCTGCCGGACGCGCTCGAACACGTCGAACGAGTCGTCGAGAAAGCCATCGAGTTCAGTCCGTATCGAATTCACTTCCGCCATGTCTGTATTGCCTGCCCTGTGCTGGCTTACCTGTACCTCATCCCGGCAAGATTCCGCCGGGCGCAGCGCCTTCTTGCTCGATGGTCGACCGGCTTCGGCCGTGTGCGTTCAACTCGGCGACGAGCGTTGCATCGAGTTGTTCGGCGTAGGAGGCCAGGTAATCTCGGATGTTCCAGGCGACGCGCCGGCTGCCGAATTGCGCCTCAATGCCGCAGATCAGGTCGGGCGCCAGTGTGAAGGCCACGTGATGTCTGTGTCAGCGTCGGAATCGCCGTCGCCGGCGCCGGGCGGGAGCGCGATCGAGTTGGTCAGCGCAGCGCGGATCTTGGACTGCGACTATCAGGCGACAACTCAGAACGCGCCTGCGCACGATGACTGACGTCGTCCGGTTCGGACGCTCAAGCCGTCGCTGATCTGGGCTCGGCCGGTATCAGTGTCGCGCTACCTTCTTCAGGAACTCATCTGCGATGGCGTGCTCCAGCTCTGCATTGGCCAGGTCGACCAGAGCGTCGCGCGCGACCTGGTAGACGGACTCGCCCATTCTGGCGCGCACCTCCTGCAGGAAGCGTTGCTTCTCTTGTTCGACGGCGGCATACCAGCTCCGCTGCAGCTCGTCGACTTCGGCGCGGGTTTCGTCAAGCATGTCGGCGCGGTGCTGTTCTCGGCGGCTTGCACGCCTCTCGCAGGAGTGCGTCACGCTGCGCCGGCAGTTCTTCCCGCTGCGCCCGGTATGGCGCGGCCTCGGCCTGGGCTTCGACGGCCAGCGTCTCCGCTTCCTGGAATCGCGCGGCGATCTGCGCTTCCCGCTCCGCCATCACGGACAGGATCGGGCCATAGAGAAAACGTCTGAGCAGGACCAGGACGATGGCAGAAGTTGACGATCTGGGCGACGAACGTGAACCAGTTGATTGCCACCGGTTACCCTCCGGCCTGGCTGATGACGAAGTTCCAGAACGGGTTGGCGAAGATGATGATGAGCGCGATGACAAAGCAGTAGATGGCCGTTGACTCCACCATCGCCAGGCCAACGAAGAGCGTGCGCGTGATGGTGGATGCCTCGTCCGGCTGCTGGGCGATGGAGCCGAGTGCTTGCGACAGGGCGCGGCCTTCGCCGAGCGCCGGACCAATCGAGCCGACCGCGATGGTGAGGCCCGCTGTGATCACGGATGCCATGCCGATCCAGGTGATGCTGTCCATACGGTTCTCCTTAAACTTCTTGTATGGCCTGCGAGGTCCTTGCTGCGTCGCTTGACCTGCATCCGGAGAACCCGGCGAATGGCCGCCGGAACTCGTGTGCCAAATGCAGATCTGGCCATTTGCGAATGTCATCCTCATCGCTGATGGCAGACGCGATGTAGACTGCGGCCAGCACTGCGAAAATATAGGCCTGAATCAGGCCCACGAGCAGGCCGAACATCTGCATGATGACGGGAAAGAAGAGGGGCACGATCGCCAGCAGTATGGCGACGATCATCTGCCCGCTCATGATGTTGCCGAAGAGACGCACGGCCAGCGCCAGCGTGCGCGACAGCTCGCCAATGATGTTGAAGGGCAGCATGAAGAACGAGGGCTCCAGATATTGCTTCAGATAGCCGGAGACGCCTTTCGCCATCATGCCGTAGTAGGGCACGGCGAAGAAGACGCAGGCGGCCAGCGCCGCGGCCGTCGACAGGGAGCCCGTGGGCGACTGGTAGCCCGGCACAACGCCCAGTGTGTTCAGCACGGCGATGAAGAGGAAGAGCGTGCCGAGGAAGGGCAGGAAGGGTCCCGGCTTGCGCTGCATGACCTCCTGGATTTGCGTGCCGATCATCGTGACGATCGTCTCCAGCAGGCTCTGGCGCGCAGCAGATGGGCCGGTTGACCGACAGGTTGCGCGTGATCAGCCAGGAGCCGCCCACCATCAGCGCCATGGCTAGCCACGTGAAGACGAGCGTGGCGTTGATGACGATGAAGCCGGACTGCCAATAGATTGTCTGGTCCGGAGTAAGCTGCATTTCTCCTCGCTTCCGTGTGCTACGCCGCCGGCTGTGTGACGCTGTAGACTGGGTCGACGCCGTTGACTGGGTCGACGCAGACTGACGTTGCCGTCGGGTGCTGACGGCGTGGCGGTCCCCAGCGACGGGTGAGGACCATGCGCACGCCGATGAAGCCTGACGATGCAGGCGGCGACCTGTTGCCACTGTCCTGCCGTAACAAGATAGATGCCCGCCAACGACGACTGCTGTGCGCAGCAGGAAGCTGCCTGCGAACAGAAGCGCCGGGTTGCGGGTATGCGGCAGTCGTTTCACCGTCCACCAGAGGCCGCCGAAGAAGAGGAATCCCAGGCCCATGCCCGCCAGCGAGCGCGACGACCAGCGAGATGATTGACGGCGATGACCCAGCGACCATAGTATTCTCCTCTAGATATCCAGCTTGTTCCGTTCGCGCGTGACCCAGTACCATGCGTTGACGCAGCCGAGTATGACGCCGACAAAGAGCAGCATCAGCGTCCAGGAATAGGGGCTCGGCCAGCGCGTATCGATCCAGACGCCCAGGGCGATACAGGCGACGGCGGGCACGGCCACCGACCAGCCGATGACGCCAAACATGCCGAAACCGAACCAGACGCTGCGGTGTGCATCCTGCCGGGCGCGCACCTTGCGGTCTTCCTTGGCGCCGACGATGTCCGCCAGCTCTTCGCGTTCCTCGCGCGAATGCTGGGGCGGTTTGCCTCCCGGACCCGGCGCTGCGCCGCCGTCGCCGTCTGGGGCGGGGTCGAGTCGCTGCATGTCAGGAGCGTCTGGCGGCACGGTTCACTCCCGCAATTCGATGAAGCGTCGAACGAAATCCGCCTCCAGGCGGGCCAATGCGCCGCGCGCCCGTTTCTCCCGGTCATCCAGCGCCTCGAAGCGTTCATGAATCATGAGGCGCAGCAGGCCGAGGTCCGCCCCACGCACGGCATCGCGCACGGACACGAGCACGTCCGGACCGTGCTTGACGAGCACGCCTTCGTCGATGGCGGCGAACTCCTCCGCGCCGTCCGCGGTCGTGAAGGAGAGGAGACCGGGCGCGAGCGCTGCCACCATGTCCACGTGGCGCGGCAGCAGGCAGAACGAACCGTTCTCGGCTTCGGCGATCACCTTCTTCACGGGCGCTGTCGATCAGGATGCGGTTCGGCAACAGAACGCGCAGGCGCATCGTCATTCCGCCTCCTGGCGCGCTTCGTCTACGCTGCCGATCATGTAGAGAGACCGTTCGGCGTAGTCGGCGAACTCGTCGTCGAGGATCTGTTCGAAGCCGTCGAGCGACACCTCGAGAGGCACGACGCGGCCGGTCTGCCCCGTGAACTGCTCCGTGGTGAAGAAGGGCTGGGTGAGGAATCGCTCTAGCCGCCGTGCGCGGTTGACCGTGCGCCGGTCCTCGCGGGAGAGTTCCTCCAGGCCGAGCATGGCGATGACGTCCTTCAGCTCTTCGTAGGCGGCCAGGTTCTCGCGGATGGCGCGGGCGATGTCGTAGTGTCGCCGGCCCACGATGTGGGGCATGAGCATCTTGGACTCGGATTGCAGCGGGTCGATGGCAGGGTAGAGACCCTGGCTGGCCCGCTCGCGGCTGAGCACGATGGACGAGGAAAGGTGTGTGAAGGTGTGGACGACGGCCGGGTCGGTGAAGTCGTCGGCGGGCACATAGACGGCCTGCACCGCGGTGATGGCGCCGGTGCGCGTGTTGCAGATGCGGTCCTGGATTTCCGCCAGTTCTCCGCTCAGCGTGGGCTGGTAGCCGAGGCGGGAAGGCAACTGCCCCATCAGGGCCGAGACTTCGGCGCCGGCCTGCACGAAGCGGAAGATGTTGTCGATGAGCAGCAGCACGTCCTGGCGGGCGTCATCGCGGAAGTATTCCGCCATGGTGAGGGCGGTGTGGCCGACGCGGAAGCGAGCGCCCGGCGGTTCGTCCATCTGTCCGAAGACCATCACCGTGTCGTCCAGCACGCCGGCGTCCCGCATGGAGCGGTAGAGCTCCTCCGCCTCTCGGCAGCGCTCGCCGATGCCGCAGAAGATGCTGACGCCGTGGTACTGGCTGACCATGTTGTGGATCATCTCGGTGATGATGACGGTCTTGCCCACGCCGGCGCCGCCAAAGAGGCCGGCCTTGCCGCCGCGTTCCAGCGGGGCCAGCGTGTCGATGGCCTTGATGCCGGTCTGGAGGATTTCCAGAGAGGTTGTTTGGTCCGTGAGCGGAACGGGCGGGCGATGGATGGAGCGCAGGTGTGCGGCGACGGGCGGTTCGTGGCCGTCGATGGGCTGGCCGAAGACGTTGAACATGCGGCCAAGCATCTCTCTGCCCACAGGGGCGCGCAGAGGATGGCCGGTATCGGTGACGGGCATTCCGCGCGCGAGGCCCGCGGTGGGCGAGAGGGCGATGCCGCGCACGGTTCGCGCATCCAAATGCGCGGCGACTTCGATCACGACGTCCGCGATGGCGGAGTCATGATTTCCAGCATGGAGTTCATTGTTCAGTGCTGGCAGGGAGGCAGGGAAGCGGGCATCGACGATGCTGCCACGCACTGCGACGATGGCGCCTACATTCGCGCCGTCCATAGTAGCAAGCCTTTGGCTTGAACCACAGGTTTGGTATCGCAGTAGTTCCTGTATAGCATACCGCAAAAACTCCCCAGGCGCATCACGCGCCTGAGGAGTTTCGTTCCTGTACTAGAGTAGAGTCTGCTTCCTGGTCAGGTGACCAGTCTACGCATCCTCTGTACTACTTGATACTAGCCGTTGCGGATGGCGGCCTGCGCTGCGGACAGGCGGGCTACCGGCACACGGAACGGGCTGCAGCTCACGTAGTTCAGGTTCGCATTGTGGCAGAACTCGATGCTGCTGGGGTCGCCGCCGTGCTCGCCACAGATGCCGACTTCCAGCTCGGGCCGGGTCTCGCGACCGTCCGTGACTGCCATGTCGACCAACTTGCCAACACCCTTGCGGTCCAGTTGCTGGAAGGGATTCTGCTCGAGAATGCCTTCTTCCACGTACTGGATCAGGAACTTGGCTTCTGCGTCGTCGCGGCTGATGCCGAAGGTCGTCTGGGTGAGGTCGTTGGTGCCGAAGCTGAAGAACTCGGCCTCTTCGGCCATCTCGGCGGCCGTGAGCGCCGCACGCGGCACCTCAATCATCGTCCCAACTTGAAGTCGACAGTGGCGCCGGTCTCCTTCGAAGACCTCTGCCGAAACCTCGTCGACGATCTCCTTCATGCGCTTGAGCTCGTTCACATGACCGGCCAGCGGAACCATGATCTCGGGATGCACGTCCACGCCCTCTTTCTGCACCTGAATCGCAGCTTCGAGGATGGCGCGCACCTGCATCTCGGTGATCTCCGGCATCACGACGCCGAGGCGGTCACCGCGCAGGCCGAGCATGGGGTTGGCTTCCTGCAAGGACTCGACGCGCTCGAGGATGTCTTCCTTGGCGCGGATCTCGGCCAGGGCGGCGTCGATTTCGCTCAGAGTATGGAAGTGCTGGATACGCACCTTGAGGTCGGCCAACTCCTGAACCAGATCCTCGTGGCCGGGCAGGAACTCATGCAGCGGGGGATCCAGCAGGCGGATGATGACGGGGTTGCCGTCCATGGCTCGGAACAGACCGGCGAAGTCGCCGCGCTGCATGGGCAGCAGGGCTTCCAGCGCAGAGACGCGGCGCGCCTTGCTGCCGGCCATGATCATGCCCTGCACGATGGGCAGGCGAGACTTCTTCGAAGAACATGTGCTCGGTGCGGCAAAGGCCGATGCCCTCGTGCGCCATAACGGCGGGCGCGCTCTGCATCCTGCGGATAGTCGGCGTTGGCCCACACGCCCAGGCGGCGAATCTTATCTGCCCAGGAGAGCAGCGTGACGAGCTCCGCTTCGCTCTCGAAGTCGGGGTCTTCGGTCTCGAGCTGGCCGACGAACACCTCGCCGGTGCCGCCGTCGATGCTCAGCCAGTCGCCTTCGTGAACTTCCAGCGTGTTTCCTTCGCCCATATCGACGATGAAGAGGCGCTGTTCCGACGTTGATGTTCAGGACGTCGGCGCCACAGACGGCCGGCGTACCGAACTGGCGGGCCACAACTGCTGCGTGGCTGGTGGCGCCGCCGCGGCTGGTGAGGATACCCTTGGAGGCAATCATGCCGTGGACGTCGTCCGGGCTTGGTCTCTGGGCGAACCATGATGACGGCCTTGCCCTCTTTGCCCCACTCTTCGGCGATGTCGGCGTCAAAGGCGGCGACGCCGACGGCTGCGCCGGGGCTGGCATTGACGGCCTTCTGCACGATCTGCTTGCCTTCGCTGGCTGCCTGGGCCTTGGTCTCGCCGCCGAACTGCGGGTGCAGCAGCATGTCGACCTGGTCCGGGCTCACGCGCATGACGGCCTCTTCCTTGCTGATGAGGCCCTCTTCCACCATGTCGACCGCGATCTTGATGGCGGCGCGGGCGGTGCGCTTGCCGTCGCGGGTCTGGAGCATCCACAGCTTGCCCTGCTCGATGGTGAACTCGACGTCCTGCATCTCGCGGTAGTGCTGCTCGAGCTTGTCGCAGATGTCGGTGAACTCCTTGTAGACCTCCGGCATGTCTTTCTTGAGCTGTGCGATCGGCTCCGTGTTGCGGATGCCGGCCACGACGTCTTCGCCCTGCGCGTTGATCAGGTAGTCGCCATACAGAATCTTCTCGCCGTCGACCGGGTTGCGGGTGAAGGCGACGCCTGTGCCGCTGTCTTCCATGTTGCCGAAGACGACGGTCTGGATGTTGACGGCGGTGCCCAGGTCGTGGCTGATGTTGGTGGCGTTGCGGTAGTCGACGGCGCGGCGACCGAACCAGCTATTGAAGACGGCGCGGGTGGCGAGCTCAAGCTGCTCGTACGGATCCTGCGGGAATTCGCGGCCGGCGAGTTGCTTGGTGATGGCCTTGAACTCTTCGGTGATCTCTGCCCATTCTTCGGCGGTCAGTTCGACATCCAGCTTGATGCCGCGGACCTGCTTCTTTTCTTCGATGATCTCTTCGAACGGCTCATCGGCCATGCCAAGCACCACAGAGCCGAACATCTGCACCAGACGGCGGTAGGAGTCGTAGACGAAGCGCGGATCGCCTGTGAGTTCGATCATGCCCTGGGCGGTCTCATCGTTCAGACCGATGTTGAGAACGGTGTCCATCATGCCCGGCATGGAGAACTTGGCGCCGGAACGGCAGGAGACGAAGAGCGGGTTCTTCGGATCACCGAAGCCCTTCCCCGTGCGTTTCTCCAGGTCGGCCATCGCTGCGACTTCCTGGTCCCACATGCCGGGAGGGAAGCTGCGGTCGTGCGCCAGGTAGGCGTTGCACGCTTCGGTCGTGACTGTGAAGCCGGGAGGGACGGGCACGCCGATGCGAGTCATCTCGCCCAGGTTGGCGCCCTTGCCGCCCAAAAGGGCCTTCATGTCATCCCACGACTTCGGCTGTACATATTCTTCGGCCTGGTCTAGCTCGCTAAAGAGGTACACCCATTTCTTGTCTGCTTCGGCATTCGCCATTTCTTGACTCCTTGGCATGTATGTCTATTTTTGCATTGAGAGGCCGCGATTGCGTCCATGACCAGCGGACGCCGCGCGGCCCCAACTGAGACAAAATTCCCGACATCCAGTGTAATGAAATCGCTCATCCTGTGCGCCATGCACCTGGTGAGTTACAGGCTGGTCGGCGGGACGGTTTTGGACCTAGTCACGTGACTAGGTCCAAAACCGAATTCTACCATATGAGGGCGTCGAGACGTGAATCTCGACACGCCGAACTACCAGACGGGGTTTGCAAATTGGACGGATTCCATGTCGCGTACGAGCTGGTAGATCATCGGCCCGTAGCTGAGGATGATGAGGGCGATGGAGCCGGCGAGCCATGGCGTCCAGGTGTCCAGCCACTTGGGCGTGGGACCGGGGTGGTAGGGCTCCGCCACCGGCATCTCGATGGGCGGTTCCTGCTTGCGGCTGCGGGGTGACAGCACCGTGAAGAGGACGACGGCGAAGAACGCGGTTGCACTGATGAAGAGCAGGCCGACGCCCACGACGGTCTCCATCAGATACGGCGTCCATTCGGCGGCGCGGTAGGGGGCTTCGCCCAACATGGAGCGGCGCGGCGCGCCGTAGTGCAGGCCCAGCAGATGATAGCCGTTGCCGAACAGCAGCATGCCCAGGAACCACGTCCATGCCTGCAACAAGCGCCAGCCAGCGCCATGCCAGCATCTTGCCCGTCATCTTGGGAATCAGCCAGTAGCAGATGCCGAAGAAGGTCAGCGTCGTGGCCGAGCCGACCGTCAGGTGGAAGTGGCCCGGAATCCACGTGGTGTTGTGGACGGCCAGGTTCATGTTGTACGAGGCATTGGTGATTCCGCTGATGCCGCCGAACGCGAACAGGATCATGGCGAAATTCTGCGCCGCGTAGGACGGATCGCCCCAGTTCAGCTTGAATATCCAGCGCAGGTAGCCCTTGCCGCCGCGCACGCGGGAGCCGATCTCCAGCGAGGCGACCACGGTGAAGGCCGTGAGCAGCGACGGGAACGCCAGGCTGAATGTGAGCGTGCCATGCAGCAGTTTCCAGATCTGCGGGATGCCGGGGTCGGTGTACTGGTGGTGGAAGCCGACAGGCACTGAGAGCAACAGGAAGAGCCAGAAGACGAGTCGGGCCAGGTTCTCGCTGAACATCTTGCCCGACGTCTGCGCCGGCAACATGCCGTACCAGGCCAGGTACGCGGGCAGCAGCCAGAAGTAGACGAGCGGGTGGCCAAAGTACCAGAAGAGCGTGCGCGACAGCAGCGGATCCGTTCCTTCGGTGAGCCCGAGAGCGCCGGGCAGCAGCAGGAAGAGAATCTCCGCGGCGACGCCTAGCGTGGCGATCTGCCACATCACCATGGTGATCAGCGCGCCCTGGGCCAGGAAGGGCGTTGTTCTGCCCTGGATTTTCCTTGCGCCACGCCCAGTAGGTGAAGTAGAGACCCCAGCCCACGACCCAGGAGCCGACGACGACAGAGCGTCAAGCCCAAGTAGAAGGTCCAGTGGGCCAGCATGGGCGGGTAGAACGTGTAGAGTACGGAGGCCAGGTTGGTAAACAGCGGATAGGCCGCCAGGAGCAGGCCGATGGCCATCAAGATCAGCGCCAGCCAGTTGATCCACGGATAGCGCAGCGGGCGCTTGAGGCTGTTGACGACGACATAGGTGAAGAAGCCGCAGATGAAGAAGGTGGTCCAGACCAGCGCGTTCAGTACGCCGTGGATGGTCAGACCTTGGTAATAGGTCTTGATCACGGGCTGCAGAGACGCGTAGATGTTGATTCCGGCGTGCTCCAGGCCCTGGTAGATGCCCAGGGCGAGGCCGATCGTCAGTGCGGATATGCCGAGTCCCACGTTCCATGCGGTGAGCCGGCGAACAGTCTTGCGGTCGGAATCCGTCAGCGCAACCGGCTGGGGTTCCTGTACGAGTTCGGTGGCGGTCATCGTTTGTACAGACATTCAGTCGGTTTCTCCTTCATTCTCTGCGACTTGCTCCGGTTCGACGATCAACTGGCCGTACATGGTATGGTGCAGTTGCCCGCAGTATTCGTGGCAGACAAAATCATAGGTGCCCGGATCGTCGAATCTGGCCGTCAGCTTGGACACCTGACCCGGCAGGATCATCATGTTGATGTTCGTGCCCTGTAGCTTGATGCCGTGCTGGACATCTGAGCTGGTGAGGAAGAAGGTTACCTCCGAGCCGACAGGGACATGGACCTCATTCGGCGTGAAGCTCCAGATCTGTGCGCGGATGTAGAGTTCGTATTTGCCGGGCGCCAGCTCGCGCAATCCGGGATTCGCCCAGGGGCTGCCCTCATCGTAGAGCGTAGTCGGGTCGATGCGCTGATAGACGCCGGGCAGTTGGAAGCCGACGGCGAACGCGGAGACGACGACGGCGATGAAGAAGATGCCGATGACGACGGCGCTGATGCGCATCCACGCGCCCTCAAGCGATCGACATGGAGCATGTCCTGCGTCTCCATCGGGTCGACCTGGCTCGCAGCCTCTTCGTGGCTATCGACTTCACTGGTTTCGGCTTCGTGCAGTGTCTTGCGGCGAGTGTCTCTTCCTGGCATCCCGTGTCATGCGGTTGTTCGCTCATTGCGTGACCCCTCTCGAGAGCATCGTCACATAGACATTGCCCCAAAGCAGCAGAATGATCACCAAATAGACGGCCAACAACGCAATGGTACCCATCGGTGTGTCAGGCTCTTTTCTCACGACGTAGTTCTCCTTGTAGCTACCTTCCGCATTTCGCGAACACGTCATCCCGATTTTCGTCGCCGGATTCGACGCATGGTCCCTCGCGGCTTTCTCACCGTGCGCGACTATCTCATCATATAGGAAGGTCCGCGGCCATGTCTTCACCGGTGGTTCCGTAGGGGAAGACCATGCGCACGTGGCCTTTCTCGTCCACAAGCGTCACGACGGCGGTGTGGTCGACCAAATAGCCGGCCTGCGTGTCGCCTTCCTGACGCTCAAAAAAGATACCATATTGCCTGGCAATATCCTGAATTTCCTCCAGGCTGCCGGTCATTCCCAGGAACGACGGGTCGAAGTAGGGCAAATAGGTGGCGAGCTGCTCCACCGTGTCGCGTTCCGGGTCCACGGAAATCATGATGACCTGCACGTCTTCGGCCTTCTTCGGCCCCAGTTCTTCCATCATGATGGAGAGGTCGTTGAGCGTCGTTGGGCAGACGTCCGGGCAGAAAGTATAGCCGAAATAGAGCATGACCTGCTTGCCGCGGAAATCCGACAGGCTCATGGGTTCTCCGGCCGACGTCATCAAGGTGAAGTCGGCGGCCTGGTCCGGCGATTGAATGAGCACGCCATGGAACTCCGGCGGGCGCATACGCCACACAAGCACGGCCGCCAATAGGGCCAGGAGGATGCCGCCGATCATGATCCAGGCCCAGGTAGGCAGACCGCCAGTTGGCTTGGCTCGCGGCCGGTTTGGCCGCCGTCTGCTGCGTCCCGTCAGTTGTGGCGGCGTCCGGGCTGGTTTCGAGAGATGGGTTCATGGTCTCAGCCGTTCGTTACTGGATACTTGGTGCGCTGCGAGCGTGCACGCCGGCCGTTCAGTCGGGGTAGCACAGGAACAGGTGCGCGGCCTCGTACGCGACGCGATTGAGGCCCTCGCTGTTCTCAAATTCTTTGGCAATCAGCTTCAGATCGCGTTCGATGATGGCCGGGTCCGGGGCGGCGGTGCGATAGGCCGCGCGGCGGATGCCCCAGCCGTCCACAAGTACGAATTGCGGGTCAAACTCGAAGGAGCCGTCCTCCGCCTGGTCATAGTAGGCGCCGAAGCCGCCGCCGATGACGTTCTTGAGCTGGTGTGCGTCCCCCGTCACGAAGTGCCAGCGGTCCGAGTCTGCGCCATGCTGCGCGGCGAACTCGGCAAGGCGCTCCGGCGTGTCACGTTCCGGGTCAAACGAGATGGCTACGAGCTCGACGGGCAGGCTACTGGACTCGGCGCGCTCGGCCACGGACTCGATGGTCTTGAGACCTTCCACCGGGTTGGGACAGGGGGGCTTCACAGTCCGTGTATAGAAAGGTGTAGAAGGTGAGTTTGCCGCGCTGGTCGTCACTGGTGAGCCGCTCGCCGTTTTGGTCAATGAAGGAATAGCCCGGGGCCAAGCGGATGCGCGGAAGCACTTGGATGGGTTGGAAGATGGCGAAGGCGAAAGCGGCGATGATCGGGATGAGCAAGAGTCCCAGCCAGTAGACTGACGGAAATCTGCTCTTCTTCGTCGCGCCGGATGGTGGTCCGGATTCAGTAACGTGTGCTGTAGTACCCACGCCGACTCTCGATCATGGCATTCATAACACGGTTTTTCCGCGCGCAACAGTGTACATTACATCAGGATCGGGCGCAACTGAATTGGGTCTTGCGCGACAGGCGTAGTTGAGGACTCTGCATGGGGCGGACTGGGCTTGCTTTCGCAGACCGTTTGCCGGGCGGCTAGTTGCTTGTAGCATGAGCCGGATCGTCTTGGATCAGGCGCCACACGCCGGTTGCACGCGCAACGCAGCCATCCACCAACGCCTGCGTGCGGGCGCTCAGCCCCTCGCCGTGGTCGAAGTCGTAGCCGGGAATGGAGACGATCCAGCCGGCGCCGCGGAACTCGAACAGTTCGTGCGCGTAGAGCATGACGGCGGCGGGCGTGAGGTGGTGGCCCAGGCTCGGCGATGCGCCGTCGGATTCCGAGCGGGATGGAATCGGCGTGATCGCAATCGCCGCGTCCGGTGATCCCGCGGCCTCCGTGGCATCCGCAAAGACGACAATGGTCTGCGCCGCTGCGCGCGATGTCGTCGGCCAGTTCCGGGCTGAGCTGGTGGGCCGTGATGAGCGACGCAGGCAGGTCGTGCGTTCGCCAGGCATCGACGAGGCCCGCGGCCAAGATCAAGCCTGCGCCGTCATCACGGCGCAGGCTGTTGCCATATCCGATTACGAGAACCGGCCGGTCAGTCCCGGACCATTTCATCGATTACGTTTCCATCGGGCGACACAAGCTGCACATGCAGCGGCATCGAGCCCACGGCGTGGGTCGAGCAGCTCAGGCACGGGTCGTAGAGACGGATGCCGTGCTCCATGCGGTTCAGGACGCCTTCGCGTCAGCTTGCCGCCGTTGATGTGATGCTTGGCGATCTGCTGCACGGTGCGATTCATTGCCAGGTTGTTCTGGCCGGTGGCGATGATCAGGTTGACCTTCTGGATGATGCCGTCGTGGTTCACATGGTACTCGTGGAAGAGCGTGCCGCGCGGCGCTTCGCTGACGCCGACGCCGACCGTCTGGTTGACGTCCGCCCGGCTGCGCACGTACTCATCCAGTATGTTGGGATCCTCGAGCGTCTCCGCGATCTTCTCCAGCGAGAAGAGAATCTCGATAAGGCGTGCGTAGTGGTAGTGGAAGGCGGAGTTGACCGGCTTGCCATGCGACGCCAACTGGCGGAAGGCGCGCAGTTCTTCGTCGGCCTTGGGCGTGCCCGCGTAGTCGCAGATGTTCAGGCGCGCCAGCGGACCCACACGGTACATGCCCATGCGGTAGTAGCTGGAACCGCTCACGGCGTAGGGCTTGTAGTAGGGGAACTTGAGGTAGGTCCAGGGCTCGACGGCTTCGCCGATGATCTCGCGATAGCGTGACGGGCTCCAAACCCTCTTCCAGCACTTTGCCGCCGCTGTCCACGACGCGCAGCAGGCCGTCATAGTGCTCGAGCCCGCCGTCCGGCGTGACCAGGCCGAGATAGAGGCTGGGGAAGTTGCCGTAGGAGTCGATCTCGTCGCCGAACTTCTCGCTGGCCTGACGCAGCAGCACCAGTGCGTCCTCGATAATGTCGAACGCTTCGGGCAGGGCGCTGCGAATCTTGTCGCGACGGCCTGCGTCCAGCGGTTCGCGCACGCCGCCGGCCACGGACCAGGCCGGGTGTACGCTTCGTCCGCCCAGGATGCGGATCGTCTCCTGGCCGAACTTGCGCAGGCGGATGCCGTTGCGGGCGATGTCCGGATGTTTCTGGATCAGGCCGGCAACATTGCGCAGCGCCGGGTCGCTGTCCATGCCGAGCAAGAGGTCCGGGCTGCTGAGGTGGAAGAAGCTCAGGGCGTGACTCTGGACGATCTGGCCCCAGTTCATCAGCCGGCGCAGCTTTGCCGCGGTGGGCGGAATGTTGACGCCGAGGATGGCGTCACCTGTCTTGGCCGACGCCAACAAGTGGCTGACCGGGCAGATGCCGCAAATGCGGGCGGTGATGCCGGGCATTTCCCAGAAGGTGCGGCCTTCGCAGAACTTCTCGAAGCCGCGAAATTCGGTGACGTGGAAGCGGGCGTCCTCGACCTGGCCGCTGTCGTCCAGCATGACCGTGATCTTGGCATGGCCCTCAATTCGGGTTACGGGATCGATTACAATCGTCTGCGACATCGTCGCCTCCATCTATCAGGTGTCAAGAATGCGGCGCAACCGAGCCTGGACCGCTTCCGCATAGCGGTCGCCGGCCCAAGCGGCATTAGCCGAACATCCGCATTTCGGGTTCAAGTTCCAGGGGTTCGCCGCTGATCAGGGCGCTGACGGCCGCCCAAATGCGGTCCGGCATCCGGCGGACATCCGGCGATAAACGCGTCCACCTTGATGAGTTGGTGCAGCGGAATGACTCGCGGAATCAACTCCGGCATGACGTCGTCCTCGTCGCCGAACGGTACGCTGCCCGGTCCCTCCTGATAGACGTGGGTGAGCAGGTCGTCGACGTCGAGCCGATTGCGCAAACTGGTGACATTGCCCGTCACCGCGCAATCGCCGAAGCTGACGACCACTTTGCTCCGTTCCCGGATCTCCTGGGCCAACTTCACGTGGTCGACGTTGGCGACCGCGCCCTCGACGAGGGCGATGTCGACGTCTTCGGGAAATTCCTTGACGTCGGCAATGGGGCTGTAGACAAGGTCGGCCTGCTCGAAGAGATCAAGCAGCAGCTCGTCCAGGTCCAGGAAGCTCATGTGACAGCCGGAGCAACCGCCCAACCAGGCAGTCGCCAGGCGCAGTTTCTTCCTCTGGTTATTGGCCGCAGGCGGATTCTTCTGCGCGCCAGTGTCTTTCGATGCCATTGATACCTATTCGCCTTCTCTGGATAAATCGGCTCGTAATACGTGTTCGTGACGCCGGGCCACAGCATCGGCCCGGCGCGACGTCTCGCAGAGTCAGTCGTCACCGTGCCCGGCGTGCTGCGCGTGGTCCCACACCTTCTCCTCGCGCCCGGTCAGAATCCAGGTGAGGAAGCTGTTCTTCTTCTCCATTTCAGAGACCGTGGAGCCGCGAGCGGTCAATGCGCCGGTCGGGCACACCTGTACGCATTTGCCGCAGCTTGTGCAACTGCGGCTGGTGCCCCAGGGCTGGGCCAATTCGGAGATGACGCGGGTGTTGACGCCGCGCCCCATGAGGTCCCAGACATGCGCGCCTTCGATCTCGTCACAGACGCGCACGCAACGGGTGCAGAGGATGCAGCGGTTGGCGTCCTGCACGTATCGCTCATGGCTGGCGTCGACGGGCAGGTCCGGGTGCAGGTAGTCATAGCGCACATGGTCCATGCCAATGTCGGCTGCCTGCCACTGGAGTTCGCAGTGGCCGTTCATGACGCAGACGGCGCACACGTGGTTTCGCTCCGAGAAGAGCAACTCCAGGATCATCTTGCGGTAGTTGATGAGGCGGTCCGTATGTGTGGAGACAACCATGCCTTCTTGCACGGGCGTCACGCACGACGCAAAGAGACGGGGGCTGCCCTGGACCTCCACCATGCAGAGCCGGCAGCCGCCGCGCTCGCTCAGGCCTTCGAGGTGGCAGAGCGTCGGCATCTTGATGCCGCGTTCCTCCAGCACGGAGAGAAGGGATTGGCCTTCCTGCGCGCTGATCAGTTCTTCGTTAACGGTTAGTGTGACTACGGCCATTATGGATACTCCTCGAGGCTAAGCGGTAGCTTTTTCAGGCTGGGCGCCGTTGGCAGACTGCGCATGGCCGTTGGTTCGGTAATCGCGCACGGGGTACTGGTCCATTTCGCATGCGCCGGCCGGACACTCCCGGTTGTAAACATGGGTTTCATACTCTTCACGGAAGTAGCGCAGCGTACTCAATACGGGATTGGGCGCTGATTGTCCCAAACCGCAGAGGCTCGTCTCGCGGACCATGGTGCAGAGCTCTTGGAGCAGAGTCAGATCGTCCGGTGTGGCGCTGCCGCTGGTGATGCGTTCCAGGATGCGGTACATCTGGACGGTGCCTACGCGGCACGGCGCACACTTGCCGCAGCTCTCGTCCATGCAGAATTGCATGAAGAACTTGGCGACGTCGGGCATGCAACTCCGGTCATCCATCACGATGAGACCGCCCGACCCCATGATGGAGCCCAATTCGCGCAGGCTCTCGTAGTCCACAGGCGTATCCAGGAATTCGGCCGGGATGCAGCCGCCGCTGGGGCCGCCGGTCTGCGCAGCCTTGAACTCGCGGCCCTCGGGGATGCCGCCGCCGATGTCGAAGACGATTTCGCGCAGGGTGATGCCCATCGGCACCTCGATCAGGCCCGTGTTCTCCACGTTGCCGGCCAGGGCGAAGATCTTGGTGCCCTTGCTCTTTTCGGTGCCTGTGGAGGAGAACCACTCGGGCCCATAGGTGATGATCGGCGCGATGTTGCCGAACGTTTCCACGTTATTGATCAGGGTGGGCTGGCCCCACAGACCGCTCTCCGCTGGGTAGGGAGGTCGCGGTATGGGCTGGCCGCGCTTGCCCATGATGGACGCCAGCAGCGCGGTTTCTTCGCCACAGACGAAGGCGCCGGCGCCGATGCGCACGTCGATGCGGAAGTTGAAGTTGCTCTCCAGGATACGGCTGCCCAGCAGGCCCCGGCGCTCCGCCGCGCGGATGGCGCGCTGCAGGCGTTCGGCTGCCACGGGGTATTCGCCGCGGACGTAGATATAGCCCTGTTCTGCGCCGGTTGCGTACCCGGCGATGGCCATGCCTTCCAGCACGCGATGCGGGTCAGACTCCATGAGCGTGCGGTCCATGTAGGCGCCGGGATCGCCCTCGTCGCCGTTGGCGACCACGAATCTGCGCTCGCGCTGCGCGCGGCGCACCATGTCCCATTTGAGGCCGACAGGGAAGCCTGCGCCGCCGCGGCCGCGCAGACCGCTGGCCGTGACAGACTCGCAGACTTGCTCCGGGCTCATCTCGCGCAGGGCCTCCGCCAGGGCGGTGTACCCGCCGCGTGCGATGTAATCTTCCAGGCGCGTGGGATCGATGACGCCGCTGTTGGAGAGAACGACCTTCTTCTGCATGGCAAAGAACGGCATGTCCGCAGGCAGCACGTGCTCTGTGACAGGCTTCTCTTCCAGAACATGCTTCACGACGATTTCGCCGGCGATGTCCGGATTCACGTTCTCATACACGACGTCGTCTTGTCCATCGACCTGTACGGTGACTACAGGGCCGCGGCTACAAGGACCCATACAGCCCGTGGACACGACTTCGATGTCTGCGCTCAGCTCGCGCTCCTGCAGCTCGCTCTTCAGCCGGTCGATGACGGCGGTGCTGCCGGAGGACAGGCAGGGAGTGCTGGCACAGCAAAGGAGCCGGCACCGAAATGCAGACTGCCGGTCGCGTTCCTTCTGCGCCATTTCTTGTAAATCACTACGGTTCATAGGTTAGTTGCCTCGTACTGGGAAATGGTTCAGGCGGCGACGGGTTGCGGGGCTTTTGTGGCCAGTCGTTGCTTCACCTGGGCGAGAATTTCGTCTGCCTTCACTTTGCCCAAGACCTCGCCGTCCAGCACGACGACGGGGGCCAGGCCGCAACTGCCGACGCAGCGGGCGGTGGCGACGCTGAAGGCTCCGTCCTCGGTGGTCTGGCCCGGCTCGATGCCGAACTCGTCCTGCAGAAGTGCGACGATTTCCGCTGCACCCTTGACATAACAGGCGGTGCCCAGACAGACATTGCATGAGTGCTCGCCCATCGGCTCCAGCGAAAAGAAATGGTAGAAGGTGGCGACGCCATATACCCAGCTCAGGGGTAGCTTGAGCTGGTGGGCTACGTAGATCAGGAGGTCCTCATCCAGATAGCCGAAGGACTCCTGCGCCGTGTGGAGCACTTCGATCAGAGCGTCCTGCTCGAATTGAAATCGTTTCAGCGTTCGATCGATCAGCTTGAAACGCGGATCGCCGCTTGGGTGGCCGTTCGTATCTCCGGGCGCGGCCTTTGCGGCGGGAGTTCGGGAAGACATGGCACTCCTTTCAAGAGAGTGGCTTCAGCAGCGTGGGAAATAGGGGGAAGATCAGGTCGAAAATTCCTGGCTATGATAGGCAAACACGCGCGATGCGCGCCCGTGCGACAGTCACCTGCATACCTTATCGTGAAATCCGTCACAATGCTACTGGCAGATGGCGAGATTACGGCCTGGACTGGTGGTGAGGATTTGACCTGGTCATGTGGCTAGGCCCGTACAGTTTTCTAGGAGTGAGGGCTTCCGCAGCGGCGAACGTCGTGGTATGATTGAGTCAGAAATGAATAGAAGCAGTTGAGGCTTGGCGAGAGAGAGCCCGGCGCGACCGGGACGCCGAAGGTGCAAGTCTGTACACGCCGCCTGGACGTACAGGTGACACTCTCAGGCACAAGGATCGCCGGGCCGATGCGACTCTGGAAAGACCCTTTCCATTCCCTCGTGATGGCGCCGCGAACGCAGGTTCGCACCGTCGAAGGCGATTGGATTACACGGGTCGCCGACGGGGCTAACTTTGTGCGATGGGTCGTGCAGGGGAAATCTCTCAGGCCGAAGACAGGGCGAACGGGCATAGAACGTGTATGCCCGTTTTTTTTGTTGGCATTCGCCGCGGGCGTGCGAACATATCTGCGCCTAAGCCACGCAGACCGGACAGCCTTTCCGGCGCGAATGGAGGTATGGGGAACTGTGAATCCGAACATGAGCAGTGGAAACGGCGCAGGTCTAGAATTGGCCCAGCAGGGACCTGCAATGCCCGCCGCCGGCACATACGCCAACCGGCATATCGGCCCGTCGCCTGCGGACGTGGCAGAGATGCTCTCGGAGCTTGGCGTGGAAAGCCTGCAAGCGCTGGTCGAGCGGGCTGTGCCGGCAAACATTCGCGCAGCCTCGCCGCTTGACTTGCCGCCCGCGGCCAGCGAGGCCGAGATCCTGTCGGAACTGCGGGCGATGGCCGGCAAGAACCAGGTGCGCCGCTCGTATATCGGTATGGGCTATTATGGATGCGTTACCCCTTCTGTGATTCAGCGAAATGTGCTGGAGAATCCGGCCTGGTACACACACTACACTCCTTATCAGCCGGAGATCGCACAGGGCCGTCTGGAGGCGCTGTTGAACTTCCAGACCATGGTCGCAGACCTGACCGGCCTCGATATCGCCAACGCCTCGCTGTTGGACGAGGGTACGGCTGCGGCGGAAGCGATGACCATGTGCAAGCGTGCGCAGAAGGGCGCTTCGGGCAACGTCTTCTTCGTTTCTGAACGCTGTCACCCACAGACCATCGCCGTAGTGCAGACGCGGGCGAAGGCCCTCGGCCTGGACGTCGTTGTCGGCGACCACGAATTCTATGCGTTCGATGGCGCCGGCGCCTTCGGAGTCCTCGTCCAGTACCCCGACACAGAGGGAAATGTCGTTGACTACGCAGCGTTCGCGGAGCGAGCCCATGAGGCGGGCGCACTGGTCGTCGTGGCGACGGACCTGTTGGCGCTGACGCTGCTGCGTCCGCCTGGCGAATTCGGCGCGGACATTGCCGTGGGGAGCAGCCAGCGATTCGGTCTGCCCATGGGCTACGGCGGACCGCACGCGGCGTTCATGGCGACGCGTGAGGAGCACCAGCGCACGATGCCGGGACGGCTGGTGGGCGTCTCCGTGGACGCTGCCGGGCGGCCTGCCCTGCGGCTGGCGTTGCAGACGCGCGAGCAGCACATCCGGCGCGACAAGGCGACGAGCAACATCTGCACGGCGCAAGTGCTGCTTGCGATCATGGCGTCCATGTACGCCGTCTACCACGGGCCGGCGGGCTTGACCGCCATCGCCCGGCGCGTCCGCGCGCTCACGGCCGCGCTGGCGGCCGCGCTCAGTGATACAGGCTATGAGGTCAACCGAGGGCCGGTCTTTGATACCTTGAAGATCTCGGGTGGACCGCTGGGGCAGGAGGCGCTGGTTCAGCGCTCGCAGGAAGCCGACCTGAATCTGCGCATCTATGCGGATGGCGCTGTGGGCGTCTCACTGGATGAAGCTGTGAGCGAGGCGGACGTCCGGGCGCTCCTGCACGTGTTCGGCGCGACCGTGTCGCCGGACCGGCATGCCGCCGCGGAGCAAGCCGTCGAGCCGTATCCCGCCACGCTGCGCCGCGAAAGCGAATTTCTCACCCATCCCGTCTTCAACAGCTATCACACGGAGACGGAGATGCAGCGCTACATCTTCCGCCTGCAGCGCAAGGACCTCTCACTCGCCGATTCTATGATTCCGCTCGGCTCTTGCACGATGAAGCTGAATGCGGCCACCGCCATGTTGCCGATCACCTGGCCGGAATTTGCCGGCATGCATCCCTTCGCACCGCGTGATCAGGCGGCCGGGTACGCGGAACTGTTCGACAAGCTATCGCATGCGTTGGCGGAAATCACCGGGTTCAGCGCCATGTCGCTGCAGCCCAACGCCGGTTCGCAGGGCGAGTATACCGGCCTGCTGACCATCGCTGCGTACCACCGCGCGCGCGGCGACACGCAGCGCAACGTCTGCCTCATCCCGTCCTCCGCGCACGGCACGAATCCTGCCAGCGCGGTGATGGCCGGCATGCGCGTGGTGGTGGTTCAGTGCGACGAGCGCGGCGATGTCGACTTGAACGATCTGCGCGCCAAGGCGGAAACACATGGCGACGAGCTGGCCGCTCTCATGGTCACCTACCCGTCCACGCATGGCGTGTTCGAAGAGGGGATCACGGCGGTGTGCGAGATTATTCATGAAAATGGAGGGCTCGTCTATCTGGATGGCGCCAACATGAATGCGCTGGTGGGTCTGTGCAGGCCCGGCGACCTGGGCGTGGACGTCTGCCATCTGAACCTGCACAAGACCTTCGCAATTCCGCATGGCGGCGGCGGACCCGGCGTGGGCCCAATTGGCGTGGCCGCGCACCTGCAGGAGTTCTTGCCGGATAGCCCGGTCGTGCCGGGTGTGGGCGGCACGAACAGCGTGGGCGCCATCGCATCCGCGCCGTGGGGCAGCGCATCGATTCTGCCCATCTCGTACTCCTACATTCGAATGATGGGCGCGGAGGGTCTGCGCAAGGCGACCGAGGTCGCGATTCTTGAACGCCAACTACATTGCCGAGCGGCTGGCTGCGCATTATCCTGTCCTCTACCGCGGCGCGCACGGCTTCGTGGCGCACGAGTGCATTCTGGACACCAGGCCGCTAAAGCATGCGGGCGTCGAAGTCGAGGACATCGCCAAGCGGCTGATGGACTACGGTTTTCACGCGCCGACCATGTCGTTCCCCGTACCCGGTACACTGATGATCGAGCCGACCGAGAGTGAAGCGAAGGCGGAGTTGGACCGCTTCTGCGACGCCATGATCGCCATCCGCGAGGAGATTCGCGAGGTGGAGCAGGGGAACGCGGACGCTGCGTCCAGTGTCCTGCGCGGCGCGCCGCACACGGCGCAGGCTGTGTCTAGCGATGTCTGGGACAGGCCGTACAGCCGGGAGCGCGCCGCCTATCCGGCCGCTTGGGTGCATGAGGCGAAATACTGGCCGCCTGTGTCACGCATCGATAACGTCTTCGGCGACCGTCACATCGTTTGCACGTGCCCGCCGCTGGAGGCGTACGCTGAACCCATGCAGTAGGCGACCATGAGGGAGCTATGTCGAAACGATGACTGCGCAGCCGGAGTTTGGAGTCGATTCTTCCTATTACGATATGCAACGCGTGTTCCTGCGCGGGGTCACCGTGCGGGACATCGCGGAACCGCTGCTGTCGTTCGACGCTTCCACCAACGCCGGAGTTGTGCGCGACGCGCTGGAGGCGCAACGCCATCCGGTCGCCGGCGTGCGCACGTATGGCCGCGTCGGCGGCTACCTCCTGCGCGGGGAACTGGGGGAAGGGCAGTGCGGCGACTTCGCGCATGGATTCGACGAGGCGCGGGTGCTGGTGGAAAGCACGCCGCTCGTGGACGTCGTGTTGGCGTTGGCGGACGCGCCGTTTGCGTTTGTACGTGTGCTCGGCGGGGTAGGCGGATACGTGACGCGCGAGGACCTGCAGGACCCGCCTGTGCGCATGTGGCTCTTCGGAATCGTGACCATCATCGAAATGTACTATCTGCGCATGATCGAGCAGCACATGCCCGACGGCGAATGGAGGCGATATCTCTCGGATGCGCGCGTAGCCAAGGCCCAGGAACTGCTGGAAGAGCGGCGCCGGCGCAATCAGAATCCCAGTCTGCTGGACTGTCTACAGTTCGGCGACAAGGCGCAGATCGTGATCCGGGATGAGGCGTTGCGCACTCAGGCGGGCTTCCAGTCGCGCAAGCGGGCGGAGCGCGCCATGAAGATGGTGGAGGGACTGCGCAACAACCTGGCGCATACGCAGGACATCGTGGCTTGGGACTGGGAGACTATCGTCGTGCTGGCGGAGAATATGGACCGGCTATTGCACTGGGATCAGTCGGCGCGGGCGTAGGCGGTCGCCGCAACTGCGTCAGCGCAGGCTCCGCCAGTTCCTGCCGCGTAGCCTTGGGCAGTCCGCGCACCACGAGGTCATAGGACTCCTCGATCATGGCGGCCACGAGGTCGGCATCGAGGCTTCCATCGAGGATGACCGTATTCCAATGGCGCTTGTTCATGTGGTAGCCCGGCAGCACGGTTGGATATTCGTCGCGCAACGCCAGCGTGCGCATGGGCTCACACTTCAGCGTGATGCGCAGCGGCGACTCCTGCCACGCGATCAGCGCAAACATCTTGCCGCGCACCTTGTACACGAGCGCTTCCGGTCCGAACGGCGTCTCTTCGGCTGTGCCGGGGAATGCGAGTAGGTGGGCGCGCAGGGTATCGAGTTCCATGGTGCGATTCTAGCAGGCGGCTTCGTCACACACAAGCTTCGCAGAGTTCCGCCGACAATGACTTCTCTAGCGTGCCAAACGGGTGGGCTGCGCAGATTCCACGCACCCCATCCGTCAGAATCCGGCGTGCGGGAACATGGATGCAGGGTTGTCCGTCCTGTGGATGAGGCAGACGCTTTCAAGTAGCGAATACAGTTCTGCGACTGCCGGAAGAGTCACAGCGAGCGCGTCGAATCCGGCGCAGGAGAGGGAGCGAAAGCTATGAGGCGGGTGATGCGAGATACTCGACATACTACAAAGCGTTTTGTTGCGCTGTTGGCGGTTGCGGCGCTGCTCGCGGCGGTGGCGGGCTGTGGGGGGATGGCGTCTGCCCCCGCGCGTACGGCCGAAGCGCCGATGATGGCGGAAGAGGCCGCCTTCAGCGAAACCTTTGCCGCCGACGAGGGCGGCGTTGTTTCCGGCCCGCTGGCGAACACGCGCAAGATCATCGCCACTTCGACCATGGAGCTCGTAGTGGCGGATACCGAGCAGTCGGCCAACGAGATCACGGCGTTGGTGGGGGAGGTCGGCGGCTATGTGTCGCAGGCCAACATGTATCGCGACACCTACGGCGACCGCAACCTGCTGCGCGGATCGATCACGCTGCGCGTGCCGGCGGAGCAATTGGAGCCGTTCCTGTCTCAGCTCGAGGAGATGGCATTGGAAGTGCGCTCGATGAACCTCGACCGTGAGGATGTAACGGACCAGTACAGCGACATCGAGGCGCAACTCCGCAACCTGCGCGCCACGGAGAACGAGCTGCGTGAGCTGCTGGCCGAGGTGCGCGCCCGCCCCAACGCCAAATCCGAAGACATCCTGGCCGTGCACCGCGATCTCACCCAGATACGCGGCGAGATCGAGCAGCTTCAGGGCAGGCAGAACCTGATGGACGACCGAATCGCACTCTCCACTGTGGAGGTCATGCTGATCCCGGACGAGGCAAGCCGGCCTGTGGTAGAGGATGGCTGGGCTCCGGCCACGGTCGTGCGCAACGCGATGCGGGCGCTCGTCAACGCATTGCAGTTCTTCGGCGACCTCGCCATCTGGATCGTGGTCTTCCTGCTGCCCATCCTGTTGATGGCGCTGATCCCGTTGGCGCTACTTGCCTGGCTGATCCGCACCATCGTCGTGCGTCGCCGTCGCCGGCGTGCGCAGGAGCTAGCCCAGGCCGGCACAGCCGGCGTCGATACCGCCGCCGACGAAGCGTGATCGGCCGCGTATGCATGGCGCGTGGCCGGTGACATACCATCACAAATGCGTAGGCCGGAGCGAAATCGAGCTCCGGCCTACTTTTTGAGAAAGGGCGTTGCTCTGGAACCGCCGCCCCAACCGGTCAGCCGATCCAGCCCATCATCATGTCGAAGATGCCGAAGAACTTGAAGATGGAGAATACGATGACGGCGATGAGCAGCCGTCGCACCCAGAGGTTGGCGTTCTTGGCGGTTACAGCATACGTCGCGGCCATCCACGCGCCGATGCTCTGACCCACGGCCATGAGCAGGCCGATGGGCCACACGATCAGGTCCTGAACCATGAACACGGCCAGTGCGACCAGCGTCACGGCCAGCACGATCATCAGTTTGATGGCGTTGGCGTGGGCCAGGTTGTAGCCGACGCCCATGACGAGCGCCGTCAATATGAGAACGCCGATCCCCGCCTGAATGAAGCCGCCGTAGATGCCGATGCCAAAGAAGACGATCAGCATCCAGATGGACGGTCTCCCTTCCGCGACTTCGGATTGCTCGCGCAGCCACTGCTGCGGGTTCATCAGTACGACAAAGAGCATGATGACCATCACGACGCCGATGGCGTAGTTCATCTGCTCCTTGCTCATGTTGGCTGCCACCCAGGCGCCCACCACGGCCCCGGGCAACGCGACAAGTGCGTACCACAGACCGCCTTCCAGATTCAAGTGTCCCTTGCGCTGGAAGGTCGTGATGCCGACCACATTTTGAATTGCGACGCCGACGCGATTGGTGGCGTTGGCGTAGTTGGCGGGCAGACCGAGCATGACGAGAATGGGCAACGTGACGACGGATCCGCTGCCGGCCAGCGTGTTGATGATGCCCGCCAGGATGCCGCCGAGAATGGCGAAGACGTAGACGTACCACTCGATTTCCATGATGATTCCGATTCTCAGGGTTCGATGAGGTTTGGTGGTTTGGGTATCTGTTGCGCCCGCTAGAGCGTCGGGGCCAACTTCGCCAGCCGCTCCACGGTGCGCTCCAGGTCTTCCATGCTCGCGGCGAAGCTGAAACGCACGTGGCCCTCGCCCGCTTGGCCAAAGGCGCTGCCCGGCGTGCTGGCGATCAGACCGTCCTCCAGCAAACGCCGGCTGAGTTCAAGGCTTGTGAGTTCCGACTCCGGGAACTTGGGGAAGATGTAGAACGCGCCTTCCACGGGCGGACACTCCACGCCGGGGATCTCGTCCAGCGCGTCGAGCAGGAACTCGCGGCGCTTGGCATAGGCGGCCGTCATCTCGTGCACGCATTCCTGCGGCCCGTTCAGCGCTGCAACGCCGGCGGCCATGGTGAAGCTGGCTGCGCTGGTGATGCTCTGCGTCTGGAAGGTGCGCGCCAGCTTCGCAATTGGCGCGGGACTGGCCAGCCAGCCGAGCCGCCAGCCGGTCATCGCGTATGCCTTGCTGAAACCGTTGACGATGAGGGTGCGTTCCGCCATGCCCGGCTGCGCGGCCAGGCTGATGTGCCGCGCGCCGTCGAATAGGATGTGCTCGTAGATCTCATCGGCAAGCACATAGAGATCGTGTTCGCCGGCGACAGTGACAACGGCGTCGATCTCGGCCGGCGAAAGCACGCGCCCGGTAGGATTGTTCGGGCTATTGACCATCATCAGCTTGGTCCTGGGCGTCACCCACTCGCGCAGCGTTTCCGCCGTGATGGCGAAATTGTCCGCCGACGAAAGCGGCACGCGCACGGGCGTTCCCCCGGTGAGTTGCACCATCGGCGCATACGTTACCCACGAGGGGTCGAGAATCAGCACCTCGTCGCCCGGGTTGAGCGTGGCCGACAGCGCCGCAAAGAGGGCAAACTTGCCGCCGGGCGTGACGAGGATTTCCTGCGTCGTGAAGTGGCGCACGTCGTTCTCGCGCGCCAGCTTGGCGACGATGGCCTGCAGGAGGGCCGGCGTCCCGAACGAGGGCGGATAGTGGGTGTCGCCGGCGCGGATGGCTGCGAGGGCCGCGTCGGTGATGTGCTGTGGCGTATCGAAGTCGGGCTCGCCGCCGGCCAGGTTGACGATGTCGTATCCGGCAGCGGCCAGTTCCTTGCCCTTCATCATCATGAGCGCCGTGACGGACGCGGGCACGCCGGCGACGAGTTGGGAGAGGTCCTTCATGCGGTGATGGCTCCTGTGCAGTTCCAGTCCGCTACCGGGACGGTTGCGGGCGGACGGCTCAGACGTTGGTCGCCGATCCTTGTGGTGACTACCGTCACAAGGACTGGCGACAGATCAGTTGCGGTGACTCAGCGGACGATCGGTTTTCGCCGCGGCGCCCGGTCTACAGAACGTCCGCGATGGCGTCGCATAGATAGTCCATGTTGGCCTCGCGTCATCCCCGCGACGTTGATGCGACCCGAGCCTACGATGTAGATCGAGTACTCGTCGCGCAGACGCTTCACCTGGGCCGGGTTTAGGCCGGAGAAGGAGAACATGCCCCGCTGGCGCGCAATGAAGCTGAAGTCCCGGTCGACGCCCCTTTCGTTCAGGGACTCCACGAACAGACCGCGGATGTTGTTGATGCGGTCGCGCATGGCGGCCACTTCCTGCTCCCACTGCGCCGCGCAGGTCCTCGTCGTTCAGCACCGTGCTGACGATGGCGCCGCCGTGGCTGGGCGGGTTGGAGTAGTTGGTGCGCACCACGGTCTTGATGTGGCTGAGCGCGGTTTCCGCCTCCTGGCGTGTGGCGCCGACGAGCGTCATGGCGCCCACGCGCTCGTTGTACAGGCCGAAGTTCTTGGAATAGGAACTGGCGACGATCAGTTCGTTGCCCGGCTGCGCCAAACGCAGCCAGCCCTCGGCGTCCTCGCGGAGGCCGCTGGCAAAGCCCTGGTAGGCGAAATCGATCAGGGGCAGGATGCGCATGTCGGACACGAGCTGCGTGATGATGTCCCACTGCTGCGGAGCCAGGTCGACGCCCGTCGGGTTGTGGCAACAGCCGTGCAGCACAAGCACATCGCCCGCAGACATGCGCGCCACGGCGGCGGCCATGCCCTGGAAGTCGAGCGCATTCGTTGTCGCGTCGAAATAGGGATAGGTCTTGACCGTCAGACCCGCCGATGTGAAGACGCCAGGGTGGTTGGGCCACGTGGGATCGCTGACCCAGACGGTCGCATTCGGCGATGGTCTTGGCGATGAAGTCCGCGGCAACGCGCAGAGCCCCAGTTCCGCCCGGCGTCTGCGCGGTCACAGCCTGGCCGCCGCGCACGATCGGGTGCGGCTTCGCCAAACAGCAGCTTCTGCGTGGCGCTGTTGTAGGCGGGTCCGCCATCGATGGGCAGATAGGACTTTGTCTGTTCTGTCAGCAAAATGCGTTCTTCAGCGGTGCGCACGGACTTGAGTATGGGCGTCTTGCCGTCGGCGTCCTTGAACACGCCCACACCGAGATTGATCTTGATGGGGTTCGGGTCCTCGTTGAAGGCAACGGTCAGGCCCAGAATGGCATCCGGCGGGGCCGGCGAAAGTGATTCAAACATGGCGAATATGCTCCTTTGTGCGCCTCGATGACCGCACGTCGTGCGGTATGGATGCGGCTGCCGCTCGGTTGCTTATCGACTACTCTACAAAAAGGTCCACAATTTCGAATCGGTTGACATTGACGAGGCCGCGATCGGTCAGCTTCAGAATGGGAATCACCTCGAGGGCCATGAAGCTCATGGCCATGAAGGGGTCGTGGAGCTGCGAGCCCTGGCCCGCGGCCGCGGCCAGGATGGTTTCGTAGCCCCGGCGCACGTCCGAAATCGGCCTGTCGCTCATCAGCCCGGCGACCGGCAGCGGCAACGTAGCGAGAACGTTCTCCCCGTCGGCGACGCCAGCCCGCCGCCCATCTCGGCGACCGCATGGGCGGCCCTCATCATCGACCTGTCGTCCGCGCCGATCACGACCAGGTTGTGGTGGTCATGGGCGATGGTGCCGGCCATGGCGCCCGCCTTGAGGCCGATGCCCTGGATGAAGCCCACGCCCATGTCGCCGCTTGCCCGGTGGCGCTCCACGACAGCGATCTTTAGCAGGTCGCGCTGCGGCGACGCAGACGGCGTGCTCTCCCTCCACCTGGGCGTCCAGGATGCGCTCATCGGTGACGAGCTGGTCCTCCACTGCGCCGATGGTGCGAATGCGCCTGCCCTGGGCCGGCACCTGGAAGCGGACGGCTTCCCAGTCGACGTTGACGCTGCTGCGAACCGACGGCGGCGCAGCCAGCGCTGACGGGAGCGCTGTTGCGAGCATTTCGCCGTCTTGCGCCACGAGTACGCCGCGTTTGTAGACCAGGGACGGGACGAATTCGCGCAGGTCCTCGACGACAACCAGATCCGCCAGTCGCCCCGGCGCAATCGCACCGCGGTCCGACAGTCCGAACCATTCGGCGGTGTTCAGCGTCGCCCATGCGCACAGCCTCCACGGGATCGATTCCATAGGCGATGGCTTCGCGCACCATGTAGTCGATGGAGCCTTGCGCCAACAAATCCGTCGGAATGCGATCATCCGTGCAGAAGCAGATGCGGCGCGAGTTCCGGGCGGTGACCAGCGGCAACAATGTGTGCAGATTGCGGGCGTTGGTCGCCTCGCGAATCAGGATATACAGGCCGCGCGCCAGTTTTTCGCGCGCCTCTTCCACGCTCGTGCACTCGTGGTCGCTGCCAATGCCCGCCGCCACATACGCGTTGAGAAATGCGCCGGACAAGCCCGGCGCATGGCCGTCGATGGGCCGCCCGCGGAAGAGTTCGATCTTGCGCAGTACTTCCGGGTCGCCGGCCACGACGCCGGGATAGTTCATTACCTCGGCAAGCCCGTGCACAGTGCCATCCGCCAAGAGGTCCGCCAGATCGTCCGCGCTGAGCGTCGCTCCCCCTGCCTGCAGGTCCGTCGCCGGTACAGAGGACGGGGCCATGAAGATGGCGTCTAGCGGGAGATCGCGACTGCTCTCGGCCAGATAGCGGATGCCGGCGACGCCCGCCACGTTCGCAACTTCGTGCGGGTCGACGACGGCGGTGGTCACGCCGTGCGGCAGCAGCGCGGCGGCGAACTGGCGGGGAATGCAGAGGCTGCTCTCGATGTGCACATGCGCATCGATGAGGCCCGGCGCGACGGTCGCGCCGCGCAGGTCGCGCGTTCGCGGCCGTGATAGCCTGGGCCGATGCCCGCGATCTTGCCGTCGAACACGGCGATGTCGGCATCTTCGATTTCGCCCGTGAAGACGTTGGCGATTCGCCCGCCGCGCAACACGAGATCGGCCGGCCGGTCACCGCGTGCGACTGCCAGTAGCTCACTACATGTGCGTTGCTCAATCAGGTCATATTCCGAAAATGCGTTGGGCATGTCGCCGCGCGTGGCCAGAAACAGACTCCAGCCCAGCCAGATGACGCCGGCAGCAACCAGCAGCCAAGGCATGGGCAATAGGAAGGGCGACGGCGCCGCCAGCAACCCGGCGGCGATGGGCGGCGCACCCCATGCCCAATCGAGTGTGTCCAGCCGGCCCAGGTCCCAGCCGATCCACGCGGTCACGGCGCCGCCCATGAAGAATGCTGCTCCGAGCAGGCCTAGAACCAGCGAATCCACGAATGACGACATGAAGTACGCATCCGTCAGGCCGGCTACGTACGGGAATGCGTTCATCCATATGACCACACCCGCGACCCCCAGCGTAGCGGCGATGAGTAGCAGGCCGGATTGGAGCATGGACGAAACGCGGTGGCCGGGCAGGTAGCTCCACATGAGCGTGACCAGCAACACCATCCAGCCGAACAAGGCCAGCAGCCAGAGCCAGAGTCCCAGCGACCACAATGCCGTATTGTCCTGTATCCACACCTGCCGGGGCAATTGGACCACGTCGATGCGCAGGCCCTTGCGCAGGACCATCGCCGTGAATATCCCCGCCACCAGAAGGGCAAGGCCGCTCAACGTCGCTGCGTAACGGATCTTCATCAGCCCAGTGTGCCGATCTGTAAGGTATGCACTCGAATCACGCGCCGGGGATCGTGCCGGCGCATGCAAAATTGGCGCACTCGCTCCGGCGCGTATGTTCTGGACAGTGTACCGCATATTCCGCCGTCTGTCATGTGCGCCGGAGCCTCATCTGTGGCGGATGTCCGACGGATGCGTAGCACGAAACGCCGCCACTGCCGCGCTTCGGTTTGTGTCCGCAGCTTGCGTCCGCAGCTTGCATCTGCAGCCGCCGGTGGCTCGGGTTGAGCGCTGCACGGTTCGGACTTACAATGGGGCGAACTCTTGATACTTCAAACCATGGGGGGACCATGCAACTTACGACATACGGCGCCGCGCAGGAAGTCACCGGATCGCAACACCTTGTGGAGGTGAACGGCAAGCGGATCTTGCTCGAGTGCGGGCTATACCAGGGGCGACGTGCGGACACGTACGAGCGCAATCTGAACTTTCCGTTCGACCCGGCGAGCATCGACGCCCTGGTGCTGAGCCATGCGCACATCGACCACTCCGGCAACATACCGAATCTCGTGAAGCAGGGGTTCACCGGCAACATCTGGTGCACCGCGGCCACGCGCAACCTGTGCACCTATATGCTCATGGACTCCGGCTACATCCAGGAAATGGACGCCGCCTATTTGAATAGGAAGCGTCGACGCGAGGGCGAACCACTCGTGGAGCCGATGTACACGCGCAAGGACGCGCAGGCGTCGTTGGGACAGTTCGTCGCCATCGGACTGCACCGCAGCGTGCCCATCGTCGACGGCGTGGAACTGACCTTCTACGAAGCCGGCCATATCCTGGGTGCGGCGCACGTGGCGCTGGACGTCCGCGAGAACGGCGCCGCACAAGCGCCTGGTCTTCAGTGGCGACATCGGCCGCGAGGAGAGCCCCATCCTGGATTCGCCCGACCCGCCCGGCGAGGCGGACGTTCTGCTGATGGAGAGTACGTATGGCGACAGGTTGCACGGCCCGTATGAGGGCGCGCTGCACAAGCTGCGCGACGTCGTCAACGCCGCGGCCCGGCGCCGCGGCCGCGTCATCATCCCTGCGTTCGCCGTCGGCCGCACGCAGGAGCTCGTCTACGGTTTGAACCAGCTAGACGCGGACGGCGACATCCCCGAACTGCCGGTGTTCGTAGACAGCCCGCTGGCGGTGAATGCGACTGACGTGTTCCGCATGCACCCGGAGGAATGGAACGACGAGGTGCAGCGGTTCCTCACCGAGGATCGGCGCAAGAGTCCGTTCGACTTCGACAACATCGAATACGTGCGCAACGTGCGGCGCAGCAAGCAGCTCAACCATATGCCCGGCCCCTTCGTCGTCATCAGCGCCAGCGGCATGGCCGAGAACGGCCGCATCCTCCACCATCTGAAACACGGCATAGAGCATCCTGACAATACAGTGCTTCTCGTCAGCTTCATGGCCGAGCATACGTTGGGGCGCAAGCTGAAGGACGGCGCCAAGACGGTGAAGATCTATGGCGATGAGTGCGAGGTGCGGGCGCGTGTGGAGTCCATCGACGGCTACAGCGCACACGCGGACCAGCACGGTCTGCTGCGCTGGGCGAATGCCTTCGATCAGAAGCGGCTCGAACAGGTGATCCTGGTCCATGGCGAAGCGGGGCCGATGAATGTGCTGGCCGGACCTGCTGCGCGAGCAGGGGGATGCCGTCGTCAGCACGCCCGTGCGTGGACAGAAGTTCGAGTTCTAACGCATGAGCGACGATCGCAGAGGACGATCCGCATACGAGTGATTCCCGTCGTCGCTTCACGCCAACATCGCCATACCTTTTTGCGCGTGGCGTCGTCGTAACCATATAGCAAGGATAACTGTGATCTCGCCGTGCGCAATGGCGCCAGGATGGGTGATCCTACGCACGAAGTGATGCAACGTATGGAAAGGAGTCACTGAAGATGACAAGCACTCGTCCAGGTGCGCGACGGATTGGGCGCACGCTCGTGACGTGCGCGATGGTCTTGGCCATTGCGCTGAGTGTGATCGTGCCCGGGTCCGTCATGGCGCAGAGCGGCGGTCCGCCTTCGGACGGCGGCGCGTACTGGCCGGACGAACCGTCCATGTACAACGCAGGCAATACCAGCGGGAATCATTACGCGGGCGACCCCTACGGTGGGGGCTATCAGGGCGGGGACCCGTACGGCGGGGGCAGTCAGGGCAATTATTATTATGTCCAGCCGGGAGACACGCTGTCCGAAATCGCGCTGCGCTTCGGTACTACGACCGAGGCGCTCATGCGCGCCAATGGCATCACCAACCCGAATCACATCTACGTCGGTCAGAAGCTTGTGATTCCAGGCGGCGGCTCCGGTGGCACTGGCGGCAAGATGTGCCAGCAGGAGCACGTGGTGCGCTATGGTGAGACGTTGTCGGGCATTGCGTTGCGGTATATGGTCGACCCGTATGTGCTGATGGAAGTGAACGGGATTTCGAATCCGAATCACATCTACGCCGGTCAGGTGTTGTGTATTCCGACCGGCCAGGGCCAGATGCCCATGCCGCCGAGCCAGCCGATGCCGCCGGCAAAGCCGAGTCAGCCGATGCAACCGCCGGCGCAGCCGAGCCAGCCTATGCAACCGCCGATGCAACCACCGGCGCAGCCGAGCCAGCCCATGCAGCCGCCGATGCAACCGCCGGCGCAGCCGAGCCAGCCCATGCAGCCGCCGATGCAACCGCCGGCGCAGCCGAGCCAGCCCATGCAGCCGCCGATGCAGCCCATGCCGCCGGCGCAGCCGAGCCAGCCCATGCAGCCGCCGATGCAGCCATGCCGCCGGCGCAGCCGAGCCAGCCCATGCAGCCATGCCGCCGATGCAGCCCATGCCGCCGATGCAGCCATGCCGAGCCCTGAGTGTGGCGCTCCGTCACACGGCAAGGAAATGGACCACTGGAAGGGCTCCTACTTCAAGGACAAGTATTTCGGCGAATTCGTGGAAGAACGCCAGGACGCCGAAGTGCGCTTCAACTGGTACACCGGGGCGCCGTTCGAGGGGATGCCCGAAGATCGATTCAGCGTTCGTTGGGAACGGGCCGTCTACTTTGACGGCGGTGAGTACCGCTTCCATGCCACATCGGATGACGGCGTGCGCGTGCTGGTCGACGACAACATGGTGATCGACGCGTGGAACATCCAACCTGCCACGGAGTTCAAGGGCGACATCGCGCTCTCCCGCGGCACGCACTGGGTCGTGGTCGAGTACTTCGAGGAAGCCGAGGACGCACTGATCAGCGTCTATTGGGAGCAGAAACCCAAGCCGATGCCGATGCCAATGCCGATGCCATGCCGATGCCAATCAGTCGCTGACCTGGGATTCGCGACGGCGTTCTAGCCAGCGTAGCAAAGCGGGCGTCCGGTCATCCGGGCGCCCGTTTCATGTTCAGCACACTCCGCTCAGCGCACTCCGTTTCCACGGCGCACGAGAATCAACCTCAGCTACCTACGCGGTGGTCAGCGGACTGTAGCGAAGGTTCGAGGTCCAGCAATTCATAGTATCGATTTCGCAACGACCCCGTCATCACTTGTGCCGGGGGCGTTGATTCGCGTTCAGGGGTGGGCGCGAAGACGCAGTTGGACCGGCAGATTGAATCCGGAGTACCTCATATAGAAATGGGAGCTGAGCCCATGATTCTGCGCAAAGAACGCGAACCGCGCGCGCTGTTGGCGACTGCATTGGCACTGGCCGTTGCAGTCTTGGCCGGCGCGCTATTGACTGTTTCACCGCTGCAAGCGGCCGAGCCGGGCGAAAGCGCGGCCGTCCGCGCCTTGGAGTTGCAGGGATTCCTCGCCGGCGACGGAGATGCACACTTCCTCGGACTGGAACCCGCGCAAGGCGCGCCGTCGATTGTACTCACACTCGTCTATCGCACACCGGACGATGCGCTGGTACGTGACGGCGTGAACTTCACCGTGCTGTCGGAGCAGGGCATGCAGGCGTACCTGACGGGTACGCCCCTTGCCGATGTCGCGCTGGCGCAGGGCGAAACACTGCGCGCCGGGCCGGACGGCACTATCGTGCAAGCTTCATTGCGCGCCGAAAGCCCCGGCGGCTACACGGTGATTGTCAGTAATTCGTGGCATACGCCGACTCGCTACATGCTGACCGTACATGGAGCTACGCTGGTGGACGAGGGCGGACAGACGCTGTTGCGCGTGCCTGTCCAGCCGGAAACGGCTCCGCTGCCGGACGTGGGCGAATCGTTCGCGCCGCCGGCGCAGAACGCCGACCAGCCGGCGCAGACGATTCCCGTCGTCGCGCGAGAGACGCTGAATGTCGGAACGCCGCCTGCGCATGCTCGCTCGATGAGCGGCTCCCTGCATCCGTTGGGCGACCGGCGCGAGTTCGCACTCCGGCCGGCCGCAGACGGGGAGATCAGCGTGCGCCTGAGCTATCGGGTGGACGGCGGCTTCGTGCCCAACGGCGTCATCAACTTCTGGGTATTGACCCAAGATGGCCTGCGCCACGTTAACCAGGGAGCGCTGTTGGCCGAACTCAACCTGGCCGCGGGGCGGCCGGACGCCAACGGCGCGCCAGGCAAGATGTCGGCGAATGTGCGTCTTGGCGCACAGGACATCTATGCAGATCATCGTCTTCAACGAATCGGCTGTGCCCGCAGACTTCGCACTGGAGGTGAACGGTGCGAGCTTGATGGCGTACGACGAGTACGAGCGCATTGCCGGCTTGCCGGGCGAGACGGCTGCCATGCAGGCAGATCAGGGCATGCAGGCTGGGCAGGACGCGATCGCGGTGGCGCATCCCTAGGGAATGAGGCTTGGCCGTCTATCTTCGCCCGCCGGCGATCTTTTCGGCGGCGGGCAGGCTGCGCAGTCGCCACATCGCCCAGATGCCGGCGACGGGGCCAACGGCCAGGAACGCAAACGCCCACTGCCAGCCGAACCAACCCACGAAGTACGGCACGGCGCGGATCGTCAGCAGCGTCAACAGGAAGCCAAGGCTCGTCTGCAGGGTGAGCGCGGTGCCGGCGTAGGCGCTGTCGCTCAACTCGCTGACGGCCGCGGAAAACTGCGCAGAATCCGCCACCACTGCGAATCCCCACACCAGGCTCACGCCGACTACGAGATACGGGTTGCCGCCGAACAGCGCGCCGATCACCAGGGCGCATGTCCCGCTGATGGCGAGCGACGCGATGGTTACCGTGGTGCGTCCGACGCGGTCAGCCATCCTGCCGGCGAGGACGGATCCCAGTGCGCCGGCGCCCATCACCGCAAAGGCGGCGACGCTAGCCCAGTGCGGCGCGATGCCGACGGCTGCGAAGCTGGCCAGCAAGAACAGCGGAATCCACGCCCACATCGCGTAAAGCTCCCACATGTGGCCCAGGTATCCCATATTGGCGAGCGCCAGTTCGCGCGTGCGTAGGATTCGGCCGGCATAGCGCCAGTCGAAGGGAGGCGTCTTGGCGCGGTATGGGCCCTCGTCGATAAACAGCAGCGCGATCAATCCCGCCCACAGCTCGCCATGAGCGCGGCCAGATAGAGCACGATGCGCCAGTTCTGCGCGCCGCCGAACGCATTGAGCAAGTGGGCGCGGCGGAACCGAGCGTCAGTGCGCCGACCAGCAATCCGATCGCCAGTCCACGGTCGCGTTTGGTCCACGTGGCCATGATCTTCATGCCCACCGGGTAGACGCCGGCGAGGAAGACACCGGTCAGGAAGCGCAGAGGAAGCGCGGTCGCCGGGCCGGTGGAGACAAGCGCGATCAGGGCTGTTGCGGCGGCGGCGGCGAATGCCGACGCCGAGAAGAGCGCACGCGGCGGGATGCGGTCGGCCAGGTTGAAGACTGCGGAAACGAACGCGCCGGCCACGAAGCCGATCTGTACCGACATCGTGAGCCAGGCGCGGCCGGAATCGGACAAGGTCCATTCTGCGGTGAGGCTGGGAAGGGTGGCGGACGCCGAGAACCAGACCGCCATGGCGAGGAACTCTGCCACAGCAAGCAGCCACAGCGCCTGCCATTTGGTCAGCGCGCGCCTGGGCGTGCGGTCGTCTTCTGTCTGTGAATGGGATTGGCTGCCCGCGGCGCGCATTGACGAAGCTCCTCGCGTCCGAGCCGGCGGCTCTCATGCACCATGGAGCGCGCCGGCTACGTCGCCGCCAGCCTACTGCGCGCGCATACGGCCAGGAAGTACCCCCGCGTACATTGTTCAAACCGCGACAAGGCGAGCCAGCCGTGTGCGGGGGGCGGTGCGGTCTAGAATCCTTGCAGCTTGCTCAGGTCGGCCACCGATGCAGGCAGCATCGCAATGTGCTGGACGAGAGCAAGGCGGGCCTCGCGCACGGTTTCATTCTCGGCGTTCACGAGCACAGTCTCGAAGTAGGTATCAATAGGCTTCTGCAGGTCGGCCAGCGCTTGACCAAGCCGCTGCGCGGGCTCCTTGACGGAGAACATATCGGCCGCAGCCTGGACGTAGGCGTCGTGCAGTTTTCGCTCGACGGGGTCTTGGTAGGCGTCCGGCCTCAGTTGCAGTTCTGTTTCGAGGCTGCGCGTGATGCGAGCGCAGCGGGCGTATGCCGTGAATGCGCCCATCCAGCCCTCTTCGGCTATGGCATCCGTCAGGTCAGTACAGGCGCGTGCGGCAGCGGTCGGGTTGGCTCCGCCGCGGCCAGCACCGCCTCAACCACGTCGTGTGCAAAGCCCGATTCCAGCAGCACGCCTTGCAGACGCCGGGCGATGAAAGCATTCGCCTCGGCCAAGGTCTCCGTGTTGACGCGAATGGGCTGCTGTTCGGCGGCCTTCCTGAGCCCCACCTCTACGTCAAAATCGACCCCCTCTTCCAGAAGGCTTTTCACGATGCCCAGCGCGGCGCGGCGCAGCCCAAACGGATCTGCGCTGCCCGTAGGCATTGCGCCCACAGCGAAGAGCCCCGCGACGCTGTCCAATTTGTCGGCCAGGCTTAGCGCGAGTCCGGCCTGCGTCTTGGGTCTGTCGTCGTCGGCGAAGCGCGGGAGATAGTGCTCGCGGATCGCGGTTGCAACGTCCTCGCTTTCGCCGCTGTTGAGGGCGTAGATTTCGCCCATCACGCCCTGCAAGCTGGTCATCTCCACCACCATGGACGTCACCAGATCGGACTTGCACAGCGAGGCCGCGCGCTCGACGGTCTCGAGATCCGAGCGGACTGCGCCAAGCGTGGACGCTACCTGGGGCGCCAGCTTCTGCAGGCGTTTCACCTTGTCCAGCATGGAGCCAAGTCGCTCGTGGAAGGTCAGCGTATCCAACCGCGCCGTATAGGATTCCAGGCTGCGTGCACTGTCCTGCCGGAAGAAATAGGCAGCATCCGCATAGCGGGCGCGGATCACGCCTTCGTTGCCGGCGATGACTACGTCGGGCCGGGGCAGGTCATGGGCATTGGCGACGGTCACGAAGTTTGGCAGCATCTTGCCGTCGCGCATGATGTTGAAATAGCGCTGATGCTTCTTCATCACGCCGATCAATACAGGCATGGGAAGGGCAAGGTATTTCCGTTCGAAATTGCCCAGCAGGGCCTGGGGCGCCTCAACCAAGTCCGTCACCTCGTCCAACAGGGCAGGGTCGTCCGGTATGGTCCCGCCCGCCTTGGCGGCTGCCTGTTGGATGAGCTGCAGCACTAGCGCCCGGCGTTCGTCTCGGTCGAGGACGATATCCTGGTCCGCCACCGCGGCGGCGTATTCGGCGGCGCTGTCGACGTCAAAGGTGGTGAAGTCACCAGGCTCCAACGCTTCTACGGCATCGGCAAAGCGGGGGCCGCGACTGGTGTTGCCGGCGGCGACGCCCGCCCACGCAAAGGGTACGACTTGGTCGCCATAGAGTGCGACGATCCAGCGCAGGGGGCGCGGATAGGCTGCGCTGCTGTTCCAGCGCATGGTCTTGCGCCAGCGGATTCCGTTGAGCAAGTCAGCGCACAGCTCGGGCAGCACCTGAATCGCCGCTCGCCCTACCTCTTTGGTGACGGCGTAGACATACCCTTCGCGCTCTTCCAGCGCATCGACGCCGACGCCCTGGCCGCGTGCGAACCCGGTTGCGGCTTTCGTAGGATGGCCCTCGCTATCGTAGGCCCGCTCGACAGCCGGCCCGCGCTTCACGATGGTTACGTCCGTCTGCGTGGGCGCAAGTCCGCCGATGCGGGCGACCAGCCGTCGCGTTGTGCCCGTCACGTGCAGGCTATCGTAGGCGAGACGTGCGTCCTCCAGCATCCGGGGCAGGGCGGCTCGAATCTGCTCGATGCCGTCCACCACATCGTCAGGGGGCAATTCCTCCGAATCCGAGCTCCAGTACGAAGTCCTGCGGCTCGGTGGCCGGCGCATAGTCTGCACGGGGTGCGGCGACGGTTGCCTGCCCGGCGCTCGCGCTTTCGCTGCCGTTGGCGTCGTCGGGCAGCCACGGGAACTCCTCGCGTTGCCGCTGCTCCAGGTAGAGTTCGGAGACGGCGCGGGACTGGTTGCGCATGGCGGTGAAGAACTTGGCGCGTTCGGTCACGCCGACTGCCCCCCGTGCATCCAGCAGGTTGAACGTGTGACTCTGGCGCAGGATGTAGTCATGCGCCGGAACGACCAGCCCGCGATCGATGCACGCCTGCGCTTCGGCCTGGTAGATGTCGAAGAGCTGCTTCATGCGTTCCACATCGGCCAGTTCGAAGTTGTAGACGCAATTCTCGATTTCGGGCGTACGGTATACGTCTGCAAACGTGTGTTCATCGTCGACCGCGAGGGACCAGACATCCGTCTTGCCCTGCAGATACATGATGATGCGGTCCAGGCCGTAGGTGATTTCGACGCTGACCGGGTCCAACGTCAGGCTGCCGGCCTGTTGGAAATAGGTGAACTGCGTGATCTCCTGCCCGTCCAGCCACACTTCCCAGCCCAGACCCCACGCACCCAGCGCCGGCGACTCCCAGTTGTCCTCGACGAAGCGGATGTCGTGCTTGGTGCGGTCCAGACCGATGGCCTCCAGGCTGCCCAGGTAGAGCTCCTGGGGATTGCCCGGGTCCGGTTTGAGGATGACTTGGTATTGGTTGTGCATCTGCATGCGGTTGGGATTCTCGGCGTAGCGACCGTCGTCGGCGCGGAACGAGGGCTCCACATACGCCACGTTCCAGGGCTCCGGGCCCAGCACGCGCAGGACCGTGGCAGGGTTCATGGTGCCGGCGCCGACTTTTTCGCTGTACGGCTGCCACAGGAGGCACCCGAAGTCTGACCAGTATTCGTGAAGCCGGAGGATCGTGTCCTGCATGGAAAGCGCGTCAGTCATGATTTCAACCTTGATGAGTTTGGTGCAAGTCTGTCTGATATAGCCTGCTGATGTAGCCTACTGATGTGGCTTGAAATGCAACCCGAAACGCAGCCTGATCAGGTGAGCGGCCGCATGGGTACGGGCACAAAGATCATAATGAACAACAAGATGACGAAGTAGCCGATCAATCGGCGGTTTGGACCCAGCTCGCTGACGTCGTCCAGCGCAGGCGGATGGAAGGGGCCCACCAACGCCATGAGCAGGGCCAGCCACAGGAACCAGCCGGTGTAGCCGACCGAGACCAGTTCCGGAAACAGGCGCTGGAGCGGCGGCAGACCGGCGATGGCGAGCACAGTCATGACGCCCAGCGTAGCCATATTGATGTAGCGCGCCTTCCTGCCGAAGAGGGCGTAGACCGCGTGGCCGCCGTCCAACTGGCCCACAGGCAGCAGGTTGATCGCCGTGACGAGGAGGCCGATCCACGCCGCAAACGTCACCTGGTTCATCAGCACGTCTTCACCCGTGATCGGGTTGGGCAGCGCCTTGCCGAAGACCGCGATCTTCGCATAGTAGTACAGTATGCTGTTGCCCTCGAGCATTGCGTTGGGGGAGGGGTCCGGAATCGTCACCGGGCTGCCGGCGAGCCCGAACATCAGCAGCGGAACGGCGAGAACCAGACCGGCCAGGGGGCCTGCCACGGCGATGTCGAACAACTTGCGCCGATCCGGCACGGGCTCCTTCATCTGGATGACTGCGCCCAACGTGCCGAAGCCCAGCGGCATGGGAATGAAGTAGGGGAGGGAGACCGCCACCTTGTGATAACGGGCGGCGAAGTAGTGGCCGAACTCGTGTGCGCCCAGGATGCCGAGCAGGGTGAGCGCGAACGGCAGCCCGCGAATCAGGTTTCTGGGTAGGAACAACTCCGCGACGGAGTTGACGTCCGTAGCCCCGTACAGGGAGCCCACGAACAACGTGCTCAGGAAGGTGAGCACGAAGAGCAGAATGTTGAGCCAGACGCGGGGCACGCTCTTATGCGGGATGCCCGCCATCACATGCAGCGCCACGTAGTCCGGATCCGCCTCGTCTTTGCGCAGCACGGGCGTGTAGCCGAGGCGCTTGAACTCTGCTACCCAACGACTGAAGAACTCGTCGTTGTGGATGAGCATCCGGCCGCGCAGCACCAGAACGCCCTCACTGCCGGCGTCCAGCGGGATTTCGACCGATTCCACGTGGAGCTCCGGCTGCACGATCTCCTTGGACCGAGCGGTCAGCGTTGCCGGATCCAGAACGTAATTCGGCTGGCTATTGAGAAGCAACTGCGTATTTCGTGACATCGTATCCTATGTGCTACCGCTGCCTGTACACGAAGGTGCGCGAAAGCCACCTTGTCCAACTGCGAACACGTGATATGCCGGTGAGGCTCAGCGACGAACAGCGCAATCGGCGCACGGCGGCACCCTCTGTTCCGTCAGCGTCCCCAGTGAGACGGCTGAGAATTTTACCGCACTCTGCCCTATAATGTATAAACGTCCGCAAGTTGCAGTGAATCAACGCCTGCGCGGCCGCGCAGGCGGCGTGCAGGCATTCAGGAAGGCGCCAGTCCCATGAATCCGTTTCTCGACAAATTGCAGCAGGGGCCGTTGCTGACCGACGGCGCTATGGGCACGATGCTCTATGCGCGCGGCGCCAGCAGCGCCCAGTGCCTGGAGCAGCTGGTCGAGACGCGCCCGGAATGGGTGACCGCAGTCCACCAGGCGTACGCTGCGGCCGGCGCGGATATCATCACCAGCGCACACCTTCGGGGCAAGCCGCCTGCGCCTGGCCAAGCACGGACTGGAAGACAAGGTGCGCGACTTCAATTTCAAAGCCGTGAAGCTCGTGCGCGATGTGCGTGAAGTGTCGGGCAGAAGCCTCTTCATCGCCGGCGACGTCGGCCCACTGGGCGGCGCGGGCCGTCCGAGCTGCCGGCGAGCGTGGACGGAGACGAATGCGACCGGATTGCCGCCATCTTCGCCGAGCAGATCGAGGCGCTCTGGGAAGCGGGCGCAGATTTCCTGCTGTTCGAGACCTTCACGGATTTGGCGGAACTGGAGATCGGCGTGCACACGGCTCGGCGCGTCTGCGACCTTCCGATCCTCGCCTCCATGACCTATTCCGAGGGCGGCGTAACCCCGTCCGGCCACAGACCGGCGGACGTCGCGGCCAGGCTCGCCGGCAGCGGCGCGGACGTGATCGGCGTGAACTGCTCGGTCGGTCCGGCGCAGATGTTGCAGACCGTGGCCGCCATCGCCGAGGCGCACGCGGGACGGCCCATCAGCGCCATGCCCAACGCGGGGTATCCTACGCGCGTTGAGGGCCGCCTCACCTACCCGTCCAGCCCTGAATACTTCGGCGAACACGTGGCGCCCTTGCTGGAGGCGGGCGCCCGCATCGTGGGCGGCTGTTGCGGCACGACGCCCATGCACATCCGCTCCATGCGCGAAGCGCTGGACCGTTACCTCACGGGCCAAGTCACGCGAGAAGAGTGTGACCGGCGTTTTCGCGCTGGAGGAATTGCCCGAATACCATGCCGGCATGTCCGCGGAGGTCGACGTCGCCGGCGCGGCCGGGCCGACCGGACTCCTGAAGAAGCTGCAGGATGGACGCTTCGTGATCAGCGTGGAGGTGGACCCGCCCCGCGCATTCACCGCCGAGAAGCAGATCGAAGGCGCACGTCACGCCAAGTCCGTCGGCGCGGACGCCGTCAACGTGGCCGACAGCCCCATGGCGCGTGTGCGCATGGGCGCGCTGGCCCTGTGCACGCAGATCCAGCAGCAGGTGGACATCGAGACGATCCTGCATTTCACCACGCGTGACCGATCGCTGATGGGCCTGCAGGCGGACCTGATCGGCGCGCATGCGCTCGGCGTGCGCAATATCCTTGCGCTGACGGGGGACCCGCCCGGCCTGGGCGACACGCAGCAGAGCACGCCCGTCTATGACGTGGATAGCATCGGCCTCGTGCGCATCATCGACAGCTACAACGAAGGCTACGATCTCGCGGGCCGCGAGATGGGACGAGCGCGCAGGCTTCACCATTGCCGTGGCGTGCGATCCCACGCGGCCCGACCTGCCGGAAGAGGTGGACCGCTTTCACCAGAAGGTGAGCGGCGGCGCGCACTTCACGATGACGCAGCCCATCTATGACCCGAAGTTGTGGTCAGACTTCCTTGCACTCTATGAAGAACGGCACGGCGAGTTCCCTGTGCCGGTGTTGATCGGCGTGTTGCCGTTGCAGAGCCACAAGCACGCCAGCTTTCTTCACAACGAAGTGCCCGGCATCACGCTGAGCGACGCGGCGTTGGAACGCATGCGTCTGGCCGGGAAAGAGGGCCGCCACGAAGGCGTCAAGATGGCGCAGGAACTCCTGCTGGAACTCAAGGAACTGCCCCACGTGCAGGGCGTCTACCTCATGCCGAGCTTCGGGCGCTACGAACTGGCGTGCCAGGTATTGGATGTGTTGACGCCGGAGGAGCGAGGCGCAGCTATTCCTGGGTAGGCGCGGATGCGCTCGGTCGCAGCTCGCTGCGCAGCCAGTCCAGGTAGCCTGGGTTGCCGGCCACCACAGGCACGGCAAGGATTTCCGGCACATCATAGGGATGGACGCGCCGTAGCTGTTCCGTCAGTTCAGGCAGGTGCTCGCGGCTGCTCTTGAGGATGCACATCCATTCGCGGCTGGACTCCAGCCGCCCGTCCCACCAGAATGTACTTGCCACGGGGCCGGCGATTTGACCGCACGCGGCGAGCCGTTGCGACAGGACGGCGCGGACAATGTCGTTGGCCGCCGCCTCGCTGTCGACTGTGGTCACCACCTGCACAAACTCGGTCATTGGTTCTGCTCCTCTTCGCAGCCGGCGACGCAGATGCACATCGCAGACGGGCGCTAGCCGATCGCGACTGTGAACGCGACGGCGGATTCCCTGGAGTGTGTGAGGCTGATCGACCACTCCCTCAGGCCGAGTTCGCCGGCCCGCTTGGCCGCTGCCCGGTGAAGGTAAAGGTGCGGCTCTCGGCTCACCGGGTCGTTGAGAATTTCGATGTCGGTCCACTCGATGCCGCAGCGCCAGATGCCGGTGCCCAGCGCTTTGGCGACGGCCTCCTTGGCCGCGAAGCGAGCCGCCAGGGAGGCGGGCCTGCCGTTGCAGATGTCCAGTTCGGCGTCGGTGAACACGCGGCTCAGAAAGCGTGCGCCAAAGCGGTCAACGGACGCCTGCACACGCTCAATTTCGACAAGGTCTAGCCCGGTGCGGATCATGACTCTTGTTCCACGGCCGGCCCGGCCACGACGGCAAGGCATGCCTCGCTGCGCAAGTATGTCGCCGCCACACGCTGCACATCCTCCGCGGTGACGCCATACACGATGTCGTTGTAACGCTGCAGATAGTCCAGACCGAGCCCGTGCCACTCCATCTGCAGAAGCGTCGAGGCTACGCCCTCGTTCGTCTCCAGCGTGAGCGGGACGACGCCGGTCAGGTAGGCTTGGCTGTCTGCAAGTTCGGCGTCCGGCACGCGTTCCGAGCCCAGGCGCTCGAACTCGGCCAGGATGCTCTCGACAGCCACGTCTACATTGGCGGGGTTGACGCCGGCGCTGGCTAGCCACACGCCCGCCACGGGCATTGCGTCCAGCGTGCTGTAACGCGTAGTAGGCCAGCCCCTGCTCCTCGCGCACGGTCTCACCCAGACGACCCATCATGCCGAAGCGACCCAGGATCGTGTTGGCCACGCGGACGGCGTGGAAATCCGCATGATGACGAGAAACGGCGTGGCAGCCGATCATGATGTCGGCCTGCACTTTGTCCGCCAGTGGGTAGAAGAGCCGCCGCGCCTCCGTATGCGCATCCACGTCGAGCACAGTACGGTCCGGCGCCGGACCTTGCCAATCGGCAAACTGCTCGCGGATCAGGTCGATGGCGCGCTCGCGTCTGCACGTCGCCCGTGATCACGATTACGCCGCCATCCGGCGTGTATCTCGCCGCGTGGAAGTCGACAAGCTCCTCGCGAGTGAGTTCGGAGATGGTGTCTGCATAGCCGAGGCCCGAGTCGGCATAGGGATGCCCTGCGTACATTGCCTCGTAGAAACGCAGATTCGCCACTTCCTGCGTGTCCTGTTCGCGCTCTTGGATGCGCACCAGCTTGTGGTTGCGCACGCGTTCCACATGTCCGGCGGGAAAGGTGGGGCGTCGCAGCACATCGGCCAGAAGCTCCACCATGCGCGGGAAATCCTCCGAGAGGCTCGTAGAACCGAAATCCGTGCTGTGGTCGCCTGCGCTCACGCATCAGGCTGGCCCCGACGCCCTCAATCTCTTCGTTGAAGGCGTCGAAGTCAAAGCCCTCGCTGCCGCGCATCACCATGCTGGAGACGAACGCGGCGAGACCCGCCTTTGCGCGTGGCAGCGTGGATCGACCCAGCCGGCAACGCGCCCTCCAGCACTGCGACCGGGGCCGCATGGTTCTCGCGCACGAGGATCGTCAGTCCATTGTCCAGCACGACGCGCGCAATGTCGTGCGGCCCGGGCATGGCCCGCTGTTGGATCGTCGGAGTCTTGTCATTAGCTCTCAGAGCTCTTCCGGCATATACCAGCCGACAGTCTGTCTGTTGGGCTGGAAGTATTCGTTGGCCACGCGCTGCACGTCCTCCACCGTGACATCAGTCAGCGCCGGTAGCCAGTCGTCCAGCCATTGCGACTGGCCACGATCTCGCTGAAGCCCAGCCAGTATGCCTGATGCGTCACGCTCTCGCTGCTGTAGGCGAACTGCGCTTTCGTCTGCTTGATGGCCTTCTCCAGTTCTTCGGCGCGCACACCTTCGTCCTGGATGCGGCGGATCTGCTGCCACAGCAGCATCCTCGATGGCTTGGTGACTGACGCCGGGCGCCAGCGTGGCGTAGAAGAAGAAGAGGGACGGGTCCATGGTGGGCCGATAGCTGCTGCCCGCGCCCACGGCCAGCTCCGTGTCTACCAAGGCGCGGTAGAGCCGGTTGCTGCGGTTGTTCGTGCCACCGCCGAACAGGCCCATGCCTTTGGCGCCGCCCAACACGGCATCGAGGATGATCAGCGGGAAGAAGTCCTCGCTCGTGGCGGCCGGGGCGTGGAACGCGTGCATGTAGTAGCCGGTCGGGTCATCGCCGCGCAGCAGGATGCGCCGTTCCGCCTTCTGCTCCGGCTCCTCACACGGGACGTCCGGCACGTCCGGCCCCGGTTGCCAGCGTCGCCGAATGTATGCGTCAATCTGCTGCAGCATATCGTCCGCGTCGAAGTCGCCGACGGCTACGGCCACAGCGTTGTTCGGCGTGTAGAAGGTGCGATAGTGGTCGGTACAGGTCGTCCCGCGTCATGGTGTGCAGATCGCTCTTCCAGCCGATGGTTGGGTGGCGATAGCTGTGCTGTTGGAACGCGGCGGCCTGCACTTCTTCGTTCAGCAGCCAGAAGTAGCTGTTTTCGGATCCCTCGCGCTCGCTGAGGATCACCGTGCGTTCGGATTCTGTCTCTCCGCGGTCGAAGACCGCGTTTGCCATGCGGTCGCTTTCCACCTCGAGGGCCAAGCTCGATGCGGTCGGAGGGGAAGGTCTCGAAGTAGGCAGTCCAGTCCTGCGACGTCATGCCGTTGAAGACGCCGCCCGCCCGCGACACAGCCTTGTCAAACTCGCCACGCGGATAGGACTCCGTGCCCTTGAACAGCATGTGCTCCACCCAGTGGCTGACGCCCGTGGTGCCGGGCAGTTCGTTGCGGCTGCCCACACGGTAGAAGATCCAGAAACTGGCCACCGGCGCGGCGTGCGTCTCCTGGAGCACGACCAACATGCCGTTGTCGAGCCGGGTTCTCATGGGCAGTTACGCTGCGTCATTTTCGAAGGTTGCTCCCCGGCCGACGGCGCGATAGGTGAAGCCGAGCTTCCGCATCGTGTGCGGCTCGTAGATATTGCGTCCGTCCACGATGACGGGCTGTGCGCATGGCGTACTTGATGCGGTCCAGGTCAAGCTGCTTGAACTCGTTCCATTCCGTGCAGACGACGATGGCGTCCAGTTCCTTCGCCAGGTCGTACGGGTCTTCGGCCAATTGCAATTCGGGGTTCTCCTGCGCCGCTCCCGGCATCGCCACAGGATCGTAGGCTTTGACCACGGCGCCTTCGTACTGCAGCATGCGCGCGATCTCCAGCGCCGGCGCCTCACGAATATCGTCCGTGTTGGGCTTGAAGGCCAGACCCAGAAGGCCGATCGTTGCGCCCGTCCAGGGTGTTGCCGAGCAGATCGCGCAGTGTGAAGACCGGCCAGCGATGCGCGTCGCGGTTGATGTCCATCACCGCGCGCAACAGCGCAGGATGCGAGCCCTGCACCAGCGCCATGTGCTCCAGCGCCTTGACGTCCTTGGGGAAGCAGCTTCCGCCGTAGCCAAGTCCTGCGTTGAGGAAGTGCGGGCCGATGCGCTTGTCGTAGCTCATGCCCACGGCCACTTCCTGGATGTCGGCGCCCAGCCGCTCGCAGATCATCGCGATCTCGTTGATGAAGCTGATGCGGGTGGCCAGGAAGGCGTTGCTGGCATACTTGATCATCTCTGCCGTGCGCAGATCCGTGAGTACGATGCGCGTGCGCAGGGGCAGGTGCAGCTGCGCCACTTTTTCCGCGGCCGCTTCGTTGTTGCTGCCCAGCACCACGCGGTCCGGGTTCATGAAGTCGTAGATGGCCGAGCCCTCGCGCATGAACTCCGGGCAGCTCACCACGTCGAAGTCGATGGGCGACGGCTGGCTGCGGCTGACGATATCGGCCACCCAGTCGCCAGTGCCCACCGGGACCGTGCTCTTGTTCACGATCACAGCGGATGGTCCATGATGCTCGGCGATGGATTCGGCCGCCATGCGCACATAGCGCAGGTCCGCTTCGCCGTCCACGCCGCTGGGCGTCCCAACGCAGATGAAGACGAACTCTGCGTCTGCCAGCGCTTCGGCGTAGTCCGTCGTGAAGTGCAGCCGGCCGGCGTTGACATTGCGCTCAATCATTTCGGCCAGGCCTGGTTCATAGATGGGCACGCTGCCCAGCGCGCAGCGACTCGATCTTCTCCTCGCTGATGTCGATACACGTGACGTTGTTGCCGAGGTCGGCGAAACAGGTGCCGGTCGAGAGTCCTACATAGCCGGTGCCGGCCACTGCAATGTTCTTCATACTAGCGCTCCTCCTCAAAGCCTTTCCACCATCCCAAATGGATTCCACCATCCCAAGCAGTTCGTATCCGATTCCTCCACAGCATTGGGTCCACGCAATCACCGTGCGTTCGTGAACAGTATCGGCTCTGTCCACGCCGGCGCAACTGCCGAAACGCCATGCTCGGTCTGCCGTCTTCCTCGCTCTCGGCGACCGACCTTGCTCTCGGCGACCTCTGCCTCTTGTTCCATTTCGCGGCTCGCCTCTGTAAGGTCCGACCAGCGCAAGCTGCCTGCGCCAGAAATAGTAGGCGCCGACCATGGTTACGGGCAACCAGAGCGCAGCATGCAGCGTGAACGTGTAGCTGGCCGCCAGATTGCGGTCCACGCCAAAGGCCGCGAGCGTCTCGATGCCGGGCGTGTCGAAGGTGCCGATGTAGCCTGGCGCAGAGGGCAGCGTCGTCGCCAGATTCACGAGTCCGTTCATCAACATCAACACGACGAAGCTGACCTCGAACGGGAACGCATGCATCACGAACCAGTATTTCACAGTCTCAAGCAACCAGATGATCACGCTTGTGGCGAAGATCATCACCACGTCGCTCGGATTGCTAAGGCTGCTCAGTCCCTCCAGGAATTGTCCGACCAGTCTGTCCGTGCGCGCGCGACACGCGACGGCAAGATGCGCTGCGCCCACCAGGAGTAGAAGCCGATAATGCGTTGCGGACGCACGGCCATCCAAATGAACACGGCCGTCGCCGCCAGCATCAGCAGCGTCAGCACAACCACGATGCGGCGATATTCGTCCGGCATGGGCGCGAAGGGCAGGGCAATGAACACAAACAACAACATGACGAGTCCGTCGAAGATGCGCTCGATCAGCACCGTCGCCAGGCTGGAACTGATCGGGATCTTCTCCGTTCCCTTCAGTACGACGGAACGCAGCAACTCGCCGGCGCGAAACGGGTAGACGTTGTTGCCGAAGTAGCCGATACAGACGAGGGGAAAGAGCCGCACGGTGGGCACGTTCTTGATCTCGCGCAGGGTGTAGTGCCAGCGCCATGACCGAACCCAAAGCCCCGCGAAATAGACGGCGATTCCGGGCGCGATCCACCAGTAGTTCGCGGTACGCATGGCCTCGGCCACATCGCGCAGATGCAGTCCGGGCAAGGTCAGATAGATGAAAAACGCGCTGACGGCTATGCCGATCAGCAGGTAGACGTACCGCTTCAATTCACCGTCGCTAATCCACCCTCCGGCACACGGGAGCGCCAGGGTCCGTATTGCAGGCCAAGAATATCACAGGGGCGCGCCAACCTTGAAACGATCGATCGCGTGGCAGAGCGACGGCCGCCGATGGCGAGGGCGGTCGTAGCGGGGAGCGTTTGATCCGGTGGGGAGCTTGCGCCGAAACTCGGAGATGCCGAGGGCGCTGCCACAAGCATCACGCGTCGGTAGAGCCGGTAGGCGTGCTGCACGCAGCGGCAGCAACAAATAGGCAGGGGCGACGTCTCGTCGCCCCTGCGCTAGTCAATCTATTGCGAGACCGGCAGATGTCGCCGCCGATCGGAGTGTCATCGTGCTACGCGCTCTGCGGACTCTGCAGAACAGCGGGTTCTACCGAATCTCCAAGGATCTCTTCCATCGCCATGATGTGGGCGCATACGCCGCGCAACTGGAATTCTTCGCAATCACATGTCCAGTCTCCCCGGTTATAGGTCACCAGGTGATTGGCGTGTTCACCGTGCAATTCTACCTCGAAGCTATGGGCGCGGATTCGCTGATCTCGCTCCTGGGCATACTGGCGACCCTTGATGAGTCGGCTTGCGGCTGAGTCCATGATTGTGTCCTTTCTTCTGGTTTCAGACTAACGGAAGCGGACTTGTGGTTTCGAGCATGTGTACGAAAATTGCTGTTAGAACTGCACTGACTGCCTGTTCTTCAATGATCGGGCTTTCTGAAGCGAAGTAGCGATGCAATGGGCTGCCAGGATCTGGGGTCTTCAAAATGCGAATATGTCAATAAACGAAAAACACTCAGGAAGTTACAGGCGCCTGAGTGTCCGTATAGCCGAGAAAACCGCTTGTTCAGGGAGTTTTCGTGTCACCTAATCTCACCTTACCTGGCTCTGGGCCAAGTCCAAACCATACAGGCGGAAAGCGATCGTGGGTCATGAGTAGTGTGAAGCAAGTAACCGGTGTCAACAAGTACACGTCTTGTACTATACGTCTTGGCGACGGGGAGGGTTCCCGCTTACCCAGCCGTTAACCCATTGTTGACGTTAGTATAGAGTGAATTGGGGGCCATGTCAAACGAATTCTGTCAACTGATCCGTACGATTTCCCTACGTCGCGCCACGCCCGTGACTGTGCGGAGGAAACGCCGTTTGTGGAGTCCGGTGAGGCGGAATCGGGACCGCAATTTGCACAGAATCTTGCAGGCCGAAGGCGACGAATGCGCCTAGCGCGTGGCCTGAATGCGGAAGCCCGCGGGGGTAGCTTCCGAATCGAACGCAACCGGCAATGCTGCAGGGCTGCCCAGGCGCGACAGCTCCTGCTGGGCGCCCGACAACCTACTGTTCAGTTCGTCCAGCGACGCACCCGGATATAGGTCAAGCTCGGCCTGTTGCGAAAGCCACAGAAGCGATTCCGTGCGCAGCATCGCCTGGTCGACCGGATTCGCCAGCTCGTTGGCCAGCGCGTCGGCCACCAGAGAGACATTCGTGGTCGCCGCGCCAAGCTCTTGGCGCAGATTGTCCAGGCTCTGTTCCCACTCCGGGACGAGCGAGAGCCCAAATCCTGCCAACGCAACGCGCACCTTGGTTGCGATCCATGTGCGTCGATCCAGAAGCAGCGCATATTGGTCCGCCAGCGACAGCCCTTCACTCAACAATCGCCGGTAGAACGCGTCGCGGAGCTGGTCCTCGCGAATCAGCGCGGCGGCGAGCGCCTGCGTCTCCGGGTGCAATATCCACTCCTTGCGTGAGGACAATGCGGTCCGCCAGCACGCGCGCTGCCTGCTGCCGTTGTGCGATGGCCGCGCTGACTTCCTCATCAAACGGCACTGGGGCCCGCAGCGCGGGCAGCGCTGGTGAGACCAGCGCGCCGGGGGGTTCGAAATAGGGGTTGCGCGCCAGTTCGTTGAGCTCCTGCGTGAACGCCCCATCATCGAGCGCCGCCGCCACGGGACGCAAGTTCTCGTATGCTTGGCTGCGGTGTGTGGGGAGAAGCCCCGGCGTTTGTTCGGCCACGCGCATGGACTGAACTGCCGCGTCCAGGGCCGCAGCGTCCTCGCCGGCGGCCAAGAAACCGCCGGCAACCTGCGCCAGGGCCGCGCTGCGCTCGATACCGTCCAGGGCAGGGTCCAACACGGCGACTGCCCGCGCCAGATTGAGATGGAGTGCGGCGGCGTCCGCGCTGTCCGCCGCCAGGTAGCGCTCGCCCAAGCGCAATAGAAGGGAAAGCCGCTGCCGGCCCGTCAGCCCGGCGTCGGTCAGCGCGATGGCGCTGGCCGAGTCCAGTTCACCGGCCGCCGCGGCCTGATACGCCAGCGCTTCTCCAGGATCGCCGGCCAGCTCCGCCAGCGCAAGCTGGGGAACGATTCTCTCCGGATCGATCGTTTGGGATGCAGGGGTGGCGAGGGACAGTTCCTCACCCCGCGACGACGCAAACAACACAGCCAATGCCCCGATGCCGACGAGTAGGCTGAAGATGAAGCCCGTAATCAATGTAATTTCTAGCCACGGGCCGCGCTTGCGCGCAGACCGCCGGCCGTTGTTGGAGCCTTCGTTCGGCATTTCCAGTTCCATGCTGCGCAGTATAGCACGGGGCAAATGCCCGTACCGAATGCGGTTGACCTGCGGGGGAGCATGGCCTCGCCGCGCCGAAGTCTGCGCGTGCGGCGGCGCGTCCGCAGGAACCATTCGCGCAGCCCGTGCGTTGGGTATCAGTTATTCCGGCAAGAGATGCCCCCATTTGGGGCCCGATTTTGTCGCGCCATATCAATATGCTAAGATAAATCGCCGCTAAGTCGCTGGAAATGGGTAAATGTGTGACTAGGCTGCGTCGAGAAGTCGGAGAGTTCGAAGGAGTTGGCAACCAATGCAGACGACACGGTATGGTACTGAGCCTTCCACGGGAGGCGCCTCACGCCGCGGCATGAGGCAGTTGCTGGAAGGTCCCAGCGCCTGGCTGCTGACCTTTGTGGTCCTGCCCGTTTTGCTCGTGCTTGTGCTGTTGCTCCCCCCTGTGAGCCTGATGGATCGGCTGCAGGCGACAAGCAATACGCGCATCAGCGCAGCCGGCGGCGCCATCACCGATGCCGACGGAACCGTAGTGAACTTCCCGCCCGAAGGGCTGGACTCCAGTTTCACGGCCTCGATCGCGAGCGCCCCACGCCCCGAGTTCATCGAGGGTCAAGCCGGCAAGGAAGCATACGAAGCCGCGCGCAATCTGCCCGATTACCTCATCCCGAAGAGCCCTTATTACGAAATCGATATTTCCGGCGCGGAGCCCACACAGGCGTTGTTGACCGTCCCGATCCCCAATGACAGTCTCCCGTACGAGACGTTGGGTCTCTATTCGTGGACCGGCTCCGAGTGGGTGCACCTGCCCAGCAGGGTACTGATTCGAGGACGATGTCGTCGAGTCCAAGCTGGAGTTCGTCCCCAGCAGCTTCATGGTGATGCAGACGGTGCCGGCCGTCCCCGCCGTTACGGCGGAGCTTGAGCCTGGGCGAGGCGTTGCCGGAGAACGCGTACGTCGCCGGCGAAGCCGTTACCGGGCTGAGCTGCGCGGCGACGGTGCGCTGGAGGGTGAAGCGCCCATCAACCACGGCAATACCATTCCCGTCATCCGCAACTGGGACGGCGAAGTCGTACGCACGGACCTGATCAACAATCTGCTGATCGATCCGGGTCTGCAGGAAAACCAGATCGTCGCCATCGAGCAGACGCTGGATCGCAATGGATACCCCGGCGTGATTCTTGACTATCGCGGCGTCGACGCCATTCCCAGCGCACGCGCCGACTATGTGCATCTGGTCTCCCGGCTGGCCGAGCGACTGCACGCCAACAACAAGACGCTCGGTGTGCGTGTACAGAGGCCCACACAGATCTCGGCCGAGGACTGGGACACACTTGGGATACGACTGGTCAGGTCTTGGGCGCTGTCGTCGATCAGCTGATTGTCCCGGCGCCCGTTGACCCGATGGCCTATGCGCCGGGCGGCGAAATGGAAGCGCTGATGGAATGGGCGACCAGACCAGGTCGAGCGACGCAAGATTCAGGTCGAGCTGCCCGCGCAGTCTGTGGAGCGCGCCGGCAATTACCTGTTGCCCATGGGGTACCACGATGCGCTCAAGCCGCTGCTCGCGCAGGTCATGAGCGAGGGCGGCAACGGGCAGGAGATCACGCTTTCGCTGGACAATCCCCGCCTGTTGAGCTCGGTCGTCTGGGACGACACGATCGGCATGTACTACTACACGTACATCGACGATCAGGGCTTTGAGCGTACGGTCTATCTGGAGACTGCCGGCAGCATCGGCACGAAAGCTGCAAGACCTCGGCAAGTACAATGTGCGCAAGGTTTCGCTGGCGGCGCCGGACGTGGAAGACGTGGACCCCAATATCTGGAACGTGCTGCTGCAGTTCCAGCAGGGCGGCGACCTGAGCGGCGTATTGAGCCAGTTGTCCGTGGCCTACACGCTTTACGACGAGAGCGGCAACGTGGTCGGGCAGGAAGTCCGCCCCATCGACAACCCGCGGGTGATGATGCAGCCGCCGGCCGCAGACGATCTGCGTGTCGAGGCGCAGATACTGAACAGCAATGGCGTGCCGCTGGCTGCAGCGCCCGCGGCCGTCCTTTCGCTGGGCACACAGGTCGTCGTCCGACGCCGAACCTGTTGCAGAGGCGGCAAGCGCCGCGTCCGAGGCTGCTGTCTGATGCGGCGCCCGCCGTCGAGCCACAGGCTGCGGCCGCTGTCGGCAGCTGCCGCCGTAGACGGGCCCAGCGCTGAGCAGCGGCCAGATCGTCAACGTGCGCGGCGGCCCGAGCACCGCGATATCCGGTGCTTGGACAGATTTCGCCCGGCGTCAACTACGATGTCACCGGCAAGAACGAGGCCAACGACTGGTGGCAGATCGACTACGACGGCCAGGATGCCTGGGTCATCGATCAGTTGGTCAGCGCACGAGCGACGCCAACGACGTCGCCGTCGTGACTGATATTCCTGAACCGCCGGCCCCTGCCGCGGCTGCGGCCCCCGCCGACGGTGGAGCGGCAGCTCCTGCGGCTGCGCCCGTTGTATCAGCGCCGCCGCCCTCCGGCGGCGGCAGTTTCGGCTACGGCGTGCAGGCGCACATGGTGCACAACGACGCAGGCCGGCCAGGTGATGGCTATGACCCAGGGCATGGGCTTCAACTGGGTGAAGCAGCAGGTGGAGTGGAAGGTCTTTGAAGGCAGCGAGGGGCGCTATCGACTTCGGCGCCCTGGACGGCATCATCAACGCGGCCAACGGCGCCGGCATCAATGTGCTCTTCAGCGTCGTGAACGCGCCGGGCTGGGCGCGTGAGCCGGGCTTCGACGGCAGCGTGGGCGGTCCGCCGCAGGACCCGCAGAAGTTCGCGAATTTCCTCGGCGCTCTGGCCGGCAAGTATTGCGGCAGCTCGCTCAAGGCGATCGAAGTTTGGAACGAGCAGAACCTGCACTATGAGTGGGGCAACAAGCCGCTCAACGCAGCAGAGTACGTGCAGTTGCTGGCGCCGTCCTATGCGGCCATCAAGGGCGCCTGCCCGTCCATGTACGTGATCAGCGGCGCGCTGACGCCTGCGGGCAACAACCCCGGCAAGGCCGTGGACGACTTCACGTACATGGAGCAGATGTTCCAGGCCGGCCTGAACAACTATATCGACGGCGTCGGCGCACACCCCAGCGGCTACAACGTGCCGGCCAGCGTCACTTTGGAAGAGGCCTGCGCGGCAATTCAGGTGTCCGGCAACAGCTTCAACGGCGCCTGCGATTCGCCGCACCATTCGTGGAGCTTCCGCAGCACGATGGAAGGCTACCGAAACATCATGAATGTCTACGGCGCCTCCGACAAGAAGATCTGGCCCACCGAGTTCGGTTGGGCGGCAGGCGGCGCCTTCCACCCGGCCTATCAGTATGCGGACGACAACTCCTATGAAGAGCAGGCCGAGTGGACGGTCGAAGCCTATCAGATGATGAAGAGCTGGGGCTGGGTCGGTCCGGCATTCCTGTGGAACCTGAACTTCCGCGTGGTGGCCGACGGCACGGAGAAGGCGCAGTGGGGCATCGTCGACCCCGGTTGGGGACCGCTGCCCGCCTACAATGCGCTGGCGGCCATGCCCAAATAGCGCTGACGCGCTGCCGCAGCGGATACTGCAGCCGCAGCGGATACTGCGGACGCTGCGGGGCGAGTTCCCACACTCATGTTCATCTATGTTCGTACCAGTCGTCGTAGCACGTAGATGAATCAACAGTCCGACGTTCAGGGCGACCGATGTGTCGCCCTGTCTTGTGTGCGAGAGTGGCTGCTCGTAGCGGCGCAAGCGTCGCTGCAGTACCGCACGCCACTGCCGGGAGCACATCGAATCATGACTTTGAAAGTATCACGGAAGCGCAACGCTCCGGGCGACCGGAGTTTCGGGTCTCGTTATCATTTTGCTGTTCGCATCCGTCTTCGTTGCTTGGGCCCCGCTCGCTGCGCAGGGCGCTGAGGCCGGATTTGTCGATACGGAGGACGAGCGACTCAATCTGCGCTCCGGACCCGGCTCCGACTACGCCATCGTGGCCAAGCTGGATCCCGGCCTCGTCGTGAGCATCGTAGCTACAAGTGACGACGGGCTATGGCATCAGCTTGAGGTTGATGCCGTAGGCATTTCGGGGTGGGCGGCGAGCGAGTTCATTTCGATGGGCGCACCGGTGCAGCCACGCGCGGCGTCCACGTCGACTCGTGAGAGCCCGACGTTCGGCCCTCGCTTCATTCCGTCGGCGATCAGCCGCGCCTTTCGCCTCAAGCAAGTCTACTGGCGACGACCGCCGAGCGCCGCTGCGGCGACTCGATGCCGATGCTGACGCCGAGCGCCGATTCTCAGACGGTTTCTGCCGCTACGGATGACGTCAGTGCAGACATGCCGGCCGAACGATGCCGGTACGAACGACGCCGGTGCAGAACGACGAGGAGGCGCAAGCCGCCGCGGAGGCGCCTGCGTTCGTCTTCCCAGAGCCGACGCCGGAACGAATGAGGACGCGGACGCGGAAGAAGCGGCCGATACAGGGCCTGCCGCAGAGGCGACCGAGCCGACGACTGTCGCGGACGAGGCTGCGCCCGCGCCGACTGTGCCCACAGCCGTTACGCAGCCGGACCGCATGAACGTGCGCGCCGGTCCCGGCACGAACTACGGCATCGTCACAAGTGTGCCGGCGGGCACCGCAATGGAAATCCTCGCCCTCGGCCCTGCAGTCAGAATGGTATCAGGTGAGGCTGGACGGCCAGGACGAGCCCGTGTGGGTCTTCGCCGGGCTGGCGGACGCACTGGGTCCAATGGACGGCCTCGAGCGAATTGCGGAGGCGGACCTTCCGGCCCCGCCGGAACCGGCGGCGGCTGCAGCAGCCTGTCGCGTCCAGTGCGTCCAGCGCAGCCGTCGCCGCTGCCCCGCCGCCTTCGGGCGCAGGCTTCTTCGGCTATGGCATCCAGGCCCACATGTTGGGCGGGCAAGCCGGCTCCGCTATGACGTCCGTCAGCGATCTGGGCTTCAACTGGGTCAAGCAGCAGGTGCAGTGGAAGGACTATCAGCCCCAGGCAGGCGCAATCGGATTTGGCGAACTCGGCGGCATCGTCTCGGCCGCGCAGGGGCGCGGCATCAACGTGCTGTTTAGCGTTGTCAACGCGCCGCAGTGGGCGCGCGAAGTCCGGCTTCGACAACAGCGTCGGGCGGACCGCCCGCCGACCCGCAGACCTACGCCAACTTCGTCGGCGGCATGGCGGGTCAGTTCTGCGGCACGTCGCTCAAGGCCATCGAGGTCTGGAATGAACAGAATCTGCATTATGAGTGGGGCAACAAGCCGCTGGACCCGGCCGAGTACATGAATCTGCTCAAGCCGGCCTACGCCAGCATCAAGGCCGCCTGTCCGGAGATGCTGGTCATCAGCGGCGCGTCTGACGCCGGCCGCCAGCAACGGAACCTTTGCCATGGATGATTTCGCCTATCTGGAGGGCATGTATCAGAACGGCCTGGCCGACTATTCTGACGGCATCGGCGCGCACCCCAGCGGCTACAACGTGCCCGCCAGCGTGCGCTGGGAAGATGCGTGCGGCGTCATCCAGCAGACGGGCAACAGTTTCAACGGCGCGTGTGATACGCCGCACCATTCGTGGTCCTTCCGCAGCACCATGGAAGGCTACCGCAACATCATGACTGTCTACGGCGACACCAACAAGCGCATCTGGCCCACGGAATTCGGCTGGGCGGCGGGCGGCGCATTTGACCCGCGCTACGCATACGCCAACGACAATGGCTTCGACGAACAGGCCGCATGGACGGTGGAAGCCTACACGATGATGCGCGACTGGGGCTGGGTCGGACCCGCCTTCCTCTGGAATCTGAACTTCCGCGTTGTGGCGGACGGCACGGAGAAGGCGCAGTGGGGCATCGTCAGCAATGACTGGCAGCCGCTGTCCACCTATCAGGCGCTGCAGGCCATGCCAAAGTAGGGCAGGGGGATCAACCACGGGGATGCGTTCGGTTGCGCAGAAATCGGAGGCATCTCCCCGGAAGAGCGCCTTGCGGTGAACCAATCGCCCGGCGCAATCGTTGACGAGTCGCACGAGCAGTCATGCCACGAACACCGAACAGGCCGACGACACTATCACAGGAGCTGCCTGCATGAATCGGAAGCTGCAACGGACATTGGTTTTGGCGAGTATCACACTGGCGCTGTTGCTGCCGGTTGGGTGCGGACGCGGAGGCGCAGAGCCCACGCCCACGCCAACCAAGACGCCGGTACCCGCGGCGGGAGAGCCGCGCCCGCCGGCGACGGCGCAGCCGCCACGGCGACGCCCGTTCCGCCGGCTGCACCCGCAGACCAGGGGGCGACTGCGCCGGACCAGACCGAGTCCAATCCGGCCCCAGCGCAGCCCACGACCAAGACCGTCGCCCGCATTGCGACCAGCATTCTCAACGTGCGCACAGAACCCAACGCGGAGGCGCAGCTGGCCCAAACGGTTGACGAGGGGCAGGAATTTGACGTCATTGGGCGCACAGAGGGCGACGTCTGGATCCAGTTGGGCGAAGCAGGCCGCGAACTGGGCTGGGTCGCCGGTGAATTCGTGGAATTGCGGCAGGTGGACCTGGCTGTGGAACCGGAGCCGGCCGAGCCGCCGGCGGGTGGCAGCGAGGGTCAGCAAGCAGTCGGCAGACCAGCCTGGCGGCGGCAGCTTCCAGCCCGCCACCATGCTCAGTCCCGACTACGGCGCGCAGGCCTTTCTCTGGTGGCGGCCGGAGATCGCCGACCGTGACCTGCGCCTCATGAACGAGGCCGGGTTCAACTGGGTGAAGCAGGCCTTCGCTTGGGAGACTATCGAAGGGGCAGGCAAGGGACAGTTCGACTGGTCCATCGCCGACCGCGTCGTGTCTCATGCCAACGACGCCGATCTCAAGCTGCTGGCGCGGCTCAGCAGCGATCCGGAGCTCACGAACTTCTGGGCGGGACACCCGCCGGGAAACGCCGATGATTTCGCCGACTTCGCCTTTGCCTTGGCGTCCCGCTACAACTGCACGCCGCAGGCGGTGGGCTGCATCCAGGCCTATCAGGTGTGGAACGAGCCCAATCTGGCGCGTGAGTGGGGCGGCAGCCCGCCCAATCCTGCACAGTATGCGGAGTTTCTGCGCAAGGCGTACGCTGCCATCAAGCGTGGCAACCCCAACGCTATCGTGATCAACGCAGGCATGGCGCCCACCGGCGACAACAACAATATCGCCATGCCGGATGATGTCTTCTATGAAGGCATGTACCAGGCCATGGGCGGCAATAGCGACGGCTACTTCGACATGCTAGGCGTTCACGGCGCGGGCTTCGCCGCTCCGCCGGAACTGGATCCGGCCGTGGCCGCGTCTGACCAGCGCTATGGCGGCTATCGTTTCTTTGCTTTTCGCCACGTGGAGGATATTCGCGCCATCATGGAGAAGTATGGCGACAGCGACAAGCGGATCGTCCTGCTGGAGTTCGGCTGGACGTATGACCCGGTCAATCCCAGCTACAAATGGCACGGCGCGGATGCGGGTATCACCGACATGGTGCAGGCCGACTATCTCAAGCGAGCGTACGAGTTTGCGGCCGCCAACTGGCAGCCGTGGATCGGGCTGATGAGCCTGTTGTCGATGCCAAACCTGGACTGGATGGAGGACGGCAATCCGCAGGATGAGGAGCAGTACTGGTGGGCGATTCTGGAGCCAAGCCAGATCGACGAGCTGAAGCTGCGCCCGGCCTATGTGGTGCTTTGCATCTACTTCAACGGGAACCAAGGGCGGGTCTGCAAGTACGACCCGAACCAGTGATCGTGCGCGGGCGATGCCGGAACGGGCGCAGCGGGGCGGCGTCGATTGGCCGCTCGTGAGGCCAAGCAGGAGCTGCACGGCCTCCTCGCCCAGGCCGGCGATCACGTCGATCCAGTCGACATCTTCGGTGATGGGGCAGCAGAGTAGGCGTCCAGATCCGGCTGCCAGTTACGAGACGCGTACCAGCCGCCGAGCAGTCCCATGAGTAGGACGAGGATCAGCGAGATGCGCGTAATCAACCGGTTCCTGCGTACAAGCATGTTGCCTCGGGCGTCTGGTCGGTACGGTACGCCCCGCGGAAAATAAGCGCGGGAATTTGCTCCAGCCGTACGGTATGATATACTGCACAATTGTCGAATGCAAGAAGACGGGTGAGTAGCTCAGCTGGTTAGAGCGCACGGTTCACATCCGTGAGGTCGGGGGTTCAAGTCCCTCCTCGCCCACCAAGTACAGACCCCGCTGCCACCGGTAGCGGGGCTTTTTGTGTACGCCCGGCATGGGCGATAGCTAGGAGGTGAGAGACCTCTGCGGGCGATGACCCGACGAACCGCTAGAAGGGCGCTGAAAAAGTCTGTTTGATAACGGAGCGATGGAAGTCGCGAGAAATGGCAAGTTTGGGTAGACTGGAAGACGACAAGCGAGAGTAGCCCGGTCAGGAGTCAGAAGATGCTTGGTCGTCGTGATCCACAACAGAGTCTGTTTTCGGCGCAGAATTTGCCGCATCGTGTTGCGGCCGATTCGTTCTATGGTCGCATGGCGGCGGTGAGTGATGTGCTGTTCAACGACGAGGAGCTGAAAGCGCTGTATGCGCCAAGCAATGGGCGGCCCAGCCTTCCCCCCTCGTTGTTGTGCGGTGTCATGTTGTTGCAGTTTCATGACGACGTGTCCGATGGCGAAGCGGTACAACGCTTGCAGTTCGATCTGCGCTGGCAAGTTGCCCTCGATTTGCCGACAGACTTTGCTGGATTCAGTCCGAGCAGTCTGACCTACTTCCGCCGCCGACTGGTGGAGCACGGGCAGGAACGCTATGCGTTTGACCGCTTCGTGGCCGTAGGACGCAGGGCCGGATTCGTGCCAGACCGGGTGACTCTGCTGACGGACACGACACGGGCCAAAGGCGCCGGTGCGGTGCAGGACACCTACACATTGTTGCGCAAGGGCATGCGCAAGCTGCTCAAGCAGATGGGCTATGTGGGCGCAGCCAAACGCCGCGGTCTGGCGGCTGACACACAGCGTCTGGTGGCGACCTACGTCGAGCAGGAACGCAAGGCGGACATCGACTGGTCGGACCCAGAGCAGCGCTCTGCCCAGTTGAGTGTGCTGTTCCGGGATGCGGAAGCCGTGCTGGAACTGGCTGCCACCCAGAGCGACGATGCCGAGGTGAGGGCAATGGGTTGGCTGCTGGTCAAGATCCTGGGCGACGATATCGAACAGGACGACCAGGGCGCCCCACGGCTGGCGAAAGGCACGGCCCCCGACCGCATCATCAGTCTCACCGAGCCGGAGATGCGCCACGGTCGCAAGAGCAGCGCCCAACGCTTCGACGGCTTCAAGGTCGGCACGACCACCGAACAGACAAGTGAACTGATTCTGGACATCGACGACATGCCGGCTGCCGGCAGTGATGGGCGAGCATTGATGCCCACCCTTGAACGCATCGAGCGTCAAAGCGGTGTCACGGTCGACCAGGTCATCGCTGATGGGGCGTATGGTTCGGGTGCGAACCGCAATGCGTGCGCCATGCATGCCCCTGCACCCGTGGACCTGGTCGCTCCCTTGGCCTCGCCTGCCGACCCGGTCGTCGACAAGTCGGCGTTCCGCATCGAATCTGACGGCCCGCACGGCTACCTGTCCTCAGGGCCATACCGTCGCAGGCCGGGCCGGTCCTGTCAAGTCGGGGTTGCCCACCTGGCGTTTCTGCTTCCCAAGGAGTACCTGCGAAGCCTGTTCGCTCTTTGCGCGCTGTGTGAAGAGCAAACACGACGGACGCAGCCTGACCACGCATCCTTATGAAGCCGACCTGCAGGCAGCTCGACAATGCCAGGCAACTGACGACTTCCAAACCACCTATCGCTTGCGCAGCGCCATTGAACGCAAACAGGCCGAACTGGTTCAACATGGGTTGCGCAACACCCGCTATCTGGGCCAACGCAAGCGTCAGTTGCAGCGCCTGTGGACCGCGGCTGCCGTCAACTTGCACCGTCTCTTCCAGCTCTGCGAGAGCCGCAATGCAGACCTGGCCGCACTCTTGGCTGTCCAGACGCAACCGCTCGCCCCAGTCACCTGACGAAGTCGGCAGGAATCGGCCCCAACGCCAGCCGATTCCCTCCGTTAGTCTGGCCTAAATCGGGATACGGCCGTTCATACACAGATTATGCGTAGCGATGTGGTTGCACGAGGCAGTTCATTCTGCCATTCCTTCTGTTGTCGAGGTGCCATGTCCCGCCAATGCGAGTTTTTCAGCACCCTCCTAGGGGAAGGCAACTGCGTAGGTGTGAGCTTAGGTGGGGAGGAAGCCGGAAGCAAAACCTGGACTTGATGGACAAGAATCGCATAAGAGGCATGGGGTGCGGGGTGAGCTGGCACGAGGCAGTGAAGCCCGAAAAGGGTCAGAGCAGCCGTGTGTAAATGCGGCAAGTGTCAGGTGAAAGGTATCGTACCTTATCCGGGGAGACCTGTCCGAAGGGAGACTGGAGGGCAGGGGTCAGCAGCGGCCATAGTAGTCGATGGAGTAACGACCATCCGGGGCGGGCGTTGAAAGACGTCTACAGGGCGAAGGGCCAAACGGAGAGGGAGTTGAGCAGAAGGGAACAGGGTAACGTAGGCAGCCGACATCTGTAAGAGACAGATTGGCCGTGGAGAGTAGGCGGAGGGCCGAGGGTAAGCGGTCAGGGTGAAGGCGTTACCGGGGCGACTGGGGGGAAGAAATGGCTCAACACGAAGTTAGAACTTCGTCGGACCTAACCGAACCGCCGGATGCGGACCCGCATGTCCGGTGGTGTGGGAGGGGCGGAGCCTAACGGCTCCCCCCTATCCCAATCATAGTGACGGGGTCTGCCTGAAGTCCAGCGGGTGCCCGGCTACGCCGGCACTCGTTCGGCTTCCTCGCGCGGAATCTGCACCCAACGCGTCACGCGCGACGGCTCGTTGCAGATCGTGTGTGTGTCCTTCATGATCATCTCTACGACGCAGCCGCGCGCCGCGGCCAGGTCCTGTCGCACCGTAGAACGGACGCGATCTTCGTCGAATTCAGGCATGGCCAGGTCGGCGGGATTCGGTTTCATGGAAAAGATGTAGCGGTTGCCCAGCCTCTCCGCCATGAAGCGCCGGTCTGCCCACGGCGAGACGGAGACGCGCCGCAGCCGCGGCAATTTCTCCACGATGTGCCAGCGCTTGTCCAGCGGCTCGCAACAGCCGTAGCAGTTCAGCCCGAAGCGCTCCAGAATTTCGATCTGGCACGGAAATACGAACTCCTCGAACATCTCCGGCGAGATGCCCACCGTCTCCTGGCTTTCGCCGAAGCCCCACATATCCTCGCAGCGCACGGTTGCAGCGTCGACGGAATCTCCGAGTTCCCTGGTCCAGCCGAAGCCGCCGGAACCCACGTACGAGCCGTCATTGTTGGGCGAGAGCAACCCGCGTTCCTCCAGCGAATCCAGTAGCGACAGTGCGCCGTCCCGCAAGACAGTCATCATGCGATGCACCACATCCGGGTTGTCGAGCATGTCATACATCAACTGCTGCAGTCCGCGCCACGCGGCAAGGTTCCATGTCAGCCCCAGCGACCACCACCATTTCGTGCGCAGGCGGACGTCCAGCGCTCCGTCGAAGAGCTCGTGGGCCAGCGCCAACACGCGCTCCGTCGCCTCGTCTTCGACGGTGATCTCCGGCGCGTGGAGCCGATCGATGTCGGCTTCGGACTGTATTGGCGAGTCCCAGCGATACGCGCCGCCGTTCTCGCCGCCGAGGTGTTCCACTTCCACGCCCCAGCCGGAGCACCGATAGACATGCGCCACGTCGAAATAGGGGAGAATCACGCGGTCGTCGCGCATCTGGCGGCCCCAGAAGATCTCCTTGCGCAGCCGAAACTCCCAGTCGCGCGCCAGTTCGCCCGTACATCGCAGGTCTGCGTTGGGGATGATCTCGCGCCACACGTTCTCAGGATCGCAGAATACCAGCGGCCGTTCACTCTGCAGGGCGTTGTGCCGATACCACTGCTCACGCTTGACTTGCTCAATCGGACGATGTGCAAGTTCGGCCACCTCGCTGGCCAGCGAGCGCAACAGCGTGCGGTCATGCTCGTCCACCACGATGGGAACGAGATTGTGGGCCAATGGTGATGAATCTGTGAAAAGCATGGGCAGGCTCCAGGCGGTGAGGTATGCAAGGCGGGATGTGCATTTGGCGGGAGACAACCGGCGTGCTGGCACTCTTGACGCGTTGATTATATCATTGATGCACACCGGCACACGTTTGCGCGGTGTACTGTTGTGTTTCTGAGCAGTTGTGCTTTCTGAATACGGGGTCGCTCTTCGCGCACCATGGCTACGATCCATCTCGAGAATGTAACCAGAACCTATCACGCCCAGCCGGCGACGACCGCATCGCAGGAGGGCGCTCCCGAGGATGTTGCCGAAGACGAGGCGACGTTACAGGCGCGGCGCGCACGGCGGCCTGCACTGGATGGCGTGACGCTCACGATTCCCAACGGGCGCACCATGGCCGTCGTCGGCCCGTCCGGCTGTGGCAAGAGCACGCTGCTGCGCGTGATCGCAGGGCTCGACCGCGACTACGGCGGGGCGATCTACTACAACGGGAAAGACATGCAGGACGTGCCGCCCCGCGACCGCTACATGGGCATGGTCTTCCAAGGCTACGCGCTGTATCCGCACTTCCACGGCTACAACAATCTGCGCTTCACCTTCCTCGTGCGCAAGGCTCCGGACGAAGAAGCCGCCGAGCGCATCCGTATCACGGCCGATATGATGGGCTATGGTTTTCGGCAGCTGCTGGGCCGCAAGCCCGGTACGCTCTCCGGCGGCGAGCAGCAGCGGCTTGCCTTGGCGCGCGCCCTGGTTCGGGCCCCGGAGGTCCTGCTGTTGGATGAGCCGCTTTCCAACCTGGACGCCAAGCTGCGCGTCAAGACACGCGTCGAAATCAAACGGCTGCTGCGCCAGTTTCATGTCACGACTGTGTTCGTGACGCACGATCAGCTTGAGGCCGTCTCGCTGGCGGACACGATGGCCGTCATGCACAACGGTCGCATCGAGCAGGTCGGCACGTTCGATCAGATCCGCACGCGGCCGGTGAATACGTTCGTTGCCGGTTTCCTGGGCGTTCATCCGTTGAATTTGGCCCCTGCCTACATCACCGAGCGCGGCACGGTCGCAATCGGCTCCCTCGAGCTGTCTGCGCCACACGGTCTCGTCTCCCTCAAACGCGTGGGCGAGCGCGTTGTCGCCGGCATTCCGCCCGAGGACTTGGGATTGGCGGCGAGCGCCGAATCAGATTCCGGCGGGTCGTTGCCTGGAAGGGTGGAAGTGCTGGAACCGGATTTCGCGCACAAGGTGCAATACGTGCGCGTCGTCACAGATGTCGGCATCCTCACGGCCGTAGACGCCATCGATTCGCCCCTGGCCCGCGGCCAGCCGGTTCGGATCGTGGGCAGGGGGGCGGAGGTTCAACTCTTCAGCGCAGAGGATGGGCGCAATCTGTTGTTTTCGCTCTAGGCGCTTGGCCGTGCGGCTCGCGTACATGCATCCTCGTGGGGCGCGTCCCTGTGCGGAGGATTGCCGCCTTTGCACGGGTGTGGAGCGCCCTTGTGAATTCGTGCGCACACGGCCAAAGTTATTGCCCGCTGCATGGCCCTGTGCTACACTGTCGCTTTGTGAATAGCAGAGTAAGCACCAAAGACCAGCGCTTGTTGGAGGAATGAATGATGGCCTTGCCGCAAAGCCGCGCGCCGTTCCTGATCTTGTTTGTCCTCATCTTGTCCCTTGCTGTTTCCGCGTGCGGAACCGACCCATCCAAAGACGTGATTTCTCCCGGACTTGGCGCGAAGTTGGTTGCGCAAGCCGCCAACGCCGAAGTCGAGGTTGTGCCGACGCCCGAACCGCTGGGCATCGCGGATCTGTCCGAAGAGGAGATCACCGCCGGTCTGCCGGAGGATTTCGCCGCGGCCCTGGCAGCGGCGAGCGCAGAGAACGGCGAGACCGTGGCGCTGACCAACGGCTGCATCGGCTGTCATGCGCTTGATCCGGACCAGACAGATGACCGGGACCCACCTGGTTCCACGCCGGCGATATAGCCGTCAACCGCGTCCCCGACCAGAGTCCGGCCCTGTATCTGTACACCAGCATCGCCGACCCAACGCACATATCGTCGACGGCTATCCGCAGAACATCATGCCCCAGAACTACACCGACCTCCTGAGCCAGGAGGACATTGCGGACGTGGTCAGCTACCTGCTCGCTCAGCACGAATAGCCGAACAGGCTACACACGGTAGATGTGCATGTGAACGACAGGCGGCGGGGCGCCAGAGCCCTTCCGCCTTTTGTTTTTTGCGGCCTGGTGCATCGGCCGCGGAATCCGCCGCCGCAGGGACCATCATCCCGGCCGGCCGGTGACATGCGATATTTGTTTCGCTCCGCCGGTGTAGTAGTGCTATAATTTCCACGATGGCACAAGAGCAGATGTCTCCCTCGCTATCTGAGCGACGGTGTCCAAACTGCGGTACCCGTGTCGCACGTGACGCGGAAAGCTGTTTCATGTGCGGACATGATTTGCGCACGCCTCAAAAGCGCAATCGACGGATATCGTGGATTGATGTGCTGCTCGTTGTCGCCGTCCTCGCCGTCCTCGTCTTCTGGTGGCGCGTCGCCAGCCAGCCGCAGCAGGAGACCAGCACAGCGGCAGCCGGCGCCCAGTTGATGCCGACCAACATCCCGCTGATGACGCTCACCGCCGTACTCACAGGTACGGTGGAAGCCGGCGGCGTCGAGACGCCCACGGTCGCAGCGCCCACGCCTGAAGAGCGCGCCGACGGCTCGCTGGAACACACTGTTCGCGGCGGCGAGACCCTGCTTGGTATCGCCGGGCTCTATGGAGTCACCGTGGAGGATATCCAGGCGGCGAACAGTCTTTCCTCCGTGCTGATTCGCCCCGGCGATGTGCTGATCATTCCCATAGAGCGAGACGGCGATAGCGCACCCGTCTCCCAAGTGGCGTCCCAGTTCGAGTATACGGTTCAGGCCGGTGACACGGTGGTGTCCATGGCGGCGCGCTTTGGCAGCACAGTGCAGGACATTCTGCAGGCCAACGGCCTCTCGGACAACGCATTGATCCGCCCGGGCGACGTGCTGGTCGTGCCGGTGCGACAGGTGCCATCCAAAGTCCTGGCTTCCTCGTCGGACGTTCTTCCTGCGCCTACGCCGATCGTGGCGGGCCGTCCCGCCTCTGCCGCGGAGGCGGAGACGATCTATCATCGCGCCCCGGCTGATCGGTCCCCCGGACGGAGCCACCCTTGCTCGCGACGAGTCGGTGCTTCTGCGCTGGATCAGTGTCGACGTCTTGGAGAGCAGCGAGTGGTACGTTTTGCTGCTCTATCCGGTCAGCGGCTCCGCGGGCAACATCCCCAGCATCTGGACGAAATCGACCAGCTATCGACTGGGTACCGAGCTGGCTCCTGCGGAGGGTGAAGAGGCCGAATACGCATGGCAGGTTTCAGTCGTGCGCGTGCAGCCGGGCAGAAACAGCCAATATGCGCTGGAAGCCGCCAGCCCGCCGAGCGAACTGCGCACATTCACCTGGAAATAGCACGAACGAGACTCGCACGACGATGCGCAGTCAAGACAGTCGTTTCAACGCAGCGCCTCTCGGCGCAGCCGGGTAGTTTCCCCAGTCCGGCGACTCTGCCCTACCGGTAGGCGACAACAGCCGATCCAAACCATACACAGCACACTAAGAACCGAAGGACTCGCCATGCGCATTCTGTTCATCGACATCGATTCGCTGCGCCCGGACCACCTCTCCTGCTATGGCTATCATCGCAACACGTCGCCCAACATCGACGGCGTGGCGGCGGAGGGCGTTCGCTTCACCAATTACTACGCCACGGACACGCCATGCCTTCCCAGTCGCACGGCGTTGTTCAGCGGCCAGTTCGGCGTGCGCACCGGCGTCGTCAATCACGGCGGCGAATTCGCTGACCCTGCGGTGCAGGGCGTCGACCGCGGCTTTCGCGCCGACGCCGCGCTGAATTCATTCGCCAACATGCTGCGCCGGGGCGGCTATCACACGGCCAGCATCAGCCCGTTCCCGGCCCGCCATACTGCCTACCAGATCTGGTATGGATTCAGCGAGATGCACGACACGGGCGGCAATGGGCTGGACAACGCCGACCATGTCTACCCCTATGCCGAGCGCTGGCTGGCGGCCAACGGCCAGGACGACAACTGGTTTCTGCACGTCAACTTCTGGGACCCGCACACGCCCTATGACCATCCGGAGAGCTTCGGCAATCCGTTTGAGAACGAGCCCATCGAAGATTGGATCACGCAGGAGCTGCTGGATCGTCAGAACGCGAGCTTCGGACCGCACAGCGCGACGGAAGTGGCGGGCATCACCGACACGCTGCCTCCCGCGGCCAAGATGGGCGTCGGGCGCGTGCGCACCCGCGACGACGCCAAGGCCCACTTGGACGGCTATGACACCGGCATTCGTTTCGCCGACTACTATGTGGGCAAGATCATCGACCGACCTCACGGACCTGGGAATCTACGACGAGACGGCCATCATCATCACCTCCGACCACGGCGAAAACCAGGGGGAGCTCAACGTGTGGGGCGATCACCAGACCGCCGACCAGTGCACGAACCGGATTCCGCTGGTCGTGCGCTGGCCAGGCGTGACGGACGGGCAGGCGGGCAAGGCGCGTTCCGGTCTGTTCTACCATATCGACCTGCCTGCGACGATTGCTGAACTCGTGGGCGGGGAAGCGCCCGCCACGTGGGATGGCCGCAGCTTCGCCGGCGCGCTGCAAGCGGACCAGGGGGAGGGCCGCGACTACCTCGTCCTGAGCCAGGGCGCCTGGAGCTGCCAGCGCAGCGTGCGCTGGGATCGCTGGCTGTTGATCCGCACCTATCACACGGGGATGAAGGAATTTCCGGCCTATATGCTCTTCGACCTGGACGCAGATCCGCACGAGACTACGAATCTCGCCGCTGACCGTCCCGACATACTCGGCGAGGGTCTTCTGCGTCTTGACGAATGGATGGGTCAGCAGATGGGCCGATCCCAGCGCGGCGATCCGTTCTGGGGCGTGATCGCCGAGGGCGGGCCGCTCCACGCCAACGAGCGCAGGGCCGACTGGCAGAGGTATGTGCAGCGCCTGCGCGACACCGGGCGCGGCCACCACGCGGATCGGCTGGAGCAGTTCGGCGGGCGGCCATTCACCAGCGGGCTGGAATGATGGAGCTCCTTGCAGCCCCGAGAACAACGACAACTACGGAGAATCAACCATGAGCCTCGAAGAGCTTACGCACGTCTGGGTCGAAGCGCCCTTTAACTCCAACGAACTGGACCGTCTGCCCGGCCACGTGCAAGTATTGCATGCGGAATCACCGCCGGCTGAGCCTACGGCCAACGCCATGCCCGCGCAGGCCATCTTCGCCTCCTCTGCCGTGCAGTACGACGCGAAGTTCTTTGAGCGCCTGCCCACCCTGCAAATCGTCATGCGAACCGGCATCGGCGTCGACAACGTCAACCTCGAGGACGCCACCAAGTTCGGCGTGCTGGCATGCAACACACCGGACGGGCCCACCGAGTCCACCGCCGAGCATACCGTGGCCCTCATCCTCAACCTGGCCAAACGCGTCAAGCAGGGCAATGACAACCTGGCGCAGGGCAAGTTCGGCCCGCGCAGCGGAACACTGATCGGCATGGAGATCCGCGGCAAGGTGCTCGGCCTCGTCGGGTTGGGGCGTATCGGCCGGCGCGTCGCCGAAATCTGCCGGCAAGGGTTTGGCATGACCGTGTTGGCGTACGATCCCTACGTCACCGCGGAGCAGGCCGCGGCGCTGGGCGTGGAACTCGTCGATCTGGATGGCGTGCTGGCGGGCAGCGACTTCGTCAGCCTGCACGCGCCGGTGACGCCCGACACCGTCCATCTCATGAACAGCGAGACCATCGCCCGCATGAAAGACGGCGCCTTCCTGCTCAACCTGGCGCGCGGACCGCTGCTCGACTCTGCCGCCCTCCTGGAAGCGGTGGACAGCGGCAAGCTGGCGGGCGCGGGACTGGACGTCTTCGAGCCGGAACCGCCTGAGCTGGATTCGCGCCTGCGCGACCATCCCCTGATCGTCGCCACGCCACACGGCGCCGTCTTGACAACGGACGGCCGGCGGCGCATCGAGGAGATGGCGGTGGAGGGCGTGCTCGCCTATTTCGGCGGCGAGAAGCCCGTCAATCTCGTCAACCGGGACGTGTGGGACAGCCCGAATCGACGCGGCTAGGGTATGAGGTCGCGTCCCGGCCGATATCCAGGAAGGGTGCACGGACATGTCGATACGTCTCGAGGCGGTGAAGACCGAAGCCCCGAATACGGTGGAGCTTCGCATGCTCTTCCCTGTTCCGGATGGCGCAGAGGCCGCAGCGTGCGCCGTGGCGACACTGGACACGGGCGACGGGCGCATACGCGAGCTAGGGGTAATCTGTGCGCCTACTGCGGACACCTGGCCGGAACGACATACGCGCGCGCTGACGACACACACCTATACAAGGGGCGGTCGCTATGTCGCGTTCGTGACCTGGGGCGAGTGCGTGGCGGCCACGGTCGTCGACGCAGGGGACGACGACCCCTCCCCCTCGGACGCCTTTCCGGCCCTAATCTATTTCAACGTGTCGGAAAACAGCGGAGAGCCCTTGACTGTCGACGTCGAGCTGGATCTCAGCGAACCGCTGGCATGGCATAGAGTTCGCGTAGACGGCGGCGCACAGAACGTGCATGTCTTATCGCCGGGTGATGATTCACACGCCGCCGGACATCTGAGCGCAGTATGGCGATTCTCCTATCAGAAGCCCGGGCCCTACCGGGTATACATCGATCTGATCGATCCGGAAGGGTTCTGGATGGCGCGCCTCGGCGTTTTCCCGTTTGAGGTGTCCGACCCGATCCACGATCCCGATACGGCCCGGCGCCCGCGCCCGCCCGACGAACTCCCGGATTCGGACCGGCGATCCGTTCCGCAAGACATCGTCGATATCAACGAGTCTCTGCCTCCCTGGATGCCGTTCCGCTACATGATGCCGCTGTGGGCTTCGGCGAGAACGTATACGCAACCCGGCGGTTCACTCGTCTCCCGCGTCTTGACGCTGGGGACGTATCTCGCTGTTCGGACCGCAGTGGAGGTAGACGGCGCCGAATGGTACCAGACCAGCAACAACGACTGGGTTCCTGCCAGCTCCGTCACAGAGCTGGCGCCTTCCGAGTTGAGGGGCGTTGACCTGGACGAAGCCGCGCCTCCGTCACCCTACCCGTCTCCGCGCTCCGCCGTTTACTCGGGCGGGACGCAGGACGGCGTCGACGCGTCCCGCTTGCCGGATGCGCCCGGCGGTCCTGGGGCTCGTCTTCCCGTGGGCTGGGTCACGTCCCAGGCGCTCAACGTGCGGGCGAGACCCGGCGTGGCCGCAGACAATCCGCCGATCGCGCAGCTCGCGCACAATCAGCTGTTGGAAATCACCGGCGTCGAGTACGTGGCGGGCTACCGGTGGTACCGGATCGGCGCAGAGCGCTGGGTATACGGTGGCTCCGTGGGTGAAGCGCGCGTCCGCCGCCGGCCATCGTCCATCGGTGCGGACGAGCTGTGGGTCGGCGTGAATCTGGTCGAGCAGACGCTGGTCGCGTACGAGGGAGACAGGCCGGTCTACGCCGCGCTGGTCGCCACCGGCCTGCCCGGGACGCCGACGGTAGCGGGGGTCTTCCGCACGTGGTGGCGGCTGGATTGGCGCAAGATGTCGGGCGGATCACCGGCGAGCCGGGGCTACTATTACCTGGAGGCTGTCCCGTGGACGTGCTACTTCTATAGCGGATACGCGTTGCACGGCGCCTACTGGCACGACGGCTTCGGCCGGCCGCGCAGTCACGGCTGCGTCAATCTGAGCCTGTACGACTCGTGGTGGATCTACGAATGGAGCGCGCGCGGGGGCGCCAACAGCCCGGCGGTCTACGTCTACCGCGAATAGTCGTTTGCACGACTATTCCGTTGTACCCCTGGGAAAACGGACGAGGCCCGCCGAATACTCGGCGGGCCTCGTTTTTCTACGCTGATGTGCGATGGTCAGTGGGCCCTGGCCCTGCGCGCGCGCCCGACGGGCGCCTTCGGTCTGCGGCGGCGGTCGATCACGATGATGACGACCGCCGCGGCGAGCGCAATCAGGATTAGGCCAACGCTGACGCCCATGTTGCTCAGTTGCTCTGGTGCGAAGACCAGCACGATGCCCAACATCAGCATCATCAGCCCCGACACCAGCTTAAGCGCACGCCCCTCCTGTTCGCCCAGCTTGCGAGAACCGAGGAAGAGGCTGAAGACGATGACGATCGTCAGGAGGGGGATCACGTATATCACGTTGTAGGCGACAAGGTACATCCACTCCACGGCTCTGGGCAGATCCGCCATGGTCAGAATGCGCGTGTAGACCATGGGAAAGCCTGCCGTGCAGAGCGCTTCATAGGAGTTGGCGGCTACGGCGAGCACAGCGGTACTGGCCAGCATTGCGCCAAGTGAACCTGCCTGAACGAGGTTACGCGTGCGAGCGTACAGACCGGGCTTTGCGCTGTCGGGGATGGAGAGTGAAACGCCCTGTTTGTACCAGAAGAAGTCCTTGATGTTGACGAGTGCGATCGTGATGGCGATCAGGCCCGCGGCCAAGGTGACGACGCGTAGTTCCCCGGCCCACCGGAACGCATTGAGCCAGAGCGACATCAGCGCGAAGTAGATCAGGCCAGAGAAGAGCACAAAGACCATGCCAATCAGCAACATGCGAGAGCGACTTCGCACATGCACCATCATGCTGAGCAGAAAGGTGAGCACAAAGATCGCGCACGGATTGATCGAGTCCACGCCTGCGATCAGTAGCGTCAGCGCCGGCAGAGACATCGATGCCACGCTCACCGAGCCGACGAACGGCACGGGGATCGTGGCGGCCGGCTCCTGTTCGGCGACAAGCGCAAGCTCGGGCGACCCGGCGGCTGCGGCCGCGCCCGCGACCGCGGGCGGCGCGAGTTCGGCCTGGGCCGCGGCCTGGCAGTCGATCAAGGACTGGCGCAGCGCAGCGCCGGTCGTTTCGTGCTCGTCATATCCGGCCTGCATCGCGCCGCAGTAGATAAACGCAGGCACGTATTGGGCCTTCTGGCCCACCGCCTCCGCCAACTTGACGTACAGTTCCGTGTTCTCCGGCGCGGCCTGCAGTTCCAGGGCATGCAGGCGTAGCCAGGGCAATTCCTCCGGCAGGGACATGATATAGGGGTGCGCATGGCGGCAGTGGGGACAGGTCTCGGACCAGAAGAAATAGAGGTCTACATTGGCGACGCCGTCTTCATCGAGGCTGTACCAGGTCTCATCGTCAACGGAGACGGTTTGGGCTTGCGCAGGCAGAACCACGACGGCGACAAGTATGGCTGCCGCTGCAGCGAATATGGCCAGCAATCGCAGAGAGAACTTCATCGCGTGACTCCTGAGGAGGATTCAAGATCGCTATGACCCCCGACCGGCGTACTGGCCGTCTACCGTGGCGTACCCGACCAATCGAAGTCAGGGGGTATGCATCCATGCAAGCGGCGAGACGGGTTGATCCGCGTACAAGACCGCGCCTGTCCGATTCAACCACAAGAACGCCCCAGCCGCGCTCGGGCAATCACAATCCATTGTAGGCAAAAAACTCTCCCACCGCGCTGTGCGATGGGAGAGTATGCGTTCTGGACAACTGGTCGGTTTTTTTCCTGGTCAGTTGACCAGGGCCAAGCTATTGCACTTCCAGCAGTTCGACCTCGAATACGAGCGTGGAGTTGGGGGGAATGAGGCCGCCGCCCGCGCCCGCCTCGCCGTAGGCTAGTTCCGGCGGGATCACAAGCTGTCGCTTGCCGCCCTCTTTCATCGTCGAGAGACCGATATCCCAGCCCGGGATCACCTGCCCCATGCCCACGTTGAAACGTATCGGCTCGCCATGATCCAGTGAGCTGTCGAACTTGTCACCGTCCTGTAGCCATCCGGTGTAGTGGACGACGACTGCCTGTCCCGGCTGCGGAGATGCGCCATCGCCTTCGACGAAGTCGTAGTACTTCAGTCCCTCGTCTGTCGTCAGGAAATCGCCCTCGGCAACTTCCGACGGGGCCGCAGGCGCACCCTCGGCGACTTCCACCAGCTCGACGTCAAAGATCAGCGTGGCGTTGGGCGGAATCACGCCGCCGGCGCCGGCCGCGCCATAGGCAAGTTCCGGCGGAATCACGAGAATGGCCTTGCCGCCCTCAGACATGAGCGCGATGCCTTCGTCCCATCCCGGAATCACGCTGCCGGTTCCCAGCGGAAAACGGATGGGTTCGCCCCGCGTGCGCGAGCTGTCGAATACGGCGCCGTCCTCGAGCGTGCCCGTGTAGTGCACGGCGACGAAATCGCCAGGCTGCGGCTGTTTGCCCGTTCCGGCTTCGCTCTCTGTGTACTGTAATCCTGTAGATGTGATGATGGTATTTTCCTTGTCGATTGGTGTTGGCGTGGATTTGACAGGCGCACTTTCGCCTTCTTGAACCGGCGTCTCAGCGCCGGCGCCGGCCTCTGTCTCCTCACCGCTTGCCTGATCACCGCTGTCGCCGGCCTCTGTCTGCTGGTGCGGGCGCTGACTCTGCCGCGTGGCGCGGAGTCGTTGTTGCGGCCGCATGCGGCGGTCAGAGCCAGTACCGCTACCAGGATTGCCGCGGCCAGAATGCCGGTACCGGCGCCTCGAGAGCCTATTCATGGGCCACCTCCGGCGCGTGGGCGCCGTTGGACGGGACGGCCACGGAAAGGGCGCCCGCCGTCTGATTCGGATGGAAGCGTCACGTCTTTCTGCTCGACTTTGAAGATGCTGAAGCCGCGTGACAGGTAGTTACTGCAGCGCGTGCTCGTGGTCCAACGTACAAGTATGGACCCACACACGATGCGCGCCGATGTCCCAGGCGCGACGCACGGCGGCGCTCAACAGCACGCCGCCCAGTCCTCTGCCAATGAAGTCCGGCATCAGGCCGAAGTACGACGATCTCTACGCTATCGCGCGCCTGGCGCTCAAGCTCGAAGTACCCGGCAGGCGTGCCCTGCAGATAGCCGACCCATGTCTCCTGCTCGGGCCGCTCCAGATAGGCCAGCCATTGGTCCCGTGTCCATACCAGTCGCTCATACCACTGCCACTCTGCGCCCACGGCCGCGTAGAGATAGCGGCTGAAGCCGGGGTTGGACAGCACGGCCTGGCGAACTTCCAGGTCCGGAACCATGCGCGTAGACGGACGGAAATGCTCTGCCGCCGTCATCTGCAAGTGCGTAATCGTAATCGGAATGGATTCGGCCATGCGGCGCACTCCAGCATTCATGATGGGGGACGCCAAGCGTGCGCCCTGTGGATCGACGATGTGACGGCCGGCCTTGCCGGCTAGGGCGTGACGCCTGCGTTCTGCGCCTGGGCGCGCAGGAAATTCAGTATGGATAGGAGTTCGTCATCGCTGAGGTCGGGCCGGCCGCCGCTTGCGGGCATCACGAGGCCCGTGGTGTTGCGTGGATCGGTCAAGTCGATGCCCTCGCGCACGAAGGCAACCGCCTCAGCATCGGAAAGTCCAAGTACGTCGGACTCGACGAGGGAGTTGCCCAGATTCTCGATGCCCGCGGCGTCGGGGCCGTGGCACGCGGCGCAGGCCTGCAGGTAGAGCTCTTGGCCTGCACCGTCGAGCGCGAGGCTCGAGTCCGCCGGCGTGAACCGCTGGGACGCCTCGGCATGTTCGATTTCGGTCATCGCCAGCGCCTGCTTGGGCTCGTCGTGCATCAAGGCCATGACGGAGAAGACGGCCAGCACGCAGGCCACCGCGCCGCCCACGGCCAGCCACGGACGGCTTTGTTCCTCCCGCCGCTGGGGTTCGTTGGCGAACACGGCCACCACGGAGAACATGGTGATCAGGAAGAACGCCAGCAACGCCAGGAAGGGAATCGTGATGAAGCCAAACCAGTTGATCCACGCTGTACTACACGGTACGCCCACTTGGCACGTTGCCGCCGCATCGAACAGGTCGGTCTTCTGCAGGAGATAGTGATAGGCGGAGATCGCACCGCCGATGACAGTGAACGGAATCACCAGGTGCGGCAGGTTCTTGTCGAATCGCAACAGTCCGAGCGCAATCAGCAACGCCATGGGATACATGAAGATGCGCTGATACCAGCAGAGTTGGCAGGGCACGTACCCCAGCACGTCGCTGAAGTAGAGGCTCCCAAGCGTCGCAACCCATGCCACGATGAGCGCCACGTACATGGCCGACCGATTGATCCAATCGTTGATCTGTTCACTATCCATCGTTCAGCACCCGATAAAGGTCCTATACACCCTCACGACAACAATGCCGCCACCTGGAGCCACATCAGCGGGCCGGCGGCTGGCTAGCCCGCGCTCACGGGCCGGTGGCCGGCCCACGCCGTCACTGGCCCGCATCATCCGACGATAATACAGTGGGAGGCCGATTTATGGAAATCGGTCCCGGAACTCGGCAGCGCGGTTCCCCGATGTGGGGAGAGATTCGCAAGTCGGTGGGGGGAGTCTCTGCAATTCAGCCGGCGGGGGATTCGCTTTCCGTCCGGACAGGCGCGCCTGTCGTTGCGTCGCCGGCATCCGCGCGGGCGACCGTGACGCGGGGATGCATCGGCGCTTCCTCGTCCAGGAAGCCGTACGCGCGTGCGACACGATGTAGAGCGGCCGGTCCTTTGCCTCGTCATAGATGCGGCCCAGGTATTCGCCGATGATGCCGAGGAAGATGAGCTGGACGCCGCCCAAGAAGAGGACGCTGACCAGCGTCGTCGCCTGGCCCAGAAAGAAGCTGCTGCCGGATAGCCGCATGATGATGGTCACGATGATGCCGAGCAGGCTGAGGCCGGCAAGCGCAAAGCCTACATAGGTCGCCAAATGCAGCGGCACGTAGCTGAAGCTGGTGATGGCGTTCATGGCGAGGCGCAGCATCTTGCGCAGCGGATACTTCGTCGCGCCGGCGTAGCGCTGCGACCGCTCGTATTCCACGCCCACCTGCTTGAAGCCGACCCAACTACTCAGCCCGCGCATGAAGCGGTGCTTCTCTCGCAGCCGGCGCATGGCGAGCACGACGCGCCGGTCCATGAGCCGGAAATCGCCGGTGTCCAGCGGAATGTTGACGTCGGTAATGCGTTGCAACAGCCGGTAGAAGAGGCTGGCCGTCCACAGCTTGAACTTGGTTTCGCCCTGGCGTTCCGTGCGCACCGCATAGACCACTTCGAAGCCTTCGCGCCATTTGTCGATCATGCGCAGGATGGTCTCCGGCGGGTCCTGCAAGTCGGCGTCCATCACGATGACGGCGTCGCCGCCGGCAAAATCGCTGCCTGCAGTGATGGCGATCTGGTGGCCGAAGTTGCGGCTGAAGTCCAGCACGCGCACCCGGTCGTCTGCATCCCGCAACGAGAGCAAGAGCGCCAGCGAACCGTCGCTGCTGCCGTCATTGACGCATAGCAACTCCCACGACTCGCCCGTGCTGTCCATGATCGTCACCACGCGCCGATACAGCTCCGGAATGACCGCTTCCTCATTCCAGATCGGCACCACGATCGAGAAGGTAGGTCGAGCCCCGACCACTGGAGAAGACATAACAGGCGACATGCTCCCATCGTAACCGAATATCGCTACACGCGGTCAAAACGATCCCGCCTATCTCTGCCGTTCCAGATCACGTTCTTCTAACGCGAATCTTCGTTATCCGGCCGCTCTCGTGCACGCCATGCCAAATTGACGCCTTTCGCCCCTCGGTGCTAGACTTTGCCCAGTCAGCGTCGCACCACACCAATGGAATGAGATTACCGTCGCGCTGGCGTCGCCTGCGGGATTTGGCCCGTGGACGGCAAACGGAATGGCTGAATTGAGGACGCATTGGGCCGAGACGCTGGCCTGCAAACAGAATCCCAATATGGGCGGGAGTGGGCCGGCAGCGTGCCGGAGTTTCCGCGCATGGTCGGCCCCGATCTCACGCATAGCTATGAGATCGATGGCTTCCGTCTGAAGCGTCTTGTCTTTGGTCGCTTCGAACGGCCCGGCGACGTCCACGTCTACAGCGCGGACTGCCATGCAGGCGGCCGTCTGCGCGCCCAGTCGCTCGTGCCGGTTCTTGCTATGGGGGGCGGACTGGCGCCCGCGTTTGCTGTCGTGGCCCAGAGCCTGCCCTACAGCGCGGATGTGCACAAGCTGCCCGTGAAGCTGCCTGCCGGCTACAGCGCAGTGGTCGCCCATCCGCCTTTGGAACTGGGCGCCTCCGTCGAGGATCGGCTCACGCGTGCGCGAGTACTATCCCGGCACGGTGGTGGACACGCGCACGCTCGTCAGTGGGCGTTGCTATATTGTCGTCTGGAGCCCGAAGAACCAGATGGGCAAGTATGCGCTGCAGATCGGACATCAGTGGCCGATGACGTGGGCGTATTGGTTGCGCACGCCCATTTTCTGGTGGCGCATCCGCGGTTGGTACGGCCTCAGCCGCACGAAGGCATACGTCGCAGGCGCGGCGGTCTTGGCCGCGGCAGGCGCGGTCATGGCATGGGGAATGCGCCGGGGCAAACGCCAAGCCAAGGCTGGACACAAGTAGCCGTCACTGATCCGGCCGGCGCTGAAGCGATGGGTCAGAAGTAGACAGATTGCGGTCTGCGCAGGACAGGCAGTGCGCCAAGCGACGCCCCTGGCCGCGCATGGATATACGTGACACTGGGATCAAACGAATTGCGAATCATACTGTACTTAGGGAAGGGCGGCGTAGGCAAGACAACCGTCGCCGCAGCATCCGCGCTGCGCTGCAGCCAACTCGGGCAGCGCACCCTCGTCGTCAGCACGGACATTGCCCACAGCCTGGCCGACAGCTTGGACGTGCCCCTCAGCGGTGAACCTACCGAAATCGCGCCGAATCTCTTTGCCCAGGAGATCAACGTCCTGGACGAGATTCGCGCGCAGTGGGGCCAGATGCAGGACTACGTGGGCGACGCGTTGCGCCAGCAGGGAATGAGCAAGGCCGTCGCCGAGGAGATGGCGATCGTGCCCGGTATGGAGGAGGTAGTCAGCCTGCTGCACATCTACCGCCAGGCCCGGCAAGGTCATTTTGACACTGTGATCGTCGATGCGGCGCCCACCGGAGAGACCATCCGCTTGCTGACCGTGCCGGAGACGTTCCAGTGGTATATGAACCGCATGATGGGTTGGGGCGATACCACGCTCAAGCTGACGGGCATGGTGTTGCGCCGCCTCATGCCCGGCCGCGACGCGTTTGCCGGCCTGAACAATTTGGTGGATGGCGTGCGCGAACTCCAGGGCGTTCTCAGCGACCCGGAGGTGACCAGCTACCGTGTCGTGCTCAACCCGGAGAAGATGGTCATCAAGGAGGGCGCCAGAGCGGTGACCTATCTGTCGCTGTTCGGCTACCCCATCGACGCAGTCGTCGTCAATCGCATCCTGCCCGGTCTCACCAGTCTGGAAACCGGTATCGTGCGCGTCTACGGAACCCAGCAGCGATCCGTATCTGCATCAGTTGCAGGAGACGCAAGCCCGCTATCTCTCCGACATCGAGCGCGAGTTCTATCCGCTGCCGCTCTTCCGCGCTCCGTGGCATGAACGGGAGATGGTGGGATCGGAGCGACTGGACATCCTCGCCCAAGAGATCTTCGGCGAGGAGAACCCTGCCGATGTCTTCTTCGTGGGCCAGGCGCAGGAGATTGTGGAGGACGGCGATGACTTCATTCTCAAGCTGCCGCTGCCGCACGTGGAGCTGCACAAGGTCAACCTGACAAAGCGCGGCGACGAGCTCTTTGTGCGAATCGGCAATTTCAAGCGCGAACTGCTGTTGCCGTCCGTCCTCGCCCAGCGTGAGGCGAGCGGAGCCGTCTTCTCCAACGGTACGCTCCATGTCAGATTTCCGCCGCCGATGGAAACTCCGGTAGGATAGGGTATGCACATCGTACTCCGGTCGATTGGATATGCGTTCACCGCCGGACTGGGCTTCGCGGGCACGGTCGAAGCCGGCGTCCGCGCCGGTTGGCGTATGAACCCCAGGCCCATGCCGCACCAATTCGCCGGTCTGCTCGACCACGACCTGCGCCTTGCCTATCGAAACCCGGGCGAGACGCTTGGCCTGTATGGGTTCGAGGCGGGCATGACCGTCCTCGACGCGGGTTGCGGCTCCGGGCTTTTCACGGCGGAGATGGCGCGCATGGTCGGACCGGAGGGAACTGTCCACGCCGTGGACCTTCAGCGCCCTTGTGTGGCGAGTTCCGCCAAGCGATTGGCGGAAGCCGGCCTGGCCGACCGAGTGCGGTTCCACCATTGCGGGCTCTATGCGCTGCCGTTGCCGGATGAGTCTGTGGATTTGACGGTGATGATCGCAACCCTCGGCGAAGTGCCGGATCCGCTGCTGGCCCTGGCGGAGTTGAAGCGCGTCACCAGGATCGGCGGTCGAGTTGCCATAAGCGAGGAAATGCCGGATCCCGGCCTATCTGCCCGCGCGCATGGTGAGACGGCTGATGGACGAAGCCGGCTTCCGCTACGGCGGCAAGAGTCGCGCTCGTGTTCTAGCCTACAGCATGATATTCTTCCGGGACACGTGAGTTTGCCGTTGCGGCGCTGCATGTTCGACCCCTGAGAAGTGCGCCAGCGCACCCGTCTGCCCTGGCGTACCGGTACGACCGCCAACCGCTTCCGGTGCGCAGCCGGCGACGACCAATCGACCGCGACCGACCATTTGATGCCTGCGCGCCCACCTTTGGAACCCATCTTCCTTCTCCCCTCGGCACACAATGATAGAATCTGAATCAGCAGAGTTGACGCAGAGGTAGCGCTCCCGTACGCCACAGACGGCAACCCGGAATCGGAGGACGCTTGCGAGCCAAGCCCGAGGATTTCGAGGTGGAAGAGATTCCGCTCTATGCGGCGCAGGGGAGGGCGAGCACCTCTACGTCAACATAACAAGGCCGGCTTGACGACGAAGGCGGTGCAAGGGGATCTGGCGCGGCTGTTCGGTTGGCGCAGTCCCAGGTGGGGTTCGCCGGCCTAAAGGACAAGAACGCACGCACGACGCAGACTTTCAGCCTGCATGTGGGTATGCAGGACCCGGCCTATGCGCAGGAGGCTGCGGGCCGCATTGTGGAGCAGCTCGGTCTGCAGGTGGATTGGGCGCGATTTCACCGCAACAAGCTGAGGACGGGTCATCTGTTGGGCAATCGATTCGCCATTGTGGTCAGCGAACCGAACTATGGCGTCGACGAATGTCTGGCGCGCTGCCGTGACATTGCCGGCGTTGTTGAGTGAGCGGGGGGCTGCCCAACTATTTCGGGCCCCAACGCTTTGGCCGTCACGGCGGCAATGTCGGAGCAGGGAATGGGTATCCTGCGCGGCACGCTGCGCCGGCGCGACAAGTGGCTGCGGCGGTTCTTGGTCGGCAGCGTACAGAGCCATCTGTGCAATTTGTATCTGGCGGAGCGAATGCGGAGCGGGCTATTCGACCAGTTGCTGTTGGGCGACGTGGCGAAGAAGTACGATACCGGCGGCATGTTTGACGTGGAGGATCTGGACGTGGAACAGACCCGCTATGCGAGCGCATGAGATCAGCTTCACTGCTCCCCTCTTTGGCCCCAAGATGTGGGCCGCCAAGGCAGAGAGCGGCGAACTGGAGTCGGCGATTCTGGAGCGCGCGGCACTGAGTGTGGAGGACTTCCAAGAAGGCGCGTGTAACCGGCACGCGGCGCCTGGGCAGGCTGCTACTCGATGACCTGGAGGTTGCGGCGCACGACGATGGCGTTCTCCTCTCCTTTAGTCTGCCAAAGGGCGCCTACGCCACGACCGTTCTCCGCGAGTTCATGAAGAATGACGGTGAGTCCGGCCTGGCGGACGGCGAAGATACCGAGGGTATGGAGAAGGGCCGGCGCAGAATCAGACATCGCTTCTGGTGCGGGTCGCCGGCATAGATGCAAATTGGTAGCGGATTCAGTCGACGCCGCATAGACGTTTTGTAGGAGCGAACGTGCATACAGAATCAGAAAATCAAGCTTCACATACCGGTAGCAGCGAGCGAGGTGTTCAAGAGCCTATGACGACAAAGATGCCCCTCTTCCCGCTCGACACGGTCCTGTTTCCCGGCATGGTGCTGCCGCTGCATATCTTCGAGCCGCGCTACCGCGAGATGATCAACCACTGCATCGACGAGCAGTGCGAATTTGGCGTCGTACTGATCGAGCAGGGACAGCGAGACCGGCGGTCCGGCCGTACCTCACGTGGTGGGCACGGCGGCGCGAATCTCCAGAGTCGAGCATTTGCCTGACGGCCGCATGGATATCACCGTGGTTGGGACGCAACGTTTCCGCATTCTCGAAGTGGACACGAGCAGGAGCTACCTGTCCGCCACGACATGCCATTTCCGGTGGTGAACTCGAGCACGCGCTTGGCCGCAGACATGGCCCGGCGCGTGCGCCCGCAGGTGCTGGAGTACGTCGAGTTACTCAGCGACGCCAGCAAGACGCAGCTGCGTCTGGACCGCTTGCCTGACGATCCGAAGGCGCTGTCGATGTTGGTCGCCATCGCGCTGCAGGTGAGTAATGAGGAGAAGCAGCGACTGCTGGAAATTGCGGGCGTGCCGGAGATTCTGGCTCGTGAACGATATCTGCTTTCCATGGAGACGCATGCTGTTGCGCCACATGATGGCGACGCAGGCCGATGTGCGAGAGTCATGGGCATGGGTTCGACGGGATACTTGTTCCCGAATTGACAGATTTGCTCTTCGGCGTGTCGCGTCGTGGTAAACTATCTGGGTTCGGGGGATTAGCTCAGCTGGCTAGAGCGCTACGTTGACATCGTAGAGGTCACTGGTTCAAGTCCAGTATCTCCCACTGTATAATCTCAGTGGTGCATCGACGCAGAGTATTGCAGTCTAACGCAGTGACCAGGACGTGCACAGGACAGTCACGGCCTTAACAGAGAGCGACGGCCATAGGCTGAAAACCATCGCAAGGCGAGTCTGGCAGACCACCTGGGAGTGGACGGCGGAACACGGGTGTGTAATCGCCGCTCAAGTATGTCGTCCCGGTTGGCCCCGTTACGGCTCCACGAGTGGTCGTCGCATATCACGATTGACAGGCGATGTCGCGGCAACATGGGTGGAACCGCGAAGTCGAACTTCGTCCCATGCGGGGCGGAGTTTTTTTATTGGCACACTGACTCTGGGTTCGTGATTTTGTCGTCGTCAACTGTTCAGGGGCGATATCATGGATCTAGCATGACAGAAGCCAGGTACTATGAATTTCCTGGCCAGGGGAGTCCGAGAGATTATCTAGTAGGACACTGAAGTTAGGAATGGAATCGCCGACGATGATTGCTGACCTTGCCGCATATCCGGATGTACTAGCCGCGGCCAGTCACTGGCTGCAAGAGCGGGACCGCATCGCCGAACTCGCCGTGCAGGTGCAGCAGATCCCGGCCCCACCGGCGCAGAGGCCGTACGCGCGAGTTGGGTGGAGAAGGAGTTCGCCGGCTCAAACTGGACGATGTGTCGCAGGACGGCGCTGTACAACGTATATGCCGCATCCCGGGGCGCGCACGGTCGCCGGCGCTGGTCGTCAGCGCGCACACCGACACGGTCTTCTCCGGCCACACACCGATCTCTCTGTCACGCATGACGATGAGCAGGATGGCAAGATCTACGGGCCGGGCGTGGGCGACAATTCGACCGGCGTGGCCGCGCTGCTGTTACTTGCCGAGACGCTGAAGGCCTGCCAGAGCCGCCGGTCGATATTTGGCTGGTCGCCAACACGGGCGAAGAAGGGCTGGGCGACCTGCGCGGCATACGCGCCGCGGTGGATCGACTGCAGGCCACGATGGGGGCGCCGATTGTGCTGGAAGGAATGGGCTTGGGCCGCGTCGTGCATTCTGCGCTTGGCTCGCGGCGATATCGCATTCGCTGCAACGCGCCCGGTGGACACAGTTGGAGCGACTTTGGGACGGCCAGCGCAATCCATACGCTTGCGCTGCTGGCTGCCGACATTGCCCGAATGCAGGTTCCGGATGCGCCGCGCACGACTTTCAACATCGGGCGCATCGAGGGCGGTCGTTCCATCAACACGATCGCGCAGGAGGCTATGCTGGAACTGGACTTGCGCAGCGAGGAGCAGGCGACGCTGGCGCAGGTCGTGGACGAACGTGCATGGACGATTGTGGAGAACTACCAGACGGTGACCTGGCAGCGACGCGGCGTCACGGTCGAGGTCGAGCCAGATCGGCGATCGGCCCTCCGGCAGCATTGCGGCGAGCCACCCGTTGACGCAGGCGGCATTGCGCGCGCTGGTGGACGCTGGCTATGAGCAAGGAACTGGAGCGGCGCATCAGCAGCACCGACGCCAACATCCCGCTTGAGCCGTGGCATCCCGGCCGTGTGCGTGGGCATCACCGAAGGCGGCAGCGCCCATCGACTGGAGGAGTGGATTCGCGACGGAGCCGCTGGGCGGGGCATGCGCCATCTTGTGCTGCTTGACCTGGTGGGCGGCGGCGTGGCTGGGCGGCGAGCTTGGCTGAGCAGTGTCTGCAGAAGCGCGAGTCAGCGTGTACGCCGCGGGTGACAGTCGAACCGGTGATGAGGAAGTGGACGTACGACAAGGAGTGAACGTCATGGCTGAACAGAACAGGCAAGCCGATCGACTCTATCGAATACGCCACAGCGCGGCCCATGTGATGGCGCAGGCCGTGTTGGAACTCTACCCGGACGCCAAGATCGCGATCGGTCCGCCGATCGATACGGGCTTCTACTATGACTTCGACCTGGGCAAGGATGAGGACGGCAAGCCGCGTACCTTCACGCCGGAAGACCTGGAGCAGATTCAGAAACGCATGCGCCAGATCATCTGCGGCAAGCACGAGTTCCAGTACCGTGAAGTCAGTGCGGACGAGGCGCGCCAGCTCTTCGCCGACCAGCCCTACAAGCTGGAGCTGATCGAAGGGCTGGCCGAAGGGCGAGCTGGACGAGTATGGCAACGAGGGCGAGGCAGCCACGGTGATCAGCACCTATAAGCAGGACAGCTTCGAGGACCTGTGCCGCGGACCCGCACGTCGAGCATACGGGCCAGATCCCGGCCGACGCGTTCAAGCTGATGTCCGTGGCCGGCGCATACTGGCGCGGCGACGAGGCGAATCCCATGCTGCAGCGCATCTACGGCACTGCGTGGCAGAATCGCAAGGAGCTGAACCAGTATCTGCAGATGTTGGAGGAGGCGAAGAAACGCGACCATCGCAAGCTGGGCCGCGAGCTGGACATCTTCGTCTTCGACGACGAGGTGGGACCCGGCCTGCCGCTGTGGCTGCCCAACGGCGCGGTCATCATCGAGGAGCTGGAGAAGCTGGCCAAGGAGGTGGAGCGGGAGGCCGGCTATCAGCAGGTGCGTACGCCGCACGTCAGCAAGGAAGAGCTCTTCCTGCGCAGCGGGCATCTGCCCTACTACGCGGACACCATGTACCCGCCCATGGAGTCTGGAGGGCGTGCGCTACTATGTGAAGCCGATGAACTGCCCGATGCACCACAAGCTGTTCGCAGCGCGGCCGCGCAGCTACCGTGACCTGCCGGTGCGCTTCGGCGAATACGGCACATGCTATCGCTATGAGAAGAGCGGCGAGCTGTTCGGCCTGATGCGCGTGCGGTCCATGCAGATGAACGACGCGCACATCTACTGCAGCGAGGAGCAGTTCGAACAGGAATTCATGGGCGTGATCGCTCTGTACGAGCGCTACTTCGAGCTGTTCGACATCGAAAAGTACGTCATGCGCTTCAGCACGCACCATGCGCGCGGGCTGGGCAAGAAGTACGTGGACAACGAGCGGCTTGTGGCTCCACACGGAGGAGCATGGTGCGCAAGGCCATGCAGAACGGCAACGTACCCTATGTCGAAGTGCCGGACGAGGCTGCGTTCTACGGACCAAAGATCGACGTGCAGATCTGGAGCGCCATCGGGCGCGAGTTCACGCTGGCCACCAACCAGGTGGACTTCGCTCAGCCGCCGCGCTTCGACCTGGCGTTCATCAACAGCGACGGCGTGGAGGAGACGCCGCTGTGCATCCATCGCGCGCCGCTGAGCACGCATGAGCGCATGATCGGCTTCCTGATCGAGCACTATGCGGGCAGCTTCCCGGTGTGGCTGGCCCCGCAACAGGTGGCGGTGATTCCCATCACCGATTCGCACAACGAGTACGCGGCCGCGGCTGGTGCGCGAGCTGGAAGACGCCGGCGTGCGCGCGTCCGCCGACATGAGCTCCGACCGCATGAACGCCAAGATTCGCACGGCGCAGATGCTCAAGGTGCCCTACATGCTGATCATCGGCGACCAGGAGGTGGAGAGCGAGACCGTGTCTCTTGCGCCGCCGTGACGGGGAGCGCAGCAACGGCTTGCCGTTCGGTGAGTTCCTTGCGCTGGTCGAATCTCGCATTGGCGCCAGGTCGAGCGAGTTGTAGTCAGCGCATGGGCAGCGCTCGCGGCAATACTGAGGCGCGCGTCGTCAGATCCGCCGCGCTGAACACGGAGCGGACTGACAAACGAAGAAAACGCTTTTCGATTTACTTGACGGTCACCGGCCGCAATGATATACTATGGCGGTTGTATGGTGAGACCGTGACGCCCATCCAATAGATCGCTTTCGGGCAGACGCGCAGAGCGTCTGCACTTGGCACGTTGAATGGGCCATGCGGAGAGCCATCAGCGAAGTTTGGTAGGCGAGTTAGCCCGCCATCAGGTTGCGGTCACAGCTACCTGAAAACATGCAAGGAGAGTTTTCTCATACGCAGAACGAGTTATCGTCCTCCAAAACAGGACACCACGCGTGATAAACGACGGCATTCGTGCACGGGAGATCCGTGTCATCGGTGCGGACGGCGAACAACTGGGCATAATGACTGTGCCGGAGGCGCTGCGTATTGCCGACGAAAAGGAACTTGGACCTGGTCGAGGTCGCGCCAGGTGCGAATCCGCCGGTATGCCGGCTGATGGACTACGGCAAGTATCTGTACGAAAAGCAGAAGCGAGAACGCGAATCTCGCAAGGCGCAGAAGCAGATCGAGATCAAAGAGGTCCGGCTGCGACCGAAGACTGACGAGCACGATATTCAGGTAGTGCTCTCCAAGATTCGAAAGTTTGCCAAAGAGGGCGCCAAGATTCGCGTGCGCATTCGCTTCCGGGGCCGTGAGATCTATCATCCCGAGGTGGCCCAGGAGATCATGCAGCGCATCGCCAATGATGTGTCTGAGGTCGTCACTGTCGAGGGCAGACCGGTACTCTGGACGGTCGTAGCATGGTGATGTTGTTGGCTCCGGTGTAAGCGCAGGCGTTGCGCCTTGAACTTACCGGCAGATGTCGACGGGCGCAATGCCCGTCGCTCTATGTTAGGGGCTCTGACAGGACAGGGACTCTGACAGCCATTGAGACATCTGGGCAAGGCGAGTCCTGCGCACTGAAGCGCGTTGAATCTGCCGGCTGTATTTGAATGCAATCAGGCGGCAGTCGTGAGTAGATGAAGTAGCGATAGCAAGCAGTACTAGAGGAGGATAGGCATATGCCTAAGATGAAGACGCACAAAGGCGCTGCCAAGCGTTTTCGCCTGACCAAGCGCGGCAAGATGATGCGCATGAAGGCGGGCCGAAGCCACTTGCGGCGCAAGAAGAATTCCAGCACGAAAAGTGACTTCCGGCATGCAGTGCCGACGACCGTGACGGCCAACATCAAGCAGGTGAAGGCCATCGCAGGCAAGGCTGCCAAGTAGAGTCTTGCGCGGGCGTCTGCGGCCGACACAAGTCTGCGCTGTTGTGGGCAGGATCGCAGGGAGCAGTAGGGTGGTAGGCAGTGGTTTGGTAAGGAATATCTAGGGTACGAGAGAATTTCACAGCTACGTGACCGGCCCCAAAGAGGTCTGATTCATGTCAGGTCCGCCATCACGGAAGGATTGAAAAATGCCAAGAGCAACGTCCGGGGTCGCCTCCCATCGGCGACACAAGAAGGTATTGAAGTTCACCAAGGGACAGTATGGTACGCGGTCGAAGCTGTTCCGCCGCGCCAACGAAGCCATGTTGAAGTCCCTGTTCTATGCCTATCGCGATCGCCGCAACAGGAAGCGAGACTTCCGCCGGCTGTGGATCACGCGCATCAACGCAGCGTCCCGCATCGAAGGGCTCAGCGTACAGCCGCTTCGTCCACGGACTGAAGAAGGCGAACGTGCAGGTGGACCGCAAAGTGCTTGCCGACATCGCAGTGCATGATGCCGCGACCTTCGGCAAGTTGGTCGACCTCGCCAAGTCAAATCTCGACTAGGCGGGATCCAGCGGTTCCGGGCGTGCAATACCATGGTTGCTCGGTCGAACCAACACAGTCGAACCAACACAGCGGACATCAGCGGCAGGGGTCTCCGGACTCCTGCCGTTTTGAATTGGGATGGCCGGGCCAGATGCTGACGCACGAATCATGATTACCAGCCAGGCCAACGAGCGGATCAAGGCCGCTCGCAAGCTCCATTCGCGCCAGCACAGACACCGATCCGGCAAGCTGCTGCTGGAAGGCGTTCGCCTCATCGCAGACGCTGTCGACAGTGGTCTGGATCCGGAGTGCGTCTACTTCTCACCGGAAATGCTGTCCGGCAACTCCCGAGTCCACACGACTCTTGCAGACACTGGAGAGCCACTCCGTCAGCTGTGAAACGGTGTCGACTCAGGTTCTCGCGTCTCTGTCACAGACAGTCACGCCCCAGGGCATTGTTGCGGTCGTCGCGTCTGCCGGACATAGCTGCGCCGGAGCATCCTACGTTGGCGCTGGTGCTGGACGGCGTCGCCGACCCCGGCAATGCCGGTACGCTGCTGCGCAGCGCGGAGGCGGCCGGCGCCGACTCGGTGGTCTTCGGGCCGGGCGCCGTGGACGCCTACAACGACAAGGTCATGCGCGCGGGCATGGGCGCGCATTTCCGCCTGCCGATTCGCGTACTGCGCGACTGGCCCGCGGTTGCGTCCGCGCTTGGGGACGGCGTGCGCACCGTACGTGGCCGAAGCCGGGGCCGCGCTGGCATACGACGCCGTGGATTGGACCGAGGCGGCCGCCCTCATCGTGGGCAGCGAAGCGCACGGCCCCAGTTCGAGCCGCGCGCGCCCTGGCGCGGGAAATATCGATCCCTATGCAGGGGCCCGTGGAATCGCTCAACGCGGCCATGGCCGGAGCCGTCATCCTCTTTGAGGCGGCGCGCCAGCGAAAAGTTATGTTCAGACGCAGCGTTGACACCAGCGAAATCTCCGGTGTATCATAGGGACGAAAGATTCCTTGAAGCGCCTTCGTGAAGAAACCAAACAAGTTGGGCGGGTGCCGGAGGAGACATCCTCATGACAATGAGCCTATTGTGGTATGTCCTGGCAGGTGTTTTGCTGGGATTTGCCGCTTCGACGCTTTGGGAGTGGCTATACTTCCGCCGCAAGCGCACGCGAATCGAGAACGACCGCATCGAGGAGCTCGAGATCCAGCTCGCGGACGAGCAGTCGCTCAACGAGCAGATGCGACTCGTGCACACCTCCGCCCCCGCCGAGCCCCTGCCCGAATACGCAAGCCCCGGCGTCTTCCTGGACAGCGAAGCGCCGGAACCGTCCGCGGACGTCGTCGCCGCGAGTCCGCCGCCGGCCGTGGCGGACGCCGGCAGTGACGAGCCGCCTCCGCCTCCGCCACAGCAACCAGGGCCGTCTGCCGGCTCCGCGCCGGCGGAGCCCGTGGCCACTGTCGCGGAGGCTTCGGAGACATCGCCGGCCACGCGCCCGAGCCGGTTGCACCGCCGGACACGCCGCCGAGCCGGTTGCACCGCCGGACACCTACGCGTTTGTGGAGGCGGAATTCGAGGATAGCGAACCAGTTGCAGGCGAGCGCTCCGAGGAGTTTGCGGACGCATTCGAAAACGAAACCATCGGCGTAGACGGGTACGAAGACGAGTCGACGATCCTGGAACGGTTGGCCGCCGAACTGGAGCGGCCCCCCGAGGAGCGGCAGCCGGCCGCGCCGGCAGTGCGACCCAAGTCGACGGTATCGCGGTCGAAGGATCATCCCGACAATCTGTCCAAGATCAAGGGCATTGGCGACGTATACAAGTTTCGTCTTTTTGCCGCCGGAATCTTCACCTGGCATCAGGTGGCGGAGAGTGACATTGAGACGTTGCGCGCCGCCACGCATGCGTACCCCGGCTCGAACGTGCACGAGTGGCCGCCGCAGGCGCGCGCGCTCGCAGAGCAATTCGGCCGCGAGAACGCCTTCTACACGGGTCCCGTGCCGGATGACCTGACGCAGATCATCGGCATCGGTCCGGTGAGCGAGCGCACGCTCTACCGCGCCGGTATCTGCACCTATGCCCAGTTGGCCGGCGCTACCGTGGACGAGTTGCAGGAGCTCTTCCCGATTGCAATCGCCGGCGACGAACCGGACTTCGAGCAGTGGATACGGTTGGCCATTGACTACGCCAACCGCAAGGCGCAGTAGAGGGGCTAGGCAATGGACCAGTTCGCCTCCCAACAACCTCCCTACTTCGATTGGGCGCTGGACGGGTGGAAAGTCGCCCTCATCGTCCTCCTCTTCCTTGCCGTCCTGTTCGGCACCCTCTTCGACCCGACCTGGGCGGGCGCGCCGGCACGAAACGGCCCGGAGATGAGCGACGCTACGGCCGCGCAAGCGCACGCCACCGCAGCCGCGGCCACGGTGGAAGCGGCCGCCGCGGCGACGGTACAGGCGGGCGTGGCCGAACAGCCGCTCGGGAGACGTCCGCGGGCGCTGAGGGGTCCGCCAATGCTGCCACAGCGGCCGGCGCGGCCCTTCCGCTTACGCTCGCCTCCCTGGGGCCGAATGCAGTGGTGTCCTCGGCAGGAATTGCTTCGCTCAGCGGAACCGGGCAGGCCGTCAGCCGCATCGAAGTGCGTGACCAGCTCATCGTACAGGCCGACATCGACCAGGTGCCCGTGCCTGCGAGTGAGGAAAGCCTTGTCGGCGTCGCCACCGTGGACGATCGAGGGCTGTGGACTATGCCGCTGCAGGATGTGCTGGCTCCCGGCCAACACATCATCACGCTTCGCGAAGTGGACAAAGACGGCAACATTCTGTCGGTCTCGTCGCCCGCTGTTGTCTCGTGTTGGATAGCGGTGAACAGGGCCCGCTCTCGCTGGCGACGCCCGTGATCCGCTTCCCTGCGCCTGCCGCGCGCTTGCGCACGGGGCCGGTCGTTTTCCTGGGCAGCGGCCTGCCGGGCATGCGTGTGCGGCTGCTGATCGATGGAGAGGCGGTGGGGGAGGGCGTCGTCAATTCGCGCGAGGAATGGCGCTTGTCGCCCGAGGAAGACTTGACGCCCGGCGTCTATGTGGCGCGGGTGGCTGCGCTGGATCCGCAAGGCGACGTGGTGGCCGAGTCGCCGCCCGTCGCCTTCTCCGTTGTCGAGCCGGTGGAAGGCATGCTCCCTGCCGAACCGATCACCACGCCGGTCACGGCGCTGGTCTACGCCACGTCGCCGTCGTAGGAATCCGCAGCCGTGGCAAGAGGTCGCGGCCTGCCCACGCATCTGTACAATTGCGCGAGATTGACCGTCCAGAGTTCGCGCAATCGTTTTGGGTCGATCATCGCCTCTATGCTATAGTTGTCCGGGTTGGTGATGCGGGTCCCTAGCTCAATTGGCAGAGCAGCGGCCTTTTAAGCCGCGGGTTCTGGGTTCGAGTCCCAGGGGGCTCACCAGGAAGCCGCCTTGAACGGGAGTTGAAGGCGGCTCTTTTCATGCGAACAGATGGGCGACCGGGTTGCGCATGTGGTATGGCAGTGGTTCGCCGCTTTTATGAGCAGGTCAGGCGTTGTATAGCGTGCCGGCGTTCGCCTCGCAGCGACTACCAGGCAAGAATTGCAGTAGATGAAAAAGCAAATCATGGAATACTGGTGGCTCATTCTGCTTTCCGTTACGGCCGGCGTCGCAGGCCAGACCGCGATCAAGCTCGGCGTCAGCCAGCCGGGCGCTTCCGACGCGGCCGGATCTCTCGGCGGGCTCGTCGGCATGATCCTCGGTTCACCGCTCGTGATTCTCGGACTGGGGCTGTATGGACTTGGCGCCCTCGCCTGGATAGCCGTCCTCTCGCGCATGGACCTGAGCCTGGCCTATCCGTTCCTCGCCTTGAACTTCGTGCTGGTCGCGCTGGTCTCCCGTTTCTACCTTGGCGAGTACCATCCCCGCGATGCGCTGGGCCGGCATCGCTGTGATCTGCATGGGCATCCTGCTTGTCGCCCGCAGCAGTTTTCAGTAGCCGCCTGCGCGCACGCATTCTTCGCGCCCAACAACAGACAAGCCGCGACAATCAGTCTGTTTCCGCGTCGAGCGGCGCCTCAGGCAACCCGCGGCGCTGACCTGGATAGGCTTGCACCGAACGCGTATCGCATGGATACTATTCTTGTTCAGGCAATGACGTTGTTCAGCAATGACGTTGTTCAGGCAATGACGTTGTTCAGGCAATGACTCTTGTGACAATGGATGTTCTGATCGTCTGCGCAGTCACGTGCCCGCGGCTGTCTGTTCGGCAGGCGGGGTAGGAAGTACGCCGCAATGAGCCAGAAAGTGCTGGTGGTGGAAGACGAGCCCGCTCTCGTCGACACGCTGGAGTACAATCTCGTTCGCCAGGGATATGACGTCGTCATCGCGACGGACGGCGCGGCCGCGCTAGCTATGGCGCGCCGGCACAAGCCCGACCTCGTCATCCTGGACGTCATGCTGCCCGTCCTCGACGGTTTCGAGGTCTGCCGCATCCTGCGCCAGGAAACCAACGTGCCCATCCTTATGCTCACGGCGCGCGTCGAGGAAGTGGACAAGGTCGTGGGTCTGGAAGTGGGCGCGGACGACTACCTGACCAAGCCGTTCAGCATGCGCGAACTGATGGCCCGCGTCAAGGCGCTGCTGCGCCGCGTCCGCCTCATCCGCGAAGAATCCGACGCCGCGGAAGACGACGAACCGCGTGAGCGGGAGCCCGACAGGGAGAAGCTGATCTTCGACGACCTGGTCATCGACCTGGGCCGCCGCGAAATGATCTGCCGGGGGGATTTGCTCCATCTCAAGCCCAAGGAATTCGATCTACTTGTCTTTCTGGCCCGCAACCGCGGCATGGTGTTGAGCAGAGACCTCATCCTCGAACGAGTGTGGGGGTGGGACTACGACGGCGGCAGTCGCACCGTGGACGTCCATGTGCGATGGTTGCGCGAGAAAGTCGAGACAGACCCCTCCAGCCCGGAGCGCATCATTACGGTGCGCGGCATAGGCTACCGGTTCGACGGCTGACGGTTCGACGGGTGAGGTATTTGCCAATGCGCAGGATTCGTACAATCCGCTGGCAGTCCATCTACGGCTACCTTGCGCTCGTCGTCTTTGTGCTGGCGCTGGCGGCCGCGTTCGTCTATCTGCAGGCCAGTGCGCTCTATCAGTCGCAGACGGAGAGCGCCCTGATTGCCCTAGCCCAGAGGGCGGTCGACCATCAGGCGATGTTCGCGCCGTGGGAAAAGGGGACCGCCGAACTGGAGACGGCGCTGGCGCAGCTTGAAGATCTGACCGGCGCGGAGGTAGTCCCGTATGGCCCTGAGGGCGCGGCGCTTACCGCGGCATCGCCCGCGGCGCCGGACGCCGGCGAACAGGTTCAGGGGCCGGAAGTGCGCGCTGCGCTGAATGGAGAGAGCGGGGCAGACCGTCGCCAAGACGCTTCCGGCGCTACCTCCTACTACGTGGCTGTCCCCGTTCATGACGGCGAAGACCTGATCGGCGCATTCCAGTTTGGTTTCCCGGTACCTGAGTTGGAGACGGCGCTCGCTCAACTCAGGACCTGGCTCATGCTTGCCTTCCTCTTCGCGGCGACCTCCGTCAGCGTTATCATGACCGTTCAGTTCATGCGCGGCGCGCACAAGCTGCAACTCCTCGTGGACATGGTCGAGCGCATCACCAAGGGCGACCTCGACGCCCGCGTATTGACGCTCTACCGCGGCGAAATCGGTCGTCTCGCATCTGCGCTGAATCGCATGGCTGACAAGCTCCAGTCGCAAACGCGCAAGCGCCGGCGCGAAAAGGATCGCCTCAACACGGTTTTGCAGACGATGAACGACGGCATCGTGATCCTCAATCGCCGTGGTGAGGTAAGCGCCATGAATCCGGCCGCCGCCACGATCCTGGATGCGCCCCTGCGTCGATCCTACAAGCGCTCCTTCGTGCAGGTGGCGCGGGACTTCCGCATCGCCGCGGTCTGGGACCGCTGCCTCAAGACCAACTCGGAACAGTCGGCGACCATCGACCTCGCCAACGAAACCTCCGTACACATCGTGATCACGCCTTTCTTGAAACGGCGCGCACGCGGATACCTGGTTATGATTCGGGACCTGACCCAACTGCGCCATCTGCAGACTGTGCGCCAGGACTTCGTCAGCAACGTCTCGCATGAACTGCGCACGCCCTTGGCATCGTTGCGCGCTCTGGTCGAGACGCTGCGCGATGGCGCGCTCGACGACCCGCCCGCCGCCATACGGTTTCTCGACCGCATGGAAGTGGAGGTCGACGCGCTCACGCAGATGGTGCAGGAGCTGATGGAACTGTCCCGAATCGAGTCCGGGCAGGTGCCGCTGCAACGCAGGCCGGTGAGTCCACAGGAAGTCGTCATCCCCGCCGTGGACCGGCTGCGCGCCCAGGCCGAACGGGCCGGCCTTGACCTGAGCGTCGACATTGCCGCCGACGCGCCTGCCGTCATGGCCGACGCCGAACGCATCAGCCAAGTCGTCACCAACCTCGTCCACAACGCCATCAAGTTCACACCCAGCGGCGGTAGAATCACCGTCCGCGCCGCCCAGGATGGCGAAGTCGTGCGCATCACCGTGCACGACACCGGAATCGGCATCTCGCCCCAGGACCTCGAGCGCGTCTTCGAACGCTTCTACAAGGCTGACCGCTCGCGCGCCATTGGCGGCACCGGCCTCGGACTCTCCATCGCAAGCCACGTGGTACAGGCCCACGGCGGAGAGATCTGGGCGGACAGCGTCGAAGAGGAGTGGAGCGAGTTCGGATTCAGCTTGCCCCTGGCGGACGATCCGCAACCACTTGCCGATTCGGCCAACCGAGGTGACATTCAAGAGCCGGCGCAACCGCCGGCCGAAGCCACTGCCGGCTCCGACACCGGTCCTGGCGCCGATAGCAACGGCTTCGATGCGGTCCCCTCTTCGGACGCGGCGCAGTCACCGAAAATCGGGCCCTAGCGTCCGTCCCCGCTTAGCGCGAACAATCCAATTGAGGTAGGAATCCCTCGTTAACAATTTGTTTACGAGCCGTTAACGCGCCGTTGACTGGCCGCGCGTTCATTTGTTAAAGGCGTTTCGGTACGATGTCGCCGTACTCGGGCCGCGCTTGGAACGCGGCCGGTTGTCGAACGCAGCCGGTTTCCGAGTTGGGTCATGTTTGATCATTCAAGTAACTGCCAAGATGCCTTATAAGGAGTAGTGCAAATGCGTCGTTCATGGTGGATCGTTGGGTTGCTCGTGGTGCTCACGCTGGTCGTTGCCGGCTGCAGCAGGCAGGGCTGCCCCTGCCGCTGAGGCCCCTGCAGAGGAAGCGGCTGTGGAAGAGGCCGCCACAGAGGAACCGGCTGCGGAAGCTGGTGGGGAAGCCGGCGAGGCTTCCGGCGAACTTCCCATGGTGGACCCGCTCGAGGTCACGGGTGACATTGTGACGGCCGGTAGCTCGACCGTTTTCCCGCTCAGCGAGGCAATGGCCGAGCGCTTCATCGACGAAGGCTACTCCGGCCAGATCACCGTCGACAGCATCGGAAGCGGCGCCGGGTTCCAGCGCTTCTGCGAATCCGGTGAGACGGACGTCTCCAACGCCAGCCGGGCGATCAAGGACTCCGAGGTGGAGCAGTGCGCGGCCATCGAGCGCGACGCCCATCGAGTTCCGCGTCGGCACGGACGCCATCGCCGTCACGGTGAGCCCTGAGAACGACTGGCTGTCCGAGGGCGTGACGATGGAAGAGCTCGCCTTCATCTTCTCCGCCGACTACACCAACTGGTCGGACGTGAACCCCGACTGGCCGGAAGAGCCGATCCAGCGCTTCACTCCCGGCACCGACAGCGGCACCTTCGACTTCTTCATTGAGGAAGTGATGGCGCCTGTCTATGGTGACGAGGCCGAGGCCAAGTTCCTGGGCGCGCAGAACCTGCAGCTCAGCGAAGACGACAACGTCCTCGTGCAGGGCATCGCCGGCAGCAAGAACGGCATCGGCTTCTTTGGCTATGCCTACTACCTGGAGAACGAGGATACGCTGGATGTGCTGTCCCTGGACGGCGTCACGGCCGACGACGAGACCGTCGACAGCGGTGACTATCCGCTGGCTCGCCCGCTCTTCCTCTATTCCGACGCCGGCATCATCAGCAACAAGCCGCAGGTCGGCTCCTTCCTCAATTTCTACCTGACCTACGTCAATGAGGAGGTTCAGCGGGTGGGCTATTTCCCGGCAAGTGCGGATGCGCTGAACGAGGCGAGGGCGAAGCTGGCCGAAGCGCTGGCCCAATAGGGGGTCGGCGGCTCAATCAGTTGACCAGACGAAACACGGTTCAGGGTCTGTGAAGGCTGAACGTAGCCGATGGGGAGCGGCGGGACCGCCGCTCCCCATCGGCGATTCGTGTGTGCGCAATGGCTGCGTTCAACATGCGCCTCTTCGAGGCATACGCTTCCGAGGGATAATGGGAAATGCAGAGTGAAATCGTGACTACCACCGGGTACAGAGCCGCTGCCGAAGAAGCCATAGAATACGATCTGCGCAAACAGAGACGCGTGGGCGAATCGATCATCGAAGCGCTACTTGTCCTGTGTGGAGTGGCTTCGATTTTCACGACCATCGGCATCGTCGTCGTTCTCCTTTCGACAGCACTCCAGTTCTTCGCCAGGCCCGAGGTCAGGATCTTGGAATTCGTGACCGGGATTGCATGGCAGCCGCGCATCGAGGAGTTCGGAATCTGGCCGCTCCTCATGATGACGATCCTGGTCGGCGTGGTGTCCGTGCTCTTCGCGCTGCCCATCGGGCTGATGATCGCCATTTATTTGAGCGAATACGCCTCCCCCAGAATACGCGGCACATTGAAACCGATCCTTGAAATCCTGGCCGGCATCCCGACGGTCGTCTACGGCTATTTCGCCCTCACGTTCGTGACGCCGATACTTCGCGGCGCGTTTGGCGCGGATACGGTCGAGATCTACAATATTCTTTCGGCCGGCCTTGTGGTCGGCGTACTGATCCTGCCGCTCGTCACCTCCATGTCGGAAGACGCATTGCATGCCGTGCCCGTCTCCCTGCGCGAAGCCGCCTACGGGCTCGGCGCGCGCAAGCTGGAGACGTCCGCCAGGATTGTGCTGCCCGCGGCCACGTCCGGGCTCGTCGCCGCCTTCATTGTCTCGGTCTCGCGTGCTGTCGGCGAGACCATGGTCGTCGCGCTGGCCGCAGGCGCGGGCCCCCGCAATTTTCCAAGCTGGAAGGATGCACTCACCGACCTTGCTCTGTTCAATCCTTTCACGGCCGGTGAGACAATGACGGGCCATATGGTGCGCATCAGCGGCGGCGACCTCAGCTACAACTCCGTGGACTACGAAAGCATTTTCGCCATCGGTCTCGTCCTCTTCGTGATGACGCTCATTCTGAACATCATCGCCCGGCGCTTCGTGCGGCGATACCGTGAGGTGTATGAATAATGGCATACCAGGATCACCTGCCCGATTGGGAACTCGGCTATCCGTCCGAGGATGACCTGCAGAAATACGACAACCGGCGATCCCGGCGCGGACAGATATGGGCCGTCGTTTTTGCGCTCTCCACGTTGGTGGGCGTCATCGTGTTGCTCGTTCTGTTGCTGTCGATTATCGACGACAGCTTCGGGTACACGGCCGTCATCAACCAGTACGATCCCGACCAACTTGTCACCTGGACGTATGAGCAAGAGATGCTCAACGCGCCCAACACGATAACCAGCGAGGACGATCGCGAACTCGCCGAGGGCGTGGCCGCAGACCCCAACGGAATAGGTTTCTTCGGATACGCCTACTACGTCAACCAGGCCGACGAACTCAAGGCGGTCTCCGTCGACGGCGCGTACCCGAGTACCGAGGCCGTAGCCACGGCCGACTATCCCCTGGCTCGCCCGCTCTTCATCTATTCTGATCCCAAAGTGATGGACGCCAAACCGGAGGTCGCCGCCTTCATCGACTATTACCTCCGCCACGCCGACGAGGCTACCGCAGCGGTCGGATACTTCCCGGCCAGCCACGAGGATCTTCAGAAGGGCTGGGACAGTTTGGCCGGCCTGGGTGCGCCCACGGGCGAGGAAGGCGAGTCCGAATGGACCGGCGAAGGCATCATCACTGCCGGCAGCTCGACCGTCGCGCCCGTCACGATGAAGGTGGCCGAGCGCTTCCTTGAGGACACAGGCTACACCGGCGGCGTGCAGACCGACGTCATCGGTTCCAAGGCCGGTATCCAGCGCCTGTGCATCGAACGCGACGCCGACATCGCCAATGTCAGCCGCGCCATGACCCGGCAAGAACTGGATACGTGCAAGCGCAACCCGATCGAGTTCCGCATCGGCAGCGACGCCATTGCGGTTGTCGATAATCCGGCAAACGGATTGGAAGACCTGACGATGGAACAGCTTCAGGCCATCTTCACGACTGCGGTCAACTGGTCAGACATCGACGCAAGCCTGCCGGCCGAACCCATCATGCGCTACATTCCCGGCGAAGAGAGCGGCACCCTCGACTTTTTCGTGAGCGAGGTCTTCAGCAATATCAAACTCCCGGACCTCTCCGATCAACAGCTCATCGCCATTGCCGAGAACTTCCTCTCGACGGGCCGCATCCGGGCGCTCAACGCGCAAGAGCCGCTTGCCGAGCGCACCCATGGCGAGCTGCTTGACCTCATCGAGGTCGAAGTCGTCAAGCCGGAATATGTGGCTACCTTCGGCCTCTTCCGCTCTATCTTTGATCGGTCTGGCGTCGAAGAAGAGATCGCCGCCATCCCCGACGCCGCCATGCAATGGAAGAACTGGGTGTCCTGGGACTTCATCACGTCGCCGCAGTCGTCAGATCCCGCCAATGCCGGTGTTGCAACCGCCATCCTGGGCTCCCTGTGGGTGGTGGGCATCGCCATTCTCTTCGCGATTCCGTTGGGCATCGGCGCGGCCATTTGGCTGGAAGAGTACGCCGACAAGAACAGCTGGTTCGCCAACATTGTAGATACCAACATCAATAACCTGGCCGGCGTTCCGTCCATCATCTACGGTTTGCTGGGCCTGGCGGTCTTTGTGCGCTTCCTAGAGCCGTTGACCAGCGGTCAACTCTTCGGCGTCGTAGACAACACCACCGCCAACGGTCGAACCATCCTGTCCGCTGGCCTGACGCTAGGTCTACTGATTCTGCCTCTCGTCATCATTAACTCGCGCGAGGCGATACGCGCCGTGCCCAGTTCGATTCGCGAGGCAAGCTACGGCATGGGCGCCACACGATGGCAGACGACCTGGGTGCATGTTCTCCCCAACGCCATTACGGGAATGCTCACCGGCTCCATCCTGGCCGTGTCCCGCGCCATCGGCGAGACGGCCCCGCTCGTGGTCGTCGGCGCGTCTACCTTCATCAATACCAACCCGGCGAGCCCCTTCGCCAAGTTCACGACATTGCCTACCCAGATCTACCAATGGACGGCTCGCCCGCAGCCTGCGTTCCAGAACATTGCCGCGGCGGCGAGCATCGTGTTGTTGGCAATGCTGATTCTGCTGAACGCTGTGGCAGTATACATGCGCAATCGATACGGCCGCAGGACTGCGTGACAGAGGACGACGACCGGTACGTCCGGCATGATAGAGGATAGGGAAATGACAGATACGATAACCAGACCGACCGTGGCGACTGTGGCGCCAAAGACCTTTGTTGAGAACCCGCAGCCTGTCATGAGCAATGGGTACGCCATCGGCGCCAGAGACCTGAACATCTACTACGGGGATTTCCACGCGGTTCGCGATGTGAACTTGGATATTGAGCGCAACAAGATCACGGCCATGATCGGACCGTCCGGATGCGGCAAGAGCACCGTTCTGCGCAGTTTCAACCGCATGAATGATCTGATTCCGATCGCTCGCACCGAGGGCCAGGTCCTGTTCAACGGACAAAATGTATACGCCGATGATGTAGACCCCGTTCAGCTTCGGCGCCGCGTGGGCATGGTCTTTCAGAAACCGAATCCATTTCCAAAAAGCATCTACGAAAACATCGCCTGGGGGGCCAAAATCAACGGCTACAAGGGCGATATGGATGAACTTGTGGAGGAATCCCTGCGCGGAGCCGCCCTGTGGGACGAAGTCAAGGACAAGCTCAGCCAGAACGCACTCGGGCTATCCGGCGGCCAGCAGCAACGTCTTTGTATCGCCCGCGCCATCGCCGTCCGCCCGTCCATTCTGTTGATGGACGAGCCCTGCTCGGCCCTCGATCCGATCGCCACGCTCCTCATCGAAGACCTCATGCGCGAACTGGTTGAGCGATACACCATCATCATCGTCACCCACAACATGCAGCAGGCGGCTCGCGTATCGCAATACACCGCCTTCTTCATGGTAGACGACAGCCGCACGGGCAGCCTGGCTGAATTCGGGGACACGAACCAGATCTTCATGCGCCCCAAGAACAAGCAGACTGAGGACTACATCACGGGCCGTTTCGGCTAGGCCCGCAACGCGATTGGCTCGGCCCCGCTCCACCGCCAGTACGCCGGTGCGAACCGCCCGGCTCGTTTGAACTGCGCAGTGGGGGCGCCCGAGTACGCCTTGTGCCAACGGTGGGCAAGGCATTATACTTGTCGGCACTTTCCGGCACGTACCCGTAGCGCCAGGGTAGGTTGTGTGTGCGCCGGTCACAGGAACAGGACGTAAGAAAATGACACGAGCATATTTCGATCAGGAACTCCAGAAGCTGCAGGACGATCTGATTGTCTTCAGCAGTATGGTGTCCGAGGCAGTCCTGGACGCGGTCAAGGCGATGCGAGAGCGCGATGTGGTCAAGGCGCAGAAAATCGTCGGGTACGATCGCACGCTGAATGAGCGTCGATTTGGTATCGAGGATCGCTGCCTGACCTTGTTGGCCACGCAGCAACCAACCGCCCGTGACCTGCGCCTCATCGCCGGCGTGATGGAGATCAACATTGAGCTGGAGCGCATGGGCGACTACGCCAAAGGTATCAGCCGGATCATTCTGATGCTGGGACCCGAGTGCACCCTGCGCATCCCGGTGGAAATCCAGCAGATGGCCGATACGGGCGTCGATATGCTCCGTCGCGCCTTGGATGCCTTTGTCAACCAAGACTTGGCTGCCGCCAGGGCGATTCCGCTCGAAGACGACACGATGGACGACATGTACAATCGGGTGAACCGCGAACTGATCACCCGTGTCATGGCGCACCCCTCGCGTAGCGATCAGCTCAACTATATTTCTTGGGCGGCGCACAACTTGGAGCGCTTCGGCGACCGCGTCACCAACATCTGTGAGCGCACGATGTACACGGTCACCGGCGAATTTCTGGAGTTCGACGCCAGCGAACCGGCGGCCAGCGGCGTCAACTAGCTAGTGTTCGTCCGTCGCTCTCAGCTCCGCAAGCGCGTGGAGTAGCCGTTGATTGTCTTCGGGCCGCTGCGTAGCCAGGCGGATGAAAGACGGCAGGCCGAACGACGTGCAGTCGCGGACCACGATCTTTCTCTTCATCAGACGCCGGCGCAGCGAGGCTGGGTCGGCCATCGGCACAAGAAAATAGTTCGTGGTTGTGCTGCGCGGCTCCAAGCCTATCCCCATCAGGCCGGCGCGCAGCCGGTCCGTATCCTGGCGCAGAACGCGCAGCGTCTCGGTGCGCCACGCAAGCTCCTGCATACAGGCCTTCCCCGCGATCTGCGCGAGTGAGTTGACGTTCCAGGGCGGTTGCGCATCGGCCATCCGGGCGATGATCTCCGGGTGCGCCGCGGCATAGCCCAGCCGCAGACCGCCCAGCGCAAAATCCTTCGTCATCGAGTGCAGCACGATGACGTTGCGTTCTTGGCTCCAGGGCGTCGCGCTCCACGGTTGCGGCGTGAACGCAGCGTATGCCTCGTCGACGATCCACAATGCGCCCGGCAGGGAGCCGAGCAGCGCCTCCATTTCCTGTGGAGAACGGTGCTCGCCCGTTGGGCTGTTGGGGTTGCACGCGAATACCACGTCCGGGGCCAGCCTGCGCAGTTCGTCGATCGTCTCGTCGAGGCCGGAGTCGTCCGGCGCAAAGGTCTGGTCTTCGTACTTGCGCCAGCCGGGCGCGCTGACAAGGAGCGCGTCGACGCCCACCACGTTGGCCGCGTTGGCATATTCGCCAAATGTTGGCGACAGAATGGCCGTTCGCTTGCCGCGCAGAAACAGTACTGCGAGCAGCCACATGATGTCGGCCGTACCGTTGCCGACCAGGATCGACTCTGCGGGCACGCCATGATGGCCGGCCAGTGCTTGGCGGAGCTCCCGGCTCAGCCGGTCCGGGTACGAAGACAACGCCGAAGCGTCGATCTGGCCGGCGACCGCCTGAACGACGGACGGCGGCGGACCATACGGATTGATGTTGGACGAGAAGACTATCAGCTCGTCCGGGCGCAGACCCCATTCGGCCAGCTCGCCGTAGTCCAACGTTCCGTGCGGCACCATCTGCGGCATACTGCCATCACCCCTTGCATCGTCAACCGACCTCTTACAAAGTCCAAGCGTCCGTCCTGCGGCGCAAACACATCATCGTCCATGAATGTTAACAAGACCATAACATGGCCGTGTGCGCTTCTTAATGAGTCTCGCTCATACTGTGAGCAAGCGATGCAAATGCACAGCTTGCACTCTCCTCATACGCCCTGGGGAGCGGGTCTCACGAGACAATAAGCGTTTCGTGAGGCCCGCATCTTCATTGGGGACAGATGCGGGACGCTCGGCACAGCGACCGCGCCTAGAGCTTCGCAATTGCTTCACCCAAGAGACGCCGGTTGTCCCACCGCACGAACGCTGCGAACACGGGCTGGAACGTCTTCCGTAGACGAGCCGACTGCTGCGCCAGCGATACCAGGCGCAGTTGTACGATCGCGCCTATGTCCTCGTCCACGTCCAGTCTGCTCAGGCGCCTGACCTCGACTGTGCAATCGTTGAGTTCGCCCAGGTGGTCCTGCATTTGTTTCAGGCGCCCGATCAGCTCCTCGCCCTCTTTGCCCAGCAGATGGCGGTTGAACTCCAGTGCATAGCGCAGATATTTGCACTGGATGCGCAGCGCGTGCAACTGGTCTGCCGGCGCTTCCGCCGCTGCCGTCGCTGAGTCCAGCAGTGATTCATATGCCCGCACGCGTTCGAACCGGTCGACAATTGTGCTCGGCATACAATGGCGTACCTGGATTGGCTGCGGCAAATACGACGTAGCAGTCGACCTGCGCACGCCCATGCCCGGCGTCGTCGCCAGCACCATGAAGCTCGCGACAAGCGACGCATGCTCTTCGCTGTCCAGCCATTGCATCAGCGCCGCCAGCGCGGTCTCTCGCTGCCTTTGCGTAGCTCGTTCCAGCCCCGCGACGCGTTCCTCGTCACCCTCGAACTCGGCGGCGTACGTTTTCAGATTCTCAATCGCCACGTCCAGATCCCGTACGCGGCCCAGCAACTTTCCCAGCCGGCGCAATCCACCGAGGATCGGCTTCACGTCACGCGGGCGAAAATAGTGGCCGAATAGCTCGTGCGCTGCCCGCGCCCGCCGGATGGCGACGCGCATGTCATGCACGTATTCCGGGTCATCCACCCCAGCCGCGGCGGCGCGTACGCCATGTTCGAGCAGGATGATCTGCACCGCCTGCTGCCGCCAGATCAGGCGACACGCCTCCGCCATGTGCATCTCCGGCTGGATGTTCAACTTCATGCCCTCGCCGGAGGCCACCGACAAGGTGTGCAATCCGGCCTCCAGTTTGCTGCCGGCCGCCTTTTCCAAGCCTCGCCACTCGCTCAACCGCGTCACGAGCGCGCTGAACTCCTCGAAATCGGCGTGGGGAAGCAGTTCCAGTTCCAATTCGCGGAACAGAGCTCAGGCCGGCGCGCCGTCGCCGCCATCGCCGGCCATCACAGGGAAGCCGGCCCCCAGGTGCATTGACGGCGGCTCTCGCAATATGTACACGTCGTCCAGACTCAGCTCCGCCAGTGCAGCCGGCTCGCCACGGGGCTGGCGCGTCTGTCGCGCATATACCTTGCGCGTCGTACGGTTCTGCACCAGGCCCAGCACCGGGCGCAATCGCTTGTCGTCCGGATTGCATTCGCGTACGGCCTGCTGCAACGCGGGCGGCGTCTGGTTCAGAAACGGCGCCTTGTCCTTGCCTGTGTCCACCTTGGACTGCAACTCGACGCGATCGTGTACAGCCGTCTCCTGTCGAAGACTGCGCCCCTTGGCAGTCACCGTCGCCGCCTGGCCCGTCCTGCGCACGCGCAGCCCAAGCCCGCGCCGCACGAGGTCATAGCTCGCCGTGTCGTAGTACACGTCCATACATGTCTCTGTCTCAGGCTCGTCCGCCGCGAACCCCGAGATCGCTTCCGGCCCAGACAGCAAGCGCCTAGCGTTCTCCGGGCTGGTTATGTTGTACTTCGCTTCGATTTCGCGCGGTGGCGATTCGTCCATTCCGATGCTCCATATCTAATTGTTGGCGCATATGCGAGCGATGATCGATCAAGGTTGCCATTGCCGATCCCCACACAGATCCGACAGCCGAACGGTAGCACCGATCCCGCCCCGTTGCAATACACGATCGGCGGGTATCAGTCGTATCATTCGCCTGATTTGGGCAAGCGACGCGTGCGTTTGGTCGGGACATGTCTCACCCGCCGCCGCTCTTTGACCCGTGCAAAAAGCATGTTACATTTGGACGGGTCAAAGAGCGGCGTGAGTCGGTATCGTCTGTGCCACCTGCACTTCTACGAGCAATCCAACCCGTCCTGCCGCCTGCGCCGATCCACATCTGCCAAAGACCCGAAAGGCATCGTGCATGTCACAAATCCAACTCGCCGCCAGCCTGTCTGGCGTCATGCCATCGCAAATCCGCGAACTCGCAGACGTCGCGTTCGGCATGCAAGACGTGCTGAAACTGCACTTCGGCGAATCCAATCTGCCCACGCCGGACTACGTCAAGCGAGCGGCTGCACAGGCGCTGGACGACGGCTATACCTATTATACGGAGAACGGCGGTCTGCCCGCGTTGCGTGAGGCCATCGCCGCCAAGTATGCCGGTCTCCACAACGTGCAACTTGACCCGAACCAGGAGATCGTCGTCACCGCCTCCGGCACACAGGCCTTCAATGTCGGCGTTCGCTGCGCCATCGACCCCGGTACCGAAGCCATCATCCTCACGCCAAACTGGCCCAATGGTTCCGAAGTGGCCCGCCTCTACGGAGCCACGCCCGTGGAGGTTCCCTTCGCGTTCGACGGGCGGCGGTATAGCGTCGACATGCCCGCCTTGGAGGCCGCCGTCAGCGACCGCACGCGCTTGCTCATCTACGCATCGCCCAGCAACCCCCTTGGCTGGGTCGCAAGCGTCAGCGAGCAGCAGGCCATGCTCGATTTCTGTCGCCGCCACGGCCTTTGGCTCCTCGCCGACGAAGTCTACGAGCGCCTCTACTATGGGGGACCCGTGGCTCCGTCCATCCTGCGACTGTGTACGCGCGACGACGCCGTCATCGTCACGCAGTCCTTCTCCAAGACCTATTGTATGACCGGCTGGCGACTCGGCTGGCTGGTGTCCCGCCGCGACCTGGTGCGCAAGGCCACGCAACTCAACGAGTTCATCGTCTCCTGCGCGCCCGCGATGATTCAGCGCGCCGGCATCGTGGCCCTGGAAGAGGGCGAAGACGACGTCAACGCCATGACCGAAGTGCTCCAGGAGCAGATGTCTTTCTGCTACGATGCCCTCTCTTCCGTGGATAGGGTCTCGCTTTCCAAGCCGGACGGCGCATTCTATCTCTTCCCCCACATCGAGGGCGTGGAGAACTCCTTCGACTACGCCGTCCGGCTCCTCAAGGAGACCAAGGTTTCGCTCTCGCCGGGTTCTGCGTTCGGCAACGGGGGAGAAGGATCACTGCGTCTCTGCTTTGCATCGGACATGTCGGTCCTCGAGCCCGCCATGGAACGCATCGCCAAATTCATCGAAGACTCATAGAGCCGAAAACTCATAGAGTCGAACACTCACAGAAGGGGTTCGCCATGCAGGATCAGCCCGCCGGTACAGAGAGCGTTTTGCGCCATGTCGTTCTCTTCGCCTTCAAGCCGGAGACGAGCGAGGAGGACATCCACGCCGTAGAGAACGCGTTCCGCGGCCTGCCCACCAAAATCGAGCAGATTCACGGCTTTGAGTGGGGTACGAATGTCAGCGTCGAGGGCATCGCCCGCGGCTACACCCACTGTTTCTTTCTGACCTTTCTATCTGAAGCCGACCGCGACGCCTACCTGCCGCACCCCGCGCACAAGGAGTTCGGCGCGATCCTGCGCCCGCACGCCGAAAGCGTGCTCGTCATCGATTACTGGACGCAGCGGTAGGGCCCAGACGAGTCGCAGACCCGGAAGACCATTCACCCAGATCGGAATCAGCTACCATGCCAAACGTACTCATGTTCACCACGCTCGCCCCGGAGAATGTCAGCGAGCTGGTAGGCGTCGCACCGGCCGGCTTCGAGACCGCCGTGCATCCCACCGGCCTGCCCGATGGGCAGAAGGCCGAACTCATCGCCGATGCGGACTTCCTGATCCTCTTTCCGTCCGTGTTGTCCAACGACGTCCTGCGTGCGGCCAAGCGGCTCAAGCTGATTCAGCTTGTGAGCGCCGGCTTCGACAAGATGGACGTAGACCTCTGCCGCGAACTCGGCATCCCGATCGCCAATAACGGAGGCGCCAACTCCATCGACGTCGCCGAGCACGCCGTCATGCTCATGCTCGCTGCGTATCGCCGTCTGTGCGAAATGGACGCCAACGTGCGCGGCGGCGCCTGGAACGCCATCGACTCCGGTCTCGACACGTTCGCACTGCATGGCAAGACCGTCGGTCTCGTTGGCTTCGGCAACATAGGCAAACAGACCGCTCGCCTCCTGCGTCCGTTCGGCGTCACGCTGGTCTATGCCGATGCGTACGCCGCGCCTGCCGAAACCGAAGCCGAGTTGGGCGTCACCCAACTGCCGCTGGACGAACTTCTGCAGACGGCCGATGTCGTCAGCCTGCATGTTCCGCTCAACGACGTCACCCGCGGGCTGATCGGCGCGCGCGAACTCGCGCTGATGAAGCCGTCCGCCGTGCTCGTCAACACCTGTCGCGGCCCCGTCGTGGACGAACTGGCCCTGGCCGATGCCCTGGCATCCGGCGTCATCGCCGCGGCCGGTCTGGACGTGATGACGTCGGAGCCGCCCGCCGCCGATAGCCCGCTGCTTGGACTGAAGAACATCACGCTGACGCCCCACACCGCCGGCGTCACCCACGACACGTGGGCTCGCCGCGGCGAGTTCGTCTACCGCAACCTCAGCCGCGTCTGGGAAGGCGAGCCCGCGCTGGCCGTCATTTCATAGCCGGTTGCTCTCGTTCCGCTGCACGGGCAGAGACGTCCCTTGCCTGTGCAGCGAGCGCGCCCAGCGCTAGGGCCTCGCCGCCCAGGGCGTCCCGCAAGGAGTTCCTCGTTCGCATCGTCGCTCAGTGCGCCCAGTGTGCCCACGGTTACGACCGCATCGCCATCCCACTTGACAAGGCCGTCGCACCTCTCCTATAGTTCGCCTGTTCAGTTCGTTCGCACTGTATCAGAAGTCGCCGGCCTGTTGCGCCGGACGCCCGCACGTCCCACTGCGGCCGCGTGCCCCACGGCGGCCGCACACCCAGCCGCCGCCACCAGTCAGGAGCGACCCGACCATGCAACTCAGTTGCCTACCCGTATCGCTCTACCCCGCGCTTTCCAGCGGAGAAATAACGCTGCAGGACTGGTTCGAGCTTGCAGCCTCGCTTGGTCTGGACGGCGCCGACATCAGCGTCGTCCACCTGGACAGCCTGGACGCCGCCTACCTGCGCGACGTGCAGGCCTGCGCCCGCGATTGCGGTCTCCGCATCCCCATGCTCGTCACCTATTCCGATTTCACCCATCCCGACGCGGACGAGCGCGCGCGTCAAGCGCAGGACCTGGTGCGGCACATCGCCGCCGCGCACGAGCTTGGCGCCAGTTTTATTCGCGTCACTGCCGGCCAGGCCCATCCCGGCGTATCTCGCGAAGAGGGCGTTGACTGGGCCGTTGCAGGGTTGACGGCCGCGCTACCGTATGCGCATGAGGCCGGCGTTACGCTCGCGTATGAGAACCACACCCGCGGCTACGGCTGGACGCGCAATGATTTCTCGCAGCCTGCCGCCATCTTCCTGGACATCGCGCGTCGCAGCGAGGGGACCGGTCTCGGCGTGCTGTTCGACACTGCCAACAATCTTGCCCACGGCGACGACCCCGCTGCCCGTTCTCGATGCAGTCAAGCATCGCGTCGCCGTGGTGCATCTCAACGACATCCGTCGCGCCGGTCACTTCGAACCGGTTCTGTTGGGAACCGGCGTCGCGCCTGTCGTCGACCTGCTTGCGATGCTCGTGGACGCCGGCTTCGACGGCTGGGTCAGCGTTGAAGAGGCCAGCGCGCAGGGGCCCGGCGTCTTCGCCGACGCCATGCACACGGCAGACCACGCCTGGGTCCAGGCCGGCGGATCGCCCAGGAAACCCGCAGTCGCCCACCCTACCAGCCAGGAGGAATGAAGTGACCAGGACCGTGAGTTTTGAACTGGACGGAAAAGTCGTCGTCGTGACCGGCGCCGGCCGCGGCATCGGCAAGGTCGATTGCACAGGTGTGCGCAGAATATGGCGCTGACCTCGCACTCGGCAGCCGTACCGTCAGCGAATGCGAGGCGACGGCGGCCATATGTCGCGAACAGGGAGTGCGCGCCGCGGCCTGGCCGCTGGACGTATCCGATCTGGCGAGCATCCGCAGCTTCATGGACGCCGTGCTCGCCGAATACGGCCGCATCGACGTGCTCGTCAGCAACGCCGGCTACAACGTTCCCAAGCCGGCCCTCGAATACACGGAGGAGGAGTTCGACTACATCAGCGACGTCAACTTCAAGGGCGCCTTCTTCATCGCCACGCTGGCCGCGGAGAGCATGATCGAGCGCGAGATCGCAGGGCAGCATCATCACCATCAGCTCCCAGGCGGGCGTCGTGGGCGGACCCCTGCGCGCCGTCTATGCGGCGGCCAAAGGGGCGGTCGGCCAGTTCACGCGCTCCTTCGCCGCGGAGTGGGCCGCCAACGGCATCACCGTCAACGCGGTTGCGCCCACCTTCACACGCACGCCCATGCTGGAAGAGGCCGTCAAGAATCCGGAATTCGCCAAGAACCTGGCGAAGGTGCCCATGGGGCGCCTTGCCGAGCCCGAAGAGATCGCGGCCGCCGTGGTCTACCTGGCCTCCGACGCGGCGCGCATGGTGACGGGCCAGGTGCTGTGCGTGGACGGCGGCTACACGGCCGTGTAGACAATGATGTCGTTCGGTCTGAACTATAAACACCAAGAAATTCGTCATTGTCATTCCCGCGGCGGCGGGAATCCACCGCTGACTCAATCCTGGATTCCTGCCTCCGCAGGAATGACAGTGGCGGAGCGAGCTTTTCTATTCTGCGTCGAGAGGCGTAGAATACTCAACATAATCTCAGTTCCGGCGGTGCATACGACGGCGACCCACTCTGGAGGAGATTGCCATGAGTGATTGACAGAGCGCCGACCGCTTCGGGCCGGCGTGATCGGCTGTGGCGGCATGAGCCGCAACCACGTGGCCGGCTACTCAACTGCGGCCGCTACGAGATCGTGGCGCTGGCCGATCTCAATCGACAGCGCCATGCAGGATATGGACGAGCAATTTGACATAACGACCACGCACTATACTGAGCCCGGCAGATGATGGAGGAGGAACAGCTGGACGTCGTCTCCATCGGCACCTGGCATACCGGCCACGCGCCGTGGACCATCGCCGCCGCCGCGTACAAGCCCAAGGCCATCCTGTGCGAAAAGCCCATGGCCGACACCATCGGCCACGCCGAGCAGATGCTGGTGGCCTGCCAGCGCAACGACGTCAAGCTGGTCATCGGCCACCAGCGCGATTCCTGCCCGCGTACACGCTGGCCAAGGACCTCATTGCCGAGGGCGCCATCGGCGACGTGCAGCTGATCCTCAGTTTCGGCGGCCACGGCCTGCCCAACTACAGCTCGCACCAGACCGACATGTACCGCTATCTGCTCAGCGACGACGAATGCGAGTGGGTGATGGGCAATGTGGAGCGCAAGACCGACAAGTTCGAACGGGCCACGCGCATCGAGGACTGTGCCATCGGCGTCTTCCAGTTCGCCGGCGGCGCACGCGCCCTGCTGCTTGAGTGACGTCACGCCCATCATCTACCAGGGCGCACAGATCTTTGGCACGGAGGGGACGATCAACCTGGACACCAACGGCGCTGCAGCTGCTCAACGCAGACACGGGCGGCCGCTGGCAGCAGCACACGCCCGACGGCAAGTTCTTCACAGTTGACGAGCAGGGCGACCGCTTCGAATGGCTGGAGGGCGGCGCGGGCCAGGCCGACGAGCTGGCCGACTGGGTCGAGGGCAAGGTCGAGACGCATCGCGGGCGCGGTGAGAACGGCTTCAAGGCGTTGGAGATGATCCACGCCATCTACGAGTCGGCGCGCTGCCACGAGAAGGTTGAGCTGCCGCTGCGCACACGCGTCAACCCGCTGGACATAATGGTGGAGTCCGGCCACCTGGAGCCGCGAACGGCCGGGCGCCTATGATATTCGCGCCTTCCTGCTGCGCGGCGAGCGCATGAAGTCGGACGAAGAAGGCGCCTGATCGTCCGGGAAGCGCGTCAGCGCAAACGGCAGCGTCTACGCGTGAATCCCACGAAGGACCACATGCCATGACCCAACTCAGGATGGCCCAGTTCGGCACGAAGCACGGTCACGCCGCGGGCAAGCTCGCCGCCATGCTCGCCAACCCGAACGTGGAGCTGGCCGGCGTCTACGAGCCCGACGCCGAAAGGCAGCGACGAGCTGGCTGGCGGCAGGCAGGCCCGTTCCGCGACGTGCACTGGTTTGCCCGCATGCCGAAGAGATGCTCGACGACGACAGCATCGAGGCCATCGCCTCCGAAGGCGGCAACAGCGAAAGCCTCGCCCAAACGGAGGCCATCGTCCGCGCCGGCAAGCACGTCTGGTATGACAAGCCCGCGGGCGACTGACTGGCCGCACTGGCTGCGCGTGGCGGAGCTGGCCCGCGAGCGCGACGTCTATATCCAGATGGGCTACATGTTCCGCTATCACCATGCCTTCGCCCTCGTCGCGGACCTGGCGCGCAGCGGGGCGCTCGGCCACGTCTTCGCCATCCGCGCCCACATGTCCACGTGGCTCACGCACGAGCAGCGCGCCAAGATCAGCGTCCATCGAGGCGGCATCCTCTACGACCTGGCCGCCCACATGCTCGACCAGATCGTGTGGACGCTGGGCCGGCCGCAGCGCATCACCTCTTTTCTGCGCAACGACGCCACGCCCGAGCTGCCCGCCTTCGCAGACAACACGCTGGCTGTGCTCGAGTATGACAGCGCACTGGCTACTGGTCGATATCGCCGCCATGGAGCCGCAGGCCCATGGCGCGCCGCTACGAAGTGTACGGCACGCTGGGCAGCGCCATCATCACCGAGCCCTTTGAGCCGGCCAGGCAGATTCGTTTGGTGCTGGAAGAAGCGACAGGGGAGTATGCGGCGGGCGAACACGTCATCGAAGTGCCGCTGCAGTCGCGCCAGGATCTCTACGACCGCGAGTTGGAGGCGTTCCTGGCCGTCAGCGCGGCGACGGGAGGAGCCGGACAGATCGCTGACGCACGAGAGCCTTGTGCAGGAGACGTTGCTGCGCTCTGTCGGTATCCTGGAGTAAGTTCCATGAGACAAATAACATTGTCAAGGCCCGCAGCCTTGACAATGTTATTTGCGCTATCGAATTGCGACTGGCATGTTGTCGGGCGTCAAGTGATCGGCGGCGTGAAGAAGAGCCTGTCCACGCCCATACCGATGAACAGCAGCGCCAGGTAGAGCAGGCTGTACTTGTAGAGCCGCCAGATGTTTTGATTCGTCGGACTGCGGTAGATCTGCACCGCGTCCCACAAGAAGAAGCCGTTCAACACCAGCGCGATCACGAGATAGACCGGACCCAGCATCAACAGGAAAAAGGGAAGCGCACTCACCAGAATCATCAGCACGCTGTAGATGATGATCTGACGGTGCGTTTCGCGTTCGCCCGCTACTACCGGCAGCATGGGCACGCCCGCGGCGGCATACTCCTTCTTGCGCATGAGCGCCAGCGCCCAGAAGTGGGGCGGCGTCCAGTAGAAGACGATCAGAAAGAGGATGATCGGCAGCAGCGTGATCTCGTTGGCTACGGCCGCCCAGCCCACCAGCGGCGGAATCGCGCCCGCAGCGCCGCCGATCACGATGTTCTGCGTGCTCGTGCGCTTCAGTAGCCGCGTGTAGACCACCACGTAGAAGACAATGCCGAACAGAGCCAGCGCCGCCGTCAGCAGGTTGACCGTCCACCAAAGCTGCACAAAGCTCAACGCACTCAGTCCGACGCCGAACGCCAGCACCTGATTTGGCGTCATGCGCCCGGACGGCAACGGCCGCAACCGCGTGCGCACCATCACATGGTCGATGTCGCGATCCACATACTGGTTGATCGTGTTGGCGCCGCCCGCCGCCAGGAACCCGCCCAGCAGCGTCCACACGATCAGCATGCCGCCGGGAGGACCGTCGCCCGCCAGGAACATGGGCACGAAGGTGACGATCAGCAGCAGCGAGATGATGCGCGGCTTGGTCAGCGCCACGTAATCGCCGATGGCCAGACGCAGCAACGCCTGTTCTTTGGTTAGCGATGGGCCGTCCTCGCCGACGGCCGTGTCTCATTGCGCTCGATTGAAGCTGCATACCTGCAGAACTCGCTCCTCAGCCTGGTGTCTCTGTACTCGTTCGTCCGACCGCGTGACTCTACGCGTGTCCCTGCTGTGTGGGCAGGTCGGGAATCGTCGACTGTCCGATCGTGACTCCGCATCGATCGGCGCCATGATTATGTGTGTCGTCGCTCTCAGCGTCAAGCTCGCCCGCCTGCCGGCTGCCTCTCCTCGGCCAGGCGCTTGCGACCGCGCTTCCTGTTGCTGGATCAGCAACAGGTAGCCGACGCCCAAAATCGCCGCGAACATGAACCACTGGATCGCGTAGCTGAAATGGCTGCCCTCGTCCAGCGCCAGCGGCTCGTCCCGCACAGGATACTGCCTAGGCGGTTCGTCCCGTCCTCCGGCAGTTGCAGAACGAACGACGGGCAGCAACTCGTAGGGCATCTGCGGCTGCACCGCGTCGATATTGAGCAGAAACCACTCTGTTTGCGCCTCGGACGGCGGCGGCGGCGCCTCGCCCGTCGGCAGCACCTGCGACTCCTGGATCAGGCCGATCACGCCGGCACCCGTGGATCCTCCAATTCCGGCCAATGCTCCGGCGCGGAGAGGTGGTAGGGAACCCAGCCCCGCGCCACAAGCACGGCGCGGCCATCCTCCATCACCAGCGGCGTAACCAGGATCACGCCCGGTGCGCCATCCCGCGGTCGCTCCTTCAGTACGATCTGGTTGTCGTAGTCGAATTCGCCGTCGACCTCCACGCGCCGGTATTCCAACTCCGCCAGATCGTCGGGCAAGCCCTCGGCGACGAGGTCGAAAGGCTCTTCCTGCCAGCGGCTGGCGACCGTAGCGTTGAAGGCGCGCCGCTGCTCCAGCCGGTCCAATTGCCAGAACCCCAGGCGGACCAGAAATACGACGCCAGCGATCACCAGTAGCGTCTTCCACCACCAGCGCCGGTTCACAGCTTTCGTCAAGACCACGTCACACTCACCTGCATGTTACACGTTCGGCTGCTGTGCCGATTGATTGTCTGCGTTGCGGCCACGGCTCGTACGCTCTGGCCGATCGTCCCGTCGTCGAACGTGCTTCGACGCGCCGTCCACGGAGTGCGAGTACCAGAAGGCCAAGAACCAGCGCTCCGCCCACCACCGCAATCAGCGTGCTGTTCATGCGTCTCGCCGCAGCGACATCCGCTTCAAACGCCACAGTCCCGCTACCGTCCCCGCCGCTCACGGCAACTGCTACTCGCCATTGGCCCGGCGCGGGCAAAACGGCATCCGCCTCATAATAGACGATGCCCAGGGATTCCTGACGCTCGGCGACCACGGTGACCGCTTCGCTTTCTTGTCGAGTGGATTGTATGTGACGACGACGTCGGCGTCTGTAATCGGTGTCTCATCTTCGCTGGACGCGCCGGCGGCCGGCGTCGTGATGCCGATGGTCAGGTGCGCTTCGCCTGCGCGCAGCGGCTGCGGTTCGCTCCACGCATAGACGCGATACGGACCCGCCTGTTCACCCGCCAGCCGTCGGCGTGCCGCCGCCGTGGCCGCTGCGCCGCCATCGTCGGCAGCGACAGACGGCGGCCAGCGCCGTCGCCACGAACCACATGCGCACGCCCAGAAGCATCTTCGGACGCATCATCGGAGCGTCTGCCGCCGGTTTGTCCGTGCGTGCAGCCGTCCGCCACTTGTTCTGCACGGCCCGATGCTCCAGCCCCGGCATGATCATCGCCGACTCGCTGTCCCAGTCGCCCGGCTGTACCGGCGGCGCATCCTTCGCCCCGAACATTCTCGCCAGCACGATCAGCGCCGCGAGGATGAACATCATGCTGCCCGGAATCCACATGATCGCGCCGCCGATCATCTGGTCTTCCAGCGCACTGACGCCCCAAATCCGGGGCACGGATTCGTAGTAGCTGTAGATCACCGCCGTTGCATAGGCAATGCTCACGCCCACAAACATGTTGGGCGGCACCATGCCGATCAGGTACGCCATGCGCGCAAAGCCGGGGAAGCGCCCGTGCAGGTGCGGGGCCGCGCCGATCACCGGCCACCAGAAGAGCATCGCCGCTACGAAGAACGTGATGTGCTGCACGTCGTGCACGAAGCTGCTGCGCAGCGCTGCGTTGTACAGCGTTGCATCATGCCAGCCCAGATAGACCGTCAGGAAGAGGAGCCACGTGAACATTGGGCGGGTGGCGGCGGTCAGCGCGCGCCGGAAACTGGAGTCCGTGTTCATCAGCCGGCTGACGTAGCTGCGTGCGCTCGCGCGGCAGGCCCCATACCATGAACGGATAGGGGTTGCCGAGGAGGAGCAGCGGCGCGGCGACCATGATGGACAGCATATGCTGCGTCATGTGCATGAAGAAGAGTTGCCCGCCCAACTGGTCGATGGGCGACATCAGCGACACGGCCAGGACGATGAGGCCGCCGACGTACGCGGCAAGGCGCGGCCACGTCGCCAGACCATGCCGCTTGCTCTGCCGCCGCAATCGGCTCCAGCCCAGCACATAGAGCAGCCCCAGCGCCAGCAATACGGCTACAATTTCGAGGCGCCACTCCCACCCGGAGAGTAGCGCCTTCGTCAGTGGATGCATCGGTCAGTCCGCGCTTCCTCTTTTGTTCTCGCCGATCTTCCTGCAAGCCTCAGGCTTCCACGAAGATGAGATACTCACGCCTAGTGCACCGCCGTCCCGATCAGGTAGATCGCCGGGTAGAAGAAGATCCACACCACGTCAACGTAGTGCCAGTAGATGGCGCACGACTCCACGCCCCAATTCTGCTCTTCGGAGAAGCTGCCCTTGCGGCCCAGGTTCCACACAATGGCGATGAAGATGATGCCGCTTATCACGTGCAGCGCGTGCATGCCCGTCATGGCGAAGACGACAGCGCCGTACACGCCGTCGGACGGGGAGAGATGCCCTTCCACCAGCGAAGGGAAGAGCCCCCACTCGAAGACCATGACGCCCACGAGGAAGACCGTGCCCAGCACGCCCGTCGTCACCAGCGCACGCAGGAACGTCTTGCGGTCCCCATGCTCGATGGCGGTCTCGGCAATGTTCATGGAGAAGCTGCTCACCAACAGCACCGACGTGATGATCAGCCCGATGAACTGGTCCATCTCCGGCCGTGTGTTGCCCCAGAGGTAGAAGCGGACCACCAGCAGGCCGGCGAACAGAAAGGCTTCGGAGATGAAGAACAGCCAGAGTCCGAGCCGGTTGTTGCGAACTTGTTGCGTATAGCTGTGAAGTGTTTCGGCAACAGCAGTCATGGTCTAGTGCTCTCCCTCCGGCTTCCACAAGCCGCGACACGTGCATATAGGCTTGAACCACGATCAGCGCCTTGAAGATGGCGATCAGCATCAGGAAGATCGCGCTGTTCAACTCCACGGCCACGAAGTACTCCACGATTGTCAGCGCGGCCAGCACGAGCGCCACCAGCGCCGACCGACCGTATGCGCTTCGTCTGTTATTGTTGTTGTCCACGTTTCAGTTCCTTTCTCGTCGCTGCGTCGGTTACGCTCTTTGGCTCAGTCATCGCCGGCTGCCGGCGCCATCTGCACATAGGTCGAGTTGGGCAGCCCGTAGTCATACGGCTCGCCCACAATCGAGATAGGCGTGGCGTAAGCTGTGCTCCGGTACGGGCGATGGGATCTGCCATTCGGGAGAACGCGATCGCCACGGATTGTTGCCCGCCAGGCTGCCAACCTCTGCGCTCTGCAGCAGGTTGTAGATCATGATCAGCACCGAGAAGGCGATGGCGAAGCCCGCCAGCGTGATGAGCAACTGGCCGGTCTCCACGCCCAGCATGGGGTCATAGTCGGCGATGCGGCGGCGCATGCCCATCACGCCGATGGACATCTGCCCCACGCTCATGACCCAGAACGCCGGCGTCATCAGCCAGAAGTGCAGCTTGCCCAGCGACTCGTTGTACATGCGGCCCGTCACCTTCGGATACCAGAAGTAGAGCGCCGCAAAGAAGGGGAAGACGAAGCCGCCAAAGATCGTGGCGTGGAAGTGGCCCACGACGAAGTAGGTGTCGTGCAGGAACAGGTCGGTCGTCGTCGTGGCCAGGATGGGCCCGCTCAGCCCGCCGATCAGGAAGACTGAGATGGCGCCCAGCACGAACAACATCGGCGTCGGGAACGTCAGCTTGCCGCCCCACATCGTCCCCAGCCAGCTAAAGAACTTCACGCCGGTGGGTACAGCCACCAGCAGCGTGCTCAGCATGAAGGGGATGCGCAGGGCCGGGTTATAGCCCGACGTGAACATGTGGTGGCCCCATACGATGAAGCCGACCAGCGCAATCGCCAGACTCGACAGCGCGATCCAGCGGTAGCCGAAGAGCGGCTTGCGTGAGAAGACCGGCAGGATCTCGCTGATGATGCCCAGACCCGGCAGCACGAAGATGTAGACGGCGGGATGCGAGTAGAACCAGAACATGATTCTGGAACAGCAGCGGCTGACCGCCCTGCGCCGGGCTGAAGAAGCCCATGCCCAGCAGCCGTTCCCAGGACAGCATCAGGAAGGAGAGGCCGATGAGCTGCGTGGCCGTCAACTGAATCAGGCTCGTCGCCACGATGGCCCACACGAAGATCGGCATGCGGAACAGGCTCATGCCCGGCGGCCGCATGCGGAAGATCGTCACCAGCAGGTTCAACGAACCCAGAATCGAAGACAGACCGATCAGGAATACGGCATAGAAGGTGAACTGGTAGCCCACAGGGCCCATCACGCTCAGCGGAGGATAGACCGTCCAGCCGCCATCCCAGCCGTAGAACAGGCTCATCATCAGCGATGACGATTGCCGGGCACGTTGATCCAGTAAGGCAAATGCATTCAGCCGTGGGAACGCCATGTCCTCCGCGCCGATCATCAGCGGCACGAGGTAGTTGGCCATGCCGCCGATGCCGAGCAAGATCGCCGCCAGCGCTACCCAGCCGTGCATGCTGATCATGGTGTTGTAGGTAGCCGGATCCAGGAACTGCAGCCCGCTGCGGGTCAGCTCCGTGCGGAAGATCAGCGCAAAGCTGCCGCCGATGGCGAGGAGCAGGATGCCCGTAATCGTGTATTGCACGCCGATTACCTTGTGGTTGTAGTCCACGCCGAAGTAGCGCGTCCACGCCGGCGCGCCTTCCGGCGGACCGTGGTGCAGCGGGGTGGCAATGCCCCGCATCCACTTGAACCAGTCGCGTCACAGCGCCCACGCCAATCATGAAGCCGACGGCGCCCACGATAATGCCGCCCACGAGGACCGGCTCCTGGTTCCAAATCGGGTCCATGCCAAAGAGAGCCCGGAACAGAAGCACCGTCGCTATCCCGACAACAGCGCCGATCACCTGGCCGGCCAGCCCGCGAAACAGGCCTAGAGACCATATCGACATCTGCGTTTCTTCCTTTCCCATCCGTCTATCCCCGGATTCCGCAATGATTTCTCAGACGATTCGGGCGCGTCCCAAGATGCCAACGCACTAGTTGCTGACAGCTACACCTTCGACCTGCGTCGCCGGGACCGTGTCCACAGCGACCACCTCCGCATTGGACGGTGCAACGCCCGCGGTCTTCTCTGCGAGCCAGGCGTCATACTCGGCTTGCTCCACGATGCGCACTGGGCTGACCATGCTGTAGTGACTCAGCCCGCACAGTTCCGCGCAGCGCAGCGAGTACTCGCCTACCTCTGTCGGCGTGAAGACCAGCGTCGTCTCCTTGCCGGGCACCAGGTCCTGCTTCACGCGCATCTCCGGAATCCAGAACGAGTGGATCACGTCCCGCGCGTTCATCACCATGCGCGCCTGCCGGTCCACAGGCAGCACTAGCTCCGGCGAGACAATGCCGTCGTCATATTCGAACGACCACGACCACTGAAAGCCGGTCACGTCCACGACGACTTCGTTGGGCGCAGCCCGCGTGATTTCATTGAGCGAGACAATGCCGATGTAGCCGAAGACCACGACGACAATCAGCGGGACAACCGTCCACGTGATTTCGAGAACCGTGTTGCCCTCGAAATGTACGCCGTCGCCGTCGTCGCCCGGCCGCCGCCGAAACGCCACCATGCTGTAGAGCATGAAGACAACCACCAGCGAAAAGAGGAAGGCGATCAGGATCAGGTGCAGGTTGATCACGTTGTCGACGACGAATGCCTGCGAACTCGCCGCTGTGGGCAGGCGCAACACAACGTCCAGCAGCCAATACATAGCGGCCGTCCCGATCGCGATGAGGACGCCCGCAATGATGAAATGGCGAATGTCAGTGGCCGACTTGGGCATATTGATTCCCTTCTGTCCCCTCTAGTAGTTCTCTCTCTAGGTGCATGTCATTCCGAGTGGAGCGAGGAATCTCGTGTTCCAGGAGCAGAGATGCTTCGCTCAGCACGACAGTCTAGTTTCTTGGCGAGAAGACCATGTAGTGTCACCGAGTACTCAACAGGTCAAGGGCCGGTCCGACCCGGCCCGCGAATCGGAATCGCAGGTCAGGGCGCCGGCTTGCCGCCGTCGCGCTTCAGTTTGGCGCCGCCAACCGCTGCCACCACCCGTACGATGCAATGGCCACCGCCACGGTGAAGGCGATGGGCAGGGCCGTCAGAATACACTTCACGGCCCACGGTCAGGCGGAATCCGCTGTCGCCCCGTCCCTGCGACGCCGCTTGGTAGCGTCGAATCGACGCTCCGGTCGTCTGGACGATCCATATCTGTAGAACGAGGAAGACCGCAAAACCCGCGACGATCAGAGCGGGGAAGAAGCGCACCACGCCCTCTGCGTGAATAGGTAAACTGCGGGAGTGTAACGAGCCCAGACGGAATGTAGCTGAGGACGATCCAGCCGATTGTACGCCGCGAGGATCACGACCGATAACAGCATTCGCATCTTGCGTCCCACGGCAGCTCTCCTGGCGACTTTGTCCCGCGTACTTCCGGAAAAACGACGGCGAGGATTGTATCAGCGCAACTGGAGGGTGTCAAACGAACTTCACGCGAAATGATCATTTAGCGCCGAGATGGCTACGAACCGCGGCCAAATCGCTTCCGATGAAGATTTGCGACCGCGCCAAGCTGCGCGCTATACTGTGGGAGTTGTTTAGAATCGTTCCAAAGAGAAGCGCCGCGTGAGCGGCGGCTAGGCGCAGGCAAGAGTATGGCCCGAACCGATGTATTTCTGAATGCGATTCGCCAGTCCGGCAGGCGCGTGACTGAGCAGCGGCGCGTCATCTGCAGCTATCTTGCCGCCAGCCAGAGCCATCCGACGCCATCGCGCGTCTTTGCCGACGTCTCCCGCGAACATCCCGAGATCAGCCGCGCCACCGTTTACAACACGCTCAACATTCTGCAGGAACTTGGGGCCATCGTAGAGATCAGCTTTGGCGACGGCCACACGCATTACGAGACCAACACGTCGCCGCATGTGAACCTCGTGTGCCTGCGCTGTCACGACATTGTCGACGTGCCGGTGGCGCCGGCCCTGCTCGAGAGCGAAGAGGCGTGGCTGCGCGACGGCTTCCAGCCGGTAGCTGTCAAGATGGACGTGTACGGTTTCTGCGAGGAATGCAGACGGCGCAAGAGAATGGAAATCCGGGACAAGCTGCGGCAGTCTTCCAACGACTCCGGCTTGGCCCAGGCGCGAGAAGCAGACAGCGAACTCAGGAGGAAGAAGTTGACCACGGACACGGTGCAATCCGTTGCGCAGACAGGCGAGGGCAACCAGTCATGGTTCGCCTCTACCTCGTTGTATCGACTCTGGCAGAACAACTATGAGCTCGTTCTCGCTGGGATCACGCTTGGTGGCGCTGCTGATCGGTTGGATCGGCGGCAGCCTGACGGGTGCGCTGCCCCAGTGGGCGGTGACGGCCGCGGCCGTGATCGCCTTCACCGCCGGCGGCTATTCGGGCGCAAAGGGGGCGCTCGAAGAGGCCAGAGAAGGGCGCCTGGACATCGACTTCCTGATGATCGCCGCGGCGCTGGGCGCGGCGCTGATCGGCGAATGGGAGGAGGGCGCACTGCTTCTCTTCCTCTTCACGCTCAGCCACGCGCTGGAAGAGTTCGCCATGGACCGCACGCGCCAGGCCATCGCTGCTCTTTCCGACCTGCGTCCGGAAGTCGCGCTCGTGCGTCGCAACGGCTCGGAAGTCAGCGTTCCGGTCGACGATCTGCAGGTGGGCGAAATCGTGCTCACCTATCCGGGCGAGCGCTTGGCCGTGGACGGCATCGTTACAAAGGGCACGAGCACTGTCGACCAGAGCCCGATCACGGGCGAAAGCGTGCCCGTCCTCAAGGAGAGCGGCGACACCGTCTTCGCAGGCACGATCAACGGCGGCGGTTTGCTGGAGGTCGAAGTCGGCAAGCTGGCGTCTGACACGACCCTCAGCAAGATCATCGATCTCGTGGAAGAGGCGCAGGAAGACGCCGCGCCCACGCAGCGCTTCATCGACCGCTTCAGCCAGCCCTACACCTATGCGGTGATCAGCGCGACGGTTCTGGCATTCGTGATTCCCGTGTTGTTCCTGAATGAGCCTATGGACATCACGCTCTATCGCGCCATGACGTTGCTCGTGGTGGCGAGTCCGTGCGCCCTGATCATCAGCACGCCGGCCAGCATCCTCAGCGCCATCGCGGCAGGCGCGCGCAACGGCGTGCTGTTCAAGGGCGGCGCCTATCTGGAGAAGGTCGCGGCCATCAACGCCATGGCCTTCGACAAGACCGGCACGCTGACATACGGTCGCCCAGTCGTCACCAATATCCATCCGCTGACCGGCTACTCCAGGGAAGAACTCCTGCGCATCGCAGGCAGCGCTGAACTGCGCAGCGAACACGCCATTGGCCGCGCCGTGGCGGAGGAAGCCATCAACGAGGGCATCGAGCTCGAAGAGCCCGAGGAATTTCGCGCCATCTCCGGCCACGGCGTCGAGGCGCAATTCCGCCGCGGCGACAAGATGGAGACCATCTTCATCGGCAACGACAAGCTCTTCCTGGACGAGGAGATGAACTTCTCGCCCGCCATCGGCCTGATCGGCAGCGGCGCTGCAGGACCAGGGCAAGACGGCAATGCTCGTCGTGCGGCGCAGCACCGTCGAGGATACACTGGGCTCCGAACGAGACTGGGAAGTCGTCGGCTACATCGCCGTGGCGGACACGCTGCGTCCCGAGGCCGCCGGACGCAGTCGCCGCGCTGCAAGAGGTGGGCGTCGAGCGCATCGTCATGCTCACCGGCGATAACGATGCCGTCGCCTCGTCGATTGCCGCCGAAGTCGGCATCACAGAGGTCTACAGCAGCCTCCTGCCGGAGCAGAAGGTGGACGTCATCGAGGAGCTCGTCAAGGAGAGCGACGTGGGCATGGTCGGCGACGGCGTCAACGATGCGCCGGCGCTCGCCACTGCCCATGTCGGCATCGCCATGGGCGCCGGCGGCACGGACGTGGCCCTGGAAACGGCCGACGTCGTGCTCATGTCGTCCGATCTCTCCAGGCTGCCGTTCATGGTGACGTCTGGGCCGCAAGGCGGAGCGGATCGTACGCCAGAACGTCATCTTCTCCGTGGGCGTCATCGTCACGCTCGTCACCCTGACCATTGTCGTGCCCATGTTCGTCTCCGGCTTTGTGATGCCGCTGCCGCTGGGCGTCGTCGGCCACGAGGGCAGCACGCTCATCGTCGTTGCCAACGGCCTGCGCATGCTGGCCATGAAGCCCGAATAGACCGGGTTTGCTGCATCGTTGAGCGAGACATTTCTCGCCTTGCGAACGGCGCAGCGCCGGCCGGCGCACGACTGCAAGACTGACTATCGTGGACGCGAGGCGACCCGCCAACGCGGCGGGTCGCTTCGCGCATTCAAGCTTCGATTCAGCGCCATGCCTGCGAGAACGGGACTCTACATGCGTACCGTGTCCCCACGTCTGGCGAGGGTTGGCGCTACGGGCGTGCGGGTGAGCCGTCCGGCCAGCGCGTCTGCGTCCACAACTCCACCGTGTCCTCCGGCGGGTATTTGGCCGCCAGCTTCTCGTCGATGTCGATGCCCAGCCCCGGCTTGTCATTGGGGTACATGTAGCCGTTGCGCACCTCCGGCAGGCCCGGGAACATCTCATAGACCTGCTCCGGGAAGCGACACCACTCCTGGATGCCGAAGTTGGGCGCCCACAGGTCCAGGTGCAGATTGGCGGCATGGCCCACGGGCGACATGTCTCCCGGCCCGTGCCACGCCGTGCGCACGCCGTACATCTGCGCGTGCAGCGCCACGGCGCGCGCGGGCGTGATGCCGCCCATCTGGCTGACGTGCATGCGGATGAAGTCGATGAGGCGTCCCGAGATCAGCGGCTGCCACTCGCGCGGGTTGTTGAACAGCTCGCCCATGGCCAGCGGCGTGGCGCACTGCTCGCGGATGCGCTCGAACCAGACGATGTCCTCCGGCGCCAGCGCATCCTCCAGGAAGAAGAGCTTGAACGGCTCCACGTCCTTGGCGAACTGCACGGCGTCGATGGGCTGCAGCCGTTCGTGGATGTCGTGCAGCAGTTCCACCTTATCGCCGACCGTCGCTGCGCACGTGCTCGATCATGTCCAGCATGTTGCGCATGTAGGCGCGCGGGTCAAAGTAGTGGCCGTCGGGCGCGCCTTCCGGCTTGATGAAGTCGTCGGTCTTGCCGCCATAGCCGCCCATCTGGATGCGGACATAGCGATAGCCCTGCTCCACGATACGCCTGCACATTCTCCGCCACCTCTTGCGGCGTGGCGCCGTCGGCGTGCGTATAGGTGGCCGCCGCTTCGCGGCACTTGCCGCCCAGCAGCTCGTAGACGGGCATGTTCGCCATCTTGCCCTTGATGTCCCACAGCGCCTGGTCCACGCCGGAGATGGCATTGTTCAGCACGGGCCCGTTGCGCCAGTAGCTGTGCACCATCGCCATCCGGTAGATTTCTTCGATGCGCGAGACGTCGCGGCCGATCACGAAGGGCTTGAGGTGCTTCTCGATGGCGGTCACTACCGCGTTCCAGCGCTGGGTGAAGGTGGCGCAGCCCAGGCCGTACAGCCCCGGCTCGGACGTGATCACCTTGACGATCACCAGCCGCGAGCCGGCGGGCTGGGTGACGATGACTTCTACATCTTTGATGGTGACAGGCATGATCTTACTCCGTAGGTTGATGGACAATGCATTGATTGACAATGCCACTTGAACGGCTGACAGCACCTAGCTGCGGCATGAAGAACTCGAAGCGGTCCGGGTCTGCGTAGCCGTCCATCTCTTCTGGGGAAATTCCCGGGCTTTGCAGCGACGGCTTGCACGACGCGTTTGTTGAACGGGCTGACGATATTCGCTCGCGAGATATTCGTCCACGGGCATCCATTTCGCCTCTTCGATCTCGTTCGCCTGCGCGGTGATCTCCTCGCTCAGCGCCGACAGCCGGCAGATGAAATAGATGTCCGATTTGTTCCAGCGATAGCCGTGCCAGTGGCGAAAACAGACCAGCGCCTCGAACGCGGCCTGCACGCCGGTCTCCTCCAACACCTCGCGAACGACGCCGTCGATCAGGTGCTCGCCGGGCATGCAGCGCGCCGCCAGGCAGCTTGTAGTAGGGCCGGCTGCGGTCGCGCCGGTGCCATTCGCTCACGACCAGCAGTTCGCCGGTTGTCGTTGAACACGACGCCGCCGGCGCCGATGTAGTGCGTGGCATAGGAGGGCACCATCGCTTCGGGTTCAAACGTGTAGAGGAGCGTCAACGTGCGTTCCGTGCTGTGATGGAAGATGAAGCCGGCGGCCGTGGCCGGCGCAATGAACTGGGAGAGCTCGATGGGCACTTCCAGCCAGACCACCGGATGCCCCGCCGTCGGTCCACACATGCAGCGAATCCGTCAGCCTGCGCTGAAACTCCTCGGGACGCGGCGGCAGGCAATCGGGCCGGATCTCGATACCGTTGAATCGATTCACTTCGTGCGTCAGGATCTCTCGTTGCATCGCGCTCGATTCAGTCCTTCCTGTGACCATAGGGTGCGACGGTTCTAGTTGGACCGGCCGCCCAACTGAAACGTAGTCTAGCCATGCGCCGGGCCGAGCCACGTGTCGAACCAGGCAAACGCCTCGCCCTGCATGGGCCGGTCGAACTTGTGCGGGCCGGGGTAGTAGCTGCACCGGTACGCATCCGGGGCGCCGGCCTTCTCGTACACCGCGCCCAGAATCTCATCCGCGCGCTGCATTTCCGCCAACGTGAACAACGGGTCTTCCGCATTGTTCAGGACCAGTGACGGCAGCGGCACGCGCAGCCCCAGAATTTCCGGATAGTCCAGCTCGGGCGGCAGTAGCGGTACGTAGCACATCCACGTATGCGTGAAGCTCCGATTCAGCAGATAGTCTCGCCACGTGGTCATCATGCCTGCGCACACGGCGCAGCGCACGCGTTCGTCCAGCCCCGCCAGCATAACGGTGCGCAGACCGCCGCCCGATAGCCCGCCGCAGCCCACGCGTGAGGCGTCCACCTCGGGCCGCGCACAGAGCACGTCGAGCGCGCGCTGGTCCTCGGCGGAAAAAACCCCGGGCCAGGTGGTTCCGGCACTCAGCAGCGACTTCGCCATTATCGACTCATGCGCGGCCGCCCACTGGTTGTAGGCCGCGATGTTGGCCGGCTCCTCCGGGTCTTCATCATTCACGTCGCCGCGCAGCGACTCCGGCACGTCCGCCAACCGCACGCGCCGGCTGGCAAACGCAAACGCGTCGGGGACGAGCACGCCGTAGCCGCGCTTGGCAAGCTCGTTCGCCCACGCCACGCCGCCGTATGCTCTGTCTTGCAGCTCCGCGGCCACGGGATGCACGTGAGAGGATGTGCGTGCGATTTTGCGTTTGCCCAGGTACTTGTTGCCGCTGTGGTCATGCAGGGCCAGCACGCCGGGCAAGGGCCCGGGCGCGCCTGCCGGTCGCAGGAAGTAGGCTTCCGTCTGCGGGCCGTAGGGCAATTGCCACGTCAGCTCCTCGATGTGCAAGCCCATCGTACTCGTACGCGGCCTGTACCGTCGCCTGCGGGATGCCGCCCGTTGGCGGCTGTGCAAGGCGGGACAACAGTTGTCCCCTCGCTTGGTCCCGCCAGACCTCCAGGTCCGGCGCATCTGCGCGCCGCAGGGAGAAGCGTCCGGGCCCTTCGCCCGCCAGCGACGCGGCCCATGCACCGTAGGCGCCGATCATGCTTGGTTCCTGCTCGTGGTCTGGTGTCATGGTGTGGTCCTGTGGCGCAGCTGATCATATGTTCCGGGCGCAGCGCGGCGAACGCCGGGGTATGAACTCCGCGGCTAACGCAGCGCGGCGGCCAGGTAGGCGTTCAGTTTGCTCAGGGCTTCGAAGCCGGCAAGCGTTTCTTCGGCGAAGTTCGCATCGGTGACCTCGTCGTCGCGGAAGCTGCGCAAGGCGGCAAAGCTCTTGAGTCGCAGCAAGGCGATGGCCGGGTGATCGACACTGTAGCCGCGCGGCGCGGTCTTGAGTGCGCCGTGCTGCGTGAGACCCTCTGGAAACGCGGCCACGAACTCCGGGCTGCTGACGATCGATTGCAGCGCCTCATAGTCTTCCGCTACTTTTTCCCGAATGGCCTGGAGCACGGGCGAGGACGGCATATAGATGCCGCCGCCGGCCGCGCTGTTGCCGGGTTCGATGGTCACATAGTAGCCTGGGCTGCCCTCGGCGTCGCCGAAACCGATCGCGCCCGCCATGTTGGTCTTGTATGGGCGCTTGTCCTTGGAGAAGCGCACGTCGCGATTGATGCGAAATACTTTGACGAGATTCGGATCGCCGAGTTGGAGTTGCACGCGTGGATCGAAGAAGGCGATGCGCTCCGTCAGCGCGTGCAGGAAGTCGACGAACTCCTGGCGCAGCGACTTGTATTGGGCCTTGTGTGCATCGAACCAGGTCTTCTCGTTGTGCTGTTCCAACTGTCGCAAGAAATGGAGAAGCTCCGGATTGATCGCCATCAGGCGTCCTCCTGCTGTTGCGCTGCGGCAATGTGCGCGGCTATTTCGCGCGGCGAAGCGCAGTTCGCTGTTGTCCTCCGGCTCGTATCCGATGACACGCCGCGCGTTCGTGATGCTCCAGAAGGCATGCGTGTTGTTGCTGATGCCATAGAAGATCTGGAAGGGCACGCCAAACTCGTCACGAATGTCCTCGGTCTCGATACTCTTGATGAAGAGTTGGCTCATGTCGCGCCGGCTGATGTAGACCGCCAGCGCGCGGCGCACGCGCACCATGTCGCCCGGCGCACAATTTGCTATGTCCGTCTCCCGCGGACCGCCGATGCGGATCTGCACATTTTGCAGTGGGCGCACCTGGGCCGGCGCGCCGCCGGCGTCCTTCGTGACGTTCATGTTATACGTGGAGCCCTGTCCCGCCTTGCCCACGGCGAACACGAACCCGAGATGCTCGTAGACCTCTTTCGCCCACCCGTAGTAGTTGTCGGACACGGCGCGCATTTCCGGGAAAACGAAGTCCATGCGCAGCTCTAGGATCAACGGCTCGTAATAGTCCGCGGCGTGGTTGGAGCTGGCCGCGACCACACGCCTCACGTTTTCTTCCAGCGACGTCTGGTAGACGTTATACGCCATTTGAACGTTGGCGAATTCCGCCCAGAAGCGTTGGTCAGGGTCGGTCTCATCCTGTGCGCGTGTGAAGCCGCAGTGCACCACAGCATCCACGCCCGCGAACAGGCCGCGATAGTCGTCCCGGTTGCGGTCCGTCAGGTCGGCGATGTGTACGTTGGGAATCACGCGACCGTCCCGGCCCGTGTCACGCACATCGACCAGGGTCAGCTCATACCGTTCTCGTAACGCCGGCAGCAGCAGGCCGGCGATGTAGCCGGACGCGCCGGTCACCAGCACTTTTCTTTTCGCCATTGCGTGCTCTCCTTGGAGTCTACATCGCCTGCGTGGGCACACGGCACGTGTAGACAGGACGCGGCGGCGCCGATCCAGCCTCAAACGCGTCCTGTCTACACTGCATTGTGCGCTGTGCTGCGCCCGAAGACCGCCTGACACTGCGCAACGACAGTACGCCGGCGGGGCCGCAAAGCTTCACGCCGCACCCGTGTCGATCAGCCTCTACCGCGCAGTCCTGCGCGGTAGAGGGCGGGCTGTCTATCTGTCCTAGATCAGTGGTTTCTTGCGCTGCACAAGCTGGAACGGCTCGTTCCACGGCGTGCGCAGAAAGGCCAGCTTGTCGTCCGCCGGCGTCACTGTGACATCGCCAACCGTCGAAGCTCCCGCCGCCACCAGCCGCTTGCAGTCCGCCTCGATATCATCCGAAGCAAATGCGAAGTGCAGGTTGAACGGATTCATCTCGCTGTAGTCCGGGAGCGGCGCGGCGGGGTTGTTGTAGAGCTCGATCATGCTGCCGGCCTCGTCGGCCACGAAATGCATGTAGGGCGACGCTGTGGCGGCCATGACGATGCGCATGCCCAGGTTGTCGACAAGCCACTGCGCCAGTTGTGCGGGTTCACTCACGTTGATTGCTACATGTTCAAGTTTCATTCAAATTGCTCCAACCAGATTCGCCCAGCCAAGTGGGGTCGTGGAGGGAAGGCCCGGACGCGGCATCGCGCCGGATTCCCGTTGTGAGGGTTGCCCCTAGCGCTCCGTTGGCGGCGAGTTCGCCGTGCAGTGCAGCGCCAAGTTTTTGCAGAGCCTATTCTACCCGATCGGATGCGAAAGCGGTAGACGCGGCTCACATCTGCATACGGCTCGGATTGGGGGCGGCGCGGGCGGTTCTTGCCGTCTATCGCGGCAATCGGCGGCGGCGAGCGCGGGCCTCCTGCGAATCTGTGGCGTGCGTTTGTCCCTGGCGCGGCCGCGTTTCGCGCTGCGATCTGGCGCGCCGGCCTGTCATCGCGGGCTTGACCCGGAATCCTGGCCCGAGTTGCAACGGCGGCGGCGCTGGCGGGAATGAGATGGGGAGAGGAATTGGCCAAGATACAGCGGCGCGCCCATGCGAGATTCCGGCCGTGGGCGCGATCGAGGGTCGCCTCGCGATGGATTCCGTCCCGCGGGGCTACGGCATTCGCGGGAATGACATGCAGAGAGGAATTGTCTTGACGCCGGCGCGCCCCGGCCTGTGATTCGGGCAGGCTAGCGAAGTCCTGTTCTGCGTCCCGCTGTGGTATAGTGTTTCCATTGGCGCGACTATGCTGGACGTTCATCCCCGGTCATGCTGCCATCCCGCAATCGCTCCGGATGAACGCATTCCATCCTATTGAGTTCTCACGCCGAACCATATTCGCCGAACATTCGCCGAACGACAGTGGATACCTATGACCGATCTTGAGGCCGCGGAGCTCATCCGCCATATGGAACGTTGGGGATACGACCTCAACGCACAGCTCCACCCTCGCAGTCCCGGGTACGGTCGCCTCATCGTTGCCATGCGGCGCGTACCGACCGAGGAGCACTATGATCCGGAGGCAATTCACCTGCAGTTTTGTAACGCACAGGGGTCACCGACGCGTACAACTGTCCACATGGATACGAGTCTGCCGTCGAGCAACGGCAACATCGTTTGCCCGGGGCAGATCGAGTTGAGCGACCGCGTCAATGCCCGGCGCGGCTTCTTCACCTATGGGGCCAGCATCGACCGCGGCAGCACGACCAACGAGACCGTAATCGACATCCGCTCGCCCACGCCCATCCTTGAGCTAACCGGCTCGCTCGACGAGAGCATCGCCGAGCAACTCGTGTCCGAAACCGAGGCGCTGTGGGCCAAGGCCCGCACCCAGTGGGGCGCGGATGAAGGCGGCTTCACACGCCGTCTGGGCTCCCACCCTGCGCGGACGCTGTACGCATCGACCATTCTCTCGCTTTGGGATGCCTACCAGGATTCTCGCATTCTGCGCCAGACCTTTCCCCAGTTCTATGCCATGCTGCGCCGGGAACATGAGTGGGTGAACCAACTGGACGCGTCGCAGCCGCCGGCGCAGCGTCTTGAGGATCTTGTGCGCCCATAGCCGATTCCGGACGAAGCCGTCGCCGGACAGTCTTTGTTCGATTTGGATGGCCAGCAGGCGCATCGCTCGCAACAAATTGTGCGAGTAGGCCTATTGCGGGCGCCAGACGCAGCGCGTGGCGGAGACGCCAGAATTCTGTCAGCGCGTAGCGGAACGCTGCGTCGAGATGCACGGCGTGCGCTTGCCCCGGCTTTGAATGCGGGTATGCCCCGACTTTGACAGCCCGGCCCGCCAATTCTATACTGCACGGTGCGCGCGGCGTGACGCTGCACGCACCAGACAACGCGTAGCACGGTTCCACCTCCTCAACTGGCGCCGGCGGCCGGAAATGGTTGCCGAATGTGGAAATAACCACGGGGAAGGGGAGTGGGACCAGGACCTGACAGCCGTCCGCCTGGGCTGGGCAGTCGAACTTTGCACCATGTTCGGCTGCTTTTTTATTGGCAACGAGGAGCCTACGCCATGTCCCAGAGCTAGTGTACGACGCAGGCGGCGCACGCATGTCGCCTGACCAGCGCGCAGCAGTATTGGCCATCGGTAGTACCGGCAACCACAACCGAAACTTGAGCAGACAGTGCCGCCGCGGTTCGCCAACCGCAATCGGCACGAAGCGTTTCCCAGCGAAAGGGTCAAATGATGTCGAAGTTTCTTGCCTTGCTCTCCGTGTCAGACAAGTCCGGCCTTGTCGATTTCGCACGCTCCCTGTACGAATCGGGCGGTGAACTCGTGGCCAGCGGGGGGACCGCCAAACAGATCAGCGACGCCGGGATCCCGGTGCGTTCCGTGGACGAAGTCACGGGGTTTCCGGAGATTCTCGGCGGCCGCGTCAAGACGCTCCACCCCGCGGTGCACGGCGGAATCCTCAGCCGTCGCACGCCCCAGCATCTCGACGAACTGGAGGCGCACGGCATCGCGCCCATCGATCTCGTGGTCGTGAACCTGTATCCCTTCCGCGAGACCGTGGCGCAGCCCAACGTGACGCTTTCGAGCGCCATCGAGCAGATCGACATTGGCGGCGTGGCATTGTTGCGCGCGGCCGCCAAGAACAACGAGTCCGTGACCGTTGTGTGTGACCCGGCCGACTACGACGCCGTCGCCGCCGCGTTCGCCGAGTCCGGCCCTTCGGCGTCCATGCGCAAGCAGCTCGCGCTGAAGGCCTTCCAGCATACGGCCGACTATGATGTCGCCATTGCAACCTACCTCGCCGGCCAGGTCGGCGACGATGCGGGCGCCATGCTGCCGCGTGCGCATGCGAATCGACCTCGACCGCGTCCAACTCAACCGCTACGGGGAGAATCCCCACCAGCAGGGCGGACTCTATGCGTATGCCGGTGAGATGGCGCCCTTCGCTGTGCTGCACGGCAAGGAGATGAGCTATAACAACTGGTTGGATCTGGACGGCAGTTGGCAAGCCGCCCAGGACTTCGCAGAGCCGACCGTCGCCATCATCAAGCACGGCAACCCCTGCGGGCTGGCCAGCGCCGCTACGCTCGCCGAAGCCTACGAGAAGGCCCTGGCCAGCGACCCCGTCAGCGCCTTCGGCAGCATCGTTTCGGTCAACCGGCCGCTGGACGCGGTGACCGTCGAGCGCATGGCTGACCTCTTCATCGAAGTCATTGCCGCGCCCGAGTATGACGATGATGCGCTGGAGCTGCTTACAAAGAAGAAGAACCTGCGCGTCGTGCAGCCGACTGGCGCGCCGGTGCGCCCGGTGAGCCTGCGCAGCATCTACGGCGGCGTGCTCGTCCAGGAGCTGGATCGCAGCCAGGACGATATGGATGTGAGCAATTGGCGAATCGTCAGCGAGCGGCAGCCCAGTGAGGAACAGCTCGCGGACCTCGCCTTCGCCTGGCGTCTCACTCGCCATGTGAAGAGCAACGCCATCATCTTCGTCAAGGACCGCGCCACGGTAGGCGTAGGCGCCGGCCAGATGAGCCGCGTCGACTCGGTGATGATTGCCGGTCACAAGGCAGGTGAACGCGCAAAGGGCGCGGTGATGGCGTCTGACGCGTTCTTCCCCTTCGCCGATGGCATCGTAGAAGCGGCAAAGCATGGTATCGAGGCCGTCGTGCAGCCGGGAGGTTCCGTGCGCGACGACGAGGTCATCCAGGCTGTGGATGCGCTTGGCCTGGTCATGGCGTACACGGGCACCCGCCACTTCCGCCACTAGGACGCAGTTCTGGACAACGGCTGATTCAGCCCTCGACCGCGAGCGTCATACAAACGGAGTCTCTGTCAGAGACTCCGTTTGTGGCGAGCTCCCTATGTGGCGTGGCGTCGACTCCCTGAATGCGCGGTGTTGGACAGGTATGCATAGGCGGCATCGTCGCATGGCCCACGGCTGGGACTGGGCGGCAACGCGGGCTGCCGGCTGACGACGAGAATGGCGCCGGCCGGGCAGCCTGCCGTTCGGCGCCGGTCGGTCCAATGCCCAGGGCAAATGATTCGCCCACCCCACATCGGCATATTCCTTCCGCCTGCCCAAGATAGAACAAACGTGCTAGGATGGGGTTTGGACACGCGCGCGCACCGGCGGTGTCCATCTACATACGGAGTTTCTGTCAGAAACTCCGTATGTGCGGCCACTTCACACCCCAAGGGAGCCTGTATGCCTATGTTTCACCCAATCCGCCCCCAGCGCAGGGCGCACCGCATCGGGCCGCGGCCCAGGTCGGTCACGGTCCTGCGCACGCGGAAGTGCGCGTCCATGCGTGCGGGGGACGTGTCATGAACCGCGCCCGCGACTCCGTACTCATCCGCATCTTGGACGCCGGCCTGCCCAACGCCACCGAACGCGTCGCCATGCGCCTTCTGGTGATGGCCGAGTGGCTCCCGTCCGGCCAGGGCCATGTGAGCCTGTCGTGGCAGGAATTCGGCGCACTCAGCCGTTGCGCCAGCCACAGCGCAGCGCGGCGCCACCTCAGCGCGCTCGCCAAGGCCGGCTTCCTCCACTACAGCAGCAGAAGCGCCGGCGAGGACGCCGGGCGGCTGTACATCACCTGGCTGCGGTCGTCTGCAGCCCACGCGCACGACGAACGTGCGGCGCAGGAAGCCGCTCACCCCGACACCGATGCGCCCGAACCGGTGTCCCCACGCGCTCAAGACGGTGCGCCGACGCGTCAGATCAGTACGCCGATGCGCCCGAAACGGTGTCTCCACGCGCTCAAGACGGTGCGCCGACGCGCTCAGATCGGTACGCCGATGGCGCGCCCGAAACGGTGTCCCCACGCGCTCAGACGGTGCGCCGACGCGTCAGATCAGTACGATGGCGCGCCCGAAACGGTGTCCCCACGCGCTCAATATGGTGCGCCGACGCGCTCAGATCGGTACGCCGATGCCCAGCACGCCGTGGATCGCGCCGGCGCGCCCGAATCGGTGTCCCCACGCTGTCGAAACAGTGCTTCCACGCGCTCAGATCGGTACGCCGGTGCGCCTGAAACGGTGTCGGCACACGCTGCAAGACGGCGCCTCCACGCGTCCAAATCGGTACGCCGATGCGCCCGAAACGGTGTCTCCACGCGCTCAAAACGGCGCGCCGCCGCGCCATCCACCTCACACGCGCCGCGAATGGTGGTGGTGGTAAGATCCATACTCCCCCATCGGAAGGATCGATCACTACCACCACCACCACCACCGACCACAGCCGCCAAGTCGACGACCGGCTCTGCGCGCTGGGTCTGCGTCCGCGCACCACGCCCATCCACAGCGAGCTCAGCGCCGAGGAGGCCGTGCGCATCATCGACGCCTGGGAACGCGACGTGGCCAGCGCGCCCAACAGCGATCCTGTCGGCGTGGGCGCGCTGCTCCATCGCCTCAAGAACGGCATCACCACGCCCGACATGGACGCGGTCAGGGCGCGCGCCCGGCGCGAGCGCTACTTCCCCGACGAGTACGCGGACATCATCATCGGATGAAGGGGCGAACGATGCGACGGAGGGGGCTGGATTTGGGACGCAGATTGGCGCTGATGGGGCTGATTTTCGCTGATGTTTCTTGCGCTGCGGCTTTGGGCGCGCGCATTGGGCATGGGACGCAGATTGCGCTGATGGGGCTGATTTTCGCTGATGGTTTTTGGCGCTGCGGCTTCGGGCGCGCGGATTGGGCATGGGACGCAGATTGGCGCTGATCGGGCTGGTCTGCGCGGATGGTTCTTCTGCTCTGCGGGTACGGGCGGACGAAGTGGGCGTGGGTCGAAGGGCGGAAATGACAGGCAGGGACGGTAGGGCGGTTGCGGGAAGGGGGCTGCGCCAGGAGATGGAACTGCGACCTTTCTTCTTGCAGCCTCGTGACAGCAGGCCAAATGAGGAGTATACTGGGTTCAGGACCGCGAAGGTGCGTCCCTTCCCGGGTAGATTTCCAGGAGGCTCCACATGCGAATCGTGATGGATCGGAGTTACTGCGATGCTTCGTTGCCGTTCTGCGCTCGTTGCTCGGCCGCTTTTTTCCGGAAGCCTCTCGGTACGGATCGCCCGTGCATCGTCGAGATTGTCGACGATGGCGACGAGGAGATGCTTCACTTCGTGCTGCTCACGGATGACCGCACGCTTGAGTTTGACCTGACGGACGACGTACAGGAAGGATTGGCCTCGGAAGGCTGGGAGTTCCTGGCCGACTTCGACCCGGGCTTCTTCCGCGAAGGGGCGGCAGAACGCTGGCGCGCCCTGTCGCAGATCCCCGCCAAGAAAGCGGCCTAATGTAGTGGTGTACGGTACAGGGTTGGATGGTGTCTGACGCCAGCGCGGAGAAACCGGCCAATATCGACACCGAGTCAGGCATTGACGCCCTCATTCACGGCGTCAGCCACCTTGCCTGGCTCGCGTACCTCAACGGCGATGCCGCCCATGGCTTCGTCAGCGAACTCGGCGACCGATACGCCTTCATCCGTATTGGCGACATTTCTGCACCCTGTACGATTTCTCCGGCAGATGGCCGGCGCGCCGCCCCTGCAGCTCGGCGCCGGCGGTTTTCGCGCTGACATCCTGGACGACCAGAATCCGGCGCGCCACTACACCGCGCTGCTCTTCGTCGGCTTCTACGCGCCCGCCTGGCTTGCCCTTATGGTGTTGTATGGGTGGGAAGTGGCCGGTTTCGTTCGCTATCGCGGCCACTGGAGCTGGCCCGATATCCGCGGGGGTTTGCTGGGAATCCGCCACGGCAAACTCGTGCGCAAGTACGGACCCACTATTTTGCCGGCCCTAATCGCTGCTCAGTTGGCCGAGAAGAGCGACGGCTCGTCGTCCGGCTGAGCGTCCTTGGGGTCGGACGCGAGACGCTGCGCGCCGCGTCGTTCGCCAGCGTATCGGCGCGCTCGTTCATCTCGTGGCCCGCGTGGCCCTTTGTCCACTCCCAGGTCACCGAACCGCCGCCCTCCACGTGGCGCTCCACAGCGTCGCAGGAGTCGCAACCACAGGTCGCGGTTCTTCACGGGCTTCTTGTTGGCCGTGCGCCAACCGTTCCGTTGCCAGGCGTGAATCCACTTGGTGATTCCGTCGCGCACGTATGCGCTGTCCGTGATCACCACGACGTCGGATGCGCGCTTGATCTGCTCCAGCCCTTCGATGGCTCCGCGCAGTTCCATGCGGTTGTTCGTGGTGTCGCGGAACCTCCCGGAGATCTCCTTGTAGTGGTCGCCGCTGACAAGCACGGCGGCCCAACCGCCCGGTCCGGGGTTGCCGATGCAGCCGCCGTCGGTGTAGATATGTATGTTGGGCATTCGCTTCCTGACTACTGAGGTGTGGAGCATTGCCAGCGGTGCAGCGCAGCGGAGACACGGCGCGCACTCGCAACGCTACTGCTGTGTGCGCACCTCTACGAACGTCGTCTTGCCGTCTTCAACGATGAACTCGGCGCGCACGCTTTCGCCGTTGATCTCGCCGATCAAATAGTAGTTGCCGGCCGGTACGTCGCCCATCGCTCCGTTTTCACCCCATGCCGGGTCGGGACCGATATTCTCCGTGTCCAAATAGGTCTCGATCTGTCGCGCCCAGACCGCGGCGCCGCCCTGGAAGCGCGCGATGCTGACCTTGGCGCCGGCCCACGTATTGCCGTCGTCCGTCAGGACGCGGCACGGCCACTGCGCCGCTACCCGGGCGCGGCTCCATCCACAGGTATGGGTTGACATTGTGCGAATAGCTGTTGGCGCCGAGGCGCACCTCGACATGTAGATGGGGGCCGATGGCGATTCCCGTCATACCGACCAGTCCGATGATGTCTTCGGGCTCAACTCTCTGGCCTGGCGTGGCGCGTACCTCGCTGAGATGTCCGTACAAGGCGTAGACGTCCAGCCGCCCACCGGCAACCGGCAGCCGCCTATCCAGGCGAATCACGACGGCATTGCCGTAGAAATCGTTGTAGGGACCGAGCACCTCTGTGTCGTCGCGGCCGGCGAAGATGACCTCGCCCTTTACGCCGGCGCGGATCGGCGTGCCGGCCGGGTTGGAAATGTCTACGCCGTGGTGCGGGCGATAGCGCCCGCCCGCGGTCGAGCCAAATTGGTAGTTGGGACTGGCGAACCCGTTGGCAGTCAGATCGGCAAATGGATTTCCCAGCCAGAAGTGATCGCTGCTCTCCGGCGGTCTCGGCCTGAAGGACGACCACAGTCGCCCGGCGACGGGACCAGTGGGGGACCAGAGTGCGGTGGGCTCAGGGATCGGCGTCGCGGTCGGGGCCGAGGTGGGGGTGGGTGTGGCCTTCATGCCGACCGCCGGCACGATTTCTACCAGGGGCACGCCGACGGAAATCGCGGCCTCGCGGTTCGGCATGCGCGTCGCCGTCGCCGTGGGCAGGAGCACGATCTGCGGGAGTGCGGACGAACCCGACGGGGCCTTCAGCCCAGCGGATCCGAATGCCCCGGTTGCGCCGCGGGAGCCGTTCGACGGAATCTCGAGCTCGATCACGAGGGGCGTCGGGTTGATCTGGTCCTGCAGCAGCGGTTGGAGCAATTCGGAGAGTGCGGCAGGGTCCACCGGCGCGTCGGAGACCGGGTCCACGGCCTGCTCCTGTTGTCCCGCCAACACAAGTCCAGACGGGGGGCCGCTGACACTCTCGGCGCCCGCTGCAGCATTCTGAAGCCGCGGCCGTGTCTGGTTGGCCGCCCGGTGTCGGCGTGACAACCACGATGCCGTCCAGGGCATCCGTCGACTCGCCGTCGCCATTCTTGTCGCTTACGGGGAGGGTATCCGGCACGCGCATGGCGTGCGCCGCAGGCTCGTTGTTGGGATTGACGATCGCCAGTGACGCCTGGCTGACAGCCGGATGTACACCCGGCACGGACAGCGGCGGTCGATCCTCGCGGTTGAAGAGATCGGCGCCCAATGCGCCGATGCGCGGGGATGAAATCCAGAGCGCGAGCGCGGCCACACCGAGGAACCCCAGCGGCACGGTCAGGGCCAGTGGTCTGCGCCGTCGCTTCTGTCCCGATTCTTCCTGTGATACCATGTCAAGTCGCTCAGGCGTCTGAGCGCTTTCCGATTCGGGACGCGGGCCAAAGCGAGAGAGCCCAATGAGTTCAGTGAATTTCCGCATGAATTCGACCCAGCCAGCGATTCATTTTGACGTTTTCACGCTGTTTCCGGCGATGTTCGACGGACCGCTCTCTGAGAGCATCATCCGCCGGGCACGCGACCGTCAACTTGTGTCCATCGCTCTGCACGACATTCGCAGCTATACCGTGGACCGCCATCACGTGTGTGACGACACGCCCTACGGTGGCGGCGGCGGCATGATCATGAAGCCGGAGCCCATCGTGCGCGCCGTCGAGACCGTGCTGACGCGCCCGGCCGGATGGCGACTAGAGGAGGCGGATGCGCAAACGGCGCTGCCTGCCTGGGACCCGGAGCACGCCGCGGCGATGCCGGAGAATGTCGCTGTGGTGCTTCTGACGCCGCAGGGCCGCGTTCTGTCCCAAAGCCTTGTGCACGAACTCAGCGCCTTTCACCGGCTCGCCCTGGTGTGCGGGCGATATGAAGGCGTCGACGAGAGAGTGCGTACACAGATCGCCACCCACGAAATCAGCATCGGCGATTTCGTGGTAAGCGGCGGCGAACTACCGGCCATGGTCGTCATCGACGCGGTCACGCGTGTGATTCCCGGCGCACTTGGTGACGAGTGGGGCGCGCATCGCGATAGCCACTCGCCGGGGCTCGACGGCCTCTTGGAAGGCCCCCAGTATACCCGCCCGCCGGAATTTCGCGGTGAGGCCATACCGGAGGTGCTTCTCAGCGGACACCACGGCAATATCGCCCAATGGCATCGCCGGCAAGCCCTCTTGCGCACGCTGCAACGGCGGCCGGACCTGCTGGCCAAGCTGCCGCTAACAGATGATGATCGTGTCTTTCTTGGGACGTTTGGATGGCAAGCGGAAGAAGAAGATGATGATCAATAATACCCTGGATATTCCGCTGACAACCTCACACCCCCCGATGCTTCACCAGCAATTATAGCCTCGTTGTCGGCGCGCACAAAATCGGAGCTGTCGACTCGGAGATTTCCTGGCAGTCGTCAGCCGCCCGCGATGGGCAGTCGGGGGGGCAGTAGGGCGCGTGGACGCACCTGTCCGAGCGGGGCGTTTTTGCACTGGCCTATGACGGATGCCCCGCCTGCGCGAGTAGGTGCGCAGGGTTCATCGCCGGTTTTGCTGCTGTGGTGCGCACGTGGTATGATTCGCAGGTTGCGGTCAATCGACACGCGGCGGCTACACTGCATTTGCAGGTGACCTATTACCTAGAATTTGGTAGTGACGCGAAATCTTTCAGCGGACCGATTGAGCAAACTCGCTGAACGGTATCTTCGAACGGAAAAAGGACAAGTGACGTCGTGACCAACGCACTCATGGCATCTCTGCAACCGGAATTGAGCGCCGATATGCCGGACCTTCAGGCCGGTGACACCGTGCGTGTGCATCAGCGCATCACGGAAGGGCGCAACGAGCGTATCCAGGTCTTTCAGGGCGTGGTGATCGCCATGCACGGCGGCAAGTCGACCGGCGCTACGTACACTGTGCGCCGCACGGGCGCCCACGGCGTCGGCGTTGAGCGCACGTTCCCGCTGCACAGCAAGAATGTGGACAAGGTGGAAGTGTTGCGCAAGGCCAAGGTGCGCCGCGCACAGCTCTACTACCTGCGCAAGCGCCAGGGCAAGGCGGCCCGCCTGCGAGAGCAGCGGCTGCAGGACAGATAATTCGCGTTGCGCGGTCCGGCCGCAGGGCTGGACGTTGTTGCGCAGCGCGGGTGGATTCGAATGGAATTTTGCGCCGGCCTTGATGGCCGGCGCTTTTCCTGTTCCGGTTATCCCGTTCGCTTCGTCCCCTGGGTAGATTTCAGATCGGGTTCAATCGGTCATGCTGGGAGCAGCGAAGCATCTCGCGTGCTGGGCACGCGAGAGCCTTCGCCAGGGCTCAGGGTGACAATTTGCCCCCGAATCTGAAACACGCCCTCATCCCATAGGCAGGTTGTCGTCGCGACTCCTCTATGCTAGCGTATTCGCATGGCCGATAAGTTTCCGGCACCCACCCTGGTGCGAGAAGAGGCGCTCTGGTCTGCGGGCGTGCGATCGCTGGCCGGCATCGACGAGGCGGGACGCGGGGCGCTGGCCGGGCCCGTGGCGGCCGCGGCGGTCGTGCTTCCGGCGCATGCGAAGCTGGCCGGCGTGTGGACGCAGGTGCGCGACAGCAAGCTGCTTTCCCCAGGCGAACGGGAGACGCTGGAGAGCCTGATCCAGTGCGAAGCCGCGGCATGGGCCATCGGTTCGGCCTCGGCAGAGGAGGTGGACCGCTTCGGCGTGGCGGCAGCGACGCGCAAAGCGATGACGGTGGCGATCCGCGCGTTGTCCGTCGAGCCGGAGCATCTGCTCATCGATTGGGTGCGGTTGCCGGATGTCTCCATTGGGCAGTCGTGTTGGGCGAAAGCCGACCGCGACAGCGTCTCCGTGGCGGCAGCCTCCGTCCTTGCCAAGGTGTGGCGGGACCGGCTCCTCATCGAGATGGACGCCGTCTATCCCGCCTACGGGTTTGCCGCGCACAAGGGCTATGGGACCGCGGCGCACCGCGCGGCGCTGGCTCTGCACGGGCCTTGTGCGGCGCACCGGCGCACATTTGCCCCGGTCGCACAGTGCCGCAGCCTGTTCGATACCCGAGACAGCTCCGGCGCGCCCGCGACTGCGCCAGACGCGAGCGCGTCCGGCATGACGTCGCCATCGCCCGCCGACGGGCGCCGCGCCCTGGGACGCGCCGGCGAAGAGCTGGCGCACGCCGCGCTAGTGGATGCAGGGCTGACGGTCGTGGAGCGCAACTGGCGTTGTCCCGCCGGCGAGCTGGACATCATCGCCCACGATGAAGCGCCCGACTACACGCTTGGCGGGGAGCTGGCGACGTGGCTGGTGCTGGTGGAGGTGCGCACGCGGCGGGGCGCGGCCTATGGAAGCGCGCTCGAGGCCGTGAATGCGCGCAAGCAAGACAAGCTGCGTGTCGTCGCCGAGACATATGTGCAGTCAACCGGCTGGTCCGGGCCCTGGCGTATCGACGTGGTCGCCGTGCAGATGGACGGGCGCGGCCGGCTGCAATCCATCGATCACATTCGCAACGCGGTGCAGGCGGAATGAACGGCGCGTCCGCCCCTCGTGGCCCTGCTGGGGCCCACCGCAGTCGGCAAGACCGCGCTGAGTCTGGACCTGTGCGAGCGCTTTGGCGGCGAGATCGTCGGCGCGGACAGCCGGCAGATCTATCGCCACATGGACATCGGCACCGCCAAGCCGACCGCGCCGGAGCTGGCGCGAGTCCCGCATCACCTGATCGACATCCGCCGGCCGGATGAAGTCCTCACCCTCGCCGAATACCAGCGCCTGGCGTACGCGGCCATCGACGACATCCATGGCCGCGGCGCGCTGCCGGTGTTGGTGGGCGGCACGGTCCTCTACGTGCGCGCGGTGCTGGAAGGGCTGCGCATCCCGGAGGCGCCGCCGAACCCGGCTGTGCGCGAGCAACTGGAGGCGCTGCTGGCGACAGAGGGCAGGGAGGCGCTGTTCGACCTGTTGCAGGCAAAGGACCCGCAGACGGCGGCCGTGATCGACGCCAACAACCCGCGCCGGCTGATCCGCGCCCTGGAAATCGTCATGACCACGGGCCGGTCCAAGACCGAACTCGAAGGCGCGGATGCGCCGCCCTACGCTATACTGAAAGTGGGATTGCGGCGCAGCAGAGAGAGCCTGCACGCACGCATCGATTCGCGCGTGGAGGAGATGATGCGTCTGGGCTTGGTGGAGGAGACGCGCACGCTGCTGGCGGCAGGCTATGACGAATCACTGCCTGCCATGACGAGTCTGGGATACCGGGAAATCGCCGCGTATCTGCGCGGCGACATCGACCTGGACGAGGCCGTGCGGCTGATCAAGGTGGCGACGCACCGCTATCTGCGTCACCAGACCACATGGCTGCGGAAAATGGACGGCATTCTCTGGGTGGATATGGATGGCGCGGGGCCGGGGGACCAGGTCATGCAACACGTGGCAGGCTTCCTGAACGGCGCGCCGGGCACCGGGGCGGAGTAGGCGCAGATGGCCGGCGGCGAGCGTCGATGACCATGTGCAGAACAGAGTTCGACAACTGAACCTTGCACCTGAGACGGAGGGGACTATGCGGCTCGAAGGGAAGACGGCTTTGATCACAGGCGGCGGCGGCGCGATCGGCCGGGCGACGGCGCGGCTCTTCGCGGCGGAGGGCGCGGCCGTGGTCGTCGCCGACATCGACGACGACCACGGCGAGGAGACGGTCGCCCTCGTCGTTCAAGAGGGCGGCCAGGCCGTGTACGTGCACGCTGACGTATCCGACGCCGCGGATTGCGAGCGCATGGTTCGTGCGGCGGAGCAGAGCTTCGGCGCGCTGCACGTGCTGTTCAACAATGCGGGCATCATGCACAGCGACGACGACGACGCTGTCTCGACGGACGAGGAGATCTGGAACCTGACGCTGCGCATCAACCTGACCGGCGTCTTCTTGGGCTGCAAGTACGGACTCCCCGCGATCCGGCGTGCGGGCGGCGGCTCCGTGATCAACATGGCCTCATTCGTGGCGAAGGTTGGGGCGGCGACGCCGCAGATCGCGTATACGGCCAGCAAGGGGGGCGTGCTGGCCATGACGCGGGAACTGGCGGTGATCCACGCCCGAGAAGGCATTCGCATCAACGCGCTGTGCCCGGGTCCGCTGCGCACGGAGCTACTGATGAAGTTCTTGAATACGGAGGAGAAGAAGCAGCGCCGGCTGGTTCACATCCCCATGGGCCGCTTTGGTGAGGCGGACGAGATGGCGCGCGCCGCGCTTTGGTTGGCGTCGGATGAGTCGTCCTACGTCACCGGCAGCGAGTTTGTGGTCGACGGGGGCATCACCGCCGCGTACGTTACGCCGGAGTAGCGGCCTGACTTATTCGCCGGGGATGATCAGCTCTTGTCCCTCGAAGATCGAGTTGGCGTCGGCCAGCTCGTTGATCTCCACGATCTCTTCCACGGTCACGCCATAGCGGATGGCGATCCCCAGCATACTCTCGCCGGACTGCACGATATGGATCGACCCGCGGCTGATCGCGGCGTCGCGAAGCGACACGCCGGGGATGATCAGCTCCTGGCCTACGCGCAGGAGGTTGGTGTCGTTCATGTTGTTGGCGAGCGCGATGTCGTTGGGGCTGACGCCGTAGAGATCGGCAATTTCGAAGAGGCCCTGACCGGACTGTACGATGTGGATGAACTGGCCGTCGCCGGCGGCGGGCACGACGATGCTGCCTTCGTCACCGCCGGTGGACGCGTCCACCAGCGCGGAGGGCGGCTGATAGTTTGGAATGATGATGTCGCTGCCGACGGTCAAATTATCGGGCGAGAGAAGGTTGTTGAACTCGATGATCTCGATGGGGTTCGCGCCGAAACGCAAAGCGATGGCGTTGAGCGTGTCGCCGGTCTGGACCGTATACGCGATAGGGGCCCGGCGTGGGCGGCGGCATCCCCTCTACCGTCATGCCTTCGACATAGGGAACGTAGAGCGGCTGGCCGACGGCGATGTCGTCGTTTTGCAGCGCGTTCAGCTCGCGTATGGTGTCAACTTCCGTCTCGTACTTGATGGCCAAAGAGAGAAGCGTGTCGCCCGGCTGGACCGTGTACTGGAATGTATCTTCGGACACAGGCGGCGTGGGCGTCGCATCGGGCTCGAGCGTTTGCGTGGGCGAGGCATCCGCCGCGGCAAGGGGCTCGACGGTGATTTGGGCGTCTCGGTACGGGGATGGCGGTGGGCGGGGAGCCCTCAAATGAGAGCGTCGGCGTAGGCTCCGGCGTCGGTCGCTCTCGCGTGCACGCGGGCGCCAGAGATGCCAGCGCCAGCAATACGAGAATGGCTATTCGGCGATAGGCGGCATCCACGGCAATCCCTCCAATTGGTGTGTATCCGGCGAATTACAGCAATAGTAGCCCAAACGGGCGGCAAATGCAAGCGATTTAGCGCAGCATTTGGTAGGCGGACATTGCGGCCAGGAACGTGAAGACCGCCAGGGGCAAGCTGAACAGGGCGGCCAGGGGAATCCCCAGAAACAGTGACACGCCGCCGATGCCGGCAATGACGCCCGCTGCAATCCCGCCCAGGGCCACATAGGCCATTTGACGGCTGCGCCTGCGGTCGACCGCGCGCCGAATGATCTGGGTCAGAATGCCGCCCGCGGCGCCGCCGACCATGACGGCGATGATGATGCTGATGAACCAGAACGGAAAGATGCGGAAGAGGATGCTGGCGATGGGCACGGTGACGGCCGTGACCAGGAACGCCACCACAAACGCCACGATGTTGTCCGACGGCTTGGCGTTGAAATAGGTATCCTGCACGCTGCGAATGCACTCGTTGCAGCGGTAGCCGACGTCCGTCAGCTTGGCGCATTTCAGGCAGATCGGCTTGCCGCAGCGATTGCAGCGCAGCAGGGTTTCAACGTCCGGATGATTTGCGCAGTAGAGCACTTCCTCTGCGGCGGGTGCGTCCGCGTCTTGCGAGCGCTGTTGTGGTTTCTGCGTACTCGTGTCTTGCATTATGTTTTGCGGTTTCGCCTCGCGTCTGATTGCGCCCGGGGGTCTACGCCTCCGGCCAGCGCAGTTTGTCCGTTAGCGCCCGGTAGAAATAGCTTCGCTCCCGCAGCCGCACGAAGCGCGCCAGGTGCGGGCTGCCCACCACGACCACCTCGTCGCCTTCGTAGACTTCGATGACGAACTGTCCGTCCACGGTGAGCATGGCCTCGTGGTCGCTGTACGCATTCATGCGTATCTCCGTGCCTTCCGCCAGCACAACCGCCCGATCCATGCTCAGATGCGGCGCAATGGGTATGACCAGGATGTTGCGCAGTTCCGGCGGCAAGATCGGTCCGTGCGCAGCCAGCGCATAGCCCGTGCTGCCGGTAGCGGTGCTGACTATCAAACCATCACACGTGTACGTCGTCAGGTATCCGCCATCCAGTTTGACGCTGATGCGCACGACGCGGGCCAGACCACCGCGGCTGAGCACCACGTCGTTGAGCGCGTCGTACTCGCAGATGGTGACCTTTTCGCCGTCGGTGTTGCGTGGACGCTGCAAGCGTGCACGCACCATGAGGCGCTCTTCGATCCAATAGTCGCCGGCCAGCATCTGTTCGAGGGGCCCCTGCCAGTCGTCGGGCTCCACTTCCGCCAGGAAGCCCAGCCTGCCCATTTTGACGCCGAGCATGGGCACGCCGTGGGCGGCGCCCAGCCGCGCGGCGCGCAGCAGCGTCCCGTCCCCGCCGAGGGTGATGAGCAGGTCGACGTTGGGCAGGTGTTCCATGACGGCTTCCTGCTCCCAGGCGGACTCATGCCAGATTTCCTCTACGCCGTGCTCCTTGAGGAAGCGACCCATCTGGGCGGCCAACTGAATGGATTCGGGTTTCTTGGGATGGTGCAGAATGCCCACGAACCGAAAATCGGAGCGTGCGGCGTCACCGGCCGCGGCGTCAGCGGCTGATGGGTGTTCGGAATCGGTCGGCTTGGAGGCGCCGGGGTTGCGCATGTGTTCGGACATAGGGGACTGGTCTCGGCCTGGTTGCTTGCCCTGGATTGGCGCGGCTGCCTGCCGGATGGGCCGGATGGGCGCGGCGCGTGCGGGAACGTTCCTGCCGATGATAGTGTAGAGGGTGTCATCCGTCAAATTGCGCGCGAAAACTGGGAGCGGTGAGGGGATGCGGTGGACGGGCAGGGCGCGGAGTGGGTTGCGCGACCGGAGGGAGTGTCGAGGGCGGAATGGCGCGGTGCGGCCGTCGATGTCATGCCCGCGCAGGCGGTTATCCACGCGGGGTGGAGACCGCCGCATCCGGCGGCGGCGCGAGGGCGGGAGGACACTATGGGAAGGGGTGTAGTTCAATTTTGGGGCATACAATCAAGGTGTCATTCCGGCCTTGAGCCGGAATCCACGCATAGCGACGCGAATATGCCACTTTTCTGAATTGCACCCTATGGGAAGTGCCGGATCGTGAGTGGACGACAGAGGGTATACTATGCCAAGAAAGGGGCGACGCAGCGATGATGGCGGAACCGTATCGATTCGAGATTAGTCCAGACAGCGAGCTGGCGCGCTTGCTTGACCGAGAGGGAGAAGAGCCTGTAGTGCTAGAGAAGAACGGAAAGCGCTACCGGCTGGTTGAGGAAGCAGCGGACGAACTATGCGGCGAATATGACCCGACGCGGGTCAAAGCCGCCCTGCAGGCCAGCGCGGGCGCGTTTCGGCTCGCTGTGGATTCCGCGCCCGGAGAGCTCCTGAGCCCAGAATCGTGGAGTGGGCCGAGCCCCGAGATGGAACTGCACGCTGCGCATGTGGCGCACTCGCGGGTTTCGGATTGGCTATGGTATCATGCCGGGTATGCGCGTCCTCGTTCTGTCCGACATTCATGCAAATCTCGTCGCTTTGGAGACTGTGCTCGCGGCGACGGAAGGCGCGTACGACACGATCTGGTGTCTGGGCGACGTGGTCGGGTACGGCCCGCGGCCCAACGAATGCGTGGAGATCATCCGCGATCGCGCTGCGCTCTGTGTCATGGGCAACCACGATTGGGCGGTCCTGGGCCGCCCGGGCATCAACGTGGACGACTTCAACCCGCACGCGCGGCAGGCGGTGCTCTGGACGCGGGAAGAGCTTGCCGAAGAGTGCCGGGACTATCTGGACCAGTTGCCGGACACGCCCGTCCGTCCGGAAGGGAGCGAGCAGTTCCTGATCACCCACGCCAGCCCACGCGAGCCGGTGTGGGAATACATCCTCAACCCGCGCGTGGCGATGGACAACTTCGGCGCCTTCCAGGAACCCATCTGCTTGGTGGGGCACACGCACAAGCCCGCCATCTTCCGCTGGCGCACGCTCGAGCCGGCCGGCTCCGAAGCTTCCACGAATCCGCCCGCCACGGTGGACTACCTGCAGCCGCGCAGCGGCGCGGACCACTCCATAGAGATCGACGACGGCCAGCGCTTGATCATCAACCCGGGCAGCGTCGGCCAGCCGCGCGACAACGATGCCCGCGCCGCATTTGCCATCCTGGATCTGGAGTCAATGGTGTGGCGATACGAGCGCATCGCCTATCCGATCGAGCTGACGCAGGGGCAGATGCAGGAGGCGCGCTTGCCTCGCCGCCTGATCGACCGCCTCAGCTTCGGCTGGTAATCAGCGGCGTCCGGCCGATACTTCAGACCGCTACTTCAAGACCGTGATCGGCGAATCATCAGTCTGGGCCGCTATCTGGGCGCCTGGCTGGTTGTCTCGCGCTGTATGTCGACCCCCAAGCGATCGTACATTTCGAACCAGTCCGGCAACTCCTCGGCGCGCTGTCGCGCCCGGTCGGTTTCCTGCCGGGCGCGATAGGCTTCGACCCTGCGCCAGATCTCGGCGCTCACGAAGCGCGGGTTGGGCACCCAGTCGAAGGTGAAATCGCCTTCCGTCGCCGCTGTTTGGATGCGCACATTGCCGAAGTTGAAGATATAGTTGATGGGACTCGGAATCGCGAACTCAACGTTCTCGATCTCGCTGAGAAGGGCGGTCTTGCGGTTCTCAGCGAAGAAGAGCGGCTTCTTCGCCACATCCGCAATCTGTTTGAGATCCACTTCATACGTGTCGTTGCGCCAGTCGGCAATCTGCCACAAGAACCAAAGAAATGTGATCAGGCTGATGACGGCAAGCGCCAGGTCCGCGGCTGCGACCAGGTTGTGCAGCGAGGGGGGGATGAACTGCTGTCCCGTCAACAGCATGAGAATGAACATGAGCACGGCCAGCGGCATGAGGATTTTGCCCAGCAGGACGAGCCAATGCTTTCTCCAGACTACCAGTGTCGGGTTCGGATCTCGCGGCGGGAACACCCACGCTTTCGCCTCTGCGATGCGCCGGCGCCAGCGGCCGGTTCCGTTGTAGCCATTGCCGTTGGCGCCCGTAGTCACGCGTGCTGGGAAGGCTTAGCTCCAGCCCGAGGCGCTCTTGCAGCAAATTCTGGATGACCATCTTGCCGGAAGCCTGGTAGTGCTGAAGGCGGAGCGTCTGCTGCTCCATAATGGTCTGTTTCAGGCCGTGGGGATCCGGCACATAGTCGAATACGATGGACCCCTCCGTGGCGGCGGTCTGCACGTTGATCGTTCCGTAGTTCAGCAGGCGGCCGAAAAACGTCACGTTCACGTCCACGTTGCGCACCTGCTCCAGGGCGGCGGCCTTGCGCCACTCGGCGATAAGGATCACCTTTTCCTGGTGCACGACGCGCTGGTTGGTGACCAGGAAATAGTCATTTAGGTAGTCCAGCAGATTCCAAAGGAAATATAGGCAGGCGCCGGCGGTCAGCAGGGACAAGGCGATGACCGGCAGTCGCGAATCCCAGTCCAGGCACCGCGACCCCCACAAACGCAGCGCCAAGCAGAAGCAGGGCCAGAACCGGCAAGAACATGTGCCGCAACAGGAATACCCAGTGACGTCGCCGGAAGATTACCAGATTCTCGCCCAGCTCCAGCCAGGCATAGCGGCGGCGCTCCTTGCTGCGGCCCAAGTATCGCTCCGCATCGGGGCTCAAGGTCAAAGCGGCCATGAGTTTGGAATCCGTGTCGCGCAGGAACGTCTGGAAGTCCTCTTTGTGCAGACGCAACCACTGGCTTCCCGGATCGGCCTGCAACGTGGAGTCGAGCGGTCGTTCCACGCGCAGCGAGAGTTCACTGAAGAAGTTGGGTCCGTACACCTTGGTGGGCTGCAGGGCGTGTGAGCCCTCCAGCGCGCGCAGCGTCCCCGAGCTGCCCGGCATCAGCACCCACAGGCTGTCTCCGATTTCGCCCTGCTGCATGACGAAATGGTGGATGGGAAAATGGTAGTGGGCTCATATAGCCGAGAAGGCGTCTCTGCTGCCTCTCGGAGAATTTCGAGAAGACTGACACAGAGTGCATCGTGCGTTCGCGCGCGGCGCGTAACTGATGCCCTGTACGCTCCGGGTCGATGCCGGTCAATTCGACGATGGCGGTGCGGGGCCAATCGAACAGCGTCGCATCGCCCACCGCCACGGCGCGATGGCCGTAGGCGCGTGGGCGTATCCGGAGCCGTGCGCGGCGGGCCGGCGTCCAGAATCCCCAGCTCCATGCCATTGCCGAGCCAGCTCTCTTTGCCCGCCGGCCAGGACAGGCGGACCTGTCCCTCGTCGATCACGAAGATCTCGTCGGCTTCATCCGCAGCGCCGTAGATTTCTTCGCCGTCCTGGAGTTCGAGTTGTTCGCAAATCTCCGCCAGAAAGCTCAGCGTAATCGGGTCGAGACTGCCCAGGAAGGGGAGCGTACGCAGCCGGCCGACCACCAGTGCGGGCGCGATTTGGTTGCGCAATAGGGGGTATTGGTAGAGGAGACGGTTGAGCGCATTGGCGTCGACCTGAATCACGCTGGCAGGCGTCGAGCGCTCGCGCACGCGTGCTGTGGCCCTTGCCAAACAGCAGGTCATATTGGCCGACCATGTAGCCCGGTTGCACTTCGCGGCGCAGCGAAACGCGCGAGGTTCCCCCGTTCTCCTGCGTGAGCCGGTCCTGGTAGAGGCGGCCGGAGTGTGAGCACGCAGATGTGTGTAACGGGCGCGCCCTGGGCATACAGCGTCTCACGCGGGCGCAATTCGCGCAGTGAGACCGCGTCGCGCAGAACGTGCGCGGCGTCGCTCGCGGGCAATCCCCACTTCACCATGAGCGCCAAGCACCTCTGCGGTCGCCGTCGGTAGGTCGAACGGCGCTCCTTCGATGCCCTCTACAAGGTAGCGACTACAGTTTCTCCTTCACTGCCTTGGCGCTGCGTTGGTTCATGCCCGGCACCGCCAGCAACTCATCGAGCGACGCCTGCCGGATGCGGTCCAGATCACCGCCGAAATAGGTGAGCAGCGCTTTTCTGCGCGCCGGTCCGATGCCGGGTACATCATCCAGCTTCGACCGGGTCTGTTCTTTACGACGTAGATTGCGGTGATAGGTGATGGCAAATCGATGGGCTTCGTCGCGCACCCGCTGCACCAGGTGCAGGCCGGGGCTGCCCCGGGTGAGCCAGATGGGCTGCGGCCTGCCCGGGCGAAAGACCTCTTCCTCGCGCTTGGCCAGCCCCACCACGGGAATCTGCTCCAACAGGTCAAACTCGGACAGCACTTCCACGGCGACGCCAAGTTGTCCCTTGCCGCCGTCGATGATCACAAGGTCCGGCAGGATGCGCCAGGCTTCGTCCACGGTCTTGCGCTTGTCGGGATTCTCGCCGCCGTCGCTGTCGCTCTTCCACGATGCGGCGGAAGCGGCGACGCAACATCTCGCGCATGCTGGCGTAGTCGTCGGGCTCGCCCTGGCTGCCCTTGCCGCGAATCTTGAAGCGTTTGTAGGATCGTTTCTGGGGAACGCCCTTGGCAAAGACCACCATGGAGCCCACCGTGTTCGTGCCCTGCAGCGTACTGACATCGAAGCACTCGATGCGCATGGGCGGGCGCTCGAGCTGAAGCGCCTCCTGCAGGTCCGTGATGGCTTCGGTCTGCCGGTTGGTGTCCGCCGACCGCTCCGCCATCTGCACACGCAGATACTCGCATGCGTTGCGTTCGGCCATGTCCATCAGCGTGCGCTTGGGCCCGCGCAGGGGCACGCGCAGCTCGACTTTGGAGCCGCGGCGGTCGTGCAGCCAGCTTTCGAGCACCTCTTGCCCGTCGGGCATGGCCTGCACCAGGATCAGCCTGGGAATGAACGTGGCGTTGTCATAGAAGCGCTGAATGAAGGCCTCGACCAGCAAGCCTTGCTGATTCACGTCGGCCTGCGGCGCCTCCGCGCCCTCCAGCATGAAGGTTTCCCTGCCGATCAGCCGTCCGCGGCGGACGAAGAGGACCTGGACTGCCGTGTCGCCGGTGTGTTCGTCCTGGGCCAGGCCGACGTAGTCGACGTCTTCCACCTGCGTGCTGACGATCTTCTGGTGCGCGGCGATCTGCGTGGCCGCCTTCAGCCGGTCACGGTAGAGGGCGGCAAGCTCGAACTGCATGTTCTCCGCTGCGCGGCCCATCTGCGCCTCGAGCTGCTGCAGCACGTCGTCGGTGTGGCCGGAGAGAAAGTCCATCAACTGGCGTATGGTGGCGCGGTATTCATGGCGCGATTGTTTGCCAATGCACGGCCCGCCGCACATCTTGATGTGGTAGTAGAGGCACGGCTTCGGATCGTCGCCCGTGATCGTGCGGTCGCAGTCCAAATACGGAAACACCCGTCGCAAGGCGTCCAGCGTGTGATAGCAGGCGCGCGCGCTAGTGTAGGGTCCGAAGTAGCGCGCCCCGTCGCGGCTCAGGTTGCGCACGACCTCCACCTTGGGGAAGTCGTCCTGCCAGTTTACTTTGATATAGGGAAAGGATTTGTCGTCCTTGAGGCGGATGTTGTAGTGGGGCTGGTAGCGCTTGATCAGCTCGTTCTCAAGCACGAGCGCTTCCAACTCCGTGTTGGTCACCCACCAGGAGATGTCGCGAATTTCGGCCACCAGCGCCAGGGTCTTGGGGCTGTGCTGCGCGCCGGCGTGGAAGTAGCTGCGCACGCGGCTGCGCAGGGAGATGGCCTTGCCGACGTAGATCACCTTTCCGTCGGCGTTGTGCATTTGATAGCAACCGGGGCTTGCGGGAAGCTGGTCCAACTTGTGTTGTACTGTGTCCGGCGTACTGGTCATGGACACATTTTACCATGAGGTACGGCGCGATTGGGTGCGCGCGATTCCCGGTGGGCGCCCGAGCCCGGAATGTCAGGTGGACGGCTGTCATTCTGGTATGGAGTTGGCGGGAATCTATGGCTTGTCGAGCGTGGATTCCGCGCCCGGTGGGCACCCGAGCCCGGAATGACATGGTGGGACGACAGGTGGACGGTTGTCATTCCCGCATGGTGTTAGCGGGAATCTATTGCCTGTCGAGCCTGGATTCCGGGTCAAGCCCGGAATGACATGGTGAGATGACAGGTGGACGGTTGTCATTCCCGCATGGTGTTGGCGGGAATCTATGGCTTGTCGAGCGTGGATTCCGGGTCAGGCCCGGAATGACGGGGCGGGGTGACGGGTTGGGCGGATTCGGGCGCTGGCCTGCGCCATCTGGTACAATGACGGCCGGCGTGGCGATGGAACTCCGGGGCGGTGCGCCTATGGCAGGCGGGCGGCATTCGGTCGATCAACTGGTCGGGAATGGGCAGCAGACTGAGAATGAGTGCGTTTGTTGAGAGGGTGCGGGCGATTCATATGCCCGCTTGGCAACTGTCCGGCACACGCGCCGTCGCCGTCGTCTCGTCGCTCTACGTGGCGGCCCAGATGCTGGCCGACATCGCCAGCCTGCGCATCTTGAGCCTTGGCGGCCTATCGGTGGACGGCGGCACGCTGGTCTACCCGTTCACCTTCACGCTGCGCGACATGGTGCACAAGGTTGCGGGAATCTCCGCAGCGCGTGCGCTGATCTTCACGGCGGCGATCGTCAACCTGCTCATGGCGCTGCTGTTTCTGGCGGTATCTGCATTGCCGGCGGACCCGACAGTCGGTCCCCAGTCGGAATTCGGCGCCGTGCTGGCGCCCGTGTGGCGCATCGTCATGGCCTCGATTGTCGCCGAGGTGCTGGCCGAGTTGATCGACGGGGAGGTGTATCAGGCGTGGGTGAACCGCCACGCCGACCGCTGGCAATGGATGCGGGTGCTGACGTCCAACGCGATCAGCGTGCCTATCGATTCGGTTCTGTTCTCGGTGCTCGCCTTCGGGTGGATGCTGCCCTGGCCGGTCGTGTGGTCCATTGCTCTGGCGAACATACTCATCAAGTTCGGCGTGACGTTGATCTCCATGCCCTGGATCTACTTGGTGCGGGGCGAACACTGAGCGCGTGGCCTGCGGTGTGGCGCCCGGCGACGAAATGAAGGGATGGCCGGTGAAAGACAAGAAGACGGACAACGTCCGAAAGCTCGCGGCTCTCCGCGACGCACCTGCAGAGCAGGTGGCTTTCGCGACGCAGCTACTGGCCGCGCGAAACGGACTCGAGGTCGTGAGGGCGGCGCTGGAGGTGCTGGCGAGGACTCCGGACATGAAGGCGAGGCCTGCGCTCGCGCGAGCTGTATTGGCATTACTCGGAACAGGAGGGCAAGCGCGATCCCGCAGGCTACACGCGCAGCGCAATCCTCAAGGCGTTGCGGCCCATCATCGGCATGGACGACACGGAGCTGGTCGTGGACGCGGTGACAACCTACGAGTTTTCGCCGCCTGGGTTCACAGAGGAAGCGGCATTGCTGCGCAGCACAGCCATCGTTCTGCTCAGTGAGCTGGACATTCAACTGGCTACGTATTTTGCCACGCGCTTGCTGGCCGATGGATACACCGAGCGTATGTCCGGCGAGCCGGGCCTGACCGCGGTGCGCGTGTTGGCCTCCCAGGGCGAACTCTTGCCCCTCTACTTCTACGCCAGCCAGTACCGGGAGGGCGGTCACCCGGAGGTGCTGTCCGAGTGTCTGCGCAACCTGGGCTATGCGCCCGACCCCGTGGTGCGCGAGATCGTGGCGCAGTTTGGCGAGTCCAGCGACCGGGCTGCGCTGGTTGGGCTCTTCGACATGCTGCTGCTCGGCCCCGGGTCGCCGCGCCATCCGGACTACCTTGCGTCGTTTCTGCAGCGAAGCGACGACATAGATCTGTACCGCTATCTGACCACGATCATGATTACGTCGCCCAATGCGGACGTTCGCTGGACCTTGGCGGAAGCCGTCCAGGGCGAGAAAGACCCCGACAAGATCGAAGCCCTGAGAGAAGCGCTGGCCATCGCGCCGATTGCGGCTGAAACGCAGATTCTGCACGAGAATTTCGCATAGTAGGCAGAGTAAGGGCGAATATGGCGGTCGCGGAGGGGTGCGAAGCCGCCGATCTACAGAATATCGTGTGTGCTGTGCGTGAGATGCTGCAAAAAGTGCGGGCGATGCCCCAGAAATTGCGGCGGATGTTGCTTGCTCCTATCGCGAAACTATGGTATAGTATGGGTGACTCTGCAGTATTCGTGATCGTACAGTACGCGGGGCGAGCCAACACCTTACATATGGGAGCATGACTACGTGGCGTGGATGTGATAGCCTCGACCTTATGGTCTGGGGCAAGACGGAAGCGTCCAGTCAGCACCCACCTGCGCTAGCAGGTTCGTACCCACTGTCCACACGATTCTGCGGAGTCATCACCGCCCGACTCAGTCGGGCGGTTGTCATGCTGCGGAACCTGCACCGATCTCGAATCCTGATTATGTATAGTAAATTGACGCGCGAATTGGGTTGTGTTACACTTATGGGCCGATTGTCATAAGGGGAACACGTATCCGTTGCCGTCTCCATCCGGTCCATTTTTCGCATCAAGGAACCATTCGCTGTGGCTATCATTCGTACTCGCGTCGCCGACAATACCTGGGTCTTCACCAGCGAACTGTACCTGGAAGTAAATGCAGGCCTTATCGTCACCTCGGAAGGCGGCGTGCTGGTCGACACCCTGCCGTTTCCGTCCGAGACACGGCAGATCATTGCCTTCGCCAAACGGATTTGTCCCCAGGGAATACGCTATGTCGTGAACACCGTCGCGCATGCCGATCATGTGTACGGTTCCTATCTCTTTCCGGAGGCGGAGCTGATCGCGCATGAGAAATGCCGCGCGATGCTGGCCGAGCATGCACAGGCCGCACTGCGTGAAGCGCAGGACCACACGCCCGACCTGCGCGAGGTGGAGATACGCCTGCCGCGCATCGTCTTCAACGAGGGCATGCTCATCCGCCTTGGCGGCAAGACTATCCATATCTTCAACACGCCCGGACCCTCCCCGGAAGTCTGCTGCGTGCATGTCCGCGAGGAGAAGGTGCTCTTCGCCAGCGACCTGATCATGGCCGTCCCCCTGATTTCGGGTCCTTTCAGCGACATCGAGGCGTACAAGCAGTCTTTGTCAGACTTGCACGAGCACAATCTGGAGTGCATCGTACAGGGGCATGGCGACGTGTTGCTGCGCGGCGAGATCACCAGCAGCATCGACTCCAGCAGCCAGTATTTGGACGATATCCAGGCGCTTGTCGACCGGCTTATGGACGAGGGAGCGACCAAGCATGACCTGCTGCGCTCCGACGTCGAAGACTTCGGTCGCAGCCGCATCCCGTTGGGCGGCGCTGTGCAGCAGTTCCACGCATCGAACTTGCTCTATCTCTGGGAGAGGGCGCGCCGGTCCAGACGCCAGGCGCAGCGGGCGATGCAGGCGAACGCCTCCAACTGACGCGAATCGCGATAGCGATGGCAGTGATGAATCCCCAGGAGATGAAAGGTCCACGATGAGCGCCGGAGACGCATCTGAGGCTGCGCTATTGGAACTGATCGAGGCGATTCGGGCGCTGACGCCCCAGCAGCGCGGGCGGCTGGTCCGGCGTCTGCGCATTCTGGGCCTGTGGGATGCGGAGGAGCCGGTTTCCGATCGGGATCGTTTGCGGGTGGCGCCGGCCTTGGGGCTGGTTTCCCGAAGTGGGGAAGGCGTCAAGCCCGAGGATCAGCCTGTGCGGGAGGCGGCGCAGGAGCCTGTGGATACACCTTCGGAAGCCGTAACTGTTGCTGGCGCAGAGGCAGTGCAACCCGTTCCCCAAGCGTACAAGTCGACAGTCAGCAGCAAATTCTTTGTGTCCGGCGACGTGGACGGGGAACTCGAGGCGCGGCAGTCGATGGCCCCGTTGCCGGGACAAGCGCCGGAAGAGCCCATCGGCATCGTCTTCGACGGGGGGACGCGGGGCGATCCGGCCTTGGGCTACGGCAGCTATGCCATCCGATGGCCGGGACTGCCGCAGCAAGTCGTGCGCCTGCGCTTCGGCGATGAGGTGTCCGGACCAGAGGCAGAGTACGACACGTTGATTGCGGCGCTCGAGGCGACGCTGAAGCGGCTGCAGGCCAACAACGCCGCGGCGGAGAGCGCAAAGCTGGACATCCGCGGCGACTCTCACGTTGTGCTCAGCCAGGTGCGCGGAGACGTCGAAATCGAGGATGCGGTGCTGCGGCTGCGATGCGACCGGGTGAGGTTTCTGCTGCGACGCTTCGGAAGCTGGCGATTGTCGCGCTACCATCGCGGAGCCGACGCGGCCGGGCAGTGACGCGAGCGAATCTGGCCGTGGTCGCGTGTAACGGGCGACGAGGGTTGCGTCCGCAGCGTGCGCGGCCGCGTCTCATTCCATTCGAACGAGGTCCACGTACGTAGTCGCGGGTATTTCTCCGTCCGCCAACAACGCGACAACGGTCTCGTCTCCCCTTGTCGCAAGCAGCGCGGGGCGCTTCTCTATCACCACCCAGCCGGCATCCGTTAGGCCGTCCGCCAGCGCGTCGTGCGCTTCCTCGGCTGACAGGAACATGTGCATGTGTAGGGCGTCTTCGGTAGCGGCCAATGCGAGCATACGATCCGGCGCCGGCAGCTCGCCGGCCTCAAACCCGGGTGCCGCAATTTCGCCGATGCGCGGCACAGCCGCGGGCCATTCGACTCGGGTCCCGGCGCCATCCGGCGCTGCTTCGTACGCATAGCCCCACTCGAGTCGATGGGGGATGGACGGGGCCGCGTCATAGGCATCGCCTGCGTCCAGTTCGGCGGTGAGCAGATAGCGCAGCGTCTCCCCGCGCGCTGTGTCCAGCCGCGCGACAAGCAGTGACGACCGCACGCGCAACGCACCGTTGTAGGCAGCCACCAGAGCGGCGACTTGCTCGGAATCGACGAGCAAGCATTCGCCTGCGCGGTTCTGGAGGCGCCCTGGGTCCGCGCTTTCGCCGGCGTCTGTGCACGATGCCACGGTCAACGCCGCCATGTCCACCAGCGGTTGTAGCGATCTCGCTAGAGGAGTGGACGACTCACGCGCTTGTACGCTCCACTGGTCCGGACCGGCGACCGTGACGGCGGCGTTCCCGATCTCGTAGACGGAGATCTCACGCGCCTCCGTATCGGGCGCGGAGACGGACAAGCGCAGCCGGCGGTCCCTGTCCGGCGCGCCCGAATCTGCGGCGGGGGCGACGGTAATCTCATAGTCCGCCGCGTTGCTCCGTAGACGATCCGTCGGCCAGACGTGACGCCAGTGCTAGCGAACCGGTCATTCGATAGCCTTGCGTGGCGGCGTCCTCCGCGGCCGGGTCAGCCGGTTCGTCAACAGCCGAGTCCTCTAGTGCCGAGTCCTCTAGTTCCGGTACCTCAGAAGGCCCCTCGGGGGCGTTTGCGGGGTTCGCATCGATCAGTTGTGCGGCTGCATCGACCGGCGTCCGGTCCGGCGTCCGGTCCGGCGTCTGGTCCGGCGTCGAGGTCGGGGTTGGCAGTACGAACAGGGGCGGGCGCAGGTCGGCGCGCTGCGGTCCGGCCGCGTTCGGCGGCAGCGGCGGCACGGGCTGGGCGCGAACCCCCGATTGGCCCGCCAGGAGTGCGCACAGGACGAGGGCAAGCGCCGGGGCGATAGGGCGCACCGCTGCGAACTGCGTCACGATCGCGTTCAGGAACCGCCGGGCCGGATTCGTCTGTTGCTTGGGCATTAGGTTGGGCTCCGCCAGCCGGGAGCGCAGCCTGCGGTTTCGGCTGTTTGCGGCGGGAGATGATACAATTCCGAAAGATCAGCGACTATCATACTCGGGTATGGGTGCTGAGATTGTCTGCGTACAGGTAGTTCCGGCGACAGTGTTCGGACGACAGTCTTCTAGCAACCGTGTTCCAGCAACAGCGTACCTGCCCAGGGTAATCCAGCACACGAGGAGCAATTGAAGTGATAGACATCACGTCGATCGGCGATACGACCGTGCACACGTATCTCGATGCCCTTGCCGCGCGGCAATCCACACCGGGCGGAGGAGGCGCCGCGGCGCTGACGGGCAGTCAGGCGGCCGCGCTTGTCAGCATGGTAATCAATTTCACGCTCGGCGGCAAGAAGTATGCGGACGTCCAAGAGGAAATGGAGGCGTATCTCGAGCAGAGTGAATCGCTGCGCAGCGAACTGCTGGAGCTTGCCGATAGAGACGCGCGCGCCTTCAAAGCCGTGTCCGCCTGTTATGGCATGCCGAGATCCACTGACACAGAGAAGGCTACGCGCACGGCCGCGCTCCAGGCGGCGATGAAGTCGGCCGCGCGAGGTACCCTTTGTCACGGCGCAACGCTGTTTGGAGGTTATTCAGCTTGTCGAGCCGGTGGCGGAGGACGGAAACGCCAACGTGGTCAGCGACGCGGCCACCGCGTTGTATCTGGCGGATGCCGCGCTCAAGAGCGCCCTCGTCAACGTGAACATCAATCTGAAGTTCATCAAAGACGCTTCATTTGTGGCCGAGTGGTCGAACAAGCGGGATGAGCTTGTGGCGGAGGTGGAGACCGTAGCGAAGCGGGCTCAGGCAGCCTGTGAAGCCACGCTGGGGCTGGCGTTATGAGCGGGGAACAACGGGCCAACCGACTAGACGGAAGCGCGCTGTCCAAGGCGATCAAGGCGCAACTGAAGCAGGAGATTGAAGCGTTCGCCGCTGATTCCGGCGTCACGCCCGCTCTTTCCGTCCTGCGCGTCGGCGATGACGACGCCAGCGCAGGCTATGCACGCGCCATCGGCAAGAATTGCGCCAGCGTGGGCGTGCGGTTCGACGAGGTGGTCCTCGGCGCGGACGCGGACCAGGCCGCGGTGGAGCGCGCCCTACAGTTGCTTAACGGCGACAAGGCAGTGCACGGCATCATGATTCTGGAGCCATTGCCGGAGGGGCTAGATGCAGACGCGCTCGTTCTGCAATTGGACCCGAACAAGGATGTGGACGGCGTACATCCCATGAACGCCGGACGCTTGCAGGCGCAGCGGCCTCCCTATTTCGTTCCCGCCACGCCCGAGGGCGGGATGCGGCTGCTGGAAGAGGCGGGCGTCGAATTTCGCGGCAAGCATGCCGTGATGGTGGGGCGGAGCGATATCGTGGGCAAGCCAATGGCGATGCTGCTGCTACACCGCCACTGCACGGTGACGATCGCGCACAGCCGTACCCAGGACCTTCCCGGCGTATGCCGATCCGCCGATATTCTGTGTGTGGCCGTGGGCCGGCCGGAAATGGTGAAAGGCGACTGGATCAAGCCCGGCGCCATCGTCGTCGACTTCGGAACCAACTATACCGACGACGGGCTGAAGGGCGACTGCGACCAGGCGCAGGCGGCGGAAGTCGCCGGCATGATCACGCCCGTGCCCGGCGGCACAGGCCCCATGACCAACGCCATGTTGATGAGCAACGTTCTGGATGCGGCAAAGCTCGCCACGGGGAACGCGCAGCCGGGGTGAGCGCAGCCGGTGCATGTGAACTTGCCATATGACAGGTCCAGCATGGCGCTAGAAGGATCGCAGAGACCGCAACGCGTCGCCAGACGGCCAGGGTTCGTCCACCTGGCCGTTGTGCTTGCGTACGCTGCGCTTACCGTCGGTCATGACCTGGCCGCTTGCCCGCCATGCCGGCAGCGCCATACCCGGCGACGGTTTCGACGGCTGGCAGAACTACTGGAACCTGTGGTGGCTGAAGATCGCGCTCATCGACAGAGTGACGAATCCCTTTGTCACCGACATACTGTACGCGCCGACGGGCGTGGGCCTGTACTTCCACACACTCAATCCGCTCAACGGGCTCCTGTCCATGCCGGTGCAACTGGCGTCCGGACTGATCCCCGCCTACAACACAGTGGTGCTGATTAGCTGGGTACTCTCCGGCTATGGCGCGTTTCTGCTCTGCCTGTGGCTGCTGAAGCCGGCGCAGGGGGAGATGAGCGGATCGGCCGGCTCCGGCGCAGTGAGACGGCAGCGGGCTCGCTATGCAGCGGCATTTGTGGCGGGGGCGATCTATGCGTTTGCCCCGTTCCACATGGCGCATCTTCTCGGCCACATGCAAGTGATGAGCCTGCAGTGGATCCCGTTCTACGTGCTCTATTTGCTGCGCGGGATATGCGCGCGGTCGCGCCGGCGAGTCCTGGCTGCGTGACGCCCTGATCGCCGGGCTGTTCCTGATCTTCAACGGACTCAGCGACTGGTATTTCGTGCTGTACCTGTTCCTGTTCACGGGGTTGACCGCGGTCTATCTCTTGGTTCTCGATCTCGGCAGCAAGTTGGTGGAGCGCACGCTGGATGTGCGCGAGGCCGCGTGCACGATCGGCGCTGTCCTGGGGCCGCCGCTGGCCGCCGGCGTTCTCTTCGTGCTTGTCCTGAGCCCGGTTCTGCTGCCCATGGTGGGCGAGGCGTCTCGATTTAGCTTCATGGTGCGCCCGGCGCAAGACCTCTACATACTCAGCGCCAGCGTTGCGGACTACTTGATTCCAAGCCGGCTGCACACGCTGCTGCGCGAGGTTGGCCCAATGCTGCCCGGCAACCAGATCGCGCCCGTCAGTGAACGCACGATCGCGGCCGGGTATGTTGTGACGGCACTGGCGCTGGCCGGCATCGCCCTGCAGCGCAAGCGAGCCGGATTCTGGCTGTTGGCTGCGTTCTTCTTTCTGCTCCTGTCGCTGGGTCCCAAGCTGCACCTCGGCAACATCACCTGGGCGTCCGTGCCGGCGGATGGCAACGAGGCCATAAGCTGGACGCCCTTCGGCGTGCTCAACCGCTACGTGCCCTTCATGCGCATCAGCCGCAGCGTGAGCAGATACGCGCTGATGGTGGAGCTCAGCGCGGCCATGCTTGCCGGCATGGGGCTGTACGCGCTGCTGCAGCGTTTGCGGCGCGCCGGCTGCGGTGGCGGTGGGCGCGACGGCCCTTGTTCTCGTACTGGTCGAGTTCTGGGTTGCGCCCTATCCCCTCAGCGCACCCGATACGCCCGCGTTCTACGCGGAGCTGGCGAACTCGCCAGGCGACGGCGCGGTGCTCAATCTGCCCATGAACTACGACCGGCCCGGATATCTCCTCTACCAGACCGTCCACGGCAGGCCCTTGAGCGTGGCGTACATCAGCCGCGACGACCCGCGCACGCTCACGGAACGCGTTCCCGTTCTGCAGCACTTCCGCCATCTCGGCCCCGATATCCTTGGCGACGATCCTGCGCTGGTGGGGGCGTCCGTGCTCAGCGACCTGGGCGTGGAGTATGTGGCGCTGGATCGCTACAAGATGCCGGGCGGCGAGGAACGAGCGTATACGGAGGCGCTTGCACGCGCCCTCTTCCACGGGCAGACCCCCGTGTACGAAGATGAGCGGCTGACGGTCTACGCTGCGCCCGCAGTAGGGGACGAGATGGCCTATCTTGAACTGGGCCCCGTGCACTGGCAGCCGCTCCGCGCCGGTGCGGGCGATGGCGCGCCCAGCCGCGCCGTTGGCGACGGCCCGGCGTGTTTCAGCGTGCGCCATGCGTCCGGAGACGCGCCGGTCGTCATCGACTACAGTACCGACCCTGGATTTGGCGCCGTGGTGGTCGATAAGTTCGGTGAGCCCGCCGGCACGCTGGCCCCGGCCCCGGAGGGCGACACGGTTTCGCTCGGCAGTGCAGCCGACCGATGGAGCAGCGGACGCCGAATTCTGCATCCACGCCGACGCTGCCGGCTCGGTTCGCATCGAACGGATAGGGCTGGCGATGCGTTGACCGCGAAGAGTGGGCAAGGTAGTACGGGACCTCCCCGCGTTTGTGACGAGCGCGCCCGGATGGTAGATTACTCGGCGGTTAGCGATGGGTGTGCAAAGCGTTTCACCGGTGGAGGTTGGGCTTGACCGCAAACGGCTACGATTCTGTGCGGGAACTGATATTGGTGCGCCATGCGCAGACGCAGTGGAACAGCGAACACAGGTTTCAGGGCCATCTCGACAGTCCGGTCACCGGCGAGGGCGTGGCGCAGATCGAGGCAGTGGCGCGCAGGCTTGCCGGCGCCCGCATCGATGGGGTCTATACGAGCGATCTGGGCCGTAGCCTTCTGACGGCAGACCGCATCGCGCGGGCTGCGCACGCGCGGGTTACCGTCGACGTGCGGCTGCGAGAACGCAACCACGGCCTCTTTGAGGGCTTGACGCCGGACCTTGCGCTACAGCGTTATCCGGACCTTGTGGAGCAGGCGCGAGCGTCGACCGACCCGGATTTCGCAGTTCCGTTTGCCGAAAGCAAACGCCAGTTGTTGAACCGCGTCTTGCCGGCGCTGGTCGAGGCCGCGGAAAGTCCCGGCAACGGCAGTGTCGTCGTCATCGGGCATGGGGGCTTGCTGAGCGTCTTTCTGAACTACGCCGCGGACCTGCCTCTGGCTGCGCGCAACGGCAACGTCGTGCGCAATTGCAGCATCAGCGTCGTCGAATACGCGGAGGGTGACTGGCGGCCGAAAGCAATTGGTGACTCCGATCATCTGCCGGTTTTGGCATGACGGTGCGAACCTGCTAGAATTTCGACGTTCGTTGCGCTCACATCTGTTTTCCGCGAGCCGGCGAAGACGCACGTGCAATCGGAGTGGGAATCGATGGTGGAATGCCCTCCGCCGTTCGGCAACAGCTTGCGCGGCGGGCGGCGACGGACGCGAAGTCAGTGCTCCCTAGAAGCTCAGATGCGCCAGGATGGCGTTCGGGACCTCGCTTCCCGCTGCCGCCGGTGCGCGGCGCCGCTCTAGCCAGGGCCTCTGGCCACAACTGCAAGTAACCACAGCAAACAATGACAAGAGCATGAGGTGTTGTTAGGGAAGAATATGCCAAAGCCACAAGTCATCGGTCAGCCAACGACAACGAAGCATTTTACGCTGGGCATCGACGCAATGGCCGACCTATTGGCCCCGACGCTGGGGCCCATCGGCGGCGTTGTCGCCAACGAGCGCGCAGCCAACAACAAGCCGGAGATCCTGGATGATTCGGCCACGGCCATGCGCCGAATTCTGAATCTCGGCGATCCACGCATGGATGTCGGGGCCATGTTGATGCGCAGCACCGTGTGGCGCGTCGTGCAGCGTACAGGTGACGGCGGCGCTATGACGGCCATTCTCATGCGCGCGCTCTACCGCGAAGGAATGCGCATGATCGCCGCGGGCGCCAACGCCATGCTTCTCGCCAAGGGCATCAACCGGGCGGTCGAAGTTGCGGTGGAATCGCTGCAGGCGCAGGCCCAGCCAGTACGCACGGAGGATGACCTGGCCGCGGTGGCCGCCACGGTCATACGCGATCCGGGTCTGGCGGCCGTGCTCGGTGAGATGAGCTATCTGTTGGGTCCTGAGGCCCACGTCAGGGTCGAGAAGTTCGTGGCTCCGTACCTCCAGCAGTTCTATCATCCCGGGGCCAACTACCGCGCCAATATCGCCAGTATGTATTTGTATACGGACGAAGCGCAGAAACAGGCCATCCTGCCCGCCGGCGTCATCGCACTGGTGGACGGCAGGCTACAGTCCGTCGACGATGTGGTTCCGATACTCCAGGCCGCCCGTGCTCGCGGCGCAAAGTCCTTGACCATCGTCGCGCGGCCATTTCAGCGACGATGTCATTGGCGTGATGGTGGCGAACAACCGGCGCGCGAATGACCGGAACGGAGAGGGGCCGGCCGACAGCGGCCAGCCGGACGACGGCAATGACCGGCGGCCCAAACCGACGATGGCCATCGTCGGGGCAACGCCCAAAGACGTGGGCGACGCGCGACGCGCAGCCTTCGACGACCTTGCCATGCTGACCGGCGCGACCGTGGCCGGACGCGCCTGGACCATAGGCGCATCGAAGATCGGCGAGGGTGACCTGGGCGAAGTGACGCGCTCGGAGGTCACGAAGGACATGCTGCACATCGTCCCCAAGGGGATGTCGGCGGAAGTGCGCGCCAAGGCGGAAGAACTGCGCACGCGCCTGTCCAGAATGACGCTCGACGACGATGATCGCCCCGAGCTGCTGAAGCGGCTGGCGGCCATGAGCGGCGGCATGGGCGTTCTCAAGATCGGCGCGGATAGCAAGTTGGACCGCGAGGTGCAGGCGCAGAATGCCGAGCGGGCGCTGAAAGTGCTGTCGGCCGCGCAACGTGCGGGGGTCGTTCCCGGCGGCGGAGCTGCCCTGTTCCACACCATCCCGTCCCTGAGCGAGATCGGGGCCACGGGCGACGTGGCGTTCGGCGTGGACATCGTGGGGCGAGCGTTGGCAGCGCCTGCGCGGCAGATTCTGGACAATGCGCACGTGGCATCGTCGGGCGTCATCCTCGACCGGATTCGCCAGGCCGGGCCGCGCTGCGACCTACGATGTGCTGAGCGCGCAGGTAGTCGATGCGCATGAGGCGGGCGTACTGGACGTAACCGAAGTGTTGAAGACTGTGCTCCAGACAGCCGCCAGCGGCGCGCTGATGGCGCTCACCACCGACACCATCGTCTATCACAAATCACCAGAGCAAGCAATCGCACCGTGAGCGTGATATGAGCATAATTCTATCGATTTCGAACAACGAACGTGGCGCATGGGCCGCCGGGCCTGAGGGCCTCTTCCTCAGCAACGGCCATGAGCTTTCCCCGATACCGCAGCCCGAAGCGCAACTCTTCTGTTGCTGCGCCATCCATGATCGCGTGCTCGTAGGCGGGCTGCCCCATGGTGTGGCGTACAGTCTGAGCCAGAACGGTGACGACTGGAAAGCCGGTTGGGTCGACAGCGTGGAGGCTTCTGTGATCGTCTTCGCGCCGGACCCGTCCGTCGAAGCCAGCGGCGTGATCCTGGCCGGCACCGACGGAGGCGGCATCCTGCGCAGCGTGAATCGCGGACAGCATTGGTTCACGCGCAACTACGGGCTACAGAGCTTCACGGTGCTGTCAATCGCGTGGGCGCCAGAGGCGCCGAAGGACGTGTGGCCGCGCTGGAAGTATGTCTTCGCGTCGACGGAGGAAGGCATCTATCACTCGCCGAACGGCGGGCGCGGCTGGAAGCGGTCAGACTGTGACGAGGCCGTCTATCAGATCGTGGCCGTGTCCCCCGCGTTTCACGAGGATGGCGTGGTTCTGGCCGGCACCGAGAGCCAGGGACTATATCGTTCCGTGGACCGGGGCCATACGTTTACGCCCGTGGACAGTGCGCCCCAACAGGTGAACGCGCTGGCCGCCACGGCCGGCGGGTGGGTGCTGAGCGACAACACGGGGCTGTGGACGTCGGACGACGGCGTGTCGTGGAAGTCTGTCTCAGACAGCACTCCGGCCTTGGTGATTGTCGCGTCCGGGCAAGGCGCGCTTGCCGGCGGTGAACAGGGCATCGACAAGCTGGACGCCTGACGAGACCATGCGGCGGGGACTCGACATACGAGAAGCCGTCTGTCGTGGCGGTATGGCCGGCAAACGCGTAGCTCGACGCTGCGCGTTTCATCGCGCACATCCATTCTAGTTCGCACAACCTGCCAGGAGAGGTGAGTATGGCAAATAGCGACGCAGACCAGGGCATGTTTTCCGTGGCGGGGAAGGCCGCGCTCGTCACAGGCAGCACGGGCGTGCTGGGCGGGGCCATGGCGCGCGGGCTGGCCGCGGCCGGAGCCAAGGTCGCCATCATGGGGCGCCGGGCGGATAGGGCCGCACAGGTCGCCGACGAGATCAACGCGCACGGGGGCATTGCGATCCCGCTGCCCGGCGACGTCCTGGACAAGGATCAACTCATTGCGGCGCGAGATGCGCTCGTCGAAGAGTGGGGCGCGCTGGACATTCTCGTCAACGCGGCGGGCGGCAACTCGGCCAGCGCCACTATCTTCGGCGACTTGACCTTTTTCGACATGTCGCAAGAAGCGTTTGACCGGGTCCTGCAGCTCAACCTGACGGGCACGCTCCTGCCGACGCAGGTCTTTGGCCCTCTACTGGTGGAGAGCGGCGCAGGCTCGATTGTCAATATCTCCTCCATGGCCGCGGCGCGGCCGTTGACGCGTGTGGTGGCGTATGCCGCGGCGAAGGCCGCCATAGACAACTTCACGCGCTGGCTTGCCATCGAGCTTGTCGACAAGTACGGCGAAGGCATCCGCGTCAACGCCATCGCACCCGGCTTCTTCATTGGCGAGCAGAACCGCGAGTTCTTGCTCAACCCCGACGGTTCACTCTCGGCGCGCGGCCAGGTCATCATCGATCATACGCCGATGGGCCGCTTTGGCGAGCCCGAAGAGCTGGTGGGCGCGCTGATCTGGCTGTGCAGCGACGCGGCGCGCTTTGTGACGGGCGTCGTCGTGCCCGTAGACGGCGGCTTCTCTGCATTTGGCGGCGTCTAGCGGGGTCGCGGCAAGTGACGACGCCTGCGGCGAGACATAGGGAGGACAACCCGTGGCAGTCAACGTGAGCGAGCTACTGGACAACGAGTCCCTTGCCCCGGCCTTGTCTGCCGAGGCGGCGTCACACCTCAGCGCACAGTTGAGCCGCGCCTCCGGCCTCAGCGTCTATGCGCGCTCCCTAGCGGCGACGCAGGGCGCGCTTCTCTTTCTCGCGCGCGGCGAAGAGGTCAAGTTCGTGTGCGCCCTGACTCGGGAGGCTGCGGCTGCGCCATTTGGGGGACGCGCCGAGGGTCTCAGCGTCGACGGTGAGCGCTACACCTTGACGGTGGCGGAGCCGAGCGCCGCCCTTGCGGTGCGCATGCGCGGGCTGCTTCCCTTTCTGCAGCCGCGACCGCTTGGCTTGCAGACGTCTGCCGGTTGCGGGGATCGCCTGGGCCTGGCCACGCCCGGCCACATTCAGGGCCTGCGCGCTACCTACGGTGACGGGCCGGATGACGCGGTTCGCATCGCGCCGATCTTCGCCCAGCAATCCATACGCGAGAACGCGCGCACGGGCCGCACGCCGCAGGAAGTGCTCGACGACGCCATGTGGGGCGTTTTTCAAGAGGGGTGGCGCGAGGGGTATGGGGCAGACGCCGACCACCTGAAGAACTTCGAGGATGTCGATGTCTGCGCCCGGGCCGGCTACACCTTCTACACCGTCGACCCCGGCGAATTCGTGGACGACCGCGCCAATACCGCCTCGCCGGGCGAAGTGCAGGCGATGGCGGACGCGCTGCCGTGGGACGACCTGGCGGACACGCAGCAGGAGCTGCTCACGCGGCTGACCGGCAAAGCCATCGACCTGGGCGACTTTCAGGTCGAACTCGAGCCGGCGGAGGTGATGCGCGCCGCGGCCAAATACGGTCATGCCGTGGCGCACACGCTGCGCATGTATCGCCACCTCGCCTCAGTGGCGGGCGACTTCGAGTTCGAGATGAGCGTGGACGAGACGGAGACCGTCACGACACCGGCCGAGCACATCTATATCGCCAGCGAACTGCAACGTCTTGGCGTCGACTGCATCAGCCTCGCGCCTCGCTATGTGGGAACATTCGAAAAGGGCGTGGACTACATCGGCGACATCGATGCGTTCGAGAGTTCGTTCCGCCGGCACCACGCCATCGCCTGCGCGTACGGTCCCTACAAGCTGAGCCTTCATTCCGGGTCGGACAAGTTTCGCGTCTACCCGGTTGCGCATGCCGTAGCCGGCGACCTAGTCCACTTGAAGACGGCGGGCACGAGCTATTTGGAGGCGCTGCGCGCCATCGCCGCCATCGATCCGGCGCTCTTTCGCGCCATCGTACACTTCGCACGCGAGCGATATACGGAGGACCGCGCCTCGTATCACGTCTCTGCGGAGCTGTCGGAGATGGCCGACGTGGAGGCGCTGCCGGACGAGCAATTGGCCGAACTGCTGGACGATTTCCACGCGCGCGAGGTGCTGCATGTGACGTTCGGTTCCGTTCTGAACGATGCGGCGTTGCGCGAGCCATTCTTTGAGGCGCTGCGCGCCAACGAAACCGTCTATGACGAAGTGCTGTCGCGCCATTTTCAGAGGCACTTCGAACCCTTTGCATAGCGTGGACTGCTGCTTTCGCCCTATCCGGCTTTGTCTGGGCCGGGCCATCCAACGGGGATATCGAGCGAGATGAAGGTCATTCAGGTGGGCATCGGCGGCATGGGCAACGCATGGCTGACGGCGGTACAGGCATCGCCGGACGTGGAGTTCGCGGCGCTGGTCGAGATTGACGAGGGAATCGCCGCAGCGCAGTGCAGCCGCTACGCGCTTGGGGATTTGCCCGTGTTCCGCACGTTGCCGGAAGCCCTGGCGGCGGTTGACGCGGACGGCGTCATCAACGTCACGCCGCCGCAGTTCCATGAAGAAGTCTCGGTCGCCGCGCTCGAAGCCGGCGTGCCCGTCCTGTCGGAGAAGCCCCTGGCGCATACCTTCGACTCCGCCCAGCGCATCGTGGACAAGGCAAACGCCACCGGCGTGCTGCACATGGTGGCGCAGAACTATCGCTATCGCAGCGCTATCCAAACGCTGAAGAACACGCTCACGGCGGAGACAATGGGCGCTGTCGGTTCGGCAACGGTCGAGTTCTTCCGCGGCCCCCACTTCGGCGGTTTCCGCGAGGAGATGCCCTATCCGCTCATCATCGACATGTCCATCCACCACTTTGACCTGATGCGCTATCTCCTGGACAGTGACCCGGTGGCGGTCTTTGGCAAGAGCTGGAATCCGCCCTGGAGCTGGTTCAAGGGCGACGCGTCGGCCGCGGTGACGCTCACGTTCGCCGGCGATGTGGTGGTGGCCTACAACGGTTCGTGGTGTTCGCAGGCGCGCGAGATGAGTTGGAATGCCAACTGGCGTTTCGAGTGCAGCGATGGCGTTGTCGTCATGCTCGACGACGCGGTATACACGCAGGCCACCGGAGAGGCGCCCGTCCTGGTGGCGCCCGTCGAACTGCCGCTGGAGGGCCAGCCGTATCTGCTGGACGAGTTCTTCCGCGCCGTGTCCGGCGGGTCAGATGTGGGCACGTCCTGCCAGGACAACATCCGTTCTCTGGGCATCGTCTTTGACGTAGTACAATCATTTGAGACAGGTCAAGTGGTGCAGAGCTCTTCCTGACCGCGCTGCGCGGGGTCGATGCGAAGGCAGAACGACTGCGCCGCTCGCCGGCAAACCGTTTTTCAAGCCAAACAAGGAGGCATCATGCCAAGACCAGTGACTCTCTTCACCGGACAGTGGGCGGATCTGCCCGCTGGAAACCCTCGCCCAGAAGGTCAGCGAATGGGGCTTCGACGGCCTCGAACTCGCCTGCTGGGGCGACCACTTCGAAGTGGACCAGGCGCTCTCTGAGGACGGCTACGTACGCGAGAAGCGCGACCTGCTCGAGAAGTACGGCCTGCAGTGCTGGGCCATCAGCACGCACCTCGTCGGCCAGTGCGTCTGCGACCCCATCGACACCCGGCACAAGGGCATCCTGCCCCCGTATGTGTGGGGCGACGGCGATCCTGAAGGCGTGCGCCAGCGCGCCGCCGAGGAGGTGAAGAACACGGCCAAGGCCGCCAAGCTCTTCGGCGTCGACGTCGTGAACGGCTTTACCGGCAGCAGCGTGTGGGCCAAGCTCTACTTCTTCCCGCCCACCAGCCAGGCCGACATCGACGCGGGCTACGTCGACTTCGCCGAGCGGTGGACGCCCATCTTCGACGTCTTCCAGGAGCAGGGCGTCAGGTTCGGCCTGGAGGTGCATCCCACCGAGATCGCCTACGACATCGATCACCTTCGAGCGCGCGCTGGCGGCGGTGGAGTATCACCCGGCCTTCGGCGCCAACTTCGATCCCAGCCACCTGATCCACCAGTTCATCGACCCGGCCGAGTTCATCAACGCCTTCCCTGATCGCATCTTCCATGTGCATGTGAAGGACTCCAAGGTGCACCTGACTGGGCGCAACAGCATCCTGTCGTCGCACCTGGACTTCGGCGATCCGCGTCGCGGCTGGGACTTCGTCTCGCCGGGTCACGGCGACGTGAAGCTGGATCCCGATCATCCGCGCGCTCAACCGCATCGGCTACGACGGACCGCTTTCCATCGAGTGGGAAGACTCGGGCATGGATCGCGAGTTTGGCGCGCAGGAATCCCTGGCCGTCGTGCGCCAGGCCGATTTTGCGCCGTCGAATGTGGCGTTCGACGCCGCGTTCCAGGACTAGGCGCCTTGCGACATCCAAGCGGCGCACGACCCTATGACTATGAGCAAGCAAGAGAGGGAGGCTCGACATGAGTGAAGGTGCAGGATTCACGTCGCAGACTGTGACCGGCGGTGAGGGCGAGATCCCCGAAGTCGGCGTTGGGATGCTGGGCTACGCGTTCATGGGCAAGGCCCACAGCAACGCCTTCAACACGATTCCGACGATGATCTATCCGCCGCCGGCCATACCCAAGTTGGTGGCCGTGGCCGGACGCAACGAGGATGCATGCGCCGAGGCCGCGCGCCGCTTCGGCTATGCCAAGTACTACACCGACTGGCGCGAGATGATCGCCGACGACGAGGTGCAGCTCTTCGACAACGGCGGACCCAACGACGCCCACGCCGAACCCAGCATCGCCGCCGCGCAGGCGGGCAAGCATGTGCTCTGCGAGAAGCCATTGGGCCGTACCGCCGCAGAGTCGAAGGAGATGCTCGACGCCGTGCAGAAGGCGGGCGTCAAGCACATGGTCGCCTTCAACTACCGCTTCGTGCCCGCCATTCGCCAGATCCGCATGTTGATCGATTCCGGCGCGCTGGGCAAGATCTACCATTTCCGGGCGACCTATCTGCAGGAATGGATTCTGCCCCACTACGGCACGCCGCTGATCTGGCGTCTGCAAAAGCCACTGGCCGGCAGCGGCGCCCTGGGCGACCTGGGCGCGCACATCATCGACGTGGGTCGCTATCTGCTGGGCGACGTGAACAGCGTCAGCGCCATGGCCAAGACATTCATCAAGGAGCGGCCCAAGCTGGACGAGAGCGGCATGGGCGAGGTGACTGTCGACGATGCGTTCGCGGCGGTGCTGGAATTCGAGAGCGGCGCGCTGGGAACGGTGGAGGCGTCGCGCTTCTCGGCAGGACGCAAGAACGCGCTGGGTTTCGAAATCAACGCCGAAAAGGGCAGCATCAGTTTCGATCTGGAGCGCCTGAACGAGCTGCAGGTGTTCTGGAACGATGACGAGCCGAAGGAGACGCGGGGCTTCCACACCGTCAAGGTCTCCGAGCCGTATCACCCGTGGTGGGAATACTGGTGGCCCCAGGGTCATATGATCGGCTGGGAGCACACCTTCGTCCACGAGATCGCGCACTTCCTGGACTGCATCGTCAACGACAAGGACGTGGCCCCCATCGGCGCCGACTTCGAGGACGGCTACCGATGTTCCGTGATCTGCGATGCGATCCTCGAATCCGCGGACACCAAGCGCCAGGTCGACTGCAAGTACTAGCCGGCGATAGACATCCTGGCAATCAGAGCGGCGTCCCCATCCCGGGGGGACGCCGCTCTGCGCGTCTTCGCACAGGGGTGTTCCCGTGCCGGCGGCCGGACGGGCCAGAGCTTCGCCGTTGCACCGGCGGCCAGGCAGGCATGGGCGCCGGCGTGGCCGCCGTGGAAGTGCGACGCCATGCACACAGCGCGAGAGCCCTCCGCGACCTTTTCGGACAGGCGAGAGACTGCGAGTCCGGTTGGTCAGGTTGACACACGGGCGCAGGTCTGGCAGACTCCGCGCCTGTCTGGGATGGTTGTGCGCAGGCGCTCGGCGGCGTCTGTCGACCGCGAAGGGGAGTCAACGATGAGTCAGAAAGCGATTGCGACACTGCTCAAGCAGGCTATGAAGGCCCACGGCGTCTACGAAAAGAACGAGCTTCACGGCGTCTATGACGAGCAGTGGCCGGACTGGTACGCCGGCTTCGTGATCGAGCATGGGATGAATTCGCTGCTGGCGCAGCCGGTGACCGCGGCGGATCTGGGCCGGTTTTTCGACGAGAGCAATCAGCGCTACAAGGAGGAATACGGAGGCCGCTGGCGGCTATTGCGCCCGAAATGGCAGGCCTACACGGCAGAGGACCTTGTCGCGTCGTACGGGGAAGCATGAAGTCAGGGTTGAGTCTGTGTCCAGGTTGTGAGCCGCGGCCAGGGGCGCGCGGATGGCAAACCAGGACAGGATCGACGTTGGTTTGGCCGTTCACCTGCAATGATGCGCCTGCGTTGGCGCCGGCACTCTTCGTTGCACCCTTTTCACACCAGGCACGTAACCACTCGCGAACCTAAAGTGCCGTCGGCACGTCGCCCCAATCCGGCACGGACAGGACTTCGCCGTCGCGCAGCGCGGACTTGTGGGCCATCACGCCGGCGGCCATGTAGCGCACAGCTTCCCAGACGTTGATGGCGGGTACACGGTCGTGCGCCACGGCGTCGACAAACTCGTTGGCGAGGTAGGCGTGGGAGCCGCCGTGTCCGCCGTAGAAGTCGGACGTCTTGTTGACGCTGCGGAAGGCGGCTACGACTTCTTCGGGAAGCGGGTCGCGCATCTCCTGCACGGATAGCGGCGTCACCCTGCGTTTGTCGACCCAGGTATCGTTTTCGAAGCTGGCCTCCGTGCCGTAGACGCGGAAGATCTCGCGCTCGGTGTGGCCGATCTCGCGGAATTCGCAGATGCGCATGGTGGCGCCGTTGCTCATGTGGAAGAGCGCAGTCTCGTTGCTGAATGCCGCTCCCTCTTCCTCGAAGTAGACGTCATTCGTGCGATTGGCGTAGCCCCAGCAGGCGACCTTGACAGCGTGTGCGCCCATTACGCTGATGGGGCCGCTGGTCGAGTGGGTTGGGTAGTGCATGGGGCCCGTGCGCACGCCGCGTGCTTTGTACTCCTCACGCAGCGTGAGCCATTCGGACCCGGCCGCGCCGGATGTGCGGCGAGCCATCACCTCGCGCAGGCTGGTGACGGCGTCGATGTCGTGGAAGTACTCGCCCTCGCTATAGACGAATTCGCCGAACGCGCCCTCGGCGGCCTTGCGCCGGCAGTACATGGTCTGGGGCCGGTAGAAGGTCGTCTCGCCCAACATGTAGTGCCGGCCGGTCCGCTTCACGGTGTCGACGAGACGGTCGCACCAGTCCAGAATCTCATCGTCGTCGGGGATGTTGGTGATGGGCACCGCGCTGTACACGTGTTTGCCGGACTCCATGGCCTGCACGCACTGGGCGGCGTGGAGCCAGGGCTGCGTGATGATGACCAGCGCGTCCACGTCGCTGCGGCAGATCTCGTCCAGCGATGAATAGAGGTCGGCGGGGCGCAACTTGGCCTGCCACTCCGGCCGGGCTGCGAAGCGCGCCATGCGCTCCGGTTCCCGGTCACAGAGTGCGATGCGGTCCACGAACGGGTGGCTCATGAAGAGATCGGCGAACGAGCTGCCAAACGCGCCGAGTCCTACCAAACCGAGACTGACGCCCATCTGAGTTCTCCTCCCACGGTCACGTGCAGCAGCAGCGGCAGTTGCCGCGAATCCGGCCGCTACCCTCGCGCAGTCGCCAAAATTGCATTCTCCACGATATCCAAGCGGTCAAAACCCGGCAGTTTGAGAAAATCCGCGGCGGCCTCCAGCATCACCTCTTCCGGAACCAAACCGATCAGCTCGGTCCTCACCACCTCCGCGCCTTGCTCGAGCGCCAGGGCCGAGATCGTATCCATAAGGACATGGAGCGGCGTCTGGCGGAAGTTCACCAGATTGACGCTGACCTGGGCCTGCCCCTCCACCAGCATGCCCAGCGCCTTGACGCCCGGCAAGCCGCCGTCCCTTTCGCGCACACGGCGTGCGATGTTCTTGGCAATCGCCGCGTCATGCGACGCCAGGAAGAAGTTGTAGGCGATGAGGAATGGCCGCGCCCCGACGATCACCGCGCCTGCCGCGCCCATTTCGGCCGGTCCAAAATCCGGCATTCGGTCGGGATGGGCAATGCCGGTGACCAGCGCCTCGTATTCGCCACGGCGCACGTCCGCCAGGTTGCGCCGTTCCGGCCGTCGCGCCGCGGCCTCATATAGATAGACCGGCAACTGCAATTCGTCGCCGATGCGGCGACCAAGTTCTGTTGCGAATTCGGCACACTCCTGCAGTGTACTATTCCGAATGGGGACCAAGGGCACGACGTCGGCGGCCCCAAGCCGCGGATGCGCGCCCCGGTGCTCACGCATGTCGATGAGGTCCGCAGCCGTGCGCACGGCGCGAAATAGGCCTTCGCATACGACCTCCGGCTCGCCGGCAACCGTAACCACCATGCGATTGTGATCGCTGTCGCTGCTGTGGCCAAGCAGCAACACGCCCGGGACCTGGATGGCTTCGACGATGGCTTGGATGACGTGGGGCCGTCTGCCCTCCGAGAAATTGGGTACCGCCTCGATCAGAGGCGCTTCAACGACATCGGCTACGACATCTGTCACGACATCCGCCATAGCGGCTCTCCCTTGTTTTGGAGCGGAACGGCTGACAAGCTGTGCAGGACTGTATGGTATCATATCAGCCATGTCTGAACACGCGCAGCAGCGCCGCCAATCCAAGTGGATTCCCGCTGGCGGCAGATCGAGCCATCCGACGCGGAGTGGAATGCCTTCGTCGATGCCCACCCTCACGCACATCTCTTGCAGACGTCCGCGTGGTCCGCGCTCAAGCAGCGGTCCGGATGGTCAGGCTTCCGCGTGGCGCTTGCCGATGAGCAGGGCGGGATCGCTGCCGGCGCGTCGGTCCTGACGCGCACGGTGCTGGGCCTGCGCCTCGCGTATGTTCCGCGGGGTCCGCTGACAGACTGGTCGGACAGTGCGCGCACCGTTGCGCTGTTCCAGGCCGTGGAGTCGGCTTGCCGGCTGAGAGGCGCCGCCCTGCTGAAAATCGAGCCCGGGCTGTCCGATACTCCCCAGAACCGGCTCATGCTCTCACGGTACGGCTTCATGGAGAGCCCGCAGACGGTGCAGCCGCAGAGCACAATCGTGGTGGACATCGCCGGCGGCGAGCAGGACATCCTCACCGCGATGAAGAGCAAGTGGCGCTATAACATCCGCCTCGCCGGCCGCAAGGGGGTAACCGTGCGCGCGGCCGAATTCGCCGACCTCGACGCCTTCAACCAGCTTATGACCACTACCGGCGAACGCGACGGGTTCGGCGTGCACTCGGCCCAATACTATCGCGACGCATTTGAATTGCTGGCGCCCGATCGCGCCGTCTATTTGCTGGCCGAATATGAAGGCGAGCCCCTGGCGGCCATCGTCGTCGCGGCCACGGGCCGCAGCGCCTGGTATCTGTGGGGCGCAAGCTCCAACCGCGAGCGCAATCGCATGCCAAACCACGCCTTGCAGTGGGCGGGTATGCAGTGGGCCAAAGCGCGTGGGGTCACGCACTATGACCTGTGGGGCATTCCCGACGACCTGGGCAAAGTCGCGATGGGCCTTTCGTGCGGTGACGACGCGGTGTTGGCCGATTCGCTGCCGGTGGAGATGGGCTCGATGCCCAGCGATGACCTGTGGGGCGTTTTCCGCTTCAAGCAAGGGTTCGGCGGCCGCGTCGTGCGCGACGCCGGCGCATGGGACAAGCCGCTGCGGCCGCTTGGCTATCGTCTATATACGACAGGTCTTGCGGCCCGCGCACAGCGCGGGCGCCTGCCCGCGGCCGTCGCGCGGCCTCAGTTTGCGTTCGCCGGCGGGCGTCGCCCCAGAGCACGGCGTGGTCGTTTCGGATGCCGTGCAATGGCGCGGCGTGCTCAGCGCACTGCCCGCGCCGCACGTGCTGCAGAGCTGGGAGTGGGGCGCCATCAAAGCGCAGACCGGATGGCACGCGGACCGCGTCGCGCTGCACCGCCCCGATGGCGACAAGACCGATCGCGTGGCGGCGTATCAATTTCTGTGGCGTCCCGCCGGCCCGAACGTACCCGTGAGCATCGGCTACGTGCCCAAAGGTCCCGTGGTGGACTGGAACGACAGCGAGGCAGTCAATCTGGCCCTGGACGCCATCGAAACGCACGCACGCCGGCGCAACTGTCTGTTCGTGAAGATCGACCCGGACGTCCGCTCCGACCTGGCCGAGGGCGTCGTCCTGACCTCGAAGCTGAAACGGCGCGGCTGGCGGTTCAGCCGAGAGCAGATCCAGTTCCAGAACACTGCCTATTCCGACCTGCGCGCGGGCGAGGAGGACCTCCTGGCCGCCATGAAGAGCAAGTGGCGCTACAATATGCGCCTTGCCCGTCGCCGCGGCATAACGGTGCGCGACGCCGGCGTCGACGACCTGGCCGCATTCTATGCCATGTACGCGGAGACAGGCGAACGCGACGGGTTCCTCATCCGCCCCTATGCCTACTACGCCGCCACATGGCAGACCATGCTGGCGGCGCAGCAAGACCCGGCCAACCCTGCCGGCGGAGCACTGCTGCTGGCCGAGCACGCTGACGAGGCGGGCCCTGTGGCCGGTCTGTTCCTCATGCGCTACGGCGACCGCGCATGGTATTTCTACGGAGCGAGCACGGAACGGCGCCGCCGCGACATGCCCAATTACCTGCTGCAGTGGGAGGCGCTGATGTGGGCGCACGACCATAGCTGCACAGTCTACGACTGGTGGGGCGCTCCGACCGACCTCGACGACCCGCTGGATCCTATGCAGGGTGTGTGGCAGTTCAAGCAGGGCTTCGGCGCCGAGTTCCAGCCCCACATCGGCGCATGGGACTTCGTGACCAACCCCGCGCTGTATGGTCTTTACACCGGCGCCATGCCCAAAGCGCTGGACCTGCTCAAGCGATGGAACCGGCGCAGCAAGGCCGGCGCAAACGACAACCCGGCCGCAGTCTAGCCCAGCCACGATCGGACCCGTGCGTGAGCGTTTACGTTGAGCTGCTGCGGCGGAATCATGATTACCGCAACCTGTGGCTTGCGCGCGTGGTCAGCAACTTCGGCGACTGGTTCAACCTGCTGGCGTCGGCCACGCTGATCACGTCGCTGACGGGCTCGGGCACCGCGATCAGCTATCTCTTCCTGGCCCGTTTCCTGCCCGTGTTTGTCATGAGTCCCTTCGCCGGCGTGCTTGCGGATCGCTACGAGCGGCGCATGATCATGGTCATCACGGACGTGCTGCGCGCGGGCACCGTGCTCTGCTTCCTCTTCATCCGCACGCCCGAACAGATCTGGTTGCTCTACGCGCTCACCGTCTTCCAGTTCGTGCTCAGCGCGCTGTATACGCCCGCCCACTCGGCGCTGCTCTCCAACGTGGTCGCGCGTGACGACCTCGTCACGGCCAACGCGCTGGACGGCTTCACATGGAGCACCATGCTGGCGATGGGCGCCCTGTTTGGTGGATTGGCCGCGGCGTACCTCGGCCTTGCCGCCGCATTTGTGATCGACGCCGCCACGTTTCTGGTCTCGGCCTGGTTCGTCCTGCGCATTTCCCGCGTCTCCAAACCGGTGGAAGAGGGCGGCAGCGAGGTGCGGCTGTTCGATTTTCTGGAGGGATTCCAATATCTGGCCGGCCGGCCATTTATCCTGGGGTTGAGCCTTGTCAAGGCGGGCGGCTCGCTGGTGTGGGGCGGCATCAACGTGCTGGAGATTCCGCTGGCCCAGCAGGTGTTCGCCATCGGGGCCGGCGGCACAGTCACTCTGGGCCTTATCTATGCCGCGACCGGTATCGGCACAGGCTTTGGCCCGTTGCTGATTCGTCAACGCATCGGCGACAAGCGCGCGGGGCTTCTGCGCGCCATCACGCTCGGTTTCGCACTGATGACGGTTGGCGTCACGCTGCTCGGACTGGCGCCGAACCTGGGATGGGCCCTTGGCGCGACGCTCTTCCGCGGCGTAGGCACGGGATGTCTGTGGGTCTTCTCCAGCGCCATCCTCATGCAGGTGTCCGAAAATAGATTTCGCGGCCGCGTGTTCGCGTTCGAGTTCGCGACGCTGACGTTGACGCAGTCCATCGCGACGATCCTCGCCGGCCTGGCGGTGGATCGACTGCAGATGGACGTGCAGGATGTGCTTCTGGTGATGGGCGGGGTCGGCCTGTTGATGACGGCCGTGTGGCTGCTGTTCCTGCGGCGGATGCCCGTTCAGCTTGCGGCGCCGGCATAGTGGTCGGTGGATTCCGCGCCCCGTGGGCTCCGGAGCCCGGGATGCCATGTGCGGGGTTGTCATTCCCGCATGGTGTTAGCGGGAATCTATCGTTGTTCGGGCCTGGAATCCGGGTCGAGCCTGGATTCCGCGTCCCGGGGGCTCCCGAGCCCGGAATGACAGGGGACGACCACCGGTTCCCGGGCAATGACATGGCAGACCGTCGCCGGAGCAAACTGTTGACATAACGCAGCAGTAACTACTACTGCATTGACATAAAGTGAACCTATTCCCATACTGCAGCCTGAGGGAGCGAATGATGTACACGTGGAGACTTGCAGGTTTTGAGCCAGGTGAAGGTGAGAAGGTCGGAGGCATACGCGCCCGACTATGACGACTCTGCGTGGTTGCCCGTGGAGGTCCCGGGCGACGTCCACCGCGCCCTGATCGCAGCCGGCGAAATCGAAGACCCCTTCTACGACCGCAACGAGGACAAGTGCGCCTGGATCGAGGAACGCGAATGGTGGTATCGCACCGCGCTGCCACGCCCGCAGATTCCGCCTGTCGACGACGAACGCATCGTGCTCGTGTTCGACGGGCTCGACACCTACGCCACGGTGTGGGTCAACGGCGCGGTGGTGGGCGAGCACCGCAACATGTTCCGCCCGGCCGAGTTCGACGTCACAGACGTGCTTCGGGCCGGGGAATCCAACACACTTGCTGTCTGTTTCCACCGCCCTCTGGACTTCGTCGACGGCTTCGACGTCAGCCACTGGTGGCTGGACGAGGCGCCAGCGCGTGGCCATGCGCAAGGCCCAGTACGGCTACGGCTGGGACTGGGGCCCGCGGCTGCCCACGGTGGGCATCTGGAGGGACGTGCGCATCGAGCGCCGGCGCACGGCATCCTTGGGCGGCGTCCACTTCTACACGCTGGAAGCCGGCGACGAGGCGGCGGCTGTGGCCGTGAAGGTGGAGGCCACGCGCCTGGGCGGTGCGGCTCTGTCGGCCCGGGTGTCGCTGCGCAACGGGGAGCGCGAAGTGGCCGCTGCAGAGGTGTCGTTGCCGGACGGCGCGCAGGACGCATCCGCCGTCGCCTACCTGACCGTGCCCCACCCGCAGCTCTGGTGGACGCACGACCTGGGCGAGCCGTTCCTGTACGATCTGCGCGTCGCCCTGCGCGGCGGACGGCGACGTCGTGGACGAGCACGCCCTGCAGGTTGGCATCCGCACGATTGAACTGGACCAGTCGCCGGACACGGACGAGCCCGGCACGCGCTTCTTCCGCTTCGTGCTCAACGGCGTGCCCATCTTTGCCCGCGGCGCCAACTGGATTCCCGCGCACTCGTTCGTAGGCGGAATCGAACCGCGAGCGCTACGAGAAGTTCCTGACCATGGCGCGCGACGCCAACATGAACATGCTGCGCGTCTGGGGCGGCGGCATCTACGAGCACGACGAGTTCTACGATCTGTGTGACCAACTGGGCATCCTGGTGTGGCAGGACTTCATGTTCGCCTGCGCCATGTATCCCGAAGAGCCCCGACTGGTTTGTGGACGAGGTCGCGCAAGAAGCCGAATACCAGGTGCGGCGCCTGCGCAGCCATCCCAGCCTGGCGCTTTGGTGCGGCAATAACGAGAACCAGTGGCTGCACGAGCGCACGTACTGGAAGCAGGACACGCCCATCGTTCCCGGTTCGCTGTACTACGACGAGACGCTGCCGGACGGCGGTCAGCGCATGGGACGGCCATGTGCCGTATTGGCCCGGCAGCCCCTACGGGGGCAGCGACTACAATAGCGAGCTCGACGGCGACAGCCACAACTGGAACGCCTGGCACGGCAACTCGCCGCGCGAATTTGGCGACGAGCCCACGGTCGACCATTCGCCGGCCGGCGTCACCTACCGGCGCTACGGCGAGGACATGACGCGCTTCTGCAGCGAATTCGGCATGCACGCCGCGCCGGTGAAGGAGACTCTGCAGCGCACCATCCCCGAGGACCAGCTCTACCACCACAGCCCCTCGATGGACCATCACAACAAGGACAACCCCAAGAACAAGGGCGATAGCCTGATGCTGGCCGTCACCGGGCCTGCCGGATACGCTGGACGAATACATCGACTTCAGCATGGCCGCGCAGGCGGAGGGCCTCAAGTACGGCATCGAGCATTACCGGCGGCGCAAGCCCCATTGCTCCGGCACGCTGTTCTGGCAACTCAACGACTGCTGGCCGGTCCTCAGTTGGAGCGTTATCGATTACTATGGCTTCGGCAAGGCCGGGTACTACTACGCCCGCCGCGTCTACGATCCCGTGCTTGCCTCTTTCCAGGAGTTGTCCGGCGGAGAGCTGGCCCTGTGGATCACGAACGATAGGCTCAGCGCCGTGGAGGACCGGCTGGACGTGCGCCTGGTTTCGTTCGACGGGAGCACACTGCACAGCGAGTCCGTCGACGTGTGCATCCCCGCCAACAGCAGCCGGGAGGTATGGCGCGGCGTCCTGGAAGCCGGCAACGATCGCTTCGTCTCCGTGCGCGGTGAGCGCATCTCCCCCAACCGCCATTTCTTTGCGGCGATCAAGGACCTGGCTCTACAGCCGGTCGCCATCGCGGTCACCACACGCCAGCCCGACGCGCACACGCTGGAGGTGAGTATGAGTGCGGACAAGCTACGCGTACTTCGTGAACCTATCCACCGGCTGGGAGACTACCGCGTACGACGACAATTTCTTCGACCTGGAACCGGGCATGGAGCGCACCGTCACGCTTACGGACCCCGAGCACGAGTTCGACGCGGAGACGCTATCCTTGTCCGGCTATGTGACACAGGGATGTGATTTCAGAGTCGCATAGGCGACCCGCCTGCGACCCAAGGAAAAGGAGCGAATCATGCATCTATCGGGAATCGTCCCGCCGATGGTCACGCCATTCGGCGAAGAGGAAGAGCTCGACGAGGACGCGCTGCGCGCCGAGGTCGAGTTCATGATCGAAGAGGCGAACGTACCCGGCATCGTCGTGGGCGGCAGCACCGGCGAGGGCCACACGCTGGAGACGGAGGAGTTCCGTACGCTGGCGGCCATTGCGGTCGACGCGGCGCGCGGGCGCATACCCGTGGTGGCCGGCATCATCGTGGACAGCACGCGCCAGGCAGTGCGCCGGGCGCAGTCCATCTCCGACCTGGATATCGCTGCGCTGCAGGTGACGCCTGTGCACTATCTGTTCCGCCCGGACGACGACGCCATGGTAGGCCACTTCGCCCGCCTCGCCTCCGAGGCTGCGGCGCCGGTGATGATCTACAACGTAGTGCCCTGGTCCTATTGCTCGCCGGCGCTGCTGACGCGCATCATCACCGAGGTGGACGGCGTGATCGGCGTCAAGCAAAGCGCGGGCGACATGAAGCTCCTCGCGGATCTGTTGCTCATGCTCGACGGGCGCGGGTCGGTCTTCTCCGCGGTCGACGCCCTGCTCTATCCTTCGTTCCTGCTCGGCGCGGACGGGGCGATCGCCGCGATTCTGACGGCGTGCCCGCAGCTCTGCGTGGAGCTGTGGCAGGCGGTGCAGGCGGGCGATCATGTCGCCGCACGCAGGCTGCACGAGCACCTTCTGCGCATCTGGAATGCGATCGAGGCGCCGAACCTGCCCGCCAACGTGAAGACGGCCATGAATTTGCAGGGACGAAACGGCGGCGTCTGCCGTGCGCCCATGCCGGCCAGCTCCGCGGCACAGAGGGAGGAGATTCGGGCGGCTTTGGCGGCTGCCGGAGTCTCTTTGGCGCGCACACAGTGACAATCGCCGCAGACCGGCAGCGTTCGTGAATTGCCGGCTACGGGCGCGGAAAACGGCCGAATCGCGGCGCGGACGGGTAATACCGCACTACCTCGGCGCATAATGTAGCCGCGCTTACATTGTGCGCCCTCTCAATCGACGAAGGTCTACCCACTCAGCGCACCCTTTGTTTCTTGTCGCCCTCTTTCATCGCTTCCTCGCAGCCTCCCGCGTGCAATGAGCCATGCGGTTGGTTGCTCATCCACACGAGGAGACACCGATGAAGAGACGCACGTTCTTGAAGAGCGCCGGGCTTGTAGCCGGCGGGTTAGCAGCCACAGCCTCGATGCCCGGCGTGGCGCAAGCGCAAGCGGAGATAGAGGCGCAGGGGAAAAGAGCGCCCACGCTTTGGAACAACCCTTCTGACGATCGGCCCGATATCCTGGTCATCATCGTCGACCAGTTACGATTTCCCCAAGGGCTGATCACGCAGGAGGTAATGGACCTTGTCGCACCCGATCTGAAGGAACTGCGCGAGAAGTCGGTTACGTTTGACTCCCGCTACCGCGGCCGCAACGATGTGCTCCCCGTCGCGGTCTACCATGTTGACGGGACTTTACACACACCAGAACGGGATGTTCTTGACGAACACCCAAGGTTTGTTCGGCTCCCCCGTGCCGACGCCGGACCTGGATGTGGGCTTCCCGACCTGGGGCTCTATTCTGAATGGCCCGGATTTCCGCTACAACACGTATTGGTGGGGCAAGTGGCACAAGCTCGGGTATACAGCTACCCGTCCGGCACGATCGATTCGAAAAGAGGGCCAAGAGTCTGAGCTGTACAACTATGCTGCGGACGGCATAGGCGAGGTGATCAACCATTCGCCCAGCGGCTCCGCGCCCGATCTCGCGCTGTATGACCAGCTATACGATGCTTTGTTCGATCCGGTGACCGGCGCTGTGGCTACCGAGTTGCGCCAGCCTGCGCCAGGCTATTTGCGGCATGCGCAGCGGCGAGCGATGAATCGGTATATCGCGTATCAGAACGCGGTACAACCTCCGTCGGCGTCGTCGATAGAAGCGCCTTCTGAGTCACAACAGATCGAGCAGCTATTGCCGCAAATGAACAAGTGATCGGCGCGTTCATCGTGGACCGGCTTTGAGCCGCGCGCTGCAGGTTGGCGTATGCGTTCGCCTGGCAGGGCGCGGCTTGGCATAGGATGCGCGCCAGGCATTGAACGGCATAGCCTGCATAGGGTGTACGAAAAAGGATCCCGCCTCCAAGAGGCGGGATCCTCGAACACTGAGCAAGCAGCTTCAGGCGCATCGACCCGACGACCCATCTACTACTTCGGCGCCTTGAAATGTGCCCCCGTGGAATCCCGCTAAAGCCGGAATCCACCGCGGGAATGAGCTGTGCACGCAGTGGATTCCCGCTAACACCATGCGGGAATGACAATGCTGAGCGTCGTCAGATCGTCACTGTCTTCGTTTCTAGAGCACTACTCCGGTGCGCCCGGTTTGTCCGACCCCCGATCCTCTCGGGTGGCGTTGTTGCGCTCGATCAAGCGCTCGATCTGCACCACGAAGTCGTCGGTGATCGCCTTCAGGTCCGCCTGGATGGTCTCTTTGTTCAGGGCATAGACGATCCGCGCCCAGTAGCTGTTGTAGATCACGCCGAGCCATGTGATGTAGTTCAGGTTCTCTTCCAAGGAGCGCAGAGGCCGGCTGACGAAGAACGTCACAAACGAGGCCACGGAGAGGCCGCCAAACACGAGCGCAAACATGGCGTCCCGCGTCCAGACGCTCAGCCCGATCGCTACGACGAAGGACGCTAGGCCCACGAAGAACATCATGCGATACATGCGCACCGTGGCATTGTAGGGCACCATGAACGATTTCAGGATGCGGTCGAACATCTCCTGATTGTTCTTGAATCCCTGGATGATGTGTTCGCGCCATGCCGCGTAGAGCGCGGGGTCGCCGCTGCGCAGGTCAGGATCATTGGGCGGAACCGGCAGCCACGGCATGGGCGCGCCCGGGTTCCCGGCGTTCGGCGGCGGCGGTGTGGAGCGCAAGCGGCTGAACGCGTTTACGGCGTCCTGAATCAGCGACGCATAGTGCCACGCCTGACCGCTGCCGTTGTACCTGGTCGCGAAGGTGAGAAAATCCTCGTTCTGCAACGCCCAGAGTTGGATCGGATCGAAGCGGACAAAATCGAAGAAGCCGAGCACCTGGGCATTGGCGCTGTCTCGATAGGCCACAAACATCTCCTCCACCGTGTCGTACCCGACATTGTGGTGATTGAAGCCCATGATCTGGGCGAGGCCCATGCTGATGGAGAGCTTGGCGCTGTGCGGGCTGAACTTCGTGCGCACCAAGTTAAAGACATTCCATTCCTCCGCATGGTCGCCGTGAAAGGAGCGCCATGCGTGTTCCGGCGATTGGCGCCAGTAGTGGCCTTCCCAGGGGCGCGCGACGTCATAGCGTAGATACTTGGAGAAATGCTCCGGGTCCAGCCTGCCGTGCTTATCAAAGAATATGTGATTCTCGAAACGAATTCGCATTCTGCCGTCGTCCATGAACGCCCGACCGCCCGATTCCACCCCCAGCACGGCTACGGCGATGGCGGCGTCGATCTCCATCAGCTTCGACACCTTCTCGATCAGCGCGCCATATTCATTCCAGACGTAGGCCGTCATGAACTCCGTCCACGTCCCCGTTTCCGGGTCGACGAAGATCTGCTCACTTTCAGGCGGCGCAAGGGTATGCTGCATCAGTTCATCTCGGTCGCGCAGGAAGCCGCCTACAGGGGGCTGGACTCCGTCTTCCTCCTGGGGCAGGATGAAGGCGCGGCTGACGTAGCCGCGCATGTTTAGGGCCTGCACGAACAGCCACTCTTCCACCTCGGCCTGTACTCTTACCAAGGTGCCGAACGGCAGAATCTCGATGACCGCATAGTCCAGGCCTGGACCCGTGCGCAGATTCAGCCCGAGCGACGCTGCCACCGAGCCGTGCCACTGTTCGTCCTCCGGCAGCATAGTCCCGGGCTCGACCACATCGTGCGGCAACGGCAAGACCGGCTGCCGCACGCGATAGGACTTCTCCGGCTGGGCGCGCATGGCCATCTTGAAATCTTCGATGATGCCGGGCCGATCCGATATGGACCATTCGGGCTGGTCGGGCACCACCGGCCAGCGGTACAGGATCAGCGCCTGGATCGGCTGGCGCTCGGGATTCGCGTTCCATTCGGCGATCTCGCGGTAGGCCGCCTGTACCCAACCCACATTTGTGCCGGGGTTCCAGCCCTGGTGACGGGTCGAGGGATCCGTCTCCGTGATCAGTACCGGCAGGTGGCGGAAGCGGTCCGGAATCGCGTTCATGTAGTCGCGATAGGTGCGAAACTCGTTGCGCAGGTGGGTATATCCGGGCTGCGTATGGAAGAAGTCGCCGCGGATCTGCTGGGGATTCAGGTCATGGGTATAGGTATGAATGGCGAAGCCGTCGACCTCATCGTCGCGCAGGGCCTCCAAGACGTCCACGAAGTAGCGAATCCAGTCGCCTCGCACGTTGCTGGGGTACGTGGTCTGCGCGTTCCACGGCGCGGAACCGGCCACCAGCACCTGGTCGTTCTCGTGCCCCGGCACGGAGCGTATCGCCTGGCGCACCTGTCGATAGGCGCTGGCATACTGCAGCGGGAAGATAGGCTGGCCCTCAGGCCGCTCCTGCTCATGGTTCGGCTCATTGCCCACGATCCAGATGTGGCATCCGCGTGAACGGCCCACATAGCGGGCGGCGGCCTGTGCAAACTGAGGATATTTGTCCGGGGTGGGAAGCGTACCCGCGCTGCCGTAGCCGTGGTTGATGCGCGTGACCACGCCGAAACCGGCGCCGGCCAACTTTGAGCAATCGGCGTCACCCTTTGTGCCGTCCAGACCGATGGCGGCCAGTTGAAGCACCCAGCCCGGGCGACCGGCCTCGGTCATCAGATGTTCGCCGCCCGCCTCGTGTAGCCCGTAGATATACTCCGGCAGCAGTTCGGGCGGGATGAGCGAAGGCTCGGAGTCCGGATCGACCACAATCGCCCTGTCGCGGACATCGCTGTCGTACCGTCCCGTGTGGTGTGCAGTTGGTCGACTCAACGGGATACCTCTCTCGGTGTGTAGGCTGGCCTCAGTGTTCGGGGCTGGATCGAGAATGCGCGCCCAATTGCAGCATGGGCGGCGGCGTCACCTATGTAGACGCCATCAGGTCAGGATGGATACTCGCCTTCGTCCCTCGCGCTGTGCTCCGCGCGCCGGTGCGGCCTACTGCAATCACGCTGGACGATCCGCACGCGCGCGGATATATAGTTGTGAAATCCTATCATGGGAAGCGCATCTGGGCCAGTTCGATTTCGCCCGCGGCTGATGTCAGCCGATAGAGCTTTGCGGGGCGACGCCCGACTGCCCGCGTCTGTCCTGACTCCGCCACGATGCCCGACGCCAGGAGCCTGCGGCGGAAGCTGCGCGTGGGCGCCGGTTGGCCCAGCGCCGCTTCGTACACGCTCTGCGCGTGTGCGAGTGTGAACTCCACGGGCAGCAGCCCAAACGCGAGCGCATTCCGGAGCGTTTCCACACGCAACCGCTCCAGCGCACAGGCTACGATCTGCGCATGGTCGAACGCCATTTCCGGCAATCGGCGGGCATCCCACCAGGCCGCTTCCGACGCGTCCGATGCGCTTCGCATGGCGGACCGCTCCAAGTCGTCTCGTCCGAGAAGGCCCAGATACGCGACGCTGATCACGCGTGCGCGGGTCGCGGTGGGGAGCGCCAAAGGTGGATAGCTGCTGCACGCGCAGGTCGTGGATGTTGGTTTCCTCGGCGAGTTCGCGCAGCGCGGCCGTCTCCAGGTCCTCGTCCATTTCCACGAACCCGCCCGGCAGCGCCCACGCACCCGCGAACGGCGCGTATTTGCGGCGGATCAGCAGGAGTTGCAACGTCTCGGTTGGGCAGGTGAAGACCACGACGTCCACGGTCACCGCGGGCCACGGATAGGGGTAGGTATACCCGCCCTCGTCAGTCTGGTGGGGCGTTTCGTCGTTCATCTCATGAAGCCCTGCGGTCCGGCGGACAGCGCCAGGGACCGGCACAGAATGGCATGGCGCCGTCCGGCTGCCATCAAGCCGTATGTCCCAATCGCAGCGCGCGGAACAGGTTGCTGCGGAACGTCGACGACACCACAATGATCTCCAGCAGGATCATCAGGCCGGCGAAGGAGAGCGCCAGGAGGATGATCTGCGAGTGTGCAAATACCGGCACGAGCGGCGGAAGCGGCGCGGTCGGCCCGGATGATACGCGGAAGAGGGGCACGAACAGGGAAGCGGCCAGCGATCCGCAGAGTACGCCCATCACCGCGCCAAAGGCTGTGAGGATGCCATACTCCAAGGCGACCTGGCCTACGATCTGTCTGCGCTGCAGGCCGATTGCGCGCAACACCGAGAACTGGTAGAGCCGCTCGTTCAAGGAGGCGTAGCTGTAGGTCAACAGACCGACGGCCGCCATTACCGCCGCGGCCACGAAGCTCACCGAGAGCGTGCCAAAGACGCCAATGCGCTCCATAACGGCCTGCTCTTCGGAAAGGGTTTCGCCGGCGTCGCGCACGTTGACCTGCACGAAGTCCAGGTTGTCCCTCACGGCGGCGAGCGCCTCGTCACCGGTGACGCCTTCCGGCAGGTCCAACAGGATCTCGTGGGGCAGCGTCATGCCGAAATAGGAGAATATGTACTCCAGGTTGCCGATTACGGCCGGCTCAGCAGGATACACGGTGGGGAAATTCTCATACACGCCGACGATGGTGAACTGATCCTGTATGGACAACCCGATATCGGGCAGGATCAACAGGTGAATTCTGTCGCCGATGCGCAGGCCGTTGTCCGTTAACATCTCCTGAGAGACGAGCACGCCGTCGGGCGTGGCGGCCAGCCGGTTCATCAGCGCGCCCAACGACTCCCGGGACAGATCTCCCCGGTACCAAGCTGCATCCGGCAGATCGACGCGGTCGACGCCGAGGAAGCGTCCGCCGTAGCTGGGGCCTTGGGTACCGGATGGCCAGATCTCTGCGCGGTACGAACCGGCTCGAGCCGCCGCGTCAATCTCCGGCAATGCCTCGAACTCGTCCGGAGGCGGTATCCAGTCTGCGCCCATGGATTCCATGTCGGTGTAGGGCGTGAACGCCAGGTCCGCGCCCACGGCGTAGTAGACGCGGTCCTGCAGCCACTGGTCCATGCTCGCGGCCATGGAGACCGTGTAGACGCCAAGCGCCAGCGAGACGATTACCAGCAGCAGGGGATTGATATAGCTCTGGCTCTGCCGGCTGAGCTGTCGCAGCGCCAGGTAGGAGGTGAACACGGGCAATTTGCCCGCGATGAAGTCCAGCACGCGCACAAAGACCGGGAATGCGCGCATGGACACCAATGACAGTGTGACGATAAATAGACCGGGCAGCAGGATGAGCAGCGGGTCCTGATACAGGTCGCCGGGACTGTCGTCCACCAATGCGCCCAGCCAGCCGCGCTGCACGAGCTGCTGGTACAAATAGAGCGCGGGCACGATCAGAAGCAGGTCCAGATAGTTTCGATACCAGAACGGTCCCTTCGTCGGGCGCGCATGCTCACGCTCCTGTGTCACGACCGTCTGGTTGGTCGAGCCGGCCACTGTCCACAGCTTTGCGCCCAGCACCACGATCAGGGTGAGAATGGTGAGGCGCACGCTCATCCAGTTCATCGACACAGGCAACGGCGGCCGCTCGACGAACTCCAGAAAGCTCACCGCATAGCCCATCAGCCGCGCCAAGGCCAGGCCCAGGAGCCAGCCCAGGGGACATCCCAACACAAAGAGCAGCACCTGCTCCGTCACTGTGATGTTTAGCACCGAGGGCCGGGAGACGCCCCGGCTTCGCAAGAGCGCGGTCTCGCGCCGCTGCCAGTAGGCGACCACCGCCGAAGTCAGAACCAGGAAGTAGATCAGGAACGCAAGGGCGGGCAGGTTGAAGCCCAGCAGCAGCGTTGTGAGCGTCGTCTGCTGGCCCACGAATTTCTCCAGCGATTGGGTGGCGGCGGTCAGCCGCGCATCCGGCAGGTAGCGGGGCAGGATTAGCGACGCCCTGTCGAAGCCTTCCTTGTAGTCGCGCGCCATGTGCGGGCACGGCCTTGCGTTCGTTCGAGGATCAGGTTCCAAGTTGCCGTGCGCACCTTGACGTCGAGCAGCGGCTCAACCTGCGACAGGTAGTCCTGTCGGCGAACCAGGAGCGCAGTCTGCAGGGCTGATTCCGGGTTGCGCGGCCAGTAGGCGGCGTCAGGGTCTGTGGCCTGCCAAGTGCCGGCGAGCACGATCGGAAGAGCGCCTTCCAGTTTGCTCCGTGTCAGCAAGAACGTCTCGCCCGTCTGTACGCCCAGCTCCGTGCAAGCGCGGAGGGCATCCACACCGGCAGGCCGCCGGGCGGCGACTCCTCTGCCATCGGACGCCCGTCGACAATTTCTATCTCGGATTCAGCGTCTGTGATGTAGGCCAGGCTGACGCGTGACAGTTCTCGGTTGCTGTCGATAGCGTGTCGTCGTCCTCGGACGGCATGAGTGCGAATGCGCCGCTGTCGGCCAGCATGACGCTGAGCTTGACCGGCAATCCCACCTCATCGCTAACCGTATCGGCGACGTGCTCGCCCAGCGTTTCGGCCCGTTCCAGCGTCAGCGGAACGGTACGCGAAGAAGGCGCGAATACGCGAGCTGAAACGGCGGCCGTCCCGTGATGCGCGTGTACTCGTCGAGTTCGCGCTGCAGCATGACCCGGTCAACGGCCTGGGCGAAGAAGGCGTTGCTGGTCACGAGCGCCACAGCCAGCACGATGCCGGTCAAGGAGCAGCGCGGACAAGCCCGCGATAGTGCAGCAATCGGCGCACGGCCAGCGCGATCAGGCCGCTGACCGAGAGGGTGCGACGGCGCAGGCCGTCGCGGAGCCTCGACACGCGCGATGCGCCGGCATCCTCTGCGCCGGCTCCAGGTAAAATCGCTGCTCCGTTGAATTGCTCCGGTGAAGGAGGCCTTGGATGGGGACCTGCCGGCGGTACTGGTGGAAGACATGATGTGTCAGTGTATCACGCGTGTCGGCCGCGGCAGAAACCGAGTTTGCAGTTTTCAGCGGAGGATCAGACCGTAAAACGTCCGCCGGAGATCGCTATGCGGAACGTATGCGGCATGGGTAGTTTTTTGTTTGACTTTGGAATTGACACACCCGACGCATTGCGCTATATTCTGTGTAAGTTCTACGCTATCATTTTTCGCAATCGTACGGGATATCCGTCTTTTCGCTCCAGCATAGGCCCCGCAAGACGCTCTGTTGCGCGGCACTGCTTGTGTCTTGTGCCGTCGGAAGCGAAGCCGCCCTTAACTGACCGGAAGTAGCTGCACCCAATCGCCCGCGATTCCTGTCCGTTGTTGGCGACGGCAGATCCATTCGTATGCCCTGACCACACTCTGCACAGGCAGGTCCAACCCCGATCGGCTAACGAACGGAGCAACTCATACTGAACGCGAATGCGGCTTCGTCGCGTTTGCAAATGACTCCGAACTACTAGTCCCATTGGCGTTGTTGTATAGATTCTCTTTCGTCACTACCCATCTGCTCGGTCATCGATGTTCCACGCTCAATCTCCTAAGGAGGAAATATGAAGATCACTAATGATGTTCAACCGGCGCGATTTTCTGAAGCTGTCCGGTATTTCGGCGGCGGGTCTCGTAGTCGCTGCGTGCGGTGGCGCTCCGGCCGCCGGACCCGCAGCACCGGCGGCAGAGGCTGGCGGCGAAGCAGCGGCGGCGGCCCCGGCTGCAGTAGAAGGTCTGAAGGAAGTACCGCGCGAGAAGTCCTTCGTCGCCATGTTTGGCGGTGACGGCACTCAGTTCACGGATGTCGGCCTGGGCAATCCGTATGCAGCGGGCTATTCGCACCAGATGGGCGGCGCTTCCATGGTGGAGCCGCTGTTCTATTACGCAGTGTTCTCGGATGAGCTCATTCCGTGGTTGGCGACGGACTACGCCTACAACGATGACTACACCGAACTTACCGTCAACCTGCGCGAGGGCACGAACTGGAGCGACGGAGAACCGTTCACCGCTGAGGACGTGGCGTTCACGGTCCAGATGCTGCTCGACAACACCCCGATACTTGCCAACTCGTCCAGAACGGCGCAGGACGTGGCCTCGGTAGAAGCCGTCGACGACCTGACGGTTAAGTTCACCCTCAATGGCCCGCGCCCTCGCTTCTTCTTCGACATGCTGACCATGAAGTTCGACGTCGGCATCAATGGGTGCCTGAGCACGTCTTCAAGGATGTGGAAGACTACACGACGTTCACGTTCTACGATACGGAGAAGGGCTGGCCGCTGACGACCGGCTGCTATGAGGTCGTGGCGTGGACCAACCAGCAGAAGATCTACGACTCGCCGCGACACGTGGTGGGGCGTCGAGACCGGCTTCATGGATGCGATGCCGGAGATCGAACGCATCGTCATTACGCCGTACTCGACGGACACCTTGATGACGCAGCGCGTGGTGAACAACGAGATCGACTCCTGCCTCGACTTGCGTGCGCTCACCATCCCCGAGACAGTGGCACAGAACCCGGCGATCATCACCCACACGGACCGTGAATTTCCGTATGGATACACGGACTGGTGGCCGACTTCCGTGTGCTTCAACTGCGACGAGGGCCCCTTCACGGCCAAGGAGATGCGCTGGGCCGTTACCCATAGCATCAACCGCCACCAGATTGCTGGAGGTCGCACTTGGCGGTTCCGGCATCATGACAGACCTGCCCTTCCCGTACTATCCGGCCCTCATGCCTTACATCGAAGCTACGCAACCGCTGCTCGAGCAATACCCAACGGGTGCGTACGACCCTGAGAAGGCGGCTGCTCTCCTCGAGGGGCTGGGCTACGCAAAGGACGGCGACGGCTTCTGGGCCAAGGACGGCGAACGCATCCCGGCAAGCGTCGGCGGCTGGCAGGTCTTCACGGACGTCGGCCCAATTATCGCCGAGCAGTTGCGCCAGGGCGGTTTCGAGGCTGAGTTCGTCACTCCGGCGGACTTCGGCACTCGCATCAGCGAAGGCACCCAGAAGATCTGGCTGGCCGGCACCGCCGCCTCTGGCGTTGTCGATCCCTTCGGCACGCTGGAGCGGTTCTCAAGCAAATACTACATGCCGGTTGGCCAACCGACGCAGAACGCATTCCGCTTCAGAAATGCCGAGTTCGACGCAGTCCTCGAAGAGATGTCACTGTCGCCTGCCTCCGATCCGGGATACATGGATCTCTATCTGCAGGCAATGGAGATCTGGCTGGACAATCTTGTCACGGCTCCGATCCAACAGTGGCTGCACCGAATCCCGTACAACACCACGTACTGGACCGGTTGGCCGACGGATGAGAACGTCTCTGTCAACGGCGCGTTTTGGGCTCTGACATTCGGCAAGTACCTCCACGACCTGAAGGCCGTCGCCTAAGGTTCCGGTTGGAGGCTGTTGCGTTACGAGTGAACGGAACAGGGGCGGGCGTCATCCGCCCCTGTTCATCCCCAAGTACTTTGTCTGACAGAAATCTCTCTGTCATGTCTCCGAGAAGACAACGCTAGAGTTCGGAGAAGTACCATGCGATCGTTCAACTGGAAGTATGTATTGCGCAGGCTTGGGCTGACGCTGCTGATCATTTGGACAGCGATTACGCTCATCTTCTTCATCCCGCGCCTCACTCCGCGCAATCCTTTGCGGGAGAAACTTCTCGAACAGGCGTCCCGCGGCGGCTTCATCGACGAGGGCTTCGACGAGATGGTGGCGGCCTACGAAGAGAAGTTTGGTTTGAACCAGCCACTGTGGAAACAGTACATCAACTACATGGGGGATGTACTGCGCGGTGATCTTGGCTATTCCATTTCCAACTATCCGCGAACGGTTATGGATATGGTGGGCGAGGCCCTACCATGGACCATTGGCTTGTTGCTTTTCACGACTCTGATTGCCTTTCTCGGGGGGACGTTGCTTGGGGCGCTGATGGCGTGGCCGAATGCGCCGAATCTGGTGCGGTACGTGTTACCCTCGTTTCTTGTGCTTGGCGCAATCCCTGCCTATTTGATCGGGCTGATTCTGGTATATTTCTTAGCCTACAAGAACACCTGGTTTCCGCCGGCACTGGGGTACACGCCGGGCACGTTACCAAGTTTTCAAATTGATTTCATACTCGATGTACTTCGCCATGCGTTTTTGCCCGCGATTGCCTTAATCCTGACGACCATGGGTGCATGGGTAATTGGTATGCGCGGGATGATGGTCACGGTCCAGGGCGAAGACTACATGACCTTTGGCGAGGCGAAGGGGCTCAAGGACCGCCGGCTCTTCTACCGGTATGGCGTGCGCAACGCAATTCTGCCCCAGGTCACTGCGTTGGCGCTGTCCTTTGCCTTTCTCGTGTCAGGAGCAGTACTGGTTGAGCTGGTCTTCCAGTGGCCGGGTGTGGGGACGCAGCTCTATGGGGCAATCAGGCAGCTCGACTACTTCCGCATCTATGGCATCGTGCTCATCATCATTGTCTCAATTGCCATTGCCATGTTCGTTATGGACATGATCTACCCACTGCTGGACCCGCGCATCTCCTACGACAAAGACTAACTTTCACGAGCGAACATCATGCGACTACGCGGTTTCTTTCAATACATTCGTCGCAACATGACGCTGGGCATCGGCCTTGGCATCCTGCTGTTCCTAGTGGTGTTCACGGCGATTGGCTTCACTCATCGATCCCAAGGTTGATCCGTATCCTCTGGCGGCGCCGGCGGCGTTGCCGCCGACGCTCCGGTATTGTCCAGCCGCTGACCCTGAGTGCGAAGACCCCAAGGCATATCCGTTCGGCACGGACGGGCAGGGCGCAATCTATATGCCGTAGCCGTCACAGGCACGTGGCTGGAGATGCGTATCGGCATGTTCGCCGGCGTTTTCGGCATCATGGTCGGGACGATATGGGCTTCACTGCGGCGTTCATGGGGGGCTGTACGATGCGGCCATTCGTTGGATGGTCGACGTGGCACTGACGATACCGGGCTTGCTGATTCTCGTTGTCATGCATCGTCACTGGGCGACAGGTCCGTGACCATCAACAGCATGGCGATCATCATCGCTCTCATTTCGTGGCGATGGGCAGGCGCGTGATCCGTTCCCAAGTGTTGACCATGCGTCGGCGTGAATACGTTCGCATGGCGCACCTCAACGGTATGAGTGATATGGGCATCATCTATCCGCGAGCTGATACCCAATCTTCTGCCCTATCTGGCGCCACTCTCGTGGGCGCCGTCACGGCAGCGATTTTCGCCTCCATCGGCTTGGCGGCATTGGGGCTGGGCCCGCTGCGCGAACCGACGCTGGGTGTGACCATCTACTGGGTCTTCAACCAGAACGCTTTCGTCCGCGATATGTGGTGGTGGATTCTCGTGCCTGTCGTGATTATCGCATTGATATTCGTGATGTTGTTCATGATCTCGATTGGGCTGGATGAACTGGCCAACCCCAGAGTGACGGAGGGCCAGATGAGCGAACCCGTATCTGCGGGTCAAGGATTTGGATGTCCAGTACTACACCGATGCCGGCGTAGTCTATGCAAATAACCAGGTGAGCTTTGACCTTCGACCTAAGGAACGGCTGGGCCTGGTGGGCGAGTCCGGTTCTGGCAAGTCGACCATGGCGCTGGCGCTGATGCGCATGATCAAGCAGCCGGGCAAGATCGCGGGCGGCGAGATCTGCTGGACGGCATCGATCTGGCCAAGTTTTCGGACGAAGAGATGCGCCGAGGCGCGCCAGCGAGATGAGCATGATCCCGCAGGGGGCGATGAACTCGCTCCATCCGATGATGCGCGTCCGCGACCAGATCATGGACGGCATGATCGATCACGACCTGGGACTTGTCCAAGGCGGAACTGCGGGAGCGCGTGCGAATGAGGCGCTGGACGCGGTCGAGTTGGATCGCAAAGTGGCGACATGTATCCGCACGAGTTGAGCGGGGGCATGAAGCAGCGCGTCTGCATCGCCGCCAGCATCGCGATGCACCCCAAGGTGATCATTGCCGACGAGCCGACCAGCGCGCTGGACGTGGTCATCCAGCGGCAGGTGATGGAGACGATGGACCGGCTGCAGGAGGAGCTGGGAGCTGCCGATCATCCTGATCGGCCACGACATGGGGCTGATGGCCCAGTTTGTGGACCGGTGGCGGTCATGTACGCCGGCAAGTTGATGGAGGTGGGCTCGGTGCAGGACATTTTCTCCGATCCGCTGCACCCCTACACGCGGATGCTGATCGAGAGCCTGCCCATCCTGGACAACAAGGGCGTGTTCACGGGCATCCCCGGCATCACGCCCCTTGCTGCTGGATCGCCGCCCGGGATGTGTGTTCCACACGCGTTGTCCCTATGCGTTTGAGCCGTGCGCAGACGAGATCCCTGGACTATGAGCAGAGTCGGCCAGGGCGCTGGATCGCCTGCCACTCTACACGGAGAGCATGCCAGTGAGACCGAGAGCGAAAATGCCGTCATGAGCGACTACTTACTGGAACTGAAGAACGTAACCAAGGAGTTCAAGGGCGGCACCGTCGCCCTGGACGACATGTCGCTCGCCGTGGACGCAGACTCCGCACATCATTTCACCATTGCCGGCGAGAGCGGCAGCGGCAAGACGACGATGGGCATGCTGTTGCTGGGTTTTTACACGCCGACGATGGGGCAGGTGCTGTACAAGGGCAAGGACTCTGCACGAGCTGAACAGGCGCGAGATGTTTGACTTTCGCAAGGAGGTGCAGGCCGTCTTTCAGGACCCCTTTGCCGTGTACAATCCCTTTTACAAGGTGGACAACCTCATGGCATCCCGATCAAGAACTTTGGACTGGCCAGTAACAAGCGCAGGCCCGAGAGTTGATGGAAGAGGCGATGGTGGCGGTGGGGCTGCGTCCCGAGGAGACGCTGGGCCGCTTCCCGCACCAGTTGAGCGGCGGCCAGCGGCAGCGCATCGCCGTGGCCCGAGCGCTGCTGCTCAAGCCCAAGCTGCTCGTCGCCGACGAGCCGGTCTCGATGGTGGATGCCTCTCTGCGGGCCACGATCCTCAAGAGCCTCAGCGAGCTGAACCAGGACTTTGGCATCACCGATCCTGTACATCACGCACGACCTGACGACGGCCTATCACGTCAGCGATTACATCATCATCATCTATCGGGGATCGGTGATGGAAGCGGGCGACGTCGATCGGTCATCCGCGACCCCAAGCATCCCTATACGCAGTTGCTGATCGACTCGATCCCGTGGCCGGACCTGACGCGCTCGTGGGGACAGCACGAAATCGTGTCGATGGAAGAGGACACATCAAAGATGTCGCAGACCGGCTGCAAGTTCGCCGGACGCTGCCCGCATGTCATGGATATCTGCAAGCAGTCGCCGCCTCCCTTGTACATGGTCGATGACGAACGCGCCTCCGCTTGCTATCTGTATGACAGCAACGACATACTGCCCTCGGAGGACCTGGGGCAACTTCTGCACAGCAAGAAGAAGAAGCAAATCGTCAAGCCGTCTCCGAACGGGTCTGGCATCGTGACGCCGGGCTAACGATCTGGCGTCTGGAATTCTGTCATTCCGTCGAAATCCGTAGTCCACGGCGCGGACGGGCGTATGTGCGCGCAGTGGATTCCCGCTAACTGCATGCGGGAATGACAGTCGTGGCGGCGTGCGCACAACCGTGTCTACGTGTCATTCCGGCCTTGAGCCGGAATCTAGTGGGTGGATGTATGCGCCAGGCCTGGATTCCCGCTACCGGCATGCGGGAATGACATTCGCGGTGGCGTGCGCGCTTCAGTGTCGTGGACTTGTCATTCCGGCCTTGAGCCGGAATCTAGTGGGTGGACGTCTGTGCCGGGCCTGGATCCCCGCTACCGGCATGCGGGAGTGACATTCTCGGTGGCGTGCGCGCAAGATTACACACATGTCATTCCGGCCTTGAGCCGGAATCTAGTGAGGTGGATGTCTGTGCCGGGGCTGGATTCCCGCTACCGGCATGCGGGAATGACATTCTCGGTGGCGTGCGCGGACGTTGATGCGCACACTGTCATTCCGGCCTTGAGCCGGAATCTAGTGGGTGGACGTCTGCGCCGGCCTGGATTCCCGCTACCGGCATGCGGGAATGACATTCGGCGGCGTGCGCGGAATGACACGGACGTTTGCATGCGACACACGTGTCATTCCGGCCTTGAGCCGGAATCTAGTGGGCGGACGTCTGTGCGGGCCTGGATTCCCGCTACCGGCATGCGGGAATGACATTCGGCGGCATGGACATTGGCGGCGCACAACCGTGTCTACGGTTTTGAGCCGGAATCTAGGGGTGGACCTTGCGCCGGTTCCCGCTAAGGGCATGCGGGAATGACGTTCGGTGGCGATGCGCGGATAAAGCGGAAAATAGATTAGACGGACTGTCATTCCGGCCTTGAGCCGGAATCTAGGGTGTGGTGCCGGGCCTGGATTCCCAGAGACCGGCATGCGGGAATGACAATCGGTGCGGATGACGCTCGGTGGCGCGCACGAGTAAATCACACACTGTCATTCCGGCCTTGAGCCGGAATCTAGTGGGTGGACGTCTGTGCGCTGGATTCCCGCTAAGGGCATGCGGGAATGACAATCGCCGGCATGGGAATGATCGGCGGCGTGCGCGACGTTGATGCGCACCTGTCATTACGGGTTTGAGCCGGAATCCTGGGTGGACGTCTTCGGGCCTGGATTCCCGCTAAGGGCATGCGGGAATGACAATCGGTAGCATGCGCTAAAAGGAATGGACAGGCTGCGTCGCCGACTTGTCAATACGCGTTTGAGCCGGAATCTATGGGTGTGGCCGGGCCTGGATTCCCGCTACCGGCATGCGGGAATGACATTCGGCGGCGATGCGCTCGTTGGCATGGGCAACGACATTGGCGCACTGTCATTCCGGCCTTGAGCCGGAATCTATGGGTGGACGTCTGTGCCGGGCTGGATTCCCGCTAAGGGCATGCGGGAATGACATGCGGTGACGCTGGGACGGATGCGTGCGGACAAGTTGAATGTGTCTACAGTGTCATTCCGGCCTTGAGCCGGAATCTATGGGTGGACGTTCGGGCCTGGATTCCCGCTAAGGGCATGCGGGAGTGACATTTCGGTGGCGATAGCGAAAAGGAAGCACAAGTAGATGCGACACACTGTCATTCCGGCCTTGAGCCGGAATCTAGGGTGGACGCTGGCCCTGGATTCCCGCTAAGGGCATGCGGGAGTGACATTCGGGGGTGTGCGCAGACAGTATGACAGGCAGCAGCGACCGGAGTGTCATTCCGGCCTTGAGGCGGAATCTAGGGGTGTGACGCGCCGGGCTGGATTACCGCTACGGGCATGCGGGAATGACATTCGGCGGCGTGCGCGAAACAAGCCGTGCTACTGTCATTCCGGCCTTGAGCCGGAATCAGGGGTGGTCGTGCCGGGCCTGGATTTCCGCTACGGGCATGCGGGAATGACTTCTCGGTGGCGTGCGCGACATAGGATAGCGCGGACGTGTCATTCCGGCCTTGAGCCGGGATCTAGTGGGTGGACGTCTGCGCCGGGCTGGATTCCCGCTTAGGGCATGCGGGAATGACAATCGCGGCGGCGTGCGGGAATGACAGTCGCGGCGGCATGTGGGAATGACGAGCATAGACCTGTCATTCCGGGCTCGGGCGCGCCCGGGGGCGGGAATGACAACCGTGGACGTGTGTCATTCCGGGCTCGGGCGCCCCCGGGGCGCGGAATCCAGGCACGAGCGCTGGTCTGCGGCTAGTCTGCATCCAGGAAGGCGCCTGCCGCCAGCGCAGCCTGCCTCGCCTCCTCCAGCATGACCATCGTCGTCTCCACGTCCCACGGATTCTGCAGGAAATAGCCTATGGCCCGGTCGACACGGTCCCACATGGCGTCGGGCGCGGCCAACACGAAGAAGGGCGTCACCCCGTCGGCTTCCGTCACGATGGCCGCGCCGCGGCGTACGCTATCCGGCAGATTGTCGGTCTCCGCCTGCGGGTTGGCAGGGGCCAGCCCCGCATCGCTCACGTTCAGGCGCGGAACCATCTGCGTCTGCGCGTCTGCCGCGCCCGCGAAGCTTACAAAGCTCAGCGCGGCGTCCCGGTTTGCCGCATCCTGCGGAATCATATACCCATAGGCAGTCAGAGCCTCCGCCGTAGGAATGCTCGGATCGATGGATGGGAATGCAAAGAAATCGAGTTCGCCGCGCAATGCAGCGGGAATCGAACCCAGGTATGAAGGTCCAGTCAGCGTCATGGCCGCCTTCTGTTCCAGCGCCAGCCCTGCCGGCGTGGAGACGACCGCCATCATACTGTCCAGCGCGCCCATGCGTTCCGGTTTCTCCACGAAGTAACCGCGCTCCAGAAGTGAGCCCCACACCTCCAGAACCGACCGCACCCGCTCATCCTGAAACGACGCCTCACCGTTCATAAGCTGCTGGTGGAAGTCCAGCCCGTTCAGGCGCAGGTTGAGGTAGTCGAACCAGAGTGTGTTGAGGAAGATATCGTTCCCTGCGATCGAAAGCGGCGTCACGCCGCCGGCAAGAAGCGTCTCGCACACGGCTATGAATTCGTCCCAGGTGGTCGGCGGTTCGAGCCCGAACTCTGCGAAGATCTCCTCATTGAAATAGAGCGCCGTCCACGTGTACGCAACCGGCATGTAGTATTGCCTGCCGCCCCGTGTCGACAGCGCCTGGAAACTGGCAGGATAGTCCTCGGCCAACCCGGACTGTTGCCACAGGTCCGTCAGCTCCACCAGTTGCTCTTGCGCCGCGGCCTGGTCCAGCAGGTATCCCGGCGAGATCACCATCAGGTCCGGCGGCGGAGAAGCGCTCAGGTACGCGGACGGCGACTGGGCATAGGAGCCGCGGCCAAACGACACGTTGGGCTGCGCTTCTTGAAACTGCTCGATCAGCGCCTGCTCTGCCTCGTTCCAGGAACCGGCTGCGTCGAACGACACGAGCTCCACCTCGACGGGCGGGAGCGGCGTCGGTTCCGCGTTCCGGCCCATCAGTCCGCAGCCCGCCGCCAGCGCAGCCAGCACAAGCGCTGCTCACTGCTCGAACTCCCAGATTCTTGTATCTCGTCATGAGGGATTCTCCTTCATTGTTCTTGCAGGGGAGGCCGGCTCTACAAGGTTAGCGCCGTCTCCCGGTGCGCTTGCCAATACGTCGGACCAGCTCCCCAGGCGTCGATGCAGCGTTCCCTGGCGAAGCTCCCATATCTCGTTGGCGAACTTGTCGATGAAGCGGCGGTCGTGCGACACGGCGATCACCGGTCCCGGAAACGCCAGCAGCGCGTCCTCAAATTGCTCAAGCACATCCAGACTGACATGATTCGTTGGCTCGTCGAGCAGCAGCACGTTGGCGCGCAGTGCGATCAACCGCGCTATCTGCAGTTTTCGCTTCTGCCCCACACTCAGCACGCTCACATCTCTACCCAGCTCCGCATAGGTCAGCAGACCGAGCGCAAGCAGCTCCGACGTGATCTGCACCGGGTCGCCAACTCGATCTCCGCGATAGGCATCGAAGGCCGTCCCGTGCTGCGGCAGCGTCTCCTGCTGCTGATCCAGATACCCCAACACGACGCTGCCGCCGGTATCGACTACTCCGGCGTCCGCTGTTTCCAGCCCAGCGAGTATCTTGAGCAGCGTGCTCTTGCCCGCGCCGTTCGGCCCCACGATCACGGCGCGGGTCTCGTTGCCGATGGCAAAGCTCACATCGCGCAGGACGCTGTGTTCGCCATAGCGCTTGCACAGGCCGGACACCGACAGCGGCGAATGCGACACAAGCCTGCTCGGGTCGAATTCGACGTCAAACTGCAGGGCCCGTGGGGGTCTGGGAATGGGGTCCTCCTCGATGCGTCGCAGCTTCTCCTCGGCGGAGCGCACGTTGCGCGAGATGGCGCCGTCGATGCGTCCGGCTTTGAACGCCTTCAGGAATTTGTCAGCGTCCTTCGGGGGCCGGTTGTGCGCCACCTGCCGCGCCGCGCCCTTGATCGCGCGCCGCAGCTCCTGAATCTCGTCCTGCTGCCGTTCGTAGTCATCCTGCCAGCGCACGCGTTCCTGCGCCTTCTGCGCCGCATAGAAATCATAGTCGCCCGCATAGCTCTTCAGCGAACGTGCGTGTTCGTCGATCTCCAGGATGGATGCGACTGTCCGGTTCAGAAAGTGCCTGTCGTGGGAGACGACCAGTACCGCGCCGGCAAAGCTACTCAGATAGGTCTCGAGCCATTCTATGGCGCCGAAGTCCAGATGGTTCGTCGGCTCGTCGAGCAGGAGCAGGTCGCGTTGCTGCAACAGGAGTGCAGCCAGGCCTAGTCTCGCCCGCTCCCCGCCCGACAGCCGGCCCAATCGCGATGACCTGCCGACATATTCCACGCCCAGTCCCGCGAGCACTTGTTGCATGCGGTGTTCTCGCACATACCCGCCGCGCCGCTCGTATCGCTCCTGCAGGCGGCCGTATTCCTGAAGCGTCTCGGCCCCGCCCTGGCCGCTCGCCAGCCGCGCCTCCAGCTCGCGCAGCCGGTTCTCCAGTTGGGTGAGAGCTCCCATTGCCTCGTCCAGCAGCTCCTCAACAGTGGTGTCCGGCGTGGCGCCAATCGTCTGCGGCAGATAGCCGATTTCGGCGCCCTCGGCCAGCCGCACTCGACCCGCATCGGGTTGGATGCGGCGGGCCACAATCTCCAATAGCGTCGACTTCCCGACCCCGTTGGCGCCTACGAGTCCGACTTTGCTTTCCGCGCCAAGTTCAAACGTGACGTGCTGCAAGACCACCGCATCGCCATAGGACTTCGCGACGTTTTCAAGCGCCAGTACCATGCAATCTCCCTTCCGTGTGAGCCGTTCCGGCCCGGCAGGGAATGCGCGTGCGGCCTTGTCGTCATGGGAAGACGGGGGTAGTGCGAAAGAGTCTTCGTCCCGTCACGGCAAAAGAAACGGCCACAAGCGACATACGCCTGTGGCCGGTGAACATGCCTGATTGTACTACGGGCTTACGGCAATCGCAGACGACTTCGCTGTGCAGAGTGCACTCTGTAGTTCGTCACGAGCTTCATCGTCCACGTCCTCGCAATCCATAGTTCGCCGTTACGCCTGGGAGAAGCCTATCACGCCGTCCATCGCCTTGTCAAAACGAACCGGCCGCGGCGATTTCCGTGAAGATCAGCTGAATCGGTGCCGGTCAGCGTCCCATACCTTAGTGTTCGTGCGGGCCGCCCTCCGCGTGCAGGCTCAGCGGCGTGTGGCGATGGAAGAGCCCCTGCCGGTGCATGCGCTGGTGCAGGCGATTGTACGCCGACTCCAGCGTTGCGCGCATGGCCTTGAAGCGCACGGCATCCGGCCGCGGCGCAATCGTGTCCACATAGGCGATAGCGCCTTCGATCTGCTCCAACACGGCGATGGCGTCCAGTATCCGAGAAGAGCTCTCTGCCCTCCACCAACACCTGCACGGCGCTGGAATGCGCGGCGATTTCGGACGGCTTGCCCCGGTAGCTGCCGCGCACGCGCAGCGCAATCCACGTCGAATCGGTGACGGCGACCGATGCGCTGTCCGGTGGCGGTAAGCTCACCGCCCACGTGTACGTCGTCCACGGTCACGCCGCCGGCGACAACCTCCACCTGCTCAATGGGCAGCGCGGCCGACTCCACGCTCCACTCCACGTCTACGGTTCCGCCTGTGTGCGGGAGGGATACCTTCCCGCCCGGCGCCACGCCGTCCACGGCGATGCGCACAAGCGGTCCCACGGTTACGAACGTGTTGCCCGCCGCGCACGGCTTCCATCCAGTTCTCGTAGGTGAACTCTCTGTCGCCCATGTGCGCGTAGGTGCGAATGCCACCCAGCAGGGAGGACGCCGCCATCTTGTCCGAACCGCCGACCACCGGCACGTGATAGCCCAGATTCAGATAGCGATACCAGTCGGCGATGCCGTAGGCGCTCACCTGGGGATTGTCCGGTCTGAGCGGGTTGAACGTCATCATCTCCATGGCGTTGACGACGCCGAGCACGATGTCGGCGACGCGCTCCAACTGCGGGTTTGGCGCGTGGGGCATGACGACCAGGCCGCCCTGGTCGATGCAACGCTGCGCCCACTCCGCCATGGAAACCTCCTGCGCATCGCCCACCGCAGACTCCGACGGGCCGCCCGTGCAGAGCGGGTGGATCATTTGGCCCGAATAGCCCAGCAGGCTGATATGGCCCAAGACCTGCATGCGGTTCTCGGTACCGACGCGAACCAGGAACTCACCGTCGCCGCCGAAATCTCGCGCCCCCAGCGTGGTGCGCCCGTCGAAATCGCCCACGTTGGAGAACATCTCGCCCCACTGGCTTGCCAATAGGTTGACTACGTTCACGCCCTCGGCGCGGCCTTCCAGCAATGCCGTCTGTGGGCTCAGGAAATGCACGTGCGTATCCGCCGTCACCCAGCCCGCCTGTCGCCAGTGCAGCACGCGGTCCAGCTCGAATGTGAGTTCTTCCGTCTGCGCCGAGACCTCCACGCTGCGTGCGAATCGGCGCCACCTCGTATCCGCGCGTCATCTCGACATACACCGTGCCCAGCGGCAGGTCGACGATGCACTCGCCGTCCACGTAGCTGTACTGGTTGTGCACGTTGACGAACTCGGCATAGTAGTCCTCGAACCAGTAGCCGTTTACCTTGCGATGGTGTCCGCGCGGCGGCAAGTACTCGCCCGCCTCGCCATGAATGTGCAGGCGCACCGCGGCCGGCTGTCCCGTCTCCTTTTCCACGATACGTATCTTCACGGGCCGCTCGGCGCTGCCGACACGCGCGATGCCGCTACCGCTTCTCCGGTCAAGATCGTCCAGCGCGTAGACAGTGCGCCCTTCGCCGCCGGCGCCCACGTATAGCTTTGCCAACGGATGCGCGGCGTACTCGACCACCACCTCGCGGCTCGAACGCTGCGGCATGACCAGAGGCTGATCGCCGGTCCAGGCGTCGACGTCGTACGCGAGCACAGCCCGCGCTGAGATCACGTTTCCCAGGTCGATGGCCACGTCATCCAGCTCGCCCAGCGCGTTCAGCGCCGCTCCGTCCGGCAACGCCAGCCGCAGCTTCCGGCGCACGCCCGGCCGCAACGGGTGCTCGGTCATCGCCGTCCACGAAATGGCGTACACGGCCGACGCTTCCTTCTGCGGTTCGAGAATGATGCGGCGCACGGCCTTCTGTGGATGCGGATTCGGCAATGCATATAGCCACAGATTCTCCGCCATTGCCTCTCGCCCCGAGCCGTGCCGCGTCTCGCCCCGGCCATACGGTTGGCCGGGCATGCGCTCCAGCTCAAACATCTCACTCGAGGTGCGAAAGACGCGTGGTCCGGCTGCAGGTACAGCCGCAAACGCGCTCGCGCCCCACTGAATTCTGCTTTGCTGGATGGCGAATCGGCGCAAGATGGGCACGGGCGAACGCTCGCCGTCCTCGTATTCCAGCACATAGTCCGACACGGACTGCCCGAGCTCGTTGCCGTCCACCTGGTCATCCGCCAACCCTTCCAGATAGACGGTCGGAACATCCTCCACTGCGTGCAGGAACACGAAGTACGTTGCCGTCACGCCGCCAACATCTACGGAGACGGGCTGGCCGCGCAGATGCACGACGTTTGCGCCGTCCGCCGGGCCCAGCGCGAAAGGGATGCCGCGAAACTGGGCGTCGCCGTGGACGGAGTCCAGGAACGCCGGCGTCCTCAGCGCAGCGGGGAGATCGGCTCGCCGGGCGTCGAAAGCGTCAACCAGGCTAAGTGGGGTGAAGTGGTCGGATGGCGGGATATTCATCACATGCCTCCAATGTAGTAGATTGTTGCCGTGGATGGGCGCACTATGAATGATGGTAGATCGCTTGGGCCAGCGTGTCAATGGCCAGTTCGGTTTGGCGGCTTCAGAACCTTGCCCCCAGATATCGCTCTGGGGGCTTTCCTTTCTTGGCGCGGCGCCTCTCTTATTCAGTGATGCGCTGCATCCCCTCCGAGGGTGGGGTGACCTGTTGAGCTGCTCCGGCTCCGCCTTGACCAGGATGTCCGGTTGAGCCGGCAACTCACTCCTTTGTGGCGCGTGCGACGGACTTCGTCGCAGCATCAGCTCGCCAGCGTCGCGGCCGCGGGCCTACGGCTCGCCCCACGTCTCCGAATATGAATGAAACTCGGCGCACGCTTCGTGCACCGGGCCACAAGACGCAGAACCCGTCGCCGGCAACATGTCCACGCCGGCGACGGGTTCTGCGCACTACTCATTCAATTGTGACTAGCGGTCGCTCAGCGAGCGTACACTATTCGATTGCGTACACGACCTGGATCTGCTGGCTCACTTCCAGCTCGCCGGGCGAGATGGGGGCGCCGCCGCCGCCGCCCAGGCCCTGCATGGAGTACGCAGCGCCCGAGTAGAATCCGGCTGCGCCGATGATCTCGCTGATGCTCACAATTTCCCCAAGCGAAACGCCTGCAAGACCTGCCAGTTCCTCAGCCTTCGCCTTTGCATCGGCCACTGCCTCCGCGCGAGCATCGGACCGCGCTTCGTCCATCTCTTCCAGTGCGAAATCCACGCCGTAGATATTGTTGGCGCCGGCTTCGATTGCCGCATCCAGGACTGTGCCCACGCTGTCCAGATCGCGGATCTTGACGCTGACGTTGTTGGAGACCCGGTATTGGACCTCGTTCTCCGCCAACGGACCTTCAGGGCCAAACCGCTCGGCATAGACGCTGAACCCGGATGTCTGGATGTCCTTCTCGGCGATGCCTTGTTCCTCGAGCGCGGCAAGCACCTCCTCCAACACAGCTCGGTTCTCCGCGCTGGCCTCTTTCACGCTCGGCTTGGCGACCTCCACACCGATATTGGCGCGCGCCACATCCGGCGAGATCGTCACTTTGCCTTCGCCCACGACCGTGATCGTGCGCTGTACGCCGCTCGCCGTCTCCGACTGGGCATGCGCCACGCCGCTCGCCCAGGGAATGGGCGCCAGGGCCGCCGCCACAATCAGCGCGACGAGCGAAACGGATGCCAACCAACGGGCTGCTCTTGACAACATACGTGTTCCCCCTTTTTGTGCTAACTCCTGCGACGATACGCGGGGACCTGGCCTCCATGCGCTGCTGCGTAGGTCCCCTTCAACAGCGTATGACGCAACACGGGCGTTATATGTTCCGCGCAGTCAACGAAATTCCTGCGCAGTGGGAGGCGGACGAAAAAGTGCGAGGCTTCGCCGCTGAGCGAAGCCTCGCACTCGTTCCAGCCATCCAGACGCGGTGGGCAGGCGTCAGGCCGTGGCGCGGTATGAAATGGCGGTCACAGCATCCTGTTCGAGCCTACCGGTCGAACGCAGCGCTGCGGAATGATCAGCCCAGCGACGGCATGTTCACCGCGGCTGCGCGCCGTTCCACCATCCCCGCTTCCATCGCTTTCGGGTAGCGCATAGGCTGTTTCGATACATCGTTCAGCCGTTCCAGCGCCTCGCCCTCCAGGCGGAAGTTCGCGGCCCCCAGGCTGTCGCGGAACTGGTCCGCCGTGCGAGCGCCTACGATGGTGCTCGTAATCGCGGGCTGTTCCAGCACCCAGCGAATCGCCACCTGCGCCGGGTTCTGGCCGATTTCCTCGGAAACCGCCAGCAGCTCCGCCAGCGTTTCGTCGGCGTTGGGGGCGAAGTAGCCCTTGGGGAAGACCCAGCCTCTCGGCGGAACGGGTGCCTTCCACCTCGCGCTGGCCGGGCTTGTACTTGCCCGTGAGGAAACCGCCTGCCAACGGGCCCCACACGGCCACGCCGACGCCCTTCAACCGGCAGACCGGAATCACTTCTTCTTCCATGTCGCGCACCACGAGGCTGTACTGCGGCTGGTAGCATGCGAAATGGTCCCAGCCACGGCTATCGCTGATCCAGATCGCCTCCAGCAGCCGCCATGCCTCGTAGTTGGTGCAGGCCGTGTAGCGGGCCTTGCCCTGGTGCACCAGGTCGTCCAGGGCGCGCAGCATCTCCTCCAGCGGCGTCTCTCGGTCCACATGGTGGATGTAGAGCAAGTCGACATAATCCGTCTGCAGCCGGCGCAGACTGTCCTCCATCGCGTTCATGATATGGACGCGCGACATGCCCGAGTCGTTGGGGCCCGGCCCGATGGGGTTGAAGAACTTGGTCGCCACCACCGCGTCGCGCCGACGCCCCTGCAGGGCTTTGCCCAGAATCTCTTCGGAGCGGCTCTCTGCGTAGGTGTTCGCCGTGTCAAAGAAGTTCACGCCGGCGTCGAAGGCCAGGTCGACGATGCGCTTTCCCTCAGCCTCGTCCGTCGTGTAGCCAAACGTCATCGTACCCAGGCAGATTTCCGACACCTTCAGCCCGGTGCGCCCACATTTCGATACTCCACGCTTTTCCTCCCCCAGCTAGCAAGGTTCCTGATTGTCTACCGTGGTTCAGGCCCCGTCCCACACGGTCGCGTCCTGCAGGCGGCGCAGTCTGGCAATGTACGAGTCCTGAATCCCGTCTACCATGTCATACGAGATGGCTGTACCCTTCGCCACATCCTGCAGCAGGACGGCGCCGGACGCCAGACCCAGCGGCAACAGGTTCTCGGCCCGCGGCGATGTCGGCCCGTTCGCACAGCCCGTTGACCGTGTAGCCGCCGCCGCCGTCCAGCGTTTCGCCGGCCTGCAAGTTCCGCTTCGCCACAGTGATCACCTCCGCCGTGGGTGTGGGCAGGGCGGACCCGGTCGGCACGCCGTAGAGCGCGGCCTTGGCAATCGAGATCGGCGCAGCCACGGCCACCAGATGATAGGGCCGGTAGAACAGGAAGTTGTGCCCGTCGCCGCCCGGGTGGACATAGTACGAGGCCAGGTCTTCTTGCGTAAAGGGATGCTCCGTGCGCGCCACCACGAACACGCCCATGTTCAGCGGATTGGGCAGCGGGGTGCGCCCGTCCTCCGCCACGCTGTTGGCCAACTCCACCACGCCATGGCGGCTCAAGCAGCCCGCCCTCTTCGCGCAGGCTGAAGAGGCGCGGGATGTCCTCCAGGTTGGCGGACGGCTCGTGCATGCCGCGCACGTCGGGTACAAGGCCTGCCGCATTGGCCAGCGCCGTCATCTCCACCTGCGCCTTGGTGCCGTCGCGGAAGGTGTTGTACATCTTCAGATTGATCGTGCGGCGTTCCAGCATTTCCTCGCTGAAGCCGAACCGCTCCGGCACCGTGTCGGGCGTGCCTTCGAAGTCGTCGTCGAGATAGATCGTGCCGCGCCCGGCGGCCACGATCTCGAAGCCGAGGGTCAGCGCCCAGTCCACGATGTTCATGGTCACGCCCGGCTGGTCGCCGTCTACCATGGTGTAGACGACGCCTGCGCTGTCGGCGTGCCGGCGCAGGATCGCGCCCACGGTGACGTCCGCCTCCACGTTGACCATGACCACATGTTTGCCGTTGGCGATGGCCTCGTAGGCGTGGCGGGCGCCCACCGTGGGCACGCCCGTCGCCTCGACCACTACATCCACCAGGTCGGCGCGCACCAGCGCCAGCGCGTCCTCGGTGATGGCGGGCTTGCCGGCGCGAATCGCCTCGTCGATGGCGTGCGGCGGATTCCGCCACTGCCAGGGCATCCGACGGCACGCCGGACGAGGCAAAGGCGTGGCGCGCATGCTCCAGGTTGATGTCGGCGATGACCGACGGTTTGCATGCCGCTGCATCTGCGAAATCTGCGCCACGAGACCCGCGCCAAACTTTCCCGTGCCGATGATGCCCACCCGAATGGGGCGGCCCTCGGCCTCGCGCTTCGCCAATAGCGTACTTAACATAAATTACACTACCTTCTTTCCATGTAGGATTGCGATAGTAGGTACTGCTTCTGCGGCTCCGTCGACGGCTCAATACACGGAGATCGCCGTCTCTTTCGCGGTTATGAACTCCAGCAGCGCCGGTTTGCCCGCCTGCGTCTGCTCGATGCCGCGATGGATGGCCGGGATGATCTCTTCCGGCTTGGTCACGCGCTCGCCGTACCCGCCAAAGGCCTCCGCCATGGCCGCGTAGTTGCCGGATATGTCTGTGCTGCCGTACTTCTCCGTCGAAACCTGCATGATGCCGATCTCGCACGCCATGGAGAAGTTGTTGAGCAGAATGGACAGGATCGGAATGCGTTCGCGTACGGCGGTTTCGAAGTCCATGCCGGTGAAGCCGATGGCCGCATCGCCCCAGATGTTGATGCACAGCTTGTCCGGGTGCGCCAGCTTGGCGCCCATCGCCAAGCCAAGCCCATAGCCGAGCTGCGTCGTCTTGCCCCAGCCGATGTAGGAGAGCGGTTGTGTCGCCTGCCAGAAGGGGGCTACCTGGTCGCGCGGGACCGCCCGCATCGTGCGTGACGATACAGTTGTCCAGGTCCACTGTGTTACATCAGAGTCCCAGATCACGCGATAGGGATTGAGCGGCGACTCGTCCGACGTCAGCTTGGGCATCCAGCTCGGCCAGCCATTCCTGCTTCACCGCGGCGATGCCCTGCATCCAAATTGCTGCGACTCCTGCCGATGGTCCACGTTGCGCGCCGTCCAGCTCATCCAGAATCGCCCGCAGCGTCAGCTTGGCATCGCCTACCAGCGCGAAGTCGGACGCCACATCCTTGTTGACATCCTTCGCGTCCAGCGTCGAATGCAGGATCTTCTTGCCGGCGGGCATGCGGATGCCAAACGGCGTGAAGCCGAAGCTGCAGCCCACGCCGAAGATCAGGTCTGCCTCGCGCAGATAGGTCATCACGCCCTTTGGCTGGCTGCGGTTCGCGCAGCCCAGCGCCAGCGGATGGTTTTCCGGGAACGCGCTCTTGCCCGACAACGTCGTCGTCACCGGTATCTGCAGGTGCTCGGCCAGCTCCACCAGCTCATCCCACGCCTGCGCATAGTGAATGCCCTGGCCCGCATAGATCACAGGGTGCTCCGCCGCCAGCAGCATATCGACGGCCCGCAGCACATCGTCCGGGTCCGGCCCGCTGCGGATGGCGCGCGTGGGCGTGTATTCAAACGGCTCCGGCACTTCTTCCTGGAGCAAGTCATTGGGCATCACGACCATGGCGGGCTGCGGCCGTCCCGTGCGCACGGCATTGAAGGCGCGCCGCATGACGGGAACGACGGTGTCGGGAAAGGTCAGCGACTCGACAGACTTGGTCACATGCCGGAAGTTGAGCGTGGGGTCGAAGTTCGGCGCCACCTGGTTCTCGCGGCGCGAATGGCCCATGGGCAGTACGAGGATGGGAGAGGACTCGCCGTAGGCCTGCGCCACGCCGCCGAAGGCGTTCTCCGTGCCCGGACCCTGCTGCATGCCGAACACGCCGATTTTCTGGCCGGAGCTCAGTCGGCTGATGGCGTCGGCCATGTGCAGCCCCGTCCGCTCCTGGCGCACGATCACTGTGCGGATATCGACCTTGGCCGCCGCCTCAATGAGATGGTTCACCGGATAGGCGAACAAGTACTCCACGCCCTCCGCCTTGAGAATATGGGCGACTGCGTCAACGACTTTCATGCGCTTGCTCCTTCGCTTTCCAGGGTTGGGGAACGCCAGATGTGGTACGCGGTAGCGCAGAGCCGGGAACGTTTCGCTCCCATACCTCTGCGCTCGTATTTCTATGCGTGGATGCTTGGTCCTGGTGCAGGACTCATGTTGATTCCGGCGATCCATCCGCCGGTGCGCCATTGTGGGGGCGCAGCCAGCGCGCCCCGCGTTGCCTCGTGGCATTCCCGCGTACGCGGGAACGCAATTCGTACGTGATGCCTGTGCTGCTAGCCCTTCACCGCGCCTGCCGTCAGGCCGGCGACCATGAAGCGCTGGCCGAGCATGTAGATGATGATGACCGGAATCGCCATGAGCAGCGCGGCCGCCATCAGCTCACCCCAGGGCAGCACATCGCCGATGATCATCTGCGCCAGACCGACGGACAGCGTGTACAGCTTCTCTTTGGCCAGGAACACGAAGGCGAAGATGAACTCCTTCCAGGCCAGCGTACGGCGAACAGACCGGCAGCCATGAGCGCCGGCGCGGCCAGACGGCAGCACGACTCGGTACCAGGCCTGGAAGCGATTGCAGCCGTCGATCAGCGCCGCGTTCTCCAGTTCCTCCGGAATCGACGCGTAGTAGCCCATCAGCAGCCACGTGGCAAACGGCAACGCGAACGCCGGATAGACGATCATCAGACCCAGTAGCTTGTTGCGTCAGCCGACTGAGCGCTGCTGCAAGAATCTGGTACATGGGGATGAAGAGCAGAATCACCGGCATCAGGTAGGCGATCGAGGACCAGGCTGCCGAATACATTCGAGCCGCTGCCAGCGCAACCGCGTCAGCCCATAGGCGCCCAAGCGAAGCCACAGTGACAGCTACGATCGTGCTGAAGAGCGCGACCGTCACCGTATTCTGATACCAGACGTACGAAGTTGCGCGTTGGGCCAAAGAGGGTCTCGAATTGTTCCAGCGACCACGGATCTCGGCCAGAAGACCGACTCGAAACTTGTCCATTGTACGTGGTCTTGAAGGCCGTGATCACCACCCAGTAGAACGGCGTCAGCTCGAACAGCAGCAGCAAATCAAGCAATACGCCAGCCACAAAACCGCCAATACGTTTGCCCCACTTGCGTGAATTGCGCCTGGCCCGCTGTATCGGACTTGAACATGACTGCCGAACAGCACCGCCGATGCGCGACGACGATGATCTCGATAGAAGTCGTGGATGAGCCAGAAGACCCACATGAACGCGTTGAAGACCAACGCATTGAATGGCCAGGAGATGACGTATCCGACCTTCTGCCCAAAGGTCTTGCCGGACCACGTCTTGCTCGCCTCGGTCTCGACTTCCTTCATGCCGCCGCCTGCCGACATGTAGCGACCCAGGAAGAAGATGAACGACAGCCAGAATCGGCGCCATCGTCATGGCCACTGCAACACCCATGCCGTAGCGCAGGCTGCTGATGGCGTAATTGAAGGAGAGAATCGAGTATAGCGTGCGTGGCGCCGGCCGGACCGCCGCCCGTCAGCAGAAGACCGTGGTGAAATCGTTGAAAGTCCAGATAGTGGAAAGCAGGACGGCCACAATGATGACATACTTCAGGCCCGGCAACGTCACATGCAGGAACTTTCGCCAGGCATTGGCGCCGTCAATACTGGCCGCTTCGTAGAGTTCGTTGTCGATGGAACTCAGTCCGGCCACCATCATGATGGTGAAGAACGGAATGCCCTGCCAGATGTTGACCATGATGACGGAGGGCATGGCTGTGTGAATGTCAGCCCAGCCACGGGAAGCCGCGATCGACGATGCCCGTCTGGATCAGGAACTGATTGACGCCGCCATAGAGCGGATCGAGCAGGTTCTTGCCACGTCAGCGCAATGACCACATGCGGAATGATCCAGGGCAGCAGGACCAAGCCCAGTAAGAACATTCTTCCAGCGTCGTCACCCGTCGCAGCAGCATCGCCGCGCCGAGCCCCAGCACAAACTTGAAGCTGAACGGCCGTCAACGTGTACTGGACTGTGTTGCGAAAGCCTGCCAGAAAGTGCTGTCACTCCATAAATCGTTCGGTAGTTCTTGAAGCCGACAAACGGTCCAATATCCAGCGAAACCGTATTCGTGAAACTCATGTATACGGCGCGCGCGAACGGATAGGCGATGAGTCCACCCAGAAGAATAACCATTGGGCAGAACAAACAGATAGGCCGTGAACCAATCGGGTCCAAGCACATTGTTTCAGCTTCGCGTTCCACCTGCGGCCTCGCGTCGTCGGGATAGATCGGCAGTTGGCGTCTCGGCGATTGTCGACTGGCTCATTAGCCTAGTTCTCTCCTTCGTGCCGCGTTCTGACAGCGTGCATAGGCAGTCATGGTGTTCAGAGTACGCGTTCGAAAACGAATATGCCGATAGACTACTAGTCGAACGCGGTCTGCGTGAGCGTTCGAGGAAGAACTGATCACACGCAGGTGACATGAACTGAGACGAACGCAATGTGATTGCGTGGTAGTAGCGTCTGACCGCATGCACCGGCAGACGTTCCGACCGACAACGATATACGTGCGGCTCAGACTATCTCGCCGGGTGCGCCGAACTCCTGGAAGATCTCAACGGCCTTCTTGTAGGCGTCCTCCACGGACTCTGCGACCGTCATCGTGCCGTTGAACACATTGGCCACGATGTCGGTGTCGAATGTTGCTGTTGCCGACTGCGCCAATCTGAGCGGTGCTTGGCCCCGGCCACGGCAGACCATTCCAACCGGAAGGATCAAGAGCGGCAGTCCTTCATCTGCATCGAGATCGGGTTGTCTGCGATGACGCCCAATCCCACTGCGGTCGTAGGCAGGCAGCGCATAGGCAAAGCGCTACCGAACATGCCGTTCATGGTTTCTTCGTTGTAGAAGCTCAGAATCAGCTCCGAGCCCTTTCCGCGTTCTTGGAGTCGGTGATGATGGTGCTGGTACATGCCGCCCAGGCCCATGAACTCCTGAACCGCGGGTCCGCCCACCGGCTATGTGGTAGACGGTCTTTTCTGCCACCGGCAGACCATCGGCTACTGCCTTGGCGTAGACCGTGCCGGCATTCTGGGTATAGGCTACCTTCTCGCCCAGAAACGCCTCGTTGTTGGACGAGTCTGTCCAGCCAGAACGCCAGGCGGCAGCATGGGAGCCCACTTCTCATTCGTGTAGAGTGTCCACCATCCATTCAACCGCGTCGACAGTCTCCGGCGAGTTCATCGTCACATACTGACCGGTCTCGTCCACCCACGTGCCGCCAAAGCCCTGCACCACACGCGATGATGAACCACGAACCGTCACCGCACTGGTTGACCGTCATGCCCCAGCCGAACAGTTCATTGTCGGGGTCGGATACCTGCGAGGCACGCCTCGCGCAACTCGTCGAACGTGCGAATGGCTGCGATGTCGATGCCCGGCCGGTCCGAACACATCCGTGCGCGCCCAGCCGCCGTCGCGCGTGTGTGCAGGATCACGCCGACATATTCGCCGTCCAGAGCAACATTCGTTCTTCGGGCGTGCGGCCGGCTCACCGTACATGCCGATCACTTCACTCTGCAGGTCGGTGACATCCTGGATAGCAGGCCGAGCTGATTCAAGCTGGAACGGGTTGACGTTGTCGATCCAGACATCCGGCGGATCGCCTGCCTGCACCGCCGCCGCCACCTTCTGGTGTCGGCGCCGGAGCCTGCGAAGCCAGCAGTGAAGGCAACGTCCAGTTCCAGGTTGTTCTCCGCCGCGAAATGTTTCAATATGGGCGCGAATGAAGTCATTGTACTCAGGGTGGAAGTCCTGCTTGTGCAGCACCCATAGAGAATCCGGCGAGTTCGGCGGGCATCTCACCGCCCGTCTCGCTGCCCGAGCGGCGGCCGGTGCAGCCGGCGCAGCACACGCTGCCAGCGCAGCCATACCGATTGCCCCGCCTGAAACCTGCAAGAAACTTCGACGTGTCAGCTTACTTCTGGCCATAGGTTTTCCTCCTTGGCGTAGTCCTAGTGTTGTGATGGTAGGTGAACTGTACTGCGATGATACCGTTATAGACCGCTCCAGACCCGCCTCGGGGTGTGCGCACGTGCGCACTGCAGATCACTGGACTGAATGTGGGAAGCAACAGACAGCCAGAGCGGATTGAACAATCCATCCAACGTGTTGCCAGAACTCGATCTTCGGGACTTGTCACTCTGCAGTTCGTGCTCAATGAGACGAATGCCCGATAAGAGTAGCAGAATTGCGGTTGAGCGTCAAACCCGAAAACCCGAAATGTCGACGGCGTGCGGAGTCGACCGCTACCGTACCAACTGCCAGCCTGCGCCTCGCCCGTGAGTGGGCGCCGAGGGCCACGTGAAACTGCGATTAGGACGAAGCACGGATCGATGCGAAAGGCAGATGACGGCGCCGCCGCCTATCACAGGCTTGCGCCGCCTTGCGCCGCCTAGCGCCGCCCAGCGCCGCCTATGCCTCCGCCCACAGGTGGGCGTACTTGAGCCCGCTGCCTGTGTTGAACAGGACTACACTCTCGTCCGGCTTGATCCATCCCTCGCGCAGCAGCCGGATCTGTGCGGCCAGACACGCGGCGCCCTCCGGCGCAGGGAAGATGCCCGTATGCTTGCCCATCACCTGCGCAAGCTCCAGCATTTCCTCGTCCGCCACGGCGACGGCCGTTCCGCCGCTCTCGCGCAGGGCGCGCAGGATCAGGAAGTCGCCCACGGCCGCGGGCACGCGTAACCCGTCCGCCACCGTCGCCGCTCCCTGCCACGCCTCGGCGAATTCGTCACCGCGCTCGAACGCGCGCACCATGGGCGCGCAGCCCTGGCTCTGCACCGTCACCATGCGCGGCCGCTCCGGCCCGATCAGGCCCATCGCCTCCATCTCGGCAAAGGCCTTCCACATGCCGATCAGACCGGTGCCGCCGCCCGTGGGGTAGATGATCACGTCGGGCACTGTCCAGCCCAACTGCTCCGCCAGCTCATAGCCCATCGTCTTCTTGCCCTCGATGCGATACGGTTCCTTCAATGTGCTCACATCGAACCAGCCGTGCTCGGCCATGCCCTCGCGCACGGCCACGCCACAGTCCGTGATCAGGCCGTCGATGAGCGTCACCTGCGCGCCGAGCTGCGCACACTCCACGCGAAACATGGACGGCACGTCCGCCGGCATGAACACATAGGCCGGCAGTCCCGCCTTCGCGGCATACGCGCTCATGGCTCCGGCCGCATTCCCGGCGCTGGGGATGGCCAGCGAGGTTGCGCCGAGTTCGTACGCCCGGCTCACCGCCGCGCTCAGGCCACGCGCCTTGAAGCTGCCCGTCGGGTTGAGGCCTTCGTCCTTGATCCACGTATCCGGGCAACCGATCTCTTCGCCCAGTCGATCGCACCGGGTCAGCGGCGTCCAGCCCTCGCCCAGGTCGAGGATCGCGGCTTCGTCCTGTACGGGCAACACCTCTGCGTATCGCCACATGGACGCGGGCCTCTGCGCCAACGACTGCGCCGTGAGCGTGCGTGCGGCCTCGACCAGGTCATACCGGGCCAGCAGGGGCTTGGCGCATTGCGGGCATAGATTCATGAGCGCATTTGCATCGTATTCCGCGCCGCAGTAGCTGCATTCCAAGTGTGTAAGGGTCGATGGAGTACTCATTGGCCACCTGTCTAGTGAGTTATTCGGGTGAGATCGTCAAATGAATGTGAAGGGTTGGCGAATTGCTGCGATGATGAAAGCGCGTGAAGGCAGTGGACGCTTGCTGCGAAGCGGGCGGCGCCTACGCTTCCGCTTCTTCGAGACTTGTGAACTCGATCAGGTTCCCGAACGGGTCGCGGCAGAAATGGCGCCGGCGGCCGGGCATGGGCGCTGCGCCGACGACGGGGACGGCAGCAGCTTCCAGCCGTGCGCGCAGTGCGTCCACGTCATCTACCGCAATGCAGAAGTGGCGCGCCGAACGGTCCGCCTGCACCTGTTCTGCAAACAGATGCAGTTCGGTGTCGCCGAGCCGATACCAGACTAGGTCGAGCGAACTCATCTCCCGCGGCACCGCCATCTCGGCGAGTTGCAGGACGTCGCTGTAGAATCGGCGCGCGGCATCCGCGCCGTCGGGCGGTATGGGGATGCTCACATGCTGGATACGTGGAGGCATAATACAGCTCTCGAAGCGGCAGGAATGGGTCGATGGCAGGACCAAGCGGAATCGTACACGCGCCACCCACCTTCTGTCAATCACGGGCAGGATTTGTCAATCCGCGCCGTCTGGCCCAGCATTGGGGGCGCTTCCGCTGTCGGGCGGCGGAACAGGCAAGACAGGCGGGCGGCGGCAAGGGACGGGAATGATGAAGATTTCGCGCCAAATTGACATCCCAGACGATGAAATCCAACTCGCGTTTACGCGCGCGTCCGGTCCGGGCGGCCAGAACGTCAACAAGGTCGCGACAGCCGTGCAGCTCCGCTTCGACGCAGCCAACTCGGCGTCCCTGCCGGAGGATGTACGCGAACGCCTCTTGCGCTTGGCAGGTCAACGCGCCACCGCAGACGGCGTCATCCTCATCGAGGCCAAGAGCTCGCGCAGCCAGCAACGCAACCGCGAACGCGCCCTCGCCAAACTTCGCGACCTGGTGCGCCAGGCGGAACATCAGCCGCGCGCCCGCAGGCCAACAGCTCCCTCCACCGCCGCCAGGGAACGTCGTTTGCGGGGCAAGCATCACCGCGCCCGCAAGAAGACGGATCGCCGCTGGACGCCAACCGAGGAATAGGGCGGGCGAGCGACGTCTCCAACCGAACATCGCGAATTCCTCCCAAAGCGGCGCTTCTCCGCCCTGTCTTCCGCCTTGCAAGCTAGGGCCGCCACCCGCCGAATCGATTGACGCCATGAGATAGCTTACAAAACTATCCGCTCGATCATGATATCCTACTCCACGGAGAAAAGACTGTGCGAAGCCTGTACAAAAGGAGGATATCATGGACCGTATTGAAGTGATGAACCTGGTTACGTCGTATCAACTGGGCAAGTTGAGTCGCCGGCAGTTTCTGCGCCGGTCGGCAGTGGCTGTAGGCAGCCTGTCGGTGGCCAACATTCTGGCGGCCTGCGTGATGACGATTCCCGAAGATGCGCCGGCGCCGCAGATGATTGAGACGCCGGCAGCCGGCGCTGCCATGGGCTCGGAGGCCATGGACGACGGCGAGCTGATCACGCAGATGGTCACCTATGAGGACCGTGACGGAGAAGTGCTCAGCGGATACCTCGCCCGACCTTCGGGCGGAGACCCGGCGCCCGCCGTGATCGTGATTCAGGAATGGTGGGGTCTGAACGAACACATCATGGATGTGACGCGACGCTTTGCGCAGGCGGGCTTCGTAGCCCTTGCGCCGGACCTGTACAAGGGCGCAGTGGCCACCGAGCCCGACGAGGCGCGCAAACTGGTCATGGAGTTGGACCAGCCGGAAGCGGTCATGGAGATCGACCAGGCGATGGCCTTCCTTTTGGCCCAGGACTATGTGTCCGGCGACAAGGCAGGCGTGGTTGGATACTGTATGGGCGGAGGTCTTGCCTTGCAGGCGGCCGTTTGGAGCGACCGGGTGGGCGCATCCGCACCGTACTACGGCACTCTGCTGACGCCGGAAGAGGCCGCCCAGGTCAAAGCCCCAATTCAGGCCCACTACGGGACAGAAGACCGCTTCGACCTGAATGAGCTGGAGGCCATGGTCCAGGTGGTGCGGGACGAGACCGAGTTTGAGGCGGAGGCCTACGTCTATGAGGGAGCGCCGCACGCCTTCTTCAACGACGAACGACCGGACGCCTACCGTCCCGACGCGGCCGCCGAGGCATGGGAGCGTACCCTGGAGTTCTTCACGACCAACCTGGGATAGACGCGGATTGGATACGCGATCAGTGCTCCGATAGCGGCTATCCGCATTGGCGGGCGTCTGCTCGTTGTACGGCGCAATGGATTCCGCGCCCTCGGGGGGCTCCCGAGACCCGAATGACAAGTGCACGGGTCTCGGTGGCTGACAAGTGGACGTCTGGCGACCGGGTGACTTGAAGAGAACACACAAAAAACCGCCGGCGAGCTTCGCCGGCGGTTCTTTGTGCGCGGGCAGTCAGCCAGGCATTCGACGTCGCCGGTCAGGACGGACGTGGATGGGCGGCGGTATGGACACAGGAGTGGAAACCGTGCACATTCTAGCGATCGGCCTGTCCCCCATCAACCTGTCCCCCAGCCCTCAAACCGTAGCGCATCGGCGCTCTGCGGCGCGTGGATCATGCGTGCGCTTGCGGCCGGGTTGTCCCCCTTTGAAGCGGAGTTGCCCCATGCGCCTGAGTGTGGCAGAATGTTGCGAGACCAAGATTTGTCCAGACCAATCAACGTTGCCGGAAAGTTATTGCCCATGTTCGCATGGACTGGCAACTCACCGGTTTCCCTGTCGGTGCACGGTTCCAACGTCAGTCGATATTGATCGTAAGGGCCCCCAACCCGGACTCTGAGTTACCGCGGGCGCCAGTTTTCGACATACCGCTTGCATGCCACGCCGTAGCCCGGCGTCGTCCCAAGCCATTGCGCTACGCAACGCTAGCGCAGGAGTCAAGCCAACCATTACAGCCATCATCATACTTGTAGGAGACATCCATGCGTACCGTTGCAGTAGCGTTTCTGGCGGCAGTCTGTCTGCTTGCGCCGGGGCCGGTCACTGCGGAGTCCCTGGCTAGTCTGCCGGCTTCAGCTCCGGCCGCCGGCGCCGCGGCTGAACCAAATGCCGAGAGCGCAAGCAGCCCGTTTCATACCGAGCAATTCGTCTATATCCCCCCGCCTGCAAGCAAGGCCGTCGATCCACGATTCTATTCCGACACATATGAGTTCATTCCCGGCGGGAACGGGCAGCCGGCGGGCGCGCTCGTCGAGCCTCAGTGGGGAGCCGTGCCGGTAGCCGCGTTGAAGAACAAGCAAGGCGCGCCGGCGACCAAAGGCGGCAAACCGCCGTCCGCGCCCGCGCAGGCCGCGCTGGAGCCGGCCGCAATCGAAGCGGCGTCCCAGTCGCTGATCTCCACTGCCCCCGTGATCGCAGCTACGGCATCGCCCTCGGCGAGCGCCAGTTCCAACAAGCCAAGCGCGGAGCCCACGGCTATGGCGACTCCTGCGAAGTCGCCCACGCCTTCACCGACTGCAAATTCCGCGGCCGATGCCGCGGCCGATGCCGCGGCTACTTCCGTGGCCACTGCCCCCGTCGCGGCACATGCGAGCGATTCGACCTCGGACAAACCGGCCCCCAAGATCAGCGGCCAGATTTCGCAGATCGGCGACATCGAAGACCCCCGCTTCTACCGCGGCAGCTATGTCTACGACGCGGAGACGCGCACCCTGTCGCCGGGCATGATTGACGCCGCGCCCGCTGTAGCCAGTAAGTCACCGGCCAACGCGCCGGCACAGTCGTCGCACGGTTGTTCGGGCGCCTGCCCAGCGCCTGCCGCCCAGCCCGCAGGCGATGAATTCCCCCGCGCCGGGCGCGCCATGTATTACAACCCCGGCATCATGCAACAGGTGCTTGCGTTCCGCCTGGAAGCCCAGCACGTGTCCATGTGCCGCGAGTGCGTAGGGTATGTCGCGTTGCTCGGGCGCGAAGACCTGAACCGCAAGGTGTGGATCGAGTGGGGACCCGGAGATGTGGAAGGACCGTTCCTTGTGATCGACGCGGCAGCCAAGCATCACGTCAGCTCCCTCTTGGAGAGAAACTGGGTCATCGACGTGGACTACGCCACCGCCATGCGTCGTGACATGAACCGGCCGCTGCCCGTCACGGTGTGGGATCGGAGGCCGACTACCACCCAGGGTGCGGGCAACTGATCCTCTGGCAACTGGAATCGCGCGCTTGTCATTCCGGCGGAGGCCGGAAGCTACTGCGCCGAGGGACTTGTGCACGCGTGGTGGATTCCCGCTAACGGCATGCGGGAATGACAGGGTCGGAGGCGTCGTATCGCCGGAGACATCGTGCATTGGCGCAACGATGTGCATCGCCAACTTGTCATTCCGGCGGAAGCCGGAATCCACGGTGCGGAGGACTCGCGCGGTGGATTCCCGCTAACACCATGCGGGAATGACAGGGCCGAGCTTCGTCTGATCGTCAGAGACTTCGTTGCCCGAACAGAGGAAGCGTCTTGGCGCGGCATCGCCAATTTGGCGCATGATGGGGGAGACCATGGACGAGCAGCACAGCGCGACGTACAATTTCGACAGTTTCACGCAGGAGAACTTCCAGCCCTGGATGCGGTTCGACGCTTCGCCGGCCTTGGGCGAGCGCGGTCCGACCTTTCCGCTCTGGGACCTTGCCGGCGAGCCGACCAGCCTGGCCGAGATCGTTCGTCTGCACACGTATACCATCGTTGAGTTCGGCTCCTTCACCTGACCGTACTGCGGGATGGCGGCGCCATCCATGAACTGCCCTTGCCAGCAAGTACCAGAATCGGGACACCGGCTCGGTCTTCCTTTACACAAATGAAGCCCATCCCGGCGAACACTATCCGCATCTCACATCGTTCGAGCAGAAGCTGGGGCACGCCGCGGCTCTCCGCGATGTCCTCGGCGTGACCCGACCCATCTACGTTGACAGCCTGGATGGAGCGTGCCATCGCGCCTACGGCTCGATGCCCAACATGACGTGGATCTTCAACAAGGCATGCACGCCTTTGTACAAATCGGACTGGACGGACGCCAACAGCGTCGCCAACGCCGTGGAATACTTCCTGGACGTCGTGGAGCGCCGCAAGAACGGGCAGCGCTTGGCCCCGTTCCGCGTGGAACGCGTGGACTACCGGCCGCAGGATACCTACGGCGTTCTATGCCGGACTGGAGCGCAACGGACCCAAAGCTGTCGAGGAGTTTCGCGCGTGCTTTCCCGACTGAGATGCCGCCGGGAGAGATTGCCCCTCGTCGAATTTGACGGCAGATATTGGCCTCTGCTATACTCCTGTCGCGCGGGGCTGTAGCTCAGTTGGGAGAGCGCTACAATCGCACTGTAGAGGCCAGGGGTTCGAGTCCCCTCAGCTCCACCATCGCAGTGGAGCGCTGCCCAAATGCAGCACGCACGGGTGCACGATGAGTGCATGGACGGCACGAACTCGTTTGACGGCATGGCGCAATGTAAACGTAAGTAAGGGCCTATAGCTCAGTTGGGAGAGCGCTACAATGGCATTGTAGAGGTCAAGGGTTCGAGTCCCTTTAGGTCCACCTCTGAGACCCTTCCGGAGCCCGGAAGGGTTTTGGTTTTCCGACAACGGCGTTCGCTCCGCCAGCAGGCGCATGCTCGCCATCGGCGCATACCCTTCATGCTAGAGTCAGCAATTGTACTTCGCAGCGTCATCCGCGATAATGACACGCGCAAGGCATCGTGGCCCATATATCGGCCAAGACCTCGACCTGCGCCACCGGCAGAACTGCGGCCGGAGCCACTGGCAGCAGTACGAGCCATCGAAAGGAACCATCCTATGGCGTCCCACCTGCGCGAACTCGACGAACTGCGCCCCGTGCATTTCGAGCTCGACTTCGTGCGCTATCCCGAAGGCTCTGTGCTGATCTCCGTAGGAGACACCAAGGTGCTGTGCAACGCGACGGTGGAGAACAAGCTGCCGCCGTGGCTTGCGCTATGCCAAGCAGAAGCACGGATGGGTGACGGCCGAGTATGCGATGCTGCCCCGCAGCACCTCCGACCGGAGTCCGCGCGAGACATTGCGACCCAAAGGGCGCACACAGGAGATCCAGCGCCTCATTGCACGCAGCCTGCGCGCCGTCGTCGATCTCGACAAGCTGGGCGAGCGGCAGATCATCGTGGACTGTGACGTGTTGCAGGCGGACGGCGGCACACGCACAGCCTCCATCACGGGCGGATACGTGGCGCTTGCTCTTGCGATCCGTGAGCTGGAGCGGACGAAGCAGGTCGGACCGGGCGTGCTGAAGCAGGCTGTCGCCGCCGTCAGCGTCGGCATCGTCGACGGCAGGGCCGCCCTCGACCTGGACTATCAGATGGACTTGGCCGCGGACGTGGACATGAACGTGGTGATGACGACGGACGGCCGCTTCGTGGAGGTGCAGGGCACGGCGGAAGGCGAGCCGTATAGCCGCGCGGCTTTGAACGCCATGCTGCTGCTGGCCGAAATGGGCATCAAGGAGCTTCTGAAGGCCCAGCAGCGGGCGCTCGACCGGCCATGCCGGCGGCTAGCGTCTTGCAGGCGAGTTCGTCGTAGTAGGCGCGGGTCTCCTGCTCGCGTCCGCGCACGATGCGCTTCCCGCTGAGCGAACCGAAGCGGGACGTGATGACCGTCCACTGCCCGTCCCCATCCGCGTCGTCGCGGTAGATGACCACCCAATCCTTGGTCGTACCGAGTTCGTGCGCTCGCGCGGTGTTGGAATAGAGCGCCGTGTAGTGCGCGTCGCCACGCCGCGTGTGCAGAATCGGCAGCCACGCCGCCCCAGTGGGGTTGAAGCTGCGCGGCGCGATGCGAAACAAGCGGTCCTGTGCGGCCTTGCGCCGGTACTCCTCGTCCACATCCAGCAGGTCGGCCACGCTTGGCAAGCTCAGTTGCGTCAGGCTGGACTCGGGGCGTTCGCCTGTGGGGAGCGGGGCGGCGCAGTCGTCCCGACAATGATTCCTGTACGGCCTGCACACGCCGCGGGCCGAAGCCCGGAACCGTGGCAAGCCGGCCGTCGATGGCCGCGGCGTGCAGGTCCGCCAGCGTCTCGATCCCGAGCTGTTCGTGGATGTTGGCGGCAAGTGTGGAGCCGATGCCCGGCACGGTCATGAACACACGGTCCGGCCGCACATCCCCGCGCAGTCGTTGCAGCAGGTTCAGGCTGCCGGTGTCCACCATCTGCTCAATGGCGCGCGCCAGCGACTGGCCAATGGCGGGCAGGGCTACGAGCGCCTCGATTCCCTCCCGTTCCAGCAGGTCCGCGACGGGCTCCGGCAGCCCGCGCACCGTTTCGCGCCTTGCCGGTAGGCGCGAACGCGGTAGGGATTGGCCTGTTGCGCCTCCAGCAGTTCCGCCACCTCTTCGAATCGTGCAGCGATCTCTGCGTTCGATATCTCCCGGTGCTGTGAGCTGGGCGCCTGCTCGCCGTCGTTTGGGCGTCCGTACTGTTCATGTCGGATTATCGTCCCTTCGGCACACTCCCCGGGAACCATACGCCAACCGGCAGGGGGCTTCGTACACTCAAGTATACACCCAGGGCGAACGCGCTATAGCCTGAATTCATTGAACACGGCGTCCGCCGCCCGGTGCATCAGGCAATGCCTGCGCGCCAGCCGGTCGATGTCTCTGTCATAGCCGCCGCCGATCACACATGCGATGGGAATGCCGGCGGCAGCGCATGCGCCGATCACGTAGCGGTCGCGCGCATACAATCCTTCGTCCGTCATGGCCAGCTTCCCCAACCGATCGTCTCTGTGCGGATCCACCCCGGCGTCAAACATCACGAGGTCCGGCGTCCGCGTGGACCAGCAGTCCCGGCAAATGCGCCTGCAAACAATGCAGGTATTCCTCGTCGCCGGCGCCCACGGGCAGGTCGACGTCGAGGTCGCCGGCGCACTTGCGAAAGGGGAAGTTGGCGCCGCAATGCATGGAGAACGTGAACACACTGGCGTCGTCGCGGAAGATGTCGCCGGTTCCGTCACCCTGGTGGACGTCCAGGTCGACGATCAGCACCCTGCGCACAAGCCCTTCTTGCTGCACGACGCGGGCGGCCACTGCCAGGTCGTTGAAGATGCAGTAGCCCGAACCGAAATCCGCGTGCGCGTGATGGGTGCCGCCGGCGGTGCTGCAGGCGACGCCGTACTCGAGCGCAAGACGCGCGGCCAGCGCGGTGCCGCCGACGGCCGCGCGCGTGCGGAAGGTCAGCGCCTCCGACCACGGCAGCCCGATGCGGCGCATGGCACGCGGATCGATGGTTCCTTCGCAGAAACGCGCGCACGTATTCTGCGCCGTGCACGAGCTCCAGCAGCGGCACAGACGCGGGCTCCGGTATGTGGAATTGGTCCGGCGATGCGATGCCGTCGCGGATCAGTCTTTGGTAGACGCGGCCGAACTTGGGCATTGGAAAACGATGATGCGGCGGCAGCGGCGAGACGAAGTCCGGGTGATAGACTATGGGCAGCGACATGGCGCGAATTGTACTCGCGCGGGCCCGGGGTCTGTCTAGCATTGGGGGCCAAGTGGTGGAGTCCGCGCCCCGGGGGCGCCCGAGCTCGGAATGACAGCTTGAATGACAGGTTGGCGCGCGGCTGTATGGTTGGCCCGGGTTCTGATACAATGGCAACCAGCGTTCGCCATGCAACGCATTCATGCCCTCCGTGCTACCGCAGTAGCCTATCTCCAACCAGTCAGGAACTGCCATGAGCGACCCATCTGAAGTCAGGACCAGCCGCCACCTTGCCAATGAGCCGGCCGAATCTCGCATCGAGGCGGAGGCGATTGCCGGCGCGCTTACACTGGCCGGCTTGCGCTTTACGGACGACGAGATCGAGTTGATGTTGCCCGGCGTGAACGTGAGCCTGGAGAACTACGAGCTCGCCCGCACGGTCAGCATCGCCAACTCCGTGCCGCCTGCCTGGCATTTCGACCCGCGCCCGCCGGCCGCCGCGCCCGCTGCAACGCGTCCACCGCGCCCGCTCCAGACGCTGCCGGCTCCGCTTCCCCCGCTCCCGGACGACCTGGAGGAGATCGCCTTCTGGCCCGTGTCCCTGCTCTCCTCGCTCATTCATTCGCGACAAATCACATCCGTCGTGCTGACGGACATATACCTGGATCGATTGAAGCGCATCGGCCCCGAACTCGAATGCGTGGTCACGTTGACGGAGGATCTGGCCACGCGAACAGGCCCTGCGCGCCGACCGCGAAATCGCAGCGGGCTGCTATCGCGGCCCCCTGCATGGCATCCCCTGGGGCGCAAAGGACCTGCTTGCCACGAAGGGATATCCCCACTACCTGGGGTGCAACGCCCTATCGTGATCAGATTCCGGACATGGACGCCACCGTCGTGCAGCGGCTGGAACAGGCCGGCGCGGTGCTGGTGGCGAAGCTCACCATGGGCGCGCTTGCGTGGGGCGACGTCTGGTTCGGCGGGCGCACGCGCAGCCCATGGAATACGGAGGAAGGCTCCAGCGGCTCCTCGGCAGGTTCGGGGTCGGCGACGGCGGCCGGTCTAGTCGGCTTCTCCATCGGCACGGAGACCCACGGCTCCATCGTTTCGCCGTCCACTGCCTGCGGCGTGACCGGCCTGCGGCCCACGTTTGGCCGCGTCAGCCGCCACGGGGCCATGGCTCTGTGCTGGACGTTGGACAAGATCGGGCCCATGTGCCGCTCGGTCGAAGACTGCGCGCTCGTGTTCGACGCCATACGCGGGCCGGACGGCATGGATCCGACTGTCATCGACGCCGGTTTCGAATGGCCCGTTGTAGCGGACCTGCACAACCTGCGCATCGGCTATGTCGAGGCGGATTTCGCGGCGGAACGACCGACCAAGGCCCAGGACGATGCGAGCCTGGACGCCTTGCGCGACGCTGGGCGCGGATCTCGATCCCCATCCAACTGCCGGCCCTGCCGGCCAAGGCAATGGAGATCATTCTTTGGGTGGAGGCCGCGGCCGCGTTCGACGAGCTCACGCGCTCGAACCGGGATGATGAGCTCGTGCGCCAGAGCGAGGACGCCTGGCCCAACCGCTGGCGCGTGGCCAGAACCGTGCCGGCCGTGGAATACATCCAGGCCAATCGCCTGCGCACCCTCGTCATACAGGCCATGGCGGAGCTCATGCAGAGCGTGGACGTCTACGTCGCGCCGTCCCTGGACAGCCCGAATCTGTGGCTCACCAATGCTACGGGTCATCCGGCGGTGGTGCTGCCCAACGGTTGGCGGGAGAACGGGCTGCCGTCCACCATCACCTTCATCGGGCGGCTGTACGATGAATCTACGCTGCTGGCCGTGGCCAAGGCCTACCAGGACGCCACGGAATTTCACCTCGCGCATCCGGTGTTGGAATAGCTGCTGGCGAATCACCCTACCCATTGTTGCAGTGAAGGAGGCCCCATGACGGGCGGAATGGTCTACTACCTCAACGGCGAATATCTGCGGGCTGAGGACGCGTCCTTGCCACTGGGCGACCTGGCGATCGTCAGGGGGTTCGGCGTCTTCGATTTCCTGCGCACATACGGCCACGAACCGTTCATGTTGCGCGAGCATGTGCAGCGGCTGCTGCGGTCGGCGGCGCAAATCGGTCTCGACATGCCTTGGAGCCTGGACGAGATCGAGGCCATCGTGCGCGAGACGAACGATCGCAACGGGCTCAGCGATGTCACGATTCGCATCGTCGCTACCGGCGGCGTCTCCAGCAACTACATGTTGCCGCAGGACAACACGTCCCTGGCTGTCATGGTGCACGCGCTCAAGCCCTATGCGCCGGAAATCTACACGGAAGGCGCATCCGTCACCACCACGGATATCGCCCGCCTGCTGCCGACCGTGAAGAGCCTGAACTATCTGGGGGCCATCATAGCCGTGCGCGAAGCGGACAAGGCGGGCGCAGTCGAAGCCGTCTATCGCACGCCGGACGGACGCGTCACCGAGGGCACACGTTCGAACCTGTTTGTGCTGCGCGGGGGCAAGGTGGTGACGCCGGCCAGGGAGATCCTGTTGGGCATCACGCGGCAGGCTGTGCTCGAGGCCGTCGCCGGCGCGTACGAAGTGACAGAGGCCGACATCACCTATGACGAGCTGCTGGGGGCGGACGAGCTCTTCCTGACCAGCACTACGAAGGAGGTCATGCCGATCTCGCGCGTGGACGGGACATCGATCGGCAACGGGCGGGCGGGCGAATGCACGCTCGATATTGCAGAGCGATTTCGAGCCCTGGTGGCCCAGCGGACTGCGGCCCACGGCTAACGGGCTGGCGCCGGCAGGAGTGTAGCCGGAGGACGCACCTGTACCTGCCACGAAACAAACCGGCCGTGCAGTCCGCAAACGTCTGCGGGTCGCACGGCCGGCTTCAACTGGTGCACAGCTTGATCTACGCGACTTGGGCTGCCTGCGCGGCCAGGGACACGGCCAGGGCGTCGTCGTACACGCCGAAGTGTTCGCCTTCCGCTTCCTCGGGGTCCACGTACTTCATCCACAACGCCTGATCACGGCGATCGCCCGCCAGGATGCGCCGGCTCATGCGCAGGTCGCTGGAGGCGTCGTGCCAGCGCACCTCGCCTTCCTGCAATAGGATATACTCGCCCGCATACTTGTCGACGTACTTCTTGCGGTTGTCCTGATAGTGCAGCGCCTGCTCGGCCGTCGTCAATCGCCAACTGATGTTCGTCTGCGTCGGGTCCGTCTGCTGTGCGTAGAACGCGCCAACCGGAGCCTCGACCTCGCTGTGCGAAATCGATCTCGTCCAGATTCACCGTGCCGAACCCGCCCTCCGCGGCCACAAGCAATGGATTGCGATCGCGATGGAAGGGCGGCGTCAGCCAGTCGCTGGCCGGATCATGGCCCATCAGATAGGCGCCGCACGCGTCCGTCGCGATCGTATGGTCGCCGGCCAAGAGCGTGCTCGAAATCTGCGTTGGACTCTCATCGCGGCCGTTGCCCCATTCGCGTCCCGCCTGGCCGATCAACCCGTCGACGATATTGAGCGCGGGGTCATAGATGCGCCCCATATCCGCCAGCATATAGGGCATGCGCACAATGTGGTGGAAGTAGGAGCGCGTGTGACCCACGGGCTCGGTGGGCATCAGCCCGAACAGATTCTTCAGCGTCAACGTAACGCCCATGAAGGCGTGGTTCTTCAACTTCGCAATCGAGATGAACTCGTCCACATCCACGGATGAGGCCGGCAGCAAGTATTGGCGGAACATCTGCCCGCCTCCGGGGACCTGGCACATGGTGTACGGCGGCTCGGTTGCGATCACGTATTCCACGTCGAACTCGCGCAGAATGGGCAGTGCGGTCGCCGACGCGACGGGGTCAGTGCCTTCATAGATTGCGTAGAAGCTGACGTCGGTGACAGATTAGCTCGGCGTCGGTCCGCTCCCGCAGTAGCCGGAGGGTCGCCCGCACCACCTTGTCGCTTACCAACTGCTGCAGCATGCCCTCGTACCGCACTTGGCGTTCCGCCGGCTTGTCCTGGTTGAACTTCAGGCCGATGCGTTTGGCTCGGCGCAGCCTGTCCCAAGAATCTGTGAGCGGGTCCGTCGCTCGTTTCAGCGCTTCGTAGACTTCCTCGTCTGAGGCGCGATAGTCGCACTGGGTGGCCCGAACGGTATATCGTGAATCAGTCGTCATCTTCATTTGTCCTGATCTAGCAGTAGTCTGTCACTTCGCGTTTCGATGGCCGCACGGCACGGGCCGATCGAGCTAACACATATACTTCGAGCGCGCCGCCAATGCAAATGCGGTCATCGCTCGCATGGCTGTGGCGCACGGCACGGTTGCTTCGGTTCGCTGCGCGATTCACGTGTGCGTGCACATACACTGCAGCAAAGAGCCAACGGCCTGGCTTGATAAGCGTCAGGGCCGTGCGCAGGCGCGTTCGACGTGGGATACGCCGGTTCATCTACACGATCTCGGCGATGATGGCTGCGATCACGCCTGCGATCATCAGCCAGCCGAAACGCTGATGCAGCACCGCCGTACCGCGCACGACCTTGTTGAGCCGCTCCGGCGCATCGTAGAGCGTCGCCGTGCGGATCAGGTCCACTGCGCTGGGCAGCGTGATCAGCGCCAGCAGCGTGAAGGCCGGGCGCTACGCCAAACAGCACCAGCAGAACGATGCACACGAAGCTGCCGCCGATGAGGAAGTCGAACTCCCAGCGGCTGGCCTTCCTTCCGGACAGGTTGGCCAAGCGTGCGCTTCTTGTTGCGCAGGTCCTTCTCCATGTCGCGCAGGTTGTTTGCGTATAGGATCGCCGCCACCAACAGCCCAATGGGGATCGAGATCAGAAAACATCCCAGCTCAAGCTCTGTGTCTGCACATAGTAGCTGCCCAACACCATGATCGGGCCCATGAAGATGAAGACAACCACCTCGCCCAGGGCATTGTAGGCAAAGGAGAAGGGTCCCGCGGTATACAGCCAGCCGGCGAGAACGCTCAGAATGCCGATCCACAGAATGAACAGGCCGCGCGCATAGACCAAATAGAGCCCGAGCAGCCGCGCCCACGGCAAAGAAGAAGACGCCGCCCCAGAAGACTTGCTGTAGCGTCAACATGCCCTCGCGCATGGCCGAATGGGGACCCAGCGTCTCCGGCGTGTCGGAGCCCTTCTTCCAGTCAAAGTAGTCGTTGATCAGGTTCGTGCCGATCTGGATCGAGATCGACGCGATCAGCGTGATGGCAAACAGCAGCCAGTTCCACACGCCCTCGATATGCCGCCAGCACCGAGCCCAATACCACCGGCACGATGGCGGCGGTTAGGCTGAACGGGCGCGAGGCCATCCACCACGTGCGCACGAAGCGGCGCACGCGCGGTTCATCCTCGAGCCTGCGCTGCGGCGCCTTGCGCGATTCGAGACGCGCCAGGGAAGCAACTGGCGTTCGACTTCTGCCATGAGTATCGTAAACCCCCATCCAAGCAGGGCCACGACGATCAGCCCTGCGAATATCGTTGGAAGATCGTAGCGATAATAGCTTGTCCAGATCAGTGCGCCGATGCCGCCCTGGGGCAGCAGCAACTCCGTGCCCACGATCACGGTCAGCGCAAAGCCCAGCCCCAGGCTGATGCCCGTCAGCATGTTTGGCAACGAGGCGGGCACCGCCACGGTCCAGATCAGCGCCCATCCACGTGCGCCGTTGTTGCGCGGCGATGTCGAAGTAGCGATCCTCGATGTTCATGACGCCCGCCATGGTGTTGATGGCCACCAGAAAGAAGACCGAGATGGCTACGATGGCGTATTTGCTTGTCTCGCCCAGGCCGAAGAGGATGACGACCATGGGCACCAGCGCGATTTTCGGCACCGGGTAGAGGGCCGAGATCAGCGGCGAGAACACGAGCCGCGTCGTGCGACTTACGCCCATGGCCAGCCCGATCGCGATGGCGGGAATCACGGCCAGCACGAACCCGACCGCCATCCTGCGCAGTGTCACGACCGTGGCGGTCACCAGTTCGCCGCTGGCCAGCAGTTCCGCCATGCGCTGGAGCGTCTCTGTCGGCGGCGGGAAGAAGCGCCGGTCGAGTACGCCGAAGATGCACGAGAAGCTCCCAGATGAGCAGGAAGACCAGGGGTGAAATCAGATTGATGAGCCGGTCTTTCATCGCGGCTCTCATCGTTGGCTGCGAAGCTCCGCGCTGCGCACGGCGTCTACTTCGTCGCGCAGCGCTTCCCAGATCTGATAGTTCAACTCGCCGTAGCTTGCGTCGCGCTTGAGGTCGACAGTGTTGCGCGGGCGCTCGAAGGGCACCGGCACCTCTGCCTTGATTTGCCCGGGCGCCGCCGTCATCACCAGCACGCGGTCGCCAAGCACGATGGCCTCATCAATGGAGTGGGTCACAAAGATGACGGTCGTGGCGTTGTGCGCCTCGCCGGCGGACCCGTCCGATGCCGGCGGATTCCCAGATCTGGAGGAGCTCCTGCTGCAGCAGATTGCGGTTCTGCGCATCCAATGCGCCGAACGGCTCGTCCATGAGCAGCACCTGCGGGTCGTTCGCCAGCGAGCGCGCCAGCGCGACCCGCTGTCGCATGCCGCCCGAAAGCTGATACGGATAGGCTTCCCCGTATCCGGACAGCCCAACCAGCGACAGCATACGCCCGACCGTCTCCTCGCGATCTCGGAACGGAACGCCCCGAATCCGCAGCCCGTATTCGATGTTGCGCCGCACCGTCAGCCAGGGAAAGGTGGAGTCGCCCTGGAACACCATGCTGTTGAAGGGTCGATCCGTGAGCGCGGAATCCGCCGTCACCAGCGAACCGCCTGTGGGCTCTTCCAGCCCGGCGATAATGCGCAGCAGCGTGCTCTTGCCGCAGCCGGACGGCCCAACGATGGTGATGAACTCGCCTGCATCGATGCGCAGATCAACCGGGCCCAGGGCGTGGATTTCACGCCCGTCCGGACCCGGAAAGATCTTGGTTAGGCTGTCAGTCTCTACAATCGACATAACGTGTGAATCAGTTTGGCGTCGTGGCTGCACGCAGCCGGCTACTGCCAGTCGACCGGCGCCACCCAATTCTTCCACCGCCGCCTCCGCGTAGGTGGCGTTGACGAACGGGGACAGGTCCAGGTCTTCTTCATAGGCAAGTTCGCCCTGCGAGCGGAAGAAGTCCTCCAGCGTCTCGATGTCGTCGAGCGGGATCACGCCATTGGGATCATGGTAGGAGCGGTTGGCGCGCAGGATCACGTCCACGGGCACACCCGTATACTTCTCGATAATGGCGGCGTTCTCTTCGGTATACCACTCGTCGCCGTTCAAGTCGCGGGCGCCGCGCAGGTACGCCTTGACGAAGCGCCTGGGCGAGGTCGGGGTTCTGCCACCGCCCAGTCCTTGTTGAAGAACATGTAGGTGGGCGCGAAGCTGTCAATGAAGTCCTGGCTCAGTCGCGAAACGAGACCCTGGTCCTCCATGAGCGTCGCCAACGGCTCGGAGAGTATGCCGCCGTCCAGGGATCCGTTTTCCAAGGCCGGCGCCACGTCGCGATAGCCTACGCCGAGCACTTCCACGTCCGGGAAGTCAAGGCCGCCCTGTTGCAACGCGTTCCACAGCCAGTACTCGGTAGCGGCCCCCTTGGAGTTGATGGACACCTTCTTGCCGTCCATATCGGCCATGGTCGTGAGTTCGCCGCTGTCGAATCGCTCTTTGCTCACGACGAACGGGCTCGTCAGCGGAGGCCGTTCCGTGTGGAGCGGCGCCACGATCTCAAACTCGATGCCGCGCGCAATGGCGTTCAACATGCCTGCGCCGATGCCGCTGCCCGCCACGTCAAAGTTGCCCGCGGCCACCTGCACCACGTTTTCCGGTCCGCCCTCTTGGGCCAGCATCTCTAGGGCGATGCCTTCCTCTGCGAAGTAGCCCTTGGCGTCGGCCACGAACAGCGGGGCGAAAATCGTGATCGGGATGATGCCCACGCGCACCGTCGTCAACTCGGACTCGTCCGGCGCTTCGGCGCCCTCACCGGCGTCCGCCTCGGCCGCGGGCGCAGCCTCCGACTCTGCGGCCGGAACTGGGGCCGGCGCGGCGCACGCGGCCAGCAGCAGACTGACGACCAGGAATACAATCAGACCTTTGGGTATTGCGGTTCGATATCGCATCGTATTTCCTCGTGTTCTCCTACACTCTCCTGTGTTGCAACTGCGGATCGAGCTGCGCCTATCTCTGTGGCTTCCACGGTTCGGGCTGATGGAGCGCCGGCGTCACCCCTGGAAACTTGCTCCGATTCCGTGCAACGCTCTCATATATAGTGTCTTGCGCCACGCGGATCAGTGGCAGATTGTACATTCTCCCAAGAATGCGTGCACCCGCCAAGTCTATCGAGAACCGTGTTGACGGCGGCCGCGCCGCTACGCTTCTCGCCGTCGGGCGACACGGTCCAGAGCGCCTGCTCGGCCTGCGCGGGTGATACACCCGCCGCCGCCAGCGCCCACTCCCACTGGAAGGGTACGAGGAACAACCTGCGCCGGCGATCCAGCCGGCGTACGCCCGTGGCGAGGGCTGTTCACAGACCTCAGGTCCCGTCAAAAATGACTAGCGTGACGTCTTCCGGTATTCTGTCTATGGCTCGTGTCCTGTTCGTTGCGGCGCCATGTCAATTCCTGAGTCACCGCATGATAGCGTGACGTGTTTGAATGGACAAGACGAACATGATACGACAGGCAACAGATAGCTAACCGTATTCTTGTACTGCTGTGCCCCTGGAAAGGGAGGTTTCGATGAGTCGCTCTGTTGGCAGGAATCTCTTCGCTCTGCTGATTGGCGCGTCCCTGACCGTGATCATGGCCGGATGCCGGCCGCCACAAGAAAGCCCAGATTCCATGTCCAGAATGGCCCCATGCCCCGAATCGCCCAATTGCGTCTCGACCTTGGCGGAAGACGAGCTGCACGGCATCGCTCCGTTGACCTTCGACGGCTCGGTCGACGAGGCGCGGTCCCGGCTCCTCACTATCATCCAGAGCATGCCGCGCACGAACATCGTGGAGGATGACGGCGACTATGTCCACGCTGAATTCACGTCGCGAATCTTCCGTTTCGTCGACGATGTCGAGTTTCAGATCAACGGCGACGAGGGCGTAATTCACTTCCGATCCGCTTCCCGCGCCGGTAAAGGCGACCTGGGCGCCAACCGCAAGCGTATGGAAGAGATCCGGCGGTCCTTCGACGCCGCTCAATAGCGCAACGGGCGCGCTGCGTGGCGCAGGGCCGAGAGCCGGTCTTGTGCACGGCTTACTCGATTTGGGCGGCGCATGGTGCAAGCAATGCGGCGAGGATCGACGGCGCCCGCGGGGATCACAGTCCTGCACCTCGCGTCGTTGCCGCGCCAGTCGCACGAGGATCGCTGCACGCCCGCAACGTGTATGGTATAACTGTGTCCATGAAATCGTTGTCCTGATTCTGCGCACAGCGCAGAACCTCGGCCAATGGGCTTCCGCCAGGACCGCCACGTGCAACGCTGGATTATCCATCTTGACCTCGATGCGTTCTTCTGTGCAGTGGAGGAGCAGTTTGACCCCTCCCTGCGCGGCAAGCCCTTTGCCGTCGGCGGGCGGCCGGAAACGCGCGGCGTGGTCGCCTCCTGCTCCTATCCTGCGCGCCAGTTCGGCGTGCGGTCCGCCATGCCCATGGGCCAGGCGCTGGGTCTCTGTCCCGACCTCATCATCGTTGGCGGCGATCACCGCAGATATCGGGCCGTCTCCCATCGCGTCATGCGCAAGCTGCGCAGCGTGACGCCGCTGGTCGAGCAGATCTCCATCGACGAGGCGTTCCTGGACGTGACCGCCATCGACAGTCCGGCCGAACAGATCGCCCGCAGGCTCCAGGCAGAGATCGACAGCGAACTCGGGTTGCCCTGCTCCCTAGGCGTTGCCGCCAACAAACTCGTGGCCAAGATCGCGAACAACGTCGGCAAGGCGCGCAGCGGCAAGAGCGGTGAGCCGCCGCGCGCCATACTCGTCGTGCAGCCGGGCCATGAAGCCGAGTTCCTCGCACCCTTGCCTGCGTCCGAGCTGTGGGGAGTGGGACCCAAGACCGCCGAGCGCCTGGCCCAACTCGGCATCCACACCATCGGCGACATCGCCGCCATGGCGGATTCCGAACTCGCAACTCGCTTCGGCAAGCACGGCGCGGACTTGTCCCGGCGCGCCAAGGGCATTGACAACCGGCCGGTGGTCACGGTTCACGAGCCGAAATCGGTGAGTCAGGAGACGACGTTTGTGGCGGACGTCAGCGACGCATATGAGCTTAGGCGCACCTTGCGGCGTCTTTCCGCCGGCGTATCCCGGCACCTGAAGCGGCAGCGGCTGACCGGTACGACCGTGCGTCTGAAGCTGCGTTGGAGCGACTTCACCACGCCTACACGGCAGACCACGCTGAATAGCCCCACGGACGATGAGGAGGAAATCTATGGGACGGTGGCGGATCTCTTCGACCGCCTGTGGACCAAAGGGCGCCCGGTGCGTTTGCTCGGGGTCGGGGTCGGCGGCCTCGGCAAACCGCCGCGCCAGATGAGCCTGTGGGACGAACCTGACGAACGCGCCGAGCGACTCCAGAAGGCCGTGCGCAGCGTGCGCAAGCGCTATGGAGACGACGCCATCCGCCGCGGCGATGAACTGACGGCGCGGGAAGAGGAGCCGGATTAGGGGTCCGGCAACTGGCGGTCTGTACTTGTCATTCGGGCGAACGCCGGAATCCGCTCAGCGGACGGGCCCATGCACGCGCAGCTGGATTTCCGGCTGAGACCATGCGGGAATGACAAGTCCGGGCGTCGTCAGAGGCTTCGTTACGATTTCACGAGGCCCTTCGCATGCGCCGGACCCCGTCCTTGCCCGCCACTATCACCTCGCCGGCCATGCCCAGAAAGAGCCCGTGCTCCACGATTCCGGCGCGCTTGTCCAGCTTCTCCGCCAGGGAAACAGCGTCATCGATAGGGCCGAACCGGCAATCGAGGATCAGGTTGCCCTGGTCCGTGTGCAGGGGATCGCCGGAGTGCGTGCGGCGAATCACCACTTCGGCGCCCAGTCCTTCCAGATATGCACGCTGTGGGGAACAGCCGAAGGGGATCACCTCTACGGGTACGGGCCAGGTGACGCCCAGTCGCTCTGACAGCTTTGACTCGTCCACGATGATCACGAGCCGGCGCGTGGCTTGCGCCACGATCTTCTCGCGCAGCAATGCGCCGCCGCCGCCCTTGATCATATCGAGCGATGGGTCGACCTCATCCGCACCGTCGACTGTCAGTTCCAGTTCCGGGTGCTCGTCCAGAGACGTAATCGGAATGCCGACCTCCCTGGCCAGCTCCGCAGCGCCCTCCGATGTCGGCACGCCCAGCACGTCGTGGAGACGCCCGTCGCGGAGCCGTTCTCCCAGCAAACGCAGGAAGTGCGCCGAGGTGGACCCCGTGCCAAGTCCAATCACCGAGTCCGAGCGCACCATCTCCACGGCCACGCTCGCGGCCTCATGTTTCAAATCGTCCAGCAGTTTCTTGTCCGCGTCCGAAGCAGATGTCATACGATTCGCCGTTTGCAGATAGAATGGATGTAGTTCACGGTTAGCATAGGTGAATGAGAAGTTGCGATGATCCGGCACTTCGTTCGAGCCAGAAAGAGCGCCGGATTCTTCTGTTCGACACAGCGTAGGAGCCGACCCAATGACAATCCGCCTCGCCGAACTCACTCGCGAACAGATTCGTGTGGCTGCCCCAGAGGCCATTGCGGTGTTGCCCACCGCGTCCATCGAGCAGCATGGTCCACACCTCCCGGTCATCACCGACACGATCCTCTGTGGCGCGGTCGCCGAACAGGCGGCCGAACTGGCCAACGAGACAACACCCGTACTCGTCGCGCCGGTCTTGTGCTATGGCCGCTCGCACCACCACCGGCCCTTTCCCGGCGTGCTGTCGCTTTCCAGCGACGTCTACATGCGCGCGCTCGCCGATGTGCTTGAGGGACTTGCGCTCAGCGGCTTCACGCGCATCGCGGTTCTCAACGGCCACGGCGGCAACAGCGACCCCAACGCCGTCGTCTGCGCCGATTTCATTCAGAACCCGGCCAATGCGGTCAGCGTCGCCTACGCCAGCTATTGGGACATCGCCCGCCCGGCTATCGTGGAGCAGGGCATCATGTCCGCGCCCGAGATTCCGGGCCACGCCGGCCGGTTTGAAACCAGCATGGTCATGGCCGTGCGCCCGGACCTCGTGAACCATGACGGGCTGCGACAGACCGCCGCCATGCCGCCGTCCACGAGCCAGGTATCGGCGCACCTCGCCGGCGGTTCCGTGCAGACCCACGGGGCGTGGGCGGCGAGCCGCGGTTTCACGGACCAGCCGGCTCTGTCCACGCCCGAAGACGGCCAGGCCATGCTCGACATCACCGTGCGCGCCGTGGCGGCCTTTTTCACAGCATTTGCCGCACAGGCGTGAACGCGACGCCGGTACCATGCGGGTGACTGCCTGGAAGCGCCGCAGGGGTGGCGACTCTCAGCGAGTTCCCGGAAGATGTCCAGACTGCAGATGGCCTGACTAGCGACGCGAGGCGCCGCCTAGCGCACTTCGAATATCGCCTCCACCTCGACCGCGAAATCGAACGGGATCTGCATACCCACGGCGCTGCGCGCATGTTTGCCCGCCGCACCGAACACCTCCAGGAAGAGGTCGCTCGCGCCGTGGATCACGCTCGGCGTATCGTTGAAGCCGGGCGCCACGTTGACCATGCCCAGCACCTTCACCACGCGCACCACGTTGTCGATGCTGCCGGAAAGGGTGTGCACTGCCTGGAGGCAATTGAGCGCCGACATCTTGGCGGCTTCGTAGCCCTGTTCCACGGAAACGTCATCGCCGACCTTGCCGATGATCTTGTTGCCGTCCCAGGTCGACGTCTGGCCGGAGGTGTAGATCAGGTTGCCTGAGCGCACGGCATGCATGAGCCTGCCTGCATCCAGGTCGATGGCTTTCAACTCGTACCCCAACTCGCGTAACTTCGCCTCATACGACATCGCCTTGCCGCCTTTCGATGGTTTGAGATTGGCGCCGCTGTAAGATTGCAGCCTGTGGCGGTCCGCGGTCAGCGGCATTTGACAACGTGCATGCGCCAGCCGCCGCAGATTCGACCGTCCCGATTATAGCCCTCTGCCTATGTGCTGTCCATTACGGACGCCGGAATGGGCGTGATTCACGTATGGGGGCAGAGGGCGGGCGGGGCCTGGATTCCGGCTACCTGCATGCGGGAATGACAGGCTCCGGCGTCGTCACCTCATCGGATGCGCACGTGTGTCATTCCGGCCTCGAGCCGGAATCCACTGGGAGGGCGTCGTTGCGCAGGCGGGGGTGGATTCCCGCTAACGGCATGCGGGAATGACAGGTGTGTGGGCGGCCATGTGAGGCACTGTGATTTCGGCAAGGCAAAGCGGGAATGACACGTGTGTGGGCGGCTGTATGAAGGCTACCCGATATTTGGGCAAGTCAGAACGGGAATGACAGGTGTGTGGTCGGCGCATGGGAGCAACGTCTGATCTCCCTTTCGGGCGCATCGCCTTTGCCGATTTCGTGGGCCGTCTGGTACCATGCGCTGCGTGAACGCCATCGAACCTATCGTTGCAGAGGCGAATTCCTCGCCTGTGAGCGACGCGAACATGACTCGAATCGACCTTCGCCGAACGCCGTTGGCCGCGGCCGCCATCGCCCTGGCGCTGTTCCTGACATTATTGCCGTACAGCGCGCGTGCGCAGGACGCCGCCGGGTCTGCCGCCCTTTCAGACCAAGGACAGCAACTGCTTGCAGCCCTCAACGCGCGTCGCGCGGAGGCTGGCCTGGCGCAGTTACAGCCCGATGCGCAACTCAACCAGGCCGCGCAGACGCACGCCAACGACGTCTACCATAACGGCAACTACTCCCACTGGGGCACCGACGGCACGCTGGTCGAAGGCCGCGTCGCCCGCACCGGCTATTCCAGCAGCCCGTGGGTCAGCGAGAACTGGGTATCCAGCGGCAGCGCGGCCTCCGCCATGAACTGGTGGATGAACGACTACGTCCATCGAGTCAACATCCTGACGCCGCGCTGGCGGGAAGTGGGCGTCGGCGTCGCCGGCGCACCCGGTTCCGGCGAGATGATCTTCGTCACTGTCTTCTCCGTAGGTCGTGATGCTGCCGGCGTCGACGGCCCGGTCGTTGCGGCCAGCAGCGCCTCCGCAAGGGCATCTGCGCCGAGTTCGGCCGCCGTCCCCGGCCAGCATGTTGTGCAGCCGGGAGATACATTGCTTGCCATCGGCCTGCGCTACGGGCTCGACTACGTGGACATTGCCGGCGCCAACGGGCTCGCCAGCGAGGCGGTGCTGCAGATCGGCCAGGTATTGCGCATGCCCGGCCCGGGGGACGCAATCGGCAGCGGCATAGGCATGCGGTCCAACCGGCGGCCCGACGATTGAAACCGTGGCCTATGAAATCAAGTCCGGTGAGACCCTGTACTCCATCGCCGCCCGGAATGACATCTCCTGGCAGGACCTGGCGGGCATCAATGGGCTGTCGGAAGGCTCGATCCTGCAGGTCGGCCAGGAGATCCGGGTGCCGGGCCCAAGCGTTGCGGCTGAACCTGCCGCGGACTCTGCGCCGGACCCTGCTTTGGGCTTTGCTCCGGCACGGGCGGAAACCAGTTTGGCGGTCGACCCGGCCTATGGCGCACCCGCGTCCACGGTAGTGGTGGACGAGCCTGTGCAATACCACGTGGTGGTCCCGGGTGACACGGTGATCGGCATCGCAGAGCGGTATGATATGGCGTGGGGCGAATTACTCGAGTTGAACGGTCTGGACGACGACAGCGTCCTGCAGCCTGGCGCACTGCTGCGCCTCCAATAGGCGCGTGGCGTTCCCCGCCCACGGCCATTCCCGCGTAGCTTGGGAGATAAGCGTTGGCGAACCCGGAATTTCCCCCCGTAGACGATACGACGATTTGCTTTGCGCACACCGCCTATGCGCTGGCGGAACGCTTTGCGCTGCGAGACACCGGTATCGACCACTTCCAGGTATGGCGCCTGGAGGAGTTGTTTGATCGAGTTGGCGAGGCGGATGTGCTGGTTGTTTCCGGATTCTGGCGAGACGAGTTGCTGGACAAAACCGATGTCCTGCGTTTCATTCAGGCCGTGGGCGCGGGCTATGACCAGTTTCCGCTCGATGAACTGCGCGGCCGCGGCATCCGCCTGGCGAGCGACGCGGCGTCAACCGGAACGCGGTGAGCGAGCACGCCATGGCCATGATCCTCTCGCTGGCTCGCCACCTGCACACGGGCCGCGACAATCAGCTTCGTCACCAGTGGCGCAGCATGATCTCCGACATCGGCCGCCGCGAGGATGAGCTCGGCGGCAAGACTCTGTTGATCGTGGGCCTGGGCGGCATCGGTTCGCGGCTGGCCCGGCTCGCCAAGGCGTTCGACATGCGTGTGGTAGCCACCAAGCGCAATCCCGCGACAGCCGAAGGTCCCGCGGATGAGGTGCACACGCCGGACCGGTTGCCGGAACTGCTGCCGCAGGCCGACTTTGTGGCGTTGACCTGCCCGCTGACGCCGGAGACGACGAACCTCATCGACGCGACGGCGCTCGAGCATATGAAGCCGTCCGCCTATTTGGTGAACGTTGCGCGCGGCGGATGTGTGGAGGAGCCGGCTCTGCTCGCGGCTCTGCGCACCGGACAGATCGCGGGCGCGGCCATCGACCACTTCTGGGCCGAGCCCCTGCCCGAAGAGTCGCCCTTCTGGGAGATGGAGAACGTCATCATCACGCCGCACACCGGAGGAGAGACGCGCCTCTACGAGGAGAACGTGATCGACATCCTGCTCGAGAACCTGGACCGCCTGTGGCGCGGTGAGCAGGAACTGGTCAATGCCATCGTCTGACGAGCGTGGAGAGTGCAGACTACGTCGACGAGCTTTCTGCAGGGACGATGTCGCAGTGCAGGCGCGGACCAACTACGCGTGGGCAACCGGATGCGCATCCAGGGCTCGGACGGCAACATGATCCGAGTCGGGACATCGCCTCGCTGATCGCGACTCACCCCCGACTGACCCTTGTCAATCTGCTCTTCTTCGCTTTCTTCTGGCGTTTTTGCCTTTTTTCTAACGTTCGCCCAAAAAATGCCCTTGCACACTTGACAAGGGCGATTCTGTACGGTACCATGTGCGGAAATTGAATAGAAGTGCTCTTATCCAGAGAGGTGGAGGGACCGGCCCGACGAAGCCTCGGCAACCCGACCCTGAGGCGGCAATGATGCCGAACTCGGCGGCAGGGTGCCAAATCCGGCAGACAAGTTCTGGAAGATGAGAGAAAGTGTTGTGTTCTTTCTACTCATCCCCGCTTCGGGGATTTCTTGTTACTCGGTCCCGTGGAACCGTGCCGATGACGAGAAGTAGAAACCAACGCCCTCACCGCCTCTCACTTCCATACGAGTGAGGGGTTTTTTTTCTTGTGCGCACATCTCGGTGCGTACGCCATCCACACAGCAGGACACACAGGAGCTAGTGCAATGAGCGAAGAACGATCGTTGGGCTTTTCGACACGACAACTCCATGCAGGCCAAACTCCGGATCCCACGACCGGTAGCCGGGCTACGCCCATCTACCAGACCACGAGTTTCCAGTTCCGGGATACCGAACACGCGGCCAATCTCTTTGCCCTGCAGGAGTTTGGCAACATCTACACCCGCATCATGAATCCGACGACGGACGTGCTGGAACAGCGCGTCGCCGACCTCGAAGGCGGCGTCGGGGCGCTGGCGGCCAGCAGCGGTCACGGCGCGCAGACCATGGCCTTCCTTACGCTGTGCGGGGCAGGGGACCATATCGTCACCAGCAGCCGTCTCTACGGCGGCACGTATAACCAGTTCAACTACACCTTGCCGCGCATCGGCATCGACGTCACCTTCGTCGACCCCACGGATCCGCAAGCGTTCGAGGCCGCGATCCGGCCCAACACCAAGCTCATCTACGGCGAGACCCTGGGCAACCCTGATATCACCGTCTTTCCCTTCGAAGAAGTGTCCGCCATCGCCAAGGCCCACAACGTCCCCCTTGTCATCGACAACACCTTCGCCACGCCCTACTCTGTGCCGGCCGTTCGAGTGGGGCGCCAACATCGTTCTGCACAGCACGACCAAGTTCATGGGCGGCCACGGAACGACCATCGGCGGCATCATCGTGGACGGCGGCAACTTCGACTGGACCAGTGGCCGCTTCGACAACTTCACCGAGGCGGACCCGAGCTATCATGGTCTGGTCTACGCAGACCTTGGAGCGCCGGCCTTCATCCTCAAGGCGCGCGTGCAGATCCTGCGCGATATCGGCGCGTGCCAGGCGCCGTTCAATAGCTGGACGACGCTGCAGGGCATCGAGACGCTCAGCCTGCGCATGGAGCGCCACGTGGCCAATGCCGAGGCGGTGGCCAGTCACCTGGAAGGGCATCCGGCCGTGAACTGGGTGAAGCATCCCAGCTTGGCCAGCCATCCCGACCATGCGGCCGCCAAGAAGTATCTGCCCAAGGGAGCGGGCGCCGTCATGGGATTTGGCATCAAGGGCGGCGCAGATGCGGGCCGCACCTTCATCAACAGCCTGCAACTGGTCAGCCACCTTGCCAACGTGGGCGACGCCAAGACGCTGGCGATTCACCCGGCCAGCACCACCCACAGCCAGCTATCTGACGACGAGCTGGCGGGCGCGGGCGCCACGCCGGACTTCGTGCGCCTGAGCATCGGCATCGAAGATATCGACGACATACTGTGGGACCTTGATCAGGCCTTGGCGGCGGCCACGGCCTAGTCGACAAAGAGCAGTACAGGCCGGCGTGCGCCGCCTAACCAGTTGGCGGCGCACGCCCAGTGGACAGCACGGTGAGAGGGCGGTACGGACATGAATGAGCCAGACTCGGTTGGCGTTGTAAAGACCCAGTACTTCACTTTCGCTGAAGACAGGCCCATGCAGCTCGAGAGCGGCGCATCGCTGGGGCCGATCACGGTCGCCTATGAGACCTACGGCAGGCTCAATGCGGATCGCTCGAACGCGATTCTCATCACCCATGCGCTGAGCGGCGGCGGTCACGCGGCCGGCTACAGCAGCGCCACGGCGGACAAACCGGGCTGGTGGGATTCGTGCATCGGGCCGGGCAAGGCCTTCGACACCGACCGATTCTTTGTCATCTGCAGCAACGTACTGGGCGGTTGCTACGGCACGACTGGACCGTCAAGCATTAACCCGGCAACGGGCAAATCCTACGGGCTCACCTTCCCGGTGGTGACGGTCGGCGATATGGTCGACGCGCAGGCCAAGCTGATCGATCACTTGGGCATCGACCAACTCCTGTCCATCGCCGGCGGTTCCATGGGCGGCATGCAGGTGCTGGAGTGGGCGGCCAACCATCCGCAGCGCGTCAAGTCGGCCATTCCCCTCGCCACGACCGCACAACACAGCCCCATGCTCATCGCCTTCAGCGAGGTTGGACGCCAGGCCATTTACGCCGATCCGTACTGGAACAACGGTGAATACTACGAGCAGGCGACCAAACCCGACGCGGGTCTGGCCGTGGCCCGCATGGTGGGCCACATCACGTACCTGAGCGAAGAGTCCATGCAGCAGAAGTTCGGCCGCCGTCTGCGCAACATCGAACGCTACGGGTATGAATTCGATACCGAGTTCGAAATCGAGAGCTACCTGAAATATAACGGCAGCAGCTTCACGCGGCGCTTCGACGCCAACACCTATCTGTACGTGACTAAGGCCATGGACTACTTCGACCTCACGCAGCCCACGGGCAGCCTGGCCGCGGCGTTCACGGAGTCGACGCACATCAAGTTTCTCGTCGTCAGCTTCACCAGCGACTGGCTCTATCCCAGCTATCACAGCAAGCGCCTGGTCAGCGCACTGACCGCGGCGGGGGCCGACGTCACCTATCTTGACATAAAGAGTAGCTGGGGGCACGATGCGTTTCTGCTGGAGGTCGAAACCATGACCAACCTGGTGCATAGCTTCCTGCACAGACTGGTCAACGAAGAAGGCATCGCAGCGCCGGTCGAGATGGCGGACGCCCTCTCAGGGGTGGGCGAGGAAGCAGCGTCCGGGGCCGCCGAAGCGCAAGCGCGCGACGGCGAGACAGTGCCAACCGCTCTGGCGGGAGCAGCGGCGTGAACGCTGCGCCGATGCACCGGACACGGCCGGCCAGGCGGACAAGCCGTGCGGCGACCTTTCGACGACCCTGCGCCCTGACCTCCGCGCCATTGCCGCCATGATACCGTCTGGGACGACCGTACTGGACCTGGGGTGCGGCGACGGGGACCTGCTGGAGTTCCTGTCTAGCTGCCGCGAGGTGAAGGCCCGCGGCGTCGAGATCAGCGAAGCGGGCGTCTTGGCCTGCGTGCGCCGGGGATTGAGCGTGCGCCAGGGGAACCTGCAGGAGGGCTTGGCCGACTATCCGGACAATTCCTTCGACTTCGTTGTCTTGAGCCAGACGCTGCCGTTCCTGGACGACCCGGCCATGATCCTGCACGAGATCCTGCGCGTGGGCAAAGCCGCCATCGTCAGCCTCCCTAATTGGGGCTACTGGCAATGTCGCCTCAGCCTGTTGTTCACCGGGCGCATCCCCAAGGCCACGGACTTGCCCCAGCGCTGGTACGAGACGCCCCGCTGGCAAGCCTTCACCATCACGGACTTCGCTCGCTTCTGCCAGCAGATTGACATCAGCATCGTGCGCCAGGTCTATCTGGAGCGCGACCGGCAGATACAGGTGCGCCGGATGAAGAATCTGCGCTCCACGACCGCCATCTTCATGCTCACGCAGGCGAGATCGGCGGCCCCGGACAGCAGAGCTTGAGTCAGGCACAGAGGTACACCCCGTAGCCACATAGCCGCAATTCGCTTGTGCAGACAAACGACTGCCGCATCATCCGGCAATCGACAGGGCCAAGAGCGCCTGTGCCGCGTAGTACGTGGTCAAGACCAGCGCCCGGGACGCGACAAACGGCTGCCGGAAGCGTTCGAACGCGAGCGCTGAGTCCGACACGACAAAGAGTGCGCCGCCCGCTGCTGCGGCCAGCGCGCCTGCGCTCGAATACGCCCGCCACAGGGCGAGCGACTGCCAGCCCATCACCAGGATCACCGTCATGTAGATCAGCACGGGCAGGCGCAATCCGCCCAGTCCACGCCAGAGAACGAGCAGCATGGCGGCCCCAACCGCTGCATAGAGCGCAAGTGCAGGCAGGTCCCACTGAAAGCCACCCAGGTAGATGAATGCGCCGATATAGACGATGTGGGCGATCAGGAAGCTGACCAAGCCCGCCAGAAAGCGGTCACCCGGAAGCATGAGAAAGACGTCGCCGGCCAATGAGAAGCAGAGGCCGGCGACAATGAACATCTTGTACACTTCATCTACGGGCGGGACGATCAACAGGGCGAACAGGATGATGAGCGACGTAGTCAGTGGTTTGAAGACATAGACCTGTCGCCGGTGGCCCGTGTATTCGGCGCGAATGTGAAACAGCGCCGTGGCAGCCGCCAGCGGCAGCAGCCAGCAGGATCGGGTATTCATCCATCGCTTACCGTTCGCCGCCTTCGTTCTGCCCCGTTCTGAGAGTCCCCATACCACCCGGCCCTGCGCAGTGGCGGCAGGAATCCGCAACGCGGGCCGGGGGAAGACGACACTGAGCGATTACACTGCCGGCACGTCGATCCCGTATAGCTCCGCCGCGTCCGTCAAATAGCCCCACGTCGTGTCGTCCACGTCGATGCCGCTGACGGCGCGCGCCTCCGTGTTGCGGTGCTCCGGGTCGCCGGGCAGCAGCACCTCGTCGAATCCGGGGGCCGGCCGCAGACTTCGTCACCTTCTTGACATAATCGCCGGTATCTTGCATCCACTTGTCCAGGGACTGGAACGGTTCAATGTCCAGCACAATGAACAGCACGCCGTTGCGCGGTTTGTAGTCCGGCAGGCCCGGCACGCTGTTGCCCGCCAGGATGCCGCCGAGGAACTCGACGAGCAGCGAGAGTCCGTATCCCTTGTGCCCGGCCGCGCACAGCAGCACGCCGCCGTCATAGAGATCGCTGGGATTGGTCGTGGGCATGCCTGCCTTGTCCAGCATCCAGCCCTCCGGAATGCTCTTGCCCCGGTTGCGCGCCACACGCACCTTGCCTTCGGCCACGGCGCTCGTGGCGAAGTCCAGCAGGACCGGCTGCCCTTCGCCCACGGGGATGCCCGCCGCTACCGGATTCGTACCCAGGATCGGCTCGCGCGCCGCCGAATGGCGCCACGCGGCCGGGCGACGGTCCGCCGCCGTTGCAATAGGCCAGTGCAATCGTGTTCTCGTCCGCCGCCATCTCCACCCATTCGCCCAACCGGCCCACATGTCCGGAATGGAACAGGCCGGCCGCGCTGATGCCATGCTCCTTGGCGCGTTTGACGGCCTCAGAGATGGTGAAGCTGGCGGACAACTGGCCGAAGCTGCTGTTGGCGTCCACATTGAACACGGCGCCGTTGTCCATCACGATCTCCGGTTCCGCCGTGGGGTTGATGTCGCCGCGCCCTATCTGGTCGAGATATTGGCGCACACGTACGGTGCCGTGGGATTCGTGGCCCGCCATATCGCTGAGCACAAGCGAGCGCGCCACCAGTTCGGCGGTAGCAGGCTCAGCGCCCGCGCCGATGAAAATCTGCTTGACGAAGTCGGTGAGCTCCGCCGGGTTCATGTTGGGCATGGCAGTTTCCTTCTACGTGTTGGCCAGCGCACGCTGGCCGGCTTCAAGTGTTTGGATGATCTTGTCCACGTCATAGACGCAACCGCCCCATGTACCGCCGCTCACGCTCTGCAGCATGGCCCACAGCCGCGTGTCGTCCGGCAGGCGCGGGTCCGGCGCCATGTCCGGGTTCGGCGAGCGGGCGGCCAGCACGTCGGCGCCTTCGTCTGTGGTGCACTCCTGTCCATCATAGCCGACCAAGTCGATGGCGCCTTCCAGGATGACGGTATCGATCTCGATACGGATCATGTCGCCTTCGCGCACACGTCCAATCGGACCGCCGGCCAGGCCTTCCGGTCCCACATGGCCGATGCATGCGCCCGTGCTGACGCCGCTGAAGCGCGCATCGGTAATCAGGGCCACCTGCTTGCCCCATTCCAGATAGCGCAAGGCCGACGTGAGCTGATACGTCTCCTCCATGCCGGAGCCAAGCGGGCCGCGACCGACCACGACCAGAATATCGCCCGGCCTGCACCGGCTCGCCCGCGGACTGGCCCTTGATGGCCGCGATGGCGTCTCGTTCGCTGGTGAAGACGCGGGCCGGCCCCACCTTTCGATACACCCCGTCTGCATCCAGGACGCTTGGATCGATGGAGGTGCTCTTGACGACGGACCCTTCCGGAGCCAGGTTGCCGCGTGGAAATGTGACCGTGCTCGTCAGTCCGCGCGCCGCTGCCGCGTGGCGGCGGCATGATGACGTCGTCCGGGTCGACGCCGTCCGTCTCGTGGAGCCGCTCGCGGAGGCGCCGTCGCCGCTCGCTGCGTTCCCATTCGTCAAGCAGGTCGCCTAGCGGCCGATTGTGCACCGTGCAGCGCATCCAGCCGCAACAGGCCCAGGTCGCGCAGATGCAGCATCGTTTCCGGTACGCCGCCGGCGAGAAACACGCGGATCGTCGGGTGGCCCACCGGCCCGTTTGGCAGTGCATCCACAAGTCGCGGCACGGATAGGTTGATGCGGTTCCAGTCGTCGACGCTGGGCCGCGGTAGACCTGCGGCGAAGGCGATGGCCGGAATGTGCAGCAGCAGGTTTGTGCTTCCGCCGAAGGCAGCGTGCACCACCATCGCATTGTGCAGCGCATCCTCCGTGAGGATGTCGCGCGTGGAAACGCCCGCCTTGAAGAGGCCGGCAAGCGCATCCGCAGACCGGCGCGCCATGTCAAGCCAAATCGGCTGGCCGGACGGCGCCAGCGCCGAATGGACCAGGCTCAACCCCAGCGCTTCCGCCACGACCTGGCTGGTCGCCGCCGTGCCCAGGAACTGACAGCCGCCGCCCGGCGAGGCGCAGCTTTTGCAGCCGAGTTCCGCCGCCTCTTCCAGCGAAATCTCGCCTTGCGCAAAGCGTGCGCCCACGGACTGAATCTTGCCGGCGTCCTCGCCCACCGTCGGGGGGCAGCGTCACGCCGCCGGGTACGAGTACGCTGGGCAAGTCGTGCGCAGACGCCAGCGCAATCATCATGGCCGGCAGCCCCTTGTCACAGGTGGCGACGCCCATGACGCCCTTGCAGGTGGGCAGCGAACGCGTGAGCCGGCGCAGGACGATGGCGGCATCGTTGCGGTAGGGGAGGCTGTCCATCATGCCCGTGGTTCCCTGTGAGCGCCCGTCACAGGGGTCGCTCACATTGCCTGCGAAGGGAACCATGCCGAGCGCGGCGAACTGCTTGGCCGCCGCCTCCATCAGCAGACCGATCTCCCAGTGGCCAGTGTGATAGCCCAGGGCGATCGGCGTACCGTCGGGCGCACGGATGCCGCCCATCGTGCCGAGGATGAGGAATTCCGGTCGCCGAAGTTGCGCCGGGTTCCAGCCCATGCCCGCGCTCTGGGAGAGGCCGAAAATGTCGCCGCTGGGTGCAGTACGCAGGAATTCGTCGTCGAACGGCAGGCTGCCCTGGGGGCCGGGCGCGCTGGTCTCAACGTGGTACATAGACGCATCGCCGGAGTCGACAGGCAGCGGCAGGTCGATTCCGGGTTCCTCGGCTTGTGAACGCATGTCAGTAGATCTCCGAATAGGGGGGCGGACGGCGCAGGGGCAATAGCCGCAATTGTGCAATAGGTCGCGGCGTTCGGCAAAGCGAATGGTGAGTTACGCCGCCCGCGCCGGGCGCTCGATCAATCAACGACCACACACGGTTGGTCCCTCAGGGCATCCATGTTCAATTCGATTCCGATGCCCGGCGCGGACGGTGGCGCCAGATACCCGTTCACGATCTTCTGCTCGTACGCCTCCTCAACCAAGTCAAACTTGCCCTCCGGCCCGTATGGGAACGTCTCCTGGATGATGAAGTTCGGGATGCATGTGTCCACTTGTAGTGAGGAGGCCAACAGCACCGGACTGGCGTAATTGTGCGGCTGCACATGCAGGTTGTAGACTTCGGCATAGTTGGCGATCTTCCGCGTCTCGCTGATGCCGCCCGCCAGTCCGACGTCGGGCTGCAGGATGGCGACCGCCTGCTTCTCTATGTACTGCCGGAAGCCGTAGCGAGTGTAGAGTCGTTCGCCGGCGGCGATGGGGATGTCCACGTTGTCGGCTACTTGCTTCATGCTGTCCACGTTCATGGCGTCGACCGGCTCCTCAAAGAAGAACGGGTCCAGCTCCTCCAGCCGCTTGCCGATCTTGATGGCCGAGGACACGCCGAGGTTGCCGTGGACCTCGACGAGAATCTCCACATTCGGCCCGACGGCCTCGCGCACGGCGCGCACACGCTCGTAGGCCAGGTCTGCCCGTTCCCGGCTCAGCGCGCGGGGCGAATAGTCCCATTCGCCATCCGGCGTCACCGCAAACGGATCGAATTTCATGGCGTTGAATCCGTCGGCCACAACCTGCAGCGCACCCTCCGCATACTCTTCCGGCCTGCCCATGCCTCGGTACCATCCATTGGCATAGCACCAAAGCTTGTCATGGCAGCGGCCGCCGAGAATCTCGTAGACCGGCATGCCTGCGACTTTGCCCTTGATATCCCACAGCGCCTGGTCGATGGCGCTGATGCCGCCATAGACGACTGGTCCGCCGCCTTGGCCCCAGAAGGTCTTGCGGTACAGCTTGTCCCACAAGAAGTCGATGCGCGTAGGGTCCGCGCCGATCAGGTGCGCCTCGCGCCATGTCGCGCAGCATACCCACGCCTGCCGAACCGCCGACGCCGTAGGCCAGCGCAAGCTCGCCCACGCCCACCACACCCTCATCCGTCTGCACGCGTATCAGGATCGGCCGGAAGGTGGCCAGACCGTTCGGAAGTGTGACGTGGTAGATTTCGACGCTTGTGATCTTCATCCGCGCTGCTCCATAGTTGCTGAACTCCGCGTGGAGGGAGTAGTGGAGGATGGCTCAGGATCGGTCGCTACGCGTACTGGGACTGCGATTCGCGCTTCGCTGCTATCAACATCATAGTACAGCCTGCCCGCTTTCGCGCATTTTTCGGCGGGCGTGAAACGATTCGCTGTGCATAGTCGCCTGTCCGGGGCCGGGAGACGCGGTTGGCGCGGCGGCGTCTCTCAGCACGTGGGGCCACCGCCCACAGGAAGGAAGCCCGCCGCAGGCCGTGCGGCGAGCCGAAGAGGAAACACGAACGAGGAATGGATGAGGGTCATGGCGTGGAAAACGACCCGTGAGTTCTGCTCCCCAAGTAAGCTCACAGTCGACCTCATCCTATGCCCGCTCCGTTATTGCCGGCGCAACAACATGTTAAGGTTGCGATCAGACCGGTGCAAGGCTGGCCGCGTTTGGCGACCTACGTCCGGTAGTCGCCGTTGATCGTCACATACTCGTGGCTCAAGTCGGTGGTCCACACGGTGGCGCTGCCGTCGCCCAGCCCCAGCTCTACGCGCACGTCGATTTCCGGCTTGGCAAAGCGCGCCGCCGCGTCCGCTTCGTCATAGACAAGCGGCTGTCCCGCCTGCACAAGTTGCAGCTCGTCCATGCGGTCGTCGCAGCTTTCGCCGCCAGACACGTAGAGCGAACAGAGCGCCGGCTCTACTTGGATACCCGATCGGCCCACTGCCATGAGCAGCCGCCCCCAGTTGGCGTCGCTGCCAAAGAACGCCGTCTTCACGAGCGGACTGATGGCGATGGTGTTGGCGGCCTGGTGCGCCTGCACATCGTCGACCGCGCCCTGCACGCGGATGGTCACGAACTTGGTCGCCCCCTCGCCGTCGCGCACGATGGCCTGCGCCAGGTCTGTGCAGATGGCCGTCAGCGCGGCAGGAACTCTGCGTACGCCTCGCTCCTGGTCGTCGTCGATCATCTCCCCGCCGGCCAATCCGTTGGCTAGCAGCAGCACGGTGTCGTTCGTGCTGGTATCGCCGTCCACGCTGATGCGGTTGAAGCTCACGCCCACGGCCTGCGGAAAGCGCCTGTTGCAGCAGCGGCTGGCTCACGTTGGCGTCTGTCGCGATGATGCTCAACATCGTCGCCATGTCGGGGTGGATCATCCCCGCGCCCTTTGCGATTCCCGTGAAGCGCACTACCGCTCCGCGGACCTGCGCCGTCCGCGAGAAGAGTTTGGGTCGCGTATCCGTCGTCATGATGGCGTGCGCAGCATCCGGCCAGCCGTCCGGCCGCAGGGCCGCACAGGCGGCCGGCACAGCCGCCAGCAGTCGGTCCATGGGCAATTGCACGCCGATCACGCCCGTGCTCATCACGTGCACCGAGTTATCGGCGGCGCCCAGGTTGCGCTCCACCGCCTCTGCGGTCAGCCGCGTATTGGCGTCGCCTTCCACGCCCGTGCACGCATTGGCATACCCGCTGTTGATGATCACGCCGGAGATGCCCTCGGGATTGAACTCGAGAAGCCGGCGGTCATACAGGACCGGCGCTGCCGGGAAGGCATTCTGCGTGAACGTCGCCGCGGCATGGCACGGCACGCGGCTCGCGATCAGCGCCACATCCAGGCGCCGAGCTTGCTTCAATCCGCCGGCTACGCCCGCCGCGTCGAATCCGGGTACGACGAATTCTTCAGGCTCCATTTCACGCATGCACCCCTTCACGTGTGCCATGTGACAGAAAGTCGGCCATTGCTCCGGTGACTAGAATTGTGCCCCTGTCATTCCGGCTTTGCCGGAATCCACTGAGCGGACGGGCGAATGCATGCGCCGTGGATACCCGCAAACTCCATGCGGGACTGACAAGCCCCAGCGTCGTCAGACCGCCAGAGGCGCCGCTACCCGATCATTAGCTTGGGGTTGAGTCCCAGCGAATATCCATATCCGGGCGATCGCCTCAGCGCGTTGCGCAGTATCGCGAGCAGTTCGGCGTCGGCGCCGTCGCTTTGGAACATGTCCACTGTAGCTGTGTTGATATAGTAGTCCTGATCGGTTGCGGATTCCTCTTCCAGGTGGTCTACCAGGAAGTAGAGCTGCTGTTCGGTCAGGGTGCCGATCATCTCGCCGGATACTGCGTCGTACAGCTTGTACATTGCACGTTCAGCCTTTCTGTGAGGTCTTGCCTTGCGTAGCGTATGCCTGCTGGTGGGGACTATCGGCGCACGGCCTCAAAGCACCCAAAGCCGTCGAATTGCAGCGTGCAGGCGGCATCGTCAAATCCGGCTTGCGCCAGCAATTCCAGGTGCCGCGAGGCGTCGAACCGACCCGGGTTGGAGCCGGGCGGGTCAGACGGTGACCGCAGCAAGTCCGCGTACAGGAAGCGTCCGCCCGGAAAGAGCAGGCGGTGGACAATGCCGAAGATCCGGCTGACCTCGGTCTCGCCGCCCAAATCGTGTATGGACTGCATGGAGACTACGGCGTCGAAGGCCCCGCCACGCGCGGCGTAGATGTTGTCTTCGAGCCGGCCCAGCCACTCGTCCCCGTTCAGGTCTCCCTGAAGCCAATCGGTCTTGGCGTCAAACTCTGCGACGCGGTTGCGCGCAAAGTCGATGGATGACGGCGAGATGTCGACGCCGACGTAGTTGTCCACCGGCAGGGAAGCGAGAATGGCGGATGCCAGTGCGCCGGGACCGCAGGCCAGTTCCAGAATGCGCTGACCGCCGGCGCCGGTGTGGCCCAGCCGCTCGCAAAGGTGTTGTGACACCTGCTCACGCACCGGCCATCCCTCGTCGAGATATCGCTCGTATTCCTGGACTTCCTTACTGCCGTTCAGGACGCGATGCGCCATTCTTCCACCCAACCAGTCGTTGTGTCTGCCGAAAACACTGGCGCCACGCCGGCGCGACGCCAACCGGGAGACTTGCCGGACGGTCCAAACAAATTCGGAGAGGACGCCGCTAGTATACGAACTCGCGGATGTCATAGCGCGACACGCGCACGCCCCGTTGCTTTGCCCACGGCAGCAGCGCGGCCCTGAAACGCCGTTCCTCCAAGGGGATTGCGTCCGTGTCCAGGGAAGAATACCCCGCCCGTTGCATGTCGTCCAAATAGGGCGAATCCGCGGCAGGTACGAAGGGCGACACGTAGATGAGGTCTCCGGGGCCAAGGGGCAGGCGCTGGATCAGGTTGACGGTGTCCACGAAGTGCTGCTCGCGGTGGACTTCACCGCCGACGCCGGCCATGAAGATCAGGCCGACGTGCAGCCCCGCCTGCTTGATTGTGTCGACCGCGTCGCTCACGTTGCTCGCGTTCCCCGGCTTGCGCAGGAAACGGCGCAGGGGGTCGTGGCCGGTTTCCAGGCCGACATACAGCGTGCGCACGTTTCGGTGAGCCAGTTCGCGCAAGTCGTCCACGCTCTTGCGCAGCGCATCCGGCGCGCTGACAAAGGCGTTGATTGCGGCAGGCGACCAGTCGCAGGGCGATTCCAGAACTGCGGGGCCGGCATCGTTGCGGGGCTCAAAGGTGAAGCGTTCGTTGACGATGTCCAACAGGGGAAGCAGCCGCGCCTGTGGGATCACGATCGCATTGGCGTCGGCCAGGAAGATCGACCGGCGCACGTACAGACCCCGGCCCACGAACTCACGCACGTGCTCCAGGTGCGCTGCGAATTCGTCCACACCCTTGATGCGAAAGCGCCGGTCACGGTAGAAGGTGCAGAAGCTGCACTCGTTGTACGAGCAGCCCTCGGTGGCCTGCAACACGACAGAGAGATATTGATCCGGCGGCAAGATCGACACTGGCTTGTAGATGCCCCGAAAGCGCTCCGCGTCCTGTTCGAGCGCAGCATAGCTCCACGGCCGCAGGGTGCGCAGCCAGGTCAAGATGGCCGCGACCTCGGCGCTGTCCCCGACCGCCGCCGCCAAGCCTCCGCTCTCGATACCGTCGCAGGCGCGGCGAGCGTCGTCGTAGGCGCGATTCACGACCTCGCGGGCATCGTCGGAGGGCAGAAATCTGCGATGGCGCTGGGCAGGCGCAGCGCTGTCTGTCCACTTGAGGAGTACGCGGTTGTCTAGGGAGCGCCGGTAGGTGCGACCGGCATACCAGGCGCCCACCATGCGGCCTTCGCCGTCAAACGACAGGTTGATGCGGCCGCTGAAGCTCAGAGTCAGCGTTCCGGCAGCAAGCGAAACGTGCAGCTCCTCGCCGCCGGTTCGCGGCCTCCAAGTCAGCGCCATGGTCCGGCCGCCCGGGGGCTACCAGCCGCCGGCATAGTCGACAGATTCGGGCGCGGCGGCAGCCTCGATGTACCGATGGTGAAGCTCCGCCATCTGGCGCAGATGCAGCATGTCGTGCGCAAGCCAGGATAGGAGCATCTGTCCTGCCGTCATGGTCGCGTCCCAGGGAGTCTTCCCGGTCGACGACCAGCCGGGCGCTTCCAGGGAGCGCAGCCACGTCAGCGACTGGGCTCGCTCGCGGAGGAAGTCCGCCAGCGCGGTCTCCGGGTCGCGTTCGTTGTAGCTACGTTCGGTCACCCAACCCGGCGGGTCGATGGGCGGCCACGCTGCGTCGGGCCTGTGCAATAGGATATCGACGCGAGTACGGAAGTCCTCACGCTCCTCGTCGTACAGATGGGCCACGACCTCCAGTAGGGACCAGTCAGCGGGCGAGGGCTTCCAGCGCGCCTGCGCGTCATCGACGCCCGTGAAGAGCGACGCGATGGCTCCTGCATCGTTTTCCAGTCGTGCGATAGCCATTTCCAGGAGCATCCGTCTCTTCCCCGAACGCCTACGCGTCCTCTCACCCACTCTTCGCGTCGCCAAGACGTATCTGTGGTGCGCCCACACCGCCTTCGCCTGCCAGGGCAGCGGGGCATGGTCCAGCCATGCGTACTTCATGACGCGCTCGCGCAAGATCCGGCTCGTCACCCAGGTAGTACGCCATCGTGCTCCACGCCCAGTCATCGCCCGAAAACTGCTCCTGGAGCCGTTCGCTGCGGATGCCGAGGCGCTGCAATACTTCGCCGGCAGGCATCACCGTGTCGGGCCAGGGCGGCACATCCAGCACGCCTTCCGCAACGACGGTCAGGCCCGCGCTGCGCAGCGCGGCTTTGATGCGCGACATGCTCGTCCAGGCTTCGTCGTGGTCATAGAAGAACTCACGTTCCAGAATCCACTTGCGCATCCAGTAGCCGACTTGCAGGCTGTTGGGCATGGCGACGAAAACGAAGTCCCGGCTGACGCGCGCGAGTTCGCGCAGCAGGCCGGCAGGGTCGGCGATGTGCCATAGCGCCGCCCACGCCCACGCCAAGTCGAAGGATCTGTCCGGAAAGGGGAGACGGTTCCACGCGCCACGGGAGATGCGCACGAGGTTGGCGGGCAGTTGCAGGTCGTGGCGCCAGATGCGCGCGATGCCGTCCAGCCGTTCGGCGTTGTCGTCGGCCAGCGTGACGTCGACGCCTTCGCGCGCCAGGGCCACGCTGTTGATGCCGCTGACGCCGGCCATGCCGTAGAGCGGCGCTTCCAGGACGCTGTGCAGCCCGTGCTTCTGAGCCAGGTCTGTCAGAAAATCGTTGAGGACGAAGCGCTCGTAGACCAGGCCGAGCCCCTCGTCGTAATCGGTCAGATACCGACGCCACACCTCGCTGCGATCTTGTGGATTTCGAATTTCGGAAACCTCCCCTATTTGACTGCTGGGCGCGTTTTCGCCGGCGATGGCCCGACGCCACGGCCGGTCAATTGGCGGCGGACGCCCCGTGCTCGACGATCGTGGGTTCTACGATCAACGTGTAGCCCTCCCGGCTACGCACGCGCACGGATTCGCCCGCCTGCACGGACCCGCTGACCAAGCGAGCATTCCACCATTCGCCCTGCAGAAAGACGGAACCCTCTTCTCCGGCTGCAAAGCCAACCTTGACGTGGGCCGTGTCGCCGATCAACGCCTCTTCACCCGTAACGGGTCTCTTGCGCTGGGCGGCCAACGCCTTCGCACCCACGAACATGACAAACGCACCCGCCGCAATCGCCACACCGATGATTGTCGTCCACGGCGTGTCGATGCCGGGTGTGTTGAATAACAGGGCGGAGCCCAAAATGAACGCGACGACTCCGCCGAGCGCAAGCGCGCCGAAGGTCGGCGTGAACGCCTCCGCCACGAAGAGGGCCAGCGCCGCCGCAATCAGCACCATGCCCACAAGGTTGGCGTCCAGTTGGCCCAACCCGAAGAAGGCCAGCAGCAACGATATGACCCCAACGATGCCGGGAAGGCCGAAGCCCGGCGTACGAATCTCCACGAACAGTCCAAGAATTCCCAGACTCAGCAAGAGCGTGGCGATCGTCGGATTGCTGAGGAAGTTCAGAAATTGCTGAAGCGGCGTAAGCTCGAGCGGTTCCTGGACGGCGTTGGCCGTATTCAGCGTCACCGGTTCGCCGTTTACCGACACCTCGAAGCCGTCCATCTGCATGAGCAGGTCGTCCAAGTCAGCGGCGAGGAAATCCACGACGCCCAATTGCAGGGCCTGTTCTGCGGTGGCCGCCTCCGCCTCGCGCACAGCCGCGATGGCCCACTCGGTCGCGTCTTCGCCCCGCCGCGCGGCCAGGTTCTCCACGTCTGCGCTCAGCAGATTCTCGATCTTGGCGCGCATGGTGTCGTCGATGTCGCCGCCGCTCATGTCTACCGGACTGGCGGCGCCGATGCTTGCGCCAGGCGCCATGGCCGCGACATGAGCCGCCAGCGTGATGAAGGTGCCCGCGCTGCCGGCGTGTGCGCCCGCCGGAGCAACATATACTGCGATGGGAATCGGCGATGACAACATAAGCTGCGTGATCGATTTCGTCACATCCACGCTGCCGCCGGGCGTGTCAAACTGAAGCACCACCGCCTCGGCGCCGGCGGGGACGGCGGTCTCAATTGCGTCTTTCAAGTACTGTTGCAGGACCGGCGTGACCGGCCCCTCAAACGCCAGCACGTATACGAGCGGGCGTTCGCCGGTGCTTTCATCGGCCTCGCCCTGTGCACTGGCCGGGCGCGCACCGTGCGCATAGGTGAATGCAAGTAGCAGCATGCAGAGCGCCAACCAGGCAATCCTCGGCGCGTGCTTGCCGTCCCAGCGTGGGCGCGCCTGTCGTGCAAGGCGCAGCCGCCGGGCAAGCTGTGCGAAACGGCTGGCCCCTGTCATGGTTTCCTGCGCTTTCTGTTCGCGGCGGCAATCTTGTACTCGCCCGCCTCCGCCATTATCTCGGTGACGGACTGGCGCCCGGACGCGGTCGTGGCCCCCAGCATCTGCACCAGCTCGTCGATGCGCGCCTCGCCGTCGAGCGCCGTGACGACCGTCGCCGTCCTCACCGCGCCATCCGAGGCGTCGATGCGCTTGGTGACAGCAAAATGCGTATCGCCGTACGCTGCAAGCTGGGGAAGATGCGTCACACACAGCACTTGGTGCTGCACGTTCGCCCCGTTCGAGCTCGCAGCGCCTGTCGCCGGCCCGATGGTACGGGACTGGCCGGTCAGCGCCCAGAGCTTCTTGCCTACCACACCGCCGACGCGGCCGCCGATGCCCTGGTCGATCTCGTCGAATACGAGTGTTGGCGTGGCGTCTGCATGGGCAAGCACGCCCTTCAAGGCAAGCATGAGGCGCGCGGTCTCGCCGCCCGAGGCGACCTTGGCCAGCGGCTTCAGCGGCTCGCCCGGATTAGCGCTGATCAAGAACTCCACACGGTCGATGCCAGTGGAATCGAAAGACACCCGCGTCGCGTCCGCAAGGATCGCGCCATCGGCTGCCGGCGCCTGTGTAATGGACACGTCGAAGCGCGACTTTTCCATGCGCAAGTCGTCCAGCTCGTGTACGACCGCCTGGGAAAGCCGTTCGCCTGCGGTGCGACGCTTTGCGCTCAGGGCGCTGCCGAGTTGGCCGATCTCTTGCAGGAGTTTGTCTTCCTGTTTCTCGAGTTCGTCCGTGCGCGCTTCCCAATTGCCCAACTCCTCCAGCTCCACTGCGGCGGCGGCAGCGAAGGAGAGGATCTCCTCGATGCTGTCGCCGTATTTTCGCTTCAGACCGTGTATCAGCTCCAGCCGCTCCTCGACTTCTTTCAGGCGCGCCGGGTTGAACTCCAGGTTGTCTGCGTAGTCCTGCAGGCTGCGCGCCAGGTCGGCGAGCTGTTCCAGAATCGTCTGCGCCTCGCCTGCAGCCGCTGAGAAATCGGCGTCGATGCGCGCCAGCCGCTCTACGCGGCCGACGGCCTCGCCAAGCAGATCGATGACGCCCGGAACGTCCCCTTCGCCCTCCGCGATCACCGCTTGCGCCGACTGGGCGAGCTGTAGCAATGTCTCGGCGTTTCCCAGGCGCACACGCTCGGATTCGAGTTCGGCTTCTTCGCCGGGCTTCAGGTTTGCGCGTGCGATCTCATCGGTCTGAAACGCAAGGATATCCACGCGCTGCATAATGGTGCGCGCGTCTTGACGAAGCCGATCCAGCTCTGCGCGCACGGCGCGCAACTCGGCGGCGACGCCTGCGACAGCCCGCCGATCGTCGAGCAGGTCTCCGTAGCGGTCCAGCAGGCCAACGTGCGTGGCGGGGCGCAGTAGATTGAGGTGCTCGCCCTGGCCATGTACATCGATCAGGCGGGCCGCCACATCGCTGAGCAACTGCAAACTCGTGGCGCGGCCATTGACACGGCAGATGTTGCGACCGTTCGCCCGCACCTCGCGGCTCAGGATCAGCCAGCCGGGAGAATCCGGATCATCCAAACCGTGCTCGGCCAGCAGTTTCGCGATCGGCTCTACCAAGCCGCCTGCTCCATGCAGGGCGAACTGCGCTTCGATCGAAGCAACCTCGCTGCCCGCGCGAATCCACTCATCGCTTGCCCGGTCGCCGAGAAGCAGCCCGATCGCGTCGATGATGATCGACTTGCCCGCGCCCGTCTCCCCGGTTAGTATGTTCAGACCGGAACCGAACGCGATGTGCAGATCGTCTATGATGGCGAAGTTGCGGATGGCAAGCTCGGTTAGCATGGCATCCAATTCTAACATAGGCGCAGGTCGAAGGGCGAAGCCCGTACACATATTTGCACGGTACGGGACGCGTGCTATAATGGCGACATCAACGAAAGTCCCCGTGTGGGCAATTCGCTCCATCCGGAGTCGAATCCGAGTAAGGAGAATCTAGGTGCTTCCAAATTTCGGTCCGCTAGAATTGATCATCATCCTGGTGATCGTGGCCATGCTTTTCGGTGTTGGCAAGCTGCCTGAGGTCTTTGGCGCGGTCGGCAAGGGCGTACGCGAGTTCCGCACGAATGCCCAGGGCGATTCCGAAGAGACCAGCGCGGAGGCTACGGCTGAGAATGTTACTCCGAGCGCGCAGAACGGCGCCGCGCCTGTGAAGACCGTCACGGAGTCCGAGCCTGCAAAGGCCGCAGAGACAACGCAGGCGACGTAACCCGGTAGATAACTTGCGTGGCGTGGTGTGGCGCCGGCATCGGTTTCCGCGCCAGGCTGTGCAGCTTTGTCATCCGATCCGGGCATCTGAATGGCGCGGGTTCCCGGTGTTGTCCGAAACGCATTTGGCGGATCGGGCAGCGTCTGTCTTGCTTGCCGGTCGGTTCGTCATACGCTGTGTCTGCGAACGTTAGCGGTTCGACATGGCCGTGTTGGCAAGTCACAATGCACTACCGGGGCCCGGTTGTCAGGTATACTCACAACCGGGCCCTTTCTTGGGATGCACTGGTTCCACATCCACCCTCAGATACGCAGGTAGCCAGGTGCAATCCCAACGGATTGTCAACGTTCTCCGCGGCCTTGCGCTTGTCACGGTCGTGTTGGCGGCGTACTTCGCTCAGTTCCTCATTCAACACAATTCGCTCGCAGACTTCTTCCCGCCCCGTCTGGTCGATGCCTTTCCGTTCCTCAGCCGGTATATGCGCTGGCGCACAGGGGCTTTCGCCCCCATAGCCCTCTGGACGTACTTGGTTGCTGCCATCGCATTCGGCCTGCTGACGCCCATGTGGCGCGGTGAGCGACTGGCCGCCGAACAGCAGACGTATGCCACGTCTCGTTCCACCGCCGGCCGCAGAATGTGGCTGTACCCGCTCGGCGCGGCGGGCGCACTCTCCGCGCTGGCCGCGCTTGTGCGCCTCGCCTCGGCGGCTTCTTGGCTCAGCGCGCTCTTGTGGATAGCCGCGGCGGGCCTGTACCTGTGGGCTGGCGTCCAGACGACGCGAGGGTCCGCCGACGTAGTGGACAGTATCATAGTGCGCCTCGACCGAAGTCCTCTCGATGGATGGCCGTACCTGCTCGGCATTCTCGTGCTCGCTGCCGCCGCGACCTTGGTCCGATGGCTGACCCTGCCCACACGCATCGACGGGCTGATGGCTGAGGTAGGGCTGCTGGCGCAGGGCAACGCGGAACCAAGCGTCGCCACAGGACTGGGCGTGGCAAATCTACCCGGAATGGCCTTGGCGGTCCCCACGGTTTGGACGCGGCTGACCGGCGACGGTCTCGCCGGCGTGCGCGTCTCGGGTCTCTACGCGGCGCTGGTGCTCGTCGTGGCGGTCTGGCTCCTTGGCGCAGAGTTGTTTCGTCGCTCGCCGGCGCAGGGAGAATCTGCCGCCACGCAACAGGGCGAAGTACGGATGAGCAAGGTCCTGGCCACGGCCATTGCCGCCTTCGGATTGCCGGTGCTCTTCTTTGCCCGGGGGCCGATTCTTCTGGAGGGGGTCGCCTGGGGAAGTCTTGGCCTATGGGCGCTGTTGTATGGGCTTCGCACGGGACTGCTGCCGGTCATCGGGGCAAGCGCGGTCTTGCTGGGCACCAGTTCTCTGTACGGCCCGAATGGGCTTACGCTCATCTGTATTGGCCTGGTGGCCTGGGCGGGTGTATTGATCCTCAAGCCCGAATGGCCGGGTCTCCTGCGCAGCGGCGAAGACAGACTGCACAGCCGTGAGCTGATCTTCTGGCTGGGCGGTCTGGCGATTGTGTTGCTGCCTCTCTTCTCCGCCTTTCTTGGACCGCGCGTGGACCTTGGGGCGTACCTGGCGTTCAACTCCGTGCTGGACGGGGCGCGTGGTTTCGCTCTTGACGGGAGCGGAGGCGAAGTCTGCCCTCTCCTTGGGTACGGCGGCTGCGGACATGCAGGGCGCGCTCCTGGCGCCGAGCGTACCAAAGGGCTCCGCCGGCATCCTTGGGGCCAACCTGGCAATGCTGTCGTCTGTGATTGCGCCGCTCTACGTGCTGGGGCTGGGCGCATTGGCGCTCAACCTCGACACAATCTCGGCGTGGATCTTGGCAAGCTGGGTCGCACTGGGGGCCGCCTTGAGCATACTCTTCGCACAGCCGCCGGGCGCGCAGTGGTCTTCGCTTGTGGTGCTGTGGCCCGCAGCAGCGCTGGCGACCGCATTTGCGCTCGACCGCCTGCGCGCCGCGGCCACGGATTCCACCGGCGCCTGGTCCCGGCAGGCAAGCGTGTACCTGATGACGGGCGTCGTGGCGGCCGCGGCGATCCTGGGCTGGATGAGCCTGTATGAGAACGCCATGCACTATTCTGACGCTGCCAGCGCGGTCGGTCGCAGCGTCCGCCGCGCAGTTGCTGCCGGCGAGAACCCGACTGTCGTGGTCTCGCGGCCCTGGTCGGATGCCGACGTGACCGTGCTCGCGTTCTTGGCGGACGGTACGGTGGAGGAAGCACGGAATATGTTGGTTCCGGCGGACAGCCTGCCTGCCGAGTTTCCGGCAGGTGCGCTCCTGATCTTCGCGGCGCACGACCGGAGCGCTCTGCAACAGGCGCTTGTGCAGTATCCGGACGGCGATCTGAAGGTCTACCGCGTCCTGCGCGGCAACCCCGCGGCGTATACCTACGTGATCGAGTAGTACTTGCCGGGCGTGTACGTGAACGGAGAAGACGGCGGCCAGTGACGCTTTGGGTGACCGCTGCGTTCTCTCCGCGCCCGATGCGGTTTTGGCTTGCCTGCGCGGTCCTGCTATACTGTATCGATTGTAAGCAGAGAAGTGCTGATCGGCCGGCGAGAGTCGCCGCTGACATGCGTAACTTCATGGCCGTGCGCCGGGTAGTATGTGAACGGGAGACACTGAGATGGGATTGAGCGCATTCCTGATGATTGCCGCCAACATCGTGGCAGTCGCTTTGATCGCTGTGGTGATGATTCAGGGACAGACCAGCGCCGGACTGGGCAGCATGTTTGGCGGCAGCGACATCTATCGATCGCGCAGGGGGATGGAGAAGACGCTCTACAACGCGACTTTCATCCTGGCCGGGCTCTATTTCGTCCTGGCGCTGCTCTCCGTTGGGCTCGAATAGGTCGCACCGGCTCGTTGCGGGCGTACCGTTCGTATGCCGGCGGTGGCGCGCCGGTCCAAATGGCCGGCGCTGAGTCACTCGCGCGGCCACGGTAGCGTGTGCGGTCGTCAGTGCGCACGATTTCAGTCCCCAAACGCAACCCATGCAAGCAAACCCAAGCCAGGGCTCATCTCTGCCGGATTCTCCGGCGACATCAATCGGCCAGCACATTCGGTGGCAGGCCGCGCTGGCGCTTGCCGGTATTGCGCTGCTTGCCCTCGTCCTCGGCTATTCGACCTATAGCGTCACAACGGTGCTGGTGCCGGACCGGGGCGGGCTCTACCGCGAAGGCGTGGCAGGCAACCCCAAGTATCTGAACCCGCTGCTGTGCGACTCAACCGACGTGGATATGGACCTGTGCGCGCTTCTGTATCGCGGTCTGACTCGCATTGACAAGAACGGGCGCGTGGTGAGTGACCTTGCCGCCGATCTGGACGATCAAGGACGGCGTCGAGTATACCTTCCGCCTCAAGCCGGACCAGTACTGGCACGACGGCGAACCGGTCACCGCCGACGACGTCATGTTTACGGTAGGCGTGCTCCAGGATCCCGAAGTCTACAGCCTGCCCGACCTGACGAGCCTGTGGCGCACCGTGGAAGCGGAGCAGCTCGACGACCTCACCGTGCGCTTCACCCTCGCCGAGCCTTTTACACCCTTCCTGGACTACACGTCGATCGGCCTGTTGCCTGCGCACATCTGGCGCGGCAAACCGGCGAGCGAATTGACGACCACACCGCTGAATGTGACGCCCATCGGCAACGGGCCCCTCAAGGTCGTGGAGACGGCGGCCGACCATATTCGGCTTGAGCCAAGTCCCTATTTCCGCGGCAATCGGCCATATCTGTCGGCGTTGGAGCTTCGCTTCTACCCGGACCACGCCAGCCTGTTTCCGGCCTTCACCAGTGGAGATATCGAGGGCATCCGCCAGGTCGCAGTCGACGACCTGGAAATGGCCACAGAACGTGAGGACCTGACCCTTTTCTCCACGGCAACGTCCGAATACCTGAGTCTTGTGCTCAATCTGAACAATCCGGATGTGCCCTTTTTGCAGGAGAAGGAGATTCGCCAGGCGCTCTTCTACGGGTTGGACCGCGAACGGCTGGTCGATGAAGTGGCGCATGGCCAGGGCGTCGTGGCCCACAGTCCGCTGCTGCCGGAGAATTGGGCCTACAACGAGAACGTACGCAAGTACGACTATGATCCGGTCAAGGCCAGCCAGATGCTCGACGACGCCGGTTGGATCGACACGGACGGCGATGGGATCCGCGACAAGGACGGCGCACCCATGCGCCTGCTGCTCTATTCCAACGAAGACACCTTCCGCCAGGCGCTTGTCGAGCGCATCGCCGCCGACTGGCGAGCCATCGGCGTCGACGCCCAGCCCACAATCGTCACGTTTGCCGGCCTTGTCAGCGACTTTCTCAATCCTCGTCGCTTTGATGCCGCACTGATTGGCTGGGAATCGAATGGCGACCCGGACCCCTATCCGCTGTGGCACAGCACACGGGCGACGGGCGGCGGCCAGAACTACAGCGGCTGGGCGTCCGAAGAGGCGGACGAGCTTATGCAGCAGGCGCGCGGACTCGTAGCAGAAGAGGAACGTGCGGTGCTCTATCATCGCTTCCAGGACATCTTTGCGGACGAGCTGCCGGCCTTGCTGCTCTACTATCCCGTATATTCATACGGTGTGAGCAACGAGGTGCACAACGTGCAGATCGGCGCGCTGAACCAGCCTCCGGAACGCTTCCGAACGTTCGACCAGTGGTACATGCGCACGCGTCGCGTGCCCGCCAACCAAGTCCCAGCCACCATCCCGCCGACCCCGCCTGGCCAGCCGGGGGGCTAACTGCCGTGTTGCGGCGGTTCGTGCCGGCGCGCAGTCCCTCCCCGGCGCAGATTCGCCGCCAGTGCGTCCCGTCTGTAGTGCTGTAGATTTGACAATCGGCGCGGTCGCGTGCTATCGTTTACCACAGTCGAAGAACATGTGCCGCAGTGGCGGAATTGGCAGACGCGCTACGTTCAGGACGTAGTGAGCAAAGGCTCGTGGGGGTTCAAGTCCCTCCTGCGGCACCAGGCAGGACTCCAGTATTGGAGTCCGTTCTTTTTGTTCTCCCGCAAGACGCTCGGCAACTTCCGCCGGTTCAGAGTGCGCCGTTTTCGGCCCAATGCGTGCGCAGGGCGGGATAGAGTAACGCATCGGATTGCTGCGAGAATCGAGCGCGATTCGCCCAGCTTTGTGTCCGGCTTTGCTCGCAGACCGATGGCCTGCGCCGATGCCCTGTGCTATACTGCCGGCATGAGTGCAGGTAGACCGCCCGCCCGATACGCCCGGCGCAATCGTCCCGTCTTCTCGCGGCTGGCGCTGCTCTTGCTTTTTGCCCTCTGCGTGCTCTTCGTCTCCAGCTACGCCAATCGACTTGCTCGCAAAGAAGAGGTCGAACTGGAGATTGCGCAGTGGGAGCAGCGCATCGCCGAAGCCGAACTGCAGCAACGCGAGCTGCAGGCGGAGCTCGACTACGTCAACAGCCCGGCCTACATCGAAGACGTTGCCCGCAACCAGCTCGACATGGCCCGCGAGGGCGATACCGTACTCATCGTCCTGCCCGGCAACCCTGAAGCCGACGCCGGCGACAGTCCAGATTCGGCGGGCGCGGACGGCGCGGCCGTCCATTCCAGCGCACGTGACGAGCCGACCTGGAGGCAGTGGATTTCGCTTCTATCCGGTGAGGAATAGCGCTTCACGGAGAACCCCAGGCCCATGAATATTCGCTTTTATGCACACGCAAGCTTCCGGCTGGAAGCGGACAATGTGGCCATCGTCACAGATCCGTACACTCCATCGGCATCCAACTTCGCGCCGATTGCCGAACACGCCGACCTCGTGATCATGAGTTCCGGCGTGGATAGCTTTCACAGCGATCCGAGCCACGTGCAAGGTAAACCCCTCATCATCGACGCCGTCGACATTCCGCCCGACGGAATCGTCGCACTTGGCATTCCCATCCGCGCCTACCAGACCATGGAGAGCGCGACGTGGGATTACGGCGAGCGAGACGCAGAACCGAACGCCATGTACTGGTTTGAGCTGGGCGGCGTGCGCTGTTTTCACATGGGCGACCTCGGCAACGCCGTGTCGCCCGAGCACATTGCAGCGCTGCGCGAAAAGGTGGACGTTCTGTTCGCCCTCACCGGCGGCCAGCCGACGATCGCCCTGCCTGACTTGGTCGACGCCATCACCGGTATCGAACCGAAGATCGTCATCCCCATGCACTATTACAGCCCGAAGGGCCGGCTACAGATTCTTCCCGTAGACGCGTTCACCTCTCTCTTTCCGGCAGAGAGCGTGACAGCGGTGGGCGGTTCAGAGTTGACCTTGACGCCGGATCGACTGCCGGCATCCACGCACATCTACGTGCTGGAGCAGTCTCGCTAGCGTTTGCCACGGTTCGGGCCGGCCACAGCCGGAGCACACGCCGAAGTGCACAATCGAATAGAAAAGAGACGGCATCCGCTATCTGCGGATGCCGCTCTGTTGGCTACGTAACACTTTGCCCCCTCACGAACCGCGCCATGCGGGCCGTGAGGTAGGCTAGACAAGCTTGGCGATCAGTATGATCTCGTCCACGCTCGCCAACGCCTTCGACACGGGACAACCGGCCTTCGCCTCCGCAGCCAGCTCCTGGAACTCCTGGTCAGATACGCCGGGCACCTTGGCGGTCGTGTCCAGCTCGATCTTGTTGATGGTCGGACCGGCGCCCAGGTGCACAGTCGCCGTCGTGTCGATCTCTCCGGGCGTGTAGCCTTTGTTGGTCAACAGCGCTGCCAGGAACATCGAAAAGCAGCCGGCGTGTGCGGCCCCAATCAGCTCTTCGGGGTTGGTTCCGTCTCCTTCTTCAAAGCGGGAGGCATACGTATACGGACCTTCGTAGCGGCCGCTGCCGAGCCGCATCGTACCGCTGCCCTCTTTCAGCGTTCCTTGCCAGCTAGCTTGTGACTTTCGAACAGCCATCGCAACAACTCCTTGCTATCGTGGATGCGCCTATGGTTGGTCTATCTCTTCGCCGAAATTGCGTGCTCAGTATACACAATCCCGCCGACCGGTCAATCCGCGCCGGCTATCCAAACTCGATTCCCTGCGCCAGGGGCAGTTCGGAGGACCAGTTGATCGTGTTCGTCTGGCGGCGCATGTAGGCCTTCCACGCGTCCGAACCGGACTCGCGCCCGCCGCCGGTCTCCTTCTCACCGCCAAACGCGCCGCCGATTTCCGCTCCGCTCGTGCCGATGTTTACGTTGGCGATACCGCAATCCGACCCCTCGTGCGACAGGAACCGCTCCGAACTGAGCAGATTGTTCGTGAAGATCGCGCTGGAAAGACCCTGCGGCACTTCATTGTGCAGACGGAGCGCCTCTTCCAGCGTGTCGTATTGCATCACATACAGGATGGGCGCAAAGGTCTCATCACACACCAGCGGGATTTGCTTGTGCATGCGCACGATGGCCGGCTCGACGAAATTCGGTCCAAGCTCCGGCAGCGTGTTGCCCCCGTACACGAATTCGCCGCCTTCGGCCTGCGCCGTGCGCAGGGCTGCCATCATCTCGTCGACCGCCGCTCCGTCGATCAGCGGCCCCATCAGGGTGTCGGGAGAGAGCGGGTCGCCGATGCGCACGCTTGCGTACGCCTGCACCAGCCGTTCGGTCAGCTCGTCGACGATGGAACTGTGCGCGATGATGCGGCGCGTCGTCGTGCAGCGCTGGCCGGCGGTGCCGACTGCACCGAAGACGATGGCGCGGATCGCCATCTCCAGATTGGCGTCGGCCTCCACAATGATGGCGTTGTTGCCGCCTAGCTCCAGTATCGTGCGACCCAGCCGAGCGGCGACGCGTTGGGCCACACGCTTGCCGATGCGTACCGAGCCTGTGAAGCTTATGAGCGGCAGGCGAACGTCGTCCAGCAGGCGGTCGCCGATGGCGCTGCCGGCGCCGATCGCGAGGGTGAAGACGCCGCTGAGCCCGTGGTCAGCCATGACGCGGTTGCAGATGTGCTGGACCGCCACCGCGACAAGCGGCGTGGACGAGGAAGGTTTCCATATCATGGAATCGCCGCACACGGCCGCGATGGCCGCGTTCCAGGACCAGACCGCCACCGGAAAGTTGAAGGAGGTGACGATTCCGATGGGGCCCAGCGGGTGCCACTGCTCGTACATGCGGTGGCCCGGTCGCTCTGAGTGCATGGTCAGGCCGTAGAGCTGGCGCGACAGGCCCACCGCGAAGTCGCAGATGTCGATCATTTCCTGCACTTCGCCGATGCCTTCGGCCCGAATCTTGCCCATTTCAAGGGCGACCATCTCCCCCAGCGGTTCTTGGTCGGCACGCAAGGCCTCCGCCAAATCGCGCACGACGAGACCGCGCTTGGGCGCCGGCGTCATCTGCCATGTCGCGAATGCCGACTCCGCGGCGGCGACGACCTCGTCGTAGACCTCCGGCGCTGCCTGCGACACGCGAGCGATGGGTTCACCCGTTGTCGGATTGAACGATGTCAGCAAACCCACGGACGGATCGCTCAGCCAGCGGTCCTGGCCGGCGCATGCGCCGGCGTTGACTGACGTAAGATTCAGACGGTCAAGCAGTGCTTTCATAGGGCGAATTCCTTCCCGGAGTTTGAGGATATGATAGCCATCGAAGTCCGCCGCCGGAGGAATCTCGATTCAGGACGCCGTCTCGATTTGTCATTCCCGCCTCGAGCGGGAATCTATTTGGCCCGACACGCACCAGCCCGGCATCGAGGCAGCGTAATTCTCGGCGGCCATTTGACATTCTTTCTGATTCCAACCATCATGCAACACGCGACGCAGGTCGTGCGGGCCGAATCAGCCGTGTCGCGTCCGATTTGTGAAGCCGGCGATTCGGCACCACGGGCGTCCGCAACATGGACTCCCAGCACGGTCCACAGGAGACAAGAGTCAACCAATGGCAATCGTGATTGAACGCTGCATCGCCAGTACGCAAACGGGCGAGCGCTGCACCAACGCTGCCGTGGCGGGCGGCGATACCTGCCTCTTGCACGCTCCCGGAGCCTCCGCCGGCTCCGGCGACGCCAACGTCGCTGAGGGTGCGCGCACGAAGGAGACCGCGGGTTCTGCGCCGCCACTGCCGGTGGTGCAGACACGCCAAGTGACGCCGGAAATGGAGATCCTGGCGCAGGAGTTGGAGTCGTTGATCCGAGAACTGCGCGCCCGCAGGATCCGGCTGAATCCTGACGACTTCACCCCGGCCCAGTTCGCCCACTTTGTCAACCGCACAGTCGGCAAGCGTCTCCGCGACGCACCTGCGGCGCTGCTTGAGGACGTCGAGCGCAACCTTGACGGCGCCTCGTTCGCAGACTTCGCCGATCCGGACGTAATCCGGGGCATGGCCATGCTGACCTATTATAGCGTACAGGCGCAGGCGGAAACCCTGAGCGAACCAGTGCTTGCCAGGTTACAGCGCCTGCCTGGATATTCGTACCTTGGCAGCGTGAAGCGGAACTTGGACGGCGCGACGTGGCAAGACCTGGCTGATGCGGAAACGTGGACCGGCCTCTGGCGCTTGGCGTCGTACTCGGCGCAGATGAAGCTGTATGAACTGCTGCGCGAGTATGAAGAAAGGGAGTGATGTTGTGCTTCGCCAAGGAGTTCCGCATCGCGTTGGCCTGCGTTCGTTAGTATCCGATACCTCGTAGGTAGTCCACCATCCCTTTGCTGCGCTTCGCTGCACTGACAGGATCGTCGTCTTTTGGCGGCTCACCGGGGCAAGCCGTCACGATTCGGCTGTAGCCGATATCCTCCAGGGTTTCGCGAATCGCCGGGAAGTCGACGTTCTCAGATGCGCCCACCTCACACCAGACCGGCAAGTAGAATCCGTCTTCGCGCCTGGACGTGGAGGACCAATCCTGCAAGTGGATGTAGTTGAGTTGTGACCGGAAGTCGCGAATCGATTGCATCGGGTCATAGCCCCAGAGCTGCGCGTGCGAAACATCGATGCAGAGCTTCGCCTTGTCCAGATGGTCCATATATGTGCGCCAGTCGTCGATGCCGTCCACCAACATATTGGTGTGGATGTGATAGGAAAGCTCCAGGCCCAAGGGTTCGGCGTACTCCGCCCATTCCTCAGCCCCTTCCGCCGCGGCACGTATTTCATCCTCCGTGGGTCGATATTGTGGATCCTTGGCCGCGTTCATGAACATGAAGCAATCTGCATCCATTTCGGCGGCGAACTCCATACGCCGCTTGTTGCGTTCCACGAGTACGGGGTCACGCGTATCGGGCGAGCCGTCCGCCGTGTACACGAGCAGCGGCATGCCGGCGTTTTCACACACTCGGCGCAATCGGGCAGGTGTACCCAGCCAGTCCAGGGGCAGGCGGCCTTCCCAGCCGTCCCAGCCGGCCTTCTTCAATTCCTCGAGCGCAACTTCCAAGTCCGGTTCGCGCCAGCGCAATGTGCTATAGCCCAACGTGAACGCCATGAATTCCTCCCGATGAGTTGCATGAAGCGCGGGAACCGCACGCACGATGAGTGCGGCCAACCGGGAAATTGTACCACATTCGACGGCCGATTCGTTGGCCGGCCGTCGAATGTGGGCTAGACTGAGGTCAACCACGAATGCACCGGGAGGATCGCCGATGATTGCCGTGAATGAGCGACGGTTCCTACACGATCTACATCTGCTGGCCTCGATCGGACTCGTCCCGAACGAGCAGGGCGGGGGGCGCGATCGCCGTGCGTTTTCCGCACCGGAGCGCGAGGCGAGGCGGCTGTTCGCGTCGCTGGCGGAGGACGCGGGCCTGGAGGTGCGCACGGACAGCGGCGGGAAATGTCTCCGCGCGCATGGTCTCCGCAGCGCCTGGCGCGCAGACCTTGCTGGCCGGCTCGCATATGGATACCGTGCCCAACGGCGGCCCCTATGACGGAGCCCTGGGCGTAATCGCCGCACTGGAGTCGCTGCGCGTGTTGAAGGAATCGGGTCAGACGCTGCCGGTCACGCTGGAATGCATCGCGTTTACGGACGAGGAAGGCAGGTACGCCGGGTTGACCGGAAGCCAGCTCGCGGCGGGCGCGTACAGCCGTGATGCTGCGCAGCAATTCTACAACACAGCGAGCCAATTCGCCGCCGACGTGGCGGCAATGGACGAGTTCCTGCCTACAGCGTTCACGGTGGACAATCTGCTGGCCGCCAAGCGACCGGCAGGCGAGGTACTCGCCTTCGTCGAGCTACATATTGAACAGGGTCCGCAGCTAGAGCACGCACATAAGTCGATCGGCATCGTCGACGCCATTTTCGGGCGCGTCTCCTGCCAGGTCGTGTTCACCGGGCGCAGCGACCACGCGGGTACGACGCCCATGACGCTGCGCGCGGACGCGCTCGATGCGGCGGCGCGCTTCATCACGCACATGATTCAATTCGTACGCAGGCGCGTGTCCAGGGGCTGTCCTAACCTGTGGCAACATCGAGGTCTCACCGGGGGCGGACAATGTCGTTCCCAGGGAGGCGCGAGTCTGGGTGGAGTACCGCGCCAACTCGCCGGAAGTACTGGACAAGATCGGCTCCGAAGCGGAAAGCGTATTGCGCGAAACTCAGAGCGTATGGTGGGATCGGAGTGGCAACCGAGGCGCAGCACCGCCTGGATCCGCGCCCGATGCACCCGGCGATTCAGCGCGCGGTTCAAGAATCGTGCGGAGAGCTCGGCTACACCGCCATGACGCTATCGTCGGGCGCACTGCACGACGCGCACTCCATGGCGGCGGTCGTACCGGCCGGCATGATCTTCGTCCCGTCAAAGGGCGGGCGCAGCCACTGTCCGGAAGAGGATACGGACCCGGCGGAGCTGGTGGCGGGCGCCAACGTTCTCTTGCATACGATCTCGAGGCTGGCGATGGGTGGTGTTGCGCAAGGGACATGAGAGCGGGCGAGGCTGCGTGACGGCGCAGGGAACCTGCACGAAGCAACTGGGGCGACCGGAATTCCGGTCGCCCCAGTTTGATCTGTCCAGTCTCAAGTGACTGTCTGCGCTTCTGAACCGTCTCAGAACGCAAGCTCCGTGCGCACCTCAATCTTGTCCTCGTCCAGCTCCATGCCCAAGCCAGGCGTGTCCGTCAATGTGATCATGCCGTTGACTGGCTTGAGCGGCGTCTTGAGGAAGTGCTGGTGCATCTCGTTCCACTTCAGCAGGTATTCGAGCAGCGGGTGGTCGTCACCGGCCACGCGGCGATGAAGTGGGCGCTGGCGTTCGTGGAATGGCCGTGGGGGATGACGGGCACGTCGTAGGCGGAGGCGAGCGCCGCGATCTTCATCATCTCGGAGATGCCGCCCGCCCAGTAGATGTCCGGCTGGTATACGTCACAGGCGCCGGCGTCCATGAGCTGCTTGAGGCCCCAGCGCGTGTATTCATGCTCGCCGCCGGAGATCGGAACGCGCACGTTGCGTCGGATCTCCGCATACTGCTCGATCTTGTCCGGCAGGACAGGCTCTTCGATCCAGCGCGGCTGATACTCTTCCATGCGCGCCGCCATGCGAATCGTGTAGGGCACGTCCCAGCTCATCCAGGCGTCAAACATGATGTCGACGTCGGGGCCGGCAGACTCGCGCACGGTGCGCACGAGCCGCAGGTTGCGGGCCATGCCGCTCACGCCGTCGGTCGGGCCGTCCCGGAAAAACCACTTGGTGGCGGTGTAGCCCGCCGCGACGAGGTCCTGCACGCGCTCTTGCACAAGCTCCGGATCGAGCGAATGGCCCAGCATGCTGGCATAGGCTGGTATGGTCGTGCGCGTCGGGCCACCCAACAGGCGTGTAGACAGGAGCATCTGCCCACTTTCCCTTGAGGTCCCACAGCGCACAGTCGACCACGCTGATCGCCATCATGACTACGCCTTTGCGCCCGTGCACCATGAACCGGTACATGCGGTCCCACAGGCGTTCGATGGCGAGGGGGTCTTGGCCCAGCAGCAACGGCTTGAGCTGCTTTTCGATAATGTACGCCTGTTCTTCGGGGAACGGGCCGCCAATGCCAATGTGCCCGGTGTCGGCCTCGATCTCAACGAAGTGGGCGACGTTGCGATATTTGCCCGGCGCCACCTGCTCGGCCCAGTGGGCGCCCTCTGCTCGATGTTCGGGATAGATGTCGACGGGGCGAACCAGTCGCTCTTCCCAGAATTCGCCGCGATGCTCCAACGTGCCTTCCACGCGGATGACGCGGACTTCGGCAATCTTCATAAGATTCTCCTAAACGAATGTGGGGCGACCGCTGGGGAGGACTGTTGTCCGCGGGCCGCCGAGTATGGAAGATGGCAAATGTTCGAAAGGGTACAGCTATCGGACACATAGTCGGACGCGCGCTGGGTCGTGACACGGGCGCGCAGCAAGCGTGGGGCCGCAACCCGTCGTGTTTGCCCTATGCGCTACAACGTATCAAGCTCAACGTTGCGATAGGGGCCCCGGCTCTCCGGAGGGAACAGCGCCGCAATCTGCTGCATCATCAAGTCCGCCAGCTCGTCGAGCCGCTGCCGGCGCGCCTTGCCGCGCAGCGCCGGATCCAGTTGCAGCGGTCCGAACGGTTTGCCGACGCGCAGCGTGACGGGCGTGCGCCGGAAACGAATGATGTTGCGGTAGACGCGTTCCGTGCCCAAGAGACCTACGGGCAGAATCAGGGCGTTGGACTTGGCGGCCAGCCACGCCGAGCCGGTCTTTGGTCTGGCAAGCACAGGGCGTTGCCGGCCGGGCACGTAGCGACTGATCTGCTGACCCTTGGCCACAAGTTCAGCGTATTCCGGGTCCATGCCGCCTTCGGGAAAGATGCCCACGACGTACCCGTCATCCAACGCAGCCATAGATTTCTGGAACGCATCCCGGTCGACCTGGCCGCGCCAAATGGGAATGCCGTGAAACACGCGCACAAAGGCCCGGAACCACCAATGACGCTGCGATTCGGTGGCCACCACAAAAGCGGGCGCAAAGGGAAGGTGTACGGCAAGAATGGGTGCATCGAACCAGCTGAAATGGTTGGCGATCAGGATCATCGGCTGCGAGCTGCTGCGCAAGTTCTCCACGCCGTCCACGCGTACGTCAAGGAGAACCTTGCTCAATATCCAGCCGACCCGAATCACAATTGGACGCACAAGCCAGGACATCATGTGGTTTATCTTCACGTCCCAACTCCTCGGTATAGGGAAACCGCGATCCTCAGCCCGTTTCCACCGCTGCGCGCCGACTCAAGGCTGCCGGCCTGCGCCATGAACACACGATATGTTCATCAAGAGGATATTACATCACGCGAGGATCAAACACGAAATGACTTTGGCGGCGCAGCCCGGGACGCGCAGAGACGCAATGGGCCGGTGCGGCCGGCGCGTGTGCTACAATGCAGCGGCGCACGCCACAGCAGCGCTGGCCGGTTGAAGCCTAGACAAACGGAAGGACGGTCGGAGTTCCCATGACTGACGACGAACTCCAAGGCGCAATGGCGCCTGGCGAGAACGCTCCCCGACGCGACACGCTCAACGAGCAGATCGGCGTGTTGGCGCGGCGCGAGGCCGAAGCCCGGGTGCTGGCTCCGATTCTGCATGCCCTGGGGGAGGAGTTCGGCCACGAGAAGGTCCGCGAAATCGTGCGCGAGCAGATCGTCGAGATCGCTCACGAACAGGGCGGCGCACTTGTCGAAGTCATGGGCGGCGATTCGCTCGCCTGCTTCGCGGACTCCCTGCAGTTCTGGACGCGCGATCAGGCGCTGGAGATCGACGTGCTGGAACGCTCGGAGGATGCATTCGCATTCAACGTCACCCGCTGCCGCTATGCCGAGCTGTATGCGAGCCTGGGCATCGCGGAGCTGGGCGGCTTGCTCTCCTGCAACCGGGACTTTGCGCTGATCGAAGGGTTCAACAGCGACGTGCAGCTTACGCGCACGCAGACGATACTGGAGGGCGCGTCTCACTGTGACTTTCGCTATCGGCTCACGAAGAGCGAAGATGCGGAGAGCGACGCCTGACCCGACGTCGGAAGGGGCTCTCGTGTTCAGCGGCCACGCGGCTGGCTCAACGCCAGCGCAGGACGAGCCTGCTGCGCGTTTCGCCGTCGAGTGACGTGTAGAGCACAGTCTCGCCGCCGTCCACCACCACGTCCGCATGTCCTACGCCGATATTGCCGGGCACATCCAGCAGGATCGGGTTGCCGGCAAAGGTTTCCCAGGGACCGTCTATCTTGTCCGTAGCGGAGCGAGCCAGGCCGAGTGCGAACTGGGTATCGCCCGCCGCGCCCGCTTCGGGTCCGCGCACGCCCTCATAGAACATGTAGAAGCGGTCACCCACCGGCGCTACGTCTGCGGAGCTGATCGTGCGGAAATCGAAGAATGGGTTGCCCTGCGCGTCCGCACCGGTCTCGATGCCGTATTCGGGCGCCCCTGTGAAAAGCGGGTTGGCGTCGCATTTGCGCAGGAGTGACGCATCCGCGCCAAGACTCGCCCCGGTAGCAGCCCATGCTGCCGGGATTCTGTCCCAGATCCCACGAAGACAACCATCTCAAGGCCGGTTCCTTCGTCGCTGACTGCGATGCCGGGGGGCCCGCCGACCAGACACTCGTAGGTGTCGGGCGTGTGCGGGTGCGGACCGACGGATTCCTCTTGCCGGCAGGGCATCAGCCAGGTTCTCCATGCGCCCGACTGCGGCGCCTGAGCGGGCGGCGACCAGTCCAGAGCCGTCTGACGGAGGTGCGCAGGAAGACGCTGCCCCGGTATTCGTATACAAGCACCCACCGGTCGCCGGCGCCACCGTCCGGCCGGCGGGACTCGAACTACGCGCGGATATTGCTGTTGATCGACGTGGTCGCGTCGCGAATCGCATGGGCAGGTGCGACACGGAATCATGCACGTCACAAGGTCCGCTCCATTGCGCACGGGAGCAAACGTATGCCCGCCGTCCACGCTCTCGAACGCCACCACGCAGCCAGGAAACGGAACGGGCGCTCCGCAGGAGTCCACGACGCCCAGCGAGCGGTCGCTTGCATGCACGTACGCGCGGTAGCGGCCGTCGGGCAGGACCACCGTGTCGGATTCGCCCATGGGCAGCCCTGTGTCGGCGCGGTCGACCTGAAACTCGGCGTCGCCGTTCCAGAAATCCTCGAGCGTGGGGAAGGGCGGCGAGGCCGCTGGATGCGCCGGCGGCGGATGTGGGCGGCGCCTTACTGCTGTCCGGGGCAGTGAGTGTACCGGTGCACCCTGCCAGCAACGCGAGGAGTACGCATAGGGTGGCGCGTAGGTGGCGGAGCGACGGCGCATTCCTCTGCCGCGGGTCTTTGTTGATTGGGCGAATCGGTGCAGGCATACGTCAAGCATACGTCCATGTGCGGGTCTGGGCAACAGGGTGGACGTCGGGTAGGGTGTGGGCAAGTGGCAGACAGGCATGACTGGAAGCGGATTGCGCGGTCGGTGGTGCGCGAGGCCGGGGCGATGAGTTGGCGTGCGGTGGATTCCGGGTCAAGCCCGGAATGACAGGCGGGGTGGAATGCGCGGTCGGTGGTGCGCGAGGCCGGGGTGATGGGGTTGCGTGCTGTGGATTCCGGGTCAAGCCCGGAATGACAGGCGGGGTGGAATCGCGCGGTCGGTGGTGCGCGGAGTCGGGTTGATGGGTTGGCGTGCGGTGGATTCCGGGTCAAGCCCGGAATGACAGGCGGGGTGCATTGCGCGGTGGGTGGTGCGCGAGGCCGGGGTGATGGGGTAGCGTGCGGTGGATTCCGGGTCAAGCCCGGAATGACAGGCGGGGTGGATTGCGCGCCCAAAGATTGACATCCACTGCGGCGCCTGCGAACAGCGTCGGCAGTCAGGCTACCGCTCCCAGGTGCGCTGGCGGGGCTGGCAGGATTGCCGGATATTGTGAAATGGCCGCGACTTGCGTCCGGGCATGGTGTTGTATCACTCAGTGACGATGCGACCTACCGGCGCCAAAGCGCCAAGATCGTTGATGTGCGCGATTGCGGCAACGCCCGTATACTCGAATTTTGACAGGGGAAGCGGGGCTGCATACAATGGCGCAGATATGCCGCGAGATACTCGTGTCTACTAGCCGCATAGCCACGAACCCTATGCGTCTCAGCCGTGTGCACAGGGCGCACACGTGCGGCAGAAATGAATCGGGCTGGGCCGGCACATCAACTTGGTGGGCGACAGAAGGTCCCCATCAGAAGCACCGGCGCTGCTTGATTGAGAAACCAAATAGGCGTGACATACTGCATTGAGGAGAGCATCGGAAATGGCCGATCAAGATACCTTTCAGCGAGTCCAAGCAATTATCGTAGAGCAGTTGGGTGTGGAGCCCGACGAGGTGACGATGGAGGCCAGCTTCCGCGACGACTTGGAAGCGGACAGCCTCGATCTTGTTGAACTCATTATGGCTTTTGAAGAGGAATTCGGCGGCGAGATCAGCGACGAGGAAGCACAGAAGATCGAGACTGTGGGCGACGCGGTCACGTTCCTGGGCTCCGACTAAGCAGCAGAGCTTGGCGATTCCGGCCGGCGTCGGAATCGCTTCAACATTGAGACTGAATCCGTCAGGGCGAGCCGTGCGTATTGGCGCCGGCTCGCCCTGACGTGCTGGAAGCCGGCAGCCCCATCTTGTGATGCGCGACAGACAATGGCACGCATGCATGCGAATGTGAACGACTTCACGCTTGTCATAAACGCCGGCGGCGACAGCGTCCGAATGGGCGGTCAGCCGAAGGCGTTGTTGCCTGTACCGCCGCATGGTACGCCCCTGGTCAACCACATCATAGACACGCTCTCTCCACTTGCGACCGCCGGTGTGGTCGTCGTTGCCAACGATCCTGCGATTGGCCGGGCGGCCGGCGCGCAGGGACGTCCGCATGTCTTGACCGTGTCTGATGCTTGGATAGGGGCCGGGCCGATGGGTGGAATCGCCACCGGGCTGGCGCACTGTGCCGGATGGGCAATCGTCGTGGCGTGCGACATGCCCTTCCTCAACCCGGCACTGTTCAGGTTCCTCGGCGAAGTGGCGATGGAGCGCGACTCGAAAGGCCGAAGAACGTGGGACGCTGTCGTGCCGCGAATTCACGGCTATCCGCAGATGCTGCATACGTATTATCACGCGCATCATGCTGCCGGAGTTCGAACGCCTGATTCAGGGCGGCAACCTCAAGTTGCTCGACGTGTTGCCCGGTGTGCGCGTGCGCTACGTTGGCGAGAGCGAGATCCTGGCGCTGGATCCGCAACTGGCCTCGTTCACCAATGTGAACACGGCCGGCGATTGGCAGCTTGCGCTGCGACGTCTGTGGCGGTCGCTAGATTCTCAACCGTAGCGTCCGCAGCAAACGGATCGGGTGCGTGCGAGCCGCCCTACTGATCCAGCAGGCGCAGCACCGATACGACTTTGCCGTTGATGCGAACTTTTTCTGCGGGCCGGATGATGGGCTGGTAGACGGGATTCGGATTCGCCGGCTGCAGGCGCACGTTGGCGCCTTCCCGGAACAGATACTTGAGCGTGGTCTCCTCGTCGCCTTCGATCCACGCTGCTACCATGTCGCCGTCGTTGGCGCTCTCTTGGTGGCGCAGAATCACGACGTCACCGTCGAGTACGCTGGCGTCGATCATGGAATCGCCTTTGACGCGCAGCGCGAAGAGCGATTCGCTGGAGCGGAACACGCCCTGCGGCAATTCTACCCAGTCATCGGTGGTGACGGGTTCGGCCGGCTCCACCTGAATCGGTTCACCGGCGGCAATGGACCCGAGAACCGGCACGCGCACGAGCGATTCCGCGTACGCGAGCGCATCCATCGCACGCGTCGACGAACGACGTCTCAGCAAGTGCGCCGGACTCGTCCGTTGCGCTCGAACTCCCGGATCTGGTCCCAGTTGAGACTCAGGCCGCGACTCACCTCTTTGCGGCGCGTAATCAGCCCCAGCTCCTCCAGCTTGGCCAGGTTGTAATTCACGACCGAGGTGCTCGAGATTCCTACCTGTTCCCCGATCTCGCGGATCGTGGGCGGAAACTCATTGTCGTTGACGAAGTCGATGATGAACTCCAAGATGTGGCGTTGGCGGTCTGACAAATTGCTCATGGCTGCACCTCTGTGTCAATTGGTTGGAGCGACGCGGCAAGCGAGCTGGCGATGGAACCGTAGGATTGCGGCATGTGACAAATAACCCAACAAACCCAAGCGTAGAACGTTTGTTTCCCAAGTTATCCCAAGTATACACGAACATTTGTGCGGTGTCAATAGGGAATCGCACGAATGTTCTGTTTGGTTCAGGCCCGGTCCAGTGGAGGTACTGGGTTGGGAGTGCGGGGCGCGCGTCGGTCGCCAAGCGGTCTCGCTGGACGGTGTCCTGCGGGACGATTCTGGCCGGGCGAATACGACTTGGCGATCCCAGTACTTGGCCTCTGAACTCTGTGAGTTCGCGCGTTACTGAGTCGCGAGCGGAGATCAGTTGTCTGGGGGGGCGTCGACCGTGAGGCCGCGTTTTGCGAGGTATTCTCTGAAGCGCTGCCAGTACGCATCGCGCTCCGCAGGTCCTTCGTCTGGATTCGGGAAGAGTCGGTCCGCCTTCGCCTGACCGCGCATCATCGCCGACTCCATGTCGATATCACAGAGGTACGCGATCTTGAAGAGCATCACCTGCAGGTCGCTGAACTCCAGCTCGAGGTCAGCGCGGATTTGTTCTGCAGAGACGCCATCCATGGAGCGATACCCCTCCACCACCTGCACCAGGCGACTGACCTCGCCCAGTTCCTCCATTGCATGCAGAAGGACGTGGCTCGGAAGCACCTTGTCCCAGGTGCGGACCCGGTCCCATTCTTCGAGCCATCGTTGATAGTTCGCGAATGTGCATGGTGACATCTCCCGCGTCTGGAATCGTGTATGGGCCTTGCGATGCGATGCTAGATGCTAGTTCGGTGAAGCTGGCGGATCGCTGGTGATTGCCGGAAGCGACTGCAATCGCCGCAGGAAATCCGCAGATGCCAGCCGGCGCTCCAGGACGACGACCAGATAGCGATTGAGCAGATTGTCCACCCGGCGCATCACAGATTTCTCGATGGTCAGGTGGCTGACGTCCTCCCAGCGGCTGCGCTGCAAGTGGCGCAGAATCTTCGAGCGCGTCGACCGGGATGCTCTCGGCATCTGCGACGAGCTTGCCGCAGTCCGGGCAGAGGACGCCGCCGTCGGCCAGGCTGAAGAAGTTTTCTACCGGCTCAATCGGCTTTCGCGCACTGCAGACAGTGAAAAAGCTGGGGCTGGAACCCTACGAACGCCAGCAGATGAAGTTCGAACCAGCGCAAGAGAAGATGCGGATCATACGACGCGGGCGTTTCGTCGCGTCCAGCGTCCGCAGCGCGCCCGTGAGCAGGTCCCAGACGTCGCGGTTCTCGTCGTCAACCTGTGTGAAGCGATCGACCAGTTCGCACACATAACTCGCGCGCGCCTATCTGGTCCAGGTCCTGGCGCAGATAGCGATAGCTTTCCACTGTGCTCGCCTCGGTGATGATGCCCCAGGTGCGCCCTTCTGCGATCATGAGCGAGGCGTGGGAAAAGGTCTCAAGGTGCCCTGCTTTGCGACTGGTCGGCTTGCGCACGCCATGCGCGATCAACTCTTGTTTGCCATGACCCGGCGTGTACACGGTCAACACGCGGTCGGCGTCGCCAAGATTCCGGCGGCGAAGCACCACAGCATGCGTCTTGTGTACGCGGGTTCGATTGCTCATGGATTCATGGGTGACAGCGAAATGGTCGGGACGGTCGCATGGAGAGCGCCCCCTACGAACAAACCGGGGGAGGCCAATTGACCTCCCCGCAGGCATCTACTGAGCTATTTGGTGCCCCCAAGGGGATTCGAACCCCTGTCGCAGGCTTGAAAGGCCTGAGTCCTAGTCCTCTAGACGATGGGGGCGCACCGTTCCAATCACGCGCTGCTCATCTGTTGCCGGAGGAGTATATCAGGGGGCGGGGGAACGGTCAAATCCGAACGGCGGAAAACGTTGCCGTGGCGAAAGCGCATGTGGTAGACTGGCCGTATCGTACGACCTGCCGCCGCGCCCCGTTTCGAGTTTGGCAGAACTCCCAGGAGCATCCGATTGAGTCGTCTGACTGTGGCGTCTGTCCAGCAACGAATGCATGTCCCTGCTTCACTCGATGAGCACCGGGACAGCTTGCGTCGTTTCCTGCGCGTGGCGCAAAACCGGCAGGCCCGGTTGGTCGTCTTTCCGGAGCTGGGCGGTACGATGGCGGCCCTATCCATTCTCGACGACACACGTTCGAATCTTCTCAAGCGGGCCGACCTGGGTGCGCGCCGCGAAGCCGGCTTCTGGCAGAGGCTCATCGGCACTCTGTCCGGCAGCGTGGCCACCTATGTGCGTGCGGACCTGCGGCGCAGCCTGGCCGGTCTCCTGGATGTTTCCCCGGGCTACGCCTGGGACACCTACGTCGACCTCTTCGGCGGCTTGGCGCGGGAGTTCTCGATGACGCTGGTGGCGCCCAGCGCGTACGTTCCCGATCCGCGCGACGGCGTGATTCGCAATTTGTCCGCTGTCTTCGGCAGCGCCGGCGAGCTTCTGGGCACACAGGCCAAGGTCGTGCTGCATCCTACCGACCTGGACTTTGCGAAACCGGGCGCGACATGGGACGTCATCCCGACCGAAGCCGGACGCATTGGGCTGATACTCGGCGGCGACGTCCTCTACCCGGAGGTGGGCAGATTGCTTGCCTATCAGGGCGCGGACATTCTTGTGGCGCAGGCGGCATGCCTGGACATGGCGATGTACAACAAGGTACGGGCCGGCATCCTCGCGCGCATGCAGGACAACCAGCTTTACGCAGTGGCGAGTTTTCTGGTGGGTCGCAATGTCCTGGTGCGCGGGGCAGACACCATGTACGCAGGGAAGTCGGCGCTATTCGCGCCACAGGAACTGACGCCACGGTTCAACGGTGTCCTCGTCGAGATGGGCGGACCGCGCAGCGAAGGCGTGGTCGCCGCCGAATGGGATTTCGAGGCGCTCCGGCATCTCTGGGAATCGTCCGACACGCCGCTGCGCAGGACATTGACGTCCGTAGAGCTAGGCAACGCGCTGGGCGAAATCTACGGCCGTCTGCAGCGCCTGCCGGCGGTTGCGGAGACGCCGCTGCTCGCCCCAGCGGAGGCGGCGCAGCGCGACGGGTATGAGGGCGAGCTGGTGATGCTGGACGATCTGCCGGTGCTCGACACCTATCGCCGGTCGGCGCCGGTGCAGGCGGAAGAAGCGGGCAAGGAACCTTCACATCCTGCCGGCGGGGCCCCTCTTGATGCCGCGGACGGCGCAAAGGCCGGCGTGAGCGCGGACGACGAGACCGACGAGTATGATTCCGTCGCCAGCCCGTAGACCGGCAGCGACGGCGATTGAATCGCGACACTGGATCACGCGGTTGATATGGCCTGGTGGGCGACGCACGCGACGCACGCGCAATTTGACAAGACTTTCGGGGCCTGATACTATGCCGCCTGTTGTGCAATCGACGTGAGCGCAAGCATGTCGAAGCGGCGCAGTAAGCAGGCGCGGAAGATCAGCGCAGCAGACTAGCGAAATAAGAGCATCGCAGTGAGTTTCACACATCTAGCGCACGTGGCAGCTAAGCGGAGCAAGAAGACCTGGCCGGACTAGACGTCTGGATTTTGGTGCTTGCTCAAGGGCTCACCTGGCAATGACCGGCCATCCAGACGGATGAGCCGGTTTTTTTGTTCATCTGGGCACGAACAGGAGACTCGTACCTATGGGACTAGACGATTTCGCCATTATTGAATCAACGCTGCGAGAGGGCGAGCAGTTCGCCAACGCCTTCTTCGACTCCGACCAGAAGGTGGAGATCGCCAAACTTCTGGACGCGTTTGGCGTGGAGTACCTGGAGCTCACATCGCCCGCCGCCAGCCCCCAGAGCCGCGCCGACATCGAGCGTATCACCAGCCTTGGCCTCAACGCCAAGATTCTCACCCACGTGCGCTGTCACATGGGCGACGCGCGCATGGCGGTGGACACCGGCGTCGACGGCATCGACGTCGTGTTCGGCACCAGCAGCTATCTGCGCGAGTTTTCGCACGGCAAAGACATCCAGTACATCATCGAATCGGCGCAGGAAGTGATCGAGTTCGTCAAGAGCTGTGGGCTGGAAGTGCGCTTCAGCAGCGAGGACAGCTTCCGCAGCGACCTGGTCGACCTGCTGACGATCTATCGCACGGTCGACAAGATCGGCGTCAATCGCGTCGGCATCGCCGACACCGTGGGCGTCGCCAATCCGCTGCAGGTGCACGAGCTCGTGCGCACGCTGCGCGGCGTCGTGCACTGCGACATCGAGTTCCACGGCCACAACGACACCGGCTGCGCCGTCGCCAACGCCTTCTGCGCGCTGCGAAGCGGGCGCCACGCATATCGATACCTCCGTCCTCGGCATCGGCGAGCGCAACGGCATCACGCCGCTGGGCGGACTCATCGCCCGCATGTACACGCAGAACCCGGCGCTCATTCGCGAACGCTACAATCTGCCCATGCTGCGCGAGGTGGAGAACTACGTGGCCGGCCTCGTCGACGTGGACGTGCCGTTCAACAACTACATCACCGGCTACACGGCGTTCACGCACAAGGCCGGCATCCATGCCAAGGCGATTCTCAACAACCCGGCTACCTACGAGATCCTGGATCCTGCCGATTTCGGGCTGACGCGCTATGTGCATGTCGCGCACCGGCTCACCGGCTGGAACGCCATCAAACAGCGCGCCGAGCAGCTTCAGCTCAATCTGACGCGACGACGAAGTCAAGAAGATCACGGAGCAGATCAAGGCGCTGGCCGACCAGAAGAAGCTGAGCCTGGATGACGTGGATGTGCTCCTGCGCACATACACAGTCCAGTCTGGTGGACGAGAACGAATTGGGCGAACTGTCCGAACGTGTAGCCCGAGCTGGAGCGTGGCCGTGACCCAACTGCATGAAGCGCCCCGCCTGCCGCGCCTGGACACGATCGATACGCAGCGGGCGTTCACCAACCGCTGGCTTTCCGTCTATGTGGACGAGGTTGCGCTTCCGAACGGAGGCCGCTATGAGTACACGAGGCTGGTTCCCGGTGGAATCGGCGTGGCCGTCCTCGGCTTCAACGACGCGGGCGAGGCGCTTCTGGAACGGGAATATCGCCACGGCGTCGGCGAAGTCATCTGGCAGCTTCCCGGCGGTCTGAGCGACGCCGGGGAGGACCTACAAGCCGCGGGATTGCGGGAGCTTGTGGAGGAGACGGGGTACGCGCCACGAGCAGGTCTCTGAGGAGAGTGTCCGTTACCTCGGCTCTGTGTGGGACAATCCGGCCCTGGGTCCGGGTGAAAGCCACATCTACGCGGTGCAAGGACTGGTCGAGGCGTCTGAGCCCAAACGTGACGCTCAGGAGTTTGTCACGCTACACTGGGTGACGCTGGACTGGCTGCAGGAAGCCATTGCCTGCGGTGAGGTTCGCGACCGTGTGCTGATCGCAGCCGTTCTGCAATTCATGCTGCACGGTGTCAACATAAGTGATTGACATAATGATCTGACACCATGCAAGTCGCAATTGCGCCACGGCTCTGAATGATCCTGGCCGCATCGGTGAATGAAAGCGCCTAACGAGATGGCTGAAACCGCCAACGCACGACCGCAGACCTTTGCACAGAAAGTCTTGGCGAGGGCCGCCGGGCTCGAGTACGTAGAGATCGGGCAGGTGGTCGACGCCCGACCCGACGTCGTGCTGAGCCACGATAACACGGCCGCCATTCGCAAGATTTGGATGGAGTTCGGCCAGGAGCGCGTGCTCATTCCGGAGAGAATGGCGATCACGCTGGACCACGCCGTGCCCGCGCCGACGACAAAGCACGCGCAAAACCACGACGAGATCCGCGCCTTCGTCCGCGAACAGGGCGTTGCCAATTTCTGGGACGTGGGTCGCGGCATCTGCCATCAGGTGCTGAGCGAGGAGGCCATCGTTCTGCCGGGCCAGCTTATCCTCGGCGCGGACTCGCACACGCCGCACTTCGGCTGGATGGGCGCGTTCGGTGCAGGAATTGGGCGCAGCGAGGTCGCGGCGCTGTGGGCGACGGGCGAGCTGTGGCTGCGGGTGCCGGAAACCATTCGCGTCGACCTGCACGGCGACCTGCCCGCAGGCGTCACGGCCAAAGATTTCGCACTTCGCGTCATCGGCGATATCGGCGCAGACGGTGCACTGTATGCCCTGGTGGAGTTCGGCGGCGATGGCCTGTCCGGCTTGTCGGTCGAATCGCGCATGGTGCTGCCCAACATGATGGCGGAGGCCGGCGCAAAGAGCGCCTTCGTCGTGCCGGATGATGTCTCGCTGGCGTATGTGGCGGAGCGTCTGGCCGCGCGGCATGCGAGCCGGGGCGACCCCGGCGCCGCGGATGCGCCGGCACAGGTGCGCAGTCTGGCGCTGGATTCCGACCCGGACGCCGAATACGCCCAGCGCCACGCATACGCTGCCGCTGACCTGGAACCGTACGTGGCCTGTCCGCACACGGTGGACAACGTGGTGCCCGTGTCACAGCTCGGCGACGTGCGCGTGCAGCAGGCCTTTCTGGGCACGTGCACCAATGGGCGGCTGGAGGACCTGCAGGCGGCGGCCGGCGTCGTGCGCGGCAAGCGCATCGCAGCCGGTACCCGGTTTCTCGTGATCCCCGCTTCGTCCGCTGTCTTGGCGGATGCCATGCGGCTCGGTTATATTCAGGTCTTGATGGAGGCCGGCGCAGTGATCGGCGTGCCGGGCTGCGGACCCTGTATGGGCAACCACATGGGTGTGCCCGCGCCGGGTGAGGTGACGATCTCCAGCGCCAACCGCAATTTCCGCGGCCGCATGGGCACGCGCGATTCCGACATCTACCTGGCCAGCCCCGCGGTGGTGGCGGCGTCCGCGATAGCGGGCCGAATCGTGCAGCCGAGGGAACTGGAATGACGAGCGCGCGCTGCCAGCCAACGACGACCGCGGCCGCCCGGCCAACTGCGCCACAGGACGCACCCAATCGTGATGAGTGAGATCAGCGGTCGCGTCTGGAAATACGGCGACGATGTGAACACCGATGTGATCTTTCCGGGCAAATACACCTACACCGCGTCCGGACGGGATGAGATTGCACGCCATGCCCTGGAGGACCTGGATCCCGGCTTCGTCTCGGGCGTGCAGCCCGGCGACATCATCGTGGCCGGACGCAACTGGGGCTGCGGTTCCAGCCGAGAGCAGGCCGCCACCTGCCTCGCCTACAACGGCGTGGGCGCCATCATCGCCGCCAGCTTTGGCCGCATCTTCTACCGCAACGCGTTGAACAACGGTCTGATGGCAATCGTATCCCCGCAGGCTTCCGCGCAGATCCAGGCCGGCGAGAGAGTACACATCGACTTGGCGCGCAACGTCATCACCTGCGCTGCCGGCGAATTCGGCTTTCCGCCACTCAGCCCGAGCGTTATGCGCATCGTGGAGGCCGGGGGGCTCGTGCCCTACGTGCAGCAGAGGCTGTCCGCATGACGATGAGCGAGTCATCACAGAGATCATCATCTGGAGCAAGCGGGCAAGCGGCGTACCGCATCGGCCTGATCCCCGGCGACGGCATCGGCAACGAAGTCATCCCCGCGGCGGCACGCGTGCTAGGCGGTCTGGGGCTCGCACTTGACTTCGAGTGGCTGCGAAGCAGGGTGGGGCGCGTTCGAGGAACAGGGCGCGGCGCTGCCTGACGCCACCGTGCAGGCGCTGCGGCACTGTGACGGCGCACTGTTCGGCGCGGTCAGCTCGCCAAGCCACCGTGTGCCCGGCTACTCCAGCCCCATACTCGAACTGCGCAAGCGGCTGGACCTATACGGCAACCTGCGACCCGCCGTCTCCGCGCCGTTGCCCGCCAGCCGGCCGGGCGTGGACCTCCTCATCGTGCGCGAGAACACCGAATGCCTGTATGTGAAGCAGGAGTCGTTGGACGAGACCGGCGACCGGGCCGTTGCCGAGCGCGTCATCACGCGCGGCGCCTCGGAGCGCATTGCGCGCCTCGCCTTCGAGCAGGCGAGGAGTCGGGCAGCAGTCCGCAGCGACGGGCGACCGCCCCGCGTGACAATTGTCCACAAGGCCAACGTCCTTCCCATCACCGACGGCCTGTTCCGCGAGGCATGCCTGGAGGTGGCCGCCGGCTTTCCTGATGTGGAGCACGAGGAGCAGCTCGTGGACTCCATGGCCTATCGCCTGATCCGCGAACCCGAACGGTACGATGTGGTCGTCGCGCCCAACCTGTACGGCGATATCCTGAGCGACGCTGCGGCTGCGCTCGCCGGCGGACTGGGACTGGCTCCCAGCGCCAATGTGGGTGACGGCTTCGTGCTTGCGGAGCCGGTGCACGGCAGCGCGCCCGACATCGCAGGCAAGGGCATCGCCAATCCGGTGGCCGCCATTCTGTCGGCGGCGCTTCTGCTGGGTTCCCTCGGCGAGAAGACGTGCGCGACCGCCGTAGAAGCCGCCGTCCTGGATACGCTGCGGCGCGGCATCACCACGCCGGACCTGGGCGGGAACGCCACGACCGATGAGGTCACGGATGCCGTGCTTGAGCGCTTGTCGGAAACGGCGCGCGCCTGATGTCCATGCGCCACACGTGCGAGGCAAACTGATACGCCCGTTCGCACGCTTTTCGGTAGACACCAAAGTAGGATTGGAAACGCAATCATCTAAGGTTACAGGTCACGCCAACGGTTGAGCGTGACGCTACAAGGAGAATCGCCATGGAAACCGTATCCGGTACAGCAGAATGCCCGGAGTGTTTCGCCGAGATCGAGCTGAACGACGTAATGCAGAACGAGATCACACAATGCCCGGAGTGCGGCGCCGACCTGGAGGTCGTCAGCACCGATCCGCATCGCGCTTGAATTGGCTCCGGAAGAAGAAGAGGATTGGGGAGAGTAACGGCCATGAAAGTAGGCGTCTTGTTTAGCCGAGTACGCGTCGAAGAGAAACTGCTGTTTGAGGCGCTGGCCGAACGCCGCGTCGACTTTGACCTGCTCGACGACCGCGAGCTCGATCTTCGAGATCACGCCCGGGCAGGCGGACGAGGCGAAGTTCGACAAGTATGACGTGATCGCGGAGCGCTGCATCAACCACAGCCGCGCCCTCTACAGCCTGCGCATCCTCAACGATCGCGGCGTCCCTACGGTCAACACGGCGCAGGTGGCCGACGTCTGCGGCAACAAGCTGCAGACCACCAGCGCCCTGACGGCCGCCGGCGTTCCTTCGCCGCGCACGCTGATCGCCTATTCGACGGATAGCGCGCTGCAGGCCATCGAGCGAATCGGCTACCCGGTCGTGCTGAAGCCGGCGGTGGGTTCGTGGGGGCGGCTGCTCAGCAAGGTCAACGACCGCGAGGCGGCCGAGGCCATCCTGGAGCACAAGCAGGTACTGGGTACCTACCACCATACCATCTACTACATCCAGGAGTACATTCCCAAGCCCGACCGCGACATTCGCGCCTTTGTGGTCGGCGACGAGACCATCTGCGCCATCTATCGCGACTCGCAGCACTGGATCTCCAATACGGCCCGCGGCGGCGTCTCCAGCAACTGCCCCGTCACGCCCGAGCTGAACGAACTGTGCGTACGTGCGGCCCGTGCGGTCGGCGGCGGCATCGTGGCCGTCGACGTGGTGGAGGACCCGGACCGCGGTCTGATGGTGCTGGAGGTCAACTACACGATGGAGTATCGCAACAGCATCGAGCCGACCGGCGTGAACATACCGGACAAGATGGTGCGACTTCATCCTTGCAGTGGCCAAGGACGGCTGGTCGGCGGCCAACGGCTGGGACAATGGCCCCGCCGAGCTGTGCATCCGTATCGTTGACGGGCGAGGACTAAGGGGCGATAAGTATGATCAGAGAACACACTGCGAGCATCCATCGTCGGCGGCTCCGGCTATGCAGGCGGCGAACTGCTGCGCCTGCTTGCTGGACCATCCACACGTTGAGGTGGCGCAGGTCACCAGCGAGCGCAACGCCGGCAGCTTCGTCCACTTCGTGCATCCGAACCTGCGCGGCACGATCCAAGCTTCAGTTCGTCAGCGCAGCCGAGCTCGAGGCGTGCGACATCCTCTTCCTCGGCCTGCCCCACGGCTCAGCCATGGACGGCATCGAGCGCTTCGCAGCGCTGGCAGAGCGCATCATCGACCTCAGCGCCGATTTCCGTCTACGCGAACCCGGACGACTATGTGCGCTGGTATGGCAAGGCCCACGCCAACCCGGAATGGCTGGACACGATTCGTCTACGGCCTGCCGGAGCTGCACGGGACGCGATCGCCCAGTCCAAGCTATGTCAGCGGCGTCGGCTGCAACGCGACGGCGACCAACCTGGCCATCTGGCCGCTCTTCGCCGCAGAGCTGGTGGACTGGCAGCCGCGATGTGATCTGCGAAGTGAAGGTCGGCAGCAGCGAGGGCGGCAACAAGTCCAGCGACGCCACGCACCACCCGGAGCGGGCGCGCGTCATGCGCAGCTTTGCGCCGACCGGTCATCGCCATACAGCCGAAGTGCGGCAGGCGTTGCGCACCGCCGGTGCCGAGACGGACGTCTATCTCAGCGCTACGGCGGTGGACAACGTGCGCGGCGTGTTGGCGACGGCGCATCTCTTTGTCAAGGACGGCGTCGAGGAGCGAGACCTCTATCGCGCCTATCGCGGCGTCTATCGCGACGAGCCCTTCGTGCGCCTCGTCAAGGAGCGCACCGGCGTCTATCGCTATCCGGAACCGAAGATTCTGTCGGGCAGCAACTATGCTGATGTGGGCTTCGCGCTGGAGCAAGGATCGAACCGCGTGGTCGCCATCGCCGCCATCGACAATCTGATGAAGGGCGCAGCCGGCACGCGCCGTGCAGTGCATGAACCTGATGTGCGGCTGGGACGAGACAACCGGCCTCGGCTTCCCCGGCCTGCATCCGATCTAGCGTGAAGTGCGCCCTGACGTGGCACCTGTAGCTTGCATGCGACACTGTGAACGTTGGTGGGCGGTAGAGTAGGCTATTGCATGTACAGGTACGTGACTGACATCGACCGGTAGAATGAAGGACTAGACGAAATGATCGTAGTGAAAGTAGGCGGCGGACAGGACCTGAATATTCAGGCCATCGTCGACGACATCGTGGCGCCTGCACAAGGCCGGGCAAGCGCATGATCCTTGTGCACGGCGGCGCGGAAACCACCAACGAGGTCGCCGAAGCGCTGGGCCATCCGCCCCAGTTCGTCACCAGCGAATCCGGCTACGTGAGCCGTCGCACGGATCGCCGCACACTGGAGATATTCGAGATGGTCTATTGCGGCCAGCTCAACAAAATGTGGGTCGAAAAGCTGCAACAGCGCGGCGTCAACGCCGTCGGCCTGAGTGGACTGGACGGCCGCATATTCGAGGGTACGCGCAAGGACAAGCTGCGCGTCCGCATCAACGGTCGACGCATGGTACTGCGCGATGACTGGACCGGCACAGTGGACCGCGTCAACACGGAGTTGCTGACGCCTGCTGCTGGACGCGGGCTACTTTCCGGTGCTGACGCCGCCGGCCGCGTCCGACAAGGGAGAGGCCATCAACGTGGACGGCGACCGCGCCGCGGCCATGGTCGCCGCCGCCTTTCGAGGCCGAGCGCTCGTCATCCTGAGCAACATCCCCGGTCTGCTGCGCGATTTCCCGGACGAGGACAGCCTGATCCAGGAGATTCCGCGCAGCAAGGCCAACGATTACATGCAATATGCCGAGGGCCGCATGAAGAAGAAGGTCATGGGCGCGGTGGAGGCCATTGGCGAAGGCGTGCAGCGCGTCGTCTTCGCGGACGGCCGCGTCGACCAGCCGATCACAAAGGCGCTGGCAGGGGGCGGCACGCAAATCACATGAGCGAACCGTATGGAGGCGCAGACATGGATGACACGAGACGGAGCGACCACTGGATATGGCGACACTGGCCGGATGTGGAAGAACAGCATGCTCGGCGGCACCACCGCTCGCCGCGGCGACGTGGTTATGGCGCGTGGCGAGGGCTGTTGGCTGTGGGACGTGGACGGCACCAAGTACCTGGACCTGACGTCCGGGCAGGGCGTGGCCATGCTGGGTCATTGCCATCCCGTGCTGAGCGCAGCCATCGCGGAGCAGGCCTCGCGCCTCATCGTCTGTCCCAACTTCTTCTACAATGATGTGCGCGCGCAGTTTGCTGCCAAGTCTCGCAGTGTCTGCCCGGATCATCTGCCCAACGTGTTTCTCACCAACAGCGGAGCCGAGGCCATCGAGGGGGCGCTCAAGTTTGCGCGCTTGACGACTGGTCGACAGCGGCATCGTTGCCACCATGCGCAGCTTCCACGGACGCACCGTCGGCGCGCTTTCCCTTACCTGGGAGCCCAAGTACCGCAAGCCTTTTGCACCGCTTCTGGACGTCACTCACGTGCCCTACAACAACATGGAGCGGCTGGACGCAGCCATCGACGAAGAGACGGCGATGGTTATCGTCGAGCCGGTGCAGGGCGAGGGCGGCGTGAACATTGGCGACGCCGAGTTCCTGCAGACTGCGCAACGCCTGTGCCGGGAACGCGGCGCGCTGCTCGTCGTGGATGAGATCCAGACTGGCTTTGGGCGCACGGGGCGTTGGTTCGGCATCGAGCACTTTGGCTTGCAGCCGGACATCATCTGCATGGCCAAGGGTATCGGCGGCGGCTTCCCCATGGGGGCCATTGCCTATACAGGACCGTACGCGAGGCGCTCTATCCCGGCGCGCACGGAACGACGTTCGGCGGCAATCCGCTGGCGTGCGCAGCCGGCATTGCGGCCCTTGACGTGTACGAGCACGAAGATCTCATCGCGTCGCGCCGATGCCATGGGGCAGCGGCTCATGCAGCGCCTGAATGACGTACTCGCCGATACGAGCAGTCGTGCGCGAAGTCCGCGGGCTTGGCCTCATGATCGGTATTGACCTGCGTCAGCGCGTGGGGCCGTATCTGCGCGCGTCTGATGGAGGAACACGGCGTGCTGGCCTTGCCCGCAGGCGCGAACGTTCTGCGTCTGCTGCCGCCGCTGGTGATTTCCGAAGAGGAGATCGAAGCGGCGCGTGCACGCCTATCGGCTCCGTGCTCTCTAGAGTCTCGACTACGAATTGCATCATGACGCCTTCGCCATGAATCGGCAATCCACCGCTGTCGATCTCCTGCGCGGCCTCGTCGAGATTCCTTCGCTATCGACGCAGGAGGCGCAGGCAAGCCACTGGCTCGTGGGGCAGATGGCGGTCTTGGCTATGACGCGCCTATGTCGACGAGGCGGGAAACGCCGTTGGCGAAATCGGCGACCGGGATGCAGAGACCGTCATCGTACTCCTGGGCCACATAGACACCGTTCCCGGCGATATTCCTGTGCGCATCGAGTCCATCGACGGCGACGACGTGTTGTACGGCCGCGGCAGCGTGGATGCCAAGGGCCCGCTGGCGACGTTTGTCATGGCCGGTGCCGCCTCGGCAACGACTGGGCGCGCGACGCCGGCCTGCGGCTGGTGGTCGTGGGCGCAGTCGAGGAAGAAGCCGCCACGAGCAAGGGGGCGCGCCATCATTCGCGACCGCTTCGATGGCCGCTCCGAACCGATCCCCGCCGCCTGCATCATCGGCGAACCCAGCGGTTGGAATCGCATCACGCTCGGATACAAGGGACGCCTCCTCGTGGAGCTCCTCGCCGGCCAGCCCATGGCGCACACTGCGGGACCCGACGCCGGCGTCGCCACGCGCATCGTCGATTTCTGGAACTGGGTCACCGCCTATGCTGCAGAGTTCAACACGGGCCGCGAGCGCGTCTTTGACCAACTCCAGCCCAGCCTGCGTGAGGTGCAAACGTCCACCGACGACGCAATGAACGATACTGTTTGGGCTCGCGCCGGTATGCGCCTGCCGCTCGAGTTCGATGTCGACGCGTTTGCAGCGGACATAGCGCAGTGGTGCGCCCGGCAACTCAACACCGTTTCGCCCGGACTTCCCGGCGATCGGCGACGGTGTAGACCGCTCGATGCTGCTGCAGGGGGAGTCGGGCTGGATAGAGCTAACGTTGCGCGGGTACGAAGCGGCATGGCGCAGTCCACGCGAGACGGCGCTCGTCCGCTCCTTCCTCGGCGCTATTCGCGCGCACGGCTCCCGTCCCGGCTTCGTGGTCAAGACCGGCACCAGCGACATGAACGTGGTCGCGCCCGCTTGGCGTTGCCCGATCGTCGCCTACGGCCCGGGCGACAGTTCCCTCGACCATACGCCCTCCGAGCATCTTTCCCTTGCAGAGTACGGCCAAGCGATCGACGTAATTGTGGACGCGCTGCAGAACATGGCAGCGTCGTTGCGCTAACTGCGGCCGGTCCCCGTTCACCCCTTCTCCAGCGCATAGTCCATCATTCGCAGGCCCTGAGCGAGTGTTTGCCGCGCTCTCCACAATTCCACGTCACTTTTCCTGCGCTTCTTCGTCATGGTTGGTGTAGCGCTGGAAATACGATCTCATCTCGTCATCGTGCTGCCAGAACTACATCTCCTAGGATGCGACGTGGAGGAGGGCGCGTCGATCGGATGACTCGTCACCGCTCACGGTTCGCATGAGCTGCGGTTACACAGCCCTGGTCGGGCTGTTCGATCGTATCTGGGAGAGCAAGGCAGGGGCGCAAGCCAAATAGAACTAGTGCAAAAAGAGCTGAGGCGACGGAAGGTGCATGCTGGGGTGGTGTGCGCCGCATTGTACAACCAAGCAAGGAGGGTAGCCCGTATGCAAGGGCGGATACTCAGTTATCTCAGAGCCCTGCGAGTGGATGACCTGCCGGAGTACCTGCGGCAGCTTCCACGATCAAATCGCAAGGCAGTCAGCATCGCAATGGCAATTGTTGTCGTCTTATCAACCGGTCTGGCGGCAGTCGCGCCCAGCGTGACGCGCGCGTCCGAGACCAACGTCCTCGGCAACGGCAGCTTCGAGCATGGCTTCGTCAATATCCCCGGATGTGGGGTTGTCGGCGCCAACTGGAACTGCTTCACGAACGGCGGCGCTGCGAACTACGGCTTCTATGACGATCAATGGGAGCCGGTGGTCGCAGACGGCGAGCACAGCCAGCTCATCGAGATCAACACCAAGGGGATGGCCGCGGCGGATTCCGATCGCTATGCGGGCATCTCGCAGACTGTCCGTGTGCAGAGCCACGCCAAGTACACGTTCAGCATGCGCGGCATGATCCGCACGACCGACATCGACGGCGAGGATCCATGGCGCTACGTGGTCCAGGTCGGCTGGGCGGAAGGGCCGAACGCCAGTTGGAAGGACGTCAAGCACTGGTCGGACACCGGCTGGTACACGCTACTTCCCGCGCGAAGAACCCGGTTATATGAGCGACTATCGCACGTCGCTGATGCCGGAGTCGGACGTCATCACGCTCTTTGTCCGCGTGTGGAAGAAGTGGGGCGTGCCCAACCAAGAGCTCGACGTCAACCTCGACGCCATCGCGCTGGTCGGCCCATCCGTTCACATGCAGATGCCAAGCATGGACAAACAGCCCGCTCCAATGGCCCCCATGCCATCCATGCCGTCCACGCGAGCCATCACGCCCGATCAGCCGGTGCAACCGCCCATGTGGCCGGAACACCCAGGTACAGGCGGCGCGTGCCAGGAAACGGACCTTGTCTTCAACGGCAACTTCGAGAAGGGCTTCAACGATACCGGCTATGGTGCGGTAGGACGCGGCTGGGGTCCGTTCACGAACGGTGGCGCAGCCAACTTCGGCTTCTACGATGAGCAGTGGGAAGCCGTCATCTCCATGGCCGATATGGGCGCTTCGTGCAATTCTTGGCGCGGCATGTCCACCAAAGCCGTCGACATGGGCTGCGGATATGGCGCACCGTACGACTGTGAGGACAAAGAAGAGGATTGCCGAGGCCACGGCCAGTTGATCGAGATCAACACCAAGGACAAATTCCCGGCCGACGCTGACCGGTACGCCGGCATCTTCCAGCGCATCGGCGGCCTGACGCCCGGCGCCACCTACACGCTGCAACTACGCGGACTCCTGCGCGGCACGGGCGACGAGGCGGATAAGTACCGCTTCGCGGCGCAGTGGGGTCTGAACTCCGGCCCCGATACCGACTGGCGCAACGTCGACCATTGGGAAGAGATGGACCTCGGTCCCATCTACCCGCGCACCGAGCCGGGCCCGTTGGGAACGTATACGGCTCGCTTCCGGGCGCCGTCATCACAGGTCGTTCTCTTCATCCGAGCCTGGAACAAATGGTCCACACCGGGCGTCGAGCTGGACTTCAACCTGGATGATATCACGCTGACAGGGTGCAGTGGCGCTGCGGGCGGCGGTTCGGCCGGTTGGATGCCGGAACAGCCTGTGCAGCCCATACCGCCGGCAACGGGCGGACCGAGCATGCAGTGCACGTATGTGGTACAGGCGGGTGATTCCCTCGGTCGTATCGCAAGCGAGTTCGGCGTGACGGTCGACGCGATCGCCAGTGCAAACGGCATCGACAACCCGAATATCATCTATGTCGGACAACGGCTGACGATACCGGGTTGCTCGAACTCGCAGTCGCAAATGCAACCTCAGATGCCATCACAGGCACCATCACAGATGCAGTCAGAGATGCCTTCAGAGATGCCTTCAGAGATGCCGTCAGAGCAGCCTTCGCCGATGCCGCTTCCGATGGATGAGGCGCCGCAGATGGTGCGACCGGTGGAGCCGTCCGGAGATGTGATACCGCTGACCATCCCTGCACCGATGGGTGGGCCGGCGGAGCGGCCGGCGCCCGAGATCCGCAACGTGCCGATGGCTCCCGTAGCCACCGAAACCGGTCGCTGGAAGACCTCGGTCGAGGCCGTTGAGCCTGTGTCGACCCGGACGTACGAAGTTCGTCCCGGCCAATCGTTGGGGCAGATCGCACTGGAGAACGGCGTTGATGCGCAAGCGCTGGCCCTGGCCAACGACATTCAGAATCCGAACCTCGTCTACGTAGGACAGGTGCTTCAGATTCCGTAATCCGCAGAAAGGTACACAGTGACGTGTACCCGGAAAGAGAGAACGCCGCCGAGACCCATGGACTCGGCGGCGTTCTTTGCGTTTGCGACAATCACTCTCCCTACAACGTGTACCAAGCTCGAAGCACGGTCTCGAACCGATTGCGCCGGGGGCGTGTATGCCGGTTTCTTGCTGCGTTCTGTGAAGGGCGGATTTTCGTGGCCGGCTGTACAAGATGAGAGTCTTCGCACGATGGGCGCCGGGAATCGTGGCGTATGAGTGTCAGCTCCAGGTTGGATTCTGCTCAAGTCACTCCCGGCGCCCGTGCGCTACCGGCGATGGTGGGTCCCCAATTAGGGGCCCGCCATCGCCTCGAGGCATCCAAGTCAGCGGTGAAGCCGAACCATTCACCTACTGCGCAAGGAACTCTTTGGCGCTCGCCACTTCCGGGCGCCCACCTTCCGCAGCTATGGCTTGCGCCGTCAAGTCGAAGTAGTACTTATCTGCTCGCTCCAGACGCCCTGCAAGTTCCGCTGCGCGCGCCGCTCCGAACAGACCGCGGAAGCGCCCGGGCTCCACCTCTTGCGAGGCTTCAAACGCCTCCAGCGCTTCGTCGGGCCGGTCGAGTTCGAGCAACATCTCCCCAAGCAGTTCCTGGGCCGGCAGGATGGGGCCCGGCGTCACCGGGTGCTTTTCGGTAGCTGACTCGAGGTCGACTGCCCTGCGCATCAAGGCTACCGCTTCATCGGGGTTGTTCTCCGCAAGCGCGATCCAGGCGGAGATCGCTTCCATATGGATATCTGCCTGCTCCGCCCAGTAACCTTGATCGGCCGCCACCATCTCCTCGCGCAGTACTTGCAGGCGATCGAGTTCCTGGCGGGCTGCCGCTACATCGCCGCTCCGTGCAGCGCCCAAGCCGCGGGCAAACACAAGCACGGCTTCCGCCTGTGGGAAGCGATCCCACGGAAAGCTCGCTGGGGACAAGGTTAGCTCCGCGGCGTCAGCCCACTGCCCTCGTTCCAGCGCATATCGGGCTGGTATGGCGGCCAGAGCGTATGCGGCGCCAAATCCGGCAGGCACTACCGTTTCGATGCCCTGTACCTCAGCCATCAGACGCTGGGCTTCCCCATCCTGTGCGAGCTGCAGGTACGCGTACATCATGTAGTCCATTGCGTGAAGCGCCGGTTCAGAACTGGCGCCAGGCTCGTAACTGGCGGGCGAGTCTGCCTTGGCCGCTTCGGCCGAAGCATTGTTCGTAGCAATCGACTCTTCCCAATACCCCAGCCGCGTGAAGATGTGCGAGGGCATATGCAGGGCATGCGGTGCCGCCGGTGCGACTTGTGCGAAGCGTTGCGCAGCATCTAGGCCGCCCTCAGCCAGAGAGGGATAATCGTAGCTGTGGACGAGATAGTGCGCTACGCCGGGATGATTGGGATTCGCCACCAAGATTGGTTCCAGCAGCTGCGACGCCTTGCGCTGGTTGGCATACGTCTTGTCAGCCGGGGACGCCGTCATGAGCAAGGCAAGTGCATGCAATATCTGGGCTTCCGTATCATCTGGGTTGTCACTAGCCAACTGTTCCATGGCTGCCGCATACGCTTTGGTCCGCGTACCATAGTCGACTGTTTCAGCGTCGCGGTACAGTATGCTGACGGCATCGACATAGGCCTGTTCACGCGGCGTCTGTGCGCCTGCGGCCGCCGCACTCTCGAGCGCAGCCAGGCCGTCCTGCACGGCTTGATCTGGAATCGGCGACCACGGAATGCTGAGCCGGCCCATTGCGTCTCCCCAATAGGCCATGGCGCAGTCCGGATCCAATTCGGCCGTGTGCTGGAATGAATCAACAGCGGGTCCAAACCAGAACGAATGAAGATACGCCATCCCGCGGTTGAACTCCGCCTGCGCTTCAGCCGTGCACGAAATGGGAAAGTCCACCTCGCCCATCTCTGCCGGAAGGACCGCAGTTGAATCATGGCCGTCGTGCTCATGCTGCACCTGTGGGATCGTCGTAACACATGCGCTCAGCAGCGCTGCGACGGTTAGCAGGAGCATTATGGCGCCGAGGCGCGCTTGTCGCAGCTTCATCTCAAGATTTCCCATACCGTTCTCCTTTTCGGTCGAACATACCCAAAACGCCGTTAGGGATTGCGGATCGTTGCGCTCGCCAGGTTGGCGTTGCCAGCGTTTTAGTCTCTATACCACGGAGTACGCTCCGCAGGCCGAGGGATATTCGCATCGCAGCCTGGCATGCTTGTCATCCGCCATCTGTCGCCATGGAACCAAAAACGCCTTGCCGACGGGTATCCTCGTGTGGTAATCTAGGGGTACAAGCGGGGTACAGATGACAACGGCACACACAAATGAGATCGTCTCGTACGGCGATCTGGTTCAGTGGCAACGCACTGTCTTGGGCCTGACCCGGCCTGAGCTGGCCCGGCGTGTGAACTGTTCTCCGGTTACAATCAAGAAGATTGAACGGGATGAACGGAGACCTTCGCGTCAACTGGCGGAATTGCTGGCCGAACACCTATTGATTCCGGATGCAGACCGGGACAAGTTCATCCGCATGGCGCGCGGTGAATTGACGGCGTCCACGATCTCGTCCGAGAGTCTGGTCTCGCAGCCCGCCTTCTTGAGGCTGCCTGGCAGCTTCGAACGGTCGGATGATCCGCCGTTTGTCGCACGCGAATCTGAGCTGGCCCAACTCGAAGCGCACTTGGATGCGGCCATGGCAGCGGACGGCCGCGTCGTCTTCATCACCGGTGAGGCCGGCGACGGCAAGACCCGCTTGGCTCATGCCTTCATCCGAGATTCGCAGGAGAAGCATCCGTCATTGGTAGTCGCCCACGGCAATTGTGATGCGTATACGGGCATCGGTGACCCCTACTTGCCCTTCAGGGAAATCCTATCGCTGCTAACCGGCGATATTGAAGCCCAATGGGCCGCGGGCAACATGAGCGAACGCTATGCCCAACGTCTGTGGCATCTGATTCCCCATGCGGTTGAGGCTTTGTTGGCTGTCGGACCGGATTTGGTGGATGTCTTCATCCCGGGCTCGACGCTGCTGTCCCGCGTGGAAGCTGCCGTGCCGGCGCAAGGCGATCTGCTCGCCCGGCTGGACAAGCTGGTGGCCCGACATCTCGCAAGGACCGAGCAGATCCATGTGCAGCAGAGCGACCTTCTCGGTCAATATGCCCGAGTCTTGCAGGCGCTGGCCCGCGGCAGACCGCTGCTCCTCGTGGTGGACGATCTGCAGTGGGCGGATGCGGGCTCCATAGGCCTTCTATTTCATCTGGCGCGGCGTCTGTCCGGCCACCGCATCCTGCTGCTTGGTCTGTACCGCCCGTCAGATGTGAGCCTGGGGCGGCAGGGAGAACGACATCCTTTGACGTCGGTCGTCAATGAGGTGCGGCGCAAAGACGGCGACGTTCGCCTTGACTTGGGTGAGACGGAGGGTAGGCAGTTCGTAGACGCGTTGCTCGACGCTGAGCGAAATCAGTTCAACTCCGAGTTTCGAGATTCCCTCTGTCGGCGAACCGCCGGCCATCCGCTTTTTACCGTTGAGATGTTGCGCGGGCTGCGCGACCGGGGAGACTTGGTAACGGACGCAGAAGGCGTTTGGTCAGCCGGTGCAGAGCTGAACTGGCGCGATTTACCTGCTCGCGTCGAGGGCGTGATACAGGAGCGTATCGATAGGTTGCCCCCTGATCTTCGCGAGGTCTTGAAGATCGCAAGCGTTGAAGGAGAGGTCTTCACGGCTGAGGTGGCGGCTCGAGTACAGGGGCTGGAAGATGGCGAGCTGATTCGCTCCATTGGAAGCGTGCTACATCGACAACACCGCCTGGTCACGAGCCACGATCAGCAACACCTCGAAAGGATCCGGTTGTCTCGCTACCGGTTCCGCCACATACTGTTTCAGCAATACCTGTACAACACTCTCGACCAGGCCGAGCGCGTGTATCTGCATCGAGCCGTGGGAGATGCGATGGAACAACTCGTTGGTGAGCAGGCTGACTCAATTGCTCCGCAGCTTGCCCGGCATTTCGACCTGGGCGCTGAGGATGGGCGCGCCCGGCGATATTATGCGACCGCGGGCAGAGTGGCCGCCGCCGCCCACGCGCATAGGGAAGCGATCTCCCACTACCGGCGGGCCATCACCATCTCCAAGCGGAGCAATGCCGGCAGCGAGACGATAGGCACTCTCTACTTGAGTTTGGGGCGCTCGCTGGAACTCGTATCCCAATTCGATCAGGCGCTGGCTACCTACGAAGAGCTGGAGGACTTGGCCCGCGATCTCGATGCCCGGCGATTTGGAACTGGACGCACTGACCGCACAGGTCACGCTCTTGGCGACATTCACTCCCGCGCACGATCCCGTGCGGGCCGAGGCCCTGGCAGACCAAGCGCTGGCTCTGGCGCGGAAATTGGGCGCCGAGGCGGCTGAAGCCAAGGTGCTCTGGCTCATGATCTTTGTCTACAATACTACCAACCGGCTAGCGATGGCCATTGAGGCCGGAGAACGTTCTCTCTCCCTTGCCCGGCGCCTTGGATTGCGGGAACTCATGGCCTATATACTGAACGATTTGGGCAGCCATGTCTTTCTGGTTGCCGGTCCCTTCACTAGCGCCAGAGCGGCACTGGATGAGGCCACCGAATATTGGCAGGAGCTCAACAACTTGCCTATGTTGGCCAATAGTATTGCGGCTGCTTCGCTGGTACGCCTGTATGCCGGTGAATATGACGAGTCTCTCGAGCACTCAGATCGGGCGTACGAGATCACTCATTCCATCGACAATCTTTGGGGGCAATCCTACAGCAGATTGCGAGCCGGCTACGCGTACTGGGAACGAGGCGAACCCGATCGCGCGATCGAGATTATGGAAGAGTGCATCCGCAATGGTGAGAAGGCCGGCTTCATGGCGCCCCAGGCGGATACGCGCGCGCTTCTGGCATATGTCCAGGGCAATTTGGGGGCGATGGACCAGGCGCTGGAGACAGCGGCCCTGGCTGTAGAGATTGCGGAACAGCATGTGCCGCCTTTTCGCACGACAGCATCTGGGTATCCTGGCGCAGCTCCATTTACTGAGTGGCGATTTGGCCGCCGCTAACACAGCGATTGCCCAGGGAAAGGCGGATCCGTATGCCGCCGGCTGGCCCCTCCACTTCATGCCCGTCCGCATGGCCGAGTGCGAGTTGGCATTGGAGCTTGGCGATGTGGAAAGCGCTGCATCTCATGCCGACAAGCTGCTCATCGATCTGCGTCAGATGGGCGCTCGCATGTTCGTCCCGCGGACACTCTTCTTCCAGGGCAGAGCCTACCTGGGTATGGGACGGAGCGACATAGGGTTGGACATATTGATGGAAGCGCGGAGGGAAGCCGAGGAGATCGGTTCGCTACCCAGCCTCTGGCCGATCCTGTTCAGCCTGAGCGAGTTGGAACCTGATGCAGCCGAGTCCGCTTCTCTCCTGCGTCAGACACGGAATCTCCTTCGGGCTATCGCCGCGAAGTCTCCCACGCCTGCGTTGCGGACCTCGTTTCTCGAATTGCCCTCGGTCCGAGCCGTGTTCACCGGCTAGCCGGCATGTTGTGCCGAGACCGCGTATGCGTCAGGCGCACAGACAGAGCTCTAGCGTCATGGATCTCCCTGCCGCCTGCCTATTCCAGCGGGCTAAGCCAGCGGTCGGCGCCCTCGCCGTCTGCCGCCCACCCCTCGATGGAACCGTCGTCGGAGCGAATCTGATACCAGGTATATCCGCCGGCAGACTGCGGCCCGGCCAAGATCGTGAACTCTGAGCCCGAGTTCACACGCGTGACGAGCGGCGCATCCGTCCCCGGCAGGGACCGTATGGTAAGCTGGCCGCCTGCGCCCATCGTCACGGATACGCGTTCGCCCACATTCGGGGCCCGATTCGCCGGCTGCGGGTCACCCAACTGCGGGCTTATCCACTCGGTCTCCCCGTCGCCGTCCGCGCCCCAACCGACGTTGCCCTGGCGGTCGTCCACCTTCCACCAGGTGAAACCGTCCGCCTCGACCGGTCCCTCCAGAATGTTTACCAGTTGGCCGGTTCCAAGCTGCCCCAAGAGCTGGCCGCCCGTGGCGGGCGTATCGCGGAAATTGAGGCCGGCGGGCGCGGTTACGCGCGCCTGCTGCCCCGCGGCCAATACGGTCCCCGGCAGGGGCGTCGGCGTGAACGTGGCCGTCGGCGCCGGCGTCGGCGTATCGACGGCAACCGCCGGCTCCTGGCGTCACCGTCTGGACTTCGGGCTCGCCTACGACGGCCGGCGGCTGCTCTGTAACGGGCGGCAGCGTCGGGGTGGCCGTTGGGCGCGGTGCAAAGCTTCCGCATGCCAACGTCGGCGCCAGCCAGAGTAGGGAGAGCGCAGAAGCACGCGCGACTGCCACATCTGCGTGAACGGTCTTCTCGTGATGGGAGTGGAGACGTTCTGATTCGTTGCCATAATAGGTTCACCGTCATTGCCGGAGCATGTGCGTGAATGCGCACACCCTCGCGAATGGACGAACAGGCGAGCATACAGACGAGCTGCACGATGCTGCGAACGCGGTTGCGACCGCGTCTGCGGCTGCAGCGCTAGAGCGCCACAGCCCTGAGCCAGATGATCTGCTCGAATCCATCGATAGTTTCCAGCACTTCGGGCGGCGTCATCTCATCCAGCCCCAGTACCATGATCGATTCCATGCGCGGTCCGCGTCGACCGACATGCATGAAGTTGATGTTGATGTCGTGCTTGCCTAGTTCCGTGCCGACACGACCGATTATGCCCGGTCGGTCCATGTGCAGCGAAATCAGCAGATTCCCCATCGCCGGGATATCCACCCACAGGTCGTTCACGCCGATGATGTACGGCTCGTCCTGCTGCACGGAACCGCGCACGGTCAAGTCCTCGCCGCCTGCCGTGACGCGCAGCGCGAGCATACTCTCGAAGCGCGACTCTGCATGGCGCACCTTGCGTTCGCTCAACTCAATGCCCCGGCGCTCCGCCAGCTGCGTGGCGTTCACGAGATTGACGCGGATGTCTACGACTTCGCTCAACAGCCCTTTGATGGCCGCAGCCTGTATGTAGGCGAGGTCGAAATCCGCGAGGTGACCGTGCGCGGTGATCTCGATGTCAGAGATTCCCTCGCTGCCCGTCATCTGCAACGCAAAGCGGCCCATGCGTTCGGCCAGGTCAATATAGGGGACGAGTATTTCCAGGTCTTGCGGCGGGATAATGGGCGCGTTGACGGCGTAGCTGGCAGGGCGGTCGCGCAGCACGTCGATCACCTGGCGCGCCGCATCTTCGGCCACTTGCTCCTGGGCTTCGATGGTGCTTCCGCCCAGGTGCGGCGTCAGGATGATCCTGTCGCAGCGGCGAAGCGGACTATCCAGCGGCAACGGCTCCACGTCGAATACATCCAGCGCCGCGCCGGCGATCTGTCCGGATTCAACCGCATTCAGAAGTGCGTCTTCCTGGATGACGCCGCCGCGCGCCACGTTGAGGATGCGCGCCGTTGGCTTCATGCGCGCAAATTGCTCCGGACCGATCAGGCCGCGCGTCTGGGGCGTCAACGGGACATGCACGGTGATGAAGTCGGACTGCTCCAGAAGCGTGTCCAGATCGACGAGGGTCACGTTCGCTGCGCGGCGAACTCAGCGCTGACGTAGGGATCGTATGCGATCACGCGCATGCCCAGCCCCTGCGCCTTGCGCACGACTTCCTGCGCCACGCGTCCGAAGCCGATGGCGCCCAGCACCTTGCCGCCCAGTTCCACGCCCAGGAATTGCTTGCGCTGCCACTCGCCGTCGCGTACATGCGAATCGGACTGCACGACATTGCGAGCGCACGCAAACAAGAGAGCGATCGTGTGTTCGGCCGCAGCGACCACGTTGCCTGTGGGCGCATTGACGACGACAACGCCTGCCTCTGTAGCGGCGTCGATGTCGATGTTGTCGACGCCGACGCCGGCGCGAGCGATCACGCGCAGCTTGGCGCCGGCGTGAATCACGTCCGCCGTCACCTGGGTGCTGCTGCGGACCAGCAACGCTTCGTAGTCCGAGATCACATCCAGCAATTCGGCGCGGCGTCAGGTCGGTGCGCACGTCCGCCTGGATATCCGGCTGCGCGTTCAAGAGCCGCTCACCCGCTTCGTGCAAACGGTCGGCAATCAGGACTCGATACGGGTCAGGCGCAGCGTCGGTCATAGGGTGCCAGATCGGCATTGGTTGCCACGATACACGCTTCCGTTACATTGCATCCGGCGCATGCACACCCATCAGTTGCAGCGTTCGCGCCAGCACGATGCCGGCGGCCTGTGCAAGCAGCAGACGGGCGTTGGTAAGTTCCGGTTCCGCTTCGTCGACGACGCGACAGTCGCGATAGAAGGCGTTGAACGTCTTGGCCAGGTCGATGGCGTAATGGGTCAGGTTGTGTGGAGACAGCTTGTCCACCGCCAGAAGCACCTGCTCCTCAAGCTCCAGCATTTTGCGCAGCAGAGCCAGCTCTGACGGGTGCGTGAGCAGCGCCAACAGCTCATCGCTGGCCTCAATGTCTGTGGAGAAACCGGATTCTCGCGCCCGGTCCAGGATCGAACTGATGCGCGCATGGCTGTATTGCACGTAGTAGACCGGGTTCTCGTTGCTCTGCTCCACGGCCAGGTCCAGGTCGAACTCGATCGTGCTCTCCGGGCCGCGCGTCAACAGGTTGAAGCGCAGTGCGTCCGCGCCGACCTCGTTCACCACGTCATCGATCGTGAGCAGATCGCCCGACCGTTTGCTCAGTTTGACTTCCTGCCCATCGCGCACAAGCTTCACCAGGTCATACATCAGGATGGTCAGCCGTTCCGGGTCCAGATCAAACGCCTGCATCATGGCGTCCATGCGCGGCACATGCCCCTGATGGTCCACCGCCCATACATTCACCACGCGGTCGAAATCGCGCACGAGAAACTTGTCATAATGATAGGCGATATCGCTGGCGAAGTAGGTCGGCTGGCCGTTCGAGCGGATGACGACCTCATCTTTGTCGTTCTTGGGATAGTTGCTGGCCAGGAACCACGTCGCGCCGTCCCGCTGAGCAATGTCGCCGCTGTCGTTCAGTTCTTCCAGCGCCTTGGCGACCAGCCCGCTATCGTATAGAGCTTGCTCGCTGAACCAGTTGTCAAACTCGACGCCAAGGCGTCCCAGCACTGCCCTGTATTCGTCGACCACAATCTTGCGTCCGATGGGGCGCAGCGCCTGCAAGGCGGCGTCCTGGTCCATGCTCCACAAAGCGATCACCGTACTCGTCCACCACGCGCTGCGCGTACTCGGTCACATAGTCGCCGCTGATAGCCGTTCTCCGGGAAGGGGAGCAGGCTGGCCCATGCAACGCCATGTAGCGTACGTACAGACTCTCGATGAAGAGACCAAACTGCGTGCCTGCGTCATTGACATAAAACTCGCGCTGCACAGTCGTAGCCGGCGGCGTCCAGCACGTTCGCCAGGACATCACCCAGGATCGGCGTTGCGTGCGCCGCCGTAGTGCAGCGGGCCCGGTCGGGTTGGCGCTGACATACTCGACCTGCCATCGCTGGCCTTGCCGATCTCGATGGCGCCAAACGCTTCGCCCGCTTGCAGGACAGTCGCTACCTGGCCCTGCAGCCAGCGGTCTGCCAGCAGGATATTGATGAAGCCCGGCCCAGCCAGCTCCACCGAACCGATCAGCTCGCTAGGGGGCAGGTGATCCACGATCGCCTGTGCAAGCTGCGCGTGGATTCGCCTTTTCCCCGGTCTCCCTGCGAATCGCGGCTGCCGCCACCAACGCCACGTTGGTGCTGTAGTCGCCATGCGAAGCCTGTTTCGGGTGCATGACTTCGATCTCTGGAATCGGGAAGCCCGGAAGCGATCCGTCTTTCTGGGCCGCTTCGATGGCCTGGGCGAGCAATATCTTGAGCAAATCCGTAACCATCTACTATTCCTGAGCGTGACTGAAACTACACGGGTTGCATCTCGTACCAGTTCGGGCCGACCTCGACATCTACCTTGAGCGGTACGACAAGCTCGTAGGCGGTTTCCATCACCTCCCGGATCAGCGCGGCACACCGTCTCCTGCTTCGTCCTCCGGCATCTCCACGACCAGCTCGTCGTGCACCTGCAGCAGCATGCGCGATTCGATACCCTCTGCCTTCAGCCTCTCGTGCAGGTTGATCATGGCGATCTTCATGATGTCGGCAGCCGTGCCTTGAATCGGCGCGTTGATGGCGGCGCGCTCGACGGCCTGCCGCTGGTTGTAGGGCAGGCGTCGTGTCGCGCAACTCCGGGAACATGCGTTTGCGTCCCAGCAGCGTCTCCACGTAGCCTTCTTCGTTGGCCTTCTGAATGGTCTCGGCGATGTACTCCTTGATCCGCGGATAGGTCAGGAAGTACTGCTCCAGGAAATGCCGCGCCTCTTCACGGGACATATCCGTGCGGCTGCTGAGGCCGAACTCACTCACGCCATAGATCGTCGCGAAGTTGATCGTCTTGGCAAGGCCGCGCTGGTCGCGGTCGACCTCCTCAATCGGCACGTCGAACAGGCGGGCCGCCGTGGCGGCGTGAATGTCCTGGTCCGCCTGGAACGCGGCGATCAGCGCCTCCTCGCCGGCGACGTGCGCCAGCACGCGCAGCTCGACCTGGCTATAGTCCGCCGAGGCAAGCGTCCACCCTGGCTGTGCAATAAACGCCCGCCGAATCTGCCGTCCCACCTCCGTGCGGATGGGAATGTTCTGCAGGTTGGGATTGCTGCTGCTGATCCGGCCGGTGACCGCGCCGGTCTGGTTGTAGCTGGTGTGCACGCGCCCCGTGTCCGGGTTGATCAGCGTGGGCAGCGCATCCACATAGGTGCCGCGCAGCTTCTCCAGCTGGCGCTGCTCCAGGATGATCTCCAAGACGCGATTCTGCTTGTCGGTCAGGTCATCCGCCTGCGCCGCCAGCTGTTCCAGCGTGGAGACGGCGGTGCTGATAGTGGCCGGACCTCGTGCGTTTGAGTCCCTTGGTGGGAAACTCCAGGTCCTCGAACAGCACCTGGCTGAGCTGCTGCGTACTGCGCAGATTGAACTCGCTGCCGGCCAGCTCGAAGAGCTCCTTCTCCAACTCGGCCAGCCGTGCGGCAAGCTGCTCCGACATCTCGCCAGGAAGTCGACGTCCAGGAGCACGCCGTCCATCTCCATGCTGGTCAACACCGGCAGCAGCGGCTCTTCCACCTTGAGATAGAGGTCCCACAGACTCGGCTTGCCTGAGACGCTGCTTCCAGGATGGGATAGAGCCGGATCGTGGCGTCCACGTCGGCCCCGCAATAGGGGGCGGCCAGCTCGATCTCCACCTCATCCATGGTGATCTGTTTGCGGCCCGTGCCGATCAGTTCGGATATCTCCGTCATCTGCCAGCCGAGTTCTGACCCGGCCTGCGCCTTCAGGCCCAGGTCTCGCCGCGCCGGGTCCAGCATCCACGCCATGGTCATCGTGTCGTGGATGTGGCCCTCGATGTCCAGCCCGTGGCGCAGGCAGACCGTGAGGTCGTATTTGGCGTTGTGCGCGACTTTGGGCAGCGCCTCGTCGGCGAACAAGGGCTGCAGGGCAGCGCGCACGGTCTCCCAGTCGAGCTGGTCGCCGCGGGCATGGCCTACCGGAATATAGGCCGCCTCGCCAGGCGCCCAGGCTACGCCCAGGCCCACGAGCTCCGCCTGCATTGCGTCCGTCGACGTGGTCTCCACGTCGAAACTCAGCAGGGCGGCCGACTGCAACGCCTCCACGACTTCCGCCAGCGCATCCTCGTCCTGGACGCACAGATAGGGATTCGGCTCGACATCCGGTCGGCATCGGCGTATCCGGCATCGGCAAACAGCGATATCTGGCCCGTCTCGTCGTCGCCAAGTTGCGCGGTATCGGCATCGCCTGAGGCAATGGCCGGCAGGTCCCTGGCCAGCGTTCGGAACTCCAGCTCCTGGAACAGCCGCGCCATGGCTTCCGAATCGTATTCCGTGACGCGGCTCTGCGCTGCGTCATACGTTAGGTCCAGGTCCGTGACGATGGTGACAAGGCGCCGGTTGCGAAAGACCAAGTCCCTGTTGTCGGCCAGATTCTGTCGCGTTTTCGGCCCGCTGATCTCATCCAAGTGCGCGTATAGATTGTCCAGGTCGCCGTATTGCTTCAGGAACTTGGCTGCCGTCTTGTCGCCGACGCCGGGCACGCCGGGAATGTTGTCCGAGGTGTCGCCGGTCAACGCCTTCAGGTCGATGAATTGTTCGGGCGTCAGTCCATATCGATCGTCTACTTCTTCCGACCCAACGACAACCGTCTGCGGATTCGGCCCGCCCTGCGTGTAGAGGATCTTGACGCGGTCCGAAACCAACTGGAACATGTCGCGGTCGCCCGTCAGGATCAGAACGTCGTTGCCCTCCGCCGCGGCTTGGCGCGCCAGCGTCCCAAGCACATCATCGGCCTCGTAGTTGGGGTATGTGACGATGGGAATGCGCATTGCATCCAGGAATTCATGGATGCGGTCCAGTTGGCCGGGCATATCGTCGGGCATGGAATCCCGGGTGGCCTTGTATGCTTCGAATTCATCGTGCCGCCATGTGCTGCCGGTGTCGAAGGCGACGGCGATTGCGTCGGGCTCGTATTCGCGCAGGATGGACAGGAACTTGCGCACGAAGCCAAAAACGGCGCTCGTGGGTTCTCCTGCGCGCGTCGCGAGGGGCGTCTTCACGCCGAAGTAGGCGCGATAGGCCTGGGAGTGACCGTCGACCAACAGGAGAACGGGCATTATCGTTCGACCAACGGTAGAACGGGCATTTTCATTTCCGTGGCTCGCGCTGCGGGCGCCGTCGATGTGTTGGATTGCACATCACTGTGGCGCGCCATGCAACCTCAGGCGGATGCACAATCTGCATCCGGCAAGGAGATTCAGAAGCCTCATACCGGCTACTCAAATTGGATTTCGAGATCGCCCTGGTTGACGAGTTCACGAATGGCATTGATATCCATGATGGACTTCAGGGTGCGGATGCGGCGCCCCGCGTCCAGCCGGCAACGACCGGAAGGGAGTTCCAGAATGAAATTCTTACCAGACCGATTGACAAGAATAATGATGTCAGCCGGATCTTCCTGCCACGTATTGCTGTTCAGTTTTCGCGCCATCTACAGGACTCCATACACCGCGCCGAATTCGGCGAGTCGTTGCACGCGTACCGCTCCAAGACTGTAGGGACATTTTACCGGCGGCCATGCCCTTTGACAAGATAGCGTCATCTGTCGGGCGTGACGCTGGATATTCGAAGGTCGGGCGAACGCTCTCGGCGACTCGAATTCGCTCCCGCGTAGTGACGTATTGCGCTGCGGGCAGTCCACTCCTGCCACAGTCCAAAGCCGGCCACGAGCCCGAATCCCGCGGCGTAGATCGCCATGAAGGCAGAGGCCCAGTAGTTGCCCAGGTAGGCGCTTAGCGCGCCGGTCCCCAGGGCGAAGAGCGCCAGCACAAGCTCCGCAAAGACAATCGGATTCAGGCGCAGCCGGTATGCGCTGCCCTGCCACTTCTCTGCACCGGCCGTGGCCTCAAACTTCGGCGTTCTGAGGAACTCACTCTCCCGGCCGAAGAGCGCCTGGCCTGCGGCTACCGTATTGCTCAAGCATAGACCGGTCCCAAGCAGCATCAACACGGGAAGCAATGCGAAGTTTCGCCACCACCCGCGCGCATAGAGATGGCGCTGGCCAACGGCGTAGAGGACGGGCGGCCCTATGGACGTGATGCTCAACAGCGCGAGGGGTGCCGCGGGGTTTGCGCCGGTCAAGGCAAGCGGCAACGCGATCAAGAGAAGGAGCAGTAGCAGGGGGTGGAGCAGATAGGCGCCCAGGTGCAACGTCGCGGCGAATCGTTTGGCGAAGCTCCAGTCGCTCGCCCACACGCGTGCGCCGGTCTTGCGCAGCGTCTGGATGCTGCCCTTGGCCCAGCGGAATTGCTGCCGCTTGAACGCGAGCAATTGCGGCGGTATCTCTGCCGGAGACTCCACATCGCCAAGATAGAGCCCGCTCCAGCCCGCCAATTGCGCCCGGTAGCTCAGATCCAGGTCTTCGCACAGCGTGTCCGCCTGCCAGCCGCCCACGGCCGCGTCGTCGATGCAGGCGCGCCGCCAGACGCCGCCTGAGCCGTTGAAGCCGAAGGCGAAGCCCGCGCGCTGCCGGCCGTCCTGCTCGACCACAAAATGTCCGTCCAGCGCCATGGCCTGGCTGCGCGTCAGAAACGAGTTTTCTCGGTTCAGGTGGCCCCACCGGGTCTGTACGAAGCCCACGTCGTCGTTCCCGGCAGCAAGGAAGGCGGGAATCGTGTGGAGCAGGAAATCCCGGGCCGGCAGGAAGTCCGCATCGAATAGGGCGACGAACTCGGCCTCTCGTCTTGCATGGCGTAGGCGAGGGCGCCAGCTTTGTAGCCGGTGCGGGAAGGTCGGCGAACGACGTGTACGTCGTGTCCCTGCGCGCGCAACTCCTCCGCCACCCGATCGACCAGGCCGCGTGTGGAATCATCGGAATCGTCAAGCACGCGAATCGCCAACTTGCCGGCCGGATACGCAAGCCCGGCGCTGGCGCGCATGACCCGTTCGGCCACGTGTCGTTCGTTGTAGATGGGCAGGTGCACCGCCACGGAGGGCCACTCCCCCTCGACACGCGTCGACGCAAGGCCGCGCACGCCATTCACTGTCGAAGCGTCCTCGGTCCGGTCTCGCCGCAGGTAGTGCCACGTAAGCCATAGCGCCTGGAACCCGTAGAGTGCGAGTCCACATACACTGATGACGTATAGGGTATGGAGCAGCAGAACCGGCAGGCGCATTCACGAGAGTCCGATGGTCGAGCGCTGTTGAGACCGTGCGACACCCGCCGTGCGACAAATCCTGCAACAAATACACGGTGTGCGATACACGGTTGAAGCCGGCGGTGCTCCGCCGGCTGCACAGTGGCAATTGTATGTCATCCGTGTGGCGCTACAAAATCAAGCCTGACAGCAGACCTCAGGAGAGCCTTTTCCAGGACGGCCAATAGGAAGGAGACAGGCTTGCTTGCCTGTCTCCTGGATCACACTATCGTGTCGCCTGTCGCTGCGGCGACAGAGCGGATGCACCGCCTAGGACTGCGCTTCTTCCCTCTCAAGCTGGCTGTGGGCGATGACGTCGTCCGCGATTTGCTTCGGAACCACCTCGTAGTGATCGAACTCTTGCGTATAGATGCCGCGGCCCTGCGTCATGGACCGCAGGTCTGTGCCGTAGCGCAGGATTTCCGCCAGCGGAACCAGCGCACGGATGACCGTGCGGTTGCCTTTCTGTTCCATGCCCTGCACGCGGCCCCGGCGCGTATTGAAGTCGCCCATGATGTCGCCCATGTACTCTTCGGGAACCGTTACCTCCAGCCGGTAGATGGGCTCGAGCAAGCACGGGGCTCGCCTGCTGCATGGCGAGTTTGAAGACTTCGCGGCCTGCCGTCTGGAAGGCGATGTCCTTGGAGTCGACCGGGTGCTCCTTGCCGTCAAACACGACGGCCTTGACGTCGACGACCGGGTAGCCGGCGATCACGCCCAGTTCCAGGACCTGGTTCACGCCCTTCTCAATCGAAGGCAGGAACACCTGGCTGATGGACCCGCCGAAGATTTCGCTGACGTACTGGAAGCCTTCGCCGGATTCCAGCGGCTCGACGCGCATGTGCACTTCCGCAAACTGGCCGGCGCCGCCCGTCTGCTTCTTGTGGCGATACTGGGCCGATGCCGGCCGGCTGACCGTTTCCTGGTAGGGCACCTTGGGAATGGACGTGTCGACCTTCACGCCGTATTTCTGATCCAGACGGCGCATGGCCACATCGACATGGCTCTCGCCCATGCCCTGGAGCACATTCTGTTTCGTCGCGGGGATGTATTCCACCGAAAGCGTGGGGTCTTCCTCGGTCAACGCGCTCAGCGACTGTCCCATCTTTGCGCTGTCCGCCTTTGTCGCCGGCGATACCGCTATGCCGTACAGCGGCTGCGGATAGGCGGGGACCGGGATCACGATGGCATTGTCGGAATTGCACAGAGTGTCGCCCGTCACCACGCCTTCCAACTTGGTCACGACGCCGATGTCGCCGGCCACAAGCTCGTCAATCGGTTCCAGTTCCTTGCCCACCACATGGAACAGATTGGCGATACGCTCTGTTTCGCCGGTCCGCGGATCGAGCAAGCGGTCGTCGCGCTTGATCGTCCCCGAGAAGTTGCGAATATAGTTCATGCGGCCAACATAGCGGTCGATGATCGTCTTGAATACCTGTGCGGCCGTGGGACCGCCGGAGTCATTGGTGAGTTCAATCGTCTCGTCGCCCTGGCGCGCTTCGACGGTGCGTTGCGCAGGATCGGGCGTGTACCGTTCCAGAGCGCCGAGCAAGCGGTTCAGTCCGATGCCCGTGGCCACCGAGCCGCAGAACACGGGCGTGATCGCGCCCGACAGCGTGCCCTTGCGCAGGCCGTACCGCACTTCCTCGGATGTCAGCTCTTCGCCTTCGAGGTACTTCATGATGAGCTCGTCGTCCGATTCGGCCGCCGCCTCGATCATTGCGAGCCGCGCCTCTTCCACCTGGTCGGCCATCTCTGCGGGGATGGGCTCTTCCTTGCCGTCCGGGCCCATGTACGCCTTCATACTCACCAGGCTGACGACGCCCTTCAGGTCATGCTCCGCTCCCGACGGGCAGATGGAGCGGAAGAATCGTCGACCCGGAGAGCCCCTCGCGCAGCGACTCGACTGATTTCTCGTAGCTGGCGTTTTCCCGATCCATCTTGTTGATGAAAATCAAACGGGGCTTGCCGATCTCGGTCAACCTGTCCCAGGCCAACTCGGTCCCCACTTCGGCTCCCGCCACAGCGTCAACCAGAATCAGCCCCGCCTCCGCTGCGTGGAGTCCGCTGACGACTTCGCTGACGAAGTCAAGGTAGCCCGGCGTATCCAGCAAGTTGATCCGGAACTCGCCATGCTGGATGGGCACGACCGATAGGTTGATGGATATGCCGCGCCGTTGCTCCTCGGCGTCCCAGTCGGAGACGGTCGTGCCATCCTCCACACGGCCCTGCCGGGAGACGCCGCCTGACCGAAACAGCAGTACTTCCGTGAGAGACGTCTTTCCTGAGCCACTGTGACCCAACAGAGCGACGTTGCGGATCTGGTCGGTGCGAAGTTTCGCCATGAGTCCTCCTACGAATCGATATCTGGTCAGTGATATTCGCCGGATTAGCGCAGTTCTGCGGTCCTACTTCGCGAATACGCGGAGCCGGGTTGCATCACAGCGGGTAGCGGCACGGAAAACCGGAGTTCGCATCTCCTGCATCGGAGCATGTAGCGACGCGCCCTACGCTTCTCGAGCGTGCGTCTTGCGCCTGCAGGATTACCAACCCGGACAAGACCTGCAAATAGTGAGGCCAATTGCAGATTGTACAGAAAACAGCCCTGGATGTCAACGAAAACGGGCCGTGCGAAATTCGGCCGCAGCGGTCGCGCCTTTCCCCACATCACCGGCGCGGCCTCGACCGGAGAACGTCGATTTTGGGTGCGTATCCGCATCTGGTATGATCATGCACAACCCGCGCAGGCGGCCGCACCTGACGGCGGACCTCCATGACCAGCGTTTCCCAAGGTATTCAGACTCCCGTGACCGCATCCGATTCCTCCGCCCGACCGGGTAAGCCCATCAAGGATCAGCTCCACGGACAAGCTGCTCCCCATCCGCCTGCTGCTCATCTGCCACGGCGAAGGGATGCAGCATCGGTACACGGGCCTGGGCAACATGAACAGCGGGTTGACGGCAAAGGGATGGGAAGAGGTCGAGGCGCTGGCCACCTGGCTCAGTACACACGAGGCCATTCGCGCCTTGTACAGCGGCCCGCTTGCTGCAAAGTCGCCTGACCGCCCAGCGTATTGGCCAGGCCGTTGGCCTGCCGGTCATCGTGCTCCGCGAGCCGATTCACTGACAGAGCAAGCTGCAACACCTGGTTCACAGGACGAGCAGAAACGGACGCAGCGAACGGTGCAGCGCCATGCTGCGAACGCTGAGACGCCGGCGAGACTGCGGTCGAGCCGATGCAAGACATTTTGGCGGACTATCCTGAAGGCACAGTTGCATTGGTTGCCAGCGCGGACAACATCCGTACGATCGCTCGTGGGCTACTGCGGCGCAACGACACACAGCTTGAAATCGACCATACGAGCCTGACCGGTCTGCAGGTGCGAAGATCAGACATGGTCGATTGCCTATGTCAATCGCCGGGAGCATCTGCCCTGCGCCCGTTCTCACGCCGGTCGAGGACGAAGAGGCGCACAGCCAAGGAGCTGCGGAGCTGGAGGAGGACATCGCCTCCATTATTGCAGTCTACGACCGTGTTGCGCGGGAGGACGTGGCGCAAAAAGCGAGTGACGACCGAGAGCGCATTCGCGGCCTGCTCGATTTGCGGCGACCTGCCGGAAGGGATGTAGATACTGGACGCCGGCACAGGACTGGGCGTGCTTGCCCTCATGCTCGCCGAGAAGGGTGCGGCAATCCGTCATCGGCGTGGATATCAGCCCCGGAATGCTGGAGCAGGCCGAGATACCTGCGCCTGAGCCATGCCAACCGATACTACAAGTCGCGTCAGCTACCGGCTGGGCAGTCTCCAGGCGCTACCCTTTCCGGACGAATCGCTTCGACGCCGTGACGTGTCAGGCTGGTGCTCAATCACTTCCAGTCACCGGAACAGCATCGTGCGCGAATTTGTGCGTGTGCTGAAGACCCGGCGGCATCTTTCTCATGGCGGAATTGCTGAGCGTCGACGACCCGGTCAAGCGCGCAACGCAGAACGCCATCGAGGAACGCCGCAATCCGTCTCATGTCGCCGCGCGCAGCGCAGAGCAATACGATAAGATGATCGCCGACGCCGGTCTGGAAATCGTCGACACCGCGTCCGTCAGCATCACGCGGAACCTGCGTGAGTGGCTGGACGCCTATCGCACGCCCGACGCCGTGGCCGCGACCGTCATCGAGATGGTCGAGGCGGGTCTGGAGACGGACGCTGCGGGCATCGGCGCACGCCGCCGCGGCGACCGCATCGAGTTCCAGCAGAGGATGTACTATCTGAAGGCCGTCGAAACCGGCAGAGGTAGCGAGCCCTGCTCCCCGTCCGGACAAAGGACGAACCAGTCGTGCCCCAACAATCGTATCTCTTCAGCGAAATCCACGAGCAGCCGCAGGTTCTGGAAACCCTGCTCGCCTGCGAACGAGCGGCCATTGCCGCGCTGGCCGACACGGTGCGCGCCCGCGACATCCGTTTCGTGTTGATCGCCGCGCGCGGCACAAGCGACAACGCCGGCCGCTACGCCAAATACCTGCTTGGCTGCGGTCAACAGGCTGCCTGTGGCGTTGGCCGCGCCCGAGCCTGTACACAGTCTACGACAGACGCCCGCCTGCGCGATTGTCTCGTCATCGGCGTCAGCCAAAGCGGCAAGAGCCCGGACATCGTGAGCGTCGTGGCGGACGCCGCGGACGCAGGGCGCAATTACCGCCGCGATCACGAACTTCCCGGATTCAGACCTGGGCAGTCTGCGCGAACACGTGATCTCGCTCCACGCAGGGGAAGAGCGGTCCATCGCTGCCACCAAGACCTACACCAGTGAATTGATGACGGTGGCGCTTGCTGTCCGCGATGCTGGCCGGCGACGGAGCCATGCTCGGCCAAATCGAGCGCATTCCGGAGGCCGTAGCCAAGACGCTTGAGGTGGAAGTCGCACGTTGCGGAGGTCGCCCAGCGCTATCGCTACATGCGTGATTGCGTGGTGATCGGGCAGGGGGTACAACTATGCGACCGCGTTCGAGCTTGCCCTGAAGCTGAAGGAGTTGACCTACACCATTGCTGAACCGTACAGCAGCGCCGACTTCATGCATGGTCCCCTCGCGCTGATCGAGTATGGCTTTCCTGCCATCGTCGTGGCGCCCAGCGGACGGATGCTGCCGGAAATGGCCGACTTTCGTGCGCCTGCTGCGCGAACGCTCGGCCGAGCCGATCGTCATCAGCGACGACGCCGATACGCTTGCTCTGGGCCGTATCGGGCTGCCGCTGCGTGCAACCGGTGCCGGAATGGCTTTCGCCGTTGACGGCGATCGTGCCCGGCCAGCTTCTGCGCCATGCACCTCGCCAACGCCCGCGACTACGACCCGGACCATCCACGCGGCCTGCGCAAGGTGACAGAGACGCGCTGAGCAGCTACATGCTGATCGCCAGCCGAAGCAGACGGGAGCATTCACGCGTCCGCACAGCTGCGCCAGGCGTGCGCCCGTCACTGCCATGAGGTCGTCTGGATCCAGTTCCAGATTGACGCCTCGTTGCCCCGCGCTGACGGCAATGGTGGCATGTTCGGTGGCGCTGGTATCCAGGTATACTTTGAAGCCACGGTTGACAAGCGCCAAGGGGCTGATGCCGCCCGTCTGCAATCCGGTCAGCGATTCCGCCTGCGCATGGGAGGCCATGCGCGCTTTCTTCACGCCCAGCGCCTTTGCCAGTAGCTTCAAATCCAGGTTGGCGGGCCCCGGGATCACCGCCAGCACAGGTTTGGCGTTGGGCTGGTCCGGCAGGGCGACCAGCGTCTTGAACACGCGTTCATTCGGGCAGCCCGATGGCGGCCGCCACATCCACGGCGGAGTGTACGCCTGCGTCATAGTCGTATTGGTATATGCGAAATTTCACGTTGCGACTGTCGAGGAGGCACGCGTCGCGTTGTTGGCGAAGGACATATCGGCCCGGCTTCCGTCGGCTGGCTTTGACTCTAGCGGTGAAAACAACAGACGTGACACGGCGGCCACGTCTGACTGTCTACAATTGTTTTGGCACGCCGGCAGGTCTGCCCGGCACAGGTCAGTTCACCGACGCGATCGACTCCGGGAAGTGCGCCGTGATCGTGATCTCCGTCGCCTGCACCACCGGAAGAATCCTCTCCACCATGGCGACGACGTCATCCACGTTCATGTTCTGTCCTTCCAGCGTCTCCCACACGCCTGCCTGTTCGGCCAGGGCCAGCGCATTGCTCAATTCGCCGTCAGCCCAGCCGATATAGGGCAGGCTCATGCCGTTGATGCTCACATGGATGCCATCGACATCCGTGGAGACGGCGAACTCGGTGATGCCCTGTGCGATCAGGTTGTCGATCGCCTCCGGGCGGAGGCGGAAACTGTCGAAGATCGGCATGCCGGTCAAGCTGATCCATTCGGCGTACGTCAGGTCGCCGATACGCCAACTTCCTTGCGCGTCGTAGATGATGGGCACGGTTATCGTCGGCGGCCTGTTCACGGCTTCCAGGAATGACTCCTGCGTCTTCTGTGCGGCAAGGCGAACGCCGTCGCCTTCACCGGCCGTCATCGGAATCTCGGCTATGCCATCGGCAACAGGGAAGCGGGCAACAACGCCGACGCCGAGGTTGGCGACAAGCGGAAGCAACTCCTCCAGTGCACCCATGCCTGGCCCCAACTCCACGCCGAGCAGGTCCAGCACCTGAGCTGTGTTCGCGAGGTCATCGCCTTCCCACTTCAGCGACGGTATCGCGCGGCCGTTGACAAGCGCCAGCATGCCGCTAGGACTATTCGAAATTTGGATGTGCTGGATGTTGCTCTCGGTCATGCGCTGGACCACATCCGGCGGCAATGCGATGTCCGCCAGCACGCCGGGCGCCACTCGTTGGCTATGTCGGCCAGGGCGAAATCGCCGATGCTCGGCCGTCCCTCGCTGTCAAAGTCAATCACGATCGCAGGTAGATCCAGGGAAATGTCCTCGGAGCCGGCCAGAAGCGTCGTCTGGCCGCCGCCGGCGCGAGGCGCACAGGCGGCAACAACGAGCGCTACAGTCAGAAGTGATAGCGCCCACAATGTGATTCGTTTGCGTTGCATGAGTTACGGCCTCCTGAAGACGTGACCGGTCGTGACGGTGCGCAGGGAGGACTCGTCCGCTTCTGCCAGATGGGACAGTATGTGGCACGGGCGAGAAACGCCCCCCAGTGCGCTGCACACGTGTACTACACGAACAAATATCGACGGTAACGCTACCGTCCTGTTCGCACGTCCCGAATTGTACACGTGTGGTCGGGCGGTGTCAATTCCGCTCAATGAGCTTTACGTAACGTATGTCACCGGCGATACCCTATCACGAAATCGACATCACGAAATCGACGAAGTGGCGACCGCCGCAACTGTCTACAGCGCGGCCGGCAACTGCCGGCGGATACGGCTGCACTCCACCGCGGCTCGGCCTGAATGCGACGCACGGCCCGCGTGGGCTATAATCGTGACGGCCTCAGTCGAGCAACCGCAGGCGCAGCCAACCATCGCCGGTTTCGGGATAGCACAGCCGGCAGCGCCTTGAGAACCCGTGGGAGATAGACAGTGTCATCGACATCATCACCGTGGTACCAGGGCGGAAGGCGCCGCATTGAGGAATCTGACTCGGTGCTGTTGCTCACGCCGGACCAGAAGCGATACCTCGTCAAGACGCTCCGCGGGCGCACGCTGCACACGCATCTCGGGGTCTTCAAACACGACGAGATGATCGGCAGTGAGCTGGGCGATACCGTGCGCAGCCAGCTTGAACATCCCGGCCTGCTCCTCGAGCCCTCGCTCGTGGATCTGATGACGCATCTGAAACGTGGAACGCAGATCATCTATCCGAAAGACGCAGCGTGGCTTGTCTTCCGGCTCAACCTGCATTCCGGCAGCCGCGTCATCGAAGCGGGGACGGGGAGCGCAGGGCTTACCACTGCCTTGGCGTGGGCGGTGGCGCCGGAGGGCCGGGTGTACACCTTCGAGGCCCGGCCGGAGACGTACGACCTCGCCAGGCGCAACTTGGACCGCGTGGGCATGCTGCCCTTCGTCGATATGCACCAGCGTCTGCTCCAGGATGGACCGCTGGAGAGCGACGTGGATGCCGTCTTTCTCGATGTACGCGAGCCGTGGAAGCAGTTGGATGTGGCAGCCGCGTCGTTGAAACGCGGCGGCTTCTTCGCGGGCCTTGTGCCGACGACCAACCAGGTTTCGGAACTGGTCGCCGGGTTGGACGCCAACCGATTCGTGGATGTGGCCGTGGAGGAGATTCTGCTGCGCGCCTACAAACCTGTGCCGGCGCGGCTTCGCCCCGAGGATTCCATGGTCGCGCACACGGGCTTCCTTGTCTCGGCTCGTTGCCTCGCCCATCTTGAGGACACGTCGCGCTGGCAGGCGAAGGAGAAGCAACGCCACCGGGCGCGTATGCGCTCGAAGCAGCGGATCGCCGAGGCGGAGGAGCGGGTGCGGCAAGAGGACGCTGACTCGGGCGAGAGCCGCAAATACCCGAAGCTGCCGTTGCCTTGAGTCTGCCTCAGTCTCGGCGCGTCCCGGCTTTCAACCCGGGACGTGAACGCCGAATGGCCCACACGAGACCAAGCGCCAGCGCAGCCCCAAGCATATCTGTCGCAACATCCCGCCAGTCGGCATGTCTGCCCGGCACGAAGTACTGGTGGAATTCGTCGCTGAGTGCAAAGAGAGCGGCAAATGCGAATGCAGCCGCGTAGGGACGTTTGAACGCGGGCCACTGATGGTGCACAGCCCACAGCGCTGCCAGTGCAAGCACCGCAAACTCCACGAAGTGGGCGATCCACGAGCTGGCTGCGTCGATGGCCGCCAGACCCGCCTCGTAGCGCGCAAACCACGCGTAGTCCGAGAAGAGTGACGTGAACGCAGTCAGAAGCACGTTGGGCGCGCCGAAGGCGGGCCTGCTGCTCAACAGGAAGATCGCCGCACTGACGAGCGCAACGGGCCCCCACGTTACGAATAGCTTGCCCACTTCGTCTTCGGGGCGCGCAGCGCGGCTCTGCGCCGCCGGGCCGGTCCTGTCACTCATCTTGGAGCATTTGTGCGTAGAAGCGGCCCAACGGTTCGCCAAGTGTGCGCCATGTGTAGTGGCGATTCATGCGCTCAACGGCAGCCGTCCCGAGTGCCCGCCGCATGTCCGAATTGAGCAGCACTGCCGCCACCGCGTCGGCGAATTCGGCGGGGCCGGAATTCGCCGGAACCAGGCACGCGGCGCCGTCGCCGCCGTAGGCAGCCTGTTCGCCGACGGCGCTCGCCACTGCAGGGACGCCGTGGTGAAGGGCAGTCGCCAGCCGCACGCTGCACTTGGCTCGGTGCAGCGCCGCGTCGTCCGACGGAAAGATGGCGCAGTCGACGCTATCATACAGGCTCGACAGATCGTTGGGGTTCACATATCCGCGCCAGATCACGTTGGCAGGCGTCAAACCGCTTGCGCCTGCCGCCAGCGCGGCGCAGGAAAGGCTCTTCGCCGCCGGCGTGGAGCGCACGGCCCGCAACGTATAGGACCGCATCCGGCGCCTTCCGTCGAAGCGCCCACCACATCTCTCCCAACCACGCTGGACCCACCTCCATGAAGCGCGAGAACAAGAGCACGCGCGGCGGTCTGTGCAGGGCATAGCTGTGTCTGTGCTTTGCGCTGCCGCCGTCAATGCCGTTGGGCAGATAGAGGCGCGGCGTCGATGGAGCCATCGACGCCGCCCTGTCGTAGAGCCACCGGCTTGCGGCCGAAATTCCATCGGCGTGGCGGATTCCCCATTCCTCCTGCCAGCTGAGGAAGCTGGCCTGGAAGCGAGGATAGCGGTTGATCGCGGCCCAAGGAGCTTCCCAATCATCGATATCCAGCAGGATGCGAACGGGACGCGCGGATGCGCGTCTGGCTTGCCACAGCAGCCACTGCACGATGCCGGCATGGGCGCGCGGCTTCACGATGTGGACGATGTGGGGCGATTCAGAGTTGATGCTGCGCACCATCCTCGCCGACGCGGCCGGCACGCCGCCGCGTATGTCCACATGTACAATGTCTACCCCGTCGCGCACGATGTGAACGCCGGAGTCTTGCGGGCTGTCCCAGGGCGGCACAAGAATGCTGGCATGATGGCCCTGTCGCTTCAACTCGCGCGCCATCGGCAGCGTGCGCGCCCAGACCGTCGACTTGTGGCGCAAGCCAAACGGGGCTACGAACACAATGCGCAGGCTGTGATCCGGGGAAGTCATGGGTGGACCTAGTCCGTGGTGATGGTGCGCGGCCAGTCGGGCAGCTTCTGCGAAAGCAGGCCCAGCGTCGCCTGCTCGCCGTCACTCGGATAGGGCGCGGCGTACTCCGACACCAACTGCGGTGCATACCAGCGGTAGATCACGATCAGGGCCACAAACTGTCCGATCCAACCGTCACGGCCGGCGTCCGGCAGCAGCAACGTCTTTTCCAGGGCCTGCCGCTGACTGGCGCTCAGGTAGGTATTCAAATGGCGTGTGGAGTGCGGATGGGCAATGCCGTTGAGCGCCAACATCATGCCCAACACGGTCTCACGAAGGTTGCCCGCCAGTTCTGCACAGAGCAATATCTCCCCGCGTTCAAGCAGGTCCGGCAGGCCGGCGAGCGTCGACCAGAAGTCCGCCAGCATCGACGCCACGTCTGAACGGGTCGGCTTGGTTAGCTCGTCCGGCCAATTTGCGGGCATGCCTGAGATTATAGCATAGCCACGGGGCGGGCGGCGGATGGAACGTCGCTCGCCCGATGGGATTGTGTCTCACAGGCGATATTGGTCCGTATCTGTTACAATGGCAATGTCCTGGTCACCGAAGTCCCGGTCGCTGAAACAGTAAGGGAAATGAACGCCCATGGCACAGAATGATGACAGCTTCTCTGATCTGATCCGCTCGCTGGAGCAGAATTTGCAGCACGGGGAAGATTGGCGTCCGCCGGATGAAGACGCGCCCACTCGCGAACGAGGCAATCCGCGGCGCTTCCTTTGGTTTCTCATACCTCTGTTGATCTTCGTGTTTTTCAATCAGATCATCGGTTTCATCGCGGATTGGTTCTGGTATGACAGCCTTGATCTGACATCCGTGCTATTCACGCGCATCGTCGCCAAGATGGGCTTGTTCCTGGCGGGAGCAGTGCTGTTTTGGCTTATCGTAGCGTTCAACGTGTGGCTCGCACGCCGGATCTCGCCGAACGGTTTGTACGGGACGGCGCTGGAAGAGACCGTCAGCGCATTCGGCATTCGCGTTGTGCCCACGATATTGGTCGTCGGCAGCCATCCTCGCCTTCTTCGTGGGCATCTCTACGGCGTCCGCCTGGGAAAGCGTGCTGCTGTTCTTGAACCAGTCCAACTTTGGCCTGTCCGATCCGATTTTTGGCCGCGATGTGGGCTTCTTCATCTTCACGCTGCCGATCTGGCAGTTGATTCGCTCGTGGATGATGTTCACGTTGATCGTTTCACTGGTCGGTGCCGCGTTGGTGAGTGGAATCGGCTGGCACGGCTGGGATATCCGCACTCGGGCGCTCGTGCACCTGGGTGCGCTTGGCGCACTGATTCTCGTCCTGATCGCTTGGCAATACCGCATCAACGCCTATCAGCTCGTGTATAGCACTCGGGGCGCCGTATTCGGAGCCGGCTTCGCAGACGAGCAGCGCTCAGCTTCCCGCCTACAACCTGCTCGCCATCGTGACGCTGATCACCGCCGTGGCGCTCATGGTCACGGTATTCCGTCGTCGCGCCTGGCGCGCCATTGTGGCTGTGCTCATCGTCTGGGTCGCAGCCGCGGTTCTCGCCGGCAATATCTATCCCCAGCTTCGTGCAGCGCTTCCGCGTCAGCCCCAACGAGCTGGCCCTCGAGCGCCCCTATATCGAGAACAATATCGAGTTCACGCGTAAGGCGTTCGATCTGGATGAGATTGTGGTGCAGAACTACGTCGTCGACGATACGGTAACCGCCGCCGAAATCTTGGCCGAGGCTGATACGCTGTCCAATGTGCGCCTGTGGGACTACCGTCCACTGTTGCAGACGTACAACCAGATTCAGGCTCTGCGGCAGTACTATCAGTTCAACGATATCGATATAGACCGTATACGAGCTGGAGAACGGCGGTCTCCGCCAGGTGATGATGGCCGGCCGCGAGCTTGTGCCCGATCAGCTTTCTGACGACGCCCAGACATGGGTCAACCAGAAGCTTGTCTACACGCACGGCTACGGCGTCGCCGCATCGTCGGTCTCGCAGGTAACGCGCGACGGTCTGCCCGACTTCTATCTCAAGGACATCCCGACACAGGGCGTGATTACGGTCACGCGACCGCAACTCTACTTCGGCGAACTGACCAATGGTTACGTGATCGGCAGAACCGACGAACCTGAGTTCGGCTATCCCGAGCGGCGACGGCAACGTCATGACGCAGTTCGACGCCGACACCGGTATCGAATACCAGCTTCCTGGCCCGACTTCTCTTTGCAGTCCGTTTCGCGGACATCAATCTCGCTGCTCAACGGCGATATCCACGGCGACAGCCAGCTCCTGTGGCGGCGCAACATCCGGGAGCGGGTGCAGGAGGTGGCGCCGTTCCTGCGCTATGACCAGGACCCATACATAGTTGTCGACGAGTCCGGCGAGCTATGGTGGATGCTCGACGCCTACACGGTAAGCAATCGCTTCCCGTACAGCGATCCGCTGGAGTCCATCAACTACATCCGCAATTCGGTGAAGATTACGATCAACGCCTATGACGGCACGATGACCTTCTACGTGGTGGACGAGGAAGAGCCCATCATCGCCGCGTACCGGGAGATCTTCCCGTCTCTCTTCACCACCTTCGATCAGATGCCGGAGGACCTGCGAAGCACGTGCGCTATCCGGTGGACATGTTCACAATCCAGGCGATGGTCTATCGCACCTATCACATGACCGACCCCAATGAGTTCTACAATCGGGAAGACATGTGGGCGTGGCCGGAGGAACTCTTCGAAGACCAGCCCCAGCAAATGCAGCCATACTACGTGCTGATGCAGCTTCCGGGCGAGGACAAGCTGGAGTTCATGCAGATCCTGCCCTTCACGCCGGCCAATCGTGAGAACATGATCTCGTGGATGTCGGCCAAGAGCGACCCGGAGAACTACGGCGACAAGCTGGTGTTCGAGTTCGGCAAGGATGCGCTCTTCTTCGGACCGAAGCAGATCGAAGCGCGCATCGACCAGGACCCCGTTATCAGCGCGCAGTTGAGCCTGTGGAACCAGCAGGGAAGCAACGTCATCCGCGGCAACCTGCTTGTGATTCCTGTGGCCGGCACGCTTGTGTATGTGGAACCACTGTACTTGCAGGCGGCGTCGGGTAAGATTCCGGAACTGAAGCGTGTGATCGTGGCCGACCCGAACACGGTGAAGATGGCGGACAATCTGGGTCTTGCGCTGGTAGAGCTCTTCGGCGACGAATTGCTTGCCGACTCGGAACTGGAGTCTCTGGCCACGTTTGGCGGCGAGCGTCACTGTGGAAGGCGCGCTGGCCGCAGGTGACGGCAGGCGGCCGCCAGCGGCGACGCGGCGGGAGCCGACGCGAGCTGCAGATACTGATCAACCAGGCCAATCGCCAGTTCGACAGCGCGCAGGGCTTGGCGCGACAGGGCGACTGGGCCGGTTACGGGGTCGAAATCGAGAGCCTGCGCCGGACCTTGGAGCAGTTGGCCGCCACCGTCGGCGTGGAAGCGCGGCCGCGGCCGAGGGAGAAGAGCCGCCAGCCGGCGACGACGCCGGGGGCGAATCCACGGAAGTGGAGGATGCGGCCCAGCCGGCCGAGTCGAACTAGCCGCCGGGGCGGCCCAGGCAGTCTGTTCTCAGCCTGTCGCTCAGGTTTGCTTAAGGCCGCTCTCATGATGCGAACGGCAAAGTATGTCGATACCGTTCATGGCTTTGCCAACGTGATCTTGTGGCCCGGCTAACGGTACTGACAGGTACGGACTTGTGATGCGGGGGAATTTCAACTATGGACAGTCGATGGTATGAGTTGCGCGTAGACCCGACGTCTTCGCCGAAGAGGAAATCTCGCCGGCGCAGTCAGGTATCCTGATATGGGTCGCGCTGGGCAGCGTATTGCTCGTGCTGGCAGCCGTTTACGTACCCGCCCTGTGGCAGGCGCCCGCGGCCACCGCGGTACCCATTACGTCCACGGTGGCGGACGCGCCGGTGACGCTGATCGAAAGCTCGCTGGTGGGCGATTCGGAAGCCCTGGCCGATCTCTACGAGAGCGTCGCCCCTTCCATCGTCAATATCCAGGTCACGTCCCGCGGCGGCGGCCTCCTTTCCCGGGTTCGGCGGGCAGGACGACCAGTCGCCGCTGCTGCAGAGCCAGGGGTCCGGCTTCATCTACGATGACCGAGGGCCACATCGTCACCAACAACCACGTCGTTGAGGACGCGGAATCCGTCCTCGTCGTGTTCCACAATGGGCTCTGGGCGGAGGCGGACGTGGTGGCGGCCGATCCGCAGGCGGACTTGGCCGTGATCAGGGTTGACGCCGCCGGCAGGTCTTGAATGGCGCGTGCTGCCCGTGGACGAAGGATGACAGCCTGCGCGTCGGCCATACAGTCGTCGCCATCGGCAATCCGTTTGGCCTGGCCGGCACCATGACGACCGGCATCGTCAGCGCGCTGGGCCGTGGCATTCCGGTTGGCGACGGCAATGTCGACGCGCTACACGCTGCCCGACGTCATCCAGACGGACGCAGCCATCAATCCCGGCAATTCGGGCGGCCCGCTGATCGACCTGCAGGGCAGGGTCGCCGGCGTCAACTTCGCGATTCGCTCTCAAGAGCGCAGTAACTCCGGCGTCGGCTTTGCCATTCCAGCGGCAGTCGTGCGGCGCGTCGTGCCTGCGCTGATCGAGACGGGCGAGTATGACTACGCCTACCTGGGCCTGAGCGGATCCAGCATTTCGGCCGATATTGCCGGCGCTCTGGACCTGCCCGAAGGTTTGCTCGGCGTCTACGTGGCGGAGGTCATTCCCGGCGGACCGTCGGCGGATGCGGGCTGCGCGGCGGTGATGAGCCGGTGGAGGGCCGAACGGCGTCCGTTTCTGGCGCGGCGGCGACATCATCACTGCCATCGACGGCCAGTCTGTCCAGCGCTTCGAGGACCTGGTCAGCTATCCTGGTGACGCGGGCGGCGCCGGGCCAGCAGGTGAGTCTGACCGTGTTGCGTGACGGGGACAGCGTGTCGGTTGACGTGTCAGCTCGGCGAGCGACCGGCATTTGCAGCCACAGCATCTGTCCAGTGAAGAGGACGGTGACATCACCGCGCGCGAGGCGATCGCCATCGCCACCGAGGCGCTGGAGGAGAGCGGTCTGCTGCAAGGCGACATCGAGGAGCGAGTGGCCACGCCGGAGAATCGGGACGGAGTCGCCGTCTGGGTGGTGGAGTTCACCGCCGGCGACACAGTCGCGACGGTAGTGGTGGACGCCGCAGACGGGCGAGGTGCTGGAACTGGACGTGCAGTAGCAAGACGCATTCTCCGGCGCCGACACGCGGACCACTAGTGCGCTTCGGTCCGTAGACACAACGGGGCGACAGCAACTTGCTGTCGCCCCGTTATTTTGGTCTGACTTCCACGGCGTCTGTGCGACGGTTACGAGCGATTCGCAAGCCAACGCCGGACCGCCAGGCTTTCGCTACAAGCGGCTATGAGCGCTGGCCGCACACCGCGCCGGATGCGATCTCAATGCCGGAGGGCTGCGGCTTGCCGGGCACCTCGTGGCAGCGACGGCAACGCGCTTCATAGCTCTCGCTGCCGCCGACGAGGATCACCGGGTCGTCATAGCGAGCCGGGTCGATGGTCGATCAGGCGTTGCGTACGGCTGGCCGCATTGCCGCACTTCACGCAGATGGCCTGCAGCTTGTCCACCTGCTCGGCCAGCGCCATCAGCAGCGGCATAGGCCCAAACGGTTCGCCGCGAAAATCCTGGTCCAGGCCGGCGGCAATCACGCGCTTCCCCTCGTTCGCCAGCGCTGTGCATACGTCCGCCACGGTCCAGTCGAAGAATTGCACCTCGTCGATCGCGACAACCTCCGCGCCCTCCTGCGCAAGATTGTAGATATCGGCGGCGACGCCACGGCGATCGCCTCGGCGCTGCCCAGGTTGCTGTGCGCGGCCACGCGCTCGTCGCCGTAGCGCGTGTCGATCTGCGGCTTCACGACCAGTAGTCTCTTCTTGGCGATCTCCGCCCGCCGGATGCGGCGCAGCAGCTCCTCCGTCTTTCCGCTGAACATGGAGCCGCAGACAATCTCGATCCATCCGTCATTGCGCTGGTATTGCATCTCACTGCTCTCCTCGACTGGTTTGGCGGCGGTGGGGCGGCCACGCGACCATTCGCCCGGAGATTTCCAGGGCCGCTGCACTTCGCAAGAGTGACGGTTGAACACGCGAAACTGGTGGATTGTCTGAGAACGATGCGATCAAACGAAACGAATTCACAAACGAAACGAATTCAAACAAAAGGGCAGAGACCTAAGCCTCTGCCCTGGGAATGCTACACGACCTAGGCTCCGTCCGAACATCTACTGCTCTTCGGCTTCGTACTTCGCCATCACCTCGGCTGCGGCAGCTTCCGGGTCGTCGCCACGCGCCCGCGCCTTGCGCGCCGCGTCTTCGGCTTCCTTCTTGACCTGCTGCTCCAGGTCACGGCGAGCTGCGGCGCTTTGCCGTCGCTCCAGGCGCTTCATGAAGCGCTCAACCTGTCCAGCCGTGTCCACGATGCGCTGCTCGCCCGTATAGAACGGGTGGCACGTGCTGCACACATCCGTGCGAATTTCCTCGACCGTGCTGCCCGTGAGCCAGGTCGCGCCGCAAGAGCAAATGACCCTGGCGTTCGGATAGTAGGTCGGGTGGATTCCTTCTTTCATTATTCTCTCACCCTTTCAGGATACACGCTCACCTGCTTCTTCTGGCCGCGCACCCATTCGAAGGTGACGTAGCCCTCGGCAGTTGCAAACAGCGTGTCGTCTTTGCCTCGTCCGACATTCGTTCCCGGGTGAATCCTCGTTCCGCGCTGGCGTACAATGATATTGCCGGCCGTCACAAATTCCCCGCCGTATCGCTTGACACCCAGTCGTTGGGCGTTGCTGTCTCGGTTGTTACGGCTGGAGCCGCCGCCTTTTTTATGTGCCATTTCGGATTTTCTCCTATGCTATAAGCCTGTGCTGAGCAAGCCTAGCGCGGACTACAGATTCACCGACTGGATTTCGAGACGCGTCAGGTACTGGCGATGACCGCGATGGACGCGAATGCGTTTCTTGGGCCGGTAGCGAAAGATCTGGACCTTTTTGCCTCTGTGCTGCCCCGTGATCTTGGCTGTGACAGATGGCGCCGTCGACATTTGGTTGACCGATCTGCACGGTGTCGCCGTCGGCGACCAGCAAACTTCGTCCAAGTTGACCGAGTCGCCTACATCGCCGTCCAGCTTCTCCACCTCAAGGATGTCACCGGCAGCGACACGATACTGCTTGCCGCCGGTCTTCACAACTGCATACATATTCCGTGTCCTTTCTCAGAGCCGCGGCCGGGCTTGGTGACCAAGTGTGTCCCGGCGCTTTGCGAGCGGCTTGCGGTCCGGCCTTCTCGACCGCTATTCGGTAGGATTACTACTGGGTGCGCACCGTGTTCCTAGACCCTAGTATGCACGCTGGCGCATCCCAACTCTGCAATCCTGAATACGTAGCGTATGAACGCCCACAAAAGGATAGTATAGGCCAATGGCGAAGAATTGGCAAACTCCGCGTGACTCGGCAACGGCGCATTCATGCGCCAGTCAGCCGCTATACCTTCTCTCCGGATCGCTATGAAAACTCGTCCGCAGCTCGTTCGCCTATCGTGCTTCCAGCGGGCCGGCGACTTGCCGCGTTTTGGTCCACGCGCGCCGCCGCGCGTCGTCACGGCGACCTGCGCCTTGGATGCAATCGGGTAGCGGGCGAACAGCGCCGCATGCTCCGGCTCGTTAGCAAAGTACAGTTGCTCGCGTCGCAGGCGCCGGGCGAAATGATCGAGGGCGAGGGCGCTCACGACCTCGTCCGGCCGGCCCGTGGCTCCTTCGCGCTGCTGTACACGCAGAAATATGCTGTGGAGTTCTTGTGCAGCACAGTATCCTTCATAGCGCAGTTCGAGAACAAGCGGGCGCAGGTTGTACCGGTACGCGTTGCCCTTGCGCTCACACGTGCGCAGGCATTCTTCAGTCTCCAGAAATCCAGCAATTGTCTCCGCCACGTGCTTGGACGAGACTTCCTCCTCGGTGGCCAGAATCTCCAACCCATAGTCCGCGCCGATTAGCAGCGTCTGCAATGCAGGTCCCTTGAGCTCCGTTTGCGTCACGCTGCGTATGCGCAGGCCCGGCGGCAAGCCGGCCTGTATGCGGTCGTAAAGCTCATCCAGCGCCAACGGCGGGGAGAATGTGATGTCCACGAACTCGCGCGCGCCGGAGAATCCCACGCCCAACGGTGATGCAAACTGGATGTGCGGCTGCGGGTTGAAGCCCTGCTTATAGAGCAGGGGAACATCGGCGCGCCGCAACGCCCGCTCCCAGGCGCGAAATTCGTCCTGATGCGAAATGAACTTGATCGACTCGCCCTTCTCATACACGATGCGAACACGCTGCCGGTCAACCGCATCCGGCGCGTCGAAGGTTGTCGGTGGTCGCAGGTTGGCGGTCTGATTCATCGCCGGCCGCGCTTCTGCCGCAGCCGGTTCCGTAGCCCCGGCACGCGCACGCTGCGCCGCGCTGCCCGAAGAGACTCGCCGCGCGACCGTGCCCTCGCGGCGTTGCGGAACACGATGGTCAAACTGGCCGCTCACTGGAGGGCGACATTTCATCGTTGAAGTAGAGCGGGATCGGCGCAATGTCCACCGGCTGCCGCTCTTTGCCCCGGCCCAGGCTCGGACACGCCCATGCATCGTCCGGCGCGTCTCTGCGCTGCTCCTTGAAGTTGCCGAGGATGCCGCAACTGAAGCAGTGCTCGCGGCAGTCGTCAATGACCGCGCCCTGATAGGCGTGTACGTACTCGTCGACGAGGAACTGCTTCTTCAGCCCGGCCGAGATATGGTCCCACGGCAACACCTCGTCCACCGTTCGCTCGCGACGCGCATACCAGTCCATGTCCAGATCCAAACTCCTCGAACGCATGCCTGCCACGCGCCGAAGTTGAAGTATTCGCCCCAGCCCTTCCAGCTTGGCGCCCAGCTCCCAGGCCCGCTGGATCACGTTGCTCAAGCGCCGGTCGCCGCGTGACAGGAACGCCTCAACCAACGTCTCCTGCGGATTGTTCCACGAGAAGCGAGAGGCCCCGCCCGCGCAGCTCCCGCTGCAGCAGTTCGATCTGCTCGCACGATGACGTCCTCGGTCTTCCATGGGGACCCACTGGAAGGGCGTGTGCGGTTTCGGCACCAGCGTGCTGACGCCGACGCGGACCTTCGCCTTGCCACCGATGATGCTCCTGTCCCACCGCCAGCACCTGCTTGGCCAGGTCGGCAATCGCCTGCACATCTTCCATGCGTCTGCGTCGGATGGCCGATCATGAAATACATCTTGATGCTCGTCCAGCCGCGCTTGTAGACTTCCTCGGCAGTGCGCAGCAGGTCTTCGGACGGGATCGGCTTGTTGATCACGTCGCGCAACCGGTCGGTGGCGGCTTCGGGCGCAAAGGTGAAGCCGGGACGACGCCGGCCGGTCTGCAGCATGTCCATCAGGTCCACGCTGAAACTCTCGATGCGCAGGCTGGGCAAGCCGATGCTCAAGCGCTGCTCGCCGTGCTGCCTCCAGTGTGCGGCGCACCAGCTCCTCGACGTCGCTGTAGTCGCTGCTGCTCAGGCTGAGGAAGCTGACCTCCTCAAAGCCGCAGCTGCGCACCATCTCGTCCACCGCATCCAGCACCTCATCCACAGGGCGCTCGCGCACCGGCCGGAAGATCATGCCCGCCTGACAGAACCGGCATCCGCGCGTGCATCCGCGCATGATTTCGATGGCGGCGCGGTTGTGCACCACGTCGATGAAGGGAACGATGAAGTTCGTGACGGGCGGCGGCAATACGGTCACGACGCGCTTGACTACTTCGGCCGGCACGCCGGCTTGGTTCGGCGTGACTGACGCAATGGCGCCGTCCGGACCGTACGTCACGTCATAGAGCTGCGGTACATAGACGCCGGGAATCGAGGCCAGCCGTCGCCACAAGTCAGACGCGAGAGCATCCGCGTTTGCATCACGTTTCCATTCCTCGTAGGCGTCAATGACGTCGAAGATGACTTCTTCGCCTTCGCCGATCACCATTGCGTCGAAAAAGGCGCTCATGGGTTCCGGGTTGTAGCAGCCTGACCCGCCTGCAATCACGAGTGGATGTCGCGCAGTCCCGTTCAGCAGCGCGCGCAGGGGCAGGCCGGCCAAATCCAGCATCGTCAACACATTCGTGTAGAGCTGCTCGTACGGCAGGCTGAAGCCGACAATGTCGAAGTCAGAGAGCGGCGCGCCGCGTCTCCAGCCCGAAGAGGGGGATGCCATCGCGCCGCATGACCTCCTCGAAATCGGGCCACGGACAGTAGACTCTCTCGGCGAGTAGATCGCCTCTCTTGTTGACAAGATCGTACAGGATCATCAGGCCGAGGTTGCTGCCGCCCAGCTCATAGATGTCCGGAAACGCAAGCGCGATCCGGGCCCGAATGGCGGGATCGCTCCAGTCCTTGGCGATGCTGTTGAGTTCGCCGCCGGTGTAGCGGGCCGGCTTCTCAACTGTGTGAAGCACGCGGTCCAGCGCGCGCGAGATCTTCTGGGGAGATGCGACCATTCGCTCACCTCATCCTTCGTATATTCCGGGACGAGAAGCCCGGGCGGGGTTCGAACCCGCAACGAAACACGCACGCCCAGGGAGGATCGCCGGGCAGTGTGCCATTATATCACAGGCGCACCAGGACTTGCGGCGAAACGATCGGCCCGAAATCACCGCGCCGAATTTGACAATGGGGGGGCACATGCGTAGAATGCGCAGTCGCTAGGCCGAAGAGAGCAACGCATACGTGGCGCATTCGTCTAGGGGCCTAGGATACTGCCCTCTCAAGGCAGAGACACGGGTTCGAATCCCGTATGCGCTACCTGTTTGGATGGGACCTCACCGTATCGGGTGAGGTCCTTTTCATTTTCGGGGCGATGGGGCGGTGGACGATCGCGCGGGCAAGCGGCCCGTGCCTACGCGTGGTGCACAAGCCGCGTGGCAACGATCACTTGCCGTCACAACTCCTGTACGGAACAACGCTGGGTTGCCTGACATGGAGGTTTTGCCCTCTGCGCTGGGCGGCCCCGCCAATGGGAGTCGGGGGGCCGCCGGGCCTGCCCCGGGCAGGCGAGAAGGCGGGCGCAGAATGCAAAGCGCCGGCGCTTTGGTGGCTGCCGGCGCTTTGCTGATCGTTATGTTCGTGCAATTGCGGTATCTGGCTGACCTTGCGGTCCGCGCGTATGGAACCTACTCGTCCGCCATGTCCATGCCCAGACCGATCAGGGTCTCGGCGTTCAGAATGCCTTGCGCGACGACTACGCCGCCGGCATCGCTGACGGCCTGCTTCAGGCCGGCCGCCCACGCATGTTCGATGAGCAGAATCAGCGCGGCGCTGTCCGGCGGCATGCGGTCGGCGATATCTGTGATGTCGTCCTCGGACAGGCCAAACTCGTTCTCGGCCACGAAAGCCATTCGGCTGAGTGCGCCCAACTCAGCGCCGGCCTCACCCGCAATGCCCAGGCCCATGAGGCCACCGACCACGCCCGCCACCGCGATGCGTTCTTCCAAGCCAATGTCGCTTTCCTGCAACGCGTCGACATTGCCGTCCGGATCCTTGTAGACGGCAAGGGCGTCGATCAGCCGGATGATGCCCGTCTCGCGCAGGAAATCCAGTTCGTCTGCCACCCAACCCTCGAAATTCGGTTGGTCAAATCCCAGCACTATCAAATGAAGCGGTCCATAGGCCATGGTGTTCTTCCCTTCTGAGTTGCTACTACAACGTCGCTAGAACGCAGTTCCGAATATCCCTGCGTGCGAATCATACAGGAACGGGGCCGTTGCGCCAAAGAGTCAGGGCGTCGCCGGCGAATCCAGATCGGGATATTGACAGACAATAGGCCGCACAGATCGACGCTGATTCGGCTGATCGTCGCAGAATTCCTGTCGGGCCGCGTGCCGACGCCCGTGGAGATCGCCGACGATGCGTGTCCAGCAAGCCGGCGTGAAGAAGCGGCCGAGGACGACTTGAGGTGTGTCCTGATGGCCCATGCTTGCGAATGCGCGTGAGCTTCCATTCGTGAGCCGCCGGCGCTTGCAAGATGCGACGCGTAGGGCGAAACTGAAATAGGCGAGTCCGCCAAACGGCAAGTATCGGTGTGCGCCTGTGATGGGCTGGGCCAGAGGGCGTCGCTTCTGGATCCCGGCGCAACGTATGACGACGATGCGGTAGTGCGGCGAGAATTTTCGAGAGCAAGCTGACTGACGGGCCGTCACCGTTGTCGGATACTAGGCTGGGTAAACACAATGGACACCATGATGCGTATCACATAGACCATGACATACTCGAACATGCATCAAACAGCATCTGCGCGGATTCCCACGAGGTTTGGCGAGTTTCGCCTGCACCACTACGCCAACGACCGCGACAGCAAAGAGCATTTGGCGCTGGTCATGGGCGACGTAGCCGGCCAGGAAGGGGTACTGGTCCGTGTGCACTCAGAGTGCTTCACCGGCGATGTACTCGGCTCGCTGCGCTGTGACTGCGGGCCCCAGCTTCACCGCGCCATGCAGCTCATCGCGGAAGCCGGTCAAGGAGTCATCATCTACTTGCGACAGGAGGGGCGGGGTATCGGGCTCGCAGACAAGCTGGCCGCCTACGGTCTGCAGGATGAAGGGTACGATACGGTCGAGGCGAATCTGTTGCTCGGCCACGACGCCGACGAGCGAGAGTATTCGGCAGCCGTCGCCATATTGAACGATCTGGACGTTCGATCGGTCTCTCTGTTGACCAACAATCCGAGCAAGATCGAACAGCTTTGCGATCTTGGTGTGAGAGTCGAGCGCCGGCTTCCGCTGGAGACTCCCGTTACCGCAGAAAACGCCATTTATCTTGCCACCAAAGTGGAGCGCATGCGTCACCTGCTGAGCTTGCGCGCAGACAACCAGGGCGGCGCGCCGAACGCAACGGTACTTTCACCTGAGACCGAGTCTCGAATCAACGATCTGCGCGCCGAGGCTGAGGAGTATTTCTCGCAGAACGCTCGCCCATTCGTCACACTGAGCTATGCACAGACGCTGGATGGAAGTATCGCGCAGGCCATCCGGGGAGCCGCTGCGCATCAGCTCTCACGAGGCCATGGCCATGACTCACGCCCTGCGCGCCGCGGACGACGCCATCCTCGTCGGAATCGGCACGATCCTGAGCGACGACCCGCAACTGACGGTCCGCCTAGTCGACGGCGTCGATCCACAGCCGATCGTCCTGGACAGCAAGTTGCGCATGCCGGTGGATTGTCGCGTCATGGGCCATCGAAAGGGCGTATGGGTGGCGACGGCCAGCGGAGATGAAAGCAAACAACGGATGTTGACGGCGAACGGAGCGCGCATTATCCACGTTCCGACCGCAAGTGGGGGCCGGGTTGACCTGTGTTGTCTCCTTGCCCGTCTTGGCGAGATGGGCGTCAGGAGCGTCATGGTCGAAGGAGGCGCCCGCGTGTTGTCGAGTTTTCTCCGCGGCGGGTTGGCCAACGCCGCCGTGGTCACCATCGCACCGTTTTTTGCCGGCGGTTTGCGTCCCTTCGATGGGTGCGAAGGTCCGGTCGGAACGCCTGAATCGATTCCGGGCCTCGGAATCCTGTCTACGACCTCCGTCGGGTCTGACTTGGTCCTCTGGGCCAAGCCGGCGGTAGGTGAGATGGCGCGGGAACGAGAACTCCATGACTGCTGAGACGGCGCAGGCTCTTGTATTCCAAGCGCCGTACCGCCTGGAAGTCGTCTCGGCTGTGCGCGAGCCTGTGCGAGCAGGAGAGGTGCAGGTGGAGGCGCTCGTATCCGCGATCAGCCCGGGAACAGAGATGCTCTTCTATCGGGGCGAAGTCCCGACGGAGCTGGACGTGGATACGACGATCCCTGTGCTTTCCGGGACGATGGGCTATCCGCTCAAATATGGCTACGCCAACGTGGGTCGGGTGATCGAGATCGGTGAGGGCGTCGCAACGGACTGGCTCGGACGGCTCGTGTTTTCCTTTCATCCTCACGAGAGCCACTTCGTGACGACGCTAGACCAGCTCTACCCCATCCCCTCGGGATGCAGTGTTGAGCGCGCCGCCCTCCTTCCCAGTATGGAGACGGCTGTCTCTCTGGTGATGGACGGGGCGCCCAGTATAGGGGAAGACGTGGTTGTTCTTGGACAGGGGATCGTCGGTCTGCTTACGACGGCGCTTCTTGCAAGGTTTCCGCTGCGCCGGCTTGGGGCCGTCGACCGCTACGCGGCGCGTCTCCAGCAGGCGCGAGGGTTGGGCGCCACGGACACGTGGCTGCCCGGCGACCTGGACGAGGGGATGGCGCCGGATGTCGACTTGGTCTTCGAACTCACGGGCAATCCGCACGCGCTAGAGCTTGCGATTGACATAACTGGGTACACTGGCCGAATCGTGATCGGCTCCTGGTATGGCCAGAAGCGGGCCGACCTCAACTTGGGGGCCCATTTCCACCGCAGCCGTATGCGTTTGATCTCCAGCCAGGTGAGCACGATCGCGCCTGCCTTCTTGGGGCGATGGGACAAGAATCGCCGGCTCGACTTTGCGTGGTCCATGCTGGCCGAGATAGACGTGGAGCCGCTACTCACCCATCGCTTTCCTCTTACTCATGCGGCGGACGCCTATGCGTTGATCGATCGCCACCCAGAACAGACCATTCAAGTACTTCTGACCTATCCAGGCTACGAGCAAGTAAGGAACGACTCATGTACACCCTTGGCGTGAAACGTGACTTCGTCGCCCAGCACTTTCTGATCGGCGGAGATTGGGGAGACGAGAACCAGTGGCATTCCCACCATTATCAGGTGGAGCTTGTGCTGGAAGGCAATCGGCTCGACGAGCATGGGTATCTGGTCGACATCGTGGAGGTGGAGAGCAACTTGGAGGCAATTGTCGACCGCTACCGCGACAAGACCCTCAACGAGTTGCCGGAGTTCGCCGGTCTGAATCCCAGCATCGAGCACTTTACGCGCATCATCTGTTACGACTTGGCGCAGCGCACGAAGGCCGGCAATTTGACGGCGATGACGGTCAGGCTTTGGGAGAACGAGATCGCCTGGAGCGCGTTCCGCGCGAGTCTGCCCCTGGACACGAGCGAGAGCGCATAGACGTGCGCGTGGGTTTGGTCATCTACGGTGATCTAAACACAATCTCGGGCGGCTATTTGTACGATCGCATGTTGGTGCAGCACCTCCGTGCAGCCGGCCACACGGTGCGCGTGATTTCCCTGCCGTGGCGCAACTATGGGAGACATCTGTGCGACAATCTCGACGTGGGTCTCCTCCGGCGTCTGCGCGTTCTGGATATCGATGTGCTCCTGGAAGATGAACTCAATCATCCATCCCTCGCATGGGCGAATCGCCGGCTTGCCGGCGACGTGCGCTATCCAATCATAAGCATCGTCCACCACCTCCGTTCAGACGAAGCGCATTCGCAGCCCTGGCTCGCCCTCTACCGGCGGGTGGAGGCTCGTTATCTGCGCAGCGTGGAAGGGTATATCTTCAACAGCCGAACGACGCGTGACGCGGTGGAACGGCTCGCGCCGTTCATGCGGCCCAATATCGTCGCCTATCCCGCCGGAGACCACATTTCACCTCCGGATGGGGAAACGGTCTTGGCAGGGCGCCGGCCACTGTGCCGGGATGGCGGTCCGCTGCGCATCGTCTTCGTGGGCAACGTGATCCCGCGCAAGGGGCTGGATCAACTGCTGGCTGCGCTTGCCCAGCTCCCCGCGGAGTCGTGGGAACTCGATGTCGTGGGGAGTCTTCGTGTGGATGCCGGCTATGTTGCGAGAATTGGTCGCCTGATCGACGCACATGGGTGGCATCATTCCGTTCGCCTGCTGGGTTCAATCCCGGACGATGCGCTTCGCCGTCGACTTGCCGGCGGCCATGTGCTGGCCGTCCCATCGTTCGAGGGATTTGGCATCGTCTATTTGGAGGCCATGGCCTTTGGCCTTCCGGTGATTGCGTCTACCGCAGGGGCCGCCCACGAGATCGTCGACCACGGCCGGAACGGATACCTGGTCGATCCCAACGACGATTTTGGTCTGGCGCGCTGCCTGGCCCATCTGCACGGCAATCGGGAAGACCTACTGCGCATGAGCGAAGCCGCACGCGGCGCGTATGACCGCCATGCCACGTGGCGACAAAGCGCCCAGTCGATCGTTCGGTGGCTGGAAGAGAGGGTGGCAGAACCTGGAGGCAGATATGCGTGATTTCGTTCGCTATCTTTCCGCCAAGCGGACCGTCGACGACCGCGCGTTGAGCTGTCATGTCTGGGATCTGTTCGCCGCCTCTGCGCACGAGGCGGAACAGCGGAGCGGTTCGCCGATTAGCGTACTGGAGGTGGGCGCGGGCATCGGTACGATGGTCGAACGCTGTGCCGAGAGGAACGTGTTCGCCCACTGCGACTACACGGCCATCGATGCCGACGCTGACAATGTGGCGGCGGCCGAAGCGCGTCTGCCGCAGCGGCTCACCCGCCTTGGCTATGCGTCGACGGAAGCCCCGCCGTCCGGCGACAGGGACCCGGCAAACGGTCACGCCTTCTGCCTTCGGGCTGAGCGCGCGCATGGCGTGGATGATACCCGGACTCTGAGTGTCTGCTTCGAACAGGCCGATCTGTTCGACTTCGCTGTCCGCGCGGATCAGCGACAGCGCTACGATGCCGTCATCGCACATGCATTTCTTGACTTGGTGGATGTGCAGCGCGCGCTGGCGCTGCTGGCGGGTCTGTTGCGGACGCGCGGCCTGCTCTACCTGACGATCAACTTCGACGGCGCCACCATATTCGAGCCCGCGATCGATTCTGGGTTCGATGCAGAGATCGAGCGACAGTACCACCGGACCATGGATTCGCGGATAGTGGACGGGCAACCTTCCGGCGACAGCCGGACTGGGCGGCATCTCTTTGGCCATTTGAGCGCCCACATGGACGTACTGGCGGCGGGCAGCTCGGACTGGGTGGTCTTTGCGGGGCGGGACGGCTATCCGGGCGATGAGGCGTATTTTCTGCACTTCATCATCGACACGATGCACGATGCGTTGGCCGAGAAGCCCCTGGTCGGAGGCGAACGATTCGAGGAGTGGATTCGTCGCCGCCACGAACAGGTCGATACGGGTGAGCTGGTCTACATCGCCCACCAGTTGGATTTTCTGGCCCGGCTTCCTGACTGAGCGCTCTGGAAACTGAAATCGCGCATTTGTCATTCCGGCAAGAGCCGGAATCCGCTGAACGAATCGTTCTCCATTCGGAATGATATTCCCGGGACGCCAACGGCGCATCCGCGGCTACCAGAACGCCTCGCGCACTTGCGAGCGATCCTCCGTTGCCACGAGTACGATCCAGCAATTGCTCCTGCAGGGCGATGCGGATCGAAGCATGGCCGGCTGAGTCCCAAAGGTTGTCGATCTCGGCCGGGTCGGCCTCCAGGTCGTAGAGCTCGCCGGTGCGGGTGCGGCCGGTGGCCGGTTCGCCGTGGAAGACGATGAGCTTGTAGGGGCCGCTGCGCAGCATGGTCGTGTGCACGGGCGGCTGGTAGGGGTGCCCGCTGTCGCGATATTCGCAGAGGGCCCAGCCGCGCTGGTGCGCGTCGGCGTCGCCGCGCGCCAGGGGGAGCAGGCTGGCGCCCTGGTCGCCGGCCACGGGAGGAAGTCCCGCCGCCTGGAGCATCGTCGCGTTCAGGTCCAGCCACTGCACGAGCGCGTCGACGCGTCGACCTTCGGGCAGCACGCCGGGCCAGCGCAGGATCAACGGCACGCGCACAGCGCCCTCGTACATCATAGGCCCCTTCAGCAGGATGCCGTGGTCGCCCTGCATCTCGCCGTGGTCGCTGGTGAAGATGACGAGCGTATTCCTATCTTGACCCGTCGCTGCCAATGCGGCGAGGATGCGGCCCACCTCGTCGTCGATGAGCGACACCATGGCGTAGTTGGCGGCGACGATGGCGCGAATCTCTTCCGGCGTGTATTCAGCGAAGCCGCGCGCGGCCCCGGCGTAGCTCTTGAGATGCGCCTCTGTGAGCACGTCAGGCTTCGTCGCCAGGTCATGCGCCGATCCCACAGGTGCGGGGAGGGAATCTGCGTCGAAGCGGTCCAGATACTCCTGCGGAGCGACGAAGGGGTGGTGCGGGTCGAAGAAATTCGCCCAGAGGAAGAATGGCTCGTCCTCTTCGCGCGGCGCTTGCACGAAATCGATGGCGCGCTCGCCGACCCAGTGGCTGTAGTGCGTCTCCGCGGGCATGGTGTCGAAGAGCACTGGTTCGTGCGCGGGCCTGCCCGGCCCGTTGCTGATGGCGCGGGCGTAGAGGTCCGGGTGGTTCTCTTCCAACCAGCGATGATAGGCGTTCTGCGGTGAACCGTGCGTGGGGTCGTGCGCCCATTGGAAGACGCGGAAGCCGTCGTCCAGCCGCGGCTCCGTGCGTCCTGCGTAGCAAGCGGCCAGGTGCCATTTGCCGACAAGCCCGCAATCATAGCCGGCCTCGGCCAGCGCCTTGGGGAAGAGCGGCAGATGTTCAGGCAGGGAGACGCCATTGGCCCACAGCCCGTGGCCATGCACATAGCGGCCGGTCAACAGGCTGGCGCGGGAAGGTGAGCAGACGGGGCTCTGCACATAGCATTGCTCGAAGAGGACGCCATCCTTGGCAAGCCGGTCCAGCGTGGGGGTGATCGCGTGTTCGTTGCCATAGCAACCGAGCGAGTCGAACCGCTGCTGGTCCGTGCAAATGAACAGGACGTTTGGACGTGCGTTCGTCATCGGTGCTCCTGGCAAGTTGTAGTGGCGCTACATGGAAACGCCCAGCAGACCACGGGTGATTTGGAAATCGACGTTGCCCACCTGGTCGAGCTTGGGTGCGTAGAGACCCATGGTCACTCTTGAGATCAAGTTCAGCAGCTGTTCCGGCCACTCATTTTGGGCGCCCGCTAAGCGCAGGTCCACGTCGGCGGGCGCGTGCGCGCTCTCGACGGCCGCTTGCACGACGGGAATCAGCGGATGGCCCTGCAGCGGCGCGGCGTCAACGGCGGCAAGAATGCACTCCACGCCCGTGGCGCCGAGTCCGGTCAGCGTTTCCACCCAGTGGGCGGTGGGCGTCTCCATGATGTGGAAGCCGGTCTGACGGGCAGGCGCGCCATAGGCGAGAGTGGGCGCGTGGCGGATGATCGCCCAGGACGCGCTGCGAGAAGGCCGGATTGGCCAGCAGGGATGCGTTCTGAGGCGCGACGACGGTCGCGCCGGCCTCCACCGTCCATAACGTCAACTCGGCCAACGCCCGAGCCAGCCCATCGTCTACAGGCTCCATGGATGCAATGCCCAGGCGGAGACCCCCAAGGTGGCCTTCCACATCCTCGGGCGCGTCTGCAAAGTCGATGGACCGTCTGAACCAGTCGGCTACTTTGTCCAACGCGGCATCTATGCCGCCGTCCATCTGGATGCTGGCCCAGCCAAACTCCGACGGAAATCTGCGTGCTGCAGTCAGTTGTTGGCGCATGTATTCGTTGTGCGTCTTCTCGCAGCCGTGCTCCAGGAAGAGACAATGCTCTGCCATCGGATGCAACGCATATCCGAGGATGGTGCGTACGTAGAGCGCTTCAGATGCGCCACTGGAGTTGCCGCAGCCTTCGGTGCTGGTGAGGGCGACGAAGCCATCGAGGCCCTGATCTCGGCCGAGGCCCGAGGCATTGAGGCGCGCCGCCGCCATCTTCGCCACCTCCGATGAGCACAAGCTGGTTGGCACGATGAGGCCCACCTTGCGCGTCGACACGCTTTGCGACGATATCCTGATGCCAATCCCAATGCGGGGGGGCGGGGCGATGACGCGGACGTGGCCATCGGGATGCTGCGGCCAGGGGGCGGCGGCGTCTCGTTCAGCTCCCGCACCTGTGAGGCGTCCGTCTGTCGCCAGTTGCGCCAGAGCTGTACCTGCGAATGGCCCGCCAGTTCGCCGACCGACCGCTTGCCCGAGGCGATATCCAACGTCAGTGCGAAGGCGCTCTCGCCCAACTCATCCATGGGGGCGCCGTCCAGATACGCACCGGCATTGACGTCCATGTCGTGCTGCAGCAATTCGTACCGTCGCGTCGTCGTCACCACCTTGATCGTCGGCACAAAGGGGAAGTTGGTGACCGAGCCGTTGCCTGTCACGAAGGTGATTATGTTGCTGCCTGAGGCGACTTGGCCGGCGATACTCTCGATGTCGTTGCCCGGGCTGTTCATGAAATAGTAGCCGGACTCCGTCATGCGTTCGGCGTAGTCCAACACATAGTCGAGCCGAACATCATCGTTCTTTTTGCGCGCGGCGCCGATGGACTTGAGGTTGATGTTGTAGAGTCCGCGGTACTTGTTGCCGCCGCCCGGGTTTCCTTCCGCCGTGTGTCCATGCCAGCCCACGCGCTCCTTGAAACGCTCGATCATCTCCAGGAAGCGATGCGCCGTGTCCAGGTCGCGCACACGCTGCAGGATATAGGGTTCCGCACCGATCAACTCGTCTGTTTCGGCCAGGTTGGCGGCCCCACCGTAGCGGATCACCTCACGCGCTACCCATGCGGTCAGCGGGTTGCCGGAGATGCCGGAGAACGCGTCGGAGCCTCCGCATTGGAGCGCGATGCGCAGGTGCTCGACCGACTGCGGCGTGCGCCGGAACGCGCCGACCACTGGCAGCCACTCGCGAACGTTTGCCTCGGCCTCGTCGAGATCATCCAGAAAGCTGCCGGTGAGCGACACAAAGCGGTGTGGCAGGTCGTGGAGCGGATAGGCGTGCTCGGTCATGTATGCACGCAGCATCCGGTTGTTGACCGGCTCGATCCCGTAGTCGAAGGCCATGACCGCGCCCACGTTGGGGTGCACCATGAAGCCGGCCAGCGTGCGCAGTACGAACTCCAGGTTGTTCGGATGTTCCGCGCCCTCGGTGTGCGCTACGGCCACGATGCCGTCGATAGATGCGTACTCGCCGCCGGCGTCCTTCAGGCGCGCCTCCAGTTGGCGCACGAAGCTGCCCGTCAGTGACGTCGTGCCCAGCAGCACGATGTAGTTGCGCGTGCCCACGCCGCGCCCGGCCCCACGGGCATAACCTTGAAAGGTCGCCTCGCCGGCATATCGTTCCACCTGGTCGGCCGGCGTGAACGCGCCCTCATCCAGCGTGTACGGCTCGATGGCGTCGCGGAAGTTGGGCGACGCGGGCGGCTCGAAGGTCAGTCGCCGCGTCGCCAACTCGTCCAGCACGCCCTGATTACACACATAGTCGCCGGGCGCAATGTCGGTGGTGGCAATGCCAAAGGGCAGCTCCCAAGAGAGGAGCGGTTCCCCCGCCGCTATGGGGGTGATGGCGAAGCGATGGCCTTCCAAGACCGTAGACGGAAGCAGATACGCGCGCTCGCCGTCCTGGACTATGGCTCCGGCCTCGATGCGGCGGACGGCGATCGCCACGTTGTCATGGGGCATGGGGAGTCTGGCGACATCCTGGAACAGAAGGTTTTCTGACATGGTCGAAGTTTGCTCTCGCTGAACGATTGGGCGCACTGTGCGCCGCGTCTACGGGTTACTTGCACCTCGCGCACTACGTTGCGCGGGGCGCGCTGCGCCGAACCCTACCGGGAGCTGCGCGCTGTCAGTTCTCGCACCGAGGCGATGCCTTGCTGCAGTGCGGCGGAATAGACGGCATGGTCCACGGAATAGGAGAGTACGCCGAAACCGAACTCAATCCACGTCGGCGGCCTGCTGCGCACTGCCCGGTTGTATGGCCGCGACGAGCCCGTGCTTCTCTGCCGTGTCCACAACCAGCTTCAGCGCATCCAGGAAACGGGGATTGTCGAACTGTCCCGTGATACCCATGGAATGGGTCAAGTCGGAATGGCCCACCCACAGGATATCGACGCCCGGCGTCGACGCGATGGCGTCGAGGTTGGCGAGGCCGGCTTCGCTTTCGATCTGGCAGATGACGGTCGAATTCTCGTTCGAGTAGGCGGTGAACTCCACGGGGTTCGCCGGCGCATAGTCGGTGTGCGCGTAGTTCATCATCATTCCGCGCTCGCCCAGGGGCGCATATTTGACGGCATCCACGATGGCCTTGGCCTGCTCGCCGCTCTGCACGTCCGGGACCATGACGCCGAGTGCGCCTGCGTCCATGGTGCGGGCGATGAAGTGGTATTGTACCTCCGGGATGCGCACGAACGGCGCGATGGTGGTCGCCTTGAACCAGGCAAAGAGATCGGCGAGATCGCCGGGCGAATAGGGCGTATGCTCCGTGTCGATGATCACGAAGTCGAGATCGGCGTTGGCCGCGATCTGTGCAATGCCTCGCGTGCCGAACTCCACGATCATGTGCCCGACGGGTACTTCGCCGGCCGCAAGCTTCTGTTTGAGTCGATTCGGTTTCATCTGGCGCTCGCCTTTCGCGGGAAGCTGGTCATGGATGGGTGTGCAAATCGTGGGATCAAGCGCTGGCCTGCATCCAGCGCCGGCGCAGCGCATCCAGTTTCTGTTGGAACAGGGGGTTGTCGGCCACCTCGGGATTCACTGTATGTTTGGGAACGCGGCCCTGGAACACCTCCAGGATATTGCGCAGGGCGTGGATCGTGTTGTCACGGTACAGGCCGTCCGTCCACGCCAGCGAGTGCGGGGCCAGGATCACGTTGTCCAAGCGGGTCAGCGGGTTGTCCGCCGGCATGGGCTCCACCTCAAACACATCCAGACCGGCCCCGGCGATGGAACGGTCCTGCAGCGCAGTGATGAGGTCATCCTGAACGACGACCGGGCCGCGGGCCGTGTTGATGAGATACGCCGTGGGCTTCATCAAGCCCAGCAAGCGCGCATCGACCAGGCCGCGCGTCTGGGGCGTTAGGGGCGTGTTGATCGAAACGAAGTCAGACTCGCGGAACACGGACTCCAGGTCGACAAGCTCCACGCCCAGCGCAGCCGCATCCTCGGCGCGCACGTAGGGGTCATACGCCAGTTTGCGGCCCAGTGCGAACGGCTCCAGCAGGCGGAATACGTCGGCCCCGATGTTGCCCAGGCCCACCATGCCGAACGTCTTGCCGTACAGGTCCTGCGCCGGCGATGCGCCGCGGCGGTCCCAGCGGCCCTGGCGCACGATGCGGTCCTTCTCAAAGAGGCACTTGGCGAGGGCGAGCGCCAGCGTCACCACGGCTTCGGCCACGGGTCTGCGCACCGCGTCGGTGGCGATGGCAAGCAGCACGCCCGCACGCGTGCACGCGTCCACGTCGATGCGGTCATAGCCCACGCCCCACCGGCCGATGACGGCCAGCCGGTCGCCGGCTGTGAACGAGCCGGCATCGAAGACGGGGCTCAACGCCAGCACGCCATCGTACCCTGCAATGTCGTCTGGCCTAACCACAAGGCCCATCGCGGTCTCGGACGGCGGATCGAAGGTTTCGCAGCCAATGAAGGGATACGGAGCCAACACTTCGTCGCGACCGGCATCGTAGTGTTGGCCGGCCTGCGCAGGCAGCGATGCGGAGACGCCTATCGTGAATTCGCTCACGGCAAACCTGGTCCTTTGCGATGTGGAAACATCAGGGATACAGCAACCATCCCTGGCGGCCGGTCTGGGCGCGCATGAGTTGCCCGTCGATGGAAGTGACATAGAGCACCGACAGGTCGTCTCCGGCGAAGGTGCAGTTCGTGGGTCTGTTGGCCGGAACGGGGTGCGTCTCCAAGACACGCCCGTTGGGCGCGAAGACGTAGATCATGCCGCCAGGCCCGCTCTCTTCCCAGCCGGCCGTCGCAACGATGTTGCCCTCGCTGTCCAGGCACATGCCGTCGATGCCCCGATGCGGGTAGAAGTTGTGCAGCACCTCGTGTTTGCCGAGGGCGCCGTCGTCCAGAATGGGGTAGGCGCGCAATTCGCGCAACTGGCCATCGCCATACTTGCTTTGCGCCACATACAGCGTCTTCATGTCCGGCGTGACGAGCAGTCCGTTGGGCGACGTCGTGTCGAACGTCATGCGCTGCACAGTCCACGATCCGTCCGCTTGCGGATCCAGCCGCAGCACGGATTCGTGGTCCAGTTCCATGTCGTCGCGGTAGTCGCCGTAGCGCGGGTCGCTGAACCAGATGCGGCCCAGCTTGTCGATGGCCAGGTCGTTGGGGCTGTTGAGGCGCTTGCCTTCGAAGCGGTCGCAGATCACCGTGGTGGAGCCGTCCGGCTCGTAGCGCACGATTCGGCGCGTACCGCTTTCGCAGCCGTAGAGCCGCCCGTCAGCGTCGAAGTTCAGCCCGTTGCATTTGCCCGTGTCCTCGCGAAAGACGGTCGCCTGGCCCGACTCGGGCGCATAGCGCATGATACGACTGTTGTGAATATTGGAGAACAGCAGCGCCGATCCGTCCCACGCCGGTCCTTCGGTGATGCTGCCCGATCGCTCGAGCGATTCGAATTGCCACGCCATAACGGGATCCTCCTGTAGGAATCGGGAGTAGAGTGGGCGGTATGCTTTGCCCATCGGCACGCGCCCCAAAAAGTATAGTGTACGGTGGGCCGGGCGCAAAACGGACGGGGCCTGAAGACCGCTGGCGCACGGCAGACCGGCACGCTACGCGCAGCGGCGCGGACTGTGACATAATGGGCCCATGACGCCCTTGGCAGACGGGCCCTACTGGCCGACACGCGAGCGGATAGGCGAGACGGCGACGAGACCGGAAACGGGAGCGCATTGCGCTGCTGGCCGTAGTCGCGCTCGGCGCGATGCTGCGCCTATGGGCCATCGGGGCCGAGCCGCTCTGGCTCGACGAGGCCTTCAGCGTGTGGGTGGCAGCGCACAACATGCCGGACCTCGTCCGCTTCGTCGCCTCCGTGGACCACCATCCGCCGCTCTACTATCTGCTGTTGCACGGCTGGCAGCGCGCGTTCGGGGACGCGCAGGCAACCGTTCGGTTGCTCTCCGCGCTCCTAGGCGTGGCGGCGATTCCGCTGTTCTACTTCGGCGGGCGCATCCTTGTGGGACGCAGGGCCGCGTGGATCGCCGCGCTGTTGCTGGCGGTTTCGCCGTTCCATGTGCGCTACGGCCAGGAAGCGCGCATGTACGCGTTGATGACGTTTCTGGCGGCCGCCATGCTGTGGAGCCTCGCCGTCTACCTGGCGGATTCTCGGTCGCGGACCCGCCGGCGCCGCGTGGCGATGGCCGTGCTCGCACTCAGCCAAGCGGCTCTCATGCTGACGCACAACACAGCCGCTTTCCTGGTTCCGATCGCGCTGAACATTGGGGTGCTGATCCCGTGGCTGTGGCGCGGACGTGAAGGGGCTGGGCTTTCGACGGTCCGCGAAAAGCGCTTCCTGCGCGGATGGCTAATGGTGCAGGGCGCGGCGTTGCTGCTATGGCTGCCGTGGCTGCCGAGCTTCGCGCACCAGGCGCGCGTCGTCTACGCCGACTTCTGGATCGACCCGCTCTCGCCGTACTTCGTGTGGCTGACCTTTCATAACTTCAACCTGGCCTTCCCGGACGGCTGGTTCCCGGGCTCGCCCTGGTGGGACCTCCTCTTCTGGTCGCTTGCCGTCGCGGGCGTGTACGCCTTGCGGAGATGCCCGCCGGTCGCCTTCCTGTTGGCCGTCCTCTTTCTGGGGCCGGCGCTGGTGGAGATCGTCATCAGCCTGGCGCGGCCTGTCCTCTACGACCGCACGCTGATTTGGACGACGCTTCCGTACTACCTGTTGATCGGCAACGGACTGGATTGGCTCGCGGGTGCGACACACGCGCCCGCGCGTGCGCCCGCGCAGCCGCGGACGGACGGCCGTCGCGCTGTCTGCCGCTGCGGCTCTGTTGATCGTTTCGGGAATCTCGCTCCGGTCTTACTTTGTGGACTTCAGGAAAGAGGACTGGCCGGCGGCTGTCGCCTACGTGGCAGAGCGCGCCGGCCCGGAGGATCTCCTGCTGTTCAACGCCGCCTGGGCCGAGATTCCGTTCTCATACTACGCAACAGATCCCTCCGTTCCCCCGCGGCGATATGGGCTGCCCGTCCAGAAATTCGAGCGAGGAGAACTGGAGTCACGCATGGAGCCTGCGGATCTTGCCCGCCTGCGCGCGCTGGCCGCGGACCATGACGACGTCTGGCTCGTCTACGCGCACGAATGGTATACCGATCCGGACAATCTGATTCCCGGCAAGCTGGGCAGCACGCATCGTTTCGCCGGCGAGCAGTCTTTTCACGGGCCGCGAGTCCTGCACTTCACGCGGCCCGTGGATGCGGATTGACTACGTGAACATCTTCTGGACTTTGGCCGCGACTGCCTTGCCCAGCAGGCGGTGTTCGGCCCGCTCAAAGTGGATGCCGTCCAGATCGCTGGAATGAATCACGTCGCCCGCATTGAGATAGTGACAGCCGTATTCGCCGGCGACGCGTGCGTAGTGCTCGGCGAGCCGTTGAGATTTCTCGGCCGCGCCCTCGAACATTTCGGCGAACTCCGTCAGCTTGGCCACCGGCGGCGGCGCAATGATCAGGATCTCCGGCGCGGTGTCCGCCGGGCCGGAGGCGCTCTTCTGGACGACGTCGACCAGTACGCCCACGCTATTGCCGATATCATATGCGGGCACGGAGAAGCGTTGCTTCAGGTCGTTCGTGCCCAGCATGATGATCACCAGGTCCAGGGGACGGTGCGTTTCCAGGCATGGAATCAGATATTCCTTGCCGTTCTTGTATCCCTCGATCGGATCGTCCCACACCGTCGTGCGGCCGTTCAGCCCTTCTTCGATGACCAGGAAGCCGTCGCCGATTTGACGGCGAAGGACGCCCGGCCAGCGAATGTCGCGCGGCAGCCGGTCGGCGGTGGCGGGGTCATAGCCCCAGGTATTGCTGTCTCCGAAACATAGAATGGTCTTCATAGTTTGCCCCCTGGTTTGTAAGTGCGAGCTGATAGGTGATGTCCGTTCCGGTAAGTGCGCTAGTGCAGTAAATTCGTGCAATCTCACCTTCGCCGTGGACGGCGGCTATCGATTACCCAAGAATGGAACGATTCTGTGCCTGAGCGTCGATTCATGGTTGGATGGCATCTGACGAGTCTGCAGGCGCATTCGGGGGCTTCGAAAGCTCACTCAAACGTTTCTCTGCGTCTCTCACCGCCGGCGCCCGAGTACTGGCGAATTCCTCTAGACAAGTCTCGTACTGCTCTATTGCCTCTAGCTTGTCGAAGTTTTCCAGTCGCCTTCCGAGCCGATAGCACAAGTCGGGACGGTAGGGCGCCAGTTCGAATGCTGTTCGCAAGGCCGCAAGCGCGTCTTCACGACGGTCTTGGGCTCGGTAGAGCTTGTCGAGCAACACATATGCAGCGGGAGAATTGGGCGAAACATCCAGTGCTGCGGAAATCGCCTCGTCGAGCGCGGTCGGCAGCATACAGTGCTTCGGCATAGGCCAGAAGCGTCTCGTCATCGTGCGCTCCCGCCGCCGTTGCTCGCTCCAGCAAATCCAGGGCGCGGTCGGTCTCGCCGGCTCCGACGAAGACCCGCCCGAGGATAGCCAGCACGATTGGCGAATCGGGCGACTGCGGCCAATGCCCTTTCGGCCGCACGAGCTGCATCACCAGTCCGTCCGGCGTCCAGGTAGGCTAGGGCAGCCACCTCTGGATAGGACTCAATCACTTGCGTCACGGCGTCCCTGCTCTGCTCAATGGTTGAGTCGGAGACCTCGTCCAATGCAATAAGTAGAGACAAAGGGCTTTGCTCATCGAAATAGCCCTCATTCCATTGCCTCGCAAGCTCAGCGACGAATCGGGTTTGGTCCGCCGACAGGTCCGTCTTTCTGGCCAATCGGAAACGCAAACCTTTCGATGTTTCGTAATCACCAACTACCTCATATGCCGCAAGGATCGGCGCATACGGAGACTCTAGGAACCAAACCATGAACGATTGGGCAGACGAATAGGGGTTATAGAAAATGAAGTCATCGCGCAGCCAATGCAGGTCTTCCGTTCCGTTTTCACTTTCGGAACCAACCAACCGGTACTGCGATGAGAGCTCAAGCGCAGCCGATGGATAGGCAGCGTTCAAGATAGTACCGATATGGGAAAAGATCGTATTGAAACGTCATGCGGCATGTGGAGTTCTCGCAGTCACCTTCCTGGACAACCCGGTCGATGACATCATCGATTGCCCAGTAGCCAACCTCAGGAGCGTTGGGACAAAACGCCACGAACATGCGGTTGCGGCAGGTTTCGTCGTCCGAATCAACTGGTGCGCCAAGGGCCGAAGCCACCCCAGCAATTTCGGGACTTCCACCCCATGCGACGAACACATAGTTGAAGGTCACGACGGCCAGAGTCGCCGCCACCAGTGCGCCGGCAACGAGCCGTCCGGCGCGAGCAAACCCGGCCCCTCGAAGCAGGTCGGAACTCTCGAAGATTCCAAGTGAGGTGACAGCCGCGAAGATAGGCAACATTGAGGACAATCGGAACCACGTATAGGTGCCCGGTCGAACGCTGAACAGCCAGTGCGCAGATATGACTGTCGCGGCAAGGAGGAAAAGGGCGAATCGTCGTTTCCAAATCCCAGCCGTTAGGCAGACCGCGGTACCGAGCAGGCCAAGGATACAGTAATACGTTGGAGAGGGCGCCAGGTCCGGTTTGCAGGTACCACCAGAAGGAACGGTCTATGTTTGCGAAGCCATATGTGGCATCGACTTGTAGCTAATGTTATCGCGAACAACATTAAGGAGGGAACTCGATTGAGTGAAATACCACCCGCCGGCAGCGAACGCGGACACGACTACGCCTGGCAGCAGACCCATCCACAGGAACCTGGCGCTCAGCTTTGAGCGCAGCCAAACAGGCGTGGTTCGCAGCGATTGAGGCATGCATGGTGGGCTTTGGAAGAAGATCATATATGCGCCTGCGACGATCGTGGGAAGCACCATCACGAAAACGTAATCGGGATGGATGAGAAGGCCAAGGCAGAATACGATGCTGAAGAGCCATGCGTAGGAGACTGTGTGAGAGCGGAGGAGCAGTAGGAGCAGCCACATACTCAATCCAACCCATGCGGGACTGCGTAGGCAGGACGGAAGATCGTGGAGAGCTGGACAAGTGGAGCGTAGCCAAACAGGATACATGCAGCGAGTAGTCCGGCTCCTGCGCCGCGCACGAGCCGGCCAATCTGGTACACGGACCAGATCATCACCAGTTGGTAGAGAATGTTCACGAAAAGGGGAGCATCCTCGGTGCGGCCAAGGAAGAGGACGAACGGTATGGCCGTGAGCTGGTACACTGGCGGTCGCCCGCCCAACGAGATAGTGGGCAGCAGGGCAATGGCTTGCCCCCACCCCAACTCCTGAATGGAGTTCAAATAGACATATAGGTGGAACAGGTAGTTGTTGGCGTCGGCAGCAGGTTGAGGACACGCATCCGCGGCAAGCGATAGGAGCTGCGAAACGACGGCGAGCGTCATGACCAGGAGCACGCCGATCTGTGCAGTACACGCGGGGATGGGCTTCATCGTCTTTGAGGGCGCAGATTGCAAGCTGTCGTCATTTCAGGAACGCTCCGTGTCCACGCGGTGCGCTTGTGGAAAGCCCGCATATTTGGCAGTCTAGCATGCGGATGTACGCGGCGGCAAGAGATGCCCAAGTCGTGCTCTCGTAGCCAGTTCGTCGTGGCCCGGAACTCAGGGACCTGCACATCTGCGGGCCATGCGAAGGCGTGCAACGAGTGCACGGACGCGGAGTGAGTCACGTCGGCCGGTTCAGGTCGGGTTGCAAATGCGCCGCGTACACGTGGACTCGCCTCAATTTTGGCCTGCCGCTGGTGTGTGATTAGATGTGCTCAGTGTTCAACGGCGTAGCTCTCAACGGACAACCTACCTGTTCGGCGCAGGGGCGGGCCCGTAGTACTCTTTGCGATGTTGCAATGCTACACCACTTGCGGTTCCGAGCCCCGCCTTCACGGGGCATACTGGGAAATACGCGCGAACCAAGCCCGTTCGTTACTGTTCCGATCATTCAGGGCCAGGGTGGCAGCAAAATGGACGAGACCGACGGTGCGGAGATTGTGAAGTACAGCGCGGTAATTCCCGTGTACAACAGTGATCAGATCGTTGGCGCACTATTGATGAGTGTGTGGATTTCTTTGAGCGCAATGGCCTGTCCTATGAACTGATACTTGTGGTCGACGGAAGCCCCGACAATAGTTGGCAAGTCGTGCACAGGCATGCCCAGGAAAATCCGAGGGTGATCGGCATCAATCTGCTACGAAACTATGGGCAGCATACGGCTCTCTTCTGCGGATTTCAGCACAGCACAGGCGACTATGTCATCACGCTTGATGACGATCTGCAGAATCCGCCTGGAGAAATCCTCCACCTGATCGAGAAGGTGCATGAAGGACACGATGCGGTCTTCGGCCGGTTCCATCAGAAGCAACATGCGTCGTATCGACGGCTTGGCACTCGCGTGATCGGTGTCATCAACGAGCGAGTCTTTCACAAGCCCCCGGATCTTGTTCTGAGCAATTTCCGCATTGTTCGACACGATGTCGTGGACCGGATTTGCAGGTACAGTACGGCCTATCCCTACATCACAGGCCTGATCTTGATGTTTGCCGCGAATCCGACCAATACCTTGGTCGAACACCGGGCTCGACCTCTGGGCGCAAGCAATTACAACTTCATCCGCATCGCAACTCTTGTCATGCGTATACTCTTCAACTATTCTTCCTTTCCGCTGCGTTTGGTCAGTTCCATCGGCATCAGCGTGGCCGTCATCAGCCTTGGGCTCGGTCTATATTACTTGATGCGCGCACTACTCGTGGGTTCATCGGTACCCGGGTGGTCTACCGTGGTGGTTCTGCTGGCCTTCTTCAATGGCGTTTCCTTGCTTGTTCTGAGCATGCTCGGAGAATACACGGTGCGGATGCTGAATCAGATGAGTCAGAGTGCAGGCTATGCCATCCGAGATACGATCAACGTCCACGTATAGTCGCTTCTTTATCGCCGGTGCGCAACGATCTGGTACTTCGTTCCTGTACGAAATTTTGGCCGACCACCCAGAGATCGAAATGGCGCAGCCGCTCCGCCCCGAGCCCAAATTCTTCATGCTGGACGAGCTATACAACCAGGGCATTGGCTACTACGACAGTACGTATTTTGCTGGCAAAGCTGGTGTGCGGGTGCGAGGTGAGAAGAGCACCAGTTACTTGGAATCGGAAACAGCGGCGCGTCGCATTTCCAGTGCATTTCCGGATGCCAAGATCGTCGTCCTCGTGCGCGATCCCATTGAGCGAGCGATTTCGAATTACCGGTTTAGCTGTGACAATGGGGTTGAAACCTTGTCATTTGAACGCGCGATCGCTGAGGAAGCCGAGCGAATCGAGCGATTCGATCGTTCCCGGTTCTCCGTTTCACCCTTCGCTTACCTGAGTCGAGGCCGGTACGCGGAGTATCTCTCGATGTACGAGCGCTACTTTCCCAGACAGCAAATTGTGGTGATGCAAATGGAGCGTTTGGTCGGCTCAGACGTTGCAGTTGCGCAGGTATTCGACGCGCTTCAGGTGCAAGACTCCGTCGTATCGGATGCCAGAAACCGAGTCGTGAATGCGAGCTGCCATCGCTGACCTTGAAATCACTTCCGAGACGCGAAGCCGTATGGTAGAGTATTTTGCAGACAGTTCAAACGTTTTGGGTCGAGATTACGGCATAGACCTGACTTTGTGGTCCAGTGTCCAACATGCGTAGGCATGAAGCGTCGAGTCCTCCTAAGTAGCCGGCGTCGAGGGATGCAAGATCGGAAAGGACACTGCGACGAGTTATCACCCTGAGCCGGGAGCCCGCAGGGCGCGAGGGGTCTGTGCGCCAGTGTGCAAGATGCTTCACTTCGTTGCCGCTCTGCGGCCGCCATGCGAACAGCATGACAATGTAGGCGAGTGTCCTTGGAAGTGTGGTGCAGAACGACATGAGTGATCAGATTCGGTTCAACGTTCCGCTCACTGCGGGTAGAGAGCAGGAATATATTGCTCAGGCCATCAGAGACGGTAGGTTGTCGGGCGATTACCAATACACGAAGAAATGCCACCAGCTACTTGAGCAAGTGCTTTCGGTGCCCAAGGCGCTCCTGACCACTTCCTGCACCCATGCGCTGGAGATGTGTGCACTTCTGTTGGATATTGCGCCGGGTGACGAGATCATTGCTCCGTCATTCACGTTCTCGTCGTCGGTGAATGCGTTCGTGTTGCGCGGCGCGGCACCCGTCTTCGCCGATATCCGTCCTGATACCCTCAATATCGATGAGGGCGACCTCGAGGCGTTGATCACTGAGCGCACCAAAGCGATAATCGTTGTCCATTACGCCGGTGTCGGATGCGAGATGGGCGCGATCATGGATATCGCGAATCGGTACCAGGTTCCCGTCATCGAGGACAACGCTCACGGACTGTTCGGAAGGTATCGGGGAAAGCACCTGGGTACGTTCGGTCCACTTGCGACACAGAGTTTCCACGAGACCAAGAACTTCACGTGCGGAGAAGGCGGCGCGCTCCTTATCAATGATCCGGCCTACATTGAGCGGGCCGAGATTCTGCGCGAGAAAGGCACCGATCGGAGCCGCTTCTTTCGTGGACAGGTCGACAAGTACTCTTGGGTCGACTTGGGATCGAGCTATCTGCCATCCGACATGTTGGCGGCTCACCTGTTCGCACAGTTAGAGTGCTGGCAGAAGGTGCAGGCAGACCGACAACGAGTTTGGGAGACCTACAATCGCACGCTGCGCGGTTGGGCGGAGGCGAATGAAATTCGGCTTCCGATTGTGCCCGAGCATTGCGATCAGGCCTATCATATGTACTACTTGCTCCTTCCTAGCCTGACTGAACGTCAGAGAGTGATAGGCCATTTGGGGGAACAAGACATTGTGCGGTGTTCCATTATTTGCCGCTGCACCTCTCCATGATGGGAACGCATTTTGGCGGACGGCCGGGGGACTGCCCGGTTGCCGAAGACGTGAGTGACCGGTTGCTTCGATTGCCGTTCTACGCTGCGTTGACGCCTCAAGACCAGGATCGTGTGATTTCCGGCCTACTGTCCTGCTATGCCTGCTAAGGCTGCAAGCGCTGTCGGACAAGCGACGAGTCGGTGGGAACAATTCCTGCCGGTTGCCGTGGTATTGTTTGCGGTTTCGCTGAACGTTTTCAGCGGGATCATACTGAAGAGCCTTGCAGATAGACCATCGATTTCATACGCGATATTGGCGGTGGGCGTCGGGCTGGTTATGTTGCTCAACGGCCTACGGTTCATTGCGTGGTCAATTGCCCACAAGCGGTATCCACTGAGCACGACCTACCCACTCACGAGCCTTTTCTACCCATTGATGCTTGTCGTAGCCTATCTGTACGATGAGCCGATCGGATCCGCCCGATATGTGGGCACACTTCTCATCACGCTCGGTGTGGCCTGGCTGAGTTGGCGGGTGATAAGGCATGATCTGGATTAGGTGTCTACTGTCCGCTGTTCCCTTCCGCGCCGGCGCAGTGGCTGGTCTGGGAATCGTCGGTTGTCGGATGAAGGGTGACGTCCGGGGATTTCAGGCCTGTTGGATCACTGAAGCAATATCCGCTTGAGGCGACGATTTGCGCACATTGTATGACGCTACAGACCTATCGAAAATCGCGAGAAACCTGGAGTTAGGCGAACGCGGAATCTGGCATTCAAGGACTAGGGGCGACGTTTCCTATCCGGAAGGGCAAAGCGACGAATGCTTTGCCATCGAGGATGGTTCGTTCTGGTTTCAACACAGAGCCGGATTGATTGTCGACGGGATAGGGAGGTACCCTCCTCCAGGTCCACTCTTCGACGTGGGTGGCGGGAACGGGCACGTGCGGCGGCGATTGAGGCGGCCGGCACGAAAGTGGTCCTGGTGGAGCCGGGACATCGGGCCGCTTTGAATGCTCGCGCCAGGGGCGTAAGCTGTGTGCTCAATTCCTCCCTGCAGGAGGCAGGTTTCCTGCCCCGCTCGCTGGCGGCCGTTGGGCTATTCGATGTACTGGAACATGTCGCGGACGACGAACAGTTTCTTGCGCTCTTGCACGGATTGATCGCGCCCGGGCAGGCTCTATCTCACGGTGCTTGCCCATCGCTCACTCTGGTCTGCAGAGGATGTCGCGGCTGGTTACTATCGGCGATATACCTCAACGCACTCTGCAAACAGCTCACCGCGGCGCGTTTCGACGTCGAATACGCGACCTATTTTTTATGCTGTTGCCGCTTCCCATTCTTCTCTTTCGTTCAGTGCCAAGCCGCCTGAACCTGCGCACCCAACGAAATCACGCTCGAAATCGTGGCGAGCATTCGCCGCCGCCCGGAGTGTTGGGGCGTGTACTTTCGGCGGCCTGTGCCCTGGAATCTTCGTTTCTTCGCTCCGGTAGACGGATGGCCATTGGCAGCAGCTGCTTCGTCGTCGCGAAAGCGGTGAGCGACGACCTGCCGTCATGACTACATCTCCTGAAGCCATCGGCGCGACGTTTGCATGGGGCCACCAATTTGCCTGGGGTAGCTTGGGGCGAATGGCCTCACCGATCAGCGATTGCGCTAGTGTCAATGCCGCATCAGCGAGTGTCATGCACAACGGCAGGCATCCGTGCAAAGAAGCGAGATCGAGCTGCCAATGATTGCCTCATGGATGGCCCTGGGGATAGCCCTTACAGGGACCGCGTTCGGCCAACTTTTCTTCAAGTTGTATTTTGACCGGCGCAGGATGGTCTTTTTGGCCGTCGCCCTGAGCTTGTTCTTGGGTACGCAGTTGCTTGCGTATGTTGCGTTGCGCGAACTGGATATCAGCCTGGTCTATATGAGCACGGCCATTACCCAAGTGATGATGCTGGGCTTGGCACATAGCGTACTGAAAGAGAAGATCACCTACGACCATATCATAGCCGCATCACTTATTGTGACCGGCGTCGTGCTTTTTGCGCTTAGCTCTGGGAACTGACCACAAGCCAATTGGAGCCGTGTCGACCCAGTGAGGAAGCTGGATAGGGTCATTCCCGTGAGTCAAGCCGCTCCGCCCGGAACCATTCTGCCGGCAGGTCGTCGTCCCAGGCGCCGGCATGCGCGAGTTTCGCCGCCAAGCGCCCAATCTCGACGGAGGACTTCGCTGCGCCGCCGCAGCCGCCTGTCGCCACGAACAGGCGACCGGCGGTTGGGCCGCCGCCGGCGAACTCCATGTCCAGCGCGTCGATGTAGGGCCGATCGTGCGCTGTGTGCGTCACCACACAGGGCCGGGAGTGATAGCTCTGCGCCTGGAGACCGGGGATGAGCTCACGCAGCACCCGGTCTAGCGCCTCGACCTCCGCCATACCCCCTTCGCCATGAAACCAGTCGATGAGCTCTTCCCGGCCATAGAGATGTTCAGGGGCAAGCAACTGGCCGCCGATCTTGAAATAGGTCTTGCCGTCCGGATAGCGGACCGGCGGCAGACTGTAGATGGAGAAGAGGACCGGATCGTCGTCGAGCCGGTAGATGATGGAAGGCATGCCGCGCAGGCGATCTTGTTCTGCGGCGTCCAGTTCGGCGAGCAGGACAGACACGATGCGCGGGTGTAGGTCCAGCGGCTGCGCGAGCAGGAAATTGGTGAACGCCCCCGTCGCGAGCAGCACGCGTTCGGCAAAGACCTGCGTACCGCGGCCGGTCGTGATCAGCACGCCGCTGCCTTCCCCTTCCAGCTTGACCGCCGTCTCCTGCACGAGTTCGGCCCCGGAGCTGGTCGCCATCTGCAATTGCGCCGCCACCAGGGCGCGGGGATTCACGTAGCCGGCGCCGCCCGTTTCCCAATAGGCGTGGGATTCGGGATGGAAGCTGAGGTAGGGGAATCGCTGGCGCAACCCGTCGGGCGAGAGGGACTCATATTCCGCTCCATTGTCCAGGCCATAGTGCGCCGACTGCTGCAGGGTGTCGCCGGGCTGCCCCAGCAGCGGGCTGACGCGCAGGCAGCCGGCGCGCTGGTGGAACGGGATGCCGCTGCGCGCTTCGATCTCACCGTAGGCAGCGATCGAGCGAGCGGCCAGCGTGGACCAGACCGGGTCAGGGTCGACGATGCGCGTAATGCGGGCCTCGTCGTAGTGGCTGGCGAACACACCGTCGTGACGCTGCCAGTCCAAAGGCTCGGCGGGGCCGACGGCGGCCACGCGCAAGCCCGTCTCGCTGAGATGCCGCGCTGCTCGACGCGCCCATCATTCCGTTGCCAATGACTGCAATGTCGAATCGTGTTTGCATGCTGCGCTCCCCGTGCTGAGGCGGTGTCATGTCTGGTGGTGTCATGTCTGGCGGTGACCGCGTGGTTGACGGCGCACCCGGGTCCCGCGCGTCGCAGGTTCGACCCAGTGGATTGGCATACGCGGGGTGATTTCCGCGTGCTCCCGGCTTTGGGTAGAATGATACCATTGTGCCCGGCGTTCTCCACACGCTTATGCGCGGCCAGGAGAGTGCATCGTCGTTACCACATGTGTTCGAGGCATGTGACATCGCAGAGGTCGTTCCACTATGTCCGTCACTTCATCCCGTGCGGCGACGCTGAACCAGAGCGGGCCGCCCATTCGACCCAATCCGCCGGAAGCCGAACAGATTGGCAGAGTCATATCTAGGCTTGCCGAGTTGGGGGCGCATCCGGCGCAGATCCGTGTGGTGAAAGCGCCGTTGCGCATCTGCCCCCTGGGCGCGCATATCGATCATCAGCTTGGCATCGTCACAGGGATGACGATCGACCAGAGCGTGCTGTTGGCGTTTGCGCCGTCCCATGACGGGTGCGTACGTATCGAGAGCCTCAACTTTCCCGGCGCGGCGACGTTCTGCCTCAACGATGTGCCGCCCTCCGAGCGCGGCGACTGGGCGAACTATATACGCGGGGCGGTAAGCTCGCTGCGCAAGACACACCGCATCCAGGAAGGGATGCTTGGCGTGGTCGGCGGCGTAATGCCCATCGGCGGGCTTAGCTCGTCCGCGGCGGTGACCACGGCCTACCTGTTGGCGCTCGAAAGCCTGAATGCGCTGGCTCTGACGCCCTACGACAACGTGGAGTTGTCCAGGTTGACGGAGAACGAGTATATCGGACTCAACAACGGCATCCTGGACCAGTCGGTCATTCTGTTTGGTGAGCACGGGTATCTCACCCGAATCGACTGCAAGACCGTGGAGATCGACCGCCTGCCCTCGCCCGCGGCGGGGGAGAGTGGGCCGGCGGAGTACAAGATCATGGTCGTCTATTCGGGCGTGACGCATGCTCTGACGGGTACCGACTACAATAACCGGGTGGCCGAGTGCCAGGAAGCGGCCCGATTGTTGCTTCAGCATGGGGGCCAGGGGCTCGCGGACGACGTGCGACTGCGCCATGTGCCGCCGGAATTGTTTGATGCCTACGGCCGCACCCTGCCTGAACCGCTCTATCGGCGTGCGCGGCACTACTTCGGCGAGATGGAGCGGGTGGCGCGCGGTGAAGAAGCCTGGATGCGCGGCGACATCGTGGAGTTCGGACGCCTCGTCAACGCATCGGGGGAGAGTTCGGTCAGGTGGTACGAGTGTGGCAGTCCGCAACTCATCACGCTCTACGAAACGCTGCGTGAGACGCCCGGCGTGTACGGCGCACGGTTCAGCGGGGCAGGGTTCCGGGGCAGTTGCATCGCCCTCGTCGACCCCGCGGCGACGGATGACATCGCCGAAGCGGTGCACGCGGTCTATCCGCTGCGACATCCCGATGAAGCTGAGCGATACAGCATTCATGTTTGTGAGCCCGACGGCAGCGCCCGTCTGATCGAGTCGCCCGCCGGCGCAGCTGGGCAGGAATAGCATGCAAGGCGTCATCCTGGCGGCCGGCAAGGGTTCTCGTTTGCACCCGTTGACGCTGGGCCGCAGCAAGGCGATGATCCCCATTCTGGGCAAGCCCATAGTCGAGCGCGTGCTGGAGACCTTCGTCGAGAACGGTGTGCACGAAGTGATCCTTGTGGTCAGCCGCCTGGATGGCGACGTGCGGCGGCACTTCCTGGACTTCGATCGTCTGCCGGTTGACATCGAGTATGTCGAGCAGGTCGAGCGACTGGGCATGGCGAATGCGTTGAGCCTGGCTGCGCCGCACATCCGCGGGCCCTTCATCTTGTCGGCATGCGACAATCTGACGCCCACCGAGCACATTGCCGGCCTCTTGAGCCATCATCAGCGGCAACAGGCGGAGGGGACGTTGAGCCTGATGGAGATCGATCCGTCTCTCGTCAGCCGCACGGGCATCGTGGAATGGCGGGACGGGCTTGTCAAGGGCATTGTGGAGAAGCCTACGCAGGAGGAGGCGCCCAGCAACATATCCAGCTTGCCCCTGTATGTGTTTTCGAACCGTATCCTGGAATACCTGCCGCAGCTTCACAAGTCGCCACGGGGCGAGTACGAACTCCAGGATGCGATCCAGATGTTGATCGACGAGACGGACCGCGTGACGGGCGTCTTCACCAAGCACCGGCTGCAACTGACCAACGCATCCGACCTGCTGGCCCTGAACCGGCATTATCTCAACCAGGGCGGAGACGTTCCGCAGCTTGCGCCGCGTTCCGTGGGGCGCCACACGCATCTGATCACGCCGCTGCGTATCGAGGAAGGAACGACGATCGGCGCGGGCTGCGTCATCGGCCCGCGTGTCTACATTGAGCGGGACTGCAAGATCGGCAATGACGTGTTGATCAAGGACGCGGTGATCCTGCGCGGGTCGGTCGTGCGCGAAGGCAGCCAGATCGTCGGCGAAGTGGTGTCTTGAGGCCACAGCCATGTGAGGCCACAGCAATCCATCGACAGTGGCGGACACAGGCCGTCGGGTACGCCGCTGCAGCGTTCGAGCTCCCATCCCTATTGCCGCCCGCTATCAGAGAGGAGTAGCACACCATGAGTGCACAGCCCAAGATTCGATTTGCCGCCGTCAACCTGAATCACGGCCATATTTACGGCCAGACCAACGCCCTTCTCAACGCCGGCGCGGAGTTGGTCAGCTTCTTTGCCAAGGAGCCGGAGCTCGTCGAACAGTACAGCCGGCAATACCCGCAGGCTGCGCTGGGGACAAGCGAACAGGCCATCCTGGAAGATGAGTCTATCGACCTCATCATCACAGCCGGGATACCTGCCGAGCGGGCGCCGCTGGGCATTGCCGCCATGCGCCATGGCAAGGACTTCATGAGCGACAAGCCGGGCTTCACGACGCTGGAACAGCTCGCCGAAGCGCGCAAGGTGCAGGCGGAGACGCAGCGCATCTATTCGATCGACTACAGCGAGCGATTCGAGAACCGCGCCACAGAGAAGGCGGCCGAACTCGTACGCGGCGGCGCGATCGGCGAAGTCGTCAACATCATTGGCACAGGCCCGCATCTGGCCCGACTGGAGACTCGACCGGAATGGTTCTTCCAGCGCGAGCGGTACGGCGGGATTCTCTGCGACATCGGGTCGCACCAGTTTGATCAATTCCTCTACTTCAGCGGCGAGACGAACGTCGAGGTCGTCGCGTCGCAGGTGGCGAACTACCATCACCCCGAGCATCCGGAACTGGAGGACTTCGGCGATGTGATGTTGCGCGGCGAGCGTTGCACAGGCTACATCCGCGTAGACTGGTTCACGCCGGATGGACTGCCCACGTGGGGGGACGGCAGGCTCTTCGTCGTCGGCAGCGAGGGCTATGTGGAAGTTCGAAAATACCTGGACATCGCGGGACGTCCCGGCAGCGACCATCTCTTCCTGGTCGACGGTGAAGAGGTGAAGTACATCGACTGCGCAGACGTGGAGCTGCCGTACGGGCGGCGGCTGCTTGCCGATATCGTCGACAGAACCGAGACGGCGATGTCACAGGACGCATTGTTTCTATGCGTCGGAGCTGGCCCTCCGGGCAGAGGCCGCGGCGTCGCGACTCGGAACTCTTGCGGATTCCGCAACTGCGTAGCATTCGTCTGCGCCGGAGCATTTTCACGAACGTACATTTTCTAGCGCTTGGAGCAGAGGCATGGCGATTCAGACGATTTCTGTTGATGACAATCTCTACCAGTATATGATCGACGTCTCGTTGCGCGAGACGGACGTGATGAAGCGGCTGCGCGACGAAACCTATGCACTGTCGTCGCGCGACTTGCAGTCAGCGCCGGAGCAGAGCCAACTGATGGCGTTCTTCCTGAAGCTGCTGGACGCCAGGAAGGTGATCGAAATCGGCGTCTATACCGGCTATTCGACCCTGGCCATGGCGCTCGCCCTGCCGGACGGCGGCACAGTGGTTGCGTGCGACGTGAACGACGAGTGGACCTCCATCGGCCGGCGCTACTGGGAAGAGGCGGGCGTCGTGAACAAGATCGACCTTCGCCTGGGCTCGGCGTTGGATACGCTGGCAGAGTTGGCGGCGGATCCAGCCGAACTGGGCGCGTACGACTTCGCCTACATCGACGCGGACAAACAGAACAATCTCAACTATATCGAGCAGTGCATGAAGTTGCTGCGACCGGGCGGCGTCATCTCCATCGACAACATCTTTGCCGAAGGCAGGGTGATTGACGAGAACGTGCAAGGCGAGTCCATCGAAATTGTGCGCAAGATGAACCGCCAACTGCTTGCGGATGAACGCTTCGATCTGACGCTCATTCCCATCGGCGACGGGATGACGTTTCTGCGCAAGCGATAGCGCACCCGCAGCGCCCACAACCAAACGAACGGTGAACCGCGCATGAGCCGTGAAGCCATTCCATACGTGATCACGATCGACGTCGGCACGTCGTCCACGCGCGCCATTCTGTATGACGCAGAAGGCGCAGTCGTCGACGGATGCATCGCACAACGGACGACACGCGCCGAGACCTCCGCGGACGGCGGCGCAGTCTTCCATGCCGAAGAGCTGTTCGGGACCATCGTGGAGGTCGTCGACCAGGTGTTGGCCAGCGCGGGTCCCCGCGCCGAGCGCATCGGCGCCGTGGCCATGGATACGCTGGTGGGCAACGTGCTGGGCGTGGACGGCGAAGGCCGCCCCCTCACGCCCGCCTTCACCTACGCAGACACGCGCAACGCGGCCGATGCGCAGGCGCTGCGGCGCGAACTGGGCCCGGACGGCATGGCCGACGCACACGACCGCACGGGATGTCTGATCCATTCGGCCTATTTGCCTGCCGCGGTTTCGCTGGCTGCAACGCACGCAGCCCCAACTGCTCGCGGACGCGGCGCGCTGGGTGAGCGTGGGCGAATACGCCTACTTCCGGCTCTTCGGGAAGTGGAGCGTCAGCTACAGCGTCGCCTCCTGGTCCGGCATGCTGAACCGGCGCGAGCTGACGTGGGATGCCGATTGGCTGGAGATGCTGCCGGTGAGTGATGAGAGGCTGTCGCCGCTTGGCGACCTCAGTACACCGCAGCTCGGACTGCTGGATGAGTGGCGACAGCGGTGGCCTGCCCTGGCGGACAGCGCCGTGGCTGCTCGCGATCGGGGACGGGGCGGCGGTGAACGTGGGCAGCGGCTGCGACTCGCCGGAGCACATCGCGTTGACGGTGGGTTCTACGGGGGCCATGCGCGTGGTGATCGACCCCGATGTCGATAGGATGCCGTCCGGTCTATGGCTCTACCGCGTGGACGCCAGGCGCGGTCTGTTGGGCGGGGCCACCACGGAAGGCGGCAACCTCTTCGGCTGGCTGCGGGATACGCTGGCGCTGCCGGGACCGGATGAATCTCGAGCGGTCGTTGCAGAGCAAGGCGCCGGACGGCCATGGGCTGACCGTGCTGCCGTTCATTTCCGGCGAACGGGCTCCGGGCTGGCGAGAAGACGCCCGCGCCTCGATTCAGGGCATTTCGCTCCACACCGGAGCGGACGATATTGTGCACGCGTGTCTGGAAGCCATCGCCTATCGCTTCGCCATCATCTACGGCCGGATTCTGCCCAATCTGCCGGACGGGACAAGCCACGACATCATCGCCAGCGGCGGCGGGCTGCTCGGCTCGCCGGCCTGGATGCAGATCTTTGCGGATGTGTTGGGGGAGCCGGTTACGGCGCTTCGAGAGAAAGAAGCGACGAGCCGCGGGCTTGCCCTGCTCGCGCTGGAGCACCTCGGCGTAATCGAACGGCCGTCTGCGCTGCCGCCGGAGACCGGCGAGACGTATATGCCGGACCCGGAGCGGCATGCGATCTACCGGTCGGCGGTCGAACGGCAGGCGGACGTCTACGCACGACTCCTCGAATGAGCCGATAGCTCGACCGCCTACGGCGTGACGGTGATGCGGGTTGCGCCCGACGTGGTCGAAAGCCCGCTCGCGTACACCAGCCGCGCCACGATGTCGTGTTCCCCGGCAGGCGGATCGTCCCACTCCCACCTGAATAAGGGCGCGTCATCCGCGCCGAGCAGCTTTCCATCTGCGTAGAACTCGACACGGCTGACGGCGCCCATCACGGGCGAGGCGTCAACCGCGATGTCGATCGGCTGGCCGGCGGGGTAGGATGCGCGCGGCAGGGGTCTCGCCACGCGGATGTGCGCTGGGGCCTGCTCGGGACCGGCTTCGGTATCGTCAATCTGTAGCAGATAGGCTACAAGGTTGTCCAGGTCGGTCGCAGTGACGGAATCGGCCTCGCCGCTGATGGCGTGGCTGCGCCCGTCCTGTCCGGCAACGAACACATCGCGCAGGGTGGCCGCGGAGCCGTCGTGCAGATAGGGCGCAGTGTCCCACAGACCCCGCAGCGTGGGCGTGTCGAGCCCCAACAGCGGCCCGCCCAGCCGCGCGCCGGAGGTCGACGCCATCGCGCCCACGTCGTGGCGCTGGCCGCTGTGGCTGTCGGTGAACGCCGGGCCGCCGTGGCACGTGGCGCAGTGCAGTCGCTGGAACACCTCGCGACCCGCCTCGCCCGCGGCGGTCAGAGAGCCGTCCGCATCTCGATAGGGGCTGGGCGGCGTTGCTGCGAGCGATGCGACGAACGCGGCCAGGGCGTCGAGATCGGCGCTGATTCCGGCTTTGGGTGCGCCGAGGGGACGGTCGCGGCCGCCTTCGGCGAACTGCGCGTCGCTCAGGAAGCCGAGGCCGCCGTTGTCGTTGCGGATGTCGTGCTCGAAGTCCTGGATTTCGTCAAAGTTGCCGGACCAGTGCACGAGCCCCTGAGATGCGCCGCCGCGCCCCTGCAACGTAATCGTGTTGCGAAGACCCTCTCCCGAAGCCGTTTTGTCCCACACGCGGCCGTCGTGCGCGCCGTCCAGGTGGCAGGAAGAGCAGGCCTGGTAGCTGTCGCGCGACATGCGCGGGTCTGCCGCGTTGTAGAAGATGCGCTGGCCCGCGCGCAGTTGCGCATCCATCTGTTCGCTGGCCACAGTGGGGATCTCGGCAAGGAGCTTGGCGCGATAGGTGCTGTGATTGATGATGTTGTGGACGTCGTACACACGCACAGTGCGCGACAGCCAGGCGTGGACGAAGAGCTTGGCGCCGTCTGTCGTAAACGCCATGCCCTGCGGGCCGCGCCCGACCTGCTCCAGCGATGTGACGAGTTCTCCGGAGTACGCATCGAGAACGTCGATGGCGTTGGAGCCGCGCAAGGCGACGAAGATCAGGTCGCCGTCCGGGCTGTAGCCCACGGCGACCGGTCCCTCCCGGTTGTTGAAGTCGTGGCGGCTGGCCAGGTCCTCGCTGCCGGCTAGGATGTCGATGCGGCTGGCGATGGAGCGAACCGTGGACTCGAATGTGTGGGCTTGTCCGTCTGTGACGAGGCCGCGGGACGTGTTCGCCTTGAGCGACGGCACCCACAGTGAGCGTCCGTCCGGCGAGACCGCCGCGGCGTACAACGCGTTGGGTACGCCGCGGCCGGAGCTTTCCGTGTCCGGGCCGGCATCGTGGGAAAGCGCGATTCTGCGCACGACGCTGAACGTGGCCGCGTCCACCTCGACGACCTCGCCGCGATCCTTCGGTGAGATGTAGCGGGTGACGAAGATGCGGTTGCCGCCATGGGTAAGGGCGAGCCCACGCGGCGCGGGTCCGACGTCCAGGAGCTGGGTGACGGCGCGTGCGCTGGCGTCGAGCTTGGCGAGCTGGCCGGTCGCCTCCAACGTGACATACGCGATGTTTCCGTCCGGCGAGAAGGCGATCCCGTATGGCTGCGATGCGCGCGGCAGAGGGACAGAAGCCACGACGGCGCCGGTGTTGCTGTCCAGCATGGTGATGGACGCGTCGTCGCGGTTCACGACCCAAATCGACCCGTCGCCGGCCTGGGCCAGCGTCGTCGGATGGCGGCCAACCTGCGCCTCGTGCATCTTCTGGAGGTTGACGGCGTTGATGACGGTGACGGTGTCATTGTCCGGATTGGCGTTCCACACCTGTGTGCCGGACCGGTCGAGGATGATGGAGGAGGCGGAGGGTGCGGCCCCCGGAAGGACCGGCGTATGCACGGACACGAGCGCAGCGCAACTCGTGCTGGCCTCATCGACCGAAACGACGCTGCGTACAGTGTAGTGGCCGGGCGCATCGTAGACGTGCGAGTTCACCGACGATGATCCTGAAGAGACGAGGGGCGAATCGTCACCGAATTCCCAGTCGTAGGAAAAGTCGCCGTCACCGGCCACGACCCTCGTATCGAGCGTGAGCGCTTGGCCGATCTCGGCCGTGGGCGGTAGCGCGACTTCACAGAGCAGGCTGGCCCCTGCCGATTGCCCCGTGGTGAACGTGCTGCGAAACTCCTGGACGATGGGATTGCCGGAAACATCGCGCAGCATCCCCGCAGGGCGCGATCACCTCATACGTGGTGTCGGGGGCCAGAATCTGGTCGGGGGTGAAATTCACCATGCCGGTCTGATAGCTGTACTTGCCGGGCGCCGCATCGCCGCCAACCGGGCGCACAATAATGGACGTCTCGTCCACCGTGCGCAGGTCTATCAGGTCGCTGAAGGTCAGGCCGATACGACTCGTTCGCTGTTGGCCTACTGCGCCGTCTGCCGGGACCACCATATTGACGATGGGTCCGCTGCGGTCCGGGTCGGTCTGATGCGGGAAGATGAAGCTTCCGTTGTAGTGATCGTCGCTGAGGACAATCAGGTTGCCCAGCGGAATCGGGAAATCTTCATCGTGCTTGGGCAGGTTCGACGAGGCCGTGGCCACGACGGTATAGTTGCTGTCGTCGCTGATGTCCACCTTGGCGTAGTGCCTGGATGCGCCGACATGGGCGAAGCCGTCCTGGATGGCGAGATAGCCGCCCTTGCCGCCCATGGGCACGGAGTCGAGCAGCCGAATGTCGTGTGGATTGCTGATGTCGTAGCCGTGGAAGTCGTCGTCCGTGCCCGCGGCGTAGAGTCGATTGCCGTTCAGCATGGAGCTGTAGGACGGCTCTGAGTCGTTCACAATGGCGTCGAGCAGGACGGGATGCAGCGGGTCGCCGATGTCGAGCGTCGCATAGCCGCGACCATCATTCGCGCTGGCGACGAGCAGGTTGCCGACGGCGAAAATCGGACCGACGCGAAAGCCGCCCGTCTGGCTGTTGGGAATCGGGTTGGGCTGGCCCTGTCGATTTGCCAGCACAGGATTGGCCGGATCGCTGACGTCGACGATGAAGATGCCGTTGGATGCGCCGCTGACGTAGAGGTATGGCGCCTGCCACGACAGCCACCATGCGCCCTGTCCATAGCCGAACGCGATGCCGGGCAACTCCAGTCGACCTGTCCTGCCGCATATTGTTGATGTCGGACCAGTCCCAAATCTCGATGCCGTCCGTGGCGAGCAGCGCGACGTGATAGCCGCCGTATCCGTTGGAGAAGGCGATGGCGTGTTGCTCGCTCAGCCGCTGCGTGTCTTCTTCGGTACGGGCAACCAGGCGCGGCGCGGACGGGTCCGAGAGGTCGAACGCGGCGATGCCGGCGCGGGGCGACCACGTCTCTTCGGAATAGACTTCCACGACATAGCCGAGGTGGAATTGCACGCTGCTGTGTTCCTGCGGCGCGCCGTTGTCCTCGTTGATGCGGCCGATCACCTGGAAGAGCTGCTCCTGTGCGAAGGAACGTGCGGGCAGGCCCGGCGATTGCGCACGCGCCGCCTCCGGCAGCCGGCGCGAATCCGAACACGGCAGCCGCGAACAGCAGCGCCAACGCCGCGATGATGCGTGATTTGATGCCGGCCAACCGAGTCATTTTCACAGGTACGCGAGCCGCGGATATGCTTCGAATCGAGCCAATTCCCGACCGATGTAGGATAGTCGATCGCCCCTCGATTCAGCAACCTTCTGCAATCGCAACGAGGCCATACGAACCCGTCGCCGGGCGGACGATGAGCGGCTGGTTTGGTTGGCGCATTGGGCTGCTGCTATACTCACCAGGACGACAATGCCGGCGCCCGGCGCCTCATGAAAGCGCCCGCGACGGCATCACCCAATCCACCACGCGCCCTTTTCTCACATGCGCTGAGGGAGCTCTTCCATGACATTGCAGAATGCGGTTGAACTGCCGGAGGACCGCTACTTCGATCCGAATCCGGAACAGAAGCAGATCGCGCTGGAGCTGTACCGGCAGGTGGCGGACCTGCCGCTGATCTGCCCGCACGGCCATGTGGATCCAAAGGTCTTCGCGGATCCGGACTACTCGTTCGGCACGCCGGCCGACCTCATCATCACGCCGGACCACTATGTGTTTCGAATGCTCTACTCGCAGGGCATCCCCATGGAGAGCCTGGGCCTGCGTACGCTGGACGGTACGCCCGTGGAGCAGGATCCTCGCAAGATCTGGCAGACGTTCGCGGACAACTTCTACCTGTTCCGGGGTACGCCCACGGGCATGTGGCTGAACGATGAGCTTGCGCTCGTATTTGGCGTGGACGTGAAGCTGGCGTCGGAGACGGCGCAGGAGGTGTACGACACCATCGAGGAGAAGCTGGCGCAACCGGAGTTTCGCCCGCGCCGGCTGTATGAGCGGTTCAACATCGAGGTCTTGACGACGACGGACCCGGCCACGTCGACCCTGGCGGACCACCAGGCCATCCGGGATTCCGGCTGGGGCGGGCGCATTCTGCCCACCTTCCGGCCCGACGCCGTCGTGAATATCGACACACCGGGTGGCGAGCGAACATCGACGAATTGAGCAACGTGTCCGGCGTAGATGTCGTCGACTATGGCAGCTATATCGAGGCCTTGGAGCAGCGGCGCGCGCACTTCAAAGCGATGGGCGCGACGGCCACCGACCAGAGCGCAATCAGTCCACGTGCGGAGTCGCTGTCCGCGGCAGAGGCGGAGGCGGTGTTCGCCCGCGCCTTGCGGGGGGAAGCGACGGTCGCAGACGCCGCGAACTTCACGGCGCACATGCTGATGGAGATGGCGCGCATGAGCGTGGACGACGGTCTGGTCATGCAACTGCATCCGGGCTCGTTCCGCGGTCACAATCAGCTGGTGCTCGACCGGTTCGGTCCGGACACGGGCGGCGACATTCCAGTGCAGACGGAATACACGCGCAACATGCATGCGCTGCTGAATCGGTTTGGCAACGAGCCGAGCTTCACGCTGATACTCTTCACGCTGGACGAGACGACGTTCTCACGCGAGCTGGCTCCGCTGGCGGGACACTATCCCGCGCTGCGACTGGGGCCGCCCTGGTGGTTCTACGACAGTTGGAACGGCATGACACGGTTCCGGGAGCTTGTGAGCGAGACCGCGGGACTCTACAACACGGTCGGATTCAATGACGACACGCGGGCCTATCCGTCCATTCCCGTGCGCCACGACCTGGCGCGGCGCGTGGACTGCAATTGGCTGGCGAACCTGGTCGTTCGCCGCGTGATCGACATGGAGGATGCGGCGGAGATGGCGCATGCCGCGGCATATGATCTGGCCAAGGCGGCGTACCGCCTGTAGGCGGGCGCTTGGCCGCACTCGGTATCCGCAATTACGCACGGGGAGGCGCTTGCGATGACTGAAGAACAGAGTTTGCCTGCGGTCCAGAAGGACTGGGTTGTGTTCCTGGAGTATGTCCTGCGATTCGACGACGGCGAGATAGCCGCGAGCAGCGATGAAGACGGCCCGCTGTCGTTTATTCAGGGACGGGAGCACGTGTTTCCGGTGATTGAACAGGCTGTGGAGGGGCTGCGCGTGGGTGACGAGGCGGAACTGGTGATGCCGCCCGAAGACACGTACGGGGAATACAGCGAGGAGGCCGTCGAGATCCTGCCGCTGGATCTGTTCCCGGAGGACATGGAACTTGAAGTAGGGACGGAGGTCGAACTCGTCGACGAGGAAACCGGCGCCGAGATGGACGGAGTCGTGATCGAAGTGAGCGAGGAAGGCGTGGCGGTGGACCTGAATCATCCACTGGCCGGCGAGACACTTGCCATGTGGCTGCGGGTGATGGAAGTCAGGCCGGCGACGGAGGAAGAGCTGGAGCATGACCACGTACACGACAACGGAACGGACAGGCGCATGACCACAACGAGCAATCGTACGATGCCGAGTAGGCAGACAGCCGGCCCAATCACACCGGAAGTGAATGACAAAGAGAAGGGGACCGGCGTCGCCGGTCCCCTTCTTCGTCACCTAAGCCGTTACCCGGCTCGGATGGGACGTTTCCGTTAGCCCTTCTTCAGAACCGGCAGCCCATTCTTGCTCTCTGACACGACGTATCCCTCGGGCACTGCGTCCAGCGCGCCTTCCTTCGCTTCCTTGGCGAAGTAATAGATCGTCTGGGTGTTGCCGTTCTTCAGCTGCGTCATCCTTGGAATGCAGGATGTACGACTTTCCCTTGGAATTCGTGTAGCTATACGCCATGGTTTACCTCCTGTGACTCTTTCTCTTCTGCGCGATACAATACTGGGTGACCACGCAACCGCCGGGGAACTGTACCAATCCCATGGTGCACCCTCCGACCCGACAGTCGCCACCATGAAAGGGTATTGTACCACCAGTGTACCAGAAGTGGTCAAAGGGGTACGGCCCCGTACCTGACGGTTTCCATACGATGCGCCTGATATCGCCATGCGGAATTCGTCGACAGGTAGCCGAAGAATGCGGCCGCCGAACGCTGCTCGCGATCGCGCTCTACGACTTCAGGAACAGCTCGATGACGGGCACGACCACGTCCGGTTTCTGGACCGGCAGCGTGAGTGTCAGTGTGTTTTCGCCGATGGCGCCCATGGACGTGTTCTGGGCTGCCTGCTCGGCGCCGATCACGGACATGCCGATCTCGGAGCCATCGTTGAGCAACTGGGCATATTCGACTCGGTCGCCCATGCCGGGCAGATGCACATGGCGGAACGGCCAACTGAAGAGATGCAGGTAGAGCCGGTTGCCGTTCTGCGTGAAGCGGGCATCGGGCGGCGGCAGTGAACTCGCTCGGGCCGCAGCCGTAGATGGAGCGACCGTGCAGGCGCATCCATTCGCCGATACCGCGCAGACGGTCCAGGGCCCGTGGCTCGAACTCGCCGCGCGCGTTGGGTCCGACGTTGAGCAACATGTTGCCGTCTTTGGAGACGGTGTCGACCAGCATCTTGACCAGCATGTCGACCGACTTCCAGTCCAGATTGTCGCGGTGGTAGCCCCAACTGCCGTTGAGCGTCTGGCACGCTTCCCAAACACGGCTTGCCGTCCACCATCATGCCGCCGGCGGGCTGGTACTGCTCGGGCGTCGTGAAGTCGCCGCCGACTTCGAGCCGGTCGTTGACCAGGATGCCGGGCTGCAGTTCTCGCACCATGGCCATCAGCTCCTCCGACTGCCAGTCGTCCTTGCCCTTGCCGCTGTGACCAGCCCCAGTCGCGACTGCGAATAGGAGAAGTCAAACCACATGAAGTCGATCTGGCCGAAACCGGTGAGCAGCTCTCGGGTCTGGCCGTGCAGATAGTCCGGCATACTTGCGGATGTCGCGGCCGGCGGCCGCCTCGCGGAAGGCCATGTCCTCGCGCATGGGGTGCAGACCGTCCACAGGGAACTCAGGATGATGCCAGTCGATGACCGAGTGGTAGAAGCCGACCTTGAAGCCCTCGCTGCGGAACGCCTGCACCATCGGCGAGAGCAGGTCGCGCTTGGCCGGCGTGTTTGTCGCCTTGTAGTCGGTCAGCGCCGAGTCCCACAGGCAGAAGCCGTCATGGTGCTTGCTGGTGACGACGAAGTACTTCATGCCGGCGTTCTTGGCCGCCTGCGCCCAGACGGAGGGGTCGTACAGGTCCGGGTCGAAGTGGTCGAAATATTTCTGGTAGTCCTCGTCGGAGATCAGTTCACGGTTCTTGATCCACTCGTGTCGCGGCGGGCAACGAGTAGATGCCCCAGTGAATGAACAGTCCGAAGCGGTCTTGGACGAACCAGTCTGAGTTGGGCATTCGTGCCTCCTGTGGGTGGTAGTGTTCGCCAGTACGGTGCGAAACTTGGATACAAAGGCGTCACGTCAATAACGCGAGATATCGTTCTTTCTGTTGCGAGGACAGAGTGGGTTCCTGGGCGAGTTCAGCGCGCAGCAACGCACTGTCGATGAGGTCGAACTCTCCAGCCCAGCAGCGGTGCGCCAGCCGCAGCAGAAGCGGATGCAGCAAGGCTTGGTCCTCGTCGCTGATGCGACCGAGCATCGACGGCAGGCCGGTCCAGCAACTCCGGCGATAGGATGCTGTCGGAGTAGCGGGCAAGCGCGGACTTGAAGCCCGCGTCTCAGTGAGATCGCCGGATCGTAGGCGGCGTGCGGATGCGCCAGGTCGACGTGCTGCACGGAAAGCGCGCCGTCGCCGGCCATTTCCAGCAGGGCGACGGTTTGGACCAGTTGGCGTGAGATTGCGTTGCCGGACGCGACAGCGCCGGGGTTGACGATGGTCACGCCGTCCACTTCGTGGACGAGCGGAATGTGCCAGTGGCCGAATACGGCGATGCGCGCCCCAGCGGCGGCGGCTTCTCGCGAGATTCTGTGCAACTTGGGCACGATTTCGTCCCCCTCGCGAGAGGCGAATTCCTCCTGCCGGTCCTCGTAGTGGCTGTGCCACAGGAAAATCCGCTCGCCGGCGCAGGGGACGACGGTCTTGTAGGGCAGGAACTGCCTAGCTTCCTCCGAATCGTCGTTGCCGTGAACTGCTACCACGGGGGCCAGTTCGCTCAACTCGTCGAGGGTGGATAGCTTCCCCACGTCGCCGGCGTGGAGCAGCAGATCGACGCCGCGCAAGGCGGTGAAGAGCGGCGCCGGCAGCTCGCGCAGACGCATGGGCATGTGCGTGTCAGATACTAGGCCGATGCGAACGGTCATGGGCAAGTCCTCACCTGCGATTCCTCCGCTGCTGCTCCGGAGTCTGGCCCCTCAGGGGAAGCCCAGCCGCCGTGTAGATGGCGTCGAGTACGCGCATGTTGGCGACGCCGTCGTGCGCATCGGTCAGGGGCGGCACGCCCGTGCGGACAGCCTCGGCAAAGGCTGCCAGTTGGTGGAAGTAGGTCGAGCGGCCGGGTACGCGCTCCCAGCGACGACGGCCGTCCGTAGTCAGGACAATCAGGTGGAAGTAGTGGGGCAGCATGGGGTTGATCACACGCATGTGGCCGCGCTCCCCGTAGACCTGCGCCTGGATTTTGAGCAGCGTTGGTGTGAAGAGCGAGCAGTCGATGTGCGCAGTCACGCCGGCCGGGAATACGAGGTCCGCCTGCATGCTGCGGTCGACGGCGCTCGACCAAAGCCTTGGCTTGGCGCTGCGCACGGCGGGCTCGGCGTCGGCGAGGGTGCGCGCCATATGTACCGCATAGCAGCCCACGTCCATCAGCGCGCCGCCGGCCAGTTCGTATCGCAGGCGAATGTCGTTGCGTTTGCGCAGCGTGGTGCAGATGTTTACATCGATATGGCGAACCGCGCCGATGGACTCCGCCGGCGATGATTTCGCGCATGCGTTGGGCCAGCGGATGGTAGCGGTAGTGGAACGCCTCCATGAGGATTCTGCCGTTGCGTTCCGCACAGAGCGCCATCGCGCGCGCCTGTGATGTGTTGGACGCGATGGGTTTTTCGCAGAGCACGTGCTTGCCGGCTTCCAGCGACCGCATTGTGTATTCGTGGTGCAGATTGTTCGGTAGGGGATTGTAGACAGCGTCCAGGGACGGGTCTTCGATTACGTCCGCATAGGTCCCGTGCACAACCGGTATGCCATGTTTGGCAGCGAAGCGAGCCGCTCGGGCCGGATCGCGCGCAGCCACAGCGGCGACCTCCACGCCGTCAAGCGCCTTGGCGGGCTTGATGAGCGCAGCCGGCGCGATGCGGGCTGCGCCCAGAAGTCCAATTCTCAGCACGGGCTACCGCCTTGCACAGAGCCGCTCGGCGCTGCGCGCACGAGGGCTAGTCGTCCAGGACGCCCGGCATCAGGCCCAGCGGAAGCGCCGCCGGCCGGTCGCATGTGCTCTGAATCTTCACATGCCGGTCTTCTTCGGACGCCACATGGATGGACTCCATGATGTCCAGCACGTGATAGGCCAGCGTCGCCGCTGGCGCGGTGTGGCCGGCCGCTGACGATGGCCGTGGCCATGTCGGCGACGCCCAGCCCGCGGCTGTTCTGCGCATATGGATGCGTCAGCGGAATCTCGCTCCATTCCTTGTCAGAGTACCGGCGCACTTTGACCGGGCCGCCGAACGTATTGGGGTCCGGCACGCTCAACGTGCCCTGCGTGCCGTAGATTTCGATGAACGGCAGGCTGGCCGACCAGACGTCGAACGTCGTGAGGACGTTGGCAATGGCGCCATTGGCGAAGTCCAGCACGCCCATGACATGCGTGGGCACCTCGACGTCGATGACCTTGCCGTACTTGGGCGCGCTCGTGATGGTGCGCTGGGCGAAGGTCGCGCGGGCGGAGCCGGTTACGCGTACAACCGGACCCATCAGATTGACCAATGCAGTCAGGTAGTAGGGGCCCATGTCGAGCATTGGGCCGCCGCCCAGTTGGTAGTAGAACTCCGGATCAGGATGCCAGCTTTCGTGGCCGTGGTTTGTCATGAAAGCGGACGCCGCAATGGGCTCACCGATCCAGCCGTCGTCGATCAGCTTGCGGCACGTCTGGATGCCTGCCCCAAGAAATGTGTCGGGCGCACAGCCCATGCGCAGGCCTTTTTCGGTGGCCAAGTCGAGGATCGACTTGCCGTCCGCCGTTGTGAGGGCCAGCGGCTTCTCCGAGTAGGCAGACTTGCCGTGGCTCAGGACGGCCTTGCTCACCTCGGCATGGCTGGCGGGGATGGTCAGATTGATGACGATCTCGATCTCGTCGTTGTTCAGCAAGCTCTGTACGCTCAGGGCTTCGATGCCGTGCTCCGCAGCTGCGGCCTCGCGCGCGTTCGTGGACGATGTCAGCGCAGGCCACGATGTCCAGAATGGGAAACTTCTGCTTCGCGCTCAGGTAGATGCCGCTGATGTTGCCGCATCCAATAATGCCAACTTTTGTCATAGTGTCCTCGCTGTTGTATTTGGGTGTGAGGCTGTGTTGTATGGAAGTGCAATCGAAGTGGAAGGGCCGGCGTCCGCAGCCCCGCGACTTGCTGCTCCGGACACGCGTGGCTCGCCTATGCGGCGCTGTTCTTCTCTTCGAGTAGCTCGGCGGCAAACTCCTCAGCCGTCACGATCTGGCCGTCGCGCAGGTGCAGCACGAAATCGACATAATCATCGACGAGGCTGTCGTGCGTCGCCATGAGCATGGTGACATTCTGCTCATGGACAATGTCGCCAAATAGCTGCAACATCTCGCGACCCGTCTTGCTGTCCAACTCGCCCGTGGGCTCATCGGCCAGGATCAGCGTGGGAGAATTGGCCAGGGCGCGGGCGACTGCGACTCGCTGCTGTTGTCCGCCTGAAAGCTCGTAGGGGCGATGGTCCGCCCATTTCGTCAGCCCGACCAGGTCCAGACAGGCCACGGTGCGCTCCTTGCGCTCCTTGGCGGAGGCGCCGATCATGCGCAGCATGAGTTCGACGTTTTCATAGGCGGAGAGCGCGGGCAGCAGGCCCAGCGACTGGAAGATGAAGCCGACGCGATGGCGGCGCCAGTGGGTCAGCTTGCGCTCGCTCCACTTGCCGATCTCCTCGCCGGAGATGCGCACCTCGCCGCGAGTGGGTTTGTCCAGCCCGCCCAGGCAATTGAGCAGCGTGGTCTTGCCGCTGCCCGAGCGACCCTTAAGCGCGATATACGAACCGGCGTCAATGTTTAGTTCGACCCCGCGCAGAGCGGGAATCTCCTGGTCGCCGAGATGGTAGATGCGCCAGAGGGCTTCCGTGGAGATGAGGGGCGTAGCCGCGCCGTTGCCGCCGGAGGCTGCCGGATCGGGCTGCGTCACTGGCGCAGGCGTCTGTGTGTCATTCACGGCGCGGTCTCCTTGTCGAGCTCATTTCGTCGCGTCATTTGCGACGCGAGAATTTGCCGAAGAATTTTCCCATACCGCGGCGCGGTTTGGCTTCCGGCAATTCCGAAGCGGCGCCCTTGCTGCGTATGCCGGTTGCGGCCGGCGCGTCACTCGTGCGATTCTCGCCGTTGACCTGGACTTGCTCGGTCTGCGTCTGCAAGGCAGGGCGGATCAGAATGCCGTCTTCGGTCAGCTCCAGTTCGGCGCGCCCCTTGATGGCGAATGCTTCCAGGTATTCCTGCGGCAGGTGCACGCGTCCGGCCTGGTCCAGGACGACAAGCTCGGCGTAGTGCTCGTCATGCTCGCCGTTGTCGTCCGCGCCGTCCTCCAGAAGCGATGTCACGTCACGCGTGATCGCCTGGCGAATAGTTTCGCTGGCAAGCATCCCATCGCGGATGGCGACAACACGGTCGACGTGTCGGGCAATGCCCGGGTCATGGCTGACGATCAGCGTGGTGATGTTGAAATCGCGTGTGAGCGTCTGGAACGTGCGGTAGATGGTCTTGGCCGTCTCGGAGTCGACCTCACCCGTGGGCTCGTCGGCCAGGAGGAGCGCAGGCTGGTTGGCGAGAGCGACGGCGATGGCGACGCGCTGCTGTTCGCCGCCGGACAGCTCGGGCAGGTGGTGGCTGGAACGGTCGTACAAGCCGACGGCGTCCAGCAGCGCTTCGGCGCGAGCATGTTTCTCCTTGCCGGTTTCGCCGGCCAGCGTCATGGGCAGCTTGACGTTTTGGATGGCGTTCAGGTAGGGGACGAGATTACGCGTGCTCTGTTGCCAGACGAAGCCGACTTCGTCGCGGCGGTATCTGTTCAACTGCGCGGTCCGGCATGCGCAGCAGGTTGTTGCCGCCCACGATCACCTTTCCGGCGCTGGGCCGGTCCAGCCCGCCCAGGATGTTCATCAGTGTGGACTTGCCGCTGCCGCTGGCGCCGACGACGCCGACGAGCTCGCCCTTCTCGACCGAGAAGTTCAGTCCCTGTAGCGCAACCATCTCCAGCTCGGCGACCTGATAGATCTTGACCAGGCCCTCACAGAGGATGAACGGTTGCCTGACAATGGGTTCCACGTACTCCTCGTTCGAATTCGAACTCTTCGCGTACGGCAGGTTCAGACATTAGTACTCCCGGCTACACCGTCTCGCCAAGCTTGATGGCTTGGAAGATCTTCATGCGCATGAGCAACACGGCCAGAACGCTCAACGCCACCAAGAACATCACAATGAAGAGCGAATAGATGCGCAGAATGGCGGGCCATGCGATCTGCACGAGGAAGGGCGGCGCAATGGACTGTGCGTCGCTGCCCACCTGCAGGAACGGAATATAGACACTGCTGATCAATGCGCCGATTATGGTCCCGCCGGCCAACCCGAGGAAGATGACGAACGCCAGCTCCCAGGCCAGGAAGGTAGTCATCTGCCCGGCGGAAAGGCCAATGGCCCGCAGCGTGCCCAGTTCGATGAAGCGGCGGCGGAACGAGAAGAGTGCATACAGGAAGAAGCCCAGGACAGTCAGCAAGGCAGATGCCAGGAAGCCGACGGACAGCACGCCGAAGAGCCCCTGCCGTCTCCGGCAGGTCCTGTTCTTCGGCGATGTTATCGCGCGATGACTTCCAGTTCATGACCGTGATGTCGAGGTCGCGAAGCTCATCCGATACCTTTTCATAGTCGGCTCCCTCGGCCGTCTTCACCCACACATCATAGGGGACGACGCCACCCGCTTGCTCGAAGAAGTACTCAAGATTGCCGACAATCAGCGGGATTGCGTCTTCGTCCTCGGGATACCACGTTGGGAAGTGGTCGAAAGTCGCCGACGACCGTCATCGTCATGTCTGCGCGCTCCCCGTAACTGGACACGCGCACCTGGATGGGTTCGCCCACGCGAATGGCGTTCTCGCGCATGAATTTCCGCGGCAGCAAGATGCCGTCGGGCGTCACGGCCAGCGCGTTCATCAGCGCGCCCAGGCTGGCCGGTGCGAAATCGTAGCGCCAGTAGGCCGCCTTGGGGAAGTCCAGCCGATCCACGCCCAGGAATTGTGCGTCTGTCCAATTTCCCTGCGCCTGTATGCCGGCGTCAAACTCGCCGATGCGGGTGGCTGCCTCGATCTCCGGTATGCGGAGATGCTCCGACACGGGTACAAACACCCACTTCTCCTCCTGGATCACCGAGTCGCCGCCGCCGACCTGCGGCTGCGGGGTTGGTTTGCCCTTCGCCGCTGCTCTGCCCTTCACCAGGGCCGACGAGTACGGGCGTGGTGCGGCCCAGCTCGACCAGCATACCGTCCGCGCCCACGGCGTAATAGTTGCTGTCGTACAGGTGCGCGTCGAGCGTCTGCGCCAGGGAAGCCGTGAATGTGGACAGGGAAAGGGTGAGAATGAGCAGCACGAGCGGCGCGCTGTAGAAGCCCGGGTCGCGCGCCAGGTAACGCGTCGCCAACAGGAAGCCCACGCTGTTGCCCCGCGAGGCAATCCACGACATGGCGGACATGATCAGCGGGCAGAAGGCGCAGCGTGAGCAAGGCAAGCGCCAGCGCGCCCAGCGATGGAATCAGGAAGAGCAGGGGGTTTTCGAAGGGCGAACCGGTGGACTCCCGCCATGGGCGTGGCGATGGAGCCCTGCTGGCTGAGCAGATACGTGCCGTACACCGCCGGAATCAGCAGCAGCACGTCCAGCCAGGCGCGTTGCCACCAGGGCGCCCGGCTTGTCCGCGATTGTTCGTGCTTGTAGGTCACGATCGTGTGTTTGGAGGCGCCGAAGGACGGCAACACCTGCGCAACCATGGTGATGGCTACGGCGGCGATGCCGATGCGCAGCGTCGACATGGTCATCGTGACGCGCAGGCTGGAGTCGACGTTGAAGTTCAGGAAGCTCTGGGTGGCTCCGATGGTCCGCGCGATCTGCTCGCTGACGGGAAGCCCGGCGGCCAGCGCCACTGTGCCGAGCAGCATTGCTTCCAGTGCGGCGATGCCGACGACCTGGATTGCGGTGGCGCCGCGGCTGCGCAACACAGCGATCTCATTGCGCTGTCGACCGACCGACAGCCCGACGACCAAGCCGATGAAGGCAAGCATCAGCCCGATGATGGGAATGCTGAACGCGTAGAGCAACACATTGAGCACGCGTGACGAACGCCGGTACTGCACCAGCGCGTCCAGCGGCGAGACTTCCAGCCGGGTGTTGGTCAGCAGCGATGCGGCCTGCTGCTGGACCTTGCTGATTCGGCTCAGCATCCAACCGACATCGCTGGACGTGATGTTGCTGCCGTCGAAGACCAGGTACCAGAGCGCCTGGGCGATCTCGTCTTTCTGCGCCGTGACGATGCGGTGGACGAACGTCTCTTCCGGGACGAAGAACTGGTTATCGAAGACGGACATGCGGTAGAACCAGTACGGGTCTTCCGGATCTATGGGCGACCAGATGCCGGCAATGCGCACGGGGATTTGGACCACCTGGCGATTGCCTTCCTTGATCGGAACGCCGAAAGGTCACGTATTCCTCGCCCACTTGCATGCCGAATTCCTCGGCCATGGGTTCAGCGATCAGGATCTCGACGACGGAGTCGACGCTGGAATCGGACGGGGCGGGCCAGCCGCCTTCGATGATGTTGATATGCTCTTCGAAGTCGGTTGCGTAGGCGAAGTTGATCCAGTCAATGGGATCCTTGACGTCGGCGTAGGCCAGGTCTTCGGTCGGGAAGAGCCGGAAGTTGTCTGTGCGGAAGTAGCGCGTCGTGGATTCGTGTGGAAGCGCCAGCAGTTCGGGAGCATTTTCCGTCAGGTAGATGTCGACCTGTTCGATGTCTTCCCATTCTTTGGCGCCGTACAGCGAGCCAACGTAGCGGAACATGAAGGCGAAGGGCGGCCGTACCATCTCCCCTTCGCCGGCAGGCTGCGTCAGTTCTTCCTGCAAGATACGGTAGTAGACCGCGTCGGTGTAGAGCGGGATGCTCATGACAATGGCGACGGACGCCACCAGGCCGAGCGCAGTCGCCAGCGCCAATCCTCGCTGCGACAGGAGCCGTCGTGTTGCGACGGCAAAAATGGAAAGGGAGCGCAGAATGAAATTCATAGCCCGGCTACTGCCCGATCACCACCTGGTCCTCTTCCAGGCCCTCTTCGATTTCGACGCGTTCCTGTGTTTCGATGCCCGCTTTGACGTCGACGCGCCGCTGAATGTCATCCTCCTTGAGAACGACGAATCTGCGCCCTTCGAACATGCGAATGGCTTGCGGAGGCAGCCAGAGCACATCGTCCTTGCGCTCCAGTTCGACTTGCACACGGATGAGGTCGCCCAGCTCGATGCCCAGTTCTTCCAGGGATTCGTTGACGGTGAGACGCGTGGTTTTGTCCAGTTCTTCGACGGTTGTTCCGCGACCGCCGCTGCCATACGGGTACGGGAGACGGCGAATCGCGCCGGTCAATTGCACACCGGGCCGGCTGACAAGCATGAATGTGGCGGGCAGCCCTTCCGCCAAATCGGTCAACTGATTGCTGATCAGGTCGGAGCTGACTTCGAGTTCATTCACGTCGGCGAGCGTGGCGACGGGATGATAGGCCTCGATGGCTTGGCCGGGCACGATGGAGAATGAAAGCAGCTGGCCTTCAAAGGGGGCGATGATTTGGGAGTCCGCAATGTCGGCCTGCAATTTGCTGACGTTCAGTTCTGCACGTTCCACATCGCTGGCCAGCAGCGGATCGATGCCTCGCGCCAGACGTTCGAGCGCGAGTTCACCCAACTCGATCTGCTTCTCTTGCAGGGCGATGGCGGTCTGATCTGGCACGGCCTCACTGCGCAACGAATCCAGGCGAATCCTGGCCATTTCCATATCCGTCGCGGCCACACGCTGGTTGTACTCGTGTTCCTGGATGGCCTGGTCCAGGCGCACCTTTGAACGCTCGAGCTCCAGCTCGGCGGCTTCCAGTTCGCGCTCCAGGGGATCGATCTCGAGTTCGGCCAAGACCTGTCCCTCTTCGACGAAATCATTGCGCTTGTTAAAGACGGCGCGCACACGACCGCTATTGCGAAAGAAGAGGTCTTCTTCCACCACCGGCGCGATGCGTCCGCTGAACTCCAGTTCATCCACGATTTCGCCACGCTTCACCGTGTACGTCGGTTTGACGGGCACGATGGCGGTGGGGATGGGCGTCGGCGTTTCGTTGCCGTCCGTCGACCTGTCCAGGTTTGTGGCGGGCAAGAGCGAACATGCCGATTGAATGAGGAGCGCGGCTAGGAGCAAGATAGAGCTGATGATGCGTGTCATATTCGGTTTAAGTCACCTTGTTGTCCCAGGGCGGACCTGCACAGGGCCGCCAGAGTCAGGCAGTGGCCGTTCACGAGGCTATGTCGTTTGGAATCGTGTGGAATGCCTGACGTCATTCAGCCGATCGAGTCACCGAAGCGAGCGGGGAACAAAGAACAATGCAAGTCCTCGAGCTCGGAAGTGAACCTGTAGCGTGCGTCGCTTGCCGGTCGTGTGCTGCACGACGCAGCCGGACCACAAACGTTGCCGGATTTTCTCGTACGTTCCACACAAGTCTATCACATTTCCCGTCTACTCCCTGAATATGCACCACCGTGATTGGACAGTGCGTCCCGCGCGCTGAACGATGGCTCCGGCTCCGTTCCGGCGCGCCTACCAGTCGACGATGCTGCCGTCGGCCGGATGATAGAACTCGCCGCCCAGCTCTTCGCTGATATTCGGTGGACGCGCTGCACTGCGCTCTCGATGATTCGATGCCCAGACCCGGCTTGGTGGGCAGATCGATGAAGCCGTCCTTCACCTGCCACGGCGTCTGCAGCAGCCCGGCGCCCAGCCCGTTGTCGATCTGTTCCTGCATCAGGAAGTTGGGCGTGACCGCGTCGACGTGCAGTGAGGCGGAGAAGGCGACCGGGCCGATGGCGCAGTGGGGCAGGACGTGCATGTAGTAGACCTCGGCCATGTTGGCGATCTTTTTCAGCTCGGTGATGCCGCCCGCGTGCGAGACGTCGGGCTGGATGTAGGCGCACGGCGTGCTTTTCGAAGGCCTCGCGGAAGCCCCAGCGGGTGAGCAAGCGCTCTCCGGTGGCGATGGGAAAGGGCGCGTTGTCCGAGACCAGCTTGAGCGCGTCCACGTTCTCCTGCGGCACCGGCTCTTCGACGAACAGCGGCCGCATGCCCTTGATTTCGTGGCAGATCTCGATGGCCAGCGCCGGCGTCAGCTTGCCGTGAAAGTCGAAGGCCAAGCTCTACTTCCGGGCCGACCCACTCGCGCATGAGGTAGGCGCGCTCGACAAAGGCGTCGATGACGGCGGGCGGTTCGTGGCCGCGCCACTTGCCGCCCAGCCCGGCTTTGAAGGCCTTGTAGCCGCCGTCTGCCTTCAGCCAGTCGAGCCGTTCGCTGGCGGCGGCCAGCCCTCGTCGGTCAGGTCGCCGATGCCCCAGTGGGCGTAGACGCGGATGCGATCGCGCACCGCGCCGCCCAGCAGCTCGTAGACCGGCACGCCATAGATACTTGCCGGCAATGTCCCACAGCGCCTGGTCGAGGCCCGAGAGCGCGGTCATGACCACGTTGCCGCCCCGGAAAAAGGCCGAGCGGTAGATGTGCTGCCAGTGGTGTTCGATGCGCAGCGGGTCCTTGCCGATCAGGTATTCGCCGATCTCGTCGACGGCGGCGACCGTGCTCTTTGGCTTGCCTTCCAGCGTGGTCTCGCCCCAGCCGACGATGCCGGCGTCGGTCGTGACCTTGACAAGTCGAATGCGCGGGCGGGGGAAGAACTGTTCGATCTTGGTAATCTTCATCGGTTGGCCTCCTTGCTGTTCGTCATTTCGATGAAATGCCGTGGAACGCAGATCAAATCTTGCGTCACGCCTTGCACCAATGAGACTCAGCGCCAGATCTCGCGGATCGCGTCGAGCTTCTCGTCGCTCAGGTAGCCGTAGCGGTTGATCCACACGCCGTCGACCGGACTGTCGGCTACGAGTTGCAGGCGGCGCTTGAAGTCGTCCAGCGGTCCGTAGCCGTGGACGAGGGCGTATACCTTGGCCTTGCCGTCAACGGCGGACATGACCTGGTCGATTTTGCGAATCTGCGGACCGTCCGGAATCGGATGCGGCTCGTCCGGCTCCGGATAGCCATAGGTGTCGTGACGGACGGTCTTCGTTGTCGTCGACGATGTCGAAGAGATTGGCCAGGGCGCGCGCCAATAGATTCGCCGTCCAGCCCAGGATTGGCCGCCAGCAGCTCGTCGCTCCAGAATTTGACCATGAGCGACCAGTGCATCGTGTAGAGCTTGGGCGCCACTGACTGACAGTGCGGGCTGACGAGCGAGAAATCGAGTCCGGTGAAATACGAGAACGGCGGCATGAAGGCGTTGGCGGCGAGCTCCTTTTCGGGGCCGGCCGCGTCGACGATGGCCTCGCGCCATTCGCGGAACAGGTCCGCGGAAAGGGCGGCCTTAAGGCGGAACCATTCGGGCAACCCAGGATAGCGGTTGTACAGCCGCAGGGTGGCGTACTTGCCCCGGTCGGGCGATGCGAACTCCGCGACATCGCGATTGGTGAGACTGCCGTGCAGATAGGCGTAGAAGCCGCTCACCTGGTCTCGAATCAGGCCGAAGTCGAAGTCGTGCTCGTTCGCCCAAGCTAGCGACATGGTCGCTGAAGTCCTGGAAGGCTTCGCCCAGCGTATAGCACGGGTACTCGGGCCAGTCGGGCCGGATGCCGTCGATCTGTGGGTAGGTTGCGAAGATGTCCTGAGCCCAGGCGCGGATGTACTGGCGGATCGCGGGGCTGGCAAGGCTCCCGGTCTCGCCCATGCGCCGCCCCGGCAGGCTGCCATTGGGGAGCCGCGGCGTGTCCGTCTGGCGCAGGCCTGGCGGGGCCGTGGCGCTGGTCTGAATGTAGACTTTGAGTCCGCGGTCCTTGGCTGCGGCGATGAAGCGGCCGATCTTGGGTCCTTCTGTGTCCGTCAGGTCATTCGGCCGGCGCGGCTGGTACGGCGATGATTCGTAGTGGCGCAAATTCGGGGCGGTGGCCGGGACCGCTGCGCAGCCAAAGCGCCTGTTGGCCCCAGATGGGCCGGTCGAAGAGGCGCACGCTGGCGCCGGCGTCGTCCGGCGGCTGGAACGATCCTTCACCCTCGGCGCTGGGCGCGGTAACGGAAGTGTTGCAGGCGACGGCCGTGGCGCCCGCCCGATCGGCTACGTTGGCGAGCACGTCGTCCACGCCTTCGGACTGAAAATACGGGCTCATGACGGTGATGCCGAGGAAACGCTTGGCGGATGGCATGGAGTTCACTCCCCCAGGTGACTGAGAACGGTAGAGTTCGGAACGAGAGGTTGCCCGATTCAATGCTACTGGCCCGAACTTCGCCGGTCAGGCTGAGTTGCGCCTGGCAGATAGCGAGACCAGAACGTTAGGTATGGCGCGGCGACACGCATGAAGTGCGGCCAGGAGCCCGGCTCGGCGTCCGGCTCGCTGCCGGTATCCTCGCCGGCGTGGAGTATGACGAAGCCATGCGCTGCGAGGCTGTTCACCATTGCGCTCAGGGAATGGACGAACTCCAGAGGGCTGGCGATCTGGGTGACGTCGCCGTCGGGCCCGGTCACGTCCCAGTGCGGGAAGAGATGCGTTAGCTCGCGGCCATTCTCGTAGGGCAGCGACAACAGATACCCCGTCCCGTTCCATGTCGCTTCGTCCACGGTCTGGGTGAACGGATTGTTCCAGTTCAAGTGATAGAGGCCGCCTGCTCGAACCACGCGGGCGACTTCGCGGTGAACGGGCGCGACGTCCGGCACAAAGTTCAGAGCGTAGGACTGGTAGACGACGTCAAATGCGTCGTCCGTGAATGCGCTCAAGTTGCGCATGTCGCCCTGCACGGTATCGATCCGCAGGCCGTAATGGGCGGCCGCAAGCCGATCGCGTTCCAGTTGCGTTTCGGAGAGGTCGAAGACCGTGACATTGGCCCCGAGTAGGGCAAAGGCGACCGATTGCTGGCCACCGCCCGCGGCAAGGCAGAGCACGTCCATGCCCTCCAGGTCGCCGGCGTGATTTGCAAGCACGCCGTACGGGTCGAGCATTCGGCGTGCGGACGTGGCGTCGAGATCCAACATGGGGCGGGTGTATTCGACGCCAGCGCCGGCCAGCGCCTCCCACTGTTGTTTGTTGTAGCGAGCCAGTTCATCCACGCCGGGATCATTCGATTCTTCCACGTCAGCCTCCCTCCGCAGCGAACGCGCGAGTGCGCGCCACATCGCGCGGTTCCTTCACCCAGACCAGAAGCAGCGTACCACCGATTGCCGACACGCACATGGCCACGGCAAACATTCGACGGTACCCGAACTGCGAGGCCAGCAACGCGCCGATGAGCGGAGCCAATGTCACGACAGGCGCCAGTAGCGTGTTCGTTAGCCCGATATAGGTCGGGCGATCCTGTGGCTCACAGAACTCGAGTATGATATTCAAGGCTGAGACGCCGTCGGCCGCGGCGTAGGCGCCCAAGAGTGCGAACGTGACGGCCAGCACAACCTTGCTGGGCGACGTGATCGCGATGATGGCTGCCAATGTAAGGGAGAAGGCGGCCAGCGTCAAGACAAGTTTGTGGCCCGAGCGATCGCCGATGACGCCCCAGACGATGTTCATGACCGCCACGCTGGAGACTGAGACGATCGTGAACGCCACGACTCCGGCGGCGCTGACGCCGAAGGTGTCTGCGCCGTACACGACGTAGAATGCGCTTGCCATGGTCGCCAGTTGAATGATGCTGCGGCTGACGAGGAAGCGCGCGTAGTTGGCGTCTCTGCGCAGAATGCCGGGAATCTGCCGGAAGTATGCGGCGGACTGAACGCGCTCTTTGACCTGTTCGCTCGGCGGCTCCCGCGTCAGCGCGAAGCCGACCCACGAGACCGCAGCCGCCGAAAACGCAAGCAGGAACAGGATGACGAAATTCGGATGGGTAGGGCACGTTGGCCATGACGGGCAGAGCCACCAGGTAGAGCACCACGACGCTCAATACGGCGCCCAGGCCGTGGCCCAGGCCGGACCAGATGCCGCGGCGATGCACGGGTATGACCTTGGCGATGATGTCGTACCAGGCCGGCGTGGCGATGCCGGCGGACGAGGAGGCAATGCCCAAAAAGAGAAAGAGCAAGAGGAGCGCGACCAGCGGCGCATCCGTGGCAAAGAGATAGAGGGATATGCCAATCAGCAGGTATGGCACGCGTTCGCCGAGGAAGCCGACGGTGGCGACGAAGGGCTTCTTGTAGACCATGCGCTCGGAAATGTTGGCGCTGAAGAGCTGCGGGAGGTAGAAGCCCATGGTGTAGATGGCGGGGATCATGCCGATCGCGAGCTTGGAATCGGTCAGATGGCTGGCGAGGGCGGGCAAGACCGTTTCGCGTGAGATGAGACTCAGGCCCAAGGAGATGAATGTGATGTCCCACACGTTGACCGCGAAGTTCCAGCGTACGTTGTCCTGGGCGCTGTGGTTCACGGGGGGCGTGCTGATGGTCGACTGTTCTGTCATGCGCTGAGTGCGGCTTCCGAACGCAATGGACGAGCCCGAGAGACGGTAACGGCTGCTGCTTGCCGTTGACGAATGAAACAGGTGATTGCAGCGCGGGGGTGACCGTGTTCGAAGGCTACCTCCGCGACAGTTCCTCGTATACTTGGTTGTAGTAGACGGCGTTCTCGACAGGCGTATTGGGCGGGATGTGATTGCCGACCGCCATGAAGTAGCCGGGGCACTCTTTGCCCAGGTCGATGCAGCGTTCCACCTCTGCGCGGATGTCAGACTGATCGCCGAAGAGCAGCACGCGCGTGTCCACATTGCCGATGATGGCGTGCGTCCGGCCATAGCGCTCGACCACAAGCCGAAGGTCGGTGAGCGGTTCGAACACGAAGCCGCTGAAGCCGGCCTGTGCGATGTCGTCGAGGAAGGCGGTGAAATCGCCGTCCGAGCAGAACAGCACCTTCTTGCCGCTTTCGAGCAGGGGCTGGACGTACCGTTTGTAGTTGGGGAAGACATATTCCCGATACCACGCCGGGCGGAAGATGGGGCCAGCGGACCAGACCATGTCGTCATGCACCATGACGACCGGTACGTCGGCCTCCGCCAAGGCGTCGAAGTATTGCTGCATCCACCCGGCGTAGCGGTTGGCGAGGTCTCCGAAGCGCACCGGGTCCTCGCCGGCGGCCAGCAGGAGCAGTTCCCAGCCGAACAGGTCGATGAAGCCGGAGATGAGCGTGACGTAGACGCCCGTCATGCTGACGCCGAAGGGCCGGCGTGCGGCGCTGGCGCCGTAGTCGTCTTCGAAGCGGCGGACGGTGGCGGCGCGGTCGATGGCGCCGAATGCCTGCCAGGGGTCGAAGGCGAGCACGGACTCCGGGTTGGCGAACGGCGAGGCGGCAATCTCCCGGCGGTCGACGCCGCCGGCCATGTATTCGGCGTGGCCCATGTCGGTGCGCAAGGCGCCAAATTCTATGTGGTTGATCAGCGTCTGCCAAAACAGGTCATAGTTCCAGGCGCGCTGGAAAGCTTCGCCTGCGCTTTGCTGCAGCGATTCGGGGCTGTCCACGCCGACATCGACGCCGGTGACGGCGCGGATCAGGTCCCAGTGCTGTTCTGCGGAGTACTCTGTGCGCGGGATGCGGGCCGGCATCTCCAGGTTGAGTGCGGCCCAGCCGTCTTCATATGACATACGCAGCCTGCTGTCTGTTTGGCGACCCGAGCGTCAGGTCCGTGGCCGGCGATATCTCTTCGTTCCGAGAGTGCGGTTACGCGACTGAGTTTTCGAGCGTATCTTCGGCGATCGTGATACGCACGACATCACCGGCCTGCAACGTGAAATCGTCCGGCGGCACGATGCCGGTGCCGGTCATCAGATAGGCGCCGTACGGGAACTGGAGCTCGCGGACCAGATAGCTTGCAAGCTCCTCGAACGTGCGCTTCATCTGAGCCGTGGACGTGTCGCCGTCGAAGACGGTGGCGCCGGCGCGCTCGATCTGAAGCCGGATGGAACGGCCGGCCATTTCTTCGGCTGCGGCGATGCGTATGCCGGGGCCAAGTGCGCAGGAACCGTCATAGGTCTTCGCCTGCGGCAAGTAGAGCGGATTCTCTCCCTCGATGTCGCGGGAGGACATGTCGTTGCCCACTGTGTAGCCGACGATTTCGCCGCCGGCGTTGATGACGAGGGTCAACTCGGGCTCGGGCACGTTCCACTTCGAGTCGGCGCGGATGCGTACGAATTCGCCGCTGCCTACGACGCGCCAGCCCGGCGATTTGAAGAAGATCTCTGGCCGTTCGGCCTCGTAGACATTCTGGTAGACGTCGGCGGTGGCGGATTCGGCCTTGCGCGCATCGCGGCTGCGCAGATAGGTGACGCCGGAACCCCATACTTCGGCGTTGGTTTCGATCGGCGCACGCAGGGTTCCGTGTGCTTCCGGTCCGCTGCCTTGCAGGGAGGTCAATAAGTCGACCATCTGCTGCCGCGGCAGGGTCAGCAGGGAGCCAAGCCGCAGGCCGAAGGGCAGATAGTGGCCGTCTCCGGCCCAGCGGGGTCCTTCTTGCGTGGTGTGTCGTGTCAAGTACATGCGTATGTCTCCGTTCGATGCGATTGGGTGATGCGAATGTTCTTACCCATTGGACTCTGGGACGAGCGGCCAGGTCCGCTCCTGCACGCCTGCGCGTTCGGACTGCAGGCTTCCATGGTGTTAGCGCCCATGCTCCGTGCGCCACGCCTCGAATTGGGCCAGCGTGTCGTCATCCGGCGGATACACGCCGATGATGGACGCGCCGCCAGCCACCTTCGCCTGCAGAAACTCCTCGAGCGTCTCATGCTCATGGGTGGCGTGCGCGATCTCTTCCGCCACCTGAGATGGGATGGCGACCACGCCGTCGCCGTCGCCGACGATCACGTCTCCGGGGACGACCAGCACGCCCGCGCAGCCGATGGGTACGTTGACGTCGACGGGATGATGGACCAGGAAGGACGTGGCCGCATTCGGCGCTCGCAGGTACGAGGGCATGTCCAGTTGTCGGAAGCCCGGCGTGTCGCGCAGGGCGCCGTCCGTCACGACTCCGGCGCAGCCGCGGGCCTTCAGCCGTGTGCCCAGGATATGGCCCAACGTGGCCGCGGTCACGTCGCCTCTGGCATCCATGATGAGGACGTCATCCGGTCCAACCGTTTCTACTGCAACGCGTTGCATGTTCGTCGTGTTGTCGTAGCGGGTGTCCGCCATGTCCTCGCGGGCAGGAACGTAGCGCAGCGTGACTGCGTAGCCGGCCATGTGCAGGTCCGGACGCAGCGGGTACAGCCCCTGCAGGAACGTGTTGCGGAAGCCGCGCTTGAGCAGCTCCGTGGTCAAGGTTGCGGTGGAGGCAGTGCGCAGCTTGGCGAAGGCTTCGTCTGAGAGGGTCACTGGGCGGGTGGATGCGGACATTGTGGCTTTCGGGTTGAAGGTGGCGGAAACGGATACGCGGGCGGCCCGCCTAGTCGCAGCCGGGAGCGCACTCCAGTGTGCAGCTTCCGGCTATTCTATCACGGGCCGCCGTCATGTCTATCTTTTCTCTCGGTTTTCTCTCGCCAACACGCCGGTGCGTCGTACCGGCCGGCTTACTCCAGCACAAGCAGGTCCGTGCGGTTGCGTTCGACCCAATCCCAGTTGATGGGTACGCCGAGGCCGGGACCCTGGGGCACGGGGATGTTGCCGGCGTCGTCCACCGCATCCAGATCGTCGCGATAGTCATCCAGGATAGAGATGTTCCGGATGGCTGGCGGGCGCCTTGGGGTGGAGCAGGCCCATTTCGTAGTAGTTCGTGTTGCGGATGGCCGCCATGCACTGGCGCTGGGCGGGTCCGGGTCCGTGCATCTCGATGTCGAGGCCGAGGGCTTCGCAGGCGTGGGCGAGCTTCATGACGCCGGTGATGCCGTCGTAGCCCACATCGCCGCGCACGTAGTCGGTGGCCTCGGCGATGGCGAAGTCGATGTGGGGCTCCAGCGAGCGCACGTGCTCGGTCTGGAGGATGGGCGTGCGGATGATCTGGCGAAGCTTGCGATGGGCAAACTGGGAGATGCCGCCGTCGCGATAGGGGTCCTCATACCAGAAATACTGGTACTCGTCGCAGGCCCAGCCCACCTTGACCGCGTCGCCGAAGGTCATGAGCTCGCAGGCGGGGTCGAGCATGAGGTCCATCTTGCCGCCGACGCGCTTGCCTACTTCACGCACGTTGGCGACCTCCTGCGGCGACGGGCGCGCGGCCCCAGCCGTGGATCTTGAACGCCGGGTAGCCGATGTCGAGGCACTGTTCGGCGAAGTCGGCGAACGCTTCGGGGCTGGAGAGCCCGTCGGGCTGGTGGTCGCCGTGATAGGTGCTGGCGTAGCAGGGGACTTCGGTCTTGTAGCCGCCGAGGAGCTTGTGGACGGGGGCGTCGTAGAGCTTGCCGGCCAGGTCCCAGAGGGCGTTGTCGACGGGGGCGAAACCGATGCGGGCGACCTGGCGCAAGGCGCGGCGCACGTCCGTGTAGATTCGTTCGCGCTCGATGGCGCTGCGGCCGAGGAGGTAGTGTTTGAAGCTGGGCAGGGTGGAATACTCGGCTGCGTTGCCGCCCGCGTATTCGCCGGTGACGCCCTGGTCGGTGAGGATGCGGATGATGTGGCCGCTGCCGTGCGCTTCACCGCCGGGCTCGTAGACCAGGTTGAAGCCGTTGTAGTCGCGTCCCATGTTGGCGAGCGTGTACTCGTACTGATGTACTTCGATGCGGGTGATGATGGGGTCTGGCATGATATCCTCCTGTGGGGCAGGCCGGTTGTGGGACTGACCCGTTGTGAGACTGAACGGTTGTACGAATAGTTTGCGCGGAGACAGGATGAATTCTAACACTTGGCGGCGGCGTGACCAACGCGGGCCGGCACGGGCTGCGACGCCGGGCCGGGTTTTGACAACCACGATAGGTCAGCGTACGATGGGGATAGATGACGGAATGGCCGTGTCCTCCGCGGATCGGACAGCGCAACCGGCAAACTACCACTCACCCCAAGTCTACCCGTACAGGCGGCGAACATGACAGTCCACCACTTTGTCCCCGACCACTATTTCACGACCATGGGCTCCCACGAACCGGTGTTGAGCATCGACGATGGCGACACCGTGATTACGACGACGGTGGATGCACGGGGCGTGGACGCGCGCAGCAAGCAGGTGACGGAGCGAGGCAACCCGATGACGGGGCCGTTCTATGTGCGCGGGGCGCAGCCGGGCGATCGACTGGTGGTCACGCTGGACAAGCTGAAGCCGAACCGAGCGCACGGCTGGACGCGCAAGATTGTGGCCCCGAACGTGGTCGACCCCGAGTTTGTGCCGGCGCAGCCGGTCTTTGCGGACGACAATGTGCTGGCGACATGGGCAGTGGATACGCGCGCAGGCACGGCAACGCTGATCGACCCCGCGGACACCGACTTGGGACGGGTGTCGCTGCCGATACGGCCGATGGTGGGCTGTTTCGGCGTGGCGCCGATGGGCGGGCAGGCGATCTCCACGGCTACCTCCGCCGAGCATGGCGGCAACATGGACTACCGGCACTTCGTGGAAGGCGTCACGGTCTATTTTCCTGTTTTCGCGCCCGGCGCGCTGTTTCACATCGGCGACGGGCACGCGCTGCAAGGCGACGGTGAGATCGTGGGCACGGGCATAGAGATATCCATGGACGTGCAGTTCACCGTGCGGCTGCGCAAGGCAAGCCCGATCCGCTGGCCGCGAGGAGAGGATGCCCAATACATCTTCACCGTGGGCAATGCACGGCCACTGGATCAAGCCGTGCAGCACGCCACTACCGAGATGATTCACTGGCTGCAGGAAGGCTATGGGCTGGATGCGGTCGGGGCGCAGATCCTGATGGGCCAGTGTGTGGAATATGACCTGGGCAACATGTATGACCCGGCGTATACGATGGTGTGCAAGATGCCAAAGCGCGTGCTGGCCTAGACAGCTCGCCGGCGCGCCGGATGGCGGCGGTGCATTGCATGCGCCGCCGGTTCTCGCCTCCCATTTTCCAGACTCGGATGGAGCCTCTCCATTGACGACACCCACAGACGTGACCGCCGTGCGGCAGCACAACGAGGCCGTGCGACCGATGGCGAGCACGGCCGGGTACTTTGCGGCGATCATGGCGCTTGGCCTTGTCTCCGCGTCGCTGGGCCCGACGCTGCTGGGGCTGGCGGAAAACACGCGATCCGAGATCAGCCAGATCAGCTACCTGTTCCTGGCGCGCTCCACGGGCTACATGTTGGGCACGCTGACCGGCGGGCGCATGATCGACCGCATTCCGGGTCACTACGCGCTGGCAGCCGCGATCGTGGCGATTTCGATTGCCATGTTCTTCGTGCCCTCCCTCTCCGTGCTTGTGATACTGGCGCTGGTGCTTGTGATCGTGGGGCTCGCCGAGGGCACGGTGGACGTGGGCAGCAATACGCTGCTGGTGTGGGTGCACCGGGACGACGTCGGTCCGTATATGAACGCGCTGCACTTCTTCTTTGGCGTGGGCGCGTTTCTGTCGCCCATCATCGTCGTGCAGATTGTGGCGGCGAGCGGCGGCATCACCTGGGCGTACCGGGCCCTGGCGATCATGATTCTGCCCATTGCCCTGTGGATAGTGCGGCTGCCAAGCCCGCGCCACATGGCGGTTGCGAAGTCGGCGCGCACCGCGCGCCAGGACACGACGCTGCTGGCCATGATCGCATTCTTCATGTACCTGACCGTGGGCGCAGAGGTCACGTTCGGCGGTTGGATATTCACCTATGCCGCAACGCTGGGCGTGGCGAGCGTGACGGCGGCCGGGTACATCACCTCGGTGTTCTGGGGCGCGCTCACGGTGGGCAGGCTGATCGGCATTCCGCTGGCGACTGTGATGCGCCCGCGTACGATTCTGGCGATTGACCTGGTCGGCTCGATCGCCAGCGTCGCCGTGATTCTCATTTGGCAGGAAGAGGCCTGGGCGGTGTGGGCGGGCGCGATTGGGTTGGGGCTGTTCATGGCTACGATCTTCGCGACGATGTTCCTATGGGCGGAGCGGCGGCTCGACATGACCGGGTCCACGGCGCGCTGGTTCTTCGTGGGCGCAAGCTTGGGCGGCATGACGTTTCCGTGGCTGGCCGGCCAGCTCTTCGACCGCGTCGGCCCATCGGCGACGATGATGACTGTGCTGCTGGTCCTGATCGCGAACCTGCTGGTATTCTTCGTCCTGATGCGATACGGCGGCGAGCCGCGTCCGCAGGAAGCCTGACCGCCATCTACCGCGGTCACCGTTCGGCTGGCAAGGCGTGTCAAGTCCTGAAATAGGTTCAGCGCATACGCCGTTCCACGTAGCTGGTTCTTCCCTTTGTAGCCGTCTGGCTCAAACTGACAAGGAGATCATCCCATGCCACTCTCGTTCGACATGCCGTTTGAAGAGCTTCCGCACTATCAGGGCACGAATCCGCGGCCGGATGACTTTGACGAGTTCTGGGATCGAAGCCTGGCGGAGATGCGGGCGCTCGACCCGGAAGTGGAGCTCGTACCGGCCGACTTCCAGGCTGCGTTCGCGGATTGCTATCACCTCTACTTCACGGGCATAGGCGGCGCGCGCGTACACGCCAAGCTGATCCAACCCAAGAACGCCTCGGAACCGCATCCAGCGGTCGTGATGTTTCACGGCTATTCGTGGCATTCCGGCGACTGGACCGAGAAGCTGGGGTATGCCGCCAACGGATTCACGGTGGCGGCGCTCGACTGCCGGGGACAGGGCGGTCTTTCGCAGGACAGCGGCAGCCCGCTCGGCTGGACCTTGCGCGGGCATATCGTGCGCGGTCTGGACGACGAGCCGGAGAACATGCTCTATCGCCAGATATTCCTGGACACGGCGCAACTGGCCGGCATCGTGATGGATCTGCCCGGCGTGGACGCCGCTCGCGTGGGGGCCACAGGCGGCAGCCAGGGGGGAGGGTTGACGCTGGCCTGCGCGGCGCTGGAACCTCGCATTCGGCGTGCGGCCCCTGTCTTCCCCTTCCTGAGCGACTATCAGCGCGTGTGGCAGATTGAGCTGGCGAAGGACGCCTACGGCGAGTTGGATGAGTATTTCCGGCGGTTTGACCCCATGCACGAGCGCGAGGCGGACGTGTTCACGAAGCTCGGCTATATCGACGTGCAGCATCTGGCGCGGCGAATCCAGGGCGAGGTGATGATGTCGTTGGGGCTGATGGACCAGATTTGCCCGCCGTCTTCTCAATTCGCGGCGTATAACAAGATTCAGACGCCCAAGCAGTTGCGCGTCTACCCGGATTTCAGGCATGAGACGCTGCCGGGCAATTCGGACGCCATCTTCCAGTATATGAGCGAGATGTAATCGGCTGCCGGCACAATCCAAGAGCCGCGCGCTCAAGCCGGCGACAGTTGTAGAGTTCAACCGGCGGGCCTACACAGGCGAGGAGCACTTCGCAAATGAGTTCATCACAGCCAAACATTCTGTGGATCTGCACGGACCAACAGCGGTATGACACGATCGGCGCCTTGGGCAATGCACATGTGGACACGCCGAACATCGACCGGCTGGTGGCGGAGGGGACGGCATTCACGACCGCCTACTGCCAGAGCCCGATCTGCACGCCAAGCCGAGGCAGCTTCATGACGGGGATGTATCCCAGCCGCGTGCACGTGATGGGCAACGGCAACGACTACTTCCCGGACTGAGCCGCCGCTGGTGACCCGGCTGCTGCGCGATGCGGGCTATGACTGCGGCCTCATCGGCAAGCTACATCTGGCGGGCGCATTCCAGCGCATGGAGCCGCGGGTGGACGACGGCTACGGGTACTGGCAGTACAGCCATGCGCCGCGCGACGACTGGCCGGAGGGGCACGACTATGCGGACTGGGTGAAGGCGCAAGGCTACAGCCTGAAGGAGTTGACCCATGAGCCTGGAGGGCGTGCCGGCGGAGTTGCACCAAACGCATTGGTGCGCGGAAAAGACGATCGAATTTCTGCGTGATCATGCGCAGTCGCCGTGGCTGGCGAGCGTGAACATCTACGACCCGCATCCGCCGTTCAATCCGCCCGTGGACTATCGGGAACAGTTCGACCCGGACAAGATGCCGGGCCCGCTGTTCCGCGAGAGCGACCTGGCGCAGCAGGAGAAGCTGGCGGCGGTGGACTTCCAGTCCAAGGGACGGACGCCGGATGAACTCGACATAAAGAACCCTATCGTACCGCGTGACGCCCGGTACGGAGATGGACCGCATTGAGTCTCCCGGCACGCGTGACGCCAATACGCTGCAGGCGGCCTACTACGCCATGATCAAGCTGATCGACGACCAGGTGGGGCGGATCCTCGACGCGTTGGAGGAGACGGGACAGCGCGAGAATACCGTCATTATCTTCATGAGCGACCACGGCGAGATGCTGGGCGACCACGGGCTGATCCAGAAGGGGTGCCGCTTCTATGAAGGACTCGTGCGCGTGCCGCTGATCTGGGTGTGGCCGGGAAAGATCGCGGCAGGGCGACAGTACAGCGATCTGGTGGAGCTGACCGACATCGCGCCCACGCTGCTGGAGCTTGCCGGTGAGCGCGTACCCGACGCCATGCAGGGCAAGTCGCTGATGCCGATGCTGACGGGCGAGGCGGAGGAAGGGCTGCATCGAGAATGGGTGCGCTGCGAGTATTACGATGCGTTGGACATGCCTGACGGAACGTACGCTACCATGTATCGCGATGGCCGCTACAAGCTGACCGTGTACCACGGGCACAACCTGGGCGAGCTGTACGACCTGGTCGAGGACCCGAACGAATTCTGTGATCTGTGGGACGACCCGGAGTATGTGGAGGTCAAGCTGGCGTTGATGCAGCGCGAGCTTCGATGAGTCGATGTTGGCCATGGACCCGGGTCCGATACGGGTCGGTCACATGTAGACAAGAAGACCGTAGCCGTAGTAGACGCTTTCGTGCTTGTCTGCCACGGGCGCTGGAATGACACGAATCAGATTGCTAGCGAGCGCTTGCTCAAGGAGCAGATCGCATGAGAGTTGCGGAGATTTCGGTTACTGAAGTGACGGCCGCGTATCCGGGGCCGCAGTTTGCGCCGGGAGACCGGCAGGCGCGCCAGATCGACGTGTACCCGGAGCACAATGCGACATCGCACATCAATCTGCCGGCGCCGGGGGAGACAATAACGGCGCTGTACGTGGAGATTGCGACGGACGAGGGCGCCGCCGGGCTGTACGGGCCGATCGAACCGGTGCAGGCGTTTCTGATTCTGCGGCAGCTTCGGCCCCTGCTGTTGGGACAGGACGCGTTGGCGACCGAGCGGCTGTATGACCAGATGGTGCGCATCGACCGGCATGGGCGGTCTGGCCTCTTCATGACGGCGGTCAGCGCGGTCGATTGTGCGCTGTGGGATCTGAAGGGCAAGGCGTGGGGGCAGCCGGTGCATCGGCTGTTGGGCGGACCGGTGCGCGATGCCGTGCCGGCGTACGCCAGCATGCTTGGCTTCTCCGTTGATCCGGATCAGGCTGCGCAGACGGCGACCGAGTACAAGAGTATGGGCTATTCAGCGCAGAAGTGGTTCTTCCGCTACGGGCCGGCGGATGGGGACAGCGGTATGGCGAAGAACCTGGCCATGGCGCAGGCGGTGCGGGAGGCGGTGGGCGAGAGCTACACGCTGATGTTCGATGCGTTCATGGGCTGGAGTGGAAAGTACGCCGTGGCCATGGCGCAGGAATTGGCTCCCTTGCGGCCGTACTGGCTGGAAGAGCCGGTGCCCCCGGAGCGGGTCTCGACCTTGCGCAAGATCCGCGAGGAGGGGGGCGTGCCCGTGGCGACGGGCGAGCATGTGTACACGCGGTGGCAGACCAAGGATTTGCTGGTGGAGAATGCGGTGGACGTGTTGCAGAATGACCCGGACTGGACGGGCGGCATCAGCGAGCAGATGAAGATCTGCGCGCTGGCGTCGGCGTTCGAGACGCCTGTGGTGGCGCACGGCCATTCGTTGTTGCCGCCGCTGCACGTCGCCGCCGCGCAATCGGCGACGACGGTGCCGTTCGTCGAGTACCTCGTCCGCTTCCAGGAGGTGAAGCAGGCATTCCAGGCCACCATGTACCGGCCGGAGCAGGGGCTGGTGGCCGTGCCGGATGCGCCGGGCCTGGGCATGGAACTGGCGGACGACAGGATTCAGAGCAAGCGCCAGGTTTCGGCCGTCGTGGCGTAGATGTTGATTTATGGAAAGTTAGACATGACATAACGATGAGAGCGCTGTGAGGAAGCCCGGCGCAGTGGAGCGGAGAACGCGCTGTGAGTAGCCGAACGATTCAGGCCGCCGTGATTCTGGCGGCAGGGGCCGGGACCAAATTCTGGCCGTACAATGTGGTACGGCAGAAGGCCGCCTTCCCGATTGCCAACACGCCGATGGTGCGTCGATTGGCGGACAGCCTGGTTGAGCAGGGCATCCGCCGGATCGTCGTTGTAACGGGCGCGGGGGAACGGTCTGTGCACGCGGCCTTGCGCGGGCTGGAGGCGGAGGTGCGTTATGTGCGCCAGCCCGCCGTAGAGGGTTCGGCGGATGCTGCACTGACCGGCGCGCACGGGCTGGACGAAGACTTCTTGGTGGTGGCCGGTGACGTGGTGACCGACAGCGCCAACATCGCGGCCTTGGCTGACCGGTTCGCGCACGAACGGCCGTTGGCGGCTGCGTTGGTGCAGCGACTCGGGCGCGAGCGTCCGCAGGACTGGATTGGGGCGCACGTGGAGGGCGAGTATCTGGCCGGCGTGGCCGGACATGCGCGGACGGGAGACTATCGGCTGGGCGGCGTCTACGCGTGCCGGCCCGAGATGATCGGGTACCTGCGCGACAACCCGGGCGTGATGCAGAGCGTGCCCGTGGGCGGGATGCCGCCTCCGGAAGCGGAGTTCGCACAGTCCCTGCAGATGGCGCTCGACGACGGGCATCGCGTGCCGGCGGTCGAGACGGTGGGCTACCATGTGGACGTGGACAAACCGTGGCACATTCTGGAGGCGAACGAGTGCGTCATTCAGCAGATGCACGAGTCTCTGGATGAGAATGTGATTCCTGCGTCGGCGCGTGTGCACGACGGCGCGGAGCTGCACGGCCGCGTTGTGCTGGGCGAGAACGCAGTGATCGGCAACCGGGTTGTGGCGCGCGGCGACCTGTGGCTGGGCGACGGCGCGACGGTGGACAACGGCGCCATCCTAGAGGGGCCGGCCGTGGTCGGGGCCCATACCACCGTACGCGACTATTGTCTGATCGGCGGGCATAGCAGCCTGGGCGCGCGGGGCATCTACGCGCATGGCGCCGAGTTCTCGGGCGTGGCGCTGGACCGTGTGTATTGCTACCATTACTGTGAGATTTGGGGCGTCGTGGGCAGTGCGGTGGACTTCGGCGCGGCGACCGTGTGCGGCAACCTGCGCTTTGACGACGGCCCGACACGCTGGCGCGTGAAGGGCCGGGGCGAGGCGCCGAGCGAAGCGTCGAATGCGGCCTACTTCGGCGACTATTCGCGCACAGGCGTGAATGCGATCATCATGCCGGGCAGGCGCACCGGCGTGTACAGCGTGGTGGGCGCGGGCGTGGTGCTGTACGAGGACTTGCCGGACCGGCAGCTCGTGACGGTGCGGCAGGAGCTGGAACGCAGACCCTGGGGACCGGAACAGTACGGCTGGTAGGAGGGCGTCCAGAAGTGGCGTTGCCGGCTCAAGCGCCGGCGTCGCGCACGGCCAGCCCGACACTGATGTCATCGCCGCTGCCCTGGGCCGAGGTGGCGCGCAGCCAGCCCGGCAGGGAGCGCGAGACTTCGATCATGCCGGGTTCGCTAGACAGGGCGCAGAGATCGCATGCAGCCTGGGCCAGCCCGGCGGCGTCTACGAAGGAGTTGGCGTATCCGTCTGTGGAGAGCATGACGCATACCGGCCCATGCGCGTTGACGGGACGGACACTGATGCGCATGTGGTTCCAGGCGTTGGGCATGCACAGCGACGTGGTCTCATTGCCGTGGAGCAGCGGGTCCGCAGGCAACGGTGCGTGCGCCGCTGCGCCGCCGGCATCAACCTCAAGTATGTCCCCGTCTCCCAACTGTAGATAGAGCACGTACGCCGGGGCCAGCACCGCGGCGACCAGCGTGCTGCCATAGGCCACCTCGGGCCGTGACGCCAGGCGCGCAAGCGACGAAGCCGACATGTTTTCGGCGACGGCATCGACTTCCCATTCGGAGATGGGCCGGCGGTCCAGGTCGGCGGAGACATGCGTGCGCCAGGTCTGGGTCAAGTCCGTGGCCAGGCCGGCAGCCGCCAGCTGTTCGATGGCGGAACTGTCTTGGCCTTCGGCGTTACGGGCGAATCGTTTCAGGACGGTGACGGCGGTGCGTACGGCGAGGCGAGCGCCGCGATGGCTGCGAAAGTGGAGGGCGGCCCCATGACCGTCCGCAAGGGCCACGATGCGCGGTGCAGCGCCATGCGCGGGCGTGTCCCAGGCGATGGCGTCCTGGTTGGGCTTGCTGCGGCGGATGTGGATTGCGCCGCGTACGGTGGCGCCAGTCACGCGCCAGTGCGGCAAAGGTGCGTTCATTGGATTCGTGCGGGCGGGAACGCGTTGCGGCAGCCGCGGGCGACCACAGCCGCGCACGGCGCGGGTGCAACGGATTGAAGCCGGATGCGGCCTACCACACGTCCTCGGCGTCCAGTTGCGACGATTCGGGCGCGGGCGGCAGCGGCACGTTGCCCGCGGGCCGCGACGCGCGTCTCGTCAAGAATTTGGCTGGCCGGCGAGGAAGCGGACTTGAGCACTTCGGTGGACGCCCAGCGGATGTAGCGCACGAGCGAATCCGCGTTGTTGGCCTGAAGCGGCTGGAACTCCGGGTTGGCGATGAACTTCTGGAGCACGCTGTGGTCGGCGTCTTCGCCGATGGCAATGGCGATGCGCACGGCCTTCTTGCCCCAGGGCTCCGCCAGCAGCGCCTTCAGACCGGCGTCGAAGTTGTCGGTGGGCTGGCCGTCGGAAATGAGCACGAGGACGGGCGGCAAGGCGCGCGGCGGCATGACATCGGGATGCAGTTGCTCGGAGAGCATCTTCAATGCCTGGCCCATGTCGGTGACGCCGCCGGCTTTGAGGTCGTTCCAACGGAACTCGTCGACGGGTTCAGGCTGGGCGATATGCCAGCGGGCTCCGTCCGAAAAGGCGATCGCGCGCACGAGCACCTGGGCGTTCGGGTTTTCGGACGCAACCTGGCGCATGTGGGGGATCGCCTCGCGAATCGCGTTGTTCAGGGCCTGAATCTTGCCTTCGATGCTCATGGAACCGGAGCAATCGGCAATCCAGAAGAAGTGGAGCGGCCGGTTGGCAAGCGGTCCGCCTGGTAGTTTGGCCATACTGGGTGTCTCCTCAAGAGCTTGGTCGCACGGGCTGTGATACAGAGAAAGCAGTCCTTCGTTCCGCGCACTGGAGTCTCCGCGATCGGACCGAATCACATGGAAGCCGGGCCGCTAGAAGAGGTGGTCTTCCATCTCCTGGGGCTCCGGGCCCGGTGCGCTGGTGATCAGTTCGCCCACGCAGTCCAGAGTGCGCAGGCGGCGCGTCACCTCGGCGACGTCCGGCGGTTCGCACAGGACGTGGACGTTGGGACCGGCGTCGATAGTGAAGTACGCAGCCAGACCGTCCTCGTGACGCCATTGCTGCACGGCGAGCATGATGCCCATGGTGGCGGGAAGCCAATAGAACAGGCGGGGCGAACTGGTCATCATCACGGCGTGCATGGCGATGGCGTCCAGTTCGATGGTCTCGCCTAGCCGAGCTGAGATCCTGCCGGCGAATCGCGTCGACGACGTGGGGCAGTGTCGCCTCGGCGTTGCGCACGCGTGCTTCATTGAGCGGGCTCGACGAAGCCAGGCCGTGGCCTCCCTCGCTGCTAACGGCTTTCGGCTCGGTACTCACTACGGCAACGATGTCGATAAGTTTCCAGTGTTCGGCAGGAAATATCTGGCGAGCTACGGATGAGGCGTCATCGTCGCCGCGGTCCCACTGTACGTAGCCGCCAAACAGGCTGCGGCTTGCGGACCCGCTGCCGCGACGCGCGAGCGCGGAAAGCTCGGTTGCGTTCAGGTGGAGTCCCAGCGCACGGCAGGCGGCGACGGTCAAGGCTCCGAAACCGCTGGCCGACGATGCAATCCCGGATGCAATGGGGAAGTTGTTGCGGCTGGCCACTCGGGCGTGCAGGTCCACGTTGCCGCGCCGGCGAATACGGTCGAGGTGGCGCACAACGCGGTGCGCAGCGTCGCCGGCCAGCGGCGCGCCGTTGACGATGATCTCGTCTTCCGACTGCGCGCGCGCGATGTCCCACTCGACGGTGGTGGTGGTGTGGGCGTCCGCCAGTGTCATACTGACGGAGCTGTTCATAGGGATGTTGAGCGAGGCGTCGGAAACGCCCCAGTATTTGATGAAGGCGATGTTGCTGCCCGCGCGCACGGTGGTCTTCTGCATGGGGGTTGCGCTACAGCTCCTTGTCTGCCATGTCCTCAAAGCGGCGGATGAGGTCATCGAGGAGTTCTTCGTGGGCGACGAACTCGACGGTTACGCCGTCGTCCTGGGGCTCGATATAGGCGCGGAAGCCGACGCCTTCTACGGCGCGATGTTTCTCGGCCACGCCGCCGCCCAGCCGCTTCAGAATCGCCTCCGCCGCCGCAGCGGATATCCCTGGAAAGGCGACGGATTCGCGGTCAAACTCGTCCTGTGGATCGGCTGCGGAGTCGCCGGATTGGGACGGGTCGGGCGGTTGGGGATGGGACGAAGTCATGGGCGGTTTCTCCGATGCCGCGGCCAAAATGTGTGGCCGCCGGCGCACGATGTCGATTGTGTCGGGGCGTCTTGCGCCCGGTTGCCAGTATAGCATCCGGATATGGCAGCGCAAAGGTCCCGCGTGTGCGCCGGCGATCGGCCGCATGGCGCAGCCGGAGAAAGCAAACGCCCGGAGGGTGAATCACCTCCGGGCGTTCGAGTATCGGTTCAGCCGGGTGAGCGCAGAGATGCTCTCAGCCGGGCCTCACGAGACGGGCGGTTCCTCTATGCCTGCGAGCAGCATGTCGATCTCGCGCAGCACGGTGACACGGTTCTTGGTGTTGGCTTCGTAGTCGCTGACCGCCTCGAGCTGGGCCTCACCCAACATGGCCAGGCGGTCGATGACCTCCTGGGCGTTGAGTTCGTCGTAGCCCTCCCACGGCTCCTCGTCGACGATCTCCACCTCGATGCTGATTTGGTCCGTCTCGACCACGGTTCCGCTGCCGATCTTGAGGGAAGAGAGGCCGCTCTGGACGCGCTTTTCGATGGACTTGCCGCGGTCGCCCATACCTGTAGAGAGATTGTTCAGCGTACCCTCCAACTTGGCGCGCTGGGCCTTTGCCTCTTCGGTCATCTGGTCCTGGACCTCTGAAACCCGGCTGTTCAGGATGGCCTCGATCTCTTCGCCGCGCTTTTCGGCGCGATTCACGAAGCCATCGGTCTTGCGAACGGCGGACTTGCCGGCATCATAGGTGAGCCCGGCCAACCCGAGGGCGGCGAGGGCCACTTTGCGGCTAAGGCAGCGGGCGCGATTCGGCGTTTACCTCGACCGTTCCCTGCACCTTCGCCTGTACCTCCTCCGGTACCTCGTTAAGATTCACGTCTACGCTCATATCAACCTCCGTTTTGCTTACCTCTCCGGGCGAGAATCCTGGGGAGAAATCGTCCGATGTCGTCATACATCTCACTTGTGACGCGGTGCGTTATGAAGGGATTATAACGCACCGCGTCACGGCTGTCAAGGTTTCCGCGTTCACCCTTCGGTAGCATTATCAATTGACTGGACACGCTTCTTCAGTAACATTCTGGATGAGTGAACGCGTCGCATTGCGCCCTGGTCTGTTCCAAGGTATAATCCGCAAGAATTCAGAACTGAAGCCACCAGACAGGCTATGATCATACTGACCAAATTGGGGCACCCATGCCTCACTGATGATCATGTTGCGCGTCCGTGATTCTGCGCATGCCTGGATGGAGCCCGGGAATACCGGCTCGCGCCGGTCTCGGCCCGTGCCGATTTCGGCAAGTGCACGCTTTTGGGCGTATGGCTTGCGCATGGGGACATGGCCTTCTCTTGGCACTCCCTGGATGCTTACGACAGCGATTAGTCGGTCAACCCCAGCCACTCAGGCCACTTTGCCCGGGGCCCTGTCCTTGCCAAGGGGCGGGGTAGCGCACTAGACCGCGTCTCTGAATTTCGGCTATCTTTGGAACCCGGTCGCCGCAGCGCTCACAGCGCCAAACGCAGGTAGCGAACCGTACTGCTATTGAACCGTTTTGTTGATGGCCTCGCCACCGGCCTGGAATCGCCGGCGACGAACGTGCGATCAATGAGAGAGCTGTTGACAGCACCCATCGATGTCGCTGACCCATTCGCCTTAGCCTTGGCCCGACGATTTCTGCTGGCTCGGAGGAATTGATGGATGCGATCACTCTGACCAAACTGCAGCGGCCGCGTGTCGGCCACCGCCTGGTGCCGCGCCCCCGGCTTCTGGAGCGACTAGATGCTGCCCAAAGTCTGACACTCGTCGTCGCTCCGGCGGGGGGCGGCAAAACAACGCTATTGAGCACTTGGTTGGAGACCTGCAACCTGCCCAATGCGTGGTTGTCGCTGGATGAGCATGACAACGACCTAGGCCTCTTCACAACCTACCTGATTAAGGCGCTGCAGACACTGTTCCCGTTGGGCGACAACTCGCGCGCAATCGTGAGCGGATCGACCCTGCCATCCCCGGCCACGATAGCTCGTACTTTGCTCAATGATCTGGCGGTTATCGAACAGGATTATATTCTGGTTGTGGACGACTACCAGAACATTCGCAATCAGGCGATTCATGATCTCATCACAGACATCCTGCTACACCCGCCTGCCAACATGCACCTGGTCGTCGCGGGAAGACAAGATCCTCCTTTACCGATTGCTGTGCTGCGAGCACGAGGCGACGTCACGGAATTGCGCAAGATCGATCTGTGGTTTACGCCAGAGGAAACCAAGGGCGTTTTTAGTCGATTCCATGGGGCTGACATTAAGCGAGCAGAATATCAATGAGCTTGTCGTCAACATCCGTGGATGGCCGGTCGGCCTACGTCTGGCAGCGTTATTCCTTCGTCAACAGTCGAAACCCATACTTCCAGCCGCTATGTTGGGTGAAAACCGCTACATCATGGACTACATGGCGTCAGAAGTATTGTCGCGTTTGCCAGTCTCTATTCAGGAATTTCTTATCAAGACTTCGCTACTCGATCTTTTGCACGGCCCATTGTGCGAGGCTGTGGTGGGCATGACTGAAGAGATGGCTAGCGGCCAACAGATTCTGGAAGGGTTGGAGCACTCAGATCTGTTCCTGACGCCCGTGGATGACCGGCGGCACTGGTACTACTGTCATCACCTGTTTCAGCAGTTTTTACGTTCACGCCTGGAACAGATGCACAGTCCAACTGAGATTGCTGAGCCCTACATCTGCGGGCAAGCACGTGGTATGAGACGAACGGTGACCCAGATGAGGGCACTTCAGCACGCCCTGGCAGCGGATGAGATGGAAGGCAGCGGTGCAGATCGTGGCGCAGCATCGTCACGAATCTGCTGAATCGAAGCGACTGGCAGCGCCGCAAGTCGCTGGATGGACCTGTTTCCGCGAGAGGTGATCGATACGCAACCGGACCTGCTGTTGATCGAGATTTGGCTGCAATTTATACAGAACCAGCCCGCGGAATTGCCAGCATTGATTCGAGCGCGTCGAGGCGCTACTTCCTGACCTGCCACCCGAAAAGGCCAAACGCCTCCAGGGCGAAGTGGATGCGCGCCGTGCCGCTCTGTACTTCTTCGGCGGTGATTTTTCGCGGTGTATGACCGCTGCGCAACAGGCTTTGGAGAAACTCCCGCTAAGTGACAGCTATCTCCGGGCGTTCGCGCGTGGTTATTTGAGTCTCGGCTACTTAGTGTCCGGCGATTTGGCGCAGGCATATGCGACTTTCTATCAGACTGACGAGTCTGTTCAAAGCGATAGCCAGATTGGCATTGCATGCCATGGCTTGCTTCATACATTGGTTGGCAGCGGACTTAGCAGGCATGGCCCAACTGGCCCGCTACGCTGTGGATAACAGTGATATGTCAGCGATCGTACCGAAGCCGCTACCTGGTCACGGTATTATCTCGGGCTATTCCATTACCAGCGCAACGATTTGATCGCCGCCGAGAAACTTCTACTGCCGTTAGCCACGCAGCCACACGCGTCGAGCCTAAACTGCTTCTTGAACAGCGCGGTCATACTAGCCAGAATATGGCATTCACAGGGTAGGACGAAGAAGCGTTTGAAATTGTCGATCTGATGACGTCGTTCGGGCTTGAGACGCATGACGAAGCGATGTTGTTCAACGCTCGTGCTTTTCAAGCGGAGCTTGCGCTGCGGCATGGGCATCTGGCCGAAGCCAGCCAGTGGGTAGAGCATCACGGGCCGTTTAGGCCCTCACTGGCAGCCAATCTGTTTGTTCCGTCCGAGGTGCTGGCACTGGTTCTGCTGGCGCAAGACACCTCGGCCAGCCGGCAGCAAGCCCGAGAACTCTTGGCCCAGATGAACGATCATTACAGTGCAATCCATTACACGACGGTCCGCATTCGTGTAATGGCTTTGCAGGCGATGCTTTACAGCGCGGAAGGCGACGATCTGCAGGCACTTGCGGCTCTCTCCGACTCGATTGCCATGGCTGCCCCCGGCGGATTCCTCCGTCTCTTTGTCGATCTGGGTACTGGCGCTGAAACCACTGTTGCGGAAACTGGCGCACCAGGGCGTTTCGCCGACGTATATCGCCGAAATTCTCGCGGCCTTCGGTCCAGACGAAGCGTCGCCCATTCTGGGGCAACCACTCACCACAGAGCCTGTCTCGACACCTCCAGGTTCTGCGTTGATAACCAACCGCGAGATGGACGTTCTGCAACTGTTAGCCAAGCGCCGCACCGACAAGGAAATCGCAGCCTCCCTCGTGATCTCCCCGAAAACAGTCAGCAGCCATATAGGCCATTTGGGTGACAAACTCGGCGTACGTGGCCGGCGCGCCATCGTCGAGGCGGCGAAAGCCCAGGGGCTCCTCACTTAATCGCCGATCCGGCGATCCCCTCCTCATCAATATCCGGACTTTATCCGGAATTTTTCCCGATGTGCCAACACGCAATCAGGCGCATACTTGTACTGACCCACTTACTGACCCGGGTCTATCTTTGTCGCATCAGGAGTCCAGACTATGCCTCAACCTCGTGACTATTGCACGATTGAGCTTCGCGGCTCGTTCGACATGAATTGGGCCGATTACGTCGGCGACATGGCAGTCCATGAGCAGGTGGAGCAAGGATCCATCCGCAGTACCACTCTGGTCGGTCATCCGCAGGATCTGGAAGCCTTCCTCGGAATGCTTCACATGCTGATCGATCGGGGTTACCCGGTGCAGGCCGTCGAGTATCGGCAAGCCACGCCACGCGAGGCTGTGGTTGAAGATCGTGGCCTTAATGACACATAGGCGGCAGGGGATGAGACCAATGGTGATATACCCGAAAGAAATGTTTCCGAGGCTGCGTGCCGCTTGATAAGGCCAGGCGAAGGACGGCTATTGTGAATCAGCTTGTGCACCACCAATCTACATATCGTGATGGGCTTGGACTACCAGGCACCGACAGAATCCCTACATGCACTATTAGTTAAGGAGATTGACATGAGCGACTCACAGCAGCAAACCATTCCCGGCGTCGGCTTCCTCGTGCTTGCGTTCACCGATGCAGCAGCCGGTGAACAGGTACTTGATGCCATGAAAGATGCCAAGAAGCAGAAACAGTTCTATTTCGAGGATGCCGCCGTCATCCAACAGGATGCCCAAGGCAAGGTGCATTACCATGAAACAGGTGATATGAGCGCCGGTAAAGGTGCAGGCATCGGAGCGCTCGTCGGCGGCGTCCTGGGCATCCTGGGCGGCCCAGCCGGCGTGGTGATTGGCGCAGGCGCCGGAGCGGCGGTTGGCGCTGCCATCGCTTCCTCTGATGGTGGATTCAAGAATGAGAATCTCGAGACGATCGGCGTAGCATTGAAGCCAGGGACCTCCGCCGTCGCAGCGATTACCAGCCATGACTTCTTGAAAGCGGTGCAACAGCAGGTGGCCATCGAAGATATCCACGCCGCCGTCAGCAATCTGGCCGCCGAACTCTCGGCGCAGCTCGCCGATAACATGAACGTGGCCATCGGTCTGCTTTTGACTGAGGACGGACTCGCCGTCAAGGAAATCGCAGCCAACGAAGACACGACCGAAGTTGTGGGAGCAGTGGTCACGGACGACGCTGTGGTGGCCGGCGCGGCTGTAGCTACGGCAGACGGCGTTGCGTATGAGGTAGCCGGTGCGACAGAAGAGGGCGTAGTGGCAGAAGAGGGTGTGGTTACGGACGATGGCGCGGTTGTTGCCGACGCCGTCATTCCTGCTGAGGACGATGAAGTGTCTGGCAAGGCCGACGAGACCAACACCTAGCGCAATTGCGCGCGGCGGCGGTTGCTGTTGGCCGAGTCTCTGGCGAAATTCGCTGTTGAGGGGACACCCCCATTCCCTCTTCAGGTCATTTCCCGCATGGCGCGAGTCTCGTGGTGTCTGGGTGAAGCTCGATTGACGTCTACTTCACATAACTATTCTTATCACTAACCTACTTGAGGAGATTGAACATGGCAGACAAGAACACTCAACAAGAAGAAATGGCAGAAGACCTGGCGGTAGCCGGTGTGGACGATGTGGGCGTCGGTGAAGAGGAGCTAGATGCGGCTAGGGATGCGGCTGCTGTGGCCGCGGTTGCGGCCGCTGCCGGAGCCTCTGACCTGACGCGTGCGGTGGACGCAAACGTGGTGGCCGACCGCCTGGCCGCACTCAGTGAACTCGTGGGCGCGGCCGGTGTCACCGACATTGAGGAGGGTGCAGACCTCCTGTCTGCGGCTGACGATGTTGACGCCATGAGCGCCATCGTCGGCATGATGAGTCTGGGCGACGCTGAGCGCGGACTGACATTGGGTAGACTGGCTGGTGAGTTGTCGACCCTCGCCAATGTCGTGGATGAGCTGGACATGCCGGTGCTGGCCGCTATCCTCGATGATCGCAGTGATCAGCTCCAGCAGGTGGCCGTCGACGTCATCTTGCGCGCGGCTGCGGAGCGCAGCCTGTCCCACCTCATGGCGGCCACGGGCCGGCAGATCGGAGAACTGGGCGCTGGGGAGATCGATGAAGGCGTGCTGCGCATGGCGGCTTCTGACATTGCTGCAGAACGTTCCGCCGAACTTGCCGAGGCAAGCGCTGGTCTGGCAGTGCGAGGGGCAGTTGAAATGGCTGCCGCGGGCGGCGCCGCCGATCTGGCTGGCGAAATGGCAGCCGACGGCGTGGCCGATGTAGCTACAGGCGCTGCTGAGTTAGGCGCCGCAGCCGCATTGGATGACGAGGACTAACTAGGCGTTGCGTAGTTGCAGTACGGGTTTTGACTGAGTACTTCTTGGCATTGGGCTATGCGCCGCCATGGCAACGTATACTGGCGGCTACTGCGAACGGGCACGCGTCCCATGCGGAGGCCATTCCTAGCAGGGGTCTTATTGGCACTGAGTTATCGACGAAATCATGGTGACGATGCGTAGTTCAATATCGCGGTCGGATAGCAAAAGAACACTGCGTTAGCTTAGTGGCCTGTTCGGCGAGTGACAAACCTTCCGGGAAGCTGATTCAGGGATGAATTCCCTGTGCAGGTTAGTCTGTCGAGCTTCCCGGAAGGTGACCAGTTACGTAGCGATCAAACCACTTAGTTCAAGGAGGCACCAAATGACCAACATCCCGTTGCAAGCCAAGGTGCAGTGCACCGACAGCCCTTGCGGAGTGTCTACTGATGTGATCGTCAACCCTGTCACGCACAAGGTGACTCACTTCGCGCTGAAGGACAAGAAGCTGCCGGAGAACCCGACACGCTTGGTGCCGATCGATAAGGTGGCAAGTGCGACGCACGACCAGATCATGCTGAATTGCACCCGTGGTGATGTGGAGAAGATGGTCGCCTTCATCGTTACCAACTTCATCCAGGAAACAGCGGTCGGCGAGGCGTATGCATCGGGTGGCGTGTATGCTGCCCCGTATGCCTATGGTGACGCGAGCGAAGTTCAGTATGCAGTCAATAACACTGGCTTTGATGCTGTGGACGAAGAACAAATCCCGCAAGGCGAACTAGCGCTCACTGCTGGCATGAAAGTGGAGGCGTCCGATGGCAAGGTAGGCAGCTTGGACGCATTAGTACTGGACCCCAAGAGCGGAGAAATCACCCACATCCAAATGCGAGAGGGGCATCTGTGGGGCAAGAAGGACGTCGCTATCCCCATTGCAGACGTCGACTTCTCAGACGGAGATACGGTGTATCTCAAGATCGACAAAGCGGCAGTGAAGGCACTGAATAGTTGATAGCGTGGCAGATCGTCGTGGCCACGGCGTTAGAAGCACAGATACAAACGCGCAGAAGGGCGGCGCCTCATCCACACTAGCGCAAACTGCAGTTGGATTCACAAGGAGACTTACGATGGAAGCTAAACATAAGGATGTGAAATCAGTCGCCGAGGCCGACGAGATCGAGGCGCTATTCGTCCAGACGGCGCATGGCATGAGTTACGAGAACGGCAAGCTCACCTTGGATTCCCTGGCCCCCACGACCCTGTTCTTCTCGGATCGCCCCGACCGGGTTACCGGTCACATCACCACAGAGGAGTTTGTAAACAGCTGGGATAAAGGTCCAGACAGTTTCGAATCCAATCCGCCCAATGCGGTGCTGTCCATCTTCCATACCGATACGGTCAGCGATATCGTGGTGGAGCTGACGGATCCGGTGCATACCGGCAGCCAGCTTACGTATTCGGCGGAGATACTGGATGGCGAGATGCCGGCGACCGGCGGCCCCAGCGCGCTCTTCATTGATGTGATCGGACGGCCGATGTCACCTGTCTCGGTCGCAGGCATGCACCGGCGCGACCGGCGCGACGATCGGCGATAATAGCATCGTTCAGTGAGACCCGTCTCTGCCAGCATCCTGCGACTTCATTCATCATCAGAGGGCGAAGCAAAATGACAACTACGTCTGCAACACCTGCCCCATCCGCAACGTCCCTGAATGCCAAGGCGCGACCGTGGTGGCTGACGCTCGTCATGGGTGTCACGGCGATCATCGTCGGCGCCGTCCTTCTGTGGGCTCCAGCCAAGACCAAGGTTGAGACCTATCAGTTGCTCGTGGCGCTGCTAGGTATCTACTGGTTGGTCTCTGGCATCATGCACATCGTTTCCATCTTTGTGGACCATGCCGCCTGGGGATGGAAGCTATTCATCGGTATCGTGAGCATTGTCGCCGGCGGCTACATCCTGATGTATCCGGTGGCGGCAGCGGTGGCTCTGCCCAGGGCCTTTGTGTTTGTGCTGGGTTTCTGGGCCATATTTGAGGGCATCATCCTGCTGTTGATGGCCTTTCGTGGCGGCGGCTGGGGAGCCGGTATACTCGGCGGCCTTGGGATCATCTTGGGAGCTATTTTGCTGGCGGACTATGGTTCGCTGGGGTCAGGCTTGGCTATGATCTGGGCGGCGGCGTTCGCCGGCCTCATCGGCGGCGCACTCATGATATTCCAGGCCTTCCGCGACAGGAAAGCCTGATAGGGAAACGACGCGCCCCGGTTGCGCCAGAGACCGGCGAAGGACAGGGCACGCAGGTCACGGCACGGGCGCAGATACTGCGCAGTCACCATTGCAAATTCGGTACATTCTTAGCAGCAGACTGTCGGTGAATTGGCGCTACACACAATACCTGTGGAGGCAGCACGAAGACCATGAATGCAGAAGAACAACGCCTGCAAGCGGCGCGGGAAGAGCATATCCCGTGGAAAAAGTGGGGCCCATATTTGAGCGAGCGGCAGTGGGGCGTCGTGCGCGAGGACTACAGCGACAACGGCGATGCCTGGGCCTACTTCACCCACGATCAGGCCCGCTCACGCGCCGTACCGCTGGGGGGAAGACGGTCTGGCCGGCATCTCCGACGACAGACAGTTGCTCTGCTTTGCGCTGGCGTTGTGGAATGGCCGGGACCCGATTACTCAAGGAGCGGCTCTTCGGCCTGACCAATGCCGAGGGCAACCACGGCGAAGATGTCAAGGAGTACTACTTCTATCTGGACAGTACGCCGACGCATTCCTACATGAAGTACCTGTACAAGTATCCTCAGACCGCATTTCCGTACGACGACCTGGTTCAGACCAACCAGCAGCGCACGGCCGACGATTTCGAGTATGAGTTACTCGACACGGGCGTATTCGACGAAGACCGCTACTTTCGATGTCTTCGTTGAATATGCCAAGGAATCGCCCGAGGACATCCTGATCCAGATCACGGTGCACAATCGGGGGCCGGAGACGGCTACGCTGCACGTGTTGCCGACGACTTTGGTTCCGCAACTACATGGTCCTGGTCGGATGGCGCCCCCAAACCCAACCTGCAACAGGGCGAGGGCGGAAAAGGGTACAGTGTGATCGAGGCCAGCCATCCCGACCTGGGCGAGCGTTACCTGTACGTCTCCGGCGACGCGCCGCTGCTGTTCACCGACAATGAGACAAACACGGCGCGTCTGTTCGGCCATCCCAATGCGACTCCCTATGTCAAAGACGGGATCAACGACGCTGTGGTGGCTGGAAAACAGGAGGCAGTGAATCCCGCCCAGACAGGCACGAAGGCGGCGCCCCATATTCAGCTTGCACTTGATCCAGGCCAGAGCCAAGTGATCCGGCTGCGTCTGACGGAAACAGATCCACAATCACTCAGCGCATCCTATCCTGCCCATGGCAATCCGTTTGGCCGCCACTTCGACACGGTCATGCGCACGCGGCGAGAAGAGGCAGACGCCTTCTACGCAGAGAAAACGCCAGCCGGATTGTCAGATGATGAGAAGAATGTGATGCGCCAGGCGCTGGCCGGCATGCTATGGAGCAAGCAGTATTACAACTACGACGTGACCGAGTGGCTAAACGGGCACGGTCTCGCCGATCGCGCCAGCCTGCAGCATGCCTCTATCCGCAACAAAGACTGGTTCTATATGGTGAACGCCGACATCATCTCCATGCCGGACAAGTGGGAGTATCCCTGGTATGCGGCATGGGATCTGGCGTTTCACACCGTTGCGCTTGCCATGCGTCGATCTCGATTTCGCCAAAGACCAACTGGAGTTGATGCTGAATGAACGGTATCTCCACCCCAATGGTCAAATGCCTGCCTATGAGTGGAATTTCAGCGACGTGAACCCGCCCGTCCATGCGTGGGCGCTGATGCGGGTCTACACCCTCGAAAGGTCGCTCCGTGGCGAGGGCGACATTGCGTTCTTGAAGGACGCCTTCCACAAATTGCTGCTGAACTTCACCTGGTGGATCAACCGCAAGGACCCGGACGGCAAGGACCTGTTTGGCGGCGGTTTCCTGGGTCTGGACAACATCGGCGTCTTCGACCGCAGCGCGCCGCTGCCCACCGGCGGCCACATTGAGCAATCGGACGGTACGGCCTGGATGGCGTTCTACTCCCTGGCCATGCTGCAGATTGCGCTGGAACTGGCCCTGCATGACCCGACCTACCAGTCGATGGCGAGCAAGTTCTTCGAACATTTCCTGTGGATCTACAACGCCATGGATCCGCTTGGCGAGCGTGGCGATACGCTGTGGGATGAGGAAGACGGCTTCTTCTACGACGTGCTGCGCCTGCCCGACGGACAGGCCACGCGCCTGAAGGTTCGCTCTCTGGTGGGCCTGCTGCCGCTGGCCGCTTGCACAGTGCTGCTGCCGGATCACGTCCAGCGCCTTGCCGGAATTCATGGAGCGGGTAAACTGGCTCAACGAGCACAGGCCGCAGCTTGTTGGCAGTATCCCCACGCTCAGCGATCCAGGTCCGAACAACCGGCGTCTGCTTGCCGTGCTGGACGAGTCCAAGCTGCGACGAACGTTGGCGACGATGCTGGACGAGTCCGAGTTCTTGAGCGCGTTTGGGATTCGATCCATTTCTCAGGTTCACCGGGAGCATCCCTACGTACTGGATGTGGACGGCGCCGAATACCGCGTCGATTACCTGCCGGCCGAATCCAACAGCGGCATGTTTGGCGGCAACTCCAACTGGCGCGGCCCGATCTGGTTCCCCATGAATCTGTTGCTGATTCGGGGGCTGGCCACACTTCACGCTTTCTACGGGGATGAGTTCACCGTCGAATGTCCCACCGGTTCGGGGCAGCAGATGACGCTATGGCAGGTTAGTCAGGAGTTGTCGCTTCGGCTCACGCGTATTTTCCTGCAAGATGCCGATGGGCGGCGCCCCGTCTACGGCGGGATGGAGAAGTTCCAGACCGACCCGCACTGGCGTGATCTATATCCTGTTTCACGAATACTTCCACGGAGACAACGGCGCCGGCCTGGGCGCCAGCCACCAGACCGGCTGGACAGGCGTGCTGGCCTGGATCATGCGGGTGTCCGGCTCGGTCACCGATTTCGAGACGGCATACACGACGGTTATTTCCCGCAAGTCGGGAGCAGGTGAACTGCAGCAACCGGGAGGTTCAACCACATGAGTGTCGATGACGACCGGGGCCCGCTGGGTACGGGATCACCGGACATACTGGGGGCGACTCCCTGCGCCGATGGGGTGAACTTTTCGCTATTCTCATACTACGGACGTGAGGTTGACCTGTTGCTTTTCGACCGTCCGGATGAAGGACAGCCGGCAACGGTCATCTCACTCGATGCGAACACGCATCGAACCGGCAGCTACTGGCACGTCTTCGTTCCCGGAGTCAAGCCCGGGCAGCTCTATGGGTATCGGGTCACTGGTCCGTATCAGCCCGAAGAGGGATTGCGCTTTGATCCGTCCAAGTTACTGCTCGATCCCTATGCCCGCGCTGTGGTGGATGATGCGTACGACCGCGAAGCGGCGTCTCAGTACGGTCTGCAAAACTTCGCATCTGCGATGAAGAGCGTGGTTGTTGACGTGGACAGCTATGACTGGGAAGGGGACGTCCCGCTGCGGCGCGCCTTCAACGATGCCGCGATCTACGAGATGCACGTGCGCGGCTTCAGCAAGCACCGCAGCTCCGGCCTACCTGAAGAGTTGCGCGGCACGTACGCAGGTCTGATTGAGAAAATCCCATACCTCAAACAACTGGGCGTCGAAATTGTGGAGCTGCTTCCGGTCTTTCAGTTTGATCCGCAATCCGCGCCAGGTGGACGACCCAACTACTGGGGTTATGAACCCGTCGCCTTTTTCGCACCGCATAGGGAATATAGTTCGCAGCGCGATCGGCTGGGACCGGTCAATGAGTTCAGAGACATGGTTAAGGCCCTGCACCGCGCCGGTATCGAAGTCATCCTCGATGTGGTCTTCAACCATACAGCCGAGGACGGTGACGACGGTCCCACGATTTCGCTACGCGGCATTGACAATCGAGTCTACTACATGCTGGACCCGGACAATCGGGCCGAATATATCAACGATAGTGGCGTAGGTAATACGCTCAATGCTAACCATACGATCGTTCGTCGAATGATCATGGATAGCCTGCGCTACTGGGTGCGGCAGATGCATGTAGATGGGTTCCGCTTTGATCTCGCCTCGGTATTGTCGCGCGGGCAGGACCTCGAACCTATGAAATACCCACCCATCCTGTGGGATATTGACAGCGATCCCGTTCTGGCTGGGACCAAGATCATCGCTGAAGCCTGGGACGCAGCCGGCCTTTACCAGGTCGGTTCGTTCATCGGCGATCGCTGGGCGGTCTGGAACGGGCGTTATCGCGACACTGTGCGCCGCTTCGTCAAGAGCGACACCGGCATAGTGAGCGGCTTGGCTGATGCGATCAGTGGCAGCTCTGAAGTCTTCGGGCAATTGGATCGGAACCCGTTGCGCAGCGTCAACTTCATTACCGCCCACGATGGCTTCACCCTGAATGACCTGGTTTCGTACAATGAAAAACATAACGAGGCCAACGGCGAAGACAATCGGGACGGCAACGATCAGAACGATAGCTGGAACAGCGGTGCGGAGGGTCCGACAGACGACCAAGATATCGAAGCGCTTCGTGAACGTCAGATTCGTAACTTCTTCACGATTCTGATGATGTCACAGGGCCGGCCCATGTTTCTGATGGGAGATGAGGTCCGGAATAGCCAACAAGGCAACAACAACGCATACAGTCAGGACAATGAAATTAGCTGGTTTGACTGGGCATGCGTCGAAGAACACGGCGAGCTGTTGCGGTTTGTGAGCGGTCTACTCCACTTCCGTCAGGGCAGCCGGCTCTTCCGCGATCGATGCTATTGGCTTGAACCAGGAGGAACAGATGTCATCTGGCACGGTGTGCGCGTGAACGAACCGGACTGGGGTGACAACTCACACAGTCTGGCATTTGAGCTTCTGAACTCGACCGATCCGACAGTTGACGATCATCTCTATGTGGCACTTAACGCATATTGGGAACCGTTGGGGTTTGAGCTTCCTGAACTCTCTGAGGGGCGGTGCTGGGCGCGTCTTGTCGACACAGGGCAGCAGCCGCCAGAAGATTTCGCCGAACCACCGCAGCTATTGTCAGAGGGAGCGGGTACGTATGAGTTGCAACCACGTTCCTCTGTGATCCTAATTGAACAAAACATCACAGCAAACGCGAACCACAAATAAGGCGAGTTTGAAGACATGCAAAGTTCTGAGAAGATCACTGTCTACGTTGGAACTTACACTCGCCGAGAGTCATTTGTGGATGGGAAAGCGGTGGGCATCTATATTCATCACTTGGATATGGGTTCAGGTGAGTTGTCGTACGCCGCAACCGTTACCGGTGACGGTACTGTTAATCCTTCGTTTCTAACCCTATCACCAGACCAACGCTATCTATACGCGGTAAATGAACTCTATGGCACCGAAGGTTCGCACGGTGATATCAGCGCGTTTGCCATCGATCCTGTGACAAAACATCTCACATTTCTTAATCAGCAGTCGAGCCACGGTCTGGCGCCCTGTTACACCAGCATTGAACCAGAAGGTAAATTCTGTCTGGTGGCTAACTATGAAAGCGGGAATGTATGTGTACTACCGATCCAGCCAGACGGAAGTCTGGGTGAGGCGTCCGATGTACGTCAGTTTAGTGGTTCCGGTCCTGTTGCAGGACGCCAAGATGGTCCGCACGCACACATGATCATACCCAGCCCTGACTGTAATGTAGATGCGTCAGTCTCCCAGCAGCACGTACACAGATATATCTTCGTGATTGACCTAGGTTCGGATAAGCTGAGGGTGTTTGAACTCAATTCAAAGCAAGGTGTCCTGGAATCTGTTGACTCACTATCCACCGATCTTCCGCCTGGCACAGGTCCGCGACATTTGGCTATACATCCGCATAAGCCGTTCATCTACATTGTCAGCGAACTCCAGTCGGAGGTCGTTTTGCTTCGATACCTGGAGCAAAACTGCACATTCGAGTTATTTCAGACTATCACAACCCTTCCCGAAGATTTCACTGGATCGAATCTGGGCGCGGAGATCAGAGTTGCTCCTTCTGGTAGATTTGTCTACGCCTCTAACCGAGGACATGACAGCATAGCGATATATGCCGTGGACCAAGAGAGTGGCGAACTGTCAGTTGTGGGGCATGAATCGACGCGGGGCATTGGCCCGCGCGAATTTGTGATCGATCCATCCGGTTCCCTGCTTCTGGCGGCAAACCAGGATTCGGATACGGTAGTCACATTCTGGATCAATCAAGCTTCTGGGAAGCTAACGTCAACGGGGCATGTGGCCAAAGTACCAACACCGGTTTGCCTTCGGCTATATGCAACGAGTAGCAGTTTGGAGAAAGGATAGCAATCTCCGCAACTTTCCAGTGAACTATAAGCAGACTAACAAACCTGCCATCACGATTTGACAATCAGGAGATAACACTATGAAAGCAATCACTGTAGTACCAATGAAAGCTAGTTCAGCACGGCTGGAAGATATCCCCGAACCAGATCCTAGTCTCGGTTCAATACTCGTGGAGTCCATTGCCGTCGGAGTATGCGGGACCGATGTCGAGATCGTCACGGGGAAATACGGCTGGGCGCCGCCGGACAAAGAGCGCCTTGTGTTGGGGCATGAATCGCTCGGGCGTGTAATCGATCCTGGGTCGGCGCCCGGGTTCAAGAAAGGCGATCTCGTAGTCGGAATTGTACGTCGTCCCGATCCGGTGCCTTGCCCCAACTGCGCCGTAGGCGAGTGGGACATGTGCCGCAACGGCCAATACACCGAGCGCGGGATCAAAGCAATAGACGGCTATATGTCCGAGCGCTGGCGTATCGAGCCGGAGTACGCAATGAAAGTCGATTCTTCCCTTGGCATCCTGGGCGTATTACTAGAGCCTACGACCGTGGTTACCAAGGCCTGGGAGGTAGCGCTTGCGGTGGGAGGTCGCTCGTTCTGGGAGCCGCAAAACGTGCTCATCACAGGCGCCGGGCCGATCGGTCTGTTGGCTGCCGGAATCGGTGTGCAGCGCGGCATGGATGTCCACGTGTTAGATCGGGTAACAGAGGGTCCTAAAATTGATTTGGTGGAGATGGTTGGCGCGACCTATCACTCTTCAACGGTTTCTGACTTGGACTTCGAGCCGGACATGATAATTGAGTGCACAGGTGTTGGCCAGGTCATTGTCGAATCCTTGGTAAAAGTGGCCTCAGGTGGCGTGATCTGCCTCACTGGCGTCGGCCATGGCGGCTCGCTTTCCGGCTTGGCGCCTGCCGATGTCGCCTCCGCTGCGGTGCTTAATAACAACATCATTGTCGGTAGCGTCAACGCAAATAAGCGTCATTGGTATAAAGCCAGCCAATATCTGGCCAAGGCTAACCCCGACGTTCTGAAGGGTCTTATCACCCGGCGCGTTGAGCCGCAAAACTTCGCAGACGCACTTCAACGCCAGCCGGATGATATCAAAGTGGTCGTCCAATTCTCTGATATCTAGCAGTGAGTGCGGCACAGTTCCCGGCGGAGACTTAATCACTGTCGTATCGGTAGGGGCTCTGATAAGGTTTTTGCTGGGTTATGCTCGTCTCATAAGGAGACATGAATGATGAGTACTAACATGGCGCCAAACGTGACCAGTGTGGGCGCCCCGGGGCGGCAGACCGTCTACAGCATGTGCGGCATGTGCGCCGTGCGTTGTCCCATCGAAGTGACGGTCGAGGACGGGCGCATCGTCTGGCTGCAAGGCAATATGCACGACAAAGCCATCGGCGCCAGTCTCTGCGCCAAGGGCTCGGCGGGCCTGTCTCTCGAGTTCGACGACCAGCGACCGCAGACGCCACTGATCCGCGTGGGACCGCGTGGCGGCGGTCAATGGCGGCGGGCGTCCTGGGACGAGGCGCTCGACTACATTGCCGACAAGCTCAAGGAGACGATCGAGGAATACGGCGGGCGCGGCATCGCGCTCTCGGATCGCGGCGGCCCCTTCACCGACCTAACCAAGACCTTCGTGCAAGCGCTCGGTTCGCCGAACTACTTTAACCACGACGCCGGTTGCGGCGGCAATGTGCATAACGCTGCGCGTTCAATCTACGGCTTTAGTCACGAGGGGCTCATCCCCGACCTGGGCCATGCCAAACACCTGGTGCTCTACGGCCGCAACATTATCGAATCGCTCATGGTCAAGGAGGCCAAGGCCTTCATGGACGCGGTGGTGCGCGGGATGCGCGTCACCTACATCGATCCGCGTGCCACCCTCACGGCCTGCAAGGCGACCCGATACTGGCAGGTGCGCCCGAACAGCGACTACGCATTGAACCTGGCCATCATCCATGAAGTGCTGGAGCAGGAGGCGTACGACAAGGACTTTGTGACCCGCTTCGTCTCCGGCATGGACTACCTGCGCGAGGCGGTCAAGGACAAGACACCGGAATGGCAGGAGCCCCATACAGGTGTTCCCGCCGACCAGTTGCGCGCGTTCGTCAAGGAGGTTGCCGCCGATGCGCCCCATGTGATCTTCCATCCGGGCTGGATGTCGGCGCGTCACAAACAGTCTTTCTACGTCAGTCGTACCGCTCTGATTCTGAACGCTTTGATGGGTAATATCGAGATCCCTGGAGGATACATTCTGGGGAAGCTGCCTAAGTTCTACGGACGCAAGGGCTTGAACCATTTGACAGACCGAGTGCCCAAGGTTGAGGAGCCGCGCGTAGACGGCGCTGGCACTACTCGGCCGCAGTGGGATCCCGAAATCGGCATGCTGCATCAAGCGTTCGCCGCCATGGAGACGGGGCAGCCGTACGGCATCGGCGCCTACTTCGCCTACCGCCACGACCCCTTCACCGGCCTGCCCGATCCCGAGACAACAAAGCAGGCGCTGGACAAATTGAAATTGATAGTCTCGATCGACGTGCGTTATTCGGAGACGGGCTGGTTTGCCGACGTCATTCTCCCAGAGACAACCTATCTCGAACGTGCCAACATCCTGGCGTTGCTGCCCGGCCCGACACCAGCCTTTTATATGCGCGACCAGGCGATTGCCCCGCGCTTCGACAGTCGACCGGCCTGGTGGATCTTCCGCGAGATCCTGCATCGCATGGACATCAAGGAGGCGCTGGACTTCGAGACCATTGAGGAACTGTGGAACTACCAGCTCGATGGCACTGGCGTCACTGTGGCCGAGATGCGCGAGGTGGGGTTCGTCAACCTAGCCAACGCACCGAAGCTGATACCGCGCGAGGATCTCCGATTCCCGACCCCATCGGGCAAGATCGAGATCGAGAGCGAGATTCTAAAACAGGCTGGCTTGCCGAGCCTGGCATCCTACGAGGCCAAGGAAGCGACGGCGGACGACCGCTTTTACCTGCTCTTTGCAAAGACGGCAACGCTGGCGCATGGCCAGTCCCTCAATAACGCGATTCTCAGCGAGATCGCTCCACAACAGGTGCTCTGGATCCACCCGAATCGCGCCAAACCATTGGGTATCGGCGACGGCGATGACGTCGAGATCAACGGGGGTGGGAGTTACGTGGGCAGGATCAAGGCGAAGGTGACGCCCTGGATCCACCCTGAGGCGGTGTTCATGCTGCATGGTTATGGCGCTACAGTGCCGCTCGCCACGCGTGCGCTGGGCCGCGGTGTGGCCGACCAGCGTTTGCAGCACGGCAAGCTCTACGATTTCGACCCGGCCGGTGGTGGCTGCGCACTGACCGAGACCATCGTACGCATTAAGCCCGCGGTGACGGGAGGAGGGAACCAGTGAGTAATTACATCCTGCACCACGACGAGGCGAATTGCATCGGCTGTCTAGCTTGCGAGGTGCACTGCAAGACCAACAAAGACCTTGGCTCCGGCCCGGACCCGTGCCAGATCATCACCATCGGCCCGATCGATGTCGGCGGACAGCCGCGCATGCGCATAGTCTTCATGCCCTGTTTCCACTGCGAGGACCCGTGGTGCGTCAGGGCTTGTCCTACCGGCGCCATGCAGAAGCGTGAGAAGGACGGTATCGTCTTCGTCGAGTCCAGTCTCTGCATCGGCTGCAAGAGTTGCATCGCGGCCTGCCCGTGGGGCACGCCCCAGTGGGATCCGGTCACACGTAAGGTTGTCAAGTGCGACTACTGCAAGGATCGCGTCGACATCGGGCTGCAGCCGGCCTGCGTCACAAAGTGCGTGACCGGCTGTCTTTCCTTCGACGTCGCCACTGAGGCGCCGGACCCCCGCCGCGAGCGCTACGCACGCTATCTCATGGCTGAACCGCTGGACAGCGGACAGGAGGCGCCATGAGCGAGCTTCAGATGCTTCCCACGTGGCTCGATGCGGATGCGGCGGCCCTATCCGGTGCCGTAGCGCCGGCGCAGACGCTGGCGGGCTCGCTGCCGGGCTATGACCAAGCCCAATCTTTGACGCCCATGCAAAGGCTGCAGCGCATAAAGTCGTCAGGCTTGGCTGAATGCGGCGGGGCTGGCGAGTCGATCTATTTCGCCTGGCGCCAGTTTCTGCGCGGACACGGGTCTTCGACGCTGGTCATCGATGCCAGCGGCTTCGACGAGCGGGCGCTAGGCGCTGCGGCAGTGCTTGATGGAGCCTCCTGGCTGCTGGCAGAGGGCGTACTGATCGCGCTGGGCCTGCGCGACAGCCGCAAGATCGAGCTGCGCCTGCCCGCCGACTTGACCGGTCATGAAATGGCTTTCCTCAACACAGTCGACGCCATCCGTTCGCTGGCTCAGATCGCGGTCCCCAGCCGGCAGGTGGAGGTAGTGCGCAACAGCCGGCCGAGCTGCTGGGGAGAGGGACAGACCATCGACGGATCACGGCTGACCCACACGCCGGAAACCTGGTGCCGCATCGCCCTCCTATTCGCCGGCGCGTCAGGACTTGATGCGTCGCTGCTGACGCTTCGGCGCGGTATGAGACAGCGCGGCCTGGTCGAACTCGCGCGAACCGGCAACCTGCGACGTCAGATCGACGATTGGGGCGGCGGGGTAGAAGTGCAAGGCCAAGACGCCGTACTTGTCTTTGACGATGGCCTGGGCGGCTACTTGCCGCTCTCCGCAGCGGACCTGTCGTGCGACCCGCTAGCCTTTGCGGACGCGGGCATCATCCCGTCGCCCTCTACATTGATGGTAATGGCCGAGGGCGTCTGCCTTGTCAAGCAGACCCGGAGCGCGCTCTACCGCCATTGGAAGCTGGCCGAAGGCGAAGCCCAGCCGGTGCGCAGCTTGCTGGCGCGTGCCGCGCGCCTGACAGCCGAGATTACTCTCGGTCGCGGTGAGCCTGGCCATCTCTCCGCCCTCGATGACATCGCACTCGAGCTGGCTGCGCAGGGTCTGGCCGCCGCCTGGCCGCTTGGTAGCTCCCTGCGCTATTACCGGGAGCAGTGGGAAAGCCACGTTCGCCGTGAGTCCTGCCCGGAGGGATTGTGCCTGGATCTGGAGCACCACACGGCGCCTTGCCACCAAACCTGTCCGGCCAATATCGACATTCCCAGCTTCATAGCCCACCTCGGTCATGGCGACTATCGTTCCACCATCGAGGTCATTCGCCGCGACAACCCGCTGCCGCTGACCTGCGGCCTGGTCTGCCCGGCGCCGTGCGAATCAGCCTGCGTGCGCGGCGGCAGCAACGGAGCCGTCTTTATTCGGACGCTGAAGGCCGTGGCAGCCGAACATTGCCTAGCTGAGGGCGGCTACCCGAAGCCCGAGATCGCGGCCGATACCGGCAAGCGCATCGGCATCGTCGGATCAGGACCGTCCAGCCTCACGGCGGCCTATTATCTGCGCACCTACGGTCACGAGGTCGAGATCTTCGAGGCGCTGGAGAAGGCCGGTGGGCAGTTGCGCTACGGCATTCCGGCCTATCGCATGCCGCCCGACCTGCTGGACCAGGAAATCGACCAGATTCGGGTACTGGGCGTCCCCATCCATACCAATGCGCCCATCGCCAGCCTCGAAGCCTTCCGCAAGAATTACGACGCTGTGTTCCTCGGTCTCGGCACCCAGCGTGCGCGCCTTATCTCAATTGACGGCGTCGAGCAACCCTTTGTGCTCGGTGGATTGGACTTCCTGCATGCTGTGCGCAGCGGTGAGCCGGTGCGGGTCGGGCCGCGCGTCGTCGTGATCGGCGGCGGCAACGTCTCGATCGACGTCGCCCTGACGGCTTTGCGTCAGGGCGCGCAGCATGTCGATCTCACTTCGCTTGAGAAACGCCGTGACATGCCGGCCAGCCCGCACGAGATCGAACTCGCCGTCGCCGAAGGCGTAGAGCTACACGCAAGTTGGGGGCCGATACGCATCGACGAGGATGGAGAGATCACTTTGCAATACTGCGAGCGGACGCGCGATGGTAACGGACGCTTCGATCCAGTATTCGATGAAAACCGACTGTTGACCCTTGCAGCCGATCACGTGATTCTGGCGACCGGACAAGGCACTGACCTGACGATCCTCGATGGCAGCGCGGTCGAAAACAACCACGGCTTCATAGTTGCGAACCCGAAGAGCCTAATGACGGAGGTACCGGGCGTCTTTGCCGGTGGCGACGCGGAGCATGGCCCACGGACGGCTGTGGAGGCGATCCGTTCGGGCAAGATTGCAGCAGCGTCCATCGATGCCTGGCTGCGTGGAACGTCGATGGATGCCACCACGGGCCAGCCGGTGCGTCGCGCCGAGGTGATTCCCTTGCAGGTCGTGGCGCACGATCGCACGTACCTGCCCCGTGCCATAATGCCGGAAAGAACCGTCGAGGAGGTTCTCGGCGAGGGCAACTACGTCCAGATCGAAGAGGGCCTGACGGACGCCATGGCCCATAGTGAGGCCCAACGTTGCCTGCGCTGCGACGTCTGCATCGGGTGCGGTCTGTGCATGGTTGCCTGCAGCGAGATGGGCGTCGAGGCGCTGCGCATGGCCGACACACCGGCCGGCCGACTCGCCTACTTCGATTTCACGCGGCCGGCGCAGTACTGTATCGGCTGCGGCGCATGCACAGAGGTTTGCCCAACCGGCGCGATCCATTTTGAGGATCAGGAAGGGATGCGGCGTACGGTCATCACGGGAACCGTTGTGAAGGAACAGCCGCTGCTGACGTGCAGCGAATGTGGAGCGCCGACGCGGACGGAGGCACACCGGGAATTCATCCGTAGTCGCATGCCGGACCACATGGCCGCACTCCTGGACCGTGAGCTCTGCCCGTCTTGTGCGCGCCTGCGGGCCGATCGTCCAGCAGTGAGAGTGAACGTCCGTACTGTTTGAACCTAGTGCGATGAGTACGGCACAGAAACCGGTACGCAGCAACCCAAACACTGAGTTGGCAAATGCGCTGCTAACAGGTTGTCCAGGCGCACGTTGCGCAGATCATATCGGTAGATTTCGTATATCGTCGGATTTTCTCGCGATTTATACCAGAAAGAGGTGAACCAATGTTTCTAGGATTTGGCTGTGCATGTCTGCTAGCCCTTGGGTTTTCGGTAGCCCCGCGGCTGTTCCTGGTTCTGGCTTGGATTTTTGGTGACAGGTGGGACAGGGTGTGGGGCGGCAATTGGATATGGCCGCTGCTCGGAATCATTGTCCTGCCCTATACGACCATCATGTATATGCTGGTGTGGACGCCCACCGGTGTCGTCGGTTGGGATTGGATGTGGATCGGTCTAGGTGTAATTCTCGATGTAATGAAATGGGGACAGATCTATGAACAGCGCCAAAATGTGCCGGGCTACTCGAATTACGCGGGCGGCAGCGCAACGTAGGCTGTGACCTAAGCCTGGTTTTGCCATCTGAAATGCAGAACGGGCCAGCAACCGAATGGTCGAGAGACAAGGTTAGCTCGGATAATTCGTTTACCTTTTCTCTCGAATCGCGCCTTGGACGTATCAACCATCGAGTATCGACGCGAAAGCTCGACTGAAGGTCGATGGCAAGGCATTACCTGCACGATAGACGCTCGTCCTTGAGGATGTCCACGGTAAACAGCTTGCCAGATTCAGGAACGCAAGGTGAATGTCAAGGACAGAATGGAGATTGAAGGGCCACACGGCGAGAATATTGCCTCCGTGAAGAAGGCCATGATCACCCTGGTCGCGATCGCTACACGGTGAACATCAGGGGTGGGCGTGACTTAGACGTGACAGGCAACATTGTTGACCACGAATTCACTATCGGCGATGGCCGCGACAAGACAGTCGAGGTGCCCACGAAGTGGCTCGGAGTGCGAGATAGCTATAGATCCCGGCCAAGACGATATCGTGATTCCGGCTGTGGCTTTGTGCACCGACGAGATGTCGCACCGAGGTCGTTGAACGTATGTTTTTCGGATGGCGGTCTTCATGACCCGCCATATCGCCAACTTTCCTATCCCATCAAGAAAGGGCTAATTCATGCCTACAAAGAAAGTATCCACGACCGTACCGTTGAACTGGAATGAAGTATTCTACAGTAACTGTCCCATGGTGTCCGCCAACAACGTCGATCAGGAACTGGGCTGGTGTCGTGAGGAGTTCAAGAAGATCGACGTCGATTACGCTTTCCTCCGCTCGCGAAAAGAGAACAACTTCTATCCCCACTACATCCACAACCTCGACAACCTGATCCGTTTCGGCGGTCTCTACCCGCCGGTCGCCGTTAATGCGGACATTCGGCGCACACGCCTCCTTGGCGCGACGATGGCATACGAGGGCGGCTGCATGATGGTGCGCTCCCGCGACGACCTCTACCGGATGGAAGACCTCAAGGGGAAAAGAATCGGCATTTCGAAAAGTATGAATACCATCAAGAACGATTGGTGGCGTATACAGGAGCACGCTGGTATCGAGCTCATGCTGCGGATAAATGGCATGACCACGGACGACGTGCATATCATCGAATTTCCCTACGCCGACGACTGGTATGACGCACCCGAGATGATGGTCCATACCCTGGTCAACCCATCGGACTTGTGGCTCAAACGCGACCACAAGCACGATCTTGCGTTCCGCCCGCTCGAGACGGAACTACTGAACGGGACCGTGGACGCAATCTACAGCCAGAGTAAGGTATTCCAGCACCTCCAGGAGGCTACGGGCAAGCTCAAGGCAATCGAAGACCTTTCCCGCTACCCGGACTGGACAATGCAGATGGCCAACTGCCCCGCCGTTATCACTTGTACTGACGTGATGGCCGAAGAACACCCTGAACTGGTCGTCACCTATATGAAAGCTATGCTCATGGTAGGGCGCTGGGCCAACGCGAACAAACGCGCCACTTCGTACATCCTCGATCGACAGACGTTCTACCTGGACGCCGATGATACGTACGAGGGCATCAAGTCTATTGATCTCGTACCTAACCTGTCACCCCAAAACCTAGCCTCCATCGAGGTCGCCAAGGACTTCATGCTGAGCCACGGGTACATCCAGAACGACTTTGATGTGCAGGAGTGGGCGGCTCCGGAGTTCCTTGAGCAGGCAGCGCGCGAAAGGCTCACCGAACGCTGGCATGAAGTGACCGACGCCAAGTTGCCAGACTCAACTGAACTCGGGGCGGCGGGGCCGAGGCTTGGATAGTCAGAAGGTTGTTCTGTCAACGGTAGATTCAAGACGGGCGCCAAACGCTGGGTATTCATTGTTTGGCGCCCGCCCGATACATGATGGAGGAAGAAATGGACTGTTCCTACATGTTGGACACGATGATAAAGGTGGATGAGGATCTATGCATCTCCTGTGGTAGTTGTATCCGTGCCTGTCCGGGCGCTCTGATTACCAAGGAGGATTTCCCCGTTCCCATTGAAAACGGGTGGGATCGCTGTATCGACTGCGGCCACTGCGTCGCCATCTGTCCGACTGGGGCCATGCACCAGCGCTCGATGGGACCCGAAGACTGCGAGGAACTCGATATTCATTTGATCCCCCAATGGGATCGGGTCAGGCAGTTTCTGATTACGCGTCGTTCCATTCGTGGCTATATCAAGAAGCCTATCGAACATGAGAAGCTCCTGCAGCTGTTGGACGTGTCCCGCTATGCGCCGAACGGTGCGAACCGCCAGGTGATTCACTGGGTCGTGATCAACGATCCGGAGAAGGTTCACCGGATGGCCGAGATGACCATCGAGTGGATGAAGGCTGTCAAGGAAGAGAATCCAGCACTGTACGATGAAGCCGATCTGGAATTATTCGTTGAGCCGTGGGAGCTAGGCCAGGATCATATTTCGCGGGGAGCGCCGTGTATCATCATGGCCTGCGCCCCCAAAGATGAGCGAACCGCTCCGCCGGCAGCCATGATCGCCATTCACCAGATTCAACTGACCGCAACAGGGCTCGGCCTGGGAACTACTTTTAGCGGCAGCATCAACACCGCAGCTCAGGGTTACCCGCCTATGGTGGAGATGCTTGCGCAGCCCGAAGGGTATATTCCGCATGCGACGTGTTTGATTGGTCGTCCGGCTGAAAAATATCACCGCATTCCAGTACGAAAGCCCGTCGATGTGACGTGGCTCTGAGAGCCAACCAGCACACACAGGTAACTGATGACAAACAGATCGGCAAACAACATGACCGACAACGCGACCACGAAGATGAGGAAAATTGGTTACCGCCCACCCGAAGATGTCGCAGAGCCTGACGAACTCGTACTTGTCGAGTACGTCTCCGGCGGGCGCATCGCCATCATCACACTCAACCGGCCGCATGCCGACAACGCCATCACAACGGAACTGTCGGTACAACTGATCGAGGTACTCGAGACCATCGCAGCCCGTCCATCCGTGCGCGTCGCCATCCTGACTGGCGCTGGTGACAGAGCCTTCTCCGTTGGCGGCGACCTGTATCAGCGTAAGAATATGACGCAGGAGCAATGGCTGCGTCAGCGCCAGTTCTTCGACCGCCTTCTCTACAATTTGCGCCAATTACGCCGACCGATCTTCACGGCCGTCCACGGGATGGCTTATGGCGGCGGCTGTGAGATATCCATGAGCACAGACTTCATCATCGCGTCCGACGAGGCTCGCTTCGGCCAGCCCGAAGCGATGGTTGGCTTGAGTGCGGGCGGCGGCTCACCCGTCTTCCTGCCGCGGCTGCTCCCACCAGGGAAGGCAATGCAGATGCTGATGACCGGGGATCCGATCACTGCCCAGGAAGCGTACAGGCTCGGAATGGTCAATGAAGTCCACCCCAAGGCGGAACTCAGGCGCGCAGCGTTGAGCATTGCGGAGAAGATCGCGGATAATTCGCCAACTGCCGTTCAATCGGTGAAACGCGCTGTTCAGAATGGGCAAGGTGAACCGGTAGAGCAGGCGGTTGCCATCATGATGGATGAGCATTGGCGCTCAGTCGTCCACCCGGACCGCGTCGAGGGCATCCTTGCCTTCACAGAAGGCCGCGATCCCGTGTTTCCAGACCCTGATTTTTGATCTCATTTTGAAGCCAATCAAACAAGGAGAAATCTAAATGAGCACTGTTCAGATATCTACCCCTCATTCAACCCACCAGGTGCGTGAAGGGAAGGTGACCGACCTGGGGCTTTATGTTACCGCTCGAGAAGCTTTCGAAATGTGGCAGGCCGATCCTGAGCGTATCAAGGTGATGGATGTTCGTACTTTCGAAGAGTACGTATTAATTGGCCATGCCGAGATGGCTGTCAACATTCCACTTGCCTTCCCCACTTATAACTGGGATGCCGGTAAGGGCAAATATTCTGTGGTGACCAACGCCGATTTCATCGCTCATGTGCAAGAGCGTTTCGCACCCGATGACACGATCTTGGTCAACTGCCGGTCTGGTGACCGCAGTGCCATGGCAACCAATGCGCTTGCCAAGGCTGGATTTACGCAGGTGTACAACATCATTGATGGCTTTGAAGGCGATAAGGTGGAAGATCCCGAAAGCGTCTATCACGGCAAGCGCATGCGCAATGGATGGAAGAACTCCGCTCCCTGGACCTATGATCTCGATCCGGCGTTGGTCTGGATGCCTTCTGAAGAAGAGTTGGAAACGCTCAGGAATACGCTGGACCTTTGATGTCAATCCAGAGCGGATATCGGCTATTGAGCTTCAATCTGTAGGCAGATACTGAGTGGCCGTATGCCCTACGATCAACCCATAAAACTTGTGGACTATTCGACCGGTGATGGAGAGGGGGGTGCAAGAAGTAACGAAAGATGCTGTACCTCGCTAACTAATGACGACAATTCAAGGATTTAGCAGGAGGATAACATGAACAGCAGAAACATCGTTGCTTTTGGACTTCTATTGGCCATGCTGGTATTTACTGCCTGTGCTTCGGCACCAGAGCCTACAACAGCACCGGCGCAAGAACCAGTGGAAGCAGAAACCGAGTCCATTCATTGGAGCTACGAAGGCGAGGGCGGACCCGAATACTGGGGCAGCCTGGAAGCCGACTACGCAGCCTGTGGTGAAGGCATGGAACAATCGCCGGTGGACATCGCCGATGCGCCGGTCAATCCTGACGACGTGGCCTATGCCTATCAGGATACCGCCGTCAACATCGTCAACAACGGCCACGCCATCCAGGTCAACTATGACGAGGGCAGCATGGCCGAGATTGACGGTACGGAGTATGCGCTGCAGCAATTCCATTTCCACAGTCTCAGCGAACACACCGTGGCTGGTGCAAACGATGACATGGAGATGCACCTGGTGCACGCCGACGCCGACGGCAACAACGCCGTCATCAGCGTGCTGATCGTAGAAGGTGAAGAGAACCCGGCCTTCGCACCGGTATGGGACAATATGCCGGCTGAAGAGGGCGACCCGGTCACCGTTGAGGGCGTTGTCGTGAACGTAGACGACCTACTGCCCGAGGATCGCAGCTACTACCACTACATGGGCTCGCTGACCACGCCCCCTTGCACAGAAGGCGTCAACTGGCACGTCCTCGTGGAACCGGTTGAGCTGTCGGCCGACCAGCTTGCAGCTTTCCGCGCCATCCATGACGGCACCAACCGTCCTGTCCAGCCCATGAACGAGCGTGTGTTCCTGGGTCCGGGAGAGGCTGCGGGTGAAGGCGAAGCTGTTGTCAAGCACTGGAGCTATGAAGGCGATACCGGTCCCGAGTACTGGGGCAGCCTGGAAGCCGACTACGCGGCCTGTGGCGAAGGCATGGAACAATCGCCGGTGGACATCGCCGATGCGCCGGTCAATCCTGACGACGTGGCCTATGCCTATCAGGATACCGCCGTCAACATCGTCAACAACGGCCACGCCATCCAGGTCAACTATGACGAGGGCAGCATGGCCGAGATTGACGGTACGGAGTATGCGCTGCAGCAATTCCATTTCCACAGTCTCAGCGAACACACCGTGGCTGGTGCAAACGATGACATGGAGATGCACCTGGTGCACGCCGACGCCGACGGCAACAACGCCGTCATCAGCGTGCTGATCGTAGAAGGTGAAGAGAACCCGGCCTTCGCACCGGTATGGGACAATATGCCGGCTGAAGAGGGCGACCCGGTCACCGTTGAGGGCGTTGTCGTGAACGTAGACGACCTACTGCCCGAGGATCGCAGCTACTACCACTACATGGGCTCGCTGACCACGCCTCCTTGCACAGAAGGCGTCAACTGGCACGTCCTCGTGGAACCGGTTGAGCTGTCGGCCGACCAGCTTGCAGCTTTCCGCGCCATCCATGACGGCACCAACCGTCCTGTCCAGCCCATGAACGAGCGCGTCTTCGAGTAGGGAAGCGGTCGCTCCGTGTATGTGAGGCAGTTCGCTAATAGGTCCTCCTATTGAATCTAGAATTGCCTCACACCTAGTCCACTAACTTGCCTTGCGGTAGTAGGAAGTAGAGGGGTGTTCTTGATGGAAACTTCCTGGCTCAAACGCACGATTCCAATCCTGTCCTGGTTGCCAACGTACGATCGCAGTTGGCTGACCGCGGACGCTATCGCCGGGCTGACAGTCTGGGGATTGATCGTGCCCCAGTCGATGGCCTTCGCTGGCGTTGCCGGCTTGCCGCCCCAGTTTGGTCTCTATACCCTTGTGGCTTCGCTACTCCTGTACGCCGTGCTGGGAACCTCGCGCCAACTGATTGTCCAGTCAACCTCGGCCACGGCAGCCCTGATCGCTTCGTCGGTAACCGCGGTCCTTGTTACGGCTGGAATCGCCACCAGTGGGACGGACATCGATCCAGGTGTCTACCAGCAGTATGCGCTTGCCTTTACGCTGGTTGTGGGCGTCGTATTTCTGATCGCCGGTGTGGCGCGCCTTGGCTTTATCACGCAATTTCTCTCCAAACCGGTGTTGGACGGGTTTGTGACCGGCCTGGCCATATTTGTCATGGTCGGGCAGCTCTACAAGCTGTTTGGTGTGCCGAAACCTTCAGGCAATACGGTGCAGAAGTTTTTCGAAACGCTGCGAGAGTTGCCTGAGGCCAATTGGATTACCTTCGCTGTGGGGGCGAGTGCGTTGGCTCTCTTGCTCCTGATACCGCGCTGGAACAAAAAGATACCGGCCGGGTTGATCGTACTGTTTGGCTCGATTGTCCTGAGCGCAGCCCTCAGCCTGAACGCAACGTACGGCGTAGAAGTCGTCGGCGTATTGCCCCAAGGTCTGCCATCGTTTAGCGTGCCGTCGGTCTCATGGGAGGTGCTGCCGCTCATGATTGCGCCGGCCATAGGGGTCTTGCTTGTCTCTTTCAGCCAGTCGCTGGGCGTTGCGCAGGACTACGCCGATAAGCACGGCTATGAAATTGATGCGAATCAGGAACTGAATTCCTTTGCCGTCGTCAATCTGGCAACCGGATTGTTCGGCGGGCAGATTGCGGGCGGCAGCATGGCGCCGTCGGCCGTGAACGACAACGCCGGTGGTCGCTCTCAAGTAGTAAGCCTTGTCGCCTGGGGCGCAGTGATCCTGACACTATTGTTTCTCACACCGCTCTTCACCAACTTGCCCGAAACGATCCTGGCCGCGCTGATTATTAACGCGCTGTGGCACACAGTCGCGGCCCGCAAGCTGCACACGGCCCGCCTGGTATCCCGCCCTGAATTTGTACTGGGTCTACTGACTTTTGCCGGTGTGATCTTCATTCGGTGTGTTGCAAGGTGTGCTGATCGGGGTGGTGTTTTCGCTGCTGCTGCTCATCTTTCGCTCCAGCCGTCCGCACATGGCACAGTTGGGGAAAGTACCCGATGACTCCCGCGCCTACTCGGATATCTCCCTCCATCCCGAGAACTTACTCGTGCCCGGTCTAGTTATCTTGCGGCTTAACTCACCGATCTACTACGGCAATGCGTTGACGGTCCGCGACAAAATGGTGGGGATGATCAAAGAGTCGGACCAGCCGGTGACCGATGTGGTAATTGATGCCACGGTGCAGTATGCCCTGGATATCACCAGTTCCAACATGCTGAAGAGCTTTGTCAAGCGGATGCACAATCAAGGAGTTGCAGTGTATTTCGCCGAGGTGCAAGATCCCGTAGTGGACTTTAGCGCCAAGACGGGTTTGCTCGACGTAGTCGGTGCGGATCATCTGTTTTCGACCGTCGATGCAGCCGTCAGTCATATAGAGACAGATCCGAGCCAGGCGGCATGAAGCAATGCAGCCTTAGCTACGACGTGCAGGGTACAAGCGGATACCCATGAACGACAAAGCAAAGGAACTTCAAGACGGGTCAGCAACCAAAATGAGGTGGAGATATTCGTTTCCGACTGCCGTCGGCATTCTGTCCCGAACCGGCCAAACTTCATGAGCGCGGGAATCGCTATTCTAGCCATGAGCGTCGTGCTATACGCGGCGCTGGCGGGCAAGCTGGGACGCTGGTCGATCACGATGCCCATGGTCTTCGTGGCGGTTGGTTTGATTCTCGGGCCACTTGGTGCAGGGTTGCTCGCGCTTTCTCCGGAAGCCGAATCTCTCAAGGTGTTCACCGAGATCACGCTGGCGCTGCTGCTTTTCGCCGACGCCTCGACGTTGACTTATGGGCAGGTGCTGGACGATGCGGGTCTGTCCGGTCGCCTGCTTGCCTTTGGACTACCGTTGACGATTGCTTTCGGTGCGGCAGCGGCGCTAGTACTGCTGCCCAGTGAGGGTCTTGCCTTTGCCTGCTTGCTCGGTGCAATGCTTGCGCCGACTGACGCCGCGCTCGGCCTGCCCATCTTCAACAACCCACGTGTGCCGGTGCGAATCCGGCGCGCACTCAACATCGAGAGCGGTTTGAATGATGGCATTGCAACGCCGTTTGTTTTGCTTTTTCTCGCCTTCGCTGTCGCAACGGAGGAACAAGCGCAGGCGTCCGGTGGATGGTGGCGCATGGCACTAAGCGAGATTGCGCTGGCCGTGTTGGTGGGCTCGGCAATCGGCCTAATCGGTGGTTGGCTGCTGCGGCAGGCTGCCCGGCGCGGTTGGTCCACTGACGGGGGAAAGCAGATCGCTATTCTCGGATTGGCGCTAGCCGCTTACTACAGTTCGGTGACACTTGGCGGCAACGGCTTCATTGCGGCTTTCGTCGGCGGCATTGCCTTCCGCGCTGCCACGCACGACCAGCTTATGGAGCCGACCGAGTTCACGGAAACCTTTGGCACCTTCCTTTCGCTACTCGTTTGGAGCATCTTTGGAGCCGTTCTAGTGACTACACTGTTGTCCTACCCCTTTGACTGGCGGCCACTGGTCTACGCCATACTCAGTCTCACCGTGGTACGCATGGCGCCAGTATCGTTGGCTATGATAGGCGCCGGTTTGCGTCCAGATTCGGTGGCAATCATGGGATGGTTTGGCCCGCGTGGTCTTGCCTCGGTGGTTTTCACACTAATGGCGCTGGAGGACTTTAAGAATGGAGGCCGTCCGGTAGACACACTGCTTCTTGCTGCTACCTGGACGATCCTCTTGAGCGTCATCCTACACGGCCTGACCGCCGCACCGCTGTCGTCCTGGTATGCACGCCGCCTGGGGGCGGCTCAACCACCGCCCGCCGAACTGTCCGGTGTGTCCGATCTGCGCCAGCGTCGCCCTGCTCTGGCGAAATTCGGGCGGTAGCCGCCTGAAATACGGTCGTCACTTGGAAAAGGAGACATATGAACAAGTACACACAGAACACTGCCAGAGAAAGCGGAGCCGAGCCGGCAGAGGCGGGCTTCTATCCCACGCTTGACCGGTTTAGCGCGTTTTCTGACGGCGTCTTCGCCATCGCCATCACACTGCTGGTGCTTGAGCTCCCCGTTCCGCCCCACGACGTTCCTCTGCTTCCGGCGTTGCTGGAAGCGTGGCCGGACTTCCTTGGCTATATCATGAGTTTCGCTTTCATTGGCGGCATCTGGCTGACTCACTCTGGACTGACCGGGCTCATGAAGCGTGGGGACACTGTCGCCAATGGCACGAACCTGCTATTACTGTTGTTCGTCGCCCTCCTTCCTTTCACGACGAGCGTCATGGTCACGCACCTCTCCAGTTCGGACGTTGGCGCCGCTGTGTTCATTTACGGAATAAACATCCTCGTGGCGTCCCTGACGCTCAGTTTGCTGATTCGCTACATCGCTCGGGAGCCGTCCCTAGTGGCGGACGACATAGCGGATGAAACCTTGCAGCGGATCACGAAGCAACGCTGGATTTCAATCGGCGTCAATTCCATTGCTGTGGCGGTGGCGCTTATCGCTCCGATGGTCGCTGTCGGTCTGTACCTAATCGAGACTGCTTCGCTGCTGGTCTTCCCACTGGTGGGGATGCGCCGGGGCAAATCGCGCAATTCACAAACGAACCGGTGATGTCGTGCGCACAACATCTCTAGAGAACGAGGTGCGAAGACAATGGAAGACGCGTTGACGTTGGTACTCCTAGGCATCGCAGCCTGTTTCATGCCCTTGGTATTTGGCCTTGAGATCACGATGCTCGGGAGTAACAACGGAGCACAGAAGTCTTCGGGGCTGGTCGGGGGCGTCACATTGTTTCGCGTGCTGCTTGCAATTGGGATCACCCTTCTGTTCGCCGTTGGAGTAGCAGACGTTGCCCAGGAGATTGTGGACTCCACCAGCTCGCTCAAGTCCGCCATTTCTCAGTTCAGACAAGATGTCACCTCTGGGGAGCGAATCATCCTCGATATGCTATTGTTCGCGTCGGGTATCCTGCTGATAGTCAACGCGTTCCGTCATATTCGCGGTACTTCGGAGGGGGACGAGTCGACGGATGCTGATTCGGCAGAGACGAGGGATTCGAAAGCGATCGAAACGGGCGTTGTGGGTATGCTTGGTATCGGTCTGTTCATGGCAGTCACCAATGTCAACCAGTGGGTGTTTATGACGGCCGGCGTTAGTCAGATTCTGGCCATGCATGAGAGTGCGACGAAGCGGCTACTTGCCTTCATCGTCTTCTTGCTTGTGTCCAGTCTGATGATAGCTCTTCCGCTAGTAGTGGTCCTTGTACGTCCGCAGCAGGCTCAGGGCATTTTGGGGAAGGTCAATCGCTGGATCGATGGCTCTTTGAAGTATGTGGTGGCTATCGTGATGTTCGGGATTGGGTTGTACTTCATTGCACGAGGAGTCGCTGGCATAGTGCAGTATTTCAATGCATAGAACGGCTCCTCTACCAGTTTCGTGGTTGAGTTAGGCCATCATCAGGGCGGGCGTATCCAAAGCGCGTTTTCGCAGCACGTCAAAGTTGGCATGGCCATACATGGGTCGCGTGATAAATCTCGGGCGGTTGATTTGACCCTCCATTTGACCGTTGCTCCACGGCAGTTCCCGAGCAGCTCCAACCGCGTCGATATCTCTGCACAGCCTATCTGCGACTTGCTGTAGAGTTCGAATGGGAGATTCCGAAACTTGCATTGACCATGGTGGTAGGGCAGATGGAAGCCGATTCTTCACCGTCTCAACGAAGTCCTGGGGAATCGACCGTACCGGCTCAACCTCGGGACCATGTCCACCACGCGTCTGGAGCAGATCTATTGTGGTCGGAGACGCGTTCATCGGTCTTCACGAACAGCCAGACTGACTCGCTGGAAGAAAGCGATTGCGCCTTACGCACACCCGGATGCGCTACCAGCCATTCTGCCTGCGATTCAGCAATGCGATCGGGCAACAATTCCACCGGTCTATTGCGTTCCAGGTCCACAAGAATCGTGCCGTAGGTGTGCGCATTACTTCGTGTTCAGTCATTCACCCGACAGTGCTCTCGCGTATACTGGCAAGGGCATCATCGATATCGGTGTGACAGCCAACGGTGTTCGCGCACTCATCCAGATCTGCGATGAGGGACCAGGAATCACCCCGAAGGATACGCCCTCGATAGTCGAACAATCGTATCGCGCAGATTCATCCCGCAACACAATCGCGGCATCGTAGGATTTGGGCTGGCTCTGGCGCATGAGTTGACCCGTTTGCCAGGCGGTCGAATCGAAGCCGCCAACCGTTCGGAAGGTGGCGCAGTTTTCACGGTAACGCTTCCCATGCGGACGCCTGCCGGCACCGCAGTCGACGATTGTTGACCACCTGTTGGGGATCAAGACCACGACCGATGAGGCGCGCTGGCTGGATTGGGCGTTCCTCCAATCATGCGAATCATGGACTCCTGTGAGGAACCCGATTCACTATCGAGGCCGTGCCGCTAGTCGTTCGCATCCACCACATCTCCGGTTTGTGGCGCGTCTGCCGTGGATGCCCGAGTGATAGCGTCTATTGCGGTGGGCACGTCAATACGAATATGTTCAAGAATGCTGTCCAGAATTGCTTGGTGCCGCTCCATCATCGTCAACAGCAACTCGATCTTCGCTTCCGAATGCATGTTCACCTCATAGTCGTTCTGGGCTCTCATCTCAGCGTGTCGTCCTTGCAGATTCTGTCCAACCATGATCAGTGGCATCAACAATATCTGGATCATGTTCGAGATGAAGAGCCACAAGACGAAGGCAGTGGGCGGATCGAATTGCAGTTGCTTGGGGGCCAAGAAATTCCACGAAAGCCAGATGATTGTCCACGCAAGTATGGTGAGGAAGAAGCCCATCGTCCCCACGTGAGCCGTAATCCAGAGCGCCAGGCGTTCGACTGCACTAAGGCTCTGCGCGTGCTCTTCGTTGACATTGTGCAACGAAGTTTGACGATGCAGTAGTGACTGCCACGCGGAGGGAGCCGGACCCGCGCCAGCGTTCTGATTCTCAGAGTCTATTTGATTTGACATGGGCATCGACCTCTTCATTCGCCTGCAATCACAGTTCGTCCAAGACGACATTCCTTGACCAAGCGCCGAAACATGCAAGAGAATGAATGAATCGTCACGACTACGACGGCGTGTGCTGGGCAGCCAATGCAAACCGAACCCAGTCTGGCTGAGGCGATTCGAGAGTGGCGCGGCGCCGCCACACATACGGAGAGATAGCCGACCATTGTGTAGTGGAGGATCCGCAGGCAGTTACTCTACGGCCACTGCACGGGGTCAAGAGATTTGGGCGTACGCATAGTCGCCCAAAACATCTGTCAGCGGAGTATGAGTCACAGCGAGTGAATACTACGCCGCGGACCTATCGCATGTTCGGGCCGGAGGCGATGTCCACGACAACAGATCACTTACAGCAATAAGTCCACTGATCTGAGCCGGGGCCAGCGTGGTCCGGCGGCCGATTCATGGGCTAATCTGGGAAGGAATGCCCGCTATCGGCAGAAACCCAATTCTGGCGGAGCCCACGCGCGAGCTGGTCGATCTCTTCGCGCATGGCGAGCCGGTCGAGCCACCCGGCTGGAATGCCCTGCACGCCATAGTAGGCGCCGGCGATCTGGCCGCAGACGGCGGCGGTCGTGTCGGCGTCGTCGCCGAGGTTGACGGCGCGCAGGATCGCGTCCCGGTAGGTGTTTGTCGTGTTGAAGCACCAGAGCGCCGCTTCGAGGCTATGGACGACGTAGCCGCTGCCGGAGATCTCGTCCTCTCCCTTGTCAAAGTAGGCTCCGTCTGCGATGGCCTGGATACTGGGGGAAAGCGGCGGCGCGACGTCCAGTCCGCTGAAGGGGTCGCGCAGGATGGCGTCTTTGGCCGAGCCGGAGAGCGCCTGGTGCAGCATTGCGGCATAGAGCTTGCACGCGTCCACGCATTCGGCGGCTCCGTGGGTGGTGCGCGAGCTTTCGCCGGCGAAGCGCACGGCGCGCGCCAGGTCGGGGTGGAACCACATGGGCACGGGCGCGAGGCGCATGATGGAGCCGTTGCCGGCAGCGTGCGGGTCAGGGGAGCCACTGTACGGCGCGCCGGTGCGCTGATACGCGCGCAGGGCCGTGGATGTCGTGACGCCGATGTCGAAGCACTCGCCCGTGCTGCTGTAGTAGCCTTCGTCCATCCATCGAACGAAGCGATCCATCTGATCCGATGCGTCAAACTCGCCGCATTCTGTCAGGCTTGCGGCCAGGCAGAGAGCGAGCGACGTATCGTCGGTCCAGTCGCCCGGCTTGAGGCGGAACGGACCGCCGCCCACCATGTCGGTGACCGGCGTGAAACTGCCGCGCGGTCTGAACTCTACAGTTGTGCCGACGGCGTCGCCGCACGCCAATCCAAGCAAACAGCCGCGATAGCGGTCGATCGTCTCCATGGCATGATCCCCCAAACGAATCGGCGTGTGACTTCCTGATTCTCGTCGCAGCCTATTCCACGACGTTGACTTCTTGAACGGGTACGCCGTCATGGGCGTAGCGAATGCCCGCAGCGCTCGTGGCTTCGAGGCGCGCGGCGCTGACCGGATCGTATAGCCCGGCAATCAGCGTATAGGCGCCCGGCTGGGCATTCTCCGGAATGACGACTTCGTGGCGGTCGATGACTACTTCGTTGTCGGTCCAGTGGTTCGTGGGATAGCCGGGACCGGGTATCGCATCCGACTGGCTGACGATGGTGCCGGCGGCGTCGACGAGGTGCACGAACGCCTTGTAGTTGCCCACTGGGGAGCCGTTCGCCTGCCAGACCAGATCCAGGCTCAGCGTGTCCGCCTGCGCGCAGTTTCTGCGCGGACACGTTTGCCCCGAGCAGTGTGAACTGGTCGCCCACAAGCGAAGTGGTCAACTCGGCATCCACGTTCGCGTCCAGCGGGGGCGGGTCAAATCTGCGGGTTGAGGGCGTTACGTCGAGCTCGGTCAGGTCGATGTCCTGCGGCGCGTAGCCGGGGGCTCCGGCCACTTCCGCGCGCAGCCGGTACGTACCGGGCTCGAGGTCGTCGGGCAACCGGGCGCGTATGCGACGACAGATTTCCTCTCCGGGATCCCAGTCCGAATCCGGGGCGAGTTCGCCCGACCAAACGACATGCGTGGCGCCGTCTGATGCGAGGGTGAGCGTGAGCGGCGCCGCGGCGTGGACGGGTGAACTGCCTTCTGCGTGGTCGCTGCGCCAGTACAGGTCAACCGTCACAGGGGAACCTGGCTGGTTGTCGGCGGGGACGAAGTCGTAGCCGCGGAAGGTGAGCTCCGCGGAGATGGGCTGGTCGTGTTCGAACGGCGGCTGCAGATAGCCCGGGTCGTGGGACAGGATGGGCAGAATGAGCGCGCCCGCCGACGCCGTCTCGCCGGGCGCGTCGGCGCGAGGTCTTGCGGCGTGACCCTCCTCGCGTGCATACCAGCCGACCTGCGCGCGCAGAGGGACGCCTGCCGCGCAGCGGTCGAGCATGGACGGGAAGTAGCGGTCCAGCACCTGTTCTCCGAGGGTCCAGTCGTCGGTGCGGTAGCTGCCGTTGCCGGACAGCTTGTCGACCTGCGCGACGCGCCGTCCGTCCGGGTCGATGAGGTGCAGGTACGAGGTGAGGCTGGCGTCTATCGGCTCGTCGGCGCTCCAAAGAAGGGAGATCTGCTTGTCCGGCGTGGCGGCGTACTGGCCGACGAGGTCGGGTGCGTCCGTGAAGGCCGCAGGCGTGGGCTGCAGGCCGGCGTAGCGGGACGGTAGCTCGGACGCCATGTCCGGGCGGGACTTCCACCAGGTGGAGGAGGACGTTGTCGAAGCGATCGGGCACGGGGCGCACCTCGATGCCGGGCCAAAGCTCGGCGAGCTGCTGTGCGCGCTCCTCCTGTTCACTGGGAAACGCATATACGGCGCCCATGCCTTGCGGCGGCAATACAAGCGTGTCGCTGGTATCGAGAGATTTGATGCCCAGTTCGTGGCGCAGCATGGAGACGGTGGCGTGGTAGGTTCCCCAGAGCTGCGAGAGATATACGTGGTTGTCTCCCGTCAACGTAGACAGATATTCCAAGGCGTCGAGCTTGTCGGCGTCATAGAGGTAGTAGACCTCCTGTTGCGCAGGGAAGACCACGAAATAGTCGTAGGCGGAACGGGAGCCGCTGTAAATCAAGATAGCCGCTGCGAGTGTGGCGCCTGCGTAGCGGAACGGCTTGCGGAGTGTGACGATCCAGGTGAGGCCGAGGCCGCCGGCGAGGAAAAGGGCGGGCAGCGCCGGCATGGTGCGCGAGTAGTTGGGCGCGGCCTCGCTGAGTACCGACGGCAGCAACATCACGAACGCCCAGATTGCCAGCAGAACGAAGGCGTTCCTATCGGCTCGCTCGGAGGGTTCGCTCTCCCTGTTGCGCGCGATGCGCAGGGCCCAGATGGCGACGCCTGCAAAGTAGGTGACGGCCATCAGGATGTCGAAGACAGGGCGGCCGGCGAGATTGTGCGTCCACTCGCGATCGCCCGCGATGGCGAACATCGCCAGCACGCGCCAGGCGTTCGAAGCCAGCGTTGCGAGGGGGGAATCCCCGCCAACGCGATCGGCGAAGACCGAGACTTCGGACGCATGGCCGGTGAAGAACTCGGGATGGCGGTAGAATTCCAGGCCGAGGGGCAGGAAGACCAGAAAGGCCACAGCGCCGGACACGACGAGGCCGCCGAGCGGGCTGGTGATGCGCAGGCGGCGGGCGTCCGGCTCCTGCCACAGGAGCCAGGCGGTGTAGAACAGGACGACGAAGGGGGCGAGCCGTCCGGTGGGGTGAGTCCAGACGCTGAGACCGATGAAGAGCCCGGCAGCGATGTAGGCCAGGAGCTGCGTCGACGTACGCCGGGTCTGGTGACCGAGCCAGAAGGAGCCGAAGGCAAGACTGAAAACGACGGGCATCATGATGACGCGAATGCCGTAGTGGCTGAAGTGGATGTGCCACAGGCTCGTCGCCAGCACGAGGCTGGTGAACAGGGCGACGCGCCGGCTGTCCCGGCGCACCATCATGCGCAATAGGATGTACGTGACGGGGATGGCGAGTACGCCAAAGATGGCTGAAGCCAGGCGCAGGGTGCCGACGTTGAGGCCGAAGAGCGACACCAGGAGAGCCTGCCAGTACGTATAGACGACCTCGCGACCGGCGTTGGCCGGCAAGAAGAGCGGTCGATTGCCGGCGAGGACTTGTTGCGCATCTATGGCGTTGAAGGCTTCGTCGAACTGGAAGCCGGGCGGCACGACGCCAATTTGGTAGAAGCGCAGAACAGCGGCCAGCAGGGTGACGGCAACGATGGCTATCCAGTCAGTTCGAGTCCAGCGCATGGCAGTCCAGGTGCTTGGGGAAGGAATGGCTCGTCGAATTGTCGGGCCGCGCAGCGAGTCTGCGAGCGTTCGGCCAATTAGCCGCCCGGTTCTAGGTCCGGCGGCAGCAGACGAATTGTATCATCGATTTCCAGCAGGCCAAGTTCGAGGACGGTGACGCCCGTTTCGCCGAAAGTGGTCGTGGCAGGGACAGGGAGCAGCGTCTCGGGGTCATACACTTCAGCTTGGATAGAATAGACCCCGCTAGAGAGATCAGCCGGTAGCGGTATGACCATGTAGCCAGGTTTTCTGTCGCCTTCAGTCCAGGTGGTTGGCGGCAGCAGCGGACCAATGGGCAACTTGTCGGCCTGGCCCACCACTTCGCCGCTGTCCGAAACGAGCTTGAGGGACACCATGCGGTCTGCGCTAGGTTGCTCCTTTGCCCACCAGTCCAGCTTCACCATGAGCGGCGTTTCGAACTCCGTGGCTTGGTCCACGGCAATTCCAAGACCGGCTTTTTCCAGGACGAGGCCGCCGGCGTAATGCGCATCGGTGGCCGTGGTCAGTTGAATGTCCACGGACTCCGGGTCCACGAAACGGCAAAGCCGTACGTCCAACCACTGCCGGCAGTCCTGTCGAAAGGCCACGGCGGACATGTACTTGGCCAGGAATTCGCCCGGATCGACCTCCGCTTCGGCGCTTAGGATGAGCCAAATGCCGGTCGATTGGTTCAGCGCAGCCTGGACGACATCGTCCACATCTTCTGGGACGATGCGCGGCGCGGTCAGTGGCCAGTACTCGGGCAGCGGTATATCGGGGACCGGTTGCAGGGGGAACGCTTGGCCGAGGTAATACTTGGTCAGGAGATGCTGGCGCGGCGCCTCGATCAACACAGTGTCTTCGGTGGCGGAATAGCGGCTCTGCAAATAGCGCGCCATCTCGCGATATTCGCTCTTGGTGTAGGGCCCGAAGTAGTAGAATGCGCCGGCCGCGGCGACGGATAGGGCCATGATTCCAAGTGCCATGCCGAGCACGCGATTGACGCGCCACAGCGTCGTGACGCCATAGGCGACGAAGGCGAGGACGAAGGGTACGACGTAGAGTATATAGCGCGTGGCAAGCGTGCGGAACATCAGCGCGCTGACCGCCAGAGGTACGAACACGATCAGGGCGAAGAGCCAGGGCCAGCGGTCGTAGACCGAGTCGCCTGACGCCCTATGGGCGGGCCGATCGTGGAATGCGCCGAACAGGCCGGCGATGAAAAGTGGAATCAGCAAGAATCCGATAGCGGCATAGGGGGGCTGCCAGCGGATGGCGCCGAACGAAAGGTCACGCCAAACGTCGGATGCGAAGGAGAGCAGCGGCGCAGTCCGCATCTTTCGCCGCGCTTAATACCACGCGCACGGTCTCCTGGAATCCCGGTGCGAACGCCATCCACAATAGGAGCGGCGCTAGAGACAGCGCCAGGCCGGCCAACCCTATCCAGACGCGCCGTCGAAGATGTGCGCCCTCGGTTTGGGGCGCCAGGGTTGCCGATGCCTGGGGCAATTTCAACAGCAGGAGCGCCAGGAGGAAGACGGCCTCCGCGCCGAGGAGGAGCGCTGAGTAGTATTGCAGGCCAAGCAGGGCCCAATTGACCAGAATGAAACCGGCGTACACAGGCCAATGTGGTCTGTCCAGACCGGCCAGCAGCAGAATGGCCGACGCAACCGCCAGGGCCACGACCAAAGCATACATGCGCGCTTCCTGGCCGTACAGGATGAGCACTGGGGAGAGCGCCAGCAGCGCCGCAGTCAGACTCCTCCATCTGAGGTCAGCGGGGCGGGCCTTTCTGAGCAGCGCCCATACCAGAGGCGCCGTCGCTACGCCGGCCAGCGCCGAGGGCAGTCGCAACGCGAATTCGGACTGACCGGCGATGCGCGACCAACCGTGCATGAGGATGATCCAGAGGGGCAGGTGTTCGAACGCTGCGTCCCAGTGGAAGGCAATGATCGCCGGGATAGACGCCCTCGACATGAGCGCGCTGGCGGCTTCGTCGTAGGCCAAGCCTTTGGCATCCAGCGCCCAAAGCCGCAGTGCGAAGGTCAGGAGGATGAACATCAGGGCGGATGTGCGGTCCCACTGTGTGTGTGACTGCACATCCGCTGTGTCTGAATCGTAATCGAAGTCTGTCACGGAGCCGCCAGGTTGCCGGCGAACTGGGTCAGCATTCTCTGCGTGCGGTGACACCGCTCACACCCGACTGTGGCCAACTGTCGTTCAGTCGCCGACCGGCTGCACGGCGCCGCTGGAGGGCAAGTCGCGGGGCTGTACGTATTCCTCGTACGCCGGCTCCGCTTGCGATCTCGCGGCCCTTCGCTCCGCATCGATCGCGGCATTTCTTGGCGCGGCGTTTGGCGGACATCCTGTCCAGCGCGCCGACAACTGCACTGTATGCCGTCGGCACGATCAGCAAGGTGAGGAAGGTGCTCGTGACCATGCCGCCCATGATGGCGATGGCCATGGGCGCACGGAACTCACCGCCGGACCCAAGGCCCAGAGCCACGGGAACCATGGCCAGAATCAGTGAGAGGGCCGTCATCAGAATGGGACGCAGGCGGACGGGGCCGGCAACGCGCATGGCGGCGTCGGCGGTCTCGCCATTGGCGCGTTCGCGGTTGGCGAAGTCAACCAATAGAATCGAGTTCTTGGTCACCAGACCCATGAGCATGATGAAGCCGATGAAGGCCGTCAGGTCGAGCGCATTGTTTGTGATGATCAGCGCCAGGAGTGCGCCGATGACGGCCAGCGGCATGGCGATCATGATGATGAGCGGCTGGATGAAGCTCTCGAACTGGCTGGCCAGCACCATGTAGATGAAGACGACGGCGAGCAGCAGCGCCAGGCTGAGGTTTTGGAAGGATTCCGCCTGTATTTCGGCCTCGCCGCCCAGAACTACGTCCATGCCGTCGGGCATCTGGTACGAGTCGATGAGGGCGATGACGTCGACGTTGGCGTCGGGCAGGTCGCGGCCGCTGACGTTGGCGCCGATGGAGACAGTGGGCCGCCGGTCGGTATGGACGATTTCGTTCGCTCCGGCGGCGAGCGTGCCGGCGGCAATCGTGCGCAGCGGCACCAGCTCGCCCTGCCCGTTCAGCATCCCGATGTCGAGGATGTCCCCGGCGCTGCCGCGGCCGGCCTCGTTGAGCTGCACTCGGATGTTGGCTTCTTCCCCTTCGCCGCGATAAACGGAGGCCACTTCACCGTTGATGAGCGTACGGACTGTCGAACCGATTTGTGCCGTGCTGAGGCCGAGGTTGGCGGCGCGCTCGCGGTCGATGTCCAACTGGAGCTCTGGGGTTCCGGCTGCGATAGCTGACATCGATGTCGACGAGGCCGGGGATGGTCAGCAAGCTGGGTGGCGAACGCCTCCGCCTGCGCGCCAAGCTCGGTGTACTCGCCTGAATCCGCCGTCATCTCCACGATGATGTCGCGGTTGCCCAGCATGTTGTCGCCGCCGGTGACGTCATCGGCCACCTGAAACGCTACGCCAGGTACATTGGCAAGGGGTTCGCGCAGCTCATCCATGACCGCAACGGTCGCGCCGTCGCGCCGGTAGGTCTCGTCTACAAGAATCGAGAACTCGGCCTTGTTGGGCATGCCCGTGCCGCCGACGGACGTGAATACGTTTGTCGTACCCGGGTGGCTGCGGATGATGCCCTCCACCTTCACGGCTTCCGCAAGGGTGGTTTCCAGCGGCGTGCCCACCGGCATCTCCATGGAGACATCGAATCGATTCTGGTCGAGGTTAGGCGTGAACGCCTGGGGGATGGTTCTGGCGCTATATGCGCTGACCATGATCACGGCAATGGCAAAGATGGCGGTGATTGCTTTGTGGTTGAGCGTCCAGTTGAGGATACGGGCGTAGAAGCGATCCAGGGGACCGCGGCCGGCAGCCTCGTCGCCGCGGCTCTCGTCGATTTCCCCGCCCTCGTCTTCGCTGGCCTTGAAGAACTTGGCGCTCAACATGGGGGCCATGGTTAAGGCCTCGAATGTGGAGACCACGATTGCGATGGAGACGGTGAGGCCGAAGTCTCGGAAGAATTGGCCGATAATGCCTTCGGCATAGGCGACGGGCAGAAACACGGCCAGAATCGTGGCGCTGGTTGCGATGACGGGAAGGACGACTTCGGCGGTGCCCTTGCTGGCGGCGATGACCGGCCGGTAGCCCTTCTCGATCCAGCGCAGGATATTCTCGCGCACGACGATGCCGTCGTCGATCACAAGGCCAATGACCAATGCCAGAGCCAGTAGAGAAAGCTGGTTCAGGGAGATGCCGAACAGGTCCATGAAGAACAGGGAAGAGATCATGATCACCGGCAAGCCGGCAATGGTGATCACCGTGTTGCGAACGTCACGGAAGAAGGCGAAGATGACGACCGATGCCAGCAGCGCGCCCCACAACAGGTCCTCGATGGCCCCGTTGGCAGATTGTTTGACGATGTCCGACTCGTCGCCGGCGATGGCTACATCAAGGTCGGGGTTCTCGAGTGCGATTTCATCCAGAACGGACTTGACGCGGTCGGCGACAGCCGTGGTGTTCGTGCCGCTCTCCTTGCGGATGTTGATGACGACGGATTCTTCACCGTTCAGGCGGGTGACTTTGTCGCGTTGCTCAAAGGTGTCGACGACGGTGGCAACGTCGCGCAGGTAGATGGGCGAGCCGCGGTCGGCGATGATCACGTTCTCGAGGTCTTCGAGCGTGTCGAAGTTGCCCGGCGTACGCACAAGCAACTCGAGGTCACCGTCTACCAAAGAGCCGCCAGGAATGTTCAGGTTCTCTCCGCGAATCGCTTCGATGACCTGTTGCGGCGCGATCCGTCTTGCCTGCAGCGCGGCCATATCCAGCAGCACCTGAACCTCGCGAACATCTCCGCCTTCGACCAACACCTGGCCGACGCCGTCGACGCGCTCGAGCGGCGCCTGGAACTCCTCCTCCACTAGCGTGCGCAACTCCGACAGGCGTCAGCTGACCTGTGCCGTCGGCGATGCCGAACAGGAGGATGGGCGTATCTGTGAAATTGAAGCGGCTGACGAGGGGTTCTTCGATGGCGTCGGGCAGACGTCTGCGCAGGAGGCTGACCTCCTCGCGCACTTGCTGGCTGACTTTGTCGACGTCCATGTCCATATCGAAGGACATGATGACGGTGCTCACGCCCTCGGACGAGGTGCTGGACAGCTCGTCCAGACCGGCGATGCCGCCAAGTTCCTCTTCGAGGATCGACGTAATCTGCTCTTCGACCTCTTCCGGGCTGGCTCCCGGGTAGACCGTCGTCACGACAATGACCGGGAACTCGATGTCGGGGAAGAGATTGACGGGCATGCGGAAGTACGACACCAGCCCGAGCACCACACCCGCCGCGAGCACCATCGTCATGAAGACAGGTCTGCGTATGGCAACGTCCCAAATTTTCATAGAAACTATCTCCTCAGAGGCTCGATAGCGAGTCGATCACATGGGTGCGACATACGCCGTCCGTACGGCGCAGGGCGCGGACTCTCGCATTTCACCTACTGGCGTAACTCAACCGAAGCGAACATGCCGGGCAGGAGGGCGCCGTCGCCGTCCAGCGGACGAATCGTGACCTTGACGGTGCGCGTGGCAGGATCCAAGGCCGGCGCAATCTGGACGACTTCGCCGGCGAATTCGCGGCCGGGATAGGCGTCCACGCGGATGGTTGCAGGCTTGCCAACGGCCAGATCGGCCAGTCGCGTCTCTTCCACGGCTACGGCGATTTCTACGTCCGGCGACATCAGCACGGCAACTGGGTTACCGGGTGCGACCATGGCGCCGAGGGCTGTGCTGACCGATGCGACGATGCCGTCGATGGGCGCTCGCACCTGCGTCTTGTCCAGCTGTAGCTGGGACAAATAGAGCGCGGTCTCCGCCTGATTGACCTGCGCTCGAGCGGCGTCGATCTGGGCCGGTTTGGCGCCGTCTTCCAGGGCCTGAAGCTGCGCGCGTGCGCCGGCAAGCTGTGCATATGCGCCCGCGATCACGTCTTCCGTGGCGCCCTTGGTCAGCTTCTCGTACTGCGCCTTGGCGGACTCCAAACTCAACGTGGCCGATTCAAGTTGCACGCTTTCAGGCAGGGCGGCAATGACGGGATTCCAGGAGACCTGGTCAAATGCCGCCTGGGCGCGCTTGACCGCGGCCTCGGCTTGTCGAAGCTGCGCCTCGGCCATGATTAGGTCCTCAGCGGTGGGGCCTTCCAGGGCGCGCTTGTAGCCTTCGTCCGCAGCGGTGACGGCCGCGCGTGCGGCTTCGATGTCTTCCTCATCCGCGCCTTCGAGCAGCAGGTCGAGCTGGGCCTGCGCTGCCTGCAGGGCGGCCAGCGCCTGGGCTCGCTGCGCCTGGTAGGTGCTGCTGTCTATGCCCATCAGCAGCTCATCCTTCGTGACGCGATCCCCAACTTCGAGGTTGAACTGCAGGACTTGGCCGGCGACCTCCGGCACGACGGGGACTTGATCTGCAGGCACAATCTCTGCGGTGTAGCGTCCGACGACTGCAGGCTGACTGTCCGGCAGCAGGGAGGCGTCTACATTCGAGCCTTCGGCGGCGACGGATTGCTCTGCCACATCGGACTCTGCGGGCTGACTCGATGCGGAGTCAGACGCAGGTAGGTACGCGTCGAGAGCTACGGGTGCGGTCTCCTCCTCTCCACGGCCGAACGAGCACGCGGCAGGCAGCAGGGCCACGGACAGGGCAGCGAAGAGCAGAACGGTGCGAAACCGCCGGTGTCCGAGCCGCAAGATGTGGGATTTTCGTGTAGTGACGTTTGACTTCATGGACTGAGTGCTTTCTGACATGTGGCGGCGCCTACGCGCATGCGGATGATGGCGGCATATCGGTGGTGATGGTAGCAAATTGCGAACGGATCAACCGTAAGGCTGACAGCCGTTTTGGTCGGAGAGTATGGGATCGGCATATAATGTGCATAGTCATGCGGATGCGCTGATGCCGTTGAGCAGCAGGTCCAGGGTGTGCTCCACGATATTGTCGAGTTGTTGGTCCGGCGAAATGAGTATCCGGTGCGTGATATAGCTTTGCATCATGCCCATGAGACTGATGACCGTCATGTCGACGTTGACCGGCCGGAAATCACCCCGGTCGATGCCATCCTGAATGATGTCGACGATGGGTGCGACCATCTCATTTCGGTAGCGCTTGATGATACTGTGGAAGTGCATGCCCAGGCCGACCGCCTCGTGGGCGGCCAACAGCACGACAAGGCGGCGTTCCAGTTGGGGGCCCAACAATTCGTCCACGACGGCGCGTAGTCGTTCCACAGGTGATTCCGCGGACTGGGCCGCCGTGATTATCCTATCGCGCAAATCGGCGAATTCGATCTCGACGACGGAGTGGCAGATAGTCTGTTTGTCGGGGAAGTGATGATAGATCGTGGCCTTGGCAAGTCCGCTGACCTCCGCCAATTCGCGCATGGAGAAGTCGACAAAGCCGTGATCGATGATTAGCTGTTGTGCGGCGGAAAGGACTCGATCGCGTGAAGTGGGTTCGACATTCGTAACGCCGCTCATTCGGTATTCCTCGCAACACGGATTTTGACTTGCAGCATGGAAATCCGCAATAATGACTTCAGCCCGACCGACCGTTCGGTCGGTCAGCGAAATTATAGACTGGCCAGTACGGCGTGTCAAGAAATGGAGCGGTCCGTGGAGCAATCATGTAGTGAGCAAGCTCGACATCCAGGATGACTGGCAGGGTCCCAAGTGCTCGTATGCTATGGCGAAACGCGCGCGTAGTTCTTGCATTGTCCCTGGTGCTCGCGGGGATGGGCTGGGCGGCTAGCCCGGCAGTGGTCCAAGCCGAGTCTTCGGCTGCGCGTGCTGACCTCGCGTCCGATTTTCAGGCGGCCGGCAGCCGGGCCGTCGTAGGCAGCGGCGGCGCGAGCCTGCTGGATGCCCCGGGCGGCGCGCTCATTCGCGAACTGGAGGTGGGTGAAAACCTCACGGCGCTCGGTCGCTCCGCCGACGGTCTTTGGATGGCCGTACGTACGGCTGACGACACCTCGGGCTGGGTGGCGACAGTGGATGTCCTGATGTTTGGCGCCGCACAACTGCCCGTCATCGTGGGAGACCGGGTTCCGTCGGGGGCCGGGTCGGACGCGCCCATTGACCTGCCGACGCCGACGGCGACACCCGAGCCGACACTCACGCCGACGCCATCGCCGACGCCGGTGGCTACGGCAACTCCCGCGACGACCACTCCCGCGACGACCACGCAGATGAATGCGGACGCGCCGAGCGGCGCCGGTTCCGCCGCAGGTGCGGGCCAGGTTGCGGTGGTTCGCTCCGGCGGGGCTATGCTTGCCGCCTCGCCCGGCGGTGAGAGCCTTGCATCCTTGCCGACGGGGACAGCGGTGACGGTTTCCGGGCGGACGCAGGATGGTTCGTGGCTGGCCGCCATCACACCGCAAGGGTTGCGCGGCTGGGCGCCGGCTGCGGACGTCGTTACGTTCAATGTCGCTCGTCTGCCAATTGTGGCGATTGAAGCGCTCGGGCCGGCGATGACCGATTCGAGCAACGCGATGCCGGACGCCATGCCGGTCGGGCCGACGGGCGATACAGGTTCCATTGCCAATGGCGAGGATCAGAGCCGGCGTTGGATCGTCGAACTCCGGGTCGGAAATCGGCATCACGGCGACGGTGGCGCTTACGGATTCTCGGTTGAACGTGCGGTCAGGTCCGGGCGTCGCATTCCGCATCGTTGCGAAAGCTCTGCCGGGCGAGCAATATGCCGCCGTGGGCCGCAGCGAAGATTCTACATGGATTCAGATCACGGGCGAGGCGCTGGACGGGGCCGCCGGGTGGGTCGCTGAGGAATTTGTTTCGCTGACGGCGCCGCGGGCGATTCTGCCTGTTGTCGTCGCGGGCGAGCAGCCCGAACCGGCGTCAACGGGTACGGGCGGGCGACTGAACATGCTGGAGCTGCCGAGAGCGGGGCAGCTTCCTGCGCCGGGTCTGAGTGGCAATCTGGTCGTGCAGACAAGCCTCGGTGGGGAGATATATGTCGTGGATATGGCGACGGGGAACAGCCGCTATCTGGTGTCGGGCATTGACCCGTCCATCAGTCCGGACGGCAAGAACGTTGCGTTCACTAGGGACGGGCGGCGATCATGGGCTCTTTCTGATCGGGATTGACGGCGGCAACGTGCGGCGCATCTATTCCGGCGGCGAGAGGTTGCGGGCGCCCACGTGGAGCCCGGACGGGGCGTATGTGCTGTTCAACAGGCTCTCGGGCGAGTTCGAATGCCGGGACGTAGGATTTGGCATTTGCCTGCCCGACAACCCCTTCCTTTCGAGTTTTGATTTGACGACCCAGCCTGAGTACGGCTTGAGCCGGGTCAACGCGGATGGCGGCGAGTTCCGCGATCTGCCGACGTTGACGTCGGCAAAGGCTCCGTCCTGGAGCGAGGGCGGCATCACGTATCAATCGAACACGGGGCTTGAGGTTACGAACGACGACCCGGACGGTACGACGCGGCTGCTCTTGAGCGCCCCGTACTACCAGGATCCGGACTGGCAACCGGGCAAGGATCGGATCGTGTTCCAGAGCCGCGAAGGCAGCCACTGGGAAATCTTCTCCGTGGTGCAGGACGGCAGCGGGCTGTACGCTCTTACGAAGCCCGTGACCACTCTTGTGGACGAGCTTCCGAGCAACGTCTCTCCTGCGTGGAGTCCGGATGGCCAGCATATCGTCTATTTGAGCAACCGGGACGAAGGGAACAGCGCGGGCGAGTGGCGGCTGTGGGTGATGAACGCGGACGGCAGTGGGCAGAGGCCGCTGGGGATCGATTTGCCGCTGGACTATACGTTCGCGGCGGAACAGGTCGTGGATTGGGGCATGACACCGGCGAACTGACGGCGTTCGAGTGAGTCCGATCGCCCCGGTCGAGCCGGATCGGATCTTTTCTTCAGGTGTATTGCGCGCCTGCACGCGGGACCTACCGCTGCCTGCCGCAGGCGATCAGACGCGGATGCCGTGTGGGCTCCGGACTGCGCGAATTCCTACCAACATAGAATCCAGGGGAGGCAAGCCGGATGGCGTCACCTATTGGTATCGGCGTAATCAGCTTCGCGCACGGCCATGCTAACGCCTACTGCCAGCGAATGCTGACGTATGAGGATGTCAACTTGGTCGCCTGCTGGGACGACGACCCGGTGCGCGGGGAGGAGGCGGCCGCCAAGTACGGCATGAGGTTTACGCCGCACCTGGAAGACCTGCTGGCTGATGCTGAAATTCAAGGTGTGATCGTTACGTGTGAAACGAATCGTCACGCCGACATGGTGTTGGCGGCGGCGGCGGCCGGCAAAGACATCCTTTGCCAGAAGCCAATGGCGCTGACACTGGCGGACTGTGATCGCATGGCGGAAGCGTGCGAGACGGCCGGCGTGCGATTCATGATGGCCTACCAAATGCGCCACGACCCCTCCAACATCCGCATCAAGGAGATACTGGATTCGGGCGCGCTGGGGAACATCAGCCTGTTCCGGCGAAGGCATTGCATTCCCGTGCTGTTCAACGATGCGTTCGTCAATGGGCCCACGCGCTGGCACATCGACCCCGAGCAGAACATGGGCATGTTCATGGACGACGCTTCCCATGCTACGGACCTCATTCACTGGATGATGGGTCGCCCTATCAGCGTCATGGCTGAGATTGGCAATACCGTAACGGATGTTGCGCCGGACGACACGGGCGTGGCGATCTATCGCTACGCCAGCGGGGCGATGGTTGTGCTTGTGAACTCGTCGGTGACGTTGGCCGGTGAGAACACGACGGAGATCTACGGCGATCAGGGCGTGCTCATCCAGAACCACGACGACGTACCTTCGACCAACGTACCGTTGCCGCCACATCCGATCGCGTTGAAGGTGTATACGAGGGAGACTCCGAGTTGGACAGACCTCGGCATTCCCATTCCCGACGCGCACGGCGAACGCATCGCGTCTGTGCCGCGATCATTCGTTGACATGTTGCGCGACGACACGGAGCCGGCGATCACAGCCGAGGACGGCCGCGTCTCGGTGGAGATGGTGCTGGGCGCGTATCAATCGGCCAGGGAAGGCAGGCGCGTCGAGTTTCCGCTTCTGTCCTGACACAACCCGAATGCGGCGCGACGTTCATAGGTCCCCCACCGGACGCATGTCCGCCCTATGGGCGGCTGTGCTGGAGTGGCGGGCGCGTGGCATGGCGCGTTGCGGTCAGGAGGATGCGGCCGATTCCAGGCTTCACCTTCTTGCGATAGACAATCCAGGGGTCGCTTTCGATTTGCTCCGCCGTCCACCAGTACATCTGTGCGGCTGTCAGCAACGGAACGCGTATCCGCGTTGGCAACTTGTGCAGGCCCTCTTCCCCTTCTCGCTGCCAGTCGCGGTAGCGCTCGAACTGCAGACGCATGAAGCGGATGAATGCGTCCGGCCGCTCTCTGGCGGACGCCTCTGAGAGGTCCTTCAGGCCCACTGCCTCGAGCTCCTCGATCGGCAGATATTGCCGGTGCATGTCCAGGTCTTCCTGGATGTCGCGAATGAAATTGATGTACTGAAATGCTCGTCCGAGGGATTGCGCGGCAGGCTCAGTGTCCTTGGGCACTCCGGTCAACTGGTGCGACATCAATCCGATCACCTCGGCAGCGCCGTAGATGTAGCGCTTCAGATCCTCCACGGTCCGGTAGGCCACCGTGCCCAGGTCCGACTCCATCGCACGAAAGAACGCCTCGACCCACGCTTCATCGAATCGCCGGTCTCTTGACAAGTCGGCAAATGACTGGACGATTTCCTCTTCGACTTTCTTTCCCCTGAGCGCGTCTTCATATTGAGCCCGAAAGGCGGCGAACGCGTCCGGTTGTTGTGGAATGGAATCCACGAAATCATCCGCGAGGCGCGTGAAGCTGTACAGGGTGAAGATGTCCCTGCGCACGTCTTTGGGGAAGAAGAGACTGCTGTAGAAGAACGTGCGGCTACCCTTCCGAAAGATCTTCAACCTGGACTCTTGGATGTCGATGCCATGGGGCGTAGTGATATCTTGTTGAACGGTCATTGAATTCTCCGCACGAATAGGCCTTCGCCTTTCACATGCCAACCGACTGTCACTGATCAGCGCTGCCGACACCGTTGGGCAGCGTCGACCTCGCTGAACACGTCGCCGTTCCGGTAGAAGTTGATGGCGACAAAGTTGGGCAACTTGCCGCGCTCCTCAGCGCTCTGTCGCGCAGCCGTCTATTGCGACGCCATTGCCGCGTGACCCATCCCGGCCGCAAGCAGTTTCTCTCGCTGATCTTCGGAGAGGCCGGCCAGTATAGATTCTACCTCGATCTCAATCTTCTCGATCGCACCCGTGAAGGGAAACTCGTGATGCGGGTAGGGCGCAACGGGCGCGCCGGTGTCGATGCCGACGTCCATAGTCTCGCCGCTCATGGAGAAGACAAACGGCACGGTCTTTTCTATGCGGCCTTCCGCAATCTGTTCTCCGTTCACGGACAGCTTGGCTGTGCCGCCGAGTCCCAGTCCGCCGCCGTCGTAGTCGAAGTCGACTTGTAACTGTACCGGGCCGGCCGGAAGCTCCTGGTCGGATCGGATGGCGTACATTTCGTGACCCAGCCAGTTGTAGTAGTAGACGGGTCTGTTGTCTTCGACGTAGAGAGACCAGCCGGCCAGATTGCCGCCCTGGCAGATGATGACGCCTTCGGCGCCGTCCGCCGGCATCGCCAGATGGGCCGTCAGTTTGAAGGAGCGATTCTTCATGTTGACGATAGCCAGTTCCGGCATGTGTACGTTTTCCGCATAGTACGTGAACTTCTTCTGCCCGGCGATCAGGCTGGGCCGGTGGAAGGGCAGCGAGCGTGATGTCGTGTCGCCGCTTAGCGGATAGACGTTGTACTTCCACGCCTCTTCGTCGAACAGCGCTTGCAGTTCCACAAGCTTGTCTGGGTATTCGCCGGCCAGATTCACGCCTTGGCTGAAATCGTCCTCGAGACGGTAGAGTTCCCAAACCTCCTGCGGGCCGCCTATGGGTAGATCCGCAGACCGCTCCCAGGGGACGCGGCCATGGAAGCAGGCCGCCACCCAGCCGTCGTGGTAGATGGCGCGGTTGGCCAGATATCTCGAAGTACTGGGTACGGTGATTGCTCGGCGCCCCGGCGTCATCGAAGGAGTAGCGCATACTCACGCCCTCGATTGGTTCCTGGACCACGCCGTCGATGCGCTCCGGCGCTGGGATGTTCGCTGCATCCAGAATGGTGGGCGCGATATCGATCACGTGGTGGAACTGGGTGCGCAGACCGCCCGCATCCGCAATGCCATTGGGCCAGGAGACGGCCATGGCGTTGCGCGTGCCGCCGAAATGCGAGGCGACCTGTTTCGTCCACTGGAAGGGTGCGTCAAGCGCCCACGCCCACCCCACGTTATAGTGGTTTTCGGCCTCCGGTCCGCCGAAGGTATCCATGTGCTCCAGGAGCCATTCCGGATCTTCCGGAAAGCCATTTTGCATGGACGGCGCGCTCCATGCGCCGTGAATCGTGCCTTCTGCAGATGCGCCGTTATCGCCCACGATGTAGAGGAAGAGGGTATTGTCCCACTGGCCCATCTCTTTGATGGTCTGGATGACACGGCCGATGTGGTAGTCGGTATGGGCCAGAAAACCGGCGTAGACTTCCATCAGGCGGGATGCCACAGGCTTGTACCTGTCGGGGTAGTCCTCCCAGGCGGGGATTGAATCCGGTCGAGGCGTGTTGGTGGCGCCTTCGGGAATGATGCCGGTATCAGACTGTCGCTGGAATATCTGCTGGCGCAGGGAGTCCCAGCCTTGGTCGAACTGCCCCTTGAACTTGTCGATCCACTCCTTGGGCGCGTGGTGCGGCGCGTGCGTCGCTCCTGGAGCGAAGTAGATCAGGAAGGGTTTGTCAGGCGCAGACGTCTTCTGGTTGCGAATCCACGAGATGGTCTTGTCTGCCAAGTCCTCCGTCAGGTGATACCCCTCTTTGCCGACGTGGGGATTGACCGGCGTGGTCTGGTCCAGCAGGGAGGGCTCCCACTGTGAGGCTTCTCCGCCCATGAAGCCGTAGAATCGCTCGAAGCCCAGCCCTGTGGGCCAGCGATCCATTGGCCCGGCCGGACTGGTCTCCCACATGGGCGTGATGTGATTCTTTCCGAAGAAGGCTGTGTTGTAGCCGTTGCCCTTGAGGATTCTGCCGATGGTGGCCTTGCTGTCGGGAATGACGCTGTTGTAACCGGGATAGCCCACGGCGATCTCCGCGATGGCGCCGAAGCCGACACTGTGGTGATTGCGGCCCGTGAGCAGTGCAGAACGCGTTGGGGAGCAGAGCGCGGTCGTATGGAACTGGTTGTAGCGCAGGCCAGCGCCGGCGACCTCTCCTAGCGCCGGCATGGGCACGGGTCCACCGAAGACGTCCGACGCGCCGAAGCCGACGTCGTCCAGCAGGACGATGACCACGTTGGGCGCTCCGTCCGGCGGGGTGATGATGGCTGGTTTGTCAGCGTTGGACTCTTCCATTGTCCGGCCCAGCGTCCCTGCGAACTCCTTCTCCGGAATCGGAAGTCGTTCACGATTGGGTCCCATAGTTCTGTTTCCTTTGCATGGCATGAATGCCCCTATCCGCACACGTCGCCGCACGCCGCATGCTGTCCGATCTGGTACGCTGACCAGAACACCGCGGCGAATGCCGTCCAATCCACTGCGTCTGCATCGCGGCAGGACAGCATGGTCGGGCCCGGCGCGCGGCAGAACTACTGGTTCCGATTGGCCTCAATATCCGAGAACAGCCACTACCGCCAGCTTGGCAGTGCGGATACCGCCGTACATTCGCATATGCTCCACACCGCAATGCGGGGCGGCAAGGGGTCCGCCGCCGATGTGCGCATCCCCCAGACCCAGCCAGTCGGACGGGTCAAGAGTGGAACCATTATTGATCATGTTGCGGGATTCAGAAACGCGGCTTCACGTCGTGGCGCCTTGTAGGACGGCCGGCGCAGTGTGGATGGCGAAGACGCGATACGAAGAACCCGGCTCGAGGAAACCGGGTTCTTGGCGGGATTTCGTATTGCGGAAGCGATTGGCCGCTGCGCCAGGCTCGCCGGCGACTACAGCTCAATTTCCGCCTGGTCGCTGGGTCACTCATGCGCCGATCTCGTCGGTGGCGCTTTCGAGGCCTGTTTCGCGAGGCAGGATGTGACGATTGCGGACTGTCCGAATGCGATCAAACAGGGCCAGTAGGATGGCGATCCCGTTGATCACATAGATGATGGTGAGGATTTTCGCCGCTGGGGTGGTGGGAGTAAGGTCGCCGTAGCCGACCGTGGCCAGGCTAATTACGCACGAAGAAGCGATACGAAGAACCCGGCTCGATGAAGCCGGGTTCTAAGGAAGATTTCATGTTGCGGAAGCGATTGCGGCTGCGCCAGGGTCGCGGTCCACTACAGCTCGATTTCAGCCTCTCGGTAGTTCGGACTTTCGGGATGCGTTCGAATTCGAAGCCCAGTTTTGTGCAGACGCGGCGCATGCCGGAGTTCTCGGGCATGATTTCCGCCACGACGCGCTCCTGGCCTTCGTCGCACGCGATCTGTAGCACAACGCGAACATCTCCGTGCCGAGGCCCATGCCCTGGTCCTCGGCGCGCACGGGCAAAGGTTCGTCGGCATCGTCGAGCGGCCCTGCGATTCGCACGGTTTCTTCGACAAGCCCTTCTGCGTCGATGACCTGGGCTACAAAGCAGGATCGCTCGTCTCACCCAACCTCTTTCGCGATCCATTCTTTGGGCATCAGCCCTGCGCCGCCGCCGGCCGTGTTCGCCAGCTATAGACGCGATATGTGCAGGTCGTCAGCGAGCGTGTCTAGCTCCATGACTCCGGATGGCTGCAATGAGATACCGTTCTTGGTGGCGCCAAGCTCGTGTTCGTACTCGATTTCGCCAGGCACGAAGATGCGATCGTGCCCAGACATCCTTGGCTGACTACGCATTTCGCTGGATGTACCGATCTACCCGTTCACGGAATTCACCTATGGGCATGAAGCTATGAGGGTCGAACGCGGGCGAAGAAATGGCCCACATTCTGAGGCTTCGTCGCCTCGTCATAAAGATTGACAATGTGCAGACCAAAAGCGGCGCCTGTGAACACGCCGCAAAGTACATCGACAAGTAGCGCCAACCCCGAGCCCTTGTACCCACCAAAGGCGGAGAACGGCGCCTGCGAACGCCGCAATCATCAGTCGTGGATCGCCGTCAGCGTCGATCGCCCACCCCTCCGGAATAGTCTGCCCGGCCTTTTCGGCCATGATGATCTTGCCGCGTGTGAAATGCTTGTTGACATGTCAAGAATGACCGGCTGCTGGTCACCGGCGGGGATGCCCACATCAATGGGGTTCGTACCAAAGAATGGTTTGCGTCCACCCCACGGCGGCATGTTGGACTGGCGCATTGGTCAGGCCACCCCGATCATGCTCGCTTCAACCGCGTGCTCCACAAACAGTGCGCCGTACCCGAAATGCGAGCTATTATGCACCGCCGCAACGCAGAGCCGGTTTCAGCTCGGCGCATCTGAACATGCCAACCCCATAGCATAGGTGCCGACCACCTGACCTAATCCGGCGTCGCCGTCGACAAGTGACGCTCGCGGCGCATCTGACGTTCCGCATGAAGTGTCCGGTTGAGGATGTCGTGCTGCCCTTGCTGCAGCCGGCGAACATAGACTGGCAATAGAGCGGACCACGCCGTGGCTCGACAAGGCCGCGTGGTCTGGTGCGGTGAACGAAGTGGCCACCACATCGCCGTCATCCGGCGAGGCACCCCGACCGCCTCCAGCGCATCGCAACAAAAAGTGACGGAGCCTGGTTAGCTGAAACGTCATCGCTCGTCCATATTCCTATCCTCTCATGATCTGGGGTGAGCGAAATACGCAGGGCAGGATACAAACAAGATGGTGGGTGAGGTGTGTAGTCGCCGTCACCCCGGCCAACGCCGGCAGCCGCTCAAAGTTGGTTCCGCCAGCCGATTCGCTGCACGCCCAGCCGGGTAGCCTGTCAGTTCCAGTTCAGTGGCGAGATGGCACGCAACATACCGTTCTGATTCGGTATCCGATTCCAGGCGGACTAGCGGCCGGGTCGACACTGCGGCAAAGGTCTATGGCATACGGGCACCGTGTCTGAAAGTTGCACCCTGGCGGCGGGACGGACGGGTCCGGCACGGTTCCTTCGAGTACGATCCGCTTTCTGGACGCGCGGGTCCGGACGGGTATCGCATTCAGCAGCGCCTCCGTGTACGGATGCTTGGGGGCCTGGTAGATCGTCCGAATCAGCAATCTCCACGATCTTGCCCAGGTACATGACAGCCACCCGGTCGCTGATATATTCTACCACGCTCAGATCGTGGGCGATAAACAGATAGGTCAGTTTCAGGTCTCTTTGTAGGTCCAGAAGCAGGTTCAGCACCTGAGCCTGAACGGACACATCGAGCGCCGAAACCGGTTCGTCGCAGACGATCAGCCGGGGGTTCAGGGCCAGGGCCCGGGCGATTCCGACGCGCTGTCGCTGGCCGCCACTGAACTCGTGGGGATAGCGGTTCATCTGTGCGGTGTTGAGCCCGACCAGTTCAAGCAATTCGGCGACGCGATTCTTCTGTTCCTTCGCGAACCGATCCGATTGATGTTCAAGGGCTCGGCAACGACATCTCGAATCGACATGCGGGATCGAGCGAAGAAAACGGATCCTGAAAGATGATCTGCAAGTGGCGACGCACCTCCTTCATTTCCGAAGGGCCAAGCGTGATCAGGTCTTTCATCACGCCATTCATGCGAAATCGGACGGAGCCTGCTGTCGGCTCATACAATCGCAGAAGACAGCGCCCTGCCGGGTCTTTCCGCAACCGCTCTCGCCTACAAGCCCCAGCGTCTCGCCTTCTCGGATGAATAGGCTGATGTCGTCGACGGCCTTGATCCAGCCGACGGTACGGCGCAGGAAGCCTTTCCGTATCGGGAAGTGCATGACGAGGTTCTCGACATCGAGGATGAGGCCTCATTCTGCGTTCAAAAGAGGCCTCTACCTTCCTTTCTGTCGTGCATAGAGCCAGCACGTGGCGTCTTGATTGCGGTCGAAGTTGAAGGTCGGCGGGGGCTCTACATGGCAGATCTCCATTGCCGCCGGACACCGGGAGCAAACGCACACCCCGGAAGCTGTACCGTCGGCATGGGAACCGATCCTTCGATCGGGCTAAGCCTTTCTTTCAAACCAATAATCGGTATGGACTTGAGGAGCTGCTGCGTGTAGGGATGTTTTGGATTGTAAAGATGTCGTCCGTCGTGCCGCGTCGACTATCTTGCCCAAGTACATGACGATCACGCGGTTGCACATCTCGGCCACGACGCCCAGGCTATGCGTGATCAACATGATGGCCATGCCGAACTCCTGCTTGAGATCACGCATCAGGTCCAGAATCTGCGCCTCAATGGTCACATCGAGCGCCGTGGTCGGCTCATCGGCGATGAGCAGCGTCGGGTTGCAGGACAGGGCCATGGCGATCATCACCCGCTGGCGCATGCCGCCGGAGAGCTGATGGGGATACTGATCGACTTGCTGTCGCGGCGAGGAAAGCCCAACGCGCTCCAGAAGCTGAATCGCTTCTCTCGCGCTTCCGATTTGCCCACATCCTGGTGAGGAGGATGGCCTCCATAATCTGGTCGCCGATCGTGTAGACCGGATTAGCGAGGTCATCGGCTCCTGGAAGATCATGGCGATCTCATTGCCGCGCAGCGCTCTCATCTCCTTGCCTTTCGGATCGAGACCCGAAATCTCGATCTTGCGACCGGCGTGGTAGTACTCGATGCTGCCCTGTAGCTTCGTTCGAGAGGGTGGCAACAGCTGCATGATCGACATGGCCGTGACACTCTTGCCACAGCCGCTCTCGCCTACCACGCCCAACGTTTCTCCGCTCCGCAGGTCGAAATCAACGCCATCCACCGCCTTGACCGTGCCAAACTCGGTCTCGAAATAGGTGTGCAGCCCGCGGACGCGGAGCAGGACAGTTCCTGAGTCGCTCACGGAGGCGCGGCCAGGGGATCCGGTTCAGTTTGAGTATGGATCGGCTGCATCACGGAGGCCATCTCCAAAGAAATTGAAAGCAAGGATAGATATGACGATCACATAAGCAGGGCTGAAAAGCCATGGATAGTTCACGATGGATCGAACGTTTTGCGCTTCTCGCAACAGCACGCCCAAACTTGTCATGGGCGGTTGAATGCCCAGCCCCAGAAAACTCAGCGACGATTCAACGATAATCATGCCGGGGATGGCGAGCGTGGCGACCACGATGATGTGGCTGAGTGAATTGGGAATCATGTGATGGATGATATTGTGCCAGCTCGATGCGCCGCCTGCCTTGGCCGCCATCGTGTAGTCCATGCCGCGTATGGTTAGTACTTTGCCGCGCACTTCTCTCGCCAGACCGGTCCAGCCGATCAATGCCAGAATCGTGACGATCCCAAAATATACCCTGAGCGAAGACCACGTGGGCCGCAGCGCGGCGGCCAGTGTCATCCATAGGGGAATACGTGGCAGGGAGCTAAGTAGCTCGATCACACGCTGGATCATGGAGTCGATAATTCCGCCATAATAGCCGGAGAGCGTACCCAAGACGGAACCGATTACCAAGCTGATCAGCACGCTCAGCAGACCGATAGTCAGCGATATGCGTGTGCCGGCCAGAACCCTGGAGTACATGTCTTGTCCAAAGCGATCCGTGCCCAGGATGAAAATTACGCCCGGCGCCTGCACGCCAAATAGGTGGATATTGGCCGGAATCACGCCTAGCAATCGGTACTCGAAACCTTCGACAAAGAACTCCAGATAGAATCTTTGAGATTCGTCGACCGTGTACACGCGCTGATAGGTCTTGGGATCGATTTCGCTAAGGTAATTGTAGACAACGGGGCGAGACAATCCGTTCTCGTCCATGATATGCACACGCATAGGCGGTGCATGCACATAGTCTTGATTCATTTCGTTGCTGGCACACGGGGCCAGGAAATCCGCGAAGACGACGACAAAATAGAGCCCGACCACCACCCAGAGCGAGAAAACGGCAATTCGGTTCCGCTTGAAGTGTACCCGCATCAACTGCCATTGGGACATGCCTTCCCTGCACGGTCTCCGTGACCGGTGTGACGGCAGGCATCGTCTGAGCAGTTCCCCCCGCATTCAGTTCTGTCATTTCTCGTAGCCCACTCCCGCAATCTCAACTTCGAACGATAGTTGTCATCATTCGTACTCCACCCTTGGATCCACCCAGGCGAGGCAGATATCCGCCACAAGGTTTCCGACGAGTAGGAGCACCGCCTGGAAGAAGAGGATGGTCCCCGCCAAGTACATATCCTGCGCCAGCAATGCTCGGTAGAGAACTGGTCCCAGCGTTGGCAGGGAGAGCACAATCGATACAATCACTGAGCCGGACAGTATCTGGGGAAACCACATGCCGACCGCCATGATGATCGGCGCCAGCGCATTCATCACGGCATGCTTGCGAATCACCACATCTTCCCGAAGCCCCTTGGCTCTCGCCGTCGAGACAAACTGCATGTTGAGCACATCGAGCAAGTTGCCTCGCATGCGGCGAATGATGCCCGCGGTGCCCGCCGTGCCCAGCACGACTATGGGAATCCAGATGTGTTGCATAAGGTCGACAACCTTGCCCAGGCTCCAACCTGAGTCCAGGTACGCATCGGAGAAGAGTCCGCCGACACTGGGAATGCCAAATACGAAGTACCCAACAAACATCAGGACCAGCGCAAGCAGAAAGTTGGGGATCGATAGGCCGATAAAGCCGAGCAGCGTGAAGAAATGATCGAGGAATGAATACTTGTGCGTGGCGGAGTAAATGCCGATTGGGATGCCGACGGCCAGTATGAATATCTGAGTGGAGACCGCCAGCAGTACGGTGAATCCCAGATAGGTCTTGATGATTTCGAGATTGCGTTTTCCCCAGTACAAGAACGATACGCCGAAATCACCTCGTGGAAACCCGGAGATCCATCGCCAGTATTGGACGTAGATGGGGGCGTCCAGGCCATAGCGTTGTTTGAGCGCCTGAATCTGTTCTTCGTTGACCTGTGTGCCCTGGCTATCGAGTTCGACAAGCAGAGAGTCCAGATAGTTGCCGGGCGGCAGTTGGATGAGGATGAATATGAACATCGACAGCACGAACAGGGTCGGCAACATCAACAGCACTCGTCTGACTATGTATTCTCCCATTTGCACGCTCTCTTTGCACTGAGTTTCACGACGTCCAGGGCCGGGGGTAGTCGGTACGGAGGGCGAGTGCTACGTGAGGGCTGGCGAACCTGAGGTGACCTGCCAGGGCGGAGGTCACCACGACAGGTCTTAGCTAGGGCGATCTTCCCTGCAGCCTACTGGTGGTCTTTCTCAATGAAGAACTGGTAGGGGGCTGTGCAGCCCATGAAGTGACCGTGATGGAAGCTCCAGGTGCAGTTCTCGTTGACGTTCCGGAACCAGGTCTTGGCGATGATGGGTTTTGGCACCGGGCCTACCACACCGATTACCCAAACGTTGTCGGCCTGCGCCTGCAGGATCTTGTGCAGCAGTTCCTCCTGCTCCGCTTCATCTGTGGTGAGCAGAAGCTGCGTCCAGTAATTCTGCAGTTCCTTGATGTGTTCCGGCGGTTCCTCGCCCTGCTCACCGTTGGTGTTGTACCAGAGTCCCCACAGTGGGGCCCAGTCGGTGCCGGTGTCGATGGGGGTTAGGTCCGTCTCCGTCTCAGGTTTGCCCATGGGCCAGCCGGTGAACTGCATCTGGCCGGCGCGCATGCGATTGTTCCAAAGTGACTGGTCGATAGGCTTCACGGTGAGGTCGACACCGATATTCTTCCAGTCCTCCTTGATCATGGTCAGGTTGTCGATCATGCCCGATCTGGCGTTGGGTACCTCAATCACAGGCGCGAGCCGGTTGCCGTCCGGCTTGAGCCGGAAGCCCTCGCTGTCGCGCTCGGTGAGGCCGATTTCATCCAGAAGGCGGTTGGCTTCTTCCGGGTCGAACTCGGTGTAGGCGTCGAAGTACTCATCCTTGAAGTACTTGGCCGAGCCGATAGTGGCCTGCGTCGGGCGCCCCATCCCCAAGTAGAGCGTATCGTTGATCCGATCGCGATCGATTCCGATTGACAACGCACGCCGGAAATCGACATTCTGATAGATTTCCCGGTCGACTGGGTCAGGCGTGTTCTGGTTAATCCAGATCGCCGCCTCCGAGATCTGCAGATCACCCCATTCGATCACGCGGTATTCGTTCTCCTCCGCATATTGCATGTACAGCGAAATGTCCTTGAAGGCCTGTCTGCACGCGAAGCCTGCAAGTTGGGTTCGCCGGCGGTGATCTTCAGATTCATTACCTCGGGATCGACGACGCGGAAGTCCACTTCATCGATATAGGGCAGTTGGTTGCGTTCGGAATCGACGGCCCAGAAGTAGGGGTTGCGCTCATAGACGTAGCGTTCGCTGGGCGGCTCAGTCGTTTGCAGCCACGGGAACATGGTCGGCAATTCGGGATTGGCCATGCCCGTTGTGCCGTTGGTGCCGAAATCAGCCTTCAGCCAGAATAGATCCATCCACGTTTCCACACCCGCCTCATCCATCGCCAGTTCAAGGGCATCGGCGTCAGCATAGTCGGCATGGAACTGGGAAAGATAGTGCTGCGGCGCGAACGTCCACATCTCCTTGGTCAACAGCGTGATGAACATGCCGTGCGGCTGGCCAAAGCTGAACTTGACGGTGTAGTCGTCGATCTTCTCGAGCGAGCCCATGTTGCCGTCCGCCGTCTTCAGCCAGCTCGCCTTGACGGGCATCAGGTCGTCGTTGAGCACGATATCCTCGTACCAGAAGATGATATCGTCGGCAGTGAAGGGCTCGCCATCCGACCATTTGAGTCCTTCCCGCAGGACGATGGTGAACTCCATACCATCATCCGAGATTTCCCAGCTTTCGGCGATGCCGGGCATGGGCTCCGTCTGCTCTCGGTTCCACATCAGCAGGCCCACGTCCGAGAACAGCGCGGGGTTCTCGATGCGTCGCTGTCCGTCGCCGAGCAGAAGCCAGGTGCCGCCGTACTCGCCGATGGCCTCGACGGGCTCAACGACCATGGGGTTCAGCGGCAAACGCTCGTCTACAGGCGGCAATTCACCGCTGGCGACGCGTTCCGCCAACGTTGGGGCTTCCTTGAACTTGGAATCAGAGGTGGCGCCTGCTTCTTGTGCAGCGGGAGCCGCTTCATCTGCGGCGGCGGGCGCCGCCTCCGGAGCCGCGCCACATCCGGCAACAACAGCGAGGCTTACTGCAAGCAGCAAACTGAGAAACAGCAACTTCCTTTGGTGAAACATGCTACGTCCCCTTTCATGTCTTCTGACTACGCCTTCATCGGTTACCTCATGTCGAGAATTCTGCTTCGATAGCCCGCCTGTGCGCGGTAGGGCTGACATGCATCTGGGCGCCCTCTATCAGGAGATGGGTTGACGGCACGCCTGTCTATCCATCAAGGCGCCACAGAGCGCGCGGTTCTGTTCGCGGAACGGGAAATGGTCAACCTCCACAGTGGGAGTATACAGTTCAATATTCCGAAGGTTCTGCCAAGCACGACTCTATAGGTAGTTCGCAGCGAATCCGTGAAGATCGCACGGCGCCGGCAATGTCATGGCGGGCAACGCGCCTCACCATGACATTGCCAAGGGAACGGGCAATCGATGACTAGTCGTCGCCCAACGGCTGCACCGTCTCGTCGAACTCCATGCCGGCTTCCTCGAAGAGTCTGCGGCGTCCGGCGCGGTCACCGTTGGCAACGCCGCGAGCCCATTTGGCGACTTCCTCCGCAAGTTCGATTGGCACCACCACGACGCCGTCGCCATCGGCGACGATTACATCACCGGGCCTGACCAGGACGCCGCCACAATTGATGGGTACCTGCTCTGCATCGAGTTCCAAGCGTGCTGGGCGAATCGTCGGGATGATCTGCTTGGCATAGACAGCGCATCCCTGGCGAATCAACTCGTCTGTATCGCGGGCCCCTGAGTTGGTCACAACGCCGACGGCGCCCTTGTTGATCCAGCTTTGGGTATTGTTGGAGCCGGAAGAGCCCACGCCGGTATCCTTGCCGTCGATGACGATGACGTCACCTGCGAGGATTTCTTCCTTTGGACCTCCTGCCCACGTCCGGTACCAATGGCTGATGAACTCCTTCATGTCTTCGGGCGTATGGGCAGTGATCGGGCGATTCGTTGGTACAAAGCGGACCGTATGGGCGAAGCCGACGAAGCAATGGGTTAGGTTTTCTACATCTCGGAAAATGGGGCGAATGTCATGGTCCATCATCCCCAAGTTCATATGGCCCACAATATCCATCGCATCATTAACATCGGTCACACGCAAACCTTTGTAGAGATCCAGAATCTCTTTCGTTCTTCCAACATTGGTGCAATCCTCCATTAGCTGCCTGGAACGTTGAGAAACGCGGTGGTGAAACGCTACGAGAAAACGAACCGAGCACGACTATCTCTTCTGAATAGCATCCTCCTTGAGCAAGTGTCTTGTACCCAGTGCCGAAAGCAGATAGGTGCGGGTGCGCACGGAAGACCAATCATCACCACGTACTGGGGGAACCTGAAAACGAAATGTCACTGGGCTGTCCCGGCGCTTGCCTGCATCTGCAAACCCGGGTCGCGGAGATGGCTCCTGGCGCGCGGTGCAGGTATTGCAGAGACAGCTTGGAACATGGCGGCTCAACGTCCCATCAGTGCTGTAAACAATCTATCTACAAACAGTGCGCGAGAGCAGTCTGCTCTGCGGCAAAGGTGAGTGGGGCGAATAAGTGGTTCGGGACTGATGGCGCGACAACACAGCTTAGGGACAATCGTCGGGGTGGCGAATCGCGAATGGTGTGATCTGGACGAAAGAACAGGTGTTGCAGAGGGCGACGAACGAACTCCTGGGTCAGCATGCTGACCTTTTCAGAGTCGCAATAGGTATGGCTTGCCGTGGCAACAGAAACGCCCGTTGTACGAACAACACTATGCATATTTTGCGTACGAAACTAAAGAGGGAAGCGAATTTGGCAACAAATGTAATCGATTACATTTGTGCGCCTAGTCTACACGAATTGTCAAGCCGTGTCAACCATTGAACCTTAAAATATTTGCGCTCTCTGGCGCGGGAGAAGCCGACGAGCGGACAAGTTTGCACATCGAATACACGTGCTCTGTTTCGGGGCAACAAAGACTCCGGCTCGCACGAGCCGGAGTCTTTGTTGCTATGCTCATCTGAAGGAGACCACAGTGCTCCCGGTACCGACGGTGACTACAGCTCGATCTCAGCCTTGTAGTTCGGGCTCTCGGGGATGCGCTCGAATTCGAAGCCGAGTTTGGTGCAGACGCGGCGCATGCCGGAGTTCTCCGGCATGATTTCCGCGACGACGCGTTCCTGGCCTTCGTCGCGTGCGATTTGTCAGCAGAATGCGCAACATCTCCGTGCCGAGGCCCATGCCCTGGTCCTCGTCGCGCACCTGCAGGGCGAACTCGGATTCGTCGCGGCCAGGCAGTTCGGTGAGCTGTCCGTGGCCGATGATCTCCTGCTTGCCCGTGACGGGGTCTTCGGTGACGGCGACCAGCGCCATTTCGTGGTTGTAGTCTACGAAGCAGAGGCGGGCCAGCTTCTCATGGGAAATGAGGCTGCTGACGGACACGGAATGGAAATGGCGCAGGTAGATGTTGTGCGGGCTCAGCGCCAGGGTGAAGTCGATCATCATGGGCTCGTCTTCCGGGCGCACCGGTCGGATGATGACGTCCGCACCGTCCGGCAACGTCTAGACCGACGTGTACTGGGCCGGGTAGGGGCGGATGGCCGTCTGCGGCAAGTCCTCGTCGGCGACTTCGGGATCATGCAGGACGATGCGAGCGTCCAGCGCAACGAGCCGGTCCGGCGACGCGAAGAGCGGGTTGATGTCGATTTCTTTGATGCGCGGCTGCTCGACCACGAGGTTGCTGAAGCGCACCATCAGTCGTTCCAGCGCCTCGATGTCGACGCTTTCGCGGCCGCGCACGCCCTTCAGGGCCTGGAAGATATGCGTCTGTTCCATCATGCGGCGCGCCAGCGTGGTGTTCAGCGGCGGCAGACCCAGGGCGCGGTCCTTGAAGACCTCCACGAGCGTGCCGCCTGCGCCGAAGAGGATCACAGGGCCAAACTGCGGGTCCGGGCTGCTGCCGATGATGAGCTCGTAGCCGTCGAGCCGCTCCATCGGCTGCACGGTAACGCCCTGGAAGTGGCTCTTCGCCGGCGCGTTCCGCGACGGTGGATTCCACCTTTTCGAATGCCTCGCGCACAGCCTCCGGGCCAGTCAGTTCCAGATGCACGCCGTTGACGTCCGACTTGTGCGTGATGGTTTCTGAGTTGAGCTTGACCACGACGGGATAGCCGATCTGCTCGGCCACGTTCCACAGCTTCATCGGCCGTCGTCGCCAGAAACGTGTCGACTGTCGAGATGCCGTATGCGGCGAAGACCTGCTTTGACTCGTACTCCGTGAGGATCGTGCGGCCCTTTTCACGCACCGCCTCGATGAGCTCGGTGGCGTGCTTCTGGTCGGTGGCCTCCGCTTCGCTGGCGACGGGCAAGCGACGGCGTCTCGAAGATGCCGCGCAAGTTGTAGGCGTAGCGCCACATATAGTTGAAGATCGTGGCCGCAGTGTCGGGATAGTCGAAGGTGGGAATGTCGGCGCGGTTGAGTACGTTGACGCCGGCCGCCACGTCCGAGCCGCCCATCCAACTGGCCAGGATCGGCTTGTGCGTGGTGTGCGCGAGCTGGGCAAGCTGCTCGGCGGTCTGCGTGGGGCGCGTCATGTCCTGCGGCGTGAGGATGACGAGCACGCCGTCGGTGCTGGGGTTTTCCACGGCGATCTTGGTGGCGTCCTGATAGCGTTTCGGACCGGCGTCACCGATGATGTCGACGGGATTGTTGTGGCTCCAGTGCGGCGGCAGCACCTCATTGAACTGCTCCATCGTCTCCTGCGAGAGGTCAGCCAGCTTGCCGCCGCCCTCCATGAGATGGTCGGTGGCGAGGACGCCCGGTCCGCCGGCGTTGGTCAGAATCGTAAGGCGCGGACCGTTGGGCCGCGGTTGTTTGCGAGAGCACTTCGGCCATGGCGAAGAGGTGGGAGATATACTCGACGCGCAACACGCCGCTGCGACGGAAGGCCGCGTCGAGGACGTCGTCGCTGCCTGCCAAGGAGCCGGTGTGCGATGCGGCGGCCTTGGCCGCTGCTTCCGAACGACCTGCCTTGATGACGATGACGGGTTTGGTGAGCGATACCTCGCGGGCGGCCGACATGAAGGCCTGGGCGTTGCCCACGCTCTCCATGTACATGACGATGCTTCTGGTGCGGTCGTCGTCGCCCAAATAGTAGATGAGGTCGCCCCAGTTGACATCGAGCATGGAGCCGACGGAGACGAAAGCGCTGAAGCCCACGTTCTCCTGGAAGCTCCAGTCCAGGACGGCGGTACAGAGTGCGCCGCTCTGGCTGATGAAGCCTACGTTTCCCGGGCGCGCCATGCCCTTGGCGAAGGTGGCGTTGAGGCCGGTAAGCGGGCTCATGACGCCGAGACAGTTGGGGCCGATGATGCGCATCTGTGCGCTGCGTGCGATCTCCAGGATCTCCTGCTCCAGCTTCGGCGCCTTCCTCGCCGATTTCCTTGAAGCCGGCGGAGATGATGATGGCGCCCTTGACACCGGCCTCGACGCACTGCTCGATGATGCCCGGCACAAAGTCCGCGCGCGTGCTGATGACGGCCAGGTCGATCTGGCCCGGCACTTCCAGTACGCTTGGATAGGCGTGGATGCCGAGGACGCTGGAACGTCGCGGGTTGACGGGATAGACCGTGCCGCCAAAGGGATTGCTGATCAGATTCCAGAGCAACGTGCGCCCGACGCTGCCTTCGGTTTCGCTGGCGCCGATTACGGCGACGCTCCGGGGGGCAAAGATGAAGTCGAGCGGGTGACGCCTGTAGGCTACTGCTGTGTCTACCATGCTATCTCCTGAAGACTTGGTTTGTTGCGAAGACCTGCGCCTGCTCGCCGTCGGCATGTGTCTCAAATGCGGAGACATGGCCGGCGGCGGTGCGCACGTATCTCGATTCAGTCTCCCCATACTTGGGGAAATTTCTCTTTCTCCTGCAATTCGATCAATGGTATTTGCGTATACAAACGGATATTCGCCGGTGAAGCAGGCGTTGCAGTATCCGTCGTTGGCTTCCAGGGCCTTCATCATGGCGGACAGGGAGAGGAAGGCCAGCGAGTCGGCGCCGATGTGCTCACAGATTTCGTCCAGGCTGTTGTTCGCGGCGATGAGCTCGTCCTGCGTGGCCATGTCCACGCCCATGAAACAGGGAAAGCGAATTGGCGGGCAGGCCACACGAACGTGCACCTCGGTGGCGCCGGCGTCGCGCAGCAACTGGACCAGGGGGCCCGCTGTGTTGCCGCGCACGATGGAGTCGTCGACCATGACAACGCGCTGTCCCTGCAGGTTCTGTAGCAGCGGGTTGAACTTCATGGCGACGCCGATCTTGCGCAATTGGTCCGTCGGCTCGATGAAGGTGCGGCCGATATAGCGGCTCTTGATCAGACCTTCGCTGTAGGGAATGCCGCTTGCTTGCGCGATAGCCGATGGCGTGCGGCGTGCCGGAGTCCGGCACGGGAATCACGATGTCGGCATCGGCCGGCGACTCCATGCGCCAATTCGCGACCCAGGTTCTGGCGAATGCGGTGGACGAGTTCGCCGCTGAGCTGGCTGTCCGGCCGGGCGAAGTAGATCTGCTCGAAGGTGCAGAACGCGCGCTGTTGTTGGCGGCGCGCCCTGCAGAAAGCTGAGGCCGGAATCGTCGATGCGCACGATCTCGCCGGGCTGAAGCTCCCGGACCAACTCGGCGCCGATCGTGCCAAAGGCGCAGCTTTCCGACGCCAGCGCATACCCGTCCGGCAGCTTGCCGACGGCGAGGGGACGCAGGCCCCAGGGGTCGCGCACGCCGTAGACGGCGTTCTTGGTCAGGATGGACAGCGTGTACGCGCCTTCGACGCGGGCCATCATGATGCGGATGCGCGTCATCCAGTCCGGTCCGCCCGCGCCGGCGAGCAGATGGATGATCAGTTCACTGTCGGTGGACGTCTGCAGGCCCACGCCGCGCTCCAGGAGCTCGCGGCGCAGCTGCGGCGCATTGATCAGGTTGCCGTTGTGGCCGATGGCCAGCGGGCCGTCCAGTGTTTCCAGCACATAGGGCTGGGTGTTGCGCAGGCGCGACGAGCCGGTCGTCGAGTAGCGCGTGTGGCCGATGGCCATGTGGCCGCGCAGATAGGACAGGTTGTCCTCGTTGAAGACCTGTGCAACAAGCCCCATGCCTTTGTGAACGTGGGCCATGCGTCCGTCGCACGACACGATGCCCGCGCCTTCCTGGCCGCGATGCTGCAGCGCGTAGAGGGCGAAAAACGTGCGACGCGCGGCGTCGTCGCTGGCGGCATAGATGCCGAAGACACCGCACTCTTCCCGTGGCTTATCTTCTCGGTACATGGGTCAGACTCCCAAGAACGACCACACGCTACACGGACTCATGTCCATGGGACGAACTGCTGAACACTGCAACCTCGGCGCCGCACGACGCGCACCGGGCTGCCGACGAACCGGTCAATGCACTGCGCGCTGCGATGGCGGTTTGCATGGCCGCGTGCACGCCGGCGTGCGCGGCCGGAGGACGCTATGACGGTCAGGTGGCCCATCTTGCGGCCGGGACGCGGCTCGCGTTTGCCGTACAGATGCAGCTTCACGTCGGGGTATGCGAGGGCGGCCTGCCAGTCCGGCGTTCACCGTCGCGCCAGAGGTCGCCCAACAGGTTCACCATGGCGGCCGGCCCGGGCCGTGATGCGTCGCCGAGGGGCAGGCCGCAGATGGCGCGCACATGCTGTTCGAACTGGCTCGTCACAGCGGCCTCGATGGTGAGATGGCCCGAATTGTGCGGCCGCGGCGCGATCTCGTTGATGAGCAGCGCGTCGTCGTCGGCGTCACGAAGAACTCCACGCAGGTCACGCCGACCACGTTCAGCGCGATCAAGCACGCGGTGCGCAACCTCGGACGCCTGGCGGGCGACGTCTGCGGAACGCGGGCCGGAGAGAGCGAGATATCCAGGATATGGTTGACATGGATGTTCTCGATGGCGCCGAAGTCGGCAGATGTCTCCGTCCACACTGCGCGCCGCCACGACCGAAATCTCCTTGTCGAACTCAATCCACATCTCGGCGACGGCGGGTGGACGTCCCATCGCTGTCCCACGCGTCGCTCAGTTCGTGCGGCGCCGGCGGCCACAGCCTGGCCCTTTCCATCATACCCGGAGGAGGCCGTTTTTAGCACAATCGGGAAGCCGAGTTGTGCGGCGGCGATGGCTAAGTCGGCGTCGGATCGGACAGGCACAAAGGGCGTCACCGGCAGGCCGGCGTCGCGCAGGGCGGTCTTCTCGCGGATGCGATTCTGGGCAGTGCGCAGGACCCAGCCGCCAGGATGAACAGGGACGCCCGCCGCCTCCGCTATGTCGGCTACGCACGCGTCGACGTTTTCGAATTCAAAGGTCACGACGTCCACGTCGCGTGATGAAGGCTTCGACCGCGGCGCCATCATCGTAGGCTGCAACGACCTCACGGTCCGCCACCTGGCCCGTCGGCGAGTCTGCTTCCGGGGAGAAGGTGTGGACGCGATAGCCCAACCGTTTGGCGGCTAGCGTCATCATGCGACCGAGTTGGCCGCTGCCAAAGATGCCAATGGTTGCGCCCGGCAGAATCGCGTTTTCCATCGCTGATCTTCCTACTCGTCCTCCATCGTGAGTTCGTCTTCCATGACCTGGCGGGCTCTTTCCTGGCGATACGCGCCGAGCGCCTGCCGGTAATCGGGCCGGCTGTTGCCCAGAATGGCAACGGCCATGAGCGCGGCGTTGACGGCGCCGGCACGTCCGATGGCCATCGTCGCCACCGGCACACCGGCGGGCATTTGCACGATGGAGAGCAGCGAGTCCAGCCCGTTGAGCGCGCGACTCTGGATGGGGACGCCGATGACGGGGACGAGTGTGTGACCGGCAACCATGCCGGGCAGATGGGCAGCGCCGCCCGCTCCGGCGATGATGACTTCGATCCCGCGCTCGGCAGCCGAATGTCGCGTATTCGGTCATCCAGTCGGGCGTGCGATGTGCGGAGACGATCTTCGTCTCGAAGGGGACGCCAAACTGTTGGAGGGTTTCCGCCGCCTGTTTCATGGTCTCCCAGTCAGAGCGGCTGCCCATGATGACGCCGACGAGGGGCGGAGCAGATTCCGTCATGGCGATGGCTCCCGGTGTGGCGGGCCGGAGTGGGACAGGGCGGATCGGCGCAGCCAGGCGTCAATGTTGCGCTGGATGCGCGGCTGCGCCGGCAACTCGCCCGGCGTCGAAGGGTTGGCCGGTCAGCATCTCGTAGATCGTGATGTAGCGCTGCGCAGCTTCGACGGCCAGGTCCACCGGCAGCGGCATGGGCTCGCCTTCGCCGCGGTACCGAGGGCCGCGTAGTGGAGGCGCACAAATTCCTTGTCGAAGTTCTCCGGCTCCAGACCTTGCGCCGTACGCGTCCTCGTAGGTGTCCGGCTTCCAGTAGCGGCTTGAATCCGGCGTGTGAACTTCGTCGATCAGCGTCAAGCTCACCGTGCGTCATCGGTTCCAAATTCGTACTTGGTATCGACGAGGATCAGCCCGGCGGCAGAGGCGATGGACTGGCCGCGCCGGAAGAGCGCCACGGCCGCGTCGCAGATTCGGCGCCAGAGGTCCGGATCGACTAGGCCGCGCTCGGTGACCTCTGCGCTGGAGAGCCGCTCGTCGTGTCCACCGTCGCGCGCCTTGGTGGTTGGCGTCACGATGGGTTCGGGAAGCGGATCGTTCTTCGCCAGACCGTCCGCGAAATTCGAGCCCGTAGATGTTGCGCTTGCCCGTCTCGTACTGGTACCAGAGCGCCGTTGTGGTGACGCCGGTGATGTAGCCGCGCACGACTACCTCCACGGGCAACGGTTCGCAGCGGCGGACGACGCTGACGTTTTCATCCGGCAGGGCCTGCAGGTGGTTGGCGACGATGTCGCCTGTCTCGCTGAACCAAAATGCGGAAAGCTGGTTCAGTACCTGACCCTTGTAGGGTACAAGGCCGAGGATGCGGTCAAAGGCCGACAAGCGGTCGGTCGTGACGAGAACGAGTTGCTCGTCGTGACGGTAGATCTCTCGCACCTTGCCGCTGCTGAGCTTGTCCAGTGCAGGCAGGCGAACCGTGTCTACAGCCAGTGGGACGCTATTGCGGATTTCGGCTTCACTGATCATGGTAGCGTCTCAGCGCACACTTCTGACCATTGCCTGAAACAACTGCAGTCCCAGTCCGCCCGGCGTTCGCAATGGGTTCTGTACGGATACGATGTGGTCTTCCGGGTGGGGCATCAGGCCGAGAACATTGCCCGCTGGGTTGCAGATGCCGGCGATGTCCGCCACGGAACCATTCGGGTTGGCCGGATACGTCGCCGTTGGCGAGCTTTGCCGTCCGCCTTAGCGTACTGGAAGGCAATGCATCCGGCTTCGGCGAGCGCTTCACCGTCGTGTCGCTGCGGCGCGGAAGCGGCCTTCGCCGTGCGCGACTGGGCAGAAGATCGGTTCGTCGATGTAACGCAGCACATGCAGCGGCGGCGTTGTGATTGGGCAGAAGATGCACCCATCGGCACTCGAAGCGACCGTTGGCGTTGTCGGTCAACGTCACAGCTCGCTCTGTGGGCAGTCTCCGGCATGGGCGCTCCGTGTGCGGAAGGCGATAGATCGCCGGGCAACAGGCCGGACTTGACGAGGGCCTGGAATCCGTTGCAGATGCCGAGAATCAGTTTGCCACGACCCGGCGAACTCGAGTAGCTGGTCCTGCAGGTAGACGCGCAGGTCCAGCGCCAAGCGCACGCCGGCTCCCAGGGCGTCTCCGTAGGAGAAACCGCCGGGCAGGATGACGCATGTCGTAGTCGCGCATGTGGCGTTCACCGGCGCGCATACGGTTGATATGCACGACTTCGGCGCGGCCGCCGGCCAGTTCGCAGGCGCGCACGGTCTCTTCGTCGCGGTTCGTGCCGGATGCATGGAGAACGAGAATGGATGGTGTCATGCTGCGTTCGCCTGTTGCCCGTACATGCTGGCGCCAGTCGCCTTTCCACGCGTCGATGAGGCTGTCGAGGTTGGCCGAGACGGCCGGCTCGCCGTTGACGCGAATGCGCACAGGCCTGATCGCTCGTTACCTGGCCAAGGGGCGTCAGCGCGACTGTCGCCGAACAGTTCTAGCAGACTCTGCTCGTGCTCCGGGCTTACTTCGATGCAGGAGGCGACCGTTGCTCTCCGAGAAGAGGGCGGCGGCAGCGTCCAGGCTCGGTGCAGCTCAGGTCTGCGTCCACGCCCAGACCGTCCGCCGATGGCCATTTCCGCGAGGGCGACGGCGATGCCGCCTTCGCTTGCGTCGTGGCAGGCTTCCAGCAGGCCGGCGGATGATGGCCTGATGGAGGAGGCGGTAGCGCGTGCGCGGGTCGGCGGGCATAGTGGGCGGCGTCGCCGCCCGGCAGTCCGAGCAGCTCGTGGAGTAGCGAGCCGCCGAGTTCGGGCTTGGTCTCGCCGAGAACATAGAGCTTATTGCCTGCGCGTCTTCAGGTCGGCGGTCAGGCACGCCTCCATGTCGGGCACGATGGCGATGGCGGAGATCAGCAGCGTGCCTGGGAATCGGCGTGCCGTTGTACTCGTTGTTGAGGCTGTCCTTGCCGGAAATGAAGGGCGCGCCGTAGGCTACCGCCGCATCGTAGCAGCCCTGGCAGGTCGCGCACGAGCGAACCGAGCCGGTCCGGCAGCGTCGGGTTGCCCCAGCAGAAATTGTCCAGAATGGCGATGCGGTCCGGGTCCGCGCCGACGGCGACGGCGTTGCGCACCGCTTCGTCGATGGCGCTGACGGCCATGGCGTAGGGGTCGTGCTTGCCCAGGAGGGGGTTGATGCCCGCACTGATGGCGACGGCCTGCTTGTGGCGCCACGTGCCAAGGGGCTTGAGCACGGCGGCGTCGCTGGGACCGTCCAGTTGGGGGCCGGTATACGGGCGGACGATGGTGCCGCCGCGCACTTCGTGGTCGTAGCGGCGTACGATCTCTTCCTTGCTCGCGACGTTCGGGTGCGCCAGCATGGCGAGCAGCGTCTGCGTCGGGTCTGATGTCCTTTGTCCGCTGAGCCGTCGGTCCCCGGCACGTCAGGCGGCGCGGCTCGCGATATTCTGCTGCGAGGTGGCGCTGGGGGATGCCGTCGTGGAGGAAGTCCATGGACAGGTGGGCGACGACCTTGCCGCCATAGCGAACGACGAGGTCGCCGGAGCCGGTGAATGCACCGAGGACGGACATCTCGACGTCCCAGGCCGTCGGCCAACTCCTGCAGGGCGGCCAGGTGACCAGGCGGCACGGCCAGCACCATGCGTTCCTGCGCCTCGGACAGCCAGATCTCCCACGGCACCAGTCCGGGATACTTGAGCAGTACGTCCTGCAGCTCGACGTCCACGCCGAGTTCGCTGCCCATCTCGCCTACGGAGGAGGAGAGGCCGCCCGCGCCGCAGTCGGTGATGGCGGTGTAGAGCTGCCGGTCGTCGGGCGATCTCGATGATCTCGATCAGGCCCTTTCTCGGTGATAGGGTCGCCGATCTGGACGGCGCTGCCCGCTTCTTCGGCGGTCTCGTGGGTCAGTTCGGCGGAGGAGAAGGTTGCCCCGTGCAGGCCGTCGCGGCCCGTGCGACCGCCGATGACGACGACCAGATCGCCTATCTGCGGACTGGAAGGGTGGCTGCCCGTGGGCAGGATGCCGGCGCAGCCACAGAAAACGAGCGGGTTGCCGAGATATCCCTCGTCGTAGAAGACTGCGCCGTTGACGGTGGGCAGGCCCAGCTTGTTGCCGTAGTCGCCGATGCCGGCGACCACGCCGTCGGCGATGCGACGCGGATGCAGGAGACCGTCGGGCAAGATCTCCATCGGGATAGTCCTGGGGGCCGAAGCAGAGCACGTCGGTGGTGGCGATGGGCCGGGCGGAAACGCCCAGGATGTCGCGCACAACGCCGCCCGTGCCGGTGTTGGCGCCGCCGAAGGGTTCGAGCGCGGACGGGTGATTGTGCGTCTCTACCTTGAAGGCGACGTCGTGGGTATCGTCGAATTCGATAATGCCTGCATCGTCGACGAAGGCGGAGCGCAGCCAGGGCGGGTCGATCTGCTCCGTGGCGGCGCGGATGTAGCTGCGAAGCAGACCATTGATAGCGGTCTGTTCCATCACGGCGCCGCTCGGCGTCCTTCCACGCGAAGTCAATCTTGGCGCGGAAGGTCTTGTGTACGCAGTGTTCGGACCAGGTCTGGGCCAGGGTTTCAAGCTCGACGTCGGTTGGGTCGCGCTCTTGCGCTGCGGTAGAAGTCCTGGATGACGAGCATCTCCGCCGGGTCTAGGTAGAGAAGACGTTCGCGGCTGAGGACGGCGAGCTGTTGCGTCGTTGAGTTCGCGCACCGGGACGATATCAACGCGGTCGCTGGCCGTGGCGGTCACGCCGAAGTGCGGGTCGATTTCGCCGAGCGCGAAATGCTGCACGGTCTCGTTGCAGAGGAGTTTGCGAGCCAGCGTCTCCACAGCCTCAGCGGTCAGTTGTCCAACGAATTCATAGCGGGTTGCAGTGACGACGTCACCCGAAGGCAACCCGATCTCTTCCATCCCCTTGACAAGTTCCCTGGCGGTCACGTCGGTGACGCCGGGGCGGATATGCGACTTCGACAACGGGGCTGTTGTCACCCTGCGTCGCGGGCGATGGCATCGGCAGTATTGTCTCCAGCATAGGATTGCCGGGTCCAGATTGCGCCTGTTCGGTAACCGGATCGACCAGCAGGGTGGCGCAGAGCAACTCGATCGCCTCGTCGGTCAGGTCCTCGGACAGGATAGAACACGCGGCTGATCCGGCAGTCATCGATGCCGGAGATGGCGAGCTGCTGCGCGTCTGTGAGGATTTCGCGAGTTCTGGCCGTGTGCGGTCCGCGGACGTCAATGCGAATGGCCATAGGTCTGGAGGCGTCTCTCAGCAATGCTGGTCCCGACAGCCTGTACCGCCGGTAGCTGCCGACTTGGTCGCCGCGCCTGGCGACTCTGCGCATCGACCTTGGTGAACGGGTCAAAGGCTGTTCGGTCAATGCCATCCCGCATTGTAGCAGACGCTGGCGGAAAACAGCGATTTGGCAGAGGCGCGTTTGGCGACGAGAACAATCGCGATCGAGGGTAAGCGCCGGCTGCGTTTGCGCGGTTGTCCCTGCGCGTGATGGAATGTCAAGGAAAGAGAAGATGCGCGGCTGCCCTGCGCGAAGTACCGCGCCCCGCACGGCCTGTCCGTGGCGCAAGTATGGCGAATCGAGAGGCGAACCAGCGAACGCATGATTGAGACACGAATCGTATTGGCCTCCGGCAGCCCGCGGCGGCGACAACTGATGGCCGAGCTCGGGTTCCGGTGCACGGTGATGACGGCCGGCGTCGATGAATCGGCGTTGCCGGGGGAGTCGCCGGCTGCCCTGGCCGAACGGCTCGCTCGCGCCAAGGCGGAGGCGGTCGCCCATGCGCTTGGCGACGTAGAAGAAGCGACTGTCGTGGTGGCGGCGGATACGGTCGTGGCGCTGGGCGACTCCATTCTTGGCAAGCCGGAGGATCCCCCGGACGCGCGGAGGATGCTGGGCGACCTGCGCGGGCCGCGAACACGAGGTGCACACTGCGCTCTGCGTGTGGGATGTTCAGACGCATGCTTCGGACGCAAGGGTGAATACGACGCAGGTGGAGATGCGCGGGTACACGGACGCAGAGTTGCTTCACTATGTGGGGAGCGGGGACCCGCTGGACAAGGCGGGCGCGTATGCCATCCAGCATCCCGAATTCGCGCCGGTGCAGGCGCTTGACGGTTGTCTGTCGGGGGTGATGGGATTGCCGCTGGCGGACCTGTGTGCACTATTGGCAGAGTTCGGCGTGAAGGCCCGCTGCTCGGTGATTGAGGTGTGCGAGCGGCAGGTAGGCTTTGCGTGTTGCCAGCGATGACGGGGCGTTCGGCTTGCGTGATCGGGTGTGGGCAACCAGTTGTGACCGTGGATGTCGTGTGCATGTGACCAGCGCGGCGTGCGATTGACACCGGTTCGCGCGGCTGATACACTCGAACTGCCGTTCGACAGGGCATATTGCTGCGGCAGAACGTGTGGCAAGAAGAAGACAAGGGGTGCACATGTTGGGTGATCCGGCATGACAAGTGGCAAGCGCAGTGGGCGACCGCCCGGTCCGGTGGGCGATGATCAGTCGCTGAATGACGTGGACGGGGTGGACTTCGACGAACTCGCGGAATATGACGATTATGATGAGCTGGACAAGTATTACGATGCGCCACGCTCACGCAAAGCCAAGCCCAAGCGCGAATCCACAAACCTGCTGCCGGGAGTAGTGATCCGGGCGCACGGTCACCATTACGATGTGCAGATTGTCCGACGAGGAGGGCGGCGCGCTCGCAGGAGGAGGGGCAGGTGCGCATGTGTGAAGTGCGCGGCCGACTGCTTCAGGAGCGGGGCGTAGACACGTTGGTTGCCGTGGGCGACCGCGTGTGGATCGTGCCGGAGGGCAAGCGGCACGGCAAGATCGAGCAGGTAGAGGAGCGCACGAGCGTCTTGAGCCGGCAGCATCCGGGCGTCAGCGTGCCGGCGGAGGATGTGATTCTTGCCAACCCGGACCAGGTGCTGGTCGTCTTTGCGGCCGCGCAGCCGGAACCGCATTTGCGCATGTTGGACCGCTTCCTGGTCATTGCAGAGGCGAACGAACTGCCCGCAGTCATCTGTATGAACAAGATGGAACTGGTCGACGGCGATGCGGTGCGCCGGCTGTTTGGCCTCTATGAGCGGATCGGCTACCGCGTGATCTATGCCAGCGCGCACACTGGCGAGGGCGTGGAGGAACTCAAGCACGTCTTGATCGACGCGATTTCCGTGTTCAGCGGCCCTAGTGGTGTGGGCAAGAGCAGCTTGCTCAACGCAATTCACCCGGACCTGGACATCCACGTGGGGGATTTGCGAGAGGTGCTTGGGGAAGGGACGGCATACGACACGGGCGGCGCGCATGTATGCGCTGCCGCTGGGGACGAAGACGTTCGTGGCGGACACGCCGGGCATTCGCGAATTGGGTCTCTATGACATCGACCCGCAGGACCTTGGATTCTATTTCCTGGAGTTCGTGCCCTTCATCCACGATTGCCATTATCCGAACTGCACGCACGATCACGAGCCCGACTGCGCCGTACGCTCTGCGGTCGAACGGGGCGAGATTTCACCGGACGCGCTACGATAGCTATTTGCGCCTGTTGCACGGGGAAGAAACAACGGTAGAGATGGACAGGGAATGACAGATCTGATGCGATTATCACGGCGGGCCTGAACGAGCAGCAGCGCGCGGCGGTGCAGGCGGTGGACGGCCCTGTACTGGTGTTGGCGGGGCCGGGCTCCGGCAAGACGCGGGTGCTGACACGGCGTATCGCCCACATGATCGACGAACGCGGGATCGGTCCGTGGCAGATTTTGGCGGTGACGTTCACGAACAAGGCTGCGGGCGAGATGCGCGAGCGGATCGAGCGCATCTTCAATCACAAGTTCGGGGAGCCGCTGCCCGGCCAGCCGCCCAGGTTGGGCGGGCTGGCTATCGGCACGTTTCACAGCATCTGCGCGCGCGTGCTGCGGGTGGAGACAGAGGCGGTTGGATACGAGCGCAACTGGGTGATCTACGATTCGTCGGACCAGCTTGCGCTGATTCGCTCCTTGCTGCGTGAGATGAATCTGGACGAAAAGCGGTTCAGCCCTCAGGCGTTGCGACCGGCCATCAGCCGGCTCAAGAACGAGATGATGCGACCGGAGGAGTTTGAGCCGAGGTCGTATTTCGAGGAGATCATGGGGCGCGTCTATGTGCGTTACCAGGAGACGCTGCACGCCAACAATGCCATGGACTTCGACGACCTGCTCGGCCTGACCGCGCGACTTGTTCGTGGAGAACGAGGCGATCCGCGTCAAGTACCAGCGCAAATGGCCGTACGTGCTGGTGGACGAATTCCAGGACACGAATACGGTACAGTATGAATTGCTCCGGCTGCTGGTGAACGAGCCGGAAGGCAAGCGCAACCTATTCGTCGTGGGCGATGAGGACCAGTCGATCTATCGCTTCCGTGGCGCGGACTATCGCAATGTGCGCAGGTTCCGGGAAGAGTATCCCGAGTGCGCAGGTGATATTGCTGGAGCAGAACTACCGCAGTACGCAGACGATCCTGGATGCGGCTAATTCGTTGATCGCTCACAACCGCAACCGCACGCCCAAACGCCTGCGCACAGACAACGGCAAAGGGCTCACGGTCAAGGTGTATGAGGCGTACAACGAGAGCGAGGAAGCGTCGTACATTTGTGACGAAATCGAGCGGCTGGTATCGGGCAGCGGGTTCGATTCGGGCGACTTCGCTGTGATGTATCGGACCAATGCGCAGAGCCGTGCGCTGGAAGAGGCGTTCGTGCACCGGCAAATGACCTATCGGTTGGTGGGGGCGACGCGCTTCTACGAACGCAAGGAGGTCAAGGATGTGCTGGCCTATCTGAGGCTCGTGCACAACCCGGCCGACAGCGTTGCCATGGATCGCATTATCAACGTGCCGGCGCGCGGTATCGGCCCGAAGACGTATGTGGGGCTCAAAGATTGGGCGGACGGTCTAGGCATCTCCGCATACGATGCACTGCAGATTCTGCATCACGGCGCGGAGGTCTATTCGCGCGATGGCGCCGGAGGTCTTCCTGGGACCGGCGGCGTATGAGCCGCCGCCGCTCAACGGTCGAGCGTCGCGCGTGCTGGCGGACTTCGCTGCGCTGCTGGAAGAGTGGATTCAGCATGCCGAGCTCGACGAGAAGGGGTCTGTGGCTGACCTGATGGATATGATCCTCGAGCAATCCGGGTACGTCGACGCACTGCGCGACGGCAGCGACGAAGGCGAGGACCGCTTCGCCAACGTGCAGGAACTGCGCGGTGTGGCCGCCGGGTATTTCGCGGGGATGCTGGGCATGGAAGAGGGGCAGACGCCGCTGTCGCTGTTCCTGGAGGAGGTCAGCCTGGTCAGCGACATCGACGACTACGAGTCCGATAGCGGGGCGGTGACCCTTCTGACGCTGCACATGGCGAAGGGGCTGGAGTTTCCGGTCGTGTTCATGGTGGGGATGGAGGACGGCATTCTGCCGCACAGCCGCAGTGTGGACTCGGATGACGCCGAAGAAATGGACGAGGAGCGGCGTCTCTGCTACGTCGGCATGACGCGGGCGATGAAGCGGCTCTATCTCGTGCACGCATCCGTTCGCACCGTGTGGGGCCAGTCCGAGGTGCAGAAGCCGAGCCGCTTTCTGGCCGAAATCCCGGAAGAACTCCTCGGCGGCATGGTGGACCGCCAGAGCCGGCGCGCCGACTCATTTGAACGGGCGACGACGTGGGATACGGGAACCTTCTGGGACGAAGACGCTACATGGTCGGATGTTCGCAAGCGAGCGCGGCGGCGTGGGGGCGAGCAGAGGACGTCGAGCACTGCGACGTACTGGTCCCCCGGCGCAAATGAACCACCGGCACGGGGCAGTGGGGCCAAGCCTTCTCGCGGCGAAAGCGCGCCAACGGGCGTGTTCCGCCCGCGTGATAGTGTGCAGCATGCGAAGTTTGGCGTGGGTACGGTCATCGAGAGCAGGGTTGTCGACGGCGACGAGGAGGTGGCGGTCGCCTTCCCCGGCATCGGGGTCAAGCGGCTGTTGGCGTCGCTGGCGGGATTGAAGAAGTTGTAGACCTGTACTCGCGCAGAATCAATCGCGACCAGTTCAATGGAACGGAACAAACCATGGGGCAAGAGGCGACTGGGTCTGCGGTCTATCCGTTGACGTTTCAGCCCGTGTTCAAGGACTATCCATGGGGCGGGCGCAAGCTGGCCACGGAGTTGGCGCGTGACATCCCCGACGGCATCGTGGCGGAGAGCTGGGACATCGCGGCGCACGCGAACGGCTCGAGCATTGTGCGCGATGGGCCGGAAGCTGGAACGCCCCTGCCTGCGCTCGTGGAGAAGTGGGGCCTTGATCTGGTCGGGTCACGGAACGTGGCGGCGCTCTGCAACGCGGCAAGTTTCCCCTGCTGGTCAAGCTCCTGGATGCGAACACGTGGCTGTCGGTGCAGGTGCATCCGGGCGATGCATATGCACACGAGCATGAGGGCGATTTCGGCAAGACGGAGATGTGGGTGATCTTGCGGGCTGAGCCCGGGGCGGAGCTGATTTACGGCTTCAGGCCGGGCGCCGATCGGCAGACCTTTGCAGCGGCCATCGCAGACGGCGACACAGAGGCTTGGCTGCACCGGCTGCCGGTGAAAGAGGGCGACGTCGTCTTTGTACCCGCGGGGACGATCCACGCGCTGGGCCCGGGCGTGATGGTGGCCGAGATCCAGCAGAACAGCGATACGACCTATCGCATCTACGACTGGGGGCGGCCGCGGCCGCTGCACATCGCTAAGGCGTTGGACGTGCTCGATTTTGATGCTGTCGAGCCTGCTGCGCTGGCGCCGGTTCGCATCGACGACGGGCCCGAGCGCGAGCTGATCGGCGAGTGCGGCTATTTCCGTACCGAGCGCATCTACCTGCGCGGCGGCGACCGCTTCGAGGGCGAGTGCAACGGGGAGACGTTCGAGATTTGGGGCGTGTTGAGCGGGGCCGTGGCGGTGCAGAGCGGCGGGGGCAATGTGGCGCTGGACGCCGTGGACTGGGCGCTCCTGCCCGCAGCGTTGGGGCAATTCGTGGTAGAGGCGACAGGCGACGCGACAGTGCTGCGCGTGTTTACGCCGGAAACACAAGAAGCTGCGTAGGCCATGCACGACTTGGTCGTGAAGAACGGGCTGGTCATCTCGGCGACGGGGACCGTGACAGCGGATGTCGGCATCGACGGCGAGCGCATCAGCGCGCTTGGCGAGGATCTTGCAGGCGACGAGGTCGTGGACGCGGCCGGCTGCTATGTGATTCCGGGCGCGGTCGATCCGCATGTCCATCTGCAGATGCCGCTCGGCGGGCGCGTGAGTACGGACACGTTTGCTACGGGTACGACGGCGGCCCTGTGCGGCGGCGCGACCACGGTGATCGACTTTGTGACGCCCCATCCGGGGCAGACGATGCTGGGCGCGTTGCAGCATAGACGGCGGGAAGCCGACGGCGAGGTGGCCTGCGACTATGGGCTGCACATGACCGTCCCCGCGTGGCACGCGAGTTCCCGTTCGCGCCTGGCCGAAGTAGCCGACGTTGCGGCCCAGGGCTGCGCCACCTTCAAGATGTACCAGGCGTACGAGGGCATGGAGCTGGACGATGTGGCGCTGCTGCGGTCCATGCGGGCAGTGGCCGCGGCGGGCGGCGGCGTGGTGCTGCACAGCGAGGTTGGCCCGATCATCGACGTGTTGCGCAGTGATGCGCTGAGCGACGGCCATGTGGAACCGATTTGGCACGAACGGACGCGGCCGGCGACCTTGGAAGCGAGCGCAGTGCATCGCGCCGCTGTGCTTGCGGACCTGGCGGGCGCGCCTCTGTACGTCTTTCATGTTGGCGCTGCGGACGTGATCGACGCCATCCGCCGGGCGCGTGCGAGCGGACTGACCGTCCACGCGGAGACCTGCCCGCAGTATCTGCTGCTGACGGCGGAGACGCACCTGGCCGGACCCGGCGGCGAACTCTTCGTTTGCGCGCCGCCGCTGCGGGCGGAAGCGGACCAGCTTGCCCTGTGGCGTGCGCTAGGTGACGGCGCGCTCGACGTGGTGAGTACGGATCATTGTCCGTGGACGCGGGCGGAGAAAGCGCAACCGGATTTCACGCAGATTCCGGGCGGTGTGCCGAGCATTGAGGCGCGGCTGTCGCTGGTACATCATTTCGGCGTGCGCGGCGGTCACCTGAGCCTGGAGCGGTGGGTGGAGACGTGCTGCACAGCCCCGGCGCGCCTGATGGGGCTGGGGCGCAAGGGGCGAATCGCGCCCGGGTATGAGGCGGATGTCGTGGTCTTCGACCCGGATCAGACTGTGATGCTGTCGGAGCGGACGCTGCATGAAGCGGCGGACTGGACGCCGTATGAGGGTACCGAGGTGACCGGCTGGCCGCGCACTGTGCTCCTGCGCGGGCGTGTTGTCGTGGACGACGGCGAGGTTCTCTCTGCGCATTCGGGTAGATTTGTACAGCGTGTACTCGCGTGATGCGGCGCTGAACCTGCCATGTTCATCTTCTTGTCCAAGCTGTTGCCCCTGTTTGTCTACCCGGTTGGGATCGCCATACTCCTGATTCTGCTGTCGATCGCCACGCGGCGATGGGCGGCCGTCTCCATTGGACTGGCGCTGGCGGCGGTCGGCGGTACTGTTCGTGTTCAGCAACGGCTGGGTGGCGGGGCGCCTGGCGCGGTCGCTGGAGTGGCGGCACATGCCGGCGGCGGAGCCGGCCCAGGCCGATGCGATCGTGCTGCTTGGCGGTGCGACGCGTGCGAATGTGCCGCCGAGATCGATGACGGAGATGAACGAGGCCGGGGATCGCTTGACGCTGGCGGCCAGCCTCTATCGGGACGGCAGGGCGCCGCTCATCGTCGCGTCCGGCGGGGCGATCGATTGGCTTGGCTCGGAGACGCCGGAGGCTGAGGGGATGCGTGAGCTGCTGGAGTTCATGGAGGTCCCGCCCGAGGCCATCGTCACGGAATCGAACGCGCGCAATACGTACGAAAATGCGGTGCTGGTGCGCGAGATTGCGCAGGAGCGGGGCATCCAGGACATTCTGCTGGTGACATCGGCGCTGCACATGCCGCGGTCGGTCGCCATCTTCGAGAAGCAGGGTTTTTCGGTGAATCCGGCCCCGGCCGATTTCCAGGTGACAGAGAGCGACGCAGGCGAGTCCGCGACGAGCTTGGGCGCTCGGTTCTTTCATTTGCTGCCGGACGCGCAGTACCTGGCGCTGTCGACGCGTGCGTTGAAAGAGTACCTGGGCATTGTCGTATACCGACTGCGAGGTTGGATGTAGCTGCGCGGAGTCGCTAAAAGTGGCACAATTTTCGCTGGTCTGGCAGCTCGAGGCAAGACCTCCATGGGCTGGTTCTTTGGCTTCAAGTTGCATCTGGTTGTCAACGACCAGGGCGAACTCCTGGGATGCTACCTCACGGCCGGCAACATTGATGATCGCAAACCGGTGCCCCATCTGGCCAAAGAGCTCTTCGGCAAGCTCATCGGTGACAAGGGCTACATCAGCCAGGAGTTGACGGCTCAATTGATGGACACCCTTGGCGTGCACTTGATCACATTCTTGCGCTCCAACATGAAGGGCCGTCTGGCCGCACACAACGACGTCGTGCTGCTTCGCAAACGCGCCATTATCGAGACCATCAATGACCAGCTCAAGAACATCTCCCAGATCGAGCATTCCCGCCATCGAAGCCCGGTCAACTTCATTGTCAATCTGTTCGCTGGTCTGATTGCCTATTGTCGTCAGCCCAAGAAGCCATCTTTGCATCTCGACAACTGCCCAATGCTCGTCGTCGCTTAACCCGAACTGAGGTTATCATAGGGATTCTCGGGCCTTCTTGCAGCATGTGACAATCTGCCTGTTCTGTGCTATGCTTTCGTGTAGGGAAAGCAGACTGGGTAGATTGCCAGGAGGTTTCAATGGAATTTTCGGTCGGTCAGCATATCGTACATCCGGCCCACGGGGCAGGTACGATCGTCGGCGTTCAGGAGCAGGAACTGGTTGAAGGCTATCAACGCTATTACGTGATTCGATTTGCGGACAAAAGGCTTACGGTGCGGGTTCCGCAGCGACGCACAACGGAGTTGGGGCTGCGGCGGGTGATGGGCACTGCCAAGTGCGAGGAAGTGTTTGGCGTGTTGAGCAGCTTGCCCAAGCAGTTGCCCAACAACTTCAAGGATCGGCGCCGTGCGGTTGAGAAGTTAATCCATTCCGGCAAGCCGCTGATGGTGGCGGAAGCCCTGCGCGAGCTGAGTTGGCGACGAGAACTGAAGCCGTTGAACAAAGCGGATTCGGAGTTGCTGACACAGGCGAACGGCATGCTGGTGGAAGAGATGTCACTGGCGACGGGCGAGGAAAAAGGCAGCGTGGAGAAACAGATCTCCGAAGCGCTGGATGAGTCGATTCGCGCCAAGCATAACGCCGTGGAGCAGCAGGCAGAGGAATAGCGCACGGCGCATGTGAGCAGCCGGTCGCTGCAATCATTGGCTTGAAGCAGGACATATGGCGAGAAAGCGTAACCGCCGTACAAGCGGCGCACAAGTAGATAGACATGGATCCGGCGCCCCGCGAGAGCAGGGCGCTGTTGTTGCTGATTGGGGCGGACGCATCCCGATCGCGCTGACCATGCCCAACACGTACTATGTTGGCATGAGCAGCCTGGCGTTGCAGATCATCTACTCGGCACTGAATCGAGAGGCGGACGTGGTCTGCGAGCGTATCTTCTGGGATAAGGCGTCCTGGCAAGATGGCTCCGCGAGCGCGGCTCCGCCTCTATCGATTGAGAGCGGCAGGCCGGCGTCAGAGTTCGACGTTTGGGCCTTCACGATATCATGGGAGATGGACTATTTCCATGTGGTCGATCTGCTGCGCCAGTCCGGTATTCCGCCGACGGCGTCCGAACGGGCGGAGTCGCGGCGCTGGGACGGCAGTTACTGGCCGCTGTTGATCGCCGGCGGGCCGGGCGTGACCATGAACCCGGAGCCGATGGCGCCGTTTTTTGACGCGATTCTGATCGGCGAGGCAGAGGAGGCGCTGCCGCACTTCGTAGAGCTGTGCCGCGACGGGCTGTATGAAGACCGTGAGACGTTGCTGGCTGCGCTGGATGCAACTCCGGGCTGGTACGTGCCGTCGCTCCGCCCGTCCAACGCGGAGCACCCGCACTTTCGGCCCGTGGAGCGTCTGTGGGTGCGCGACCTGCCCGAGTACAACACGTCCAGCACGCTATATACGCCCGATACGGAATTCGCGGACATGCATCTCATGGAGATTGCGCGGGGGTGCGGGCGCGGCTGTCGCTTCTGTCTGGCGGGATACGTGTACCGGCCGGCGCGTGAACAGCCGCTGGACCGATTGTTGGCGTCTGCGGAGCAGGCGATTGCGGGCGGACACAGTCGCGTCGGTCTCGTCAGCGCGGCCGTGAGCGACCACACGCAGATCGACGAGCTGGCCACGGAGTTGGAGGGCATGGGCGCAAGCATTAGCGCCAGCTCCATGCGCATGGATCCGATTAGCCTGCCGCTGATTCGGGCGATGGCGCGCACGGGGGCGCGCAACCTTACGGTGGCTCCGGAGGCGGGCAGCCAGCGACTGCGCAACGTGATCAACAAGACGCAGACCGAAGAACAGATGATGGAGGCGATCTCGCTGGCGCAGGAGTTTGACTTCCCGCAGCTCAAGCTGTACTTCATGGTCGGTCACCCGACTGAGACGGATGACGACATCCAGGCCTTGATCGATTTCACGCTGCAGGCGAGGGAGCGATTCCGCCGGCGCATCGCCATCAACGCGACGCCATTTGTGCCGAAGGCGCACACGCCCTTCCAGTGGGAAGGCATGGTCGATTCTGCGGTTCTGCGCCAGCGACAGAAGAGCATCCACCGGGCCCTTGCGCGACATGGCGTGGAGATTCGCGCGGACTCACCAGATTGGGCGGAGGTGCAGGCTGTGCTCAGCCGCGGCGACAGACGGTTGGCAGACGTCTTGCTGGCGATTCCATCCGGCGGCCTAAGTGTGAAGCGCTTCTTCGAGACAATGGCGGAGCAGGGGCTGGACAAGGATGAATACACCGGCCCGCGGAAGACTGGCAGTCCCCTGCCGTGGGACATCGTGCAGAGCGGCGTGAGCCAGAGCTACTTCGAGTACGAGTTGCGTTTGGCGCAACGCAGCGAGACGGGATTGAGCTGTCCCCCGGACAGCGCCGGCTGTCTGAGTTGCCAGGCGTGCGATGCGGCGTGGGCGTTTCGGTACGGCGAGAACGCGGCGAGGCCGGTGCCTGCAGCGAAGGGCGGGCCGTGGCGTGCACAGGACTGGCAGCCGTGGACTCGACTGCGGCAACGTGCCCAGGCGGCTGAACACGAGGCCACGCCCTGACCGTACCCGCAGCAATTTGCGCGCACCCTGCGGCGGCAGTAGACTGCCGTCATGCACAGGCTCGAACACGCAAATGGCGTCATCACGTACGCGTTCGAACTCTTTGATGGATATCCCGTCAGCGTGCATGTCAGTACGCGACACGGCGGGGTCAGTCCGCCTCCCTGGAATACGCTCAACTTCAGCGTCAAGCGCGGCGACAGCCGCGAGCGGGTGCGCGCCAACCGGCAGCGCCTGGCCGCAGGCCTTGGCGCTGGACGTGGCCGACTTCGTGGCATGCCAGCAGGTGCACGGCCGAGAAATCGCGCACGTAGGGCTAGGCGAGGCCGGCACTGTGCAGGGGGACGCGGACGCGTTGGTGACGGGTACGGACATGCTGCCACTCAGCCTCGTGTTCGCGGATTGCGTGCCCGTTGTGATGTACGATGCGCGCCGGCATGTGCTGGGCGCCTGCCATGCCGGGTGGCGCGGCACAGTGCTGGGAACGGCGGCGGCCACGCTCTTCGCACTGATGGACGAATTTGGCACGGACCCGTCGGATGTCCTGGCCGGGATCGGGCCGAGCATCGGACCCGCCAGCTACGAGGTAGGCCATGAAGTGGTTGAGGCTGCGCAGGCGCAATTGCCGGACGCGGCGCGTCTGTTTGCCTATCGCAACGGCAACGTGAGCAATCCGCATTTCGACCTGTGGGAGGCGAACCGGAGCCAGCTCGTGCGCAACGGCGTGCCTGCCGCGCAGGTTGAGGTGTGTGGCATAGATACGGCGGCCAATACGGGCGACTTTTTCAGCCATCGCGCCGAGCGCGGCCAATGCGGGCTCTTCTCTATGGTGGCGTGGCTGCATACAAGCGAGTGAAGGAGCGCAGCCTGCTCGGCGCTGCGTGCTCAGTGTGGCGGGCGTAGTGAGCGTCCGTGATTTCGATGGCCTGTCGGTTCGCTGGTACAATTGACCTGCCTGTGCGCCGAACCCTTGCGTGACAGTGCTCGGATACGTGAGCGGAGCAGAAGGTGGACGCTGGATTGCCGAACGAGTCGACCATAGCCGAACGACTGGCCGATGTGCGGGGGCGAATCGCGTCCGCGGCCGCGGGTGGTGGGCGCAGCGCAGGCGATGTGACGCTCGTGGCCGTGAGCAAGCTGCAGCCGTTCGAGGCGATTGGGGCGGCATACGCCGCGGGCCAGCGCGACTTCGGCGAGAATCGTCTGGAGGAGCTCTGGGAGAAGGTTGAGACGGCCCGCGCGCGGGGGCTCGACGACATCCGCTGGCACATGATCGGCTCGATCCAGAGCCGCAAGACGGCCCAGGTTGTGGGTCCCTTCGTCCTGGTGCATTCCGTGGATCGGGTCAAGATCGCCACCCGGTTGAGCCGCGATGCCGTGGCCGCGGGGCGTGTGTTGGACGTGCTTTTGGAGGTGAACGTCAGCGGCGAGGCGTCGAAGCACGGTTTCCAGCCGGATGCACTGCGCGAGGCTGCCGCAGATCTGGTCAAGTTGCCGGACATCCGCATCCACGGGTTGATGACGATGGCCCCGATCGCGGAGGATGCGGAAGAGGTTCGGCCATTTTTTCGAGGCTTGCGTCTGCTGCGCGACGAACTGTCGGAACGGTTTCCGGAGACGGACTGGCGATCGCTGTCCATGGGAATGACGCAGGACTACGAGGTGGCCGTGGAAGAGGGCGCTACGCTGGTACGGGTTGGTTCAGCTATATTTGGGCCGAGGCCGTGCAGCTTGTAGGCCGGTCAATTGGGAACTCAGGGCGACATGGGAGCCGGAATGCTTGAGAATGTGCGCATAGGGTTTGTTGGCGGCGGCGCTATGGGCGAGGCGATCATCAAGGGATTGCTGGCGCGCGGCGTGGCGGCGCCGGAGAAGATGGTTGCGAGCGATCCGGTTGCGGCGCGGCGAGAGCAGCTTGCCTCCGCGTATGGCGTAGTCGCCACGGCGGAAAACCTCGAGGCGGTGAGGGACGCAGGCGTCGTTGTGCTGTGCGTCAAGCCGCAGGTGGCGGGCGCGGTCATGTCTACATTGAAGGGCAGTATTGCGCCGGACAGTCTGGTGCTCAGCATCATGGCGGGCGTCCCCGTGTCGACGTTGCGTACCGGTCTCGACCATGACCGCATTGTTCGCTCCATACCGAATACGCCGGCGCAGATCGGCAAGGGCGCGACCGTTTGGACGGCCACGTCCCAGGTGAGCGATAGGCAGCGCGAGCAGGTGGCCGAGATACTCGGTGCGCTGGGCGAGCATATCGCTGTCGGCGATGAACGCTATCTGGATATGGCGACCGGCCTGAGCGGTTCGGGTCCGGGCTTCGTTTTCTTGTTGATTGAAGCGTTGGTCGACGCCGGCGTGCATATCGGCTTCAGCCGCGCCGATGCGGAGACGCTGGTCTTGCAGACGATCGAAGGCAGTGTGGCGCTGATGCGCGAGACGCATGCGCACCCCGCGGACTTGCGCAACCGGGTGACGAGTCCGGCGGGCACGACTGCAGCCGGGCTGTATGAGTTGGAGGCGGGCGGGGTGCGAGCGGCGTTGCTGCGTGCAGTCCAGGCCGCATATGCGCGCAGTGTTGAGCTTGGCGGCAAATGAGTGACTCGGCAGGCAATCGTGATGCCAGAGATCGACGGGTGAGCTTCTCTCTCGTCTTGGTGAAATCCTCCGGGCAGCAATCGCGACAACTCTCTCTTTGAGGATACAGCGTGGCGGCATCCCGGAAGGTCAATCAGGTAGCGATAGCACCAGTAAGGAACAGGGCGACCCAACATGAGCGTCATTGCATTGATACTACTCCTGCTCCGCCTGTACAGCTTCATATTGCTGGCGCGTGCATTGATAAGCTGGATACCGAATCTGGATCCGTATAACCCAGCGGTTCAGATACTCTTTCGGGTCACCGAACCGGTTCTCGAGCCGATCCGAAAGCTGATACCGCCTCTTGGCGGGACGGTCGACATATCGATTCTCGTGGCATTCATGGGGATCTGGCTGCTGTCGGAAGTGCTGACAACGATGATGTAGCAGCCCCGTACAGGGGTATCCATACCGAATAGGAGGCCGCCGATCGCTCGACCGGCGGCCTCATGTTATGTGTCGAACCGTGCTTTGGCTGCTTGCGGACTGTGTGCTACTTCTGCGCCGAAGGCAACCACAGTTGGACCGTCCGCACCTCCAGCGTCGTGGAAAGTCCATAGCCCGCAACTTCCGCCGACACGACTATGGGACCCGTGTACCGGTTCGGTACCCGCAAGTAGAAGGGCGTGCAACCACAACCATCTTTCGTGACGAGTGTTTGCGTAGGATCAAGTGCGCCTGCCGTCGTTCCTGGCCGAACGGGGGTACCATCGACGACGAGGTTGTCGAACCGGTCGCGGACGACGACCTCAAAGGCGTAAAGGGTCTCCGTTTCGCCGGCGAGCCTCTGGCTGGTGAACATGCGAATCCTGGCAGGCGCCCCGGGGAGGACGTTGATCTCAGAGGACGCCGTGCTATCGCCGACTGAAACGGTCAGTCTCCCGCTGGCGGCGACAGTGCCGGCGTAGAGCGTGCCGGAATAGAACCCCTCTTGCGCGACGGCGTTCAACTCGGTTGCGCCGCCTTCGAGTTCGCCGGCAGATGTTTCAATATGGATGGGCGTCTCGCCGGCCAGCAGGCGACCCTCCGCGTCCCGCAGGCGCACACTGTACTCCGTGGAATCATCGCCGGCGTCCAGGTCGCGGGACTGGACCGCCAACTGAATCGCCGTGGGCGGTTCGATGACTTGCAGGGGCAGATCTCGATAGGCCGCGCCGGCCTGGATACGCACGAAATAGTGGCCGGCTTGCTCGGGGGACGTAATCGTGAAACTGGCGGCGCCGTACCCGTTGGTGGCTGCGCGTTCGACGGGCACAATCTCCGCCGCGCCGGCGGTATCGCTCGCTGCAAAGACCCGCGCATAGGCCACAGCGCCCTGGATCGACTGATTGTCGCCCGTGGAGACGCGCAACTGCAGTGGGAGCGGGTCGCCAAGCACATGGGGGGGCAGCGTGTCCGGCGTGACACCCAGGTTCAGCCCGGCGGAGGCGTTGAGGAGTGCAGAATAGATGTTGATGCGGCCCGCGCCGAGGAGATCGTCCTCGCCCGGATAGGCGCCGGCGTTCACGTCGTCCGCACTCGACTTCACGATTTCGAGTAGCTGTTCGGCGTCGAGGTCCGGGCGCAGGCTGCGCAGAAGGGCGAAAAGGGCGGCTGCGTGCGGGGTAGCCATGCTGGTTCCGCTCAAGGCGCGGTAACTTCCGCCCCTGTACAGGCTCATTATCTCGGTGCCGGGCGCCGCGACATCGACGGCAGATCCGAAGTTACTAAACGTCGCGGCGTCGATCCTCTGAATCGGTGGCCGCGATGGCCACGGTCTCCGGATACGCTGCGGGCCAGAACACCTGCGTGTTGTAGTTGCCAGTTGCTGCGACGATGGTGATTCCTGCAGCCGAGGCGGCCGCCATGGCGTCGCGTATGGCGGGATTGTCGGAGGTGATGGTGAGACTCAGGTTGAAGACGTCCATGCCCTGTTGGATGCCATAGTCGACTGCATTGAGGAGATCGACGACGTATCCGTTGCCGAAGGCGTCCAACATGCGCAAAGGCGCGACGCGGACTTGGCGACCGAGTCCGGCCACGCCGACCTCGTTGCCGGTGGCGGCGGCAACTACGCCCATGACGTGCGTGCCATGACCATAGGGATCGTCGGGCGAGTTGTCGTAGTCGACCCAATCCCATCCCGTGAAATCGTCGATATAGCCATTGGCGTCGTCGTCGACACCTGGCGCGCCGTCGACTTCGACCTGATTGCGCCAAATGGTCGCCGCGTCAATATCAGGGTGGGCGGCTTCGTAGCCGCTGTCGATAACGGCGACGACAACGTTTGGGCTGCCACGGCTGATGTTCCATGCATCGACGGCTCGGACGCGTTCCGGCGCCCACTGCTGCGCGAACAGAGGATCGTTGGGCTGCGGCTCGCGGAGGGGCGGCTCCGGCAAGGTAATCAGTTCGTCAGCCGCCGTCACGCGTTGGTTGGGACTGATGTAGCGGAAGGTCTCGGCGGCGTAGGCACTCTGTGCGAGGGCGTGAAGCGAACTTGCGGTTGCCTCGGCTTCCAGCAGTGCAGAGGCCTCGGCGATGGCCAATTGCGGCCAGTAGTGCTCCAGGCGGAGACCTGCCGCGGCCAGTTCGTCGGCGACTGCTTCGTGAGAGAGGCCTGGCTCCACGCCGACCAAGAGTCTGTCGGAGTCGGTGGCTGCGAAGTCGGCAAAGTCCTGTGTGTTCTGATCGGCATGGGCAGTAGGCGCGGGCCACACGAGCGCGATAATCAGGAGCAGTGCGACGGCGCGGATGAACGTGTAGGTGCAAGCAACGTGACAAGTTCGGATCCGAATGTTGTTCATTTTCTCTCCGTACAGTGCGCAGGCGGCACAGTGCGCAGGCGGCACAGTGCGCAGGCGGCACAGTGCGCAGGCGGCCGTATGGGCTCCCGACATCGCGGGGACGACATTCATGCCGCGCGGCAAACGACCGGGTATATAACGATCACAATCGTACCATAGTTTCATGTCGCCATAGGCGTCGCGCCGATTCCACGCGCGATCGTACCCGGACAGCGGTCGGTGGCTGCGGTGACTTGTGATAGAATGCGGCGAGAACGGCAGGCTTGGCAGGGTGGAAAGTGGACGCGGTTCCAGTGGGAGTAGGATGATTTCGCTAGATAGATTCGAAGAGCTTGTGGAAGAGGCATTGGACTCGATACCGGACGAGTTTTGGGCGGTGGTGGACAACCTGGCGGTAACCGTCTCGGATTGGCCGAGCCAGGATCAGTTGTACAGTTCGGGCATAGGCGGCGGCGGCCTCCTGTTGGGGCTATACGAGGGGGTTCCTCTTACGGAGAGGAGCACGCACTACGGGCTTGTGCCGCCTGACAAGGTGACAATCTTCCGTCGACCTATCTTGCGTGTGTGCCCGCCAAACGACGAGGCCGCCGTGCGCGAGCAGGTGCGGCGAACGGTCTTGCACGAGGTGGCGCACCATTTTGGGATTTCCGACAGCCGGCTGCACGAGATCGGCGCGTACTAACCGGAAGTGGAGAGGCTGGGAGCTCTGTGAAGCGAACCATACTTGCCGCGATCGTGGTCTTCCTGTTGCCTGTGCTGGGCGGCTGCATGAGCCTGCAGGCGGTCCTCGAGCAGGTGATTATGCCTGATGCAGAGGACGAGCGACGGGCGCCGCCCGGCTTGCCGGTGGACTTACTGGATATCGTGGATACGCTTTGGGACCTGGACTTACCTGACCTCAGCGTGCTGCCCGACCTGCCGCAGTTAGATTCGCTGCCGCTGCTGGAGTCGGTTCCGGGCGGCATCGTGTTGCGAGGTCCGGTGCAGCGTACCATCGCGGTCGGTGAGCCCGTACCGGGCACCGATATCTTGCTGACGGATACGGATGAGAACGAGGCGGTGTTCGAGATTGCCGGGCTGCGCAGCGTGCGCCGGATCGGCGATTCGCTCGATTATGACGGCGAGTGGCCGGGGCTGGAGGGGGTGACCTACAGCACACGGCTTCGCATCTACCAGGTTGGCAACGACCGAGTCCGGATCGCGGGCGTGCAGCAGATCGGTATTCCTGATATTGAGCCAAGACTGGCCGAATCCGACGCGGACGGCATAGACTTGAAGTTCCCGTTCTTCGCCGGCGTGGGCGTCGAGGAACTGATACCCGGCACGACGTACGGGTTTGCCGGCGTGGACGAGCGAGGCGCCGATCTCTCCGGAACGGCTCGCGACGAATACCCCTATCGCAAGATGGGCGACAGCATCCTATGGCGAGGCGAACTGAGGCGCGACATCCCCGTCGAGTATAGCCTGCGCGCCATCCATTACGATGGCAGCGCACTACAGGTGGGTGGGGTAGTCACCGTCCGGCTGCCCGTGCAGGACGGAGACTGAGATGAACGCCGGCGGCCAGCCAGAGTATCGCGAGGGATTGCCCCTCCCGGCGGATCCCGACGCCGCGGCGATTGACGCGCACTATTACACGATCACGGATGTGGACTCCTGGCCTGTGGCCGGGCTGCTGGTGCTGCTGGACGGGCAAGCCGAGCCCGCACGCGTGGAGTTGCATCTCTACGAGGACTTGCCCAGCCACATCCATGAGGGTGCTGTGCGCCAGTCGCGCCAGGTGTTGCAAGCGCAGTATGCCGCCGATACCATTGTGCCCCTGCGCGTGCTGATGAACACGCAGATGCGCGATGCGATTGATGTGCGACTCGACATAAACGGCGCACCGGTGCGCGCCAAGCGCAGGGCTTCCAAGCCGTTGTTTGCGGCTATTGGCGCCGCACTCGCATTGTCGTTGATCCTGCTTGCCGTGTTCGCCCTGCGGGGCAGCCCGCTGGCGTCTCCGGAGGAACTGCTGCCGGCGGGCGGGTTCTTCGAAAATGGGGCGTCGCCCGCCGGGCAAGTGCGCGCGCTGGCGGCGGGCCAATCCGCTGAGCGCGCGGGCAGCGAGGGGGATATGGCGGCGCTGGACTTGCCGCCGAGCGTCAACGCGCGTGAAGACCTGCGGATCGGTACGTGTGTGGCGATCGTGCCGGGGCTGAGGCTGACATTGCGTAGCGAGCCGGGCGCGGAGTTGGGCGTGCCGCTTGGCTACATGATGGACAACGACACGGCGGTGATCGTCGGCGGGCCGCGGATGACGGAGGGAACGACGGACACCATCGTTTGGTGGTTGGTGAATCTGGACGACGGTACAGAGGCGTGGGCCGCTGCCAACACGAGCGACAAGACGCTGCTTATTCCTGCTCCGTAGCTATGGAGCCACCTGAGAACTCTTCCGCCGGCAATACTGTCGTGAGTTCGGGATAGATGGCCAGGCGAATCGGGTCTCCAAGAAGCGGGATCGGCAGCGGTCTGAGCCTGCCTGTGGCGAGGTCGGATTGATAGGCCGGCAGGTCGAAGTCCAGGCGAACGTCCGACTTTTGTGCGGGCACGCGGACGGTGAGCCTGTATTGACTGCCCCGGAATGAGCTGCGGTCGAGATAACCGACCAGCATGAGCCTGCCGCCCGCGGTTTCTTCTTCCAACGTCAGAAACGGATATGCTACGGAGCTCTGCTGCGGCGGGGTAGCGGCGCGCGCGCTGTCCGGTCGGATCAGCAGCAACCCGCCGTCCGCACCGACCTTATCGGCAAGCGTATCTTGCGGGATGTCGCCAAGGGGCGTGTGCAGCAGTTGCGCGTCATACGTGGTGCGGCGGATCGGCAGCAGGGAGGCGAAGCCGAGGAAGCGCGCGACGCGCGCGTCAGTGGGACGTTTGTAGACCACTTCGGGCGGACCGTCCTGCGCGATGTTGCCGGCCAGCATGATGGCGATGCGGTCGCCGACGGTGAATGCCTCTTCCTGGTCGTGCGTGACGTAGATGGCTGTCACGCCGAGCTGCGTGAGGATGTTGCGCAGGTCCACGGCGAGGCTCTCGCGCAGGGCGCGGTCCAGGCTGCCGAGCGGCTCGTCCAGCATCAGCAGGCGCGGGTTCGGAGCGAGGCTTCTGGCCAGGGCTACGCGCTGGCGCTCGCCGCCGCTGAGCTCGAACACGGAACGACTTCCATATCCCTGCAGGCCGACTAGGCGCAGCATCTCCTCGACTCGGGCGTCGCTCTCTGCGGGCGGCATGTTCAGCATGCGCAGACCGAAGGCGATATTGTCGGCGACGGACTTGTGCGGGAACAGCGCGAAATCCTGGAACATATAGCCGAACTGGCGCCGATGGACGGGGACGGTGGCCAAGTCGTCGCCCTCGAGCAATACGCGTCCTTCGTCCGCAGTTTCCAGACCGGCGATGACGCGCAGGAGGGTGGTCTTGCCGCAGCCGCTTGGTCCGAGCAAGCAGACGATCTCACCACGCGCGACGGACAGGTCTACATGGTCGAGGGCGAGGACGGCATCATCATAGCGCTTGGTGACTTGCTGAACCGCGAGCATCGATGTGGCTCTCATGACGTGTGCGCCTGGGGCCGGTTGCGCCAGTCTCCGCTGGGCCAGGGCGTTGCGCTGCGTGGCGTTTCCCGTCCGACGTAGACCCAAGCCTCAACCGCATCGTCGTCCCCGGCCACATGCACGGTGCGTAGCTCGCGGGCATACTGCGGGCCTTCGTATCTGTCCAGCCGCGTGAGCATTTCCGCGTAGGCGCCTGGCGATATGCGGCAGAGCTCGCCGCGAACTGTACCGGCGCCGTCGACGAGCATGGGGTACGCGCCGAGACTGAGCAGGGCGGCGGGGGCCAGGGAGGCGGGCTCCACGCTTTCCAGGCTGCAGGCGAGTAACGGGTGTGCGCTCTCGCCGGTCATGAGGGTCCCGTATACGAAAATCGGGTGTTGGCTGTGGGACATAGTCAGGGTTCCGGTGTGTCTGTGCGCGTGATTGGCTAGGTTTTGCGGCTGAGCTCAAGCGTTCGGGGGCCGCCCCAACTAGAACTCGCCGATGTCCTTGAAGCGGAAGCGTTCGATGGCGATCAGACCGAGGGCGGCGACGGCCATCAGGATTGTGCTCATGGCGAGCGCCTGGCCGTAGTTGAGCAGACCGGGCTGGCCTAGGGCACGATAGATGACGACGGGCATCGTCGGCAAGTCCGGCCGGCTGACAAGTAGGGTTGCGCCGAACTCGCCCAGACTGATGGTGAAGGCGAAGGTTGCGGCGACGGCCAGGGTTCGGGAGAGGATGGGCAGGTCAACTTCGCGCCAGGAGCGGGCCGGCGATGCGCCCAGGGTCTCGGCAGCCTCGCGCAGCTTCGGATCGAGGCCGCGCAGGGCCGGCAGCACGGATCGCACGACGAAGGGCATGGCGATGAGCGTGTGGGCGACCGGCACAAGCCAGAAGGAGCTGCGCAGGGGACCCATGGAGATGATGTAGCCGTAGCCGAGCGTGACCGCGGACGTGCCCAGCGGGAGCAAGAAGACCGGATCGAGGATCCGGCCTATGCGCTTGCGCGGGCCGGCGAGCATGTAGGCGCTGATCGTTCCGAGCACCAGGCTCCAGACGACCGTGATGGAGGCGAATACGAGCGAATTGCGGACGGCGGTGAGGGGGTTGACGAAGAATGCGCTCTCCCGACGATTGACGGTCAGTTCTTGGTAGTACTGGAGCGTAAACCCCTGCCCGCCGAGGGTGAAGCTTTGCCATGCCAGCGCGATGAGCGGGGCCATGAGCACGAGCACAATGAAGACGACGCTGCCCACGACGATTGTCCGTTCCGTAAGGCGTGAGGGAGGATGCGCCGTCTGCGACTGGGGCCGCATCTGCAAGGGGAGTGCGGTGCGCGCCTGCATGCGAGTGTAGACGGCCATGACGCTGAACGTGATGAGCAACTGGACTATGCTCAGGAAGGCCGCCACGCGCAGGTTGAACAGGCTGACGGCCTGGCGATAGATCTCCACTTCGATGGTGGCGAAGCGCAGGCCGCCAAGGATCAGGACGACGCCAAAACTTGTGAAGCAGAAGAGAAAGACAAGCAGGGAAGCGGCGACGATGCTCGGCATCGAGCAAAGGCAGCGTTACCTCACGATAGACGCGCCAGCGATTCGCGCCGAGGATAGCGGCCGCCTGCGCCAGGTGCGGGTTCAGGTTGGACCAGAAGCCGCCGACCGTACGAATGATTACGCTGACGTTGTAGAAGACGTGGGCCAGGATGATGATCCAGACGGTTTGGTCGATGGTCAACGCCGGGGCATACGGTCCGAGCCAGGACTGCAGGGCGCGGTTCAGAAGGCCGGAGGCTCCGAACAGGGAGGTGAAGGCGACGGCAACGACGACGGTAGGCATGACGAAGGGGATCGCCGTCAGCGCGCGCAGGAAGGACTTGCCTCGGAACTCATAGTGCGAGAAGACGTAGGCAAGCGGCATACCGACGAGGAGCGTGAGCACCGTGGACAGTGTGGCCTGCCAGGTGGTGAACCACAGGACACGCCAGAAGAAGGGCTGCGAACCGTGTCCACGATGCCGCGTCCGCCGGATCCCAGTTCTTGCGCAAAGCTGACGCGCAGGATGTTGGCCAGCGGGATAGAAGTAGAAGACGAGCAGAAACGCCAGCGGGATCGCGGCGAGCGTCCAGGCGATTAAGTGTTGCCACGATCTCACCGCGGCGGGTGCGCTGCATGTATGGCTCTCCAAAGACGCGGATGACCGCTCCCGCCGGAGCGATCATCTGGCGTGTTGGATCGTTAGCGAAGCATAAGGTCGGTCCAGGCGTTGATCCAGACCTCGCGGGATTGCTCGATGGCCTCGGGTGCGATTTCGACCGGTTTGGCCGGCGTCTGGCCGAACTGGGCGAAGACGTCCGGCAGGGCTGGCGTTGACGTTGGCCGGGTAGACGAACATCTGCAGGGGGATGTCCTCCTGGAAGGACTGGCTGAGCATGTAGTCAAGGAAGGCCTGCGCCAGCTCCGGTTGCCGTGCGCCGTGCAGCACGCCGGCAAACTCGACCTGGCGAAACGTGCCGTCCTCGGTGAAGATGTTGACGCTGGCCGGCTCGGTGCGTCCGTCTGTGGCGTAGACGACATCGGCGGGCGGGCTGGTGCTGTAGCTGACGACGAGGGGGCGGTCGCCCGCGCCGGCCGAGCCGACGGTGAAGTGCTCGAAGTAGGCTTCGCTCCAACCGCTGGTGACCAGCACGCCGTTGTCTTGCAGCGCCTGCCAGTAGTCCAGGTAGCCGTCCTCACCGAAGTGCGCGATCGTGGTGAGCAGAAAGGCCAAACCAGGAGATGATGTGGCGGGATTCTGCACGACGAGCAAGTCTGCGTACTTCGGACTTGTCAGGTCTTCGAGCGTCTGTGGCAGGGGAGTCCAGCCGATTCGAACCATTGTCTGTCGGCGTTGATGTTGACAAAGCCGTAGTCCACAGGCAGCAGCCGCGAGTCGGGCGTCGAGCTTCAGCTCGTCCGGAATTTCGGCCAGCAGCGGCGATTCGTAGGGGACGAAGACATCGGCGTTGAGCGCCCGGCTCAGGAAGGTGTTGTCCACACCGTAGAAGAGGTCGGCGAGCGGTGCGTCCTTGCTTAGGATGATTTTGTTGAGCGCTTCGCCGGCGTCGCCCAGGGTGAGCACGCGAAGTTCGACGTTGTGTCTCCGACTCAAAGGCGGTGATGACGTCCTCGCTGATGCTGAAGGAGTCGTGGGTAGCGAGGGTAAGCGTGGCATTCCCACCGGCATCGGCCGGGCCGGTTGCCACCGGCTGGCAGGCTGATAGGACGAACGCGGGATATGAGCAGTGCAAGCAGGAATCGTCGTTTCATGAAAGACACCTCCGGAATCGCCGGCGGACCGGCAATCAGTGAACAAAACGCGGGCCTCACCCGATCGGGTAAGGCCCAGTGTTGTCGAAAACCATGTGTTTCCTACGCTGGCATTATCCAGATCAGGTCAACGGGTCGGCAAGTGTTCGCCCTCTCAGCCTGGGTATACCAAGCTCCCCATTCGATTTGAGAATCAGTATAGCACAGGCCGGCCGGCGGGCGTATTTCGGACGCGGCGGTGCGTCGTCAGCCCCAGATCTGCCTCTCCTCCGCTTCGCACGCGGGACAGTGTGCGGGATCGTCGAGTTCGAGCATATGCTCGGTGCAGACGGCGAAGGTGATTTCAACGCGTTCGCGCAGAAATTTGCGGGTGACGGCGGCTTCCAGGGCAAGGCCGCGGCTGCTCGTGGCGCGCACGATTTCCGGGACGGGACAGGTGTCGCAGAGCTTGCGCTGCCAGGAACGCCTGTTGTCGGGGCTGGCTTCCAACAGGCGGCATTCTTCGTGGTCTCTGCCGCGGAAGTAGTCCCCGTAGAAGTATTTGCAGTCAACAGGTTCGGGCATAGTTGCTATGGGGCCGCGCGTGCGATATCGGAGAGAATGGGCGTTCGGCGTGCCCCGCTAGTTGGACCAGAACGGCGGGTCCTCCAAGTTGGGGTCGTCGGGTGCGTCCCAGCCCATGCTGGCGAGTGTATCCGGATCGATGAAAAGGCGCTCGGCCAGCAACTCCTTGCGCGCCTCTTGTTCCGGGAGCAGGCCACCGAACTCGGCTTCGATCTGGAGCAGCATATCGAGCTCGGCCTCCAGCAGGTGAAACTCCTCGTGGCCCAAAGGCGGTTCTAGACCGGAATCCTGGGCGTAGCTTTCCAGGTATTCCTCGTAGGCGGGGCAAATCGGCTCTTCCATGTCCGCGTCGCCGTCGGGCAGATCGCCGAACAGATACTCCTGGTCGGGTTCGGGGCCGGAGGCGTCTTCCACATCGTCGCGCCCTGTTTCCGCGAAGCCACGGTACTTCCTGGCGGACTGCGAGTCTGCACGGTAGCCGCTCACGTCCGGTTGGATTTCATCGGGTGCGATCATCTGGGCGGCGGCTTCGCTGTCCAGTTGGTACCCCATGCCATCCTCGAAGCGAAGCATGCTGTATTCGTGGAGAACGTAGTGGAGATCATCCGTAGTCGGCGTTTCGTGATAGAAGCCGCGGCCGATAAGGCGAGCTACCAGGTCCCACGTCGGCATGACGTCGCGTTTTCTGCTGTCTTCGACAACAAGTTCTTCCGCCAGGACGGCGAGGCGGATGTTGCGCTTTTCGATGGCGCGCTCATCGCGCATTTCGCGCAGTCGAGCTCGAATCTCATATTTGCCCTGGGCTGCATCCGCCACGTTGATGAGTAGGTCGTCGTGGCTTTCAGCGCCAAGGTCCGAAAGCCATTCCACATATGGCTTGCCGAGGCGCAGCGACCACATCTTGCGTTCGAGGACGGCGTCAACATGGAGCGTCTCACCGCCGAACATGGTGATCTCCACCGTGCGGTCGTCGGGCTGGAACTCTTGGAAGAACTGGGGAAAGAAGACTGAATGCTCGAGCTCGTCCAGCAAAAGGCTGCCACGGCGAATTTCATCGGAGGAGAGGGGATGGCAGAGCGTGGCGCCCTGCAGCAGACTCGTGAGCCAGCCATATCTTCCGGGGCCAACGGGCACAGCCTGGTAGAGTCGTTGCAGCGTACGTTGCACCGCGCTGCGCGAGGCTGGAACCCTCGGCCGTCTGGCAGTCACTTTGGCGACCAGCTCATCGATGTCGAGCGGCTGCGTCGAGGCGCTCAAGGCCGCAGCGACTGCGTCTGCTAGCGTGGGGGTGATGTTACGATTGATCACGTGATGTTCCTGTCGCTTCCACTATGCATGCGGTTCGGATTATCGCGTATGTGCGGACAAAAGTCCACATCTGAAATGCGAATGCGCGGGTTGTCGCCCGCCAATCGCCGGCTGGGCCGGCTGGCGCGGACGGTCTTTGCCGGGTGCCGGTTGGCAAGTGGATCGGGCGAAAATGTGATAGAGTGGCGGCATCGAGATGCTTCGGCCTGTCTGTGTGGGGAGTCGATATTGATGCAGTATGTGACCGGGTTGCGTTGTATGCGGTGTGGACGGCGACTCGAGGTGCGGCCCGCCACGTACGTGTGCGAGTGCCGGCCGAATGCCGGCAGTGACGTGGGTGCGCTGGACGTGGAGTATGACTACACTGCCCTGGCAGCTTCGTGGTCGCCGGCGCGGATGCTGGCCGGCCCGGAGCGTTCCATCGCGCGGTTCGCGCCGTTGCTGCCGATTGAGTCGGGCGCGGACTTGCCGCCGCTGCCGGTGGGGGACACGCCGCTGTTGGCCGCGCCGCGCCTGGCGGAGACTCTTGGGCCTGCATCGGCTCTACGTGAAGGACGATGGGCGCAATCCCACAGGATCCCTCAAGGACCGGGCGTCGGCGATTGCCGTGGCGCGGGCGCGAAGTGAAGGAGCCGCCGTTGCCGCCACGGCCAGTACGGGCAATGCCGCGGCCGCGCTGGCCGGGATGTGCGCCTCCGCGGGTTTGCCGAGCGTGATCTTTGTGCCGGAGACGGCGCCGCCGGCCAAGTTGGCCCAGTTGCTTGTGTACGGAAGCACAGTGTTGGCCATTCGCGGTTCGTATGATGAGGCGTTTGATCTGTGTACCGAGGCGTGCGCTGAGTTTGGGTGGTACAATCGCAACACCGGCTACAATCCGTACATGACCGAGGGCAAGAAGACGGTTGCGTACGAGATCGCCGCGCAACTGCATGCAGTGCTATTGCCTGACGCAGAGGGCGGCGACGCCGTCGGGTTTCTGGCGCCGGACGCGGTGGTGGTGTCGGTAGGCGACGGTTGCATTATCGGCGGCGTATATAAGGGATTCTATGATCTGTTTCAGCTCGGCTGGATCGAGCGGATGCCGCGCATTATCGGCGTGCAGTCGGAGCGAAGCGCGGCGCTGGCCAACGCCTGGCGCGCGGGACTGGACGTACCCGAGCCCGTGGTCGCGTCGACGCGGGCGGACAGCATCAGCGTAAACGCGCCGCGTGATGCGGCGAAGGCGTTGCGAGCCGTGCGCGCCTCGGGCGGGGCGTTCGTTACGGTCAGCGACCAGGAGATTCTGGATGCGATTGCGCCGCTGGCGCGGGAAGCCGCTGTATTCGCAGAACCGGCGGGGGCTGCTTCTCTGGCCGGACTGAAGCGGGCCGTGGAAGATGGGCTGATCGATGGGGATGAGCGTGTTGTGATCATCAATACGGGCAGCGGGCTGAAGGATATCCGCGCCGCCACCGAGGTGACGGGCGGCGTTCGCAGCGTGGATGCGACGATGGCCGCAGTTCGGCAGGCGATCGATTCAGGTGCGCACCGAGAGGACACCGTTCCTCGACAGGTCGACACATTGATACTGTGATCGACTGACATCTACTGACACTGTTTGGCTGAACCAATTTTAACTGGAGACGGAGATTGCTATGGCTGGAGTTGCGCCGGGACCGACGTATGCCGAGATGAAGGACCCGCTGCTGTTGCCGGAGGACTTGCGGGCGGCGGCAAATGCGGCGCGTGCGGATGAACTGGACGCGCTCAACCTGTTCAATATCAACTGGAAGCTGACGGGCGAGAGCGTGGACAAGTTCGTCGTGCCGAAGGCGCTGACAGGCGTCGATGCGAATATCGTCGTATTGAGCGGGCAGAACTTTCCGAGCGGGAGCATGAAGGTGGGGCCGGCCTATACGACGCTTGCCGAGGCGGAGGCGGTCGAGCATCTGCGTCCCGGCGACAAGACCGTGATCGGGCCCAGCACAGGCAACTTTGGGATCGGAACTGCCTACATCAGCCTGCTGAAGCAATATCGCTCGATTGTCGTGATGCCGGACAACATGAGCGACGAGCGCTATGAGCGCATCCAGAAGTACGGCGGCGAACTTGACCTGACGCCTGGCACAGAGTCGGACGTGATCCTGACGCTGGAGCGGACGCACGAGGAATATGTCAGCAAGCCGGACGAGTACATTGTGCTTGCGCAGTTCGAGCTGCTGCCGAACTATCGCTTCCACCGGTATGTGACGGGGGACGCGGTGGTGGAGGCCGTGCGCGGCATCGGCAACGGTCGGGTGGCGGCGTTTGTCAGCGCGCCGGGCAGCGCGGGTACGCTGGGCGCAGGCGACCATGTGAAGGCACTGTGGCCGGACTCGTATGTGGTGGCGCTGGAGCCGCGGGAGTGCAGCACGCTCTTCAACGGCGGGCAGGGGCAGCATCGCATCGAGGGCATCGGCGACAAGATGGTGACGCTGATCCATAACGTGTTCAACACGGATCTGCTGATGCTGATCCACGATGAGGACACTGTGCGCGGCATGGAGGCGGTCGAGTCGGGCACGCAGGTGCTGGTGGACCGACTTGGTCTGAGCGCAGGACGAGGCGGAGGCGCTGCGCGGGCGGCTGGGACCGAGTTGCGTATGCAACATCATCGGCGCCATCAAGACGGCCAAGTATTTGGGGCTGGGCCCGACGACAACGTGGTGACGATTGCGACGGATTCGTATGACCGCTATCCGTCGGTGAGCCGCCTGCTCTATGAGCGCAACGGCGGCAGAGCCGACGGATGATCAACTGGAGATGTGGGCGAAGAGCGCGTTCCTGGGCGCCACACTGGGCGAGATCGTCGACTTGAACCGGGCGGGTGAGCATCAGCGCCTGCAGAAGATGAAGGAGACGATGTGGCCGCGTTTCGGCTATTCTGAAGAGCATATCCGCAGCATGGCGAGCCAGGACTATTGGGATGAGGAGTACGCGCGGATCGAGGAACTGGATCCGCTGATTCAGGAGGTGCGGGGGCGTCTGTCCGCCGGCGGTTAACGGGGCGCGTCACCGGCTGGCGCGGCGCCCGCCAACTGGTCAGGGCAAAGACTCGCCGTCTGGCCAGGCGTGAACCTGGACAGTTGGCTATTCGGCAGAGAGCCTGTGGGAATTACACTGATAGTGGCGGGGGAATTCTGGGCAAGGATGCGCGCCGTCCTTCCCGCCGTATAGAGGGCGCAGATTCGTTCGTGTGGATTGGTTGAACTTCTCCGGCCGCGCCGGTATTGAAACGTCGTCAGAGATGCTTTCGGTATTGGGAACGAGAGGAGGCGACTGTGTACCGCAGAATCCTGGTGCCGTTGGACGGATCAGAGCGAGCCGAGGCGATCCTGCCCTATGTGGAGGATCTGGCCGAGGTGCATGGTTCCACGATCGTATTTCTGCAGGTAATTGAGCCGGGTGCGACTATGGTAACGCCCTACGACATGGCGCCGTTCTACGACGCCGACTTGGGCGAGCGGTGGGTGAAAGAGGCCGAGGCGTATCTGAACGGCCTGTGTCAGGAGTATCGCGAGAAGGATTTGCGCAGTCGTTGCGTCGTGGAGACCGGACCGGTAGTGCGCACCATTATCGAAGTGGCGCAGCGAGAGAACGCGGATGTGATCGCAATGGCAAGCCATGGGCGTTCGGGCTTGGGACGAGTCTTCTACGGGAGTGTGGCGGCGGGCATTTTGCAGCAGGCCGACCGGCCGTTGCTCCTGGTACGCGCCTGCGGGAAGTGAGTTGCCCCCGCCGCAGCGGGCCGCGGCCGAGCTCAATGCCGGACCATAGCTAGTTTTGCGGGCATGGGCACGCGCAGGCGCCCATGCCCGCTGCTATTGCTCGCCTCCGGTGCTGATCTCCAAGGCGGGCGACGCCTGCGATCGAAACTTCCTTGCCGGGCGTGCGTAGTGATGTGTGACAGAAAGAATACACGAGAAGTAGGGGCGCGCACCGGTCGTGATGTGCGGCCGGAGGGATGTGCGCCGGCGAACCGGCAGCCGGAACTCTTGGAGGGAGAAGCAAATGTCAAATTCATTGGGTTCGTGTCTGGCGGCGCCATTCGTGGCGCTGTGGCGATTGCTGCTCGGCATCATCAACATCGTGGGCCGGTTGGCCGCGGCCCTGATCGGGTTCGCTCTGGTGATTGCCGGCATCGCTCTGAGTCTGACGGTCATCGGCGCGATTGTGGGCATCCCCCTGATCATTTTCGGGGTGATGTTGATGGCGCGGAGCATCTATTAGGTTGCGCGTGGCGGTCGACTGTCTCCTGCCGTCGCTTGCAGGCGAGGAGACGCATGCATTGGCCGAACTTGACGAGAATCCGCACCATCATTGGTGCGATAGCCAACATGAATTGTAAGTAGTAGGGAGTTCGCCGTGTCTGTTTTGTCCAGTTTTCTGGCCATCTGGCTCGTGACTTCATTGAGCCTATATGTTTTGTCGAAATTGCCGACGGGCATCGAGATTGACGGGTTTGGCCCTGCGCTTGTGGGCGGACTGGTCCTGGGGCTGTTGAACGCGTTTCTGCGCCCGATCCTCGGTTTCCTGACGTTTCCGATTACGATCCTCACGTTGGGACTCTTCTCGCTGGTGCTGAACGGGCTCGTGTTTCTGCTTGCATCCAGCTTGGTGAAGGGCTTCAATTTGAATCGAGGCTGTTTGACCGCGATCATTGGTTCGATTCTGGTCTCGCTGCTCAATGCGTTCATCTTCTGGGTGATTCCGTAGCGCCGGAGACGGGGAGCGGGCGTCGAGCGTAGCCTTTAGGCGCGGGTTCGACAAGATATGGATTCCCGCGTGCGCGGGAATGAAAATAGTATCCTATTCCTATTCCTGGACGTATACCCTTCAAGCACGTCTGTGCTTGGGGTGTTGTCGCGTGCCATTCCCGCGGTTGCGTCGCGCACGTAATCGTAGTCATTTCACAGTTGAATCAGACGTTCGTGTGTCGCAGCTCGTATGGGCACGCCACACGCGCCGCCAGTGTTGGGGCGCTCTTCATGTATACTGGTATACGCGACGTACTTCATAATTCATTCTGAAGGTATCGGCAGATTCATTTGGCATTATGCGAGGGGTAGCGCACATGATAGCCCAAATCCGTAAGTACACAGGGGTAACCGGCGACGCAAGGACGGCGGTGATTCCGATGCTTCTGCTGTTGGCAGCCGTGCTGTTTAGCGGCTGCGTGGTTCAGCCTGTGGAAGCGCAATTGCCGCTGGACGTGGGCGCGGCGACGACTCCGAGCCTGGCGATCGCGCCGGTGGCGGGGCCGCCGGGCACGACGATATTCGTCTCCGGAGCGGGGTATGACCCCGACGACACTGTATACGTGAACCTTGTGATCGTACCGGACGAAGAGCCGGTGCAGGCCACGGTATCGATCGCGACGACCGATGCCGAAGGCCGCTTCAACGCGACCTTCATCTATCCATACGACCTGATCTATGCGGAGCCGGGAGAGGTTGCCGTCGTGGGCCGCTCTGTGGAGTCGGGCAGAGAGGCAGCCGCAATCTTCACGGTGGAAGAGGCCGTTGAGACGCCCACGCCGGCGCCTTCGCCAACCACAGCTCCAGGACAGCCAACACCTACGCCGGCGCGCAACCGCCGTCCGATATCGCGGTGGTGGTGAGCAGCGCCCTGAATGTGCGAGCCGGTCCGTCGACGGCATTCCCAATACTCACGACCGTGAAGCAGGGAACGCAACTCAAGGTATTGGGTCAGAATGCGAGCGGAGCGTGGCTTCTGGTGCTCACGCCTACGGGTGTGGAGGGATGGGTCGCCCGCGGGTACACGAACTATGACGGCATCGCGCCGGTTGTGCCGGCGCCAAAGCCGCCGGCCCCGAAACCCACGCCACAACCACCCGCATTCACCGAGTGGCGAGGCGAGTACTACAACAATTTGTCGCTGGGCGGGCCGCCGGCGCTGGTGCGCAATGATGTGGCGGTCAACTTTGACTGGGGGCTTGGTTCCCCAGGGCCGCAGGTGCGGCCGGATTTCTTCTCGGCGCGCTGGTTGCGCACGATGTACTTCCCTGGCGGCAACTATCGATTCTTTGCGCGTAGCGACGACGGCGTGCGCGTGTGGGTCGATGGAGACCTGATCATCGATCAGTGGCATGCGGCCACTGGTCAGACCTACTCGGTGGTCAAGGGGCTATCGAATGGGAGCCACACCATACGGGTTGAATACTATGAGGCCACGCAGCTCGCCAACATCTCGGTGTGGTGGGCGAGCGAAGGCGAATATCCGGACTGGCGCGGGGCCTACTTCGCCAATCCGAATCTGGCCGGCGCTCCGGTGGTTGTGCGCAACGACCCCAGCATCAACTTCAACTGGGGTTTGGGTTCGCCGGCGCCTGGCGTCCCTGCGGACCGGTTCTCTGTGCAGTGGACGCGCCAGCAGCATTTCGACGAAGGCACGTACCGGTTCAATATAGAGACCGATGACGGGATGCGCGTGTTCGTGGACGGGACGCTCGTCATCGACGAATGGCGCGAGGGAAGTGTGCGCACCGTCTCGCGCGACGTGTACATCAGCCAAGGCAGCCACAACCTGCGCGTGGATTTCTTTGAGGGCCAGCAGTACGCAGTTGCGAGATTCTGGTGGGAGCGCGTTCAGCACACGCCTGAGCCGGATGATTTCCCGGACTGGAAGGGCGAGTACTGGTCCAATCAGAATCTATCCGGCAGCCCGCGGGTGGTGCGCAATGACCGCTCCATCGACTTCAACTGGGGCTCCGGTTCGCCTGATGATCGGATTCCGGACGATCACTTCTCGGCGCGCTGGACGAGGCGCTACGATTTCTCGGACGGCTTGTACCGGTTCTATGCGCGTGCGGACGACGGGGTGCGCGTGTGGGTGAAGGGCGACCGCATCATCGACGAGTGGCGCGACAGCACCGGCTCTGTGACCTACACGGCCGATATCCGGCTGGACGGCAGGGAGGATCTTCGAGTCGAGTATTACGAGGATGTCGGCGGCGCGGCGATCCGTGTGTGGTGGGAGCGGATTGACGGCACCTCCACGCCGACGCCGACTCCGACGAGCACTGCCACGCCGACTCTGACGCCAACTCCCACGGGCTCACCGACGGTGACGCCAACGGGGACGCCCAGTCCCTTTGCGGACGTGGTTCCCTCTTCGGGCAGTGCGGGAACGGTTGTGACTGTGAGCGGCGGTAACTACCCCGCCAACACGCGTGTGAATGTCTATCTGGGCGGGCTGGCGACAGCGAATACGCTCAACGCCGGCGCAGCCAATGTGTATGCCAGTACGGTCACGAATCGATCGGGCGTGTTCACCGTGGACTTCACGATGCCGGCGACGTGGCCGGACGGCGCAGCGATTCAGTCCGGCCGCCTGGTCGTTCTCGTGGCGACTGAGGACTTCGCCGTGGAGGCGAGCGCCATCTTCGGCTACGAGGCGGCGCGGCCGACGGTAGCCCCGGATCCGTATGTGGTGGCTGCGCCGAGTTCCGGCGGAGCGGGCACGCAGGTCAGCGTCAGCGGCGGCGGCTTCACGCCCAACACGGAAGTTCAGGCGTTCCTGGCCGGCATCGCCGGCTTCCGCGGCTTCTCGGCTGCGGTGGCGCCGACGTCCTATGCCAGCGCGGTCACGGACGGCAACGGCAACTACGCGATGACGGTTACGATGCCGTCTACGTGGCCGGACGGGTCGAGCGTAGAGTCCGGCAAGCTGATGATTGTGGTGGCGACAGCAGGGTACGCTGAACAGGCGAGCGCATCGTTCGACTTCTTCGTGGACGCGCCGAAGCCGACAATCAACCTGCAACCCGACAGCGCCTCCGCAGGGACGGGCGTGACGGCGAGCGGGGCCGGTTTCCCGGCGAATACGAAGCTGAACCTGTATCTCGGTGCGCCGAATGCGCAGCGGGGTGGCGGCGGCTCCGAGTATGTGTATGCCACGACGACGAGCGACGTGAACGGCAACTACAGCATGACGTTTGCGGCTCCGAGCCGATGGCCGGACGACACCCCTGTCACCGACACGCGGTTGATCGTAACCGTGGCGAACGGGGACTTCAGTGTGCAGATCAGCGCCACGCTGACCTATGCGCCGGGGCCAACGCCGACGGGCACGTTGACGCCATCGCCGGCGCCGACGCAAACGCCGGTCGGCACGCCCACGCCGTATCCGAACGCTTCGCTGAGCCCGTCTTCGGGCGGGGAAGGTGATTCTGTCCAGGTCTCCGGCAGCGGGTTCCCGGCCACAACCTCGGTCGGCGTCTATCTGGCTGCGTTCGACAAGAGCGGCAGCCCGGCCAGCAGCGCGGTGCGCTATGGGACGGCTTCGACGAACGACGCGGGCCAGTACAGCGCGAACTTCACGATGCCGGGCAACTGGCCGGATGGCTCGCCTGTGGAGCAAGGACCGGTGCTGGTGCTCGTAGCGACGGACGACTTCGGCGTGCAGGCGAGCGCCGTGTTCGACCACGCCGGCGGCGCGGCGTCCGGGTCGGGGGAATTCGTACCCGACTCGCCGAATGTCGAGGCGCCGGTTGTGTCGCCGACTGCTGCCGCTACGGCAACGGCTACCGCGACCGCCACAGCAACGGCAACCGCCGGGGCGACTGATTCTCCCACGCCGCGACCGTCAGCGACGACGGAGGTCGAGGAGAGCCCGGAACCGATTGATACGCCGGAACCGACTGAAGGGGCGACGGCAGTACCGACGGCTGCGGCCACGGCGACTGACGCTCCGGAGGAAGAGGCCACGGAGACACCGGCTGCGACGGATGAGCCGGACAACGTGGAGGCGCCGACGCAGGCCACGGCGGCAACGCAAGCGCCAAGTACCGCGACGCCTGCGCCAACCCAAGAGACGGGCGCCACGGAGCCGCCGGCCACGGAGCCTGCGGCGACGAGCGCGCCTGCGTCAACTCCGACGCCGGAACCGCCGGCGCCGACCGCGACTGAGACGGGGCCGACTGCGACGTCTGCGCCGCCCACGGATGCGCCGGACGATCCGACAGTTGCGCCGACGTCCGATTCGAATGTGTCTAGGCCGGCTACGGCGACGCCGGTACCGCCGACGGCAACGCCGGTACCGCCCACGGCCACACCAGTACCGCCGACGGCCACACCAGTACCACCGACGGCCACACCAGTACCGCCGACGGCAACGCCGGTACCGCCCACGGCCACGCCGGTTCCACCGACGGCCACACCGGTACCGCCCACGGCAACGCCGGTGCCTCCGACAGCGACACCGGTACCGCCTACGGCCACACCGGTACCGCCCACACTCGAGATGCCAACGCTTACGCCCACGCCGACGGTGACGTGGACATTGGTTCCTCCGGATGTCCCACCCCCCTCTGACGGTTTGGACAACGTGGAACAGGGCGGCTAGGCGGACCACACGCATGACGCGCAAGGGCGCCATTGAGCGCCCTTGCGTTTCTCTTCACACCTCTCGCTGCACGCGTCTTCCACCCCATAATCTGTGCCCCTGGTCAAGTGGCTAGGAAGAAAACTCCCCGCATGACTAGTCCGAATTCTCGTCCTTAGCCGGGAGCATCCGCGATCGATCTGGTCTATATTGAACCTGTCCGCAAAGGCGTCTGCTCGCGGCGCTTGCTGCATGCATTGGGGCTGTAGCATACGAAAGGAGTGGCGAGGGATGTACGTTCGAGATCGCATGACTTCCCCGGCAATCACTATTAAGGCGGATACACCGTTCCAGGAAGCGCTCCGCCTAATGCGGGAGCACAGCTTCCATCGATTGCCAGTCGTCGACAAGGACGGCAAATTGATCGGCAATGTGTCGGAACGTGATCTGCTGCACGCATCACCCTCCCCGGCAACGTCGCTCAGCGTATGGGAGATGAACTATCTTCTGTGGAAGCTGACGGTTGCCGAGCTCATGACCAAGAATGTCATCACAATCTCACCTGACGAGCCGATCGAGACTGCGGCCATGCTGATGGTCGACAAGGGTATCGGCGGCATGCCGGTGGTTGACGAGAACCGGCGCGTGGTGGGCGTGATCACGGAGACGGATATTTTCAAAGCGTTTGTGGAGATGATGGGCAGCAGTCAACCAGGGCTGCGGCTGTTGCTTTCGGTGCCGGGCGGCAAGGGTACGTTTGCCAAACTTGCCACGGCGATCGCTGACCTGGGCGGAAACATCATCAGTGTTGGCACCTTCGCCTTGAATGAGGCGGGGGAGGCAAGCATGGTGGTGAAGGTGGAGGGCGTGAGTCAGACGCAGCTGGTGGATACGCTCGAGGCACTGGGCGACCATGTTGTGGATGTACGCGAAGTATCGTGAGATGTTGAACTTGTGTCTTCGGAGATACGACGCAAGCACAAGGGTTCATTCCCAATATTAGGAGAATATGACAATGGCTCGTGAAACTGTGACGATTGACGGCAACGAGGCGGCTGCCTATTCTGCCTTCAAGACCAATGAGGTGATCGCGATCTACCCGATCACGCCGTCATCGCCGATGGGAGAACTTGCAGACTACTGGGGCGCGAATGGCCAGACGAACATCTGGGGCAGCGATGCCGGACGTGGTCGAGATGCAATCCGAAGGCGGCGCCGCCGGGGCGGTGCACGGCGCGCTGCAGGCCGGCTCGCTGACGACGACGTTCACGGCCAGCCAGGGCCTGCTGTTGATGATTCCCAACCTGTTCAAGATTGCCGGTGAACTGACGAGCTCCGTGTTCCACATCGCGGCTCGTTCGGTTGCCACGCATGCGCTGTCGATTTTTGGCGACCACAGCGACGTGATGGCCGCGCGTAGCACTGGCTGGGGCATGCTCTTCTCGAACTCCGTCCAGGAAGTCATGGACATAGGGCTGATTGCGCAGGCGGCGACGCTGGAGGCGCGGGTTCCGTTCCTGCACGCGTTTGACGGCTTCCGCACGTCGCACGAGGTGAGCAAGGTCGAGACGCTGTCCGACGAGGACATCCGCGCGATGATCGACGACGACCTGGTGCGGGCGCACCGGGCGCGGGGCATGACGCCGGACAATCCGGTGGTGCGCGGCACAGCGCAGAATCCGGACGTGTTCTTCCAGGCGCGCGAGTCGGCGAACTCGTACTATCTGGCCGCGCCCGGAGATCGTCCAGAAGGCGATGGACAAGTTCGCAGAGATCGTCGGGCGCCAATACCACCTGTTCGACTATGTCGGTGCGCCAGGATGCGGAGCGTGTGATCATCCTGATGGGTTCGGGCGCGGAGGCTGCGCACGAGACGGTCAATTACCTCACTGTCGCAGGGCGAGAAGGTCGGCATGGTGAAGGTCCGGCTGTACCGACCGTTCTCGCGCAAGCATCTGCTTGAGGCGCTGCCGGCGACGGTGAAGAAGATCGGCGGTACTGGACCGCACCAAGGAACCTGGCGCCACTGGCGAACCGCTGTACATCGACGTGGTCACGGCGCTGGCTGGAGCCGAGGGCCAAGGGCGAATCGAACTTTGACGCGTGAGCCGCGTGTGGTCGGCGGCCGCTACGGGCTGTCGTCCAAGGAATTCACGCCGGCCATGATCAAGGCCGTCTTTGACGAACTGTCGAAGGCTGACCCGAAGAACAGCTTCACGGTCGGCATCATTGACGACGTCACGCACACCAGTCTGGACTATCGACCCGGAGTTCGACATCGAGCCGGAGGATGTGGTGCGAGCAGTTTTCTGGGGTCTTGGGCGCGGACGGTACAGTGGGCGCCAACAAGAACTCCATCAAGATCATCGGCGAAGGGCACGGACAACTACGCGCAGGGCCATTTCGTCTATGACTCGAAGAAGTCCGGCGCGCTGACGGTTTCTCACCTGCGCTTTGGCCCGAATCCGATTCGCAGCACTTACTTGATTCGCAAGGCGAACTTCGTCGCCGTTCACCAGTTCGGCTTCTTCCAGCAGTACGACGTGTTGGGGCCGGCGGTGGATGGGGCGACGCTGCTGATCAATGCTCCGTATCCGGCGGACGAGGTATGGGACCATCTGCCGCGTGCCGCGCAGCAGCAGATCATCGACAAGAAGCTCAAGGTCTACACGATCGACGCCTACGATGTGGCCGGGGAACTCGGTCTGGGCACGCGCATCAACACGATTATGCAGACCTGCTTCTTCGCCATCAGCGGCGTGCTGCCGCAGGACGAGGCCATCGAGAAGATCAAGGAGGCCATCCAGAAGACGTACGGCAAGCGCGGCGAGAAGGTGGTGCGCATGAACTTCGCGGCCGTGGATGCGGCCGTGAGCCACATGCACAAGATTGAAGTGCCCGCGAAGCGACGAGCACAATCGAGATGCCGCCCACGGTTCCGGCGGAGGCGCCGGAGTTCGTGAAGAACGTCACGGCCATGATGATGGCCGGTGACGGCGACCTGCTGCCGGTGAGCGCGCATGCCGGTGGACGGTACGTTCCCGACGGGCACGACCAAGTGGGAGAAGCGCGGCATCACGCTGGACGTGCCGGTGTGGGAGCCGGACATCTGCATCCAGTGCGGCAAGTGCGCCATGGTCTGCCCGCACGCGGTGATCCGCACGAAGCTGTTGGACGAGGCTGAGCTTGCGGGTGCGCCGGAAGGCTTCAAGACGGCCGAATCGCAAGTGGCGCGAGTTCCCAGACAAGAAATTCTCGCTCATCGTATCCGTCGAGGACTGCACGGGCTGTACGCTGTGTGTCGAGGTCTGTCCTGCGAAGGACAAGTCGAACGTGGGTCGCAAGGCGATCAACATGGCGTCGATCCTGCCCATTCGCGAAGCAGGCGCACGAGGAATGGGACTTCTTCACGACGCTGCCTGAGCAACCGCATGTGGATACGCTCAAGTTCACCAATGTGAAGAACATCCAGCTTCTGGATCCGCTGTTCGAGTTCAACGGCGCATGCGCCGGCTGTGGCGAGACGCCGTACGTGAAGCTGATGAGCCAGCTATTCGGCGACCGGGCGCTGATTGCCAACGCAACCGGCTGCTCGAGCATCTACGGCGGCAACCTGCCGACGACGCCGTACACCGTGAACCGATGACGGCCGCGGTCCGACATGGAGCAACTCGCTCTTCGAGGACAACGCCGAGTTCGGTCTGGGCATGCGCCTGACGCTCGACAAGCAGTCGGCGTATGCGAGCGAACTGGTGAATCGACTGCGCGACGTGATCGGCGATGAACTTGCCAGCACGTTGCTCGGACGCGGATCAGTCTGACGAAGCCGGCATCGAAGCACAGCGCGCCAACGTGGCGAAGCTGAAGGCAGCGCTGGAAGGCAACGATGATCCTGCGGCCAAGGACCTGTACAGCCTGGCCGACAAGCTGGTGAAGAAGAGTGTTTGGATTCTCGGCGGCGACGGCTGGGCCTATGACATCGGCTACGGCGGTCTGGACCATGTGCTGGCGAGCGGGCGCAACGTAAACGTGCTGGTGCTGGACACCGAGGTCTACTCGAACACGGGCGGCCAGTCGTCCAAGGCGACGCCGCTGGCGGCCGTGGCGAAGTTTGCGGCCGGCGGCAAGGTCAGCTCCGCGCAAGGACCTGGGCATGATGGCTATGACCTACGGCAACGTGTACGTGGCCGAGGTGGCGATGGGCGCAAACGACCGGCAGACGGTCAACGCGTTCCTGGAGGCCGAGTCCTACGACGGTCCGTCGCTGATCATCGCGTACAGCCACTGCATCGCCCACGGCATCAACATGGCCAAGGGACTGGATCAGCAGAAGCTGGCCGTCGACTCCGGCTACTGGCCGCTGTACCGCTTTGACCCGCGGCTGAAGGAAGACGGCAAGAATCCGTTCCAGTTGGACTCACGAGCGCCGAAGATTCCGCTACGGACTATGCGTACAACGAGAACCGCTATCGCATGCTGACGCAGTCGGCTCCGGAACGCGCTGAAGATGCTGATGGAGGAAGCGCAGAAGGCGGTAAACGAGCGATGGCAGAAGTATGAGGACTTGGCCAAGCGGACGCAGACGGCGTAGATGCCGAGGTCGGTCAACAACTACCGATCTGACACCGCGGTGACAACACCGAGTGAACAATATACGGAGAACTGACGAATGGATCTTTCAACGACCTACATGGGCATGACGCTGAAGCATCCGGTCGTGCCGTCTGCATCACCGCTGTCGAAGAACCTTGATTCGATCCGCCGGCTCGAAGATGCCGGCGCATCCGCCATCGTGATGTACTCGCTGTTCGAGGAGCAGATCGCGACGGAAAGCCAGATGTTGATCACTATCTGACATATGGTACCGAGAGCTATTCTGAGGCGCTGAGCTACTTCCCGCAGATGGAAAGCTACAATGTGGGGCCGCAAGAATATCTGGACCTGATCCAGAGCGCCAAGGAGGCGGTTGATGTTCCCATCATCGGCAGCCTGAACGGCATCTCGTCCGGCGGCTGGATCGAATATGCACGCTATATCGAGGATGCAGGCGCGGACGGGCTTGAGCTGAACGTGTACTACATCCCGACCGATCCGTTCATGGACAGCGCAGAGATCGAGCAGATGTATCTCGACGTGGTGCACGACGTGAAGAAGTCGGTGACGATTCCCGTTGCGGTCAAGCTGGGCCCGTACTTCACATCGTTTGCGAACATGGCGATGCGGCTGAAGCAGGCGGGCGCAGATGCGCTGGTGATGTTCAATCGCTTCTACCAGCCGGACATCGACCTGGACGAGCTGGACGTCGTGCCGAATCTGGTGCTGAGTTCTTCGCACGAGATGCGATTGCCGGTGCGCTGGGTGGCTGTGCTGTATGGGCGCGTGCCCGTGGACATGGCGATCACGAGCGGCGTGCACACCTATCAGGACGTGCTGAAGGGCATGATGGCAGGCGCGAACGTGGCGATGGTCGCGTCGGAGCTTCTGAGCAACGGCCCGCAGCGCATCTCCGAAATGGTCGACGGCCTGCAGGTGTGGATGGAAGAGAACGAGTATGAGTCCATCGAGCAGATGCAGGGCAGCATGAGCCAGCAGAATGTGGCCGAACCTGCGGCGTTCGAGCGGGCGAACTACATGAAGGTGCTGGCGTCCTGGCGGCCGGACCCGACGGGTGCGATGCCGGTCTAGGCGTTTTGGATGGTCTCCTTGTGGAGGGCGGCATCTTCATGCGACGGTCGCTCTCCACAAGGGTTCACAAGAGTCTTGGCAACGGACGGTTCGCGCACATGCAAGCGCGACCTGAGTCATAGGAGGGAACGGGATGGCTATCCGTACCGTCCTAATCCCGCTGGACGGATCTGAGTGGAGTCGCCAGATCGTGCGGGTTGTGCGCACGTTTATCAGTCCGGACGGTGTGGAGCTCGTGCTATTTCGGGCAGCGCATCCTCCGTCCGCTGCACCCCATGCGATCCAGAGCGAGAGAATCCCGGGAACGGCGCCGGTCGACGACTCATTCGAGGCGTACAGCCGTGCGCTAGATGCGGAGTTCACCGCGGCGACGCGGCAACGCGTGGAGCATGCCGGTCAGATGGAGTCGGAACTGGCGGAGGACGTGGAACACCTGCGAAGTGCGGGGTATTCCGTGCGGGCGGAGATCCGGTATGGCGAGGCCTCGCAACGGATCATCGAGTTCGTGAACGCGAACCACGTTGATCTCGTGGCGATGTCGACGCACGGGCGCAGCGGCTTGGGCAGGCTCGTTCTAGGCAGCGTGGCGGAGCGGGTCGTACGCGGTGTGTCTGTGCCTGTTCTGCTCATGCGAAGCGCTCCGGCCGCAGGCGAGAGGACGTCGCAAGACAAGATGGTACCGAAAGCGCTGGGGGGCAACGGCAGAAAGATGCGGATTGCGGCGGCGACAGACTGTTCGACGCTGTCGCAGCGCGCAGTCGCCAGGGCGTCGGAACTGGTACAGGCGTTGGATGCCGACTTCGACTTGCTGGTTGTAGCCAGCGAGAAGGATTCCGTGGAACAGGGCAAGAAATTGATGGAAGAGGCCACGCAGCAGGTGGCCGGATTGATGCCGCGGCCCCGGGCAATTCCGCTCGTGGGATATGCGGACGAGGTGTTGCTGGAACACTTGGCGGAGGACCCTGTCGATCTGCTTTGCATCGGGGCGTTTCATGACAGGGGCGCCGCTTCGAATACGGCCATCGGCCCTACGGCGCAGCGACTGGTGCAATACGCACCGACCAGCGTGTTGATGTGCAAGGGGCATCGGTCCCATTTTCGCCGCATCCTGGCGTGCCTGGCTGTGGACGATTCCGAAATCGTGGACGTGGCCGCGCAATTGGCGCGAGCGAACGGCGCGGAGCTGTCCTTGTTGCATGTGATTCCACCTTCCGCGGCCTCGTACCTGTCTCTCTCCGAAGGCAATAGCGGTGACGCGAACTCCTCGATCGCGCTTGCCAACGTGCTGTCACAGGGCACGCGGCTTGCTACCATGCTGAAGGAGTGGATCGCTCAACTGGAAGAGCACGGCATAGGTCAGGGCGCATTGATGCTGGAACAGGGGAGCGTCCCCGAAGCTATCCTGCGTATTGCGCAGGAGGGTCTATTTGATCTGATCGTAGTGGGTAGCAGTTCGACGCCGGGCCATTTTCCCAGCAGCGTGGCGAATGGCGTGGTGCGGTACGCGGAGCAGTCTGTTTTGCTGCTGCGCACTGGGACGGCGAAGTAGGGCGGCGAGGACGCGGGTCGCTGCGCCCGATCGCGCTCGCATTCACGGTACAAAGGGCCGAGGTCGAATGAAACGGTATCAATCACAGGTGGCGGACTGGATGCAGCGGGAACCGGCGACGATTGCGTCGGACGACGTCGCTGGCCGATGCGTACGATCTGATGCAGGACCGAAGCGTACGCCGGCTCCCGGTCGTGGACAGGCAGACCTTTCGCGGCATCATCACGTTGAGCGACATTCTCCGCGCGCTGCCTTTGGTGGCCGACGAGGGCGATCGCGAGACGCGTTTGATGATGACGACGCGGCGGGTGGGCGACGTGATGACGTATGACCCCGTGACGATCCAGAGCGAGGACACGCTGCAGGATGCAGCGGAACGGATGCTGGAGTATCAGGTGAGCGGGTTGCCGGTGTTGGATGGCCGGCGGCTCGTGGGCATCATCACGGAATCGGACATCTTCCGGCTCGTGATCGAGGCGCTGGCTGAGGTGCTTGACTCGGAGTACGATGACTCTGATGACGAGTATGTCGATGTCGACGATGAGTGAGTGACGGGACACACGCACACTGGGCGCGCCCTACGCGCCGGCGTCGTTCTGGTTCGTGGCTGACTCAATCAGGTCTTGTTTAAGATCCCAGAGTTCTTGGGACAGCGACACGTGGTAGATGTGGGGATTGACCAGACGCCGAATCCCCGGGTCCATGCTTTCCAGATCGGCGTGCCGCCGCCTGCGCAGTTCCTCGAGCGGCGGGAAGTCATAGACGATCTTCCCCTCTACGAATACGTCGACCAACAACCGCTCCACGCGGGAGATTCCGGCGCGGGGCAACGCGCGTGACTTGGTATGATCCATGGGATGGCGGAGGTGGAGCATTCGCTGTCTGTCGGGTCTCGGCCTTCGAGGCAGAGCAGGTCAACGGTGGCGAAGCCTCGGTCGTCGTAGACGCGCCAGATGCTCTTGGCTCCGGGGTTGGGCGTCTTGTCCGGCGTGTCGGAGATCTTGATGGCGGATTTCCAGCCGCCGTCTTCCCGTACTGCAACGAGCTTGTAGACGCCGCCGAGCGCGGAGTCTCCGCTGGACGTGATGAGGCGCGTGCCGACGCCGTAGACGAGCCGGTCGATGAGGCTCTGCGGGTCCACACCATAGCGCGGGGCCTCGGACGCGATCTGCGTTACGATCTGCCAGATGACCAGTTCATCGAGGTCACCGGAGAGCACGATGCTGGTGTCCGGGAAGCCGGCATCGTCGAGCATGCGCGAAGCGCGAATGCTCAGGTGGGCAAGGTCGCCGGAGTCCAGGCGAATGCCGACGGGCTGGTGGCCTTTGCGTCGGAGATCCTCGAAGACGCGGATGGCGTTCGGTACGCCGCTCTCGAGCGTATCGACGGTGTCGACAAGCAGGAGGCAGTCGTCGGGATAGACGTCGGCGTAGGCGCGGAAGGCGCCGAGTTCGCCCATGCCGAGGGCCATGAAGAGTTGTACCATGCTGTGGGCGTGGGTTCCCTGAGGCTGGAGGCCCACGGATGCCGAGAGACCTACGTTGGATGTATAGCTGGCGCCGCCGATCAGGGCGGCGCGTGCGCCGGCGTTGGCGCCCCGCTCCTGGGCCCGGCGCAGACCGAACTCGAGCACCGGCCTGCCGAGGCCGTTGTCGGCCATTCGGGAGGCCTTGGTGGCGATGAGAGTGGGATAGTTGAGATGGTTGAGGAGAGACGTCTCGAGAATCTGGGCCATGGCGAGGGGGCCCTTGACGACGGTGAGCGGTTCGTGCGGGTGGACGACGCGGCCCTCGGGGATGGCCCGCAGGGTGAGGGCGTTGAAGTCGGCTTCACGCGCCAGCCAATCGAGGAAGTCATCGTCGAAGATGCGCCCGCCGCGTGCCGAGCGTTGGCTGCGCAGGTAGTCGATTTCAGTTTCGCCGAAGCGCACCTCCTGCATCCAGTCCACCAGCCATTCCAGGCCCGCGGTGACGCAATACCCCGCCTGGTGGCTGCCGTAGTTGGGATAGCGGCGGAAGAAATGGTCGAACTGCACTATCTTCTCATGCAGGCCCTGCCGGTAGTAGAGTTGCGCCATGGTCAGCTGGTACTGATCTGTGAAGAGGATGCCTTCCAGTAGCTGTCGTTCTGCGTTGCTCATATGGGGTTATCCTCCCTCTTGCGCCTACGCGTCGAGCTTGAATGCCCTGATCTACCATAGCTGCGCCGCCGCCTCGACGCAGGCGAATCTTACCGAATGGCCCAACGGGTGCGGTATAATGTGCCTCCAATCCGTCAATCACCGCGTGCGCTCGAACCTGTGTCGCCGTATTTGAGAAGCAGTGAAGATGTACTGCCGCGAAGCGGTATCGAGCGTGTGATAGCATCCAGAGTGTTGAAACTCCAATGACTGAACCTGTGGAATCTGTCGAGAGAAGTGAAGAGCCAGTGCGCGTTGTATTCCAGCCCAATGGACGCCAGGGGTCTGTGGCGCGTGGCGCTACGTTGCTGCGTGCGGCGCAGGAAATGGGCGTCGAGATCGAGTCTATTTGTGGCGGACACCAGACGTGCGGTAAGTGCAAGGTGGCTGTGGAGGCGGGCGACTTCCCGAAGTTCGGCGTCATCAGCCGGTCCGAGAATCTGAGCGCTCCGGGCGAGCGGGAGCGGGAATTTGCCGCCGCGCGCGGGTTCGCAGCGAACGAGCGGTTGAGCTGTGCATGCGAGGTGGCGGGCGACGTTGTGGTTCGCGTGCCGGAAGAGAGCCAGGTCCGCAAGCAGGTGGTGCGCAAGGGCGCCGGCACACTGCGGCCGATTGAAGTGGACGCGGCCATGCGCCTGTACTACGTGGAGTTGGGACCGGCCCGCATCGACGACGGTATGGGTGACTGGGAGCGGCTGCGCGCCGAGCTCGAGAAGACGCACGGCTTAGAGGGCCTCACGGTGGACCTGGCGGTACTGCACGAGTTGCAGCCGGTACTGGCGCAGGGCAGGCGACGGGTGACGGCCACAGTTCTGAATGGACGCGAGGTGATTCGCGTGCAGCCGGGCTATCATGAGGACCTCTATGGCGTGGCGCTGGACGTGGGCACGACGACCATGGCGGCGCACCTGTGCCATCTGCGCACCGGAGAGTTGATCGCGACGGCGAGCAGGATGAACCCGCAGGTGCCGTTTGGCGAGGACCTGATGAGCCGCGTGAGCTACGCCATGATGAACGATGACGGCACGGAACGTCTGCACGACTCGGTGATCGACGCTGTGAACGGTCTGGTGGCCGAGGTAGCGCAGGAGGCCAGAATCTCGCCGCGAGACGTGGTGGAAATCGTCATGGTCGGCAACACGACGATGCATCATGTGTTGCTGGGGGTCAATCCGCGGGAACTGGGCGGAACGCCCTTTAGCTTGGTGACGCACAGTCCGCTCGACCTGAAGGCGCGGGATCTGGGCATTGCCATTGCAGGCGGCGGGAACGTGCATGTGCCGCCGTGTGAGGCCGGACACGTGGGCGCTGACAATGTGGGCGTCTTGGTGGCGGAGGCTCCGTATGCCCAGGACGAGATGATGCTCGTCATCGACGTAGGCACGAATGGGGAGATCTTGTTGGGGAACCGGGACGCGGTCTACAGTGCGAGCAGTCCTACGGGGCCGGCGTTCGAGGGCGCGCAGATTCGTGCACGGAATGCGCGCGGCGGACGGGGCCATCGAGCGCGTGCGCATTGACCCGGTGACGCTGGACGTGAAGTACCGCATCATCGGACGGGACGAGTGGATCGAAGGTCCGCCGGATGGAAGCGGAGGCGCACAGGATGCGCCGGATGACGGGCTCGACCCGGCGGCGGCGCGGCGGGCGAAGCGGGAAGCGTTACTCAACCCGAAGCTGCGGGCGTCCGGCATCTGCGGGTCGGGCATCATCGAGGCGGTGGCCGAGCTGGTGCTTGCGGGGCTGGTGGGCCCCAACGGGCGCTTTGTGCAGGTGCAGCATCCCCGGCTGCGCACAGGGCTGGGCAATGGCCGCGGCAAGGCGGAGTTTGTGCTGGCCTGGGCGCACGAAACGAGTACCGGGCGAGAAATCGTCGTTCACTCGGACGATATTCGCGCCATCCAGTTGGCGAAGGCGGCGCTCTATGCCGGGGCCAAGCTGCTGATGCAGCGACTGGGCGTGACAGAGCTAGACCGCATAGCCTTGGCAGGCGGATTCGGCAGCTACATCGACCCGAAGCACGCCATGGTGCTTGGCATGATTCCGGATTGTGATTTGTCGAAGGTATCGGCAGTGGGCAACGCGGCAGGCGACGGCGCGCGCATAATGCTGTTGGACTACAAGAAACGCGACGAGGCTGCATGGGCGGCGCGTTGGGTACGCTATGTGGAGACAGCGGGCGAGCTGACGTTTCAGGAGGAGTTCATTTCTGCGATCAATTTTCCGCATGCACTGGACCCATTCCCGGTTGCGGAGGATATTATCGCGGAGGCCGGCACAAACTGGCCGCCGCATCGACGCGAGCTGTGGCTGGCGTATGCGGATGGAAAATTCGAGCAATTGCGCACCCTGTAGGAGGGGCAGAGATGACGAAGGCAGCGCCGTACGGTTCGTGGGAGTCGCCGATTTCGGCGGAGATGGTGGCCGGCAACGCCAGGAGGATCTCGCAACTGGCGGTGGACGGCGAGCGCGTGTATTGGACGGAATCTCGACCGGATGAGGGCGGCCGCATCGCGTTGATGCGGCTGGATGCGCAGGGCCAGGTCCGCGAGGTTTCCGGGTCGAGCATGAACGTACGAACGCGCGTCCACGAGTATGGCGGCGGCGCATACGTGGCGCAGGACGGCGTGGTAGCATTTACGAACTTCGATGACCAGATACTCTACCTTCTCGACGGCGACGATGTGACGCCGCTGACCGCTGATGGGATGCGATATGCGGACGGCGTGGTGGACATGCGGCGCGGTCGCATCATCTGTGTGCGCGAGGACCACACGGGGGAAGGGGAGCCGCAGAACACGATCGTGGCGCTGGCGCTGGCGCTGGATGCGCGGGCCGGGTGAAGTACTCGTGGCCGGCCATGATTTCTACTCGACGCCGCGGCTGAGCCCCGACGGTGCGCGTCTCTGCTGGCTGGCGTGGAACCATCCGCAGATGCCGTGGACGCGGACTTCGCTGTGGGTGGCCGATATCGACGCGGACGGGTCTCTGTCCGGCATACGCTGTCTCGTCAGCGGGAACGAGTCGGTATTCCAGCCGTCGTGGTCGCCAGAAGGCGCGTTGTACTTCGTAAGCGACCGCAGCGGCTGGTGGAATCTCTACCGCTGGGAAGAAGATGGTGAGGCGCGCGCGCTTGCGTCGATGGAGGCGGAGTTCGGGCGGCCGCAGTGGGTGTTCGGCATCCCGACGTATGGATTCCGGGATGCCCAGCCGCGCCGTCTGCAGCTACACGCAGGACGGCGCATGGCGTCTGTCCGAACTCGACTTGGCGACGGGCGAGCTGGCGCCGGTTGACCTTCCCTACACGAGCATCGGTGATGTGCATGTGGCGAATGACTGCGCATATTTCGTGGGTGGCTCGCCGGATGCGACGCCAGGAGATCGTGAAGCTGAATCTGGATAGCGGCGCGCGCACAGTCGTGCGGCGGTCCAGCGAGCGGATTGCCCCTGGACGGAGCCCTGTCGCCGCCCCGCTCGGTGGAGTTCCCAATTGATGACGGGGGCGTGGCGTATGGAATCTTCTATCCGCCGCAGAATGCCTTGTACGTAGGACCAGAACATGAGAGACCTCCGCTCCTCGTAATCAGCCATGGCGGGCCCACGAGCGCCACGTCGAGTGATTTCAGCCTTAGTATCCAGTTCTGGACAAGCCGAGGCATCGCGGTACTGGATGTGAACTATGGCGGCAGCACGGGGTACGGGCGCGCGTATCGGCAGCGGCTGGACGACAACTGGGGCATCGTGGATGTGGACGACTGTATCGCCGGCGCGCGGTACCTGGCTGAACAGGGGGAAGTGGACGGCGAGCGCATGGTCATCCGCGGGGGGAGCGCAGGCGGTTTCACGACGCTGGCGGCGCTTACGTTCCGAGATGTATTCCGGGCGGGGGCGAGCTATTTTGGCGTCAGCGACCTGGCGGCGTTGGCGGAAGAGACGCACAAGTTTGAGTCGCGATACTTGGATGGATTGGTGGGCCCGTACCCGGAGCGACGGGACATCTACGAGGCGCGTTCGCCGATCTTTCATGTGGACCAGTTGAACTGTCCCATCATCTTCTTCCAGGGGCTTGAAGACAAGGTGGTGCCTCCGAACCAGGCGGAGACGATGGTCGACGCGTTGCGCAGGAAGGGGCTGCCGGTGGCGTATCTGCCGTATGCGGGTGAACAACACGGATTTCGCAGGTCAGAGAACATCGCGCGATCGTTGACGGCGGAGCTGTACTTCTACACGCAGGTATTCGGGATCCCGCTGGGCGGGGAGATCGAGCCTGTGGACATAGAGAATCTGCCGGAATGACCGGTTGGGCGGTGTTTGTAGTGCTTGGCCGGATGTCCGAACAGGGCGGAGCAACCCGTGCGCTGCAATCGTGCGGTGCAACACGCGAACGATACGGGATGCCAGGGCTGGCTGCAAGGGGTAGGTCCAGCATCTGCGACAGAACACGGAGAAGATGATGGCAGGGAATCGACTGTTGGAATGGCTGGAGTCAGGCCGCGTGGTGCTGGGCGACGGCGCGATGGGTTCGTTGCTGCAGGCGGAGGGTCTGGCTGCGGGCGAGTCACCGGAGCTATGGAACGTGGAGCGGCCGGACGTGATTCGCGGCGTGTACCGGGCATATTTGGACGCCGGTTCCATGGTGATCGAAACGAACTCGTTCGGCGGCAACGCCGCACGCCTGCGACACAATGACCTGGCCGGCCGTGCTGTGGAACTGAACGAAGCGGCTGCAAGGCTGGCGCGGCTGGAGGCCGATGGCCGCGATTGCCTGGTGGCAGGCAGCGTGGGTCCGACGGGAGAGCTATTGGAGCCGCATGGGCTGTTGAGCGTGGAAGAGGCCGCTGCCATGTTCGCCGAACAAGTCGAGGGGCTGCTGGCCGGCGGCGTGGACTATATTCAGATCGAGACAATGAGTCAGCTTGCCGAGGTAGAGGCGGCCATACTGGGTGCGCGCCGCGTCGCTAGTGACGTTGTCATTGCGGCGACGATGACGTTCGACACGAATGCGCGCACGATGATGGGTGACACGCCGAAAGGTGCGCTGGAGGCGATCCGAGGGTGGGGCGTGCGCGTGATCGGCGGCAACTGCGGCAACGGTCCCGACGAAATCCTGGTGGTAATGGCGGAGATGCTGGAGCATCGGCCGGACGACGTCTATCTGATGGCGCAGAGCAACGCCGGTTTGCCGAAGATGATCGACGGCGAGGTCACGTATGACGGCACGCCGCAGGTGATGGCAGAGCATGCGGTGGAACTGTACGGGATGGGCGTGCGCTTGATCGGGGCGTGTTGCGGAAGCACGGCGGCGCACATCGCGGCTATGCGCGAAGCGCTGCTTGCCGCGGGCGCATTGGCAGTGGGCTGAATGGCGGTCGATCGGAGAGCCATCTATGCAGTGTCGCCAGGGGCTCGTCTGCTCGTGGCCGTAGACGTTGCATGAGACGAGTTCTGTTCTTGTTTCTCGACGGCGTCGGGTTGGGCGATGCCGACGCCGAGATCAATCCATTGTTTGCAGGACGGTATCCGGCGTTGATGCGTCTCACCGGGGGGACGCCGCTGACGCGCGATGCCGGCAGGATCCACACTGCGTTGGCGGATGTGCTGCCCTTGGATGCCAGCATGGGCGTGAACGGCCGTCCGCAGAGCGCCACCGGGCAGGCTGCGCTGCTGACCGGGAAGAATGCGCCGGCAGTACTTGGCCGGCATTATGGCCCGCGTCCGAACGCGCGCGTGCGAGAGCTTGTGTCGGCCGGTAGCCTGTTTTCCGCCGTGCGCGACAGGGGACTGGGCGCGTATTTCTGCAACGCGTATCCGCCCGGTTTCTTCGATGCAGTCGAGCGGGGCAAGCGGCTGTTGAGCGTCATTCAGTTCGCAGCGCACTCGGCCGGACTTCGCTTGCTGGACGAAGATGACCTGGCGTCCGGAGTCGCGCTGGCTGCCGACTACACAAACCGCAGTTGGCGCGATCAGCTACACATGGACGACGCGCCTGTCTACTCCCCGGAGGAGGCGGGCGAGCTGTTCTGGCGGATTGCGGAATCGAAGAGCTTCGTGCTGCACGACCACTGGGTCACGGACGTGCTGGGTCACCGGCGCAACCTGGCCGGCGCGGTGGAGGATCTGGAGACGTTTGACGGTTTCCTGGGCGGCCTGCTGTCCGTGGCGAATCTGGAGGAGACGCTTATCGTCATCGCCAGCGACCACGGCAACGTGGAGGATTGCAGCCACGGAAAGCATACGCTGAATCCGGCCCTGTGCGTGCTGGCCGGCAACAGAGAAGGCATGCAGGTCGATGTGATGCGGTCCCTGTACGACGTTGCACCCGCCGTCCTGAATTACTTTGACGGCGCCCGCCGTCCTGAATCACTTTGACGGCGCCCGCCGTCCTGAATCACTTTGACGGCGGCATTGTCTCAGATAGCCGGCTCCCTGACGATCCAGAAGAGAGTGATCAGCCCCAACGCAGCGGAGACAGAAGACGCCGCGGCCACTGCGGGCACGCCGTATTGCGTGTAGAGCCACGGGCCGGAGAAGTTCGCGACGGTGACGGCAGCGAGCGTGAAGGCGGCGCTCAGCGTCATGACCTTGCCGCGCTGTTTGGGCGCCTGTTCGCTCAAGAGCGGAATGTTCGCCACGATGGAGAATTCGAAGAGTCCGCGGGTGATGGCGAGAGCAAGGATTGCGGCCAGTACGCCAACGTTGAAGAAGGGGATGAGCAAGTAGCCGGCCAAGGCGCCGGCCGAGCCGAGGAGGACGCTGCGCCACTTGCCGATGGAGTCGGTGAAGAGGCTGACGCTAACACTGGCTGTCAGGTCGAATAGGCCAAAGACGAGGGCGACTGTGCCGAGCTGCCCAGCGGACAGGCCGTATTCGGCGAAAAGCCACGCGCCGTAGATGATCATGAATTGGACTGCAGCGAACATGTTGAAGCAGCTTACCGCGATGGCGCCATAGGCCGAGCGTGCATTGTCGCCGAGGTCGAAGAAGCGAACGAAACGCTGGAGCGAACTGGACGCCGGCGCAAGTGGCGCAGCGCCGAGGCTGTCCGACGGATCGCGATGGACCGGCGGGAGGATGCCGAAGACGACGGCGGCGATCAGCATGCCCGCGCCAAGGATGAAAAAGGGGACGCGCCAACTGCTATACTCGATGACCTGGCCCATAACGTACAGGCCGACGATGCCGGTGATGGCCCACGAGTATTCCAGGATGCCAAGCCCGCGGGCGCGGCGGGCATAGGGGAGTCTTGCGCTCACGTATGCCTGAAGGGTGGGCACAAAGGCCGCAAAGCATAGGCCGGTGAGGATCATGCCGATGGCGGCCATCCATGTGCTGCTGCTCAGGCCGATAACGCTCATGCCTGCTGCGCCGAGGACGAGGCCGATCTGCATGACGCGGCGATAGCTGCCACGGTCGGCTGCCGCGCCGAAGAGTGGCGAAAACAGGCCCATGACGCTGCGCAGGGCCACCAGCCTGCCCATGACCACCACGTTTGTGCCCAGCCCGCCCGCAATGATGGGCAGGAAGGGATTGAACATCTGCACGCTGGTGTCGACGATAATGCGCGCGAGCGACGGAGATGGTCAGCAACCGCGTGACGGAGATGTCGCGTTGTTTAGTTGGCTCAGGTTGTGTCACGGGCGCGGTTTCTATGGTGTGACCGGCTACATCCAGACGCGCGGGGATTGCGGTTCGGGATCGTCTTCGCCATAGTCTCCGCCGATGATGTGGGGCGTCTCGCGGAGTTCGGCATCGTCGTTCATGAGAAGCTCACGGCCCTGGTTGCCGCCGAGGTCGGGTCCGAGGACGCCGGCCTCTTCGAGCTGCTCGACCAGACGGCTGGCGCGGCTGTAACCGATGCGAAGCTTGCGCTGCAGGAGACTGACGGAGCCGCGTCCGGTCTGCTGCACGATGCGGACGGCGTCGTCAAAGAACTCGTCGCGCGCGTCTTCTTCCTTCATGCGTTCAATCTGCGAAAAGAGCGCAGGTTGGGCCATTTCTCCCTGTGGATAGGTTGGAAGCGTCTGCGCCGGAGTCGAGGCCTGTGCGGTGGGGCGAGGCTGCTGCACGGGAGATGCAGTGTTCTCACGTGCGGGTGTCTGGTCCAGCGACTGGTGGGAGGCGGGACCGGGGCCGCGGATGCCTCGCCAGTAGCGGACGACGCGCGTGATCTCGTCGTCGCCCAGGAAGGCGCCCTGGATGCGTTCGAGCTTGCTGGCGTCGGGCGCCATGAAGAGCATGTCGCCGCGTCCGAGCAGCCGGTCTGCCCCGGGCACGTCCAGGATCACGCGGCTATCGACCTGGCTGCTGACGGCGAATGCGATTCGGGCGGGAAAGTTGGCCTTGATCAGGCCGGTGATGACGTCGACCGACGGGCGCTGGGTGGCGATGATCAGGTGGATGCCGACGGCGCGAGCCATCTGCGCAAGCCGGCAGATGTGCTTCTCCACCTCCTCGGGCGAAGCCATCATCAGGTCGGCCATCTCGTCGACGATGACCACGATGTAGGGCAGTTTCTTTTCGTTGCGCTTCTGCAGATATGCGTTGTAGCGCGTGATGTCGCGCGCGCCGGCTTGGCTGAAGAGCTGGTAGCGGCGCTCCATCTCCTTTACGCGCCCAGAACAGACACGCTGGACGCGCGGTCGATCTCGTTGACGACGGGGCTCAGCAGATGGGGCACGTCGTTATAGATGTTGAGTTCGACCATCTTCGGATCGATCATCAGAAGCCGCAGGTCGTCCGGCGTGTTGGTCAGCAATAGGCAACTGATGATGGAGTTGATGCACACGGACTTGCCGGACCCGGTGGCGCCTGCGATGAGCAGATGGGGCATGCGCGCCAGGTCGGTCACGATGGGCTGGCCTTTGACGTCCTCGCCGAGCGCGACGGGCAGAGCACCCTTGAGGTTGCGGTAGGGGTCGCTCTCCATCAGGTCCTTTAGGCCGACAACGTTGGCCTCCTGGTTGGGCACCTCGACGCCCACGTAGCTGGTGCCGGGAACGGGCGCTTCGATGCGGACACTGGGCGCGGCCAGGGCCAGGGCCAGGTCATTGGAGAGGCCGGCGATTTTCGACACCTTGACCTTGACGCGACGTTCCTCGCCGCGTACGGTGCGTTCGATATAGCCGGGCTTGATGAGGTACTGCGTAACGGCGGGGCCCTTGTAGGCGCCCTCGAAATCGGCCGGCACGCCGAACAGGCCGAGCGTTTCCTGGATCAGACGGCCTTGGCTGCGAATGTACTCGTCCGTGTCCACATGCCTGTCCCAGTCGTTGAGCATCTCCTCCAGACGGGGAAGGGACCATTCTTGTTCGCCGCCCACGACGCGTGGCGTGAGCATGGCGGCTCCCGCCTGTGCTGCGGCCTGAGTTTGGGTCTGGGCAGTCGCGGGCTGCGTCTACGGCCGGTTGCCTGGGCTGACTCTGGACGGCGGTTCGCTGCGGTTGAGCCGATACACGATTGGCGGGTTGAGTTGGTTCTGCCGGCGGGGCGAAGCGTTCCTGGAGTCGCTTCCACCAGGGCAGGCGCCGCTTGGGATGGGCAGAGCGGGCTGGATCACGGGCCGCTTGCTGCGATCGCGGTAGCCGTTCCACCAGTCCTGGATGCGATACCAGGCCTCGAAGCCGGCATCAGCGAGAAGCCGATCCGTGAGGAAGAGGATGCCGACGACGACGGCGACGGATACGGCGGTCCACGCACCGTTCCGCCGAAGGAATCGTTCGAGCGTTCCGGCCATCTGGCTGCCGATGACGCCGCCGGTCGCTTCGGGTGCTGATTCGGCGAGCAGGGACGAACCGGTGAGGTAGGCCAGGAAGAGCAGCGGCGATACCCGCCGGGCGCTGCCAGCGCAGGTTGGGCATCTGGTCTACAGAACGAATGATGATCCACATGCCGACGGCGCCGGCGACGAGAGGCACGCCCCAAGCGCCGAGTCCGACCATGCGGTCGAGGTACTGAATCCACGCCTCGGTGACTTTGCCGCGTGCACCGCTGAGGAGACTGAGCAGCGTGAAGATGGCAATGCCAACGAGGAGGAGGCCAAGCAATTCCGGCCGCACAACGACGTCGGCTGTGCGGTCCAATAGGCTTGGCTCTCGTTCTTGGCGTGCTCTTGCGTTTCTTGGTAGCCATCTTATGCGAGCAGACTCATACGAACGTACGTTCTAGTCCAGTATAGCATTCCGGTTTGTGCCGTGCAAGGCCCGATTTTTCGCGTCGAGCTTGCAACGAGTTTCGTACCGGACGCCTGCTCGTGATTCCCGCACACGGCGGGAATCACGTATCTGAGACGACTATCGCACGAAGATCGACGTTGGACGATCGGTCTCGCGTGCATCCGTCGCATGGTGCAGCAGAGCGCGCCGGAACCGTACCTCCTATACTTCCATGACGAGCGGAAGCACCATTGGGCGACGGCCAAGTTCCTGGTAGGTGAAATCGGCGAGGGCGTCCTTGATGCGGCCCTCGAGCACACGTTGCGGGGCACGCTTCTTGGCTGCGCGCAGCACAACTTCCTGGGCCCGCTTGATCAGGTCCTCGTGTTCGCGCATGTAGACGAAGCCGCGACTGATGATCTCCGGGCCATAGAGGATGTCGCCGTCGAATTCGTCCAGCGCCAGGATGCAGACGATGAAGCCATGCTGGCTGAGGTGGCTGCGGTCGCGCAGAACGACATTGCCGATGTCGCCAATGCCCAGCCCGTCGACAAAGACGTGACTGGACGACATCTTCTCGCCGAAGCGGCCTTGTATCTCGTCGGAGTTCGGGTCGAACTTGCCAAACTCGACGACTTGCCCGTCCTCGGCGACGAAGATGTTTGACTTGGGAATGCCGGTCTTCTCGGCCAGACGTCCGTGCAGGATCAGATGCCGATATTCGCCGTGGGCCGGCAAGAAGTATGCGGGCCGCACGAGTTCGAGCATATGCTGATAGTCCTCGCGGCCGCCATGGCCGCTGACATGGACATTGCCGAGTTCGTGGTAGAGCACATCGGCCCCTGTGCGGAAGAGGTTGTCGACCGTGCGGTTGAACAGTTCTTCGTTGCCCGGGATCGGCATGGCGCTGAGGATGACGGTGTCGCCGTCTGCGCAGCGTGATCTGGCGATGCTCGCCCAGGCTCATGCGCACCATCGCGCTGGTCGGTTCGCCCTGGCTGCCGGTTGCCACGACAACAACCTTGCTCGGCGGCAAGCGATTCCATTTCGCCGGTCGTGAGCAGCTCGTCCTGGCGGATGTCCAGGTAGCCAAGTTTGATGGCGATCTTGACGTTGTTGACCATGGAGCGACCCACGACGCCGACGCGCCGATCATGCCGGCGGGCGACATTGATGATCTGCTGCACCCGGCCCAGATTGCTGGCGAATGTCGCCAGCAGCACCCTGCCTTCCGCCTGACCGAAGGTGCGGTCGAGCATGGCCTCTACGGTGCGCTCGCTCTGCGTCTGGCCCTCCTGCTCGGCGTTGGTGCTGTCGGCGACGAGCAGCAGCACGCCCTCATCTCCCCAGCGGCGCAGTTTGTCCGCCTCGGTGGGCTTGTCATCCGCAGGCGTGGGATCGAAGCGATAGTCGCTGGTGTGGATGATGCGACCGGCGGGCGTCATGCAAAGCGACGCCTACGCTATCGGGGAAGCTGTGGCATGTGTGGAAGAACTCGACGGTGAACGGGTCGAGGTCGATCAGGCTGCTCTCGGTGACGGTGTGAATCTCGGCGTCGTCGAGGAGCTTGTGTTCGCGCAGCTTGACCTCGAGCAAGACCGCGTGTCAGCGCGGTTGCGTAGATGGGCGCGTAGAGTCCCTGCTCCATGAGGTAGGCGCAGGGCGCCGATGTGGTCTTCGTGTCCGTGGGTCAGGATGATGCCGCGTCACGGAATCGAGCCGCTCAAACACATACTCGGCGTCGGGGATGACGATGTCGATGCCGTGCATCTCGTTGGTCGGGAACATGAGGCCGGCATCGATGATGAGAATATCGTCACCGCATTCGATCACCATCATGTTCTTGCCGATTTCGCCCAGTCCGCCGAGCGGGTATCATGCGCAGAAGCGGTTTCTGCGCACTGTCTGTTTGCTTGTCGGCCAGCGCGACAGCTTCGCTGCCGGCCATTGTGTTCATGTCGTCCATAGTAGTTTCTCCCTTTGGTTGTTTCGTATGTGTACGTGTAAGTGTTTCAAATCAGGGAAGTCCCATTCCCTGAACAGTACCAATTTCATTGGATGGCCGTGTGGATAGCCGGATTCTCGCTTGCCTGCCGGCGGCCCTTGGGCACCCATGGGTAGTCAACTGACGAAGCGCCGTCTTCACAAAAGGCTCAATTGTGCGGCGTCATCATCGCTCGCCGCCGCGTCGACCGCTGATTCTTGGGCGGCGTCGGGCTGTCTGTTTGGCTTGGAGTCCGGCTTCTCGTCCCGCCCTGTATCAGACTCTGCATTCAGTTTGGTATCTGCTTCGGTGTCCGGTTCCGTATTCGATTCAACAAAGTCCGCGTCGCCGGGATGCGGAACGCCGGCCGGGCGCGCCTTCCCATGCGACGCCAACTGGTCGGCCTTCCTGGCCCGTTCGATCAGCGGGGGGAGCTTGCGCATATCACGCTCGAAGGCTTCCCGCCATTCCGGATTGCGTAAGGCTGCTGCCGGATGGAACATGGCGAGGGCCACGCGTCCGCGTCCGATGTTGCGCACCTGCCCGTGGATGCGGGTGATGCTGCCGTCCGGGAACCAGCGGCGCATACTGAAACGGCCCAACGTGACGATGATGCGCGGGTTGATCAAGGCCACCTGTTGGTCCAAATAGTCGCTGCATGCCTCCAATTCCTCGGCAAGCGGGTCTCTGTTTTCGGGCGGTCTACATTTCACTACGTTGGTGATGTAGACATCGGTGCGCCGGATGCCGGCGGCGTTCAATGTTTCGGTCAGATATTGACCACTCTTGCCGACAAAGGGCCGGCCCTGTTGGTCTTCGGCGAAGCCGGGGCCCTCGCCGACAAACATGACCACAGCGTCGAGTGCGCCTTCGCCAGGGACGGCGTGCATGCGCGTGGCGGAGAGCGCGCACAACTCGCATGAACGGATCGTCGAAGCGAGTTCGTTCATGCCGGAGGCTACTTCAGAAATCTGCGCCGGCTTATCTGCCATCGTTTGTCTGACCGCGTATGATCCGTCTTCCGTTCACTCATGCGCCCGGCGGCAACGCCCGCCACCGCAGTTGCCGGGACCATACCGCTTCCCGAAAGCCCGCGCAACGTCAAGCCTGTATTATAGCATCCATGACAAGGCGTACCGAAACAGGCAGCAGCTCCGGCCTGGGATGGCAGGACAGGCTGGCGGATGTTCGGATACGGTTGGCGCGCGATTCACGGCTTTTGGGTGTGCGCGCCGGTGCATCAGGAAGTCATGCTGCGCTGTGCGCCAGTGCTGAACGCAGATGCGAGTGCGAGTGCGTCCGCCGAGCTACCCGGCCAACAGGAGGAGGATATAGCGCCATGCCCAGAGCGTGATCATCCCGGCTACGATGGACAGGAGCATCCGCTTCGTGCGCCAGGCGATCAGGGCAGTGGCGATTGCGGCGACCAGGTACTCGTTCGTCAACGAGAATGAGAGCTGATCGTCTCGGTATAGGACCGCCGGCACGGTGATCGAGATGAGTACGGCGGGCGGCACATAGCGCAGGACCAGCGCCAGCCGATCCGGGAAACGTCCGGCGTCCGGCGAAGTAGAGCATGGGATAGCGCGAGACGAAGGTCGCGGCCACCATGCCGAGAATGATTAGCACGTACCTGACGGTATCAGCCATGGTCAACGTGTGTCATCGTCGTTGCCGCCAACGACTCCATCGCCGTCAGGGGAACCGCCGTCAGCGGCTGACGCGAAATCGCTGCGCGTCAAGGTGGCGCCCCTGCGTTGGTCGACGACAGCGCCGGCGATCGAACCGACCAGCAACGAAACGATCAGGCCCGATTGATACGGCAGTCCGTGCAGTAGGAGGCTGAGCGCGCCGGCAAGCGCCACGCAGACCACTACACCGCGGCTGCGGATCAGCGGCAATAGCATGACGATGAAAGTCGCCGGCAGCGCGAAGTCAAGTCCCCAGCTTGCCGGGTCGGGAATACTGGCTCCGGCCCAGATGCCAACCCAGGTTGACAGCTGCCACAGGACATACATGGTGAGCGCGGAACCCAGGTAGTACCAGTGCTTGACCTGGGAGTTGCGTTGTCGTTCGAAGCGCTGAATGACGACGACATAGGTTTCGTCGGTCAGCCAGAAGGACAGCGGCAGGAGCCATCGTTGCGGCAGGGAGCCGATGTGGGGCGCGAGGGTGGCGGCGTAGAGGTTGTGGCGGACGTTGACGAGAAACGTAGTCAGTACGATGATGATGAGTCCGGCGCCGCCGGCGATGAGTCCGATGGCGACGAATTGGGCTGAGCCGGCAAACACGAAGGCCGACATGCTGGCGGCCATCCAGCCTGGGATGCCGCTCGCGATGGCCAGCGCGCCAAAGATGACGCCGAAGGGAACCACGCCGACCATGATGGGCAGCGTCGCGCGAGCGCCCGCAGCCAACGCTGACCGCCGCGATTCGGACAGGTTCTCGTCGCTCAACATCGACCCCGGATTGACTATGCGCCGGGCACAGCGCTGAAGAGGGCGCAGCGAAGGCTGAAGGAGGCGTCCGGTTCGAGCAGCAGATTGCGCCGGACTTCGGCCGGTGCGTTGGCAAGCAGCGTGCGAATCACGGCCACGGATGGGGCCGGCGTCTGCATGCGCGTCACCCACGAGTCGAAATCTAGTCGCAGTCGCCATTCCAGGGCCACCTCCGCCTCAAAGCCGGCGGCGGAGAGCATGGAAAGCCACTGGGCGGGCGTGTGATCGCGGACGTGTGAGGGGTCGCGCAGGAGCTCGACTGCCTGGAGGTGGGTGTCTGTCGTATAGTCCTCGAACGAGACGACGTCTGCGAGGAGGAGGCGACTTGGCGATGGGCCGTCCGGGCGCAGTGCGCGACGAAACTCCGTAAGGGCTTGCGCGGGATTCGGCCAATGATGGGCGCTATACCTTGTCACTACGAGGTCGAAGGACGCGTCTTCCACGGGCAGCGCCTCCACGTCACCTTCTCGAAATTCGACGTTGGACAAACTTCTGTCGGCGGCGAGTTGCCGGCCCTGTCCGAGCATCGCGTCGGAGAGGTCGACGCCGACCACATGCGCCACATGGGGGGCGAACGTGAGGCCAGTGTGCCCGGGGCCGCATCCGGCGTCGAGCACGCGTTCTGAGCCGATCACGGCGGCCAGGTCCAACATCACCTGAAGTTCGTCGCCCTGGGCGTGGACGGCGCTGGTGGCGTAGTTGGCGGCCACCGAGCTGAAGCGGTTTCTGACCGCATCCTTGATAGTTGGCGACGGTGAATCGTGGGTCTTGTCGTTTGTCATCTCGTTCCGTTTCGTATGCGCGCCGGGTCGGCGCGACGCCTGCCGGACCAAATGTGAGCCGGGCAATCCGCTACTGGAGGTAGACCGGTGTGAGCCAATCGGCGTACTTGGGTTCGTTGCCGTAGACGATGCGGAAGAAGAGTTCGCGGATTGCGGACGTGATGGGCCCAGGCTCGCCGTCGCCGACCGCGCGATGGTCGACGCTGGTGATGGAAGCCATCTGTACGCCGGTGCCGCAGAAGAACGCCTCCTCAGCCACGTATAGCTCCGTGCGATCCACGACGCGTTCTTCCACATCCAAGCCGAGTTCCTCTCTTGCGAGCTGGATCAAGGTGCGACGTGTGATGCCTTCGAGCACGTTGCTGGATATGGGCGTCGTGATGACTGTACCGTTGCGGACCATGAAAAAGTTGGCCGCGCTGCCTTTCGGATACGTGGCCGTCCTGGTTGAGCACGATGGCGTCGTGGTAGCCGTTCATGGACGCCTCGCTCTTGATGAGAGCGCTGTTCATGTAGCTGCCGATCAGCTTTCCACGGGCGGGAATGGCGGTGTCGTCCACGCGACGCCAACTGCTTGTGCCAACGCTAACGCCGCCTGCGTTCGTCAGGTATTCGCCGACAGGGATGCTGAATATGGCGACTTCGTTGCGCAGATCGTGCAGGCGTACCGCGATCGTGTCTTCCGCCTTGTAGGCAATGGGGCGAACGTAGCAGTTCTGCCGCCAGCCTTCCCGTCGCAGTAGATCCAATGTAGTGGCGGCAAGTTCATCCGGCGTGTATGCGAAGTCGGCCAGGATCATCTTGGCGCTGGCCAGGAAGCGGCGGTAGTGGTCGATGACGCGGAAGACATAGAGCTGGTTGTGGTCTTCGTTCCAGTAGCCGCGGATGCCGCCAAAGCAGCCTGTACCGTAATTGAACGTCTGGTTCATCACGCTGATTCTGGCTTCGGCGATGGGCCGGACGGCGCCTTCGAAGAACGCGAACTTGGTCATTGCTGGGGTTCTCGTCGAATTGGACTTTGCAGTCGATGGTTGAGTCAGCGGTCTGGTCTGCGTTGTAGTCATGGATGAAGTCCTGACGTGAAGGGTGGAACGTGCTGTACGCCGCATCGGGCTAGACGCCATCATGTCAGCGGCGACCGTGAGGTCACCGGAGCGTACAGTCCTCCATTCTACCGTCGGGAGGTGTGATCGCAAAGACGGCGAGGTTGTGGTCACGTGGGCGAATGGGCGCCGGGCGACCGCCGGCCCTGGTGCTCTTCACCGAGATTCCGCAAACGCTTCGTTGTTGCGCATGACAGCTTCTTGCCGACTATGTGGGCTACGCGTCGCGGCATTCGGTTCGGCGGCGCAAGGGCGTATGGTACAATGTGGCCCAAGGCTGCCAGAGTCTCCCAATCGTCATGGATTGCAATGGAACCGGTCTCCGTAACTGCGCTCACAACCCATATTGTATCGCTCTTCCAGGGTGATGAATTCCTCCGCGACGTGTATGTGCTGGGCGAGGTGAGCAATTGGAAGCGCGCCGCAAGCGGACACGCATATTTCAGCCTCAAGGACGACGGCTCGTCTGTCAATGCCGTCATGTGGCGGGGCAGTGCAGCGTCGCATACCTGGCTGCCGGACAACGGAGACCAGGTGATAGCGCGCGGCTACGTGGACGTGTACCCGGACCGCGGCGTCTACCAACTGTATGTGAACCGGATTCAGCCCGCGGGCCGGGGACAACTATATGCCCGGTTCGAAGCACTGAAGGCAAAGCTGCAGGAAGCCGGTATGTTCGATGCGGCGCGCAAGCGCACGCTCCCGCAATGGGTGCAGAGTGTCGGAGTCGTCACGAGTCCGGACGCGGCGGCGTTGCGCGACATACTACGTGTTTTGACGGCGCGCTGGCCGCTGGTGGAGGTTGTTGTCTTTCCGACGCTTGTGCAGGGAGCGGAGGCGCCGGAGCGCATCGTGGCTGCGCTGGCGCATGCTGCGGAGTACGACCGGCGCGTGGCTCCGCTGGACGTGGTACTCCTGGCGCGGGGCGGCGGAAGCATGGAAGACCTGTGGTCGTTCAATGACGAACGGGTCGCCTATGCCGTGGCCGCATGTCCGCTGCCGGTGGTGTGTGGCGTCGGGCATGAGACGGATTTCACGATTGCGGATTTCGTGGCGGACCTGCGCGCGCCGACGCCGTCGGCCGCAGCGGCCAGCGTCGTCCCGGACCAGGCAGACGTGCGCGCGCAGGTAGCCGGCGCGTTCATGCTGTTGTCGAGTTCCCTTGGCGAGCGAATAGACCGCCGGCGGCAGGACGTGGATGGGTTGCGGCGCCGTCTGGAGCGCACACAGCCGCGGCGGATGCTGGACCTGCGCCGGCAGGGGCTGGACGATCGGGAGAGACGGCTCAACGCGGCGATGCTGCGTCGGCTGGATAATCTGCGCACACGGTCCACCGCAGCTTCCCAGCACCTGGTGGCGATGAACCCATACGGCGTTTTGCGCCGGGGATATAGTATTGTGACGAAGCAGGGCGATGCGGTTGTGACGGGACCGGAACAGATCGGCGCAGGCGAGCGTCTCGAGGTTCGCGCGTTCGGCGGATCGTACGGGGTGATGGTCCGCGAGGATACAAACGGCGGCGTATGACGTGTGGCATCGCCGTGTCAACTGCGTGACAAGAAATGCGGAGATGAGGACGATATGCGAGAGCGAATCAAGGTGCGGACAATTGCATTCGTGGGGCTCACGGTCGTCGCCGTGCTACTTGGCGGATGCGGCCTATTGAGCAGAGGCGAGGCCCCTGCGCCGACGCCGGAGCGCGTGTTGGTGCCCACCTTCACGCCGACCGCGGAGGGTCAAGCGGCTGTTGAGCCGGAGGTGGCTGCGCCGGAGGTGGCCGAGCCGGAGGCCGCGCAGCAAGAGTCGGTGATTGAGGTTCCGGCCGCGGCAACTGAGCCGCCGGTGGCGGAAGCGCCTGCAGAGGAGACGCCGACGCCGGAGCCGCCGACGCCGGAACCGGACCCGCCCACATCGACGCCGGTTCCGAAGTTAATCGTCGAGATCGACAACGCCAATGTGCGCAATGGGCCCGGTACGAACTACGGCGTCGCCGGCGCCGTGAGCGCGGGCCAGGCGTTCGATATTCTGGGCAGGAACCCGGTGGGGGACTGGCTACAGTTCTGCTGCGTGAATGGGCAAGAGGGCTGGATATTCGCGGAGCTGGTGAGCATGGAGAATGGCGAGAGCGTGGCCGTGGCGGAGAATATTCCGGAGCCGCCGGTGGCCGCACAGCCACAGCCTCAGCCGCAGGAGCCCGCTCCGCAAGAACCGGCCCCACAAGAACCGGCACCACAAGAACCAGCAGAGGCGCCCGCCCCGCCTCCGTCAGGAGATCCGTGCGCAGGTATCGGCGGTGACGGCTGCAAGTTCAGGGTGCGCAACGGGCCGCTCTTCGGTGGGAACGGCGGTTCGGAGATCAAGCTGCAACTCCTGTTCGTCCACAGTGGCATTGACGGCGGTCAACCCCAGGGCAGCTATTTCGTGGTGCTGATGAAGGACGGCGTGAAATTGCCCATTTTGGACGGCACGCGGAGCATCGTGTTGGAGAAGAGCCAGGGGGCGCTGGGCGCGTTCAATTACGAGTACAAGATCGGCATCGGTGATATTCCGGGCAACACGGTTGCCGGCAACTATGTGATGTATGTGCTGGACGGCAATGGGGAGCGGGACAGCCAGGATTTTGGTTTCGGCATCCCCGATGGTCAAGGCGAGGTCTGGATCGAATGGGACCAGGGCTAGAAGGGTGAGGCGCATATGGCGGAGCTAATCACGACGCTGGGCGTGTTGCAGAAGTTTGAGACGGGGCTGATCCTGCCGCACGAGCATATCTTCGTGGACCTGGGTCCTATCGAGGAGGCCCACTGGCGTACTGCGAGAGCCAAAGATGTGGTTCCCGCCATGCAATCGGCGATCGAGGACGCCAAGCTCGCAGGCGTATCGGTGCTGGTGGAGTGCACGCCGGAGGGGGTCGGCCGCCGCGTCGATATCGACAAGGCGGTTTCCGAGGCGACGGGGCTGCCGGTCGTTGTGCCGACGGGTATTTACCGGGAGCCGTGGGTGCCGGAGTGGGCGCATTCAGATAGCGCGGAGGCTCTGCAGGAATGGATGCTTGCTGAGCTCACGGATGAGGTGGCCGGCACCGGCGTGCGGGCGGCGTGGATCAAAGTGAGCGCCGGGGACGACGGGATGACCGCGTGCGAAACGAAGATACTGCGTGCTGCGTCGGTGGCGGGCAGAGAGACGGGGGCCGTAATCGGAAGCCATACGATTCGCGGGCGCGTCGTGCGCGACCAACTGGACGTCGTCGAGTCGTGCGGTTACAGCGCGGATCGGTTCATCTGGATCCACACGCAGGCGGAGCCGGACTTCGACCTGCATATGGAAATGCTGGAGCGGGGCGCCTGGATCGAATACGACGCGATCGGCGGCGAGAGCTTCAGCGACGATTTCTTCATCGGATTGATTCGGCGGGTTTTGGACGCGGGATACGGCGACAGGCTGCTGCTCAGCCACGACCGGGGCTGGTATGACCCATCCAAGCCGGGCGGCGGTGAGGTGAAACCGTATACCTATTTGAGCAGACAATTCTTGCCGAAGTTGCGGGTGGCCGGCGTAGATGAAGCGACGATTCGGCGCCTGACGCACGACAACCCCTACGCTGCATATGCGCGGTAGCGGTCCGTGTTTTGTTCTCACGGAGCGTTGGCCGTGGCGCGCAGTAGAGGGTGACCATAGCCTTTCCAACAACTGAACCGGCGCGATGGCCGGCGGGCTGTACGTTGACTGGCGGGGTAGGTTGCCGGCGGTCGGTTCAGCGTGTGCGCCAGCGGACTTGCGCCGCGGCCGGCATGACCGTTTGGCGCGGGCGTTCCGACGAGGCGGATGAGATGGCGCCCGCCGCGGGACGCTGGCGACGCGTGCGCTGGCGCGCGAATTTGCGGCGTGGGAGCGGGGCGCGTGGAAAACGGGAAAGGGCTGGGACGGCGTCGACTCCGGTACGATGATTTCGCGGTCTGGCCGGCGGTCGCGCTGTGAGGCGATGGGCGCTTGCTGCGCGTGCAAGGGGGCAGGCGTGGACAGAAAGAGCGTGAGGGCTATGACGGCCGCGCTGCATATGGCAAGCGGGCGACGACCGGTTTTGCGTGCACCTGAATCAGAGCGGGTCATTGTGTCACTGGACGGGACAAGGCTTGTGGAGGCCCGCGGCCGGAAGGTGACCACCGCGTGCGCCCATCTACGCTACTGGACGCAGTCTACAACGGGCTCGAGCGCGGCGCAAGCGCGATGCCGGCTCTGCAGCGGCGAACTCATCCCTCGACATTGACATACTGTTTGGGACTCAGATTTCAGCAGATCTGGCTGATACTCGTTGATTCCGCGCACTGCCGATGTATCGTTTCGCCTGTGGCGGAGGCTTGTCAAGTTGGTGTGGATTGAGTAAGATGCTGATCATGTGCAATTGCCACTAATCGTTGCGCTGCCGCCGGGGGGACCGGGCGCAGAATGGCGTCCGGCGACAGCGAAGCAGCGCAAACACACTCCGTGAGCAGTTGATGTGAGAGAACGAATGGGTACAGCCTCATCCGTGCGCGACCCCATGCGGCGAAGTCGGCGCTTGCGAGTCTGGCCGATTGGCGGCCGGAGGCTGGGCAATGGTCGCTGCGCTGGCAATGGGCCTTGCAGCAGTCACGGCCAGCGGCCTTCTCGGTCCGTGGCCTGTGCACGGGCAGGAAGCCGGCGACGAGGCAAGTGCGCAGGCGCTCGCCCCGGACTATCGTTGGGCGCATTTTGCGCAGCACCCAGGCGGCTTGATGTCCAACGACGTGTGGTCGATCATCGCCACGGAAGACGCCATCTGGGTGGGTACGGACGCGGGCGTGAGCTACTATGACGGCTCGTGGGTGAACTTCGTGCCACCGGAAAGCGGCTCGCCCACAGGCGTGGCCGGCGACGAGGCAAACGCCGTCGTACCCCTGGGCACAGTGCTGGCGCTGGCGGCCGGCTCCGACGGCCGGACGCTTCACGCGGGCACAGATGAGGGCCTAGCCTATCGGTGGGACGGGACGTCGTGGGCGGAGGTCGCTGACGCGGGCGCGCCGGTGTTGTCCATACTTGATCTGGACGGGGATGTGTTGCTCGGCACGGACGACGGCATCCACACGGTTGGCGCAGGGAGCGAATCACCGCAGGTGATGTTGGAGGGCATGAACATCTATGCATTGGCGCGCGCCAGCGAGAGGGTCTACGCGGGTACGGATTCCGGGCTGTGGCGGCTTGCCGGTGACGCGTGGGAGGAAGTGCGGCTGGACCGCGCGGGCGTGCGCAACGTCTATGCGCTGAGCGCAATCGGCGACGGCGGGCTGGCGGTGGGGACGCCTGACGGTGTGATGATCCTGGATGAGCAGCTTCGTCTGTTGCGAAACCTGCCGGTGAGTGACGAACTGGGCCGGCCCGCGCTCGTGCAGGCCCTGGCGGATGATGCCTATGGCCGGCTCTGGGCGGGTACCGACGGCGCGGGCGCCTATGAGTTCGCCGCGGAGACATATGACGGGACTGCGCATGGCCAGGCCCACGACGCCAATGTGACCATCCGCTATGTGCGCGATGTGGCGGTCGACGCGGACGGCAGTGTGTGGTTTGGCGCGCCCACCGGCATCTATCGCTACCAGGTAGGGATGTGGCATTCGGACGTGCAGGGCGATTCTGTCGCAGACCCGCTCAATCATATCAACGACCTGCTTGTGGCCGCGGACGGGACGTTGTGGATTGCGACGGGCGGGGGCGGCGTGCGCATGAAGCCGGACGACGGCAGCGAGGAGATCGTGTTCAGCCTTGACGAGGGCGTGCCGTCGACGGCGCTTACGCTGGTGGAGGATGAGCGAGGGGATATTTGGGCGGGGACGTTCTACGGGCTGTTTCGCTATGACGACGGGGCATGGGCGCTGCCGGAATTCAATGAGCGGCTGCCCGATTTGACTGTGACCGCACTCTTGGCCGATTCGGCTCCCGATCACGCACCCCTCATCTGGATTGGGACGGAAGGCGGCCTGGCGGTGTATGACGTTGAGGACGAGTCTGTGCGAACGGTGGAGGAGTTTGATGGCCTGAGCGTTGAAGCGCTCGCGCTGGACGGGCTGCAACGGTTGTGGGTGGGCACGACGGCGCAGGGCGCGTGGGTGCAGGAGGCGGACGGCGCATGGACCCAGCATGTGCATGTCGCAGGAGGACGATGGCAGCATTCCGGGAGACTTCGTGATCAGCGGCGGCTTGGCGGCCGATTGGCGCACGCCGGGTCATATGTGGGCGATCGTATCTCGTGAAGGTCTTGTGCATTGGGACGGAGAGCGCTGGCGCGTGGAGGATGCCGGTAATCAGATTCCCGTGAGCCTGTTGTGGATGCTGGAGTCTGAAGCGGAGCCGGGACGTCTGTGGATCGGCAGTGAGGGCGGTGTGACGCAGTTCGACGGCCGGACATGGGGCACACTGAGCCAGGACGACGGCTTGCAGAGCGCAACGGCATATGCGATTGCGCGTGCGCCGGGCGGGGGACATTGGATCGGCGGGGCGACGGGACTCTCGTACTATGAGCCGGACAACACGCCGCCGTGGGTGCGCGTGGAGAGCACATCCGGCGGCGTACCGGATGGCGACAGCGATGGAATACTGGCGCCGATCGGCGGCGGCGTTTCTGTCTCATTCAGCGCCGGAGATCTCCAGACACTGCAACACAAACTACATCTGCTGCAACGCATCGTAGGTCCGAAGCCTGCACAGGCAGAAGGTGCGGAAGCGTCACCGGCGCCGCAGAAAGGGTCCGGGCCGGACGCCGATTTGACGGCGGTCAGTGACGGGGAGTGGGTGCAGGGGACGGCGGGCGCGCTCGACGTTGCCGCTGGCGGAGGCGGGCGCCTACGAACTGGAAATCCTGGCGCGTGACCAGTCGTTCAACTACTCAGAGGTCCTGCGACTGCCGATCAAGGTGTTTGTGCCGCCGCCGACCGTCGACGTGCCCGGCCTCGGCCCCGTGGATCCCGATACCTTTGCCGCGCTGATAGTGCTCGGAGCCATTTCGGTGATGGGCGCCGGCTACGTGTTGTTTGAGGTCGCGCAGCAGCGACGTCGCAGCGTGGAGGCGCTGAACCGGGGCTTCAACCCGTACATCAGTGGGGAGCCTGTGCGCACGCAGGAGATGTTTTTCGGCCGGCGGGAACTCGTGCAGCGCATTGCGGACACATTGCACAACAACAGCGTAATGATCCACGGGGAGCGAAGGATCGGCAAGACGACGCTGCTCTTTCAGCTCACGACGCTGTTGCGCAACGTGGAAGATCCGGAGTACTGGTTTGTGCCGGTGTATGTAGACTTGGAAGGAACGCCGGAGCACGATTTTTTCCATCTGCTGATCGAAGAGATTGTGCTGGGCGTATTGCGGCTGCCGCAGGCCAAGGATGAGCTTCTGCCGCAACTGGAGACGCTTCAATATCGAAATGTGGGCGGGATCGAGTACGATGATCGGGCGTTTCACCGCGATCTGCATCGGGTGATCGATCTGCTGCGCGCATACGGCCATGTTCACCAAGAGGGGAAGCAGCTTCGCCTCATCCTTTTGCTCGACGAAATGGATGTGATGAGCCGCTACGATTCCATCATCCAGCAGCAGTTGAGGCGAATCTTCATGCGCGAGTTCGCGTCGACGGTGGGCGCGGTGGTGGCCGGCATTCTGATCAGCAAAGAATGGGACCGTGTGGAGAGTCCGTGGTACAACATGTTCAATGAAATTGCGCTGGAGCCCTTCACGGACGACGAGGCGAACGCCCTGTTGATCGAACCTGTCGCAGGCTACTACCGCTACGACGACGATGCGCTGGAGTTCATCGTGAGTCGCTCGGAGGGGCGTCCGTATCGTGTGCAACAGTACGGGCTGGAGGCCGTGAACCACATGTTGGCGCACCGGCGTCGAAAGATCCGGCTGCACGACGCGGAGGAGGCCCACGAGCGCATATCGTCCACGCCTGACCGCAACGACCCTGTAGGTGATCTCGCGCCTGCACAGACGGCGCAACCAGAAGACAGCGAACGTTAGGGAAGAGACACGGCATGCGAATTCCGTATATTGTCGGCCGATGGGTGCGCGGCCAGAACCACTACGGTCGTCACCGGTTGATCGAGTATCTGCTGACGGTGCCCGATTCGGCTACATGGCTTGTGGGCACGCGGCGCATGGGCAAGACGTCGTTGCTACGGCAGTTGGAATTCGTCACAGCGTCCGGCGACTATGAGTACATGCCGTTGGTCTGGGATCTGCAAGGGTGCCACAGCCCGGAAGATATGTCGGTGGAGCTGGAGTACGCCATTGCAGATGTGCTGCCGAGGCTCCAGGCATTCGGCGTCAAACCCCCGGCAGGACGGGGTAAGGACGCGCTGGACCAGTTGCGGTCCCTGAGTCGGTCGACGGAAGCGACGGGGAGGCGACTGCTGCTGTTGGTGGACGAGGCGGAGGCGCTACTGTATGTGGCGGAGAAGAATCCGTCTTGGCTGGCGATGTTGCGGAAAGTGCTCCAGGAGGGCGAGCTGCGCTCCGTAATCACCTCGACGAAGCTGCTGGCGCGGCTGAACGAGGTCAACGCAGGCTGGACGACGAGCCCGTTCCTGTTTGGGTTCAATCTCGCGAACCTGTGGCAGTTGGACGTGCAACCGGCGCAGGCGCTGATCCGCCAAGAGCAGGCGCCGGCGCCGGTTGCGGTTGACGATGAGGTGGCCGCGGATGTTCTGAGCTATACGAACGGGCATCCCTATTTGATTCAGCACCTGTGCCAGCGACTGTTTGTAGTGGACGACGGTGGGCGGGGAACGCTGCGCCCCATTCGCGACGCGGACTTGGACCCGGATCATATTCTGTCGGGATTCTTCCGCATTGACTTTCAGTATTTGACGGAGGTGGAGCGCAGGCTGTTGCTGACGGTGGCCGATCTGTCCGTGGCGCGGGGCGATGAGCTTGTGACCGCACTGAGCGATGAGAGCCCGCGGCGCATCGACATGTTTCTGTATGGGCTGCGCAAGCTGGGCTACTTGCGTTCGTCGCATGACCGGTGGACGGTGGGCAACGAGTATATGCGGCGCTGGATTCAGGATCACCGGTCGGAGATCGGGACGCTTGCCGGCCCCAGCATCGACGACGCAGCGCACGAGGAAATCTTGCGGGTGGAGCGACGCAACGAGGCGGCGTACCTGCGCCACGAAATCGCGCGGCTGCAGGAAGAGCTCGACCGGGCCCAGGACGATGCCGCCGCAGGGGCCGGCATGCGGCTGGACGAAGAAGCGGTCACGCGCATGCGCATGGACCTCGTACGTGCGCGCCGGGAGTTGGACAAGATCAGCGGCGGGCGGTAGCGGTCTGGAGACGGCGGCTGTATGCCGTTCCGGGCGGTCTTTTGTTCACGGTTGGGCGGGTGGCGTATAATCCATGTCCATGATGGGGTGAAGGAACGGGACCGGCTGAGCGACTGTGCTCAGCCCTCTTTTTGTGTGATGAAGCTGGAGTGGATATGACTGTCCAGATTCCACTGGTGGACCTGCGGGCGCAATACGCACAGATCGGCGACGAGATCGACGCGGCGATGCGGCGTGTCATCGAGTCTTCGGGCTTCATTCTGGGTCCGGAAGTGGAGGCCTTTGAGGAGGCCTTCGCGGGCTATTGCGGTGCGGCGCACTGCGTGGGCGTGGCGAGCGGTACGAGCGCACTGGAACTCGCCCTGCGCGCGATTCGGCGTGGGCCCCGGGGATGAGGTCATCACGCAGGCGCATACCTTTATCGCTACGGCGGAGGCGATTAGCGCGGTGGGGGCCACGCCCGTCTTCGTGGACATCGACCCGAATCTTGTACACCCTGGACCCGCAGGCGATGACGGATGCGATTTCGCCGCGGACGAAGGCGGTGATCCCGGTACATATCTATGGGCATCCTGCGGACATGACGAGCCTTGTCGGTGCGGCGCGTGCGCGGGGCATCGCCGTGATCGAGGATGCCGCGCAGGCGCATGGAGCTACGTGGGACGGTGTGCGAGCGGCGCGCTGGGCGATGCCGCGTGCTTCAGCTTCTACCCCGGCAAGAATCTCGGCGCCTATGGGGACGCAGGGGCAGTCGTGACAGATATGCCCGTGACGTTGCGCAGCAGATCCGCTCGCTGCGCAATCACGGGCGGCGGTCCAAGTATGTGCATGACCAGGTGGGCTTTGGATTGCGCATCGACGCGCTGCAGGCGGCGATACTGGGCGCCAAGCTTGCACATCTGGACGAGTGGGTTGCGGCCCGGAATCGAATTGCCGACCGGTATGGCGCCGGTCTTGCCGATACGGAGCTTGCGCTGCCCACGGTCTCCGCACGGGCGTTGCACGCCTGGCACCTGTATGTGATTCGCTCCGCGCAGCGGGACGACCTGCTGCAACGGGTGCAGGCGCGGGGCGTCGGCGTGGGAGTCCACTATCCGGTGCCTCTGCACCTGCAGCCGGCGTATGCGGGTCTCGGCTACGCTGCGGGCAGCCTGCCCGTGACTGAGGAAGTGGCGCGGACGTGTCTCAGTCTGCCCATGTATCCGGAGATGACGGAACAACAGATCGACACCGTTGTGACCGCTGTGCGTGCGGCGCGTCGACGAGCCTGCGCTGGCGCTATGAATCGACTGGCGGTGGAACCGCTGACCGTGACTGTTTCAGACGATCGTCAAGAGAACCGGCAGCCGGACCTGCGCATCAGCGTGGTTGTGCCTGCGCGGAACGAGGAAGCGACCATCGCCGACGTAGTGCAGCGTTCGTTTGACGCGTTCGATGAGCTTGGCTGCACGGGTGAGGTGCTGGTTGTCAATGACGGGAGCACGGACGGCACGGGCGATGTGCTGGCCGAGTTGGTGCAGGCGTATCCGAACTTGACCGTGTTCACGAACCGGCGCGGCATGGGCATGACGGCGGCGCTGCGCACTATGTTCGCGGCCTGTCGCGGCGAAATCGTCACACTGATTCCGGGAGACATGGAATCGGACCCGGCAGTGGATGTGCCGACGCTGGTGCGCACCTTGGAAACGACGGACCTGGACGTTGTGGCCGGCTGGCGGCAGGGTAGACAGGACAACAAGGTGTTCGCCAGCGGCGTGTACAACTGGGCAATGCGAGCGATGGCAGGCGTGCCGGTACACGACGCGAACTGGATCAAGGCGATGCGCAGGGAGGTTGTGGATAGTTTTCCGCCCTTGCGCAGCGATTGGCACCGCTTTCTGCTGATGATCGCGGTTCATCAGGGCTTCAGTGTGGGTGAAGTGGCGACCCAGTACAAGCCGCGCCCTTCCGGCAGCAGCAAGTTCGGCTGGGAGCGCATTCCCATCAGCTTCCTCGACGTGCTGGTCGTGAAGTTTCTGCTGACCTTCAGCGAGGCGCCGATGCGGTTTTTTGGCGGGTTGGGGCTGATCGGGAATGACCGCCAGCCTGCTGGTGTTTGTCTATCTCACCGTGTTGTACGTCGCCACGAATACGCAGCAACGGCCAGTGTTTATCGCCGCAGGAGTGCTGGCGATTATCAGCGTCCTGCTGTTTCTGGTGGGGTTCCTGGCTGAATTGATCGTGAGCCAGGGGGAGCGTTTGGCCGACTTGGAGCAGAAGCTCGACATGCAGAGGCGCGAGCGGGGCTAGCGGATCTCGACATCCCCGCATGTGACGGTGGGCGAAACAGCCCCTGTCTCCGGGTCTCTTCAGCCCGACGACGACCGGATAGACGCCCGGCGGCGTAAGTGGGTTCAGGTTGATATCCAGTTCTTCTCGAACGAATTCACCCGGCTGCCACGCAGAGGTGGGCCAGTAGTCGAGGACCTCGTTCTCCCGGTACAGACGTTCGCCCCAGACGCCCTCGGGGCCGACCATCTGGGCCGTAGTTTCGTAGTCGACATCCACAGCTTCGTCCAACTGCCACCAGAGCCGAATGTGAGCCCATCCGCTGGGCGGATGGTATGTTTCGTCGCGTGCGTTGACCGACTCCGTGGTTAGCTCGCAGGCGGCGAGTGTGATGCCCGGGACGAGTTCCGCATCCGGGTAGGCGGCGCGCTGGGTTGAGGGGTGGCAGCTCGTCATAGCGGTGGTGCAATAGATACGCGCTGACTTTGACGCCTGCGGGGTAGAGCTCGGTGACGATGGGGAAGTTGGCGGCGAACCACTGTTCCACGAGGCGGTTGTCGTCGACGCCTTCGAGATGGCTCTGCGTGAGCCAAGCTGTATGTGCGCCGAAATCTACGAGGCCACTCAGCGGTTGGGCGATGACGTCGTCCATGTCGTCCGGCTGCAACGCGCCGCCAAAGGGGAAGAAGACAGGGATTTCGTCACGGGTGGCCTGCCGGCGCAGATACCATTCCAAGGGGATCGTGGGTGTAGTCGACATGGGCGATGACGGCGTCCGGCAGGGAGGGGCTGGCCGCGCTGTAGTCCGCAATATAGGCGGCGGCGGCGCGCCAGTTCTCACGCGCCATGGAGGGCGTCCACAGCACGGGCAGAGCCAGTAGGAGCGGGATGGCGCCGGCGGCCGCGGCGGCCCAGCCCAGGGGTCTGCTGCGACTGCCGAGGGCGGCGACGCCGCGGGCGACTGCCCACAGGAAGAAGGGTGCAAGGAAGAGCAAGTAGCGGTCCTCGTCGAAGATGGAGCCGCTGCGCGACAGCATGAGGTTGGCGATCAGGAACGGCGTGAGGAGCCAGACGATGATCCATGTCTGGTCTAGATCGAGCGGTCCAAGCCTATCGCGTCGCGTCGAGGCTGCGTAGGGCAGGGTGAGCCCGATGAGCGCGAGCGCGCCATACAGCAGGACCGCGGCCGTCACGGTAGAGCTTGCCCCATGCCGCGCGCCAGACAGTGAAGTTCTGCACGAGGCGAAAGGTGTTGGCCGCGAAATTCGCGAAGGGCGCTCCAGGCGTGCTTTCGCTGGCGTTGACGAGCCAGGCGTTGTTGGCGAGGGGCAGGAATGCCAGAGTGACGACCGCCAGCGCGGCGGTTCCTTCGAGCAGGAAGCGAACTGAGCGGCGGCGGTAGGCCAGGAACAGCACGGTGAGGCCAGCGGCGGGCAGGATGAAGGCGCTGAAGAGATAGGTATACAGGGCGGCGATCAAGCTGCCGGCGAAAAGCAGCCACCATAAGAATCGGCTTGAGGCGCCGGACTGCTGCCAGGCGAGGAGGAGTGCGCAGGCGGACCAGACGATGGCAGTGGTCGCCGGCTGGAACATGCGCAGCTCTTGCGAATACCAAACGAGTATGGGAGCGACGGCTACGCAGCGCGCCAGCGAGTAGACCGGTCGTGCGCGTCGGCCAGGCGGCCGGCCAGGAACATGATCCCGGCAACGGTGAGAATGCCGAGGAGGGCGCCGGACACGCGCAGGGCAGCGTCGTTGGTCGCCAGCCCGAGGGGCCCGAGAAGCTGCTGCCAATAGTGAAGCAGCAGATAGTAGAGCGGCGGGTGCTTGTCCTGAACGAGCGGAAACGTTACCTGCCAAATGTAGGCCGGGTCTGAGCCGGCCCATTTGAGGCTAACGGACTCGTCGAACCAGATGCTGTGGTAGTCAACGCGCCACAGCCGGGCGACGGCGGCCAACAGCAGAACGGTTACCTCGGCCAGAGGCGGCCGGGCGAGACGCGCCGGCCACGATCCTGTAGCGTGGAGACGCGGCGAACTCGGGGCCGGCCGTGGTCGACGACATTGTCATTCTGCGACGGAAAGGCGGCCGCGCAGGCCGAGCGCGTCCACATTGGCGCGCTGATAGAAGCGTCGATAGGCGCGAACTTCGGCGAGCTCCTCCTCCAGTTCGGCCTGCAAGTGGGCTTTGGCCGGGACTTGCTCCTCGTGCGGCGGGCCGCCGAGGCCGGGCTGCACGCGCAGTCCATCGGTCTCCTGCCAGTCGCCGAGGACGATAGCGCCATTGGCTTCGAGCCAGAGCAGGCTGCGGCGGATGACGGCCTCCGTTGTGGCCAGCCGGGCGGCCATGCGGTCGATGTGCAGGACGCCGTCGCGGTCCAGTGCGTATTTGCACATGCCCGCAACCTGGCGCACGACGTTGGGCAGCGAATCGTCCGCCGTGTTGTTCGCGCAGAGCACAATTTCGCCGGGGCGCAGGGTCTCTTGCATCCAGAGCAGGATCTCGGGAGCGGGCGGGCTGGACCATACGACGAGGGTGTGCGCGGCATCCGGCGACAGGTCGTACCGCGGCGCGTATGCAGGACTACCGGCCAGACGCGCGACATGAACGCCTTCGACATACCATGCGGCCGCGGCCGGCTGCGGCAATTCTTCTGCCGCCACCGCCTGCTGGCGCAGGTCTCGCACTATCACCGATTCGCCTTGATCGACGTCGTGTTCGGCCGCGTCCACAGTGCGAACGTCTGCTATCGACGTAGACGAGCTGGACAGTGCGCGCGCCCCGGTACTCGTTGATGCCGACGGTGTAGGCAAGGTCAATTGGCTGCTGAGGGAGCATGTTGTCGCCCGCGTTCCACCAGAGAACCGTGCGGTCGGCACTCGTGCGGCCGGTCACCTGCAGGCGCCTGTGGTCTTCCTGCTTGCCGATACGTCGTTCGCTGGTCACGCGCAAGGCCGGCGTGGCAAAGGTCGGCATGGGATTGCCGTTTCCAAACGGGGCCAGGAGGCTTAAGCGCTCGACGAGCCCAATCGTTGCCTGGTCCAGCGAGAGTTCGCTGTCGATGGCGAGAAGGTCGTCGGCGCCGGGGATCGCATGTTCGGCCACTTGTTGATGCAGCAGTTCGCGAAAGCGCTCGATGTTTTCTTTGGGCAACGTGACGCCGGCCGCTCCAGGGTGGCCGCCAAATTGCGTGAGGATGGGACTGCACGCGGCAATGGAGGCGCCGATGTCGACGCTGGGTATACTCCTGGCGCTGCCGCGAGCAGGGCCGTCCGCCGGTATCACGAGAAGGACGGCGGGTTTGTTGAACTCCTCGACCATCCTGGCGGCGACGATGCCCACGATGCCGGGATGCCACGCCTCGTGGCCGAGAACCAGCGCGTTGCGATCGAGCAAGTGAGGCCGGTGCTCGACCATGGTCAGCGCCGCGCCGGTGATCTGGCTGGTGAGGAGCCGGCGTTGCTGGTTCAAACGTTCCATTTTGGCTGCGAGCTGGCCGGCGCGCACGGGGTCCGCGGTAGTCAATAGCTCGACAGCGTCGGACGCGTCCTCCAGACGACCGAGGGCGTTCATGCGGGGGCCGAGCTGGAAGCCGATGGCTTCGGCGTCCACTGTCTCGGGCGCGACGCCCGCCACGTGCATGAGCGCGAGTAGACCGGTGCGGCGAGTCTGGCGGATGCGGCGCAGGCCGAGCTGCAGCAGATATCGTGTGTCGCCGCACCTGCTCGGCGACGTCGGCGACGATGCCGAGCGCGACGAGATCCAGGTATTCGATCTCTTCGCCCGCATGGCCGGTCTGGGCGAAGAGGGATTCGATCAATTTGTAGGCTACGCCTACGCCAGGTAGTGAGGCCAAAGGATCGTCCGGCGGCTGGAACTTCGGATCGGTGATGGCGTCGGAGCGGCGGACACTGTCCTGGCCGACGGTCCGCTGGCGTCTCCCGCCCAGATTGGGCAGCCGTCCTGCGCCAGTTCCAACAGGTCCGGTTCGGGATCGTGATGGTCGGTCACGATCACGGTCAGGCCCTCATCTTTGGCGTAGCCGATGGCGGGGCCGTCTGAGATGCCTGTGTCACACGTGATCAGACAGTGGGGACGGAAGTCAGGCGCGGTATAGCAGTTCCTGCAATTTCGCCACGCGAATGCCGTGGCCCTCATCGGAAGCGGTTGGGGACGTGGTAGCGGACGCGGTCGGGGCCGGCCAGGCGCTTGAGCGCAGAGTAGAGCAGGGCAGTGCTGGTCTGTCCGTCGACGTCGAAGTCGCCCCAAACGAGGATGTTGTGGCCGCGGTTGAGTTCGTCGAGAAGGACACTGGCTGCGTGCTCGAGACCGTACAGCGCCTGCGGCGCGGACGGGCTGTAGTGCTCGGGATGGAGGAATGCGCGCGCTGCTGCGGGCGTGGCGAACCCACGCTGCGCCAGAAGCTGTGCGACGACCGGGTCGCCGCCGGCAAGGTCAATCAGTTCCTGGGAAGGCGTGGCCGGCGGGATTCGGCGCCACACGCGGTTCATTGCGTGCTCCTGCTGCGCGCGCGCTGCACGCGCAAGGCGAACGCTCGTCCGCGCCTTCATCCCCTGTCGCACATCAAAAGGCGATTTCGTCGACATCGGCAAGGCTGAAGTCCAACAGAAAGTCCTCTGCTCCGAGATCGTCGGGCGTTAGCTCGTCCAGTTCCGCGAGGTCGGTCGCTTCTACGCCGCGGTCGCAAAGGCCGCGATAGTTGCAGTACCCGCACACATATTTGCGGGCGAAGGGCGTGTCCGCCACTTTGGGAAACGCACTCACGTCGTGGCCGGATAAGGCCTGTTGGACCAACTGGGAGATCCTGGCGTGGGCTGCGGCATGTTGAGACGCGTCGTATCGGAATATCACCGGGCTTTCCGGCGCGGCCGTGAACCAATAGCGCATCTCCACCTGCTCCGGTCGGACGTGCCCCCACGGCAGCGCATGGCTCGCCTCCACGAGGACGTAGGGGTAGACGCTGCTCTGCATTTTCTGCTGCAGGATGGCAGGCCGCCCAGCCCGAGAGCCGGTCTTCCAGTCGATGATGACGGTGCGTTCGGTGTCGGCGGCGATGAGATCGTACTTCGCCATCAGGCGTCTGGCGCCGGCATCCACGACGAGCGGCGTTTCGAGTACGCGCTCTACTTCGTGATGGGAAGCGGGCAAGTCTCCGGGTCGATGGGCGCGATACGACGCAAGCCAGCTTTCGAGCGGATACTCCAGGTTGGTAGCCGGCGAGTCGCCGGTGACGCCCTCTTCCGAACGCTGCACGGCGCGATGAAAGTCGGCGCCCTGTCGCATGAGCTGCTCGTATTCACCGGCCGGCGATGCGGGCGGCGCGGGCCACGGTACGCGATTCAGATAGGTGAGCCAGAAGCGGCGTTTGCAGTCTACATATGCCTGCAGGCTGGACTGGCTGAAAACGAAATCTTCGGACAGGCGAGCCTCGCCGGCCGCGGTACGGTCTTCGAAGGCGACGGTCATGTGCGGATCATAGCACAGGCCAGAAATCGTATGAAAACGGGCGCCGTGGAAGACGGCGCGGAGTAGGTACACGGTCATCGGGCATGAAGCTGCGCGGCTTCGCGGTAGACGGCCAACGTCTCGCGGGCGCACGCTTGCCAACGGAAGCGCGCGGCGTTGGCGAGTCCCTTGCGCACCATGGCGTCCGCCAGGCGCGGTTGGTCGAGTACGTTGCGGACGCTTTGGGCGAGGCCCGCGATGTCGTCCGGCCGGACCAGAAGCGCGGCACCGCCGGTGATTTCGGGCAGACTGCCCACGTTGCTGCACACAACCGGCGTGGCGCACGCCATCGCCTCCAGCGCAGGGAAACCGAAGCCTTCATAGCGGCTGGGCAGGAGCAAGACGTCGGCGGCGGAGTAGAGTGCGGGAAGGTCCTCTTGCGGGACGAAGTCGAGAAAGGTAACCCGATCGCGGACCGCGCTCTCCTGTGCATAGCGCAGGATCGGTTCCACCATCCATCCCTTGGCCCCGGCAATGAGCAGACGGTGGGGATAGCCCGCCTGGCTGAGGAGGGCCAGGGCTTGGATCGCGGCGGCGTGGTTCTTGCGCGGCTCGATGGAGCCGACCATTAGGAGGTAGGGCGCGCCATGGCTGCACTCGGTGCGGATGCGATGGATGTCGCCGGGGGCGGCGGGCGCGAAATCGCTGTCGATGCCTTCGTAGACGACGCGTATGCGGTCGCCGCGAATGGCGTAGCGATCCAACAGATCGCGCTTGGTCGTTTCACTTACGGCGATGATGCGTGTGGCGCTGCGCAAGAAGAGCGGCATCCCCACCTGGAGGAAGAGGCGGTTGGCGCGAGTGTGATACTCCGGAAAACGGTCGAAAATCAGGTCGTGGACGGTGAGGACCGTGGGGCCAGTGAGCCTGGGCAGCAGGTGTTCCGTTGCGTGGTAGACCACGGGGACGTCCGTGGCATCGCGATGCTGCGTGCGAACGATTGACTCGACAGGTCGATAGGGTGAGCGAGTGAGCTGGCTGGCGAGTACGCTGAGCCGCCATGTGTACTGGCCGGCCGGAATGCTGTAGACGGGTCAGGCTTTGCACGGACGGGGGCGGCGTATGACCGGAGTGGCGATTGTAGAAGAGGGACAATGCAAGGTCGCCGGGCGGCTCGGCGGAGAGGGCGGCGGCGAGCCGCTCGGCGTAGCGGCTGAGTCCGGCGCGCTGGTGGACGGCCGGGCCGATGTCCATGAGGCATGCTACTGCCGGGGGTTCGCCGGCCCCTGTCCCGTGCATGCGGTGCACTGCTTGGCTCCTCACTTGTTCTGCGCCTGGTTCAGTTCGGCCAGTAGCCGACTGACGATCATGTCCATGGCGACGCGGTTGTTGCCGCCTTCGGGGATGATGACGTCGGCGTGGCGTTTGCTGGGTTCGACAAATTCGAGATGCATGGGCCGCACGGTGTTCAGGTACTGCTTGATGACGGAATCGAGACTTCGCCCGCGCTCGTCGACGTCTCTGCGCAGGCGCCGGATGAAGCGGATGTCGGCGGCTGTGTCCACATAGATGCGCATGTCCATCATGCGACGAAGCTCGGGCTCCACAAAGATGAGGATGCCTTCCACGAGGATGATCTCTGCGGGCGAGACGAGCCGGCTGTCGGGCAGGCGCGTGTGGGTGGCGAAGTCATAGAGGGGCGTCTCCGCGCTCTGCCAGTCGATCAGACGCTGCAAGTGCTGGACCATCAGGCTCGTGTCGAGGCTGTCCGGATGGTCGTAGTTGCACTTGGCCCGCTCTTCCGGGGTAAGGTGGCTGTGATCGTGATAGTAGCTGTCGTGCTGGAGATAGGCGATGTGGTCCGGTCCGACGGCGTCGCGCAGGCGGTTGCTGACGGTTGTCTTGCCGCTTCCCGTTCCGCCGGCCACGCCGAGAACGAATGGCTTCTTGTGCATTTGCGCTTGTTCCTTCCTAGCCGGTTCCGGCGTCGATGTCCTGGTTGCCGGCCTGGCGCAGGTCGCTCTCCTGTTGCGCTGGGAACGGCCCTTCCGGCTGCAGGTGCGCGGCCACGGCCTCCATGTCCTCGGACTCGCTCGCATAGAGCGTGACGACGGTGCGGTCGATTGGCCACGGCGCAATCTGCGCCAGCAACACGGAGGGGGGCAGCAGGATGCCGATGAATCCCGCGGCCGCCAGAGCCAGGGCAACCCACAGCAGCCACCGGGCGGGCATGTGGCGGATGGCGACCTCCATGCCCGGAAGCGGCACGAGTTCCAGCTCCAGGGACTGCTCACCGGACGTAGCGGTGGTAACCGTGGGGGCTTCGACATCGATGCGCTGCTGTGGCCGGAGCTCTGCGCCTTCGTAGAGCTCAACGAAGAAGGCCGACGGGTCATCGGTGCGCCGGACGATGCGCAGGCCCCAGGAGAGCCCCGGAATGAGGATGGATTCCTCGCTGCCAGGGCTGGGCAACACGACGCCGGCGCTGCTCACGAGCTCCGACTGGCCGGTTTCGGCGAGCATGGCAGAGCCGTCGGCGACGCGTACCAGGAGGGCGGGTTGGCCGCTGCGCCCGCTGATACTGTTGCTCCCGAGCCGAGCGCGGAAGTTGGCAGCGGCCGATTGCGTGATTTCGTGGCCGGCGACCTGCACGGTTACGTTGGGTGCGCTCTCGCCGGCTTCGACCTCTTCAGACGCGCCTTCTCCCGCGGAAGCCACACCGTTGCCTGCAGCGGCGGGCAGGTCGTATGCGATCACGACGTCGTGGGCGGGGGCTCTGAATGTGTCGCCCGGGGCCAGCGCAGGCGCGTTCAGCTCCCAGCCAAGGAAGAGGAAGACCCAGACGACCGTGAGGGCCGCCAGCAACGCGAGCGGGAGCAATGGGCGCAGCCAATACGAAAGCGCATTGCGTACGGCGAGGTTGCGAAACTCGGGCGCCGGCGCGGTGAGCTGTGACGCGCTTGGCTCGCGCGGCGTCGTTTCGCCGGTACCCGCGTGGCGACACGAATCCGCCGCGTCGAACCGGCCAACGAGGAACTCTCGCGTTTGGTCTTGCGTAGCCACCGGGTCGATGTCTGCGGCATATCTGCGTTGATGGATAGCGCGGCTTACGGAGAGGGTAGCCGGTCCGACGCCTGCTTCCGGCAGCGAGCAGAGGGCGCGCTTGATGCGCCATAGGGAAAGCGCGTTGCCGAGCTGGTCGGCCAGGTGTGCGGCCAGGATCAGCGTGAGCGCCGCCAGGACGAGGCGAAATAGCAGGCTGTGCAGCACATCGAAGAGGCCGGCGCTGCGCATGAGGGGACCGGCGGCCCCATACGACGCCGCTGTTGTGAGGAACCAGCGCGCGGCTGCCGCCGGCTCGTCGCGAAGCTGGTCGGGTAGCTGGGGCAGGAGCACGGCGGCAAGGATCAGCAACAGCGTCAGGAGCGCGGTCGCGAGCAAGAAACCGCCGATTCAATAGCATACGCCAGATCGGACTGGCAAGGCCGGCGTCGGCAGTAGCGGTTGGCGACTCCACAGTTGCGCCGCGCTGTGGCTCGCGGGCCGGGGTTGGGATCGCGTCCATGTCAGCGCGCCCCAGAACCAGCCTTCAGCCACGCATGAACTTCGTCCTGGAGCGTGTCCAGCGGCGCGCGTCTCTCGGTGCAGGCGGGCAGCGACTCGCGAAATGCAGCGCCATAGTCCTTGCGCCAGACGCGGCTGTCCAGAAGGACGACTACGCCACGGTCCGTGGAGCGGCGGATCAGGCGTCCGAAGCCCTGGCGGAAACGAAGGATGGCGTCCGGCAAGGTGTAGTCTCGGAAGGCGTTCTCGAGGTCGGCCGTGCGGGCGGCGACGAGCGGATCACTGGGTACGGCGAACGGCAGGCGTACGATGAGCAGACACAGGAGCTCGTCACCGGGGAGGTCGATGCCTTCCCAGAAGCTGCGCGTGCCCAACAAGACCGCCTTCTCGGTCTGGCGGTATTCGCGGAGGAGACGCCGGCGGCTGCTGGTACCGTGCTGGAGGACTGTGATGCCCGCCTGATCGAGGGGTACGCGGATGGCGTCGGCCGTCGTGCGGAGCTGGGCATAGCTGGTGAAGAGGGCGACGGTCGAGCCCCCGGCCGCGAGGGCCGCGGCTGTAATGGCGCGTTCGACGGCCTGCTGATAGTGGCTGCTGCGCGGGTCCGGCAGATCGGACGGCATGAAGAGGAGGGTGCTGGCCTTGTAGTCGAAAGGGCTATCGACTGTGGAGGCTGTAACGTCCCAAAGGCCAAGGCGATCGCGGATGAACGTGAAGCCGGAGCCCGTGCGCAGGGTCGCGCCTGTCAGGACGACCGAACGCTTGCCGTGGATCAACTCGCTCTCGAGGCGGTCACTGACGAAGACGGGTGCGCAGACCAGGCGCGCATCCTGTGCCCGGTCGTCGACTTCCGCCCATGAGACGAGCTTGCCGCTCTGCACGTCGCCGTCTCCGTAGATGATGTGATCGACAGCGACTCTCATATGGTTGAGTTGATCGGCCACCGCGGACAGCTCCGCCAAGTAGGAGACGAAGGGTTCGCTATGCCACCATTGCTTCTCCGCCAGTTCGGCGGCCAGTGTGCGAAGCAGATCTGTCAGCCCGGAAATCGTGCGGCTCACGCGGTCCCAGTGGATTTCCAGCTCGCTCCAGGCCGGCTGCGATCGGAATGCGGCGTCAATGGCGATGCGCTGCGTGTAGCCGGAATCCGTGCGCACGTCTTCGTGTCCCGTGAGAAAGGCGAGGAGCGTATGCGAGAAATCACGGACGGCGGACTCGGCGACGCTGGACAGGGATGCGAACTGCGTGACCTGGCGACCGCATTCCGGGTCTCCGGCCTGCGTGCACGCTATCGCCATCTGCTGGCACAGTTCGCCCTTTGGCTGCAGGTCACGGAGCCAGCGGATGATGAGGTTCCAGTCTGCGCGGAAGGTGAGCACGTCGGTCGCCGCCTCTTCGAAGCGGTGCGCTTCGTCGATGATGAGGTTTTCGTACGGGGGCAGGACGCGCCCGCCGGCCTCCATATCGGTGAGCAAGAGGGCGTGATTGACGACGAGCACATGCGCCTCTTCGGCGGCGCGGCGCGCCTGATGGAAGAAGTCGCGATGGTGCGACCCGAGCACGTCGCGGTCACCCGTACACTGTGCAGCGCAGCGATCCGGCGTGCAGGAGGCTCCGTCGGAGGTGACGTACTGCCACATAGACTGCTCGCTCGCCGTGGGCATGAACAGCTCAGCGACGTCCCCGGTTGTTGTGATCTGGAGCCAGACCAGGATCTTGGCGAGAAGCGTAAGCTCTTGGGGAGTGAGGGTGCGGTTGCGATACCAGAGGTGCAGCCGGCGCGTACAGAGGTAGTTGGAGCGACCCTTGAGCAGCGCCGTGCGCGGAACGCCGCGATGTGCGCGCTGGAGGAGTGTGCGAACCAGGGGCATGTCCTTTTCCAGTACCTGGTCCTGCAACGCGATGGTGTTGGTGGCGATGACTGTGCGATCGTTGTGTTGCAGGGCATAGAGCGACGCGGGCAGCAGGTAGGCGAGTGTCTTGCCGGTGCCCGTTCCCGCTTCGATCAGGAGGTGGTCGCCCGTGTCCAAAGCGTCCATCACACGCTGGGACATCTCGGCTTGCCCGCTGCGGAACTCGTACAAGGGGCCGAGCACGTCGTTGAGGCGACCGCCCGGAGCGTAGTATCTGGTGAGATCGGTCTCTTCCGCTTTCGTCCCAGGATCTGCGCCGGGCGCCAGGCCGGCAACGGAACGCTCTACAGGCGCGATCGGTGACTGGCCGGCCGGCGCATCGGTGTGCGCATCGACGTGTACAGGTCCCGCAGCATGCACGGATTCCAGGTCGGCGAGCAAGTAGAGCGGCGGCCAGTTGGCCTCGCGGCCGGAAATGAGCAGGGTGCGCTTGATGCCGGCGGGGAGCAGGGCGGCTCGGTGTAGTAGTTTGCCGAAAAGGCGGGCCGTGGCCTCTGCGTCGTCGAGGGCGCGGTGTGCGTCCGGCAACGGAATGTCAAGCTCGCGGGCCAGCTCGCCCAGGCTGTAGCTGGGTGCGCCGGGCAGCAGGATCGTGGCCAGCTCGAAGGTGTCCTGCATGGGGCGATGGAAATCGATGCCGCCGGCGATGAGGAATCCGGCGTCAAAGCCGGCGTTGTGCGCGAGCGTGTAGCGGGTGTCCGCGCCGACGAAGGACAGGAGCTCGGGGGCGACCTGCTCCAGGAGTGGGGCGGAAGCCACGTCTGCATTGCCAATGCCGGTGAGTTGCTGAATACGCAAGGGGATCGGACGGCCCGGGTTCACAAACGTGACGAAGCGGTCAAGCACTTCGATATCGCCGGAGCGGCCGGGCGCACACGTGAAGCGGACGGCGCCGATTTCGATAATGGCGTCTTGCTGCGCCTTGAGACCGGTCGTTTCCAGATCGATGGCTACGTATATGCGCTGAGATGACAAGCGTGGAATCCTTCTAGCTACCACAGAGGGCGACCGGCGGGCGAGCAGGCAACATTATACCGTTTTGCTGCGCAATGGACGAATGGCCGTCTGCGGGCCGTGGATGATGGGCGGAGACGGCGTGCAACGCGGATTGAGCGCATTCCCACTGCTGATGCCGCAGCCAATGGGGCAACGGATCGACGGACGGGCGATGCTGGACGTTTGGCGTGGGCATTTGTGGGAGTAGTCGGCTGTGGGGCAGAATGGTGCGCGTGGATGTCAGCGTAATTGTGACCGTACTCAATGAGCGAGAATCGATCCGTCGCCTGCTGGACTCGTTGGCCGCGCAGACACGCCGCGCAGATCAGGTGGTGATTTGCGACGGCGGCAGCACGGACGGCACCGTCGACGCGATCCACGACGCCGTTGCCGCGCACCGCGGCCGGCTTGGCGACGTGGTTGTGTTGGTGCTGCCTGGCGCAAATATCAGCCGCGGACGCAATGCGGCGATTGAGCGAGCGCGGGGACCGCTGATTGCAGCCACGGATGCAGGCGTTCGGCTGGCCGACAATTGGCTGGAGGAGCTCACCGCGCCGTGGGCATCCACCTTGCCGGGTGAGCCGGCCCCTTTGGCGGCGGGTGGGTTTTTCTTGCCGGACGCGCAGTCCGTTTTCGAGAGGGCGATGGCGGCGACGGTGCTGCCCGCCCTGGAGGACGTGGACCCGTGGAACTTTTTGCCCAGTAGCCGCTCCGTTGCCTTTCTGAAGTCCACGTGGGAAGCACGCGTGTGGCTACCCCGAGTGGCTGGACTACTGCGAAGACCTCATCTTCGATTTCCGCGTGAATGAGCTTGCGCCGGGCGCTGCGAGCGGTTTCGTGTGGCGGCCGGATGCCGTCGTGTACTTCCGGCCACGATCCAATCTGCGCGCGTTCTGGCGACAGTATTACCGGTATGCGCGGGGGGACGGCAAGGCGGACCTGTGGCGCAAGCGTCATGCCATTCGATACGCTACGTATTTTGTGGCGCTGCCGCTGCTCGTGGCGCTCGCGCTGCGAGGCGGTGCGGAGCGTATGATGGCAGTGGCCGGCCTGCTCGCGGGCGTCACGGCGTATTGTTGGCGTCCGTGGCGGCGGCTGCAGTCGCTGGGCTCCGGATTGACAATGGGCCAGCGAGCTGCGGCTGCCGCGTATGTGCCGCTTCTCCGCGCCACTGGCGACTTCGCCAAGATGGCAGGGTATCCCGTGGGTCTGCTCTGGCGCTGGCGCAATCGGCGCAGGCCCGAAATCCACTGGCGCGACGGGACGTGAGATAGCATGGCTCTGCTGATAGACGGGCACAACTTGATCGGAGCGGGCGTGTTCGACGATATTGCGCTCAGCGACGAGGACGATGAAGCCAAGTTGGTGGCCCGGCTGAAGGTGTGGCGGAGCCGGTATCGAGGCAATATCACGGTGATATTCGATCGCGGCGTACCGGGTGGCCGGGACCGTACGCTCAGCGGAGCCGGCGTCGAAGTTGTGTTTGCTTCCGACCCGGCGGAGGCGGATGACCTGATTCGGCGCAGATTGCGCAGAAGCCCGCACAACCTGGAGTTGGTCAGCAACGATGCCAAGCTGGTTGCTGCGGCTCTGTCCTACGGGGTATCGACCGTCAGCGGTGCGGAGTTCGTGGAGCGTTTCACGTTTGCGGATGCGGAGGTGGAGGAGCGCGGTACGGAAGCGGACGTAGCGCTCTCCGAAGACGAGGTGAACGCATGGATGGAGCAGTTCGCAAGAAAGCGGCCTCCTCAGAAGGTTCCGAAACCGCGCAGGCTCCGTCCGCGCAAGCGGCCGTAGGCGCCTGCGAGCAAGATGGGACGCTGATTGACACGGATATCGCCGATTTTGCTGGTCTTCATTGATCAGTATCGACCGTGAAGGTGAGTACAAATAACTCTGCGCAGACTTCTGTCCTTCGCAGAGTTATTTGTTGCTGAGGAAACTGCGGCGGAGCCTGTGCGCTGCACCGTGCGTCAGCCGGCTGGGGTGCGGCAACCTTGCGCCAGTTCGCTGCCCAGTTCGCGCAATTCAGCGAGCGTCCGGTCATTGCCCGCGGCCTTGACGATGGCTGTGCCCACGATAACGCCGTCGGCCAGCCTTGGCGACGGCGGCCGCCTGATCGCGCGTGCCGATGCCGAAGCCCACGGCCAGCGGCAGGTCGGTCTGCTTGCGAACTCGTTGGACGAAGGCGGACAGGTCGGGCGGCATCTCATTGCGCACGCCGGTGATGCCGGTGATGCTGACGAGATAGATGAAGCCTGTCGAGTGGGCCGCCACCAGGCGGATGCGCTCGGGCGTGCTGGTGGGCGCCAGCAGGAAGATGGTCGCCAAGCCGCGCGCTGCGACACAGTTCTTCGATCTCGGCGGCTTCCTCTGGCGGCAAGTCGGGGATGATGAGGCCGTCGAGTCCCGCATCTGCGGCGTCGGCCACGAAGCGCTCTAGGCCATAGCGGAACAGCGGGTTGTAGTACGTCATCCCGCAAAAGGGCTGTGACACCCCGCGCGCCGCGCAGCTCGCGCACCATCTCCAGACAATCGGCCACGGTCGTGCCCTGGGTGAGGGCCTGGTGCGTTGCGGCCTGGATGGTGGGCCCGTCCGCCAAGGGATCACTGTGGGGGATGCCGATTTCGAAGAGGTCGGCGCCTGCGCCGGCCAGGACGCTGATGGCGTCGAGCGTCGTGGTCGCGGTCCGGGTAGCCCATGGCGTGGTAGGGCATGAAGGCGGCGCGCTTCTCTGCTTTGGCGTTCTGGAAGACCGCCTGGATTCGTTCAAGTCCGGTTTCGGACATAGGTTGCGCTCCAAGTGCTGCTTTGTGGGCGAATCGGAAGTACTGGCTGTGCGAGCAGATGTCTCCTCGGTGAGGGCGGCCGTCTATTCCAAGGCCGCGTTGACGGTGGACAGGTCTTTGTCGCCGCGACCGCTCAGGTTGACCAGGATGATTTCGTCCGGATGACATCTGTGGGGCAAGCTCGATAACGTGGCCGATGGCGTGGGCGCTTTCCAGCGCCGGGATGATGCCCTCGAGCTCGCAGAGGAGTTGGAATCCCTGCATGGCCGCGTCGTCGGTGCAGTAGGTGTATTCTGTGCGGCCGAGATCGCGCAGCCAGGCGTGTTCCGGGCCGACGCTGGCGTAGTCGAGGCCGGCGCTGATGCTATGCGTGAGCGCGATTTGGCCGTCGCCGTCCTGCAGCACGAAGCTCTTCGTTCCTTGCAGTACGCCGAGGCGGCCAAGTTCCGGGTCGGCAAAGCGGGCGGCATGTGCGCCGCTCTCGATGCCGCGCCCGCCCGCTTCCACGCCGATGAGGCGCACCTGTTCGTGCTTGAGAAAGGGATGGAAGATGCCGATGGCGTTGCTGCCGCCGCCGACGCAGGCCACGATGGCGTCCGGCAGGCGACCGGGGCCATCGTCCTGGTCGCTGCATCTGGGCGAGTGGCCTCGCGGCCGATGATGCTCTGGAAGTCGCGCACCATGGCCGGATAGGGGTGCGGGCCCAGGGCGCTGCCCAGCAGGTAGTGCGTGGTGCGCACGTTGGTGACCCAGTCGCGAATGGCCTCGTTGATGGCATCCTTGAGCGTCTTGCTGCCGGACTCGACGCCGCGGACATCCGTGCCCAGAAGGCGCATGCGAAAGACGTTTGGCTCCTGGCGCGCCATATCCACCGTGCCCATGTAGACGACGCATTCGATGCCGAGGAGCGCGGCGGCAGTGGCGGTGGCGACGCCGTGCTGACCGGCCCCGGTCTCGGCCACGATGCGCGACTTGCCCATCTTGCGCTTCATGAGCAGGGCCTGGCCCAGGGCATTGTTGATCTTGTGCGCGCCGGTGTGGGCCAGGTCCTCGCGCTTGAGGTAGATCTGTGCGCCGCCCAGGTGCTCGCTCAGCCGGCGGGCATAGGTGACCGGCGTCGGTCTGCCGACGTAGGTGCGCTGGAGGTAGGCGAGCTCTTCCTGGAAATCGCGGTCGCCGACGGACTTGAGATAGGCTTCCTCCAGCTCGTCCAGTGCGGGCATGAGGGTCTCGGGCACGAATTTGCCGCCGTACGGACCGAAATGGCCGGATTCGTCCGGATATGCGTCGTAGTTGATGGATTGGCGGTCCTGCGTCTCGGATGTCGCTGGCCGGGTGTGCATAGGCGGTTCCTCTCGCTACGGTCAGTCTCAATGATGCGGGCAAGTGTACCATGTGCGCTGGGCAGTGCGAAGTCGAATCGTTTGCGTCAAGCCGATAGGCCGCGCTAGCGCAGTCCAATGGCGCGCTGCATGACGTCTACCGGCGCAGGGACGCCAGTCCACAGCTCGAAAGCGATGGCGCCCTGCCAAACGAGCATTCCCTTGCCGTTGACGGCGGGTGCGCCGCCGTCAGCCGCGAACCTGACGAGTTTCGTGGGCGTTGGATTGTAGACCAGGTCATAGACAATTTGGTTGCTTCGGATGCGCTGGTCCGGGTCCCAGGGCATGCTGTCGACGTCGGGCTCCATGCCGAGGGACGTGCAGTTGACGATGAGGTCAGCGTCGTGTGCGTCCTGTGTTCGCCAGCGAACCGGACTCGCCATACGCATTCCGGGAAGCTCGCGGGCCATGGCGAAGGCCAGCTCCTCCGCGCGGTTCCACTGTGCGGTTGAGGATAGTCAACCAGGCTGCGCCCGACTCGGCCAGGCCGAAGGCTGCGGCGCGTGCCGAGCCGCCGGCGCCGAGGATCAGAACCTTTGCCCTCCGGGGTCGATGCCGTGGTCGCGCAGGTCTGCGACGAGACCGCGGGCGTCGGTGTTGTCGCCGAGTAGGGCGCCGTCCTCCTGCACGAGGATGGTGTTGACGGCGCCGATGGCGTACGCGGCGGGCGAGAGCGCGTCCAGATGGCGAATGACGGCCTGTTTGTGCGGCACGGTGACGTTTGCTCCGCGCATACCGAGCGCGCGCAGCCCGCGAACGGCGTCGCCGAATCACGGTTCGCCGGCTCCAGGCGCGACCGGCAACGGTACATAGCGCCAGTCCAGGTCCAATGCGTCAAAGGCCGCGTTGTGCATGCGCGGGCTCACGCTGTGGCCTACAGGCCAGCCGATGAGGCCGACGAGCTTCGTGTGAGCGGTGATTGGCTTTGGTGGCGCGGCGGTCATTGCATGCGCTCCTGCGCAATCTCCTGCGTGCGTACTTCGACGTCGGCGCCGAGGGCTTGCAGCGTGGTCTCGAAGCCGGGAAAGCTGTCACCGGTCACTTCGGCGCCATAGACGCTGGAGGGGCCGCGGGCGGCCAAGGTAGCAACGGCCAGCGCCATAGCGAGACGATGGTCGCCGTGGCCTTCGACTGCGCCGCCCATCAAGGCGATGTGGACCTGTGACGGTGAAGCCGTCAGGCGCCGGCTCGATGCGTACGCCGAGCTTGCGCAATTCACTGACGGTCGTGGCGATGCGGTCGGTCTCCTTGACGCGCAGTTCAGCGGCGTCGCGTACGACGGTCGCGCCTTCGGCCTGGCTGGCGACGACGGCAATAAGGGGCAGCTCATCGATCATGGTGACGATTTCGTCGCCGCCAAAGGTCGCCGCATGGAGGCCGGCGTGTTGGACTTCGATATCGGCGACGGGTTCGCCGGAACGTTCGCGGATGTCGTGGAACTCGACAGAGGCGCCCATCTTGGCGAGCGCGTCGTAGAAGCCGGTGCGCGTGTTGTTGATGCAGACGCCGCCGATGGTGACGCGGCTGTTGGGCACGATGGCGGCCGCCGCAGCGATGAAAGCGGCCGAGGACGGGTCGCCGGCGACGCGGATATCGAGTGGTCGCAGCGGCCGGGATGGTTTTTCACAGTGGATGGTGTTGCCGTATACCTCGATCGGCGCCCCCATGGAGGCCAGCATGCGCTCCGTATGGTCGCGGGCCGGGCCTGGCTGTCGCACGACGGTGAGGTCGCGGGCGTAGAGTCCGGCGAGGATGAGGCAGCTCTTGACCTGGGCGCTGGCGACGGGCATTTCGTATTCGAAACCGCGCAGCTTTGTGGATTCGAAGGCAAGCGGGGCGTAGCGGCCGTTCTGCCGTCCGGTGATCCGCGCGCCCATGAGACGCAGGGGATTGACGATGCGGTCCATGGGCCGGTGACGAATCTGGTCCGTGCCGGTGAGGAATGTCGTGAACGGCTGGCCTGCGACGAGGCCGGCCAGCAGGCGCATGGTCGTGCCGGAGTTGGCGCAGTCGAGGAAACCTGACGGTTCCTGTAGTCCATCCAGCCCCCGTCCATGGATGATGAGCTCGGTCGGGCTGGATTCGTCGATGCGAACGCCAAGACCGCGCATGACGTCGACGGTGGCGCGGCAGTCGGCGCCGTCGAGGAAATTGGAGATGCGGCTTGTACCCTCCGCAATGCTGCCAAGCATGATGGCGCGATGGCTAATGGACTTGTCGCCGGGGACGTGGCAACGTCCGCTGAGGGGGCTTCCGCCGACAATGTGGAGTGTCGTCATGGTTGCCTTTCGAGTTGTCGCGTCACAGGGCGCGTGGCGGTTTCGTCCGCGCCGGAGCGGAAGGGGGGCGACGTGATGACCTAGCTGGCATGGCGAGTGTTCCAGGCGACACGTTGTCGCTGCGCTGCGCCCAGCATGCGCGACAGGCGCTCTTCGTCTTCCGATTCCAGGGCGCAGCGGAGCTCCCCCAGCCGGTCGGTGAATACATCGAGCTGGTCGAGGACTGCGCCTCTGTTGGTCATGAGAATGTCCATGAACATGCGTGTGTCGCTGGCGGCGACGCGGCTGGTGTCGCGGAAACCGCCGGCGGCGAGTTCCCAGACCAGCGGATCGAGTTCACCGCGTTCGGCTACGGTCTGCACCAAGGCATTGGCCAACAGGTAGGGCAGGTGACTGATGCTGGCGACAAGCAGGTCATGGCGGTCCGGCGGGAGGATCAGCGGCTTGGCCCCGACTGTAACGACGAGCTCTCGCGCCAGTTCGAGCGCTTCGTCGCTGGTGCGTTCGAGGGGAGTGAGCACCCAGGGAGCGCCACGGTAGAGCCCGGCCTCCGCAGCCTGGAAGCCGGCGATTTCCTTGCCCGTCATAGGATGGCCGCCGATGGGCTGCAGTCCGTCCGGCATGCGGGCCATGGCGGCGCAGATGTCGGACTTGGTGCTGCCCATGTCGATGATGACCGTGCCGGGCCAGAGCTGCGGGCCGATCTCTTCGAGCATGGATACGATGGTGCGCACGGGCGTGGCGAGGACGAGCAGATCGGCGCCGAGTACGCCCGTGTCCAGGTCATTCGTGGCGAGATCGACCGCGCCGCTGAAGAACGCCTCCAGGACGGTGTCGGTTCTGCGGGCAACGCCGCGCACCTCGCGGCAGGCGTTGCGCTGAGTCAGGTCCATACAGAGGCTGGCGCCCATGAGGCCGAGGCCCACGACGGCCACACGACAATCCTTCAGTTGCTTGCGCATAGTCTATCCGGTCTATTTGACGGTTGGCGCGGCATCCAGCTGCGGCTAGAACGTGCGGCCGACGGCTGCGGCAACCGGCGCCACTTCCTGCATCATCTCGGCGAAGCGTTCGAAGGTGAGGCTCTGCGGTCCGTCGCTCCAGGCAGCGGGCGGGTCCGGGTGGACCTCGACCATGAGAGCATCGGCCCCGGCGGCAACCGCAGCCTTGGACACGGAAGCGATAAGGCTGTGCTTGCCGGTGCCGTGAGCCGGATCGGCGACGATGGGCAGGTGGCTCAGCTCCTTGAGCACGGGAATGGCGTTGATGTCGAACGTGAAGCGGGTGGCGGTTTCGTAGGTGCGGATGCCGCGTTCGCAGAGCATGACCTGCATGTTGCCGCCGCTCAGGATGTACTCGCTGCTCATGAGCAACTCCTCAATGGTGCTGCTCATGCCGCGCTTGAGGAAGACGGGCTTGTCCTGCTGGCCGAGGGCGCGGAGCAGGGAGTAGTTCTGGGTGTTGCGTGCGCCGACCTGGAGAATGTCAGCGTAGTCGCCGACGATCTCGATATCTTCGGGCGTCATGACTTCCGTGATGACGGGGAGGCCGGTCTGCTCGCTCGCCTCGGCCAGGTAGCGCAGGCCTTCCTCGCCCAGGCCCTGGAAGCTGTAGGGGCTGGAGCGGGGCTTGAAGGCGCCGCCGCGCAGGATGGTCGCGCCGGCCTCCTTCACGGCATGGGCGGTCTCGAGGATCATCTCGCGGCCTTCGATGCTGCATGGGCCGGCCATGACCACGACTTTCTGGCCGCCGATTGGGACGCCGCCCACGTCGATGACGGTGCGCACCTCGGAGAAGTCGCGGCTGGCCACCTTGAAGGGCTGCATGACGCGCATGGTCTTTTCGACGCCTTCCATTGCCTCAAAGGAGCCCTTCATGGATCATGTGCTCGTCGGCTCCGATGATGCCGATAATCGTGCGCGCCTCGCCACGGCTGAGGTGCACCTTGTAGCCCGAGGTCCTCGATGCGCCTGACGACGGTTTCGACATCGGCGGGCTTAGCCTGCTGTTGCATGACGATAATCATGAGATGTTCGCTCCTGTCTGGTGCTGGGCGAGCCGCACGCGATGTGCGCCCCGCCTGTCGGATTCCGCTGCGCTGCTTCAGGCTGGCTGCGCTGTTGCGCCGGGTGCGGACTGCTTGACGCCGTTCTGATTCGGGGTATTCGCTTCGTCTGCCGGCTCGATCCCTTCCGCGATGTAGCGGTCGACGGCTGCAGCCACGCGGCGAAGCTCACCCATGAGTAGGGAGAATTGCTCAAGGTCAAGGCTTTGGCGACCATCGCTGATGGCGTTGTCCGGGTCCGGATGAACTTCCAGGATCAGCGCGTCCGCGCCGGCGGCGACAGAGGCCTTGCTCATGGCGGGCACGTATTCGCGGTAGCCGGTGCCGTGGGACGGATCGGAGACAACGGGCAGATGGCTGGCCTGCTTCAACACCGGCACAGCGTTGAGGTCGAGCGTGTTCCGCGTGGCGGTTTCATAGGTGCGAATGCCGCGCTCGCAGACCATGACATTGTAGTTGCCGTGGCTGACGATGTACTCGGCGCACATGAGCAACTCCTCCACGGTGCCGCTGATGCCGCGTTTGAGCATGACGGGGCGCTGCACCTTGCCGACGGCGTGCAGGAGTCCGAAGTTCTGCATATTGCGCGCGCCGATCTGCAGAATGTCGGCGTATTCGGCGACCATGGGCAGCGTCTCGACGGTCATGACCTCGGTGATAATGGGCAGGCCGGTGACTTCGCGTGCTTCGGCAAGGTATTCCAGGCCCTTGAGACCCAGGCCCTGGAAGCTGTACGGGCTGGTTCGAGGCTTGAAGGCGCCGCCGCGGAGGACCTTTGCGCCGGCGGCCTTGATGGCCTTGGCGGTCTCGATGAGTTCGTCGCGATCCTCGACGCTGCACGGGCCGGCCATGACGATGATCTCATCCCCGCCGATGCGAAGCTGCCCGTCTGCCGATCTCGATGACGGTATTGTCTGGACGAGTGGTGCGGCTGGCGAGCTTGTACGGCTCCTGGATGCGAACCGTGTCCTGCACGCCGTCCATGGCGGTGAAGGTCTGGCGGCTGATCTGGGTCAGGTCGCCGACAAGGGCGACGACGGTACGGTTCTCGCCGTAGATGGGATGGGTGCGCACGCCCATGCTCTCGGCCTTGCGGATTACGGCGCCGATGTCAGCGGCGGTTGCTTGGGGTTTCATGACGACGATCATGTGTCTGGCTCCTTATGGGAAATCTGGATCGAACTGTGTGTTCGTGTTTTGGTCGGTGACCCGTTTGGATCGGCAAGGCTATTCAGATTTGAAGCAACTCGGACTGAGCCGCGGACAACTCGCTGTCGGACGTGGATGCCGCAGGATAGCTGCCCAGCAGCTTGACGAAAGCCGGCGTGACTGAGCAGGCTGAGCAGGGCTTGGGCTGGGCGCTTCTTCCTGCCAGTGGCCCTCGAAGTCGACATAAAAGACATACTGCCAGGGGCGGTTGCGACGCGGGCGGCTCTCCAACTTGGTGAGGTTGACGCCGCGTTCTGCGAATTCGCCCAGGCTGCGGTAGAGGGAGCCGGGCGTGTTGGGCACTGCGAAGACGAGCGAGGTCTTGCAGCCGGGCACTTTCTTCGCCTCGCCCTTGCCGACGACGAAGAAGCGGGTGTAGTTGTGGCGCAGGTCTTCGATGCCCTCTTGCACGATCTCGAGGCCGTACGTCTCCGCGGCCAACTTGCTGGCGATGACGGCTACGCCCTCCGCAGGGTTCTCCGCCAGGTCCTTGGCGCTGCCGGCGGTGTCGTACCAGGGCACTGCCGTGTATCCGGACCGGTTGAGGAAATCTTCGCACTGGGCCAGGGCCTGGAAGTGGCTGCGGACTTCGCGGATGTGGGCGGCCTGGCCGGGCGTGGTCAGCAGATTGTGACGAATGCGCAGGAGGATTTCGCCGTGTACGCGCAGGTCGTGGTCCAGCAGGAGGTCGTAGGCCTTGTTGATGCTGCCTGCGGCGGAGTTCTCCACGGGCACGGCGCCGATATGCCGCCGATCCACTTTCAACCGCTTCGAAAATGTGCTCAAAGGCCCGGCAGGGGAGCGTCTGCACGTTCGAGCCAAAGTGCTGGCGGATGGCTTCTTCTGAGTAGGCGCCTGGCTCGCCCTGGAATGCAACGGTGGTCATGGCATGCTCCTGGTTACCGTTCGTGTTTGGGTGCATCTGTGTGTTCCGATTTGCTCATGGCGGCGATACAGATGTCGCCGGGACGATTGCCGTACTCAGGCAAAGCTGCCGATGCAATCCATGCACTGGCATTGCCGGCCTCGTATGCAGGTGCTCAAGTCACCGCACCGATGACAGACTCGGCGAATGCACGGGTGACAAAAAAAGAACGAGGGCTGGAATTCGGCCATTCCACGCCCTCGTTGAGTTCTGCTGAATCCTGGTGACTATCCAGGCCTCATCTTCCCTCCTGCGCAGAGTGGCCGCTTGCCGGGAAAGGCAAAATAGTAGCTAAACCAATAGCCGGAAAAAGAAAACCCGCGCCACTCGGGGCGCAGGTCAATGGCAGACTGGCGGACGGAACGCGAAGTAGGGCGTTGAGAATCGCCTTGTTCACACATCTTCTCGTTCGTCCGAACCGCTTGCCGCGTCATATGGCTGTTGGTTGATGACCACTCATGGTTGAGATGCTGCAAATGCATTCTGCTCGATAAGATAACACCACGGCCGAGTGCTTGTCAAGACGCAAAATCCTGGTGATTACCCATAAATCTGAAGGGGGATGAAAAAGCTTCGTCTCCATGGTAGGCTAGAGGTGACAAAACCGACAGCAACCAAGGAGACGAAGCCCATAAGTACTATAGCAATCAAGGAAGCACTTGAGCAACTGCCGGTAAAGGAACTGGAAGCAAGCCTGGAAGCCTTTCTGAGTCCGATGATGGAGCCGTTGCCGGACCGACGGCTGCAACGGGTGGTGCCGCTGGCGGTCCGGGGCATCCTGGGCAGCGAATCGCCGGTGGTGTTGCAGATGGCGCAGACGGTGGTGCGTACAGAGAGCGAGGTCTGGCCGGCGGCGAAACGGATCTATGGACTGTTGAAGAACGAGCGCTTCAGCTATACGGATATGGCGGCAGGGCTGGCGACGATCACTCAGGCCAACGTGGGGCGTGACGAGCTGGACTATCTGGTGGTGGCGATTGACCCGGTCAATCTGGAGAAGCCCTACACCAAGGAACTGGAAGGGGTGAGTACGGTGTACAAGAGCACGCCCCCTGACATCCATGGGAAGGCTCGGTTGACGTCGGGCTACCCCTGTCTCACAGCGACGGTGGTCAACAGTCGCATTCCGGCCACAACCTATGCCCATTGGTTTTCCTACGAATGCGACTTTCTCAGCGAGAATGTGGAGATCCAAAAAGCCATCGATGCCACCAACGAGCTCTTCCCCGACCAGCGCCTGCGCTATGTCCTCGACGCCGGTTTCGACGATCGCAAATGGTTTGCCTCTCTGGCAGACCAGGAATTCTGCGTCCGCGCCAGCCACCTGGAACGCCATGTCGAGGTCTACAACCAACGCCTGGACCGCTGGGAGCCGGAAGCGATGGGGGATCTGGTCGCCGTGGTCCCCTTCACCCATGCTCGCAAGACTCGAGTGGCCTCCATGCAGTTCGGCTGGTTTCTGATCCGTCTGCCCGACACCTACCAGCAGTTGTGGGTGCTTGTGGCCTATGAAGAACAGCTTGACCGTACCCTGGTCTTGCTCACCAATGTCCCTCTCCACTCCATTCAGGATGTGCGCTCGGTCTACGATGACTGGCGCCTCCGCTCCCGTATCGAGCACGGTTACCGCTTCGACCAAGAGCAGGGACTCGACGTGGAGGATATGCGTGTCCACAAACTCGAACCCATGCAGCGCCTCTTCTTGCTCGTCCTGGCTGCCGTCCAGTTCGTCTTCTTTCTCATCGACACCTGGCCTGCTCCTGCTGTCCAATGGATGCGTAGCCTTGGCGGCAAACTCCATCTCAAGAATGACCTGGATGGTCCCTATCTCGTCTTCCGCGGTCTCTCCTCCCTGCTCAAGACCATCGCAACCCTCTGGCACGTCGTGCGCCATCCCTTTCCACATCATCTCTTTACTCATTCGACTTATGGGTAATCACCAGGCAAAATCGATGGAAACTGTACGGCCAGAATGCGATGCCGATTCGGTGTGGACATCCACTGTGCCGGCGGGCGGAATTCGATGGCTGGACCGATATTCGCCGAATCCTTTGTGTTGCCGGCACGGGCGGCGATGCCGGTAGGGTTCGGCAGATCGCGGGAATATGCGAACTTGGAATCTCAGCGGCAGTATGACGTGGTTTGTTCAGGGAACCTGTCCTCATGAGAGCGTGCATTGCGCATTGGGCGTCTTTGTCTGCCCGAGTTTTCATGCTATCATCCGGCTGTACGGTAAGGCTGCTTACACTGGCCTGCGGCGCGACACACTCGACTGCGTGCGGCGTGATTTTCGTGTAGAAATCTGGTTTTTGACGAGGTTCTGGCCTTGTGGGTCGTGGCTTGCGGGTCGTCTGCACCTATCCTTGCGGGCGCATCCACTGAAATGGGATCGGGCTATGTTGCGTAGAATGATCATGTTGACTGCTGCAGTCGTGACTATCGCCGGACTCATCACGTTGCTCACGGACGACCGTCTGCAGGCGGATGCGACGGGCCGGTTCGCGCTTGAGGTGTCGGCCCCGGTTCAGATCGACCGAATCTTGAATGTGACTCCAGTCGCAGAGAGCCGCCAACATCCGGTGTATGATCGAATCCTGGACGCTCAGTTGCGGGCGGCCATCGCAGAGCAGGGCTTGACAGGCGATCCGTCGATTGGCCGCGACCTGCCGTCGATCAATGACCCAATGGCGCAATTGGGCAAGAAGATGTTCTTCACGAAGGCGTTGGGAGGCGACGGTGACTCGGCGTGCGCAACTTGTCATTTGCCCACGCTGGGCGGGGGCGACGGGCTCGCGCTTTCAATTGGGGTCGGCGCCAGTGATCCCGACCTAGTCGGGCCAGGGCGCGCACATCCGGACGGTCGCCCGACGGTGCCGCGTAATGCACCGACGACCTTTAACATAGCCATGTGGGACCAGGTGCAATTTTGGGACGGACGCGTGGAGAGCCTGGGCAAGACGCCGCTGATGGAAGGGAACGACGGGCTCGGCATCCGTACGCCCGACGTGGCGCTTGGGGAAGTCGATCCGAAGGCCGGGGCCGATTTGACGATTGCCCAAGCGCGTTTTCCTGTGACGTCGGCGGAAGAGATCCGCGGTTTTGCGTTCGAGGCCGGCGAAGGCAACAATGCCGCACGCGATCATTTGGCGGCGAGGCTGGGGGATTACGGCATCGGCGCAGGAGAGCTGGCAGTGAACGGCTGGCAGAACGAATGTGAAGCCGTCTTTCCCGACATGGATGCCGATGAGCTTGTCATCACCTATGAGTTGATCGCCGAGGCGATTGGTACCTATGAGCGGTCGCAGGTCTTTGTGGACACCCCGTGGAAGGCGTATGTCGGGGGTGACAGCGGGGCGATCTCGCAGGCGGCCAAGGAGGGCGCGCTGTTGTTCTTCCGTTCGGTGGAGCAGGGCGGCGCCGGCTGTGCGGATTGTCACAGCGGGGATTTCTTTACGGACGAGTCTTTCTATGCACTGGCCGTGCCACAGATTGGCGGCGGAAAGGGCGACGGCGCACAGGGCGATGACGACTTTGGGCGCGCGCGGGAAACCGGGCAGGACAGCGATCTCTACGCCTTCCGGACGCCGACCCTCCTGAATGTGGAGGTCACAGGGCCGTATGGCCACGATGGCTCGTACGCCACGCTGGAGGGCATAATCCGCCACCATTTGGATCCCGCGGCGAGCATTGCGAGTTTCGACTTCGGGCAGTTGGATCCGGAGATTCCAGTAGACCACACTGTCGAATATACGCGGGCCGCGCTGGTGAAGGTGCAGCAGGACATGGCGGAGGGTCAGTCACCTCTACAGGTGGCTAGGCTCAGTGATCCGGAAGTCACGAGCCTGGTGGAGTTCATGCTTGCGCTGACGGACCCATGTGTGAAGAGCGCAGCATGCCTCACTCCATGGATGCCGGCTGAACACGAGACGGATCCGGATGGGATGCGGCTTCTCCGCGCACGCTGACGGGTGGCCGGTAGCGGATGGGCAGCGAGTTGGATTGGTGTCGGAGCCGGCTGTCGCCGGCGGCATGCGTGGATTCGGCTCTGCCGGCGCAGGTTGTGTAGCAACGCCATTGAGAAATGGACGCGGAAGGCGTAACCGGCGTGTAGGCGATTTACTTCTGTCTCTACTGTTGTCGCCAGGAAGGGGCGGGATCGAAGCCGTGGGCGAGGAGCCATTCGAGTGATGGTCCGTCCCAGCGTTGCAGCCGGAGGTTGACCGTGCCCGCAGGGCTGAACTCGACGCCTTCGCCCTCCAGCAATTCGCGTTGTAATGCGGTGCTCTCGCTGCGGGCGCGTGGACTGACCTTGCCTTGGGCGTTGATGACACGCTGCCAGGGAACATCGTAGCCCTGCGGCAGGGCGGCCAGTGCATAGCCAACCATGCGGGCTGTGCAGTTGCCGACAATGGAAGCGATTTGGCCGTAGGTTGCGACCTTGCCGGCGGGTATGGCGCTGACGACGAGATAGACGCGCTCGTACGTAGGGTGCTGTGGGTTGGCGTTCATTTTCCGGTCAATCGTATGTGCGGTCTGAGATTGCGGGATCTCCGCGGTGCGATTTTCAAACCTGCGCCGCAATGAGTACAGGTCCCAATATCCAGCCCAAGCATAGCGGTCCCTCTCCCACGGGGCAAGCTCTGCGCAGTGGCGTGCATCTGCGTATTCGCTTTGCGAACGACGTTCCACAATCGGATATAAGGTTCGAACCTACAGCACCTGCGAGACGGCGATATCGTATCATTTGGGTAAATGGATGGCAGAATTCTATGAGCAATGGCATATTGGCGTGTCATCGACGGTCAATTGCTCATGGGCGGTCTTCCCGTATCCCAAACTCACATAGAATGGTGTAAACTACAGGTGGTACACTGACCGGTCGATTCCATTTTGAAATCGTTTTCACGGCATGCCACGGTCGCAATGGAACAATTGATCTCGCGCACGAAAATTCTACCCCCGCGCTATCGCGCAGACCTACTGTCGCGCCCGCGGCTGTTGGACACCCTCACCGATCTCTTCGATTACAAGCTCATCCTGCTGATTGCGCCGGCCGGATACGGCAAGACCTACACATTGATGGATCTGTGCCGAACGGTTGAACTGCGGAACTGTTGGTACTCGGTCACCGGAATCGACAACGACATCACGCGGTTCGTTGCGCACTTCATCGCGGCGCTTCGCCAGACTTTTCCTGAATTCGGCGAAGAGTCATTGAGCGCGTTAAGAAACTACAATCCTGGACAGGACGGGATTGAACGACTAGTGATCCCGGTTGTCAACGAGCTCTACACGCACGTAGATGAGCATTTTGTGTTTGTCGTCGACGACTACCACCTTGTCGACGACAATGACGATATCGGCTTCTTTGTCAGCCAGTTCGCGCAGCATGTCGACGAGAACTGCCACCTCATCCTGTCGTCGCGGACTCTCCTCAGCCTTCCGGACCTGCCGCTGCTTGTTGCGCGCGGGTTGGTGGCCGGTCTCGATTACGAGGATCTGGCGTTTAGCGTAGACGAGTTGCAGACATTCGTTCTCCAGAACTTCAACCTCTCGTTGTCGGAAGCCAATGCCGCGGATCTCGTGCGCAACACGGAGGGCTGGATCACCGGCATGATGTTGTCGGCCCAGACGCTGCAATGGAATGCGGCTCGCCGGTTGCGCAGGGTAAGGGGCAGCGGCGTGGGGCTGTATGACTACTTGGCCCAACAGGTCCTTGACCAACAGGAACCCGACCTTCGCGCAGTTTCTGCTTCGTACATCGGTCATGGGTGAGTTTGACGGCGAGCTCTGTGAGCAGGTTCTGCTGCCGGAGTGGTTGCCGCCTGGCCGTACATGGCGCGAATTCATCGGAGAATTGGAGCAGAACAATCTCTTCGTGATGTCCGTCGGCGACGAAGGCGTGGCGCTGCGATACCACCACCTTTTTCAGGAGTTTCTGCGTGATCGGCTTGGCCGGGAGCTCCCAGAGGACGAACACGAGATTCTCTTGCGGCTTACCGAAGCGTATGCCGCCCGAAACGACTGGGAGATGGCCCACGCCACCGCGCAGCAACTCGACGACTTTGGCGTGGTCGTCGGCGTCATCGAACAAGGTGGGCTGCAAATGGTGCGGGGCGGCCGATTCCTACTTGTCGAGCAATGGTTTGAGGGGTTGCCGCCCGCCATCGTGCATTCGAGGCCACTGCTCGCCTTGATTCGGGGATATAGCCGAGTTCACGACGGTCACGTCGCCGAAGGTCTGGCGCTGCTGAGCGAGGCAGTCGACCGATTTGAGCAATCAGACGGCTTGCAGACGTCGATTGCGCAGGCGCTGGCGTATCGCAGCATTGCGCATCGTGTGTTGGGCAACTACGAAGAGGCGCTGCAAGATGCGGAAGGGGCGCTTGCGCTACTGCCACAGCATGATTCGGCGACGCCATACCTAGATGCTTCGGCGTCTGGGAATAAGCTCCAGTATCCGGATTCCGAGCCCGTAGAGGCAGTTGTCGAGATTCGTGCGCTGGCGCTGCACAATCAAGGCGTCAGCCTTCAGCGCATGGGACAGCCACTGCAGGGAGTGGAGCTTCTACACGCCGCGCTTGCTGACTACGAGCGTCTTGGCGACGTGCAGAACATCGCAATGACGCAGTATGAGATTGCGATCTCCTACTCGGATGCAGGCCGCCATAGCGATGCGCTGACACTATTTGAGCGTGCGCTCACGATCTGGCAACAGGCGCGCAACGTCATGGGCCAGGCGCTGGCGCAGAACAGCATCGGCGTACACTATCACGACCGCGGTGAGTATCAACGGGCGTTCGAGGCATTGGCAGAGGCGCTTTCGTGCGCCCGACGCAGCGGCTACACGCGACTTGAGGCGTTCTCACTGACAAGCCTGGGAGACATCTATTGCGACTTAGAGATGTGGCAGGCGGCCCAGGACGTTTACCAGCAGGCATACATCATCGCCCGGCGAACAGACGAGCGGTTTCTGATTCTCTATTTGGAGCTTGCGCGCGCGGTGGTCGCGTGGTCTGTCGAAGACTGGGGTGAGGCATACGAATGTCTGGACGCGGCAGGGCAGCTAGTCCTGGACCGCAACTCGAGCTACGAATGGGGCCTGTATCGTTTGGCCATTGGGCGGTACTACCTGGCGCAACAGAATGCTGCGGCCGCTTTGGAGCCGCTCGACGATGCCGGTCGGTGCTTCCAGGAAGGCGGGCAGGAAGTCGACGCCGCCAAGTCCTTCCTGTATTTGGCGAATGCGACCTACTTGTCGGGCGACACACGCCTGGCTACGGAGCGCCTCGAATATGCTGTGCGCCTGATCTACAATCTGGAGTTGCGTCATCCACTTGTCGTTGCCGCGCGGCGGAAGCGGGCCGTCCTTGCTGCTGTCGAGGTAGATGACAATTCGGCCGGCAACTTGGGGCGACTGCTGGACGAAATCCAAGCATTTGAGACGCAGATGCCGGAGTTGGTGCGTGCACTGCGACGGAAAACGGCCGAGGCGTTGCCTGCTGCGGAAGTCGGCTCCCCGAATATTGCCGTGCGCACGCTCGGCCGCACAGAAGTCCTAGTAGACGGCAATCCGATTCCGCTGAGCCAATGGCAGACGAGGATATCGCGTGATCTCTTCTTCTGTTTCCTTGCGTTTCCGAATGGCCTGACAAAGGAGCAGATTGGGACCATGTTCTGGCCTGACTGTTCCGCGCAACAACTGAAGACGCGCTTCAAGAACGCGATATACCGTCTGCGCAATGCCCTCGGCCAGGATGTTGTGCTCTTCGAGGATACGAATTATTTCTTTGATACCTCCCTGGACTACGAGTATGATGTCGAGCTGTTCTTGGGGCTTATTGCCGAGGCGAGGGAAGCCGGTGACGCGGCTGTCCGGCTGAAGCGACTGGAGGCCGCGGTCAACCTCTACGGCGGCGACTATCTGCCGGATGTGGACGAGGACTGGCCCCGCGCCGAGCGAGAACGCCTGCGCACGATCTACTTGGAGTCTGCGCTCGACTTGGCGCAGCTTCATTTCGAACATGGTGCGTTGGATGAGACCCTACAGGTGTGTCAGCGGCTGTTGGCCGACGACCCCTGTCTGGAGGAAGTGCATCGTCTGGCCATGCGTGTCCATGCATCGTCCGGAAATCGCAGCGGCAGTCGCGCGGCAATACGCACAATGCCAACAGGCTCTGCAAGAAGAGATCGATGCTCCGCCTTCACCGCAGACGGAACAACTCTATGCTCTGCTGATGGGCTGATCTGCCTCGAACAGAGTTGCGCCGGTCATGAGTCTCGCAGTCAGCGTTCGCCGAGTCGTAATGGGTGCGCATTGGGAAGCGCTGCCAGCACCCAGTCTATAGCCGAGAGTCTTTGCAAGAATGCGGTACCAGTCAGAACCGAGCCGGGTCTTGTCGCGTACTGCCTCCAATCTTCCAGAAACTATGGAAATGTGAGATACTATGGACATCCATGGCGTTCAGCCATGGGTGGAGGCTTTGCATCGTCGACGAACTTCGATTCTCCGAAAGGACTCCCGTAATGATCCGCGGTATCCGACACCTCCGTTCAAACCCAACCCTATTTCGCATTCTAATTGCATTGGGCGCGCTGGCAGCGTTTGCAGTGAGCGCCGGCGCCCCGCACGCCAACGGGACGCGGTTCTAGCGGCGTTTTGATGATCGTGCTGCCCTAGATAGGGGCATGCGCCAACGGTAGTGTACTACTGAATCCGTGCGTTTGCTGACCTTGCGCAACTGCGCAAGGATTTGACGCGGCCCTACGTATGCACGCGCGAAAGGGCCGGGGTGTAGGCAGCCACACACGGATCCTACCTGCTGCTGCGGCCGGCGGCCATGTCGTCGGCCATAGACGTGGAAGAATAGACTGTCCTTAGCTTGCTGTACCCTCGTTGGACGCGGGGCGCCAGCCGGCTGTCGGGGGCGCGCCCCCAAACGTGTCGTGGTGATTCTGCCCGCCACGCCTGCCGCCTTGCACTGGGCGCCTTCTCTCGGTCCCCGTAGTTTGCCTCCCACCGTCGCTTCCCTGTCCCCTTCGCTCGCAACCGCGCGCTGCATCTGGTGACGCGTGCAAGCCTGGTTGATGCCCGGCGGCTTGCTATTGTTCCTATCGTCGATTCGTCCTAGACGTGGGCGAATGTCCACCGCCGGCGGATGGATCGGATCCTTCTGGATCAATGGACTTGCCACTGCACGACTCCGAACTCCCCGGCAGGTTGCGCACGTTCCCTCTTCTGTCGCAGGTAACGTCACCCATGTGAACGGCTGCCGCAAGGCCGCATTCTTCGTGTAGAAGGCGCCGAACAAGAGGCTGACGCACCGTCCTCGCCTCAACGCGGCGACTTCATGCCGCACCTGTGCGCTTCACCTCCGAAGACTCCGATACCATTCGTACACAACGCTCGTATGCATCCCTCGTATGCATCCCTCGTGCACATCGTCGGCGCGCTATCGCCCGGCGCGACGAGAGGAATGACCTAAGCGGCTTGTTTTCCTCATCGTTGCACGCGCAGCGCCCCCGGACGAAACGACACAGCATATTCGCCGGAATAGGGTAGCGGCTCATCATCGCGGCCGATCGGTGCCACTGAGTTTGCACGGACATCGCATGTCGAAGTCGAGATCAGCCTGGAAATGAAGTCCATTTTCCGGGTCAATTTGCTGTTTTGCCCCGGAAATTCGCCCGAATTCGCAAATTGGCGCGGATTTGCCCAAAAATGAGCCACCTTTGATGCCACCGATGATGCTCCCCGCCTGGCAGAATCATGTTCACAGTTAGGAAGTGCCCGAATGAATGGTCACGTATCGACCAAGTGATGGCATTGCAGCTTTCGTTGACCACTGAATTGAAAGGAACCAAACCATGATTCGCAGCATTCGAGAACTCCGCCGGAACCCCACTGTTTTTCGTGTCTTGGTTGCTTTGGGTACATTGGCAGCGTTCGCAGTAAGCGCCGGCGCTCCGCACGCTAACGGGACCTAGTCACTTTTCGCGATTGAGCGGCGCTGCCACAACCTGCTGAACGGGCAATGCGCAGGCGTCGACACAAGCGCAGACCTCTCGAGGCTTTTGTTCCGAGTCTGTGCGTAGACGCTGAGGTGCGGCGTGCGTGCGCAGAATCGACGACGATAACCGTGATGACGTGATTCTGCTAGTTGCTGTGGTTGCCGGGCTTGTCGCCGGTTGGGTGCGGGCCCGTAGTAACGGTCGCTCACTTGCCGTCCCACCGATCGAACGATGGTGGCTTGCGCCGGTGGCTCTTGTACCGCAACTCGCCGTCTTCTATTTGCCGGCTACGCGGGACACTTTGGCGCAGACGTGGGTCGCAGTTGCTCTGGTCAGTTCTCTGGTCTTGCTGCTGTTGTTCGTCTGGTTCAACCGCAGGTATTTTGCCTTCTGGATAATGGGCGCCGGGCTACTGATGAACCTGGCCGCAATCATCCTGAACGGAGGGCTGATGCCCATCAGCCCCGAAACGTTGGAACGGTTGTATCCTGGTGCCCCGGCCGGCCAGTGGCAGATGGGGCAGCAGGTTGGTTCTTCAAAGAACGTTATGTTGACTGTGGCCGAGACTCGGCTTGAGTTTCTAGCGGACCGCTTCTTTCTACCGAGCTGGATGTCGTATTCAGTGGCCTACAGCTTGGGTGACGTTTTGATAGCCGCTGGTGTGTTTTGGTTCCTTTGGCAGGCCGGAGGACCACAACTCCCACCAAAGACGCAGAACTCCGGGGAGGGGGCTATCCTATAGACTATGCGTGCTGTTTGCATATCCAACTCGGTAGAAACAAGCGATCTGCAATGCTGCTCGGATGAAATCGGGAATGCATAAGGGTGAATGAGAGACTGAAGATGAATGCGAATACTTTGAACGCGAGAACACGATATTTGCACAGTGATGTGGAAAGCCCTGCCAAGCGACCTGAGAGGAATCAGGCGCCTGCGCTTTTCAGCAAGAGCCTGAACCGGCTCATGAGCGCGGCAGTAGTGAGCCCGAGGTTCTGCCGTCTTCTACTGTCGGATCCCGTGTCCGCGTTGGCGGCCGGCTACAACGGCGAGAGGTTCCAGTTGACGCCGGAGGAAGTACGACTCGTGTGTTCGATTCGAACGACCAGTTTGCGCGGTTTCGCCGCCCAGCTCGTCGAGCGAATCCAGGAACCGGTCGTTGAGCGGCGGGTGCCGTGGGCAGTGGAGGCCGGTTATGAGCTGCGCGATCGGATAGGATTGGACAAGGCCGCGATGACCGTAGCCGTGAGTCACGCGTGATTCCGGGGATCACATATGACCCAGAATGAAGTCTGTATTGTGTATTCGTCGGCGTTATTGCAGGCGACCGTAGACCTGCAAAGGAACGAAATACTATGTGGATAACTTTGTTGCTGATCTATTTCGTGGTAGGCATAGCCATCACGGGCGCGTTGATCGCAGCTGCTGTCATGTCCGGTCTTACCAGCGACGAGCGATTGGCGGAGGCTGTGAACCAGCAAGACGCGCCTCGTCCAGTTGGACTGGAGGCGAGAGCAGAACTGCCCAGCGCTATGCGATGGGCGCAGAAATTGAATGCAGAGGCGCAGGTTGAGGAATCGACTCTGGACTATCTGCGGGATGCGCAAGCGACGTATGACGAGTTGCGCTTGTGTCGAGAGTTGTATCCTGAAGCCAGCTTCGATGAAATCGCGTTGCTGGTGGCGCCACGAGGGCGCACGTTGATCAATGGATTTCTCAAGCGGTTGGCGGCGCCTCCGGCCGAAGTGCTATTCACCGAGTCGCGGCGCGCAGGGCGTGACGAGAGGTCGGACCCGAGGACCGCAGCGCAGAGTGTGAGTCGGGCATTGGTGCACCAGTCGGTCGACGCGGACTTCTGATATTTGCTGACGCGGAGAGCCCCTGTGCATCGGCAGAGGGGCTGGGCGGTTTCGGAAAACGGTAGACTCCTCGCAACGGTAGCGGTGTAAACGACTGGCAGGCCAGGCTTCCACCAAGACAACGAAAATGACGGTAGGCAGAGAGCCGCGGAGATCGCGAGGCTCTTTTTGTCTTGGGCGGAAACGGCCTGCGTTCCGCCGCCTGTGGCGCTGGACCGCGCTTGGCACGGACGCGGGAATGCGCCCATGCCAAGCGGGAAGCGACTATGCACAAGACGATGAGGCAGGCAGAATCGTTTGCGACGCCGGCGGTATCAGGTTACAGTGCATTCTGTCAGAATGTCGCGGTGAGGCGACCTCTAGCCGAGCGCGGCGTTCAGGGCTCGGCAACAGTCGTCCCATGACTCGTAGCCGCCGGTAAGGCGGAGCAGATGGGAATGGCCCGGGTCGTCATGGGCGCCAAAGCCGGGCCACGGGGCCATCGTGTCACTGCGAGATTCCAGAAATCGCAAGATGGCGCCTTCCAGGCGTTGGTCGCTGCGAATGTAGAAGACGTCGAGCAGGTTCGCAGCACAGTGGTCGAGCACGAAATCGATATTCCAGAAGAGGCGTTTTGGTGCGCGTGCGAGCACTCGCTGCGCGGACAGACCATGGTTGTCGAAGTGTGCGAGCAGCGCGTTGCGGAATCGATGCGGCGGCAGGTCGCCGGAGCGCGTGGCGTGGCGGACGAGGCGCTTCGGCAAGTGCAGGCCGGCGTTTCGACCCATGGCGGAATCCAACATACAGGTAGTGGCCGCAGTCGAAATGCAGGGGCTGTCCGTGTTGGAAGCGGCCCACCTTGAGGCGCGCCGGAGTGTCGAAGCACAGATGCAGCACATATGCGCCCTTCCAGCGGGCCGTCCGATGCAGGCTGCAGATGATATTCTGCGCCGAGTTGCCGGATGTGGTCATGTTGGAGCGGTCTCGATGCCTGATGAGTTACAGGGAGCGTTTGACTACGTGACTACGTCGCGAATCGCACGGCGTCTCCGCCAGCCCGCGTGGGGCAGGCTGCAGGTCATGGCCGCCGCCATACTCGCAATTGTAGCAGGAGGATGCTCCATGGGATATGCTGGGGAGACGCCGATTGCCTATATGCCGTTGTCAACCGACGCCACGATTGCATCTGCACAGGCGGACGGGGAGGTGCGGATCGACATCCTCAGCGAGTCCGGCATCGGCGAGGCGATGTTCTGGGTGATGGACACCGAAGGGGCGGATGACGTCACACTGCGGCTGCATCTGCGCGGACTGGAAGGGCTGACCATCACTTCCGGCGCGCAGACGATTCGCGCCGGTGTGTCCAGCCACGGAGACGGGGCGGTATACGAGGCGTCGATCGGCGCCGACGGCAGCGAGACGTTGATCGAGCCGGGAAGCGCGTTATGGGCGGAGATCACGCCGAGCGCGCTGGTGGACGGCATGCCGGAGTACTTCGACATCGCGCTACCGCCGGACGTGCTGGAGAGCAACGGAATGTTTCGGGTGGCGTGGGTGGATTTTTTCCGCTAGGCTGCGGTTCAGTTGCTATCACCAGGATGTGCTAGGACGGCGAACGCGCCGATACCGATCTCAAGTAGCCACGATCGGTTCGGCCCATGGGTGTGGCCCGCTTGCCACCGCGTGGTCGATTGCCAAGTTCCGACGGCACAGTTGGGACAGAATGTCATGTTTTCTCACTTGATTGACAGGGTGCTGGACGCTATCGAGTTGGCTGCGCTGGCCATCGAGGTATTGGCTGTGACCATCATCGTTGGGGCGGTGGTCTGGGGCCTCTATGCCTATTTGCGCCATGCGCTGCAACAACCGGATCTCCTACAGCAGCGGTTCACCCAGTACAAGATGGTTCTCGGACGCGCGTTGCTTCTTGGCCTGGAAATCTTGGTTGCCGCTGACATCATCAAGACCGTGGCGCTGGAAACCACATTTGAGAGTGTCGCAGTCTTGGGCATCCTCGTGATCATTCGGATCTTTTTGGGCTGGTCGCTCATCGTGGAGATGGAGGGCCGGTGGCCCTGGCAGCCGCCGAGAGAGCAAAGCAACGAGGAGAAAGTCGACGCGTTGTAGCGGCGGCAATCACAGGCGATACAGACGCCGCGCGTTCTCGGCGAGGATGTCACGCGCAGCTTCCTCGGCTTCATGCTCAAGTAGGAAGTCGTCGGCGATGAGTTCATCCAAGATGCCGCGCCAAGCCCCACCTGCCCCAGCGCGCCGCAAGCCAGTAGATGTCAGGCATGGTGAAGGCGTCGGTGGCAAACATCAGCTTGCTTATCGGCGCCATGCCGATCATGTCGCGCATCATCGTCGGAATGCCCGCAGTGGCGAAGGGAACCGCCAGCGACAGGTCCGCCCATACGTTGGGGTAGATGGCGGCGAGGTGCGCCATTTCCCGATAGTAGGGCCACCCGGCATGCAGCAAGACGAGGGGCACATCGGAGTAGCGCTCGATGATGTCGTGGAGCACAATCGGGTTCGCCACGCGCAGGTCTGCATCTGAATCGCCAAATCCGGTATGGAACTGGATGGGAAATCGTTGCTCGCTGGCGATGTCGAGGGCAAGCCCAACCAGATAGTCGCAGAGCGGCTTGCTTGCCAGACGGACCGCGCCTCGGCTGTGCGCATCCGGCGCGAGGGCGTCGAAGGCGGCCTCCGCTTCTGATCGTGACACCTCCTGAATATCCAGCCCGGTTCGGTAGGCGATGATGCTTTTCAACGCGACGGCGCCATTATCGCGGGCAGATTCCACCGTCGATATGTAGCGATCAGTCATCTCCCCGAATGTGGCGCTTCCCAGGATCAGCTCCTCAGCCATTCGCTCCAGGCGCAGTATTGGTTCGACGCGGCAGGGGACCATCCGCTGCATTTGTCGATGGTCATATGCGTCTGCGCTGCCGTAGCCGTAGTCGCAAAGCACCACGTCGATGTTGGCGTCACTGAAGAGGAGCTGCGCCCACTCGCGCTCCGGATAGGCGGCGCGCGCGTCGGTGACGGCGTCCTCGGCCGGCTCACAGTCCAGAACGTCTGCAAGCCATCGAATGGCCGTGCGGTAGAAGATTGAGTTGGGGACGTGCTGGGCATGGATGATGGGCGAAGTGGATTCGGTGAACCAGCCTCGATAGTTGTCCGCGCTGTGGGTCACTTCCTTGCGCAGGAAGGGATGAGCGTGGTGATCGACGATGGGGTAAGCATTTAGGTCCATGATAGCCTCGAAAATGGAGTCATGGTGGGCCAACTCAGAACTTGTAGATATGGTGCTTGATCTCGAAGTCGACGTTCTCCGCCGCGAACGTCTCGTACTCGGACCGCTTCACCGCGCAATATGAACCGGCGAGCTGTGCGCCGAGGGCGTCCATCAGCACATCGTCCGCTTCGAGGGCGGCGACCGCCTGTTCCAGGGTGGTGGGGTAGCGACGGATGCCAAGTGCGTCGCGTTCCTCGTCGCTAAGATTGCCCGGGTCGACAAGGGATGCTTCGCCGGGGTCAAGCTGGCGTGCGATACCGTCCAGTCCCGCTGCGAAGACGCCGCCGAGGGCAAGATACGGATTGTTGCTTGGGTCGCTGGCCTTCAACTCCATGTTGAGCGTCGAGACCTCGCGGCCCCACTTGCCGGACGCGCACGCGGACGGCGGCTTCTCGGTTGTCGGGGCCCCAGGCCGTGTATGCGCTGCTCCAGAAATGGGGTTGGAGCCGTCGGAATGAGTTGAAGCTGGGCGCGGTCAACGCGAGCAGGCCGGGGAGGTGTGCGAGCACGCCGGCGATGAAGTGGTATCCGAGGCGGCTGATGCCATACGGGTCGCCCGGATCGTGCATCAGGTTTTCACGGCCATCCAAATCCCAGAGGCTCCAGTGTATGTGGCAGCCGTTTCCGGCTTGGTCCGGCATGGGCTTGGGCGCGAGTGACGCCAGTAGCCCGTGGCTGTGGGCGACGTTGCGCACGGTCTCACGGAACCAGATCTGGTTATCTGCGGCACGCAGCGCGTTGGTATGGCGCAGGGGCAGTTCGTGTTGCCCGTGGCCGAGTTCCGGGTAATAGGCGTCTACGGGAATGCCCTGCGCGGAGAAGGCGGCCACCATATCGTCGATCACGTCGACCGCTTCGGTCATGGCGATTGAGCTGAAGCAGAGCGCCGTATCGAGCGGCGAAAAGCTGCCGTCTTCCGCCTGTGTGAAGAGGCTAAACTCGTTCTCAAAGGTCGCCTGTACGGAGATGCCCAACTCGGCGGAGCGATCGATCATGCGTTTGAGGAACGTACGCGGGCACGCACCCCAGGGCCGCCGCTCCAGTGTGATCATGTCACACATCATGGCTGCGCTGTTGCGAGCATAGGGCAGAACGACGAAGCTCTCGGGGTCCGGCACCAGGCGAATCTCGCCCACCGGGCCCATTCCCTCCACGGGTTGGAGCTGGTCGAGCATGTTCATGGCCTGCATGGCCACAGTCAGCCCTTGCCCCGAGTCCATGCGCCCGGGCAGGCGATCGATGGGCACGAGCTTGCCGCGAATCGTGCAGCCGTTATCGCAGTAGAGGAACCGAACCAGTCGAACGCCCTCCGCCTGACAGGCTGCAATCACCTGGTCTTTGTTCACAGGTCGAATCCTTTTCTATTCATCTCTTTTGCAATGTGTATGTGGCGAGCCGGCGCAAATACGTGTGAAGCTGCGGGCCAGACGACGGCCCGCAGCTTCACCTACACTACACGCTACACCGATATAAGGCTATTCCGGAGTAGCTTCGGCAGCGAACGAGTAGACTCCGTCCTGTACCTGAATGATCGTGACGGCCTTGATCGGCTTGCGCTGACCTTCCGGGTAGCTGATCGAACCGGTGACTGCCTCGTAGCCCTGCGTAGCGGCCAGGGCTTCGCGGATGGCGGCCGGATCTGTGGAACCGGCCTGCTCGATCGCGGATGCCAGCAGGCCCATCATGTCATAGCCGAGCGCTGCGAAAGCATTTTCCGGCGGGCGGCCATATTCCGCATTGTAGGCGGTGACGAAACCCTGCACCTTGGGATCCGGATTGTCGAGCGACGCATGCGTCGAGTAGTAGACGGCGTCGGCAAGATCGCCGGCGACCTCGCCGATCAGCGGCGTGTCGAAGCCGTCGCCGGAGAGGATGGGCTGTTCGAGACCGGCCTCACGGATCTGCCGGGTGGTGATGCCTGCTTCGTTCGGAATGGCCGATACGAACAGAACGTCGGGCTGCGGGTCGAGCTCCTTGAGACGGGCGATCTGGGCCGAGAAGTCGGTGTCGCCGGACTGGTAGATGTCCTCCAAGAGAATCTCGCCGCCGCTTTCTTCCCAGCGCTCTTTGTAGAACTTGGCGAGCGCCGTCGTGAAGTCGTAGGCCTGGTCCACGAGCATCCATGCTGTGGTGGCGCCAAGCTCTTTGATCGCATAGTCGGCAATGGCATAGGACTGGGCGTCATCGCCGAAGGGCACCATGAAGAAGTAGTCGCCGACTTGCTCCGGCAAGGTGGGCAGCGTCGCGCCAGCCGTCAAGAACGGTATGCCCGCGTTCTGGGCGATGGGGCCGGCGGCCAGTGCAAAGGTAGAGTCATTGAGACCGCCAATGGCGACGACGTTGTGGACGTCGATCATCTCGGACATGGCGTTCGTGACCGTGGTTTGGTCGCTCTTGCCGTCAATGGCGACGATCTCGATCGGCCGGCCCAGTACGCCGCCCGCCGCATTGATCTGTTGCGCCATGAGTTGCATACCGTTGAGACCGGGATCGTCGATAGACGACATGCCGCCCGTGACGTTGTACATGCCGCCGATCTTGATGGGTTCACCGGCTTCTTCAGCCGGCGCTGCCGCCTCTTCCGCAGCGGCCGGGGCCTCGCCCGCGCCGGTGGTCGGCGCAGCGGGGGCGGGACAGGCCGTCACGATGAGCGCGACGATGAGAAGCAGAGACAATAGACCTACTTTGCGCATGGCTACAGATCCTTTCGTGAATGAAGCAGATGGACGACGAGCGGCGCGTGGCCGCACATGCAATGAAAGTACCGCACTAGGAAAGAAACGTCAACGAACCCACGAACCTCATCAGTATTAACCGCCAACTCGTCCTGACGGCCGGCGAGCGGACGCGAATCTAGCCTTCGGTCGCTATCCTGTCCAGTTCCTCCACGGGCCGGAAGAGCTGCGGCAGCTTGATCTCGCGTCCGCCCATGATGCCGGCGGGGCGATAGATCATGATCAGGATGGCAAGTACGGCGATCGTGATTTGGGTCAGGCCATAGACCGGCGTGCCTCCGCCGGCGAGAATCGTTTCGACGCGGCGCAGCATCTCTTGCAGGAGTACGATCACGACCGGACCGATGACTGATCCGCTGATGGTGCCCATGCCCCCGACAACCAACATGACGATCACGTTGAACGTGATGGCAAACGAGAATGAACTGGGCGTGATGGCCGTGATGAGATGCGCCCACAGGCCGCCGGCCGCGCCGGCGAAGAATGCGCTGACCGTGAAGGCGAGTAGTCGGGTCGGGAAGACGCGCACGCCGCGTGCAGAGGCTGATAGCGTGTCTTCGCGGATTGCGATCATGGCATGGCCATAATGGGAATGCACGAGACGCCACACCACATAGATGGTGATGGCCGCCAGGCCATAGGTCCACCAGATCGTAGTGTGCGGGGGCAGGCCGTTGATGCCGCGGGCGCCGCGGGTGACAGACTGCCAGTTGTTGGCGACCACGCGCACGATCACCATTAGACCCAGGGTGGCGACGGCGAGGTAATGTCCGCGCAGGCGCAGCACGGGAATCCCGACGATCACAGCCAACATGGATGCCATGAGGCCGCCAACGATGATGGCAAGAATGAACGGGATCGTGATCTGCTGCAGGCCGGCGGGCAGACCTTCGTTCATGGTTTGCTTGACGTCCGGAGACAATGTCAAAATGGCGGCGGAATATGCTCCGATTGACATAAATGCTGCATGGCCGAGCGAGAAGTCACCGGTGAAGCCGTTGGTCAGGTTCAGGCTGACGGACAAGATGACGCTGATACCGATCACGGATAGCACGCGCAGGTAGTAGTTGTTTAGGTAGCGCTGCGCCAGGGCCAGGAGAGCGACCAGGATCAACAGATAGAACAGCGTGTTCAGGAGTCGTGCGTGACGTGACCGCATGGACTAAGCTCGATCTTCGTCGGATGTGCCCAGGATACCGTTGGGCCGGATGAGGAGAATGATCAGCAGCAGTGCAAAGACGAACGCGTCCCGATACCCCGAGTATTCCGGGGGCAGAAAACCGACGAACAGGATCTCCGCAAAGCCGAGCAGATAGCCGCCGAGCACGGCTCCGGGAATCACGCCGATGCCGCCGATGACTGCTGCGACGAATGCCTTGAGACCGGGCAGGAAGCCCATGAAGGGATCCACTGTGCCGTATTTTCCGGCCCATAGTACGCCCGCAACTGCGGCCAGCGCAGAGCCAATGGCGAAGGCGGCGACGATGACCTGGTTGATGTTGATGCCCATCAACCGGGCGGCGCGCAGGTTCTCGGACGCGGCGCGCATGCCGATGCCGACTCGATTCTTGCGCACGAAGACGCTCAGGAGAATCATGAGTCCGACGGCAAGGACGAAGCTGATTACGTCGAGCCGGCTGAACGAGACGCCGCCGACTTCGTAGAGCTCGTTGACTCCCTCCGGTAGGCGGAAGGAGCGCGGCTGGGCCGTGACCGTCATAGTCATGACGTTCTGGATGATCCAGCTAACGGCCAATGACGTCATGAGCATGGACACTTCCGGACCTCCGCGCAGGGGCCGGTAGGCGACGCGCTCGATCAGCACGCCGACCGCTCCAATTACCAGCATTGGCAGGAGGACCGCGGCGCCAAGCGGAAAGAAGGAATTGGCCAATATGAAGAGACCCAAGTAGGCGCCGAGCATCATGAGATCGCCGTGTGCGAAGTTGATCAGGCGCAGCAGACCGTAGACCATCGTGAGGCCGATGGCTATCAGGGCGTAGATGCTGCCGAGGTTCAGGCCGTTGATGAGTTGTTGGACGATGTACGAACCGGAATACATGTGGAATGCCTATCCGCCGAGATATGCGGCCTGGATTTCTGGGTTATCAATCAGGTCGGCCGCGGGGCCGGAGACACGAATCGCTCCGGTTTCCAGGACGTAGGCGCGATCGGCGACGCGCAGCGCCTGGTAGGCGTTCTGTTCGACGAGCAGGATGGTGACGCCCTGCCGATGGAGTTCATCGATCACTTCAAAGATACGATCGACTAGAAGGGGTGCGAGCCCCAATGAAGGTTCGTCGAGCATGAGCAGACGCGGGGCGCTCATGAGCGCGCGGCCGATGGCGAGCATCTGCTGTTCGCCGCCGCTGAGAGTACCGGCCATCTGCTTGTGCCGTTCGTTGAGCCGTGGAAACAGATCGTAGATGCGATCGATGTCGTCGTGAATCTGTTTGCGATCCCGCCGCTGGTAGGAGCCCATCAATAGATTCTCGTGGACACTCAATTTGCCAAAGATGAGGCGACCTTCCGGGCAGTGGGCTATGCCGCGGGCGACGAGTTTGTGCGGAGCCATGCGCGTCACGTCTTCACCGTCGAAAATGATATTGCCCTGCGACGGCCAGACCACGCCGGAGATCGCCATGAGGGTGGTGGTCTTGCCGGCTCCATTGCTGCCGACGATGGTCACCAACTCACCCTGCTCGACGCGCAGGGTGACGCCCTTCAGCGCTTGGATGCTATCGTAATGGACGTCGACATTCTGAAGTTCAAGCATGCGTAGTGCTCACCGCCTGTGGTCCGTGTGGCTTGTCGCGCTGCGCGACCCGGTGCGTATCAGGAACCCAGCGATTCCGCCTCGTCGTCCGGCGCCCGATGTGCGTGGCCGAGATAGGCTTCAATCACATCCTCGTCGCGGCGAATTTCGTCCGGCGTACCTTCGCCGATGATCTTTCCGTAGTTCAGCGCCTGGATGTGCCGGCAGGTATTCATGATGACCTGCATGTTGTGCTCAATAAGGATGATGGCCAGTTGCATCTCTTGCTGCAGATCCAGGATCAGATTGATCATGGTATCTGTCTCGGTCGGGTTCATGCCCGCCGTCGGTTCGTCCAGGAGGAGGAGCTGAGGCGCCAGGCCTAGCGCACACGCAAGTTCAAGCCGCCGCTGCTCACCGTATGTGAGACTGTTGACGGAATCGCCGGCCAGGCGTCCAATCCCCACGCGTTCGAGGAGGTGGTGCGCCTGCTCTACGATGGAGCGTTCGGAGGACGAGAATCCGGGCGTAGACAGGAGCGTCTGCCACAGGGACGCTGCACCTTGCGACTGGACGGCCACGCGTACGTTTTCGATAGCAGTCAACGCCGGGAAAAGACGGATCTTCTGAAAGGTGCGTGCGACCCCGCGCCGCGCAATCGCTTCAGGCCGCATGTTCGTGATATCCGTCTCACGGAGCACGATGCGGCCGTCGCTCGGCTTGACGATGCCGGTCAGCAGATTGAACAGCGTGGTCTTGCCTGCTCCGTTGGGACCGATGACGCCCAACAGATCGCCTTCCCGCAACGTGACGCGATAGTCCTGCAACGCGCGGACGCCGCGGAACGACTTTGATAGATTTTCAATCGACAGCAGTATGATGGATGAATCGTGCGCCATTGTCGATGACTGGTTGATGTGGGCAGGGCGCGGATCCGGCCTGGCTACGTTTCCGCGTTCAGTTGTGACGTACCTACCCTGCCTACTGAGTGAGGGCAGGCAACCGCAAACCGCCTGCATCATTGGGCACACGACATTGTGGGCGTGGAACGACTATGAGTTGCCAGTACAAATGAGCGCCTGCACGTGGATTCAGCAGGCCAACAAAGGAGTTCTGTCTTCGTTGACTTCCTTGGGGCAGTATTATAGCGCGCAGGCACGCGGAGTCAAAAGCGTCTCAATCCGCGTGCCGTACTGAACCGCAACGGGCGCCAATCCGGGTTCGAGCCGACGCAGCCCGGTTCGTTCAGGAAGCGGCGCACGCGTGCGGGAATTCTGAAGAACTGTCGGCGCGCCCGTGCGAGGCGCGTGAACCGTAGGCTCGTCACGCGAGGTCCGCCGTCGCGCTATGGCTCGTCGCCGATGGCGAACATTCGCTCGAGATCGTGATCGGAGTAGGCGCGGAAGGCAATCAGCGTCTCCGTGTTGACGATGTCGTCAAGCTGCATCATGGCGCCGGTGACGACGGAGGCCATCTCGTCGTTCGTGCGCACGCGGATGATGGCGACCAGATCGTAGCGACCGCCCACGGAGTAGACTTCCGAGACGCCGGGCATGTCCACGATTTTTTCGGCCACGTCGGACACGTGACCGTGACCAACGTCAATCAGAACAATTGCGGTAACCATTGGGGGCTCCTGAGACGAGTCTGCTATTCGGACTCGGTAATGGTCACGCTCTGGATCGTATCGCCTTGCGCTATGGAGTCGACAACGTCTTGGCCGGTGACAACCTTGCCGAAGACCGTGTGCTTGCCGTCCAAATGGGGCTGTGGCGCGTGGGTGATGAAGAACTGGCTGCCATTGGTGTTGGGGCCGGCATTGGCCATGGAAAGGGAGCCGGTTTCATGGCGTAGCGGGTTGCCGCCAAACTCGTCGGCGAAGCGATAGCCGGGGCCGCCACGTCCGCTGCCGGTGGGGTCTCCGCCCTGAATCATGAAGTTGGGGATCACGCGGTGGAACGTGACGTCGTCGTAGAAGCCCTGATTCGCAAGGAAGACGAAGTTGTTAACCGTAGCCGGAGCGTGCTCCGGGTAGAGTTCGAGAACAATGTCGCCGCGATCGGTGGATATGGTGGCCGTGTAGCTCTTGTCGGCGTCAATCTCCATCTCAGGGGGTGAGTTCCATTGTTGGTTCGCCAAGGTGTTCTCCTTTGTGGTGTCTGCGTCTCGTGTATCTGTTTGCTGAACTGCCATGATCCTACCCCGAGGGCGCAGGATCGGCGAAATCGAGACGGGCTGTTGACGGCGAGCGAGCGATCCGACGCTGGTCAAGGCCGGTCAGGATGGTACTCGACAATGTCGCCTGCGCGTCTGGAGCCAGCAAGCAGTCCATGCGCTGCATTCGTGTCGATTCACGAAGCGCGACTGCGGAGGGCGAGTTCGGTCAGTGAGCCGCCGAGCGTGCAGAAGGAACCGGATAGGATGGCGAACTGCCAGTTCTGGGTGAAGACGAAGATCGCGAGGACGGGCACACTGAGCATGCCGCCGAGGAATGCGTGCATGCCGCCGCGTTGCTTGACGTAGAGGGCGGTGAGTATGCCCGCGAGCAACGGGGCGACCAATAGTGGCGAGAATCTCGGAGTTGAAGCCGAACGGCAGCCGGGCCGCGACGATGTCGGCCACGGTCGTGAGCAGGAGATTGGCGGCAAACGAAAAGACGATGCCGGTCCAGATGAGGGGCGGCTTTGCGCGGTCGAGTGCGGCGGGCGGAATCTGAGTCGTTCGTCATTGTGCGTGTACGGACAGGGCGGACCAGTCCGGCTCCGCGTATTCTTCTCGACGCCAGCGATAGCCGGGCGCCGCGATGGTTCCGGGTTCGGTGGTGGAACGCAGGAGCGCGAGCGCATCGAAGATGATGGTGCGCTGCTGCGGAGCGTTGTGCGGTTCGCCGAGCGGATGGCCGAGGGGCCATTTGACGAAGAGCGCGCGCGGCACGCCCACGGATTCGGTCAGGTCCCGTGTGATGGATACGGCGACGGTGGCGATGCCGCGGCTCTCAATCTCCCTGGCGATCAGTCCGACGGACCGATTGCAGAGCCCTCAAGCGGGGGTGAGGAAGACGCAATCGACCGCGCCGGCGCTGAAGCGCATCCGCGACTTCCGGTGCAGTTTGCTTGGTGAGGTCTGCGACGAGCGGACCATCGATGTGGCCCATGAAGCCGTAGTGGCGGGGCGCAACAGTGCCGACGATGGACTGTGCCGCCAGATCGCGAAAGTGGTCGAGCGGGAAGATGACGTTGAGGTCTGCGTCGGCGTCGCTGTGGTCGTAGTACTTGTGGGTGATCATGATGTCTGCCGGATCGGCGTCGAGAGGAATCTCTCTGTAGGACGGGTCGCCGTCCGGGTTGTCCATGTCGAATGGCGGCTGGCCTCTGAGGTGCACGCCACCGGTGGTGATGAGCGCGAATCTGCACTCGGAAAGTGGTTTGGCGAGCCGGTGAAAAGGGATGTCGCCGTCCAGATCGGCGACTTGTGCAGTACGGCCTGCGGTCATTCTTGCCCAGGCTTGGGCGACGGAGGGTACGGAGAAGAAGCGGTTGGACAACTTCTGCAACCAGTTCAGGTTTTCGGTCATAGCGGGTCCCTCGTGCAGAAGCGTTGGTACTGCGTCGAATCCACGGCCAAATTGAGCACTTTCTGCCGGGCCGGGTGCGGAAGCGGGTCCGACCTATGCTGTCGCCTCTTTGGCGCGCAACATGCCGGCGTAGGCCGCTTCTAGTTGCGGGATGATGGTTGCCCAATCATAGTGAGCCTCGACGAAGGAGCGGGCGGCAGCGCCGAGCCGGGCGCTCTGTTCGCCTCCGCTGCGCTGATCGCGAACAAGCGTGGCGACCGCATCTGCGAAAGCGGCCGGCTCATCGCGGACGAGCAATTCGCGGCCATCTGAAACATCGATGCCTTCGATGCCGAGAGACGTGGTGACGATTGGCAGACCGGCGGCCATAGCTTCGAGCGCCTTGAGTCTTGTGCCGCCTCCGACGCGCATGGGTATGACGAACACGGCGGCCTCGGCCAGGTAAGGTTGTATCTCCGGCACCGCGCCCGTGATTTGAATACCGCGGTTGTTGCGCAGCGGTTCCAGCCGGGCGTGCGGCTGCTGGCCTACAATCTGGAACACGGCGTCCGGTAGGCTGGATTGTATCATGGGAAGGACTTGCTCACCGAACCACAGGGCAGCGTCGATGTTGGGGCGATAGTCCATCTTCCCTGTGAAGACGATGTTGGCGCTTGGGTGGCCAGTCGACTTTCTCGCAGCAGCGAGTTGCTCGTAGGCGCGCGTGTCGACGCCGTTGGGGATGGTGACGAGGGGCGTGGTCACACCCAATTGCTCCAGCGCACTTGCGTCGGGATCGCTGACGGCCACCACGAGATCTGCCGCTTCGCATGCCTGGCGTTCGTACCGGCGCAGCTTCCGGGTTTGGATGAGGCTATATGAGGCGGCGGGCCAGCGGCGCGGGATGCGCAGGTCTGTGTGTGCATTGCGCTGCTGGAGAAGATACTCGCAGTTGTGGTCGTCGAACACGAGCGACGGGCGCGCCGGCGCTCGACGCAATGCGCAGGCCGTACGGCGCCATCTCGATGCCTTCGAACTGCACGATGTCGTAGGCGTCCAGCCGCACGCTGTCGATCAAGGCAAGCATCTCGGCGGACAGGAGGCGGAGACCCATGTCCGGGTGTGCGGACAGCAGCGTGTCGCGCAGGCGAGCGCTCGTGGCGCGGTGCGGTTGGGGGACTGTGTGAATCTGGCCGCAGAGTTCGACCAGCGGGCTGTCGGGCGTCAGCGCGTCGCCGGGTGCGAGAAAGGTGACGAGGTCGACGTCGTGGCGCTGTGCGAGAGAGCGAATGAGGTTGAAATTGCGTATGGATGTACCCTGGCGCGGAGGGTAGGGGAGTTGCGGGGTGAGGATAAGGATGCGCAGGCGAGGGCGGTCCATTGTGTTCGCGGGGTCAGGCACTAGGGACCGCTGGCGGACCGCGACGAGGTGCGGGCGGCCGAGGTCGTGGCCGGCGCGCTGGCCGCGATGACGCGGCGATACACTTCAAGCGTCTGGTGCGCGGCCTGGTCCCAACTGAAGCAGGCGGCGCGCTGCAGGCCCTTCTTGCGCAGTTCGTCGTGGAGCATGTCGTCCGTCAGCAGGCGTTGTAGCGCAATCGCCAGTTCTTCTGTGTCCTGCGGGTTCACGAGGAGCGCGGCGTCGCCGACGACTTCGGGAAGGCTGCTGACGTTACTGACAATGGTAGGCGTGCCGCTGGCCATGGCCTCCAACGGCGGCAGGCCAAATCCCTCGTAGTGGGCGGGATGCACATGACAGCGTGCGGCTACATACAGCTTGTGCAGGTCATTGTCCGATACGCGTCCGAGGAGCCAAACTCTGTCTTTCAGGTTGAGCGTTCGGATCAGCTCCTCAATTTCTTCGGTGAGCCATCCGCGGGCCCCGGCAATGACGAGTCCGACATCGCCGACGCCTTCCCTGTCGAGCAAGCAACGGAAGGCGCGCAGCAAGCCATCCACGTTCTTGCGCGGTTCTATGGTGCCGACGAAGAGGACAAAGGGGTCGGGCAGTGTGTACTTGGCGGCAAGCTCTTGGCGAGCCTGTTCCTGGGGCATTGGCGCGAACTTTTCATCCGCGGCCTCGTAGATGACGGTGACCTTGTTCTCGCGCACGCCGAGTTGGGCGATGAGGTCCGCCTTCGTGCTTTCGCTAGGCACGATGATGTGGTTGGCGCTGCGTACGCCGCGGTCGATCTGTCCGTAGTACGATGCGCTGTCCTGAGTCAGGAAATGGGGCCAGTGCAGGAAGGCGAGATCGTGGACTGTGATGACGGTGGGCAGGGAGGCGCGCAGAGGCGGGATGAAGTCTGTACTGTGCAGCAGGTCCAGGTGGAAGCGTCCGAGTTCAGTGGGTAGCATGAACTGCTCGAGGCGCGTGTGGACCGGAGCGTACAGGGTGGACCTGCGGAAGTTGTCGGCATGGAGAACGGGTTCAGGATGACGGCGATGCTGGAAGACGACGAATTCGTCCGTCTGGTCAATGCGGGCCATGGCTCGCAGGAGGTAGCGCGTATAGCGGCTAATACCTGCGGGCTGGTGATACATCAGCCGCGCGTCGATTCCGATTCGCATTGTCTGTTCGTTGAGAGTACCCACTGGCGTATTCCATTGCACAATAAAACATCCGCCTGCAAGGCAAGGGCTTTTGCAGGACGCGCTCGTCATGCTCTCGCTCGCCTTCGGGCGGAACAGGAGCATTGTAGCAGGCGGGCGAAGAAACGGTCAAGACTGGATCGAGGGCGGATGAAACGCGGTCTGGCGCAGGCAAAAATGCATATGCGTCACCATCCGAGATGCAAAAACGGAGAGATTGACAAGAATTATGGGGATTGGTCTCTGGGAATTCAATCTGGTTTGCTATACTTCCGGAGTTTGGAGTGACTGGCTGCGTTTGATACGTCGCGTCGGGCAATGGTATACTTGTGTGTACAGTTGGATCGTAGGACTACTCTCAGCCAAGGTGACAACCGATGGATACTGCACAAATCGCCCAAATGGTGAACTGGTTGGACGAGGAACATCGTCGCGACCGCGCCGAGATTGCCAGGCTGCAACAGCGGCTGGAAGCGCAATCCTCGGACATTGTGGAGCAGGCGCGGCGCATTCAGGAGCTTGAGGCGCGGCTGGCGGGCACGCAGGCGCATCTCACGAAGTTCGGGCAGATTGAGCACTCTATTCAGAACACGAAGCTGGAAGTCACCACGCTGGTGGAGCGAACGGAGGAGAGCCGCGCCCAGGGGCAGCGTGAATTGGAGCAATCCCGACTCGCCGATCGGGAGACGCTGGGTCGAGAGATCAGCGAGATCCGTAAGGAATTGCCGCGCATTTCCCGACTGGAAGAAGTGGCCGAGATGCGGTCCGTGGAGGACAACCGTCTTTCCGAGCTGATCATGGGCATCCGCAATCAGATCGGCGCACTGGCCAAGGAGATTGAGGAGCGTACACGCCAGATTCCGTTCCTGGCCGAGCAGCGGACGAGCGACACCAAGCGCATCGCGCAGTTGCAGCAGGAGACGGTGGAGCTGTTCAAACGCGTCGAAGCCGTGGCCGGTCGCCTGCCGGTATTGGAGGAGGGGCTACGCAAGCAGGGCGCCGAACTCGAGAAGGTTCCTGGCGAGGTCGAAGACCTGCGCGAGACCCAGGCCGAATTCATGGAAAAGATGCGGGCTACGCTGGTTGACCGCGAGCAGTTGATCGCTCGCTGGCAGGAGACGATTCAAGAGCAGAAGTCGATGGTTAGCCAGGCGTACGAACGGGTGCAGAACTTCGGGCAGCAGATCGATGTGGCGCGGCGATCCGTGGGCGAGATGCAGGAGTTCAAGGATCTAATCCTGCGCGAACAGAGCCAGGTGCAGGAGCTTGCAGCGACTGGCCGAAGAGCGCATCCGCCGCGACATGGATGAGTTTCGGGAGGATTTCGAGAAGCGACGGCGCAAGGCCGATTTGCGTCAGGAACATCTGTGGTCGGAGCAGGACAAGTACAACCGGGAGGTCGTTGAACGTTTCCCGCCCATTGTGCACGACCTCAAGATCCATGAGGCGCTGGTGCAGCAGCTCTGGAAACTGCAGGAGACATACGGCAACTACTTCCTGATGACGGCGCAATCTTGGCTGGAGGGCATGCAGACGTCGGTCAAGAACCGAGACCAGCAGCTTCGCAGCATGGAAGAAGAATGGCAGCGCCAGCAGCGCAACGCCGAGCTCTACGCGAGCCAGGTGGGTCAACGCCGAACGACCGGCATCATTACCGGTGAACCGCCCGAGCAGCAGAACGGCAACAGCCGCAGTTAGAGCGGCATCGCATTCATGCGCGTCGTTGGCACCGCAGGGCATGTTGACCACGGGAAATCCACGTTGGTCCAGGCGCTGACAGGCATCGACCCCGATCGGCTGAAGGAAGAGAAGGCGCGGGGTATGACGATCGACCTGGGCTTCGCCTGGTTTGACCTCACAATACCTCCGCATACGACGCCGGAATCCATCGGCGTCGTTGACGTTCCCGGACATATCGATTTCATCAAGAATATGCTTGCCGGCGTCGGCGGCATCGACGCCGCGCTGCTGGTGATTGCGGCGGACGAGGGCGTGATGCCACAGACGCGCGAGCATCTGGACATCCTTGATCTGTTGGCCGCTCCGTCTCTGATCGTCGCGCTGACCAAGGTCGACGTGGTGGATGAGGACGAATGGCTGGACCTGGTTGAGCTGGACATCGGCGAGCTCCTGCAAGGTACGCATTTTGCGGAGGCGCCGATAGTGCGCGTCAGCCCGATGACGGGACAGGGCATGGACAGACCTGCGTACGGCCATGGCGCACGCGCTTTCCGAGCTGCCGGCGCGGCGCAATCGGGGGCGGCCTCGGCTGCCTATGGATCGCGTGTTCAGTCTGAGTGGGTTCGGGACGATTGTCACGGGGACATTGAGCGACGGGCATTTTGCGACGGGCGACGAGGTCGAGGTGCTGCCTGCAGGCGTCAAGGCGCGAATCCGCGGAATGCAGACGCACAAGCAGCAGGCCGCGCAGGGCGAGCCCGGCAGCCGGCTGGCGATCAACGTATCGGGCGTGGGCACGGAAGAGATCAATCGGGGCGATGTGGTGGTGAGACCGGGTACGTTGCAGCCCACGGATCTGGTCGACGTCTCGTTTCGGCTGCTGGCGGGGGCGCCCAAGCCGCTGCGCCACAATGCCGCGGTGAGCTTCTTCACGGGAGCGTCGGAGACGCCGGCGCAGGTTCGACTTCTGGGCCGGGAGAAGCTCGAGCCGGGTGAGGAAGGGTGGCTGCAACTGCGATTGGAGCGGCCCGTGGTGGCCGCGCAGGGCGACCGCTATATCCTGCGGCAACCTTCGCCGAGCCAAACTCTAGGCGGCGGCGCGGTGGTGGACGCGCATCCGCGGCGGCGTTGGCGGCGCTTCAGTGAGCGTGTGGTGGAGCGGCTGGAACTGCTGTCTGCAGGCGCGCCGGAAGATATACTGCTGGACACGTTGGGCGGCCGGGCGTTTCAGGATGCCGACGAGGTCGTCGCGAACAGCGGTCTGGACGTGGACGCAGCGCAAGCCGCGTTGGACGAGCTCACGAGGTCCCAGGCCATCGTTGCGTTGCCTATTTCCCCCAAGCCGGCGTTGCTGACCGCTTTCCAGCGCGATGAGGCGCTGCGGCTGCTGAACGAGATTGTGTCCGCGTATCATGCGGAGTATCCGCTGCGCGGCGGGATGCCGAAGGGCGAACTGCGCACGCGTCTGTCTGCCGCGTTCGGCTCGAGTATGGACGCGAAGGCGTTCAATGCGCTGGTGGATCACGCGCAGGCGCTGGATCGGATCACGGCGGTGCGGGAGAGCGTGAAGCTGCCGGACTTCGAGATCGCGCTTTCTACGGAGCAGCGCGAACGAGTCGAACGCGTGCTGCGCACCTTGGCGGCGGCAGGCGTGTCAGCGCCGTCGCAGAGCGATCTGCTGGCACAGTTGGGCGGCGATGAACGGCTCCAGTCGATGTTGCTGGAGCAGGGGCGTGTGATACGCATTGGCGACGGCATCGTGTATCGGCGCGAGGACTTCGACGAGATGACCGACCGTGTGCGGGCGCATATCCTGGAGCACGAGTCGATTACGCTGGCCGAGACGCGCGACCTCTTTGGCACGAGCCGGCGGTACGCGCAGGCGATTCTGGAGGAGCTGGACGCAAGGGGGCTGACGCGGCGCGTGGGGATCAACGTGTGCTGCGGGCGGGCGGCGGCGCATAGAAAGTCGAAGGGCTGGTATACAAGGGCTGGTATACACAGAGAGAGGGGCGGCCGAAGCCGCCCCTCTCTGTGATGAAAGGAGGAAGAAGAGATAGCTGTTCCGGTGCTACTGACCCGATTTCGACCTCGGCGCCGGCCGATTCCCATGCGCCGTAGCCGCCGGGGAAGGATCGGGAGCCGTTGAGGCCCATGGTCTGCAGGGCGGCCAGAGACATCGCGGCGCGATGGCCGGAGGCGCAGTACACGACGACGGGCTGGTCTGTCGGGATCTCATCCACGTTCTGGGCGATCGTCCGCATGGGGATGTTGACCGCACCGGTGATATGACCCTGATCGTACTCGTCGGCCTCGCGCACGTCGATGACGAAGGCGCCGTTGTCGATCGCATCCGATAACTGGTCGACGTCCTTGACGGCGAGCCAGCCTTCGGGGATGTTGTTCAGGAACTCGGCGACGGCGGCCAGCATCTCAGGATCGACCTCTGGCGTTTCGAAGGTTGCGGCCTCTACAGCCTCAGTGCTGACCTCTTCCTCGGCCGCGCTCCAGCCCTTCCATCCAGGCGGGAAGGACTTTACGTTGTCATAGCCCAGCATGCCCAGGGCAGACAGGCCCATGCGCGGCGCGATGGCCGGAGGCGCAGTAGACGAAGACGGGCTGGTCGGTCGGGACCTTGTCCAGGTTGTCGGCCAAGGTGCGCAGGGGAATGTTCACTGCGCCCGGGATGTGGCCCTCTTCGTATTCGCTGGTTTCACGGAGGTCGATGAGGTAGGCGTCCGTGTTCTCCATTGCGTCCTTGAAGGCGTCGATTTTGCCGACTGGCCAGATAGCCTTCGGGCACGCTGGACATGAAGGCGTCCACGCCCTCGACGACGTTGAAGTCGGACTCGACGGCGGCTTCGACCTCGGCGGGCACTTCGGCGCCCTCACCGGCCGCTTCACCGGCGGCGGCTTCCCACGCACCGTATCCTGGCGGGAAGGAGCGCACGCCCTCGTGGCCGAGGATATGCAGGGCCGCAGTCGACAGCGCGGCGCGGAAACCGGAAGCGCAGTAGACAAGGACTGTTCGTCCATCGGGATTTCATCGGAGCGGACGGCTACATCGCGAATGGGGATGTTGACTGCGCCGGTGATTGCGCCATCTTCGAACTCGCCTGGCTCGCGCACGTCGAAGAGTGCGGCGCCGGCGTCCAGCGCTGCCTCGAGCTTCTCGACGTCGCCCATGGCGTACCAGCCCTCAGGGATATTGGACAGGAAGCCGTCTACGGCCTCCATCAGTTCCGGAGCGATCTCGGGCACTTCGTAGGTCTCGCCCTCGACGGCCTCGGTGCTGACCTCTTCCTCGGCGGCTGTCCAGCCATTCCATCCGGGAGGATAGGCGCGGACGTTGTCATAGCCGAGTGTGCGCAGCGCGGAGGTGGCCAAGCCGGCGCGGTGGCCGGACGCGCAGTAGACCATGACAGGCTGGTCGGCAGGCACCTTGTCCAGATTCTGGGCCAGCGTGCGCAGCGGAATGTTGACGGCGCCGGGGATGTGGCCTTCTTCGTATTCGCCGACTTCGCGCACGTCGATGAGGACGGCTTCGCCGGTATCGAGGATTTCCTTGAACTTCTCGGTATCGCCGACGGCCATAAGCCTTCGGGGATATTGCGACATGTACTCGTTGACGGCGTCGAAGACGACGTCGCCCTCTCTTCTTCGGCGGCCTCTGTCTTCGGCGGCCGCTTCTTCCTCGGCAGGCTTCTGCAGTGGCTTCTTCGGTAGCCGGTTCTTCCGCAGCTTCTTCAGCGGGGGCTTCGGTCGGTTCCGGCTTCCTCGGCTACTGCTTCTTCAGCCTCGGTCTTCGGCCAACGGGGCCTCGGCGACAGGCGCTTCTTCTGCGGGCTCGTCTGCGCCGCCGCGGCCGCATCCGGTCAGGACCAGGGCCAAGACCAAGAAGATGCCTACCAGGATTCGATAACGTTGTGACATGGAACGGTCTCCTAGAGTTTTGCTACTGCTTACGAATGGTGCTTTGGTGGATACTGTTGGTACTATTGACTGTATAGTCGACTGAAGTGTCGCAGCGCTCAGGATGTCGCTTCGCCCTTCATTTCTTCTACCCATTTCGAATGCTCGATTTCGGCGTCCTCCAGCGGAACATAGCCGGTTGTCATGGAAGAAAGGGCCTTGTACACGTACGTGAAGTAGAGGTGGCCGACGAGCAGGATCGTGAGCGCGAACATGGAGATGTCGTGCATCAGCGCGGACGACCGACAATCCGCTGGGACCCAGCAGGCCTTTGCCGAACCAGAGGGCGAGCCCGCTGAGCGACGACGAGGGCCGAGAAGATGATGACGCCGGCGTGGTGCACCTTTTGTCCGGCGTTCAGTCGGCCCTGCGGCGGCATATCGACGGCATGGCCGAAGAAATAGCGATAGGAACGCTTGCCCCATTCCAGGTCATCACGGTCGTAGGTGAAGGACTCTTTGAGCAGTTCCAAGTGCGCCGCGCCAGTCCACGACGAGGTAGACGACGGGTACGGCCATGAAGAGCACGGCTGCGACGCGGTGGAGGATGCGCGAGGTTCCGTTCTGAGCCAGGGGCTGCATGAAGGGCACAATCAGCGCCAGGCCAGTAATGAGCAGAAGCAGGAAGGAGCTTGCCAACAGGGCATGAACGACGCGCTGCCCGATGCGATAGCGCAGGAGTTGTTCATCGTGCGAAGAATGGGCAGTCATGTCCTAGGCCTCCTTGCTTTCGTCTGGGTCTACGTCTGAGTTCGCCAGTGCCGTCGCGGTCTGCGTTCGATCGGCTTGCTCGTGCTTGCGCTCGAGTTCCTTTAGTTCCTGCATGTGGTTGCGCCGAGCAATCACGGCGGCGACGGCGGCGACGGCTACAGACAGACTCGTCAGGCCAACGCTGGCGGGCTGCACGATCTTCTGCCATGCCTGTAGGGTGGCCGGGCTGGCCGGGTTCTCCGGCAGGCCGATGGCGGCGGGTTCGTCTGGCAGAACCATGATGACGCCCAGTCCGCCGGCTTCTGTCTCACCGTAGATGCGGGCGTTCGGGTACTTGGGCTTGAGCGCTGCCAGTCGCGTCTTCGCCTCCTGCAATATCTCCTCGCGGTCGCCGTATTGATGCGCGTGCGTGGGGCAGGTCTTGACGCACCAGGGCTGGCCGCCGGCGTTGGTGGCCAGCGCGCAGCCGTCACACTTGGTGGAACGACCATCCACGAGTACGGGCACATCGAACGGGCATGCGTCGGTGCAGTAGCCGCAGCCGATGCACTTGGCGCAGTCCATGCGTGTCATGCCGTCTTCCTTGTACAGGGCGCCGGTCGGGCATACGCTGACGCAGGCGGCGTCCGCGCAGTGGTAGCAGCGGTGATTGTCCGGCCAGCAGGACAGATTCGGGAACGTGCCCGTGGTGACGCGCTGGAAGCGAGATGTACTGGGTGCCAGTGGCAGTTCGTTACCGGTCTTGCAGGCCGCGACACAGGCTTGGCAGCCGAGACAACGACCGACATCCAACAGAAATGCTTTGGTAGCCAACTTGCGCCTCCTCGAGACTAAACTGGACATCCGGCGGCTAGGACGAATGCCAGGTAAGTAGCTTTAGGCCTGCTCCGGAACGATGCGGACGAAGTTGACACGCATGCCTGCGCCGCCGCTGATCGGGTCCAGAGCGTACTTGGTGATCATCTTGCTGTCGCTGGCGCCGACATTGTTGCGCGCGTGTGAGGCCCGGGGCCTTCTGGCCGTAGCCGTGCGCCATGAAGACGGCATCCGGTGCGAATGCGCTGCGAGGCGTAGAGGCGGACCGGGCCGGTTCTGTGCGCCATCCTGATTCTCCAGCCACACGCGATCGCCGGCGGAGACGCCGAGGTCATCGAGCAGGTCCTCGTTGATCCAGAGCTCGTTCTCGCTGCTCAATTCGCTGAGGAGCGGCGTGTTCTGGGTCTTGGCGAAGGTATGCACGGGGCTGCGTCCATAGAGCAGGCGGAAGTAGCCCTCCGGCGGCTTCCTCGACAGGTTCGTACACTGGCATCGGATCGTATCCTGCGACCTGCAGCTCGTGCGAGAAGAGTTCGATCTTCTCGGACGGCGTATGGAAGGGCGACTTGCCCTTGTAGTCCTCGAAGTAGGGCTTGCCGTTCTGCGTGATGATGCCCTTGGACTCGCGCATCTCTTCCAGGCTGGAGCCGATGGACATCAGCCGCGTATCCAGGTATTCCTCGGCGGTCTCCCACTTGAAGTACTTCTCCATGCCCAGGCGCATGCCCAGTTCGCGGCACATCCACCAGGCGGGCTTCGTCTCGTACATGGGCTCGACGGCCGGTTCGCGCATGGCGATGTAGGGCGTCTTGTGTGCGACGGTCCACAGCTCGTCGTAGCGTTCCAGGTAGGTGGCTTCGGGCATGACGACATCGGCCCAGGCTACGTGCTCCTGCGGCAATACGTCGATGACGAGCACGAAGTCGAGCTTCTTCAGCGCTTCTTTGGTGCGTTCGGGGATCGGCACCGTGTTGAGCAGGTTGACGCCGTAGACGATGAGCGCCTTGATCGGGTAGGGTTCGCCCGTGATCATGGGGTCGATGAGTTCCTGCATGGCGGTGGCCCCGCGCATGAAGGCGGTTCGGGCGCCGTCCGCCCGCGTCTTGCCGGATGGGCCTTCGGGCAGGGTGGCGCTTTCTTCGCCGGGTTCGGCGGAACAGCCGCCGGAACTGCCCGCCACCTGGAATGGCGGATGCGGGTAGGATTCGATATAGGGCGATTTGCTGAAGTACATGCCGCCTTCGACGCCGTAGGCGCCGAGCAGCGCGTTGACGATGAAGACCGCGCGCATGCGCTGGGTGTCGTTGCCGTACCATGTGACGTGGCGGCCCGGGACGATGGCGGCGCGCGGTGCGTTCTCCGCCATCACGCGGGCGGTGGTGCGGATCTGTTCGGCGGAGCAGGTCGGTGATTTCGGACGCCCATTCCGGCGTGAAATCTGCGACGTGCTGCGCTGAGTTCTTCCAGGCCCTCGATCCACTGATCGGCGTATTCCTTGTTGTACAGACTCTTCGTTGACCAGCACGTTGATCCAGGCCAGCAGCAGCGCCGTATCCGTGCCGGGCTTGATCGGCAGCCAGTGGTCGGCCTTCGTGGCGGCGGTGGAGAAGCGAGGGTCAACGACGATGACGCTGGCGCCGCGTCCCCATGCCTCGGAGAAGTCCTGCATGACCGTGTTGCGGGAGTCTTCGCCGATGTGGCTGCCCATGAGGACGATGCAGTCGATGGCTTCCCAGTCGACAGGCTCGTGTCCGCCGACTGCGAAGCCGAGCGTCAACTTGGAGGCTTCTTCGCGTGGGCTGGTGCAGAGTGAGGAGGATGGCTTGGCCGCGTTGGGCGTGCCGAAGGCCTGGGCGAAATAGTCGGTGAACCAGAAATCGCCGCCCGTGTGGCCGAAGATGGCGACGGATTCGGGGCCGTACTCATCGGCGATGGCCTGCAGCTTGGCCGCGGATCTCGTCGAGCGCCTCTTCCCAGGTGACTTCTTTGAATTTGCCCTCGCCGCGCTCGCCGGTGCGAATCATCGGCGCCTGCAGACGGTCGGGGTCATTCATGAAAGAAACGCCGCCCTGGCCGCGAGCGCACAGTCTGCCGCGGCTCTTCGGGTCGGCGGGGTTGCCGTCGATCTTGTGGATATTGCCGTTCACAGCTGTGGACGACGACGCCGCAGCGCCAGGGACACATGTCGCAGACGTTGAACGTCGTCTTGATGGCGCCGTCGTGATACCAGGCCGAGGGCTCGCAACTGCGCACGCCGCTTTCGGCCAGGGCCGAGCGCACGGCTGAACCGGACAGGGCGACGCCGCCGGCGCCGGCGGCCAGCGATGTCTTCAGAAAATTTCGTCGAGAGATCTGTAGATCAACTTTTGCCATTGCGTGTTCCTTGTGCCGATTGCCTTCTGCGTAATACGTATCCGGTGGTCAGCTAAGTGTCTTGCGGTACTTGGCTTCGCGCTCCATGGCGCGGTGCATGATGCACAGGACGGTGGAGAGCCACTCCTGGTCCATGAACTCTTTTGGTATGCCGTTGCATGCGCCCGCTTCCCAGACAAGCTGTCTGTATTGGCGGGATGACTGCGGCAGTAGCACGACGACACGAAGCTCCGGGTTGGCCGCAAGAATGTCCCTGACCAGCTTGGGCGTCTCGGACTGCACCATGTCCCAGTCGAGGAGGATAACGTCGTCCAGATTCTGCTCCACGCGCGCGCAAAGTTCGCCGAGGGTTCTGGCCTCCGCGAAGGAGACCGTCAGCGGCGTGAGACAGAGCGCGGAACCGAGGATGGAATGCATCAGTTCGAGCGATCCTGGTTCTGGTACGGCAAATAGTAGACGCATCTTCCGGGTTCCTTCCCGCGATTCGTGCCAACTTTCACAAGTAGGATAGCGGAATCAGCGCGCGCGCGGTATCAGGAATAGTAGGACAAATCTGGGGGGAAAGTCCCTACACGGCGCGAGGGGAGCGGTGACACCGTGACACAGTGATAACGTGACAGGACGAGCAGTCAGAGGGGCGGGACGGCGCCTGGGCGTCGTTCGGCCACAGATATTGGGAAGAGGGGGCCGCGAGCGAGGGCCTACGCCTATTGGTACTGGGAGAGGAGTCCGCGGGCGAGGGCGTATTTCACGAGTTCGGGGCGGGTATTGAGGTTGAGCTTTTCCATGATGCGGGCGCGGTAGGTCTCGACGGTCTTGGGGCTCAGGTCGAGTTCGCTGGCGACTTCGCGGGAGGTGTGGCCGAGTGCAATGAGTTTGAGCACTTCGCGTTCACGCTCGCTCAGGCTGTCGTAGAGGTCCTGCGTCGGGACCGGCCTGCATCTGGCCGAGGTAGTCTTCCAGCAGCATGCGCGTGGCGGTAGGGTAGAGGAAGGCTTCGCCCTTGGCGACGGTGTGGATGGCGTCGATAAGCTCGGCGTCGACGGTGGATTTCAACACATAGCCGGCCGCCCCGGCCTTGAGCACGGGGAAGAGGTAGCGTTCCTGTGCATGGACCGTGAGGATGAGCACATGGACGGACGGCATTTCCTCGCGAATGCGGCGCGTGGCCTCCAGCCCGTCCATTTCGGGCATGGAAATGTCCATGACGACGACGTCCGGCTCAAGTCCCGCACGAGGTCGATGGCTTCGACGCCGTTACCGGCTTCACCGATCACCTGGATATCGGGTTCGTCCTCAAGCAGTGCGCGCAGGCCGACGCGCACGACCATATGGTCGTCAACCAGATAGGATTCGAATCATGTTCTGGTGTCTCGCCGTTCTGGCGCTTCGCTTGGCGTCTTGCTGTTGCGAAGGCGGATGGAACGAGGAGCTGCGTCAATATCCGGCAACGGCGCGCTTGGCGATAGATGGCCGAGCCGTGACCGGGCGATGACTCGATATCAAGTTCGCCGCCGATCATACCGAGGCGTTCGCGCATGCCCAGCAAGCCCAGGCCGGAACCGCTATCGGTGACTGGCGCGGCAGGATCGAAACCGCAGCCGTTGTCGCGGACCTCGAGATGCACATGATTGTCGTCGGTCCACAGGCTCACGCTGACAGATGTTGCCTGTGCGTGCTTGGCGATATTGCTCAGGGCTTCCTGGCCGGTGCGGTAGAGTACGAGTTCCATATCGGGCGGCAGTCGACGTCCGAGGCCATGAATGGAGAGCTCGGCGGAGACGTCATCCAGGCGGTTGAACTCGTCGACGCGCCATTCGAGCGCGGGAGCCAGGCCCAGGTCGTCCAGAATGGTCGGGCGCAGGTCCAGCGAGACGCGGCGCACGTCTTCCAGGGCCTGCGCGGTGAGTTGGCGCAGTTCGCCGACACGCTGTTGGGCTTCCTCGGGGTTCTTGGCGCGTTCGAGCAGGCGCAGGTGCACGATCAGGGAGGTGAGGGCCTGTGCGGCTTCGTCGTGCAGCTCGCGTGCAAGGCGCAGCCGTTCGGCCTCCTGGGCCTGCAGGATCAGGCGTGAGAGCTGCTGCATCTGATGGGCGTTCTCTTCCAGTTGCGCCAGCATCAGGTTGAAGGTCTCGGCCAGGCGATCAAAGCGTTCATCGCTGATCGCGCCGGGGTCGACGACGACGTCGGTCTTGCCCGCGCGCACGTCGTCGACAGCGTCCTGCAAGCGGTCCAGCGGCGTGAGCGTCTTCTTCAGCACCCAACTGTTGACGACGAAGCTGATGAGGATGCCGCTGACGGCGAAGAGCGAGATGAGAAAATAGGGCACGTTGTCCGGGAAGTTCAGGACATAGCGCACGGTAATGATGGTTCCGAAGATGGCGCCCACGGCAACGATGGCGGAGTTGGCGATGAGGATCTTGTGCGCCAGCGGAATGCGATAGAGCCGGCTTCGCCAGTCAGCGCCCGACTCCGGCTGGGCGGGGCGATGTGAGGGTGAACGCTCTAACGATGACGATTGCACGCGTGCGTACCAACTTTCTCAATCCGGCGCCACGGGAATGGAATGGATTCTAGCCTTCTTGTGAGGTGGCGTCAAAGAACAGAGAGGCGAAACGGGAAGACCGATCGAGTGGAGAGCAGCACAGGTTCCGATGTCGGGCGGGGAAGGGGCATTTGCGTGAGCCGGCGGCGTGCGACATGCACGGCCGGGTTCGTTGGGGAGGCGTAGGGTCAACGGAAGAAGCGGACTACGACGTTGAGGACCAGGGTCAGCAGCAGGCTCACCACAATCATGGAGCCCAGCGGAGCAACCAATGAGAAGCCGTCACGTTGGATGTGTATGTCGCCGGGGAGGAATCCGACCCAGGGGATTCTGCCCCCGACTGTGAAGAGTACGCCGGCGGTGAAGAGTATGCCGCCGGCGATCATAAGCGCTTTGCCGAATTCCGTCATGGTTGGAGCCCCTCGAATCGCCAAGCACGCCTCTTCAAGGGGCGGTCGTCATGCATGCGCTGCCAGGCGTTGGCGCAACACCGGCAGGGGCTGCGCGCCGACAATCCGGTCGACGACTTGACCGTTCTTGAAGATCAATAACGTCGGGAATGCTGTGTACGCCGAACTGGCCGGCCGTCATTTGGTTTTCCTCGACGTTGAGCTTGCCCACGATGGCGCGTCCATCGAACTCCTTGGCCAGCGTTTCGATGGATGGGGCGACCATGCGACAGGGGCCGCACCACTCGGCCCAGAAATCCACCAGGACAGGCGTTGCACCGGACGTGATCGTGTGGAAGTTTGCGTCGGTCAGTGTGACGGGTTTGCCGCCCGTGCCCGCCGCGGACTGCGCGCCATTGCTGCGAGACTGTGCACTCGGCTGTGCGTTCAGTTGCGCAGGGCGCGCCGGCTTGGGACCGTCGCCGGCAAGGTGGTTGAGCCACGCTTCCACGTAGGCCGGGTCATCTACTTGCGTGCGTTCGATGGCCTTCCCGCTGTCGACGAAGACGAAGGACGGGATGCCTTCCACCTGAAAGCGTCCGAGCAACTCGTTCTCCTCCTCGGCGTCGACTCTGGCAATGAGGGCGCGGCCGGCATACTTGGCCGCAAGCTTGTCCATCTCGGCATCGTTGGCCTTAACCGGCGAACGGTTGCGGTCCCAAAAGACGAGGACCACAGGCAGGCCTGCGTTGAGTACGCGATCGATACTGTGCCGATTCGTATGCAATACGGAATCGATTGGCATGAATTTCTCCTGAATCACTGCGGCGCACACGGTGCGCCGGAATTTCTTGCGCCGGAACGGCGCCAAATACCCGAAGCGGGCCCTGTGACAACCTCAGCCTTGCAAGCGCCGGGTGAGCGCTGTCCGCGCGCAGCCCTGCTTCGGGAGAAAGTCTGCATCGATGGTACTCTATCTGTGTGTGATCTACATCTGAGCTGTATGTGAAATGCGTTAGCGCAGCGCCGGCGGCGCTGACGGACATCAGGCTCTGCGGCGAAATGGTAACGGCGATGTAATGACGGCAAGCACGCGAACTTCAAGCACAGTGGAGTCAGAGGGGAACCGCAGCGCGTATCGCCTGCTGCTGATCGTTGTCCTGCTGGCCGGTTGGGGCGTGCGGCTCCGCGAGTTGGCCAGACAGAACATCTGGTGGGACGAGGCGCGCAATATCGACGTGGCGCTACGTCCTTTCCTGCAGGTGGCGACGGCGCCGGAACTGGATATTCACCCGCCGGTCTATTTCTGGCTCCTGCACGTCTGGGGCAGCGTTGCCCGCGTATCGATGGCGCTGGAGCCTGAGCAGATCGCGTACCTGATGCGCTTCGTGAGCGTGCTGGCGGGCGTCGCAGGCGTGGCGCTGCTGTTCGCGTTGGCGCTGTCTGTGGACGGACGACGAGCTGCGTTGCTGGCCGCCGCGATCGGTGCGTTTTCGCCGTTCTGGCTAGCGGAGAGCCAGGAATCGCGCATGTACACGCTGGGCTTTGCGCTGCTGATGGCGGCTGCGCTCTTGTTCCTGCGGCGCATCCGCAGCGTCCGACGGGAACAAGGCAGCGGAGATGATTCACAGCGAAGCGCGCTGCTCCTGGCCGGGTTTGCGATGCTGTCGGCGCTGGCGTTGACGACCCACTACAATGCCGTGTTCATCCTCGTGGCATGGTACGCATGGTGGGGCGTCTATGCGATTCTGGGCGAGCGGGGCAAGCGTTGGCGGGAGGTGCTGGTCGCGGCGGTGACGGGTACGGCCACGCTTGTGCTGGTCGCGCCGGTGGCGCCCATCGCGTTGCGGCAGATCCCCGGGTACGAAAACCCGAACCTGACTGTGCCGTCCGCGGCCGAGTATTTGTGGCAGAATTGGCAGGCATACATCGGCGGCTACGCATTCAGCGCAGAATGGGCGGGCGGTCTGGGAACGATCTGGCTGGTTGCGGTGCTGGCGGTCTTTGCGGCGGGAGTAGGGTTGCATGCGGCAGGGGCGCGGACAACCTATGTCGCTGCCGTGCGCTCCCGTTTCTCGTTCGTTTTCTTTTGGTTGGCGGGAGGGCTGGCCCTATACTACGTGGCAGTACTCGACCGGGGCGCATTCAATGTGCGCTACAGCAGCTTCGTGACGCCGGCACTGTACGTCTCGCTGGCTGTGGGCATCGTTGCGTGGCGCCGCCTGTACGTCTATTTGCCTGTCTTGTTCGCGACGATCCTGATGGCCGGTTTCGCCTTGGGCATTCAGGCCGACTGGTATGACGAGCAGCACGCGCGCGAGGACATCGCCGGCGTCGTGAAGTGGCTGCGCGATCATGCTGGGCCCAACGACGTGGTGCTCGTGGACCAGAAGTACCCGTTCGGCTTCTACTACGATCGGTATGCCATTGAGGCGGATGGAGAGCCGGAAGGATCGGAGGCGGCCCCGGCGCGCTACTTGTTTGTCGACATAAACGAGATCGATGCGCGGCTAAACGACTGGGCTGCCGAAGCGGAGAACGTGTTCTGGGTGCAGTGGTTCGAGAGTGACACGGACCCGCGGCGCGCGGTCTCCTTCTTGCTGGACAAGGAAGGCGATCGCGGGGGCGAGGAGTGGTTCCGCGGCTATTCCATCGACTGGTGGCGGCTCGATCCGCCGACCGAGTTTGCGCTTGCTCCCGGGATGCAACAGGTCCGGCATCAGTTTGGTCAAGCGGTGCAGACGAGCGAGGCGTCGCTCCCGAACGAGCCACTCGCTCCTGGTCAGAAGGCGCCGATCGTCATCCGCTGGGAGCGTGTTCCGGGCGGCGCCGTCGACCGGCCGCTCAAGGCGCGGGTAGCGATCTACGCCGAGGACGGGGCTAGAATCGCGCAGGCGGACACGCGCATCCTGAATGATCGCCATCTGTTGCCGGCCGAGTGGGATATGGAGGACAGACCGCTGAACGTGTATATGGTGGAGACGCCTGATGATGCGGCGCAAGGAGAGTACGCCGTGCGCCTGCTGGTCTACGATGCCGAAACGCTGGAGCCCCTTTCGCTGCTGGACGCGGCGGGCAGCCCGGCGGGCATCGAGGCGGAGATGGGCGCCGTGCAGATAGTGGGTGAAGAGTGACAGATCAGTAGTATGGCCCCGACGCAGCTTCCCTGCTGCCCTATCTGGAGCATCAGGAGTCCGCACGGCCGGCGGATTTCATTCCGGTCTATGAACCGTGGCTGGGCGAGCGCGAGGCTGAGTATGTGCTGGACGCCGTCAATAGCGGGTGGATCAGCAGCCTGGGTCGGTACGTGACGGAGTTTGAGGATGCCTTCGCGGCCTATTGCGGGGCCGAGCATGGCGTGAGCACGAGCAACGGCACGACGGCGCTGCACTTGGCCCTCCACGCGCTGGGCATCGGTCCGGGCGACGAAGTGATCGTGCCGGCGCTCACGTTCGTGGCGTCCGCCAACGCAGTTGCGTACACGGGGGCCAGGCCGGTCTTTGCCGATGTGGACGCGGAGACATGGTCGATGCTTCCGGAAGAGGTGGATCGCCTGCTTACCGAGCGCACGCGGGCGGTGATGCCGGTGCACCTGTACGGGCACCCGGCGGCCATGCACGAGATTATGGACCTGGCGTCGCCGCGTGGGATTTGGGTTCTGGAGGATGCGGCCGAGGCGCACGGCGCGCAAGTGGGTACGCGGCGGGCAGGGAACCTGGGGCATGCCGGCAGCGTTCAGCTTCTTCGCCAACAAGATAGTGACGACGGGCGAAGGCGGCATGTTGACGACGAACGATCGGGAGCTGGCGGCGCGTTTTCGAAAGCTGCGCGACCACGCCATGCCGCCGGAGCGTCGCTATTGGCATGACGAGGTAGGATTCAACTACCGGATGACCAATCTGCAGGCGGCTGTCGGCCTGGCGCAGATGGAGCGCATCGACGAGTTTGTCGCGCGCAAACGGACGATCGCAGAGCGATACACGGCAGCGGCTAGTGCGAGTGCGCGGGTTGATGTTGCCTGTGGAGCGGCCCGGATACACGAACGTATACTGGATGGTTTCGGTTGTGATCGGCGAGGACTATGCGCTGTCGCGGGACGATTTGATTCTCGCCCTGCGCGATCGTGGCATCGACAGCCGGCCGTTCTTCCATTCGCTGGATACGCTGCCGCCGTATGCCGCGGCTGCGCCGCTTCCGCAAGCGCTACGACTGAGCAGGACAGGGCTGAACCTGCCCAGCTCACCGCGGTTGAGCGACGCCCAAGTTGACTACATCTGCGATACTTTGACGAGCTTGGCAGGCTGAGGCTGATATGAGCCATGCAGGGGCTTCGGCCTCCTCAGCGTCCGCAACCGCATACTCTCCCGGATCGATCCACGCGCTGAACCGGGTGGATGTATCCGTCATCCTCCCAACCTACAACGAACGCGACAACATCTGTGACCTGGTGGATGCGATTCGGACCCACCTGAACGAGGGTCCGTGGCGCTACGAACTGCTCGTCGTAGATGACGACAGCCCGGACGGGACCGCGGCCGTTGTGCGCACGCGCTATGGCATGATCGACCACACAGACGCCGGGGGTGCGGCCGCACTGGACGACGACGGCATGGGCGCCGTGCGCCTGATCGTGCGCACGACGAACCGCGGGTTGGCCGCCTCGGTATGGGAAGGCTTAGTGCGCTCGCGGGGCGAGACACTCGTCGTGATGGACACGGACTTCAACCACGATCCCGCCATGATCCCGCAGATGGTCGACCTGCTGCGCTACTACGACCTTGTCATCGGCAGCCGGTTCGTCATGCGTGGCGGGATGGAGGACGCACGGCGCTATCAACTCAGCTATGCGTACAACATGTTCATCCGCGTCCTGTTCCAGACGCAGATCCAGGATCACCTGAGTGGATTCTTCGCGGTGCGGCGCGGGCGCATCTCGCAATTGAACCCTGAAGCTACTCGGATCTTCTACGGGTATGGCGACTACTTCATTCGGCTTCTTCTGGTGGCGTGGCGCAGAGACTGGAAGATCCTGGAAGTGCCCGTATACTACATCTTGCGCCGGCACGGCATCGAGCAAGACAGGCTTCTGGCGCATCTTCCGCGATTACACTTCAGCCGTACTTCGACTCCGGTTGTTTGGGCTGTAAACGAACTCATCATGGCGCATCGACGAGCATACGGCCTGACCTTGTTGGTGGGGCTCCTCCTGACAATCTATACCTTTTCGCATTCCAGCAAGTTTCACGTGGTGGACGAGGTGAGCCTGTTCGCGGTGACGGAGTCAATCGGGCTGCGCGGGGCCGTGGACACCAACGCCATCGCGTGGACGCAATGGGTGAACAGCCCCGGCGAGGTGCTAGGCGCCTTCGGCCCCGAGGGCGATGTGTACAGCAAGAAGGGCGTGGGTCCGGCGCTGGCGGCGTTGCCCTGGTATCTGTGGCTCGCACCTGGCGGCGCGGTTCAATATCGTGGTGGGGCTGTTGCAGTCGACGCTGCTGTGGAACGGCTTCGTGACTGCGTTGACCGCGGCGCTGGTGTGGCTGGTTGCGGTTCGGCTTGGCTACGATGATCGGGCGGGCGCGGCGCTGGCGCTGTTGTTTGGGCTCTGTACCATCGCCTGGCCGTATGCCAACCAGTTCTTCGGTGAACCGCTCAGCGCCTTCGGGCTGATGCTGGGTTTCTATGGCCTGGTGTCGTGGGGCGCAACCGGGCGCATGCGCTGGCCTGTTGCGGGAGGAGCCGGCGCGGCGCTGGCGCTGCTGACCGTGACGGCTCATTTCCTGCTTGTCGGGTTGTTGGCGATGTATGGGGTTGCATTGGCGCTGTTCGGGTTCGGGCAGAGAGGCGCGTGGATGCAGAGACTTGCGAAGGTGCGGACCTCTGGCATCCACGAACCTGCGCAGGGGCCTCACGGTCGCAGTCGCGTTTCTTGCTCCTGTGTTGGCGGCCGGCATGATTCTGCTCGTCTACAACTACGCTCGATTCGGCAACCCATTTGACACCGGCTATCACTTCAGTGAAGGTGAAGGGTTCACGACGCCGATCCTGCAGGGACTGTACGGGCTGGTGCTGAGTCCCTATCGCGGCGTATTCTGGTTCACGCCGCTCTTCATCGCCAGCGCAGCCGCGTTCGCGCCGTTCGTGCGCAGGCACAGACTCGAAGGCATTCTGATCGCAGCCATGAGTCTCGTGCTGCTGACCATGTACAGCATGTGGTGGATGTGGTGGGCCGGATTCGCCTGGGGTCCGCGCTTTCTGGTGCCGATGGCGCCGTTCTGGACTTTGCTGCTGGCCCCGGTGGTGGAGGGGCTGGAACGCCGCGTCGCGGCCGTTCGTGCGCAGCACGGCGCATGGCGCGAGCTTGTCGCCGCGCCGGGCTGGGCCGGCTGGCTTCTGATCGGCGCTGCCGCCGTCTCCTTCATCGTGCAGGCATCGGCGGTGACCGTCAACTTCGTCAACTACGAGATCCTGTTGCGAGCGCGCTATCCGACAGACTGGTCGGATCCGCTGGCCTTCGGCCCGCCGGCACAGGGCCTGGCCGATCTGCTGGACAGTCCTGTCGTCGGTCAATTTCGGTTGATGAATATCGGCTTGGTCGCCAACACGGACCTGGCGTGGCTGTGGCAAGACGGGAATGTGCAACTGCTGGTACTGGTCGTAGGCGGGGCTGTGCTGGTGACGATGCTGATATTGGCGTTGGGGTGGTGGCGGTCCGCACGGTTCGGACCCGGCGGACCTTCCCAGCCGGCCGATACGCTGGCTGGCCGTCGTGCTGCCGCTGCTGTTCCTGGGGTTGTGGTCGAGCGAGGTGAGCCGGCATCCTCACTACGGCGATGTCGATCGGCGGATATCGCGCCGTGATCGGCGAGATCTGCGCGCAGGCCGGCCAGGACGACGCCGTTGTAACTGTGGCGCCGTTTGCCTATCAGATACCGATGAACTGGCTGGGCGCAGAATGTGGCTCCGCTCCGCCCGTGTTGGGATACGCGCCCGACTCATTGCAGACACGCGGAGGCGCAGTCGGTGATGTCGCGCACGCTGGAGGAGAACGAGCGCATCTGGTTTGTCACCGGCGGGCTTCCGCCAAACGACCCGGAAAACCTGCTGGAGCGCTGGCTTGCCGACACGAGTTTCAAGGCAACGGACGATTGGTACGAAGACTATCGTCTCCTTGTCTACGCCACGCCGTTGGCCCTGCAGGATGCGACGCGCACGGATCTGAACGTGCCGCTCGTCGGCACGCTCACGAGCGCCATCACCCTCACAGGGGCTAGACTCCCGGCAACAGTTGCCGCCGGCGCGGCAGTCCCCGTCGAGATCTACTACCTGGTCGAGGGCGCCAACGAGGCGAACCTGCGCTGGTTTGTGCAGATGCTGACCAGCGATGGCTACCCGGTGGCGCTGTTGGATACAGGGCCGGACGACGGCTATACGCCTTTCTCCGCCGTACCTGTGCAGGAGGAGCTGATCGAGCGGGCAGGCCTCCTTCTGCCGGCTGAATTGCCAGTCGGCGAGTACCAGGTGATCGCGGGCCTCTACAATCCCGATTCGCCCGAATGCAGAGCGATTGCGTGCCCCGGACGGTGCGGACTTCGTGCGGCTGGGTACGCTGAGCGTAGAGCAATAAGGACGCGGCAGAGTTGGAGCGATAGTTTGGAGCAGTCGAGCATGGGGCCTTCCGGTGAGGACAAGCCACGTGTCGGGGGCGTTGACGACGTGTCGCGCCGCGATTCACTTGTGGCGGTGGCTTCGCTGGCGCTCCTGGGACTGCTGTTCTATGCACCGATTCTGAGCGGTTTCACAACCTTCCCGGACGGCGACTTCACCCATCATTTTCTCCCCTTTTCGCAGCACGTGGCGGACGCCTGGCGAACACGAACGCTGCCGCTGTGGAACCCGTATACCTATTCGGGCCATCCCTTCTGGGCGGATGTTCAGGCCGCTGTGCTCTACCCGTTGAGTACTCTGATGCTTCTGGCGACGCTGCCGTTTCGGTCTGCCGCCGCACGGTTCTATTTCCTGGAGATCGAGGCGGTCTTGCATGTGCTGCTGGCCGGCTGGTTCACGTTCCTGCTTGCCAGGCAGCTCACCGGACGGGTATGGGCGGCGGCGCTAGGCGGCATTGCGTTCATGTTGTCCGGCTATGTGACGGGCTATCCGCCGCTGCAGTTGTCGGTCTTGCGTACGGCCGTGTGGTTGCCGCTGTTGCTGTGGCTTCTGCTGCGCGCGTGGCGGGAGCCGAATCGCTGGCGGTACTGGGTGGGCGCTGCAGTTGCGTTCGCCGCAGCGTTTCTGGCCGGTCATACGCAGACCTTCATGTACACGGCCTATGCGGTGGCGGGATGGATCGTCGTACTGGCGCTCGGGCGCCACGGCGCTGCCCGGGGCGATGGAGGCAATAGAGGTTCGGGAGCGGCCGGATTGAGGATGGCCGGGCTGGCTGCGTTCGTACTTCTGACAGCTGGGCTGGTCGCAGCACAGTTGCTGCCAAGCGTGGAATTCTCGCGATTGTCCGTGCGCGCGAACGTGGACTACGCGTATGTAAGCGGAGGGTTTCCTCTACGCGATACATGGCAGGTCCTGCTGCCGGGCGTGCTGACGCACTTCTCTCCACTGTATATCGGCGTGATTGGCTTGGGTATGGCGGCATTCGGCGCGGTTGCAGGTTTGGCCGGGGGTATGGCGCCGCGGACGGCGGACAGCAGCGATCGCTTCGCCCGTTGGGCTGTGGGCTATTTCTTGGCGCTGGCCGCAGTTGGTCTGTTGGCGTCGTACGGTGACAATGGCTTTCTCTATCCGCTGCTGTATCGATTCGCTCCCGGATGGGACATGTTTCGCGGCCAGGAACGATCGGCATATTTGGTCGCGATGGGACTGAGCGTCTTGGCTGCCTATGGCTTGGCCTATGCTCCGGCCGCTTCGCCACGCTTCCGGCGGCGATTTGCCCTGCTGTACGGTGCACTTGTCACAGCGGGCGTCTATACATTCGGGCTTCTATGGCAACTGCCGGGCCACACAGCCATCGGTCAATGGCGCTTTCTGGCCATTGCCGCCGCGACGCTCCTTTTGGCAATGAGTTTGGCCGTAGCGGTCTGGCTGGATGGGTGGAGCGTGCGCCGTGAATGGCTGGTTTGCGGACTTGCCGCCGCCAATCTGGTGTTGGCGAACATGACGACCAATTTGGAAATCCGTTCTCCGTGGGAAGCCGTTGCGCTGCCGCCCGAAGTGGAGGCAATGCGCACCGCTGTCGACGCGGCGGGAGACGCGACGGGGCTGGCCGGGCGCGCATACAACGAATTCCGGGTGTTCGAGGACTACGGCATGCGCGCAGATGTCGAGGACGTGTGGGGAAGCAGTCCCCTGCGACTGTCCGCATATGCCAAGTTGTTCGACAGCTTTCCGCTGGACCGCATGTTCCGGCTGACGGGCGTGGGCCATGTGCTCACCTGGCGGCAGGAGCTGTTTGAGCCTAGCAAACTGCTTGCAGAGTTTCCACAGCAGGAGGACGCTACATACCTGCACCGTCTTGACGAACCGAATCCGCGCCTGTGGATAGTCGGGAGCGCAGTGCGCGCCGGCGATGAGGAAGCCATTGCCTTGCTGGCCGACCACGCCTTCGATCTAGACCAGGCTGTCGTGCTGCCGCCCGATGCGGCGCTCCAGTCGTGGAGCGCCGACCAGACCGGGGCAGCGGTGCGGGCAAGCCGATTGGCCCCGCATCAGCTAAAAATGGAAGTTGGCAACAGTGGCGGCGGCATTCTCGTTGCAGGCGAAAACTGGATGCCCGGCTGGAGCGTTCGGGACATCGAGTGCGAGCCGGCGTGCGAGCCGGGGGCCATGCATCCGTCCGGGCTTCCGACGCTGCGTCCGGTGCGCGCCGAATCTCGCGTTCATGGCGATTGCCCTGCCGGAGGGCGATGCACGCTTCACGCTGGTCTACGCCCCGGACAGCGTGCGCACGGGCGTATTGATCAGCTTGGCCACTCTGCTCCTGCTCGTGGTTGCCCTGGTCGTGCGCCTGCTGACAAAGCGTAACCGGAAGGCTGCCTGACCCGTGAAACGCCTCGACCGTATTGGCCTCCTGGTTGTCATTCTGGGCGGCTATGCGCTGCGCGTGTTTCGGCTTGGCGCACAGGAGTTGCGCGGGGACGAAGCGTTCGGCTATTTTTTCAGCCTCAATCCGTATGCACAGATTGTGGCTGACACGCTGGCGCTCGAAGAGCCGCATCCGGTATTGAGCTATTTCGTACAGAAGGCGTGGATCTCCGCCGCGGGCGCGAGCGAGTTTGGGCTGCGCTACCTGGGCGTCTTGTTCAGCGTGGCAGCGATCACGCTGTTGTTCCGCTTGGCGCTGGAAACGCGAGCTGCCAGTACGCATCGCGGTCTTGAGCACTGCGCTCTTGGCGGTGAGTCCGTACGCGATCTGGCACAGCCAGGACGCGCGGATGTACAGCATGAGCATGGCGCTGACGCTGGCTAGTACCCTGCTGGCAGTTGTGTGGCTGCGCAGGCGCGAGCCCGGTGCAGGCATCGCGTATGTGGCGGTAAGCCTGGCGGCCCTGCACATGCACTACTTCGCCGCTTTCATCATCCTCGCCCAGAATCTCTACGTGTTGGCGCTTCTTGTCGCGAGGCGTCTGCCGGCGCGCGCGTTCTGGCGATGGCTCATGTGGCAGGCGGCGCTGTTGGCGCTCTACCTGCCGTGGCTGTGGGCAGTGAAGGACACGCTGACGGGCTACAAAGGCAACGGCGATTCACCGGGCCTCCTCGAAGCGCTGGCGCGGGCCTTTGCTGTGTTCGCAGCCGGGGAAACTGTGCCGGCATGGCAGGGGCCAGTGTGGGCGGCGGCCGGCGTGCTGGCTGCGGGGCTCGGGTTGATCGCATTGGCGAATTCGCAGCGCCACCGTCCCGCCGCGTGGCTTTTCGGACTCTACCTAGGTGTTCCGGTGCTGGCGGCTTGGTACGGCGCGCAGGCGCGGCCGATCTTCGATGAACGGTACCTGGCGGCGGCGGCGCCGCCATTCTTCGCCTTGGCGGCATGTTCCCTGCTGCCGCTAGTGCACATGCCCGCGCGCGCCAAGGCGGGCGTTTCGGCACGCGTGTGGGGCATGGGCGGGGCGGTCGCTCGTAATCGCTCTGTTCGTCGGGTCTGGCCTGTCACTGGCGGGCTATTTCGCGGACCCTGCATACAGCAAGTCCAGGGGCTGGCGCGAACTGGCGCAATCGCTGGAACGGCTGAGCGCGTGCGCGCCCGCAGAGAATGTGCGGCTGGCGCAGAATTACCCCGACCCCACGCTCTGGTACTATTTTGGCGGAGGCCCGGACCATATCGTGCTGCCGCCGCTGGCGAATGACGCGGTGCTGGCCGGCGCGGAGGTCGAAGCACTGGTCGAACAGGGTGCCGAGCGCGTGCTGTTCATCGAACAGCCTGCGCTCTCGTGGGATGCCGGCGGAATCGGAGCGTCGGCGCTTGCGCGAGCATTTCGCACTGGCCGCGACGGACCGGTCGGCAAACTGGCCGATTGCCGTGTACGTACGACCGGGCGAGATGAGGCCGGGGAGGCCGCATCGAGTTTGAAAACGGTGCGACGCTCGAAGGCAATGAATTGGCTGCAACGAGTGTGGCGCCGGGCGGCGCTGTGATTGTCATCTGGCGTGGGACGTCAGCGGACTGGACGCGGACCAGCCGGTGAAGGTGTTCGTGCAACTCATCGACGAGGGCGGGCGGCTTGTTGCGCAACACGACCGCCTGCTGGCGCCCGCGCCGGCGGCTGGAGACGCGGACAGTAGGACAGAGAGCTATGGTATACTCGTTCCGCATGACCTTCCGGCGGGCGTGTATGATGTGATTGGAGGGCTCTACCGTCCCGATGCCGGAGCGGAGCGGGTGCTAACGGTCGACGGTGCGGATCATGTATCGCTGGGCGCTGTGACAGTGGCGGACTGCACAATCGCGGATGTAGTCCAGGTGGACACGACAGACGATGATTAGCGGCGCGTATCAGACAATACAGAGGCTAGTGTTCAGCCCATCACAGGCGCTGCGCGTGGGCGCGCTGGTCGCGATTGCTGCGGCCGGTGCGTTCGTGCTTGCGCTCTTCATTGGCGTGGCGGGCCCGCTTCTGGCGATTGCCGCGGGTCTTGCCGTGATCGCGGCGGCCATGATAATCGTGGATACCCATTGGGGCTTCGTGGCGCTGATCGGCGTGGCGTTCGTGCTGCCGTTTGCCAGCATGCCGTTTAGCATCGGGTTCAAGCCGACGTTCCTGGACGTTGCCCTGGGCGCGCTTCTGTTCGTATGGGTGGCCAAGATCGCAGTGGGCAACGAGCGGGGCTTCGTGGCGTCGCCGCTGGGCGCACTCGTGGCGCTCTTCATGCTGATGGCGCTTTTCAGCTTCATATTCGGATTAACGCATAGCCGCGCCACCACGTACGCAATTCGGCGCTTCGCAGAGATATTGCTGGGTGTCGGCATGTTCTTCGTGGTGATCAATGCAGTGCGCACGGAGGACGAGTATGTCTGGGTCGTGCGCTGGCTGATGCTGGCCGGCTGGGCCGCGGCTTCCATTGCGGTGATCTTCTACGTGATTTCGCCGGACTGGACGGTCGCAATCCTGGACCGGCTCGTTCGGTTTGACTATCCGGGCGGTGTCGGCGCTCTGCGCTGGATCGAGGACGACCCGGAAGGGACGATGCGGGCCATCGGTACGGCGGTGGACCCGAACGTGCTAGGCGGCATGATGATCCTGGTGACGGGGCTGCTCGCGCCCCAAGTGGCAAGCCCTGCGAGAATTCTGCCGCGCTGGCTGGCGTGGCTGATGTTCGGGACGGCGGCGCTGGCGCTCTACCTGACGTACAGCCGGTCGGCCCTTTTGGGCATGGCGGCTGCGGTAGGATCTGATCGCCGTGCTGAAATACCGGCGACTGTTGATATTGGGTGTCGTGGCGGCCATCCTGGTGTTGTTGTTGCCGCAGACGCAGGCTTACGTGGCTCGGCTGGCGGCGGGCTTTGCGGGCGAGGACCTGGCTACACAGATGCGGTTCGGCGAGTACAAGGATGCGCTGATCTTGCTGCAGCGCTATCCGCTCTTTGGCGTCGGGTTTGTCGGCGCGCCGGACATCGACATCTATCTTGGCGTGAGCATGCTGTATCTGATCGTCGCGGAGAACATGGGCATCGTGGGCCTCGTGATCTTTGTGGCAGTCATGGTTGGATTCTTTGTGGTCATGCTCCGGGCGTGGCAGCGCGGATTTGGTCCGCGGTATGGAGCCCATCGTGCTCGGGTTGAGCGGTGCGGTGTTGGGCGCACTGGTGAGCGGCGTCTTCGACCACTACTGGTTCAACATGGTCTATCCGCATATGACGGTTTTGCTTTGGCTGTACATCGGTCTTGCCGTGGCCGGCGTGCTGATCCAGCAGTCAGTGGCGGCTGAGACGGCGCAGGAATCGAGCCCTCCACATGGCGATGACGTCTTGGGAACCGTGGTCACTGCATAGATTCCACGGCGGGACGACACTAGTGTCTGAATGGGTCTGATAGGTGAGAGGACGAGACGTGAGCGAACCTACGGTCACTGAACGGAATGAGATGGGAACCATCCGGCTGGAAGCAGCTCCGCCCAAACCGCGCGGCCAGTTGACGCGCGGACGCCGGCCGGAATGGCTGCGGGTGCGGCCGACGGACAGCCCCAAGTACCGCGAGCTGTCCGGTCTCTTCCGCGGCAAGCATCTGCATACCGTGTGTGAAGAGGCAATGTGCCCGAATATCGGTGAATGCTGGGGTCGCGGCACGGCGACGTTCTTGCTGATGGGTGACACCTGCACGCGGAGTTGCGGCTTCTGCAAGATCAAGACCGGACGACCGGAACCGCTCGACCCGGACGAGCCCGCCGCATTGGCAGAAAGCGTGAAGGCCATGGGACTGCACCATGCCGTGCTGACCAGCGTAAACCGGGACGAGCAGCCGGACGGCGGAGCGTGGGTGTTCGCCGAATCGCATGCGCTGGATCAGACTGCTGCAGCCGGGCTGCACCGTAGAGGTGTTGATTCCGGACTTCAAGGGCGAACTGGGATGCGCTGCAGGCGGTGATGGACGCCAAGCCGGAGATCCTCAACCACAATACGGAGACGGTGCCGCGCCTCTATCGCACTGTGCGACCGCAGGCAAAGTACGAGCGCAGCCTGGAGTTGTTGCAGCACGCCAAGCGGATGGATCCTCTATCCCTGACCAAGACGGGCATCATGGTGGGTATCGGCGAGAGGTGGGACGAGATCCTGCAGGTGCTGGACGATATGCGCGGCCACGATGTGGATATCGTGACTATCGGCCAGTATCTGCAGCCGAGCCGGTTCCATCTCCCGATCGAACGCTACTACGAACCTGCGGAGTTTGAACGCTTGAAGGAAGAGGGCGAGGCACGCGGATTTCGGTGGGTGGAAAGCGGTCCGCTTGTGCGCAGCAGCTATCACGCGGACGGGCAGGCGCACCTGATCTCGAGAAACGACCTGTCGGCGGCATGAGCCGGGCGCCGGTGCGGCCGGTCAGGCGGTGCCGAACTGGCGGTCGCCGGCATCGCCTAGGCCGGGCCAGATGAAGCCGGAGGGGAATCCGTCGTCTTCGGTGGTGAGACGCTCGTCCACAGCGGCCAGATGAACGTCCACATCCGGATGCTGTGCATGAAAGGCGGCAATGCCTTCGGGGGCGGCGATCAGCCCAACGAACTTGATGCGCGAGACGCCCCAGCGTTTCAAGACGTCCACGGCGGCGATGGCCGATCCGCCCGTCGCAAGCATCGGGTCGAGGACCAAGCAGAGCTCCACGGTTGGCGACACCGGCAGCTTGTTGTAATACTCAACGGGGCGCAAGGTACGCTCGTCTCGATAGAGGCCAAGGTGCCACACCTCGGCTTGCGGCAGCAGCGTCCACGCACCTTCCACCATTCCCAGCCCGGCGCGCAAAATCGGTACGAGACCGACATCCTCCGCCATCGCATACCCTTGCGTTTCGGTGAGGGGTGTGCGAATGGGTATTACGCGCAGCGGGACATCGCGCATCGCCTCGTAGACGAGAATGGTCGCGAGTTCGCTGATCACTTCGCGGAACTTCTTGGATTCCGTCTCCGTGCGGCGAAGCAAGGACAGCTTATGCTGCACTAGCGGATGTGTCGAAGCGAAGACGTTGGCGGTCACAGTGTGAGCCTGTACGGGAGATTGTGAGGCGCTTGGATGTACTCGGACGTACTTGGGGCGGCCACCGGCCCGTGGCTTGCTGCACCGGCGGCCATTTCTGATGGGTCTGGGTACTAGCGCACGGGACGCCCCCGGCGTGCGAGCCGCTCGACCTCGCCCTGGCACGTCACGCACATGGTCGAGTCGGGCTTGATCTCCAGCCGGCCGACTTCGATATCTTCGCCGCAACGCTCGCAGATACCATATTGGCCCTTGTCGATCGAGCGCAGGGCAGCGTCGATATCCTTGAGCTTACGCTCTAGGACGCCGATGAGAACGGCGTTCTTTTCGCGCTCAACGATCTCCGCGTCGCCCTCATCGGGCTCCACGTCGACCTCGGCGAGCATATACTCCTTGAGATGATCGAGTTGCCCAACGACATCTTCGCGATCCTCGAGCAGCTTCTTTTGCTCTTTGACGACGAATTCCTCACGGGACATTGTGACCTCCTGGGGGCGTCGCCTAGGTCAGATTCCCGACGACAAGACAGTCGCCACGTCCAGACGAAACCACTGCTAACAGACTAAACCTGGTATGCTGACGATAGGGAATAGGTTATATCAGCTTTTGGGCCAAAGGTCAACTTCCTGCGCAGGTATCGCTAGGGCTGTTTCATGTTTCCAAAGTAGCGACCATTTTCTATGAATATTGCAGAATTTGCCCTTATTCCTGGCCGGAATCGCGCTCCCCGAGTCGGGAAGTGGCGAAAACCCTTCCATCCTAGCGGCCTAATCGCGACCAATGGCGGCGATGCCTACAACTTTTTGTGCGATGCGATCCTCACTCTGCAACTTGAAACAGCCCTACAGGTATCGCCCTTCGAAACCTGACGGCCTCAGCGGGGGCGTGGGCTGATAGTTGACGCAGGAACTGGCGACAGTCTTTGCGCCGTGCGTCGGGTCCGGCAACGCGGTTTCGATGGACCTTCGGCATCTGCTATAATCGTCCCTATAGAACAGACGTGCAATTCCCTTGGAAAGTTTCACAGATTCGCTATGGCAGACGAACGTACCGCTTCCAGCAACAAATTCGTGACTCCCGACTCGGAGAAGCGGGCGATTTCCGGCGAGCGCCAGGTGGGCGACGCGCCCATCGACCATGCGCTGCGGCCGCGCTCGCTGGACGAAATGATCGGCCAGGACCGGCTGCGCGAGAAGATACAGGTGCTGGTGGACGCCGCGCAGCAGCGGGAGGATGCGCTGGACCATGTGCTGCTCTATGGCCCGCCGGGACTAGGCAAGACGACGCTCTGTCATATTCTGGCGAACGAGATGGGGGCGAACCTGAAGGTGACGGCAGGGCCCGCGGTGGAGAAGGCCGGAGACCTGGCCGCAATCCTGACGAACATGCGCAAGGGCGACATTCTCTTCATCGACGAGATTCACCGGCTGGGACGCGCCATTGAGGAAATCCTCTATCCGGCGATGGAGGACTATTCGCTCAACATCATCGTGGGAAGCGGCCCGGGCGCGCGCAATATCCAGCTCAAGCTGCCGAAGTTCACCGTCGTGGGCGCTACGACGCGATTGGCGCTGCTCACTTCGCCGTTGCGGGCGCGTTTTGGCGTGGTGGAGCGATTCGATTTCTACGATCAGCCTGCGATCCAACAGATCGTGCTGCGGGCGGCCAGGCTTCTCGACGTGGAGATCGCGGACGCCGGCGCCGCCGAGATCGCGCGCCGCTCGCGGGGGACGCCGCGCGTGGCGCTGCGCCTGCTGCGCCGCGTACGCGACTACGCCCAGGTGCGCGCGGATGGGCGTATCGACCACGACGTGGCCGTTGCGGGTCTGGCGCTTCTGGACGTGGACGAACTTGGGCTGGACGAGTTGGACCGCCGTGTGCTGGACGGCATCATCAATAAGTTCGGTGGGGGCCCTGTGGGGCTCGATACGCTGGCCGCGAGTATCAGTGAAGAGAGCGACACCATCATGGATGTGGTGGAACCCTACTTGCTGCAGCTCGGCTTTCTGGACCGCACGCCGCGTGGACGCTTGGCGACGCCGGCGGCGTACGACCATTTGGGTGTGGAGCTTCCGGATCGGGCGGCTCAGTCCAGCTTGTTCTCGTAGAAGCCCGGTACGCCATGCGCCGGGGCGCCGACTGACGCATTCGGATGATCTCCGCCGTTCAGGAGCAGGAGCAGCGCTTCCAACTCTCGGGGCAGGTCCGCGATGATCACGCGGCCGTCCGGCTGGATGATGATGTCAGTTTCGACGGGGAACTGGGCCGCGGCGCCGGGGGCGGACCGGCCGGCAGCCTACACGCCGGAGATGGAGACGGTTGTTTCTTCTTCGAACTCGTAGTACTCACTCGTCTTCTCCGCTCGCTCCACCTGTCCCAGCCGTTCCAGCAACTCGCTGATCGACTCGCATGCGCTTCCCTTCACGCCCTTGACGGTGTACTGGATGCGGCCGTCCGGCGTGATTTCGATTTCGATCTCTTCGCGTGTCATCTACACTTCTCCCCTACAACTCCACTCCGTTGTGACCTATATCGCCGGGCGCACTGTGCGCATCGTGCGTCCTAGCTCCAGCGACGCACGGTCAGCCGAATGACATTGTCCGCGCCGACGGTTTCTTCCACCAGGTCAAAGCCTGCGTTGCTCGTCTCTGCCAGCACCATGTGGTAGGCGTAGCGCTGGGAGATGCGCTCGACGGCCGGCCGAATGCGCTGCATCTGCATGTCGTCGCCGACAGCTTCGTAGCTGCCCTCCTCGTCCTGACGGAAACCGAATGTGAGGGAACCGTCCTTCACGAGCAGAGGCACGGCATAGGCGCTGCCGCTCCACACGTGGCGATACGTGGCCCCCTCGGAGTATGACATTTTGAGATCGTCCAGCGCATGCTTGACCATCTCGACATCGCGCAGTTGCGTCTTTACCTGTACGAATTTCGACATTGGATCACCTCGTTACGCTCTCTCATCCGTTCCGGTGCGCAGGGAAACGCCGGCGTAGGCGCGATCGAGAACCATGATCGTGTGGACGACCGGCAGAGGATCAGCCCCGTTGGCGTGGTTGCGCATTTGTATCATACAGCCGATGTTGCCCGTCGCGATCATATCCGGCTGTACGGTCCGTGCATTGTGGATCTTGCGCTGCCCGAGTTGACTCGCCAGTTCCGGTTGCTCGATGTTGTATGTGCCCGCCGAGCCGCAACACATATCGCCTTCCGGAATCTCGAGCAGGTCGACGCCGGGGATGGCGCGCAGCAGTCGCCGCGGTTCCTGGGTGACGCCCTGAGCGTGCGCCAGGTGGCAAGCGTCGTGATAGGCGACGCGGACCGGCTCGACCGCATCCGGCGGCGGCGCAAGGCCCAACCGGTCCAGGAACACAGTGATGTCCATCGCGCTCTCGGCGTATTGGGCGGCCGCTTCGGCGTCAACCTGGCCGGCGAACAGCAGAGGGTAGTCATGGATGCCGGATCCGCAGCCGGCGGCGTTGGTGATGACGGCGTCCACATCACGCGGGAACGCCTTGAGATTGCGGCGCGCCAACTCTCGCGCCTGGTCCTGTTCGCCGATATGCAGTGACAGCGAGCCGCAGCATCCCTGGCCCTGCGGTATGACGATCTCGACGCCGTTTCTCGCCAGCACGCGTATCGTCGCCCAGTTGATGTCGGGCGCCAGCGCCTGTTGCACGCAGCCTGTGAGCAGAGCGACACGGGCCCTTCGGGGTCCTTGCGCCGGTATGATGGGCGGCAAAGGCTCGGAAGCGGGAAGCTCATCCGGAAGGAGCGCCATCATGGGCGCGAGCGCGGCGGGAGCAAGCCTTCTGGCAGGTCCTGCCAGTTGGCTGGCGCGGAAGGCCGCGCGGAAGCGATCGGGATAGGGCAGCGTCTCGCGGACGAGTCGCCGCGTGACCGATCCCATGACGGGGCGACGCCGATATTGCTCCGCCTTTGCGCGGAAGGGGGCGAGAAGATCGCCGTATTCGACGCCCGAGGGGCACGCTGTGGTGCACGCCATGCAGCCCAGGCAGCGGTCAATATAGGGCGTCACCTCCTCGGGCGTCAGCGAGCCTTCCAGGGCTTCCTTCATGAGGAAGATGCGGCCGCGTGGCGAGTCCATCTCTTCACCCAGCAGAATGTAGGTGGGGCAAGTCGCCAGGCAGAGACCGCAATGCACACACTTGTCGACAGCATTGCCCATCGCCTGACCTTGGGGCCCCAGTTGCGTTACTGGAATCTCGTGTTGCATAGCCTAGACCGGGTGGATGTTCTGAAATTTGGCTTCGGGGTCGAGCGCGGCCTTGACTCTCTGAGCGAATGGAGAGTCGGTCGTTGCGCCGAGTAGCGGGTGCATCGAGTCGCCGCGCAGTACTACGCCGCTGAAGTTGTGTGCGGCCAGCAGTTCATGCAGCGCATCTTCTGGTCCTGCCCAGGAGAGCCACAGGAGGTTGCCGGCTACGGCATACCGGCGCGCACCGTTTGCCGCCGCGGGTGCGCCGGCGAGGACGCTTTCGATTCCGGGAATAGATGAGGGCGTTATGGGAACCTTGACCAGCAGCGTAGCCGGCGCAGCCCAGTCGAATTCGGCGGCGTCCACCCAGTAGGCAGCCTCTTCGTCGCCTTCCAGGACTGCGGAATCCGGCAAGTCGCCGCGCAGTCTTTCTACGCGTGCGGCCAGAAGGTCGGACAGCCCGCCGATGCGCGTCGCCAACGTGTAGGGCCCTGCTCTAGTGGCCGGCGCCAAATCCATGGCGATCAGTTCGATGGGGCTCACGCTGAGCCTCTGCATGTCAGCAAGCGCGGATTCCACTGTGGCATACTTGGTCAAGAGCGTCGCATGCGCTGCGGGCCGTGGAAAGACCTTGAAGGTGGCGTCGAGCAGAACGCCCAACCGACCCATGCTGCCGACGAGCAGCTTGGGGAAATCGAAGCCGGCCGCGTTCTTGACTACCTTGCCCCCGCCGCGCATGAGCCGCCCCCGCCCATCCACAAAGCGGACGCCAAGGATAAAGTCGCGTATGCCGCCATAGCGCAGGCGTCCTGAGCCGCTGAGGCCGGAGGCGACGGCCCCGCCAACGGTAGAGCCGGCGCGCACGAATACCGGGTCAAAGGGCAAGCATTGCCCGTTCTTGCGCAGTGCAGTCTCAAGTTCAGAGACGGGCGTCCCGGCCAGGGCAGTGATGGTATATTCAGCGGGTTCATATTCGACGATTCCGCTCAGGCCGCGCATATCTACGCTGAGCGTACCGGCGGCGGCTTTGGCAAGGGACGGCTTCGTGCCCGCGCCGGTGGGCAGCACTCTGGCGGCGTTGCGCACGATCTCTTGCGCATCTTCAAAACTGGTGACCATTTCAAGCGGCGACGTAACGCTCATGACGAAGACGGTCCTCCGTTACTGCCGAGCGCGCCGTCAGTGCAAAGGCGCGCCATCGACTAGCAGCATCTTGTTGCGGTTGGCGATCTGCAACGGGTCTATCTGGCGGCGGACCTCGTGCATGAGGTTCATGTCGTTGTCTGCGAATAGTTCCGGCATGTGGCTGCGCTTTTCCAGGCCAATGCCGTGCTCGCCGGTCAATGTCCCGCCGAGCTCGATGCACATGGTGATGATCTCACCGGCGAGCTCTTCGGCGCGCTCGAGCATGCCAGGTTGGCTGCCATCGTAGAGAATCAGCGGGTGGAGATTGCCGTCCCCTGCATGGAAGACATTGGCCACGCGCAGTTGGTGTTTGGCGCTGGCCTGTTCGATGAACTCCAGCGCCGCACCTAGCTGCTCCCGGGGTACGACGCCATCCTGGACAATGTAGTTGGGGGCCAGCCGGCCGACTGCAGAGAAGGCGCCTTTGCGCCCCTTCCAGATCTGGGCGCGCTGCGCGTCGTCGGTAGCGATGCGGAACTCGCTGGCGCCCGACTTCTCGATGACGTCGTGCAACTGCTTGAACTCGGCTTCGACCTGTGTAGCTTCCCCATCCAGTTCCACGATCAAGACAGCCGCTGCGCCATGCGGGTAACCGGCATGCACGGATTTCTCCGCCGCCTCGATGGCCAGGCTGTCCATGATCTCGATGGCGCCGGGCAGGAGACCGGAGGCGACTACGTCCGCGACGGCTTGGCCGGCGGCGCGCAGACTGTCGTACGAAGCCAGTATCGTGCGATAGGTTTCCGGCTTGGGGACGAGGCGCAGGGTCACCTCGACGGCGATGCCGAAGAGCCCTTCGCTGCCCACAAAAAAGGCTGCGTAATCCGGACCGGCGGTCTCCAAGCTGGCGCCGCCAAGTTCTGCAATCTTCGCCGTCGGGCAGGACAACGCGCATGCCGAGTACGTGGTTGGCGGTCATGCCGTATTTGAGACAATGAGCGCCGCCGGAGTTGAAGGCGAGGTTGCCGCCGATGGTGCAGATGGGCTGGCTGGAGGGATCGGGCGCATAGTAGAGACCGAATGGCGAGGCCGCGTGGGTGACGGCCAAGTTTGCCACACCCGGCTCGACGACCGCGGTCCGCTGTTGCGGGTCGACCTTGAGTATGCGGTTCAGGCGGTTCAATGCGATGACGATGCCGCCCTCGATGGGCGTCGACCCACCGGAGAGACTGGTGCCGCTGCCACGCGCCACAAACGGCGTCTCGTACTCGTGGCATAGCCGCACCGTCTCGACAACTTGGTCGGCGGATTCCACGAGGATGACGGCGCCGGGACGGGCGCGCAGCGAAGTGAGGCCGTCAGACTCATAGGGCGCCACCTGCGCGCGCTGGACGAGGATATTCTTCTCAGGTATGGAGCGGGATAGGCCGGCAAGCAGCTTCTGAAACGACACGTGAAGCCCCCGAAGTAGGAATGGCGATCTTTCTGTAACCGCATGTTGAGGCAACGGTACGCATTGTAGCCTAGTGGCGGGAGGCCGTCAACGCAGCAATCGCTCGCTCGCCGACAAGGTGTGGTTGACGAATTCGACCGAAGAGACGCCCGCCGGCCTCGAGGGCGTTCGCGGTTGCATTTGATAGCGCGGGAGCCGAAGCAACGCCGTTGCGGATCAGGCGCCGCCGCGGAACCAGGGACTGCGCTGTGGTCGTTATGAAGCAAGGTCGACATGCGGCTGGACTCAGGTGAGGCCGTGTCCGCGGCACAAGAACGTCGTGGCTGGGACGTGACGAGGCGGCCCATGAAAGCAGTCTTGAACCTCAATCGTTTGCGGAGCGATTCCCGATGGGCTACCATAGGGACGATACTGACTTCCCTGAGCACCTGTGTTCGTCAACTTTTCGCTATGGACGTCTCTATGTCCGGGCGGTGGTAGCCGGCTGATCCTCGTGGATATTTCGCACCCAAGAACCGTCAACGCATACGCTCCGTTCAGGACGGCCTTCATCGTGCTGGCGATGTCCGCGCTCGTCGGTCTGCTTTCGGGCTGTCGTTTCTTTGGCGGTGCAGAGCCGACGCGAACGCCGATCCCGACGTTCACGCCGACGCCGATTCTCGTTGTACTGCCGGCAGGCGCCGTATCGGCGGATGCGACTGTCCAGCCCGATGCCGCCGTTGCTCCGGCGCCGGGCGTCGACGCACAGGCTGTGCAGCAGGCGCAGGCGCCCCAGCCGGCGCCAACCGACACGCCGCTTCCACCCACGAACACGCCGACCGTACCTCCGACGTCCACGCCGACGGCGACGCCTGAGCCGACGGCGACGCCTACCTTGACACCCACCGCGACTCCGCCCCCGGACTATCCGTTTGTTCTGGAGTCGGCGCAGAAGTTCCCGACACAGGCGCTTGCGCCGGGTGTAGTGCGTATCTACCTCTATGTGTACGCACCGGGAGACTTCGGATTGTCCGACTATGGCCTGCGCATCGTGCACAACGGCGCGCTCCTCGAGTCGGATTCTCTGTCCGAAGGCGGACTGCCCAATGTCACGCGCCGGGAACCGGGGCCCTACACGCGCTTCACCAACCTCAGCGTGATCGTTGTGGAGGCAGAGGCGGGGGACTGGGTTGTTCAGCTTGTGGATGAAGCGGATCGTCCTGTGGGACCGCCTGCGCAGTTTGAGTTGAGCGCGGACGAGGACACCCGGGAACTATACGTACGATATCGGCTGGACAGCGAATAGGCGCAGCGTGTGCGCAGCGCGTCGCCGCGGTTGATGTGGCGCTATACGGCTACGCCAGCGTTACTCCCACGCCAGCCTCCACTGAGACGAATCGTCCGGTTCGGGCTCAAAGCGCAGCCACATGACGGCTGACTGATCCGTACCCACCTCGAGATCGGCGTTGCCGGAGAGCCCGTTCCACGGGCTGCTGGCCGTGAAAGCCACGGTGCCAGGAAAAACGACTACGTTCGTGGATGCGCCCGGATCCAGGTCGAATTCGCTTGGACCCTCTATGGGGCGGTAGCGCTGGTCGACGGTGAACCGGATCGGGTACTGGAACCCGTTGTTGAGGATCAGCATTGCCAGCCCTTCGGGGATTCCCGATCCTGGCGATTCGGCGGTGGGAGATACTACGTCGGCCGCGTCCACGGTGGGCTCTTCCACCAAGGAGGGGTCTTCCGCCGCGGGTTGCGGCTCGGCCGCGGGGACAGCGTCCGCGGTGGCGCTGCCATCGCCGGCAACGACATCGGCAGGTTGTTCCGCTATTGAGGATTGCGGTGGAACAGGCGTAGCCGCGGCGACGGGCGCCGGCGCTGCTGTGGGCGCCAACGGTGCGCCTGTGAACTCGGCAATGGGCAGGTCATTGGCGCTGGCGCGGCAGGCCATGAAGTCGTCGTTGCTCGTTACCCAGCCGTTGGCTGCCACGGATTCCGCCACCGCAAACCAGAGTCCGTCGGCGCTGCGGCCGGTGACAGATACCTGACCCGCATCATCGGCCTCCCCGCGGATTTTGCCCACGATCTCGTATTGGAGACCAGGTCCGCTGCGGATATTGAGCGCGGGCACGTGGCAGTTCACACGCCACGGATGCAGGCGCTGCGAGGGTCTCACCGCCGGCATCGAGCACCGGTCTTAGGTCAATTGTAGTGATGCGGCTGCCGGGAATTCCGCCGGGCGTAGAGACTTCCACCATGGCGAAGTAGGCGCCCGTATCCAAATTGGCGGGGGCCCACTCGCAGGCTTGCGCGCCTTCCACGCTGCCGCAACTGCGTACGTAGACGATGACGGGGGCGCCGACTTCCACGTCGAACTCCTGCACGGCGCCCGGTGATACTTCATGGACAACGTCCTGGAAGACCACAGATTCGGTGATGCCGGTGCGATTGTGGATCCAGACTTGATCCTCCGGCGGCGCATTTGCATCCTGTATCATCAGGCTGGGCAGGCCGACCACCACGGACTCATCCACGATTTCGTAGAAGCCATCCTGCTGCAGTAGGTACGGGTCCCAGTAGCAGTCATCCTGTGTCTCCGGCGTCTCTGCGTCACATGTGTACAGAGTGAGCACGGACGTTGAGCGAGGTATCTCGAGACCCGCAGACGCGAAAGGCTCGATCCGGTACAACTGACCTTCGAGGAAGAAGCGCGCGGCGTAGTTGGTGCGGTTGGACACGATGGTGCCGCTCAGAGGTTCGGCTTCGAATGACTCCGGCGCTTGATTGGCTGCGGAGGCACCGGCACTGCCGGCGGAAATTGTCTCGGCTTCTTGATTTGGCGTAGCATTCGAATCACCGGCGCCCTGGTTTCCTGTGCCTAGTTCCTCGGCGTCAGTGAGCGGGACGGTGACGCTGGCCGCGGCCGTCTGTGTGGCGGCCACGGTAGGGCTAAGCAGACCAATCGGCGCGAGCGGCGTGGCTGCGGCCTGAGACGGCGAACGAGTTGCGGCCGGCTGCTGCTGCAAGGCCGGTAAAGGCAGTTTCGTCGATTGCGCCAAGACCGCGTCCAGCATGGCCACCGCGAGTACGGCTGCCGCGGCCACAACGACGACGCGAATTATGGGGCCCGAAAGAAGTTTTCTACACATAGACTGTGGATCGACTACTCCGTACGTACTCGAAAGCGGTCGCGGCAGGAACTCTGTGGAGACAACCACAGGATCGGGAAGCCGACAGCAACTACACGACGATCATACACTAGATGAGGGGTTCCGGCCCACAACATTGCCTGCCAATCCCGTGCCGGATAGCCTACGCAACCACCTGACGATCCTCAGGCGCATTCGGTTCCCGTAGGCTTCGGCGGCGTTCGCGCCGGGATCGGGGACATCCTACATGCTGCGCCTGCGGCAACTCCCGAACGCGCCATCCCCAAAAGAGATCCCACGGTGCAGTTTCCGCGAAGGCGCCGCCGGACTGGCCACTGGTCTGCATCGCCGGCGATGCGGCGTCTGGAACACAAAAGTGACGCAGGGCGAGCGCCCTGCGCCTTGAATCGCCTCTTGGGATAAGGCTACCGTCTATTCTGACTCTCTACTTCGTCTCGCGATAGACAACGTGCTTGCGGACGATCGGATCGTACTTCTTCAGCTCCAACCGTGTCGAATCATTGCGCCGATTCTTCTCGGTCAGATACATGTGTGCGCTCTCGGTGCTGCGCATCTTGATGAGTACGCGTGGTCCCTTTTTAGCCATGACTCGCTCCTTCCGTTCCGTCTACCAATTCAACCTGCGGAGTATACATCGTTGTGCGACGCTGTGCAAGAATCACGCGCCCCTGCAAAACTCGTTTGCGGACGGACTGGCGCAGCGGCGACGTACACTTAGCCGGCGGCAGCCTGGCCGAAGTACTTGCCGACGATGAGGTCGAGTTGCTTGACCGCATGTGCGGGCGCGTAGTCTCTGTTGGTGAGAATTGCGTCCGCGAGCGCATTGGACTGCGGGCTGGGTTCGGCCGATTGTAGCGCGTCAATCGCATTGGCCACGGCCTGCTTGGCAACTTCCGCGTTGCGCATCAGCACGCGGATAACGGCGTCGACGGTGACGGCTTCCTCGGTCTCGTGCCAAACGTCGTAGTCGGTGATATGCGCCATCACGGCGTAGCTCATTTCCGCTTCGCGAGCCAGCTGCGCTTCCGGCGTCGTAGTCATGCCGATGATGTCCATGCCCCAGGCGCGGAACACCTCGCTCTCGGCTTTGGTACTGAAGCGGGGGCCCTCGATCGTGACAAACGCCCCGCCGCGGTGCACTGGATTGCCGGTGGCTGCCGCGGCCTCGTAGCAGATCTCACTGAGATAGGGACAGAACGGCTCAGCCAAACTGACGTGCACGACAAGACCGTCCGTGCCCACGTCCGGGTCATCGAAGAAGGAAAGCGCGCGATTGCACGTGCGGTCGAAGAGCTGGTCGGGAATGACGATGTCGCCGGGAGCGTACCGCTCGCGCAGGCTGCCGCACGCGCTTACGCCGATCAGGTATTCCACGCCCAGCATCTTGAAGCCGTACATATTGGCGCGCTGGTTGAGTCGCGTGGGGCTGATACGGTGGCCGCGGCCGTGGCGGGCGAGGAAGGCCACCTGTTGTCCGTGCAGGCTGCCGACTGTGTAGCTGTCGGAGGGAGCGCCGAACGGCGTATCCAGCGTGACTTCGCGCACGTCCTGCAGCGCCTCCATCTGGTACACGCCGCTGCCGCCAATTACGCCGAAGCGAATCTGTTCTGCCATGTCTGTCTACTCCTCGCTGTCTTTGCCGACATGTCTGGTCCGCTCGGGGCGGACTGGGAGCGTGAATTTCCTGGACTGAACGAGCCCGTTCGCGCGGGGTCCTAGCGCGGCAAGACTTCGCGAGCGATGTCGGCAAGGAACGGGTTTTCACGATCGCGGTCGGACAGGATTGCGTCGGAAACGCCCCAGTCGATGTTGAGTTCCGGGTCATTCCAGGCGATGCCCAACTCGTCTTGCCCGTCATAGTAGTTGTCGACAATGTAGGTGAGCGTGGCTTCAGTCTTGGCGTAGAAGCCGTGGGCGACGCCGATGGGTATGAATAGGCCGGCCGGCTCGTCCTGGCCAAGGTCGATCACCTCCATGTTGCCGAACGCCGGTGACGAACGTCGCAGGTCCGCCAGGGCGACACGAATCTCGCCCCGCGGCGCATGCCAGTAGTCCACCTGTCTGTGGTGGAAGTGCAGGCCACGAAGCACACCGGCAGCGCTGTCGCTTCGGTTGCTCTGGACGACGTCCCAGGAGCGTTCAGGGAACCAATCCTTGCGGAACAGTTCCATGAACTGCCCGCGTTCATCCTGGAAACAGCGCAGGCGCACGATCTTGACGCCGGGGATGGTCTTTGATTCGACGATTTCGGTCATGGGCGGAAGTCCCGGTTATCTGCAGTAAGGTCGAACGGAGGGTGTCGCATCGCAAACGCATTAGGCTGCTGTACTGGTCGAGGTAGTATAGCACAGCGGGTGAGCCGTGATGCAAAGTGGCGCGGCGCATGCGCCGGCGGCGGCGTGTGCTACAATGGAACCATGTGCGGCAGATTTACATTGCATACGGATCCCCGAATACTTGCCAAGCTCTTCGGTCTGGACGAGACCCCGTACCTTGAGCCGCGCTACAACATCGCGCCTACGCAGCCCGTAGCGATTGTGCGGCTGGACGGCGACGGTAAGCGCGAGTGGACACATGTGATGTGGGGGCTCGTGCCGTCCTGGTCGAAGGATCCAAGCATCGGCGCGCGGATGATCAACGCTCGCTCGGAGACCGTGGCGGAGAAACCTTCCTTCCGGGCGGCGTTTCGGCGCCGGCGCTGTTTGGCCCCGGCGGACGGATTCTACGAGTGGCAGAAGACAGTTCAGCGAAAACAGCCCTACTACATCACCATGAAAGATGGCGGTCCTTTCGCCATCGCCGCACTGTGGGAGCACTGGGAGGGCGCGGACGGGTCCGTGTTGGAGTCGTGTACACTCTTGACGACGGAGCCGAATGAGAAGCTGGCGGACATTCACAACCGCATGCCGGTGATCCTGCATCCCAAAGACTACAACCTGTGGCTCGGCGACGGCGCGGAAGTACCGCCCAGCGAACAGTCCTCGCTCTTCCATCTGCTGCGCCCGTTTGAGGCTGGCGAAATGAAGGCGACGCCCGTCAGTCCTTACGTCAGCAACGCGCGCAATGAAGGCCCGCAGTGCATCGAGCCTTTCGACACGTAGGTCCGCAACGCGGATTCCCTCGGTCGTATCACATCTGAATGCAGTTCATCTGAATCGAGCGGAGAGAGCGGCGCACGGGATTCGAACCCGTAATAATAGCTTGGGAAGCTATTGTGTTGCCATTACACCAGCGCCGCACATGCCAGCCGCCGCGATAAATTGGCCGTGGGAACAGCCTATCGGCGACTGCGGGTGGAGAAAGTATACGCCCGGCCGCGAGGGTTGTCAATTTCGCGCGTTCACTCATCTAAAATGTTACTGAGGAGGCACGGTTCTCTCAAGAGGTAATGTTACCGAGGAGGGAACCATGGCCACCAAGGAAATGATGACGATTGACGAGCGGTACAAGTATCTGCGGCTGATGCAAGAAAGGTACTGGGCAGGGAGCAAAGGCGAGCGGAGTCGACTGCTTGATGAGATGGGAGAAGTGACGGAGCTGCACCGCAAGAGTCTGATACGGCTCATGCGTGGTGGGCTGGAAAGGAAGCGGCGCCGGCGGCAGCGCGGGCGCACCTACGGAGCAGAGGTGGATGATGCATTGCGTGTGATCAGTGAGAGCATGGACCATATCTGTGCGGAGCGGTTGCAGCCGAATCTAGTTTGGCTGGCAGAGCATCTTGCGCAACACGGCGAGTTGGTAGTGAACCAACAACTGCTGGGACAACTGGAGAAGATCAGCATCTCGACTGTACGGCGCATCCTGCAGCGGGTGAGCCAAGACGAGCCGCGTCTGGTCCGGAATCGAGCGTCACAGCCCCACAGCTATCAGCAGATTCCGGCGAGGAGATCGGCGTGGGACCTGACAGAACCGGGTCATTTCGAGGTGGACCTGGTGCATCACTGCGGTGGGACAACCAGCGGTCAGTATGTCTACACCTTGCAGATGGTGGACATCGCCACCGGCTGGAGCGAGCGCATAGCAATCCTCGGTCGCAGCTATCTGGTCATGCAAGATGCCTTCGAGCGTATCCTGCAGCGCCTGCCCTTTGCAGTGTGCGAACTGCATCCTGACAACGGGGGCGAGTTTCTCAACCACCATCTGCTGCGCTACTGGTCCGACGCAATGCCCGGCCTAGCGCTCAGCCGCTCACGGCCCTACCAGAAGAATGACAATCGCTTTGTGGAACAGAAGAATAGCTCTTTGGTACGCGCCTACCTGGGCCAGCAACGATTGGATACAGTCGCCCACACCGAGGCGCTCAACCGTTTCTATGACGGGATGTGGGTCTACTACAACTGCTTTCAGCCGGTCATGCGACTCAGCGCCAAGGAGGCGCTGCCCACTACCAATGGCATTCCAAAAGTGCGGCGCCGCTTCGACCAAGCTCGTCCGCCGCTGGATCGCCTCTTGACAACCAATACCCTGTCGACACGACAGGCTGCCAAGATGAAAGTTCTGCGCCGAGACACCAATCCTCGCCAATTGCTCAAGCAACTCTACCAGCTACGCGATGCACTGTTGGAGTTGCCAGAAGCTGTGCCCGACCAGACCGAGGACGTACGCCTAACCCTGCAAAACCAAAACCGCTATCAAGGGGAAAACAAAATTCAGTAGTTCACTATTTCAAGGATAGGGCCGGCATGGGGATGGCCATGACGGCGCCATAGAGATGTTCAATAGAGCGCCTGAGCATCGAGACGAACGCTTGAAACTGGAAGAGAGTCGGGTCGAGACGATGTGGGCCACGGCCCGGGATACGAGCGATGAACCAGCGCAGGAAGGCCCAGATATTGACCAAGAGCAGCGCAAAACCGAGTAGGAAGAAGCGCAGAGCCGGATGCGCGCGTGGTCTTGATCCGTACTCGCCGCAAGATTCGATAAGAGGTCTCGATGCCAAAGCGGAAGCGATAGCGTCGATAGATGGTCTTGGGGTTCCAGTCGATGTCGATGAGCACGAAGAGCAACCACTTGCGTCGCCGTCTCTTCTCCTTGTTGGGGACTAGGGAGGCCACCACCGCCATCTCAGTAGTTGTACCGTCAGTGAATGTGTAGCGAGTCCGATAGCTCTTGCGTCCACGACAGAGTTGACGGGTCCCCCCTTCCTTGCCACGGATAGTGCAGGCCAGAATGGCCCGTTGTTTGGTCTCCTTGAGGTAGCAAATGATAGGACCCGAACAGAAGCCACGATCCATGTAGAGCACGTCGATTTGGACCTGGAGACGCTCCGCACACTGGAGAAGGCGCTGAACAATGGCAAGGGTCGGGTCTTCCGGTCGTACGAAGGCAACGGCCAGCGTCAAACGCATCTGCCGATAGATGACGTAGAGACTGATGATGCGAAAGAAGCGCCCTGTGCCCGCTTTGGGCTTACTCCGACAAGCGTACGCTCTCAACTCAGGCGTCTTGCCGTAGAACTGCTCATCGTGTTCATCGATCGCCGCTTCAACACCGTGTGATAGCAACTGCTCTGGCAGGTGAGAGGCCAGTGCCTCATTGATCTGTTGCTCGTATTGATGCAGTTGCTCAACACTCAATTGCTCATTGAGCAGCTCTCGAATCCGGTTGCCGCTAGCACTCTGCTCCAAGTCGCGACAAGCCGCATCGATGCTGATGTTTTCGCTGGCGGCCTTCATGAGCACGTCATAGAGCATTGCGCTCGTGCATACATAGCCATTCGCTTCTAGCGGCAAGTGCTCTTGGCTGACTGACTGCATCGTCTCACGAATATCCTGGGCGGTAAGTTCCGATTGCTGTATCATGGTGTCGTCCTGTTTGGTCTGTTGATGGGTGTTTTGGCGACTCCATTCAACCACCAAACAGGACTTCTCAAAAGACCCACACGACCCGTTCACGTCAAATCGTGAACTACTGAACTTGGGTTACTTACAAATGGAGTACACTGTACAGCGGCGGATAAGTATACATTGTAGAAAGATATTGCAGGGTCTGTGATGTCCGGTTAGCAGCGCATAGGCGATGCAAGGTCAACTAAGTGGCGATGCTCTGAGAGCACTACCTGACACTTTCAACGGCCTCGAAAGGGCGCCAGTGCTTCATACGAAACTCTACAGGCCGCCAGTCACGCCTGATCTTGAGACACGAAGCAGCTTATTGGAGCTTCTTGACGAGAACCGTAATCGACCGTTGACGCTGATTTCGGCGCCTGCCGGCTACGGTAAATCAACGCTGGCCAGCATGTGGCTCGAGGCCAGCAACTGCCCGAGTGCCTGGATCTCACTGGACGAGGGCGACAACGACCTGCGGACATTCATCAGTTACCTAATGGCTGCGGTTTCTCGAACATTCCCCGGTTTTCAACTGCAGACCTGGGATCTGCTGGAAGCACCTACCCTCGCCCCGATACGTGTAGAATCGCTCGCTACATACTTAATGACCTCGATCAGATCGGCGAGCCGTTTGTGCTGGCTCTGGACGACGTTCACATGATCCACGATCAGCCAGTATTTCATTTGCTCGGTGAGTTGTTGCGCCATCCGGCCCCCGGAATGCATTTGGTGCTTGTCACAAGGCGCGATCCGCCGTTGCCGATCGCGTCCCGACGCCCGCCCGACGCCAGTTGACCGATATCTGTCGTGCCATCTTCGTGTAACTGTCCCGGAAGCAAGGCGTATCTTGACCAGGATGCTACACCAGGAGATTGAAGAAACGACTGCGGCCGAATGGACTGAGCGCACAGAGGGATGGGTCACAGCGCTGCAATTTGCCGCGCTGTCCATTGCTCATAGTGGCCGCGTTATCTCAATCAGGGCTGATATGACGTCCGGGCGGGCAATACCTACAGGATTATCTGGTAGCCGAAGTGCTTGATCACCTAGA
>CAVVYP010000012.1:0-104924 GCA_963752485.1 uncultured Chloroflexia bacterium
AAATCATCTCTTCCTTCGTTGTAGGTCTTAGCACAATCGTCGCTCCCCTTCACGTTCAGACTTGTGCGGCGAGTTGCCGCCCCCACTCCGCCGCCCGCTCCAGTTCACCCTCCAAAAGCGGCCCCTCTGTTCCGCCCACGTAGAATCCTTCGGGCAGGGCAATGAGTTCGCCGCCTTTCTTCTTCAGGCGGCCGGCGATGGGGTCGGCTGATAGCCGAAGACGTCCGCCAGCTTGGCGACGACCCGCCCGGACGCGGCGAATTCTTCTTCCGTGATGCGCGTGTCGAAGGCGGCAACCTGCACGCCCGTAGCGCGCTGTTGGGGATGCGCTTCAAGAAGGACTTCGTTGAAGGCATGGGGCTAAATCTCTCGAGTTGGGGATCCAACGACCAGTAGGGTGAGCCCAGCCGGAAATTCGGGCCTACGTCCTTGACATGCAGCAGGTCGACACTGTCTTCGCTTCTGACAGCGCTGCGCATGGCATCGGCGATGGCTTGGGCGACCCGCGCCGTGTTGCCGAATTCCGATTCAAAGACGACCAGGGCTTTCATTCGACATTCCTCTTGCACAAGTGAACCGGACGAACGACAAACAAATGTAGGTCGCCGCGGCTACGGCTGGATCCCGGCCACGCCGACCAGATAGTGCGTGGCGGCGCAGACCGGCACAGGGCCAGGAGTGGTTTTGTGGACGAAGTTGACGGCAGCGACGGCGACAAATCGCAGATCCATGTGTGTTCGAATCTTGTCGGGGTAAGGCCCCCAGCAGGGGAACGAGCAGCCCCAGCACGACACCCGTGGCGAGATTCCAGAAGACTTTGTCCCACGTCATGGGCGTCTTGGTGACGACGGCCACCAGGCTCAGAAGGATGGCCGCGCCGAAGGCGGTGTAGTAGTAGAGAGGTAGGCCGAGCAAGCCATAGGCAATCCCGGCGACGACGCCCATGAGCACGGCGGCGGTGCTGAACGCGGCCAGGATGAGGAAAAAGAGCGTCTGGTCGTGTATGTTGTCGATGGCGGCGTCGGCTGCTTGAAAGCCGCGCACCAACGTCGACTTGCGCAGAAAGATGTAGACGGCGAATACCAGGGCCAGGGCGATACCGGAGAGAAAACCTGCGGAGAAGTTATTCATGGTGCGGCCTACACTGACAGGTCCAGACGTGCCAGCCACCGTTGCAGCGGGGCCATCTTCTGGCATTGCTCGAAGCAGACGTCGACAATCTCCGGCGTGGTGACGAGCTGAACGTCGAACTGTGGCGACGAGGCGTGCAGTCCTTTGTATGTGAGCAGTTCTGCGCGCGGGTGGTTCGCATCGTAGCCGCTGGGCACGCGCTTGTAGGCGTCGGGGCTGATCTCGCAGCCTGCGTCTTGGACGGAGGCGATGACTTCCTCCAGCTCCGCGCCGAGCACGTCGTCCGCGACTGCCCTGCGATAGGCGTCCAGCAGGTCCTTGGGGAATCCCCACATGCCGCCGTAGAGGCCCGCACCGAACGTGCCAAACTGGAAGCCGAAGCTAGAGTTTTCCATCTCTTGCGCGGTCCCTCCAGAAGACGAAGGCGACGTTGGTTTTGTAGGGCGTCTTGTCTTTGGCGAAGCTCGTGTGTCGCGATAGATGCGCATCATGGAGCCGGCGCCGCTGGTGCGCGTGTCATACGTGATGCGCGGCGAGATTCGGTCTGCAGCCGGTCGCCCAGCGCGGTGACGAAGGCAGGCGCATGTGCGACGACGCCTTCGGTGTAGCGCTGCTTGTTCGCCTCGAACCAGGCTTTGTCGTTTTTTTCGGACAGCTCGTGGAGGAACCGAGGACGTCCATTGGAAAGCCTGCGAACCGTGCTTCAGCCGGCATGGTGTCACCCTTTCTTCCTGCGCTCTGCGCGCCAGACCCGCACGCGGCGGTTTGTGCACCCGACCGCATCCTGCCAAGTGAGGTAGCCGCTTCACCCCTATGCCCGATTGTACATTGGAGAGTAGGGATGGGCAATGCAGCGTGAAGCGACGTTCTGGCTGTGCGCGCTATCGAGCAACGACCGATCTGGTTGGCGCCGCACCTTGTGCCAGCATCTGTATCTCCACCCTGTACCCTGATGTATGGCCGTCGTGCGGCGATGTGCGTACGCTGTGCGCAGTAGATCGCCGAGGATGGAGGGCAATCGGTGACCCGCCCGCGAATTGAGCGCATTGTACAAAAAGGGAGGAACCAAGCATGATTCACCTGCGGTGGTGGTCGAAAAGGAGTATCGCCATTGGGGCCGGATGGCATCGGGCTGCAGGTAGCGCAGCGGGAGGAATGCGCCATTGATTTCGCCGGCAGCGGCGGACATGTGCGGGCGACCGCCGGCGCTACAGAGGACCCCACGGCCGAGGGTGGAGTTGACGCGGTGCGACCGATGTCGAAACGCAGAGCATGCAATAGGAGAAGCAAGTACAGGTTTCGTGGGCTACCTTTACGGGGCGCGGTTTAGTCATGGATGCCGGCGCAACGGCGCAGAAGGAGTGATTCAAGTATGGAGCGTGTAGACGTAATCATCATCGGCAGCGGGCAGGGTGCAGTTCCTCTGGCGTCGTCCTTCGCAGAGGAAGGATACGATGTCGTTCTCTTCGAGCGCGCTCAGTACGGAGGCACTTGCGTGAACTACGGCTGCCTGCCGTCAAAGGCGTTTCTGGCCTCCGCACATGCCGCGGCCGCCGCGCGCACTGCCGGCGAGCTGGGCATCCACGCTACGGTCGATGTCGATACCAGACGGTCATGGAACGGGCGCGGCAGACGATTCAGCGCTCCCGGAACGGCGTGAGAGAACGGTTGCTGGACGCCGGTGTAGGACTCGTGGACGCAGAAGCTTCATTTGTGAACAAGGACACGGTACAGGCGGGCGACGTTGTGATGTCCGCACCGTTGATCGTGATCAACACAGGGAAGTCTTCTGTTGCGCCGGCCATTCCAGGACTCGACACCGTGAACTACCTCACCTATGAATCGTTCTGGGGACTTGCCGAATTGCCCCAGCGCATCCTGGTCGTCGGCGGCGGGTATGTGGGCGTCGAATTGGGCCAGGGGCTTGTGCGGCTGGGGTGTGAGACGCATATCATTGAGCCGTCGCCGCGCATCATTAGCCGGGAAGAGGAGGACGTCAGCCGAATTATCACGCAAGCGCTACGCAAGGATGGCGCACACATCCACACCCGGACGGAGGTCTCGGAGGTGCGCCGGCGAGGTGATTCCATTGAGGTCTTGCTTACGGAGGCTCGGCCACGAAGCGACACGGGCGGTTCCACCGATCCTGCGTCTGAACGTACGCTGGCGGTCGACGCGATTCTGGTGGCGACGGGCCGGAAACCGAACACCGGCGCACTCAACGTAGAGGCTGCCGGGATCGAACTGGACGACCGGGGACACGTCAAAGTCGACGACCTTTTCCGTACGTCGAATCCCAACGTCTACGCCATCGGCGACGTGACGGGCCAGCCAGAATTCACACACGTTTCCTGGGAAGATTACCGCCGCTTGCGCGACATTCTTGGCGGCGGGGAGCGCAGGCAACAAGATCGCGTTCTGGGCTACGCATTTTCACCGAACCGCAGGTCGGCCGCGTCGGGCTGACGCAGGAGCAGGCTGTGGCGGGTGGCTATGACGCTCAATCTGCAACGCTGCCTCTAGAGAACGTCGCGCACGCCGGATTGACTTCAGCGGGAGAGGGTTTCTATCGCATGGTGATTGACACGTCAAGCGGCAAGATCCTGGGGGCTACGCTAGTGGGTCCGGCGGCCGGCGAGCTGCTGCACGTTTTCGTGGCCCACATGGAGGCCGGTTCAACATGGCGCGTCCTGGAACAATCCGTGCATGTGCATCCGACCTTCGCCGAGGGCCTGCCTGTTCTGGCCCGCCAGTTTGACGAAAAGAATGGCTAGCGACTGCTTCTGTGCACGGGCAGTTTTCTCGCCCGTACGTGACGGCATCGCAGCGCGCCACTGACATTTCTCCGGCGGGCCGGGCGACCTCGGGAAGATCGTGACGCGCTCCACGATGCGAGGCGCTAGAACCAGTAGAAGGGCGCGCCGTAGTGTTGGAAGAGGCGCGCCTCATATGCCCGGTCGAGCGGACCTTCCCGTTGATCGCGATACTCGGGGCTATCTTCCACCTCTTCCCGTGTCACATCCACGGAGACAATCGACTCGCGCCAACTGACCCGTCCGATCCATTCGGGTGAGACGAGCACTTTGCGGCCGGGCAGCCAGTTGCGCGTGTCGACCAACATGTAGCGAATGACCCACGCCTTGTCGTCGACGAAGAAATCCTCCACGTGGCCGATCTCACCGTCGTCTGCCGCAATGTGGTAGCCCACGACTTCGTTTATGCTGCGTAGGGTCGTGTTGACCTGATCGGCGGTCTCTGCCATCGCCTCCGCGCGGCTGTCTTCCGGCCCCGACGCTACGGGAACTGGCGCGCCCACTCCGGCGGCGCCGCCGGACACGCCTGACATGCCATAGCCGGCAGAATTTGGGACCGCCAGCCAGTAGTAGCCCCACGAATAGTGCTGGTGGATCGCCGTCTCGTTTTGGCGTGAAACCGGCTTGTCCAGGTCGATCTCCGGGCTGCGCTCGACTTGCTCGGTCGTCAAGTTCACATGGAACGCTTCACCGTCGAAGGGTGTTTCCCTGGCAGCCTGCGGCGAAATCAGTACGCGCCGGCCGAATAACCAGGGGCCGGTATCGACGACGATGTAGCGAATGGACCAGGAATCGTCGCTGAAGTAAAGGTCGCCTACGGTTCCTATGTCGCCATCTTGCGCAGCGACGCGAACACCGGTGATCGTGTCTGCTCTTCTCAACATTTGTTCTCCTTTCTTGTTTTGGTGCGTTTGCCTTCAGCGAACGCACAGGCCGGTTCAAAGATCATGTGCTTGCAATTCGTGCTCACAGAGATCGCCGTGCATAGGGCCAGAGCGTCATGTCTTCGGGTTTGACGCTCAGGTCGCTGGTGACGGAGACGACGCCGGTCTGGGCTGCGGCGATTTCCTTCGCGGCTTCCACGATCTCGTTCGATGACACGGTCCCTGTGAGGGTGATGACGCCGGCTCCGTCGTCGATCGCTTCGATGGCGGCCCCGGACGTGCGTTCGTCGTTGCCGAGTTCACGCGAGATCTGTACGGCCAAGTCACTCTTGATTTGCATCATTTGGCTCCTGTTCCTTTCTTGTTCCTACTCGTCTGTTCCCACTCTTGTGGTCCTACTGCGATGTTCGTCCTGACTGCCTCTCCAAGCCATCACACGGCGTCCACGCACCGGTGAGTACGCTGCCGTAGCATACGGTGCAACGTGCAGGCCCCGAAAAAGCCGCCCAAATCACTACGGCAGCGAGGACGCAGGTCATACCGGCGCGACGCGCCGGAGCCTGTTACTCCGTCCAATCGCGCAGGATGCGCTCGGTCTGTTCGGCGTGTTCAGTCTCGTCAGCGACGATATCCTCCAGTTGCACGACCAGTCCTTTGTCGCCGAATTCGCCGGCCTCCACAATGCGCTCGCCATAGTTGGCGATTGCCTTCTTCTCGGCTTCCAAGACAGCCTCGAGCATGGCGCGGTTGTCGGCGGCTCTCGGTACCGGGTTGGGCGCCACGGCGGGCTCTCCGCCCAGCGCGACAACCTTGTTCGCCAGGAACTGCGCGTGACCCTGCTCGTCGGGAATCTCATTGGAGAAGAAGTCAGACAACTGGGGACGGTAAGGTCCAGTCACCTTGGCCGCGTATGTTGTATACTGAATAATGGCCGAGAGTTCAGCGACCAGGTCCTCATTCAAGTGGTCGATAAGCGTTTGCTTCTGCACGATCTAGTCCTTTCTGATTCGCACTCACGTGGACGCCTCGGCGCGTGTGAAACATCATCGAGCCAACAAGTGTCCAAGTGCGGCGCCTGTAATGCTTGCAGATGGGACTGCACATGGTACTGCACACGGTGCAGCCAGTGGCTCCTGCCACTACGCCATGAGCGTACCAAGCGGGGCGCGCACTGTCCATCCATTTCGGTACAGGCGGGGGGTACAATTCGGGGTATATGAACCCCCTGGAAAACCTTGACAAGTATTGTCCACTTGCGTAGAGTACCGCATCCATGCCCTGGCAGCGTTGGGACGACATCGCGCGTAGGCGATGGAGGGCTCTAGCCGGACTGGCGCGGAATGCCCACAGGCGCACGATGTGTGCGCGATGACAGGAGAATTGACTTGATTCGGCTATTGTTGGTGGATCGAGTGCGACTGGTCTGCGACGTAATTGGCGCGGCGTTGCACGCCGAACCGGATATCCGCGTCGTAGGGACTGCGATCAATGAAGAGGATGCACTGCGAGCGCTAGAAGAATCGGAGTGCGATATTGTGCTCGTCGGCACGTCATTGACAAGCGACGGCGCGCTTTCGATTGTCAACAAGGTGCGTGAGCAAGATCTGGACGTCAAGGTGCTGGTCATGGGCGTGCCGGACACAGAACCCGTGATTATGGAGTATTTGAACGCAGGCGCGTTCGGCTATGTTCTGCGCAACGACCCGGTACAGGAGTTGCTCGCCAACATTCGAGCCGCCTATGAAGACAAGGCGCTGGTGACGCCGGCTGTGGCTGCGCGCCTGATTTCGCGAATCGCTGAGCTTACCGAGCGATTGTCGGAACTTGGCGTGGATTCCGCGGACTACCAGGACCTCACGCCGAGAGAACGGGAAATACTGGAGCTGATTGCCGAAGGTATGGCAAACAAGGAGATCGCCGAGCATTTGGTGATCGAAGTTGGAACCGTGAAGAATCACGTGCACGCCATCCTGGACAAGCTGAACGTCAACAGCCGTAAGGACGCTGCGCTCTATCTCTCGCTGATGTCCGAACAGAGGGATTCGGTGGTCGGCGATGGCATGGATGAAGATGAGACAGGGGGGGAGCGAGCGGAACAGAACTGAGTTCACGCCCCGTTCATTCGAGTCTTTCTCGTGGCTGCGTGTCTAGCCGCCATCCCCCAGAATTTGCAGTAGTTCGGCCAGGGAGACGTCTTGCAGAGAATATCTCTGGCGCTGTAAGTTACCGCTCTCGTCTGCCATGGCCTGCACTTCGGCGTGGCTGCCGTCGGCAGACAACCCGACTACGGATACGGTAGGGTGCTGTTCGATCGCCGCACGTACAGGCTCCGGCAGCCGGTCTTCCTCTGTGAGAGTGGTGACCACCCAATCCGCCTGAATCCGCTTCAGAAGCGCGGATATTTGATATGGCTTGTCCGTCTCCAGCACCAGCCGCAAGTCGGGCGCCTTCTCCAGCGCCCGATGCAGCATTTCGCGCAGCATGCGCGGTTGAGTCGCGAGCAGAATGATCTTCAGTTGTTCGTCGTCCTCACAATGGCCTGCAGGTGTGTGATGCATCAGTACCGCCTATGGGTTCGTTGCTCGTGGCTTCATAGAGTTTTCTTCTCTTCCAATTCCTCGTTCAACCTACATCGTTCAATCTGAATCGTCGTCTTGCGTTCCCTGCGGCGCTTCAACTGCTGGCGCCTCATACGCTTGCGTTTCTGTGTCGACATTTCACGCCAAAGGATCTGTGACCGTGGTCGATCGGTGACGGTCATTCGGAAGAGCGCTCCGTTCCGAGACACCCAATCCAGTATCGAAACCGCTGTCACTGTAGGCATCCTATCAGAAACGCGTGGCTGCGTCCGTAGGTAAGGATATAGATGGGCGGCACATACGAGGATGCAATTGGCGTTGTGCGAGCGATCGACGTTGCCGAAGTATCGCAGGATGTATCCATCGCATGTACTCAGATACATAGTCGCATTGCCCCAACTTCCCTAGACTCAACACCAGAGATTGAACACGAGGACTGCTGCGCTCGGGCGCCGGACCATACGTTCTGCCCGCCGCTTGAGAAACCGAGCGCGAGCGGACCACTAGAAGAGGTCAACGAATGGAAGGAGACCTGCGATGCAAATTCGAGAAGGCGCCGAGGTGTTGACGGCGGACGGCGACAAGGCCGGTGAGGTGGATCGGGTCGTGCTCGATCCGATGACCAAGGAAGTCACGCACTTGGTCGTACAGAAGGGGTTTCTGTTCAAGACGGAGAAGGTCGTCCCTATGAGTCTCGTCGGGCCTGCCACGGAGAAGTACGTGACGCTGTGGCAGACGGCCGGCGAGATGGACGAGTTACCGGACTATGAGGAAACGGACTACGTGGCGGCAGAGGTAGAGTCGCACAAGGGACAGGCTCAAGCTCCCACGGCTCGCCCGCTGTATGCATATCCGCCGTTTGTGCTGCCGGGTAAACTGAGCGCTCGCAGCGCGTACTCTGTGCCCGACTATGTCGTGCGCTTGGAAAAGAACATCCCGGAGGGTACGGTCGCGCTGGAAGCAGGCGCAACGGTTTTCGATAGCGACGGACAGCAGGTTGGCGCCATTGACCGTATTCTCGTGGATTCGGAGTCGGAGCAGGCTACGCACCTTCTGGTCGAGGAAGGCTTCCTGCGCAAGTTCAGGCGGCTCGTGCCGATTTCGTGGATCACGCGTATCCGCGAGGAGACTGTGGAACTCTCGGTCGCGGCGGATGTAGTGCGAAACTTGCCTGAGTACGAGGACGAGCAGTGACGGGACCTGCGTGCAGCCAACGAGGTTTTCCCGCGGCCGCAGCGGTGATTTCTCTTCGTAGCGCCGCGAGGGGTAGGCGCGGGTGCGAAGCCGAAATGGTTGGCGATAGAACGAGCGCAGTCGTAGAATCCTCTGCCGCTTGTGCTGACATCTGTACCCGCACATCTATATTCACGCTGTACCGTTATCTATGGCGGGCATGCGCCGCAGCCACTATGCTGTCGTTGACCGATTGAGGGGGCAGACTATGTCCGATTCCTCGGGACGAAGGTGTGGTCTGTGCTGGTGACCAATATCGGGTCAATAGAGGCGGTCCGTCGATGGACCCCATCGACGGACACTATCGGAGTCCAATCCAGGAGCGAACGGAGACAGACCATGAAATACCAAAGCAAATCGGATCTGCCGGAAACATTGCAGAGTACGCTGCCCGACGAGGCGCAAACGATCTACATCGACACCTACAACAGTGCGCTGCAAAATGACACCCCGACGCCGGGAGGCGACCTATCCCAGGAAGCCGCTGCGCATGCCGTCGCCTGGCAGGCCGTCGAACGCGGGTTCGAGAAGAGCGCCAGCGACGGAAAATGGTATCGCAGGGGGTACGCCCCGTCCGAGGAGGAAGCCGAGAACGGACTGTTCGACAGGATCAAGAACCTAGGTCAGGTGACTGGGGCGAGCGGTTGCGTCTGGACAGCCAAGAGAGCGGCCAGGTCTGCATTGCGGCTCTCGCAGAGCTGGAAGAGACGGTGCAAGTTGACGGCAGCCGCGGTCCACAGGCGCTGCAACTGACGCTTGCGTTGGCCCAGATAGCGGGTGTTGCGCAACCCATGTTGAACCAGTTCGGCCTGTTTGCGTTCAATGGCGCTGCGCAAGCGATAGGTGGTTTGGAAGTCGTCAGTTGCCTGGCATTGTCGAGCTGCCTGCAGGTCGGCTTCATAAGGATGCGTGGTCAGGCTGCGTCCGTCGTGTTTGCTCTTCACACAGCACGCAAAGAGCGAACAGGCTTCGCAGGTACGCCTTGGGAAGCAGAAACGCCAGGTGGGCAACCCCGACTTGACAGGACCGGCCCGGCCTGCGACGGTATGGCCCTGAGGACAGGTAGCCGTGCGGGCCGTCAGATCGATGCGGAACGCCGACTTGTCGACGACCGGGTCGGCAGGCGAGGCCAAGGGAGCGACCAGGTCCACGGGTGCAGGGGCATGCATGGCGCACGCATTGCGGTTCGCACCCGAACCATACGCCCCATCAGCGATGACCTGGTCGACCGTGACACCGCTTTGACGCTCGATGCGTTCAAGGGTGGGCATCAATGCTCGCCCATCACTGCCGGCAGCCGGCATGTCGTCGATGTCCAGAATCAGTTCACTTGTCTGTTCGGTGGTCGTGCCGACCTTGAAGCCGTCGAAGCGTTGGGCGCTGCTCTTGCGACCGTGGCGCATCTCCGGCTCGGTGAGACTGATGATGCGGTCGGGGGCCGTGCCTTTCGCCAGCCGTGGGGCGCCCTGGTCGTCCTGTTCGATATCGTCGCCCAGGATCTTGACCAGCAGCCAACCCATTGCCCTCACCTCGGCATCGTCGCTCTGGGTGGCAGCCAGTTCCAGCACGGCTTCCGCATCCCGGAACAGCACACTCAACTGGGCAGAGCGCTGCTCTGGGTCCGACCAGTCGATGTCCGCCTTGCGTTCCTGCTCGACGTAGGTCGCCACCAGACGCTGTGTGTCAGCCGCCAGACCGCGGCGTTTGGCTGCGCCCACATAGCCCATCTGCTTGAGCAGCTTGCGCATGCCCTTGCGCAACAATGTGTAGGTGTCCTGCACCGCACCGGCGCCTTTGGCCCGTGTCGTGTCCGTCAGCAGAGTCACCCGGTCTGGCACGAATCCGGCCCTGCGTCCTACGGCCACGAAGCGGTCAAACGCATAGCGTTCCTGCCCGTGCTCCACCAGTCGGCGGCGGAAGTAGGTCAGACTGCTCGGACTGAATCCAGCAAAGTCTGTCGGCAAATCGAGGGCAACTTGCCAGCGCAGATCGAACTGCAAGCGTTGTACCGCTTCGCCATCGGACACGTCGTCATGAAACTGCAACAACATGACACCGCACAACAACGAGGGGGGAAGGCTGGGCCGCCCATTGCTTGGCGCATACAGCGCTTTCAGCTCCTCGTCGTTGAACAGCACATCACTCACCGCCGCCATGCGACCATAGAACGAATCGGCCGCAACACGATGCGGCAAATTCTGCGCCGAAAACAGACTCTGTTGTGGATCACGACGACCAAGCATCTTCTGACTCCTGACCGGGCTACTCTCGCTTGTCGTCTTCCAGTCTACCCAAACTTGCCATTTCTCGCGACTTCCATCGCTCCGTTATCAAACAGACTTTTTCAGCGCCCTTCTAGTTGAGCGTCCGGTAGCGCCCGGCGGGCGTCAATTCGGTATGCAAACCGCCTGGCGACGTTGATGGAGGGACGAAGATGACGGCGGATTCGTTGTGGGATTCGCAGTATCGATATCGCTGGGCGGATTGCTTGCCGCGGCGCTGGTCCTGATACACAGCGCAGAGACGGGACCGTCGAGGCCATGGCGCTAAGATTCATGCCGGCCGCGGCGGGATGTGCTGGAGGTTGTCTATGCACGAGGCGATGTCGTCGTGCGGGATCCTCGCTCGCGCTGCGGAGACGCGGCCTGGGCCATCCCGTCCAGCCAGGCGTCCCGGCCAGGACGCCAGTGGTAGGCGCCCGGACGGGCAGAGTATCTCTTGGTAGCGGCCATACAATGTGGAGCATTGGCGATTTGGAGGACCGAAACGTGAACGTGACAACCAGTAGGACGAAGGCTGGGAACGGACATGAGGACGGCTGCGGGTCTATACAGGAATCCGGCGCGGCGCAGTCTGCGGCGGACGCGTGGCAGGAGGAGATGCGCCGAGCCCGCAGCGCATCTTCCCGAGAACAAGGCGACGCATCCCAATCAACGTGGTCCGGGACTGGCCAACCCGAGGCAGGTGTGGCCAATGCAGATCGGATCAATGTCGGCAACGTGGAGCGGTTATTCTCGGCTGTTCTCGGTGCGCTGATCTTGCTTGTGGTGCGTCGCAAAGTGTTGGTGTATGGCGCTGCGACGGTGGCTGCGGCCTACCTGTTGTATCGGGGCGTGAGCGGCCGCTGTCGCTTCTATGAGGAAGCCGGCATCGACACTTCGGGCTATGACTTTGCCACGCTTGGATTCGACAAGTTCGACGTGGCGGCTTCAGAGCAACGCAAGGCGGCCCACCGCACGTCGGCATCCAGCCAAGGGTCCCCTATCGCAGATCACGACTTGCGCGACCAGATCGAGGATGACGTGGACGAGGCTGCGTATGAGTCTTTTCCGGCCAGCGATCCGCCCAGCACGTGGTGACCCGATGAGCTTCGAACTTCGACTCGGCCGGCACGTGTCCACAGAGATCAAGCGCATCGCCACGGAACAGACTTCGACCGCATTGGCCGAACTGCGCGAGATTGAGCGCAGCTGCCACGACTACGAACAGTTTGCCGGCGTGGTCGACGAAGCCGTGCATACCACGCGCAAGGCGCTGAAGAAAACGCGCGCCACACTGCGCCTGGTGCGCAACGAATTGGGTGAAGAGGTCTATCAGCGGGAGAACGCCAGCTACCGAGATGCGGGGCGGGCCCTCTCAGAAATGCGAGACGTCTACGTGCGCGCACAGACGTTGGGTGGCATGCGCGAATCACTGGCGGATCAGGACATAGAAGGCGCGGTCGCCGAAATCCAGGCGATGCTGGCGAACCGTCACCGCGCGCACAGGAGGCAGCTTTTCGAAGAGAGGGGCCCTGTAGAGGAAGCTATCGCGCTGATCGAGTCGGCGCAGCGCCGAATCAAGGCATGGCCGATCCGCGAGGATGCCTACTACATGGCCCTGCGCGATGGGCTGCGGCGGACGTACAAGCGCGGCCGCCGTCGCATGCGAGATGCGTACGAGCACCCTGCGCCCGACCGATTTCACGAATGGCGAAAGCGCGTCAAGTACCACTGGCGCCACATGCGCATACTCAAGCAACTCTGGCCGAAGGTTCTAAGAAAAGTCGGAAACGAGGCACACGCGGCAGTCGATTTTCTCGGGGACGCCCACTACGGTAGCGTGACGCTCTGACAACGCGCACCTAGTCGAGTCGATAGTCGATGGACGCCAGTGGCTGTGGTGTTTCGGTTTGGCGCCCATACCGGGCGGGCCGGCCGCCGGCGCTCTTCGGCGCGTCAGTCGGTTGTTCGTTCGGCGCTGTAGAAGCTGCGCACGGAGGGTAGCATGCCAAGGACGAGTATCACCACGCCGACTGCGCCGTAGATGAGCTGAAGGGGCGGCTGCGTGTGTATTCTGGTGAAAACGATCACTGGGTCCGGGCGAAAGCGATCGCGGATTCTGGATCATGCCGATCAGAGATTCTGGTCATAGTGATCGCGTGCATGAAGGACGACGCTGGATAACGGATCCTATCATTGGTCGTGGTCCACGACCAATGGGGAATGCAGTTTCCTCATCGATTCTCCTTCCAATTCTAAACGATAAGCACTGTGGATCAGACGGTCCAGGATGGCGTCACCCAAGGTGGGGTCGGGAATGCGCTCATGCCACTGGGCAACCGGGATCTGGGTGACGACCATGGTGGCAGTTGCGCCCATAGCGGTCATCCAGGATTTCGAGCAAGTCTCTGGCCTGGGAACGGGAGAGCGGATCGCGGAGCCAGTCATCGAAGATGAGCAGCCGGATGCGAGCCAGCTTCTGCAACAGTTGGGCATAGGAGCCATCGGCGCGGGCCAACTCAAGGGTTTGCAGCAGGCGAGAGGTGCGTTCATAGCGGACGGTATACTCCGCCTGGCAGGCTGCCCGCCCCAAGGCAGAAGCCAGATAGCTCTTCCCTGCCCCCGTGGGTCCAAGCACCAGTAGGTTGAGATGGTGCCCAATCCACTCACCGTGGGTCAGCTTCAGCACTTCGGCCCGTTTGAGTCCTCGTCGGGGCGACAGGTCCAGATCTTCCACGGTCGCCTGTATGGGGAAACTGTGCGGCTCGGATCCGCCGCTTGAAGCGATTGTTGGTGCGGCGCGTGACTTCGACGTCCAGGAGCAGGCCGAGCCGTTCTTCAAAGGAGAGTTCGCATAGTGGGCGCTCTCCATCTGCTCCTCCAGGGCAGTACGGAAACCGGAAAGACCGAGTTGGCCCAGTTTGTCGAGTAGCGGTTGGGTAAGCATAGCCTCCTCCTCAGTGGTAATAGCTCTTGCCACGAATGTTGGTGTGGCCCGACAAGGAGGAAATCGGTGGCTGTTCAACGTCCAGTTGGTCCAGTCTGTGCTGGAGGATGTTGAGAATGCCCTTGTAGCTGCGAATGCCAGCGGCGAGGGCGCGGCGACAGGCCGCTTCCAAGCGAGTGTGGCCATAGCGCTTGCCCAGACCGAGAATACCCGAACAGGTGCGATACGCCTGTTGTGGATGGCGCTGGCCGTCCAAGACCCTGGCAATGAGCTGGCTGGTTTGAGGACCGATTCCTCTGCCTGGCGTTGGAAATGATCCGGCGACCAGCCGTCGATGATTTGATGGGCAAGCGGCATATGCTCCCGCTGGGTCGAATAGCGGCCCGGTGCACTGACACGACAATGGGAAGCCTGTCGCTCTCTGCGGTAGAAGATCTCAATCGTCTTCTCTGTGGCTCGCACCTCCACTTCTTTGCCGATTAGGGTGTGGGGCACGCTATAGTGGTGTTTCTCAAAGACCACATGGTAGTCGATGTCCACTCGGACCTTGGTCCAAGTCGCGCAAATTCATACGGCTGCCTGGGGAGGGGCGCCAACGCCGGCTGATCCAACTCGGCAAAGAGGGCCTGCCGTGATTTCTCCAGATGGCGCATGGGCCGCTGGTTGAGCTCTTGCAGCAGCTCGCCGATGGCCTGGTTCACGTCGGCCAGGCTGAAGAAGGTGTGGTCACGCAGGCGAGCCAGGATCCAGCGCTCGACCACCTGCACGCCCACTTCTACCTTGGCTTTGTCCTTGGGCCTGCGTGTCCGGGCCGGCACGACAGCCACGCCATAGTGGCGCGCAAACTCCTGGTAGGTCGGGTTGATGTCTGGTTCGTAGCGGTGTGGGCTCTTGACACCGGCCTTGAGATTATCCGGCACCAGCACCTCCGGGACGCCATTAATATATGCGTAATCCTTGGTCACGTTGGACTGGACGTGATAACGTGCCAACAGTTTCTTCGTTGGCCCATCGTTTCCCAAGGAGGTACGCAATGCCTTGCCAACTGCGAAGAGAAGTGCGCGACGGCCAGATTTGTCGGCTTACGCTTGGGTTGGAGCTGGTGGATGACTACCTAGACTTCCTGCACTGCCGCTGCCGACCCAACACCTGGCTCAACTATGCCCACGATTTGAAGATCTTCTTTAGCACGATTGACAAACCGGTCACGGATGTGACAACTGCCGATGTCTTGCACTTCATGCAGTGTCAATTCCAACTTTCCAGCACCCAGACCTCGCACGGCGTCTGTACCCGTACCCTCAAGCGTCGGCTCTGTGCTGTATCTGGACTCTACAGCTATCTCATGATGGGCGACTCGCCGCCCATCCCACGCAACCCGGTCCCTGCGGGTTTGATGATACGGGGAAAGATCCCGACCGGCGCCGCACCACGCCTCACTCCTCTCTTGCGGACGCCAAGAACCTTGCCTCAAATCGTACCGGTCGAGCAGGTGCAGCGTTTTCTGGCCTCCCTCAATACCTATCGAGACAAGGCAATGGTGCTGTTGATGGTTCTAGGCGGGCTGCGCAAGTCCGAAGTGTTGCAACTCGAACTCACCGACCTCGACCCGAGCCACGGCACCGTTCTGGTTCGAGAAGGCAAAGGCGGGCACCAGCGCCTCTGTTGTGTGGCGCCTCTCTTCTTTCAGGTGTTGGCGCGCTATCAGGATGAAGAGCGTCCTGCCGTTGACACCCCTCGCCTTTTTGTTGTCCTCAAGGGCCCCAGACGAGGTCATCCGTTATCTGTCTCGGCGCTGAATACCATCGTCGCCTATCACCGCCGGCAAGCCGAAACACCGGACGTCAACTGTCATCGTCTTCGCCACACCTGCTTGACACGATTGCGCCAAGCGGGCATGTCGCTCGAGGCGTTGCAGCAGCAGGCCGGACACCAGAATATCAACACCACCCGCATCTATCTCCACTTGACCGACCAAGCTCTGCGAGATGAGTACTTCAAGGTCGCTGAGCAGCTCTTCATAGCGCCTGGTCAGGAGGATCAAGATGGTTGAGATACTGCCCGACACCAGAAACTGGCACGTAACGATCCACATGGAGAGTCTGGTTGCTGAATATGCTGCTTATCGGTGTGCGGCAGGATATGACGTCCATGACAAGGTACGAAGCTGGGGAGCACGGGCCTTCCTGCAACGCTATCCCGACTTGGAGAGCTGGCGAGCGGCCCCGCTGGAGGAACAACTGGCACTGCCCCGCAGCCTCAAGTCTTTTGCCAACTTTCTCTTCCTCAAGCACTATCTGAGGCCGACCATGGCATACCTGTTGACGGCTCGTCCTCAGCTAGCCAGAGTGGCCAAACGCTTTCTCTACAGAGAACTCCATGAACAACTTTTCAAAGTGGGGCAGCAGTTAGGATACGCCGAGTCCGTGTTGGGCCCAAGCCTCAACTTCCTCTTCTGTATAATGGTCTATGTCGGTAAGCCAGCCGAAGATCTGACCGAAATAGACTTGCAGCTCTTCGAACAGAAGATGCGGACCTATCAACCACCTCAAGGCGCTGCGTTTTCTCTGCGCACGGGCAGCAATCACCTCTATCGCGTACGGATTCTGCTGTTCCATGCCGGTTTTTCGCCGACACCGCCTTTGCGTTATCGACCTAGTCCCGCCCGCAGCCGGGAAGAACTGTGGGAGGACATCCCCGTACCGCTGCGCCAGTTGGTTTGGCGCTATCTCGACCAGATGAACACGGTGCGTGCGCCGGACACTGTCAAGAACATTGAGGGCTATCTACGTCGCTTCTTCGCCTGGCTTGCCCGCACCGCTCCCCACGTGGAGCGCCTGGAGCAGATCACCCGTGGCCACATCGAAGCCTTCAAGCAATGGCTTCAAACGACACCGTGTGCGACCGGAAAACCGTATCATCGCCATACCATCAGCGGAACGCTCAGCGCCTTACGCTGTTTCTGCCAAACACTGCAGGAGTGGGATTGGCCCGAAGCACCCAAAAGGCTCCTAGTGTTTGCCAACGATCTGCCCTTACCAGACGCTCCCCTGCCCCGTTTCCTGGATGACGCGCAAGCTGCCGCTCTGCTCCAGGCTGCCCGTACATCCGATGACCTCTTCACACGGGTCTGTGTCGAAACCCTTCTGCGCACCGGACTGCGCAAAGGGGAGTTCGTCGGCCTGCAAATGAACAGTGTGGTTCAGATCGGCGACACGTTTTGGCTGCGCGTTCCGGTAGGCAAGTTGCACACCGATCGCTATGTGCCACTGCATCCCGACGTCAAAAGCCTCCTGGACCAATGGGTAGCGCAACGCGGGGAGAATCTGCGTATCAATGACCTGTTCGTCATCCACGGGCGTCGGACGAGCGTCGGCCGGGTCGATGCCGTCGTTAAGCGGTGCGCCCAGGCAGCCGGCATCGATGAACCTGTCTCGCCCCATCGTTTACGACACACGTTGGCAACCCAGGCCATCAACCGGGGCATGAGCCTGGAAGCCATCGCCGCCCTGCTGGGGCATCGCTCCATGACGATGACCTTGATCTATGCCCGGATTGCTGACAAGACCGTTCAACAACAGTATTCCGCCGTCTGCTCAGAGCTGGATGACCTCTATGCTGCCGCGGCACTGGGTGACAACCCGAACGGATTCGCCACCCCCAGCCAGGAGGCGACCCTTGTTTCAGACCCCAAATGAAAACGAGAGAAGGCAGTGGCGCAAACCGCTGACTTCTCCCGCTTCCCTTTGGCAAAGTCAGTCTATCCGAGTTCCTAACTATGTTCAAATCGTGTTCGCTTCCCATTCCGAACTTGCTGATTACGCATATAACCGCCCAGGAACGCCAGTGCCCGTACGTGACCTCCGATCCAGTATGGCAGAGCCTGGGCGGCATGCGCCTCGGCATAGGTGTAGCTGCTGGCGCCCAGGACCGCTACAAAGATCTGCGCCTGCCACACCTCGCCGGTTTCCGGGTCGATGACGGGGACCGTCTGGCCAGCATAGTCGATGAAGAGCTTTTCTCCCGCTCGATGCTGCTGGCGCATCGTCGGGTTGAGCCCTTTCGACCATGTCCGGTAGCGATGACAAAACTGACTGTAGCTGTAGCCTTCCGGCTCCGCCTCTCGGTACTCTACCCACAACAGGCTCAAGGTCATGCTCTTACGGCGCAGTTCCTGATGAATCGTTGCCCAGTCCGGCTGTGCGATCTCTCTGCCTGTCTGCTTGGCGCAGGCCGGAAAGAGCCGTTCTTCCAGCTCTTGTTGACTCATCCCGCCTGGCAGCGGCCAACTCAACCCAGCCAGCCTAGCACGCAACACGTAATCACTCACGGTCGCCGCTGATACCGCACAGCTCCGGGCTATCTCTCGATGCGTCAGCCCCTTCTCAAACTTCAATCGCAGTATCTCTTCAATCTTGCGCATGGATAACCTCTTCTGTGACATGGCACCCTCCCTGTGTTGTTTTCCACCAAGGGTGCCCGATCGGCTCGAGATTATCCAGCGTCGTCGCCAGCAAACGACTCCCTACGTTCCGTTTGTGCCCTGATCGTCATGCATCGGATTCGGCGATCGCCATGCAACAGAATCTTTGATCGTTTTGAACCAGATTACGCAGCTGCGCCTGGTAGCCGATGACGACGATCTCCACGAAGAGCCACATCAGCAACGCCAGCCCCACGAGCCACGCGCCGACCAATCCCCAGTTCTTGCCCGTCAGCAGACCGTAGAACACAACCAGCGGAAAGATGCCCAGCGCCACGAGGAGAACGAGGCCGGGTACGCTATAGTCCGGGAACGGCGAGCCCGCCAGCCAATCGATGGGGATGCTGAGCGACGCGCCGGTGGGATCCATCAGAAGCCCGATGCCGCCAGCGACGCCGCTCACCCCCTGGAACAGGATGGCGGCCAGGAGCACATAGACCGGAACGGGCGGCCGGCCGCGTTCGGCAGCCTCCTCCTGCACGTATCCCGGCCGTCTCTCGGTGCGATACGTTCTGTCCGTGTGTGATGACATGATGGTTTCCTCCTTTGCAGACAAGGACAGCTATCTGGCTCACACCGCGAACCGGATAGCTGTCCTTGTCATACCCATCTCTTGAGGTGTTTGGTCCTAGGCGGTCTTCTCGCGGAACTCTTCCTCGATCTCCACGATATTGAAGATACGGCTGAGCGTATAGCCCGCGAGGATGAGCACTATGCCGCCAAAAAAGACGCCCGTGAACCAGGGATGCTTGCGCACGACTTCGGCGGCATGCTCTCGCTCCTGTGCGAAGGGCAAGTCCTCGTGCAGGCTATCCAGGAAGTCTGCGACCTCCTGCTCCGCCTGTTCCTTCGTGTACCCGTAGCGCTCCTGTAGCTTGCCGGCCAACTGCTCGCCTTCGCCGAGCAGCATCTTGACGTCGTCGTCCGTGAGTCTGCCCCACTGTTCCTTCACAGCGCCTTTGGTCTGATGCCATTTTCCCTTGATAACTGTCTCGTTCATCTGACGGTCTCCCTTCACGTTGTTGCTGACGCGTCGCCCACTGACGGTTTGCATCCTCGCCCCTCACGTCGGAACTATTGGGAAGCTCGCACGAGATTGTGCGTTTGATTGGCGGCGCGGCGCTGCTCCCCATGAGGTCATTGCCTGGGCAAGAAGCTGCTAGGAGGAGGACGAGTCGCCCTCCAGGCTGCGCATGAAGTCGGACACCTCTTGCTCCGCGCGCTGCTTCGTGTATCCGTACTTCTCCTGAAGTTTGCCGGACAGTTGCTCTGCCTTTCCTTCGATGGCGTCGACGTCGTCGTCGGTCAACTTGCCCCAGCGTTCTTTCACTTTGCCCTTCAATTGGCGAAACTTGCCCTCCAATATCATGTCAGTCATTGTGTTGTCTCCTTCCAATCTTCGTCCGCTTGCCGCGGACGCGTCTTCGCTTGCCGGTATTCCGCTGTGTCAACGTCGCTGAAGGTCCGCGCGGTAAGAACGACAATGTTCGCAGCGACGTTCACACTTAGAGTACAGGCCAGCGGGCGAAGCCGCCATGCATCGGAATACAGAAGAGAGATACATCCGGAGGTAGAGATCGACTAAATGCACAGCGAGCGGAACACTGTACCCGTCGCTATAACTTCCGAGTCGTCACGTATCTATGGAAATGCAATCGCTGACCTGATACGGTAGATACAGTATACAAGGGATTCGGTGGCATCTTCCCCAAATCCGCCAGGACCTGGCGCCGGACGATTCGGAACGGCCTCCGTGTTTGCGTGTACTGATCTACGCACAATGTTGCGCGTATGCCGACCGTGGACAGGGCGCCCGTGCGTACTCTGACGGACCGTCTGTGAAGTCCAGTAGTCCCGACATAAAGAGCAGGCACGTTGAAAGGGCGGTAGAATGCAGCTGCCACCGTTGATATGGACCATGTCACAGAGGGGACACTACAGGGGTTGGTTGAATGGAAGGAAGAAGCGTCTGCTTCGATCTATATGCCAACCCACAGGCGCGGCAGAGAGACCGAGCAGGATCGCATCCGGCTGAACAATCTGGCGGGCGATGCTGAAGCCCAGACGCTGGACGCCGGCATGCGGGGACCGGATGTCCGCGAGTTGCTGGAGCCCGCGCACGCGTTGGTGAACGAACGTCCGCATGTCAAGCCGCCACTTCCCCTATTGCCGGCGGATGGTCGCTACAATCGGAGAGGAGCCGTAGCATTTTGCGCCGTGCGTGACGCCACGATTGCCCGGCCGGCTCTATTGGCGTCACGTTACGTGGCCGCTCAAGAACGGTCCAAGCTATCTGCGATCAGGTGGCGCGCTTCTTCGACCGCGACTCCCTCGGAGAGGATGCTGTCCGCGGCTAGGCTGACGCAAATGGTTTGTTTCGCTCTGCGAGCGTGCGGTGAGTCGCGCCGGCGCCGGCCTGCTTCTGAATGTGATCTACGCCACGCTTGTCTGCGCCTCTTCCAGGGCGACGCGCCGGCCCAACGAAAACGCTTCTTCGTTGAGGGCGCGGGCTTCGGGCGGCACACGGCTGCCGATGGCTTCGAGCCACGCCTCGGCGGGAATCTCCAGGAAGGAGGAGAGCGCGCCCAGCAGGATCACGTTGGCGACGCGCTGATTGCCCAACTCCAGCGCCAGGTCACCGGCGGGCAGCAGGCGATACGCCTTTGCGTGCGTCGCCAGAATGGTCACGACTCGTTCATCGTCGGGGTATTTGGCGGTAGTGGCCGCCAGGGCCAGGGTGGGAATCGCCTGGTCGTTGACGACGGCCACGCCATCCTTGTGGAGATAGTGCACCGAGCGGCACGCTTCCAGCTTTTCGAAGGCCAACAGGTAATCGGCGGCGCCGTCCGGCACGACCGGCGAGTAGACCGTCTGCGCCAGGCGCACGTGGCTGATCACGCTGCCGCCGCGCTGCGCCATGCCATGAACGTCGGTCTTCTTCACGTCGTAGCCGGACGCCATGCCCACCATGCACAAGATATCGCTGGAGAGCAGGATGCCCTGCCCGCCGACGCCCACCAGCACGAAGTTCAGCGGCCTCATGCGCTCACCTCCCCGGCTTGTCGTTCCGCCTGGGCAAAGCGGTCGACGCGGAAGATGGCGTCGTAGGGGCAGACCTGGTTGCATACCTCGCAGTCAGTGCACTGTTCGGGGATGATGGCGACCTTACCGTCCTTGCGGATGAGGGCGGGGCAGGCCGTCGCCAGGCACGCCCAGCAGGAGACGCACTTGTCCGGCTCCACCCAGGAGACTTGGGCATGTGACGCCCGTTCCTGCAGCACGCAGGGCGCGCGGATGATGAGCACCGACGGCTCGGGGCTACCTAGGGAGCGGTCCAGGTGGCGGGTGATGGCGTCGTTGTCATAGGCGTTGATCACCTGCACGTCCTCTACGCCGAGTCCGCGACAGAGCGTCTCCAGTTCGACCCGGCGCGCGGGCTGGCCGTCGACGGACTGCCCCGTGCCCGGGTTGACATTGCCCCCAGTCATGGCCGTGGTGAAGTTGTCCAAGATGATGACGGTTGTGGCCGCGCCGCTGGTGATGACGTCTACCAGGCCCGTAATGCCGGAGTGGTAGAAGGTGGAATCGCCGATGACGGCGACGATCTTGTTCTTGACGCCGGCCTTTTCCATACCGACGGCGTAGCCGATGCTGGCCCCCATACAGCCACAGGTGTCCATGGCCCAGAGCGGCTGCAGCGCGCCGAGGGTGTAGCAGCCGATGTCGCCGTTGACGACGAGCGAGTATTGGCGGCGCTGCGCGTAGTTGGCGCGCGCATACGGGCTCTTCGATTTGGCCGGCTCCGGCGGCTCCGCTTCGATGTCGACCGCATCCGGGTACATGAGCTGGCGCAGAATGTAGAAGGTGCCGCGGTGCCCGCAACCGGCGCAGAGCAGCGGCGGTCGGGCGGGGATGCCCGTTACCGGGACTGCCATCTCCTTTTCGACTTCCAGCGGGAAGGGTATGTCGTTTTCGGAGAGAAGTTCGTGCTCGATGGCGCAGCGGGCGATGAGTTGAGGGCTAAACTCGCCGATCTCCGGAAAGACCTCTTTGCCCAAAATACGTACGGTTGGCAGGTCGGGTAGGGCAAGAATCTGTTCCTCCAGGAAGGGGTCCAACTCCTCCACGATCAGCAGGGTTTCCACCTGGGCGGCGAACTCGAGGATCAAGTTGCGCGGCAGGGGGTGCGCCATGCCCAGCTTGAGAAATGAGGCATTGGGGAAGACTTCGCGCGCGTATTGGTAGGGCATGGAATGGCTGATGATGCCCAGGCTACGATCGCCCCATTCGATGAAGTTGAGCGGCGTCTGCTCCGCGTACTCCTGCAGGCGGGCCAGACGGTCGCGCATCTTCACGCGCTGCACGCGCACGTTGGACGGCAGCATCACGTGCTTCTGCGGGTGGCGCTGGAATGCAGCGGGAACTCTCGGTTCCGCGCGGTCGATCTGCTCCGCGTCGACATCGACGAGCGACTGCGCATGCGACACGCGTGTCGTGGTGCGCAACAGCACCGGCGTGTCAAACTGCTCGCTGATTTCCAGGCCGATGCGCATCATGTCGACGCATTCCTGGCTGTTGCTCGGCTCCAGGAGCGGCACCTTGGCGAACTTGGCGTAGTTGCGGTTGTCCTGCTCGCCCTGGGAGGAGTGCATGCCCGGGTCGTCGGCGGAGACGATGACGAGACCGCCTTCGACGCCCATATAGGCGGAGGCGAAAAACGGATCCGCGGCCACGTTGAGGCCCACGTGTTTCATGGTCACCATGACGCGTGCGCCGGCCAGCGACGCGCCGACGCCGACCTCCAGCGCCACTTTCTCGTTGGGCGACCACTCGGAGTAGACGTTGGGATACCGGGCGAAGCGTTCCAGGATTTCCGTGCTGGGCGTGCCCGGGTAGCCCGTCGCCACGGTGACGTTGGCCAAGTATGCGCCCAGGGCGACGGCCTCATTGCCCAATAACAGTCGCTTCATTTCTTGCTCCTGGGCGCGGACTTCATTTCGGGAAGAACACCGGTCAGCACGATCTCCTCACGGCGACGCGCGGCAACGTCCGCGGGCGTGGAGAGCGAAAGCGCGCCGTAGGCGCAGATGTCCACGCAGCGCGGCTGGCCGCCGCGGTCTTCGCAGAGGTTGCACATGGAGACGATGCGCTCTTCGTGGTTGATGCTCACAGCGCCGAATTCGCAGGCTTCCACGCACCAGCCACAGCCATTGCAGACGTCCTTGTCGACCAGCATGATACCGGTCGTCTCGCTCACGCTGATGCACTGCGCGGGCAAGCGTACATGCAGGTCGGCTCGTCGCACAGGCGACAGGCGATGGCCATGATGGCGGCCGGCTGCCTGCGCACCAGGCGGATCTCCGAGAGCAGCGGGTTGTAGCCGCCGTGCCGCGCCGAGCAGGAGATTTCGCAGAGCTGGCAGCCGGTGCATTTCTCGGGCTGGCACACGATGAATGGTCTTTGCACTAGGTACCTCCTAACAGAATCACCAACGCCGTTTCACTTATACGTCCCGGTCTTCGTACCCGTCTTCGTACCGGTCTTCGCCGCCGCCGAAGGGGCGAGACACTCTCGCCCCTACAGGGCTTGGTTGTCATGCGTTCGCGGGCAGGGCGTCTACGCCGATGTCCGCCGCGATGTCGGCCATCCCCAGCTCGTCCAGCTTTGCGCTGGGGATGAAGCCGTCCTCGGTCCAGCCGCGGGCTGCGTAGTAACTGTCGATCATAATGCGCAGCTCGTCGTCCTCCATGTGTACGCCCTGGCCGGGGCCGGACGGCATGGCGTCGCGCATGGCGCGCACGGGCAGCCAGTCGTCGGCGGATTGCCAGCCTTCGCGAATGTTGAAGGCCTTTTTCAAGTTGGAGATGCGTTCGCCCGTGCGCGCGAAATCCTCCACCGACAACTCAATCCCTGTGGTGACGCGATAGAGATCCGACGCCTCCGCGTAGAAATCCTCGAAGATGGCGCGGATGAATTTGCAGAGCACGATGGAGTCGAAGACAGCGGCCTTGTCCTCCAGGTCCACCACGATGGGGCCGCGCTCCGGGCCGCCCTTGAAGCGGTCAACTGTGTTCTGCGTGTCCGGGCCGTACCCCGGCGATCGATTGTGACAGGCCCCGCGTGTGCCGATGGCGTAGCTGAGGCCCATGGTCTTGAGGCTGCGCGGGTCGTAGCCGGCCATCTCCATGCCTTTGACCTGCATGGCGAAATCCAGGGAGTCCTGGCCCACGCTCTCGGCGGCGCGCTTTGTGCCTTCGGCCAGTACATCGCCGATGCCGTCGCGCTGGGAAATCTGCTCCATCAGTTGGATGCCGGCGGCCGCGTTGCCGAAGTGCGGCTCCAGCCCGCCGAAGTCCTCCTTGGTGAGGATGCCGCGCTCGAAGCATTCCATGGCCCAGGCCACAACCGTGCCCGCGCTCACCGCGTCCAGACCGAGCCTCGCCGGCCAGCTCCACGGCGCGGATGGTGGCGGCGAGGTCATCCACGCCCCACAGCGAGCTCATCGCGTAGAGCGGCTCGTAGTCCATCCTGGTGCGCGCCCCCGCGTAGGGTCCTTCGCGCACGAGGGTGATGTGTTCGCAGCCGACGGGGCAACTGGCGCACGCCACGACGCGCTCCACGTAGTGCTGGTTCATCAACTCGCCGTTGATCTTCTCGAAGCTCTCGTAGGTGGTTTCGCGGTAGTTGCGCGTGGGCAGCGCGCCCAGGTGGTTGAGAAAGTTCACATTGCCGGGCGTACCCGTGCTGCGATATTTGTGCGTCATGGGCCCCTGGCAACGCTGCGCAAGGTCCACCGTCATGGGCCACATGGCGTCGATGTCGGCGACCTTGATGGTGCCGCTGCCGCGTACGGCGATAGCCTTCAGGTTCTTGGAGCCCATGACGGCTCCCGTGCCCGTGCGCCCGGCCATGCGTCCCTCATCGTTGGCGATGCAGGCGAAGCGCACCATCTTCTCGCCCGCCGGGCCGATGGCGGAGATGCGCACTTCATCCGAGCCAAGCTCCCTGCGCAGGCGGCGTTCCGTCTCGTAGGTGGTCAGGCCGGACAGATGCTGCGCAGGGCGGACTTGCACGCGGTCGTCATAGATCGTCAAGTAGCTGAGCGCATCGGCGCGTCCCGTGACGATCATGGCGTCGTAGCCGGCCCGGCGCAGCGTGTGCGACCAGAAGCTGCCGGAGAGGCTGTCGCCCAACATGCCGGTCAGCGGCGACTTGGTCACCACCGCATGCTTGCTGCCCGTGGCGATGGGCGTACCCGCGAATGCGCCCGTGGCAAAGACCAGTACGTTCTCCGGGCTCAGCGGATCGACGCCCGCGGGCAGGTGGTCGTAGAGCAGCCGCGTCCCCAGCCCCACGCCGCCCAGATAGGCGGAGAGAAAGCCGGCGTCGAACTTCCTCACCCAACTGCGTTTCTCGGTGAGGTCTACATACAATATGCGTTCAAGGTACATGTCGTCTCCTCAAGCAGCCGGCTTCGATCCGGTGCGGATCGGCCGGGTTCTCGGTGCGCAGTAGACTACCGCATTGTGCGAAGATCGCGCCAGCGTCACCGGCGGAACGGGCTACCCGCCCAGCGCGGCCGACGCCTTGCGCAGGTCATCCACCTTCAAGACCACGATGGCGCTGGTCTCGGTAGTTTCGCTGTACGCGTACAGATACTCGATATTGACGCCCGCTTCGGACAGCGGTTCGATCACGTTCTTGGCCAGCGCGCCGGGGGTGTCCGGGACTTCGACGCGCAGCACTCTGGTGGTGGCCGCGGTCATGTTCGCGTCGTGGATTGCCTGCACGGCCTTCTCCACCTCGTCCACGACGATGCGTGCGATGCCGAAATCCGCCGTGTCGGCCACAGCCAGCGCGCGCAGGTTGACGCCGGCGTCAGACAGCACGCTGAGCAGATGGGCGAGGCGTCCGGGGCGGTTCTCCAGGAAGACGGAAATCTGGGCGATGTTCATCACGTTTCTCCTCTAGGTTCGCGTCTGGCTTGTCGTCTAGGTGCTAGCGTAGACCTGGCGCCGGTCGATGACGCGCTGCGCCTTGCCCTGGCTGCGCTGGATGGTGCGCGGCTCCACCAGCTTGACCCGCGCCGAGATGCCAAGCGTGCCCTGCAACTCGGTCCGCAGCTTCTTCTCCAGCCCTTCCATGCGCCGGATCTCGTCGGCGAAGATCTCGTCGGAGACCTCCACCCATACCTCCAGGTCGTCCAGCGATCCCCGGCGGTCGACCACGATCTGATAGTGGGGTTGCACGCCTTCCACCTGCAACAGGACAGTCTCAATCTGCGACGGGAACACGTTGACGCCGCGCACGATGAGCATGTCGTCAGTTCTGCCGCTGATCTTGTCCATGCGCACCAGCGTGCGCCCGCATGCACACTTCTCCGGATGCAGCGAGGTGATGTCGCCCGTACGATAGCGGATGACGGGCAGCGCCTTTTTGGTCAAGGTCGTGATCACGAGCTCGCCGCGCTCGCCGTAGGGCAAGGGCTCCCCGGTGGCAGGGTCGACGATCTCCGGCAGGAAGTGGTCCTCGAAGAGGTGCAGGCCGGCCTGGTGTTCGCATTCGACGCTGACGCCGGGGCCGATGACTTCGCTGAGACCGTAGATGTCGATGGCGAGCAGGCCCGTCTTCGCTTCCAGCTCCTGGCGCATCTCGCGGGACCACGGTTCGGCCCCGAAGATGCCGATGCGCAGGTCGGTGGACTGCAGGTCGACGCCCATTTCCTCGGCTACCTCGGCCAGATAGAGCGCGTAGGAGGGCGTGCAGCAGAGCACGGTGCTGCCCAGGTCCTGGGCCAGCATGATTTGGCGCTTGGTCTGCCCGCCGGAGACGGGGATTACAGTAGCGCCGACGCGTTCTGCGCCGTAGTGGAAGCCGAGACCGCCGGTAAAGAGACCGTAGCCGTAGGCGTTCTGTACCACGTCGTCTTTGGTGACGCCCGCTGTGGAGAGGGTGCGCGCCATGACGTCGGTCCACAGGTCGATATCGCCCGCTGTGTATGGCACGACCGTCGGCTTGCCGGTTGTGCCGCTGGATGCGTGCAGACGCACGATCTCGCGCCTGGGCACGGCGGCCAGGCCCAGGGGATAGTTGTCGCGGAAGTCGCGCTTGATGGTGAACGGCAGCTTGGGCAGGTCCGCCAAGGAGCGAATCGAATCCGGCGTGCAGCCCTTCGCCATGATGGCCTGCCGGTAGAAGGGAACCTTGTCATAGACGATCGCCACCTGCTCCTTCAAGCGTTGCAGTTGCAGCTCTTGAAGCTCCGCCCTGGACATACACTCGTGTTTTTCATCCCAAATCATGCTGTGTACTCCTCAATGTTGGCCGGCCAGGTCGACGCGGCATACGGGGTTGACCTGGCGGAGAAACGCGAATCAACCCAAATAGGCCTTCTGGATTCTGTCTGAACCGAGCAACTCGCCGGCCGTGCCCTCGGTGACGATGCGGCCGGTCTCCAATACATAGCCGCGATCCGCGATGCGAAGGGCGGCTTTGGCGTCCTGTTCCACTAGCAGGATGGTGTGCCCCATGTCGCGCAGATCGCTCAACAGGCTGAGTAACTGGCGCACCAGGTTGGGGGCTAGGCCAATCGAGAGCTCGTCGACCAGCAGCAGGTCGGGTTCCGCCATCAATGCGCGGCCGATGGCGAGCATCTGCTGTTCGCCGCCGCTCAGGCTGCCGCCCGCTTGGTCCTTGCGTTCCTCGAGGACCGGGAACAATGTGTAGACAGTGGAAAGCCTGTCCTCTATTTCCGGCCTGCGTGCGATTCTGTGCATGTCCGAGAGCAGGGCGCGCCAACTCCTGCTGTACTGACTATACGCCCCGAGCATCAGGTTGTCCAGCACCGAGAGGTCACCGAAAATCTGCCGCCCTTCGGGCACGAGGCCGATGCCCAGTCGGGTCACCTTCTCCGCAGCCATACCCTGAATCGGCTGGCCTCGATATTCGATGGCGCCGTCGCTGGGCAGTGAACCGGCAATCGCGTAGAGCAGCGTAGACTTGCCTGCTCCATTCGAGCCGACGAGGGAGACGATTTCGCCTTCGTTCACGTGCAACGAGACGTTGCGTAGCGTCTGCACCTGGCCGCGCCGCACGGAGAGGCCCTCGATTTTCAGCATCAGGCTTCGTCCTCACCCAGGTACGCAGTGATTACGCTGCGATTGCGGCGGATGTCCGAGGGCACGCCCTCGGCGATCTTGCTGCCGTGGTCGAGGACGACGATCCACTCCGCGAGCTGCATGACCATCGTCATATCGTGTTCGACGATCAGCACGGTAATGCCCATGCCTTGGATGCGGCGCACCAGCTCGATAAGGTCCATCTTCTCCAGCGCGTTGAGACCGGCGGCGGGTTCGTCCAGCAGCAGGAGCCGCGGGTTGGTCGCCAACGCCCTGGCAATTGCCACGAGCCGTCGTTGGCCAAACGGCAGGTTGGCCGCCGATTCCTGTGCGTGGCGGCCCAGCCCCACCAGGTTCAGGTACTTCATCGCCTCCAGGTAGATCTGCTCCTCTTCCCGGCGCATGGACGGAATGCGAAACGCCGCGGCCAGCATGCCGCTGTGGCTGCGCGGTTGGCGCCCGACCATGACGTTTTCCAGCACGGTCATGTTGTCGAAGAGCAGTGCGTTCTGGAACGTGCGGCCGATGCCCATGCGCACGCGGGTATGCACGGGCACGCCGTTCAACTCGCGTCCGCCCATGCGAACCACTCCGGTGGAGGGCGGAAAGACGCCGGCGACCACGTTGAACAGCGTCGTCTTGCCGGCACCGTTGGGGCCGATGAGCGCGGAGATGCGGTGGTCTTCGATTTCGAAGCTGACGTCGCTCAACGCGCGTACGCCGCCGAAATCCTTGGTCAGTTCTTCGACTTCGAGAATCGCCATTTCTTCATATTCGCTACGCCGTAGGTCAAGCCCTGCGGCATGTAGATCATGATCACGATCAGGATGATGCCGTATGCGATCACGGTGTGCTCGCCCGACGCGTTCGGAATCACAAACGGCAGCGTGTCGCGCAGACCGGTCGTCAAGAGAATGATGGCCGCAGCGCCAAACGGCGCCCCCCATACGCTGGCCAGACCGCCGACTGCGGCCATGACGACCAAGCGCACGGAGGCGTGAAAATCGAACGGAGTCGGGCTGACGAAACGCATGTAGTGGACGTAGAGACTGCCGGCAATGCTGGCGTATATGGCGCTGAGCACGAGCACCTGCAACTTGTAGCGGCTCGAATCGACGCCCATGCTGTCGGCGGCGGCTTCGTTGCCGTGGATGGCGCGCAGGCCGCGGCCCGACGCGCGAGTTGACGATGTTCAGCGAAATGGCCATCAGGACGATCAGCACGGACCATACCAGGTAGTAGTACTCGACATCCTCGTCGAACACAAAGCTGCCGACCGACAGTCTGGGCACGCCCGGCAACCCGGTCGGGCCGCCGGTGATCTCGCCGAACTCGTTGAAGGCGAGAAAGACGACGATGCCGAGGCCCAAGGTCGCCACGGCCAGATAGTGGCCGCTAAGACGAAAGATGATCTTGCCGATGAGATAGGCCATTGTGCCCGTGACAAGGATGCCAAGCACGATGGCGATCCAGGGGGAGAGGCCCAGCTTCACGGTCAGGATGGCGGAAGCGTATGCGCCCAGCCCATAAAAGGCGGCGTGGCCCAGTGAGATCTGCCCGGCGTAGCCCATCAGCATGCACAGACCCAGCGTCAGGATCGACGCGATGCCGATGAAGATGGCGGTGCTCAACATATACTGGCTGCGGACGACCAGCGGCAGCAACGCGATGACGGCGGCGAAGATCAGCAGGCCGAAAAGATTGGGTGAGCGTTGCCAGAAGGTCCTGAACACGGTTCATGCGCTGGAGCGCCCCCGCAGATCGCGCGATGATGTTCTCCGACCGCACGATCAGCACGATCAGAAGTACGATGAAGGCGATGGCGTCTTTCAAACCGGACGAGACCAGCCCCGCGGCGAGCGACTCCAGCACGCCCAGCAGCAGGCCGCCGACCACAGCGCCGGGCGCGCTCACCAGCCCGCCGATGACGGCCGCCACAAAGCCTTTCAGACCGAGCATCAGGCCCATGTCATAGGTCGCCAACGTCAGCGGCGCGATGACGATGCCTGCGATTGCGCCCAGAGCCGCGGCCAGGGCAAAAGTGAAGAGCGACATCTGCGACGGGCTGATGCCCATCAGGCTGGCCGCATTCTGATTGATGGAGCAGGCGCGCAGGGCTTTGCCCAACATGGTGCGGTCCAGCAGAAAGTAGAGCGCTCCGAGCACGACCGCGGCCGTGCCCATCACCCACAGGCGTTGCAGGCTGACGACAGCGCCGAAGAGGTTGAGCGGTCCGCCGCTGGTGAATTCCTGCAGCGAATAGGGCGTCGCGCCCCAGACCAACAGCGCGAGGCCGCGCAGGACGATGCTGACGCCCACCGTGATGATGATGAGCGTCACAGGCGAGGCGGAACGCACGGGGTTGACGGTCAGGCGTTCGACGATCATGCCGATCACGATAACGGTCACAACGGAGGCGGCAAATGCCAGCGCCAGCGGCAAATTCCATGCCGTATACTGTGATGGCAAGCATGGCCCCGAGCATAGCGTATTCGCCCTGAGCCAGGTTGATGATGCCTGTGACGCTGTAGATCAACACGATACCCAGAGCGATCAGTACATAGATGCTGCCGGTACTGAGTCCGGAAAGGATGAACTGCAGATAGTCACCTGGGGCGTATGTCGGCACGTGCCAGTCCCTGCATTTGGGAGAATCTGAGGGGGGTGTACGGGCGAGGCCTGCGGGAGACGGGCCCGCCCCGATTTGTGATTCAGCTACCGGACTACATTGCTTGACGACATGGTTGTTGCCGCTCTTCAAGTCTATTCGGAATCCCACATCTCCGGCGGGAAGTATTCCCACTCGCCGTCCTTGATGCGCACGGTCACGACGTCGTCCGGGCTCAGGCCCACGTGGTCTTCCGGCGAAAAGTGGAAGACGCCGCCTGTGCCGACGAATTCCATGTTCTCAATCGCATCGCGCAGGAAGGCGCGTTGCTCTTCCAGGCTTAGGCCGGCAGGCATGGTTTCGATGGCGTCGATTGCCATCTGCACGCCGTCCCAGGCATGGCCCGCGAAGGTGCTGGCGGGCTCGCCGGTGATACGCTTCATAGTCGGTGATGAACTGCTGGAGCACGGCTTTCTGGGGATCAGCGTCGTCCAGCGCATCCACGGCGACGAGCTTTGCCGATAGGGAAGACCACGCCTTCGGCGTTCTCCGCGCCGGCCAGCTCGATGAAGGGCTTCATGCCGATGCCGTGGTTGTGGACCAAGCGGCATGTCCAGACCAAGTTCGCGGAACTGTTTGGTGAGGATCGAGGCAGTCGGCGGCAATCCGGTGACCAGCAGCGCCTGGGCCTCGCTGGCCTTGATCTTGGTGAGCTGCGCGGTCATGTCGGTGTCGCTAGATTCAAAGGTTTCCTCCAGCACGATCTCCACGCCGAGCTCATCTGCTGCGACCTCTGATGGCGTTGTGACCGTCCTCCCCATAGGCGTCGTTGACATAAAGACTGGCGATCTTGTCGATGCCTTGATCCTTCACATAGCGCACCTGCCAGGGGGCGGTGTGCCGGTTGCTCTGGGGCGTCTTGAATATCCAGTAGCGTTCTTCGACAGGTTCGACGATTTCGCTGCTGGAAGCCATGGAGATGAACGGGAATTTCGGCTTCCTGCATAATGGGCACGAGCGCCAGGCTGACGGGGCTGCGGGTGCCGCCCACGATGACGGCCGCCTGGTCGTTGTCAATCAGCTTCTTGGCCAAGGGGATGGCCACGTCGCCGCTGCCCTCGGTGTCGTATTCGACGATCTCGATAGTGCGCGGCGTGCCGTCCGGAGCGGTGAACTCCTGGCCCGCAAGCTGCTCCTTCAGCATCATGGCAGCCTCGCGCTCGGGACCGCCGAGGAAGGCTGCGCCACCTGTCGATGCAGCCATGAAGCCGATTTTGACAACTTCACCCGCCTCAGCGGCTTCGGGAGCCGATGTCTCCGTGGGAGCTGCCGGGCAGCCGGCCAGTAACAGTGATGCCACTACCAATAGGGCCAAACTCGCCAGTCGTATTCTGTGCCGCGCAGTCATGGTGCCTCCTCAGGTTGGGGTGGTGTGAGCGATGGTGCAGTGGACGGGATAGCGGTCGATTTGGCATGGATAACTAGTGAGATGTCGCCGCGCGTAGACACGCGGCGGTCAACCCGGGTTCTCCGTGTTCGCGCGGCAGAACGGGGGAGGTCTGTCACGTGGCGGCGTGCGCAGGACAACGGTTCGCAGAGGCGCGCATGCACACGCTCAGGACAGTTCAGTTCGGCCTGAGCTCTGCGCGAGGCTGCCAGGATAGGCAATTGGGCTGGATGCTTTCACCGGTTGGCAATCGGTTCTCGATGGAAACCGTTGGGTTCGTTGACGGCGACTGTGTTACGTGCTTGGGTTGAAAGCTTGGGTTACGAGCTTATACTGAAAGCCGGTATTGGAACTGGTTGTCTATGGATACACATGGCGGGTGGTACAGCCGGGCCGATGAGGCGGTCGGTCGCAGGGGTCACCCTGGAACGACCGGTACTGATCGGGCCCATTCGTCTCGGAAGATAGCACAAACGACCGCATGCTGTCAATGTTCGTGGGGCGGCGCGGCGTTCCGGCTTAGGGAACCGGAACGCCGCTGTGATTCATTCGACTGCGTGCTTCAATCAATCCTACACTCAGGTGGGCGACTGCGCCTATTTGCCCAACTTCGGCAGGAAGATCGACTCCGGCGCGCCGGGCTGATCGTCATCGTCCAGCGCCGTGGGCTGGCGGCCGAAATAATGACTCGGGTCACTGTCCGAGACTTCCCGCTGATCGGGTGTCGACCCGGTCACGGAGCCGATGTTGGCGTACTGCCCCTCCTCGGCTGTGCCGTTGGCAGTACACGTCATGGAAGCACCAGGAGCCAGCGCTGCCTGGGGGCAGCTCACGGCCACGCTCTGATCATCGCTGACAACGATGTTGCTTAGCCGTACGTTGCCCGTGTTGACCACGACGTAGGTCCACATGATGTCGTCGCCGATGTCAACGTACGGACCGGTGGGCGTGTCGGCGTCCCGTCCGTTGGTGGCCTTCTCGATGTCGATGGCGGCGTCGGAACCGAAGTAATGGCTGGGATCGTCGTCCAAGACCTCTGCTCCGACGGACGGGATGGCGTGCACGGTGGCCGTGTTGGCGTATTGGCCGGGCGCCGCGACGCCGGTGGCCGAGCACGTGATCGACTCACCTACCGCCAGCGTTGTCTGCGGACAGGTGACGGGGCCGAGCTGGTCGTCCGCCAGTCGTAGGTCCCTGAGCGGTCCATTGCCTGTATTGGTGATAAGGTAGTCCCATGTCACTACGCCCCCGACCGGCACATACGGTCCGGTGGGTGTGTCCGCGTCCTGGCCATTCGTCGATTTCTCCAGGTCAATGGACGATTCGACGCCGAAATAGTGGCTGGGATCGCTGTCTGTGACATCGGGCCCTTCGGTACTCGGCGTAGCCGTGACGGTACCCACATTCGCGTACTGCCCTTCGGTTGCCGTCCCGTTGCCCACACAGGCGTACGATGCGCCCGGAATGAGCCGCACGAGGCGTGGACAGAAGAGCGGCACACCGTTCGAATCGGCAACGCGCGGGTTGATCAACGCCACGTTCCCGGTGTTGGTCACCTCGTAGAGCCAGCGCACCCGGCTTCCCACTACGATCAATGGACCGGTTGGCGTGTCCGCATCGACGCCATTGGTGGATTTCTCGATGTCGATACTGGGAGCCGGGCCAAAGTAGTGGCTGGGATCGCTGTCGCCTACGTCTCGTCCGGCGGGCGGAGACCCGGTCACCATGCCGACATTCGCATACTGGCCAGGCTGTGCCGCGCCGGTGGCCTGGCAAGTCATGTTGTTGCCCGGGTCGAGCGTGTCTCGCGGGCAAGTCACGGCGACGCCTTGGTCATCGGTGACCGTGACGCCTGTGAGCGCCACGTTCCCCGTATTCGTGACCAGGTAGTTCCAAGTCACAGGATCGCCTGGCGTGATGAAGGGTCCGGGCGCATCATCCGCATCATTGCCGTTGGTGGATTTCTCGATACTGATGGACGGATCCGAGCCGAAGTAGTGGCTGGGGTCCGTGTCCTGCACAGCAGGGCCGGACGGCGGCAAGCCGCTCGCCGTGGCGACATTGGCGTACTGGCCGGGCTCTGACGTGCCCGGATTGCCGACGCACATCATGGACTCGCCCGGGGCGAGGCTAATCGCCGGGCAGTTCACGCCTACGCCCTCGCTATCGGTCACGGAGATGTTTGCCAGGGTTACGTTACCGGAATTCGTCACGTCGTAGGTCCACGTGACGGCTTCACCGACGGGAATGAACGGGCCTGGGGCCGTGTTGGCATCCTGCCCATTCGTGTACTTCACGATTTCGATGACTGGATTCTCGCCGAAGTAGTGGCTGGGATCGCTGTCCGTCACGTCCCCTTCCCGATCGTCCGGCGTGCCGACAACAGAGCCGACATTGGCGTACTGTCCGGCTTGGGCAACGCCGGTCGCCGTGCAGATCATATAGGTCAGCGACTCCATCGTGTCCCGCGGGCAGGACACGGCGACGCCCTGATCGTCCGTAACTGTTACATCGAACAGGATCTGACTGCCCGTATTGACCACGACATAGACCCAGTTCACTGGATCGCCGGCGCGTATGCTTGGACCGGTCGGCGAATCAGCGTCGACGCCGTTGGTTAACTTCTCGATGCGAATATTCGGTTGCTCGGGTACGAATATCTCGCCGATGTAGTGGCTGGGGTCGCTGTCGGTCACTGGATCGCCGATAGCCGGCGTGCCCACGACTGAACCGACGTTCGCGTATTGGCCCAGCTCAGCGATATCAAAGGCGGTGCACTCGGTGGCGACGCCAGGCCGCAGCACCCGACTGTTGCAGCTAACGGCTTGCCCCTGGTTATCGGTCACATCGATTGCCAGGGCTACGTTGCCGGTGTTGGTGACATCGTATGTCCACACCACGAGATCGCCTACCTGTATCGCAGGCCCAGTCGGCGTGTCGGCATCCTCACCGTTGGTCGATTTCTCAATATCGATGGCAGGATTCACCCCGAAATAGTGGCTCGGATCAACGTCGGTTACGGCTGGTCCGGACGGCGGTGTGCCGGTGACGGATCCTACGTTGGCATACTGGCCCGCTACGGCCGTGCCGTTGGCCGTACACGTCATGCTTTCGCCGGGGTCCAGTGCGTCCTGCGGGCAGGCGACGGCAACGCCCTGATTGTCGGTGACGGCGACGCTCGTCAAGGGTACATTGCCCGTGTTTACTACGTCATACGTCCAGGCAACCGGGTCGCCGGCGTTGATCTGGGGGCCGGGCGGGACGTTTGCATCGCGTTGGTTGGTGAACTTAACGATAGTGATGTCGGGGTTTTGGCCGAAGTAGTGGCTCGGGTCAGTGTCGGAGACGGGTTCAAACGCCATGACCGAGGATGCCGTAACCGTAGCCATGTTCTCATATTGGCCGAGCTGTGCATTGCCGGTTGCCGTGCAGGTGAAGGAATCGCCCACTGCGAACGGGTTTGGAATCGCCGGTATGCAGTTCGTGATGGGACCGAGGATATCGTCTTCAAGACTCACATCGACGAGATCGAGGTCGCCGATGTTGGTGACTTCGTAGCTCCACGTTACTGGCGCGCCCTCGTCAATGTAGGGTCCGGTGGGGGCGTCCGCGTCCTGGCCGTTGGTGCTCTTTTCGACGTCGATGCCAGGGTTGCACTGTAGCACGATGATCTCACTGCTCCGGTCGGTTCTTTGAACCGCTGTATCAGGGAATTGCGCGTTGACCGTGGCGCTGTTTTCGAGCGTTACCGTGCAGTCTGTCGTTGGGTTGATCGTTGCTACGTACGAGAACACGGCGATTTCACCGGGATCGACCGTGATGGGGTTTCCGCCGATGTTGCCGAGACCGCCCTCGTCCAGCGGAAACGGCGTAGATGGCGGTGCATCATCCGGGATGGCCGTGGTCGAGCCGCCGAGTATCGTGAGGCGGGTACTGTTAGGTTGATAGATGAATTCAGCGGGAAGCGCGTCTTCCACGACTACGTTTGCGGGATAGGCGCCGTTGTTCACTACAGCCAACGTGAAGGTAATGGTATCACCGGGGCTGATGGATCCGTCTTGGTCGCCGTCAATTGCAAAGGCCGAAGACTTCTCGAACTGTATGCTGGGCAACGGAACGACGAGGGTCCCGAGGTCGAGGCCCTGGTCATCGCCGCTGTAGGAGCGTGGCGGGTCTTGGCCCCATGCCACGGCCAGATTCACCTGTGGTACGCATGTCCAGATGCGTGCGCCCGACATGTCCAGGTCAGCGGGGTCCTGCACGGTGCGAATGCGCAGGGCGTCCAACGTGAATGTATCGTCGAAGCTACCGGCCCCTGCGGGACAAGAGGGCAGTCTTCCGTCGTATGCGATGTAGATAGGTACGTTGGAGCCGGTGACCGGCATGATCCAGACAGGGCTGCGTGCGTTGTCAATGTTACCGGTACTGCACGAGTCGCCGCCGATGGTTGCGCCAGGTTCGGTGCAGCCGCGCCCATTGCCGACAAGCACCTGCGGCGACAATTGGTCCGCCGCCTCGAGCGGGAAGCCCCAGTCGTAAATCTCGCCCGCGGATGCCGCGTCGATCTGGGCCAACGCATAGAACGGAGAGCCGGAAAAGAAGCGCGCTCCGTCCCGACCGTCAGGGCCGCCTACGAAGGGTCCCAGTCTGGCTTCGCCGGCGGGCACGGTTTGGGAACCGGTATCCGATCCTATCTGCCAGTTCACGGTGATCGAAGTGGACTGGCTTGGATTGTAGAACCAGGCCGCGGCCCTTGACTCGCCGTTGTCGATTTCATCCCCAACCGGCATGAAGTATTCTCTGCTCCACCGGTTCACGGGCGGCAGACTGTACCAGCGCATTTCGTAGCTTGAATCCTTGTCGCCGGTGATGAGGTCCGCTTGCACCGGTTTGTCGGACGTGATCAGGTCGTTCACGTCAACCTCGAGCACGATCGTGCCGCCTTGACCGAGCATGATGAGGGGGGCGCCGTTCCGCATGACTTCGGTCTCATCGCTGCCGGCCATGATAAATAGAGCGGTATATTGCCACGGATTGGTATTGCCTGACTCTGAAGGACCTACGGGCACCCGATACGCAGTGCCCCAGTTCCCGGAATTCAGCACTTCTACGCCGCCGGACAGCACAGCGCCAGGCTGCGCAGGGACGGCAATGCGCGTCACGGCGACGGGATATGTGCTGCCGAATCTATCTCGCCCGTCAAAGCGAATCTGGGTGGAATTGCGCGGCAAGGAAATCGGATTCTCCAGGAGTATCACATCTCCGTTGGTGAGCACATCGGAACCATGTCCAGGCGCAACGCCGTCACAGGGGTCACTGTTGCCCCATATCTGCGTGCCGGCAGGATTCGAAGGCGGACAACCGGCTTCGCCCGAACTGAAGATGTCCAGCGGGCTGGCCAGGGTGGCCTCGTAGCCGCCCTCCCACTGGTCGTACGTGATGATCGTCTCTCCGCCTACGGCAATGCTGATCGACGTAATGACCGGATCCTGTGCCGCCGAGTTGATCTCGTCGAAGCTATCGAAAATATCATCTTCCGGCAAGGGAATAAAGTACTCTTCGACGATGGATCCTTGTGCGAAGGCGGGCGCGGCGGTCGCCAGCAACCACAGCACGGCCAGAACGATGGCTGATCCTGCCATCCAGGCGCGCGACGATGGCCGGAATCGACTCGGTTTGCGCGACGGAATATGGTGCATGGGCATAGTGGAAGTTACCTCCCGCGGAGTCATGGCAATCAAGGGCAAATCATGCGCGTTGTCGTGGCGTGCGCTGCCGCGCATGTTGGCGGCAGTATAGTACGGCGGTGCGGATACGGCAAGCCCGAAAACAGGACGCAAATACACAAGAGGACAGCCGGATTCCGGCTGTCCTCTTTGATATCGCTATATCACCGTGCGCCGTCACATCGACCAGTCACGTTCCCGACGCACCGCCGGTCAAACGTGACAGCTGCTACCGTCAGTTGCAGTACACGCTCAGCGTGTATTGCCCCGCCTGGCGCTTGAAGCCGCGGGCCACGATCGTATACGTGCCGGAGCTTGGCAAGCCAGACTGGATGCGGGAATTGAGATCCCACGGCACATTGATATCGTCGTTGCTGGCGACGACGCTGCCGTTCGGGGCGCGTAGCTCGAGATACGTATCGAAGCCATTGGAGCCGACCATATTGATCTGGACGCCGCGTCCGCCCACGCCGTAGAACGAGTATTTGTGCTCCTCGTTGACGGCGACGTTCTTGACGATGTTCTGGTTGCATTGAATGGCGGGATACACGGGCGTGGCGCTGCTCGTATACTCGCACCATGCTTCCTGCACGACATTGCCGAACTGGTCAATCAGCCGTGAATAGAGTTTCTCCTGGCCGACAGGTTCACTGATGCGGCCCGATCTGGAGATGCTTCCGCCGGGCTCAACCCAGTTGGAGGCCAGTTTGGTCCACCATGCGTCGTTGGTGCTGTTCCATATCTCCATGTACATCCAATAGCCGGATGCCGTGGACAGGCCGCGCACGCCGATGAACTGAATTGGGTCGTTGAGCTTGTACTGGCTAGGGCAGCCGCGATCCGCCTTGACCTCGAGCTCGTCGGTAGAGATGCTGAAGGTGCTGACAGATGCGCCGGCCGGGGCCACGGGCTGGGACTTGGGGTCCGGCAGCGGCTTCCCGGCGCTGGGCGCGCTGGAGGGAACCGGCGGCTGCTGTCCGGTGGAAGTGGGATTGTTCTCCGTGGGCGTTGAGCCTCCTCCGGGAGGTGGGGGCGGCGGAGGCGGGGGCGGCGGTTGTTGCAAGCTGGAGTACAGATCTGCCGCAGGCGGGGCAGCCGACGCCACGTCCGGCGCGAACGCGGAAAGTGTCACCGCAGCCAGGACGGCGACGATCAATGCAATAGAGATGCCACGCTTTGCTATCACTACTCTCCTCCTCATAGGGTGCAGGAAAGGATTCATGGGATACGTCATTGATACGGAAATAGACTGACAAACGATTCGTCCGAATACGCGCTTGCGCACAGTATATCGCATTGCGCCGTTCTTGCACCCGCGTCGTTTCACGCGGCGCATTTCGGCCCTTCGATACGGGGACGCACGGGATGGGCTGCATGTTCCCCCGGCCGGACAAGTGTCACGTGCGGGGGAGCAGGCTCTCCAGGCAACGTTGTCCGCCGGTCCGGATCGGCTCGCCGTGGCCGACAGCCAATGTGATGGCGTCGTATGTCGCCAGGCGGCGCAGCGACTCCGCCTGCTGGCGAGCGTTGAGCGTGAAGGCGGGCCAGCCGCCCATGAATTTCGGCGAGGTGACCACGGCGTCGCCCGTGAAGAGGACGCGATGGCCCCGATGATAGAAGGCCAGGTGGCCGGGTGAGTGCCCCGGCGTGTGGATGATCTCCAAGGAGCCGAGTTGCTCGCCGCCGCGCAAATAGCGGTCCACCTTGCAGGGCGGATGCGACGAAAGACCCAGGTTGTTGCCGATCTGGTAATGCCAGGTGACGAGCGGGTCCTGGGGCAGCCACGAGACGCTCTGGGCGCGACGTTCGCCGGCAATGATGTCGGCTTCCCATTCGTGGGCGTAGACCGTTGCGCCGGTCAGCCGCTTGAGCGCGGCAAGACCGCCCAGGTGCGAACGGTGTGCATGGGTCAGAATGATTGTCGTCAGATCGGACAGGGGTCTGCCGAGGGCGCGAATCTGCGTGGCGATGATGACAGGGTTGTAGTCGAACAGCGTGTCGATGAGGGTCAGTCCGCCGGCGTCGTCACTGTCGTCGATGAGAAAGGCGTGGACGTCGAAGCCCTTGTCCTGCGTGAGGCTATAGATGCCGGGCGCGATTTCCATGTGAGTCCCCTTCCCCTCCCTACGCGTTCGCACGCGGCCACGGGGCAAACGCGTTGTCGACCTGCGCCAGGAACGGCCTCAAGTGCGGGTAGTGGCGCGCCAGCACAGTCGACATAGTGTTGCGTTCGATCCAGGCCATGCCTTCCGGCGTGTAGACCGCCGACGTGAAATCCTGTGTGAAGAAGCGGTCACTCTTGAGCCGGCGCGAGGCCATCAAGATGAAGACGCGGAAGGCCGTGTCGCTGAAGCCGAAGCCGGGCGGCTTGGGTTCGGCGTAGAGTCCCACCATAAGGTCCACGTCCTCGATGCGGTCGTTGTAGACACGGCGCAACTCCGCCGCGACTACGGGGTCTCCCGCCAGTTCCTCGAAGCTGCGCACGGGGGGCTTGTGCAGCAGCTCGCGGAATTTGTTGTAGCGGGGCACGCCGCGTTCGCGATCGCGCAGGATGTCGACGGCTGCCAGGTCGACGGTTCGCCCGCTCTCCTGCTTCACGAGCTCCTGGAGGAACTTGGGAAAGTTGTGCAGGGACAGGGCGCCCGGATAGCTTGTGGCGAACGAGTAGACGATGTCCGTCATGGACAGTTCGTTCTGCCGCGCTCGGGAGTTGCTGCCGGCCACCTCCCGAAATCCGCATTCGTGCAGAACTCCGTCATCGGACGCGGAGCGGAACACGTAGTCGTCCGGAATCAGCGGGTGCATGCGATAGACAGAGGTGAACTCCTCGGTCAGCGCATAGAGAGCGCCGTGGTGGTCCGCAGGCGAACCGAGAATACCGCTGACGGCTTCGCTGTCGCTGATGCGGCCCAACCGCTGGTAGAGCTTCTCTCCCACCAGCCCCCACCAGTTGCCGCGCATGGCGATGCGCAGCGCCGGCGTAGCCAAGATGGCCGGTGTCCACTCCACCGTGTGAATCTTCGCCATCAGGGCCGCGTTGACCAGGCGCGCGACGTCAAAGAGGTCGTCATCGCCCCACTTGGGATACGACTTCGCCAGCATATCGCAGATGGCGTTGTGCTCCAGCGTGAACAGCGTGTGCATGATGCTCAGGCCCAGCCACCAATTGCCGTTGACGCCGGTGATGTCGATGCCCGTCTCTGTGTCCGCGGGCAGCAGGTTGGCGCCGGTGACGGTCAGTTTGCCGCCGGCGCCTGAGCGCACGCGGTCCTGGACTTCCTGGGAGCTGCCGTAGATCTGCGAGCCGTCCCACCATTGCGTTTCCGTATTCTGAAAGGTGGGCGGCCGCTTCTGCGTTCGGGTCCGCGGGTACGCTGTCCGCGCGGGTGCGCAGTACACGCATTGGACGCTCGCTCCACGGGTCGTCGTCGGCCAGCGGTATCTCGATCTGCCGATCGGGGTCGTTCTTGCCGTGGCTCAGCCAGTCGTGAACCATGAATTGGAGCCAGGCCGCAGCCAGCAGATTGAGGATGGTGGCCGGTTGGAATTCGTCGCGCGTGAGGAGTTCACGGCTGACGGTGCGAGGATTCGGCGTCAGCAGGCGGCCCTCGTCCGGCCACGTGTGTTCCAAAGGGAAGTTGCGGCCGAAGCGCGTGCCTGCGCTGCCCATCAGCGGCACGGTGAGGTCGTTGTAGGCGCCGTCGGGGGAACGTGCGCGCAGGTAGCGCAGGTCCGGCGGGCGTTCGATGTCCGGGTCGACGACCGGAAGGGACTGGGTGTCGTGCAGGTTGTATGCGCGCAGGTAGGCGCGCAGGCCGATGAAGTTGACCAGCGTGATGACGAAGGGCAGCTCGTACCAGGGCACAAGGCGATTGAGTCGATAGGTGAGCCGCAGATACGCGGTGCGCAGGCGTGCGCGCCAGGACGGCGAGCCGGCGATGCGCCTGAAGAGCAGCGCTGCTCCGGCGAGCGCCAAGCCGGTCCACAGGAAACGGCGGGGTCCCGTGCGCGGCGCAGGTGTTGTATTGTTGATAGGTCTCTCCCTCCCTTCAAGCCAGGCGGACAGGAACAGACGGACGCTGTGTTCGCAGGGGAGGATACAGTCTATCACGCCGGCCTTCCCGGTCGCAACGGCGAAAATCCGGCGCTGCGCCGTGGCCTTGAAACGTCGAGGACCTCCCGTTGAATCGTTCCACGGGAGGTCCTCATTGAGTCTGAGCCGTGTTCCGGCTCGTACTCGGTTAGCGAGAAACGAGACCGGACCGCAATGTCATTCCGGCCTCGACCTGGATTCAACTACAGGAACGTTACTGCACTTCGCTGATGCGCTCCGCCTCGTCGATGTTGTCGGCGCTGATCATCTTCGGCGTGATAAAGATGGTGTCGGACTCGGGGCTGACGCCGTCATTGACGAAGTCGAGAATGGTCTTCAGCGACGTGCGAACCTGTTCACCGGGGAACTGCTCCACGGACCCGTAGAGTCCGCCCTCTTGCACAGCCTTGATGGCTTCGGGCAGAGCGTCGTAGCCGATGATGGGGATGTCCAGTCCGGCGGCGCTGACGGCTTCCACCGCGCCCAGGGCCATGTCATCGTTGGCGGCCACGATGGCGTCCGGCGTGTTGGCGCTCAGGCAGCTCTCGGTCACCTTCAGCCCATCTGCGCGGTTGAAGTTGCCCGTCTGCTGACACGGGATCTCGAAGTTGCCGGCGGCGTCGATAATGTTGTGCAGACCCTGGCCGCGGTCGATGGCGGGCGATGCGCCCGGCGTGCCCTGAAGCTCGAAGATGGTTCCGCCATCCGGGAAGAGGGCGAGCAGCGCCTCACCCTGGGCTTCGCCGCCCAGCACGTTTTCCGCGCCCACGTGGGCCAGGAGTCCTTCCACACCCGGCGCCTGGCGGTCGACAGTGACGACGGGGATGCCGGCGTCCACGACAGCCTGGATCACCTCAACCAGACCTTCTGTGGTGCGAGGGCTGACGATGAGGCCGTCGAGCCCCTGGGCGATCACCGACTCCAGGTCGGCGACCTGTTTCTCGGTGTTGTCCTGGCCGTCCAGCGTGACGAGTTCCACACCCAGGGATTCTGCCTCCTCGCGCAATTGCCTCTCCATGTGCACGAAGAAGGGGAAGCTCATGGCGGGGATGGAGAACGCGATCTTGAGGGGTTCTTCTGCGGATTCGGCGGGCGCTGCGCCGGAGGGCGCTTCGGCTACCGGCGCGCAGGCGCCGAGCAGCAGTACGAACACGGCCACCAATCCGACGATCATCTGCGTGCGTTTGGAACGAAGTGTGTTGGACATGATTCTACTCTCTCCTTTGCTAGTTCGGGCTGATGCTGGTCTACACATAGCGAAACCACACTGATACGAAACTGCGCTACAACGAGACTGAACAGACGAGAAATGCCTCATCGGCTGACTGACGCTTCCGCGTCTGCGACGGTCATCTCTGGCGGCGCTTGACCATCTGGTCGATATAGACGGCGAAGACGATGATCAGTCCGACGACGATCTGCTGGAAATACGGGTTGACGTTGAGCAGCGTGAGCCCGTTCGACAACACGCCGATGAGCAGCACGCCGATCACAGTGCCCAGCACGCTGCCCTCGCCGCCGAAGAGGCTCGTGCCGCCGATGACGACGGCTGCGATGACGGTCAGCTCGTAGCCGATCCCCGCCACCTGCTCGGCAGAGTTTAGTCGAGACGAGAGGATGAAGCCCGCAGCGCCGCAGCAGAATCCGCTGATGACGTACACGCTGGTGAGCAGTGCGGTGGTGTTGAGGCCGGACAGGCGGGCCGCCTCCTGGTTGCCGCCGACGGCGTAGATGTGCCTGCCGTAGCGCGTCATGCGCAGCACGATGACGCCGACGATGGCGAAAAGCGCAAAGATGATGACGGGGATCGGCACGGGGCCCACGAAGCCTTGGCCGATCACCTTGTACTGATCGCGGAATGCGCTGATGGGCTGCCCGCCTGACCAGAGCAGCGTCAGCCCGCGGAAGACCGACATGCCGCCCAGTGTCACGACGAAGGGCGGCACTTTCATTTTGCTGACGCCCAGCCCCTGCAGCAATCCGCCCAGCAAGCCCACGCCCAGTGCGGCAGCGATGGCGGCAGGAACGCCATAGCCGGCGGCCTCGCCCGCCGCGCCGACGGTCAGCAGACCGCGCCCGCCTTTCTCGACAGAGGCGGCGACGAGCCCGGCGAACGCAAGCATGGAGCCGATGGAGAGGTCGATGCCGCCGGTGAGGATGACGAACGTCATGCCCACGGCCAACACGCCGTAGATGGAGACCTGTCGCAGGACGTTGAAGATGTTGCGCTGTGATATGAAGGCCGGTTCCAACACGGCGAAGATCACGCAGATGACGGCGAGAACGATGAGGGCGCCGAACTGGCCGAAGAAAGAGACCCAATCGCGCGATCGGGCGTCGGATGTGTCGGCGGTGGCTTGGGCCGTGGTCACGAGTGCGTTTCCTTCTCTCTGTCAATGGAATGCTCGTCGACAATCTCAGCGGCGGCTTCTTCGTCTGCGCCGTTCTCATGTGTGCCGTTCTGGCGCACGATGGCGTGGTCGCGCAGCGTGCAGTAGTGCATGAGCGTCTCCAGGGACGCCTCTTCCCGCGGCACTACGCCCGTCACTCGTCCCTCCGTGAGGCACACGATGCGGTCGCACATGGCGATCAGCTCCGGAAACTCCGACGAGATCATGATGATGCTGATGCCTTCCGACGCCAATTGGCGCATAAGGTCGTAAATGTCCGACTTGGCTCCCACGTCAATGCCCCGCGTCGGCTCGTCCATAATCAATATCTTGGGCTTGACCATCAGCCATTTGGAGATGACGACTTTCTGCTGATTGCCGCCGCTCAGGTTGACGACCCTGCGCTCAATGTCGGGCGTGCGGATTTCGAAACGGTTCACGTAGTCCATGACCGTCTGCGTCTCTTTGCGCCGCTGCACAAAGCCGAGGTGCGTGAATTCGGCCAGGTCGACGAGCGACATGTTCTGGCGCACGGCCATGCCCAGGATCAGGCCCTGTTCCTTGCGGTCTTCGGGCAGCAGGCCAAGGCCAAGCGCGATCGCGTCCTGTGGCGAGTTGATGGGCACGGGCGCGCCCTCCACGATGATCTCGCCGCTTTCGCGTTTGTCCGCACCGAAGATCGTGCGCGCCAGCTCCGTGCGGCCGGCGCCGACGAGGCCGGCCAGGCCGAGGATCTCGCCGCGCCGCAGGTCGAAGCTGACATTCTCGAGCACTGTGGCGTCGGGGTCGAGGGCGGTTCCGCTGCGCGACAGGTTGCGCACCTCCAACACGACGTCCGCCTGCTTCGGGGCTTCGCTCATCTCGTCCACGTGAAAGAAGGACTCGAGCGAGTGACCCACCATCATGGTGATCAACTCTTCCTTGGACGTGTCCTCTACGTCTACGTCGCCCACGTGTTGCCCATCGCGCAGCACGGTGATACGGTCAGAGATATCTAGCACCTCTTCCAGGCGGTGGGAGATGAAGATGATGCCGATGCCGGTCTGCTTCAGCTCGCCTATGATTTCGAACAGCGTTGCGGCTTCGGTCTCGCTCAAGGCGGAGGTGGGCTCGTCCATAATCAAGACTTTGACCTTGCGCGAGATGGTCTTGGCGATCTCGACCATCTGCTGTTCGGCCACGGAAAGAGTACGCACCAGGGATTTGGGTGACAGATCGAGCTTGAGGTGGTCGAGGATGGCTTGCGATTCGGACACCATCTTGCCGCGGTTGAAGAAGATGGGCGGTCCCGGCTCACGGCCGATGAGAATGTTCTCCATCACCGTGAGGTTGGGCATCAGGTTGAGTTCCTGGTAGATGATGGCGATGCCGAGTTCCTGCGCCTGATGCGGATCGGTGATGTGGACGGGCTGCCCCTCGAGATAGATCTCGCCTTCGTCGACGCTGTAGACGCCGGACAGGATCTTCATCAGCGTGGATTTTCCGGCCCCGTTCTGGCCGACGAGGCCGAGAACTTCACCCGCGCCCACGTGCAGACTGACGTCGTCCAGAGCGCGTACGCCCGGAAATGATTTGCTGATGTTCTCCATCCACATCAAGGCGGAAGAACGATCCATTATGCGTGCTTTCTTGTCGGCGACTGCAACCAGTGGGGCGCTGATGATCGGCAGGTAGTTGGCTGTTGGAATAGAACTCTGGGCAGGTGTGAGTATATCATAGGGCAGGGGGCTGTCAACAGCGGGCCGGGGCGCCGAAATGGCCAACGCGGGCGCCGTCGCTTTCGAGCGCGCGCCGGTCGAAGAGAGGCGAGCGCAAGAAGCTGCAATGTGGGTTCAGAGTGGGAGGTATGTATGTCGTCCGGACAGGAAGAGCAGTTGAGGAAGGCGATTGGGCGGTTGGACCGGGTGCGGCTGGCGGAGCGGCCGACGACGCTGGAACCTATGCCGCGCTTGAGCGCAGAACTTGGCGGGCCGCCGCTCTATATCAAGCGCGACGACCTGACCGGGCTCGGTTTCGGCGGCAACAAGACGCGCATGCTCGAGTTTAGCCTGGCGGACAGCGCGGGCGAAGGGCGCCGATACCATTGTCACAGGCATGGCCGTACAGTCAAACTACTCGCGCCAGACAGCCGCAGCATGCGCCAAGCTCGGATTCGAGTGCCATCTTGTCCTGCGACCCGAGCGGGACATCGACCTGCAGGAAATCCAGGGCAACCATCTGCTGCAGCGGTTGTTCGGTGCGCACGTAACGGTCATGCCGGACAGAGATCGCGCCGCACATGCGGCCGCTATCGAAGCGAAGGCTGCGGCCCTGCGCGCGAACGACCGCGCCGTCTACATTCCGCGCCAGGCGGATACGGTCGACCTGGACGCGATCGCCTATGCGGAGACGGCGCTGGAGATCGTGGAGCAGTGCCGCAGCCTGGGCATTGCGCCGGAGTATCTGTATGCCGCGGCGTTCGACACGACGCAGGCGGGCCTGGTGCTGGGCCTCAAATGCTTGCAGAGCGACATGCGTGTGCGCGGGTTTTGCCCGTTCAACGGCATCCCAGAGCGGCGTGAGGAGATGGCCCGGATGGCAAACCAGGCGGCGGAACGCCTCGGCCTGGAGCTGCGCTTGACGTCCAACGACTTCGACAACGACGACACGTATGTGGGCGAGCGGTATGGCGTGCCTACGCAGGCGGGGCTGGAGGCAATCCGGCTTGTGGCGCAGACCGAAGGCATTCTGCTGGACCCGGTGTACACGGGCAAGGCTATGTCCGCGCTGATTGAGCATATCGAGGCCGGCACGCTGCCGATCGACACGCCGGTGATCTTCCTGCACACGGGCGGTGCGCCGGCGCTGTTTGCGTATGCAGCGGACGTGTTGAGCGTGTTGGAGTAGACGGCCTCCACATCCGCAGCCGGAAAAGCCAAAACGAGGAGCAGCCATGAACGAAAAGCGATTGCGAGGCGTCGGCATCGGCGCGGGCTATTTCAGCCACTACCAATACGAAGCCTGGAGCCGGATTCCGGAGGTGCGCATCGGCGGCATCTACAACCGCACACGGTCCAAGGCCGAGGCCATCGCCGCTGAATACGGCATCGACCGCGTTTATGACGGCATCGAGGAGATGCTGGACGCGGAGCAGCCCGACTTCGTCGACATCATCACGCCGCCGGAGACGCATCTTGACATCGTGCGCATGGCCGCACAGCGGGGCATCCACATCATCTGTCAGAAGCCGCTGGCCCCGACGTACGACGAGTGCGTTGCCATCGTCGAGGAAGCGGACCGCGCCGGCGTGCGCTTCATGGTGCACGAGAACTGGCGCTGGCAACCCTGGTATCGGGAGATCAAGCGGTTGATGGAGCAGGGCGCGCTGGGCGAGGTCTTCTCGCTCTGCTTCCGTATGCGCATGGGCGACGGATGGCAAGAGGACGCCTACCTGGCGCGACAGCCATTCTTCCGCGACTACCCCCGGCTGCTCGTCTATGAAACGGGCGTGCACTTCATCGATACATTTCGTTATCTTTGCGGCGAGATGGAGACGGTCTACGCCCGCCTGCGCCAGCTCAACCCCGATATTCAAGGGGAGGACAGCGGGCAGCTGGTGTTCGGCTTCCCCGGCGGGCAGACGGCCATCCTCGACGCCAGCCGCTACAACGAGAATGAGGCGGAGAACCCGCGTCTGACCTTCGGCGAACTGCGCATCGACGGCAGCAAGGGCCACTCTGGAACTTGCCTACACCGGCGAGATCGAAATCAAGCCGCTGGGCGAGCCGAGCTTTGTGCATGAGTACGCGTGGGTAGACCGCGGCTTCGCGGGCGACTGCGTCTACGCACTGCAACGCCATTTTGTGGATCGAATGCTGGACGGCGCGCCGTTCGATAGCACGGGCGACGACTATCTCGCCACAGTGCGGGCGATGGAGGCGTGCTATGCGTCCGCGCACAGCGGCCAGGCGGTCACCCTGTAGAGGATGCGACCGCTGCCGGCGTCAGCCCGCCGCCGGCGGCTCTGCGGGGACTTCGCTGACGAACGGCTTCCCATCCGCATGGCAAATCATTTGGATGGCGTTGCGGCCGGACATGGCCACGACGGGCACGCTGCCGCCGGGCTCCACCCACTGGCCCGCCATGTAGAAGTCGTTCAGCCCGGGCAGCGTCTTGTCCACGCCGCGGAGCATCAACGGCATAGTCTGTTTGGTGAGCAGCCATCCACAACTGGATCCCTGCCAGTTGCCCGTGTAGCGCTCATAGCTCAGGGGCGTGGCCTCGTCCACCACTTCGATGCGGCCGCGCAGGCCCGGATAGAGACCTTCCAGAAAATCGATGATCGTATCCGATACCTGGGTCTGCTCCGTGTCGTACCAGCGATGTCCGTAGATGCGGCGCCAGTAGTCGTAGCTGGACGTGAGCATGGCGATCAGAACGGACTTGCCTGGCGGCGATAGGCTGGGGTCGAAGCAGTAGTGCTTGATGCCGATTTCTGTGCGCTCCTCGCCGACGATGGTCAATGGCTCTCGCAGCAGATAGGTTGCCCAGTGCGGCTCGCGTGAGAGGTCCTGGTCGACGCCCAAAGAAATCTGAACTTGTGAGTGCAGGGGCAGGTGACCGTCGTAGGTGCGGCGGACGGCGCCATTGGTGAACTCTCCGTCCAGAAGCGAGAAGACCGTGCTGCGCCCGTCCGCCGCGGAGATGACGACGTCGGAGCGGTGTACGGAGTCATCGTACAAGCGCACGCCGGCGGCCCGCTTGCGTCCGCGGCTGTCCTCCTCCACAAGTATCTTCTCCACGGGCGCCCGGTAGTGGATTTGCCCTCCCAGGTCCAGATAGCGCTGTTCGATGGCGCGGGCGAAGGCCAGGGACGCGCCGGCCGGAAAGCCGGCGTTGCCGCACTGCATGTAGGCCAGCAGCGACATGCCGACCATCATGGGGATGTCGGGCCAGGCGAACATGTGCGGCAACGCTCGACGCAGGAAGGGGCTGCGGAAGCGGGCGGCGAATTCACGCGGCGGAGACTATGCCCCAGCGCGCGAGCGACGGCGCATACGGCAGCATGGTGAGCCCCAGTCCGGCCCAGTCCTGCGGTCCCATGAGCGGCTTCGGCTTCTGTTGCATGAGCGACATGTCGAAGTCCATGAAGCGTCGCACGCCGTCGCAGAGCGCGTCGATGTGCGCGGCGTCCGCCGGCGAAATCTCCTTCATGTGCGCAGCCAGGCGGTCCGGGTCGCAGTAGACGATGAAGGCGTCACCACCTGCGTCGCGTGCGGCATTGCCGTTGAGGTCGACGACGCGCATGAGCTCCTCATGGTCGATCATCGTGCGGCCTTGCGCCGCGCCGAGTTCTTCCCACATGGCGTGAAAGGGTTGGCCGGGCCCGGAGCCGAAGAGGTAGTGGATGCAGCCGTCAAAGATGTAGCCGTCGCGTTCCCAGGCGGTGCACAGACCGCCGGGCAGGAAGTGCTGCTCGAAAATGCGGCTGTCGTAGCCGTTCATCTGTGCGTAGCAGCCCGCGGCCAGGCCGGCGATGCCGGCTCCGATGATTGTGATGGATTGGGTCATATGCGACCTCCCAGCGAGGAGTGGGCCAAGTGCGGGGTAGGGATCCCCAATCGTTGCTGGTCCGGTCGAAACGTGGCTTGCCGGCGGGCGTTCGCCACACGGAAGCGGTGGCGCTAGCGAAGCAGGTCCACTTCTCGCTTGACTTCTTGCCACGGTTCGACGAGATGCAGGCGGTCGGTCCACGCGTCGAAGTACTCCCAGTCAAACTCGTCGGCATGCGTCGCGACCAGGATCGATGCGATATCACGTATGTGCTTCGTCTGTTGGCTGAGGCCGTAATATGCGACCTTGTTCAGGATCAGGTCTTCCGGCGCATGCACGTATACGATGCCAAGGGGCGGTCCAAAATCAATCTCTCGCCGCCGCCGGAGCGCCGTCGACCGAAACTCGTTTCCTTCTCGCACCAAGAACAAGTCTGCCTTATACCCACTGTCGAGATGGATGGCGTTGACAGGCAGGTCCCCTTCCGTCTGCAGCAAGAGATCGACCAGGATATCGGGCGGGACAAGCATGCGGCGTGATTCGAGCTCGCGCGACAGGTCTGCCGCAAGATTCACGGGCAGTTCGATGACCAGGTCAAAGTCTTGCGTGCTGCGCGGCTCGCCCCACGCCCACAGCGCCACAGCGCCTCCAATGAGGTATGTGACGTGAGCGCTTTCCAGTGCGTCTACGACAAGACGCGCAAAGTCCAGGAATCCGAGTCTCGGTTGCGTCATCGTCCTTGTTGTCGGTAGTAGTTGGCCAGACCGCCACGGATGATGCGATACGCCTCGTCCTCGCTCAGGGACGGCTCCCGCTGCATGAGGCGGTAGACGCCGACGCGTTCGGCCGCGTCGATCAACGAGGCGGCTTGCTGCGCGCGCTCGGCTGGCGTCATTTCGCGCACGATCGCCATCTGCTCCAGGTCGATCTCCGCGACCGCGCCCGCGATTTGGCGCCGCATCCTGTTCGTCACCTTCTGCGAGACGGTTGACTTCGCCTTGGCAGTGAGCGGCTCGATTGGTTCGGGTGCCTCCATTCAGATTACCTCCGGCTTCCCCCATAGTATACCGCAATGTGCATCGAACTCGGCGGGTAGGCGGTTGCAGCTGCGGGCGCTCTCCTACGCAGTCGGCACTCATGAATGAGGCGCTTCTCACCCGGCCCATCGGCACGCGCCTTTGTGTCGCAGAGTATACCTGCCAAGTGTACCGGGGTAGATGGTTCTCAGCACCCAGTGGCATAGCATGGGGGTGGCATTCCGACTAGCGCGAGGGAGAAACCATATCTGACTACACCTATGCTCTTGCCGGCGGTGGGATGGCGGCCAACGCTGGACCCCCTTTCGCAGATTGGGCATCGATCGCAGCCCTCCTATTCGATTGCACAGGCCGATGACCATCGCTGCATGCACACTTCGGAGAAACATGTGCGCGTATCAAGGGGGAGCGGTGATGCCGGCGGGCGGGTGCCGGCGGTTCAGCACGGGGGGCGGGATTCGCGCCCGGATGATGCGGAAAGGCAAGGGTATGTGCGGTTCGCCGGCCGAAGCGGACGGCGCACGCGTATTGGCTATGCCTTCGCTGGTGCGTCCCCCGGCACTTGCACGCGCAACGCTGCGAACAGGTTCAGCACGGCGATCCCCGCTCCCATGAGAAACACATACTGGAAGCCGAACGCGCTCCAGATCAGCCCGCCCACCAGTGCGGCCGTGATCGAGAACACGTGGTCGATGCTCACGGCCATGGTCAGCGCAGGCTGGACGTCGTCCGGCTGCAGTGCGATCTTCTTCATGTATGTCGACCGCGCCATGCCCACGGACATGAGCATTTGATCGAAGAGGAAGCAGGCGCAGACGATGAGAAAGGCGATGTTTTCGGCGAACATGAATTTCGAAAAGCCGTAGCCGAAGCAGACGACGATGAGTAGAACGGCCTCCGCGGCAAGGACGGCGCGCTCGCCCAGTCGATCGATGGTGCGGCCGAGAATCGGCTGGAAGACGATGCCGATGATGCCGCCTACCATGAGCAGCGTGGCAATGAGTTGAGTGGGCTGCATGAAGATGGTGACGAGCACCCAGGGCGCAAAGGTGATGAATATCTGCTTGCGCGAGCCGCTGAGCACGTTGAGCAGATAGTAGAGCCGGTATTCCTTGTGCAGGGTGAAGAAGGTCTTCGGCTGTTGCGGCTTCGTGGGGCGCATGGTGAACATGAGGTACGCGGCCACGGCCAGCGCGACGGCTATGATCACAAAAGTGTGCTCGAACGAGAAGTTCAGATAGCGAAAGCCGACGACCACGACGAAGCGCGCCAATGATGGCGGCGAAGTTGCGCACCGCGTTCAACTGTCCGAGGCGCTGTCCCGTCTTGCCTTCCTGCGCCAGCTCCATGCCGATCGTGGAAGCCAGCGGGAAGAACATATGCTGGCCAAGGCTATACACAAAGAGCCAGACAACGAGAAACCCAAACGTGGGCGACGCGAATCCGAGGGTGATGGCCCCGATGACGCCAAGTAGGAGGGAGGCAGCGCCCAGACGGCGACTGCACAGGAACCAGAGCGCGGCCGACACGAAGATCACCAGGAAGCCGGGCAGTTCGCGCGGCAGTTCGAGGAATGAACGCTGAAAGCCCGTCAGCGCGAATTGCTCGTCCAGGAAGTTGTTGAACGTGGCGTCGAACATACTATACGCCATGCCCATGGCGAGGGACGCCCCGATGAATAGGCGAAGCTCGCGCGGGATGCGCATGACGGCATCGTGGACGCCTGCGATGGGACCGCTGTGAACCGGCGCGAGCGGCCGCATGCTGTCTGTGGAGCTGGTTGGGATCAAGCGCTGGGAACTGCTGCCGGAGAGTTCTACGGGTGTTGCAACGGGTACGCGTTCGGTGCGGGTCTGCATGAGGGATGTGTACGCTTATCTGTTTTCAGGCGCTGTAGTCTGAAGACGCACGGTTGTGAAGGTCCCCAGGCGGGGACCCTTTCAGTGTAACATGCAGGCGCGCCGGCCGGATATCGCGAGGTCAGTGTTCGCGCCGGCGCCTCTGCGTCATTCTCGGCGGGGTGGGGCTGGCCTGCCTTCGGCCCAATGCAGGCCCAGGATACGCGTCACGGATGGGCGGAGCCGGCCAGCTTGCCGCCGCCGTCCAAATCGAATTCCCAGTAGTTGCAGGTGAGTTCTTCACCTACTGCAATGTCCCTGGCCGCAATGTCGACGCCGGGCCGGGCCGGGTCCGTCACCGTGTTCGGGTCTGTGGAATGGTTCATGTGCTTGGAGTGGTCACCGCACAGGGTGATCACCTTGCGGCCGTCGACCATCTCAGCGAACCCGTACATTTCCAGGAATTCTTGGATCCCGGCAGGCAGGTCCGGCAGCGAATCGACCGGGATGCGCTCGTCGATCCTGTCGTCGAAGACCCAGACGGTCTGCCCTGCGGCGATCGCTTCGTTGGTGAAGCAGCCCAGGCCGTGGATGGGGCTCGGTTTTACGGAAGCGCTGATCAGTAGCACGCTGTACTCTCCCTCCGCTGGTTTGCGGCCTTCTTGAACGCGGTATCTGAACGCTGCGCGTGACTCTTTGTGTCAGAGGTCCTGCCGCCTGACTACTCCTGCAATACGCGCATGTCGTCGGTCTGCCAACTGATTTGCACACGATCGCCGACCGCGAATTTCGTCTGCGGTTGATCGTGCCGATTTTGCAGGCGAACCACGATGGTTGTGTCATACGGCAGGCCGACCGTGTAGCGAGTGTCCGTGCCCAGGTACGCCACGCCGGACAGCGTCCCACTAAGCGCATTCGGTAAATGACCGTTGCGATGCTTCAGTTCGACCTTCTCGGGTCGGACGGCCAGCGTTACCCTGTCGCCTTCATGAAATGTGCTTCCGTTCACAGGGCAGGGCAGGCGCAAGTCATCCGTCAATTTGACATAAACTTGGCCGGCCTCCACGTGATCTATCGACCCGTTCAGGAAATTGCTCTCGCCAATGAAGTCGGCCACGAAGCGCGTCGCCGGTTTCTCATAGATCGAAATCGGGTCGTCTACTTGCAGAATCCTGCCCTCGTTCATCACCGCGATGCGGTCGGACATGATCAGAGCTTCCTCCTGGTCATGCGTGACGTAGATGAACGTGATCCCGAGCTGGACCTGAAGATGCTTCAGTTCGATCTGCATCGTCTTGCGCAGCTTGAGGTCCAGCGCACCGAGAGGCTCGTCGAGCAGGAGAACCGCCGGCTGGTTCACTATCGCCCTGGCCAGCGCAACGCGCTGCTGTTGACCGCCCGAGATTTGGGATGGCTTACGGTTCGCCAGTTCCGGCAGCCGGACCAGTTCGAGCGCCTCGTGCACGCGCCGTTCGCGCTGCGCCGGTTGGATGCGTTTCGCCTTGAGACCGAACTCCACGTTCTGCGCCACGGTCAGGTGCGGGAAAAGGGCGTAGTTCTGGAACACGGTGTTCACCGGTCGCAGATGGGGCGGGACATCGTTCATTCGCTTGCCTTGAATGACGATGTCGCCCTGGGTGGCGGCCTCAAACCCGGCGATCATGCGTAGCGTGGTTGTCTTGCCGCAACCGCTGGGGCCAAGCAGCGTGAAAAATTCCCCCGGTTGAACGCTGAGGTTGATGTCATTGACCGCAGCCATGTCGCCGGGCTGGCGATTGCTGCCGTAGACCTTGGACACTTGCTGCAGGAGTACTGCGGGTTGGTTCATTCTGTCTCCCGAAGGACAAAACAGTGTAGCGCAAGTGACGACGAAGGGCAGGCGGCGCCCTTGACCAACGCGACGATCCGCAATGTCAAGCCACGATGTCCGCGGCGCGGCGTACCTCGCCCGTCCGGCGGATACGCTCCATCACTATGATCAGAACAAAGGAGGTGACGATCACGATGGACGCCATGGCCACCACCATCGGCAAGCGGGCCGGGAAGCGTAGTTGCGAGTATAGATAGACGGGCAGAGTCGGCTCGGAGCCAATCAGAAAGAATGTCAGAGCGAAGTCGTCGAATGACGTCGTGAACGACGTCAAGAACGCAGCGATCAGCGCCGGGAGTGACAGCGGCAAAGTGACGTGGAAGAGCGCCGACGGATAGGGCATGCCCAAATCCATGGCCGCCTCTTCCAGGGAGGGCGAAAGCCCCGCCAATCGCGCCATGACGATCAGGATGACGACAGGGATGTTGATGACCACGTGCCCCAGACCCACAGTCCACAGCGACAGCGGCGCCCCTATCTGCACAAAGCCGATGAGCAGGGCGACGCCCAGGATCACGGACGGAATCACGAGCGGCATCATGGCTACGGCGATGAAGGTCTTGCGTCCGGCAAAACGAAAGCGTACAAGCGCCACCGCGGCCATCGCCCCGATCACCGTCGCCACGGCAGACGATGCCACGCCCAGGATGACGCTATTCCAGGTAGCACGCAACAGCTCGGGCGTCTTCCACAGCTCGGCGTACCACTGCAACGTGAAGCCGCTAAGCGGAAAGGTGAGGCTGCGGCTGTCATTGAATGAGAAGACGATCAGGAGCAGCAGCGGCAGATAGAGGCCGGCGACTACCAGCATGAAGTAGACGGCGTTGAGCGACTTCCACGAAATCCGGCGCATCCTATTCGCTCACCCAGTCTTCCAGGCGGACTGCGCGTCCCAGCAGATAAATCATCAGCAGTGTCGTGAGCAGCATGGCGAAACTCATCAGCGCGCCCATCGGCCAGTTGAGCGCGCGGGAGAACTGGCTCTGAATCACGTTGCCGTACATGATTCCGCCCGGGCCGCCCACCAGCAGCGGCGTGACATACTCGCCCAGCGTGGGGATGAACACAAGAAAGAAGCCGGCGAGCACGCCAGGAAGACTCAGCGGGAAGACGACTGCGGCGAACGTACGCCACGCCGAACTGCCCAGGTCAGCGGCCGCTTCCAACAGAGAGCGGTCGATACGCTGCAGGCTGGCGAAGATGGGCAGCGCCACGAACGGAACGTACGAATAGACGAGGGCAATGATGACGGCCGACTGGCTGTAGAGCAGAATCGGCGTCGGCTCTTCGACGATGCCCGCCCACATGAGAAGACTGTTCAACACACCGCCAGACCCCAGGATCAGCTTCCAGGCAAAGATGCGCAACAGGAAACTGATCCACGCAGGTACGATGATGATCAGGAGAAGCGTCATGCGCAGACTGCCGACCTGGAAGACAAGATAGTAGGCCAGCGGATAGGCGAGAATGATCGAAACTGCCGAGGCCACGAAGGCAATCAGAACGCTTCTCGCCAGCAACCTGTGATACGCGAGGTTGGATATGAACTCGCGATAGTTGTCCAACGTGAAGGTGCGACTGGCAGCGCCGAAGCTGTCTCCGCGGAACGTATATGCGACCATGGTTGTCATGGGCAGCAGGAAGAGCAGAAGCAACCACAACGTGGACGGTGTAATCAGCGCCGCCACCCATCGCCGCTGTGTCATGTGGCGCCTCCGTCCGTTTGCGGGCGCGCGTGTAGACGGCGGCTGCATGACGGAAACAGGCACAACTTGGTGGCGTGCGCCCCATCGGCGCACTGAGAATCGAACCGGCCCGAATGCCCGGAATGGGATGTATTACGGTGCGATCTTGACTTCATCCCACGTAGAAGTGATCTTCTCTCTGTTTTCAGCGGTCAACGTCTTGTAGAAAACGGTTTGGTTCAAGACATCCGGGTCATCCAATTGAAATCGCTCCACCACGTCGGCCGGCATGAACTCGGTCGCCTTCAGATTGGAGGCCCCGTACCAGAAGTCGCCGGCCAAATTGGCGATGGATTCCGGGTCCAGAACTGCGTCGAGATAGGCGTGCGCCAGTTCGGGATTTTTCGATTCGCTGCTGATGCCGTACCCGCAGACCCAGCCGAGACGGCCTTCTTCCGGATTGATGTACTCGACCTCTGTGCCTTCGTCGAGAAGAAGCCCGTACGTGTCCTGCCAGACGTTGCTCGCGACCCACACGTCCCCAGAGCCAATCATCTGGCCGAGCTCAGTGGAATCGATCCAGTAGGTCAGAATATTGGGCTTAAGCTCGGAGAGCTTCTGCTTGATGAGTTCGTCTTCTTCAGGCGTAGTATTCCACGGGTCAGGGATGCCCAAGGCCAGAGCCGCCATCACAAAGACAACCTCCGCCGAATCGGGGATGGACAGGCGACCGGCGTAGGCGGGATCCCACAGGTCGGCCCAGGAGGCGGGGAGCGCATCAACTTTGTCCGTGCGCACGACGATGGATTCGTAGCCCCAGTCCCACGGCACGAAGTACTGCTTGCCGTCGAATTCACCCAGCTTGGCCATCTCCGGGGAGACGTCGGACCAGTTGGTAAGCTGCGAGGTATCGATGGGCTGGACCAGACCGGCGTCCACGTACAGACCCCACCAGCTACTGCAAGGGTGGACGAGGTCTACCTGGAAGCCGCTTTGCAGCTTGGCCAGCGCATCGGCGTCTTGCTCAAAGTAGGTGGTGTCGACGGTGACGTCGGGGTGTTCTTCCGCAAACCTGGACCAGAAGTGGGGCGTGTCGTACATGGACCAGTCGAGAATCAGCAGCTTGTCCGCACGGTTTCCCCCTTGTGCGGATGCCGCCCGTTCAGGTTGGCCGGCTGCGTCCGGAGACGCCCCGCAAGCGGATAAGAGTGTGGCGGCCAATAGAGCCGTCACGAATAGACAGCGTAGGAATGGTGTGCGGTTGCGAATATCCATCTACGGTAGAATCTCCTGTTCCAACCATGATACGCCTGGAAACGTCAGTCTGTGTGACTGCTCTGTGCAGCCACAGATAAGCCACTTCTCTTATCAATTTGAACCATCGGGACTGTACGGTTTTCAGTTCGTTATCCAGTGAACAGGTGACTCCTCTCCCGACGTGGCGTGGCCGTCGCACTCGTCTGTACCGTAGGGACTGAACCGGTGAGTACAGAGATATGTGTCAGATTCGTGACGTCAGAATGAATCGCCGGCTTTCTACTGCCCAAGAAAGAACCTCCACAGCGGAGGACATCCGCCTGCGGAGGTGTTTTGAGGTCCGCCAACTATTCATTCTTCTGCGCGTGATTATACTGCCCATAACAGTCAATTGACAAAATACCGGCGCATATTGTGTGCGCCCGTACGCGCCGGCGGATCGTTGATACGGTCTGGAGCGAACGGACGAGATGACAGCTTTGTGCTTGGGGAATATCGCTATACCGCTTCGACCCTGAGATCGCACTCTCGCAGGTTCTTCAGTATGTGGATGTCCATTTGGTTTGGGCGCCACGCATAGAAGAAATTGTAGATGGGGTCCCACAAAACCACCCAGACAGCGATGCCGATGAAGCCGGCGATCGCACCGCTGACCTGCTGGAGCTCAGGAATAATGCGGACTATCACGAGAGCCGCCAACATCAAGGCGATTCCGGCGATGCTTGCGCCAATCGTCATCCGGCGATTGCCGATGCGCATTTCCGAGATTGTCTGCTCATTCTCGGAGATCTTGGCGTCGCAATAGCGGTCCAGCGCCGCGCGTATCGTGGGCTGGCTCTCTGTGCTATATGCGGCTTGCGGCAATTGAATGCAACAAGCGCGACTGGTGATCCAGTTCACTGGGCCGCAAACGTAGCTTACCGATCAGCTCATCGATGCCGGATCGGTATCTACTATTCGGGTCGAACGGGTCAGCCGCGGGCTCGGCAAACAGTTCCTGCACGCTGGACAGATAGAGTTGGAGATCCACGCCATTGGCAGCCAAGGTATATCCTCTCGCTTTGCGGACGCCAGGTCCTCATAGGAAATGCCAGTATTGAGATGGGTACTGCTTGAGAAGATCACCGTGCTGAGGACGTCTGCCCAGTCACAGGTGGGCAGGGTGGCGAAGTCCGAGGAGATGCACGGCGTACGGCTCTATGATACTTGGACAGTGGATAACTACGCCAGTTGAGAATGCGGCCGCGCGGGACCTATGCCCTGAGGGGCCGGGTCACGCAAACAGATCTGCAAGGCCGGCGATTGCCGCGAAATCGTCGCCCAGGTCCGCCGCACGATCGGCCTTGCGCACCCGTTCGCCGAAGTCCAGACCGGTGCGCTCTTCCAGCCAGCAGACCGAACGCCGCACAGTGCGCACATCCAGTTGGCGCGCACGCTCGAAGTCGATGACGTCGACCCACTGCGATTGGTCCAGCACGTAGGCTGCGGCGCGCAGTTGGCAGGCGCTATCGACGAAGACGGCCACCTTGAAGAATTGCTTGGGCACGAGCACGCCGCGGTGCAGCGTGTCCTGATCGGAGAAGATAGGGCCGGAAAAGACGGTCATGCGCATGGCGTGATGGATCGCGCCATCCTCCAGCAGATAGGTCTCGAGCCCTTGCCAGTAGCCGGATCGCTGGTTGAACGACTTGTACTGCGGCGAGCAATTTGTCCAGTGGAAGGTGTCGTCGTTCGCCAGGAGCGCGGCGTCCACCGGGCCCCAGCTCGGCTCCACGCGGCGCACGATGTGGCCGCGGTCGAAGTAGTTGCGCCCATACGCAGCAGGCTCGTTGCCATAGAACCAGTCCCCCACCTGCATGCGTTCCGGCAGGCGGTCGTCATATTCCCATTTGTCGTCGCCGAACTCATCGCGATCGCTTGTGTTGTGGTTTGCTCCGTCGATGTTCACGGCTGCGACAAAGGGCAAACGCCGCTCGCGGCACATCCAGATAGAGAAGTTGTAGTAGGGAAACTCGGACTTCGCCCGTGTCGCTGTTGTATGCGGAGCCGCCCCATTTGCCCACGGCGCGGTCGATCGATGGCGGCGGGATTTCCACGCTGAGGAAGTCGGGTTGATACCCGTTGCGTTTCTCGTAGTCGTGGAGTGGGCGGCGATTCTCGTCAAACGACCTGACGGTTGCCGGCGTGCGCGGCTGCGCGGGCAGTTCACTGAAGCGCTGCGGCCCCACGCCGGCGAGCCAGGCGCGAATGAGCGGATTGCGGGTCGCGGCCTCGTCGACGCGCACCGCCTGGATGAAGACGCTGACACGAGCCCCTTCGTTGGCGACCCAGACGATGTCCCGGTCCAGGATATGCAGGTCCTGAATCTGCTGGCGCGTCATATACTCGCCGTTGCGCAGGGCCACCTGGTTGACGTCGTCCTCTTTTGTCTCGGGGATGCCGCGCCGGTGCACGGCGACGACCTGCCACTGGTCCGAGAAGCAGGGGGCGCCCGAACTGCCCGGCAACGTGTCCGAGGCGTACCAGAGTACAGTATCGTCTTTCTTGAGCAGCCGGTTCTCGCGCAGGGCGACCTGCTTCCACTCGCCGTCGGGATGGTGCACGATGCTGATGAACTGGCCCACGTCGATCTTGCCGACTTCCGGATTGAGGCGCAGCCACCCGTAGCGACTGAGGGGAGTATTCCCCTGGCTCAGGGGGGCGACGGCCACCACGCAGACGTCGAGTTCCGCATTCGACCAGTACGCGTCGTCCGGTTTCAGCACGAAGCGTTGCGGATCGCGCGGCAGGGCGTCCGGCCCCAGTTCATGCTCGAATTCGACGAAGGCGTCTGCGGCGATGGCCGCAGTTGGCAGATTGTGGCAACTCGTCACCAGCAAGCGGTCAGAGACCAGGAAGCCGGTACCCACGTAGGGGCCCTGCGCATCCCGTGCGTGCAGTTTGCCTACGGCGCGGGCGACGATCGCCCCGCGTTCCAGGTAGCTGACGTCGACGAGGTCCCACGTGTGTATCTGACGTTCGTCGAAGAGTCCTGACAGATCGCCGGCGCCGCCCACGTCGAGAGCAAACGACACCGCGCCGGTCTCCGGCAGCGGTTGCGATAGGCCCGCCAGACTGCGTAAGGTCTGTAGCTCGTTGCGCAGTTCCGGGGTCTCTTCGGAGAACTTGTCAGCTTGCATGCGTGAGTCCGTTCCTTTGGGGCGGTCGCCAGCAGGCCGGGTGGAGGCATCCTCCGCTTACGGAGGATGCCTCCACCCGATGAAGCGCTACTGGATGTTAACCGTGCGTTCGACTACGACCGAGCGACCGTCCTGCGCGTTGACCTCCGCCAACAGGCGGTGCTGGCCCGGCGTGAAGTCTGTGCCCGAGGGCCACTTGTAGTCATGCTCTGCGAAGACCCAGGCCGGGCACGGGTCGCCGCCGCCGAACGCACAGTAGGCGGCGGTGTTCTCGCGCTTGCCATAGACCGGCGAGCCGTCCGGACCCACTACGACCAGGTCGACGTACTCGATGCCTGCGCCGTCATGTCCGCCTTCGTTCGGGTCGTTGGCCTGGACCTGGAAGACCAGCGCGCCGGAGATGGAGTCACCGTTGGTGTCCGCGCCGGTGCGCACGATCTGCGCGGTCAAGGGGGCCGGCTCTTGCGGTTCCTGCGGCTCAGGCTGTCCGGACCCCGGCGGCTCTAGCTTCACCGTCAGGTTCCAGTTGGCGCTGTCGCGATTGTTGTTCTTTGGGAAGACCTGGATTTCCACATCATATAGGCCATCCTCAACCAGGCAGTCGGAGCCTGGGATGGTGGAGCCGTCCACCAGGCGCAGTACGTTGCACGACGGCTCGCCCCCGCCGAACATGCAGTAGCGGGCCGTCTGTTCCGTCTGGACGAATTCCCCGCCATTCGGGCAGAACATGCGGAACTCCACGCGGTCGATGCCGGCGCCGCTGCGGTTGTTCGCACCAGGAATCGTTGGATCGAAAGCGAAGGCTTCCAGGTAGAAGTAGTCGCGGAAGATCGGCGTGCCGTCACGCGCATTGGTGCCGATGACGATCTGCGGGTCCGTGTACACGTTGCCCTCCAGGTCGCCCGTGCCGCCGGGGGACTGAACGACCACGCCCGCAGCGTTGGGCAGGCCGGCGAAGGGATCGGTTGTGGGCGTGGCCGGCGGGGTCGCCGTCGGCCGCGGCGTTGCGGTCGGCAAGGGTGTGTTCGTGGCCGTCGGCGTGGGCGGGATGATGCCGGGCAACAGCGTGCTCACGTCGACGTTGCAGGCGATGAACTGCGGTGCGGCGCTGACCCAGCCCTGCCGCCCATTGCTGGCAACCTCTACCTCAACCCATGATGCGTCCGCATTGCGGGCCAGGGGGCGCATCTCCGCGTTCTGCAGCAGTGCGCCGATGGGAGGATCGAATTCGGTTCCGGGACCGGAGCGCAGGTTCAGCGAGACGCTTACGACGCTGCAGATGGGTTCCGATGCTGGGGTTGGGGTGGGAGTTGCAGTCGACGTGATGGGCGAGAGGACCGGCACGACGACGCCTCCCGCGCTGGGCAGGCCTGCAAGCGGATCCGTTCCCGATACGACCAGCGAGATCGTGTAAGGGCCGCGATCGAGCAGGCTAGCGCCCGCGGCGATCACGGCATAGACATCCGTCTGCGGGAGGACGAAGCTGCTGATTTGGGTTGTGCTGGTCACCTCCGCGGCTTCGCCTACGGCAACAGGTTCGCGGTCGGTCGAGTTGTACAGCTCGAGTACGGGCGAGAATCCGTCGCCTTGCATGGTCACGGTGACGGCCTGCGACGCGCAGCCGCGGAAGAGCCATTCGTCGCCCAAACGTGTGTTGACCACACCAGTTACGGGTACAGTGTCGGTGAGCAGTAGCCCTCCAAGCCCGGACAGGTCGACAGTGCCGGAGACGGCTAGGGTGAGTGAATAGGGCCCGCGGTCCAGAATCCGCCTGCCGGCAGCGACGATGGTGTAGACGCCGGTATCCGCCAACTCGAAGCCGGCGATCTCTGCGTCGGTTCTGCCCCCGCCGTTGTCGTCGATTGCAATGGCGTCACCGCCTTGGGGCGCGTAGAGTTCAAGAAAGGCGTTGAACTCGTCACTGGTCATCGTGACAGTGACCACATCGCCGGCGCACGCCGAGAACGTCCACTCCTCGCCCAGGCGGTTGGCGACCTGGCCGCTCGCCGTTTCACCGATTTGCAGCGTCTGGGCGTCCTGCGCCAGGGCCATGGACGTGAGCAAGATGAGCAAGCCGGCAATCGTCAGCGCGGCCGTCAGGCCGATTCTCAACCGAGTTCGCATGATTTTCTTTCCTCCTACTTCGCCAAGAAACTCTCGACGGCAGTCTGATCCTGTGCGGCAAGGGTGAGGTAATGCCTGCAGCCGCAGTCCACTACCTTTTCGCGGAAGACTGGGTCAGATACTTCCCTCGCGCTGTCGATGCAGCGCTCCAACTCTGCGGCAGTTTCCTGGAACCCGTCAATGGCCAGAGGCAATTCGGTCTCTATTGGAGCTCCCTGGCGCACGGCATCGATATGAGCGTGTGCTTGCAGATAGTTCACCGTGCCGCGGGAAAGCTGCGTCCAGGCTACGTATTGCATTTGCTCCTGCTCGGCAAAGTCCGCTTCTACTGCGTTCAGGGTCTCCACTGCCTTGGTGAACCACTGTTCCGCTTCTTCCAGTTGGCCGATTCTTCGATGCGCATCTCCCTTGAGGCGATATGTGTTGCCCAGCACCATCCGCGCCGTCGTCTCGATCGGTGGCCAGGGCGCGTCGGGCGCTATTTCGATGCCGCGCTCCACCGATGCGATGGCCTGGTCGATAAGGCTGAACACTTCCTCTTCAGACTGCGCGGCGCGCTCCAGATGGTCTGCGCGAACGCACTGGGCAAGGCCTTCCGGAATTGGCTGCTTCAGATAGAATAGCTGCGCCCTGTCATAGTAGACTGCGCCGCGCGTGACGTACGCGTTGGCGTAATCCGGATTGAGGCGGATGGCGTCGTCCAACTGCTGAAGGGACAAGTCATACTCACGCAGCCAAAACGCCTCACGTCCGGTGAAATAGTCCAGCAGCGCCTGGCCCTCGTCATCGTCCCAATCGGCGAGCCGTTTCTGGGCTTCGAGCATCGTGTCCAGCGCAAGTTCCTGCCGATCCAAAAAGTCGAGCGTGAGCGCCTTTGCGATCCAGAACATGGCTTCGGTGCGCCGGCTCAACGGTAGACTGAGGAACTGGATGGTGGCCGACGGTTCTGCATCGGGGTCGAACGGCAGCCCGATAGGCTGACCGACGACATGGCGGCCGGCGATGGCGTCCGGCTGGTCTTGCCAATTCTGACTTCGGTTGTAGAACTCGAGTTGGAAGGTGGCGACGTTGAAGTCGCCTGGGCTGCCCTGTGCGTGGACGGCGGGGAGGCCGCTTGCGCTACTCGCCGCCTGCTCGTCAGTGAGGTGGCCGTAGATCACGAGGTCGGCTTGAATGCGTTTGGCCAAGCGACCCGCTGCTTCGGCGCGGGCTTCCGGCGTCTTGCCGCGTATCACGCCCAGCTTCACGTTCTTCTCATCTGGGCTGGTGTTGTGCCAGACCTGGATGGCGCCGCCTTCGTCGCCTGCGAATTCTGCGAAGTTGGCGGCGATCTGCTCCTCGAGCCGCTCGTAGAGCGTCGCGCTCAGCCGGCTGCCGATGGGCGAATTGCCCACGCGGCCGTTCGCTGAGATTTCGCCGAAGTCGGCGACGGCGATATTGAAGCTGCCCTTCATCTGCGTCGGGTTGTACCAACGGTAGATGGAGGGCGAGGCGATGCCCGTGCCGAGCAGCAGCATGACCAGCGCCAGCAGTGCGACGCGCACGGGCATGCACCAGCTCGGAATGCGCTCAGACAGCAGGCGTCCATCTGGCACGCGCATGAAAAGCACCGGTACGCCCCAGTCCCATTCGTCCTGCACCAGAGCGCGCGCTTCGTTGACGGCCACGTCAACAAGGCCGTGTTCCGCCAGCCGCACGTAGAATTGCGCGGCGAAGGCCTGCGCTGTATGCAGACCCACGCGCTCGGTCATGGCCACGGCCGCGTGGACGCCGCCTGCATCCACGAGCGCCGGGCCCAAGGGCGCCATTGCATCGTACCGGGTGCGGGTTGCGCTCTCACAGGCGGCAAGGAATACGCAGGCCGGCTGCGTCGACGCCACGCGCACGACGTCCACCAGGCTCTCCGCAGTAACGGGATCGACGTTGCCGCTTTCGTCCTCCAGATAGAGAACGGTGCCGCCGTCGGTGCGTCCGCCGTGGCACAGGAAGTGCACCACGTCGCAGCCCTCTGCAACGGCCTTACGAATCTCGTTTAGCGTCGGCGGCTGTTCTCCCCCGCTCTCCAGGTAGACAGGCTCCACGTCGCGCAGGCTGTCGAACAGCCCGTGCAACGCCTGCACTTCGTCCGGCTCGATGGCATCCAGGCCCCACTCTTCCAGGTCCATTGGTGAAGAGGCCACTACAAGCAGGCGCAGGGGGCGGCTGTCTACCGGCGCGGGCCGGTCCCATTGGCGCACGGCAACGTAGCGCGAGAAGGGCGTCGTCGCGGTGCTGCCCAAGGGCTGCCAAGTCTCAGCGTACGGATGGAAGATGCGCTCCCAGTGGACTTCGTGGAGTTCGGGCGGCTCCACAACGAGGCGCACGCGCAAGCCCTGGCCGGACGAACGCGCGACCGCCAGTGTCTCCTTGTAGGCGCCGCCGCAGGCATCCTCGTCGAAGACGGCCTGGCCCAGGGCGAGACCGTAGGCGTTGGCGTCGGCCTCCAGTGAGCGCAGATGCGTTAGGTCGAGGGCAACGGGCAGGTCGGGGAATTCGCGCCAGTCCGCCACTTCCAGGTCAGCCTGGTAGCCGTCCCCGTCCGGCGCGCGATGGATGTGGATTTCCAGGCCGAGAAACGGATCCTGGCTGTCGCCGCGCCGGCCAAAGAAGCAGCTTCGCATGCTTCGGCCCAAGCTCGGTGTGAGTACTCCCTCGCGCGTCATTGTCTCGACGTTGCCTCGAAATGAGTTGCTCTACCAAAGATTCCCGTGATATGCGTTGCCCTCACATGCGTACCCATTGAGCCAATGTGGCCTTCCGAAAGCTCATCTTCAGCCGCCGCCGCGCGATTCTTCCAGCCGCTGCTTCTGCAGGTGACGGCGCACTGCGTCCAGCGCCGAGAGCGCATCGGCGCGCAGGAAATCCAAGCTTGGTGTGCTCCACGTTGTCGTCTTCGTCGTCACCGTCGTGGATGGTCACGCCGCCGCGCCGCAGCCACAGGATGAGGTCGTCCACCGTCGGCAGCTCGCCCGTGGCGCGCCAATAGAATTCCTGCATCAGCAGGATCAGCCCGGCGGTGACGGGCGTCGCCTGGCTGGTGCCGTGCTGGACGGACTCGCCGTGCGGGCCGTTGATGCCGGAACTGGTCACGGGCGCACCCGGCGCGAAGATGTCCGTGTATGTGTCCGGGTTGACGCTCTCGTGCAGGCGCTGCGAGAAGGGCGTAATCTGGCCCGGTCTGGAGGAGTTGGCGACTGCGCCGCTGCCATAGCGGAAGCCGCCTTCGACCGCATCGTAGACCGCGCCGACGCTGACGCACTCGCGGATGATGGCTGGGAAGCCCATGCCCTGGCGGCTCTGATGGCTGAAGTAATCGTTGCCCGCTGCGATCACGACGGCCACGCGATTCTCGCGCAAGCGTGCGGACCTTCTGCTGGATGTTGCGGCGCAGCAGTGCGAAGATGCTGAAGCTGTCCGACGTGTAATTGCCGCCGTCGCCCAGCGACATGCACACGGCCGTGATGGTATGCTCCTCGCGGTGGTCGATCACCCATTGCAGCGCATCGTCGATCCAGGAGAACTGGCCCCCGCCCTGGTTGGAGAGTACTTTGATCGGGACGATGTTGGCTTGGGGGGCGATGCCGATGTGGTCGCCGTGGGCGGCGATGATGCCGCCGACGTTGGTGCCGTGTCCCTGCCCGTCGGTGGCGTCGTCCACGTCGCCGTTGTTGTCGGACGTGAAGTTCCGCTGTGCGATGACGCGCCCGGCGAAGTCCACGTGCGCGGTGTTCAGGCCCGTGTCCAGCACGGCCACGGCCAGCCCTGCGCCCGAAACATTGAACGCGTGGCGCGCCTGGCTGACCCAGAGAAAGCTGTCCACTTCCGGGAGAAAGCTGAGTTGGGGGGATTCGAACTGGGCCGGTTGGTCGACCGGCGGGACTCCGAATGCGGTTTCTTCTTGTTGAGCCATGATTCCTCTCCTCTACTCCCCTGAACTCTCCACGACGCTCGTCTACTCGTTCGCGGTTCTTCTCGACGCCGCTCTACTCCGCCAAGATGCGAGCAGCCATATTGTCCGCGTTGCGCGCCATGCGATCCACGCTCTCGATGTCGAAGGAAGGCGGCGTCGCCTCCACGACGTCGAGGTACGCCTGCATGGCTCGCCGTCCCGCTTGCACGAGTGCGTTGCGTCGCGCGTCGTCCATGTCGAACTCCACCGTACCGTAGCCCTGTGCGGGCAGGCGCACTACCAGATCCGCGAACGATTCGATGACGGCGTTGTCGTGCGCCATGAGCATGGTATTGACGAGGCCCATCAGCCGTTGGGCGGTACGCGATTGCCGGACGTCCAGGTCCGCGCCCGGCAGGCCGAAGGAGGGCGGCGGCGCTCCCTCCACCGGCATCAACTCGTCAATGAGCATGCCGATCACGTTGGGGCTCCGCTTCTCACCCATAACGTTCGTCACGTTCGCGTCCGCGGAGACGAAGAGAGCGAGCGGGAACCCGGAAAGCAGACCGCCGTCGACGACGCGGTGCCCCGTGATGTCGCGGCCGCGATACCTGCCCCAGTCCGGCCGCCATTCCACCTCGTCCCAGAGCAGCGGAATGCTCATGGACATGCGCGTGGCCCATACGACCGGGCAATCCGGCGCCGTGCGATGGTTCAGAATCAGGATGCTGCTTGCGCTGGTGTCGGCGGCGACGACGGTGAAGTCCACACCGGTCGCCGCGTGGAATTCGGCCAGCGTCATGGCGCCGAAGTTACGCGCGGGACCCGTTGACAGTGCCGCTGTTGAGCCGTTCCGCCATCCAATCGACGAACGCATCTGCAGAATACCAGCCGCCGCGTTCGACAAATGAGAACACGTTGCGGAACCTGGGCAACGCCAACAGGGACTGCACGAGCGCCTTGTCGACCTGTTGCTCTGCGATCTCCGGCACCAATGGCAGATCGAGCGAGGCTAGCGCCTGTTGCAGCGCGCCGTTGTCGAATCTCCTGCGCCGAGAACGTGGCCGGCTCGCCGAGGAACGACTCGAATACGGAAATGCCGTCCTTTTTCTCGTTGAGCGCATCCAGCATCTCCTGCTCATCATAGCCCGCGGCTACGAGCGCTGCTGCAATCGCGCCGGCGGACGTGCCGAGCAGGCGCCCCGGGCTGTGGCCACGCGCCAAGAACTCCTGCAGTGCGCCCACAAAGACCATGCCCTTGGCCCCTCCCCCTTCGAATACCAGATCGAATTCCACAGTCTCCTCCTTGCTCAGTGTCCCACCCGAGCACCGCGTCAGTCACACGTTCCCCGGCTCGTCATGCCAAATCGCCAACGCGCAGGCTGACGGCCGGATCGCCGATCACGGCGTAGCCCTGTGCGTCGTTGCGCTCCAGCCATTCCGACAGCCAGCGACGCTTCATCGACGTTGCGCCCGCGGCTGACCTTTTCCAGGCGATCCGCCAGTTGTGTGGACAGCGAAGCGTAGCGCTCATTGAAATCCTTCAACGCATGGCCGACCGGCTGGCCGATCAAGATGCGACCGATGGCGTTCTGGAAGGGAAGCAGTTGCGGGGTTTCCACCTTGGGCGGCTGGATCGAATAGCCCCAGGCGCGTTCCACGTGCCCGATGCAGGCCAGCGCGCCGCCGCCCTCATGCGCGAGCAGCGCCTTGGGCAGTGCGGCGATGAAGGGCTGGGAGGCGATCACCGGCGGCTCCTCACCGGCCTTGTGCATGAATCGGTCCTGCAGCGGCGTACCCGCGCCGTAGCAGGCAAACAGAAACGCAATCAGCCCGTGTACACGGGCGTCGCTCTGCAGCAAATCAGCGGCGGTGAAATAATGGCCGCTGTCGATGCTGCCGAAACCCGGCCAGTCCTGGCAGACGAGCGCGCCCTGGTCGGCCAACTGCCGGTCATTAGGTTGTAGCCAGCCCATCCCGTGGCTGGCCGTGAAGAGGAAGGCGGGCGCCGGCACGCCGGCCGCCGGCGCCAACACGCCCTTGAGGGCCGATTTGGTGGCGACCTGACCCCACAGGCTGCTGGTGCGGAATCCCCATTTGTCGGCCACGCCCGGCAGGGCCGCTTGTCCGTTGGTCGCGGGCAGCCCCTCCGCCAGTGGTTTGACGAGATAGTCAGCGCTCAGTTGCGTGGCGCGGTCGAAATCGTGGCGCGGGCTGAAGAAGACGGCCTCCTTGGCGCTTGCGAACAGAAGGGCCGGTTTCGTAGTCGATGACGCTTTGCACATAGCGGCGATAGTCAGCCACCTCGTCGAAGTGCAGCCGTCCCACTGCATACTCCACGTCCAGGTTCTGGCCGAACTGGAAGGGGATGCGCTCCGGGCTGCCCACCAGCAGCACGTAGTAGGGCACCTTGTTCGGCGTGACGCCGCCGGGGCTGACATCGTAGGAAGCGAGCCAGGCATTGGCGTTCTCACCCTCGTCGCCCGTATATTCCAGCACCTTCACGATGTCGACATCCGGGCTGGCTCCGTCATGTCCACTGACGGCATCGGCGCTACCGTCATTCGCAGGCGGCGCCAGACCCTGTTGGCGGCGATAGGCCAAGACCTGTTGCTTGCGGTGTTCGATCAACGGTGCGAGGGCCTGCTTCACAGCGTCGTCCTCGTCGCGATGGAACACGATCGCCCACCCGGCCTCGGCCACTACCTCCGGTCGCACGTCCAGCGGCAGGCCGAGATGCGGCTGCGAGATGATGGTCCAGACGCGGCGCAGCCAGCTGGTCAACCCGCTGTCTTGGGCAGTTCCTTTGGCCAGGGCGAGCGTTTCTGTGCGGTCGATGGGCGGTGTCAGGTATTCGCCCGTATCTCCGTTGATTCCGTTAAAGACGATTTGCTCAGTCATGAAGCGCCTCCATCCGCGGCCGCGCCTCCGCCGGCGCCCGGCCGTTTCATCGCCAACGCAGCGTTCTTGTCTATCAGGCGTTCCAGGTCTGCGATGGCCGCCTGAGTCGCCCCTGCCAGCTCTTCCTGCACGTTTTCCGGGTCCTGCATGTAGAGGAGCTGCGTCCAGTATGTGTTGTAGATAAGCCCCATCCACGTGATGAACTGTAGGTTCTCTTCGAGGGCGCGCAGCGGGTAGCGGATGAAGATGGCCACAAAGGTCAGCGTGCCAAGTCCGGCGAAGACAAGCGTGGCAACTTCGCTGCCCTCTTTGCCCGCCAGCCAAGCGGCAGTCACGAACAGGCCGACGCCGACGGTGAAGAGCACCACATACATGGCGACGGTCAGATAGTAGGGGATCATGTACGCGTTCAGCGTGCGGTCGAACATCCTGTTGGTGTTTTCCAGTCCCTGCACCATGTAGTCTTCCCACGCCCCGCGCAGGCGTTCGCTGTCCACCGCAGGCTGCGCAACGACCGGCTCCTGCCTCTCCGGCGCGTCGCCCTCTGTCACGTCGCCCTCCCTTACTTCGACCGCGGCGGGCGCTTCCGGCTGAGGCCAAATAGGCGGCAGGAAGCTCAGCCCCTCCGTGTCGATCTCGAAGTCGGCCACGGCGCCGAACGACACTGCATCCTGGCGGGACACGATATCGCCAAACGCTTGCGTCTGTTGCTCGATGAGCCGTCCGTAGTGGTCGGCCTGTCCGCTGCCGTTGTACAGCTCGGCAAAGGTACGATAGTCGCCGCGTTGTAGGGCGCGTACACGCTGGGGATTGGCCTTGATGAAGTCGAAGAGCCCCAGCAACTGGGCGTGGTCGCCGGCCGCGAATGCGTCGAACATCTGCTCGACGGACTCATAGCCGATGACGGGGTAGTTGGAACCCAGGATCTGCGGCGCGCCCATGCTGATGGAGAGCCGCGCCGCCCGCGGGTCGAGGCCGGCGGCAAACGTGAAGGTCTCCCACTCTGCGCGCTGGTTCTCGTCCAGGCTGCCCATCCATTGATGCTGCTCGCGAAACGCCTCATCGGCGGACGGCCGCCAGCGATGGCCGAGCCAGGGCGTGTCTGCATCAAGGCGAAAATGCTGCTCGAACCGCTGCGGATTCGCCGCGCCCCAGTGGCGGTAGAAGAGATGGTTCTCAAAGCGAATGATCATGCGCCCGTCTTCGGCAAAGCACATGCCGCCGGACTCAACGGCGACCACGGCTTCGGCCACCGCCGGGTCCACGCGCAGTTCGTCCGCCACGGCAGTCAGCAAGCGGCCATACCGGTTCCAGATGAAGGCGAGCATACGCTCGGACGGCGTCTGGACGGTTGTGGCGTTGATCAACCTGTCGGGCGGCGGTTCCAGCGCAAGCGCGGTCAGATCCGGCCGGCTGTAGAGATACCCCTCGGGCAGTTGCTCATCGGGCAAGGCTACGAATTCTCGATGCACAAACCCCTCCTTTCCCTGCGCCTCGATGCGCAGCCACTCTCCCTTGTGCTGCAGAATCAGCACAGACGTCTGCGCGGGGAGCTGGTCCAAGATTGCATGTTCCGTGCCGGGTCCGGCGCGGAAGTTCAGCGGCCCGGCAGTAGTCTCGGCGTGCGTCTGGTCGGCGCCGCTCAGGAGGGCGACCAGTTTCTGGCGGATTTCGCTTCTATCAGCCGCGGACAGCCCAGGCAGATTGTCTATTGCCGGTCCGCGATAGCGGGCGGCGCGGTTCAGGAACAATCCCCATAGGTTGCCCTCGTCGATGAGCCGATACCGGCTTTGGCCTGCTTCGCGCGCCGCCAAGGTCACCGCTTCGATGAGGGTGCGGTTGTCGAAGCCGGAAACGTCAGCGGCCGGCAGCGGTTGCCTGCAGATTTCCTGAAAGGCGGCGTATGCCGGTTTGCGGTTCTCCGGCAACAACGCGCCCGGTCGATAGAGGCCATAGTAGTGATTGCCGTCCGCAGGTCCCGTGTCCTGCAGGCGACTCCAGATGCCGAGCGCGACGCCGGGATCGGCGAGCAACAGGTCCAGGGCATGGCGCAGGCGCTGCTCCTGGAAGGCCTCCGGATTGCGGTTGGTGTGCCAGCCGATTGCGGACAGATAGATCGGCCTGGCGCGTCCCTCTTCTTGAAGCGTGACGCGGCGCATTCCGCCAAGATAGCGCTGGTATGCGGTGCGCAGTTCGTCCTGTTGTGCTGCCGGGGACTGGCCGGCCTGGTGCTCCTCCGCCACATAGAGGTGATAGCCAACGCCGTCAAAGGGAAAGGGCGCGCCCGGCTCTCCCCAGCCGAAGCGGCGCTTGCCCTGGCCATAGGCGGCGCGCAAATAGGCTGTCGCAGCGTTGTTGTTGACGGTCAGCCCCTGCAACGGGCCCGACACCAGGCGCACATCCTGCAAGTCCGGACGTTCCCGCACGGCGCTGTGGATGCGCTGGAGCATGATGGCGTACCAGCCTGGATGCACCCAGTTGCGCTGGCTGCCGCGCCAGTCGTCCGGCTCTTCGAACGACTCGAACACCGCCACGTCGTCATGGAACTGCTCGACGACGGCTGCAAACGCGTTCACGTAGTCCAGCAGCCAACTGTGGTCCGGCGACCCGTCCAGCGGTGGATTGCGCAGCGAATCGCCCGGGTCTGCGGCGAGGATGTCGTGGCTGACAACCCCGTAGATGCGGAGCCCCTGGCCGCGGACGGCGTCAACGATCTCTCGGTAGGTCTGCGCCCACGTGCGCCCGTTGTGAAGACCGTCGTCGTCCGGTGATGACCACGGACGCGCCGTGAAGCGCAGGCGCACCCATCCGGCCCCGGTGTCCGCCAGGATCGCGGCATCCGCAATCTGCGCAGCAAGCGCGCCCGTTTCCGCGTCCATGACGTGACCGGCGTCGATGCCGATCTTGTCGCTTGCAGTCGCCGCGGCGGCGTTCTGCCCGCGGCTCGTTCCCGTCGTCGCTTCTCGTGTCGCCATCATCTCGTAACCTCCAGGGAACGGAAGGCATCGGCCGCTGCGTACAATTGGGTCACAGCACGCGCCGCTTCGCTCGGTCCGCTGACCTTGGCGGCGAAGGCCTCCAGGTCACCGTGCTGCAACGCCTGAATCTCCGGGGTGATGCGGTCCGGATCGCCGATGAAGTCGAAGAACGCCAGCACCTGGTTGCGCATGCTCGTACGGAAGGCGTCGAACATCTGGCCGGCGGATTCGAACCCGGCCAGCCGATGATTGAAGCCCATGATCTGCGCCGCGCCCATGCCTGTCGCCAACAACGCTGCCTCCTCGTCCAGCGCACGCGCTGCTTCGAACGCGCCCCACTCGTCGCTGTGGGAGGCGTGCACATCGCGCCATGGCTGATCTGCGGCGGGCCGCCATTCGTGTCGTTGCCACGGCTGCTCCGGACGGAAGCGGAACGCGCGGTCAAACTGCTCTTGGTGGGCCGCGCCCCACTTGGCATAGAAGATGTGCGCCTCAAACCGGATGGCCAGGCGGCCATCGCCGCCAAATGCTCGGTGGCTCCCGTAGACGGACAAGGCGGCCATCGCCGCGGCCGGCTGCAAGTGCAGCAACTCGCATACGCGCAGGATCAACCAGCCGGACTCATTCCAGATGCGCAGCATGCGGCGTTCCTGGCTGTTGGTGGCCGTGGACAGGGGAACATGCAGCGCGGGCGGCAACCCGGGTCGCACGGTGGCCAGGTCCGGTCTGCGCCAGAGGAGGCCCACGGGCTCTACCTCGCCGGGGCCAAAGCTGACGCCGGCGCCCACGAAGTCCGCCAGTTCGACGCGCAAGGCTTGCCGCTCGGCCTCGCTCAGGCTGTGCATCTGCTCCAGGGGCGGTCCGGCGTAGGACCCGGCGCGGTCGGCCACGAGACCCTCCAGTGAAAGGCCGGATCGGTTCAGCAATGTCCAGTCTCCCAGGCCGAGCTTGACGCTGGCGTCGTAGAATGCGTCGATGATCTGGTTATTGGTGAACTGTCCGTCCATGCGTAGCGGCGGTCGCGTCTGGGGCCGGAGTGGTCGGGTCGGACCGTGGCTCTGCGGGCGCGGCCGGCTCCGGCGCGGTCACGGGGGCGGGCGCTGTGCCCGGGCCGGGCAGCGGCGTCGACTGTACAAGAGGCGGCCGGTTCATCGCGCCGATGGCGTGCGCCACGGGCTTGACGAAATTGTTCTCCGTGCGCCACGTGAAGAAATCCCAGTTCTGCCGGTCGGGCGAAGAGAGCAGGAAGAACGCCACCGAATTAATATATGGGTAGCGAAACACTTCCTGCAGCCAGGCCACATACTCCCGCGCAATCTCGTCCTGCGAGATGGGCCAGGCGGGGTTGTGTACGTTGGAATTGCCGCACTCCAGGATTTCCAGCGTCTTGTCGGGATACTGGCTGTGGTAATACTTGAACGTGAGCCCGAACTGCTCGTCAAGCATCACGCTGGGCCGGTCGGTGGGCGTCTGCCAATAGCAGTGGACGCCGAGCCAGTCTGCGCGTTCGATGGCCGGCCGGCAGATGCGCAGCCATGCCCGGTCCCGGTGCGCGAAGTCGGGGACCGCGAGGCCGGGAAAGCCGATGCTCGCCCACGGACACGCCTGCTTGAGGAGCCGGTATACGTCCAGGAACCAGGCGTTGAAGCTCTCGGCATCGGCGTCCTCCGCACCCCAGCCTTCGTAGCGATGCACGTGGTTGGGCTCATTCGCCACCTGGAACTTCGCGCAGTACGGCTGCAGCGCTTGCACAACCGGCGCCATCTTTTCGACGAATTCGGCGGCGGTGGGATGCCCGTGGTGGATGCGATCATCATGCAAACGCGTGATGATTTCGATGTCGGGATTGACGGCCTTGACGCGCGCGTAGACGGCCGGTTCTGTCAAGCTCATCATCTTGACGGCCTCGACGCGGCTCTCCGCGATCACGCGATAGTCGTCGTCCGCGAACGAGGTATCGTTGCGGCCATGTACGCCGATGCGGCATGTGCGCTCGCTCATCCAAGCTCTCCCGTGTCGATCTCCGATTTCAGCATGCCGCCTGGCCTACGCGCTGTCGGCGCGGACGAAGCGGACGTTTGACCAGTCACCCTGCGCCACGAAATAGACGCGCCGCTCCCCGCTGCGCAGGTGCTCAGCCTGTTGCGCATGGTACTGGGCGCCGTCGCGCTCGAGTTCGAATTCCTCTGAATTGGGCACGAAGCCGTCGTCAAAGATGCGCTTCTGCAAGGCCGCGTCCGGGTTGAAGCGGATCACCTGGCGTCGCGCCGCTTCCTCCACCAGGCGGGCGGCCAGTGTTCGGCCCGCGGCTCCGGCGCCGGGTTCAGTCGCGCCAGCGTCCGCTCCCGGCGTTGGCTCTCGCGGAGGCGTTGTCTCTCGCTCCGGCTCCCTGGCCGGTTCCGGTTCGACGCGCGGTTCGGCATCGCCAGGTGCGGGCGACGGGGCCGCAGGCAGGGATGGGCGCGACAGCACAGCCGGCGCGTCACCGCGCTGCAGCCGCTCCAGCCGGTCGACGATGCCGCCCAGGTGCTCGAAGCTATGCCACGGCGTGACGGCCCCCACCACGAACAAGCACGCGCCCAGTACGTAGTCGTCCCGCATGAGTTCGCCGTTGTACCACATGAGCGAATCCCAATAGCTCTGTTCCGATATCGGATGGCTCTCGTGCCAGGGACCGACATCGTCGCCGCCCTGCACGCCCTGCGTCATGCCGCACTCCGTGATGAGGACGGTGTGGCGGTCGCCGTAGACCCGGCGCACATCCTGCATGGCGCGACGATAGCGCAGCGTCAGCCACATGCCGCCCTCGTCCTTGGTGCGGATGTTTTCTTCATGCAGACGCCACATGGTCGGCCAGTCGTATTCGTGGAAGCCCAGGTAGCGGTAGGTCTCCAGCGTGCCGGGGAAGTGCTCCAGGAAGTCCTTGCCCAACATGTTGCCGGTGGCGAAATTCATGGCAATGGGATCCATGCCGGCGGCCTGGATTGGCGCGGCGAACGCCACCTGGAAGTCATCGTAGGCCCGTTTGTGCGCCGAGTCGACCGACTCCGGGAACACTTCGTTATAGGATTCCCAGGCGTCAAAGAGCGGCCTGCCCCGGTGCGACGCGGAGTTGGCCTCCAGCGCCAGAACGCGTTCGGCAAAGGCCCGTCCCTTGCCGGACGGGTCATCCACAAACGCCGCTTGCTCGTTGTTCGGGACATAGAGCCGGCCGATGAGAAACGCGTCCGGGTGAACGTCGCGCACCATGCGCCAGAATCCCGGGTTCGGGTCCAGCGTCTTGATTACGGCGGGTTTGATGCGCTTGATCGCGTCTAGCACATCATCGCCGGTACGGTTTACGTGGAAGCCGTATTTGTGCATGGTTGAATCCTGCCCGTCACCCGTGCGTCGACTGCCTACCAACCCAAATGATCCGTGCGCTCCCACTGGCCGGACGGCGCGTAGACGATGCCATTGGCGAAACCTTGCACGCGGAACCGTCCGGCATCGAATTCTTCGGTCAGCGGCGCGCCCAGGTTGTGCATGCGCGCATGGTTGGCAAACACGGAATCGCGGTCGAAGGAGGCGCATACGCGCTGCAAAACCTGCCGGCGCATCGCCTCCAGATCGGGCACGCTGGGCGACTCGTCGACGCGGGTGTCCGGCGCTTTGCGCACTTCGGCCGCTTGTCTAGTCTGCTCTTGCCACACGGCGAAGAACGACACGTGCTGGTTGTTTGGCATGCCGCCGCCTACGACGACATCGGACGCGCCTTCCGGACACCAGCACCATGCGCCGCGTTCGCCGCGGTCCGGGTTGAAGCTGTTGAACATGGGCTGGTTCGCCCAGCCGGATTGGTGCTTCGGCGTGGCGTGTACATAGCCCGTATAGCCTGGGTCGCCGAGCTTCTCGAAGCCGTCCGACCAGTAGCGGATCAGATTGTTGCGCAGGATGGGTCTGCCTGCTGAGTCCAGCACGCGGGCGAAGAGATGGTGGTCTGCGCCGGCATCATCGAAGAAATCCGGTGCACCGAACGGACGCAGATATTTCTCGCGCGCCCATGACGTGATGGACCCCATTCTTGTGGCCGGCTCCCACGAGCCGCTATGCGTGGTGAAGAGGTCGACCAAGCGGTAGACTTTATCGCTTTTGGGCTGGTCCGGCCGGTCTTCACACTTGCGTACGACAACGTTGAGATCTGTCGCCCATCTACTGATCATCTGTGGGTTCCTCCATACATTCGGCTACCACTCTCAAGACAATATCCATGCCGTCGCGTGCATCGCCATTGCTGCGCACAAAGCCGAACACAACGCCGCAACCGCCAAGTCCCTCCGGGCTGGGAGTCCCATACCGGGGAGGCGTCGTTGGCTGCCGCAACGGGCCAATGGCCGCAATTGCCAGTTGCGCGCAGTCCGCTGGGCGCGCGCTCAGGTTTTTCAGTGTGGGCGACAACGAAAGGGTTGAGCAGCGGTCGAGTACTGTCCGCGCTTAGTCAACGCCAATTGCGAGGCCAATTCTGGTACAGCTTGCGAAAACGTGCAAGCGCGAAAAATCTACGCCATACCGAGGACGGATCGCGAGGGTGGAGGCGCGTCCGCGCACAGAAGGGTATCGCGTTTGTGCGCAGGAATCAGGACGACGGGAGTGCGCCAGCGTGTCGCATAACACCTGGGGCGACACGCCGGCAGATCACGCCAACGTCAGCCCAGGTCGAGAGGAGGCACTCGGGTATGCCACTGCGTCGACTGCTCATACGCGCAGCCGACGCGCAACAGGGTCTCTTCCGCAAAATGGGGCCCGACAAGCTGCAGTGCGATGGGCAGTGCATCGGATGTGAATCCGCAGGGCAATGTCAACGTAGGGCTGTTGCTGAAATTGAACGGATAGGTGAAACGCGGCCGCACGTACCCTTCAGCCATGATCGGCAGCCCGTCGTCGCCGAGGGGTGGGGTCGGCGTCGGCATGGCTGGGCACGCCAACAGATCCACGTTCTCGAACAGTCCGGCGATCTCTCCTGCAAGTTCCAAGCGCCTACGATGGGCGGCGGCATAGTCCACTCCCCGCTGCAAGTCCGCGAGTTCCAGCCACTCTCGGAACGGTCCATACTCGCCGGCGCGCGACGGATAGGTGGCCCTGTGAGCGTCGGCAGCATCTGCCGCGCAGATGGCAGACCAGGCGTCACTCAGGGAGTCGGTAGGGGGGACTTCGACCTCGACCGGCACAAGACCCAGATCAGTCAGATGCGAGATCGCCCGCAGCACAGCGCGACTCACATCAGGGTCTACGCCCTCGCGGATGAATCGCTCGTCGACTCCGATGCTGAGGCCCTTCACGTCCCCTGCGATGGAGTCCCGATAGTCGGGGACTGCCAGACGGCTGGAGGTCGGATCGTGACGGTCGTGACCCGCGATGACCGCCAACAGGGCGGCGGCATCCGCGACACTGCGCGTGATCGGTCCCACATTGTCCAGCGACGCGGCCAGGGGAAATACGCCGTGGCGGCTGACGCGGCCATACGTCGGTTTGAGACCGACGACGCCATTGCACGCCGCCGGAAACCGAATCGAACCGCCCGTGTCGGTGCCGAGTGACCCGTAGCAAAGCGCGGCCGCCGTCGCCACGCCCGATCCGCTCGACGAGACGCCTGCCCACAAGTTCGAGCCCCACGGGTTGATCGGCGCCGGCCACGCCGGGTGGTGCCACCGCAAGGCGAACTCCGTCATATGCAGCTTGCCCAGAAGGACCGCGCCCGCTGCGTCCAGCCTGCGCACCACGGTTGCGTCATAATCGGGCCGCCAATCTTCCAGTAGCGTGGAGCCGCACGTGGTCGGGATGCCCGTCGTGTAGACAAGGTCTTTGACCGCAATCGGGATGCCGTGCAAGGGGCCCCGGTAGCGTCCGTCCGCGATCTCCTGTTCCGCTTGGCGAGCCTGGTCCAGCGCTCTGTCCGCCAGAACGGTCCGATAGCTATGCAGATGGCCGTCGATCTCTTCGATGCGTTGCAACAGATGACGCGTCAACTCCACAGGGGAGAGCTCGCGCCTCTCCACAAGTGTTGCGACTTCAGTCAGGGTGAGCCAGGCAAGGTCAGTCATGGTTAGTTTCCCTATGGAGAATCGGATATGGCGGTAGCGAGCAACTTCGGTCGATATTGGCTGGGACGCGCATGACTCCTGGGCAAGTCAGCCGCCGGGGCCTCAGCCCTGCATGCGATCGAAAAACAGATCCCAGACCGGTGCGGCCGATATCTGACTCAGCCTGAGCATCTGGCCCAGAGTCCCGTCCGCGTGAAACGCCATCTTCCAGTCCATGCGGGGCGCGTCGACGATATCGCTTTGGCACACATCGGGTTGGATCATCCACGCGATGTCGCCCAAGTCGAAGAAGCCTTTGTCGTCTCGCTGGAAGTAGGGCTTGCGCAGACGGTACTCGTGCAGGAATGCGGGCAGCCCGCCCAACGGCAGCAACCGTTCCGCCGTCATCGACATGGCGCAGGTCAACTGTGTGCCCGTGTCGAACCAGGCCAGTGGAACGCCCGACTCGAGCAAATACCGTGCAGCGCGGACGTCGCCGCCCACGTTGAACTGCTCGCTGCGTTCCGGCCAGGACCACTCGGATCGGGCATGAAAGACATAGCGCACCTTTGGCATGATGCTCGGATCGATGAGCAATGCAGAAGCCAGATTGGTCGCCGCGCCGAGACCGAGCACCCAGAGCGGATTCTGCGCATCGCCCGCGTGGGCCCGCTCAATAATCAACTGCGCACCCTCGCTCTCGCTCGGTTCGTCCACGTAGGGCAGAGGATCGCCGCCTTTCACGACGGGAAAGTCACCGCCGCACCCGGCCACGTCCAGCAACGTCATCAGCAGATCATAGGATTGCCGGATGCTCTCTCTGCCGGCGATCTGGGCGAAGTGGGTGGCCACGAAGCCTTCGATGCGAAAGCGGTCCGGCGATCGCAAGGCCAGGGCGATGGCGTAGAGGTCGTCGATCTCGTTGGCCGCGTCGGTGTCGATGACGATGCGCAGCGCTTCACCTGATGCCGGGAGGGAGGGTACGGTACGGTCTTGCATGCCTTCACCTTCTTCGCTTTGCACTTGAGCGCGCTTGGGCTTCGTTTGATGGTGTTATGCGCCTGTCTACAGCGCTAAGTCTACGACGACGAAGAAACGCCGTCCAGTTCCGAGCCGCCGCAGATGTTGACGCACGCGCACATGAGCATTGATGCAGCCATGTATTGGCGCGGCATGTGCATGCCTGGCGAGTGTCCGACGCTCCGGCAGCCGTCGCTTCCCAATGCGCAGCCAGACGGGTTGTGCGGCTCACAGGCGTGGAACGCCCTACGAGACGGGGCTTTGCGCTCTGCCCGCAATGCGCGTATAATCCTCAGCGATGCTTCGTAGCTCGGCTAATGGGTAGGCCATTGTTGCACAGCGCAAACAACTGCAGGCTACACGAGATTCCACGCCGCCGTGTTCAGGCAGTAACCTCGCTTGGTTATGCCCCTCTCGCGATCCTGACGTTCTACAGTCGAATTGGTGGCGCGCAGACCGTTCGTGGCAGCGGCTGTTGGCGCGCACATTCCGTGTGGTTGGCGGGCACATCCGTGCCCTGGACATAAAAAGCGGTACCGTTCGCCCTATCATCTACGTATCCTGTTCTGCTAGTTTCCTGTTCTGAAAAGGAGCACATCCATGCACTATCGAATGAAGGAAACAACGCGAGCGTGGCGTCGAAGCGCCATCGCGTTGAGCCTGTTATTGGCGCTCGCGATTGTCTTGGGAGCGTGCGCCGCGCCTGCCGCCGCACCCGCAGCCGAGTCCGGCGGCGAAGCCGCTGCTCCGGCGCAAGAAGCCGCCGCTCCTGCTGATGCTGCCGGCGGAACGTTGACATTTGGCCGCTATGCGGATTCTCGCTTCCTGGACCCGGTTTGGAATGACGCCAATCTCGACATCTGGGTGCTGAACAGTCTCTACGACACGCTGCTGCACTCCACGCGCGACGGCCAGGATGTGATTCCGGCTCTCGCCAGCGAGTATGCAGTATCGGACGACGGCCTGACCTTCACCGTGACCCTGCGCGACGGCATCATGTTCGCCGACGGCTCGGCAATCACGCCCGACGACGTGGTCTTCTCCCTGGACCGGGCGCGCAATCCGGAACACGGTATCTGGAGCTTCACGCTTGAGTCCGTGGAGAGTGTGGAAGCAGTCGGCGACAACCAGGTGCAGATCAACCTGAACCGCCCGGACCCTGCTCTGCCCGCGGCGCTGGCCATGTTCAATTCGGCCGTCCTGCCCATGGCGCTGTACGAGGCCGTGGACGGCGCGACGGATGAGGAAAAGGCGCAGGCCTTTGCCGAGAGTCCCGTCGGTTCCGGTCCCTTCGTGCTGACGGAATGGGTGCGCGGCGAGCATATGGTCATGGAGCGCAATCCGCATTACTGGATGACGGATGACGCCGGCAACCAGTTGCCGTATCTGGACGCCGTTCGCTTCGAGATCATCCCCGAGGACGCCACCCGCATCCTGAAGCTGCAGGCCGGCGAACTCGACATGGCCGAGTTCATTCCGCTCAGCCGTGTGGCTGAGTTGGACGGCGACCCGAACATCAACATGCAGCTCTACCCCTCCACGAAGGTCAACGACCTGCTGATGAACAACCGGCCCGAGCTGTTGGACGGCACGCCGAATCCGCTGTCCAGCCAGCAGGTGCGCCAAGCGCTGAACTACGCGACGGACAAGGAAGCGCTGATTCAGCTCGTGACCTTCGGCACGGGCGTGCCCATGGGTTCGTACATGTCCTCGACGACGCCGCTGTTTTCCGAACAGCCCCTGTATCCCTACGACCCAGAGCAGGCCAAGGCCTTGCTGGAAGAAGCAGGGTTTGCAGACGGCTTCGAGGTTAGCGTTCTCTCGACCGCAGGCAATGCCGACGACGCAGCCCTGTTGACGGCAATGCAGCAGATGTGGGCGGAAGTCGGCGTCGACCTGATCATCGAGCAAGTTGATGCCGCCACGAAGACCGACCGCTACCGAGCCAACGATTTCCAGATGCGGACGGCTGCCTGGACCAATGACATCAACGATCCGAGCCAGATTACGTCCTATTTCGCGATCTATGATGTGGTCGAGTCTCTTCACACGGGCTTCCAAGATGCGGAACTCGAAGAGCTGTTTGACGCGAGCCAGGAGGAATTGGACGTCGCCGCGCGCGCCGAGCAATACGACCGAATTCAAGAGATCTTTGCGGAGGCAGCGCCGATAATCTTCCTGTACGAGACGCCCTACCCCGTAGCGATGGGCAGCAACGTGGAGGGCTTCTATCAGTTGCCGCTGGGACAGAACCTCTTCACCGAGGTAGTTCTAAGCGAATAACGTTGCAGCCAGTAGACGTGTAACAGTAGACGCGTAAGAAGTATATGAGAGAGCGGTGGGCGCACTCCGGTGCGAACCGGCAGTGCGCCCACTGTCATGTAGCATGGGCATCCCTGTCTGGAGGGCCATACCATGAGCCGATGGAACTACATCATCTCGCGCGTGTTGCAGATGATCCCGACTTTCCTCATCATCATGTTCATGGTTTTCATACTTGTGCGTTTGCTTCCCGGCGATCCGGCCAGCGCCATCCTGGGCGACCGGGCCACGGAAGAAGACGTCGCGCGCATGAATGCGCTGATGGGGTTGGACAAGCCGCTCATGGTGCAGTTCGGCATCTTCGTGCAGAACTTCTTCCGCGGCAACTTGGGCGACTCCATCGGCTACAAGATCCCCGTTTCCACGCTCATCCTGCAACGCCTGCCGGTTACCATCTCATTGACGTTTTACGCTGCGTTTCTGGCCGTATCGTTGGCTGTACCACTGGCCTTCATCGCGGCGATGAAGCGTGGCGGTCCCGTGGACAACGGCATTCGCGGCGTGTTTCAGCTTGGGTTGTCTCTGCCGACGTTTTACATTGGCCTATCCTTGCTGACGATCTTTGGCGCCACGTTGGGCTGGTTTCCAATTGGCGGGTACGGCGATACCTTCCCGGAGCATGTGTACCACCTGTTCCTGCCCGCGTTCGCGCTGGCTTTCCATCTGTCGGCGGTGCTGATGCGCACGCTGAGAGCCGCCATCATTGAAGTGTTGACAGCGGAGTATGTGAGCTTTGCGCGGGCAAAGGGTCTGCGCAGCCACGTCATCATGTCCAAGCATGTATTGCGGAACGCGCTCATCTCCACGGTGACGCTGCTAGGGTTGAACATCGGCTGGCTGTTTGGAGGCGCCGTCATCACGGAGACTGTGTTTGCCGTGCCTGGCGTCGGTCGCCTGATGGTCGATGCGATCTACGCACGCGACTATGCAGTTGTGCAGGGCCTCACACTTACCTTCGCAGTCATGGTTCTTATCGTCTTCCTGCTCACGGATCTGCTCTACGCCCAGTTGGATCCTCGAGTGGAGATATCGTAGCCCCCGCAACGAGCTAACTTTCCTGAAGGGGAGTATCGATGACAGCTACTGCTGTCCCGGCATTGGCAAGACCGCAGATACGCAGCAGGTACCGGCCGAACCGCACCTTGATAGTCGGCCTTTCCTTCTTGCTGTTGCTGATCGTACTGGCGCTGTTTCCAGGTCGGATCGCCCCATACGACCCAACCAGTTTTGACTACGAGGCTGTCTTGGAGCCGCCCAGCGCGGCGCACTGGTTTGGCACCGACAATTTCGGCCGCGATATCTTCTCGCGGGTGATTTGGGGCACTCGCGTTGACCTGCAGATCGCGTTGTTTACGACACTTGTGCCGTTTTTCCTCGGCTCAATTCTGGGCGCGATTGCCGGCTACTACGGAGGATGGTTCGACGCAGTTTTTGGGATGGTGGTCAGTGTGGTGATCGTGTTCCCGTTCTTGGTCCTGGTCATTGCCATCGTCGCGTTCTTGGGGCCTGGGCTGCTCAATATGTATATAGCGGTCAGCATGATCGGCTGGGTGGCGTATGGCCGGCTTGTACGCGGCGAGATGCTGGTCCAGAAACATGCGGAATACGCACAGGCCGCCAAGGGCATGGGCTACACTTCGCGTCGCGTAGTCGGGAGACATCTGCTGCCCAATGTCATCGCACCGTCCCTCATTTTCTGGATGACGGACATGTCGCTGGGCATCCTACTGGGCGCAAGCCTCGGGTATTTGGGACTCGGCGCGCAACCGCCAACACCGGAGTGGGGCTTGATGGTGGCCGACGGCAAGAACTTCATGACCACGGCGCCGTGGATCTCAACGTTCCCGGCCTTCACCCTGGCCTTTGCCGGCATCACATTTAGCCTGATTGGCGACGGCATGGCCGAACTGCTGAGGCCGAAGAAATGAGTGCACGCCAGTCCGACGCCAACAACAACGCCAAGCACGGCGAAGCCATCCTCCGTGTGCGCGATCTGCGCACTACGTTCGACACCAAGCGCGGCACGCTGACCGCGGTGGACGGTCTCAGCTTTGACCTCTATCCGGGCGAGGTGCTCGGCTTGGTGGGCGAGAGCGGATCCGGCAAGAGTGTGACCCTGCGCTCCCTCATCCGCCTGATCCAGCCGCCGGGCAAAACCAGCGGCGAGGTATGGTGGAGAGATCGCAATCTCATGAAAGTCTCCGACCGCGAGTTGACCGACATCCGCGGCGGCCAGATTTCTATGATTTTCCAGGAGCCGATCAGCGCACTCAACCCTGTGTTGCCCGTGGGCGAGCAGATCAAAGAGACGCTGCGCCAGCACACTACCCTGCTGAAGGGCGAACTTGACGCCGCCGCTGCCGAGCTACTCGACATGGTAGGGATACCGTCGGCGAGAGATCGACTGAACGAGTATCCGCATCAGTTCTCCGGCGGCATGCGCCAGCGCGTGATGATCGCCATCGCGTTGGCGTCGGACCCTCAACTGCTGCTGGCCGATGAGCCCACAACCGCCCTCGACGTGACAATCCAGGATCAGATTCTGAAGCTCATTTTGCGTCTCAAGGATCAACTTGGCATGAGCGTAATCCTAGTGACGCACGATCTTGGCGTCGTGGCGCAGACATGTGATCGAGTGGCAGTGATGTACGCGGGCGAGATTGTGGAAGTAGCGCCGGTGATCGACCTGTTCCACCAGCCGCGCCATGCCTATACCCTGGGTCTACTCAACTCGGTGCCAACCGGCGGCGGCAGTCGCATACCCCTCTTCCCGATTCCCGGCGCTCCCCCCGACCTTGCCCAGGTGCCGGACGGCTGCCCATTTGCACCGCGCTGTGAGTATGCGAAGGACGACTGTCGCGCCGCACGGCCCGCCCTGGTCTCCATCGAGGAGGAGCGCTTGTCCGCCTGTATCTATCACGACCAATTGCACACGCCTCGGGTGGTGGTCGCATGACGATTCCTGAAAACACACCCTCTACCGTCGCCGCGCCCGCGCCGCAGTCACGGATTGACACCAAGACGTTGTTTCTGGAAGTTGACGGGCTGCACAAGGCCTTTCCGGTGCCGCGGTCGCTGTTCGACAAATTGCGCCGCAAGCCCATCGTCGCCGTGCGCGCGCTCAACGGCGTCAGCCTCTATGTACACCGCGGCGAGACGGTGGGCATCGTCGGCGAGTCCGGCTGCGGCAAGTCGACGCTCGCCCGTTGCATCGTTCGCCTCCACGACGCGGACGCCGGCGAGATCCACTTTGACGAGCTGGATGTGCTGAAGCTGTCCGGGTCGTCCTTGCGCGCCTACAGCCGGCGCGTGCAGATGGTCTTCCAGGACCCATTCACGTCACTGAACCCGCGCATGTCGGTGGGCGAGGCGTTGAGCGAGGCGGTCCGCGTACACAAGCTGCGTCCGTCCGGCGAAATAGATGCCCGCGTCAACGAACTGCTGGACCTGGTGGGCCTGCCGCTGGACGCTTCCGACCGGCTGCCGCACGAATTCTCCGGCGGACAGCGACAGCGCATTGCTATCGCCCGCAGTCTGGCGCTCGAGCCGGAATGTCTGGTGGCCGATGAACTCGTCTCCGCGCTGGACGTGTCCGTGCAGGCGCAGATCATCAACCTGCTTCTGGAACTGCAGGAGAAACTGCATCTCACCGTACTGTTCGTTGCCCATGACCTGCGTCTCGTACGCCATGTTTCCCACCGCGTCGCCGTGATGTATCTGGGGCGTGTCGTCGAGTTGGCCGACACGGAGACGGTCTTTCACAGACCCCAAGCACCCCTACACTCGCGCCCTGATCTCGGCCGCGCCCACGCTGAATCCGACTCGCAAAAGCACCGTGGAGGCGATCGAGGGTGAATTGCCGAGTCCGCTGAACGTACCCAGAGGTTGCCCGTTTCATCCCCGCTGCCCGCTGGTCTTCGATCGCTGCCGCGTGGATGTGCCGCAACTGAAGGAATACGATTCCGGCCATATGACCGCCTGTCATCTCTACGAGCCCGATGCACCCGCGACGCTCGGAGATGCGCCCGTCGCATAGAGCTTCCTTCTGCGCTGCGTGGAGCGCACCATTGCCCTGCCAACCCCCATCCAAAGCGATAGGAGCATCGCAAACCATGAAGATCTTCGACATGACCTGGATGCAGGTCGAGGAGTATTTGCAGCGCGACAACCGCGCCGTCGTGCCGCTGGGCAGCACGGAACAACACGCCTACCTGAGCTTGGGCGTTGACAGCATTCTCTCGGAACGCGTCGCCGTGGAGGCGGCAGAGCCGCTGGGCGTGCCCGTGTTCCCCGCCGTGGCCTACGGTGTGACGCCCTACTTCCGCAGCTTTCCGGGCACGATCTCCCTGCGCGTGGAAACGTACATGCGCGTCGTGCGCGACATACTCGATGGCCTCGAGCATAGCGGGTTCCGGCGCGTTGTGCTCGTGAACGGGCACGGCGGCAACTCCACAGTGGAGGCGCTCGCCATCGAGTGGATGGCGGATCATCCGCACGTGCAGGTCAAGTTCCACAACTGGTGGAACGCGCCGCGCACGTGGGCCAAGGTGCAGGAGATCGATCCATTAGGCAGCCACGCCTCGTGGATGGAGAACTTCCCCTGGACGCGGTTGCCGGATGTGCAGCCGCCCGCCGAACAGAAGCGACTGCCCGATCGCACCGGCATGGCCAGGCAGGTGGACGCAGCGCTGCGCGACTTTCTCGGCGACGGCAACTTCGGCGGCTACTATCAGCGTCCGGACGAAGAGATGCTCGCCCTGTGGGCGGTCGCCGTCGAAGAGACGCGCCAGTTGATCGCGGAAGGGTGGGACTGAGATGAAGTTGCTCATCTGGGGAGCCGGCGCCATTGGCGGAACCATCGGCGCCTATCTGGCGCGCGCAGGACATGATGTGACGTTCGTCGATGTGGCGGAGGAGCATGTCGCCGCCATCAACGAGCGTGGGCTGGCCATCACCGGCCCGCTTGACGAGTTCACGGTGCAGGCGGACGCCTACACGCCGCAGGCGGTAAGCGGCGACTACGAGACAGTCCTACTGTGTGTGAAGGCGCAGGACACGGAATCAGCCACGCGGGCGCTTGCGCCTCACCTGCGCGAGGACGGATATGTGGTGTCCGTCCAGAATGGACTCAACGAACTGGTGATCCGCGAGATCGTTGGACGCGGAGCGCACGGTTGGCTCGTTCGTGAACTTCGGCGCCGACTATCTGGAGCCGGGTCAGGTTCTGTTCGGCGGGCGTGGCGCGGTTGTGTTGGGCGAGTTGGACGGCTCGGCCACAGAGCGCATAACAACGCTCCATTCTGCGTTCCTGGATTTCGATGAGGCCGCCATCATCACGGACAATATCTTCGGCTATCTGTGGGGCAAGCTGGCCTATGGCGCGCAGTTGTTCGTCACGGCCCTAACCAACGATTCCATCGCAGATTGCCTGGCCGACCCCCGCTACAGCAAGCTGTACATAGCCGTGGCGCAGGAGGTGTTGCGCGTGGCTTCGGCGCAGAACATCCAGCCGGAATCGTTCAACGGTTTCAACCCGGCGGCGTTCCTGCCCGATACGCCGGCCGCCGTGTCCATGCAGTCCCTGGACGAGATGGTTGCGCATAACCGCAAGTCGGCCAAGACCCACAGCGGCATCTGGCGCGACCTGGCCGTGCGCAAACGGCGTACCGAGGTGGACCCGCAGCTCGGCCCCATCGTCGAAGCCGGGCAACGCGCCGGCGTACCCACTCCGCTGACGGCGCGCCTGATTCAACTGATCCACGATATTGAGAACGGCGAGCGAACGCAGGACACCGCCAACCTGGATCTCCTGGTCGAGCTGATATGACGGACTCCAGCTGCGACCCTGCACCCATCGTCGACGCGGAACTCGTGCGAACCCTGGCCGCGGCCAACGGGCTGAGCTTGACGACGGAACGCGCTGCTGATTTGGTCTCAGCGCTCCAAGCCATCCTGGACGCCGACGCCCAACTCACGGCTCTGGAACTTGGGCGCCCTGCCCGCTGCCGGACTGCCGTGGGATACGGCGCAGGCGCGTCAAGCGGCGCACACGCAATGACGCCCGCCGCCCCGTTTCTCTTCGCCTCCATTGCCGAGATAGGCAACCGCTATCGCAGCGGCGAACTCTCGCCCGTCGACGTCACCGAAGCGTGCCTGGCGCGCATCGAAGCCCTCAATCCCACGCTGAACGCATTCCTCACCGTGACGGCGGACGACGCCTTGTCTTCGGCGGCAGCGGCTGAAGCGGAATTGCGCAACGGCTCCGATCGCGGACCCCTGCACGGCATCCCCATTGCCTTGAAGGACTTGGTCGACACCGCGGGCACGCGCACCACCTGCGGCTCACGCATTCTGTGTGACCACATCCCCGATCAGGATGCGGTGATTGTGCGCCATCTGCGCGCCGCGGGCGCTGTGGTCCTGGGCAAGACAAACATGCTGGAGTTCGCCTATGGCATCGTCCATCCGGATGTGGGCGCAACCTGGAATCCTTGGAACCCTGCGCGCACGGCGGGCGGTTCCAGCGGCGGATCTGCGGCCGCCGTTAGCGGCGGGCATGTGCTTCGGCGCCGTGGGCACCGACACGGGCGGTTCCATCCGCGTGCCGGCCGCATACTGTGGCGTCGCCGGCCTGAAGCCGACGTACGGTCTGGTCAGCCTGCAGGGAATCTTCCCGCTCTCTTGGTCTCTGGACCACGCCGGCCCGCTGGCGCGCACCAGCGCGGACGCTGCGCTTATGCTGGACGCGCTCTGTGGAAAACGGCCGGAAGCGATTGCCAGGACTAGACCTGGGCGGCATGCGCTTGGGGTTGGTCACGGCCCACTTCGAGGGCGCTGAGATGCAGCCGGCCGTGCGCGATGTGTGCCAGGAGGCGTGCGAGAAGCTGGCCGCGCTGGGCGCGCAGCTCGTGCCGGTGGACATTGAACATCTGGATTTGGCCGACGGATTGCTGCTGACGCTGGCCGGGCCGGAGGCGTCCGCCATCCACGACAAATGGATGCGTGAACGACCGGACGATTACGCGCCCTTGACGCGGCAGCAGATTGAGTTAGGGTACGCGGTGCCGGTCGTGGCCTACGTGCGCGCGCAACAGTTTCGGCGTTACCTGGCAGAGCGCATGATGGATGCGCTGGCGCATGTGGACGCGTTGCTTTCGCCTACGGTGGCCTGGGTCGCGCCGGAGGAAGATCCGGCCGTGATCGGCGAGGAGGGCGCTTCGGAGGCGCGGCGCACTGCGCCGTACAACCTGACCGGCTTCCCTGCCCATTCCGTCTTGGCCGGCTTCGGCGCCGATGGGCTACCGGCCGGCCTGCAGATCGTGACGCGGCCCGGCGAAGATAGGCTGGCCCTGGCGCTCGGCGCAACGCTGGAGGCTGCGCAGCCGGAGGTGCTTGCCCGCTTCTCGGAGCTGGCCTAGCAGGCCTTCCCGGCATCTGACGGACCGGTCGCCAAGTCACTCGACTTCCACAACCTGACCTAGCGAAGATGAGAAACCATGAACATTGAATTCCCTGACAAGACTGTGATTGTGACCGGGGCCGCGCACGGTTTCGGCCGCGCCATTGCGCTGGCGTTCGCGCAGCGCGGGGCAAACGTGTGGGCCTGCGACGTGATCGCCCATGAGTTGGACGAGACGGCTGCGCTGTGTCGAGAAGCTGGCGGACAGTGCTCGGTGCGCGTCGTGGACGTCACCGATCGCCAGGCAGTCGGCGCTTTCGTGCGCGAGGCGGAGGCGAGTACAGCGTCCGGCCAGGTGCACATCCTGGTCAACGATGCCGGCGGCGTGCTGGGCCAGGTCGGGCAGCCGCTGGAAGATGTGACCGAGGAGCAGTGGAACAGCATCATCGCCGTCAACCTGTCGGGGGCGTTCTTCTTCGCCCAGGCAGTCGCGCCCGCCATGAAAGCTGCCAAGTATGGGCGAATCATCAATATTTCTAGCGGTGCAGGTCTCAGGGCCAGCTTGACCGGCATCCAGGCCTATGCCGCGGCCAAAGCGGGCCAGATCAACCTCACGCGCCAACTTTGCCAGGAGTTGGGGCCCTATGGCATCACCGTCAACAATGTTGCGCCCGGCTTCGTCCTTTCCAATCCGACGACCGAACGGCAGTGGGAATCGTATGGGGAGGACGGCCAGCAGGCGCTGCTCAACCGCATCGCGCTGCGCAAACTGGGCCTGCCCGAGGATATCGCGCACGGCGTGCTCTTCTTCGCCTCGGACTATGCAGGGTGGATCAGCGGCCAGGTGATCAGCATCGACGGCGGGCACTGACGGTCGACAGCGAAGGAGGTCCCATGAGCAGCGATGTGTACGCCTATCTGCAAGAGAATCACGACTTCGCGCTGCGTGAGTTGGTCGATTTCGCCTCCATACCCAGTGTCAGCACGGACGACGCCTATGCAGCCGGCATGGAACGCGCCGCGCAGTGGGTGGCGGATCGGCTTGCGCGGGCGGGTATGGAGGCGGTACGCGTCGTTCCGACGCACCGCCATCCGGTCGTCTACGCCCAGTGGCTGCACGCGCCGGACGCGCCCACGATTCTGGTCTACGGTCACTATGATGTGCAGCCGCCCGATCCGGCGGAGAAGTGGCTGAGCGACCCCTTTGCGCCGGAAGTGCGGGAGGGGCGCCTCTATGGACGCGGCGTTTCCGACGACAAGGGGCCCATGTTGATCCCGCTGCTCGTGGCCGGGGCCTACATGGCGACGGCCGGGCGACTGCCCGTCAATGTCAAGTTCCTGTTCGAGGGCGAGGAAGAGATCGGTAGCCCCAGCCTGGAGGCGTTCATCCGCGAGAACGCCCGCCTGCTGCAGGCCGACTTTGCCCTGTCCGCCGATGGGGCCATGTGGCGCATCGACGAGCCGTCGATCACCGTCGCGAGCCGCGGCATCGCCGGTATGGAGTTCACCGTCCGCGGTGCGGCCAAGGACCTGCACTCGGGGCGACATGGCGGCGCCGTCGCCAATCCGCTGCATGCGCTGGCGGTCATGGTGGCCAGCCTGCATACGGAGGACGGCCGTGTGGCCGTCGACGGATTCTATGATGACGTGGCGGCGCTGAGTGAGGAGGAACGCTCCGAACTGGCTGCGCTTCCCTTCGATGACGAAGCGTATAGGCGAGAGACGGGCGTCCCCGTTCTGTTCGGCGAGCCGGGTTACACGACGCCCGAACGTCTATGGGCGAGGCCGACGTTGGAAATCAACGGCATGGGCGGCGGCTATCAGGGCGAAGGCTCCAAGACCGTGATCCCAAGCGAGGCGCGCGCCAAGATCACCTGCCGGCTGGTGGCGAATCAGCGGCCGGACGACATCCTTCGCAAGGTGGAGCGGCACCTGAAAGCGAACACGCCGCCGGGCGTAACCGTGGCGTACACCAGCGGCGGCCATGATGCGTTGCCCTATCAGATACCGGGGGATCACGTGGGGTTGCACGTGGCAGACCAGGTGCTGCGCCAGGTCTATGATCAGACGCCGCTGCGGGTGCGCATGGGCGGCACGTTGCCGGTGAGCGAGCTGTTTCTGCGTCTGCTGGAAATCTACACGGTCTTCTTCTCGTTTTCCACGGCGGACGAAGATTTCCACGCGCCCAACGAGTTCTTCCGCGTGAGGCGTCTCCATGAAGGGCTACATGCGTGGGCGCTCTATTGGGAACGGCTTGGCGCAGTGTGAACTGCCGACGCGTCGCCAACCACCGGCGCACTCTGTTCCGTCCCCTCTCCTACACCGGGCGAAGTAGTGGCCGGCGATTCACAATTCCTTGCGTGCAATCGTGAAATAGCTTGAAGCCGTGAACTCCATCGACGTATACAATGCCCGCGCCGCCGCATTGTTGGGATCGAAGCCCACCACAGCCCGCCGCATGCCGGCTTCTTTCATGCGCCGCAGCCCTTCGGCCATGACCGCCTTGCCCAGGCCCTTGCCCTGAAAATCGGGGTGCGTGCCGACCGGCTCGAATAAGCCGACTGCGTTCACCGAATCGAACCAGATGGTGCAGGCCGACGCGCCCCGACCATCCGGCGAGCGCACAAACAAGTCGCGTTCACCGTCGTAGGCTGTCGACCCCATGAAACGCGTATACGTTTCCCAGTAGCTGTCCCAATCGTCGCCGGAGCCAAATGCGCCATGGGTCACAAGGGCGCGGAGTTGGCCGTCGTCCGGAGATGTCACGCTCTGCACAGCGTAGCCACCGGGCAACTGAATCGCGGGAAGCTCGTCCAATGAGCGTCCAAAAAACGGAGGAGCCGGGTCAGCCTGAACCACCGTATACCCACGCTCCTTCATCAGGCGGGTGAGCACCTCGTCATATTCCATAGCCCAGAACGGCCAAAGCTGTTCCAGGCCCGCCTCATGCGCCCTTGTCTCTGCCCACGCTACAAAGTCATCCATTATGGTCTCGTGTATCGGCGCGCCATGTAGCGCGGGATGCACGAAGAGATCAAAGCTCCCTTCATTCTGCAGAAATATCGCCCACGCCGCGAGCGTCGCCGAACCGTTATCCAGGCGTTCCCACAAGCGAAGGTTGCGTCGATTTGCCTCCTCATTGGGCGGGAGACTGGTCCCCCAGTCCAAGCAGCCTGGGTGCATGTAGGAAGCAGGGATACTAGCCTGGGCGCCGTCCATCACCAGTTGTCGCATCCGCGCCAGGTCTCGGTGCTCGCGGTACGGCCGCTCTTGTATTTTCATGGTGTGCTGTGCTCCGGAAACAAGCGCAAGTGCGTCGAAGGTCAGAGTATAGCCGAACTATCTGTCCGACACCTACTCCTCAGTCCGCACTACGCTTCCGTCACGTGAAACAACTGAACGTTGCCATCGCCGCCCAGGTCCATTATCGTAGGGGCGAAGCTTGGTGACCCGATGACAAACAGTGCCACACCATGCGCCGTTGCAGTGCGAGCCGGGCAGCCGCCGGCGGAGTTGTTGCGGCATTCACGTCTGAACAGATTCTAGCCAAAGCTCGTAGGTGGACGATGAATATGCGTATCACAGAAATCAAGCTCTACGTCGTGCAGCTCCCGAACAACACGCCCCTCTTCGATCTCAGCGAAGAGACCGTCCACGGCAGGCGACGATGGCTCCGGCGGCGCAGTTGATGGTCCTGATATGGAAGAGATCCACGTGCTGCAGGTGGCCACGGACGCGGGCATCGAAGGCGTCTGTACGGTAGGCGACGCCCGCTATACGACGCATGCGCCCGGCAGAACTGGAAGCGCTGCGCATCTTGACGATGGGCGAGAATCCGCTGGACCGGGCCCGCTTGGACGAGAAGTTGCACGCAGCGACCCGCGGACTGTTCTCGAAGCCAGGGTGGTTTGGCGCCTTCGACAATTGCTTGTGGGACATCGCCGGAAAGGCGGCGAATCTGCCGGTCTGTGACCTGATCGGCCGCGCTCGCGCCAGCGCCCCGTGCTACTACAACTTCCGCAGCCACGGTCCAGTGGAGCGAGCCATCGAAGATGGAGAGGCGGCGGTGGCGTCCGGATTCCCCGCGCTCAAAGACCATTTCACCGGCTCCGCCGGCGAGAACATCGCCTTGTTCCGAGCGGTTCGGGCCGCCTTTGGCAGCGGAGATCGAACTGCTCCACGACGCAGCCGGCTGCCACTACTCACTCTACGAAGCTTTGCGAGTTGGGCATGTGCTGGAGGAGCTTGGCTTCGGCTGGTTCGAGGAGCCATTGCCCGACCGGCAGCAGGGACAGTTGCGGCAGGTATGCGCCGCGCTCGACATTCCAGTTCTGGCCCCTGAGACGCTCATGCACGATCGGGACCTGAGCGCGCAGTGGCTGATCTCCGGGGCGACTGACCTGCTGCGCGCCAATGCGCGGCACGGCGTCACGCAGACGCTGAAGCTGGCCAATCTGGCTGAGATGCACGGTACGACGATTGAGCTCAACGGACCCGGCGGCCTCTTTGGGCTTGTCCACGCCCATCTGGCCTGCGCATTGAGCAATAGCAGCTACTATGAGTACTTCCCTGGGGGCACCCGCGACGAGGTGGGCAAGGAGATCGGCCTGACCAATCCCCCGTTGCCGAAGGCCGGGTTCATTGCCCCTCCGGATGGACCGGGATGGGGCGCGGAGTGGGACTGGGATCGCTTCGCCGCGGCGGTGGTTCATTCATTCTAGGCTGGGGTGGGTGCGCCATGCTTCTGGTTGACGCTCCGGCTTCTGCTTGCGACGCCAGACATGCCATCTGCGCATCTCACTCAGACGACATCGTCCAACGCCACCGATCGGGTCATGGCGGGAGGGATAGCCCAAGCGCCCTCCGGCAGCGATGCCACGTGCTCCCGGTGGGCTTTTCCCGCCACATGGGATCGCCAGATCCTCTTCACTTTCCCAGATGCCAAAGAGCAGAAACACCGCCGGATACTTCCTCATGCTGGTAGAACTCGTAGCGGATCGTGCCGGGCTCTTCTCTACTTTCACGAGCGAGTTTCACGACTGACTCTCGAACGGTGTCTACATGCCCGACGGCTGCTGTGCCCTGGAAGTGCGCGACAAACGCCATCTCTATTCTCCTGTTCCCTGGGATCCGCATTGGCCTGCCGCCGATGGCAGGCGCACCGCAAGCGCTACCGGTTGCCCAGCCCCAGGCTGCTGTCAATGTCGGCCTGATACAGCGTTGAACTTCTCGGCCAGCACGTCATCCACCGAGAGTACCGTTCCGCCCGCCTGGCCCGATTCCAGCAGCGCGTAGGAAACGGCCACCGAGCGCGCCCCCTGGTCCAGGTCTACCTCCACCGGCCGTTCGCCGAGTATGCCCAGCGCGAAGTCCGCGTATTCCACGGCGATCAGCTTGCGGTCGGTCTGTTCGAAGGGGAAGTCGTAGCGCCACAGCCGCTCGCCGCCGAAGAGCGCCGCGGTCGCTTCATCCAGCGCAAAGTCCGCCGGCGCCAGGTCCAGCACGTCTGCACCCTCGATCACCTGGCTGCGGTCCAGCGTCAGAGTGAGCGATCCGCCGCTGCGGTCGTTGGGCATGTCCATGCTCCCCACGCTGCCGTGGATCTGCCGATCCCACAGGCTGCGGCCATGATCGGCATGGTCCTCGATCATCTGGATCACGGCCCCGTTCTTGCACGTCAGCGTGGCGTAGACGGCATCCTCTGCCGTTGCCTGGAATTCGGCGGGCATGGCCTTTTGCGCTTCGCCATAGACGCCGGACGGATTCGATGTGGGCTCCGCGCCCAACGCCACCGGGTTGTAGCGCGCCGGCTCATGCAGCCGGGTCTGCGCGTAGACCGTGGCGATCTCGCCCAGGAAATACTCCATGATGTCGGCGAAGTGCACGCCCACGTCCAGCAGCACGCCGCTCTGGTCCTTCTGATGGCGCCAGACCGAGATCATCATCTGGTCGCCGCCGCCGGAGGAGTGGTGGACCATGAAGCGCGGGTCGCCGATGACGCCGGCATCCAACAGCGTCTTGGCCAGCCGGTTGACCGGGTCGCGGCGGTAGTTCTCAGCCACGCTGATGACGCGGTCACTCGTCGCTGCCGCCGTGCGGATGGCGTTGCAGGCGCGCACCGTCAGCCCCACCGGCTTCTCGATCATGGCGTGCCAGCCGTGCGCCAGCGCTTCGATGCCCAGCGTATGGTGCACAGCGCGGGGTGGTCGTGATGTCCACCGCGGCCACGCCCAGCTTCGCCAACTCCGCCATGTCGCGCACGACGGCGGGCCGGCGGCCGAAGAAGCCTTCGGCGTGGCTGGCCAGCGACTCGGCGTTGGCCGTCACCGGGTCACAGGCGGCGACCAGCTCAAAGTGGGACAGACCATTCCGATGCAGCTCGGCTAGCCCGAACAGATGGCGATGGCCCATACCGCCACAGCCGACGATGGCTAGTGGAATGCGTTGCATGGCTTGGTTCTCCTTGATGGTGCGACAGGGCGAACTCGCGTCCCGCGACGTGGTCTACTCACCGCGTGCGGGCTCTCGCTGGTCCTGTTCGGCAGGTAGTGGTTTGAGCGAGATGCGGGTATTCTATCCCGACCTACGAGGTGTGTACAATGTGGGATCTGTGCTCCCATCAACCAAAGGGGAGACGTCATGCAACAGGGCCTTGAGGCCAACAAGCGAAATGCTATCGCGTTCTATCGGACAGCGTACTTGGGCGATCCGGCGAATGCTGTGGAGCTGTATGTCGGCGCAGAATACATCCAGCACAATCCGCTGGTAGGCGATGGGAAGCAGCCGTTCATCGACTACTTCACGGAGATGGCGAACGATTACCCTGGCAAAGAGATAGAGTTCGTGCGCGCGGTGGCCGAGGGAGACCTGGTCGCGCTGCATACGCATCAGACCTGGCCGGGCGGCGACGAGTACGTCACGATGGACTTCTTCCGCTTCGATGTGGACGGCAAGATTGTTGAGCATTGGGACGCCATCCAGGAAGTGCCTTCAGATTCGAAGAACGGCAATCCGATGTATTGAGCGATGGGCTGCTGGCGTTGTTTGCTCAATCCTCCCTAGCCCGGCAGCGCCGGGCGCGACAGCGCGTCGGCGATCGTTGTCGGGTCCAATTCGACGTCCGTTTCCAACATAGCCGTACCCTTCCTCAGCACACCGTCCGTCAACACACGCGCCCGCAGGCCGCCTCGGCCTTTGAGGAACCGATTGGCGCCCGGCGCGATGACCTCGTCCATCCAGGCGCATGGGCTGCACGGCCGCGTGCCCAGGAAACGCACGGGCCCGTAGCCGCTGTCAATGATGAACTCCTGCCCCAATAGCTGGTTGAGGTTGAGCCCGCCAGTCACGACATTGCGTCGCATGACGGCCGGCGACAGGGCGTCGATGCCGAATTCCGCCAGGGCAAGGTCGAAGACCTCCTGCGCCACGAAGGTGATCTGCGCTTCATAGTGCGCGGGCGCGCCGAAGTAGCGATCGCCGACGATTCCCTTGCCTGCACGTACCTCTGCGCTGGCCGCGTCGACGGTCGGATGATCACCGGGCCCGTTCTTGGGTCTGCCGAAGTAATTGTGCCCCGGGGAAACGAAGATATGTCGGATGGTGAAATCGATCTGCATGATGCCTCGCTTGCCGGCGATGCCGGCGCGGTTCGGCGTGCCGGAAAGCTGCGCCCCGGTCCGGTCGCTACGTATTTCGCCGGCCGGAGTCGGCCGCCTAGCTGGGAGTGAACATCTCCCAGGTCCGTCCGCGTTCGACGGGGACAAGCGACGCAGTGGGCCGCAGATGCGCATCCACTGCGCCCGATAGACATGGGACGAGGCGGCGGCACGACAACACAAGCTGCGCTCTCTCGACGCCCAGAACCGTGCGTCAACGGCGGCATAGGGCGAGGCCGAGCATCGCCCTATGCCGCCGAACGTTGACACGGCTGCTAGGCAGTCTTCTTGCCGGCCTCATTCGCGATGAAGCGATAGACCATAGCGCCGAGCAATCCACCAACGATTGGGGCCACCCAGAAGAGCCAGAGCTGTTCAATTGCCCAACCGCCCACATACACCGCGACACCGGTACTGCGTGCAGGATTCACGGAGGTATTCGTGACCGGGATACTGACCAAATGGATGAGAGTCAGGCACAGCCCAATTGCGATCGGCGCAAAGCCTTGCGGCGCGCGTTTTTCCGTGGCGCCCATAATGACGAAGAGGAACGCCATGGTCATGACCACTTCCGTAATCAGAGCCGACGTCAGATTATACCCGCCCGGTGAGTGGTCGCCATAGCCGTTTGCAGCAAAACCATCAGATACGCTAAATCCCGCCGTACCGCTGGCAATCAGATACAACACGCCTCCAGCGACGATGGCTCCCAGGACCTGCGCAACAATGTAGGGCAGCAACTCCCTCGCTGGGAAACGACCGCCGGCCCACAGACCCAACGAAATGGCTGGATTGAGGTGACATCCGGAAATATGACCTATGGCAAAGGCCATGGTCAGAACGGTCAGGCCAAACGCCAATGCGACGCCCAGAAACCCGATGCCCGTGTCTGGAAACTTGGCGGCCAACACTGCGCTTCCACATCCGCCGAGAACCAACCAGAAGGTGCCAAAGCCCTCTGCCCCATACTTCTTAATGTCCATGCTACTCTCCTGTGCGCTGTCATTTGTTATGCCCAAAACGATCTACGGGCAATGCGGTGTGAGAAAAGGCAACCTGTCTTCGAGCCCGATTGCCACCTCCGAACACTCTATACAGAAATCGGCCCGTGCTATCGGGCCGAACATGGAATCTTCGTCTAGTGGCTGCGGCTCTGGCTACGCTGACCAGCCGCCGAAGTGCGCCCATTGTAGCCAATATTCGGGGGAGGCGGCAAGCAGCCTACACGCGCATGTTGCGGAGATGCTCGCCGCATGGGATTCGTGTCGCAGTGGGTCATCATAGTAGCTACGGGCAAGCCGTGAGAGAGTTGCTACTGACCGCGAATCGTCGACGATTCAAGATTGCTTGCCTGCCACAATCCAAAGCTCTGAAAACGAATCGCCGCCCCGTCCGGGTATGCGCCAGGATAGGCCCAGCGCTGGATCATGCCGGTGGCGAAGACGCCCACCTCCAGCGGATCGCCCACTGGAAACTCGACTCGGCCCACAGTGAACCACTTCCTGCTGTCGGCGCTGCAAAGCGCGCGCACTGTGGATCCGGTGCGCGCCAGACGCAGGGCCATCCGCCCTGCCGAGGTCAAAAGGCCCCGTCCAAGATAGAGGTCACGGCCATCCACACTTCCCATCAGGTCCAGCGTGTGCGGACCGTGCGCTCCCCAAGCCAGCCGCAGGAAATTTCGGGCATCCTTCCACAAGACGAGACCGCCCATGGCCGGGCGATCCTGTGCGGCTACAGCACAGGCCGCCTCCACCGCGAAGTCACCGCCGGCTGCACGCATGAACCTCGGCGCGCTCACGTTGTTGAACCAAAGGTCGCGGTAGAAGTGGGAGGCATGGATAATGGCCCCGCCCTCATCCATGCCATATGAGCAGTCCCCATACGGATCGGTCCAGGACCACTCGTCCGTCGCACCTGGTACCCCCCAACGGGCCGCTTCGGGCGGCTCACCATCAAAGTCCGGGCCCATAGGCTCAAGCCACCACTGCACCAAGGGCAGCGGGTCGCCGGCCGGGCGCGCGGTTGCAATATCATCGCACGCTGCGCGTAAGGCCACCGGATCGTCGAGCGATAGTTCCAGCCCGGCCAGGGCAAAGGCAATCCAGACTTGACCGTCGCCGTCGGCCTCATCCTCGGTGGCGACACTTCGGTAGAGAGAGACCGCGTCCGCGCGGCGACCTAGCATCCGATAGGCGTGGGCAAGTGTCAACCGCGACATCTGGACACCGTGAACACGCAGGTGAAACTTTTCGGCCATCTCCAACCCGCGCTCCAGCGCATCAACCGTCCCGGTCCAATCGCCACAGCAAAGGCGGACGAATCCGATCCCCTTGAGGTTGAGGATCTGCATGATATGTGCACTGCCCCGCTCGTTGATCGCCAGCGCCTCCGTCTGCATCGCAAGGGCTTCAGTCAGATTACCAAGCCCCCACTGCACCAACCCCAAGAAGGTGAGCCCATACCCCTTTGCGATCTCATCCCCGGTCTTCTCGGCAATGGCCAGAATCTGTTCGAGGTTGGCGCGGATCGTGGTCAGGTCGCCGACGGCCTCAGGCAGCCAGTACCCCGCTGTTCTGAGCAGGTATGCCAACGTCCATAAATCATTGCGTTGGCGCGCCTGCGCTTCGAGGGACCGCATCCAGGCTGTTGCTTCTGGTACTTGTTTGGCGTCCCGATACCACCAGGCAGCCATCCCATAAGCAGTTATCAGTTGCTGGCTGTACTCAAGCCGGCGCAGGTCTTCGATCACGGGGCCGGTTAAGTTCCGGTATCGGTTACGTTGCCCCTTGGAATGCGCGACGGCGGCCAAGAACGTCGTCAGCATGATCGTCTCGGTTGACGCGTGCTGATCCGGCGCGGCCGGGTGTGTTGCGCCTTCTGCCGGCGCAAGCAGAGCCAGGCCCTCTTGTCCAATCCGCCAAAGATCGTCGAGGCGACCCAGGTAGCGAAGCAGATGACAGATCGGGAAGAGCAGACGAACCTGTTCGGCCGGTGATAGATTCATCTCTTGCGCCAGCGCGATCGCCTGGCGCAGCGGCGGTTCAGCGCCGGCCAGATTGCCCAGCGTAGCATTCACTTCGCCGATTCCACGTAGCGCTGCAAGTCGCCAAGTCGGATCGGCCCCGGTCGACAGTGCGTCCACCCACTCCAGCGCGCGCTGGAAGAACGCGATGGCTTCCTGATTGAGATATGCCGCTTGCGCCTTTTTGCCTGCCTCGAGAAGGAATTCCACTGCCTTCTGCGGCGCTTCGCCCAGGTCGAAGTGGTGGGCGATTTCTTCGACGTAGGGCTGCAATTCGGGCGCGTGTTGCTGCTCGATTGCCTGCCCCGCGCGACGATGCAACTCTACGCGATGGTGGTTCGGTAAATCCAGGTAAATGGCATCGCGGACCAATACGTGTGAGAAACTGTACTCATGCTCGGGCTGCGTACGTTCCAGATGGATGTAGCCTTGGGCGGCCAGGCTCGCCAACACGGCGGTCAAGTCTATGGTTGCAGGCGCGACCTCTGCGAGGAGGGCAGGGCGAAAGATGCGGCCGAACACAGACGCGGCCTGCAGACCCAGACGCTGCGCTTCATCCAGCCGGTCCACGCGGCTGAGTACGACGCTCTGAATGGTCTCGGGTACCGTGGCGCTGCTCTGGCCGGCATGACCGCGCCAGCCGTCGCCCGCCCGGAAAATGACGCCGGAATCCACCAAGTCGCGCACGAGTTCTTCCAGGAAGAGTGGGTTCCCTTGGGCCTTGGCTAGGATCGTTTCACGGATGGATGGCGGCAACTGCTCGATTGCCAATAGCGACGCCAGCATCTGACGGCTCTGCGCCGGCGACAGTTCACGGAGGTCGAGTTCTGTGAAGCGGGCCGCGTCCTTTGCACGCGCTATCGCGGCGAACTCACCCTTGGCCTGCATCGCTTCGGGCCGGTAGATGCAGAGCAGCAACAGTGCATGGCCGGGAAGGGCATCCAACATCGCCGCCACCAGCGCGAGCGAGTGCGCGTCGGCCCAGTGGAGATCTTCGAATACCAAGACCAGCGGTTGCTTCTGCGCCAGGGCCGTCAAGTAGCCTTGAATCGCAGCGAAAATCCGTTGTCTCATCCAATCTGCATCGGCTCCTTGCAGCTCTGTGTCCCATGCCGTGTCGAAGCGCAGCGACAGGAGCCATCCCAGGGGCGGACCGATGGCATTCATTTCATCCGGCGAAAGATGGCCCAGAACGGTCAGTTCATCGAGCGCCGCGACCACGTTTGCCGCTGCGATCGTGGAATCATAGCCGTCGCCGGCTCCGGAGAAATGCGCTCGCAGCATGTCTGCAAACAGCCAATACGCCGTACCCAGTGCGTGCTCGACCCCGCGGCCTTCCAGCCAGGCGACCGGCGACGCGGGCGGACGGTCAAGGGCGCTCGCTACCTGACCCAGTTCACTTGCTAACCGAGACTTGCCGACGCCGGCCTCACCCACGATAGCCACGGCCTGGCCGTCACCGGCCATTGTCTTGGACAATGCCGCATGGAGCCGCGCCATCTCGTGCGCACGGCCCACCAGCACCGACGTGAGTCCTTCGATACCGCGCGCTTTCTCGGCGCGCACATGCTCGCGCGCCGCCTCGTACGCTGCGACTTCGCTGGCCACGCCCGGCAGTCGCAAAGTCATCGGGACATAGTCACACAATCCACGTGTCGCCAAATAGGTGGCGCGCCCAACCACGACTCCGCTCTCCGGCGCACGGTTACGCAGCCGGGTGACCAGGTTGACTGCGCCGCCTGATACCGCTACCTGTGTACCGCCCTGGCGGCGGCAGTAGGCCATGCCGGTATTGACTCCGATGCGCAGGGCAAGTCCCAGCCGGACTGCCTGGCGGCGCACATCCAGCGCTGTGCGAACGCCCCGTTCGCCGTCGTCTTCGTGGATCTGATCACGCCCAAAAAGAACAAGTACATCTTCGCCGAGCACGCGTTCGACATGCCCGCCATAGCGATGCGCAATCTTTTCGACTAGCTGGTGCATCTGCTGCACCTCGTCGGCGCGCCTCGAAAGATCCGCAACATCGTCGCTGCCCGCCAGCCCGACGCCAACCACCGTTACGAGTCGAACGTCATCGTCTGTAGCCTTCCGAACTATGACGACGTTGCTCTGGTCGGCGTGCGCCGGCGGGGAAAGTCGCCGCTCGACGATTGCCTGGTGGAGTTCCTCGGTTTCGCCGGCCGGCGGCACGCCTAGTTCCTGGGCCAAGAGACGAGTACACAGTTCATACTGGCGTTGGGCCGCCGCCGCTTGTTCGGTCCAAGCGTAGAGCTTCATGAGTTGCCGGTGAGCGGGCTCGCACAAGGGATCAAATGCCAGACGTCGCTGCGCATACACGATCGCTTGGGCGAAATGCCCCTGGTCGCGATGGCTGTGCATCAGCAATTCCAGCACCAACGCCATCTCGCTGCGCGCCTGCTCCGCCTGGAAGAATTGCCAGCGGTCGAAGTCCGGACTGTCCGGCAGGCTGAAGCCCGACAGAAAGTCGTCGCGGTAGAGATCTGCGGCTTGGGTGAGCAACGGCAGACAATCCGCGCAGACCACATCGGCGCCATGGCCGTGTTGATGGCAGGCGGCGACAAGGCGACGGAACTCTTCTACGTCTATCCACAGGCTGCCGTTGCGCTCGAAACGCACCTGGTCTCCCGTGGCCACGACGAAATCCTCGCCCAGCGTCTGGCCGATGGCATAGAGCATTCGGCGCAGATTGGCGCGCCCTTCGCTTTGCCCGGCTTCCGGCCAGAACAAGGAGGTCAGCGCATCGCGGCTATGCGACAGACCAGTGACGGCCAGATAGACGCCCAATGCCATGGCGCGGCGTCTCCCCACATGCACGGGATCGCCGTTCAACTCAAATTGCGGTGCGCCAAGTAGGTGGATGCGAAGGTAGGACATGAGGAACAGCCCCACGAATCCATGTCCACGCCCTGGATCACAGCGTGTTGATACGTCTTCCTGACGATGCGTCGACGGCGTACAGGGAGCAATTTGGATGCGGCGATCCGTCGGGCGGCAAGGTGTTCATCACTCTTCTCCATCATATCACGAATGCGCCATATCGGATGATGCGACTGGGACGCTTTTGGGACGGGGCGACGTGAATAATAGCCTATGAAGCCTTACGTGGAACAGGCTCAACGGTTGGGCATCTACCATCAACATGAAGAGGAGACAAGACCATGACACGTATCGATCGCCGGAAAATGATGGGTGTGGTGATAGTGGCGGTGCTGATTGCCGGCGCGTGCCAGCCGATTGTGGGGCCGGAAGCAGGTATTGCCCCGGCTGAGGCTGAATCAACTGTCGCCCCCCTCGAGCGGCTAGGGTATGCCCACCCCGAGATGCTGGTGGACACAGCCTGGTTGGCGGATCACCTCTCAGATCCAGACCTGCGCATTCTAGACACGAGAGACTTCTTGGCGGAGGGCGATGCAGCCGCACGGCTGGCCAGCTATGAAGCCGGACACCTTCCTGGCGCTGTCTACGTAGATGCCCGTGATGACATTTCCGACCCGAACGGAGATGCGCCCCTGCTGGTCCTGCCAGCGGATGAGTTCGAAGCGCTGATGGGGCGGCTGGGCATCGGAAACGATACCACCGTTGTGGCCTACGACGATGGAGGCAACATCTGGTCGGCGCGTCTCTGGTGGGCATTGCGCTATTACGGGCATGACAACGTCAAATTGCTCGATGGCGGCCTCACCAAATGGACGCTAGAAGATCGCCCGCTGGAGACTGGCATCAACGAGCCAACACCCACCACGTTCCAGGCCGAGGTCCGTCCCACGCTCCTCGCCACCAAGGAGGACGTCCTCGCAGCCATTGACGATCCAGATGTAGCGATCATCGACTCGCTGCCGCCGGAGTTCTTCAGCGGCGAGTGGAATTGGCCAGATATGCGCGGCGGACACATCCCAACAGCAGAAAACATAGACGCAATGGACAATCTCGACCCGACAGACCTGACGTTACTTCCAGCCCACTCGCTGGTTGAACACTGGCAGCGGGTCGATTTGAGATCGGACCAAGAGGTTATCACCTACTGTGGGGCCGGGTATGCCGGCGCGTTCGAACCTATTCGTGCTCTATCAGCTCGGGTACGATGACGTGCGGCTGTACGACGGGTCCTGGATGGAGTGGGGTGCAGATCTCGGAGTTGCCGGTAGAGGTCGGCGAAACTGCGACTTCCTAGACTGCCCCCGTATCGAGCCAACGGAACCTTGTGTTCCGGTGCTGGGAGAAGCTGACGGCCGGAAGCGTACCCGCAATTGACGTGGAGCCGGAGGGTCAAACCCTCCGGCTCCACGTCGAATCCCGATGCGGCTATTCGTTTTGCTTGAACACGAACATCAGCCGAAACCGGCTGGGGCATGCCGTGTCCGATGGGTTTGATGCGCGCCTCAAG
>CAVVYP010000013.1:0-408371 GCA_963752485.1 uncultured Chloroflexia bacterium
TTGGCGGAGTAGACGGAAGGCTCACGGATGACGCGGATTGCACGGATTCTGATGTCGTGGCTTTCCGCAGGTCAGGTCCGAAGACGGGGCATACGCGTGTCGCCCGACAGAATAAGTCTACATCTTGTGGAAGCTGGATGCTTCCATCAAGTCGCCGCGGCTTCCAGTAAAGCCCTGGCGCACAATCCGTGTCCATCCCGGCAACCCGTGAGCCACCCGCCCTAGGCCAGCCGGCCGAAGCGCTGCAACGCCAACAGCACGACGGTGGAGAAGTAGGGCTGCCAGTAGGCGAGGCCGTGTTCGTCGTCCCAGCCGCCGTCCTCGCGCTGCGTGGCCTGGAGGTGATCGAGGACGCGGTCGATGAGGCCGGTGGGGGCGTGCTGCGCGACGGGCGAGTCGGGCCCGGGCGCGAACTGGAAGATGGCGAACAGCTTGTGCAGCTCATCTTTGCGTTCGTGCGCCAGTGCGCAGGCGTAGATGTTCTCCAACGTGGCGGCCCGGTACGCGTCCACGTCCGGAAAGTCATCCACGTGCATGTAGTAGTCGAACGGGTGGTAGGCCATGAAGAGCCACTCGTTGGCGCGGATATGGTCCAGGCCCAGGTTCTTTAGGACCCATTGCCGGGTGCGCTCCTGCACCGCGGGCGGGCAGAGACCCAGCTTGGTAAGATTGCCGGTGATAGAGTCGGGCATGGTCTGGCCGCCTTCGGCCCACCAGGGCGCGTGCGGGTAGTCGAGCAGGCGGGTCGGATTCCGGAGCGAGCCGTCTTCGCCCTGCACGCCTTCCACCCACTGCGAAGTGCGGCCCAGCACGCCCGACAGGGGCAGGCCCGTGTCGCTGTCCGATGGAGAGCAGGAACTCCAGCATGAGCGGATTGGAGGATGGTGACTTTATGTCATGTTCCAGGCCATGACCCCAGCCGCCGTCCGGGTTCTTGTAACAGAGTAGACACTGATGGACGCGGTCGAGAGAGCCGTCGTCGAACAGGTAGTCCCATAGGGCGCGCTCCCAGAGGACGCCGTGGGCATGGACGAAATTTCGTACCTTGCCGATGGAAACCATTGCAGCACTCCTATCCTTTCACATACCCCTCCGGGTTATGATTATGTTAATCGACCAAGAAGCTAAGTATCGCAGCCAAGGTCGCCTGTGGGTTGTCCCACACCATTTCGTGGCCGGCGTCCGGTATGATGACGAGTTCGGCGTTGGGATAGAGTGCGGCGTGCGTGGCCTGTAGCTCAGGGCCGATCCAGGAGTTGCACTCGCTGGCGAGGAAGAGCACCGGCTTATCATACTCAGGGGCGTGTGCGCTGAGCGAATTGAGATCCTCGTCGGTGGCGCCGCCCTGCACGGCATTGGACGTGCTCGCGCCCCAGCGCCATGTGGGGGCGTCGTACGGTTCGCCAGGACAGTGGTAGGGATTGTCCGGATGATTCACGAAGAGCGGCAGGATCTGCTCACCGACGAGAAAATCTTCACGCGGATAGTCGTCCGGGCCGTCGACGTGTTGCGCGGCAAAGCCGGCTCGCAGCGCCGGCCAGTAGAAGCTCAGTCCTGACATCAGCGTCCCATAGTACGCGCGCCAGTCCGCGGCTTCCTGCATGTTGAGGAAGCCCGGCTCCGCCATCACCGCTTTGTCCACCTTGTCCGGCGCATGGCCAAGATAGCCGGACGCCAGCATTCCGCCCCACGAGTGGCCTACGAGGTGGACCGGTTCGCCCTTGCCGTACAGGTCCACGATGCTGTCCAAATCCTTCAGCATGACCTGATAGCTCAATTCCTCCGCGGGCACACGCTCGCTCAATCCGGAACCGCGCTGGTCATAGAAGACGACGAAATACTCATCCGCCAGCACCTGCAGGCCCATCAACGAGCGGTAGTCACCGCCGGGTCCGCCGTGCAGGACGATGATGACGGGATTGGCCGGGTCCCCGAAGGTCTCGGCGTGGAAGGTGTAGCCGTCGATCTCCACACGCGGCAGGTTTGGGTCGTCCGCCACCGTAGCCGGCACGTCGTAGTCGCCGTCCGTGGCGACATAGAGGACGGCAACTACGACGAGGACGAGGACGAGCAGTCCGCCGAAAACGATGGCAGCGTACGTGAGAAATCGCTTCATGTTGGTTCCACCTTCGCCCACAAATCGGCGTGGTCGCATATGTATTGCTCCACGTCGTGGGGCCGGTATCCCAGCAGTTGTTCCAGCGTGGGGTCGATGATATCGGCCTGTCCGAAACGGAGGCCGGCATGCAAAATCGTCTGGATGAAGATCTGTCCCGCGTGACGCCGCGCCCGTGCAGATGCCGGTAATAGCCGATGATGGAGGCCGCATCGTAGCGGATGGCCCGGCCCAGCGCGCCGGTGAGGATTTCGGCCACTTCATCGAATGTATAGACAGCGGGCCCAGTCAGCGTGTAGGTCTCGCCGGCGTGGCGCCCCATGTCAGTCAGCACATCCGCGGCGACAACCCCCATGTCGCGCAGATTGATGAAGGCGACCTTGCCCTTGCCCGCAGGCAGATAGATGCGGTCGTCCTCCACGATGTCGGCGCGATAGGCCGTGGCGATGTTCTGGGCAAAGAAGCCGGGGCGGAGAATGGTCCAATCCTGTGGCCCGGCCTTCAGGTGCTGCTCCGTGGCGTGGTGCGGCGCCATCTTATTGTCGCCCGCGCCGGCCACAGAGACAAAGACGATGCGCTGAAGCCCGGCGCGCCGGGCTTCGTCGATGAGGACGTTCAGCGTCTCTTTGGTGTTGGCGACCGCGGGCGGACGCAGGAGAAAAAGCGCGTCGCAGCCTGCCACGGCAGCGGCGTAACTCGCCGGGTCATTCATGTCGAGATAGACGACCTCTGTCCCGTCTTCGCGCGGACCGGCTTCGGCCGCGCGGGCGACTGGCGAGCACGAGCTGGGCGTCGCTCTTATGCAGCTCGTTGACGACTTCTGTGCCGGCGTTGCCGGTTGCTCCCGTAATCAGAATTCGGTGGCTCACTCAGTTCACTCGCTTCTATCTGTCTAGTTCGGTCGTGGAATCGGCACGCCCACTGCGTACAGCGTGTCCATTCTATGTTGCTCGAAACCGAGCTTCTGTGCAACGCGGAGGCTTGCCGCGTTGTCAATGGACGTCGTCCAACTCGGGAGGCGGCCGTGTGCGAGAACGTCGCGGCACAGGGCCGACGCACAGGCCGCGCTCAGGCCCTGCCCGCGCGAAAATCCGGCTCCGTGACGACGCCGATATCCTCCAAGGTCTGGCCGAGAAAGAACGTGCAGGCGACAGAGACGAGGCGGCCTGCCGCGAAAGCGCCCCATGCATAGCCGCTTGACGCCAGGCCGGACGGACCGCCCCACGTCATACTGATCCAGGCTGAGTCCGCGCCGAGTTGCGCGACGTAGTGGGCGTCGCGCCGCCCCAGTCGGCGCACATCGTGCTCGCCAATGGCTATGGGTTTTGAGGAGGCGTGCAGGGCGAGGACAACGCGCGCCCACGGTTTGGCGTCGGGGAAGGCCGACAGGAGCAGGGGGACCAGCGCTTCTGTTGTGTTCAGATAGCCACGCACATGGGGCTGCAGGTCGGCGGGCCGCAGCGCACGGGGATCGCCGAGGAGCGTGTAGTTGCCGCCGGCGCCGGCAAGTACTGTGCGCGGCTCCGGCCAGCGGTCCGCGAGAAGCGTCCCGTTGCCGGTGTTCAGGACGTGCAGGCCGACCAAAGGACCGGGCTGATCGGGCAAGAACCACTCTCGCAGTGTGAGGGCCTGTTCAGGCGTCAGGAGGACCACGGCGGTACCAGCTCCTGAACCATCATCAGCTCGTCGTAGTCGACGCCGTCGAAGCGCAGCGCCCGTGGCGACAGGCCGCATACTCGGAAACCGCACGCCGCGTACAGGCGTACGGCGGCGACGTTGGCGCTGTTCACGTCCAGGCGAACGACTTCGACGCCCTGTTCTTGCGCCCATCTGCACACACGCTTGGGACAGCCGCCTGCCGGCCCCACCCCGGCGGTAGCCAGGCTGCACATAGACGCCCCACATGAAGCCGTTGTGGCGCAGCTTGGGCGACCGCTCGCGTGCGATGCCCGCCATGCCGGCGAGCTTGCCTGCGGCGTCGGCTACGAAGATCGCGCCATTCGCGCCGTCGCTGCGCTCGTGGAACCACGCGGCCCAGTCCTCCGGCGATTGCCGGCTATCAGCTTCATAGTCGCGAGAGAACGCGATCGGCTCGGTGCGCAATGCCTCCAGCCGGAGTTGGCTGAGTTCGTAGATATCGCCGTCGCGGGCCGGGCGTATCTCCACATCCTGCGCCCTGTTGTTCGCCATGAGTACTCCTATTGAGCGTGTAGCCTGAACGCGGGGTGGTACGCCTGCGCGTACTGCGTGCCTATTGTCTCGGCTCTGGGGCGCGCTGCAAAATCGGAAAACGCCTACCCCTGTGTGGGCGCACCTTGGGCAGGTCTGCAGCGCCGGCAGGCTCTATAGCCGGCGGCGGAGGCCTCCGCGCGAGTCGTCGAAGAACTCGACGTTCCCACGTTTGGGCGTGCGCGACGGACAGCCGGGGCGACAGAAGATGCCGGTGGTCCTCACGGCGTAGACGAATGCGCCCTGTGCGCGCCTGTCGCGCAGCACACGGCGCGCCAGCGTTGGTCTTGCATAGCCTGGAGCGTTGTGTACTTCGCAGCAGGCGTCATGCGCGGTTTCTCCTCCCTCAACCGGAACGAAGCGGCGATTGTTCAATCGGGGGCGCGGGTTCGGCGGCCGCGACCTGCGCGCCGGGCGCCGGCAGCGTCCATGGACGGTCGACCAACAGGGCCAGCGGAATCAGCATCGCGGACGATGCGATCAACTGCCCGTTGGCGGTGACCAGCGGCGACACGCCCATGCGCTGGAAGCGGCGACCATAGACGCCGGCGAATGCATAGGAGATGGCCGCCCCAACGACCGCGAGCTGGGCCAGCGCGTTGGCTCCCAGTTCGCCCAGGAACGACGGCCCGATGATGACGATTACGCCGGCGAAGCCGATGAGCAGACCGGCGAGGCGCGCCCGTGTGATCTTCTCATCGTCGGTCAGGAAGTGCGCGACGAGGACAACGAAAAAGGGCGTAGTGGCAATCAGGATGGAGGCAAGGCCGCTGGCGATGCGCGTTTGGCCCCAGACGATGAGGCTAAAGGGAATGGCGTTGTTGATCAGACCCATGACGGCGAATGCGAACCATACCTCGCGGTTGCGCGGGAAATGAATGCCCGTCAGACGCAGCACGAGGAAGAGCGCGGCGGCGGCGATGGCGACGCGCAGGGCCACGATGGTGAACGGCGGTAACCCGCCTACGGCCACGCCCACGAAGAAAAACGATCCGCCCCACAGGACGGATAGTGCGATCAGCAGCAGCCACTGCTTGGGCCCCAACGATCGATTGACGCCGTTCACATTGCCTCGATTCATGTGCATTCCTGCTCGACAGACTCGAATGCACACATGCTATGCGCGATCCGCGTCGGACGCATTCCGATTCTTGCGAAGATGCCGCGTCTGGCCTGCACCTACACTTCGATGGTTTCGCGGTAGTTGGGCAAAGAGGCCTCGACGCCGTGCCGCTCCTTGAGCAGCGCGGCCAGCGCGCGGCGGCTGTCGTCCTCACCGTGGGTGAGGATGAGCTTGGGCTTGGACGCAGCCATGTGATCGTACCATTGCACCAGTTCACTCTGTCCGGCGTGGCCACTGAAGCCGTTGATGGTCGCGACCTGGGCATTGACTTGAATCGTGTCGCCGAAGATTCGCACACGCTCCGCGCCCTCAGTGATTTCGCGCCCGAGAGAGCCTTCCGCCTGGTGTGCGATGTGTGAGGAACGCGCAGTACGGTCAGCCCCAAACGGCGGGCGGCTGCGATGCCTCGTCCAATCGTTGGCGTGTCGCCTCGTCCAAGGTCCAGCCGACAGCGCCCGCGCTGTCTTCCAATTGCTCAATGGTGTCGCTGCCGCAGATGGCAACGGTGATCTCGGGATGGGACAGGATCCACGCCGTGGCGACCTGCGCGGGCGTCTTGCCCAGTTCGTCTGCGATGTCGCGCACTGCGGACACGATACGGCCCGCCTGGCCCTGCATCATGCGCTCGTACTTGGCCTGGCGATTGCCTCCCCAGAAGCTGCCCTCCGCCGCGCGTACGCCCGGCCCATATGCGCCGCCAAGCAGTCCAACAGCCAGTGGCCCGTAGACCATGACGCCCAGCCCCTGGTCGCGGGCGAGTCCGAAGATCTCGTCTTCCAGTTGGCGGCTCAACAGATTGTACGGGTTCTGTACGCACATGAATGGCGTGGACGCGCAGACGATCCGCGACCCACAGGGCCTTGCACACCTGCCAGGCGCGAAAATTGCAGCAGCCGACGTAGCGCACCTTTCCGCTGTGCACCAGGTCATCCATCGTGCGTACGGTCTCCTCCAGGGGCGTGGTCGAATCGAAGGCGTGGAGGAGGTAGACGTCGATGTAGTCCGTGTCAGGCGACGCAGAGAGTTCTCGACTTCGCGCGTGATGTGCAGGCGGGACGAACCGTAGTCGTTGGGCCCGGGGCCGATGCGGGACTGCACCTTGGACGTGATGACGACACGGTCGCGCCGCCCCTTCAGTGCGCGGCCCAGGATTTCCTCGGACGTGCCGAAGCCATCGGGATGGTCCATTGGCGAGTAGCGGTTGGCGCAGTCGATGAGGTTGACGCCTAGGTCGAGCGCGCGGTCGACCATGCGCTGGGCGACGGCGGCGTCCGGCTGGCCGCGCAGGGCGAGGCCGAGCGCAATAGGGCTGACGCGCAGGCCGGCGGATCCGAAGTTGACGTAGTCCATAGGAGCAGATCCTTTGGTCAGATGGATAGACGTGCGGCGGCGAGCAGAAGGGCCTGCCGAATGTCCTTTCGGGTCGCCTACAGCGCCACCCGTGCGCCCGTACGCCCGGACTCCCACGCGGCGTTGATAATGGCCAGGGTGCCGGCCGCATATTCGGCGGTGGCGATGGGTTCGACGCCGTCCAGGATGACGTCATGGAAATGCTCGATGGCCGGCGTAAAGGGCCGTACGCCGGTGTTGAACTCGTGCGTCTCCGTCTGGCTGCCGCTGTGGACTACGAAGCGGCTTTGCGCCGGCGGATGGTAGGGCTGCGGCACCTCGATATAGCCATTCTCGCCAAACAGGAGGGCGCCAGGTCCGCCGTCACTGTGGAAGCTCGTGAGTAGGCCCGCCTGTCCACCGTCGGGGAAGCTGACGACCAGCGCATCGCGGGTGTCTACGTCGAAGCGCGGATGGATGTAGGTATCGGCCTGCACGGCTGTCGCGTCCTGGCCGAACGCGAAACGCGCAAACGTGATCGGGTAGCAGCCCATGTCCATCAGCGCGCCGCCGACCATCTCTTTGCTCAGGCGAATGTTCTCCTCAATATTGGGCCGCCCAAAGATGTTGGCCCCCAAATGCGCCTCCACCTGGATCAGCTTGCCGATACGGCCGGCGTCCAACACCTGGCGCAGGCGCAGCGTCTGCGGATGATAGAGGAAGACGAAGGCTTCGAAGAAGACTACGCCGGCCTTCTTGCAGGCGTTGACCATGGTCTGCGCCTCGGCGGGGTTGATGGCGAGCGGTTTCTCGCAGAAGACGTGCTTGCCATTCTCGGCGGCGGCAATGGTCCACTCCGCGTGCAGCTTGTTGGGCAGCGGGTTGTAGATGGCGTCGATCTCGTCGGATTCGATCAGGCCGGCGTAGTCGTCGAAGACGATGGGAATGTCGTGCTGCTGGGCGAAGGCGTCGGCGCGTGCACGGTCGCGGCTGGCGACGGCGACGAGCTCGCCGCGCTGCGTCTCGCGCAGGGAGGGAATGAAGGCGCGCTCGGCGATGCCGGCGGTGCTGACGACGCCCCAACGGATTTTTTGGTTGCTCACGGTTGCTCCTTGCTGGTCAGGGATATTGTAGGTGTGGACGGCCCGCGCTGAACCTAAGGCCGGTGTCGGCTGTTTAGGGATTGTACAACGGGGTGAGGATGAACGCCACAGCCCGCCACATGGATGGAGGACACGCTGCGTGAATGTGGCGGTGCAACAACTGCGCGATGAGTACCCCTCGGCCACAATGCGGATCCAGGCGAGCATGCCGAGCACGAAGCTACGCGCTCCGTCGCCAACGTCCATATTGTGGGCGGCGACAACTAGAGGAATGCAGTGGGTTGTGCTGCGCAGACTCGGGACCTCGCCGACGCAAGACGAGCAAGAGAATGCGCCAGCCCATTTCGCTCGAAACAGACTGGCGCAGGGATCAACTAGCGTTTGTCAACGCAGCAGGTAACGCTACTGCGTGATGATGGGCAAGAAGTTGTTGACGTCTTCCGACGTAGCGCTGAGTTTCGCGCCTCCATCACACGTCTCGCCGAGTTTCAGCGTGACGGATGCGACATTGTTGTCCGGCCTCGGATCCGGCAGTTCAGAGAAGGCCTCCACGGTGTTGGTGAGGTACAAGCACTTGTCGCCGTCGCCACCATCGCCGTAGGCGCCTTCAGGAAGCCTCGCCGTAATCAACAGCCTGGCCCAGTCTCTGGCGCCCAGAGGACCAACTTGCCAAATGCCGGTTTCCGGATCGAACGTACCCTTATTCGCCGAGAAGGAGATGATCTTGATTCCTTCCGGCAGGGAGTCAACGAGGTAGACCTTATTGGGCGCACCCGGTCCGAAGTTCTTCACGGTGATGACGTAGCGGACGAAGCACTTCTCGTAGGCGCCGTAGTCATTGCTGCCATACTCAGGCGCGTCGTTGTATCCGGTGCAGAAGACCTTGGCATGCTTGTGGGCCTTGAGGTCAGCGTCCTCCGTGACAATCTTAACGTTGACCTTCTGGACTCCGATGACACTGTCATTCGCCTTGAACTCGACAGTGCAGGCGACAACGCCCGCCTCCGCATCTGCCGGCGCCTCGATCCATTCCTCGAACATCACAGTTGCCGGACCTTCGATGCCTTCATGTACAGGCGGATCGAAGGTGATGTTGAGCGGTTCACAGTCCACTGGCGTGGCCGTGACATCGAACTTGATGGCCTCAATGCCTGCCAGGATGGCGTCGGCAAGTTCCTCGGGCGATACGTTCTGGGCGTAGCTTCCGCCTGTCGCCTCCGCGATCCGCGTGGCTTGCCCAGCCGTACCGCCGATCGCACAGGGGGGATCGTAGTCAGACGCGGACAGCGTTGGGTCGTCGTCGAGAGCGTCCGTGAGGCCCGTGTCCGTGCCGATTGCGACGACGGTGATGCCGGCATCGACAAGCTTCGCAGTTACGCTGGCTTCGTCGATATCATAGGCTAGACCCGAGATCGCGGCGCAGACTGGATCGTGGGCCGGAGCGTCGCCAAACCATACCAGGATCTTGGAGGCGCCGGGTCGCCATCCTATGCCCATCGGATCGCCGGGATCCGCAATCTGGTCCAGCGCGAAGAACTGGCCTTCGGAGAGGTCCCATCCGCCGCTGGCAGACCAGCCTGCGATCTCGTCCGATGCGTCGGGGTTACCGCCCGCGCCGTCATCAGGTCCGATGGCTGCTCCATTGCTGAACGCAAACGCGTCGTGCGGGAAATCCTTGTACTGGCCGGCGCCGAACTGCACATCGGCGATACTTGCCTGAAGTTCGGCGAGGACAGTGGCGGCATCGGCCTGCACCTGAGCAATCGCACTACCCATACTGCCTGTCGTGTCGGCAAGGAAGTAGACGTCGGCCCTGGGCGGCGCCTCCGGCACGTCCACGGTCTTGGTGAGGTGGAACGACTCACCGGGCTGTAGTTGAATGTCGACCACCGGGGGATCAACGTCTGCCTGCACAGGTGCTGCCGGCAACAGAAGCGCGACTGCCAACACAAATGCCGTTACTATCGTGAACCAACGCTTGGACGGAGTTGCTGTGGTATTCATGGTATCTCCCTTATTCTACTGTGCGCGCAGGCGCTTTCCTGGCACACAAACCCCTCCGAACGAATGCAACTCTAGCCCTCCAGTAACAGACGTCTTCAAACGGTCAATCCATATGCGATCACCTCCTGTTGGTCGGAACGCAGAACGAGGGCATCTCATATGCCAATCGCAACCGGCCGCTTCCAGGAGTGGGCGAGAGCGACTGTAGCTCGTTACCTATAAGCCGGCGGCGCACGCAAGAATCGCCGGGCAGGGGCACCCACCCTCGCTGCTATCCGAGACGTTTCCGACACCTGTTCCAATTCATATCAAATGGGTGGCTACAAAATGGCTACAAACCAGTGGAAATCGCCGACTTCGGACAGATGATGCAAAACTTTAAGGTTGCTATTGTGTTTCCCTGTTGCTGTGAAGCGCGATTCGCCGCTTGTTTGCGCCTGTAGCCATTTCGTGGCCGCGCCTTTGCTGCGCCGGATTCGGTTCGTTGAGACGCTGCGGTATCACGCGCTCTCGGCCCTCGGTCACATCGGTACAGCTTCCATACAACAGCGGAAAGGAGACAGCGCAAAGACTCGCTACTTCTGGATGCTGAAGTTCGTGACATTGGCCCTTGAATTGGCCAGCCCGCGCCAACCTGTGATGCCCGTGGGCCTACCGCCGAAGCTGCAATCGATGCGTCATCCGGCGCGTTGCCGGAACAATTCAGCGCAGTGTTCGCGGCCGTGCATGGCGACGTCTCACGTCTACACGGCCAAACCAGTCGGGACATTACGCAGTTTCGCGTGTAGAACACGCTTCTGAATCACCGCGTGTTGCCAAATCCTTATTGACAAGGGTGGCGCAGTCTGGTAGGGTCGCATGCGCCTCACCCCCCGGACCGTCGTGGTCATGGAGCACGAGGCGCTACCAGCGTTGGTTAACCAGGAAAGGAATTCAGATGCAAGGAATGAAGACACTCGTAGTGGGAGCAACAACTGCTGTTTTGATCATCGCGGCAGCCGTGAATCCATCGACCGCCAGCGCACAAGGTGCATCAGGCGCCACGTTCGCAACGGAGGATGCAGAGTTGCGGACGCCGCTGCAACAGGCGCTGGCGGAGTCGCTGGCCGTTCAGAGCGCGTCGGGTTCGGCCGGCCCGGCGGACGTCCAGTTTCACAGCGAGGTGCAGTATGGCGCCGGGGCGGACGCGGGGGACGCGCAGTCGTACACAGTGACGGGTGCGACGGTCGTCAGCTTCGACAACCCGCAGCAGGCGGGGTTCGACGCGTGGCCTGCGCCGGTCGTGTCGGATGTGATTGCGTCGGATGGGCAGGCCGCCAGCGTGACGGGCGCGGTGCAGGCGGGCGACTATTCGGCGCATCTGCGCGAGTGGCTGGCGGGGGAGCTGCCCGGCATCTGGGATATGTACGAGTTCGGCCAGGAGCCGCGTCGCTATACGTTCACGGAGCAGATCTCGGTGACGTATCCGGAGGCTGAGGCAGAAACGAGCTACTCCGCCGGCGGCATCGAAGCGCTGAACCAGGAACAGGACGTGTTGGTCGGCTTTGCCACCTCCGGGCCGGACTGGGACTACACACTGAACGAGTCGTGGGAGACATGCATCCCTTTCCTTGGCTGCGTCACCGCGGCGGCGATCCGTGCCGGCTTTGCCCTGGACTGGGACCTTGGGTTCCATCTGCCGATCGCCATCGACCAGACTGCGCAGAGCCCCATGGTGCTGGGCTCCAACCCGATCTCGGTCACCATGCGCGGTCTCGACTGGACGCCAGAGCAGCTTTCTAACCAGCCGTTCGATCTGGCGGGCGACGACGAGTTCGTGCTCTCGGCATTGGTATTCGCGGGCATCGAGGCAGAGATCGCCGGCATCAGCGTGGCGGACATCGGCGCAGATACAGACTTCGAAACGTCTGAGAGCTTTGCCACGCCGATGGGGAAGGGCGAGACATTTCCGATTCAGAGGCAGGTGTTTCCTGCAGAGTCCATCGGCGCGGAATGGGGCGTACCCGGAATACTCACGGCAGGGATCGGGCTTTCCCTCGATCCGCACATCGTCACCGATGGCGTGAAAGCGGAGTGGTCGGCAAGCCAGGAGGGCCAGGGTAGCGGGTCCCTGCATTACACGGCGGCCAGTGTTCCCCAGCAATACGGCGAAATCACCGGCGTGGACGAGATTCGCGACCTGAATCGGACCGTTGTGACGTTGGACGACATTCAGTATACGTTCCAGTCATTTGGCCTGGATTTCGGCGCCTGTCCGGAATTTGATCTGTTCGGCTTCGGTGATGTACGCGTGTGCGTAGAGATACTGCGCGAAGTGAGTCTGGAGTCTCTGTTTGGCGGCATGTATGTGCGGCCGTTCGAGGGGAAGGACTTGGCGATCACGCACGCGTTCGGCGTGGAGGGAACGTATTATGCGTATCTGCCCGCGCTGCAGGAACGTTGATAGTCCTGGACGCCATGCGGTTTGTTCACAAGGTACTCACGCCTGTCTCATGCGTGGGGCCGGAATCCAGTGCGTGGGTGTGCGTCGGCCGGAGATCCAGTGCGGTGAGCCGGATGTGCAGTCGAGCGCAGGCTGGGTTCCCGCTACCTGCATGCGGGAATGACAGCGACGGCCCATTCTGTCATTCCCGCCCTGAGCCGGAATCTACTGAGGGCGGTTTCCGACCTGAGCGGAGAACGTCGCATCCGGCACAGGGCCTGGATTCGCGCTGTCCGACCTGCATGCGGGAATGACAACGCCGGCCTATCCTGTCATTCCCGCCCTGAGCCGGAATCCAGTGTGCAGACGTGCTGTCGAGCGCAGGCTGGAATGACGAGGATCCGCCGCTCGACCCCTAGAGAGTCAGTTCCCCGGGAGCTCCGGATTGGCCAGCATCGGGCGGCAATCCGGAGTTCCCAATGTTTGCGCGGCGCAGGGCGTATGCGCCATAGTGAACAGGCGTGGGACGCAGGGATCGCATCCTGATGGCGTGGGCCTCATGCCCCGCCCTACGTTCAACGTCCCGCCCCAATCCACCAATTTCCACCACTTGCAAACCGATAGGCGCGGCAGCCATGAAAATCACTGACGCTCGGACCTTTGTCGTAGGCAATCCGCCGCCCCATTTCGGCGGCCAATACTTCCTCTTTGTGAAGCTGACGACCGACAGCGGCGTGCACGGCTACGGCGAGGCCTACTCCATCCCGTTTCATCCACGAGTGGCCGCGCAGATGATCGAGGATGTCTGTGACCGCTATGTGATCGGGGCCGACCCATTCAAGATCGAAAGTCTGTGGCGCATCATCTATTCCAGCGGCTACACGCAGCGGCCAGACACGTCGTTGCTGGGCGTGCTCAGCGCCATTGAGATGGCATGCTGGGACATCGTCGGCAAGGAGCTGGACAAGCCGATCTACGAATTGCTCGGCGGCCAGGTGCACGAGCGCTTGCGATCCTACACCTATCTTTATCCGCAGGAGGGCGACTCCTCGGACGTCTACCGCGACGCGGAACTGGCGGCGCGGCGTGCAGTCGAGTATGCGGACATGGGCTTCACCGCGGTCAAGTTCGACCCCGTGGGCGCGTATTCGGCCTTCGACCCGCGCCAGCTGTCGTTGGAGGCACTGGACCACGCCGAGAACTACGTGCGCACGGTGCGCGAGGCGGTGGGCAGCCGCTGCGACCTGCTGTTCGGCACACACGGCCAGATGACGACCTCCAGCGCCATCCGCCTGGCGCAGCGCCTGGAGCCGTACGACCCGCTCTGGTTTGAGGAGCCGGTGCCGCCGGAGAATGTGGAGGAGATGGCGCGGGTGGCGGACGCTACGAGCATCCCCATCGCAACGGGCGAACGCCTGATGACCAAATACGAATTCGCGCGGGTGCTGGATCAACACGCGGCGGCCATCCTGCAGATGGCGCTGGGCCGCGTGGGCGGCATTCTGGAGGCGAAGAAGATCGCAGGCATGGCCGAGGCGCACTATGCTCAGATCGCGCCGCATCTCTATTGCGGACCCATCGAAGGCGCGGCGAACATCCAGATCAGTACGTGCAGCCCCAACTTCCTGATCCAGGAAAGCATTCTGACCTGGGGCGGCTTCCACGCCGAAATCCTGAAACAGCCGATCCGCTGGGAGGACGGCTACATCCTGCCACCGGAGGGGCCGGGGCTGGGCGTGGAGCTGGACGAAGAGGTGGCCGCCGCGCACCCCTACACGGGCAAAGCGCTGCATTTGGATATGGCGGACGAGGCGGTATAGATCAGGCCTGGTTGCTGATATGGCATTCAACAACTGCGAGCGGAAGATGTATACTGTCCCTGCAGTCAGGCGCGGATCGTACAGATAAGGCGGTGACCGATGGGCAAGGCAACGATCACAATTTCGGGAAAGGGCCTGCAAGATGTAAAGACGCTGGACATGGAAATATGGGTGGAGGCCGTGGTCAACATTGATGCCCGCGCAGCCCGCAGAACTGCCACGGAGTGGCTGGTGGGCGAGGTGGGCAACATGCTGTTGGCAGGTGATCCTCGGCTCGTGATCGCCGAATCCACGGTTTGGCGAATCCCCATTAAGCTGACGTCTTCGCAGACCGGCGTGCTCGGCGAAGTAGGGTTTGTCGACGTCGATGCTGCAACAGGTGTCGCGCACGTGTCACCTGCTCAAATAAGCGATATTCTCAAGAACGTCAATGTTCTTATCCGTCCTGCACCATCCTCAACAGGCTGACGGCTACTGTCTGCCCGCTTGCGCCCAGATGGTCTTGTCCTATTGGGGCGTGGAGCGATTCCAAGATCAGCTCGCGAGTAGACTTGGCATGATTCCTGGCGCAGGCACGCCCGGATCCCGCCTGCGCCGCTTGGCCGCGCGCAGAATCTCCGTCCACTACGGATCGGGAACAATGGACGACCTGTTGTCTGCTCTCCAACAACGGACGCCCCCAATTGCCCTGGTGAATACGTTGCATCTGGAGCATTGGTCTTTGGAGGCGGCACATGCGGTCGTTGTGCTTGGTCTGGACGAACAGACCGTGACGATCAATGATCCGGCCATGCCAGCAGGACAGAGTGTCGTGGGCTTGGACAATTTCTGGCTCGCCTGGGACGACATGGCAAATCTGTACTGTCTGCTGCGCAGGAGGTAGGCAGGACGGGCGTCAGGTCTACTGCTTGGACGAGGCTGCGCGGGAACGCAAGAAATGAAACAGCCCACGTATGGGGTTGAGTTAGGGGCGCGTGTTTATCAACAGGATTGTGAATCGTTCGCTGTACCATGTCACCAAAATGGACTGCGGCGCGGAGGAGACTCTCGTCCGTATGCAGCTCGAGCCGATCGAAGCCGTGCGCGGGTTGGGCTTCGACCTGGGCGCGCGCACGGTGACGGTCTATCACGAGGGCGGACTGGACGCCCTCGACGCGGCCATCCAGCAGCTTGACCTGGGCGCGACGCTGGTCAGCAGCGAGGAAAGCGACGGCAGCGATTGGGCCGACGACGGAGAGTCTACGGTGCAGCGTAACGTGCTGTGGGCCGTGCTGCTGATCAACTTCGCCTTCTTCGTCATCGAAGCGCTCTTCGGCGCGCTGTCGGGGTCGATGGGGCTGGTGGCCGACAGCCTGGACATGCTGGCCGACGCCATGGTGTACGGGTTGAGCTTGTTCGCGGTGGGCGCGGCGGTGTCGCGCAAGAAATCGGTCGCCCGGATCAGCGGCTATCTTCAGCTTTCGCTGGCCGTCATTGGTTTTGTGGAGGTGGTGCGGCGCTTCATCGGCCGGGAAGGACTCCCCGACTACCGGACGATGATTGTGGTCTCGCTGCTGGCGTTGGTTGCGAACGCGATCTGCCTGGTCCTGCTGCAGCGATCGAAGAGCCGCGAAGTACACATGCAGGCGTCAATGATCTTCACGAGCAACGATGTCGTCATCAACTTGGGCGTAGTGGCGGCAGGTCTACTCGTGTTGTGGCTGGGATCGCCGATCCCCGACCTGGTCATCGGCGCGCTGGTGTTTGCCATCGTGATGCGCGGTGCGCTGCGTATTCTGAAGCTGGCGCGCTAGCAGTACGCCCGTCCAGCGCCGCTAGATCCACCCGGTCTCACTGAACTCCGGAAAACCGCCCCAATACGCGTACCAAAGCCCAAACAGAATCAGCGCCAGCACGTAGCCAGCGAAGAAAAACGCAGCCAGGCTATTGTTGCGGATGCGCGGGCGCGCCTCCACGAGCAGGACAAAGACGATGAGAATCGCGGCCAGTATGCCGAAGGGGACGGTGCCGCCTTCCACGATCACCGCGAAGTATGTGAAGCCATAGAGCAATGCGGAGACGACAATGAGCGGCCACGGCGCGAGACCAGGCTCGACGGGCCGCGTTCGCGGCGGAATCAGGAGGAGGACGGAGAGGCCAACGATGGCAATGTGCCATAGGGTGTGGGACATTGCCTCGTCGTAGAAGTGGACGAGCTCGTGAACGGGCGTGTCGCCGGGCCCGAGCAGATTTCCAATGGAGTTGGCGGAGAGGTGCATGCCGTGGCCGAGCGTCCACAGGGAGGCGAAAACGAGGAAGGCGACGTCAAGGCGGCGCGGGCGATCCGTGCGGTCTGCATCGGTGAAGAGCAACCAGTAGAGCGGGATGAGGACCAGCGGCGTGAGGATGTCGAAGACGTCGGCCCAATCCATGAGCGGATATAGTGGGAACGGGTAGCCGAGGAAGGGCGGGGCGAGCATGAAGAAGGCAAAGCAGACGGCAAATAGTAGAATCAGTCGCGGATCGGTGGTCATGCGCGCCTCTCCGGCGTAACGACATGCCCAATAGCCTGGCCGCTCCTATCATAGCATACCGGCCTCACCTGACACCATGGTGTAAGGCGCCTATGCTGGCTGGCGGGAGGTCAGAATCGTGGAGAAACAACGCATTCAGGTCTATGCCGATCCTGTGTGACCAAACGCCGCATCGAGCTGGCCGCAGCCAAGCGCGCCGTCCCCGTGACCGAGTACTGCCTGACAGCCATCCAGCAGAAGCTGGCGGACGACGACTTGCTGGAAGGGGGCAGATCAAGGGCGTTCGCAGCATTCCTTCGAGTGGACGTGCGCCTCTTGCACCGCCAAGCCCTCTTCCCTCTCGCCAGGCGCCTGGCAAGGGAATACAGCCGGTCACGAGCGTATGACACGGCGTATCCGGCACTGGCGCAGCTTGATGGCTGTGATTTCTGGACGGCAGACGGGCGACCGAAACGCAGTGAAGGATGCGTTACCCTGGGCTCACAGGGTCGGTGAGATCGCAGCCGGCCTACGGCTCCCGCATCAACACGCCCTTGTGCACCTTGCCCGGATGCGCGGCCAACTCAGCGAAAACAGCGGGCGCATCCCACAGGTCGAACTGCGTGGCGATCTTCGGGTAGGAGATCTGCCCGGACGCCAGAAGGTCCAGCGCCTCTGGGAAGCAATCGACCGACGCGCGTGAACCGACGACCGTCATCTCCTTGCGCGTGAAGTCCAGCCCCGGCAAGGTGACAGTCACGCCCTGTTTCACCAGCCCCAGAATGACGATGCGCCCGCCCGCGGCTACCAGGTCGACGGTCTGCTCCATGGCCGCAGTGTTGCCCGTGGCTTCGATAACGACGGGCATGCCGTCGCCGTTCGTGCGTTCCAGCACCCAGTCGAGCAGGTCGTCGCCGGCCGGACGCGTCTCCGCGCCGAATTGGGCCGCCGTCTCCAGCCGGTCGGGCAGCACGTCGACGGCGACGGGGTGCGCGCCACGCGCACGCGCCACCTCGATGAGGGCCAGGCCGATGGGCCCGCAGCCGAGGATGAGCACGTCCTCGCCGGCAGCCACCTGGCCGCGGCGACAGCCTTGCACGCCGATGGCGACTGGTTCTACAAAGCTGGCGTCGAAGAGGGAGAGACCCTCCGGGACGCTGTGGACATGCGTGGCGGGCGCGGTGACATACTCGGCATAGCCGCCGGGCAGATGCGCGCCGATGATGCGCAGGTTGCGACAACAGTTGGACTTGCCCACGCGACAGGCGTAGCATTCGCCGCAGCCGAGGAAGGGCTCCACCACCACGGCCGCGCCAGGTGCGGGGCCATCCACGCCTTCGCCCAGCTCGACCACCACGCCGGCGATCTCGTGGCCGCCGATGGCCGGGTACGCGGCGTAAGGGTTCTTGCCCTGGTAGATGTACATGTCGCCGGCGCAGATGCCGATGGCCCGCGGCGCGACGAGGATCTCGCCCCGGCCGGGCCGGGGCGTCTGCCAGTCGGCCACGGTCATGTCGTACGGTGCGTTGATTAGGGCTGCGCGCATGATTTCGCTCCTTCTGAATTGTTCACGGATTCGGCGGATTCTGTCGAATCCGTGGATGCGGACGGATGAAGTGGTTCTGAAATCCGCACCATCCGTGTTCATCCGTGAGCGATTTGCTATGCCATCTTTCTGGAAGCAACCACAGCTTCTCGGATTCCGCACAATAGGTTGCCAATAGTTGAGTCGCAGGGAGACGTTGCGATGGACACAGCATGCGGGTGCGAACCTTTCGATCTTTCAGCGTTGACGCCTACTCGTTTTCCGCTCCGGGCTCCTCGATCAGGTGCGCCGTCCGCGTACGCAGGCGGTCCAGGTCGACGCCCAGACCGCGTAGCGCCTGCTCGGCGACGCCTTTCTCCTCCTGTACCAGGCCCAGCAGGAGATGCCCCGTACTGACGCGGACACTTGCCATACGGCGAGCCTCTTCGGCGGCCTTCTGAATCGTGTGTTCCATGTCGGGCGCTAGGGAGAGCCGACCAGATGGTGGGATTTGCTCCCGGCCAACAGCTTGCTCCACCATCGACATGAGCCGTCCAGCCTCAACGCCCAGAGAGCGCAATACTTGCATGGCGATACATTTTTCGAGCCGCGCCAATGCCAGCAGCAGGTGTCCCGTTCCAATCTCAGCGTTGTTGTGGCGCAGCGCCTCCTCCTGCGACAACATCAACGCAAGACGTGCGGACCTGGTGAAGTGATCTGACTGGCTGGACATGGATATCCCTCGATACTGCGGCCGATGGTCACTTATTGGGCCAGAATTCGTACCTGCGCGCCGCGATGGCTGTCGGCCGGCACATATCGCACGCTGGCCCGGGCACTCATTTCCGTTGCCACCACCGAATGTGTGCCGGCCAGAAGCTGCGACCGCCGCACCGCGTCTACCTCGCGCCGATGAGCGCGGCGAAGATAGCGTCGATCTTCTCCGGTGCGCCGACGTAGTACCAGAGCAGGAACTGGTCCGTGCCGGCGCTTCGGCCTAGCGCTGCCGCCGATGGCCTGGCCCTGGCACTCCATTTCACCGAAGCCGCCGAACATGCCGTCGTCGTTGTAGACGTGTATGGCGTGGCCGCTGCGGCCGACCAGATGCGCGGGCTCCTCCAGATAGGCCGCGGACGGGTTGTTGTGGAAGCCGCGGATGACCAGGTAGGCGCGGCCGTCGTCCAGCCGGTTGGCGTAGGCCATGCGCCCGAAGACCTGCGCAGCCTGGATGCCGATCTTGAACTGGCGGCGTGCCGCTGATGTTGATGCGCAGGAGGCCGGGCACACGCTGCAGGTGCTCGTCGTCGATGGGCTCGTAGTAGTCGGTGACCTCGGCGTCGGCCGTGGCGGGAATCCACAGCACGCCGCCCGGGTTGAGCTGCGCCAGGCTCCACGACTCGCTGAGGATGCTGTTCGGCTCCGTGTCGGTCAGCGTGACAAGCTGCTCGTAGCCGGCGTAGGTGACGCCGTCAATCAAGCCTGCGTAGCTGCTCAGCTTGCGCAGCGGGTCGGGCGCCGGGCGGAAGATACGCTGCCACGTGCAGCATCTTGCTGCCCGTGTTGAGGTTGTACGCCTCCAGCGTGACTTCCTGCGCGACGCGCCAGGCGTCGCCGCCGCGTTGTTCCAGCGTGTAGTTGCCGGGGTCCATCTGTTGCGGCAGGTCGAGCGTGCCCCAGAAGTCGGTGCGGTCGTGACAGTTGTACTGGATTTCCGGCGCGATCCAGATGCGGTCGCCGCCGATGTTCCAGTCGCGCGCGGCGACGAGTGCACCGAGCGCGTCCGCGCCGGCCAGGGCCGGGTTGGTCCACAGTAAGCTCTCGCCGCCGGGGCCGATAAAGGGGCCGAGCACGTGGCCGCCGTATTCGGAGACGAGGGCCTGCGCGCCGTTCTGCAGCGCGAAGATGCCGTAGCCGATGCCGTTGGCGTCCAGGGCGGCGGTGCACTGGTTGAGGGTGATGTGGTGGTTCATGGGGATTCTCCATCGTATGGCTATCTCGGAAGCTGCGAGCTTTCGGGAAGTTGGATGGATACGTCAGTTCGCGCCCGGCGGCGCGAAATCCTTCGATGCGTCGTCCAGCACGAGCACCCAATCGTGCCACTCCAGCGGCATGGTGAACTCGCGCGGGGACTTGTCCTCGAAGCGGCCGGCGTCCTGCGCCATGCCCGGTATGCGTGTCGTAGAACCACGCCTGCACGGGCGAGCCGCTCACCTTGCCCACGTCCACGGTCACCGTGTTCACCGCGTCCGGCACGTAGACCATCGCGTAGCTGCCGTCTGCTGGCCCGCGTGCCGGTCAGGTGCCGCTCGCGTTCGCCGTTCTCGGAAAGGATCAGGCTATCGTCGGGGATGCGCTCGAAGTAGGGGCGGCTCTCCATCAGACGGCGCAGATGCACCATGTGCGACGCGCCGGGCCGGTCCATCGCCTCCCACCAGTAGCGGTCGGGGTGGTTGTGCGGCTCGTGGCGCAGTGCCGCAGAACTGCCAGATGGAGTGATGCCCATACGTGACGCCGCAGCCGCCCGCAAAGACCGAGCGATAGCTCTGGCGGCGCACGTCGTCATCGCGATAGTAGCCGTTGGCCGGGATCCCACTCCGGCCAGGGATTGACCGGGTGGTCCTCGTAGTTGGGCTCGGCGTCGAGCACCGGCTTCGGCGGCTGCAAGCCATAGTCGCGGGCGATGCCCTCCCACACGGGCGTGTCGCGCCCGCTGCCGTGCCCCGACTGCATGGTGTTGAAGTCCAGCCAGGCGTCTTCGTGGAACCAAACCGATGTGGACCTGTCCAGGCCGCCGGGCGTGTGATAGGTCATCAGGCAGGGGCCGCCGACGCCGGCGCGGATGCCGCCGCCAGGGCGCGCCATACGGGCGCCAGTCCTGGTCGCCCTGCAGCGGGGGCCGGTCGCCGCCGTTGATCCAGATGATGTTGGTGTCGCGGCGCATAGCGCTCGCCGATCCACTCGCCGTAGACGGCCGCAGTCTGCGCGTCGAAGACCACCGGGCCGATGCCCCAGATTCGGCGTGACCTTGTCGCCCCAGGTGGGCAGCAGGCCAATGTACAGGTCGTAGTCTGCGGCCATGCGGATCAACTCGTCCACATAGGCGAAGTAAGCCTCGTTGGGCCGTGTGGGGTCAGCGTCGAGCAAGGGCGTGTCGCCATAGGCGTTGGGGACGCGGATGCCGTCGAACTCGGCCAGCGCGCACGGCCTGGATGACATTGAAGCCCTTCTGGCTGCGGTTGGCAAAATAGCGCCGAGCCTCATCTCGCGTCAGGCGATGGAACAACTCCCAGGCGGTGTCGGCCAGCCAGAAGAAAGGCTTGCCCTGGTCGGTCATGAGGAAGCGCCCGTCCGGGTGAACCTGGATGCGGGGCAGATGGGTGGCGGGTGCGCTGGGCATGGCGGCGGGCGTCCTTTCGGAGTGGTGTGTGTGACTGGTGCGTCGACGGCGAGGCGGGCGTTCGACTGGCTATCCCTTCTCCGCGAGCAGCAGGCTGTCCGAGTTCAGGCTGTGCATCCGGATACGCGAGTGTTCGCCGCTTTCCACCTCCGGCGTCATCACACGCCGCGACGCCAGATCGATCTGCCGGCATCGCCAGCCGGCCAGGTCCATGCTCAGTTCGATGTCAAAGGTATAAGGGGCGTAGACCGCCAGGACGCTGCGGTCCGCGTTCGTCGCCGCCCGAATCTCCGGGTCTTCGTTCAGCAGCACGTCCGACGGTTCCAGTTCGAAGAAGTTGAACGTCTCGAAGAGCCATCTGGCGTAGGAGACGTCCCATGCGCCGTCGAGCAGCAGCGCCTGGTCCCAATCGAATGGCTCAAAGGAATTGGCGGCGTTGAGAAACGTTCATGCCGCGACGGTGACAAGACCAAACGCCGTGGGCGCCGTAGGTGACGCCCATCTTCGCGCCGGACAGCAGGCTCTGCCACGTCGCCTTGCGCACGTCAAAGGCGTTGAAGCGCGTCTGGGAACCGACGCGGCCGTGGCCTTCATAGGGAGGTTCGCTGTTGACGATGGGACGCTTGACCGGATAGGCCATGAACTTCTCGGCCAGGGTGTAGGGCCGGTCCTGTCGCTCGACATGATGCCCCGACTGGTACATGTAGAAATCGATTGCATCCACGAAGCTGCGCGGCAGTTCGCCGTTCGGCGTCATATGCATGGTCAGGAGTGCGTCGGGACAGACCTCTTTGACAGCCTGCGAGCGCGGCCATGTAGTAGGGCTCTTCGTCAGGCGATTCGAACTGCGTGTCGCCGCTGATGAAGAACATGGGATCGAATTGCTTGAAGCGTTCCGCGGCATAGGTCGCGTACGGCGCGACGTGCCTCGAGGTGCATCGCCGAGGCCACCGGGCTATGCTGCGAGCAGCGTGTGCCGGGCACATAGCTGCACCACACCACGCCGAGGACGGGTGCAAAGCCCTCGCAGACGGCCATCTCGACCATCGTCACGGCATTGTCGAAATAGGCTTCATTCAACCTGTTGAAATCCCAGTTGCCGTCCCCGTCGCTCAGAAACGGATCGATGTTCTCGTCCGACATGCTGGTGTCATGCGTGATGGGCAGGATGCTGATCTGCAGCGCGGTGAAACCCTGCAATCGTCGATAGGCCAGATACCGCTCCCACTCATCCAGCCGCAGATTGGCGAAAGCCGCCCACACCGTGTCGGCAAGATAGAAGAACGGCTCGCCATCCTTCAGGAGATAGTCATTGGTGGGCGAAACCTTGAACTTCGACATTTGCGTCGGATCCTTTCCAATGTGCCGCCTCTGCAGTGCCGCGTCCACGGTCGGTACTTGAGGCCGCCGGCCTGGCGTGGCCAGATCGGTACGGCTGAACCGCGGCGATGAGCGACAGCGTCGTGCGCATCTCCTGCAGCCCGGTACTGTCGATTCGTAAACGGGCGATACACATGCGCGTCCGATGGTGTGGGTGGTTCGTTGGCTATTCCTTCAGTGCGCCGGCCGTCAACCCGGCGACCATGTATCGTTGCAAGAAAATATAGATAAGGATAATCGGGGTGATGGAAATCACCACGCCGGCCATCATCTCCGTGTAGCGCGAGGACAACTGGCCCTGGAACTGCAGAAGGCCCACCGGTACCGTACGCCATTCGGATGCGCTGAATCAGCACCAGCGCGATGAGCAGTTCGTTCCAGGTGGCCAGGGCGTCGATGATGAAGAGCGTGGCCAGGGCAGGGGCGGAGAGTGGCATGAGGATTCGCCAGAAGATGCCCCACTCCGACGCGCCGTCCAGTCGCGCCGCCTCCAGCAGCTCGGAGGGTACCGTGCGGAAGAAACCGCGCATGACGAAGATCTGGAAGGGAAGGCCAAAGACCACGTAAGGCGGGATCAGGGCGGCCAGGTTGCCGGCGATACCCAACTGCTTCATCATCACCAACAGCGGCGTAAGCGTAACATGAATGGGGATGGCCAGACCGAAGAGGAAGAAGATGAAGATCGCACGAACGGAAGCGAAACTCCATCTTGGCAAGCGGATAGGCGGCGAGGGATGAGATGACGATGCCCAGCGGCACCTTCACGATGATGAGGATCAGGCTGTTGCGGAAGTAGGTAGAGAAGTTGCCGATAGCCCAGGCGCGGACATAGTTGGACCACTGGATATGGTCCGGCCAGGCGAAAATGCCGTTGCCCAGCAGGTCGCCCTGACTGCGCAGCGACGTCAAGATGATGATCCCCAGCGGTACCAGCCATACGATCGGCCATCAGGTCAGAATGATATAGATGACTAGTATTGGCATACCTGGTTTGCCGTCTTCAGGCTGGGGGCACTCGTTGTCATGATCAATTCCTTCAATCCCGTGACATACGCTGGATATAGGGTACGGCCATAATCATCGTGATCAGTGCGATGATCCAGGCAATAGCGGCTCCGTAGCCGGCGTGATAATACTGGAAGGCGTTGAAATACATCCACGTACCCAGCACCTGGGTGATGCGACCCGGTCCGCCGTACGTCATCGTATAGATAAGGTCAAAGGTCTTGAACGAGCTGATGACGGCCAAAGAGAAGACGATGACGTTTGCCTCGCGCAGCCAGGGCAAGCGTAATGCGGAAAAAGAGCTGAATCGCGTTAGCGCCGTCGATACGCGCGGCTTCATATTGCTCGACAGGGATGGCCTGCAACGCGGCCAGATAGAGAATCATGGGGAAACCGACGCCGCTCCAGATCTGCGTCACGAAGGTGGCGGGCAATGCGGTCTCAAAGGTGGACAGCCAGCCGCGCGCCAGATGGCCCAGGCCGATCGCCTCCAGGACATAGTTCACAAAACCGAACTGCGGGATTGTACATCCAGGCCCAGATCATGCCCACGGCGACCAGGGGTAGTACGGCAGGGCCGTAGAAGATCGAGCGGAAGAGCGTGCGCCCCCGCAGCTTGCGGTCCAGCACCACAGCCAGGAGCAGGCCGATGACGGTGGGAAAGAGCAGTACGCCTGCCGTCCATAGGATATTGTTGCGCAGAGCGCGCTGTGCGGTCTCATCTTCAAAGATGATGCGACGGTAATTGTCCGAGTCCCACAAACTCCATGCCGGGTGACAGCCCGTCCCAGTCCATGAAGCTGATGACGAGCGACTGGTACATGGGATAGACCAGAAACATCAGATACCAGATGAGGGCCGGCGCCAGAAACAGATAGGGCGTCAAACGAAACGACGTCTGCGTGCGGCGCTGAGTCGTCGCAGTTGCGGCGGGCTGGATAGATTCTTGTGCAGTGGTCATAGCGTCACATCTTCTCTCCCGATTCTCGAAAGTCCCCGATCTCCCAGCTGGATCAAGCCGTGCTGGGAGATGGGGACTCGTCCTTGAACCAGCGAGGCTCAGGGATTCTGCGTCTATATCATCGGCAAGAACACGTACAGCCCTACTGGTTGGCCTGCCATTCCTCGACGCGCTGCTGGAAGAGCTCGGCGCCCTCTTCCGGGGTCAGCCGCTTGGCGACGATGGCGTCCTGAACCTCGAAGAAGCCGTCCATCAGCTCCTTGACGAAGGCCTGGTCGGTAGGCGGATAGGCATCTTCCGCGCTCAGGATGATGTCTCGCCACTTGCACGTCATCGGCCATTCCTCGCAGTCGGGATTCACGCCGACGGTCGCCGAGTTGGCGAAGTCGTTGATCGGGAACTGCTTCTGCACGTCGGCGTCAGTGATGAAATCGATAAACAGAGCGGCTTCATCTGGATGGGCGGCCCCGCCGGGATCATCCACTGTTCGGGGAAGGCCGAGAAGCGCACCGGCTCATGATCGGTCGGCGGCAGATAGAAGTCGTACAGGCTCGGTATCCTGCTCCGCGTTCTTGATCGCGCCTTCCAGCCACACGCCTTCGAGAATCGAGCGCTGCATCGCCCTGATACATGGGAATGCGAGAGTCATTAGGCGCGACTGTCAGGAAGTCGGGCACGACCCACTCGTTGTCGATCCATTTCTGGAACGTGTTGTAGGCGTCGATCACGCACTGCTGGTTCCAGCTTTCTTCCAGGCTATTGAGCTTGTTGTGCACTTCAGATCCCGCAGTGATACTCCAGGAAGTAGTCCAGCACACGCATGGTGTGCCAGCCGAACTTGCCGCCCATGGATACGCAGTAGATGTCGTTCTCCTTGAGCGTGGCGCACACTTCTTCCTGCTCCGCAAAGGTGGTTGGGACCTCGATGCCAAGCTCTTCGAAGATGTCCTTGCGATACCAGAAGCCCATGCCCAGCGCATGGTATGGCACTCCGTACAGTGTGCCGTCTGACTTGATGCGATCCACTACCCAGGGCGCGAACTTGCTCGTTCCAGCCGTATGTCTCGTAGTACGACGTCAGATCCAGGGCCTGTCCGGCGTCGATGAAGGGTTGGGCGATGGAGCCGCCCCACATGAAGTAGAGATCCGGCGGTTCGCCAGACGCCATGGACGTCTTCAGCACGTCCGGGTAGATGGCAGCGCCGCTGCCGGCGGTCGATTCACTGGAAACCTTGATGTTCGGGTGCTCGGCCTCAAAGGCGTCAATCACATCCTGCCATTGCTCGGCTCCCGGTCACCGTCAATGATGTTGGCCCAGCGCAGCGTGATCTGCTCTTCACCGGCTGCCGGCGCTGCCGCTTCTTCCCCTTCTGCGGGCAGCGGCAGGTTCTTCTGCGGCAGGCGGCGGCGTTGCCACACAGCCCGCCAACATCGCCACAATCATGAACACAGACAACCCGACAAGCATCAACTTCTTGAGATTCATCTCTTCTCCTCCAAATGGGTATACAAAGATGTTCCACGGCCAACTGCTTGTTTCTGACGTGGATCTCATGCCATGCGTGCGAACTCCTTTCTCCCACGGTTGCTCAACGCTCTTTGCCCGAGAAGGAAACGAAGTATCCGTGAATCGCCCAAACTGGCGGATGCGACCGCCGGGCGCCAAACCTGGGCCGAGAGATGCCTGTGCGGCCAAGGCGTTTGCCCGGCTCGACGTAACGGGCTCAGATGGCAGTGTAGGTGGCGATGTTCATTTGTTTAATGGCGTTCGTATGATACCACCGCAGCAAAGTGCGCGCAAACACTCGTTCTGGGAGCCTCTCAGGTTCGGCGCACGGTCTGGAGAATCAGGACTGTTCACGCAAGAGGCGCGACGGCATTCCGCTCCGCCGACTCGTAGGCGGCGTAGACGAGCTGCATGGTCTTCAGGTTGTCTGCGCCTGTGTTTTCCGGCGGCGGACCGCCGCGCAGCCCGCGCAGGAAGTTCTCGTGCAGCGGGCACCATGCTGGCGTGGTTGACGTCGTAGGCGGGGTCGGCCCAGGGATAGCGGGGCGGCGGGACAGCGGTGAATCTGCGTGCCTGCATCGGTGGTGAGCCGCACCCAGAAGTCGGCGCCCAACTCCAGCGTGCCGTCCGGTCCCTTCCAGGTAGATGAACACCTCCGGGAAGTGGTTCCACTCCGTCATGCGAGACGAAGCTCAGCTCCACGTTGACGATAGCGTCGTCATTGCGCAGGGAGATGGACGCCACATCCTCGGCCACGATGTCGTCGCGCACGCGCAGATGCTGGCAGTGGATCTGCTGGAACTCGCCGAAGAAGAAGCGGGCCAGGTCAAGTTGGTGGCTGCCCTGGTCGGCGATGATCAGCTTGGGCAGCGACTTCAGCAGCGGCTGGTTCTCCCACACGAAGGGCTCCAGCGCGTGCAGAAACTGGAAGCGACCGCGGAAGGGTCGCCCGATGGCGCCCTCGTCCACGATGCGCTTGAGCTCGCGGATGGGCGCCTGCCAGCGGTAGTTCTCGTGTACGTAGAAGGGAATGCCCGCATCCGTCGCACGCCTGCACCATGCGTTGGCAGGAGGCGTAGTCGGCCGACATTGGCTTCTGGCAGATGACGGGCACGCCATACTGCGCGGCGAGCAGCACCAGCGGCTCATGCGCCGGCACCTCGGTGATGATGTCGATGAAGTCAAGCTTCTCATTGCGCAGCAGTTCTTCGGGATCGCCATAGACCGCGGGGCACGCGCGAACTTCTCGGCGACCGCTTCAGCCTTGGCGACCGTGCGGTTGTAGACGGCGACCAGGTCCACGCCGCCCACCTCAAACCAGGCGGGGATCTGGTAGTGGGACCAGAAGCCGGTACCGAACACGGCGAATTTGAGATCGGTCATTGGAGGCTCCTACTGACGTTGTGAAGTCTGGCATCAGAATGCAATCTGCGTTGTGAGGTGACGGACTAGGTCTCTCTGAGCACGTAGATGTACGCGTCTACCGCCTGTGCATCTCTCGTGTGCGGTGATCAATACGCGCTCGTATTCTTCGCCTTTGAACGCATCGAGTTCGTGCCAGCGGTCAGCGAGGCTGTCCGAGCAGAAGACGTAGCCAGATACCTCGTCTGCGTCGTCGTCGAGCACGATGCCCGGGTAGCTCAGGTCCGCGCCCCAGCCCAATGGCTTGAGATGGCCTTTGACCGAGGCTTCCTACCATGTCCCGCTAATGGCGGCGAGCACGTGCTCGTTTGGCCGGTCCGGTCCCAGCGTGCCATAGGCGAACAGCCGTTGCGTCATGGCGATTCCCTCCTCGGGCTAGGTTTCAGCAGGACCTTCTGATCGCGCCCGACTTCACCAGTTCGAAGCCGCGCTCGTATTCCTCCAGCGGCAGAATGTGCGAAATGAGCGGCCGCAGTTCGATCTGCCCCGCCTCGATCATCTGCACCATGCGCCGCCATGTCTCCCACGTGCGCCCCATCGTGCTGAGCAGGCGAATTTCGCGTCGCGTCATGCGGAAGAAGGGGTTGAAGCTGATGGGGCCTGCCGAAGGTGCCGATGGTGACAGATCGTGCCCGCGATGCGCACCAGGTCAAACGCCTGGTCCAAAGCTGCCTGGTTGGCTGCGGTCTCCAGCACATAGTCCGCGCCCGCGGCCGTGCGTCATTCGCTGCACGACCTCCACGGGGTCCTGCTGGCGGATGTCGATCACGGTCGCGCCGCTGCATCTCACGCGCCATCTCCAGCCGCGGTGCGGCAGAGTCGGTCATGACAGTGCGCACGCCCCACGCCGCCAACGTCTGCGCGGCCAGGATGCCGATAGGACCGCAGCCGATGACGACGCCCACGTCGCCGGGGTCATGCGGACGCACGTCGACGCGCGTGCGCGGCCACGCCCAGATTTTCCAGCAAGCGCGGCCTCGTCCATGGGCATGACGTCGGGAATCTGGCACAGGGCACGCTCTGGCACGACCGTATACTCCGCAAATGCGCCGCGCCGTTTGCCGTAGATCTCCCGCTCGTCGCACATGTTGGTTAGCCGGCGCTGCAGGTCGCGCAGACGCCGCAGTGGATCATGGGGTCCACGGTGACGCGGTCGCCGGGTTTGAAGTGGCGCACCGCCGGGCCCACCTCGTGGACGATGGCTGCCGCCTCATGGCCCATCACTGTGGGCAGCACGTAGGTCGGGTCGCTGGCCGCCCACGGGTCCCAGTCGTAGGCCTTCGTCTCGCCCACGCAGATGGCGCAGTATTCGACTTTGAGCTTTACATCGTCCGGTTCGACGATTTCCGGCTCAGGAATGTCGACGCAGGGACAGTCCGGGGCCTGGTTTATCTTTGAGAAAGCTTTCATGATGTCTCCTTCGAGACTCGACATCATCCATGTAGCTGCGTCGACGTGCTAGACGCGCACTCGCGGCTCAGCGGCATGTACTGGCTCTGTCCGCCGTCCACGCTGACCACCTGCCCGGTGACATGCGCGGCTTCTTCTGAGGCAAAGTAGGCGACCAGATGCGCGTGGTCCTTCGGGTCGGCCATGTGACCGGCGGGGATCAGCGCGGTCATGGCGTCCAGGTCGAGGCCCTCGTTCGACCGCCGAGATCGCCCAGCATCTCCGTCCACGTCATGCCCGGGCAGAGGCAGTTCACGGTGATGCCATGCGGCGCCATCTCCACGGCCAGACAGCGGGCGAAATGGATGGCGGCGGCCTTGGCCGAGCAGTACGAAATCTGCGCCGTGCGCACGATCTGCCCGGCGATGGACGAGACGACGACGATGCGGCCTTCCTTGCGCGGTATCATGCGTGCGGATGGCGGCCTGCGAGCAGAGGAAGACGCCCTTGGCATCCACGGCGAAGACGTCGTCCCAGTCCTCTTCGGGCATGCTCGGCGGTGGGTCCGGTGCGCAGAACGCCGGCATTGGCGACCAGCAGCCACAGCGGGCCGAGTTCCTCCTCGACGCGGGCGACCATGCGCTCTACGCTCATCCTTGTTGCTGACGTCGGCGGTGAAGCCGATGGCGTTGTGGCCCTCGTCGCGCAAGGTGGCTGCCACGTCGGCTACCTGCGGTGAGCGGGCCGTGAGCGCCACTGACATGCCCTGCTCGGCCAGCGTGCGGGCGATCTCGACGCCGATGCCGCGGCTCGCGCCGGTGATGATGGCTGTCTTGCCTTGGAGGGTCAGGTGGGTTGCCTCGGTTCTAGCCAAATGTCGTTCTCAGCGCAAGCGTCTCTCGCCCGAGAACTGTCAAATTGCCGACTGCCCGCCGTCCGCCGCGAAGAGGCCGCCGGTGCAGAAGCTCGACTCGTCCGAGGCCAGGAAGACGGCCAGGCCGGCGATGTCTTCCGGCTGGCCGATGCGGCCCAGCGGGATGGCCTCTGCAAGTTGATGGGCCATGGCCGGGTCGCTCGTCCACTCGCGGATCATGTGCGTGTCCATGGTGCCGGGCATGATCGAGTTGACGCGGATGCCGTCGCGCGCATAGTCCGCGGCCATGACGCGCGTCAGGCCGATGACGCCGCCTTTGCTGGCGCTGTACGCCGTGGACCCGGGCGCGACGCCCAGCCAACCGGTGGGCGAGCCGATGAGAATGATCGAGCCGCCGCCCTGCGCCAGCATGTGCGGGATCACGTACTTGCTGCAGAGCCACGAGCCGCGCAGATTGACCGACATCGTGCGTTCCCAGAATTCGACGCTCAACTCGTGCGCGCGCCTGTCCTCGGTGCGGGACTGGATGCCCGCGTTGACGTGCAGCACGTCGATGCGCCCGAACCGCCCGACTGTCTCGGCGACCGCAGCCTCCACCTGCGCTGCGTCGCTGATGTCCGTGTGGACGAAGAGCGCGTCCGCGCCCGTCTGCCGGAGTTCCTCGACCACGGCGCTTCCTGCCTCCGCGTCAACGTCGGCGACGGCGACCTGTGCGCCTTCACGGGCGAAGGCGTTCGCCACGGCGCGCCCCATGCCCATCGCCGCCGCCCACTACGAGTGCAACCTTGTCCTGAAGTCGCATCAGCACATCTCCCCGCTACCAGTTCTCTTCGTCATCATCGCGCAGCCAGGAGCCGCCGGCCAGGAAGCCACCGTCGATGATGAAATTCTGGCCCGTGATGTAGTCAGACGCATGCGAGGCCAGGAAGAGCCCCAGGCCCACGATGTCGTCGGGATAGCCTGGCCGGCGCATGGGGATGCGGCGCCGGAACCAGCCGGCGACTTCGTCGTCGTCGTCCCAGATGCCCTCGGTCAGCGGCGTGTAGATGAAGCCGGGCACGATGCAGTTGACCTGCACATTGTCCCGCGCCCACTCCACGGCCATCGCCTTGGTGAGCTGGCCGACGCCGCCCTTGGCCGCGCCGTAGATGGAGACGGTGTCCAGCCCGAAGTGGTTGTTCATGGAGCCGATGTGGATGACCTTGCCGCCGCCCGCGTCGCGCATGTGCGGGTACGCGGCCTGGCTCAGGAAGTAGACGCTCTTGAGGTTGACGGAGAGCACGAAGTCATAGTCTTCCTCGGTCACCTCGATGATAGGCTTGCGCCGGTTGGTGGCCGCGTTGTTGACGAGGATGTCGAGCCCGCCCAGTTCGGCGCGCACCTGCTCGACGAGCGGGTGCGCAGGTGGCTGTGTCGACGAGGTCGGCCTGCATGGGCAGCGCTATGCCGCCGACCTCCTCGATCATGCGGCAGGTGTTGGCGATCTCCTCGGCGTTGCGGCCGTGCACGCCGACCGCGGCTCCGGCCTCAGCCAAGCCCACGGCCAGCCCGCGGCCGATGCCGCTGGACGCGCCGGTGACGAGGGCGACCTTGCCTTCGAGTGAGAAGAGGCGGTCGAGGATGGGTTGTGGTTCGTCGGGCATGGCGGTCTCCTGATGATTGCCAAAGAACGGGATAGCTTGCGGATGAATACGGTTTGCTCGGATTCTTGCTCGATCGGGCGATGCGTTGCTGCGCTTCTCTGGCGGCTGGCTTTGGGCGCGTATCACGCTCGTCACGCCGGAGACGTGACCTACGGTTTGCTCGGATTCTTGCTCGACCGGGCGATGCGTTGCTGCGCTCCTCTGGCGATCGGCTTTGGGCGCGTATCACGCTCGTCACGCCGGAGACGTGACCTACGGTTTGCTCACTGGTCTGGCCGGGCCAAAGCGGGACGATGCAGTGTAAACTCCATGTTCATCCGTGCGATCCGTGAGCCATATTCTACACCACACGGAAGAGCGGCTCCTCCCCGCGCAGCGCGCGCAGCAGATTCTCCACCACCGCCTCGCCCATCAGCCTCCGCCCGTCGTAGGTGCTGCCGCCAATGTGGGGCGTGAGCACAACGTTGTCTAGTTCCGTGAGCGGACTGTTGACGAGCGGTTCTTCCACGAAGGCATCCAGGCCGGCGGCGGCGAGATGGCCGCTGCGCAGCGCATCTGACCAGCGCGGCCTCGTCAATGAGGGCTCCGCGCGCGGTGTTGACCACGATGCTGCCGGGCTTCATGGATGCGATGGCGTCCGCGTCGAGCAGCGGGCCGCCGGACGGGTCGGGCGGCGCGTGCAGCGTCGACCACGTCGGCCGTACGCAGCAGTTCGTCCAGGGGAACGAAGGTCACATCGTGCTCGGACGCGAAGGCTTCGTTCGGGTACGGGTCGTAGGCGACGGCCTTCATGCCAAAGCCCTTGGCGCGCAGCCACACCTGTTGCCCGATGCGGCCCAGACCGACGATGCCCAGCATCTTGCCGCGCAACTGCATGCCGGTGAAGTTGGTCCACTTCCCGGCGCAGACGCTGTTGTGCGCCGGAACGATCTTGCGCGCCGCGGCCAGCATCAGCGCCAGCGTCAGGTCGGCCACCGCGTCGGTGACGGCCTGCGGCGTGGCGCTGACCACGATGCCGCGGGCGCTGGGCAGCGTCCAGGTCGATGGTCTCCAGGCCGATGCCGTGCTTGGCGATGGTCTTGAGCTTGGGTGCGGCGGCGATGACGTCCGCGGTCAGTTCATCCGTGCCGGTGATGATGGCGTCAGCGTCCTGCAGCGCGTCCATGAGTTCGGATCGCGCGATAGGCGCGGCCGACCGTGTTGGGCACGACTTGGCAGCCCGCCTCCTCCAGTTGGCGGATGTGCTCCGGGTAGACCTGCCGAAAGAGCGGGAGCCGATTTGGACGATCCAGTGCGGGTCGTGTGCCATTGTCATCTCCTCGTCGATGTGGATCAAATCAAGATGGCTCACGGACATTCAGGATTCACACGGACTACTCGTATGAAACTCCGCGTTGTCCGTGTTCATTCGTGAGCAACTCACTCCCTCGCCAGCATGCGCAAGGCCTGCACCTCGTCGGCCATGGACGGGACGCGGTAGAGGCCGCCGCCCATGGCCAGCGACGTCATGCCCGCGTCCAGCAGCGCGGGCACATGCTCGCGCTTGACGCTGCCCGCCACTTGGATGTCCACGTCGCAACCGGCCGCTGCAGCCATGTCGCGCACAGCCGATACGCGCGGCAACACGCCCGCGTCGAAGCTCGCCCCGCGCGCGCCCTTCGCCGGTGACGCGAGAGAGCAGCAACACGGCGTCGACGCCGCCGATAACGGGCTCCAGCCGCTGCACAGGCGTGCCCAGCGCAAAGGCCAGGCCGGCGCGCACGGCCTGGCTCCGCACGAGGAAGAGCGCCTCGTAGACCATGGGCACGCTCTCCACGTGGAAGATGATCAGGTCCGCGCCGGCGTCGACAAGCGCGGGCACGAAGCGCAGCGGATCCTCCGCGCCCAGGTGCACCTCGAAGGGCAGATCCGTCAGCCCGCGCAGCGCGGCGATGGTGCGCGGCGGGAAGCCCAGGTCGGAGACGAAGCGGCCGTCGAACACGTCCAGGTGGATGAAGTCGACGCCCGCTTCCTCCAGCCGCGCCACTTCGTCGGCCAGACGGGCGTGGTCGCCGTTGAAGAGCGCCGCGCCGATGCGAAAGCCGGAGCGCTCGGAATCAGCCACGTCAGTCCTCCGGCTCTACGGCGATGGCGCGGATCGGGCAGGCGTCCAGCCCGACAATCGGGATGGGCAGGGCAATCAGATGCACACGCTGCTTCTTCAGCTCGACGAGGTTGTTCATGCACTCGATGACGGGAATGCCGGCCTCGGTGAGCAGGCGGTGGTTGGGGTAGTTGTCCACGCCGCGCACCTCGAAGCCGGAGCTGTCCGTGCCCAGGCAGTTGATCTTGCGGTCCTCGACCAGCCAGCGCATGGCCTCCTCGGTGATGTAGGGGCGGTCATGTGACTGCGGCGTGCGGTAGGAGGTCGTGGCGGCCGGTCATGGTGAGCACGCGGTCGCCGACCTGGATGTCGCCGGCGGCCTGCATCTCTTGCCAGAGAGATAGGCTCGCTGACGCCCTTGTTGCGGAAGTCGAGCACGATGGCCGGGCCGATCATCATCTCTACGGGGATGCTGGCCGTGTCGCCGCCGTCGGTGAGGAAATGCAGCGGGCGCCTCGATGTGCGTGCCCACGTGCGACCACATATACATGGTGCACATGATGTCGCCCTCGCTGCCTTCGCGCAGGTTCTTGCGCGAGACTTCCAGCGTGTACTGCTCCTTGCCGGGCAGGAGGACGTGGGTCAGATCGACGATGCGTCCTTTAGGAATGCTGATTTGCGGGTCCATATTGGGTTTGTGCTCCATATTGATTGGATTGTGATGTGAATTGTCGGAGTACGTACCTGCTTCGTCAAAGCCGGACCGTAGTATCCGGACGATGATCTCCTATCTGAGACGCCAATTCCGGCTTTGTCCCTAGCCGGCGGAAGTGTCCCGTCCCAGCACGCTGCGGCTCCACGCGCACGCCTTCTGCGCCGGAGGTGACGATATAGCTGCGGCCGCCGGCGGCGTCGATGGCTGACGCCACTGCCGCCTGTGCTAGCCGGCATCGACCAGCGCAATGATCACGCCGCCGCGGCCTGAGCCGGAAATCTTCGCGCCCAGCGCGCCCGCGCCCAGCGCCGCCTCAATCAGAGTTTCGTTTTCGGCGATGGACGTGCCCATCTTCTCCTGGAAGAGCTGGTGGATGTTCATGAGATGGCCGACCGCGGCATTGTCGCCGCTGGCCAAGCGCCTCGGTCGCCGCCTGCACCACGTAGCCCATGTCGCCAAAGAGCGCCATGCGCACCGGCTTCTCGTCCAGCCAGCGGCGCACATGCGTGTTGATGGCGGCGGTGTTGTGCGGCACGCCCGTATCACCGACGACGAGCGGCAGTTGCGCGGCGATGGGCAGCGGTTCTGCGCCGGCCGCCGTGGTGTAGCGCACCAAGGCCGCCATAGGTCGAGGTGCTGCTGTCCAGAGCTGGATGCCACGCCGCCATGCGCGATGACGTCGCCCTGCCACGCGAACTCGACGATGTCTTCGCGCGTGCATTCGCTGCCGGCAAGTTCGCACAGGGCGCGCACCATGGAGGTGTTGGCCGCCGCGCCGGAGCCCAGGCCGGAGCCGATGGGCAGGTCAGAGCGCCATTCCACATCCACGCCGCCGACGTCGAATTCTGATAGCGCATAGGCCAGCACGTAGCGCGTGGGTGCAAAGAAGTCACGTGCGACCTCGCGGATGTCGTCCAGCGCCCCCGCTTCGCGCAGCGCGTCGACCTTGTCACGGAAGGCGGCGAGTCCGGCAAGGTCTCCCTCCTCGACGCGTCCGCCGCCGCGCAGCGAGTAGGCAGCGTCACCTCGTGGCTGCACGCGGCAATAGGTGCGCAGGTCGGCTGCAGTGGCCAGGGCGGGCTGCTGCCGGTTGACGCCGTGCTCGCCGAAGAGGATGATCTTGGCCGGCGCTGAAGTGTAGACTGCGTCCATACGGGTCTCCGTGCGCTCCAAACTTCCTGGAATCTGGCGACGTCCAGGAAGATGCTTCGTTATGCCTTGCGAAAATCCACGCGCAGCACCGCATACGGCGGCAATTTCCACGCCAGGGCCCCAGCGATCGTGTCGACGACCTGCCCAGCCTGGGCGCGATAGCGCTCCGGATCGCCCACAGCCTGGGCGAAGCTCTCCTCGTCCAGCGACGTGACGGCCACCTGCGCCGGCAGCCCGCGCAAGACGAACTCCTGCGCATGCGGACGCAGATTCGCCACCAGCACGCGCATGGCGTCGCCATTCTGCATGGCCAGCGCCTCCAGCAGCGAGCGGTTGCGTGGATGCCGCGGGCAGGACCTGCGCGCCAGCGAACGCGGCAGCGTCCGCGAGTACGTGGTAGAGGGGAAACACGCCGCCTGGCGTGGACGGAAATAGCTCCGGCAGCGGACTGCCCGCCTCGGTCTCCAAGACGCCGCGCCAGCCGGTGGTCTCGAAGTAGGTGACGGACGCCGCTCCGCTCTCTGCCAGATACTTGAGACTGGCAACGGTCCACGCCGCGCCAAACAGCGACAGTTGTCGCACATCCACCTGCGGCGGAAGCTCGATGAGTGCGGAAGCTTCCGCACCCGATGCGTGCGGGTTGAAGCGCGGCCGTAGCGTGACCGGACTGACGACGACCGGCTTGCCCTTCGCCAGAATGGTCGCGCTCTCCACAGTGACGGCCTGGGCCGCTGGCGTCTCCATGAGCGAGTCGTTATCGAAGGCATGCACCTGCGGGTTGAGCGAATAGGCGACGAAGTCCATGGCGGAGGTATCCGGCCGCTCGCGATTCAGGTCGGTGAAGTATCCGTTGGTCGCCGCCGCCCACGGGCGCATGCGCATCGTACGAATAGAGAATCGGCCGCGCTCGCTCGACCAGATCCGGCGATGACGAGCCGCGGCTATCGAAAACGATCCAGCGTGCGATGCGCGGCTGCGTTTCTTGCAGCAGAGCGAGCAGCGCATCCAGTTCGCCAAGAGCGTCCTCGCCCACGAAGAGTGCTACCTCAAGTGCAACGCCTAATGACGCCGCCTGCGCACACGCCTGTTTGAAGAGCGTCTACATGGTGGGGGGACGACAGGTTCAGGTCGACGCGCAAATGCGCCGGGTTGAGCGCCCTCAACCGCTCGACCTCCCTCGCAGTAAGCGCCTGGCCGTGACTCGCCATGCCCAGGCCGAGCGCGGGCAGGCGTTGTGTCCCATCGCCCGCCACGTTGATCATCGGGATCGATTCGCGTGCCCCGGCGCTCTCGGGCAACTCACCCGACAGGGTCAGCGTGACAGACTGCCGGATGCGGTCGCCGCGGCGCACCTGCACAGGGAAGGGCAGGCGCAGCGGCGTACTGTAGATCTTGTAGGAGGCGTCGGTCCAGTTGCGCTGGTCCTCCATCTCGAAGATGTCGCCGGCGAAGGCCACGTTCGCCCACACGCCCGGCGCGACTTCGTATGCAAGAGAAGCCATCTCTTCGAAGGGGGAGACCGGCTTGATCTGGCCGTCGACCACACGCTGCGGCGCGATGTTGACGGGGAAGGGCGCCTCGTCCAGCGCGCCGTCCACATGAGTGACGCGAGCAAGCTGGCCGGCGACCGTCATGGGCGGCAGCACGCAGAAGCCGATGCGGGCGCGCAGGAAGTCGGCCTGCGCCTCGCCGTCCATGCTGAAGTGGATCGCGCCGTCGGCGTCGCCCGTGATCTCGCCGCGCCAGGTGAAGTCCACATCGCCGAGGCGGTTGCGCACATCGTAGGCGATGCGGAAGCTGTCGTCAGACGCGTCGATCTGCAGGTTGCTGATCTCGTCGGGCGCGGTGCCCCAGTTCCGGTCGCGAATGGCGACGTAGACGCGGCGCAAGAGTTCGTGCTCGCCCAGGCGGATGGTGCGCAGGCAGCCGGCCTCGAAAACGAGGGAGAGCGGGCCGGCGCGCAGGGGCTTTTGCTCCGGCAGGGGCGCATCGCTGCCATAACGGCGGACGTTGAGTGGAAGTGCCATTGTGATAGTACGCCTCCTGCGCTGGGTGACGGGGTTGGGCGCGCTGATGGGAACCGGGCCGCGTTCGGATGCACTAGAGCGACCAGATGTACGGTATCACTGCGTTATAGAGTTGTCAATGATTAGCGAATGGCAAACGCGTGGCTGAGAGTTGTCTCACGGCTGAATCTGGATACCCGTTTGTCCATCGGTGATGTCCGTTTGTCTTCATCCGTTCGGCCGATCTGGGACATGTCAATCATGGAGCCGGCGGCAAATGGGTGTCATCCTTGACCGGCAGCCCGGCGAACGCTTAGTCGCCCAACTCCTTGAACAGATAGACGCATAGTTCCTGCCAGCGGTGGATCTCGCCGTCTGCGCCTCTATATTCGCCCTGCTCCAGATACGGTCCGAAGCCGGCGTCGCGATAGCCCAGCCGCTCGTAAAGACGGCGCGCAGGGTCGTTCGTCTCGACGCCTACGCTCAGACCGACACGGCGGATGTTGCGCTCCCGCACCCGGTGTTCCGCCTCGCGGAGCAGCCGCGTTCCGACTCCGCATCGCCGTGCATCCTCGACCACGAACAGATCTTCAATGTCCGGGCATTCCTTGTTCAGGCGGCCGTCCACGGCCGCATCGTCGCTTCCCTTCCACTTGAGCAGGGCATGGCCGAGCGGTCTCTCCCCGCGCCAGGCAATTAGGTAGACCACGTCCCCGCGTTCCTGGCGCGCCACGCGTCCCGTGTGCTTGGCAGGCCCGCCCTGGGTGAGGAAGTCCTCCAGAAGCGGCAGGTCCGCTCGGTTGGCAGCCGTGATTTCAAGCGAATTGGGCATCGTGCCCGCCATTCTACGCAGCGGGGCTCGTGCGTGCAACCACCAGAGAGGGCTCACGGATTTTCGCGGATACAACGGATCGAACGCCGATAGCCGACCTATGGCTGCGGTGTTCCTCCGCGAGCCTCCCCAGGTCGGGTCGCTCCTGCTTACGGGCTCACAGTGCGCCCAACCTATGGCAAGATCGTTCCTGTGGCGTCTGCATCGCCCTCAGTTGCGCATCCTGCCGAACACAGTACAATGTAGCCCAACGAAGCCGGCACACGATCGCTTCTGTCGCATCGGGGCGGGCCGTACCGCCGAGTCTGCTGAGGAATTACGCATGCGCGCCAGCAACAACAATCACCAACAGACAGTCCTTGCCTTCATCGACTGCGACGTCATCAGCGGCAAAGATGAAGTCGCCCGCGAACAACTGCTGCGCAATGTGGGCCGCTATCGTTCACACGGCGTGGCGCCGCTCTTCGTCAACTGGCTGCGCCAGCGCGCGGACCTGCGTTTCGTCTGTCTCGTGCGCGACCTCTCCGAATTCAATGACTTCATGCTCGACGTTGTGCGCAGCGTGGACGGCGTGCGCGAAACGCGCACCACGCTCAGCTTTGGCGGCCGGGCCGACATCGACACGCTGCTCGAGCTGGAAATGGAGGTCAACCCCAGCAGTTCCACCGTGGCCGCCAGCGTGTGGGTGGACGTGCAGCCGGGGATGGACCGGCGCTGTTTCCAGTCGCTGCTCGACCTGCCTGAGCATGCGGACGTGCGCCGCGTGTGGCTGCTCAATTGTTACCACAGCGCCGATGCGGACCTGCTCTTGCTGCTTCTCGGCAAGAACGTGGAGGCGCTCACGGGCTACGTGATGAGCTGGATCCGTACCGTGCCCGGTGTCGTCGACACGGAAATGAGCACGGTTCTTGACTGGCGCTGGTTGGCCAGCTCCGAAGACGTGGTCGAGCTCTGCGAGCTCTTCTTTCCCCACAACAGCGTGTCCGCAAGCGAGGACGCGCACCCGCATCCCGTCGAGGACGAAGCCACTACTGCGTGACCGAAGGCTGCCGGTCCTCTCGAAGGAGAGGAATCCGCAGCCGAAACCTTGGCGGCTGTCCAACATCACCCTCATCGAACAAGCAGTAAGGGCGGCCCCTGACTGTGGGAGCCGCCCTTGAACGCTGAACTATCGAACCGTGGACCGTAGTCTAGCCCATGGAGTGGAGACCGACCTTGTTGCCCTCGGTGTCGATGAACAGGGCGATGAAGCCATTCTCGCCGATGCTTGTCTTGGGCATGGCTACCTTGCCGCCCGCCCCCTCTACACGGTCCAGCATGGCCGTGAGGTCAGCGCCGCCGTTAAGGTAGACCAGCGTGCCGTCCTGACTTGGCTTGAAGCCCTCATAGGCGGTCACCGCTCCACCGGTGGCGCCTTCCTCCGCGGGGAGAAAGGCCATCTCGGCACCTTCCACTCCCGGCACGAGCTGCAGATCAGAATCCAGGACCGTGCTATAGAACTTGCGTGCTCGCTCAAAATCCAGAGCCGGGATTTCGAACCAATTGAGTGCACTCATCGTGTGTTACCTCCTGTTGTGTGTTGAACACCATTCTACCGTTTTCGGGGGATGCGCTGAAGGGGGTTCCTCTGCTCTCATTCAGTGAAGCTGTCCACAGAATACCAGAACAAATGTTCCAAGTCAATCCCCAGTTCCACGTTCGATCGGAGAAGGGAAGGGCGGCAGGCGCGCCCAGAGCATACCCGTGGTCTGGTAAAACGACGGTACCAGCGCTTACTCAAGGCAGAGACGCTACCCACCTGCCTTTCGCGCGATGCGGCAATGTACAACGATGGTGCGGCTCAATCCCGTTGCGGTGCAATGCAATGATTGGTCAAGACAGCCCTGGGATGGAAAGAAAGAAATGCCGAGATCGGCTACACGTCGAGCGCAGCGTAGAGGGAGCCGCGCATCTGCTCCTCGCCGTCAGTGGTGTTGGAGAGGATGGTGACGGTCATCTCCTGTTCGGGGAAGTGGGCCGAGTCGAAACCCACGCCGGCGTCGCTGCCCACGATGTAGAACATCCTGTTTCCCCGTTCGGTGCTAGACCAGTAGAGGCCGTATCCATAGCCCGACTCGCGGCGGTGTCGTCGAAGGTGACGTGCGGCTTCAGCATCTCTTGCGCAAAGGACACTGAGACAATCTCAGACCGGAAGAGCGACGTCCACAGCCGGGTGATGTCGTCGAGCGTGGCGAAGAGACCACCGTCCGATGCGCCTCGCATGGGCAGATTGTAGATGTTGGACTGGCTGCCGTCGGCCACGTAGCCGACGGCGACGTTCTCCGGCAGGTCGTTGAAGGCGAAGAATCCGGAGTCGTCCATGTGCGCGGGGTCAAGTACATATTGCTGGATGAAGTCGCGGTAGCGCTGGCCGGTGATGGTTTCGATGAGAACGCCGAGCAGGATATAGCCGCCGTTGGAATAGGAGAAGCGTTCGCCCGGGGCAGACTTCATCGTCCTACCTTCAAAGAGGGGCAGATAGTCCGTCGGCGTGGTCAGCCGGTACCAGGGGATGTCAACAAAGAAGTCGTCGAAGTCTTCGACCTCCTCCTCGTCGTAGTAGTCGTACGCGCCGGACGTGTGGGTCAGCAGTTGGAGGATTGTCGCCGAGGGATCGATGAAGGTGTGGAAGTCGGCGCGTATCTCTCCGACCTCCGTGCCCACGGTAAGCTTATCTTGGTCGATGAGAGCTCCGATGCCCAAGGCGGTGATCAGCTTCGTGCCGGAGGCGATGCCGAAGCGGGTGTCGACCGTATTGGGCAGGTGATTGCTGCGGTCGCGTTCACCAAAGGCGCCGGCATATTCGACCTGGCCATGGTCGACAATGGAGATGGCGCCCGTGAAACTGGTTTCTTCGGCCGTCCGTTCGACAAGTCTTGTGAGGTCTTGCACAGGTCATTTCCCTTGGTGGGTGCAACGGCATCGGGCAGGACCGTACGCGGAGGAATTCGTCTATCCGCCGCCGTCCGCATTATTCAGTCGAAGAGGCTGGATTGAAGCAAGTGATCACTGCCGTCGACATCAAATCGCCGTCCCAGAAGCTTCCCTTCTTCGATTCCATCCAGCCTATTGATGTTCTTCAGAATCGTCGGCACGGTGTACTCGTCAAGCTCTTCACGAATCTGCAGTGTAGTGAAGCGAAGTACGTCCCACCCAGCGGTCTTTAGATTATTGTCGCGCAGAGTGTCTATTGGCGCCCGCTTGGGATTGGCGTGGTAGGTGTCACCATCTGTCTCAATGTCCAGCTTTCCACCCACACAGTAGATCGCAAAGTCAAGAGCGTAGTCTTCGTCCCCAACGCGAACATATTCTTGCCGTTCCGCAGCAATGCGTTTCCGCTTGAGCGCAGCCCACAAGCGATCTTCCAGCGGACTCTCATCATAGAGATCGTTAATCTCGACGGCGCCAACAAATTTCTTCCACGTTGTGGGGATGAATACGATCAGTCTCCACCTCCGGCTCAGTATGGGCTGAGGAAGGGTACGCAGCGGTTCGAAAAATATCTGATGGTAGCGGCGGCCGCTCTTGGGGCCAATCGGATCATCAGGAAACAGTTCCTCACGGTATGCCGTTCGAACGTCTAGTACCCGGGCAAAATAGTGAACTCCATACGCCAACGAGCCAAAAACCCTCGTATGATAGAAAGCCAACCATTGGGGTGGCCAGTGCCTGCTCAAACGCTTGTCGACACTTGCCGCAGGAATCCGATACCATCCTTCCTTCTGTAAGATCGAGAAGTCGTCCAGTCTATTCAGGATGGCTACGATAACGGTATCGGACTCCATTCCTATCGCGGCAAAGTCTCTCATAGACAGACCGGGTGCGTCTTGGATTTCGTCAGAGCGATCGTCTCGTGCGTTAGGAGTGTCCAAATCTCTTCTTCTCCATATTTCTCTTGTATGGAGATCATAGCATCCTGTGCATGGCCAACACAATCGGGCTGAACTTCACTCCGCTAAGAAACAAAACCGGCCCCATTCGGAGCCGGCCATATATGCCATGTAAATGGACTTCCCAGATTGCAGTCTAGGCGGAAGCCTTGTCCTTGCTGGTTTCCTTCTTGGCCGAAGCCTCGCCCTTGGACTCAGCCTTGGCGTCGCTCTTGGACTCGCCCGAGGACGACTTTTCTGCGCTCGCCTCGGAGACCGAGTCTTTGGCGCCATCGCCGTCCTTGGACGCGCCGTTCGCGCCGGCGACGCTGTTGGCCCCGTTTTTGCCCTTGCCCGTCTTGCTGTCAGTGATATACCAGCCGCTGCCTTTGAAGTGGATGGCGGGCGGGCTCAATCGCCGCGCCACGTTGTCACTGCCGCACGCATTGCATGCCGGCGCGCCCTCTGACCATCCCTGTATCTGTTCAAATTCTTGCCCGCAACTGTGGCATTCGTATTCGTAAATCGGCACGGATTCCTTCTCCTGATTCCACCCTTGACAGCAAATGCTCGTTCTGTCAGCACTCGTCAGCCGGCAGCATACCCGGCCCAGTATACGCCTGCGGTGCAGGTTTGTCGAATTCGCATCGCACGCCACATGCGCAACCGCACGTGTTCCCGTCACCGACTTCCTGGGAACTCGCAGCCTCTCGAAAAGTCTTGCACCTACGCACCCTTCTGTCATGATAGCGCGGAAGTGTGTTCCTATCACTAGCGTTCTGTTAGAATCATGTATGCAGGCGCTCCCGTGCGGAGTGTACGCACGAATGAGATCAGAAGAGTAGAAGGCACCCTCATGAAATATCGATTCGCCACACGTCCACTGGAATCCGGACTGTATGAGCCGGAGGGCATTTATCTGAGCACGCCGTTTGACGGTGCGCACCAGGTAATCCAGTTCTTTGGGCAGCACCCGGACCATTACGCGCAGTACCGCTATAACAGCACCGTGCTGAAGGGACATCCGGGCATCGACTTCGCCATGCCGCCGGGCACGGACCTGTTTGCTGTGGACGACGGGCGGGTTACCGAGATCAGCAACGAGCCCGGCGGATTCGAGCGCTACATCAAGGCGGAACATCGCTGGGGCGAGTCATTCTACGCGCATCTAGGCGAAATCCGCGTGGAAGCCGGCCAGCGAATCAAGCGCAACCAGCATATCGCCCTGTCCGGCCCCAACCGGTACAGCGTGACGCCGCATCTGCACTTTGCCATCCGCACGACGCCGTACAACCGGCTGGACGGGTATGGCGGATTCAGCGATCCACTTCCCTTCCTAAATCCGGCCAACATTGTCCTGCCGGAGGCCCTGGACGAGGCGGAGCAGGCCATCATCCTGCACCCGATGGCGAATGAGACTGCGTCCATGCGCCGTCCCTGACCTCCCCCGGGAGATGTCCACAGAGGTTGTTGTCGGCGGCGTTCGCCCGTTCAACCCATTCCCTCTCTATATAGTTTTTTAAGTAACTAGTCTTAGTCATAGGCGTTGGGGAAAACGGGGAGAACGCATCTTCTGCCGGTCCGTGGCCGCTATATGTAGCGGTGTGCTGGTGTGGCCGCGGCTACATAGGCGGGAAGCCAGCGACCACCCGGGCGGGTAAGTGGCAGGGAGAGACGCAGCACAGGTTGGAAAGTCAGATCGTGCACTGCCGACGTTTCCACTACATGTAGTGGCGCGAGAACGTGCTCCCGCAAGAGCGTAGAATAACTGGGAGAGGGGCGGGGAGAACTTTCCCCGCAACGCCCCCGTTTTTCGCCGAGCTTTCCCCCAGGTTGCCGCGGGCCAATGCCAGTCACACATCTACCGAGAATCGCAGCATCTCCCCAGGCGTGGCACAATGATGTGGCATAGTATGGAGACCAAACAAATAGCGCGAATGTTTTGCGTCTCGAGCTTCCGTCTCGATCCAGTGGCTCGACTTGCAGACAGACTCTGGCCGTTCCTCGTTGATCTTGTGATCGCCTTGACGCGTCGCTCCTCGGCGCGGGGCGTATCGTGACCCGGCGTTGCCTGCCCAGGAATTCCTCCGGCCCCATTTGCGCCAATCGCAGTTAGGGCGACCCATGGCGTCGACCGCTTCGCAGTCCGGTTTCTACGATTCAGTGCCGCAGGACATCACCTGGGCGCAGCGCAGGGCGCTGCTCAGCGATGTGTGGCGGCTGGCCCTGCCCGTCATCTTGACGAATCTACTGCAGAGCCTGGTCAACGTGGTGGATGTGTTCATGGTGGGCCGGCTGGGTCCCATCGCCATCGCCGCGGTAGGCATCAGCAGCGCCATCCGCATGTTGATGCTCGTGCTGCTCATCTCCGTGGCGGCTGGCGGCATGAGCCTAATCTCACAGGCGAAGGGAGCGCGGGACCCGCAGCGCATGAGCGACGTCACGCGCCAGGCGATCTCGTCCGGTCTGTTGCTTGCGCTTGTGTTGGGAGCGGCCGGCTATCTGCTGGCGGAGCCGTTGCTTTCGTTGGTGAACAGCGGCGGAGAGCCGGGGGCGGTCAAGCTGGGCGCGCAGTATCTGCGCATCATCTTCCTGGGCACGCCCTTCCTCGTGCTGAATATCGTGTTGAATCGGCTCATGCAGGGCGCAGGCGATACGATCACGCCGCTGGTGCTGACGGGCTCGCTCAACCTCGTGAACATTCTGCTCAACTACATCTTCATGTTCGGTGTGGGGCCCGTGCCCGCGTATGGCGTAGCCGGTGCGGCCATGGGCACGGTGGCGGCGCGCGCCATGGGCGTGGTCGTCCTCTTTGCCATCATCTATTCGGGCCGCAATGTCATCAAGCTGCTGCCCGGCAGCGTACTGGCCGCAGTGGCAGTTGATCAAGGATATCTTCGCTATCGGCGTGCCTTCGGGCGTGCAGGGCGTCTTCCGCAACGGATCGCGGCTCTTTGTGCTGGGCATCGTGACGTCTACCGAGGCAGGCACCTATGGCGCGGCCGCGCTGACTATCGGCTTCCAGGTGGAGTCGCTGGTCTTCATGCCCGGGCTGGCGCTCAGCGTGGCGGCGACGAGCCTGGTCGGCCGATCGCTTGGCGCGTGGCAGCCGCAGGAAGCCCGTCTGCGCGGCAACATGACCATGGCGTCCGGGCTGGTTGTGTTGACTGCGCTGGCCATCCCTATCGTTGTCTTCGCTCCGGCCATCATCCGCCTGTTCGACCCCAGCGCACATCCGGTCCTGTTGCAGACGGGCACGACGCTATTTCCGCATCAACACGGTGGTGCTGCCGCTGGTGGCGGTGGCGATGATCTCCAACGGATCGCTGCGTGGCGCGGGGGACACGGTGCCCGGCCTGATCAGCACGATCGTGTCGCGGGCGTTGACCACGGTGACGCTGGCGTACGTGCTGGCCATCGTGCTGGACATGGGCTCGCGGGTGTGTGGATTGCGCTGGCCGTGGGCATCGTGCTGGATGCGACGCTCATGGGCTTGCGCTGGCGCGGGAACGCGTGGCTGCGTGTGGCCCTGCAGCGTACGGATCTCTATCGCGAGCATCTGTATGCGCTGCCGGTGGAGGTGCAGCAACGCTTCCTGCACGAGGTGCGCACGCCGCTCATGGCCGAGCCGGACACGCGCGAGCAGGTCGACGGGGACGGCGTGACCTACGAGCGACCGGGCGGGGAGGTGCGCGTCCGCTTCAGCGAGGGAGGGTATTCAGTGGCGTAGGGGACGAAGGTCTCCCGACTGATATGAACACTGCCGGAAATCCGCTTCCGCGAAACGTGACCGAACAGATACTTCCCCTGTTAACTGCCCTTAACGCAGCCGCAAACCCGCGCCGAACCCCATTTCCCCGCCGGCCCCCCGTATTCGAGCCCAAACCCGTGTTATACTCTCCTCGCCCCTGAATCATCCGAACCGTTGCCTGCGATGGGAACCAAGCCAACCCTGCGCGGGCCACACACGTGAGACAATATCCGCGGTCGCAGACTGCGCGCGAACGGGGAAACGCTTTGAGACGCAATACACTTCATTCACTGATTCTGGCCGCGGCCGTCAGCCTGTTGTTGGCCGCATGCAGCGCCGGCCCGGCCGCGCCCGAAAGCAACGCCGCAGACACGGAGCCCGGCCCAGGTTCCCTCCTCATCTACTCCGGTCGCTCGGACAGCCTCGTCCAGCCCATCATCGACCGCTTCGCGGAAGAGACGGGCATCGACGTCGACGTGCGATATGGATCGCACCGCCGAAATGGCGGGCGTCCTGCTGGAGGAAGGCGACAGAAGCCCCGCCGATCTGTTCTTCGCACAGGACCCGGGCGGTCTTGGCGCTGTGCAGAACGGCGGGCATGCTCGCTCCCCTGCCCGACGACATCCTCGCCCGCGCGCCACAGCGCTTTCGCGTCCGAGACCGGCGAATGGGTCGGCATCTCCGGCCGCGGCCGGGTCGTCGTCTACAACACCGATGCCATCGGTGACCCGGCAACAGAACTGCCGTCCGACCTGTGGGGCTTCACCGAGCCGGAGTGGAACGGTCGCCTCGGTTGGGCGCCCTCCAACGGCTCCTTCCAGGCCATGGTCACGGCCATGCGCGCGGCGTGGGGTGATGAGAAGACCGCTGAATGGCTGCAGGCCATCCAGGCCAACAACCCGCAGGTCTATCCCAACAACACGCCCATTGTGGCTGCAGTCGGCGCGGGCGAGATTGACGCCGGCTTCGTCAACCATTACTATCTCTATCGCTTCCTCAGCGAGGAAGGCGAGACGTTCCCGGCCCGCAACTACTTCCTGCCCGACGGCGGCCCGGGTTCGCTGATCATGGTCTCCGGCGCAGGCATCCTGGACACCGCGCCCAACGCAGAGAATGCGCGCAGTTCGTCGACTTCCTGCTCTCCGAACAAGCGCAGGAATACTTTGCAGCCGAGACCTTTGAGTATCCGGTGGCGGAGGGCGTGGAAACCGTGGCGGAACCGTCGCTGGCCGAGATCGACACCCTTGCCATCGGCATTCCCTTGGCAGACCTCGCCGACCTGCAGGGAACGCAGGACATGTTGATTGAGTTGGGTGTGATTGAGTAGGTCGCCGGCGCACGAAACGAGAGCAGTGAGTACACAGACAGCAAGTACACAGACAACCGTCCAGCGGACCGTCCTGGGGCAGCGTGACGCCTATCCGCCCGAAGTGCAACGGCGCAGGTACGCGTCCTGGGCCGGTCGCCTGCCGCGCTGGTCTCCTGCCAACTTTCTGTTGGTGGGCAGCGCAGCCGTCACGGCCATGCTGATTCTGCTCGTGCCCGCCTACCTCATCATCCGCACGGGAAGCACCTGGGCCGACGCCGTGGAGACGTTGACCCGGCCGCGCACGCTTGGCGTACTGGCAAACACCGTGACGCTGGCGGCGTCCGTCACCCTCGCCACGGCCGTGCTCGCCGTCTCCATGGCCTGGTTGACCGCGCGTACTGACCTGCCCGGCCGGCGCATGTGGGCCGTCCTGGCCGCCCTGCCGCTGGTCGTGCCCAGCTACGTCTACGCCTATCTGCACGTCACCTTTCTGTCGCCGAAAGGCCTGCTGCAACAGGTGCTGGCGCCGCTGGGCGTGGAACGGCTCAGCCCCGTCTACGGTTTTTCCGGGGCGTTCCTGGTGCTCACGCTCATCGCCTACCCGTTCACGTTACTCACCGTGCGCGCCGCGCTGCTGCGCATGGACCCGTCACTGACCGAGGCCGCGCGCAGCCTCGGTCTCTCGCCCTGGCAAGCGTTCTGGCGCGTCACCCTGCCCAACCTGCGCCCTTCCATCCTGGCCGGCAGCTTGCTGGTCGCGCTCTACGTCCTGCGCGACTTCGGCGCCGTCACCATGCTGCAATACAGCACCTTCACCCGCGTGATCTACAATCGCTATCTCAGCTTCCGGCTGGACGAGGCCGCGGCGCTGGCGCTGGTGCTGGTGGCGATGACGGCCGCAATTCTCTTTCTGGAATGGCGCGTACAGGGCAAGCGCAAATACGCACGCGTCTCTGTGGGCGTTGCGCGCAAGCAATCGCTCATGCCGCTGGGCAGGTGGAAGATTCCTGCCCTCCTATATATGGCCGCTGTGATCTGTGGCCGCCCTCGTCGTGCCCGTCGGCGGCCTGACCTACTGGCTGTGGCGCGGCCTGCAGCAGGAATGGGCGGTGGACGCCGCGGGCGGCTCCTGGTCGACCGTGGAGTATCTCACTGCCCTGTGGATGCCGGCATGGAATTCCATCTCCGCCGCGGCCCTGGGCGCATTCCTGGCGGTCTCGCTGGCCTTACCCATTGCGGTCCTCGCCGTGCGCCGGCCGGGGCGCATGAGCCTCTTCCTGGAACGGCTCACGTACGCCAGCTTCGCGCTGCCCGGCATCGTCGTTGCGCTGGCGTATGTGTACTTCGGCATCAACTTCGTGCAGCCGCTATACCAGTCCTTGCCCATGCTCCTGGCGGCCTACGTCGTCCTCTTCATCCCACAGGCCGTCGGCGCCGAACGCACGTCGTTCATGCAGGTCTCGCCCAGTCTGGAGGAAGCGGCGCGCAGTCTCGGCAAATCGCCTGCCGCCGTCCTGCGCCGCGTCATCCTTCCCCTCGTGCGTCCGGGCATTCTGGCCGGGGCCATGCTTGTCTTTCTGACCATCATGAAAGAACTGCCCGCCACGTTGATCCTCAGCCCCACAGGCTTCGACACGCTGGCCACACAAGTCTGGTCCAACATCAGCGAAGCATTCTTTGCCCGCGCCGCTGCGCCGACCCTGCTGCTGATCCTGTTGTCTTCCGCGCCGTTGGCGTGGTTGACGTTGCGCGAACAGAGACGCCGAAGCGAATGACTGAACCTCTGCTCGCGACTGAATCCTGCACCCGTGGCCGCGCCTGACGTCATCGCGGCCGTCGCGTGCGTCGACATTTACAAGTCCTTTGACCGTATGCCCATCGTCCAGGGGCTCAACCTCACCGTTGCGCCCGGCGAGATCGTCGCTCTGCTGGGCCCCAGCGGCTGCGGCAAGACGACCACGCTTCGCCTCATCGCCGGCTTCGAACGCCCTGACTCCGGCAGCATCGTCATCGCGGGCCGCAGCGTGGCCGATGCCCGCGGCTTCACGCCGCCGGAGCAGCGCCGCGTCGGCGTTGTCTTCCAGGATTACGCCGTCTTCCCTCATCTCAGCGTGGCGCAAAACGTCGCCTTCGGCCTCGGCCGCGGTCAGCACAGCAGCCGCAGAACTGCAGATTTGCTCTCTTTCGTGGGGCTGGACGGACAGGACGAGAAGATGCCGCATCAGCTCTCCGGCGGCCAGCAGCAGCGCGTCGCCCTGGCCCGCGCCCTCGCACCGCAGCCGGATGTCTTGCTCCTCGACGAGCCCTTCTCCAACCTCGATGCGGGTCTGCGCGGCGACATGCGCCAGGAGGTGCGCCGCCTCCTTAAGCAGAGCGGCACGACCGCCGTCTTCGTCACCCATGATCAGGAAGAGGCCATGGCCGTCGGCGACACAGTCGCGGTGATGCTCGAAGGCGTTCTGCATCAGATCGGCACGCCTGAATCGGTCTTCCAGACACCGCGCACGCGGCGTGTCGCAGAGTTCATGGGCCAGACCGACTTCCTGCCCGGCACGGTCACAGACGACGGCGTACAAACGCCCTTCGGTACGCTGCCGCAGCGGATCGACCTGCCGGCCGGCACACCGGTAGAGGTGGCCGTCCGCCCGGACGACGTGCAGGTGGCGGCCGATGCTACAGGGGCCAGTAGAATCGTCTCCCGCGCGTTTGTTGGTATCGCCAACATCTATCGCGTGGCCGGTCCGGACGGAACCCTCGTGCATAGCTGGGCGGCCCACACGACCAACCTGCCCGAAGGAACCGCTGTGCGCGTCACGATAGACGCCGGACACCCCCTCGCCTGCTACCACAACGGAGTCATGGCGCCGTCGAGGTGACCGTGTGCACAGTATGGCGGCGCAGCGCATCCAGACGGGCTGAGTGGACAAGAAAACCCACAAACTCGCAATTGACTTCCCCGCCAAAATCGCGTATATCGTAGCCAGAAATCGCATGCTGAATCGGACTGTTGCAATTGGCGACGGCCCGCGGAGGGCCGTCACTCCTTGAGTCCGTCGATATTCGTGGCCGGATCTTCGCTGCGCCCCACGCCGGCGGCCGCTGATCAAGAGTCAGCGGTCTTTTCGATGGGACCAGTTGGTTCCGGCGATCGATATTGGGTACGGGCTCTGCCAAGAGGCAATCCATGACCTCACTCGATAGTCAGTCTGTCCTCTGTTCCGCCCTCATCGGCCGCGACGCGCACCTGGACCTGATCATGCGGCTCCTGGACCAGGCGATGTCCGGCGACGGTCAGACTCTGCTCATCTCTGGTGAGGCGGGCATGGGCAAGACACGCTTGCTGGAGGAAATCCGCACTCGCGTTGACGCAAGACCGTGGAAGATGCACGGCGCCCTGTGCACACAGTTCGAGCGCGACATCCCCTACGCGCCCATCCTCCAGCTCCTGCAAGCCGCTGCCGCGCCCGGCGCCGCATCACAGATCTCCGGCCGCGGCCTCCAAAGTCGGGCAGGCGGCAATGTGGAAATCGACAGAACCCATCTCTCCCACATCATTGTGAACTCCATCCTGGACATCGCCCGGAACGGTCCGCTGCTGCTGACCTTCGAAGATCTGCACTGGTGTGACGAAGCCACGTTGGAGTTGCTGCCTTACCTCGCCCAGCGCCTGGCGGCTCACCCCGTGTTGCTAGTTCTTACCTATCGCTCCGACGAAGTGGACGCCGCCCTCACGCATTGTCTGGCCCAGTTCGACCGCATGCGTCACGCCCACGAATTGCGTCTGACGCCGCTGACGCGCGCCGAAGTAGACGCCATGCTGCGCGCAATCTTCGGCCAGTCCAAGCCGGCGCGCGCCCAGTTCCTCGAGGCTCTCTATACGTTGACCGAGGGCAATCCCTTTTTCATCGAGGAATCCCTGAAATCGATGGTGATGTCCGGAGATCTGTGTGATCGACGCAGAGGGCGTCTGGACCGGAAGCTCGCTCGATGACTGCCATATTCCGCGACGGTGCGGGACGCAGTTCAGCAGCGCCGCGAACGCATAAGCCCAGCCGCGCAGACCGTGCTGAGCCTGGCCGCCGTCGCCGGGCGCCGTTTCGATTTCTCTCTGCTGCAGCGGTTGGCGGGCGTCTCGGAAAGCGAATTGCTCGACTTGTTGAAAGAGTTGCTGCGCGCCCAGTTCCTGCGCGAAGAATCGGCGGACCGGCTGGAGTTCCGCCATGCATTAACGCTGCCAGTGCGTCTATTCTTCGGTCATGGCCCGCGAACGTCGACGTCTGCATGCCGCCATCGTGAGTGAGCTCCAGGCCCTATGCGCTGATTGCCTCGACCGGTGCGTGGCGGACCTGGCCTATCACAGCTATGCCGGCGAGTGCTGGGAGCAGACGCTCAGCTACGCGGCGCATAGCGGGTGAGAATGCCGTCGCTTTGTTTGCCCCGCACGCTGCCGCCGAGCAGTTCGGGCGCGCCATCGAAGCTGCCCAACACCTCAACGACCCGTCGATATACGTCGACTATCGCCGGCGTGGTGAGGTCCTGGCGCTCTTGGGCGACTTCGACGCCGCTGAATCCGATTTTCAGACAGCCCTGGCTGGCGCGCGCGGCGCCCAGGACAGCGAAGCGGAGTGGACGGCCCTCATCGATCTCGGTGATCTCTGGGTGACGCGGGACTATGCTCGCGGCGGCGATTTCCTGCACGCGGCGCTGGCGTTGGCGCAACGTCTGGGATTGCCCGATCTCGTCGCCCAGAGCCACAATGCGGTCGGCAACTGGGAGATGAACCAGGGGCGCCCTACCGCCGCCATTCGCCATCACGAACAAGCGCTGGCCATCTTTCGCAGAACGGAAGACGCCTCCGGCATCGCGCCCACTCTGGACCTGCTCGCCATCGCCAACTACAACCTGGGCGACATCATCCGCGGCACGCAACACTACCTGGACGCGCTGCCACTGTGGCGGGCAAGGGGAGACCCGCGCGGTCTTCTGCATACGCTGTCGGGGCTCGGGCTCGGGGCGGACCTCGATCTGGAAGTCGACGATTCGCCCGTATCACAGCGTATGGCCTGGGCCGATGAAGGCGTGGCCGTTGCGCGCGATCTGGGCTGGCAGTCTGGCCTTGCGCTCACGCTGATCTGCGCAGCCCTGACGAAGCGACAGGCTGGCCGCCACGGTGCAGCGCTAGACCTGCTCCATGAGGCCCTCGCACTGGCGGAAGAGGTCGGGCACACGGAGTGGACCGTAGACGCGCAGGTCTCTACCGGCGTGATCCTGCTCGATATCTACGCCCTGGATGAGGCGCATTCGCTGTTGGAGCTGGCGCTGACCACAGCACGACAGATGGACACGGCCATCTGGACCGCCAATGCGTCGATGGCCCTGGTCAGCGTTCTCTGCCTACAGGGCGATCTCGAACAGGCTGCGGAGGTGCTGAACGCGGCGCTCACGCCTGATACGCCACCGGAGTTCCTGCAGACCCGTGGACTCTGGTTTGCGAAAGCGGAGCTTGCGCTGGCGGACGGCCGCCCCAGGATGCGCTCGACATCTGTGTGCAGCTTCTGGACACGACGCGCGGCATCGTGCGCGCAACCTGCCCGCGTGCGCCCACGAGCTCGGCCATTCCACGCCTGGGCCACTTGCACGCCCGCGCCCTGCATGCGCTTGGGCGCACAGGAGAGGCGGCGGCAGTTCTCGATTCGTCCATTGCATCCGCCCTGGAACAACAGCGCACAAACACCTTGCGGCATCTCTATGCGACGCAGGCGCGGCTATGCATCGCCCGCGACGACAACGCGGCCGCCGAATGCGCGCTGGCGTCGGCGCGCGGCATCATCGACGCCGTCGCCAGTGACTTGCACAGTGCGTCTTCTGCCGGCGCTCCCGCCGTGGCCGAGCAATACGTGGAGCGCGCGACGGCGTCATTGCCGGAGATCCCTTCGCTCGTCCACCGAGCGTCGCCCAAATCGGCCGCTGCCGGTCTGACTCCGCGCGAGCGAGAAGTGGCCGCGCTAGTGGCGCAGGGCCAGTCCAACCGCGCCATCGCAGAGACGCTGGTTCTCAGCGAACGCACGGCGGAACGCCACGTCGCCAACATCATGAACAAGCTTGGCCACAGCTCCCGCGCCCAGATCGCCGCCTGGTACGTGGCCAGCCAGGAATCGTCTGAGAGCTGAGTAGTACCCACACCCTGCTTACATTCACCGCCGGCACATAATGCCCGCTGCAACGGTCTGCGCGCACTTCGTGCGTGTGCAGTCCCGGCAATCGCCCTACGTACTCCCCAAGCGGCGTTCTACGTAGCGCACCCTCTGCGCATACATACCGCCGTCGCAACGATCTGCGTATTCTCCCCGATATTGCGCTGCCCTCTCCTCCCTATACTGCACCGCAAGAATGACGATGTGCATGTCGATGCAATAGGCGATGCACTCGCCGTTCCAATAGACGGTCGAGCAATTGGATTCGGCTGAACCAGAGAAACGCAAGGAGAAAGAAACATGCTGACGTCAGTTTTCAGTGAGGCTCAGTCGTCGCCGCCGGCGAGGGGCGCAAGCTGTGGGTCGGTAACGGGCTCTACACCCTGATCGTGGATGGCAACGAGACGAATGGCCGCTTTGCCCTCGTGGACCTGCAGGTAGCGCCCGACGACGGAACGCCGCCCCACATACACCATGCCGAGGACGAGATGTTCTATGTCTTGGAGGGCGAACTCTCCGTGTGGGCCGACGGCAAGAAGACGGTTGCCACGCCCGGGGCTTTTGTCTACATCCCCATGGGCGTCGTACATGCCTTCAGGAACGAGACCCAGTCGAGTGTGCGCTTCCTTTGCGGAATCACGCCCGCCGGCTTCGAGCAGTTCTTCGTGGCTATCGGCATGCCCGTCAGCGCGGAGACGCCAACGCCACCGCCCGTGGGCCCCGAATTCGGCGAGCTGATCGTTCGGCTTGCCCCGGAGTACCACATGGAAATCGTGTCCTAAGCGCGGACCGTACGGATAAGCAGGCACAGTCAGGATGTGGGGAGGAACGATGTTTGTGGATGCAAAACCAGTAGGTGCAGCTATTGAGGATTGGCGCTGCGCAGACTCACGCAGCGGTGTGAGAACGATCGGTACAAGATCGACCGGAATGCCATTGAGGAGCAAAGGGGAGGAGAATCCTATGACAAGGCCAAACCGTGTTCGCACGGCGATCCAACGAATGTGGCCGGCGGCGGCGCTCGGAGCCGCCCTCATCCTGAGCGGGTGTAGCGTTTCCGCCGACAGCAATGTTCAAGGGGCCGGCGGCAGAGCAACGCTCACGATCAAGACGCATGAATACGCCTTTGAGGTCCCAAGCCAAGTCAACGCCGGCTACGTGGACATCATCCTGAAGAATGCCGGAGAAGCGCCGCACCATGCGCAGCTCCTGCAACTGAACGAGGGCGTGACGCTGGAGCAGTTCCAGACCGCGCTCCAGCAGTCGCCGGACGAAGCGCTGGCCCTCGTGACGCTGGCCGGCGGCCCCGGCCCCGTCGACCCGGGCGGCTCGCAGACGGTGACCATGGAGCTCACGCCTGGTCAGTACGTCCTTATCGACCTCATGGCCGGCGCGGACGGAGTACCCAACGTGGCAAAGGGCATGCTGGCGCCGTTCGCTGTCGTCGCCGGGGGCAACAATCGCCCGCAGCCGAGGGTTGACCACGAGGCGACGCTGCTCGACTTCTCGTTCACGCTACCTACCGAAATCGAGGCGGGCAAGCAGACGTGGAAGATCATCGATGCAGGCGATGAGCCTCACGAGCTCAATCTCATGAAACTGGCGGACGGCAAGTCTGCGCAAGACGTCATGGAGTGGCTGCACAGTCCGTCGGGTCCGCCGCCCTTCGCCAGCGCCGGTGGGCTGCAGGGCATCGACCCGGGCGAGGCAGGCTATCTGCGTCTCGACCTGACGCCGGGGAACTATGTGGCCATCTGCCACATCCCGGAACCGAACAGCGGCCAGCCGCACCGGGATCTGGGAATGATACAGACGTTCGCCGTCGACTGAGCGCCGTCGCCCGAGACGGCACAAGCACAGACAGCAAGCATCTTCCGGGAAGCGACCAACTTCCTGGAAGATGCTCGGCAGATCGCAAAGCCGTCGCGACTCGCGGCAGTCGTGCAGATGCGCTATCGCCGGCGAGCGCTGATCGGTCTACCGGCAGGCCGCGCCGTCGCTTCTATTGTGGAGCGGCGGCGATGATCTGATACCAGCCGCTCACCACCACGCCCGTATTGTCGGGCGCACGTTGCAGCGTCAGCCACTCCACGACATCGGCCGCGAACCGGTCGTCTCCTTGGGCGCAATGGTGCCCACGGTCTGATTGGTGGTGCCGTCGTGCCACTGCACCTCAACGAAGTGCATGTTCGAGTCGTTCTCTATCTGTACGACCAGCTTCCACGAACTCAGAACGCCCAGCTTGCGCGCAATGCGGATGTACGGCTGCGCGTCGTCCAGCACAAAATATACGCGGTCGCCCATGGTCTCGCTCCTTTCCCCGGCCCCGCTCCAGCGAAGAGCGACGCCAAACACTATCCACCACTCTATCCTTACTGACGCAGTCCGGGAGGAAAAGGAACGGGCAGACACACGTTATGTCGAACAAGAACAGCCGGACGCCCTGTACCAAGAGCGTCCGGCATGAATAGACAGACCGTCTCGGCGACGGCAATCGACAGCTGCTTCCTAATGCAAGCTGCCGCAGGGCGTGCGCCTACTCGTCCTCGTCGTCGTACGGGAGGCCGGCGAAGATGGCCCGGATTTCCTTCGCCGACTTGGCGTTCTGCAGCGCGCTCTGCCGCTTTTCCTCTTCCTTCTGCAGCGCCCGCGCGTTGATCAGCACCTCTTCCAGCTTGTCCGCCGGGAACTTGACCGCGCCGTTCTCGTCCATGTGGATGATCTCGCCGCGGCGACACGTCCATGCCGCCCACGCTCACCGGCACGTTCACCGCCTGTACCGCCATCGCGCCATGCCCCGCAGTCACGCCCGTCAGCATGTACTGGAAGCCCATGGGTCGAACCTCATCCAGGTCACGCGACGGGCCATTGGAGATGAGGCCCACGCAGCCGATGGACTTCATGGCCGAGACCATATTGCCGCCGGCCAGGCCGACCTCGATTGGCGATCTCCGGCGGGAAGTTCTGCTCCATGACCAGAATCGTTGGCTGCGGTGACGCTTCCAGCGCGTCGATGACGTCGCCGAAGCCCAGGCGGGTGAAGTTCGGGTCGGGCAGCCCGTACACGCACGTCACTGCATAGCCCACCAGCCGGCCCAGTTCCGGGTACATGCACTTGATGGACGTGTCCGTGTACCAGTTCTCCGTCCACGGATTGTAGAGCCCCAGGCAGAGCTCGCTGGTCGGGATAGGTGGCGACCACGTTGGTGATGGAGGGCGTGTCGAAGTTCTTGAGTTCTTCCAGCATTTGCGCGGTTGTCAGTTCGGACATGGCATTGCCTCGTTTCGTGATGGTTGATAGAGGGGATAGAGGTTCAGCACTGCTGCTGTTCAAGGCTTAACTCTGATGTGGGCGCTTGAACCTTGAACGTTTGAACTCCTTGAACCGTTGACTATCTTTTCGCACCAGCTTGCGGAAACTGCGCACTTCATGGTCCAGCCCGAGCCGCCGCACCCAGGCGGTGTAGGATACCTCGCCCACGTAGATGTCGCCACGCGAATCGACGGCAATGCCGTGCGGCGCGGTATACTGACCCGGGCCGATGCCTGCATGCGCGTCGCCAATGCGCGCCAATTGGCGCCCGCTCAAGTCATGCACGGTGACGCACGCGCCGATGTTGGGATAGTTCTCGTTCACATCCAGGTGCGAGGGCAGTTGTCCCACATAGACCATGTCGTCCATGATGCACAGGCCGCACGGCCGGTGCATGTTGTTCCACTGGTCCAGATAGATGCCCCTGTCGTCGAAAATCTGAATGCGATGGTTCTCGCGGTCGGCCACGTAGACCTTGCCGGCGCTGTCCGTACACACGCTGTGCGGCAGGTTGAACTCGCCCGGCACCGTGCCATAGTCGCCCCAGGAGAAGAGGCGCTCGCCGTCCGCCGTGTACTTGTGCACCCGCGCGTTGCCGTAGCCGTCGGAGATGTAGAGGTCGCCGACTCTTCGGGTCCGCCGCCACCTTGGTGGGCCGGTTGAACGGTTCGCCGCTGCCCGCCGGAGCGCCCTGGCCGCGCTCGCCGATCTGGCTGATCAGCGTAGCCGTCCAGCGTGAACTTGCCGATCCAGTGCCCGTCGTCGTCCACGCAGTAGAGAACCTCGGCGCCGTCCTTCCTCCACAATGGTCACCCCGTGCGGGCGCACGAACAGCCCTTCGCCCCACGAATCCACGAAGCTGCCGTCCTGCTCGAAAATGATCAGCGGATGCTCGCCGCGTGTGAACACATAGACCCGATCCTGCGCGTCTACCGCCACATCCACAACCTCGTGGAAAGTCCAGCCGGCGGGCAACTGCGCCCAGTCCGCGAGTTCCTCAAACAGGAATAGTTCCGAGTCTGCCGTCATCATCGTCCTCCTGGTGGGTATGGGATCGGGTTCAAGGTTCAACGCTGGCGCGGGCGGTTGAACTCTTGAATCTTGAACTCTTGCACTCCCTCGTCCAGTCTACCCGCAGTCGCACCTGATGGCGAACTTGCGCTAGGCAACCGATTCCGCGCGTAGGGCCAATTGCTCCGCCTGTGTGAACAGATGGCCGCGAATCAGCAGCGTCGCAAGAATCGCCGTCAGCGCCGAACACGCATAGAGCAGCGACAGCACCACGAATTGGTAGACCGACGCATAGATGGGGTCGCTGCCCGCCAGGATCATGCCCGCCATCAGGCCAGGAATCCACACAATGCCCAAAGATCGCAGCGAATCGATCTTTGGGATCATGCTGGCGTGCACAGCGGCCTGCACGTACGGCTCAATTGTCTGCTTCGGCGACGCGCCCAACGCCAGCCCCGCCTCGATCTGTCCCCGATGCGCCTCGATCTCGGCCCGCAGGCGTTCCAGGGCCTGGGCGCACGTGTTCATGGCGCTGGCGATCATCATGCTGCCCACGGGGATCAGCACCTCAAGCCTTGGCTCGATGCCGCCCAGCAGCGCCATCACTAAGATGACGAGCCCAGATCCGATCACGATGCTCCAAGCCGCCGCAGGCAGCGATCCGGGAATCTGTCGCACGCGCTGCGCCGCCGTCCACCCGCCACGCCCATCATCGCCAGCAGCACGGGCGCGCCCAGCCAAAGGGGTCCCTGGAAGAGCAGCACGAGCACAGAGCCAACCAGCACCACCTGCACCAAGCCCCCGCGCCAAGCGCAATGACCGTCTCTCGCTCCAGGTGCACGCTCTGCCGCCGGGCAAGCCACACCACCGCCAGCGTGAAAACAATCGCGATCGGCCGCCTGCACGGCCGCCTGCCATAGCGGGTCCTCGAAGTAGCTAACCAGCATCCAACACCTCCTCTACCGCGCCGATACGCGAAATGTGGCCCGCCTCCATGAGCATGATACGGTCGGCCACGCGCCGCGCCTGCACCATGTCGTGCGTCACGAACAGACAGGTCAGACTGCGGTTGCGGATAATGTCGAAGACGACCGACTCCACCTCTTGTTTGGTGGCGTCGTCCAGCGCCGATGTCGGCTCGTCTAGCAACAGCACTTCAGGCCGATTGGCCAGCGTGCGCGCCAAAGAGACCCGCTGCGCCTCTCCGCCGGAGAGGCTCTCCACCGCGCGGCCAGCATAGCCCGGCAGTTCCACGCTCTCCAGCAGCGCATCCACCGTCTCATCGGAGAGGAGCTCGCCGCGAATCCGTGGCCCGTAGCGCACGTTGTCCGCCACCGTGCCGGGAAACAGATTCGGCTGCCTGCATGACCATACCTACGCGACGCCGCAGTTCGCCAGGCGCGAATCTCGCGATAATCGCGCCCGTCCACATAGACCGTACCGCCCGTGGGTTCGTCCAGCCGGTTGATCAGCCGCAGCAGCGACGACTTGCCTGCGCCGCTCGGACCCACGATGACGAGCGTCTCCCTTCGCATACGGAGAGCGAGACGTCTGTCCACCAACCGCTTGCCGTCCACCTCGCGCGACAACGCATCCGCACGGATGAGTACCGTGTTGGCGTCCTGTCTGGGAATGCGATTCATCCATGATGCGCCCTGCCGCGTGGATGACCGCTCGTTCGTAGGGCGGTCACCTGACCGCCCGCTTGTCGCCAGGCTGCAATCGAGCCTAGTGCAGTCGGTCCGTCAAATCCTCAATCGATCCATCCACATACGCCTGCACGGCGACTCGATGTCCACAATGTCCGTCACGATCGGCGTGATGCCGTGCTCCTTCATCGACTCGTACGCGCCCCAGCCCATGCCCCGGCACAGCAGCGCACGACAGTCGGCGATCGATGCCGCCATGCGTGCGTGCCGGCTCTGCGCCTCCGCACCGTAGCCATGCCGGCCCGGCTCGTGCGCATCCGTGATCATCCTCATGACCATGCTCGTGCCCGCCCTCCGCCTGAAACTGCGCGTGGCCTGAGCTTCTCCCGCACTCCTGTTCGCGATCTTGCCGTCCTCTACTGTGAACACGGCATAGTAGGGCGCGCGACCGAAATGTTGGCTGATGGTCTCGCCGTCATCGGTGATTGCCGCAATCTTCATCTGTACGTGCTCCAAATCTGCTGTTGAAAGGGGGTATTCAGAAGGGCCGCCGTGCCGTCAAGCGTCTGCGGCCAGGAAGCGCAGCACATGCTCACTCACCCACGCCGGCTGGTCCGTCACGATTGCGTGGTTGCACGCAGGGATGCACACCGTCTCTGCATAGGGCAGGTACCCCGCCCGCGGCAAAGGCCGCCTCCGGCTTGTACAACGTCTCGTGGTCGCCCACCATCACCAGCGTGGGCCGGTCACAGCCGGCGAGTTCCATCTTCGTGAAGACGACAGGCGTCGTACCCAACGCCAGAAAGCGCCGCGTGCAGCGGAAGCTCGCCTCCATCATCTTGTCGAGGATGGGATTGCCCAGGTCGCCGCGGAACGAGAGCCAGCGCACATAGTGCTCCAGCACAGCATCGGATGCGGCAGCCAGATGGGCGCCATGCGGCGCAGGGTCAGGCTGCCGTTGGGCCGCGCCAGACAGGACAGCGGGGCCAGCAGAGCCAGTCGCCGCACGAACGTCGGGTAGAGCAGTGCGAAGTTCATGGCGATGAAGCCGCCGTAGGAGTGGCCCAGCAGGTGCGCCGCCTCGATGTTCAGTCCCTGCAACACCTCGTGCAGCCACAGCGCCAGGTCCGGTCGCGAACGCGTGCGCGGACCCACCACGCTCTTGCCTGCGTCGCCGATCACGTCCACCGCATACGTGCGATAGCGCCGGCTCAAGTTCGCCAATGATGGGCGACCAGATCGTGGAGTTGTACCGTTCCCAGTGCAGCAGCACCAGCGGCGGCGCAGACTCCGGGCCGCTGACAATAATGTGCGTGCTTCCAAAGCGGGTGGGGACGTCGATCTCTTCGTAGGGGACCGGCCACAGTCCCAGCGCCGCGTCATAGACGGACAGAAAGGCCGCTTCGTGCGCAGCGGACCGAAATACGGGCGAGTAGTCAGTCATCCCCGATAGCCTCTCACCCTGTGAATTGTACCGTGCTGAAGGGCTCTGTCAACTTCGCGGGGGCGGAAAACGGTTCAAGGTTCAAGGCTGCAAGTTCAAGTGTTCACGCTGGCGTCGTACACGCCGTCGTGGTCACAGACGCTATCTGGTGTGGGGTGAACCTTGAATTTTGAACCATAACTTCGTTATTCCATCTCCGCCCAGAACGCATCCAGCGCGGCCGTCGTCTCCGCCAGCGCTTCCCACTGTGGCAGGCCTAGCGTCGGCGCGATGCGCACTGCGCGCCACAACTCGTTTTCCTCCACATGCTGGTCCAGCATGTCGAAACGCACGTACGCGTCCCGGTCATACAGGACCAGGGCCGGTATCTCCAGCCGCTCGTACAGAACCGTGCGCGCGTCCGGCGTGAAGAGCAGCCCGCTAACGAAATAGAGTGGCGCGTGCGTGTGCGCCCGGCTGGTGCGCCGTCGCATAGGCGTACTCTTCCATCGACTGCGCCGGTTCGCCCACGAAGCTCTTCTTTAAGATACCAATGGATACTGGCGCGCGTGGCCAGGAGGTCGAACAGTGGCCTGCCCCACAGGGGGAACGCAAGAAGCCTGTGCAGTCGCTTCGCCCGCATCATCGTCTGCGCCGGAATCTCTCGCGGCCTGAAGCGGAATCCCGGCGGCGAGATCATCGACAGCGAGCGCACCACGTTCGGGTACATCAGCGCCGCGCGGGCCGCCAGCTCACCGCCCAACGACAGCGTCACCACGTCGGCCGGTTCGTCCAGCGCCTGGTCGAGAAAGTCAAAAATCGAGTTGGCATAGAGTTGCGGAGAGTAGGTGCGCTTGTCCCGCGCAGAGAAGCCGAAGCCGGGCAAGTCCAGCGCGTACACAGGTCGCTTGCCTCGGTAATGGTCAAACAGCGGCTTCATCTCGAACGCGCTGGCCGCCGCGTTGATGCTGTGCACCAGCACCAGGGGCCGTCCCTCCGCCGACGTATCTGCATAGTAGCCGACCTTGCCGCCGCGGGTGGGCACGAAGCCCTGCGGCGCGTCCACAGCCGCGGGCAGCGGCGCCTCGTGTTCGACCGCCAGCTTGCTGAACAGAATCCAGAAGCCCGTAAGCCCGGCGAAGATGCTGACGAAAATCTGGATGAGATTGACCACGTTGCCAAAGAAGGAACGTATCTTTTTCATGCTATCTGGCCTTCTCCGTCAGAATTACTGATCGGATCGTTGGTCATTCCAATTGCTCGCCAATCGCGGCAGCCCTTGGGTTCAGATGGCGGGTCCACGCGCTAGGTTCGAACAGCCATATCAGTCTAGCCATGTGCGCCAGACATTCTCGCTGGGCGATTCTCGTACAATCGGTTCACCCGCCCATCGCGCGGCCGTCTGCTCAACGAGCCCACGCGGTTATCCTAAGGGCGTCGACGTCGCCCATTCCACCAGGATCGGCCCCGGGCCCCAAGGGTGCGAGCAGCACCTCGACACGCCCATGCGGCACTTCCTCCGGAACGGGAACGAACGCAGGCATGTCCTTAACCATCTACCGACAAGGGTACACCGTCTCGGTCACAGCCACCGACTGGCGCGGAACCTTGAACCGAAGACTTACGACGCGGAGGCCCGCTCCCACGCCGCGCGCAGCACGCGCCGCAGAAGCACCGCCACCATCTCGTGCCGGTATTCCGCCGACGCGCGATACTTGCTCGTGCGCAGATTGGCCTGCGCCTGCGCCGCGGACACCGCCGCTTCCACCGCGCCGTCGTCGAACGCACTCGCTGCCGCCAGCGCCGCCTCGGCCTCCGTGGCGCGGAACGGGATCGGCCCCGCCGGCCCAATGGCGATGGCCGCCTTCTGTACGCGCCGCCGCGTCTCGTCCAGCGTCAGCTTAACCGCCACGCCCAGGATGGGCAGCGCCACCCCCTGCGGCCGCATGATGCGGTCGAATGCGCTGGCCTGGCCCGGCGCGATCACCGGAAATCGGAACGCGCCGACCATCTGGTTGCGCATCAGCGTATTCTGGCCGGGCCCGGCAAAGAGGGAGAGCAGCGGCCGCCACTCGCAGCGCACTCGGTCCTCCGCCAGCGTGCATATCTGCGCCTCCGCGTCCAGCGCCAGCAGCCCGATCGCTCCATCCGCCGCGGGCAGCGCATGCGCCACATTGCCGCCAATGGTGGCCACGTTGCGCACCTGCGGACCGCCTACCACGCCGCAGCTTTCCGCCAGCGCCGTCCCATGCATGCGCACAATCGTACTGCGTTCGATCTGCGCATGCGTCACGGCCGCACCGAGGACGACGCAGCCGTCCTCCTCGCGGATATCGGCCAGCCCGTCGATACGCGTCACGTCCACCAGAGCGTGCGCCGGCGCGTGGTTGCCCTGCTGCATGTCCAGGATCAGATCCGTGCCGCCGGCCACAATCTCCGCGCCGTCGCCGTATTGCTGCAACAGGCGCAGCGCCTCGTCCATCGTCGTGGGCGTATGGTACGCATTCCAGAGGGCCATGCTCGCGAGTATAGCAGAGGGGAAGGGCAGTTCAAAGAGTTCAAGAGGCTTAAGGTCGCCGCGCCTGTGCGACAGCGATTCTGCGCGCGCGCCGCCGCTTGTTGGGCACAGCCCTGCTTTCACGGAGGTTGACGGCGACGCGGCCCTCCCCTATCATCTGACGGATGGCTTTGCCCGTACGTACGGGCGCGGCTCCGTATTCGGCATAGGGGAAGGCTGCCCCGGAAGGGGGGGAGCAGTGGTTGATTTCGGAAGCGGTATCAGGTCGCTGTTCGGCCTGATAGTGGTGGCGCTAACGGTTGCGGCGTGCAGCAGTTCGCCGGCGGCAGACAAGGAGGCGAACTCGACAATGGAGACTCACTATTTCACCCGGTCGGAAGGAACAATTGCATACGACGATAGCGGAGGCGATGGCGAACTGGTCCTCATGCTACCGGGCATGGGCGCCCTGCGCAGCGAATACCGCTACCTTGCGCCCGCGGTAGCCAACGCCGGCTACCGCGTCGTGACGGCCGACCTGCGCGGCCACGGCGAATCGAGCGCATATTGGGCCGAGTACACGCTCCCTGCCGCCGGTGACGACATCCTCGCCCTCATCGACCACCTGGACGCCGGCCCCGCACACGTCGTTGGTACCTCGTTCTCGCCGGGCGCGGCCGTATATGCGGCCGCCGAACGACCGGAATCGATTCGCTCCCTGGTATTGATCGGCGCGTTCGTGCGCGATACGCCGCCGGATATAATGAAGACCTTGTCACAGTCGGCGCTGCTGAAGGGCCCGTGGAAGGCGCCGGCCTGGGGCATGTTCTACAAGACCCTCTACCCCACACAGACGCCAGACGACTTCGACGCGTATGTGGACGCGCTCAAGGCCAACCTACGCGAGCCGGGCCGCTTCGACGCGCTGCTGGGCCTCGGTTTTGGTTCCAAGATAGCGTCCGCAGAGCGGCTGGAACAGGTCGCCGCTCCGGCGCTGGTCGTTATGGGCACAGAGGACCCAGACTGGCCTGACCCCGAAGCTGAGGCGCGTTTCATAGCCGATTCGCTGCACGCGGAGTTGGCGCTGATTGAGGGCGCGGGCCACTATCCCCAGACGGAGATGCCCGACCAGGTCACGCCGGTGATTCTTGACTTCTTGCAGACGGCCGGCGTGGCCGGCGCTGACCAACCCTAGCTACACCGATACGAAGCGGAGGAGGAACCGCATGTACACCAGTGAGTACACCACGGACATGTACGAAGGAATGCTGGCCGAAACGGTCACGCTGCTGGGCGCGAACGGCGACACCATCAACGCCTACTTCGCCCGCCCACTAGGACCCGGCCCCTTCCCGGCCATGGTCGTCATCCATCACATGCCGGGCTGGGACGAATGGTATCGCGAGGCCACGCGCAAATTTGCCCACCACGGCTACCTCGCGTTCTCGCCCAACCTCTACGCCCGTAGCGGCCACGCCGCACCCGACGACGTTGCCGCCGCAGTCCGCGCGACAGGGCGGCGTGCCGGACGACCAGGCCGTGGGCGACATCGCCGGCGTCCATGCACTTCCTGCGCTCGTTGCCCCAATGCAGCGGCAAAGTCGGCGTCTTCGGCACCTGTTCCGGCGGGCGACACGCCTACCTGGCCGCCTGCCGTGCACCCGGCTTCGACGCCGTGGTCGACTGTTGGGGCGGCGGCGTGGTCATGGCCGAGGCGGACCTAACCGCCAACAGGCCCGTAGCCCCGCTGGACTATACCGCCGACCTGCCCTGCCCCATCCTGGGCATCTTCGGCAACGACGATCACAGCCCCACGCCGGCGCAGGTGGACGTGCAGGAGGAGGCGCTCAAACAGCACGGCAAGGATTACGAGTTCTACCGCTACCCGGGTGCGGGCCACGGCTTCTTCTACTACGACCGCCCCGCCTATCGCCAGGAACAGGCGGTGGACGCGTGGGGGAAGATCTGGGCGTTTCTGGAACGGGAATTGAAACCTAGTTCAAAGTTCAAAATGTTCAAGGTTCAAGGCGCGTGGGCGCTGTGTGGGCACGGGAGTATTGAACCTTGAACGTTGAACATCGAACTCCTTGAACTATTTGAACTCACCCGAAGGGGAAAACCATGTGCACCAACATCGCCAAGCAGATCACCGTCGAAGGCACGGGCAAAGGCGCGACGGGCTGGTTCGCCGTTAAGCAGGCCAACGTGTCGTATGATCACCCGTTTGAGGCGCCCATGGACCACACGCTGAACATCGACTTCGTCAACGAGGCGCAGGGGCCGGGTGCACGCGTGGCCGTGGAGTTGGACGCCGCGTCCGCGCGCAGCCTGGTGGAAACAATCCTCTCCGTGCTGGACGAGGCGGACCGCGGCGGATTCGTGGAGTAGGAGGAAGTAACCACCAAGGTACGAAGACACAAAGGGGATCGATGTGCTTGGTGGCTTGGTGTCTTGGTGGTGAATTCTGGTGTGAGTCAGCGGCTTCGTAGAGCAGGGGGAAAGAACCACCAAGGTACGAAGACACAAAGGGGATGGATGTGCTTCGTTGCTTGGTGTCTTGTGGTGAATTCTGGTGTGAGTCAGCGGCTTCGTAGAGCAGGGGGAAAGAACCACCAAGACGCGAAGACAAGCAAAAGGGGGATGTGCTTCGTGGCTTGGTGTCTTTGCGGTGAATTCTGGTGTGAGTCGGCGGCTTCGTAGAGTAGTGGGGAAGTAACCACCAAGACGCGAAGACACAAAGGGGTCGATGTGCTTTGTGGCTTGGTGTCTTGGTGGTGAATCAGGGCAGGTAGCCCATGGGGTTGCGGGGGACGCCTTGATAGAGGATTTCGAGGTGCAGGTGCGGGCCGGTACTGTTGCCCGTGTTGCCGACACTGCCGATCTGCTGGCCGCGGGAGACGCTCTCTCCAGAGCGGACGTAGACGCTGTTCAGATGCGAGTACAGCGTCGAGAAACCGTTGCCGTGGTCCACGATCACGTAGTTGCCGTAGCCCGTGTTCCAGCCGGTGGCGGCTAGGGTGACGTATCCGGAGTCGGCCGCCTTCACAGGCGCGCCGGTCCAGCCGCCGATGTCGAGACCGCGATGCGCTCCCCAGTAGGACTGGGTGATGGGTCCGCTGGTGGGCCAGACGAAGGCGCCGGATCCGATTAGGGCGTTGGCCGGGATCGGGCCGCTGTATGCGGTAGCGTATTGCTCGACGAACGGTCTGCTGCCGCCGGGGATGACGAGCCTCTGACCCGTCGTCAACGGCGCGGAGGCGTCCTGCAGGCCGTTGGCCGGATATCCGACAATGGCGTCGATGGAGACGCTGTACTTGTCGGCCAGGGTCGAGAGCGTTTCGCCCGCAATGATCGTATGGTACGCTCCGTCAATGGGCAGGATGGCGAGCTGGTCGCCCGGCCGGATGAGCTCGACGTGTTTGTCCAGGCCGGCATTGGACCAAATGATGGTCTCCGGGCGAATGCCGAAGTGTTCGGCGATGCCGAGGACGGTGTCGCCCGCTTGCACCGTGTAGTGCTGAATGTCGTCCGTCGGCGCTGCCTGGGCGATCGTGAATGGGATGGCGGAGCGCTGCAGGGATTCCTGGCCGGTTATAGGGACAAGCGAGACGCTGTTTGCAAAGGCTGATACCCGGGAGCCGGCCCGCACGGCGCCTGTTCCGTTTGCCAGGGGCGCGCTACCCGGCAGGATGCGCAGGGAGACCTCCCAGTTGGGAAGACCGACCTGGTTGATGAGCAGTACGATGGCGGCCACCGCCACCACGGAGAGGTGCGTGACCAACCGGATTGGGGATACGTGATCCGCGAACAGTTCGCGGCTGCGGCCAGCAACGGCGCGAAGGCCGCTTCGACTGAATGCGCGGAACGTTTTCTGCGCCGCGCGTGCCTCGTAGCGGCAGTGGTCTGCGTGCTGGTGGAGGCGGCGGGTGATAGCCCAAACGGGAGGCGATCGGTCGGAATAGGGATGCTGGCCACGGCGACGGCGGTCGTCTCCGGCATGTCAGCCGCCACTCGATGCGGCCGGTTCGCCATCCCACGGTCGGATGACGATTCTTGCGGCCACGCAGAGCCGGCAGGGCCGCGCAGTACAAAGTCGCGCTCAACTGCCATGTGGGTTGCTGCCTGCGTTTGGGAAAATCACTGGGCGTTGGCGGTAGCCCCTCGATGCCGTCGCGTGTTCTTGGGAATCGGCCCGGAACAGCGGTCAGGATTGCATTGCGCGCCAAGCATTATGAAATAGGATTCTACACCTGTCGGGGAATGTCGCAAAGCAATCGAGGGTGCGATTCGGACGGCAAATACGGCGGGTTTCCGCGATTGTCAGCCATTCGTCGGTGTTGCGTAGGGCGGGCGTATGCGCATGTGGTTGAAATGGGGTGGGCGGTCCGGTTGAACACGTCCGCTGCGGTCGTCGTGCTGGCGCCCGTCTGCCTGATGGGGGCCAGGGCAAACGCCGGCGCAATCTGACTTCTGCGTTCGCAGGCGCCGACCGCAGGGGTCTGGATACGATTGCGACGATCGTTTGGGGAGCCAGTTCACTGAGTCGATCGGTTCGATCAGTCGTTGGGTCGACGCACTTGGACGGTCTGGTTTGCGGGCACGTCCACCAGGTCCGCCACATCTCCGCCGAGCCAGCGCACGGTCAATCGCGGCACGCTGTCGAACGAGCCCAGCCCGAAGTGTAGCCGCGGATCTTCGCTGGCGAGATAGCTGCTGCCGGCGTGGATCTCGCGCACGAGTGTGCGGCCGTCGGGCAGCGTAAGCGTGACGCGCGTGCCGGGGGCGGGGTCCGCCAACTTGACCTGTAGCCAGTTGCCGTGCGCGCCTTCATTGCGCAGGAGTGCGGGCGGTCCGGCGATGGTGTTGATAGCGATATCCAGGTCGCCGTCGTTGTCGTAGTCGGCGGCGGCGCTGCCCCGCGCCAACAGCGGCCCGACCTCTTCCAGGCCGGCCTGCTTTGTCCACTCCAAGAAATGTCCGGGACGCCCTCTGTCCCCCGCCCGGTTCCACGAGCGATTGAGGTAGAGACGCGCCAGCTCAGGGTCGGTCGCTAGGTTGGTGACGGGTACGCGCCCGTTGGCGATGAACAAGTCCGCGTCTGTGTCGTGGTCCAGGTCGATCAGATGCGTGCCCCAGCCGGTTTTGCCGTTGCCCAGCCCACTGATGCCGATGCGGAAGGTGCTGTACTGGAAGGTAAGCGCGCCCTCCTCGGCCACTTCGTTGCGGTAGAGCGCGTTCAGTTCGCGCTCCCAGTTGGTGATGAAGAGGTCCAGCCAACCATCGCCGTCGTAGTCGCCGCTGGTGACGCCCATGCCGCTGCCGGAATCGCCGACGTTGGCGCTGTCGGTGAGGTCGACAAAACGGAAGCCGAGGCCCTCGGGATCGCCGTCTGCGCCGCCGGGCCACGGCTCGATTGGCATACAGGCGGTTGGGATGGCCGTCGTTGGCGATGTAGAGGTCCAGATCGCCGTCGTCGTCGAGGTCGCTGAACAGAGCGCCCAGGCCCCGCTCTTGGCGGTCCAGACCCGCCTCGAGCGTCACTTCCCGGAAGGTGACTTCCCCGCCTTCCCTTGTCGGACCGTTGTTCAGGTAGAGCCGGTCGGGCAGGCCGTAGTAGTCCTGTGGGAAGGCGCCGGACGGTTTGGGGATGCGCTTGGCCAGGTCGATGTAACTGGTCACGAAGAGGTCGGGCCAGCCGTCGGCGTTCAGGTCGCCGGCGACCGCACCGGCGTTCCATTCCGGCGCGTGCAGGCCGGCTGCGTCCGCCCCTTCGCTGAACGCGCCGTCTCCCTGGTTCCACAACAGGGCATTGGGGCCGTCGGCGGTCACGAAGAGGTCGGTGCGCCCGTCGCGGTTGAAGTCAGCGGCGACACAGCCGGTTCCGCGCATCGCCAGGTCGGCGCCGGTCTCTGCGCTGACGTCTCGGAACACGCCGCCCTCGTTGCGATAGAGAGCGTTCCTCGGCAGGCCGCCACTGCGCCTGCCAGTAGGCGGTCTCTTCCTCGGCGTGGCTGTTCACAAGGTAGAGGTCGAGCCAGCCGTCGCCGTCGTAGTCGATCCAGCAGAGGCCGCCGCCCATCGCAGCCGCTGGGTCCTCGTAGAGCCCGGTGGCGAAGGCGCCGTGGATGAAGTCGATGCCGGCACTCCTCCGCCACGTTGCGCAGGGAGAATCCGTCGCTTGGTTGACGGCTCGTCGTCCGCGATGTCGAGCGGTATATCACCGGCAATCTCCGGTTGCACCGCTGCCAGATGGGGCGTCGCCCGCTGGGGCGCGGGCTCCAGCGGCGCGGCGTCCAGCGGCAGGCCACTGGGTACGGATTCGGGAAGAAGCCAGTCCAAGTCCTGCGCGGCGGGGTCGGTCAGGGCTTCGAGAAAGGCGACGATGTCGGCGATATCGGTCTCCGCCAGCGGCAGGCCTCCGGCCAGCTCCGGCGCGGCGGTGCGCATGTGCGCATCGGCATCGAAGGGCTGAAGGCTGCTGTACAGGTCCGGCGGCACGCCATTGGCGCTGGGATCATAGCGCGCGGGCGGCCTCCCACATGTTGGCTTCATGGCGAATCACATCTTCCAGCGTGGCGTACGCGCCGCTGTGGAAGTAGGGCGCCGTCAGCGTGACGTTGCGCAGACTCGGCGTGCGGAACGCATAGCGGTCGCGTGCGTCGAAGGTGACGCCGGCGCGGCCATAATCCTCGCGGCCGGAGTAGCCGTGTCCCTTGCCCGGCCCGAGTTGGGGCGAGAGTACATCGTGAAAGGCCAGGTCCGTGAACAGATCGCCGGAATGGCAGGTGGCGCAGTTGACGCCAGGATCCAGCTGACCGTAGAACAGGAGCGCGCCTCGCTTCTGTTGCTCGGTCAGCGCGCCGGTGTCGCCGGCCAAGAAATGGTCCCAGGGCGCGCTGGTGAAGATCAGGCGGCGCTCGAACGCGGCGATGGCGTCGGCGACGTTGCGCGGAGTCACTGCCGCAGACGGATCGGCATCGTCGCCGTCATACAGCGCGGCGAATCGCTCCACATAGGCCGGTATGTCGCGCAAGCGTTCCACCAGGTTGCGCCGGATTGTCTGTGGTGCAAGACCGCCAAATGTCGCGCCCGCCATTTCGTGGAGGCTGGTGACCGGAAAGAGCGCCTGCGTCGTCAGCGGGTCGTCCATGCGCATATCGTTCACGGCGCGTTCGAGGGTCTTGACGCGGTCCGCATTGCGCCTCCACACGTCCATCCCAGAACTGCACGGGAAACAGTGCGCTGTTGATCACCGTCTGGCGAGTTGCGCGGCACGAACTGGCCCACGAACGGGTTGTGCGCGGCCGGGCGCGCTGCGTCGGCGTGCACGCGAAGTAGCCGATCGGCGCCGGCATCCTCGGCAAGCACGATCTCGTCCATGAACGTGCGCTCGGGTCCCAGCCCTTCGCCGCCGGCTCCGATGGGAAGCGCTCGCCCGTCGGCCATCGCGAAGCTGGGATGATGACAGGTGGCGCAGGAGACATTCTTGTCGCCGGACAGGATCGGGTCGAAAAAAAGAAGCTGGCCCAACTGCGCCCGCTCCGTGTCCCCCTCCTGGTTGTCGCGCCCCGGATGCGGCTGCAGACCGAACTGGGCCACGACTTCCGCAAGCGCTGCATCCAGGTTGTCCGGCGGGATGCCCACGGGGGAGAATGTCGCTGCCGGCGGCGAGAGTGCGGGCCCGGTTGTCGAGCCGGAAGATTCCTTGCCGGAGCCTTCGCCAAAGGTCACGTGCAGCACACGCCCGGGAAAGACCTCGGTGATGTAGAGACTGCCGTCGGGCATGGGAAGGAGTGCGCCGGGCGTGTTCAGGCCTTCCAACACGGTTTCCAGCGATCCGTCCGGCAGCAGCCGGCTGAGGCGCCCGGTCTCAACCTGGTAGCCGTCGCCGCTGAAACAGTCGCCGCCCGGCGTGAACGAGGCGAACTCAAGAATCCAGAGCGAGCCGTCGGGTCCGTGCGCCACGTCGATGGGCAGCGTCAGCCCGTCCAACACCGTGCGCTGGTGGCGGTTCTCGTCGATGGCAACCAGCATTCCCGATTCGTCGGGGTAAGGGCAGCCGCCGAGCAGCGTCACGTAGTACTCGTCGCCCATGCGCAGGATGCCGGTAGGGACCGCCTCGATAGGGTCGGTCTCTTTGTCGGGGTTCGGCAGCCGGTCGAAGCGGTGGATGAAACGGGTCGTGCCGTCCGGGTTTTCCTTGGCGACGCCGTTGCCGGTTGCGTCGGAGACGACCGGCGCGCCGGCTTCGTCGAAGGCCATATCGTAGGGGTTGACCACCATCACGTTGTTCAGTCGCTGCATCGACTTGCCGAGGTCGTCCGGCTGGAAGGGCGTTTCTGGGAGAGCGAGACCCTGCGCCTGTTCCTCTGCCGAGAGCGGCAGCGTCCAGATGTGGCCCGCGCCAAAATTGCCGATATAGAGGATAGATCCGATCCGGCGAAAGCTTCACAAGGGGCACGCCGGCCAGGTCACCGGAATCGCGCGTACTGGGCAGGCCGGAGATCAGCCGGCCCATGCTTCCGTCCGGCAACAGCATGGTCACGCCGGCGCTGTCATCGCGCCCGCCCGTGCCCTCTTCGGCGATGAGCAGCGTACCGTTGGGCAGCGCCTCCAGGCCGACAGGGCCGAACAGCCCGTCGGCGACGACGGTGATGTTGGGTTCGGGCAGGGGGGCCGGTGCGCCGTTGTCGGGCGACTGTCCTCTTGTACAGGCCGAGATAATCAGCAGCCGCGGTCAAAACAGACAGCAGAAGCGCCGCTTGCTTGAAGGGGATCGTGCGGTTCATGGCCGGTTCGAGTTCTCGTCGCGGTTGGGTTCGCGAACCTCAGACTGAGACAAAAGGTCCATGCGATGACGTTTCTTGCAGACATCGCGTCAATTCATACTAGTCCATTCTACCAGTTCCGCCTAACAAGATGTTAACGGCATCGATCGATTTTGTTAAACCTGTGCTGTCATTGTCATGCAAAGCAGGTGACGAACGTTGTTTGCGCCTGATGGTAAGGTTGGCCCGTCGTTGGCGGATGCGGGCAGCGCAAGCTGGACCGCGCGCGCACTCTGCAATGATTCTGGAATGATAAGGTGCGTTACGGTAAATGGGGCTGTTGCTTGTGCACAATCTCGTGTTGTATACTCTGAATACGTGCAAGCGGCTGCGCACTGGACAGAATATCAGATGTGAGCGTATTCTTTTTTGGCAAGCCGCGTCGGGCGCCAATTGCTGGTTCGGCCGATGCCGTCCGAATGAGCTACCGCTTCCCAAATAGAAACCTGGTTCCATGACACAGGCAGCCGTTGCCGCACAATCGACCGACATGGCGGAACGCCATCGCACGCAGCGCCGGCGCAAGTTCCGCTCGGCCATCGAAGGCTACCTCTATCTCTTGCCGACCCTGCTGGGACTCGGCATCTTTGTCTACTACCCGATCGTCGAGTCGTTCCGCCTGAGCCTCAACCGCGTGGCGCCCTTTGGCAATGCCATGCGTTTTGTCGGTTTGGACAACTACAGGAATCTCTTACCGACCCAGAGTACTGGGAGACGATTCGCATTACGTTGCTGTTCGTGTTGGGTACGGTGCCCGACGGGCATCGCCCTGGCCGTTCTGCTGGCGATCTTGCTCTCGTATCCCGTACGCAGCCTGAAGCCATTGCATCGCACGCTCATTTTTGTGCCGGTCGTGATATCGAGTGCGATCGCCGGCGTGTTGTTCCGCTGGCTATATCATCCTGTCGTCGGCTATATCAACTACTGGATGGTTCAGCTAGGATTGTTCGACAGCATGAAGGACGCGCCCAACTGGCTGTGCCGACAAGGAGTGGGCGCTGGTCGCCGTGATCATCGCGACGACGTGGCGGCAATTGGGCTTCAACGTCGATCATCGCGCTGGCCGGCGTGCAGAACATCGACTCGGTCTACTATGACGCGGCCAAAGTCGACGGGGCTGGGTTGATCGGCCGCATCCGCCATGTGACGCTGCCTTTGCTATCGCCGACGCTCTTTTTCCTGCTCATCATCAACGTGATCTATAGCTTCCAGGCCTTTGGCGAGAATCGACATTCTCACAGAGGCGGGCCCGGCCGGGCCACGACCACGCATGGTCTACTCGATTTTCGATGATGCATTCGTCGGCACGCCCATGCGCGGCATCGCCTCGGCACAGGCCTATATGCTGGCGATCATGATCATCATCATGTCATATATCAACTTCGTCGTGGTCAACCGAAGGGTGCACTACCAATAATGGCTGCCACTACTCCGCAGCGACCCAGCAGGTGGCAACGGTTCGACTGGACGGAACTGCTCATCCAGGTGCTGCTGATTAGCATCGGGCTGATCATCTCGTTGCCCATCATCATTGCATTCTTCACCAGCTTCAAGCTGCCGACCGATGTCATCAGGTTTCCGCCGCAAGTTACTTCCGGAAACCTGGTCGGTCGAAAGCTACCGTATCGCTTGGCAAGTCAACCCATTCGGGCGCTTTCTCCTCAATAGCACCATTCAGTCGGGCGTAATTACTCTGGGGCAGGTCACTTTCAGCATTATGGCCGCCTACGCCTTTGCCATTCTGGTCTTCCCGGGTCGCAATGTTCTCTTCTATATTGTTCTCGGCAGCCTGATGGTGCCCTTTGAATTGGTGTTCATTCCGAATTTCCAGACTCGTGTCGCAATGGGGTATGGCGAAACACGTACGCCGGGTCTTGCACTGCCCTTTCTGGCAAGTGCCTTTGGCGTCTTTATGCTTCGCCAGTTCTTCATGACAGTTCCGAAGGAATTGCATGATGCTGCCAAGATTGACGGCTCTGGTAACTGGCGATATCTGTGGCAGATCCTGGTTCCATTGAGCAAGGGCGCGATTGGCGCATTTGCCATCTTCGCCTTTCTCAGCGCATGGAACCAGTATTTGTGGCCGCTCATCATCACAAACTCGGTGGAGATGCGTACCCTGCAGATCGGGATACGCTTCTTCATGAGCACTTCGACCGAGGCGCCGACTGGGGGCCTGTCATGGCGGGATCCATCATAGCACTGGCTCCGGCCTTGATCGCTTTCCTCGTTGCGCAGCGGCAACTGGTCGAGGGAATTGCGATGACTGGGCTTGAAAGGATAGACTGTTGATGTAGCGTTAGCAGGTAGTTCTCGTGGCATCATTGCACGGTCGTTCACGTTCCACACCATTCACACCACAGGAGGAAACATTGAAACGTACCTTGTTCAATACTTCACTACTCTGTCGCTCGTGCTAGTACTGGCGTTGGCAGCTTGCGCCGCACCGTGCCTGCTGCGGCAACCTGCGGCAGAAGAACCGGCGGCAGCCGAGGAAGCCCCTGCAGAAGAAGCCGCTGCCCGCCGAAGGTGACGTTATCGAACTCGAGTTCTGGCATGCCATGGGCGGCAACCTGGGCGAGTTGGTCGATGAGCTGACGGCTCGCTTCAACGACAGCCAGGATGAGATCGTCGTCACCCCCACCTTCCAGGGCAGCTACGACGATACCTACAATGCGCTGCTGGCGGCCTTCGAGACCGGCGGCGAGCCCAACATCATCCAGAACTTCGATCTGGCCTCGCAGACCATGATGGACACCGGTCGTCTGGTACCGGCTTGGCAGTTGATGCAGGAAGAGGGCTACGATGCGAGACGTCTTCGTGCCCGCGGTGCGCGACTACTACTCCGACGAGAATGGCATGGTTGGGTTGGCTTTCAACAGCAGCACGCCGTTGATCTACTACAACGCCGACATGTTTGCCGAGGCCGGCGTTGAACCCATCGACGGCAGCATTACCTTCAGCGAGTTCAAGAGCGATCTGCGACCAGCTGATGGAGGCGGAGGTCGCCCCCTACTGCTTCACCTTCGGGCAGGTTGGCTGGTTCTTCGAGCAGATTCTGGCCAACAGTGGCGGCCTGTACTTCAACAACGACAATGGCCGCACGGATCGACCCACCGAAGCCGTCTTCAACGAGGGCCAGGGCGTCGAGGTATTCACATTCCTCACCGGCCTGATTCAGGAAGGCTACGCGCCCAATCTTGGCAAGACGTGGACGGAGACCGACAGCACCTTCACGACCGGCCAGGCCGCGATCATGATCGACTCAACGTCTGACGTCTCGATCATCGAGAACAGCGACTTCGAAGTGGGCACCGCCTTACATCCCCCACTCCGACAGCAGCGAGCGCAACGGCGTCATCATCGGCGGCGCCGCGCTCTGGCTGATCGACAAGGGCGACCCGGCGGTGAATCAGGCCGCCTGGGAGTTCATGAAGTTCATGGCCGAACCGGAACAGCAGATCACCTGGCACACGGGCTCCGGCTACTTCCCGGTGCTGATCGATCTGCAGGACGATCCCAGGTCTGCAGGAGTTCTGGGCGGAGAATCCCAACTTCGGCACCGCCATCGATCAGCTCTTCACCACGCCGACCACGCTGGCTGACGGCAGCCCCAACTACGCCGTCCTGGGCGGGCGCGCCGGCCCGTTCCCCGCCATTCGCGAGATCGTCGTGCAGGCCTACAGCCGTGTGCTGGATGACGGTCTGACCCCGCAAGAAGCGCTGGACGAAGCCGCGGAGAAGGCCAACGAGGAGCTCGAGAACTACAACGCGTTCTTCGAATAGTCCGAAACGCGCCGTGTAGACCGGATCTCGCCCAGCGAGATCCGGGTCCATAGACCGTATGGGCCCCTCCGGGACATGTATCCGGAGGGGCTTTCCGTTGCGAACATCCTCGCGAACATACGCATCCTCTTTCTGCGATTGCCAGACCGGCGCCTCACCAATCCTCCCTATCCGTGCGCTGCATGAGACTTTGGTCGCAGCACACGCGTGGCCGAGTGTGATACCCTCCCCTTGAGTCGAGTATCCCCCGTGTTGTCGCACTAGCCTGTCGCACCGTCTCTCGCACCGACCCATGAGAGCCAGTCAACAGGCAGCGCACTGGAGTACTCCCTGTGTCGAACCTTCCATATCCGGAGATTGACCCCGATCGATGCACCGGTTGCCACCTGTGTGTGGACATTTGTCCCACGGGCGCGTTGGCCCAGATTGCCGGCAAGGCAAGGCTCGTCTACCCGGACCTCTGTACGTACTGCACTGCCTGTGAGGACAAGTGCCCGGAAGATGCGATATCGCTGCCGTTTGTTGTGATGTTCTCCGTTCGAAAGTGAGTTGGAAGAGTGGGGATTGGATACCACGGAAGGAGTGAACCCGGTATGAACTTTGCACCAAGACGCTACATGCTCGTTCTCCTGGTACTGCTGTTGGCGGTGGGCACATTGTCCGCATGCAACCGAGGGAAAGAAGAGACGCCGGAGCCGTTGGTGGCCGGCGAGGAAGGTGGGCTGCCCGCTTCGGCGCTGGAGATTGCGTCCGAGCGAGGGCTTTCGCCGGATGACGTCAATGCCGCGCTCAAGACGTACGTGCCCAGCGGCAAGTGGGACGACTACTTGATGTTCACCTCGGGCGGGCACTCCGGCAATCTGATTGTCATCGGCATCCCGTCCATGCGTATCCTGAAGCACGTGGCCGTGTTCACGCCCGAAGCGTGGCAGGGATACGGCTTCGGCGAAACAAGCGTCGAGGAGATGCTGGACGAAGGCAACGTGCGCGGCGTCAAGATTCGCATGGGCGACACGCACCACCCCGCGCTCAGCGAGACGGCAGGCGACTACGACGGCGAGTGGGTCTTCATCAACGACAAGTCGTACGCCCGCGTGGCGGTGATCGACCTGCGCGATTTCGAGACCAAGCAGATCGTCAAGGACCCCAATACCATCAGCAACCACGGTTCGACGTTTGTGACGCCCAACACGGAATACGTGATCCAGGGCACGCAGTACGGCAACTCCGCTGGGCTGGGAGTACGCGCCGATCGAGGAGTACGCGGAGAAGTATCGCGGCGTGATCACGATGTGGAAGTTCGACCGTGAGAAGGGCCGCATCGACATCGACAAGTCGTTCGCCATCGAAGTGCCGCCCTACTGGCAGGACCTCTGCGATGCGGGCAAGCTGGCCAGCGAGGGCTGGGCCTTCTGCAACTCGTTCAACGCCGAGTTGGCCACGGGCGGCATCGAGAAGGGCAATCCGCCCTTCGAGGCCGGCGTGAGCCAGCGCGACATGGACTACCTGCACATCTTCAACTGGAAGAAGGCGGAGGAGGCCATCAACGCCGGCAAGGCTGAAGAGATCAACGGCATGCGCGTGATCGCGCATCGCGACGGCCGTCGAAGAAGGCGTGCTCTATCTGGCGCCGGAGCCGAAGAGCCCCCACGGCGCGGACGTGACGCCCGACGGCAAGTACGTCGTGGTGTCCGGCAAGCTGGACCCGCACGTCACCGTCTACTCCATCGACAAGATCGAGCAGGCCATCGCCGACGAGAACTGGGAAGAGGATCCCGTACGGCATTCCGGTGCTGGATTTCGACGCAGTGAAGCATGCCCAGATCGAACTGGGCCTTGGACCGCTGCACTCCATCTTCGACAACCAGGGCTACGGATACACCAGCCTGTTCCTGGACAGCGCCGTGGCCAAATGGAAGGTCGGCGACGACGATCCGGAATCGTGGCAGTTCGTCGAGAAGCTACCCGTGCAGTACAACATCGGCCACCTGACCGCCGCCGAAGGCGACACAGTCAGCCCGGACGGCAAGTATCTGGTCGTGCTGAACAAGTGGTCCGTGGACCGCTTCCAGCCGGTCGGCCCGCTGCTGCCGCAGAACCTGCAGCTCGTGGACATTGCACGAACGACAACTTCCAGGTGATCTACGACATGCCCATGGGCATCGGCGAGCCGCACAACGCGCAGATCATCAAGGCGGACAAGCTCGAACCCTGGATTGCCTATCCCGAAGTCGGCTGGAATCCGCTTGCGCAGGCGCCGTCCGAGTTCGCGACGCTGGCCGGCGAGGAACGGATCGAGCGCGACGGCAACAACGTCGAGGTGTTCATGACATCGGTGCGCTCGCATCTGAAGCCGGAACACGTGGAGATCAAGAAGGGCGACCACGTGACCTGGCACATCACCAACATCGAGACGGCGCACGATTCGACGCACGGCTTCCAGTTGGGCGGATACAACATCAGCCTGAGCATCGAGCCTGGGGAGACCGTCATCGTTCGAGTTCGACGCCGTGAACGACGGCGTGTACGCCTACTACTGCACCGAGTTCTGCTCGGCGCTGCACCTGGAGATGATGGGCTATATGCTCGTGGAGCCGTAGCCGCGACTATGCGATGTCGTGGGCATGGGGCGTGACGATCCCCGTGCCCACGGCTGCTGAGTTCGCCAATCTGGGCAGTCGTGCGCTTCCAGGACGCATCCGAAAGAGAGTGATGTACAGAGGGGCATACCATTATGTCTGGCAGCTTGGACCGCATCGTCGGTCCGAGGATTCCATCCGATCAAGCAACGAGGACCGCTCGCGGTATGTCGATCCCTACAGTGTTGTTCGTCGGCGGCAGCGATGTTGCTGGTGGTCTCGATCTTCATGCCCTACTGGCGGTTGACGCTGAATGCGCCGCAGTACCCGAAGGGGCTGACCATTCAGGCCTATCTCAACCGCCTGGAGGGCGACGTCGCCGAGATTGACGGGCTCAACCATTACATCGGCATGCGGCCGCTGGACGAGGCGGCGCAGTTCGAGCGGTCGATCTCGATCATCGGCGTGATCGCTGTGGCGCTGCTGATCTTGGCGGCGGTGTATGTGCATTCGCGGTGGGTCGTGTCTGCTTGTGCTGCCCGCGCTGCTCTTCCCCAGTAATCTTCCTGGCCGATCTGCAGTTCTGGATGGCGAACTTCGGCCAGAACCTGGACCCGACCGCGCCGCTCTCCAGCAGCGTGGATCCGTTTGTGCCGCCGGTGCTCTTCGAGGGCAAGATCGCGCAGTTCAGCACGACTGCCGGCCCGGACATCGGCCTGTGGCTTGGCCATCGCAGCGTCGGTGTTGATTCTGGTAGGACTGTTTTTCCACCGGCGGGCGTACAAGCCGCTGGTCGATGCCCAACAGGAGACAGCATGACGTCCGTCGCACGGCAGGACGGTCTACGGCGCGCATCGCTGCTGCAGCGATAGCGACTGTCCTGACGACGGTGGCGCTGCTCGCGCCGCCTGCCCTGGCCGCCGAGGGAGGCTTCGACCTGCACGCGGCGCTGGCCGCTGCGCAGCCCGGCGACACCATCGTTGTGCCGGCGGGCGCATACGCCGGGCCGCTGATCATCGACAGGCCCGTGACGCTGGTCGGCGAGGGCATGCCTGTAATCGAGGGGACGGGCAAAGGCGACGTCGTCACCATTACCGGCGCCGAATGTGACGCTGCGCGGGTTCGTGGTGCGCAACAGCGGCGATTCGCTGGACCAGGAGAACGCGGGCGTCACGGGTCTGGCGCCAAATCTGACCATCGAGGGCAATCATTTCGAGGACACGCTGTTCGGCGTGTACCTGAAGGAAGCGCCCAACAGCGTTGTGCGCGGCAACACCATCTACTCCAAGGACCTACCGCTGGCGCGGCGCGGCGACGGCATTCGCCTCTGGTACAGCGAAGGCGGGCTGGTGGAGGACAACTACGTAACCGGCGCGCGGGATGTGGTGATCTGGTTTTCGCCGAATGGCGTGGTGCGGCGCAATACCGTCGAGGATGGGCGCTATGGCCTGCACTTCATGTTCAGCGACAATCAGTTGCTTGAGGACAACATCCTGCGCAACAACTCGGTGGGCGCATTTCTGATGTATGGACGCGGTCTGACGATGCGTCGCAATCTCATGCTGCACAGCCGGGGGCCCAGCGGCTATGGCGTAGGCCTTAAGGACGTGGACGACATCGTGGCCGAAGGCAATCGATTCATCGACAATCGCATCGGGCTGTACGTGGACAATTCGCCGCGTGAGCCGGACGCGACAGTGCGCTTCGCGAACAACCTGATCGCGTACAATGATATCGGCGCATCGCTGCTCCCGCTGGTCAAGCGCAACACGTACACCCGTAACGTATTCTGGGAGAACGGTGAACAGATCGCGCTGGCGGGAAGAGGACATCTCAGCGAGAATGCTTGGTCCGAGAGCGGCCAGGGCAACTACTGGAGCGACTATGCCGGCTATGATGCCGGACGGGACGGCGTTGGCGACGTAGCTGTACGCGCCCCAGAGCCTGTTCGAGGACTTGCTGACGCGCAATCCCGAGCTGCGCCTGTTTCGATACTGCCCCGTAGTCGCGGCGCTGGACTTCGCGGCCCAAGCCTTCCCGATCTTTCAGCCGGAGCCATAGATCGCGGATGAGCATCCGCTGACCGCGCCGCCTGCGCTGCCGGAAGTGGCGGGAACGCCGCCGGCCGTCGTGTGGCCGAACCTGCTGATTGCGCTGGGCATGGTGGCGCTGGCCGGCGCGGTCATGTGGGCGGGCGCGGGACGCGGTCTGCGGGCGGAGTAGTGCGACCACACGGGAATCGCTCCTGTCTGGTGAGCCCGGCGTCGCAAGTGAATGGAGAGCTGCTTTGAGCAGGCACATGATTGAGTTTTCAGATGTGAGCAAGAAGTACGGCAAGTTCACAGCGCTGGATTCGTTTTCTCTGCGCGTCGCGCCGGGAGAAGCGGTGGCGCTGTGGGGACCCAATGGGGCAGGCAAGACGACGGCCATGAAGTGTCTGCTGGACCTGTTGCGCTATGCAGGGCAGATCACCGTGGACGGACTGGACGCGCACCGTCAGGGGCGGGAGTCGCGCCGCCGTATCGGATACGTGCCGCAACAGATTTCGCTCTATCCGGAGATGCGCACGCTGGAGACTGTGCAGTTCTTCGCGCGCTTGAACCGGGCGGACTCCGGGGAGGCTGCGCGCATCCTGGAACAGGTCGGTCTGTCGGAGCACGCATCCAAGCCGGTGGGCGCACTCTCCGGCGGCATGAAGCAACGCTTGGCGCTGGGCATCGCGCTGCTGGGCGATCCGCCGGTGTTGGTGCTGGACGAACCGACGACCAACCTGGATGCGGAGGCGCGTGAGCATTTCCTGGGCCTGTTGACCACCGTGCGTCAAGACGGCAGGACGGCGCTGTTCACATCACATCGCTTGGAGGAGGTCGAACGGCTGGCCGATCGGGCCCTCGTCATGCAGGAAGGGCGTGTATTGTATGAGACGAGCGGCGAGCGGCTGGCCGAGACGACCGGTCTGCGCACGGTGGTGCGGCTGCGGATGCCGCAGCAACAGATCGGCGAGGCGCTGGACGTGCTGTCGACGCAGGGCTTTCAGGCGCGGCGCAACGGTGTCGGCGTCCTGGTGGAGGTGAGCCCAGGCGAGAAGGCGCGCCCCATTCACGCGCTGAGCCAGGCGAAGATTGAGGTTTCCGATTTCGAGGTGGAATAGGGATGGCTCACGGATTGCGCGGATGAAAACGGTTAGAACAGCAACAATCCGTGTTCATCCCGAAAGTCCGCAAGCGAATCGTAGGTCACGTCTCCGGCGTGACGGAACTCGCGCGGACGAAGCACGCAGGCCGGAGACCTGCACTACGGCCCGGCTTGGTAGGCAAATCGTAGGTCACGTCTCCGGCGTGACGGAGCTCATGGACGAAGCACGCAGGCCAGAGACCTGCGCTACGACCCGGCTTGGTAGGCAAATCGTAGGTCACCTCTCCGGCGTGACGGAGCTCATGGACGAAGCACGCAGGCCGGAGACCTGCGCTACGGCCCGGCTTGGTAGTGGAAGAGAGGTCTTGATGGACCTGCGTACTGTGTGGGCGATTGCCCAAAAAGAGATGCGCGATGCGCTGCGCAACCGGTGGTTTTTGCTGTACACGGTCTCGTTCGTGGCATTGTCGCTGGCGTTCTCGTACATGGCGATGGCGGGTGCGGGTATTGTGGGATTCGCCGGCTTTGGACGCACCGCGGCCAGCCTCATCAACCTGGTGCTGCTGATCACGCCCCTGATGGCGTTGACGATCGGCATCCACAGCCTAGTGGGCGAACAGGAGCACGGGACGATGCCGCATTTGCTGGCGCAGCCGGTGACCCGGGTCGAAGTATTCGTGGGCAAGTACGTGGGCCTTGCGTTGAGCCTGCTTGCTTCCCTGTCCCTGGGCTTCGGCATTTCCGGCGCAGTGATGGCGCTGAACAGCAGCGGGCCTAGCGAGCCGGCCCTGTATGTACGGCTGGCGGCATTGGCCTACCTGTTGAGTCTGGTCATGCTGAGCATAGGCTTTCTGCTTTCGGCGCTGACGAACCGTGAGGGCGTGGCCATGGGCGTCGGTTTGTTCCTGTGGCTGTTCTTCGTCTTCTTCGGTGACCTGGGGTTGATGGGCACAGCAGTCACCATGCAGCTGCCCATCGAGAATCTGTTTTGGGCGTCGTTAGGCAATCCGTCACAGGTGTTCAAACTGGCCGCCATTCTGGATCTGAACGGCGGCCTGGATCTGCTGGGTCCGGTGGGGCAGTACGCGGCCCGTGAATACGGTGACGGGCTATCGGTCCTGTTGCTGGCCATACTCGTGCTGTGGATCGTGACGCCGGCCGTGTTGGCCATATGGCGGTTCCAGACGAAGTCGGATTTCTAGCCTCCCAAGGTTTCTGCCCCGCGCCGGGGAAATTTCCGCAGAGTAGAGAGGTGGAGCATGAAGCGATGGCTGTTCTGTATTGTTGCGTTGTTGCTGGTGCTAAGCGCATGTGCACAGGGAGACGCTACTCCCGCGCCGCCGGAGATCCGCTATGGCGAGGACATGTGCGTGGAGTGTAATATGATTATCAGCGACGCGCGCTTTGCGGCCGGGTATGCGCATGAAGTCGCGCCGGGCCGGTTCGAAAGCAAGGCGTTTGACGATATCGGCGGGATGCTGGTCCACGCCGAGAAGCACGCGGATGACGTGGTCGTGTCCTGGTATGTCCATGACTTTGACAGCGAGGAATGGCTGGAGGCGACCGAGGCGACTTTCGTCGTCAGTCCGGAGTTGCCAACGCCCATGGGATACGGCATCGTCGCGTACGCGGATGCCGCCGCGGCTGAGTCTAGGGCCGGTGAAGTCAGCGCGATGATCATGTCGTGGGATGAGCTGCTCTCGGACGAAATCGGGCACGGGCACTAGGCGCGAACTTCGTCGGACGGGTGTGCAGTCTGAGTGAATCACCAACAAAGATATAGAGAGTGAGAAATCGGAGAATCGACTATGCGGAAACATCTCTGGATCGTAGTTGCATTGCTGGCGGTGGTGGCGTTGTCAGCCTGTGGAGGCGGCAAGAAGGACGCAGAGCCGGCGGCGACCGACAGCACGGAACAAGCGGCGGGCGCCGAGTCTGCTGATGCGCCGTCGACGGGTGATGCGGCCCGTGGGCAGGAACTATTCGTTCCTACGTGCGGCGCGTGCCACGGGCCCGAAGGACTGGGCGTGGAGAATCTGGGCAAGGACATGACCACCAGCGAGTTCATCGCCGAACGCAGCGATGAGGAAATGCTGGAGTTCGTCAAGGTTGGCCGCGCGCCCGACGACCCGCTGAACACAACGGGCGTTCTTATGCCGCCAAAGGGCGGAAATCCTGCGCTGAGCGATGAGCAACTGATGGACATCATCGCGTATGTCCGCTCCCTTCAGCAGTAGAGGGCCGCGTGTCCATAGATCACGGAGCATCCGGGACGCTATCGCGACAACCGTGTGTTGCACTAGCGTCCCCGATGGTATGAAATGAGCGCACAGGCCAAAGGCCGGCTGCCGATTCCCGCCGCCGTACGCAAGGGGTTGCTTGTGGCGGCAATGCTCGGTTTGCTGGCGGGCATGTGGGCGGGTCTGCTGCGGCTGGGGACGGGCTGGCCTGTGCTTCACCCAGCGCTGCCAATTTCGCATGGCCCACTCATGGTGGCCGGCTTCCTGGGCACGCTGATCTGCCTGGAACGGGCAGTGGCGGTGGGCGGCAGGTGGGCGTATGCGCCGCCGGCCGTCACGGCGCTCGGTGCGTTGATGGTGGTCATGCGCTTCGGCGGTTGGGCTGGCCCGTTGCTGATCGCGCTGGGCAGCGCAGGCTTGGCGGCCGTGATGATGGCGCTTTGGAACCGGCATCGTACCCTGTACGGGGCCACGCTGATTGCGGGCGCCGTCGCCTGGCTGGGCGGCGATCTGTTGTGGCTGTCCGGCGCCACGATCCCCAACGTGGTCGTGTGGTGGATGGGCTTTCTGATCCTGACGATCGCCGGAGAGAGGCTTGAGCTGAGCCGGCTGTTGCGCCTGAACGCGCCGATGCAGGGCCTATTCGTCGCTTGCGCCGCTTTGCTGACGCTGGGAATGTTCGTCTCGGTCGCGTCTTTCGCACTGGGTATGCGTCTGGCGGGCGCAGCCATGATAGCGTTTGCGCTGTGGCTGCTGCGCTACGATATCGCATGGCGACGGCTCAAGGCAGGCGGACAGGCGCGCTTCGTGGCCATCTGCCTGCTCTCCGGCTATGTGTGGCTTGCCGTTGGCGGGGCGCTTGCCATCCTCTACGGCGGTGTGATGGCTGGGCCGCGCTACGACGCGATATTGCATAGCGTGTTTGTAGGCTTCGCGTTTGCGATGATCTTCGGCCATGCGCCCATTGTCTTCCCGGCCATCTTGCAGATTCCTCTCTCCTACCGTCCTCGGTTCTACACACACCTGGGCCTGTTGCACGTGACGCTGTTGATGCGCGTCGCCGGCGATCTGCTGCTGATTTGGCCGCTGCGCACGTGGGGCGGCATCCTCAATGTGGTCGTCATTCTTCTCTTCGTAGCCAATACTGCGACAGCAGTGCTCCAGCTGCGGAGGTCCCCGGCTCCGGTTGTCGCAACGGACCCCTGAACCATGCCGACGTTGACACGCTGGTTCATCAAAACGGCGCTCATTTACTTGGTGGCGGCGTTGACGGTGGGCATAGCGCTGGGCGCCACCGGCGGCGGGCCGGTACGCGTTGTCCTCGCGCATCTGCGTCCCGTGTACTTCCATCTGTTCATGGTGGGCTGGGTTACGCAGTTGATCTTCGGCGTGGGTTATTGGATGTTCCCCAAATATTCACGCGAGCGTCCGCGTGGCAACGAGGCCATGGCGTGGGCCGTGTACTGGCTGTTGAACGCCGGTCTCATCTTGCGTGTGATCGCGGAGCCGCTCTTTGGTTTGCGCGGAGAGTTGCTGTGGGGCTGGGCGCTGGCGCTGTCCGCCGGGCTGCAATGGCTGGCGGGGCTGGGTTTCGTCGCCAACGCGTGGCCTCGGCTGCGGGGGCGCTGAGTTGCCGGCGTTGAGCGTTTGGTACGTACGCACGGCGATGGCCTATCTCGTCGCCGGATTCACCGTGGGCCTGCTGCTGCTGGCCAACAAGGGGCTGGCCCTGTATCCGGCGTTGTGGCGGCTGTTGCCGTCGCATATCGAGTTTCTCCTCTTTGGGTGGACGCTGCAATTGGCCTTCGGGATCGCGTATTGGATACTGCCCCGGTTCCGGGCGAGTCGCGGCCGCGTCTGGCTTGCCGTGCTGGCGTACGTAGCCGTCAATGCAGGCATCGGGTTGACTGTTCTGGGCTATGGGCTGGGCGGAGCAGGGAACCTCATCGTGGCCGGCCGCGCTGCCGAAGCAGGCGCCGTCGCCGCGTTTGCACTGCATGCATGGCCCCGCGTCAAGCCGCCGGGCGCCTGAGCCTGCCTCGCCAACACATGGCAATCTGTCTCCGAGAGCCTCTGCCTCCAGATTGCCCATGTAGTATAATGGCGTGAACCCGCTGTCGCGCCCCGCGGCAGATGTGGATCGCATTCAATCACGTTGGGCATACTTGGAGAGTGATGGCGCACCAAGCCGCGTCGGCGTCCGCCACAAACAAAACGCCAGAACATGTCGTCGCGCTGTGGGCCGGCGTTCCATACCTGGAAGATCTTCCGCAAGAGTTGGTCGACGCTTTGGCGGCAGCGGCCGTGCCGCGCACGTACGCGGCCGGCGAGGTGATTTTCGACGAAGGCGCGCCAGTTGCCGGTCTCCTCTTGATTGAGACGGGCATTGTCAAGGTCACGCGCTTCACGAAGGAAGGGCGCGAGCACATCTTGCACCTGCTGTACCGTGGGGACACGTTCAACGACGTAGCGGCCATGGACGGCGGCCCCAATCCGGCCTCGGCCGTCGCCCACGAGGAAAGCAGGATTTGGCGCATCGACCGCAATGCCTTGCGCTCGATCGCCGACTGCAATCCGGCATTGGCGTGGGCGTTAATGGAAAGCATTGCGCGCCGAGCTCGCTACCTTTTGGGGCTGGTGCAAGACCTCTCCATGCGCAATGTGCGCAGCCGGCTCGCCAACCTGTTGCTGATGCAGGCCATGGAGGCCGAGGGCGCCGAGATTCAGCAGTTGCTGACGCAGGAGGAGATGGCCAGCCGGCTGGGCACCGTGCGCGAGGTGGTTGGACGGGCCCTGCGCGGACTCGCCGCCGACGGCGTCATCGAATTCGACCGCCACCGCATAATGATTTTGGACGCAGAGCGGTTGGCTGACGAAGCTGACGTTTAGGCGACGTAGACACGCGGTGCGGCATGCTTCGTAGGTGGGACCCAGCACGCACTAGACGGTGGACTGCCGCCTGTCGAAGCGCCAGAGGCCGGCGCTCTGGGCCGCTTCTTTCACTGCCTCAATCTCCGCACATCATACGCAATCTGGTCCAGTGGGCTCACGCGCCACGCCCGCGCTCCAGGTGGATGTAGTCAAACGCGGCTGTGAAGCCTGCGCCCTTCGGGCTGCACGCGTAGAGGCCGCACATCACTGGCGCGTGTCCGTCGTCTGCGAGGAGGCGAGCGAGGCGAATCTGCGTCCAGCGCGTGTCTGGGCTCGGCCTCGTGTCCAGCGTGAAGCCTACGACATAGTCGCCGGACTCACGGCGCACATGCAACGACAGGGCCCGCACATCGTCTGGGAAGTCCTGCGTGGACCAATCCGAGTAACCGTCGTTTGTCACGACTGCGCCCAAGCGGTTGGGCTCGTGCGGCTCGTACTCCACAGAGGTCTTGAGCCAACAGTCGGCCGAGAGACGCACCATGAGACCGGCCTGGTCATACTGGTGTGCGGGCTGGAAGCGCACGGTGGTGGTGAGCACGAAATCTTCCCTCAGTTCCGTGTACAGGAAATGGCCATTGTCGGCCCGGAAGCCGTAATGCGTGCGCTGCCAGAAGTCGGTCTGAGCGTCGGGCTGAATTAGGAGCGCAGAGTCGTGGATGCGCCACGTCTGCGGCGGGTGCCGCCAGTGGAACTCAGGCGGCAGTTCGGCGTCGTCGAACGGTTCGTGGAGGATGGACTGGGTCATAGTCCGCGGTCTCCCGCTGATGAGTCGGCCATGAAAGCATATCCAATGTACCTCATTTTCCACGTCAAGACCCTTCCTGAAATTGTTGCTGCGTCTACGAAGCTTGGACAAGCGTCTGGTCATTTCAGGGCATTGCACTCCCTGTGACGGCTCGTCAACAGTCTAGGTCCTCCCTGGACTGGCATTGATAGTCAATTTGCCGAATGCGCCGCCCCTGTAGAAAATGGGCCGTATGCATGCATGCTGTACCGCCCACACGATTCGCCGCCCATGAATCCCTCCGCCGACCGCGTTCCCGAATTCGTCTTTGGCCACCTCTCTACGCCGGAGGGGCGCTCCGCCCGCGCGGCGATGGCGCGCGAAGGCTTCTACCACGACCTGCTGCTGGAACCGCCTGATCCGCAGCCGGGGCAGGCGGTGAGGGTCAGCGCGTTTGCGGGCGCGCATGTGACGGTCGACGCAGCCACCCTCCACTATACAACCGACGGCTCGACGCCCGCGCCCGGCGCAGTTAACACGCACAGTGTGCCCATGCAGCGCACCGGCGTGGACTGGGACACGCTGACGTGGTCCTTCGGCGAACGCTGGACCGCCGCCATTCCCGGACAACCGCTGGGCGCGCACGTGCGCTACATCATCGAGGGTTCGACGCCGGACGGGGAGACGCTGCGTAGCCCCTATCTGCCGCCGCCGCCCGAATTCGTCGCCGAGAAGGATCGGCAAGCACACACACTCACGCTGGAGACACGGGCGCGCATGGCCGGACCGCGTGTGTACGCCTATGTGGTGGATAACGAACGCCCGCCGGAATGGCTGCGCGACGCCGTCATCTACCAGATCTTCGTGGACCGCTTTGCGCCGGACCCGGGCGAGGAGTTCGCACAGCCGCCCGACCGCAGCGGCTTCTACGGCGGCGCGCTGGCCGGCGTCCGCAGCAAGCTCGACTATCTGTCGGAGCTGGGCGTCACATGTCTGTGGCTCACGCCCATCTTTCCGACGCCGAGCCATCACGGCTACGACGCGACGGACTATGGAGCAGTCGAACCGCGGCTGGGCGACTTGGACGAGTTTGCCGCGGCTGACCGAGGCCGCCCATGCGCGGGGCATGCGCATCGTGCTGGACTATGTCGCAAACCATATCTCGAATGAACATCCGGCCTTCCGCGCCGCGCAGGAGGAACACGAGGCGGACACGGCATCGTGGTTCCGTTTCTTCGACTGGCCGGACGACTACGACACCTTTCTGGGTGTGCGCAGCATGCCACGGCTTGCGACGGACGACGAGGGAGCGCGGGCGTACCTGATCGACAACGCGTGTCGCTGGTTGGCACGGGGCGCGGACGGCTTCCGCCTCGACCATGCGCACGGCGCGACGCACGCGTTCTGGTCGGCATTTCGCGCCGCCACACGCGCAACCAAAGCCGAGAGCGCCACCTTCGGCGAGATCACGGACACACCGGCCGTCGTGCGCAGCTTCACCGGGCGCATGGACGGCGCACTTGACTTCGGCCTGCTGGAGGCGATGCGCGGCTTCTTCGCTTTTGATGCGCTGTCGCCAAGCGAATTCGACCGCTTGTTGCGCCGCCACTTCGCGTTCTTTGGCGAGGCAGAGGCGTCCCTCCTGCTACCTAGCTTTCTGGACAACCACGACATGAACCGCTTCCTGTACAGCGTGGGCGGCGACGTGCGCAGGCTGAAGCTGGCCGCGCTCTGCCAGTTCACGCTGCCGGGCCCGCCGATTCTCTACTACGGGACCGAGGTGGGGTTGAGTCAGGAGCGGCCCGCCGACCCTCTGGAGGAGGCGCGCCTGCCCATGGTATGGGGCGATGCGCAGGACAGGGACCTGCTGGCCTATTTCCGCGCGCTGATCGCTCTGCGCCGGGCGGGGGGCGAAGTCTGGCGTGGCAAGCGGCGTACGCTGCTGGTCGACGATGCGCGTGGCGTGTATGCATACGCCTGCGGGCGCCTCGTGATTGTGCTCAACAACAGCGCACAGCCGGTGCGCGTGCGGCTGCGCGTCCCAAGCGGTGCGCGGCCGGCGCCGGCCCTGGCGACCGATGCCGGCGCTGGCTTTGTAGCAGGCACGGGCCACGCATCCCTGCCGCCCTACGGTGGGATCGTTGTGCAGGTATCCTCATAGTCAAGTTCGTATTTTCAGGTCCCCATAGTCAAGAAATCCGCAATCGCACAGCCACCGATCGCCATCGGCAGGGCGCTTGGCCGACGAGCGCCGCAACGGTTCGCGGCCGGCGACCTGTGAATGGCCTGCACGCAAAGCTCGTTTGCGGCTGCAACGCTTCCGGTATATAACAGCCTACGTCCAATTGGATTCGCCATGACCACGCCGGTCACACGCTGGTTGTCGTCGACTTGGACCGAAGAAGTGGCGGATGATGGTCGAGCCTACCTATCGAATCGGAGAGATTCCATGCAATACCAACATGGTTTGAAGTGGCTGAGGGGCGCCATGAAATCCGCCTGCCCCCTGCTGTTTGGCGTGATCGCGCTGGTCGTCTTGTCTTCGACGCCGGTCCGCGCCGCTTCTGTTGCCGCGCCCGCCGCGCAGAGCGACGAGGCGGATTGGTTGATCATGGTCTATCTGGACGCCGACGACAACACCCTGGAACTGGACTTGCTCCTGGATTTGCAGGAGATGGAAGTCGTCGGATCTACCGAGGATGTTCACATCGTCGTCCAGATCGATCGGCATGAGGGCGGATTCGAGGGGATGGACGACTTCACGTCGACCCGGCGTTACTACATTACGCAAAATGAAGATCCCAATACCATTGGTTCGCGCATGATCGAGGATCTTGGCGAACTCAATATGGGCGACGGCGGCACCTTGACGGACTTCATTGCCTGGGCGGTGGACTCATATCCGGCGCGCAAAACGATGCTAATCCTGTCAGATCACGGCATCGGCTGGCCGGGCGGTTTTGGCGACCCGTTGCCCGTTGCGGCCGGTGGAGATGGCCTTCTCATGGGCGAGTGGTTTGGTCACAACAACCTGTGGCTGATGGAGCTCGACGAAGCTCTTGCCAATGGCCTGGAAGAGACCGGTCTGGAGCAATTCGATGTCGTTGGTTTTGACGCGTGTCTCATGGCGCAGATGGAGGTCTTCACCGCGATTGCACCCTACGCCCGTTATGCGGTGGCGTCCGAGGAGACCGAGCCCGGCGTCGGCTGGGCCTATGCCGCCTGGCTGGATGACCTTGTGCAGAATCCCGAGTGGAATGGTGATGACGTCACCAAGTCGATCGTCGAAACGTACATCGACGGCGACTTGCGGCCGCATTGGGATGCCGGTTTTGTCGGAGACGCGACTCCGGAGCAAGTGGCCACAGTGCTTTTTCACGATGCGACGCTTACAGCGGTCGATCTCTCTGCCATCCCCGCCGCCAATGAAGCCCTGGATGCTTTCGCGGTTGCTCTGTCGAACATCGACCAAGGAGAGGTGGCAAAGGCGCGAACATATGCCCAGGCATTCACGACAGTCTTTGGTGAAGAAGGCCCCAACGGTGAGAAATGGCCGTCCCCCTTCATTGATCTGGGTCACTTCACCCAGATCATCATGCAGAACAGCAGCGATGGGGAGGTGCAATCCACCGGTCTGGCCCTGCAGGAGGCTCTGGGGAATGCTGTGATCGCCGAGCGGCACGGTATAGGGCGCGACGGATCCCAGGGCATCGCGATTCATTTTCCGGTCAAGAGTATGCACCAGATCGGGCAGAATCTGGGCTACAACACCATCGCAGCCCGTTTTGCCGACGGAGGTCAATGGGATGAGTTTCTGGCATTTCATGCCGGCAGCGGCACGATCCAGAGCCTGAGCCTGCCGGCAGCCAGTCCCATCGATCTGGTCGCGGAGCAGTTCCAGGACCTCCTGGACGCGGACGATGTGGACTTCTTGTTCGGGCTCATCGCTGAGTTGGTCGGTGAAGGATTGGGACCGGAAGAAATCGCCTATATTCTGGTAGACGAGGCGGGCTTCCCCCAAGAAGTGGCCGACTTCGTGAGCGAGATCAACGTGCTGGAGCCGAGTCCAGATGAAGTCGCGCGACCGAGCTCATTTGCCAAGCCTATCAAGGTGAGCCCCATTGCGCTCTCCGCTGAGCTTGTCGAACCGGGCGCCCCCGTCAATATTTATACCGAGATTGAAGGCGAGCGGCTCGCGTATGTCTATAGCTTTATCGGCCGTTTCTTGCCCTGGGATGACGTGCTCATCGTCGAAGACCAGGACTTCATCTTTTCCGAGACCGACAAGGAGGTGGGTGGGATCACCTATCCGGATTGGCCGGCGGACGGTTTCGAGGTGGACTTCGACTGGGAGCCAACCGTCTACGCCCTGAGTGACGGTGAGACCTCTCTGCGCATTCTGTTCCAACCTGAGAGCTACGGGGAATCGCCAACCTATTCGGTCGATGGCATCTACCACTTCCAGGACGGCAGCCCGGACAAGTATGCCCAACTGCGTTTTCGAGACGGCGAGTTGGTCCAAATCTTTGGCTTCACCGGTGAAGAAACCGACGGCAGAGGGGCGCCACGGGAGATTCGCTGGACCGCAGGCGACAGCGTTACGATTCTGGAGGAAGGCATCAATCTGGCCGCGGACGGCGAGGAAGACGATTATGTTTGGGAGATCGGCGAAATCACCTTCGGTGATGTGACTCCTTTCATCGAAGAGACCCCGGCGCCCAGCGGCAACTATGTGGTGGGCATTATTGCCGAAGACCTCGATGGCCAGCTTACCGAACAGTATGAAGGTCTCTTCGTGCTCAACGAGGACGCGGCCGCCGAAGACGGCGTGGTTCCTTATGTCAATGATGAGCTGGCCTATGCGCTGCTCTACCCGGAAGAGTGGTTTGTGGACGATGAAGATGCCGAATACACGGCCTTCGTCAACGAGGATGACACCGCCTTCGTCACTGTGGCGCTGCTCGACGTGGCGGACGCCGGCAGTCTGGTGGACGCCTCCGACCAGGCGATCTTATGCCGCTGTCGAGGAGTTGGGCATCGATGCGGACCTGGTAGGGCTCGAATTTGGTGAGATTGACGATTTCGTATTGGGTGCGTACGACGGTCGTATCATCGACTTCACCACCGAACTGGATGGCATTCCGTTGTCGGGAATGGTCGTGGCTTCCACCCCAGTCGAGGGCGCGACCTACGTGCTTCTGGCGCTCGCGCAGGATGATGTCTACGATGATGCGGCGCCGGTGTTTGACTCGATCTTCTTTAGCTTCGATGTGCTGCTTTCGGGAATCGACCGAACCGTGGCCGGCGACGCACCGCCTGCGATAGGCGAACTGATCTTCGTGGATGACTTCAGCAATGCCGGCAGCGGGCTCTATGAGGATGAGGCCGCGGAGGAGTGGGGTCAGGGCTACTACGATCTGGAGCGAGAACAGTACGTCTATGACCTCGCGCCGGATTCAGGAACGCTCTATGATTACTATCCCGATGTCGCGTTGCCGCAAAGCTTTGTCTATGAGGCTGCCCTTGCCTATGAGGGAAGCCCTGACAATCTCTATGGCGTGATCTTCCAGGTGGTTGATGACGAGCAATTCTATCTGTTCCAGGTGAGCGGAGACGGCTACTTCATCGTGGAGAAGTCGACCGACGATGGCATCGAGACGCTCGTAGACTGGACGATAGGCGACATGATTGCCACCGGCGAGGGCGGCGAGAACGTGCTGACAGTAGCCGGTGAGGACGACCTGTACCGGCTGTACATCAATGGCCAGGAAGTCGCCGGCTTCAGTGACAGCAGCTACTCGGGTGGTACAATTGGAATCGTGGCCGAGGACTTCAGCCAGGAAGAGTGGGCGACCTTCTATTTTGACGAAGTGACCGTGGGCATCGCCGCTGAGTAGGTGACACCATCGCCAGGATCGCGTGAAGTCTTGGGGGCAGTGACGGCATCGGCGGCGCGATCATGGAGCGGGTGGTGGCCCACCTGCGCGCCCATGCCGCGGAGTGGGGCAACGATCGGACCGCTGGCGGCCAAGGGCAAGGAATCATGTCGTGTGAACCATGGCTTCGGCATCCGGCCCAACGAGAGGCTGGGCAAGGGCATCTGTCAGTTCGTGAAAGATGAAGGATGAAGGACGGAGATGAAAGACGCCACGTGCGTAGTATTGCCACCTAGTACTACAGTTGTAGTTGTGATTCAGTCGTTTTCACTCGACGCTGATAATGGAAACGCTTAGCAATCGCTTGATGATGTCTGCGCCAGTGCGACCAAGCGAGTACATATACAGGTTCTGGAATCCATCTCCAGACAAGTTGCCAGAGCAAACGCCGAATCTCAGCGACGCTCAGGCGCACGCCCAGGGCTCGCGCAGCCCGCGGCTGGCCTTGAACGCCGCCAGGCTGCTCGGTTTGGACGGCAACGGGCCCCCTTTTTCCGGCGGCAGTGCCGTCTCTGGATGCCGGCTGCGCAGCACAGACAAGAAGGCATGGGCCAGACAGGCCAGGGTGATATGACGATACCAGCCCGACCAGCTACGCACTTCATAGTGGTCCATCCCCACCTCCCCTTTGGCTTCTTGGAAACAGCTTTCAATGTGCCAACGGCTGCCGGCGACTTCGACCAGAGTAGAGAGTTCAGTATCCGCAGGTGCAAAACAGAGAAAGGTCGTCAGGTCGGTGGGGTCGCTGATGCTGCGTCGCACCAACAACCAACGACGCCAGCCAGAGACGGAAGGAGTGGTCAAGGCAATGGTTTGCCAGTCATACAGACGAGGTCCTTTGGCGCCGTCTCCGGCACTCAGACGCGTCCATTGGTCGTTCAAACGGACCTGCAGCAACTCGCTGACACGCACCATCCAGCCTTCGATCTCCACGGCTTCCTTGCCCGAGACGCCCAGGACATAGGCCAAAGGTTGCGCTTCCAGCCAAGCGCGCAAGGGGCGATGGTCGCCATAGATACTGTCGGCCGTCACCCAGCGCACCGGGGTATCAGCGGCCAACGCACGCTGCAGCATGTCCAGGGCCTGGGCCGGCTTGGTTGCAAAGACCGTCTCTTCTGGGATTCCCGCTTGCGCACAGCGCTCCCGGTCCTCTATCCAACTCTCAGGCAAGTACAGGGCCCGGTCAATCAGGGCATGGCCATGTCGGCTGACATAGGCCAGAAAGACGCCCAGTTGGCAGTTCTCGACCTTGCCGGCCGTGCCGCTGTACTGTCGCTGTACCCCAGCCGAATGCTCACCCTTCTTCAAAAAGCCGGTCTCATCCACCACCAGAATCGCATCGCTGTCGCCCAGGTGCTCCACCACGTAGCTGCATGTGTCATCGCGAATCACATCCGGGTCCCATGGCGATCGATAGAGAAACTGCTGCAATCCGTAGGGCGTCGTTTCACCTATCATTTCAGCCAGCTGCCAGCTGTTCTTGCGCTCCACCGGACTCAGCAACCCCTTGAGATAGTTCTTGGCGCGCTCCCGCGATTCCGAGCGCGCAAACCGATCACCGATTCGCACCATCAAGTCGTCCAGCGCCTGCACCCATTCCTGTTCCATTCTATCCATGGTCCTCTCCTCTCCTCGGTGAGGACCATGTTATCCGAAATCACTCAATCTGTAAATACAACTGTAGTACTAGTACAGTCCGGCGTAAATGCATCGAGGTTACGGGTAGTGGTGTAAACTGAGCATATTCGATATCGATGGACCGCAAAACCAAGGGAGCAGCGAAGATGCCAGGACCGCAACCGCAACGAATTGAGCTAGACAAGACGAGCCGTGAAGCACTGATTGCATTGACTCGCCGACATACGACCGCTGAGCAACTGGTGCCTCGGGCTCAGATAGTTCTGTTGGCAGCCGAGGGCAAGAACAACGCCCAAATTGCGCAGGAAGTGGGTGTTTCAGTTGACACGGCCCGCCTCTGGCGCAGACGTTGGCTGAGTTTTGCCGCCATCCGGTTGGAGGACCTAAGCGTCGCCGACCGGATAGAAGATGCGCCACGGCCAGGCAAACCAGTGACCATCGGTCCGGAACAAGTGTGTCAGATCGTGGCGCTCGCCTGTGAGGCGCCTGAGAAATCAGGTCGTCCAATCAGCAAATGGACCGGTCGAGAGATTGCCGACGAGATTATTGCTCGGGGCATCGTTGAGACAATTTCGCCCCGGCATGCCGAACGGCTGCTAAAAAGGGGGATCTGCAACCCCATCTCGTCCGCTACTGGCTGACGCCGCCTGACGATCCTGACTATGATGCCAAAATGACGGACGTCTGCGAAACCTATCGTCTGGCGCCGGAACGACACGAACAAGGAGAGCGGACCATCAGCACGGATGAATTGACCGGTGTACAGGCACTGGAACGAAAGCATCCGGGACTGCCGATGGCGCCTGGCAAGGTCGAACGCCGAGAATTCGAGTACATCCGTCATGGCACAGCGGCCTTCATCCTCAGCCGAGATGTGGTCACCGGACAAGTGATTGCACCTTCGGCCGGCAACACTCGCACTGAAGCCGATTTTCTGACTCACGTCCAGGCCGTGGTCGCCACCGATTCGACAGCTTCTTGCTGGCATTTTGTGGTCGACAATCTCGATATCCACCTCTCTGAATCCTTGGTTCAGTGTGTCGCCACCGAATCTGACCTGGACATCGACCTGGGCAAGAAAGGACAAACCGGCATTTTGCGCAACAAACAGACCCGGGCTGCGTTCTTGAGTGATCCCACTCATCGCATCGTCTTTCACTACACGCCCAAACATTCCTCCTGGCTCAACCAGATCGAAATCTGGCTGAGCATTCTGACCCGTAAACTCTTGCGGCGAGGTTCCTTCTCGTCGCTTGACCAACTGAAGGCGAAGGTTCTGACCTTCATCGATTACTACAACGACACCATGGCCAAGCCCTTCAAGTGGACTTACCAAGGCAAGCCACTCGTCATTTAGACCCTTGGCTTATTTACGCCGCCGTGTACTAGCTGATGCAGCGCAAAAGCGCCATCCAACGCACATTCTGGAACCCGGTCTACGATCGCTTCGCCAACGCCTACGACGCGGTCGACTGGTTCACTGGCGGCTACACGCATGCGCTGCGCCTGTATGCGCTCGACTACCTGCCGCCGCCGCCGGCGCGCTTGCTGGAAGTAGGTATGGGCACCGGCAGGTTACACGCCGAGTTGGCCGCCCGCTACGACATGGCGGGGCTCGACCTTGCCGCCGGCATGGTCCGGAAGACGCAGACACGACTGGCCCGCGCCGGTTTGCGCTCGGCCCTGGCGGTGGGCAGCGTGTATGCCCTGCCCTGGCCGGACGCTGCGGCCGACCGCGGGTTTGACGCCGTGCTCTCCACGTTCGCCTTCAGTGCGTTCGTAGACGCGGGCGCCGCACTGGACGAGATGGTGCGGGTGACGAAGCCGGGCGGACGCGTCATCATCGTGGACGCGGGCGAGGCGCTGGACGGCAACCGCACGGCGCATCTGCTGGCGCGCACATGGGAGGCGATGGGCGATTTCATGCGCGACGAACGTCCGCTGCTGCAGGCGCGGGGGCTGGCGGCGCAACGGGTAGACTATGGCCCGTGGAACTGTGTGCACGTGACTGTGGGCGAGCTGCCCGATGGGGAGAAGAGATGAGCACGACATCGACAGTGGACGCGACGAAGCTGACTGAGCTAAGTGCAACACAACTCGCTCGCATGATTCGCGAGGGCGAGGCTTCCTCGCGGGAGGTTGTGGATGCGCATATCGCGCGCATCGAGGCCGTGGACGAGCGACTGAACGCTGTGGTGATCCGCCGCTTCGATGAGGCGCGGGCAGAGGCCGGCCTCGCGGACCAGCAACGTGCGCAGGGTGCGGACCTGGGGCCGCTGCACGGTGTGCCCATCACGATCAAAGAGCAGTTCCGCTTGGCGGGCACAGCAACGTCCTGCGGGTTCGCGCAACATGCGGGCAAGGTCTACGAGGAAGAAGGACCGATGGTGCGCAGTCTGCGCGAGGCGGGCGCGATCATTCTGGGAAAGACCAACGTCATGCAGGCGCTATCCGGCTGGGAATCTGACAACGCGGTCTACGGCCGCGCCAACAACCCCTGGGACCTGGCGCGCACACCGGGCGGCAGCAGCGGTGGCGAGGGCGCCATCATCGCCGCGGGCGGGTCGCCCCTGGGACTGGCCAGCGACCTGGGCGGCAGCATCCGGTTCCCCGCCTATTTCTGTGGCGTCCACGGCTTCAAGCCGACGTCGGGCCGCCTCAGCAACGAGGATACGCCCGCAGAGATATTCAGCTTGGGCCAGGAGGCGATCCTGCCGCAGCCAGGACCCATTGCTCGGCACGTGGAAGACCTTTCGCTGATGTTGTCCATCCTCTCCACGGCGAAGCCCGCCTACGATGTAGTCCCGCCGGTGGCGTGGACGGACCCGGCCGCCGTGGGCGTGGCCGGTCTGCGCATCGGCTACTATACGGACGACGGCTACTTCCTCGCGTCGCCGGCCATCCGTCGCGCCGTGGAGGAGGCCGCGGCTGCACTGGATGCCATGGGCGCAGACGTGGTGCAGATGCAGCCGCCAGACGCGGAGGAGGGGATGCGCATTTTCACAGGCATCTTCTCGGCGGACGGGTCGGCCGGGTTGAAGCGATCGCTGGATGGCGAGAAGCCTGTCGCCGGACTGCGCGGCACGCTGCAGGGGGCGAGCGTGCCCAACGGTCTGCGGCCGGCGGTGTCGGCGCTGATGTCGCGGCGCGGCCAGCGTTATCTGTCGCAGTTGGTGCGCTTCACCGGTGCACGCAGCACGGAGGAATACTGGAAGCTCGTGGAGGCGCGTACGGTTTACCGCGGACGGTTCCTCGCTGCGCTGGCGAGCAACGGCATCGACGCGGTGTTGTCGCCGCCCTTTGGCGTGCCCGCGCCGCTGCACGAGACGACGGAGCACCTGGTGCCGGCGGCGAGCTATGCGCTGGTGTGGAATGTGCTGGGTACGCCGGTGGGCGTGGTGTCGACGACGCGGGTGCGCCCGGGCGAGGAGAGCGACCGGCCATCTACCGGCGATATCACCGACAAGACGGCGCTAGCGGTGGAGCAGCGCAGCGCGGGTCTTCCGGTGGGGGTGCAGGTGGCGGCTCGCCACTGGCGCGACGATGTCGTGCTGGCGGTGATGGCTGCGCTCGAAGGCAGATTCCGGCAGATGGACACCTATCCGCGGTTTCCTACGGCCGCGGGATAGGACGCTGATCAAGGCAGATCGGGCTGATTTACGCTAGATGATAGTGGCGGAATCTATCAGACCGGAACGCCCCCGGCATGCTGATCGCCAGCTTCAATGGTCCTCACTGCGCGCGCCGGCATTTCCATCTTTCGGCGTTTTTTCTGCGGGGACCAACCCCAATACGTTGTGCAACAATATGCTGTGCAACAGCCGAAATCGGCCAAATCAGCGCACATCAGTGTCCCGACGTCTTGTCTTGTACTTGGATGTCCGGATTCGCAGCCATGATCTCTTCGGCGACCGACCAGAGCTCGGGGAGCACGGCGAGCGCTCGACCGGCGCGGCGATGCAGATCCGCGGACGACGCAATGCCCACGTCCGCGAGCAGACGCCGATAGGCGGCCGCATGCGCACTCACGAGTGCATGCATCGCCGCAGGCGTGTCGTGGTGGAAGACGGCCATGCAGCGGGAAAACGTGGCGACCAGCCAGAAGACGGCTTCCCGATGCCGCCCGGCGACAATCAGGTCGCGACTGCCGTCGATGGCGATCGGGCGCGCCAGCTCGCTGATGTCGGAAGCGAAGGGGAAGGGCGTGCGGATTACGGCGGCGGCGTCGTCGAAAGCGCACGCCAGCGCGTCGAGATGCATCTCCGCCTGGTCCTGCGTCATGTCGTCGCAACCCAGCAAGGACAACAGCGTCGCGCAATAGTCGAGGCGCCCGTACTCGGCCAGTAGGTCGCGCGCAGCGACGTAGCGCGTGCGTACGGTGGGGTCCTTGAGACCGGCCACGAGGAGCACATGCGTCATGACGCCCGTGCTGAAGAGCCAGGCGATGACCCGGTCGTGGAAGAGATCGACGACGTGTAGCCGCGCCAGGCCGGTCTCCACTTTGTGGAGCGCCTGTTGGCTACGCGCGCGTACCCAGTGGCGTTGCGCATATTCCGCAGCGACAGCCGCTTGCAGGCGAGTGAGATGGCCGGTGGGGTCGAGGAGTACGCTGGGCGTGTGGAAGCTGCCGGCCAAGTTGTATTCGGCCAGCACCTGTTGCGGCGTCTGCACGGAAGCGGCGGGCAGGTAGGAAATCTCAAGCAGCACATCTCGGTACACGAGCTTGCCGGGCTTGGGTGGCGGCGCCTCGTCAGCGAGGACGAGCATGACGTCCAGGTCGGACGTGGCGGGCAGGAGGGCGTCGTCCGGCTGCCAGTTGACCGACCCGTGGACGAATGCGCCCGTGAAGCCGGACGTGGCGCTGCCGTGAAGGCGGACCCAGTCAGAGGCGATCTGTTTGGCTTCGTAAACGCACATGGCTCGCGGATCAGGCATGGAATAGATAGGACGCAGACCTGCGCTGATTGGGCTGATAACATGACAAACCGATCGACCCCTGCCCCAGTCAGTGCAGCCGGACGTGGATCAATTGCGCAGACGCAGCGCGCGCAGGTCTTCCGTTTCGATGGTTTCGGCGGCCTGCACCAGCGCGGCAATGTCGTCACCGGCGAGGATTGTGCGCCCGTGGAGACAGCGTGGCGCAAGGGCGATCAGTTCAACCGACGTGCGCGCACACTCCTCCGGCCGGCGACCTTCGCCCGTCTCCAAACGGCGCTGTATGCGTGGTAACCACGTGGCAGCGACAGGATCGTCTGCGATGGCGCGTGTCATGTCTGTGCGGTTGAAGCCGGGGTCCATGGCGTAGGCCAGCACGGGCGACCCGATCTGCTCCAGTTCGCGCGCCAGGGAATCGGTCATGCGCAGCAGCGCGGCCTTGGAGCTGCCGTAGCCGGAGCCGCCGATCATGGGTCCGGCCGCACCGCCGCCGCTCATATTGATGACGATGCCGTCGCCACGTTCGATCATGTGCGGCAGAACGGCCTGCGTACAGAGCATGCTGCCACGTAGATTGGTCTCGACATCACGCCACCACCGATCGGCGTCGACTTCCCAGAGCGGGCCCACGCCGCTGAAGCTGCCGGCGTTGTTGTACAGAACGTCGATGTGTCCGTAGGCGTCGAGTGTGCGAGAAATCATCTCGCGCACCTGCTCCCTGTCGGTGATGTCGGCGGGAATCACGAGGGCGTCTCCGCCGCTGTCCGCGATCAGGGCTGCGGTCTCGTCGAGGGGCTGGCGTCGTCGGCCGGCGCAGATGACCGACATACCGGCGTCGGCGAAGGCCAGCGCGATGGCGCGGCCGATGCCCGTGCCCGCGCCCGTGACGATGGCGACCTTTCCTGCGAGCGCCTGATTCATGCGTTTTCTCCGTTCGTGTGTTTGGGCCTGGCTATGGCGTCGTGCAGAAATACTTGGGGTGACACGCGTTCGCCTAGTATAGTGCATATGTCCAAAGCGTAGCCTACAGCGAGCGAGAACGACAAGCTGCGCGCTGCCCTGCCAAACACATGCCAAGGAGAGAACCGATGAACGCTGCACAAGCGCATGCCTTTCACGGCTGCCTGCGCACCAACCCGGCCAATCCGCGATACTTCACCGACGACGCTGGCCGCGCCGTCTACCTCACCGGCTCGCATACGTGGGCCACGCTGGTCGATATGAAGCGGGAGGGTGACACTGATTTTGATTGGCTCGGCTTCCTGGACATGGCCCACGCCCATGGCCACAACTTCATGCGCCTGTGGACGTGGGACCACCCCAAGTATGCGCCGTGGACTGATGAAGTGGTCTACTTCGAGCCGATGCCCTTTGTGCGCACCGGTCCCGGCGACGCGCTGGACGGTCTGCCCAAGTTCGACCTGTCGCAGTTCAACCCCGTCTATTTCGAGCAGCTCCGGCAGCGTGTGCTGGAAGCGGGAAAGCGCGGTATCTACGTGGCTGTGATGCTCTTCGAGGGCTGGTGCGTCAAGTGGAGCGTACCTACCAGCGATGCTTGGGCCAGCCACCCGTACAATCGGGCAAACAACGTCAACGGCGTGGACGGTGACACGGGCGGTGAAGGTGGCGGCGACGGCAAAGCCGACGTCTACGCGCTGGAATCAGAGTCAGTCCTGGCGCACCAGAAGGCGTACGTGCGCAAGGTCATCGAGACGGTCAACGAGTTCGACCACGTCCTGTACGAGATCATCAACGAGGTGGAGGATTCGCAGCGCGGCTTCCAGTGGCAGGCGCACATGGCCGACTATGTGCGCGAGGTGGAGCGCGACCTGCCCAAGCAGCACCCAGTTGGAATCACCGCGGAGGGCGGCGGCCAGTTCAATCCGGTGGTCTTCTCCACGAATGCGGACTGGATCTCGCCAGGCAATGGACCGCACCGCGAGTATCGTTATGACCCGCCCGCTGCGACCGGTCACAAGGTGATCCTGGCCGACACGGACCATATGTGGGGGCACGGCGGCAACTACCGCTGGGCGTGGAAGAGCTTTTTGCGCGGGCTGAATCCCATCTTCATGGATCCGTGGGGACCGGTTCCAGGCAGCACGCGTTTCGGGTATGCGGGCAACATCCTCAACCGGCGCGACTATCCTACCTACGAGCCGCTGCGCGTGGCGCTGGGGCAGACGCGGAGGTATGCCGAGCGCATCGACCTGAACGCCATGCCGCCGCGGCCGGACTTCGCATCGTCGGGCTATTGTCTGGCCAACCCCGGCGAGGAGTATTTGGTCTATGTACCGGACGATGACCGCGTGGAGGTCTATCTGGGCATCGAGCCGAAGCGCTTCAGCGTGGAGTGGTTCCACGTGTTGAGCGGCGAGCGCGTGCAGGACGCGCCGCTGGAGGCGGACGGTCTCCGGCTGTTCACGTCGCCGTTTGGACTGGATTCGGTGTTGTATCTGCGGGCGGAGTAGGAGAATGGGACGCTGATCAAATCTGATCTGGCTGGTTGACGCTGATGATCGAAGAAGTCCGAGATCAGCCTAGATCAGCCCAATCTGCGAGAATCCGCGTCCCAGGCTGGCGAGTTCAGCCCAGGATCACCATGCCCGACGGAGGCAACTCCAGATGGATGACGGCGCGCTCTTCCAGTTCTTCCACGGTGACCGTCCGGTCGGTCGGCGGCTCGCGTAGCTCGTCGTCGCTCCAGCGGCTGTCGTAGAGTACGCGCAGCTCCGTGCCCGGCGGGTGCAGGTTGGCGTCCACGGTGACGGCGGCGCGGCGCGTTTCCTCCGTGTGCGTGTTGAGCGCCATGAGCAGCTCTGTGTCAAAGAGCACCTGGCTCCAGCCGATGATCTCGCCCGGCCCGTGCAGCCCGAACGGGTACTCGTCGAAGCTCGTCTCGCGCACATAGAGGCTCCCGCGACGCAACGCACGGCCGATGTGGTCGTTTCCGTTGCGCAGACGGGCGATGGCGGCGATGCGCAGGTAGGTGGGGTGGTCCTCGTTGAAGAAGTGACAGCCCTGCGTGCCGAATGCGCCGAACGCGCCGCCGAACATGGCCTCGCGTACATAGCGATCCTCGGCGTAGCGGCGGGGCTCAATGTCGAAGTCGTGGTAGGCTTCGGAGCCGTCCAGCGCCTGTTCCGTGCCATAGTAGATGGCGGGGATGCCGGGCATAGTGAGTTGCATGCCCACGGCGTGGGCAACCTGCCAGGCCAGATTCGGCGCGCGGGTGTCGGCGGCGAAGCGCGCCTTGTAGGCGCGTGACGACATGTCGTGATCGTCCATGACGTTGACGACGAAGCGTCCCAGCTGGCGATAGGTCCCGCCCAGCGCTTCCTGCGTGTAGAGTGCGAAGAAGCTGTCCGGGTGGTCGAGCCCCTTGACGAGGTCAGCGAGCCGGTTGGGGTACGCGACGATGCCCAACACGGCGTCCAGGTTGCGGCCGAAGAAGTCGACGTAACTGGGCGCAATGCGGCCCTCGGTGATCTCGCCGGTGAGGAAGAAGTTGTCCTTGCCGATGGCCTGTGCATATTCGTGGATGGCGGTGCAGAAAAGACGCGACTGCTCGACAGAAACATGCTTGACCGCATCCATGCGGAAGCCGTCGCAGTCGCTGATCGCGATCCAGTATTGGTAGACGCGGGCGAGGGCCAGCGTCACGTCGTTGCGCTGCAAGTTGAAATCCTTCAAATCGTAGAAATCGCCGCGGCGATACTCGACGTCCGGGTGCAGCGCATCTTCCCAGTAGTCGAGACCCCACTTGCCGATCTCGCCGGCGCGCGTATAGAAGTTCGGGTCCTGCAGCTCGCTGGGCCAGACGCCGTCCTCCGGTCCAAGCGGCACATGGATGCTCTCACCTGTGGCGGAGCGCCAGCCGTGGATGGGGTACGGCGGCGAAAAGCGGTAGGGCATGGTCTCGCGAGGCAGGCCCGTCTGCTCGTCGCGGTAGAAGAAGTTGTTGCCGCTGTGGTTGTAGATGATGTCCAGCATCACATACATGCCGCGTTCGTGCGCGGCGTCGACAAGGTCGCGCAGATCTTGTCGCGTGCCAAAACGCGGGTCGATGTCCAGGAAGTTCTGGATGCCGTAGCCGTGATAGGTTTCGAGGTCGCTGCGCTGTTTCCAGGGCGGGTTGATCCAGAGCGTGGTCACGCCCAGAGCTTGCAGATAGTCGAGCTTGCTGTGGATGCCTCGCAGCGTGCCGCCGACGAAGCGATTTCCCGCCGCCATCCACTCCGCCTTGTCCTCCGCGCAATATCGGTCAGGGTCGCTTGCGTCGTAGAGCGGGCGTTCGTCCTCGCGGCCGTCGCTGAAGCGGTCGGGCAGCAACTGGTAGAAGATCTGGTCGCGCCAATTGACGGGGCTGGGATGAACAGGACCGCGCGGAGTCAGGTCTATGTCTGCGAGCGAGCGGGGGGCGGACGCTTCAATGGATACAGGCATTGTGGTTCACTTTCCTCTACTGCTGCGGCTCTGACCTTGGCCGGTAGATTGCCACACGCTACGCTGCGGCGCTATCGCGGCGTCGACCGCGACGCGTAGATAGTATCATAGCCGCCGGTCTGTATCATAGTCGGAATCCATCTCAGTCGGTCTCCGGCAAGGTCTACAGATGGAGCCCCGACGTGCGAACATGAAACGAATCGGCGCGCAGTTCGCCATCGGTTCACTCGTGGAAATCGCCGCGAAGCGCGTCCTGCACTTCACCCACGTTTTCGGTGCGGTGGGATCCGGTCGAAGGGATTCGTCGTTGACCCGAGCTAGGTAAATCGCTACGCTGGCGCCAGTTTGCCAACGCAGCGCGCGCCGACTCCAGCACTGGCGCCACTGGCTACGGCACCTTCCAATGGCGCGTGCAACACAACGGTTCTGTGTTCGCCAACGGCGCCTTCACGGGTGGCGGCGCGGACTACGCCGACATGCTGGCTGTGGCGGACAAGGCGTCCAACTACGCGCCGGGCGATGTGCTCGTCATGGTATCCGACGCACAGTTGGGTCTCTCTCAGGAGCCCAACTCGAGCGCGGTCGTGGGCGTCTACTCCACGGATCCGGCCATGATCGGCGATCCGCTGGGCATCTGGGAGCAGGAAGACATGGAGCGAATCGACCGCGAGATGATGGAGACGCCGGCGAATGACCGCGTACCGGTAGCGATGGCGGGTATGGCGCCGGTGAAGATGACGGCGGAGAACGGGCGGATCGTGCCCGGTGACCTGCTGGCCACGTCCGGCACGCCCGACCACGCCATGAAGGCGCAGCCATTGCACATCGACGGGGCTTCCATCTACCAACAGGGGACTATTCTCGGCAAGGCGATGACGACCCTGGACGGCGATGAGGGCGTGATCGAGATGTGGTGATGATGCAGTAGGCGATGCCGGCGCAGGTGTGCCTGTGAAGGGATTCGTCAGCGTGCAAAACGGCGTGCAGTAAGGGAACTGCGCCTACGTGAAGATAGGGGGGCGACCCGGACGGGTCGCCCCCCCTTTGATAGTTGGAGCATATTCTGCCGGGAGTTGCGGCGATTGGCGGGCGTGGGCTATACTGTCTTGGCCGGATGACAATGGGATCGTGCACCGATCCAGCTATTGGTTGGTCCATTTGTTGTCGGCGACCTCCGACGTGCTATCGAATTCCAGGTTGGTCCCGATTCCGCGAGCGTGCGGGGCCGGAAATCCTGTCTACGGAGCCCCAATCGACTTGGCTCCAACCGAAGCGCTGTGCATCTTCGATTCGTCTACTGGTACCGCTGCATAACAAAGCTTTCCATCAATCCGAAACGCTGTCCATCAAAGAGGAGGATAGAATGTTCCGAAGAAGCTATGCCGTTCTTTCCATCGTGTTTGTGCTTGCGCTGTTGTTGGGCGCATGCGCGGCGCCCGCGGCGCCGGCTGCACCGGCCGCCGACCAGGGAATCCGCGGCCGAACCTGCCGCGGCTGAACCTGCCGGTGATGAGCCGGTTGAGTTGCGCATCGCCTGGTGGGGCTCGCAGAACCGCCACGACCGCACCATCGAAGTCATCGAGATGTTCGAGGAGATGTACCCGAACATCGACGTCGTCTATGAGTTCAGCGGCTGGGAAGACCACTGGACCAAGATGGCGACGCAGGCCGCCGGCGGCAACCTGCCCGACATCATGCAACAGGACTACGCACGGCTGGAAGAGTGGGTCGATCGAGACCTGATCATGCCGCTCGATTCGTTCATCGAATCCGGCGCCATTGATCTTGCGAATGTTACGGACGGCGAAATCGGCGGCGGTCGCATCGACGACCAGCTCTACGGTCTGAACCTGGGCAACAACTCCCAGGCCATCGTGCTCGACATCGACGCGTTTGCCGAAGCCGGCATTGAGCTTCCTGCCCAGGACTGGACGTGGGCCGACTTTGAAGAGATTACCATGCAACTCCACGACGCATTGGGCATCTGGGGCATGGGCAACGGGCTAAGCAATGAGCAGATGTGGAAGACGCTGTACCTAAGCAACAGCGAGTGGTCCTACAACGACGAGGGCACCGCCCTGGGCTACGAGGACGACGCGATCTTCCAGAACTATCTGGACATGATACTGCGACTCCAGGAAGCGGAAGCTATTCCGAGCCGTGAATGGGAAATCGGCCAGGGAGACATGGGCGTGGAATCACAGCCTATTGTCACCGGCGATTCGGCCATGGCCCACTTCTGGAGCAACCAGATCGTGGCCGTGCAATCCGCCGCGGGCGAAGACCGCAACTTCGTGATGCATCACCTGCCGCGGCTGGATGGCGGCCAGTCGGCCAACTACGTGAAGCCGAGCATGTTCTTCTCCATCACGTCGCAGGCCAAGCATCCTGAAGAAGCGGCGATGTTCCTCGACTTCTTCACCAACAATGTGGAAGCCAACAATGTGCTCTTCGCAGAGCGCGGTGTTCCTATCTCTTCTGAGATCCGCGATGCTCTGAAGCCGCAGCTTGAGAAGTCGCAACTGGAGATGTTCGAGTACCTGGGCCGCGTGGTGGAAGACAGCAGCCCAATCCGCCCGCCGGACCCGGTCGGCCATGCGGACTTCATCAACAACGCGTATTGGCCGCAGGCCATCGATCCTCTCCTGCTGGGACAGATCAGCTCTGAGGAAGCTGTGCAGATCATACGCGAGCAGGCCACGGACATTCTGGCCAATCAGTAACGTAGTGTAGACAGTCACCCTTGCGAAGGCGGGAACCAGTGGCTCTGCCGACCGCAGGCCGGACACCTTCGCAAGGGTTGATCTTTGGGGTAAGCGAATGAGCCAGCTAACCACGACACAGGGCGAAGCAGCCGTGCCCGTGCGCGCGGAAACGACTTCGAGCAGGCGGGGAAGCACGCGCGCTCGAAGCAACAACATTGCCGGCTATATCTTCATTTCGCCGTGGCTGATCAGCTTTTTCGCCTTTACGTTGATCCCCATCATCGCCTCGCTCTTCTTGTCCTTCACAGACTATGACGTGCTGAGCCGAGGATGGCCGGAATGGGTGGGGCTGAAGAACTACGTGCGCATGTTCACGACCGACGCGCGCTATGTCAAATCGCTGAAGGCTACCTTCTACTATGTTTTCACGGCCGTGCCCCTACGGCTGGCCTTTGCGCTCTTCGTCGCCATGCTGCTCAACACCAAGCGGCGCGGCGTGGGCGGCTATCGGGCGGCCTATTACGCGCCGTCGATTGTGGGCGGCAGCGTAGCCGTGGCTGTCATGTGGCGCGAGATCTTCGGCTCCAATGGCCTGGTGAACGATGTTCTGAGCACGGAAGTGGTATGGCTGGGCAACCCGCGCACGGCCATCTGGACACTGATCCTGCTGGCAGTATGGCAGTTTGGCTCACCCATGCTCATCTTCCTGGCTGGTCTGAAACAGATTCCGTCCTCGCTATACGAGGCCGCCGCCATCGATGGGGCCAACGGTTGGCATCGCTTCTGGCGCGTCACCTTGCCCCTGTTGACGCCGATCATCTTCTTTAACCTTGTGATGCAGACGATCAGCGGCTTCATGGTCTTCACGCAGGCCTTCATCATCACCGGCGGTGCGCCGCTGGATACGACGCTATTCTATGCGCTCTATATTTACCAGCGCGCCTTTGTCACCTTCGAGATGGGCTACGCCTCGGCGATGGCCTGGATATTGTTGTTGATCGTCGCCGTATTCACGGCCATCATCTTCCGGTCGTCGCGGTCGTGGGTCTTCTACGAGACGAAATAGGAAAGCTGCATGGGTACTGCAACCGCCGAAGCGTCGACCTCCGTCACAAGATCCAGACCCCGCGGACAGCGCAGCGCGCTGCGTTCGTTGGTCTACCACGGCGCCGTATTCGGATTTGGCGTCGTGATGCTTTATCCGCTGTTGTGGCTTTTTGCCAGCTCATTCAAGGGCCCGGACGAGATCTGGACGAACGTGTCCTCGCTGATCCCGCGCGGCTTCACGTTCGAGAACTACATCAACGGCTGGGCGGGTTTTGGAGGCATCAGCTTTTCCACCTTCTACCGCAACTCATTCATCTATGCCGGCTTCGGCACGCTGATCACGGTGATGGCGTCGGCGGTGGTGGCCTATGGCTTTGCGCGCATCCCGTTCGCCGGTCGCAACATCTGGTTCGCCTGTATGCTGGCCACTCTCATGCTGCCGGTGCAGGTGCAGATCATTCCGCAGTACATCGTCTTCAGCAAGCTGGGCTGGATCAACACCTTTCTGCCGCTGCTCCTGCCCCGCATCGGCGGCACGGCCTTCTTCATCTTTATGATCATGCAGTTCATCCGCGGCATCCCCAAGGAGATGGACGAGGCCGCGGAGATCGACGGCTGCGGCAAGGGCGGGATCTACTTCCGCATCATCCTGCCGCAGATTACGCCCGCGCTGATTACGGCGGCGATCTTCTCCTTCTACTGGACGTGGGAAGACTTCCTGACCCCGCTCATCTACCTCAACGACCCGAATCTCTACACCATCTCCATGGCCCTGCGCTCCTTCGCCGACCCATCGGCCAACACCGACTGGGGCGCGATCTTCGCCATGTCCAGCCTGTCGCTGGTCCCGGTGTTTCTCATCTTCGTGGTTTTCCAGCGCTATCTGGTGGAGGGCATCAGCACGACCGGCCTAAAGGGATAGACCGGTCCACCTCGCAATCGCCACGGCTCCTGGCTATGTCGCACCCACGCGACGAACAACTCACGACGAACTACTCACGCGTCCAGGAAGGCGCCGTCCTTGCGCAGGGTCTGTCGCAGCAGATGGACGTCCAGTTGGCGTGGCGTTACCTGTTGCTGCGCACACAGCGCGGCGGCTGTGCCCACGGCCTGGCCTTGCGCCATACAGCTCACTGTGTTGCGCGTCGACATGTGCGCGGTCCAGTCAGTTGTAATCAGCTTGCCCGCCACCAGCAGATTGTCGACGCCCTTGGGCAACAGCGCCCGATAGGGAATGCCATAGTGCCCACCGTCCTTGATCACGCGGCGAGGGGCCATGTCGTGGAATCCGTAGAGCGCGACCTCGTCTTCGAAGCGTCGCGCCTGTTCCACATCCTCGATGCTGAGGTCGATCTCGCATTCGACGACGCGGGTACGGCGCACGCCCACTTGGATCGATGTCCAACTCACGTAGGCGCGCTCGAAGCCCGGCAGATTCTCGCGCATGAAGTCCGTCATGGCGGCAACCTGGCGGCGCAGCGCGATCTCGGCGCGCGTCATGTCTTCGACGTCCGCAGGGTCGATGTCCGTGACACGCGTGGTGTTGACGTAGGTCAGCTCGCCCTCGTGCAGCGACACGCTGAGGGGTCCCCACGTGCCGATGGCCTCCATCTTGGCGGCGAAGTCCGGGTTGTTGCCCAACTTGAAGCCGATCCGGATCACATCGTCAGTATCGCTGCCTTTGTTCCCGCGCACCAGTTGTGAGAGCAGGTCGTTCGCTTCCAGATAGTCGACGGCTCTGGGGAGGTCCACGCCGCCCAGGCCGAAGGTCATGGCCACAGCATGTCTGTGGGGTAGTTCCGCGTCGAGGACGGTGGGCGCGCCGGCATAGTGGGCCACGCTGCCGTCGCCGCTGCAGTCGATAACCACCTTGGCGAGGATCGCCTCGCGGCCGGAGACGGACTCCACGATCACGCCCTGTACGGCGTCGTTCTCGGTGATGGCGTCGACGGTAAGTGTGTGCAAGAGAAGCTCGACTCCGGCCTCCTCCAGCATGTCAAAAGCGACCAGCTTGAACGTCTCGTGGTCAAAGCAAGTGGCCACGGTGTCGTAGTCGAACCCTTCGCTCATCTCCAGGTGGCCGGGCGAACCGCCGGCGGCCGCCATGCGGTCGACAACCTCCTGCGGGATGCCCTGCACAAGCTGGATGCGCTCCACGTCGGGGAAGGCGCGATACATGTTGAAGAAGCTGTGCAGCGCCGTCGCACCGTTGATCATGGCCCCGCCAAGCGAGCCGTGCTTCTCGATCAGAATGGTGCGCGCGCCGTTGCGGGCTGCGGCCAAAGCGGCCACGAAGCCGGCCGTGCCGCCGCCCACGATGAGTACGTCGCACTCGTCGCGCACGCGCGTCCGCCGCGCCGGTTCGTGGATGGTCTGTCGCAATTCGTTCATGTCCTGTACTCCATGGGATGGTATGGTCGGACGGTTGAAAGGCTTGTTGTTGGGGCAAATGCGGGAGTTTCGCTTACTTGCGGATAGCGATCTCTTGTATAATAGCGGCTCATTGCCGAATGCGGAAGATAGGGGTGTACGCGTGCTACAGGTCGTTGATCGGCGGGCGAAATGGACATGACTCCCGGCGCCGTCATGAGCGGCGGACGGCGCATCATCAGTATCCTCTTCTGTGACGTCAGGGGCTCCACCGCGACGGCGGGCCAGCTCGACCCCGAAGAATGGGCCGAGATCATGAACGGGGCCTTCGAGCGCATCATGCAGCCCGTCTATCGCTACGAAGGCACGGTCGTGCGTCTGCTGGGCGACGCGATGTTGGCCTTTTTCGGGGCGCCCATCGCGCGCGAAGATGACCCGCAGCGGGCCGTGCTTGCGGGGCTGGAAATCCAGGAAGCGATACGGGCGTACGCTGCCGGCGTGCAACAGGAGTGGGGCGTTAGCTTCAGTGTGCGCTGCGGCATCAATACAGGGCTGGTCGTCGTCGGTGCGTTCGGCGGAAGCCAGCACGCGGAATACACGGCCATGGGCGATGCCGTGAACCTGGCCGCGCGCATGGAGCAGACCGCGGCCCCGGGTACCGTGCAGATCAGCGAGGCGACGTATCGGCTGGTTGCCCCCCTTTTCGAAGTGGACGACCTGGGCAGGATCGAAGTAAAGGGGAAGGAGGAGCCGCAGCGTGCGTACCGCGTTCTCAGGAGGCGCGCCGAGCCCGGATCGCTGCGCGGCATCCCAGGTGTGGAGCCGCCCATGGTCGGCCGCGGCATGGAGTTCGGCACGCTCGTCTCCGCAATCGAGCGATTGCAGCGAGGCGGCGGCGGCATAATCTTCATCGAGGGCGATGCGGGGCTGGGCAAGAGTCGCCTGATCCGCGAGTTGGAGAAGTACACCACAGGCATTTATCCGCAGACGCGCTGGTTCCAGACGGGCAGCTTCTCCTATGAGCGGGCTCAACCCTACGGGCAGGTACAGCGCTTGTTGCGCGACGTGTGCGAGATTGTGGCTGACGATGCGCCCAACGTGCAGCGCGAGAAGATCGCGTCGACGCTGGCGATCATGACGCTGCCCGACGCCGAGCAGACCAGGCAGGCGCTGGAAGCGATACTTGGCGTAGAGGACGAATCCCAGGCGTCGTCCAGACTGGAGGGCGAAGCGTTCAAGGGACGGCTCTATGTGACCATGACGGCCTTCTGGCAAGAGCTTGCATCAATGTTCCCTATCGTCGTGGCGTTTGATGATGTGCAGTGGGCGGATGCAGCCTCCGTGGAATTGATGGAACACGTTCTCAGCGACATTGGCGAACCACCTGTATTGGTGCTCTACGCCATGCGTCCGAGCGAGCAGTCTCCGGGCTGGACGCTGCTGCGGTTGGCCGAACGACAGTTCGCCGACCACCTCCGGCTGATCACCTTGCAGCCGCTGTCACCGAATGACAGTGAGCAGTTGATCAACAGCCTTTTGCCGGAGGGCAAGGCAGCCGAAGGGCTGCGAGAGCAGATATTGGAGAGAGCCGCGGGTAACCCGCTGTTTGTAGAAGAGGTCGTGCGCGTGTTGCGTGACGGAGCAACGGCACAAACTGACGGTGGCCGGCCTCCCGTCGCGGGTGGTGACGATAGCCTAGAGATCCCGGACAACTTGCAGACACTGCTGACCGCGCGCGTGGATCACCTGCCGCCGGAGGTGCGCGAGACGCTGCTGCTGGCCTCGGTACTCGGTCCGGCGGTCAATTTTCGCGTGTTGGCCCGGATTTCGGACCACGACCTGGACAGGCTCACGGATCACGTGCACGAGCTCGAGCGCATGGGGCTGGTCAAGGAGACGGCGCGCACACCCGACCTGGTCTATAGCTTTGTCCATGGGCTATTGCAGGAAACCGCGTATCGCATGATCTTGCGCCGCCAGCGCCGCCAATATCATTTGCGCGTGGGCGAGACGTTGGAGGACCTCTACAAAGACGGCCTCGAAGAGAACGCAGTTGTTCTGGCCCAGCACTTCGACAGGGCGGCGGATCTCGTTGCGCGCCAGCCACTACTACGGCCTTGCAGGCGACGCCGCTTTTCGTCTCTATTCGCTGAAAGAGGCTATTGCCCACTACAGCCGCGCCCTCGAGCTGGTGCAACAGCAACGACCGGACCACATCACCGAGGAGTGCAAGAGGCTGTTTCTCCGCAAGGGGCGCGCCCTGGAGTTGGATACGCAGTTGGAGGCGGCGTTGGAAACCTACGACGACCTCGACGCGTTGGCGAAGATGCAAAAGGATCGCGCTGTGGAGCTGGCGGCGATGGCGGCGCGGCTGCCCTTGTACGCTGTGCCAACCCGGCTGGTCAACCCGAAACTGGCGCGGGAACAGGGAGAGACGGCCCTGCGGCTCGCGCGTGATCTGAACGACCAGGTCGCCGAGGCCAAGCTACTGTGGATTCTATCCAATGTATATGCGATGTCCAACGATTTGGACACTGCCAGGGACCATGGGGAGCGTTCATTGGCGCTGGCGCAACAACTCGGACTGCGCGAGCAGATGGCGCGGACGCTCTCTGATTTGGGGCTCTTCTGTTACGCCGCCAACGGTGAACTCGACAAGGCCACAGATGTGTTGATGCAGGCCAGCCAGATCGGACGCGAACTGGGCGACCTGCCCATGTTGACCAATGACCTCTCCTCACTGAGCCTGGTCTCCGTGTTGGCCGGCGAGTTCGAAAAGGCGCTGGCCTATTCCGCTGAGGCGCAGCAGATCAGCGAGTCGATCCACAACTTGTGGGGACAATCCTATTGCCGCTACAAGACCGGCAATGTCTACTGGGAACGAGGTGAGCCGGACCTAGCCATCGACACCATCCAAACGTGCATACGTTTCGGCGAACAGGCCGGCTTTCTGGGTTCTGGGGTCGAGCCACGCTTCGACTTGGCGGCCATTTATGGCAATCTGGGCGCTATGGAGCAAGCGCAAGAGGTCATGGCGCAAGCCCTGGAAGTGCACATATCCTCGCAGCTGCCCCATGTGGCCTACGCACTGGCAACGCAGACGCAGATAGCGATCGGCGTTGGCGACATTGACGGCGCTCAGCAGGCAATGCTAGCGTTCGAAGCCAAATTCAGCGGTTCCACCTGGTTCTGGTACCTTGCTCCGCTCCTGTCCGCTGAAGCGGAACTCGCCTTGGCGCAAGGTGACAATGAGAGAGCGGCGAGGGGGGCGGCAGGACTGTTGGATGCACTGCGCTCGCACGGCGTGCGCTACCGGATTCCCCATGTGCAGCTCTTGCAGGCGCAGGCGTTCATTGCGCTGGACAGGAACGACGCTGCGCGTGCGTGCTTGCAGGAGGCGCAATCAGAGGCGGACGCTATCGGTTCGCGTTGGGCGATGTGGCAGGCAAAGGCGACGCTGGCCGACCTGGAAGAGGACCCGTCCGTGGCCGGCAGCCTGCGCAGCGAGGCGCGAGAGATTGTCGACGACATCGCGCGGCATGTGAGCAACCCCTCCTTGCGAAAGTCGTTCCTGGGCCTGCCCGCAGTGGCCGCGCTCCGGGAAGGCTTGTGACCGGTAGCGCAGGTTTCCGGCCTGCGCGCGTCGTCCACGTGCTCCGTCACGCTACGATTTCCGCACCGCCGTAGCCCAGGTCTCCTGGCCTGGGTCCGCCGCACACACACCGCGCGCCCGTCACTACAATTTGCTGGCGGAGTATGGGGAGTTTTCCGAATCCGTGCAAACCGTGAGCCATCCCTATTCCTACTCGAAATCAGGCCAGGTTTCCGGCCCGATGTCGGCGTCCGTCAGCTGATCCGCCAGGTCTTGGAAGTCGCGCGCGACGACATCCCATGCTTCGTTGGGTTCCAGGTCCGTCGTTTGCCCTGGTCCGTACTCGTTTGTGCGATAGACGAACGCTGTGCGCATGCCCACGGCTTGCGCTGCATGCAGGTCGATGTTGTGCGCGGCCACCATCATGACCTGTTGCGGATGCAGGCCGAGCAACGTTGCTGCCATGCGATAGACCTCGGCATCCGGCTTGTACTTCCTGGCGAGTTCAGCGGAGAGTATGCAGTCCCAGCGCAAGTCGGCGCGCTTGGCCATGTCGGTGAGCAAGGCCATGTTGCCGTTGGAGAGCGTGGCGACGGTGAACCGTTGGCGCAGTCGTTCCAGGCCTGCGCGAGCGTCCGGCCATGGGTCGAGTCGATGCCAGACGCGGTTCAGATGATCGATCTCTGCTTCGCTCAGGCCGGCAATGCCGAACGGCGCGAGCAGGTCACCGAGAATCATGCGGTGCAGCGCGTCGATGGTGGTCCACGGCAGTTCGCCGCTGCGCACGCGCTGCATGGCCGGTTGGTAGCCGGCGCGCCAGGCCAGCGCGAAGGCAGACCAGTCGACGTCCAGCCCCTTGCGTGCGCCGAGCTCCTCACCCTCGTGGGCAATGGCGCTGCGCCAGTCGGTAACGGTGCCGAAGACGTCAAAGGTGAGGGCCTGGACGCCGGCAAGGTCTACGCTCATCGGGCGATCCTTCTGGGTGCGGACATCATGGCGTCGGCGCGGGCAGCCCCTTGCCCTCCAGCTCCTTCACGTACGATTTCCAGCCCGGACACCACGTCGTGTGCCAGCGCCAGAAGCGTGCGATCAGGGAGTTGGGGCTTCTGCGCGCCTTGGCGCGCAGGGTGCAGGTATGACAACCGCTCTCGATTTCGATTGCCTGTTCGGGTTTGCCGGACATCGCGTGCCTCCTGGATTATGGGTAGGCGTGGATGTGAGCGTATCGATCCGCTGACGGGACAGTGACGGCTCACGAATTCACTCGCATGAACGCGGATAGTTGCAGCACATGGACTTCGATTCTCTCTCGCAGTGTCTTGCCCTTTCGTTGCCCTCCTTTTCGCGCTCTTGTAGTGAACCTCCTACAAGTGTAGATTGCGCGTGGCGATAACGGCGAAGCCGCGCTTGGTCAGTGCGCGAGCGGTGGCGTTGGTCGCATCCCATTTATCCAGAAAATTGCGATAAAGGGCGTCCCAGTCGCCAGATTCGATGACCTCTTCCTTGGCGCGGAAGTAATCGAGGACATCGGAGGGATGCTCGCGGGCGCCGTCTACGTTAGGGTCACCGCCCTCATGCTTGGCGGAAATATTGGCGACACGGCCTGCCAGATCCAGGAGTTCGTTGCGGCGCAGGTACGGTTGCTCCACGATGTGCTTCCACGTCTCGGTGATGTGATGCTCGAAGCGCACGCCGTTCTCGAAGCCCAGTTCGCGACGCACCTGTGCGGTGATCTCGATGGTCTCATTGTCCACCGAATTGCTCCAGTTGAAGCCGATCAGCGGGGACGCGCCATCCTCGCGGGCAAAGAGCTTGGCCGCCAGTAGCGTCCACAGCGCAGCATATGCATTGTCGTTGCCCATGAAGACGCTGATCTTGAACTCGATATCCACGCCCAGGCGGTGCAGCAGATAGCCCAGGAGTACCGTGCCTGGGTTGATGTTGAGCACCTGGCGCACACCATAGGTGGTGTAGTAGTAGAGATACTCATCCACCCACTGCAGCGCATGCTCGTTGGGCTGGCCGACGCCGCCGAAGTAGCCGGCAATGGTGTCTGGCCCGCGCAGGTGGATGTTGGAGCCGTCCGTGCCCTTCGTGTCCAGCGTCTCCACCACGCTAGCCCCGATGATGTCCATGGCCGCGGTGAAGGCGGGCAGGTCGCCGTCTTCCTCCTGCTCTTTCATCTTGCGCACGCGAATGAAGCGTCCGGGGACCAGACCGCCCGTCGTCATGGCGCGCTGGATGGCGGGGACGAGCCAGGGGAAGTACTGCGCAGCGCTGATCTCCAGCGTTACGGCGAGGTCATCGCGGAGGGGCGTGTTCTCTGCGGCGTCGCCCAGCACGTTGCGGCGGTAGTCCGCCATGCGAATGAAGGCGCCGGCGTCGCGCTGCTCGATGAGCCAGTCCAGGTCGGTCAGGTAGTCGGGCTGGATTGCGGCGACCTTATCGCGCAGCGCGGGCAGCGTGCGCGCCGCGGCGGCCTGGGCATTGATCTCCGCGGGCGTGCCGTACTTCGCCACCACGTCGAGGAGGTCGTCGATGACGCGCATGTCCGCGCCGAGCAGAAGCGCGTTCAGCGCATCGACCCGATCCGGCGGGACGCGCAATCGTTGTCGCAAGTCGTTGCTTGCCGTGCTCACGCTGGCGCTCATAGGGAGCCTCCTTCCGAGCAAATGGATTGGGTTGGCGAGTCAAGCGTGCCGTTACGCAGATTGTAGGTCAAAGCTCACGTCGAGTGCGGTCACGGAATGCGTCAGCTTGCCGACGGAGATGTAGTCGACGCCAGTTTCGGCGATGGCGCGTACAGTTTCCAGCGAGACGTTGCCAGACGCCTCCAGCGGTATTGCGCCGTCCACCAGGCGCACGGCGGCGCGCATCGCCTCCAGAGACATGTTGTCCAACATGATCTGGTCGACGTTGAGGGCGAGCGCCTCGTGCACCTGGTCAAGATGCGTGACCTCCACTTCGACGGGGCGCCTACGCTCGTCGTAGGCGTGTACGCGTTGCACGGCGGGTGTTACGCCGCCGGCTGCGACGATGTGGTTGTCCTTGATCAGGGCCATATCATAGAGGCCAATGCGGTGATTGACGCCGCCTGCCAGGGCCACGGCCCACTTGTCCAACAGGCGCAGTCCAGGCACGGTCTTGCGCGTGTCAAGGATCTGCGCTTTCGTGCCGGACACGGCGTCCATATACTGGCGCGTGAGCGTGGCGATGCCGGACATGCGCTGCAGGAAATTGAGCGCCACGCGTTCCGCAGTGAGCAGCGAGCGCGCCGGCCCGTATGCGCCCGCGACGATGTCGCCATAGGAGACGCGAGCGCCCTCCGCAACGCGGGGTGCGAACTCGATCGACTCGTCTACTTGGGCGAACGTCTGGTTCATCACCTCAAGGCCGGCGATCACGCCCTCGGCCTTGACCAGGAAGACGCCTTCATACATGGCGTCGGCCGGGATGGTGGCGTCGGAAGTGACATCGCCGTCGCCCACGTCCTCTTCCAAGGCGCGACGGATGATGTCGGGCAGTGCGGCGGCGACCATGTCCCAGTCGAACGGGGTGAGGCTCTTCACAGGCGGCTCCTAGCGGATGGTTGGCGGTCAGACTTCGGCTTCCGTCAGCGACTTCGCCCAGTCGGCGTGCTCGGCCGCCAAGGGCGGGACGGGCGGCTCGCCATAGTTCAGGCGCAGGTCGAAGCGGGCGCGGTCGTAGAGCGCATGCAATACGCCGTTGAGGTCGACTTGCGGCTCCTTTTCGTCCTGCATCAACGGCAACGGAAAGCAGGGAATAGCCTGGCGCAGCCCGAAGGCGTGGAGTTGGGCGCGGGGCCGCTGCCATGCCGCGACTGACGAGGATGCGATAGTCGCTGTGTGGCGGTTCCGCGACGAGCGGCATGGGTTCGCCGGCGCGTAGCAGGTCGATCTCGATTAAATTGGCGGCGCTGTGCAGCACGTCACTCCGCTTCTGCTCATACTGGCGCCGGCCTTCGCTGTGCAGCTTGTTGGCCGGCGAAAGCAGTTCGATGAGCGTGACGAGCCTGCCGCTCTTGACCTCGCGGACCTCCAGATAATTGTCGCCCGTCGTCGTCGTCATCACCGGCCAAGGGCACTTCCACTTCGATGACGGTCTCCGTGGCGTCTGATGGCGCCGGACTCGATATCGCCTCCGGCGACTCGGCTGCATACACCGGTGTGACAGTCTCTTTGACGACAGAGATGTCTGGCCGTCCTAGCACGATAACGTCGTCATCCGATAGCCGAAACGCTCGGCGCTCCAACGCTACATAGTAGCGCGGTGCGACCATGGGAACTATGGCATCGGCGAGTGCAGCGATAAGCCTGTTGTGCACGTCCGGCCAGAGCGATGGATGCTCCAAGTAGGGGTCCATGCCCGGGAAGGGTGATTTCATGGTGTCATTGTAACGGCGCGGTCAGAGCGTGTCAACGAATTCTGTGCGAGCGTCAGACGCAGGCCCGAGGCGGCGCCGCATTCGTTGTCCGGATCGGCTGTCACCCCGTCTCCTTCCCTTTCCATACCGCCTTGTCACGCCTTCCCCCTCCTGTGGTACGCTATGCGCAGGACCGGCCGCAGTGGGAAAACGGAACTGTATGTCCAGCCAGATCGGGTTGCTAAACGAAAAGCATCTGCACGCCCTGCTCAAGGAGTGGTACGCGGAACCGGGCGACAGGCTGGAGACGCCCGTGGACGGCTACGTGGTGGACATCGTGCGTGACGGTCTGCTCATAGAAATCCAGACACGCAACTTTTCGGCTATCAAGACCAAGCTGTTGGAGTTGACAGACAGCCATCGGCTGCGACTGGTCTATCCGGTGGCCGCGGAGAAATGGATAGTCAGCCTGCCCAAGGACGAGCATACGACGACTTCGCCGGCGCCGCTCGCCCAAACGCGGCGCGCCGGTACAGATTTTTGCCGAGCTGACCAGCATTCCCACGCTGGTCGCGTCGCCCAACTTTGAGCTTGAACTGCTGCTGATCCAGGAGGAAGAGGTGCGCTTCTACGACGGCAAGCGCGGCTGGCGACGCAAGGGATGGGTCATACAGGAACGGCGGCTGTTGGATGTGGTGGAGCGGCGCGTTTTTGCTTCACCCGACGACCTGTGCGCGCTGCTGCCGGAGACGCTGGACGACGGCTTTGACACTGGCGATTTGGCCGCGCACCTCAACATCCGAAGGCGGTTGGCGCAGCAAATGGCCTATTGTCTGCGCGAGTGCGGCGCGATCACGCAGGTCGGCAAACACGGCAACGCGATCCTGTATGCGCGCACCGTCGCACCTTGAGCGGTTGCATTGTTGATCGTAGGAACTGACGTGCTCGGCATACCATGACCAAACGGATTCTCTATTTCTGTCCCGACTACCCGCAGCCCTCCGGCGGGGTGAAGACCCTCTATCGCCACGTGCACAGGCTGCGCGAGGCAGGCGCTGACGCGGCCGTCGTGCATCAGAAACATGGTTTCCGTCTCGACTGGCACGTCTACCCGGCCCCCGTGATGTGGTTGGAGGATCGCCCTCAATTCGGTGCAGAGGACTTCCTCGTGTTTCCGGAAGTGATGGCGGATATGGTCCGGCAGACGGCGGGCTTCGCCGGCGAGCGCGCTGTGATTTCGTTGAGTTGGTTGCCGTCCTATGCGCGACTGCAGCCAGGCGAACGATGGCAGGACCACGGCATCACGCGCGTGCTCACCACATCGCCCGCGATCCGGCGCCATCTGTCGTGGAGCATGCAGATCGACGTCACGCTGATTCCGGAGTATATCGACCCGGCGCTTTACGTATATCGACCCGGAGACAAGACGCGGCGCATCAGCTATCTGACGCGCAAGGACGGTTCCGGTGAGTGGCTGCACGGCGCGGTGACGCGGCGGGGGTGGCTCCGGCCGATTACGAGTGGACGCCTCTGCGCAACCTGGACGAGCGCGCCTATGCACAGGCTCTGCGCCAGTCGTCCGTCTTTGTGACCACTACGCTGCAGGAGGGGATGCACGTCTCCGTGCTGGAGGCGATGGCGTGCGGTTGTGTCGTGATCGGGTACAGTGGTATCGGCGGAGCAGACCACATGACGGGCTCCGACCCGGGCTGCAATTGCCTTCTCGTAGAGAACGGGAATCTGCTGGAGCTGGGCCGGACGGCGGAAGACGCGTTATGTGAACTGAACGGCGATGCGGGCGTTTATGACAACTTGCGCGCGGAGGCTGTCAAGACAGCAAAACGGTACCAGGACGCGGCCGCCGAAAGGGAGGCGCTCGTCGCCTTCTTCATGAAGCCGAGAGAGTGAGCTGCCGCCGGCGAAGCGCGAAAGTCGGGGATGGCTCACGGATGGACACAGATACTGCGGAATGTTGTCTTGCATGGCTGCAACACGGCCTGCCCGCCTGTTCAGCGGGCAGGCCGTGTTACTCTGCGTGAATCCGTGAGCCCATTTCCGTTCCCGGGCTAGAGCTCTGGTAACTGGAAGTGTGCACTTGTCATTCCGGCTTCCGCCGAAATCCACTGCGCGGACGAGCCTGTGCACGGGCAATGGATTACCGCAAACATCCTGCGGGAATGACAAGTCAGAGCGTCGAAAAATCGTCGGCGACTTCGTTTCCGGATCGCTCAGGACGCGCCGGCTGCTGCAGGCGACTTCTTGGCCTGCAGCGCGGTTCGGAATGAAACGAGTTGGCGCTGGTCCTCGTCCCACAGGGAGAGCGACGCCGTCTTCAGACTGCTGCGCAGTGTGAGTTGCGTGACCCGCTGCAGGATCGGGTTTTCGTTGTGGCACTGTTCCAGCTTGTAGTTGGGAATGCGCGGGCTCAGGTGGTGAATATGGTGGAAACCGATGTTGCCGGTGAACCACTGCAGCACCTTCGGCAACTTGTAGTAGGAGCTGCCGGCCAGAGCTGCGAGAGAGTAGTCCCACTCCGGTGTGTGTTCCCAGTACGTACGTTCGAACTGGTGCTGCACATAGAACAGCCACGTGCCGACCGTGCCGGCGATGACGATCACGGGCAGGAATATCAGGACCACTGTCCCGAAACCGATCAACAGACCGGCCGCCACGAATACCGCGAGCAGAACGGCGTTTGTCCACCATACGGACGCTCTTTCACCGCCGCGCCATTTCTTGGCTGAGAGGGGAACGCGATTGGTGACGAGAAACTGCGCTGCCGGCGCCACGCCAAGCAGGAACAACGGATGGCGGAATCCTCGATAGAGCAGTCGCTTCCAGCGCGGGGCCGCAATATACTCGTCAACCGTGAGCAGCCAAATGTCGCCCGTGCCCCGTTCCTCCAGTTCGGCGTGATGCGCATGGTGGATCGCGTGCGATTTTCGCCAGTAGCGGTAGGCGGTCAACGTGAAGACCCCGCAGACTGCGCCGACGCGGTCATTCCAGCGCTTCGACGAGAAGAACGAGCCGTGGCCGCAGTCGTGCTGGATGATAAAAATGCGCACGAGGAAACCCGCCGTGGGAATGGCGAGCAAGAGTGTCAGCCAGTAACCGACCTGCAGGCTGAAGTACATCAGCACCAGACCCAGAAAATACCCGCCGAACGAGTTTGCCACCTGCCACATGCTCTTGCGAAGGTCTGATCGCTGGTATTGCGACACCACCTTCTGCCATCCCGTATAGTTCTCGGCCGAATGCTGCGTAGTTGTGGTCATCTCTTCTCCGTTCGTACTACTCATGACGTCGTCTCTCCTAGGAACTGATCAGTTGCGATAAAGGTGTGGCGCACGCGTGCAGGTACGGCGGGCGCATCCTGGCGGGCAGATTGTTTCCGGGAGTCCGCCGGAGGCCCAGGGGCCGATCGGCGCGCTTCATCTGCACAAGGAAAGTGGGGGATAGGAAACCGGAGCGGGACGAGCATAGGACTCGAATGCTCCCGATACAAGCAGACCTTCGGGAAGGAGGTATTGCCTTCCCGAAGGTGGACTTCGATGCTGTAGTTCTCTACCCGTTGCGACTAGGACGCGCCGGCGGACGCAGCGGCCTTCCGTCCTTCCAGGGCTGCGCGGAAGGTGACCAGTTGGCGCTGGTCCTCGTCCCACAACGAGAGATATGCCGTCTTCACACTGCTGCGCAGAGTCAGCGTTGTGACGCGTTGCAGAACCGGGTTCTCGTTATGGCATTGTTCCAGCCGGTAGTTAGGAATGCGCGGGCTCAAGTGGTGGATGTGGTGGAAGCCAATGTTGCCGGTGAACCATTGCAGCACACGCGGCATCTTGTAATAGGAACTGCCGGCCATGGCCGCCAGCGTGTAGCTCCACTCCGGTGTGTGCTCCCAATAGGTGCGCTCAAATTGGTGTTGCACGTAGAACATCCACGTTCCGGCGGTAGCCGCGATCAGCATGACGGGCAGCCAGATCAGCAGCAGCGTGCCGAAGCCGATCCACAGACCGACGGCCACGAACATGATCAATAGGGCTAGATCCGTCCACCACACAGACGCCTTTTCGCCTTTCTTCCAGTTCACATCGCCTATGGGGAAGCGATTCGTGATCAGGAAATGGGCGGCGGGCGCGATGCCGACAATGAAAATGGGATTGCGGAAGACACGGTAGGTGGCGCGTTTCCACCAGGGCGCGGCCAAGTATTCGTCGACGGTGAGCAGCCAGATGTCGCCCATGGCGCGCTCCTCAAGTTCGGCGTGGTGTGCGTGGTGCAGCGCGTGCGTCTTGCGCCAGTAGCGGTATGCCGTCAGCGTGAAGACGCCGCACACCGCGCCGACGCGGTCATTCCAGCGCCTCGACGAAAAGAAGGAGCCGTGGCCGCAGTCGTGCTGGATAATGAAGATGCGCACGAGGAAACCGGCGGTGGGGAATGCCAATAGCAACGTCAACCAATAGCCGACCTGCAAACTGAAGTACATCAGGATCAGGCCCAGGAAATAGCCGCCAAACGAATTGATTACCTGCCAAACGCTCTTGCGCATGTCGGAACGCTGGTATTGGGATACGAGTTTCTGCCAACCTGCGAACTCTTCCGGCGACTGGTGGGTCTCCGTCGTCATCGGTGTCGTCCTTCCTGTCGTCGTCTCTGTCATGTGTTGTTCTCCGCTTTTTTCCTTCGGAATCTCGATACCATGTAGTGCTGCGACGGTTCGCCGCTGTGTCCAATGTTGCCCGGTCCCAATCCACGAAACACACACATAACAAGACCGCACGAACGCTTGTGCGGCCTTCCAAAATCCCAGAGAATTCGGTCGTCCATACGCGGACCCGTGACGTATAGCGGCAACATAGCGTACCATTGCACGCGGCTTTCGGCAAACCGGCATGTAGCCGGAGGTCAGTTATAGCTGGCGCCATGTGGTTCCCTATGGCGCCAGACGGCTCGGTCTGGAGAGCCAAAGCACTCGCGTCTGGTGATGCTCAGTCTTTAAGAATCGGCGGCGCCGGTTGCATCACGGATTCCTTTGACATCCATCGCGAACGCGGGTGTACAGTGCTGGTGTATAGCACAGTGAGGGATTGAAGCTTGCCCGCCCGTACAATCCGTTACCCACAGGAGAAAATGCAATGGAACAGCGTCGCATCGGCGATTCAGGCCTTGTTTGCTCGGCCCTGGGCTTCGGAACCTGGGAGATGAGCACCACCATGTATGGTCACATTGACGTGCAGGACGCGACGCGCGCTGTGCAGAGCGCCATCGACCACGGTATCACGCTTTTCGACACGGCCGAGGTCTATGGGCCCTTTCACTCGGAGGAGATCCTGGCCAAGGCGCTAGGACCGCGCCGCCAAGAGACCGTTCTGGTGACCAAGGTGGGATTCACCTTTGACGACCAGAACAAGATCAGCGGACGCGATTCGGATCCCGCGTACATCACCGGCCGCGCAGAGGGTTGTCTGCGGCGCATGAATACAGATTATGTCGATCTCCTGCTCATCCATTGGCCCGACCACAAGACGCCCATTGGCGACGCCATCGGCGCACTGGAGAAGTTGAAGCAAGACGGGAAGATCCGCCGCGTATGGCGTCTCCAACTACACCGTGCCCATGATGGAGGAGTGCGAGGAGGCCGGGCATCTGGCCGCCAACCAGGTGGGCTACCACCTCTACGACCGCCGTATGGAGGCTGCCGTGCTGCCCTACTGCCAAGCGCATGACATCGGCTTTATGGCCTATGGCACCCTGGGCTTCGGTCTGCTTACGGGGGCATTCGACGAAGCGACGACCTTCGTGGAGTGGGACTGGCGCAGCAAGGGTAAGGCGTTCGGTCTGCCGCTCTTCGAGCGCGAGCACTTTTTGAAGGAGTTGCGCGTCACGAAGCGTTTGCAGGGGCTGGCGAGCGACTACGGATACACGGTGGCGCAGCTTGCCATTGCTTGGGTGCTGGGCAATCCGGCGGTATCGGTGGCGCTGGTAGGCATGCGCAATGAGCGGGAGCTGGAGGAAAACGTGGCGGCCGCGGACTGGCGGCTGTCTGCCGCCGACCGTGAGGAGATTGACGGCATCTTCGAAGAAGAGGGCGTGCCGACGTATGTGGATGCGGAGCAGGCGGTGTAGCGCCTCTTGACCCAACTTCCGCAGCATGGGAACTACGGCTGTGCGTCACGGTCCTGCGCGACGCACAGCCTGATTAGATTGCAGATGAACGAACGCGCCGGGCCGAGTGACGCGGCCTACGGCTCGGTCTGGGCGAGCACTGTGTTTACCATCGCATCCTTGAACTTCTCGGGCTCGCTAGTCCAGGGGCTGTGGCCGGAATGTTCGAACCAGACGATTCCTTTTTGGGGCGCGTCAAGCTTCAGGAAGTAGTCCTCCACCAGCGACGGCGGTGCATTGACGTCATGCCGGCCCAGCAGAAAGTAGACGGGAACCTCCAGCGACGCCGCAGACTCACGGAAGTCGACATCCCAGAGATGCGGGTAGACGTGGCCGAGCGTGTCCAGCGGCCCACGCGCCCAGTTGACCTTGTCGATTAGGCCATATTCAGAGCTGGCCAGGTCGCGGGGCGTATTGTAACCGCCACGGATATTCGGGTCCTGATCCATGTAGGCATACGTGTCCACCAGATAGTTGACCTGCTTCGCGCGCGACGCCATTCCCATAGTAGGGCGGCGGACCCTGCTCGCGTAGCCGTTCAACCTTTTTCATGTCGCCGCGCTGCTGCGCAGAGCTCGATGGCGAAGTCGTAGCAGAACAGGTCGGTCTCCAGGAAGTCGACCATCTGCGCGGCGCCCGCGAAGGCATGGAACAGCTCCGGATAGCGTTGCACGAGCATGACGCCTAGCGCACTGCCCCAGGATTCGCCCAACACGTAGATTTTGTCCTCGTCAAAGCGGTGGCGAAGATGTTCTACGAGTTCGTGCCCGTATAGCACGTAGTCTTCTGGCGTCAAAGTGGAACGGTCGACGGCGCTGAAGGATTTCCCGGCGCCGGGCTGCTCCCAATTGACGACGACGAAGTGATCTTCCAGGCCGGACAGGGCATAGCGCGCCGTGGTAAGTTGGCTGCCGCCAGGCCCGCCTGCTAGAAAGAGCAGCACCGGGTTGTCTTCGTCCACGCCGCGGATGGAGACCCACTGTTCGCTGTCGCCGAGCTGCACCTTCTCCAGTGTAGCGATGCTGCCGGGTACGACGTTGCCCTGTGCGTCGGTGATTGGCGGCGTCGTGGCGTACTGCTGCGATAGCCATACGGCCAGCACCGAGACGAGTAGGATGCCGAGGAGTACGCCTGCGACGAGGAGGGGCGTGCGTTCGAAACGGAAGAGCGCCACGAGCAGACCCACGTCTGCAGCCGCGAGCACCAGCGACAGGTAGAGTGGGACCGCGGTGGCGACAAAGAGCAAGACGACGGGAATGGCCGCTATCGCGATCAGCAGCCCCGCCGCTATCCACAACAGTGCAATAAAGAACCCATGCGCGACGCTAGAGCGCCGGTGCGCAGGCTCATTTGTTTGTACAACAGAACGGGCAGCAGTACTCATTCTCTTACTCCTATTGAAGTGGTCGTCGGATTGGAATCAGAATAGGGCGGAGTGCGGGCCCGGAAGCGTCTGTTCCCACGAGGCGGTGCTCGAGATTCCAGTTCCGTCACGCTTCCGCCGGTCCGCCCACTAGGGATTTCGTCTTGTGGTCATCGCGGCGCATACGAATGTCAGCCTAGCGGGTCGCGCCTGCTCGGTCGATACATCGAGATACATAGGGCGGATATATCTTTGGGTTCATTCCGCTTCGCAGTCCTTCCGTCCGGACGCCTGTGGCGGTGCGTACGACCTCGATCCGGGTCGCCTGGTTCTGCGCTTCAATGTGGGCAAATACTGTACGTATGCCTGTACAGAACAATACGCTCTGACGAGGCAAATGTCTTTGCGCCGCTATGATTGCGATTGGTCCGACTTCGCTTTTCGCAGCCCCCAGCGTGTACAATGACGGTCGCAACATCTTCCCGTTCCTATCCACACTGCGGCTCCCCAATGCCGCCCCAACACGCATAGCGAGGCAAGCATGGACAACGTACGAATCGGATGCGGACAGATCACATGGAAGGGCGAGGACGCGGCGCGTGCGCTGGCCGAGATCGCCCAGGCCGGATACGCAGGCGCGCCGGCCGGACCGCGCCCCGGCGCGTCGACTGCGGAGACATTGGCGCTGTACGAGCGCTACGGTTTGCAGCCCGCTCCCGGATATTTGGGTGCGGATTTCTGGGACGCGGCGCACGAAGAAGATATTCTGGCGCGCGCGTGCTGATCATGCGCAGTTCGGCAAAGAGGCGGGCTTGACGGAGCTCTATGTGGCTGCGGGCGGTTTCCAGACCTATACGACGAGCCGCGGATTGACGCGAGCGCAGGTCGCGGGACACGTGTCCAAGGCCGACGCCATGAGCGACGCGGAGTACGCGCAGTTCGCCAAGGTGCTCAACCGGGTTGGTGAGATCACGCTGGCGCAAGGCGTGCGCAGCTGTTTCCACAATCACGTGGGCAGTGTGATCGAAACTCGCTCCGAAATCGACCGCCTTTGGGAATTGGTCGACAGCGACGCCGTTTTTATGGGGCCGGACACAGGACATCTGGCCTGGGGCGGCGTGGACGTGGTGGAGTTTTTCGGCGACTATGCGGACGCGATATTCACCGCGCACATCAAGGATATCAATCCGGACGTGCTGGCGCAGGGCGTGGCGGGCGAGTGGGACTATGGTACGTTCAGCGACGCGGGCATCTTCACGGAGTTGGGTCTGGGCATGGTAGATTTCCCGGCTGTGTTCGACATCCTTGAGAAGGCCGGTTTCAGCGGATGGCTGATCGTGGAGACGGACGTGACCCAGCAAGAGTCGGCGCTTGTCAGCGCGCAGATCAGCCGCGACTATCTGAAGAGCCTGGGCATGTAGGCAACTAACTTCTGGGAAGCTGTACCACGTGGCGACGCGGCTGCGTCAAGGAGCTTCCCCATAGCTTTCTGAGAAAAGGACATGGGTATGTACCAGGTAGGCATTATCGGCTGTGGCGCGCCGCGGGGCGCGGATGGCGCAACGGGCTTTGGCATGTCGCGCGAACACACCAGGGGGTATTTGAAGTCCGGCGAGGCGGAGATCGTGGCTCTGGCGGACATCAAGCCGGAAAACGCGCGGGCGTTTCAAGCGGACCTGGGCGGTGAGCGTATCTACACGGACTATCATCAGATGCTGGCGGACGAGGAACTCGACATCGTCAGCGTGAGCACGTGGCCGCACCTGCACGCACAGATGGTAATCGATGCTGCGGAGGCGGGCGTGAAGGCAGTGCACTGCGAGAAGCCGATGGCGCCGACCTACGGCGAGGCGCTACGCATGGTGGAGGCGTGCGAGCGCAACGGAGTACAGTTGACGTTCAACCACCAGCGTCGCTTCGGTGCGCCTTTCCGCATGGCGAAGGAAATGCTGCAGCAGGGCGAAATCGGTGACCTGCTGCGCGTCGAGACAAATTGCGGCAATCTATATGACTGGGGCACGCACTGGTTCGACATGATGTTCTTCTACATTGACCAGTCGCCCGGCGGAGTGGGTAATCGGCCAGGTGGACTGTCGCGACGGCAGCACGGTTTTCGGCGTGCGCATGGAGGGGCAGGGCATCAGCCACATCCAGTTCGCCAACGGCGTGCGGGGATTGATGCTCACCGGCAAGAGCGCAACAGGGCTGGTCAATCGCCTGGAGGGGACCGAGGGAGTGATCGAGGTGGGCTACAGCGACACGATTCCGCTGCGCGTGCGCGGTCGTGGCGATACAGCCTGGCGTACGGTAGAACCCGGCGAGGGCATCCACGGGCCGGGCTATGTGGAGCGCGGCGTGCTGGACTTGATCGAGGCGTTGAAGACGGGCCGCGAGCCGGAGCTTTCCGGACGGCGAGCGTTGCAGGCGACGGAGCTCATCTTCGCGACGTACGAGTCCAGCCGCAAGCGGGGCCGCGTCGACCTGCCGCTCACGATCGAGGATTCGCCGCTGTTGGCCATGTTGGAGGCCGGTGAGTTGGGTCTCGACTGATAGACGCAAGACACCTTGAACGCCAGGATGCCACCGTGTTGTGGAGCTGAATGTCGATTTTTCTGCGCACCATCTGCGTATCACGCAGGGCGCAAAGGCCATCATTCGCACCGGCGGCTAGCTGTACTGAGCCGCGCCGGATCACGACTAGCGCACAGAGGTTACTGAGACGAGTCTCAGCCGCAAGTCACTGGGACGTTCGTTGATCCCGGCCGATGGAGTTCCAAATATTTCACCACGATCGGGGGACGAGCCGAGCGGTTCGCCCCCCGATCGTACCAGAGTGGGGTGAATTCGCGTGCGAGAAACATGTTTGTCGGTATCCCCTCCCAATCGGGAACAACATGGGCCGCTACATCGTTGGCTGCATGGAAAGTCTACCGCCACACAGAGCGTCATCGCAGGTACTATACGCATTGCCGGCGTTCTGGGTCTCGACCACAGTCCAGACACAAAGACGGACAACAATAGGCAGCAAACACAACTAGGAGGCAACATGTTCAACAAGGAATGGCGTGGCAGGCGCTGGCCAGTCACGCTGACGATCGTACTGCTCAGCCTGACGCTGATGACTGTGCTCGCTGCGTGCCAGGGCAGGGGCGGTGAGCAAGCGCAGGAGCCGGCGACAGCGGTCGCTCCGGCTGAGGAAGCGGCCACGGAGGCGCCGGCGGAGCCGACTGAAGCGCCTACCGAAGCGCCGGCTGAGGCTCCGACAGAAACGCCTATGGAAGAGCCCACCGCAGAACCGGTTGAGGAAGTCGCACCGGAAGGGCCGTTGGCCTCCATGGAGCACACGCCGGATCCCATGCTGATTGACGTCACCTGGGAATGGGTATCGCGCGAGCCCAACGGGAACGACATCGACGAAATTGTCGTGGAGACACCGGAGAACTACACGCTGTTGTTTGACGGCGAAGGCGTGTTCATGGCGAAGGTGGACTGCAACAACGCCGCAGGCGCATATGCTACGAGCAACGTCGAAAACGAGCAGAAGAGCATCTTCATGCAGCCCGGTCCGGCCACGCTGGCCTTCTGTGGCGAGGATTCGCTAGACCAAGCCATGATGCTGATGTTTGGCCCTGCCCAGACCTACTTCTTCGAGGACGACGGCGAGACGCTGGTCTTTCATTGGGCGGCCGCGGGTCCCATCGACACATATCGCAAGGTGGCTCCGGCTGACGAGGCAGAGTCCGGCGAAGGCGCGGAGGGCGATCTCGACACGACGCTCGCCAACATGACGTACATATCCGAGTTCACAAAGGACGGTACGGCTCCGCTGGAGGACGGCAAGTATGAAGAGGAAGCAGCGCCCGGCTCCGCCACGAAGACGACCGTGATGCTACTGCCTGAGTACACAGCGGAAGGTGAACTGAACGGCGAGCCCGCCGCTGCCGTGATCCTGGCGACTGACCCGGGCGGCTCCGGCACGTTCATCGACCTTGCGGTTGTCACGAATGTCGACGGCGAGCCGACCAATGTGGCGACGGCTAGTCTGGGCGACCGTGCGCAGGTCAACTCTGTGACCATCGAGGACAATCAGATCGTGGTCGACATGGTCACCCACGGGCCCGACGACCCCATGTGCTGCCCGACGTTGCAGGTGGTGCAGACCTACGAGCTGCAGGACGACAAGCTGGCGCTGGTCGACACGCAGGAGATCGGTACCAGTGGCGGAAGGCGAGAGCGCTGAAGGCGAGACTCCGCTGACCCGGCCGACCCTGACCCCGTCGCCGAGGACACCGAAGCGCCGGAGGTCGAGCTGCCCGACGCCGAGGCGACTGAGCCCACCGGCGTGGTCACGGCGGAGGCCGGCGTCAACGTGCGCACGGGCCCCGGCACGGCCTATCCCATCATCGGCGTTGCGCCGCAGGGACCGAGGGCGAGATCGTGGGCAAGAGCGAGGACGGCCTGGTGGGTGGCGGTTGCCCCGTCCGCGCCGAACGAACAGGGCTGGGTCGCGGCTGCGTATGTGGAAGCGACCAATGTGGACGAATGTGCCGGTGATCCCCGCGCCGCCTTCGCCGGAGACGCCTGCTGCGAACGGATGACGCGAGCTCTCTCGACGGCGACGGCTACGAGGTGCCGGCGGGCGTGCATCGTCTACTCCGCTTCCCGCGTCGTGCAGGAAGGCAACCGCGTCTACGATCTGGAGGACGTCTATGTTGTGCCCGCCGCGGCCGGATCGGCGACGGTGCTGGTGGCGAACAACGCCATGCAGCCGGCGGTCAGCCCGGACCGGCAGACGCTGGCCTTCAAGAGCATGCAGAGCGACAAGTTCGGCCTCGGCGGCTATGACCTGGACACGGCGGAACGACTGCGCTTCACCCGCTTCAACGAGGACAGCAATCCGCGCTGGAGCCCGATCCGGCGACCGCATGGTCTACGCCAGCAACAAGGAAGGCGACCGCGCCTGGCGCCTCTATGTCACCGAGGCCGTGGCGAAGGAGAACCCCGACGGACATGACCTACACGGAGCTGGGCTTCGGGCTGGACCCGGACTGGCATCCGACGGAGGAGCTGATCGTCTTCAAGGGCTGCAATGACCAGGGCCAGGAATGCGGTCTCTACACGATGGGCGCGGACGGCTCGGCGCGCACGCAGCTCTCACGACGAGCCGAGCGATTCGCGGCCGCGCTGGCTGCCGGATGGCAGCGGCGTAGTCTTCATGAGCGAGGAGCGTGACGGCAACTGGGAACTGTACCGCGCCAACGCCGACGGCAGCGACGTGGTGCGGCTGACGGACAACGCCGCGCCGGACGGCCTGCCCGCGGTCAGCCCGGACGGTTCGCAGATCGCGTTCTTCAGCAAGCGGGGCGATGGCTGGGGCGTGTGGATCATGCCGGCTGCGGGCGGTGAGGCAAGCCTGGTGACGGCGATCGAGGGTGAACAGCCGGACTGGCTGGTGCACGGCATCGACTGGCCGCAGCTAGAGGCGGTACAAACACACGGTATCGCACGCTATCGCACGTCTCCTACCCGGAAGCTTCAAGCTTCCGGGTAGGTTTTCCAGGCTGTTGTTCGTTCAAATTGAAGGGCAATCGTAGCGTACATTCGCTGAGGCTGTGGTAGACTAGGGCACGGACTTGCATGAACACCCGCATTGTCCAGCGAAGCACACCAAACTATGGCGACTGCGAACGAGTTGAATCTCTCCGACTCCACCGCCGGCGTTCAGGCCCCCTCCCGCATTCCCCGAACCAGCATCATTGCGGAAGCGGCCCTGCGTACGCCGAAGAGCGCGTGGAAATATCTTCTGGTCCTCAACGATGTCATCCTCATCCTGGTGGCGTTCGCGGCGGCCTACTATATCCGCTATCAGCTGCAGTGGTTCCGCTCGGTGGACCCCGCCTACCAGGTGGATATCTGGACCTACGCGCCGTTCGCGCTGGCGCTGATCATCATCCTGCCCATCTCGTTCCGCTTCTCCGGCGTCTATCCCTATCGCAAGCGGGCGCAGCGTGGTGGAGGAGACCTACAAGATCGCCACGGCGGTCACCGTAGGCGTCGTCGTGCTGATCACCGTCGGCCTGTTCTTCAGCCCGCTGCTCTATAGCCGCCTCATCTTCCTCTACTTCGCCTTCCTGGTCGACCATGTTGCTGGGCATGAGCCGCTTCGGCATCCAGGTACTGCGCGGGCATCTGCGCCGCTACGAGGTGGGCGTGGACCGCGTGCTCCTCATCGGCGCGGGCGATGTGGGACGCATGGTCATGCGCACTGTGGCCGCGCGGCCGGACTACGGCTATCAATTGGTCGGCTTCCTGGACGACAACCCGGCCAAGAGCGAGAACGATATCGGCCCCTTCAAGGCGCTGGGCCCGGTGGACAATCTGGGCGAGTCGCTGGACACCCTGCATATCGACACGGTCATCATCTGTCTGCCCTGGCAGAGCCACCGCATGATCCAGCGGCTGCTGCGCTCCTGCGAGCAGCGCAACGTCCGCGCGCAGGTGGTGCCCGACCTCTTCCAGGCGACCATGAACCAGGTCTACGTGGACGACTTCAACGGCATCCCGCTGATCGGCACGCGCGGCGTCTACATCCAGGGCTGGAACCTCTTCATCAAACGGGCGTCGGACCTGGTCATCGGCGGCCTGGGCGCGCTGATCGAGCCTGCCGCTGGCCGGCATGATTGCGCTGGCCATCAAGCTGGACAGCCCGGGGCCCGTGCTCTACCGGCAGACGCGCATCGGCAAGAACGGCGAGCCATTCACGTGTTACAAGTTCCGCTCCATGGTGGTGGGCGCGGACAAGCTGCAGCCGCTCTTGAGCGAGGACAATGAAGCGACGGGCCCGCTTTTCAAAGTGCGCAACGACCCGCGGCGCACGCGCGTGGGGCGCTGGCTGCGGCGTTACAGCCTGGACGAACTGCCGCAGACTGATCAACGTGATGCGCGGCGAGATGAGCCTGGTCGGTCCGCGGCCCAACCTGCCCGAGGAAGCCGAGCAATACGCCGAGTGGCACAAGAAGCGGCTGACCGTCAGCCCGGGCATCACCGGCCTGTGGCAGGTCAGCGGGCGCAGCGACCTGACCTTCGACGAGATGGTGCTGCTGGACCTCTACTACGTGGAGAACTGGGACTTCGCGCTGGACGTGAGTATTCTGCTGCGGTCGCATGCCGGCGATCTTGCGCGGGCGCGGGGCGTATTGAGCGAAATATCGCCGCCGTAGTTGCAGGTGCGCTTCCCCTAGCGCACAAGCCCGCTACACCAGAGTGCGATTCAGATCGTGCAGTAGCGTCGGGTCACAGGAGTGTCCCGTTTCTCCCTACATGATTCATGACCACAGCCGCCTATTCCTTGCAGTCAATCTCCCCTGACTCATTCCTCGGTGCACGCGAGCGGATCGCCGACGTCGCCGTGCGCACGCCTCTTTTGCGCCTGCAAGTCGACGATGCGCCTGCGGAGATCTATCTCAAGCTGGAAAACCTGCAGCCGATCGGTTCTTTCAAGCTGCGCGGCGCGGCCAATGCGATCCGGCTGGCGACGCCGGAGCAGTTGAGCGCGGGTGTCTGGACCGCGAGCGCGGGCAACATGGCGCAGGGCGTGGCGTGGTGTGCGCGGCGGTTTGGCCTGCCGTGTACGGTTCTCGCGCCTGACAATGCGCCGGAGGTGAAGCTTTCGGCGATTCGGCGGCTGGGCGCGGACATTGTGCTGGCGCCCTTTCTGGAGTGGCTGGAGGTCTACCGGACGCGCCGGTATGAGGGCATGAATGGGCTGTTCATCCATGCGTTTAGCGACGCCGGCGTGATGGCGGGGAACGGCACGATTGCGCTGGAGATTCTGGAAGAGCTGCCGGACGTGGACGCGGTGATCACGCCGTATGGGGGCGGCGGGCTGACGTGCGGCGTGGCGGCGGCGTTGCGCCATTTCAAAGCGGACGCACGCGTGTATGCAGCGGAGGTGGAGAGCGCGGCTCCGCTGGCGGCGTCGTTGAAGGCGGGCGGGCCGGTGGAGGTGGACTATGCGCCGAGCTTCGTGGACGGCATCGGCGCGCCGTTTGTGTTCGAGGAGATGTGGGATTTCGCCCGCACGCTGGTCGACGGGTCGATCGTTTCGACCCTAGAGGAGACCGCGTCCGCTGTTCGTCTGCTGGCGGAACGCAACCGTGTCGTGGCCGAGGGGGCGGGGGCTGCGCCGGTGGCGGCTGCGCTGTCCGGGCAGGCCGGGAGCGGCAAGGTGGTGTGCGTGGTGTCGGGCGGGAATATCGACGCGGGCAAGCTGGGGAAGATACTTGCGGTGCAGATGCCGTAGGTGTCTAGGGGGGGCCGGCGCGCCGTGCGGCAAGAAACCGCACCTACGGATCTTTGACAGTTCCTGCCGTAACGACAATCTTTGCCGAAGCCAAAACTGCCTTCTTGCGGATGTAGTTCGGGTATTCCTGCACAGCCTGCTTGTCGATGAGGTCGACGGGACGGCCGAAATACGACTCCAGCTCATCCTGCATGGCAACGTAGCGGCTCAGGCTGTACACGACGCCCGGAGCGAATGTGACCAGCACGTCGACGGCGCTGTCCGGCCCGAAGTCTGGACGCAGCGCACTGCCGAAGATCGCCAGTTCGACGATGTTGTGCCGACGGCAGAAGTCGGCGAGTTTGTGTTCGGGTATTTCGAGCGTGCTGTCGGCGAGCATGGTTTCCTGCGAGAGTTCGCCCGTATCGTATCATAGGGACACACATTCAGAAGGTCACGTCTCCGGCGTAACGGCGCTGCACAGGACGACGGCGAAGTACGCGGGGCAGAGGTAGTAGAATTAGATTGGGGTTGGTGAAGGTGGGTATATGTGTGTGATATGTTTGTGGGTATAGATATGGTTAGTAGTTTGTCCAGGGGAGAATGCCTGGCCTTCGATTGCGCACGCATGTTTAGTATGTTGGTAATGTAGGGGATGCGTTGTTATCACGTAACTCTACGAAGGCTGGTGATCGCTATGAAAGACTCATCGTTTGGCACATCAGAGCGCGAAAGCACGATGCAACAGAATTCTATGCAGGAGCTTGAAGTACTTCGAGCAGCACGGGCAACATCGAGCAAACGAAGTCACGTTGGTAGCTGGGCGATCAAATCTACTGCACATCGCAGTGACATGGCTGAGATCCAGACGATCATATAGGTTTGCGTTTACGTACGCTTACAACGTTGGCAAGGACTATGACGATGATGGAATACAGCGACTATATCGACTTGATTAGGAACGTCGCACGAAGTACATCGAGTACTTGTGCTGGTGGACGCTACGTATCAACGTCGCAAATTGGCAGAAAGCCTACATTCGCTTCACTCTCATTATGAGCTACATAGAGATATCGGCTTACACTATGGGCGAAATCATCTGGAGAAAGGAAAAGGGATAAGCAGTAGCTGTGCTGGGGTAGCTGGATGAACGCAAAGCGCACGGCTGCGCGATATCACGAGTATCTTCTGGTTTTGCGAAGGATTCTTTCTCCAGACCGGACAAAGGCATCTCAACAATCGAGCGAGATGAGTTTCTGGCTGCGACTTGTCTATGTGGGAGATTCAGCTGAATCGGAGAAGCGATCGGACATACGCACCTTTGGCCGGACTAGCTTGAGAGTCATTGAACTACCAATTTGGGCGATGTTGTGCTGGAACGGTACGGGCTCTGGTCAAGTGGCACATCCGCCAAGAGACTTCGCCAACACAAGTCGGCTCGATATCGCTTACGAAGAAGCGAATCAAGTGATGCAGAGCCCAATGATCGTATATGGGAAGTTGCTCGAATATACGAATGATTTTTCAAGTCTCACAATGGAAACAAGTAGATAGCTCTGCGATCGGCAATTTGATAGCGAAAGGTATTGAGCTTACGGTAGCATTGGATTGGCATGAACCGATCGGACTCGACAGAGCTAATCCGGCAGATTGTTTGAGAGCACACTGGATCTCCCGCAGTACGAAGACACGATGAACATAGGCGGAACCCAAGCATGTCAACGATATTTGTAGGTGCATCTGCGTAGCTCGTATCGCACTCGCTGACGATGCGCTGTGAGGGGGAGGGACAGAAGCTGGTCGCATGAGTTTAAGCGGTAGACTTAAAGCAGCGGGTATCCAATAAGCGTCAAGGACGAGAGCAACGTAGTCTACAATTGCTCACGCAAAGCTGTTTATCTCACTGCCCACCGGAGGAAGACACCTCAAGAGAATCAAACGCTTTTCCAAACTGCGTACGAAGAATGCAGGAATCCAATCCGTAGTGCAGCGTATCTGGTCTGAACTGGCGATGTTCTTGACTATCAGAAGATTGTGAAGGAGCTGGAGCTGAAAACTGTAGAATGATTGATAGACACCATGAGGGTGAGGCGGCCGTGCCATCCAGGAAGATAAGGTCGATGTAGTGGCGGAGAAGTCGGCGAGATATTCAACGAAGGTCTGGCGGAATCACTATCCGGCTCGACCAGAACGGCTTGGTGCAAGACGTAATTAAGGACTTCTTCGCATAGACGAACCAATATCAATTGTGTGGCTTGGATGAGAATGTAGAGTAGACGTGATTGTGCGAGCGGTAAAGACGGCAGCGCAAGTGGGAGCTGAAGAGTATCGTAGCGAAGTGGAAGACGGCCGAAGCTACAGCGTAGGACATCTAGAATTGACGCTGGAAGAACAGGGACGGCGGATGGAAAATTCTGTCCGCTCTCAGCGAGATTCGAGGAGCCAACGCGAAAGGAACGGGCGACCAGAGGCCAACCTATACGAGGATTTTCGAGGCGTGATGCGTTCAATTCCGTCTACATACCACAGGTGTGCAAAAGCAGAGGTGTATAGGCACAGGCGGATTTGGGATCGTCTACTGAGGAATCGAACGAGCAACGGGAAAGAAGGTTGCAATAAAGGAACTTGATGTTCGACGGCTGACACTTGCAGATGGTGAGCGTGAGGAAGAACTCCAGCGATTCAGACGAGAGGTGCACCTCCGATCTGATTATGCCATCCAAACATTCTACCTGTCTTGGACTATGATTTGGAGGCAGAACAACCCTGGTTCTTCGACTTTAGCCAACGATAGTTTGTCAGATATCATTGGTCGCTGCACGATGATTTTGGCCAGAATTGACCTCATCTTCTGGCAGATCTTGAAGGGTCTTCGCTTTGCTCATGCGAATACCGTGGTTCACAGGGATCTCAAACCAGACAATGTGCTGATATTTGACGATGACCGTGTGCGAATATGCGATTTTGGCTTAGGCAAACGCCGTGATTCATCTGCTGACTCGATACTCCTCACGCAGACTAGTAACAACTCGTGTGGTACCGAAGCCTATGCTGCGCCCGAACAGCTAGAATCGTTCAGAGATGCAGACAATAGAGCAGATATCTATGCTGCAGGCCGGACATTGTTGCATATGGTGACTGGACGAATACCAACCCTCGTAGGAGGTGCAGACTGTGGCAAATATGCTACGGTAGTAGATCGATGCACAGAGTTTGATCCTGAAGAACGTTATCAATCCGTTGATCAACTGATGCAAGACTTTGCTGCTATCTCTACATTGCCTCCCGAGTTACGGCAGTAGTCACTCGCTGATACATGCAATTGAGATATCAGTAGCTTGGAACACCCGTATAGCCTAGCGTCTACGTTCTCAGTGCGCGGTACTGTGACCTATATCGCCATGTTGGAAGGCTTGATTGGCCTGTTTTATATCTGTTGCGCCACCACTAAAGGACTTCCCAATGCCAACACAACCCAACATCCTGCTGATCCTCAACGACGACATGGGCTACTCCGACATCGGCTGCTACGGCGGCGAGATCGCGACGCCCAACCTCGACGCGCTGGCCGCCGGCGGGCTGCGCTTCACGCAGTTCTACAACACGGCGCGCTGCTGCCCGTCGCGGGCCTCGCTGCTGACCGGGCTGCACCCGCACCAGGCCGGCGTGGGCCACATGATGGGCGACGACGGCATCGACGGCTACCAGGGCGACCTCAGCCCCAACGCGCGTCACCATCGCCGAGGCGCTGCAAGCACGGGCGGCTACGCCACGTACATGTCCGGCAAGTGGCACGTCACCCGCCATCTCGGCGACGAGAGGCTCCGAAGCACAACTGGCCCTGCCAGCGCGGCTTCGACGACTACTACGGCATCCTCACCGGCGCGGCCAACTACTTCCAGCCGCGCACGCTGCGCCGCAACAACGAGCGCATCGAGCCGGAAGGGCGACGACTACTATCTTCACCGACGCCATCACGCGACGAGGCCGTGCGCCAGATCCGCGAGCACGCCGCGCAGCAGCCGGACACGCCCTTCTTCCAGTACGTGGCCTACACCGCGCCGCACTGGCCGCTGCACGCGCACGCCGGAGGACATCGAGCGCTACCAGGGCCGCTTCGACGCCGGCTGGGACACGCTGCGCGAGGAGCGCCTGGCAGCGCATGGTCGAGATGGGCATCCTCGACGAGAGCTGGCAGCTGAGCGAACGGGACGAGCGCGTGCCGCCGTGGGAGGACGAGGAGCACAAGGCGTGGCAGGCGCGGCGCATGGAGGTCTACGCCGCGCAGATCGACCGCATGGACCAGGGCATCGGCCGCATCCTCGCAGGCCCTGCGCGAGACCGGCCAGTGGGAGAACACGCTGATCGTCTTCCTGGCCGACAACGGCGGCTGCGCCGAGGAACTGACCGAGCGACCGGACCGTGGGCGGTGCACAAGGAGCCGGTGGGCACGGAGTTCACGCGCGACGGGCGGCGCATCCAGTACGGCAACGACCCGGCGCATCATGCCCGGCGGCGAGGAGACCTACCAGAGCTACGGCGTGCCCTGGGCCAACGTCTCCAACACGCCGTTCCGCTCTACAAGCACTGGGTGCACGAAGGCGGCATCGCGACGCCGTTCATCGTGCACTGGCCCGGCGGGCATCGACGCGCGCGGGCGAACTGCGCACCAGCCGGCGCAGCTGCCCGACGTCATGGCGACCTTCCTGGACGTGGCGGGCGTCGACTATCCGCAGACGTACGACGGGCGTGACGTCAAGCCGCTGGAAGGCTTCAGCATGACGCCGACCTTCGCCGACGGACCGCACAATCGCGAGGTGCTCTACTGGGAGCACGAGGGCAACCGCGCCGTGCGCCGCGGCCAGTGGAAGCTGGTCTGCAAGTATCCCGGCGAGTGGGAGCTGTACGACATGGAGGCCGACCGCTCGGAGCTGCACGACGTGGCCGCGCAGCAACCCGACCTCGTGGCGGAGCTGGCTGCGCTGCACGATGCGTGGGCGGAGCATTGCGGCGTCGTACCGTGGGCGGAGCTGTTGGCGATGCGGGCGGAGAAGGGCAAACGGGACGAGACGCAGGCGGAAGGTGGGCAAGGGCCGCCGGTGGTGAACTGAGGGATAAGGTTCAAAGTGTAACAAAGTTCAAGGGCTTCGTGCGTGTGGCTGGTCCCGTCAGGTAATCTAAGCGGTTCGCCGAGGGTCGAGCGGCGCGCACTCTCGTTCGTCAACGTGCTATATGCGACGCCCGGCGCGAGCGGCGGACGATGCCGTTCGGCGCCAGCAGGAGTGTGATGCACCTATTCGTTGGCTAGTTCGAGACGATTATCAACCAAGGAGAACGCGAACGATGTCCAATCAAGAAGGGAAGCAGTCAGACATCGCAGCGAGCACGAAGCGCAAGAGCCTCTGGAGACGACTCTCGCAAGGTGGCCAGCCGGAAGAGCTGGTAGGCGTAGGCATTGTGGTTATCGGTTTCACGCAGGAGCAGGCTGCGGACCAAACGCTGGACAGCATGAAGCAGGCGAATGAAACAAGGCGCATTCTATTTTGAGGATGCGGCCGTCATTCGTCAGGACGCCGAAGGGGAAGGTCCACATCAGCGAGACGAAGGACATGAGCACCGGCAAGGGCGCGGGCATTGGCGCCGTGGTCGGTGGGTTGCTCGGTCTGCTGGGTGGACCGGCCGGCGCGGCGCTGGGCGCGGGCGTGGGCGCAGGTGTGGGCGGCGCGCTGGCCCACCACGATGCCGGCTTCCGCAAGGAGGGACTGGAGGACGTGGGGTCTGCGTTGCGTCCGGGCACCTCGGCGCTCGTCGTCACGACCAGCAAGGACTTCGTCGAGCGGGCGCGCAAGGAGGCGCCTGCGGCGGACTTGGCAGACGTTTCGCGTCGCATTTCGCAGGACATTGCGGACAGTCTGGCCGACGGCAAGGATATGGCGTTGGGCATGCTCTTCACAGAGCAGGGCCTGGGTGTGAAGGAAATCCGTGTGGATGACGAGACCGCCGAGGTCTTCGGCTTTGTCATCACCGATGAGGGTGTGGCTGTCGGAGCGGCCGTCGTAACGAAGGATGGCGCCGCCTTCGAAGTCGCGGCTGCAACAGAAGAAGGCGCCGAATACGTTGCGGGCGTCATCACGGATGAGGGCGCTGTCGTGGCGGACGCTGTGGAGACCGCCGAGGATGAGGCGGCGGGCGACGATCAGACGGACAAGACTGCGTAGTTCGATTTGCGCGTGGCGCGTCTGCGCCAAGAACAGCAATAAGGGAGAGCCGGGTTGCCTGCGGGGGCCCGGCTCTTTACTTCTCCGGCACTTCTCCGGCTCTCTGCTTCAGCAACGAGTTGCGGCTAGCGGTCTGCGATCGCCGGTGCGTCTGTGGAGACGCCGGGCAGGGTGACGCGCGCCAATGCCAGCAGGCCGAGGGCTGCGCTGCCAAGGCCCATCAGTGCGTAGATGCCGACCGAGGGCCACACGAGCGGATGCCCGAACATAGGCTGGAGCAATTCGCCCAGCAGTACGCTGCAGCCCAGCGCGCCGACTTTGATCAGCACGATGGGCGTCAGCAGCGCGCCTAGGGGCCGGTCTCGGAAAAGCAGCACGGCAATGATGACCAGCAGGGGCAGAAAGAAGGCCAGGTCCATGACGAAGATGCTGGCCCCCTCGGGTGGCGTCTGGGAGGCAATGCCGGGCAAGATGAGGCTTAGCCAGACAGTGACGAACATGGCGACGAGGAGGAGCAGGTAGGCGGCGATGGCGCGCCGGGGCAGTCTGCTGGCGTCGAGGCGCATCAAGATATCGGTGTCCATCCACACGAAGAAGAAGAGAATGCTATAGAGTGTGAGCCCCGTCAGAGCGATGTAGACGAGATAGAGCGGATTGTAAACCTGCTCGAAGGAATAGAGCGCGTAGGCATAGAAGAGGTATCCGTTGAGGCTGGCCCAAACGAGCCACGCGCGCTGTGCGCCGCGCCGTATCGACCATAGGCAGACCAGAAGGCCCAGGGCGGCCAGGAACGATACGATGTCTTGGCTCATGGCGCCGGGCAGGAGCGTTTCGGGCGTGAAGGGCAGGTAGAGCCGCGGGCGCAGGATGCCGGCGAGGGAGGCGAATGCCGCGAGAAGTGCAGTCACAACAGTAAGCGCAAACAGCGGTCGGATTCGGTTGCGGGGGATCATGGCCGGGCTGACTCCTTCCTGGTCGGATGTATTTGGTTGAGTTCTGGCCACGGCTGTTTGCCTGCGCCGGAAGCTACGAGAGCGCGCAGGACAGTCTCGGTGTCGGTCACGATGGCGAACTCGCCGTGGAGGACGGCCAGAGACACGGCGTGGATCTCTTCGGCGCTGTGGCGTCGGCCGTCGGGGCCGGTAACGTCAAACGCGGCTGTGGCGTCGGAGACGACGGTGGTGTGGAAGCCGAGGTTGCCCGCCATACGTGCGGTGGTGGAGACGCAGTGCGGCGTGGTGAGGCCAACGATCACAAGCGATTCGTAGCCGTGGGCGCGCAGCGTCTGCTCCAGTTCGGTGCCGATGAAGGCGCTGTTGACGTGCTTCTGGAAGAGCGGCTCGCCGGCGAGCGGCCTCACCTCGTCCTTGATCTCGCAGCCGGGAAGTTCGGCGCGTAGGGGCGAGGCCGGCGCGAGGGAGAGGTGCTGCACATGGTAGACAGGGCGGCTGATCTTGCGCCACGCAGCCAGGAGGCGGGCCATGTTCTCTTCGGCGTTCGGATTGTTACGCTGCCCGAGACGCGGATCGTCCATGCCCTTCTGTACGTCGATGATCAAGAGGACCGCAGACTGCGAGAGGGGATCTAAGATCAGGCATGGCGTCTCCTGGCGAAGGATGATCGGGGAAGCATGAAGCGGACGGCCTGCGGCTACACGTGGGCAACCGTCTGTCACTTCTCCTTACCGGCGCGGACGGATCTGGTCGAGCTGTTCGGCGAGCTGGTCGGCGCTGAACAACATGCCGCGGTGCTGGCTGACGAGGATGCCGTCCTCGTCAATGAAGAATGTGGCGGGAATGCCCTGTACGTCGTAGCGTCGCGCCCACTTCAGGCCTTCGTCGGGTCCGTTGGCATAGTCGCATTCCGTACTGTTCGATGAATTGCCGTGCGCCTTGGTCAGTGTCTTGGTGGGTGAGGCCGATAAAGGTGATACCGTTCTCGCGCTCCTGCTCCCAGGCTTCGACGAGCAGGGGAGCTTCCACCGCGACAAGGACCGCACCAGCTTGCCCAGAAGTTGAGGACGACGCCCTGGCCGCGCAGGTCCGAGAGGCGTATGGTCTCGCCGTCGTAGGTGGTGAACTCGAATCTCTGGCGCGAGCGCATGGGAGCGCACTTCGTTGCCGGTGTTGCGCTGGATGAAGAGCAACACGGCGGAGGCCACAGCGATCACGGCCAGGACCTTCAGGAGACGCCAAAGGGAGGAGCGCGGTTGTGGCGACGGGTCTGCGACCGAGTCGGGTGCGAGAAGGTCCGCTTCGGCACGCGTGCCGAAGCCCGGGTCGGATGCAGGATCAGGTGAGGTCTGCGGTTCCATATGGATGTGCGGAAAGCGTCATTCGTGGATCACGACCAGCGTGCCGGGATCGTCGGCGGAGCTGCCGTACCACTGTGTATAGCCGTCCCACGTCGGGCCGGCCCAGTCAAAAAGCCACTTGGCGTCGGAGATGGTCATGTTGAGGCAGCCGTGGCTCTTGGGGACGCCAAAGTCGTTGTGCCAATAGGTGCCGTGGAAGCTGTAATCCTCGAAGAAGTATTGCACCCACTGCACGTTGTCCAGGTTGTAGTAGTCGCCGGGGACGGCGCGATCGCCGCCGGTCATGTTTTGCGAGGGCACTTTGACGCGGATGCGGTATGTGCCGGTGACGGTGGGGGACCTTGGCAACCCGGAGGAAATGATAAAGCCGCGCACGGGATGCTCCCCGTCGTAGGCGACGACGGTCTGCTCGCTGAGATCGACGCGTATCCAGCGTTCGCCGTTTTCGGGGAAGTCCACCGGCGTGAGGTGGTCCAGACTACGGGGGATGAACGCAGTGGTCCAGCGTTCGACGTCGTCGGGAAAGCCCTGCTTGATGATCGGGCCGACCTGCGGCCGGCTGAACGGCAAAGGCGGCAGCACCTCCGCGTTGCCGATGGGGATCACGAGCCGGTTATCGGTGGCCGTGAACTCGCGCGCATCGTCGGTCCTAAACGGCTCCCTTGAGAAGGACTCTGTGGAGTATGGATCCGCGTCGAATGCGCCACTGTATGCATGGGCGGGCAGGGCGAAGCCAACCGCCGCCAGCAGTGCGCAAAGCATCAGACCCGCGCGCAGGTGTGCGCTGGCTGAAATCGGGAGATGCGTGCGGGGGTGAACTTTGCGCTGCAAGAAACGAGATGAAACGTTCCGACCGATAGATTGCATATGAAACCGTCCGACAGGTAGCTCGATTGCTTATCCCTCCGTGGGTGATTGTATAGCACTCTTGGCATGACGCCAAAGCGGATTTCGGCTGCAACTGCGGCACTGAAAGGGAATCCGATGCGTTTGGCGTTGCGCTACTATACGAAAGCTCGCCCGCCTGACAGGGACAGGTGTGCGCTGGGCTTGATCTTGACGACTGTCACAGCCAGTCTATATACTGAAGCGGAACAATTCTGTATGATTGCTACGGTGTGACGCTGCGCTTTGGGCGCTTCTTGACTCGCGACGCGCCCGAACATCCACCCACCACGCTTCTCATCCAACACTATTCGCGCTTCACCATTCATGCATCACCATTCACGTGTATAGGGAGGGTTTCCCCGTGGCTTACTTGCTAGGTATTGATGCTTCCACGACGGCTACCAAAGCGTTGCTGATTGACGAGCAGGGCGCGGTGGTCGCCGTAGCCGCCGACGAGTATTCGTTTGAGACGCCGCAGCCGCTGTGGAGCGAGCAAGACCCGGCGCTGTGGTGGAACGGAGCGCAGCAGAGCATCCGCACGGTGCTGGCGGAGGCCGGCGTGCGTGCCGAGGAGGTGGCGGCGGTGGGCCTGACCGGGCAGATGCACGGTCTTGTGCTGCTGGACGGCGAGGGTGAGGTGTTGCGTCCGTCGATCCTATGGAATGACCAGCGGACGGGCGCGCAGTGCGACGAGATCCGCGCTCGAGTGGGCAAAGAGGAGTTGATCCGGCTGACAGGGAACGACGCGCTCACCGGCTTCACCGCACCGAAAATTCTTTGGGTGCGGGAGAACGAGCCGGAGGTGTATGCGCGGGTGCGCCACATTCTGTTGCCCAAGGACTATCTGCGTTACAAGCTGTCCGGCGAGATGGGAACGGACAAGGCCGGGGCGGCGGGCACGCTGTTGCTTGGCTTGACGTCGCGAGATTGGTCGCCGGAGATGCTGGACGCGCTCGATATTCCGTTGGAGTATCTGCCCCCGACGTATGAAGGTCCGCAAGTGACGAGCCGCGTGTCGGCTGCTGCGGCTGCAGCGACGGGGCTGAAGGAGGGGACGCCAATCGTAGGCGGCGGCGGGGACCAGGCGGCCGGCGCGGTTGGCGTGGGCGCGGTTGCCGAGGGCATCGTGTCGCTAGTACTGGGCACATCCGGCGTCGTATTTGCATCGGTGAATGAGCCGTTCTACGAGCCGGAGGGACTGCTGCATGCGTTCTGTCATGCAGCGCCGGGCCGATGGCATCTGATGGGCGTGATGCTGTCGGCGGCGGGCAGCCTGCGCTGGTACCGGGATACGCTGGCCCCGGGCGTGTCGTACGATGAGCTGTTAGCGCCCGCCGTGGACGTGCCCGCGGGGAGCGACGGGCTGCTCTATCTTGCCCTATTTGACGGGCGAGCGGACGCCGTACCCGGATCCGCTGGCGCGGGGTGCGTTTGTCGGCCTCACCGTTCGGCATACGGCCGCGCATCTGACGCGCGCAGTGCTGGAGGGCGTGGCCTTTGGCCTGCGCGATAGCTTCGAGCTCATGAAGGGGGTCGGGCTGTCGGGCATCCGGCAGGTGCGGGTTTCCGGCGGCGGGGCGCGCAGTCCGCTGTGGCGGCAGATATTGGCGGATGTGCTGGACTCGGAGCTGGTGACCGTGAACACGACGGAGGGCGCGGCCTATGGGGCTGCGCTGTTGGCCGGCGTCGGCGTGGGTGTATGGTCGGATGTGGACGCGGCATGTGGGCAGACGATTACGGTTACGGGATCGACGCGCCCGAACGGGGACGCGGTGGCGGCGTACGAGAAGGTCTATGCGCAGTATCGGGCGCTGTATCCGGCGTTGACGCCGACGTTCCATGCGCTGGCGTAGATCGAACGGGGCGCCCATCGCGGCGTAGGGGGTCTGTAGGGGTTCTACGCTGATTCGCTTGCCGAAGGTGGTATGCGCTGCGTTTGTCAGGCCTGCCGCAGGTGGTCTCGGCTCAGTGCGCTTGGCGAAGCGAACCCAGACCGAAGAACGCAGCGGAGATTGCAAGTAATAAGGGGGCGGGGGAGCGATCCCATACTGAGATCGCTCCCCCACCCCCGTGATCAACACGGACGGGCGGCGCGTCGGATCGTCAGCTTCTCGTCAGACGTCTCTCATTTCCGCGGGCATAGGAAGCGCCGCTCGCCGTGTATCTCAGCATCCACATGCGGTCTGTTCTCCTTCAGGCGCAAGTTTTGCCGTTGTGACGGCGTGTGCGCGCCTGTGCAGCGAGACGAGTCCCAAAGCTCGCGGGAAGTTGCCAGCCTCCCGCAAAGTCGTTTTCTAGTAGTGCACCAGGACTTCCGTACCGACGTCGGCCCATTGGTACAGGGCTGCGGCCTCTTCAGGAATCATGTTGGTGCAACCGTGGCTGGTGGGCGTGCCGAACGCGGCGTGCCAATACGCGCCGTGGATGGCAAACTCATCGTAGTAGTACATTACCCAAGGCACGCCGGGCAGGTCGTAGTCCGGCCCAGACATGTGCTGGCTGTCCAGCTTGTTGTAGATGGTGAACTGGCCGGGAACGGTGGGCGTACTGGCTTTGCCTGTGCTGACGTAGGTATGCAGGATGGCGACGTCGCCCTGCCACGCGGTGAGCGTCTGCTCGGTCAGGTTGATCTCGATGCGGCGTTTGCCGTTGGCGGGCGCGCCGGCCGCGGCCATTGCTTGCACCGGCGTGGGCGCTTGCTTCACGCGCAGCCGCTGTCCCGTCCACACAAAATTCGGATTGGGCAGGCCGTTGAGCAGCATGAGCTGGTTGAGCGTCATGCCGTAAGACTGGGAGATACTGGCCAGAGTGTCGCCTTCGGTGACGACGTGAATGGCGTCGGCTAGCACCGGCTCGGCCTGCGTGGTCGCATCTGGGGCCTCGACGCGGGCGGTAATTCGCAGCTTCTGCCCTACGTAGATGCTGTCGGCGTCATGCAGGCCGTTGAGGCGCATGAGGTCCGGCAGTGCCATGCCGTTGGTCTTGGCGATCTGGGAAAGCATGTCACCGGGGACGACCATGTGGTAGCCCTCGATACCGGGCAAGAACTCCAGGTCCGCCGGCGGCGCAGCCAGCACCGTTTTGGCGTCGTAGGGAATAGCAAGCTGCTGGCCGATCAGGACCCGGTCCGGGTTGGTGATCCCGTTGTAGTCGGCCAATTGCGCCAGGGACAGGTTGTACTGTTCGGCGATACGAGAAAGTCGCTCGCCAGGGCGAACGATGTGAATGCGGTCGGACGCTTGCGCCTGGCCCGTGGCCGCAAAGAAGAAAAGCGCAGCGATGCCGATCACCGCGGATGCCGCGAAAAATCGGCGCATGGACCGCGCCTTCGTACACTGTGAAAGTCGACTCCCAACGTCTACCGCAGAACCACGCCCCATACACCCTCCGCTACCGTACTATACTGACGACGCGATACTGACGAACTGCTGCTGACGAATTCAAACGAACGAACCCATGCTGACAAACACTGCACAGAATCGCTCTGCGCGAAACTGGAGGGCCGCCGCAAGTGGAGGCTCCCGGCTTCCTTAATGATGACGGGGTGAGGCGGAGATCGTTACGCGCAAGTTCGCAGGGAAGAGGTGACTTGTCGGGGCGGGGCGGTTGTGCCCCGCAAGACCAGTTCGCAATCTACAGGAAGCCATTGCGCCTTGTCGGGCAGCGTGCCCGCGATGCGGTCCAGCAGGAGTCTGCAAAGCTTGCGACCGGCTTCTGCGATGGGCGTGCGTACAGTGGTCAAGGGCGGCACGATGTAGCGGCTGAGACTGATGTCGTCGAAGCCGATGACAGACACGTCGTTCGGGACGGCCAGGCCGAGTTCGGCCAGCGCAGAGAGTGCGCCGATGGCCATGGCGTCGTTGCAGACAAAGAGGGCCTGGGGCATTGCGCCAGGACCCTTGCAGCCTTCAAAGATCGCGTGCACAGCCTGTCGACCACTTTCGAAGGTCCAGCGGCCGGCGACGGTCCATTCGAGATATACGGGCAGGCCGGCGTCCGCCAAAGCCCGGCGGTAGCCGTCCACGCGCTCAGCGCTGCCTACGACAGAGCCGGGACCGGTGATGCAAGCGATGCGCGCGTGGCCCAGGTCGATCAGATACCTCGTCGCGTCGTAGCCGCCGCGATAATTGTCGAGCACGACGCTGTCGAAACCCGTGTAGTGGCGGTCGAAGGTGACGACCGGGATCTGCTCACGCACGAGGAGTTCCATGCTGGGTACGCTGGAACTGTCCCGGCTGTCCACGGCCATAAAGATGACGCCGTCCACGCGTTTGGCGATGAGGACGTCTACGTGTTCGGCTTCCTTGGCGGGATCGCGGTCGGAGTTGGAAAGGATGACACTGTAGCCGGCTTCCGCGCCGGCAGCCTCGATGTGGTAGGCAAGCTCGGCGAAAAAGGGGTTCATGTTGTCCGTCACGAGCAGCCCAATGGTGCGCGTCTCGTTCATGGCCAGAGCGCGGGCGAGAGAACTGGGCCGGTAGTTGAGTTCGTCCACGGCGTCCCATACGCGTCGTGCGGTAGCGTCGCTGACCAGGGGCGAGTTGTTCAGTACGCGGGAGACGGTGCTGATGGAGGCGCCAGCCCGCTCGGCTACGTCATAGATGGTGGGTTTCTTGTGCGTGATATGCGTCTCCCTCAGACACAAGGCGCGTCAGAGGCGGTCAAAGGCATCTCGAACAGGCTGCGCCCATACGCCTCTGCCGGTGGTTTCCAGCCGGTGTGGATACGACTCTTTCAGTCCACGCAAGCCGGCGCGGTTGCACGCGCCGGCGAGTTCCAGCGTATCGCGGTACAGCGGCGCCAGCCTGCATTCTGCTTCCCAGCCTTGAATCAATGTGTGTGCGTGGCGGACGGCCGGTTGCCGCTGCTCTGCCATACTGTCCAGTGCGTGCGGGTCGGCGGCGAGGTCAAATAGGCTCTCCGGCGGCTGGAAGTGGAAGATGTCGAAGTAGTTGCGCGTGTAGAAAGTATCGGCGCCTGTTTGCGAACGAAAGAGCACTGAGCGCTGGTTGCCCTGTGCAAAATTGTTGAGGATAAGGTGTTCCCGGCCTCGCCCTCCGACAGGAGCTGCGTCCCACGTCTCCGGGATCGGAATGCCTGCCATGTCGAGTACACTCGCGGCCAGGTCGATGTGATAGTGATAGGCCGCGTCCCGTCGACCGCGTTCGGAGCCGGTCATGTCGGGGCGCATCCACACGGCAGGGATGTGCGTGTTCTGATAGCTCGCCATGCCGTGACCGATGACGCCGCGCTCGCCCAGGTCCTCTCCGTGGTCGGCCATGATCAGTATTGCCACGTCGTCGGAAACGCCGAGCTCATCTAGTTTGCGTATGATTTGTCCGACATGAGCATCCACGTAGGCGACGCATGCGTCGTAGGAATCGATCATCTTGCGGAAGTCCGCGGGCGCTTGCACTTCTTTCATCTGCAAACGTGTGTCGATGTAGGCGGGGCGGCGCGCCCAGAAGGTGTCTCGGAACGAACGCAGGCCGGGCAGGTCTTTGTACTCGGCGAAGCGCTCCGGCGTCATCCACTGTTTGGTGGACTCGCCAGCGAACTGCACGATGTCGGCGTCCGGGACCTGGTAGGGAATGTGGACGTCCCAGTAGTTGACGTGCAGGAACCAGTTCTCGTCGGCGCCGTGTGCGTCCAGCCACTGCAAGACGCCGGGCGTGATGTCGCAGGCGATGTCGTGTCCACGGCCGCCGGGGTCATGGACTTCTCGAAAGCCCGCGAGCCAACCATATAGCTGGTGACGCGTGGCGAAGGAACTGAAGGTGGCCGTGTGATAGCCGGCCTGCTGCAGGCACATGGGCAGCGTGCTCTGGAACAACTCCGCGCCGCCCTGGCGGCGGTTCGGCGTGTCGACGATGGGGTCGGCGCCCGGCCCTGAATGCGACACGACACCATTGTGGACGCCGAAGCGACCTGTGAACAAGCTCGAGCGGCTGGGCGCGCAGGGTGTATCGGACGCGAAGCAGTTGTCGAAGACCGCGCCATTGCGCGCGATGCGGTCTATATTGGGTGAAGTCGGCCGCGGATACCCATAGCAACCCAGGTGGTCGGGTCGTAGCGAGTCGATGTCGATGTAGAGTATGCGGCTGACGCTCATGCGACTGTCCTCACAGAATGCTTCTAGAGCCGAATCACGCCTTTCACATAGGAGGGATCGCCGGCCAGGATGCCGCGCATGAGGTCGGCATAATCGGCCAGGTCGACGACGTGCGTGACGAGCGGCTGGAGGTCGATGACACTCTGTTGCATGAGGCGGATGGCGGGCGGGAAGGGATCGCGGATCTGCGACGACGGCGATGAGTTGACAATGGTATAGCCGCCGAGATGCCACTTGGTGGGGGCGAACGTCGCCTGGGCGCCTTTTAGCCAGCCAAAGAGGTTGATGCGTCCGCCCCGCTTGACGAGGTCGGTGGAAAGATCGAGGCCGGCCTGGCTGCCGGTGGTGTCGACAACTGTGTCGAACTCGCGCGGTTTGAGATTGGCGAGCAACGCTTCGGCGCCAATTTCGGACACGTCGTAGGTTTCCTGTACGCCGACCTGTTTGGCGAGGGCGAGGCGAGACGCGGAGACGTCGATAGCGACGACCTGCTGGGCGAAGGAATGGACAAGTCCTTGCAGCAACATCAGGCCCATGAAGCCGCTGCCCACGACGGCGATGCGGTCGCCCGCGCGCAGATTGCTATGGTCCAGGCCGGTGACGACGCAGGAGACGGGTTCAACGATCCAGTATTCGTCGGCGAGGGGCGAATCAGGAATCTTGTAGGCGCGGTTGACAGGCAGATTGCGCACGGTTGCGAATCCGCCGCCGGCGACGCGGTCACCTACCTCAAAGCCCGTGACGCCGGGGCCGACGGCGCTGACATAGCCGACGCCTTCGTGTCCGGGCGGGGCGATGGGGAACATCTTCTCACCGAGTTTGCAGGTGGCGATGTCCCAGGAGCAGATGCCGCAGGCGCCGCCCTGGAGCTGGATTTCGCCGGGGCCCGGCGGGGGTACGTCAACTTCGATAAGGGTGATGCTGCCGTCGGATTCGTATCGAACGGTCTTGGCGTTGATCATGGGTGTAGGTCCTTGTGGGGAATGGATCTTGCGTATCGGGTCTGGAGAATATGGTGTGCCGACAGTTGTGGGCAGGCGTTGGTGCGATATCGCGAAGGTATCACTTCGGCAGCCGAATGTCAAAGGATCGGACTGAAATACAGGAATTCGTCCCGGAGCCTGGCAGCGAGCTGCGTGCGCGGGGCGGTGAACGCGGCGCAAATCTTACGCGAGATTTTGTTTGACACCCACCGGCAATCATGGTACGCTTTGCAAGCGCTTCCAGCCTTTGCCAATTCGTGGCGTTCACGGTCTCCTACGGTATCCAGTGCTGTCCGAACACATGGTTCGTTTCCTGCCGGAAACGTCTGCCTCGATCCCCTAGTTCTTTCGCGTCGAGTCATGCCACTACGCATGGCGTGCTGTCCCTCCCCCCGAATGCTCGTCCGAAACGCGTGCCGTTCAGGGATGGGCGCTGCGCGTTCAGTCCCTTCGAATGCCCGATACGGCGCACCATTTCGACGGCGAACGTTGTCTCCATGCGGCGTGCCGGTGGAATGGATAGTCTGCCGCCGGCCTTCGTCATTGCCGGGCGCACCGAGGATTGCCAATTCAACCGAGCGTATGTCTCTCGACTGTCGTACCTTTTCCTGATCCGTCCAATATAAGGAGCCTTTGCATGAGCGAGTGGTGGCAAGACTATCCGTGGCGTCTGATCCAGACAAATCTGCGCGAGATCGACATGCTCGACATCGACGCAGAGCAGGTCGTACGCGACCTGCAGGAGTTCAAGGCCAACGTCCTCATGATCAATGCGGCCGGCATCATCGCCAGCTATCCGACTGAACTGGATTTCCACTTCCAGAGCCCGTATCTGCAAGGCGACAGCCTGGCCGACATCATCGAGGCCTGCCACGCTGCGGATATCCGCGTGGCGGCCCGCACCGACTTTTCCAAGGTGCGCCGCCCACTCTACGAATCACACCCGGAATGGGCCTACATCAGCCCCGCCGGCGAGATCGTCGACTACAACGGGGACGTCCACATCTGCATCAACGGCGACTATCAGCAGATCTACACGCCGCTCATCATCGAGGAATTGCTCACCAAGCTGCCCTTCGACGGCATCTTCTTCAACATGGGCGGCTACATCACCCGCGACTACAGCGGCAACTACTTCGGCCCCTGCCAGTGCGCCAACTGCCAGCGCCTCTTCCACGAGATGTTTGGGCTGGAACTGCCCACTGTGGAGGACATGAACGATCCCGTCTACCGCAAGTATGTGGTATTCAAGAACCGCACGCTGCACGACTACCACATGAAGATCTACAACTTCATCCACGACCGCTGGCCGCAACGTCTGCATCGCCAACCACCGCGAGGCAAGAGAGGGCTTTGTGCGCCAGGAGTCCAACACGGCCATCGAGCGCCCGCTGCCCCACTGGCAGTACAGCGGCTCCGACAACACCAAGCGGGTCGTGGGCAGCTATCCCCGCATGGCTTCCAGCAACACCACGGTCGACTTCATCGATTTCCCGTACCGCCACGTGGCTGTCGCGCCGGACCAGCAGAAGCTGCGGCTGGTGCAGGGCCTGGCCAATGGCGGCGATCTGGACTACTACCTGATCGGGCGGCTGGACAACCACGAGGATCGCTCCGGCTACGCACCGATCAAGGAGATCTTCCACTTTCACGCCGCCAACGAGGACGCGTACAAGGGGCTGGAATCCCGCGCCAACATCGCGCTGCTCAACGACATGCTGGGCAACCAAGAGGAGTTTCGCGGCTGGTTCCGCTTCCTGGCGGAGAACCACTATCTGTTCGATTCGCTGCTGGACGACACCGTACTGGAGTTGCCCTGGGACCGATACGACGCCTTCGTGCTGCCCGACTATCAGCCGGTCAGCGATGAACTGGCCGCGGCGCTGGACCGATTCGTGGAGGACGGCGGAACCCTCATCGTCACCGGGCGCGCCGGCTTCCGCGACGCCGACTTCGAACCGCGGGCGGAGCCCGCGCTCAAGTGCATGGGCATCGACAAGCTCGAAATCGTGCGCAACGACATGCGCTCTTCCTACATCAAGCTGGATGACAAGCGCGGCTTCACACGCTTCGATGACGTGGACCTTGTCTACCTGGACGGGCCCTATGTCTACGCCACGTACGCTGAGGACGCCGAACTGCGCGGCAAGCTCATCCCGCCGCACAACTTCGGACCGCCGGAACGTTGCTACTATGAGCTGGTCACCGACGAACCGGGCTTCATCGTGCGCCCGTACGGCAAGGGCAAGGTCGTCTATGTGCCGTGGCTGCCGGGCGCGCTCTTCCATCGCCAGGGCTACCCCAATACGTTCGAGTTTGCGGCGGACCTGTTGGAAAACTTCGCTGGCTTGCAATCGGTGGGCGGCAACCTTTCACCCCAGGTGGAGGTCACGCGCTTCGCTCGGGACGACAGGCTACGAGATGGTGCATCTCGTCAACGGCTCCGGCCATTTCGGCGTGAGTTTCTTTGCGCCGCTGACGATGCACGATCTGGAGGTGGCAATTCCCAAGGAGCAGAAGCCGCAGTACCGTGCGCAGTCTCGTCGCGGAGCAGGCGTACGACTTCGACTACGAGGACGGCGTTCTGACGATACGGGCGCCAAAGTTGGCGGCGTTCGACGCCATAGTGATCGAATCGTAAGTGTGGTGGCGGCGCCAGTCCGGGAGACTTGGCTACGATTGTGTAGCGAGAACGATAGGCCAAGTCTCTCAACCTGCATGACTATCTGAACACGGACGGAATACGGAAGGAGGGCCCATGACGGTCATGACCCGGAAGCGAAAAAACTATCTGACGGGCTATCTGTTCATCTCGCCCTGGCTGATCGGTCTGATAGTCTTGTATCTGTGGCCGATGATCAACTCGATGTGGATGAGCCTGCACAATTGGGACCTGTTCACAGAGCCCCAATTCATCGGCTTGGGCAACTATCAGCGCATGATCCAGGATGACCTATTCTGGCGCTCGCTGAGGAACACGCTGTACTACGTGGGCTTCCGCGTGCCGCTGGTGCTGGTTCTTGCGCTCGTCGTTGCCATCCTGCTCAACCAATCGATCCCCTGGCGGAGCTTTCTGCGCACGGCCTACTACTTGCCGGTCGTGACGCCGCAGGTTGCGATGTTGCTGTTATGGACGTGGATGTTCGAGCCGAACGTGGGCCTGATCAACTACGCGCTCAGCTTCATCGGTATCGACGGTCCGCTGTGGCTGGGTAGCATGACGTGGGCCAAGCCTGCGCTGGTCATCGTCAGCGCCTGGAGCATCGGCTCGATCATGGTGATATTCCTCGCCGGCCTACAAGGCGTGCCGCAACAGCTCTACGAAGCGGCGGAGTTGGACGGCGCCAGCGCCTGGCACAAGGTCTTGCACGTCACGCTGCCCTTGCTGACGCCCGTGATCTTCTTCAACCTGATCATGGGCATCATCGCCTCGTTCCAGATGTTCGCGAAAGCCTTCATCATGACCGGAGGCGGACCTGCCAACGCCACGCTGATGTATGTGCTCTATCTCTACAACCAGGCGTTCCTTTGGTTCCGGATGGGCTACGGCTCCGCCCTGGCCTGGGTGCTCTTCGCCATTCTGTTTATGTTCACGGCGATCATGTTCCGGCGTTCGGCATGGGTGTACTACGAAGGGAAAGGGTGAGCCATGGCGGAAAAAACAATGCAGATGCCAGGCGCTGCACCAACCAGCGATCTTCGATGGTGGCAGGGTAAGAATGCACAGTCGACGATTGGCCGCACCGTCGTCTTCATCGTGGCGGCCATAGGCGCCACGGCGTTTCTGGTCCCGTTTCTTTGGGCCATCTCCACATCGCTGAAGCCTTCGTATCAGGTGTTTGAAACTCCGCCTTCCTGGCTCCCCTCCCCGGCGCTGTGGGCCAATTACGTGGAAGCGATGACTGCGCTTCCCTTCCCGCGCTACTATGCCAACACGATGTTCATCACGTTTACGGCGATGATTGGGGACGTGTTCGTCAGCACCATGGTGGCGTATGCCTTCGCGCGCATGAAGTTTCCCGGCCGCGACATCCTGTTCCTTGTTCTGCTGGGTACGATGATGTTGCCCATGCAGGTGACCATGATCCCGCTGTTCATGTTGTTCCGCCAGTTGGGGTGGGTCGACACCTTCTGGCCGCTGATCATTCCAGCCTTTGCGGGAAGCGCCTTCTACATCTTCCTGCTGCGCCAATTCTTCCTGACCATCCCCGTGGACCTGGAGGATGCGGCGTTGATCGACGGCGCGGGACCCTTCCAGACATTGTGGCGCATCTTCGTGCCGCTCTCCGTTCCAGCCATGACCACCATTGCCGTCTTCAGCTTCATGCATCACTGGCAGGATTTCTTCATGCCGTTGATCTACCTGAATTCCAAGGAGATGAAGACTGTGTCTCTGGCGTTGCAGATGTTCCGCGAGGAGTCTGTGACGGACTGGAACCTAATGATGGCGGCGTCCGTGACGGCGTCGATACCGTGCATCCTGCTGTTTTTCTTTGCCCAACGCTATTTCATCAAGGGCATCGTGATGACGGGCATGAAGTAGCTCGCTGTGGCGGTATCCCACCGGTCGCATGATGTCGTTGGGCGCCTGTGAAGTACGCAACGCAGCGTCAGACTCCCTCCTGCCATTGCGTGCGCTGTAAGTCGAACACTCGAGTACCGGGACCGTCGGGGGACCGGGCATTCTGGCGGACACATTGTCAACCCTATCAATCCCTTAGGAGGATCAGAAATGGAATCACCGAAGAGTCGTCGTATGATTTCTCGCCGAGGCTTTATGAAGATTGCGGGAATCGGTGTCACAGGCGCCGCCCTGGCAGCATGTACAGCGCCTGCACCTCCGGCGTCCGCTCCGGCGGAGTCCGGCGATGCGGCTGCCCCCAGCGATGCGCCTGTTTCCATTAACCACTGGTTCACGGGCGGCGCTTCCTGGGAGGAGTTCTACACCCAGAGTATGTACCCGCTCTTCTTTGAGCGCTACCCGAATGCTGAGATTCAGCCTACGGTGCTCGGTAGTTGGACCGATCTCTACAACAAGCTTGTGACCGCAGCGGCTGGCGGCGCTCCGCCGGAAGTTGCACGACAGAAGGACTTCTTCACGCCGGACTTCGCCGTGCGCGGCATTCTACAGCCCATCGACGACTACGTCGCCACGTCTGAGCACATCGCCCCCGAGTTCTACCTGCCGCTGGCGTGGGAAAACTCGCATTGGGACGGCCAGATGGTCGCCATGCCGCTGCATATCTTCATCCACTACCTGCACATGAGTGAGGTGCTCTTCGAGCAGGCTGGCCTGATGAACGACGACGGAACGCCACAGGTCCCGGATACATGGGACGATTTCGTGGTCGCCGCCGAAGCTATCAGCGATCCGGACAATGGCGTCTTTGGCACCATGCTTCGCGACTATGGCGGACAGGAGGATACGGTCAACTTCTACCACGTCATGCTGGCACAGGCCGGCGGTGAGCTGATCGACGCCAACTATGAGAAGTTCCTCTTCAATAGCCCAGAGGGCCTGGAAGCGCTGCAGTTCCAGGTAGACCTCATCAACAATGGTCAGTGTCTGCCGCCTGGCGTGCCGACTGAGGGGTTACCGTCGAACGATATGGTGGGCATGTGGTGGCATGCGGCCAACTACTGGCCTGGCTACATGAACAACAATCCGGACTTCCAGTGGCATACGGCCATCAATCCGATCAACAAGACGCGCGGTGCAGTGCTGCGCGCCAACCACCAGGTGTTGTTCTCCGGCGCTCCGGAAAAGGATATGGGCTGGAACTTCGTCAGTTTCCACGCCGAGCCGGACAATGATTATCTCTACGCCCAGAGCCGCAACTACTTCACAGGGCGTACCGACAACTGGGACCGCCCCATGTATGCGGGCAACTTCGAGGGCCGCGAGGGCGTGCTCTTCTCGACCGAGATCGAGCAGTACAAGCTGGAAGGCAACCAGCCGCAGCCCATCTTCCCGGGCTACCAGGAGAGCACGTTCATGATTGGCGCGCAGTTGATGGAAGCCTATCTCGGGGTGAAGTCGCCGGAAGAGGCGCTGGCGCAGGCCGAGGCGGACGGCAACGCGGTGCTGGAAGAGACGCGGGCGATGTTGGGTATGTAGCGCAGGATGTGGGCCTGTTCATGCGAACAGGTTGTCAAGTCATTCAGAACGAACAGCCGGACCTCCGAGCGGAGGTCCGGCTGTCTTGTCAGTCGGGACATCTGGGATGGCCGGCTAGGAAGTTGGCTTTGCGTGCGGCATTGGGCCGCGGTATCGGCTGGCCGTCCTCCAAAGCCGTCTCGATCCAACCGCGCATCGCATCCTCGATCATCTCGCCGAGTTCTTCGAAATCGTCGCCTTGCGTCAAGCAGCCGGGCAGCTCAACAACACACGCAACGTAACCGACCTCGCCGTCCGAGTCATCACGGACGACCTCAATCGTATACGGCAACGCCAGATATTCTTCAACCGTGCGCTTGGTCATCGAACAATCCATTGTCGAAGAAGTTCAGCAGGTCACTCCCGCTCACCTTGTCACCCTAACACCCTGCCACCCTCTCAAGCAGCCGGCAGCGTAAACAAGAACGTCGCGCCCTCCCCAGGCTGGGACTCGACCCAGATGCGGCCGCCGTGGCGCTGCACGATCTTGCGGCAGATGGCGAGGCCCATGCCTTTGCCCGGGTGGTCGTCCGGCGCATGGAGTTGCTCGAAGATGTTGAAGACCCGCTCCGAATTCTCCGGCGCGATGCCGATGCCGTTGTCCTGCACGGAGAAACGCCACATGCCGTTCTCCGGCTCGGCGGCGATGCGGATGCGGGGCGCTTCACTGCTGCGGTAGTCGATGCTATTGCCTACCAGGTTCTGGAAGAGGATGAGCATCTGCGCAGGGTCGGCCATGACCAGGGGCAGTTCGCCGTAGAAGACTTCCGCGCCGTGCTCTTGCAGGCGCTCGCTCACCGCCTCCAGCGCATGCTCTAGCACCAGCGCGCTGTCGGTCGGCTCGAGCAGGGTGCCCCACGTCTCCACGCGTGAATAGGTGCGCAGGTCGCGGTTCAAGCGGCGCACGCGCTGCGCGGCTTCCGCGCGCGGGCGATGATGCCGCTGCTCACCTCGCCGATGCGGCCGCTCAGCCGCTCTTCCAGCGCCTCCAGCTCCTGCACGATGTCCTGCAGCGGTTCGTGCATTTCGTAGGCCACCATATAGGTGAACTTCTCCAGCTCGCCGAAGGCTTGGCCCAGCGCCTCCTCGGCCTCCTTGCGCGCGGTGATGTCGCGACTCATGCCCACCAGGCCGATGATGTTGCCGTCCGGGTCGCGCAGGGGCGCTTTGTTGGTGGACACCCACTGGTGTTCGCCCGTGCGCGAGACGGTCTCCTCCTCGCGGCCGATGAGCGGCTCGCCCGTGCGGATCACGACCAGCTCATCTGCGAAATATCGGTCCGCCATCTCTTGCGGAAAGACGTCGAAGTCAGTCTTGCCCACAAGGTCTTCAGGGCGTTCGTAGCCGAGCATCTCGGTATGCGCGCGGTTGTTGATCACAAACCGGCTATCGGCGTCCTTGATGAAGATGTAGTCCGGCAGTTGATCGATCAGCGTACGGAGCAGGTAGGACTCGCTGGCCAGCGCGTCGACCTGCTGTTGCAACGCACCCCGCTCCTGCTCCAACGCATCGTTGCGCTGGCGGAGTTGTTCCAGTTCTTCATTGAACTGGCTGTTGGTACTGTCGCTCTCCTGCATGGCGCCTCTCCTAGATAGTTCGGAATCGGTAGTTCGGAATCGGTGCTTCGCACTCTGTGCTCGGACGGATGGTTCGGACTGTGATGGTTCGTGCCGGTGACTGGACCCTGCGAATCGTGCTAGTGACTCATAGTAGCGTCGAGGCCGGATGGCGGCGTCGCGGTGATTCGGAAAACGGGTAGGATCGCGCCCTGGGGTAGGTTACTCCCCGTTATGTCGGGGAGAGACGTACACATTATGCCAGCTTGCCCGCCCAAGATGCAACCGGCACTTGCCTGACGATCGGCCTACTGCCTTGGGGATTGGGCAGTGACTCGTCATTGCAGGCGCTCGCAGCACGCGATGGGGCCAGGCGTCGCGGCGCCTGGCCCCAGGGTATTGGGTGAGATTGCACTGTTGGCCCGGCGGAGTGCCGGCGGCCAGACAGTTACTCGACGGTTACTCCGTCCCTTCCACGAACGGCAGCAACGTCTCCTCCATCAAGGCCGGCTCATCCGGCGACACGCCCGATGCCGGGTCGATGCCGGCCGAGAGGATGCCGGCGTACGGGTCCGTGGAATCATAGAGCGGCCCGCCGTCCACCGCCGGGTAGCCGTGCCAAAGGTTCGGTACCGAGACCAGCACCTCGCCCTGGCAGCTATCTGCGCCGGCCGTCGCCGTGAAGTACACGTGGTAGACGCGGCCGTCGCCCAGCCAGGAGCGTTGCGCACGCAGCCATGCCACGCTCGTGCCGATACCCTTCGCGTCCGGCGCCACGAAGGCGGGGATGTAGGAGACGGGTTCGTCCTGGTAGACGGAGTCAATGGTGATCCGAACACGCTCGCCGCTCGGGCTGGCGATGCCGCCGATATGCACTGGGTAGAAGCGCCAGTTGTTCTTCCAGATCACGTCGGGCTTGGGCCGCGCCTTCTTGCATTCCAGGCCCGGGTCGATGCCCACGAGCACGGGGTCGTGGTCTGAAGAGCGGAAGGCGTTCTCCTCGAAGAGCGCCTGCTGGGCGGGCTGCTTGAAGCGCGTCCAGTAGTCGAGGATATCCGGTTCGTCCACGTTGATGTGCCATGCGGCCGCGCCCTGAACCTGCGACAATAGACTGGGGCTGGCCAGCGCGTGGTCCAGGTAGCCAAACTGGCCGTCAAACACATAGGAGTAGGCGAACTCGCCCTGGAACTGCTTGACAAGGTTGGTGTAGCCCGCATCCTCCAACGCAGCGATCGGGTCTTCCATGGTATAGGCGTTCAGGTCGCCGATGATGAGGAAGTCCGGGTCCCCGCTGTTCGTGGGGTCACCGGCCAGCCAGTTGGCCAGGGCCATGGCGGCGCTCGTGCGCGTGGCGTTGCAGTTGCCCTGCCCGTCGTTCAGGTCCGGGTCGCCGATATCGTCACAGGGTGAGCCCTTCGACTTGAGGTGGTTGATCGCCACCGTGTAGCGGTCGCCGGTCGGATAGAGCGCAAAGGTCTGCGCCAATACAGGCCGGTTCCTGGTGTCGATGAAGGTCGGGTCCACGCTGCTGTCGAGGATGGCATACGCCGCGCACCGGCTTGACGCGGGCCGGCTTGTAGAGGAAGGCGACCTTGATCTCGTCGCCGCCGATCACGCCTGTGTCGATGTAGGCGTATGCGTCCGGGCCCAGGACGTCGTTCAGGCCCTGTACGCCGAGCGCGTCGCTGCCATTCACCAGGGTCTCGATGGCCTGCTCGGCCCCCTCGTCATTCTCGATCTCGATGAGGCCCACCACATCTGCGTTCATGTCAGCCAGCGCACTCACGATCTTCACATGCTGGCGTTGGAACTCGCCGAGGTCTACGGCGCCGCGGCTGGTGGGGAAACCGCCGCCCAGTCCGTCGCCGTTGAAGTAGTTGAGCACATTGAACGACGCCACGCGCAGGGATCCGCCTACATCCTCCGGCGTCTCCGGACGCGGGTTCACCGGCGTGTAGATCGCGCCCTGTGTCGGCTGGATGCGATAGAGGCCAAAGCGTTCGTCGATGACGCCGGTCGCGTTCTGCACCTTGTCGCCGCCCCGGAAGCGGTTGTCCAGCGTGAACTCCTCGCCGTTGGGGTGGAGGGCCGGGTCAGGGTTCTGGGACGTACGGCCGTCGTCCAGCGTGATGCGGCGCAGATTGTTCACCGCCTGCAGCGCATTGGCGTCGGCGCCGGGCTCCACGATGCTCGTCGGCTGGTAGGGCCGGTCCTGTCCGTTCACCGGCCAGGCCAGCACGATTTCGCCGAAACGGTCAAAATTGAAGTATTCGGAGATGACCAGTTCCTGGGGGAACTGAACGTACATGCCCTCGTAGCGCTCGAAATCGAACAGGGCCTCTACCGGCAACTGCACGTCCGTTACCGTGGGCAGTGCGACGCCGGAGTCCACGACGATCAACTCGGTCACCGGATCGATCTCCGTGAGGGAGGAGCCGCTTGTTTCATATTCCTTGACCACGCCCGTCACGCGCACAAGGTCGCCAACGTCGACGTCCGCGTCCGGCATGTAGACAAAAACGCCTTCAGACGTCAGCGGGTCGCCGTCCGCGTCGGCATCCTCCTCCTGCACGTGGAAGCCGCGCAGATTCGGGCTGCCCGGCTGTCCGTCGTCCAGAAAGTCGCCGACCACGACGCCTTCGATGATGACGGCGTCGCCAACCAGCGGCGAGGTCAGGCTAGCGCCTTGCACCGCGTGGATGAAGACCTCGACCGGTCCGCCGGCGCCGGGGCAATCGCTGGCCGCATTGGGAGTGGGGCCCGCCTCACACCATGTGGCGGAGACGTTCTCGGACGTTTCGTCATGGCCCAGTGCGCCATTGCCGCCGGTCAGCGTCTCGTCGCCCTCCGGCACGTCGTCACGCTGCCACGAATCGCCGAAGGCATGTGCGCCCTCTGCGATCACATCCTGCGTGTCGATGGCGGTGTCGGGTAGGTATTCACTGGCGTCCGAATCGGGGTCCGGACCGTCGATGGCGACGCCGGTCTTGTCCACGCCTTCATCTTTGTCGCCCCACAGCGCATAGTCCAGGTCCGTGACGAGGTCGCTTGCGCCGTCCCACGCATAGAGGATGACCACCTCGCCGCCATTGGTCAGGCCGCCCTGGTCGTTGATGGAGCCGGGAAACGCCTCGCGCATGTCTGGGATGGCGTCGGGCGCAGAACCGTCCTCAAACAGCTCATAGGTGGGGTCGACTGCGTACTCGGCAGAGAACGCATCCGAGCCGGCCAGGGCGATGGTCTGATATTCTCCCGCCGCAATGCTGGCCCCGTCCGGGAAGAGGGCGTGGAAGTCAGAGAAGCTGCCTCCGCCGGCGTTGCTACCGGTGACGATGTTGTAGTAGTAGGTTCCGCCGCCGGCAAACGTGGCGTCGGTGACATAGACGTTGCTGAGGTCGACGGCGGCGGCATTCGGGTTGTGGATCTCGATCAGCTCGCCGCCTGTGGGCGTAACCACCAACTCGGACAGAAGCAGCAGTTCGCTGCTCACATTGATGGCCGCCGAGGGCCCGGTAGAGTCGTTGCTCTCCGTGGTGATGAGCGGCAGAAACAGACTGCCGCCCCCCTGCGCCAGCGCCGGCGCAAAGATCGACAAGGTCAGCGCCGCCGCCAGCGCAGCGATGGCGAACACTCGCAGACTCTTTGACATGGAATCTCCTCCTGTTGGTTTGTGCACTGTTCCGCGTTCGAATGTGCGCGTGGGTGTGGCCTTAGTATACCCGCAACAGATTAACATTGCCGAAAGTCTGGATCAACACCCTGTGTCAGATACTCGCGCGGCCGTACACGAGATAGGCCAGCGCGTATCGCTGTCTCTTGGTTGGCGCTCTTTCGGCTGAGCTATCCATGCGGAGTGCTGATGGGACGCACACGCGAGGCGAGGCCAGCGCAAGGGTAGGACGCTAATCCGGCGGTTGTTCAACGGCCACGGGCCGGCCCAGGTAGGCGGCGTATTGCTGCGCCGCGGCGTCCAAGGCGCGCCGTTCCGAAGCGCCCAGAGTGAGGAAGGGCTGCAAGGCAAGCGTGATGGCGTCGCGCTTGGCTTCCTGCTTCCAGATGCCGGCCACCTGCCCGTCGACCACGATTATCGGCCGGAAGACGCCGTTGTGGGAGACGACGCGGCTGTCATATGCGGGGTCCAGTACGGCGGAGCGGTCCCGGTACCCCAGGTAGTACTCGTCAAACGCGGGCAGAAGGAAGGTGGATGGCGCAGGTGCGTTCACCGACGCAATGTCGTGGCCCGACCACGTCTGTGTGTCGTTGATTGTGTGCTCGTGCAGCCGGCCGATTGCCGCCCGAACGCCCGCCCGCGCCACGCGTACGCCCAGGCCGGACCACCAGGCGAAATCTTCAGGCGTGGCGGGCCCGTGGCTCTGGAAGTAGCGCACGGCCAGCTCCGCCACTGCTTCGTCGCCCGTCGGACCTTTGCTTGGCGTCGTCCACTCATCCAGCAGGACGAAGGTCTGCTGCTTGTCATGCATGGGTCCGAAGCAGATGACGCCATTCAACCCGGCATGGCGCAGCAGGTGATAGCCGCGCTGTCCCGTCGTGGAGATGCCCGCCTCCCGTGCGACGTCTTGCATCTCAGCGCGGGTCAGGCGTCCGCCGCCGCGCAGGGCGGCGACAAAGGCGTCGCGGCTGCGGGCGAACTCTGCCTCGTCGATTCCGAGCTGGCGGTAGCGACCGGCACCGGAGGCAATGAGCCGCGGGCCCACGAGCGCCAGCATCCAGCGTACGTCGCTGGCCGCCGCCAAGTGGAGCGTGCCACGCAGCAACCAAGTGCGCACAAGGCTGCCTTCTGCAATAGCGTGTTCGACGGCAGTGGCGCCGGCGTTGCAGCGCAGGCCTACGGCCCACAGAGCGCCGGAATAGTCCTGCGCCTGGACCGCGCCCATCCAGGCGGCAAGTGCGCCAGGTGTTCCGTCCAGGTATCTAGAAATCCGCTGACTATGTAAACGATATGATGTGATATCGGTCAATACCATCGCCAGTTCTCAGGGATTAGGGGCAGCAGACTGACGATGAATGCTGCCCAGTGTAGCAACGAGTATGAACGATTTGGTTAGCAATAAATGAAGTTGGCGGTTCTGGCAGCAGATTTAATGTCTCAATCGCATATCTGCGGCCCCGGAAGAAGCTTTTCAGATCCAAGATGCCGACATCGGTATCTATTTGGCGCATTTGCTGCAAGAGATAGTACGAGAGATTGACCATGAAGAGAGAAAGGCTGACGGCATTGGCGATAGGTGTCTCCTTAATGTTCATGAAATCTTCCAGCCCCCAGAACTGTTTGGCGTCCCTGAAGTTGAACTCAATCTGGAAGCGAAGTTGGTAAGAGTCGATGAGCTTGTCATAGCCAAGGGTCAGATCGTTACTGAACAGGACCACATGGCCACGGGCGCCGGAGACCAGATTGGTCTTGACGATTATGACGACATTCAAGTGGAACGGCGAATCGTTTGTGCACCATCGTTGCTTGGTAGATGTCGGTCTGAATCTTCTGTTCTTGAGAGGTGGCCGCTCGATACTTGTCCGGGAGGGCCTGATAGTCGATCTTGGCGCCATAGCGACGACGAGGACCGTATCGTTTCTGCGGGCCATCATAGAGAAAATAGAGGGCGGAATTGTGACGCAGTTTAGAAATCAGATGGAGAGAAGTCGATTGCAGGACCATCCGTAGCGCATTGTTGTTGCCAAAATGGCCATCCAAGACCAGATATGAGACGGAACAGAAGCCGGTCACGAGTGTTCATCACCTTTTGGAGCAGGCTCTGGACATAACGGAGTTCAGGCGTCCACTCAACTTGCGTCTTGTCCTTGCTCTTGCCGCCTTTGGGACGCCCACGTTTGCCTGATTCCTTGAGCACGCTTCTTGCCTTTCGCTTTCTTGCGAGCGGCTTGCTTCTCTTCTGCGCTGCGCACACGCTGTTCGACCAACAGCGGATACGAACGTCGTTCTTGCACACTCACCAAGGAGAAGGCAAAGAAGGCTAGCCCTGGCACAGGCTTGCCATAGAGCGACGAAAAGAACCGATCCAGCCCGTATGTCTGCTTGCCAGCCTTGGTCACCACCGTTTCATCGCCAGCCAACAGGTACTCGTGCTCTGGATTCAGCAGATGATGCCTTACAAAAAGCCAACTGATCGTACAACCACGGCATTGTCTTGGCGAAGAAGCGTTGCACCGTCCGATAGCTGCCGCCCTGCCTCGCTCCAGCGGGAGATGCCCAACATCGTGACTCGACCTGTCATCGTCAGCATCGCCACTACGATTCGGTTCAGTTGCCTGACCGTCGTTTTGTCTACACATTGGTCGAAACAAGCCAGAAGAGAGATAATGTTTGTCATGAGCGATTGAACTCAGATGATGTTCGAACTTTGGTCGGTTTCGATCTCATCCTATTCAATCGCTCTTTCTTTTACGCCAATTCTGGCGAAGGTATTGATCGGTCAACATGCTATTTAACCTGAGTTCGGGATAAGAAATGGACACTCCCAAGAGCAGCGATAAACTTCTGGTGCGAAAACCAGAGAAGCTGCTCAAAGGAGTCCCACCATGAGTTTACTTGAACTGTTCTGTGATGTCGATGATTTCTGGCTCAATTCGAGCCCAATTGGTAGGCGCATGCTGCTTAGCTCAAGGGACGAAGCGACGAACCCGCAAGACCAGCTTGAGTGAAAGTGAGATCATGACCATCCTCATCCTATTTTCACCAGTCTCATTACCGGAATTTCAAGAGCGTACTACACCCGAGCATGTGCAGAAGCATTTGTGTCGAGAGTTTCCCGGACTGGTAAGCTATCAGCGCTTCGTCGAATTGATGCCACGGGTTCTGGTGCCGCTGCTGGTCTATCTCGCATGTATCCTTCGGCGTTGCACAGGAATATCATTTCATCGATTCCACACCCCTGGCAGTCTGTCACAATCACCGCATCGGGCGGCACAAGGTCTTCGCTGGTCTGGCAGCGCGGCAAGACCTCCATGGGCTGGTTCTACGGTTTCAAGCTGCATCTGGTTGTCAATGACTGCGGCGAAATCCTCGCCCTTCAGCTGACGCCCGGTAACGTGGACGACCGCAAACCCGTTCCCTGTCTGAGCAAAGAGTTCTTTGGTAAGCTCTTCGGCGACCGCGGTTACATCAGCCAGGCTTTGAGGGCTCAATTGATGAAACCTTGGTGTCCAATTGATCACCTCCCTGCGTAAGAATATGAAGAACCATTTGCTGCCGCGCATAACAACGTCTTGCTTCGCAAACGCGCTATTATCGAAACCATCAATGACCAACTCAAGAATATCTCTCAGATTGAGCATTCCCGTCACCGTAGTCTGATTAACTTCATGGTCAATCTGTTCGCTGGTCTCATTGCCTATTGTCGTCGTCCCAAGAAGCCATCTTTGCATCTCGACAACTGCCCAATGCTCGTCGTCGCTTAACCCGAACTGAGGTTATTAACATAAAAGAACCACTCTCCAGTAATACTCTATCGCGTGCGCTCACTCGAGTCAACCGTGTGTTTTCACCGCCGCGCCAACAGGCATACAATGGGCAGGTAATGCGCCGATTCCCACTATACAGCCGGAGGCACAGCCATGAATGATCCCATCTATACGCGGCCCGCGGCATTGCTGCAGACGCTGATCCGCTTCGACACAACCAACCCGCCCGGCAACGAGGCTGCCTGTATCGCCTACATCAACGAGCTGCTGACCGTCGCCGGTTTTGAGACGACGCTGCTGGCCAAGGACGCCGCGCGGCCCAACCTCGTGACGCGGCTGCCAGGACGCGGCGCCGCGCCGGCCCTGGTGTTGCAGGGTCATGTGGACGTAGTGACTACGGCAAACCAGACATGGACACACCCGCCGTTCGATGCAGACCTCATCGATGGCTGGGTCTGGGGCCGGGCGCGCTGGACATGAAAGGCGGCGTCGTCATGATGCTCTGCGCCGTGTTGCGCGCCAAGGCTGAGGGCGTTGTTCCCGCCGGGGACATCATCCTTACGATCATGGCCGACGAGGAGGCGGGCAGCGACTTCGGCGCGCGCTTCCTGACCGAGGAGCATCCGGAGCAGTTTGAAGGCGCTCGATACGCAATCGGCGAGGGCGGTGGATCGTCGCAACACATGTTCGGCCGGCGCTACTATCCCGTGACCGTGGCGGAGAAGCAGGTTTGCTGGATGCGGGCGACGCTGCACGGGCCGGGCGGACATGGGGCCAGCGTTCATCGCGACGGCGCTATGGCCAAACTGGGCCATCTGCTCACGACACTGAACGGCAATCGGCTGCCCGTTCATATCACGCCCGTCATGGAGCACATGATCCCGTCGCTGGCCGAGTCTGCGCCGGCAGAGCAGGCGATGCTGCTGCGCGAGCTGCTCGACCCGGCGCGTACCGATGCTGCGCTGGACGAGTTGGCGGCGCAGGGGGTGCGACAGGCGCGGATGCTGGATGCGCTGCTGCACAACACCGTAAACGCCACGGTGGTGCGCGGCGGCGACAAGACGAACGTCATTCCCAGCCGCATCGACTTGGAGTTGGACGGGCGGGTGCTGCCCGGCTACACCTCCGCCGATATCATGGCCGAGGTGCGAGCGTTGGTCGGTGATGGCGAGTTGGAACTGGACGTTGTCCGCCACGACGCGGGCGGGGCCGAGCCGGACCTGGGCCTGTTCCCGCTGCTGAAAGAGTTGATCCAGGAGGCAGACCCCGACGGCGCGCCCATTCCGTCGATGGTGGGCGGCTTCACGGACGGGCGCATGTTTGCGCGGCTGGGCATCCAGAACTACGGTTGCCTGCCGCAGAAGCTGCCTGCCGACTTCAATCACAGCGCGACCGTTCACGGTGCGGACGAGCGTGTGCCGGTGGAGACGATCGAGTTCGGCTCGGATGTGCTTTTCAAGCTATTGCAGCGATATGCGTAGGCGCGGAACGCGTGGCGCGTTCCCCTAGTGCGAAGAAAGGAAGACTGATCGATGCGTTGGGAAGAATTGACGGGTGACCGATTTGCGGAGGCGGTGAAGGAGTGTGAGGGCGTCTGTCTCGTACCGCTTTCTGTGATCGAGCGACACGGGCATCACTTGCCGCTGGGCACCGACATGTATGAGGGGCGTGCGATGGTAAGCCGCGTGGCGGCGCTGGAGCCCGTCATCGAGTTTCCGGACTACTACTTCACGCAGATTCCGGAAGCGCGGCACTTGGCGGGTACGATCAGCATCGACGGCGACCTGATGATCAAGCTGCTGGACAATGTGTGTCGCGAGATCGCGCGCAACGGATTGAAGAAGATCGTGCTGGTCAATGCGCACGGCGGCAACAATGGGCTGGTTGCCATGTTCAACATGCTCCAGCTTCTTACGCCGCGCGACTATGTCGTGTACGTGGCCGGCTCCTTCGGTTTCGTCTCCGCAGAGGATTTGCCATGGGACGACGCGGATGACAACCATGCCGGGCCGAGCGAAACGAGCATGATGCTGGCGTTGCGCCCCGAGCTCGTGCACATGGATCGGGTGCCGGCGGATGACGAGGGCAAGGCGCGTGATCGCCTGCACTCGTTGAACGAGGTTGGGGTGCGGACGGGGATTTGGTGGTATGCCGACTATCCCACCCATTACGCCGGCAACGCTGCGCCGGCCACCGTGGAGGCGGGTGAGAAGATCCTCGACACGATAGCAGAGGCCATCGCCCGCGCCGTGCGGGCGATCAAGGCAGACACCGAAGCCAAGCGGTTGCAGGACGAATTCTTCGCCGCGTCTGCCTCGCCGCGTTAACCGTTCAGGTGTGCGGCTGCAAAATAACATCCGGCTTGTCGTTCCAGGCCCGTGCTGGAATGACAAGCCGGCGCGGACACCGCGCCTGTCCCTGGCTCGAAGTTTCTCTCATTCTCCGAAGCACCGTGACTCGACACACCAACTATTCGCGCTTTCCCCCACACGCGTGGGTCGAGAGCCTCACGATACGGACGTCACAACTGCTTGTGAAAACTAGCACAATGTTGACATAACACGAAGAATTGTGCTATTCTCAGTTGGAGTTCACTTCGTAGCCCCCGAACGAAGACCCTATCCAGTTTCTGGCGTGTGACGGTCCAAACCGTCACGTATTGTATTCTTGGCCAGATTCTGCATCGAGCAGGCGTGCTTCACGCGGACCGTGTCGCGTGATCTGGTTCATCAATTGTCAGGAGAGACTGAAGCAGAGCGACATATCGTGAGACTGAGTTTCAAGCATACCTTGGGAAGTGACCGGCGACACCTGGCCCGGCATGGAGATTTCGACAAGGTTGGCGAGTGGCGCCGGTAATGGCGGGTCTACTTGCAGTGTACGTGTATGCGTTCTTGGCGTTCCATTGAGAGGGAGAAACATGAAACCGTTACTGCGCTATCTGATTGTGGCATTCCTTGCGGTTGCGTTGGTAGCTACATTGCCGTCTACGGCGTTCGCCGGCAAGAAAGTATACAAAGCTCGGTTGACGACCGGCGCCGAATTGCACGAGGTGGTCGGCTCATCGGCGTCAGGCAACTTCACCATGGGGTCTACTCCTGGCGGTTATCAGTTCTACTTGAGTGTCCGGGGCCTCTCCGGTCCGGTCAGCGGCGTCCACATTCACGGACCCGCCTCCGCAAGTGAGAATGGGCCAGTCATGGCCACCCTGTGCGGCGGCCCGCCGCCGGCCGCTGTCGCAACCTGCGACGTTGTCGATGGGACGCTAATGGTTAGCGGGGAGATCTCCGGATTGCAGCCCGGCGTGTCGCCGGCTCAGTTCATTGCTGCTCTGGAAAGCGGCATGACATACGTCAATGTGCACACCGCTCTCAACCCCGCCGGTGAGACACGCGGCCAGATCGCGGGTTCATAACCGAAGCTGATGCGGGCGCGCCGCCCTGACTCCGGGGTCGATCCCTGCGGAGTGCAGGCGTGGATGCGTCTGGCGTTTCGACATTCAGCGGTAACCTCGACTACCCGGTGGCTCAGCTATCGGGTAGTTGTCTTGTAGCGCCCTGCGCCGCCGCCTCGTACATGGCGACGATGTTCTCAACCGGCGTGTTCGGCTGGATGTTGTGGCACGGCGCCAGGATGTAGCCGGTGCCATCCTTGCCCAGCGTGCTGAGATTGTACGCCACCTCCGTACGCACTTCATCCAGCGTACCAAACGGCAGCGTGTATTGGTTGTCCATGCCGCCGTGGAAGCAGACGTGCGCGCCGAATTCGTGCGCCAGCCCCGCCTGCCCCATCCCCTCGCAGCGCCATTGCACAGGATTCAGCACGTCGATACCCATCTCGATGAAGTCCGGGATCAACTCGCGGATGGCGCCGTCGTCATGGTGGAAGACGAGGATGTCGTGCGACTTCACCAGGTCGATGCCCTGCTGCATCCACGGCCGGTAGAATTCCTCGAACATGGCGCGGCTGATCGAGTAGACCGCGCTGGCTGCCGAAGTCGTCCGTCACCTGCGCCACGTCGACCACGTCGCCCGCTGCCTCGAAGCCGGCCCGGTGCAGGTCGAAGAACGTCTGGCTGATGCGGCGGACCAGGTGCGCTGTGAATTCCGGGCGCAAGGCCAGGTCCATGAGTGATAGCTCCAGCCCGCGCAGCAGGTTGTGGTAGAAGAAGATGGCGATGTAGCCGTACATGACGGCGCGTGCGGGATGCTCGGCGGCTTTGTCGCGCAGAACGGAGTAGTCGTACCACGCCGGCCGCGGCCAGGCGTAGGCGTCTAGGTCGGCGACGGTCTGCGCATTGGCCAGCGGGTGGACGTCGTACTCCCAGTAGCCGCCGGTGCTGTGCGCCTGCCACTTGCGCACGATGCCCCACTCGTCGATTTGCCGGCCCGGGCCCACGTCGGGCAACGGCGGGCCCACGTAGTCCGGCTTGATGTCGACGATACCGTCGATGCCGAGGCAGTCCCAGGTCTGCACGAAGGTGTCGCATCCGCAGTAGTCCTGGAGCAAATACTGCACCTCGGGCGTGGCCCAAATGTCGGTAGGAATGCGGTCCACCGGATGGCGGCGGATGGCGGCGAGGATGCGCTGGCGCGGGTTCATGTGCGTGCGTCCTTTGCGGTTGGGCTGTGGGTTGGTATGGCCAGAGTCACTATATCATCGTCGCACATCCACGGGGAATCCGGCTCCTACCAAGTGCGACAGCCGCACGGTTTCACGTTCGTCCTCTCGTGACAAAGTTCACAATGTTGACATAACATGATGCGTTGTGCTATCGTAGGAATCTTGCGACATCGCAGACCTCAATGCACTCGGCAGTAGCCCACTCGTCGCCCACTCATCGCTCACTCACTGTAGCCCCACCGGGTATCAGACCGCCATTCCGCGCCTGCATCGCCAGATGGAGGAACGATTTGGGAACGGTTATCTGTGTAGGATGTTTGGGAAACACGCAAGGCCCGCATCTACGGAGGATCGCGCACACACAAAGGAGAAGCACATTGGCAACAGCAGTTACCACTACACTGGACATTCGGGGAAACGTCGTTCAACAGGGCGACGACGGCTACGACGAGGCGTGCGCAGTCTACAACGCCATGATCGACAAGAAGCCGGCCCTCATCGCGCAGTGCGCCAACGCCGGCGACGTCATGGCCGCAGTCAATTATGGCCGCGAGCAGGGCATGGACATCGCCATCCGCGGCGGCGGGCACAACGGCGGCGGCCTGGGCACTGTGGACGGCGGGCTGGTCATCGACCTGTCGCGCATCAACAACGTGCGCGTGGACCCGGCGGCGAAGACCGTGCGCGTGGGCGGCGGCGCGACGTGGGGCGACGTGGACGCGGCCGCCTGGCCCTTCGGCCTGGTCGTGCCCGCGGGCATCATCTGCACCACGGGCGTGGGCGGCCTGACCCTGGGCGGCGGCATGGGTCATCTGACGCGCAAGCACGGCCTGACCATCGACAACCTGCTTGGCGCAGACATGGTGCTGGCCGACGGCAGCTTCGTCAGCGTGGACGAGAACAATCACCCCGATCTGTTCTGGGCCATCCGTGGCGGCGGCGGCAACTTCGGCGTGGTGACCTCCTTCCTCTTCCGCGGCCAGGAGCAGCCCATGTATTGGGCCGGGCCCATGCTGTGGGAGTTGGAGCATGCAAAGGCGGTGATGCAGTGGTACCGCGAGTTCATGCCCGCGCAGGCGGACGAGGTCGGCGGCTGGTTTGCGTTTGTCACGGTGCCGGGGCCGCCCTTCCCGGAACCGCTGCATGGGAAGAAGATGTGCTCCGTCATGTGGACGCTGTGCGGTACGGATGCGCAGAACGAGGCTGCGCTGGCCGCAGCGCGTGATGCCGCGCCGGTTGCCTTCGACCACGTCGGCCCTGCCCCGCACCCGGTGTGGAATAGCATGTTCGACCCGCTCTATCCGCCCGGCCATCAGTGGTACTGGAAGGCGGACATCATCGACGACATCCCCGATGCGGCCATCGACGAGCACATCAAGTATGCGCACGACATGCCCACGCCCCAGTCCAGCCTGCACGTCTATCCTATTGACGGCGCGGCCGGCCGCGTGGGCGCGGACGAGACGGCCTGGGCCTATCGCGACGCCAAGTGGTCCACCGTGATCGTGGGTGTGGACCCGGACCCGGCGAACAACGAGAAGATCATCTCGTGGGCGCGCGACTACTGGGATGCGGTGCATCCGTATTCCGCTGGCGGCGCGTACGTGAACTTCATGATGGCCGACGAAGGCCAGGAGCGCGTGCGTGGCTCCTATCGCCACAACTACGACCGGCTGGTGGACGTGAAAACGAAGTATGACCCGGACAACGTCTTCCACGTGAACCAGAACATTCGGCCGCACGGGTGCACGCGCAGATCTTCCGGGAAGCGCCAACTGCCTGGCATTTGATGAGCTTCCCGGAAGGTGACCAAATTCTGGTGTTCACCTTAGCAGAGGAGGTATGACATGGACGTTTCCATAACCGTTGAGGGTAGCGCTGGCCTGAACTGGGACAACTGGCCCAAGCTCATCGACGCCGTGGAAAATGGCGGCTTCAGGGGCCTATTCCGGCGGATCACTTCATCACACCGGGCGCTCCACCCTTCCCGGACGCACTGGAGATGGTCGTCTCGCTCGCCTACGCGGCCGACCACACGGAGCGCGTACGCATCGGCACGCTGGTCACCCCCCTGTCCTTCCGCGACCCGCGCCAGCTCGTGCGCCAGGCCGCGGCCATCGACGACCTCAGCGGCGGACGCCTCGTGTTGGGCCTGGGCGCGGGGTGGATGATCGAAGAGCACGAGATGTTCGGCTACGAGCTGGGCGACATCCCCACGCGTATGGCGCGCTTCGAGGAGGGTCTGCAGGTCATCACCGGCCTGCTGCGCTCGGACGAGCCGCTGTCGCTGGACGGCGACTTCTTCCGGCTGAGGGACGCCGTGCTCACACCGCGTCCGCAGCGGCCGGGCGGCCCGCGCATCCTAATTGGCGGCAACGGCGTGAAGCGCACGCTGCCGCTGGCCGCGCGCTACGCCGACGTGTGGAATGGCATCACGCTGGACGTCGCTGACTGGCACGAGCGCAACCAGCGACTGGATGACCTGCTGGTGCAGGAGGGACGGCAGCCGGGCGACGTCAATCGCACGATGATGCTGTTCGCTGCGGTTGGGCACAACGATCGCGCGCTGAATGAGGGCCTGGCGTGGCTGCGCTCACCCTTCGGCATGCAAGACGCCACGCTGGCGGAGATGGAACAAGCGGTCCGGGGCGTTTGGCACAACTACGTGTACGGCCCGCCGGACGCGTTGGTGGAGCGCTTGCAGGAATACGCGGACGCCGGCGTCGAAGAGGTCATGATCCAGAAGGGACCGAACGATATCGACGGCATCCACCTGATCGCAGAGGATGTGCTGCCGCACGTGCGCGGGTAAGCCGTGTCCATGTAGCTTTGTAGGCGCGGCGTCCCTACCGCACGGTCTTTCGCGTATTGCCGAGAAAGGACTTCCACCGTGACCACAGATGTTGTCGCCGAGGTAATCAATCAGTCACAGGCTGAGCTGACCGCCATCGTTCGCCAGATCCTGGGCGACGACGCAACGCCCACGGGCGACCTGTCGACCAGCGACATCAACCGGGGTCATGGTACGGCAACAGCCGGTATCTACCGCGTCGCCGGTCGAGCCAAAACAAGCGAAGGAGAGGCCGAATGGTCGGCTGCGGTGAAGGCCCTGGGCACGCCGGCAACTGACTCTCGGGGGCGCGAGGTCGGCGATGACTATCGGGAGGTCGAGGTCTACCGTTCGGGTGAGTTCGACGAGCAGCACGGCGGCGTGCGCGCCGCCCACTGCTATGCCATCCAGGAGCGCGACGAACTGCTGCTGCTGTGGCTGGAAGACCTGTCAGACGCGCCGCGCGCGCGCCCTGGGAACCGGAGCACTACGTCGCCACGGCGCGCCATCTGGGCCAGTTCAACGCCTACTGGCCGGAGGACGCGCTGCCCGACTGGGATTGGCTGTCTCACACTGGCTTTCGCGGCGCATTTACCGGGAACCCGCAAGTTCAGGGCAGGATCGAGCGCCTGCCTGTAAACTCTGACCATCTGCTCATGCGCGCCTTTCTTGCCGAGTCGTCGGTTGACGAGATCACGCAGTTGTTCCGCGATTGCGATGATCTGCTCCGGGTGGCCGAGACGACGATGCGCGGCATCAGCCACCGCGACTGCCATCCCAAGAACCTGTTTCCCATGAACGGCTCTAGCGGCCAGAGCTACACGATAGGCGTCGACTGGGTTCAGGTGGGCTACGCCAACTACGGCGTGGATGTCGGCCACCTGCTGTCGTCGCCGACGCAACACCTCGAACTGACGATTGAAGACGCCGCTGAACTGGCGGAGCCTGTCCTAGACGCTTACGTGGCCGGCCTGCGAGATTCGGGCTGGACCGGCGACGCCGACGGCGTGCGCGTCACATACCTGGCGCGCATGGCGCTAACGCCCATCCGCAACCTGGGCCTGACCACGCTCAATATCGAGAACGAACGGTTCCGACAGCAAATGGAGAAAGCGTTCGAGATACCGCCCGTCGAGATGATCTCCCAGTGGGGCCGGCACATCCCCTTCTTCCTGGAGTGCAGGGACGAGGCCCTACGCGTGGCTGAGCGGCTTTGAGTCCTGACTCATGACGGGCGACAGCCACAGAAGATGACACATGCAAGCCGAACTGGACAACTGCACACTCTACTACGAGGCACACGGCGAGGGCGGCTGCATAGCCTGGACGAGCTAGCGAACGCGTATCAGTCCGAGCGGCCCCTTATACAGCCGCAGATAGTAGCGGCCCGCATCGGTGAGCGTGCCGTCTTCGTGGATCAGGTTCGTCCATGGCCAAATGTCGTATGCGTGCCTATCGGCCGACCAGCCCACGGACACGATGGGAGAGCGCTCGCGCAGGAAGGCGGCGGCCTCGGCCATCAGGCTGATCTGATGCCAACTCTCCTGGCCGCTGGCGCTTGTCTCGCTAATGATGATAGGGCGCCCCTGGCCTTCCGCCAAGTACCATTCCGCAAATCGATCTTCCAAGGATGCGCGCCACGCCGCGCCGTCCTTTTCGGCGTAGATGTGAATGTGCCACGCATCGGGCACGGGCGCACCCGCGTCCAGATAGGCCTTGAGCCAGTCTACGCCGTTGCCGTTGCTGAGCGTGCCCGGCGCTGCGAAGAGCGCGGAGGTGGAGGCCACCCACTCGCGTGCGATGCGCGCCTCGCCCGCCGGGTCCATGATGACGCCGTTGCCGCGGTCCGGTTCGTGCGAGAGCAGCCACATCTTGGTGGGGTGGCCGGCGGCGAGTTGCACCGACTCGTCGAAGCGGGCATCGCGCGCAGGATGCCACAGCATGGGTACGTAGCCGGGCTCGTCGATGGCGTCGTACTTCCAGTTGTACCACCACGGGGGCTTGAAGGTCCGCAACGAACGCTCAGTCCAGCCCGGGTGGAAATCTTCATTCTGCCAGGGAATCCCCAGGCCGAAGCCCAAGGGCATGCCGTTGGGGATCGGCGGGCGTTCCAGCTTGGCGTATAGGCTGGGGGTACGGCGCTTGCGCAACATGGGCAGCAGGATCGAAACGGCCAGGAATTGTCGCCGGTCCAGCACGATGCGATGTCGTTTCGCACGATCCTGATTTCGCTGTACGTTGGCTGCCGGGAATCGTCTCATAGGGCATCGCCTTGCATGCGAGGTGCGGCAGAATCAAATGCACGGCCGCGTCGTGGTCATATCCATACGCGACCATGATACCATACGCCGGTCCATGTTTGTTGCAAGCATTTTGGTTCGATGCGAAAGAGTGCGGGAGTGTAGGATCGAGGGACACTCAAGACGCGCCCGAGCCGGACTCACCGCCCGCCAGCGCGTCGAACGCCCATTCGCTGAATCGCCCTAGCTGTTCTCTCATAGTCCGCAAGGCTAGATCTCCGAGACCCCATTCGTCTATGCCGGCGATGGGGCGCAAGGCGGCGTATAGGTCCCAGTAGGGTAGGTTGGCCGTGTCGATTTGCGCCAGCGACAGGTAGAAGTCTGTGAAGCGGTACATGGCGTCTTCACCGAAAGCCCAGAATAGCTCCAGCCGGGCGTTGGCCAGGTCGGCCTGCGGATCGCCCACGGCGGCGTCCTCCCAGTCGATGACGCCGGAGATGACGCCGGAGATGCCGGCCGTATCTCCGGTTGCGATGCGGCGATCCTTCCACAGCACGTTGCCGGGCCAGAAGTCGCCATGCAGCAGGACTGGCCGATTGCGCTGCGGCAGGGGCCACGCTGTGGCCAGGACATCGCGGATGCGTCCTTCGTGGAGTGAATCGTCGAGCGTGGCCGGCGGGTTATTCAAGCGAGTGGCCACGCTGTGCTCCATCCGGCGCAGGAAGGAGAGGTCCGTACGCGCGAGCTTCTTTGTGCTCTGTGTCAGCGTCCATGGCGCCAGCATTCGAGACGCCGATGGCGTGCAGCTTGGCCAGAAACGCGGCCATCTGGCGCAGGGCCTCGTCGCTCACGTCGGGGATCTCGGTAAGGGGCTGGCCCTCCACATACTCGACGACAATGTACGGCGCTGGGAAGACCTCGGCCGACTGGTCGAAAAAGACAGGAACGGGCGCCGGCAGCCTGGCGTCGCGCAGCAGCCGGAGGAGGCGAAACTCGTGCGCGGCCACGTGCGGGTTCTGGGTGCGGTCCATTTCGCCGTGGATGCGCAGGACAAGGGTCTGTGTGCGTCCGCCGGGGAGCGCGATCTCGAAGGGGGTGACCTGGGCGGAGACGCCGCCCGTCAGCGGCCAGGTACGCAGGAGCGCGGCTCGGGGGTGTATGCGGCGCGCGACTTCAGCGAGATCTTCATGAGCGTTCATGTTCGGCGGCGATCCCAATGGCGAGGGCCGCTTCGACGCAGCGCATAGTTGCGTCGAAGCGGCCCGGAGGTTCAGAGCAGAAATGACCATTGTCCACGGCAGGCGTCTTTGGCATACTAGGATCCATCCCTTTCATGCACGATATGCGGAGGTGGCGCCGCGTTGCTGGCCTCCGGAAAGGAAGTATGGTGATGACTGAGAATTCACTCGTCAGGCTATTTGAACACAACAACTGGGCAAACCTGCAGATCATCCAGGCGTGTTCCGTTCTGACCGACACGCAACTTGACGCAGAGCCCGGGTCCGCGACGATGGGCAGCATTCGCACCACCCTGTTGCATCTGGTGTCCTCGCAACAGGGCTACCTTTCCCTTCTGACGATTCCGGTCGAAGAGAGGCGTGATGTGCGGCCGTCATTCGCGGAACTGGAGAGAGTGGCGAAGTCCAGCGGAGACGGGTTGCTGGCGCTCGCAAAGGACGAGTCGCGTCATAGCGCCAACAGGCAACTCCAGACGATGGACGGGTATGGCGTCGAGTCGTGGGTTGTCATGGTACAGGTTATCAACCATGCGACCGAGCATCGCGAGCAGATCAAGAGCATGCTCAGCGCCCTCGGTGTGACGCCGCCCAGCATAGACGGCTGGGATTTCGGGGACGCTACCGGAGCGCTTGCACCGTCTACCTGACGGGCCGGACCGGCGGGCTGTTTGTGCTGAGCAATTGACGCTTGCAGTGGGCCTGCATGATGGTCAGCAGTCACTTGCACCGGTCAGTTCGGTGAGCGTGGCGTCCAGGTCGCGATGCTGGCCGGACTGCACGCGTTGCGCGAAGAGGTCTGGAGCGATCCGCTCGGCGAGCCCATCGAGCGTCCGCTGGGACTTCTCCCGGTCGGCATGTGCCGTGAAGGGGTGCGCCACGACCAGCGCCAGGAGTTCCACCGCATCCTCGACTCGGCCTTCGCTCGCCGCTACCTCCGCCAGCCCGGCGAGTACTTCCATCTTCTCCCAGGCCGCGCATTTGCCGGATGCAAGCGCCTTCCGGAACATCTCATTTGGGCGTTCAGATTGGATTCACGGCCAGCGCAGTCCATCCTAGGCCAAGCCACACAGGAGCGATCGAAGTACTTCGAATGCTACCGTATCGATTGACACAAATTCGTCTATTGCCCTCCGGAAGGAGAGCCCGCGCTGAAGCAGGATGCTCTTCCGCCAGTTCGAAAGTCACCAAGATCAGTCAGCGATGCCAGAAAACGTTGAATTCGACTTGTCTCCACATGCGTACTGCCTCTCCAGGGCCCCCGGGCTGCTGGCAAATCGCCCTTGCAGGCGAAGAGATTGTACCCATGGCTGCATCGGCCAGTCAGCGAGTTGGAGTGCATGTCCCCAGCTCGCCACAGACATTCATAGGACTTCCATCGCCAACTGTTCGGCCTCGACTGTATCGCCCAGTGGTGTTCAGCAGTCGCGCCAATGCAGAGGTGCGACCGCCCAAGAGCCTAAGGTCGCCGATTCTGTTGCGCCAATTCTATTGCCTGACGATAGCGTTCGGCCTCATCGTAGGCGCCATCATCCTATGGGCATACCCATAATTGCGATCGCGTATCTCCCTGGTTGAAATGCCCGTCCCTTCTCACCGTACCAGATGCAGATGAACCCTTATCGTTGATAGCGAGCGAGCGCTTCCGCGCCGTTTCTAAGGGTGACCGCGGGAGCGTCCCCTACCCGTTCAGTAGTAGAAGCACCGCCGTCTAATATGGATCGGCTTGGAAAAAGGGATAGCGTTCGTCACCAGGATCAATGGCGTCGGCCAGCCTCTCGATGGCGTTGATTTCGGCTCTAGCCGACTCTCTGTCTCCATGATGAATGGCGAAAGTCGAGAGAGCCATGTGGATTTCGCAGAGCTGCGCCAGGAGATCATCTCGACTGATCGAAATTGTGTCACCGCTCGTCTGTCGATCCAGTAGTTCCGACAGCGATGTGGCGGCCCGGCGAATCGTCTCGCCCGCAGAATCCTGCCAACCTAGCAGATTTCCCGTGTACCATAGGCCCATTAGTAGCGTGTGCACGGCCCGCAGATAGGGTCGAGTTGCGGCAAACGTCAGTGCACTCTGGAAGTTGCCGAACTCGGACACAAGGAAGGTCATCACATCGCCGCTGAAGTTTGTCTGCAGCACCGGCCCTGCCAGCAGCTCCGCGAAGTGGTCGCAGTGTCGCGTGTGAACTGCTGAAACGTGTTCGCCGCTCGCCGCCTCGTGCTCACACTCCAGCCTCTCCGCACAATACTGGTGCACGAGCTCGTGCATTTTGTAGCGTCCATTTGAACGCAGGCGCAGCCACGAACTGTCTACGAGTGCCGTGAGCTCAAGCCAATCCGGCTCCGGTGACTGTCTCTGCCGCCTCCCGCGTGCAGCCGCCGCGGAAGACCGACATCTGGCGCAGGATGCTGCGATCGCTGGGCTCCAGTAGGGCCCAGGACCGGTCGAAGACGGCGTGCATACTGCGGTGGCGCGCCGGCACATCACGTAGGGACGTGCTCAGGATGCTCAGATCCGCGTGCGAGTTCCCGCGGCTCACGTCCGCCAGCGGCAGCGCTGCACGTCCAGGCCGCGGCCAACTCGATGCCGAGGGGCATGCCCTCGACCATGCGACAGATGCCGGCAATGGCGGAGGCGTCCGCCTGTGAAGGCTGCCAGCCGGGACGAACCCGGCGTACGCAATTCAGAAACAGCCGTGTGGCGTCGAAGGCCTGCAACTCAAATGCGCCCGGCTCTGACCCGTCGAACTCCGGGAACTCCAGCCCGTCCAACGGCTCCAGCCATTCCTCGCGCAAGTTCAGCCGTTGGCGCGACGTCACCAGCAACGAGAGGCCCGACGCACTGTGCAACAACGCAGGCAGGAGGTCGGCGCCGTCCAGCAGGTGCTCGAAGTTGTCCAGCACCAACAGCAGTTGCCTGCCGTGCAACTGTTCTCGAAGGCGCCGCCGGGCGTTGGCGTCGCCGTATTCATCCGGTGCAACCGCGTGCAGGATGGTAGCGGCCAACAACTCGGCCGAGCCTACGGCCGTCAGATCCACGAAGCAGACGCCGTCCCGGAAGCGGTCGAGGTGCTCATGGGCGGCTTGGATGGCCAGCCGCGTCTTGCCGATGCCGCCCGGTCCCACGACGGTCAGCAGGCGGCAGTGGGGGTCGGCCAGGCGGCGCCGGATGTGCTCCAGTTCCTGCGTGCGGCCGACGAAGGGGGTCGGCTGCTCGGGCAGGTTGTGGGACGGCTGCGCGGCAGCACCCGCCGTGATAACTCCTGGTTCGACGTGAGCAATCGCCTCCCCGGACCGGATCTGCTCGTATAGGGCCGTCGTTGCCGGTTCCGGCTGCATGCCGAGCTCGGATGCCAGCGCCTGGACGCACTCCTCATACTGGTGCACGGCGGCGGCGCGGTCACTGCACTGCACATACAGGCGCATGAGCCTGCGCTGCGCCGGCTCGTGCAGGGGGTCCAACTCCAGCCATCGTCGCCGCGTGGACGATGGCTTCTGCGAAGTCGCCGTCTGCGGCCAGACGCCGCACCAGGCGTTGCAGCGCCCCTGCCAGTACGCGGCGCAGATTCTCCGCCTGGAGCGTTTGCCACACGCCGAACTCCGGCGCATCCACCAGCGAGAAACCGGCCAGGAAATCGTCGGCGTACAGTGCCGCTGCGGACTGCAGGGGGACCAGACACCGGGGGCAGACCTCGTCCCTGCCGTGACCGTGACGGTCGCATTCGGCCAGGAACGCGTGAAACTCGACCACGTCGATCCACAGGCCATCTTGGACGGGGACCGATACCTGGTCGCGGTCCACGGTCAGCCACCCGGCGCCCAAGCTACGGTTTAGTCCGGACAGCGTGCGTCGCAGATTTCCGCGCGCCGAGGTCTGGTCATAGCCGGGCCAGAGCAGGTCGGCCAGCGTGTCGCGGCTGTGCGCCCGCTGCGTTGCCGCCAGATACGCCAGCAGCGCGACTTCTTTGCGCCGCCGCATCTCGACCGGGGCGTCGCCAACAATCACTTGGGGATATGCGAAAAGGTGAAGCGCAAGGCCGGCCATCGGGACACCTCCTCCTTGCCGTCTACACCCATTATAGTTCGCAAACGCGGCGCGTTCAACCGCCAGTTGGCGGCGGGTTGTGTCAGGACTGCGGACGCAGATCGGCGCCAGGTCCACAGTAGCGCCCAGGGTTGGGCCTACGGAAGTATCAATGCCTCTTCTGTCTGTTCTCCTGGCGATTTTCTGTGCATCGCGCGGTGGATCGCCGTTACCGGTACGCCACGTCGACGAACTTCCGCACCAGCCACCAGATATAGACGACCGCCGTCACCGCGCTCAGCGCGACGTAGAATAGCCACATACTGCTCCCCTCGGCCACGGTCCATACGGCCTTGCACGCCCAGTAGGGCGGGAAGAAACCGAAGAGAAACTGCCACGGTTCCGGTACGAAATAGGCCACCAGCGGCAGCATGCCGACCAGTCCGTAGATCTTCGTCAGCGCAAAGCCCTCCACCTTGTTTGCCGCGTACGCAGCCACGAAGAGCATCACCGCCGGCGAGAAGACCGAGCCGCCCGCGCAGATCAACAGTATCTGCACGGCGGTCAGCCCGCTGGGGTTGACGATGAGGAGCGTCACGACGGCCATGACGAAGGCGAGCAACGCCGCGGCGACGACGCGGTAGAGCAGGAAAGTGCGCAGCGGCAACGGCGTCACCTGCATGGCGGAAAGCGTGTGCTGGTCGCGCTCGTCGAGCAGCAGGAATCCGAAAACGATGCCCGTGAACTGGGGCCACAGCACGAGAAGGCTGGTGACGAGCGGATAGTAGGGAGTCAGGTCGAAGTTCAGTTGCGCGAGGAGAAAGCCGGTCAGCCACGGCAGACCGAAGCGCACGACCATAGCCAAGATCAGCACATAGCCCGACATCACGATGAGGAACGGGTCGCGTGTGACAAGGCGGCCGTCATTGCGGCTGAGCGTTGGGAATGCCTCGGCGAAGTTCATGGCTGGACTCCTGGCGGCGGCCGGTCTGTCCTACTCTGTGCTGCGTGGAACACGCTAACCGCGCTTGCGCACGATGTTGCGCTGGAACGCGTGTCGCGCCCACCAGAAGAGAGCGAATATCGACGCAACCGAAACGATCAGCGCATAGACCCACTGCCACGCCGCGATCTCCGTGAAGGCGGCCTTCAACAGCAGTAATGGGCCCATAGTCGGGATCACATACCATAGCAGGCTCGGCGCCAGGCCGGTGTAGTCGAGAAGCGGCAGTTGCGTCACCAGGATGACGGGTATGGCGTAGACGATGAAGTCCGTCACCGTATCGTAGCGAGAGACCTGGATGAAGCCGCCCAGCGTGAAGCCCAGCGGCAGGGTTATCAACCCGATCAGCAACGGGACCGGATCGTAGCCGGTGAAGCCATAGCCGATGAAGAGCACGAGTGCGCTCTCCATCAGCACGACGATCAGCAGGGAAATCGACTTGGCCGAGAGATATTCGTCCATGCGCAAGGGCGTCACGATCTGCGCGTCCAGTGTGCCCTCGTCCTTCTCGAAGATGACCATCCCGCCCACAAACATATAGGCCGTGCCACTCACGGCGGAGAGATAGAAGATGGGCAGGAAGTAGGATACCAGGTCCGCCGGGATCAGTATGCGCACGAAGAGCCCCAGCACCACGGCCACGCCAATGGCGATGACGTATAGCTTGCTGCGCGCCTGCACCGTCATGTCCAGGCGCGTCGTCGCCGCGAGCCTGCTCATGCGAGCTCCTTCCCCGTGACGCGGATAAAGACGCGCTCCAGCGTCGTCTCCTGTGAATGGATAGTCTCGATGCGGTTGTTGCGCAGCGTAGTCAGGAAATCGACGTTGTCGGCCAGACCGTCCAGGGAATACTCCTCGCGCTCAATCTGTCCGTTGACCCGGTACGCCACGCGCACGTTGCGCTCTCCGTAGCGCTGCTTGAGCACCTGCGGCGGATCGATGAGGGCGATTTCGCCGTCCACGATGAAGGCGACGCGGTCGCACAGTTCGTCAGCCACCGTCATGTCGTGGGTGGTGAGGAAGACGGTCACGCCCTCGGACTGAAGGCGGCGCACGATGTCCTTGATATTGGATGCGTTGACCGGGTCCAAGGCCGGCGGTCGGCTCGTCCATGAAGACCAGCTTAGGCTTGTTGAGCAGGCCGCGAGCGAAATTGAGGCGCGCCTGCATGCCCTTGGAGTATTCGCCGGCGCGCTTGTCCGCATCCGGCAACAGGCCGACCATCTCCAGCAGACGGTCCGGCTCTTCCGTTTCACCACTGTACAGCGAGCGGAAGTAGTTGAGATTTTCACGGCCGGAAAGGCGCACGTAGTGGTTGGGGAGCTCGAAGGTGACGCCGATGTGTTCGTAGAGCTCCGAACCCCAGTCACGTAGATCGCGGTCCATGATGTTGACTGCGCCCTGATAGCCCTTGAGCAGACCGATGAGTATCTTCTGCGTGGTGCTCTTGCCCGCGCCGCTGGGTCCCAGAAAGCCGAAAACCTCGGCGCGCTGCACGTCGAAACTCAGGGCGCGGACAGCAGGTGCATGCCCGCCCGGGTAGGTGAAGGTCAGGTCTTTGACGGTGATCATGAATGCCAGCGTCTCCTTATCTGCCGACCACGGGTGCGTCTTTTTGCAATAGGGATGGGAGCGGCGACTTGTCTAGACGCTGAGAACGCAGGATGGCTTGGTACGGGCGTTGACGATATCATCCATTATGATGGAGCGCAACAAGGTACGCCAGTCTAGAAACGGACAGTCAGAAGGGACACGACTTCATGAGCGCCACACCCGCATCACCACAGAACCCAGCCTATCGCTATTTCGCCGATCTCGCCGCACAGCTACCGGAGATCACGCCTGATACGATTGTCAGCCGTACGCTGTACGATGGCGAGCAGGTGCGCGCCATCATCTTCGGCTTTGCGCCTGGGCAGGAGCTGTCCGAGCACACGGCGTCCAAGCGCGCGCTGCTCTACTTCGTGAGCGGGGAGGCCGAGCTGACGCTGGGCGGGGACGCCATGCGCGCGCAGGCCGGCACGCTGGTGGAAATGCCGCCGCATTTGCCGCACAGCGTGGCCGCGCAGACCGAGCTCGTCATGCTGTTGCTGCTGGTGGAATAGGGGATAGGCTCGGGGACTGCACGGGTGACACGGACCCCGCAGCAGGGAGTTCCTGTCACCCGTGTCGATCAACCGGCGTTCGTCACCGCCCGAACGCAACTCTCACCATTTAGATCGCCACTACCTGCGACTACGGCGTGCACCGCGCCAAAGTGACGTGCCAGCATTCCTACTGCTGCAATCGCAGTGTGGGCAACAGCACGATATTGACGTCCTCGCCGAAGCCCAACACGTCCACCGGCGCCAATCGTGTGTTGACGCCATTGCCCAATTGCCCGGCTTCGTTGCTGCCCCAGCACTGGACGCCGCCGTTCGCCAATCAGCGCGCAGGTGTGCGCCCCAACACCAGAGCCATACGCGCCACCCGCCGTAATCGCCACGGCTGCGTCAGCTATGTTGGAAACATCCACGGGGACACTGCTCTGCTCTCGCGTTCCGTCGCCGAGCTGTCCGTCCCCATTCGAACCCCAACATTGTACACCACCGTTCTCAAGCACGGCGCAGGTATGCTCGGACCCTGCCGCGACCGCAATCGCCTCGCCGCCCAGTGCCGTGACAGACACCGGCGTGGCGCTCGCCGTCGTGGTACCGTCGCCGAGCTGCCCGTTGTTGTTGGCGCCCCAGCACTTCACGCCTCCGTCAGTCAGTAATGCGCACGCATGCCCCTCGTAGTAGTCGCTGTAGCTGCCACCCACCGTCACGGCAGTGACTTCGCCGGATAGCCCGGGCACCGGCGCCGGCGGCGTCAGAGCCAGCGGATCGCCGTCGTCGTTCTGCAGCAACCAGCACTTGACCGTGCCAGTGTCCATCAGCGCACAAGCTTTCTGAGTATTTCCCCAGTAGACGGGGTTATTGTTACTGGAGTCTATGGCCTGTACGCCGGATCCCAAGCCGACAATATCAGTCCCCCAACATGTCACTGCGCCCGTCGTCAGCAAGGCACAGCCGGGCGATATCGCGCGCACGCCGCTGGTCAGCCCAGCTACATCCTGCGGGCGTGGGCATGCCGTTGCCCCAATGCTTGACGCCGCCGCCGACGAAGGGCCTCCGAATACTCGAATCCCGCCGCCATCTCCTGAGACGTCACTGTCCAGCCCCACCACGTCGACCGGGGTCTCGGCAGATGTGCAGACATTCCCGTCACCGCATTGACCGTTGCCGTTATTGCCCCAGCATTTGGCGGCTCCGTCTGTTGTCACGGCGCACGTATGCGCCCAGCCGGCGGTGACCGACTCGACGCCGCTCTCCAAACCGAACACGTAGGAGGGCGAAAGCCCATGTGTCTGGGTGCCGTCTCCGCACTGACCGATGCGATTGTTGCCCCAGCACTGCACGCGCCCGTCCTCCAACAGGGCGCAGGCGAAGGACCCGCCCATCGAGATCATGGAGATCTCGCCGCCCAGGCCGATGACGTCGACCGGAGACCAGCGAGCCTCAGTAGTGCCGTCGCCCACCTCTCCTCTATCGTTCTCTCCCCAACACTCCGCGCGCCCATCGTTCAGCACGACGCACGTGTTGTAGTCGCCCGAATGCCCGCCGCCGGAAACGGACACGATGTCCCCGCTTGTTGCGCTGTAGTTTTCGCGGCCCCAGCACTTGATGCCGCCTGTATTGAACACAGCGCACGCGTATTCGAAACCGGCGTCAATCGCCATGGCCTCACTGCCGATGCCGGGCACGAATTCAGGCGTGAGACCATAGCCGTCGCCCCAGCATTTGACGCCCGTGTCCAGCAGGGCGCAGGTGAAGCCGCGGTCATCGTAATCGTTGCCGTCGGTATCGTGTGCGGCAATCGCTTTCACGCCCGAAGCGAGACCTTCGACATCGACGGGTGTCCTGCTGGCGGTTCTGGTGCCGTCTCCCAATTGGCCGCGTTCGTTGGCGCCCCAACACTTCACGCCGCCGTCATTCGTCAGAGCGCAGGTATGCGCGCCGCCGCCCGCTATCGCCTTCACGCCCGTGAGTCCAGGCACGTCGACGGGAACATTGCTGCTGATGGTCGTGCCGTCGCCTAGCTGGCCGCTCCAATTCCCGCCCCAGCACTTGACGCCGCCCGTCGACGTCACCGCACAGGTGTGCGCGTACGCCGCATAGACGCCATCGATGCCACTGTCCAGGCCGGCCACATCCAGCGGCGCATTGCTGAACGGGACACTCCTCCTCGTCCTGGCCGATTCCCAACCTGCCAGCGTCATTCGAGCCCCAGCACTGGACGCCGCCATCCTCTGTCAGGGCGCAGGCGTGGCTGGATCCAGTCGTGATCTGTACAGCAGGAATCGCGTCCGGATCCGCGATAGTTTCCCCCTCTTCTGCGAGGACGCCTACGGCGGTTGTCGATAACAAAACGAGAACCGTCGCCGCAAAACAGCATAGCTTGCCTAGCGTACTCATCGTTCTGTCCTTTCTCGCGGCTGGACAGACCACTCGATTGAGTTGCGTGTATTCTGAGCGGCCCATCCAGCCACTCGTTGTTGCGCTGGATCAGCGCCGTGATAGACCGTCGTTTCATCCGATCTCGATGCAGCCGGTTTGCTCCTTGCCTCCGCTTACTTATAGAGACTGGGCAGAAGCACCAGTTCGTCTTCAGCACCGAAGCCAATCACCATGACAGGCGTCGTGCGATAGTCTCGTCCCGAGCCTAACCGTCCGTAGTAGTTGCTGCCCCAGCACTGGACCTCTCCGCTCTCGAGCAGGGCGCAGGTATGAACGCTGCCGGATTCGACTGCTGACGCCGGGCCGGCCAGGTCCTTGACTGCGGCGGGGGCTATGTGGCCGGCGTCGGTACCGTCCCCAAGCTGTCCATCGGAGTTGTCACCCCAGCACTGCACGCTGCCGTCGTCGAGCACGGCGCAGGTGTGCGATTCGCCTGCCGAAATCCACTGGGCATCGGAGATATCGGTCACAAGGACCGGCTCGTATCGATTCTCTGAGGTGCCGTCGCCCAGCTGTCCGGCCCAGTTGTTTCCCCAGCATTTGATCTGGCCGCTTTCCAGCAATGCACAGGTATGGGAGCCCCTGCCGATGCCGTCCGAACGCCGCTGGCAAGCCCGATGACGCCAACCGGCGTCGCTCGGTGTTCCGTCGTCCCGTCCCCCAGTTGGCCGTATGAGTTGGTTCCCCAACACTTCAATGCGCCGGCGGACGTCACAACGCATGAATGTCTATCGCCCGACGTGATGCTGGCTACGCCGCTGGTCAGACCAGTTACCTGTACTGGCACGAGGGACTGCAGGGAATCGGGCCCATCTCGATTGAACATGTGTCGCCGACCGCCTCCATTTCCGAGCTGGCCACCTCCATTGTGTCCCCAGCACAGAACGGCGCCGTTGTCAGTAAGAGCGCAGGTGTACTCGTCGCCAGCTGAGACGAGCGCAACGGTCTCGGCAAGTCCTGTTACCAAAACCGGAGAGATGCGGTCCGTTTGCGTACCGTCTCCCACCTGTCCCCAGCCGATTCGTGCCCCAACAGAACGCATTTCCGGCTTTCACGGCACAACTATGTTCTCTCCCCGCGGCCGCATGCAGCACATCCTTGTCCAGACCGATCACGTCTGCGGGCATATTTCGGTCTAGCTCGGTGCCATCTCCCAACTGGCCTTTGTCATTCCTACCCCAGCACATCAAGCTGCCGGCTTCCGTCACCGCGCATGTGTGTCGCCGGCGCTGACATTCCTTGTCGGGCCGTCCAAGCCGGCAACATCCACCGGCAAGTACTTCGGTAGCGTATGTAGTCCAGCCCCATGCCCAGAACGCCGCTGCGGTTCAAGCCCCAACATTGCACTTCCCCGTCCGGCAACAAGGCGCAGGTGTGAGCAATATCCCAGCGTGATGGCCGTAGGTTCTCCGGCCAGCCCAACTACGTCGACAGGCGTGGTGCTAATGACATACTCACCGCCGTCGCCGTTGCCGAGTTGGCCTTCGGAGTTCGACGAACCCCAACACTTGACGGTACTGATCATCGCAGCAGCGCACACGTATGTGCGCCGCCAGCTCCAAGGCGATCACTCCACTTGCCAGACCCGACACGTCAACGGGCGTCGGCTCGCCTTCCGTGTTTGTTCCGTTACCCAACTGACCCTGGCTGTTTCGGCCCCCAGCACTTGACCTCGCCGGCATTCGTCAGCGCGCACGCATGGCCGGCGCCGGCCGTGATGGCCGCAACCCCACTGGACAGACCTGTTACGTCTACAGGCGTCGTGCTGAACGTATCAGCGCCCGGCGGAACCTGTCCACCATGCCATGCCGTTGCCAAGTTGGCCTTCATAGCTGTTTCCCCAGCACTTGACACCTCCGTCCTGCAGCAAGCGCAGGTATCGCGAGTCCCCCAGCTGCGAACGCTTCCACCCCGCTCGACCAGCCCCGTCACGTCTACTGGTTCAATGCGTGTCTCCGTGGTGCCATCGCCCAGTTGACCGTAGCCATTGTATCCCCAGCACTTGACGCCGCCGCTCTCAGTCAATGCGCAGGTGTGTGCAGACCCAGCGCCATGGCCTGTACATTCGACACCAGACCGACAACGTCGACAGGCATACGGCTGATTTCCGTTGTCCCGTTTCCAAGCTGGCCATATTCGTTGTGACCCCAGCACTTCACGCCTCCTGCGGCAGTCAGTGCACAGGTATGTTGCAATCCTGCTGCAACGGCGCTTGCTTGCCCATCCAGACCCGCCACATGCACAGGCGCATTGCGGTCCAGGGCCGTTGTGTCGCCTAGCTGGCCGTCATAGTTGGAGCCCCAACACAGTACATCGCCGTCTTCCGTAACGGCGCACATGTGCTCACCGCCCGCCGCAATCTGCACGGCGGGCACAGACGTCGACGAGGTCGATTCCGAAAGTTCATCACTTGCGTCCGCTAACGCCGTCATCGTTGTGATCGCCGCCAGAATGGCGACCACTGCCACAATCAGACTAAGCCTTCTGGAGCCGGTCATCGCTGCATCCTTTCTCTCAGGGGTGGAGATGTGACTGGCGATATTCCACTGACAATTGAACAGGCCGCGTCCTTTGTTCATTCTCGCGCTGACAGGGCACAGAAGTTGACCAATATGTGACCAGATTGGGGTTTTTCGCCTCCACGCCCAACGGCGTCACTGCCAATAGAAAAGGCGGGCAAATGCGTTGCCCGCCCAGACCTAATAATGGATGATTCTTGCGCTACGCGCTGACTTGCCGGCGACCCGAAAGCCCTACTCCGCGGTCTTGATCACCGACAGGTCGCCCGTCTTCGCCGACTCCAGCACCGGGCCCATGTACTCGTCCACCATGTCGGCCGTCAGCGGCACGGGCATGTTCTCCAGCTTCATCTTGAGCTGCGGGTTCTTGGCCGCGGTCAGCGCGCGCTCGATGTGCGCGTCCGTGAAGCCGGGCACCTCGCCCAGCGTGGCCGGGAAGCCGATGCGCTCCTCGAAGTGGATCATGGCGTTGGCCACCGCCTCGCCCAGCTCGCGGCCCTCGACAGATCGTCCAGGTCGGCGTCCGTATCGCCCGACGCCTTGTAGAGCGGGCCGGTGAGCTGCAGCGGCTCCTGGATGGCGGGCGCGAAGAAGACCGTGTAGTAGGGGTTCATGATGGCGCAGGCGCGGCCGTGGCTCAGCACGTCCACCAGCGAGAAGCTGGTCAGATGCCCGCCGTTGGTGCCGCCCAGCATGATGGCGTAGCCGCCCAGGTCCGTGGCCAGGCCCAAGGGCTTCGCGCGCCTCCGGCATCCTTCGGGTTGTCGATCACCTTGGGCAGGTATTCCAGCACCAGCTTGATCGTCTCGACCGCGACGTCCTCCATGCGCTCGTAGTGGGGCTGGCCCACCGCGCCGTAGAGCACCTCCGTGGAGTGGGCGATGCCGTCCAGCGCGCCGTCCGCGGTCAGGGAGACCGGTGCGCCGAAGGTCACCTCGTAGTCGAAGATCGGCTGGACAGGCACGATGGCCTCGTCGACGATGAGCTTCTTCTGGCCGGTGCTGACGTCGGTGATGTTCGAGTACTTGGTCAGATGTGCGCCGGAGCTGGCCGCAGTCTGGATTGCGACATGGGGCGTCAAAGTCTTGCCGCTCTTGGCCAGCGCCTCGGCCACCAGGCCTGTGCCGAAGTAGTCCTCGATCTCGCCGCCCAGCGTGCGCAGCACCTCGGCCGCCTTGGCCGCGTCGATGGTGCTGCCGCCGCCGAAGCTGACGATGACGTCCGGGTTCAGCTTGATGACGGCTTCGGTAATGCGCGCCAGGTCTTCCAGCGGCGCGTTGGGGCCGGCGCCGTCGATCTCGCCGACGATGTCCACGTCGGCCTCTGCCAGCGAGTCGCGAATGGTCTGGATGTAGGCGTCAGAGCCTGGGAAATGATCAGCGATCAAGGCGGCGTTGCGGCCGTACTTGGCCGTGGCCTTGCCGACCTGGGGAAGGACGCCCAGTCCGTGGATGTAGGCGTCGCCCTTGAACTCGCTGAGCATGGCGCGTGCTTTGGAGAAATCTGCCATTGGGATGCTCCTTGACTGGCTATGGGTTTATGTCGACTTGTGAATGCATGTAGGGTCGTGTCGCCGCGATGGTTCCCGGGGAACTTGCGCAGCTCCATTATAGCGGTCGCCGGCGTATTTTGCAGAAACGAAGGGCGGTGACCCGCGCCGGCCCGGCAGAATTGCGCATCCGGGTAGGGCGCGGGCCTTTTCGGTATTTGCCCGGCCCGCAGCGACACACTGTGTGCAACTGCAAGACTCGGCCAGGAACCGGCTGCACCGGCTCTCAGACCTCGCCGGACAAGCCATAGCCGGTCCGGTGTGCTGGCGTCGTCTTCCTAACCGGGAACGACGACGGAAAGCCGTGGGACACCACCCGAAACCCGTTGTTATCGTTCCGGTTGTCTGGATTGTTCCTGTTGCGGTAGGCGCAGCGCACGTTGTTCCGATTGTTGTTGAACGACCCGCCCCGCACCACGCGACGTCTCAGCCGGTCCCCGCAGCGCCGGTCCCGTGGACCGGTGACTGCCGTGTAGTTTTTTGCCACGCGCCCAACAGCCGCCCTAATTCGGCCACCAACCGCGCAGCGTGCTCGTATTGGCCCGCAGAAATCCACTGCCAACGATACACCAGCCGCAGGTACAGACGTACCTTATCCAACTGCGCATCCGCTGCCAGTAACTGCTCCAATCTTGCGCTCCCGCGGGCCTGATTTGCCTCAAGAAGTCTCTCCAGAAAATCGAACGCCGCGTCCAAGAGGCGGCGCGTAACTGTATGCCGGTGGACACGAGGGAAATGGTTGCTGAGCGGAATCAGCCAGGCCAGGAAATCGCTCGTCTTCACAAAGATTGGCATCTCACCAGATTGCTTCACAACACAACCCCTTCCAGGACAGCGGTGCGCAAGCCCCATGTGTCTCCGTAGCGCACATGGTTGATCCAGCCCCGAACGGAGGCGCTTACGTCGCCGCGCAACATCTGTCTTCGCCGGTAGTCGCGCAGCAACATTGCGCAGCCGCCGCCGGTACGCGATGCCTCTTGTGCGCTTGAGAAGCCGGTGAGTCGGGTACACCGTGAAGCCAAGGAAAGGGATGCCTTCTGTGACAGGGCGAACCAGCGCGCGCGATTCGTGAAGCGTCAGCCGCAGGGCAGCGAGTCGTTCGATCAGTGCTGTGCGCCAGCGCCAAAGTGTTGCCTTGTCGTCGGCAAAGAGCAGGAAATCGTCTACATAGCGCAAATAGGCGCGACAGCCAAGTTGGCGAGTGACGAAGTGATCAAACTCGTTGAGATAGCAGTTGGCCCAAAACTGGCTGGTCAGGTTGCCGATAGGCAAACCCCGCGGACGCGTCGGCTGCAAAGAGATCATCGCCTGGGAAGTAGACCATGTCATACTCTTCATCCAAGATGCCGGTCCCGCTCTGCAATGACCAGCGTGATCAGCCTGCGTAAGGCGCGGTCTTGAATGCGACGGTTGAGGACGCGCTGCAATACGGCATGGTCGATAGAGGGAAAGAACTGGCGGATGTCGCACTGGAGGACAAACTGGTATTGTCTTGCCCGGCGCTGGCACTGATTTAGTGATCGCGATGGGTTCCCTTGCCAACGCGGTTGGCGTAGCTGTGGGTGATGAAACTTCGCTCGAAGGCAGGTTCGATGATGTTGCATAGGGCGTGGTGCACGACGCGATCGCGAAACGGGGCCGCACTGATGCATCTGCGCTTGGGCTCATGTATCGTGAAGTTTACGTATGGGCCAGGAGAGTAGACCTCCGCAGCGAGTTCGTCCTGTAACTCGATAAGATTGTCCTCAAGGTGAAACTCGAAACAAGCCGCCGGGCCGCGACCCCGCTTGCCGCGTGCGGCCTTCCGATAGGCAGCATAGAGATTGTCCCATGTATGGAGATCTGCATACGTACTGGTGACTTTGGATAGCATGAATCACGTTGTCCATCAGCTGCGAAATCGAGCGACAAAATTCGCGGGCCGCCTTCGGCGGCCTTGGGGCTACGCCCCAACAGAGAGATCAGAGCAACATCGCTTCAGAGATCAGAGGGTATCAGAGCCCAGAGTGTCAAAAGCCGGGGGACACCACCCGAAACCCGTGGCTATACGCCCCGGTGGTCTGGATTGCCCCGCGCGCGGGAGGCGCAGCGCACGCTGCCCCGAGGTGGTCGAACGACCCGCCCCGCACCACGCGATGGCTGCCTGCGTCCGCCATTTCGCGTCTGTCGCCTTCCCGATAGGGATAATCCTTCCACTGCTATTCGTCCACTCCCACACATTGCCCGCCATATCTAGCAACCCATAGGAACTGCTCCGCTCTCGTACTGCCCCACTGGCGTCGTATCGCCAACGTTCATCATGGAAGTTGCAGCGGCCCGTATCCGGCTCTTGGTCGCCCCACGGCCAGATGCGTCCGTCTGTCCCGCGTGCGGCCTTCTCCCACTCCGCCTCCGTGGGCAGCCGTACACCAGCCCACTCGCAGAAGGCTGACGGCGTCGTGCCAGGAAACGCACGTCAACGGGATGGTCGCTCTTCGTGATATGTCGCTGCCGGAGCCGCGTGGATGCCGCCAGTTGGCGGCCTTTATGTCTCTCCCACTTTGAACCCGTCCACGATACGAGCGCTGCCCTCTTCCTCCGCAGTGGTGCGGTAGTTCGTCTCGTTCACAAAGGCTCGAAATTGCGCCACAGTCACAGGGACTCGCGCAATGCGGAATTCAGGCAGAAGAACTCGATGTTGCGGCTGTTCGTCGTCAAGCGCCATGCTCGTCGCGGCGCTTATCGCTACCCATGGTGAACTCGCCGGCGGGGATGGTGACCCAGTCGAACACCAAGGAAGACGTGATTGGCTTGGGCGGGGGCAGACATTGCTCTCATTGCTCGCTCCCAGCGGGCGATACTCCAAGTGCAACATATCGCGGGCGTAGCCGACCTTGATCAGGCCAATGAAATACTGGCCCCACTTCTCAAAGATCACCGGTCGCAGCGTGGGGTCGCTCAGGTAGTCGCCGGGTAGCGACGCGCCGCCGAGCGACCGGATGGCGTACAGCAGATGCTCCGGGTTCTCACGAAAGGTGTCGCGGAAACGGTCAGGCGAGAGGATCGGGTTGGAGACGGCAATGTCGCCGCCCAAGGCGCTCTGCATCGGTTGCACCGCGCTGACCAAGCTTCGCGAACGTCGTCGACTGTGCGCTGCACGCTGTAGCCGGTGTCGTATACCTCCTGAACCGGCAGGCGGTAAATGCCGTTGCGGATTTCGTCAAGTTGCTCCGTGATCTCGGCTCTGAAGCGGTCCAGGCGCTTGCTCATGGTCGCAGCCTGTGACGATGTCGTAGCCCTTCTTGAGGACGCTGATGGCGGAAACGCTCGTAGACAGGATCGTGACGAGGGTGGCGAGTTCCACGACTTACCTCCGGCTCGCGGTTATGGGGCTGCCCTTGACGCGAGGCGATGCGTAGTGCGTCAGGTCGGTTGCAGATGGTGAAGCGCCGTTGTGCACACGTCAGTGTACACGAGAGACGCGCAACCTGGCAATGGCGGCTCTGCGATTGTGTCAGGCGTCAGGTCTCCGGCCTGACCTACGAGCTTCGGCTTCTCCGGTCTGCGAGGGCCGACGAACCACCTCGTCGGAAGCGTAAATAGCGGGTAACAGAATTGTGTATTAGTGACAGAACAAAATTCGGGAATATCTACCGAATAGGCTGAATAGCATTAATTGAATCATGACGTGGTGTCATGGTATAATATTCGTATGATGTTTCCTCGACGAACTCGATCTCTCCATCCTGCGCATCCTGCAGGAGGACGGGCGCATCAGCAACGCCGAGCTGGCGCAGCGAATCAGCCTGTCGCCGCCGGCCACCCACGCCCGCGTGCGGCGGCTGACCGAGCAGGGCTACATCCTGCGCACGGTCGCCCTGCTCGACAAGGAGAAGCTGGGCTACGACATGACCTGCTTCGTGCACGTCAGCCTGCAACTGCACCGGCAGGAGGGGCTGGACGAATTCCGCAGCCGCGTGCGCGAGTTCCCGGAAGTGCTGGAATGCCACCACGTCACCGGCGAGTTCGACTTCCTGCTCAAGGTCGTCGTGCGCAACCGCAAGGACCTGGAGCGCTTCGTGATCCAGGAGCTGACGCCCGTGCCCGGCGTGGCCCGCATCAACACCAGCCTCGTGCTCTCGGAAGCGAAATCGACCACCGCGCTGCCCTTGCCGATGAGAGGGTGACGCTGTGCAGGCGACAGGATGCGTGAGCGGGGAATCCGTGAATCTCTGACGCGAAACGTTGAACCTTGAGCCTCTGCACTAATCCCACTTCATCGAACCGACATCCATAAGGAGCAATCATGTCCGACATCGTTCCGCAAACCATGGGCCAGCAGTTCGGCCGCCGCTCCTGGGCCGAGCCCTGGAAGATCAAGATGGTCGAGCCGATCCACATGATCACGCCGAGGAGCGCGGGCCAGGCGCTGGAGGAGGCCGGCTACAACACCTTCCTGCTGCGCTCCGAGGACGTCTACATCGACCTGCTCACCGACAGCGGCACCAGCGCCATGAGCGACCGCCAGTGGGCCGGCATGATGCTGGGCGACGAGGCCTACGCCGGCAGCCGCAACTTCTACCACCTGGAAGAGGCCGTCCAGACCTACTACGGCTACCGGTACATCGTGCCCACCCACCAGGGCCGCGGCGCCGAGCACCTGATCAGCCAGGCCGCTGATCAAGCCCGGCCAGTTCATCCCCGGCAACATGTACTTCACCACCACCCGCCTGCACCAGGAGCTGGCCGGCGGCACCTTCGTGGACGTCATCATCGACGAGGCCCACGACCCGGCCAGCCTGCATCCCTTCAAGGGCAACGTCGACCTGGACAAGCTGCAGGCGCTGATCGACCGCGTAGGGCGCGGAGCAAGATCGCCTACGTCAGCCTGGCCGGCACGGTCAACATGGCCGGCGGCCAGCCGGTGAGCATGGCCAACGTGCGCGAGCTGCGCGCAGCTGTGCGACAAGCACGGCATCCGCATCTATCTCGACGCCACGCGCATGGTCGAGAACTGCCTCTTCATCCAGGAGCGCGAGGAGGGCTACGCCGACAAGCCCATCGCCGAGATCCTGAAGGAGTTCTGCAGCTACACCGACGGCGCCTGGATGAGCGCCAAGAAGGACAACCTGGTCAACATCGGCGGCTGGCTGGCCGTCAACGACGAGGAGCTGTTCGACGCAGGCGCGCAACATGGTCGTGGTCTACGAGGGGCTGCACACCTACGGCGGCATGGCCGGCCGCGACATGGAAGCGCTGGCCATCGGCATCGAGGAGTCGGTGCAGGACGACCACGTGCGCTCGCGCGTCGGCCAGGTGCGCTACCTGGGCGAGCTGCTGACCGACTGGGGCATCCCGATCGTGCAGCCGGTGGGCGGCCACGCCATCTTCCTGGACGCCAAGCGCTTCTACCCGCACATTCCGCAGGACCACTTCCCGGCCCAGACCCTGGCCGCCGAGCTCTACCTGGATTCGGGCGTGCGCAGCATGGAGCGCGGCATCGTCAGCGCCGGGCGCGACCCGGAGACCGGCGACCACCGCTACCCGGCGCTGGAGCTGACGCGCGCTGACCATCCCGCGCCGCGTCTACACGCAGGCGCACATGGACGTGGTGGCCGAGTCGGTCAAGGCGGTGTATGATGCGCGCGAAGCAGACGCGCGGGCTGAAGATGGTCTACGAGCCGAAGTACCTGCGCTTCTTCCAGGCGCGCTTCGAGCCGCTGTAGGCGTGTCAGCGCGATCGTCCCGATAGGATCGGATTGCACAGGAGGTCACGATGATCCCAACTTATATGGAGCAGTTCCTACACGACGCCCTGCTGGATCGAACATGGCGCAACCGGCTCGTCGCAGACGGGCCCTTGCGTTTCATGGAGTTCGGCCCACTGGACGTGGACCGGCTGCTGCGCCTGGGCATCGAGGTGGACAGCCTGGGCCCCTTCCTCGTCGCCTGCCTGTGGGACGAGGAGAGCGAATTGGAGATCGGCGGCTACCTTGTGGTGGACAACCTGGCCATGGGTCGCCCCTCCATGGGCGGCATCCGCATGTTGCCGGACGTCACGCCGAAGACGATCCACAACCTGGCGCGGGGCATGACGCTGAAGAACGCGGCGGCGGGACTGCCCTTCGGCGGCGGCAAGGCCGGCATTGTCGCGCCCGACCGCGCGCTTACGCCCGAAGAGCACACGGCCATCGTGCGCGGCTTCGCCCGCCTGCATCCGCCGCTACCGCGACATCTACCTGCCCGGGCCCGGACGTGGGCACCAACGACGCCGACATGAAGACCATCGCCATCGAGAACGGCCTGCAGGGCGCCCTCTCCAAACCGGTGGAGATGGGCGGCAACCGCATCGACCAGCTCGGCGGCGCGGCGCAGGGCGTCGTCGTCGCCATCGACACGCTGCTGGGCGAGATGGCACGACTGCGCGCATTGCCGCAGTTCGCGGACCTGGACATCCCCGAGCGCAGGGAGATGAGCGTCCTCATCCAGGGCTTCGGCGCGGTGGGCGCACACACGGCGCGCATTCTGGCAGAGGACGACCCGGACAACGCGCCACGCGTCGTGGGCGTCAGCGACGCGTCCGGCTACATCTACGATGAAGCCGGGCTGCCCGTGACCGAGTTGCTGGAAATTCGGCTCCACGAGCGCGTGGTCGCATTGCCCTACTTCCAGGGCCAACTGGAAGCCGAAGGACCCGGCACGGCCAAATACTCCAGCGACCTCAACGATCTGCTGCGCGAATCGGCCTTCTGCCTCGTACCCGCAGCGCCCGTCCCCAACTACTTGGGCGTCGACCGAGCGGAGAATCCGTCCATGACGGTGGACCGCATGGGCGACTGGTCGCTGATTGTGGAAGGGGCGAACACCTACTCGCCGGACGCGGCCCGCCGCGCGCACGCGTATGCGCATGGAGCGCATCGTCTACTGGCAGCGGGGCACGCTGATCGCCACGGACTTTCTCGTTAACTCCGGCGGCGTCATCTACGCGGCGCAGGAGCACCTCATCCCTGCGCCCGCGCATCTGGAGATACCGCCGGAGATGCTGGGCGATGACGGCTGCCGTGGACCGCTGGCTGGCCGAACATGCGCGAGGAGTTCGCCGCGCTGGCCGAGGAACGGCGCAGTCGCCGCCGAGGAGTGGGTGCGCCGCGTGATCCGCAACAACATGGTCGAGCTTGTGGATGCCCTCATCGCCGACCCGGACCTGCTGCCGGTCGAAGCCGCCGAGCAGATCAGCGTCGCCCGCATCGCCTCCCGCGAGAGCGACCGCACCGCAGCCGACGTCATGGAGCCCATCGCCGTCATCGATGGAGTCGACGCCCGTGCGCCAAGCCGCCCAAGCCCTGATCGCCGATCCGGGCGATCTACTGGCCGTGGTTTCCGCACACGGCGAATTGACCGGCGTGGTCACCAATTGGAATATGACCCAGGCGACGGCCACCGCTGTATCCGACGATGCGCCTGTCTCCGCCATCATGACGTCGCCCGTGGTCGCCACTGCGCCGGACGACAGCATTCTCGACGTGGTGCGCAAGCTGGAGTACCATGAGATCTCGGCCATGCCCGTGGTGACGGAGGAGGGCGTGGTCGGCGTAATCAGTGGGGACATGCTGGCGCGGCGTACGCTGTACCGGCTTCTGCAGGCGCGGGCGTAACATGGATCACCACAGAGGACACCGAGAGGGCAGAGGGGGGACTTGAGTAAGGCCGGAGAAGGAACTGTGAGAGGTGTTCCGGCACGGAAAGGCTGTTCCGTCACCTTGCCATCCTCTTGTCTTCCCTCCCGCTTCTCTCTGTGACCTCCATGTGCTCTCCACAACCGGTCAGGAGGCGACCTATGCTGACATCGAGAGAACGTGTACTCAAGGCGCTGAACCACGAGGAGCCGGACGTCGTACCGCTCGATCTGGGCGGCTCCGTGCTTACCGGCATGCACGTGGACGCGGTCTACCGCCTGCGCCAAGCTCTGGGACTAGATGAGCCGGGCACGCCCGTCAAGGTCATCGACCCGTATCAGATGTTGGGCGAGATCAAGCCGGACTTGCAGAATGCGCTGGGCGCGGACGTCGTGCATCTGACCGGCACGCGCACCATGTTCGGCTTCCACAACGTGGACTGGAAACCGTGGACCACCTTCGGCGGCACGCCGGTGCTCGTGCCGGGCGGCTTCAATACCGAGCCCGAGCCCAACGGCGACATCCTTCTGTACCCGGAAGGCGACAAGTCCGTACCGGCGTCCGGCGTGATGCCCGCGGGCGGCTACTACTTCGACGCCATCGTGCGCCAGCCGCCTATCGACGACGACAATCTCAACGTGGAAGACAACCTGGAGGAGTTCCAGCCCATCTCGGATGCGCAATTGGCCCATTTCGAGGCGGAGGCGGAACGACTCTACACCGAGACCGACAAGGCGATCCTCGCCAGCTTCGGCGGCACGGCGTTCGGCGACATCGCGCTGGTGCCCGCTGCCTGGCTCAAGCACCCCAAGGGCATCCGCGACGTGGCCGAGTGGTACATGAGCGCGCTGCTGCGTCGAGAGTATGTCTATGAGCTATTCACGCGCCAGTGCGAGATTGGGCTGGCGAACTTGGCCAAGATCTACGAGGTGGTGGGCGACCGCGTGGCCGCGGTCATCGTGACGGGTACTGATTTCGGCACACAGAACGCGCCCTTCATCTCGCCTGCCACCTACCAGGACCTCTATCAGCCCTTCCACCGCGCAGTCAACGACTGGATCCACACGCACACGGCGTGGAAGTCGTTCATCCACACAGACGGCGCGCTGATGCCGCTGCTGCCCCACTTCGTGGATGCCGGTTTCGACATTCTCAACCCGGTGCAGTTCACGGCCAAGGACATGGACCCGGCTGTGCTGAAGGAGCGCTTCGGCGACGCGCTCACGTTCTGGGGCGCGGGCATCGACACGCAGCAGGTGCTGCCCTTTGGTACGCCTGACGAGGTGCGCGCACAGGTGCGAGAGAACATACGCATCTTCGCACCCGGCGGTGGATTGGTGCTGTCGACGGTACACAATGTGCAGCCGCAGACGCCGACCGAGAACCTTCTGGCCCTGTACGAGGCTGTGCGAGAATTTCGCGAGTATCCAGTGAACTAACCACCACAGAGGCCACGAAACGTCACAGAGTTATCCAAAGAAGATTGAAAGAAGTCTAACTTCTTACTGGCGGTCTCTGCGTGCTCTGTGTCCTCTGTGGTGAATTCCGTTCTCTTACATACCGTCAATATGTGGCTGCGAAATGCTACGCACCCGTGCCGGAGGCAAACAGCTCCGCCGATTCCTCCGCGATCTTCTCTCCGACGGCCTGGGCGGTTTCGGCGCCGCTCCACAGCAGGTCCATGGCCGGGTTGTAGACACGCTGCGTGATCTCCGGCCAGTTGATGTTGACCGGGTCGCGCACGACGGACTCCTGCCTACGACGCATGGTATTCCGCAAGTACGGCGCCATTTCGACGAAGCTTGTCCGCCGTTGAATCGTCCGTTGGCAACCAAATCCTTGTCGCCAAGATAGTCTGCCCAGACGAAAACTGTGCGCCGAGACACGAATCCTCACCAATTGCTCAAGCAACTATACCAATTGCGCGATACAGTCCTGGAGCTTCCATGTGCGACGCCTGGTCGGAGCGAGGACGTGCGCCTAACACTTCAATACCAGAACTGCCATCAGGGGACAATCTAGCAGCCCACAAGCAGAAAGGAGCAAGTGGCCGGGTACCCGTCTCAAATGATATAGCGACTGCCCTTCGGCGATATTTCTGTTTGACTGGACACGGGTCGCGGTCAAACCTGCGTTCTCCTATTTTGCCGGTAGGGAAAGCACAAAGTCCAGGCTGCGCTGCACCCAGGAGGTGAGGTCCTCGCGTGTTGCGTACCCCTCCGGCGGGACGTAGACGAAACCGCGCATGGGCTTGCCCGTGAAGTCCATCGGCCGGGCATGAGGCTGTGCGAGCGCATCGTCGTAGGCGTCCGGTCCCACGCGCACCATCAGATTGTCCTGGTTCACACCAATACACATGTTGCCCTGAACCATGTAGGCGATACCGCCGAACATCTTCTTGGGCTGCGCAGGGACGGGCGATAACTCGTCCAGCACATCCGCCAGGCGCGAAGCGCACTTCTCATCATAGGCCACGCGTATCTTCTCCTGTCCTGCGGGGGACGAGCCGTGTGGAGATAGTAGCATAGGTGGAGCGCAACGCTGAACGCGTGAAATCGCGGCAGAGCATACATGGGATGGCAGTAGGTGCGGCAACCCCTATCCCTGATGCACGTTCTGATTCTCGTTGCGCTCTCTTCTGCGTCTCGCAGCGGCCTCGGCGGTGATTGGCCGTCCCGTTCAGTAGTTCGTGACCAACAACTCAGTGATTTTGCCTCGACGCTCAGTATTGGCGTTGATCATGCGGTTGGCGACCACACGATGTACCGAGAAGCGGCCGTAGAGATCGTCGAGAAACGTATCTTCCGCATCCATGTTCTTGGGATCGGAGTTGCTGAGCATGAGCTTCGCGCCATACGCGTCGTGCAGGTGTCCGTAGAATAGGGCGAGCTGCGTCTGGTCTTCGTCGTCAAAGCGGTGTATAGAGTAGGAGGTGAAGTGCGCCGTGTCGCTGAGCGGACGGTAGGGCGGGTCGAAGTAGACGAACGTGCGGGCGTCGACGGCGGACTCACAATCTGTGAAGCTACCGTGTACCAGTTCCGCCACGTCGAGCAACTCCGAGATGCGCAGCAGGTTCTCCTCGTCATAGAACGACGGGCGCGCATAACGGCCAAAGGGAACGTTGAAGCCGCCCTTCGAGTTCACGCGGAACAGACCGTTGAAGCAGGTCTTGTTCAGAAAGATCATATTTGCCGCGCGCGACAACCCACGCGTCGCAATACGCGGAGAAATCGATGCGAGCGCGTTGTTCGTTATAGGCGTCGCGGGTGGCATAAAAGTACTGCTTGCGGCCCGCCTCGTCCAAAGGAAGATAGGCGTGTACGCGCTGGTCCAGTTCGTGGATCAAGTCATGCGGCGACTGCTGTACGACCCGGTACACTAGGACAAGCTCCGGGTTGATATCGCTGAGGAAGGCGGAGGCAATGTCGAAACGCTGCGCTATGTCGAGAAATACAGCGCCTCCACCCAGAAAGGGCTCCACATGATGGCGGACGCGGCCGTCCTGCAGTTCAGGTGGATAGCGGTCTCGAATCTGCGGCAGGAGCTGGGTCTTACCGCCGGCCCATTTTAGGAACGGCCGAACTTGGATAGCCGAATTGGATTGCGCACACATGCCGACATCATACCGGGTCCCGGCGCGGAATCGAAAGCCGATCGCTCCTTGACTGTAGGCCGGCGTGGGTATTCGAGCGACGCTTGCTCATTTTCCAGTTTGGAGACATGATTGAGGATGACCGCTCCGTTCGCGCTCCGTCCTTGCTCCAGGAGGGAACTCCGCCGTGACGCGTCCAGATCGCAAGCACGATGACAAGACATACGAGCCTTGCTCCGACGCAGCGGGCGATGATGCGTTCAGTTCCACGGCCAACACCGCCCTTGCGAAGACCTCTCTTTCAGACGCGGACAAGGACCTATTGCTGGACGTCGCCCGGCAGACGTTGCGTGGCTTTCTCAATGACGGTGTGCGGCCCACATTCGTACATGAGTCTGCCGCGCTGAACCGGCCTCGCGCCGTCTTCGTGACGCTGTGGCGGCGCGATACGGGCGAACTGCGCGGCTGTCGCGGCGAGAGCATAGCGCGCCGGCCTCTGCTGGAAGCCGTCTCTACCATGGCGATCGCCTCCGCTGCAGACGACCCGCGCTTCTTCCCCGTCACGTTGGACGAACTGCCCAAGCTGCGCATCGAGATCAACGCGCTGACGCCGCTGGCCCCCATCCACGCCGAGGACGTTGAGGTAGGCCGTCACGGGCTGATGGTCGTGCGCAACCAGCGCGCAGGTCTGCTCCTGCCCGATGTGCCCGTGCGCTTCGAATGGGACCGCGTGCAGTTCCTGGAGGGCGCGTGCCAGAAGGCGGGGCTGCCCCGCGATGCTTGGTGCGACGCCAACGTCCAACTCTTCGGCTTCGAGTCCGAAGAATGGGGCGAAGAATAGAATCCGCGTCCAACGCTCCAGGCGCCATCTTTCACCTACAAACGAAGAGAGTGCGTAGGGTGATTGCGCGTGCGTTGGACCCTCGTTCTGGCCTTGCTCAACGGATTCCGATGGGCGCTGCCTGGACTATCCCCTGCTGCACGCGCATCTCCAGAGTTGACAATTTCATCGTTTCGACTTAAACTGAAAGCAATCGAAAGCAATCAAAGGAATGTGCAGCCAAGCGAGAAGCGGCGTGGAGGCAGTCCGAGAGCTATATTTGGAAGAGCGGCGGCAAGCCATCCTGGAATGGGTGAACGGGAAGGGTCGCGTCTCCGTCGCCGAATTGAGTCGCGCCTTCGGCGTTTCGGAAGTCACTATCCGCGCCGACCTCCAGGCGCTGGCGGACCGCGGACTGCTCGTTCGCACACACGGCGGCGCGGTTCCCAGTCAGGGCGAATACGGCGAGTTGGCCCTCGCTTTGCGTCGCCGGCGTCAGGTACGCGAGAAGAGCCGCATCGGCCGCGCCGGAGCGGCCCTCGTGGCAGACGGCGACGCTGTTTTCCTGGACAGCAGCAGCACTTCGCTCTCGATTGCGCATCACCTCAAGGCGCATCATCTGCGCAATGACCGCCTATCTTCCGGTCAGCTCAGACGCAGTCGACATGTCACCGTCATCACCAATGGCCTGGCAATCGTGCAGGAGCTGATGGACGCGCGCGATGTGACCGTAATCATGACCGGCGGCACGCTGGACCGGGAGACTGCCTCACTGGTCGGCGTTCAGGGGCTGGACGCAATTCGTCTGCTCAATATTCAGCGCGGCTTCTTCGGGGCGCACGGCATTTCGCTGGCCGAAGGACTGACCGACGTCTCGTCCGAAGTGGCGGCAGTCAAGCGACCCCTGGTTGCCATGTGCCGCGAGGCCGTTGCCGTGCTGGACGCCACCAAGTGGGGCCGTGTCGGCGTGGCCTCCTTCGCCGCACTGGAAGACATCAGCCGCGTCATCACGACGGGCGGCGTCGCCGAGCCCTTGCTGGCGGAGGTGCGCGCAGCCGGCGTCAACGTGCAGGTTGCTTGAAGCGTGGAAGCGTGAACCGCTAAGACACCAGATACGCGACAGCGAAGAGAAACCTTCTCGGCGCCGTCGTGACATCGCAGCTACTAGATTGCAGGGAAACGAATGCAGGAATATCAGAACTATCTGATGGACATGGACGGCGTACTCGTTCGCGGGCGCACGCCGATCCCCGGCGCGGAGGAGTTTATCAACCGGCTCAACGAGGCGGGTACGCCGTATCTGGTGCTAACCAACAATCCGCTCTATACGCCGGGGGATTTGGCGCACGCTTGAAGTCCGAGGGGCTGGACGTGCCGGCGCAGCGCATATTCACATCTGCGCTGGCCGCTGCAGCCTTCCTGGACAGCCAGCGACCCAACGGCAAGGCCTTCGTGATCGGCGAGAGCGGGCTGACGCAGGCGATCCATGACGTCGGGATATGTGATCACCGACAATGATCCGGATTACGTGGTGTTGGGCGAGACGCACGACTACAACATTTCGCAGGTGACACCGCCATCCGCCTGATTTCGGAGGGCGCTCGCTTCATCGCCACCAACCCGGACCCGTCCGGTCCGTCCGAGGAAGGCATCGTGCCGGCATGCGGGGCTATGGCCGCGCTGATCGAGACGGCAAGCGGACGCAGCCCGCTCTTCGTGGGCAAACCGAACCCGTTGATGATGCGTACGGCGCTCAATTACCTGGGCGTGCATTCCGAGGATACCGTCATGATCGGCGACCGCATGCAGACCGATATCTTCGCCGGTGTGACCAGCGGCATGGAGACAATTCTCGTGCTCACGGGCGTCACCACGCGCGAAGATGTGGAGACGCTGCCCTATGTGCCCACGCACATCGTCGGCTCCATTGCGGATTTGCTGTAGGGAATGCCCTTGCGAAGGGTGTGCGTACGAAGGATCGCACCTCAGTTCGCACCTTTGCCAGAGGGTGGTGGAAGCGTAGTTGAACCAGAGTTGAACCAGAATAGTGAGCGTGAGAAATGGCTACTCCAGTTGTGATGCCCCGGCAGGGCAATACGGTTGAAAGCTGTATCATTGTCGAATGGAAGAAGCAGCCCGGCGACGAGATCGCCGAGGGCGAAGCGTTATGCGAAGTCGAGACAGACAAGGCCGTCATGGAGGTCGAGAGTCCCGTGGGCGGCTCCGTTCTCGAGTTGTTCTTCAGCGAGGGCGATCTGGTCCCTGTCCTGGAGACGATCGCAGCGGTGGGCGCACCCGGGGAAGACGCCAGTAGTTTGCGACCCTCCGGCTCGGCGGGCAGCGGAACGACTGAGAGCGCAGCCGTCGGTGAGACAACGTCTGCACCGGACGCTGCTGATATCAACGCCACCTCTGCAAGCCCCGTCGACGGACGGGGTGCAGGCTGTTTCGCCACGGGCGCGCAAGCTGGCTGCCAGCCAAGTCCGTCGACTTGACTGGCCTTGCGGGCAGCGGACCCGGCGGACGCATCATCGAGCGCGACGTGGAAGCTGCGCTGGCGGCCCAGCCGCGCCTAAGCCCCGTGGCCCAGGCCATGGTTGCCAGCGGTGAGTATCAGGCGCCTGCGCAGGGTAGCGGTCCCGGCGGGCGCGTGATGTCACGCGATCTGAGTGCTGCCGCGGGGCCGCGATTTCACAGCCTGTGACGCCTTCTGCGGCGAAAACGGGCGCTAGAGCCGGCGGTGGAGTCCGTAATCAGCGCAGAAGAAGAGCGAATCACGGTTGTCCCTGTGCAGGGGGTCCGCAGAGTGATCGCAGACCGTATGCGTGAATCCCTGCTCTCCACAGCCCAGTTGACCATGAATCGGGCCGTGGATGCGCGTGCGCTGCTCGATTTTCGCCGCCGGCTAAAGGCAGTGACGAAACATTGGGTCTGCAGGGGGTCACCATCAACGACCTCGTGCTGTTTGTCACCGCGCGCACACTGGCCCGCTTCCCGGACGTGAACGCTCTGTACTTCGACCCGGATCGCAATCAGGGCGGTAAAGGCGAGGTCCACCAGTATAGTGAGGTGCATCTGGCCTTTGCCGTGGACACGCCCCGCGGCTTGATCGTGCCCGTCATCCGCCACGCGCATCGCCTGAGCCTGCGAGAACTCTCGGTGCAGAGCGGCCGGCTGGCCGCCGCGTGCCTCGACGGCACTGTGAAACCGGACGAGATTACCGGCGGCACCTTCACCGTGACGAACCTGGGTAGCCTTGGCGTGGAGAGCTTCACGCCGATACTCAACCCGCCACAGGTCGGGCATCCTCGGCGTAGGCGGCATCGTGCAGAGGCCCCTGGCCCGGAGGACGGCGGCTATGCCCTTGCGCCGCATTTGAACCTGTCGTTGACCATCAACCATCAGGTGGTGGACGGCGCGCCCGGGCGCGCGTTTCCTGGCCGCCTTGGCGCAAGGAATGGCCGAGCTGGACCTGCTGCTCGCGATATGACGATGGAATGCATTCAGATCTGGTGAGGGCGCCGGAGCTTTCGGTAGTTCTGATATTCGAGAACACATGTTCGATTCGTATATAGATCAGCTATGTATAGGGAAGGTATCCCATGACGAAGGCGATTACGGTAGACCCCCGCGAAATGCGAAAGCCGGCCACTCTGACCGGTCCGGCAATCCCCATCAACGCCTATGTGTCGGACCCGAAGGCCGAGGCAAAGAAATATGGCAAGGGTGCGCTGGTGCAGATGTACCGGGACATGGCCTATATTCGCGAATTCGAGTCCATGCTCGACCGCATCAAGAAGGAGAATGCGTATCAGGGCATCGAATACAACCATAAGGGCCCAGCGCACCTCTCCATCGGCCAGGAGTCGGCGGCTGTGGGCCAGGCGTATCACCTTACTGCAGACGACTTCATCTTTGGCTCGCACCGCAGCCACGGCGAAATTCTCGCCAAGAGCTTCTGCGCCATCGCGAAGATGGACGACGACGATCTCATGGCGATCATGGAGACGTACAACGACGGCTCGACTCTGCGCGTGGTGCAGCGCTTCGCCGGTGACGTGAAGACGGTGCGTGAACTGGCGACGGTCTACGTGCTCTATGGCACGCTGGCGGAGATATTCGGTCGGGAGTATGGCTTCAATAAAGGTATGGGCGGCTCTATGCACGCCTTCTTCCCGCCCTTCGGCGTCATGCCCAACAATGCCATCGTCGGCGGCTCGGCGGATATCGCCGTCGGCTCGGCGCTGTACAAGCGCATCAATCGCAAGCCGGGCATCGTCATCGCCAACATCGGCGATGCGTCCATGGGCTGCGGCCCCGTGTGGGAGGCAATCACGCTCTCGGCCATGGACCAGTATCGGTCACTGTGGCCCGAGGAGTATCGGCGGCGCGCCGCCCATGATGTTCAATTTCATGAACAACTTCTACGGCATGGGCGGGCAGCCCATGGGCGAGACCATGGGCTTCGACATGCTGGCACGCGTCGGCCTGGGCGTCAACGCAGAGGCGATGCATTCCGAACGCGTGGACGGCTACAATCCGCTGGCCGTGGCGGACGCAGTCGAGCGCAAGTCCAAGCTACTGCTGGCGGGAGAAGGGCCGGTGCTGCTGGATACGATTACCTATCGCTTCTCCGGCCATTCACCGTCCGACGCCATGGCCTATCGCACCAAAGAAGAACTGGACCTGTGGCAGGAACAGGACGCGATTGTTGGCTTTGGCCAATATCTGCTGGACAACGGTTATGCGGACGAGGGCGAACTAAGCGCCTTCCACGAGGAGAGTGTCGAGTGGCTGGTCAAGGTGTTGCAGGCGGCAGTGTCGCTGGAGGAGTCGCCGCGCGTAGACGTATTCACGGACGCTATCGGCGACATGATGTTCTCTGGCCAACAGCGGGACAGCTTCGGCGACGGCTGAGCCGGAGGTACTTCTGCCGCTAGGAAGAGACGCGACTGAAGACGACGTTGCAGAAGAGCCGCTTCGGCCTGGACGACGACGGCAATCCCCTGCCCAAGATGCGCTGTGTGACCTATGGCGAGGCGCTCTTTGAGGCCATGATTTATCGCTTCTACGAGGACTCGTCGATGACGGCATATGGCGAGGAGAACCGAGACTGGGGCGGCGCATTCGGCGTCTATCGCGGTCTCACCGAGGCGCTGCCCTACCAACGACTGTTCAACACGTCCATCTCCGAGGGCGCGATCGTCGGTTCGGCCGTTGGCTATGCGCTGAGCGGCGGGCGTGTGGTGGCGGAGCTAATGTATTGCGACTTCATCGGCCGCGCCGGCGACGAGATCTTTAACCAGATGTCCAAGTGGCAGGCCATGTCCGCCGGAGAACTGACAGTTGCCCATGGTTCTGCGCGTTTCGGTCGGAGCCAAGTATGGCGCGCAGCATTCGCAGGACTGGACCTCTATCTTGGCGCATATCCCCGGCCTGAAGGTGATGTTCCCGGCCACGCCCTACGACGCCAAGGGGATGCTGAATCTGGCGCTGCACGGTACGGACCCGGTCGTTTTCTTCGAGAGCCAGCGACTCTACTCCGAGCCGGAGATGCTGGTGGAGGGTGGCGTGCCGGTGGACTACTATGAGGTGGAGCTGGGCGAACCGGTGGTGCGCCGGAAAGGCGATGATCTGACTATCCTGACGGTGGGCGCGACATTCTATCGAGCGCTGGAGGCGGCGGACGAATTGGAGGCGAAGCACGGATTGTCGGTGGAAGTGATCGACGCCCGATTCCTGAATCCGCTTGAACTACGCTACAGATCGTGGAATCGGTGAAGAAGACAGGCAGGATCGTGCTGTCGTCGGACGCCTGTGAGCGAGGGTTCGTATCTGCACACGATGGCGTCCAACATCACACAGTTGGCGTTCGACTATTTGGACGGCCCCGCCGTGGTGGTGGGCGCACGCAACTGGATCACGCCACCGGCGGAGATGGAGGAAGGATTCTTCCCGCAGAAGGAATGGATCATCGACGCCATCCATGAGCGGGTATTGCCGCTGGACGGGCACACGCCGACGACGCGTCAGACGACAGACATCATTCTGGAGCGCAATCGGTTGGGTACGTAGACGGGATCGTTGCTCGGTACATCACGTTGACATCACTCCCCCCATGCGCAGGTGGGTGCAATTTGAGAAGGGCGCGCCGTATTATGCGGCGCGCCCTTCGCGTCTCAGGGGCGGTCTCTCGGCTTGAGGATTCGATTGGGCCGAAGCTGAGTTGCACGGTTGGGCCGGCACGGAGATGCGCTCCGTCCCATCTCGTTTCCGTCGCGTCATCTTGCGTCATCCTCGTCTCGTTCTCGTCAGCCCCGTGGTTCTTCCTCTGCCAATTCCACCGTGAGCGGGAATCCTGCGTTGCCGGTGTTTCACGTGAAACATTCGGGCTCAGCCCGAATGTTGGTAGAAGCAAGGGTTCCTGCACGCAATGAAAACACCGGCGCCCTTATGGACGCCAGTGTTTCACGTGAAACAATTCTGTTGTCACGCCCATGCGAAGGGCGCACCGGCCGTAGGTCGGACACCTCCCATGGGTTGGTCTCTAGAGATAGTCGCGCAGCTTTCGGCTACGGCTCGGGTGGCGCAACCGGCTCAACGCCTGCGCCTCAATCTGGCGAATGCGCTCCCTCGTCACGCCGAACTTCTTGCCCACCTCTTCCAGCGTATAGCAGTAGCCGTCTACCAGCCCGAAGCGAAGCTGCAGAATGCGCACTTCGCGCGGTGTCAGGCTTTGGAAGATCTCGTCGATGACCTCGCGCAGGAGCTGCTGACCGGCCGCATCGCCCGGCGCATCCGCGTCCTCGTCCTCGATGAAATCGCCCAGATAGCTGTCCTCTTCCTCGCCGACCGGCATCTCCAAGCTCAGGGGGCGCTGGCTGACGCGCATGATGTGCTCCACCTTGCGCGGGGTCACGCCTAGTTCGTCGGCAATCTCCTCGGTCGTCGGGTCGCGGCCCAACTCCTGCACCAACTGCCGGCTGGTGCGCGTCAGACGGTTAATCTGCTCGTACATGTGTACGGGCACGCGGATCGTGCGCCCCTGGTCCGCGATCGCACGGGTCACTGCCTGACGAATCCACCACGTGGCGTATGTGCTGAATTTGTAGCCACGCCGATAGTCGAACTTCTTCACGGCGCGAATGAGGCCGATGTTGCCTTCCTGAATCAAGTCCAGGAAGGGGACGCCGCGGCCGACATACTTCTTGGCCACGCTGACCACCAGCCGGCTATTGGCCTTGATCAGGTGCTCCTGTGCGGCCTGTCCGTCACGCACAAACCACAACAGGCGCTCGCGTTCTTCCCAGTCGTCTTCCCCCTGGGCCAGCGCCATGCGTGAATCTCGACCCTTCTCCATCCGCTTCGCCAGCGAGACTTCCTCCTCGGCCGTCAGGAGCGGCACGCGGCCAATCTCCTTCAAATAGAGGCTGATGGAGTCGTCAATTTCAATCTGGCTCAAATCGAACGTGTCCGCGTCCGATGTGCTGGACTCTGAATCTGAGTTGTCCACCTGTCCGTCCTCTCGTGCCTGGCCAATCTCGATTCCTCGCTCAAACAACGCAGCGAAAGCGTCCTCCAATTGATCCATGTTGCTCTCGACTTCCGGCAGGACCTTGAGTACGTCGTCATACGTGACGTATCCCTGCTTGGATCCCAAGGCCAGCAGGTATTCTAGAGCAGCTTCTGGGCTCAGCACCTCCATCTGTTCGGTTGATTCATCGTCAGCGTCGTTGTCGCCCAGCTCCCCGTCGAGGTCCCCGTCACCGTTGGATTCGAGCGCCATTTCCTCTTCGGCTTCCAACTCGGTCTCAGCGCCCGGCTCCATGCCGGCGCCGATTTCCGCTTCGGGTTCTACTGAGCTCCCTGTCTGTCGTTGCTTCGCCATTGTGCGTACGCAATCCCCCATTCAAGAACAAACTATCTGCATGTCGCGGATGAGCGGACCGCGACTCCAAACAAGACCATTTACAATAAGTACTAACAATAATCGCCAACAACAAGTACTTGATAGCTTCGGTTCGCCAGGACGTACGATCAGGCCAGCCGCTCCTTGAAGTCCCACACGCCCATATCGCGACCGAAGCGCGACTCACACTCTCTACACGCCAGGCGGTCTGCCTCTACGCGCAACAGGCTGCCGTTGGCAAAACAGACCGGGCAGCGCAACAGGGTGGACAGATCTTCCAGGTCGGGCCGTGATACGGGCTTTGGGTCCGCGTCCCGGGCCGTGGCCTGGACAAAAACACTGGGCGACAGCGGGTAGCGGCCGCCCACGTCAAACAGCCAACTGTCCATTTTCGCCAGCATGTGCGCCGGAAGCCGGCTCTTCAATAGCGGTAGCCGGAAGTGCGACACAGCCAACTGGCGCCGAACGCGCAACCGCGCGTCCTCGAATCGACTCCACATCCATGCAGGATGAAAATCGAAGTTGAGCTCCACAAACTCCACGGGCTCGGCGTCCACGGGTGACCATGTCTGCCGCCGCGCCGCCCAGCGCGCTAGCGCTTTCAAATTGCGCTTGTTGGCGTATTCGAGCACGGCCACGCTGTCGCGGTGCAACGTGCGCCGAATCTGCGCCAGAGCGCGCGCAACATCAGCCAAATGGTGCATCACGCGCACCATCACTACGGAATCCAACACACCGGTGGCCAAGGGCAATTCGTAGACGTTGCCGGCCACGAATATGAAACGCTCATCGTCCCCCCAGCGTTCGGCCGCTTCTTGAAGCAGCGTGCGGCTGTAGTCGAAAAGGACGATCTGTTCGTACCCTAGATATAAGTCCGCCAGCCGTCCAAAACCGGCGCCGATTTCCGCAATGCGCACGCCAGAGTCAGGCAATAACTCTTTCAGCGCAAGTCGCTCGGCCGCATCCTCGTACTGGCGACCCTGACCCTCCCAGAAATCGGTTCGATAGCCGCTGCCCTCGTAATCGAGTACGGGAGTAACAGTCGCCGATGGGCCGTTTGATCGACCGGAAATCTGTGTTGACAAGTCAAACGCACCCATGTACACTGGGGCCCAAGCTACGTTCTTGGCCCGATTTAGTCATCCCCAGGAGAGCATCGCAGCAACTCCCAAGAACGAAGCCTAGGGTCCCGGATTTGCCAAGCTGCATGGCAAAATCGTGGCACGCGCCGCGCGATTTGCTTCCAAAGCAAAACAGACGCCTCGCAAAAAATGGGGAGGGAGACAACCCTCCACCGTTTGCACTAACCGTTTGCTCGCTCAGTTATTGTTCATTATAGCAGTCGTCGGCGCCAAATTCAATACCCAATTTAACATTGGGGAACAATGAATTTTGCGGCCGCATGCCTGTTGACTGCCCCTTCCGCGTGACCACCCGTCTTGCGATTGAAAGAACATTCTTACGCACCTATGCGCGCACGTCTGTAACAAACGATACGAATGACACGCCTCGTTCCTGGTGCAGACAGCGCCGAAGTGGAACAAAAGTTCTATTGTGTGCGGAAACTTGTGCGCTGTTCTTGGCCTCGCCGTGTCAGTCGCCCGGACCCAGGGCTGGTCGAACGCCCGACTCCGTCACCGGCCCTTTGCGCGCGTTTGCAGTACGCTCCCAGTGCGACCGCTCTGCGAAAGGAACGACGTATGTCGGTTTGGCGAAGCCATGCTGGTTTGTACTCGACTGGCGCGGCGGCACATCTTGACGTATAATTGCTCGAATTCGAACCGAATGTTGGCTAAGGTTGGCCGGTTGCGGCCGGCTACGGGCAATTCATCCGCCGCGTTGCACAACATCGGGTACCGATCGTTGCGGATTAGGCGCAACACGGCTATATTGTAGCACCGTTATTGTGGCATCGTTGCAGGGACAGCGCACTTCGAGTCTAGAGGTCTACACAGCGTTTCTCTATTCTCCCACGCCGTTCTCTGTGGCCGTAGAAAGCGGCAGTCAGTTGCAGACGCCTGCATAGGCGTCAACAGGAACTTAGAATGAGCGACACAAACGTCACCGAGGAGAGCTTTGACACGCCGGAGAGCGGAACAGCCGAACCCTTTGTGCATCTGATTCCGGTCGATCCTCTGCCGGACCACGCAGAGTTCGCACCGGGTTCGGATCGACTTTCCCACATCGGGCCCATTTCGCTCTATCGCGGAAGCTGGGGCACTTTCATCGAGTCCCGCGCCATCGCCGAAGCCACTATGCAGGTGGGCTACCCGGCCGAGCTGTCCGAAACGATCGATAAGCTGGGCTTCGCCGGCGGATACCATTTTCCTGCCGATTCGGATACCTTCTCGGACCGGGTCCAGGATTTGCAGACCCAATACGTCACGCAACTCGTAGACCAGGTCTTGGACGGGCGCGGGTGGGATTCTACCGATGCGCTCTTTGTGGGTTCCCAGACGATTCTGGAGGACGCGCTGCCCGAGGTGCGCGCAGAATTGCAGCGGCGCGGCAAGAATGTGGGCGAGATCTACTGGTATCGGCTCGCATGCAACAGCGCCACGGCCGCTCTGATCGACACGCTACGCGCGCCGGAGTTCCACGGCCAACGCGTCGCCGTCGTAGGTTTGGAAACGCTGTCAGGCAATTCGACGGACGTCGAAAACCCTGTGACGTACTCGACCTTCGGCAACGGCGGCTCGGCCATGGCCTATATTCCCGGTGACGAAATTCAGGTGCTTACAGGTGAAACTGTCGTCGAGTACGACACGAACGGCTTCTTCATCATTCCGCACAAGGCCAACCAGCGGCCTAAGGTGCAGGCGCCCGGCGTAGCGCTGGACTACCGCATAGTTGGAGACGAGACGCGGGAGCATTTCTTGGCTACGGAGAACGGCGTCTATCTGGAGATGCCGGCGGACGACGGGTTCCGCATGGATGGACGGGGCACGTTCCGCTATTTCACTTCGACGGGCGTGACGGACCTGATCTGGAATGCGTTGCAGACCTATCGTGAGAAGTTTAGCCGCCAACTGGGCAGACTGGGGGTCGCCATCGGCCACCAACCGAGCATGGCTGTTGTCGATGGCCTGAACCGGTCGTTGTTCCGAATCGCCATGACGGCGCACAGCGAGGCGCTGGAGCGCATTGGCCGGGGAGACGAGGCGTTAAGCACGCGCGACATTCGCAAACTGATGCGGTCCGATCTGCCGGAACGCATTGCGGCCCTGCGCAAGATCGGGGTCGACGCCATGTCGATCAACATTCCGTGGATTATGGACGAGGTGGGCGTGAACAACATCAGCGCCGGCACCGCGCTGAGCGCACTGGAGACGCTGGCGGCCAAGGGTGCGGTCCTGCCGGGCTCGTCGCACCTGCTGCTTGGTTTGGGAATCGGTGCGTCGTATCAGGCGCACGTCGTGCACTTCGGCACGGAGACTACATAGCGCACGCAGTTCCTTTTGAAAGTTCTACGCACCTGAGGCCGGACGAACTTCAATTCGCACCGTCGCAAGGCGCGTATGCGCATGCACACGCCGGCTCACTGGGCCGGCGTTTCCTTTTGCTCGTCCGGCGGCAGGTGCGAGACGTCGTTCACGAGCACCGCTTTCCACGGCCGCCCGTTTTCCAGCGGCTCTGAATTCTCTTGATTCTCTTGCAACACTGTAATCGAGCAGTTCGGCGGATCCCAGCGCCGCCAGTCCTTGCCGTCGCCTAGCCAGCGAGTCAGCGCACTGCCGATAAAGGCGCCATGTGAGACGATGAGGATCGTCTGCCCCGTGTGTCGGGCGACCAATTCTTGCATCGCCTGCTGGACGCGCGCCCCGAACGAAGCCGGTGATTCCCCATTGGGCGGCGCGAAGGTCGGGTCCTTTGCCCAGCGGCCCCACAGGTCCTCCGTCTCGCGCAGGTCCTCGAAGGTGCGGCCCTCCCAGTCGCCCAGGTCAAACTCGCGCAGCCCCTCTTCCACGATAGGCTGCATGCCAATCGCATCGGCAATGGCTGCTGCCGTGCTCTGGGCGCGCGGCAGTGGTGAGACGTAGAACATGTCCGGCGCGTAGCGGCGCGCCAAGTCAGACATGGCTCGTGCAACAGCGGCTACCTGTCGCCGGCCGCGCTCGGTAAGCGGCGCGTCCATGGCGCCGTACCACATCTGATTCACGTTGCTTTCGGTCTCGCCGTGACGTACGAGGATCAGCCTGGTCGGGGACTCGTCACTGACAGAAACGCGGTATTGATGCTCCATAGTTTCCTTCGTTGCAGAAAGTGGTCTCGGTCAGGCGCTCTCGCCGCTACTTCCCCACATATTGACCAGCAGATGCCATGCGCCCCAGATGATGCCGAGGAATGACCCCGTCCACAGCACGCCGTGAGCCCGTCGCAATTCGGGCGTCGCAAAGCCGGTCCAGCCTGTCTCCTCGAACAAAGCCACCAAGATGCCTGCCACGACTGCGAAAGTCAATATCGATACTTTGTCGTCCGAGGCGAAGAAGCCCGGTAGATAGGTCGGAGATAGTAGCGAGAGCGAGAGTAGCGCCGCCAGGACTGAGACCGGGGCCGTTAGGATAGCAACGAAGTACCATCGTGGCGACACGCGCCAGCGCACCGCCCGCGACGCCAGCGCATGCAGACCCGTCCGTCCGTACATGACCCCCGTCATCAAGATGCCAGTGACGAAGGGACCAAGCATCATTACCAGAATGGCGACGGGAAGCAGTGCGCCGGTATCAGCGTCGGTATCGAATACTGCGCCAGGGCCGATCGCGAAGATGACGCCGCCCCATGAAATGGCGAACGTCAGCACTATATAGGTCAGCACCGGATGTCGCTTGATGTACGCCACAATCTTCTCCTTTCGGGTACAAGGTCGTACAGGCCCGTAGCGTGATTCGCCCATGCATCGACAAGTATTGGTTGGTCTGTCTGGATTCACTGCTCGGTGAAAGGTCTTTGGGCCAGGGCGAAGCGATTTGTTCCATTGTATCATGATCGAGGCTTTCACTGGCGCGTACACAGGCGGCGCAGTTCCACGGAACCGCATTTTGACAGGCCCCACACGCCGTGCTACACTGCGCAGCATGAAACGACAGCCCGTGCATCCCTTTTTCGTCCGCGTTAGGCGCACCTTCCCGGAAACCAGGCAGTAGCACTGGGGGTGTAGGCGCGGATTGGACCGTACGGTCGACCGGCAAGGCTCTCCAGGCGGAGGGCTTTTTTGTTTTGACGTTTTTTCACCACCAAGGCTCGACGGCGCAAAGAAAGACCGCGATCGCTTCGTGACTTTGCGTCTTCGTGGTATCGATAAAGGGCGTTCATCATGTACAGAGCGGGCATTGCCGGGGCGACCGGCTACACGGGACTTGAACTGATCCAGATCATTCACCGGCATCCGCAAATGGAGTTGGGATGGGTGACAAGCGAAAGCAGCGCGGGCCAGCCCTACTCGCAGGTGCATCCCGTGCCGTGGGACTACCCGCTGATCCCGCTCGCCGAGGCGCTGGCGCGCGCGGACGAAGTGGACGTGGTCTTCCTGTGCCTGCCGCACACGGCGTCCATCGGCCCGGTGCGCGCTTTCCGCGACACAGGCGTGCGCGTCGTGGACCTGAGTGCGGACTTCCGTCTGCTGACCGCGGAGGCGTACGCGCAGTGGTATGGCGTCGACCACACTGCGCCGGAGCTTATGGCCGACTTCGTCTATGGCTTGGCCGAGGTCTACCGCGACGACCTGCGAGACGCCATGCTCATCGCCAACCCCGGCTGCTACCCGACCAGCGTCAATCTGGGCCTCTATCCCCTGGCGCGGGCCGGCTGGCTCAGCGAAAAAGTCATCATCGACAGCAAGAGCGGCATCAGCGGCGCCGGACGCAAGGCCAAGCTTGTCTACAATTTCGTCGAGGCGCACGACAATATGTCGCCCTATAATGTGGGCTACCGTCATCGCCATATCGGCGAGATCGAGCAGGTGCTGGACCCGGCCGACCCGACCGGATCGCCGCACCGCTACTACTTCACGCCGCACTTGCTGCCCGTGAACCGGGGCATCCTGAGCACCATGTACGTCAGCGTGCCCAATGGCGTAACGCAGGCCGATGTGCGGGAGGTCTACGCCGATACGTACGCGGGCGAGCCGTTCATCCACCTGCTGCCGCCCAACGAGCTGGCTACCTTGCGCCACGTCACATACACAAACCGCTGCGCCATCAGCATCACACCGGCCAACCCAAATGAACCCGACGGTCCAGACTATATCATCGTAGCCACGCTAGACAATCTGATCAAGGGAGCGAGCGGCCAGGCTATCCAGTGCTTCAACATTGCGGCCGGCATCGAGGAGCCGGCGGGGCTGATATAACGTCTATTCAATAGTTCAGGAGTTCAAGGTCCCCGTGGCCTCGTCGACATCGGCACCCTTGCCATAGCGCATGGGGTACGCACAGCGGGTAAGGGAGCCGTGCGGAATGGCATTCGCTCCTACTGATTTTAGTGCAAGCGTTCGAGGTTCTAGGAATTCAAGGCTAAAGGCGAAGCGCATATGGATAACATCACCCAACCTGAACCGGAACACTACCCGGTTGTGATCAAGATAGGCGGCAATGAGCTCGACGATCCTGCCTTCCTTGACGGGCTTGGCCCTCGCGGTGCGCTGAACTGCAGACCGAAGGCCAGGCGCCCGTCATCGTCCACGGCGGCGGGAAGACCATTGCACACTATCAGGAGCGGCTCGGCCTCACCCCCCACTTCGTGGATGGGCTGCGCGTCACCGACGAGGCCAGCATGGACGTGGCCGAGATGGTGCTGAGCGGACTTGCCAACAAGCGCATCGTTCGTGCGCTCGTCGATGCAGAAATCCGCGCCGCGGGCGTCAGCGGCGTGGATGACGGCACGATCTACGTGGAAAAGATGTGGCATCCACTGGGCGACCTGGGACGCGTGGGTGAGATCAAGGACGTAGACCTGCACCTGCTCAACACGCTGCAGAGCGGCGGCATCGTGCCCGTGGTCAGCCCCATCAGCTTTGGCGCGCTGGACGCATTGAGCTACAACGTCAACGCCGACCACGCCGCCACCGCCATTGCCGCCAAGCTGGGCGCAGTACGGCTGATCTTCGTTAGCAACGTACCGGGCATTCTCGTCGCCGGGCGCGTCGCGCGCGCCGTTACCGCTGCCCAGGCCGAGGCGTGGATCGAGGAGGAAATCATCACCGGCGGCATGATTCCCAAAGTACGCAGCGCGTTGCACGCAGTGAACCATGGTGTGGCCCAGGCGGTGATCACCAACATGGCGGGTCTGCAGGAAGGCAGCGGTACGGCGGTGTTGGGGAACGCGTGATCTGACTCGGTGAAGGGGTGACAATGTGACGCCCGTCCTGCGCACAGAACGTAGGTCTGGTCTCCGGCCTGATATCGCCGTTGGATAGTATTCACTACCGCATAACAAATCGAACTCGCACCAAGGAGGCAGGATGAACACGCAGGAAATCATCGATCTGGAACATGACAACGTACTGCAAGTCTATGGCCGTCCTGCCTTCGTGCTGGAGCGGGGCGAGGGCTGCACGCTGTATGACGCGGAGGGCAACGCGTATCTGGACTGCGTGGCCGGCATCGCCGTGAATGCGCTGGGCTATGACGATCCGGGTGTCAACCAGGCTATGCAAGAAGCGGGCGCGACGGGCATGTTGCACGTGAGCAACCTCTACCACACCGGGCCCAACGCCCGCCTCGCCGCGCTGCTGTGCGAGACCAGCTTCGCCGACAAGGTGCATTTCAGCCTGACGGGCGCGGACGCCAACGAGGGCGCGTTCAAGTTCGCGCGCCGCTATGCACGCGAGAAGGGCAACGAGGAGAAGTACCACATTCTCGCCTTCAGCAACGCGTTCCACGGTCGTCTCTTCGGCAGCTTGGCGGCCACGCCGCGACCGAAGTACCAGGACCCCTTCAAGCCACTGATGCCGGGCGTGCGTTTCGCCGAGTTCAATGACCTGGAAAGCGCACGCGCGCAGATGGACGAAAACGTGTGCGCCATCATCGTGGAGCCGGTGCAGGGCGAAGGCGGCATCTACCCGGCCACGCAGGAGTTCCTGGAAGGGCTGCGCGCCTTGGCGGACGAGTACGATGCGTTGCTCATCTTCGACGAGGTGCAGTGCGGCGTCGGGCGCACGGGCCATCTGTGGGCATATCAGGGCTATGGCGTGGAGCCCGACATCCTCACGGCCGCCAAGCCCCTGGCAGGCGGCCTGCCCATTGGCGCGATCCTTATGCGCCAGAAGGTAGCCGACGCCATGCACCCGGGCGACCATGCCAGCACGTTCGCCGGCAACCCGTTTACCACGCACGTGGCGCATCACGTCGTGGGCCGTATTGCCGACCCGGGATTCCTGGCCGACGTAAAGGCGAAGGGTGACCTGCTCGTGGACCTGCTGGAAGAGTTGAACAGCCCGCACATTCTGGAGGTGCGCGGCGAGGGGCTCATGGTCGGCGTGCAGATGGACATCGAAGCGGCGCAGATTATGACGAAGGCGTACGACCGCGGTCTGCTGGTGCTCATCGCCGGGCCGAACGTGCTGCGCTTCGTGCCGCCGCTGGTCATCAGCGAGGAAGAGATCAAGCAGGCGGTGGCGATCGTTGGCGAGATATTGCAGGAGCTGTAGGGGTGTGTGGAGTGAAGGCGTTGCGTTCAGGGGTTCAAGGTTCAAGGGTTCAAGGGTGTAGCGGCGCGCCGGCTGTTTGTCATGCATCTTCCTGGAAGCAACCGGCTTCTGCCAAGCCGGCGGCAGCTACTGCGAAGACTATGTACGGCAACTGACGCATGCCCATCCGTATTGAGCCTGCCCAGGAGCAGGACGTTCCCATCATACTCGGGTTGGTCAACCAGTACGCGGACCAGAACATCATGCTGCCGCGCACCGAGGAGAGCGTGCGCGGTACGCTGCCGGACTGGTTGGTGGCTTGCGAGGCCGAGGCGGGAAGCAACGGCGACGGCCCGCGTGCGGTGATCGGCTGCGGTTCGCTCGTCCCGCTCACCGACGAGTTGGTCGAAGTGCGCTCGCTGGCCATCGCTGAGGATCAGCAGGGCAAGGGACTGGGCCAGCAGATCGTGCTCGCGCTCGTGGAGATGGCGCAGGAACGGGGCTTCCGCGAAGTGTGTGCGCTGACGTTGAGCGAGAAGTTCTTCACGCGCCTCGGCTTCGAACTGGTCGACCGCTGGAGCATCAGCCCGAAGGTATGGCAGGCGTGCATCTACTGCCCGAAGTTCCATCGCTGTGACGAGGTCGCTGTACTCATGCGCCTGGCGCAGCCGAGCGAAAGACCGAGGCCCGTCCAGAACGCTACCGGCTGGAGTTCGCTCATGCGCTATGGCGAATGGCGTCCCCTGCGCCTGGCCTACAAGCAGAAAGAGGAAGAGGAATAATTGCTCCCGGATTGCGCGGATGAACACGGACTTGGGCCGGGCATCCGTGTGCATTCCAATAATCCGTGAGCTATCCCATCAGACGGCGGTATGGCAACCGCCGCTACGGGTCAAGAAGCGAACCCCGAAGAGGAAGGTGCAGATGTCGAGTGAGCATATGGACCACATGCTGGGCTCGCGCCTGGTCCTCGGCGGGCATTCCTTTATCCCGGAGCTCGGCAATGATGCGGCCATCGATTTCGATACGCAACTCGCCATCGTAGACGAGTGCCTTGACCGAGGGATCAACACCTTCGACACGACCTATGAACCCGAGAGAATCGCACTGGGGCAACTCCTGGAAACCCTTGGCCGCCGTGACGAAGCGCACATCATCGCCTGGAATTTCTTCACCGGTATCCGCGCCGACGACTACCTCGTCGCACCGCAACCGTACACCGCATCGCATCTTGATCTGTTGCTGCACCAGTTGAGAACTGACTTCATCGACCTGCTTGTCGTGCACCCCGTCGGGGACGCTGCCGCGGACCAAACGCAGACGGAGATCGCGGGCGCATGGCTTGCCTGCGGAACGGTTGGCGCGCTGGGGACGTGGAATCCGGGCAGCGATGCCGCAATGATATTCGGCGCCGACAACCCCTACGAATTCGCGGTGCTGCCGCGCAATGTCGAGAATTCCAACACAAGCAAATTCAGCGCCTGCAGGGCGCTCGGTTGGCAGACCTTCGCGACATCACCGTTCGGGCGCGGTTGGCTTTTGGACCGGCTTGTGCAAGTGGAGGAAGCCCGGACGTCCGCGAGCCCGGCGTCCACGCGGGCACGCGTTGCCGATGCCATGTTCCGGTTCTCCATACACGATCCCCATGTCGATCACCTGGTCGTCGGCATCCGGCGCGCAGAGTGGATTGACCGCAATGTGGAGAGCGTCGAGCGGGGGCCCCTATCAACTGCACAGGAACAATGGCTGATGGGATTGCTGGAGCAGGTGACAGCGGGACAGGGATGAGCAACGAGAACGCATAGTCGCCGGATACCCAAGAAGATGCGCAAACGGAGGCGCGAATGACCATGTCCGCGTATGCAATGGACGGCGAACTCTTGCAGTGGTTGCTGGCGGGTGACGTATCCATCCAGTACCAGACACACCGCGACCTGCTGGGCGAGGAGCGGCCGGACCTGCGCGAGCGGATCGCGACCGAGGGCTGGGGCGCTCGCTTCCTCGCCGCCCGCAATGCCAACGGCCACTGGGGCGATCGCTTCTACCAGCCCAAGTGGATCTCCAGCCACTATACGCTGTTCGACCTGAAGAACCTCGGCATCTCGCCGGAACAGCCGGAATGCCGGGAGACGATTTTCCTCATCTTGGACGAGAACATCGCGAGTGACGGCGGCGTCGATCCCTCCGTCACCATCGCCAAGGGCGAACTCTGCGTGAGCGGCATGTTCCTGAATTACGCTGCCTATTTCGGCGCGCCGCAGGAACGACTGCAGTCCATCGTCGACTTCATCCTCGCTATGCAGATGCCGGACGGCGGCTTCAACTGTCGCATCAACCGATCCGGCGCGGTGCACAGTTCACTGCACACTACGATCTCCGTGCTGGAAGGTATTCTGGAGTACGCACGCACCGGATATACCTACCGTCTGCCTGAACTGAATCGGATGGCGGCCGACTCGCACGAGTTCATTTTGCTGCACAAGCTCTACCGCTCGGACCACACGGGCGACGTTATTGACAAGCGCTTCCTGCTGTTATCGTACCCGTGCCGCTGGTACTACGATATCCTGCGTGCACTCGACTATTTCCAGGCCGTGGGCATTGCGTACGACCCGCGCATGGCCGGCGCGGTAGAGGTGCTGCGCCAGAAACAGCGTAGCGACGGACGCTGGCCAGTGCAGAACAAGCATCCAGGCCAGACGCATTTCGACATGGAGAGCGGACGGCAGCCCAGCCGCTGGAATACCCTGCGCGCCCTGCGCGTCCTGCGCCGCTACGCACAGTGACCGCTCACGGATGCACGCGGATCACGCTGATCTGATCTGGTCTATCCGCGTGCATCCTGACCATCCGTAAGCGGTCTTGTGCTTCGCTAGTGTACAGACGGCCGCAACAACTGGGGACATCTCGATCCCACACCAAGAATCTGCGAAGACCAGCCCAATCAGATTTGATCAGCGTCCCATTCTTTTCCCATCCTACCAAGCGAACAAGGACTCTTCCCATGAAGATCACCGACCTCAAGTGCACCATCCTCGCCAACCACCCCGTCGTGCGCATCACCACGGACGAAGGCATCGACGGCATCGGCCAGGTCGAGTCGTCCAAGCCATACGTCAAGCCGCAGATCCTCTTCTATCGCGATCTGATTCTGGGCCTGGACCCCACCGACGTCGAGCGCGTCATGCTCGCCATCCGGCGGCTGGGCGCGTTCAAGCCCTGGGGCGCAGCGGTCAGCGCAATTGAAATGGCGCTGTGGGACATCGCGGGCAAGGCCGCGGGCGTGCCCGTCTACAAGCTGCTGGGCGGCAAGATTCGCGACAAGGTCCGCGTCTACAACGGCGGCGTGCGCTTCAAGATGAACGGGCAAGAGCCGGAACACTATCGCCGAGACCATGCAGAAGATGGTCGAACATCCGGCCGGCTTCACCATCATCAAGCAGGGCATCAGCTTCCACAGCCCCATGATCAGCGAGATTCCCGACTTCACCTACGGCGAGGTCTTCCCCGCGGCCGCCACGGCAACCGCGGCCTGCTCACCGAGCGCGGGCTGGCGCACGTGGTCGCCTGCGTCGGAGGCCATGAAGGAAGTCACCGGCGACAAGATCGGCCTGGCGCTGGACTGCGGCCCCGGCTGGACCGTGCCCGACGCCATCCGCCTGGCCAAGGCCACGGAGCACCTCAACCTCATGTGGCTGGAGGACCTCATCACCGGCGACTACACGCCCTATGTGCTGGCCGACCTCTACCGCGACCTGACCATGAGCACGTCCACGCCCATCCACACGGGCGAGCAGATCTATCTGCGCCAGAATTTCATGGAGCTGTTCGAGAAGCGGGCCATCAACATCGTCGGCCCGGACCCCGCGGACGTGGGCGGCATCGCCGAGCTGAAGTGGGTGGCGGAGTACGCGGACCTGCACGGTATCCTCATGGCGCCGCACGGCACCATCGACGGCCTCATCGGTCTGGCCGCGCTGGTGCAGGTGTCCGCCGCTATGCCGCAGAACTACATTGCGTTCGAGTGCCCCATCGGCGTGCCCGACTGGTGGTACGATATCGTGGACGGGCTGCCCGACCCGGTCGTGGTGGATGGCTTCATCGACGTGTGGGATAAGCCCGGCCTGGGCGTGACGCTCAACGCCAAGGAAGCCAAGAAGTACCTGCCCACGGGCGATGAGGACTTCTTTGATTAGATCTGTGCGGTCCTTCTGTGAAGCGGCGGTCCGATTCTCACGATCGGCGCTGCCCGGAAGGCTATGAGAGGGCAGCATCATGACCGACAACCTAGACGCATGGCGACGACGAGTCCTGGCGGTCATGCCCGACCTGGCGATCGAGCGCATCGAGCTCAACCAGGACGGGCTGATCAACGACGTCATCATCGTCAACGACGAGCTCGTCTTCCGTTTCGCCAAGACGGAGGCGTACGCTGACCTGATGGAGAACGAAGTGCGCATCCTGGACATGGTGCGCCCGCGCGTTGGCGTGCCAATCCCGGAGCCGATCTACTACGAACGCGGCTGTATGGTCTATCCACTGTTGCGCGGGCGACCCCTCCTGCTCGAAGAACTCAGGCGCATGGATGAAGGCGAGCAGCAGCGCATGGCCGACGAACTGGGCGCGTTCCTGTACGAGCTGCACACGACGCCGCTCTCCGAACCGGGACGTGAGATCCTGCCCACCGTCGCTCCGGCGACTCGCGAGCGCATCGTCGACCTCCGGGACAGGGTGCGCGAGAAGGTGTACCCGCTGCTGCTGCCACACCAGGTACAGTGGGTGGAGTCGCTCTATGGGGGCATGCTCGACGACGAGCATGCCCTCGACTTCGAGCCGGCGTTGGTCCATGCCGACCTGGCGCCGCTATCACGTTCTCTACGATGAGGATAGCCGCCACATTACCGGCGTGCTCGATTTCGGCACGGCGGGCGTCGGCGATCCGGCACAGGATCTCCTAATCTCGGCCTATGGCGAGCGTTTCATCGCGCGTATGGGCAGCGCCTATCCCGGTTTGGACTCGTTGCTGCCACGCGCACGGTTCCGCGCCCAAGTCATCGAGCTGGAGTGGGTCGTGCTTGGTATTGAGACAGGCGAGGCGTTCTGGTTCACCGCGCATCTGGGCGGTGCGCGGGATATCCTTGGCTGAACACGGACGACAAAGGCGCCGGCAGGTACGACGCAGCGACAGACGAGATTGTTGCCGGGCATCGTCTGGACACACCGGGCGTTGTTGGGTGTCACGACATCGCTGCCGGCCGTCGCGAAGGTGTATCATCTAGGTCGTACGAAAACGGGCGTCCGTCACGCCGGAGCCGTGACCTACCATGGGGAGACTCTATGAATCGAACCCGAATTCATTACCATTACGCCGCTCGACCGCGAAGACTACCGCGCACCTCATCGGCGAAGTGAACGAGGACGTCTGGCCAGAGTTCATGTTGCAGGACCCGGTGGCGGACGAATACTGGGACGGCCTGTTCGCGGAGTTCGTCGAATACCAGTACGCGCTGCTCGACCAGGACGGCGTCATCGCCGCCTTCGCCAACAGTGCACCCTTACACTGGACCGAACCTCTGGAGCACCTGCCCGACAACGGCTGGGACTGGGCCATGGTCCGTAGTTCGGCGGACCATCAAGCGGGACGGATCCGCCACGGTGCTGTGCGGCCTGCAGAATCGCAGTTACGCCTGCGCACCAGGGCCAGGGCGTGAGCCGCATCATGCTGGACCACATGGTCGACGTGGCGCGTGCGCACGGGTTTCCCAAAGTCATCATTCCTGTGCGTCCCAGCATGAAGTCGCACTATCCGTTGACGCCCATCGACCGCTACATCACCTGGAAGCGGGACGACGGCCTGCCCTTCGACCCGTGGCTGCGCGTGCATGTGCGCAATGGCGGCCGCATCGTCAAGCCCTGCCCGATGGCCATGCACATACCGGGTACGGTGGCGGAGTGGGAAGAGTGGACGGGTATGCGCTTTCCGGAGAGCGGCGACTACGTTGTACCCGGCGCGCTGACGCCGGTGCACATAGACGTCGAGCGCGATGCGGGCCTCTACGTGGAGCCGAACGTGTGGGTGGTGCATGAGGTGGCGGGCCGGTAGTAGGGTTCTTTGTCCTACGGTCGCACACAGCCGTCGCCTGTACTATAATGGGCGGGCGGGAGAAGGTGCATTGGCCGGCGTGGACACGCTGCGGACAACAAGGAGGAGACCATGGATACTCGGGTGCTGGTGACGTACGCCACGAAGCATGGCGCGACAGGCGAGATTGCGGAGAAGATCGGCGAAGTGTTGCGCGAGGCGGGGCTGCCGACCGACGTGGCGCCCACATACCAGGTCGGCGACGTGACGCCATATGCGCGCGGTGGTGCTGGGCAGCGCGGTCTACATCGGTCGATGGCGCAAGCAGGCGGTCAAGTTCCTGCAGGACAACGAGGATGAGCTCTGACCAAGAAAAACGTGTGGCTCTTCTCCACCGGGCCCACGGGTACGGGTGACCCCGAAGAACTGCTGAAGGGATGGCGCTTTCCGGAGAACGTGCAACCCCTGGCCGACAACATCAGCCGCGCGACATAGCCGTCTTTCACGGCGCGCTGAACCCGGACGACCTGAATTTTCTCGAGAAGTGGATGATCAAGAGCGTGAAGGCGGAGACCGGCGATTTCCGCGACTGGGACGCGATCAGCGCCTGGGCGATGGGCATCGGGCGAGAGCAGTTGCAGGGTCGGACAAGCTCAACCACAACAGTCAAGTGAGGATGCAGAGAAGGCATGACCGCAACACTCGTACTCGCTGACGGAACCATCTTCCACGGCCAGGCCTTTGGCGCGGCGACCACCGTCGTCGGCGAGGTCGTCTTCAACACCAGCCTCACCGGCTACCAGGAGGTCATCACCGACCCCTCCTACCGCGGGCAGATGGTCTGCATGACCGTGCCGCACGTGGGCAACACCGGCGTCAACCCGGAGGACGTGGAGAGCGACCAGCCGCAGATCACCGCCTTCATCGTGCGCGAGGTCAGCCCCGTCGTCTCCAACTGGCGCGCCAATGAGACGCTGACCGGCTATCTGGCGCGCACACGGCATCCCCGGCATCAGCGAGGTGGATACGCGTGCGCTGACGCGCCGCCTGCGCGACAAGGGCGTGCTCCACGCCGCGCTGTGCACCGACGGCAGCCATACGCCGGATCAACTGCTGGAGATGGCGCAGGCATGGGAAGGGCTGGACGGCCGTGACCTGGTCAAGGAGGTCACCTGCCAGGAGCCGTATCACTGGGTGGACGGCACGCGTGTGGAGTGGACGCCGGTGCCCGCGGGCCGTGACGTGGGCCGAAGAACAGCGCCACGATGGCGTCAGAAGAGCGCTGCGCAGGCGCAGGCCCCGCTTGGTGGTCGCCTATGACTTCGGCATCAAGCACAATATCCTGCGTCGGCTGACCAGCCACGGGCTGCGCGTCACCGTCGTGCCCGCGAGTACGCCCGCCGCGGATGTGCTCGCCATGCAGCCGGACGGCATCTTCCTCAGCAACGGGCCCGGCGACCCGGCCGGCGTGCCCTATGCGGCGTCCGCCGTCAGCGAACTGCTGGAGACGGGCATCCCCACCTTTGGCATCTGCCTGGGCCACCAGATCATCGGCCTGGCCCTGGGCGGGGAGACATACAAGCTCAAGTTCGGCCATCACGGCAGCAACCAGCCGGTCAGCGACGTCAGCGCCACCAACGTGCAGATCACGGCGCAGAACCACAACTACGCTGTGCAGGACGACGGCCTGCCCGACACGGTGGAGATCACGCACCGCAATCTCAACGACGGCACGGTGGAGGGGCTGCGCCTGACGGACCGGCCCGTCTTCTGCGTGCAGTATCACCCGGAGGCCAGCCCGGGCCCGCACGACGCGGACCTGCTCTTCGCACGCTTCGCGCGTATGGTGAAGGAGTATGCGCGAGCGGGACGTGATCGCAGCTCCGGCTAGACGCAGTTGCCCACTCGCAGCTCTCGTCTCCGGTCTGCGCAGCCTCAGGCCGCCGGATGCGTCACCCCGACGGTCCTCCTCTGTGACTCCAGGTCCGGCGAATTTGCGTACTGCTGACCCGTATGTCTACATTCTTGGCACTGCTCGGATCCGCTGCCAACGCTTCGGCATCTCCCGACAGTGCTACCCGACCCCGGCTCTGCGCGTGGTTCGCCGAATGCGCACTGATCCAATATCCTGTTTCGACATGTTCTGTCTCTCGCACCTCGGCTTGGCGGTCAGGGCAGAGACAATGACACCAGCCTTTCGGGTATTCGAAGGCGCAGTGTCCTCCTCTATGCGGGCTTTCAGATTCAACGACGTTCTCAACGTCATTCTGCTCTGAACTTAGAAACCTTGTTCACGAGTAGTGTTCCCATGTAGTTTCAAGCACCATCCTGTATGGACAAATCGATAGGTTAAGGAGCAATAGCATGACATCTCGTACTTCACGCAGAGAGTTCCTGCGCATGGCCGCAATCGGTTCGGCAGGTGTCGCTTTGGCGGCCTGCGGCGGCGGCGGCGAGCCGCCCCTGCGGAAGAAGCGGCAGCGGAACCGGCCGCCGGTGGCGAGGCCGCAGCGCCCGCAGCCGAAGGCATTGTCCTGACGCAGTGGTACCACGAGTATGGTGAAGCCGGCACGCAGGAAGCCGTTTACCGCATCGCCCAAGAGTACAGCGAGATGACCGACGGCGTCACCATCGAGGTCACCTGGTCGCCCGGCGACTACGCCACCAAGCTGAACTCCGCCCTGGCCGCGGGCACCGGCCCGGACGTGTACGAGAACGCCTTGACGCTGGACAAGGTGCGAAGCCGGCCACGTCGTGCCGTTGGATGAACTCTTCCCGCCGGAGATCAAGGCCGACTTTGACGAGAAGGACCTGGCGCTCAATACCATCGACGGCGTCATCTACGGCGTGCGCATGATCATCGACACCGGCCTGCTCTACTCGCGCAAGTCGATCCTCGAAGAGGCCGGCGTCGCGCATCCCACGACCTGGGAAGAGCTGTTCGACGCCGCGGCCGCGCTGACCACCGGCCGCCAGAAGGGCCTGTTCCTGGGCAACGACGGCGGCATCTCCGCCACCCAGGACATCGGCATCCGTGGGCGGCGGGCCTGAGCTGGCTCAACGAGAACAACGAAGTCGTCTTCGATCCTGCCGAGGTCGGCGCCGTGTACGAGAAGCTGGCGCGAACTCAACAAGACCGACTCCCTGCTGATCGGCTCGCCCACCGACTGGTGGGACCCTCGGCGTTGACGCAGGGCCTGTCGGCCATGCAGTGGACCGGCCTGTGGGCCATGCCCGGCATTCGCCAGCAGATCGAAGAAGACTTCAACGTCAGCCAGTTCCCGCCTATCGACATCGGCAACGGCGCGGCGACCCCTGCCACCTTCTGGGGCGGTTGGGTGCAGTTCGTCAACGGCGGCGGAAGCACCTGGAAGAGTCTATGGCCTTTGTCAACTGGCAGTGGATCGAGAACACGGACTGGCAGAACGAGTGGGCCACAGCCTACGGCTTCCACGTGCCGCCGCGCAAGAGCGCTGCCGCCGCAGAATACGCACCTGAGCGAAGGCAACGCCAAGATCGCGCTCGATGGCCTGTACGCCTACGGCCGCGCCAATGGCCCGTTCTGGACCGGCTCCATGGGAACCGCCATCACCGACGCCTAGAGCAACATCGTCAAGAACGACGCGCGCCGCTGAAGCAGAACTAGCGGCCGCGAAGACCACCGTTCAGTCGGAGATGGAGGCGTTGCTGGCCGGCTAGCCGCCGCCGTTCCCCGTTCGTACGCAACACTCGCAGTCTCACGGACCGAGCCTTCCCCCGCCCGTGAGACTGCGATATCCCCAAGGAGTACGACCTTGACTACTGCGCAGATTCCAGTTCCGACGGACAATGTGGACCTAGCAGGCGGGCGGCCACAGGCCGGTGCGCGCAAACGGGACATCACGTTCTCCTTCTGGTTGATGGTCGGCCCGCTGGTGCTGGGCTTGCTCGTCTTCACCTTTCTGCCCATTGCGTGGGGCTTTGCGCTCAGCCTCACCGACGCACGCGGCACGATCGCGCTGAACAACTTTGTCGGCCTAGCGAACTACACGCACATCCTGTCGGACCCCGCCTACATTCGTTCGCTGGTGACGGTCACCATCTTCGCCCTCTTCATCGTGCCGACCACCTACGCCGTCTCGCTGCTGCTGGCCGTGTTGGTGCAGAATGCGGCTTTCGCCAAGGGCTTCTTCCGTTCGGTCTTCTTCATCCCGACCGCGATCTCATACGTGATTGCGTCGCTGATCTGGCGTGTGAGCATCTTCAACGGCCTGCCCTACGGCTTCGCCAACGTCGTGCTGTGGTTCTTCGGCGTCGACCCCATCGCCTGGATCGGAACGCCGCGGCCGCCCTGGTACTGGCTGGTGCTGGTGACCGTGCGTCTGTGGCTGCAGGTCGGCTTCTATATGATCCTGTTCATCGCGGCCATGCAGGACATCCCGCGTGAACTCTACGAAGCGGCGCGCGTGGACGGCGCGTCCAGCAAGTGGACGCTGTTCCGCCGCATCACCTTCCCGCTTCTGCGCAACACCTCGATATTCGTCATCCTCATGAACATCATCCACGCCTTCAACGCCTTCGACGAGTTCTACAACATCCTGGGCGGCACCTACGCTTCCAGCGGGAACGTGATCCTGGCGCGGCCGCCGCTCGTCTACCTCTACCAGGTGGCGATGAGCGACCTCCTCTATGGGCGGGCGATGGCGGGTTCGTTTATTCTGGCAATTCTACTCATCACCGCCACCGTCGTGGGCAACAAGATCGTCGGCGGCTTGGGCCGGGAGGTGTAAGACATGAGCAAAGTCGGCAACATCCTCACCCATCTGCTGCTCATCTTCCTGGCGATCCTGTTCCTGATCCCGTTTTACATTCTGTTCCGCAACTCGCTGATGACGAACCCGGAGATCACGGCGTTCGACTGGATCCTCTTCCCCAAGGTCCCGCAGTGGAGCAACTTCGCCGAGCTCTTCGCAGATCCTTCGTGCCTATGTGGACCGGTCTGCGCAACTCGGCCATCATCTCCATCACGACGCTGATCTTCCAGACGCTGTTTGCGTGCATGGCCGGCTATGCGCTGGCGCGTATCCCCTATCGACACAAGAACATCGTCTTCGGCGTCATCCTCGCCACCATGTTGGTGCCGACAACGGCGCTCTTCGTACCGACCTATGCGGTCGTCGCCAAACTGGGCTGGGTGAACACGCCGCAGGGCCTCATCGTGCCCGGCCTGTTCAGCGCCTTCAACACCTTCATGTTCCGCCAGTACTACCTCAGCTTTCCCAACGGAGCTGGAGGACGCCGGCCGCGTGGACGGGCTCTCCTATCTGGGCATCTTCTACCGCATCGCGCTGCCCAACTCCTGGCCCATCATCATGGCGCTGGGCTCGCTGGTGCTGGTCAACAGCTGGAACTCGTTCCTGTGGCCACTCGTCATCGGCCAGACGCGTGAATGGTGGACCGTGCAGATCAACCTGTCCGTCTACCTGACGGCGCAGGTGCTCAACCTGAAGCTGCTCTTCGCCGGAGCGGTCATGGGCGCCCTGCCCATGCTCATCGCCTTCCTCTTCATGCAGCGCTACATCGCAGAGGGCATCACGCGCTCCGGGCATCAAGGGCTGATGCGGCGCGCAGCATAGGAACTGATCGATGACGCCTTCCTGGAAGCTGCCGCAGCTTCCAGGAAGGTTGCTTTTCCGCGCCCGCCGCTACCCTTGAGAAACGTCGGCCCGCTCCAGGCGCAGGCCAAATCATCGAACAGAGTGTCAGTGCCCGCTTGCAGGAGACGATCGGATGCCATCAAATGAAACCCGCAGCCAACTGATCGACGCCCTCCGCGCACTGCCCGATGACGTGGACGCGCTCGTCGCCGGCCTGGACGCCGACCGGCTCACCGCGCACCCCATCGCCGGCGAGTGGAGCATCGCCCAGAACGTGCACCACCTGGTCGACTCGCACATCAACAGCTACGTGCGCTGTAAGCTCATCGCCACCGAGGATCGCCCCGCCTTCCGCCCCTATGACGAAGCGGCCTGGGCGGAGCTGCCCGACGCATCCGGCCCCGACCTCTCCTACTCGCTGGCCCTGCTGCGCGCGCTGCATGGGCGCTGGGTCCTCTTCTGGGAATCGCTGACCGACGAGCAATGGCAGCGCACCGGTTACCACCCCGCCGACGATGTCGTCGTCACGCTGGAGCGGCAGTTGCAGCTCTACGTCGAGCACGGCCGCGCGCACCTGGCGCAGATGCAGCGCAATCTGGACGCCCGCTAGCCGGCGACACAGATCGACCGATTCACCTTCCCGTCTCCACCGCCTCTGGGCGCATATCGCTTCCCCGCGTCGCTGCAGGACGCGATACCTTTCCCTACGACAAACCTACTCCCGCTCGCTGGCGCTCTCTGGGCGGCTCTGAACTCGGTATTGGGATTACAGAACGCGAGAATACGACTAACTACCATTCGGGGCAGGTCTAGTGACCACCCGCCGCGGCTTCTTGTCCGTTTGCAGGCGGAATCTGTGTAGGTGGAGGGCGGTACCGTGACACGTGGAGAGGAAGACGTGATGCAATCGAATTCGCAGAGAATAAGACGCTATATGGGGCGTATGGGCATGGTGGCGGTCGCACTGCTGTTCGCCGCCGGTTTATTGTGGACAACCGCAACCGTTGTGCATGCGTACGGCGCAGGCGAGCGCCCTGCTGAGCGATGACGACGACGGAGAGTTCACCCGCTATGGCCGCATCGACAGCTTCCCGGCCGCGCCCTTCACCGGCGAGTGGGTGATCGACGGCGAGACCTATCTGGCCAATGCGCAGACGGTGTTCGAGCAGGAGGACGGCGCCTTTGCCATGGGCGTCTGCGTTGAGGTGGAGGCCGTGCCCGGCACGCCGCCGGTGGCAAAGGAGATCAGCACGGAAGATGACGAGTGCGGAGAAGGCGGCGATGACGACGACGGAGAGTTCACCCGCTACGGCCGCATAGACAGCTTCCCGGCCGCGCCCTTCACCGGCGAGTGGGTGATCGACGGCGAGACCTATCTGGCCAACGAGCAGACGGTGTTCGAGCAGGAGGACGGCGCCTTCGCCGTGGGCGTCTGCGTTGAGGTCGAGGCTGTGCCCGGCACGCCGCCGGTGGCAAAGGAGATCAGCACGGAAGATGACGTGTGCGGAGAAGGCGGCGATGACGACGACGGAGAGTTCACCCGCTACGGCCGCATAGACAGCTTCCCGGCCGCGCCCTTCACCGGCGAGTGGGTGATCGACGGCGAGACCTATCTGGCCAACGAGCAGACGGTGTTCGAGCAGGAGGACGGCGCGTTCGCCGTGGGCGTCTGCGTTGAGGTCGAGGCTGTGCCCGGCACGCCGCCGGTGGCAAAGGAGATCAGCACGGAAGATGACGCGTGCGGAGAAGGCGGCGATGACGACGACGGAGAGTTCACCCGCTATGGCCGCATAGACAGCTTCCCGGCCGCGCCCTTCACCGGCGAGTGGGTGATCGACGGCGAGACCTATCTGGCCAACGAGCAGACGGTGTTCGAGCAGGAGGACGGCGCGTTCGCCGTGGGCGTCTGCGTTGAGGTTGAGGCCGTGCCCGGCACGCCGCCGGTGGCAAAGGAGATCAGCACGGAAGATGACGCGGTGCGGAGAAGGCGGCGATGACGACGACGGAGAGTTCACCCGCTACGGCCGCATAGACAGCTTCCCGGCCGCGCCCTTCACCGGCGAGTGGGTGATCGACGGCGAGACCTATCTGGCCAACGAGCAGACGGTGTTCGAGCAGGCGTACGGCGCGTTCGCCGTAGGCGTCTGCGTTGAGGTCGAGGCTGTGCCCGGCACGCCGCCGGTGGCAAAGGAGATCAGCACAGACGAGGACTACGAGTGCGGCGGTCGCGGCGATGACGACGACGACGAGGCGGAAGGCGAGCTATATGGCATCGTCACCGAGCTGCCCGCCGGACTGGTCGGACGATGGGTCATCGGAGGCAAGACGTTCGAGGCCACGTCCGATACCGAGTTCGATAGCAACGGCGGCGCCTTCGCCGTGGGCGTGACGGTGAAGGTTGAGTTCAGTGCGGATAGGGCGGGCGGCATGCGCGCCACAGAAATCGAGTTGAAGTACGCCGCGGATGACGACGATGACGGCAAGGACGGCCAAGCGTACGGACGAATTGATAGCCGGCCCACCGGCGTTGCCGGCCAGTGGATCATCGGCGGCATCGCTTACCTGGCGGATGAGCGTACCGAACTAGACGATGATGACGGGCCGCTCAACGTCGGCCAGCGCGCCAAAGTCGAGTATCTGGTGCGGGCAAACGGCGATCGATACGCTCACGAGATTGAAGGAACGGACGATGACGGCGGCGTCAACTCCGACGATCGCTACAAGCTGGTCGGCTTCGTACAGATGATGCCGTCATCCGGCTTCGTCGGGCCGTGGAAAGTGGCCGGCATGGATTTCGTGGCCGACGCCAACACGGACTTCGAACAGGAGGCCGGCGCATTCGCCGTCGGGGCGTATGTGGAGGTCGAATACTCGAAGGACGGCGCCACAAACCGTATACACGAGATCGAGACCGAGGTGCCGCCAGGCGCCGGCGATGACGACGACCTGGACCGGATCGAGTCCAAGGGCGCGTCGCTGGCTGCGACCGCCGCAGGGACGACGCTCTGGCGCATTGGCGGCGTCGACTATCATGTTAGGCCGGCCACGCAGTTGATCGAGGGCAACGCCAATCTGGAAGTGGGCGCAATCGTGGCGGTCAACAGCTACGTGGCCCAAGACGGAAGCCGCGTCGCCACGCGGATTAGCGCTATGGATGTGGGCGAACCTCTGCTGTTGCCGTTGCTGCTTCGGTGACGCGTACACACTGATGTGCGCCTGGATGGGCACAGTCGTTCGGAAGCCGGGACCCCACGGTCCCGGCTTCCTGTATCGTCCGATTCTGTTGCCCAGAACGATTCGACAAGCGAAATCTGATTTCCTCCTAGTGCGTTCATGATTGACATAATTTGCATGTTGGTTCCGCGCTGGGATCAAACCCAACACTTGTCGTGATGTGCTCTTTGTCGAAGTGTGATAGGGTGGGCATCGGTTGACGACGAACTATCGTCGAGTCGGACAAGTTGTCATAACACTAGAAGAGACGCCGATGAGCACGCGTGCGATAGACTTCGAATTCAGTGTAGACCAGGAGGCCTATCTCCGTGAATGGATGCAAAAGGTCTCGCGCTCCTTTGCGCTGGTCGTTCCTTTTGTAGAAGCGCCGCTCACCCACTATCTGTCCGTGGCATATCTCCTCTGCCGCGTCGCCGACAACATCGAGGACTGCACACAGCCCACAACGTGGAAACAGGCGCGCTTCGACGAGATGGCGGACCTGCTGGAAGAGCCAACTCTGGCCTGCGCAAATGCTGCCCCGCTGGCAGACGTACGCGTGGCCTGGCCTCACCGACGACGAACAGGCCATCATGATGGCCGACCACGGCGAGCCGCTATGGGCCATCTACGCAGCCATTCCCCAGCCTTCCCGCGATGCTGTGCGCCGCTGGGTGCTGGCCATGGCCGAGGGCATGGCCGGGCTGGACGACGCAGACCGCGCCCCGCGCTTCGTCGACCGCGACGGCGTGCAGGTGCTCCGCGAAGAGAGCGACTACGACAGCTACTGCTATTTCGTGGCGGGGACGGTAGGCCACATGAGCACAGATCTGCTCATCGAGCATTATGGTGTTGGCAGCGATACAGCGCAGCGGCTACGCGCCATGGCAGAGGCGTGCGGGCGGGGTTTGCAGAAGACGAATATCGTCAAGGACTTTGCGAAGGACCTGAATCGGGGTATGTGCTATCTGACGGATCGCTGGCTGCAGGAAGCGGAGTATTCGCCGTTGGGATCGGAGGGAGCGCCGGGCCAGTGGGCGACGATGGTCATAGGCAATGTGCTGACCGAACTACGCGCGTCGACGGGTTACGTGCAGGCCCTGCCATATGCCGCCGAGGGCTATCGCATGGCGAGCCTGCTGTGCTTGCTCCCCGCGTATGAGACGCTGCTACTGGCCGCACGCCGTAGAGAGGAGCTTTTCACGGCGCAGCACCAGGTGAAGATTTCAAGGCAGACAATGGCCCAATGTCTTGAGGACGGACGCCGGCTGTTGCACGACAACCACGGCATCGCCGAGTACGGCCGCAGCATGGAGAGACAGATTCGCGCGGCGCTGGATCCGGTTGCCGGCGCCAACGGTGCAATGAGCTACAACCGCAACGCGTAGTGGCGAGCGCCTTGGGCGAGATCGCGGCCGGCGTGTGGAACGGATCGCTTGCGTATTGCAGCAATTCTAAGCCCGTCCGCGGCTACGTCTGAATCGCCGTTGACGTAAGTCGCCGTCGACGTACATCCTTGGCAGCCAATTCGGTAGGCGCCGAGAGTCTTTTCGGTCACTTGGTGTTTTGCCACACCTGTGGCTATCATTGTGGCGATCTGGAGCATGTGTGCGGAAACTGCCCAAGGGCGCCCGCATTTTCATGGCTGTTCGAACACGGCGCAACACCGAAGCCGGTGAGGAGGACTGCTCCCGATGATACTTACGCTCTTGTTCTCTCTGCTCGCGTTCGGCGTGGGCATAGTGCTCTTGATGTGGGGCTATCGCGCCTTCCTCGTGATGTTGCCCATATTCGGCTTCTTTGCCGGCTTCTGGATCGGCGCCCATGCCATTTCTGCTATCTTTGGTACGGGTTTCCTGGCCGACGTAACTGGATTGGTCAGTGGGCCTGGTGGCCGGCGTAGTCGTCGCCGTCTTGTCTTACCTATTCTACTTCGTCGGTGTCGCCCTTGTAGCGGCGGCGCTCGGCTACGGCCTGGGCGCGGGCTTGATGCAGGCCATCGGGCTGGAGGCGTGGTGGATCATCATTCCCGTGGGAATTGTGGCCGCACTTGCCGTGCTGGCGCTGGCCTTCCTCTTCAACCTGCAGAAGTACGTTGTCATGGCGCTGACGGCCATTGCGGGCGCCAACGCTCTGGTGTTGGGGGCGCTGACGCTGTTTGGGCGCGTATCCGTCGACGAAGTCGCGGGCGCCGGTAACGCCATCCAGCCGGTGCTGCAGGAAAGCTGGTTTTGGGGGCTAGCGTGGTTGGCGCTTGCCATAATCGGCGTGATCTACCAAGTCCGCACGAACCGCACCTACGTCTACACCGTGGAAGAATACTGGGCCGACTGGGGCCAGCCGGGCTAGCGTCGAGCCTGCGTCGTCAGCATCGTTGATTCAGCGAGTTCAGGAGACAAGTTATGTTCTTCTATGATTCGACCTACTTCTGGTGGGTGTTTGTGCCCACGATTCTGCTTTCACTCGGTGTCCAGATCTATCTCAAGAGCACCTTCACCAAGTACAGCAAAGTGGACAACCAGGCAGATTTGACCGGCGAGCAGGTTGCGCAGGAACTCTTTGACCGGACCTCACTGGACCCAGTGCCGATCGAGCGCATCAAGCAGCCGCTGGGCGACCACTACGATCCGAAGAAGAATGTGGTGCGCCTGTCGCCGCCCGTCGGCCGGGCCGACTCCATCTCAGCCATGGCCGTGACTGCCCACGAATTGGGCCATGTACAGCAGTACCAGACCGGTTCCGGCCTGATCAAGGCGCGCAGCCTGTTGTTACCGGCCGTGCGCTTCAGTCCGATGGTCATGTACATGTGCGCCATGGCGGGCTTGATCTTCAACATGACCAATCTGCTGTGGGTCGCCCTCATCTTCTTTGGCGTGACCGTTCTCTTCTCACTCCTGACCCTGCCGGTGGAGTTTGACGCCAGCAAGCGCGGGCTGACACTCCTGCGCGAGGCGAATCTCTTCGCCAATGAGGAGGAAGCGCAGGCGGCGCGCAAGGTGTTGACCGCAGCGGCGCTGACATATCTGGCCGCATTCATTACGTCTGTATTGCAATTTATCTACTACCTCAGAGTCGTCAATCGTGAGGTGGAACAAGACAAGGCGCGGGACGCTCGTCGCGCGACAGCGCAAGCAACAGGCGGCGCGGCCGCGGCGATAGGTGGCATAGCAGTCGACTGACATGCTCTGGCCAAGGAACAATAACCGGCCGAGCCAAAACAAAGGAGAGAAGTACATGCCAAACGGAAAGCCCAACATACTCGTTCTGTGGGGCGACGACATCGGCTGGTACAACATCAGCCACAACAACCGCGGGGCGATGGGCTATCGCACGCCCAACATCGACCGTATCGCGAAAGAGGGCATCGAGTTCACCGATTACTATGGCCAGCAGAGCTGCACCGCGGGCCGCGCCGCCTTCATCACCGGCCAGAACCCGCTGCGCACCGGCCTGACCAAGGTGGGCATCCCCGGCTCGGACCTGGGTCTGCAGCCGGAAGACCCCACTATCGCCGAGTTGCTCAAGCCGCTGGGGTATGTGACGGGCCAGTTCGGCAAGAATCACCTGGGCGACAAGGACGAGTTCCTGCCCAGCAACCACGGCTTCGACGAGTTCTATGGCAACCTCTACCATCTCAATGCCGAAGAGGAGCCCGGAGAACGCCGACTATCCGCACTGATCTTCCGGAATCGCTGCTGCCTCGGCCGCGCGGCGTGATCCACTCCTATGCCGACGGACGCATCGAGGACACCGGCCCGCTGACGCGCGAAGCGCATGAAGACCATCGACGACGACGTCACCGACCGCACCATCGGCTTCATTGAGCAGGCCGCGGCTGATGACACGCCCTTCTTCGTCTGGTGGAACTCCACCCACATGCACTTCCGCACCCACATTCCGGAAGAGGCCGAAGGGCATCAGCGGGCAGGGCTTCTACAACGACGCCATGGTGCTGCATGACCAGGCCGTGGGCAGGCTGCTGGACACGCTGGACGAACTGGGCATCGCCGAGGACACCATCGTGCTCTATTCCACCGACAATGGCCCGCACTACAATACGTGGCCGGATGCCGCCATCACGCCCTGGCGCAGCGAGAAGAACTCCAACTGGGAAGGCGCGTTCCGCGTGCCCTCCTTCGCGCGCTGGCCGGGCAAGTTCGAGGCCGGCAAGACACTGAACGACATCGCCTCGCACCAGGACTGGCTGCCCACGCTGCTGGCCGCGGCCGGCGAGCCGGACATCAAACAGAAGCTGCTGGACGGCCACCAGGCCGGCGACAAGCGAGTTCAACGTCCATATCGACGGCGAGAACCTGCTGCCCTGGCTGACGGGCGAGACAGACGACGAGCCCGCGCACGGTTCTTTGCGTACGTCAACGACGACGGCGCGTTGGTCGCCCTGCGCGCGGAGGACTGGAAGGTCGTGTTCCAGGAACAGCGCGCCAAAACAATGCAGCTGTGGGCGGAGCCGTTTGTGGAGCTGCGTGTGCCCAAGATCTTCAACCTGCGCCGCGACCCGTTCGAGCGGGCGGACGAGAATTCCAACACATACTGGGACTGGCATCTGGACCACGTGTACATGCTCTATCCGGCGCAGAACATCGTGGCGCAGCAGATCCAGTCGTTCATCGAATTCCCGCCGCGGCAGGAGCCGGCTTCGTTCAATCTGGACAACGTGCTCCGCAAGATGCAGGAGGCCTCGGGCGGCGGACTGCATTAGGCGCCAGTTTGCATCGGCCGGCGGGCAGTGCGGTGTCGTCGCGTCTGCGCCCGGAAGGGCCCAGAATGCAGGGCGGGAAACGCTAGCCTTCTACAAGTGCATCAGGTAAGATAAGGGTGAGCCGCGTGCGGCTCACCCTTTGTCTTGGCCGCGGCGGCAGGGAGGAAGTTCTGACCGAATTGGGCCGCCAGCAGCTGCTGTCAAGGCACGACCTGATACGCGAACCGCATAGGCTGGACGTACCGTTCTTGATGAGTGACCAGTCACCCACTAGTCACCCACCGACGGGTGACGCCGGTGAGCGGTTGTCGGCCGTCGACAGGCGGAGCTGAGCGCCGAGGATATCAATTGAGCCGGCGCGTATCTACACGTCGCAACCACATTCCTGTCACTCCGAGAGCGCATCGAGAAGTGGAAAGCGTCGTAAACTACGAAGCGATAAGCATGCAATGACAGATACAGCCCACGAACGCAACATCTACCTCCACGACGTCGCCCTCGACGAGGCGCTGGCCAACTGGCACGAGGCGCTGCAAGAACAGGGCATCTGGCAGCCGCTCGGGGCCGAGACCATCCCCCTGCTCGAGGCGCTGCACCGCGTCACCGCGGAGCCGGTCTGGGCGCGCATCTCCTCGCCCCACTACCACGCCTCGGCCATGGACGGCTACGCCGTGCGCAGCGAGGAGACGCGACGGCGCGACCGAGACCAGCCCCGTCCACCTGCGCCTCGGCGAGCAGGCTGTCCCCGTGGACACCGGCGACCCGCTGCCCGACGGCATGAACGCCGTCATCATGATCGAGCACACGCAGCCTGTCAGGATGGAAAGCCCGGATGGAAGCCAGGCGGACGCCATCGAGATTCTGTCCAGCGCCGCGCCGTGGACGCATGTGCGGCCCATGGGCGAGGACATGGTCGCCACCGAGCTGGTCGTGCCCGCCAACCACAGGCTGCGACCGCCAGGACCTGGGCGCGATCGCCGGCAGCGGCCACACGGAGGTCAACGTCTACCGCCGGCCCGCGTCGCCATCCAGCCAACCGGCACCGAGCTGGTCGCGCCAGGCAGCGAGCTGCAGCCGGGCGACATCATCGAGTACAACTCGCTCATGCTGGGCGCGCAGGCCGAAGACGCCGGTTGCATTGTCACGCGCCTGCCCATCGTTTCCGACGACTATGAGAGCATCAGGAACGCCGTGCAACAGGCGCTGGAGACGCACGACCTCGTCGCCATCAACGCCGGCTCGTCGGCCGGCTCGGAGGACTACACGTCGGCCATCGTGCGCGAGCTGGGCGAGTTACGCGTGCACGGCATCGCGGTGCGGCCCGGACATCCGGTCGTGCTGGGCGTGGCCCCGGGCAAGGCGCTGGTCGGCGTGCCAGGCTACCCAGTCTCGGCGGCCATGACGTTCGAGGTGATCCTCAAGCCGCTGCTCTACCGCTGGCAGGGACTGCTGCCGCCGGAGAACCCGCGCATCGACGCCACGCTGACGCGCAAGGTACTGTCGCCCATGGGCGACGACGATTACCTGCGCGTGACCGTGGGCAAGGTGGGCGATCGCATGGTGGCGACGCCACTGGGCGGCGGTGCGGGCGTGCTCATGTCGCTGGTCAAGGCCGACGGCATCGTGACGATCCCCCGCTTCTCCGAGGGGCACGACGCCGGCGAGACCGTGCAGGTGGAGCTGTTGCGCCCGCTTTCGCGCATCGAGCGCACCATCGTCGCCATCGGCAGCCACGACATGACGCTGGACGTGCTGGCGGATCAGCTGCGCCGGCGGCGTCCGGAGTTGACGCTCTCGTCCGCGCATGTGGGCAGCCTGAGCGGGCTGCTGGCCTTGCAGCGCGGCGAGGCGCATCTGGCCGGTTCGCATTTGCTGGACGAGGAGACGGGCGACTACAACATGGCGTACATCGAGCGCATCCTGACCCCGCACGGGGTGCGCGTAGTCCTGCTGGGCTTTGTCAACCGCGAGCAGGGCCTCATCGTACCCACGGGGCAACCCCAAGGATATCGGGGCGCTGGAGGATTTACTACGCGAAGACGTCGTCTTTGTCAACCGGCAACGCGGTGCGGGCACGCGCGTGTTGCTTGACTATGCGCTACAGCAGCGCGACCTGGACGCGCGCCAGATCTCCGGCTATCAGCGGCAGGAGTACACGCATCTGGCCGTGGCCGCGGCGGTGAAGAGTGGCGCGGCCGACTGCGGGTTGGGCATTCTGGCCGCGGCGCGTGCGCTGGACATGGACTTCGTGCCCCTCTTCCACGAGCGTTATGACCTGGTGATTCCGGTGGAGTACTACGAGAGCGAGCTGCTCGCCCCGCTGCTGGACATCATCCGCCGAGCCGGACCCGGACTTCGTGGCGGCGGTGCAAGCGCTGGGCGGGTACGATACAGTGCATATGGGCGAGGTGCTGGCGGAGTTGTGATCATTGATTCGCCGCATCGAAAGACAGTCCAATACCGGACGATAATTGAGGATATCCTCTCGCAAGTCGAGATACAATGACGACTCTTGTATCCACTTCGCTCTGTGATTACGGTGTATGCTCAGACTGACAGCAGCAGATGGATAAAGTGAGGCGAGAAATCGCATGAAGATGCAATTCGCAAGTGTCCTGTATGCGGTGGTGAACTCATGGAAAAGGAAGTTGAAAAACTCTACGCGGTGGTGTCAATACCGCATCTGTACGCGTGAAGGCTGAGGTCTGTCTCCGTTGCGGGGAACGACTCTACACGCCGGAAACGGTTGGGCGCTAGTTGAACAAGATTCCGCGCCAAGCTGGATATCACAGGATGTAACCGGCCTTCGAACCGATGGGACAGATCCTGATTTCAGGTCGTGATAAATGAATCATGACGACCGCCCGGCATTCGCTACGGGCTGATGCAATGGCTGGGTAGCACTGGCGGGCAATAACGGCGTACCGCCTTCGACGAGCTGGACCTACACATCGAAACGGAGCGGTCGGTCTACGGCAAGCGCGATGACCTTCCCATCACCGGACTTATGGAGCGGACAGCGAAGCGGATCAGTCGCCCTGCTTTGGACCATCGAGATTAGGGTCGGTGCGCCATTTCATTGCGGTTCGAGCATCGCCTACGACGGCGACGAAGGTGACGAGGACGCAGAAGACGTCAGCCAGATCGAAACTACGACACTTGGCTGACCGACCAGGAGGCAGCGCACAAGGCCGGTTTCGTGCTAGCCAAGTCTGACCGTAGTGGCGGACTGCCTCGTCGCCTTGCCAATCCGTGGGCATGCATTTCGTGGGCACAGCTGGCCGTGCAACTGCGAGTGATTCTCACGCAATCCGAAGAATCTGGGCGAAGTGGACCGGTATCTTGGAAGACATTTGCTCGGTTTCATTCGCCATTATTTCGGAGAGGAACGGCAATCGATGGACGAACACCTTGGACTTCGACGATATTGCGTTGTTGCGCGCCTTCGCACAAGTGGGTATACGAGCGGGTAACAGGGTACAGGAACTGGTGCTTGGATTGAGACCGGTTTTTGAAGGCGCGGCGGTTGGCGTGGGTGATGCCAAAATATCTAAGGCCAATTTGTATGGCGGTATGCAGTGACAGATCTTGTACCAGTCCATGGCGGCGGACGGCGAACAGTATCCGTTCCTCTTCGCTGGAATTCACCTCCAGCCACAGTCTTCTTTTCGATTGTTCATTGAGATGTCGCCGAAATTCGCGCTTCGACGCAAAATATATGAACTTCTCGAACAGCACCTGCCCGCGCTCACCGAAATGGAAACTTCATGGGAGCTACTCCCGTGGGATACCGATTCATGGCAGCTCTTCGTCAACGTCGTTCCACTCGAGAACCTACTCTCCACAGACGATCAGTTGAGTTGGCTCACCGGGTATACCCAACACGAACTGACCGCACTCAGAGAATCTGGCCTTGTCGACGACATCCGTCACATTGTGCAGGCATAGTGACGAACCGGATCAAACAATTCATATGATTCAACCTTTCAGCCAACGGAGCACCAACATGACCAACTGGCAATCCGACACCATCCCCACCAACAGCATCACATCCACTACACGCGCACCGGCGGGGACAAACCACCCCTCGTCCTCGCCCACGGCTTCTCCGACGACGGCCTGTGCTGGACGCCGGTGGCCGAGGCGCTGGCCGGTGACTACGACATCGTCATGACTGACGCGCGCGGGCATGGCCGCTCGGATGCGCCGGAAGCGGGCTACAGCCCCGTCGATCTAGCCGCGGACCTGGCCGGCGTCATCACCGGACTGGGCCTGCACAAGCCCGTCGTCATGGGCCACTCCATGGGCGGCGCGACGACATTCGTCCTGGCTGGAACCTACCCGGACCTCCCAGGCGCCATCGTCATTGAGGATGCGGGCGGGCGCAACATCATGGCAGGCGACGACCCGGCAATCCAGGAGCGCGTGCGCCAGATGCGCGAGCGCATAGTTGGTCTGCAAAGCATGAGCCGGGACGAGTTGATCGAGCAGGCGCGCACCGATAACCCGACCTGGCCCGAAGGCGAGCTTGGCCCGTGGGCCGATGCCAAACTGCGCTTCAATCCGCGCGCGCTGAACCGGATGGGGACGACTGTCCCTGACTGGGAGGCCGTCTTGAGAAACATCACCTGTCCGGCCCTGCTGCTCACCGCCGACACGGCACGGGGAGCGCTGGTCGACGCGGAGGGCGAGGCCCGCCTGCGCGAGCTGATCCCGCAGCTTGAGGTCGTTCGCCTGCAAGACGCCGGCCACAACGTGCGCCGCGAGCAGTTCGAACCGTACATGGAAGCGGTACGCAGCTTCCTGGCGCAAGCTCAACCAGGATGATGCAGAGGAGAACCGCCAAGGCTCAAAGGCGCGGCGTCTTTCTTCGCGCACATTGCCTGCGCCACGAAGCGACCCTGGAGCCATGAACCGACCTCCTTCGCGCCTTTGTGACTCTGTGGTGAATCGTCCTTTGTAGTGAACGGAGTTACCGATGGACCCATTCGCGAAATTCCACAGTAACGGCAATCGCACCGCCTGGCGCATCACCGGCCTGGACCCGACGCCGGAAGAGGAATGGCGCCGCATCCTCGGCTTTGTGGCCATCACGTCCGCCGAACGCAGCGGCATGATGGCCTCGCTGGAAACGCTCTTCCGTCGCGGCCATGAACTCGTCGTCGCCACGTATGATGCTCTCCTGCAGAACCCGGAGACCGCCGCCATCCTGGGCTGGGAGAGCGATGCCGACCCGCAGCATCTGGCCGAACGCCGCCGCTTCTTCACCCTGTGGCTGGCGCGCCTCATCGGCCAGGACACGAGCAACGAACTGGCGCGCTATCTCTTCCGCGCCGGCAAGCTGCACGCTGCGCACGGACCCCGGCGCACACATGTGCCGCCCGTCTTCGTCACCGGGTCTGTCAGTCTCGTGCATAGCGCGTTCGCCCGTTTCCTGCACGAGGAGATGCCCGGCGACGCCGAGATTCCTTCCGCCCTGAGCGGGTGGAACAAGCTACTCAGCGCGCACCTTCATCTCATGCAGCAAGGGTACCAGGCCGCAATTGCGCTTGACAGCGGCGATTTTCCTGTGGAGGTCAGCATTTTCGGCAAATTACGCAGCGTGACGGGGGACCACGAGCGCGTCGTGCGTCTACCCGAGGGCGCACGTATGCAGCTTGCGATGCGAAGACTCTTCAACTACTATCCGGCGGCACGCACGGAAGTCTTCGACGTGGAGTGGCTGGACGGCGAGCGCATCGATCACACGGGCACGCCCTGGTTCGAGGCGGAGCGGGCCTATCGCATCAAGCCTACTTGGCGCGTGCTGCTGAACGGCAAGGACGTCACCTATCTGGACGGCGTCGATACGCATGTGCACGACGGCGACGCTATCCATGTCTTCCCGCCGGGGAGGTAGCAACAGGCATGCAAGTACGAATCTACGCCACGCTGCGCCCTATCGTCGGCGGGCCTACCGTGGAGCTGGATGCCGGGCCGGGCGACACCTTCCGCGCCATGCTCGACGAGCTGATTTCGCGCTGGCCGGAGATGAAGAAGGAACTCTTTGACGGGGGCGACGAGTTGAGCACAGGCATCCACATCTTCCTCAATGGTCGCGACATCCGATACTTGGGGGGGCTGGACATGGAGATTCCCGAAGGCGCGCAAGTGCGCATCTTCCCGCCCGTCGGCGGCGGTCGCTGATGGGCGACTCAACTCCGCACTCTGTGCTCCACGATTACTACGGCGTACCGGACTGGCTCATGGTCGAGTATCTCACCGACCTGGGCGGCGTGGAGACCGGAAGCAGGACCGGTATGCGCGTCATTGACGGCGACGGCTGGTCCGCGTTCATCCGCAAAGCCGAGCCGAAACAGATCGGCTCGCTGACCGTTGGCGGCTCGACCGTCGAATTCACCGGCGAGCGACAGGTGCTGAACGCCCTCTTCGAGCGGCTGCACTGGAAGACCCTGCGCGGCGGCGGGTGATTGGTTTACCACAGAGCGCACAGAGAAAAACCCAGTGAGGACCAAAGAAAGGCAGAGAACTGCAAGGAGAGACCGAGAGGCCATTCTTGCAGGCACAACTACTTGCTTGGCCTACTCCGCAGCCTTGAATGAGCTCTTCGCGGTGAATATGGCAAGATCTCTGCGTGTTTCAGATTGCTCTCTGCGCGTGCTGTGAACTCTTGTAGTGACTATTTCTGTCGGGTATGCGCCGAATTCGCGCACAGTCTCGTACATGGCGATCAGATTCTCAACCGGCGTCTGCGGCTGCACGTTGTGTACCGTGGAGAAGACAAAGCCGCCGCCCGGCGCAAAGATGCGGATGTTCTCGCGCACCTGTGCGCGCACCTCGTCAGGCGTACCAAAGGGCAACACCTGCTGTGTATCCACGCCTGCGCCCCAGAAAGTGAATGCCTGACCGAACTCGCGCTTCACCGTCGCCGGATCCATGCCCGTTGCGGTGAACTGCAGGGGGTTGAGGATGTCGAAGCCGGACTCGACAAAATGCGGCAGTAACGGCATCAGCGCGCCGTCGGTGTGCATGAAGGTTTTCCACGCCGTGTGCGCATGGATCCAGTCGTTCAACTGGCGGTGGAAGGGCTGATAGAGTTCGCAGTAGGTCTTGGGCGAAATAAAGGGCGCGGTTTGCGTGCCGAAGTCCGTGCCCGTGATGTGCACCAACATGACGCGATCTCCCACTGCGGCGTTGAAGCGCGCCAGGTTCTCCAGTGCGATCTCGCATTGTCGCTCGAAGACGGCATACACATACTCCCGCCGCGTCACCGTACTGACGTACCATTCCTCCACATCGCGGATGCCCTTGGGATGCTTGAGCCACATGGCGGGCACCAGCGCAATGTCGCCAAAGCCGGAGCCGGGAAAGACCGCGAAGATGGCTTTGTCGGTCTCCGTATAGAGCCGCTCGGCCTCGGCAGCGAAGTGGGCTAGGTCGGCGTCGCTGATGGGGCCAAACTCCTCCACGTTGTCGGCCACGGTGAGGTTGGCGTCGTCGATGGGCGGCTGACGGATCAGCGAGTCGAAGTAGAAGCCGCCTTCGGGCATGACGCCGCTGGGCGGCGTGGACTTGTCGCCTTCCGGGTACATGAGGATGTCGCCGTTGGCTTCCGGCTCGGTATTGAAGCCGTCCGGCACGAGGACCGGCGTGCCGGCGAAAGTAGTCCACGGCTTCCAGCCCTCGTTGCGGAAGCCGAAAAGCGTAGGCCCGCCGGTGAGCGGCATGACGTCCACGCCCAGCGCCTCAACCAGGTCGGGTTTGATCTCGCCCAGCATCTGGTAGGGCTCGATGACCTTGACCGGCGTACCCGGCTCGTCGAGCTCCAGAGCCTGGCGCAGGCGATAGACCGCGTCCACGTGCATGCCCGTCTGCCCGCAGCCGCCCAGGTCCAACGGCACGCGGTCCGGCTCGCGATGGGCTAGGGTCGTCGCCACTCGTTGTCTCGATGTCAGCATCGTGCGTCTCCTCAGTCATTACAGATTGATCTACTACCACATAGCCCCCAGAGCGCACAGAGAAGACCTAGAGAGAAAACGCAAAGGGGAGCACCTCAAGGAGAAAACCAGAGAGGCGCGTTGTGTGGTCTTGTAGTGAATCCAGCCGTTTCTCTGTTCTTCCTGGGTTCTTCTCTATGGTCTCTGTGATCTCTTGTGGTGTGTGTTTTGTTCTACAGTGTCGCCGCGCAACGGTCAATGATCTCCCACGCCTTCTGGACGTAGAAGCGGTAGTTCTCCAGCGGCGTGCCGTTGGGGATGCGATGATCGAGGGCGAGCACGCAGCCGCCGCTTTCCACCAGGGGCGGGATCTTGTACTCCAGTTCGGCGACGATCTCATCCTTGCTGCGGCGGATCACGTGCTTGTCGATGCCGCCGTAGAAGGCCAGCCGCTTGCCGTACTGCTCGCGAATCTGCACGATGTCCATGCCCGCCGCCGGTTCCATCGGGTGCATCGAGTTGACGCCCGCATCCAGGAACGCGTCCAGCACCGGTCGCATGTCGCCGTCGCTATCTTGGTCGAAGAGCCGCGCACCCAAGCTGGATGCAGCGTCCCACACACGGCGGTAGTACGGCGCGAGGAACTCCTGCACCTGGCGCGGCCCCGCCAGCGGCCCCGACTTCCCCGCCATGTCCTCGTGGATGAAGATCACATCGACTTCCACGGTGGACATCACCCGCTCCAGCACGCGCACGACGGTCTCGCCCATCGTGTCCAGCATGTCGTGGATCAGCTCGGGCTGGTCATAGTAGGCCATGCACAGCTCCGCCTCGCCCAAGAGCTGTCGCGGCTCGTCGAAGCCGCCGGGAATGTCGAGCCGTACGACGCGGTCCGCGGCCAGGTGCTCACGAGCGACCGTTTCCCAGTCGCCGGATAGCCGCTCTTCCGAGAATTCGTACCAGTGCTTGATGCGCAGCCAGTCGTCCATATCGTGCACCGGATGATCCAGCGGCAGGGGCAGCGTGGAGAAGCCCTTGAACATGCGCATCGTGCGCCCGTATTCGTCTCGGGTGAGGATATGCTCCTCCGTGTCCTCCAGCAATTCGCGGCTCGAAGCCGCCCAGCCGGCCCGTGATCACGGGGACGCAGCCCGCGCGCCTCGCAGCGGTAGCGGAAGGCGGACAAGTCCAGCTCCTGCGGCGTGGCGCCCTGCTCCTCCCATTCCTCCTTCAGCCCGACGATGGGACCGAAGATCTCCGTGAAGAGCGGGCGGTCGTTGCGCTGGAAAGTCATGTGGTCGAGGTATTCCTCGCGTCCGACGGTGCAGATCTTGTTGATGGCCAGGTCTGCGTGGGTGGCCCATTTCAGTTTTCTTGGCATTGGGATTCCTCTGCTGAGGTGGCGCTCTGTGCTGGAGGCCGCAGTTGCTTTGAGCAAGATGAAGGCGTCTGAATAGAAGCTTCCGGGAAGGCTCTGCGACTTCCCGGAGGGGCGGGAACTAGGCCAGCAGCGTCGATCTCCAGCACATAGGCATGGTCAGCACGGCGGTTGGTCTGGGCAGCGTCACACGCAGACCTTCCGCATCGCGCGTCCACGCCAGCTTCTCCTCAACGCCCGGCATGCGGACTTCGCCGATTGACTCCGGGACAGAGGGCGAGCCCTCAGCCAGCGACATGATGACGGCCTCAGCTGCCCGGCCAGGCCAGCGCGATGGCGTAGAGCGTGTTGCCGCGTGCGGTGAAGCGGAAGTCCTGCCCTGTGAACGCGTCTGCGCTTGGTGTCGCTGAAGTAGCCTTCCGGTATCTCGGTCGGGTCCTTCGCCAAAGGTGCGCCACGGGCGCGTGTCGTAGATGGCGTCGCCGTTGACATCCAGCCAGCGACCGATCTCGCGCAGGACCTCCTGCTCTGGCTCCGGGATCGTGCCATCCGGCCGCGGGCCCACATTGAGCAGCAGCGCGCCGTTCTTGCTTACCACGTCGGCCAGGTCCTGGATGAGGTCGCCGGCTTGCTTGTAGTCCTGCTTGCCTACGTATAGCCCCACGAGTTCTTGGAGATGGAGGTGTCGTTCTGCCACAGGTGACGGGCAGCGCCGCTGAGCTGGCCGCGCTCGATGTCATAGACGGCCGTGCCTGCCGGGAACGCCTCGTGCTTGAAGTTGACGGCCACGCCCTGGTCCCACTCCGCGCCGCGGTTGTAATAGTAGGCGGCAAACTTCTGCAGGTAGGGCGCAAAGACGGTCTGCTCGATCCACCAGTCGAACCAGATGAGCTGCGGCCGGTAGTTGTCGATCAGCTCGACCAGGCGCGCCAGCCAGTCGTCCAGGAAGGCGGCGTGGGGGCGGGGCTGCCAGTCCAGGCTGCGCCATGTCCGGCGTGCGATGCTGCGGACCCGGCATGGCGGGTCCGTAGAAATCGGCGTACTTCGGGTCCTGCACGTCGGACGGGAAGGTCATGCCGCCGTTCATGAAGAACCAGTGCTCGGCGCGATGGCTGGAGAGGCCAAAGACCATGCCCTCGCCGCGTACGGCGTCGGCCAAGTCGCCCATGAGGTCACGCTTGGGCCCCATCTTGCTCGCGCACCACTTCGGAGAGCGCAGTGTCGTACATGGCGAAAGCCGTCATGGTGCTCGGCCACGGGCACGACGTAGCGTGCGCCGGCCTCCTTGAAAAGCCGCGCCCACGCTGCCGGATCGTAGTTCTCAGCCTTGAACTGGGGGATGAAAGTCCTTGTAGCCGAACTCCGTGTGCGGGCCGTACGTGTCGATATGGTGCTGGTATTCCGGGAAACCGGGCTGGTACATGTTGCGCGGGTACCACTCGTTGCCGAAGGCGGGCACGGCGTAGACGCCCCAGTGGATGAAGATGCCGAATTTGGCGTCCTGATACCAGTCGGGGATGCGGTACTGCTTGAGCGATTCCCAGGTCGGCTCGAAGGGGCCCGAAGCGAGCGTGGTCATGTCGGCTTCTCCTGTGTGACAGGGGGCGGGCAGATGGGTACGTGGAGTGTATTGTACCACGGTCGGGCAGGGGGAACGGCTCACGGAGGGACACGCATTTCGCGAATCCGAGTTGAGCCGAGGCGGGGCTGAGCTACAGTAGACATAAATGTAGGGGCGAGACATGTCTCGCCCCTACAGGGAAGGCACTTGGATTTCTCGTGGGCTCTATACTACTGCGCCACGCACCCTTGATAGACGGTCTCGCCGTTTACTTCGACCATGGCCTCGTCGCCTTTGTTCCAGAAGACGATCGATTCGTCTTCATTGGCATATCTCGCGCCAGACCCAGACACGGTTTGCGGTAGCGTCACCTCGCCATCAGGCAGACCAACCGTCACCGTCTGCGCATCGTTGTCGAAGACGGTCGGCAGCTCGGTGCCGTCCGGACAGACGAACGTAGCCTCGATGACGTTGCTGGATGCGGAGGCATCACTCTCCGCGGTGTCGTCCTGCTGAACGCAGTTCTCGTAGATGGTCTCGTCGTCTATTTGGACCATAGCTTCGTCGCCCTGGTTCCAGAACGTGGTCGTACCGTCGCTGTATTTTGCGCCGGAGCCGGACTCGACGCGGGGCAGGGTGACTTCTCCGTCGGGCAGGCCGACCGTAACCGTCTGTGCGTCGTTATCGAAGACAGTGGGCAGTTCCGTCCCATCCGGGCAGACGAAGGTGGCCTCAATGACGTTTCCCGCAGCCTGCTCGTCCACCGGGGCCGCGGGCGCGACCGGCTGTACTGGCATACAGGCGGCGATGATAGCGGCTACAATGACAAGGATGGCCAAACTGCGGACTGTGTGTAAATGCTTCATACGATTCCCTCCAGATTGCTGATGGTGTGCGAAAGGCTTCCCCGCATTGGTGGTGCTACGGCCCACATAACGAATCCAAGAATGGCTCGGTTCCGGTGCTGTTCACTATGAATGGACCGTGACATATCATATCTTCGTCACAGCTCGCCCACAAGATTTCCCTGTGAGCTTGGGCCCGTCAGAGAATCGGGCCCTTCGTCGCTGTTTGCGTAACACACCCAGGAGGCGAGCCAGGTCCGGCCCACCGCTGCCCCTGTCGTACAGGAAGGCGCTGTCCGACAGAATGTCGTCGGTGGCGGCAAGCAGGTCCCGAAGGTATACACGGCTGCAAGCGTACGCTACACGCTGACCATGCTGCGCCAATACACAATCAGCGCGGCGCCTATGCCAATACAGACGGCCGCAAGCAGAGCGCCCGTGAAGCCTCGCACGCGCATGCCGGGCAGTATACGGCCGCTAAGCATCAGCACCACCGCGGCGACGACGAGATTGACGATGCCGCCCAGCAGCCCGCCGCCGAACGTGATGCCTAGGGACGTCAGCAGCCAGTTGACCAGACCGCCAATGATGGCGATCACGAACGAGGCGATGAAAGCTACACCAAAGCCGTCGACTTCCATGCCCAAGTGGAGTTTGCCGACGATCCAGATCACAAACCCGCCCAGCAGACCTACCATGACAACCGTGAATAGGGTGTCGAACAACGACATGACGTGCTCCTTCTGGCAGGATTCTGCCGCTGAACGTCGATACGATCCACACGTACTAGACGACGATCCTGCCGTAAGGGGACGGCCATCTACCAAAGGGTTTCAGCGATCCCTATTCCTCCTACGAGTCCGTCGTCCTTCGTTTCACAAATGACATCACGATGCCGGCGGCCGACACGATCCGTACCGCCGGAACAATCAAGAGCAGATCGACGCGTATGTCCGCCTCAGGCTGAACTGCGTGACGACGAACTCCCAGACCGCCCATAATGCCCACGCAATAGCGGGCCACAACAGTGTCTTCAGCCTGGCGATCGCACCTGTCTTGCGAAGCATCAGATAGGCCGCAAAGAAGAGGCCTGACACGAGAAAGATGGTAGCCGGATTCTGTACGAAGAGTGCCAAGATAGCCTGCATGGGCTTCCCTTAATCATTGCGCGCTGGTTGCGCCGCTCTCCGTACCCACAAACCGACTGTCGGCTACGGCACCCAAGAGCATTGTGAATGGGAAATTGCCCGATCTCCAAACGCTCAATAGAAGTCAAAACGGGTGCGCCAGGAACGCACCCGTTTTCTCCATGAACTGGACTCGACTCTGACATATCTTGCACTACCCCACAGGCCGAGGCGCTACGAAAACATACCCAAGACCAGGTTGATCAGCCAGCTGACAGCGCCCATTGCGATCGCAGCAACAAGCGCCCCCGTGAAGCCGGCCACGCGCAGCCCTGGAAGCATGTTTCCACTGATCATCAGCACGACGGCTGCCACCAGAAGATGCACGATACCGCTCAACAGACCGCCGCCAAATGTGATCCCGAACAGCCCCAGTAACCACATGATCACGGCCGACACGATCGCGATCACGATCGCAGCCACGAACGCGGAGCCGAAGCCATCCACTTCCAGACCGAGGTTGAGCTTGGAAACGATCCAGATCACAAGACCGCCGATCAAACCGGCAAACACGGCGCCAAGGATCAACCCGATTATATCTACGCACACGATCATCGCATCCCTCCTTCAGGATATTTCGTCTCATCTGCCACAATTTGATGCCAGCAATTTCGCACAAGGTGGGGGTTGTGCGCCCGCCTGCCACATCACACCACGGACGTGGCGGTCAGTATCCCACCGTCAAAGACGCAAAACAGCGAATACGCCTGCGGACCAGCGTGTGACTCAAATAACGAAGACGGAAAAGTCCACGTACGGTTACACGCAAGCCGTTCCGACTGGCAACAGCCACGCCAATTTGGACGGGCTCCTCCCGCGAGTCGGATCTTCCGCAAAGGGAAAGCGGGCAACTTGTGGTCGGCCGGCAACAGTTCAGCTTGCCGGTTTGAACCTAGAACATGCGCAGCACGAGGTCCACCAGCCAAGCCACAACACCAATAGAAACAGCGCCTACGAGCGCGCCCATGAAGCCGTTGACGGCCATGCCCTTGACGAACGCGCCACTCAGCATCAGCACGACGGCCGCCACGATCAGGTTCAGAATACCGCCCAGGAAGCCGCCGAATTGCCCGGGTCCACGCCAAATAGCCCCAGCAGCCAGCCTAAGCACGCCGCCGACGAGTGGCGATCACGAATGCAGCGATGAAGGCCGGCCCGAAGCCGTCAACCGTAAGGCCGAGATTGAGCTTGCCCACCACCCAGATCACAAGACCACCAATTGCGCCAACGAGTAATGATGTTCAACAGCAGGTCGAAAAATCCATTTTAGGCCCCCCTTGATTGTGATTTGCGATTGTGTGTCTGTGCCGAACGAGAACTGCATGCGTGCGCTGTGACGACGCGCTCTCGCGTTGGATCAAGCGCCGCCATGAGTTGGCGGCGCAACCGCCTGCTCCAGTCAGAGGACAACGCCCCAATTATACATGGAGTTTCAGTCACTTGAAACTCCGAAAATTGCCGTTCTCGCGCCGACTCTACTATGTATGACGTTGCGATCGGCGAAGCGGGTACGCTCATGCATACCCGCTTCGCGGTCTGTATCGATTCTGTTATTCGCGCGATAGAGCGGACTATTGCTGGTCGAAGGTGTCCACCTTGCCGCTGCCCGCGGGAGTTGCGAACGTGACCGCCGAACCGGTCCCTGGCGTCACCCCGCTGTAGCGAATCGGCCCGCCCTTATCCCACGTGAACAGCGGCTCAAGGTCGCGCAGGATCTCGTCCAGCGCCGACGCGGTCATAGTCGTCGATCAGCGACTCGCCGCCGGAACGCGAACCCTGCGAAGTCGATTACGCCGCGGCGCACAAGCACCTCCGCGTAGTTGCGAACCGCGCAGCGTCTCCAGTGCGAAGATGGGTCCCATCATGCCGAAGACGCGTTTGGCTTCCTCGCGGTCGCCGGAGTCGAGCGCATTCCACAGGCGCACCACGACGTCTGTAATGTGGCAGCCGGGCATCTGGCCGTCCACGCCGCGCGGGTACTCCAGCAGCAGGAAGCGTCCGCCCGCGCCGCCGAAGATGCCTTTGAGCTTTGGACCGGCCTGTTCCCGCACCTGGCTGATGATGTGCGTCACCGGGAAGGTTTCTTCCTTGATGTACTCGACATGCTCGACTTCATCCAGCAGCCGCACCAGCGTCTTGACAGATAGGACACTGCCTCGAGTGTGATTCTGGACGAAGATGGGGATGTCGACCGCGGCGTCGATGGCTTGGAAGTAGTCGACGATGGCGTCCTCTTCCGTCAAAGGCTGGATATAGGGGGCCATGGCGATGACCGCGTCGGCGCCGACTGCGTTGGCGTGACGGCTGAACATGGCTGCATGCTGTGCGGAGACGCCCTGCGTGCCCAGCACGACGGGGATGCGCCCTGCCGTCTGCTCGACGACCACCTGCATGCCCTGCAGTCGTTCCTCGTCGCTCAGCGTGGCGAAACCGCTGGCGTTCACGGGCCAGACGATGCCGTGCGCGCCGCATTCAACACAGAAATCGATGACGCGCCGCAGCCCGTCCCAGTCGATTTCAAGCTCCGGCGTTAGCGGCGTGGACGGAATTGTAATACACCGCGGAATGGCTCTGTCATATGTTTTGTTTCTCCAGCTAGTCGTCAGATTGGCGGCTGTTGCTAGGGTCAGATTGTATCATCAATGCCCCACATGGCCCACAGTGAACCACAGACAAAGGCAGAGGACTGATGAACTCTCGTCACCAAGACTCTTACCGAAGACTGTGGTCTGACTATGATTCTGTCCCACCTGTGGCTCAACGTCCTCTTTGCCTGATTCTCTGTGATCTCGCAGCGGTTACCATAGCCTCGCGAATGGAGGCTACTTCTCCTCCGGCGGCCGGCGCGTCTCCCAGCCTTCTTCGAACAGACGCAGGAAGTTCTTCTCGCCATACGGGTGCTTGGCCGCTTCCTCTTCATTCAACTCGACGCCCCAGCCGGGCGCGTCGGAGACGGTAATGCAGCCGTCCTCCACGCGCGGCACGCCGGTCAGCACGTCCCACGTCCACGGTTCCAGCGAATCGTCAAAGTTCTCCTGGATCAGGAAGTTGGGGATCGAGGCGTGCAGATGTGCGTTCATTGCCGTGCAGAAGGGGCTCTGCGCCTGATGGCAGGCGACGTACGCGCCGTAGGCCTGGGCGACGGCGAAGGCCTTGCGCGCAAGCGAGGGGCCCAGCGTCTCCGGCTCCGGCTGCACGATGTCGATCACGCGATGCGAGAGCAGGTCGGCAAATTGGCGCAGCTCCTTGAAGCCTTCGCCCAACACCACGGGCACGTTGATGCGCCCGCGCCACCTCGATGTGGCCTGCAATGTCATAGGTGCGCACCGGCGTCTCGATCCACATGGGCCTGAATTCCTCGAGCTGCCTGCCCAGGCGGATGGCGGTGCCCACGGTGAAGCGGTCATGGGCTTCGATGCACAGGTCCACATCCCAGCCGACAGCTTCGCGCACCGCACCGACGATATCGATCGCCAGCCGCTCGCTCTCCTTGCCGATCAGCTTGTAGGCGTCGCCAAAGGGATCGAACTTGAACGCGGTGTAGCCCTGCTCGACCATGCTGGCGGCTTTCTCGGCGAAGAAGACCGGGTCGCGCGGGCCCTGGTACCAGCCGTTGGCGTAGACGCGCAGCCGGTCATGATGCTTGCCGCCGAAGAGCTTGCCACATCGGGCGCATCCAGGGATTTGCCCAGGATATCCCAGCAGGCCTGTTCGATGGCGCTCATGCCGATGGTCTGGCCGAAATAGCGCGCCTTGTGCATCTTGTACCAGAGGCGTTCCGGATGCAGCGGGTCCTCGCCGATGACGTGGCGGCGCAGCTCCTCCAGGTCGCCGATGGAGGGTTTGGTGGCAAGCCCGCGGGTGGCTTCGCCCAGGCCGACGATGCCTTCGTCGGTGTATAGCTTGATGAAGACCCAGTTCTTCCAGGGGTTGCCGACGACGAATGTTTTCAGGTCAGTGATCTTCATGCTTTCCTAATTTCCTCATTGATTTCCGAAATGGACGGCGTTTGGACTGTCACCACAGAGCACGCAGAGAGCGACAAGGGAAAGAACGAGCGTGCAACACAATGGAACCACGAAGTCTCCAAGAAGACAACGGAAGCATTCCTTGCGCCTTGGTATTTCTAACCGGGTTGGCTCCCTGGCCTAGCTCGGCATGCCTCTGGGCCCTCCATGTCCTATGTGGCGAATCAGCCCTTCACCGCACCGATCGTCATGCTGGCCATGAACTTGTCCTGGAAGGCGATGAACACGATCAGCAGCGGAATCGTAGAGAGCACCGCGTTCACTCAATCTCAACCCGAGTGGATTACTCGCCAAGCGCGCGGCATTCTGTTCGCAAAGCGGGGGCAACGGCGTGAAGAATCTCGACTTTTGGGCGTGGAGATGTTCGGTGACAGTCAGCACGCCAACGTGTTTGCTCGGCGAACTGACCGCCCGGAGCGGGGCATCTCAGAAGACTTGATGTCGGCGCAGAGTGGCCTGTGGGCAGCGGCGAAGTATGGACGCCCATGAGCTGGGCAAGAGCTCGCAGTCGTCGCTGACGAGGGATCGGCTATGCACTTGGACTTGGCGGCGGAAGCGGTCAAAGCTTGGTGCGACCTGTGGGCGTGCGCTATAATGCAGGCGGTCGCTGCACCGGTGTACGCCCCCTTAGCTCAGTGGATAGAGCAGAGGTTTCCTAAACCTTGCGCCCAGGTTCGAGTCCTGGAGGGGGCGCTGCGCGTATGGGGTGTGTCGCCCAGTTGATCGGCGCGCCTGGCCCGTGCATTGATGCGGCGATTTCGTCCGATCTGCGTTCCGTATCCGAGCTTCTTGGCTCAAGCCAAATGGGATTCCAGAGCCCGTCCGATATGTTCCGGACGGGCTCTGCTGATCGACTGCGTATGTCACCGCGTACCTCGTTGCGAACCTCGGAACGTGGTCTTCGGCGTGGCGCCCCACAGACAGTAGTGGTGCAGCGTTCCCTGGGTAGAGGCTTTTGCTCCGGTGTCCTAGAACAGGATGGTCAGCAGCGTCCGGACGACGAGGTAGAGCGGAATCATCGACAGAGCGAGAACCACGAAGCAGGTGAATCCCCATAGCATTCTGTCTGCGCCCATGTCGCCGTTGTCCCGGTTGTGGGCGAAGACGACCTTCCCTAGCACGTAGATAGTGGTGAATGCGCCGAATAACAGGCCAAACAAGGAAGATTCGAACACCATTCTGATTATGTGGCCGTCGTTCATTTCATTCCTCTCTCTCTTCGGGACCGGATAACAGATGCCAGGAATGGTGGCCTACATGAGGGAACCAGTTTCGGGAACGTTTGCCGCGTCAAGGCGATAGGCGGATACTTTCTTCGGCAAACCCTGACTGGCTACTCACTGCGATTCGAACCTGTTTTCTTGGTGTGTTTCTTCCAGGGCTACGCACTGGGACCGCTGCGATATCGTTGAGATTCTGTGTGTATCTGAGTGATTTACTCAAGAATACTGCAAAATACTTCTTTTGTCAATGGTCAATTTGTGTGTTTGTGGCATTGATATTTCTTGAATCTAGCGTATACTATTCGTAAGTAAGAAGTGCCTTCGTTGCGCATCTCGCTTCGTCGCTCAAGAGTGTTGGGAATATCGGGCGAGTCCGGCCGTTTGGCCGTCATTACAGTTGTGTTTTCGGGCGATAAGTACGGTCGCAGAGCGGCGTGGCAGGGCCGGCGACGCGAGGCTGCCCGAGCAATGGGTTCTGGGGTAGAGGAGGCAACATGCACCGGCGATATTTCCAAGAGATCGAACTGGATCAGATCACGCCTCTGGATTGTTCAAACGCGCAGGAGTTGGCGCGATTGTCTGCCGTCCTAGAGGGACCGGCTCGCATGGCATTCGATGATCTGGAGACGCGGTTTGCGCGGATTGTGGATCAAGGCAATCCAGCGTATGACGACGGGCTCCAGCTATTGCGGCTGATGTTCTGGCACGCTTATGCGAATACGGAACTCGTATTGGCCCTGATCGGGCGGCACTGTCTTGCCATCAGCGAGTCCCCCGACTATCCAGCAGCTCAGAGACGATCCCTGTTTCAGTTGACGGGGCAAGTGTTCATACCCGTCGTGGAGTTGATGGGGATGTGGCGGCTGCGTAGGGCGCTGGGCAACATGAGCCTGCAGGAGGTGCGATCAAAGGAGTATTCGCGGGCGATGCAGGTGCAGCGGGAAGTGCGACAACGCCAGTTTCCGGTCCACAACGTGGTTCGCGAGAGGCTGTGGGAGGAACTGCGCTCGGCGGGGATCGATGATGTGGAGATCTCAGAGCACATCTCGAGCACGTTCAGGTTCCACGGGAATCTGAGAAACGGAAAGAAGCAAGGGGACCTGTCGCGCCGCCTTGTGTTTGATGTCCTCGCGCCAAGTGATGAGGCGTGCTACTTGATGCCGTTGTTTATCCACCGTCTGTGGGAGCCGAGCTCGGGCGGGTCTCGGGACGGGCGCAGCTTTCGGGATCTGATCGCCGTGTCGCGATTTAACGGCTATCGATGCCTGATCACCACCGTCGCATATCATGATAGCGGGCTTGCCGAGAAAACGGCGCCGGTGGAGTTTCGCATCCGCTCGCGCGAGATTGAGCGGGTCAATCTGGACGGGTTCGTAGCCAGCCAGTTTGGCGTGGCGGACCCCACGCCCATTCCGGGTACGTGGTGGTTTGATGAGGACCTCATTGCGTTCGTGTCGTCTCGGCCACTGGATAGCGTAACGCCGGAGTTATTTGTGTTCAGCCCGCGCGGTAAGGCGTACCGAGACCTTCCACGCGACAGCACTCCGATTGACTACGCGTATTCCGTTCACACAGATATCGGTAACCACTGCAAGCGGATATGGGTCAACGGTGCGCGGGCCACCTATTCTGACACGTTGCAGAATGGCCAGATCGTGAAGATCGACGCGGACAGCAGCTACCAGGGCCCTGAGAAGACGTGGCTGCACTACGTGGAGACGCCCAATGCGAAATCGCAGATCAGGCGCGCCCTGCAGCGCCGGCGCAAACCGAGGGGCCGGGAGATCATCGACCGGATATTGGACAACGAGTTGCAGTGGCATGGTTTCGAATTGGGCGCAGATGAGGTGACGGACCATCTTGACAGGGCGGCCCGCGAATTGGGGTATCTCGACGTCAATGCGTTCTACCTGGATGTGGCCGACCAGGAGCTTAGCCCGGAGCGGATCGTGAATTCGCTAATCACGGAGAAGCTGCACAAGCATATCCGATCCCGAGATGAAGGGGTTGCGCTGCCGGACAGGATCGATTTCGCAAGGTGTTTCCACAACCGTACTCCGTGCCGAGTTACGCCGGGAACGCCTATCGTAGGCCGGCTTGTGCGCAGCGGAAAGAACAGCAATCTCCTCAAGGTGTATCGGACGGATTGCCCCAACGCGCCCCAGGGCGACGAGGCGATACCTTTGACGTGGCTTGGCCATCGCCAACCGGGCGACATCGTACGCGTATCTGCAAGCGCGGTGGACAGGTCTGGCCTGCTGGGCGAAATGCTGGCCGAGCTGTACCGGGTGCAAGATTCCACCCCACTGAGCATTATCGGCGTGCATGCGAACGTGAGTCGGGATCGGTCGGCGGAGATCGAGATGGATATCGAGACGCCCGACACTTGTTCGCAGGACGAAATCAGCCGCCGGTTGCAGGAGTTGAAGCAGCAGGGCGTGCTGGATGACTATCATTTGGATCCGTTGTCTCCAATCGATCGCGTGTTGCTTGCGTTGCCCGATTCTTTGCCCAATCCGTATACGACCGGTCCGGCGAACTGGCGGTTGTTCAAGGGGCGTGAGAGTGAGCGCCAACAGCTTGCCCATTACCTGCGCGCCACCGAGAATTTCATCGTCGTCGTGGGCGGGAACCGCATCGGCAAGACGTCCTTGCTGCGCTATGCGGAGACGCACCTTGTGCCCGAATTGAATATGGTTCCCGTCATGATGGATATGCAGGGCCTGCCCGGGCAGAGCGAAGAGTACTTCTGGACAGAGATGGCGAATTGCATCGACGGAGCGTACTCGCGCAAGATCTTCGGTTTCGGTGGAGAGTGGAGAAGAACGCGCAGCACGGTCTATGCTGAGTTCATGCGCATCCTGGGCGAGAAGAGGGCCTATCTGAACCGGCGTCCCGTAGTGATGATCGACGAGGTGAACGTCGTGGATGATCTGTGGGACGAGGACGAAGCCAGGGCGCTTGTCCAGCATTTGGTGGTCTTTGCAAGACGGTTCTCAGAGTTCACGTTGGTCCTGAGTCTGCAGGAAGATCTGTACCGTGCGGCATCGATGGGGTTGGAGCTTCCGACCGCAGGGCTACTGGACACGGGAACGCGGATTCGCCTGGGATATCTGAGCCAGCGGGCGACGCGGCAGGTCGTTGTGGAGCCGGTACAGTCCATGCTGGACTATGAGGACGCCGCGGTCGAGCGCATCGTCGGCTTGACGGCTGGGCATCCCTACTACCTGCAACGGATGTTGGAGCGCGTCGTGGAGCGGGCCGCCGTCGAGAAATGCAGCGTTGTGACTGAGGAATGGCTTGTTTCCGTGTTGGAGCAGATATTTGATAGCCAGCATGAATTCCACGATTTCCTGCGCAAGACGAGGGGATTTGAGCGGACGGTCTTGGTTGCTCTGGCCGACTGTTGCGCTGCCGGCAAGGAGGAAGCCAAGGCGTCCGACGTGGCCGACGTGTTGCACGAAGGCGGCGCGCCGGAGCCTCCGAACGAGACCGAACGGGCGCTCGAGCGGCTGTACCTGGCTGGTGTGATCCAGCGGAACGACGAACTGACCGGGGCCGTTTACCGGATCGATGTACCGCTGTTTCAGCAGTGGCTGGTGCGGACGCGTCTTGCGTCCCTCCAGGCGCGCTCCATCGTGACAGACTGAGAGCCCACGAATGAACAATCCGTTTTCCGCTATGTTGGCATCATTGGAGCCAAATCGATTTTTCGGCCGCGTTGCCGAGATAGAGTCGATTCTGCGCGGGATCAGCGCGTCCGATCCGCGTTCGTATGCAATTGTCGGTCCCAAGACGATCGGCACAACGAGCCTGGTGAAGCATTTGGCCTACGCCGTGCGCGAGGATCGATATCAGGCGGCCTTGGTGGACTACGGACGGGTGACGGATCACGGGAATACACTCCACTTCATGTACGTTGATCTGTACAGCCGCGAAGGCGACGAAGTGCTGCGTATTCTGTTGACTGAACTCCGGGACTGGGTGCGCAAGCAAGACGGCATTCGCATCAAAGAGCCGCCGGACTCGGAGGACAGGTCGGTTGTTCGGGCGGAGGTGCAGGATATTTTCCGTGCACTGGCGGATCATCCATTGCGTCTGGTGATCTGTTTGGACCATTTCGACGACGCTTTTCGCAGCATGAGCGTCAAGGACGATGTGTTCTTGCGGAGCTTGACGCTGAAACAATCGTTCATCGTTACCACGGCAAGCAGTCTCGGTGGCCTTCGGGAGGACAGCAAGCGGATATCGCCGTTCTTCAACGTTCTACTGGAACGGGATTTGGGACTGTTGACTGCGTCCGAGGCTAGGACGCTGATCACCATGGCGACGGCCGAGCTTGAGCCGCCGCTGCTGCCGGCGGAAGTCGATGCCCTGCTCGATCTTGCGGGGCGGCATCCATACTTGCTGACCATCGTAGGCGAGCACTTTCTGAACCTGCGCGATGGGCATCCGGAGATACAGGACACGATTGGGGACGACGAAACTCGAGAACAGGTAGCGCTTCAAATCGGTTCCCAACCGAACGTCAGCGACCTATTCCAGTTGTTCTGGGAGCCCCTTGAGGAAGACCAGAAACATGTCCTGCTTTCGATCGCGCGAGGAGAGAGCGTGTCGTTTGAGGGGCACAGGGACGTCTTGGCCTCTTTGCGACAGAAGGCGCTGATCGAGGTAGGCTTTGGCGACGAACAACCGCGGGTGTTCTCCAGGCTGTTTCGGGAGTTCGTTCGTTCCACAGCGGGCGCGGGGCTGGTCCTCCACGACCTATCTCCTCTGGACGGACGGCTATTCCAATATCTGCATGCAAGGCCGAACGAGACGTGTACGTTTGTAGAGCTCCTGAGCGAATTCTGGGAGGGCGGCGACCCGAAGAACAAGCGAGGGCTGGAGGCTGCGATCCACCGAATTCGCACGAACATTCAGGAGACCGTGGATCCAAACTGGGACTACATCCAGAACGTGCGCGGCGTGGGATACAAATATGTGCCCAAGTACAACGACTGATTCTATCCAGGCGCTGCAAAGCAAGCGGGCGGGCTCTCATGAGCCCGCCCGCTTGCGCGATAGCGGTAGCGGATGCGCCGCGAAATCAGCGGGCGCCGCAGGCTTGCAGGCAGGCCTGCATGTGGCCGCGCGCTTCGGCGGCGATGACGCAGCACTGTTCCAGGGAATACTCTTTGGCGCCGATGATCTCGAGATCGAGCGCACCCGTGTATCCGTTTTCGTGCAGGACGCGGACATAGCCGACGAGGTCGATGTCGCCGCGGCCGTTGGCCTGGTCCTCAGGTGCGCCAGGCCCCTGTTGCCGGCCTTTACAATCGCGGATGTGGACGTGCTTGACGCGAGAGATGACGGCGGCAATGGCGTCGACAGGATTCTCATTGGCGCGGTAGATATGGGACGGGTCCATGTCGATGCCAAAGGCGGGCGAATTGATGGCGTCCATGACGGCGAGAGTTGTGGGCGTATTGAATACGCTGCGACCAACGTGGGCTTTGACACAGAGGATCACTCCGTATTTTTCGGCCATGTCCGCCAAGGCGCCCAACTCCTCGATGGTCTCCTGTAGGCTGGCTTCGTTTCCGGTCTCGCCTCCGGGCCCACAGTTGATGATGGGGATGCCGATTTCGGCAGCGGCCTGCATAGCGGCCTCCATCTTGGCGACGTCGCGGCTGGGCTGCTCCATGGCGAGGAGTTCCAGCCCGTAGGTCTGCGCCAGGCTGCGGACCTGCGGGGCGAGTTCGCGCCAATTGTCGAGGACGAGGTGTTCGCTCATGCCGTCGATGGCGGAGAGCTCGATGCCGTCGTAGCCGGCCATGGCGATGCAGCGAAACGCGGTCTCCATATCGTATCCGCCGAAGAGGACTGAATTTGCGCCAAGTTTCATGGTATTTGCTCCTGGGTGAATGGACAACGCCAACGGCGTTGCCGGTTGGCGGGCCGGTTGCACCGGTAGTGTTTGCGGCACGCGAGGCAGGCAAACGGGCTAGGGTTGGCCCGTTGCGTATCCGTAGTGCCGCATGGCCGGCTCGAAGAAGTCGAAGTAGTGTCGGTCCTCGTCCACCCGCCAGCGGCCGACAGAGTCAGGACGCACGATGATGCGGGCGAGGGGGATTTCAAGATAGTCTTCCAGTCGCCGGACTGTATTCTCCTGATCGAGAACGAAGTCTTCGAATCGCACTTCGATCCAGTGCTTGGGTCGCGGCGTGGCTTTGACAATATCGTACTGGTACTTCCAGGAGATGGCGCGGCGCGTGCGCAGGTCGTCCGTCGGTTCATAGGCGATGCCGAAGTCGGCCAGGTCATCCGTCTTGTGCTGGTTGATGATGGAGTCGCGGGGGTCGCGAATCCAGAAAATGTACTTGATGTCTGGAAAGAGCCGCACCAGCCAGGGGTAGATGAGGGTGGTCTCGGGGATCTTCCAGCCGCTCAGTCGATTCGGGTACCGTTCATTTTCGGCCAGGACGTCCCGCAGGTACGCGTGGAGCAGATTCGTGAACTCTTCGGGGATGTCCATGTCATGCAGCGCGTCGAAGTTCCACGAGTAGTCGCCCAGCCAATCAACGTGTCTGGCGAGCACGCGACAGGCGTCGTACATGTCCTGGGGCGGCAGGAGATCACCGGACCTGTTGAGCATGTTGCCCATGAAGACGCCGCTGGCGGTGAGCGTATGGGAGATGGCGCGGGTGCCGGAATGGCCGCGGCCGATGACGGTTACGAGTGACATGGCGATATTACCTGCACGGGCAGGGTTCTGGTGTGCGGCAGCATCTGTCTATTTCCGGGATTCGGCTTGTAGTTTGGCGGCTTGGGTCGGGTCGCCGATGTGCAGCGTGTCGTAGGCCTGCTGGGACGATGTGAAGGAGCCGACGCCTTCGCTGGCCGTGCCAGTCTCCCTGGAGGTGGATCGGATTGGGTAGCCCGGTCTCGGCTTCGCGTTGTTCGATCCAGCTTTCCATACGCGCGGTGAGGGCGGCGACGACGTCCGGTTCCTCTCCGGCGACATTCTGTAGCTCCAGCGGGTCCTCGACGAGGTTGTAGAGCTCGACTTCAGGTTTGAAATGGAAGTCGGGTTCGAGCGCAATGATGAGCTTCCATTGCGGCGTGCGCCAGCCGTGCTTGCGCATCCATGTGCACTCGGTGATGTAGAACTCGCTTTCGTAGGAAGCGACCTCGCCGGCATACCAGGGGCATGAGGCTTCGGCCGTCGAACTGGATGTCGTCGCGCCGGATTTCCGCCAATTCGAGCAGCGTGGGCATCAGGTCCTTGTGCTGGTTGTAGCCGTCTACGCGTTTGCCGGCGGGCATGACGCCCGGATAGCGGATCATGAGCGGCACGACCAGCGTCGGCTCGTACAGGCCGTGATGATCGAACCAGCATTCGTGCTCGTAGAGCGTCTCGCCGTGGTCGCCGTTGAGGACGATGATGGTGTGGCCCGGAGATGCCGAGGGACTGGACGGCGGTGAGTATGGACTGCATGGCGGCATCCATATAGGCGACGGCCCCGTCGTACTGGGCAACGACGTAGTCCTTGTCGGTGATTCCGGGCGGCATCCAACTGGCGAAGAAATCGCAGAAGGGCTTGAAGGACATCACCGGTTCCATGGACTTGTTGCTCGGGTCGCATCTCGTTGCCGTGATAGAACATGCGCTCATAGGGCTCCGGCGGCAAATAGGGCGCGTGCGGGTCCATGTGCCGCAGGAAGAGGAAGAACGGCGCACGCTTCTTGGCCAGGCTTTCCAGCTCCGGGATGGCGACGTCGTTCAGGTTCTGGGCCTTTGGGCTGCGGCCTTCGTTCCAGCTGCCCCAGCCTGGATAGTCGAGGTAGGTCGTGGAAGCCGCGCGAACTCGGGTTGCCGCTGAAGCCGACGCAGGTCGTGTTGTAGCCCTCTCCGGCGAGCACTTCGGCCAGTCGTGCTGACTTCCGGCCGCAGGGGGCCCTTGGTGGCGCAGAGCGACGACCTGCGTCGTGAAGACGTCCATGCCGGTGAGCATGGAGGCATAGGCGCTGGTCGTGGGGATGTGGGCGCTGAAGGTCTGGGTGAAGAGCGTGGATTCGGCGGCAAGCCGGTCGATGTGCGGCGTGGTCAGCCGGTCGTATCCGTAGCAGCTCATGTGGTCGCGACGCAGCGAGTCGATGCCGATCAGGATGATGTTGGGGCGACGGCGTTGTCTTCTGGGTGCCATGGGTTACGTTTCCTCTGGGTTGCTATGGGACAAGGTTGATGAATGACGGCGTGGCGCATCTGGCTACGTGGCGCTCGCCGCTATCGGCTCTGGTGCTACTGGTGCATCTATTGGATATAGACGGTCGACTCGGTCTGCAGTGATTCGATGGCGGCGGCCATGACCTTCTGTGCGGCCAGTCCGTCCGCCGCGGAGCCGTCGATGTCGGCGGGTGATACGCCTGCGTCGACCTGTTCCAGGAAGCGGTGGATGCGGTTGCGGAAGGTGTCTTCGAAGTCGCGGAATCCGCCGAAGACCGGGTTGGTATAGACGGTCTTCTCCAGATTGCCGGCCGGATAGAGCGTCACCTCACGGTACATGTCTTCGATGACAAAGCGCCCACTTGACGCCGGCCACTTCACAGCGCTCCATGGGATGCCCGCGTACGATGTCGTAGCTGCCGGTCAGGTTGCCGACGGCGCCGTTCTTGAAGCGCATGTTGAAGACAGCCGTGGACCAGATGGTGCGTCCCGGCGCCTTGGTCGCCATGCAGTGGACCGCCTCGATGTCGCCGCAGAAGTAGCGCATGACGTCGACCGTATGCGGGTGCAGCGCCTTGAGGTGGAAATAGGGCGACGTCTCGCGCGGGTTCATGATCCACATGCTCATGTTGACGAAGAGCAGATGGCCGATTCGTCCCTCGTCCACCCATCTGCGCGCCAGATCGTGCGGCGGGCGTGAAGCGATGGTTGAGGTTGATGCCATAGCAGACGCCCTTTTCCTCGGCCAGTTGACCATCTCTTCGGCTCGGCGATTTCGTTGGAGATCGGCTTCTCGCCGAGCACGTGCAGCCGTAGGCTCAACGCCTCCATGGTGGGCAGATAGTGTTCGCTGGAATATTCGTGGCCGCCTGTGGCCACGCTGACAACGTCCGGTGTCGAGCGCTGGCAACATGTGGCGCACGTCGTTGAAGGCTGGGACGCCAAACGCGTCCGCACCTTCATGCCGCATCGCTCACGGTCCCAGTCACAGATGCCGACCAGGTCCGCCAGTGGGTCCTCGCTGATAGAGCTTGGCATGGCGTCTGCCGATCGGGCCCATGCCGACCACACATACTCTTAGCATCGATGCGACTCCTTGCTTCATTTGCTCTGTGTGTCCGAATGCGTGAGCGTCAGACGCCGGCACTGCTTTCGGCTTTGCCCGACTCTCGACGGAGCGGATGGCAGCCTCGATGATTTCCTGCACGGCCAGCCCTTCCCTGCCGGAAGCCTCGATCTCGTCGCGGGGGACGCCGGCGTCGACCTGTTCCAGCCAGCGATGGATGCGGTTGGTGAAGGTGGCGCCGAAGCCGCTGAGTCCGCCCATGATGCTGTTGCGGATCACGGTCAGTTCGTCGCTGTCGCGTGGATAGAGGGTCAGTTCCTGATAGAGGTTTTCCAGCACAAAACGGCCCTCCGTGCCCATGACTTCACAGCGTTCCAGATTGTGGCTGCGGGTTGGCGTCATAGCTGCCGGTGAGGTGCCCGACGACGCCGTTGGCGAACTCCAGGTTGACCTGGGCGTTGGAGTAGCAGACGCGGCCCGGTGCATGGTTGGCGAAGGCGTGCACGCGTGTCACATCGCCGCAGAAGAAGCGCATGATGTCGAGCGAATGCGGATGCAAGCGGCCTTAGATGGAACCAGGGCGAGCTGTCGTTGGGATTGCTGATCCACATGGTCATGTTGATCAGCAGCAGATCGCCGAGTTTGCCTTCATCGACCCACTCCTTGGCCTTTGCAGCCGGCGGCACGAAGCGATGGTTCAGGTTGATGCCGAAATAGAGGCCCTTCTCATCTGCCTTGGCCGCCATCGCGCGGGCCTTGACGATGTCGTTGGAGATGGGCTTTTCGCACAGCACGTGGAGGCCGGCGTCCAGGCATTGCATGACTGGCTCATAGTGGTCGCCGCCGTTTTCTGTGCCGGCCGTGGCCACGCTGACCGCGTCCAGCTCCTCGTTCTGCAGCATGTCGTCCACGCTGTAGTAGGCGCGTACGCCGTGTTTGCTCGCGGCCTTGTCCGCGCGCTCCGGGATGATGTCGCAGACAGCGACGAAGTTGGCCAGCTCGTCCGAGGCGTAGACGGAAGCGTGGATGTTGCCGATGTTGCCGAGTCCGACTACGGCTGCCTTAAGCATTTGGGTTCCTTCCGTTGCATGGAGTGGGTTGCGTGGGGGTTGGCATCATGTTTCGGTCGACATTGCGTGACGGCATACTTGCTCAACTGCATTGTACTTCAGCCAGTCTGGCTGACGGCAATTTGCACGCCGATGTTCTCGGCAACGACGTCTGCGCCGACGGTCTCTTCGTCATACAGGAAACACTTCACCATGCGATTCTTCGCCGAATACTCGTCGGGCGCATTACTCGCGGCACACATCCATGACGACGCGGGCAACGTCCGGCGAATCGACATCCTGACAATAGATATTCCTCGGAGTCCATCGTGGCGAGGTCCGTCTTCTCCTCCCAAGTCTTATCCGGGTCAGCCAGCGGGACAGATTCCTTCAGGTTGCGTGAATATGGATGCAGGGGCGTACCCAGGACTTCCTCGACTGGGCCCATTTCTACGCTCCAGCCGCGCAACATGATGGCGATGCGATCGGCCGTAGTAGTAGGCCGTTGCCAGATCATGCGTGATATAGACGATGTTGACCTGTTCCTCGTCCTTCAAGCGGCGGAACATGTTCACGATCGACATGCGCAGCGACGCGTCCAGCATGGAGACCGGCTCATCTGCCACGATGAGCGATGGCTCGGTGAGCAGTGCGCGGGCGACAGCGACACGTTGCGCCTGGCCGCCCGACAGCTCATGCGGATAGCGCCCTTTGATCTCCTTGAGGGAGAGCCCGACCAAGACCAGCTTCTCGTCGATATAGGCATCGACGCCTGCCTTTGGGCGCCATTTTGAAGTTTTCGACCGTCTCGTAGAGATATCGGTCGATGCGCTTCAGTGGGCTGAAGGCGGCAAAGGGATCCTGAAAGACAGGCTGCACCTCGCGGAAGAACCAGTCCCGCTTGTCCTTGCCGCTCAGGTGAGAAATGTCGCGGCCCTTGTAGTGCAGGATGCCGGAAGTGGCCTCTTCCATGCCGAGAAGCATGCGCGCCACCGTCGTCTTGCCGCTGCCGCTTTCGCCGGCGATGGTAAAGATCTCGGGTTTCTCGGAATCCAGCGTAAACGTCATGCCATCCACGGCGCGAAATTCAGTCGAGGAAAGACCGCGCTGGATGTGGAAGATCTTGACCAGGTCTTCGACGCGCAGTAGATCAGTGCTAGGCTGGTTTGACACCGGCTATCCCTTCCATATTGCCCGCTCGAATCGCCTCGAGGTTCTCGGTGACGAGATGGCAGGCGACACGGTGACCCGGGAAGGCCGAGATGATCTCCGGATCGTCAGTTCGGCAGCGGTCCACGGCCAGCGGGCAGCGCTCGTGGAAGCGGCAGCCGCTGGGCGGATTGTCCAGCGCAGGCGGGCGTCCCGGAATGCTCGACGCGCTCCGTGCGTTCGTCGAGCGTGGGCAGCGACTGAATCAGAAACCGCGTGTACGGATGCAGCGGCGTCTTGAGGATGGTACGGCTGTCCGCTTCTTCAACCAGTTTGCCGGCGTAGAGGACGGCGATTCGATCGGCAAGATTGGCATGCACGCCAAGGTCATGCGTGATCAGCACCATGGTGCTGCCTTCGCGCTGCTGCACTTCTTTGAGCAGTTGGATTACGCCGCGCTGGACTACTACATCCAGCGCCGTGGTCGGCTCGTCGGCAAAGACCAGCTTGGGCCACAGGATGGTGGCCAGGGCGATGGTCACGCGCTGGCGCATGCCGCCGGAGAGCTGATGCGGATAGGCGCCGAGCACGGTCTGCGGGAGACCCAGGTCGGCCAGATACTCGTGCGTCATGCGCAGCGATTCATCTTTGCTCACAGGCTCGTGCGCCGAGATGAAGTCGTGGAACGTATCGCGGATGCGCCGGACCGGGTTCAGGACGTGCATGGATCCTTGCGGAATATAGGAGACTTCCTCCCATCGCAACTCTCGCAGCGTGTTTTGGTCAACGGAGAGGGCGGCAATTTCCTTGCCGTCAAAGTGGTATTCGACGGTTCCGTCGACAACAGTCAGTGGCGGCCGGTGCGCGCCGAGCATCACCTTTGAGCAGCGTCGATTTTCCGCAACCGGACTCGCCGGCGATTCCGTAGATTTCGCCTTCTTTGATATTCAGCGAGATGTCATCGACGGCCTGGACCGTGCGCTCCACGCCGTAGGCGTCGGTGATGTAATATGCCTTGAGGTTCTTGACTTCAACGATATTGGTCATTCGCCTATCCCTTGGCCTCCAGCCTGGCCAGCCGTGTGCGCGGGTCGAGGTATGCGCTCAGGTTGACGGCCACCAGGTAGAAGCCGACGACGATGACGACGGACGCTGCAATGGGCGCGATCAGCACCCAAGTCTTGATTGGTGAGCAATGCCTGGTAGTAGTTGCCCCAGTAGATCTGCGTGCCGATGCTCTGCGAACCCAAGATCGCCAAGGCCGAGCACGGCCAGCGTCACTTCAAAGCCGATGGCGAACAGGAAGCCGCTGACGACGTCCGCCAACAAGAACGGGATCAGGAACGGCAGATGCTCGCGGGTGATGATCTTGAACGAGTTCATGCCCGAAAAGATGGCCGTATACGTGTGTTCCCGTTCGCGCAGGCTCAGAATCTGTGCTCGATAGCGCTTGGAGGGGAACGCCCAGTCCAGCAGGCCGAGGAGCACGCCCAGCCCCACAAGCGTCATCTGCCCGCGCATCATCGAGGCGATCAGGATCACCAGTGGCAGGCGCGGGATCACGATGAAGCTGTCGACGAACGATGAAATCACACGGTCGACGTTGCCCGCCGCGGTAGCCGGAAAACATGCCGAGCAGCACGCCGATGGAGCGGCTGATGAGCAACGGCGATGCCGGCCACGATGAGCGTGTTGCGCACGGCAAAAGTCAACATCCAGAAGACGTCCTGCCCGGTGGACGTCGTGCCGAGGATGAACTCTATGGACGGAGGTTCATTTCGCGGCACGGCGCGGCGGTCATCCGGCTCATACGGTGAGAAGAACGAGAGCACGACGAGCAGAACACCATGACCACAATGGCCGCGCCGATTCGGAACGAGCGGCTGTATTTGAGCAGATCTCGAATGATGGCAAACAGATTCATGGCAAGCTTTCCGGCAGATCCCGATGTTGCGAATCGTGGTAGGCGTGGCAGAATGGGACGGCGGCGAATGGTGACAAGTTATCAAGTCAGGCGTCCTCTAGCGATAGCGTATCACGCGGGTCGAGAAGCGGATAGGTCAGGTCGACGAGCAAGCGATGCGGTTGCGATGCCGACAATGGAAAGCAGCGTAATGCCCATGATCAGGTTGTAGTCGGCGGAAATGATGCCCGTTGTACAGCGTGTAGCCGAGGCCCGGGTAGCCAAAGACGACTTCGGTGATCAGCGCTCCACTGAAGACCAGGCCCAGGGACAGGCCAAGGTCCGTCACCTGGGGCAGCATCGTGTTGCGGATGACATAGGAGCGCAGGATCCTGCGTTTTGGCAACGCCGCCATCTCCGCATACTGGACATAGTCGCTCGACACTTCGGTGGAGGCCAGCGCCTTGGCCATGATATAGCGAAATGCTGTGGCGCCGATAATGATGGACAGCGCCGGCAGGAAGGCGTGGCGGACAATGCTGCTGATGTAGGCCACGGAAAAGCTAGGCGAGCCTTTGGACCCGCCCACCAATGGAAATACGGGCCAGTAGAAGGTAAATATCATCAGCAGGACAAAGGCCACAATATAGTACGGTATGGGATAAACAATGATCAATAGGTTTTCGACGAATTTTGATGACCAGCGATGGGGCGAATAGGCGCCGATCGCGCCCAGAATCACGCCCAAGAACCAGGAGATCATCACCGTTGTGCCCAGCAAGCCCAGCGTCCAGCCGATGCTGGTGCGGATCATGGTATTGACCGTCATGGGGAAGGAGACGAAGGAGGGTCCGAGATCGCCGCGCACGATGCGCTGCCAGAATCCCAGGTATTGGTCTAGGTAGGAGCCTTCCAGGCCATAGAGGTCTTCTAGCGATTCCCTGAGTTCCCTGGTGGCCTCCGGACTCAAACTCTGGAACGTTGTCAGCCGTCCCATTGCCTGATCGATAGGATTTACCGGAGATAGCCGGGGTACCAGGAAGGTAATGGTGACGCCAATGAATATCACGAATGCCCACTGGATGATACGGGGGATGATGTATTCCTTAAGAAGTCTCACAGCGGCAGGTCCTTAGCAACTTCCAGTCTGCTTTCTGAATCGTGGGTGAGTGCAGCGGCGTGGATGCCCGCGATGTGGAGATCCACACCGCCGCACGGTCTAGCGACTAGCGAAGGAAAACCGTCGGATCAACTTACTCGACGGGCTCCAGGCTCTGGAACGCGAACTTGCCGCCCTGGAACCAGTACAGCGGCATGAAGTCCGGATTCTCTGACGTCGGGAATCCTGTCCAGTAACGTTCGTCCCACGTTACAAACTTCTTGAAGCTGATGCAGGTAATGAAGTACATCTGCTCCGTCCAGTACTTGAGGAACTCGCGGTTGACATCAAAGTTCTCTTCGCTGGACGGATCGAGCGGAACCATCGCATCGATGTACTCTCCAACGGTCGGATCGTTGATGCGCGGATGGTTGTTGCCGCCTAGACTTCGGAAGTCCTCGCCATTTGGCACATACAGGTCGGGGTGCCAACCGCGCACCTCAGGCCAGGAATCGCCGGACGCTAGTGCAAAGGAGTACCAGGGTGTGCTGACCTCATACTGTCCGGTCACATGATTCTGATCCCACACGCTGCGTTCCAAGCCAAGCAGATTGACTTCGATTCCGAAATCGCTCCACATGTCGGTGGCGGCGTTGGCCATGCGGAAGGCGTCGTTTTCGTCGGGCGGTGACTGCAATTCGATGACCCAAGGCTCGCCATCAGGCTTGACCCAACTGCCGTTTCCGGCGCGGGTGAAGCCATTCTTCAGCAGCAGTTTCTCGGCGGTTTCCGGGTCATACTTCCACCAACCGGTGCCGAAGACCTCTCGCGGCGTCCCTGGCACTTCGAAGCCTTGCTCTTCGGCCCACGCTGCGATCTGGTCCGGGATCGTCGGATCGTACGGCTGGTACATCACGCCCGGCTCGATCTCGATCTCCAGGTTTTGCAGCCACTCCTCCAGCGGATCCAGGATGATCGTGGACAGACGAGGCAGTTGGCGGGATAGGCATAACCGTTACCTTGGCGACGCCGCCAATGTATTCGGTCTGCAGATCCACGATATCCAGTGCGAGCGCCAGCGCCCATCGCACGTCTTTATTCTGGTAGATGGGATCGCTCTCCTGGTTGAAGACAAACTGTCGCGTGCTGACTTCATTGGGATACGCCCACGGGAAGTCCTTGTACCAAGAGCGCGCCGTCGAGGTAGTGTCGAGCGTAGTCTCGAAGGCTTCGATGTCGACATCGAAGTAGACGTCAAGTTCGCCGCGCGACATGGCGATGGCCTTCTTGGCGCTATCACCGTAGAAGATGGTCAGCACATATTCGGGGCCGGGTTTGCCGACGATGATGCCGGCTGGCGTCCGTTCCCAATCGTCTCGACGCTGGAAGAGCTCCCAGAAGCCATTCGGATCACTCTCGATGGGCGCATAGACGCCAAGCACAACGGGATCTTCGAATGTGAAGGTCGTCGGGTCTTCCACGGTCTCAAAGATGTGCTTGGGCATCATATACATGCCGTTCCAGCGCGTCTCGAAAATGCTGTGGAATCGAGGATTTGACTCAAGGAGGTTGAACTGCACGCTGAAGTCGCCCGTCTTCTCTACGGAATCCAGGAACTGGTCTAGCTGGGCAGACCACCCGACTTGTTCATGCCGGGATTGGTGTGTAGCAGTTCGACCGTGTACACCAAGTCGTCCGCCGTAAACTGCACACCGTCACTCCAATAGAGGTTATCCCTCAGATCGACATTCATCTGGGTGAAATCTTCGTTGTAGACCGGATCTGAGGCGGCCGCTCCAAACAGGCGGTCGCCCGTCTCCTGGTCACGGTACCAAAGCGTCTCCATCATCAACGCGTGGCGATGGGGCTCATGCGGCCCGTTGACCCAGAAGTTGTAATTGTCGATGACGCTGTAGCGGAAGATCTGGTCCGCCACAAACATTGACTCACGCGGGACATCGACGGGGAGCCCGGAATCGCCGGCGGATGCGGCCGGGGCGGCCGCTTCGCCGCCTTCAGCCGGCGCAGCCGGCGCGCCACAGGCAGCGAGTACGATGATCGCAGCCAGTAGCATGAGTAGTGTGACAACTGTTCTTTTCATAGTTACACTCCATTGTGATTGAGATGTTGTGCACAAATGCGAGGCACTTCGGTTCGTCTAGCGTGCTGTTGGTTTGGCCCGTTGGATAGGCTTCTCTCTGGATGCGCTCCTTCCGTTTCTATGTGTGTGACGAGCCATATGTGTGTTGATAGTCACAAGAGCATGTGGGTACGGCTGTGAGGACGTCGTCCGGGTTGACGTTGGCAATATGCCGACTAGCCAAACAGGAATACAGGCTTGCTGCGGACCGCAGCCGTGGCGCCGGGGCAAAGGCGATGCGAACTCGCTCATCGTAGGCGTGGCCTTGGGTCCATACCGTGGGCGTTGTGAGGCGCCTCTTGTACCGGTCACGGGCGAACTGGTCATCGTTCAAGCGCCAAATGGAGCAAGACCGAGAACTCCTCGCGAAAGGGTTCCGTGGTTCAATTCCATCCGAGGTATTGTGGGTGAGAGTATAGCAGATTCGCCGACACGGCGCCAATTAAGGTTGAATCAGAAGAACGCCGACAGGGCGCGAGTTCCCCATGCGGCTTCATGGGGGTAGAATCGATACAGAATCCGTAGGAATCTCGTATCCCGCTGACTGCCAAGCCATTGCGCGCACCCCAAACGAGGAGCAAAGAGCATGACTAGCGTTGTCGATTTGCGCTGTGAATATCGGACGAATCCGTTGGGCATCGACGTTGTTGCGCCGCGTTTCAGTTGGCGACTGGAGAGCGAACGGGCAGGGGCCGCCCAACGCGCATACCGTGTATTGGCGGCGAGCAGCGAGCAGCAGCTCCTTTCCGGCGAAGCAGATCTGTGGGATAGCGGGCGCGTGGAGTCGGGCCAGTCGCTGCATGTCGTGTACGACGGCACAGCCCTCACGTCGCGCCAGCGCGTCCACTGGCAGGTGACGGTGTGGGACGAGATGGGAGATTCTGTGACTAGCGAGCCGGCGTGGTTCGAAATGGGCCTGTTGGACGCGGCCGACTGGCAAGCCGAGTGGATCGGCGCAAACCTGACGGGTGGCCCGCGCACGAATGTGCCCGCTCCCTATCTGCGCCGGACGTTCGCATTGCCGGCGGGCGTGCAGTCGGCGCGACTGTACGTGACTGCGCTGGGCTTCTTTGAGTGCACGATCAACGGACAGCTGGTCGGCGACGATGTGTTTGCGCCCGGCTGGACGAACTATGCCAAACGCATCCAGTATATGGCATATGACGTGACGGACTTATTGGCGGAGGGAGAGAATGTTCTCGGCGCGGTCCTGGGCGACGGTTGGGCGGCCGGATTCGTGGGCATGGGCGCTCGACAGAACTACGTGCAACAGCCGCAGCTACTGGTTCAGTTGGAGGTGACGGCTGTGGATGGCAGCCGTATCACCGTGTGCTCGGACGGCGAGTGGCTCCATCAATATGGCCCGTTGTTGGAGAACGATCTGCTGATGGGCGAGGCGTATGATGCACGGCTGGAGATGCCCGGGTGGGATCGTCCGGGATACGAACCGATCGGATGGCTGCCGGTAAAGCGTTTCCAGAACGCGTGGGCAAACCTGGTGGCGACCAACGGGCCGCCCATGCGTCGCATTGCGGAACTGAAGCCTGTGGGCGAACCGCAGGTGAAGGGCGACATGATCTGCGTACAGCTGCATCTTTGACCTGGGACAGAATATGGTGGGCCGCGTGCGCTTCCAGGGAGTCCGCGCCGGCGGGGTACCACGGTGACGCTGCGCTTCGCCGAGGTGCTGGATGAAAAAGGCGAGGTCTACACGGCACAATCTGCGCAAACGCGCGTGCGACAGACTACTACACGTTCAAGGGCGAGGGCGTGGAGGTGTGGGAGCCCAAGTTCACGTTCCACGGCTTCCGCTATGTTGAACTGTCCGGCTTTCGGGGCGAGGTGACGCCTGACACGATCACGGGCGTCGTGTTGCATTCAGAGATGGACGAGACCGGCGACGTTCTCTGCTCGGCTCCGCTTGTGAACCAACTCCAGCACAACATCCTGTGGGGGCAGAAGGGCAATTTCGTGGATGTGCCCACCGACTGTCCACAGCGTGATGAACGGCTGGGCTGGACCGGCGACATCCAGGTATTCGTGCGCACGGCCGCCTTCAATATGGACGTGGCCGGCTTCATGACGAAGTGGGTGCAGGACGTGGCCGATGCGCAGGGCGAGCGGGGCGAGATCCCCGCCGTCGTGCCGAATGTGCTGCCCATTCCGACCTTGCCGGACGGCGGGCCGGCCTGGGCGGACGCGGCCATCATCTGTCCGTGGACGATCTATCTCTGCTACGGCGACACGCGGATTCTGGAGCAGAACTACGGCGTGATGCAGCGGTTCATGGGCTTTCTGTTGGACACGAGTCCGGGCTACATCCGCTGCGCGCCGGAGTATGAGGGGTGGCCCGGCTTCGGCGACTGGCTGTCGATCAACGCGGACACGCCGCGTGACCTGATCGGCACGGCGTTCTTCGCCTATGATGCGCATCTGATGGCGCAGATTGCTTCGGTGCTGGGCAAGGAAGAGGACGCTGCGCAATATCAGGTCGCTATTTGCCGAGGTCCGCGATGCCTTCCGCAACCGGTATCTGAAGGGGAGCGACGCGCGGCCAAGCGAGCGCATGTCCGAGATGCGGCGCATGATGGATGGCGCGGACGCCATCTCGCGCGGCAACTTGCAGGCAGTCGACTATGGGCCCGTGAAGTCGGACGTGTTCAATACCGAGCTGTTCACGCCCAATCAGACGGCATATGTGCTGGCGCTGCACTTCGGACTGTTGCCGGACAGCAGCTGCGCGAGCAGGCCGTGACCGAGCTGGTGGCGGACATCGAACGGCGCGGCTGGCATCTGTCGACGGGGTTTGTGGGTGCGCCGTATCTGCCGCATGTGTTGAGCCGGAACGGGCGCACGGATGTGGCGTACACGTTGCTCAACCAGACGACGTGGCCGTCGTGGCTCTATCCCGTGACGCAGGGGGCTACGACGATTTGGGAACGCTGGGACGGCTGGACGGAGGAGAACGGGTTCCAGTCGGCGGAGATGAACTCGTTCAATCACTATGCGTACGGGTCAATCGGCGCCTGGCTGTACACCACCGTCGCCGGCATCGACATCGACCCGGCGCAGCCTGCGTACAAGCACGCCATCCTGCGACCGCAACCCGGCGGAGGGTTGACGCAGGCCAACGGGGCGCGGTACATACTCCGTACGGCGAGCTGGCCTCGGCGTGGACGCTGGACGGAAAGACGTTCATCTGGGAGGTGACTGTGCCGCCGAACACGACGGCGACGGCGCATTTGCCGGAAGGGGCGGGAGTTGCCACGTTGGACGGCGAAGCGTTGGACGGCGCAGAGGCATTCCTGGTTGCGGGCCCACATCGCTTCACGGCGGAGTTCGGAGCATAGCGTCGAAAACGCTCTGAATATCGAGCGGCGGCCACGGGAAGGACACGTCCCCGTCCTTCCCGTGGCGACCATTCAGCCGTGTCCGCCTCCCCTGGAGGCGCAGCGGGCTAGTGCCGATCTATGTTCCAGAAGATCTCAGACCGCAGCATGTAGTGGTCGTCTGTGCGGTCCTTGAGGATGCCCAGCGTACTGCCGACGCCGCTGATGCCCGCCCATTTGCCGGTGCCGCCGATGAAGCGATAGGTACCCGGTCCCTCGCCATACCACCACTCATGGTAGAGCCAGGCAATATCGCCGTCCGGGTCCGTGTCTTCCAGCAGCATGGCGTCGCCCAGAGCTTTGCCCTCGGCATGAGCGGATCGTGGTGCCGCGATCGAAGTTGGTGGCGTGGTTTCGCGGGCTGACGATCTGCGGATTCTCGCTGAGGAGGACGCCGGACTGACTGTTGACGACAAGCGTGATGCCGGTTGAGAGCTCGCGGGCGAAGTCGTTGACATGCGGGCCGTGGAAGCTCAGGCTGGTGTCGTGGTAAGGCGTATGCAGTCTCGTCGATCTCGGCCGGTGCGCTGCGATTCTCCCGTCCAGTGCGCCACTCGATCTGCCAGGATGGCATGGTGTATTCGTCGACGCGGGCGCTGACCACGTCCGGAGACGCTGCCGCTGCCGGCGATGTTCTTCCACTTGCCTGTGCCGGACACGAACTCGAACGCGTCCGGTCCGTCCGGCGATGACCAGAGAATGCCCCACGCCAGGTCGCCGTCGGCGATCGACGGTCTCCCACAGCGCCACTTCCTGAATCACGTTGCCGTCCGCGTCGCGAACGACTGTGCCCTGGGCGAAGAAGGCAGCCTGGTGCCACGGGCTGCCGGCTGTTGTCGCTGACCATGACGCCGGACTGATGATAGGCGATGATGGCGTTGCCGTTCTTGAGGGTTTTCCTGCGCTTCTCGGTTTTCGGACCGGAAAAGAGATAGCCCGAATCGGTTCCGGCGGGATGGGAGGCTGACATCGGATTCACTTTCTTGGTGACGTGGTGGTGTGGTCGTCGGGCGATTGATGATTGCCGGGTGCGTTCCTATGCGCTCGCGGCACGCGGACAATCCTCCGCAAGCAGGCCGCTCTCGCGAAGTTCCGTCCACAACTCATCCGGGATCGGCGACTCGAGATTGCGCAGATTGTTCTCGACGCGGTCCGGCGAGCTGAAGCCGATGACGAGTGTGCTGACGGCGGGGTGGCCAAGCGGGAACTGCAGCGCCGCGGCGGCCAACGGTATGTCATATCGTCGGCAGACCTCGTCCAGGGCGCGAGTTCTGTCCAGGATTTCTGGCGGGGCGTCGCGGTAGCTGTATTTCGCGCCGTGGACTGCGCCCGTGGCAAGGATGCCGCTGTTGTAGACGCCGGCAGCCAGGATGCCGATCTCCTTCTCCGCGCACAGATCCAGCAACGGCAGAGCGCCCTGCTCCAGCAACGTGTAGCGGCCCGCAAGCATGAAACAGTCGAAATCGCCGTCGCGGATGAAGTCCATGAGCATTTCCCACTGGTTCATGCCTGCGCTCACCGCTTTGATTGCGCCCTGGCTGCGCAGCTCGTCCAGCACGGGATAGACCTCTTCGATGGCCTCGTGGTAATGCCGGTCCGGGTCGTGGATGTGCACGATATCGACGTAGTCGAGCTGGAGTCGCTCCAGGCTGTCGTCAAGGCCGCGCAGTACAGCGTCGCGGGTGAAGGCGGGAGCCGGCCGCTGGCCCGGCTGCATATCCCAGCCCACTTTCGTCGCCAGCGTGAATTGGTCGCGCGGCGTGTCCGCCAGCACAAGGCCAAGCCGCGTCTCGGATATGCCCGCCCCGTATTTCGGCGCGGTGTCGATGAGGGTAATGCCGGCGTCCAGCGCCGTGCGGATCGTGTCGCAGGGCCTGCGTCTCCGGGACTTCGCGGTAGAGGTCGGCGAGGGGCGCGGCGCCCAGGCCGAGGATGGAGACATGGAGGCCCGTCTTGCCGATGGGTCGATGGATCATAGCGGTCATAGGTTCGTCTCGGCCGTCATACCGGCTGCTTGTAGGTCGGCGTGTGGCTGTAGCGCATCAGTTGCAGGTGAGCGTGATGGTGCGTCCCGGCGGCAGGGCCACTTCGAAGTGGTCGCCGTCCACGTTGATCGGCGAATTGTGGGCAGCAGGATGTGACGTCGGTGAAGTGATGCTCGCCGAAAGCGCCGGCCTGCAGGATGACGCTGCGCTCATGCAGCGGGCTGCTGTTGGTGAGCTGGACGGTGACGCTATCGGCATCCAGATTCGGTGACGAGTGCGCCGACATCCGGCGGCAGTCCGGGGCGACGGGCCGTCAGCGTCGTAATAGCGCAGGCGGGCATGCAGCAGGCCGCCGTGGTAGATCGACCTGGGGGCCGCCGCAGGTGAGTTGGACCAGCGCTTCCGTGCGTACCGGGTTGATGTCCTGCCAGTGGTGCACGTCCCACTCCTGCGGATCGCCGATAATCGTTGCGCATCTTGTCGAGGCGGCGCAGCACCTCGGCGTATTGGGATTCCAGGATCAGGCGCGGATAGTCCGGGTTGCGCCCGTCGAGGTAGCAGTACCAAGGGCCGAAGTGGATGTTGTCGCCCTTGGCGCTGCCGGGGGCGACGTCCAGCCAAGTGGTCTGCACCTGCGGGAACTGTTCGATGGCCTGGCGGTCCTTGTCGCTCTGAGACATGTACCAGATCTGAGCGATGTGCTGCGGCTCCAGTGGGCGATAGGAGGTCCAGCCGTCATCGCTGTGGCGGTAGGGGACGAGGAGCTGTCCGTCTTCCATGCGGCCCAGGTTGACGAGGTAGTCGATCTGGCCGCGGGGGATGTCCAGGTAGCCCATATCGCCGGTGAGCAGGACCGCGTTCATGGCGGCGATGGTCAGCGGCTCGATGATGGTGTGCAGTCCGTGGGGCCAGCGCCAGCCGTAGTAGCCGCCCCACCAGTTGCCGTCCAGGGTCTCGCCGATGACGCCGTTGGGGCCGACATTGTCCGGGCAGAGACCGTCATTTTGCTTCGATGCGGTCTGCCCAGGCTTCCAGGTAGTCGAGCACCCACGTTCGGTATGCGTCGTCGCCTGTGTAGAGGAAGGCGTGGGTGATGAGACTGGTGGAGGTCAGGTTGAGCGGCACGTCGCAGCGCATCTGGCGCGTGTTGAGGGCTTCCAGGATCTTGGCGTAGACGGCGTCGTCGTCCCAGTTGGCGCAGGGCAGCACCTCCCCGCGCCAGGGCTTCGATCGCCGTGGGCACGTCCAGGTCGTCAAAGGGGACGGGGTATTCGGCCAGCACCCAACGATGCGTCTCCCAGTCATCCCATGAGTTCTCGTAGCGGGGGCCCTTGCTGCCGTTGATGGGCGAGCGCATCATGCGCAGCTCGGAATTCCAGTTGATGGCGTCATCGCCTGCGTAAAGGCCGGCAAAGCGCAGAGCGCGGGCGCGGTCGATGGCGCGGTCGGGGTCGGCGAGGCCGAAGTAGTAGAAGTAGATGGAGGACTCGCCGTGGTGCATCCAGTCATAGTAGGCGTCGAACTCGTTGTAGACCTGGCCGTAGGCGGTGAACTGGCGCGTGACCGCATCCCAGAGGAAGCGACTGCGCTCGTGGATGTCGGCGCTGCCGCCGAGCGCGTAGAAGAGGGGCCAGTTGTGGTAGCTTTCGTAGCCGTCGTCGGAGCCGTCCATGCCGGGCCACTCGTCGCGCCAGATGAAGGAGCCGTCCTTGCGCGTGTAGCGTTCCTGGTAGATGGGCGCGGCCTCGTTCATGACGTCGATGAGCTGGCGCTGGCGCAGCGCCCAGTCGGGTAGAGGAGTCGCTTGGTTTGCACGTATGGTAAGCACGATTCAGCTGGTCCTGTTCTGGTTAGTCTGGTTCTCTCTGGTCGAGAAAGTTCATCTCTGGTTGCATGGGCCATCGATATGTTTCGGCGGGCCGGGTGTGCTGCGCCCACTGTCGCATGATGGCGACGTCGGCTTTCTTGGCGGCCATCTTTGCTCGAACCCACTCGGGGTCCCAGCCGTCCAGCACCAGAGCCGTCAATTCCTTCACGACGTCGCGGCAATCCTCGTCGCCGGCAGCGGTCGATGCTGTTCCGCCGGATCGTCTCGCAGGTTGAAGAGCTGGGGCGGCTGCCCGTGGTAGTAGACGAGTTTCCAGTCGTCCCGGCGCACCATGCGCTGGTAGCAGCCGCCGTCCGGGCAGAACTCGTCTGAGCAGTATTCGGAGAAGGCTACGTCGTCCCAGTGCGGGGCCGCTGCTGCCATCGACCAGGCTCAGGAAGCTGCGTCCCGCGCTGTTGGGCAAGCGGCGGCGCGTCCAGTGCGTCGAGGATGGTGGCGTTGACATCCAGCGCGCTGACGACGTGGTCGCAGCGCTGGCCGGCGGGAATGACGCCGGGCCATGAAATGATAAGGGGACTTTCACGGACTCCTCGTAGAAGACGTGCTTCCACCAGAGGCCATGCTCGCCGACCATGTCGCCGTGGTCGGACGTATAGATGATGAGCGTGTCGTCCGCCAGACCGTTTTCGTGCAGCGCGTCCAGAATCTCGCCCACCATGCGGTCCACGCTGGCGACCAGGGCCCAGTATGCAGACGCGTGCGCGCAGGATCTCGGCGTCGGTCACGTCTTCGATTTCGGCGTATGCGCGCCACCAGCGCAGGTGGGGATGGTCGTCACCGGGCGATCGTGGGATTGCGCGGCGGCGTCATGCGTGCAGCGTAATAGTCATAGTCCGCGCTGCGCGCGACGAATGGCGCGTGGGGCAGCATGAAGCCGACGGTCAGGTTGAACGGTTCGTCCGAGACGCCGGACTGGCGGGCGACGCCGATGCGGTTCAGGTAGTCGACGGCGGCGGCGGTGACATATTCGTCGTGGACTTGGTAGGCGGACTGGCCGGGGCCGGAGTTGCGCAGGCTGATGCGATGGGGGCCGGCCGTGCCTTCCAGCGCGCCGCGGTCCGGGCCGACGCCGCCGACGTAGTTCGAGCTGTGGTCGCCGACGAGCCGCTCGGCATACCCGTGTAGCTGGTCGGGCCCGAGGGAGTGCATTCTGCCGGCGAGGACGGGGCGATAGCCGGCGGCCCCATGCGCATGGGCGAGCGTGGGGATGCCCGAGTCCAGTACGTGTTCGTTGGTCCACACCTCGTTCTGATGCGGGAAGCGTCCGGAGAGCATGGACATGCGCGACGGAACGCAAATCGGCGAGGCGCAATAGACATTGTCGAAGATGGCTCCATCTGCAGCCAGTCCGTCGAGGTTGGGCGTTTGCACCAGCGGATCGCCGTAGCAGCCGGTGACGTAGGGCGAATGCTGGTCAGTGTGGATGTAGAGCAAATTCGGTTGCGCAGACATTGGGCACTCCCTTGCGCGCAAAGCCCATGACCAACCAGCCATGGGCTCATTGCAGGCTTATCATTCCTCGCCGATACTGTGCGCCTTCATCCAGTCCCAGTCCACCTCGATGCCCAGATCCCGGGCTGTCCCAAGGTGCGGCGTATCCGTCGCTATCGATCATCCGTGGACGCGTCTCGAATGCCGGGCGGGCTGTAGTAGGTCGCCGGCACCAGCCGCTCAAAATACTTCGTGTTGTAGATGGCGCATGCCGCATGAAGATTGGAAATTGAGCCGCCGTGAATCGCACACATGATGCCGAATCCTTCGCAGATGTGAGCCGTCTTCATCACACCGGTGATGCCGCCCTTATAGGCGTCCGTTGCGCCAGTCAGAATGATGTCGGCCGCGCCGGCCTGAATCTGTGCCAGCGCATCGAACGGCCCGCCATGCGTCGCCTCAGCAACAGCCAGCGGGATGTCCAGTTCTGCCGCCAGACGCGCCAACACGGTCGTATTGAAGTGGTCCATCGGCTCTTCATACCAGTAATAGCCCGCCTCCTCCAGTTGCCTGCCGAACCAGACTGCGTCTTCGTAGATGTTGAACATACTCGACGCGTCATACATCAATACGATGTCGTCGCCTGACCTTCTTGCGCAATTCATGGCAGAGCTCAGCATCCTCTTGCAGACGCCCCCAGGCATGCAGCTTGATCGCCTTATACCCAAGATCGAGACACTCATCGGCAAGGTCCATGAACTCCTCGAGCGAGTCGAGCGTCACTGTGCTGGCATAGGCCGGAATCTTGTCTCGCATGGCTCCCAGCAGCTTGTAGACAGGCATGTTGCTGACCTTGCCGAATAGGTCCCACAACGCGCAGTCTACAGGCCCGATGGCGAAGCCAAGCTGAGACGTGCGCAGGTTTCGCCAGAACTTCTGCCAGATCCGCTCTCTGTCAAGCGGGTCTTCGCCGATGAGCTGATACTTGATCTCATCGAGACTCGCCCCGCCGCCGTAGGAAGAAATGCCCTCGACGCCCTCGTCGGTGAGGATACGCAGCAGCGCCGTCCGGGCTGTTGAGCCCGATGGCATAATTTCGTCGCGCCAGTGATACGGTCCGCGCTCCCATTCAACGCGGTGCACTTTCACATCTGTGATTTTCATGACTTGTGCTCCGTCTGGTGACTGTTGTTGATGGGGGCCTACTGTGGGTTCGGTTCTGCCGCGCGTTCCATGGCAGGCTTCAGGTTGAATGTCGCCGTGATATCCTCTACCTCAAGCAACGGCTTATCCTCGTAGATGAAGCAGCGGGCAACGCTATGCGGGCTGAGGCGGTACAGCGGCGGCGCGTCTGTCCAGCACTTCTGCATGACGGCCGGACAGCGGTCCGCGAATTTGCAGCCCGGCGGATACCGACTTCGCCTCATCCAGTGTGCTGGATGCCCTCGCCCTCTTCTTCTTCCCGCTCCCAGTCGCGCACGGCGCGCATCTGCGGGATGGACTCGACCAGGAGTTGGGTGTACGGATGCTTGGGCTCGAGGATGACCTCTTCGACGGCGCCGGCTTCGACCACGGCTCCGCGGTACATGACGACGATGTTCTCGCAGATCTGGTAGGCGGTGGTGAGGTCATGGGTGACATAGAGGATGGAGATGCCGAAATCGCGGTTGAGCGAGCGCAGGCTTTCTAGAATGGTGGCGCGCAGGGAGGCGTCCACCATGGAGACAGGTTCGTCGGCGAGGATGACGCGCGGCTTGAGGAGCAGGGCGCGTGCGACCATGACGCGCTGGCGCTGGCCGCCGCTGAACTGGTGCGGGTAGCGACCCAGGATCTCTTCCGGTCGCAGGCCTACGGTCTCAAGCGCCTCTCGATGATCTGGCGGGCTTCCTGCTTGTTCTTCGCCAGGTTGAATTTGTCGACCGCAACATAGAGCAGATGATCTGCTTTGTAGAAGGGGTTGTAGACGCCGAACGGGTCCTGGTAGATGGGCTGCACGTCGAGCAGGAACTGTTTGCGCCCCGCCTTGCCCAGCTTCGAGAGGTCGGCCCCGTTGTAAAGCACATCGCCTTCGGTCGGCCTGGTGACGCCCAGTAGCAAGCGTGAAAGCGTCGTCTTGCCGCTGCCGCTCTCGCCGGCAACCGCAACCATGGTCGGCGTGTCTGCCGGGATGGAGAAGGTGACGTCTTCCACGGCTACCGTGCGGCTCTTGCTGAACCTTCCGCCGCCAAAAATCTTCCATACGTTGCGCAGTTCCAGGATGGCGCTCATGCATCCACCTCCGTCTCAGGGTCCGGCGTTGGGGATTGCGAGTAGAGGTGACACGATACTAGGCGTCCGTCGTCTGTGGTCTCAAGCTTGGGCGGTATCTGCGAACAGTGGGGCATGGCCCGTGGGCAGCGCGGTTCAAAGAGACAACCTGGGGGCAGGTCGATGAGGCGCGGCGGCATGCCTGGAATGCCGACCAGCCGTTCCACCTTTTCGTCCAGGCCGGGCACGCTCTTGAGCAGCAGATCCGAGTAGGGATGCAGCGGGTCGTTGACGATCTGCTCGACGGGGGAGAGCTCGGCCAGCTTGCCGGCGTACATGACGCCCACTTTGTCGGCGAACTGGGCGATGAGGCCCATCTCATGGCCGACGAGGATGACCGACGCGCCGGTCTCCTTCTGCAGCCGGCCGAGCGTCGTCATTACCTGGCGCTGCACCACTACGTCCAGGGCGCTGGTCGGTTCGTCGGCGATGATGAGCTTGGGCTCCAACGCGGTGGCCGTCGCCATGCCCACGCGCTGCTTCATGCCACCGCTCAACTCGTGGGGATACATGCGCGCCACACTGGGATCTAGCCCGACATGCTCCAGCAGATAGTGCACTTGTTCGCGGAATTCTCGCTTGCTCTTTTCATAGCCGTGGTCCTGCAGCCCGTCGATGATCTGATCCTCGATGCGCATAACAGGATTGAGCGCATTCATGGCAGCCTGTGTCACAAGGGCGACTTCATCCAGGCGAGACAACCGCATTTGCTCGTCGGTGAGTTTGAGGAGATCGCGACCGTCGAGGATGATCTCACCCTGCACGATGCGGCCGGGCGGTCTGATCAAGCGCATGATGGCCAAGGCCAGCGTCGTCTTGCCACAGCCGGACTCACCCACCAGGGCTATGCGTTCGCCTTCTTGCAGCGTCAGGTCCACACCACTCACAGCCTTGACGGCGCCGTCGGCGGTCTGATAGTGAACATGCAGATCGTTGATCTGCAGCATGGGGCCTGACGCTTTCTGTTCAGAGGAGTATCTCAGATTTGCCACTAGACTCGGCTCCTGAGGCGCGGATTGGCCCATTCATCCAGACCCTGGGAGATGAGGAAAAGGCCAACAAAGAGTAGAACGATGATGACGATGGGCGGGGCCCACCACCACCACCAGCCGTTGAGCAGCGATGCGTACCAGATGTTCCAGTAGATGGTCATGCCCAGCGTATTGGCCTCGAAGGGTCCCAGCCCGAGCGCTTCCAGGCCGATGGTAGCAAGGATGGCGCCGGACACCGCCGTGATGAAGACGGCAACGATGAAGGGCATTAGGTTGGGCATCATCTCCTTGATGATGATCTCCGGTCCACTCCGACCGCTGAACTTGGCCAGCTCCACATACGATTGTTGTCGGATGACAAGCACCTGAGAACGTATGACGCGGGTCGGCCCCAGCCAGGCCAGCAGGGCTACGATCAGCGCCATCATCGTGACGGACATGGTGCCAGGGATCGAAATAGCGATAATCACCAACACGAGCAGCGCCGGCACGGTACGCAGAATGTCGACAGTCGAACGAGTCATCGTATCCAAAAGACCGCCGTAATAGCCGGCGAAGAAGGCAAGAATTGTCCCGACCGTCACTCCGATGGCGCCGGCAATAAGACCGATGTAGATGGTCTGCGGCGTGCCTTCCGTCATAACGGCCAGGATGTCCTTGCCGAGGCGGTCGGTGCCCAGCCAGTGTTCGGCAGAGGGCTCCTGGCTGGGTCTGTACGCGAGGGGTCTGCGCATCTTCGGGGTCGGTGACGATCGATCCGACGATGACAAAGACAACGATGATCAGCAGCAGAATCAGCCCATAGATGAGCGCTCGGTTGCGTCGCATGTAGAGGCCGAGATCACGCAGCCTATGGGAGGATCCGAGGCGGCGCGGCGTGCGGTACGGTAGTCGCAGTCGTCATGTCAACATCTGTCACGCTAGTCCCTCCTATAGCTGATGCGTGGGTCGAGCAAGGGATAGACCAGGTCAATGACCAGCATGGTGAAGGCCACAGTCACGATTACCAAGAAGACCACGCCCTGGATGACGAACCAATCGTACCCGCGCACCGCCGTCAGCAGGACGGAACCGACGCCGGGGTAACTGAAGACTATCTCCACCAGAATGGCGCCGGAAATTATCGTGCCCAGCGAGAGCGCCAGTCCAGTGAACTGGGGCAGGACCGCGTTGCGCATGGCGTAGCGATAGAAGATGCGATTGTCCTTGAGCCCCTTGGCGTCGGCCTGCAGCATGTAGTCTTCGCCTTGGATAGTGACCATCATGGAGCGCATGCCCATGGCCCAGAAGCCGATCTGCGCCAGCACGATAGCGAGCGCGGGCAGTACCGAGTGATGCAGGATGTCCAGCATGAAGCTGAGACTCATCTCCGGCACCTTTTCGGCACTGAACCCGCCAAAGAGCGGGAAGATGGGAATCTTGAACGCGAATAGGAAGAGCAGCACGATGCCCATCAGATAGAAGGGCACGGCGGAAAAGGTGAAGAAGGCCGGGAAGATGACGCGCAAGAAATAGGGCGCCTTCCCCCACGCCAGCATGGCCCCAACGATGGTGCCAATGGTGAAGCTGATGAGCGTGGCCGTCAGCAACAGACCAACGGTCCAGGGGATGGCTCGCCTGAGCATGGAGAGTACCGTCGCGGGGTAGTTGGTGATTGAAATGCCGAAGTCGAAACGCAACATGTCGCCCAGGTAGTTCAGATACTGCCTCCATAGCGGTTGGTCAAGGCCGAATTTCGCGTTGTAGTTTGCGATCAGCCCTTCCGCGTCCTCACCGCCCACGGTTGCACCCTGGGTTTGGAGTGTCAGCAGTTTCTGCTGGATGGGGTCCTGGCCGGACATGCGCGGGAAAGAAGAAGTTAATCGTCGCCGCCAGAAAGACGATAACGAAGAACTGAAGCACTCGTTTGAAGAAATAGTCGAATGTCATGTTGCGCCACGATCCTGTGGGCTGGCACTCAGAGTGGTCGCTGGAGATCAGGGCTTGGCCCGGTACATACGGTGTCACATCGGGAGACGTGACCTACGGATGCGGTCACAGGTGACGGCACAGCCCAACAGCCGAACGCTGGGCTGTGCCGTTCCTTCCGTGTACCACTTAGTGAGGCACACACGCTTCACTTACTGAGCGTCAGTAGCTTTCAACTGCAGCGTGGTGTACGGGAAGCCGGTGTGCATCTGAATGCCGTTCATGTACGGATCGGAAACCGTCGACGGCCAGTTCGTCCAGTAGTGGCCGTTGTTGCCTGTGCGGTTGTAGAACTGCAACAGGTTGACGTCCGGCATGTCGCGCAGCCAGATATCCATGGCCGCATGTTCGAGTTCGCGCACCTTGGCTTCGTCCGCTGTCACGGCCAGCTCTTCGACGATGGCGTCGAATTCGGGATTCGAGTATTGGAACCAGTTCGAAGCGTCACCGGTCGTGTATAGCAGGAGCGTTCGATAGATGTTGCCGGACATGGCGCCGTTGTGGCCCCACATGCCGCAGATATAGTCGCCGCCGGCCAAGAGCGTACCGACATCGGGCGGCTGGGAGAACGAGGCATCGATGCCATTCTGTCTCAGCATCTCGACGATGATGGGACCCGAATCGGAGAAGTGCGGCAGGCTGAGGATGGGGCATTTGATGCGGTCGCCGTCGGCGTCTGCCCAGATAGCCCTCGCCGTCCTTGGTGTATCCGGCAGCCGTCGATGCGGGCATCGCCGTCAGCAGGATCGTATAGGCCCGGCTGATACTTCTCTTCCAGGTCCTTGAGATTGTCGAAGCTGGCCTGCAGGCCCTTGAATGGCGGGAAGGGCCAGACCGATTCCTGGCCATTGCCGTCGAAGGCGAAATCAATCAGCTTTTCGCGATCGATATAGCGGTTGACGGCCCAGCGCACTTCGGGATTGCTGAAGTGCTTGTCGGTGTTGTTCAGGTGGAGGGCAGTCGGCCACCACGAGACCATACCATAGGGGCCTTCGCGACCGGTCCAGGTGGTCGCATCCGGGTTCTCTTCCAGGATCTTCTCGATGAGGTCGACGCGCAGGTCGTGGGTCTGGTCGATCTCGTTGCGAATCATGGCCGTCGCCTGGGCCTGCTGATCCGGAATGAAGAGCTGCGTGAAGCGCTCTACATCGGGCAACTCCGCGAAGCCGGTGCGGCATGCCCACCAGTCGTCACAGGTCGCCACACGGTCGATGATGCGGCGGTTGTCATCCGCATAGGCGAAGCGCCACGGGCCAGTGGTCACAGGGCCTTCGCCGTCATTATACGCTGAGTACTCCGTCCAGTCCTTGTCTTCCCAAATATGCTTGGGAACGATGAAGGTGGCGGAGTCGCCCTTGGCCACGATCGTCTCATCATGGAAGCGGGGGGCCGGTGAATTGAAAGCGATCTTGACGGTCAGGTCGTCGATGGCTTCGGCTTCCTTGACGAAGGTCTGGTAGATGCCGCCACGCAGAACTTCGCTGCCGTAGTCACGCGCCGTATTGAGGGTGTAGGCTACATCCTCGGCGGTGAAAGGCGTCGCCGTCACTCCACGTGACGCCGTCGCGCAGATAATAGGTCAACTCGGTGGCGTCCTCGTTGTACTCCCAACTCTCCGCCAACCAGGGATACTGGTGACCGTTGAGCATATCCGCGTAGACGAGCGGTTCATGGAAGAAGCCGACGCCCTGTTGCCAGGTACCGCCAGACTGCCCACGGGCTCCACATTTCCGGCGGCCCGAAGGCGCCCATGTGGGCCACGACCATTGTGCGATTGCGGGGAACTTCACCTGCGACCTCGGCCACGGCTTCGTCCTGCGCAGGCGGAGCTACGACTTCCGCAGCGGCTTCTTCACCGCCTGCGGCCGGCGCTGCCGGCGCGGCGGCGCCGCCACAGGCCGCCAGCAACAGCATTGCCAAGACCAGAAGACTTAGGACAATCAGACGTCTGTTCATGCTCTTATCCTCTCTGATGTTTGTGTCGAACGTTGACAGTACTGCAGACAGTTCTTACGAGACAGTGCACCAGACGTGGTGCGAGAGAAGCACTAGGAAATGCGGCCGGACAGGATCTTCACGGTTCGCGGGGACCGAACCACGGGAACACTTCATTCTCTTCGGGTAGTGGGGCCTAGAATAGGACGAAAAGATTGTGGCAACGGTCTATCACAGTTCTGGGCGGGCCATGGCCAGAACGGCGCAAAGCCGGTCAGGGATATCGTGTTGAACGTAGCATATGAAGAATAGGAACTCTTGATGATGTGGTCGGAGGCATTATCGCGAGCAACCACACCCAACCGAAACTAAGCATACACGATCGGCAACTATGTCGTCAAACGGCGTTCTATTCCTGTAGGATTGAGGCATGTCGGATACCGGTGCGCCAGCTATCCGGGGATGGCGAATCTTGTCTACTTGTAGATTGGGGAGCATGGCGGCTTTCTGCGCGCGTGCGCTAGAATGGCCTCTGTGAGCAAGCGGCCTGTGAGCGTGTGGATATTAGGCGATCAACTGCTGACACAGCATCCTGCAGTGGAGGCGGCCATTGCTGGACATGGGGACGAGGCCGTACGCGTGGTGTATGGTTGAGAGTCGGGCGCGTCAGAAGCGGCTGCCGTATCATCGCAAGAAGTTGACGCTGTTGTTCAGCGCGATGCGCCACTTTGCACAGCGTCTGCGCGAGGCGGGCATCGCCGTTGACTATCAGATAGCCGATACGTTTGCGACAGGGTTGCGGGCGCACGTAGATGCCCACACGCCAGCGGAGTTGTACACAATGGCGACCAGCGCGTATGGAGGGCGACGCTTCCAGAGCACCGGCCTCGCAAAACTTGTGGCAGTGCCCGTACATGTACTCCCTAACACGCAATTCCTGACCGGACGGTTCGACCCGTATCCGTCTGCAGACTCCGAAAAGCGAATCGTGATGGAGTATTTCTACCGGGACATGCGACGCCATTTTGGGCTGTTGCTGGACGACGAAGGCCGACCCGTCGGTGGAAAGTGGAACTATGACAAGCAGAATCGAAAGCCGCTGCTCGCGGGGCTGACGCCGCCGGAGGTTCCGGGCTTCGCACCGGACGGAATCACTCTGGAAGTGATGGAGGAGATCCGGCGGGCGGGTGTAGGCTTTGGCGAACTGCATGGCTTCAACTTGGCCGTTACGCACGAGCAAGCGCAGGCTGCGTTTGACGATTTCGTGCGATTCCGGTTGGCGGCGTTTGGGCCATACGAGGACGCCATGAGCAGAGAGCATTCGGTGCTATACCATTCCGTGTTGTCGCCCTATTTGAATTTGGGGCTGCTGGAGCCGCTGTCATTGGCGCAAGCTGCGGAGGAAGTATACGCCGCCGGCGATGCGCCCATCAACTCAGTAGAGGGTTTCATCCGCCAGATTGTGGGCTGGCGCGAAGTATATGTATTGGCAGTATTGGCACACGATGCCGAAGATCATGGAGGCCAACGAATGGCGGGCGGAGCTGCAGCTCCCCGCATGGTTCTGGGACGGCGAGACGGACATGGCGTGTTTGCGACGGGTATTGCGCCGGGTGCGAGAAGACGGGTATGCGCATCACATCGAGCGGCTGATGATTCTGTCTAACTTCAGCCTGTTGGCGGGCCTCGCTCCGCAGGAGGTGAACGACTGGTTCACCGCAGGCTTCGTCGACGCATACGAGTGGGTGATGGCTCCAAACGTATTGGGGATGGGGCTAAACGCCGACGGGGGCAAGATTGCCACGAAGCCCTATGTTGCATCGGCGAACTACATCAATAAGATGAGCGACTATTGTGGCGGGTGCCGCTACGATCACAAGCAGCGCACGGGGCCGGATGCGTGCCCGTTCAACATGCTCTACTGGCGGTTCCTGATAGGCAATGAGGAAACGCTGCGTGCGAATCCGCGCTCGGGACGCAATGTGCTCGGTCTGCGCCACCTGGACGAGGAGGAGCAGAGGGCCGTGGTGGCACAGGGAGATGCGTTCTTGGCAGATCTGTGAGTCGTTGCCGGCGGCGCGTCGAGCGGTATTGTGCGAACCCCATTTTCATTACAAACACCCTACGCATGTTATGCGATACTTGTGCATTGGAAAGGACAATGAACCATGGACAAGACAGCAGTAGTGTGGGGGGCGGCCGGTGGGATCGGGCGGGCGCTTGTGGAGAAATTGGCGGACCAGGGTTGGCGGGTCATGGCGATTGCGCGTCATGGGTTGGAGACTGAGCGGGACGGGGTGCAGGCTATCGACGCGGATGTGTCCGATGTAGGCCAGGTCGAGGCGGCAGTCTATGCGGTGGCGATGGATGTGGACGCGATTGATTTGTGGATCTATGCTGTGGGCGATATCGCTTCGGCCAAGGTAGCGGACATGGAGCCGGCTGCGTGGGATCGAATTCTGGCGGCAAACTTGACGGGTGCGTTCGTCGCTACGCATGCCAGCCTGCCCCTGTTGGCGGCAGGATGCGCACTTGGTGTACGTGGGTGCGGTGAGCGAGCGGCTGCGGCTGCCAGGGCTGTCGGCGTATGCGGCGGCAAAGGCGGGCCTGGAGGCGTTTGCCGAGGCGCTCGGTAAGGAAGAGCGGAAGCGACGTGTGACGGTGGTGCGCCCGTCAGCGGTGGATACTCGGCTGTGGGACAACGTGCCGATGCGCCTGCCTGCGCATGCGGCGTCACCGGAGAAGGTAGCCGGGCGCATTTTGGAGGCGCACGAAAGCGGGTTCAAGGGCGTATTGAACCTGACGGATTAGCCGAGCGCGAGCGCTTGGATGATGCGTTCGGCGGCGCGGAAGCCGGAAAGGGCGGCTCCCTCAACGCGGCCGCCCGCGAATGCGTCGCCAGCAAAGGCGATCGGCGGGTCTGGCGCGAAGACATCATACGAGGCGGCATGCTCCATATCGGTGTTCACAGGCCGGCTATAGCGCCAGCGATGCACCCGCCACTCCCGTGCTGGCGCCGGCAACCAGTCTGCGCCGGCCACGAGCAGTTGTTGCGCAACGAGTTCGTCAGGCGTGTCCCAGTGTCGGCGGCTGAAGTCCGGCGCCGCGTGAATTGTGACGGCGACGGCGTCCGGTGAGATGCCTTTCTGCTTGTTGTCGGCCATCCATTGAATCGGGCCGTTGCCGAATTGCAGGCCGCCCGGCGCCGGGATACGCGTAGGCGCGTCGAAGAGGGCGAGCAATGCTAGGCATGGATGATAGGCGATGCCTCGTATCTGCCGGTCCATCTCCTCGGGCAGGCGAACGCCGCCTGCGTCCAACAGAGCCAATGACTGAGGCGCAGGCGGTGTGAGGATGAGCGCGTCGGCCAGGTAGTTGTCAGCAGGTTTGTCTGCGGACGGTTGATCGCCGGCGGATGCATATACGCGCCAGCGGTTGTCCGCCACATGCACGGAGTGAACGCGCACAGAGAGCTCGATGTCGACGCCTGCGGCGAGCGCTTTGGGGATGGCCGTCATGGCTGGACGGCCGCGATATCGCGCATGGCCGCTCGACGCCTCCGCGCCGCGAGGCGGTGGGAAAGCCTCCGGACCAGAGTTCTGCGACGCCGTCTGTCTGCCACCGGCGCATGGACTCCTGGAACCGTGGATCGCGGACGGTGATGAACTGTGCGCCGTGGTCAAATACGCCGCCCTCGAAGCGGCGAGTGGCCATGCGACCGCCCACGCCGCGGCCCTTGTCAACCACGCGTACGTGGACGCCCGCGTCGTGCAGCGCGCGGGCGGCAGTCAGTCCGGCCATGCCGGAGCCAATGACGAGGCATGAAGGTGCGCTGGTCCTTCCATCACTCATTCTGCGCCTGCTTTCCGCCTATTCGTTCGCCTCACGGTACGCCTCCAGTGTGCGTTGCCGCGCCCAGCGGTGGTCGACAATGGGTGCGGGATAGTCCTTCCCAATCACGCAGCCGGCCTGCGCCTGGACATCGTCCGGCATCTTCCAAGGTTCGTGGATGTACGGGTCCGGCACTTGTCGCAGTTCGGGCACGTATTTGCGGATATAGTCGCCATCGGGATCATGGCGCGTGCTTTGGGAGACCGGGTTGAAGATGCGAAAGTAGGGTGCAGCGTCAGTGCCGGTTCCGGCGGTCCATTGCCAGCCCCCGTTGTTGGCCGCCGGGTCCCCGTCGAGCAGATGCTGCATGAACCATTCCTCGCCCCGGCGCCAATCGATGAGCAAGTCTTTGGTCAGAAACGAAGCGACGACCATCCGGGCGCGGTTGTGCATCCAGCCGGTCTGCGCCAACTGGCGCATGGCGGCGTCGACGAGGGGGTAGCCCGTGCGGCCTTCATACCAGGCTCTGAAGTCGGCTTCGCCGTTGGCCCACTGGATGCGGCGGTAGGCTTCGCGGAAGCTGTGGCGGCGTACATGGGGGAAGTGATAGAGGATCGATGTGAAGAATTCGCGCCAGATGAGTTCGTTGAGCCAGACGTCGGCCCCCTCTGCCGCCAAGTTGTCCGGCGCGGCTTCGCGTGCGATGAGGGCCGATTCCACCGCCTGGCGAGCGGAGAGCATGCCGAAGCGAAGGTAGGGCGACAGGCCGGACGCGCCCGACAGGTCGACGCGATTGCGCTCGTCTGCGTAGCGGTAGATGGGCGCATCCGCGCCTGCGGTGAAGGCTTGCAGAAGATCCTGTGCGACCTGCTCGCCGGCGGGGATGGCGGGTGTGGACTCCGGCTGGGGCAACGGGTCGCTGTACACGTCGCCAGGCGTGGAGATTGCGCTGCGGCGGGTCAGGCGCGAGCGGCGGAAGGTCGAGAGTCCGCCACTTGCGGCTGAACGGCGTGTAGACCGTGTAGGGGTCGCCGTTGTCTTTGCGCACCACATTCGGGTGATGCACGACTGTGCCCGGTGCAAGGGTGAGCGGCAGCAACTGTTCGACGCGCCGGTCGCGCACGCGAGCGTAGGGCGAGTAATCCTCCTGTGCGAAGACTTGGTTGGCGTTTGTTTCTGATACGAGGGTCGTGAGCACGTCGACGGGTCTGCCGCGACGGATCAGGAGTGTACTGCCGCGTTGCGCCAGGTCGCACCCAAGCGCGTGCAGGCCCGAAAAGAGGAAATCCAACCGCTTCCGGCCCACGTAGCGAGACTCGAGAAGGACAGGATCCAGGACAAAGACGGGCAGCACCTGATCTGCGCCGGCCAGTGCGGCCTGCAAGGCGGGGTTGTCGTGCAGGCGCAGGTCACGGCGAATCCACCAGATGGCTGTGTTCATGGAGGGGTTGCTTTCGCGACGCTGTCGCATCGTTATCGTTCTCCGTGTGGGGCATCGGTCCCGATCACCAGCCCCTGGTTCCAGGCGCGCCTTTGAAGGGGCCGACGATTTCGGACGTGATCCAGCCGCCGTAGAAGTCGCCTTCCTGGGCCGTGACTTCCTCTCCGTCCACGGTGCAGCGGTCCATGCGTGACGGGTAGAAGGCGATATGATCGCGTATGCCTTCGAAGCTGGGGATGGGGTCGGCGTATGTCCAGGCAGCGCGTAGGATCACCCGCTGCTCGACGACCACATCGTAGTAGGAAGCCACGCCTTTCCATTCGCACCAGGTACTGCCGGGCGATTCGCGCAATAGGTCCATGCGCACGTCCTGCGGCGGGATATAGTAAACGGGCGGGTGGCTTGTCTCCAGAACGCGCTTGGCGAGGTGGGTGTCGGCTATCGTTACTCCAGCGGCGACGACCTGGATGTGGCGGGTCGAGTTTTCCAATCGCGGGGGACGGGGATAGTCCCACACGGATTCTTGGCCCGGGCCTGGCGCGACACGCTCTAGGCGATGGCTCATATTGGCATGTCCTCTCCCGTTGGGCGCCGACCAGATGGGCACAGCCGGCGCCGCGTCTCGTAGCTCCACGCGGGCTGAAGAATAGCGTGGTACGCCCGGAACGTCAGTAGGGAATCCCCGTGAGCGCCCACGCGGCTCAGCACTGCTCCACCGGTTCAGCGACCAGTTGCCCGCCGCGCACGGTGCCGCCGATCACGAGCGCGGACCCGATGATGACCAGGTTCTTGATGATGTACTGGCCTTCCAGCGTGAGGCCATAGGGGAAGATCGTCCACACGACGTCGGGCAGGAGGACGAGGGGCAGCGCAGTTCCGGCCATTTGGGCGAAGAGGAGGAGCAGCGTCAGACGGAGGAACTTGCCCAGCAAGAGGCCGAAGCCGATTGCCATTTCCCAGATGGCGATAACGGGTTGGAAGATGTCCGGATCGATGAAATAGACGGTATTGCGGACCAACTCCTCGGCGGGGCTGAGGCCGGGTACAAGCTTGAGCGCACCAAACCAGATGAAGACGACGCCAAGGCCAATGCGCAGAACGGTGATGCTGTAGTGCGCCATCCAACGGGTGATGGTGCGGTCGACCTGGTCGAATCGATCAATGAGTGATGAGAAGTCGGACTGCTGGCTCATTTGCTGCCTCCTGGCATGTAGTGTAGCGCATATTGGAGGCAGTGTTTGTTGTGGTTTTCACAATGTGTGGTTTGGTAGGCTGAGATATGGTAGATCGGGGACGCATAAGCCTACAGACCTGACCTTGGAGGGTGTGTGTGGCTAGGTTTGTGCATTCGACGACGGCGCGGGGGAGTTTCTGCGAGGACTGCGATCGCAAGCCAAGCAGGCCAGGGTCAAGGACAATGACGGGCAGGGCCTGATCGACATTTGGTGATCGCTGTGTGCTCAGGTCAAGATAGGCGTACTATGCGTAGGCTGGGGTTGGTCCTGGGTTGGCTCGAGACTCATCTGTACGTGCTTCTGGTCCCTTTGGCCTGGTGGGCGGTGCGGCCGTTCGTTCGAGAGGGGGTGACCCGCTCATTTGATTCGGGCCTGCACATGTTGCGCCTGGGCGTGCTGGACCGGCACGTGCGGGAAGGCGTCTTTCTCCCTCGCTGGACTCCGGATTTGCTCTTGGGGTATGGCTACCCGCTCTTCAACTTCTACGCACCGGCGTCTTATTACGTGGCCGAGGCTCTGTTGCTGCTGGGATTGGACGTGTATCATGCCTTCATCGTGTGCATGGCGGGCTTCTCCCTTGCCGCGGCGATCGGGATGTACTTCCTCAGCCTGGCAATCTATGGGCCCGGGCAGCGGCCAGCCGCACTGGTTGCTGCAACGGCCTATCTGTATGCACCGTATCTGCTGACAAACGTCTACATTCGTGGGGCATTGGCAGAGGTGGCGGCCCAGGCGTTGCTGCCGTGGATTCTACTGTTTGGACGCCAGCTCTTCCACACAAGTCGTCCGGGACGCCTGTACCTCCCGTTCGCGGTGACGCTTGGTCTGCTAGCGCTGACTCATAACATCACGCTTCTATTTATGCCGCCGCTGCTGCTCGGGTATTTGTTCTTGCACTGGTGGATTACTGGCCGGTCAACACAGAAGTTGATATGGGCGTCGGCCGCTATCGTCACCGCCATGTGTATCAGCGCATTCTTCTGGCTGCCCTTGATCGTGGAACGCGGATACCTGGCGAGGACCGCTTACGAGATATCGAGAGATGTCTGGCTGCCGGCCGCCGTCTGGCGATGGGAGAACTTCCTGGACCGCGGGATCGCTTTCTCGCACAGCTTCGCGCTGGCCGATTCGATCGGGATTGGTCCAGCTTGCACTTGCCATTGTCGGGGCCTTACTGGCGCGCCGGCGCGATGCCGAATGGCTGTTTTTCGCATGCGTTGCAGGATTGGCCGTTGTCGCGATGAGCGCCTGGGCGCTGCCGCTCTGGCTGAACATAGAGATACTGGCCGTTGCTCAGTTTCCCTGGCGACTGCTCTCAATCCTGTCGCTGCCTCTCGCACTGTTCACAGGGGGCATCGTGCTCACTGTACCCAGCGGCCGACTTCAGATTGTCGCGGCGGCAGGAGTAGTCAGCATTCTCATTCTGGCGCAACAGCCACGGTTGATGTGGATGGACGTCTACTCCCCGGAAACGGTGAATGTCTCCGCCTCAGCCTTTGCCCAGACGGAGGTCGAGAAGGGGACTCTGGGCGGCGGCGAAGGCAATAGCTCGATCCAGGAGTTTCGGCCGAAGTGGGCGGATCGCACGTTGAAGCTAACTGGCGAGACGCCACCTGCAGAGGTGACACTGGATGTCAAGGTGCTGAGCGGGAATCGATGGGCGACTACTCTGGCAACCGATGCAGATGAGCCTTTCTTGCTGCGCTTCACGGACTTCTATTATCCCGGATGGCGCGTCCTGCTGGACGGCGGCGAGGAACTTGAACCGTATCCGAGCACCAATCTTGGCCTGCGGACGGTGGACATTCCTGCGGGGTCGCACGCGGTATCTATCGAGTGGACGGGGACCCGCGTACAACGGTATGCAGCGTTTATGAGCCTGGCGGCCCTGGCGCTGGCTGCCGTACTCGGTTGGAAACAGCAGACGAAGTTCCTTGCCGCCGGTCTTGCGCTGGCAATGGTTCTTGGATTCGCGGGTATGTTGTCCATGCCGGAGCAGCAACCGGCCGAAACGCCGAGCGAGGCCCTCGATACTGGATCGCTCCAGCTCTTGGGGTATCGTACCGCCGGCCCAGTAGACGGTCAGTTGACAGTCTACCCGTACTGGTACGTGCGCAGGCGCTTGGAGGAAGACGTCCACTTCAGATGGACTCTCGTCGACAGCGACGGCGACATCACAGCGGAGACCGTCGCATTGCCCTTCTACAACACGTATGGCGCGGAGAACTGGCCGGCGGCAACACTGGTGGACGACGCTGTCGTGTTGAATCTGCCAGCCGGCATGGCCGCGGGGGTATACCGTCTTGTCGCTTCCGTAGAGCGTCCCGGCGAGGGAGTTCCGCTGGCCAAAGGAACGGTGGGCGATCTGCACTTGGACGGCGTCTCAGGAAAACTCACCGTTGCAGAATCAGAGCTGGATGTGCGTTTCGGCGAGTCGGTTCGCCTTGCAGGTTACGAAATACTCTCACCACGCCGTGACCGGATGGCTGGGCGAGACACGCCGGTGCTGCAGGCTGGAGAGTATTTGCGCATCCTATTGTATTGGACGGGCGCCGAGCCAGTTCCCATCAATTACCATTCTTTTGTGCACCTGGTGGATCATCTGCGGCGACCGCTCGTGCAGGAGGACCAGTTGCCAGGACCTTTGTTCCAGCCGCCACGACTGTGGGACCGTTTCACGCTATGGCCGGACGCGTATCTGCTGCGACTGCCGGAGACCACGGAAAGCGGACTGTACTGGCCGGCCGTGGGTATGTATGAATACGAGGCGGAGGATCGTCTGCCCGTTTTCATTGGGGACGGCGTGGCAGACGACGCGTCTGATGCCGCCCGTGAAGATAATAGGCGGTCGGGCGCCGAAACCGGAGCAAAGGCTGAGTTTTGTTCTCGATGACTTCGCTGCCATGCGAGGCTATACGTTGAGCCCTGACAGTCGCGAAGTGGCGGCTGGCGCAAATCTAGACATTGCGTTGCACTTTGAAAGCCGGAAGACTTACGGACAAAGACCTGGTGCGCTTTGTGCAGTTGGTTGGGCCAGATGGCGTGGTCGCGCAACAGGATTCGCCGCCACAGGGCGGCGCCAATCCAACATGGGCCTGGGCAACCGGCGAGCGCATCGCCGATTTCGTGTCGCTGGAGATCCCGGAGAGTACGCCCGCCGGCGCGTATCGGCTGTACGTGGGTCTGTATGATCCGGATGAAGAGGGACTGCGAGTTCCCGTCTTTGACGGCAAAGGAAATCGCGTGCCAGATGACTGGGTAGACCTCGGCACAGTGAACGTCACGCGGACCAATCAGTGAGCCGGTTGGCCGGCAAGCTCCTCGGACGAAGCGATGCCGGTTCTACGGATATTCCTCTACAGCCTGCTTGATTTTCTCCATCTTGCTTGCCGGATCGGAGCGGGTGACGGAGCGTGCGGCCACGAAGCTGGCGAACTGCGCGGCCTCCCACGGGTCTTTGGTCTGGTGTAGCCGGATGAAGAAAGCGGTGGCGAAGGTGTCGCCGGCGCCGGTGGCGTCTACAGCTTCGACTTGTGGGCGGCGTGAAGCTGCGTGTCTCGCCTTTGTAGTAGACGACGCAGCCCTTTGCGCCGTCGGTGACGACAATGAGAGGCGTGATTGCCAACGCCGCCTCCACCTGATCGAGACTGACAAGGTCTTCCCTGCTGACCACGATGGCCGACGTGCGGGGCAGCAAGTCGCGGACGTGGGGCCCACGCTCGGCGAAAACGCGGCCTTGCTCGTCCCAACCGCGCAGCCAGCCCTGGGGCGTGAGGCCGATGGCGCTGCCGGGGAAGATGCTTGCGATGTCGGTGTCGATCTCTTCGGCGACAGGGGCCATGTGGACGATCTTGGCATCGCGCCACTCGGCCGGAACGTCTTCCGCGCGGATGGTGCGCGCTACGGCATAGATGGTTTGTCGACGGGAGCCGTCGGGTGCGTAGACGTTTTCGAAGGTGGTGCTACGTTCGGAGGGGAGACAGACGACGTCGACGCCGTCAGGCAGGGCTTGATGCAGATCGTAGTCTCGAGCCGCGCTGGTGAGTACGGCTGTCCTGTAGCCGAGGACTGTTGCGACGCGGCTGGCAAAGGTGACGGCGCCGCCGGGTACCGGGCCGTTCGGAGTCAGATCGACTGTGACGTGGCCGATGAGCAGGTAATCAATCACGACGATTCCTTTTCGGTGGGAGTATCCGGAGGCCGGCGCTAGCGAAGTGCAAGCACGGTGACGTCGCGTGCAGGCGCTACAAGCGAGATGCCATTGTCGTTCATGGCGGCGGCTGCGCCCCATCGCGTATCGCACTGTGCATAGGGTCCCCACACGGGGCCGAGTTGCAGGCGGACCGGCCGTTCCTGGCGCGTTGGGTTTGCGATCCAGAGGAAGTCGCCGCCCGCGCCGCTGTGGAGTCGCGCCTTGACGTGGGGGTCTGTACTGCGCACATGTTGCTGCTTGCCGGCGTAGTCGAGGATTTCGGCAAAGAAGGGAGAGGGAGTGGCGTCCGCATGAGCGTGGTAGCCGGCCCCCGCCATAGTGCCGATGAGGCGGGTCTTGCCCTTGCCATAGACATGGTCGACGGCGGCGATCTGGCCGTCCGCATACCAGCCGACGGGCGTGCCGGACGTAGGTTCGTAGGCCTGTAGGAAGATCCCTCCGTAGACCGGCGCGCCGCTGAAATTCGAGCGCAGGTCGTCGAGGAGATCGGGTGTGAATTCGACGTAGGATTCGCGAACACCGAAGAGCTCGTCGAGACCGTAGTTGGGCTGCTGGACGCCGGCGCGGCCGTGATCTCCGAAGTAGGCGGGGCAACCTTCGGAGACGAGGGTTCCACCGCTTTTCACCCAGGCGCGCAGCTTCTCGGCCGTGTCCCGGCTCAACATGACGGGAATCGGCAGATAGAGCGAGATCGCGGTCAGCGATGTCGTCGATGTGGACCCAATCGGCCTGGATGTTGCTGTCGAAAAAGCCGCGGTAGGCGCCTTGGAGCGAACGCGCGTAGAAATCGGTGTTGCCCTGTTGGGCGTAGAGGAAGAGCTGAGTCTCGGGCGCATAGAGGATGCCGACCTCGCCGCGTACGGGGCGCGACTGCCAGAGGCGAGCCTGTGCTCGGGGGCGGTGGCCCATGTCCCGACAGCGCTGACCATTTGCGATCGATCTGTGCGCGATCCGTCCATGCCGTATGCGCCAAACGCGCCGAAGAGCGGGCCGTCCAGCAGAGGACGCCAGCGCAGGTAGAGTAGACCCGTGGCCCCGAGCATGAAGCTGGCCATGTCCCAATAGCGGATATCTTGCACGCCGGCGATTCTGCCCTCATCGCGGGGCTTGCCGATAACTTGGGGTTGCATCCACAAGGGGCCGGCGTAGGCTTCTGCGTGCCAGAAGGGCTTGCCGCGTGAGGCGGCGCGCACGAGGTCGACAGCGTGGAACTGCTTCCAGGCTTCGTCACCGTGACGGGAGGAACCCCACGTGTAGCCGAAGGCCTCGACTTCGGCGGCGGCGCGCCAGTCGTCGGCCCCACGGGACGCCATTTGGGTAAGGCTGCCGACCACGCCGTGGGCGGTGACTGGGTGATGCGGGTCGAGTTCTCGGATGAGGTCGGCGCGCCAGCGCATCTGGTCGTAGGCGTTGTCGATGCGGAATTCAAGCCAGTCGAGGGTGTCGGGATAGGGACCGAGGGAGCGTGGCGGCGTGGCGTCTTCCCATGCGGCGAGGCTGTAGCGATGCCACTTCGTGGCCAAGGTGCGCAGATCGCCGTATTTGCGCTGGAGCCACCTGCGAAACGCTTCCGCTGTGGCAGGGCAGTAGCAGACGTGCTCGTCGAAGTTGGATTCGTTCCAGATGTCGTAGCCGCCGAGGCCGGGGTGGTCCTTGTAGCGATTGACGAGTTCGCGCAGGAAGCCTTCGGCGAGCCGGCGGAAGTCCTCGTTGTCCAGGCAGAGGCCGGGGAATCCGCCGGTGACGCAGCTGACGCTCATGCGGCTGTGCACCGGGCGACCGTCCCGGGTTTCATAGCGGGCGTGGGCGTACTCGCGATAGGCCCACTCGGGCGCGGCGGTGATCATCTCGGCGATGATGGTCGTGATGCCGTTCTCGGCCGCTAGGTCGAGCTGGCGGTCGTAGTCGTCCCAGTCATAGACGCCAGGGGCGACCTCGATGGCCGACCACAGGAACCAATGGCGGAAGATGTTCATGCCGTCTTCGGCCGCGGTGCGGTAGTCGCGCGCCCAGTCTTCGCGAGGCGGGTTGGATTTGCGAAAATAGACGGCCCCGTACGGAAAGTCGGGCAGTGTGTCGTGCGTGTGCTGGTCTTGCATTTCAGTCGGCTTCCGTCGTCATAGGTGGGGACAGGGTGGAGATGGTGAAGAACTACTCTGGGGCCACCTAGCGTGAAGCTCCTACCCCGCGGAAGATAAGACCTCGGCGTGGCCTTGAGGCTCACGCACTGGGCTTGCCGACGAGGGGCAAGAATCATGCCGCGTCCGGAACAACGGTGGCCGCTGCGACGTCCGCGGGTAGTTTCCTACCGCTTGCATCGTTACATACCGGGCATGCCGCGTTACCAAGAGCCCCGGCTACTGCTCTGCCCAAGGGTGATTATCGAATCCCGGCGACGCTCTAGGCGACGAGATCGTTGAGCCAGGCGCGGTGGATCGTCCACTCGTCGGCCGCGGGATCGTACCGCAATTCGTAGGTGGAGTTATCGACGGTTTGGACCAGGTAGACGCGCACGGTGCGGCCGTCCACACGTTCTTCCCAGGTACGGCCGGTGTCACTCACGTAGCGGGTGCGATTTCGCCAGAGAAAGGAAGTGGGTCGCACGCTGCCGTCCTGGAGGACACGAACGAGAACATCGGCTGCTTCATTGACGAGTACTTCGCTGGCCATTGAGGCTCCTCTCCGCTCGAACCGTCGCAGGTGGCGTTGTATCACGCCGGTCGAGGTATTCGAGCAACATGGTCAGGGCAGCCTGCGCGCTGAGCAGCTTGTTGCCGCTGCGGTCGGAATCCCACACAAAGCGCCTGCCGTCCTCGTAACCGCCGCCGGCGCTGACGTGAATGTGGACGGTGCCCACCGGCTTGCCGGGCATGCCTCCGTCGGGGCCGGCGATACCGGTGACGGCGACGGCGAGGTCCACATCAAAAAGCTCGATAGCCCCGCCGGCCATCTGTTTTGCGACGGCGTAGCTGACCGCGCCGTCGGCGACGATGATGTCGTGGTCCACGCCGAGGACTTGCTCTTTGGCTGCGTAACTGTAGACAACGGCGCCGCCCATGAAGTAGCGGGAGCTGCCGGGGATTTCGGTGAGGAGATGGCCGATAAGGCCGCCGGTGCAGCTCTCGGCCGCGCCAAGCGTGAGGCCCGCGGCATCGAGCCGGTCGCCGGCGACGCGCGCGAGGGCAATCAGTTCGTCGTATTCAGGTTTGTTCATGGCGCACAGTATACGTGAAACGCTGTACGCAAGCGAAATGAATCCGCCGGTGGTGAGATTGGATGCGCCGTGCGCCTAGGGCCGTTGGGCAATGATCATGATAGGCGCATTCTCCAGCCGAGTGAAGAGGACGACGCCGGCGCCCCTTGTCGCGGCAGCTTGAGGCGGGAGCGCAGGGATTCCGGCTCGAAGGGCGCGCCGCGTTTCTTGAGTTCGACGCTGTTGATGCCCAGCGCGCGCAGACGTTGGTTGAGATGGCGGAGGTTGAAGGGGTGGACTTCGCGTACGAGAAAGGCGGATGTAAAGGGCGTTTGGCGGAGGTCGGCGGCGACGAGATAGGCGATGTGTGGGTCGACGAGGTGGGCGTTGAGGAGGTCGCAGAGCTCGGCGAAGGCGCCTGCGCGGATGACGGCGGGGTCCGGTTCGTAGAGGACGGAGCCCGGGTGGATGCGGCCGACCGGCGGCTGCGCGCCGGCTGAAACGAGGGTATGCCAGCCGTCGTCCGGTGTGGACGCTGGCCCAGCGGTCGTGCTGTGCGAGATCGCCGAACCAGAGCACAGCTTCCTTACACACGCCCTCATGGCTGAGGAATTCGACGCCGCATGCGGGTGGCAGTTCTGCGTCGTCGACGCCGGGCATGATTTTGGCGGCGAGGTTAGGAGTGTGCGCCTGGAGGGCAAGGAGCGCCTCCAGCGGCGGCTGCATGTGGTGCAAGCTGAAGATGCGGCGACCGTCTATGCGGCGGGACGGATCGGCGAAAGCGGCGGCGGCTGCGGGCAGATCGCCTGCCGCCAGTTCTGCGGTCCAGTCGGCGCAGCGGAAGTCGATGGGCTGGGCGGGCGCGACGGCGCGGGCGTTGGCGCGGGCGAAGGCGAGACGGGCCGGGTCCTGTTCGTAGGCGATGACGGGGCGGAAGTGGGCGAGGGCGAGGGTGTCTCCGCCGATGCCGCAACCGAGATCGAGGACCGGGCCGGGCTTGGCGTGGCGGTGGATCCACTCGGCGCGGTGCAGTGCGACGGTCCAGGAAGTTGCCTGCTCCAAGGCCTCGGCGGTGAAGAACATGCGCCGGGCGTGGGGGAATTTCGCTTCGGCGCGCAGGCGCAGGCGGGCGAGGGTGAGGAGAGGACCGGCCTTCTCGGGCGGGAACGCTTGCCGCAGGCTGTTGAGCGTGGGGATGGTCTGGTCGGGCTCGAGGTCGTGTGGCGTCAAAGCGGCGATGGCCTGCTGCGCGGCATCAGAGAGGAGGAAATCGACGATTGGGGGAGGCAGCGATTCGGACGTAGGCACGGGTTCTTCCGCGGCTGGGCGAAAACCGATTCCAAGTTGGGTAGCAGGATCCTGACTGGCGATTATAGGGTGCAGTAGCGACGCCCTCCAAGCCTGAGATGCGGAGCCTCGTTGGCATGGGTGCACGCGAATCGTTGGGCAGAAGTCTGAATGCAAACCTTGACGAACGGGGCGCATGACAGTAAGATGGCATTGTCACACGGTCCCACGGAGTACTTCCTGTGTGACAGGTCGACGTAGTCGCGGGATCAATGCAGATCCGTGTAGATGGGACACGGCATTACGGAGTTTTGCCGCGCCGGTGGATAGAGTGTAGGCGATGCCGAGAGATTTCGGTAGGCGGAAGGCAATCCGTATCGATACGATAAGAACTGACGTATCAATGCGTAGCACGCGGAAGCAGGGCTGAACCAATCAAGGTTGCACCAATCGTGGCTGAATCAAACGGGCTGAGGAAGGAAGCGGTATGAGCGTTCACCAGGAATCACTGGACATGAGTGCGAAGGCGAAGGTAGAGGCAGGTGAAGAAGCGCCGGAACTGGAATATAGCACCTATCGACACGATTCGCTGTCGATGTTTGGGGCTGCCATCGGCGGGGCCATTCTGGGCATGCTACTGACGCTGCTCGTGCTGGCGATTATCAACGGCGGCACGTTGAGCTTCACCGGCGGCGACCGGCTGGCCGTCATGAGCGAGACTATGCAGCGCGTGGACGAGAACGTGGGCGCTGTCGCGTATAATGTGGAAGTGGTGGCGCAACAGGCTGCCGCGCTGCAGGCGGAGTTGGCTGCTACGCAGTCGACACTGCAGTCGGCGATTGATACGAACAGCGCGGACTTGACTGTGCTGGAGAGTTCGGTGGCAGATCTGGAGAACGCCAACGGCCAGTTCGTGTCCTTCCTTGTTGCGCTGGACGAAGCGCTCGCGAATGCATCAGAGGCGATGTCCGGGCTCAGTGAATAGAGCGTAGGCGGGGCCGATCGATAGTTGGCTTCGTTGGATAAGGGACAATTCTAGGGGAGACTGCCGGATCTGGCGGTCTCTTCTCTTTGGGCCGGTCGCCGGTCTGCGCCAAGAAGGATTCGGTTGCGCATGGAAGGCGGCGCCTGCAAATGCGGATTGACTTACGGCAGGTTGACATGATTTAATGTCCTCTCTTGTTGCCTTCGGCTGCGGATGCAGACAGTCCTTCTGCGCTGTGCGGCGGCGGTGGGGCGTGCGTTCGAATGGCGTACTGCTTGACAACGCGATGCAGCCGACTTTGACGATGTGCGTGGCGTGGTATAATCGTCGTCACTGATTTTCGGGCGGTGTTCGACGGGCGAGCGGTTGAGTGGCGGAACGAGACGCCGGGGGCGGCACCTGATATGGCGATTCTCGATAGACTGTGTGGATGGTCTTTGCAGTGGGTGGTCTCTGCAATAGTGGTGCGGAAATAGTGGTGCGGACATCAATCATTGAGTATAGGCATAGTACATTGAGCTATGTGACGCATTGCGGCTTCATGACGATGAGCCATCGGATCTGCGCACCCGGCTAAATGGATCGTGTTCTTGGAAGTGGGATGGTAGGAATTTTCTCGGAAGGAGAGGGGATGGCTACGCAAGTTGACACGTTGGTGATCGGTGCCGGGCCCGCAGGATTGCAGTTGGGCTACTACCTTGGACAGAAGGGCCGGGACTATCTGATAGTGGAGAAGTCAGATGGACCGGGCTCGTTTTTCCGGACTTTTCCGCGCCATCGGATGCTAATCTCGATTAACAAGGTTCATACGGGTACGAATTCCACGGAAGCGAATCTCCGTTGGGATCGGAATTCGTTGCTGTGCGACGATCAGGAGATTCAGTTTGGTGAATTCTCCACGGACTATTTTCCTGACCCTGCCGTGTTGCTGGATTATCTGCAGGCGTATGCCGAGCGGTTCGACCTCCGCGTGCGGTACAACACGGAGGTGGAGCGTGTGAGCAAAGTGGATGACATGTTCGTCGTGCGGGACACGGATGGCAATGAGTTCACAAGCAAGCGACTGGTCGTAGCGTCTGGACTCCACAAGGAATACATCCCGAACATTCCTGGCGTGGAGCTTTGCGACACGTATGCCGGGCATTCACTGGATGTGGACGAATACGTGAACAAGAGGGTATTGATCGTCGGCAAGGGCAACTCCGCTTTCGAGACGGCGGATCATCTGATTCCCGTCGCGTCGGCGATTCACGTTTGTAGCCCGGACCCGGTGCGGTTCGCGTGGCAGAGCCACTATGTTGGTCACCTCCGCGCCGTCAACAACAACTTCCTGGATACGTACCAACTGAAATCGCAGAACACGGTGATTGACGGCACGATCCGAGAGGTCAAAAAGGTCGACGGCATGTGCGAGGTGGAGATCGCATACAGCCATGCGATGGGCCAGACGACCGTGCGGAAGTATGACCGGGTCATCTTCTGCACGGGTTTCCGTGTTGACACGTCCATCTACGACGAGTCATGCATGCCGGAGACGACGATCCGCGACAAGTTTCCGGCGCAGACTGTGGAGTGGGAGTCAGTCAACGTGCCGGGCCTGTATTTCGCAGGGACGCTGATGCAGGCGTGCGACTTCCGCAAGACAATGTCGGGCTTCATCCACGGCTTCCGGCACAATGTTCGCACGTTGAGCCGGATATTGGACGAGAAGTACTATGGGGATCCGCTGCCTCATCATGAGATGCCGGCATCGGCCGAGGCGTTGCTCGAGCAGATTCTTGATCGTATCAATCAGGGGCCCGGGATATTCTTGCAGCCTGCGTTCCTGACGGATGTGGCGGTTGTCTCCGAGTCCGAGGGCGTGACGCGCTATTATGAGGATTTGCGGCGGGACTATGTGCCGCAGAGCTCGTTGAGCGAGAACGCTCACTATTACACGATTAGCCTGGAGTACGGCAAGTTCGAGGGGGACCCGTTCAGCGTGGAACGCGACCCTGACCCCGACAAGGGCATGGAAGCGGCGTACCTGCATCCGGTGATCCGGCGCTTTGGCTTCGGCGAACTGCTGTCGGAGCACCATATCCAGGATGACCTGGAGAGCGAGTGGTATCAGGAAATCTACGTGGCGCCGGCGCGTGCGTATTTGAAGGAGACGTTCAGTTCAGTGCCGGAGCCGGAGGCTGCGTAGGCGGATCTGAACCGTACCATTTGTGCGACAATCGGATAGACCGAAGAAGCCCTGCCGGCGGCAGGGCTTCTCTATTTCGTATCTTCAGAGCGTTTGATCGGGCGCGCAAGGTGTGCGGAGCGCGGGACTGAGCGATGACGAAGCCATCGCGCTGAGGCTTATTCTTGACCCGGTTCTTCTGAGTCGGGTTCTTCGGCGTCTAGGGCGGCGCTCGACGCATAGAAGATGAGCAGCACTGAGCCGTATTGGCGGCGGTCGTATTCTTCGAGTGCGTGTAGCTCGAGGGATTCGTCTTCGCGTGGGTGAATCTGCACGATGACGGTGGCGAACTCGGTGAGCAGATCGGGGGAGCGGTCGACGAGTTCAAGGGCCTCGCGCCATGCGCCTTTGTATTGGGGCGGGGCGATGAAGACGAGGTCGAAGGGATCGCCGCGGTAGTCGTGGACGAAGCGGAAGGTGTCGGCCTGTTTGACGACGGCGCGGTCGAGGAAGTTGCAGTGTTGCAGGTTGGCAAGGATGGTGCGCACGGCTTTGCGCTCGCGGTCGACGAAGACGGCGGAGTTGCTGCCTCGGCTGAGGGCTTCGATGCCCACGGCGCCGGTGCCGGCGAACATATCGAGGACGCGGGTGTCGATCAGCCAGTCGCCGAGGATGCTGAACAGGGCTTCTTTGGCGCGGTCGGTGATGGGGCGAGTGGAGTCGCCGGGAACGGATTGGAGTTTGTGGCCTTTGGCGGAACCGGCGATGACGCGCATGAGTTGGCGGCGGGTGCGAGCGCACCTATTGCACGACGACGTCCCAGGTGTTGTCGTCCAGGATGCGGAAGTAGCGGATCGTGGCATCCTCGAAGCAGGCGAGGAGGCGGCCGTCTACGAACGGTTGGGTGACGGAATGCTGGCAAAGCCGCTCTTCGCGAGGGATGGCGCCCAAGACTTCCTGCAATTCAGGATCGCTGCACCATAGCTTGCCAAAGCCGCGGCGGGGCAGGGGCGGCGAGTCGGCCTCCCCTTCCAGTGGATTGCAGGAGAACGTCGGGTCGCCTTCTTCCCACGTGTCTTCGTGGGCCTGCCACGTTCCATCGGGCAAGAGGACGTAGATTCTGATCGGTGTCGCTGAACCAGAGCATGAAGCGATCAAAGTCCGGGCCTTCGCCGAACTCGTTGATGGCGATGGGGTCGGTCGTGGCTTCGCCGGTTGGGCAGCCGACGACCTGTTCGAGGTCCGGATAGCCGGCGAGGTCGATGTGCGATTCGATGTCGCACTGGATGCCCTCGTCAACTTCGAGTGGCGTGAAGACGGCAGTGGTGCCGTTGGCGTTGACAGTGGCCGTCGCAACCGAGTCGGCTTGGGTATCAGGCTCTTGCGGCGTGGCTGCGGTGGGGCTGGGCAAGGGCGAATCCGGTGCGTCGGGAGCGTCGGTTGGAGCCGTAGTGACAACGAGGGGCGATTCGGCCGCCGGCGCTGCCGTGGGCGTGGGTTCTTCTTCATCGCGTCCGCAGGCGGCCAACACGAGAATCAGAATTGAAAGAAGCGCAAAGAGGAGGAGCGCACGTCGAGGAGGTCGGGCGCGTGATGGCGACGGCCTGACGCCGGGCTGACTCTGGACGCTAGGCGATTTACTTGACGATTCGTGCATCTTTCCTCTTCCTCATCTGACTATGAGCCTTGCTACCGGCTCAGAAGCCAGGTCTGCCGTCTGTCACTACGTAGACCGGACCCAGTTCAATGGCGTAGTCACTCGGACCTGCGCTCACGGGGAGACGCTGTCCGTTGACGGGATCATACAGCCCGACGGAAATCGTGTAGCTGCCGGCGGGCAGATCGTCGGGAAGCGCCATGCCGTAGCGGTCAGTGATTCGTTCTCCCGGTTGCCAGGTACTGGTCGGACGCATCCACTGTACCGGTTGACCGTCGCGTTGGGCAAGTTTCTCGTTGTCTGCGTTCAATAGATGAACGAAGACCTGGTAGTTTTCGTTCACGGCTTGCAGGCTTTCCCAGTGCAATTCGAGCAGAAGCTCACCGCCGGGCTGTGTTTCGGGCAGGAGGGAATAGCCGCGCAGGCGGAACCAGCCGTTGGCATCGGTGATGCCTTCGTCCACGAGCGAGGGGTCGCCGAAAACCGTGCCGAGGCCGACCTGCACGAGATCGCGCCCGAGGTTGACGGCGAAGAGGGCGAGGCGTTGGCCGCCGGGAGCGGACATGCGCGAATCGACGAGTAGGAAATCTTCCATGCGCAGAGTGCGTTCCCAGACCGATTGTTCCGGCAGCGCGTCGTCGGGCAGGAGCCAAATGTGGCCGTGGTCGTCGCGTATGCGTGTCGATCCAGTCCTGTGCGAAATCGTCCATGTCGCCTTGTTGTGCGAAGCCGTAGGCAGGCAGGCGACCGTGGTAGACGTTGGCGAACGCTTGCGTTTGATCGGGCATGGTCTGGAGCACGGCGTGGCTGCGCGCTTCGTTCGCCTGGATGCGGCCGGCCGCCTGGCGCAACTCCGCGGTTGCTGAGCGCGCCATAGTAGTGTGTAAGCAGCACGATGGTCACGACCAGGAGTCCAGCCCCGTATATCCACTGGCGGTAGCCGCGCTCAGGGCCCTCACGTGGGGCGGTTTGCCAGGCGAGCGCATAGGCCAGCAGACCTAGCGCCAGCAGCAGCAGGAGAAGGATCGCCCAGGAGTTGGCGCCGGTCTGGGCGCTGCGCAACCAGGCCAGATGAATGTTTTCCGTGCGCAGGAATTGCCATTGGAGGACAAGAGGCGAGTATTCAATGCGGGTGAAGGTCTCCGGCGCGAAGAGGGGCTGTACTTCGGCGTCGAGCCAATCTTGCACGAGGCGGAACGGGACGAGCATGCCGAGCCATTGGACGGCGACGGAGATGAGCAGCAGCAGGCCGACGGCGATGCGGCCCAGGATGCCGGCGCCGTCCTGTACCAGCCATTTGCCGAGTGCAGGGCCAGTCAGTAGGGCCAGGAAAGGAAGCGTCGGGACCATGAAGCGTGGTCCCCAGCTATAGCCGCCGTGCCACATGTACCATTTGCCGTAGAAGAGCAAGTAGATGACGAACAGGATGAGGACAAAGTAGAGCGTGCGACGGGCGTGTCGCCAGAACCAGACGGAGCCCGGTATGGCCAGCAGCAAGGCCGGACTGTACCAGAGGAGGCCGCGCGCGGGTCCGGCGAGCAGTCCGCTGACGCCGAACGTCCATACGGCGCTGAAGCGTTCGGTCTCCACGTAGCCGCTGTCCCAGATGCTGTCGTAGCGGGCATAGTTCCACCACAGGGAGAGAATGCCGGCCAAGACGACGGGGACGAGAAAGCTGACAAAGGGCCGCCAGTAGCGGCGGACGAGCAGGGTGATCATCACGCCCCAGCTCCGCCGTCGAAGCTGCGCGAGGCCGGTTCCGTGTAGGACGGCGATGTAGAGGGCGATGAGGTAGAGGGGCAACGTGATCAGGTTGGCGACGCGTGTCAGGTAGGCAATACCCCAGGCGATGCCGCCCAGGAATAGATAGCGTTTGCTGCCGGTCTGTGAGTAGCTCAGGAGGCCGTAGAAGGCGCCGAAGAGTCCGAACGCGCAGATCGGGTCGCTGAAGAAGGTTTGCGTGTAGGGCCAGGCGAGGGTGGCCAGGCCAAAGGTCAGTGCGGTGACGAGTGCGACGCCGCGCTGCCAGCGCAGGCGGCGGCCCGCTCGATAGACGAGTGCGCCCGTGATTGCAGTCACCAGCGGATTGAGCAGGAGTGCGGTGTGGACGAGGCCCAATCGAGCTTGACAGACGCGCGACCCAGATGAGTGGCACGGCAAGCAGCGTCATGCCCAGACCCTTACGGCTGTAGAGATTGCCGTCGGCACCGAAGTTGCCCTGCTGGTTGCCCATCCAGATGAGCTGGTTGCTGTCGATTTCGCCGCGGCGGACGATGCTCTCGGCCGTTGCAGAACATGGCGAGGCCGTCGCTGCTTTGGATGACGCCGGTATAGGTGATCAGGTAGCAGACGAAGAGCAGCGCAGAAGACAAGGAACGCGACGCCGCGGTCCGGTGGTTCGCTGGTGTGTGTGACAGAGGCAGTTTGCACGGATCGCTTGTGCGCTGAATCTCGACTCTGTGTTGGTTGGCGCTTACCTCGACGGTTCGCAGTCGTACACTGTCAGTTCCCACTTACTTCAACGGGAAACGCAATGTGGTCGGCTACGGTTCCGGCTCCCGTCCCGTTCTCCAGGGTGAGGGCGGCGCGCGTTGCCCTGGGTCGTCGTAGAGGCCGATCAACAACTCATACATGCCTGGCTCTGAGACGGTGCCCAGGTCAAGCGCGTAGGGATCACGGATCACGTCGCCGGGCTGCCAGGTGTCAGTAGGAGCGAGGCCCTGTACAGGTAGGTTATCCTGCTGGGCGACGAGATTGCCCGCAGGGTCCAGCAACTGGGTGAAAACCGTATAGCCGGTGTTGACGGGTGCGTCACTCGTCCAGTATAGCACCAGGGGCAGGCGGCCGCCCACTTGCGCGGAACCCACATTGGCATCGAGGAGGCGGATAGGGCCACCGTCGACCTGTGCGGTGGCGATGGAGGAGGCGGCATCGGTACTGGCAAGCAGATAGACCGAGCAGGGGCCGAACTGCATGTCCTCCAGGATATGTGTCTGAGCACGGTCGAAGTAAGTCTGTCGCGCGCTGAAGCGGGCTCGTGACGGAGGCGGGCGTGTCGCTGCGTTCGATCCACCAGAAGGCTGTATCGTCCGCGGCCGGCAAGCAGTTCGTCCAGTTGATTGAGGGCGATTGCGCCTGGCGGCTGGTCCGGGCTGTAGCCGTCGAGGACGTGGATGTCGTAGCCGGTGCGCAGCCAGGGATAGAGATCGCGCCAGACTTCGCTCTGCTGGGTGATGATTGTGTCCGTGTCCGTTTCCGTGGGCCAGGCCGGCTGTGCGCGCAAATAGGCAATGGCTTCCGCACAGGGATGTTCGGCCAGGCGACGGTCCTGGTAGGCCTGCGCGGCGCGGGGGAGGCTGAACACGGCGGCAACGATGCTGCCGGCGATGACCGCCCAGGTGACGTAGGCAGAGATGCGGCGCATGGCCGCGCCCCTCTGCGGACTGGGCCAAATCTGGCCGAGGAATTCCACGACGAGCAGGATGAGCAGGGCGCTGCGGGCAAGGACGGTGCCGGCCATGAGCCAGTGTTCGTCGGGCAAGAGGATCAGGAAGACGTCAGCCTCCACGAAATTGATGAGGCTGAGCGCGATGGCGAGCACGACGCCGCGCAACGTGGGCAAGAACAGCGCGATGTAGACGAGAACCCACAACAGGAACTGGGGGCTCCAGCCTTTGCTGTACAAGAACAGCAGCAGGATGCTGACGGCGGAGAAGGTGATGGGCGTGCGCGGGCTGTGCCAGTCGTAGCGGCGTGTGTAGAGCCAAAGGTAGAGGGCAATGAACGCCAGGCCGATCCATGCCCAGGGCAGGCGTGTCTCCCAGAGCGGGCCGGACAGGCCGGACAGCCCGCCGAGGTTGCGCATGTCGAGGGGGACGAGGCCGTAGCCGTAGAAACCGTCGAGGATGGCCCACACGCTCTGCCAGGGCGGGCGGATGCTCTGGACGCGGAAACTGCTGAAGGCAAGAGCCGGGTTGGCGCGGACGAACGGATAGCCGACGGCGATGACGACGGCGAAAAAGATGGCGACGTAGGCGCTTGCCCGGGCGATATTGCCGGGTGAGTTGCGGTTGAACCACTCGTCGCGCAGGGCGCGCCAACTGAGCTTGACGCCGAGCCAGCGAATGGCGATAGGCACGAGCAGCATGGGCGTGAGCTTGGTGAGGAAGCCGAGACCGGCGGCCATTGCGCTGGAGGGCCAACCCCAGGCGCGGTCGACAAGTAGCAGGTCGAGGCCCAGGAGCATGAAGAACAGGGGCATGGGCTCGAACCAGCCGATGAGGGTATAGACAGGGACGAAGAAGAGCGCGTAGAGAACCGCGGGAATGAGGCCGGGTAGAATCGGGATGCCGTACAGCGCTTGGGTTTCTGCCGGGATCGCATCTGCGCCGAGGCGGTTGCCAAGGCGATAGATAAGGACGAAGCTGCCGCTTTCGAAGAGCAGGAGCGTGAGCCCGAACAGGACGTGGAAGGCGAGGCGCGGTTCGACCCAGGGCGGGATGCGGCTCGAGGCCTCAAAGACCGTGAGCATGACAGCCGGAAAGAGCGGCGGGTAGGCAGTCCACAGGTTGTCGTAGGCGTGGTAGCCCATGGGGATGAGGGTTCCCCATGTGTAGTAGAAATCGTAGTCCGAGAAGTCGGTAATGAAGCCGCCAGGCCGGAAGAGCAGGATCGCCAGCAGGCGGAAGCTGACGAACAGCAGGAACAGCAGGTTGAATGCGTAGTGGCGGCGGTAGAGGGTGCGCATATACGTCATGACGACTCGGCCTCCGCTTTGGTTGCGGAGGCCGCGGCTGGGGGTGTCTGTTGTCGAAAGAAAATGCTGCCCAGTCCGGAGGCAAAGGTGACGATGCCACTGAAGAGGAGGAAGCTCCAGTAGCTGATGATGCGCGCAAGTAGCACAGCCGCGGAGATGCCGGCAGGGGCGACGGCCAGGAGCGAGAGCAGCGCGGCATAGGCCGCTTCGATCTGACCCATGCCGCCGGGTGTGAGCGGGACGGCGGCAGAGATGTCCACTGTGAGAGCGACGAAGCCGGCGTTGGCGAACGCGAGCTGTACGCCGACCGCGGCGAGGACGAGCCAAAGCAGGAGGGCGTCGCACAGCCAAATGTAGAGGCTTTCGGCGATGGCGGCAAGGGCAATGCGCGGGTGTGCGGGAAGCGTGCGCAGGCTGGCCACCGTCTGGGCGGCGAAGCCCACGGCGGCGGTCCAAATCGGTTGGCGCTGAGGACGCGCAGACGGTCGAGAATGCCGGGGGCGATGAGCAAGACGAAGGCCAGCAGGATCAGGATGACAAGGGCGATGACGTAGACGGCGGTGACCCAGGCGGGCAGGGCTGCGCCTAGGGCGAGGTAGCCGAATGTCGCGCTCGAGGACGAGCAATGCGGTGATGTCGAGGGCGCGTTCGAGGATGATCGAGCTGAGGCTGTCTGCGACGGGGACAGCCGCCTGGGATGGTCTGGGGGGCAGCCTGAGTATGGCGATGCGGAAGACTTCGCCGAGACGGGCGGGCAGCAATGCGCTGACAAACCAGCCGCCGAGCAATACACTGGTGACGCGCAGGTAGCCGAGGCGGTGCCCGGCGGCGCGCAGGAGCAATTGCCAGCGGTGACCGCGCACGGCGAAACCGCTGTAGTGTATCAGGACGGCCAATCCGATGAGGCGCCAGTCGGCGTGCTGGATGGCGCTGAGCGTGGTCGGGACGTCCCCCAGGACGAGGAGGGCGGCGATGGTGGCGACGGCGAGCACGGCGATCCACAGGAGCCGGCGAGGGTTGAAGGAGATGCCGGGAGTCAGCGTTTGCGGCGTGTCGCTATCTGGAGTGGGTGGGCGGTCTTCCATAGGCTGCTGCGGCGCTAGACGTGGCGGCCATACTGGACGCATGTCGCGGCCGTAGAGGCGGAATGATTTCTGCAGTTGGAAGCCATGGTCGCGCGTAGAAGCGGCGGGCTGCCTCGTTGCCCGCGTCGACGGTGACGTCGAGATGGTCGATGCCGCGGGTCGTGCACTCGTCAAGCAGTGCGTGGAGCAGCATGGCCCCGACGCCGCGGTTGCGCCAGTGTTCTTCTACCATGATGGAGAGCAATTCGGCGCCGGATTTGTGTGCGCCCGCGGAAGTCGGTGTCGTCTCTGCTTGTGAACGGGTAAAGGGCTGTCTGCAGGGCCTGGCCGATGAGCGAGGGGCGGCGCATGCAGCGGGCTGTCAAGGGCGGCAATAGCCTGCCTGCGCGCGTAGCGGCGGTCTGGATGAACAGACTACCCACGCTGGTGGTGGCGCTGACGAATCCAATCAGGACGGGCTGTTCGTCTCCGCAGGGCTGGGGAGGTGGCTGCAAAGCCGAAGCCAACGTCTGTGTCGGGTAGTTTCTCATAGACGATCCGCAGTATCTCCGGACCCAGGGTAGCCAGGAAGGTGCCCGGTTGGCCGTCGATGTGGAGCCTGGCCGCGTCGGGCGCATGGTGCGGCGCGAGCGGCTGGATCCGGACAGGAATGGGCGGATCGGCGCTGCGGACTTTGTGGGGTCCTGGTTGCGTCCTTTCCGCCCAATTCTCGCTCCTTCATACCGTGCGGGATCAGTCCCGCTTGAAGTCGACGTAGTCCGGCGTATCGTACTCGCTGACGCCTTTGCCCTGAATCTTGAGCATGGCGGCCACCTTCATCGGCAACCCGTAGAGCCGGATGAAGCCTTCGGCGTCAGCCTGATTGTACACGTCATCGGCGTCAAAGGTCACATAGTCCTCGCGATAGAGGCTGTAGGGGCTTTCGCGCCCGGCGAGAATGACGTTGCCTTTGTAGAGCTTCAGGCGGACGCGTCCGGTTAGGTTCTGCTCCGTGTTCTGGACGAACGCGTCCAGGGCGTGGCGCAGGGGCGTGAACCACTGTCCGTTGTATACGAGGTCGGCATAGCGCAGGGCGACCTGCTGTTTGAAGTGCAGGGTCTCGCGGTCGAGGCAGAGCTGTTCGAGCGCGGCGTGGGCCTTGTAGAGGATCGTGCCGCCGGGGGTCTCGTAGACGCCGTGGCTCTTCATGCCGACCAGGCGGTTTTCGACGATATCGACGCGGCCGACGCCATGTTTGACGCCGAGGTCGTTGAGATCTTCGACCAGGCCGACGGGGCCCTTGGCGACGCCGTTGATGCGCTCCGGAATGCCGTCGCGGAAATAGAGCTCGACGTACTCGGGCTCGTCGGGCGCGGCTTCGGGCGAGACGGTCCACTCAAACATGTCGTCGGGCGGTTCGTTCCACGGGTCTTCCAGCGGGCCGCCCTCGTTGCTGAGATGCCAGAGGTTTCGGTCCTGGCTGTAGATGCGGTCTGCCGTGGCCTTGACAGGTACGTTGTACTCGGCCGCGTATTCGAGGGCGTCCTTGCGCCCGCGGATGTTCCATTCGCGCCAGGGGGCGATGATGGTGAGGCGCGGGTTGAGCGCCATGACGGTGAGCTCGAAGCGCACCTGATCGTTGCCCTTTCCGGTGGCGCCGTGGGCGACGGCGTCCGCGCCTTCGAGCTCGGCGACTTCGACCATGCGTTTGGCGATGAGGGGGCGCGCCATGGAGGTGCCGAGCAGGTAGTCGCGCTCGTAGACGGCGCCGGCCTGCATGGCGGGGAAGGCGTAGTCGGTGAGGAATTCGGCGCGCAGGTCTTCGACGTAGACTTTGGATGCGCCGGAAGCCAGGGCCTTTTCTTCGAGACCCTCCAGTTCACCGGTCTGGCCGAGGTTGGCGCAGAAGCAGATGACTTCGCAGTTGTAGTTGTTGCGCAGCCAGGGCACGATGATGCTGGTGTCGAGCCCGCCCGAATAGGCGAGGACGCATTTCTTGACGGTGGGTTTCTTGGTGTCCATGAGGGTCTCCTATGGATGCGTGCTTTGCATATGAACAGCGATACAAATGGATATATGGGTCCTACGTGCGTGGGTTTGGTTTGCCAAATCAGGTCAACAAAAAACGCCACCCGACGGACGGTGTGGCGTTGCGGAAGCAGAGACACTTGCCGGAGCGACCCGATTGGGTCTGGCGAGCGAGGGCCGGAGAACCAGTCGCTTGGCGCGGCTAGTGCATGCTTCCCTCGGTGCGCCTATGTGAGAAGTGGGCCAAGCGGTTGTGTTTCATTGGCTTGGGCGTATCCTTGCAAGGTAGTCCGGCAGACTACGGGACACGATACCGCAGAGTTCGGGGGATGTCAAAATCGACGGCTGCGAAGGTTCCCGGTCACACCTTTGCAAACGCGCACCGCCTGTGTCGGCCTACCCCGCGCATTGGCCGGGCGCATCGCGCAAGAATCGGGTGGAGCGTGAAAGGCAGCGCGTATAGAATGACTGACAGAGAAACGGACGTTTGATGCCGCGTGGAACGGGAGAGAGGGAACTGTGAGAACGGTCGATATGAACTCCGCAGACTATACGCTTGGTGGCGCGGGCGATTGCATACTTGGATGCGCGACGGCTGGCGCAGCCGTCGCTGGAGGATGTAGCGGCGAACGTGGGCGTGAGTCCCTTTCATTTGCAGCGGGTGTTCACGCGCTGGGCAGGCATCAGCCCCAAGCGGTTTTTGCAGTATCTGACGCTGGCGCATGCAAAGGACCTGTTGGCGGAGTCGAAGCCGGTGCTGGAGGCGGCATACGATTCCGGTCTGTCCGGGCCGGGTCGTCTGCACGATCTGTTTGTGACGGTGGAGGCTGTGACGCCGGGGGAGTACAAGGCGCAGGGGGCCGGGCTGCGCATCCAGTATGGCCGGCACGAGACGCCGTTTGGAGAGTGCTTGCTGGCAGTAACGGAGCGGGGTGTGTGCGGCCTCTCGTTCCTCAACGGGGATGGCTGGAAAGGCGCAGTGGCCGAGCTTGCGGCGCGCTGGCCCGGGGCCGTGTTGGAGGAACGGCCGGAGACGACGGGAACGGCGGCGGCGCGAATCTTCGCTGGCGCGCAGCCGGATTCGGATCGTCCGCTTTCGCTTCTTCTGAAGGGAACGAACTTCCAACTGAAAGTCTGGGAAGCATTGTTGCAGATTCCGGCCGGGACGGTCAGCACGTATGGGGATGTGGCGCGGGCGATCGAGTCACCCAGCGCAAGCCGTGCAGTGGGCGGCGCAGTGGGAGAGAACGCGATTGCGTATCTGATTCCATGTCACCGGGTGATCCGCAGCACGGGCGCCGTGAACGACTATCGGTGGGGCGCGACGAGGAAGCGGGCGATGCTGGGCTGGGAGTCGGCGCAGCGCGAGCTGGCCCAGGCGACCGGGTAGGACGGGCTACCAGAGGCCGGGGATGAGGCGATGGCGTACGTGAACTGCATAGTCTGTGTAGCCGGGGAGCTTCTGTTGCAGTAGCCGGTCTTCCAGGGCCGTGCGCAGGACGAGTAGCGCTGCGCCGGCGACGCCTGGGATGAGCGCCCAAAGGGAGCCGAGCATGAGGGGCATGGCCAGGTTGAAGGCGATGCCGCCGAGGTAGCCGGGATGGCGGATCCAGCGGTAGGGGCCGCCGGTGGCGACGGTCTGTCCGCGGTCCTCTTGCAGGCGGACGACAATGGCAAAGAAGGCGTTGGCGCGCATGGCCCAGATATGGAGGGACCATCCGGCGATATTGACGAGGAGGGCGAAGATCTGAACAGACGGGGCGATAGGAGGCGACCACGCGTAGCGCATGTCCAAGCCGGCGACGACGGGCACGACGAGCACGGTGAGGAGACCGTAGACGCCGAGGAGGACGTTGTCCCAGGTTTCGGTGCTGCGGCGGTTCGTGCTGCGTTCGGCTATGAGGGACGGGTCGACGAGCAAATAGGTGGCAATGGAGACGCCGACGAAGAGGATGGCGAGGGCCCAGGCCATGGGCCAGCGGAGTGTGCCGGCGGAGGCGAAGAGAAGAACGGCAAGGAACGCGCTGCCGAAGAGTGATTTGATGAGCCAGCGGCGTGCGATGTGCTGTGCGTTGGGCTGGTCGGTTTGGGTGTATACCATGCCAAGCCACCCATTGTCTCAGCATATTGTCCTTCAAGCACGTGACGTTAGGACGTAGCCACAAGTATATCAGACTTGCCCAGCACCCGCCGGTTTGATTGCGCGTTGCTATGTGCGGGAAAGCGAGTCGTTTGCGGGCAGGATGGCGAGGTGCGCAAAGGAGTCGCGAAGAGCCGGGTAAAGCTCGCGATAGATGTGGTAGAGCATGTCGTAGCGTTCGGCCTCGTGAGGGTTCGGCCGGTATTCGACGCCAGCAGACGTCATGCCCTGAACGGCGGCCTCGACGCTGTCATACAGCCCCGCTGCCGCTGCCGCTGCGATGGCGTCACCCAGCGGAGCGCCGGTGGCCGCGCGGGGTACATGGACAGGGCGCTGGAGGATGTCGGCCTTGATCTGGTTCCACAGCGGGCTGCGTGCGCCGCCGCCTACGCAGGCAAGTTTGCGGGCGTGGAAACCCGGCGCGGGCCGCGGCCTCCATGTTGTGACGCAGCCCATAGGCGGCGCCTTCCATAATCGCGCGCACGAGGTCGGCTTTGGTGGTGGCGAGGGAGAGACCGAAGTAGACGCCGCGCGCCTGCGTGTCCCAAATGGGCGATCGTTCGCCGAACATGTAGGGGAGGAAGACGATCCGGTTGGCTCCTGGGGGGCTGGTGGACGCGAGCTCGCTCAGTAGTTCGAAGGGGTCGACGCCGCGCGCCTCGGCCTGGCGTCGTTCCGGTTCGCCCAATTGATCGCGGAACCAGCGCAGGGAACCGCCGGAGGCAACCTGTGCGCCGACGACGAGGCGGCGGTCGGGGAGGGCGTGCCCGAGTGGGAAGAGAGCGTCATCGAGGTAGGGCCGGTCGCTGCAAACGAGAAGGACAGTGGTCTGGCCGGTCATTTCGACCGCGTCGCCGGGTTGGACGACGCCGGCTTCGAGGGCCGCGGCAGTGCCGTCGACCATGCCGGCAATGACGGGGGTTCCTGGTGCGAGACCTGTGGCTTTTGCGCCGGCGGACGTTACCTCGCCCACGATGTCCGCGCAATTGAGTACGGGCGGCAGGATAGACGGGTCAATCCCTACACGTTCGAGAAGGTCGTCTGACCAGTGTTCCGTGCGGCCGTCGAAGAGTAGGGTGAGCGCGCCGTGGGAGCTGTCCATAGTGCATTGGCCGGTGAGGCGGTGCACGACGTAGCCGTTGGCCTGCAGCACGGCAGTGGTTTCGCGATACAGTTCGGGGCGCTGGTCGCGGTACCAGAGCAACTTGGGGGCGAGGAAGAACGGGTCGATGCGCCCGCCGTTGACGGCTGCGATGGCGGCTTGGCCGATATGCTCGCGCAGCCAGTCGCACTGGGGTTCGGATCGGCGGTCCATCCAGATGAGGGCTGGATGCAGTACGTTTCCGAACTGGTCAATGGGGACGAGGGTGGGGGCCTGCGAGCTGACGCTAAGGGCGGCGACGTTGGTAGGCGCGTGGGCGCTGTCTGCGAAGAGTTGGCGGACGGTGATGCAGACGGCTTGCCACCAGTCGTCGGGGTTCTGTTCGGCCCAGTTGGGGTGCGGGTAGGCGGTGGCGTATTCGTGGGCGGCCTGGGCGAGGACGGCGCCTTGCGCATCGACGAGGACCGATTTCGTGCTGGTGGTGCCGATGTCGATGCCGATGAGGAGGTCTTTGGTCATGACGCGCTCGTGTGATGGATGCGGCGGGGCGTCTCCGCGGCGACGCGCGTGGGGCGCATCATTGCGCACCTGGCAACGACGTCAGGCCGGAGCCCTGACCTACGCGTGGGCGGGTTGAGGGGCGGGCGGATCATGGTTGCAGGACTTCCGGGTTGGCGCAGTGCTGAAGGGGGCGGCCTGCATAGTAGTTGGCGATGTCGAGGATGACGGACTCGGCTTTGCGACGGGCCGTTTCGCGGGAGGCGCCGCCGACGTGCGGCGAGAGGGTGACGTTGTCGAGCTGGAGGAGGGGCGAGTCTGCCGGCGGTGGTTCGACGGCGAAGCAGTCCAGCGCGGCGCCGGCTAGATGGCCGCCGGCGAGAGCGTCATAGAGGGCGTCGTAGTCGACGAGGGGACCACGGGCGGTGTTGATGAGGTAGGCGCCAGGTTTCATGGCGGCGATCTGCTCTACGCCGATGATGCCACGGGTTTCCGGAGTGACGCGGGCATGGAGGCTGACGATGTCGGATTCGCCAAGCAGTTCCGTCAGCTCGGTTTGGGTGACGCCGAGGGCGGCGCATTCTTGTGCGGATACGTACGGGTCGTAGACAAGGACGCGCATCTCGAAGGCATGGAGCAGGGGGGCGAGCAGGCGGCCGATGTGGCCGAAGCCGACGAGGCCAATAGTCTGGCGGTGGAGCTCGCGGGCGCTGTGCGCATAGTGGTAGATGGCGGGTGTCCAGCGGCCCGCTTTCATTTCGCAGTGGGCGCGGGCGATGCCTTTGCACTCGGCGAGGATTAGGCCGAGGGTGTATTCGGCGACGGCGCGGGCGTTGGTTCCGGGTGCAAAGAGCACGGGAATGCCGGCGGAAGTGGCGGCTTTGACGTTGACGCTGACGGGTCCGCCGCGGGCGGGAGCGATGAGCTGAAGGTCGGACGCCTGTTCGATAAGGGCGCGATCGACGGGCGCAACCTGGGTGACAATGACGTTGGCGTCGCCGGCGAAGCGGGCGATCTGTGCGGGATTGCCGACGAATTCCTGGATTTCATCATTGCTTATGGGCGTGTCGTCGGGCCAGTCGAGGGCCAGATTCGTGATGGCGAGTTCACCGGCAACGGGCTCGACATGTTGGTGCAGGAGGCCGGCGATCAGATCCCCGGTAAGAAAGCGGTCGCTGATCACGGCAATGCGGAGCACGGGTGAGCGTCCTTTCCGGCAGTGCGCCGAGTTCATCTCATGTGGTAGCTCGCCAAGAGATAGGCATGGCCAAGTACCTGGCTTTCCAAGCGCATATCCCTCCTGATTATACTTCGAAAGCGGCCCCGGAAACCAGAGGATGGAACGTGCGCGGGTTTTTCGGAGCGGTGACAATTGACTTTGGATATGCAAACGCTTACAATACTAAGTAGGCAAAACAATTTCTCCGCAAAAAAACTGGAATCCTGAAAGACTTGCAGATGTCGCGCGTTGGGCCGGTGTGTCGATAGCGACTCTCTCAAGCGTATTTCCCGGCTGACCGCATTTGGGTGAGCTGTCACGACAGCGCGTACTGGCCGCCAGCGAAGAACTGCATCGCGTTTCATACGAGACAGTCTATCGCTCGCGAAATCCTCGCGGCTCGGCGTTTGGGATCGAGTTTGCAGAAATGCAGAATCGTTTATCCAGCGTTGCTCACGCCAGATGGTTTGGAAGGAGGTGACAGGCTTTCGTCTGATAGAGAGCACAACATGTAGAACGGTCGTCGGATGGTTCTGTGAAGTAAGCGTTGATCAGCAGTGACGTTCGATGGTCAAGTCAATCACATACCAGCCGATCTCAAAGATGAGAAAGGGAGAGACCGATCATGAGTAGACGTGTTGTAGCGATTCTGGGGATTCTGCTGATTGCCAGCATGGTGCTGGCGGCATGCCCGGCCCCGGCCGCGGCGCCTGCCGCTCCTGCGGAAGAGGCAGCGCCCGCGGAAGGTGCGCAGGAAACGGGCGAGATGAGCTTCTGGGCGGAAGCCGCGAAGCCGTATGAGGGCGCCACTATCCGCGGCGTGTCGGAGAGCACAGAACCCTCGAGGTATGTCGAGGAAGTGCTGGCGCCGCTGTTCACCGCGGAGACCGGTATCAATGTCGAGTTTGAGGTGACGTCGTGGGATGAGATGTACGATAAAGCCATCAAGGACATGGAGGCCAATACCGGCATCTATGACTTTATCTACATCGAGCAGGATATCGTCTACACGTATCTGGCGCGGGAGTTCCTGGTCAACCTGACGCAGATGTTGGCCGAAAACCCGGAACTGGCAGCATCCGATTTTGACACAGCCAAGTTCACCACGTGGCTCGAAGCTTTCAAGGATCCGGAGACCGGAGACCTGTACGCGGTACCGATGGAAGCGTTCATCAAGACCTATCTGTACCGGCTGGACCTGTTCAACGATCCTGAAATCCAGGCCGCCTTCGCCGAAGAGTACGGCTACGACCTGGCGCCTGCCACGACGCACGAGCAGTATGTGGACATCGCCAAGTTCTTCACGGCGTACGGTGAAGAGAACGACATGGATCTGTGGGGCAGTCTGGTTCAGGCGCACTCGGGCCATTCGGCGTCCACGTATGAGTTGATTGAGACAGTGTTGCCCACGTTTGGCGTCTACAACTGGGGCGTCAATGTGGACACATGGAAAGCGTGTGTCGACAATGGCGGCGAGATGAACAGCGACGCAGCCAAGGAGGCGTTGGGCTACTGGTTGGGCTTGCTGGAGTATGCGCCGCCGGAGGCTACGAGCAGCACCTGGGACGAGACCGCCGCTTCCTTCGCAGCCGGCCGCGCGGCCCAGGGCATGGTGTACGGTGAGAATACGGCATGGATCGCAACTGATCCGGATCGTTCCGCGATCGTTGGCAACGTGGGCGTGGCCCTGCCGCCGCTTGCTGAGGGCGTGATGGAAGCGGCCGAGGCCGGTGAAGGCTACGTCGGTTACTATGACGGCGGCGGTTTTGGTATTCCGCATTCGTCCAAGAACAAGGAAGCAGCGTTGCTGTGGCTGCAGTTCATCGGCCAGGAGTCGGTGCAACCCGAGTGGGCAGAGGCTGCCGCCCGTATCGTGATGAACTCGACGTTTGAAGATCCGCTGATCGCGGAAATGAACACCAAGGTTGACGACTACTACACCAAGCTCGAGGAGTGGGGCCCGGTGTTTGGCGGTGCGCCGCCGTTCCCGATGCATCCCACAATTCGTGAGGCGATGAATCCCTTCATCTGGAAGGCCATTGCCGGAGAGATTTCTGTTGACGAGGCCTTGGATGGCGCCTGTGCCGCTGCGGAAGAGGCAATGATGCAGCTTGGCTATGGCGAGTAAGTAGGGCATCTAGATGCGTTCTAAGCGAATGGGGTGGGGGCTACTGTCCCCCACCCTACTCATACTGGTCATCATGGGCGTGTTGCCCTTCGTATACGTTCTCGTCGTCGGTTTCCTGGACTGGAATGTGTTTTCGGCGTCGGGCGAGCCAAGCTGGGCTGGGGCCAACAACTACCGCCGTTTGGTGTTCGATGAACTATTCCTAGAGTCCGTTTGGCGGACGCTGATGTTCACCGTTGCGGCGGTGGGCCTCGAATTGGCCCTCGGGTTTGCGCTTGCGACGACTTTGGTGAGGGATTTTCCCGGGAAAGCGGTATTTCGTACGATCCATGCGCTACCTCTGTTGGTGGCGCCGATTGCTGTGGGCGCCACATGGCGTTTGCTGACGATTCCCGGGCTCGGACTTGTTCCCTACTATTTGGAGCGATGGTTCGACTTTGAGTACAGAACTGGCGGTAAGGCCAGCCACGCCTTTGCCACGACGGTCCTGATGGATATATGGCACTGGACTCCTTTTGTTACGCTAACGATGTTGGCGGGTCTGTCCTCGATTCCTAGGGAGCCGATGGAGCAAGCGTTGGTGGACGGTGCGAATCGTCTTCAGGTGCTGCGTTTTCTCACCATCCCGATGATGATGCCGGTGATCGTCACCACGCTGTTCATCCGCATGATGGATGCGCTGCGTATCGTGGACGAGGTGTACTTGCTGACTGGCGGCGGCCCAGGCACGTCGACGCGCTACGTGGGTATTCACATTTGGCGAGTGGTGCTTCCCAGCACTGACTACGGCTATGGTTCGGCTATGTCCTTGCTCGTGCTGTACCTCACGATCGTGCTCTGTTGGCTACTGTTCACCGCGCTGACGCAGGTCGGCAGACAGCAGGGCTAGGATGAACTCGTTATGATAACAAACAAGCCGCGTTCGACACTCGGTTGGATCGGCATCTATGCGCTATGGACTGTGATGACGCTCATCACGATCGTTCCGATCTACTGGATGTTTGTGATTTCCGCGCGCAGTCGAGTGGAGTTGTTCAGCCGGCCGAACTTTTTCATTACTTCGTTCTATGAGCAGAATTATCTTGAGCCGTTGACCGATCCGACCTTTCAGCGCTATCTGATCAACTCGTTGGTGATCGCTACCTCCAATGCACTGCTCGTGGCGGTGCTGGCTGTGCTGGCAACGTATGCGCTATCGCGCTGGAAGCTGAGCGGGTCAGACAATATTTTTTTCTGGACGATTACCAACCGTATGGCCCCGCCGGCGGCGTTCCTTCTGCCCCTGTTTCTGCTCTTCACGCGGGTATTCCGGATCGGCGACTGGACGTTATTCGATTCACGTATTGGTCTTATCCTGCTGTACTGCGTGTTTAATCTACCCTTCGCCATTTGGTTGATGAAGGGCATTATGGACGGCATTCCGATTGAGCTGGACGAGGCTGCGTTCGTAGACGGGGCCAGCACGTGGACTGTACTTACGCGCGTCATCGTGCCCCTTGCTGCGCCCGGCATTGCTGTGACGGTGATCCTAGCGTGGGTGTTTGCGTGGAACGAGTACCTGTTCGCAGCGCAGTTGACAAGCGTGAACGCACGCACGATCACGACGGGGTTGGCGGAGTTCGTGACCGTGACAGGCACAAATTGGGGAGAGATGGCCGCGGTCGCCACCATCTCGATGCTTCCCGCGCTGGTATTCCTCATCTTCGTGCAGCGCTACATCGTCATGGGCCTGACGTTCGGTGCGGTGAAGGAGTAGGTAGACAATGACACAACAGACTGTTGTTGAATCGCCTGTCGAACACCAGGGCCGAAAGGGTTTCTTACCCTTTCCGACAAACACATTCGACAGAGTCTTCATCAGCGTGCTCGTCTTCGTCGCCGTGAATCTTTTTTGGATGCGTTTCATTGAGCCTATGGGGATTCCACTTTGGATCGCCTCGATCATCTGCATCTTGTTGGGGATTGTCATTGTGCGCAAGGGTTGAAGCAGGGCGGCCAATTTGTCTGCGCCATGTGAATTTCGTCCGAAACTACTGCCTCACACAACTGCTGGGGCAGATTTTGCGTTCAGCGCGCATAGGCTAAGGAGTATGGAATGAAAGCGTTGGTGTTGGAGGAGAAGGACGTCCTGAAGCTACGGGATATCGAGGTGGGTGAGGAGATGGGGCCGGCGGATGTGCGCATTGCCATCCACACCGTCGGCGTGTGTGGCAGCGACGTGCACTACTACACGCACGGCGCCATCGGCCCGTTCGTGGTGCGGGAGCCCATGGTGCTGGGGCACGAGGCCGCGGGCACGGTGGTGGAGGTCGGCTCCGAGGTGAAGTACCTGCAGGCGGGCGACCGGGTGTGCATGGAGCCGGGCATTCCGGATCCGAGCAGCCGGGCGTCGCGGCTGGGTATGTACAACCTGGACCCGGCTGTGCAGTTCTGGGCGACGCCGCCTGTGCATGGCGTGTTGCGGCCGACGGTGGTGCATCCGGCGGACTTTACGTTCAAGCTGCCGGACAATGTGAGTTTCGCCGAGGGCGCGATGGTGGAGCCGCTGGCGGTGGGCATGCACGCGTCGATCAAGGCGCAGATTGTGCCCGGCGACATCGCCGTGGTGATGGGCGCGGGGCCTATCGGCATGGTGACGGCCCTGGCCGCGCTGGCGGGCGGCTGCAGCCAGGTGGTGATCACGGACGTGGTGCAGCCGAAGCTGGACCTGGCCGCGTCGTTGGGACCGATCACGCCGGTCAACGTGGCGGAGCAGGATGTGCGCGACGTGGTGATGGCGATGACGGACGATTGGGGCGCCGACATCGTGTTCGAGTGCAGCGGCAGTGAGCGGGCCGGGGCGCGGGTGTTCGATGCGCTGCGGCCGGGCGGCACTGTGGTCTTCGTGGGCATGCCGTTGGAGCCGATCCTGTATGATGTGGTGGCGGCGCAGGTGAAGGAGGCGCGTGTCGAGCATGTGTTCCGCTACGCGCATGTCTACCCGCGGGCGCTGGCGTTGATGGGCAGCGGCAAGATCGACGTGAAGCCGCTGATTACGGACACCTTCGACTTTGCGGAGAGCGTGAAGGCGTTTGATTTTGCAGTGAAGATGCCGCCGACGTCGGTGAAAGCGCAGATTGTGGTAGCGGAGTAGATCGGCGCTTCAAGCGTTCAGCCGACCTTCAGACTGCTACTAGCTCTTGAGGGATCACGTAGGGTGGAATGAGAGGCGAAAGGATATGAGCGGCGAGTTGGCGAAGACTATGCGTGGGGCGGTGTTGCCGGGCGACAGTACGGTGGCGTTCAAGGAGTATCCTGTACCGGAGCCGGGGCATGGGCAAGTGCTTCTCAAGATGAAGGCGTCATCTATCTGCGGCAGCGACATCCGCGCCATCTATCGCGAGCATCTTGGCCACGGCCCGGAGGCGTACCAGGGCGTCATCGCGGGGCATGAACCGTGCGGTCAGATCGTAGCCGTCGGGCCCGGCTGCAAGCGATTCCAGGCGGGCGACCGCGTGATCCTCTACCACATCAGCGGGTGCGGCGTGTGCAACGACTGCCGACGCGGCTACATGATCAGCTGCACGTCGGAAGAGCGCGCGGCCTACGGCTGGCAGCGCGACGGCGGGCACGCCGACTACTGCCTGGCCGAGGAGAACACGTGCGTGGCGCTGCCGGAGCCGTTGAGTTACGAGGACGGCGCGCTGATCGCGTGCGGGTTCGGCACGGTGTATGAGGCGCTCAACCGCATGGGCGTGAGCGGCGAGGACCGTGTGCTGATCACAGGCATCGGGCCGGTCGGTATGGCTGCGGGCATGGTGGCGAAGGGCATGGGCGCGTCGCGGGTGATCGGCGTGGACATTTCGCAGCAACGCCTGGACTTCTCGCTGGAGGCGGAGACGATCGATCATGCCGTGGTCGCCGGTGACGGCGCGTTGAGCACCATCAAGGAACTGACCAATGGCGAGGGATGCGAGGTCTCCATCGACTGCTCCGGTTCGCCGGCGGGACGCTTGCTGGCGCTGCAGGGAACGCGACGCTGGGGCCGGTCCGCCATGGTGGGCGAGGGCAACACAGTGGAGTTCGACGTGAGCCAGACGATCATCCACAACCAGATCACCGTCTACGGTTCCTGGGTAACCAGCCTGGGGCATATGGAGGCGTTGGTGGAGAAGTTGGTGGAGTGGGACATGCGGCCCGACCGCATCGTGTCGCACCGGTTCTCGCTGGACGAGGCGGCGGAAGCGTATCGGGTGGCCGACGCGGGGCAGAGCGGCAAAGTCGTGATCGTATTTGAGTAATCGGATGATCAGAAACGTATGGGCGAGGCATGCCTCGCTCCTACGCGCGGCACGAGGGAGGCACGGATGAGTGACAGTGTGTTGGCGGCTTCGCCGATCCTGGAGCGGTTTCGGCTGGACGGGCGCACGGCGCTCGTGACGGGCGGCGGGCAGGGTATCGGCCGCGGCTACGCGCATGCGCTGGGTGAGGCGGGGGCGGCGGTGGCCGTCGTCGACGTCGTGCTGGAGCGGGCCGAAGAGGTCGCGCACGAGTTGGCGGCGAAGGGCATCGATGCCATGGCCGTGGCCGCGGACGTGACCGACGAGGCGCAGGTGCAAGCCATGGTCGCAGCAGTGGTGGACAAGTGGGGAACGCTGACCATCGGCGTGAACAATGCGGGCATCGGCATCTGGGAAGCGGCGGAGACGATGGCGGCTTCCGAGTGGCGCCGGCTGATCGACCTTAACCTGACGGGTGTCTTCCTTTGTGCGCAGGCCGAGGCGCGGGTGATGTTGCCGGCGGGATACGGGAAGATCATCAACACAGCGTCCATGTCGGGTCATATCGTGAACACGCCGCAGCAGCAGTCCGCGTACAATGCGTCGAAGGCGGCCGTCATCCACTTGACGCGTAGCCTGGCCGCGGAGTGGGCTCCGAACAACGTTTGCGTGAACAGCATCAGTCCGGGCTACACGCGCACCAAGCTGGTGAGCGATCTGCTGGAGACGCCGGAAGGCCAGCGCATGATGCCGGAGTGGATGCGGTTGACGCCCATGGCGCGCATGGCCGAGGTGACCGACCTGCAGGGGGCGGTGGTCTACTTGGCCGCGCCCGCGTCGGACTTCATGACGGGGCATGACATGGTGATTGACGGCGGGTATTGCACATGGTAGCCGCGTGGAGATAGCCTCGCAATGAAACCTGTGCCTCATGATCTCCCTGAGTTGGAGACCGGCCGACTGCGTCTGCGCGCGTTCCGGCTGGGGGACGCGGACGAGGTGCAGCGCTATGCCGGTGACTATGACGTGGCGCGCATGACGAGTACGATTCCCTATCCCTACGAGGACGGCATGGCCGAGGCGTGGATCGCCACCCACGCCACGGAGCGCACGGAGCTCGACACCCTTACCTGGGCGCTCGAGCGGCGAGCGGAAGCCGGTCTTGCCGGCGCGGCCAGCCTGACCATGAAAGCCAACACCGAATCCGCCGAGCTGGGCTACTGGATCGCCAAGCCGCTCTGGGGACGCGGCTATGGCCACGGAAGTGGCGACAGCGCTTGTCGCGTACGGATTTGATGAGCTGGAATTGCACCGCGTCTTCGCACGACACATGACGATTAATCCGGCCTCCGGACGCGTGATGCAGAAGGCGGGGATGACATTTGAGGGCGTCCGTCGACACGATATGCGACGCTTTGGCGAGTGGCGCGACGTCGCCTTCTACTCAATTCTGGTGTCGGAGTATCGTAGCATCTGAACCGCTTGGCTGTTGCCGACTTCCAGGCGGATGTAGCCTACATGCGAGTCGCCGTCCTGATACAGACCCCATACAGTCGAGGAGCAAAGCTCATGCGAGCCGTCGTATTTCCGGAGGCAGAGACAATCACCGTGGAGAACGTGCCGGAGCCGGCGTGCGCACCGGACGAGGTGATCGTCCGCGTGGCGTCCTGCGGCATTTGCGGCACGGATGTGCACATCTACCGTGACGAGTACATGTCGGAGTTTCCGCTGATTCCGGGGCACGAGTTCAGCGGCGAGATCGTGGAGATTGGTGGCGACGTGGAGGACCTCGCCGTGGGCGACCGCGTGGCGGTAGATCCGAATTTGGACTGCGGCCATTGCGATTTCTGTCGCAGCGACGAGGGCAACCATTGCCGCAACTGGCAGGGTGTGGGCATCACGCGGCCGGGCGGGTTTGTGGAGTATACAGCGGTTCCGGGGCGCGCCTGCTACAAGCTGCCGGAGGGGATGACGAGCGAGCAGGCGGCGTTCGTGGAGCCGCTGGCGTGCGTCGTTTTTGCGCTGGGACGAATGCGTCCGTGGCCGGGAGACGCGGCGCTGGTCTTCGGCTCCGGGCCGATGGGCCTGCTGCTATTGCAGGCGTTGCGCCACAGCGGAACGTCGCGCGTGGTGATGGTCGACAAGCAAACGGACCGGCTGGCGCTGGCGCAAGAGCTGGGTGCAGCGGAAACGGTGCTGGCCGGGGCGGATGTGGCGGGCGTCTTGAAGGAATTGGCGCCGGACGGTTTCCCAGTGGTGGTGGATGCGACGGGCGCGCCCGCGGTGATCGAGCGGGCGTTCGACTATTTGCGGCCGCGGGGGCAGTATTTGCAGTTCGGCGTTGCGCCGCGGGACGCTACCATACAGCTCAACCCCTACGACGTTTTCCAGAACGACTGGCGCATCATCGGCAGCTTTGCCGCGTATCACACCTTTCTACCCGCGATCGCGTGGTTGGCGAACGGGGTGATCGACGTGAGCCGGCTGGTGAGCCATCGCGTGGGCTTCGACGAGTTCGAAGAGACGTTCCATGCGTTTGCGCAGGGCAAGACGCTGAAGGTGCATGTGCGGGCAGGGTAGGGGTGTGGTCAAGAGTTCAAGGAGTTCGAGGTTCAAGGATTGCGAGGCGGTGAGGTAGACAATGGCGACGATTGACACGTGCCGCGGCATTTTGGCCGAAGTCGAACAGGCGTTGGCGGGCGTTGACCAGGCGCAGATCGACGCGCTGGAGCGGGCGCTCCTGCAAGCGGGCCAAATCGCGGTCTACGGGCTCGGCCGCGAGGGGTTGGCGATGCGCGGCTTCGCCATGCGGTTGATGCACCTGGGGCTGCCCGTCGCGATGGTAGGCGATATGACGACTCCGCCCATCGGCGCAAGCGACCTGTTCCTGGCGAGTTGCGGTCCCGGCTATCTTTCGACGGTGGACGCATTGCTTCGCGTGGCGCAGGAGGCAGGCGCGACGGTCGCCATGATCACGTCGCAGCCGGATGCGCCATTGCCGCAGCGGGCGGATATGCTGCTGGTGATTCCCGCACAGACCATGGCAGAGGGTGAGCGAAGCAGCTCGCAGCAGGCGATGGGTTCGGCGTTCGAGCAGGCCATGTGGGTGCTCTTCGACGCCATGGTGGCAGATCTGCAGGCAGCGACGGACCAGTCGGCGCTCGATTTGCGTCGACGGCATACGAATCTGGAGTAGCGAACCTCTCGCTATGCGCGCCGCCCCTCGGCGCGTTGTTTGACCGCTCCCAACAACATACCCAGCAGCAGGTAACTGGCCGGTCCGATGACGAGCCAGTAGCGAGCAAACTGGCGGCGTGACTCCGGGCTGAGCGCATGCGTGCGGTGCTCGAAGGTGGCGATGCAGGCGCCGTCTGTGGTCGCTGCCGTCGATGCGCAGGCCCTGGGCCAGTTTCTGGTAGGCCGGGTCGTCGAAGATGAGGAAGTCGCGCGCATCGCGCAGGGGCGCCGGCAGTTGGTCGACGACCTGATGGAGCTTGCCGATGAGGCCGACGAGCAGTTCGGTAGGTTCATCTACGAGGATCACGTTGCCGAACTCGAGGACGATGTCCAGGAATGGGCGAGGGTCGCGCACAGGACCTGTGCTGCGCCCGGTGAGGCGCTCCGGCAAGTAGCGGAGCTGACCAAGGATGTTGGCCCAGGGCATCTCGTCCAGCGTGATTTCGCGGTATGCCGTGAGGATGGCGTGCGGGGGTGCATGGATGATTGCGCTGCGTGTGCCGCGAAATTCGTATTCGGGGAGGAATGTATTCAGGTAAGTGTTTGGGATGGCCATACTCACAGGTGACTTTCCGGGTTGCCCGACAGAACAAGCAAGGCCCCGCAGAAGCGGGGCCTTGCTTGCCACACAGAAAGGAGAAACACAAGGAGAGGAACCGTTAATCACCCTACATGCAGATCAGATGAGGGTAGATGAGTAGCTTGTCAGGTGCGGCTGTGGGCCGGTCAACTCAATCAGCGTTGCCTCACAGTTGACCCTATCTTAGGACATTTCGGCGCTCGTGAATAGGGACATGTGTCCCAAAGATTTCGGGACATATATCATGTATGGATGCGAAAGCGGATATGATCGGGTGGCGGGGGAGGACCCTGACCAGGTGAGGGATGATGTCTTGTCGCCGCCATACTGTTGGCGACGAAATGGCGCGGTGAGAGGGGGCAAGGTATAATTGGCCGTGCAGCGAAGTTTCCCCATTTTCCGGCGCGATAACGAGTGCTGATCTGCGAGTTCCCTATTCGAATTCCTTCCGTACGCTCCGTCCCACTCGACAGCGATTTGGTTGCCTGCCGTCATCAGGCGCGGCGCTGTGCGCGTGCGGCCATCCATGTGAGGAGACATGATGATCAAGATCGCCGAAGTGTTTGGTCCGGAAGACAAGGCGCTGTGGTCGCTGGTGAAGCAGTGCGGCGTCGATCATGTCGTGGGCGGCATCAACTTGCAGCCGAAGCCGGACGCGCCGCCGGAGCAGCAGCCGTGGAGCTACATGTCGCTGCTGCGCGCCAAGACGGCGTACAACGATGCCGGCTTCGAGTTCTCCGTGATCGAGAGCCGGCCGCCCATGGAGAAGATCAAGCTGGGGCTTGCCGGGGCGCGACGAGGAGATCGAGGTGGTGCAAGGAGATGATCCGCAACATGGGGCGGTTGGGCATCCCGGTCTGGTGCTATCAGATGATGGCGACGGTGGGCGTGGTGCGCACGTCGTCGACGATCCCGTCGCGGGGCGGCGCGCTGGTGACGGGCTATGACCACGATCTGATGCGCAATGCGCCGCTGACGGAGTATGGCGAGGTCACCGAGGAGCAGATGTGGGACAATCTGAAGTATTTCCTGGAGCAGGTTGTGCCGGTGGCGGAGGAGGCGGGCGTGAAGCTGGCGATGCATCCCGACGACCCGCCGCTGTCGCCGATCCGGGGCTTCGGCCGCATCATGACGCAGTGTAGAAGCATTTCAGAAGCTCATCGACCTGGTGCCGAGCCCGGTGAACGGCGTCTGCCTGTGCCAGGGCAACTTCACGCTGATGACGGATGATCTGCCGGGCGTGATTCGGCACTTCGGCGAGCAGGACAAGATCTTCTTCGTGCATTTCCGCGATGTGCGCGGGACGCCGGAAAGGTTCGAGGAGACGTTCCACGACGACGGCAAGACGGACATGCTGGCCTGCATGCGCGCCTACCGGGACATCGGCTTTGAGGGCGTGTTGCGACCGGACCACGTGCCGACGATGGAAGGCGACACGTACGGCAGGCCCGGCTACACGCGGATCGGCCGGCTGTATGCGATCGGCTACATCAGAGGGCTTCGCGAGGCAGTGTATGCGGATAGACGCATATCGTGCTATCCTGTCGCGGCCGCTGTCTAGCAAGTGTCAGTTTGCAGCACCAATACAATCACCGAATCTGTATATCTCAATCATGACCGGAGCGCATATTCGTGAAATTCAACAATCGAGATGACATCATACAACTGACCCCATTGTGGGAAGGCGAACGATTTGACGACGGGCGGCCGCGTGTGCCGGACAACATCCTGCAAGCGCATGGAGCGCGTGATCACCGAGGAAGCGTGGGCTGTGCTGTGGCGCGAGGGCTATCAGTTTCAGTTCTGCGGCGGCTGGACCGCATTTCTTCCGAGAAGCGGCTGGTGGGCCGAGCGGTGACCGGCGTGTTCGTGCCGCATCGGCCTGACCTGCACGACTGTCTGATGGACCTGGGCCAGAACAAGGAAGGCCGCATCGGCGCCATGAATTCGTGGGTGATCGAGACGTTGGTCGAGGACGACGTGATCGTCATCGACCTGTTCGACAAGGTGTACAAAGGCACGTATTCCGGGCGCGAACTTATCGACAGCCATCGCCTCGCGCACCAAGCGAGGGCAGGTGATCTACGGCGGCATCCGTGATGCGGAGCAGATCGTCGACATCGAGAATCTGGCGACATACTGCCGCGGCTTGGACCCGACGCCTATCCGTGACGTGACGTTGACGGGCATGAATGTGCCGTGTCGCATCGGCGACGCCACCTGTATGCCGGGCGACGTGGTGCTGGGCACGATGACGGGCGTCCTTTTTATTCCGCCGCATCTGGCGGAGATGGTGGTCGAGCACTCGGAGCGCACGCATATGCGCGAGACGTTCAGCCACCAGCGGCTGCGCGAAGGCATCTACAACTCCAGCCAGATGGACACGAAGTGGACGGAGGAGATCGAGGCCGACTTCGAGGAGTGGCGCAAGACGCACGGGCTGGACGACGGCGAGATCGACTGGTCGAAGCCGGAGCAGTCGGGTGCGAACGATGATGAGGAGACGATGTTGGGGTAGCGAAAGATCGGGACAGCTGATCGGCTCCGGATCGGGCTGATCTTCGCTGCTCACATGAATTGTTCGTAGGCGATGTTCGTAGACAATGAGGTGTGAATCGATGAATTCCAATCAACGTGAGTACACGGTGCGGGCGTTGCATTGTGACCATTTGGCGAGTGATGAAGAGGTGTACGAGACGCTGAAGCGGGCGACGGCGCCGCTGACGCGGTCGTGGGAGCGGCTGCGCGCGGCGAAGACAATCGCCATCAAGTTCAACCAGGACTTTGCGCGTGGACAAGTCGCCGATATTCGAGGGCATGCGCCAGCAGCTGGTGAGCGACAAGGTGGCGGCAGCGACGATTCGGCTGCTGCGCGAGAATACGGATGCGGAGTTGTTCTTCGCGGATACGTCGGTGTTCCACCGGGAGGACCATACGGAGCCGGTGGACTACCACGCAACTGGCCGGCTTGATGAGCGAGTTCGACGTTCCGTATGTGAACGCGAATATGCCGCCGCTGGGCGTCTATCCTGTTCCCGGCGGCGGGCAGATGTTCCGCCAGTATGTGATGCCGGACCGCATCATGCAGGCGGACGAGGTGGTGGACGTGCAGCGCATGAAGAACCACGCGTTTATGGGCATCACGCTTGACGCTGAAGAACCTGTTCGGGCTGATGCCCATGCGTGAGCCGGAGGGCCGTTCGCGCCACTATTTCCACCATCTGGTGCGCATGCCGTACATGCTGGCGGACATCGGCCGGCTGTTCGACCCGGCGCTGAACATCATCGACGGGCTGGTGGCGCAGGCGGGCGGCGAGTGGAGCGCGACGGGACAGGAGGTCCCGCGCATCACAGATGTGCTGATCGCGGGGACCATCCGGTCACGACGGACGCGGTGGGCGCGTATCTGATGGGGCATGATCCGACGTCCGACTGGCTGACGGAGCCGTTCCACCGCGACCGCAATTCGCTGCTGGTGGCGGCGGAGGGCGGCTATGGCACGGTGCAGCTTGACGAGATCGACTGGGTGTCGGAAGTGGAACCGCAGCCGGAGGGCGCGTTCTTCGCTGCGATGACGGATTCGGTGGAGCGGGTGATCTCGTGGCGGCGGACGACGTGCGAGCAGGCGCTCTACTACCGGGACCACATGCGCGAGTTCGTGGACAAGTATGCGGGCGAGTACATCCTGCTGCAGGAGAACGAAGTGAAGTTCCACAGCGAGAGCAGCTACCTGCAGGTGAGCCGGCGCGAGCTGGCGGGGGACAATCCGGACCAGGCGATCTACCTGAAGTATGTGGACCCGGACGAGGCGGAAGGGGAGCGCTACGACGTATACGAGCGGGCGCTGGCCGATCTTGCGTGGCGCGGTCGACTTAGCGCGATTCGTGACATCGTGTATAATGAAATCGGAAAGAGACGCTCTCCGGCGTGATTGTTCCGAAGGATCACGATGCTCGTTTGTTCCTTCCGTCTCTTCCTCCGAACTCTTGCGTGTGTACGCGCCATGAATTCAACAACCGAGTCCGTGCTATTCAGTGCCTATGAGGTGAAGGCGAGACTCTCGCATCGCGGCACCGGTGGTACGGCGAGTCTCCTTTGCCGTACTCTTCAGTTTCGACGCATTCCCTAGGTTTCTCTCGACTCGTTGTTCGCTGTCAGGAGGTTCACCAGGAAGTCGTCTTGGCGTATCACCTGATATTCTATGCGCTTCGTGTTACCTGTTTGTAAGGTATCTGTCCATCTACTCAATTCACAACAGGAGGATCTGTCATGAGTCACCCGATTTCGCAGAAGCGACTGTCTCGTCGTACGTTCCTGGCGGCCACGGGTGCGGCAAGCGCTGCGTTCCTGGCAGCATGTGCTGCGCCGGGCGTGCGCCGGCAGAACCGGCGGCGAGAAGCTGCGCCGGGCGCAGAGAAGGTACAGATTCGCGCCCACATGGTGGAGAAGCAGGATGTGTCCGCCTGGATCCAGGCCGGTATGGACCAGGATATTGACGGATGGGTAAGCGGCAATCCCGATATCGAAGTCTCGCTGGAGACGATCCCTGGTTGGACACCGGAGTATGTCCCGAAGATTCTTTCATTTGCTGCAGCGGATACGCTGGGTGACCTGGTGTGGTTCCCGCCACGCCATCGCTCGCATATCGCCTGGGGCGAGAGCTATGACATCGTCACTGATCTGAATCCGCTGGCGGAAGCGGCCGGCTATGATATGGCGGCCAACTTCTTCGAAGGCGCAATCACGGCCAACAGCTTTGGCGGCAAGCACATACTGGATGTCCTATATCTCCGAGCCGATCGTGCCGGTGATTGCCTACAACAAGACTAAGGTCGAAGAGTTGGGCATCGGCGATACCGTCAGACGAGTGGACGTTTGACGAGTTGGCGGAATGGGCGCAGGCAGGCACAAACGACGACCACTTTGGATACTTCCGCGCTGATCGTGGCAACATGCCGTTCCATGGTGGTCCCTATCTCCGCCAATGGGGCGTGGAGCCTGTCAGTGAAGACGGTACGAAGGCGACGTTCATGGATACGCCAGATGAATTCGTCAGCTTCACTGCAGTTCAGCTATGACCTGATCAATACGTGGGAGGTTCGCCGTCGCCCAGCGGCGGTGAGCTCGACGCGCCGGAGCTCTACGGCGCGCAGAAGGTGCTGGCTGTGGACATCTGGCCCTTCCGTATCCAGATCTATCCAGCCACATTCACCGACTTCGAACATGGCTTTGTGTTGACGCCGGTTGTGAACGCGGGCGATGAACGGCGCAGCATGCTCAACGAGCATGTGTTCGGCATCACTACAGCGTGCAAAAGACCGACGCGGCGTTCAAGTTCCTGACCTGGATCGCAGGCAAGGAGATGAACGTGCAGGCGATGGTGCAGGGACAGAAGGGCCCGATCGCCCGTGCCGACGTGTGGGCGGACGACCGCGTATCTATGAGGCCGATCCCGACCTATGCAAAGCTAGCGGCCCATCATGGAGAACATCGAGCCGGATTACATGGTCGCCAATTTCCGCGGTGAGGAATTCGACGATGCGTACGCTCAGGCCTGCGACGCCATGGAGCTTGGCGAGAAGGAACCGGCAGTGGCTGCGGAAGAGATTCAGGAGCTGTGCCAGGCTGTACTGGACAAGGAACCGGCATAATAGTAGTCCGCTTGAACGGAGCGCTAGTTCCGACGTGCAAGTGAAGTCGGACGCTAGTGATCGCTCGGTGGAGGCGATGGTTCATCCTACGTCTCGCCTCCATAGTAGCTGCTCGCCGTCCGGAGCACTGAAGCACAGATAGCGACTCGCACTTCTCGAAGGCTCGATTGGACGAGCTGTTCCGGACGGCAAGCTAGAGCTCTGCCATCGATGCAGCGACCATAGTCGGACACCGTCTTCATGACTCACGATTACGGTCAATCGAGATGACGAACCTCACTCGAATACTGCGATCATGACAACGGCTTCTACGACTCACGTGCCTGCACCGGGCAAGAAAAAGGCGCGGTGCCATGGCGCGGCGTGAAGCCATCGAGGGCTTGCTCTATCTGTTACCCTGGATCATCGGCTTCATCGTCTTTGTGGCAGGTCCGCTCTTTGCATCCATGTATTTGAGCTTCACCAAGTACAATGTGCTGCGACCGCCCCAGTGGATCGGCCTGAAGAACTATATCTTTGCCTTCACCACTGATCCGCTCTTCTTGCCCTCAATCTGGCGAACCTTCTACTTTGCATTGCTGACTGTGCCAATAGCGTATGGTACTGTCGCTTTTTGTGGCCATATTGCTCAACCAGAAGCTATTTGGTACTGCAGGTTGGCGTACGCTTTTCTTCCTGCCCACTCTGACGCCATTGGTGGCGGCTGCCCTACTGTGGCGCTGGATGCTCAATCCGGACGTAGGCCTTATCAACTATCTGTTGTCGCTTGGTGGGAATCCCGGGCCGCCTTGGTTGGCGAGCACGACTGGGCCGTCCCCGCGTTGGCATTGGTTGGCTTCTGGGCAAGCGTGGGCGGCTGCGCGGATGATCATATTTCTGGCCGGGCTGCAGGATGTGCCGGCGGAATTGATGGACGCAGCGGAGATCGACGGCGCCGGTACATGGAAGAAGTTCTGGAACGTGACGCTGCCCATGATCACGCCGACAATTTTCTTCAATATGGTGCTGGGCATCATCTTTGCACTGCGCACCTTTGAGATGGCCTTCGTGGCGACGGCTGGCGGTCCGGCACGTGCGACGTGGTTTATCTCGTTGCATATCTACCAGAACGCATTTGTCAGCTTCGATATGGGCTACGCTTCGGCGCTGGCCTGGATATTCTTCATCATCCTGTTCGTGATACGATTGTTCAGTTTAAACTATCTGGGCGCTGGGTCTTCTACGCCGGGGAGCGACGCTGATGGCTGAACAAGCGGAAGTGATGCTGCAACCACAGGCAAGGTCGAGCAAGCGGCGTGCAACGGCTGGTGCATGTCAGCCAGCGTACGTTCCTCTATGTGCTGATGATTATCGGTGCAACAGCGTCCATGGTTCCGTTTTTCTGGACGGTTCTGAGTTCCGGCAAGTCAATCAACGAACTGTACCGCTATCCGCCCAGCTTTATGATTGAGAATCCCCAGTTCATCGCCAACTACATTGAGGTCTTCACGACGGTGCCGTTTGCGCGCTGGCTGTTCAACAGCGCTGTTAGTCACGGTGTTGGCGTTGGTCGGCTCCGTGTTATCGGCCACGATCGTATCCTATGCCTTTGCGCGTTTCCGCTTCCCGGGGCGCGACATCTTTTTCTTCGTCACGCTGTCGACGATGATGCTGCCGATTGAGGTGACGCTGATTCCCCAATACCTGCTCTTCAAGGAGTTCGGTTGGATCGACACATGGTATCCGTTGATGGTGCCTTGGTTCTTTGGCGGCGGCGCATTCAACATCTTCCTCATGCGTCAGTTCATGATGAGCATTCCCTTTGACTTGGACGAGGCGGCCAAGATCGACGGCGCGAATAGCTGGCAGATCCTGTGGCGCATCATCGTGCCGCTGTGCAAGCCGGCGATGGCGACGTTGGCGACGTTGGGTTTCATCACCAACTGGAACAACTTCCTGGGCCCGCTGATCTTCCTCAACACGGAGATCAAGTACACGGTCGATCGTGGGTCTGCGCTACTTCCAGAGCGCGGTGGCGGGCGGTTCGGCAGTCGTGTCGCGGCCGCAGGATCATCTGCTCATGGCCGCCTCGGTGATGGTGGCGCTGCCGTGTCTGATCCTGTTCTTCGTGGGCCAGCGGTATTTTGTGCAGGGCATCGTGACTACGGGCATCAAGGGTTGATGCGATATACTTGCAGTGTAAGGGCGAGGTAGCTCGTCGACTGCACAGAGTTTTGGCAGGCGTAGGGCGCTTTCGTGGCCGATCGTTCAGCTCCGGCCGGTGGTGCCTGGCCGCGCCCGATGGCGTCTGGTCGTTCGAGTTGGCAGTGCGTCGTTTTGGTCTGGCAATCACGCCGCTTGCCGTCGTCGGCCACAACTACGTGCTCGACTCACGTCCCGTCTCATTGCATGACTCCGCTTCTCTATCTGCAACTCCACTCAATCCACCCAGTCAGGAATCCCCAGCATGTCCACACGTCCAAACATCCTCATCTTCATGACCGACCAGGAGCAGGCGGACGTGGTGTCGGCCGGGCATCCGTGCATGACGCCGAACGCCGACCGGCTGGCCGCGGACGGCGTCCGCTTCACGCAGACGCATACGCCTACGGCGCATTGCTGCCCGTCGCGCGCCACGTTCATGACGGGGCTCTATCCCAGCCGGCACGGCGTGTACAACAACGTCTGCAATCGAGGCGGCGCTGCATACGGGCCTGAATCGCAGGCGTGGCGACGTTTTCGGAGCAGTTGCGGATGCCGGCTACAACATGACGCTGTGCGGCAAGTGGCATGTGTCGGTGGAGGAGGGGCCGGCGGACCGCGGCTGGAAGGAGCGCGAGGTGACGGCGGCGGCGGGTACGCACCACGGCCGCTCAATCGAACAATGGCGCGCGGGGCCCATGACGCCGGACGGCGGGGAGCGACCGCGCGGGTGCGTGCAGCGGCCGGGCTGGGGTGATTTCGACGTCTACAAGACGCTGCCGGACGGCGGCCCGAAGGGCTACGAGGACGCTGCACGACTACCAGGTGGTGCAGGCGGCGGTGGACGAGCTGGACATGCTGAGCGCAGCAGGAGGAGCCGTGGTGTCTGTTCGTCGGACCCATCGGTCCGCACGACCCGTTCAACGTGCCGCAGAAGTTCGTGGACATGTATGACCCGGACGAAGATCGAGTTGCCGGCCAGCTATCACGATACGCTGGAGGACAAGCCGCGGGTGGTGCAGCGGCAGCGGCGACAGCTATGGGACCAACTCAGCGAGGACGAGGTGCGCGAGTCCATCGCCCACTACTGGGCCTATTGTACGCTGGAGGATGCGCTGCTGGGCGAGGTGCTGGATGCGCTGGACGCGACCGGGCAGGCAGACGACACGCTGGTGATCTTCATGTCCGACCACGGCGATTACTGTGGCGCGCACGGCATCTATCTGAAGGGCGTGGCCGCGTTCCGCGAGGCGTATCACGTTCCCTGCATCATGCGCTGGCCGAAGGGCATCCGCGAGCCAGGGCGGGAGGTGGACGAGTTCGTGACGCTGGCGGATTTCGCGCCGACGTTCCTGGAACTGGCGGGCATCACGCCGGCTGACGACCTGACGGGACGAAGTCTGGTCCCGTTCCTGGCAGATGAGACGCCGGCGGACTGGCCGCAGGAGTTCCACAACCAGTTGAACGGCGTGGAGCTGTATTATTCGCAGCGCGTGGTGACGACGCATGAGTTCAAATATGTGTACAACGGCTTCGATTTCGACGAGCTGTACGACCTGCGCAACGACCCGCTGGAGATGGTCAACGTGGCGGACGACCCCGCGTATGCAGAGGTGAAGCATGACCTGGTGCGGCGCATGTGGCGGTTTGCCGCGGAGGAGGAGGACATCATCTTCAACCCGTATGGGACGGTGGCGCTGGCTCCGTGGGGACCGGGGGAGGCGTTGGCGGACGGTGCGAGTGAGATTGCGAGTCGCTGAACGTTCAATGGGTTACAGAGCTCAATGCTATCCGGCTGCGATTGAGCGCTTGCGTCAGGCCGAGATACTGACCTACGATAATTCTGATAGAATGCTAGATATCCAAATAGGAGAATGAAGATGCCTTTGAAGATTGCGATGATCGGCGCGGGATCGATCGGATTCACGCGCAAGCTGATGCATGACGTGCTGGCCGTGCCGGAGTTGGCGGACACCGAGTTTGCGTTCATGGACATCTCCGAGCGCAACCTGGAGATGGTGACGCAATTGGCGGAGCGCGACATCCAGGCCAACGGGCTGCCGGCGACGATTGAGCAGCCACGACCGACCAGCGCGAGGCCATCACCGACGCGGACTATGTGATCTCGGTGATCCGCCAGGGCGGGCTGGCCGCGTTCCAGCTGGACATCGACATTCCGCTGAAGTACGGCGTGGACCAGTGCGTGGGCGACACGCTCAGCGCCGGCGGCATCATGTATGCCCAGCGCACGATTCCGGCCCTGTTGAGCATGTGCAAGGACATCCGCGAGGTGGCCAAGCCGGACGCGCTGTTCCTGAACTACTCAAATCCCATGGCGATGAACGTGTGGGCGTGCAACAAATATGGCGGCGTGCCCACGATCGGCCTGTGCCACGGCGTGCAGAACGGGCACAGGAGATCGCACGTGCCATCGAGCTGTGGGCCAGGACCGAGGGACTGATCGGCGAGGACGAGACGCTGCACCAAGGACGAGGTGGACATCGTCTGCGCCGGCATCAACCACCAGACGTGGTATATCAAGGTGCAGTGGCGCGGCATGGACATGGTGCCGCAGATGCTGGAGATGTTCGAGGCGCATCCCGAGCTGAGCGTGGAGGAGAAGGTGCGCATCGACATGATCCGCCGCTTCGGCTACTACACGACGGAGTCCAACGGGCACGTGAGCGAGTACGTGCCCTGGTATCGCAAGCGGCCGGACGAGATCATGCAGTGGATCGACCTGTCGCGCTGGATCAACGGCGAGACGGGCGGCTATCTGCGCGTCTGCACCGAAGGAGCGCAACTGGTTCGAGACCGACTTCCCCAACTGGCTGAAGGAGGATCCGCCGGTCATCAGCCAGGAGAACCGCAGCGAAGAGCACGGCTCCTACATCATCGAGGGGCTGGAGACGGGACGCGTCTATCGCGGGCACTTCAACATCATCAACCAGGGGCACATCACGAACCTGCCGGACGGCTGCATGCATCGAGATACCGGGCTACGTGGACAAGAACGGCATCAACATGCCGGTGGTCGGCGATCTGCCGATGGCGTGCGCGGCCACCGATTCGGCCAGCGTGCGCGTGCAGCAGATGGGCATGGAGGCGGCGGTGCACGGCGACGTGACGTTGCTGAAGCAGGCCATGTTGCACGACCCGCTGGTGGGCGCGGTCTGCAACCCGATCGAAGTGTGGCAGATGACGGATGAGATGCTGGTGGCGCAGGCAGAGTGGCTGCCCCAATATGCGGACGAGATTCCGCTGGCCAAGGCGCGGCTGGCGCAGGCGGAAGCCGACGGCACCCGCGTCAAGACTGGTGGAGACGCAGGGTGCGGCCCGGCTGCATGTGAAGACCGTGGAGGAGATGGCCGCAGGATGAGGAGCGCATCGCGAAGATGGCGGCGGCCGCAAACAAGGGCGTCGATGCAGCAGACGGTGAAGCAGGACGCGGCGGCTAGCGGACACTGACTGATCAGCACAACATCTTTGCGAAGGCGTTGCTGGCCACTGGCGTCAGATTTGGGTTCGCAACACCTTCGCAAGGATGATCGCCTAGACAGGAGCATTCTGGTGAACTTCGTATTCTTCATGCCCGATGAACTGCGGGCGGAGAGCGTGGGCTGCTACGGCAACGCGACTGGCGCCGACGCCAAACATCGACGCGCTGGCCGCCGAGGGTACGCGCTTCGACCAGTGCCATGTGCAGCACTCGGTCTGCACGCCCTCGCGCTGCAGCCTGATGACGGGCTGGTATCCACATGTGCGCGGGCATCGCACGCTGTGGCACATGCTGCGGCCGGACGAGCCGAACTTGTTGCGCTATCTGAAGCAGGCGGGCTACCAGGTGCACTGGTATGGCAAGAACGACCTGCTGGCGCCGGATTCATTTGCGTCCAGCGTTGACGTGGCGGAGCAACGCGGCAGCGGCATGTTCGGCCCGAACCCGTATGCGCCGGACGATCCTCGCTATTTCAGCTTTCTGTACGGCGCGTATGAGGGTCCGCTGGAGGAGCACGGCGACTACGCCAACGTGCAGGCGGGCATCGACTTCCTGCGTTCACAGCCGCGAGAGCCGTTCATCCTATACCTGCCGCTGACGTTTCCGCACTGCCCGTACTCGGCGCCGCAGCCGTGGCATGACATGATCGACCCGGACGACGCTGCCGCCTCTGCGGCCGAGCGGGCTGCCCGGATCAAGCCGGAGTTCCACGAGTTGATCCGTCGCTATCGGCGGCTGGACCAAGCTGGACGCCGAGGAGCAGGACGAGCTGCTGCGCAAGATCCAGGCCGTCTATCTGGGCATGACGGGCTTCATTGACCATCTGCTCGGCCAGGTGCTGGAGGCGCTGGACGAGACGGGACTGGCCGACAGCACGACGGTCAGTTTCTTCTCCGACCATGGCGATTTCGCGGGCGACTATGGGCTGGTGGAGAAGTGGTCCAACGCAGGCGAGGACATCATCACGCGTGTGCCGCTGATCGTGCGCACGCCCGGGGGCAAGGCGGGCCACGTGGTGCAAGAGCCGGTGGAACTCTTCGATCTGATGGCGACGACGCTGGAACAGGCGGGCGTGGAGGCGCAGCATACGCACTTCGCGCGCAGCTATGTCGACCAACTCGCCGGCGCGGCGGGTGATCCGAGCGCGGGCGGCCTTCATCGACGGCGGGTATTCTGTGCACGAGCCGCACTGCTTCGAGGGCGTACCGGAGCGAGATGTGTTCGCAAGGGACCGGACGAACATCTACTACCCGAAGGGGTTGCAGCAGCAGGAGGCGCCGGAGAGTATCGGCCGCATGGTGGCGGTGCGCACGATGGACCACAAGCTGATCTACCGGCCGGCGGGCGTTTGCGAGCTGTATGACCTGCGGCAGGACCCACAGGAGCTGCGCAATCGCTATGAGGATGCGACGTATGCAGACGTGCGCCGTGCGCTCGAGGCGCGATTGCTGGCGTGGACGGTGGAGACGGCGGATGTCACGCCGTTTGAGTTGGACCCGCGAGGGTTGCCGGCGTAGGGCGGATCAATCGGTCCACACGGGCATCTGGTCAAATCGAGTATGTCGCTGGCGGTTGTTCGATGGTAAGATAGGGTGGCTGAGGGCAAGTGCGCGCTGCAACGCATGGCATGCGTTCTGTCCGGGATGTAGCCGGCGCCTCTGCAAAACACGGGAGAGGGACGCTCGCCTATTGCACGTGAACCTGGCCCATTTTCTACAAGAGCAGGCGGCGATTCGGCCCCATGCAACTGCGTTGTTGGACGGCTCGAACGGCGCGTTGCGGCGTGTGACCTTTGCGGAACTGGAGCGCTCCTCTGCACAGGCGGCCTCGCTGTTGCGCGCACAGGGGCTTGGGGAGGGCGCTCGGGCATTGGTCTTTCATCCCATGGCGGCGGAGCTGTACGCGGCCCTGGGTGGGATGTTTCGCATAGGGCTGACGGCGTTGTTCGTGGACCCGTCGGCGGGCGTGGAGCACATCGACCGTTGTTGCCGGCTGGCCGCGCCGTCCGCCCTGTTGGCGACGCCAAAGGCGCATCTGCTGCGGTTGAAGTCCGGCGAGTTGCGCCGCATCCCGGTGAAGTTCGCGACGGGGATGGGCGCGCCGGGCGCTGTGCGCTGGTCGAACCGGAAGGCAATGGCCCCAGACGAGACTGTCGTGGCATGTGCGCCGGGGACGCCGGCGCTGGCAACGTTCACAAGCGGCAGCACGGGTCTGCCCAAGATGGCGGTGCGCAGTCACGGCTTTCTGCGCGAGCAGCACAGCGCCGTGCAAGAGACGCTTCGTCTCGGCGAAGGCGATGTCGTGTTGTCCACGCTACCGGTATTCGTACTGTCGCACGTGGCGTCGGGTGCAGCGACGCTACTCCCAAATGTAGATGTGCGTCATCCCGGTCGTGTGGAGGCCGGGCCGCTGGTGCAGCAGATGTCGGACGAGCGGGTGACGTGCGTCGAGGGATCGCCGGCGCTCTATGAGCGCATCGTGCGTTGGTGCGCGGACAGAGGCGCCAAGCTGACGCAGGTGGGCAAGGCGTTCGTGGGGGGCGCGCCGGTATTCCCTGATCTGCTGCGGCGCATGCAGGAGACCCTGCCGAACGCGACAGTCACAGCGGTGTACGGCTCCACGGAAGCCGAACCGATCGCACACGTAAGCCTGGACGAGATCGGCGCGGAGGACGTGGCGGCGATGACGGGCGGCGCGGGTTTGCTGGCGGGCGCAGTCGTGTCCGCAGCGCAGGTGCGCATCGTACCCGACACAGTGGGCGACCCAATTGGTCCGTTTGGTGAGGCGGCGTTTGACGCACTGTGTTTGGCGGCGGGAGAGCCGGGCGAGATCGTGGTTAGTGGACCGCACGTACTGCCCGGCTATTGGCAGGGGCATGGCGACGAGGAGACCAAATTCCGCGTGGCTGTGGGAGATTCGGAAATCGTGTGGCATCGGACGGGCGACGCGGGCTATTTCGATGCACGCGGACGGCTATGGTTGCTGGGCCGGTGCATCGCAAAGATCGCGGATAGGCATGGGGTACTCTACCCGTTTGCTGTGGAATGTGCGGCGCATCAACACGTGGAGGTGCGGCACGCGGCTTTCGTGGCGCACAATGGCCGCCGGTTGTTGGCGCTGGAACTATATGCCGGCGGGCGTCCGGGTGGAGACGAAGGTGAGCGGCGTTTGGCGGCCGTATTGCGGGAGGAGTTGGCCTGGGCGTACGTAGACGAGGTGCGCATGTTGTCCCAGTTGCCTGTCGATAAGCGGCACAATTCAAAGGTAGATTACGGCGCTCTGCGTCAAGTATTGGAATAATCAGGGTCTGGACATTTCCTGCCGGTGCGGGCAACCGGACCGGCAGCAGCTCACAACACGATCTATCCAACTTATTCATTCGAAGGAGAACGTATCATGGACCTGATGACCCTTGCCAACGATCCGACATTCTGGATCTATGGCGGCGTGTTTATGCTGATTGGCATTCTGATCGGGTGGTTTTTCACTCGCCGGGGGTGGCGCAAGCGGCTGAACGAGGCGGAGACACGAATCTCTGACATGCAGGCGGCGCAGCGTCGGGAGCAGCGGGAGCAAGAAGATGCTGTCGGACAGGCGAAGCAATTGACGGCCCAGGTGGAGCAGTTGCAGGCGAGTCTGAAGTCCGCTGAGGACGAGCTGGCTGCCGTGCGCGCAGAAAGCGTCGAGGTTGTGAGCGAAGACGAGGCCTCAGATGAGGCTACAGACGAGGGCGGAGAGCCGGTCGTCGAGGAAGTCGAAGTGGAAGTGATCGAGATGGTGGACGACGCTGATTCCGACCTGCGTATGCAACTGTCGTTGCTGCAGGAGCAATATGACGCGGCGACACAGAACGCTGCATCCGAGCTGGAGCAGGCGCGTACGGAGGCTGAGATGTTGGCGGCTGCGCGGATTGCACTGGAGACGGAGTTGGCCGCAGCGCGGGAAGAAGCCGGCGTAGCGCGGGAAGAAGTGGAGTCGTTGCGCGCGCAGATGGAAGAGGCCGGGGCAGGGACGCAGAACAAGGAGATCGCGCTCAACGAAGCGTATGAACACGCGGCGGCAGTACAGAGTCAGTTGAAGGCGTGCCAGGAAGAGGTCGCCGCGGCGCGCGGTGACGTGAAGAAGATGCAGACAGAGGTCAAGGCTCTCGAGGCGACGCGAGAAGAACTGGAGCGACGCGTTCAGCATTCGCGGTCCGATGTGGCGGGAGACCTTGCCGTGCTTACGTCCACGATGCTCAAGATCAAGGATGATGCACTGGACGAGGCCAACGCACGCATTGCGGAGTTAACCGAGGAAATGGAGCGTTTACGCGCGCAGGAGGAATAGCGGACATCGCTTCCGGCCACAGGGCCGCCAGGCAGTTCGCGCGCCGCTTGCGAATCGAAGCCGGCAGTGTTGTATAGCGCAGCCGGTACAGCGCAGTGCTGCATGGAGGTCACCCTGTACACCACCAGACGGTTCGTTCGCTTCACGGCGCGACGCGTGACACGGACGATGACACTAGCCACAATAGGATGCGCGGCACAATGCGTATCACCGTGCGCCATACAGTAGGAGGATCATATGCAGAATTTGCCCCAAGGGTCTGAGATATGGATTGCTGCGGGTGTTGCGTTTATTCTGGGTTTTCTGGTCGAGTGGCTGATTGCGCGATCGTGGCGCGGGGCGCTCGTGCAGGAATACGAAAGCCAGGTGCAGAGTGCGCAGCGCACGCTGAAGCGCACGCAGGATGACCTGGCGACTGTACAGTCGCAGTTGGATGCGCAGCGCGACCGCGCCGAGCAACTGTCCGCTGAAAAGGCGACCGTACAGGGCAATCTCGAGCTCGCCGAGGAGTCCCTCGCCGGCGAGACTGAGCGGGCGTCCGGGCTGGAGGAGGCGCTCGGCCAGGAAATTGAGCGGCGCGAGGCTGTCGAGGAGTTGCTGGAGCAGATTCGCACACAGGCCATGGAGCTGCAGACGTCTCTGGATGCGTCGCAATCCGAGTTGGGCGATATGGGCGTGCGCGTGGAAGAGGAGATCGAGGCGCGCCAGGCTGCTGAAACAGCGCTGGAGGCAGAGGCGATGCGCGTCAGCGAACTGGCCGGGGAACTGGAATCGCTGAGTGGCGACCTGGCTGCGGCAAGAATGGAGATGGAAGCGGTGGTGGCGATTCAGCAGGCCGCCGGCCGCATGGAGGCTCTCGACGTCGAGCCGCCTGATGAACCTGTGCAGCGCACTGTCTCTTGGGATGCGCCGGCGGGCGAAGAAGCGCTGCAAGCGGCGGATTCAGGAGAGTCCGTCGAGGATGCGGCGGTCGAGAATGGCGAGCCGGTCGACGAGGTTTCAGAGGAAGATGCGGCGCTGGAATCGGCCCAAGTGCGGGTGTCCGAGTTGAGTGTGAGTGTCAACGCTCTGGCCGCGATGGGTGCCGAGCTGGCGCTCGAACTGGAGAAGCGCGAGCAGGAAAACCGTGCGTTGCGCGGCGCAGTTGACTGCACTGGCCGTTGAGCCGGACTTGACGTCAGAGCGGACGGCGTATGAACAGGCGATCGACCGCGAGGCCCAGCTTGCCGCACTGCAGGGCGAGTTGAGCGCGGCTCGGGCTCAGAACGCGGAGCTGGAGCAGCAACTGGCCGAGTACCGGCGGGAAATGGAGCAGGCCGAGCAGGCTGTGGCGGAGCAAGCGGAAAAGCTAGCCGCTGACGCCGCGGTTGCTGTCGGGTCATATCAGCAGAAGGAGGCGGAACTGGCTGACGCCACCGCCCGCGCCGGCGAGCTGGAGGCGCAACTGGCTGCGCAGACCGATGCATCGGCGGCACTGGAATCGGAGTTGGCCGCGGCGCAACAAGAGGCAGAATCTCTGTCCGCACAGTTGCGGCAGTTACAAAGCGAGCGCGATGCGCTGGCAAGCCAGAACACGGGCATGCGGGCTCGCTTGCAGGACCGCACGGAGGAAGTCAGCGCGCTGACTTCGGCCACGGTGGCGGCGGCGGCGACGATCAAGCGGCGCGATGAGGCGTTGCGGCGGGCCGAGGCGCTGGCGGAATCGCTGCGTGCGCAGGCGGCGGAGGCGGAGACGGCCAAACAAGCGGTCGAAGCGGCGTTGACGGAGAAATCGGCGGCGGTTGTCCAAGAGCAGGGCGCGTTGGACGCGTTGAAGGCGGAGATCGCTGCGCTGGGCGAATCCAAATCCGAGGCCGAGGCCAAGCTGTCGGAGAAGGACGTCGCTCTTGCCGAGGCGCTGTCGGAAAAGCAGACCGCCGTTGAGCAGATGGAGGCGACTGCGCGGGATCTGCGCAAGGAAGTGGAAGTGGCGCGGGCCCAGCTTGCGTCGCGCGAGGAGCGGCTAGTGCGGCTCACTGCGTTGGTGCAATCCGTGACCGCCGGTGAGACCGCCGTTGGTCGTTCGCCGTCCAAGGAGGCGGCGGTGCGCAACGCCCTTTCGATCGGCGTACCGCCCGGGGAGTTGTTCCAACCCCAGGACTTCAACCCGCTGACCGGTATTGGCCCTGCCTATGAACAACGTCTGTACGCGGCGGGCATCGGCACCTACTGGGAGTTGGCGAGCATTTCGGACGAGGATTTGCTGCAGGCTCTTGGGCTGGAACGTGCGCAGCAATTGCGCGCGGAGCCCAGTGCGATTCGGGCCGAGGCCTACCGGTTCGCCGAGAAGACCGGCACTCTCGGCGTGGTCTGGGAAGGTCGTCGGGTCGATGACTTCGAGTCGCTGGAGGGTGTCGGAGAGACGTATGAGCAGCGGCTGTACGCAGCCGGAATCTATACGTACGAAGACCTTGCGCGGGCAACGGTGAAGGCATTGTCGGAAGTGATCGAGACCGGTCGCCACGGCAAGCCCGACTTCGCACGTTGGATAGAGCAGGCGCGCGAACGGCTCGCCACGCGCGGACAGACTGGCTAGGTACAGTGCCGGACGAGGCCGGGCTGATTGAACGTGCGCAACAGGGGGATTCCGATGCGCTGGCGGAGATCGTTGAGAACCACCAGCGCACGGTCTACAATGTGGCGCTGCGCATGTGCGGCAACCCCCATGATGCGGAGGAGACCTTACAGGAGACATTCCTGAGCGCGATCAAGGCGTTGCCCCGCTTCGAGGGCCGCTCCCAATTCTCGACGTGGCTCTATCGCATTGCGTCCAACGCATGTTTGATGCAACGACGGCGGGCGGCGAATGCGCCGGAGCTTGCGCCTCTGGACCATGAGGACGAGGACGGCTTCGAGGAGCCGCGGTACTTCGTGGACTGGTCACTTCAACCGGACGACGTGCTGCTGGACCGTGAACTGCGCGAGGCGATGGAGAAGGCAATCGCGGCGCTGCCCGATACGCTGCGCATAGCGTTCATCTGGCGAGAGCTGGAGGGGCTGTCGACCGCGGAGACGGCGGAGGTGCTCGGCATTTCCGAGGGCACGGTGAAGGTTCGGCTGCACCGCGCCCGCCTTAAAGCTACGCGATGCGCTGTCGCAGGGTTACTTGGACGCTGCATCAGAGGCCAACGCGGTGGACGAGGTTGGTGAGGCCAATGGCCATGTCTGAGCAGGAAGTGCACGGCGGATGCCGCGAGTTGCTCGGCAGGCCTGTCGGACTATGTGGACGGCGCCGCGGACGCCGCGCTTTGCGCGGAGATCGAACGTCACCTGGAAGGATGCGACAATTGCCGGGTGGTGGTGGATACGCTGGGCAGGACGGTGTCGTTGTATGGGGCGCTGCCGGAAGAGGATGTGCCCGGACGACGTGCACGAGCGACTGTTGCATGTGCTGAGGCTGGATCGTAGTCTGTAGCTGGATGCCCCGAGTCGAATCGGGAGAGCGCTCACGGATGTACATGGGTTGGTTTCTTGTGCATCGGCTTGCATCTACTGATTCGGTTTCCGTGTTCGGGTGCATGCCATTTCGCACGCAATTCCGCGATGCGTGAGCCCCGCGTGTGCGGTTGCTCGCTGCGCTGCCTGTTGTGAGGCTTGTCCGTTTTGCCTGGGCGAGCATTGTTGCCCAGCGCGGGAGGTCGAGCTGTGAGCAGTGTTTCCACACAGCGGCACTGTCGACTATACGGGCTGAACCACTTCCGTCCCACCGTCTTTGGCTACCAGACACTTGCAGCAGCCTTCGCTTTCCTGGTAAGTAGACAGGGAAGCAGCGATGGTTACTTTAGCATGGCAGATGTTGCTTGCACATAGGTTGCAAGCCGCGAGTTTGCTCAGTAATCAAACCTTTACGAGCAAGCTCCGGCAATGGGATAGGGTGAATCATGTATGTATTTGAAGCTATAGCTATCTTGGCCGCGTTTCTGTGTTCCCTGACGTCAGGTTTCCTGCTTGCGTTTGCAATCGTGGTGATGCCGGGAATCCGAAGTCTGAATGACCGGGACTTCATCCGAGCGTTTCAGGTGATCGATGGTGTTATCCAGGACAATCAGCCGATTTTCATTTTGGTCTGGGTTGGTTCTGTTCTGGCTCTGTTGGTCGCCGTTGTGTTCGGCTTTGGGCAACTGGATGGCATTGGACGGCTGCTCATTGTCTTGGCCGCACTCGTTTATCTTCTTGGTGTCCAGTTGCCGACTGTCAGAGTCAACGTACCGCTGAATAACCGACTGCAAGCTCTGGATACCGACGCAATGGATGAAACAGCCCTGCACATGGCTCGTGAAGGCTTCGAGTCTCGTTGGAACCAATGGAACTCGATCAGGACGGTTCTTGCATCTCTAGTATCTGTTCTGTTGCTTGTTCTTCTGTTCAGGCTTTGATGAGTGCGTTGTGGCAACAGGGAAGTTCGACGCCCCAAACACACTTTGTTCGCCTGGCGTGGTCGACCGGTTCATGGCGTGGATGGACCGCCTACCGGGGCCCGTTTGGTCCTTCTATTTGGCAGTGCTGGCTCTGCTAATTGTGATCATCAACGGCGTCACTTGGCTCGATGGTACGGCGCCGTTCGGTACGTTCAGCCTCTACAGGACATCGGTCCCGTTCTATCCGGTCTTGTCCCTGGCGCTGATCCACTATCTCAACGGCGTAGCGCAGCGCGCGCTCGCCGCCTTTCGCCCTGCTTTGGGCGTGAGTGAATCAGAATACGCACAGATCGAATGCGAACTGATCACCATGCCCAGGCGCGGGACGTGGGTGGCCTTGGGTCTATCGCTCTTGTTCACGGCCGTGTACACACTGCTTACCCCGAATATCGGGGACGTATTCAGCCCGTCGCCCTGGCTATTCGTTGTCGATTTTGTGATCTACGTGATCGTGTTTGGATTTACGACCGCGTTTGTTTATCACACGGTTCACCAATTGCGCATGGTGAGCCACATTCACGCCAGAGCGAAGCGTGTGAGCCTCTTTCAATCCACGCCTGTTTACGCCTTTTCGAGGCTCACAGCACAATCGGGAATAGGCTTGCTGCTGCTAAACTACTTCTCGTATCTGACCGACCCTGCCACTCTTGTGAACCCTGCGCTGATTGCGCTGGTCGTCTCTGCATCGCTCGTTGCTGTTGCGTGTTTCGTATTGCCGTTGCTGGGAATGCACGAACGCCTCCTCTCGGAGAAGAAACGCCTCAGCGCCGAAGTCAACACACGTCTTGAGGCGACAATGCAAGAGGTGTTCCGCCGCGCCGATACAAATGAACTGACGCAGATGGATCAATTGAACCAGCTAGTAGCGAGTCTGATTACGGCCCGCGACGAACTGGACAAAGTCTCGACGTGGCCCTGGGAGACAAGGACGCTTGCTGGCTTCATGTCCATTTTTCTGCTGCCCTTCCTTGTCCGGTTGAGCGCCATGTTCCTGGAATTCCTGTTCTATTAGTGCAAGTTCTGCGCCATCAGAGTCATTGTCGCCACAGCAGTGATGCCATAAATTCACACTGCCGATAATCCTGAGACGAGCGAACTGCGCCATTCGGTAGGCATCGGCCTGGCGGTCTGCGGTCCCCTGGCCGTATGAAGCCTTGTCCGCGGGACAAGCGTCATCCCATTAGCGTGACATCCTCGCATCCCGAAGCCGGAAAATCTCCCATCCGAGTGTAACCTTTTGTGCGCCGTGCATCCAACGTAGTGTAGAGCCGCAAAATCGGCGTCGCACCATAGGCCGGTCGGACGAAAACCTGACCGCCGCTGGTCGACAGATTTGACGTGCGGACATGTGGCAGGCACGACGTGTGACCCAACGATAATTCGAATCCATAGGGGGAAAACAATGAGCCTTTTGAACGACGACATCCGCCAGCAGGTCCGAGACGAGTTCGATAACCTGTCGGAGCCGGTGAAGCTAGTGATGTTCACGCAGGAGATGGAATGCCAGTATTGCTCGGAGACGCGTGAGTTGGTGGAAGAAGTGGCCGAGCTGTCCGACAAAATCAGCCTTGAGGTCTATGATTTTGTGGCGGACAAGGAGATCGTAGAGCAGTACGACATCGACAAGATTCCGGCAGTGGCGATTGTGGCGGACGGCGAGGACGCCAAGGACTTTGGGATCCGTCTGTACGGCATTCCGTCCGGCTACGAGTTCAGCACACTGATCGCTGACATCGTGATGGTCTCGGGCCGGGAATCGGGCTTGGATGACGCGACGAAGGCGTATGTCCAGGGCTTGGAGTCGCCGTTGCACATGCAGGTTTTCGTAACGCCGACGTGCCCATATTGCCCGCAGGCGGTTCGCCTGGCGCACATGATGGCCATGGAGAGCGACATGGTGGTGGGCGACATGGTGGAAGCGACCGAGTTCCCGCACCTGTCGCAGAAATATCAGGTGATGGGCGTGCCGCGTACGGTGATCAACGAGGGTACATTTGTTGAGGGCGCGGTGCCGGTCGGGATGTTGATGGACAAGGTGAAGGAAGCGTTGGCGTAGGAACATGGATATCACCTTCTTGGAAGCTTCAAGCTTCCAAGAAGGAATCTGGGATAGAAGTGAGGACAGCAGGATGGAACTGAATTTGGGCATGGGCTTGCCCGGCGGGTCGGGGCCGGAGGCCTACGATGTGATCATCATTGGCGGCGGTCCGGCGGGCGCGTCGGCCGCGATCTACACGTCGCGGTCGGACCTGCGCACGCTGGTGATCGACAAGGGGCTGACGGCCGGCGCACTGGGCGTGACGGCGAAGATCAGCAACTATCCGGGCATTATCGGCCCCATCAGCGGCGCGGAACTGGTGGAGATCATGCGCACGCAGGCGGAGTCGTTCGGGGCCAAGTTCATCACCGACAAGGTGGTGGGCGTGGATCTGCGCAGCGAGCCGAAGCAGGTGATGGCGGGCACGGGCACGTTTTCGGCCAAGGCGGTGATCCTGGCCACGGGCGCGATGGGCCGCACAGGGTCGACGCCGGGCGAAGAGGAGTTTCTGGGTCGGGGCGTGAGCTATTGCGCGACGTGTGATGGGGCGTTCTTCCGCGATAGGCCGGTGGCCGTGGTGGGCAACAATGACGAGGCGGCGGAGGAAGCGCTCTTTCTGAGCAAGTATACGGACGAGGTGCACATGATCGTGCCCACGCCGAAGCTGAACGTGAGCGAGGATCTGCGCGAGGCGCTGGAGCACAATGCGGCCATCGACGTGCAACTTGGCACGCGGCTGCGCGAGGTGGTGGGCAACGGCAAGGTGAACGGCGTGCGCGTGCAGCCCCGCGGCGGCGAGGAGACGGTGCTGCCGGTGGAGGGCGCCTTCATCTATCTGCAGGGCGCGAAGCCGATTACGGACTATGTGCTGGGTCAGGTGGAGGCGACGGACGAAGGCTGCCTGGTCGTGGACAACGAGCTGCAGACGACGCTGCCTGGCGTCTTCGCCGTGGGCGACCTGGTCTGCTCGCATATCAAGCAAGCAGTGATTGCTGCGTAGTGACGGCGTGATTGCGGCGATGGCTGCGGACAAATACATCAACGGGCGGGAGAAGTATCGGGCCGATCTGGAAGTAGGCGGAAGGATTCACGACGGCGCGAAGCTCGTTGAAGGTTCAAGAGGATGGTCGGCGATCGTTTTCTTGGACGGGCGCCGGCCGAGGCAAAAGTGCACAGGTGGGTGTGGCAACGCCGGACGTTCCTACGGGTGTCCGGCGTTGTCGCGCTTGGGCGAGTTGACGCGCACCTAGGTCTCCGCCGGTGCGAGGGCGGGACTGCCTACGGCCGCGGACTGCTCCTGCTCGCGGCGTTTGTCCAACCGCTCGACCAGTTCAGCATGCCCGGCGCGGGTGATGGGGTAGTACACGGCGATGATGATGCTGATGACCAGAATGACGGCGGGGACGGGGCCGATGAACAGGCGGATAGCCCACAACGTTGACTCCGGCTGCACTGGGATTCCCACGGTGTCTGTGGGCGTGATGTAGCCGGTGCGCGCCAGGGAGAAGGTGACCAGGAAGCCAGCGATGGCGATGCTGATCTTCTGCAGGAAGACCATGAAGCCGTAGAAGATGCCCTCTCGCCGCAGGCCCGTATTCCACTCGTCGACCTCCATGACGTCGGCCATCATCGACCACGGGATCAGATAGGCGACGGCGACGCCCGCTCCGGCCATCACGCCCAGTGGCAGGACCAGCGAGCGCATGTCCGGCGTGATGAAGGAGAGGATGAGCAGCACGATCAGCCAGATGGTAGCGCCGATGATGTAGACCGTGCGCTTCTCCAAGCGGTGGGCGACCCACGACCAGATGAAGATGAAGATGAGCGACGAGCCTTGCACGGCCAGGAGGATGGCCGACATGGCCGGCAGAGAAACGCCGCCGGCGCTGTAGTAGCCATCGGGGATGCGCATGTAGTAGGTGGCGTAGTAGATGAGTACGACTGAGAGCAGTTGCAGGGCGAGCCACGAGAAGAGGTAGAGTGACACGACGAACTGGTAGGGGCGATTGCTTAGGGCAGTACGAATCTGTTGCAGGTAGGGCATGTGTTCACGCGTTGGCCGCTCTTCCAGGCTCTCGGGGCGTTCACGCGTGAAGAGGAACACAAGCAGGATGGTGATCGTGCCCAGCGTGGCCCAGACGGCGCCGGATACCATGTAGCCGGTGCGTACGCTGTCGAAGGAGCCGACGATGACGGGATGTAGCACCGCGCTGACCAGTGCGCCGCCCACCGAGAAGGCGAAGCGGTAGCTGTTCAGACTCGTGCGCTCGTCGGAGTCGTGGGTGAGCTCCGGCGTCAGCGCGGAATAGGGCACGTTGACGACAGTGTAGGTCGTGTCGAGCAGGAGCAGCACGAAGAAGTAGTAGATGACGAGACCCGTTTGGTTGAAGGGCGGCACTATCCACAGCGCAAAGTAGGCGAGACCGAATGGGATCGCTCCCCATAGTAGCCACGGCCGTCGCCGTCCCCAGCGGGTGTAGGTGCGGTCGCTGAGCCAGCCGACGACGGGGTCGTTGATGGCGTCCCAGGCGCGGTTGGCAAAGAAGAGACCGCCGACGAGTACGGGGTTGATGCGCGCCACGTCCGTGAGGAAGAAGACGAGGAAGAAGCCGCGCAGCGCGGCGGAGATGGCGGTGCCCAGATCGCCGGAGCCGTAGATGAACTTGGTCCAGAAGCTGAGCTTTTCGCTATCGTCCGTGTAGTCGGGCGCCAACGATGGCCCCCGCTTTTCAGCAGTATCCATACAGTCTCCTCCTCAGGCGCTGTGCGGAGCAAGTTCAGCGCAGTATAGCCACCTTCGATGAATGGAGCAACGGCCAAGAACCATATCGGCGCACGCCTGTCGCACCGATGTCGCACCGATGCCGCTCCTTCGTGTTGAGACAAAGAATAGCAGCAATAGGGACGCAAGGTTGACCGGATGTTGACCAGGAGGCGTCACGCCGATGAAGCAGCTCTGAGCAGAGGTGTGGGCCGGCGACGTCTGTCGCGCGTCCTGCGCCTGTGATCCCCATCAAATCTCGGCGAAACCCTAACACAGTCTTCACATCTTGCGACTACGATTGCGACGCACGGCCAAGCAACGTCCGGCTCATTGAACTCGGCATGAAAGGGCAATCTACATGGCAAACAGCGGTGCGGTGCGCATTTCTTCACGTACATTCTGGAACTGGGTACTGGACGCGACCGTGCTTGTGAATGGCGCAGTCGCAGCGGTCTCCGGTATCTATTTCCTATTCCTCGCCACCGGGTATCAGGGAGGGCGCAATCCGAACTACGGGATTGTGATTCTCTTTCGGCGGGAGATCTGGAGCTTGATCCACGTCTGGAGCGGCGTATTGGTGACGGTGGGGTTGCTGCTGCACCTTGCTATCCATACGGGCTGGGTCGGGATGATGGCGCGCAGAGTACGGTCCGCGGTGAGCGGGCGGGGGACGAAGCTATCCTCCGGTGCGCGGACGAACGTGCTTGTGGACGCAGCGGTGGCAGTCAGCTTTTTCGTCTGCGCAATCAGCGGGGCGTACTTCCTCTTCGTGCCGCACGGGGGGAATCCGGGCCGAATGGTAGCCGGGTGGGACCCAGGCCTCCTGTTCACGCGGATGACGTGGGACTTGATTCACACGTGGAGTGGCGTGGCGATGATCCTGGCGGCGTTGACTCATGTGGCGATCCACTGGCGCTGGATCACGAAAGTGACGGGGAAGGTAGGGCGCGTGACGGTCGGCGACGGTGACAGTGGCGTCACAATCGGCAGCGTCCACGGCAATTGACCAGAATGTCTGAGATTGCACGGCGAAGCGACGGGGTCCGTGTGGCGGACGCCGGTAGCGGTTGCCGTGTTGATGAGTAGAGCCAATCCAAGTGAAGGACGGAAATTATGGTAAGTAGAATCGTGTGGGGTGTGTTAATCACTGCGGCGGCGGCGCTGTTGCTGGTGGGCGCGGTGAACCGAACGATGGCGCGTAGTGAGACCGGCGGGTCGACTGCCGGACTGGCCGGCCAGCAGCAACGCCAGGGGCAGGCCTCGAACAATCAAGTCGCTGGTGAATCTGGGTACGCCGCCGGTCAGTCGGAAGGCGCAGGTCTTGGACTCGGCGGCGACGGGCAGGGCCAGGGCCAAGGACTGCGCAAGCAATCCGCCGTTGAAGGGCAAGCGTACTCCGGCCAAGGCCAGGGTCAAGGCCAGGGAGGCGGTCGCCGTCAGGGCGGGGGGAACGGCGCAATTGCGGAACCTCTGGCGGACATAGACGACCTTGACACGCTGCAGGGAATAGTCGTGGAGGTGAACGACGAGCTGGTGCTGCTGGAGCAGGAGAGCGGCGAGACGTTCGAGATCGGCGGGCGCGCGTGGCAATTTGCGCTCGAGAACGGTTTCACGGTACGGCAGCAAGAGCGATTGCAGGTGGCGGGCTTCTATGACGAGGGCCACTTCGAGCCGATCTCCATCCGCAATGAGGGTTCAGGTCAGGAGATGCAGCTGCGTGAGGCGACTGGTCGACCACTGTGGGCCGGTCAGGGCTGGAAACGTGCGGGGACGTAACTGATCGGCGAGTTTTCGTGTGGAGACGTGCAAGTACAGGGCGGGTTGCCGAGACAGCCCGCCCTGTAGTTATGTCAATACGGGGGTGCGGAGCAGCGTCGAGCAGCGCTCGAGTGTCAATTAGGCCGGCTGCTCTTCCGTGATGGTGTACTTGTGTGCGATCGCCACGGCTTTGTCCAGCATGGCCTGGGCCGGGCAATAGCGCGTCTCGGAGAGTTCGATGGCGCGTTCGACTGCCTGCGGGTCGATGTTGCGCCCGGTCACGTGATAGTGGACGGTGATGGCGGTGAAGACCTTGGGATGGTCCTCGGCCCGTTCGGCGTCCACGCTGACGCGAAAGCCGGTGATTTCCTGGCGCTTCTTGGAAAGGATGGAGACGACGTCCATGGCAGTGCAGCCGGCGAGACTGACAAGCATGAGTTCCAAAGGTCGGAAGCCGTCATCGTCACCGCCCACGCCTGCGGCGGCTCCAAGGGGGACTTCAAAGCCGGTATCCGCGGTTCCCGTGAAGGTCAGTCCGTGGTCCCAGTTGACTGTAGCTTGCATTGTCTTTCCCTTCCATTTATGTCAAACAAATCCGGGTCGTTGAGCGTCTTCACGCTGCAATGAGGCGTATCTCCACCGCATCACTCCATTAGATGCGGCGGCGCGCGATAGGTTACATCCAGCGTGTTGGTTGCCTCTATCTTCCGTCATCTTGCGGTTGGTGCGGAAAATCGGCGCGTGGATCGTTCCATGCAACCCGACCGAGGTTCCGACGGCGCCAGGTCGAACACCACGTCAAGAGTCGCATGACAACGCCTGATGCTCCCGGGCGAACCTGTCCGCGATCTAGGTATGGTAGTGGCGTTTGACGCTGACGCTGGGCAGGTCGTTGATGGCTTGTTTGTTCAGCGCCAAGTAGACGGTGCCGCCTTCGGCGTGGTCGATGGCCTTGATGGGAATGGTGATGTCGCGTTTGCCCCACAGATGTCCCTTGCGCAGGATGAAGTGTGAGACCTTGCCGGTTTTGGCGTCGATGATGAACTCTTCCAGCACGCCAACGTTGCCGTCCGTCGCTGCGACTTTCGTTCCGCGATGTACGGCCAATTCACCGGGCGGCACCTGCTCTTCCTCGACCGGCACGAAGTCTTCCTGAATATTGGTTACATAGGGAGACTGGTATGCCCCGCTCTGGTACATGGAGTAGTCGGGGCTTCCCGTCTTGATATAGTGCGTCTCCGTAAAGACGTGCATTTCGTGCAGTTCGGCGAGGGTGCAGTTGAGGTAGATTGTGTCGTGTTCCGTGCGCGCGATCTGGTCCAGATGTACGGCGTGGTCTGTGTCCGAGCTAGTTTGAACGACGACGTGGGTAACGGCTTGGCGCACAGGGTCGACGACGACGGCGGAGACGAAACCGGCATGGCCGTCGGTGCATTCGACCTTGGCGTCGACGGGAATCAACGTGTCCTTCATACGAACTCCTTCTGTGTTACCTCATTGCGTTTCAGGGCTACTGGCTAGATTCGATACCTTGTCGGTTCATTGTGGCTTGTACTCACGGGGAACTGAGCTGACATGTCTCTTCCTGTCGCTCAGGACTCGTCATGTGGGTTGAGCGGTTGAGAATCCATGACGAGTGAAAGTAAGCGTATGATATGTGAGGAAGGTATGGACGTCAAGCTATGTCGATTTGCGAGATGCTCGAAACGGACTCTGCAAAGGCATTAGTCGGGCAGGTGGTTCGCATACCGCAAAGGCATTTCCGGGACTTCTTCTCGCTCGTGAGTCTCGGCGTCCACCTTTGCTTCGATGCGTGATCCGTACCATTTCGCCCCGGGAGCCGCGGTGATGCCGTGGGCGTACACGCTGATGAGGACGGCTAACATGGCGGCGCCGTAGATCACGTTCATGCCGGCGAGGTCGGCCTCCAACACAATGAAGACATAGAGAATGGAGGCGATTCCGCGTGGACCGAACCAACCCAAGAACCCAACTGTCAACGGTTGTAGCTTCTTTCCTATCAGACTGATTGCGACCGTGAGTGGGCGAATGACGGCCAAACTGAGCAACGTATAGAGCAGCATCTTGGCGTCAAACATTGGGATGGCGATGGGCAGCATGGTGGCGCCGAAGACGATCATGAACGTGAGCATCATGAGAATCTCGACTTCGACCTCGGTGAATTCGCGCGCTAATTCGGTCAGTTTCCCAGGGCCGACGTTGCTGGCGGCTACACCCATGCAGAAGGCGGCAATGAAGCCGTTGCCGCCCAAATACTCCGCCAGCGAATAGGAGAGGACCGCGAGCATCACGCCGCTGAGCTTCTCTGCGCCGACGCTCATCCACCGGCTGCGAGCGCCCCTGGCGACGAGATGCCCGCCCAGAAAACCGACCGCTACACCGACTGCGGCGCCGACAAGGATGCCGACTACTGCGAGCCAGACCCAGTCGCTGATGCCATAGACGTGCTCGGTGGATGCCAGCAGTCCAACGGCAAGCAATAGGAACGGCATGGCCAGCCCGTCATTGAGGCCGCTCTCGATGTTGAGAGCCTGGCGGATGCGAACAGGGACGACGCGGTTGGTGACGACCGCTTGGCCGAGGCCTGCGTCGGTGGGGGCGAGGATGATCGCAAGGATAGCGGCTTCCCAGAATAGTAGGCCGTCGAACATCCACACAGCCACCAGGGCGCCCACGACCATCATCAACGGCAGTCCGATGCCCAGTAGCCGCACCGGGATGGTGTGGTGTCTCGCCAGGGAGCGGATGCGGATGCGGCTTGCATCTGTGGCAAGGACCAGGACAAGCGTGAGCTCGGCCACGACGCGGATGAGTTCGCTGTGCAGGTCGAGGTTCACCAGGCCCAGCCCGACCGGACTGAGCAATAGACCCAGCGCCACGTAGATCATGGGCAGGGTGATGATCGTGCCCTGGATGCGACGGGAGACGCTCCCGGCGAATAGGGCGCAGATGCAGACAGCTGCGACAGCGAGCGCTACATTTTCCACGGCGCGGCTAATCATTCTCACTTGGTCTGAGACTGTAGCACGGCGACGTGGCTGTCAAAGGTCTGGAGCATTCCATCATTGGCTATTCCTTGGGCGCGTCGTCGTCCGGTGAAGCTTCGCCTGCTGCGGGTTCTGCAGGAGTCTGATCATCGTCTTCGTGTTCTGCCGGTGCGGTGCGTGAGAAGTCCTCGTCCAGTTCGACCGGCTGGTCCGGGATCGGTTCGTTGAGGAATGCGTTGACGCCGGCGTCAATGGAGACGTAGAAGTCATCGCTGCCAATGAGGTCTACGAAGCCTGCCTTGCGCATAATCTCGAACATGTCGGTTCGCACACGGGCGAAACGCATGTCGATACCGGACGCGGCCAGCTTGTCATTGAGTTCGGTCATGCTAATGATGGCTGTGGCGTCGATATCGGTGATCTCTTCGGCGTCGATGAGGACGACGCGTGGGGATGGGTCGGCTTGGGCAATGCCGGCGGAGACCTCTTCGGAGAATTCCGGTGCGTTGGCGAAGAACATGGTGCCGTCGAAGCGCAGTATGAGCAAGCCGGGGTAGGTCTCGGCATCCGGGAAGTACTCGAGGCTGCGAAAGCTGGCGTCGTAGGGAACCTTTCCCAGGACGGAGGTAGTACGATTCTTGGCCGCGATTAGGAGCGCAAGCAGCCCGATGCCCACGGCCAACAGCAGGCCGGACAGAATGCCGAAGACAAGCACGCCGACCGCGGCAATGACCGACGTCCAGAAATCAATGGGCGTGTACTTTCGATACTGCATAATGCTTTTGTAGTTGATCAGATGCCAGACGGCGTGGATGACTATCGCGCCGAGGGTGGCTTCCGGCAGGTAATAGAAGAGACCGGTCAGGAACCAAGCAGTGACAAGGATCATGCCTGCCGCGACAATGGAAACCATCTGCGTGGCGCCGCCGGCCTGCACGGAAGCGGCGGTCTTGGAGAGGCTGCCGTCCACGACGAAGCCGCCGCTAAAGCCTGCCCCGGCGTTGGCGACGCCCAGGCCGATCATCTCCTGGTCGGCGTCAACTTCGTAGCCAAATTGTGAGGCGTAGGACCGCGCGGCTGCCACGGACTCGGAGAAACCGACGACGGCGACCGCCACGGCGCCAGGAATCAGTCTGATGATGTCGTTGAGCGTTATGCCGCTAGGCAGGCCGAGGGGAATGCGGCCGCCGGGGATCGCGCCGACTATGTGAATGCCGATCTCATCGAAACTGGGCAGGAAAGGAATGGTCTCAAAGAGCCACGAGACGGCGATGGCGCCCGCCACGACCGTGATGGCGGCAGGAATCTTGGGTACGTATCGCTCCATGGCGAAAAGAGCGACCAAGGAGGCGATACCGACGATGAACGTGGGCCAGTGGAGTTGACCGAGATTGGCGAGCAGCGCCAGAAAGTCGGGAACGAAATCTGCGTTCTCGACGGAGTAGCCAAGAATCTTGTCGAGCTGGCCCACGGCGATCGTGATGGCGAGGCCGACGACAAATCCGTCCAACACGGGCTTGGAAAGGAAGTCAGCCAGAACGCCCAGGCGCAGCAGCCCGCCGACGATAAGTATGACGCCGGTAATCATGGCCAGGGCGCTGGTCATGGCGTAGAATTCGGCTGTACCGCTGGCGGCGAGGACCGAGATGACGCCGAAGGAGATGATGGCGACGGTGGAGCTGGGGCCGACGTTGAGATGGCGGGACGTACCGAAGATGGCATATCCGAGTAGGGCCAGGGGGGCGGTATAGAGGCCGGCCTGTGGCGGCATACCGGCGATGCCAGCGTAGGCCATGGCCTCCGGCACAAGCAGGGCCCAGACTGTGATAGCGGCGATGATATCTGGGCGCAATCCCGCCACTTTGTATTTGGGCAGCCAGGTCAAGATGGGGAAGAACGACCTGAGCGTTCGTTTGGACTTGGGACGTGTGAGGGTGGCAGTGGTCATCAATGGCGCCTTGTGAGAAACTCTACGTAGATGCGATCTTCTGTACAGCGACCGCTGTTAAGATTGGCGCGCCGGAGCGGACGGTCACTCCGCGCCGTCGCCTTCACGCAGGAGGATGGAAAGCCATTGCGTTTCGCGATAGCTGGATAGCAGAACCGAGTTGATGATGGCCGTCAGCGGGACGGCAAGCATGGCTCCGACGGGGCCGAGGATGACGCCCCAGAAGAGCACGGCTATCAGCGTTACAACTGCGGACAAGTTGAGCCCCTTACCGTACACTCGAGGCGCAACAACGTTGCTAAGCGTGCCGTTGATGAGCCAATAGCCGATGAAGACAAGCAACGCTGTGGTCGGCCCTCCGGTCAAGTAGCCGATGATCAACACCGGGATCATGGCGATCCAGTAGCCGATGAAGGGGATATACCCGGTGACGAAGGCCAGCAAGCCCCAAAGCACAGGATTGGGTACGCCAAGCAAGAAGAGAAGCACTGAGTCGGCGACGCCGATGGTCAGGTTGATGTAGGTGAGCAGGCGCAGATAGGTGGCGACCGATGAGGTGGAGTTGTGGATGCGAGATAGTGTGGGATGGTCTGCGGAAAAGGCGCGCTGCATACGCGTGCGGAAGTTTCCGGCGTCGAAGAGCATGAACGCGAACATCAGGATAACGAAGACGATGTCGACGGCATAGCCTACCATACCGGCCGCGACCGCTGCGCCGATCCGGAGTATGCTCTTGCTGACTGACGTGATGGCATTGGCGACGGTCTCGCCGTCCATGCCCATGGATTGAAGCCGGGTCTCGAGCTGCGATTTCGTCTCGTCGAGTCCCTGCTCGTAGACCGGCAGATCGGTGACCAGCCCGGTAAGGGAGTAGACGAGGAAGGCGATTAGCAGGAATAAGGCGACGAGGACCAGCAAGATCACGAGGACGTTGGCCCATTTCTTGCCTATCCCCCGTTTCTGCAGCGATTCCGACACGGGAACGAGTAGCAGTGTAAGAAAGGCGGCCAGCAGTACCTGGTTGACCAAGCCGGACATGTAGTACATGCCGGCCAGAATCAGCACGAAACCGCCTAGACCGAGCGTTAAGCGAAGGACGGACGGTTGGTCCTGGTCTGGGAACATGGGAGGCGTCTCCATGGTGGGCAATCGAGAATTCGTTGAAGTATGCGCTGTCGGGATCGCTGGGAGGCTCACTCCGCACGGCGTAGTGTAGCTGACGAGGGGGCCCTGCTGCAAACGCCGGCTTCTGGGGTTGGGACGGCAATTGGTGGGCTTCTACGCCTGATTTCCGGCCACGAAATCGTCGGCCACAACTGTGCGAAGCTGCGCGACTAGCCCTGTAATCGTAGTTGCTGGTACTGGGTTAGGCAACGACGACTTTGAGGGCGCCAGGCACAACCTTCAAAGAGATGGGTGTACGGCCTGTGTATTCGCCATCGGTCCACACAGGCTGGTCAGGCTCGGTGTCAATGGTGATCTCTTTGCCTCTCCAGATGTATCTTTCAGTCTTCGAAGTGTGGATATGCAGCATTCGACCGATTGTGGAGGAGAGGGTCTGCAAGTTCTTGAGATCCAATATGAATACTTCCACCTCACCGTCATCGATGACCGAGTCCGAGCCCGTAACTGAAACGCCGGTACCGGTCTTGCCCGCATTCACGACGTAACACTTCATGGCGGGGATGGAAATGGTCTGGCCGTCGATCGAAACTTGATAGGGAATTTCCTTGGCGTGTTCCGCACGCCTAAATCCGGACACGGCATAGGCAAGGGTTCCATATTTGTCCTTCATCTCGCGGCTGGTCTGTTGTTCCGGTTCGATGCCGACGTACAGCCGCTGAATGAAATAGGCGTTGCCCATCTGCACAACGTCGACATGACGTAGCTTCTGGCTCGTGCAGAGCAGTTCCACGGCAGGTTGCAGCGTCTTGGGTAGACCCAGCTCGGTACAAAAACCGTTGCCGGTGCCACCAGGCAACACCCCCATCACAGCATCTGTCCCGATGATGCCGTTGGCGATCTCGTGCTGTGTGCCGTCACCGCCATAGCCGGCCACCAAGTCCGCTCCTCCCAGCGCGGCTTGCCGCGCGAACTCAGTAGCATCGCCATATTTCTTGGTCACGCTAATGGACCAGTCAACTCCATATCGATGAAACACGTCGTTGAGTGTGTTCAGTATCGGCTCGTTCTTGCCGGATGCCGGATTGATAACAACATGGATCTTCTGATAGGGAGCAGTCATGGTATTCACCCATATTCCTCAAGTGATTTGGTATGGTCTATCTCTCACTCACTGGCGCAACGTGTGGCTGTCGATCAAGTCGCCCAAATGGTTGTGGAAGCTGAAATTGATACAGGTAGCGCCGGCCTGCAGAAGCATCGCTCCATGCTTGCGATTGTAACGCACGATGCTGCCTGATTCACGTCTGCCGAATCGGTAGAGGCTGGCCCCGCCGGCGCCGTTCACGAAGTAGGGCAGGCCATCTACGACAAAGCGCTCGTAGAGGTGATCGTGCCCGCTGAGTACGGCATCGGCTCCCCACTCGGCGAAGGGCCATTGGAGGTCGGTGTCCGGCGCACGACGCAGGGAGGAAGTATAGGGCGTGTGGTGCAGTATGACCAACTTCCACGGCGCTTGCGAGGCGGCCAGTCCCTGCCGAAGCCACTCCGCCTGTATCGAGTCCGCGGTGCGTCCATGTGGTTCGCTGGGGTTGCTGTTGAGGATGAACAGATGCACAGGTCCCTGTCGCACGTCGTAGTAGCGTTCGTTGCCGGGAAGTTCGAAGTAGTCGAAGTAGGGCTGGCCTGCCTCTGTGCGCAGGTCGTGATTGCCCAGGGCGGGGAAGAAGCGATTGCGGTCCGCGCCCGGTCCATAGTCGCCGGCGTAGGGGTAGATGAAGTCGGCGTAGTATTTTCCGATGTTTGCGTCGATGGTGTGCCGAAGCGCCGCTTAGGTAGTTGTTGTCGCCTACAGTAACGACGAAGTCAGGCGACCAGCCATGCACCAAGGCAGCGACCGCGGCTTCCGACTGTCTGTCTACGCCGTAGTCGCCGATGACGGCAAAGCGCAGGTCGGGGAGACAGTCCGCTGGGCTGCTGGTGCTGCGTTCGTCGACGGCAAAGGAATGGGCGCTCTGCCATAGCCACGCAGCGAGGCAGAGTAGAACAGCGATGCCCATCGCCGCGAACCAGCGTGTGTGCCGGCGCGATGGCCTCGTAGTGTCCGTTGCGTTGGACGGGGCCGGCGGCGGATGCGTCATCGGAGGCCTTTCGATTGTGCGGCGGTGGCCGCTGCGGCTTTCGCTTCGGACGCGAGCGTGTAGTTTCCGATGGGGCGAGAGTCGTGGCGGCTAGTCGCGCGATGCCCAGCCAATCCTCGATGCGGATACCGAACACGAGGATGAACACGACGAGCACGGTAGCGACGATGGCAAGGAGATAGGCGCCGACGCCGACAGCGATGCCGATAGAGGCGGCGAAGAAGAGCGTCGCCGCAGTCGTAAGTCCTTCAACGGGTCCCTTTTTGTGGCGGAGGATGGTGCCCGCGCCGATGAAACTGATGCCTGTGATAATGGTTTGCAGCACGCGCACAGGGTCCGTGCGGATGACGTCTTCACCGAGAATGCGAATATAGCGGAGGTCTATGAGTTCACCCAGCATGACCAGGAACGCGGATGAACCGGCGACGAGCATATGCGTACGAAAGCCAGCGGGTTTTTCGGCACGCTCGCGGTCAAGCCCAATCGCGCCGCCAAGGAGGATCGCGAGACCGAGTTGGAAGAGAAGCTCCAGGTTTTGCATGCTGAGGTCTTGCATGGTGCGCCTCCCATGTCAGCCAATCTGTTTTCGTTTCTCTGCCTCAGCGTGACCGTGGGCGCCGGTCGCACTCCTCGCCGCCAAAGCACTACGAGAATTGGCGCAGAGGCCCTACGCCGAGAGTGCGGCGACCTCCGCTTGCGCCAGCTCGGCCCGCGCTTCGACGAGTCTGGGATAGAGTTTGGCGAGCTTGCGGTCGTCGCCGACGACGCGCGCTTTGAGCAGGTCTCCTTCTAGTTCGGCGACCTCCAGGCGCAAGTAGTAGTCGAGCATTTCCTTGAGATGTGCGAGCACAATCTTGCCGGTTAGCACGGGGTGATTGTTGGTGACATTGGCGTCTGAGAACTGCAGCCCGTGCTCCAGCTCAATTTCCAGCCCCTTGCGAAATTGCTCGGCGGAGATCTCGGCAGCTTCGGCGCCGATCGCGGCCTGGAGAGTACACGCTTCCTCCAGCGAAATCTCGGGCTGGTGAGACTTCGTCCAGTCGCTGATGCCCAGGTCGCGGCAGGCCTGTTGAACGTCGGATAGGGGTACGTATTCGGGCAGGTCCATGGAAACTCCTCCGGGGAATCGTGCGGGTCGATGGACAGATTCGGACATAGGTCAATGATACCTGTTTCGGGGCGGCGCCACAAGCGAAGCGATGAAGCCTCCTGTTTGCGGGGCGCAATCAAGCCGGCAAGCGCATACGCTGTGACAGGTCCAGCGTGCAGTGCACTCGCCCGCCTCCAGACAGAAGGGAGCGGCGCCGGCTTGACGTGATCACGCATGGCGTGCTGACTTGCCCCGGATTTGTATGTGTGCTAGGGTTACCGAACAATGTTCACTAAAAGGACAATGTTCAATATGACAGATTCACCACTCCGAACTCGACAGCAGCGCACGCGGCAGGCCATCCTGGACGTTACTTTGGACATGGTTCGCACTCAGGGCATTGACAAGGTATCGTGGCGCGGTATCGCCCGCGCCGTTGATTACAGCCCCTCCGGCCTGTACGAATACTTCGCCAGCAAGGACGAAATCATCCAGACGCTTGCCTCAGATGGGTTGGCGATCCTAGATGGATATGTGGCAGCGGTGGATGAAAACCTATCGTTGGAGGATCAAATTGTGGAAGCTGGTCTTTCGTACATCCGCTTTGCCCACGACCATCCGGTCCGATTCGAGCTCGCGTTTTCTCGCTTTCCCTCCGAGCGGCAGTCGATAGAGCAAGAACCCGCAGGCGCCTACAAGCGCCTCTATGACCTGGTGCGGCGCGGGCTGGACGAAGGTCGGTTGCACACCCTGTCCGAGGAGGGGGCGGACGGCCTTGCCTATCTGTTGTGGTCGTTCTTCCACGGGATGGCCTCGCTGCAGATTACGCACCTGCGAGACTTCGACGCCGACTTCGTCCACATCGATCGTCGAGGCATCGAGGCATTCGTGAAGGGCCTGTCCCTGTAGCGGTCCGGTCAGAGCCGGCATAGGCAGACCCACACATGCAGACAGTACACATACACATGGAGAACATATGAAAGCCAGAAGATGGATAGGGCGCATAGCGATGGCCCTGGCGGTGGTGCTGCTCCTCACGGTGGCGGTCGCCTGGATGTATGACACAGCGGCCTCGGCGCAAGTTCTGCGCCGGTATCCGCCGCCGGGTGAATTCATGACGGTGGATGGCGCGCAGATGCACTACATCTGCCAGGGCGAACAGGAGCCGGCCCTGGTTCTGGTGCACGGGTACGCGGCCGGCGCGATCGACTGGTTGCCGCTGATGCAGGCCGTGCCTACCGACAGGCGAGTGTGCGCCTTCGATCGTCTCGGCGCTGACTATAGCGAGCCATACGCTGACGGCGACCGCGAGATGACGGCGGTGGTTGGAGACCTTCATGCCGCGCTGGCGCAGCTTGGCATTGAGGAGCCAGTGGTGGTCGGACATTCACTGGGCGGCGGTATTGTCCAGCTCTACGCAGCGCGCTACCCGGTTGCGGGCGTCGTGCTGGTGGACGGACTTAGCGCGGACGTGGCGGACCAGGTCGTGCAACGAATGGGCAGGTACGCTGCGCTCTCGGCGCCGGCGCGCGCCGGTTTGCTGCGTCCTTTGGCGTCGTCGTTTGTTTCGCCCGCATATGGCGGCGAAGTCCGCGAGCGCATGATCGCCCTGCGCAGCCGGTCGGAGGCCATTCTCGGCTTTGCCCGAGAAGGAACTCAGGCGCAGGCGGGCGTCCATACGCAGGCGCTGCTTGCCGCCGAAGAGGGCATGTCCGCGCCACTGCTTATCGTGGCTGCCGGCGCTACCGATGTGCCCGAAGGCGAACGCTTTGCGACGTCATTGGTCGCTCTGGCGGAGCGCTACCCGGACGCTGTCTATCATGTTATCCCTGGAGCTACGCATTATGTCATGGCAACTCACCCGGCCGAGACCGCGAATCTGATCGAGCACTGGATCGCGGAGACGGTTTCGTCGGGCGAATAAGGGGTCTTGACGTTGCAGCCGTATAATTGCGCTGTCTGTGGCGTATATGATGCGCACGACTGCGCACCCACGTCTCCATGACATCGGCCGCCACTGCGCGTCGATCTTTCGAGGCCGGTCCGGAGCTTGTCTAGCCGGACCGAAACACGAAGATCCACACAGTGACCGCCAGCATACCGGCCAGAAGCGTCGGCCAGTAGAGCAGTTTGGAGATTAAGTTGTCTCCGTAGCGCACTAACGGGAAATTCGGATAGCGCACGAAGACGAACGTGTTGGCGGCGACCAGCAGTATGCCGACGTAGAGGAAGAGGTAGAGATATTCCAGGTAGGTGAGGCCGATGGCCGCTGCGCTCTCGCGCAGGGTGGCGTGGACTACCGCGATCACGAAGAAGAGGGCGGCCGTGTAGCTGAGCGCAGTGACGATCTCTTCCGGTTCGTCCGGTTTGTTGCCGTTGAGCAGGTAGCCGAAGACCATGACGCCGGCCACCAGCGCAGGCAGCAGGAAGGCGATAAACGGGCCGACGAAGATGCGATTCGTGCGGATGGCAAAGTTCAGTTCGGGTACATCGGCGGCCGGCCTGCCCGGCAAGCCCAGGTTCGTGTTGAGCCATTTGTGCACAAATGCATAGCTGGTCGCCAGGACGCGCCAGTTGTTGATGCGTACGCCCTCCTCCAGCCCGGGCAGCAGGCTTGGGACGGTGACATTGTAGCTCTCCAGGTCGGGCGTGAGCAGCACATTCTGCGCCAACTCTGCGGGCAACATGCGGATGTTGATGTCGTAACGGTCGAAGGGGTACTGGACCGGGTCGAACGCTTGTCGAAGTGCGGCGTTGAAGCTCCATACGACGAGCGTACTGTCTTCCATCTCTTGGCGCAGGATTTCGTCCATCACCCAGGGCTCATCAATGCGTTGCGGCATCATGACGCCATCCTGCAGATCTTGTGCGTGCGGAATGTGCTGCCAGAGGTAGCCGTTGACGGCGACTGAGGTTGTGTCGGGGAAGCGAATCGACTGAATCAGCATGCCGGTGGGGATTTCTACCAGAGGACCATATCCGAACTCGGCATATTGCTGGCGTAGCTGCTCGACGTAGCGATCGAGTTCCGTGCGGTTGGTGATGGCGACGCCGTAGGTCAAGGGCACGGAACGCGCGAGTAGAATGGTTGTCACAATGGAGACGACGGCGATGGCCGAAAATGCGAGCGACAGCGCCCACAGCCGCTGGCACGTGGGAATGTACGCCCGCAGCGCCAGCGCGATGACAAGGAAGAGCAGGGCTGCTCCCACGAGTAGGATAGTGGTTTGGCGAACGAGCACTTCGCTGCCTGACGGCAGGATGTCCCTTGCCGAGAGTTCGAGCATGAGCGCCCAGCCGGTGCTGGGAATCGGCGTGAAGAAGTCCCACACATCTTGTCCGGTGGCCGGGGCCAGGCGGGTGAACGTGAGCGTATCGCCGGCCAGCGCGCGTTGGGCCGCGTCCACGGCTTCCGGCTCGTCTAGTTCGATGAATCGTTCGAAGATCGTCGTGTTGGCCACGAGTTCGGGCACTGGATGGGCAAGGTAGGCGCCGGATTGCGAATAGACTGTGCCATATCCGGTTGCGCCGAGGTCAAGGTTCGCCACCAATTGGCGCATGTTTTCGAGGGAATAGTCGATGGCGACCACGCCGGCGGGTTCGGCGTCGCTGCCCAGGCCTGTGAAGAAGGGCGCGCCGTATTCGATCAGCACCTTGCCCGCGCCCGTTGCAACGAACGGATCGGTCCACGTAGGGCCTAGGGTGATGGGGTTGTGGTACCAAGCGGTCTGGGGCACGTTCGCGTTGTCGCTCGGGGGTAGCGTGTAGTCGTAATCTGACTCGCGCTCCTCGACGGTTATCTTGCCCGTCTCGTCTCTGTGGAGATAGACGATGTAGTGGTCGTAGTCGTCCGAGTAGGCGCCGGTGGCGAAGGCGACCGTGATGCCGTCGATGGTGGGGTCGGCGTCCATCTCGCTCTGTAGGCGGTCGGCGATCTGGTCGTAGGGGAGGGCGCCGAAGGTCAGTTCACCGGCAATGTCCTCGGCGGTGGCCATGCTGCTGGCAAAAATCTCGCTGAGGTCATTTGCAGCTTTCTGCGCTTGCAGGGTGGCGCCAGCCTGGGCTGACTCAATCAGCGACGATCTCGTCTGGACGTAGCGCGCAATGAGCCAGATCAGGGTCGCGGCGAGCACGACAATGGCGGCAATCAACGCGATGCGCGTCCAGCGTCCTAGCGAGCCGTAGCTGTGCAGAGGATTGTCGCGAGTCACTGCGTTGCGGTCATCGATGTCAAAGTCGTTGGTCGTCATGTCGAATCCGTGCGAGGGCGCATGGCGCTTCCTACGGTGTAGTCTCTGGACTGTTCAACGCGAGTCAGTCACTGATGCCTCTCACGCACGAGGCTTTTCAAACGCCGTACAAGTGTACGCATCCTGGGCAGTCCGGACAAGAAATGCGAACGCTGTCGAGCCGCTTGACGCTCGTGTGCATCTCATTGTAGGCTATGTTCTGCGAGTCATTCTCGTCGCCAGGCCAGCCCCTCGAAGCTGGATCCTTGAACTGCTCTTACGCATGCACCGCCTCCGCTGTCACCGCGTTGGCGCACTCGCCTGTCTGTTCAAACTCGCTGATGTTGGCGAGGGTGGTCTCGGCGATATTGCTCAGGGCCTCGTCGGAGAAGAATGCCTGGTGTGCCGTGACGACGACGTTGGGAAATGTGAGCAGTCGGGCGAAGATGTCATCCTGCACAACCTCATTGGAGAGGTCACGAAAGAAGAGGTCGGCCTCTTCCTCGTAGACGTCGATGCCCAGAGCGCCGATCTGCCCAGACTTCAATCCATCCACGACGGCTGCGGTGTCGAAGAGGGCCCCGCGGCTGGTGTTGATGAGCATGACGCCCTTGCGCAACCGGGCAATGCTTTCGGCGTTGATCATGTGGTGCGTATCGGGCGTGAGCGGCACATGGAAGGTGATGGCGCACGCCTCCTGCCAGATCTCGTCAAGCGTTGCGTAGCGCACGATGCCGTCGAGCTCCGGGTTCTCGTAGATATCGTAGGCGAGCAGGGTGGAGCCGAAGCCGCTGAGCGCTTTGGCGACGTTGGCGCCGATGCGGCCGGTACCCACGATACCGATGGTGCGGTCCTGCAGCTCGAAGCCGAGAAGTCCGCTGAGCTCGAAGTTGTGCTCGCGCGTGCGCTGATAGCCGCGGTGGATTTGTCGCGCCAGCATGAGCATGAGGCCGACGGTGAATTCGGAGACGGCGTTGGGCGAATAGGCGGGGACGCGCGCTACGACGATTCCATGCTGGGCGGCGGCTTGGAGATCGATCTGGTTGTAGCCGGCGCTGCGCGTGGCGATGAGGCGTGTACCGCCGGCGGTCAGGTCGGCGATCGTGTCTGCGTTGACGTTGTCGTTGACAAAGACAGAAACGGCTGGAAAGCCCTCTGCGAGGCGGGTGGTCATGGGGCTCAGGCGCGTCTCGAAGTAGACAAGCTCGTGACCGAACGGATCGTTCATTTCGTTGAGGGAATCCCTGTCGTAGGGCTTGGCGCTAAAGACGGCGACTTTCATGATCTGACCCTTTCATCTGACTGATTAGCGGCTGCGCTGGTCACGTGCCGGCGGTTTCGGTCGGGTGGCCGTGAGGCAACGAGGGTCAACGACGGCGGACATGGCCGGATGCGATCTAGAACGCGGCGGGATCGTACCATTGTGGCTTTGGCTCACCAAACTGAGAGTCGGCGGCGGGATGGGAGTACGCTCTAGGGTGGCCATCCTTGGGCGGGGAATACAAGAGGGGGCCACTCTTGACGTCTTTGTCAAAAGCGGCCCCCTCTTGTGTGGGATCGTATTGGTCAGCTTCCAGGAAGAGCGCTAGCTGTTCGGGACGTCGTAATACACGACATCACGTTGCTGGGAGCGCAGGCGCGTGGCGCGGCGCATGGTCAAGGCCCAGCCGATGAGTAGCACGCCGATGGTCATGAGCCCGCCGGCCACGATGTAGGCGAGCAGCCTGGGCCACACAAAGATGGCGAAGGCGGTGATGACGAAGATCAGACCGGGGATGAAAACCAGCAGCCACGAACGGCTAGCCCACTGCGCGGCCGTGCCGCTGAAGCGTACGAATGTGGATGAGCCGTTGAACATACTATGCCCCCAATCCGATGAATCCGTGTTCATCCGCAAAGAACCGTAAGCAATCGCCTAGTCCCGGCGTCCGCTCAGGATCGATACGTAGCGCAAGAGCCAGACAATGGCGCTGAGTGCGGCGGCGACATACGTCCAGGCGGCGGCGTTCAGCACCTTGTTCACGCCGCCCATCTCCTGGGGGACGAGAATGCCCTCGGCGACGAGCAACTGCTTGGCGCGGGCGCTGGCATTGAACTCCACGGGTAGCGTGACGAGCGAGAATACGGCGACGGCGGCGAACAGGATCACGCCCAGCCAGGCCAGCGGCGTCAAGCCGATGAGTATGCCGATGATAAACAGGATGGGGCCGAGTTTGCTGCCGAACTGCACCGTGGGCACCATGGCCGAGCGCAGAACCAGCGCGCGATAGTGGGACTGGTCTTGCAGCGCGTGGCCGGCTTCGTGGGCGGCGATGCCCACTGCAGCGACGGAAGTGGAATCATATACCCCTTCACTGAGGCGTAGCGTTTTTGAACGCGGGTCATAGTGGTCCGTCAGGTTCCCCTGCACACGCTCAACTTCCACATTCGTAAGCCCATTCCTGTCCAGAATGCGCGCCGCCGCCTGCGCTCCTGTCATGCCGGTGGAGGTGGGCACCTTGGAGTACTTGTTGAAGGTGGACTTAACGCGCTGCTGTGCAAACAGACTCAGCACAAACAGCAACATGGCAATAATCAGAAAACCGGAATCACCGTAATACACGCGCTTCTCCTATGCTCCAGCAAACGCTGAAACGTTCGCGGCTTGTCGAGAAGCCGCCGTTCGTTGCGTTCGTCGTAACAAGATTGCGAGGGCATCGATGTGCAGCTTCACGTCCCTATGCCGGCGCAACCTACACAATACTACGCAAGAATCGTACCATGGTTGCACAAGATTGTGATTAGCGCCCAGTTAGCGTTGTGTTAGCGACGCGCCGGCTACGTTTGCTGGTCCGAGAAGGGCTACAAACCCGGGACCAGGTCCAGCAGGCGGAAATACTGGTCGAACCAGCCGCACGGGCAGCCCTCCTGTGGGGCGTCATCCGGGAACGTGGCCGGCGGCGTCCACAGAGTAGCAAGCGGAAGGTAGGCGGTGACCGGAGTTTGCGTGACTGTCTCGGGCGCCACAGGTGTTCCTTGGCCGGCGGCGGGCGCCTGTGCGTCCGCGGCCAAGCCAGAGGGACGCGACCCAGTTGGGGCCGACCTGGCGCAGCGGCACGCGCATCAGGTTGCTGCTGCGCAGCCGGCGTACATGATAATAGTGCAGCGTCATCTCTGCGCTCGCGTTGTAGATTTCGTCCAACAGCGTGTCGTCACAGCCGCCGTCCTTCATGCACGATTGATAGGGCACGCCCGGCGGCACGAAGTATTCGGGCGCGGACAGCACCTCTATCGGGTTCGTTCTTTCCAACCACTGACCGCCGCTGAGCCCTGAGTCTATCCACTGGGCGTCCAGGGGCAGACCCATAGAGACCAGGTGATCGACGGATTTGGTATCGCCCTCACCGATGAGGCGGTAGGTTCCGCTGGAGGGCAGACGGATATTGTTGTCCAGCGTGCTGGTGGGGGAGGCGTAGGCGCTGACAGGCGAGGGCGGGTAGTTGAGCCATACGAAGTCGGTTCCGGTAGGCGGGTTCAGCGGAAATTTGTCATGGCGGTCGGGGTAGTTTGACTTCATTTGGTTTGCCAGAGACTCAATACGACCGGCGAAACCCGGACCCACGTAGGAGCGAAAGGTGAAGGTCTCGCTTCCCAACGGCTCCACAGTCACCTTTTGCGGATAGTCGAAGACGAACTCGGCTGTCAGGTCCGCGAGTGTGTTCTGTACGAAGAATTTGCACCCCATGTTGGCCGGTACGTTCACAGCGCCATCGGCAGTGCGTGTCACCGGCGTGCTCCTGTTGTCGGCGTAGCGTTCGACCGGGCCGCCGGATGGAAGCGAGTTCCGAACCGGCTGTGCTTGAGCGGCCGGGAAGTACCACATCGACCCCACCTGGTTGGTGACGTCCGAACCAGCGGAGAAGACTCGCATCTGGGACGGCGGCACAGCCACGGGCCACTCGTCGAAGAGCGGGCGCCGTCCCAGACAGGTGAATTCGGTGAATTGCGGGCTGCGGTAGGACGACATGGAGACCTCGATGGTCACCTGATCGCCGTCGCGCTGGCCGCGCAGATAGCGGGTGACGCCGGCTTCGTCAAAGACCAGGATGGCCCCCCGCAGATGCTCTTCCGGCACCTGGCCGACAAGGTCGAGGACGCTGAGGCCAGCGCGGTTCCAACCACTCCTGAGCGTGAACGGGCAGCGGCAGCATTGCGCCGAGGAGGAAGGACATGAGGAGGAGTGTGCCTACGAGTCGTGTCTTGCGAATGCGCATCTTTGATTCTCCGTCTCCGGGTATGGTCATCGGCTCGCGTATCCAGAGCGCGACAAAACCGGTGGCCTATTGTCACGGCAGGGCCCCCGAATGCTACCACAAGCTCAGGCGAATCCATATCGCCTGTCCACGCCTCGGCAGATCGAACAGGACATCGCAACAATGCGCATGGATGGATCGCGCCTGAACCTGTGAGGCGGCCGGCCGTCCATGCGTTAGCGGGGGTCGGACTGCGCCGAGGCTGGACGTGGGCCGGGGACCACGTCCAGCATACGGTAGTACTGGTCGAACCAGCCGCACGGGCAGCCTTCCTGGGGCGCATCGTCCGGGAATGTCGGCGGCGGATTATTGGCCAAGATCAGCGGCAGGTGGAGGGTCGGGAAGGTGAGTGTCTCCTGCAAGCCCAACGCCGCAGATGCAAAGCCCGTTTCCGGCTGGGCCGCCGGTTGCCCGGTAGTCTGCGCCACGGGATTGACCTCAGGCTGCGAGCTCAGAGGACAGCGCTAGATAGGGGTCCCAGCCAGGGCCGACCTGGCGCAGGGGCACAAGGGTGTGGTTGCTGGTGAGTAGACGTCGTACACGGTAGTAGTGGAGCGTCATCTGCGCATCTTTGTACCAGATGTCCTCCAGAAGCTTCTCTGAGCAGCCGCCGTCCTTCATGCACGGGATCGTAGGGTATGCCGGGCGGCACGAAGTATTCTGGGGCCGAGATCACCTCGGTTTGGGTGGTCAGCTCCAACCAGTTGCCGTCATCCAGGTCCGAGTCTCTCCACTGGGCGGCGAGCGGCAGGCCCATCGAGACGACGTGGTCGACGGATTTGCTGTCGCCCCCACCGATTAGGCGGTACGTGCCGCTAGAGGGAAGGCGAATGTTGTGCTCCAGCGTGTCGCCTGGGGCTGCGTAGGCGCTGACGGGCGAGGGCGGGTAATTGAGCCACACGTAGTCTGCGCCTGATGGAATGTCAAGAGGGAACTTGTCGTGGCGGTTGGGGAATTTGCTGCTGAGTTGGTCGCGTAGGGAATCCAGTCGACCTGCTTCGCCCGGGCCAACATACGAGTGAAAGGTAAACGTCTGACTGTCAAGAGGTTCAATGTACACTTGCGGTGGGTAGTCAAAGACGAATTCGGCCGTCAAGTCGGAGACCGAGCCCCGGAGGAACATGGTGCATCCGAAGTTGGCCGTGATCGGCAAGACGTCGTTGGCATCGGGCACGATCGTCCCGCCGGTCTCTTCAGCGTAGCGTTCCGCCGGCCCTCCGGACGGAGCGGAGCTGCGAATTGGCTCTGCCTGCGCGGCGGGGAAATGCCAGAAGGCTGTGCGCACATCGTCTGTGATCTCCCGACCCGCGGAGAAGACGCGCATATGCGAGGGCGGCACAGTGACCGGCCATTCATCGAAGAGCGGTCGCCGGCCGAGGCAGGGAAACTCGGTGTTGTAGGGGTTTTCGTAGGAGGGCATGCTGACCTCGATGGTCACCTTGTCGCCGTCTCGTTCCCCGCGCAGGTACTGGGTTACACCGGCCTCGTCGAAGACCAGGATTGAACCGCGCAGGTGATCCTCCGGAACCTGGCCGACTAGGTCCAGCACACTGAGGCCGCGTGGCTCCAGCCATTCGGGCACATCAATGGCGGCGGGATGCGCCGGCAGTGGGGCTGAATCCTGGGCGCGTGCGGGCATGGGAAGCGCTGCGCCCAACGTGAGCGCAATCAGCGGAAGGGCCGTCAGGAACCACGTGCGTACGAGTGTGCGTAACCAAGTCATCGAATCTGGGTCTCCCTGCTTGCAATATCGACAGTCGATGTGGCGGCCTGTTGTTGGATATCGGAGTGCGTAGCGAACGGCACAGGCCGCGGTCAATGCTACCAGAACCCCCGCCCCGGCGCTAGCTCGCCTGACCCTGCTGCGCGCCTGGCCTGCGAAAAAATAGACGGAGAATACCGCGAAAAGGTTTCACTTGGCTTGTCATGCGTTCTGCTTCTATCGCGCGGGCAGTATGCGCCGGACGTCGCGCAGTTCGCGGCTGCCGAGGAGGGCGCTACTTCCGAGGTAGATAACGGCGGCGAGGGCGAGCCCGCCGAGCGCGACCAGCCACGCCGGACGGCTGCCTGGGCTCTAGCCACGCAATCCATAGCCAGAGGGAAGCGGCCATTGCCGTTGCCGCTGCGATGCTGCGCGCAATCGTGCCGGCCAGCCTTTGCCCGTCCAGTCCGTGCATGCGCCGGCGCAGTAGCCAGAGTAGGAAGAGCATTTCCAGAGTGGTCGCCGTCGTGTTGGCGAGGGCGAGTCCGCCGTAGCCCAGGGCATCCACCCAGAGCAGGCTGAGCGCGATGTTGAGCGACATGGCCGCCACGCCCACGAGCACGGGAATCCATGTGTTGTGCAGGGCGTAGAAGGCGCGCACGGTGATTTCCACGGCGGAGTGGGCGACGAGGCCCAGCGCGTAGAACTGCAGTGCGTAGGCCACCATGGCCGTGCTTTGCGCGGTGAACTGCCCGCGTTGGAAGAGCATCTGAATCACCGGCACGCGCAGCAGGAAGAGCGCCGTGGCGGCCGGGATGGTAAGGAAGAAGATGATGCGCAATATCTGGCCGAAGGTGGCGCGCATGGCCGCGGACCGGCCGGCCGCAATCTGGGCGGACAGAGTGGGAAAGGAAGCGGTGGCGATGGCCTGGGCGAAGACGCCGAGGGGCAGCAGCATGAGCAGCCATGCATAGTTGAGCGAACTCAGGCTGCCCTCATTCAGTCCGCTGGCGAGGATGGTGTTGACGAGGAAGTGCAACTGGACGAAAAGCAGGCCCAGGACGCGGGGAGCCATCAGGCGCAGCACTTCGTAGACGCCCGGGTCGCGCACGGTCCAGTCGAACGTGTAGGTTGCGCGTTGGCGAATGAGACCGGGAATCTGGATGAGCAGATGGCCGAGTGCGCCGACCAGTACGCCGACGACCAGGCCGTATATGCCAATGCGCGGCGTGAGGAACCACGCGCCGAGAATGATGGAGACGTTGTAGACGACGGGCGCGGCCGCGGGCAGGAGGAAGTGCTGCAGCGCGTTGAGCGCGGCCATGACCAGGCCGCTGGCCCCAAAGATGACGGTGCTGACCATCATCCAGCGCATGAGGCTGGCGGTGAGCGCCTGCTGCTCCGGAGAGAAGCCCGGCGCGATGACGCGCTCCACGAGAACGGGCGCATAGACGGCGCCAAGCGTGGCCAGCGCCACGAGCGCCAGCGTGACGAGGTTGAGCACGCGGCTGAAGAGCAGCCAGGCGCCGGCCTGGTCGTCCCGTACCCAATAGGTGGCGAACGTGGGGATGAAGGCGCTGCCCAGCGCGCCGCCGGCCACGAGTTGGAAGAGCAGGTCGGGCACGCGGAAGGCGGCAAGGTAGGCGTCGAGCTCGGCGCTGGTGCCGAACTGTGCGCCGATAATGATCTCTCTCGCCAAGCCGGTGATGCGGCTGAGCACGAAGAAGACCATGACGATCAGGGTGGCCCCGGCGATGCCGCGCAGACTTAAACCCTGGGACGGCTGGACTGCCAATGCCGGCGGCGGTTCAGGTGGGGATGCGCCTTCGTCGGCGATGCCGGCATCTGCGGGCGGGGTGTTCATGAGTGGGCATTATAGCGGGGCAGGGGGAAATGCGCATGCTGTAGCGAGCGTGCGGAACGACGTCCGCACCTACGCGATCTCGGGAAGTAGATTGGTGAGTGTTTGTGCGTCGCGGAGGAAGGTGGCGGGGTCGTCGTCCTCGACGAATTCGAGCAGCGCGAACATGTCGCGGTCGAGGGCATGCGCGCGCTGCAGGTACTGGCGCCAGTTGCCAGCGCGCGCGTCCAAGCGGCAGGCGCTCCCCCGTGGTCTCGTGCCAGGCAAAGACGTGCAGTCCGTAGAGCCAGGGGGCGAGTACGTCGAGCGCAGCCAGGTTATCGTCGAGGTGCGAGCCGCGGGGCGGCTGCCAGTAGGAGTAGACGCTCGGATGATTGACGAGTTCGAGCAGGCGAACCGTGCGACTCGGTGGTATCGGTCAGGGTATTGCGGTGGAACTCGAGGACGATGTCCACGCCGCCGGCGTGCGCCAGGTACGGCGAGGCGCGTGATGTCGGCGACGACCGAGTCCCAGTAGGCTCGCTCGGCAGTGTCCGCTGCCCTGGCGGCCGGCCCAGATGCGGATACAGGGCGCGCCCAGTTCCACCGCCGAAGCGAGCACGTCCTCGAAGGGGCCGGTATCTGCGTGGCCCGCGCGGTAGTAGGAGCCGTAGGCGGCAACACGCAGACCGGCGTGCTCTGTGGCTATGCGCGCAGCGCGTGCAGCGTTCAGATCGCCGTGGGGAACGTGGACGTCACCGCCCCATTCTATGGCGTCGAGGCCGGCCCGCGCAGTCAGGTTGACGATGTCCTGCACGCTGAGTTGGCGAAAGGTGACGGAGACGAGTCCGGGGGAGAGGGTCATGACGGGCAATTCCGGAGTGCGTTGTGGTGTTTGGGCGAAGGTGTATTTCCACCAAGCCATGCGGGAATGACGGGCTCATGGTCTCGTGCACAAGGGGTTCCGCACCTACGGAATGTCAATTGCACGCGGGGCGTACCCTGAGCCCTTGAACTCTTGAGCGTTGAACCGCCTTACCCCTTCAGCGCGCCGACCGTGATGCCCTTTTGGATCTGCCCCTGGAAGATGATGTAGACGAGCAGCGTCGGCACCATGATCATGCTGACGGCGGCGAAGAGCGCGCTCCAGTCGTTCTGATAGTACTGCTGGTGCAGCATGTAGGCCAGACCCTGGGTGAGCAGATACTTCTTGGCGTTGGTCATCAGCACGACCGGCAGCAGGTACTGGTTCCACATACCCAGGAAGTTGAAGATGCCGATGCTGATCAGGCCGGGCTGCGCCAGGGGCAGCATGATCGTGAAGAAGTCGGTGTACTGGTTCGCGCCGTCGATGATGGCCGCTTCGTGCAATTCGGACGGCAGCGTCTTGAAGAAGCCGGTGAGAAAGAAGACGCTGAAGGGCAGCGAGTAGGCCACGTAGACGAGGATCAGGCCCCAGTAGGTGTTGAGCCCGTTCACGCGCGTTGATGGTGAAGAAGAGCGGGATCAGGGCCAGGAAGATGGGGAAGAGCATGCCCGCCATGAAGCCGTAGAAGAGCGACGCGGTTGCCGGGGAAAGGGAAGCGGGCGAGCACATAGGCCGTCATGGCCGAGAGAATCAGAATCAGTACCAGCGAAGGCAGCACCACGATCAGGCTGTTGCAGAAATAGGTGCCGATGTTGGCGTCTACCCAGCCGCGCACATAGTTGTCCCACTGTGGCGACGGGGGCAACGACCACGGGTTGAAGAAGATCTCCTGGTCCGTCTTGAACGAGGTGTAGAAGAGCCAGACCATAGGGAAGATCACGATCACGGCCCAGACGGCCAGGACCAGGTTGATGGCCGTGCTGGAGATCAGCTCGCCGGCGCCGCGTCTGTGGCGAGCCGGAGCACTCGTGTGGCGGTTTCGATCGCTGCATCGGTTGCCATATCAGTACTCCAGACTCTCACGGCGCATCAAGCCGCGCCAACACCACAGAAATGAAGAGGACGATCAGGAACAGGGTGACGGCGATGGCCGTGCCGTAGCCGAACTTGCTGCTCAGGAACGCCTCCTGGTAGAGGAAGGTGGAGAGCACCTCGGAGGAACGGCTGGGTCCGCCTTCGGTCATGGTCTGCGTGATGGCGAACATGTTGGTGGCGAAGATCATGATGAAGATGACGGCCGTCTGCATGGTATCCCAGATCAGCGGGATGGTGATGTTCCAGAAGAGATGCCAGCGGTTGGCGCCGTCGATCATCGGCCGCCTCGTAGTAGCTGATGGGGATCGACTCCATGGCCGCGATGAAGAGCACCATATAGAAGCCGACGGCCTGCCAGATGGTGACGCCGGAGATGGCGAATAGAACCGTGTCCGGATTGCCCAGCCAGACCGGCGGATTCTCGATGCCGATGGCCTGCAGCAACTGGTCAGGATGCCGATGGTGGGATGGTAGACAAAGCTCCACAGCACGCCGATGGCGACGATGGACATGACCTGCGGGAAGAAGTAGCTGATGCGATAGAACTTGCTCAGCGGCACGCCCTGCGTCAGGATAAAGGCGAAGAAGAGCGCGATGCCCAGCGTGAATATCGGCAGGATGATGATGTAGACGGCGTTGTTGCCCAGCGCATTCCAGAAGTGGTCATCCTGCAACATGCGCCGGTAGTTTTCCAGACCGATGAAGACCGGGTCCTTGGAGAGGCCCTTCCAGCGCGTCAGGCTGATCGTACATGGCGCGGATATAGGGGAAGATGACGAGCCACAGGTAGAGCCCGACGGACGGGATCAGGAAGGGAATGATCAGCCGGTATTTGTTGCGATACATGGTGCGCCTCCGGCGGCGTGCCTGCTACGTTGCGGCGTCACAGGTAATGGCCATTCTGAGTGCGGACGAAGGATCTCGCGTACTGCTGGCACATAGACCTTTCGTCACCGCTCAGGGTGACCATAGAATGCACCTTCCGGGAAGCTGCCACGACTTCGTGGACGTCGACGCTTCCCGGAAGGTAGCGTGCACTAGCGTTACTCGCGCGTGTACTTCACGATGTCCGGGTCTTCCTTGACCTCGAGCGGCCATGGCTTCCATGGCTTCCATCCACTCGTCGGGGCTGATGCGGCCGGTGAGCAGGTCGCCGGTGCGGTCGCGGGACTCGTCGGCCATTGCTCGGTACCAGTCCTTCCACATGTAGTTGAAGGTGTCCTCGCCGGAAGCTTCAGCGATGGCGGTGGCGGACATGACGGCCGGGCTCAGCTCTACGCCCTCGGTACCGCCGATGACGGGCATGATGGCGCCCACGTTCTGGGCGAACCACTTGGCGTTCTCCTTGGACATGAGCGCGCGCAGGTAGTCCATGCCGGCTTCGGGGTTCTCGCCGTTGGTGGGCACGATGAAGTTCTCACCGGACCAGGCCAGGATGGAATGGCCGGTGCTCTTCGTCCTGTGCCGGGTACGGCGCTTGACGACCATGTCGAAGCCTTCGGGCGTCAGGTCGCGCATCTCGTTCTCCAGCCAGGTGCCGCAGGGGATGAAGACGGCCTTCTTCTGCAGCCATTCGGCCTGGGCCTCCGTGTGCGTCAGGCCCTCGGTGCCGGGCATGATATGACCGCGGGTGTAGAGCTCCTGGAGCTGCTCCAGCGACTTCTTCACAGCATCGGTGGAGAAGGCGCCTTCTTCCAGGTTGTCCATGGCGATGATGGCTTCGATGCCGCCGTTCTTGTAGACCAAGGGCATGAGCACGCCAAAGACCATGTACTGCGGGATACTTGCCCTGATAGGTCCACGGGTACATGTCGGTCGTTTCCAGAACCATATCGCCAAACTCAAGCATCTCGTCCCAGGTCGTCGGGTATTCCCAGCCCATCTCCTCGAATAGGCTCTGGCTGTGCCAGATACCGGAGACGGTGTAGGAGAGAAGCAGGACGTGCTGGACACCGTCGAACATGCCGGCATCCTGGGAGCCCGGGAAAAGCGTCTCGCCGAAGGTCTTGCCCGGCGTGTCCAGGGACGGAGCGCCCAAGAGCGGAGCCAGATCGAGCAGCTCGCCCTCGGCGACCAGGGCGGCCATGTCCAGGTTGCCGGCGCCACTGTTGTCGATCACGTCCGGCGGGTCACCGGCGATGAAGCGCGGGCGAAGCTGGTCGCCGACACGCTGGATGCCTTCGACGGTCATCGGACCGTCGGGATGGAGGGCGCGGTAGATGTCGGCGGCGTTGTCCAGATAGCCGCGGCCGTAACCGCCCTCGAAGAAGATGCCCTCGAGTTCGGTGCCCGCAGGGATGTTGAATGGGTTGATGGCCTCCGGCGCGACCTCGAAGGGCAGATCCGGGGGAGCCGCTTCTTCGGCCGGGGCAGCGGCTCGTCTGCCGGGGCTGCGGCTTCCTCGGCTGGCGCTGCTGGGGCGCCGCCGCTGGTGCGCAGGCGGTGAAAGCCAGCGCCAGCACGAGCAGCAGGCTGAGCAAAGTGTATCGTTTCATATCATTCTCCTTGGGTTGTGTTGTGCCCGAAGCGGGCGCGAACGGTGGATAGTGTGGTTTGTCTGCAAACACAGAACAAACGGCGTATGACACGCATGGCACATCCCTGAAACACGGAGAACCGCAAACCAGCAGCAGAAGGTTGGATCGCGGTCCACGCAGGCGCCCGGATTGTGGCTGTGGAATGGCCGGCAAAGCCGAATGTGATGACATGCGACGTCTGCGACTATGCGCTTCGATATGTGAGTAAGCTACGTATTTGTCTACGTGCGAGTTTATCATGCCCCCATGGGCATGGCAAGCCTAAATCCGCTCCTGGGTGCGTCCCAAATATTTGGGCCGGAGGTATGCCGAAGCGATCAGACCGCTTTTCGGCGTGTGTCTCGGCCATGCTCACACGAGCACGCGAGCTATTGTCAGTACTCCGCAATAATTTGGGACGCACCCTCCGCTCCTCACATTCCGCGGCCGATGGTCTTTCCTTGTGACTCGGATAACGTACCGGTCATCAGTCCGGAGGGCTGCGTCGGCGCACGTGTCTGGTCAGATTCTGGTCAACATCTGGTCAACTACCTGTTCATGTACAGCGTACGATGGCAACAGGCGAACGCCGCCCGCCAGGAATACACGGTGCGGCTGCAGCCGATCCGCGATTTCGGAAAACTTGAACGAGCCATTGCGGCGGCTTCTTGGCCGCGGGGGAGGGAGGAAAGGATGTCGAACAAATGGGCCTTGATTACAGTGGTTGCCGCCGTCATTGGGGCTTTGCTCCTTGTGTTGGCGGCTGGAGCAAGCGCATCCGCTGCGACGGTTGCAGCCTCGGACGCGCCAAATTCCAGCGTCTCACCCACGGCCGTCGCGTCCACGCAGGACGAGGGCGAGGTGACCCACCATACGGTGACGTTGACCAATGGGAGCACCGAGCCGGTGAGCTACACAGTTTCCACGGGTGCGGCGTTCACGCTGTTCAGTTCGGGCTGCACATTTTATGGCTACAATCCCTCGTATGGGATGCCGCTGATGGTCGTCGGGTTGGAGGACGACATTTCAATCGTCGTCACGAACCTGGCGGACGGCTCGACGCTCGACAGTCGCTCGGCCCTTGACCGGTATGAAACGGTACGCATGTATATCCCGAACCGGGTCGCCTACAAGGTGGCATCGGACAAGCCGGTCGTTGCCTATGAAAGCCTGTTCACCGGCTGGTCACACAACACGTTCATCCCTTCAATCGATTCGGGCGCCGTAGGGACGGAGTTCATCTTCCACCTGAACGCAGTCTCCAACGGCGCAGGCGGCCGGCAGATTCTATGTGTTCGCACTGGAGGATGCAGAAGTCACGATATTCGACGATTCCGGGACGCAGGTTGGGAGTCACTCGGTGCTTGCCAACAGTTTCCGAGGCATATTTCAACCCAGTGGCGTGTATCACGTGCAGTCCACGGGACGAATCGTTCTACAATTGGCGTGGAGAACGTGCTATACGCTGGTGCCCAGCACCGAGTCGAAAGGAGTCGGCCGGACCTTCGATTTCGCGATATTCAAGGGTAGCTTCCGGACGGGCTTCGCAGTCTTTGCGTACGAAGACGCCACCGTGCAGGTATACGAACTTGATTCGGAAAATCTGTTCCTAGAGACGACGATGTCGGCGGGCGATATCTGGTGGAACGCCGAGCTCGGCACCGGGCAACTGCGCCTGGAGAGCAGCGGTGACGTGGAGGCGTGGGCCGGGTCGACTGAAGGGCCTAGCGAAGTTCAGGGCCTGGGCGACGACATCTGCGTTCGTGGGCGGGCGCAACGGACGCGAGACCACTATGTGCATTCACTGTGGGACGGCAGCGTGATCTCGTGCCGTATGACGACACGGTGATCAATATCGATGGCGCAGGGCAGACGCTACAGGCGGATGACTATCTCGTCCTCGAAGGATGCTGCTACTTCCGGCCCATAGTCTCCAGCCGGCCCATTGTCATCATGACGCTCGGCAGCGCAGGCGGGTTCAACGATGTGGGCACCTACCTCACGGCTACGAAGGAACGCCGGACAGTTGCCCGTGGCTTGCGCTGTCGCACACAGAAGGTGAGTTGCCGGGATCGGGCGCGGCGGACTCGACCTGACGATCGACTCCACAGGCATCACACCGGGCGAGCACGTGTGCGAGGTCGCTCTGCTTCCGGGAGACGCATCGCAGGAGCCGGCGCTGCTGAAGGTGTCGCTGACAGTCAACAATCACGCGCCCAGCTTCTCGTCAATACCCGTAGTCGACGCAGAGGAAGACGCCGGGTACCAGTATGATGTGATTACTGCGGACCCGGACGTAGGCGATACGAGGTCCATTTCGGCGACTGTCAAGCCGGCATGGCTTGCGCTCGACGATTCACGGCGATGGCACGGGAGACTTGGAGCGGGACGCCGCAGAATGAGGATGTCGGAGAGCACCTGCTGGAACTGGAGGTCGTCGACGAAACCGGGGCAACAGCCACGCAGGTCTTTTCGGTGACGGAAGCCAACACCAATGACGCTCCCTGGTTCACTTCGTGGCCGAATGGGACGCCACAGAGGACGAGGCGTACGTGTACGACATCGTGACGATGGATGTGGACGTAGGCGATTCGGTAGAGATCTCGGTCACGCAGGGCCCGGCGTGGTTGGAGATCCTGGATCATGGCGACGGTACCGCACAGATGCACGGCACGCCTGAAAATGCCGACGTCGGCAGTCACGACGTTCGCCTGTCGGTCACGGACGTGGCGGGCGCGGCGGAAATGCAAGACTTCAGTATTTCGGTCGCCAACGCCAACGATGCACCCTACTTCACATCGACGCCCGGCACGCAGGCGCTTCTCAACGAGGTATACGTGTATCACGTCGAGACGGCCGACATTGACGTCGGCGACACGCGTGAAGTCGAGATTCCCGTAAGGCCGTCATGGATGTCGCACACCGATCATGGTGATGGGACGCTACGTTGAGCGGAACGCCCACGACAGGTGATGCGGGCAATCATGTCGTATCGCTCGTCGTACGTGACGCCGGGGGTCTCACCGACGACCAGGAATTCACGGTGACCGCCGCGGACGAGTTCCCGGAACTGGGTTCCATCACAGGCCAGATATTCGACGATCAAGATGGCGATGGGCAGGTGGACGAAGGCGAGGGAGTGGCCGGCGCGTCCGTCACCATTTCGGTGGTAGAGGCCGCAGCCCGCACCAACTCAGTGATTACGGGCGCGAACGGTGACTACCGGTTCGATAACGTTCTCGCCGGGCGGTATCCGATCACGGTCAGCGCGCCCGGGTCCGAGGATCCGAGCCCCGTTCCGGTGATCGTAGAAAAGGATACGGTCGCCCAAGTCGATCCGATCCGGGTGACGCCGCAGGCAAGCGGTACATCGCTCTACTTGCCGAACGTGGAAACGGCTCCCTAAAACATTTGGGAGAATGCAACCGCATGCGAGCGCATGGGACGCGGCGGCGGTCCACCGGCGCCCGCTCTGTTGTACAGTCCTCCCCGGCGTTTCGTCATCCCTCGCCATCCTAATTATGATCTGTATGTACGGTCGCGGCACTGAATCCTCGATTCGCTGACCGATCGGCGAAGACGGTATTCAGGGAGCGTTCTGTTCGCGCATTCTCTCGTCCGATATCCAGATGTATCGAGAAAAGGGCATGTGCCGTGCCGGAGCCTAAAACCACCCTTTCCCTACGGAACTCAAGACCACTGACTCCGTCATGTTTGACCGCTGGGTCGCCCGCTCGGCCATTCCGAGAGCGTCGTGATCGCGGCCATCGTCGCCGTATTTCTTGCGCTTCCGGTCATACTTGGACAGCTTTCCGACATCGGCGTGTCGCAATTTCTTACCGACTACCGTGCACAACTGGTCTATCCGTTTATCATCGCTTTTATGCTTGCGATGCCCATCGAGCGAACACGGACGGGCGTAGCTCTGACTCTCCGCCCCCTGGTCCGGGTAGATGACGACACCTTCGTGGCCGTAGTGAATCGGTCTTGCCGGGTGCGGCCGCTGACTGAAGTCATTGTGTTTGGCGCGGGAATGTTGGTAGGACTGGGCGTCAACATCCGTTTTGAGCCTCTTGAGCCCCCTTTGAATCATTTGGAAATATACGCATATCTCTCGCGGATCGGCCTGTTTGGCTTCGTAGTGTGGGGAATTTTCTCATCATCTCCATCACGCGCATGACGAACGCCTTGCTGCCGTCTGCCCACGATGTCGATATCTTTCGCCTTCAGCCCTTCGCGCCGATTGGATGGTAAAGCGTGTGGTTTTCTCTTACGCTGGTGGGGGCGGTGACAATCAGCCTGTTCTCCGCATTCTTCGAGAATGAAGGTGCTCTGGCTGGAGTATGCTATCGTTGACAGCGTGCTGCCTCGTGATCTAACGTCCTGCTCTTCTCTCAACACGTGTGGCTGTCCACTGGTTGCGCGCATGCGCGAAGAATGAGCGGCTGGCGTCCGCTCGAGAGCCACCTTGCCGCCGCGCTGCAATTGCTTCGAAAGGCACCGCTCTGGCGTGCGGGCGATACGACGGGCACGCGACCGAGACCAAGTGCTGGCGGTAGATAAGCAGGAAGACGAAATGGGCGTGGACACGGGGCTGTAGGTAGCATACAGCTGTCGTGGAACAGCGGCTGCTCTCCGTGGCGACGCCAACGGTGGTTGGTGGCGATTGTGCCTCACTTGAACCTGCTCCTCACGGGCAACCTGTTTGAGGCCGACCGCGAGACGAAGACGCGCTGCCGAATTCGCGTACAGCGCCTACCAGAGACTTCTGCTCCTGCATCGGGCTGCCTGACGATATGCGGACGTCGCCAGCAGGAACTCTCGCCGCTATCGTCCCGAGCTGATTCTGCACACTCCGAGGATACTCCGGCCTCATTCCTCCACGTTTGCATCCCCCGCCATCCTGATTATGATTGGAGTCGAGCCGCGGTGCGGCATGACTTGCGGCGCTCCAGCACCCAACGGGCCAAAAACCTATGTCAAATCACCGATTCACAAAGGACCTTCGTGAATCATGGCATCCGCCGTCTCTGTCTCACCGACACACTCTCGGAACCTGTCGCTCGCATCCGGCAACGAGGTCGTGCTCATTTCTCTCCTATGGCTGGCGAAGCTGGTCAACGCCTGAATTTCTCACTCCGGAGGAAGAGCTGGCGCTCCTCGTCGTCGCTGCAACTGCCGACCACTTGCTGTCTGTGTAGACTGTCCGAGCGCGCTGATTTTTGCGACCTGGAGCTGATGAATGACTGGCGCCTTTTCGCCGCTGAAGCGTTTCATGGGAAAGCATCATGGCATCCGCAGTATCCGCACTTGCTTCCGCTTCCGAACACCAAGAAGAATCAACGTCCGCCGGCCGCGTCGCGTTGATCCCGCCCTATGGCGGCGAACTCGTCGACCTGCTCATGCCGGAAGGGGAGCGGACCGCCGCCACGGCGTACGCCAACCAACTGCCTTCCGTGCGGCTGACTGAACGCGCCATCTGCGACTTGGAGCTGCTGGCCATCGGCGCGTTCTCGCCGCTCAGACGCTTCATGGGCCAGCGCGACTACCAGTCCGTGCTGGACACGATGCGGCTGGCGGACGGACAGTCTTCCCGATTCCCGTGACGCTGCCCGTGGAACCGCGGCCGCGAGATCCACATCGGCCAGGAGATCGCGCTGCGAGACGCCAACAACAATCTGCTGGCGCTGATGGTGATCGAGGAGATCTACGAGTGGGACTTGGCCGAGGTGTCGGAGAAGGTATTTGGCACGCAGGACCTGCGCCATCCCATGGTGGCGGAGATGCACCGCTGGCCGCGACTCAATGTCTCAGGACGGCTGCGCGTATTGCAGCTTCCGCCACACTACGATTTTCAGCGAGTCGCGCCTGACGCCGGCGGAAACGCGTGCCCGGCTGGCGAAGATGGGCCACGGCAACGTAGTGGCCTTCCAGACCCGCAATCCGCTGCACCGAGTGCATGAGGAGTTGACCAAGCGCGCGGTGCAGGAGGTGGACGGCACGCTGCTCCTGCATCCGGTGGTGGGGCTGACAAAGCCGGGCGACGTGGACCACTACACGCGTGTGCGCACGTATCGGGCGTTGACGGAGCGCTACTACGAACCGGACCGGGTGCTGCTGTCGCTGCTGCCGCTGGCCATGCGCCTGGCGGGCCCGCGGGAGGCGGTTTGGCACATGCTGATCCGGCGCAACTACGGCGCGAATCATCTGATCGTCGGCCGCGACCATGCGGGGCCGGGCAACGACTCCGACGGGCAAGCCGTTCTATGGGCCGTATGATGCGCAGGACCTGGCCATGGAGTACAGCGAGGAGCTGGGCGTGCAGCCGGTTCCGTTCAAGATGCTGGTCTATTTGCCGGACGAGGACCGGTACGAAGAGGTGGGCAAAGTGCCGGAGGACGCGAAGACAGCATCGATCTCCGGTACACAGGTGCGCGAGGACTACCTGAACAACGGGCTGGAATTGCCGGACTGGTTCACGCGGCCGGAGGTGGCCGCCATCCTCGCGGACAGCTACCCGCCGCGCCATAAGCAGGGTGTGTGCATCTGGTTCACGGGCCTGAGCGGAGCGGGCAAGTCGACCACCGCGGCAGTGTTGACGGTGTTGTTGCAGCAGCATGGCCGGCAGGTGACGCTGCTGGACGGCGACGTGATGCGGGCGCATTTATCGCAGGAGCTGGGCTTTGGCAAGGAGGACCGCAACACGAACGTGCGGCGTATGGGGTACGTGGCGGCGGAGATCGTGCGCCACGGCGGCGTGGCAATCTGCGCAGCGGTGAGTCCGTACCGAGATATGCGCAATTATGTGCGCAGCATGGTGGGCCAGGATCACTACGTAGAGGTGTTTATGGACACGCCGCTGGAGGTGTGCGAGGCGCGCGACACGAAGGGCCTGTATCAGCGTGCGCGTCGCGGCGAGATCCAGGACTTCACGGGCATCGACGATCCGTACGAGCCGCCGCAGCACCCAGAGCTACGCTTGGAGACGATCGACCAGTCGGCGGAGGACAACGCACGGCGGATTTCGGAGTATCTGTTGGAGCAGGGGTTCTTGCAGCCGTAGGGGTCAGAAGGGCTGCACACTGATCGCGTCGCATGCGGCTGATACTCGCGGATTCTTCGCACACCCCTACATCGGGTTCCCGTAGGGACGGGCCAGGTGTGCGCGTAGTGCAGTTTCTTGGGCAACCGGGAAACTGCCTGGTACACAAAAGGAACCCGCCGGCTACCGGCGGGTACTTTGCTGTTTCAGTCTAGGTTTGTCAGTCCAGTTTGGCGCGCGGAATGGCCGGTGCGCGGCTAGTTCTGCGAGGGATCGCCCCCGTTTTCGCTGAGGGATTGCTCGGTGTGCATGGGGGGCAGTTCGCGGATCACCTGCATGCCGTCCGCCTTGTTGTCGGTGATGGCGACGATGCGACAGCCGGATATGACAAACCACATTTTGTCCTGATGAATCAGGTACGGCCTCATTCAGTCCCCCTCCTGTTGCACGACGTAACGCAGGCGTTATTGCGCATAGAATTCGCGGCACAGCGCCCCGCATAGACGCCTGGACAATACACAGCCAGTCTCGGTTCGTCTGCCTGCATAGGGTATAGGATAAGCGAAGAACGGGCAAAGACGGGAAATCCATGCGGCGCGATCCGAAATTGGCGCCGATGTCGGCGAACTCCCGACGCAGACCATGGGCGGAGGCGCCCGACCTGGGACGGGAAGTCATGCACCGGCAGCGCTCACATGTCCCGGTCGCCACGCGCCGGAAAGTTCGTGTACGAGAGCGTTCAGGCTGTCTGCAGAGCCCGCCACGTCGTCCGCATGGAAGCCGTGAACGATCAGATCCCTTGTTCGAAGCATATCCTGGGCGGCGTCGAATTGGTCCATCGACAGTTCGCCCAGGGAATAGAGATGGTTGAGGATGGATGTTGTCGAAACCAGTTCGAGCGGGATCTGCACGTCCAAGGCGCGGTTGCGCATGGCGGCTTCGAGGATTGACCACAGGCTCAGGAAGCTCGCCCCGTCCTCGCCCAGGGAGCGAAGCCGTTCCGCGTGCTCCATCCGCGCATCCATCTGTTCCCACGTGAGCGGGACGAGTTCGCCGCCCTCGGCCAAACGGGCCATGGGCTCCTCTTCCGTGACGAGTAGGAATCGCCAGCCGGGGTGGTGCGCCACGAGTTCTGCGATCTCTAGGTATTGTTCGACAGAGACGCCCGTGACCGAGCCTTTGACTTCGATCAGGAGGCGTTCGCCGGATTTCATAGCGAGCAGGTCCGGCTGGTAGCCGCCCAGGTCGAAAGGCAGGTCGCCGGGCGCGGGCTGTTCCATCACGTCATAGCCCAAACGCCTGTATCGGTCGGCGACCTTGCGTTCGATTGCTCTGTCGTAGCGTGCAGTCCCAGTCATAGATAACTCCCCAGTGAACTGGCCAGGCCGACCTGGACATAGACACACTCGTCGCCGCTGAGAAGCCCTTGCAGCAAGAGCGGAGGAAAGTCGGCGATGTCGAACGCGCCGTAGAGCGAGCGCCGGTGGCATTCCACGTCGATCACGCGTACATCGTCCACATAGACGAGGCCAACGAGCGCGTCCTGGATGGGCTTGATGATGTTGTCGGCGTCGACCGGATCGGAGCCGCACCAGTAGAACAGCTTCAGGCTAAACGAGGCATTGCGGAACGGGGCTCGCGTCCAGTTCTTGCCTGCCTGGGTGCGCACGTAGCGCTTCCAATTGCGCAGGTTGGTGCGGTTCTTGGTCTGCAGCGAGACGGGGCGCCGGGGGATCAGAAAGTCGACAAGCATCGGGCACGTTCGATTCATGCGGGCGCGGCTGCGCGGAGCCAGGTTTTCACGCTGTGCAGGGCGCGGCAGATTGCACAGAAGTCGTTCACAGCCGTCGCCAGTGCATCGACGCCGGCCTTCGCGATCCGGTTCAACTCCCAGCGCCATATGATTTCGGATTCCGGTCCGGCCAAATGATTGAACAGAAGCATCGATAGGGCAAGCGCAGGCGGTCTGCTGCCGGTCACGCAACAGTCCCAGTGGGACGGGTGGGATTCGAACCCACACGAGTGTTACCCCGGCGGATTTTAAGTCCGCTGCGTCTGCCGTTCCGCCACCGTCCCATGTTTGACTGCGCTCGAATTCTATCCTCAGCGACCAGGGGTGTCAATCCAAACGGGCGACTTATCGGTGCGAGGGGATCGACGGTACGCACCATGGGATTCGAAGCCGGCAAAGAGAAACTGCGAGTGCGGCGCAAGCAGTCTCGAGAGAAGAGTCTCCCTGTGCCGCGCCAAAATGAGAGGAGCCCTGCGGCAAGTCCTACCGCAAGGATCCGTTCGTTCGATTCGTAGCGCACCACAGGGTCAGAAACCGCTACACGATCTGCTTGCCGGCGTCCGGCCCCACGGACTGGTCGTAGACAGATTCCACCGTCACCCGGACAACATACTCGAGTGGCGGCCTCTTCTTCGGGCTGTTCTTCAATCCCTCTGCCATCTCCTCGAACAGCGGTCCCGAATCAAGTAGTTCTGCAGAACCCTTGATCTCGTACCCCGTGACGGTTTCGGTATCAACCACGGTGATTGCGACTTTGGGATTCTGTTTCAGATTCTCGCGGGTCTTGAGCGAATACAGATCGGCGAAGATCACATGCTCGTCGTCAAGTACGCGAACTGACCCTTTTGGTGTTGCGTTGGGTGTTCCATCGGACGAGGCTGTCGCTACCCACGCTAATTTGCCACCAAAGAACTCCTGAACCTCTTTCGGTATTCGCGCCACAACTTGCTCTTTCTTTGGAGTGCATCTGCATATTCGTCTCGAATTCGAAAGGCATCGCTAAGTGTAACGTAGAATGGGTGGGCGGCCCATTTGCGGACACTGGTCACCGGAGGATGATCGTTTTGACGTGACAATGAAATCGGACAGCCAGACTGGGTCGAAATCTGCGGTTGTGGGCGAGTCCAACGAGGCGGGGACAAAGGACAGACCGGCCGCGGCAACGTTCCGACGGCAAACCTGGCGAGAGGACAACACAGACGCGCTCCGGAATCGGTCCGGACAGAAACGGGTGCAGCGTCTGGTGCTGCCCCCGTGGCTTCGTATGCGGCGCGCTGGCCGCGTCATGCGCTCGCTGGCGGATTCAGTCCGAGCAGCGCCGGTTCCGTGGACCCACTAAGGGATGAAGGCCAATCCAAACGGATTCAGCCCAACTGTGACGCTGGTTAGGTAGACGGGCACGGGAGCGTCTTTGGATGCGGTGTAGACCGTGACCGTTTGCGCAGCGCCGCCGGAATGGGTTACGTAGAGCTTGTCGCCCTTCTTGGTCAATGCGATGTTGTGCGGTACCGGGAAGGGCGTATCCACGGCGCCGAAGATGCTGTTGGAGGCGGTGTCGATGGCGACCAGTCCGCCTGTGCCGCCGCCCGTCAGGTTGGTCGTGTAGAAGACGCGACCGTCCAGCCGCATCCCCGCCCCATGCGCGCCGGGAACCGATAGATCGGCCACGTGGGCCAGCGTGTCGCGATCGAGGAGCGTGACAATGTTGGAGTTCTGCGCCGGCACGTAGAGCAGGTTGTTGCGCCGGGTCAGTGAGACATGGGGGTCCTTGCCCACGGCGGCGCGCGCGACTTCCTGATAGGTCTCGGTATCGAACTTCACGACGTAATCATTGTCGCCGGCGAACCCCAAGAGGGTGGCGTACGCGGCATCGCCCTTGTTCTCAAGCACGACATCGTGGGGCTTTCCGCCCATTGCGATGAGGTCGGCAGGCATGGGCACGGTGGTGATGACGGCGAGGGTGTGCGGGTCGATGACGGTGGCGGTGTTGTCGATGTCATTGTTGACCCATAGTCGTGTGCCCTTGGCGTCGGCCCACATATGGAACACGCCGGCACCCGTGGGCACGACGCCCTGGACTTCGAGCGACTTGGCGTTGTAGACCACGACCTGATTGTTGGCGCGATCGCCAACGAAAACGCGATTCGCCTGATGGACAAAGACAACGTACATAGGCTCGGGCGTGTCGCCGGGCAAGGACAGCGTGTCAATCACCTGGTCCGTTGCGACGTCGATGACCGAGAGCGTGCCGGAGGCACGGTTGGCGACGAGAATCTTGCCCTGGGGACCGCTGGCGGAATCAATGCCCGGCGTTTCGGCCTGGGCCGGTGTGACTGCGAGCAACATTGTCACGGCTGCCAATAGCAAGTACAGAGTCTTGCGCAACATCTGAATCTCCCTCCTGTGTGAACGAACAAATCCAACGTGTGTCGATGGGGGACTGGCGCAGTCAACTGCGCCTATACACTGATGGTACACGCCTTCAATTACAGATCTGTGGAGGGAATCTTACAGAAGTGTTACGGAAGGTTGACACAGAAGTCGGGAACCGAGGTCGGCAACCGCACCACAACGCGGCTCGCACGGAAGTCTAGCCCAGAGCCCCAGCGATCGCCGCAGCGCTGAACTCGCCCCATGAAAGCTGCTTGTCCGTCTGCTGATACTGATCGTTGTACGTGGCCAGCAGTTGGCCCAAACACCCCACCGTGGCCGGCTGCGACAACAGCGGCTTCCACCCGTGCTCGATCACGTACTTCAGCGTACCAGGCAGGCCAGTCCTCGTCGAAGACGCCCTGGAGCTCGGGCTGCTCATAGTCGCGGCGCGCATCCTGCGCCTATGCCAGCAGGTGCAGGATGCGCGCCCGTGTCATTCATTGTCTTCTCAGCCGGAGTCGACTAGCGTAGCTGTCCCCGCGCCGCGATCGGCAAGACCGCCTCCACCACGCCGTCGCGCAGCGCGTAGAGATTGTCGTGCAGAAAGACCGTGTTGTCGCCGTAGCCCACGACAAAATCAAAGCGGTCTCCGACAGAGACGGAGTCGTCCGGTTCCGCCAAGGTGATGGTCCCATGCTCGGCCGACATCACGATGTCGGCTACGCCCGAAATGCCGATCGGCTGTGGCGGACGAGCCCATCGGGGAAGCGTCTTCCAACCGGAGTCGATGATGATGCGATTCGCTGCCGGGCGGCTGGTGACCACGCTGTGCACGAAGAGCGCCTGTTGCGTGGACACGTTCATGCTTGTGTACGCCACGTCGTTGAAGACTGCGCCGCCGGCCTGGATCTCCGTGATGCCCTCTTCCAGTGCAGTGATGGCGTACGTACCGCTGCCGCCGCAACTTACGATCTCAATGGGAATCCCTGCCTGGCGACAGAGATCGGCGCTCTCTCGCAAAAGGCCGATGGCTGTCGCGATGGCGCGCCGCTTCTCCGTCTCATCGGCAATGCTCAGCGTATGGCCTTCCCACGTCATTACCCCGCGCAGACGCAATCCGGCGTACTCGCCGATGGCCCGCGCCAACGCCAACACCGGAGCGCCGGGCAGCACCCCGGCCCGGTCCATGCCCGTGTTGATTTCGATCACCACGCCGATCTCGACACCCTTGTCGACGGCGGCGCGGTTCAGCCCCGCCAACGTCGCCGTGCTGTCCACGGCCACTTTGACGTCGACTGTGCGGGCGAGATCGGCGAGTCGGGTGTACTTCTGTTCGCCGACAAGCTGATTGGCGATCAGAAAGTCCTGTACGCCGGCCGCGGCCATCACCTCGACCTCGCCCAGCTTGGCGCAGGTCAATCCGATGGCGCCGGCGCGCAGCAGCATGTGGGCAATGGCCGGGGTCTTGTTGCCTTTGATGTGCGGACGCCAGTTGACACCGGCCGCTTGCAGGTAGCCGGCGATGCCGGCGATGTTCTGTTCCAGCTTGTCCAAGTCTACCCAGAGAAACGGCGTGTCCAATTCAGTCTTGTGCAGACCCACTTCACTCACGGGTGTGCGCTCCTGTCGGTTGGTGTGTTGGAAGGACGGGTGGGGTTCAGGCTCATATGGGCGTATCCCAGCGGATTACGGTTCCGCTGCGTCTGTCGTTTTATCAGTGTTCCGTTTGTCCGGTCAGTATAGTGCGATGTCTGAAGCTGATCCACTATCGTCGATTCCGCGCCCCCCCGAGGGGCGCCCGAGCCCGAGCCCGAAGCGACGCGGTGCGGTGGCGTCTATTGTCATGCCCGCGGACAGGGGCATGCACGCCCAACAGGACCGGGTGCGCTTGACCTGGGAAGTAGATTCCGGGTCAAGCCCGGAATGACCGTGCGGCCGCGCGTACCCACTCACGCCTCGCGTAGGTTCCACCCCACGGCCGTGGCAGCAAACGCGACGCCGGCGAATACGTAGAACACCACTTGATAGGCGTCGATGGGCGCGGCATAGCGTTCCAGGCCGCGCTGGAGCAGAACGCCGGCCACGGCCACGCCCAGTATCTGACCGGCAAAGCGGATCATGCTGTAGAGGCCGGCCGCCATGCCCACTTCCTCTTCGTCGATACGCTGCATGGCCGACCGGTGCAGCGGCGCCAGCGATAGACCGATGAGCAGCCCGTGGCCCAGGGCCGCCACAAAGATCAGCCATAGGGGCGCCGTTGCCGGCAGACTGGCCAGGAACAGCATGACGCCGATCAGCCCCGCCATGCTTACGGTCACCGGCATGCGACTGCCCCAGCGGTCGGCGAGCTGGCCGCCGCATGCGCGAGGTGAGAAACAACATGCCGGCCTGGAGGCTGAGAACGATGCCGATGACGCTGGCCGGGCTGGCGTGCACGTCGCTCATGTAGAGCGGCAGCAGAAAGCTGATGCTGGTCATCAGCGACATGCGCAGGCCGGCGCAGAGCGACGACAGACTGAACGCGCTGTTGCCGAAGATGGCAAGGTTGATGTACGGGCTGCGGTCGGCGCCGCTCCCACACGATGAGCGCGCCAAAGAGCAGCGGCCAGAGCAGGAGCAGGCGCACGTCTTGCAGCGCCGGCACGCCGGTGATGGGGCGGCTCGACGTATAGAAGAGCAGCGATACCAGTGCGCCGCTGAGTAGGGCGACGCCTACCCAGTCAAACGAACGCAGGTAGCGGAAGTCGACGCGTTGCGTTAGCGGCTGAATATTGCGCCGGATCATGATGAAGGCCAGGACGCCGGCGAGCAGGATCGGCGGGTAGATGGCGCGCCAGCCCAGGGCGTCCACCAGCAGACCCGCCATGAAGGGCAGCGACAGACCGGCGAGGGGGATCATGGAGTTCCAGGCGCCCATGACTCGGCCCCGTTCTGTCGGCGGGGAAGCGCTGCGTGATGATGGCGATGCAGAGAGGCACGAAGCCGGCGCTGCCCACGCCTTGCACGAAGCGACCGGCCATCAGCGCGGCCAGACTGCCGGCGGACATGACCATGATCGTGCCGATCGTGAATACAAGCGTGCCAAAGAGCAGCAAGCGCCGTTTTCCTAGCCTGTCGCCCAGCCGGCCATACAGCGGCATGAGGGCCATGAAGGGGAGCGTGTAACTCATCACGACCCAGGCCGTCGTGTCGGCATCGATCCCGAAGCTGTTGCGGATGCGCGGGCAGCGCCACGTTGAACATGTGGTGGTTCATGCCCGTGACAACTGCGGGCGCCATCAAGCCGATGAGGATGCGGGTTTGGGGAGAGTTCCAGTCGATGGAACGACGCCGGCTCGAGTGTCGTGACGCGGTGGGCATGGAGCGTCCAGTCTTGGATGATCTGCTGGTCAGATTTGTCTGGCGGTTTGGGCGAGGAGCGTCCCTCGGATGGCCGTCGGTCAGGCGAGACGCTGCAGAAAGGCGTTGACGTGATGCATGTACGCGTCGTATTGCTCGAAGCGGATGTGATGGCCCGCGTCCGGAACGTGCACAATCTGACACTTCTGATTCATTGTCTGCACACGTTCGGCAATGGCCGGGGTAACGATGCCGCCTTTCTCGGGGTCAGCCGTAACAATCAACGTCGGGCAGGTGAGGCGCGGCACACCGTCGGTCCAGCCAGCCATGTTCATTCGCAGCACCGAGAGAAAGTCGGGATCCAGTTGTTTCTTGGCGGGGCACCACGTGTCGATCACCCAGTCCGGCCAGGTGGGATGTTCTTGTCGAGCCTGGTCTTTTAGTTCGTCGAGCGTGGAGCGCGATATGTTCTCGACCGCTGTGGCCAAGTGGCGGGTGGGCGGCTGGCCGCCGGAGTCGCCTTGCATGGGCTCGCGCCACGGCGGGTCTTCCAGAATCAATGCGCGGGGGATGTGGGGAAAACGCACCCCTAGTTGGAACGCTGTCTCCGCGCCCATGGAGTGGCCCACGACGATTGGGCGCTGAATCCCCAGGGTCTCGATGATGGCTGCCAGGTCAGCGGCAAGGTCCACTGGTTGATCGGGTTCTGCTCTGGCAGACAGCCCGTGGCCCCGGGCGTCAGGCAAGACGATGTCGTATTCGCCTTCCAGATCCAGCGCGGTCTGTAGCCAGCAACGGGCGTTATCGGAGAAGCCGTGTACGAGGACAAGCGGCGGTTTGCGGCCGTTGCCCGTGCGCAGGTAGTGCAAGACCCCGTCATCGATATCGAGGTCGTATTCCGTCCAGTGAGTTGGTAGCATACGTTGTGTCCTTTCCAGACAATGATAGTGCACATTCTATCACCTGGGCGCCGATAGCGCTGTTACACGGCATGGGGAGCACATCGCCGCGCCCTTGTCCATGCTTGATCGCTGGGGTATTATCCACACGCGCAACGCCGTGGACTCTATCGCCGCGACAAGAACACGCAGAAAGGCTGCACGACATGAGCGAGGGTACGCTATGAGCGAGGGCAAACTCGCTCGTTCCACAGGCCTCTACTTCGAGGAATTCATTGCCGGCGACGTCGTCACCAGCATGGGGCGCACGATCACCGAGGCGGATGTTGTGAATTTCGCTGCGCTCTCCGGCGACTGGAACCTGATCCACACCGACGCGGAATACAGCAAGGGCCACATGTTCGGCCAGCGCGTCGCCCACGGCCTGCTCATTCTGAGCATCGCGAGTGGGCTTGCCGTGCGCCTTGGCTTCATGGAGGAGACGATCCTCGCCTTCCGCAGTATCGGAGATTGGCGCTTCCAGCGGCCTGTCTTCATTGGCGACACGGTGCGCGTGCGGTTGACGGTGGGCGACACGAAGTCGATGCCGCGGCTGGGCGGCGGACTTGTCACGTTCAAGGTGGACGTGCTGAATCAAGAGGAGAAGGTGGTGCAGCGCGGCGAGTGGGAAATGCTGGTGCAGGCGCGGGGAGCGTAGCCGGAGTGCCGTATCTGCTGCTGGCGGCGGCGATATTGATTCTGCTCGGCCTTGCGCTGCTTTGGTGGGGGCGACGGAAACGCGCTGCGACGGGCCTGCCTGCGGGCGATGTTGTCTACAGTGACACGGGCCTGTGGCAGGAGGTGCAGCAACCGCTGTTGAGCCGGCGCTATGGACTGGTAGGCCGGCCTGATTACCTGGTGCAGGTCACGGAGAACGGACGCAAGTTCACCGTGCCGGTGGAGGTGAAGAGCCGCAGCCGGCCGTCGCAGCCGCTCGATGGGCACGTGCTCCAGCTTGGCGCGTACTGCCTGCTCGTGGAGGATCACTACAAGTCGGCGACGCCGTACGGTCTGCTGCATTACGCCGACGCCACGCTGCGCATCCCCTTCGACGAGACGCTGCGCCGCGCTGTATTGATGTCGGCAGACGAAATTCGCCGCGCGCGCCGCGCCCCCGACGTTGCGCGCCAGCATGACGACCCGGCGCGGTGCCGGGGCTGTGGATATGCGCATGCGTGCGGGGAGCAGGCGTTGGGGTAGGAGGTCAAGAAGTTCGGGGTTCAAGGAGTTCAAGGTTCAAGAGTTCAAGCGGCGGCGAGCAGCGCCAGCGTTGAACTTTGAACAGCGGGGCATTGAATACGAGAATTGGAACGGACTACATGACTGATGAACGACAGCCGAATCGCCTGATAGACGAGACTTCGCCGTATTTGCTGCAACATGCGTACAATCCGGTGCACTGGTACGCGTGGAGCGAGGAAGCGCTGGAGGCGGCGCGGGCGCAGGACAAGCCCATCTTCCTGAGCGTCGGCTACAGCGCCTGTCACTGGTGCCACGTGATGGAACGCGAGAGCTTTGAGAACGAGGCCACGTCCGCGCTCATGAACGAGCTCTTCGTGAACATCAAGGTGGACCGCGAAGAGCGGCCCGATTTGGACGCCATCTATATGGAGGCGGTGCAGGCCATGACGGGCCAGGGCGGATGGCCCATGAGCGTCTTCCTTACGCCGGACGGGCAGCCTTTCTACGGCGGCACCTATTTCCCGCCCGAACCCCGCCACGGCATGCCAAGTTTCCGGCAGGTGCTACAGTCTGTGTCTGTGGCGTACCGCGATCGGCGCGAGCAGGTCGACGAACAGGCGCAGAATCTGACGGAGATGCTCAGTCGTTCCGCCGTCCTGGAAAGCGACGCCAACGATTTTGGCATTGAGACGCTGGACGCCGCGCTCTGGCAGCTTGAGCAGAATTTCGACGATGAACATGGCGGTTTTGGCAGCCAGCCCAAGTTCCCCCAGCCTATGATTCTGGACTTCATCCACACGCAATATCTGCGCACGGGCGAGTTGGACACACTCTACATGTCGGAGCGCACGCTGGAGCAGATGGCGCTGGGCGGTATCTATGACCAGTTGGGCGGCGGGTTTCACCGCTACAGCGTGGATGCGGTCTGGCTCGTGCCCCACTTCGAGAAGATGCTGTACGACAACGCGCAATTGTTGCGCACGTACTTGCATGCGTGGTTGATCACACCGCGTCCGCTGTATCGGCGCGTAGTGGAGGAGACGATCGACTATGTGCTGCGCGAGATGACGGCTCCCGGCGCGGGCGCACCCGGTGCACACCCGACCGGCGGCTTCTATAGCACACAGGACGCGGACAGCGAGGGTGAAGAGGGCAAGTTCTTCGTCTGGACACCGGCGGAGATCGAGGGCGTTCTGGATGCGCAGGCGGCCGGCGTGTTCGAGACCTACTATGGCGTGTCGGATCGGGGCAACTTCGAGGGCAGCAACATCCTCTACGTGAGTCGATCCGTAGAGCAGGTGGCGGAACGTTTTGGGTTGGAGGCGGCGGAGACGGAGGAGATACTGGCTGATGCGCGGCGGAAACTGTTTGCCCGCCGGCAGGCGCGCATCGCACCGGCGCGCGATGACAAGATCCTCACGGAGTGGAATGGGCTCATGATCCACGCGTTGGCCGAGTGCGGCGTTGTGCTTGGCCGCGCCGATGCGCTGGCGGCCGCGCAGAACGCGGCCAACTTCGTTCTGGAACACATGAGCCAGCCGGACGGCAAGCTCTTCCGCAGCTACAAGGACGGGCGCGCCCGCTTCAACGCCTACTTGGAGGACTATGCCTCGTTTGTCCGCGCGCTGATCGCACTCTACGAGGCCGACTTTGACCTGCGCTGGCTGGGTGAGGCGAGTCGCCTGACGCAAATCATGTACGACCAGTTCCATGACGATGAGCGGGGCGGCTTCTACCAGACCGGCGTCGATCACGAGCAGTTGGTAGTGCGGCGCAAGGACTATGTCGACAATGCCATACCCAGCGGCAATTCGCTGGCTGCAGAGTTGCTGATCCGGCTGAGCGACCTGCTGGGGTACTACGACTATCGCAAGGAAGCGGCATCGATTGCGCTAACGGTGCAGGAGTTGATGGGGCGGCAACCGACGGGCTTCGGGCGCATGCTGATGAACCACGACGCGCTTCTGGCGCGCAGCACGGAGATTGGCATCGTGGGCGACCCGAGGTTGCCCGAGACGCGGGCGTTGTTGGGCGCTGTGCGCAGGCGATTCCTGCCCCACGCTGTGCTGGCGCTGAAGCATCCGAGCGAGGAGAACCCTTTGCCTGTCTTCGAAGGGCGCACGCTGGCGGACGGTAGACCGGCCGCGTACGTGTGCGAGAACTACGCATGCAAGTTGCCGGTGACGGAGCCGGAGAAGCTGGACAAGTTGCTGGCGGACAGCGCATTTCCGTAGCCGAACACGGCAAGTAACCAGGACGCAGAACAAGGCCGAATGTTCTGATTCCGCAGATCGGTCCGTAGTGATCGATTCAAACCCTCTGGACCTTCGCCTCACTATTCTATGGAAGTCAACATTGCCGCTGCCGCTGCGTTTGCGGCAATGGTCTGACGGTTCGCAGCCCGTTGCATTTGGTCGCAACTTCGTCAATACTAGCAGCACGGCGTCGTTGATCATGAGGATGCTGGGGTCGGTTCACACAAGGTGCGTGAAATCATATGTCCATCCTGCTGCCCCAATCCGTCGTCTGCCCCATTCTCGTCGGCCGGTCCGAACAGCTGGTCGTACTAAGCGACCTGATTGCACACACGGCAGCCGGCGAAAGCTGTGTTGTTCTCGTTGCCGGCGAGGCGGGTATCGGCAAAACGCGCCTGGTTGGGGAGGTGATGCCGCTCGCCACGCAACACGGCTTTGACGTCCTGCAAGGTCACTGCTTCGAGCAGGATCGGACCTTCCCCTACGCGCCGCTGATCGACCTCTTGCGGTCCGGCGCAGCCGCGCGTTCAGCGGATGAACTGGCCCGTGACTTCGGAGATGCCGCTCCCGAGTTGATCAAGCTGCTGCCTGATTTGGCATGGCGCATAGACGGCCTCTCCCCGTCCCCGTTGCTCAACCCGGAGCAGGAGAAGCAGCGTCTCTTCCACACGCTGACAGGCTTGTTCGTGCGGCTGGCTGCCACTCAACCACTGCTCGTTGTCGTTGAAGACCTGCATTGGAGCGACGACACCAGTCTGGAATTCCTGCTCTATCTGGCGCGTCGTCTTACTGCTCAACCGATCCTGCTGCTTTTCACCTATCGCACGCATGAAGTGAGTCCGTCTCTCACCCACTTCCTGGCCATACTCGACCGCGAACATGTCGCAGTCGAGATGGAGTTGACACACTTGGCGCGGGAAGACGTGGACGCGATGGTGCGCGCGATCTTTGAGATGGCACAGCCAACGACAAGCGAGTTCCTGGACTCGTTCTACGGTCTTACCGAAGGCAATCCATTCTATGTCGAAGAGGTCCTGAAAGCGCTGTTGGCATCCGGCGAGATCTACTTCGAGCATGGGGAATGGACGCGCAAGCCGATGCATGAGTTCCGTACGCCGCGTAGCGTGCAGGATGCCGTAGCGCGGCGCACGTCGCGGTTGAGTCTATACGCCGGGCAGATCATGACGCTTGCAGCGGTGGCGGGCCGGCGTTTTGACTTTGGCCTGCTGCAAAGATTGACCGGGTGCGATGAACAAACGTTGTTGCACTCGATCAAAGAGATGATCGCGGCGCAGTTGGTGGTGGAGGAATCCGCGGAGCGCTTCGCATTCCGGCACGCGTTGACGCGGGAGGCGGTCTACTCGGAACTGCTGGAGCGCGAGCGCATGACGCTACATGGCAGGATTGCCGCGACGATGGAAGACCTCCATGCGGACTCTCTCGACGTGTATATCGGCAGCTTATCCTATCATTACTATGAGGCGGGCAGTTGGAAAGAGGCGCTGGCCTATGCCAGCGTAGCAGGCGATCAAGCCCAGGCTCTGTATGCGCACGCCGAGGCGCGGCAACACTACGAACGCGCCCGCGTATGCGCCGAGAAGCTACACTTGGCCGAACGGCTTGCGGAGATAGACGAGGCGATCGGCGACGTCGGATTTGCCGGCGGCGAATATTTGCTCGCAGTGGCCGCCTATGCACGTGCACTCGAAAACACTCCCTCAGCGCCGGAGCGCGCTCGCATCAAAGCCAAATTGGGCGCAGCCTACACAATGGATGTCGACGAGCGGGGGAAGCGCTATTGGAAGACGCGCTGGAAGAGCTGGATCCTGACACGCAGGCCGATGAGTTGGCGCGCGCCCTGGTCTGGCGGGCGCGTGTGCATTGGCATCGGATGCAGTTTACCCAGTCGATCGAGCTGTGCGCGCGGGCGCTTACGCTGGTTGATCGGATCGACGATCCGACGACACTGATCTGGATTTATCGTCAGCTCGCCAGCACGTACAGTGTGCAACTGCAACTGGACAAGAGTATCGAATGGGCGCGGAAGTGCGTTGTTGTCGGCGAGCGCGACGCATACCCTTTGCAGGTGCACGGGTACGCCATGCTGGCGCAGAGTTTCCTGTGTATGGGCGAGTGGCGGGATGCTCTGGAAAACGCCAATGCTATGCACGACGTATCTGAACAGGTCGGCTGGCTGCTCGAAGTCGCCTGGGCCAACATCTTCCGGTCCTGGGCGCTGTATGGACAGGGTGACCTGAGCGCGGCGCTGGCCGCAGCGCACACCACGCTGGCGCAGGCGCGTGAAATCCGTGAAAGCCGGTTGATCGTTGAGGCTCTCGGTTGGCTTGCGTTGCTTGAGGCCGACCTAGGCGATGAAGAGGCCGCACGCAGGCACGGCGCGCTGGCGATCCGTCATGCCAATGAATTGCAGGAGGTGTCACTGCTGAGTGTAAGCCGGCGGCAACTCGCGCATCTGCATGTGTTGTGCGAGGAATGGGAGGAAGCGCTGGCGCTGTTCGAGCACGCCACCGATGCACTTTCCGGTGCAGAATCCGCATTCGAGCTCATGCAGATGGGGCCCGACCGCGCCGAGACTTACCTCGCGCTGAGGCGGTTGGACGATGCCCGGGAGGTCATTGCCAAGAGTATCCACATCGCACGCGGGGCGCACGCCAGGCACTACGAGGCCGTGGCGCGATACGTGCAGGGTCAGATATTCGCCGCCAAGGCATTGTGGGATGACGCGGCGCAGGCCTTCGATGAAGCAGTGGCGACGCTGGACGAAATCGATAGTCACCTGGAGCTTGCCCACGCACTGTACCAGCGTGCTGTCTTTCGACAGGTTCAGGGGGCGGGCGATGCGGCGCGATGCGACTGGGAGCGAGCGTGCACACTGTATCAGCAGATGGGCGCAAAGCCGATGCTGTGGCGTACGCACACGGCACTCGGTCAGTCAGCGGACGCCCAGGGCAACGCTGATGTAGCGGATCGAGAGTATGCCACGGCGCGTGCCATCGTTGAGGAACTGGCGGCCAATATGAACGATGATATGCTGCGTGAAGAGTTTCTACAGCGGGTATCCCGTATGATCCCGCCGCAGCGACCGCTCACGCCGCGCCGCGTGCTCCAGCGCGAAGTTTGGCGGCTTGACCGCACACGAGCGCGAAGTGGCTGCGCAGGTGGCGGCAGGCCACACGAACCGCGCTATTGCCGAGGCGCTGGTCCTCAGTGAGCGTACGGTCGAGGGACATGTCAGCAATATCTTATCCAAGCTAGACTTCACTTCACGCACGCAGATCGCGGCGTGGCTTGTGGCAAAGGAACTGGTGATCGACCAGGAATAGGCCACATATTCAGATATCAGGTTCTTTCTGCCCGCACCATGGTGCGGGCATTTGCAATTCGGCGCTTGTGCATGCGTACCCCGTGCAAAAAACCGCGTACCACACTCGATCCAAAGCACGTGTTTTCCCCGTTACGGTCAGGGCTCCCTTCTGGTTGAATGTTGTCAGCAGATGCGATTGGAACAGTCAACCGGCTAGCTACATGGGGCTAGCGCTGAGCATCCAGGAAGGGAGTGCACGATGTACGCTCGCAATATGGTTCGTATGGTAGGAATTGCGCTGATGGTTGTTATGCTGGTTGCCGTTGTGCATGTGCCCGTGTATTCGCAAGCTCAAACACCGCACCAGCCCTGGGCGGGGGAGCATATCCAGCAGGCGTCGATGAACTGGGCGGACTATGCTGAGCAACCCGCAGTCGCGGTAGCGCCGAAGCGGTCGTGGGCGGGGAGCATATCCAGCAGGCGTCGATGAACTGGGCGGATTATGCCGAACAACCCGCACTCGTGGAAGCGCTGCAGCAGCCGTGGGTAGGAGACGGCATTCACGAGGCGTCAATGAACTGGGCAGATTTCGCCAAAGAACCGGTTGTCGTTGCGAAGCCGTAGCTGCGACATATGATGCACTAGAACTCTGCGGGATGGAATGGGACGCAGATCGAAAGGGATTGTGTCGTTCACCACTGATGCAGCCTCTCTGGTTGATCGGTGGTGAACGACACAATCAGTCGGTATCTGCGTCCTGGTTATT
>CAVVYP010000014.1:0-130062 GCA_963752485.1 uncultured Chloroflexia bacterium
GACCTGCGCCCCTCGCCCGAATTCTTCAGCGCGCGCCTCCGAACAGGCCGCCCGCCAGCGGGCTCCACGGGATCAGCCCCAGACCAAAGTCTCACACGCCGGAATGACTTCCAACTCGACCGTGCGTTCGTTCAGGTTGTACAGGCTCTGCTCGGAGACCAGGCCCATAAAGTTGCGTTTCTCCGCTGCGCACTGCGCTTGCGCGATGTGCATGCCCGCGAAGTTGCTGCTGCCCACGTAGAGAACCTTGCCCTCGCGCACGAGCTGCTCCATCGCCTGCCATATTTCCTCCCACGGCGTGGTGCGATCCACGTGGTGCATCTGATACAGGTCGATGTGGTCCGTCTGCAACCGGCGCAAACTGTCTTCGCAGCCTTGCGAATGTGATAGGCCGACGGCCCGCGGTCGTTGGGGCCGTCGCCCATCGGATTGTACACCTTGGTCGCCAGCACGATCTTGTCGCGGCGTCGCCGGACTTGGGCCAACCACCGCCCGATGATCTGCTCGGTATAGCCCTGGCCACATCCCGGCCATAGACGGTTCGCCGTGTCGAAGAAGTTGACGCCTTATCCAGCGCGCGGTCCATGATCGCGTAGCTGTTCGCTTCGGTGTCCGTGGGCCAAAGTTCATCGTGCCCAGACAGAGCTGGCTGACCTTAGTCCTGTCCGGCCCAGATTCGAGTATCAAACGGGTCATTCCTTTCCAGAGATGCTGTTGTCGTAGATGTGGACTGTCTTCCCCGTCCATTTTCCGCCATCCCATACGGATTGCCAAAGTCAAGCGCATGGCCCCTATGCGCCGCACGCCATCCCACCGCGATGGGTCCCGTCCCTTCGCGCGCGTCCCGTATGCGCCACGCACATCAGCGTCCCATCGCACACGGATTGCCAAAGTCGAGCGCATGGCCCATATGCCCCGCACGCCTTCCCTCAGCGATCGGTCCGTCGCTTTCCGCCCGTTCCGTATGCGCCACGCACATCAGCGGCAGTCCGCCCGATCCGCGCCCATCAGCGTCCCATTCGATTTCCAGCCCCCACAGGCCCATCCCTCGTCGGTTTGACGCACGAACCCCACCCGTATAATGCCACCGGCAGACGCCCGCCGCCGTAACGACCAGGGCCAGAGTAGGAGTGTACACCGGGCATGACAAAGCGAATCGTCCATCTGCATCTAGCCAAGGATGGACAACCGAAGGACGCCTCGCTGAGGCTGCTTGGGGAATCGTTTCATATCCACAGCGCGCCAACCGGCGGTGACGTCGACCTCGTCGTGCAGCTGGTGGAAGCGGCCGACGCGGAGCCCAGCGTAGACGCCATTGCCCTTGACGGCATGCCCCTCGAACTCACACTGGGGCGCGAGCGAATGCGACACACGCTCGCGGACCGCATCGCCGCGGCCGCCACCGCCACGCCGCTGGTCGACGGCGGCAGTGTGCGCGGCGCATTTGAGCGCTGGGCCATTCGACTCGTCCAGCCACAGGAGCCCGGCCTCTTCAGCCGCAAACGCATCCTCTTCGCGCCGGGCTCAATCACAACGGCCTCGTTGACGGCCTTTCCGGCTACACCGACCATCGCCGGTGGGCGGAGCCGGTCTTCTACTACGGCCTGCCCAGCGCATCCACCGGCGAGGCGGCATTTCGCCTCGTCGCCTCGCGGATTCTTAGCGTGGCCCACGACAAACCCTATCGCCGCGTCTTTCCCCAGGCGGGTGACCCCGGCCGGGATCGCGCCGCGCCCCCTTCGAATGGGCGCAGATCATCGCCGGCGATATCCCTGCCATCCGCCGCTACGCACCCGCGGACTCGGGCGCCCTCTCCGGCAAGACCGTCATCGGTGAATGCGCCGGCCTGGAGGATGTCGTCGATCTGCGCAGCCGCGGCGTGGCCACGCTGATCACGACCATGCCGCCCCTGACCGAAACGGCCTCGACCCTGCGCCCCGCGCGCTGGCCCGCAGCCGTCATGGAAGCATGCATGGCCGCCATGCTGGGCGGACGCGATCTGCGCGAGGGCGACTATCTCAACCTAATGGCGGAACTGGAGTGGCGCCCCTCCATCATCTCCCTGCAATCCGAGACCAGCGTCAACCGCTTTGCCTTTGTCATTCACCCGTTGTCCCCGCGCTATATCTTCTCCCACCCGCTGTTGCGCCGGCTGCGTGGCTTCCCGAAACCTGGGTAGAGTGGGTTTTTGCCTATCGCCCCCACTGCCATCAGCCGCATCACCGGCATCCGCAGCCCGGCCACAGGTCAGATCGTGGAGGGCGACCTCTACACGCTGGGCGCCACGCCCCGGCAAATGATGAAGCGCGATCCCAGCTTCACCTACAGACGCCTGGAGCAGGTCGCCCGCGAGGCGCAGGAGCGGGGCGACCGCATCGTCGGTCTCGGCGCCTTCACCAGCATCGTCGGCGACGCCGGCAAGACCGTGGCGCACAACGCCGATATCCCCATCACGAGCGGCAACAGCCTCACGGTCGCCGCCACGCTGGAGACAGCCAAACAGGCCGCCCTCAAGCTCGGCGTCACCGACCTGACACACGGCAACGCCATGGTCATCGGGGCCACCGGCTCCATCGGGTCCGTCTGTTCCCGCTTGCTCGCCCAGGCATTGGGCGGCGTCACGCTCGTGGCGCCTCGCCCCGAACGGCTGATTGCCCTCAAACGGCAAATCGAAGACGAGACGCCCGGCGCCCGTGTCCTCATCGCTACCGCGCCGGATGAGTTCATCGGCAACATGGACCTCATCGTCACCACCACCACCGCCATCGGACAGCGCATCATCGACGTCACCAGTTGCAAGCCCGGCGCCGTCATCTGTGACGTCGCCCGCCCGCCCGACATCGAAGAATGGGAGGCAAACCTTCGCCCCGACGTCCTCGTCATCGAGAGCGGCGAAATCCTGCTGCCCGGCGACCCTGACTTCGGCTTCGACATCGGCCTGCCGCCTAAGACCGCCTACGCATGTCTCGCCGAAACCGCTCTGCTTGCCATGGAGGGCCGCTTCGAGGACTATAGCATCGGCCGCGAGCTGGAGCTGGACAAGGTCAAGGAAATCTACCGCCTATTCCGCAAGCACGGCCTGGAGCTGGCCGGCATGCGCAGCTTCGACAAGTACGTAACCGATGCCGACCTGGCGCGGCGCAAGCGACTGGCGGACGAGCTGCGCGCCGATCCCGCCCGCTTCGCCCGCGTGCAGGAAGCCGCCCGCCGCGGCCTGGAGAAGGGCGACCGGCGGACGGCCGCGCTACAGGAGCGCGAGGAACGCACCGGTCAGGGCTGGCGTCTCGGCCTGCTCGCGGCTGGAAGCGCCACGCTGTTATCAGTTATACTGTCTGTGATCTTCCGACGCTCCAAGAAATCGCACGGAGCGGCCGTGTCACGTGAATGCAACAAATCAAGCCACCAAGCGAATGCACCGAGTGAACATACACCCAGTGAACCTACACCGGGGGTACCGACACAGAGCGAACGAACGCCGACCGACCGTAGACCGTGTGAACGCACCAAGCGCGTAAAGAGCCGATAGGAGTCATGCATGGCCGTATTCGAATCTGACCAGCACCTGTATTCCGTTCTTCAGAGCGTCTTCGAACGACTCTCCACCCGACCGCAGACCACCGACAAGCTCGCCAAGAGCAATATGGTCATCCGCATGAACTTCACCGAACCCGCCGCCCAGGTAACGCTGGATGGGCGCCACCCCCGCACAGAGGTCGTCTACGGACCGACCCCCGGCAAGGCCAACATGGAGTTCAGTATGGCCGCCGATCTGCTGCACAACATCTGGATGGGCGAAGAAAGCTCCAGCCAGGCCTTCTTCAGCGGCCAGATCAAGACCAAGGGCAACTTCATGAAGGCCATGCAACTGATCGATCTCTTCCGCGAGGCGGAGCGCGTCTATCCCTCGGTCGCAGCGGAGCATCGCCTCCAGTAACCGCCCTCGGCCCGCACCGCTTTTCATCGCAAAATCAGCGCATCCGGAACTCCGGATGCGCTTTGACACCCCACTCCGCACCGTATATAATCGGAAGCCCAAGGGGGGAATGGAATGCACCTGATTTCGTGCAGTAGGGAGTGGAACGCGTGATCGATTCCGATGAGGTGAAGCAGCGGATCGACATTGTTGAATACATCTCGCGCTACACCCCGCTGAAGAAGGCCGGCGGCCAATATAAGGGCATCTGCCCGTTCCACACGGAAAAGACGCCCAGCTTCTATGTCTACCCCGACCAGGGCAGTTGGCACTGCTATGGCGCGTGCAGCACAGGCGGCGATGTCTTCTCCTTCCTCATGAAGAAGGAGAATTTGGAGTTTGCCGAAGCCGCCGAAATTCTGGCTCGCGAGGCGGGCGTCGAACCTACCGCATCCGGCGGGGCCGACCACGGCAAGCGCACGTCCCTCTACGAGCTGAACGCCGAGGCCGGCCGCTATTTCGCCGCCATGCTCAAGGATAGCCCGGGAGCCGCCCCCGCACGCGCCTACCTCGAGCGTCGCGGCATCGACGCCGAAACGGTGGAGAAGTTCGGCCTGGGCTTCGCGCCGGCCGGGTGGGACGGTCTGCGCGACCATCTCAGCGCCCAGGGCTACGACTACGAGACGCAGTTGCTGGCCGGCGCCATCAAGCGCAACGAGGAGCGCGGCTCCTACTACGATGCCTTCCACAACCGCGTCATCGTCCCCATCCGCGACAACATGGGCCGCATCATCGGCTTTGGCGGCCGCGTGCTGGATGACAGCCAGCCGAAGTACCTAAACACGGCCGACACGCCCCTGTTCAAGAAGTCACGCGTCATCTTCGGCATCGACGTGGCCCGCGACGCCATCCGCGACGCCGGCAGCGTCATCATCGTCGAAGGCTACATGGACGTGATCGCCGCGCACCAATACGGCTTCACCAACGTAGTCGCGTGCATGGGCACCGCGCTGACCAGCGAGCAGTTGCGCCAGTTGCAACGCTACACGCGCAAGTTCATCTTTGCCCTGGACGCGGACAGCGCCGGGCAGCAGGCAACCATTCGCGGGCTCAACCAGGCGCGACAGGGACTGGCACGCGTCAGCCGCCCCACCGTCCGGCCCGGCGGCGGCCTGCGCCTCGAACAGCGTCTCGGCGCCGAACTGTTCATCCTCTCCATGCCCGACGGCATGGACCCCGACGACGTCATCCGCCGCGACCCGGAGCGCTGGAAAGCGCTCGTCGAACAGGCCCAGCCCTTGGTCGACTATTTCTTCGGCGTCATCGCAGACGAGTACGACCTGTCCAGCGCGGGCGGAAAGGCCGCCGCCGTCAGCGCGCTCGCTCCCCTCATCGCCGAACTCAACGATGACATCGAGCAGCAGCACTACGTGCAGAAGCTGAGCCGGCTCGTCTCCGTCGATGAGATGACCATTTCCGGCCGCGTACGCGCATCCGCCGCCACGACCTCTCTCCCGCCCGGCGCACACCTCAAGCCCCGGCGCCGGCCCGGCCCGGCAAAGGCGCCCTCTTTCGACAGCGGGCCTGTCTGGAACGATGCGCCGCCCGCGGGCGGCCCGCCGCTAGGGGACGGCGCGCCGTGGTACGATTCTATCGGCGCGCAGCCCGCGCGTGCGCCCGCACCGGCCCACCAGCGCGCGCATGTGGACCAGGAGTTCTATCTCCTGGCCAGTTTCTTGCGCGACCCGGACTCCATCATCTGGATGACGGCACGCGCACACGAACTTGACATCGCACCGCCATTGCCGCAAGACTGGCAAAGCGTGGAGAACCAGGAGATCTTCCGCGCACTCACGCTCTACCTCACGGGCGACGCCCAGTGGGAGCCGGAACTCTTCCGAGAAGGCGTCGCAGAGCAGCTTCACCCACGCCTGGACCGTCTTCTCGGCGACGCGGACCGGCTGCCTGACTTCGACCGCGAGGAGCTGTATCCGGACATGCTGAAGGTGCTCGTGCGCATCCGCATCGACCACCTGAAGTCCGACAACCAAGGCATCAAGTTTGCGGTCGCCGAGGCCCAGCGCGCCGGAGACATGGCCGCCGTTCGCAGCTTCGACGCGGCGAGCAACCGCAATCTGCGGGAACTGAACCACCTGCAACGTACGTTAGCGGTCCTGACGCGCGTCATGGCCATCAATGGCCATGCGTACCTCGGCGTGAAGATTCGGTAGACCGCTTTGGCGGGCAAGGAGCACGATGGCAAAGCAGCGCCGTACAGGTAGCACCAACCGAGACGGCTCCGCACCGGAGTCGAGAACGTCCCTGCGGCGTTCGAATTCCGACAGCGAACTGGACGAATACATTCACCTCGGCGAGGACAACGAAGAAGAGGACGAAGACCTGTTCGACGACGTGCCCGATGATGACGAGGATGAGGACGATGGGGCTGCGCCCATCCCTCGCATCGAGCGGGACACCAAGATGGAAGAAGAGGTCGAACAGGAAAAAGACAAGCCGATCGAAAAGATCGTCGAAGACGTCCCGGAGCTTCAAGGCCAGACCCTCGACCCGGTGCGCATGTATCTGCGCGACATCGGCCGCCATGCCCTCCTCACCGGCGAGGAGGAACTCGAACTCGCCCAGCGGATCGCCGAAGGCAAGCAGGCCGAAGAGCGGCTGGAGTCCGGTGAAGTCACCGACCCCGACTCGAATCTACGAACTCGAGCAGATCATCGCCATCGGCAAGGAAGCGCACAACAAGCTGGCCCGCAGCAACCTGCGCCTCGTCGTCAGCGTCGCCAAGCGCTACATCGGCCGCGGTCTCAACTTCCTCGACCTGATCCAGGAAGGCAACATGGGCCTGCTGCGCGCCGTCGACAAGTTCGACCACACCCTCGGCTTCAAGTTCAGCACCTACGCCACATGGTGGATCCGCCAGGCCATCAGCCGCGCCATCGCCGACCAGGCGCGCACCATTCGCATCCCCGTACACATGGTGGAGACCATCAACCGCCAGTCGCGCGTCAAGCGCAACCTGCAACAGGAGCTGCATCGCGAGGCCACCTTCGAAGAAATCGCCCTCGAAATGGACTTCGTCGAGCCCGAAGGATGCGGACGCCATCCGCGCCGCCTGGAGCGATGACCTGCCCCTGGAACTTGAAGCTGAAACGAACGCTGGAGCGCGGCGTCCGCCAAAGTTCGCCGCATACAGCGTCTGAGCCAGGAGCCCCTGAGCCTCAACACGCCCGTCAGCCCGGACGAGAGCAGCTTCCTCGGCGATTTCATCGAGGACGACAGCCTGCCCGGCCCCGCCGATTCCGCCAGCCGTCACCTGCTCAAGGAGCACATGAACGAGATCCTGGACGGGCTCAGCGAGCGCGAACGGCGTGTGCTCATCATGCGTTTCGGCCTGGAAGACGGCGTCACCCGCACCCTAGAAGACGTAGGCCGCGAATTCGACGTCACCCGCGGAACGCGTGCGCCAGATCGAGGCCAAAGCCCTGCGCAAACTGCGCCACCCCCTGCGCAGCCGCAAACTGCGCGACTACCTCGCCTAACGCACCGCACACAGAGCATGGGCCGAACCCACCATCGGCCCATGCCCCAACTACCTCCCCACAACCAGCCATTCCCCCAAAATCGTAGGTCACGTCTCCGGCGTGACGAGCGTGCATGTGCATACGGCGGACCCAGGCTACGGCGGTGCGGAAATCGTAGGTCACGTCTCCGGCGTGACGTCTCCCTCCCGCATTCAACACCCAAACCACACCCAATCGCGCGCCAACGAACGCCCACCACGCGTCCCCCGCTCCCCCAATCACCTCCCCACAACTAGCCATTCCCGCCCGCTCGCCGCCCATCCTCCGCCGCCCGTCCCACCCCATCCACCCCCAATCCGCACCCCATCCCCACCCTCACGCAAATCGCCCCCAAATTTGACAGACCCGCGGCCCATTCGATACAATGCCAACTCTGGACGCGCGCACAGCGATCCTCGGTAGCTCAATCGGCAGAGCGTGCGGCTGTTAACCGCAATGTTGGAGGTTCGAGTCCTCCCCGGGGAGCCTGAACACAGCGCAGAGAGGGAGGAGCCTTCTGGAAGCCCTAACCGGCAGACAGGAGGTTCTTGCTATTGGGGACCCGTCCCCGCCCGCCTCGGCTTTGACGCCCACCCCCCGCGGCATATACTATCCATAGCGTCCATCGTCCAGCGCCAAGTCCACAGCAACCAAATAGTCTCGCGCACCGGACCTAGCTCCGTCCCCAAACAGGCGAGCCCGCACAACAACCCGGCCGCGATCTCCCGCCCGCCACCCACAGGAACGCCCATGGCCAACCGCAACAACAACTCCGCCGCCAACCTCGGCTTCGAGGACACCCTCTGGGCCGCCGCCGACCAGATGCGCGGCCACATGGACCCGTCCGAATACAAGCACGTCGTCCTCGGCCTGATCTTCCTCAAGTACATCTCCGACGCCTTCCAGGAACGCTACGAGCAGCTCAGCCTGTGGACGTCGGACCCGGGCAGCGACTACTTCATCCGGGAGGAGAAGGCGCGCTACGACGTGCTGGAGGACCGCGACGAGTACCTGTCCGAGAACGTCTTCTGGGTGCCCGCAGACGCACGCTGGACCGAGCTGCAGAGCAACGCCAAGCAGCCCGACATCGGCCGGCTCATCGACGAGGCCATGGACGCCATCGAGCAGGCCAACCCCAGCCTCAAGGGCGTGCTGCCCAAGGACTACGCGCGGCCCGATCTGAACAAGCAGCGCCTGGGCGAGCTCATCGACCTGATCGGCACCATCGGCCTGGGCGACGCCGAGAGCCGCAGCAAGGACATCCTGGGCCGCGTCTACGAATACTTCCTGGGCCGCTTCGCCGACGCCGAGGGCAAGCGCGGCGGCCAGTTCTACACGCCGCAGTCGCATCGTCAAGCTGCTGGTGGCAGATGCTGGAGCCCTACCAGGGCCGCGTCTACGACCCCTGCTGCGGCTCCGGCGGCATGTTCGTGCAGTCGGAACGCTTTGTGCGAGGCCCACGGCGGCCATCGCCGCGACATCGCCGTCTACGGCCAGGAGTCCAACCCCACCACCTGGCGGCTGTGCAAGATGAACCTGGCCATCCGCGGCATCGAGCGGCAACATCGGCCCCAACAACGCCGACACCTTCCTCAACGACCTGCACAAGGACCTGCGCGCCGACTTCATCCTCGCCAACCCGCCCTTCAACATGAGCGACTGGGGCGGCGAGCAGCTGCAGGGCGACGCGCGCTGGCAGTATCGGCCAGCCGCCCAACGGCAACGCCAACTACGCCTGGATGCAGCACATGATCCACCACCTGGCCCCCAACGGCGTGCTGGGTCTGGTGCTGGCCAACGGCTCCATGTCCACCAACCAGAGCGGCGAGGGCGACATCCGCAAGCGCATCGTGGAGGCGGACCTGGTGGACTGCATGGTGGCGCTGCCCGGCCAGCTCTTCTACAACGTGCAGATCCCCGTCTGCCTGTGGTTCCTCGCCCGCAACAAGACGGCGCACCGGGCAGGGATGCCGCGACCGCAGCGGGGAGACGCTCTTCATCGACGCGCGGCAGATGGGCCATCTCGTGGACCGCACGCACCGCGACCTGAGCGAGGACGACATCCAGCGCATTGCGGACACGTACCATGCCTGGCGCGGGGAGGCGGACGCGGGCGAGTACGAGGACGTGGCCGGCTTCTGCAAGGCGGCGGGGCTGGACGAGATACGCGGCCATGACTACGTGCTGACGCCGGGGCGCTATGTGGGCGCGGCGGACATGGAAGAAGACGACGAGCCGTTCGAGGAGAAGATGGAGCGACTGCGTGCGGAGCTGGTAGGATGCAGTTTGCGCGGAGATCTCGAGACTAGAGGATGCAATTCGCAGAACTTGAGAGGCCTCGGCTATGAAGTGACTAGCGAATGTATCAGTGGTGACTACTCGATCGATCATCGAATCGGCTCGATCGATCGGCAAGAAATACGCTAAGTCACGGTCGGAGTATCACGCGAGTTGAACAGTTCTGCTCATGCGATGCAGCTCAATGTCACAGCGACAGTCGCTTAGCAATAGGTAACGTCGATATCGAGAGAGGACCGCGCTATGCAAGAACGATGACTGACGCAGATAGGTTACGTGATTACGTCTGAGACCTGGGGAACGTTCGTCTATCGCACAATGGTCACACCGTCGAGGCGAGTCTGCTATCTATGCCGGAATCGCAGGGATTCTGCCCTGATCGAACGCAGCTCACATATTACGACTTAACCCGGAAGGCTTATCATGCTCGCTAACTTGTCGCGCATGCTTTATGCGGATGTCAGTGTCCAGAGTCAGTTGAAGGACTGTCATGAGCGTCGTCGAGCCGCAACTCACAGTTCGATGACAGTCGATCGCGAGATAGCGAGTGCTTATCCCGCCCCTCGCCAGAGCAGAAGGCCATCGCGCACATCCTGGGCACGCTGGACGACAAAATCGAGCTCAACCGGCAGATGAACCGCACGCTGGAGGACATCGCCCGCGCCCTCTTCAAGTCGTGGTTCGTGGACTTCGACCCCGTGCACGCCAAGGCGCGCGGCGAGCCGCCCGCCGGCATGGACGCCGCCACCGCCGCCCTCTTCCCCGCCGAGTTCGAGGAGTCGGAGCTGGGGTTGATTCCGAAGGGGTGGCGGGTTGGGGCCGCTAGGAGATGAATTGCGAGATATCACGTATGGGTCAGAGTCCGACCAGGAGCATCTACAACGAGATGGCGACGGTCTGCCATTCTACCAGGGTCGACAGATTTGGAATCAACTCAGGCGTGGAGAGGGGAGTGCATTTGTGCTCTGTGAGGAGGAGACGGACACTACGCTCAAGTATACGTCATCTGACGGGGTGACATTTCTGGTCGGCAACAACGTCATGGCAGACCCAGGTTACGTAGGGTCGAAGAAGAGTGTGAGCTGTCTTGACGTCATCGTACGGTTTTGGCCCGACAGGAAATATACGTCAGATCTCTATCGTAACTGGAGGCGCTCGCTGCAAGATATCGTAGAGGAACCGTAGGAGAGGCACGACCAGGTCGTTAACATCAACAAAGGCAGACTCGAGAATTTCCGCAACAGCCAATCCTAGCGATGACTCCGCAGATGCAGGAGACCTGTTGCCCTGGCTGAACATGGTACAGGATGGATAACGTAGAGGAATCCACGAACACTCGCCGAACTGCGGGACACGCTGCTGCCCAAGCTTTACGACGTTGCGCAGATATGTCGAAATGGACATGTTATCAACGCATGCGCGAGAATCGGAGCCGCAGTCCGATCAGAAGTTCTGCGCGACGTACGGGCCAGGCAACATTGATGCAATGTGAGCAATGTAGTGCGGACGTTCGGGGTAAATACACTGGCCCAGGGATTTGGACGTCATCTACGTTGGTTGCTCCCAGCTATTGCCATAACTGCGGCGTGGCCTATCCGTGGACTCAGAGTCGGCTTGAGGCCGTAGAGGAAATGATTGACGAGCTTGATGAACATGATGATTCTGACCGAGCTCAACTGAGGTAGAATCTACCCGACATCGTACGTGAGACTCCCAAATCGCAGCTTGCGGAACAACGATGGAAGCGGATACTTGCCAGGCTCGACACAGATGGCTACGAAGCGCTAAGAGACAATCCTCGTTGATATTGCTAGCGAGATCGCCAAGAAGTCTCTGTTTAGCCCTTGAGGGCTTGCTGGGCGGCTGGCGTTCAATCCGACGAAATCACGTTCGGGAGTCGGTTAAGGAGAAGACCTGATTGCGACCGCATTTGGACGCCTACAGTCCGTCGACCCGAGGCAAGTGTGGACCAGCGAGGCCGGCGACTTCACGCCCTGGCTAGACCACGTCATCCTAAAGACGGCCTCATGACCCGATGTCGTACCTCCTCCAGCGATTCGCGCGGCTCACCCGCCCGCGCCTGCACCAGGAGGGCATCGTAAAAGTCCTCCCACAAATCGCCATGTTGCTTGAGGTCAATCTGAACCGCAGTCTTGTCGCCATGCTCATCGACCACAAACCGAATGCCGCTAACCATAGGATTCTCCCAAGTCTGGCAACCGGCGTCTGTACATCACCGGAGGAACGCACTATGACCGGCAATGCCGGTCGCTTGCCCATTCCGCCCACAGTCTACACCTCGCGCCCGCCTGACTCAAGCCGCCGGCGACGCCTGCCGGCCAGGGAGCTTGCCCTATGCCGCCGATGAGCGAAGACACCGTCGAACAGGCCGCCCTCGAATGGCTGGCCGACATCGGCTACGACATCGTCCACGGCCCCGACATCGCCCCCGGCGAGCCCGCCGCCGAACGCACCTCCTACACCGACGTCGTGCTGGAAGGCCGCCTGCGCGACGCGCGTCTACCGCCTGAACCCCGAGCTGCCCGACGTCCGCCCTCGACGAGGCCGTCCGCCGGCTCACCCGCACCGACAGCCCCAACCTCTACGCCAACAACCACGCCTTCCACAGGCTGCTGCTCGAAGGCGTGCCCGTCACCTACCAGAACGCCGAGGGCCGCACCGTCTACACCAACGCCCGGGTCGTGGACTTCGCGGGACGGCGCGCGCCAACAACGACTGGCTGGCCGTCAACCAGTTCAGCGTCCGCAAGCAGGGCGCACTCGACAACCCCGACGCGCCCCCTGGAAGAGACGCGCCGGCCCGACATCGTGCTCTTCGTCAACGGCCTGCCGCTGGCCGTCATCGAGCTCAAGAACGCCGCCAACGAGAACGCCACCGTGCTGGACGCGTTCAACCAGCTCCAGACCTACAAGCAGGAGATCCCCGACCTCTTCGTCTACAACGAGGCCCTGGTCGTGGCCGACGGCACGGACGCCCGTGCTGGGCACGCTGACCGCGGCTTCGAGTGGTTCAAACGCTGGCGCAGCGTGGACGGCGAGGGCCTCGAACAGGGCCGCAGCCAACTGGAGACGCTGATCCGCGGCGTCTTCGCGCCGGATCGCTTCCTGGACATCGTGCGCTACTTCACCGTCTTTGAGGTGCACCGGCGCCGAAATCGTCAAGAAGATGGCCCAGTATCACCAGTACTTCGCCGCCAACAAGGCCGTGGACCAGACGCTGCGCGCCGTGGGCGCGGCCGAGCGCCGCGACGCGACACGGACGGAGACCAGCGCAGAGCGGGCGATCAGCGGGCGGGCGTGATCTGGCACACGCAGGGCAGCGGCAAGAGCCTGACCATGCTCTTCTACGCCGGCAAGGTCATCCAGAACCCGGCCATGGCACAACCCGACCCTGGTCGTGCTCACCGACCGCAACGACCTGGACGACCAGCTCATGGACAACACCTTTGCGCCCGGCCACGAGCTGCTGCGCCAGAACGCCCGAACAGGCCGAGAGCCGCGAGGACCTGCGCGCCAAACTGCGCGTGGCCTCCGGCGGCGTCGTCTTCACCACCATCCAGAAGTTCATGCCCGACGCCGACCAGCGTCACCAACCCCGTGCTCTCCGAGCGGCGCAACATCGTCTTCATCGTGGACGAGGCCCACCGCACCCAGTACGGCTTCGAGGCCCGCTATCGGCGAGACGGACGGACGGCGTGCAGAAGGTCTACGGCCTGGCCAAGTACATGCGCGACGCCCTGCCCAACGCCACCTTCATCGGCTTCACCGGCACGCCCGTCTCGCTGCCAGGACCGCAACACGCGCAACGTCTTTGGCGAGTACATCGACGTCTACGACATCCAGCGCGCCGTCGAGGACAAGGCCACCGTGCCCATCTACTACGACGCCCGCCACGCCACGCATGAAGCTGGACGAAGCCATGGTGCCCGCGCATCGACCCCGAGTTCGAGGAGGTCACCGAGGGCGAGGAGCCGACCCGCATCGACGCGCTGCAAGAGCAAGTGGGCCGCAGATGGCGGCCATCGTCGGCGACCCGGACCGCATCGAGCTGGTGGCGCAGGACATCGTCGACCACTTCGAGCAGCGCGACCACGCCATGCCCTGCCCGGCAAGGCCATGATCGTGTGCATGAGCCGCGACATCTGCGTGCGCATGCACGACGCGCTCGTCGCGCTGCGCCCCGAGTGGCACCACCCGGACGACGACCAGGGCGCGCTCAAGGTGGTCATGACCGGCTCGGCCTCCGACGGACCCGAATGGCAGCAGCACATCCGCAACAAGCCGCCGGCGCAAGGCACTGGCCGACCGCTTCCGCGATGACGACCACCGGCTTCAAGCTCGTCATCGTCCGCGACATGTGGCTGACCGGCTTCGACGCGCCCAGCCTGCACACCATGTACGTGGACAAGCCGATGCGCGGCCACAACCTGATGCAGGCCATCGCCCGCGTCAACCGCGTCTATCCGGGCAAGGACGGCGGTCTGGTGGTGGCCTATCTGCCCCTGCAGAAGCAGCTCCAGGAGGCGCTGCAGGACTACACCGAGGCCGACCAGGAGCTGTACCGGCAAGCTGCAGGATGAGGCCGCGCGAGGTGATGAAGGAGAAGTTCGAGGTCGTCAAGGCCATGTTCCACGGCTTCGACTACGCCGGCTTCTTCGACGCAGAGCCCCGCCGCCCGGCTGACCACGCTCTCCAACGCCGTCGACTTCATCCTGCAGGGCCGCGAAGAGAACCGCAATCGCTACATCGACGACGTCACCGCGCTGGGGCGGGCCTATGCGCTGGCCAATCCGCACCCGGACGCGGTCGCCATCCGCGAGGACGTGGGCTTCTTCCAGGCGGTCAAGGCGCCCGCTGGTGAAGGACCGAGGCCACCGGCGTCAGCCACGGCGGGCAAGACGCCGCTGGAGATCGAGCGGGCCGTGCAGGAAATCGTGGACCGGGCCGTTGCGCCCGACGGCATCGTCGACCTCTTCGACGTGGCCGGCCTGCAGCAGCCCGACATCTCGCTCCTCTCCGATGAGTTCCTGCTCGAAGTGCAGATCCTGCCGCAGAAGAACGTGGCCGTGGAGCTGCTGCGCCGCCTCATCGAAGGACGAGATCAAGGAGCGCCGCCGCACGCAATCTGGTCCAGGCCCGTTCCTTTGCCGAGATGCTCAAGCGAGCCCTGGACCGCTACAACGACCAGGCCATCGCCGCCGCCGTCATCATCGACGAGCTCGATCGCGCTGGCCCAGGAGATGCGAGAGGCGCAGGACCGGGGCGAGGACCTCGGCCTGAACAGCGACGAGCTGGCCTTCTACGATGCGCTGGCCGCCAACGAGAGCGCCGTCGACGTCATGGGCGACGAGCAGCTCGCCCTCATCGCCCGCGAGCTGGTGACCGCCGTGCGGCGCAACGCCACCATCGACTGGGCCGTGCAAGAGAGCGCCCGCGCCAAGATGCGCACCGCCGTCAAGCGCATCCTGCGCCGCTACGGCTACCCGCCCGACCTGCAAGCCGCCGCCACGCGCACCGTCGTGCAGCAGGCGGAACTGTTCGCGGCGGGGGCGGCGTAGGACACAGGCGCAGGCCCACAAGCCGAATGTCGACTGTGGGGCCCGTGGCCTCGAGCGGATGATCGCAGGTCCGGCGGCTGGCTGCCCGCCGACACCAGGCGAGCATGACAAGCATGCTTGCGGCAGCGAATCAACGAAGTTGGTTGCCATAGCGCTATCGGGAGGCAAACCGAAATTGGATACCCAGTTGACCATAGCCGTTATCGGGGCCGGCGCTGCACTGCTCGTGGCAGTGACAAGTCTCGTCGCAACATTGGTAGGCGTGACTCGCGGAAATGGCGCCGCTCAGGCGATTGAGTCTCTGCGCGATGACCTGGAGCAGAGACGAACCAGACAGTCTCTGGCGGATGACTATCTGGTGTCGAGCATCGCAGCCCTTGACAAGCTCGTATCGGCGATTCAAGAGGTCAAGGATGTACTCCAGTTGATATGCAGCGCCGGAGAAGGGACGATGCATGAAGACAGTCCACTAGAACTGATCAGGCTCGCACGAAAGGAGCTTTTCGACGTCTATGAGGAACAGCTACCTCAACTCAACGACATAGAGAGAGTCGCGGCGCATTCTGCGAAAAACATCGCCCATGATTCAGAGCTGTTCCTGGTCGAAATGACGATCAAGGAGAAAGGATCGGGTACGGTGGCGGATGCTGCGTGCGGTAGACTGCTCGAATATCGAGAACGTCTCTCCGATATGCAGTACGCCCTTCGGGATGCGAAAACGATGAGGTTAGGCGAACGGCTTCAACTTGGACGATGAAAGAGACTCGAGACCCGTGACCTCTCCACGCATATTCGGTTGTGGATGACTGATCATCAATTTGAAAATTGCTGGTTTGATCCTCGAAAGAATGGGCGGCTACTTGGTGGACACCGCAGCCGACGGTGTGACTGCGCTCAGACGGTTCCATGAAGCCCGGTATGACCTGGTGCTTCTGGACGTCATCATGCCCGGAATCGATGGCCCCGAGGTACTGAAGGAAATCCGCAAGACCAGCGACGTCCCGGTTGTCCTATGTTCCGCTCTATCGCCGCACTCGCTGGACGATGTCATGAGTCTCGAACGGAACGTTCATTTCCTTTCCAAGCCTTTTTTCCCAGACGGATTGCTGGAATGCGTGCAGAATATCCTGGCCGCCGAGGACACCCAATCCTCTCGGAAGGTTTGGAACCTTCCCAAGGATTCCCAAAGAAAATCCGTGCCAATCAGCCCAATCAGCGCCAATCAGCGTCCGCCATCCCCGCCGGCGTCTCGCTGCTGGGCTTCTACTTCTTGCGGCTCACAGGTTTCACGTCCTCCGTCTCTCTCATTCGCGGTTCTCCTGCTCGCGCCTTGCCCGAACCTACTGCGTCACAAGCAGCTTCGCCAGGCTCGGATACCCTGCGAATTTCCGATCCAGGCTAATCAACGGCATCGCAGCGGCCACGGCTGTGGCGATGATGAAGCGGTCCAACGGGTCGCCATGCACCGGCGGAAGCTCTGCGGCCAAGTGCGCCAACCGGCCATCCACCGCAATCACATCGACGCCGGCCTCCACGGTTGCGGCTTGCAGCCAGTCGCCCGTCTCCAGCGCCAGCGCCAGACGACCGCGCGCCACGACCTGCACCAGTTCGTAGATGGACGCCGCCGAAATCGCAATCCGCGGCGCTTGCGCGATGCGTTCGGCCAGGGCGACGGGGAGCTTGGTATCCTGGTCGACCCACCAGATCCAAATGTGCGTATCCAGGATCAGGCCGCCCTCCACGTTCACTCGAACGCCTCCGGTTCGCCTGCGATCTGGCGCGCCGTGCGTTCCAGGGACGTCTCCCAATCCTCATCGGACACCAGCGGTTCGAACGGGCCGCCGCCTTCGGTGACCGTTCCGCGCAAGCCCGCCGGCGGCGAGCGTCTCTCCGGCGCTGTCGCCTTCGTATCCGGCAGCAGGAAAATGGCCTCCAGTTGCGTATTGGGCGGCAGTTTGGGCAGTCCGATCAGATTGCCCTGCGCATCCGTCTTCAGCACAACACGTTCCGCTTGCATAGTCGATCCCCTTCGTACAATGAACAACTGGCAACACCTACCCGGCTTGCGGGGCGCCTCTTCGTCGCCAAGTCTCCATTCTCCATTGCCAAATGTCAATGAGCAACTAACCTGATTCGTCCGGTGAGCAGTTGCTGCATGGCGGCCAGCAAGCTGCTGCGTCAGCCGCTGCACCTCACCCTCGATGGCTGACCGGATGTCTGCGAACCACTTGTCATGGTCGGCAAGCGTCTTGAGTTCCGCTTCGCCCGGTTTGCCGTGCTGCGCCAGCGCCTTGGCGCCGGCGCCTCCTGGGATTGCTTGACGGCCTTGGACTCGCCGCCCTCCGTATCCCTCATAGCTCCAGAAAAATCGCGCCCCGACCGGTAGCTCGACTGCCCTGTCGGGCCATGGACCCAACCGGCCCTTCCAAACCGTCTGCGCAGGCTGTGCAGCAAGCAGAACATCCGCGCCGATCCGCCAAATCAGCGCCAATCAGCGTCCGCCAACCCCGCCGGCGTCCCCCCGCCGCAACCACAAAGAAATCAGCGCAGATCAGCCGAATCAGCGGGCATCTGCGTCCTATTGCGGCAACGCGGCCAGCGCCTCCACCGCCTCCGCGAAGGCCGGCCGCAGCGCCGCCGCCGTCGCCCACGCCGCGCGCGCACCGTCCCCATCGCCCAGCCCCGCCAGACCAACCCCGCGCCAATAGTGCAGCTCTTCCACATCGCCCGTCGTCGCCAGCGCCGTCTCCGCGCGCGCCACCAGCTCCGCATAGCGCCCCGTCCGCGCATACGCCTCCAGCGGCCCAAACTGGTACCACAGCATCCGCCACGGCAGACCGATCGCGAACGCCTGCTCATACGCGGCCACCGCCTCCTCGTAGCGCGCCAGCCCCACCAGCGCCGAGCCGCGGTTGAACCACGCGAACGCATCGCCGCCATTGGCCTCCAACTCGCGCTGCGCCCGCGCCAGCGTCGACGCGTACATCAACTCGTCGCCGGCCAGATCGCCCAGCGCAAAGCGCACCGCCTCCCCCTGTTCCGGCGTGTAGAGCGCCACGAACGCGCGGTTGAAGACCCGCCATTGCGCCTCGAGCTGCGCGTAGGGCACAGTGATCCCTGCGTACGCGCCCCCCGCATCCACCAGCCCCTCGGCCACATAACTGTCGTACGCCGTCCACACCTGCGCGTCGTTGTCGTAGCCGGTCAGCAGCCGGTAGTGGCCGAATCCGTCGCCCGGTTCCGGCTCCAGCCACACCTCCACGATCACCGGTACGCCGTTGGCGAGCAGCGTCTTCACCGCCGCCGCATCCCCGTTCACGCGCACCGTCGCATCCAAGCCCGCCGCGCGCGTATAGTCCGCCAGCTCGTGCGGACTCACATTCTTGTCTTCGCTGTTGGGTCGCAGCACGGGCCCGATGTCGGCCTGGCCCACGCCAACGTCGTGATAGCTCAGCGCCATCGCCAGGGTAGCGGGCCCGCAATTGTTCCACGTCTGCCACTCATGCGTGAGACCGGTCAGCGCCGCGCGGCGCGCACCCGACCGAAACGGCGGCGTCGGCGTCACCGTGGGCAGCACGAAGCGCGTCACCGTCGACTCGGTCGCCGCCGGCAGGGCCCGCTTCCGCCGCATCTGCCGCCGCCGGGTCGGGGGTCGCCTGCGCCGCTGTTTGCGCCGCTGCCTGCCCCGTCTCCGCGCGCAGCACGCGGCTGCAGCCGCACGTTCCGGCATGCTCGCCATGCCGGCGCTCGCGTACACGCACGATCATAGCCAGCGTCGATGTCAGCGCGAGCAATACCCCCGCGCGGACTTTTCTGGGGAAGGAACTGCGGGTCGAAAATTTCTGCCTGGGGCTAGCTCTTCTCTCTTCTGCCAATCTGGGTTAGGACTCCGCGCACACGCACAAACCGCCCACCTGCGTACAGCTCAACGGCTCAGGTCACCGTCACGCCTACAACGATCCCCGCCAACGTCGCGTTCCGCGCCGCTCAACCCGCGCCTGCGCCTGCCCGCGTCGACGCGCAGCCTGTCCTACGCAGTCGCGCGCCCGGGCTACCGCGACTTGTACGCAACGTACAGCAGCGCGCCGCCCAGTCCCCAGAACCCAACCAAAAAGACCGCCAGCACAAACAGATTCAGCCCCAAGCGGCTGGTCGCGCCCGTCGGATCATAGCCAAACACCACGCCCAGCAAGAGCAGCAGCCCAAGCAGCAACAACCCGATCCCGATGACGGTCATACAGCCACGCCCGTACTTCATCGCGCCTCCCAGCCTGCTGATCCCACGTTGACTTCACTGTTCGGCATGCCGCCATCGCCGCAACGCCGTCCGCTCAGTAGCCGCGTCTGAGTATACCACGCCCCTGTCGACCCATCCGCCCCCGGCATCGACATCCCAGGCGTTTCAAATGTGGCACAACGAGCCCTCGTTGCCCGCCGAACAAACGCCAAGCCCCCCAGAGAATCGGCGAGAATCAGCCTGATCAGCGTTGATCTGCGTCCCATCTCCAGTACCAGCGCTCGCTTTGGAACGACTGATCGGCTAGCGAACCCTCGTTGCCTGCCGAACAAGCGCCAAGCCCAACAGGGAATCGGCGAAAATCAGCCTGATCAGCGTTCATCTGCGTCCCATCTCCAGTACCAGCAGACGAATTCGAAATGACTGATCGCATCCACGCTACCCCGCCGCCACCATGCGCGCCGCCAGCACCGGCGGAAACTCACTGTAGTTCCCGCCCCACGAGAGCTCGCTGGAGCCCTGCGGAAAGCCCGGCGGAAACGCGGACTCCTCCATCCCGTTCAGCACAAAGCCCTGCGCAAACCCCGCCTGGAAGATCGCGCCCAGTGGCCGGTGAAAATAGAGATGCGGCTCCGGCTGCCCGCCCATGGCCAGCCCCGCATCCGTGGACGGCGACATATAGCCGCGCAGGGCGAGCGAATAGGTCGTCACCAGCTCGCCGTCCTGGTCCTCCCGCTCCGCCACAAACTTGAAATGGTTGTTGTTGAAGCACGGATGCACGATCGTAAACACGAACGGCCCGCCCGGTCGCAACAGGCGCGGCAGCGTGCGCATGAGCGGCTCGATGTCGGCAATGTCGAACAGCGCCATCTGGCAAACCGCCGCGTCGAACGGCTCCCCGGCCAGACTCATCAGCTCCTGCTCCGACGTCGCATCGATCACCCCATACGTGATCGCGCCGGCATGGTCTGTGTGGCGCTGCGCCAGCGCGATCAGCTCCTCCGAGAAATCGACCGCCACCACCTGCGCGCCCAGCGCGGCCAGCCTGCGCGCATGCAGCCCGTTCCCGCACGCAATGTCCAGAATGCGCTGCCCCGGCTGCACATCCAGCAGCCGCAGGGTCGCCGGCCAGATCAGCACATTCACGAAGTCGTTGCCCTCGCCCATGCGCTCGTCCCAGAAGCGCGCGTTGGCGTTCCACGCGCGCCGCGTCCGTGCGTTTGCCTCGCCTGCACCGTCACGTTCCACTAGGCTGCTCCCTCCGTCACCCTTCCCATGCCGAAATGCGCCAAGACCAGCTCCGCCGTCTCTTCCACGCTGCGCTCGCCGTCGACCCGAATCAGCCGGCCGCCGTTCTCCTCGACCTGAGCCGCAATTTTCTGCGCAAAGGCCGCGTCCCGATCCATCCAATTTTGCAGCGCGCGCTCCCCATCGCTGCACTGGTCCAATATCGACTGCACCCACGCCCCGCGCCGCGGATACTCTCGCCGCTGGAACGCTTCCTCCGCCACCATCCACAGCGCGTGCGCCTCGTCCCACAGCAGCGGTCGCAGCCGCTCGGGCAGCAGGCTGTTGCCTTCCACGAGCAGGGGGGCGCGCGGCTGCAAGTGCAAGAGGTCCTCGACCACCAGCGCAAACTGCTCGCCGTAGCACTGGAACACCTCGTCCAGCAGCGCGTCCACGGGCCGCATCCACAGGTCGTCCCACGTCACATCACCGCCGGCGAGCCCCGCGGTCCAGCGGTGCATGCACGGTTGCCGCGCCGCATCATACGCGCCGAAGCGAACGCGCACCGCCTCGTCCACGTGATACACGTCGACGCCGCGCCGCTCGCCGATCAGCGCCGCAACCGTGCTCTTGCCGCTGCACGGGGAGCCGCCCAGCCAATACACATGGCGCAGGCGGCCCCGCACGCTATCGAACTTCACAGGCGATGCCTCTCGCGCCGCACCTCACACTGCCGGCCATCTACTGATACGCCAGCGAACCGTCCACGCGCAGGGGGAACGGGCGATGCCAGCTCCTGAAGGGGAACTGGTCCAGCGCGTCCTCGTTCAGGTCGATGCCCAGCCCCGGCTTGTCCGGCAGCTCCAGATAGCCGTCCACCAGCTTCATCGGCTCGTCCACGATGTCGCGTCCGCGGCGATTCGTCATCCGCGTGATATTCCAGAATCAGGAAGTTGCTCGTGCTGGCCGCGAAGTGCACGTTGACGGCCGTGGCGATGGGGCCCAGCGGATTGTGCGGCGCCACGCTGGCATAGCTCGTCTCAGCCATCGCCGCGATCTTCTTCATCTCCCAGATGCCGCCCGTCACGCAGATGTCGGGCTGGATGATGTCGACGATGTTCATGTTGAGCAGCTCGCGGAACTCGTGACGCGTGTAGAGCTGCTCGCCCGTGGCGATCGGCACGTTCACGTGCTGGCTGACGCGCGCCAGCGCATCGTAGTTTTCCGGCCGCAGCGCCTCCTCGACAAAGAAGGGCCGGTAGGGCTCCACCACGTTGCACAGCTCGATGGCCCGAATCGGCTCGAAGATGCGCGCATGGGGGTCCAGCCCGATATCGATATCCGGGCCGACCGCATCGCGCATGACGGACACGCGTTCCTCCACCTCGCGCAGCACCTGGTTCCACGGCTTCAGCTGATAGTCCGGCGGCAGGGGGCTCATCTTGATCGCCGTGTAGCCGTACTTCTCGATCAGGGCCAGCGCGGCTTCCGCGCCCCCCTCGGGCGTGGGCGCGTGCGGCGCCTGATAGACGCGCACGCGGTCGCGGCACTTGCCGCCCATCAGCCGGTAGCAGGGCAGCCCCGCCGCCTTGCCGGAGATGTCCCACAGCGCGTGTTCGATGCCGCTGATGGCGGCGTTGACCACCATGCCGCCCGGGAAGCGCGTGCCCGCATACATGAGCTGCCACAGCCCTTCGATGTCGCGCGGGTCGCGGCCGATCAGCCATTCTTCAAAGTCGTGGATGGTCTCGACCACGGCCTTGTCCGGCCCGCTCGAGTAGGCCTCGCCGATGCCATAGATGCCCTCGTCCGTATGCACCTTGACGATGGGCCAATTGCGGTGATGTACGTTGACCAGGAACGTGTCAATCTTGGTGATCTTCATCTGAATGTCCATTCGATGGTGAAAGATGCGGAGGGAAGATGGCGCGCTGCCTGCTTCGATTCGTGATGGTAGCACCGCCAAACAGACACTGTCAACTGAAGCCGCCGGCGGTTCAGGCGTTCCAGATTCGACCGCTCACGCCGCAATCGGGACGCTGATCTGCGCAGATTCGGCCGATTTTCGCTGATCTTCCGACGTGCATGCCTGTCCCCCGACGGCTCCCAACGAGTGACAGCCGTAGACACCCGTAGTTCACTCTTCCAGAGTGACACCGCGCTGAGCGCACGAACACCCGCCCGACCCAGGATTCGCGCCTCCGTCGCACATGTCATTCCGGGCTCGGGCGCCCCAAGGGCGCGGAATCCACTTGCGAGTCCCTCCGCAACGAACCAACGCATACCCGAAACAAATCCGCGAAAATCAGCCCGATCAGCGATGATCAGCGTCCCATACCCAGTCGCGCCATTCAACCTCGCAATCGCCCTCACCGCCGTTTTGCCGTGCCACACGATGTATACTATAATCCGATTCGCACTACCCACAGTGTCCCGCGCTCTGGCAAACCAACCGAAACATCACCGGACGCGGAGTTGCAGTGATTCGAGGTCGAAGCCGTTCAGTTTCGTCTCGTTGCCAGATTGCTACGCTACCAGTCATCATCACCCGGCCACGCCGGCCCAGATTCATCGCGACCGACCCGCCGCGATTGCGTACGTACCCCGATCTCCGGAGGACATGCACGAGATCATACACGTAGATCACGCTCGTAGATCAGCTACCTGGATCACACACAGCGATCAAGCGCACCGATCACACGCTGAGATCCCATGCATGGATGCCGGTTTCCTCCCAGGGCTCATCCCCTGGATATGATTGCATCGACGAAGATGTGGAAGTACTTCTGTCCCAACCCAAAGAATGGCCATAAGGAGGCTACTCTATGAAGAGTAAGGTACGTCATATCCTGTTCGTCGCCTTTATCGTGACCCTGGCAGTCGCGATGGCGGCATGCGCCGCACCCGCCGCACCGGGCGCAGCCCCCGCAGCAGAGGGCGAGGCCGAAGCCGCGGCGCCGGCAGCGAAGGTGAAGCCGGCGGCAAGCTGGAGATCTTCTCGTGGTGGACGTCCGGCGGTGAGGTCGAGGCGCTGAACGCGCGTATACGCCATTTTCAGCGAGAAGTATCCGGGTATCAGATCGAGAATGCAGCGCTGGCCGGCGGACAGGGCCAGGGTGGCAACATGAAGGCTCTGCTCGAAACCCGCATGATGGGCGGCGAGCCGCCGGATTCCTTCCAGGTGCACCTGGGTCGTGAGCTGATCGACAGCCACGTGATCGCCGATCGCATGGAGCCGCTGGACTTCCTGTATGAGGAAGAGGGCCTGTACGAGATGTTCCCGCCGGACCTGATCGAGATCGCGTCCTACGAGGGCACCCCTACTCGGTGCCCGTCAACATCCACCGCTCCAACATGATGTGGTACCGCCCGAGCAAGCTGGCTGAGGTAGGCGTGGAAGAACCGCCGGCAACATGGGACGAATTCTTCGAGGTGGCCGAGCAGCTGAAGGCGGACGGTATCCCCGCCATCGCGATCGCTGAACAGGGCAACGGCGGAGGCTCACTGGCCACGACTTCGAGAACATCCTCGTCTCACGTCATGGGCCCCGAGAAGTACGGTGGTCTGTTCGACGGCACGATTGGCTGGGACGATCCCGGACGTGACCGAGGCGCTCTGAGATCCTGAACAGCTCTATGACTATGCCAATGAAGACTACGTAGCACCAGCTGGGGCGACATCAACGACCGCTTCGTCGCCGACGATGGTCCGGCCATGATCATCATGGGCGACTGGACCCAGGCCGTCTCAAGTCCAAGGGCTTCGAGGACTACACTGGGCCCCGGCCCCCGGCACCGACGGCATCTTCATGGTGCTGTCGGACTCCTTCGGTCTGCCCAAGGGCGCACCGAACCGCGACGGCCGCAATTGCGTTCCTGAAGGTCGATCGGTTCGCAGAGCGGCCAGGATGCCTTCAACCCGATCAAGGGCTCGATCCCGGCACGCATCGATGGCGATCCGTGTCTACGATGAGTATAACGACTACCTGCGTCGAGGCAATGGAAGACTTCAAGGTCGAATCGGTACGCCCAGCATTCAGCACGGCGCGGCTGCCAAGCAGAGCTTCCTGATTGACTACGATCATGCGATGGCCGATCTGGGCGACAACCGTGATGTTGCCAAGGCGCAGGCCATGATGGTTGACGGCTGCGGAGACAGCAGGATTTGGCGAATAGACAGTGACACAGATAACAGTATCAGAGGGAGGGCGGCGCTGCCGCCCCCTCCACTACCAAGAAACAGAAACGACACTCGTGGCTCAAGGGCGACACGCTGATCGCGGTCCTTGTGTTGCTGCCCTCGATCATTGCTGTCGCGCATCTTCATCTACGGCTTCATCGTCTGGACGTTCTACATCTCGACCGTGAAGTGGGACTCCGTCGATCGCGGACTACACGTTTCGTCGGTCTGAAGAACTGGCAGCGCCTGTTCCAGATGAGCGCTTCACATGAACATCCGCAATCTGCGATTTTCTATGCGTCAGGATTCATGACCCAGTGTATTGTCATTCGGCTTCCTGTTGGCGTCGCTGCTCGACCAGCAATCAAGGGCGAGGCGATTTTCCGCACGTTGTTCATCTTCCCGTTCGCCGTCTCCGGCATCGTGACCGGCGTTGCGTGGCGTTGGCTGATGCAGCCCACGACCGGCATCAACCTCATCTTCCAGTCGATGGGTCTTGAGAACTTTCAGCCCATTGGTATGCGCATCCCAGGTTTGGGATCATGGCCGTCACAATTGCCGCCGCATGGCAATTCACGGGCTATGTCATGGCGCTCTATCTGGCCGGCCTGCGTGGCATCTCCAACGAGTTACGCGAGGCGGCCGCAATCGACGGCGCAGGCACATGGGCAACATACCGCTATGTGATCATCCCGCTTCTGATGCCGGTAACGTTTGTCGTAATCGTGCTGACGGGTATGAATTCGATTCGTGTGTTTGACATCATTGTCGGCGCTTGGTGGCAGTGGTCCCGCCTAACAGCAACAGACACGCTGGCCTTCCATATGTATCAGTCAACATTCGGAATGTATCGTTTCTCGCAGGGCGCGGCGATCGGCTGCCTTCATGATCTTCCTGGCATCGTTCCTGGTAGTGCCCTATCTGCGTAGTATGCGCGGCGAGGTGGAGCGATGAGCTACAGAAACTATGGAGTCGCGGCGCATCTACTGGTGCTCATTGCCTTCGCTGCCTATTTATCTCATGCCGTTCTATGTCATGATGATCACGGGACTGAAGCCGTACGAGGATGTCAACGTCACACGAATGTGGCATTTGCCGATTCCACCTCGTTGGTCGGTTTATTGAAGGCTGGAGCAGTAGCACCCAACTTCAGGAACAGTGTCATCATCACGGTGCCGGCGGCCCTCATTTCAGCCTTCATTGGCTCCATCAACGGCTACATCTTCGCCAAGTGGCGCTTCCCTGGCTCTGACGTCCTATTTCTTGCCTTCCTTGGTAGGTATGTTCCTGCCCTATCAGGGCGTGCTAATTCCCTTGGTGCAGACGCTCCAGTTCTTCGAGCGGCTAACATCGCTCAACTTCTACGGGAGCATGTGGGCCTTGTGATGGTGCACTGCATCTTCGGCATTCCCATCACAGCGTTGCTCTTCCGGGGCTACTACGCGGGAATACCCAACGAACTGCTGGATGCAGGCAAGATCGACGGCTGCGGTTTCTTTGGCATCTATCGCCACATCCTGCTGCCCATCTCATTGCCGGCGTTCGCCGTAGTGCTGCTCTGGCAGTTCACGACGCATCTGGAATGACTTCCTGATCGGTCTCGTGGTGTTGAGCAACGCCGAGCAAGGCGCCAGTCAATGTGGCCATCCAGAACATTGCCGGCAGCTACTATACGAATGGAACATCCAGATGTCGGCGGCGTTCATCGCCGCGTTGCCGACGATCCTCGTCTACCTGGTGCTGGGCCGCTTGTTCCTGCGCGGCCTGCTCGCCGGTTCGCTCAAGGGTTAGCCCGTCAGCGCCGGTCCGCGCACCACCTCAATCCGACGCCGCGCATCCGCCGTCCGGTCTTCCAAAGACCGGACGGCCCTGTTCCATGCGCAAAACGGGACGTCCAAATCTAGCGGTGGGGCTGCCCCGTGCGATAGTGGCCGGATCTGGCGGCCGGCGCAACCTTCGGACCGCGCACCAGCCCCAAACGCAATCGCCGCCCTGCGCCGAAGTGACAGCCGTAGGTCCCTCTTGCAGAGGGCCGCCGCGCAGAGCGGACGGACATCCGCACGACCCTCGTTTCGCGCCTCCGCCGCCCATGTCATTCCGGCGCAGGCCGGAATCCACTGGCCGGCCATGCGCACAACCCTGGATTCCCGCCAACCCCACGCAGCAATCACAACCCCGCCCGTCGCCCGCTCACCCCCTGCGCGCCCATGTCATTCCGGCGAAAGCCGGAATCCACTCGCGCACAACCCTGGATTCCCGCTAACCCCATGCGGGAATGACAAGCCCCGCCCCTCGCCCGCCCACCGCCTGCGCGCCCATGTCATTCCGGCGCAGGCCGGAATCCACTCGCGCACAACCCGGATTCCCGCTAACCCCATGCGGGAATGACAACCCCCGCCCGTCGCCCGCTCACCGCCTGCGCGCCCATGTCATTCCGGCGCAGGCCGGAATCCACTCGCGGACAACCCTGGATTCCCGCTAACCCCACGCCGCAATCACAAGCCCCGCCCCTCGCCCGCTCACCGCCTGCGCGCCCATGTCATTCCGGCGCAGGCCGGAATCCACTCGCGCACAACCCTGGATTCCCGCTAACCCCATGCGGGAATGACACCCCCCGCCCGTCGCCCGCCCACCGCCTGCGCGCCCATGTCATTCCGGCGCAGGCCGGAATCCACTCGCGCACAACCCTGGATTCCCGCTAACCCCACGCCGCAATCACAAGCCCCGCCCGTCGCCCGCCCACCGCCTGCGCGCCCATGTCATTCCGGCGCAGGCCGGAATCCACTCGCGCACAACCCTGGATTCCCGCTAACCCCATGCGGGAATGACAACCCCCGCCCGTCGCCCGCACACCGCCTGCGCGCCCATGTCATTCCGGCGCAGGCCGGAATCCACTCGCGGACAACCCTGGATTCCCGCTAACCCCACGCGGGAATGACAACCCCGCCCCTCACCCGCTCACCGCCTGCGCGCGCCCATGTCATTCCGGCGCAGGCCGGAATCCACTCGCGGACAACCCTGGATTCCCGCTAACCCCATGCGGGAATGACAACCCCCGCCCGTCGCCCGCTCACCGCCTGCGCGCCCATGTCATTCCGGCGAAAGCCGGAATCCACTCGCGGACAACCCTGGATTCCCGCTAACCCCATGCGGGAATGACAACCCTCGCCCGTCGCCCGCCCACCGCCTGCGCGCACCATGTCATTCCGGCGCAAAGCCGGAATCCACTCGCGCACAACCCTGGATTCCCGCTAACCCCATGCGGGACTGACAACCCCGCCCGTCGCCCGCTCACCGCCTGCGCGGCACCATGTCATTCCGGCGCAGGCCGGAATCCACTCGGCACAACCCTGGATTCCCGCTAACCCCATGCGGGAATGACAAGCCCCGCCCCTCGCCCGCACACCGCCTGCGCGCCCATGTCATTCCGGCGCAGGCCGGAATCCACTCGCGGACAACCCTCGATTCCCGCTAACCCCATGCGGGACTCACAACCCCCGTCCGTCGCCCGCCCACCGCCTGCGCGCCCATGTCATTCCGGCGCAGGCCGGAATCCACTCGCGGACAACCCTGGATTCCCGCTAACCCCATGCGGCAATCACAACCCCCGTCCGTCGCCCGCCCACCGCCTGGCGCGCCCATGTCATTCCGGCGCAGGCCGGAATCCACTCGCGGACAACCCTGGATTCCCGCTAACCCCACGCGGGAATGGCAACCCCCGCCCCTCGCCCGCCCACCGCCTGCGCCGCCCATGTCATTCCGGCGCAGGCCGGAATCCACTCGCGCACAGCCCTGGATTCCCGCTAACCCCATGCGGGAATGACAACCCCGCCCACCGCCTGCGCCTACCGATGTCATTCCGGCGCAGGCCGGAATCCACTCGCGTACAACCCTGCAATCCCGCTAACCCCACGCCGCAATGACAACCCCCGCCCGTCGCCCGCCCACCGCCTGCGCGCCCATGTCATTCCAGCGAAAGCCGGAATCCACCCGGCGCACAACCCTGGATTCCCGCTAACCCCATGCGGGAATGACAACCCCGGCCGATCCCACACGGACCGGCCCGCGTCGCTTCCCCACCAGACTCTGCAACATACTATGTATAGTGTCTTACATACATCAAGCAAATATGCAATCCCCAATCCCAAACCCCGCCCCAGCTCACCCCGCAACCGGCCAAACTGTCAAATAGCGTAACAAAGCGTAACATCGACCCACCCGCCAACCCCCGCATCTGCGAACTCGTGTTTGACACCCATTTTTCGCTATGGGACGATGCCCGTCGTGCGGCGCTGCCGCTTAAAATTCACGTTCCTCAACCTATCTAAGTAAAGCAACTTTGAAAGCGAGAGTTTGGCTGTTTGAGTGCAAGTTGTGATAAAACCATCCGTACAGTTGCGATGAGCTGATCGGAGTGCAAGATTGTACAACCTGATACCACGAAATCGAGCCAGACTTCGGCGGACCTGCGACGATTGGCCTTTGAAGCAGAGTTTGCACGGCGTGGAACGGTTTCTGGCCTTGTATATGATCAGCAGGCACAGAACAGATGCGAGCCGATGGGTCGGCCGAGATCGGCCGTGATGACATTACCGTCATCGGTTGGGTGCTTACGTACAACACAGATGGGCCAGAATCATTTGATCTACCAACGCACAGGGGGACTAGGCGATTTAGAGCCTTGAACAGGTCGGCAGGAGCGTTGCCAAGGTGAGAGGGAGCGAACTGGTGGCGCATGATGTGCCTGGCCACAGCTGGGCGTGAAATAGGTGCGTTGGTGGATCAGACAAGCCTTCGGACAAGAAGTCAGCTCTCGATCTGTCAGCTGGTTTCTGAAACAGAAGCGGTGAGCTGGAAGAAATGTCAGTAGGTGCTCAGCAAAGCTGATCCAGAGAAACGAGCTGCGTTCGTCCAGGAGTTCCAATCGATGTTCGCCGATGTCTGTAGCCAAGAGGTGCGACTTCTCGACGTCGATGAGTCTCATTATCATCGCGATATGGACAAGCGTGACACTGGGATGAGACGGCAAGGCAGCCTGGCGTTTGGGCGTTTGCCCAGCCTTGCAGGACCGAATTGACTGGTAAGGCGCCTGCGACTTCTGCCAAGGTGAGTATTTCATCGGGAATGCACGTGGTTGTAATGGTGACAAGCCTGAAAGCTTCTACGCCGTCTCTGGTCGGGCTAGGTCCGGTTACTTGACCAGTCGTCGTCTTCTGGGATGGAGCACCTTGTCATAGAGCAAAGGTCGTTCAGACTGAAGCTGCCAACGTCGATCTCACCCTGCTGCGACTTCGGGCTAGAGCCTGACCTTACTCCGATTGAAGGAACTCTGGAAGTGGATGCGGGCAGATGTGGCCCACATAGCATAGCTACGCGACAAGGGCAGATTGTTCGATGGCTGCAAGAACTTCATGGACTCAATCAGCGCAGGCCCAAGCCAGATTCTCTATCGACTGTGGCCCAATTCGATTTGGACCCTGAGTTGGAACAACTCTGGTTCGCGAAGTAGATTCGCTTTAGTCTGTCATTCCGGCCTGCGCCGGAATCGACTGGCCGGCCATGCCCACAACCCTGGATTCCCGCCAACCCCATGCGGGAATGACAACCCTCGCCCGTCGCCTGCTCACCGCCTGCGCGCACATGTCATTCCGGGCGCGGGAGCCCCCGGCGCGGAATCCACTGGCAGGCCATCGCGCAACCCCGGATTCCCGCTAACCCCATGCGGGAATGACAACCCCGGCCGATCCCACACGGACCGGCCCCGCTGCTTCCCTGTCAAAAGCTGCAATATAATAATGCAAAAAATACCAATGAAATCATATGGAATATGTAATCCCCGATCCCAAACCCCGCCCCAACTCACCCCGAACCGGCCAAACCGTCAAATAGTGTAACAAGGTAACAAAGCGTAACATCGACCCACCCGCCAACCCCCGCATCCGCAAACTCGCGTTGACACCCGTTTTTCGCTATGGTACGATCCCGTCCGTGCGGCGCTGCCGCGCAAAAGTCAAGTTCCCCAACACTCATCTAGTGGTCAGTATCTGTGCAGTTCACGATATACCTTGCGGTCGGGCAGGGTTCTTCTGTTGTCACGGGATTGCCCTGCTCACGCAAACTGGTCATCCATTCACGATCCCAGGAAGGAGCACGACAATGTCTGAAGTCAACCAACTTTCCCGTCGCTCGTTTTTGCGCCTCGCCGGCGGCGCCGTCGGCCTTGCCGCTCTGGCCGCCTGCACCCCCGCCATGGCGCCAAGCGGCGAAGGCGGCGCACCCGCAGGAGCGACGAGCATCAACTTCTGGATGTGGAACACCTACGCACCGGAGGCCGACGATGTCCTGGAACAGGGCATTCTGGCCTGGGGCGAGGAGAACGGCATCAACATCGAGATCTCCCGCGATTCCGACAGCGACATGGCCTCCAAGCTCATGCCCGCCGTGGAAGCCGGCACGCTGCCCGACGCCTTCTTCACCGATGCCGCCAGCGGCGCTCATGGTGATGGAAGCCGGCGGCCTGGCCGATATCACGCGATCTCTGGGAACCCGTCGGCGAGGCGCACGAGGGCTGGCTGCCGCGCCTGCAAGGAGTATGTCACCCGCGACGGCGTCGATCCGCTTCATGCCCTATTCCATCGACACGCCCATGGTGCACTATCCGCCAGGATATCTTCGAAGAAGCCGGGCATCACCGTGCCCGAGGGCCAGTGGACGTGGGACGAGACGCGAGACCTCTGCGTGCAGGCCCAGCAATTCACCGAGGAATCCGGCGACACGAAGGTCGGCTGGGGCTTTGGCGTCGTCAAGGTGCAGCACGACGGCTGGTGTGAGGACCTCTTCCGCAATTTCGGCGCCGACATCTGGGACGAGACCGGCCAGAACATCATCCTCGCGGAACAGAGTTCCGAAGCAGGCTGCACGCGCGCTTGAACTTTGCCAAAGAGGCCTGGGACATGGGCCTCTTCCCCAACGACGCCGCCTCCTGGGACTATTCATCCAACAACAAGTCCTATCCAGGAGGAGCAGTCGATCCTCGTGATCAACGCCGCCTCCATCTTCACCTGGTGCGAGGCAAACAAGCCGGAGCTGGCTGAGGTGACCGGCCTGGCCGCCAAGCCCAAGGACGAGCGCGACACCACCAACGCCAGCCTGCGCTACTGCACGATGATGAGCGCGAGACACCAAGGAACGCCGGAGCGCTGCGGCCGAGTCTGATCCAGGGCCTCTACACCGCCGACATCTATGCGCCGTGGCTGGAGAAGGGCTTCGTCACCAACGTGGTGCACGAATATGACACGCTGCCCATGTGGGAAGGCAAGCGCGCCCAGTTCAACGAGGCCGCCAAGATCGGCGTCTACCCTGGCTACCCGGCGCCGTACGACAACGCGGCCATGGCCGACCTCGGCAACGTGGGCTCCAACGCCCCGAACGGCACGATGATGGTGCGCGTGCTGATCGACGGCTGGAGCCTTGAAGAGGCCATCGCCGAGTCCGACGAGTTCGCCAAGCAGGTCTTCAGCCCGATACTTCTAATACAGTATGGCGTACGCTGATCTGGCGATGCCGTAGCGGCTAGCGGCGCCACTTCCATCCGTACCTGGCTCCGCTACCGCTCTCAACTGAGAGCAGAACATGAGCCAACGAGTCCGCATCAAGATCCACGCGTCGCTGGCTCCGCCCGCGCAGCAGGAAAAGCGCCAAAGAAGTCCACGTCGGCACACGTGCGCGAGGCTCGTCTGGGCTGGATTCTGGTGGCACCAGCCGTGCTCATCGTGGTCGGCATGATCGGCTATCCCTTCATCGAGGCTATCCGCATCAGCTTCACCGACAAGATGATCGGCCGCGGGCCCGGCGAATTTGTGGGCCTGCGCCAACTACCCGTTCATCTTGGGCTGGCCCGACTTCCGCCAGATGGTCGTGCGCACGGTCGCTTTCACCATGGCTGCCGTGGCCATGAAGACCGTCGTGGGGCTGATCCTGGCACTGGCCATGAACGAGAGCTTCAAGGGCCGCACGATGCTGCGCGGCATCTTTCTGTTGCCCTGGATCCTGCCCACCTACATCGTGGCGCTGGTCTTCCGCTGGCTGCTGGACGGCCAGACCGGCGTGGTCAACCAGGTGCTGACGATCGACCGGCATCATCGACAACAACATCCCTTTCTTGGCGCAGAAGTGGACGGCGATTGCCTCGCTGATCTTCGTGCTAGTCTGGAAGGGATATCCCTTCTATGCGCTGACCTTTCTGGCCGGCCTGCAGACCATTCCGCCAGAGCTATACGACGCGGCCAAGGTAGACGGAGCCGGCCGCATGGGCCGATTCCGCTACATCACCCTGCCTGGCCTGCGGCAGGTCATGGGCGTGGTGATCCTGCTCTCCACCATCTGGACCATGAACAGTCTGGAAATTCCCATGCTGCTGACCGGCGGCGGGCCCAGCAACCATACCGAGGTCTTCCCCTTGCTGACCTATCACCTGGCGATGCAGAGCTTCCGACTGGGCGAAGGCGCGGCCGTGCCCATCCTCATGTTGCCCATCATCGGCGTGCTTGTCTTGCTCGTCGCCCGCTATCTGGAGAGGGAGGCCATCGAATGAGTGGTCTGTTGGATCGAATTCCCGATTCCGTATTTCGCGTCCTGTCGATTCCTGGTGATCGCGTTCCTGCTCTTCCTGATCGTGTTCCCGCTCTACTTCATGGCCACGACCGCCTTCAAGCAAGAGGCGGAAATCTACTCGCAACTGACGTGGTTTCCGCAATCACCGACCATCGGCAACTTTGCGGACGTGATCTCAGTCGTTCCGCATTCACATCTACCTGCGCAACACGCTGATCGTGGCGACGTCGGCCACCGCCATCGTGATCGTCGTGTCAGCACGCTGGCCGCCTATGCGCTGACCCGCCTGCGCTTCCCGGCCGCACGATCCTGGCCCGCGGCGTGCTCTTCGTCTATCTGATTCCGGGCGCGCTGCTATTCATCCCCATGTACCTGATCATCGTCCGCCTGGGCCTGCTCGACACCTACACGGGGCTGATCCTGGCCAACATCGCCTTTGGCGTGCCCTTCTGCACCTGGCTGATGATGGGCTATCTGCGCAGCCTCTCCGCGGAGATGGAATACGCCGCCATGATCGACGGCTGCACGCGCATCCAGGCCATGTGGTACATCGTGATTCCGCTGTCCATCCCCGCCATCGTCACGGCCGGTATCTTCACCTTCAACAACGTGTGGAACGAGTTCATCTTTGCGCTGATCCTGACGCAGAAAGAAGCCTACCGCATGATCTCGGTCGGGCTTTCCAACTTCTATCGCACCGACTACTACATGGTCGGCCCCATGATGGCCGGCTCGCTGATCGCAGTGGCGCCGGTTGTGCATCCTCTACATCATTGCCCAGCGCTTCGTGGTTGGGGGCTTGGCCGTCGGCGGCGTCAAGGGGTAGACCGTGCGCACGGCCGGCACACGGCGCACGGCCCACCGACACGCACAGACGCATTCGAATGACATTCATCGTGGATTCGCTGACCAACGAATTGCTGCCAACGAATCGTGACACAAAAAGTCGCCGCCCGGCCCGGGCGGCGACTTCAGCCTTTGGATACGAGCGCCGTCGGCGACCCTAGCCTTTCACCCCGCCGGCGGCCAGCCCCTGCACCACGAAACGCTGGCCCAGGAAGTACAGAATCATCACAGGCACGGCCGCCGCCACCGCGCCCGCCATGATCAGGCCCCAGCGAAATACATCACCCGTGATCAGATAACTCATGGCGACGGGGACGGTCTGCTTGGACGGCGAGGTGATGAAGATCAGGCCCAGCAGCAGCTCGTTCCAAGCGTTCGTGAAGGTGAGGATGGCGACGGCCATCAGCCCCGGCGCGGCCAGCGGCAGCACGATGCGGAACAAGGCATACACGCGCGTGGAGCCGTCCACCATCGCCTGCTCTTCCAGGTCGACCGGAATGCTGCGGAAGAAGCCCATAAGCAGCCATGTGCTCAGCGGCGCCGAGAACGTCAGGTAGACGAAAATAAGACCGACGCGTGAATTGCCCAGCTGCATGCGGTTGATGATGACGGAGAGCGGAATGAAGAGCAGGGCGGCAGGCGTCAGGTACGAGAACAGGATCAGCGTGCCCACCAAATTGCGTCCCCAGTAGCGCAGGCGAATCAGGCTGTATGCCGCCAGGCTGCTGATGCAAACGGAGATGACCGTGGCTGACGTGGCGATGAAGATGCTGTTGCCGATGTTCTTGTAGAACTCAAGTCGCGTGAAGAGATCGACATAATTTTCGAACGTCGCATTGATGGGCAGCAGCGACGGCGAGCGATAGATGTCCTTCGGCACCTTCAGCGAGATGAGGAACATGTAGTAGATGGGAAAGATGATGATCAGCGCCACGACGAACAGCAGCGTGTAGTAGATGATGCCTCTCCGCCAACTCGAGTTTACCGAGCATGTTCAGCTCTCGTCCTGAAGTATTCTGGCGACCAGCAACGCCAGCAATGCAAAGATGGGGATCATGGATACGGAAACGGCGGCTGCTTCGCCGATGCGCAGGCTCTGCATGCCGAAATAGGCCAGCACTGGGAACGTCATCGTCGTGTCAGACGGACCACCCTGCGTAAGCAGCCAGATGTTCTCAAAGCCGTTGGTGGTCCAGATGGTGGAAAGCAGGACCACAAGCAGCACTACATCGCGGATGCCGGGCATGGTAATGTGGCGGAAGCGTTGAAGGGCCGCCGCACCGTCAATGGCGGCGGCCTCGTACATCTCCATCGGTATGGCCTGCATGGCCGCCAAGAAAGGTGATGACCCAGAAGGGGAAGCCGCGCCAGGCCGTCGCCACGATCACGCTTGCGCGCGCATATTCCTTGGAACTGAGAAAGTCGACGTGCGTATGGACAAGCCCAGGTTGATCAGAATGTAGTTGAAGGCGCCGCCCTGCGGTGCATACAGCAGCTTCCAGGTGATGTAGGCGACGAACGCGGGCATGGCCCAGGGCAGCAAGATCAGACCGCGCCAACCCTGCCGGAAGCGGATGGCCTGGTTCAGCAACATGGCGATGGCGATACCGGAGACCAGCTTGATCGTCTGCACGGCCCCGACGATGACGATCGTGTTGCGAATGGTCGCCTGGAAGCTGGACTGTGCGCGCCAGCCGTGCGTAGTTTTCCAAACCGACGAAGCTGCCCGTCGTGCCGACGGTGCGGTCCGTGAAGCTGATCCAGATGGCGAAGAAGAACGGATAGAAGACGAGCGTCAGAAGACAACTACGACTGGGATCGACCAGAACAAAGCCGAGGATTGCCTCGCTCTGTCCAATCGTCAGGCGGCTGCGCTTTGTACTCGGTTGCAGTTGTGCTGGGAGAGCGATTGTTCTGCCATGGTCCTTCAGCGGTGAGTGGGTGAAGGCTGGCTAGGCGGCCGAATCGCCGGCCGCCAACCTCGTGAACTGCAACCGGTGGCTCAGACAGGCTTAAGCAAGCCGGTGACGATTACTGCTACTGGTACTTGTCGTAGATTTCCTGGCAGGCAGCCTGCGTCTCGGCGATCGCCTCGTCGATGCTCTTGCCGTCGATGACAACCTTCAGCACCATCTTGGGCGTCAGGAAGTTGGTCTGATACTCGGCAAGGCCGCGTTGTTCACATCCGGGAAGCATCCCGGCGTGCCGTTGATGGCGAGGTCCGTCAGGCCGGCATGACCGGGCTGTACTGGAAGATCTCGAAATCAAGCTGGTCTTCCAGGACCGCGCCATAGATGGAGTAGGCATAGTACTCGCTGAGGAACTCGGGATCCATCAGATATTCGACAAGTTCCTGCGCCAGCTCCTGCTTGTCGCTCGTGGACGGGATCACGCGGTAGATTCGTATTGGCAGGCGAGACCTGCATCACCGGACCCGCGGGAAGGCGGAGAACTTGGTCATTTCCAGCAGTTCCGGATCGTTCTCCCGCATGTACACATAGACGCTGCCGGGGTTGCCGATGAAGACACATTGCCGCTGACTGGTAGCAGGTATTGTCACCCGCGCCGTCCCAGGTGGCTACACCAGGCGGGAACAGTCCGTCGTTGAAGGCGGTGGTGATCCATTCGAGGAAGCCCGAGCTTCGGGCTGAATCCAATGGTGCACATCTCGCCGGCATCATCGGCCACGCGACCGCCAAAGGATTGCATCATGGTGGTCGTCATGTTGGCGTCACCGACATTGGAAAGGGCAAAGCCCATTCCATAGTTCTCTGGCGGATTCTGCGCCGCCGCAGCCATCTCGGACAACTCCATCCAGGTCTCGGGCGCTTCGGTGAATCCGCGGCATCCAGGACATCGACACGCCGGTAGAGCACGTTGCCGCCTGTGCCATAGGGTATGCCATAGATCGTGCCGCCGAAATCCTGGCATGCGTTGCATTCGTCTGCGGTGCGTTGAGCCAGCCGCCCTGCGCTTCACCGATCTTGGCGTACAGATCGTCGACCGGAACGAGCAGATCTCGCTGCGCCATCAGCAGTGCAAATCCTGTCCCGACGTCGACACCGTCCGGCAGATTGCCCGCCTCGATGGCGGCAGAGAGCTTCTGCACCATCTCATTCTGGTTGATGACAACAGCCTCGACAGGAATGCCCTTCTCCTCGCCAAATTGCTTGATGCGGTCCACGACCATCTGGTTGCCTTCGTCCGAGAAGGTCAGCCCGACCCAGTAGGTGAGCGGATCGGCCTCGCTGACTGCCTCATCCGCCGGCAGCGGCTTCTTCACCGCCGGCGGCGGGTTCAGCCGGCGCGGCGGGCGCTGCGCACGCAGAGACCACAAGCGCAAGAACCAGCACGATTCCCACAAGCCAGATATTTCTCAATTAGCATATTGCTCCTCCTGTACGATTGGTACGTATGGGTATTCTGGGGTAACGCATGAGATACAACGGATGATGTCTTCTCGACCGCCAGTGCTGCAGAGTAGGGTGCTACTCGCTACAAAGCCGGCCTGCGCAGGCGTGAAGTCCCAGGCCGGTGCGACACATGTCATATTGGTCTTGCCTACTGTGGATACACAAGTGAGTCTACTACATTGCCCGCATACACTCAAACCGAGATACTGCTCCCGCCCGAACCCGGGACACCGCGGGGCCTTCGCCACCGCACCCACGCCGCTACGCCACCGCCAAGCCGCCATCGATCACAAACATCGCGCCGTTCGCATACCCCGCCTCCGGCGTCGCCAGGAACGTGATGAAGGGCGCAATGTCCTCCGGCCTCCCCAGCCGGCCCAGGGGAACCCGCTCCGTCAACGCGGCCAGCCGGCCTTCCGGATCCGGATGGGAATCCCAGTTGGGCGTCTGCTCCAGCGCACCCGGACAGACCGCATTGCAGCGGATGCCATACTGGCCGTAGTGGACCGCGATGTTGCGGCTTAGGCCGATGAGCCCGTGCTTGCCGCTGGCGTACGCCACGTTCGGCGTCCTGCCGTTCATCGCTGTCACCGACGAGACAAGTACCACCACGCCGCCCAACTCCTGCGCAACCATCTGCGCCAGCGCATATTTGCACGTCAGGTACACGCCCCGATAGTTGACATCATGCGTGCGGTCCCACACTTCTTCGGGCAACGTGTGCAGGTTCGCATCCTCCCGATGCAACTGGATTCCGGCGCTGGCGACCACGATGTCGAGGCCGCCAAACTCCTGCACCGTCATCGCCACGGCGCGCTCGACTTGCCGGGCGTCCGCCACGTCAGTAGGGAGGGCGATGGCGCGTGCGCCGGCATCGCGGAGCTGCGCGGACACGCTTTCCACACCCGCGGCGGGGATGCCGCACAGCGCGAGGTTTGCGCCCTCCGCCGCCATCGACCGCGCCGTCGCCGCGCCGATTCCACTCCCCGCGCCCGTGATCAGGGCTGTCTTGCCTGCCAGTTTCAAGTCCATGCGCCTTTCTATATAGAGATGGAGATCGTGATAGAGACCGTGATAGAGACAATGATAGTGATCCTGATAGAGCCACGTAGCTCTACCCGGCCATGCTGAGCAGGGGGCCCACGGGCCGCGAAGTATCTTCGCATCCGGAACACGAGATACCTCGCTTCGCCCGGAATGACATGCGCTCGGAATGGCATGCGCTGGCCGATGAAGCCACGACAACAGAAATTTCGCACCAATTCGACCCCAATATTGGACGAATTTCGAATAGTGACAAAAGTCGAAGTATCCTCATGCCGCGAAATTTCGTCAATACCTTTGAGGCCGCGCAATGAGCGACGCCCGTGTCGCGTCTAGGTATGCGGCCCTCAGTTCGCAGGTGAAGTACAAAAAGTAGGTCTCACTGCAGTACGTTCTTGTGAAACTAGTGAGTTGGAGGCGCAATGTAGAGTCGAATCCGGGAAGCGGCCGTCTGCGCATAGTGCTCGACAGCTAGAGCGTCGAAGCATCGCCGGCGAGACCCGCCCGGACAAAGCCTCCGCATCGCACACCAGCTTCTAGTCGGCTTCTCGTCAGCCTCTATAGTTAGAACGAAGGGCCGTCCGGTCGTATTGACCTGGCGGCCCTTCGCGTCTGCGCAATCTTGTCTGCTGCGCCTGCTGCTACACGAGTAGGTGGGAGTGGACGAGCCCCTCGTTTCGCGATTACCTGCAGTATCCGCTGGAAGGAATGTGCAACCGCTGGCCCGCATAGATGCGGTGCGGATTGCGAAGTCCGTTGGCATGGGCCAGCGCCTGGGCGCTGACGCCATAGCGCCGGGCGATCCCGCTCAGCGTATCACCGCGATGAACCTGATACACGACGGCCTTGCACCGATCGTAGTGGTTATTCTCATAGCGCGGCTGCCAGTTCACCTGCGGGCGCGGCTGATACCGCTGCTGCGGATACTGGGCGTAGTAGCGGTTGCTGCTGCACGACGGGCGGGCCACAGCCCACGGATTGCCGCGATAGCCGCTGCGATTCTGCAGTTGTTCGACAGTTGGTTTGCCCTGTTTGCCATCCGGCGCAGCCAACAGGGAACCGGGCAAGAATACGCCGAGGACGAGGGCGAGAACCAACAGCCCCGGCACGACAAGTTTGACCACACGCGTGGCCGCATTCAATCTGTTCATGTTGTGCTCCTTTCGTTGCCGACAAATGACGTCTACGCGAACAAAGCTCAAATTCCCAACCTGCGCGCTACGGAGGGGGTTCAGGTAGAATCACCGATATGACGTTGACATCATGGTTGACGAAGACAGGTTCGATGTTGTCGTCTGTGCCCTAACTCGCCGCGGGACCTGGATCGGGAGCGCACAACAGGGCACAGACAAACCTCAACTCTGTGCTACCACCGAGAGTACCACCGTTGCGCCCAGTCTGCAACTACGATTTCGCCCCAAATAGACGGTTGTGGAGGCCCATGTTCGCATAGCCATTCTACGTTTTGATGGCGCGCCGGGCGCGCGATACGACGGCGTACGCCAGCAGACAGGCCAGGCCCAGCAGGGGAACGAACGCCAGCGTCATGAGGGCCGCGGTCAGGGTGAAGCTGTCCGCCAAGTACCCGGTCAGCGACGCGCCCAGCCCGCCGGGCCACCACCCCAGCCCCATCAGCAGGCCTGTGGCGACGCCCGCCTGGTGCGGCCACGCCTCCAGCACCAGCACGATGCTGGTCGGAAACGTACACCCCACCGCAACGCCGGCCAATGCGATGGCGGCGAACTGCGCGGCGCCCGTCGTGGTTAGAAAACTCCAGTGCCAGAGCGGCAGCGACAAGAGCGCAACCACAAGCACCGGCAGATGACCGTAACGGTCGCCGCTGGCGCCGCCGAGGAGACTGCCGGCGCTGATGGCGAACAGAAAGGCCGCCAACATGCGGCTGCCCGCGTTGATCGTTCCGCCCATGCTCTCCACCCACGTGGGCAGGTAGGTCATGAACGCCACCTGATACCACGAACGAAACATCATGGCCGCGATGATAAGGATCATCCCCAGCAGGAACCGGTTGGTAGGTATGCCGGCCGACGTGGATCGCACCACGCTGCTGCGCGCCATCGTGCGCCGCATCTGCACGAAGAAGAGCACGCCAAACGCGGCCGCGATGGGTAGGATAGTCAGCGTGCCCGCAAGCCCCAGCGCGCCCACGGCAAGCGCCATCCACAACGGGCTCAGCGCTGTGCCCATGTTGCCGCCGACTGAGAAGATGGAGAGACCGGACCCCCGCCGTTCTCCGCTGTTGGCCGCGGCCACCACCGTGGCGGGCGGATGGAAGGCGGCGGAGCCCAGGCTGCCCAGCGCAACCAGCATGAGCAGAGCCGCATAGCTGCGCGCAAAGCCGACGAGTCCCATCGCAACGCCGATCCAAACTACGCTGGCGGCGACGATCCACACGGCGTCCCAGCGATCGCTGAAGTAGCCGAACACCGGCTGCGAGAACGACATCACCGACGAGGAGACCAGCGCGATGAAGCCTACCTGCGCAAAGCTCAGCCCCATCATCGGCATGAGCCGCGGATAGAGGATGGGCAGGAAGTTGTTGCTGAACTCGATGACGAGATGGGCGAGTGCGACGAGAAGCAGCGCCGAACTGAAACGGCGCGTCACAGATTTCTGTTCAGGCGGGTAGGCGGTTTGCACAAGTGCGCGGGCGCTCCGTGGTGCGGCTAGGGCTGCACGATCTGCACCGGTTCCCGCGGCGACAGACCGTCCGGGTCGTTGATCTCTGCGCCTGCGGGAGCGGGAACTGGCCCGTTCAGAAGCGGGTCATCGGTCTCGATCATCCAGCGATCGAGCCGCCCGCGCATCTCCGCCAGCGCCGCGCCATAGGCGGGGTCGCCGGCTAGATTGTTGCGTTCGCCCGGGTCAAACACCAGGTCAAACAGCTCCTCGGCTGGGACCGGCCGCGTCCGCCATCCGGCATCCAGCCACACGTCCTTGCTTGGGCTGTCGTCGCAGTTGGGCAGCACAGGCGTGCGCCGGTCGTCGAAGCGGCGGATGTACTTGTAACGTTGGGTGCGCACTGCCCGCTTCGGCTCGTACGCCGCGTGATACGTGACCTCCGCAAACACCTCGTCGTTGACTTCCACCGATGTCCCCTGCAACACAGGCAGCAACGATTTCCCCGTGAGCCAGCCGGGACGCGGAATCTCCAAGATGTCGCACAGTGTCGGGAAGACGTCGACCTGCGAAACCAGGGCGTCGACGACGCGGCCCTCTGCCAACATGCCCTGCCAGCGCAGGATCAGCGCCACGCCCATGCCGTGGTCGGTCAGGCTGCACTTCATGCCCGGAAACGCCGGCCCATGATCCGTGGTGTAGAGGACGAGCGTATTCTCGGCCATGCCCGATGTTTCGAGCGCGTCCAGGACCTGTCCCACCGCGTCGTCCAAAATGCGGGCGCTCGCCTTAAACGCCGCAATGTCTTCACGCACCTCGGGCGTATCGGGCAACACGGAAAACGGCAGACAATAGCCGGCTTCGGCATCTTCTTCCGCGCCCTCCGGAAACTCGCGATGCGTCTCAAAGAAGCCCACGTCGAGGAAAAAGGGCTGCGCCGGCTTCGATGCCAGAAACGCGGCCGCGGCCGGGGCCACCGCTTCGGCCCGATTGGAGGCGACATCGGCGATATGGTCGTAGCCGATGGTCCGCGCATCTCCGGCGACATGCTGAACGCCAACGAGCGTGGATCGATAGCCCGCGCCGCGCAACGTATGCACCAGGTGCTGTTCGTAGTCGTGAAGCGCAAAGCCCCGATGCGCCAGCCCGATCATGCCCGCGCTGTGCGCGCTCTGGCCCGTGAGCAATGCGGCTCTGCTGGGCGAGCAGGTGGGCGCGGCGCAAAACGCCCTGCGAAACAGCACGCCGGAACGCGCCAGCTCCATCAAATTCGGCGTGGGCGCGGCGTGGCCATAGGGCTCGATGTGGCGACCGGTATCGTGGGAATGCAGATAGAGTATGTTGGGCCGGGGCATGGTTGACGCTCCTTGTGTGGCGCGTTGGGCGGCGCAGGCGAATGCGAGCAGTTTCGATCCTGGCTCTGCCCTTGTCAAATTCCGGCGTTAGTGCACTCGCTGTGCAGAACACTCACTGTGCGGAACGCAATTAGTTATCATTCCGGCCGAGGCGTATAATCCGCAAGTGCGCTTCGCTGCCTAGTTGCGGTCGGCGCGCACTTCGGGCGATGGGTGAGGATGCGACAGGACGAGGCAATGACGAACGGCAGCTCCGACAGCAGCAAACGCGGCAACCGGGCCGGTATGCGAGACTTGGGCCGCGCGCTGGGCTTTCTCAGGCAACATCGCCGCATCGCCGCCATCGCCATCGTCTCCCTGCTGCTGAGCATCGGCGCGCAGCTAATGGTGCCCCAGGCCGTGCAGAATTCGCTGGACGCCATCACCGATGGGCTCGTGCTGCAGCAGGCGGGCGACCTGTCGCCCGCGGAGCAGCAAGCGTTGGCGGAGGCGCAGGGTATCGACGCTGGCAAGCGGGGCGGACCTTGCCGCCGCGATCCAGCGGGCCTTCATCGTGTCGCTCGTCCTGATCGTCGTGTTTGCCATCGTGCGCGGCGTCGTTTGCATTTGCCCAGGCGTTCATGGCGGAAAGCCTGAGCCAGAACGTGGCGTTTGATTTCCGCAACGAGCTCTTCGAGAAGATCCAGCGCCTCTCCTTCACCTATCACGATCAGAACCGAACCGGCCAGCTGATGGTGCGGGCCACCGATGACGTGGAGAAGCTACGTCTCTTCCTGGGCCAGGGACTGCTGATCGCGCTGCAGGCCGTCGTGCTGCTGACCGGCGCGCTGATCATGATGTTGTTGACGAACTTCCGCGCTTGACGCTGGTCGATCCTGCCGATCTTGCCCATCGCGCTGATCATGTTCATGGTCTTTGGCGCCGATCAGCCAGCCGCTTGTTCACCAAGGTGCAGAGAGCGGCTCTCAGCGCTTGAACACGATCCTGCAGGAGACTGTGGCGGGCATCAAGGTGGTCAAGGCGTTCGCGCGGGAAGCGGCAGCAGGCGGCCGAGTTCCGTGCGGCGCCGCAGACCACCTGATGCGTCAGCAGATCACGGTGGCGCAGGTCTTCAGCTTTCTGTTTCCCGGTGATCTTCTTCATCGCCAACTTGGGCCAGGCGCTCAGTTCTCTACTTTGGCGGTCGGCAGATCATCGGCGGCACGCTGACCGTCGGTGAGTGGCAGAAGTTCAGCCTCTATCTGATGTTCGTCTTCTTCCCCATCGGTCAACTCGGCTTCATCATCAGCCAGATGAGCCAGGCAAGCGCCAGCGCCACACGCATCTTCGAGATCCTGGATGCGCAGAACGATGTGGTCGACAAGCCGGACGCCCGCACCCTGCCGCCGGTGGACGGGCAACGTCGCCTTCGACAACGTGACGTTCCGCTACTTCGGCAACAGCGAACCTGTGTCTGTCCGATATTTCGTTCAGCGCAGAGCCAGGGCAGACGGTGGCTCTGCTGGGCGCAACAGGCAGCGGCAAGACGACGATCATCAACCTGATCCCACGCTTCTACGATGTGCAGCGACGGCCGTGTGCTGGTGGACGGGTACGATGTGCGCGATGTGCAGATCGAGTCGCTGCGCCGGCAGATCGGCATCGTGCTGCAGGAGACCGAATCTCTTCTCCGGCACGATTCGGGACAATATCGCATTTGGCCGCCAGGACGCCACCGAAGAAGAGATCGTGGATGCGGCCAAGGCCGCCGCCGCCCATGACTTCATCATGGCTTTCCGGAGGGCTATGACACGCCGGTCAGCGAGCGCGGGGCGACGTTGAGCGGCGGGCAGAAGCAGCGCATCGCCATTGCACGCGCACTGCTCATGAACCCGCATATCCTGATCCTGGACGATTCCACCAGCAGCGTAGACGTAGCCACCGAGGCACTGATCCAGGATGCACTGGACCGATCTGATGGAAGGCCGAACCAGCTTCGTCATCGCCCAGCGAATCAGCACCGTGCTGCATGCCGATCAGATTCTTGTCCTGGACAACGGGCGCATCGTCGCTGCGGGCCAGCACACGAACTGATGGAGACGAGCCCGGACTACGCCGAGATCTACCGCAGCCAACTGGTGGAAGATGCCGCGAGCCACATCGGCGAGAGCAATGGAGCGGTGATAGTCCCATGATAGGCGGACCACGCGGTCACTTGCTCGACCAAGAGACGATCCAAGCCCAAGAGCGTGGGCGACGACGCTGCGCCGGCTGGCTGGCTATTTCCGGCCCTACTGGATCGTACTGGTCGTCGTCCTGCGTCATGATGATCGCGCAACACATGGGTGCAGGTGATCACCCCGAGCTCATCGGCCAGGCGACCGATTGCTACCTGACGCCCGGCGTCGCCGATCGCCTGGATCCGTCCGGTATCGTAGAGGCGACGGCGCAGTGGGCGAAGCTGCGGCGGCCAACTGCTGGTATCTCCGATGTGCCGCCGGATGCCACGACGGACGAGCTATCTGCGTGGCCTGCTGCGCATTACGCTTGTGATCGTGCTGATCTTTGTGGTCGGTCGCCGTGGTTGGGGTCTGATGTTCTACCTGATGAGCTGGGCCGGCAACCACGTGCTGCGCCAGCTCGAGGTGGAGGTGTTCGAGCAGCTTGAGCGCTTGTCGCTGGGCTATCCACACGGAGCATGACAGCGGCGATCTGATGAGCCGCATCACCAACGATATCAGCACGATCCAGCAGGCGATCGGTTTTGCGCTCGTGCAGGTGGTGAGCGGCGTCTTCCTCTTGCTCTGGCTGGCCTTCAAGATGGTGGCGGTCAACTTCGCGTACGGCTTGATCAGTCTCGTCGGTCGTGCCAGTGATGATCGTGACGACTATGTGGTTCAGCAACCGCGCACGCGTCGAATTTCGCAAGACGCGCAGCGAGATGGGCAACGTCAACACCGAGCTGGAGGAGAGCATTTCCGGCGTTCGCGAGGTGCAGGCATTCAGCCGCGAATCGGCCAACATCGAGAACTTCCGCCAGAGCAACGCCGCCAACCGCGACGCCAACATCCGCGCCGTGGCCTACACGTCGGCATTGGCGCCCGCCCTGGAGGCGTTGGGCTATGTGGCGACGGCCCTCGTGCTGGGCGTCGGCGGCTACTATGTCCTGCGCGGCATGACGCTGTCCGGCGCCGCGGTCTCCATCGGCCTCATCGTGACCTATCTCGGCTATGTGCGCCGCTTCAACCAGCCGATCCAGCAGATCAGCGTCTTGTGGACCAACCTGCAGAGCGCCATTGCCGGGGCGGAGCGAATCTTCGAAATCCTGGACGAGGCTTCGGACATCGTGGAAGCGCCGGACGCCATGGAGATGCCGCAAATCCAGGGCACGTGTGGTCTACGACCAGGTGCGGGCGGAATATAAGAGCGGCGAACCCGTGCTGCGCGGCGTCAACCTTGTGGCCGAACCCGGCCAGACGGTCGCCATCGTCGGGCCGACCGGCGCCGGCAAGACGACGACTGATCAATCTGCTGCCCAGGTTCTGGGATGTGACGGACGGCAGCGTGACCATCGACGGCTATGACGTGCGCACGGTCACGCTGGACTCGCTGCGCACGCAGATCGGCATCGTGCTGCAGGACTCCTTTCTCTTCAGCGAAACGCTCATGGAGAACATCCGCTTCGGCCGGCCGGATGCGAGCGACGAGGAAGTGATGGAGGCCGCCAAGCTGGCCCGCGCCCATGACTTCATCGAGCGACTGCCCGAGGGCTACGAAACGAAGGTGGGCGAGCGCGGCTCCGGCCTCAGCCAGGGCCAGCGACAGCTCATCTCGATTGCACGCGCCGCGCTGGCGGATCCGCGCATCCTCGATCCTGGACGAGGCGACGAGCAGCGTGGACACGCGCACGGAGCGACAGATTCAGGCCGCCTTGAACACGATGATGGCTGGCCGCACCAGCTTCGTCATCGCCCACCGGCTCAGCACCATCCGCACGGCGGACCAGGTGCTCGTGCTCGTGGACGGGGAGATCGTGGAGCGCGGCCGGCATGAGGAACTGCTGGCCGGCGAAGGCGTATACTACGATCTCTACATGAGCCAGTTCAGCCGCCAAGAGAGCGTCGAGACCGCCACCGAAGCGGCCGTCGATTCGACCAGTCGGCCCGCAGATTGACGCAACTTCCCGCCAAATCGAGTGATCGCATACAGTTTCGCGGCTGGACTTCCCTGTACGCTATGGGCGAAACTCGCGGGCGCAGTAGCACAGGCGCAGAGCTGCGCATCGAGATCACGACCTTCCGGGCGGTGCTTGCTCACCGCGACCGGCCACGCGGGTTGCTAGAAAGAGAGTCACTATGCCCAAGTTGACAGTACAGGAGTACGGCACATTTGATGTAGAAGAGGGCAAGCGTCTCGTGCTTGCGCTGATCGAAGACGCGGGCGTGGACCAACTGCACGCGTGCGGCGGCAATTGCCGCTGCACCACGTGCCGCGTTGAGTTCGTGTCCGGCGAACCGCAGGCAATGACCGAGGCCGAGAAGGCCAAGCTGGCCGAACGAGAGCTGGCCGGCGTACGTCTCTCCTGCCAGATTCTGGTAGAGGACGACATGGAAGTGCGCGCCGTCAGCCGCCTTGAAGGCAGCGGACGCCCCGACCCCGGTCCCACGCCCGAACCCGAAATCCACCCGGAACCGGAGTGGACGGCCAAGTAGCGGCGTAACACAATCGCAGGTGCGAAAGAGAAAAGGGGGAGAGTCCGCAACCAGGACCCTCCCCCTTCTACGTCCTACCCGCCCGCACACAATACCCACGCCACCGCAAAGCGCGCACATCACGTCTCCGGAGTGACAGGTGTGTGCAGTTCGTAGCGTGCATGTGCATGCGGCGGACCCAGGCCAGGAGATCTGGGCTACGGTGGTGCGAAGCTCGTACGTCACGTCTCCGGCGTGACGGGTGCGTGCGGCGGCCCCAGGCCAGGAGATTTGGACCACGTCTCCGGCGTGACCGGTGCGCGGAGATCGCCTCACCGCGCGACCGCTTCGGCAACCAGACTTTCCTCGCCAAACTGTGTTTCATACAGCCGGGCGTACAGCCCGTTTTGCGCCACCAACTCGGCGTGCACGCCACTCTCCACCAGCCGGCCACGTTCCAACACCAGAATCTTGTCCGCCGCCAGAATCGTCGACAGCCGGTGCGCAATGACGATACTCGTGCGTCCCTCGAACAGCGGCTCCAGCGCAGACTGGATCAGCGCCTCATTCTGTGAATCCAGATGCGAGGTCGCTTCGTCGAGGACGAGAATGCGCGGGTCCTTCAAGATCACGCGCGCGATGGAAATGCGCTGCTTCTCCCCGCCGCTCAGGCGATAGCCCCGCTCGCCAACCACCGTGTCGTAGCCTTCCGGGAGCCCCGCGATCATGTCGTGGATGTTGGCCGCTCTGCACGCCGCCTCGAGTTCATCCTGCGACGCATCCGGCCGCGCATACAGCAGGTTGGCGCGGATCGTGTCGTGGAACAGATAGGTCTCCTGCGTGACCATGCCGATCTGGTTTGCAATGGATTCCTGAGTCGTGTCGCGCAGGTCGATGCCGTCCAGGCGGATGCCGCCTTGCGTCGGGTCGTACAGGCGGGGCAGCAGGTATGTGATCGTCGTCTTGCCCGCCCCGCTTGGCCCGACGAGCGCCACCAGCTCGCCCGGCTCGATGCCGAAGCTCACATCCTCCAGCGCCCATAGCCGGGTCGCCACCTTGTACGGCGTGGAGATTTCCCCCGCGTCGTCGTCTACCTCATCGTCTACCTTGTCACCTACCTCTGCACCATCGCGGCCGGAATCGCCGTTGCTCGAAGCATGGCCGGCGTCGAGCGCGATTTCTGCTGGGTTCCCGTCTCCGTTGGCGCCCGTGGCCTGCGGCCCATCTTCCTGATACTGGAACCAGACATTCTCGAACTGCACCCGGCCCGACACGTCGTGCAGCGGCCGCGCATCCGGACGGTCGGCGATCTCGACCGGCATGTCGAGATATTCGAATACCCGCTCGAAACTCACCATAGCTTGCGCGAATTCCACCTGCATATTCGTCAGCGACGAGATGGGACCGTAGAGCCGCGTCAGATACGCCGCGAACGCCACGATCGTGCCGACCGTGATCGCATCCTGAATCACGAGATAGCCGCCCGCCCAATAGATGAGGGCAGTGCCAATCGTGGCCGCCATGCTCAGGCCCAGGAAGAAAACCTGGCTGACCTGCGCGCGACGGATGCCGATGTCGCGCACATCTGCGTTGACGTCTGTGAAGCGGTCCGTCTCTCGCTTCTGCGTGCCGAACGTCTTCACCAGCAGCGCGCCGTTCACCGACAACGTTTCGCTCACGATGTTGCTCATCTCGGCGTTGGACTCCATCGCCGAGCGGCGAATGTCTCGCAACGTGCGCGCCACGCGTCGCGCCGGCAGTAGGAAGAGCGGCAGCACCAGCACCGCCAGCAGGGCAAGACGCCACTCAATCGAGATCATGATCGCCAGCGTCGACACGAGCGTCACCACGTTGGTGACAATGTTCGGCACGGTGCCCGTGACTGCATTCTGCGCCCCGACCACGTCGCTGTTGAAGCGGGAGACGATCTCGCCGCTCTTCGTGTCCGTGAAAAAGCGCAGGGACATATGCTGCAGGTGACTGTACATCTCCTGCCGCAGATCGAAGATGATGCCTTCGCCGGCCTTGGCGCTGTAGTGCCGCTGCACAACGCTGACCGCGCCGCTGAGCAGAGGAATTCCCAGCATCGCCAGTGCAAACAAGTTGAGCTGGCGCATATCCCCGTTGGGCAGCACCTCGTCGATCAGCGCCCGGTAGAGCAGGGGCGGAATCAGGCCGAGCAGCGACACAATGACGATGGCTACCAGTACGATGGTGACGGATACCCAATGCGGCCGCGCATAGCCGAAGACGCGCCCAAGCAGTTCCTTGTCGATCTTCTTTCGCGGTTTGGAGGGGTCGCTTGCAATGAGCGCTCTCCACCCGCCGCCGTGATGCATACGCCTGGCCTTTCCCTTTCATGCACAATGCGCCGGTCGCTCGATTGCGTCGCCCGCGCACATTCCCATCCCATGCTACACCACGACCGGCCGCCTGTACACTGCCAATGCGGCTAGCCTGCTCCCGCGCCTGTTGCCGGGTGACCGCCGTACGCGGCGGCAACAGGCGGCAGCAGGCGGCAACAGACGACCGACCGACGCAGGTCGAAATGGCGGCATGCATCAATTGCCACTTGGCCTTGCACCTCAGGGCCTCGAAAGAAAATCGGCAAGATCCTCGTGTGTGCGCACCCCGAGTACGTAGCTGACAAGGTGATTCGGATACAGATAATCGGAATACTGATCATGTAGCCTGGAGATGCCAGCTATGACCAAGGCGTCTTCCGAAATCAGCCTTCTGGCTCGTCATATCTACTTCTTGAGCAGCCTGGTGACGAAGCATACCGGGCGCGATTGTGAGGAGCGCATTGCCGCGAAACTCCCCAGCGTGACCGGGTTGAAATCTGGGGTAGTGCAGATTCTGCGCCGGGCGGCGATCAGATGGCCGAGGACAGCCTCGTCTGCAAACCGGCCATCCTCTCCGCCGCCGAAGCCGACATCCTCACGGCATCGCTGCGCTTAGGAGTGATCTTCGTCATGGAGGGCATCGCGCCTGCCTCGCAACTTAGGCAGTTCGAGCGCAGTTGCGCCGGGGACGCAGTGGTTCTCGTGGATTCATATCGACGACCAGGTCGGCATCATGTTGCAGATTTTGGATGAGCGCATCTCGGGGCTGATCGACGTCTCAGCGCCCGATCCGGTGCGGCGCCAGGAATAAGCCCCGGCCGTAGGCAACGCGCTCAACACGCCGACAGTCCGCAAAATCCCGGCTGGGTGCTGAAATGGTTCATCTTGGGCGCCAAGCCGGAAATGGTCGTGCATGGACCGCAATTGACCGAACTGCTGCGCTACGCTCCCCGCGGCTGGTGGTGGTCTCATCGCAAACCAGTATCGCCGGGACGTGCGGCGGACGATACGGAGATTTTGTGTATGACAGCCTCGGCGCCGAGAAGTATTGTCAGCCGCAGGTCATCTACAAGAACTCCGAGTTGGCGAACATCTGATTCGTGTATGAACTCCAGCCGTGGCGAGGGGGGCGCGGAGCAAAAGACAATGCAATCTGTCCGGGTTATGTGCCCACGACCATTGCCAAGAATTTCCCAACTCGATCGGGCGCTGGGTGTACAAGAGCGTTCTCGCGGGTTTGGCGACCCTCGCACCGTCGAGCAGGGTTGGGATAGCGTAGTCGTTGCCGCCCACGAGCCCATTTTGGACGTGACTTACGACAAATCCACTGCCGGCGGAGCTCTAGATCCCCTCTATGCCTGATTTTCTCGATGACCACACGGCAAAGCGGCTGTGGGACTGCCGCCCGCAGTCCTGCACGACAGAGATCGTCGGCGACCTGGACTGAGGGCGAGCGGCGCAATGGGGGTCACAGGTTGGCCGCCCAGAAGCAGAAACCCGCCTGCCTCCTTATTGTCATATCAGCCATCGCGAAAGGTTGATCGCTGTGTCAAGACCCGCTCAGTGCGCTCAGTCCCGCCGCCAAGAACATCTCCGCCAGCGACGACCGCTGCTACGCCCGTGTGGATCCTTAGACGAAGTAGCCACGGCTGCCAGCTTTGGAAACACCTGGAAGCGAAAGTCGAGAGTGTGTCGGACCAATTCGCTGGATCATCCAGCGAGCCAAGTCAGTATCCAAATGACAAGGAGTGCAATGAAGACCCCGCCGCTCACGTAGATCGTCATGATTCTGGACCGAATCTTCGCCATCTCCGCTTTGTGCGAGTCGATCTCCCGGACCAACCTGGCGATTTGCGTTAGTTCCTGACGGATCTCGGCCAAGGCAGCGTCGATCTCGTGGGGCGGAAGCTTATCCTTTGTTAGCGGCGCTATGGTCGGTATTGTGCCTAGATGGCCACCGATCTTCGACTTGAGGCCAGTTATCTCCATCGAGCGCCGTGAAAACGCATCGAATTCATCCCAAACGCGTTCGCGTTCGCTGACCAACTGGGCGGCCTCCGGCATCATCTCTAGCGTTGTCGTACTGATTCTGTTGGTACTCCTTTGCAAACGGTATTGGCCTCGGCTATCCAGCTCGATACTTCGCCAAAAAGGTCTTCGGTCATCGATGCAGACTGGCGATACTGCTCATGTGTTTGGTGGGAGATGTGCACTTCTTGTTCGCACAACTCCAGATGCTCGTGCAATTCCAAGGACAAGGAGGCAACGACAATCAGTCCCTGGTCTGCAGCTCAGGCTGCCCTCCATCTCCTCAAGCACCGCGACTTGGAGGGTGAAGCTCTTCACCATTGCTTCATCTTCATCAGCGTGCACATCCAGAAAGCGCCCGTTGATTTCCCTGGCAGCGGCGTCGTCCCATAGAGGGCGGACATCCGCCCGAAACTGCTGCAGCACACGCGACTGTTGCTGCATGGACCACAACTCATCTTCAATAGTGGGCATTTCTTCTCGCAGTCTCTATTCTCGGCCCCATAGCACAGTGATATTGCGCCGGCCCAAGTACTCTTCGATCTCCTGACAACGCTTCACCTGGGCAGGTCGGAACTCAATGAAGATCGCCATCGCACACTCGGTAGGTACGTCGGGGCTAGTCTGATACTTGTGTAGTTGGTCTGCGAAAGCATCGAGTTGTTTATAAAGCGCACGCTTGCTAAGGTCACCCAGTTTGTGGGTCTTCACATCGATGATCACGCCTTGGGTCAGGATGTCGATCCGCCCCTGGCGCAACTCTCCATTCTCGTCGATTACCGCTACCATTTTCTCGGCTTCGGCCGTGGCATCCTTGTTGAGTATCGCATCTTCCACAGCTGCATGGGCGAACTTGCCCCATTCGGTCGGCGAACTCAAGTCGATCACACCGGAACGGGCGAGCTTGTTCTCTGTCATCGTTTCCGTACGTCGCGACCGCGTGCTCGCCACGCGCGGTCGTCTGGGCGCCACCCGACGGCGTCCCGGTTGATGGGCTTGCGGGCAGATCACCCGCTTGATCAAGATACGTAGAGAGAATCAACCCGGCTTTTGAGCTCTTGGCAGGCAACGATGTCAAGGCGATGTGCGACCTCTTCAGCCTGGTCGGCATGCCAAAAATGGAGATCTCCCTCCTCCGCTTTTCTGTTTGCCGCGCCAACCTGACGGTCGACATCCTCAATCGCGTCGGCTTCGGCAACAGCCAGCGCTTCGGCTTGCTGCCATAAGCGCACTGCCGCACGCGCCACCTCCAGGCTGCGTTCTGCTGCATTGATGGCCATAGTCGCCCGGCTGATAGCGTCTTCCGCTTTCTCTACTGCGCGTAGGGAACAGTCTACCGCGTGTTCGCAGCAGCACGCACGCGCGCGCGCTCTCTCTCTGTTCGGCCTTGGCGTCGTCCAGTTCGGCCTGTGCGGCCCTGACACGTGTCACCGCTCGATCCCTCCCCACTTCCGCTGCCGCAAGCGCCACTGCCGGCCCGCTGCAATTGCGAGAGCGGCCTTCCTTGTCGCGGTAGCTTCGGCAGGCGGCGAGAGCCAGAGCCGCGCCTCGCACCTCACGCTCGGCACGCGCCAGGTCCGCCTTCGCGGCATTGAGTTCGGCTTCTGCTCGACTCACACGTTCCTCGCACGCGCGCAGCCAGGCCCGGGCCTCGGCCAGTTGATGCTGCCACAAGGCAAGATTTGTTTCAGCCTTTACCAAGACGGAATTCGCATCGGTCAAGAGAAGGTTGGCGGCTTGCCTGTCGTCTTCGACATGCCCCAGAAGCCGATCAAGTTCGTCTCCACGTCTTTGAATGTCCTCGCGGATCGCTGAATCCCTGGTCCCGGGCAATGGCGGCGCGACGCTGCATTTCGGTCACTTGCTCCCTTGCTTGCCGTTGCGCAAAGGCTGCACCTTCACGCATTGCCGATGCCTTGAGCGCCCAGCGTTGCAACTCCTGTTCCAGGTCTTCTAGGATTACTATCAGGCGACGCGGGTTGAATTCTGCCATCATGTTCCTCCGTGGGGCGCCCTTTAGCTCATGCCGGATTCCACGCGATTCACCTCGCGTAGATGCTCGATTCGCTCATCCAGAATCGCGGCGATGGCCTCACTTCGCTCGACATATTCCTCGAAACTTGCAGCCGTACGCTGCCAGTGCGCCCGAAACTGGTCTGCCGAATCCCCCTCGTACACTGCGCTGAACAGGCGCCAGCGTTCTTGGAGTTGATCGAAGTCAGTCCGCGTCTCGATCAGAAGCCGGCGCAGCCCTGCGCGATACTCCTCTAGTCCCTGCAACAACAAGCGTGTGTCAGCCACCGTTCAGATACCTCCACAACGCATATTGCTTGATGGAAAGAAACTCTACATAGCTTGGGCCTTCGGAGGCCACGTAGTGCTTCGTGACATCGTGCAGAGGCTGCCACTGCATGTCGTAGTGACGGCGCATCTCGTCTTGCCAATGTGGCGACACGAAATCGTGGCGCGTCTCCAAATCGCGCATTGAGGCCTCCAGGCGCTGATTGAAGCCAACCAACGCCCGCAAGAAGTTCGTCATCTCTTGATATTGCTCATCCATGCTATACAGGCTCATGTTGCACACTCCATTCGGTCAATTGCCGCCCTATTTCCTGCAGTTGTTCTGGGAAATCAATCGTCGCCTCGATGCTGTAGGGCTTGAAGCGGAGAGTCCGGTCGTTCTCGACATCCAAGTAGAGGGCACACACGGGCACAGCGCCTTCGATTTGCAGTTGAGATGCTTTGCGACTGCGCACAAGAGTCAGCGATTCATCCTCGGATACCTGCAGTGCTATGCGATGGCGGAAGTTAAGCAATCCGCGACGTTCATCAATGACATACGACATAGGCCGTACGCCGGCGAAACTGAGGACGAGGTGCACTCCGAGCGCCGACCCTTCAACGCAGATGCGGTTGAGTTTTTCGCCCAGTGGCGTCTCGCTCATGCCATAGGTGTCGGCACGCCGGCGCAAGTCCTCCACACGATCGAGGTCAGTCAATAGCGCAAAGATCACCGGCGCATGTACTAGGTCGGCTTCATTCATGGCACGCCGGCGGTCCATCTCGGCAAGCAGTCGATCAAGCATCTGGTCGATCTGCTTGCCATCGCGGCCGAAGTCAACGGAATACCCCGCCGGTCGCAAGACGGAATCCACCACATCGTGCAGTGTCGAGTGCCACGCGGTGCCCGGCACCGACCGATCCAGGATCACGAACTTCATGGTGTGCGGACGTCCGTTGAGGGCGAAACTGGCGAGCATTGCGGCCAACATGCCATAGCGTGCAGCATTGGCGCCGCCGATCACCATTACGTGTTCGGCCGTTCGCCGGCGAATCACAACGCTCGCCTGTCCGCGCACGCTAAAATCCTGGCCGAGCCAAGCCGCCATGGGTTTCTCCGCCGCATACCGATCGGCCACGCCAAGCCCTTCGTCGTAGCTCGGCCTACGCGCGAAATTTTCGAATTCGACGCTGTCTGCAGCCATGATGGCTGGCGCAACAGATAGGCAACCAGCGGGTTTTCGATCAGATTCGGCTGTGCCTGGCCATCAAACACAATCGTTACAGGAACGTCGCGCGGTGCGAGCGTGTCTCTAGCCATTTCGTTCAGCCGATCGATGATCTCGAGGCGCTGTTCTCCCCCAGAAACGCGACTTTGCCCTCGCGGTTATTGGCGTCGTCGCCGCTATGGTCATTGACGACGATCTTTCCCGGCAGATCACAGCCGCGCGATCAATCTGCTTGCCCCGACGGCCGAACTCGGTTAGCGCCTGAACATCGGAACTGGTCATTTGCATGGCCAAGCGCAGATGAATGTTCCCGAAGATCGAGGACTGGTGTAACATGCCGGGTGCGCCAAAGCGTTGTGATCCGAGCAGCATATGAATACCCACGCTGCGCCCCTGTTGTGCGAGTTGCAGCAGAAGCTGCGAGGCGACCCCATCTCGATCACCTTCAAACAACTCCTGATACTCATCTACTAGTAGCAGGATGCGAGGCAGATTGCCCTCCGGCTGACCTGCCCGCCGATATCCTCCAAAATCAGTCACATGGACGTCGGAAAAAATGCGGTTGCGGCGTTCGCGTTTCGGCCACCAACTCGGCAACTACACTGCGCGATAGTTGTGGCGAGGATTTGAGCGACACGACTTCCGCATGCGGAAGATCGCGGTATGGTTGGAATTCGACTCCGTCCTTGCCGTCGATCAAGAACAGGCGTAGCTCGTTGGGGCTATAGCGCGAGCACAGGCCCAGGATCAAGAGATGATACAGGTTTGACTTCCCCGACCCCGTCATTGCGCCCAACATACCGTGCGCGCAGGCCAACCCATCCTGGTTGACGCCAAACCATATGTCCAGAATGTTGCTGGCGCCGCTGATTCCGATCGGCGTATCAATCAGCTCGGTGGCCGACTCGGTCCACCAGTCATCAGAGGGGACAACCACGTCCCAACTCACCTTACGTTCCGGCGGCTTGGCTGCCTTCAGGCGTTCAAACAACTCTTCCTGCAGTTTCGGCTCGGGCGGACCTTCCTGATGATACGTCAACAGGACAGCGGAGCGGAGATACGCTCAGTTGGGTCGAGATACACGGCGTTCTTGAACTCGTCCATGTTCATGTCGCGCGGCATCTCTATGTCGGAGTTGAAGTGAATGAAGACGTAGACGCCAGTGCGCGGGCCGGTATTGGCGACGCTTTGCAGCGCCTCAATTGCCCGGCGATCGTACTTATTGGGAAAATCCGCCGCGAAGACGAACTGAAAGCGTTCATTGATGCGCTGCTTTGCATCCACTAGTTCAAAGGACGGCGCCAACGTATCGAGGTAGTTTTCGTTAATGCGCTGAATATCCTGAACCACGCGGTCGAGATCGCGGCGCACATCCCCGCTGTTCTCGTGGACTTGCGGCAGACGTCGGCGCATGGGAAAAGCTGCGCCGTTTCCTGCCGGATCAAGCAGCGTATAGGCAGTTTGGTGGGGCAACATCAGCGCCGTGCGCACAATGAGCGCTTGTAGAAGGTCCAAACCTGCGGCATGCCCATCGCCCTTCGTGCGAATAATGATTGTCTTGTTCTGGCCGATAAAGGGCACAAAGGCGGGCACCTTGAAATCCCCGCCGCCAGAGCGACTTTCGACCAGGTCACCCACACGCAGCCGCGTCGGCAAATCTTGCGTGGCGCCCTCGTCCTGATCCCATACTGGTGGGCTCCACGCTTGCCAGCGTGAAGAGCACCAGCCGCTGTAGAGATGCACCGGGTTGTTGTCGTCCAACTGATCCGCCCCGGCGTCTATCTGTGCGAACTTGGGCTGAAAGTAATCATCGCGCAAGTGCGTCTGGCCGTGAGCATATTTCGCCAAACCGTGCGCGTGCGCGCGGCGCTCCTTGATCTGCGCCTGCAATCTATCGATTTCTTCCTCGAGAAGAGGGATTTTCTCTTTTCCAAACATGTCGCGGCTCCTGAGGAAACTGTTCGGCGTAGTGTGGTGAAGGGGCAATTACCTTGTGGTGTCCGTACACGTAGTGGGTGAACTATTCCTTCCTTGCGGCTTGGATTTGACGGCACTTCCTTTCGTTGGGAGTGGATGTGGGCTCAAGAGAACTAGCTAGATCGTTCGAACAAATCGTTCAATGCAGCGCCCGCCCTTCCTGTAGATGCCAAAACGACGAACTACGGGGTGACTGCGGCCCAGCGCGCTGCCATGCGCAGACTCGCATGACGCGCGTGCTGATGTGCGACGGGCGGGCGGAAGGCGAACCCCAGGCGATTAGGAACGTGGGCGGCAGTAGCCCGCATATCTCCTACCCTTTGACGCCGGTGGGCGCCGGGACAGGGAACGAACAGGCGCCAAGTGCCAAAGACAGGTCGCATACCACAGGTGGATCAGGCCGCCGACCTACTCGAGGCGAGCTCAAATCGTGATGAAGCTCGCCAGGCTTGCCTCCAAGTCTCTGCGTCGTAGTCCCCGCATCTTGCTACGTGTGCGGCCTACACGTACACCCGCCTCCGGGTTAGCAGGCTATCGAGCAGTGAGGAAACTTGTCTGTCAAGTGAGGTTAGCTGCACAGCACACCGACTCCCAGGACGAACGCAAAGACGTGTATCGATTCCAAAACGTAATGGCTTGAGCGAGCGCGTCGCCGTCACTGGACGAATCACCGATTTGCGCTGACCCATGTCAATTGCGTATTCAGTTGTCTTCAGGATGTATGTTCGATCGTCATGCGCTGCTGGAACAAATGCGATGAATGCCGGTGCACACGGAGACAATCAAGCATTACACAACGCGTGGCTCCGCGTGAGCTGGCCTTCACCGGTCGGAATGATAGCATGGGATGACCTTCCCAGCAAATCACAAAATATCATCCTTCGGTAACATTGTCATCTGACTGGACACGGCATCATCGTTTGTCTGGGCGCCATGGTGGAGAGCGAGTGAAAAGAAGCCAAGTTTGAACGTCTACGTGAAAAATCGGGACACAGATTAGCGCTGACATGGCGGATGTTCGCTGATCGTTCTCGAAGATAGCGATTGGGTCGAGCGCAACCCATGGCGTCTGTTTCGACCTTGGAGTCCACTGAGAGAGTGGCGCAGGGCAATCGCGTCAAGGTGAGAAACGCGCTCGACTCACTCGATTCGGCTTTGGGGCTACTCTGCAAGGCCCGGTGCCGCGTCTGTCGACCGCGTTGCGCATCGCCGCGCATGAGCGTATAATTCACTCATTGCTCCAGCGTACGATTCCGCACCTACCTCCGGAAGGAACCCAACATGCGCGCGGCGGTGCTGTACGAAGTCAGGACTCCTCTGCGTGTGGAGGAGTTTGATCTGCCCGATATCGGCTCGACCCATGTGCACGTGCGCCTGGCCGCCAGCGGCGTCTGCCATTCCGACTGGCACGTCGTCAAGGGCGACTGGCCCCATATCCCCGTCCCCGGCATCCTCGGCCACGAGGGCGCCGGCATCGTAGAGGCGGTCGGCGCGGAGGTTACGAGCGTCGCGCCCGGCGACCACGTGGTGTTGTCATGGAAGCGCAACTGCGGCATGTGCGAAATGTGCCAGCGCGGCTATCCTAATCTGTGCGACGCCACGCCCGACGAGCGCACGCGGCCCCATTTTCACGGCACCGAGCGCATCATGGACAAGATGCTCGGCCTGGGCACCTTCGGCACGGAAACGGTTGTGCCCGAGGATGTGGTGATCCCGATCGACAAGGATGTGCCGCTGGGCGTGGCTGCCCTCGTCGGCTGTGGCGTCATGACGGGCGTGGGCGCCGTCATCAACACGGCGCAGGTGGAGCCCGGCATGTCGGTGGCCGTCTTCGGCTGCGGCGGCGTGGGCCTGAACTGCATCCAGGGCGCGGCGCTCGTGGGCGCGGACCCCATCATCGCCGTGGACATCCGCGACAACAAGCTGGAGATGGCGAAGCAGTTCGGCGCCACCCATGTCGTCAATGCCGGGCATGAAGACCCCGTGGCCCGCATTCGCGCCATCACCGGCGGCCCCGGCGTTCACTACGCGTTCGAGGCCATCGGCCTGATTGCAGAACCGTTCGTGCAGGCCATCGAGTGCACGCGCAAACGCGGCCTGACCGTCTACGTGGGCCATGCGCCCTTCGACACGCCTGTCACGCTGGACGCGCGGATCTTGATGCCCGAAAAGATGGTGATGGGCTCCATGTACGGCTCGGCGCGGCCGCGGGTCGACTTTCCCGCGCTTGCTGCAGCTGTACAAGGACGGGCGCCTGCGTCTGGATGAACTGGTCTCACGAGAATACGCCCTCGAGGACATCAACGAGGCGTTCGCGGCGCTGGACCGTGGCGACGTTGCGCGCAGCATTCTTCGCTATGAGTAGGGCGGTATGCTGCGACCACAGGGGCGATAGAGGGAGCGACAAGAGATGAACTCGGATCAAACAGTGCTCGTCACCGGCATGAGCGGGCTGATCGGCGGGGTCGTGCGCCGCAAGCTCGAAGGGGAGGTTCGCCTGCGCGCCCTGAACCGGCGCGCGGTTGCAGGCGTGGAGACCGTGCAGGCGGACATCGGCGACCTGGACGCCATCGCGCCTGCGTTTGAGGGCGTGGACACGGTCGTGCATCTGGCCGCGGCCGTCGGCTCGAACGAACCGTTGCCTGCGGTGATTCACGCCAACGTGGAAGGCGCGTACAACGTGTTCGAGGCCGCGCGCAGGGCCGGCGTGCGGCGCATCGTCTTCGCCAGCAGCGGGGCCACGGTCTCCGGCTGGGAAAAGCAAGAGCCGTACAAAGCGCTGGTGGAGGGCCGGTACGAGGACGCGCCCGAGAGCTGGCCGATGATCACCCACGAATCGCCCGTGAACCCCAACGGACTCTACGCCACGAGCAAGATATGGGGCGAGGCGCTGGCGCGCCAGTTCGTGACCAGCAGCAACCTGTCCATACTCTGCCTGCGCATCGGCATGGTGACCCAGGAGGACAGGCCGTCGACCCCGCGCGACTTCTCCGTCTGGTGCAGCCAGCGCGACATCGCCAACATGGTGCAGCTTTGCATAGACGCGCCCGACGCCCTGGACTACGACATCCTGTTCGTGACCTCGCGGAACAAGTGGGGCTACCGTGACCTGCAGCACGCCGCGCGAGTCCGTCGGCTTCGTGCCCCAGGACGCCGCCGAGGACCATCGCTAGCGTTCGTACCGTGGTTGGGCAGTGATCCGGGCCGTTCTCGCTGCGCCGTCGCGCCGCCGCAGGTCGTTCCTGTGCACGCGGGAGCCCACCCGTGTGAGGCCAGTGGCCCGCCATCGAGACGGACCTGCGTCAAACCGGCAACGCCGAGCAATTTGCCCACCAGAAAGAGACACATACATGCGCATCAAACAGTCGATCTGCTACCCCTTGTTCATGCCCGCAGACGGTAATCTGGAGGAACTCGCCAGAGAGGCCGCCGAAGTCGGCTACAAGGCCATCGAACTGTGGGGCATCCCGCCCGAGATCGAGGAGATCGTGGCGCTGGCGAAGCGGCAACGGTCTGGTCGTCGCCAGCATGAGCGGCCATGGTTCCCTGCCGGATGGGCTGAACAAGCGCAGCAACCATGACCGCATCGAAGCCGAGCTACATGAGTCCATCGACCTGGCCGCCAAGTACGGCGTGCCCGGCCTCATCTGTTTCAGCGGCAATCGCCAGCCGCACATGAGCGAGATCGAAGCCATCGAGGCCGTCGCCGACGGTCTGAGACGCGTGGCCCCCTATGCCGAGAAGAAGGGCGTCAACCTCAATCTCGAGCTGCTCAATTCCAAGGTGAACCATCCCGGCTACCAGTGCGACCATACGGCCTGGGGCGTCGCCGTATGCGAGCGTGTGAACAGTCCGCGCGTGAAGCTGCTCTACGACATCTACCACATGCAGATCATGGAAGGGGACGTCATCAGCACGATCCGCGACAATCTGCAATGGATCGGCCACTTCCATACGGCGGGCGTGCCCGGGCGTTTCGACCTGGACGATGAGCAGGAGCTGAACTACCGCGGCATCTGCAAGGCGATTGCCGCCACGGACTATGACCTGTATCTCGGCCACGAATTCAAGCCCAAGGGCGACCCGTCGACGGCCATGCGCGAGGCGTTCGCCGTCTGCGACCAGGGCTGAACGGCCCGAACAGGCCAGCAAACAGAAGGCGAGCCTGTCGAACGCAGCATCCGGCAGCGGATGCGCTACAATGTTGTGTGACGCTATCACATGACAACATCACATGACGATGGCGCTATACAATCGCAATCCAAAGGAAAGAGTGAGGACTCCACTATGAAGAAAGCGCTGATTTGCTGGGGCGGCTGGGACGGACACGAGCCCGAGAAGTGCGCCAACATCTTCGCCCCGATCCTGCGAGAGAAGGGCTTCGACGTCGAAGTCTCCGATACGCTGGATAGCTATCTGAACGAAGAGTAGATGAAGTCCCTAAGCCTCATCGTCCCCATCTGGACCATGAGCACCATCACAAAGGAACAGGAGAGCGGCCTGCTGGAGGCTGTCAAGAGCGGCGTCGGCATCGCCGGTTGGCACGGCGGCATGGCCGACTCCTTCCGCAACAACGTGGAGTACCAGTGGATGGTCGGCGGCCAGTGGGTGGCGCACCCCGGCAACATCATCGACTACGAGGTCAACATCATCGACCACGATGACCCCATCACCGCCGGGCTGAGTGATTTCAAGATGCACTCCGAGCAGTACTACATGCATGTGGATCCCAGCAACGAAGTGCTGGCCACGACCACCTTCAACACGGACATTGCGCCGTGGGTGAACGGCACGGTGATGCCCGTCGTGTGGAAGCGCATGTGGGGCAAGGGCAAGGTCTTCTTCAGCTCGCTCGGCCACGTCGCCTCGGACTTCGACGTGCCGGAAGCCAAGGAGATCGAGGTGCGCGGCATGATGTGGGCGCACCGGGCGAAGTAGGCGCGGCAACCGCAGCTCGCCTGATCATTCGGCATCAGCGCTGGATGCGACGATCGCGAATAACAGACCTATGGCCCAACTTAGCATTGCTGGGCGGTACGCCCGTGCGAGACAAACCCTGGCCGCGCTGGCCCACGTGGGGCGAGGCAGAGCGGCAGCGGCTGGAGCAGGTGCTGGCGTCCGGCGAGTGGGGCGGCTTCAACGAATTCGTGTCCGAGTTCGAGGAAGCCTTCGCGCAGCGGCACGGGGCGAAACACTGCATCGCCGCCGCCAACGGCACGCTCACGCTGGAAGCGGCCCTGCGCGTGCACGGCGTGGGCGCCGGGCGACGAGGTCATCGTCCCGCCCTACACGTTCATCGCCACGGCCAACGCCGTGCGCATGGCGGGCGCACGCCCGTCTTCGTCGACATCGAGCCGGACACGTACAACCTGGACCCGGTGCGGGTGCGGGAGGCCATCGGCCCGGCGTGCAAGGCGATGATTCCCGTCCACTTCGCCGGCCAGCTCGCCGATATGGACGCGCTGATGGCCATCGCAGACGAACACGGCCTCGCCGTCATCGAAGACGCCGCCCATGCCCACGGGGCCACATGGCGTGGGACAGTTCGCCGGTACAATCGGCCACATCGGCTCCTTCAGCCTGCAGCTCACCAAGAACCTGACGGCCGGTGAGGGCGGCATCCTGCTGACCAACGACGATGCGCTGGCGGAGAAACTCTGGAGCTTCGTCAACCAGGGCCGGCTGCCCGGCGGTGAGTGGTACGAGCACAGCGACCTGGGCAGCAACCTGCGCATCACCGGCTGGCAGGCGGGCATGCTGCTGGCCCAGCTGGAGCGGCTCGGACGCGCAGATTCGACGTCGTATGCACAACGCGCGCCGGCTGATCGACGGTCTGGCGGAGGTCGATGGACTGGAGCCCATGCGCTGGGATGCACGGTGCGAGGTGCACGCGTTCCATCTTGTTCATGATGCGCTACCGGCCGGACGGCTTTGGCGGTTTGTCGCGCGACCGTTTCGTGGAGCGCGCTGAATGCGGAGGGCGTTCCTTGTTCGACTGGCTACCGCGTGCCGCTCTATCGCCAGCCGCCGCTGGATGCCCGATATCAGTCGCATCATGGAATGCCCGGCGTCGGAACAGGCATGTGAGGAGGCGATCTGGCTGACGCAGAATCTGCTGTTGGCGGACGCGGAGGAGATGGACGACATCCTGGCCGCCATCGTGAAGGTCCGCGAGCATGCTCAGAGCTGCGATGGCCGCGTTCGTAGCCGCGATCGAGGCTCTAGACGAAGCGCGGACGCACAATGTCGTCGCATCGTTCCGACTGGTAAGGCCGTAGCCCTCCAGCACAAGTCGGCGGATCGCGAGCAGTTCGTCGCGCCCGTCCGGTTGGATCGTGCCCAGCAGCAACTCCGGCAGATGATTGTCCAGCCATTGGCGGACAAACTCGCCGGGCACGCCCAGCCGCTTGCAGGGCCAGAGGATCAGATTGGCCGTCAGTTGCGTCAGGTTGAAGCTGGCAAACACGGATACGGGTTGCTCATCGAACGTGCGGCGGTTGAGGGAGGCGAGTGTCGCGCCGCGTACGAGCGCTTCCACCACCATCACGGCTTCGATGGCGTGGCGGTAGTAGGCGTCTTCCGTGCAGCCCGCCAATTCGGGCGGCGTGGCGAATACATCCTGCGCACTGGCGCGGCTGAACAGTTTGTACCCGGCGTGGAAGTCGGGATAGCGATGCTGCGGATCTGGGCGAACGCAAGGTTGAGCGGTCGGCCGCGCACTGCCGCATGATAGTGAGGGCGTCCAGCAGCATGGCGTCCGCCAGCGTCTCCTGCTCGCCGCGCAGATAGCCCAGCGGCCGGTGCAGTGACGTGCGCTCACCCATGACGAGGATGCGGTCAGCGCCCGTCGTCGGTCCGCACGTGCTCGGCGCTGCGCACGAAATTGAGCAGGTCATTGGCGAAGTGGTCGCCGTCCTGGTCCACCGCGGCGAAGTAGCGGTAGGCGCGGATTCTTGCAGCATGTGGAGCACGCCGTGCTGCACCGCGGCGAACTTGCCGCCGTTGCGCTCGGCCACGACGAGGCTGGTCCCGTACCGTTCGGAGACATCCTCGGCGACGCCGACGCCAATGCCGGGCCCGTCGACGCTGAGGCAGACGGCCTTCGGGTCGGACACCTCCCGCACATACATGCCGCGTCGTGTCATCCAGCAGGTCGGCATAGTGAGCGCTGTCTGCGTCGGGTCCCGACGATAGACGGTGATGACCACGGCGGTGGCGTGCTCGACAATCTGGATCGCTTCGCGGGCAGTGTGCGACATAGTGGGGCTCCGTCACAGTGGCGGGCAAGGCGCCCAGACTCTACGCCCCGGACGCAGTTTCCGGGCGCGGTGGATAGCGTCGATAGTGACATCTACAGCGAAGAAGATCATGGAGGAAAACGCCTCCACGTGCAAAACAACATGACAATGGACCCGGCAACGTATGAGTGAGCGCTACGAGGCAGTGTTGTTCGACATGGACGGGCTGATGCTGGACACGGAGCGCATCTATATTCGCGCACAACGGACGCGGCGGCGTGAGCTTGGATATCAGGCGGGCGACGAATTGCTGCTTTCGTTCGTGGGCGTAAGCGGCCTGGAGAGTCTGCGCATGATGCGCGAGGCGGCCGGCGACGGCTTCCCTATGGACGAATACAAGACGCTCTGGTACAAGCTCTGGCGCGAGAATATCTGACGCGGGACGGCATCCCCTTGAAGAGCGGTCTGGCACCGATCTGGCGTGGCTGGACGAGGCAACGAGGTTCCGCGGGCCGTCGTCACATCCACGCACGCCGGCGATGCAGAGACGAGCCTGCAGGGGCCGGCGTGCGCGATCGCTTCGAGCATGTCATCACGGGCGACCAGGTGACGCACAACAAGCCCGCGCCCGACATCTATCTGGATGGCGCGCGGCGACTGGGCGTCGAGCCGGCACGATGCATTGCGCTGGAGGACTCGAGCGCGGGCGTACTGTCGGCCGCAGCGGCCGGCATGCGGGTCGTGATGGTGCCCGACCTGCGCCAGCCGTCCGCTGAGGCGCGGCCGCAGCGTACGCTGTCCTGCCGTCGCTGGTGGAGCCTTGCCGCTGCTGCAGGAGTGGCTACAAGTGAGCGACTAGTGCACTGAAAAGAGCCGTCTGACGACTGGAACGCTAGGGCCTGTCATTCCCGCATGCCCGTAGCGGGAATCCACCACGCGTACGTAGTCTCGTCCGTTCAGTGGATTCCGGCCTTCGCCGGCATGACAAGCGCACAATTCTAGTTCCAGACCGCCAGCCGCCATTGAGGAACGAATGGACCCGCAGAGATTCGCACATACAATCGCAAAGCATGGGACGTCGCCGTCGAACGCGGCAGCCAGTGGACGATTCCCGTCAGCCCTAGCAGATGGCCGCGGCGCGGCGACTGGCGCATCGTGCTCACGCCCACCAAACCCATGCCCGCATCCTGGTTCCCGGATGACCTGACGCGGCTGTGACGTCCTGTGTCTTGCATCGGGCGGCGGCCAGCAGGGCCCGCTACTGGCTGCGGCCGGCGCATCCGTCACCGTCTTCGACAACTCGCCCGCTCAATTGAGCAGGGACAGGGAGGTGGCGCAGCGCGAAGGTCTGGCCATCCGCACGGTCGAGGGCGACATGGCCGACCTGTCCGTGTTCGAAGACGGAGTCATTCGACCTGGTCGTTCACCCGACCTCGAATATCTTCGTGCCCGATGTGCTGCCCGTATGGCGAGAGGCCTTTCGCGTGCTGCGGCCGGCAGGGGTGTTGATGGCCGGTTTCGCCAACCCGGTGCTCTACATCTTCGACCAGCAGCTGGCGGACGAAGGCGTCCTGGAGATCCGCCACAAGACTACCCTACTCGGACTTGACCAGTCTCGACCCGGAGGAGCGCAAGGCGTACGAGGACGACATGCAGCCCTACGAGTTCGGCCACACGTTGGAAGACCAGATAGGCGGGCAGCTGGCCGCGGGCTTTGTGATCACGGGCTTCTACGAGGACGTGTTGGCCCGGAATGGCCCTTGCCGACTATATGCCGGTCTTCGCCGCCACGTGCGCCAGGAAGCCGCCGGCGTAGCACACTGAGACTACGTATCCATTACGACGCCGTATTCACGGCATATTTTCAACACACTATAGTCACCACGACGGAGCAGAAAATGGCAAATTGGCAGCAGTATCTGGATGACAACCAAGAACGATTTCTGGAAGAGTATCTCGACTTCCTGCGCATTCCCAGCGTTTCGAGCTTGCCCGACGCACGCGGCCGATGTGGCGCAGGCGGCCGAGTGGGTCGCCGAGCGGATGCGCAGCGCCGGCATCGAGAACGTGCAGATCATGCAGACGGGCGGCCATCCGGTGGTCTATGGCGACCGTCTGCACGCAGCCGGCAAGCCGACCGTGATGATCTACGGGCATTTCGACACGCAGCCCGTCGACCCGCTGCACCTGTGGAAGAGCCCGCCCTTCGAGCCGGAAATCCGCGACGGGCGAGTCTACGCCGCGGCGCATCGGACGATAAGGGCAACATGCTGACGACGATCCTGGCGACCGAGGCGATGCTGCAGACAGGCGGCGAATCTGCCTGTCAACGTGAAGTATTTCTTCGAGGGGCAGGAGGAGATCGGCAGCCCGCAACTGCCCGGCTTCGTGGCCGAGAACAGCGAGCTGCTGGCCTGCGACATGGTCATCAGCTCCGACGGCGGGCAATGGGCGGAGGACCAGCCGGGCCTGTCCGTGGCCTTCAAAGGGCTGTGTGCGCTATGCAGATCGACGTCGTCGGGCCGGACAAGGATCTGCATTCCGGCATGTACGGCGGCGCGGTCGCCAACCCCATCCATGCACTGGTGCGCATCCTCGACTCCATGCGCAGCCCGGAGGGCAAGATCCTGGTCGACGGCTTCTTCGACGATGTGCGCGAGCTTGACGCCGGAGGAGAAGGCGCAGATCGAGCGCGTGCCGCTCGACGAGGACGAGTACATGCAGGAGATCGGCGTCGACGCCCTGTACGGCGAGCCCGGCTACACGACGCTGGAACGCGCCTGGGCGCGCCCCACGCTGGAGCTGAACGGCATCTGGGGCGGATTCGAGGGCGAAGGCGTGAAGACGGTTCTGCCCAGCGAGGCCCATGCCAAGATCACCTGCCGCCTGGTCGCGGATCAGCGTCCCCAGGCCATCCTCGATTGTCTGGAAGCGCACATCCTGCGCAATGCGCCGGCGGGCGTGCGAGTGTCCGTACAGCGCTCGGGCAGCATGGCGACCCCTTATCTGATGCCGGCCGACCATCCCGGCAATGAGGCCGCGCGCGCCGTGCACATGGAGCTGTACGGCAAGGAGCCTTTCTATGTGCGCAGCGGGGGCAGCATTCCCGTGTGCAGCATGTTCCTGCAATCGCTGGACGCATACACTGTGAACTTCGCATTTGGACTGCACGACGAGAACGTGCATTCGCCCAACGAGTTCTTCCGGCTGGAGAGTTTCGAGCGCGGGCAGAAGGCCTATTGCATGCTGCTCGAAGAGCTGGCGAAAGGAGACTGAGCGCCACGATATGAGCGACAATGCCGAACGAACGGCGGAATGATAGCGACTAGATCTGGTGTCCGGCGTATTTCAGGCAGGCAAGCGCGGCAAGGGCGTTCTGCTCGACCCGGAGAATTCGTTCCGGCCCCAGCCGAATGATCCGGATGTGCCTGCCAAGCTGGTAAAGGAGTATGGTCTCGTCACGGGCGCACAGCGTGACCGGGCGGGTGCGCAAGCCGAAGAAGGGCGGCCGCAACGCTGAAGACCGTGGAGACGATCTGCGGTTGTCCGCCGGAAGAGTTCGCGCAGCGCACGAAGTTCGAGGAGCTCACGGCCATCGATCCCAACGATCGCTTTCAGCTCGCCGCGGCCGGCGAAGTCAGTATGCGCATCATCGATCTGGTCGCGCCCATCGGCAAGGGCACGCGCGGCGTCATCGCCGCGCCGCCGAAATCCGGCAAGACGCGGCTGCTGCATGCAGATCGCCGACGGCATTCATGCCGACGATCCGGAGACGCGCGTGATCATCCTGCTGGTCGATGAGCGACCGGAAGAGGTGACGCAGTTCCGCCGCGAGACCAAGGCGGAGGTGCTGGCGAGCTCCAACGACCAGAGCCTGCAAGAGCACATCGCGCTGGCGGAACTGACGCTGGCGCACGTGCGCTGCGAGCTGGAGTGCGGCCACGACGTCGTCGTGCTGGTGGACAGTCTGTCGCGCATGGCGCGGGCCTTCAACCTCAAGGGCAGCGGCGCCGGTCGCACGCTGACCGGCGGCGTGGACGCGGCCGCGCTGGAGATGCCGCGCCGCTTCTTTGGCCTGGCCCGCAACATCGAGAACGGCGGCTCCGTGACCGTGATCGGCACGGTGCTGATCGAGACCGGTTCGGCCATGGATGACGTGGTGTACGAGGAGTTCAAGAGCACCGGCAACAGCGAGATCGTGCTGGACCGTTCGCTGGCCGAGGCGAGAGTCTATCCGGCGCTGAACGTGCTGGCCAGCGGCACACGTCGCGATGAACTGCTCTATGACGAGGAAGAGATGGAGCGGCTGGTCAAGCTGCGGCGCTGGCTCGCCGGCGGCACGCCCAAGGCCGCCGTCAACGGCCTGCTCAAGCTGATGGACACCACGGAGACGAACGAGGAGCTGTTGACGCGCATCCGTACATGAAGTCGCCCCGGTGAGGGCATAGTTCGGCTCACGGATCACGCCAATGGTCGCGCCAATCGTAGGTCACTCTTCCAGAGTGACTTCGCGCCGGCGCAAACGGCCGGCCTCCGCGCCACCATGCTGGGCTGTCCTGCGGCGTCGTCACCCTCGAGGGTGACCTACGGAGAAGTACGCCAAGAATACAGCGGCGGGCCGGATTACCGGCCCGCCGCTGCTGCTACTGGGAGGGTAGAAGTGATGTCTGTCTGCCGGTCAAGGTCACTGCAACCTTGACCGGGGAGTCGTTACTGCACGTCCAGCTCGATGACTTCGCCGCTGAAGGCGTCGACTGTCGACGGTGGCCGCCTTGTCGTCGCCGCTCAGGGTCACGACCCACACATCCTGGCCGTCCACCTCGCTGCGCTTGGCGTTCGCAGAGTCGATTTCCGCCATCAGCTCGGCATCCGACACGGCGGCCTTGGCGATCTTGATGGCCTCGGCAATCGTAATCGCCTCGCCCTCTTCGCCTTCGCGGGCGACCTCGACTACGGGCTCAGGTCGCTCGCCCAGCGTCACGTCGACTTCCACCGTCTTGTCGCCGCGCAGCACGCTCAGCGTGACTTCGCTGCCCGGACCGGCTTCGTTGAACAGATAGCTGATCAGGTCCTCGAACTGCGTCACCGGCGCATCGCCGATACCTACGATGATGTCGTCTACCTGCATGCCCGCCTCGCCAGCCGGCCCGCCGTCCACGACTTCGGCTACGATGACGCCCAGCGTGTTATCGGCCAGTTCCTTTTCCTCGGCAACCATGTCGTTGATGGTCTGGCCTGCGATGCCCAGGTAGGCATAGTCGAACTTGCCGTCCTCGATCAGCGCCGGGACGACCTTCTGCACCACCGACACCGGGATGGCGAAGCCCACGCCGGAGTTGCTGCCTGCGGTGGAGTTGATGGCGAAGTTCACGCCGACGACCTCACCCTTCAGGTTCAGCAGCGGACCGCCCGAATTGCCGGGGTTGATAGCCGTGTCGGTCTGGATGACGTCCGGCAGCGAGTAGCTGGAACCGCCCGCGCATGTCGCCGGTCGGGATGCTGCGACCCAGCGCACTGATGACGCCCAGCGTCATGGTCTCTTCCAGCCCAAACGGGCTGCCCAGCGCGATCACATAGTATCCGGGCAGAAGGTTCTCCGGCGAAGCCAGCGTCAGCGGCTTCCACTCCAGGCCTTCCGGCGGGTCGACTTTGAGCACGGCCAGATCAGCCTGCGGGTCCGTGGCGACGACTTCCGCATCCGCCCACATGCCGTTGTGGAAATAGACCACGACGCTCTCGGCGTTGTCCACGACATGGTTGTTGGTCACGATGTGGCCGTCCATGTCGAAGATGAAGCCGCTGCCCTGCCCCTGCGGGCGTTGGGGTACGCTCGGCTCGCCTTCTTCACCGCCGAACGGATCGGGAAGGGGAAGCCTTCAGGCATTCCCGGGATCATGGCGGCGGATGGCGACAGCGTGACCTGGATGTTGACGACAGACGGCGCCGTCTCTGCATACAACCCCGAGAGCACTTCCTGGCTGGGTGCAAGCGCGGCAATCTCAGCCATTTCGGCCGGCGTGGCGTTGACCAGTTGCGTAGGCGCATCCTGCGCGTCCTGGGCGGCCCAAAGCTCGCCCGCGCCGAACCAGTTGCTGACGCCTGCCCCGAATACGAGCGCAAGGATCAGAACCGCGGCCCCGAAATATATATAGTAGCGTTTGTTGATGCTATTCATGGATCGTTCCTCCAACGTTTCGTGGATACTATTCTTGTGACGTTCACCGGAGATGCGTTGACGTACCGCTAAGGTACTGGATCCGACGTCGTTGTCAGGGCGCAGCGCCGGGCTCTTTCGTGCATCTCTCTATTCGAAAGCCGGCTGCACCTCCCACAGTATAGAACCCTGATCCTGCTTTTTCCTTAAGCTCGACGAAATATCACATTAGGAATCTTTCATACGCCTCGCTGCCGATCGATCGCGACACTCGCCGCGTCCGTGTCCTTTGCTCGCCGAGCCTGTTTCCTTTGCTCGCCGCCATCCGCCTATGCTACAATTCGTGCGGGCTGCCTGACATCCGCGCCGCTTGCGCGTGCGTAATGCAGTTCGACACAGGCCGCCAGGGACGGTTCATGGACAAGGCTAAGCGCAGACAGAAGGGGACACGCCCGCCACGGCTGCGCGTGGGTCGCTGGACCTGGCGATTGTAGTCCTGAACTACAACACCGAAAGGCTTCTGCGGGACTGTCTGCAGTCCGTGTTCGCCGCCAGCGGGAGACCTGGCGTACCAGGTGTGCGTGGTCGACAACGCCAGCCCGACGCCAGTGTAGAGATGGTGCAGCACGAGTTTCCCCAGGCAAAGCTGATCGTCAACAGCCGTAACCTGGGCTATCCGGCCGGCAATAACTGCGCCTTGCGCTGGTTCGGTTTCACCGAGCCAGGAGACGAACGACTCCGGATTCGCTCCCTCGCTACGTGTTGCTTCTCAATCCGGATACGGTGCTTCCCCCCGATGCCCTGGCGGAGATGGTGGCGTTCATGGATGCGCATCCAGCGCGTGGGCGTCGCGGGCCCGCGTGTCCGCCGGCCGGACGGCAGCCTGGATCGCGGCCTGCCGGCGCAGTTTCCCCACGCCGTCTGTGAGCGTATACCGGATGACGGGATTGAGCCGGCTGTTTCCGAAGAGCAGACGCTTCAACGCATACAACCTGGAGTACCTGCCGGAAGACGCCGTGCACGAAGTGGATTCGGTCGTCGGCGCGTTTATGATGGTGCGCAGGGAGGCGATTCAGCAGGCGGGCCTGTTGGACGAGAGCTACTTCATGTATGGCGAAGACCTGGACTGGGCCAAGCGCATCAAGGATGCCGGATGGGAGGTGTGGTACAACGGCGACGGTTGCGATCACCCATGTGAAGGAAGCCGCCAGCCAGGCCAGTATCAAGTCTCGCATCGACTTCTACGAGGCCATGTGGATCTTCTATCGCAAGCACTACCGGCAGGAACAGGCTGGTGGGTCGACAAGCTGATCCGCATCGGCATCGCGGGAAAGGGCGGCGTGGATATCGGATGGCGCCTGTGGCGCTATCTGTAGCGACAGCAGTGAAGCGTCCCCGCAGTGCGGCGCGAGCGGTGAACAGTACGCCGAACAGTAGGCGCGAGCCTGTCTACGCTGGCCAACGATGCACCGAGAACGTAGGCCTGAACACGGCGAGAGGTAGGCCGGTGGCGGCCAACATGCAGCAGAGTCTTACGGAAACGACAAGCCACACCGAACTAGGCCAACGGAACTCGGCCAAGTGAGTATGGCGTGCGGCGCGGCACATCGCCCCGCGCTCATGAAGCGCGCGCAGCTCGTGTTCGTCATCACGCTGGCGCTGCTCGACGTCGGCTGCACGTGGCTGTCCTTCTATCATTTCCTACCAGATACTCGCCCGCAATCCGGATGTGATCATCGGGCCTTTCCGGGAATTCTGCGGCTGCCCCTGGTCTACTCGGTGATCCTCGTGGTCCTCTTCTTCGTGCAGCACATGTACCAGCGCCGGCGCTCCACGAGCCACCTGGACGAGACCTACCGCATCTTTCTGAACAACATCTTCGCCACCCTGTTGACGGTGGCCGTCCTCACGCTCGTCTTCCCTGATTTCGAGTACCATCGCCCCTTCATCGTCTTCGCCAGCGCCATCAACATCGGCATCATGACCGTCGTGCGCGCCACGCATGCCCAGATTCAATGGCGCGTCCAGGCCCGCGGCGTGGGTGATGACCGTGTGCTCCTGATCGGAACCGGCGAAGTGGGCGAAATGCTGCTGCAGAAGATTCTGCAGAACCGGCAGCTCGGATATCAGGTGGTGGGCGTGGTCGATGCGACGCGCGCGAACGGCCGGTCTCCCGACTACGGCGTGCCGCTGCTCGGCAACGTCGTCGACTTGCCCTCGATCATCGAAGACCACAATATCGACGAGGTGATCATCGGTCTGCCGGAGAGCAGCCATGAGGAGCTCGTCGGCATCATCAGCCTCTGCGAGCGCGAGAAGGTCGGCATCCGCGTCTTCCCGGATGTCTTCCAGATCATGGCCAGTGAGGTCAGCATCGGCGATTTCGGCGGTCTGCCGCTGCTGACCATTCGCGATGTGGCGCTGCAGGGCTGGAAGGTCACGCTCAAGCGCGGCATGGACATCGTGGTCAGCGCCGCCATGCTGGTTGTGTTGAGCCCGTTTCTCCTCCTCACGGCCGTGCTCGTCAAGTTGGACAGCCCGGGCCCGGTCTTCTATGTGCAGGAACGCATGGGGCTGGACGCGCGGTCCTTCAAGATGATCAAGTTCCGGTCCATGCGCGAAGACGCGGAGACGGGAGGCCCAGGCTGGACGACGCCGGACGACCCGCGCCGGACCAAGCTCGGCGCACTGATGCGGCGGTTCAACGTGGATGAGCTGCCCCAGCTTGTCAACGTCCTCATTGGAGATATGAGCCTCGTCGGTCCCCGACCCGAGCGGCCCGTCTATGTCGAGCAGTTCCGCCAGAGCATTCCGCGCTACATGGACCGTCACCGCGAGCGCGCCGGTCTGACGGGTTGGGCGCAGGTCAACGGGTTGCGCGGCGATACCTCCATCATCGAGCGCACCAAATACGATCTCTGGTACATCGAGAACTGGTCACTTGCTCTGGACATAAAGATACTCATCCGCACGGGGTTTCAGTGGCTATCCGGCGCCAAGCAGAACGCGTATTGACGCCCGCCCGCCGCCTCTGCGTCTCGCCTGCCGGTCAGTATCCAAATCCGAAATGGCTGTGCGCCACGCTGTGCGCTTTGACGCTCGTAGAACGGGAGTGCTATCATGTCCGTGCAATCCGCCGCGCCTGGCGAAACGGAGCACAGGGGTTGCAGGCCGGCGAGGAAGCGTTGAAGTGTAGGGCGAGATGACACAGGATGTAGATACGGCTCTTGTGGTTGACGACGAGATCACCGAGCGACAGAAGCAGGTCTTGCAGATCGTCATCCAGGAATATGTGAAGAGCGCGCAGCCCGTGGGCAGCGCTACCATCGCGCGCACCGCGCGAGTTGGGCGTCAGTCCCGCCACGATCCGCAATGATCTCGCCGCGCTGGAACGCATGGGCCTGCTCACGCATCCGCACACCAGCGCCGGACGTGTGCCCACGGAGGCCGGATACCGCTATTTCGTCCGCCGCCTGCTGCCCAAGTCCGAGCTGCTCCTCGCGCGAGCGACGACAGATTCGCGTGCAGTTCGGCACAGCGCGTCCGGAGATCGACCAGTGGCTGCGTATCAGCACCTCGGTCCTGGCTCAGACCACGCAATCGGCCGCGCTGGCGACTGCGCCGCGCAACACCCAGAGTCGCTACAAGCATCTGGAGCTCGTTGCCATCCACGGCATCCGCGTGCTGCTCGTATTGGTCCTCCAGGAGGGGAGCGTCAAGCAGCAGATGCTGGACGTGGAGCAGCCCATGGAGCAGGACGAACTGAGCCGCGTCAGCAACGAGCTGAATGAGAAGCTTTCGGGCCTGGCTGTCGCGGAGCTTCGCACCGAATTGCGCACGCTGTCTCCCTTTGCCAGACAGATCGCAAGCCTCGTCGCCGAGCTGATGGAGCATACCGAATCGCAGCGGCGCGGGTCGCATCTACCGCGACGGACTGGGCCAGATGTTGAGCGAGCCGGAGTTCTCCGAGGGCGAAAGCATCCGCGGCATCGTCCAGGTGCTGGAGGAGCAGACGCTTCTGCAACAGCTCGTCGAGGAGTTCACGGAACTGGATGGCATTCACGTCGTCATATCCGGTGACGGCAGGTTCAACGAGCTGCACGACACCAGCCTGGTGCTTTCCCGCTACGGGGTTGCGAACCACACCAGCGGGCTGCTGGGCGTCATCGGCCCCCTGCGCATGTCGTACGGTCGCACGATGGGCGCGGTGGGGTATGTTGCGACATTGATGAGCGAACTTGTTTCAGATATCTATGGCATCAACCGTGAGTTGGAAGACGGCAAGAGGGCTGACAAATGACGAAGGAAGTTGCGCAGGCCGGCGAAGCGCACGGCGAACAGGTAGCGAACGTGGGCGATGAGAGCGGCCACGAATACGACGACGCGGCTGGCAGCGCCGATGGCGCGTTGGACGACGTTCTCGCAGTCGCTGACGCCGAAACGACGGCCGGCGCCGCAGACGTTGTGCTCGACGAGGTTCTCTGCGGAAGATGCCGTCGAGGATGCCGTCGAGAACCAGGCCGCGGAAGACGCCGGCGTCATCGAGCAACTGCGCGAGGAGCTGGCGGCCGCCCAAGCCCAGGTCGATGAATACATCGACAAGCTGCAGCGTACGGCGGCGGACTTCCAGAACACGCAGCGGCGGCAGCAGAAGCAGCTCGCCGACTCCATCGACAGGGCGAACGCCGATCTGATCCGGCGACTCTTGCCCGTCTTGGACGACTTCGACCTTGCGTTCCAGAACGCGCCGCAGCCACCGGCCGCGCAGGCGGACGAGGATGCAGCTTCCGCGTGGATAGATGGCTTCCGCCAGATTCAGAAGAAACTGCTGGACCTGCTGCAGGAACAGGGCGTTTCGCCCGATAGACGCCGATGGCGAGTTTGACCCCATGCGGCACGAAGCCGTGCTCAGCGAACAGAGCGACGAAGTGGAGAGCGGCCACATCGTCGGCGTGCTGCGCAGCGGCTACGAGTACAAGGGCCAGGTCCTGCGGCCGGCCATGGTGCGCGTTGCGGCGTAGCGCCGCACGCATAGGCTCGCGTTCGGAAGTTGTGGCCTGGCGAGGCGAACAATGGCAGTGATCGAAGTCGCCGGCGGGCGACCCCAAGAATCGCACAGCGGCATTCGGCCCTTCGACATCGGTCGCGATCTGCGTCCCGTGGCGGAGCTGATCGCCGACGCCTTCAGCGATGAGCTGGACCCCCGCGGCAAGGCCGCCTTGCGCGAAATGCGCATCATGAGCCACGTCAGCGGCCTGCTGAAGGTGGTCAATCGCAGCACCGGCGAGTTCGACGATGTCTTCAACGGCTTCGTCTGGCAGGAAGATGGCCGCATCGTGGGCAACGTCACGGTGCAGCGGGCCGACCGCTACGGTTCGCGCTGGCAGATCGCCAACGTGGCCGTGGACCCGAAGTACCGCGGCCGGGGCATCGCGCGCAGGCTCATGTCGGAAGCCCTCAACCATGTCGAGTCGCTGCGCGGCCAATGGGCCGTCCTGCAGGTGTACGAACACAACACCGTTGCGCGCGCCCTGTACGCCAGCCTCGACTTCGAGGACGTGGGCGGCACGGTCGACCTGCGGCTGGACCGTTTGCCTCGCTACGACCCGCCGCCGGAAATTCCCGGTTTCACCTCGTTTTCGGCCAGGCCAGTGGCTCCCACTGTATGAGCTCGCCAGCGCGCAGTTGAATTCACAGGCGCAATGGTGGCGTGCGGTGCGTCGCGCGGATTTTCAGATGTCATTGGACCAGCAACTCGGAGAGTGGATGTGGAAGCGCATGGGACGCAGCCAGGTCTTCCGGCGCGGCATCCGCACGGCGCGGCGCCTCGAGGCCGCCGTCATCCTGACGGCGCAGCGCTGGAAGGGCGCACACAAGGTCCAGCTCTGGGTGCGGCCGGAGCATTACGGTCTATATGAAACCGACCTGGCGACGTGGGCATTGGCGACGCTGGAGGAGTTTCCGCGCTTTCCGCTGGAGATCAGCCTCAGCACGCAACACCCCAGCGGCATCGATGCCATGTTGGACCTGGGTTTCTATCGTCGCCAGACGCTGGTCACGATGCGGCGGCGTGTGCGAGAGTAGCCGCGACTGATTCGCGCCGCAAGAAAACGCGTCCGCGCACTTCACCAACAACCGAATCCAACGCTCACGCACCGCGCCATGCGCATACGATGGCAGGGCCGGCGACAGTGTCCTTTGGGCGACGCGCCCGCCAGGCCGATACCCTCTGCGCGAGCCGGCGCCAACATGCGTCACAACCAAGCAGCAGCCCACAAGAAAGCGCGATCAAGAAAGCGAGCGGTCCATGCAGGCGAAGTTCATGCACATCGCGGACTGTCATCTCGGCTACTGGCAATACCACCTCAAGGAGCGCTTCAACGATTTCGCCAGGGCGTTCCTGGCCGTGATCGATACCGCCATCGCAGAGGAGGTCGACTTCGTCATCCTGGCCGGCGACCTCTTTGAGAAACGCAGCATCGACGCCCTTACCCTGAACCAGGCCATTGCCGGCCTGGAAAAACTGAAGGCCGCAAACATCCCCTGCCTGGCGGTGGAGGGCAACCACGAGCACGCCTACTACCGCGACAGCCTGGGGTGGATGAACTTCCTCGCCCTGCGCGATCTGCTCATACTGCTTGACCCCACGTTCGGCGACGGTTCCCCCGTCGTCAGAGCCTACGACCGCCACCGCGGCGCCTACTGCGAACCGGTCAAGGGTCTGCGCGTCTATGGCCTGCGCTATCTCGGAGCGGCCGCGCCGGCCGCACTGGAGACATACGCCGCGGCGCTGGCGTCCGTCCCGGCGGACGGCGTCGAGTACACGATCTTCGTCACCCACGCCGGCTTGGAGGGCGAAGTCTCGGAACAGATGGGCGGTCTCAAACATGGCCAGTTGGCCCCCCTGCGCCAGTACGTCGACTACCTGGCGCTGGGGCACATCCACAAGCCCTACGAACACGGAGACTGGCTCTACAACCCGGGCAGCCTGGAAACGTGCGCCATCTCGGAGACGCAGTGGCCGCAGCGAGGCTACTATCTCGTCCAGGTCGACACGGATGCCGCCTCCGAATCGACGCCGAAACACCGCGCGGAACTCCATTCCGCGCCGCGGCGCCGCTTCTACCGCTACAGCCGCAAGATGGACCTCTACACATCGCCCGGTGAGTTCTACGCCAGCCTGCGCGAATATCTGGAACGCAAGGCGCGGGACGAGGGCGTGCGCACCCTGCGTGCGGACGACGCCCCCGTCGTCGAGGTGCAGCTCACGGGCGTCCTGCCCTTTGATCGCGCCGATTTGGATCTCTCCCAGGTGGAAGAAATCGTGAACGCCATATTCTCGCCGCTTGTCGCCCACGTGCGCAATCTCTCCAGCCTGGCCGAGTACGCGGTGGAGGAAGGCGAGAGCCTGAGCCGCAGCGAACTCGAACGCCGCGTCATGGCGGACCTCTTCGCCCGCGACGTTCGCTTCCGCGCCCAAAGCGATCACTGGGCGGCGGCCGCGCTGGAGCTCAAGCGCATCGCCCTCGACGGCGCATCCCCGGAGGCAATCGTGGAGGAGTTGAGCCATCAGATGGCCTTGGCCCACGCCAACGGCGAATCCGAAGCCGGAGCTTTTCTCGACGACGACGGCAACACAGAAGCGCGAGGCGAGTGATGCAGATTACGGCGGTCAAGCTGGAGAACGCAAAGAGCTACGACAACGCCCTGATTGAGTTCACGCCCGGCGTGAACGCGATCGTGGGCCACAACGGCGCCGGCAAAAGCACCGTCCTCGAGGCCATCGGCCTGGCCATCTTCGACGAACTCAGATACAAGCAGAGCGAGTTCGTGCGCGCGGGGACGCGCACTGCCACCGTCACCGTCACCATCGAGAGCAATCTCGACGAGCGCCTCTACGAAGTCGTTCGCCGCCTGGGCGGCAGCAACCTCCACTACGTACACGATCCGGAAACCGGCGTCCGAATCTGCGAAGGAAAGGCGGACGTGCTGGCCTTTCTGCGCGAACACCTGGGCGTGGAAAGCACGACCGACCTGTCCGCGCTCTTTCGCGATGCCGTAGGCGTAGGCCAGGGGACGTTCACCGCCGCCTTCCTCGGTACGCCCGCACAGCGAAAAGCCGTGTTTGACCCGCTCCTGCAGGTGGAGGACTATCGCAAGGCCGTCGACCTGCTGCGCGCGCCCGGGCGCCTGCTGGACGAGCGACGCCAGTCCCTGGCCGTGTCGATTGCCGACCTGCGCGCACGGCTGGATGCGCTCCCCGCCCTGCGCCAAGCCGTCGACGCGCGGCGAGGGGGAACTGCGCGCGGCGCAGCAGGAGCTCGAGAAGTCGCACCGCCAACTCGATGCCGCTCTGGCGCAGAAGAACGCGCTGGAAGCCGTGCGCACGGAACTGGCGGAGTTGCGCTCGGGCCACAGCCGCGCCCTGGACCGGCAACAGGCCACGGCGCGCGAACTGGCCGCGGCCCGGCAAGCGCAGGCGGATTCCGTCGACGCGCGGGAGCTCGTGCAGAAACACACGCCGGCGTACGAGCGCTATCTGGCCGCCCAGGCGCGGCAGAAGGTGCTGGACGCCCATGTGCGCGAGCGGCAACGTCTGGAGGCGGAGCGCGCGCAGGGGGACCGCGCCGCCGCCGTCGCGGAGACTCGCCTCAGCGCAATTGCAGCGAGGAACTGTCCGGCATCGCCGAGGCTGTCGCCGCCCTGGAGCGGCTCAAGGATCCCGTGCGCCGTCAGGATGACCTGGATGCCCAGATCGCACAGGCGCGCCAGGATGCGGTGCGATGGAAGGATGTCCAGGACCAGGTAGCGCGCCAGCGCGCACAGCTCGAGCAACTCTCCGCCACGTCGGCGCGTCTGACGACGGCAATGGCGCGCTCGGCCGATCTCGAAGCCCGCGCCGCCACGCTCCACACCGACACCGAAGAGGCGCAGCGCACGATCGACGCGCTGCGCGACGACGGCGCGCGCATGAAGACCGAGGCCGAGGCGCTCAAGGAGCAGACCAGCGCGCTCGCGGACATTGCGACCGCCGTCTGCCCGGTCTGCGAACAACCCTTGACGGGCGAGCACAGGGAGAACCTGCTCCGCCGCAACGAGGAACGACTGGCGGGGCTACGCGCCGACTATGGCGAACATTTGGGCCGCATCAATGCGCTGCAAGCCGAGTCCACGGAGAAGCGCACGCTGCTGCAGGGGGTGGAGCGGGAACTGCGCGATCTGCCCAGGGCGTCCGAGCTGGAACGGCTGGACCGCGACGCCGCCACGCTGCAAGCTTCGCTGGATTCCCTGCTGGCGCAAGAGGCCGAGCTTTCCGGCGCAGCCGAGCGCATCGAGGCCCTGCAAGCTAGCCTGGCGGAGCTGGGCGATCCCAGGCGCGCCTACGGTCTGGCCCAGAGCCAGGCGGCCCGCAAGGGTACCGTCACCGCCGGCATCGACCAGACCTCCGCCGAACTCGCAGCCGTTCGCGCCAAGCTCGATGGCATGGCGGCCGAACTGGGCAAGTTCGAGACGCTGGACCATGATTTGGACGCATGCACGGCCGAGCTGCGCGCCACGGAGGAATCCTATCGCGCCGTGCTCAGCAACAGCCGGCTGGCGGCGCTTGTGGATCAACGAGCCCAGGAAGTGGAGCGTCTCACCGCGGCGGCGCAGGTCCTGTCCCAAGAGATCGAGCAGCTCAGCGCACGGGTCCAAGCCACGGAGGCGCGCTTCGACGAAGAGGCCTACGCCAGCGTCTCGGCCGAAGAACAGACGCTTCGTTCCGCCCTCGGCGCGCTGGACGCCCGCATCGACATGATGCGGAACCAACAGGCAGCCGACCAGGCCGCGATTCTCGATCTGCAGGCCAAACAGTCCACCCTCGCAGAGAACGAGGCGGCCGTGACGCAGGTGGAAGCGCAGGCCGAAATGCTGGAGACGGTGCGCGCGCTCCTTCGCCAGGCGGGCCCCTACGTGACGCGTGTCCTCATCCGCCAGGTCAGCGACAACGCCCGGCAGATCTACAGCGACATCATGCAGGATTACACACGCCATCTGGGCTGGAACGAGGAATACGGAATCACGCTCGAAGTCGATGGGCATGAGCGCGAGTTTTCGCAGCTTTCCGGCGGCGAACAGATGACGGCCGCCCTGGCTGTGCGCCTAGCGCTCCTGCGCGAGCTGAGCAGTATCGACGTGGCCTTCTTCGACGAGCCGACGGCAAACCTCGACGAGGCTCGCCGCGAATCCCTCGCCCGTCAAATTCTAGAGGTCAAAGGCTTCCGCCAGCTCTTCGTCATCAGCCACGACGACACCTTCGAACAAGCCACGCAGAACCTGATCCGCGTGGAGCGCATCAACGGCGCGAGCATCGTGACGACGCAGGGCGACATGAGGGGGTGAGAGCAATCGCAGGTCACCCGTCACGCCGGAGACGTGACGTACGAGCTCCTCGCGCCGACCGTGGCGTCGCATGCACACCCGTCACGCCGGGGACGTGACCTACGAGCTTCGGACCGTCGTGGCGCCGGAGACGTGACGTACGGAGCGCGTGCCGATTGGGGAACAAACACTACTTGCCGCGTCGCAACTCCGCATCGACCAGCAGATACCAATACGGCAGCGCGCCGTAGTACCACGCCAGCCACAAGGCCAGCCGCAGGCCGTGCAGCCCGTCCACATAGCCGCGCAGCGTGACGAAACGCCGCCAAAACTCGCGCAAAGGCTGCAATACGAAATTGTGCGGCCGCGCATGCACGCCCCGCGCCGCCAGAATGCGCGCCTCGTAGCGCGCATAGGCGGGCTGCTTGCCGTGGAACTGCCGCCAATCCCGGTAGTTGTAGTGCAACAGCGGCTGCGCAGCGAACGCCTCGTCCCCGTCCACCTCCACGACCTCGTGCACCTCGCGCTCGGGCGCATAACGCGCCTTCCCGCGCCGCAGCAAGCGCAACTGGTAGTCGGGATAGAATCCGCCGCCGCGCACCTCTCGGCCTGCGATGAAATTGCGCCGCGGCAGCCAGCATCCCGCCAAGCCCGGCCCCGCATCCGCCAGCAGGGCGCGCAACTCTTCGCCCAGCGGTCCCGTCATGCGTTCATCCGCATCCAAGAACAGAATCCACTCTGCGTCCAGCGCGTCGAGCGCGGCCTGTCGCTGCGCCGCGTAGTTGTCGAAGGGCCGCGCAGCCACCAGCGCGCCGCGCGCGCCTGCGATGGCGCACGTATCGTCGCTGCTGCCCGAATCCCACACGACCACTTCGTCCACCCACGGTCGCAGGCTGTCGATGCACTCGCCGATATGCGCCGCCTCGTTCTTGGTGAGGATCACGCCGGCCACGTGCGCCGCGCTTGCCGTGTGCGTTTCCGCGTTCATGCGCGCCACCCGTCGTTCACAGCCGGGCCACGTACGCATACGCGGCCAGCGCATTCGCCGTCTCGGTCCCCGTAGACTGGCCGTGCGCGAAGCGTCGCCGCGCCTGCCGGCCGCGCAGCCGCATGGCCGTGCGCAACAGGAGCCGCACGCATAGCAGATGGCCGGGCGCAAAGCAGCGCCGGTGTTTGGCATAGAAACGGATACGGCTTCGCCACAGGTTGCGGAAGGAGGGCCACGGCGTCTGCCGGCTGCTCTGCCCTTCGTGGTGCGTCACTCGCGCGGCCGGCACTGCGCAGACGTCCATGCCCGCTTGCGCCAGACGCAGGCACCAGTCCATCTCCTCGCAGTACATGAAGAAACCCTCGTCCAGCCCGCCGATGCGCTCGATCGCCGCGCCGCGCATCATCATCGCCGCGCCCAGCACGAAATCGACGCGGAACGGCGTCTCGCCCTCCCATTGGGTCAACTGATAGCGGCCGTTGGCGCCGCCGCCATAGAGGCGCGCCGCGCCCGGCAGCCAGTCCACGGGAAACAGGTCGAGCGCGACCTGGCCCAGGCCTGGAAACGCAAACGCCCCATGCTGAAACGACCCGTCGCCATACGCCAGCCGCGGACCGCACGCGCCCACTGCGGGATGCGTATCCATGAAACCCACCATGCGGCCCAGCGCATCGTCCACAAGCTCCGCATCCGGGTTGAGCAGCAGCACGTAGTCGGGGCGGTCGCTCGAAGCAGTCGACGCAGGGGAGACGGCAAAGCCCAGCTCCTCCAGGGCAAGGTTGTTGGCGCGCGTGAAGCCCGCGTTGTCCGCCAGCGGCATCAGCCGCACCTGGGGGAACTCGCCGGCGACCATGGCCGCGCTGCCGTCGTTGCTGGCGTTGTCCACCACGACGACGCTCACATCGTCCCCGTCCAGCCCGGACGCGCGCGCCGACGCGGCCACGCTCTTCAGCGCCTGGCGCAGCAGCGCACGCGTATTGTAGTTGACGAGGATCACGGCCAGTTTCATGGCGACTTCCCGGCGTCTGCCGCTACGGGACGCCCACATCCACGCTGATGCGGTCCACGTAGTTGTTGGTCACCTCGACGAACTCGTGGATCAGACCGGCCCACCAGAAGTTCGTGCCGACGGGCGGCTCCTCGTCGACGGTGATGCAGCCGCTGACTTCGCCCGACGCGCCCGGCAGCAGGTACCACTGTTCCTGACCGTCGATCACGCGTCGCTCCAGGTCCTCGGGCCGGCCGATCGCCCAGCGGAACGGAAAGTCAATGCCGGTCGTGTCGAAGTTTACGCCGAATCGCCACACGCCCGCCTGCTGGAACCATTCCTCGTGGCCGTCGGCGGCCAGCGTGTTGTAGTTCTCGGTGAAGAGATACTCCTGCCCGGGCCAGGGACCGGTCGTGCGGATCGGCACCGTCCCTTCGTTCGTGACGACGGCCGTGAAGCAGAGCTGCTGTCCCAGCGGCACGCTCGACGACGCGGTTCATCTCGCCTTGCCAGTCCACCTCGCCCTGCGCGATGTCGGCGCGCGGTTTGCCGCCTTCTTCGATGGTCAATTCGCGCACCACGCGCACGGTGTTGCCTGCCATATCGCGCGCCTCGCCCACGATCTCGTACGTGCCGTCGGGCGGCGGTTCCGCGTTCAGGTCCACGCCGCCTTCATAGCGGTACTCGTGGAACCCTTCGTCGGTAGTCTTGGCCAGGCCGGGGTCCTCGGCGATGGGAACCTTCACGCCCGGCTGAGCCGGATCCCTGAGGTAGAGGTTCACGGAATCCACATCTTTGGTCAGATAATAGCTGATGCTCACCCAGTCGTCGCGCAGGCCGTCCTGGTTGGGCCGGAAGGTCTGCGGAACCACCGCGAAGTTGTGCAGCTCGGGCACTTCCGTGTCACCGTCCAGAAGCGTGATGACGCCGGACGCTGCGTCCGCCTCGCCGTTGTCGGCCACGGCGGTCACGTTCCACGTGTAGGTCCCGTCCGGCAAGACGCGGCTCAGGATCTCCTGTGGCCCGTAGTCCGTTTCCACCACTTCCGGCTGGTCCACGCCGCCGCCCCACAGCACGCTGTAGTCGCCCGGCGAGCGACGACGCGCATCCCGGAAGGTATAGCGCTCGCCTGCTTCGTTCTCGAAATAGATGGAGACATCGGCGGGGCGTCGCAGGCTGTACTGAATCTCGGTCACGTCCTGCGCGCCGTCGGCATTGGGCGATATCTCGTTCGGCGATACCTGGACATCGTACAGCAGCGCGCCCACGGGCAGATCCAGCCGGCCGCACGCCGTCAGGGAGAGCAGCGCCATCAGCGCAGCCGCAAGCGCCACGGCAGCGCGGAGCCGCCGTACGCGTTGCGCTGGCGCAACACCCAGGGCAGGGCCCGTCGTGGAAGGCGGTGGGTTGTTTGCGTTACGGTTCATGTTCTGTCGCATATTCGTTGAGTGTAGCAGATGGCGTGCGCCCGGCAAAGAGCCGCCGTGTGCGCCCGGCAAAGAGCCGCCGTGTGCGCCCGGCAAAGAGCCGCCGTGTGCGCCCGGCAAAGAGCCGCCGTGTGCGCCTGCCGAGGTGGTTCCGGACCCATGCCTATTCGCCGAGTACGGTGATCTCTTCCAACTCCAGCATGTCCTGGCCGTTGCTCATGCGCAGCCGCGGCAGGTCCTGGGCGTCTGCGTCATAGACCGCGGTGACCAGCCGGTACTTGCCCGGTTCGCTCGGCGCGGACGTGAAGAAGGTCTGGAATTCGACCTGGCCGGGCAGCCATTGCGCGGAGCCGCCGGGCAGCGGCGTGTCGGACTGCAGAGCGGGCTTGCCCTCTTCGTCTAGCCACTGCAGCGTGGCTGTGTAGTTCGCCGGCGGCCGGCCGGCCGCCTGCCATACAAACGTGAGCGCAACCTGCTCGCCCGGCGTCAACTGCGGCGGAACCGGCTCCAGGACGCCCACCAATTGCAGCGAATCGCCAAAGGACTCGTCCACTGCCGTGGTCACGGTCGGCGGGCGGAAGATGCGCGTGCTGCGCAGCACGCGGAAGGGCAGGCGCACGAACGAGCTATCCGGCGCCGTCAGACCGATCTCCAGCCAGTATTCGCCCGGCGCCAGTCCCAGCGGCGCACGCATTGCATACACGGACCGCATCAGTTCGTCGTCGGGCCACTGGCTCATGGGAAGGTCCGACAGGGTGAATTGCTCCTCCTGGATTACCTCGTTGGAGCTGCGCAGCCGCCAGCGCATCAACAGCTCGTAGTCGCCGGGCGGTTTCTCCTCGGCATACCAGTTCATCTGCGCCGGAACAAGCTCGCCGGGTTCGGCTTGCCCTGCCGCCAGCAGCGGCTCGATGAAGAGGTCGGGGATGATTTCCGCGAAGGTCGCCTTGTTCACGATGTCCGGCCCCTCCGTGGACGCCGGCAGAGCCAGATCGAGCGTGATGTGCTTGCCCAGGGGCTGGCCTTCTTCCCCAATCACGTCCAGACCGGTGAGGTCTCCGTTCGCATCATACACGCCCAGCTTCATCTCGTACGCGCCGGGCAGCGCACCGGGACCCGCCCACTCTTCCGAATAGACGCGGCCCAGCGTGATCTGGTCCGGCGCCCAGCGAAACGCCGGGTATTCGTAGCTGGCCGGTCGCCGATCGCGCAGGCGGTACATGGGCAGGCCGTCCTCCGTCACCGTGTTGCCCGTGATGTGCAGGTCCGGCATCGGCCCCTCATGGTCCGGGTGCACCTGCCAGAAGAGGAGCAGGTCCCCATTGTCGGCCACCGTGTAGTCTAGGAGGTAGACCTGATTGCCGAAGTTGACGCTGCGCTCGTTGATGGCGGTCGGCTCTACGAGTACGGCGTTGGCGTCCACGCCGGAGAAGTGGCGGAATTGCAGTTGCCAGAATTGCGATTCCGTCTCTTCCTCGCGCCCCGCGAGGTTGAGCTGCAAGGGCACGATGTCCATCGGATCCACGATCTCGCCCTGCCATTCCACCAACCACGCGTTGGACTTGCCCGTCAGTGCATCGCGCAGGGGGATGGCGCTGCTCGTGAAGTCGAGCACGGCGGTCACGTCGAGAATCTCCAGGTCCGGCAGGCGCAACGGCGGCAAGTCCGGCGCGTAATAGTTCCAGACCGGCCAGGAGTGGCCGCTGACAAGCACAACCTGGGTATCGCTGCCGTCTTCGTCGCCCTGTCTCTCGAGTTCGGCGCGCACGTAGTCCACGAGCTGCCGCCACTCCGCCTTGGTGAAGGCAGGGTCTGTGAACCAGTTGACATCTGCGAATACGAAGCCGGCGAACAACACGAGCGTCACCGTGATGGCAAATAGGGAACGCAAAGCCCGCGCCGGCGTGCTGAATCCGCGCAGCAGGTTCCAGTCGGAGAAGGCCGAGAGCTCGGCCAGTCCCGCCGCCCACAGCAAAATCAACCCCGGCAGCGCGATCATGACATAGCGCGCGTTGAATTTGGGCACCAGGGACGCCAGCAGCAGCACGCCCGCGATGGGTACCGTGAGCCACAACAGCGCATAGAGCGCGGTGCGAATCTGGCCGAAGTTCCGCCACACCAGCGGCGGGATCAGCAGGGCCGTCGCCACGGCATACGGCGCCAGCAGCCGCACCGCTTGTTCTTCGAGGATCGTCTCGCCGCCCACGAAGCTGACGCCAATATGGCGCAGCGCCTCGCCCAGCTTCAGCACGCCCTCCCAATAGCTGGTGTCGATCGTCAGGCGCGTGATCAGCGTCGACATCCAGGGGAGGTAGAGGACCAGCACCACGACGTTCGCGGCCACGAAGCCAAGCACCGGTCCGCGCCCGACCCCATTCCAATACGAAGCAGGCTCGGACCCGTCCTCCGCTCGCCGCGCACGCCGGGGCAGCACCAATAGCTGGTCGATGAAAAAGGCGAGCGAGAGCGCGAGCAACAGGAAGAACGCGAAGTAGTGGGTGTAGATGGCGGCGGTGGCGAGCACGACATAGAGGGCCAAATGCGTCCTGCGCCTGCCCATGCCTGATTCCGCGTCCACCACCAGATAGGCCAGCGCCACGCCCAGCGCCGTGAGCATGGAATACATCCTGGCTTCCTGGCTGTAGTAGACGAGCAGCGGGTGCAGCGCCGCCAACAGGGCGGCCAGCAGACTGGCGGACCGTCGCCGCGTCAAGGAATACGTCACCGCGGCCAGCAGCGGAACGACCAGCGCGCCAAAGAAGACGGACGGAAAGCGCAGGCTCCACTCGCTCCAGCCCGCGATAGCGCCCCAGGCCGCCACCACGTAGTAGTAGAGCGGCGGCTGGATGTCGTTGGCAGTCCATCGCGTCAGTTCGGCGATGCCGCGCCGCGCCACTTCCGCGGTGACGCCTTCGTCATACCACAGACTCTGCGCGTCCAGTCGATAGACGCGCAGGGCAAAGGCGCCGAGTGTGATCAGCGCCAGCGCCAGCGGCGTAAGGAATTGTCGGGAGGACTTCATGAATGCGCCGGCATCCGTCTAGACATCGCCGCCGGGAGTGTAGCGCCACCACCGCGCCGTCGCCTTCCGCGCCGTGCGCCGAGGCCGCAGCGGCGCGCTCAAACGGCGCACTGATGAGGGCGATGAGCAGCTCGCCCAGGGCTGTGACAAAGCGCATGGCAAGCGCCGCCACCGCCACAACTCCGCCCGGCATCACCGGAGAGAGCAGCACAAAGAACGCGCCCTCGCGCACGCCGAATCCGCTGGGCGTGAAGAAGCTGATGAAGCCCGCCGCATACGCGATGGGGTACGCCACCACCAGCAGCGCCAGCACTTGCCCCAGGTCCACCGCGTCCAGGTCCACGATACTGTACGTGAACACGGCAAAGGTCGCGCCCCACATCAGCCAATTGACAATGGCCGCCAGCGTCAGGGCGAGCAGGCTTGCGCTGCTGAGCGTGGTCTCCATGGGCGGGCGGCCCATCTTCACGAGCAGCGCGTTCAGCAGTCCGATCAGCCATTGCGGTCGCAAGATGAAGATCGCCACCGGGACTATCGCCAGGGCAATCAGCCACGGCGACAGGCCAATCCACAGTTCCGGCAGATATCCGCCGGCCGCGCCCGCCCACATATACGCGGCGAAGAAGGGTGCGACCGCCAGCAGTATGATCACCTGATAGAGCGCGATGCTGGTCACGGTGATCTCGGGTCGGATGCCGTGGCGCACACAATAGACCGTCATGCTCAGCGGTTGCCAGATATTGCCGGGAATGTAGCGCAGAATCGCGCTCAGAAACCAGATGCGCACCGCCGGAACGAACTCCAGTCGCCCTCCTACCCGGCCCAGAATCCTGCGCCAGATCTCCACCTCCACCGCCCACGTGAGCAGGAGCAAGCCGATGCTCAGCGCAAACAGGCCCGGCAACAGCCGCCACGGGTAGTCGCGCAGCGCCTCCCACTGGCTGCGCAGAAACAGCACGATGGCAAGCCCTGCCAGGATCAGGAAGACGGGCTGTGCGATTCGGACGATCTTTTGCAGCATGGCGGAATCAAGTGGTGTGGCGAACAATATGGTGACAAGTGACCTCTTCGGCACACGCGCGCTCGCGCGACATCTACACAAACGATCTCGCACGGGCCGTGGTTCGCGTAGGGAATCTACCACGAAGCCCCCCAATTTGCGAATCTCAGGCCCCCACTCGGGGTGCGCATCGCGCCTTCTGCGCGCGCCCTTCACCCCTCTGGAGTCATCCGCTTCACCGACGCCAAACTGTTGACACGCCGGCTGGCCGGTGGCATAATTCTTGACAATAACACTTCTCCTCTCGCCGTACGCAGCAGGGCGCGCGCAGGCGAGATTCGTGACCGCCCTTCCTGGCGTCCGCGCCGGTTCTGTCCGGCGCGATAGGCTCGCCACGTAGGCCAGGCGTCCAGGCTGGGCGTCCAACCAAGGCATCGCAGCAAGGAACCCGCAGTCGTGAAGACCATGAGCGATACAACCCTAGACCAAAACACCGCAGCTGCCTCCGGCCCGGACGAAACAGAATCGCTGGACGTTGTTCGCGAGGATTTCATTCGCGAAATCGTGGCCGCAGACCAGCGCAGCGGCAAATACGGCGGCAAGGTGCTCACGCGCTTCCCGCCGGAGCCCAACGGCTGGCTGCATATCGGTCACGCCAAGTCCATCTGCCTGAACTTCGGCGTCGCCGAGGACTTCGGCGGCCTCTGCAACCTGCGCTTCGACGACACCAATCCGGAGACCGAGGACCCCGCCTACGTGGAAGCCATCCAGCGCGACATCCGCTGGCTGGGCTTCGACTGGGAGGACCGGCTCTTCTTCGCCTCCGACTACTTCGAGAACTTCTACGAATGCGCCGTGCGCCTCATCCAGGACGGCAAGGCCTACGTGGACAGCCAGAACGAGGAAGAGATCCGCGCCCACCGGGGCACGGTCACCGAGCCTGGCGCGCCCAGCCCCTATCGCGAGCGGTCCGTGGAAGAGAACCTGGACCTTCTGGCGCGCATGCGCGCCGGCGAGTTCGCAGACGGCGCCCATGTCCTGCGCGCCAAGATCGACATGGCCGCCGCCAACATGAAGATGCGCGACCCGCTCCTCTACCGCATCCGCCATGCCGACCACTATCGCACCGGCGATGCGTGGTGCATCTATCCCATGTACGACTTCGCGCATCCGATCTCCGATGCCATCGAAGGCGTCACCCACTCCATCTGCACGCTCGAGTTCGAGAACAACCGCGACATCTACGATTGGCTCGTCGACAATCTCTTTCCGGAGCCCCGCCCCCGGCAGTATGAGTTCGCACGCCTGAATATCGACTACACGGTGATGAGCAAGCGCAAGCTGCTCCAGCTCGTGGAAGAGGGCTACGTCGACGGCTGGGACGATCCGCGCATGCTCACAATCGCCGGCATGCGCCGCCGCGGCATCACGCCCGAGGCCATCCGCGCCTTCAGCGACCGCATCGGCGTCGCCAAGACCAACAGCCGCGTCGAGACGTCACTCTTCGAGTACTCCATCCGTGACGACCTGAACTACCGTGCGCCGCGTGTCATGGCCGTGCTGCGACCGCTCAAGGTCGTGATCGAGAACTATCCCGGAAGGACAGACGGAAGAGTTCGACGCGCCCCTGTGGCCGCGAGACGTGCCCAAGGAAGGCGCGCGCCCCGTGCCCTTTGGCCGCGAGATCTACATCGAGCGCGACGATTTCATGGAGAACCCGCCCAGCAAGTATTTCCGCCTGGCCCCCGGCCGCGAAGTGCGTCTGCGCTACGCATACATCATCAGATGCGAGCGCGTGGTCCACGATCCCGACACTGGCGAAGTCGTGGAGATTCGCGCCAGCTACGACCCGGAGACACGCGGCGGTGAAGCGCCCGCCGGACGCAAAGTGCGCGGCACGATCCATTGGGTCTCCGCCCAGCATGCCGTCCCCGCGCAGGTGCGCCTCTACGATCGCCTCTTCCTCGTCCCCAACCCCGACGACGCCGAAGAGGGCAAGACCTTCAAGGATTACCTCAATCCGGATTCGCTGGAGATTGTCGACGGGGCTCTCGTGGAGCCCAGCATCGCCGACGACCCGCCGGGCAGCCGCTATCAGTTCGAGCGCCTCGGCTACTTCATCAGCGACGAGCAGGAATCGCAGCCCGGTCATCTCGTCTACAACCGCATCATCACGCTGCGCGATTCCTGGGCCAAAGCGGCCGCGGAGGCGGAGCAGCCGGCGGAACCGGCCGCGCAGCCGTCAGCCGTCGAACCCAACGGCGGCGCGCCGGAAGCCACTGGCGAAGGCGCAGACGGCGACGCCGAGGGCGACGGCCGCAAGTCGCGCACGGAGGTGCGTGACGAACTCCGCGGCGAGACGCCCGCGCTGCAGGAGCGACTGGCCTACTATACCGATGTACTCGGCCTGCCCTTCGAAGAGGCGGACGTGTTGACGGGTGACCTTGCCCTGGCCAACTTCTTCGACGATGGGCTGGCGGCCTATGACAACGCGCGGTCGCTCGCCAAGTGGATGACGAACGAGGTCATCCGCGAGTTGAAGGAACGCGACCTCGGCGAGTTGCCCTTCAGCGGCGGCGACGTCGCGCGGCTGGCCCGGCTCGTAGATGACGGCGCGATTACGGCGGGCGCAGGCCGTGACGTCTTCGCGCAGATGGCGACCGACGGCGGCGATCCCGCGGAAATCGTGCGCCAACAGGGGCTGGAGCAGATCGCGGACGCGTCCGACGCTGGAGCCGCTCGTCGCCGAAATCGTCGCAGCCAATGCGGACAAGGTGGAGCAATATCGCCAGGGCAAGACGGGACTGCTGGGCTTCTTCATCGGCCAGGTCATGCGCGCCACACAGGGCGCCGCCAACCCGGCCGTAGTCGAACGTCTGGTGAAGCAACAATTGGAGTAGGCGTCGCAGAAGATAGCTGCGATCTGCGCCGTAGCGCGGAGACCGCGACCTGCGCTGCACGGGGAGGGTACTCGTGGAAGAGCCGGGAACCGCATCTCGCAGGAACAGACCAGCGCACACGCCACTGCGCACGGAAGCGCGCGCGGATGCGCATGCCGAAGCAGAGCCCCAGGAGCGTGAGCCGCCGGAAATCCACATCGTGTCCGGCGGCGTCGGGGCCAGCGCAGAGCTGCTCACCCACACGGTTCTGGCCCAGTACCCGGACGTGCGCCCCAAGCTGATCGTGCATGCCCATGTCCACGATCTGGAGGATGTGCCCGGCATCGTCGAGCGCGTGGCGGCCACGAACGGCATCATTCTGCATACGTTGGTCAACGCCGAGATCCGCGAAGGGCTGATCGCCGAGGCCGCAGCAGCAGGGCGTGGACGCCATCGACCTCGCCGGACCCCTCATGCAACAGCTATCGACTCGGCTGCAGGCGCAGCCGATCGGGCAGCCGGGCCTCTACCGCAAGCTCTACGACCAGTACTTCAAGCGCGTCGACGCCATCGAGTTCACCATCGCCCACGACGACGGCCAGCGCAGGGCCGATCTCGGCCAGGCCGACATCGTGCTGATGGGCGTCTCACGCCTCGGCAAGACGCCCCTGAGCGTCTATCTCGCCATGCAGGGCTGGAAGGTCGCCAACGTTCCCTTCGTGCCGGGCGTCGAACTGCCGGCCGAACTCTGGACCGTGGACCGGCGGCGCATTGTCGGTCTGACGATCGAGCCGCCGCAACTGGCCGTCCACCGCCGCTGGCGAGAGAAGCGCCTTGGCGTGGACGCCGAAGACTACGTGGACCAGAAGCAGATCGCCGGCGAACTGCGCGAGGCCAATCGCTTCTTCTCGAACCACGACATTCCCGTCGTAGACGTCACGGACAAGCCGATCGAGACAAGCGGCGCCGAAATAGAGGCCGTCGTGACCCGCAGCATGCGCAGTACGCCGAAGTCCACGCTGGGGTCCAAGAAGGCGTAGGGCGCCTGCCCATATACGAGGTGCGCACGACGCCAACCGTCGCTCGTCTCGTGGCACGAATCGATATCCAACGCACTCCCAACGCTTCCGCATAGATAGGCTGCTTCCGTGGAAAGATACCTCTACATTGCCGCAGGCGCCGCACTCGGCGCCAACGCTCGCTACCTGGTGGGTACATGGGCCGGCGCGCGGTGGGGCGCATTCTTCCCCTATGGCACGCTCATGGTCAACGTCACCGGCAGCTTGCTCCTGGGCTTCCTCGTCGCCCTCGCCACGGATCGCGTCATGCTCTCGCCCGAGGTGAGGCTCTTTCTGGCCGTCGGCTTCATGGGCTCGTACACAACTTTCTCGTCCTACACCGTGGAAAGCCTGGCGCTCCTGCAGGCGGGCGCGCTGTGGCCGGCCCTGTTGAACATTCTCGGCAACAACGTCCTTGGATTGGGATGCGCCGTGTTGGGATTTGCTCTCGCCCGCATGCTGGGCGGCTAGGAGGGAGTGCACATGCCGGCCACTGGAGAAGCGAAACTGGTTTCAATCTATGTGGGCGAGGACGCCAGAGTCCACGGCAAGCCCGCATTCACGGCCGTGCTCGAACTGCTGCGCGCCAAGGGCGTCCTGAACGCCACCGTCGTGCGCAGCGTGGCGGGCATCGACAGCCACGGCCGCGTCCATTCCGCCGGCGTCGTCTCGCTGTCGGTGGGCCTGCCCGTCAAGATCGAATGGGTGGATACGGCGGAACGCGTCGAGGCGCTCCTGCCCGCCCTGAAGCCCCTGGTGAATGACGGTCTCATCACGGTGCAGGACGTGACCGTGGTCAAACGCAGCATCCCGGTCAAAGCCGATGTGCTCAACCGCGCCGTGTCTTCCCTGATGAATGCCGATGTCGCAGCCGTGGAACCCGCCACGCCCCTGGCCGATGCTGTCACGCTGCTGTTGCGCAAGGGCTATCGCAGCCTGCCCGTCGTGGATGCGGACCGCCGCGTCGTGGGCATCGTCACGGACGGCGACCTGCTGCGCAACACCAGCCTTCCGATCCGGCTGGGACTGCAGCCGGCGCTCACAACGGAGCAGGTGCAGTCCGACATCGCCGAGTTGCAGGCGAGCGGCAGAACGGTCGGCGAGATCATGACCATGCCCGTCGTCACGGTTGCGGACACCTCCTCCATGCGCCACGCCGGCGCCGCCATGGTGGAGAATGACCTCAAGCGGCTGCCGGTCGTGGACGCCAACGACTGTCTGGCCGGCATCATCAGCCGCGTCGACATCCTGCGCGCCATGAGCAGCGTTGGAGGGGACGGATGCCGATGACGATGCCGTCGTCCCCGGCCACACGATCGCCGAGCTGATGAACGAGGACGCCCCGTATGTGACGCCGGACGCCGGCCTGGAAAAGATCGTGCAGGCGCTGGAGCAGGGCCGGCAGCAACGTGTGGTCGTGGTCGACAACGAACACCGCGTGGCTGGCCTCATCACCGACGGCGACCTCTTGCGGCGCAGCATGTATGGCCGCGATCCCAGCCTGCGCCGTCGCCTGCGCGGCCTCATCACCGGCGTGCAGCCGGACCCGTTCGATTTGCCCACGGGAAACGAGACCGCCGCCGAACTCATGACGACGCCCGCCATCACCATCGGCGTGGACCGTTCGCTCAGCGATGCGCTTGGCCTTATGCTGCTGCACGAGCTCAAACGGCTTCCTGTGGTCGATGGCGAGGGCAAACTCGTGGGCGTGCTCGGCAGATCCAGCGCGTTGCGCGGCCTGATGCAGGAGTAGTCGCCCACGCGAGGGTTCACGTGGCGAGCGTTCAGTCTGACGCGCGAAACTCGATCGCGCCGACGCCCCCCGTTGCGGCCGGCGCGTCCAGCGGCGGACCGATGGACACATCCGCCGGCCGGATCAGACCGGCCTCCTCCAGCGCGGTCCCCGCTTCTGCACCGGCCACGCCGGCGAACGCATGGCCCCACCGAAACTTGCCGCGCAGGTCCGTCCCCACGCCCAGCGTCGCCAGCGCCTGCACCGCCTCTTCTTGCAGGCTGAGGCTGGCCTCGTCCGCCACTGCGCCGGCAATCACCGTCCCCGCGGGCCACTGTTCCAGCCATGCCGCCATCGCCTTGGACGCCTCCGGCGAGGCGTGCGTGTCGAACGCCTGCGCGTCGAGGACCTCGCCACCGTCCGTGAGCGCCACCAGATTGTAGCCCCGCTCATTGGGGGCAAAGTCGATGCCGTTCACATAGATATGGGCGAAGTCGCCGGTCTCCTCGCCCGCGCTGCGTACGCCCAGCGACACCCCCGCGGCCAGCGCAGCGCCCGTCTGCCCGATGGCGCGGTCACCCGGCGAGGATGCGGCCAGCTCACCGATCGGCGTTGGCTCGCCATCCCACTCGATCACCAGACGGTCCACCAGCTCGCCGGCCATGCCCTGCGCGATGGTCGCCTCAAGCAGTCCGCTGTCGTCGACTGCGCGGCCCTCGAGCGCGCGCCCGTTCAGCGTCAGCCCGATCCTGTCCGCCGGGCCGGCCACCTCCAAGCGCAGCACGCCTCCCTCCGCCGGCAGGTCCAGCAGCAGCGTCGACTGCGCTGCGAGTCGCGTAGCGGTAGGGCGAGCCGTCTGCATCCAAACCGGACCAGCCCTCGGCCACGTGCAGCCTGCCCACGGGCGCGGCCAGGTCGATCGTCCAACCGTCCACCGGTGCGCGCTCTGCAACGCGATACATGCGAATCGTGGACGGCGCTCCCGTCCAGTCCGCGCCCTCCCATGTCTCGACGAGCTCCACCGGCAGCGATTCTTCCACGAAGCGCACCAGAAGCTCCGGCGCGCGATCGACATGCAGCAGCACGGTTTCGACGCCGAAGAAGTCGAGTATCTCTGCGGCCGATTGCTTGGCATCCGCCGCCATGGCATCGAAATTCCGGCTCCACGACCGCCGCGATGTGCTCGCGGTCCGCGTTCATTAGCGCGATCAGCTCGCCCACCAGCGGCGCCTCACTGAAATACTGGAACTTGAGCGGGGGATTGCGGCTCGTGTTTCCCCCAAGACGGCGCTTGCCGTGGGCAGTCTGATACCACTGCTGCATCATGATCAGCACATCCGATCGGCCCAGCACGCGCGCGCCGTTTCGCCAGCCCGTCGGCAGCTCCAGCACGGCGAAGTCGCCGGGCTCGGCGGCAAGCTTGTCATAGATGGACGGGATACGGAAGTCGGTCAGCGGCAGGGGCGTCGAGAGATGCTCAAACACGAACAGGGCCGCCAGTACGAGGACCACCGCGCCCGCCGTACGTCCGCGCCGCCGCATCCCGCGACCGCGCCGAGCCGGCGCGGTCGCACACAGCGCGCAGACCATAGACCGCCAGCGCCGCCGCCGACAGCAGCAACATCACGCTGTAGCGGCTCGGATAGCGGTTGCCGCTGAAAAAGGGCAGCCGGCTGACCAGCGCGAACGGCCCCGGAATCGGCAGCTCGTTCCCGCCCCAGCGCACCTGCGGACCCAGCGTCAGCAGCCAGAAGACGACGGCGCTCACCAGCCAGAACCAGACGACGTTGTCTCGCTTGCCCTTCGACCGCACGCCATAGGCGAACACGCCTGCGACTGGCGAGGGCGAGCAGGACATAGCCCACGTAGATATGCTGTCCCTTGTCGTTCGGAAAGGGCAGCCCCGCTGCGAATTCGCCGAAGACCGGGTGCAGCATCGTCGGCGCGAGGTAGCCCATCAGGTCGGCGCTGAACACGTCGGCAAAGCCGCCGCCGCTGGCGAAGAAGTCGCCCTCCGCAAGCAAGTCGGGAAGCATGGCCGCCAGGAAGGGCGTGACGCCGGCAACGAACACGACGGCAGCCGCGCCCACGCCCGCCGCGAACGTCGCCCCCCGCGCCCGTGCGCTCGGCGCTTCGCCTTCCGGCTCCCCGGCAGCCAAGCGGGCGAATACCCACCACACCGCGTACAGGAAGAAGAAGATCAGCAGGAACGAGGCGTACGTCAACTCCGCCCACGCCTGCAGCACGATGAACAGCCCCGCCATCGCGCCATTGCGCAGCGCGTTGCGCATGGACCTGCTCTCGCCCAAGCGCACCACGTACAGCGCGGCAAACGGGATCCACTGGCTGCTCGCGATGTTGAACTGTCCCAGCGCCGCATAGAACAGCTTCGCCGACGCGAAGCCATAGGCCAGACCGGCCATCAGCGCAACCGCCGTGGCCACACGCCGTCCGCCGTCACCGTCGCGAATGCAGGGCGCCCGGGCTTGAAATGGGCGGCCGGCTCTGCAAGTGCAAGGCCAGAAGGAAGGCCCCGTATGCGCCCAGCACGAACGAAGAGAGTAACACCAGGTTGTTGGCGGCGAGGAGCTGCCACGCGCTTTGCAGCGGGAGGCTGGCCAGCCCGTTCAGCGGCGTCAGCGTGTAGAAGGCCAGGTTGATGTCGATGGGGTGGAACATGCGGTCGACGTCGAAGAGGTTCGGGGTGACCTGGTCCACCAGCCGCGCTTTGACCCACCACAGGTTCCAGGCCAGCGCCGGATTGTCGATGCCGTCGCCGGGCGCGTGCGTGGTCGAACGCGTGACCAGCGGCCACGTGAGCAGCAGCGCGGCGACCGTGTAGACGCCGAGAGCAAGGATGTGGCGTGCAGCGGTGCGACGCATCATGGAGGCGCGCGAGGGCATCTAGGGCGCGGGTGTGGGGCCCGGCGTAGGTGTGGGGCCGGGGGTGTCCGTGGCAGCCTGGTTCGGAAATGAGGGTTGCTGGAGCATCTGCCCAAGCCGCACTCTGGCAATCACAGCCAGTTCCGGGTTCGAGAATTCCGCCAGCTCGTAGGTCTTGTCGAACATATCCATAGCGGTCTGGATGTCGCCCTTCGCCTCGGCCACGCCGCCCATGAGGAAATAGCCCTGGGGGTCTTCCGAGTCGAACGCGATGGCTTCGTTGGCGGCCGCCTCCGCGCCGGCAAGGTCCCCGACCTGAAAGCGCGTGTTGCCCAGCACCACCCAGAACTGCCCCACGTTGTCCGGCACCAGAAGCTTCGCCTCCGCGGCGGCTTCTGCGGCGGCCTCGTCTTGGCCAAGTTGCTCGTGCAGCACCGTCTTCCAAATCCACAGTTCGGGCTCATCCGGCAGTTGCTCCAGCCGGGCGTCGACGAGGGCAAGCGCCCCGTCCCACTGCTGCTCCCGCACGAAGATGTCGAGGTCGGACGTCGTCTCCACCATCAGCACGGCGTCCGGGTCGGGCGGGAAGAGCGTATTCACCGCCCAATCGACCAGCCCGAGCGCGCCCACGACGATCAGCACTGTGGACAGCGTGCGCAGCGCCGACTTGCGCCGCCGCTCCAGCACGATGCCGTCGAGACGCCACCAGTCGCCCTCCGCCGGCGGATGCTTGGCGCGCAGGGAGGCGAGTCCGCCCGCCTTGGCCGCCGCACGCGTGATCGGCGTGGGCGTGGAATAGATGCGATTCTGCAGGCTGATCCAGCGCGTCTGCTCTGGCCGCAGGTCGATGGCGCCCTGCGACAGGGTGGCCATCGATCCTTCGATGGTGTCGAAGAGGACGAGCAATTCCTCCACCGTATCGGCATCGACCGTGACGATCAGGCGCTCGGCCTTGTCGAGGGCGTCCCGCAGCGCGTTGGCGGGACTGTTCGCCCTGGATTCAATTGTGTGGGCCATGGGCTCGAATCAATTCACTATGTTGAGCAAGCGACGGCAGCGGCTTGCGGGTGCGGTGCAAAGTCACAGGCGATGGCGAGCCGGATAGACGACAGGACAAGACGGCGCCCGAAGTTCATCTCACCTCAAGACGACTCGCCACCGTTTGTCGTTCCCGCGAAGGGCCCCGCCATCGCGGGGCGGAATCCAACGCGAGCCGAGCCTGGATTCCGGCGCAAGGCCGGAATGACAGGTGCGTGCGAGTCGGTTTCCCTCGCCCAAGACGACGCCTCACCGTTTGTCATGCCCACGAAGGGCCCCGGCATCGCGGGGCGGAATCCATCGCGAGTCGAGCCTGGATTCCGGCTCAAGGCCGGAATGACAGGTGCGTGCGAGTCGGTTTCCCTCGCCCAAGACGACGCCTCACCGTTTGTCGTTCCCGCGAAGGGCCCCGCCATCGCGGGACGGAATCCATCGCGAGTCGAGCCTGGATTCCAGCTCAAGGCCGGAATGACAGGTGCGTGCGAGTCGGTTTCCCTCGCCCAAGACGACGCCTCACCGTTTGTCATGCCCGCGAAGGGCCCCGGCATCGCGGGGCGGAATCCAACGCGAGTCGAGCCTGGATTCCGGCTCAAGGCCGGAATGACAGGTGCGCGCAAGCGCTTGCCGCTCTTGCGGCGCTCCACCGCAGACTACCGCACCCGCACGAATGCGCCTAGTTTGACGCGTCCGCCACGGCTTCGGGCTCCACCGTGTCCGAGTCCATATCGTCCACGTCGTCTTCACTGCCGTTCGGCGACGGGACTGTTCGTCCTCTTCGCGCTGCATCTCGCGATCAGACGCGGTTCAGACCGGACTTGATCTGGCTCTCGATCTTCGCCTTCCGTTCCGGCGGAATCGGGAACCACGCGACCATTTCGCCCACAAGACCGCTCTTGGTCTCGTTCTTGCCCTTGCCCTCAAGGTAATAGTCGCGCACCCGCCCGCGCATGAACCGGATGTATTCTTCCACGCGATGGGTGGCGGAATCGTCGCAGATGGGTCCGTGGCCCGGCACGAGATATTCGGCGTCAAGATCGCGGATCAACTGCAGCGCATCCAGCCACTGCAGCGTGTCGCCTTGCGCCATATACGGATGCTGGTCCACCCAAAGAATATCGCCCACAAAACAGATGCGCTCATCCGGCAGCCACACAAGACTCGTCGCCGGCGTATGGCCGCCCACGAAGATCAAGTCGATGCGCCGGTCGCCGAACAGCAACGTGGCGCGATCCGTAAACGTCACATCCGGCGGGATGATTTCGATATCGTTCAACTGCGCCTGGATCTCCGGCTCGCGCCGGAAGCTGTTGCGCACGCGCTCCTTGAAGTTCTCCGTGTACCCGGCCATTTCCTTGTGCGCGCGTTCGTGCGCAATCACCGTGCACGGCATGAAATACTGGTTGCCGAGGGCATGCCCGCGATGATGATCCGTGTTGATCAAGTACAGGAACGGCTCGCCCGGGTACGTCTCTTCGATCTGCGACCGCCAGATCCAGCGCCTGCCGCGGGATGAGCGGTGCGTCGATGAGGATGATACCGTCATCCGTGTGCACCATGCCGGGCGTGCAGCCGCGGTAGTTGGTGTTGATGAAGATTCCCGGCGCGAGTTCCTCGCGTTCTCCAAGCCCCGTGACCCCTGGACGGGCTGCGCTTCTGCGTCGTGCCATGTCGCTCTCCTGCGTCCGCTGCAAACAAACCAGTCTGCGCGCGAGTATATGCCCTTCCCGCGGGGCGTCAAGCCACCCCGGCTTATGTAAATGGGAACCCACGTCGGCCCGGCAAGCCCGCACCAAGCTAGTACCAAACCCATAGCAAACCCGTAGGTCACCCTTCCAGGGTGACGGCACGGTCAGCCGGTGGATCAGCGGGGTCGGGCGAGCGTCCGTTTGCGCCTGCGCGCGAAGTCCCTACGCAAGAGGAACCCACGGCAACGCCGTCATCCCACATCGTCCATCCGCCTCGCGATCACGATTCCCCGCCAGCGTCCCGCGTTTGTGGCGACACAGCGGGCACTCTTGCTATAATTGATGCGCTGTGCCCGAACTCGGGCCATGCGTACCATCTCGCGTCAATCCTTGACTCCGGCCACGTGCTGAGTCAACTCAGCATAGGGGGTGTGTTCCATGGACGGATCGAAAAAGCGACTCGCTGTCATGACGAGCGGAGGCGATGCGCCGGGAATGAACGCCGCCGCTGCGCGCCGTGGTCCGCACCGGCCTGGACCGTGGCGCAGAAGTCTTCGCCATCTACGAAGGCTACCGCGGCATGATTGCCGGCGGCGACCAAATCCGGCCCATGACGTGGAACTCCGTCGGCGGCATCCTCCAGAAGGGCGGCACCGTCATCGGCACTGCGCGCTGCGCAGAGTTCGAAACACGCGAAGGGCGCAAGCAGGCGGTGCAGAAACCTCCTCGAACGCGACATCGATGCCCTCATCGTCATCGGCGGCGACGGCAGCCTGACCGGCGCCAACTTCCTGCAGAAGGAATGGGCGGAACTCGGCGCGGAGCTGGTGGCGGACGGCGCCATCAGCGCAGAACAGTTCGAGCGGCATCGCCATCTCGCCATCGCCGGACTGGTCGGTTCCATCGACAACGACATGTACGGCACCGACATGACCATCGGCGCCGACACCGCCCTGCACCGCATCACCGACGCCATCGACGCCATCACCAGCACCGCCGCCAGCCACCAGCGCGCCTTTGTCGTCGAGGTGATGGGCCGGCGCTGCGGCTACCTGGCCGTAATGGGCGCCATCGCCACCGGCGCCGAATGGGTCTTCATCCCCGAAGCGCCCGCCGGAACACGACGACTGGGAAGAGCGCATGTGCGGCATGCTGCGCCACGGGGTAGAGATGGGCCGGCGCGACAACATCGTCATCGTCGCAGAGGGAGCGCAGGACCGCAACGGCAACCCGATCTCCTCGGAATACGTGCGCCAGGTGTTGGCGAAGGGCCTCGGCGAGGATGTGCGCATCACCGTTCTCGGCCACGTCCAGCGCGGCGGCTCGCCCTCCGCCTACGATCGCAATCTTAGCACCATCATGGGCGTTGAGGCCGTGGACGCCGTGCTGGAAGCTACGCCCGACTCTGAATCGGTCCTCATCGCCATCCGCAACAACGAGATCGTCCGCCTGCCGCTGATGGAATGCGTGGAGAAGACCCACGAAATCAACCGCGCCCTGCGGCGAATGCGACTACGAACGGGCAATGGAACTGCGCGGCCGAGGGTTCCAGAGCGCCTTCAGCATTCTGCGCACGCTGACACGAGCGCTTCCCCATAAGCCTGCGCCCGGCCAGCGCCGTCTGCGCATCGCCGTCATGAATGCCAGCGGTCCGGCGCCGGGCATGAACGCCGCGACTCGCGCCGCCGTGCGGCTGGCCGGCGACCAAGGTCATGTCATACTGGGCGTGCGCAGGGGATTCCGCGGCTTGATCAACAACGATCTGTTTGAGCTGGAGTGGATGAGCGTAAGCGGTTGGGCGCCCATGGGCGGCTCGGAGCTGGGCACAAGCCGCAAGGTCCCGAGCGGCAGCGACTTCTATGCCATCGCCCGCACGCTCGAAGAGCACGAGGTCGATGCGTTGCTCATCATCGGCGGCTGGACGGGCTACAGCGCGGCCGAGACGACTGCTCGCCGAGCGCGACAACTTCCCGGCGTTCCAGCATTCCCATCGTCTGCGTGCCCGCCTCCATCAACAATAACTTCCCCAGCGCAGAACACAGCGTCGGCGCTGACACCGCGCTCAACTCGATCACGGAGGTCGTGGACAAGATCAAGCAGTCGGCCGTGGCCTCCAATCGCTGCTTCGTCGTGGAGGTGATGGGCCGCTATTGCGGCTACCTCGCGCTTCTGAGCGCCCTCGCCACCGGCGCCGAACGCGTCTATCTGCACGAGGAGGGCGTGCGCCTGACGGATCTGGAGAGGGACATCGAGCAGCTTGATCCACGGCTTCACGCACGGCAAGCGGCTGGGGCTGATGATCCGCAACGAGAAGGCGAACCAGCTCTACACGACGCAGTTTCTTGCCGCACTGTTTGAGGAAGAGGGCGGCGATCTCTTCGACGTGCGCATCTCGGTTCTGGGCCATCTGCAGCAAGGCGGCGACCCGTCACCCTACGACCGTATCCTCGCCGTGCGTCTGGCGGACCACGCCGTGGACTTCATTGAACGGTGGAGCCCGGACGCAGACGACGACGCCTCCGATCGTCTGCTGCGGCTATCAGAGCGGCGAACTGCGCGTGACGCCCATCGAGGAGGCCATGCGCACGACTCGACCGCGAGTTCCTGCGTCCCAAGCAGCAGTGGTGGATGGACCTGCGTCCCATCGCCCGCATGTTGGCGCAGCCGGGGCCCGCAATAGACGGGTTGAGAGCGCCAAGTCCCGTGCCAAAATGCCGAGGCGCAAAATATGGGGAAGCGCGCCCGGATTCTGGTATAATTAGACGGATGCGATCCACACGTGCGCATATTTCCTGTGCATGCGTATAAACATGCATGCGTACAGCAAAATCTCTGTTTGTCCGTGTCCAGTGTTGGTACGGAGCCATAAACGCCCGGGCGATGCGGCTTGGGTTGCTACGTAATCCCGAACTTATGAGGCAAAAGGAGTAGATTCCATGAGAATCGGAATATTGACAGGCGGCGGCGATGTGCCCGGGCTGAACCCGTGCATCAAGGCCGTTGTCTATCGGGCGATGGATGAGGGCCATGAGGTAATCGGCATTCAAGCGCGGCTGGGGCGGTCTGCTCGAGTTGAACCAGGATGATCCGGACAGCGTCGCCAAGCACACCATTCAAGCCTCGACAAGAACGTCGTGCGCACCATCGATCGGACCGGCGGCACCTTCCTGCATACCAGCCGCACGCAGCCCAGCAAGGTCAAGCCGTCGGCGGTGCCCGACTTCCTGCGCGATCCGGAACACCCGGACGCGGAAGAAGCCGACAAGCGGCTGCGCGATTTCACGCCGCACATTTTGACGAACCTGGAGTATCTGGGCATCGACCGCCTGATCCCCATCGGCGGCGACGATACGCTCAGCTATGGCGAGCGACTGCACAGCGAGGACTTCCCCGTCATCGCCATTCCCAAGACGATGGACAACGATGTCTACGGAACCGACTACTGCATCGGGTTCAGCACGGCCGTGACCCGCAGCGTGCAGTTCATCCACCAGTTGCGCACCAGCACCGGTTCCCATGAGCGAATCGCCGTCATCGAGCTCTTCGGCCGCAACAGCGGCGAAACCAGCCTGATCAGCTCCTACCTGGCCGGCGTGGACCGTGCCCTCATCTCCGAAGTCCCCTTCGATCCGGAGAAGCTGGCCGAACTCGTCATGAAGGACAAGAACGCCAATCCCAGCAACTACGCCATGGTCACGATCAGCGAAGGCGCGCACATGGTCGGCGGCAAGGTCGTCGAATATGGCGAGGCCGACGCCTATGGCCACAGAAGCTCGGCGGCATCGGCGAGATCACCGGCCAGGCCATCAAGGAACTGACCGGCCAGAACATCATCAACCAGACCGTCTCCTATCTGATGCGCTCCGGCGCGCCGGATGCCCTGGACCTGATGGTGGCCGTGAACTATGCCAACCTGGCCATGGACTTGATCACGTCGGGCGCCAGCGGGCGTATGGTTGCCCTCCGCGACGGCACCTACACCCACATCCCCATGAGCACGGTCACGAGCGGTATCAAGCGCGTTGACGTCGATGAACTGTATGACGTTGATGAGTATCGGCCCAAGGTTCGCCACGTTCTCGGCAAACCAATGTTCCTGTACTAGTCTCGAGCATATCAATCGCGAGCCAAAGCGGCTCGCAGGCAGCGAAGGATAGTCACCCATGATCCATGAATCCGTATTTGAACTCTACAAGTCCGTCAGCGGCAGCGTGCGCGTCGCCGCCGACAAGGTAGAGGTTGTCGACCTGGAGGCCCTGCGCGCCGACGGATATCGACATCCTCGTGCGCGACGCGGTCTTCGGCACCGACGCCGTCAAGGACTACGCCCGCTGGCTGATCTGGGAGCTGGGGCAGACGCTGGATGCGCGTCCGGCAAGCATCAATGACTTCTACATGTCGCGTGCGACGGACGCCTGGAAAGACCGCACCGTGCCCGCCATGAACATCCGCTTCACGACGTATGACACGGCACGCGCCGCCTTCCGCGCCGCCATGAAGACCAACACGGCCGCCTTCGTCTTCGAAATCGCCCGCAGCGAAATGGGCTACACGGATCAGCCGCCCGCCGAATACAGCGCCGCGCTGATCGCCGCCGCCATCAAGGAAGGCTACCGCGGTCCCATCTTCATCCAGGGCGATCACTTCCAGGTCAAGGCGTCCACCTACGCCAAGGACCCCGAAGGCGCCATCCAGGAAGTCAAGGACCTCATCGCCGAGGCCATTCCCGCCGGCTTCTGGAACATCGACATCGACACCAGCACCCTGGTCACGCTGGAGCCGGAATCCCTCGACGAGCAGCAGTATCACAACTACATGCGCTCGGCCGAGATCACCAAGTTCGTTCGTGACCTGGAGCCCGACGGCGTGACGGTCAGCCTCGGCGGCGAGATCGGCGAAGTCGGCGAGAAGAACTCCACGCCGGAAGAGCTGGACGCCTACATCGAAGGCTACCAGAAGGAACTCGCCAAGCTGGGCGACGGCCTGGCCGGGCTCAGCAAGATCAGCGTGCAGACCGGCACCAGCCACGGCGGCGTCGTCCTTCCGGACGGCAGCATCGCGCAGGTGGCCGTGGACTTCGACACGCTCGAAGATTCTGGGCGACCGCGCCCGCGAGCACGGCTCCGGCGGCGCTGTCCAGCATGGGGCCAGCACCTTGCCCGACGAACTGTTCGACAAGTTCCCCGCGGTGCAGACCCTGGAGATTCACCTGGCGACCGGTTTCCAGAACCTCTTCATGGACAGCGATGCGTTCCCGAAGAGCCTGAAGGATTCCATCTACCGCTATCTGGACGTGGAGAACGCCGGCGAGCGCAAGGCCACCCAGACCGACGCCCAGTTCTACTACAGCACACGCAAGAAGGCCATCGGTCCCTTCAAGCCCGAGCTGTGGGCCCTGCCGTCCAAGAATCAGGCGTCCCTGTATCAGGCGCTCGAGAGGCAGTTCGAGTTCTTCTTCAACAAGTTGAACGTCACGAACACGGTTGATCTGGTTGCCGAGATCGTCAAGCCGGTGGAGTACCACCAGCCCATGCCGAGCTTCCGCACGCGTCATGGCCGAGGATATGGGCCTGGCCGACTAACAGAATCAGCCGCACAGAACTTTGCGGAAAGATAGCGCTCCCGCAAGGTTCTGTGCAACCAGACGTATAGTGCACCCCCCGTAGGTCCCTCGTCCAGAGGGACTTCACGCGCAGGCTAAAATTGTCCATCCCCCGCCCCGCCGCGATGGGCAGCCTAAGATCGTCGCCCTGCAAGAGTGACCTACCGCCGAGTACGCACAAACGAAAGCCCGCGCATCTGCACTGCGAGATGCGCGGGCCTTCGTTTGACCGGCTGTAGTCTATCGGCCTATCTGGCCTACCTACTCCACAAACACAAACACAATATCGTTCACATTCGTCTGAGTCGGCCCGGTGACCAACGAGATCGCCAGCAGCCTCCAAATAGGGGTACGCATTGTGGCCACGCAGATGGGCTTCCGCATCCAGACCCAGCGCCCGGCCGCGTTCCACCGTCCGCCGTCCCCGAGTCCGCCCGCGCTGTCTGTCGGGCCGTCCGTGCCGTCCGTGGCCAGGGACGCCACCACAATGCGGCCGTCGCCCTGCAAGGCCAGGCCGGCCGCCAGCGCGAGCTCCTGATTGCGACCGCCCTTGCCGGGCGGCACCCCAAGCGTGACTGTGGTCTCTCCGCCCAAGATCAGACAGGCGGGGGCCGCCAGCGGCGTATCGAAGGCCTCAATTTCGCGGCCCAAGTCCAACCGCCACGCTGCGCCACCTGGCTCGCCTCGCCTTCCAGGTAGGTGGTCAGCAGCAAGGTGTTGTAGCCCGACTTCTTCCGCCTTGCGGGCCGCCGCCTCCGCCGCCATGCGGTTGTCGGCCACCACAATCGTCTGGCTCGTCTCGAACACGGGGTCGTCCGCTTTGGGCGTGTCCGGCAACTGGCCGTCGAGTCCCGCCTGCAAGCGCGCCAGCACAGGCTGCGGCAGCCGCGACTCCAGCTCGTACCGCTGCACGATCGCCCACGCGTCCGCCCACGTCGTCTGGTCGGGCACGGTCGGCCCGCTGGCGATCACGTCCAGCGGACTGCCGATCACGTCACTCAACGCCAGCGTGATCAGCGTGGCGGGTGCAACCGCACGCGCCAGCTGCCCGCCCTTCACCGCGCTCATGTGCTTGCGCAGACAGTTCACCTCGTTGATGGTGGCGCCGCTCGCCAGCAGCGCATCCGTCATCCCTTGGATGTCCTCCAGCGTCAGCCCCGCAGCCGGCGCGACCAGCAAGTGCAGAACCGCCGCCGGACAGCAGCGCAATCACCAAATCGTCTTCCCGCGCAGATTCGGCGAGCTGCAAAATGCGGTTGCCCGCCTCCACGCCCGCCTGATTGGGGCGCGGGTGGTCCGCCTCTTCGATCGTTACGATCTCCGTGGGACCGGTATGGCCCGTCTTCACCACCACGAGGCCGTCCGCAATTCGCTCGCCCAGCGCTTCTTCCACGGCGCGCGCCATAGGCGCGCCGGCCTTGCCCGCGCCGATCACGAAGATGCGCCGGTACTCGCCCAGATCGTAGGTGCGGCCGGCAACCTGCAGCCGGTCGCCCTCGCAGCGCGAGGAACCCTCGCGTCGCCGCGAACGGATCCACAGCAGCCAGCGCCTCCTGCAGGATCGCCAGATATCTTCCCGCGGCGTGCTGGATCTGGTTCGAGAACAGATGGGTCAAACATCATCGTTGGGCCGCCTCTATTGTCTATGTTGTCGCTGCGTTGTTGCTGCGCCGCCACACGGAGCCGATTGCGCGACCTGTCCACCTCGTGGATGCCGTCGTCGAACAATGCGCGCACCGCTCCGTGCTTTCAACCCGGTTCCGTCGCGTCCGCCGCCTAGCGTCTACGCAGCGGCCGGATAGCGCGTCGGTTGTCTAGACCATGACGATACAGTTGTCCGTGCCCTGATCGTTCGACTCGTAGGCGTCCGCAGCCTCGTCATTGAACCACGCGCCGTCTTCCGTGCAGTATCGGAACGCATACCGCCCCGGGTCCAGCACGATGGAGACGCTGCGCGTGTCGTTGTTGCGCTTGACCAGCATATCCTGGTCTTCTTTCCAGATCGTTGAAGTCGCCGGCCACGTAGATGCGCCCCGCGTCGGGATCATCGGCGATTACAAATGTGACCTTGACCTGGTCACTGCCCTTCACGTTCTGCCGCTTCAGCATAGATCCTCCTTGGAGATCTCATTGCACCCCTGCCGGTTCCGGCCTGAACCCCGGACCGGCGGCGCGCACGCCCGTACACGTTCGTGTACACGTACACACGAGTGTACGCAGCGATGATAGCAGAACCCTTTGATTATGCAAGCGGGAGACCGTCTCGCAGTGACGCATACGACGCGAGCCGGCATTTGCCCCAAAATCCGGGGCCGATCCGGCCGCCAACCGGTCCGTTCGCCAAGGTGGCTTTATTCGGTTTGACTGCGGGGCAATCGAACCGCTTACGGCAGCCGCGACGGGTCGGTCGGATCAGACGGTTTGGCCTTGCCGGCCATGTCCGCATCCGCGCCGGCGTCGCCATTCGCTTCCACGGTCGCCGCGCCGTCCGCCTCACCGTCCGCGTTGCCGGCCGTTGTCTCCGCCGGCTTGCTCGCGCCTTGCGGGGCGGGCGCATTTCCAGCGGGCGCCTGCGCCGGGAAGTGAACGTCCCGTTGCGGGAAGGGGATGCTGATCCCGTGCTTCTTGAAGTCGCTGAAGATCATGAAACGCAGATCGCTCAGCACAGCCAGCACGCGCATCGGCTCGTTGATCCAGATCGCCAGCTCAAAGTCCAGGCTGGAGTCGCCGAAGTCTGTAAAGAATACGGCCGGCTCCGGATCGTTCAACACAAGCCCGTGACGATGCGCAATGTCCAGCAGAATGTCGCGCACCTGCGTCGGATCGCTCGCATAGCTCACTCCCACCTGGATCGTGCGCCGGATGTTGCGGTCCGTCAGCGTATACGCCGCCACGTTGGACGTCAGCAGCGTCTTGTTGGGCACGAACAGCTCGATGTTGTCGATATTCCTCAGCACCGTGGCGCGCATGCCCATCTGCGTGACCGTACCGCGCTGGCCTTCCACCTCCACCACGTCGCCGGGCCGCAACGTCTGCTCGAACACAAGCAGCACGCCGCTGATGAAGTTGGCGACCAGCTCCTGCAAGCCAAACCCGATGCCAACGCTCAGACCGCCGAAGATCACCAGCAGCGCCGTCAGGTCAAACCCGAGCGCGCTGGCCGCAATGAAAATGCCGAACCCGATGATCGAATAGTGGACAACCAGCTCGATCGTGTGCGCCACGCCGGGGTCGGCCTGCGTGCGCGGAAGAAGATAGCGGCTCAACACATCGCGCACGATCCACGCGAACGCGAAGGTCAGATAGAGCGCCGCCGCCGCCGTGGCGATGGAGCGCAGGGAGAGCGCCTGCCCCATGAACTGGAAGAGTTCCATCTCCCCCAGCGGGAAGGCGCCGGCCAGTCCAATCGTCAGGCTGGCGAAGAAGAGCACCGCGAAGACCGGCGACACGAATCGCCGGCGATAGCGCCGGGCGGTCTCCGGGTTGAGCGTGGCGTAGAGGAAGGCGACGATGACTCGATACGCGAGCAGGAGCCACACCAGGCGCATCAGCCGCTCGAACAGGCCCACCGGCATGCCCCGGTTCGCCAAATAGTTGCTGGTCAGGCTGCCAAGGACCAGGCCGATCACGGGAAAGAGCAGGAATTCCAGCGCACGCAGCAGCCGCACCACGCGCACCTGCCACGTCATCTCGGCGCCATCCGCGCCGGCCTCAACCGTGGTTACGCCGCTCCGTCGTTCCAAACTGCGCACGAAATACCGGTACGGAATCGGTATCAGCCACGCGATGAGCACGACAAGCAGGAACGCCAGCACCTGCTGCTGCACCACCGGCCGGACCAGCAACAGGCCAAACGTCTCCAGTTGTTCCAATATGGCGCGAATGCGCGGGTCGTCCACGGGCGGAATTGCCTCGGTTCTTACTCTGTTTCCTGTACGTCTGCCTCTGTGCCCGGCTCGGTCTCCGGCGTAGCATCGGCCGGCCGTGGGTTCAGCCTCCGGCGTTGCGTCCGCGCCGGCCGTGGGTTCGGTCTCGGGCGTAGCATCGGCGTCGGCGCCGGGCGCGTCTGCCTCCGGCTCGTACCCGTACAAGACGTTCATCTGCTGCGTCAGCTCGGCGGCCGCCTGCTCCGGGTCCACGCCGTCGACCAGCACGTCGACGTACGTCTGGTCGCCCAGCTCCAATACTTCTTGTATCTGCGGGTGATTGGGGACGGGATACGCCGTGCGCGCTTGCTCCAGTACGGTGACAAGCATGGGCTCTCCCGCCAAATCGACCGTGGTGTTGGCGGGCACGCGCTCCGTGCGATCCACAAGCAGCTCTTGGTTCTCTGCATTGGTTGCGAAAAGCGAGAAGCCCAGCGCCGCAGCAAGCGCACTGTCCGTTATGTTCTCATTGAAGAACAGACCGGACGCCAGAAACAACGGCGTCGCATCGCCCGCCGGCCCCGCCGGCAGCAACGCCACCCCGACCGTCTCCCCCCCCAGGCCGTCCACCAGCACGGCGTAGTCGGACGGCTCACCAACGTAGTACGCCGATTCTCCGTCCAGAAACGCGGCTCTCGCCTCATCCGAGTCGTACACCAAGCGGATGCCATGTTCGTCCCGGGATTGCATCAACCACGTCAACCAGTCCGCGAAACCGCCGTCGTCCAGAGACGGCCGTCCCTGCGCATCGAGCAGCCGTCCGCCAAAGGCGCCCACGCCCCAATAGGCCCGTCCAAACAGGGCTTCCAGTGTGATGGGCAGTCCATTGTCGGCCTGCAGCCGCATCCTGTCCAGCACCGGCGCCGGGTCGTCGACGAGATCCTTGTTGTAGTACAGAACGTGCACACGCACGGAGACCGGCAATCCGTTCAGCTCGATCCCCTGTCGCATGCCGGCCACCGCCGCAGGCAGGTACCGTTGCAGCGTGTCGCCGGGAACGCTTGCGGCGATATCTTTGAACGCCAGCTCATCCTGCAGCGCGTCGAGGAACCACTCCTGGGACCCAAGCACCAAATCCGGGTTCGTGACCGCATTCGGATTGAGCTTCCAATCTTCTCGGACGGCATCCAGATCCTCGTATTCGGACTTCACGATCACCAGCGGGCAGACGTTCCGGAAGCCGGCGATAATCTCTTCCAGCGCAGCCGCATCGTCCCCTTCCCAGATCATGCGCCAGCCGGACAGTCCCCAAGTCGGTACAGACACTCTCGACGCGGGACGCGGCCGCAAATCCATTCAGCTCATTGAGCGCGGCCGTCGTTTCTGCGGCAGTCTGGAGCGGCGTGCTCAAGCCGTTCATGGCTCGATTGTACGCGCTCGAAGCAATGTCCCACATCGCGTCTTTCGTATCGGCAGTGGGCAATGCGATGGCGGACCGCGCCTGCGCCAGAAATCCCGCAAGCAGCGGGTGCAGCCGCGGGTTGATGCGTACGCGCGTGTTGGCCGGAATGAGGTTCGCCTGGCGCATGAACTTGGCGCTCTTGCTCTGCGTTCGTCACGAATTCCGCCAACTGGATCCCGATCTCGTGCTGATTTCTTGAAGAGACCGGACTGAACAGCAGCGCATCCACGCCCAGAAACGGGCCGGCGCTCCCTGCCGGCCCGCTGGGCAGGGGCGCAACGCCCAGGGCGTCCTCGCCCAGGCCCTCAATGAGTGCATCGATCTCTTCCGGATAGCCAATATAGTACGGACGCGTCTCCCTCCAGAAAACGCTCCTGCAGACTCTGCCGGTTGTTGTCCAGGATCATACCCGGAGCCGTGCGCGCGGACATCAGCCAGTCCAGCCAGTTGGCGTACCCTCCCTGGTCGAGGATGGCGCGGCCTTGCGCATCGAAGAACCTGCCGCCGAATGCTCGCACGCCCCACAGCGCATCCTGAAAATCCGTACTCATCAGCACAGTCTGGCCGTCTGCAGCCCGCGTCAGAAGCGCATCGAGGGATTCCGGCGGCGAATCCACCAGCCGGGTGTTGTAGTAGAGGGCCGGCACGTGCAGCGACATGGGAAGACCGTGCAGCTCGCCGTCAGATGTGAGGCTGTCCACGGCCGCAGGCAAGTACTGCTCCATGAGTTCAGGATCGACTTTCCCCTCGATCGAGCGGATGGCGTTCTCCTGGGCAAGCGCCGTGATCCACGCTGCGTCGCCAATCACCAGGTCCGGCCCCAGACCGCTCTTCACCGACTCTCGATACTGCTCCAGCAATTCCTCCTGGGTGTCAAATGGCTGCTGGTACACCGTGGTCTGCGGGTTCAGCGCGCCGAACTCCGCCAGCACTGCATCCAGGGTTTCCGCCCCGCTGTTCGAAAGAGAATGCCAGAGCAGCACACTGCCGGCCAGCTCCTCGGACGATGCGTCCTCCGTCCCCCAGCGCACGATGCCCAGGCTGATTGCTATCAGAAGAAGGAGGATGCCGGCGATGACGATGCGGCGGCGTGTGTTCACCGTCTGGCGTCGTCGCTGCGTGGATTGGGTCATGGTCGTCTACCCATCGAAACACCGACGGCAGGAATCGGGCCACTCATGAACTTCGTGCTCCGGACAGGGCGGAAAACGCCGGATCTGCCGGACTCACCCACAGCCCGTGCGCGTCGTCGAATCGCCAGCCGGGCGTGTCGATGGACAGCGGAATCTTGGCCCAGCCGCGTTCGATGCGTCGCTGCAGCGCATCCCATTCCGGCACGCCGGAGATCGCATCCGCCTCTTCCACGTTGGCCCCGCCCGCGGCCACGCCGCTGCACAGCGCCTCTTGCGGCGACTGGCCGCGCACGATCCCCGCGAAGAGCCCCGCGATGGCGCAGTCGCCCGCGCCGGTCGTGCCGACCACGTCCACGGCATAGGCGGGCGCCAGCAACTCGCGGCCCAGCCACTCGTCCGAGAGGGGCAGCGAGCGCATCCGGCGCAGTCGCTCCGCGTCTGCGGTCGTGCGCAGATAGATTCCCTGGTCGCCCATCTTCAAATACGCCACCGCCACGCCCATTTCCAGCAGTTCGCCGGCCAGCTCGCGCAAGAGCGCCGTGTCCACCGCATGCATGAAGTTGCCCGACCCCGACTCCGCCGCCTGGCGGAAACGCTCCGGCTGCAAGATCGGAAATACCTCGTCCAGGCTGGGTACAAACAGATCCACCTCGCGCAGCGCCATGCGCAACAAACCATGCCAGTCCACACGCCCCGCGTCGGCCCCCAGGTCGATGTGCGCCAGGTCCAGCGACGTGGCGATGCCCGCGCTGTGCACCTTGTGCAGCAGCGCCGTCAGCTCATGCCCGCCGTCGCTATACATGCGCCGCATGAGCGGCGGGTAGCCGAAGTGGAACAGGCTCACGCCGGCGAGCCTTTCGACATCGATGTCCTCGGGCCCGAACGTGTCGTTCGCCCCTGGGCAATGCAGAAAGCTGCGGTCCATGCCGCGCGGGTTGATCACGACGGTATACGAGCTGGGCGCGTCATCCGTAACGACCATTCCGTCCGCCAACGAGACATCGCGGCTGCGCAACACGTCCAGAATCGCCCGCCCAAACAGGTCGTCGCCGATCTTCCCCACCAGGCTCGTGGGCACGCCAAGCCGGTGCAGCGCCAGCCCCGTGTTGGACACGGCCCCGCCCGTGGCCATCACCGCCGGCCCCACATTGACCAGTTGGCCCGGCTGCAGAAACGCCCCCGTACTGCCGGGCCGATTCTCGATGGTCGGAATGATGTCGATGCAGATGTGGCCCGCTACCACGACTCGACGCATGGGCTCCTGGCTCATCGTACCGTGCTTTCCTCCGTGAACATTGGACATTCAGACTTTCCCGCCGCACGATGTCGGACTTTCATTCCCGCGCACAGCGGGAATCCAACCTGTACACACCTGTCATTCCCACGCACGCGGGAATCCACCCTGCCCGCACCTATCATTCCCGCGCACACGGGAATCCACCTGTCCACACACATGTCATTCCCGCGAATGCGGGAATCCACCCTGCCCGCACATGTCATTCCCGCGCACGCGGGAATCCACCCTGGCGGAGTGCGGCAGCCACAATTCCCCCAAGACGCCTACTCGCCCTCCGCCAACAACTCCCGCAACACCAGATCCACGCCGCCCTCATCGTTCGAAAGCGTCACGCGATCCGCCACCGCAATCACCTCCGGCGTCGCGTTCGCCACCGCAACGCCCACGCCGCTCTCCTGCACCATCTTCACATCGTTGACATCATCCCCGAACGCCATCACGTCGCCCATCTCCATGCCCCACTCCGCAACGAGATGGCGCAACGCATTCGCCTTGTCCGCCGTCCGGGACATCACCTGCACCAGCCGGTACTTCTCCGAAACCATCACCTGCGCCGTGGGCGGCAAATCGGCAAACAGCCCGTCCAGGTTGGTGACGTCCTCATGGAAGAACAATATCTTGGCCACCGGCGCTATCTCCATCGCCAGCAGGTCCGCCACCTCGTAGGGATACGGGCGTTGCCAGTGCCGGTTCATATACAACACGTCGTCCATCTCCAGCCCTACGGCCAAGTCCGGCAACGCCGTCTGCAACGACTCCACGATGAAGCGCGCATCCGCCACCGCAAGCAGGTCGCGGTAGATGCTGGAGCCGTTCAACAGGATCTCCGCCCCGTTGTAACACGCCCAGGGCGTGTCCCACAGCTCCTCCGGCAGCGACTCGCCCGCACTGCGCGGCGGGCGCCCCGTGGCGATCACGATGCGATTGCCCCGCGCGCGCCACTCCGCCAAGAGCTCGCGCGTGCTGGGCGCCAGCGACTTGTCGCTGCGCAGCAGCGTGTCGTCCAGATCGAGCGCCAGTACCTTGATCATCGCCGCACCCCGGCCACCGCTACCAAGCGCTCGCTCATGGCAGCGCCGGCACAGACTGCTCGATCGCGCCGGTGTTCCGCAGCAACACGGAGAACGGTCGAGACCTCTCTTGCCAGTACGCGACTGCGGACTGCAATATGGCGTAGAACGTCGCCCACACCTCCGCATGCTGGGCAGCGAGAAGCGCAACATGGTCATACAGCAGCACGCAGCCCTCCCCCTCGATCCACGTCAGCTCCGTCATGCACTCTTCCAGCGCATCCCAGTTGTGGCCGAAGTAGTCGGGAAACGCCATGGCCTTGGCCGTCTCTTCCAGCAGCATCCGTTTGTCGACGACGCGGCTGCCATCCAAATAGCAGCAGGCCAGCCCATGCGCGGAGACGCGATGGCAGATGGCCGTGGGCCGCAGCGACATGTCCATGCGGTAGATGCCCGGCGTGATCTCGCCCGCAGCCAACCGATCGATTGGGTGCGTCACCGGATCACCTCCTCAAAGCTCTCATAATGATCGTCCGTGTAGTACATCTCGCCGTCCTCTCCCGCCACGATGCGCCGAGCGCCGCGGTCCGGCGAGCCCGGCGTGATCACCGTGTATTCCGAATAGTAGCCCTCCGGACGGTCCGGCAGAATCCCCTCCCGGTTCTGGAAGGTGGAACCGTCCTTGTCATAGGGGAACGGCCCGCCCTCGTCGATCAACTCGATGGTGTCGTGCGCCTCCGGCGGCAGATCCTCATACGCCACGGCAGGCAGATCACTCACCTGTTGCGGCGGCTCAGGCGTCGGCGTTTCCGCGGGCTCCGGCGTCGCCGTTTCTGCGGCTTCTTCCTCCGCTTCCTCGGCCGCTTCTTCGGTGGCTTCCCCGCTCGCCAACTCCGGCGATTCGGCCGCCTCGGCCACGTCTGCTACCGTCACTGCCATGGCGGGCCCGGCGGCCTGTTCCGGCGCGGCCCGCGTTGATCCTGCGCTCCGCTCTGCCACAACACCAATGCGATCAGCGCGGCAATCACCGCGACTGCGCCCAGCACCAACGGGCGACTCGAATTCTGAGGCTGGTCTGGTTTCTTCTCTGCCATGCGATTGTGTTTCTCCGTTGCAATTGGTCATCGATCCGAGATGACGAAATTCGCTACTCGTACTCTGTCCCCGCCGCCAACCGGTGCGCCCCCGTCCCTCCGGCGCGCCCGTGTCATTCCAGTGCGCCTGACGACTGTCATTCCGGGCTTGACCCGGAATCCAGGCCGCCCGTACCCATGTCATTCCGGGCTTGACCCGGAATCCAGGCCGCCCGCACCCATGTCATTCCGGCCTCGGGCGCCCCCATGGCGCGACCCACCGTAACAACACTCCCCGACCGACCGGCAAGCCGCCGCCGCCCGCCTCCCCGCGCTACCGCCACGACTGCGACCACGACGCCGTCCGGGACTGGCTGCGAATGTGCCATTCGCGCAGCACGTCCAGCAGCTCTCGCTTCACCCCTTCGTACGCGGCGTCATCCCACAGATTCTCGACCTCTTCCGGGTCCTCGCGCATATTGAAGAGCTGGCCCGCCGGGTCGTCGAGGAAATGCACGAGCTTCCACTCCCGGGTCCGCACCATCGACATGAACTCCGTCCCCGTCAGGATCGGGTCGCGCGCATGCTCCGAGAACACAACCTCGCGACCGGCCCAGTCCTCGCCCTCCAGCGCCGGCAGCAGCGACTCCGCCTCGAACGATTCCGGCGGCTCCACGCCCGCCAACTCCAGGATCGTCGGGCCCAGGTCCATAAGCTGGCACAGGCCGTCCACCGTTCTGCCGCCTGCGAAGCGGCCTGGCGCCCACACGATGGCCGGCATATGCACAATGATGTCGTACATCGTCCATTTCTGGCTGTGCCCGTGGTCGCCCAGCGCGTCCCCGTGGTCCGACGTGAAGATCACCACGGCATCTTCCAAATACCCCTTCGCCTCCAGCGACTGCAAGACCTCGCCCACCTTCTCGTCGATCATCGTCACATTGGCCAGGTAGTAGGCCCGTTGCCTGTGGAGCTGCTCTCGCGTCGGGTTCAACTGGTGAACCACCGAATCGTGGTCGATGTCCACGCTGTGCTGGCGATACTCCTTGTACGCGGGCGGCTGCGACTCCAGCTCCTCCTCCGTCACGGACGGCAGCGGCAGTTCGCGCTCCAGGTACGGCTCCGCGTAGCGCGGGATCGGATCGTAGGGCGGGTGCGGGCCCGGGAAGCCGATCTCCATAAAGAGCGGTCGGTCCGGCTTCGGTTTCGTGTCCAGCCACCACGTCGCCATGTCGCCCACAAACATGTCAGACTGCGTGTCCTCCGGCAGCACCCACTCGAACGCGCCCAGCCGCTCGTTGTAGTCGGGAAGCTCGCGGTATTGCTCCCGCTGCTGTTTCACCAGTCCCCGCGCGCGCAGGCCCTTGTCCCACTCGTCGAAGAACCAGCGCGCCTCCAAATAGCGGTCCTTGTTCTCCACAACATATCGCTCGTGGAACCCCAGCGGCGTCTCCATCGGCCACGTGTGCATCTTGCCGATGTTGACACAGTAGTAGCCCGCATCCGCCAATAGCTCTACCCACGATCGCGTCCAGCGGTCCGCATTGCGCAGGATGCCCGTCGTGTGCGGATAGTAGCCCGTGAAGAGGCTGGCGCGGGAGGGCGCGCACGACGGCGCGGTGATGAAGCAGTTCGTAAATGTCACGCCCTCGTTCACGAGCCGGTCCAGGTTGGGCGTGTCCATGTACGGGAACCCCAGCGCGCGAATCGTGTCGTACCGCTGCTGGTCGGTGATGATGAGGATGATGTTCGGTTGTGTAGAAGCCATTGGTTCCGTCCTGGAGGGTTGGTGTCGAACAGTCGTATGTGTCGATTGGCGCACGCGTAGTGCGTCCGTAGACGCACACGTCATGCGCCGTAGAAGTCACCGTGCAATAGGGAGAAGAGGCGCATGTCGTGAAACTGGCCCTTGAAAAAATCGTGCTGGCGCAGTACGCCCTCCTCGGTGAAGCCAAGCGAGCGCAGCAGCCCCGCGGACGCGACGTTGGACGTCATCACCAGCGCCTCGATTCGGTTCAGCCCCAACTGCTCGAAGCCGAACTCCAGGATCGCGTCCACCGCTTCGGACATGATGCCCTGTCGCCACGCCTCGCGCGCAAGCTCGTAGCCGATCTCGCCGCGGTACTCGCGCAGCCACACGTAGCCGCACGTGCCAATCACCACGTCCTCATCCTTGCGCACGATGCCCCAGCGTATGGCCCGCTCCACCTCGAAGCTCTCGTCAAAGAAGTCGATCAGCGCACGCGCCTGCTCGATCGAGTCACAAGTTTCCAAATCGTAGAAGCGCATCACCTCGGCGTCGCCAAAGATTCGAGCCACGGCAGCCGCGTCGTCCGGCATGATCTCGCGCAGGATCAGACGTTCTGTCTCGATCTCCGGAAAGGCTGAAAACACCGCATCCTGACTGCCGCTCATCGACTCCGTATCCGTCCGTTCGCACCGCTGCAAGGGAACTTGGACCAGCACACCGGATATGACAATCCCCACCGGCAATGATAGCATAGGCCCAGAGAAACCCGAACCATTCGGCCCTGGCGACAGACGCCGGCCGCATGTCTGCGACAGGATGTACAGCGCTTCGATTCCCAACAACCAACCTGATTTTCGCGTCTGCGCCACAAGGAGTTGACCCTATGACCAGTGTACGCTTCGCTCTGATCGGGGCCGGCAACATCGGCCGCATCTATGTGGAAGCTTTCTCGCATGTGCCCGATGGCGAAATCACCGTCGTGTGCGACGCCGTGCCCGCCGCGGGCGAGGCCCTCGCCGCGTCGTGTGGCGCTGAATTCGTCCCCAGCTTCGCCGATGCCGTCCGTCATCCGGCCGTCGACGCCGTCATCGTGGCCACGCCCAGCGGCGCGCACGCCGACATCGCCGTCGCCGCCGCGCAGGCGGGCAAGCATCTGCTCGTGGAGAAACCGCTTGACATAACATTGTCGCGCGTGGACGCCATCATCGATGCCGCCAACCGGGCCGGCGTCATGCTCGGCTGCGTCTTCCCCCTGCGCTTCTCCGAAGGCGTGGCCGCGGCCAAACAGGCCATCGACGCCGGTCGCCTCGGGCGCATCACCATGGCCGACGCCTATGTCAAATGGTACCGGCCGCAGAGCTACTATGACGGCTCCTGGCGGGGGACCTGGAAACTGGACGGCGGCGGCGCGCTCATGAACCAGTCCATCCACAACATCGACCTCGTCCAATACCTGGCCGGCCCCGTGGCGAACGTCTTCGCGCTCACGGCCACGCTGGCCCACGAGATGGAGACCGAGGACACGGCCTGCGCCGTCTTGACCTACCGGAACGGCGCGCTCGGCGTCATCCAGGGCGCGACCAGTAGCTGGCCGGGGGACCAGGCCCGCGTGGAGGTGCGCGGTGACCAGGGCACGATCGTCCTGGAGGAAGGCCAGGTCAGCGTGTGGAAGCTCTCCGACGACGACGGCACAGAGGAAGCCGCCATGCTCGCGACCCTCTCCGACGGCGGCACGGGCGCAGCCGATCCGCTTGCCATCGGCTTCGAGAAACACCGCCGGCAGATCGTCGACTTCATTCAGGCGCTCCAATCCGGCCGCGGCCCCGCCATCGAAGGGGCCGAAGCGCGCCGCTCCGTCGAAATCATCCGCGCCATCTACCACTCCGCGCAGACGGGCCGGCCCGTCGACCTGCCCTTCGCGGACGCCGATTAGCACAGATAACTGCGCATAGTCATTATGCACTCGCGCGTGTTCTGCTCCAGTCTACCCGTCTTTTCAACCAACAGGAAGGCAACACGATGACCACGTTCAACGGCCTGGGCATGAATCTCGGCAACCTGGCCCGCATCTCCAACGCGGAAACGCGCTCCATCAGCGCCGAAAACTTCACCGGCGCCAAGGGCAAAGGCGGTATGGCGACCGAGGGAACGGGCGCCGTCGCCGCGCGTGAGCTCGGCCAGGGCTGGAAAGTCTCGCCCAGCATCAACATCGCCGGCTCCAGCACGGTGACGCTCGCCGACATCGACGGCCCCGGCGCCATCCAGCAGATCTGGCTCACCGTTCACCCCCAGTACTGGCGACGCCTCGTGCTGCGCATCTACTGGGACGGCGAAGAGACGCCGTCCGTGGAGACGCCCATCGGCGACTTCTTCTGCATGGGCTGGTGCGAGCGCGCCAACCTCACCTCCCTGGCCGTCTGTGTCAACCCCGCCGGCGGGTTCAACGCCTACTGGGAAATGCCCTTCCGCAAACACGCCCGCATCACCGTGGAAAACCTCACGCCCGACGCTGTGCAGGGCTTCTACTACCAGATCAACTACGCCCTCACCGAGGTACCGGACGACGTCGCCTACTTCCATGCCCAATGGCGGCGCAGCAACCCCTTGCCCTATATGCAGGACCACATCCTTCTCGACGGCGTACAGGGCCAGGGTCACTTCGTGGGGACCTACATTGCCTGGGGCGTCAACAACTGCGGCTGGTGGGGCGAGGGCGAAATCAAGTTCTTCCTGGACGGCGACGACAAATGGCCCACCATCTGCGGCACGGGTACCGAGGATTATTTCGGCGGCGCCTGGGACTTCGAGCAGCCCAAGGGCCAGTACTGCGCCTTCTCTTCGCCCTATTCCGGCCTGCCCCAGGTCATCATCCCGGACGGTCTGTACCGCAGCCAGCAGCGCTTCGGCATGTACCGCTGGCACATCACCGACCCCATCCGCTTCAAGCAGGATCTGCGCGTCACCATCCAGGCACTGGGCTGGCGCTCACAAGTCGAAATGAAGCGGCGCTATCTCCCGCTCCAGGACGACATCGCCTCCACCGCCTTCTGGTACCAGACCGAGCCGCACGCGCCCTTCCCGCCCCTGCCGGACGCCAACGGCCTCGAAGTGATCTAGCGCAAACAGGCCGCCCTTGCGAAGGCTGCGCCGCCCTGTCATTCCGGGCCTGACCCGGAATCCATGCTGGGCCTGCGATGGATTCCCGCTACCACCATGCGGGAATGACAACCGTGCGCATGTCATTCCGGGCTCGGGCGCGCTCCCGGGGCGCGGAATCCCGGCGCGATGGCATCCTTGTCATTCCGGGCCTGACCCGGAATCCATGCTGGGCCTGCGACGGATTCCCGCTACCACCATGCGGGAATGACACCCGTGCGCATGTCATTCCGGGCTCGGGCGCGCTCCCGGGCCGCGGAATCCCGGCGCGATGGCATCCTTGTCATTCCGGGCCTGACCCGGAATCCATGCTGGGCCTGCGATGGATTCCCGCTACCACCATGCGGGAATGACAACCGTGCGCATGTCATTCCGGGCTCGGGGGCGCTCCCGGGGCGCGGAATCCCGGCGCGATGGCATCCTTGTCATTCCGGGCCTGACCCGGAATCCATGCTGGGCCTGCGATGGATTCCCGCTAACACCATGCGGGAATGACAATCGTGCGCATGTCATTCCGGGCTCGGGCGCGCTCCCGGGGCGCGGAATCCCGGCGCGATGGCATCCTTGTCATTCCGGGCCTGACCCGGAATCCATGCTGGGCCTGCGATGGATTCCCGCTACCACCATGCGGGAATGACACCCGTGCGCATGTCATTCCGGGCTCGGGCGCGCTCCCGGGGCGCGGAATCCCGGCGCGATGGCATCCTTGTCATTCCGGGCCTGACCCGGAATCCATGCTGGGCCTGCGACTGGATTCCCGCTACCACCATGCGGGAATGACAATCGTGCGCATGTCATTCCGGGCTCGGGCGCGCTCCGGGGCGCGGAATCCCGGCGCGATGGCATCCTTGTCATTCCGGGCCTGACCCGGAATCCATGCTGGGCCTGCGATGGATTCCCGCTACCACCATGCGGGAATGACAACCGTGCGCATGTCATTCCGGGCTCGGGCGCGCTCCCGGGGCGCGGAATCCCGGCGCGATGGCATCCTTGTCATTCCGGGCCTGACCCGGAATCCATGCTGGGCCTGCGATGGATTCCCGCTACCACCATGCGGGAATGACAACCGTGCGCATGTCATTCCGGGCTCGGGGGCGCTCCCGGGGCGCGGAATCCCGGCGCGATGGCATCCTTGTCATTCCGGGCCTGACCCGGAATCCATGCTGGACCTGCGATGGATTCCCGCTACCACCATGCGGGAATGACAACTGTGCGCATGTCATTCCGGGCTCGGGCGCGCTCCCGGGGTGCGGAATCCCGGCACGATGGCATCCTTGTCATTCCGGGCCTGACCCGGAATCCATGCTGGGCCTGCGACGGATTCCCGCTACCACCATGCGGGAATGACAACCGTGCGCATGTCATTCCGGGCTCGGGCGCGCTCCCGGGCGCGGAAATCCCGGCGCGATGGCATCCTTGTCATTCCGGGCCTGACCCGGAATCCACGCTCGGCCTGCGCTGGACACGCTTTGTCAAGACCGAGAATGGAGACAAGGCGCGCAGGGATAGCGGTGCGAGCCAGGCGATTTGAGCACCGTTGAACGGAGGAGCATGGTCGAACGAGACAGTCACCTCGAGACCCCGAGTCGATGCGCTATGACGAGAATTGATTAGTGTTGATTCTCCCGGAAGAGGAGAGTATGCGCCATGTGATGGGACTGGTCATAGACCTGGCCAGTCTGCCAGAGTTTCCATGCGATGGCGAGCCAACGGTTGGCGAGAGCTCGACAGGCACGGTTGTACGAGTGTCCCCGACGGCGGGCGTTCTCCACATAGGCGATGGCCCAAGGGGACTGTTTGAGAGAGGCGACGGCCCACTGTTGTGCATAGGTGCGGAACTCATGGTCGCAGGCCTGGCGGAAATGAACGGTGCGCCGTTTGCCGCTCTGGACCGTCACCGGGCAAGTGCCGGCCAGGGCCTGAACGGAGGCTGCGGTAGGGAAGCGGTTACGATGGTCGCCGAACTTGACCAGGAGGGCTGGAGCCAAGCATGCGCCTGTGCCGGGCAACGATGAAAAGACAGGCGCATCGGGATGTTGTTGGAAGAGGTCGGCAATGGTTTTTTCGGTCTGGCTGATGTAGCGCTTGATCTGGGTAAGCATCTGCGCCAACATCACAGCATCCTCCTGATAGGCAGCCACGGTGACGGGTGAGGCTTGCGCCTGTTCTGTTTTCAACCTGTCGTAGGCAGCGGCCGTTCTGCGAACTGAATAGTGGTGGCTGCGGGCAAACGCATCAAACTCGTTGTAGCTCAATGCCTGAGCGATTGCCGGTGTGGGATAGCGTTGGATGAAGTCGAGGCCGATGTAGGTTGTCAGGTCAAAGAGCTCCAGGGCGGTTGGGTAGTAGCGATGCAACAGCTGTCGCAGCTGGTTGTGATGTACGACCTTGTCTGCGACGAGTTGGCGCCGCATGCGCACTTTGGCGCGCAAGCGCTGCGTCAAGTCACTGTCCGGTTGCCAGGGAATCAGTCGATGGCGGTCCGTGCGCAGCAGGTTGCCGATCAGGTAGCCATCGCTCTCGTCCGTACGTGCGCCGCTCTGCCGGTAGCTGGCTTGGCGACTGCGCGTTACATTGGGGGGAATCACATAGACTTGGTTGTAGCCATGTCCCCACAGCCAGTCAACCACCAGGTTGTGTGCGGTTTCCAACCCCACCACACACTCGTCGGGGGCGACGCCCAAATTCTTGCGCAGCTGGTCCAGCTCACGGAATCCACTCTTGTTGTGGTCTACTGTCCGCTGGCACAGCTCCTTTCCGGCTCCATCTACGAAGACGACCGTATGGCTCCTTTCACTCCAGTCGATGCCAAGATATACTTCCATTGTGGCCTCCTTGCCTCGTGCTCGGAGTTCCTTCGGCGGACGCAGGTTGCCGTTCTCCTGTTAAGGCGCTCAGGGCGCAACACGCTTTGGACGGTACACCTGGCGTGGTCTGGGAGGACGGTCCATGCGTGGCGCTCGAAGCGCAGATTCCCGCAGGTCCTGATTTCCCAGACCCGGTGCCGATGTGGTTCAGGGGTGACTGCCCTTCCCCTATAATACCGCATCGGCGCCGCTGTTTCTTAGTATACAGTAACAGGATTCCCGCTAACACCATGCGGGAATGACATTCGGGGGCGATGCGCTCGGTGGAACGGAATACCAACTCGGCCAGACTGTCATTCCGGGCTCGGGAGCCCTCGGGCGCGGAATCCAGGGTCGACCAGTGCTGGATTCCCGCTAACACCATGCGGGAATGACATTCGGGGGCGATTCGCTCGGCGGAACGGAATTCCAACTCGGCCAGACTGTCATTCCGGGCTTGACCCGGAATCTAGGCTTGACGAGCGGTGGATTCCCCGGTGCGCGGGAACGACATGCCGTGGCGCATTGTCTGCCGCGGGTAGTCGTAGGTCACTCGTGCCGAATGACGGCCCTGGGCCGAAACCCATCGCAGCGACGGGGAGGCCGGTGGTTTCTCCTTGTGCACGATGTCCCTGTGCGCGAGATGTCACTCTGGAAGAGTGACCTACCGGGGCTACCGGGGCGGCTGCTTCCGGCTGGCGCGGCGGGGTATGGAGCGATTATTCTGACGCGCCGATGGACTGCAGGTGGGCTTGCAGGGAGGCGATCCCCTCGGGGCTGACCTTGTCCAGGCCGAAGAGATGCTCGGGGCCGAAGCCGCCGCCGGTGCGCAGCAGGTCTGCCAGGGCGTCCTCATCCAGTGTATAGGCGTCGATCGGCTCTGCTTTGCCGGAGACGCCTTCCAGCGCATCGCCGTGGCAATCGGCGCACAGGCGCGTGTAGACCTGGCCGCCAAACTCGACATCGACTTCTCCCGGTTCGGGCGTGGCGCCGCTCTCTGCGACTTTGGTGGCGTCGATCATGGTCGTGGGCGCGGCGAAGCGCGCGGCGGGCATGGTGGGCACGACTCTGCCTGCGTTGGCGGGCGCGGCAGTGGCCTCGTCCGCGGCGGCGGGCTCAGAAGCGGGCGCGCCGCCTCCGCCGCCACAGGCGGACGCAAGCAGAGCAACCAGCAACAGCGCCAGTATCGTATTGAGGATGGCGGGGCGGACGGGTTCCGTCCCGTTTCGTGGATGGTTCATTGTGTCTACTCCAACATCTTTGGATCCAGGGCGTCGCGCATGCCGTCGCCCACGAAGCGGAAGCCCAACATGGTAAGCGCAATGGCGATGGTCGGAAAGAGCGCCAGGTGCCAGGAGACGCGAATGTAGGCGTTGCTGATGCCCACCATCTGGCCCCAACTGGCCATGGGATCGTTGATGCCGATGCCCAGAAAGCTGAGGCCGGCTTCGGCGAAAATGGCGGCGGGGATGCCAAAGGAGACGGCCACGAGGATGGGCGAGAGCGCGTTGGGAAAGAGGTGCCTCATGATGATGTTCCATTGGGAGGTGCCGATTGAGCGCGCCGCCTCCACGTACTCCTTCTCGCGCAGGGCCAGCATCTGCCACGCGTGAGGCGGGCGATGTCGATCCACGCGGTGATGCTGAGGGCGAGGATCACTTTGTTCATGCCGCCGCCCCACACGGAAATCAGCAGAATGGCGAAGAGCAGGCTGGGAAAGGCGGTCATGATGTCGATGACGCGGGAGATGACCCAGTCGACCGACCCGCCCCTGTACCCGGCCAGCCCGCCCAGCGGCACGCCGATCAGCACGGCGAACCCCATCACCGAGAGTCCCACGATCATGGACGTGCGCGCGCCGTAGATCAACCTACTCAGAAAATCACGCCCCACCTGGTCCGTGCCCAGCGGAAAGGCCGGGTCTACGCCAGGCAACAGCCGCACGCTGTCAAAGTACACTTTGGTATACGGGTGCGGCGCGATGAGCGGGGCGAAGACGGCCATGAATGCCAGGACCGAGACAATGCCGAGGCCAAAAACGGCGAGCCGGTTGCGAAAGAAACGCCGTCGCGCATCGCCGAGCAGCGTGCGCTGTTTGGTGGCGGCTTCCTTTTGCAGGACTTCTTCGGGGGCGGCTGTGGTGACTGCCACGACTAGGATCCCCCCTTGGCCCCGAGGCGCACGCGGGGATCGATGAGGGTGTAGGCCACGTCGGTCAGGAGGTAGACAACACCCCACAGTAGAGCGATCAGCAGCCACAACGCCATGATCATGGGGTAGTCACGGTTGAAAATGCTGGTGACAAAGAAGCGACCCAGACCGTTGATGCGGAAGACGGTCTCGATGAAGATGCTGCCGGTGAGCAGGTTGGGGATGAGCACGCCCAGGGCGGTGACCATGGGGATCAAGGCGTTGCGGAACACGTGCCGCCACATGATGGCGCGGTCGCCGACGCCTTTGGCGCGGGCGGTGCGCACGAAGTCCTGGCCTTGCACGTCCACGATGCTGGAACGGGTATAGCCGGCGACGATGGCCATGGGCGCGAGCGAATAGGCGATGACGGGCATGATCCAGTCGTTGCAGAAGGCCTTGTCGCCGATGAGGCAGGTGGCCTCTCTGCCTGCCCAACCGCCCATGGGCAGCCAATTCAACCGAATGGAGAAGATGAGGATCAGCCACAGTGCGATGACGAAGTTGGGCACGGTGAAACCCAGCGTGGCTGCGAACGTGACAACTGTGTCGATCCATGAGTTCTGATGGGAGGCGGCGTAGACGCCCATGGCGATGCCGAGCGTAAACGACAGCAGCACGGTCATCACACCGACCTGCAAAGTGACGCCCCAGGTCTTGCCGATCAGCGCGGAGACCGTTGTCTGCGGCTGCTGGAAGGGGATGCCGAAGTCGAAGCGCAGCGCGTTTTTCATGTAGTTGATGTATTGGACGTGGAGCGGTTTGTCCAGGCCATACTTGCGCATGATGTTGGCGCGCGCGGCTTCCGGCAGGCGGCCCTTTTCCTCGTCGAAGGGTCCACCGGGGATTGAGTGCATCAGGATGAAGGTGAACAGCGACACGATGAAGAGCACCAACACCAGGGATAGTATTCGACCCAACAGATATCGACCCATGTGTCTATTCCGGGTTCGTTGCGAGCAGACTGTGTGAGAGTCCGCCGGTCAATTCAAGGTTTGCGAGGGCCTCAGGGAATGCGGTGGCGCACGACCGCCGCGCGAGCTGCATTGGCTTGACTACGCCGGAGAGGTAGCGTTGCCACTACCCCTCCGGTTCACATCGTACTGGGCCAGCGCAGCCGATCCCGCTGCCTGTGCTAGACCCTGTTGCTACCGCTTGGCGAGAACTCTGGCCGTTACTCAGGCTGTGCCAGGTAGATATTGGACATGGCAGAGTCATTGCCCCAGTGGAAGCCAGTGATGCCGTTCGCATCCGGTTCGCGGATCGCTTCCCCCATCAAATTCGGGGCCACGAGGTCACCCAGCCAGCGATGGGCGATGAACACGCCGCCGACATCGTCAACCAGAATCCGTTCCGCATCACGGAACATCTGGTCGCGGGTTTCCGGATCACCAACCATGGACGCTCGCCTCGCCTACCAGCCGGTCGAACTCGTCGTTCTTCCACGAGTGGCGACCGCTGGACTCCCAAATGCCGAGGAGGTTCGACGGATCCAGGAAGTCCATACCATAGGAGATGGCTCCGAACTGCAACTCCGTGGGCCTCGCGTTCATGGCGTCCACAAAGGCCTTGAAGTCCTTGTTGGACACCTCAATGTCGATATTCAGACATTCGGCGATCGAGGCTGCTGTGGCCTGGTAGACGGCGGCCATAGCGGGCCCCTCAGCTCCTCAGCCACAACTCAAGGCTGGGGAATCCCTCACCATCAGCATATCCCGCGTCGGCCAGATGCTGCTTGGCCAATTCACAGTCGTAGGCCTGGTACTCGGCCAGCAGGCCTTCCGTATCCGAGGAGGGGAAGCCGGGCATGAGCATGGAATGGGCCGGCATGGCCTTGATCGGCGTGAAGACATTCTCGACGATCGCCTCGCGATCGACAGCGTGTGCAAAGGCCTTGCGCACGTCCAGGTTGTCGAAGGGCGGGTTGAACGTATCGAACATCAGATAATCCGTGCGGAAATCGCCGAAGTGGCGAAGATAGTTTTCGCTGAGCACGGGGTCGGCCAGAATCATATCGAAATCCGCCGGTGACAGCCACTCATAGCCGACGATGTCGAGCTCGCCATTCTGGTACGCGGCGAACATCGTGTCCGGCGACATCATGATGCATTCGAGCCTGCGGATGCGCGGAGGTCGGTACCCGGTATATAGCTCGTTTGCCTCAAGCGCAATGAAACTGCCTGGATCGAACTCGGCCAGCTTGAACGGGCCTGACGTGACATGCGTCGCCGGATCGCTGTTATAGTATGGTCCGTACTCCTCCAGTGCCTTCTTTTGCAACGGCCACGAGAACTTCATGGTGCCGGGCAGCGGAGGAAACGGCTCTTCCGTCTCGATCTCCAGTGTCAGATCGTCGATTGCACGCACGCCGATCTCTTCCACCGGCACCTCACCGGCGACTGCCTTGGCTCCAGTTCTTGATCATATTCGGGCGTGGCAGCCGTGGAACCAGGCGAAGTCCCAGCCATGTTCCGGGCTGGCGCCAAGACGGAAAGTGGCCTCATAATCATATGCCGTCAGAGGCGTGCCGTCACTCCACATCTGACCCGGCTTGAGCTTGAATGTCCATACTAGTCCGTCCTCGGACACCTCCCAGCTTTCGGCTGCAGCCGGAACTACGTTGAAGTCCTTGTCCAACTCGATCAAGGAGTCACTGAAGTTGTTCGGTATTCTCTGCGTCTGTACAGTACCGTTGGTAGACAGCCGTGAAGAAGTCGAATGTCGTCATGTTCCTGGTAGGATCCCAGGTAGCACGCACAACCTGATCCTCATACGGCAGACGCGTCTGCGGGCAGTTCCTCGCCGAACACAGTAACGTTGGCGCCTGCGGCTGCGCCTTCGGCCGGGGCGGCCTCCTCTGCGGGAGCGGGCGCGGCCGGGGCAGCGCATGCGGTGAACACGAGCGCAGCGATAAGCAGCAACGGCAACAGCCACGCCCTCCTAAACCGAACCGTGGATAGGGTCTTGGTGCTCAAGATACTCCTCCTCTGCTGTAGACGCGGGTATGTGGAGCCGGCATCAGGATAACGAAGTGCAGTTTGGGACGCTATGTTCAAATCGTGAAGCTCGTTCTTTGGACAGTGGTGCGGCAATCGGTCTCCGTCCCTGGCAGGCAGGTACATTGTATCCGCATCGCGTGGGCGGTGCAAGCGAAGTTTGCGCTTGGACGGGCGGCTTCGTAGATGCATGCTGTCACGGGATATGGGACGCAGATCAACGCTGATGAAGCTGATTTTCGCCGATACTGCCCTGGGTGCTTTTCGTCCGTGTCATCCGTGTCGATCCGCGAGCGGTAGCCCCGGGCTACGGTCCGGCGCCGAAGCCGGTCGTTCGGGCCTGCGCGCGAAGTCCCTCTGGAAGAGTGACCTACGGGGGCACAGTTCCCTCCGTGTCATCGGTGTCGATCCGCGAGCCGTGTGGTAGGCGCACATGCCCCGGCGCATGGCGCGGGGCCGGCCATAGTTGACAGAGTCTGCGGCGCGGCGAATAATGTGCGCTGTTGCCGTCTGCACATCGGCGGCGCGCGCCGGTCAACCGACTATCTGGCTATCGAGGTGCTTCCGTCCATGGCCCATACCACTACCGCTGGCTCTGCTGTTTCTCTGCCGTATCTGCGCGAGCAATTCCTGCTGGACCCCACCGTCACCTTTCTGAATCACGGCAGCTTTGGCGTGCGCCCCGCGCCCGTGTTCGAGACGTATCAGCGCTGGCAGCGGGCGCTGGAGCGCGACCCGGTGGACTTCATTCAGCGGCGGCTGAAGGATGCGCTGCAGCAGGCGCGCGAACGCCTCGCCGCCTACGTGGGCGCATCGGCGGAACAGCTTGTGTTCGCGCCGAATGCGACCTATGGCATCAACGTGGTGGCGAGGTCGCTTGCGCTGCGCGAGGGTGACGAGGTGTTGGGCACGGACCACGAGTACGGCGCGGTCAACAACACGTGGCGCTATGTGTGCGAACGGTCGGGCGCGCGCGTACGTGCAGGCGCATGTGGGCCTCCCCGTGACCGATGCGGCGTCCGTGGTCGACCAGATATGGAGCGCGGTGTCCGACCGCACCGCGTCATCTGCGTCTCGCACATCACCGCGCCGACGGCGTTGATCCTGCCGGTTCAGGAAATCTGCCGGCGGGCGTGGGAAGCGAACATCATCACGGTGATCGACGGCGCGCATGCGCCCGGGCAGGTGGAGCTGGCGCTGAACGAGATGGGGGCCGATTACTATGCGGGGAACGCGCACAAGTGGATGTGCGCGCCGAAGGGGTGTGCGCTGCTCTATTCGCGGGAGGGGCCGGACTCGCTGCTGGAGCCGCTGGTGGTGAGCCACGGCTGGAGCAACGAGAACTCCACATCACGGCTGGAGGACTATTTCGGCTGGACGGGGACGATGGACCCGTCGGCGTATCTGAGCATTCCGGCCGTGATCGACTTCCTGGAGGAGAACCGCTGGCCCGAGGTGCGGCGGGCGTGTCATGCGCTGGCGAGCGAGACGTGGCGCGCCATCGACGAGTTGACGGGGCTGGAGAGCGTGTGCCCGGACAGCGACGAATGGTATTCGCAGATGTTTACGGCGCGGCTTCCGGAGCAGGTCGACCACGAATTGCGCGAGGCGCTTTGGGAAACGCACAAGATCGAGGCGCCGGTGTACCGCTACCAGGACGAGTTTCCGATGGTACGCGTGTCGGTGCAGGCGTACAATTCGCCGCAGGATTTGGGGCGGTTGCTGGGCGCGTTGCAGGCGGTGGTTGGCGGCGTAGGAGGATGGGCGCGGGCGGATACCG
>CAVVYP010000015.1:0-30208 GCA_963752485.1 uncultured Chloroflexia bacterium
GCCCACGAACCCGTCACGCCTACAGCTCGTAGCCCAGGTCTCCCGGCCTGGGATGGTCGCCGCACACGAACCCGTCACGCCTACAACTCGTAGCCCAGGTCTCCCGGCCTGGGATGGTCGCCGCACGCGCACCCGTCACGCCCACAGCTCGTAGCCCAGGTCTCCTGGCCTGGGATCGTCGCCGCACGCGCACCCGTCACGCCCACAGCTCGTAGCCCAGGTCTCCCGGCCTGGGACGGTCGCCGCACACGAACCCGTCACGCCGGAGACGTGACCTACGATTTGTTGCCACACGCGAACCCGTCACGCCGGAGACGTGACCTACGATTTGTCGCCGCACCGAAGCGTCCGCCGGAGACGTGACCTATATTGTGGCCGCACGCGAACCCGTCACGCCGGAGACGTGACCTACGATTTGTGGCCGCACGCGAACCCGCCACGCCTCATTCACGACGCCCGAACGTGCAGCTCACTCGCCAGGGCGTCCACTGCTTCGGCGACCGCAGCGGTTGCCTCGCGTGACAACCCCTCGCCCGTCCCAAAGTCAACCCCCGCCACACCATATACGTTCAAACGCAGCGGCAGCCGTCCCAGCGCACGCGACAACTCCACGGCGTGCAACACGCCAAAGCCGTGAGACGATGCGCCCAAAAGGTCCGTCGGCAGCGCGCCGTCGAATGCGTGCAGCCGATAGACCTTGCCCGCTTCAGGCCCCCTGGCCGCGTCGACGACAAACACGCAGCCTGCGCCGGCCCATAAGTCCAGGAGGCGATAGCATTCCCCTTCCACCGTCGCCACGCGCACGCCGGGCAGCGCAAGCCGCTCGACCGCCTCCGCAACGAGCAGGCCTGCGCCATCATCCCGTCGCCAGCGGTTACCCACGCCGATGACCAGCGCGTCGCCAAGGCTGCCGGAACTGTCCATTTCTCCCGACTCTCGCTGCCTACACCTCCTGCATGTCCAGGCGCAGGTAGTGTGTTGAACAGGAGATGCACGGATCATAGTTGCGGATCGCCTGCTCGCATTGCCACTGAGGTCGTCCTTGGGCAATTCGATGCGCGGCGGCACAAACGCCCACAGGTCACTCTCCATCGTACCCTGGTTCTGCGCCGTCGGCGGCACGATCTTCGCGTTCATGATCAGCCCATCGTCATCCAGCGTATAGCGATGGTAGAGAGTGCCGCGGGGCGCTTCGCTGCACGCCGCAGCCCACGCCCGCGCGGGGCTCGATGGGCACAGCCGGGCTGTCGGGCATCTCGTAGCTATCCAGAATGCGCATGGCTTCCTCGACGGCATACAGCGTCTCCACACTGCGCACGATGATGCTCTGGAACGGGTTGCGGCACACGGGACCCAGGCCCGCTTCCTTCGCCGTCTCCTGCGCCAGCGGCGTGAGCTTGTCGAAGTTGAGGGCATAGCGCGCCAGCGGGCCGACGTGATAGTTGCCCGCCCCGTTGCCGTTCGTCTGCCCCCGTTCTTGTGCACGCAGTGCAGCGCAGTCGAGTAGGGCACGTGCACCTCCTCGAAATGCTCTTCGAACTCCTGCACGGCGATGTCCAGGCCCTTGTTGGAGACCAGCCGGCCCTCGTTGAACGGATACTCGTCCGGGTGGCGCAGGGCCACAAACTCGTAGTCCTGCTCGAAGTCCGGGAAGTCCAGCGTCCCTGTCCAGCGCACGGTCTCCACCGCGGCATCCAGCGCCCACTTCAGGTTTTCCCGGATCGAGCGCCCATTCCTGCTTGCGCGGGATGCGATAGAAGCCGCCCGACCCGCACGTTGATCGGGATGGATCTCGCGCCCGCCCAACAGCGCCACGATGTCGTTGCCGATCTTCTTCAGGCGCAGTCCGCGCTCCACCGCCTCCGGATAGTCGCCCGCCATGCGGATGGCGTCCTCGTAGCCCAGGAAATCGGGCGCATGCAGCATGTAGACGTGCAGCACGTGGCTCTCGATCCACTCGCCGCAGTAGATCAGCCGGCGCAGGTCGCGCAGCGGACCGTCCACCGTGACGCCGAAGGCATCCTCCATGGCGTGGACGGAGCTCATCTGGTAGGCGACCGGGCAGATGCCGCAGATGCGGGCCGTGATGTCCGGCGCTTCGTCGTAGCGCCGCCCGCGCAGGAAGCCCTCGAAGAAGCGCGGCGGCTCGAAGATGCGCAGCTCCACTTCCTTCAGTTCGCCGCGGCGCACTTTGACCGTCAGCGCGCCTTCGCCCTCGACTCGCGCCAGTGCATCAACCTTGATGGTCTTTGTTGTGCTCATAGGCCCTGCTCTCCTTGCGAAATGCTTCGGCGTAGGCGTTGAAGCCGCGCCAGGCGCGCAATACGTCCGGCTCGTCCATGCCGAGCTCGCTCCTGCCACCACGTGCTCAGGGCGGCGGTGTTGGGCGTCTCCATGGGGCCGAAGCAGCCGTAGCAGCCGCGGTTGTAGGCCGGGCAGAGCGCGCCGCAGCCGGCCTGCGTCACCGGTCCCAGACAGGGGATGCCCTTCGACACCATCACGCAGGGGGTCCCGCGCCGCTTGCATTCCATGCACACGCTGTAGGTCGGGATGTTCGGCTTGCGCCCGTTCAGGAACGCGTTCAGCACTTCCACCAGCTGGTACTTGTTGATGGGACAGCCGCGCAGCTCGAAGTCCACGAACACGTGGTCGCTGATCGGCGTGGATGTGGCCAGCGTATTGACGTATTCGGGATGTGCATAGACGGCGTCGATGTAGTCGTCCACGTCGGCGAAGTTCTTCAGCGCCTGGATGCCGCCCGCCGTGGCGCAGGCGCCGATGGTGATCAGCACCTTCGAGGCCTTACGCGCCGCCTGGATTCGCTCCGCGTCTTCCGCCGTCGTGATCGATCCCTCGACCAGCGAGATGTCGTAGGGCCCGCGCATCACCGCCCGCGAAGCCTCCAGGAAGTAGGCGATGTCCACCTGGCCTACGACGGCGAGCAACTCCTCCTCGCAGTCCAGCAAGCTGAGTTGGCATCCGTCGCATGAGGCGAACTTCCATACCGCCAGCTTGGGTTTGTTGCCTGCCGCCATGTCACACCTCCCGCTTGCCGAAAAAGCGCTCAACTTGATCAAAGCGTAAGACCGGTCCCTCTTTGCACACGAAGATCGGTCCGAACTGGCAATGGCCACAGAAGCCGGCGCCGCATTTCATGTTGCGCTCCATGGACAGGTAGATGCGGTCAGACGTCACGCCGCGGCGATTCAGCTCCTGGATGGTGAAGCGCATCATCACCTCAGGGCCGCATACAAGCGCCACCGAATCCAGCGGGTCGAACGGTGCATGGCGGATCAGCGTCGTCACTACGCCCACGTTGCCGTGCCAGTCTCCCGTCACGCGGTCCACCGTCACATGCACGTCCATGTCGAAGCGGGACCGCCACTGCTCCAGCTCCGGCCGGTAGAGCATCTCCTCCTGCGTGCGTGCGCCGTACATCAGCACCATCCTGCCCGAACTTCTCGCGGTTGGCGAGCAAGCTGGTAGATGGCCGGGCGCAGGGGCGCCAGGCCGATGCCGCCGGTCACGATGATGACGTCGTTGCCGGTGATGCGCTCCATCGGCCAGTGCGAGCCGAAGGGCCCCCGTACGCCGATTACATCGTCTTCGCGCAGTCTCGCTCATGGCTCGTGTCACGGTGCCGACGGCACGCGTCGTATGAATCAGGCGGTATGGTTTGCTTGGATCGCCGCTGACCGAGATGGGAATCTCGCCGACGCCGAATACGTACAACATGTTGAACTGTCCCGCCCGGAAGCCGGGCACCAACTCACCCGAATAGGGCTCCAATTCCAGCGTAAATGTGTCGTCGTTCTCCTTCACGCGCTGGCGCACGCTGTAGAGCACGGGACACATTGGGTCTGCTCCGTTACTGCTCATAGTTGCTCCCTGCACGTTTGTTCCCTGGCTATGTCGCTTGACCGGACCTACGATCTTCGATCACTTTGAGTCCGACGGTGCCCGGCCGGAGACCGGACCTACGGGCTCGCTTAGTCCAGCGGTGTCCGGCCGGAGACCGGACCTACGGACGCACGTTGGCTCACGTGGTTGCGCCGTATATGTCCAGCAGTTGCAGCCTCGTCGCCTGCAGACGCTGGGCGATGATTGCTGCGAATCGACCCATCAGCTCGTAGCCCAGGTCGTGGTCCTCGTCGCACTTCGCGCGCAGGCAGACGCCATCGAACGATACCGCCCGCGTGAGGTCTACGCAGCGCGCGGTGAACTGCCAGCGATAGGGCGGAAACAGCCACGACCAGCCGATGACTTCCTGTTCGCCCACGGTCTGCACGGTGACCTCTCCGCGCCCTGGCATGAAGGTTTGTAGCGACACAAGCCCGTGGCGGACCACAAAGAAGCGATCGGCGGCGTCACCCTCGCGAAACATGAACTCGCCGGCGGCGTAGCGCACGTTCGTAGCGCAGCCGGCCAGAAACGCAGTGTACGACGGGTCCAGTCCCTCGAAGAACGGATGGACCGCAATCAGGTCTTCCATCGTATCCATTGTTCACGTCCTCCTGCCATAGGCCGCCGCGCTCAGGCGTGCGCTTTGTCGGCCTCGCGGATCCGGCGCGCCTCCTCGGTGATGTCGATCCCCACGGGACACCACGTGATGCAGCGCCCGCAGCCCACGCAGCCGAAGCCCCCGAACTGGTCCACCCACGTGGCCAGCTTGTGCGTCATCCATTGCCGATAGCGCGCCATGGTGGATGAGCGCACGCTGCCGCCGTAGACGTAGGTGAAGCCGTCCACGAAGCACGAATCGGCCTTGCGCCACCGTTCGGCGTGCCCGCCCGCCAGGTCCGTCGTGTCCTCGACGGTCGTGCAGAAGCAGGTCGGACAGACCATCGTGCAATTCCCGCAGGAGAGACAGCGCTCCGCCACGCGTTCCCAGCGTGGGCTCTCCAGGTTGCGATAGAGGATCTCCTTGAGGTCGTCCGTTTCCAGCGAGCGGCCCATCTCCGCGCGGGCATGGTCCGCCTCCGCGTCTGCCAGCGCCGTTTCCGCGGCCGTCGCGTTCGATGGGGTACGCGTGCGGCCAGCGCCGCGCCCTTGTCGCTGCCGATGTCCACGACAAAGAAGTGGCGGTCCTTGCCGATGATTTCGCTCATGGCCAGGTCATAGCCGGCGCTCGCCTTTGGCCCCGCGCCCATGGAGGCGCAGAAGCACGTGTTGCCCGCGTGCGCACAGTTGACCGCCAGGACGAATGCCTTGCGCCGGGTCTCGGCATAGACCGGTTCCGCAAACGCGCCGTCCATCAGCACGTCGTCCAGAATGTTGATTGCGCTCAGATCGCAGGGGCGCACGCCGATCAGCGCGTACTGGGGAATCTCTCGCTGCGTGTGCTCCAATCGGTATTGCCCGTTGCTGCGTATGGCTTGGAACAGCTTCAGGACGGGCGGATGCAAGTACCGCTTCCAGGCATGCAGGGGAACCGTGTATCCGAAGACCACGTCGGACTCCAGGTTGCGGAGGCGATACGCGCCGTTGGTCTGCTCGTCCTCCCACCCGATCGGCAGCTCCTCCACGCGTTCGATCTCTTCGCAAACGATCACTTCGTCTCGGACCGTGGGCCCGATGGTCCGGTACCCGCGCCTGTGCAACGCCTCAAACAGGGCGGGCAGTTCTTCTCGCTCGATGACGATCTTGTCATGTAGTTGTGGAGATTGCACCGACGACATGTATTTCACCTCCACTGCTTCAAATTCTTCTTCTGCTTCTCTGCCGGCAAACCCGCTGCTTGTCAGTTGGATGTCCAGGCTATCGGCGACGGCCTCCTTTCCTGCCATGCATGGCTGCGCGGCGCATGCGCGCCAATACCGCCGAGCCGGCTGTCGCAACAGCAGGGGTCGGTCGCCTTGTGTCTGTGGGCAGATCGCGTCGACACAGCGCATTCTCGATTCTGAAATCGGTCCTTGTTGGGAAAGCAAACACAGTATATCACACTTTGTACAATTTTTCACAATCAATTTCGATGAACCTCCAACCTGCGCTCGTTTTTGGCTGCGCGGGGGTCCGATGCGATAATTCGCCGGTCACCCGCTGTGTCCCGCCCGCTTGTTGCACCAACGATCGGCTCCCGCAGATGCGAGATCGGTACGAGCGATATTACGCAGCCGTCGAGCGCAGCGCGGCCTATGCCGAATTCTGTCGCCGCGTCTTTGGCGCGAACCTCGGCCAGCACGGTTTTGCAGACATGGATCAAGTGCGCCTGCTGGTCGAAGGGCTGAATCTCCGAGCCGGGGACCGCATCCTCGACTTGGGCTGCGGCAACGGCGGCATAATTGCAGGAATTGCCGTGCAGACCGGCGCGGACGTCGTCGGCCTCGACTACAGCCAATACGCGATTGCCGGCGCGCAGGCGCGCTATGCGTCTCCGCACATTCAGTTCGTGGCCGCCGATATCGGGGCCGTCTGCTTTGAAGCGGCCAGCTTCGACGCGGTCATGGGCATCGACGCGCTCTATTTCACGCCCACCGACGAGACTGTGGCGGCCGTCGCCGCGCTGCTGCGACCGGGTGGCCGCATGGCGTTCCTGTATTCGCACGGCGCCGATCCCGAGCACCCGCTCCCCTCGTTTGACCGGGGCGCGCTGCCGCCCTATCGGACGCCGCTGGGCGTTGCGCTGCGGCGACAGGGGCTGTCCTTCACGACGCATGACCTGACCGAGGACGATCGCCGGCACGCCCTGCGCAAGAAGCAAGTGCTGGAAGCGTTGGAGTTGGCCTTCATCATGGAAGGCAACGAGTTCCTCTACCGGAACCGCTATGGGGAAGCGAACGGCGTACTGGCCGCGTATCGAGGCCGGCGCGCATGCCCGCTATCTCTACCTCGTAACCAAGCCAACGCCCTGAGCAAGACAGGGAGCTGACCATGTCGCGCCAAGCGCCGAGCGCCCAATCCCAGAGCGGATACACGGAACGACTGGATGACGACCTCGCGCTGCGAACGGCGGCGCACGAGGACGACGTCGAGCGCATTGCAGTGTTCAACGCAGCCATCCACGGCGCAGAGTTAGCGCCCATGACGCGCAGCCTGCTGCGCGGCTATCCGGGCATGGAGCCGGCGGACCAAGTGTACGTGGAGAACGCGGACGGCGAGATCGTCTCGGCGCTCTGTCTGATCCCGTGGACCTGGAACTACGAAGGCGTGCGCCTGCGCGCGGGCGAAATGGGCATCGTCGGCACGCTCGACGGCTACCGCGGGCGCGGGCTGATACGGGCGCAGGTGGACTACTTCAAACGACGGCTGCGCGAGCGCAGGTGCGTACTGTCGCACATCCAGGGCATCGCCTATTTCTACCGGCAGTTCGACTACCAGTACGCGCTGCCACTGGAGGGCGGCTATCGCTGGGAGTTCCGCCACATGCCTGCGGCGCCCGGCTCCGAACGCGTCGTGCGCCGCGGAAGCGTGGACGACATCCCTGCCCTGGCTTCGATGTACGACGCAACGGTACGCGGCCTCTGCATTCACACCGAACGCAGCGCGGATGTGTGGCGCTATCTGATTTCGCGTGACGACCCCGCGGACGCCATGGTTCACGACACGTGGATCATCGAGGAAAACGGCAGTGCGGGCGCCGCCGCTCTGGGCTATGTGCGCATACCGCACTTCCACTTCGGCGAGGAACTGGTGATCGACGAGGCGTACGCTGCGCGCCACGACGTAGCGCTGGACCTACTGAGTCATGCGAGGAGCTTGGCGCAGGAACGCAACAAGCCGGGCATGCGGCTAAACCTGCCGGCGTCTTCGATTTTCGTGCGCCTGGCGTTGGCCCACGGAGCGACGGCCCTGGGTACCTACGCGTGGCAGATTCACGCGCCGGATGACGCCGCGCTGTTACAGGCCCTCGCGCCGGCATTCGGAGGCGCGGCTCGAAGCGTCGCCCTTTGCCGGCTGGACCGGCCTGCTGCACATGAGCTTCTATCAGCGAGCGTTGCAACTGACATTCAGCGCCGGTTCGCTGCAGACGGTGCGCGAGAGTCCGCCGCCCGCCGAGGCCGAAATCCGCCTGCCCTACGATGCCTTCGTCCCCCTCGTGTTTGGCCACCGCAGCTTCGATGAGCTGCGCGACCAGTATCCGGACACGGGCGCCGACGGCGTGTGGAGGCTGTTGCTGGAAACGCTCTTCCCCAAGCGCGACTCGTTCCTGTATACGGCATATTGACGGCGGGGCATATGCGCGCCGGCGTCGGAGACGCTTGCGCTTCAGATTTCAAAGTTCAAGGGGTCCAAAGTTCAAGGTTCAATGGAACCCCTTGAACAGCGCAGTATTGAACCCCTAAAAGCGTAGCTTCACCCCGCCCCCACCTTCGAAGAGTCCACCGCCGACACCGCGCCCACGCGATGCGACGACACCACCTCGTCGTTCAGCCGATGCCCGAGCCCCGGCAAATCCGACAACACCAGATAGCCGTCCTCGATACGCTCCGGCGGCGACAGCAGATCCGCCCGCCAGGGGACCTCGCCCCACGCGTATTCGAGAATGGAGAAATTCGCCGCCGTGCTGATCACCTGCGCCGTCGCCGCCGTCGCCAGCGGACCCGCCGGGTTGTGCGGAGCCACCAGCAACCCGTTCATGCGCGCCGCCGCCGCAATATGCGCCGTCTCCATCAACCCGCCGTCGTGCTTCACGTCCGGCATCAGCACATCCACCACCCGCTGCGTCAGGAACGGGGCAAAGCCCTCCACGCCGAATACGCTCTCCGCCGACGCCGTGGGCATCGACACCGCCTGCGTAATGCGCGCCAAGTCGTCCACATGTCGTTGATGCACCGGTTCCTCGTACCAGAAGAGCCGGCACTCCGCCAGCGCATCCGCCACGATCAGCGCTTCCGACATGTCCATGCGGCTGTGGCAGTCCACCGCCAGCTCAACCTCGTCGCCGATGGCCTCGCGTACCGCGCGCACCCGTTCCACGCCCGGTCGCCACGCCGCAGACGGCCCCGTACGCACATGGTCGCGTCGCCCCAGTTCGTCAAACGGCGCCAACTTGATCGCCGTGAAGCCCTCGTCCGCCGCTTGCTGCGCGGCCAGCGCAAAACCGGCCGGCGTCCGCTCCCGCACATGCCGGTTGATGTTGGCGTACAGCCGCAGCTTGTGCGTCAGCGCGCTGCCAAACAGCCGGTGAACCGGTGTCTCTAGCCGCTGGCCCTGGATGTCCCACAGCGCTTGCTCGATCGCGCTCAACGCCGTCGCCGCGATGCGCCCGCCGTTCAGCCGCGCAAGCTGCCGCCAGACCGTCTGAATCTCGCCCGGGTCCCGGCCGTTGATCTGCGTCGCCATATACTCCAGGGTCGACAGCAGCAGCGCATCGTTGCCGCTGTGGCTCGCCTCGCCGGCTCCGGTGATGCCTGCATCCGTATGCACGCAGACGAACACCCAGTCCCCGCGATGGTTCACATGAACAACCCGCGGCTCGATTCCCGTGATCTTCATGTCGACGCCTTTCGTTTTCACGACCCGGAATGGCTATCTGTCGCTTGCGAGGTGATTCTATGCATTGCACCGGTACACGGTACCGGCGGCGTTCCTACGTCAGCTTGCGATACACATAGCGCCACCCAAACCCAATGGCCAGGATCAGCAGCCCGACGCCCATCACCGCCGGCGGCACCCAGAACGCCAGGAAGCCGCACGCCAGCAGCCCGAAGACCGCGATCGCGCGCGGATAGCGCCGCTTCTCTGCCGGAAGCTGTAGCGCAGCCAGATTCGTGATCGCATAGTAGATCAATACGGTGAACGCGCTGAACGTCCACGTCATGCGAATGTCGCCGATCAACACCAGCAGCGCGATCACCACGCCCATCACCACGATGGCGACCTCCGGCGTGCGATTCGTCTTGTTGACCTTCGCAACCAGGGGCGGCATGTCCCCGCGCCTGCCCATCGCCAGCAACACCCGCGACAGCCCCAACAGCAGATTCAGCAGCACACCCAACATGGCCGTCACGGCGCCGATCGCCAAGATCTGCGCCGCGCCCGGAATGCCGAAACCCGCCGCGATGGTTTCCAGCGGGGCCGACGTCTCCAGCGTGATCTCTGCAAATGCCTCCGCCCCCACGGAGCCGATGGCGACGACCGCTACGCCCAGGTAGAGCAACAGCGAGACAACCAGCGTCAGGATGATGGCCCGGGGAATGATGACCGAGGGCGAACGCACCTCCTCGCCCAGCGTGGCCACGCGCCCGTAGCCCGTATAGGCCACGAACATCAGGGCCGTCGCATTCAAGACCAGCCGCACCGCATTGCCGTCCTCGCCGTCCCGCCCGAAGAAGGGCAAGAAATGGCCCACCTGCAGCGGCAGCATGCGCACAAAGCCGGCGAGAATGAAGAAGCCCAGCGCCAGCAACGTCACACTCACGATCACCGTGTTCGTCAAGCTCGACCGTCGAATGCCCTGCAGCAGGATCAGCGTGAGGATGGCCACCGCAATCACGCCCACGCCCACGCGCCACGCCGGGTTGGTGACGCCGAACAGCCCCAGCGCATACCCCGCGAAACCCAGCGCCGCCGTCGCCGCCGACGCGCTCTTGGCGCACAGGAACATCCAGCCCGCGGCAAACCCCCACCAGCCGTTTAGCGTCTTGTAGCCGTACTCGTACGTGCCGCCGCTCACCGGATAGGTGGCGGCCAACTGCGCGCTCGATAGCCCGTTGGCCGTAGCGACCAGCGAGGCCAGCGCCACCGCCACGATCACGGCCGAACCGGCCAACGCCGCGCCGATGCCCAGGCTCACGAATACGCCTGTGCCCACGATCGATCCCAGTCCCAACATTACGGCTCCGAAGAGACCGACTTCTCTCCGGAGCCTGGTGGGCTGCTTTTCAGTTGCCGCGCTCTGCGCCATAGACGGTATGCGCCCTCCCATTTCGTGCCCGAACGGTCCGGAACGCCGGCCTTGCGCGTCGATTCGTCATCGTGGCCGGCAGATGCAAACTCGCTCGCCTCATCAATCCGTCAGCGCTTGGCCGGCTTGCCGGGCCGCAGCATGATGTGCAGCTCCTGCAATTGCGCTTCGGACACGGGGCTCGGCGAATCGAGCATGAGGTCCGTGCCCGCCGCCGTCTTGGGGAAGGCGATCACGTCGCGTATGGACGTGCACTCGGCAAAGAGCGCAACCATGCGGTCCATGCCCAGCGCGATGCCGCCGTGGGGCGGTGCGCCATACTGGAACGCCTCCAGCAGATGCCCGAACTGGGCCAGCGCCTCTTCCTTGGATATGCCCAGCGCCGTGAAGATCCGATCCTGCAGGTCGCTGCGGTGGATTCGGATGCTGCCGCCGCCGATTTCCCAGCCGTTGAGCACCACGTCGTACGCCTTCGCCAGAACCGAACCCGGATCACTTTCCAGCCTCTCCCAGTCCTCGTCCAGCGCACTCGTGAACGGGTGGTGTACCGCCTGCCAGCGCTTGTCCTCTTCGTTGTACTCGAGCAGCGGGAAGTCCGTTACCCAGCAAAAGGCCAGTTCGTCCGTATCGATCAGGTTCGCGCGCCGGCCGATCTCCAGCCGCAGGTTGCTCAACGACTGCGCCACCACCTCCGGAGCTGTCCGCCACCATCAGGATCAGGTCGCCCTGCGCTGCCCCGCTCTTCTCCACGACCGACGTCAGTTCCGCCTCGGTCAGGAACTTGGCGATCTGGCTGCGCACCGCTTCATGGGTGTATGCGCCCGATGCGTCCGGCTCGCCCGTCACCACGATCCACGCCACGCCCTTCGCACCGTACGGAGCCACGAAGTCGGCGAACGCATCGATCTCGCGGCGGCTGAGCTCCCCGCCGCCCGGGTAGACCACGCCCTTCACCTGTCCGCCATTCGCCACCGCGTTGCGGAAGACGCCAAATTCGCACCCGGCCACCGCCTCGCTCAAATCGAACAGCGTCTGGCCGAAGCGCAGGTCCGGCCGGTCGACGCCGTATTTGTCCATGGCCTCCGCGTACGTCAGCACCGGAAAGGGCGTCTGCTGGATGCGCTTCTTGCTGACTTCGCCGCACAGCTCGATCAGCATCGTCTCGATGATGCCGCAAACGTCCGCCGCTTCCACGAAGCTCATCTCCAGATCCAGCTGCGTGAACTCGAGCTGCCGGTCTGCGCGCAGGTCCTCGTCTCGAAAACAGCGCGCAATCTGGAAGTAGCGCTCGATGCCCGCCACCATCAGCAATTGCTTGATCTGCTGGGGACTCTGCGGCAGGGCGTAGAATTCGTGCTCGTGCAGCCGGCTGGGCACCACAAAGTCACGCGCCCCCTCCGGCGTGCTCTTCAACAGGATCGGCGTCTCGATCTCCAGGAAGTCCCGCGCCGACAGGAACTCGCGAATGAAGCGCACGATCGTGTGCCGCAGCGCCATGTTGGCCGCCATGGCCGGCCGTCGCAGGTCGAGATAGCGATACTTCAACCGCAGCGCCTCGTCCACGTCTTCCGTGTCGCCGCTGATGTAGAAGGGGGGCGTCTTGGACGCGCTCAAGATGTTCAGCTCCTCCGCCGCTACCTCGATTTCGCCGGTCGCCAGGTTGGGATTCTCGAACCCCTCCGGTCGTTTGCGCACGAGTCCGGGCGCCTGGACCACATACTCGCTGCGTATCTGTGTGGCCGCCTCACGCACCGCGGCGGGCGCGTCGGAGCCGATGGTGACCTGCGTGATGCCAAAGCGGTCGCGCAGGTCCACGAACACGACGCCGCCGTGGTCGCGCACGCGATGGACCCACCCGGCCAGGGTCACAGTTGCGCCGGCATCCTCGATAGTGAGCTCGCCGCAGGTGTGTGATTTCAACATAGTACGCGTCCTTGCTTCTGGTGCTGCCTGAATTGCTTCCGGTCCAGTCCTGGCGCTGCGCGCAACGTCCCCGCGAGCGACCGTCTGTCTCGTCTGCCCGAGCGTCTTGCCCGGCGAATTCACGCCATTATAGTCCCCGCCCTTGGGCCGTGCAATTCTGGTATCTCCACTGGGCGCCTGCAACCGTCATGGCCGCGCCCGCCGCATCGCATACCGCGCGTCAATCGCCCTCGTCCCATCCATCCCACCGTCCAACCACCGCCCCCAGCTGTCATTCCGGACTTCCGGGAACCTCCCAGGGCTGCGGAATCCACCTCACGCACCATGTCATTCCGGACCCGGGAGCCCCCGGGCGCGGAATCCACTCAAGCCATCCGCGCCCGCAACCCTCCTGACACGCACCATCCGCGGCCGGAATCGCAAGCGTGGCGTAGTGAGCCTTCGTTGTACGCCGGCCAAACCCCATGCCCACCAGCGAATCAGCAAGAATCCGCTTGATCAGCGTCGATCTGCGTCCCATTCCCACTGACAGCGCCCAACCTAAAACCCCCGCCATCGCCGGCGCCCGAGTGGAGGAATTCGCCATCATAGTCTATACTGCCTTCACTGCGGCAGGGCAAACAACATCGGTTGACATAACTTCGCCATGATTTCCCGAAGTTACCATAAGCCCGCCACACCGCAGCCGTTTCACGCATGAGTTCAGCCGCTGCCGGTCGGCCAAGAGCGCCCAGAACCGCACGAGGACAAAATGGCAAAGACACGCGTACGAGTTCCGGTCTCACACATGGACGCCACCTGGCTCGGCATGGACGAGTCCACCAACCCCATGGTCATTAACTGCATCATGCTCTGCTCCGGCAACATCGACTATGACCGGCTGGTCGACACCCTGAACGCGCGCTTGATCGCCCGCTTCAGCCGCTTCTCCCAGCGCGTCGTGGACGGTTCGCCCGCCGTCGGGCGCATGCACTGGGAAAGCGACCCCCACTTTGACGTCCGCTCCCACGTCCACCACCTGGCCCTCCCGGACCCCGGCGATGACGCCGAACTCCAGCGGCTGGTCAGTATGCTCATGTCCGAGCCCCTGGACCGCACGCGCCCCCTGTGGCGCACCTATTTGATCGACAACTACCGCGGCGGCTGCGCCGTCTACAGTCGTCTCCACCACGCCATCGGCGACGGCATCGCGCTCATGCGCGTGATTCCTCTCCCTGACCGACGCCGAACCGGACACGCATCGCGCCGCTGGTTCGCTCGCGGAGGAGGAATCCTCCACCGGCCGCATTCCCCAGCTCGTGCGCAGCCCGTTTCGCTTGGCCGGCAGGGCGGGCGGCGCCATGCTCGACGCCGCGCGCCAGCGCACTACTGACCCTGTCGCCGCGCGCGATGCCGCCCGCGACGCCATGGTCTCGCTCAAGGCGGGCGCGCTGGTCGCCGCCGCCGCTTCAGTCGATCTGGCCAAACTCGTGCTCATGACCCAGGACCGCAACGCCGTCTATCGCGGTGACCTCACGCCCATCAAGCGCGTGGCCTGGTCGCAGCCCATCCCCCTCGAACGCATCAAGCAGATCGGCAGCGCCACGGACGCCACCGTCAACGACGTACTCGTCGCCTCCGTCACAGGCGGTCTGCGGCGCTATATGATCGAAGCCGTCGGCGAAACACCGGCGCGGGACATGCGCGCCACCGTGCCCGTCAACCTGCGCCCGGCGGGCGCGCCGCTCACGCTTGGCAACAAGTTCAGCATGGTATTTCTCACCTTGCCCATCACCGTCCCCGACCCGCTCGGCCGGCTGCGCGAGGTGAAGAAGCGCATGGATGCGCTAAAACGTTCGCCGGAACCGCTCCTCGTCTACGAAATCCTCAATCTGCTGGGCATGATTCCCGGCCCCGCGTCGCGCAAGACATCCGCCTGGTTCGCCTCCAAGGCCTCCTGCATCCTCACCAACGTCCCCGGACCGCGTCGCCCCGTCTACTTTGCCGGCACGCGCATCGACCGCATGATGTTCTGGGTTCCCCAATCGCGCGGCGTCGGCGTCGGCGTCAGCATCCTGAGCTATAACGGCGACGTCACCATTGGCCTTATGGCGGACGAGGCCCTCGTGCCCGATCCGGAACGCATTGTCCACGAAATCTACGCGGATCTTCTGGATATCGAGGACGCGGCAAGCGCAGCAGACTCGGGCATCGCCTGACCCGCACGACAGAAGTACGCTGCCGTTTTCGGCGATCGGAATTTGATCCCATTCCCGCCGCACGGTACAATATAGTTTATGCCTTTGATTCTGCACGCTGCGTGGCTGCGTTCTGTCGAGTCCGATTCCGGCTATCGTTTGTTCCTGTGGGCTGAGGACCTGGACCGGTCGCTGCGGCCCGAAAACACCCTAGTTGCTCCGCAGCCTCGCCGCAACGGCGAGCGAAAAGCGGCCAACGGACGCCAGCGAGCGCCCAAGATTCCGTCGCACCCGCACCAAGCGTCCATCGGCCATCTGCGCTCCGTCCTCGCAGCCGAATTCACCACCGTTGACCCGCCCAATATGCAGCCGTCCAACGCAACGGTTTGGCTTCCCAGCCAGGACGGCATGCCCCTTTCGCGCAGAAACGTCTCGCGCGACCTGGTCTCCGCCTCGGTGGATGCGCCGCCCCGAAACGGCCAGGCGCCCAACGGTTCGACACAGCGGGCCGGCGACCCCGTGCTCATGCCCTGGCAAGTCACCGGACTCGCCATGCCCGCCATGCCCTCGCTCCGCTTCCTGAGCCACCTGGCGCGCGTCCCCTCCCAGGATTCCGGAGCAGCCGGCGCACGCCTCTACCGCGTTCGCATCGGCAACGACCTGCTCTTCTGGAGCAATGTGGCCAAGTTTGCCGTGGAATTGCTCGTGGGCGAACACTTCCTGCCGGGCATGCAAGTCCACGGGGCCGGCGTCATCCACGCCCGCTGGCTGCCCCAATACCTGGATACGCGCATCGAGCAGCGCCGGCAGCAGTTGATCGACTCCATGCCGCCCGTCTGCCGCGCCTATGATCTCACCGACCCGAACCAGGCGCCTTTCCCGTCGGAACTGGTAGACCACTTCATCGGCAATGTGGTCGATGCCGCTATTCGCAAGTGGACGGCAGACGTGCAGCCGCCCAGCGTCAGCACGAGCCGACGTCCGCCGCTCGTGTGGATGCAGAGCCTGCTCAGCCAATCCGCCCATGTCGCCCTGCCTCCGCAGCCGATGCACGACCTCTACCAGGAGTGGCGTCACTGGACCGAGCGCCTCTACCTCGTGCGCGACGCCAACATCCGCATTTGCTTCGTGCTCGAAGAGCCGCAAACCGAAGACGCCGGCCGCACCCGTCCGGCGTGTCCAACGGCGGCCTTGCCTTTGTCGCCGAACCGTCCGCCTGGCGATTGCGCTATTTCCTCCAGGCCAGAGACAATCCGGACCTCATGGTTCCCGCCGGCGAAGTCTGGAACTCTACCCACGGCTACGTTCTCTCCGGCGGGCGACAGATTGACCAGCCGCAGGAACGGCTGCTGACCGGTCTGGGCGTGGCCAGCCGGCTTTTCACGCCCATCGAACGCAGCCTCCGCAGTCCCCAGCCCGAGGAATGCCTGCTCTCTACCGAGGAGGCCTACCGCTTCCTGCGCGAGATCGGCCCTCTGCTGGAAAGCAGCGGCTTTGGCATCGTCCTGCCCGCGTGGTGGCACGCCCACCGCTCCATGCGTCTTGGCCTCCGCCTGCGCCTGGCGACGGATCTGGATGGCGACCCGGACGCCGATGCAGAAGGCTGGGACGCGTCGCCGCAGACCGGGCGGACGACGCATCCCGGCAACGGACGGCCATTCGCCCGCCGCGTCAACTATTCCTGGGAGCTGACGCTCGGCAGCGAACAACTGACCCGCGAGCAGTTTGACCAGCTCTTCGCCATGAAGACGCCCCTGCTTCGCTTGCGCGAACGCTGGGTCGAGCTCGACCCCGAACAGGTGGCTGCCGCCCAACGCTTCCTCACCGAACCCAACCAGGTCGGCAGCATGAGCTTGCTCAAGGCCGTGCAGATCGCACAGCGCTACCAGGACCTCGGCGGCGAAGACGCGCGCGACATGGCGACGGCCGGTGGCCTCGACGCGCTTCCCGAAGAGTTGGCCCCCAGCTCCGTGGACGGCGCGCTCGGCCTCGAAGACGTCGTCCTCTCCGGCTGGGTGCAAGACGTGCTCTTCCGCCTGCGCTCGGCAACGCCGCTCTCCGAAATCGACGAGCCCGCCGGCTTCATCGGCGAGTTGCGCCCCTATCAGCGCCGCGGGCTTGGCTGGCTCGCCTATCTCCGCGAGCTGGGCCTTGGCGCCTGTCTGGCCGACGATATGGGCCTGGGCAAGACGATCCAGACCATCGCTCTCCTGCTTCTCGTGCGGCGCTCGGAATCCGGCGAACCCGTACGCCAAGCGCCCGCGTTGCTCATCTGCCCCACCAGCGTGGTCGCCAACTGGCGACGGGAGATCGAGCGCTTCGCGCCGTCGTTGCGCGTCCTCGTCCACCACGGCCACACACGGCCCGCGGGCCGTGAATTCGCCGCAGCCGTCGCCGACACCGACCTGGTCGTGACAAGCTTTGGCACGGCGCGCCGGGACGTCGACCTCCTGGAGCAATACGAGTGGAGCGATCTGATTCTGGACGAGGCCCAGAACATCAAGACGCCCACCGCCAAACAGACCCTGGCCGTGCAGCGCCTGCGCGGCGGGAACCGCATCGCCCTCACCGGCACGCCCGTCGAGAATCGGCTCACCGAGCTGTGGAGCATCATGCGTTTCCTGAATCCCGACTACATCGGCAGCCGCGAATCCTTCCGCCGCAACTACGCCGTGCCCATCGAGCGCTACAACGATGAGGAGCGAACCGACGAGCTGCGCCGGGTCGTGCAACCCTTCTTGCTCCGTCGCCTCAAATCGAACCCCGACATCATCTCGGACCTGCCCGAAAAGAACGAAATGATCGTCTACTGCTCGTTGTCGACCGAGCAGGCCGCGCTCTACGCCAAGACCGTCACCGATTCCCTCAACGAGATCAACCGCACCGACGGCATCCAGCGCCGGGGACAGATACTCGCCCTGCTCACGCGACTCAAACAGATCGCCAATCATCCGGCCCAGTTCCTGAAGCAGAGCGGCCCTCTGCCCGGTCGCAGCGGCAAACTCGCCCGCCTCACCGAGATGCTTGACGAAGCGCTGTCCGTGGGCGACAGCGCGCTGATCTTCACGCAATATGTGGAGATGGGGCGCCTGCTCCAGACGCACCTCGCGGACGCATTGGGGCTCGATGCGCTCTTCCTGCACGGCGGCTCCTCCGCGCAACAGCGCGACAACATGGTCCAGGCCTTCCAGCGCGATGACGGACCGCCGGTCTTCGTCCTCAGCCTGCGCGCCGGCGGGTCGGGCCTCAACCTGACGCGCGCCAACCATGTCTTCCATTACGACCGCTGGTGGAACCCCGCCGTGGAAAACCAGGCCACCGACCGCGCCTTCCGCATCGGCCAGGTGCGCAACGTGCAGGTCCACAAGTTTGTGGCCGCCGGCACCCTGGAAGAAAGCATCCACGAGCTGATCGAGAGCAAGCAGGCATTGGCGGAATCCATCGTCGGCAGCGGCGAGGAATGGCTGACCGAGCTGGATACGGACCAGTTGCACGAGTTGATCGCGCTGCGCCACGACGCGATCGAGGGCGAAAACCTGTGACCAACGGCAAATCGAGACAGGGAATCGAACGTTCGAACCGCTGGCAGTCGCTTCTGCTCGCACGCGGCCTGCTGGACGCGACGCCGCGGGCCGGCCTGCGCGTCACTCGGCTCGAGCTAAGCCCCGGCCGCATTGCGGCCGGCGTGGCCGACAAAAACCTCGGCGATTGCGACGTCGCCGTCGACATGCCCGTGTGGCGGGATGAGCAGTGGACCGGCGTCATCGACCTGCTGAGTAGTCAGGCCCTCTACGCCGCACAGATGCTGGCCGGCGACTTTCCGGACGCGCTTGAGGCCACCCTGCAACAGGAGGGGCTTGCACTCCTGCCCGCGGAACATGAGGCAGTCATCGCATCCTGCACCTGCTGTGACGCCCCCCAATCCGGCCCGGAGCAACCAGCCGAGAATGCAGCGAACCGCGCAGATCGACCCTGTCCCCATGTGGACGCCGCATTGCGCGCCGCCGGGGACATGTTGGCCGAAGACCCGTGGCTGCTGTTTCATCTGCGCGGCCGCGTGCGCGAGCAGGTGTTGCGCGCCCTGCGCCGCAAACGCGGCCAGAAGGGCGATGCAAACGGCTCCGCCGGCGCCGGCAACGCCCTGCAGCAAGACGCCGTGCAGCCCAATGGCCTGCGCGGCGCCGAGCAACCCAAGCCCGACGCACAGCCGCTGGCGGAGGACGTCAACCGCTTCTGGGGCAGCGCGCGCACGCTCGAACAGTTCCGGCCCCACATCGTGCCGCCGGTCGCCGAACTCGTCCTCCTGCGCAGGTTGGGTCCGCCCGCATTCTCCCATGCGAACGAGGAAGTCTTCGATACATTGACCGGCGTCTACCGGCGAGTGACGGAAGCGGCCCTGGCTCTCGCCTATGCCGAAGACCCGCCCGCCGACACCGGCGAAGCCGGCCCCGCCGCCGCCAATGGCGGCACCGCCTGGGACCAGGAGTAGGCGCAAGCAGGCGCGAGCGAGGGCAGGTCGAAGAGCGCGACGCAGGTACAGGACACCATGCTTCAGAGTGCAGACCCGGGGGAACTCAGCGACATGACGTTGGAACAGGTCTTCCTCAGCCTGTTTCAAGCGCACGACGCCGTCCCGCCTGTGCTGTTCGACCCGGCGCGAGCCCTCGCGTGCGCCGGCGATCCTTCGCTTGCGGCCGAAATGCGCATCGCAGAACTGGGCGCAATGTCGCGCGAGACAGAGACCATCTTCCGCGACTACCTCTCGCCCCTGTCCGTAGACGGCAGCCCGCCCGAAGCGATGTCCACCGCCTGGCCGCTTTCCCTGGCTCGTTGGACGGAATACCTCCACCACCGCGCCAACGCGCTACTGGAACGCGACATCCTGCCGGAGCTTTCGCGCAGCGGCTTCCAGATTCTCTCCGTAGAACAGGCCCGCATGGAACATGCCGGCTGGATAGAGGCCCATTTTCAGGAGCAGATCTACCCGCTGTTGACGCCCCTCGCCGTGGACCCCGGCCGCCCCTTTCCCTACATCAGCAGCGACAGCCTCAACCTGCTCGTCGAACTGCGCGGCGGCGTTCGCCACGAGCCCGCAGCCCTCATCGCCCGCGTCAGATCCCCAGCATCACGCCGCGACTGATCAAGCTGCCCAGCGCCGGCGGCGCGTCTTCCGCCCGCGAACAGGGCGCCCGCGCGCCCGCCTCACTCATCTGGAGCGTAGACCTCGTGCGCCACCACGTGGCCGACCTGTTCGTCGGCCTGCCCATTCGCGGCGTGCATTGCTTCCGCGTCCTGCGCGCGTCCGACATGCTTGGGCTGCAACGGTACCGGTCGAACGAGGTGCACGGGCGCAAAGCGCGCGGCTCCGTCGTGCGTGTCGATGTCGAGTCGGACATCCCCCACGCCCTCTTCGACTGGCTCGTCGACCACCTGGACGTCATCTCCTATTCCGTCGTGCGCTACGAAGCGCCCGACGCCGGCATGTCCCTCCCCCAGTTGGCCGACGCCGTCCAAGCTTGGGCGCACTAGCCCTCGCCCCTGACCCACGCACACATCCGCACCTGTCATTCCGGCCCCGGGTGCCCACGGGGCGCGGAATCCACCGTGCGGCCGCGCCGTCACTCCGACCTCGGGTGCCCACGGGGCGCGGAATCCACCATGCGGCCGCCCCCGTCATTCGGCCTCGGGTGCCCACGGGGCGCGGAATCCACGTGCGACGCGCCTGTAATCCGGCCCTGAGCCGGAATCCACTGTGCGGCCGCGCCGTATTCCGACCTCGGGTGCCCACTGGGCGCGGAATCCACTGTGCGGCCGCGCCTGTCTTCCGACCTCGGGTGCCCACGGGGCGCGGATCCACCGTGCGTACGCACCCTGTCATTCCGGCCTCGGGTGCCCACGGGGCGCGGAATCCACCGTGCGGACGCCTGTGCCGGCCTGGATACCCGCCAACCCCATGCGGGAATGACAATCGCGACGTCTCCGGGCGCTAGTCCTTCGCGCCGTTCGGCTGTACAATGGGACCGCAAGGGCGTTCGTTCCGCCCTCAAGGACCTGTACCCGAACAGCCCAATGAACGTCATCTCCGAGTACCTGGTCTCCCATATGGTAGCGGTCTACTTCGCATACGGGTTGGCCTTCTTCACGCTGGGCGTCGCCCTCCTGATCAGCAAGCGGCGTAGTTCCGCCTTCCGCTTCGCCGCCGCCACGACCGCCCTGGCGCTCTTCGGATTGCTCCACGGCGCGCACGAGTGGGTCGAAATGTTCCAACTCATCGCCGCCGGCAGCGGATATACGCCGCTGCTCTGGCATGAGATCGCGCGCATCCTCTTGTTGGCCCTATCGTTCTTGCTGCTGCTCGGTTTCGCCCTGACGCTCCTCGGCGTCCAGGACCGCACGTCCACTCGCGTCTACGCCGGCATGAGCGCTGCGCTGCTCCTGTGGGTGGCCGCCACCTGGGCGGCCGCCGCCTACTATGGGACCGGCGCACAGGGGACGGCAGCTCTCGCTGACGTGCTAGTGCGCTACATCGTGGGCATCCCCGCCGCGCTGCTGGCCGCCTGGGCGCTCATGTCGCAACAGCGCATCTTCCGCGATTCCGACATACCCGAATTCGGGGCCAGCCTTGTCTGGTGCGCAGCCGCCCTTGTGCTGTACGCCCTCGTCGGCCAGCCCTTCGTCAGGCCCACGCCGCTTCCGCTCTCACCCGTCCTCAACAGCGCCAACTTCCTGGATCGGTTTGGGATTCCCGTACAGCTCTTCCGCGCCATCATGGCCGCGATCCTCACAGTCTTCATGCTGCGCGTCCTCGGCGTTTTCGAAGTCGAGGAGCGGCGCCGGCTGCACGCATCGAACGAGGCGCGCCTCGCCGCCCAGGCCGCCACCCTGGACGCTGTGCAGACCAGCAGCCAGCGCCTAGAGACCGTCAACCTCGAGCTCAAACTTGCCATGCGGAAGCTTTCCATGCTCGTCGATATCTCCAACACCTTGCAGGAAAGAGCTGCCTGGCCAGAGCCGCTTCTCGCAGCGCTTTCGCAGATTGTGGATACATTGACATTCGCCGATGCCGGCCTGATTCTGCTCGCAGAACCCAACGACTCGTGCGCTTGGGTGGCCGCCGCAATCGGCTATCCCCAGACGGACTCGATCCATCTGGGCGGCGACATGCCGGACCAGGCCGTTGCCGTCTCCCTTGGTGAGGAATGTCTGCTCGACGGCATGCTGCATTGTTTGCATGCTGACGGCGATGAGCTGCGCATCTCCTTGGAAGATGTACTGCTGCAACAGGAGTGCCGGCGCCACATGAGTCCTACACTGCACGTGGCGCTTCCGCTGATGTCTGCCGAACGCACCATCGGCGCTATTGCACTGTCCGAATCGCCAACATCTCCAAGTCGCCTGTCGTCCGCGGATTTGGCCCTGATGGTCGGCATTGCACAGGAATTGGGGCGTTCCGTCGAGAATGCATTGCTCCACAGACAGGCGCTGGAGCGGGAACAAATGCTTGCAGAACTCCTGGGGAAAGTCGTCAACGCGGAAGAAGGAGAACGGCAGCGCATCGCACGTGAGCTTCACGACGCAACCGGCCAATCGCTGACCGCCATCGGCCTCGCTCTCCGTGGCATCCAGACGCAGGTGGAAAACGAAGGCGGAGAAGATGCACACCCCTTGCTGGCGCAGCTCGACGAAGTGCTATCATATAGCAATGGCGCCATGCGCGAGCTTCAGGCTATCATAGCCGACCTGCGCCCCCCGCACCTGGACGAACTCGGCCTGGAAGCCGCTGTACACTGGTACGCCAGGACGTTTCAGAAGCGGTGGAACATGCCTGTCCATGTCGAGGCCTCCGGCCCTACTGCCGATCTATCCTCCGAGTACAGTACAGTTCTGTTCCGTATTCTCCAGGAAGCCCTGTCCAACGTCGCCCGGCACGCTGGCGCCACTCGGGTCGACATTACGCTACAGCGTTCCGACCAGGAGATCCGCCTCCTCATTCACGACAATGGCCGCGGTTTCCAGTTGGTTCAGGGCGCACTGCCCGTGGACCGGTCGTCGGGGTGGGGGCTTGCCGGCATGCGCGAACGCGTGAGCCTGGTGCGCGGCGTTATGCATGTGGAAACCTCGGCACAGAACGGAACCGCCATCGAGGTCCAGATCCCGCTGGCCATGAAACCGGAGCCAACAGCCTCGGTCGCCGATAGCCCGTAAAGAAAGCGACGGTAAAGATGCCGCAACGTTCCAAGCTACGCCTACTGCTCGTCGACGACCATGAGATCGTGCGCGCAGGGCTTCGTATGCTCTTCCAGGCTGAGCATGATCTGGAAATCGTGGGCGAAGTTGGAAGCGGCGCAGAGGCCGTGGTGACCGCGAGCAGGCTGCAGCCGGACGTAGTCATCATGGACGTCGCAATGCCAGGTATGAACGGGATAGAAGCCACACGCCGTATCAAGGAAGAGTGTCCGGACGTGTGCGTGTTGGCCCTCACCATGTACGAGGACGAGCAGTATTTCGTCGAAATCCTCAACGCGGGTGCGGCCGGCTACATCCCTAAACGCGCCGCGCCGGACGATCTAGTCTCCGCAATCCGCGCCGTGGCCAAGGGTCATGTATTCCTGCACGCCTCACTGGCTCAGTTCCTCGTCCAGGAGGAGGCGCCACTGGACGGCTCCGCCACCTCCGTTCTCACCCCTCGTGAACTGGAGGTCCTCCGCCTGATCGCGGACGGCATGACGAGCCGGGAGATTGCCGAGACGCTCGTCGTCAGCCCCAAGACCGTCGACCGGCACCGCGAGAACGTCATGGCAAAACTCGACATCCACAACCGCGTAGACCTCGTCAAATACGCCATCAGCAAAGGGATTGTCGACTCGAACTGATTGGCCTTGGATTGCGTTGGGCGTACCGGCTCTTGCCTTTGGGTAGCTCAGCCCTCCGCTATTGGTGGATTCGCCCCATGATGCCGTCTCATGAATGATGTATGCTATCTCATGAGAAGACTTCACCGAGGAGAGCGAATCGAATGTCTCGCGCCACCGAAATCGTCGTACTTGCAGCTCTATTTCTTCTACGCCTGGGTATACCCGTTGCCATCACGATCGGAGTCTGCGCCCTATTGAGGTGCTTCGATCGGAAGTGGGAAGAGGAGGCCCAGCGGAACGCCACGCAATCGGCGGCGCCATCGACCGAAGGCGCCCCCGCATCGTCGAAACCGTTGCCGTGCTGGTTGATCAAGGGCTGCTCGACGCAGCAACGCGACGAATGCCCCGCCTACCTCAACCAGACTCTGCCATGCTGGCTCGTTCGGCTCCGTGTCGAGGGCCGCGTTCCCCAGCTTTGCGCCAATTGCGACCTGTTTCGTTCGCCGACTAGCAGCGCTGTCTGAACAGATACCGCCACCCCGCCGTACAGCAAACGTTTTGCCTCCCTCGCCCGAACCGTCGATCGCATCGGCGGCTTCTGTTTGCGTCCCCAATCGGACCCGCCAATCGCGGCGAACAGCGCCTTGGCGAACCGAACGATTCGTGCGAAGGCCCTCCTGCGGAATAGATCCTGACTCAGATTTCGACTGCCCTTCCTGAGGGATGCCGGCGCAATGCGCGGGGCAATCTCCGTCCGCTCCGCTAAGGAGTGGTCCGCGAACGCATAGATTGCTTGCTCAGCCGATTCGGGTCTTTGCCGGCGGCATCTCAGCGAGCCGCCGCAGCCGCGTCCACACATCCGCGCAGGCTGGGGCGATTCGATGTACTGATGGCGTTAGGAGGAGTGAGGCTGTTATTCTGCGGGAAAGACCGGCAGGAACTTCGCCGCCAAAGCGAACGCGAGCACGCCCAGACAGACGAACGCCGCGCTGACGGCGATTTCCATCCAGCTTGGTGTATAGACCATGCCCGGGTTGTGCAAGAGCCCTGTGATGCTCACGTTGAGTCGGTTGAGCACCACACCAAACACAACGACCATGAGCGCACCCCCAAACAAGAAGGCGGGCCGCTTTCGAAGCGGCGCAAACGCAAAGAGTAGCGCAGGTACTAGTACGCCGAGTCCCAGTTCAACCCAATAGGCGCCGGCCTGCAGAGTAGGCTCAAACAGATACGGCCAGGCGTCGCGCAGGAAAAGGTCAACCATTTTGGCAATCAGGTAAACAAACAGAACGACGGAAGCCGCTTTGGCCAAATCCGCCAGTAGATTCAACTCAAGCCCGCGGTGGAACGCCTTGGAGCTAAGTGTGGACTCCACAATTGTCATCGCCAGTCCCACCGCCACCGCCGAAAGCCAGAAGAACACCGGCAGATAGAGCGAGTACCACAGAGGATGCAATTTGGTGGGGACCAGAACCCAGAGTGACCCCAGGGACGACTGGTGCAGCGTTGAGAGCACGACACCCAGAATCACAAACCCGATAGATATTCTAGCCAGAATCCTGTAGATACTGTGCACCGGAAGCCGCCGCACCGCCCACTTGGACTCCTTCGCCCGCTCTAGTACGACGGGCATGAACTCGATCATCAGCACGGTCGTGTACAGTGCCACACAACAGCCCACCTCCCACAGGGGAGAATGGTGCTGCCAATGAACCAGCGGCCGCCACACGTTATACGGCCGGCCCAGGTCCACTATCAGACCGGCGATCACCAGCAGATAGCCCAACAGACCGGTCAATATGGCAGGGCGAACCAAGGGCTTGAAGCGTTCGATGCGCAAGATGTGGGCGGCGCCCGCAATTACGAACGCGCCGGCCGCCAGCGCTACGCCGCTCATGACGTCAAACCCGATCCACAGGCCCCACGGAAATGTGTCAGTGAGGTTCGTCACGGCGCCGATGCCGTATGTGAAGCGCAGCAAAACAATCGCTGTGGCGACGGCAAGCAGACCCATCGTGGCGAGCGTCCACAGGAACCGGCGCAGGCCCTGCGCCGACAACGCGGGAAGCGTGAATGGCTCCTGTGCGCCGGCCTGTTGCACAGTGGGCCTCCCGGCAACTCGATAGGCCAGCATGCGCGTGCCCGTGATTGTCAACACTGCAATCCCGAAGCTCACCGCCAATATTCCCCAAAGGACTCCGGACGTTATCAGCGCCATGGTTCACTCTTCTTGCTTGTGTGCGTCTTGCTCTCGTACGTTTGACTCGTCGTCTATGCCCGAGTCTTCCACTGCGGCGGAATCCGCGCCGGTCCCGTCGTGCGCCGGGGCGAACTTGTGAGTGTAGACGGCTGTCCCTACGGCAAGCGCACCGACGCCGAGGATCACCGCCGGCAACGATCGCATGACCTTCTCGGACGACACCGACGCCGGTTCCTCCGGCAGTCCAACGGGGAAGCCTATGTCCTCGAATGGGACATCCGACAAATATAGCATCGAGGTTCCGCCGGCTTCGTGTTCGCCAAACACGTGGTCCACATAGCGTTCGGGCATCGACTGAATTCGCCCGTGAGCTTGGGCAAGCAACTCATCGCGCCCGCCAAAATGCAATGCGCCCGTCGGGCACGCGGCCGCGCACGCCGGCTGCTCCCCTTGGATCTGGCGCGCATAGCAGAACCAGCACTTGCCGATCCGTGGCGTGATCGGATTCTGCCAGTCAAATGTGGGCACGCCGAACGGACAGGCAACCTGGCAATATCGGCAACCCAGACAGCGGTTCGGCCGGTAGACCACCGGGCCTTCGTCGCTCTTGTACATGGCAGCGGCCGGGCAGGCCGCCACGCATGCCGGATCCAGACAGTGCATGCATTGGCGCTTCACATAACGCACGTCGCCATCGTTTCCCGGCGAGCCAACAACCACCTGATCCACAAATGTGTAGACTTCGTTGCTTGGCCCGTCCGGCACTGTGTCTGGCTCCGGCAAGCGATTGGCGCGTTTGCACGCCAGCGCACATGAATTGCAGCCGGCGCACCGCGTGAGGTCTATCAACATCGCGGGAGTCTCCGCCGGGGATGACTCTTCTGCCAGTGCAACGTGTGACTGGGGAGTCCACGCTGCCGACGCAAACGCCGCCGTCACTGCGGCGCCCACCCCTTTCAGAAACGTCCTGCGCGATAGTGGACAGGTCTTGACTATCGGCTGAGATTGGCCTTGCATCACGACTTCCTCTGTGCTACATACCCGACGAATAACACGAGAACGATGCCCAGTACTGCGCCCACACCGGTTCCCAGACCCAGCGCAGCATACGTCGCAGCCGCGAGAGTGCGATTCTGCTCTTCTGCTGACGTAAGCCTATCCCTCAGGTCGGGCACACGGTTGGCGATCGTCATCAGTTCAGTCATGGCCTGATCGCCGGCGCTGAACGCCCCATCCCCGCGAATCTGCAATGAGTGGCAGTCGACGCAATTTGCCGCACTGACATGCGTGAAATCATGCGAAGGCGTTTGGCTCCGGCCCGTCTCACTTATCTCCGTGTTTGCTGCCTCAGAATGAGGGCCGGCAGCCACGTGACAGTCAATGCACGATACTTCCGCGTGCCGGTGCGACGCATGGAAAACATCTGCTGGTGACTGCCGGTGACAAGAGGCGCAAAGCTCTGTACCGGTCAACCGCAGCGTCTGAGAATGCGTCAGGTGACAGCCGATACATTGGACGCCCGACTCAGCGTGTTGAGTATGTTGCCACTGATCATACGTCTTGGTATGGCATTCAATACACACCCCGGAGTCCATTGTGAGCTGCATGACACTGCTGGTCCGGTGACCGCGCACGTACGCGCCGTGACAGCCTTCGCACGTAGGCGCGGGCGTCTCCGTCGAATTCAGAGCAGCCTGGCCGTGAGGTGATGCCTCCCACGGCTCGGTCTCCGCAGAATGGCATCCGCACCCTTCCTCATCTTCGGTCGTGGACGACTGGGCGAACATGCCTGCAGGGGTTGCAACCAGAATACACACCGCAAGTGCTGCGACGGCCGACAGGCGCAGTACTTGCGCTTGTCGTACGCGTGGGATGAAACGCCAAACGTTCATGCGAACCTCTGTTAGTTGCCGCTAGGATTGCGCTTATGAGACCTTTCCCAGAAGACGACTGATGCCCCACGTCGCCAGGATCGGCAGACCGAACCGCAACGCCACAAGTCCAAACGTCGCGGTACCCACTATCATGAATTCGTGCAGAGACATGGTCATAACCTTTCGTGGGGCATTTCATTTCGGGTCACGCAAAGGCTTGCGTGTGGTCTATACCATATCATTCGCGCACCTGGCATTGTATCCCGTTTCCTCCCAATTCTGCTCGCGTCATTCTGCGCCTCAATCGGGCGACCGAACCATGCCGCCGCGCAACGCGTGGTTCCAGGACACACCAGAGCCACATACTGTGAACACCCCACGAAGCGTCCTCGCCCAGTCCGGAGATCCGCACGTGTCCACGCAGGAGCTCCCAGGTTGCCGGCGCGGTCCGTTCTTAGGCCCAGAGCGGGACCGCGTATGCGTCACGAACTGGAGGGTGGAGGGAATCGGTCACGCCGAACTCGCGCACGAGCCGCGCAATTTCGGTTGACACGCGTGCCCGGTTATGCTACGCTGAAAGCGTACTGATGCTGGGCGTGTCCCCTTCAGCGCACCAACTCAATATGGTTGACAAAGTCTGCGAAGAAGAACACGACGCCCGCACACCCGCGTCACAGAGAACTGCCGGTCGCTGCGAGGCAGTCCGGGAACGAGCGTCAGCCCCTTCCGAGACCCCGGCAGGAAATGGCCGGGCGGCCCACACGCCGTTATCGTGAATAAGGCGGACACGCGTACCCGTGTGTCCGTGAAGTCAGGTGGCACCACGGAGGCCCTTTCGTCCTGAACACATTCAGGCGAAGGGCTTTTTTGTTTGGCTGGGATCAATGCCGGGCCCGTCATCGGCCCGCAAACGAGGAGGAAACCAAAATGCTGGACATCCGTTGGATGCGCGAGAATCGCGACGCGCTGGCAGACGCCATGCGCAAACTCAACGACCCCGACGCGCCGTGGGAACGCGCGCTGGATCTCGACGAGCAGCGCCGCCGCCTGCTCACCACAGTCGAGGCCCTGCGCGCCGAGCGCAACGCCGGCTCCAAGGAGATCGGCCTGCTCTTCCGCGACAAGAAGACCGACGAGGCCGGCGCACTCAAACAGCGCATGGCCGACATCGGCGACGAAATCGACGCCCTGGACGTCGAGCTGCGCGCGGTGGATGCCGAGTTCGAAGCCGCCATGCTGCGCATCCCCAACCCGCCCGAAGACGACGTCCCCGTCGCGCCCGACGAATCCGGCAACGTCGTCGTCCGCCAGGAGGGCGAACTGCCGCACTTCGACTTCACGCCCCTGCCCCATTGGGACCTCGGCGAACAGCTCGACATCATCGACCTGGAGCGCGGCGCGCGCATCTCCGGCAGCCGCTTCTACATCCTGAAGGGTGCAGGCGCGCAACTGCAACGCGCCCTCGTCAACTACTTCATCGACTACCACGTCAACGAAGGGGGCTATGAGGAAATCTACCCGCCCTTCATGGTGCGCGAAGAGTGCATGGTCGGCACGGGCAACCTGCCCAAGTTCGGTGACGTCCTCTACCGCGACGCCGAAGAGGACTACTGGTTCATCCCCACCGCCGAGGTGCCCGTCACCAACCTGCACCGCGAGGAGATCATCGAGCCCGGCCGGCTTCCCTACTACTACGTCGCCCACACCCCCTGCTTCCGCCGCGAGAAGGTCTCCGCCGGCAAGGATGTGCGCGGCATCAAGCGCGTGCACCAATTCGAGAAGGTGGAGATGGTGAAGATCGTCGAGCCCGACCGCGGGCGTGACGAACTCGAATCCCTGACCCGCGGCGCCGAAATACTGGCCGAACGCCTGGGCCTGCCCTGGCGTCGCGTCGCCATCGCCACCGGCGACCTCTCCTTCGTCTCCTGCAAGAAATACGACATCGAAGTCTGGGCCGCCGGCTGCGAAGAATGGCTGGAAGTCAGCTCCTGTTCCTGGTTCCGCGACTTCCAGGCGCGCCGCATGGGCACGCGCTATCGCACCGAGGAAGGCAAGATCGAATTCGTGCACACGCTCAACGGCTCCGGCCTGGCCCTGCCGCGCATCATCATCGCCATCCTGGAGAACTATCAGCAAGCCGGCGGCACAGTGCGCGTCCCCGACGTCCTCCGCCCCTACATGAACGGCCGAGACGTCATCGCCTAACCTTCCGCATCCGTCCCGCCCCAAAGGGAGCGCCCCCAAGCGCTCCCCCCAACTCCCCTGCGCTTTGAACCCTTGAACCGTTGAACCTTGAACCGCTACACCCCCCCCCCCAGCAATTCAATAATTCA
>CAVVYP010000016.1:0-32420 GCA_963752485.1 uncultured Chloroflexia bacterium
AAAACCAATACTCATTGTACGTCTATGAGGCGTATCAGGATCAGGAAGCCTTCGCTGTAGCATGCAAAATGAGCCATTCCGACGCTTCAATTCGGGTCGCATGGAAGAGTTGGGCGCAACCATCACAGTGCTGGTGAGCGGCGACGCGGTCGTTTTCGCCAACGATTTATTTGCTCGCGCATCTGCGACGGGCGACAGCGTCAGCTCCATATCCATCGGGTCGTCGAGTTGCGTATCCACAACGTCACGGAGAAGCACTCCTTCGAGACGAAGTGCGTAGCCAACCCTCGGCCTGCCGGTGAATGATGCGGACCCACACGAGAGTTTGATCGGTAAACGGGCCACTGGCAACACGGCCAAAGAGCATCGGGGTCTTCGATTACGGCCGAACTGACAGTAGACCGCCAGCAGGTTGTGCACTTGGCCACAGGGACGAAATCCGTCGCAAGGAGTACGTCCGTATCTGAGGCCCAACCGGTATGGGCAGAACCCATCTTGTCCAGGCTCTGGTCCATGAAGCTTGCCGGCGGCGCCTTGGCGTTCTCTTCGTCCGCACCGACAAGATGCTGCACAAAATCTTGGCGGTCGCGACGGCGACACGGTCGTACGACGGCTGTAGAGTGTTCGCTATATCTGGGCCCGGCTATTGACACGTGCCGTACGGCTTCTGGCCGGTGAACGGGTGGTCCGTGTGCACGTCGTCGCCGCCGCGGTTGGCGCCGAAGGCCTGTGCAAGTATGCGCGTTCTTCGACGCTCAGCCCAGCCGTCTTGCGGCGTGCCCACGCCGCATCTGTGTCCGATTTTGCATCTCGCCACCCGGATGCGGAATCGCCGTCCTGGTTTTCACACCGGTTGACACATCAAAAACGTCTATGCTAGACTCCAGACACTCGTAGGGCGGGTTCGTGAAGCGACGCCGCTTATGCCCCATGCCGGTGAATTCCCAACCCTAGCGTTCTCGACTTTGTCTGTACCTTTGCGTCTGTAACGTTGCGTCGGTACGTTGCGTTGGGTCCGTGGTGCGATTCGACGCGGCGCTCCATCTTGATCACGTCCGTTGGGACTCACGGGTGCGTTCCGCGTAGCCCGCCGATTGCGTTCGTCTGAAGCTGCTCCGCTTTCGCAGCACACATCAGCCAGTCACACAGCCCGTCATACAGCCAGTCACAACACAAGGAGAGACAGATGCCTGACAATCCGAAACCCACTCGCAGGCCGCTAGAGATGGATCGACGCCAGTTTCTGCGCTACACGTTCGTGGGCGGTTCGGCGGCAGTCTTTATGGCTGCCTGCGCCGCGCCCGCCGCGCCCAGCACCGGCGGCGGCGAGGCTGCAGCTCCGGCAGAGGGCGCTGCGCCGGCCGCGGGCGGCGAGATGCAGGGCGGCGCAATGGTCTGGATGGGCCACCAGGAAGTCGCCGGGCTCAGCCCCGACGGACACCGGTCCCACGGTGCAGTATGTCTTGATTCAGAATATCCAGGACCCCCTCGTCTATTACAACGAGTTTACCGAGCTGGAGCTCGTGCTGGCGGAGTCGGTCGACGTGTCCGATGACGGCATGACGTATACGTTCAAGCTTCACCAGGGCGTGCCCTTCCACGACGGCAAGGAATTCACGTCCGCGGACGTGAAGTACACGTACGACTTCTACCGCGACCCGGAGAACGCCACGGCCATCGCCGGCGACTTTGAAGGCATCGGCTCTGTCGACACGCCGGACGACTACACGGTTGTCGTCAACATGGCCACAGTGAACGCGGCTTCGCTCGCCAACTGGGCTTCGACGCCCATCGTGCAGGGCGAATATCACGCCGAGGTCGGGGAAGACACCTACCGCACGGCGCCCATCGGCACCGGCGCCTACAAGCTGAAGGAATGGCGCGCGGCCGAATTCACCGAGCTGGAGGCCTTCGAGGATCACTTCCGCGGCCGGCCCAACATCGACATCATCCGCCAGGATGTGGTGCCCGAGCCGTCCGTGCGCACGATTGCGCTGCAGACGGGCGACGCCGATTCGACCGTGTGGCCGCTGCTGGTGGAAGACAGCATCATGCTGGAAGGCGACCCCGGCTTCATCGTGTTCCGCACGCTGGCCAGCTCCATCAAGCACTTCCCGCTCAACAACGAGCTGCCGCAGTTGTCGGAGAAGGCGGTGCGCCAGGCCATGATGCACGCACTGGACCGCCAGCGCATCATCGACGACCTGTGGAACGGCGCCGCGCAGATCTCCCACTCCAACCTTTCACCGAAGAACGCGCTCTACTACAACGCCAACACCAAGCAGTACGAGTTCGACCCGGAGAAGGCCAAGGCCATGCTGGATGAGGCCGGCTGGGTCGAGGGCGCGGACGGCGTGCGCGAGAAGGACGGCGTGAAGCTCGCCTTCACCTGCACCACCATCACCGGTGACCAGGCGCGGCGCCCCATCGCCGAGCTTGCCCAGCAGATGCTCAAGGATGTGGGCATCGACATGCAGCTCGCCGAAGCGCCGGTGGCCTCCATCCTGGAGTCCATGGTCAGCGGTACGATGGATGCCTCCCTCTTCAACTGGACCTACGGCTCGACGCCGGAACCGGACCCGTTCTCGACGCTGCATTCGACGGGCGGCAACAACTTCTGTCGCTTCAAGAATGATCGCATGGACGAGCTGATCGAGAGTGGTCTGCAGGAAGTGGATCCGGAGAAACGCAAACCGATTTACGACGAGATCCAGGAGCTGTTTGCAGAGGAGGTGCCCTGTCTATATCTGCAGTTCGACGAGTGGATGAATGTCTTCAGCACGCGTGTGCAGGGTCTGCCCGACAACCCGCTCAGCGGCGATGAGATCTATCTGCGGGCGCGCGAGTACAGCGTGAGCGACGCCTAACGGTTTGCCCGATGGCATGATAGGGGGGCGAGTCATCGGCTCGCCCCCTGAACTATCTCGGACGAATCCGCGACCTGCGCTCGCGGTATCTGCGCACTCTCTGCTCAGGTTCCAAATCTACGCAGTATCTGACGCTACTTCGGTATCTGGGGACACATGGGACGTTATCTGGCAGTTCGGCTTACGCAGGGCGCCATCGTTATCTTTCTGATCAGCATTGCCACCTTCGCCATCATGCGGCTGATGCCGGGCGATCCGGTCATGCTCCTGCTGGGCGAGGGCCAAATCCGCATCTCCGAAGAGCAGATCGAGAACATCAAGGAGAAGTGGGGGCTGAACGAGCCCTACTACAAGCAATATCTCATCTGGGCGGGCAACCTGTTGCGCGGTGATTTCGGCGATTCGCTGATTCGAACCGGCGTGCCCGTGCGCGAGATGATCTTCGAGGCGATTCCGGTTACCGCCAGGCTCAATCTCTTTGCGCTCGCGCTCTCTTTGGGCATCGCCATCCCCATCGGCATTGGGGCCGCGCTGCGCAAGAACTCGGTATTGGACTATTCCACGTCGGTTGGGTCGGCGCTGGGCATCGCCATGCCCAACTTCTGGTTCGGCCTCATGCTGATCGTGGTCTTTTCGCTGCTGTTGCGCTGGCTGCCACCCTTTGGGTTGCGTTCGTGGCAAGGCTACATCATGCCCGTGATCGTGCTCGCCACCGAGCAGATGGCGGTGCTGGCGCGCGTCATGCGCAGCTCGACCATGGAGGTGATGACGCAGGACTACGTGAAGACGGCGCACGCCAAGGGGCTGTCGCGCCACACGGTGATCTCGCGCCACGCCGTGCGCAATGCGCTGCTGCCCATCGTCACCGTGGTGGGCTTCCAGATTGCCTTTCTGCTCAGTGGAACCATCGTGGTGGAGACGGTCTTTGCGTTGCCGGGCATCGGGCGTCTCTTTACGGATGCAGTCTTTCGGCTCGACTACCAGGTGGTGCAGTCGCTGGTGGTGCTGTTCGCCGTGCTGGTGGTCGTCGTCAATTTGTTGACGGACCTGGTCTACTACCTGGTGGACCCGCGCATCCGCGTGAATTCGTAGCCGGGGTGAGCCGTAGCCGTAGGGTCCCTCTTGCGGAGGGAGTCCCTCTGTCGGAGGGATGGACCAATGCCGCCGGCATCCGCTGCAGTGTACTGGGCGGTGGCTGGGGGCCGTCACCCTGGAAGGGTGACCTACTAGGGCTGGTGGACCCGCGCATCCGCGTGAATTCGTAGCTGGGGTGAGCCGTAGGTGCCTCTTGCGGAGGGGGTCCCTCTTGCAAGAGGGAGTCCTTCTTTCAGAGCGATGGCTTGCGCAGGAATAGAACAATGCGGCCGGCGTTCGTACCGGTGCGCTGGGCGGTAGCCGGGGGCCTGGAGGGCGACTGCTGCAGAGGTGTGTGCGCTGCCGGATTCGTGGGGAGCGTGGCGTCATTCTGCAAGGGGCCGGTAGGCGACGAAGGTAATTCCACAAGGGACCGTTAGGCAACGCACAAGGAAACCGATGGCAGTCACAGCCGCTCAGCCGCGTGGGTCGATATTCGCAGAGTCCGAGCATCGTTCGGAGTTTTCGCGGGCGTGGCGACGCTTCAGCGCCAACCGCATCGCCGTCGTCGGTCTGGTCATGGTCGCGATCCTGATCCTCATGGCGGTCTTCGCGCCGCTCATCGCGCCCTACGACCCCATCGAGGACATCTTTCGCGGGCATGCGCGGCGTCCCTCCCTCGCCCGGACATCCCATGGGCTTTGACCACCTGGGCCGCGACCTCTTCAGCCGCGTGATCTACGGCTCGCGCGTGGCCCTGATCGTGGGCATCTCCGCCACGTTCATCTCCGTGTTCATCGGCGTGATCGTCGGGTCCGCGGCCGGCTACTTCGGCGGTTGGGTGGACAACGTGCTCTCGCGCATCACGGACACGTTGATGGCCTTCCCCATCATTGCCTTGCTCATCGTGTTGGCCGCCGTGCTGGGACCCAGCCTGATGACGACCGTGGTCGTGATCGGCATCACTGTCTGGTCGCGCTATGCGCGCGTCGTGCGCGCCGATGTGATGAGCCTGCGCGAGCGCGACTTCGTCACCGCGGCGCATGCCACCGGTGTGAGGGACTGGCGCATCATCTGGCGCCACATATTGCCCAACGTACTCGGCCCCATCATCGTGCTGGCCTCGCTGGGCGTGGGCAGCATCATCATCCTGGAGGCGGCGCTCTCCTTCCTGGGTCTGGGCATCCGCCCGCCGACGCCGTCCTGGGGCGGGATCTTGGCCGACGGCCGCGCCTTTATTCTGCGTTTCCCGCACATTTCTATCTTTCCCGGGCTGATGATCGTGCTGACCGTGCTGGCGTTCAATTTCGTCGGTGACGGGCTGCGCGATGCACTGGACCCGCGGAGCGAGAATAGCGAACGGGTCGGACGAACGGTGGATTCCCGCTAAGGGCATGCGGGAATGACAAGGCTGAGCGTCGTGGGTCCGGGGCGGGGATGCAGGCTCGACCGGGCTTGCATTCCGGGCTTGACCCGGAATGGAGGGGCGACTAGCGATGGATTCCCGCTAAGGGCATGCGGGAATGACAAGCGTGAGCATTGTCATTCCGGGCTTGACCGGGAATCCAGGGTTGACCCGCGATGGATTCCCGCTAAAGGCATGCGGGAATGACATTCGGGGGCGGGTTGTCATCCGGGCTCGGGGCGCGGAACCAGGGTCGGCATGTGCTGGATTCCCGCTAAAGGCATGCGGGAATGACAGCGTGGAAATGTCATTCCGGGCTTGAGCGGGAATCCAGGTGACAGTGCTGGATTCCCGCTAAGGGCATGCGGGAATGACATTTGGGGGCGGGTTGTCATTCCGGGCTTGACCCGGAATCCAGGGTTGACACGCGATGGATGTCCGCCAAGCAGTGCAGGAATGATAGGGGGCGATTCGCCGGGTGCGACGTCAGATAGTTCGAATTTGCATGGCGCCGGAACCGTCCCGCGACAACCGTCCCACGACAACCGCTACCAGCAGCGCGAAGACAAGCAACGCACAAACAACGCACACCCAGAAAGGTGGACGCCATGAGAGTTTTCACTGCCATCCTCGGCACGGAAACCAACACCTTCTCGCCCTTCCTCACCGGCCTCGAAAACTTCGAGCGCACCATGCTCGTGCGCAACGGCGAACATGGGGCCGAGCCGCGCACCTTTGGCCTCGTGCAGGTGCAATGGCGAGAGATGGCTGCGGCGCGCGGGTGGGAGGTGGTGGAGAGCCTGGCCGCCTTCGCCATGCCCGCGGGCATCACCCTGCGCCACGTGTACGAATCCCTGCGCGACGAAATCCTGGAGGACCTCCGCGCGGCTATGCCCGTGGACATGGTGCTGCTGGGCATGCACGGGGCCATGGTGGCGGAGGGGTACGATGACGCCGAGGGCGATCTGATCTCGTCCGTGCGTAGCATCGTGGGGCCGGATGTGCCCATCGGCGGCGAACTGGACCTGCACTGCCATCTGACGCAGCAGATGGCGGACGACGCCACCGTGCTGATCGCGTACAAGGAGTACCCGCACACGGACATTCTGCCGCGGGCCGTGGAGCTGTTCGAGATCACGGCGGCTGCGGCAGAGGGCGCGGTGAGGCCGCACATGAGCCTGCACGACTGCGGCATGATCGGCGTCTTTCACACCTCCAATCCGCGGATGCGGGAGTACATCGACCATATGCAGGCGCTGGAGCAAGAGGACGGCATCCTGTCGGTTTCGCTGGGCCACGGCTTCCCCTGGGGCGACGTGGCCGACATGGGCACGCGCGTGCTGGTCGTCACGGACGATGCGCCGGACAAGGGGGCGGCGGTGGCGCGCTCGCTGTGCGAGCGAATGTACGCGCTGCGCCACGACGCGCAGCCCGCCTACCGCAGTATGGACCAGGCGTTGGACGAGGCGCTGGCCTGCGACGGGCGGCCGGTGGTGCTGGCGGATGTGTCCGACAATGCCGGCGGCGGCGCGCCCAACGACTCCACATTCCTGTTCGCGCGCGCTCCTCGATCGCGGCGTGGACAGCGCGGCCATCGGCTGCATCTGGGACCCGATCGCGGTGGAGGTGGCGCTGGAAGTGGGGGAGGGCGTGGAGCTGGACATGCGCATCGGCGGCAAGATGGGGCCGTGGTCCGGGGACCCGGTGGATCTGCGTGTGCGCGTGGGCAAGATCGCGCGCGCGGCCACGCAGCCGTTCAGCGACGGCACGGTGCAGTTGGGGGATTCCGTGGCGCTGCACGCGACGGGAGAGCACGCGGGCGTCGACATCGTGGCCATCAGCATACGCACGCAGACGTTTGACCCGGCCGTATTCACCAACGTGGGCATCGATCCGGCGGCGAAGAAGATCCTGGTGGTCAAGTCCATGCAGCACTTCTACGCGGGCTTCGAACCCATCGCGGCCAAGGTGATCTACGTGGCGGCCCCCGGCACGCTGGTTCCCGACTTCATGCTGCTGCCCTACCGCAAGGCGAACCGGGCGATATGGCCGCTGGGTGAGTGATGGGGTGGCGTACCACGACTCGGCCCGCGGATGGTGAGCAATCTGTTCAAGCGCTGAGATACGGAGTTTCCAACAGAAACTCCGTATCTTGTGGTAGGACCCTTCTACGCATGGACGCGGATGACATGGATGAGGCGCCGGGAGATGCGCGTCATGCTGTTGTTCCGTGGGCGACTCGTTCGACGCGCACGGGGTCAGGGGAGCCGGTCTCCTGCCGCTTTGGGACGGGCTGTTCTCCTTCAGTCGCTAGCCCTGTGCGCTGGACCAATTCCTCCCACAACCTCTTTCCCCCAGCTTCGTCATGCATGGCCCTATCCGGTCTTGCAACGCGTTTATCCAGCTTGAACAGTGCGCCATTGATTGCGGCGCGATCCTGGTGGGAAAGCATCAGGTCCGCCATGGGCTCGCCGGCAACCTTTGGCGGCTTGGCGAACAGCAGGGTCACCACACGCCAGAAGAACCCCAAGGTTCCGGTGGGCCACCGTTTGGCCAACTCGGGGTCATTCTTGTCGATGACGAAAGAAGGATTGAAGGCCACGGACGAAATCGTTCCCGCATATCGACGAGCCAGTTCCGCCGCCATCATCCGATTCATCGTCTTGGTTCTTTCGTATGCGGTCATCGTCTTGTGATCCGTGATGCTTTCGAGATCGTCCCAGTCGATTTCCCGGTGGAATGGGGCGATTACGTGCAGAACCATTCCGTCTGATTGCTGCATCCTTTCCAACAGCAACTGGGTGAACAGAAACGGCCCCATCACGTTACCCGCAAACGTCACCTCGTGGCCGCTGGGCAGGACGGTCGGGCCGTCTTGGAGAAGGGCGCCGGAAGAGAGAATCAGACCGTGAATGCTCGGAAACCGGTCCAGGGCCTCCGTAGCCGCGCGCCGGACAGAGTCCATATCGGTGAAGTCCACGACCAATGTGCTGATATCCGCATCTCGGTGGTCGATCTGCGCATCACGCAGAACGGCGCGAATCGAGTTCGCCCTGGCTTCCAGTGTTTCGAGCTTGCGCCCCAGCAGTACAACACTCGCGCCGCGCCTTGCCAGTGACTCGGCAGCCCCGCCACCAATATTGCCGGTGGCTCCCGCAATCAGAATAGTCTGTTGATTCGTCATTCAGAGTTCCTCCTATGTAGTAGTGGTGTCCGTGAGCGTTCAGGGTGCGCACCTGCAACAGCTGGAGCAGGTACGCTTCGGGTGTTCCTATTCCTCAGATTCGGCGGCAAATGCGGTCGGCTCGAATCCTTTGACGATCAGCCATACCGCAAGAACCATTTCCTGTAAGGCGATTGGCAGAGACCACATCTCTGATGAATCGAAGCCGAAAACCGCGAGCAGACCTACGGCCAACAACATTAGGGCGCCGGTCAGACCCCAGCCCGACAACCATCGGGGAACGAGTTGTGAACGGTAGAGCGCGCCATTCAGAATCAACGCAGTGAGGCCAAAAACGATCATGATCCCAAGCAAGAGGGACCAGTCGTATACGGCCAGCAACAGGGCGCCCACGCTCTGAAAGTCGGAAGCATTCGGCGCCCCTGTGGGCGCAGAGCCCTGGCTCAACGTCAACAGCGAAAGCAGGCTGATTGCGCCGGCAATGAGAATGGCGGACTCGATGATCCTGGAGCTGAGGTAGGCAACCGCCGAGACTTCGTTCCGACCGGTCAAGACGGGAAACAGCATCACGGGAATGGCGACAACCGCAGCGCAATTCAGCAACAGTAGGAGCGCACCGATCATCAGTTGGGTGGAATTCGCCGAGACAGCGACGAGAAGGTCCGGCGCCTGGAGAATCGGACCTAGAATCACGAATCCCAGACTGGACGCCACCGTCGCAATGACAAAGAGAACGCCCGCGATTCTTGCGTCTTTCTTGCGTGCATCGATTGTCGATACGCGCTCCCGTGCAGTTGCGGAATGACCGGCTGGGCTGGGTTTCTCGGGTCGCTGCAAGCTCATTTCGGTAGTCATCGTATTCTCCTGTTGGGTAGACAAGGATTCGAAAGAAATCCTATGCCCACACTATAGGAACGAAACAGTAGTAGTGTCATACCCCTGGGGTAGTATTCGGCGGGGTATTTCCAACGCCTGGCGAAGGAAGGCGCGGGCGGGCGCCTAGCGCCGTGGGACCTGGAACTGTGCGCGTTTCATTTCGGCGAAAGCTGGAATCCACTCCGCGAACGAGCGTACGCATGCGGAGTGGATGCCCGCTTCCGGCATGCGGGACCGCCAAACGCATGCGGGAATGGCAAGGCCGAGCGACGCCGGATCGTCATGGACGCCGGTTCCGGACCGTTAGGCGGCCCGCGTCTTCTTAGGTTGGAGCGGTGTGCGCGTGTACGGCTGCGTCGATGGTCAGGCGGGGGAGAGCATACCCAAGGCCCGCGCCTTCGCCACGGCTTCCGTGCGGTGATGGGCCCCGAGTTTGCCGTAGATGTTGCGGGTGTGAACCTTGACCGTGTTCAGCGAGATGTACAGCGTGGCGGCAATCTCCTGATTGGTCAGCCCCTCGGCGATGAGCTGAAGCACTTCGATTTCGCGTTCGCTCAGCGTTTCGATCATGGGATTGGGAGTGGCGCGTTGCTGCGCAGCGGGTGAAGCGTACAAATCACTATCCCCTGCAAAAGCGGTAAGCAAGCGGTGAACATACGACTCCAACCGCGTGTCTTCCGCCTTCACTGTCGCCAACAGCGCCGCCAGGGGCGCTCCCTCATCCACGAAGATACGGATGAAGCCGCCCGGCTGGGCCAGCGCAAGCGCCTGCTCGAGCGTGTACATGGCGTGGGCAGACTCACCGCCGGCGTGGGCAGCCAGGGTTTGCAGCAGCAGAATCTCGATCACGCGCGACGCGCGTCTGCCCGCCTCTGCCGTTCGCGCAAGCGTCGCAACAACGCCTGCGCCTCGTCCAACCGCCCTTGGGCAATGAGGAGCCGGGCAAGCACGACGTGCTCCATTTCGTGCAGATACGAGATATCGCCGTCAGGGTTCCATTGGCGCGCTTCAGCCCATTGATTGCGCGCGCTCGATTTTGCCTTGGGCCAGCCAAATGCGCGCCTGCCAGGCTGCCAACTGGCGCTGGGCGCTCAGGGGCAGGTCGCCCTCGTCAGCAGAATGCTCCAGCGAGCGGACGACGTCTTCGGCGCCGTTTCTGTCTCCGCTGGAAAAGAGAACCCGGATCAGAGACAAGCTGCTCGAGGCGATATGGATCACATCGCCGCCACGCGCCGCCAGTCTGACTCCCTTCTCGGTCAGAACGAGCGCGGTGTCCAGGTCATCCAGTTCGGCGAGCGCCTCACCCCAGATGCCGAGCAGCCAACCGGCGAGCGCAGATTCTGATATGCCGCTTTCGTCTGCTCTCTTCAGTTGGCGCTCGCAGATATCCACGACCTGCTGCAGTTCGCCTTGTTGTCTCAAGACGTCGGCAAGGCTCAAATTGACGATCAGCGAGATGTAGATGTTGCCGGATATCTCGCTTGTCGCCAACGCATCTGACCGGGCCTTCTGCGCCGCCGCCATCTGGCCCTCGCCGGCATATGCATCGCCCAAGGCGATTAGGGCGCCACTGCGCCATTCCAGCTCTTGTTCGGGCAAACACGCCAACGCCTCGCACGCATAGCGGACCGTCGCCGGCGCATCTCCACTGTACGCAGCGAGAAAGGAGCGGATGACCGCGACCCTACCGGTAAGCGCCGCCCGATCGGTGTCTGCCGGCTGATCCTTGTGCAGGGAGAGATCGGGCGACTGATCCGGCGTGGGCTCAAGCATCTCTTCAGCGACCTGAAGCCAGCGATCCGTTGCATCCAGTTGGCCGAAAGAGAACTGGTTCCACGCCTGTAGAATTGCGAGATGTGGTCTCGTGCGTACCAAATCTTCGGGCAGTTCGGCCAGCCACCGTTGCATGCGCGTCTGGTCCACATCTTCGTAGTTGGCGCCGGCTTGATCCTCAATCAATGTCGCCGCCCGTTCGAAGAATCCACCGCGCAGGGCATGCGCGATGGCTTCCATGGCGAACCCTTCTTGCTCATACCATTCGCTGGCCCGGTGGTGTAGAGCCGGCGTCTGTTGCGGTTGAGTTTCCTGCAGGCGCTGGCGCAACAGATCGGCAAAGAGATGGTGATAGCGATACCAGCGCCGTTCCTCATCCAGAGGAACAATGAACAGATTGGTGCGTTCCAGCATCTCGAGCGTCGCCTGTCCATTCTCCTGAACGGCGAGGGTCGCCCCTGGCGAGGTGGACGGGTCGAAGCGCACGGCATCGCACAGGGCGCCGGTCAGCCGGTCGAGGATGGATGTGTACAGCAGGAACGACTGGACGCGTTCGGTTTGCTGTTGCAGAACTTCTTCCACCAGATAGTCCAGTACAAGACGGTGGCTGCCGGTGTAGGATTCGATGAAGCCGGAGACGTCTTTGCGGTTCCGCATGGAAATCGCAGCGAGCTGCAAGCCCGCAATCCAACCCTCGGTGCGCGTCTCGAGCGCGCCAATATCCTCTGCGGAAAGGTTGAGGTCCATGGCCTGGTTGAGAAACTGGGCGGCCTCGGCAGGAATGAAGCGCAGATCGGAGGCGCGCAGTTCGGTCATTTGGTTCCGAACGCGGTAGCGTGGCAATGGTAGATTCGGATCCTCACGCGTTACGATGACCAAGTGCATCTGTGGGGGCAAGTGGTCAAGCAGGAAGGTGAGAGCCTCATCGACGGATTGAGCTTGGATGACATGGTAGTCATCCAGGACGAGGATGAAATCGTCCGCCATCGTGGCGATTTCGTTGAGTAGGGCCGTCAGAATCGATTCGGCCGGCAGCGGATGCGGGGATTGAAGCATCGCCAGCACTCCTTCGCCGGCGTGCGGCGCAATCGTTCGGAGCGCGGCCACAAGGTACCGTCAGAAAGCGAGTCGTTTCGCTATCGCCTTCGTCCAACGATAGCCAGGCGGCAGGATGTTCGGAATCGGCGATCCACTCGCTGACCAGCGTCGTTTTTCCAAAACCGGCGGAGGCGGAGATGAGGGTTAGTTTGCGTCCAAATCCTTCGTCTTGGTGCAATCCGTCGTTCAGTTTCGCCACCAGGCGAGGGCGACGAACGAGGTTTGGTCGAGGTAGGGGGATGAAGAGTTTGGTGGCCAACATCGCCAAGGACATAGGCTGATTATAGCGCATGCTACGGGGTCATGCTACGCAGGTGCTCGAATTTGCATGCTGTAATCGGACGTGGGACGCAGATTCGCACTGATCGACCTGATCTTCGCCGATTGTGTGGATTCGGGGAAAGCTGCGACGTTCTGTCGATCTGGTAGTGTTTTGTTCAGACGCTGAGATACGGAGCTTCTACCGGAAACTCCGTATCTTGCGGTATCCTGAATTCGACTCTCTTTCGAACTCCAACTATGGTATCGCCGCCAAACACGCAGGAGGCTAGGTTATGTCTGACTACGATGTTTTGATTCACGGCGCACGCGTCGTCGACGGCACGGGCAATCCCTGGACGTACGCGGACGTCGCGCTGCGCGGCGGGCGAGATCGCGGCCGTGGCCCCGGCCGGCTCCATCGCGCACGGCAACGCGGCCGGCGTAGTGGACGCCGCGGGCATGGTCGTCTGCCCCGGCTTCATCGACATCCTGAGCCACGCCATCCTGCCGCTGATGGTGGACGGGCGCTGTCTCTCCAAGATCACGCAAGGCGTCACCACGGAAATCATGGGCGAGGGCTGGACGCCCGCCCCGTTCGGCGGAAAGGTGGACATAGACGAGGCTAAGCGAGAGCCGTTGACCCAGGCCATTCCCGAGTGGATGGAGCGCATGCAGACGTGGTCGCGCTTTCGCGACTGGCCGGAGGCGATGCTGGAAAGCGGCGTCTCGCCCAACATCGGCTCGTTCCTGGGCGGCGGCACGCTGCGCACGTACGCCATGGGCATGGCGCTCGGCGCGCCCAGCGCGGACGAGATGGAGACCATGCGCCGCGTGACCGCAGACGCCATGGAGGACGGCGCGTTCGGCGTTTCATTTGCCCTCATCTATCCGCCCAGCGCCTACGCGGACACGGATGAAGTGGTGGAAATCTGCAAGGTGATCCACGACTACGGCGGCCTCTACATCACGCATCTGCGTTCCGAGGCCGACGGTCTGCTGGAGGCCCTGGACGAGGCCATCGAGATCGGCCGCCGTGCGGACGTGCCCGTGGAGGTCTATCACCTGAAGGCTGCGGGCAAGCGCAACTGGGGCAAGCTCGAGGACGCCATCGCGCGGATCGAGCGCGCGCGTGCGGCCGGGCTGGACGTGACGGCCGACATGTATCCCTACGCCGGCGCGGGGACGGGGCTGGCGTCGGTGCTGCCGCCGTGGGCCAGCGCGGGACGCGGGGCTGTATGAGAACCTGCGCGACCCGGACCTGCGCGCGCGGATTCGGGCGGAGGCGCTGGCAGCCGTCGGGCGATTGGGAGGCGATGGCCGACCTGTGCGGGCCGGAGGGCGTGATGCCCGTCGGCCTATTCCAGGCGGAGAATGCTCGCTACATCGGCAAGACGCTGGCCGACATTGCCGAGGAGCGGGGGCAGCACTGGGTCGACGCGGCCTTCGACCTGTTCCTGTCGGAGGAGCAGCGCATCTCCACCATCTATTTCATGATGGACGAGGCCAACGTGCGCCGCGAGTTGCAACTGCCCTGGAACAAGATTTCCACGGACGCGGGCGGCTATGACCCGGCGTGGGCGCGCGCATTCGGACCCACGCACCCGCGCAGCTACGGTACATACACGCGCGTGCTCGGCAAGTATGTGCGCGAGGAAGGCGTGATTCCGCTGGAACAGGCGGTGCGCATGATGAGTTCGGCGGTCGCTGAGCCGCTTGGGGCTGCGCGATCGCGGCTTGCTGCGCGAGGGGATGCAGGCGGACGTGGTCGTCTTCGACCCGGCGACGGTGGCCGACCGCGCCACGTTCGCCGACCCGCACCAGCTATCGGTGGGGGTGCGCGACGTGTGGGTGAACGGCGTGCGTGTGCTGGCCGGGGGAGAGCATACGGGCGCGTTGCCCGGCCAGCACGTGAACGGCCAGGGGCGGTGAGGAAGGGGGCGTGTGCGAAGCTGAGTTGCTCGAACCCGTAAACGGGGAGACTTGACCGTATGCTGGCGAGCCACGGTCCGCCGGTGACAAGCTGAACGAATATCGAACATCCCTCGTCACTCATCGCGTCGCCGGCAAGATCGACGTGTGCAACGGGCCTTTGCCGGCGGCTGCTGCAGAGGGTAGACAGGGGTAGGCTGTGACGCGCCGCATGCGTACCACCGCAAATCAGGTGGAACCGACCATTCCGGCCAAACAGAAGGTTCAACTGCAACGGGGAGATCGCTGCTCGCCCTGTTGGCGACACTGAGCCCAACTGCGGAACCATTGCCCAATGTGGATGAGGGGCTACCGTCCCTACATGACATAGGGATTAGCCGAGCAGCTCCGTGAGGGTGACTTCTAGGTCGCTGCGAGCCCCGGCGCCAGCCCGTTCAGCGAACACGTCCAGCGCAACCCGATCCCTAAGCGCTGCCAATGACTGCTTCGACTTCTCGCGCTGAGCATGCGCCGTGAACGGGTGCGCCACGACCAGTGCCAGCAGTTCCACGGCGTCCTCGGGGCGACCTTCGCGCACTGCCACTTCGGCCAGCCCGGCTATGCCCTCCATCGTCTCCCATGCTGCGCACTTGCCGGACGCGAGTGCGCTGCGGAACATCTCGCGCGCCTCGCCCAGATTTCCCTCTGCGAATGCGGTCCAGCCAAGGCCGAGGCCAGGTGCGGGAAGATATCTGGAATCCGCAATGTCGTATAGCTGGATATCACGAATCGCCTGCTGGAACCAGTCACGCGCTGTTGCTTTCTTTTCGTCTGCCAGTTCGACATAACCCAGTAGCGTCATTGATACTACCAGGCGATGATAGCGACTGTGTCGCCAAGCTTCCACGCCCTTGTGCAGATAATCGCGAGCCGCTGCGTAGTCGCGCTGATAGTACCGCACGTATCCGAGCCAGTTATTCGCGATGGCCGCCCATTCACTATCGCCGATTGACTGGGCTACATCCGCAGCTTCTTGTGCCAAGGCTTGGGCCTCGTCATATTCCCCAACGGTGATCAGCAATCGTGCAAGCTGCCCGCAGTGCTGTGCCCTCTGCCGCTGCTCCCCGATATCGGACCCGACCGCGATGCTGCGCCGCCAGCATCTCTCCGCGTAGCCATAATCGCCCAGAGACCAGCTGGCATGTGCAATCGAGGCCAGAATATCTGCCTGATGATAGATCTGCCCCATTTTCTTGTCTTGATGAAGATGGATGAAGCGGAAGCTCACGAAATCCTTGTCTTCATAGCGGGCCAGTGCTTCAAGGCCAGTGCGAACTGCCGTGGGGTAGTCTCCTTCACGCAAGGCCAATTGACACTGCACACGGAATACGGTAGAGCGCCAGAAACGTTCGTTCTCACCTGGTTTCATCAGATCCACCAGCGAATCGAACTTCCGAATCTGGTCTCTGGCTTTCTCCAGCCAACCGAAATGTGCCGAAATCGCCGCCAGCGCCCGGTATACTCTGACGAGAGGTTCTACTACGGCGACATCTGTCGAATCGCGTAGGGTAGCATGTCTTCGATGAGCCTCTAGGTTCGCCGCCGCTTCCAAAAGGGTGATGTTGAGCGGCTCGTGGGGGCCTAGAGATTCGGTCGCATGCCACAGACCGGACATTATCGCCGGAAAATCTGACAAATAGAGAGATTTCGTAGCCCAGTACATCGCCGCTTGTAGGTTGCTGAACTCCGGTACCGATGCCCGGAGCACTTCTATCTGTTGGTCCGCCTGCTGTGCAGTCCCATGCATGGACGCCGTATAGTAGTCGCAATGCCTGCGGTGCACCTCGGACAATGGTTCACCGTCGGCAGCCTCGTGCTCTGTCTCAAGCTTCTCCTCGCAGTATTGGCGCTCCAGTTCATGCATGTCGTAACGGCCAGTCGAGCGCAGCCTCAGCCATGAACTGTCTACCAGATTGGTCAGGTCGGCTAGCGTGGCTCCAGTGACCGCCTCAGCCGCCTCGCGGGTGCAGCCGCCTCGGAACACCGACATCTGGCGCAGGATGCTGCGCTCGTTCGACTCCAACATCGCCCACGACTGGTCAAATACGGCAGACATACTGCGATGGCGCGGCGGCATGTCGCGCAGCGAGGTGCTGAGAATGCTCAGACCGCGTTCCAGTTCCGCGCTCACCTCCGCCAGCGGCAGGGTGCGCGTCCACGCCGCAGCCAGTTCGATGCCCAGAGGAAAGCCTTCCAGCGCACGGCAGATGCCGGCGATAGCGGCGGCGTCAGCCTGCGTGGGCTGCCAGCCGGAGCGCACACGACGCACGCAGACGAGGAACAGGCGCGTGGCGTCATGGGTTTGCCGACTTGACGCGGCAAACTCTGTATCGTCGGGCGCCGGGAACTCCAGACCATCCAACGATTCCAGCCACTCATCGCGCAGGTTGAGGCGTTCCCGCGAGGTGACCACAATCTTGAGGCCGGGTGCGCTGCGCAGCAAGTCGGGCAGCAGAACCGCGCCCTCCAGCAGGTGCTCGAAGTTGTCCAGCACCAGCAGCATATGTTTGTCGCGTAGCTTCTCACACAGACGGCGCTTGGCGTTCATATCGCCGTGATCGTCCGGGGCCACGGTGTGTAGGATGATCGAAGCCAGCAGGTCAGGCGAACCCACCGGCGTCAGGTCGACGAAGCACACGCCATCGCGAAACTGGTCGAGGTGTTCTTCGGCGGCCCGGATGGCGAGCCGCGTCTTGCCGATGCCGCCCGGTCCCACGACGGTGAGCAGGCGACAGTGGGGAGCGGCCAGGCGGCGTGCAATCTGTTCTAGCTCCTGTGTGCGGCCGATGAAGGGCGTAAACTGTTCGGGGAGGTTGTGCCGGGGCTTGACGCTGGTATCAGCGGCTACAGGCTTTGCATCCACTTCGTCGAGTACCCCCCCGCCTCGGATCTGATCATGAAGGGCGGTGGTCTCGGGCTCGGGCTGCATGCCCAGCTCGGATGCCAGTACTTGTACGCACTCCTCGTACTGGCTCACGGCCACGGCGCGGTCACCGGATTGCGCATGTAGACGCATGAGCAGCCGTTGCGCGGGCTCGTGCAAGGGGTCCAGTTCGAGCCAGCGGCGGGCATGCGGTATGGCCTCTGCGTAGTCGCCATTCTCCGCCACGCATTGCGCCAGCCGGTGCAGCGCCCCGGACAACTCTCGGCGCAGGTGCTCGGCCTGCTGTACCTGCCACACCTCGAACTCCGGCGCATCCGGCAGCGAGAAGCCGGCCAGGAAATCGTCGGCATATAGGTCGACACGCGTGCTGCAGCGTGGAAAGGCACTCGACACACACCTGCTCCTTGCCGTGTCCGTGTTTCTCGCACTGGGCGAGATGGGCGTGGAACGCGGCCAGGTCCACCCACAGACCCTCCTGCGGCGGCAGCGCCACCTGTTCGCGATCGACAGACAACCGATCGCCGCCCAGGCTGCTGTTAAGATTGGAGAGGGTGCGGCGCAGGTTGCCGCGCGCCGAGGCCTGGTCGTAGCCGGGCCAGAACAGTTCGGCCAGGGTGTCTCGGCTGTGTGCCCGCTGCGTCGCGGCCAGGTAGGCGAGCAGCGCAATCTCCTTGCGCCGCCGCACGTCAATTGGCATGCCGTTCAGGCTTACTAGGGGATAGCCAAATAAGCGCAGTGCGAGGTTCGTCATTGGGGTGATCTCCCTACCTCCGCGTACGCCCATTATAGCGGAACCACGTACGGAATTCCAGGGCCCAGGCGAAGTGAGAAATCGGTATATTCAGTTTTCGGATAATTCGCGCTGTGCGATTTCTACGCCGGACCAGTCTTCCACCACAATGCCTTCCAAGGCTGATATCGCTTGCTTGAACTGACCGCAAAGCGTCTCATCGTAGATGCGGGTGTAGATCTGGGCGGACCGTTTTCGGCCAACCGTCCGGCGAAGGTGGGGCGTAGCTGGTGGCAACTCAGCGTAACGCCCGTTGGCGCCGTCCCATACACTGCACAAAATGGACCAACAACTGCGCCGCGCAGTCATTCCGGGATGGCGGCAGGAATGACTGCGCGGCGCTTGCGGCGACCTATCCTCTGATGCCGGACCGCTACTGCGGAACGGATTCCTGCAGGGCGGCCAGGGCGTTGTTGACACGTGCCACGGTCTCTTCCCTGCCCAGTATCTCCATGCTCTCGAAGAGGGGCGGCGAGACGGTCTTGCCGGTGATGGCGACGCGGAACGGGCCAAAGAAGCTGCCGACGTTGACGCGCATGTCCGCCGCAGCCTCGCGGAAGGCGGCCTCCAGCGCCGCCGCGGTGAACTCCGGCACGGCGATGAGGATGTCGCGGCCCTCGCGCAGCACCTCCACGCTCTGGGCGGCGTCCAGCTTCTTGCCGATAAGCAGCGACGGGTCCGGATAGGTGATCTGGTCCGCATCCACAAAGGCCCAGTCGATCTTTTCGGCGGCTTCCGTGAGCACCTTGATGCGCTCCTGGATGAGCGGAATGAGGTGCGCCAGCCGCTCGCTTTCCAGCAGCGCCTGCTCGTCCAGACCCAGTTGTTCTGCTGAGGAAGGGGGCCAGCTGCCGTTGCAGTTCGGCCGGATCCATCTCGCGGATGTAGAGGCCGTTGAGCCATTCCAGCTTGGCGTAGGGCAGGGCCGCGGGCGCGGGCGTCAGGTCGGCAAATTCGAAGCGCTCGATGGCCTGCTCGCGGGTGAAGACTTCCTGCTCCGGGTCGTAGTTCCAGCCCACATTGGCGAGGAAGTTGAACATGGCGTCGGGCAGATAGCCGGCGGCCATGAACTCGCGCACGAGGGCCAGATACTCCTTGCCGTCGACGATCTTCTTGCGCTTGCTCATCTTGCCCTTGCCGCTGGGATCGAGGATGATCGGACATGTGCACGAGTTGCGGCATCTCCCAGCCGTAGGCGTCGTAGAGCAGCTTGTGCAGCGGCGCGGACGAGATCCACTCGTCGCCGCGCAGAATGTGCGTGATGCGCATGTGGTGGTCGTCGACCACGACGGCGAGGTGGTAGGTGGGCAGCCCGTCCGCCTTGAGGATGACGGGATCGCGCACGCTGTCGTTTTCGATTTCGATGTCGCCGCGGATCAGGTCGTGCACGACGGTGACGCCGTCGAGTGGGGCGGCGAAGCGCACGACGGAGCTGCGGCCCTCGGCTTCGAGTGCGGCGCGCTCCTCCGCGGACAGAGTAGCGGCAGCGGCGGTCATAGCCCTGCTGCCGGCCCTGCGCACGCTGCTGCACGCGCATCTCCTCCAGCTCTTCGGGCGTGCAGTAGCATCGATAGGCGTGGCCGCTCTCGATGAGCTTTGCCACTTCCTCGTGATAGATTTCGCGGCGTTCCGTCTGGATGTAGGGGCCGTAGGGGCCGCCGATGTCGGGGCCCTCGTCCCACTCCAGCCCCAGCCAGCGCAGGCTGCGCATGAGGTCGCCCAGGCTTTCCGGGTTGTAGCGTTTCTGGTCGGTGTCTTCGATGCGCAGGATGAACTGGCCGCCAGTGTGACGGGCGTAGAGCCAGTCGAAGAGCGCAGTGCGCAGACCGCCCAGATGCAGGTAGCCGGTGGGGCTGGGCGCGAAGCGTACGCGTGCGGGAGTGGGTTCTGCTGTCATTGCGAGTCTATCCTGACTATCTGACGCCGGGTTGGCCGGCAACGAGTTTCCAGAGACAGGGCGCACCATGCATGGCTGGACGCCGATCTTGGATACGCTATCACATGCGGGTGGGCTCGTCAATTGGGGCGGTGACTGAGCGCAGCCATTTCAACTGTGAGCAGCGATGATGGAATGGGACGCAGATTCACACTGATCGAGCTGATTCTCACTGATCGAGGTTCGACGTTGGGCTGGAAGCTGTGGCGTCAATCGCGAAGAGTAGATCTACGGCTGTGTTGACATAATGATGGGGTTATGGAGCGGGCGCGGCGAGGAGCGCTAGCCTTCCCACTCGATCTTCTCTTCTTCGACGTTGTTGCCCACGAGGCCGCGCACGCGCAGGGTCAGCATGCCGTATTCGGCGGTGGCGGTGAGGCCGATCGTGCGCGGGCGGGGCAGGGGGACGGGCACTTCGGCGATGATGCGGCCCGGGGAGGAAGACGGCCTCGGGAAAGAAGTCAGACTTGACCGCAACCATCCGTATGGGTTCGCGTCCAGTCTTCCCTCCCGTCAATAGGCCGTCTTCGCACGCCGCGCCCTACTCTTCCGGAACGGGTTCGTTGCGCAATCTATGCCACTGCTTCACCGTGCGCTCGACAAGGCCGGAGATGGAACCCTCGCCGAAGCCGGCGACGACGGTCATTACGCGATCGTTCAGAGGCGTAATCCAGCGGTGGTCGAAGCCGTCATAGCCGACGGCGGCACCCACGATGCTGGCGGCGGTGCCGCTGGTGCAGTCGGTATCCATGCCGCACATCACCGTGGTTGTGATGGTCTTGGAATAGTCCAATTGTCCGTGCAATCAGACCGAGAACGACAAACGCCATATTGTGCATCGCGTTCAGAAAGGGGAGATGTCCATACTTGTCATAAATACGATCACAAACGGCAAGATCCAGATCCCTGCCGTCGGCGGCATACCATTCCTGAAACCTCATGGACGATATGCAGCCAACCGTGAGCGTTGCGGGACCACGGAGAGACCGCCCTGAAGAATGGTGTCTACGGTTGGGTTACGGCTAAGGGCAGCGGCTCAGCGCGCCGGCCACGAACATGGAACTGTAGACGTTCCGTTCTTGACCGCATTGAAGGTGACTTCACGGTGTGCAATACGAGCCGCTCGACGTGGGTGCGCCGGTGCGATGTAACCCCAGATATCGGCCCGAATCGCTGTGTTGATGCCTTCGCGCCACGGATTTAGCTTCGTTGGGAATTCGGCAATTTGCTCGTCATACGGCCGATCATCGGTCATGTTGATCATGTGATAATAGGATTGGCGCGTACATGACCAGAGCCAGTGATAGGGGATGTTGTCGCAGATGAGTTTTTTCCAACGTCATATTTGCTGAAATTCGAAACCGTTTTTTTCGAGCAGCATCAGACGCAAGGATGGTGTAGTGGATATCGTCGTCGGGCTCGGCATAGGCAACGTTGCCCAAGGTGGAGGCAGGATTGCGGAGCGGTGATATCCAGCGCATCCGAGCTGGTGGAGGCACCCAGTCATTCAATGGGTAGGCGTCTACGCTCTCCAGATATCGCTTGATGTCCAAGCGATCGATATGCATCTCGAAGGGCTTGCCCAGGATGACGCCGCCGAGGCGCCCGTACCATGCGCCCTTGATGCGCTCTGCATACTCCTCGTCGCTGAGGGCCTCGAGGTCTGGAGCGTCAGCGGCATCCGCGACAATGGCGTCATACCCGTTGGGCTCCACGAAGTCGTAGTCAGGCGCGGATCCCTTGCTCGCGCACCTTCCACAGGGTGCCGCGTAGGCCTCCTCCCAGCCGGCTTCGTCCAGCGAGCCTGGCGGCCGCGCCCTCGCGGAATTCTCGGAGGTAGATAGGCGGCCGCAAAGTCGGGCTCGATGCCGTCGCCCACGGGATATCCTTCTTCAAAGAGCTGCAGATACTCAAGTTTGTACAGTTCTTGCCAGTTTGCATAACCGGGCATGATAGGGTCCCCTCTTGTGGCTGGGTAGCCGGTGAACTAACGGATGTGCAGATATATAGGACTGCGATTCGCTTCTGAGCTCAGCCCTTTAGCCCTCCCTGTGTGAGGCCTTCGATGAAACGGCGCTGGAGCGTGAGAAACAGCAGGATAACGGGAAGGATCATGATGACTGCCGCGGCGTTGGTCAGCCCCCAGTCGCGCGAATAGCGCGACTGGAAGGCAAAGAGACCAGTTGAGACGGGCTTCATACTCGGATCCGGCAGGAAGGTCACCGCGAACAGGAACTCATTCCACGACCAGAGGCCGACGACCAGCGCGATGGTGAGGAATCCGGGCCAGGAGAGCGGCATAATGACATGCCGAAATATCTGAAAGTTGGATGCGCCGTCAAGACGCGCGAGCTTCGGCGTACTCTTCTGGAATGGCTATCATGTACGCCGCGCAGCAAATAGGTCGAAAACGGAGAGAAGAGGGCGACATAGATAATGATGATGCCCAAATACGTGCCGTAGAGCCCAGCGTCTCGCCACATGATGAAGAGCGGGACGATGAACAACTGCGCCGGAACGCTCGTGCCCACCAGAAAGTAGAAGGTCAATAGGTCTGCACCGCGCAGATTGAGGCGAGCCAGGGCGAACGCTCCCATGCCGGCCAGCACCAGCACGCCGACAATGGTTCCTCCGCTAATGATGATGCTGTTGAGAAATGTCGTGCTGTAGCGAGCCGTCTCCCACGTGTCTACGAAGTTCATGAGCCGCAGGTCCTGCGGGATGCCCAACGGATTCACGGCAATCTCTGTCGTGGACTTGAGCGAGTTCATGAAGAGAATTAGGATCGGCCCGGAGGCGATGATCGCCAGCAGGATCAGAACTAAATGGTTGGGAAGGGTCGAAACTGTACGTCTGCGCTTTCTCATCCTAGATCTCCCATCCTCTGCGACGCAGGTAGTAGAAGAGTACGAGCGGCACAGATACCCAGAAGGCTAGCACAACGCCGATACTGGCTCCGTAGCCGACCTTGAAGCTTTCGAATGCCTGGCTATAGAGATGCGTCGACATTACCTCGGAGGCATGCGCGGGGCCGCCCCCCGTCAGAATGTAGACATGATCGAAGACAAGTGTCGAGCCGATGAAGATAATGAGCAGGGTAAAAACGAGTGTGGGCCGGATCAGAGGCAAGGTTACGTGTCGAAATTGCTGGAAGCGGGTAGCGCCATCCAGATCACCGACCTCGTACAGCTCCGGTGGCACCTGCCCCATGGCGGCCAGGTATATGACCACGAGGAACCCCCACCAGTGCCAGCTATCGACAAACATAACGCCCAATAGGGCAGTATCTCGCCTGCCAAAGACGGCCACATCGAGCCAGGGCATTCCATACTGTGACAGCTTGAAGAGAATGCCGAATTTAGGGTGGAGAAGGTAGCGCCATATCTGCGCGTTGATGACCGTGGCCAGAATGTAAGGGATGAAGAAGAGGAGGCGATAGATCATCTGTCCGCGCCGAACGCCCGCCAACAGATAGGCACCCAGGAGCCCCACCGAAATAGGAACGATGAGGAAGTACGCCGTGTACAGGATATTGTTCCGGAAGGCCACGCCCATGATCCGATCGTCGAGCAGCTCACGGAAGTTGGCGAGCCCAACAAAGGTGGCCTCACCGATGCCGTTCCACTCCGTGAGCGAATAGAGCAGCCCGGAGACGGACGGGATGATGATGACAACAAGGTTTACAATCAGGAGTGGGGCAATGAATGCCCAGCGGCCCAAGGTCCGCAATATCCGCGATGATGTCGAGCTACCCTTCGTTTTCGGTTTAGCGGGTGCCAAACCCGTCACATGCTGCGCATCTTCCATAGCTATCACCTTGATCAGAACATGGAGTGCGGCCCTGCACGGGGGCGCGGCGTCCCCCATGCAGGGTGTACATCGAAGTCAGGCACACGTGTGCCGGCGATTGCACAATCCGATAGAACCGGGCCCTACGGGATCGGAATCGTCTCGTTGTTCTCTCGCAGTTCAGCCCACATGTCCTCGTGCGCTTGCAGGTATTCTTCTACAGGGGTCAGCCCTTCCCATACTCCCTCGATCTCCTGGCGCAGGTGATTGTTGACGGCCGCCGGCCAGAAGGTGTAGTTCGTGTACCCATAGCGTCCCTGCGAGGTCACGTCGGCGAAATCGGCGTGGAAGCGGGCGATACGCGCATCCATGTCGCTTGGAAAGTCGTCGAGCGTAAGGCGAACGGGAATGACTTGGGCGTAGTTTCCGGCTTCGGCCATCTTCACCACGCGCTCGTTATCGTTGACCAGCCAGTCCAGGAAGAGCGCCGCCTCCTCTATCGCCTCGGAAGAAGAATTGATGGCCAAGCTCGAGCCGATGCCTAGGGAGTAGTTGTAGTCCTGTCCCTCTATCATGGCAGGGATGGGGAACCAGTCCCACTCGTCTTCGCTGTCGTCGAAGTACTCATTGATGGTGTCGAAGGCCCATGTACCGACCATAACCATCGCGGCTTCGCGATTCACCAGTTCACCGTAGTAATCTTCGGCTGCGTACTGGTAGTAGTTGTCGAGGCCTCCACTCCACCAGCCCTCGTCGACGATGTGACGATTGAACAGCTCGATTGCGTCGACCATCTCCTGGTCTGTCCAGGGTTTCTCTCCTTCGAGCATTGCCTTCAGGTCCTCGACCTTCATGGCGTTGTTGAGATAACCGGTCATTAGGTGGCCGTTGGACCAAAATGCGTCTTTGTTGCCGTACGCAAAGGGATGGATACCCTCGGCCTGTGCCGCAGCAGCCAGCTCCTCTAGCTCTGCCAGATTGGTCGGCGGCTCCCATCCCATTTCCTCGAAGAGGGATTTGTTATAGAGAATGACGATGGTCTCGTAGCTCAGCGGAACCGAATAGAGCTTGCCGCCCACGCGGCCGGCTTCATACGCCCAGGGCTGCAGCCGCTCCTCCCATCCCCACTGCTCGGCGAACCCGTCCAGTTCCGCCATATGGCCGGCTTCGATGTAGGGCGCGTTCCAGCCGGGACTGAAGGTGGTCAAGATGTCGGGCGCCTCACCGCCTAGAATGGCGGTACGCAGTACGTCCTGAATGTTCTCCTGAATCTCTGCCTGGATATCGATGTTGGGGTTTGCTTCTTCAAAGGGCTCTATCAAGTATGTTTCCCACCACTCGGCGTCGGTGCCTGACTCCAGCCACCAAGTAACGGCGACCGTTTCCTCACTGCTTGCCGGTGCTGATTCTGCGGACGGCTGTTCATCATTCGCAGCCGGTGCGGTGGCGGCCGCGCAGCCTGCGACAAGAAGACCTATGACAAGCAACATCGCAACGGTGACAATTCGCCTAGATTTCATCACAATCTCCTCTCGTGAAAGGGTGGAGCTACGTTTGCAGCATGCTCGGTGATTATGGCGCGGGCTACTACTGTGTACTTCGGTACTATCCGAGTCGCTTTCGATTGAACCCTCCTGTCTGAGACGTACCATTGCGGCGTGACGCCAACTGCCACTACTAGGCCGATTCGCGGACCATGAGGCGATGGGGCAGGAGAAGTCGTCTTCCTTTGGCCGTCGCCTCACCGCACATTCTCTCCAGGAGCAGCATGGCGGCGCCTTCACCCAGCTTCTTCGGAAAGAGAGAAATGGTCGTCAAGGGGGGATGTACCAGCTTAGCCGTTGGGATGTCGTCAAAGCCGACGAGCGCAATGTCTTCGGGGACGCGAAGGCCAGCCTCCTTAGCAGCAAGCAATGCGCCAATAGCCATCAGGTCGTTGGCGGCAAAGACCGCGGTGGGAGGGGAGGGCATGCGCAGTAGTGTTTGCATCTTTGCATAGCCGTCCGCCTCGGTCAAGTCTGCATCGAGCAACATGGCCTCGTCAACCGGGAGGCTGTGCTGTTGAAAGGCGCGGCGGTAGCCCCAAACACGGGGCGTGCTGGGCGGCCAGTGCATGCCGCCTATCATGCCGATGCGCGTGTGTCCGCGCTCGAGCAGATAGCTGACGCCGTCCTCTGCCGCAACGACGTCATCGGGGTAATATGTGTCGATGGGCAAGTCGCCGAGGTCTATATTCTGTATTAGGCAGACGGCAATGCCGGTGGCCAATGATGATCGGATATCGGCGGGCGATATATGTGAGAAGACCCCGAGGACACCGTCGACGTGTCCTTGGCCGAGCGACAAGAGGCATTTTCGCTCGCGCGCCTCTTCCCTCCCTGTGCTGTAGACTATCACCTCGTAGTTCTCGGCTTCCAGCACAGCCTGTGCGCCTGAGAGCACAGTTGGGTAGAAAGGATTGGTCAGATCGGGACAGACATAGGCAATGGTGTACGTCTTGCTCGTGCGCAACGAGCGCGCCGCGGGTTCGGAACGTAGCCGACCTCGTCGATGGCATCCCGCACGCGCTGGCGCGTATCCGCGGAAACAACGATGCCTGAACGAGGATTCAGAATCTGCGACACGGTCGTCTGTGATACGCCGGCAATGCGGGCTACATCCTTCTGGTTTGGTCGCTTGCATTGCGCCATGAGACTCTCTGCTGACGGAATGATAGGCTAGCGCTGGATCGGCGCCAGGCGCGAACACGCCCACAGTGTGACGGATGTCCACACGCCGGCATTCGGAACTGGCCGGATCGGCGCGCAAACGTCTTGAGCCGGGGACGACCAGCCGGTGTGCAATTCAGCGAAATTCACATGTAGTGTTACGTATTAGTATGATAGCACCGGGGCGCAGATTTTGTCAACGGCGAAAATTCTGCTAGAGCGTGTCGATTCTCCAACTTGGCGCGAGGATTGAGGCGGTAGAGGCGGAGAAGGGAAGCGCTAGCCTTCCCACTCGATCTTCTCTTCTTCGACGTTGTTGCCCACGAGGCTGCGCACGCGCAGGGTCAGCATGCCGTATTCGGCGGTGGCGGTGAGGCCGATCGTGCGCGGGCGGGGCAGGGGGACGGGCACTTCGGCGATGATGCGGCCCGGCCGCTCGCTGAGCACGATGATGCGGTCGGCCAGGAAGACGGCCTCGGGAATGCTGTGCGTGACCATGAAGACGGTCATGGACTGCATGCGCTGCACGCGCAACAGCTCCAGGTTCATGCGTTCTCGCGTCAGCGCATCCAATGCGCCGAACGGCTCATCCATCAGCAACAGCTTCGGGTGTTCGATGAGTGTTCGCGCCAGGACCACGCGCTGCGCCATGCCGCCGGACAGGTGTTTGGGGTAGACGGTCTCGAAGCCGCTGAGGCCCACCACGTCCAGAAGCGCGGTCGCCCGCCGCACATCGTCCTCGCTCGTCGCTCCCTGTTGCACCTCCACGGGCAGCAGCACGTTCTGCAGCACAGTGCGCCAGGGCATGAGGTTGGTCGACTGGAAGACGAAGCCGATGTCGGTCTGCGGCTCGGTCACGCGGCGACCGTCGAAGCGGATGGTTCCATCGTCCGGCTGAATGAGCCCGCCCACGATGCGCAGCAGTGTGCTCTTGCCGCTGCCGCTCGGTCCGAGCAGGCAGACGAACTCGCCGGACGCAATCCGGAAGCTGATGTCCTGGAGGGCGCGAATCGGTTTCGGGCCATCCACGAAGGCCTTGCTCACGCCATCGGCGATGAGCAGCGGCTCAGACACGCCCGCAGATTCAGTCGCGCAGCGCAGACGCGGCGTCTCCGCGCAGGGCGTCTACGTTCACGGCAGGAACTCGTTGGTGAAGAGGGGCTCGGCCTCGACCAGTGTGTCGACCAGGCCGATGCGCTGCATGAACTCGGCGGCGGTCTCCCATTCTTCGCGCGTGGATGCGCCCATGATGTCGTCACCCTGTGGGCGCCAGTACTCCAGCGAGCTGTCGAAGACGGCGCGATTGATGTCGCGGTTGTCGCCGCCTGCTTCCGGCACATAGGTGAGCGCAATCTCGAACGCCTCATCGGGGTTCTGCAGCGTATATTCGACGGATCGCACGGTGGCTGCGACCATCGCCTGCACCAGTTCGGGCCGCTCGCGGATCGTGTCGTCGTTGGTGACGAGGCCATTGGCGGGGATGCGCAGGAAGTCGTCGAGCGCGATCTGCGTCGTGTCCATGCCCTCCGCGGCCAGCACGACGGGACCGTTGGCGGCGTAGTCCACGGCGGCGTCGACCGCGCCGCTGGACAGGGCTGCCGCCTGCGTGAAGCCGATGCTCTCCATGCTGACGTCGCGCTCGTCGAGGCCGCCCGCCTCCAGAATGCCGCGGAAGGCCACGTAGGAGGCGCCGAAGGGACCGGGGATGCCGATGGACTTGCCGGCCAGGTCCGCGGGCTGGGCGATGCCTGCATCGGCCAGGGCCATGACGACGACCGGGTATTGGGTGTACCACTTCATGACATAGCGCACGGGCAAGCCTTGCGCATGGCCGAGCACGACCTGGTCACCGCTTCCGACCATAAACTGCGTCTGGCCGGTGCCCACCAGCTTGAGGTAGTCGTTCTCGAAGCCGTATTCGAGGTCGACGTCGAGCCCGGCGTCTCGAAAGAAGCCTTTCTCAATGCCCACGTAGAAGGGCGCGAACTGGACGCTGGGGACAAAGCCCACGCCTACGGTGATCTCTTCCGGCGCGCCTGCCGCAGGCTGGTCGGGGGCAGTCGACTCCGTGGCCGACTCCGTAGGGATGGCGGCGCAGGCCGGCAGAATCAACGTGACGGCGACGATGAGAAGCGCAGTCCACACGGTTCGGCTGTGGCGCTCACGGGTTTTCATGACGGGTTCTGCTTTCTCTGTGACTATGGGTTGTGACGATGATGGTAATGACAGGCGGGCGGTTCCATGCGGGCCGAGTTGCTGCATAACGGGTCAGCGCTGCCAGCGAAGGCTGCGGTACTCGATGATGGAGACGGAGATATAGAGAATCTGCGCGATCACGATCAACGCGAAGACGGCGACGAACATGAGCGGCGTATCCAGCACGCCCCGGGCCAGGTTGATCAGGAACCCGAGTCCTACGTCGGCGCCGACGAATTCGCCGACGACGGCCCCCACCACGGCCAGGATCACGCTGAGCTTGAGGCCGCCGAAGATCACGGGCAGGGCGGAGGGCAATTCGAGCAGGCGGAACATCTGCCAGCGGCTGGCGCGCATGCTGCGCATGAGGTCGCGCAGGTCCGTGTCGACGCTGCGGATGCCGACGATGGTGCTCACCAGGGTGGGGAAGAAGGTGATGAGGGCGACGACGAGCACTTTGCTGGTCAGACCGCTGCCAAACCAGATGATTAGAAGCGGGGCGATGGCGACGATGGGCACGCTCTGGCTGGCCACGATATAGGGCGAGAGGATGCGTTCGGCGGACTGATTCTTGCCCAGGAAGTAGCCGGACACGAGGGCGAGGGTCAGGCCGATGGCGAGGCCCAGGGCGATCTCCAACAGGGTGACGGCGGTATGGCGGGCTAGGGTGCCGTCGGCGGCGACGGTCAGGAACTTTGTCCACACGAGGCCGGGGCCCGGCAGGATGAACGGGGGGTAGCCGCGCCAGCGTACGATGGCCTCCCAGGCGAAGAGGCCGGCGATCACGACGATGGGCGCCAGCAGGTGCTGGGCCAGTTTCGGCAGCCGGCCCAGGAGGGGCATGGCCTGTCGTTCGTAGGTATGTAGCGCCAGCTTGTCTTGCGTGTCCGCGGTCATCATTCGTCTCTCGTGCAACGGTGTTGCGTAGCCCAGATTGGCCGGTTCGTATTCGATGGCCCGAGTGTGCGCCGTACGACGCGGCGGGCGTCTTTGTGATGCCGGCGCGAGTCACTCTTGAAAAGTGACCTACGGTTCTTCGGCAACTACGGCTCCTCTGTCGTTCCGGGCTCGGGAGCCCCGGGGCGCGGAACCCACGGCTTGTCCGGCGCTGGATTCCCGCACTTGCTGGTGTTCCCGGCGATAGTGACACAGGCATAAAGAAAGCTGTGTGAATCCTGTCAATCCGTGAGCAATCCGGCTGCCGTCACTCCGCCGCCACGGCCACGGTTGGGCCGCGCCAATACAAACGCCCCGGAGTATGAGCCATACTCCGGGGCGTTATCGGCATACCAGGCGCGCCGCGAGCTAGCCGCGGCAGGCCGTTGACATGCACGCCTTCTCTCAGCCGGACTCTACCGTCGGCGACGGACTTGCGAACGCTCGCGCACCGTACTCCTGCCAGCGGCGAATGTAATGCAAACGCCTACCGGCTCGCGGGCTTGCCGGCGCATCTGCCTGCCGGCCTACCGCCGGTCGGGAATTGAGACGAAAATGGCGCCGTCTCTCACCCTGCCCCGAAGGCTCGTACACATATTGAGTTTACGATTTCAGTATAGCCGGGGTCCGGCGCATGTCAAGTGTGGGAGGGTACGATCTGGCCGGCTTCGCCGGCAGCGGTAGCGGCGCTGGGACCGTACATGGAACGCTGCACGATGCTCTGGATCACCTCCACGCTGCGCTCCACGAAGGTGGTCCCGTCCGGCAACTCGCTGTTGCCGTCCAGGTAGCTGCCGCGGCCAAGATGGGACATGGGACCCATGTTGATGGCCGTGACGCGGCCGTTGCGTCGCATGCGATTCCACTCCGAGGTAGAAAAGATGGGCCACTTTCCCGGCGCCATGAAGTTCAGTTTCTGCGCCGAGTCCTTGGATCCGACGAGGTGATAGACATGGTCGACGGCAAGGAGGCTTGGATCGCTGGAGAAGATGCCGCCCAGGGAGATGACGCGTATGGGCGCTTCGATCGACTCGGCCAGATAGCCGGCGGCCCCGGCTGCGATTTGTGCGGCCCCGCTGGAGCCCACGAGGTAGACGGGCACGTCACTGGTGGGATCGTAGTCATAGCGCAGTAGCCCGTCGAGGACGACTTCGGCGGCGGCTTGGTTGAACATGGGGCCATAGCGCTTGTCGGCCGAGATCAGCACCTGCCAAAGGTTGCGGATGTTGATCAGGTTGCCGACGATCTTGGGGCCGTGCAATTTGCTGCGCAGGGCGAGTTTCCAGAGCCGGGCGAAGAAGGGCTGGCCGGTGAGCGGCATGTTGTTCACGGAATAGGGGAAGACGTCGTCGATGATCACGGTGCGGGGCATGGCCAGGGCGAGGCGGCGCAGGAAGTCGCGCTCGCGGTAACTGACGGTCTCATTGGAGACGCGGCCGATGCCGGACATGTAGACCACATAGCTGTCGGTTTGGGGGCGAACCGTACGCACGAGGCCGTCGTCGGAAGGGATGCCCTCACTGTACATGTCGTCGCCGAACCAGCCCGCCCACCAGCCCATCACCTCGAAGGGGGAGAGTGCGGCCCAGATGAACAAGCCGACGATGACGATTCCGAGATAGGTGAAGAGGTCGCCTGCGATCGATATCATCTTAGGTTGTTTCATCCTTTGCTTCGGGCTCGCCTATCTTGCGGCCGGGCTCGTGGTGGAACCACTGCGCGGCCCGGCGCCGGAGCTGCGGCAGATCGTCCGTCGCATAGGGCAGGCGGTTGCCGATGGCGTGGCCGCGGAACCAACGCCATGCGTTATTGACGGGAATGCCCACTGTGCGGCGCACGAGTTGCAGCAGCAGCCAGCCAAGCCCGGCGGCGAAGACGGCCTGGCCGAGCGTCAAATTTAGGCCCGCCACGATGGCGACGATGACGGCGACCATGGTCCACAACGTGAGCAGGATGCCGAACGCGTTGCCGAAGTAGGGCGTCAGCTCGAAGAATGCGAGTACCTGCGGCGCATAGGCCAGGCCGACCACGGATGCGATGGTCACCCAGGTGGCGGTGACGCCGAAGCCGTAGCGCGCGACAAGGTAGACGCTCGTGGTCCACAGAAGATAGCCGACGATGTAGCTGAGGACGCCGATTAGCACGGCCGGGATGAAGCGTTTGGGGCGGATGCGGTTCACGAACAGGATCAGGCTCTGGCCGATGGTCTCGGAGATGCCGGCGAGGGCCACGACGGTGAGCGCGAGGTAGATGCCGTTGGGCGATCGCGCCACGGAGATGAAGATGTCCGGATTGAGTTTCATGGCCTGGCGGATGGCATAGCCGACCGCCGAGAGTGCGCCGAAGTCCATGCGTCGGTCCCAGTCTACTGGCTCTGGCCTATGCCGCGAGCCGCTCCCCGTACGAACTGTCCGTGGGTGTCTCCCGGTACGTGTGTGACGGGCGAAGACGCCTGCCCCGCCGCGCGATGCAAGTAGACCGGCGTCGAGTTCCACACTGTCGAGAACCACTGCGTGGAACTCCGCAGCACGTGAGGCAAAGAAGATGCGCCCATCCCCGTGGAAACATCCGCGATCCCATTATACCAGACAATCCGGTGAGCGGAACCGGGGATGAGGGCGGGGAGGCTATTTCCAGCTATGGATGTCTGGCGCGGGGCCGCACGCAGAGCGACA
>CAVVYP010000017.1:0-17369 GCA_963752485.1 uncultured Chloroflexia bacterium
GCGTGGCGACATTCTGGAGCACCTCGCGCAACGAACTCTGGATCAAGGGCGCCACGTCCGGCGACAAGCTGGAGCTCGTAGACGTACGTGTAAACTGTGAACAGAATTCGCTGCTCTATCTGGTGCGCCCACTGGGCGAGGCGTCTGCCACACCAAGGACGCGGACGGACACGCCCGGACAAGCTGTTACTACCGCCGTATCCAAGGCGATGAGTTACAATTCATATAGACCTGTTCTATAGCCAGGCGGCAAGCTGGCGGCGGCACAACAAAGAGAGAAGGCGAACCGTGGACAAAGAGATGATGGAAGAGGAAATGAAGGCGTCAGAAGAAGGGTTGAAGAAGAGTATGGACGAAGAAAGCGGTATCGAACAACAAACTGATACTCGGCATTCCCAAAGGCAGCCTGCAGGATCGACCATCGCCCTGTTTGCCAAGGCGGGCTACGAGATCTCCGTGCGCGGCCGCTCGTATACGCCGTACGTCAACGACGACGAGATCGAGTGCCTCATGTTTCGCGCGCAGGAGATGCCGCGCTATGTCGAGCGCGGCGTGCTGGATGTCGGGCTCACCGGCAAGGACTGGATCCTGGAGAACGAGGCCGATGTGGTCGAAGTAGAGGATCTGGTCTACAGCAAGAACACGACCACTGCCTATCGCTGGGTGCTGGCCGTGCCGGAAGATTCCGACATTCACAGGGTGCAGGACCTGGCGGGCAAACGCATCGCCACGGAACTGGTGCAGGCGACGCGCCGCTATCTGGAGCGCCACGGCGTGGAAGCTGAGGTCGAGTACTCGTGGGGCGCGACCGAGGTCAAGGCCCCGTCGCTGGTGGACGCCATCGTCGAGGGCACGGAGACCGGCTCCTCTCTGCGCGCCAACCGCCTGCGCATCGTGGACACGGTAGCAGAGTCCACGACCAAACTGATCGCCAACCAAGAGGCATGGGCGGATCCGTGGAAGCGGCAGAAGATCGAGAGCATGGCCATGCTGCTCAAGGGCGCGCTGCAGGCCGGCGGCAAGGTCGGCCTGAAGATGAACGTGCCCAAGTACATGCTGGATGAGGTCACTGCGCAGCTTCCGGCCCTGCACACGCCGACAATCTCCTACCAGATGGATCCGGAATGGGTGGCGGTGGAGATCATCACCGATGAGTGGGTGGTGCGCGATTTGATCCCCGTGCTGAAGGAGGCGGCGCCACCGGCATCATCGAATACCCGCTGAACAAGGTCATCTACTAGTCGCGGACTGCAGCCGACGAAGTCTGGATCCTCGGCAAAAGAGGCGGACTGCCCACGGTCAGGCGGACTCCAGGATTCGTGTTCCCAGTATTTGTGTTGTACGGCGCGCAAGTGTCTCAGCCCGCCAGCGCTCGATCACCCGCTACCAGACGCGCCCGCGCTTCCTCGGCCACCGGCTCCAGCGCCGGATTGTCGGCCACCTGCATCATCATGCCCGGGTCCACAATCGAGACCACGCTGCCGTCGTCCTCCTCGTAGACAATGGCATTGCAGGGCAGCAGCAAGCCCAACTCCAGATCAGTCGTCAACGCCCGGTGCGCCAAATGCGGATTGCACGCGCCGAGGATCGACATACTTGCGGAAGTCGGCGTCGATCTTCTGCTTCATCGTCGTTTTGACGTCGATCTCGGTCAGCACGCCAAATCCTTCCTCCTTCAGCGCCGCGGTCACCAGTTCCATCGCCTCTTCATACGGCACGTCCAGCTTGGCCGTAAATGCGTAAGACGCTGCTTCGCTCATTCTTTCACTCCGTTCGTCGATGCTGGTTATCGGAATTCAGCGCCCCTCAGTATACAGCCTACGCCTCCCGCCATCCGGACAGTCGAATACAATCTCCACACTGCCGGGCCTACGGCGTTGTGTACCATCCTGCCACTCTGCCTAGACCGGCATCGCCCGCTTCGTATGGGCACGCCCGACCTGCGCCGTTTCCTCACGATGACCCGCAATCACCGCGCGCCCTCGTCGATCTTGCCGCACACGTCCTCCGGCGCAGCAACATCCAGAAAGGCGACGCCATTCGCCGACACGCGGCCCGCACCCGTTGCCGTACCTCCTCCAACTCCGGCGGATACGGGTTCGGCACCTGCAGATAGCCCATGGACAGGCTCATGTCGCCGGAGCCCATCTCCGCAAAGCCGATGCCCGGCACGCTCAGGATCTCCTCGATATGCGGGAACGCTGCCACCGACTCGATCTTGACGCCCAGCAACAATTCACCGTCCGGGTTCAACGGCCACGGGTCCGCGCGCCGCAAATATTCGTCGCGGTCCACGCCCCAAACCGGCGCTGCCGATGACTCGGAGCCGATGCCGCGCGTGCCCACGCCAAGTCATCGCCACGCCAATGCGGTTGATCGGATAGCGGCACGATTCCACGAACGCGGCCACAGCCTCCGGCGTCTCCGCCTGGCAAAGCAGTACGCCGTGCACGCCGCGCCCCAGGATCTGGCGAAACTGCCAAGCGTTGTAGCGGACCATGTCCGCGGACATGCCCGCCACCGGAGCCTCGACGATCACAGTAGGCGTGCGATGGCCGCTGCGCGTCGGCCCGCCGTCAATCAGGCCGCGCAGATATTCGTCCAGTCCGGCCATATTGAACGCCCCGTGCTCCATGCCGACGTTGATGTAGTCCGCCCACGTATGCGCATCCGCCACGCCCTGCTCATAGGTGAGGACGTGGCCGGAATGGTTGCCAACATAGTAGAGCGGCTGGTCCTGCGCCAGAAGTTCAATCGCGCGGTTGATGCGCTGTGGGACGTAGTCCGTCGTCATGCGGTTGTGCCTCCGTGTTGCTTGCGTGTTGGCTTTGGGTCTGCGCTTCACCGAATTCGCGTCGATATCCATACGTCCAGTTCGCCACCGCATAGCCGAAATTGCAGTAGAACATCAACGCGCGATAGTTATCCCACCCTGTACTGATGGCCGCGTGGCGAAAGCCGATGTGCTGTGCTTCCCACAGAGCCCGCAGCAACAGCCAGCGCCCCAGGCCCAGTCCCTGATACTCTCATCCACGCCCAACCAGGTCGTGAAGATCCATTCTTGCGCCAGGCGATCTCGCGAGAACTCACCGGCCGACACATTCTCACAGATGCCGATCTGCTTGTCCTCCGGCTCCACGCGAAGCGTCACGCCGGGCAACCGGCCACGGCCGCCCGTATGCTCGACTTCCACCGGCAATCCGTCCGGCAGGGGCGCCGGTTCCGCAATCGTGAACTCCGGCCAGTCCAATAGCACCTCGCCCCGATTACGCCGATAACCACGCATGCCGAGCAACGCGGCGACGTGGCCCAACCGGTCGGACATATAGGCCGCCTTCAGCATGTAGAACGAATAGCGATGTTTCTGCGGAAAGACGTTGACGGCCGGCACGCCGCGCGACGCGCAGTGCTGCTCCGCTGCGTCCAGCAGAGCCTCCCCGGCCGGGCGGCTGCCTGGCCGATACCACAGAAAGCGAATCAGCCCTTCTTCCGGATCCTTGCCCGGCCGCGGCGAGCCCATGGCCGCGTGCACAAAGCCTGCCAGACGGCGGTTCTCCACCGCCACGAACACGGCCTCTCCGTGCCGGATTTCGCTGGCCTCGCCGCTGAAGACTGCGTCCAGTTCGCTGGGAAATCCTCTCCGCTTACTGGGTAGCAGTGCGGAATACGCGCCACCGCTTGGTTATACGCCGTGGCGAGATGGCCCATCATGTTGCGCTCAAGAGGTAGAATGTCCATCGCGATTTCGGCCTGTCAACTATTGGCATGCTCAACCGCTGTGCAGCGAGCCGCTGAGGATTCTGTTCGTGGATGCCGTCTGAGCTATCCAGGAAAGTGTGGCACAATGGGAGGGCAGACGCCTAATCGCAACGATGGCGTGCGCGACCTATGTGCCGCGGGCGGAAAGAGCCGCTCGTATTCGGAACCAGGGCAAGAACGGGAAAATCAACTACTCGGGAAAGTTCCACAGATGGGAGGCTGCGATGGACCATGTTCTGGCAGGCAAGGTGGTCATCATCACCGGCGCAAGTTCGGGCATCGGCGCGGCCACCGCCCGCGCCCTGGCCCCGCTGGGCTGCAAGTTGACGCTCGCCGCACGCTCGGCAGACAAGCTCGAGGCGCTGGCGCAGGAGCTGGACACCGAAACACTCGTCATCCCTACCGATATCACGGACGGCCAACAGGTGGTCGCCATGGTGGACAAGACGCTGGAACACTTCGGGCGTCTTGACGTGCTCTTCGCCAACGCCGGCATCTACATTCCCGGCGAGGCGGCCGACGGCAATCCGGACGACTGGGCGCATCTGATGGACGTGAACATCGACGGCGTGTTGCGCAGCGTTCATGCGGCGCTGGCCCCATGATGGGCAAGGGTCCGGCGACATCCTCGTCACCAGCTCGATTTCCGGCTTCATCGACATCCACTGGGAGCCAGTATATAGCGCGTCGAAGCACGCCATACAGGCCTTCGTCCACACGCTGCGACGTCAAGTTGCGCCCCACGGCATTCGCGTGGGCGCCATCGCGCCGGGTAGGGTCGTGAACGCACTGTGGGGCTTCACCGAGCAGGCGGACATCGACGCGGAGATCGCGAAGCAGGAGGGGCTGCGCTCGGAAGATGTGGCCGACGCCGTGGTCTTCATGCTGTCTCAGCCGCCGCACGTCAACATTCGCGATCTGGTGATGCTGCCCCTGAAGCAGGAACTGTAGGCGACGGCGCCTCAGCTGTCATTCCCGCATGCCGCTGGCGGGAATCCACCGCCAGGAATCTGCGTCGCACCCCTGTCGGCGCCTACGCCTCCGCGCCCACCATCAGCGAAACTAGCTCGTCGCCGGACGTATCCTCGGCCCGCAGGTCGCCACCTTGCGGCCGCGGCGCATGACCACGATGCGGTCAGCCGTTGCGAAGATGTCCTGCAGATTGTGGCTGATGATGATGACGGGGACGTTCTGCTGCCGCAGCGTCTGGACAAGTTCGTGTACCTTGCGTTGTTCGGGCACGGCCAGCGCCGCGGTCGGCTCATCCATGATCACCAAGCGTGCATTCCAGTAGACCGCGCGCGCGATGGCCACGGCCTGTCGCTGACCGCCCGACATCTCGCGAATGGGACGCGCAGGCCGGGGATGCTGATGTCCAGCCGGTCCAGCACCTTCTCCGATTCGTCGAGCATGTGCGTACGGTCCACTTGCTTGAACAGGCCCAACATGCGCTTCATGGGCTCGCGGCCCAGGAAGATGTTGACGGTGGCATCCAGGTTCTCGCACAGAGCCAAGTCCTGATAGATGGTCTCGATGCCCATATGGCGCGCTTCCATGGGCGAGGAAGCGTGATCTCCTGATCGCCCAGATAGATGCTGCCGCCGTCGGGCCGATAGACGCCGGAGATCATCTTGATCAACGTGGATTTGCCGGCGCCGTTGTCGCCCACCAGACCGATCACCTCGCCCGCGTGAATATCCACACTGACGTCGTTGACCGCCGTGAGGCCGCCAAAGCGCTTGAAGACATTGTCCAGCCGCAGGATAGGTTCGCCGTTCTTGTTGTCGTTATCCATTGCCTGAATCCCCCTACCCTCTCACGACGCCTTCGCGCGCCTGGTCGATGATCACGGCGACGATGATGACCACGCCGACGGCGATGAATTGCCAGAACGGGTTGATGGCCATGATAACCAGGCCGTTGGCCAGCACCGCGATGATCAGCGCGCCGATCAGCGTGCCGAATACCGTGCCCGCCCCGCCAAAGAGCGAAGCGCCGCCGATGACGACGGCCGCAATCGAATCCAGCAGCAACGCGTCCCCTGCGTTGGCCGCGCCGTTCGTAAAGCGCAGGTTGTACATGATGCCTGCCAACGCCGCAAAGATGGCCGAGACGAGATAGATCGACGTGAGCGTGCGCACAACCGGGATGCCCGCACGCAGCGACGCTTCCTTGTTGCCGCCCAGCGCATACGTGTACAACCCAAACTTGGTGCGCGAGAGCGTGAAATGGGCGATGGCGAGCAGCACCAGCATGAAGATGACCACGAACGGCACGAAGCTCTGCAGATCGCGCATCTGCGTCCGCTCAAGATTCTCAGGGCGAAAGATCCAGGACAGGCCGGTGTCCGGATGGAAGTAGGCTAGATAGCCGTTGCCCAGGTGACCGAGGCCCGGAATCTGGATCGGCACGGGCATGCCATTGGAGAGCAGAAAGCCAACGCCCCTGGCGATGCCAAACATGCCCAGCGTGGCGATGAAGGGCGGCACATTCAGCCGTGCAATCAGCAGGCCGTTCACCAGCCCAGCGATGAGCCCGGCCCAGATCCCTACCAACGCGCCTACGAGCACGATCAACAGCAGCGGCCATTCCGGCGGCAGACTTGTCATCGCCAGCGCCGAGACCACCGCGACCATGCCCATCACATAGCCTGTAGAAAGATCGATACCGGCGGAGATAATGACAAACGTCTGGCCAAAGGCGAGGATGGCCAGAATTGACATATTGGCCAGGATGTTCTGGAAGTTCCTGAGGCTAAGGAATCCATCGCTAGCGACGGAGAAGAACACAATCAGCACCAACAGGAATATCCACGCCCACACCGCGCCGAGGACGTCGAGCCAGTTCCTTTCTTCGCTGAACTGTTGGGTGTCGTTATTGAGGTCTGCAGTGGTCATTGGCTTGATGTTCCTGACCAGACGGCCGAGCGCTGCAACAACAGCTCTCTGCCAACGTGGGTAATTGCGGCGAATCTGTGAGGATTGATTGTGCAGCGACGGACGGTTGTGCTGCGCTAGATGAACGTTGCGGGCGACACGATGGCCGCCCGCAACAGGATACACTTTCTACAGCACAACCGGCAAACGAAGACGCCTATTCGCTCTTGTAGATAGCGTTCTGCGCTTCCTCGCTGTCGACGTTGTCACGCGTGATGATCACGAAGCCTGTGGGCCAGCGAGCGGGAATCTCGTCCTCCCTGCCCTCCAGGGCAAGCAGCGAGAATTCCACGCACTTCTGCCCCATCTCATACGGGAGCTGCGCAAGCACGATGTCGACCACCTCGTTCTGAAGGTCGACGATTGCCGCTTCCGGCGCATCGAAGTTGGCGATCTTCACCAGCCCGGCCAGGCCGGCGTTCTTCACAGCCTGCGCCGCGCCCTGAGCGCTGAAGAGATTCGTGCCGAAGATGCCGGCGAGTTCAGGCTCGCGCTCCAGCACGGCAGCGGTCTGCTCGGCGGCCTTGGCCGCACTGTCGTCGTTGAAGTCCACGCCAATCAGCTCCACTGCGCCGCCGGTGGCCTCAATGGCCTCCTCACAGCCCTGCTGGCGCTGATCCGTCGTGCTGATGCCGGGTTTGACATTCTGGATGTACACCTTGCCTTCGCCGCCGATGGATTCGATCACGGCGTCACAGGCGATCTGGCCACCCTGCACGTTGTCCGAGCCCACGTAGGAAAGCGGGAAGGTCACGGGGCCGTTCTCATAGTCGCCGTCGCCGATGAACGTGTCCACCGAGATGATGGGGATGCCGGCGTCGTGCGCACGCTGCATGGGCTCGATCATGGCCTGCTTGTCGGTCGCGGCGATGCAGATGGCGCTCACGCCCTTGGCGACCATCGCGTCCAGGATGGGCGTCTGCTGTACCGGGTCGAACTGCGACGGGCCGTCCGCCACGGCATTCACGCCGGCGGCCTCGGCTGCTTCGCGCAGGCCTCTCTCCATGGTGATGTAGAAACCGTCACCGGCCACGCCGTAGACGAGCGCAATGGTGACGTCGCCCTCTGCGGCTGCACCTTCGGCCTCTTCCTCAGCGGCTTCCTCAGCAGCCTCTTCTTCACCTTCGGCCGCTTCTTCAGCAGGCTCTTCGGTGGCTTCCTCTTCGGCCGCAGCAGCCTCCTCTTCAGCAGGTTCCTCGGTGGCCTCCTCTTCGGCCACAGCCTCTTCTTCGGCAGGTTCTTCGGCGGCTTCCTCTTCGGCCGCAGCTTCCTCTTCCGCCGGGGCTTCTTCCTCGGCAGGCTCTGCCGCCGCCTCTTCGGCAGCCGCAGGTTCCTCCGCAGGCTCCTCAGCGCCGCCGCGGTTACAGCCCGCGGCCACAAGTACGACGACGAGCAGGATGCTGATCAAAATGAACCAACGTGTCGAACGCGAAACACTCATGTTCTTTCCTCCCTATGGATTGTGTTGTGTCGGTGACCCGACTGGCCTGATAGGATCTGCGTGCCTTGCGTCAAGCAAGAAGCTTGTGGCATGCCGCGATGGATTGTCTCAACCGGTGAAGGTACAGGGATACGTCGCTCTATCTACCATCTGCGCTGTCGCCGTCCGTACCTGCGAACGGATTTGGCAAAATGACCACTGTGTTCTTGGAGAAATTGGTACGCATACTGTAGTCAGAGTACGTCGAAATGTCAAACAGGTGCATCCCGCTGTGCATGCTCTTGGCTTCTATTGTGGCCGTCCCTTGCGAAGACGCCTGACCTAGGGTCGTCTAGCCTTCGCAAGGTATGCGCAGGCGACCGCTATCCTAGCTGCACCCACGCCTCATCCAGTTCTACGAAACGCCGGTGCAGCTCCTCCACCGCCCACGCGGAAACATCCAGCCCCCCGTCCACCATACGCAAGTTGGCCTCCATGTGGTCTGGATTGCGGGTGCCGACGATGGCTGTGTCCACCGCGTCGTGCGCCAACGTGAAGCCCAGCGCCAGTTCTATCCGGTCCGGCGGCGCCTCGGGCAGCGGGCCCATCTTCTGCAGGGCCTCCGCGCGGCGGAAGTACTGGTCTGCGTAGCCGCTGGGGCTGCTGGACGCGCCCCAGGCGCCGTTGGCGATCGGCCGCTTGACGATGACGCCCATGCCCGCCTCCTGCGCCTGTGGGAAGAGACGCGTATCCGCGCGCTGGTCGGCCAGGTTGAAGCTGGTCTGCAACGTGTCGAAGTACCCGCTGGCAATTGCCCAGGCCGCAGCTTCATTGTCGCCGCTATAGCCTGCGAAACGAACCTTGCCCGCCTGCTTGGCCGCCAACAGCGCCTCGATAACGTCGCCTCTCTCCAACACGTCCACGCCGCACGAGTGCAACTGCATGATGTCCACGTGATCCGTCTTCAGGCGCACGAGGCTGCGGTCGATGCTGTCGGCCACGGTCTGCGCCGTCCATTCCTTGCCTTCGTAGCCGCCGGTGACGTGGCCGCACTTGCTGGCCAGCACATACTCGTCACGCCGGTGCGCCACCGTGCGACCGACCAGCTCCTCGCTAACGTCGTAGCAGGCGGCAGTGTCCAGGAAGGTGATGCCGCCGTCCAGCGCGCGGTTGAGGACCTTGGCCGCTTCTTCCACCTGATCCAGGCCCAACCCGCCGATCTCCGACAGGCCTGCACCGAGCCGGCTGACGGTCAGGCCCGTGTTGCCCAGTTGTCGCATTTCCATGAGTGGCTCCTTGCCGTTCCATGTCCCCCGCGAAGGAGAATGGGTTGATTGTCGATTCGGGCTATGAGACAATGGTAGCGCAGCTTGGTCGATGTGTCGATACTCCACGATCTGCGTTTTCAGCCATAGGAATTGGCGTCGACGCAAGCCCACAAGAAATGGAGCATGCACACGATGGATATAGACTGGCTCTTGGCGTGCGACGAGCCGTGGACGCGCTATCGAACGCTCGTCGACCTCACGGACTCGCCGGAAACCGCGCCAGCCGCGCAGCAGGCGCGTGCCGAAATGCTGGCGCATCCGCAGGTCCAGGACCTCATCGCTAGGGCAGCAAGCTGGCCGGGTCATGCGATCAAGCGGCACAATGACACCACTCTCCCTGCCTATGCGCTGACAACTCTCGCCGACTTCGGCCTGGACGCGGACGGCCCCGGAATGGACGCTGTGGTGGGCCGCGTGCTGGCGAGCCAGTCGGATGAGGGCGCGTTCCAGAGCCTGATACAGATCCCAAAGGCATTTGGCGGGTCTGGAGAGGATAGGCGGACGTGGATGCTGTGCGATTCTTCACCGCTCCTGTATGCACTGGCCGCGATGGGTCTGGCGAACCACCCGGCCGTACAGAAGGGGTTGGACCACTTGATGTCAGTCGCCACTGAAGTCGGCTGGAGTTGCTGCGCCGCCGCAGACTTGGGCAAGTTCAAGGGGCCTGGCAAGCGGGGAGATCCCTGCCCTATCGCCGTTTTGTGGGGTCTCAAGACCCTGACCGCCGCAAATCTGCTCGACACGGACGAGGCGCGGTGTGCCGTTGAATCTCTGCTGAGCCACTACGAAATGCGCGGCCAGAAGAAATTCTTCCTCTTCGGCATCGGCACAGACTTTCACAAGCTCAAATATCCCTTCATCTGGTATGATATCCTGCACGTCTCCGACGCATTGACGTGTGTTCCATATGCCCTCCAGGACCGGCGCCTCGCCGACATGATTGCGGCCCTGACCCAACTGGCCGGCGTGGACAACCGCTATACTGCGTCCTCTATGTACATGGCGTGGCGAGGTTGGTCCTTTGCAGACAAGAAGAAGCCGTCGCCGTGGATCACCTTTCTCGCCTACCGGATACGGCGCCGAATGGACCAACTCATCGCCTCCTGACGCGCTTTCGTGAACCTGCCCAGAATTTTGCACATACTTCGCGTACGCGGGTACAGTGTTTGGTGCGCCGTCAATCTAGCAGCTCCCATCACCCAACCCAAGCTATTCCGCCATCCTTTTCCTACAGCCACATCGACAGCGAGCGCTGCGTCCCAAGCGCACACTACAGCCAACGAAGAGCACTCCATGTTCATTCAGAATCGTACAGAACTGACTTCCCACGGCGACCGCGCAGGCCGCGCCTTGGCCCTGGACATCCTAGAGGCCGGCCTCGTCGCCGCCGACCCCTACACCAATCTGTGTAACCTGTTCCGCATCAAGGGCGACAAGCTCTACATCGGCGGTTACCCGGACAAGGACGTCTCCGGCTTCGGCGACGAGGTCATCGACCTGTCCGAGATCGACAACGTCTACGTAATCGGCGCCGGCAAGGCCGTGCAGCGCCAAGCGCAAGCGCTGGAAGACATTCTCGGTGACCGGCTGACGGCGGGCGCCATCAACGTCAAGCACGGCGAAGGCGTCAAGCTGCGCCGCATCGAAGTCACCGAAGCCGCGCATCCCGTCCCCGACGAGAACTGCGTGCTCGGCGCACTGAAGATCGTCGACATCGCCGAACGCGCCGGCGAAAACGACCTCGTCTTCACTCTCTTTTCTGACGGCGCGTCCTCGCTCTTTGTCCTCCCCGCGCCGGGCCTCACGTTGGAAGACGTGCAACAGGTCTTCGCACTGGGCATCAAGTACGGCACCCAGGGCCTGATCGTCGAGGCCATGCGCTATCTGTCCGCCGTGAAGGGCGGCCGCATCCTCATGAAGTGCCACCCGGCGCGCACGGTAAACACCATCATGCAGGTGGGCCTCACCCCGCGCTGGCATGGTGAACTGCCACGCGAGGAGAGCTATGCGCCGACGTGGGCCCCGCCGTTGGACAGTCTGCCCGAAGCCGTCATCAAGCTGAAGCAGCGTCCTTGGTGGAACGAATTCACCCCGCGTTCGCCGCGGCGCTGGAGCGCCTGGACCCCAACTGCCAGCCGCCCAGCCGCGAAGAATGGTCGCAAATCCGCTGCTGCTTCTGGCAGCCCATCGACCTGTTCCAGATGGTTGCCGGAGCGCGCGCCAAAGCCGATGAACTGGGCCTGAAGGGCGTCGTCCTCTCGTCCCGCCTGCAGGCCTACTCGGACGCAGCGGCCAACGTGCTGGCCCACATCGCGCACGAATGCGAGCTGACGGGACAGCCTTTCGAGCCGCCTGTGGCCCTCATCACCGGCGGCCACCTGGACGTGCCAATCGGCGACGCCACCGGCATCGGCGGGCGCAACCAGGAATTTGCGCTGCGTTGGGCACCGCGCTGGGCAGCGGCCTGCTGCAAAGCAGGCGCATTTCCGTCGCCGCCATGGACTCGGACGGCACCGACGGGCCAGGCACGCAGCGCCGCGACGCCGCCGGCGAGGGCGACGGCGAATCCTTCTGCATGGCGGGCGGATGCGTGGACGGTTACCTGATGGAAGAGGCTCAGGCCGCGGGCGTGGATGTCGACGCCGAGCTCGCCAACCACAATTCCAGCATCGCGCTCATGAAGCTAAAAAGCGCCATCTTCACGAGCAACACTGGCATGGCGCTGGGCGATCTGCGAGTGGCGGTCGTGCGATAGGCAGAGATGCAAGGAAGCAGCGGCCGATTCCTCTCGCATGTTGAGGTTCGCGTCGTTCCGGTCCTGAGCCGGAATCCAGGTCCGCCCGTGTCATTCCGGCCCTGAGCCGGAATCCACATCGATGACGAACAGGCACCGATCACCAACACCAAAACCTGCAATAACCACCAACCACAGGAGCAAATTGATGGCGGCAAAGATCAACAAAGTCCATGCCAAAGAAATCCAGGCGCTGCGCGGACTGCTCGCCCTGCGTGTCACCGTCGAAGCCGATGACGGCTCGGTCGGCGTGTCCACGCCCGAGTCCGGCGTCTCCACCGGCACCTTTGAGGCCAAGTTCCTCCTCGACGGCGGCGACCGGTACAAGGGCCTGGGCGTGCGCAGGGCCGTCGACGTGGTCAACAACACCCTCGGCCCCGCGCTGATCGGTATGGACGTCACAGCCCAGGGCGAGATCGACCAGATCATGATCGACCTGGACGGCACGCCGGACAAGCGCAAGTTGGGCGCGAACTCCATCGTCGGCGTATCCCTGGCCGCGATCAAGGCCGGCGCGGCGAGCACGGGCCAGCCGCTCTACCGCTACATCGGCGGAGCGAACGCCGTCACCCTGCCTATCCCCATCGTCGGCATCGGCACGGGCGGGCGCTACCGCGACCCGGGTACGTCCCGTTGGTTCAAGCCCAGCTACGAGTTCTGCGCATACGGCGCGGGCAGCTATGCGACGGCGCTCGAATGGAGCTGGCAATGCTCCAACGAGCTGCGCCGCATCCTGCGCGAACGCTACCCCGACACCTTCGCCGAGCAGTACCACCGCACCTCCCTTGCGGGCGTCATCCAGGACGACCGTGAGCTGTTGGAAGCCATGACCGAAGCCATTATCGCCACCGGACATGAAGGCAAAATCGGCCTCTATTTCGACTGTGCCGCTGACTGCTACTACGAGAAGGACATCGACAAGTACGTGGGCCACTTCATGCCCGGCGAGCGCACACGCGAAGAGCAGATCGCGCTTCTGAAAAGCTACGTGGAGGAGTTCCCCATCGTCTCGCTGGAGGATCCCCTGCGCGAGGACGACTTCGAAGGCAACGCCATGGCCACCGAGGAGCTGGGCATCGAGGTTGTGGGCGACGACCTCTTCACGACCAACATCAACCGTCTGCGTCAGGGCATCGAGGCGGGCGCGGCCCAGTCCATGGTGCTCAAGATCACGCAGGTGGGCTCGGTGAGCGAGGCGCTGGCCGCCTGCCGTTTGGCCCTTGCCAACGGTTACAACGTGCACCCGTGCGGCAGCCGCGGCGACCAGGACAACATCGGCGACTTCGCCGTCGGCCTCAATGCAGGCCAGGTGCGCGCCACCGACCACAACCGCATCCTCGACATCGAAGACGAACTGGGCGCGGCCGCCGTGTGGCCGGGCAAGGCAGCCTACAAGGGCGTGCGCAACAGGGAGTAGAGCACCGCATGACGCCGGCAGACGAAGGACCCCACGAGATCGCGGACCGGCTGTTGGCGTACCTGCGCGAAGAAATGAACGACGCCGGTGTGGGCTACGTCGCCCCGCCGGCGTCGTTGCTGGGCGGCCAGGAGACGCGCCTCTTTCGCTTCAAACTGGCGGGCGCGCCGAGAGAGTGGTCGGTTCCGCTCGTGTTGCGCGTCTTCGCACCTGCGCAACCGCGGCAACGCGCCGTGTGGGAAGCCGCCGTGCAGAACAGCCTAGCCGCGCTGGGCTACCCGGCCCCTCCTGTCCTGCTCACGGGCGCGGACGACGGCATCGGCGGGCCCTTTGTCATCATGCATGCCATGCCGGGCGAAACGCTGATGACGGCGGAGGCGCAGCGCATGCCTGGAATGCTTGGCGCTGCCCACGCGGCCCTGCACGAGTTGGACACCGCGCCGCTGATGGCGTCACTGCGCGCCCGCGGCATCGACGACGAGTGGTTCCGCTATCGGCGCGCGGCTGCAGCGTCTCTCCACAAAACGCACAGCCCACCCGTGGCTGGCCGGCGCGCTGCGCTGGCTGGTGGACAACCGGCCAGCGCAGCCAGAACGCCTCTCCGTTTGTCACGGTGACTTCCATCCGCTCAACATTCTTGTGCAGGACGGCGAAGTATCAGCTGTGGTGGATTGGTCCGGCTTTGCCGTCGCCGACCCGGTCATGGACGTGGCGTTTACGGACGTGGTCCTAGATGTCGCCGGCAGAGAGGTCTTCCCGGAGGGTGATCTCGACCAGATGCTGTCAGGGTATTTCGCCGCATACGATGACGTGCGTCCTTTCGACGCCACGCATCTCGGCTACTACCGCACGCTGCGCTGTGTGATGGCCCTTATCGAAGGGGCGGAGGGACAGGACATATGGGCCAGGCCGTCCGCAGTTGCGCGCCTAGCGGATACGATCTGGCGCAACACGGGCATTCAGACCAATCGTCCCCTCAGTTCGTAGCCGAGGTCTCCAGGCCTGGGTCCGCCGCATGCGCATGCACGCCCGTCACGCCGGAGACGTGACCTACGGCGTTGAAGCTCTAGCCGCCCCACTTGGCCGCGACCTTGGCCATCACGAGGAAACTCTGCACCCACTGCGGGCTGTAGATGCCGGCGTCCGCGCCGCTGAGAATGTAGCCGCCGCCCTCGGCCGCCTGGCGAAGACAGTCCTCGGCCGCGGCCCGCACTTCATCCTCCGGCGCCAGGGCGAGGTATGCCATGTCGTCCAGATTGCCCTTCAGGCAGATGCGGTCCCCCACTTCACGTTTGACGTCCGCCAGCGTCACATCGCCGCGCAACCCTGTCTCGATGGGACTCATCACGTCCACGCCTATCTCGGCGATGTCGTCGAGGATGTCCTTGAGCTTGCCATGCGTGTGATAGTTGACGATGCCGCCGTAGCGGTGGATGATGGCCACGATGCGCGCATCATATGGCGTCACCAGACGGCTGAACAGCCTTGGGTTCACCACGCCCGGCCCGCAATGCTCGGAGCCGCCCATCCAGTAGCTGCGCACCCCCTTCTCACAGCAGGCCTCGATATAGAGAGCGAGTCGTTCGTTCATCACGGCCACCAGTTCTTCAATGAGGGCAATATCGTCCGCCATCGTGAAGTAAAGCTGTTGCGGCCCAAAGAACGCCAGGCAGAAGCGGAACGCCGAGGGGATCGAGAGCGCCATCAACCCCTCATCGCCCACCTTCTCCTCCCATGCCGTGAACTCGTCAAGTTCGAAGTTCGGCGGCGCATACTCGATGGAGAGAATCTTGTCCACGTCGGCGCGGCCCTTATAGAAGGTCTCCTCCTTCCAGTCCGCTTCCCGCGTGATCACGCGCTCCGAATGCAGCGTCCCCTGCGGCGTTCGCACCTCGTCGACGACTCGGTCTCCCAGTCGCCTGCTCGTGCTGCCGTCGATGAACGCCTGCCCGCCGAATATCTGGAAGTCACCCAGCGCGGCTACCGACATGGTCACGTCCGTATGGCGCAGCAACGTTGCCCAGTCGTCGCCGTGCATCTGCTCCACCGTCCGCGGCGACACGTACGGGGCACACGGGGTCCGGTCTGCCGGTTCCCGTCGAATCGTCGCCAGCAGACGCTCACGCGAGTTCATGGCTCACTTCAATCCTTTTGTGGACTTGAATTGGTCGATTGCATCCGCGGCCATGCGCGCACCGCCCGCTTCTTCGAACGAACGCTTCAGGTCGGGCAGTCCGCGGCTCGCCGCCGGGTCGTTCAGCGCCTTGTCCACCGAGGCGCGCAGCGTCTCGACGGTCAACTGCGCGTGGTCCAGGTAGACGCCGCAATGCAACTGCTCGATACGCGACAGCGTTGATCGTCTGCTCGATCGTATTGGGCACTAGCACCATGGGCGCGCCGTATACCACCGCCTCGTTCACGCTGTTCATGCCGCCGTGCGTGATGAACAGGTCCGCCTGCTGCAACACCTGAAGCTGCGGCACATACTGCGCCACGGTGAAATTGGCGGGCACAGCGCCAAGGCTGTCCGGGTCCACGGCCCGGCCTACGGACAGGATTACCGTGTAGCTCGGGTCGACCAGCGCTTCCATACAGGTGCGAAAGAATTCCAGATTGGATCGGTAGACCGTGCCGACCGCGATATAGACCAACCGCCGGCCCGGCTCCTTGCGGATCACCATCGGCTCTTCGCGCCGGTCTGTCTCGATCGTCGGCCCGACGTATACGTAGGACTCGTCGAAGTGCGACTCGTACGGCTGATAGTAGCGCGTAAGGAAGACGATGTTCATGCAGGCCGTGCTGGAAAGCATGTTCATCTCCGCCGGGCTGCGCAGTTTGTGATCTCGCGCACTCTTGCGGATCTCCCGCTGCAGCGCACGATAGTGGCCGGAACCCGGGCGCACGCTGTCCACGAACTTGCGAAAGACGCGCCGGTCGTCGATCACCGTGCGCCAATAGAAGGGCATATGCGGGAAGCTGGCGACGGAAGGGATCCCATAGCGACGCCCGGCGATGTTGGCCCACGGCGCGCTCATGTCGAACATCAGGTAGTCTGGACGCTCCTTCGCCATGGCGGCGAGCGTCTCCTCCAGCAATAGATGCGTGGCCCTGGCCAGCAACGCGCCCTGGTGAATCGAATGCGTCTCTTCCCGCGTCTCGTCGAAAGCGGACAGGTCGCTGTAGCTGCGGTAGTCCGCCCCCGTGGCCCGAATGCGCGCCTCAAAGGGGGGTGTGGAGACGTACGTCACGTCGTCGCCGCGTTCGACCAGTTCGCGCATCAGCGGCAACGTGGGATTGACATGCCCGTGATAGGGAATGTTGTAGAACCAGAGGCGCGCCATAATGCTCCCATCACGCTGACAGAATCAGAATCACGCATACCGCGCGCGTATCCCGCCCGATCATTCCGGGCTTGACCCAGAAAGCTGTGACGGTATGCGCAAAGACAGCGGCGCCGATGCGGTATCATGGGGAAGGGACAGTCACCCCCTGAACCACATCGACGCCGGGACTGGGAAATCCGGACCTGCGGGAACCTGCGCCATGAGCGCAAGCGTGGACCGTGTTCCCAGACCACGACAGGTGTGCCGTCAAAAGCGTGTTGGCCTTGAGCGCCATAACAGGAGAACGGCAACCTGCGTCCGCCGAAGGGACTCCGAGCACGAGGCAAGGAGGCCACACTCGAAGGATACCTCAAAATCGACCGGAATGGAAG
>CAVVYP010000018.1:0-23122 GCA_963752485.1 uncultured Chloroflexia bacterium
TGGATCTGCACAGGCGGGGTGGGGGGATTGTTTCCGGTGGGGGGGGCGGTGTCGGTCTACCGGCAAGGTCTACATCTGCACTAGGGCGCGCAGAGCTGGTAGGTGAATCTTGCAGCGGCAGCGTACGCCGAAGCGTTCGATGGGCAGGCGACCGGCTGCGATGTGGTCGCGTATGGCTCGGTCTGAAGGGCCGATGATGGCGGCTGCGGCGGGACTTGAAATTCCCGTATATTCAGACATCTGTCGTCCATTACTTGGCTAACTTTGGGATACTGTACAGCAATGATCAAAGGCGGTCAAGAGCGGATACTGCGCTGGCATTTGCTGAACACGCCGATGCGGGCGATAGTGCCCCTACTTGGCTTCTTCTTGCAGCAAGTAGGTTCACGGTCTTGACCCTTTGCGCCAGAAGAACTGAGATTCGATGTCAATTCTCAGTTCTTTTGGCGCTTTCAGGCCGGGAGTAGGCTCGTCGAGTTTCCATTCCGCGGTTGGTACTCGGTAGGCGTCGAAGGGTGCGGTAGACCACTACGTTGCGCTGCGCCTCAGGCTGCTCTCTCCTGGTACGTGTTCAGGAAGATCGTGTCGCTCAGCCACTTTTTGAAGGCTGGGTTGTCGCTGAACTGCTTGAACAGCTCGGTGTCGTCCTTCAGCACGGTCGATCATCACGCGCACGCAGCGCCTTGTCGTGCTCGATGCGGGCGTTCTGCTTGTCGGAGTTCTTCTTGGCGTTCTGGTAGGCCGTGTCCGCCGCCACCTTGGCCGGGATCTCCTCGGTGATGAGCTTGCGGACGCGGTCGGCGTCCTTCCAGGGGATGTTGCCGAACTGGTCGTTGAACGCCTTGAGGATGTTGCGACAGCCGGTCCAGCTCGGGCTCCGGCTTGCGGCCGCCGCCGCTGGTCGGCACGGGCTCGATCTCGGCGTCCTCGTCGGGCAGGGCGATCTTCATGCGCCGCCTGCTTCTCGACCCGGTAGCTGTCCATGTCGATGGCTTCGAGGATGCCCTTGGAGAGGTCCTCCTCCTTGGGCGCCGGCAGCTTGGGGACCAGGAAGTTCAGGAAGATCGAGAGCTTCTCCCAGTCGGCGTTGGTGTAGGGCAGGATCGAGGCGAGGAAGCCGTAGGTGCGCGCGAACGCCTTGGCCTTGCCCTTGAAGTCCACCTGCCCGTCCTCGTCGAGCTCGCTCCTTGTAGACCGCCACGCAGGCGTCGAGGATCGGGTCGAGCTGGTCGCGGTCGGCGCCGCCGAGATACAGCTCCACCAAGTCGTCGACCTGCTCCGGCGACGTAGACCTGGTAGCCGTCCAGGTCCGCCTTCAGGTCGTGCAGCTTGTTGGGTCGGTCTCCTCGCTGAGGATCGTGGTGCGGTAGTAGTCGGCGAAGGCGTCGCTGGATCGTGTCGGCGTCGTTCATGAAGTCGAGCACGAAGACGTCGTGCTTCTTGCGGGTGGGCCCGGTTGAGGCGCGAGAGCGTCTGCACCGCCTTGATGCCCGAGAGCGTCTTGTCCACGTACATCGTGTGCAGCAGCGGCTCGTCGTAGCCGGTCTGGAACTTGTCGGCGACAGACCAGGAAGCGGTACGGGTCCTCCTGGATCTTGTCGGCGATCTGGCTGCTGGGGAAGCCGTTGAGCGACGCCTCGGTGACCTTCTCGCCGCCGTACTCGTGCTCGCCGGAGAAGGCGACGATGGCCTGGTACGGGCTCTTGCGCTCCTTCAGGTAGTCGCGGATGGCGTGGAAGTACTGGATCGCCCGCTCGATGCCGCTGGTGACCACCATCGCCCGCGCCTGGCCGCCGATCTTGCCGCTGGCCGATGCACCTGCTCGTGGAAGTGGTCCACCATGATCTCGGCCTTCAGCCGGATCGCGTGGTCGTGGCTCTCGACGTAGCGGCGCAGCTTCTTCTGCGCCTTCTTGGTGTCGAACTCCGGGTCGTCCTCGACCGTCTTGACCAGCCGGTAGTAGCTCTCCACCGGCGTGTAGTGCTCGAGCACATCCAGGATGAAGCCCTCCTGGATCGCCTGCTTCATCGTGTAGCTGTGGAACGGCGCGGTGCTTGACCGTGCCGTCGGCCTGCGGGTCGGGCTCGCCGAAGATCTCCAGCGTCTTGTTCTTGGGCGTGGCGGTGAAGGCGAAGTAGCTGGCGTTGGGCAGCAGCTTCCGCGACTTCCATCAGGCGGTTGATCTGGTCCTCGAAGGTCTCCTCCTCGTCCTCCTCGCCCGCCTCGGACAGCGCCATGCGCCATCGCCGCGCGAGGTCGTCCGCCCTGGCTGGAGTGGGCCTCGTCGATGATGATGGCGAAGCTGCGCCCGCGGTGCTCGTCGCCGATCTCGTCGAGGATGAACGGGAACTTCTGCACCGTGGAGATGATGATCTTCTTGCCGTCCTCGATGAACTTGCGCAGGTCGCCCGAGCGCTCGGCGTGGCCCACCGTCGCGCCCACCTGGGCGAACTGCTTGATGGTGTCGCGGATCTGCTTGTCGAGGATGCGCCGGTCGGTGACCACGATGATCGAGTCGAAGACCGGCTTGCTCGTCCTTCTCCAGGCCGATCAGCTGGTGCGCCAGCCAGGCGATGGAGTTGCGACTTGCCGCTGCCCGCCGAGTGCTGGATCAGGTAGCGCTTGCCCGCACCGCTGCTCGCCGGCGTCGGCCAGCAGCTTGCGCACCACGTCGAGCTGGTGGTAGCGGGGCAAGATCTGCTTGCGCTTCTTCTTGCCGGTCTTCTCGTCCTTCTCCTCCACGACCTGGGCGTAGTTCTCGAGGATGTCGGTCAGGCTCTCGCGGGTGAGCACCTCGCTTCCACAGGTAGTCGGTCTTGAGGCCATGCGGGTTGGGCGGGTTGCCCGCGCCGTCGTTCCAGCCCTGGTTGAAGGGCAGGAACCACGAGGCCTTGCCCTTCAGGTGCGTGCAGAACCGCACCTCGCTGGTCGTCCACGGCGAAGTGGACCACGCAGCGGCCGAACTCGAACAGCTTCTCGCGCGGGTCGCGGTCCGTCTTGTACTGCTGGACCGCGTCGTCGACCGTCTGCTTGGTGAGGCTGTTCTTCAGCTCGAAGGTGGCGACCGGCAGGCCGTTGATGAACAGGCCCAGGTCGAGCGCCAGCTGGGTCTCGTCGCGGCTGTAGCGAGCTGGCGGGTGACGCTGAAGCGGTTCTGGCGTCGAAGCGCTCCTCGGCCTTCGCGTTGCCCGGCGACGGCGTGCCGTAGAACAGGTCGAGGTCGTGCGGCGCCGTGCTTGATGCCGTTGCGCAGCACGTCGATGATGCCGCGCTTGGCTGATCTCGCCCTGCAGCCGGGCCAGGAACTTGCGCCGCGTCGGGCCGTCCTCGTCCAGGGCCAGCGCCTCGGCCGCCTCGGGCTGGGTGGCGCGCAGGAAGGCGGCGAGCTGGACCAGATCGACGCAGTACTCGCGGTCGTAGTCGTGGGGGTTGCCCAGCACTAGCCCACACCGCCATAGCCTTCGGGCAGCTCGCGGATGGCGGTGTGCAGGATGCACACTGCGGCGGGACGCCGGTCAGGTCGGCGACGATCATGGCCTCGAATCCGCTTCGGACGTATCGGTTGTTGGCATAGGGGACTCCTGGATAGCGAGTTCTTGTTTGAGGAGAGACAATACTCATGTTAGATGAGATCGTCGAATACCAATAAAGCTGACTATGCAATGTAAATCATATTTAACTGTTCTATGCGTAAAGACGCACCTGGGCGAATCACTGAAGGACATCGCAAGGTACTTCGCCACGGATTGCGATGGAGTCGATATAGCCGATCGGCCAGCGCCAAGTGATATTCTTAGCTGCTGTTCGTACATCGCTTGTGTTCAGCCTAGCGCATACGTTTGCTGGATCGACATCGTCCTGATTGGCTCGATCCCTCTGGTCACAGTTCCAGCGATATAGTAGCGGATCAGTCCGAAGGGATTTTCAAACAGCGAACCAATCAGCGACACAGGTGCAAAGAGCGAGCGGTCGCGTGATGATGCGCTAGCAGAGCTGTTCGTGCAAGGCGCTGTAGTTTTTCCTGGCTGGCATGCGTCACCAAGCCGATGAGCATGGTCCATCGATTGCGACGCTCGTGGGTAGATTCTGCGCGGTACGCGTCCTAGGCAGCTTCAAAGAACCGAAGGCGCATCCGCCTCCCATGAAGCGCACTTGTGACGCAGCTTAAGGGACCATCAAGGACAGATCCGGTAGTCAGGCTGACAAGCGATGCCGTCGGGAGATAGATTAGGCGCTCAGTGTTAGTCAGGCAAGGGTCAGGCTCTCGGCAAGCGAAACGCTCACATGGCAGGTCACCGAGCGCGGGACCACTGAGCATAACGCCGCGAGTAGCGACCAGTTGCCGTCGAGAGACGGCGATAGAGCGGTCTTTTCGAACTGATAGTGGCCAGCGAAGCGGTCCAACTGGATATAGTCGGTCCGGTATCGACTCGATTCGCTTAGTTGAAGATATGTTGTGCGGTATGTAATAGATCCGCGGTCTAGACAAACAGTCGACCCGGACGGCGTCGCATCGCTCAGATGCGTGGCATATCACTCGAAATTGCCGGGACAAGGCCTTTCTTAAATTCAGGCTCTGCGTCCCATGAATGTCAACCAGAGCTGTGTCACCTAGGCCTCAACCGAGCACGCCGGTCATGTATCCGTCATGCGCCTCCTCGCGAATCAGGCGCAGTGCTCGACGGGGTCGGGTGAGGAGTTGCTCCAGATCCTGTACTTTCAGGTCGCCGCAGAGATACGTTGACGACGCGTACGTTGACGTGATCGGCTCGGCGCGCCGATCCTGAGGACCCTGGCGACGTCGTGGCTTGCACTCATAGGCATAGATCGGTCGGCTGCAGAGCTTCGGCCTGGGTGCATTCAATAGAGTGAAGGGAGAGCACCGGCTGCTCTGTGCACGTAAGTGGACGAAGATCGGCTTCCGAATACGGATGATGGTTCGGCCCAGGCCGGTAGCTATGCCCAGTGGCACGGTGGATCACAACAGGACAGCCGGCAGAAGTAAAAGGTGTACGTCGAGGGTGGACATGGGGTGGCAACGGAGCAGAGAGTCCCAAAGTCGGCGATTTCGCCATACCGATTTGGACGGTCTTGACCAGCGTGCTCGCGTGTGGACAGGTAGCGATTCATGGCGAGCAGTTGCAGGTAGTGATAGGTAGTTGGGGTTCGATAGCGCGGAGTCATCTCAACTTCCTCAACGGCTCCTGTCGTACTCGCAAACGTCATTCGTCTGTCCAGCAGTTCCGTGACTTCTCATGACGAGCTCGGCTTCGTCCGGGCAGGCGGCCGCCGCCTCGCGCACGTCGAGCTTGCCGGTGACCAGTCGGCGATCAGGCGGGTGCGGTATTCGTGGAAGAGGTCGATTTCGCGGCCTGCGCATCGATCTGACCCATATGCAAGATGGCTGGTCTCATGATCAGATCAGGACATATGATAGACTTGCTCCGCAATGGGGGTACAGCATCACTGCTCCTCCCCGAAGCTTCGTGTCAATTTAGGATGGTCGGCCCGGATGACTCGGAACGTCGTTGGCTGTTGCCATCATGCTGCAAGGAATTCCAGAACCGAGTAGAAGGTCATTGAAGAATATGGAACGACTGGTGGTCGAGCCGAGAATCTGACCTCGAGGCGAATGATAGCCAGGGCGAACTTCCTCAGAAACGAGACCGTACCATCTTCGGCCCACTAAGCAGGGCTATCATCCGATCAAAGGGTAATCGATTCGCCCTTCTCAATAATCGTCGCCGACGCACCGATGGTCGTCGTACTGTCCCAGACATCGATATTTCCCGTTCGGTACTGATCGATCGGATAGTCGACTATGGTCCAGCCATCGAATTCGGTCTTGAGTCGCTACCGATCCAATGCGCGGGCACATCCCCCAGCCACTCGACGCCGGAGGCCTTGAGGGGCACATCGGGGTCGAGGCCGCGGGTGACGGCGCGGTGGATGATGGCCTGCTTCTGCTCTCGAGCAGCTCGATCAGCTTCTGCTTGGCGCGGATGTAGCGCCGGATCCGCCGGTCCACGTAGTCGAGGTAGCGGACGATGGCGGCTTGTTCGTCGGGGGGGGGGACGCAGGTGTAAATTCGCTTGAAATGCTCCGGCTCGCAGGCTCCATTGATCCGAGGTAATACCATATGACCATCGTTCGCCTCTTGGCGAACGCAGGTGTCCGGAACAGGTAATGAAATACCTTGATTCGTGCTGGCGTCGCGGGCGGACAACAATGTACGCTGGGCTAACAATTCCTCGATACTCCGATAGCCCATCGCTCCCTGCCATGCCCGCATCTTGTTGTAGGCAATATCGCCGGGCATGACGAGCTTGTAGTTCGATTTGTCTGCGTTGGATGAGTCCTTCTTCGAACTGTCTTCAAGAGATCTGATTGTGGAATCACGCCTCGACCGATGGTCACCGACAGCATCTGTTCATCGGGATGCCCCTTCTCATGATCTCTTGAATAGGGCTCTATTCGGAACCAGCTCCCAATGCGCGGGGACATCTCCCAGCCAGGGCACGCCGGAATCCTTGTACTCGGGATAGGGCTTCAGCCGTTGCGCCACGACATTGCTACGTATATCCATCAAACCTAACGCCCTCTTGCCTCATCAGCTCAAAGACATTCACATGCGCCACACCAAAGGCACAGCACACGTTGGGAATCTTCACCCGCTTCTTGGCATACGGATCTGAGTCTCATGGGTGACAACCGTTGCGCCCAATGCCAAAGCCTTAGCAATCAGCCACGGATCACCGACGTTCAGAAAATCTGCAATCGCATACGGCTTGTAGGGTTGCTTCACAAGCCAGTTTGCAATCTTCGCAAAGCACTGCTGAGTCGCCTCATCCCAGACCAGCAGAAACCAACCTGAGTCTCGCCGCTCCTTCGCCCACTCTGCTAGTTCATCTTTGCCTTTGAGGAGTTCGTCGCGTATCGGTTCCACCGATGCTAGCCGACCGTTCGACTGCTCCGAATCTAGCCAACTCCAGAATCCCGGAAACATGTCAAAGCCATAGTATGTGTTCTTTGCCTCAATAAAAATGTTTGCATCCAGCAGGAATTCGGAGCTCATGAGATGCCGACTTCCTGGGCAAGCCGGTGAACCTTAGCGGGATTGACATCGAGTAGCCTTCCGGCATCGCGCAGCAGCAGTCTATGCTCAATGGCATCCCTTAGGACTACTTCAGTGAACGGCTTGCCGTTGCGTACCGGCTGCGTTCGATAGTAGCTTCCTCCTGTGCTTGCCGACTCTTTCTTCGTCTTCCAAAGGGCTGCCTGCCCCAGGTAGTATTCGTAGTACTCAGGCCAGTCGATGTAGCCAAGGTCCAGGGCACGTCGTGCAATGACTACTGTACTTACACGAAACTTCCTCGCTAGGCGACCGGCATTCTCTTCTGTGGGACTCATCCGCTGCCCAGGAATCGGAGAAGTCCCGCTGCGGCACAAGCACTTCCGCAGCTACCGCATTACATACCGATTCGATCTGGCGATGTTGCACGTGATCTCTCTGAGTCAGCGACACGTTGGAGATTCCGGTCTGTCCTATCCAAATGTGCGCCAGCTCGTGGACAAGCGTGAAAATCTGCGCCGCTCTGGCATCCTGACCGTTAACAAACACCAGCGGTGCAATATCGTCGCTGATAGCGAATCCTCTGAACTCCGATACATTCAGCGTTCGGTGGTTAATCCCGACAATTCCGCTGCGCATTACCCAAATGCCCGCACCCTCCGCTCTCGCCGTCAGCAAGCTAAGGAAAGACTCCCAGTTGCTGGACTGTTGTCTGTCGGAATCACCGATCTCGAGGGTCTTCACCATATCCACGGCGATGTCAAGCATTATGTCGGAGACTGTGTATCGACCTACGAAGGGAAGCAGTTTTGCACCCGTCTCAGTTATCCGATCTTTGTACCAGTCGTGGCGTCTGAGTACATCGGAGAGCAAATCGGTCAGGTCGATGCTGAAGACATTGCGCTCCTCGCTATCCAGCGTACGCAAGTCAGGTATGGATACTGCATCCTTTGGTGGCTCCTCAAGATAGAGATACCCGAAGGGGATGTTCAGGGTATTGGCAAGGGTCTGTGCCTGCCTAAACGTGGGTCGCGCTTCCCCCTTCTCCCATTGCAGGATCCGTTCACTCTTTACATGCAGCTTGTGTGCCAAATCATTGGGGCTGAGCGGAATGCGCTCGCGTGCCCACCGAAGGATGGCAGGATTCACAAGGGCTTCTGTCATGGCATGCCTCCAACTAGGATTTCGGAAAGGAGTCCTTCGGTCTCCTGCTCCAGCGCCAGGATATCGGCGCGGATTTCCTCCAGGGTGCGCAGGGGCTGGGGTTTGTAGAAGTAGCGGGTGAAGGAGATCTCGTAGCCGATCTGGGTCTTGCTCTCGTCGATCCAGGCGTCGGGCACATAGGGCAGCACCTCGCGCTGGAAGAAGGCCTCGATGCCGCCTTCCTCCAGCAGCGGCACCTGCTCGGTGTCGCGCAGGTCGGTGTCCGGCTCGTATTCGACGACGGCGCGGTTTGCCGTCCACCGTCGTCGGACAGCGAACCGTGCAGCGGATCGGCCGTCGGTCTTGCCGGGCTTGTGCACCTTCTTGATCACGGGCTCGGCGGCTTCGTCGCGTTTCGGTCAGCTGCCGCTGCAGCAGCTTCTCGCGCTTTGCTGTCAGCTTCGGGTGCTAGCGGATTGGCCTCGATGGCGTCCAGGAAGGCGTTGAAGTCCAGGTGCGGGCCGGGACCGATCGTCTTGGCGACGCGTCTCCATCGATCGGCCAATGGCTCTTCGTCGGCTTCGTTGCAGGCATCGGCGCAGACGTGCGACGCGCGGCTCGCTCAGGTCCACGCGCAGGCGCAGGGGGCGCTCCACGGTGACCTTCCAGTAGCCGAAGGCCGCGTTGGGAAGATCTTGGACTGCTCGGTCTCCTCGAAGGCGAGGAAGGTCTCGACGATGCGCTGGATATCGTCTTCGGCCAAGCTCGCAGTTCTTCTTGCCCAGGTTCTTGCGCAGCGGGCGGTACCATTCGGTGGCGTCGATGAGCTGCACCTTGCCCTTGCGGTGCTCGGGCTTGCGGTTGGTCAGCACCCAGATGTAGGTGGCGATGCCGGTGTTGTAGAACATGTTCAGCGGCAGGGCGATGATGGCTTCCAGCCAGTCGTTCTCGATGATCCAGCGGCGGATGTTGCTCTCGCCCTGGCCGGCGTCGCCGGTGAAGAGGGACGAGCCGTTGTGCACCTCGGCGATGCGGCTGCCCAGCGGCGTGTCGTGCTTCATCTTGCTGAGCATGTTCACCAGGAACATCAGCTGGCCGTCGCTGGAGCGGGTGATCAGGCTGAATTCCGGGTCGCCGTCGTGCTCGATGATGAAGCGCGGGTCGCGCATCTCCTTCTTGCCGCCCATGCGCTCCAGGTCGGTCTTCCAGCTCTTGCCGTAGGGCGGATTGGAGAGCATGAAGTCGAACTCCGTGCGACGGGAAGGCGTCGCTGCGAGAGCGTGGAGCCGAACTGCGATGTTCTCGGCCTCCTGCGCCTTCGCCTTTGAGCAGCAGGTCGGCCTTGGTGATGGCGTAGGTCTCCGGGTTGACCTCCTGGCCGAAGAGGTGGATGGAGACCTCCTTACCGTGCTTCTGCGGCCAGCTCGGCCAGCGTCTCTTCCGCCACGGTCAGCATGCCGCCGGTGCCGCAGGCGCCGTCGTAGACCAGGTAGGTGCCGGACTCGATCTGGTCGGCGATGGGCAGGAAGATCAGGTCGGCCATGAGCTGGACCACGTCGCGCGGCGTGAAGTGCTCGCCGGCCTCCTCGTTGTTCTCCTCGTTGAAGCGGCGGATCAGTTCCTCGAAGATCGTGCCCATGGCGTGGTTGTCCAGGCCGGGCAGCTGCACGTTGCCGTCGCCGTTCGAGACCGGCTTCGGGCTGAGGTTGATGTCGCGGATCGAGGAACTTCTCGATCAAGATGCCCGAGGATGTCGGCTTCGACCAGCGTGGGGATCTGGTTGCGGAACTTGAACTTGTCCAGGATCTCCTGCACGTTGGGCGAGAAGCCATCCAGGTAGGCTTCGAAGTCGGCCTGGAGCTGCTGCTGCCTGGCGCGGGCGCGCAGGTCGCGCAGGGTGAACGGGGAGGCATTGTAGAAGGCCTGACCGGCAGCCTGGCACAGGGCGGCGTCCTGGTTGGTGATCCCGGCCTCGTCGAGGCTGCTTCTTCATGCTCGAGCACCGCTTGCTTGGTCGGCTCCAGCACCGCGTCCAGCCGGCGGATGACCGTCATGGGCAGGATCACGTCGCGGTATTTGCCGCGCACGTAGACGTCGCGCAGCACGTCGTCGGCGATGCCCCAGATGAAGTTGGCGATCCAGTTCAGTTCAGTGGAGCTCATGCGGTTCCTCGGCGGAGATGTGATCACTGCTGCTGGGCATGATTCGAATTTGGTATGTTTGGGCTTGTTCGAGACAAGTATAGCACAATGGCCGGCAGGCGCCCCGTGCGCAGGTGGATGTGCGTACAGCGCGCACGAGGGCGGGGAGGCGGCTTCCTGGGGACCGGCACGCTGGCGCATGTCCGCCCCCAAAAACCCGCGCGCCCGCGCCGCGATTTCCGTGGTATACTCGCTGTATACCCGCCTACACGCGGGTCGCTTCGGAGGGTCCGCCCCCACTCCTCCGACACTCCACGCGGACCCACTGCTTTCTCATTCCCTATCGTGCGCCGGTTGGCGTCTGCCGGCTCGTTGTCCGTATCCGTTACCCCGAAACGTTACCTGGGCGCGTTTCCCGTGGTCGCTGCCCGTGGCCGTTGCCCTAGGCAAGGGCGCGGGTGTCGTGGTCTGCGCAGCCGTGTGCGCTAGGGGAAGCGCACCTACAGGGCTCGCTACAGGGCTCGCTGGAATTGCTCACGGACTGACAGGATGATGCGGATGGTTCTGGACTTGTTCCGTGTGATCCGCGCCATCCGTGTGCATCTGTGAGCCGGATCGCGGGGCCTGGCGACACGGTCTTGGCAGCGAGTTTGGATTCCCTACCGAAAGCAGAGGTGAGACATGAGACACTGGCTGCACCCACGGGTTCGACCTGTGGCGGTGTGCGCAGGTATGCTGTTGCTGGCGAGCGTCCTGGCGGCGGGCGCGGCGTCTGCGGTGGTGGCGGGCGCGAATGACGATAGCACGATCTTTTCTGCCCATGCTGGGCCATACCGATGCGGATGCGCCTTCGCTGGCCGGGATGGTTCTGATTCCGGAAGGGACCTTCGAAATGGGGTGCGACTGGGGCACTGACCCCTATCTGTGCACTGTGGAGGAGTCGCCGCTGCACACGGTGCAACTGGACGCGGACTATATCGACAAGCACGAGGTGACCAACAGCCGCTATGCAGCCTGCGTGGACGCCGGCGTCTGCAGCGCGCCGAAACGCACGTCGTCGCCCACGTGGCCGTCGTACTACGGCGATCCCGCGTATGCAAACTATCCTGTGATATATGTGGACTGGTTGCAGGCCGGCGCCTTTTGCGAATGGGAACACAAGCGGCTGCCCACGGAAGCGGAATGGGAGAAGGCGGCGCGGGGCGCGAGCGACCGGCGCGCGTTTCCCTGGGGAAACGACACACCGCCGTGCGGCAGGGCCAACGGCCCGACGGGCTGCGTGGGTGACACCACGGCGGTGGGCAGCTACTCGGCGGGGGCCAGTCCGTACGGCGTGATGGACATGGCCGGCAACGTGTTGGAGTGGGTCAACGACTGGTACGACCCCGACTACTACACATACACGCCGTACAGCAATCCGCCCGGCCCGGCGACGGGCGCGGAGCGCGTCACGCGCGGCGGCTCGTATTCGAGTTTGGCGGACTGGTTCGTGCGCAACGCGTCGCGAGAACACGACGCACCGAGCTCGCCGTTCGAATCGTACGCGGAGAACGGGTTTCGCTGCGCGTATTCGGTGCAGCCGGCCGGCCATGAAGGCGACGTGCATGTAGTGGCCACGCTCGGCTCTCCGGCTCCCGGCTATGACGGCGACCCAAGCTGCATCATACCGCCGGGCGACTGCTGGGCGCCCATTCAGACCGTCACCCAGTGGGTGGACCCGCGGCCGGTGACCTGCCCGCCCGGACATCTTCCGGACCCGTATACGTTCTGGTATCAGAACGGGCAGGCCAACGTGGACACCGGTCTGATGGCCGGGCAGAGCGTCGAAGCGTTCGGCATCTGTTTCGAAGACGCTGCTGGTGGACCACTACGTGATCCGGATCCCGCCGGACGCCCGGTATTACCTGCGCGTCCGCTAGCGCTTGAGGTTGCGTGCTCCACCGGGCTGAGGGGGTGACAGGATTACGGGCGCAGGTCGATCTCTTGAACTAGACATAAACCGTAGGTCACCCTTCCAGGTGACAGCTCTGCACCGGGCCCATCGCCGCGCCGCGAAGGCCGTCAATCGTCCGCGCGCGGAAAGCCCCTCTGCAAGAGGGACCTACGAAAGGGCGGGCAAGGGGAGACCGTGACAGGCGCAGGTCGATCTCTTGAACTAGACATAAACCGTAGGTCACCCTTCCAGGGTGACAGCTCTGCACCGGGCCCATCGCCGCGCCGCGAAGGCTGGGCAATCGTCCGCGCGGAAGTCACTCTGCAAGAGGAACCTACCGTCCTCCACTTCTGTCTGCGACTCTCGGCGCGAATATTTGGTGACATAAACGATTCTGGAAGGAGGAACGCATGACTTCGCATAGGCATTGGACCAAACTATTCGTGCGCTTGCTGTTGGCCCTGGCGATTCTGGTGGCCTGGCTGGGGCCGGGCGCGGCCAGCGCCGCGCCCGACGACGGTACGTGCGGCCAGTTTTTCTATGTGTCCGCGGGACTCGATGACTGGCCGGTCTTCCTTGCCAGCGACTCACTGGAGCCGTGGTTCATCGATCCGTTCATCTTCGACGTGTTCGAGGAGGACGCCTACGTGAGCTTCTACGAGCCGTCGTTCTTGGCCGGCGACTGGGGGCCCATGGGGCCCTACGCCAACGCCAGATGGCTCGCGGGCTACGCCGACGCGGAGATCGTGGCCGTGTGTCCGCCCGTTGATTCCGTCGACAACATCGCCTACGCCGCCAAGTCCGACGGCGCGGCAGGGATCTATCTGATGAACTCCGCCGGCGGCGACCTGCGCAACATCGCGAGCATCAACGGCCAGTCATTGGGCGGCCTGTTCGGCATGGAGTGTCCCACCTGGTCGCCGGACGCTTCCGAAGTCGCGTTCTACAACATCACCAGCACCGACCTGGGCGACATCTACATCGTGGCCAGCGACGCGTCGTCCATGCGCAACTCGACCAATTCCGTCGGGTGGTATGCAAATCCAGATTGGTCGCCGGACGGGTCGACCTTTGCCTATGAGATTGCGTTCTTTCCGCTGAGCCTGGTGCCGGTGGACAGCTCGGTCTCCACGTGGGTGCGGGACGGCGTGAACTTGGACGAGCACGATCCGGACTGGTCGCCTGCGGGCGAGCGCCTGGCCTTCGCCGAGGCGCGGTGGGATAAGGACGCAACCTCGCCCCCCTTTGACCTGTTCACGATCCGGCCGGACGGCAGCGACGTGGAGATGTTGACGGACAACGCGTACCGGGACATTGGGCCGGCCTGGTCGCCCGACGGGTCGCAAATCGCGTTTGCGTCGAACCGGGACGGCGACTATGAGATCTTCGTGATGCACGCCGACGGTACGCACGTTGTGCAATTGACGATCAACGCGGCGACGGATGTGCACCCCACGTGGTCAGCGGACGGGTCGAGGATTGCGTTTGTGTCGGACCGAGACGGCAATCAGCGAGATCTACGTGATGATGGCCGACGGTTCCGGCGAGCGCAATCTCAGCCACAGCCCGTGGGACGAATTTTGCCCCGACTGGAACTGGGCCGGGGCTGCGAGCCCGCCCACCTTCCTGCCCATGTGTTGGGTGGAGTGAGTAGGCGCAGTGTCCGAACGGCAGTACAGGCGGTGGCCCTGCGCGGGCAACTCCCCGTACGAGATCGCGGCGGGACCGCGCCAGGCCGGCTGAACCATACGCGGAACCGTCGCCAGGCGTGGCGGCGGCGGCGCGGCACACACGAGGGCGCGCCGAGGCGGCTTCCTGGGGACCGGCGGCTCGGCGCATGTCCGCTCCCAAGAACCCGCGCGCGGACGCGCCGCGATTTCCGTGATATACTCGCTATGTACCCGCCCACCTGCGGGTCGCTCCGCAGCGTCCGCCCCTACTCCTCTAGCACACTGCGCGGACCCACTGCTGGGCCGACACGGATGGATGGCCGATCTAGTTGTTTGGAAGGGTGGTGATGCCGCGCAGCCGCAGTGTCAGAGGTCCTGGAGAGGCGACTGAGTGGAGAGGAAAGGGGGCGCGATATGGCGCCGGAACGAAGTAGTGTCGATCTCTTGAACGATCCCGTAGCCCAGCGACTGCTGCAATCCGCTATCCCCGCGTGGCTTGCCTACAACTGGAGCGACGGTACCCCGAGAGTTGTGCCAATATGGTTTCATTGGAACGGCGAGCAGATCGTGCTGGCGGGTCCGCCGGAGGCGCCCAAGATGAAGGCGCTGGAGAATGGCGCGCGGGTGGCGCTGACCATCGACGATATGGCCTGGCCGTACAAGGTCTTGCTTGTGCGCGGCGCTGTCCGGACCGAGACGGTCAAGGGCATGGTTCCCGAATACATCGCCAGCGCAAAGCGCTACTTGGGTGAGGAGGGGTCCGCCGGATTCCTGGAGATGTACGGCAAGCTGTTTCCTGACGAAAACATCCGCATCACGGTCCAGCCCGACTGGGTCAGCATCATCGACATGGAGACTCGCTTTCCGAGTGCGTTTGCAGCCGCCATGCAGCCGGGATGAGGCGCGAGTCTCTACACCGGACGCGAGCGGGTAACTGGACAAAGCGACAAGCGGAGTTTCCGGCAGAAACTCCGCTTGTCGCTTTGTCGAATTCGCCCGATCTGCGCCATCCATGAGCCGGATTCGCGGTGCGGGCCTCTATGCAAGGGTGAACCGCAAGTTTCTTGCGCGCCAGCGCCGCCTACGTCAGAATGATCTCCAGCGCCCAGGTGCGGTCCTGCCGGGGACCGAGCGTTCCGTGCTCGCGCCAGCGCTCGACGGCCACGGTCAGCGAGTCTGATGCGCCGATGCAGGGCTCCAGCGCCAGGTTGTAGTAGGGCGGCTTGTCCGCCAGGGGCGTCCACCCCGCACAGTTGATCCACACGCCCACGTGCGTCACCTCTTGCGGCAGGAAGCGAAATCGAAAACTGCGCTCGCCGGCTGCGTCCGCCAGCGCGGTCTCCGACCGGCTCCGTCCCGTGCAGCGGCAACGTGAAGAGCTTGACGCCCTGTCCAAAACTCGGCGGCGGGATGCGGCTGAGGTCGACTGTCTGGCCCTGCCGCCGGCGACGACGGGCCAGGGATGCAGCTCGCCCGTCTTGCCCAGCCAGTCGTTCGTGGAAAAGTCGATGCGGACCTGGGCGACGCCCTCGGGCAGCGTCAGACGCATGCCCGGCTCCAGCGGCAACAGCGGGTGGATGCTCCACAGGAAGGGCATGGCGTAGGGGCTGAGATTCGCCGCCCGATAGTCCAGCCGCGCCGCCGCTTGCCCACGCTCCACGGTGATTGTGCGCTCGAAGCGGTAGGGAAAGCGTACGCCGTGGCAGACGGCCGACAGCGTGGCTCGATCCGCGGTCGCGTCCGCCTGGCGGACGTCCCACGGCTGCGCCCACAGCTCGCCGTGGTCGGGCGCGGGCGTTCCCGCCCACGGTTCGGCCGGGTAGAACGCCGGCGCGACGGTGGGAAAGCACTCATCCAGGCCGCCAAAGTCAAACTCGCGGATGTAGGAAGCGCCGTACACGGGTTTGCGATAGGACAAATGGGGATTTGTCCACAGCCATTCCCGTTCCGAGTCAAGGTGCCGGATGCTGGCGATCTTGCCGCCCAGCTCCGGGATCGTGACCAGAGAGATGCGTCCATTCGAGAGTTCGAATGCGGCGAAACCCTTGTGAACGAGCTGGCGTACACTGCACTCCTGGCGCATGACAGACTCCTGATTGTGCGAACGCATTTCCAACCCACGTAGGTACGCTGGAGATGCGCAGGTGCGCGCTATTTGATGCCGGTGGTGGCGATGCCCTGCACGAAGTATCGCTGCAGAAAGAAGAAGATGATCAGGGCTGGAATACAGGCCAGCACCGCGCCGGACATGACGACGCCATAGTAGATGCCCATGGACCGCGCGATAAAGGTGACGATCCCGACCGGCAGCGTGCGATACGCATCCGTGTCAATGGCGATCAAGGGCCAGGTGAAGTCGTTCCACGTGGCGAAGAACCGGAAGAGAATCACCGTGACCAGCGCGGGCCGGGAGACGGGCAGGAGGATGCGCCAGAGCACGCCCAGGCGGCTGCAGCCGTCGATGCGGGCTGCCTCTTCCAACTCGACAGGAAATGTCTGGAAGAACTGGGTGAGCAGAAACAGGTTGAACGCATCGGCGATGCCCACGGAGATCAGGCTGAAGTAGGAGTTGAGCAGACCGAGCTTGCTGAAGCCCAGATAGAGGGGAACCAGGGTGACCTCGGCGGGCAGCAGGAAGCTCGCCAGAATGGTGAGATAGACCACGTTGCGCCCGCGAAAGCGCATGCGCGCCAGGGCGTACGCGCCCAGACAGACGGCCGCGGTGGAGACAACGACCGTGACAGTGGAGACGATCACGCTGTTCAGAAACCACCGCGCCAGGGGAAAGCGACTCAGCACCGCCACGTAGTGCTCGACCGTTATGGGGTTGGGAATCCACTGGATGGGATAGGTGAGGATGTCGCTTTCCGGCTTGAGCGAAGAGATCGTGATCCACACGATGGGAAGAGCCCAGATGACGGCGACAACGAACAGAAGCGCAATCAGCAGCACGCGTCTGGCTGCCCGCGACAGACGATAGCGGGAGTAGCCGCGGTGTGGATTCGCGGTATGGGCATGTTCGTATTGCGCCATAGTCTTTCTTCCCCTTGTAGAAATCTGCTTCTATCGCGCCGGGCGCATCTCAGACCGGGGGCATTCACCTCGTCCGTCGCAGATTCCCGACTTCACGGGAATCAGGACTGGACCGGCCGCCCCAAGACTAAGACGCCCTATAGCACGCGCATGGCCTTGAGCTGGATGAGCGTCAATCCAATGCTTGCTATGGTGAGCAGCACGGCCGCGGCCGAAGCCAGGCCCATGTTGAAATTCTGAAACGCCTGCACGTAGATGTAGTAGACGATGACAAACGTCTTGCCCACCGGCCCGCCCTGCGTCATGGTGTAGATCTGACCGAAGACGCGTGACGATGCGATGACCGACATGGGAATGATGAAGGCGTTGAGCGCGGCCAGCGAAGGCAGCGTGATGTGCCGGAATAGCCGCCACGAATTCGCCCCGTCGATGCGGCCCGCCTCATAGAGCTCCACCGGGATATCCTGCAGACCGGCCAGATAGATGATCACGTTGGCGTTGATCGTCCACCACACCGTCGTCAAGGCGATCGAGGGCATGGCCCATTGCGGATCGACCAGCCAGGGGACGGGGCCAAAGCCAAGTTTGATCAGGTAGAAGTTGAGCAGGCCGAAATTCACGTTGTACATCCAGCCCCAGATCAGGCCCACGGCCGACACCATGAGCACGCGTGGGGAGACGACCATACTGCGCACAAAGCCCCTGCCCGGAAGGCGCTGGTTAAGCAGCATCGCCAGAGCCAGCGAAAGGATGATCATGGCGGGCACCGTGAGCACCATGAAATAGAGCGTGTTCTTGACTGCGCCCTGAAACAGGGGATCGCCCACGGCCTTGGAATAGTTGGCGAAGCCGGCCACGCGTGGGGTGCCCGTGATGCTCCAGTGGTAGAAGCTAATGACGATGCCGGCGATGGCCGGCAGGACGATGAATAGGAAGAATGGAATCAGGAAGGGCGCCAGGAAGAGATACGCAACGGCCTCGTTGCGCGTGAAGCGCTTCCATTTGGAGTGGAAGGAAGTCGAGGAGGCGGATCCTCCCCTCTCAATTGATGCCGCCGTGTTCATATCTGGTCCCCTCCGCGGAAGCCGGTATGCGCCTGGCTGGAAGCAGGCAGGGCGAGGCTAGAGTCCTGTGGGATTCTGGGGAGAAGACCGCCTCCCCAGAATCCCCGCTGGCGCGCTAGATATGCACTTACGAGATCGGCGTCGCCAGAATCTCGGTGATGCCGGCATCCATGTCGTTGAGCGCCTGCTCGACCGTCTTCTCGTTGGTCAGCACGGCCTCAATGTTGACCGACAGCGGAGTCGGCTTGCCGAAGGAGAATATCTGGCTGTACTGCGGCACCATGGGCTCATACTTGACATAAGGCGCCTGGTCGGCAAACGCCTTGTAGTACTGCCAGCGGTCGTCCTCCTGCAACTCGCCCATCACCTTGGCTGTGACCGGAATGACGCCCACGTTGACGGCCGCCTCCAGATTGTTCTCGGCGAACCACTTGATGAACTTCATGCCCGCCAACTGCCGCTCGGGCGAGTCGGTCTTGGACAGAGATAGAACGTGAGAGTTGCACCACGCAGCCGGCTCCTGGAAGTTGACAGGAATCGGGGCCGTAGCGAAGTTGACGCCCGCCGCGATGATGGAGTTCACGTTCCACGGGCCCGTGTACAGCATGCCCAACACGTTGGCGCGGAAATCTTCCTCGGGACTGGACGAGATCGGAACGAGTTCGTTTGCGTAGACGAGATCGTGCATGAACTGCAACGCCTCGCGTCCCTCGTCGCTGTTGAAGGCCACCGTGCCGTCTTCGTTGAGGAACTGGCCGCCGTTCTGGTACAGATAGCTGTGCCAGGTCCAGCGCGGCAGCGCACCCGACGTCGGCATGGACGCGCCGGACTGGGTGAAGTTGCCGTTGGCGTCCTTGACGTTCATGGCCTCCGCCCAGGCCAGATACTCTTCACGCGTGGCGGGCGGCGAATTCGGGTCCAGGCCCGCGGCTTCGGCAAGATCGACATTGTAGTACATGCCCAGCGGGTGGATGTCCTCGATGATGCCGTACAGCGTGCCGTTGTAGTAGCACTGCTCCTTGACTGCCTCCGGGATTCCCTCCCAGCTCCAGTCCACCATCTCGGCCAACTCGTCGATGGGAATCACGGTGCCGCGTTCGACAAATTCCGGGGTCTCCGTGGGGTGATAGAGAGCCACGTCGGCCGGGTTGCCGGAAGCGGTCGCCAGGATCCACTTGGCGAAGAACTCGTCCCAACCGTAGGCGGTGGGGATCACTTCGATGCCGTCCGGATTCGACTCATTATAGCCGTCGAGAATGCGGGTCAGCATCTCCGTATTGTCGGCGCCCGTCCAGCCGTGCCACAAGGTAATCTCAATCGTCTCCGCGCCGGCGGGCGCTTCGCCCTCTCCCGACGTTTGGGCAGCGGGGGCGGCCGGTACGGCGCATGCGCTGAGTGCGGCCATGCTCACGGCGCTCATGCCCGCCCACTTCAGAATGGTGCGGCGTGATACTCGGTGTTCGTTCCTATTCTCGGTGCTCATGGGTGTCATTCCTCCTTGGAGATAGACATGACGCGAATCATCGTGTGAAAACGAACCAGTATGCCCCGTTGCGGACTTGCCGTTGCGTCTTCCCCCCTTTCTTCAGCCTTGGCCGTTTGCCTATCGAAGTCAAGCTCAAGCTCCAGCCGCAAACTGCCGGATCAAGTTGATCTCCTCCTGACTGTACGAACTGCCGTCAGGATACAAGATATCGTGTTGCCACACCTCCGGCTCCGGCGTACCCGGGGCCGATCCCCAGTGGCAGTGCGTCTGCGTTCTGCCGTTGACCAACCCCCACATGTACCAGCCTACGTTCTTCTCTTTGAACAGGGGAAGGTGCGTGTCGAAATGGCTGCCCAGCACGCGCGAGAGCCATTCCGTGCAAAGAATGGGCCGGCCATAGCTCTCCAGTTCGGCAAGGCGGGCCTCGGTCGCCTCCAGGTTGCTGTAGGCGTGGAAGCTGGTCACGTCCGAATGCGCGAGGCTGATGCGCTCCAATTCGGACAGGGGCGCGCGCCAGGCGCCGGCGGTCAGCGGCTGCGACGGACCGGCCGCCCGCGCCCACTGGAAGCTCGCCTGCAGCAGGGGGTCGCTCTTCTCGCGCATGCCGCTGTTGCCGGGTTCGTTGTACAGATCCCAGGCGACGATGCGTTTGTCGTCCGCAAACTGTGACACCACGTCCTGCACATAGGCCTCCAACTGGGGCCAGTGGCTGCGGTCAGTCACCAGCTCGAAGCCGGGGCTGGGCGTCCAGCCCGAATTGTGCACGCCGGGGATCGGATCGTCTTGGGGGCCCAGATAGGGCTGTTTGCCGGAGAAGGCGCAGTCGTCGAACAGCACATACATGGTGGAGAGCCCGTGGCTGTCTGCGATGTCCGCGAATTCCGCCATGCGCGCCTTGAGGCCGTCTCTGTCATCGGTCCAGACCAGATATTGCACGAAGACGCGACAGCTATTGAGGCCCAGCTCCTCCGCCCAGCCCAGCTCGCGATCGATGGTGACCGGATCAAACGTCTCGGCCTGCCACATCTCCGTTGAGTTGATGGCGGTGCTGGGCAAGTAATTGGGGCCGCGCAGCCAGGGCTGTCCTTCGTACCATGCCCAGGCTTGCTCTGCAGACCATCGAGAATCCGTCATGTTGGTTTGCTCCTTCGCTGAGTGGACACGGCGCCACGGCTCGCATCGATTTAGAGTTGAACGGAGATTCCGGCCTCGGGCGCCCCCCGTCACGCCTGTCATTCCGGGCTCGGACGCCCTGTGGGCGCGGAATCCAGCCCCACGTCACGCCTGTCATTCCGGGCTTGACCCGGAATCCAGCCGCCACCGCCTGTCATTCCGGGCTCGCACGCCCCCAAGCGCGGAATCCGCGCCCAATAGCCGCGTGCGCGTAGACCGCGCCGCTACCGCCCCCGCAGACGCGCTTCGCCAAGACCAGGGGTTCTTCTCGGGCGGGCCGACAGGATAGGCAGAGAGAGTGGCAGCCGCAACAGTTGCGGTCACGCGTCCGGCGAGATCGGTCATAGGGAAAGCCAGCGAACTCTGCGGAACATATGCAACTAACGGCGCGGGATTCGGATCAGACTGACGCCAATGTACCACTATATAAGGCCGGATACAATAGAATAAGTGATGGTATACTGGACTATATTCCGATTCCTGACCGTCTCACCCTGCACTGCTGAGAAGGCCATGCTGAACGATGCTGCGTTTCCGATTCGCATTCGTGAAGGCTTTCATGGACAAATTCAGTATGTGATTCCGCGGCCATTGGTGGAGAGCCTGTCGGGGCATCCGCTGTTGCAATCTCTGATCCCGACCGATATCGGCTGGTATCCTGACGCTCAGTATCACTATCGGGAACGGCCCAACGGCGCGCCGGAGCATATTCTGATTCTGTGCGTGGAGGGCAGCGGTTGGTACAGCTTCGGGGGACAGCGGCGCGCCCTACAGTCCGGGGAAGCGTTGCTGATTCCGGCGCATCGGCCGCATATCTACGGCGCGGACCCTATCGCGCCCTGGTCCATCCACTGGATGCATTTCATGGGATTGGAGGGGGATTATTTCGTGCGGCTGCCGCCGGAGGAAAACCCGACGCTCAGCGTGCATCCGCACTGCGTGGCGCGCATTGAGGGCATATTTCGGGAATGTTACACGACGCTGGTGGGCGGCTTCGTCCTGCCGCGCATGGTCTACATTTCCAAGCTGATGCACAATCTGCTGGCGGACCTCTTCTACAACAACAGCAGCTACTCCTCGGGCATGCGGTCGAGCCACTTTCATGATCTGGGGCCGACCTTCGCGTTTCTGCGCCACAACCTGCACCGCCCGGTCAGTCTGGCCGAAATGGCCCAGCATGCGGGGCTCTCGCCCTCCCATTTTTCCCATGTGTTTCGGGAGCAGACCAACCATTCGCCCGTCGACTATTTCATCTATCTGAAGATGCAACACGCGTGCAGCCTTCTGATCCTGACGCAGCTCGCCATCAAAGAGATCAGCCAGGCCGTAGGCTACCGCGACAGCTACTACTTCTCGCGTCTTTTCAGAAAGGTGATGGGCGTGTCTCCCAGCGAGTATCGTCGCACGCCCAAGGGGTAGGCGCGGGGCGGCCCGACCTTTGCATTGCGTACTGCACAGACCAACAAGCGGAGTTTCCAGCAGAAACTCCGCTTGTGGCGTTGGCGGATTCGCCCGATCCGCGCCATCCGCGCGCATCCGCGAGCCGAACGGCAGGACCGGATGCCGTCGCGCCACGTTTGTCGTCGCCTGCGATTGCTCTTCGCGTACGGCGGTGATAGAGTGTGAATTGTGATGATTCCGTGGATGTGCAGGTCTGGCCGGCAGGATCGCGAGTCCCTTCAACGCGGCGGCAGGGGTGGTTCAGAGCATGAGCGCCCTCTCCCGCGCAGCCGTGGCGCGCGCATCTTCTCCTCCATGACATCCGCTGTCCTCCCGACCCACCCATTTTCGTATCCACACGAGAAATTCTGACCCGGGCAGCAATCAAATCATGACGAACGAATCACAGAGCGACGGCTCTGAACATGCGGATCCGCGCGGCAAGTACCTTCTCTTTCTGGCGCTGGGCGCGCTGGGCGTGGTCTATGGCGACATCGGCACCAGCCCGCTCTATGCGTTCCGCGAATCCTTCAACGAGGAATATGGGATTCCCGTAACGCCCGACAATATCCTCGGCGTGCTCTCGCTCATCTTCTGGGCGCTCACGCTGATCATCTCCATCAAGTACCTGGTCTTTGTGCTGCGGGCCGACAATCAGGGCGAAGGCGGCATCCTGGCGCTCACGGCGCTCGTGCGCCCGGAACGGGGCGCGCCCCCGCGCAGCCGGCGCTGGCTGCTGATCATGCTCGGCCTGTTTGGAACCGCGCTCCTCTACGGGGACGGCATGATCACGCCGGCGCTCTCGGTGCTGTCTGCGGTCGAGGGTCTGCAAATCGCCACGCCGATCTTCCAGCCCTACATCGTGCCCATCACCATCGTCATTCTCGTCGCGCTCTTCATGTTTCAGAGTCGCGGCACGGAGCGGGTCGGCAAGGTGTTCGGGCCGGTGACGATGGTCTGGTTTCTG
>CAVVYP010000019.1:0-3516 GCA_963752485.1 uncultured Chloroflexia bacterium
ACTTCGATTTGGTCGACGAGTTGGTTGCCGAAGACTACGTCCGCCATACCTGGCCTGTGGGCGAGGGGCGCGAACACTTCAAGTTCGACGTGACCGGTTTCCGCGACTCTTACCCCGGCGCCACAATTGTTGTCGACAGGGTTGTCTTTGACGACAACCGGGCCATCATCTTCAGCCACCTCGCCTTTCCCGGCGATTCACTCGACGTACTACCGCCGGAAGCCGGAATCGGCGGCGTGCTCATCTACCAGGTCGAAAACGGACAGCTCAGCAATCGGTGGAACTTGGCTCCCTACGAACCGTAGCCGTTCCATGAAGGATTCGATTCGTCGTGCGGTTTGATAGAGAGGGCCCGCCCCGGGCGAGAGGCCTGCTCTTCGTCCAATGTTTCTGCAACCGGGCGATGTGAGTCATTTTACCGTATCGAGGTCATGGCGTCATTAAGCGATATCGGCGAGGGATAGCATGAACCCCTTGACGCCCCGGTCGGGACTGGGGCAGCGTCTGCAAAAACGTGCGGATGCGCCCGCGCATTTCTGCTCGCACATGTGCAAACCGCACGCCCCTTGAGTCCGGCAACTCCTGCCCTCAACTAGAAACGTCGAACACCACAATCGGCGGTGTGCAGGCTGAGTGAATGGTGGCGGCAACGGCGCTGTCGCCTGCCGATGACGCCATTCCCTGTGCAGGCCCGTTCGCAGACCCGTCCGCAAAGCCGACTGTGAACCGGGCCGGCGCGCGTCAGCGATCCCGCCAGCCCGCGCCGGCCAAAGCCGAAGACGGTCATGTTCTGCTCCATCGGCCAGTAGGAATCCGTCTCGCCGTCGTCTTCATGGTGCACGAGATAGAGCGCTCGATTCGTTCCGGCCGCGCCGAAGTAGATCCAGCGGGGCGCGGGCAGCCGCTCGTCCCACCGTTCTGCGGCGGAGGTGCGAATGCCCGGCGCGCGCACCAGCCAGTCGCCGGCTTCGTCCAGCTTCCCGCCCGGCGTACCTTCGTACAGGAACCAGTAGGGATGGCCGGCGCGCAGCACGGTCAGCCGCGCGAAGCTGGGGTAGATGTCCCACTGACAGGCCCATTCGCCGTCGTTGGTCTGCGAGCGAATCGTGGCCCGGAGGGGCCCGCTCGCAATGATGCGGCTGGTCGACTCGGTGTTGCCGGGGTGGAAGTTGCTCTCCGGATAGGCCAGGTTGGGAATGCCGCGGAACTTGCCGTCCGAGCCGCCCCACGGATGGTAGCTCAGCCAATCTGCGCCGTCGACGTCGATCATGCTGGCAAAGCCGCCGCCCAGTTTGTGGTAGAGATAGGCGGCCGCCGGCGTATCGATGCGATAGCTCTCCTGCTCCTCGTGCAGTACGTTGTCCGTGACCGTGACCAGCGGTGGCGGCGGCGCGCTTGCTTCCGCCCCGTTGGTCAAATAGAGCCTGAATTCGCGCGTGGTCGAGGCGGGCGTGTCGCCGGACAGAAGAAACGTCAGCCGCGCCACGGGGTCGTGGACGTTGTCGCCGGCGTCGGGAGCGCCGTCGTAGGCGGCGCCGTCGTCGACAGTGTCCAGTTGAAAGGGCGCCTGCCGCGACGATGCCGAACCCGCGCCGCCCCCTTCGACAAGCCGCATCTGCGCCTGGGATAGGCCAACGCCGGCAGGCGCCACGGCTTGGATCAGCGAGGAATCGAGCGTCACGTCCACGGGCCATTCGCGGCGAGGCGCTGCGCCCGTATGCACCGTTATCGAGATGAATGGTTGGGCATCGTGCATGTCACCTGCTCCGTTCCGGTGGTATTCCGGTGTACCTTCAGTGTTGCTCCGGCCGCATCGAGGTAGTCGTATGCATCTTGTACATCACAACCCTCGCTGTGGGCCAGCCGGCATGATCGCCGAACGGCGAGATCGTTATGTCGAGTAGTTAAGTAGATCCCTCTTGCGGAGGGAGTTCGCGCGCAGGCAGAAACGGCCGGTCTCCGCACCGCTGCGTTGGGCGGGATCGTCTCCCGGCCATCGATCCGCGGAGAAATCCAGGTGTTCGCGCCCGAGGTGCGCTTCCCTTAGCGCACGAGGTTGCGCTTTCCCTGCCACACGAGGTTGCGCAGGCCGCAACGAACGTACGGTTTGGAAACCGTACCTGCCATCTACTACAATCGCCTTTGCGCCGGTCCGGCGCGGCGCGCCTTCGTGCCGGCACAGTCCGGCGCGGCCACGCACGCGCTTCGGGGAGACAACTTCATGGGGCATCGACTCGAGATCGACCTATGGTACGGCAGCGAGCAGCCGTTCGGCCAGCATGGCGTCTGCCAGCGCTGGGTCAACGTGCTGGGCCGGGTGAAGGGGCCGTCGCCCATCGTCACGCTCGTCTATACGCTGAACGACGGCGAGCCGATGCCCCTCTCGTGGGGGCCGGACCACAGGCGCTTGGCCGCGAAGGGCGACTTCAACATCGACCTCGACATGCGCCGGCTCCAGCCCGGGGCCAACCGCATCGAGGTGCGGGCGGTGGATGCAGCGGGCAATGAGGCGAGCGCGTGGACGACTGTGCGCTATGCGCCGCAGCCCTGCCCCCTGCCCTACGCCATCCGCTGGAACGAAGTGCGGCGCATTCACGACGTGGCGCATGTGGTGGACGGGCTGTGGAGCATCACCGCCGGCGGCGTCAGCCCGGAGGAGACCAGCTACGACCGGCTGATTGCGATCGGCGACATTGGCTGGCGAGACTACGAGGTGACCGTGCCCATCACCGTGCACGGCATCGACGCGGCGTGCTACAACGACCCCAGCGTGCACGCCGGCGTGGGCGTCGTGCTGCGCTGGAAGGGGCACAGCAACTGGGGCAAGGACCAGTGGGCCAGCGGCCAGCCCCATTTCGGGCCGGGCCCGTACGGCGCAATCAGTTGGTACTGCGTCTTCCACGATGCGGGGCCGATCCTCAACTTCTTCGATCCCGACTTTCAACGGCCCGCCGAGTTGCCGCGCAAGCTGGATCTGCACGTTCCCTACCTTTTCAAGACGCGCGTCGAGACGCTCGACGACGACGGCAGCCGCTACAGCCTGAAGGTCTGGCCGCAGGGCGCGGACGAGCCCGAGGGCTGGGACCTGTCAGCGCCGGGCTCCATCGTCGCGCTGAAGGAGGGCGCCATCGTGCTGGGCGCGCACCACACGGCCGCCACCTTTGGCGACGTGACGATTCGGGCGTTGGACTGAGGGTGCTGTTCGGGGGCAAGCGGGACGAGTTGGCTGTGGGCGGACGGACGTGACAAGGTGAAGGGGTGATGGGGTGACACGGTGAGCGCACGCCGCCAGAACGCTTCCGGGCGCAGAAACCTTGCGAAGGCTGGCGTCCATCCGGTCACCCTGCCGCATAAGACTTCACAAGGTTGGAGGTCTGCAAATTGTAACTGTCATTCCGGTATGCAGTTGGGCCGGAATCCAGCGGCGTACTACTACTCGCCACAAAGCAGAGGCATGAAGGCGCCTCTGCGCAGGCCGAGCGTGTCGCACCGGAGATGCGACCTACGTGCAGCGGT
>CAVVYP010000020.1:0-40259 GCA_963752485.1 uncultured Chloroflexia bacterium
ACCATCGCCGTGCTGGGCGTGCGCTGGGTGATTCGCCAGCCCATCGTGTTTGCCGCGGTCAATCCGCTGTACGTGTCAGGTTTTTCGCGGACAACGGATGGCGCGGCTTCCTGGTCCTGGGGTCGGTCTTCCTGGTGGTGACGGGCGGCGAAGCGCTGTACGCGGAATGGGCCATTTCGGCAGACGCCCGATCCGCCTGGCGTGGTTCACCTTCGTCTTTCGGGCCCTGTTGCTTAACTATTTCGGACAGGGCGCGCACCTGATCGAGCAGCCGGAGTCGGTTGTGAGCCCGTTCTATTCGATGGCCCCGTCGTGGGCGCTATATCCCCTCGTCATCCTGGCCACGGCAGCCACGGTGATCGCCTCGCAGGCGCTGATCACCGGCGCGTTCTCGTTGACCATGCAGGCGGTGCAGCTGGGGTGTCTGCCGCGTATCACATACGCCACACGTCGCCCGACGAGTTCGGCCAGATCTATGTGCCGGCCATCAACTGGACGCTGATGATCGCCTGCATTGCGCCGGTGCTGGCCTTCGGTTCCTCCAGCAATCTGGCGGCCGCCTACGGGGTGGCTGTGACGACGACGATGGTGATCACGACGCTGCTGCTCTTCTCCATCGAACGCAAGAAGTGGCATTCGCCGCTGGCCGGCGCCGTGGCGTTCACGGCCTTCTATCTCACCATCCACCTATCCTTCTGGGGTGCGAACCTGGTGAAGATTCCCGACGGCGGTTGGTTCCCCCTGGCCATTTGGGCGGTCGTGTTCACGCTCATGACCACGTGGCGCCAGGGTCGCAGGGTTCTGGCCCAGCGCTTGGCCGCCGGCACCGTGCCGTTCGACGATTTCCTCCACGAGCTGGATGTGGCGAATGTGCCGCCGTACCGGCGCGGCCGTCTTCATGTATAGCAACCCATCGGGGACGCCGCCCACGCTGATCAACAACCTGAAGCACAACAAGATCCTGCACGAGAACGTGATCCTGCTCTCTGTGGATACCGTGCGCTTGCCGCATGTGCCCGCCGCAGAGCGCATAGAGTTCCACAAGTTGGGACACGGTTTCAGCAGTGTGGTTCTGCGCTACGGCTTCATGCAGGATCCGGACGTGCCACACGACCTGGCCCGATGCCAGGCGTACGGGCTGGAGATCGACCCGCTGCGCTCCAGCTATTTCTTGGGCGCGAATGGCTGATACCTGCCGATGACCCGGACATGGCCGGTTGGCGGCAGAAGCTGTTCGCGGCCATGAGCCGCAACTCCCGCAACGCACGACTTCTTCCACCTGCCCGCCGGCCGCGTGGTGGAGCTGGGCACGCAGGTGGAGCTGTAGACCACGCGGGGGCATGCTTGCTCCCCAGAATCCACAAACCAGAACCCACAAACGGAGCTTCTCGCAGAAGCTCCGTTTGTCGACGGGCGCACGATTCTACGCGCGCTGCTCCGCGCCGTCTCGGCCAGGCTTGGAATGGTCGCGGGCCGTCCGAAAACTCGTTGCCTTCCGAAGGCTGCGGTGCTATAATCGTGAGTGAGTTCCCGCCAATCGTATCCTTCGAACCGCCACCTACATCGCACCCTTCGCCGGCCGCCGCAAACGCATCGTCCGCGTCGGAGATCGTGCTGCATAGAGAGGGTCTTGCATTGCGCTGAGTGGATTCATGTAGCTGAGACAACATGTTGTCGCTGGGACGTCGACTGCGCGTGGTACGCTGTGTCAGCCGGACGTCACGTTGCCTAACTGCCCTTTCACGGTTTTCTTCCGAGCCAATGTGGGGATGGGGGCGCAATGGAGCATGACAGCACTGGCCAACCTGGGCGTTGGCCGCGTGCTGTCTTTTTTATTGGCCCTCGTGCATAACACCAAACGTACTCGCACGGGGAGGTGCGCAGATGAGAATCATGCTGGGTCTATTGCTGTGCGCGGCCATCGCGGTGTCACCGCTGGCGGGGTTCGCACAGTCTGTTCAGGCGTCGTCCTTGCCCGAACGCGTGACAGGGGATCGGTTCCTCGTCGCCCCGTCACGCGACACAACCGTTGCCGCGCCGTTCGCCGGCGCGCTGGAGGTGGTGGAAACAGTCCGCGCCGGCGAACCGTTCTTCACTGACGATTTCAGCCAGGACGATGGTGCATGGCGCACGGCCGCCGGTGAAGACGCGGCCTTCTTCTTCGAGGACGAAGCCTATCACATCCACATCCTGGCCCCGGACACCATCGAGCTGAGCAGCGCCGGCGTCCGCGCGTCCGACTTCTATCTGGAAGTCGAGGCGACTCAACTGGCAGGCGCGCCCACCACCTGGTATGGCCTGTATTTCCGCGGACAGGCGGACGACCGCGGCTATTTCTACTTCATCAACGGGGATGGCGCCTATCAACTGATTTGGGCCGACGAGGATGACCTGGAGGCGCTGATCGAGGAGACGCTGTCGTCCGCATTGGAGACCGGGTTTGGCGTCACCAACCGCCTGGGCGTCCTGGCGCAGGGCTCGACCCTGACCCTGCTGGCGAACGACGCGGTGCTGGCCGAGTTCGAGCACGTTGCGGACGCGGAGGGCGAGATCGGACTGATCGCCGGCACGCTGGATGACGGCGACATGGAGGTCGTCTTCGACAACCTCGCGCTGTGGGAGCTGGGGGCGGTGTCCGAGCCTGAAGCAGAGGCGGCGCCGGCGCCTGCGGCTGAGGCGCATGGGACCGCGGCTGCCGGTCTGCCCGTGGACGCTTCGTTCTCTGTGCGCGCTGCGCTGGACGCCATGCGCGGGGAAGAGCCGCTGTTCGAGGAAAGCTTCGCGCGCGACCGCGGCCAGTGGCCCGCGGGCGTTGAAGGGGACGTTGAACGATCCTACGCAGACCGGCGCTATCGCATTGCCCTCGCCGGACGCGGACCAGACCGTCCTGACGCCGGCGGGAATCGACGCCGCCGATTTCCTCGCCGAGGCGGTGGTGGCGCAAACCCCGTCTGAGCCGGGCGGTGCAGCCGGGCTGGCGTTTCGCTATGCGGACGACGACAACCACTACGCGTTCCTGGTGAACGAGTCGGGCGAGTATGCGCTTGCAGAAATGGGTTGGCGGCGCGCCCGACCCCATGATCGATTGGCGGCAGTCGGACCTGATCGAGCAAGGAGCCGATGCCGAGAACCTGTTGGGCGTCATCGCCCACGGGTCGAAGATTCTGCTGCTGGCGAATGAACAACTGCTTGCCTATGTCGTCGACGATTCGCTGGACCAGGGAGACGTGGCGCTGGCGGCCGCGGAGGGCGCGGTCGCAGCGTTCGATGATCTGGCCGTATGGGATGCGGGGCCGGCGGCTGACCTGCTGGCTGCGCTGGACGAGCGCGAGGCAGCGGCCGAGCCGGAACCCGCCGCTGAGGCTGAAGCCGGCCGCGAACCGGCGCAGGACGAACCGCCCGCCTTCGATGTCGCCATGCTGGACACTGATCTATGCGCAGGAGCCGATCCTCAGCGAGAACTTCACCGGCGATCGCGGCGCGTGGGCCACGGAAGGCTCGGACGCCGCCGACCGTTTCTACGCGGACAGGGCGTACCATCTGCGCATGACGGCGCCGAACAGCGTTAGCTGGACGCGGGCGCAGACGTCGCTGGCCGACTTTCTGGTGGAGGTGGAGACGACGCATGCCGTGGGACCGCTGGATGGCGAGGCCGGTCTGCTGTTTCGCTTCCAAGACGAGGACAACTTCTACCGCTTCACCATCACCGGCGAAGGCGTATACGCGCTGGCCAAAAAGGTGGCGGGCCAGTGGGAGTTCGTACTCGGGCCGGCGGTGAGCGAGGCGCTGGAAGCAGGCGAGGGCGCGGCCAATCGCATCGGCGTACTGGGCCGCGGCCCGCACTTCGTTCTGTTGGCAAACGGCGAAGCGCTGGCGACCGGCGCGGACGGCTCCTTCGCGGAGGGGGACCTGGCGCTGGTGGCCGGAACGTATGAGGAGGCGGGCGTCGACATCGCCTTCGACGACTTGGAGATCTGGGATCTCGCGCCGCTGGCCGGCGTGCTGCCTGAATGGGGCGCGGCCCCCGCACGGGAGACGACGACGGCCGCTCTGACTCCGGCGATGCTGGGGATGATCCGCCAGGAAGAACCGGTCTTCAGCGAGAGCTTCACGCGCGACCGTGGCGAGTGGACCACAGCCGCAACGGACGAGGAAGCCTACTTCTACGCCGACCGCGCCTATCACATCCGGGAATCGGCGCCCAATCGGCTGATATGGAGCGATGCGCATACGGATTCGGCCGATTTCCTGCTGGAGGCCGATGTCGCCGCCGTGGCCGGCTCGCCGGAAACGCGTTTCGGTTTCCTGTTCCGCCACGCTGACGACGACAACGCCTACCTGTTCACAATCACGGCGACGGTCACTATCTGCTCGATAAGAAGGTGGACGGCGCGTGGGAGACGGTCGTCGGGCCGGCTGCATCGGACGCCATCGAGATGGGCGCCGGCGCAACAAATCGCATCGGCGTGTTCGCCAATGGGCCGCTGATCGCCCTAATCGCCAATGACGGCGTGCTGGACGCCGTACACGATGCAGACCTGAGCGGGGGCAGCGCCGGCCTCGCCCTGCAGACCGGGCCGGACGGCGACGGGGAGGTGGCCTTCGACGATGTAGAGTTCTGGGACCTTGCGCCCCTCGCGGACCGCTTGCCCGCCGGCGCGGGCGCTCCCGATTCCGGTCTCGCCGCAGCGCCGCCTGGCGTCGAAACCACCGAGACCAACGAGCATTCCCTGGCCCCGGCGCACATCACCGAAATTCGCAGCCGCGCACCGACCTACACCATCGACTTGGCTGAAGACGAAGGCCGCGTAGACGTCGACTCGACTGACCGTGTGAGCCGGGGCTTCGTCGACGGCGCATTCCATCTTGCCACACTTGCGCCGGATACAACACGGGTACGCCGGGTCAGAAATATCCGCAGCGGACTTCTACCTGGAGGTGGACGTCGAAGTCGCCGAGGCGGATACAGCGACCGAGTACGGCGTCATGTTCCGCTGCGAGGGCCCCGGAGACTGCTACGCGTATCTGATCGACAGCCTGGGCAACTACCGGCTCTACGAGTATTCCGCCGGCATTCCGCTCTCCCTGATCGACCTGACGCTGCCCAATTCTGACGCCATCGACGGAGAAGAGGGCGCTGTGAATCGTCTCGGGCTGCTGGTGCAGGGCTCCGAGTTCACGCTCTTGGTCAACGATACGGTCCTGGCCGAAGCGCGGGATGACACCTACCGTGACGGTGAGATAGGCTTTCTCGTTGCGTCGCCGGCCTGGGCGGGCGAGGGAGGAGACATCGCATTCCGCAACCTGCGCGTCTGGGAGCTGGACCCCTCGGCGCACACGGAGACCGCCGAAACACTCGATGCGCGCGGCCATCGCTGGCCGCCATCGACGCCATCCGCAGCGGCAACCCGACCTACGTCGTCGACCTGGCGCAGGATGAAGGCGTGGTCGCGACGGGCGAGAGCGACTATGGCGAAAGCTTCTTCGAAGGAGGCGCCTATCATATCGCCCTGTGGGAGCCCGGCGCCTATGGGGAAAGCGGCACAGGCATCTGGGCCAAGGACTTCTATGCCGAGGTGGACGCGGAGCTGGTGCAGGACGATCTGGGGTGGAGCTCCTACGGGCTCATGTTCCGCTGGACCGGCGCATGGGACGGCGACTGGGAGTCCGGCGAGGGCTATGTGGCTGCGATCGACGGGCTGGGCTATGCGCAACTCGGAATCGACTATTTCGAGGACATGACCGGCTGGATTGAGACGGACGCCATCAACACCGGCATAGGCGGCGTGAATCGCCTCGGTCTCCTGGCGCAGGGCTCGACCATCGTGGCGCTGGTCAACGACGAAGTGGTGGCCCAGGGCGCGGACGACACCTATGCGGAGGGCGAGATCGGCCTGTTCGTCGACCTCGACTGGCTGGCGGAAGACTCGGTGGAGGTGGCGTTCTCCAATCTGCGTGTATGGGATCTGGAGTCGCCGGAGGATGTGCCGGCCGCGGCAACGGCCGTGCCCGTTCCGATTGCGCCAACGGCTACACCGGCCGGCGGCGGGTTCTCGCTCGAGGATGTGGTCATCGCCGCGGATGCGTATGACGCCTGCTACGCGACGCTCGCCTATCCACGCGTGGAGCGACGCAGCGTGGAAGGAGCGGGAGGCGCGCGGTCCGGCGACGCCATCGTGGCCGAAGTCGCAAAGATCGGCCTGGACCCGTGCCTCGAATTCACTGCCGTCTTCTACGATGATGCGGGCGCCCAAGTGGGCGAGCCGAGCCCGGTATTCTTCGATCCCAAGCCCGTCTATCCGGGCGACATGGTGGAGGCGTTCGTCTTCCTGCCGGAGGGTGCGGAGCAGGTGGCGTACATCGCGATCGACTAAACGAAGGGTGTGACGATCTGACGACGCTCGGGTTTGGCGGCCCCGCATGGTGTTGGCGGGCCCGCCTGCACCAGGCGGGCATCTACATCACATGCATCGGTTCGCGCCGCAGTGGATTCCGGCGAAAGCCGGAATGACAAGTGCAGAATTCCAGGCGCCGGACCACAGGACGATTCGTGGGCAAGTTGAGATAGGAGGAAGAGAATGAGTTGGACTACTGTGTGCGATCTACGCATGGAGCAGTATGCGGGCAGCCGGGCCCTGGACCTTTCCGAGTTCTCCAACCATGCCGACATGCTGGGCGGCATCGCCGGCCACGCGGGCTACGTGCACTTTCAGGGAGGTGACGACCAACTGGAAGTGCCGGTGCGCGATGATTCGCTTGCCCGCTTCGCAGGTCTGCGCGTGCAGGCGCTCGTGCGGCCCGAGGCCATCGTCCGCCGCTACAACATCGCTGAAGGATGGATGTCGTTCGCCTTCTTCATCGAACAGGATGGACGGCTGGCGGGCGGAATCTACGACGGACAGCAATGGGTTGGGCTGGACAGCGGCGCCACCAGGGTCGCGGACGGCGCATGGGCGCGCGTCTCCTTTGAATACGACGGCGTCAGCATCGCCCTCCTCAAGCTCGACGGCGCCGTCGTCGGCCATCGCCTGGACATGCCGCACCAGGTGAGGCAGCCGCAGCAGGTGATTACGCTGGGGCACTGGCCGCGCGCCGATGGCCGCTACACGCTGAAGGGCGACCTGGGACACGTGCGCATCGAGCGCCGCGATTACGAGGACGTCTGGCGCGACGCCGTGCACATCGCCTTCTGCCGCCGCCGGCTGACGCCCGTGCAGGCCGACGCGCAAACGCGAGATCGAGCATCTGCTCGCCACGCTGGACCCGGCCGCGCGCGAGCAGTTGCGGCAGTGCGCCATCGCGCAAGCGGAGCGCATGCGCGCGTTCATGCATGGCCTGCGCGCCCTCACCCCGCGGGAAGGCGCGCGGCTTCGACTGCTGGGTGAGCGGCTGCGGGCTGCGTGGTGCTGTTCCTTCAACGCCCCCGAAGCTCGCCAGGAGCTCCTGGAGTACTGCCGGGCGGTGGCCGGCGCGCCCGGGTCGGAAGCCCGCAAGCGCTTCCTTGCATTGGTGGAGGAGTTCTTCGAAATCAGCGCCCTCTGCGCGTTCGACGGAGCGCCCTATGACCGCGTGCGCGAGCTCTGCCTGATCCTGTTCCCGGAACTGCGCTCGTTCGAGATGGACCTGCGCGCAGTCATCGAATCCATTTAAGGGAGGAAGAAACCATGGCGCCCAAATCCGATAAAGGCTGTGGTACGCCTCCGGCTGCCGCCGAAAAGCGAATCCACCGTCGACTTGCCCAGTTGTTTGCCCCCGTCGTCTACTTCGAGCCGGAGGAGCGCTTCTTCCCAGTGGACCTGCCCACGGCGATACAGTCGTCGTCCCTGTGGCGAATGGACCCGCTGGCCAAGCCGCCGACCGCGCAGCGCGAGAAGGACTTCGGTGCGATCAACGCCGTGCAGGACCTGCCCGCGGCCGGCTCCGATCATTTCACGACCGTCGTCGGTACAGACGTCATTCAGAAGGAAGTGGAAGGGCAGCAGCCCTTCGACATGCCCGCGCCGCTCATCGACCCGATCTACAATCGATACGCAGACGGTACCGTGCCCGCGGTGCTGACCGTGTACGCCACCGTCTGCACTGCCCGCGACGTGCCCAACAGCAGTCTCCTGTCAAAGTGCAGCGACAAGGATGTCCAACACGGGATGGCCGAGGGTCTGATCATCAACTACTACTTCTACTTCCCGGCCTGCGAGGCGCCCGAGTTCAAGTCCGAGGGGGACTGGTCGGGGATATCCTTGCTGCTGCGCGAAGCGCCCACGCAGCTTGCGCAGCTCGCCAGCGCCGAGCAGTTGGCAGGCTTTCTGCCGGTGATTGCCTGCTACTATCGCAAGGCGACCAAGTTTGCGCCCCCCTTGCCCAGCTTCGTGGCCGGCGACCACGGCTTCCGCCGCTGGCAGGACGTGCGCAGAACCGCCGAAGCGGGTGTCGGCGCAGACACGCATCCGGTCGTCTACATCTCGCGCGGGCGACACAACTGCACCTACGAGCCGGCGACGACCAACATCGCGTACCTCGCCGCCGTGGGAGGCTACCTTCACGGCCGATCGCATCGAGGGCGGCGACTATGCGCCCGGGCCGGCGGAGACGACCTTGCAGGGAGGCGGCATCGAGGAGTTCCCCGGCTGGGGATATGTTCTGTTTCCGCCACTGGCCGTCATCGCCGCCTGCGCGACCGGGTGCGATTATCCCTTCAATTTCGATACCTCCGGCGTTCCCAGCGCCTACGAGGAGGTGGAGGACCGCACGGCGGACGACGGATACGGCGGATTGCCCAGCCCGCACGGCTCGCCGTATCCCAAGCAGAGCGCGGTGGCGGCGCCGGCTGCGGCCAGGCAGAATCGAGCTCAAGCTCGAGTATGTGGACCTCGACGACGCGGCGACGGCTGCGCTGTGGGGCTATGCCGGGGCCTGGGGCGGGGCCACGGTGCGCAGCTATGCGTCGACGTGGGCCCCGGACGCCCCGTCCCAGTGGGGCTACTATCGGGGCGCGCAGCGACCATCACTGGCGGCCTGGTTCGTGTGGAATCTCTTTCTGGACCGGGTCTACGGTTGCCACGCCATTCCCGACCTGACCCGCAGCCCGTGGTAGCGGGAGAAGGCCCTCGTCGGGTGCGCGCCAACACCCCATGGGGTGCGCACGGGCATGGGGATCAACGGCGGCCTGCTGCCGCCACAGAAGCACGGCGGCAGCAGGGTGTGAAAAATCTCACTATTGACAACCGTCGTGTCTAGGACTATATTGTATTCGAAGCAAAGGCAGTTCCCCTCGTATTTGGCCACGTAGCAGCGCAAAGGAGTTCCAAATGAGCAAGTTCCGTACTACGCGACACGTCCTAGTCCTGCTCCTGGTGGTGATGCTGATGGCTACCACCGCCAGCGCAGTCTTCGCCGGCAACCCTGGCGAGCCCGGTGATGGCAAAGCTGATTTGACCGTGATGCACCGCATCGACGGGGAAAAACTGGGCCTTGAAAAGGCTCTGCCCGTTGACCTCTGCCTGAACGGCCGCTATGCAGGCACTCTCTCCTATGGTGAAAACTGGTCGAAGCAGATTCCTGCTGACGCATACACGATCCAGATCTTCCTCAAGGCAGAGAAGAAATGCGCCGGCGATCCGGTGCTTTCCGAAGGACCCATCAAGCTTCCCCCTGGCTCCAAGACATATGCCAAGGCCGGGCTGGAGGGCAAGACGCCCGTTCTGAAGTACATCATCTACGAGAAGAAGTAGGCTCCGTCGCTCGGCAGCGCCGGGCGAACAGGTGAATTCGACACCGAGGGCGCCTTCCTGCACAGCGCGGGGAGGCGCCTATTTCTATTGCAGAAGGGCAGGGCGCTTGTTGTCCACGCGCCCTGCTCGCCGGCAAGACGTGCGCGGAAACTCTCTACTCCGGCGCGAAGCGCCCGCACCGGATTCACGGCGCCCGCTAGCGCAAGCATGGCCCCACGACGAAATCGTCGACCAGGCAACGGCTGTGCGCGCCCCTCTCACGCCTGCGCAGCCCCGGCGCCTCCGCCCGCGGGCGACGCCGCGGGCAAGCCTTGCGTGGCCCGACGACAGGCTCGAGGCGTAGATCGCCATCATGGGGGCCAGCACGGGGTATGTGGACGCCGAAAGCCCGTGTGGAAGGGGTTCCGCACCTACGCGGCGACAGGACGTAGGTGCGCTTCCCCCAGCGCACGGGGTATGTGGACGCCGAAAGCCCGTGTGGAAAGGGTTCCGCACCTACGCGGCGACAGGACGTAGGTGCGCTTCCCCCAGCGCACGGGGTATGTGGACGCCGAAAGCCCGTGTTGTGGAAAGGGTTCCGCACCCTTACGCGGCGACAGGACGTAGGTGCGCTTCCCCCAGCGCACGGGGTCTGTGCGCGGCTAGCGCCGCAGTTTGTAGCGCTCGAACGCGCCGTCCTGGAGAACGACGCCCAGGCCGGGTCCGGTCGGGATTTCCAGATACCCGTCGCGAAACGGGATGGGATCGGCCAACAGGTCGTCGCGCAGCGGGTTAAGCAGTTGGTTGTACTCGTAGATCCAAGCGTTGGGAATCGCGCCCAACACGTGCAGGATCGCAGCCATGCCCACGGCAGAGCCAACGCCGTGGGGGGCCAGGGGCGCGCCATGGGCGTTGGCCAATTGGGCGATGCGCATCGCTCCCGTAATGCCGCCCGCACGCGTCACGTTGATCTGAACCGCATCGACGGCACGCGCTTCGAGTAGCTGCCGGATGCCAACCGTGTGGTGTTCGTTCTCGCCGGCTACGACGGCAATGTCCAAGGCTTGGCGCACCTCGGCCAGTCCGGAGCGGTCCGGCACGGGCAGCGGCTCCTCCAGCCACTCGATCCCGAACTCCGCCAGGGCCTTGCCAAGCTGGATGGCGTGAGGAATGGTCAGGCCGCAATTGGCGTCGGTGACCATGCGGATCTCGGAACCGATCGCCTCACGGACGGCCGCGACCATCTCAAGGTCGGCGGCGAATCCTCGCCCGATCTTGAGCTTGATGGACCGGAATCCCTTGTCGATGAATTCTTGGGCTTTCGCGACAGCCGGTTCAGGCGGCAGAAACGGCACCGGACTTGCATAGGTCTCGATGCGGGTGCGGTGCGGCCCGCCCAACAGTTGGACTACCGGCAGCCCCAGCGCCTTGCCCTTGAGATCCCATCAGCGCGATATCGATTGCGCTCATGGCCTCCAGCACCAAGGCTTGCGGCAGCCCATTGTGGAGGGAGTCATACATGGTCTCCCACAGGTAGTCGATGGCAAAGGGGTCTTGCCCGATGAGATTGGGAGCGAGGAGGCGTTCGGCGATGGTGGCCGCGATGAGCGGATCGGGTAGACCCCACCCTTCGCCCAGGCCGCTGACGCCTTCGTCAGTCTCGATTACCACGAAGACGCTGAACTGCCCTTCGCGCCGGCGCACGCCCATGAAATTGGCGCTCGGCCGCCAGAAGGACTCAGGCACCTTCTCTTCGCCGCCAAAGACGTCGCTCCAGTATACGGCCATCGGTCGCACGTCTACTCGTGTGATTTTCATCGTGTATTCCTTGGTGGGCTGGTAGGGCAGGAAACCAATGGACAGATCGTGTGCGTCAGCCTTTGATGCCGCCGGAGATGTTCACGCCTTCCACAAAGAACTGCTGGAAGCTGAAGAAGATCACCAGCATGGGCAGCGTCACGACAACGACGGCAGCCATGACCGGCGGCCATTCGGGCACGACGCCTACCAGGCTATAGATGCCCAGCATGACGGTCTTGACGTCATTGTCGCGCAGAAAGACCAGCGGCCCCATAAAGTCGTTCCACACATTTTGGAAGGCGAAGATGGCGACGGCGGCGAGCGCGGGCCGCGACAGGGGGACCATGAGCCGCCACCAGATCTGAAACTCGGTCGCGCCGTCGACACGCGCGGCCGCGCTGAGGTCTTCTGGAATGCCGCGATAGAACTGGCGGAGCAAGAAGATGAAGAAGGGCGTTGCGCCAAAGAAGGCCGGCACGATCAGCGGGTAGAGCGTGTTGATCCAGCCTAAATTTCGGTAGAGCAAGAATAGGGGAACCAGCCGGACGACAAAGGGCACCATCATTGTGCTGAGAACGATTCCGAAGAGCAACTCGCTGCCCAGGGAAACGCAGCCGTGCAAAGCCATAGGCAATGAACGAACAGGAGAGCGTCTCCCCGATGACGACAAAGAAGGCGATGACAAACGTGTTGCGGAAGAAGATGTGGAAGGGCAACCATTCGAAGAGCGCGTCGGTGTAGTTGGCCCATTCAATCGGATTAGGGATCAGTTCCGGCGGCCACGCTGCAGCCTGTTGCGGCGTCTTCATCGAGAGCGAGAGCGTCCACACAAAGGGCAGCGCCATGATGACCACGATGAGGAGCAGCACTGCATAGACGGCAACATCGATGAGGCGTGTTCGCAGCGGCGAACGACGGCTGCCGATTGGCGTCGCACCACGTTTAGCTATGCTCATAATGAACCCAAGTCTCTGACCAGCGCAGAACAATCAAGGTGAAAACCAAAATGATCACAAAGAGGACTACCGACAGCGCGCTCGCAAACCCCATATCAAAATAGGTGAACGCTTGCCGAAAGATATACAGCACATAGAAGAGGCTGGCGTTGACCGGCCCGCCCTCCGTGATAATCAAGGCGTGGGTAAAGACCTGGAATGAGTTGATGATGTCCATGATTAGGTTGAGCAGGATGACGGGCGTCATCATCGGGATCGTGATCCGAAGCAGCCTCCGCCACCCGCTGGCGCCGTCGATGGAAGCAGCCTCGTAGAGACTCTTGGGGAATCCCCTGAAGACCGGCAAGGTAGACCAGCATGGTCGGCCCAATGATCCAGAGCGTGAGGAAAATGATGATCGGTTTGACCCACATTTCGCTGGCCAGAAGGTTCTGGCGCGGCAGCCCAAAATAGTAGAGAAGGTAGTTGGCCAGACCTGTCTGCCCCAACATCTGTCGCCACATGACGGATTTGGCGACGGCCGCCATCATCACTGGGAGATAGATGCCCGTCTTGATGAAGCGCATGCCCTTGAGCTTGCGATTGACTAACAGCGCGACGGCAAAGGCCACAATTTGGAACAGCGGCACGCGGATGCCCACATAGTAGGCGGTGTTGTAGAGAGACTTTGCAAAGAGGGGATCTTCGGAAGAACATGCGCCGGTAGTTGCCAAAACCAATCCATTCCGGCGCGCCGATAATGGGATAATTCGTGAAAGAGAAGTAGAAAACGGCCAGAATTGGCCCCAGCGTGAAGAAAAGCAGTCCGATGATCCACGGGATGAGAAATGTATACCCAGCGAGCGCCTCGCGTTGCCGTAGCGACAAGCGACCACGACGCGACTGAGCGGCAGGAGATGCTTGCGCCGTCAACGGACTGCTCCATGCGTCAAATCAGATGGTTTCATGCTGGGGCGTGGCGGCTAGGCGGCCGCCACGCCCCAGTCGAAGGTTACGTACGATACGGGAGCGCCTGCGCGACCCTATCCGGTTCAGCCCTCTTCGAGTATGGCTTGGGCGGCAGCCGCGCCCTCGTTGAGCGCATCGGCCGGCGACTTCTTCTCGAAGAGGATCGCCTCCGTGACATCGTACATGAGATCGCGGATCTTGGGATATACAGGCATCACCGGCACCGGCAAGCTGGCCTCCAGATCGGCGAGAACGACGTCCCACCAAGGGTTGCCGCCGCTAATTGCCGGATCCTGATTGTAGGCGCGCGAGACGGTAGGCCGGGTCTGCGCCGCCATGAAGTTGAACTGGCCGCGCCCGCCACAGGTATACTTGATCCACTCCCACGCAGCATCCACATCCTTGGCTCCGGCGGGGATACAAAAAGACCAGCCGGCAAAAGCAGGCGTGGCCGAGCGCGCATCGGCGTTGCTGGCGTTGTAGGGCAATTGCGCCACTCCGTACTCAAGGTCGGGTGCGGAAGAGGCCAATTGCGCGAAGTAGGGCACACCCGCCGTGGCGGAGAGGTAACGACCCGCCGCCCAGGATGCGGCCTCCAGCGAATCCATACGCCTCGCCTCGCTCGCCGCCATCAGCTCGTAGCTGTCTGCCTGGCGCTGGGCAAACTGCAACATCCACTCAGCCGTCTCGATGCCTTCCTCGCTATTGAAGGTGATCTGCGACAAATCCTCGCTGATGTAGGAGCCGTTGTTGCTCATCATCCAGACCATGAGGGGCGGATGCGCGCCGGCCGTATGGTTGTGCTCCAACAGGAAGTTGTCAGGCAGGGTCTCACGAGTCTGATCCGCCATTTCGTTTAGATCATCCCACGAAGTTGGCGGCGTGTCCGGGTCAAGGCCTGCTTCCTCAAACAGCCCCTTGTTCCACCAATAGAGATGGCGAGTGCCGCCCAGCACATTGGGCAGCCCATAGGTTTGACCGTTCCAGCGTCGCGTGCGTCAATTTCCGCCTGATAGAAGATGTCGTCTACATCCATCTCGTCGCGGGCGATCAGGTCGTCGAGCGGCATGAGCGCTCCCTGTTCCACAAAGAAGGCAATCGAATCCGCCCGCAGCATGATGGCGTTGTCGGGGGTCCCGGCCGCGATCGACGTGAGGTGCGTTTTCTCCAGATCGTCGGTCTTGAAGACCGAGCTCTCGATCGTGACGTTGGGATAGAAGGAGTTGAAATCGGCGATCTGCTGTTCCATCAGGGGGATGCGCTCGCCGCCCCAAGCGTTGGGGAACGTGACTATGCCCTGGGCGCCCGTATGGGCAATGTACGGGCCAATATCCTCATTGACCATACCGGTCGACTCACTCGCATCCGCGCCGGCGGCCGGTGCGCTGGCTGGCGCCACCGCGGGTGCGCAACCTGCCAGCAATACCGCGCCAGACGCCGCGCCCATTGCCTTCAGTAGTTGGCGGCGGGTTACCCGACTCTGTTTTCCGTGCATGGGTGATTCCTCCTTGGCTACGAATCTGTGGGGTTCGGTAGGCAGAACAAGACGTCTTGCGCCCAAGGTAGGCTGGGGAATGACCTACAAGGCATTACCGACATCAGATTGAGTAACTTGTGCGGGCGCATATTCGTGAGTATAGCTTGGCGCCAGAGGCGTGTCAACAGGGCTGCGCACACCCTGGAATCGGCGCTTCCGAGAGGGCGCCGCACGGCCGGATCGACGCCCCGTCTCGCAGAATGTGAAGTTCCGTGGCGCGGCTCACGGCCTGGGTGCGACTGCTCACGCCCGACTTACCAAAGAGATTGTTGACGTGCTTTTTCACCGTGCTGACGGCGACAACCAGTTCCTCCGCGATCGCTTGATTCGTGTAGCCGCCGGCCACCAGGCGCAGCACCTCCGCCTCGCGGCCGGTCAGCGGTGCGATGAGCAGCTCGGTCCGGTCGGGCGGGGCCGCATCATCTCCCGGCGCACGGGGTTTGTGGACGCCGAAAGCCCGTGCGGAAGGGGTTCCGCACCTACGCGCTTGCTCACGCCTGCGGCGCGCCGCCTGCGGGCGCTGGCCCCGCGGCCGGCAAGCCTTCCGCGTCCGACGACAGGCTCGAGGCGTAGATCGCCATCATCGGGGCCAGGTCCCCGAAGCCGCCACTCTGGGATGGAACTACGGGCGCTACCGCTGGACCGGCGCCTGCACTTGTCCGATCGCGCCCCTTGTGACATCATTTTTCGTGTAAGTGGTGTCTGCAAGACACTCCTGTTGGGTCCCCCACCATCCTCTGTGCCGGACTGGTCCCATATTGGTCGGATGGAGAATTCTCCATGAACGCTCGTGACATCTGGAAGACGCCGATCGACGAAGATCTTCTGATTGCGCCACAACCATTCATCGGCGCCCTGGCGATAGTCGGTTTTCTCAGCGTACTGGTCAGCGACGGAGAGCTTGCCCCGGAGACTCGTTTGGCGTGTCTGTACTTCGCTGCATTCTGCTATGGCTCCGCCTTGGTGACTGCCCTGATCAGCCGGCGTCATCCGCGCTTGACTCGATGGCTATTGTGCTTCCTGTTTGCCCTCGTTGTGGTCGGCGGACTGAGTGGGTTGCAGGAAATCGGATTCCTGGCCCTGCTGCCCGTACCCATCGCTGCGGCCTTCTTGCTCGTTGGTCCTCTGGCCGCAATCACCGTCACAACGTCGCTCAGCGCATATCTAGTTCTAGCCGGCTATCACCATCACCCAGACGTGGGCAACCTCATTGTCGTACAAGCTGCCCTTTGGCTCAGTTTTCTGCTCTTGGTCGTCCTGTATTCTTTCGTGCGCAGGATTACCAACTGGTCATTTCATATCGCACAGCAACAGCAGAACCTACTGGCGGAAGCGCGCAAACGCGGCGCGGGTCAGGAACAGATCCTCGACGAGCTCATGCACGCGAATCGACAACTCGACCTGATGAACGAGCGGCTTGCTGCGACGAGATTGATGGCGGAAGAGGCCCACAAGGCCAAGTCTGTTTTCGTAGCCAAGGTCAGCCACGAATTCCGTACTCCCCTCAACATGATCATCGGGTTGACGGATCTACTCATAGAGACTCCGGATGTCTACGGCGATGCTTTGCCACCTGATCTGCTTGAAGATTTGCAGATCGTTCATCGCAACTGTCTGCATTTGACCAGCATGATCAATGACGTGCTCGCCATCAGTCAAATGGAGGCGGGCCGCCTTTCCTTGCATCGCGATCGGATCAATATACGCGCCGAGATCGAGTCCGCGGTTGCGGTCGTCAGCCCTCTTGTCCAGAAGAAAGGACTTGCGCTCCGCGTACAGATCGCCGATTCTCTACCGGACGTCTACTGCGATCGCACGCGCATTCGCCAGGTGATCTTGAACCTGGTCAGCAATGCCGCCCGCTATACGGAGCACGGCGCGATCGTCGTCGAAGCTGCTCTCGACTTTCCGGCTGTCACCGTGAGCGTGACTGATACGGGGCCAGGTATCGACCCCCAGGACTTGGAGATAATCTTCGAGCCGTTCCACCAACGAACAGACAGCATGTGGCGCGAGCAAGCCGGCAACGGACTGGGTTTGGCCATCAGCCGCCAGTTCATCGAGCTTCACGGCGGGCGCATTTGGGCGGAAACCAAACTCGGAAGTGGTAGTATGTTCGCCTTTCGATTGCCGATCTCCCCATCTCCGACCCCCGTGGCGGCGACAACGAGATGGATCAACGAAGACTGGCTGTGGGTGGAGCGCACGTCGCGTCCCGCTATCCCTCAGCTTCCCTACCGTCAACGCATCGTCCTTTGCGACGAGACTGGCGACTTGAACAATCTCTCCGATCAGTCTGACGAAGAGGTTGAACTTGTCAAGGTGAAGGAGCTAGGAAAAGCGATCGATGCGATCGAGGAGTATCCAGCGCACGCGCTCATCCTCAACACAATCTCCATGGATCGCACGTGGACGGTACTTGAGGACGCACGCCGGAATCTGCCGGACACGCCGATCTTCAGCTACACTCTGCCGCACGCCATAGACCGTTCATTGCAATCAGGCGTGCTCAAGTACCTGATCAAGCCAATCACACGCGCCGATCTCAGAGCCGTGTTGGCCCTGACGGAGACACCCCCTGCCCGCGTCCTTGTTGTCGACGACGATCAGGACTTCTGTTCGCTGCTCACGCGCATGCTTCGCACACTCGATCCTGCGCTCGACGTATTGTACGCCCACAATGGAGAGGAAGCGCTGCACGTCCTCCATACCCAGTCGCCTGACCTGGTGTTTCTCGACATCGTCATGCCACACTACGACGGATGGCATCTGCTGGAATACAAGAACCGGGATCCCGCAATTTGCGACATCCCGGCAATCATCGTTTCGGCCCAAGATCCGCTGGGGCAGTCGTTTTCTAGAGGTACGCTGATCACTACCATGGGCGAAGGGATTCCCAGGCATAAGTTGCTGCAATGCGTCTGTGACCTGGCCGACCTCCTCATGCAGTCTGAGCCAACACCTGACCAAATGCCTGCAGAAGCTCCACTCGTCGCACCGGCTTAGGCAGATAGGCTGCCGCCCCGAGGGCCAACGCCAACTCTTCCTGGCGAATGACGGTACAGACAATAATGGGAATCATTCGCGTGGTCAGGATCATCGTGCAGCCGTGTCAGGATTTCCCATCCGTCAATGTCAGGCAGCATGACGTCCAGCACGATTAAGTCGGGCCGAAAGCTCTCTATGGCATCGTGCGCGGCCTCTCCTGTGTTTACGTGAACCAAGCGATAGCGCGTATGCGCCGTGAAACGCCGGAAGAAATGAACCAAGTCCTCGTTATCGTCGATCATCAGGACGACGATCTGTCTCGCATGGGGAAGTTGAATGGAGAAACTGCGCCGCTGCCCAATCACATGGAGGTCGCATCGGCCGCCTTGCAGGGCGACGGCCTCCCGAACAAACTCGCTGTCCGAATGCGCGCCTTCGGCTACTGGTTCGCCTGTGATCGAAACGAGGACATGCTTGTGGCTGAGGCGCGAATTCACGTGTATCTCGCCGCCGGACATGGTTTGCAACTGCGTCTGGAGTGAGTCGATAAGAATCTGGCGCAACAGTGCCGGATGCACCCTCGCGGTTAGGTCTCCCTCATCGATGTGAAAGGCTACGCGCACCCCGAGCCGGTCCGCCATCCTGCTCACGAGTTCTGATATGGAGCCAATCACTTCTCCGATATCCGCAACTGCGTCGGGATCGATCTGGTCCAGTGACGCCAGTTCTTGGCGCACCTGGGATCGCCAGTCTCCGTCAGTTGTCGCGACAGCAATACTTTGGGCATCTCCTTGTTGGTCCAAGTCTGAATCGGGCGAACTCTGGACATATTGGTTCCAAAGCCGGTGGGCGAGGACATGCACCGCCAGCTGTTGTTCGCGACGCAGATGCCGGGACGAGATTCCAAGCTTCTGCGCCGTTTCCTCCTGTGTCAATTCATGCACGTATCGATACGACAACAAATCGTATACACGCCACTCCCGCGTGGTCGGGGGCACGTCTGCTCCCGGTGCAAGCTGCGAGATCGCAACGAGCAGAGCTTTCTGGACTCCATCGACAGATGGCTGACCAGCGTACGCGAGCACATCGCACAGAAGTTCCGGCGGGCTATAGATGGGATCGTAGAGATGCGCCAATGCATCTCGGAGCTCCTGCTCAAATGCGTCAAACATCTTTGCGTCCGGAATTGGTCCTGGTCATGGCCGGTCTGGGTCCTTGACAATGGCTATGGGGCCTCTCATACTACGTTCGTACAGGAATGCAACCATTGTCTCCCTAGTCTTCCATATATCTAGGTCTGCTGCAAGCCAGTTGCGGCATCCCAACCATGACGCGTCTGCCGTCGGAGGGCGACGCACTTCGAAACGAGTTCACTGTTTCCTTTCCTCCCCTGTAACCGCCAGATGTGACCCATACGCGTTTTTGTCGGATCGCTCTTGAAACATCGGATCGCTTCAGTAACAGTAGCCAAGGAGGAACAACATGCGACACACGTATTCACGCCGCGACGTCCTGCGCCTGATGGGCGTGGGCACGACCATCGCACTCGTCAGCGTGTGCGCGCCGGCCAGCCCAAGTGCAGCTCCAGAAGCTGGGGAAGAAGCGGCCGGCGCTGGCGCCGAGCCTGTGACGCTCCGGGTTCAGAACAATCCGGATAATGTTGGGGCGATAGCGGAGCTCTACACCCAACAGAACCCCAGTATCGAGATCGAGTTCATCAGTGTCACTGGCATCGACCATGAGGAGGTAGCCAGCAAGATTCTCTCGATGGTGGCGGCCGGCGAGGATTTCGATCTCGGAAACTGCGCCACGGAGGCTACGCAGCTCTATGCCGGCCAGGGACTTGCCGTCCCCATCAATGACTGGGTGATGCGCGACGAAGCAGACCTGGCCGACTACTTCGCCGATGTCCACCCCGCCCTCATTGAAGCTATGCTGTTCGAAGGCGACCTGTATCAGATCTGCGAGCGGTGGAATGCGGCCAACATGTTCTACAATTCGGCCCTCTTTGCGGAGGCCGGCTACGATCACCCCGCGCCGGATCGGACGATGGAGGACTTCTACGAGATCGCCAAGGCCATCACGAAGAAAGACGCCAGCGGACAAAGCGAAGTGTTCGGCTATGGCTGGACCAACCGGCTGTGGGGCAGTTGGACGCCGTGGATATTCGTGAACGGCAGCAACCTGCTGACCGAAGAGCGGGCCCCGGGCGGCGAATGGTTCTGGGACGCCTTCTACGCCGATGACCCGGCCGCCGAAGGCCGCGGCGGCGGATGGCGATGGCTGGCGCCGAAGGCCAATGATCCTGCCAACGTGGAGGCGCTCGAGTTCATGGTTGAGATGACCAAAGAAGGCGTCGCACCGTCGATCACGCTTGGCGGCGGCGAGACTCTGCAGGGCTTCTTCACCAGCGGCAAATTGGGAATGACGCCGGCAGGCGGTTTCTGGGCGGGCGCTTTGCACAACGCTGGGATGGCTCCAGATGAATTTGACGTGCAGTTGTTCCCGCGCTGGAAGTCCCAACGCCACCAGTTTGGTTCGGGCGGCTATTTCATCTTCAAGGATTCGCAGTTCAAGGAAGAGGGCTGGGACTTCAACAAGTTCAGCGTGACGCCGGATGCGGTAGCGCTCGACAAACGCGTCATCGAGAACACCACGACGCCGGCTCGCCGCTCATTGATGACTGCCGAACGCTATGCCGGCACCGGGCCAAATCACTGGGAGGTCTTCTACGACACCGTGGACGAGCATCCGGATACGGCCCCGATTCCGGCGCCGCCCGTCTCCAACCCCATGACCACGCTCTATACGACGTACACGGGCCGCGCCATGACCTTTGAACTGACCCCCCAGGAAGCCCTGGACGGTCTGCAGAAGGATTTGGAGGAGCTATACGCCCGATTCCCGAACATGTATCCGGACGCCGAGGAATAGTCCACAGTAGCTCGTTGCGTGAAGTACCAGCAGTCTCAGTCGGAAAGCCGGCAATGCACCGCCTTCAAAGAGGGGCGCTCAGCCCGGGCCTGGCGGCGCCTACGGTAGGCCAATCCAGCCATTGGGTATTCGCAAACGCCGGCTTTCCACTGAAGTCCAAACCCGCAACAAGCCTCGCAGATTCAACCATCTCGCACTCCGTTGAGAAGCGTTCGCTACCTGCCGAAAGGAAGGAGCGCATTGGACGGTCAGACATCAGCCAGATCGGATGGAAATGAGCGCGGCGGTCTGTTCGCCTGGCTCACTGAGGACACAATTACCGGGGCAGCTCGCCGCAAGGCGCTGATGGGATACTTGTTCCTGCTCCCGACGATCCTGGGCATCCTCATCTTCACTGCAGGCCCGGTTCTGGCATCACTGGGACTGAGCCTTTTTCAGTGGAACGTGTTCCAGCCACCCGTGTTCATAGGCGCCGACAACTACCAGCGCCTGATGAAGGACACACGCGTGGCGGTGAGCTTCTGGAACACGATCCACTTCGTGCTCTTGGCCGTGGTTCTGCAGATTGCCGTTTCGCTTGCGCTCGCCCTGGGCATGCAGCGACTCAGGTCTGTGGGGCTTCGCTATTATGCGCGTACAGCCTATTTCCTTCCCTTTCTCATGTCCGGTGCAGCTACCGCCATCGTCTTGGGGTACATGCTGCATCACGAGTTCGGTGCGGTCAACTACTATCTCGGGCGACTGGGCATCCCGCGTATACCGTGGCTCACATCACAAGGCTGGGTTCTGAACACCATCGTACTCACCTACATATGGCAGCACATGGGCTTCACGCTCATCATCTTCATCGGTGGGCTCAATAACATCTCTCCCGAGATTCTGGATGCGGCTGACGTGGACGGTTCCGCTGGATGGCATCGCCTGTGGAACATAACTTTGCCGATGCTCAGTCCAACGTTGCTGTTTGCAGCAGTCGTCGGCGTGATCGGCGCATTGCAGATATTTGATCTGCCCTACGTCATGACCCGCGGGGGACCAGGGGACGCGAGCCGTACGGCCGTCATGGTGATGTACGAGGCGGCGTTCAAGAACATGGAAATCGGGTATGGTTCCGGGATGGCTGTGATTCTTTTCTTACTCATCTTGTCAGTGACGGCCTTTCAGTTCTGGCTGAGCAAGCGCTGGGTTTTCTACCAATAGGAGGATGCTGTGCAAGAATCCACCAACGTCTATTCACGCGCCTCGAAGATCAATGCTCAGCGCTGGGCCGACTATGCGCGGTTTCGACTTGGATATTGGCTGACTGTTGCGCTTCTTGTTGTCGGCAGCATCATCGTGTTGGCGCCGTTTGCGTGGACCCTGTCCACGTCGCTAAGACTGCCTGCGGAGTCATTCAGCACACCGCCTCAGTGGATCACGCTGAATCCGGATCGGAGCAACTATCGGGAGGTCTTTCGCAGGATCCCCTTCTGGACCCAGATATTGAACAGCGTCACCGTCACTGGGAGCGTCGTCTTTGGCCAGCTTGTCACCGCATCCTTAGCGGGCTACTCCTTTGCGCATCTCCAGTATCCGGGTAAGAACCTTCTCTTCTGGTTGGTCATGGCGACCATGATGATCCCTGTCCAGGCCACCATCATTCCGGTATTCATCCTCATCAGCCGATCGGGCCTGACCGACACGCTGGCCTCCCTTATCCTGCCGGCCCTGCCTACGGCCTTTGGCACGTTTCTGCTGCGCCAGTATTTCCTGGCGATTCCCAAGGATTTTGAAGAGGCCGCAGTCATTGACGGGGCCAACCCGTTCCAAGTATTCTATAGGGTCTACCTGCCGTTGGTGACGCCAGGTCTGGCCGTGCTCGCCGTATTGGTTTTCAACAGCCATTGGAACGACTTCTTCCGTCCTCTTGTATTCCTGCTCTCAAAGGAACGCTTCACAATCCCGCTGGGGCTCAATGACTTGAAAGGGTTCGAGATGACGGGCAGCATCTCCGTGGTCTTGGCCGGCGTCGTGCTTGCCCTGATTCCAGTTGTTCTAGTCTATTTCCTCGGTCAGCGCTATCTGATCGAGGGGATCATGATGGGAGGAGTCAAATCGTGACGCATTTGCTGATTCCACCTTGCGGACTCGCCTCGCATCAACCTCCTGCGCGGTCTCTTCTGTGCAAATGAAAGGAATCGACCACTATGGCAGTCGAACATTTTGAGCCGTTGTCCGGACCGACCTACCCGACGACGCTCGAAGAGCAGCTGGAAGCCCTTGACAAGAATGAAGCATTGCGGCGTTTTGCAGCTCATCGGGAACGGCTTGCCGCCGACCCGTATCGGCCTCTATATCATTTCTCACCGCCGGAAAACGTGATGAACGACCCCAACGGCCTATGCCAATGGCAGGGACGCTACCACCTCTTCTACCAGTTTCGGCCGGCGGGGCCACACGATCGGGTACACTGGGGCCATACGATGAGCGACGACCTGGTCCATCGGCGGGACCTACCGCTTGCCCTATACCCTGACACGGAGCGAGATTGTTTCAGCGGCCAAACGCTGGTCGAACAGGACCGGGTTGTCGCCATGTACCACGGCACGTTGGCAGGGAATGCCATCGCGACGGCATCCGATCCGCTACTGCTCAACTGGATAAAACACCCGAACAATCCCGTCATCCCCGGAGATGTGGAGAACCTCGGCGGGGCCGCCATTGCGCCTGTCGAGGGCAACGGCGCACAGTACCGAGTCTTCGATCCATGCATCTGGCGCGAAGACGATGGGTATTACGCCCTTTCCGGCACATTCAAGGACGGAGTGCGCGGGGTAGATTGCGTGGGCGTAGATCACCTGTTTTTCTCCCCTGACCTGGCAACATGGGAGTATCTCGGACCCCTGATCGAGGATCGCTTCCTGGCAGAACCAGGCGAGGACGCCGCGGTTCCCAACTTCTGGCCGATCGGCAACGGCAAGCACATGCTCCTGTTGTTCAGTCACAAACGCGCCGGACGCTACGACATTGGCGACTATGACCAAGCCACACATCGTTTCACGCCGGAAACACATGGACGCATGAACTACGGTCCCTGGATGGGGGGAGCCTGCACGGCCGTCGGCCACGATCGACGATTCCGGCCGCTTCCTCGCCATCTTCAATATCAAGGAGGGTCGAGAGCCACACGGGTGGGCCGATATCATGACGTTGCCGCGCTGTTACTCCCTGGACGCGGAAGACTCGCTCCAAATGGAGCCGGCAGGGGACATTGAATCGCTGCGCTTTGACCACCGACATGTCGACGTGTTGGAGATCGCCGCCAATAGCGAAGTAGTGTTGGAAGGCATTCACGGACAGGCGCTGGAGATCGACGCCGTCATCGATCCGTGCGGCGCCAGAGAAGTAGGACTGAATGTGTTCCGCTCTCCGCATGGAGAGGAGCAGACCCGTATATCGCTATTCCTCCGAGACCATAGGTTTTTCGGTGTCAGTTCACTTCAGATCGACGTCTCGGCCTCGTCCCTTAGCGGTGAAGTGTTCGCCCGCACGCCTGAGATCGGGCCGCTAAAGCTGGGAGACGACGGATTGCTGCATCTTCGAGTCTTCCTCGATCGGAGCGTGCTGGAGGTCTACGCCAATGGCCGCCAATGTCTGACGGTGCGTGTCTACCCTGAGCGCGAAGACAGCAACGGCGTATCCGTCTTTGCACGCGGCAGCGAAGCCAAACTTCTCTCGCTCGACGCTTGGCAGATGCGCAGTATCTGGCCGGAGTTGAGCCATCGCGAAGGCAAGTAGAGTCCAGCGCCCAAACGCCCCGCGACCCTGACCGCAGACTCCCCCAACGGGCCTTGCGCTACATGAGCGGGGGCGATCCAGGATAGCGGCTCATTCTGTTTCGCCACGGGTTCGACGTGAATGACGGCCTGCTCGAGGAGTTCACCTGGTGCATCGACGGCAAGCCGGCGGGACGCAATGTCCAGCAAGCCGTCCCTCTCACGCCTGCGCGGCCCCGGCGCCTCCGCCCGCGGGCGACGCCGCGGGCAAGCCTTCCGCGTCCGACGACAGGCTCGAGGCGTAGATCGCCATCATCGGGGCCAGGTCCCCGAAGCCCAGCAGGCTGAGCGGCAGCGCGTCGAGCCGCGCCCCTTGGGGCAGCGCCGACAGCGGCAGCGGCGCTGCCAACCCCTTCCGGTCAGGCGGATCGAGCGCGGCGTTCAGCCCGGCCCGCACATGCCACGCGCCGGCGAAGGCGTCGGGCTTCAACTTCGTGTAGTCGATGTCCTTGCCCAGGATGTGGCTCCACAGTTGCACGCGGAAGGCGCGCACGCTGAACGGATCGCTCCAGGCCAGCCCCACCTCTGTGTCCACGAACAGGCCGCGGCCATTGGCGTTGGCCGTGCCGATCAGCGCGAAGCGGTCGTCGACGATCCACGCCTTGCTGTGCACATACACGGACCGGGCGCCCAGATAGTCCGGATGCCTGTCCGGCGTGGGCGACAACAGGGTGAACAGCCCGAACCGGTGCTTCAGCGCGGCGTCGACCCGTTGCAGCGCTTCGAACTGCAGCGCGTTGCCGTGCTGCGTGACGGGATCGGTGCCTTCCTCCGGCCGGACCGGCAGCACGATGATGACCTGTAGCTTCGGTCGCTTGGCCGCGGCGTCGACGATCCAGGTGGCGATGTCGGAGAGCCGGAAATACTGGTTCTCCAGGTAGATGAAATCGCGCGCCGCGCCAATCGCGTCGCGCAGGCTGTCCAGAGTGTCCAGACGGATCGGCGTGGGCAGGGGCACGGCAACCGCGCCCGGCGCCGGCGGCGGAATGTCGCCGGTGACGGTGCGAATCAACTGCGCCACGGAGCTGCCCGGCATGGCGCGGCCGGGTCCGGGCGGCGAGGGGATGCTGGTGAGCGGCGTCGTGATGATGCCCAGCCCCGGCGCGACGTCGTTGGCGTCGTCCACGAACTTGCGGAAGCGCGGCAGCTCCCGGTTCCACAGACCCACGAAGAAGCGCTCGAAATCGGCAACCACAGGGCCGGCCACCCGGCAGAAGGTGTCATGCGTGGAATCCAGGTGGACCGGGTCCGGATCGCTGTCGGCGCCCGGCGGCAAGATTTTTGTCTCGTGTCGCCGGGTGCTCAATACCAGCCGGGGATTGACGTTGAACCCGCCCACGAACGCCATGCGCCCATCCACCACGCACAGCTTGACGTGATGGACCGCTAGGTGCAGCGGAAGCGGCGGCGCCACGGTCGCGGCGAACTTCCCCGTCGCATCCAGTTCCACCTTGCCCCACAGCCCCGGCACGCGTTCGAGCAGGTCCTCGGGCGCGGCGCCCATGCTCACCCAATTGTCCAGGGTCGCAAGGGTCGCGTCGATGCGCAGGGAGGCGAATTTGTGCTCCAGCGTGGCGCCGGCGGCGGCGCCGCCCGCCAAGAGTTCCAGCCCGCCCGGCCTCAGCGTCGCCTCGTGGAGCGAACAGATCACCTGGAAGCGTTTCTCGTCCATCGACGCCACGGAAGGGATGAGCGGGGAGAGATATCCCTCGAGGTTCTGGTAATGGGTCCAGGCGATCCAGTGGCGGTCCAGCGCCAGCCAGGGATCGAAGTCCGACATCAACACGCGCACGTCGACTCCCCGCGCCACGGCGTCGGCGAGCAGATCCCGCCAGGGCCGTCTCGCCGCCGAAGCGCCCAGGTGGCTGGACAGCGACGGGTCCGGCGTCCAGTGCATCAGCGTCTCGATGCGCGGGTCGAATTCCCAGAACGCCAGGTAGAGCGTGTCGCGCGCGCCGGCGACGGCCCTCTCCAGCGCCTCGCGCGTCTCGTCGCCGTCGATCAGCGGCTCCACCAGACAGTGGCGGCGCGGCGGGGGGCGGAACGATACGTCGTCGCCGGAAATCGACGACAGGAAGCCGGCCGGCAGGCCGGCGGATGCGCCGCTCGCCATCAGTCGTTATCCACCGCCACCCATTCGCCTTCCTCGGTCTGCTCCCACTCGGGCAGTGTGGCGCCGGGCTTCAGGCGCACGAGGGTCGTGGGCAGGCGTACGATGAACGGATCGCCAACAGGGATCTCCTCGTCCGGTCCCAGCGCGCGCCGGGCCTGGATGTCGTCCAGATAGGCCACCCATTCGGCCCGCGTGACCGGCGGCAGCTCGCCGCCGTCCCACACCTCGCCCGTGTCCAGGAAGTGGAAGACGGCCGGCTCGAAATCCGGCCGCACCGACAGGCGCAGGCGCGCATAGCCGGCGCGGAGAAAGGCCGCGAATTCGGGGTCCGTGTCGCCCGTCTCCACCAGCTTCTGCACCCAGGTGCTGCGCCGGCTCCAGAAGTAGTCGAGATATTCGTACACCATGTACTCCCACTCGAAGGCTTGCTCGAAAAAGCGCGCGTAGCGTCCCTCGGCCAGCGCTTCTTCGAAGTCGACCCGCGCCTCCTGAACCCCGCTGGCCAGGATGGCGCTGAAGAGGGTGAAGTACTGGCCGGTGATCATCGAGACGGCGTTGCGTTTGAGCTCCGCCCGCTCCAGGCGCCGGTTCTCGTCCGGAGAACGGGTGGGGAGGGCCACGCCCTGTTGCGTTTCCAGCTCCGCGACCTGGTTGCGATAGGCCTGCTCCTGTTGCAGATGCCCCTGGGCGAGCGCCTCGTGTGTGCGCAGTTGCCAGCCGGCATAGGCTTCGGCCGTGCGCTGGCATTCGACTTCCATGACGACCAGCACCAACTGGATCGAGAAGAGGTGGAGGGCGAAGGGCAACTCGCCGGTCTCACCGTCGAGGTCGTAGGTGTCGAACAGTGCGTTCGGCTGGAACTCGTCCGCGCCAATCGTCATATCCAGGCTGGGTTGCCTCTGGCCGATGCTCAGGATCGCCCAGGGCTGGGGATCGGGAACGACGGCAGGCAGGATGAATCGCTTGTGCCACGTCATGCGGAAGTGCACGCTGGACGCCTGGTAGCCGGTCGGGATTGGCACGGATCCGTCCACCAGGAGCGTGATGTTGTTGCCGCCTTCCGGGTCCGGCGGCTTGAGCGTCTTGGATACGGTGATGAATTCGGGCGGCGGCGCCTCCACCCCTGTGGCCTCGAAGGTCGCCACCTTCGCCATATAGTTGCCCTCCGTGATGTCGGAAGGCTTCAAAGTGAACGCGGGCGGCTTCTTCACGCCCGTCGCCGGCGACACCTGGGCTTCCAGCGCCTGGAGATAGAAGGCGGCCGGTTCCGGCACCATGATGTCGAAAAACATGCGGATGCCATAGTTGAACACCTGGGCCTGGTGGACCCGCTCCACCCACTGGTAGATGCCGATGACGTGGTCATCGCCGTCGGCGTTGTCGAAGCCGTGGCTGTTCTTCTCCTCGAACTCGCGCAGGATGGTCAGGCTGCGTTCTTCGCGGATGCGTTCGGTCAATTTCGACGCGGTGCGTTCGGTGATCTCCACGCGCGTACTTGGACGCCGACTGGGCCGCGCTTTCCTGGGACGTCTGCGTCTCGCTCTCGATGGTCACTTGGGCCTGGACGAACTTGCCGAAGCCGCCGGAGATGGTCGAGCCTACCTTGAATTTCTCGTCTTCCTTGAGCGTGTTCTTGGCCTCGCGGCTGAGCTCGTTGCGTTCGGTGCTCTGCTGGTCGCGCTCCTCTTCGCGCGTGGTCTCCACCTCGGTCGTGAACGACTGCTCCACCCGTTCCAGCCGCCGCGTCTCGCGCTGCAGCGTTTCGGATCGCAGGACGTTCTCGATGTGCCGCGATCTCCCCTGCCTCGTAGCGAATGATCTGGTTGCGGGTCACGAGCAAGTCGCCCACCCCGTCCGGGCGCAGCAATCCCACTGTCGACGGCACGGAGGGCATGTCCGGCGCGACCAGGTCGAAGCCAAGCGCCGGGGCCGCGGGCAGCGTGGTCGTGCCGACGCGCACGGTGCCGGGGACAGCCGCCACCGCCTCCAATGCGCCAGCTCCACCGCGGCGCAGCCGCGCCGAAGCCGACAGCCGCTCCACCAGCGTGCGCACCGCCTCGCGCGACGGGTCCAGCGCATGGGATTCGAGAACCGCGCGCGCACGCGGCGACAGCCTGCCCACCGCGCGCGCATTCAGCGCCAGGAAGGCGGCGCGCGGGCCGCCGCGCGCGCATCGTCGTCTCCGTCCGCGCCTGGCCGCAGCACGGTCTTGTCGCGCGCCGCGAACGACAGCAGCTCCAGCTTGGCGGCCTCGGTGTCGGCCAAACGCTGCTGCAGCGCCTGGATGTCGCCTGCGCGAGTGGCGGGCGGCGTGTCCGATTCGCCCTCGCCGCTCTCCGCGCCCTCCCCCGCCAACAGCGACGGCGGCATCACCACGGGCCGGCGCAACAGCCTCCCGGCGGGCGGCAACGGCTGATCGGGGTCGGCGTGGGCCGCCCGCTCCACGAGGTCGATCGAGCTGGAAGAGCCGGAAGTAGTCGCCCAGCAGCGGTGGGCGCGGCGCGGGCATGATCTTCAGCGCCACAATCGCATCGGTGGCGCGCTCGCGCAGCGCAGGCCACTGGTTGCTGGCGACGATGGCCGCGGCCGGGCGGCCGAACCGATCCTCGACCGCGCTCTGCACGCTTCCCATCGTGAGCTCAGACATCTGCGCCAGGTCGGCGCCCAGCGCCCGGAGTTGCGGCCCGAACGGCAGCGTGGCCACATCGGGGGTGAAGGCGGGCGACGCGAGGAAGGCGGACACGCGTTCGCGCACACGGCGCGCGGCCGTTCGCCTGGGGCAGCATGGCAGCCAACTGCGCGCCAAACGACGTCAGCTCGAGCGCGAGGTCGGTCAAGATGGACTCTCTGGGCTGCTGCGGGGGACGGAGAAAGACGAAGCGGAACACCTCTTGCATGAGTGTGTGACTCCTCTCTTTGAAGCGAGGCCGGTCGGTGCGGCCCGTCCATGTGGCGAAAGCGTGGCCTGGCTCGGACCCTGTGCGAAGGGGGGGATCGCTCTCCTGCCGGCCGGGCGCGACGCTGCGAAACGAACGGTTTTCGGGGCGCTGACCGCGGGCTGGAATGGCGCCACCAGGCACGCCGATCGGACGGCAGGGGGCGAGGGCGCGGATGGCTGACAGCGAATAGGGTCTGGCGGACGATGAGGGGTGAGGAAGGCGTCGCCGAAACCGCCTATCAGCGTATCACGCCTGTCAACATTGTGACGCTTTACACAGACACGGCTGTGGCGGGGTGCAGAGGATGCGGACTGCGGACCGGCGACGAGGCGGGGCGCGAGCCTGCTCTGCGCCGGACCCCCAGAGAATCTGCGCAGATCAGCTTGATCAGCCCTGATCTGCGTCCGCCACTGAATGCCGCCGCCGGATTGTGGCGAGGGTTGCGGTGCGATACACTGTTCATCACGACGCCGGCCCGACCGTCGTCTCGGCGGCGACGAACTCGCCATCGACAGACTTCTTCAGCCAGCGGCTTCGCCGGCCATTCACGTTTCCGGCCATTGACGTCGCCGGCCATTGACTGTTCCGGCCCCGGGCGTTGACGTCCACTGACATCCAATTGACATAACAATCACGGGAGGGATTACACAATGAGAACTCGACCACTGGGACGCGAGGGCCTGCAGGCCAGCGAAGTGGGGCTCGGCTGCTGGCAGATTGGCGGCGGATGGGGCGCGCCGTGGAGCGACGCCGCCGCGCAGGAGACCTTGCGCGCCGCGTACGACGCAGGCGTGCGTTTCTTCGACACCGCGGACGGCTACGGAGACGGGGAGAGCGAGCAGTCGCTGGGCCGCTTCCGCCCGCAACACGACGACATCGTGATCGCCACCAAGCTGGGCAGGTCCGGCGGCCTCTATCCCGACAACTACAGCGAGGAGGGGCTGCGCGCGGCCACGCTGCGTTCCCTGCAGCGCCTGGGCGTGGAGCGCATCGACCTCACGCAGCTGCACTGTGTGCCGCCGGACGTGTTGCGCAAGGGCGACGTCTTCGACTGGCTGCGCCGGCAGCGCGACGCAGGCCTGATCTCGGCCTTCGGCGCCAGCGTGGAGACCGTGGAGGAGGGCTTCGTCTGCCTGGAGCAGGAGGGGCTGACGTCGCTGCAGGTCATCTTCAACATCTTCCGCCAGAAGCCGGCGCAGGAGCTCCTGCCCGCGGCGCTGGACAAGGGCGTGGGCGTCATCGTGCGCCTGCCCCTGGCCAGCGGGCTGCTGACCGGCAAACTGCGCAAGGAGACCGTCTTCAGCGCAGGCGACCACCGCAACTTCAACCGCGACGGCCAGGCCTTCAACGTGGGCGAAACGTTCGCCGGCCTCCCGTTTGAGAAGGGCGTGGAGCTCTCCGAGGGGCTGCAAGCGTACGTACCGGACGGCATGCCCATGGCGCAGATGGCCCTGCGCTGGATCCTCGACCACGAGGCCGTGTCGGTCGTGATCCCGGGCGCCAGCTCGCCGGCGCAAGCGCGGGCCAACGCCGCCGTGTCCGGGTTGGACCCCCTGCCCGCAGCGTTGCACGAGGAACTGCGCGCGTGGTACGAAGAGGAAGTGCGCGACGCCATCCGCGGGCCGTATTGAGGTAGGAGCCGGCCTGGCCGGTCGAGGGCCATGCGCCGCTAGGGGAAACGGCAAGGGAGGGAGTGCCCGGCTCACCTCATCGTACAGGGAGCCGAGATTCGCTCATTCCGACGTGCCGATTCCCCGCCTCGGAACACGGGCCGGCGACCATTTGTGACGATCGAGCCGTACGATGACCCGGTTGCGAAGAAACGCCGGGGCCACCAAGAAACACGTCAACGAAGAAGACCAAGAGTGCATTCATCCTCGTCGGAGCCATGAATCCCTGTCCCTGCGGCCATAGTGGCGCCGAGAAGGATGAGCGCACCGGCTCCATGGGTGCGATCCAGCACTATGATTCGCGGTCATTGCCCGCGTTGTCGGATTCACGACGCGCAAACTACGCTGCGAAGGCACGTACACCGCCTTCCGCCATGTTGATCAAGGAGATGAAACTCGCCCCACCGTTCCTATTGGACCTATAGTGGAGCAGGTTCAAGCTATCGCAATTAGCCGGAACTGGCGATGATCACGCGCATCAGATTGATCCAGGGCCGTGTCTTTCGGGTAGGCCTTGATAATATGGGGAACGAGATGATTACTCGCAGCGACATTTTGTTACCAAAGAAATGGCTAAGTTCAAGAGATGAATAGAGCGAGTGAACCCCAGAAACGTCTTGGAGAAATGTTCGATGCCGTTAAGAATGCGGACAGCCTCCTCATCTTGATCCACAACAATCCTGACCCCGATGCGATTGCTAGCGCTGTTGCACTGCGATTTCTGTTGGCGGAGAAACTCGGGGTTGAGAGTCAGATTTCCTATCAAGGATTCATTGGCCGAGTGGAGAATAAGGCTCTAGTACGATGCTTGGGCTATCCACTCCGTCATCTGACAGACCCGGATATGGACCGTACGATTCCGATTGCCTTTGTTGATACCCAGCCTGGCGCGGGCAACAATGCTTCGCCTGTAGGATCTACTGCGGCAATCGTAATCGATCACCATCCCTGGCGTGCACCAACAAGTATGGCGGATTATGTGGATATTCGGGTTGATGTGGGGGCAACGTCAACTATACTGACCGAGTATCTTCAGACGGCCGCCCTCGAACCTACTCCCCTTCTATCCACAGCACTGTTTTACGGTATCAAGACCGATACTAGGGGCTTGGGTAGGAATAACACCAACTCGGCGGACGTAGAGGCGTACGCATATCTTCAGGCTCGACTCGACGTTGAGATTCTGGCAGAGATCGAGCATGCACAAGTCCCGGCAGATTACTTCAGGGATTTCATTGCTGCTGTACAGGCAGCGCAAATTTTCAATGGGGTTGTCACTGCGTACTTGGGACGAGTAAAATACCCAGATATGGCAGCGGAGGCGGCGGACTTTCTGTTGCGAATGGAGGGGGTCCGATGGGTGATCTGTATCGGACTTCATGAAGGGGTGTTGAATCTATCAATACGAACCGACCATCGGCAAGGCGGGGCCGGACGTCTGGCGCAGGCAATTATTGAGCAGGACGGCGTCGCCGGCGGGCACGGCGTGATGGCCGGGGGACAGATTACTCTGCGCGGAAGAGACCCTGCGACAGTCGTTCAACAGCTCGAACAGCGCGCGCTACAACACCTCGAAATTCCGTCTGATGTTGCGGGCAAACCACTCATCTGAGCGGGACAGATATTCATGTGGGGTGGTTCATGATGTCATACGAACAGCTAGCCTATCTCATCGAGGCAGTGCCCGATCTGGGTGCCATCCTCGTTCTGCCCCACAACAATCCCGATCCAGATGCGATTGCCAGCGCGCTGGCGCTGCAGTACGTATTGAAAGAGACAACAGGTGTCAGTAGCTGCATCGCTTTCGAGGGCATCATAGGCCGGGCAGAGAATAGGGCATTAGTACGCTACCTTGACCATCCACTTGAGCCAATGATGGGTTTGGATTTGTCAGAGTTTGCATCTGTGGCTTTGGTCGATGCCCAACCTGGCGCAGGAAACGTTACCTTACCGCCAAATTCCAGCGTATCTATCGTAATCGATCATCACGTTCTGGAAGAGGCGGCGCCAGTCGCCAAGTTTGTCGATATTCGCCCTGAACTGGGAGCAACATCAACCATTCTGGTGCAGTATATTCAGACGGCCGGACTGGAGCCTACCTCTCCCCTGGCCACGGCGTTGTTCTACGGAATCAAGACCAACACGATGGGCTTGGGACGAAACGCCAGCCCGGCCGATACGGCAGCCTACCTTTACCTTCAATCGAGGATTGATGCCGAAGCCCTGGCGAAGATCGAACACGTCCAGCTTCCGGCCACTTATTTCAGGAGTTTCGAGGCGGCGCTAAGGGCAGCGCGGATCTTTGGTGATGTCGTCATTTCCTACTTGGGGACGATGGACTATCCAGACTTGACGGCGGAGATGGCGGATCTCTTGTTGCGGCTGGAAGGGAGTCGGTGGGTAATCTGTACGGGCCTGTATGAGGATCTGTTGATCCTGTCGGTACGGACACGAAACCGTCGGGGTGCAGGACGGGTCATCCAGGTCATCGTCCAGGATCAGGGCAGATGCGGTGGGCACGGAAGTATCGCCGGCGGTCAGGTTCCCCTACGCGGGCAAGACCCAGAGCAACTGGCATACGACCTGATCCAACGGGCATTCCCCTATCTCGATATCACAATCGAAGAGGTGGGCAAGCCCCTCGTCTAGATTTCCACATAAACATCACAGTGTATTGGACCCACAAGACTGGACAGATTTCAGCTGGCGATGTACAACTTCCGTATGTCCCAGAACTGGCATTTGCCCACCGCTTTTCGCCTATTGGCAGTGATTTCCAACGTGAACAGCTCACAGTTATCCTTTGCTCAGACCAACACCAGGAGCACTACAAATGCATTACGGCTATATGGGGGAATCCAACCTCAGGGTTAGCAAGATCTGCCTCGGTACCATGCACTTCGGCGGCGTGACACCCGAAGACGAAGCCCACGCCATCATGGATAAGGCTTTGGAAATGGGCATCAACTTCTTCGACACGGCCAACGTTTACGGCGGGCCGGCCGGAACAGGGGCCACCGAGTCGGTGATCGGCCGCTGGTTCGCCCAGGGCGGCGGACGCCGAGACCAGGTCGTGCTCGCTACCAAGACCTACAACGCCATGAACCGCCCTGCTATCCCCGGCGATCCCAACGACGATAGGGGCGTGTCGGTTTACAAGGTGCGCCGCGATCTGATGGCATCGCTGCGACGTCTCCAAACCGATCGCATCGACCTCTATCAGGTACATCATATCGACCGGCGTGTACGGCTGGAAGAGTTCTGGAGCGCTTTCGGTCAGGTACTCGACAGCGGCGATGTGCTCTACGTAGGCACGAGCAACTTCCCTGGCTGGGGACTTACCAAGTTCCAAACATTCGCCCGACGGCAAGGGCGGCTCGGTTTCATCTCCGAGCAGTGCCAGTACAACCTGCTCAACCGCTATCCGGAGTTGGAGGTCATTCCTGCGGCCGAGGATTCGGGCATCGGCCTGTTTCCTTACATGCCCCTGGCCGGCGGCCTGTTGACCGGCAAGATGAAAGCGACCGAAGGCTCCAGAACCAGCGCCGTAGAACAGGAATACGGACTCGACCTGGGCAGCGCGCAGTTCACCGCCTGGTCCGGTCTTTGCAGAGAGATCGGCGAACCTGAGTTTGTGGTAGCCATCGCCTGGGTACTGGCTAAGCCTGTTGTCGGTTCGGCCATCGTTGGTGTGCGCACACTTCGACACCTTGACGGCCTGGAGCGGGCCGCAGAACTGAAACTGGACGATGACGTGATGGCCAAGCTAGATGTGATCTTCAACATCAACCACCAGCGACCCCTGAGGATGGGGCCGGCACCGGAGGCCTTCGCCTGGTAGGGTTGCCAGAGAAAGGAGGTGCATAGGTCGACCGGCGGGAGCATTTGAACCAAGAAGTACGGTTTCCAGAGTAGTCGATCGGTTGATGTCGTGAATTACAGTTGTACGCCCCCTTTTCCCGTCCCTTGTCGAGCTGCTGATAGCGTAGATTCTGCAGCCGCTGCAAAATCCATGACGTGAATCTCTCGGGTACAAGCGAAGAAAACCAGATAAGTAGATACAGGAAGGGCGAGATAATGAGCCGATTTGAGGACAGGACGTGTGCGTTTGACACGGAGATGGGCGCCGTGTCCGGACACGGCGCGGCGGCTGCTGGACCTGCCCGACATGATCCACATCGGTGACGGCCAGTATACGCCGCTTGCGCTGAACGACATCCTACTGCCGCTGGATGATCTGATCGAGGGACCGAACGGCATCGACCTGGACACCTACGGCAGCCCATCTACCGCGGCGTCCAGAACGACACAATGTACCAGCTTGCGTACGGTGTGAGCACGCCCATCTTCTACACCAACAAAGAAGCGCTGGAGGCGGCCGGACTCGAAGGCGCGCCGGAGACCTGGGACGAATTCTTCGATGTCTATCTGCCGGCGTTAGCAGAGGCGAACCCGGACATGGTTCCGTTTGCATACGGTGCCGGTAGCTGGTGGCAGCAGAGCCCGGTCTGGTCAGCCGGCGTCATGGTCAACGATGTCGAGAATTTCGAAATCGACATGGCCAATCCCGCGGTAATCGAGTGGTTCAAGAAGATGCAGAAGGCACGACAGGATGGATCTCGTCTATGTGCCGACCAGGCGGATGGCGGCATCGGCGCATTCTTTGGCAGCGGACAGGCAGCTATGACCATCGACTCCACCGGTCTGATCGGCAGCGTCGACAGCATTTCCGAAGGCAAATTCACGGCTGAGACAGGCTTCCTGCCAGCCGGACCTGGCGGACGTTGGGTACCCAGCGGCGGAAATGGACTGAGCATCATCGCTGGCAAGAGTCCCGAGGTCACAGAGGCGGCCTGGGAGTTCATCAAGTATCTGCAAAGTGCCAGAGCAGTGGGGCGAATACGATACGCGTTACCGGTTACATACCGATTCAGGACGATGTGGAAGAAGCCATCGCTGACGTAATCGAGGCGGACCCACGCCGTCAGGTCGCCATCGACCAGTTCGACTTCTCACGCTGGCATATGCGAATTCACTACTCCAGTGCCCGCGGTGAAGAAGCCATCAAGGAAGCCTGGAACGAGATCGTCCAGACCGACGTAGACCCCGCAGAACGACTGCAGCGACTGCAGGAAGATCTATGTCGCATCGCTCTTGAAGAAGGATTCGAACCAACCTGTGTAGGTGAATAGAGTTTGCTGATTTTGGCGGATCCGACTACCCTTGTGGTAGCGGATCCGCCATGTCTATGCGTGTGCATGTCTTTGCGCCAGAGTCTTGCCGCGACGACGGTGCGCCTGGCGCAGACATGCTTTCTCCCGTTGAGCATACGGCCGGCGATGGGCTTGGCGCTACCCGCGACTCGCCTGGACAATGTTCGGCCGGCATATCCTGCATTCGCTTCGAGTGCGGGCCGATTCGTTTGTGCGGCATGGAACTTCGGCGTGCTGCAAGGGCTTAGCAGTATATACGCAAGAGGCGCTCGGCGAGATTGATTCGGTGGCCATTGGCGGGTTGAGCGCACGGCTCCAGCCCAGCAACGGCCGCCGGCAAGGGAATGATGAGAGAACCGGTCTCTTGTCCGCGTTAGGAGTCATGGAGCTTATCAAGTAGAATTCAAGATTGACTACGAACTGACTTCTGAGCCGACAACCGCTACACGGTCAACACGTATATTTTCGCGCCATACAACCTGGGCGTCAGCAGCCGTACCTACTCCAACAATGACTTCCACCGCGACATTCAGAACTACGTGCGGCTAAGCACTCCGGTCTCACCCTCGACGCCTTGTTGCAGGACTCCACCTCTCCGCTGGTCAAATGCGAGCAGATTGTCGAGACGCACAAATGGCATGACTCTCGCCGCAATCGCGATCGCCTGGTCACGAACCTGAAACTTATGCGGCCCATATTGAACACGTCCCTCACGTGCGCATCTCCGCGGTGGCGCTAGACCGGAATCAACGCATAGACAATAGTCCGAGAAGCAACGCCGCAGAACTCGAGCGCTCACTTGACGAGATGCTGTCGCACGGGGACGCTTTTGTGGATCGCCTTCGCCGCCTGGAGGGCCGATTGGCCGGCCAAGAGTACGTAGACGAAACGTGTATCGCCTTTGCCGCGCAGATGAAGCTGTCAGTCTGGTCTATGAAGACGCCTTGCTATGGGCCTACAGGATTGCCGGCAAATATCTCAAGAGCGACGACTGCAAGAAGCGGCTGAGTGATAGGGCTGTAGCGCGAAGTTGACGTATCGCAAACAGCGAAAATATCACTCCGTATTGCACGAAAATTTATCGAATGAGAGAGTATCTGCAGACTGCATCGTTTCTGAAGAAATACACAACCGGCGCGTCTGTATCTCGCTACATCAACCGAGCGCGAGGGCACGACTCTGGAGCAATTCACCTTCGCCATCGCTGCCGGTATCTCCAACGATCTTCGCGACCGTCGATCGCCTTCTATTCTCAGACTCGCTATGGCGTCATGTCCTTACGGGTCTTTCTGGCTCTCGTGGTGGGCTATATGTTCAAGGATCGGATCAAGGAGACGGGCCGCGGCCTGTCGGAGAGATGGATCCGCAACATACGCTATGACCAGCGCACCACGCTGTATACGCCTGACGAGCACAAGAAGATCGGCATATGCGGGAAAAGATGACTTTTGAAGATGGAAGCTTGCCGGAGGAAGTACACGAAGAGCGCGCTCGCCAAGGGGACTATCTCTCCGGGCTGGAGGATCACTATGAGGAGATCATCTGCTATGCCAAGGAGGTGAACTTCAAGCGGTCTGCCTCCAGGCTGCTGGACATTGGCGGAGCAGACATCACGGGGATTCAAGACATTATGCGCTACGACATTCGGCGCTACCTGCGCAAGACCGCAGACCCTGTCGAGCAGCGCTACACCATCGTGGATGGCGAGCTGGTGGCCGTCGACTGTCACAAGACATATCAACTGGAATTCGTCACAGAATATGGCTCCGGGCGCGAGGGAGAACCACTCCACTACCGCCACACAGTCGATTGACTCGACCGAGACGGATTTATCGGCACGCGAGCGCGGCTGACAAACGGCGTCAGCCTGCTCGCCCAACGGCGCAGAGGGGCTATATTTAACATAATGCTTGACGCCAAACGAAACCAGGCGGCGGCGCCCGCGTGGCGATCTGGAACTCGGGCACAGGGCGCCCCACATTCCGGCAGCAGATGGATTCGCTGACCACTATGCTCGATGACATCCGCATAGATCGGCCCGATTCAGCCGTTGCTCGCCTTGTGCTTGCAGCGACATTGTGTCATACTTACAGACAATTCCTCTCTGGTGATTTACGCTAAACGTAAAGATACCTATCGATGGATGTATACTTTGCGAACGAACAACTCACGACCCTGCTATCCTCGCACAAGAGCCTGAGACACAGATTCGGAAACGAAAACGCGGGATTGATCGCCCGGCGACTTGACAACCTTCGCTTCGCGGCTGATTTGGCCGACATGCGCTCCTTGCCAGGTCGAACGCACGAATTGACCGCAGATCGTGCGGGAACGTTCGCCATCGACCTCAAGCACGGATACCGCCTCATCGTCGAGCCGGGGGAGAACCCGCCGCCGCGCAAGCCGGATGGAGGTCTTGATTGGAAGCAGATTCGTTCGGTCGTTGTGATGGCTGTGGAGGACTATCATGACTGAAACACGCATCAAATATGAGCCGGAAGCGGTGACTGCGCCCGGCGAGACGCTGTCCGACCTTCTGGAAAAACGCGGAATGACGCAGAGTGAGCTAGCGCAACGAATGGGGCGTCCACCCAAGACCATCAGCTTGATCGTGAATGGCAAAGCGGCCATCACTCCTGAGACCGCACTGGAGCTTCAGCGTGTGCTGGAAACGCCGGCCGCCTACTGGCTGAACCACGACGCCAACTACCGAGCCTATCTCGCGCGGCAACAGGAAGAGGAGCAGCTCGAAGATTGGCGCGACTGGCTCGATCAATTCCCCGTCAACGAACTCAAGCGCCTCGGACACTTGCCGGACCTGTACAGCCGGGGCAGGAACAAGATTATCCTGGTCCGGGCTTTGCTGGAATTCTTCGGCGTCAATTCGCCCACCCAGTGGGAAGCCGTCTATGGCGGATTGCAGCTGGCATTTCGGCAGAGCAAACCGGACAGAAGCGATCCCTTTTCTACGGCCGCATGGCTACGTTTGGGCGAGATTCAGGCATTTGACGCCCCGAGCGCCCGTTTCGACCGGTCTGCCTTTGAGGAGGCCCTGCAGGAGATTCGCTCGCTCACAGTTCGCTCTCCGGAAGAGTTCGAGCCCGAACTGAAGCGTCTATGCGCCGAATCGGGTGTGATTCTCGCCCTGGTTCCAGCCATTCCACACGCTAGCGTCAGCGGCGCCGCGCGCTGGATCAACTACCGCACGCTGATCCAATTGTCGCTCTTCGGCAAGAAGAATGACCGCTTCTGGTTTACCTTCTTCCATGAGGCTTGTCATCTCCTTAGGCACAGCAACAAGCTCGTGTTTCTGGACGACTGGAGTGACAGCGACCCTAGCGAAGAGGAACAGGAGGCGGACAGATTCGCAGCCGAGATGCTGATACCACGGCGATACGATAAAGAGCTGGCCGCTCTCGATTGCGAGGCGACGATCGTGGAGTTCGCAAGCCAGATCGACATTCACCCAGGGATCGTGGTCGGTCGACTTCAGCATGACGGACTCATTTCCTACAGCGAATTCAACAACCTGAAAGCCACGTACAGACTGGGAGGGCGAAAGTGAGTAGCGCATCGTTCGACAGCACCAAGATCGGTCTGCAGGAACTTCTGAACCTCATCGGCACCGGCAGATGCAGC
>CAVVYP010000021.1:0-153567 GCA_963752485.1 uncultured Chloroflexia bacterium
ATGCGCAAGAAGACGTTGCTGATCGACCGGCTCATCCACGGCTTTCACTGGTACGCCAAACTGGACTGCCCGACGCGACCGGTGGCAGTCAACCTCATCGAGGGCCGGCTGCGCGAAGTGATCGTCCTCCTGGACGATCTGTCGTATAGTGATGCGAGTACGCCCGGCACACGGGAGAAGCGGGCCGAATCGCAGCGCGATGTGCAGTGGGCCCGGGAGTGGTAGCGGGCCACGTTCGCCTTTGCCGCCGATACGGTACTCTACGAAGACCAAACACGAAGAACAATTACGATAATCACCAAGGAGCCACCCATGAAGCGCACAATCTGGACGCCGATCGCTGTGCTGCTAATGCTCATCCTGCTGGCTGCATGCACAGCCGAGATTCGACCGGTTGACGTGGAAACCGTCAGCGCGGAATCTCGCGAAGGAAGCTACGCCGCCGTCGTCGAGGGCCAGTTCCCCGACGCATGTAGCCAGGTTGGCGCCACCGTGCAAACCGTGGAGGGCGACATCATACGCGTCGGCGTCCTCTTGGCTCCGCCGGACCCCGAAATGATGTCCGCGCAGATGCTCACGCCCTTCACCGAGACCGTGCCTCTGAACACCGAGGGACTGGCGCCGGGTGAGTACGAGGTGCGCGTCAACGGCGTGCCGGCCATGCTCGAGATCGGCGCCGAGGTGCAGGCCCAGCCTGCTGCCATGCCCGCACCGGTTGCCTCCGTAGAGGTTGAACAGCGCGGCGATAGGGCCGTGCTCGTCATCACCGGCGACATGCCCGACGCCTGCCACGAGGTGGGCGACGTGAGCCAGCGCGTCGAAAACGGCGAGATCAGCGTCGACGTGGAGATGACGCCGCCCGACCCGGACACCATGTGCGCACAGGTCATTACGCCCTTCACCGTGGAAGTGCCCCTCGACGTGCGCCTGCCTGCAGGCGAGTATACTGTGACGGTGAATGGCGAAGTTGTGGACGTGACGGTGAAGTAGGGCGAAGCGATGCGGGTTTCTGCCGGTCTACAGTTTGGCAGTGGACTCCAGTTCGGCAATCCATGACGCAACAAATTCCCAGACGTCGCTGTCTTGGGTGCACGCAATGGCATCGTCGACCACCACGTGGGGATCTGGTCCAGCAAGAAAGCAAACTGCTTTCGGCTGTGTGCTTCGGCTATGCCGGCAGTTTCGTTCTGCCAAGTTGCCAGATGCGCATAGACGGTAAGGGCGTCATCCACGCGGCCCGTGTCCGCCAGAAGCCAGAGTAGCGCTCGTAGCCCGATGAAGACTCGAAAATCCCGATGCCTCGAACTGAGTTCTAGAGCCGCAAGCGTGAGCTGCCGGGCCCGCGTGCGTTCACCCAGTGCAAGGGCGGCCCTGGCTTGCAGTCCGTATACGACCGCCATCTCATGTCCACGCTGCAGTTCATCCAGAAGCGCCTCCGATTCCCGGAGACGATCGTCTGCCGACGCATACACGCCAACGCTCAAGTCGACGTTCGCAAGGACGATCTGGCACCACGCGATGCGTACCGATTGGGATATCTGGCGTGCGAGACTGAGACCCAGCTCTCCCTGGACGAGAGCTTCCTGCGATCGACCCATGCGACCTAGCGCCAGGGCCCGCTCCTGGTAAATGTTCGCCAGTCGCGCGGAGTCACCCAGTTCCTTGGCCTGCGCTTCGGCCGTCAACAGCAGCCGCAGCGATTCCTCGTACGCTCCCGCAAACGTGTTGCACTCGGCCAGGATCTGAGTGCTCCAGGCGATGCCGGCCCGATCGCCCATCTCCGAATAGAGTCGATAACTCTCATTTGCCGGCGCCAACGCCTCCTTGACGTTGCCTGTGTTTCTCAACAGAATCGCGAGCCGGTGTAGGGAGTGTGCCTCGCTGCGCCGGTCGCCAGCCTCGCGAAGCCGGGCAAGCGCCTCTCGAAAGCGCTCCGCTGCAGCGTGGTAGTTGCCAGTCTCGGCGTCGGCCTGCGCCAGACCAATCGGGCTGCGGGCGACTCCCCATCTGTGGCCAATGCTTTGATACAGGGACAGACTTCGAGCAAAGCTGTCGCGCATCTTCTGGTCATCGCGCAGAACGCGTGGATACCTGACCGCAACCATGCAAAGGCAAGGCTCTCGACGCGCCCCTGTCCTCTACGGGCAGTTGCTCCAGCATCTGCAGTGACCCGCAAAGCAAGTCGTTCGCCTCGATTGGCCTTCCCTGTCCATCCGCGAATACGCTGCGCCATGTGTTCGCGTGGGCCAACAGACGGCTAGAATCCCGGCCATCGCCGGCCTCCAGCGCGCTCGCCGCCATTTGGAAGAGCTCTTCGCCATCGCCCAGGCGGCCCATCCATTCATGGAAGAAGCCAAGCCCGTCCATGGCCTTGTCCACCAGCGCCCAGTCGCTGCCGCGCACAGCCCACTGCCATGCCACGCGCAGGTTTTCTGCTTCCCGCTCCAGTACCGCAATTGACTCCATCTGGCCGCGTCCAAGCAAGTCCTCGCCGTGGACGTGGGCAATCTCGCAGAAGCACACGCAGTGGCGGCGGCGCACCCGGTACTCCGTCTCGGCGTCGTCGGCCAGCCTCTCCGCGCCGTACTGGCGCAGCATCTCGTGCAGCGCGTAGCGGCCTCGATCCCTATCGAAGCGAATCAATGACTTGCCGGCCAGCGTTCCGAGTTGATGCAGTGAGGCGCCGGCCACAATTTGGGCCGACTCGCGGGTGAAGCCGCCGTTGAAGACGGATAGAGCAGAGAAAGCCATTCGTTCAGCGTCATCCAGTCGCTGCCACGTAGTGTCGAATACGGCGCGAATGCTGCGGTGGCGTGCTGGTGCGCCGCGCTGCCTGTTTTCCAGAATGTCCAGGTTGCGGCCAAGCTCGTCCGCGATTTCGGCCGGCGTCAGTATGCTGACCCAGCTCGCCGCCAACTCAATGCCCAGCGGAATGCCATCCACAGCGTTGCAAATCTGCACGACGGAAGGCAGTTGTTGCTCGGAAAGACTGAAGGCAGGTTCGGCGCGGCGAGCACATTGTTCGAAGAACTGCACGGCAGCAGGGATCAACTTGACGTAGGATGCGGACTCGTAGCCACAGTCCAGTCCGCCGATGGGCAGCGCTTGCTCGCCTGGCAGGCGCAGACGCTCACGCGACGTCGTGACAATTTTCACGTGCTGGGCCGCCTGCAGGATTTCGTTGATCAAGGCCGCACCGTCCAGCACATGCTCGAAGTTGTCGAGAATGAGCAGCAGTTCCTTGCCGCGCAGGTAGCTGAGAAGCTGCTCTTTGGGCACGCGCCTGTAGCCCGAGGCCACCTGTAGCGGAAGGCGGACCGCGTCCGCCACCGCAGTGACCAGACGGTCTGCCCCGTCCACCTGCGCCAGTTCCGCAAAAAAGACGCCCTGCGCAAACCTTCGCTGCTCCACTTGCCGTTGACCGGTTGCCAGAGCAAGTCGCGTCTTGCCGATGCCGCCGGGTCCCACAATGGAGATGAGGCGCACCTCTTCTTCCCCGATCAGGTCATCGAGCATGGCCAGTTCGGCCTGGCGACCCACCGTGGGCGTTAGTACCGAGGAGAGATTGTTGGGAGCGGGCGCGTCTAGCTCGGCCGCCGGTCGTGTTCCCCGCGCGCCTGTCCAGCTTCCATCACGCAAAGAGCGCGCCAGCGCCACGGTATCGTCGCTGGGCGGGACGCCGAGTTCTGCAGTCAAAACCCGTACGCACACTTCGTATTGGCGTAGAGCCGCCGCCACGTTGCCTGACTTCGCGAGAAGCTGCATCAATGTACGGTGAGTCTCTTCACGCAACGGATCTAGCTCCAGCGCCCGGCGCGCGTCCTCAATCCCGGGTTCCAGGTCAGTCCGGGCAAGGGCGTCATCTGCCAACCGCTGCAATACGCGTAGGGCCAGGTGACGGTACCGTTCACGTTGCAAAACGGCCCACTCCTCGAAGAGCGCAGCGTCCGTCTCGGGAAACCCCGCAAGGAACGCGTCACGATAGAGATGCACATGCCCACGATATATGCGCATGCGATCCACGTTGAGGGCATCGTCAGCCTGCAGCCGCCGGCAGGCTTCCTCAAAAACCTGGGCATCGACCCAGTGCGTCCACGTCCGGTCGAGCCAGACCGATTGCCGGTCAGCCTGTACATGGTCGCCCATTGCCTTGCGCACCTGGACGAGGGCCTTTCGCAAGCTGGTGCGCGCCAAGTCCTCTTGCACGTCGGACCACAGGAGGCCGGCCAACGCCTGCCGGGAATGGGCGGCGCCAGTGGCGGCGAGGTAGACAAGCAGCGCCCGCGCCTTGATCGCGGACGGGCCACACAGCGGCTCTTCGCCATGTTCGATTGCCAGTGTCCCCAAAACGGATAGGCGCAACTCGGCCAAGAGATGGTCTCCGATTCAACTGTCCTGTGCTGTCCTGGGAATGCGGTTGCGACTCACCACTCCAGCGAGGGCGCAACAAGGCGACGGAGCGGGCTTGTACGGGGGCGATGATCCAGGCACCGAGAAGTATACGCAATAAGAGCGTACGGATCAACCGGGATTCCGACGGCGGGATTTCGGGTCCGTGCCGCTGCGGTCACGGTCTGGTCGTGGGCCGAGAACGACGGCTCCTTATCCTGGCAAACAGGATCATGGCAGGCAGGTCGTGCGGACCTGTGAGTGGACGAACGAGGTACAAACGATGTTGGTACGAAAGAAATCGGAGCTATCGTGGCAGGTGGCGGACGATGACGAAGCCTGGCGCAAATTGACGGAACAGGCGAGCGCAGCGGGCGAACCGAGCGCTGCCGCAAGACAGGGAACGCGGGCAAGGCATCGGCTTGTGGGCGCAGCACTGTTCGCTGCGCTGTTCGCCGTGGTCCTGGCTGGCTACCTGTACCGCCAGGCCAGCGCCGGCCTGACGCAAACAGAGTCGGAACTTGCGGCGATGGTGGAGGTCGAGCGCTGGGCCGCGGCCAGTGAATCGGAGGTGGCGCTCACAGCCACGCTCGATCCGGCCGCGCCTGCCGTCTGGCGCACCCGCATACTGCTGGAGAATGTGCATTCCGACCCCGGGCCCCTGACGGAGGCGCCCGCCGCCGGCGCCCGTCCGATTCGCTTTCGCGACGACATCGCGCTGATTGAAGTGACCGATCATTCGGTCACAGGCGCCTCCTATGTAGCGCAGCGTTTCTACCGGCAGACAGAAGCGGGCTGGGTGCGCACGTCTCCCCGGCCCGAACTCTGGGGCCCCATGCGCCATCGCGAGACGGATTTCTTCATATTCCACTTCCGTGAGCGCGACGATGCCAGCGTACGGGCGGTGGCAGCCGAGATCGACGAAGCCTACGCCGACTGGCGAGCTGAACTGGGCTTGCCTGCGCCCGATCTTGCGATGAAGCGAACTGTATACGTGACCGTACCGGCTACACCGGACTTCGACATGCTCACCTTCCGCTTCATACAAGGCAGCCTGGAGATTCCATCGCCCTTGCTGCTGCCGCTGCGCGAGGATGCGTCGCCGGCGCAGGCGCTGGAACAGACCATCCGCCAGGCCTTGATCAACGATCTGTTTCGAGAGCGACAGGAGCGATTCCCCGTACCACTGATGTGGCATTCGTTGCTGGAAGGCGTGCGCATGTGGGAACTTCAGCAGGCTAGCAACAGCGTGGCATGGAACGTAGACGTCATGCGCTGGTTGTACGCGGAGTGGCCGGCCATTCAGGCGAGCGAGCGCCAGCTCCACGAATACGAGGCGGATTGGCTGTGTGATGTCTCCAGCGGAAGTGCGCCCCTCATCGAAAACCGGCTGCTGCCGGACGATTGTGCCGGTGAGGATCCGGACCAACTTCTCATGTGGATTCCGCTACCGCCGCAAGGTCTGCACGATTTGCTTGGTCTGTACGATGAGCCTGGCCTGCCCAGCTCCCAGAGGCACTGGGTACAGAGCTGGCAACGTCGGGCCGGCCTCGCATCGGTCGTGAACTACGGGGTAGAAACCTATGGCCGCGACACGCTGCCGATGTTGCTGCTGGCGACTGCTAAACACGAAAACTGGGACACGCTGATCCCGGCGGTCTACGGCGTGTCGCTGGAGCAGTTCGAGGCAGGTTGGCTTGCCTCCATTATGCAGTGAAGTCGCGCCGATCCGCTGCGCTCACGCGCCTCGTCATACCGACCGCAGGTGGCAGATCGGGCAACGAGCGTCAGGGCCTGCGTGCTACTCCGACGGCGCGCCCGTCGTCCCATTCATGCGCGGCGCATATTCCTCCGCCCAGCGCGCCTCGATGCCCGCGGCCACATCTCCGCGGCGGCGCGTAGCTCTGCGACAAGCTCCGGCTGTTCCGCTGCCAGGTTGGTGCGCTCGCTCATGTCCGCGTCCAGGTTGGCGAGATGCACCTCATCTTCGACCGGCGCGCCCTCCACGAGCCGTCCGTCCAACACCAGCTTCCACGGCCCTCGGCGCACCGCGGTCTGCTCTTCCATCTCCCAGAAGATCTCGGCATGCGGCGATACAGCCTGCTCGGTGACCATTTCCCAAAGGTCGCATCCGTCAACGTCGTAGGTGTCCACGGCCACGCCGGCCAGCTTCAGGAATGTCGGAAAGACGTCCATGGCTGCGCCTATTTCGCCGATCACCTGGCCGCCGGGAATATGGCCGGGCCAACTCAACAGCGCGGGCACACGGATTCCGCCCTCGTACAGGCTGAACTTGTGCCCCTTCAGCTTGCCGGATGAGCCGCCATAGTAGGGGTCCAGCGCGCCGTCCAGCCAGTTGCGCGTCTCGCGGAGGGTCCGTTGTCCGACTGGTAGTAGATGACCGTGTCCTCAAGGATGCCCTGCCGTTCCAGTTCAGCCACGATCTCGCCTACCCCGTCGTCCACCGCTCCCATCATGGCGGCCATCACCTGCCGGTCCCAGGGCAGATGCGCGAAGCGATCCATATACCTCTGCGGCGTGTGCATGGGATAGTGCGGCGCGTTGTAGGCGACGTAGAGGAAGAACGGCTCCCCGTCGCCCGCACACTCGCGGACGTAGTCAATCGCCTTCTCCGTGATCACCTCAGTGAAGTAGCGGCCGTTGTCCCACACTTCCTCCTCGTTGCGCCACACGTCGTGCGTAGGGTTGATGCCGGGGCCGGGGTTGTTCATGCCCCAATAGAAGATGTGCGAGTAGTAGTCGATGCAGCCGGCGAGGAAGCCGAACCAGTCCTCGAAGCCGTGGTCGTTGGGGCGGCTGCCCGGCTGCAGGCCGAGGTGCCACTTTCCGGCCATGCGCGTGCGATAGCCGGCCGTCCGCAGCGCGGTCGCCAGCGTCGGTGTCGACGGCGGCAGACCGCTGGCAGTGCGATGGCCGGCCAGGATGGCGCGCACGCCTGCGTTGCCGGGATAGCGCCCCGTCAGCAGCGATGCGCGCGACGGCGAACAGACGGGCGAGTTCGAGTACCAGTCCGTGAAGCGGACGCCGGAGGCAGCCAGGCGGTCGATGTGCGGCGTGCGGAAGTCGGTCGCGCCCATGCACGAGAGGTCGCCGTAGCCCTGGTCGTCGGTCATGAAGATGATGAAGTTTGGTCTGGACAAGTTCGCTCCCCTGTCGACTTGGATAACCGCTGCCTAGTTCTAGGCATGGCCGAAATGAACCACCTCTATGGTATGCGGCGCAAAGCTCAGTGCTACGTTCCGCTATTGAACATGCTATCCATGGCTCCTCACTAGGTACGCTAGTTCATGGACGACCAGGCGTTGCCATCGTAATGCAAGATCGTGCCGTCATATCCGACCGAGAAGACGTCGGAGCCGGACGTCCCCCACACGGTGGTGAGCTCCTCCACGTCCGTACCGCTCTCCATGGGAGACCACGTGCTGCCGTCGTAGTGCAGAATCGTGCCGTTATAACCGACCGCGAAGACGTCGGAGCCAGAAGCCCCCCACACGGTAAACGTCTTGGTGGAGCCGCTATCCATGGGCGACCACCCATTCTCGTCATAGTGCAGAATCGTGCCGCCTGGCTTCTCGCCTGCGACGAAGACATCGCTGCCTGAACTACCCGATACGCCCCAGAAATCGCTTTGAGAGTCACTAATCATTGGCGTCCAGGTGTCGCCATCGTAATGCAGAATCGTGCCATTCCAGCCAACCGCGAACACGTCACTGCCCGAGCTGCCCCAAGCGTTGCACAGTGTGTTGTTCGTTCCACTGTCCATTGGCGACCATGTACTGTCGTCGTAATGCAAGATGGTGCCGTAATCACCCAACGCAAACACGTCGTCACTTGACGTGCCCCAAACGCCCCAGAGACGATCACTCGTACCGCTCTCCATAGGCGACCAGCTCTTACCGTCATAGTGCAGGATGTCGCCAACCCCATCCAACCACGTACACGTCGGTGTCCGGACTGCACCAAACGGTAGTCAGGAAACCGTGTGCACCGCTGTCCATGGATGACCAAGCGCTGCCATTGAAGTGCAAGATCGTGCCAGCCTCGCCGACGGCATAGATGTCGTTGTGTGCGCAGCCCCAAATGCTGTTCAGATTGTATTTGGTCAGTGGGAAGACTGTCGGTTGCGGCGTGAAGGTCGGTTGCGGCGTGAAGGTCGGTTGCGGCGTGAAGGTCGGTTGCGGCGTGAAGGTCGGTTGCGGCGTGAAGGTCGGTTCGGTTGTAGGCGGCGATGGGGTAGGCGTCGGCGTCGGCGTCGGTGGAACCGGTGCCTGAATTGGCTGGCACGCGCCCACTACCATCAACATCAGTAGCAATAACGCGAACGGACGAAGCGTGCGCAACATGTTGCTCTCCTTCTGGCCGTCATTGGCCAAAGAACCGATAGGGGGTTTCGATCCCGGAACAGACAACCTGTCGACAGACATTGGGACATGGCACGGGTGTGACAGGTAACTTTGCCCGCACCTGCACCTACCGAACTCGTGCAACGATAGTGCCAATACCATTATCGCGCCGATTTCATTGTATGGGACGGTCAGTTTCTGCGCTAGGCAACAGGAACACGGTGTAGTGACCCCCGATTCTTGGACAGATCCGTTAATGAAGTAGGATAGCTCCAAGAAAGGGGTAACGAGATGGCAAGGCACCGGAGTTTCACAGCGGAATTCAAAGCACAGGTGGTGCTGGAAGTAATCAGCGGCGCCAGGACTGGGGCGGAGGTCTGCCGTGAACACAACATCAAGCCACAGTTGCTTTCTACGTGGAAGGCGCAGTTTGTGCAGAATGCGCCCTCAATCTTTGAATCGGGCCGGGGCCGAGACGAGACGCAAGAACGCATCGTCGAACTGGAGCGGCTGCTTGGGCAGAAGACGCTAGAGCTGGCACCCAGGGGGTACCGCAAAAAAGCATCGCACATCTTGCAGTCCCATCAGACCAGAAACGGGAGGTTGTGAGCATGCTGGCTCCTGACTATCCTGTTCACGTCATCTGTGATGTGCTGGATTATGCTCGCAGCAGTTACTACTATCAGTCTGCTGTCCAGGCCGACGACGATCTGCGCTTGGCGATCCAAGAGGTTGCCGGCAGCTGGCCAACCTATGGTTATCGGCGAGTTGCAGCCCAACTACGCCGGGAAGGATGGAGCGTCAACAAGAAGCGGGTCCAGCGTCTGATGCGTGCCATGAACCTGCAAGCAGAGGCGCCGAAACGGCGCATGCGGACAACCAACTCTGAGCATGGCTTCCCACGCTATCCCAACCTGGTGCTGGGTATGACAGCGGAACGACCTGAGCAGATCTGGGTGGCGGATATCACCTATGTACGCCTGCAACAGGAGTTTGTCTATCTGGCCGTGATCATGGATGTCTACACCCGCAGCATTCGGGGCTGGCATCTGGCAAGGAACCTGGACCAGACACTCACGCTCACTGCTCTACGACGGGCGCTGACTCTGGGCACTACCGAGATTCACCACTCCGACCAAGGCGGACAGTATGCGGCTCACGCTTATGTGCAACTCCTTCTTGAAGTCGGTGTTGCCATCAGCATGGCGGAAGTCGGCGAAGCCTGGCAGAATGGTTTTGCAGAGCGTCTGATTCGCACCATTAAGGAAGAAGAGGTCGATCTGTCCGACTACGCCAACTATCACGATGCCTACCATCAGATCGGCCACTTCATCGACGACGTCTACAACCGCAAGCGCATCCACTCATCCTTGGGCTATCTGACTCCCACCGAGTTTGAGTCTGCCTACCAACAACAGCTTGCTGCTAAGGAGGTCGTTGTTCATTAAGAATCGTCGTTTTCCTGTCCAGCTTTCGGGGGTCAGTTCACACTCACGCGAGTTCATGGCTCACTTCAATCCTTTTGTGGACTTGAATTGGTCGATTGCATCCGCGGCCATCCGCGCACCGCCCGCTTCTTCGAACGAACGCTTCAGGTCGGGCAGTCCGCGGCTCGCCGCCGGGTCGTTCAGCGCCTTGTCCACCGAGGCGCGCAGCGTCTCGACGGTCAACTCCGCGTGGTCTAGGTAGACGCCGCAGTGCAACTGCTCGATACGCGACGCGTTGATCGTCTGCTCGATCGTATTGGGCACTAGCACCATGGGCGCGCCGTACACCACCGCCTCGTTCACGCTGTTCATGCCGCCGTGCGTGATGAACAGGTCCGCCTGCTGCAACACCTGAAGTTGCGGCACATACTGCGCCACGGTGAAATTGGCGGGCACAGCGCCAAGGCTGTCCGGGTCCACGGCCCGGCCTACGGACAGGATTACCGTGTAGCTCGGGTCGACCAGCGCTTCCATACAGGTGCGAAAGAATTCCAGATTGGATCGGTAGACCGTGCCGACCGCGATATAGACCAACCGCCGGCCCGGCTCCTTGCGGATCACCATCGGCTCTTCGCGCCGGTCTGTCTCGATCGTCGGCCCGACGTATACGTAGGACTCGTCGAAGTGCGACTCGTACGGCTGATAGTAGCGCGTAAGGAAGACGATGTTCATGCCGGCCGTGCTGGAAAGCATGTTCATCTCCGCCGGGCTGCGCAGTTTGTGATCTCGCGCACTCTTGCGGATCTCCCGCTGCAGCGCACGATAGTGGCCGGAACCCGGGCGCACGCTGTCCACGAACTTGCGAAAGACGCGCCGGTCGTCTATCACCGTGCGCCGATAGAAGGGCATATGCGGGAAGCTGGCGACGGAAGGGATCCCATAGCGACGCCCGGCGATGTTGGCCCACGACGCGCTCATGTCGAACATCAGGTAGTCTGGACGCTCCTTCGCCATGGCGGCGAGCGTCTCCTCCAGCAATAGATGCGTGGCCCTGGCCAGCAACGCGCCCTGGTGAATCGAATGCGTCTCTTCCCGCGTCTCGTCGAAAGCGGACAGGTCGCCGTAGCTGCGGTAGTCCGCCCCCGTGGCCCGAATGCGCGCCTCAAAGGGGGGTGTGGAGACGTACGTCACGTCGTCGCCGCGTTCGACCAGTTCGCGCATCAGCGGCAACGTGGGATTGACATGCCCGTGATAGGGAATGTTGTAGAACCAGAGGCGCGCCATAATGCTCCCATCACGCTGACAGAATCAGAATCACGCATACCGCGCGCGTATCCCGCCCGATCATTCCGGGCTTGACCCGGAATGCCGTGACGGTATGCGCAAAGACAGCGGCGCCGATGCGGTATCATGGGGAAGGGACAGTCACCCCTTGAACCACATCGGCGCCGGGACTGGGAAATCCGGACCTGCGGGAACCTGCGCCATGAGCGCAAGCGTGGACCGTCTTCCCAGACCACGACAGGTGTGCCGTCAAAAGCGTGTTGGCCTTGAGCGCCTTAACAGGAGAACGGCAACCTGCGTCCGCCGAAGGGACTCCGAGCACGAGGCAAGGAGGCCACACTCGAAGTATACCTCAAAATCGACCGGAATGGAAGAGGCCGCGTTAACTCATCTAAAATGTTACTAAGGAGGTACGGTTCTCTCAAAAGATAATGTTACCGAGGAGGGAGCCGTGGCCACCAAAGAAAAGTTGACAATCAACGAACGCTACAAGTATCTACGGTCGATGCAGGAGCGATATTGGGCAGCAGACAAAAAGGGGCGAAGCAGTCTGCTGAATGAGCTGGAGAGAAATGACGGGGCTGCACCGCAAGAGTCTGATAAGGCTGATGCGGGGCAGCTGGAGCGGAAGCGACGGAGGCGCCAGCGAGGGCGCAGCTATGGGCCGGAGGTGGACGATGCGATACGCGTCATCAGCGAGAGTATGGATCATGTCTGTGCGGAGCGAATGCAACCGAATCTAGTGTGCTTTGCGAACATCTGGCGCTACCATGGAGAACTATCGCTGACAGAAGGATTGCTGGACCAACTGGAGCAAGATCAGCGTTTCCACCGTGCGACGCATACTGGAGCGAGTACGCCAGGACGAGCCGAGACGGTTACGCAAACGAACAACACAGCCTCGCATCAGCTATCAACATATTCCAGCCAAGCGATTGGCTTGGGACTTGAAGGAACCGGGGCATTTCGAAGTGGACCTGGTCCATCATTGCGGTGAGACGTCAAGCGGGCAATATGTGTACACCTTGCAGATGATAGACGTGGCTACGGGCTGGAGTGAACGAGTGGCGATACTGGGACGCAGTTATCTGGTCATGCGAGATGGCTTCGAGCGGATCCTGCAGCGCCTGCCCTTTCCGGTGTGCTGAACTGCACCCCGATAACGGGAGTGAGTTTCTGAACCACCACTTACTGACCTACTGGTCGCAAGCCATGCTCGATCTTGATCTTTCCCGTTCTCGTCCCTATCAGAAGAATGACAATCGTTTCGTGGAGCAGAAGAATTCATCCTTGGTGCGAGCGTACCTGGGCCAACGAACGCTTCGACACCGTGGCCCATACGGAGAGCCTCAACCGCTATTACGACGGCATGTGGGTCTTCTACAATTGCTTCCAACCGGTAATGCGCCTGAGCGGGAAGAACGTTGTGCCGACTACCAACGGAATCCACAGGGTTAAGCGGCGCTTTGACGATGCTAAATCGCCTCTCAATCGCTTGTTGGCGACTGAGCATCTTAGAGCCCAGACAATCTGGCAAAATTGAAAATGCTGCACCGCGATACGAACCCGCGCCAGCTTACGCAACGACTTATACAGACTAGCGGAACGCTATCTTTGACCTGCCGGCGGCTCTGGCCGGCCAGAGCCAAGATGTACGTCAAACCCTTACAACCAAAACCGCCTAGAAGGAAAAAACCTTAGCTCTATCGCCAAGAAAGGAGAAGGTGGCTTAGTAACATTTTCAAATGACAGAACGAAAACCTTTCGGTAACATTTTCATTTGATTTGACACGGAGGCTAATCGGTTATTTTTCGTTCCAGGAACACGATAGTGCGTATCCCCTCTGCCCAACAACATCCAACTCCCGATCGACCACACATCCGGGTCAGGCAGCAGTTCCAAATGAGAAATCTTGTCCTGACGGTTGACGTGCTATGGCGCAGAGCAATTGCCAGATTAGGGGTTGTGAAGACCACAAATCGCTGTTGAACGCCATGGGTTGCCGTTTGACCAGCGGTTTGTTGGAAATTCGACATCAATCTTGGCGAAAATATACATCAACTGGCACGTTGCGAAGCTGAATGTTCATCGTGTGGGCTGCATTCCCGTTTAGATTTGGAATTGCTGCGGGTCAGGTGATTTGCTTGAGTTTTGGGATGCAATCCAGTATTATGACAGCCCGTCATGCGCCGCAACTCGCTGCGCCGGAAGCCGCCGCCTTTCGAGGCGACGCCGGAAGGAGCTTGTACTCGAATGACCCAACCAGACACAGCGCTGAGCTCGCCCGCTATGCCGCTTACGATGCCGGATTCTGCACCGCGCGCCTATCACGTGCTGGTCAAACCGACCGGCGCTATCTGCAACCTCGACTGCCAGTATTGCTTCTTCCTCACCAAAGAGAAGCTCTACCCGGGCAGCAAGTTTCGCATGGCCGACGATCTGTTGGAAATCTACATCCGCCAACTGATGGAATCACAGCGAGTGCCGGAGGTGAACCTCGCCTGGCAGGGCGGCGAACCCACGATGATGGGTCTGGACTTCTTTGAGCTTGCCATGGAACTCGTCGAGAAGTACCGCAGACCAGGCCAGACGGTGTCGCACAGCATGCAGACCAACGGTACGCTGCTGGACGATGAATGGGCGACGTTCTTCAAGAAGCACAACTTCCTCATCGGTCTGAGCGTTGACGGCCCGCGCGAGATCCATGACGCCTACCGCTGGGACAAGGGCGGTCGCGGCAGCTTCGACCGCGTGATGCGCGGGTACGAGGCGCTCAAGAAGCGCGACGTGGACTTCAACATCCTGTGCACCGTCCACGCGGCGAACGCCGACCACCCTGTCGAGGTCTATCGCTTCTTCCGCGACGAGCTGAACGTCGACTTCGTCCAGTTCATTCCCATCGTTGAACGCATCAATGAAGACGGCCTGACGCTCTATCAGCAGGGCACGCAAGTCACCGACCGATCCATCACCGGCGAGAAGTACGGGCAGTTCCTCATCGGCGTGTTTGACGAGTGGGTGCGCCGCGACGTGGGCAAGGTCTACGTACAGATCTTTGACGTCACCCTGGGCAGTTGGGTGGGACAGCACAGTCTGTGCGTCTTCTCGCCCACATGTGGAGATTCACTGGCCATCGAGCACACGGGCGACCTCTATGCCTGTGACCATTTCGTGGAGCCCGAGTACCTGTTGGGCAACATCCGCGACACGCACATGATCGAGCTTGTCGCGTCCCCAAAACAGCGCAAGTTCGGACAGGACAAGGTGGATACGCTGCCGCAGTTTTGCCGGGAATGCGATGTGCGTTTTGCGTGTCATGGCGGCTGCCCCAAGAACCGCTTCATCGAGACGCCGGACGGTGAGCCGGGCCTCAACTATCTCTGTGCGGGCTACAAGGCGTTCTTCCACCATGTCGGCCGGCCGATGCAGATCATGGCGGGTCTGTTGCAGCAAGGGCGAGCGCCCGCAGAGATCATGCAGGTTCTGGCCGCGGAAGAACGCCAAATCGAAAGCGCGTATGCCAACGCCAAGCGCAATGATCCCTGTCCCTGTGGCAGCGGCAGGAAGTTCAAGCATTGCCACGGCCGCGGCTCGTGATCTGACGCCCCGCCACTGACGCGGTGGATCGTCGTTGGTCAGCAATGCCGGCGCGCCCCCGGATACGCTCTGCCCCCGGCGAACACCTGCGTTGACGGCGCGCGGGACCGGGAGTGTCATGTCGATCTCCTCGAACTCGTCGCTGCAATCCCAGTGGCGGCAAATTCCAGCGATTTGTCAGGAGGCGTTCGCTGAGGCATGATGAAGCAAGGCATTACTTCGCGCAGCGCAACCCAGACGTCACAAATGAACGACCCTCTCATTGCTCTACTCGCGGAAAACACGCTATTCCACGGACTCAGCTCTCAGGAACTGGAGGAAATGCGCGCCGCCGGCAATATGCGCCGCTTCGATTCCGGCTCCCTGATCATCCGCCAAGGGGATCCCGCCCTGGCCTACTACTTCATGTTCTGCGGCCATGGCAAGCTAGCGCAGGTAACGCCCGACGGTCACCAGGTCTTGCTTCGCTTCGTCCGGCCCGGCGGCGGCTTTGGCCTGACATCTGTCCTGAGTGGCTTCGACTACATGTGGTCGGTGAAGGCCATCGGCGAATGCAGAACACTCGTGTGGCACGGAGAAGTACTGGCGCAGTATATGGAACGCTGCGCCAGCCTCTCGTTCAACGTGTTGCGGATCACCGTGATGCGCAACCGCGAGCTGGAGATTCGTTACCAAGGACTGCTGACCGAGTCCGTCGAGCAGCGCGTGGCGCACGCCCTTGTGCGACTGAGCGACGACGTAGGACGCCAGACCGCGGACGGCATCCTCATCGATGTACCTCTGTCCCGCGAGGACCTCGCCGAATACGCCGGCACGACACTCTACACGGTCAGCCGTCTTCTGCACCAATGGGAGACGGATGGGCATGTGCGCACTGGCCGCGAACGCGTCGTGGTATGCGATCGAGAATCGCTCAGAGCCGTATCCTCTATGGCGAATTGAACCCTCTGGCCAGTTCCCTGTAGCACTTCTCGTTTCAAGTCAGATACCCCAAGTTTCTCCTGACTCGCTCCCGTTTGCTGGGGAGCAAGGAGCAGTCCGGGCTGCCATGCTACGATCCGTGCAGACGCGGCGTCGTGTCAATGTGTCTCCTCGTCGCGGCCCGGTTGGCCGGCGGCGTCAGGCGTGAGATGCAGCCAACAACGAAGTCAGAAACCGATGGGAGCCATCAAATGGGTGTGATTTCGACTTACTACAAGGGCGACATGCTGTTCGAGAGCGAGATGGGCAGCCACACGCTAACCATCGACGTGCCGCCCGCGATGGGCGGCAATGACCGCGGACCTACGCCGCCCGAGCTGTTCATCGCGTCGCTGGGCTCGTGTGTGGGCGCATTCGTAGCCAACTACTGCGCCAAGAGCGGCGTGGACGCCACAGACCTGCGCGTCGACGTGAGCTTTGACAAGGAAGAGAATCCGACACGCCTGGTCAATGTACAGGTTACGATCTTCTTGCCGCACGGCGAATGTAAGAACCGCCGGCAGGCCATGCAGCGCGTCGCCGAGCATTGCCCTGTCCATGAGACGATCGCGACCATGGGCGATGTCGAGATGAAGATCATTGACAAGACGGAAATGGCGACGGTCGCCTGAGGCTTGCCGGGGCTACGCCGTCGAAGCGATTCACGCGCAGTCCGGCAGAGTGTCGCAGCCTCGGTGGCGGGGAATCATCTGCAAGGAGTGCGCGGGAGGTGAAAGCGTGCGCACGGTTGTTTGCCGGGTACATGGACGCGAGGCGGCGCAAGATATGCTGCGCCAGTTGCAGGAGGGCGGCTTCTCCCCGGCAAGCGTGGAAATCCAGAGCCCACTGCGCGCAGCGTGGCAGTCGATGACGTGGCGATCCTGTCTCTGGCCCTCCGTGTTGCATTTGCGCCGGGGAGATTCGCTCGTCATCGTGCGCACGGCGGACGAACATGCGCCGCGTGCGGCAGCCATCTTGGAAGCGGCGGGCGCTCTGGAGGTATGCTTGCGCCGCGCATCGAGGGCTCGCATGCACTGATCGCCGGTTTGACACAGCCGAATGGGGTGGCCGTCGCATAGGTCGTCGGGAAAACGGACATCTGTCCTGATCCGCACTTGTGTCTGATTCGGCTGTGACTTTCATGCCGCGCCGGCCGGTACATCCGGCAACGGTGAGAGTTCTCCGGTGCGGCCCTGTCGTGAGGGCAAAGAACTGACCATGATGGCCGCCGGCTCATGGCCAGGGTCGGTTCCAAGCAACACTACGCCAGACTTCGCGAAGGTGCGAACCTACCGATCGTCGACCCCTTGCAAAGTCTGGCGTCCTTATTATTCTTGCACGCCCACGACGCGCCCAACGCGAAACAGAGCCTACTCCCTGTACGCCAGCACCGTCAATGTGTATACCGTCACGGCATAGGCGACGACGTGCAACAGCATCAATAGCATGACTGCGCCAAACGTGACCCCGCCGAACGGTACCTGTTCGGGCCTGATCAGGATCCCGATGTCGGGAATAAACGAGACAAGCAAGGCGATCAGGGCAATGATGTTGTAGGTGCGGACCGGGTTCCTGGCCACACGATCGACGATGGCAAAAACGATCACAGCGATCAGCACGAATCCGGTCGTGAAGATCACGGTCGCCATCGGGTCCGCGAGCGGCATGAACTCCGGCGACACATCGATAATCGCCAGACCCAGAGCGCGCACGATTAGGTTGGCGACAACCGACCCGACGATGGCAATCAAGCCATATAGGGCGACACGGCCAAATGAAAGCGGCTGGCGCGGTTGTGTAGACTGGACTGTCATCCTCTTCTCCCTCTCTTCTTGGTTATTGAACTACCCTGCAATACAAGGACTGCCGGGCCGTACGGTCACCCGGTTTGCCCGGCGCAACTCATTGCGATTGACCTACCTGCGTAGTCTAGCGGAACGCGCAGGGCGCGCACTGTAAGTCTGGCGCAATTTGATCGTTGATAGAACACGGGATAAGCTTCGGACGCGCAGAATTCGCCGCGCAAGCGTGGGCGCAAGAAGAGGAAGACTTGATGTCTGAAGATGCCGGCCGGCGAGCGGAGAACAACTATCTACAGCCGGGCACACTGCGTGAGCAGGTGCAACATGCCCAGGAGCGCGCACTGGCGAGCGGCGCGCTGCAACCCATCGCCGCCGTGCCGGAGACCATGCACGATCACGGCATTGCTTTCACAGTCTGGCGTCTGACGGATGCGCACACGCCGCTCTCAGCCGGCGCCATTCGTCCCGAAAAGCCGGCGTGGTCAGAGACGGGCGCCAATCCGTTTCTTCCGTATGACGCCGCCCTGTTCGTCTGCGGCGTTTCAGATACGCACGTCTGCCTGCTCAACAAGTACAACGTGCTCGACCAACACGTGCTGCTGGTCACGCGGTCCTTCGAACTCCAGACAGACTGGTTGACGCTCGCCGACTTCGAAGCGCTGCGGCTGTGTATGGTGGAGTTCGACGGGTTGGCCTTCTACAACGGCGGCAAGGCTGCAGGGGCCAGCCAACGTCACAAGCATCTGCAATATGCGCCCTTCCCCCTGAGTCCGCTAAGCGCTGAACTGCCCATTGCGCGCCGCATTGGCCGGCGCGCACTGGGAGGCCGGCATCGGCACAGTGGAGGCGTTCCCGTTCGTCCACGCGCTGGGTTCGCTGGAGATACCCAACGCAAGCGGGCGGCGCATGCTTGAACTCTACCGGCTGTTGTTGTCTGCTGCGGGGATGCCGCCGGGTTCGGGCGCGCAACAGACGAGCCCATACAACATGCTTGCAACACGCGAGTGGATGATGATCGCGCCGCGCAGCCGCGAATCCTACGAGGAAATCTCGGTCAACGCACTGGGCTATGCAGGATCGCTGCTTGTGCGCGACGACGCCCAAATGCGCCGCCTGCGCGAAGCGGGACCGCTCTCCGTCCTGACCGGGGTTGGCATCCCACGCCTGCCGCCTAGTCCAGCTTGACGCGAACGGGTCTACCCCCGTGCGCCGCTGATTCATCGATAGCGAAGCAGACGGCCATGCTCTTGACCGTGTCGTGGATCGACGCATGCGACTCCACATCGCGATCCAGACAGTCGATGAAGTGGTCGATCTCCGCGCGGAACGGATGGTGGGCCACGTCGCCGCTGTTGGGCTCAATGGTCGGAAAGGTCCAGTAGTCGGTGGCCCCGGGGTAGTGCGACGAGGAATAGACGCGATTATTCTGGATCGCACCCTCTGTGCCAAAGAGACGACAGTTGAAGGCGTAGGGCGTGTCGCCATCCATGAGTGTGGAGAGCTTGCCCACCGCGCCGTTCGCGAAAGTGACCGAGGCGACCGTCACCGGGGCAAAGTCGAAGCCCTTCGTGCGCTTCGGCCGCGCGGAGAAGGCCGCAACCTCGACAATCTCGCCGCCCAGATAGCGCAACATGTCGACGGCGTGACAGCCGCCGGACAGCACCGCACTGCCTACTACGTCCGCGCGCAGATAGGGACCGCCGGCCCGACTGGGCGGCACCGGGATGCCAGTAGTCGGCCTCCCCATAGATCAGGTCCCCAAGCACGCCGTCATCGATCAGCTTGCGTACGGTGACGAACTGCGGATTCCAGCGCAACACGAAACTGGTCACTGTCTTGACCCCGGCATTTCTCCACTGCGGCGCGGATGCGCTCCGTCTCCTGCGGGGTGATGGCCACCGGCTTCTCGATCACGATGTGGCGACCGGTCTCCGCCAGCGCGCACGCAATGGCCGGCGCGCACATGCGGGTGCGTGCAGGAGACGACGATGTCGATACGGTCGTCTGCGAAGAAATCGTCGAGCGTGGCGTACTCGTTTGCCTCTACGCCGTGGCTCTGTAGCAGGCTGGTCGCCTTGCCCGGTGTGCGGTTGTAGATTCCCGCAATCTGCGTTTGGGGATGATCACGAAGCGCTTTGACATATTCGCCCGCCACCCAGCCCGCGCCGATCAAGCCGACGCCATACTGCCTCTGTTCCGTCATCGTTCGCCTCCATCTTCATGCGTGGACGGCGCCGCACGCAAGTTTGCGCCGGCTACCCCTGCTGCGCCATCATCTCCGGCGTGTGGCCCAGGGAACGCAGGCGCTGCTGATCCTCGCTCAGCGGCATCCACGGCGCGGAGGGAGGATCGCCCGACGCGCACCATTTCGCGTCCGCCGAGTATGGTCAGGGAGTTTCGGATCAACGCCTTGCCGGTGCGCTGGTTCATGCGCACGTCGTAGAACGGGAAATCGCCGCGCACGACGTCAAAGAGGGCGACGTCGGCAAAGGCGCCGGGCTTCAACGTGCCGATCTCGTCCTGCATGCCGAGCACTTGCGCAGGCCGCGCCGTGGCCGCCTCGATGACGTCCGCGAAGGACATGCCCAGGGCCATGAACTTGCTGAGGCAGGTGGGCAGATCGTAGAGCGGGCCCAGAATGCTCATCTGATGGATGTCAGAAGAGATGACGTAGGGGCGATAGCCGGTGTCGATCAACGCCTCGGCGGTCTCGAACGAGAAGGAGCCGGCGCCGTGGCCGATGTCCAGGATGATGCCGCGGTCCACGGCCTGCTTGGCCGCCTCCAGGATCTGCCCGCCGGCGTCGATGATGCGCATGGAGCCGCCGGTGTAGCAATGGGTGAGGATGTCGCCCGGGCGCATGAGGTCCAGCACGCCGGTCACCTCGGGCGGGCCCTGGCCGATATGCACCATGAGAGGCAGCTCGAGGCGGTCGGCGGCTTCCCGCGCTCGGCGCAGCGGCTCCAGTCCGTTGGGGCCGGTCGTGGCGCTGTCGATGCGCGCCTTGACGCCCAGGATCAGATCGCGGTTGTGATCGGTCATGGTGCAGCAGAGATCGACGTCGCAGTAGTTGAGGTTGGCCAGCTCCCACGAATACGCCGTCAGGCCGATGGACGAGATGTTGAGCAGCGCATAGATGCGCGCCTGCGCCGGACGGGCGATGAACTCGCGGAAGCCCATGACATTGTAGCCGCCGGCGGAGCCCACATCCAGCCACGTCGTCACGCCGGTGCGCGCGGCCACCGGGTCGGCGTGGATGCCCCAGAAGGTGACGCTGTGATAGACGTGCGTGTGCAGGTCGATGAGGCCGGGCGTCACGTATTGGCCCGCGGCGTCGATCACGCGGTGGGCGGATTCGGCCGGGATGTCGCGGTCGACAGCGGCGATGCGGTTGCGCGTGATGGCGACGTCGAGATTGCCGGACAGGCCCGCGCCTGGGTCGACTACCTCGCCGCCTTTGATGAGCAGATCGAAGGTCATTGGGCGTCTCCGCAGACTGGATAGGGCGAATGTGATTGACTGGACGCAGAATCTGCTGTACGCCGGCCAGTTGCGAGTAGTTTACCCCTTCATGCCAGTAGTCACAATGCCGCGCACGAAGTACTTCTGCGCGGCGAAGAAGAGGATGAGCGTGGGCAAGCGCCACGATGGTGGAGGCCGCCATGAGGATGGCCTCACGCGGTTCATCGCTCTCAAACGGATTCACCATGAAGTAGCGCAGTCCGATCGACACGGTGAACTTTGTCCGTCGAGTTCAAGAAGATCAGCGGGCCGATAAACTCGTTCCAGTGCTGGATGAACGAGAAGATCGCGACGGTGGCGAGGCCGCAGTGGAAAGGGGCAGGATGATGTTCCAGAAAACACGCACGGACGATGCTCCGTCCAGCTTCGCCGCTTCGTCCAGATCGCGCGGAATGGTCATGAAGAACTGGCGCAGCAGGAAGATGTAGAAGGCGCCGCCGCCAAAGAAGGAAGGCACGATCAGTGGCAGGAAGGTATTGATCCAGCCCAGGTACCGAAACAGCAGGAACAACGGCACGATGGTCACCTGCCAGGGCAGCATCATGGTGCTGAGTACGACGAAAAAAAGGGCGTCCCGGCCGGGAAAGCGAAAGCGAGAGAAACCATAAGCGACGGCTGACGCAGACAGGATCTGCCCAAACATGGCGAAACGCGGTGATGACGACCGTATTCCAGATGAAGCGCGCAAAGGGGGCCAGTCGAAAGACATCCGGATAATTCTGCCAGCGGATATCCTTCGGAAACAGCGTCGGCGGATACAGGTAGATCTCCGAGATCGGTTTCGAGCGAGCTGGACACGGTCCAGAAAAAGGGCGCTGCAAACAGCACGGCCGTGACCAATTGCCAGCGCATAGAGCAGAAACCGCTTGATGCGCTTCGTCCATACGTGGCGGGACGATGCCTTATGCTGCGTCGGCGCACCGGTAATGGTCTGGCTGCCAGTACTTGTCGTCGCCATGGACTACCCTTTAGGAGATTTCATAGTAGACCCACCTGTCGGAAAACTTGATCTGCAGGTAGGAGAGGATGAAGATGATGACAAAGAAGATCCATGCCAGCGCCGATGCATAGCCCATGCGGAAGAAGCTGAAGGCGTTGTAATAGAGATGCAGCATGTAGAACCAGGTGGCGTAGTTGGGCCCGCCTTCTGGTCGCCACATAGGCTAGGGAGAAGACGCTGAAGCTGCCGATTACGCCGAGGATCAGGTTGAACAGGATCACGGGGGAGATCATGGGCAGCGTGATATGGCGGAAGCGACTGATTGCGCCCGCGCCATCAAGGTCAGCAGACTCGTAGAGCTCCTGCGGCACGCCCTGGAGATCCGGCCAGAAAGATGATCATGCGCCCGCCGCCGACGCTGGCCCACAGCGTGATCAGGACCATGGAGGGAATGGCCCATTGGCGGCTGGTAAGCCAGCCGGGGCCGTCGATACCAACCAGGGAAAGGGCATAGTTCACCAGACCCAGCTGAGGTTGCAGCAGCCACTGCCACAGGATTGCCATGGCTACCACGGGCGTCAACGAAGGCAGATAGTAGAATGCGCGATAAGGTGCTGCGGCCGTGCAAAGCCTGGTTCAGCAGAACGGCAGCGAGCAGTGACAGGAAAACGCCTATAAATACTGCCGCCAACGAAAAATACGCTGTACGACCCAACGAAGGCCAGAAGAGCCTGTCGTTGAAGAAGGCCTCGTTGTAGTTGGCCAGACCGATCCACTCAGCTTGACCGCCAATCTTGTATTTGGTGAAGCTCAAGTAGGCAGAGGCAACGATGGGTCCGAGCGAAAAGACAACGAAACCGATAACCCAGGGGCTGATCCACAGATACCCTTCGATGGCTTCGCGCCGCCGCATCCTACTCTCCCAAAAAGAGCTCTGCATGTCAATCTCCTACGAGGTGAGTGGGACGCCTCGGCGAGCGGCATACAAGGGCGACTGACCGCCCGTACGCCGTCGCGTGTGGCGTCCCGATCGAATCATACGAACCGCGTTACGGTCGCGGTTGGTCCATGATGTCCTGGATATGCGCGGCCAGCTCGCCCACAAACGCGTCGGTCGGCTGCTCGTCGCCGGCCCACAACGGCTGGGCTAACTGAGCGAATGCCGTCTCGGCCTCCTCTTGGCGCCAGTTGGCCGTGATGCGGCTGTCCATCGCGTTGTCCATGATCTCCTTGAAGACCACGCGGTACGGGAACTGCAGGAGCACCTCGCTGCCGTAGACGTCCGGTCGGCCGCCGACGGTGCCGCCGATCACGCCTAGCTGCACGCCGCTCTCCTCATTACACAGATACTGGACCCACTGGAACGCCTCGTTGGGGTTTTCCGTGGCTGTCGTCACGCAGTAGGCGTCGACCTCATAATCGGAACCGCCTACGCCGCCGGCGCCAACGGCATTGGAGGTGACCATCCACTCGAACTTGTCCCCGATGGCGTTGCCCAGGTTCGAGGCCCATGTGCCCGCCTGGAACATGCCCAATACGCCTGTGGCCCACATATCGCGTCCGTCAGCAGTCCCGACAATCTGGTCAGGTTTGGGCGATACATTGTACGTGTGGTGCAGGTCGTACGCATAGTTGACAGCGGCCATTCCCTCGTCCGACGTAAGCTGGAACGTGGCCCCGTCCTCAGAGAGCAACTCGCCGCCAAACGCGCGCAGGAGCGTCACAAATCCCTTCCAACCGATATTCGGCGTGTAACCGAACTGAGTCGTACGGTCGCCTTCGTCCTTGGTAAGCGCCTGGGCCATTTCAAGATGTGCGGCCTGATCCCAGTTCGCCGTCGGGTATTCAAGTCCCGCTTCGTCAAACAGCGTCTGATTGTAATACGTGACTGCCATGCCAGGGTGCGCCTTGAAGGGCAGACCCAACAGGTTGCCGTCAACGGTAATGGCCCTGATGCAGCCATCGTACCACTCGGTCAGATCCACATTCTGCGAGGCAACCAGATCATCAATGGGAGCAACCTGGCCCTGTGCCCACGCGAACTGGATCTTGGCTTGGCCTAGTGCACTCCAGATCGCGTCTCCAAGCGTGCCGCCCGCTTGCATGGTAGAGACCTTCGCGGAGAACTCGTCGCCGGGAAAGGATTCTCTCACTAACTCTATGTTTGGGTTTTCCTCCATGAACTTGGGCATCTGCAGGTCATAGAGCGCATCCTCCTGCGCGCCGATGCGGGCGTGGAAGCGGATGGTGACAGGCTCGCCGGACGGTGCTGCCTCGCCCGATTCGGATGCCGGCGCCGGGGCGGCGGCAGGCGCCGCGCACGCCGCCATGGCTACGCCCATAGTGGCAAACGATGCTGCGCGCAGAAAACCACGGCGAGTCATTCGGTTCTCGATAGACATGGGTATCCCCCTTCTTCTGTTGTTGGAGTGCTACACTGAGAGACAACCCGCAGAAACAGGCCTGCGAGTAAGAACTAAGGTGAGACTGGGAAGCTCGGTGAATGGACAAACTTCACAAAGTCGAAGTATACCAGCCGCTGCGAAAGGGTGCGCGTTACTCATCTAAAATGTTACTGAGGAGGTACGGTTCTCTCAAGAGATAATGTTACCGAGGAGGGAACCATGGCCACCAAGGAAGTGATGACGATTGACGAGCGGTACAAGTATCTGCGGCTGATGCAAGAAAGGTACTGGGCAGGGAGCAAAGGCGAGCGGAGTCGACTGCTTGATGAGATGGGAGAAGTGACGGAGCTGCACCGCAAGAGTTTGATACGGCTCATGCGTGGTGGGCTGGAAAGGAAGCGGCGCCGGCGGCAGCGCGGGCGCACCTACGGAGCGGAGGTGGATGATGCATTGCCGCGTGATCAGTGAGAGCATGGACCATATCTGTGCGGAGCGGTTGCAGCCGAATCTAGTTTGGCTGGCAGAGCATCTTGCGCAACACGGCGAGTTGGTAGTGAACCAACAACTGCTGGGACAACTGGAGAAGATCAGCATCTCGACTGTACGGCGCATCCTGCAGCGGGTGAGCCAAGACGAGCCGCGTCTGGTCCGGAATCGAGCGTCACAGCCCCACAGCTATCAGCAAATTCCGGCGAGGAGATTGGCGTGGGACCTGACAGAACCGGGTCATTTCGAGGTGGACCTGGTGCATCACTGCGGTGGGACAACCAGCGGTCAGTATGTCTACACCTTGCAGATGGTGGACATCGCCACCGGCTGGAGCGAGCGCATAGCAATCCTCGGTCGCAGCTATCTGGTCATGCAAGATGCCTTCGAGCGTATCCTGCAGCGCCTGCCCTTTGCAGTGTGCGAACTGCATCCTGACAACGGGGGCGAGTTTCTCAACCACCATCTGCTGCGCTACTGGTCCGACGCAATGCCCGGCCTAGCGCTCAGCCGCTCACGGCCCTACCAGAAGAATGACAATCGCTTTGTGGAACAGAAGAATAGCTCTTTGGTACGCGCCTACCTGGGCCAGCAACGATTGGATACAGTCGCCCACACCGAGGCGCTCAACCGTTTCTATGACGGGATGTGGGTCTACTACAACTGCTTTCAGCCGGTCATGCGACTCAGCGCCAAGGAGGCGCTGCCCACTACCAATGGCATTCCAAAAGTGCGGCGCCGCTTCGACCAAGCTCGTCCGCCGCTGGATCGCCTCTTGACAACCAATACCCTGTCGACACGACAGGCTGCCAAGATGAAAGTTCTGCGCCGAGACGCCGATCCTCGCCAATTGCTCAAGCAACTCTACCAGCTACGCGATGCGCTGTTGGAGTTGCCAGAAGCTGTGCCCGACCAGACCGAGGACGTACGCCTAACCCTGCAAAACCAAAACCGCTATCAAGGGGAAAACCAAACTACACTCATGGAGAAAGGATGTCAAGGTAGATTTTCGACGCACATCGAGTCCGGGCAACAGGCGGCTTGGAATGACAATCGGGTAGAATGGGCGGGAACTCGGCGGCGGCGCAAGTCGCTCCGGCGCCGGGTGCGTATGCCGCCTGTCGATGCCGGCCGTGCACGATGCTTGTCCAAGAATCAAGGAAATCCAAGCGACCATACAGACGGCGCACGGTCGCACGTTCATAATGCTGGCAGCGGCGTCCGCCTCCGTCACATGCAGCGAGCGCGCAAGCAGGCAAAGAATCGCGATATGAGCATGAGCGCAGACAATTCCATCGGCCCCATCGCCCTATTCGGCTCCGGCGAGACATCGCCGGCCGCGCAACGGATCCACCACGAGGTCATGTCACGGGTGACCGCGCCCGTGCGCGCCGCCATCATCGAGACGCCGGCCGGTTTCGAGCCCAATTCCGACATGGTGGCGCGGAAGATCGCCGAATACTCTGACCCATCGGCTGCAGAACTTTGACCCGCAATGCGAACTGGTCCCCGCACGCATGCGCGGTACGGACTTCAGCCCGGACGATCCCGCGCTCGCTGGCGCTATCTTCCGGTCCAACTACGTCTTCATGGGACCGGGCAGCCCCACGTACGCAGTGCGCCACCTACAGGACAGCTTCACGTGGCACAGCATGTTGGCGCAGCATCGTCTCGGCGCGGCCATCGTTTTCTCCAGCGCCTCCACCATCAGCGTGAGCAAGTATGCGCTGCCCGTCTACGAGATCTACAAAGTCGGGGAAGAGTTGCACTGGAAGGACGGGCTGGATTTCTTTGCGCATTTCGGCCTGAATCTGATGATCACCCCGCACTGGAACAACAACGACGGCGGCGACGAGTTGGACACCAGCCGCTGCTACATGGGACAGGAGCGCTACGAACGCCTGCTGGCCCTGTTGCCGAGGCTGCCCGTAATCCTGGGCATCGAGGAGAATACGGGGGTGGTGATTAACCCGGACTCGGGCGAATGCACAGTCGTGGGCGTAGGCGAAACCATTGTCTTCCGCGACGGCAAGGAGACCCGCTTCGCCGCCGGCGGCGCCTTCTCCGTGGACCTGCTCGGCCCGTGGCGCCTGCCTCGCGACGCGGAGGGAATCCCAGAGGAGGTGTGGGCGCGAGCGCAAGTGGTCCACACGGCGCAGGCAGACGACGATGCCGTTGTGCCCGCGCCGGTCGAAAAAATGGTGGCAGAACGCGAGGCGGCGCGCGCAGAGCAGAATTGGCAGACGGCGGACAGACTGCGCGATGAGCTGCATGGCGCTGGGCTGGCAGGTGGACGACACGGCGGACGGGCCGCAAGTCGTGAGACGAGAGGATGTATGACGCGTGGCGAAACAGACGATACCCAAAGAGTTGACGCCTATTGAGGCGAAAACAGTGTTTGTAGATGTGCCGGCGGGCGTGCGGCTGCACACGCGAGCAATGGCCCGGCGACAAGCGCGCCTTTGTGCTCTTGCACGGACTGTCGAGCAATTGCGCCACCTGGGAAGGCGTGGCGCAGCGCCTGGCCGCGGCCGGCCATGCCGTCATAACCGTGGACCAGCGCGGACACGGGCTCAGCGACAAACCGGACGGCGGCTACGATTTCGCCTCCGTGAGCACCGACTTGGCGTCGCTTATCGAACGGTTGGAACTGGTGCGCCCCGTTGTGGCCGGCCAGTCGTGGGGCGGCAATGTGGTGCTGGCGTTCGGTGCACGTTATCCCGGCGTGGCGCACGGCCTCGCCTTCGTGGACGGCGGCTTCCTGGACATGCAGGGAGACTATGGCAACGGCTGGGACCCCAGTTGGGAGGGCGTCTACGAGCGGCTGCGCCCGCACGACATCGACGGCATGCGCAAGGCGGACCTGGAAGCGCGCATCCGCGCCGGCAACACGGATTGGCCGGAGTGGGGCGTGGACGCCACCATGCGCAATTTTGAGTGGCTGCCGGACGGGACGGTCCGCCGCTGGCTGCCCATCTCGATTCACATGCAGATCGTGCGCGCGCTGTGGGAACAGCGGCCGCCGGAGCTCTATCCGCGCGTGCAGGAGCCGGCGCTCGTCTGCCCGGCGGAAGACGGCAACCCGGACTGGTCGGAGCGGAAGACGCATCAGGTGGTGGCGGCGCAAGAAGGGCTGGCGCGCGTGGACGTGCACTGGTTCCACAACACACACCACGACATCCACATTCACCGCCCGGACGCGCTGGCGGACTTGATGTTGACGTCGTTGGACAGCGGCATCTGGGAAGGGGCGTAGTTCAGGGCAAGCATCCCTCGTGCAGAAAGGGTTCTGCACCTACGGGAGTGTCTCGCAGCGTGAAGGCTATCCCTTGACGCCAGTGATCACGATGCCCTGTATATAGTGCTTCTGTGCGAAGAAGAAGATGATCAGCACGGGGATCAGCGCGACCAGGCTCTGCGCCATCAGCGGACCCATCTGCACGTCCAGCCGCGTCTGGTAGAAGCGCAGCGCCAGCGCCACCGTGTATTTGTCGGTGGTGTTGATGTAGATCAGCGGCGTAAAGAAATCGTTCCAGTTATTGGTAAAGGTGAAGATGGTGATGATGCCCAGGGCGGGCCGGCTCATGGGCAGGATGATGCGCGAGTAGATGCTGAAATACCCGGCGCCGTCGATCTTGGCGGCGTCGTCCATTTCACGCGGGATGGTCAGAAAGAACTGGCGCAGCAGGAAAGACGTTGAACGCGCCGGTGGGCCCGCCTGCCAGCCAGATCGGCAGGATCAGGGGCACGAACGTGTTGATCCAGCCTCAGGCGCGAAAAGAGCACGTAGGTCGGGATCAGCGTGACCTGCGTGGGCAGCATCATCGTGCTGAGCACAACCAGGAAGAGCGATGTTGCGTCCGCGGAAGCGCAGCCGGGCAAACGCAAACGCCACCAACGAAGTCGAGATCAGCGTGCCCACGATGTTCATCACGCGTGACGAAGACCGTGTTGCGATAGAAGACACCGAAGTCCAGCGCGCCCCAGGAATCGGTGAAGTTCGGCCACCAGATCTCCGCGGGGATCCACTGTGGCGGGAAGATCATCACCTGCCACGGCGGTTTGAATGCCGTGGAGACCATCCACAGGAAGGGCAGCGCGAAGACGACGGCCCCCAGCGCGAGCACGGCGTAGAGCAGCGACCCGCTGCAGCGGCCGCCTTGGGCGCTGGCTGTGCCGCCCGTCTGGTCCATGCGCCATCTCAGGACTGCTCCTCTCCTGCGTAGTAGACCCAGAACGACGAACTGCGAATCACGAGCAGGAGAAGACCATGATGATGCCAAAGATCAGCCAGGCGATGGCTGACGCGAAGCCAAAGTGGAACTGCTCGAAGGCGACCCGATAGAGCAGCAGCACCAGCATGAGCGTGGCGCTGCCCGGTCCGCCCTCGGTCATCACATAGGCGTTGGTGAAGACCTGGTACGAGGCGATGATGCTGAGGATCACCACGAAGAAGATGGTGGGCGTCAGCATGGGGATGGTGACGTGGACAAAGCGACGCCAAGCGTTGGCGCCATCCACATGCGCGGCATCGTACAACTCCGTGGGGATCCCCTGCAGCCCGGCGAGGAAGATGAGCATGCTGCCGCCGACACCCCACAAGGCCATGATGATCAACGCGGGCAGGGCCCATTCGCGGCTGAAGAGCCAGCGCGGCCCGTCAATGCCGATCGTCGCCAGCATGGAGTTGATCAGCCCAAACTCCGGATGGTAGATCCACTGCCACAGGATGGCGACGGCCACGCCGGAAACCACGGATGGCAGATAGTAGATGGTGCGGAAGAGGCCCCGGCCCTTCACCTGCTGGTTGAGCATACGGCGATCAATAGCGCCAGAACTGTGCCGATGGGCACAGTGGTGAAGGTATAGATCGTGGTGACCTTGAGCGCCTGGGGCACAAAGCGGTCGGTCCACAGATTCAGCATAGTTATCCAGCCCCACGAAGCGGATGGAGGTCAGCAGATCGGTCTTGGTGAAACTGAGACCGAGGGAGAACACCATGGCCCCAACGTGAAGATGAGGAAACCGATGATCCAAGGGGAAAGAAAGAGATAGGCTGCGATCTCTTCACGTGCGCTCTGGGATAGATGGAATCTTGATCGTGCCATAGCGGGAATGTGAACTCGGTTCGTCAGGCAATCAGGACGCCGGCACTGGCTGGCGACGGGAAAGATCGCTCCCTGCGTCTGCGCCGTGCCGGCGTCCTCTCTACGAACTGCTACCGGTTTACGAACTACTGCCGGTCTATCACCGATCTTCCGGGAAGCTCTTCTTGCCTCTCTGTGCACACGATCTGTATTGGCTTCCCGAAAGTGTTTGCGAATCCGAGAACCGAGACGCCTACTCGCTGTGCGCGGCTTCGATCTCCGCGCACACGTCGGCCATGTACTCGACGGGCTCCTCGTCCAGGGTGAAGATCAGGTCCAGAGCTTCACGCAGCAGCGGTCGGACCTCGCCCTGGTTCTCGAAGGTCTCCACGACGACGCTGTAGCCGTTCTCATGGCCGTCTGCAAAGGCCTCAATGTCCAGGTCCGCGGTCTCTTCCGGGAACTCGGCGCGGATGATGTCGGCCCATGCCGGCACCAGCGACTCGCGCGCCGGCTGCAGGAACTGCGCCTCGGCCTGCGCCAGAACATACTCGTCGTCCAGCAGGAACTTCATCAGTTCCCACGCCTCGTCCGGATGCTCGGTGTCCTTCCCAGATGCCGTAGGCGTCGGTCGTGGCCAGCGTAACACGGCCGGCCGGACCCGCCGGGAACGGGGCGATGCCGACGCGGAAGGGTGCGTTGTAGAGAATGTTCTTCAGCGCCCAGGAACCGTCCTCGACCATAGCGACCTGGCCGTTGATGAAGGCGGCCTGCGTGCCGACCTTGCCCACGTCCAGCGCCGTGGCCATCGTACCGTCTACCTGCATGCGGTCATAGAGCCACTGCAGGCCGGCCTGCGCCTCGGGCTCGTCCAGCATACAGTCGGTGGCGTCCTCCGGGTTGACGATATGGCCGCCGTGGTTGTTGACGTACATCTGCACGCGGTCCTCGGATACCACGTCAATCATGCTGCCCCAGATGTTGGTTTCGCCGTCGCCGTCGGTGTCGACGGTCAGCTTCTCCATGGCGGCCTGGTACTCTTCCAGGGTCCAGCCTTCTGCGGGCGGGTACTCGACGCCGTACTCGTCGAAGAGGTCCTTGTTGTAGAAGAGGGCCAGCGCGCCGTGGTATTTGGGCAGCGCGTACTGCGTGCCGTCGGGCAGGAAGTAGGCGTTGTACTGGGCCGGGTCGAAGTCCTCGATGAGGGCCGGGTCCAGGTCCGACTCCACATAGGCGCGCAGGTCCAGGAACTGGCCTTTCTGGGCGATGATGGGGAACCAGGTGCAGCAGCCGAACATGAGGTCGGGCGCTTCGCCGGCCACCATCTGCGCCAGCAGCTTGACGTCCACATCGTCGGACTGCGGCACATAGGTGACTTCGAATGCCGGGATTGTTCTCATAGAAGATCGGCATCATCTCTTCGACCATGGGCGGGAACCACGTGGTGGCCCAGTCTTGGTAGACGAGTTCGACGGTCTCGCCTTCCGCGACGGGCGCTTCGGCGACGGATTCTCCCTCAGCGGGAGCGGCAGCGTCGGGCGCGGCGGCTGGCGCTACACATGCGGTCAGTAGCAGGCCCATCACCAGTACAAGCAACAACCCAATGATGCGCCCAGGATTGGCGGTGCGTTGCATTCGGAACATGGTGTCTCTTTCCTCTCAGTACCTTTGAACAGCGATCGTACAGCACGGCTTCAGACTTCTACGTACAACAAATGTAGCAGTAAAGAAGCGATCCAGACCGGCAGAGACGAGACGACGACGGGGGTCTGAAAGCGCAAACGTCCGTAGTGGTGCACACTGAGGCGCCGTTGCCGCGTTGTCTGGCACCCTACACTGGTGAGTATATACCGGAGCAGCGAGCTATTGCAATCCGTTTTCGGCCGCAAATAGGATGACCCGTGGCACGCCGAGACATCGTAGTCGTTTGACGTTCCTCTACAAACCATAGACAACGGACAGCGTCCACGGCTTCACCTATCGGGTGCGACCCCGTCGCACCCCTGGCGGCAGCAGATACATGCAGGGCGAATCGATCGGCCTCACGTGAACCGTCGAGTGGCAAAAGGTCAGGCTTCTCTGACTGTACGCTCCGCCCGAGCCAACCACTCCGGATTGACCTCGACGCCCCAACCGGGCCCGTCCGGGATCATTACCTTGCCGTCCACGACCTGCAGCTTGGGCGTATAGAGGTCGCCCATCCACGACTGGTCCTCGATGGAGAACTCCACGTGCGGCCCGGCATTGGCCAGCGCGCCCATGACATGCAGCGTGAACACGGTCACCAGCGAATGGTTGGCGGAATGCGGTACGCACGGGATGCCGGCATCCTCGGCCAGCTTCGCAGCGCGCAGTGCTCGCGTCACGCCGCCGATGTAGCAGATGTCCGGCTGCGCGATGTCTACGGCGTGCATGTTGACGATGCGCTTCCACTGTTGCAGGTCATAGTCCTGTTCCCCGCCTGCCACTGGGATATCCAACGCGGCGGCCACCTCCGCGGTCCATTCCAGTTCCCAGTAGGGGCAGGGCTCTTCGAAGTGGCCGAAACCGTGGTCCTGGAGCAGCCCACCCACCTCGATTGCCTTGGGCGGCGTGTAGCAGCTATTGCCGTCAGCCAGGATGGTGACATCGGGTCCCAGGGCTGCCGCGCACGGTGGGAACCAGCGACTCAGTGCGGCCAGGCCAGGCGTCCTGGTCGTGCCCGGCGGCGCTGCCCACACGTATCTTGAAGGCGCCGTAGCCAAACTCATCGCGCAGGCGCACGAGGCGTGCGGCTTCGTCCTCCGGCGTGATGTCGCGGCGCATGCTGGAGCCGTACACGGGAAAGGGCCGCGGCGTTCCGCCCAGGAGCTCGCAGACGGTCTTGCCCTCCAGCCGGCCGTGCAAGTCCCATAACGCCGTGTCGATGCCGGTCAGGGCGCGGCACACGTACGAGCCGGGGAACTTGTAGGTTGCGTCGATCACGTCATCCGCGAGCGCGTCCAGGTGATGAGCATCCCGGCCGAGGGCGACGGGCGCGACCTGGCGGTGAAGCACCTGCGCGGTGATGTCGGCATTGAAGGGCGAAAGCTGGCCCCAGCCCTCGGCGCCGTCATCCGCCTCCACGCGCACGATGCCGATCTGCTGGCCGTTGACGTAGGTTTCGATGCGTTTGATGTTCATGGGCGGGCTCCTTCACCGTGTGCTAGAACTTCTCCCAATGGACAATTTCTTCGAGCGTCTTCTTCTCTTTCCCGGGGACTTCCGAGGGCACGCCGATGGGAATCAGGATCGGCATGCGCTTGCCCTCCGGCACGCCCAGGTACTTCTTGAAGCGCTCCTCCAGGGGCAGGGCGTTGCCCTCCACCCAGCACGCGCCATAGCCGAGCGCCGTCGCCGTTAACAACATGTTCGTCACGGCTGCGGAGCCGTCCTCCAGCCACCAACGCGACGACGGATCCAGCACCACGGCAACAATGGCGCCGGCCTTGTCCATCCATCCGGCCGCGATCTTGAGCTCGTTGATGGCGTCGCGCTCGGTGACGACGATGAAGTCCCAGGGCTGTTCATTGTGGCCGGACGGCGCGAGGCGGGCAGATTCGAGTATCGTTTCCAGGTCCTCACGCGGAATCGGGTCGCCGGTGTAGTTGCGGATACTGCGTCGGGTTCGGATGGCTTCTAGCAGGTCCATGGGTAGGGTACCTCCGGGGTTGTTGGATGGTTGATCCGAGGAAATGTGCTGGACAGAACGCTGCGCGCTGACAGACGTCTATCCGCCCCATTATCGTACGAGAGGCGCAAACGCGCGAATATAGGTCTTGCCTGACAATTCGATGCAGGGCTGCGCGGTGGGACGGTCTGTACGGGTGATAGCCCGTGCAAAGGTGTAGCGGACGCGAGGTCCGACACCTTGCACGGCTGAAACTTCGCTCGGCCAAACCTTCGCAAGAAGAGGCCGCACGACGAACAGGCGCATCACCTCACGCTCACGCAACAGGAATCCACACGCGCATGGAGCCCGGCCCACGGTTGGCCCAAGCATAGTAGGGCACTGCAATCAACCGCACGGCTGCCGCCGGTTCATCAACGGACACATAGGCTCTGTACAACTGGTCATCCCAATCGCCGGCGCCGGCCGCGTAGCCGCCTGCGCTAACAATGCACGACGCCGCCCAGCAGATCCGGTTGCCAGGCGGCAGTCAGCGGCGCGGACGGGTCGACGCGCACGTCGAGTAGATTTGTTTCTGGCTCCTGGTCGACGACTTCGAGGCAGTAGACGAGAGGACCGCGCTGGATGGCAAGGCTGCCCGCGCGTCGGGTCGATGCGCGGGTGCGGCTTTACGAGGAACGGCTCCATGGCGAAGTCCAGCGTCCACTGTGTCGCCCACCTGCCAGGCGCGAGTTAAAGCGACGTAGCCGTCTTGGATCGCGGCCTCCACGTCGATGCTCTCCTGTGCCGCGTCGTTGACGGTCACGCTCCAATCGTCGCACCACTCCGGCAGGCGCATGCGCAGCGTCCAGGACGAACCGTCTGTCTCCGCAATGGTCACCCGTATCTGGCCGCTCCAGGGATACTCCGTCTCCATGCGCAGCAGTGCGCCTTCGCCGGACGGAAGCACGGACTGAATCTGCGCCGCCGCGTACTGGTGAAGCTGCACGCCGTCCGTGGACGCGGTGACGAAGTAATGGGGCAGCGAAGCCAGCAGGCGCATGACGTTGGGCGGGCAACAGGCGCAGCCGTGCCACTCCGGTCGCTCGATGCCGCCGCGACTGAGCAGCGGGTTCACATAGAAGTAGCGGCTGCCGTCCAGCGAGACGCCGCTGAGAAAGCCGTTGAAAAGCGTGCGCTCCATGAGGTCGGCGTAGCGCGCATCGCCCGTGGCCAGGAGAAGACGCCAGTTCCAGTGGATGCTGGCGATCTGTGCGCAGGTTTCGCAGTAGCAGCGATCGTTTGGCAACTCATACGCCTCGCCGAACGCCTCGCCTTCGTGGCGAGCGCCTGCGCCGCCGGTGACATGCATCTTGCGCGCGGTGAAGTCGGTCCACTGGCGCATAAGCGCATCCCACAGCGCCTGTTCGCCAGTTTCCAGATAAAGGTCGGTGACGCCCGCCGTGAGGTAGAGCTGGCGCACCGCATGGCCCTCCACGACATCGGTATCGCGCACCGGACACGCGATCCTGGTGGTACTCGGCGCGGATGTTGCGGTTCAACCCGCGCAGCGTCCCCTGTCCGCGCTGGCCAAGGAAGTACGCAGCCAGGTCAAGATAGCGGCGCTCACCAGCTTCCCGGTAGAGCTCGACGAGCGCAGTCTCGATTTCGGGATGGCCGGGCGTACCTTGTCGCTTGCCGGGACCGAATACGCTGTCGATATTGTCTGCGAAGCGCTCCGCGACGGTGAGCAGGCGCGTGTCGCCGGTGGCGCGGCGAAAGGCGACGGCAGCCTGCATGAGGTGCCCCGCGCAGTACAGTTCGTGGCCGTGGTCCAAGTCCTGCCAGCGGCGATCGGGCTCGACGACCTGCCAATAGGAGTTGAGATAGCCGTCAGGCTGCTGTGCGGCCTCGATGAGCTGCACAGCTGTGTCCGCCATCTCTTCCAACTCCGCTTCGGGCTCCGTCGCCAACGCATAGGCGACTGCTTCCAGCCACTTGTAGACATCGGAGTCCATGAAGAGGGGCCGTCGGTACTCTCCGTCAGCCGAGCCCGCAGCCAGACGCAGATTATGAAAATTGCCGTGGAGTTCGAGTTGCCGGTAGCCGTGGCGCAGGCTGACGGTGCGATTGATGCGTTGCCGCTCGCGCCAGAGGCCATCCGCCAGGGTGACGGCGTCCAGGGGCAGCGTGTACAGCTTCGCATGGGGACTGTCTGACGTGTCGACGGGACCGTGTTTCATGTTGTGTTCCTCTTTCAGATGGCCGGGACGGAGTCACCACGCATGATTTTCCTCGACAATGCCGCGCGCCAACAGATCGTCGATCTGCTCCTGATCGTAGCCGAGTTCGCCAAGCAGTTCAGACGTGTGCGCGCCGAGGTGCGGCGGCATGGAATCGTATGCGGCAGGCGTATCGTACAGTCGCATGGGCGTGCCCAACACGTTGATTTCGCCGGCGTCGGGAAAGTCCAGGGACACAACCATGTGATTGGCCTGCGTCTGCGGGTCCTCGACGGCTTGATCCAACGTGCGGATGCGCGCACACAGAACGCCGGCGGACGCGAGCTGCTCCATCCACTCATCGGTGGTCTTCTCATGGAAGTGCTCCGTAAGCAGCGCGTTGATCTCGTCACGGCGGGCAAGTTGGGCCTGGGGGCTGGCGTAGCGCGGGTCTTCGGAGAGGTCGCCGATGCCCATTCCGAGCGAAATGTCGCGCAGCGGGTTCATGGAAAAGACAGGCGAGACTTCGATCCAACCGTCCGCAGTGGGGAAGGAACGGTCGATGGCGTCCTCCATGTCCACGGCTCCGCCGCCGGTCTGCTCGCGCTGCAGGTTGAGGAGATGCGCGCCGGTCCACACGTGGCCGTGGAGGGCGACGCTAAAAAGGTCGGTCGTGACGCGCTGCCCGCGGCCTGTGCGTTCGCGGGCGAAGAGCGCCATGAGGATAGCGTTGGCCAGCATTAGGCCGGCAGGATAGTCGGCGGAGATGCCGCCGGGGATGGGCTGGCGGTCCGTTCCGGCATGGACGAACCAGCCGCCCTCTGCGCGCGCCATCATGTCGTGACCGCCGCGGCCCTGTTCGACATACGGGCCCTCGTCGCCCCAACCGCTGGAGGAGGCGTAGATGAGGCCGGGATGCTGGGCTGCGAGCTCGTCGTATCCGAGGCCGAGCTTCTCCATGACGCCGCCGCGAAAATTGTGCACGAGCACATCCGCAGTGGCGACGAGCTGGTGGATGACGGCGTTGCCGTCGGGCGCCTTCAGGTCAAGTGCAATGCTGCGTTTGTTGCGGTTGAGACAGGCGAACGGCATGCTGACGCCGTCCAGGAACGGACCCCACATGCGGCTCCAGTCTCCGCCGCCGGGGCGTTCCACTTTAATGACGTCGGCGCCGAAGTCGGCGAGGAGTTGAGTGGCGACCGGCCCCTGGAAGACATGGCTGAGGTCGAGGATACGGATGCCGGCGAGGGCTTTGGCGGTGGATGGTTCGGGTTGCATTTTGGTGTGTTCTCGTGTCAGCGTGAATCGTTCAAGGGTCTAAATGCTCAATGGGCTTCGCGTCGTGTACTGGAATGGCCTATTGCCAGAACTGGGGCAGGTGCTCGCGGTAGGTTTCCAGATAATCGTCGAGCACCCGCTGGGCTACGTCCAAATCCGTCATGACCGGGTCGAGGGCGAGGCATTGCAGCGCGGCCTGTCGGTCGCCGTGCACGGCGGCATCGACCGCGAGCCGCACGACGGCCAGCTCGCGACAGCAGAGCTCGGCGATGGGTTCAGGTAGGTTGCCCACCGCCACGCCCTGCACGCCCGAACCGCTCACGACGCCGGGCGTTTCGACGATGGCGCCTGTGGGCAGATTCTGGATCTGCCCCCGGTTGGGCAGGTTCACTGCGAGCTGATAGCGCGGGACCGCGCCCGCGATGCTCTCGATGACCTCGAGGGCCCCTTCGCTTCTGCTGCCGCGCAGGTCGTCGATCGGCAATTCGCCGGCAGCAATCTGCGCAATTTCGCCGCGACGGTCCTCCCGGCGCTGCTCCAACGCCTCCCAGTTGTAGAGGTTGATGCCAAACTTCTCCCACGGCTTGGTGGCGGAGTCGCTGAGCCAGGGGAGATATTCGCAGAGGTGCTGGTCGCCCGGGACGGGCATGCGGCCGAAGACTCTCGTACACGCGGCGCGTCAGCGGTTCAAAATCGGCGGGGGCATTCTTCCAGCGTTCAGCCAGCAGCGGGTAGAGATCTTCGCCGGTGCGTTTGTCGTGAACAGCCAGAATCCATGTGAAGTGGTTGAGGCCGGCGGCGGTGATCTCGATGCGAGGCATGGCCTGCTCGATGATGCGGTGCATGCGCGGGTAGAGCTGGGGATCGGCGTCTGTGCTGATTCTGCCTTCCGGGACTTCGATACCCAGGACGTCGGCCAGCAGGTAGCCGATCATGCCGTAGCCTTCGCTGATCTGGTGGCAGAGACCAACAACCTTGATATCGCTGTAACGCGCGATGGCATCGCAGATGCGCACCATGGGATTGCTATAGTTGATGAACCAGGCGTCCGGACAGGCCTGCTCCATCGTGTGCGCGATTTCGAGGACAGGTCCGATATTGCGCAGGGCATGGGCGAAACCGCCGGGACCGCCGTTCTCGGCATAGGGCTGGCGCACACCGTGTTCAAGCGTGAGCTCGTAGTCGCTGCGCCAGAGGCGTTCACGGGGGGGAACCTCGATGGCCGAGACGACGAAGGCGGCGTCTTCGAGGGCGTCCACGTGATGCGCATGGGTTGTGACCGTCATCTGTGCATCCCATTCGCGGTTGATTCGTTTGGCGAGGGCAGCCATGGGCTCGAGAGCGTCCGCATTCTGGTCGACGAGGGCGATGTGGCTGCCGCACAGGCGTTCGCTGCCCATGAGTGCGCTGATGGTGTTGAGGCCGAAGCTGGCGCTGCCGGCTCCGATGACGACAATCTTGGTGGGTAGCATAGTCTGCCTCATAGTGCTGGGACGGGCATGGCGGAATGCCGTGGATAGGCGGCCGTACGCGAATCTGACTCCAGTATAGAGAATGCCGCTGCAGCGTCCAATTCGCCACATGCCGCAGCGGCGGCGTTTGTACCGTGCGGCGGGTGGTTGTACGATACCAGGGACTCCCCGATCTGGCGCCATTCCTCGAGTTCCGAACAGCCAGAATAGAACGAGATGACTCGCAAGACAGGCACACGACAAGAAGAGCGCCGCAGAATGAGCGTCCCAAGACGAGCTACAAGATGAGCTACAGCGTAGGCGTCAATCTGATGGTGTGGAGCGGGCGGCTTGGACCGAACGAGCTACGGCTTCTTCCCGCCATCGCGGAGATGGGCTATGACGGCGTAGAGCTGCCCGTATTTGACGTGACAGAACTGAAGGCCGCGCAGATTCGGAGGGCGCTGGCAAGCAGCGGGCTGGCGTGCACCGTGTCCACGGCGCTGCCTGTGGGCGTGACCCTGATCGACGAAGAGATTGCGGATCGCGGGGTGGCGTGGCTGAACGGCGTGATCGAGGCGGCGGCGACGCTGGGTGCGACGGTCGTGTGCGGGCCGATGGCCGTACCCGTGGGCGCGCGGAGGGGACGCGTCTATACCGGCGCAGAGTGGGATTGCTGCGTGCGAGCTCTGCGCCAGGTGAGCTCTGCAGCGTCCGGCGTGGGCGTGCAGTTGGCGTTCGAGCCGCTGAACCGCTTCGAAACCTTCTTCCTCAACACGGCGGCGGACGGCGTGCGGCTGGCGCAGGCAGTGGACAGCTCCGCCTTCGGACTGCTGCTGGATACCTTCCACATGCACATCGAGGAGAAATCGACGCCGGAAGCCATCCGGCATGCGGCCGGCCATATCGTGCATTTCCACGCCAGCGAGAATGACCGCGGCATCGCCGGTACGGGCCAAGTGGCATGGGCGGAGGTCTTCGCCGCGCTGGACGACGCAGGCTATGCGGGCTGGGTCACGGTGGAATCGTTCAACGCCGTCATCGCGGAGTTGGCCGGCGCAACCTGCGTATGGCGTCCCCTCGCGGAGAGTCCGGAGATGCTGGCGCGGGAGAGCTTGGCGTATTTGCGGCAGCACATGTGACCGGACCAACTTGCGCTTCAGCCACGATCTAGACGACCCTTGCCGTGATTGGGTCGCGACCCCAGTTCAGGTTCATGTAGCAGGTCCATTCTGAGAGGACATTCGCTGTGAAAAGCTATCGCAAAGAGCTAACCTTCAACCTGCCGGCGCGCTGCGCCTTCGTGGACATCACGTCCCACGTGGCGCAATGCCTGCGCGAGAGCGGCATCCAGGAGGGGCTGTTGCTCGCCAACCCCATGCACACAACCTCGTCAGTTTTCATCAACGACAATGAGTCGGGCCTGCTGGCGGATCTCGATATTTGGCTGGACCACCTAGCTCCGCATGAACCCACCAGTCGCTATCTGCACAAGAGCACGGGTGAGGCCAACGCCGACTCGCATCTGAAACGGCAGGTGATGGGCCGCGGCGTTGTGATCGCCGTAACTGAGGGCAAGCTCGACTGCGGCCCATTGGAGCACGTCATCTACGGGGAATTCGACGGGCGCCGGGCCAAGCGCGTGCTCCTGAAGATCATCGGCGAGTGAGGCGCAGGTGGGCAAGGTAGACGAGCACAGGAGCACGTTGCGCTCGCTCGGCGAGTGGGATGCGTACCTGCTGGCGGAGAGCGGGCTCCCCGGTCCGCGGGCGAGCACTGAGTTGGCGCGCGGGGTCGCCATGGAGGGTTCCGTGGACACGTTCCGCCGCTATGCAGCGTATGACGCGCGGCGAGCGCCGGTCAATTCGCAGCACGAGTTCCTTGCCTTCTGTGGCGTGCTGGGTCTGGGCAGACTCATCGCGGAGGGTGACCGGGACCTGATCTCGTAGCTGCGCGGCCATGCGTCGGATGTGCGCTGGCGCACGCGGGAGGCTACGGCGATGGCAGTGCAATGGTGGGCGGGCGTAGACATGCCCGCTGCGCTCCGGGAGATGAACGCCTGGGCGAGTGGCAACGTACTGGAACGAAGGGCGGCCATCGCCGGCCTCTGCGAGCCGGCCCTGCTGACGGAGCCCGACCATGCATCCGCCGTGCTGCCGATGCTGGATCGCGTGACGACCGGCGTCGTGCGCGAGGAAAACCGGCAGCGGCGCGGCGTTCCGCGCACTGCGCAAGGCGTTGGGCTACTGCTGGAGTGTGGCAGTCGTCGTGCAGCCGGAAATCGGCAAACCGGCGATGGCGTGCTGGCTGACGTGCGAAGACCGCGATGTGCGCTGGGTCCTGCACGAGAACCTGATGATCATCACAGATGTAATGCACACTATCGTTCCACTGAGGGTAGAAATGTCTGCAAGAGCGGATGGTATTGCGCCTGCCCGGACGCGCGCCGAAGCGCTACGACAAGGTTCGTTCCTGTTCGTTCGATGGCGGCGGGCTCCAGCTTGTCCGGCGTATCGGTCGGCCTGTGATAGTCCGGCCCGCAGGCATGTCCATCGGAATAGAGCGTGTTGAAGGTGAGGGCCGGAATATCGAGAGTCGCAAATGGCCGGTGATCCGTGCACTGCCCGCTGACGGCGAACCGATCCGCCTGAATGCCGAGGCTCTCGGCAAATTCCAAGTGTTCGGCAACGCACACGTCTATGTGGAGGAGGTCGCCGATACCGACGCAGTCCATATTCAGCATGCCGATGGCCGTCATTCGTTCAGTAGCGGGCAAGTGCCGGGCGAAGTATCGCGATCCGACCAAGCCATCCTCCTCGGCGCTGAAGGCAATCAACTTGAGCGTTGGCGTAAACTCCTGGCTCGCAAGCACGCGCGCCACCTCCAGGAGCGTAGATGAACCGGATGCGTTGTCATTGGCGCCGGGCCCGTTGCCCGGATAGGGCGCCGTATCGTAATCCGCGCCGACGTAGATCGTTCCGTAGTCTGGGATACCCGGTTTTTCTGCGATGACGTTCATGCCCAGCGTCTCTTCTCCGCGCCGGGCAAAGACAAACGGCTGTATCTCCACCTCGTAGCCAAGTTCGACCAGAACGGATGCGATCAAAGCGGCGGCCCGGTGTTCGCCATCGCTTCCGGCGGTTCGTTCGCCTATTTCCGAGGCGAGATGCCATGCGTAGGCCAGCGCCCGGTCGACGTCGAAGTCTGCGGCGTCGCCTGCGTGTACAGCGGTAGCGGTCTGAGCCACGACAAACGCGGCCAGAATGAGCGCAACACAGATGCGTGAAGCCAGACGCCTGGGCGGACGGACGGCATGCCTGGGTGCCTGGCGTCTGGTACAGCTGGCAGCCGGGAGATTCGAACACACGCTCATCTTCTCATCCCGCACGGTACGGTTCGCATCCACAAGTATGCCTCCCCATTGTTACTTGTGTGGTCTTAGCCGCCTGCCATGCCTTCCTGCAGACGACCACCACTTCTAGCAGGGTGAAGCTGGCAGTCCGTGCCCCGTCATTTGTAGCCCTCCGTTCGGGAGACGATGGGCACACGGTGACGTTAAGCTTTTGGATGCCACAACCCTCAATGTGCCCACAACTGGATTCGGTGCCGTTCCTGCTCCACAGTTAGCTATCGCAGCAGGACGACTTGAGAATTCTTCTGATTGCGTTGCCACGTGCCACCTCGGGCACTGACAGAGTTGCCGATTTTGCGTTCGGCGCCTGCTCTAGCGAACTCGTACTACAAGGGCCGACAGGTGCCGGTCACACGAAGTTGCGCCCGAAATTGGTCAGCGCCCCGTGACGGGCATATAGACGTCAAATCGGCAAATCGTGCCACAGCCCCCCGGGCATCCATCTGGATCACCACACGCCGATCTGTCATGTCGGCAGGGCGGCGGAGTGCGCATAAGCGTTGACGTTGTGGCTGTAGGTGTAGGTGTTGAAGCTGGAAGAACCACATTCTCCTGGGCTTTCATTGCGTAGGGCAACAGCAGTGTCAGAAAGGCCAGCACTAATATGGCGAACAGCGAGACGGTTGCGAGAGGCTTGTCTCTCATCGCATTGCTCCGACAGGCCGATCGTGGATACGAAACGGTACGCGTTGATGTGTACTTCTGTTTGGTCCCTATCAGAGCCTATCACTTTGTTGGCTACAAAATGGCTACAAGTCCGCGACTGACTGGAGTCTCTAGTGTTGATTCCAACGTTCGTCGAAGCCCTACGTCGCCATCTCAAGCCTACCTTGCCCAAGCCCGAGATGAGCGCAGATCAATACGGCTGGGTTACGTCCGTATGTCCCTCACCATACTGATTGTTGCCGGGCGTACCGGGCCGGAACCACAGCTCATAACAAAGCCGGAGGGCGCCAGCCACGGGGATCAGGCCGACAAGAAGGCTCCAGCCAGACTGGCCGCGGTCGTGCAAACGTTTGACAGTTGGCGCTAGCGCTATCCACATTCCCACTGACTGCAGGACCAACGTGGCGAGTGAGAACAAACCAGCCAGCAGCTCAGGGTCGATCTTGTGGGAGGTGAGTCCATCGAAATGCCGATGAAACCGGCCGGCTAGCACGAACGAGACCGTGTAGAGCACACCCCGGTGGCGGATACGGCCGATGCGGCCACGGAAAGAGAACAGGAACCAGAGCAGGCGGCGCGCATTCCACCAGCCCTCTTCGAGCAGGCGCTTATCCTGGAAACCTAGGAAGCCGGTGATCGCACTTCGCATGGTCACGGAACGCCATCCCCTTCGTGACCCTGGCTGGCATGTTCGCTACGCAGACAGCAGAGCATCTGGAGCTCCCGACGCAAGTCGCAACATCCGAGTGGACACATTCACCGACCGGTGTCCTCAGGAGCTGGGATGCCCATGCGCCGCCAAATACTGCGCATTGATAGCCAAAGACCTATCTGACCGTGACCGGCAGGAAGACTGATTTCAGTGGAAACTCATAGGCGCCCATGTCCACGGAGTCGTACGCGACGCGCAGTCGGTTGTCGAGGTCGAGCGGGCAAGGTTCAGCTTTATCCCCGTCCAGGTCAATGTCATGTGTGTCTGCGCGGAGGAATGCTGTGTTTCCCGCGTCGATGGCCGGCGAATCCTCCTGCAGCCGCAGATTCCCCAGATCGTTGTCCCATGTGCTCCACGGGCTGCCGTCGCCAAAGCTGGGATTGCGGAGGAATCGAGGATCGCTGTCCACATTGTGGCCGCTGTCCGTACCAAATGCGGCGTCCCAACCTGGTCCACTTCCGCCCGATCCCTGAACGAGGCTGTAGGCGATTTCGGGAGTGCTGTCGTTGTTTTGGATAGTTGCCGATGTCGTGCCGGTCCCATTCATGTCTTCGTTGGCCCAGAAGATGCTGTTGTGTATGGTTGGATGGCTGCCACGGTTGAACATACCTCCACCGCCCATAGTGCCGTAGTTTCCGGCAAAGGTGACGTTGATCAATACGGGGTCGCTCTCGTAGTTGCCCATTCCGCCACCTTCCCACGCCCAGTTGTCTGAGAAGATCACGTTGATAAGCGTAGGGCTGCTGTCCAGGTTCGCCATGCCGCCTCCGCCGCCTTGGCCACCATTGTTGCCTTCGAAAACCACGTTGATCAGCGTGGGATTACTATCGATGTTAAGCATCCCACCGTAGCCATAGGACCAGTTGTAGCGAAACACGACATCTATCAGTGCGGGACCACAGTTGTTCTGGTTGCCCATCCCACCGCCCACGTTACCAATGAACTGCACGTGTGTGATCGACGGACTGCCGTTATCGCAAGCAAGTCCGGCGCCAAGCCCACCTTGTCCGGCCGTCACTGTGAAGCCGTCCAGCACTGTCGAAGCCGACACATCGTTAGCCACCAGAACGCTTTGGGCGTTGATACCCTGGATCCCCTGCGTATCAGTCACAATGCCGTTGGCGTCGACAACATCGTTGCGGTCGATGTCGCCGCTGAGCACTGTGACGTTGGCGTGCCAACTGCGCTCAGTGCGCACTGTTTCGGTGCCGTTGAAGCCACCGTACAGTGCGACACCGTCCTTCAGCCGGTACGTGGACGCGGGATCATTGTCCGTCTGATCGGCACCTTCATCCGGCAGGTGGATGCCCACGGTCACCCAGATTTCATCGCCGGCCGCAGCTATACCCAGCGCCGTCTGCAGGGCGCAGGCCTTCTGCCAGGTACTGCAGTCTCCGGCCGTGCCCGCGTCTGCTGTGACGTAGAGGATGGCGGAATCGGCTGTCGCCTGGAGTCGAAGGGGCGCGAGCAGCACCGCAAACGAAAATGCGCATAGAACTCTCAGAACCATCCGTGAGCCGGGAATCATTCTCCACTCTCCTTTAGCGAGCAACCATAGGCAGGTACTCATCACGCGTCACCTTGACCGCCTAAGGGCCCGACTGGCCAAGCTGCAACATGGGGAGATAGGAGTGCTGTTCCAACTGCGGCATGACGCCCTCTATCCTGATTCGCAGCGTCCCCGTGACCTCGCCCGTGGTGGCGACAATGGTTGCTTGCCCAGGTATAGCGCCCGCCGTGAAGGTGGCCGCGGCCACACCGTCCACGGTGTCGACATCTGCCGGGGCAACGGCCCCCGATCGGTGGTGAACGTGATGCGCTGGGAATCAGTATTGACTCGCATATCCTCGTCGTACAGGGTCGCAGTGATCTGCGTAGCAGTGCCGGGCGGCAGCGACCAGGCCCCCGTCTGCATCACCAGCCGTTCGCTGCCTGCTGCGCTCGGGCGCGAGGCACTGAAGCTGCCCTGTACCTCAATCGGGTCGGGCAAGAGGTTCGTGATCGTTCCACTGTAGTGCGCCTTGAGAATGTCGCCGTCCGCCTCGATGTGACCCGACAGCGTGAAGCTCTGCTCTATGGTGCGCCCGGAGACGACGGAGGTGAAGACGTCAGAGTTGATCACGAACGTGCCGTCGGCTGCGGCCGAGCCCTGCAGCCCGATGTGTCCGGAATAGAAGGACGTCTCTTCGATGTTGACAGTGCCGGTCAGCGCGCCGCTTGCGTTCCAGATGTCCAGGTTCAGCACCTGCACGGCGATGACGATAGGTTCGGTTATGGCGACGCTGCCGAAGTAGGAGCCGCCGATCTCGCCATCAATCGAGGTGGCCAGGACGTGCTGTGCCCCATCCTCGACGACGGCGACGCTTGTGCTGTATACGGGCTCGATGTCGGCGGGCTCCATCAGCATACCCGCCTGCAGACGTTCCGAATCCGTAGCTGCCTGCGTGTACCGATCGGGCAGCGCCCGGCCCGTGCTGTCCATAACAATCTCGATGTCCTCGATCTGGCCATAGTCCAGGTTGCCCCGGAGTCGGCTGGGATGCGCAGGGTCCAGGTGGAGGCGGCGACGCTCAGGTTGATCAGCCCGCTGTTGGCGATGGCTCCGTCGCCGTTGATGCCGGGCCGCAGCACGACGGTCGTGTTCGCCGGATCCAGCGCGTCCGGCAGCAGGTAGCCGACCGGTACGGCCGTATCGGGATCATAGTACACGATCTCGCCCGCGGCGTTGCGGTAGGCTTCGCGCCGCCTGCCCAGCCCCGTGGATGAGCACCACCTCCGGGCCGCCGACATCGCCGTGCTGGCGGGTGACGATGTTGATGCCCACGCCCTCGTTCTGGCCAGGGGTGCGCCGATGCCGGCGATGCGGTTGTTCCAGATGTTGGGGCTGAACAGGTACTGGTCCTCCGCGCGCTGCTGGTCCAGCGTGGTGGTGAACTGGAACTCGAGCCGGTCTCCGTTGACGTTGGCCTGCAGATAGCTTCTGGAACTCCTCGTAGCGCAGCTGGTCGCAGTGCTTCCTGCGGTCAGCGTTGCCGTCCGGGTCGAGGGCCTGGTCGGTCAGCCCCCAGATATCCTGCGCCAGCGAGATGGTGTAGGGATAGCGGTTGAGCTGGCCGGGCAGGTCGAGGGCCTGGTCCCAGACCTTCAGCCCGTCCAGGAAGAGGCGGATGTCGTTGGCGGTGCGGGCGCCGGAAGATCTGGTTCAGGTCCGGATAGGGGGTCAGCAGCTCGTACTCGGCGGCCTTGGCGGTCAGGTAGGCGAACTGGGCCGCCAGGGCGTGGGCCTGCGCCGACTGGGTGGTCAGCGAGTCGCGCCAGATGCGGTAGGCCGGGCTGAGCAGGTGGCTGTTGTGGCTGGCGACCCGGTTGGTGGCCTGGTCGCGCTTGTTGAGCAGGCGGCTGCGCCGCTCGGCCAGGTAGTTGTGCTCGGCGGCCAGCTTGTTGAACTCGGCCACGGCGATCTCGTATTCGTCCAGCGCCTCGGACTGCTGCAGCAGCAGGTTCCGGACGACCGCCGCGCTGTTCGCCCCCTCGATTGCGGCCTGGGCCTCGGCCTGCTTGAGGGCCTTGAGACTCTCATAGCTCGCGCAATCTGCATTCCGCTGTCGGGTCCCAAATAGTCTGTGTCGAGTCGATCCACAGCTCCATTCATGCTGGTAGCCTGCCGACCGCAACTCTAGAGCAGAGCTTTGAATCCCGACTTTGGCCGTCGTGCTACTGCTGGAATGGGTTGAGAGATCACTGCGATCTCGAACCTCTGCATAGACTTCCGAGTTTAGCTTCCGAGGCCCAGATGGAGCTGGTCCTCCGAGGACTTGATCACTTGGTCGTGGTGTTTTCTGTAGGCCTTCAGCTTGCCGATGGCCAGCTCTAGCGCGCAGATCTCCTGTCCTGTGCCGAGCGTGTACCTCGATGATCTCGCCGGCTCGCTCCTCTTCGATCTGGATCTGCTCGACGATGTTCTGCGCATGCAGCCAGGCCAGCCCGACGCGCAGCGAAGCTGCGTCCAGAGCCTCGAAAGTTCTGCGCCATCAGGCCGCCCTCGCAGGTCTCGTAGTCGTCCTCGCTCTGCCGCACAGCTCGAACAGCTGGTCGTTGAGCTCGACGGTCAGGTTGTCCAGCTCGGTGGCCATCTCCGACGCGTTGGCGTCAAAGGTGCGCTGGGCGTCGCGGGCCTGGTCCTCCAGGTCGCGCGCCGTGCCCAGCAGGCCGGTGTCGCCCGTCGGCCCTTCGGTCAGCGCCAGCAGTTGGTCGTAGGCTTGCAGCGGCACATAGTCGGGCGCAAAGCCAAAGAAGTCGAGGCCATCGTGGATCGCCTGGGCCCGCTCGCGCATCTGGCTCAGGTTGTTGAGCATCTCCCAACTGCCGTTGATGAGATAGTCGTCGCCTATCTCCTCCGCCATCTCGGCCAGGGCCGTCAGGCTGCAGGTACTGGTCATCGTAGGCCTGGTCGTAGACGTCCGAGCGCCTTGTCGCTCTGCCGCAGCATGTGGTAGCGGGCGGCCATCTCGTTCAGCGCAGTCATCATCAGGCTGCTGGCCACGCCAAACTGCTCGAATCGTCGCTGCGTGCAGTAATCGCCCACGTCCCATTCGTTGAAGGCGCGGAAGATCAGATCCATGATCAGCTCGAACTGGCGTTGGGCCTGCTCCAGCTCGTCCAGCTCCTGGGCGATGATCTGGTCGGCGTAGGGGATGCCGGCGGTGCTGAAGCGGTAGTCGGTGGCGTCGACCAGGAACTCGTTGCCAAAGATGAGGTGCACGTTGGCGATCTCGCCCGTCGCCGACAGCACGCCGCTGCCGCCCGATCTCCCAGACGTGGATTAGCTGCCCGCGCAGTGGTGGTCAAGTCCTCGGTCGGCCAGCCCACTGCTACCCGGTACAGGTCGACGGCGTCGAGCAGGGTGTTGCGCACGTTGTCCTGGGGCGGCTCGCGCCCGGTCGGTCGGCGGGCAGTAGCCGTCTGGCGTCGATCTGGTCATAGTCGGCGCAGAAGGCGTAGTACCATTCGCCATCGTTAAAGTTGGAGTAGTTCTGAAGGGCCTCGGCCAGCGTATCGGCCGACAGGAGCTGCAGGTTCTCCATGCGGAAGGCGGTGTCCCTCCGTCCAGCAGTGCCGTCGCCCTCGCGCAACTACATCCAGGATCGTGGCCTCGTAGGCGCCCATGTCCACTGGGGGTGACGACGTAAAGCCGATGAGGCGGGACCGGCCGCTCAGGTCGAGGGGCAGCGGCTCGGCCTGTATCGCCGTCGCCGTCCAGGTCATAGGTGTCGGAAGGCAAGTGCGCTGTTGTCGCCCTGCGTCGATGGCGGGCGAGGGATGGCGGAAGGTGGTGTACAGGCGCAGGTCGTCGTCCAGGGTGCCCGGGATGTCGTCGGGGCCGTCGGCGTCGAAGAACTGGGGGTCTGCGTCGATGTTGCCCGCGCCGGTGTAAGCCGCCCTGCACGTCGCTGTCGGTCGACGGCGACGCTGCCACTGCCGGCGATGCCGATCTGGTCTGGCGTATTGCCCCACAGGATGCCGTTGGCGAGCAGTGACGGCGCTGTCCTGTGGCGTAGATCGCCGCCGCCCGCGTCTCGGCCGAGTTGCGCGCTAAAGGTGGCGTTGGTCAGGACGTTGGGCTGCCGCCGTTGTTGTAGATGCCGCCAGCCCCGATCGGCCGAGTTGCCGCTGAACGCTACGTTGACCAGTGCCGGGCTGCCGCCGTCATTGTAGAATGCCACCGCCCTGGCCGCGCCGCGTTGCCGGCGAAGGTGATGTTGATCAGCGTGGGGCTGCCGCCGCTGTTGTAGAGGCCGCCGCCCAGACCATCGCCGCCGCTTCCGTCGGCGTTGCCGCCGATGATGGTAAAGCCGTCCAGCACCGCGGTCGCAGTCGACGAGCTGTCGGCGCGTGACGACGTGGTAGACATTGTCATCCTGGTTGTTTAGCGTGCCGATGTCGCCGCTGAGCACCGTGGGGTGGGCCGCCCAGTCCCGCTCGTGGAGCCAGTTCTCGTTGCCGGCGAAGCCGCCGTGCAACGCCACGCCGCCCTTCAGCTGGAAGGCGCTGCTGCGCGGCTGATGGCCTGTGTTGGCTTGTAGATCCCCTCGGCGACCCAGATCTGGTCGCCGGTACCCGCCTCGTGCCAGGGCGTCCTGCAGGTCCGTGTAGGCATTGGCCCAGGAGAACCCATTGTTCGCGCCGGCTGGCGTCGCGATCCACGTAAGATGATGCCCGGGATGCGGGTCTGTACCGTGGCGCTGTTGTTGCTGAGGTTCGGGTCGGGGAGGTGCCGGTGATGATGGCGGTGTTGACGAAAGCGGTCCGCCTGGGCCACGCCCGGTGATGGTGATCATGCCGCCCTCCCCGGCGTCCAGGTCCTCGCACGCTCCAGACGTAGCTGGGCTGGGCGCCGGTGTCGGTGATGGCCGGCCCCGCTGCTGCTGACGTGCAGGTCGGTGATGTCGCTGGGAGATGATGTCGGTGATGACCACGCCGTGGGCGGGGCCGTTGCTGAGTGAAAGGTGAGGGTGTAGGTGATCGGTGACTGCCAGCCTGCGGTTGCTCGGGGTGCAAGGTCTTGGTGATGTCCAGGTCGGCCGCCAGGCGGCATGCTGCGAACGTCGGCCTCCAGGGCCTGGCCCAGCAGGCGGCGCCAGGGCCCGTGGCTGTAGAGGGGCGAGTCGTAGAGGGCGCGCGCCCGCCAGCGGTAGAGGGTGCCCTCGGTGAGCCCCTCGATGGTCTCCGCCAGCGCCACGCCATCTTCGTCCCACACCTGGTTCCACTGATCTGAAACAACGTCCGGAAGGCACGCGCCGCCGCCAAAGGCCACGCCGGCGGGGCAGGTCTGCACTTGCAGCTTGGCCTTGCCGGTACCCAACGGGTCGACGGCGCGCAGCGAGGCCTGGAAGCTCCGCGGCGTGTAGGAGGGGCCCCAGGGCTGTACCGGCTGGCCGCTGCCGTCGCCCGGCGCCTGGCGCGCCAGGCTCATGCGCCCGCTCGCCATTCCCTTGGTAGACGTAGGCCTTGCCTCGGGAGCCGTCGTGTTGCGGCGCACCAGTGATGATGTCGGCATAGCCGTCGCCGTTGACGTCCCCCGCCGTGCCCACGGCGTAGCCATACCAGTCCCCGCCGTTTTCGCCCGTGGCGTCCAGGCCGGCGTCCTGACTGAGTCCGTTTGCCGAACCGTGGAAGACGTAGGCCCGCCCGAATTGCTGTCGGTACCGTACGCCCCGACGAGCAGGTCGGCGTAGCCGTCGCCGTTGACGTCACCGGCCGTGCCCACGGCATAACCAAACCGGTCCCCGCCGTTTTCGCCCTCCAAAGTGCGATGGGGCGCATCCAGGCCCAGCGCCGAACCGTGGTAGACGTAGGCCTTGCCCCGGTCGCTGTCGTAGCACGTAGGCGCCGACGACGACGTCGGCGTAGCCGTCTCCGTTCACATTCCCCGCCGTGCCCACGGAATGGCCGAAGTGGTCTCCGTTGCCAGCTCCGCTCGGGTCTGCGCCTTCCCCTTCGGCGACCCAGGCGGCGCTGCTGCTCAGTCCGTCTTCGAACCGTGGTAGACGTAGGCTTTGCCCTGGTATAGTAGGCGCCAGGTGCGCCGACGACGAGGTCGGCGTAGCCGTCACCGTTCACGTCGCCGGCAGCGCCCACGCTATAGGCGAAATTATCATTTTCGTATTCGCCATTCGCAGTCCAGGCAGCGCTGCTATTCAGTCCGCTGCCCGAACCGTGGTAGACGTAGGCCTTGCCCCGGTAGCTGTTGTAGCCCCATGCACCGACGACGACGTCGGCGTAGCCGTCACCGTTGACGTCCCCCGCCATAGCCACGGCGCCGGCAAACTCGTCGCCCGCAGCTTGGCCGGAAGCGTTCCAGCTAGCGCTGTCGGCCACAATGGCCGCAGAGCCGTGGTAGACGTACGCCCTGCCCGCGTCGGCGGCCCCAGGAGTATTGAATCCCCAGGCGCCGGCGATGAGATCGGTGTAGCCGTCGCCGTTCACGTCTCCTGCCGCGCCGACCGCGTTGCCAAATTGATCTCCGCAGATTCGCCGTAGGCCGTCCAGGTGGGGCTGCCGGGCAGGCCGGAGGCCGAACCATGGTAGATATCGGCTTTGCCGGCCATACTGTTGTAACCGTAGGCACCGACAACGATATCGGCGTAACCGTCGCCGTCGGCATCGCCCATCGTGCCCAGCCGGAGCCCATCCTTTCGTTGGCGCTCCCACCGGAGCTCGTCCAGCCGGCGCTGATGCCCAGACCGCCGACCGAACCGGAGAACACGTACACCTTGCCCGCGTCGTCCGTACCGTACCACGGCGCAGCGACGACGAGGTCAGCGTATCCGTCCCCGTTGACGTCTCCCGCCATGCCCACCGCATGGCCATACCCGTCTCCGGCGCCCTCGCCCGTTTTTGTCCATGCCGGGCTGCTGCCCAAGCCGCCTTCCCCACCGTAGTAGACGGAAACCTTGCCCGTACTGCCGTCATAGCCGGGCACGCCGACCACAAGGTCGGCGTACCCGTCTCGGTTCACGTCGCCTGCGCTGGCCACGGCGGCGCCAAAGACGTCCCCGGCCTGTTCGCCTGCCGCGGTCCAGGCAGGATCACCGGCTAGCCCGGAAGTCGAACCGTGGTAGACGTACGCCTTGCCGTAGCCGCCTCCGGCAGGGTAGCCGGGGCGCCGCCGCCGATGTCGGCGTAGCCGTCACCGTTCACGTCTCCCGCCATCCCTGCCGCGCGGCCAAGCTGATCGTGCGCGTTCTGTCCGCTGGCTGTCCGGTCGGGAGTCCTGTCAATATCGCCCAGTCCGCCTGCCACGCCGTAGTAGACGAAGAATCTTGCCTGCGTTCATGCGGTCGCCGTCATCCACTCCGGGTGCGCCGACCAAGAGGTCGGCGTAGCCGTCGCCGTTGACGTCCCCCCCCCGTGCCCGCAACATAGCCAAACCAGTCAGCGCCATTTTCGGCTGTGGCCGTCCAGGATGGGGTGAGGGCCAGGCCGTCAGTCGAGCCATGGTAGACGTAGGTCTTGCCCAGCTCCTAGTTGCCGACAACGGATCGGCGTAGCCGTCGCCGTTGACGTCCCCTGCTTTGCCGACGGCGTCGCCATAGTCGCCAACGTACACGCCCGTGACGGTCCAGTCAGGTTTTCGGTTTTGGGCGCCCAGTCCGTCAACCGAGCCATGGTAGACGTACGCCTTGCCCTCGAATTCGTTGCTAACAACGAGGTCGGCGTAGCCGTCGCCGTTGACGTCCCCTGGCGTGCCGACGTCTGCTCCAAAGAAGTCACCGTCGGTTTCGCCCGTGGCGGTCCAGTCAGGTTCTCGATTATGAGCGCCTAGGCCGCCCGCCGAGCCATGATAGACGAAGGCTTTGCCCTTGTCGCTCTCAGGCCAGCAGTAAGCTTAGTCTTGGAGCCGATGACTATATCGGAGAAGCCGTCGCCGTTCAAATCCCCGGCTGTTCCGACCGCGTGTCCGAACTCATATTCGCCATTATTGGCCAGTCACGTCAACTATCATCAATACCTTCGCCAGAATAGGCATAAAAAAGAGCGATTGAATAAGATTGAGATACGAAAACCGATCAAAGCTCGAACATCATCTAGGTCAATCGCTCATGACAGACATTATCGCTCTTCTGGCCTGTTTCGACCAATTCGTAGATAAGACCACGGTCAAACAACTGAACCGAATCATAGTGGCGATGCTGACAATGACAGGTCGGGTAACGATGTTAGGCATCTCCCGCTGGAGCGAGGGGGGCGGCAGCTATCGGACGGTGCAACGCTTCTTCGCCAAGACATTGCCGTGGAGGCAACAATCTGCTGGCTCTTTGTGCGGCATCATCTGCTGAATCCAGAGCACGAGTACCTGTTGGCTGGCGATGAGACGGTGGTGACCAAGGCGGGAAAGCAGACGTACGGGTTCGATAGGTTCTTTTCGTCGCTCTATGGCAAGCCTGTTCCGGGGGTAGCCTTCTTTGCCTTCTCGTTGGTGAGTGTGCAAGAACAAGACAGTTCGTATCCATTGTTGGTCGAGCAGCGTGTGCGCAGCGCAGAAGAGAAGCAAGCCGCTCGCAAGAAAGCGAAGGGCAAGGAGCGTGCTCAGGGAATGAGCAAACATGGGCGTCCCAAGGGCGGCAAGAGCAAGGACAAGACGCAAGTTGAGTGGACGCCTGAACTCCGTTATGTCCAGGGCCTGCTCCAAAAGGTGATGAACCTGGTGACTGGCTTCTGTTCTGTCTCATATCTGGTCTTGGATGGCCATTTTGGCAACAACAATGTGCTGCGGATGGTCCTGCAATCGACTTCTCTCCATCTGGTTTCCAAACTGCGTAACAATGCCGTCCTCTATTTTGTCTATGACGGACCGCAGAAACAATTCGGCCCTCGTCGTCGCTACGGCGCCAAGAAATCGACTATCAGGCCATCCCGGGCAAGTATCGAGTGGCCACCTCTCAAGAGCAGAAGATTCAGACCGACATCTACCAGGCGTCCATGCTGCACAAATGCTTTGCGGCGCCACTGAATGTCGTCATTATCGTCAAAACCATATGTGGTCTCCGGTGCCCGAGGCCATGTGGTCCTGTTCAGTGACAATCTGACCCTTGACTATGACAGGCTCATCGACTACTATCAACTGCGCTTCCCAAATCGAGTTCAACTTCAGAGATGCCAAGCAGTTCTGGGGGCTGGAAGATTTCATGAACGTCAAGGAGAGACCCATCGCCAATGCCGTCGGGCTTTCTCTCTTTATGGTCAATCTCTCCCACTATCTCTTGCAGCAGATGCGCCAAACAATACCGATGTCGGCATCTTGGACTTGAAGAGCTTCTTCCGCGGCCACAGATACACGATTGAGACACTAAATCTGTTGCCAGAACCACCCCCTTCATTTATTTCTAGCCACATCGTTCAACTCGTGGCTACACTGGGCAGCATTCACCGTCAGTCTGCTGCCAGCAGAACCTGAGAAACTGGCGAAGGTATTGTCATCTTGTTTGCCGTTATAAGCGGGGCCTATAAGCTATAGAGGTGGCGGTTGCCAACCGCCAGAACTGTTTCCAAATGCTGAGCTACCGCCAAAACCACGTCTTCGCGCCAGGGACGAGCTACAATCTGTACGCCGATGGGCAGTCCCTCCTGAGACGTACCGACAGCGGACGACCGCTCCTGGCCAACCTGCCAGATTGTAGGCGTATGTATGGCTATTGCTCTGCCCCAACTCTCCGGTGTTGCGGCCGCATTTGGAAGTGCGCGCAGTCCATGGGGGTGCGCCGGAATTGGATGTATCGGACAGAGGATGACATCGTAGGATGCCATAAACGATAGCATCTCACTCCGAACGGCATCCGTCTGTTCCAACCAAGCTGTGAATTCACCCGAGGGGATTGATTGAGAAGAGCTCAGAATCTGATTCAGGTGGAGTGTCGTTTCAGCCCCTGCGGTACCAGCCTTCTCCAATAGCCTTCGGATCCAAGCCCGACCATCGCCGCCCACAATGTGTCTGTTGATCTCAAAGACTCGGTCGATTGCCCGTTGGACAGTCTTCTTCTGCCAATGCCCCCAGATCTGCCAAGGCTTTGGCAGCCGCATTGACTGCGTCTGCTACATCACATGAGGCCGACGACAGCCCATTATCGGTATAGACGGCACATCGCAGGCTCGTAACATCAACCGTCTGCGGATCACCCAAAGGCATGGGAACAATCGCCGGATCCTGCCAGTCCGGTCCGGCGATGATGGGCAATATCAGGGCAAGGTCCTCCACATACGCGCCATCGGACCAACCTGCGCCCAAGAATCGACCGCGCCTACACCAAAAGCAAGGATGTCTCCTGTTCTGGGAACACGCCCTGATGTAGGTTTGATCCCGGCGATTCCGCGCCAATGGCAAGGGAGACGAATGCTGCCGATATGTCAGTGCCGATCCCCAACGGAGAGCCACCTGCCGCGATGATGGCAGCCTCGCCACCGCTACTTCCGCCCGGCGTACGTGACAGGTCATACGGGTTGTTTGTGCGCCCATAGACGAGATTGTCCGTTTCGGACGAAAGGCAGAGCTCCGGTAGATTGGTTTTACCCAGCAAGATTGCGCCCGCAGACCGGAGACCAGCAACAACCGTTGCATCTTGTTCTGGCACATAGGATGAACGGCCTTTGGTCCCTGCCGTGGTGATCACACCGGCCGTATCCAGCGAGTCCTTGATCGTCATCGGGACTCCATGGAGTGGTCCTTTGCTCTCGCAACGAGCGAGGGCTGCGTCGGATTCACGGGCCTGCTCAAGAGCTGTTTCAGCTTCCAGTTGAACAATAGCATTGAGTTTGGAATTTACGGCATCAATCCGTTCCAGGTGTGCGGTAACAACTTCCACCGAAGAGACCTCTTTCGCCTGGATAGCTCGTGCCAGTTCAGTGGCTGAAGAATAGATCAAATCATCCATGGTGTATTCTCCTTGCATTCGCAACTGTCAGGCCAATGGCTGGTTTGCGTTGCGGCTGTGCCAAACGTTCATGCAATCGCACGAGCCCGACTGGCGCACCTGGGTCCAAAGTCAAAGAGTATCAGGCCGCCGATTCATTCAGGTGAATCGAAGTGGTCGGCCCCTCTCTGCTGCCCGGTGCGTGAACCACGCTGCCAGACTCTCGCCAGGGTGAACGACTTTCTGCTTCACGCCGGTAGGACATACGACCGTGCATGCGAAGCAACGAATGCAGGTCTCCTCGTCGATACGAAAGGTGCTCGCGCTAATGGATCCGGTGGGACATGCGTCGGCGCACTTGCCGCAGCGATCGCACCGTTCTTCGTCGTGGTCTGAGACTCGAACTGCGGCTCGATGCGCCTGCGGGAATGAAGTGAATCTTGGAGCGTTTACCCCACCGGACACGTACATTCGGATGTACAATTGGTCACCATCAATGCTGGTAATGTCGGGGACATTGCGCTTGATTCGCTCCGCAATATCCGCCCCAAACTTTGCTGCTTCCGTAAGATCCTCCTGATCGGAGCAGATCCGGCGTTGCGCGGTTGCGCGAAAGCCAGCGCTCCGCGGCCGTGAGGGAGACGAAGGGTATATACTCTGTGCTGTCGTCAGCGGCAGTTGTTGCGTCCTCTCCAGGCGATTGCGGCTGCGGCTGCCCTGCTCGGAGGCGCTGCCAAGCGAGCCGTTGACGATCCGCGGCAGGTGGAGACCGTACTGTTCAGCAGACTGCGCAGGCGCGATGGTTTTGTCAATAGGCGTATTCTCGCCGCCCTCCTGGCCAGCCACTGGTGTGACCTGCAACACGAGGGCCGCTGCCAGCGCAACCGCCCCAATCTGGCGAAGTCGATGGGCAATCATGGGTCTCTCCTAATCACCTGTGGGCGTCGATATATCATTAGAAATGCGGTCAATTCTATTCAATGGCTGCCGCCACCTTGCCTATCGCCAACTACACTCAGTGCAGCCAGCTCGGCACGCAGATGCTCCACCAGCGCGTCCAGGCCGGCGAAGCCGCGCTCCGTCTTCTTGTCGTCCAATTGCACTAAAGTGAAGCGCCAGGCGGGACAGCCGTTGCCCGCGTCCGGCTCCTGCCAGCAACGCACCAAAAAGGCCCGGTACGCGCCGGGATGAGTCCCGTCCTCCTGTGTGTGGCCTTTGGAACAGGTCATGGTGAGTCTCTCGCATGATGGCGCGTACCGGGCCGGTGGCGTGCACCAGATTACCGCGCCAGCGTCATTGGATCGTCATCAGAACGCGGAAAAGCGTCATTGGGTCGATCTTCGTTGCTGTAGCGTGTTGAAAACTGGGGGAAATAGGGCTATACTGGAAGCAATCACTTCGCATGCCATAGAATTCGTCGCGCGAAGAACCGTCGACACTTGCCGGCGGCCTCTGGTCGCAGCGGTCAACTGTAGCTCTCCGCGATCCCTGTTCCGCTGGAGGAAGCGTTGGCGCGTCTTGAGTTGTCGCTACTTGGTCCATTTCGGATCAGGGTGGACGGCGAGGCAGCATCTTTGGCTGTCTCAGATCACGCGCGCGCTTTGCTTGCCTATCTCGCCGTGGAAGCGGTCCGGCCACTCCGGCGCGAGCAGTTGTCCGGCCTGCTGTGGCCAGACAGACCAGAGTCGGACGCCCGTCACAGCCTGCGCCAAGCGCTCTACCAACTGCGGGAGGCCATCGGCGACCGACAGGCGACCTTGCCCGCCATCAAGCTTGACCACAAGCAGGTCCAGTTCGACCGTTCATGCGACCACCGGCTCGACGTGACTGAGTTTGAGTCTCTTGTGTCGACCTGTGGCCGCTATCACGAACGGAACCGATCTCTTAGCGCGCAGTGCTGTCAGCGTCTCGAACAGGCCGTGGCGCTGTATGTCGACAGCTTCCTGCACGGATTCTCGCTGCCAGGGAGCCCCGAGTTTGAGGTGTGGCAGCTGGCGCAGCAGGAGCACTATCAGCGCCAGGGCATAGAGGCGCTCTTCCAGCTGGGCGAACACTATGAGGGGTTGGGGGAGTACGGCGAAGCATGCCGATGTGCGCGGCGCGCGCTCGAGCTTGAGCCGTGGCGGGAATCTGCGCATCGCCGTCTCATGCGCGCCCTCGCGCTTGACGGCCGGGATTCGGACGCCCTACGCCATTTCAAGGCCTGCAAAAGCCTGCTCGAAACTGAGCTGGGTGTGCCGCCATCGCCTCTCACGGAGCAGCTGAAAAGGGAGATCGAGACGGGTGAGCTGCGGTCGAATGTGTCGACAGTGGGCGGCACAATGGTCCAGACGCCCGCGCCGCGAGTACGGTGCAGAGGAGGTCGCTGCGGCAGGCGCTCCCTTCGTGGCGCGGGAGGCAGAGCTGGCTTTCTTGCACAGCCAACTGACGTCGGCGCTTGCCGGACACGGACGTGTGGCCTTTGTGCGAGGTGAGGCCGGCAGCGGCAAGACGATGCTGCTGGCCGAGTTTGCACGACAGGCGCTAGACAGGGACAGCGCTGTCGTGATCGTTGCCGGCGGCTGCAGCGCGCTTGGCGGCCAGGGAGATACTTGCGAACCGTTTCGGGAGGTCATATGTGCCTTGACGGCGAGCTTCGAGTATGGCATGGATCACGGCGTGCTTGGCGAGGTACACCGCCAACGGTTGTGGGCGACGTTTCCGTCGGCGCTGGCCGCCCTAGTGAACTTGGCGCCCGACCTTCTGGGCGCGTGGATGCCGGTTGAGCCGTTGGTGCTGCGCACACACACGATTTCGGGGCTGGATCCGCGCTTCCGCGAACAGCTCGAAACGTTGCGACGACGCCGACCGGCCGGGGGCCAAGGGCCGTGGACGGACCGCCCACGTGATGGAACCGAGGTGTCTTCGCCCTCCAGCTTGCCACGTGCTTCAAACGGAGCGATATTCGAACAGGTCTGTCGCGTGCTCTTCGCCGTGGCTAGTGAACGCCCGCTGGTGCTGCTTCTGGACAATTTGCATTGGGCCAATCCGTACACCTGCGGCCTGCTTTTCCATCTAGGATGCCGCCTGGCCGGGACTCGAGTGCTCGTGGTCGGCGCTTTTCGAGGGGAAGACCTGATCCTGGGCGACGGCCGCCATCCTTTGCAGCCGGTGCTCCGCGAGTTGCAGGCGCAGTACGGCGACAATCTCCTCGACTTGGCCGATGCCGACCACCAGACCTTTGTGAATGCCTATTTGAACCGAGAAGTCAACCGGTTGGACGGCGATTTCCGTGGGACCCTCTTGCGCTTCACAGAAGGGCACGCGCTCTTCACGGTAGAGCTGCTGCACAACCTTCAGGAGGCGAGCGGGCTGGTGCGTGACGAGGATGGGCAGTGGGTGGTAACCGCAGAACTGGATCGGACGACTGTGCCGCCACGCGTTGAGGCCGTCATCGGCGAACGGATTGAGCGGCTGCCACTGGCCTGCCGGCAGCTGCTATCAGTAGCCAGCGTGCAGGGCGATGTGTTCTGCGCCGAGGCAGTGGCAGAGGTGTTGGGTGAAGACATCTTGACGGTGATCGGTAACCTTAGCGATCTCCTCGGCAGGCAGCACCACCTGGTCGAGTTCCACGGTGACAGGCTGGTCGGTGTACGCAGACTCTCCCGCTATCGATTTCGGCACCATCTGTTCCGACTGTATGTCTATCAGGCGCTGGATCACACTACCCAAGCGCGACTTCACCACTCCACCGCCGAGGTGCTGCAGAGCTGGCGCCGTACGCAGTCCGCGCCGGAGTGTGTACGCGAGACAAGCGGTGCGCGCCTGGCGTGGCACTTCGAGCAGGCAGGAATGGCGCGTGAGGCAATTCCGTACCTAATTGATGCCGGTCAGGAGGCCTACCGGCTTTCTGCGAGCGAGCAGGCCATCGCCTATTTGAACCGTGGACTCGAGCTGCTCAAACAGCTGCCCGAGGCACGAGAACGCGATGAAGTGGAGTACGCTCTGCACGCAGGGCTGGGTCGGCCTCTGTTCACCACATACGGCTATGCCGCGGAGCAGCTGACGCACATGCGTGCGGTGGAGCTGGCGCAACGGCTGGGTAAGCCGGATTTCCTTGTGCCGGCCATGTACCTTCAGTTCACGCACTGCCTTGTGCGCGGGGAATACGAAGAGGCCACAGAGATCACAACACATGTTCACCACCTCGCCGAGGAGACACAGGTGCCTACGTACCAACTGCAGGCCAGTTTTCAGGCCGGTATGGTCTGCCTTTTGACGGGCAGGCTCCAGGAAGCGCGCAGTCATGCTGACATCGTGCTGGGATTGCTGGATGAGCTACCGCAAGATCACACCGAACTGCATTCGGGGAACATCGGCAGGCTGAGCGCGGCGAACCTCTTCGCCACGTTGTTGTGGCACCAAGGGTATTCGAGTCAAGCGCTCGCCTATGCCAAAGGTGCGGTGGCGTCAGGCGAGAAGTTGGGGCACGCCTACTGGTTGGCACTGGCGCAGACGGTCTCGCATTGCCATATACTTCTGCTTCGTCGGGAGCCTTGCAGGCTTCAGACGGTAGCCGATGCCGCACTGGACATCGCAGAGGACAGAAGCTTCCCAATCATTGCGATGCTGGCCGGCATCTATCGTAGCTGTGCGCTGATCGAGATGGGCGATTCAGACGGCGTGGTGGAGAAGCTCACGAATCAACTCACCGAGTACCGTGCAAGCGGACACCGGTTCTACGTCACGCTCTACCTGACATATCTCGCCAAAGCGTGCTGTAAGGCGGGCAGGGTCACGCAAGGGCTGGACGTAATTGGCGAGGCAATGGGCCTGGTCAACAAGGGGGATCGGCTGTACGAATCCGAGCTGCACAAGGTCCAGGGGGATCTGCTGGTGGCTGCGGAAGATATCGACCAGGCTGAGCTGGCGTACCGACGGGCCATCCAGGTGTCCGGCGAACAGGAGGCCTACGGACTGCAACTTCGGGCGACAGTCAGCCTTGCCCGACTGTGCCATGATCACGGTCATCGATTACAGGCGTACCACCTACTGACTCAAGTATACGGCAGGTTCACGGAGGGCTTTGAGACCGCAGATCTGCGGGAAGCGAGGGTCCTGCTCGACAAGTTGAGGATAGCGCAATAACTCAGTCGACGAGGGGGCGCCGAGGTCATCGTACCAAGAGCGAGGCCGGTGAAATAGATCGAGTCTATCCAGTCCTCCAACCAGTGGTATGGGCCTGCACCGATCAGCAGGCTTGCACCGACAAAGTACGGAATGGGTCGTGCCTTTCGGTCTGGCAGCAGATCGAACGGCCATGCACGCGCTAGGGGGAGTACACGTTCGCCCTATCATGGTTGCTCATGATGTATTCATTTCGTCTGCTTTGATTGCTTGGGAAGACGTCATTCGTGTGACAGGAATACCGGCTTAAGGCATATCATAATGTCTGGGACGGCAGGCCCAGCCGAATTTGGTGCATCACAAATTCACAGAGCGCCGTGCTGAACCACTGTCTTTGAATCATATGCTGGGACCACGAATCGATGAAAAGACGAAGATAGCGCTCAGGATTGGCATGGCAGAGGTGCCTAGAAGGCGGATGCAGTTCAGCGTGTGACAAAGCTCAAGGGTAAACGACGCGGATGTGGAGACCGCTGGGGTTATGTGGCCCATGGATCGCACTTGAAGCCGGATACGACTTTGGGCAGGCACCGAGGAATGAATGTGTTTCTACGCCAAGCCGCGGGTATGGCGCATATCCCCGAGACGACCGAAATATGCTCTAGTAAATATCACATGAAGAAGCGACTCTAGCGCATGGATGAGGACTGGGCGATGTGGGCGCGTGTGCGACTGGATGAACCACTTTCTCGTGCGCCGAACTGACAGCCGGGGGAGCATCTTGCTTGCAGCTGATGTGCGCCGGTCACCGGAAATTCCAAATCTGACACCGCTCTCTCCCGTCACATCGAACCGACAGCAGGCGGACGGAAGAATCCGCGAAGATCAGCAGCATCAGCCTCGATCAGCGTCTCATTTCTTGTGTCACCGACCAGTTCTTGAATCGCCGGACCGGCGACGAGATACGCTGCGCGCGCCTCTGGTATAATGAGTACGCGGTCTGTCACGTTCTGCTGTGCCCGTCTGTCGTGGGTAGAACACGTCTAGGTTCGACCCACGATGGATTCCCGCTAACAGCATGCGGGAATGACATATGGGGACGAATTGCTTGGACGTATCCGACGACGTGTGTCGTAGGGCGGACAAACGATTGCGGCACACTGTCATTCCGGGCCTAACCCGGGATCAAGGTTCGAACTACGATGGATTCCCGCTAACTGCATGCGGGAATGACACGTGGGGACGACGTGTATCTTTGGGTGGACAAACGATTGCGGGACACTGTCATTCCGGGCCTACCCCGGGATCAAGGTTCGACCCGCGATGGATTCCCGCTAACAGCATGCGGGAATGACATGCGGGGCCACACTGTCATTCCGGGCCTGTCCCGCCTGTTACTTGGGAGCCAAGTTCCCGCGGTGGTATCGGCCTCTGACCCTATCCGCATCCGTCCAGTCGCATCTTTGTCGCCGCATCTTTGTCACCTCATCTCCGTAACCGTTTCCGTTGAGGCAATTTCCCGATTGGAGGTGTCGCAATGTCACAGTTGGCTAGAATGACGCTGGCGCGCCGCGCGTTCTTGCGCGGGCTGGGCGCGGCGGGACTCATGGCCGCCATGACAGCCTGTGGAGAGCAGCCGGCCGGTTCCGTCGCTCCCTCTCAAGGCGGGCGGCAGAGCAGCGCACCGGGCGCAGGCGAGACATATCTTGCCGTGGCGCGGGGCGAGGACCCGGCCGCCATCACCCTGGCGTCCATCGCCGCGCTGGGCGGCATCGAACGCTTCGTCAAGGCGGGCGACGACGTGATCATCAAGCCGAACATCTGCGTGGCCTATCACACGTTCGAGTATGCGGCGACGACGAACCCTGTTGTCGTTGGCGCGCTGGTGCGGCTGTGCAAGGGCGCGGGCGCCAAACGCGTGCGCGTCATGGATTCCCCCTTCGGCGGCGCGCCGGAGCAGGCGTACGCGAAGAGCGGCATCGCCGCGGAGGTGACGGCAGCGGGCGGCGAGATGGAAATCATGAACCCCAGCAAGTTCCGCAAGACCGCGATCCCCGACGGGGTCGACCTCTCCGAATGGTCGATCTATCAGGACGCGCTGGCGGCGGACGTGCTGATCGACGTGCCGGTGGCGAAGCATCACAGCCTGGCGCGGCTCACCCTGGGCGGCAAGAACCTGATGGGACTGATCGAGCGTCGCAGCGGTCTTCATTCCAACCTGGGCCAGCGCATCGCGGACCTGACCAGCGTGGTGCGACCCACGCTGACCGTGGTCGATGCGGTGCGCATGCTCATGGCGCACGGTCCGACGGGCGGCAGCCTCGATGACGTGCAGATCGCCAATACGGTAATCGCCAGCCATGACATCGTGGCCGCGGACGCATATGCGGCGACGCTGTTCGGCCTGAAGGGCGAGGACATCGCCTATGTGCAGGCCGGCGCGGCGATGGGCTTGGGCGTTATGGACCTGGGCTCGGTGAAGGTGGAGGAGGTATCGGTCTAGGCGCGGGAGAAACCTCGCAATGAAGCCTCACGTATGGCGCCGCCTTCGACAGAGTACGCAGGCGGTGGCGCTCTTACTGTTTCTGACCACTATCGTATTGACCTATCAGACCGCGCGGCCGGCGTGGTCCGCGCCCTTTGTGCGACTGGACCCGTTGCTGATGCTCACGGCGTCGCTGGCCGGGCGCACGTTGGTTGCTGGCCTCTGGCTGGCAGCCCTTACCCTCGCACTGACTCTGCTGTTCGGTCGCGTGTGGTGCGGGTGGATCTGTCCATTGGGGACCATGCTGGACTGGGTGTCGCCGCGGAAGCGGGCGCGTCGCAAGGATCGACTGCTGCCGGCCCCGCCGGAACGGTGGCGGGCAGGAAAGTACGTTCTCCTGCTGATGATCGTGTTTGCCGCCCTGCTGGGCAACCAGACGTTGCTATTTCTGGACCCAATCACAATTTCGATACGGACTGTCGAGGCGGCGCTGTGGCCTGCGCTGGGACAGGGTGTCTACGCTGTGGAGGACGCGCTCTACGCGTCTCAGGCGCTGTGGCCGGTGCTAGATGCCATCGACAAACACGTGATCTATCCGCTGTTTCGAGGCGTTCGGCCGGCGTTCGTGCATGTGATCCCCGTGTTCGCCCTGTTTGCAGCCATCTTGGCGCTGAACTGGTGGGCGTCGCGCTTCTGGTGCCGATATCTGTGTCCGCTGGGCGGGTTGCTGGGTTTCCTATCGAAGTGGGCGCTGGTGCGCCGGCAGGTGGACGACGAGTGCATCGGCTGCACGCTGTGCGCGCAACGCTGTCCCACGGGCACGATCGACCCCAACCGGGGCTTTCGCAGCGACCCGGCGGAATGCACTGTCTGCCTAGACTGCGTGGCGGACTGTCCGCAGGAAGGCATTGCGTTTCGACGCGCCGGCGCCTGGCCTGGGGCCGAGCGCCATGCGTACGACCCGCGGCGCCGAGAGGTGCTGCTAGGACTGGGCGGCGCGGCGGTTGGGGTTTCGTTGCTCGGCGTCGAGCCGGCATCGACGAGTCCGGCGCTGGGCCCGTTGCGGCCGCCGGGGGCCACGCTGACGGCGTTCGGCGATCTTTGCATCCGTTGCGGGCTGTGCATTCGAGCTTGTCCGACGCAGGGCCTGCAGCCGACCCTACTGGAAGGCGGCTGGTCGCACCTGATGACGCCGCAGCTTGTGCCACGCCTCGGCTATTGCCTGTATGGATGCACCGCTTGCTCCGAGGTCTGTCCGACCGGAGCAATCCCGCGGCTGGATGTGGCCGCAAAACAGCGGACAGCCATCGGTCTGGCGAGCATCAACACCGGGCGCTGTCTGCCGTGGGCATACGACACGCCTTGCATCGTTTGCGAGGAAATGTGTCCCGTGCCGGACAAGGCGATCGCGCTGGAAGAAGCGGAAGTCGTGTCCGGCAGCGGCGAGCATATCGTATTGCAGCGGCCGGTCGTACTACGGGAGCGATGCATCGGCTGCGGTATCTGTGAGCACAAATGTCCGATGGAAGGCGAGGCGGCGATACGCGTGTATGCAGTGGCCGGGGTGGACTGAACATCCTCTATACGAAGAGCGCCTTTCCCCAGCGGCCGGCAGCGGCAGGTCATCGCTCGAGTCCGCAGTTACAGCCCCGAGTCATCCCACCCCAAGCCAACCTGCCCTGCGCCAACCTGGAAAGCACGCGACTTCGCGGCGCGAACGACGTACTGGTCTGCGTAGACGAGGCCATGTCGCATGGCTGCGCACCTGGACAGACGCGTAGCGAGAGCGAAGTCGTTTCCGTTTTGTGGTATAAGTAGGTAGCAGGCTTGGCCACGAATCAGTAGACGGGAGCGAGCGGCGATGGCGAAACACAGCGCGACGAACGGCAACGGCATAGACCACTCTGCGCACCTGATCGACCTGCGCGCGGTGGACAAGGCGTACATCACGCCGGCGGGTCCCTTCCCTGCGCTGCGCAGCATCGACCTGCAGGTGGACGAGGGCGAATTCGTGGCCGTGATCGGAAAATCGGGCAGCGGCAAGTCGACCCTAATCAACATGATCACGGGCATCGATCGGCCGACATCAGGAGACGTGTGGGTGGCAGGCGCCAATTTGGGTGACAAGAGCGAGGGGCAACTGGCGGCATGGCGCGGGCGCAACGTGGGCGTCGTATTCCAGTTCTTCCAGCTGCTGCCTACGCTGTCAGTCGTGGAAAATGTGATGCTGCCCATGGACTTCTGCGGCGTCTATTCGCCGCGGGAATGGAAGGACCGCGCCATGAGCCTGCTGGCAGAGGTGGGCGTGGACCGCCACGCGGGCAAGCTGCCCACCGAGATCTCCGGCGGCGAGCAGCAGCGTGTAGCCATCGCACGCGCTCTGGCGACGGACCCGCCTATGGTAGTGGCCGATGAACCGACCGGCAACCTGGACTCCAAGACGGCAGAGGCCATCTTCCAGCTTTTCGAGCGCCTCGTGGACCAGGGCAAGACCTTCCTTATCGTGACGCATGACCGGGACCTGGCCAAGCGCGCCACGCGCACCATTATCCTGGCGGACGGCGAAATCGTGGACGAATACCTGGCCGGCGTCTTCCCGGAGGTGAGCGAAGAGCAGCTCATCTCAGCCACACGCCAACTTGGGCAGGCGCACTTCAAGTGGGGCGAGACGATCCTGGAGGCGAACTCGGAACCGGACTGCTTCTATCTGATCACCCAGGGCGAAGTGGAGGTCGTGATTCCCGGCCATGCCATTCCAGGACACGACGAGGAAGTGATTGCGGCGCGGCTCGGCGCCGGGCAGTGCTTCGGCGAGGTCGAACTGCTGCGCGGCGGGCGTAATCTGGCCTCGATCCGCAGCGCGTCCCATGCCGGTGTGGATGTGATTACGCTGACGCGCGAGCAGTTCCAGGCGCTCGTGGCCTCCTCTCCGGCTACACGCGAGGACCTGGATGAATTGGCCGCAGCAACGCGTTGCGGAGAACCGCGCGGCCAGGGAACGGGCGCGCTGATGATCGCCCCGCGCTGGCGCAAGGTCCTGCGCGATCTCTGGAGCCAGAAGGCGCGCACCATTCTTGTGGTGCTATCGATAGCGGTGGGCGTATTCGCCGTAGGCATGATCGCCGGCACGCGCGTCATCCTTTCGGATTCGCTGACGGCAAGCTGGATGGCGGTGCGCCCGGCCAGCGCTACCCTCTACACCGCCACATTCGACGAAGACCTGTTGTGGACAATTCGCCGCATGCCGGAGGTAGCGGACGCGGATGCGCGCCGCAGCATTGGCGTGCGTTTCCACGCAGGGCCGCCGGCCGCGCCGGAAGTCGAAGACGCCGTGGAGTGGCGCAGCCTGTCGCTGTTCACGGTCCCCGACATGGAAGATGTGCGCATTTTCGAGCTGAGCCGCGAAAGGGGCGAATGGCCGCCGCCGGAGCGAGAGGTCGTGATCGAGCGGGCGTCGCTGGCGTGGATGGGGGTCGAGCTCGGCGACGTGATTACGGTAGAGGGGCCAAACGGCAAGATGCGCACACTGCGCGTGGCGGGGACGGCGCACGACGTGACCCAGACGTCGGCGAGCTGGATCGGCCAGGCGTCAGGCTACATCAACCGCGATACGTTGGAGTGGATGGGCGAGCCCTTTGCGTTCGACGAGTTGACCTTTGTGGCGGCGGAGAATGCGCTGGACGAGGAACACGTTCGCGACGTGGCGGACAAGGTGCGCGACAAGGTGGAGGCCAGCGGTCGCACGGTCTATTTCACCTGGGTGGATGAACCGGGCAAGCATCCTGCGGCAAGCCAGATCGACCCAGTCCTATTGATCCTGGGCATACTGGGCTTCCTCGCGCTCATTCTGAGCGGTTTCATGGTGGTAAACACCATGCAGGCGCTGCTGGCGCAGCAGACGCGTCAGATCGGCATCATGAAGGCGGTCGGCGCACAGAGAGCGCAGATATTCACGATGTACGTGGGGTTGGTGGGCCTCTTCTCGCTGTTGGCCCTGGCGGTGGGCATACCGCTGGGCGCGCTGGGCGCGTATGGCATGAGCAGCTATCTGGCGAAACTGGTGAACTTTGACATCACAAGCTTCGGCATTCCGGCGGGCGTTCTGGGGCTGGAGATTGCCGTAGGGCTGCTCGTGCCGCTGCTGGCGTCGATCTACCCGATCTGGGCGGCGGTGCGCGTCACGGCGCGGGAAGCAATGACCGACGTCGGGGTAACGGACGGGCATGGCGAACAGGGCTTCATGGATCGCGTGCTCCAATCCATTCGCGGCCTGTCGCGGCCGCTGCTGTTGTCATTGCGCAACACGTTCCGGCGCAAGGGACGCCTGGCGCTGACGTTGACGACGCTGACGTTGGCGGGCGCGATCTTCGTGGCGGTTTTCAGCGTACGCGATTCACTGTTGCTTACGCTCGACGGCATGTACGACTACATCAGCTACGACGTGCTGGTCTCGTTCCGCAAGGCGCACCGCACGGACGAGTTGGAGAGCATTGCGCTGCAGGCCCCCGGCGTGGTGACCGCGGAAAGCTGGCGTTTCAACATGGCGCGTCGCATTCACGAGGACGGCACGGAAAGCGACAATTTCTCCATCAGCGCACCGCGACTGAACAGCGAGTTGGTGCATCCCACGATCGAGGAAGGACGGTGGCTGCTGCCCGAGGACGAACAGGCGGTGGTCGTGAACACGCTGCTGCTGCGCGATGAACCCGACATCGACGTGGGCGACGAAATCGTGCTGAAGATTGAGGGCGAAGAGCTCACGTGGCGCGTGGTGGGCATCGTTAGCGGCACGCCGCCGGAACCTGCCGTGTATGTCAATTTGCCGCACTTCGCAGAGCAGATCGGCGGATCGGGCCGGGCGGGGGTAGTGTTCGTAGTGACGGAGAGCCACGAGCCCGCCGAGCAGGCGCGCATCGCCAAGCTGTTGGAAGATCGGTATGAGGCGGCCGGCCTCAGCGTGAACCGCACGCAAACGAGCGCCACGGAGCGCGGGCAGATTGCGTCGCAGTTCAACGTGCTGGTGGTCTTTCTGCTGATTATGGCAGTGTTGCTGGCAGTGGTGGGGGCGATCGGGCTGGCGGGGACGATGAGCCTCAATGTACTGGAGCGGCGGCGCGAGATCGGCGTGATGCGGGCCATCGGCGCTTCCACGCGCACGCTGTTTCGCATCGTCACCGTGGAGGGCGTGATGATCGGAGTTATCAGTTGGGTGGTGGGCGTGCTGCTGGCGATGCCGTTAAGCCGCGCAATGAGCAACGCAGTCGGCGTGTCCATTCTGGAAGCGAAGCTGATCTACAAGTTCTCGCTCTTTGGCGCAGGACTGTGGCTGATCCTGGTGCTGCTGCTGGCGGCGGGCGCGAGCCTGATGCCGGCGCGCAGCGCCACGAAAGTGAGCGTGCGCGCCGCATTGGCATACGAGTAGATGGAACAGGTCAAAATCCAAGCGGTTCAAGGTTCGAGTTCGCGCTCCAGCATGTCGCAAGTTCTGAGGTTCCACACTCCCTCGTCTCTGTGACGACGCAGCGTCATCACCTCAAACGGCTTCACTGCAGCGGAACGACTGGCCCCCCCAGCGTAGCTCCCCTTCTGCGCCGCGACCGTGGCGGTCGACTACGCGCACGATGTAGCCGTCGCCATCTTCCGCGGGCTTGAACGCACTCAGCTCCATCTCCCGCGATGTCAACTCCAGCAGTGAATCGCTGCGTGGCCGTTCTCCTCTGTGGGCGTGCATGGTGATGCGCGGCAGGGGCATGTTCAGTTCGCGCGCCCGCTGCACGACTGCACTGTCCTGCCAGGATCCCGCGTGCGGCAGAATCCCCAGCGTGAATTCATGGAAGCCCTGATCGATCCAGTCATAGCGGTGCTTGCTTCCGCTGACGTGCGGCCGGTGATAGGCGTAGGGCGGGCTGCGAAGGACGGTCAGGCGCATGACGGAGCCGTCCACGTCACAGCCGTAGCGGCCGTCATTGAGCAGCGCCGCGCCCAATGACCGGCTCGCCGCCCGCCAGACGCCGGGCCGGACACGTCCATCCACATGTGTGTGGGGACTTCCGCCCCGTCGGCGGGACGTGCGCACCACCCGAAAGGCGACGTCGTGCGCCGTCTGCGGTTCGTCCGCCGCCACATCACAGGCCAGCTTGATCATCTGGAACTCGCCCTGCCACGTGAGCCAGTTGCGGATGAGGATCAGCGGGTCGCCGTGGCGCAGGATCACCTGCTGCACCCAGCGGTTGCCGTCGTAGGTGCGCTCGACGAGCAGCGAGGCCTGAAGCGGACCTGTGTCCACGACGTGCAGGCGTGCGGCGCCGAAAGCGCCGGTGGGCGGTCCATAGCCGCGCACATCGTGTGACCACGTGTCGCTGTCATCGTCGGAGGACCTGTCCCACGTTCCAGCCGCCGGGACCCACGAACTCCAGGCCGGACGCCTTATCCATGCACGAACGGATATTGCCGGTGGACGGATCGAACTCCACACGCAACAGATCATTCTCCAGCACAGAATCGTGTGCGAGGGCGCAGCCGGTGAGCTCGGGCTGGGGCAGACCGCGAGCGAAACGATAGACTCGATAGCCGAATGCGGGCGCGTCCGCTTGGAAGACGAGGCGATTGAGGCTGCTGCGTGCGGAGCTGAGCGCCTCGTGGGTTTCGATCAGCTGATAGGGCACCGGCTCGTCCTCGTCGTCGACAAGGTTCCAACCGCCGTCCGTCCACCCTTGCCACTCGGTCCACGGCTCATACTCCACATATTGGCGAACCGGGTGTCCGAAGGGGTTGAAGACGACGACGGCGCCCGCGTGATCGCCGGGGCCGGATGTGTCCACACGCGCGGCGATGTGGCGGCCGGCGTCGTCCACGAGTTGTTCGGCCGCGCTGGTGATGCCGCCGAGCGCGCGGATGGCGTCGTCCTCGGCTTCGCGTACGGACGAGCCGCCCAGCGTGTCATGAAATTGGTTGAAACTCAATTCGCGCCACAAGTCATGGAAGCGACTTCGGGGGAAGGGGCGATCCGCCCACATCTCGGCCAGGGTCGCCAGGCGCTCGGCCAGGAGCAGGGCGTTCTCGGCCCGGCGATAGCCGCGCTTCAAATCGCTGATGGCGGAATAGCAACCGACGGCGTGGAATTGAAGTTCTTCGGCCACCGTGGGCAGGTCTACCAGCTTGGCGGCAACGGCGTCGAAATAGGCGTCCGGCCAACTGAAGCGGATGTCGACGTCCTCGCGGCGATTGGCGATGGCCTGTACGTTCTCGATTTGCGCTTTGGTAGGACCGCCGCCGTGGTTGCCAACGCCGAAAAAGCACATGGTTTCAGCAAGCTGTTGCGGCATGGCAGCCAGAGCAGCATCGATGTGCTCGGCATGGTCGACTCCACGCGTGGTATACGCCTCGGCGATACGGAATGCAGGGATGCGGCTGCCGTCGGGCGATTGCCATCAGGAAGACGTTGGCCGGCAGTTCCTTTTCATGCGGACCCGGGCGCATGAATACATATGCGTCGAATCCGCAACCGCGCAGAATCTGCGGCAGCGTACCGGCATGCCCGAAACTGTCGACGCAGTAGGCGATGCGCGGCTCCACGCCCAAACGGTCGCGCAGGTACGCCTTGCCCAGCAGAACTTGGCGCACGAAGGACTCACCGCAGGGAATGTTCATGTCCGGCTGGATGATCATGCCGTTGACGACGTGCCAGCGGCCCTCGTCGATATAGGCGCGGATGCGCGCGAAGAGTTCCGGATTCTCTTCCTCGATCCAGCGATAGACCTGGGACTCGCCGCGCGTGAAGTGAAAATCGGGAGTACTCGTCAAGGCGGTCGACCGCGGACTGGCTCGTGGCCAAGGCTTCGGCGCGGCCCTCTGTCCAACGCCAGAGCCAGACGGGGTCGAGGTGGGCCTGGCCGATCATGTGGACGACTGGCTTGGTCATGGCATGTGCTCACAGATTCAGGAGAGTGCGCGCAGACAAATACGCGCCATGGGTAGACGGACGTTGGCACGGGCATTGAGACAAACGTGACGCACAGAGGGTGCGAGCATCACGAAAGACCAGCCGCATTTTACCACACGGTGCACGCGCCAAGCACAACCAGGAGAGTTGATTCAGGCATCCTACGTTTGAGCGCCGTCACTGGATTCCGGACGCAGATCGACACTGATCAAGTTGATTATCGCCGATTCTCTGGGGAGCATGGCGCTTATTCGGCGCACAACGAAAGCTTGCTTGGCCACGTTTGAAACTCCTGGGAGATGATTCTGTTGGCTTGTAGGCGCAAGTAGACTGGGATATAGTGGGTGCCCGCTGCGATACACACAGGACATTGCTCCGGGACCCGCAGAGAAGCCGCAGGAAGGATAGGACGCCCGATGCGCCGGGCCTCCGCAAGCAAGGAGAGAACGAACAATGAACAAGATCACGCATGTAACGCTGCCCGTGAAGGATCAACAGGAGGCGATGGAGTGGTACACGGAGAAACTTGGCTGGAAGGTGGTAGCCAACATGCCCTTCCCCGGAGACGACAGCAACCGTTGGGTCACAATCGCGCCGTCCGGCCAGGCCGAGATTGAGGTGGTGCTTGAGTTGCCCGCGTGGGGACCGCCAGATGGTCTGGAAGAACGTACCGCCCGGATCGGCAAGGCCCCGGGATTCGTGATTGCGACCGATGACTGCCGCGGCGAGGTCGAGAGGCTGCGCAGTCGTGGCGTACAGATTGTGGTAGAGCCGTCGGAGGAGCCTTGGGGCACATCCGCCGTGTTCCTGGATCTATACGGGCACGCGCACAATCTTCTGCAGCCGTCAATGGGATAGCTGCTCCCGACACTGTCCGGTCATCTTCCGCAGATCTCGACGCGCGGCCCGTTTCCCTATGCACGACTCAATCCGCATCTCGGTTCACAGCACAGAAGATCTCAGCGAGCAAGTGCGCGCCGCCATTATCCAAGTGTGCGTCGAAGCCCATGGCGAGCCGGACTTCCACAATCTTTTCACCTACATACCGTCGGGCGGACTGCACGTTCTTGCCTACGACGACGGGCCCTCGCGTGCACAGCTTGTCGGGCATGCTGTCGTTACCGAACGCTGGATGCAGCCGGAAGGAGCGCCGCTGCTGCGCACTGCCTACGTAGACGCGGTATCGACACTGCCCGCCTACAAGGGGCGCGGCGTCGGCAGCGCGGTGATGCGTCGATTGGCTGACGAACTCGGCGGGTTCGAGATCGCGTGTCTGGAGACAGAGATAGCCGGCTTCTACACGCGGCTGGGCTGGGAAAAATGGCGAGGCCCGCTGGCCGGGCGAAACGAGGACAGCCTGATCCCGACGCCGGACCAGACGGGTATCCTCATTCTGCGGCTTCCGCGCACGCCGCCCCTCGACCTGGATCGCGGCCTGGTCATCGAGTGCAGCGGGGGACGAATCTGGTAGAGCGTGAGGAACCCTTCCGGGAAGGCGTGCCCTTCCCGGAAGGTAGTTGGCTTACTCGGACTCGGGGTCGTACGACTCCGGATACAGCACGGTCTGGACGTAGCGGTCGCGTCTGCAGGAACTCCTGCGCCGCAGCCTGAATCGAATCGGCCGCAAGCCCGCTGATCATCTCCACATGTTCAGGCGTCAGCACGTCGAGCTTGTCGCCGCCATAGAACGAGAAGTTCTTCAGCGTCGTCGACCAGAACGCGTTGGTCTCCATCTCCTCCTCGTGGCCGCTACGCTGCTGTGCAATGACCTTCTCGACATTCTCGACGGACGGACCATTGGTCTTCAGGTCCTCGATCTCGGCGAAGGTAGCATCCACCAGTTCGTCGACACGCTCGGGATCCGTGCCGAATGAGACCACCAGGAAGTAGCTGGGGTCGGGCAGTTCCGACGTGAACCCATATGCACCCGACGAGTAGACGCCGCCCAGGTCCTCGCGCAGCTTCTCACGCAGCATGATATCGAGCACGCCCGCCACCGCATTCAGTTTCATCTCGGTCGCAACACCTGGTTCCGCCGGGCCGGTGAAGACAAGCTGCACGACGCTGCGTTCTCCCTCGCCCTTGTACACGGGCGCATCCACGATCCCCTGCGGCAGGTCCGGCGCGACATCTTGCCAGCTCTCGTCGCGGTCGAGTGTGGGCAGCGTGCCCAGGTAGGTCTGCGCATACGACTTGATCGCTTCCTCGTCGAAGTTGCCGGCAAAGATGAAGGTGAAGTCGCCGGCGTCCGCGAAGCGATCCCGGTAGATCTCGAACCCGCGCTCCAGGTCCAGCGCGTCGATCTCCTCCACGGGCAGCGACGCCGCGGCGGATCGTGTCGCCGTAGAGCGCCTCGTTGAGCGCGTCGGACAGGGCCGCGTTGGGGTCCTGCTCGCGGTTGATGAGTGTGGTGCGCTGCTTCGTCTGGAAGACCTCGAAGGCGTCCTGATCCGCGCGCGGGGCCGTGAAGTAGAGATGGATGAGCTGGAAGAGCGTCTCCAGGTCGGCAGGCGTGGTCTTGCCTTCCATGCCTTCGGCGAGCTCGCGAATGTACGGCGCGGCGGAGACAGTCTTGCCCGCCAGCAGCTTGACAAGCTCGGTCTGGGAGAATTCGCCGAGACCGCTCTCGTTGACGACGTCGTCGATGGTGCTGGCCTCCGGGAAATCCTCGTCCGGTACCAGGGATGAACCGCCGGGGCTCACAGCGTTGAAGACAATCTCGTCATCCTTGAAATCCGTCTGCTTGAGCAGAACGCGCACGCCGTTCTCCAGCGTCAGCGCAGTGACGCCGATGCCTGGCAGCTCACTCTCCTCGACGATGGCGGCGGGGGCCGGAACCTCGGCCATCAGCTCGCTGCCGGCCACGCCGTCCACATAGGGTTCGATGACCAGCGATTCGACGGAGGCGACTACGGCGGCCAGTTCATCCTCCGTGGGCAGCGGCGTCTCTTCCTTCTCCGGACCGGTGACGTAGACGACGCGGTTGTCATTGGCGGCCAGAAGCGAGGCTGCCTGGTTGACCTCCTCCAGCGCGATGTCGGGGATCAGCGCCTGTACCGTCTCATAGACGTTCTCGATGCTGGGGATGGCCTCGCCCTCCAGGAAGTTGTCCCGCAGGTCTTCGGCGAAGCTGCGACTGGCCGTGTTCTCGCGCTCGTTGTAGAGCTGCTCGTAGAACTTGAGCAGTTCCTGTTCGGCGCGCGCCTTCTCTGTTTCCGTGAAGCCATGACGACGCACGCGCTCGATCTCCGTGATGAGCGATTCCATCGCCTCGAGCGTCTTCTCCTCCTGGAGCTGCACGCTGATCACCGCGGCAGTCACGGGGCGCACGAGGCCGCTCGTGCCGGAACCGGCGGAGAGGAAAGGAGCGTCGGGCCGGCGAGCGATCTCGTCCAGCCGGTCGTTGAGCATGATGTAGAAGAGATCGGCGATAACGTCTTCGCGCAGATCGGCGACGGTGCGGATGGGGTTGGCCGGACGCAAGGTGAAGGAGACCAGGCGCGTGTTGCTCTCTTCCGGATCGGTGATCACCTGATAGCGTGTGCCCTCATGTTCAGGCAGATCATAGATCGGTGCGTTCCCTGGGCGCCTCCGGCCCGGTCAGACCGGCAAACTGCTCGCGGATCAATGCCTCCATCTCGTCGACCTCGAAATCGCCCACGGCGATGACGGACATGAGGTCAGGGCGATACCAGTCCTCGTAGAAGCTGGTGAATGCCTCGCGGGGCGCGTCGCGTACAACATCCATGTCGCCGATCGGGCGGCGCACGCTGTACCGGGAATCGCCCAGGATGAAGGGCAGCAGTTGCTCGCTGATGCGGCCCTGCGCCGTCTGCTGGCGCAATCGCCACTCCTCGACGATAACATCGCGCTCCTGGTCGATGGCGTCCGCGTCCAACGTGGCGCGAGCGGCCCAGTCGGCCAGAACCTGCATCCCCGTTTCGAGGGCGTCGCCGTTGTCGGTGGGCACCTGGACGGTGTACACCGTCTCATCGAAGGAGGTGTATGCGTTGACATCGGGGCCAAACTCCATGCCGATGCTCTCCAGGAAGTCGACGACGCCGAACTCGGGGAAGTTCTCCGTGCCGTTGAAAAGCATATGCTCCAGGAAGTGGGCCAGGCCCTGCTGGTCATCCTCTTCGAGCACGGAGCCCGCGTTGATCGCCAGCCACAGCTCGGCGCGGTTCATGGGCTCGTCGTTGTGGCGAATGTAGTAGGTGAGCCCGTTGTCGAGCATGCCAATGCGCACGGCGGGGTCCGGCATGAAGGCGTCGTCTGCGACGGGTTCAGCATCGGCAGCGGGTGCGGATTCGGCGTTCGTCGCGACATCCGACGGCGGCTGAATGGGTGCACAGGCGCTGATTAGTAATGCGAGGACGAAAAGCAGGGATAACCATGGTTTCATATCGGTCGGTCTCCTCTCGACAGGGCAACTCTGCGTTGCACCGTACATCTTGATACGACGCCGCCGAAGCGGCAGTGCGGCGGCTTACGATTCCCATCTGCGACGGGAAGACGTGTAAGCGCCAGAACGCTGGACGGGATTGTAGCACAAGGAGATGAAGAGGCGGTGATGCGCGCTTTAAGGGGTGATGAGGTCCCGACGTATGAGAGGGGACACCAAACCTTGCGAATACATAATGCACCCGCAAGGTTTCTTGGTTTACCTACGCGTCCGACAGGGCGTCCACCACACGTTCCGGCGTGAACGGCAGGCGGCGCAAGCGCACGCCCACGGCGTCAAAGATGGCGTTGGCGATCGCCGCCGACGCAGGGCCGACGGTGGCCTCGCCCGCGCCGAGGGGAGCCTCGTCCGGCCGGTCGATCAACTCGACCTCCACGAGGGGCGCATCCAGAAAACGAAAGACGGGGTAGGATTCCCAATCCACACCGCGGATTCCGTCCGTCCCGAAGTGGACCTCCTCCAGCAGCGTCCAGCTTGCCGACTGCACGATACCGCCCTGCAACTGGTTGCGCAGCCCGTCCGGGTTGATGACGCGCCCGGCGTCGGCCACGGCGAAGGCGCGCGGCACGCGTACGACGCCGGAATCCCGGTCGACTTCGACTTCGACGACGACGGCGGAGTAGATCTGCGTGTTCTTGTAGCGGGAGAACGCGATGCCCTGACCGCGGCCAGGTTGGCGCGGTGCGGACCGCCAGCCGGCCATCTCGGCCGCCGATCGCACGACTTCCCGCGCGCGCGGGTCCTCAAGGTAGCGCAGCCGGAATTCGACGGGATCAGCTCCAGCCGCCGCGCACACCTCGTCGACAAAGGACTCGCATGCGAAGATGTTGCTGTACGCGCCGAGGCTGCGCAGGGCGGAGTGGCGAAGAGGGCTGTCGGGCAGGAAGTGCTTGACGATGCGCCGGTTCGGAAAGGCATAGAGCGGGTCTGCGTTGCGATGGATGCCGCCGTGATATCCGCTCCCCGGTCGCATGGTGGGCGCTGCCAACGGTTGCTCCAGATGCCAGGCCGCGATCAAGCTGGACGAACCGAGCTCGGGGCGCGGGCGGGCGGAATGGGAATAGCTCTTGGTCTCGTGGCTCCAGTCCAGCAGATTGCCGGCGGCGTCGAGGCTGGCGTGCATCTGCATAAGCATGGCTGGACCGAACGGCTCCCACAGGTTCTCGTCGCTGCGCGTCCACTTGAGCAGCACGGGTCGACCCGGTACCGACCGCGCCACCAGCGCGGCGTCGAGGGCAACATCGTCGGCCCCGTTGTGTCCATAGCAGCCCGGGCCGTCTCGGTGGATCACGCGGATGTCATCCCGAGCCATTCCAAGAACCTGGGCAATGTCGTGGCGCAGCGGGTAGACGCCCTGGCTGTGCGTCCAGATCGTGAGCCGGCCGTCCTGTATGTGCGCCAGTGCGGAAGACGGTCCCAGTGACGCGTGGCGCAGAAAGGGCCGGTAGTACGATGCGCTCAGCGTTTTGGCTGCGCCCGCAGGCGCTTGCAGCGGCGGGATAGCGTCGTCCGTGGGCGCGCCATCCACAACGAGGAAACGTTCGCCTGTTGCCGAGTGCAGATGTTCGTACACCGCCTCGTCGGTCGCAACGCCATCGGGCGGTGAGAAAGCATCACTCCAGCTTGCCAGCGTGGCGAGGCGTTGGGCTGCATCGACGGCCTGTTCCTCGCGCACGGCAGCCACGGCCAGGAAACTGCCGTCGCACATGACTGCGACGACGCCGGGCATGGCCTGCACGGGCCCCGTGTCCACGTTCTTCAGCCGCGCGGCGTAGCCGGGCGGGCGCACAATCCGTGCGTGCAGCATTCCCGGCAGCGCCATGTCGTCCACAAACACGGGCAGGCCCACGACTTTGTCCGGGATGTCCAGACGAGGCACGGGCATGCCGACGACAGTGTATTCGCTCGTCGGCTTGGGCTTCACCTCCCCGGTAGCCTGCCGCTCAAAGCGGCGTCCGCCCATCAGCGCCCAATAGGTGGTCGTTTCGCCCGTGTCCGCGTCGATGATCGCGCCGTCGTCCACGTGCAGGCGCTCTACCGGCGCATCCATCGCAGCGGCGGCCATGCCCAGGAGGATGGCGCGCACCTCGGCCGCGGCTTGGCGTACGGCCATGCCGCTCGTGGACGTGGACGTGCTGCCCGCGGTGTAGCCCTCATCCGGCGAAAGAAATGTGTCCGCCAAGACAACGCGCATGCGCGGCACGGACACGTCCAGTTCCTCTGCCGCGATCTGGGCGATCACGGTCTTGATGCCCTGCCCGATCTCCACCTTGCCCGTGAAGACGGTGACGGTCTCATCCTCGTCGATGCGGATCCAGCGGTCGAGGTCGGGCGTCTTTTGCAAGCTCTGTGGCAGCGTAGACTCGGTCATGTCGCCATCTCCCGGGCTGCGCGGCGCACCGCGCGCAGGATGCGCGTGTACGCACCGCAGCGGCAGAGGTGGCGCTCCAGCCTGTCGCGAATCTCGTCGTCGGTCGGCTGCGGCGTCTGCGCCAGCAGTGCGACTGCGGCCACGATCAGCCCAGGCGTGCAGTAGCCGCACTGCACAGCCTGCTCGTCGATGAAGGCCTGCTGTACCGGATGCAGACGGCCCGGCTCGCCGATGCCCTCCAGCGTAACGATGTCGCTGGCTTCGACCATGGCGACGGGCACGCGGCATGAGGGTAGCGCCTCGCCGTCGATGAGAACCTTGCACGCGCCGCATTGCTCCAGCCCGCAACCGAGCTTGGCCGCCTTCAGGCCGAGATCGTTGCGCAGCACGTAGAGCAGCGGCGTGTCCGGGTCCACGCGCACTTCGTGCGCCTGCCCGTTGACGCGCAGGCGCACAACGCGTGTTTGTGAAGCGGGTGGAGCCGCTAGTTCCGACATCGATCGCCCTCCCGTGGAATCCGAAGATCGGCCGTTTCTCACTCCGCGTCAAACTTGAACACCGTCACTTCGTGGTACTTTTCGCCCGGTCGCAAGACAGATGACGGGAATTCCGGCTGGTTGGGCGAGTCCGGGAAATGCTGCGTCTCCAGGCAAAGGCCGCCGCGCCATTTGTAGACCTGCCCCCCGCGGCCGGGAATCTCCGGCGGCATCATGTTGCCGGCGTAGAACTGGATGCCGGGCTGCGTGGTGTGCACCTCCAGCACCCGACCCGTAGTCGGTTCGACCACACGCGCGGCCAGGCGCAATTCGCCCGGCTCTCCGTTGACGACCCAGTTGTGGTCGTAGCCGCCCGCGAAGGTGAGCTGCTCGTCGCCCGCGTCGATGCGGTTGCCGATTCGCGTCGGTTCGCGGAAGTCGAGGGGTGTGCCCTCTACGCTGCGGATCTCGCCCGTGGGAATGACCGCATCGTCCACGACCGTAAACGCGCCGGCGTTGATCATCATCACATGGTCCAGAATGGTTTCGCTCTGGGCCAGGTTGAAATAGGCGTGGTTGGTGAGGTTGAGCACGGTTGCCCGGTCGGTCTCTGCGCTGTAGTCGATACGCAACTCGTCGTCGTTGGTCAGCGTGTACGTGACGGTGACCGCAAGGTTGCCGGGGTAGTTCTCTTCCCCGTCCTTGCTGAGATAGCTCAGCGTCAGGCTGACGGCGTCGTCGACGCTGGCGGACTTTGCCTCCCACACCACTTTGTCGAAGCCCTTGTCTCCGCCGTGCAGGTGATTGCCGCCCGCGTTGACGGCCAGACGGTACTCCTTGCCGTCCAGAGTGAACTTGCCGGCGCGGATACGGTTGGCGTAGCGGCCCACCAGTGCGCCGAAAAAGGGATGCAGGCCCAGGTACGCCTCCAGCGTGTCAAAGCCGAGCGTGATTTCGTCGACAGCGCCGTTGCGGTCGGGCGTGCGCACTGAGACGATAATGCCGCCGTAGTTGGTGATCTTGACCTCCACGCCGTTGTCGTTGCTGAGCGTGTAGATGTCGACGGGCGCGCCGCTCTGCGTGGCGCCGTAGAACTCTTTCTGGATGTTCATGAGGTTTCCTCCGCTGCTGATTTCGGAACTGCTCGGTGGATGGTCGAGTGATGCTCAGTTATGTTGCGTTTGTCTGCCAGGCGGACGCGTCGCCGAGCTGGGCGCGTTGCTCCGGAGCGAGCGTTATGTCGACTGCGGCCAGGCTCTGTGCAAGTTGTTCGACGCTGTTGGCCCCGACAATGGGCGCGGTCATGAACGGCTGCGCCAGGAGCCAGGCGAGTGAGACTGCGGTGGGCGTGCTGTCCGTCTGCTCGGCCACTGCGCGCACCGCGTCCAGCGTTCGCCAGCCCGCTTCGTTGAAGTAGCGCTGCTGTACGCCCTCCGCCCGTGCGCTGTCCGGCACGTCCTCCCGCGTGTATTTTCCGGTCAGAAAACCGCCGGCCAACGGGCTGTACGGAATGACGCCGATCTGGTATTCGGTGACGACTTGCGGCCAGTTCCTGCTCGAATTCCTTGCGATGCACGAGGCTATAGTGGGGCTGGATACTGTCGTAGCGGACTAGGCCGTGGCGATCGCTGGCCCACAGCGACTGCACCAATCGCCAGGCCGGGTAGTTGCTGCAACCCGCATAGCGCACCTTGCCCTGCTGCACCAGTGTATCCAGCGCGGCCATCGTCTCGTCGATGGGCGTGTCCGCGTCGTACCAGTGCGTCTGGTACAGGTCGATATAGTCCGTCTGCAACCGGCTTAGCGACGCGTCCACAGCGTCGAGGATGTGCTTGCGCGAAAGGCCTTCGTCGTTGGGGCCGGGGCCCATTGCGCCGCGCGCTTTGGTGGCGATGATGACGCCGCTGCGATTCTTGCGCGACTGCATCCAGCGACCGATCACGTCCTCGCTTTCACCGCCGGCGTGGCCGTCCACCCACTTGTTGTAGATGTCGGCCTGTCCAGGAAGTTGCCGCCGGCATCGACAAAGGCGTCCATGACCTGGAAGCTCGTCTGCTCGTCTGCGGTCCAGCCCCACTGCATAGTGCCAAGGCAAAGAGATGAGACTTTCAGGCCGGTGCGGCCGAGTTTGCGGTAGTGCATAGTGCCCTCCGGTGTGCGGTTGCTCTGCGCTCGAGATGGTTGCTATCAGTGTATCATAAGGCAAGCCCGGAGATGGCTCACGGATGCCCGCCGATTTCACGGATTCCTCGTGACGGACCGTCGTCCCGGTCGCCGGTCTCGGCATGTGTAGAATCTTGCTCGCCCGCCGCGCATCAGCTACGATTGGGCACTGTGTTGCCTCTACCGAACCAGTGCGAAAAGGTTGACCATGTTTGACTTGCAGAGCGCCAAGTTTGTATCCACTGTCGACGCGCCGCCATTGCCGCTAGCGGAGCCGGCGTACTGGTTTCTGTTCCAGGCGGACAAACTGCTCGTGCGTTCCGGCCCATACATGGGCGAAGCGTTGCAGGCGCACGACGCGGACGAACTCGGCATCGAGCCGGACCGCACACAGTACATGGGCTATCTAGAAGATGCGCACAGCGGACGGGTCCACTGCTACTCCGGCGATATCGCCGCTGGCCTCGCGATCCCGTCGGGGATGACAACTCAGGGTCTGCGTGAGCTGCATGCCCAGCTTGGCGACATACTGTTCGCGTCTGGCGGGCCGCGCCGTGCAGATCGCCAACTGGGACCGCACGCACCAGTTCTGCGGCCAGTGCGGCACGCCGACCGAGACGCTGAGCTTCGAGCGGGCGAAGAAATGCCCGGCCTGTGGGCTGACCAGCTACCCGCGGCTGTCGCCGGCCATCATCATCGCCGTAAGGCGTCGCATAGACGGCGAGAACCGCATTCTGCTGGCGCGCAACCACCGCTTTCCGCCGGGGCGGTACAGCGTGGTGGCGGGGTTTGTGGAGCCGGGTGAGTCACTAGAGGAGACTGCGCGGCGCGAGGTGTTTGAGGAGGTGGGCATCCGCATCTGCAATATCCGCTACTTCGGCAGCCAGCCCTGGCCGTTCCCAAACTCGCTGATGCTGGGCTTCACCGCGGAGTATGACAGCGGCGAGTTCGTGCTGGAGGAAGAGGAGATCGCCGATGCCAATTGGTTCCCCGCGCACGATCTGCCGCAACTGCCGCCCAAGATCAGCATCGCCCGCAAACTGATCGACGCCTTCATCGCCGAAAACGGCGGCGGCCCTGTCCGCGAGTGGTAAGACGATGAGGCGCCACGAAGATAGAAAAACCCTTCGTGTCTTTCTATCTTCGTGGTGAGATCTACCTGGCGTGCCGGCGCACGAAGCGCTCCATGCGTTCCAAGCGCGGTCTCGATGTTCTGCTTGCTGGACGCATAGGCACAGCGCACATGGCCTTCGCCGCCGCTGCCGAACGCGCTGCCCGGAATCACGGCCACCCGTTCCTCTTCCAGCAGCCGCTCCACGAACTCATGGTCCGACATGCCCGTGCGCTTGACGCTGGGGAAGGCATAGAACGCGCCGCGCGGCTCGAAGCAGTCCAGGCCGATATCGTTCAGACCGTCCACGATGAGACGCCGGCGCTCGTCGTAGCTCGCCCGCATGCGCTCCACGTGTAGGTCAGCCTCCGGATCGGTCAACGCGGCCAGCGCCGCTTCCTGGCCCACCGTGGGCGCCGACATGATCAGATACTGGTGCACCTTGCGCATGGCGCCGATAAGGTCTTCCGGCCCCAACGCATAGCCGACACGCCAACCGGTCATGGCGTAATCCTTGCTCATGCCGCCCAGGTGCACCGTGCGCTCGCGCATGCCCGGCAGCGACGCAAACATCACATGCTTGTGGTCGTTGTAGACCAGTCGATCGTAGATCTCATCGGAGATCACGATCAGGTCATGCTTCTCGGCGATGCGGGCGATCTCCATCATGCCTTCGCGGTCCATCACCGCGCCGGTGGGATTGCAGGGAAAGCCGATGAGAATGGCCTTGGTGCGAGGCGTGATCGCCGCCTCGATATCCTCGGGCCGGATCTGGAAATCGTCCTCGGCGTGAGTGGGGATGTCGATGACCTCGCCGTCCGCCAGCATAACGCTGGCGGTGTAGCTGACGAAGCAGGGCTGCGGCACGATGACCTCGTCGCCCGGATTGAGCAGCGACTGCATGATCAGGTACATGGCCTCGCTGACGCCGACGGTGACCAGCGCCTCCGTCTCCGGATCGTAGGCCGGCGCGCCGTACAGCGTCTGCAGCTTGTGCACGATGGCCTGGCGCAGCTCCAGAATGCCGGCGTTGGACGTGTACGCGGTGTGGCCGTTCTGCAGGCTGGCGATGCCCGCGTTGAGAATGGGCGGCGGCGTCACAAAGTCAGGCTCGCCGATGCCCAGCGTCACCACGTCTTCCATGGTGGCGGCGATGTCGAAATACCGGCGGATGCCGGACGGCGGCACGGCGCGCACGCGGTGGCTGATGCGGTGCGTATGGGAACGCCTGCGACGCCTCCGTGGGCGCGGGCATCGGTTCGGGCTGGTGCCCGTTCCAGACAAGACGGTCGCAGGTTCGAGCAATTGTCGGGTGTTCATTCGTTGGCCCCCTGGGCTGTAGGCAGTATCGCAAATGCAAACGGAAGTGGTCTCGCAGCCCGCTTCGACGTATCTGCGGCACAGGATGCTGCGCCGGTCGAACCGGTGCGCCGGTGAGAGCCGTTCACAGTCTGTGCGCCGGCTTGCACACAGACTGCCGGCCGATTGCACTGGCGATTCCGCCCAAACCGTGCGCCAGGCTTTCCAGCCCCAGTTCGAATGAACATGGTTATTGCTTATGCCTCCAGGACCGGCAGGCGCCGGCTCCATTCCGTCGTCTGCTCGTAAGCGTGCGCCGCACGCAGGATGGCCTCTTCGCCCAGACTCGGACCCAGCAATTGCAGTCCGATGGGCAAGTTCGCTTCGTCGAAGCCGCACGGCACACTGATGCCGCAGATGCCCGCCAGGTTGGCGCTGATGGTAAAAATGTCGCTCAGGTACATCTGGATCGGGTCGTCCGCCTTCTCGCCGATGCGGAACGCCGTGGTCGGCGAGCTACGGGCGATGCGATCACGTCCACCTGCTCGAACACCTGCTCGAAGTCCTGCTTCACCAGCGTGCGCACCTGCTGCGCCTTCAGATAGTAGGCGTCGTAGTAGCCGGCGCTGAGCGCATAGGTGCCGAGCATGATGCGCCGTTTCACCTCCGCGCCAAAGCCCTCACCGCGCGTCTGGCGAATATTCTCGAACATGCTGTCCGCGCCGGCGCTGTAGCCGAAGCGCACGCCGTCGTAGCGGGAAAGATTGGCGCTGGCCTCGGCCGTGGCGACCAGGTAGTAGACCGGCAGCGCCTTGTCCGTGTTGGGCAGGCTGACGGGCACAATCTCCGCGCCCAGGCTTTCCAGATGCGCCACAGCCGTGCGCACGGCGTCCTCCACCTCCGGCTGCATGCCGTCGATGAAGTACTCCTCCGGCAGGCCGATGCGCAGCCCGCGCACGTCGCCCGTCAGCGCCTGCACGTAGTCGGGTACGGGCGCATCCAGGCTGGTGCTGTCCAGCGCGTCGTGGCCGGCGATCACGCCCAGCAGCAGCGCCGCGTCGTGCACATCCTTGGTCAGCGTGCCGATCTGATCCAGGCTGCTGCCATAGGCGACCAGCCCCAGGCGGCTGACCCGTCCATAGGAGGGCTTGAGGCCGACCACGCCACAGAGCGATGCCGGCTGGCGCACGCTACCGCCCGTGTCCGTGCCCAGCGCGCCCAACGCTTCGCCGGCCGCCACTGCTGCCGCCGAACCGCCGCTGCTGCCGCCCGGCACACGATCGTAGTCCCACGGATTGTGCGTCGTGAAGTATCCGCTATTCTCCGTGCTGGAGCCCATGGCGAACTCGTCGGTGTTGGTCTTGCCCAGCATGACCATGCCCGCCTCGTTCAGCTTGCTCACGGCGGTCGCTGTGTAGGGCGGCACGAAGCCTTCCAGGATACGGCTGCCGCAGGTGGTCTGCACGCCGCCCGTCGCCAGCACATCCTTGATGGCCAGGGGTACGCCCAGCAGGGGTCGATCCTCGCCCTGGCCGCGCAGACGGTCGGCTTGCTCGGCCTGCTCCAGCGCCAGTTCCGGCGTCAGATGCAGGTAGGCCTTGACCGTGCCGTCAAGCTGTTCAATGCGATCAAGCAGCGCCTGGGTCAATTCCACGGACGTGAAGTCGCCGGCGCGCAGTCCGTCCAGCGCGTCGTGGATGGTCAGCCCGTGCAACGTCTCGTGCAGTACGCTGTCTCCGCTCATGAGTCAGCCTACTCCTCGAAGACCGCACGCACGCGGAAGAAGCCGTCGGCACTGTCCGGCGCATTGGCCAGGGCCTCGTCATTGCTCAGGCTGGGTCGCGGCTCGTCGTCGCGCATCACATTGGTGAGTGGCAGCACGAAGGGCGTCGGCGGCACGTGGCTGGTGTCCACCTCCTGGATGATGGCCGCGTAGTCCAGGATAGCCGACAGTTGATCGGTATATTCTTCGATTTCCGCCTCGGTGAGGCGTAGCTTGGCAAGCTCGGCCACGTGTCTCACTTCGTCCTGTGTCAACTGCATGGAGCAACTCCCGATTGCTTGCGTTAGCATCGCTTTCGTCGCCAATCAAAAACGCCGTGGTTTGTGCCACGGCGCCGAAAGGCTGCTTTCGCTCTTCCCACGCCGTGTCAGTGTCCTCGGCGTGGGACAAAATCGCCCATCACCGGAACACGCGTATAGCTGCTGCAGCGGCTGCTGCTTAAGCGATATGCGGCGATGGCGAACGAATGTAGATTCATGAAATATCAGAAACGCTGATGCGAGCTGAAAGGAACGGGTCAATCAATATGTGAGCAGAGTATACCCTGCCCCGGCACAGTGTCAAGGCGCGAAGCACTAGAAACATTGACCGCGAATACCTCGTTCACCACGAAGAGGCAAGGAAACCCAGTTCCAAACTTGGTTGCCTTCATATGCACTACGTGACTTTGTGTCTCATGGTAGATTCCGCACCACGGTTATGAAACGCCCATGCCAACAGCGCGGTCAGGCACAGCGCTATCACCAGCAGGGCCAGCGCGTAGACGCGGAACACACTATCGGTGGACGGGCCAAGCGGATCCAACGGATGGCGCACGACGCCGGCGCCCTTGACCAGGTACCAGACTACGCCCGCTGTCACCACGTTCAGCAGAGCGGTGAAGAGCGCGTCGCCCACCCACCACGTGCAGCGCCAGCGCAGCCAGCGCCAGAATCAGCACGTACGCGCTGGAGCGCACCCGCGGCTCGTCCCAGGCGATCCACTGGCCCCACGCCATCCAGGTGGCGACCATGCTGGAGAGTACGTATGCGATCCACACGACGATGGCCGTCTTCTGCGTGGCCGTACACCATGCGAACACGCCATCGCGCCGCGTCACCAGCCACGCCAGGCCAAGAATGCCTGCGGCCAGGAATGCGTACAGCCCTGCCTGCACCAGCGCGCCGTGCAGCACGACCACCTTGACCACCGGCCCTAGCGTCTTCTCGTCCGGCAGCAGGAAGAGCAGCAGCGCGCCCGCCGCCAGTAGCACGGCCGCTGCGATCAGCGCACGCTTGTGGGTCAGCATGGGCGAGGGCATCTCATCGACCTACGGCAGATATTGCGCCATGGCGTCACGCGTACCGTCGAGGCGGATCTGCGCGTCCCAGCGTTCGCCTGTCTGGCGCATGGCGCTGCGAATCAGGCGCCGGCGCTGCGAGCCCCGCGGCCACCTCGCGTTCGATGGCGTCCAGGTCGAACTGGTCGAGGATGGCGGCCCGTAGCTTGGCCTTGACCTCGGCGTGTGCGGCGTCACCGGCCAAATTGCGCCACTCGCCCGGGTCGGCCTCCATGTCGAAGAGCTGTTCGTCGCGTCCATGTACGTAAATGTACTTGTAGCGCCCTTCGCGCGCCATGAAGCAGTTGCTGTGGATCCCTTCCGAATGGATCTCGGCGAAGGCGATGCGCTCCCCCGATTCGCTGCCGTCAATCAGCGGCAACAGGCTCTGTCCATCCATGGGCAGGCGCACCTCCACTCCGGCCCAGTCCAACATCGTTGGCATAAGGTCGACGAGGGTGACCGGCGCATCTACCGCGTGGCCCGCGCCCGCGCCGTCAGGCATGCGCACGATAAGGGGCACGCGGCAGGACCACTCGTAGAAGCTGCGTTTCTGCACCATGCCCTTTTCGCACAGCATGTCGCCGTGGTCGCTGCAGAAAACGATGGCGGTGTTTTCGGCCAGCCCGGTTTCCTCGAGCGTGGTCATCAGTTCGCCCACCTTGTCGTCAATGTACGTCACGAGACCGTAGTAGGCGCGCCGCACACGGCGCACGCTCTCCTCGTCGAACAGGTCTACGTTGTCGCAGCCGTGGTAGTCGTTGAGCCATAAATCCTGTACAGAGTAGGTCTGCCCCAGGTTGTCCGGTCGCTCGGGCATGTCGATGGGCTCGTCCTCGTACAGATCCCAATATTCTTGCGGGGGCCAGAACGGCTCGTGTGGATGGTGGTACGACACACACAGAAAGAAGGGCTGGTCCGTGGCGGACATACCGTCCACCGGCAGCGGCATTTCATAGCGATTCTTAGCCCCTGTCACCACTCCGCCGCGCAGCTTCTGTTCAGACCAGGCGCGCAGGTATTCCATGCGCGCGGAAGTGGGTCTCCTCGTCGTAGCTGAGTGTGTTGCTCCAGCGGCCGACATGCACTGCCTCGCCGATGTATTGTGGAGCCTGATCCCCCGTAGGCCGGTATTCGAGCGCATCGCCCTCGGCCATCGTCAACGGGTCCTGGCGCGCCGGCGACCACTTGAAGTCGGCCGGGTAGATGTTGGACACGAAGCGACGCTGGAAGCCGTGGAGTTGATCTGCGCCGACCATGTGCATTTTGCCGATGAGCGCGGTGTCGTAGCCGGCCAGCGTGAGATAGTGCGGGATGGTCACCATGTCTTCGGGCCAGGGCGATCCGTTGTCATACGTCTTGCAATTCGAGATGTACCGGCCGGAGAGCATGGAGCCGCGGGAGGGCAGGCAGACAGGGCAATTGGCGTAGGCGGCGTCGAAGCGCACGCCCTCGGCCACAAGTCGATCCAAGTTGGGCGTCCTGACCACGGGATGGCCGTAGGCGCCGGTGAGCGCGGCCGTCAGTTGGTCGACAACGATGAACAGGATGTTCGGCTTCTGTGCAGGACTCTCTGTGCTCATTCCAATCCTTTCATGTCTCGACGCACGTCCAGCACATGAACGACGGCGCCAATAAAGTTGTCGATCACGCGGAACGCCTCCCGCTGGTCCGCCTCGTCGATGGACAGCGTGCGGTCGTCCAATGCGATCTCAATGTGCGAGAACGGCTCGTTGCCTCCGCTGCTGATCCCGAGGAACACGGTACGCCTCGGCCCCAGCCGAAACTGCACCGCTCCGTCTACAAGCTCATAGTCCGCCGTGTCGGTGGGCAGGCCTCGCGAACGCGCGCCCATCTCCTCGCCCAGCGAGCCCGCCAGTATATCCACTGTCTTGGCATGATATGTGTCGGTGTAGTAGGGCGAAAAGCGCACCATTACCTCAGACTGCGTGTGGTTGCTGACATAGTACTCGTTCAACACCTCACTGCAGCCGGCCAGCAACGCGAGTAGCGCTGGAATCATGACAGCAAGAGACGCGAGCCAAACGGGCCGTCGCATCCTACGCACGAGCATCACCGCAGGCTACTCCTCTCCCGGCAGATGCAGTCCACTGCGCCAGTACGCTTCCATGTAGTCCGGCGCATCCACGTCCTCACGCCGCGGCCGGGTCCGGCTGCGGAGCGAGAAACTCGCTGCGCATGGGCAGCACGCCCGCCCATACAGGCAGCGCGTAGTCGTCCTTGTCATCGCCGGGCGGCCCCGTGCGCACCTTGGCCGACGCCGACTCGATGGCCACGGAGACGACCGACGTGGCCGCCAGCTCCTTCTCGGACGGCTGGCGCGCGTCCGCCCAGCGACCGGGCATGATGTGCTCTGTGATGGTCTCCAACGCGGCCAGCTTCTCTGCCGGGTCGTCGATCAACTCGCCCGCGCCAAAGATGACGGCGGAACGATAGTTGACGGAGTGATGAAAGACCTGCGCGCCAGCACCAGCCCGTCCAGCAGCGTAAAGGTGACGCAAAGCGGTGCGCCGGACTCGACGACGTTGAGCATGCGGCTGGCGACGGAGCCGTGCAGAAGCATGCGGTCGCCCATCGCGTCCGTGGTTGGATGGGATGACATAGGGCTGCCCGTCCTGCACAAAGCCGACATGGCAGTAGAGCGCCTCGTCGATGATGGCGTAGACGGTGTCGCGGTCGTAGTCGGCGCGGTGGGGGCCGCGGCGGACTTTGTTTCTCTCTTTCACGGCAAACTCGGGCATGTTCTCGCTCTTTCAAAGTCAACGGGGGCGTCCCATGAACCGGCCTGATGCGTTATGGCAATAATAGCGCAGGTGATCATTTGTTGGCTAGCCTGTCAGCCTGGATAGGGCGCTCTCCCGATCGGGCACAAAGAAGACCTGCGACCCACGGTTGCACTCGCGTATCAGCGCGTCCAGGCTCTTGCTCTGATACTTTTCGAATCCACCGATGATGGCGAGCTTCATGCCGTAGTTGGCAAACTTCTGCAGCAGCTCGCCTGCCAGTCCGGTCTCCAGTTTGAAGAAGTCAGGTCCCAGGTTCTCCGCACGCACGATGACGGCCTCGGCCCCCTGGTAGTAGGCGTTGCCCACGAAATCCAGCGCCTCTGGCAGGTCACTCACGACGACCTCGCCGGAGATCTCCTCCGCGATGGTCATATTCTGAATGCCGAACAAGTTCAGTTGCATTTAGGGTTGCCCGCTCAATTCCGTTTCAGTGCCCTCACTCCGTACGGTCCGACACAAGTCCGGCGCGTCAGTGGAACGCACAAACGACGAAGGCGTCATCGTGGCGCCGCGCGGCTGCACCAATGCGAGCGCAGTCGCCTGCGAACCCTACACGCCCTTCGATGGACGAGGTCCGGACAATACAACCAAATCCCCGGGTAGGTCCAGATCCCGGTCGAGCGTCTCCGAACGGTAGATCGCGTACCGCCGGCCGCTCGAGGCAGCCTGCTCCAGGTGCCGCCGAAAGCTGTCCTCGCCAAACGCGAACTCGATCGCGTCCGGCGGGCAGAGCAGCAGCGCGTTTGTGCCGCCGTCGTGGCTGGGCGCGATGGCCACCTCCACGTCCGACAGGGCCAGGTCGTACAACTGCAGGATGTCGTCCGCGGTCAGTAGGGGCAGGTCCGCTGGCAGGGTGAGCATGGCGTCTGCGCCGCGGGCGGTGACCATGTCGCCGCGCCTCGTCCAGCGCAGCGTTGAGGCCTGCGCCCGTCTCGTGCAGCGCCTGCGCGCCCAGGCTGCGCGCCAGGTCCAGCACGGCCTCGTCGCGGCTGATAACGACCGTACCCGCGAGCAGACCGCTCTCGCCCACCTGCGCCAACACGCCGGTGAGCAACTCGCGCATGAGGTCGGCGCGGGCGTGCGGCGGCAGTGCGCCAGCCAGGCGAGACTTGCCTTCGTCGAACGGCTTGACGGGTATCACGAGCCAGAGATTCATGGGACCGCGATTCTGTACTGTGCCCGGAGCGGCTTCATGCCAGAGCAGTCGCAGTATGTGCGCTCTGCATTCCGGCGCAAGGCCGGAAGTTACGGCTCGCGTCAGAGATTGCCGCACGCGGATTCCGCCGCCCTGTGGGCTCCCGACGGGAATGACGGACTGCCAGACTACGACGACTGCTGCTTGGCGTCGAGGGAACCGGGCTCCAGGTTGACGTCTCCGTTGATGTCGTCCAACAACGAACCGAAGGCGAGGATTTCCCGCGCCAGCACTGTCTTGGACTCCAGGTCGCTCATGACTGTGTTGGTCACCAGCACGGGCACGTCGATGGCGTCGCGCAGGATGGCGTCCGCCTTGTCCAGCACGAAGCCGTCCAGCAGGTCTGCATAGTGGTCGGCCACGGTGAGGGGGCTGATCATCTCGCCCATTTCGCGCATCATCTTGGCCGCCGGCCCCTTGAGCGCCTCTCCGCCAACAATAGGCGTCACCGCCACGACCGGGGCCGATGCGCGCAGCAACTGCGTCGCGCATGTCCGGCACGCTGAGAATGGGGTCGATGCTCAGGTACGGATTGCTGGGGCAGATGACGATGAGGTCGGCGGACGCAATCGCGCCCTGGACAGCGTCGTTGAGCTTGGCGTCGTCCATGCCCACGAAGCTGACGTCGATGACGAGCGGCTCGCATTGCAGGCGCACGAAGTAGTGCTGGAAGGGCAGGTCGCCCTCGTCCGTGTGCACCAGCGTGCGCACCGGCTCGTCGCACATGGGCAGCACCTGGCTCTGCACGCCAAGGATGCGCCGCAGCCGCTCCGTCACCTCAGTCAGCGAGATATTCTGCCGCAGCCACTCCGTGCGACGCAGATGCAGGGCGAGGTCCTTGTCGCCCAGACGGAACCACTCCTCGCCGCCCAAGCAGCGACATGGTCTCCAGCGCGACGAAGGTCTCGCCGTCCAGTCCCCAGCCGGTCTCCGGGTTGTTGATGCCGGCCAGGTTGTAGACCACCGTGTCCAGGTCCGGGCAGATGGTCAGACCCCAGTGTTCGAAGTCGTCGCCGGTGTTGACAATGGCGGTGAGCGCCCCGGGGGCGAGCGCGGCCTGCAGGCCGGTCGCCAGCTTGGCCCCGCCGACGCCGCCCGCCAGGGCGACGACTCTTGGCTTTCCGTGTACTGTCACGTCGCGGTTCCTCTTCCACATCACACATCACCTTCCGGGAAAGCCGGCTTCGCAACGTCGGGCCGCAGCTTCCCGGAAGATCGAACTACTCGTCTACCGCCAGACCACGCGAGCTGTCCAGCGGCTCGCGTGTGCTCTCACGTTCTTCGGCCGGGTAGCCGAGCGTGATCAGCGCCTGCGGCTCCCATGACGTCCGGCAAGTCCAGCGTGTCGCCGCACCAGCTCCGGCGCGAAGAGCGGCGCGCACATCCAGCAGGCGCCCAGCCCGTGGCATGGGCGGCCAGCAGCAGATTCTGGCAGGCCAGCGCCACGCTCTGCACGGCCATCGTGCGCTCCGCGGCCTGCCGCCGCGCGTCCGCGTAGACGTCCATATCGTCCATGCACAGAGACACGACAACGAGCGCAGCGGCCGTGGTCATACGCGTGCGGCTGATGGCGACGCGGCGCTCGATGAATCGCCTCGTCGACGCCGTCGGCGCGCAGGTCCGCCGCCCACTGTTCGCCCATTGCCGCGGCCAGCCGCTCCTTCGCGTCTCGCTCCGTCACCACACAGAAACGCCACGGCTGCCGGTTGTGTGCGGAGGGCGCCCACGTTGCACAGTGAGCAGTTCCTCCAGCACGGTGCGGTCTACAGGGCGATCCTGGTAGCGACGAATCGAGCGTCGCCCTTCCATGACGCGGCGCACTTGATCGCGAACCGTGTCGCCGGTAGCGTTGCGGTTCGGGCGGGTGAGCGGGCGTGGCGGATGCCATGCGCTGGATTATAGCACGCGGCCATGGGTGTCGAAATTCGTTTTGGCGCTCCCATTTGCTTGGGTGTACACTCCACTGCATCGGCGCAACCACACAGGAGAGCACGAATTCATGACCGACAGCACGTCGCCGGGCAGACAGCGAGTAGCGCTCTATCTGCAGGACAAGCATCCCATCCGCGACGGAATGGACTATGCCCGCTACGCAGAAGAGAGGGGCTTCGAGGCCGTATGGCAGGCGGAGAGCCGTCTGGTGCGCGATGCCATCGTGCCCATGGCCGCCTACGCCGCCGCCACCGAGCGCATCAACGTCGGTTCCGGCGTGATCAACAACTGGACGCGCAACATCGGCCTGCTGGCCGCGACCTTTCTGACGCTGGACGACCTGGCGCCCAACCGCATCATCTGCGGCATCGGCGCGTGGTGGGATCCGCTGGCGAAGAACGTGGGCATCGACCGCCGCAAGCCGCTCACGGCCATGCGCGAGACGGTCGAGGTGATGCGCCGTCTGCTGGCGCATGGAGAATGTCACCTTTCACGGCGAATTTCACAACGTGGACGGCATCGAACTGGACGTGGTGCACGGCCGCCGCGAACCGCGCAACGTGCCCATCATGATCGGCGCCACCGGTCCGCAAGATGATGGAGCTGACCGGCGAGATCGCCGACGGCGCGGTGCTCAACTACTGTGTGCCGCCGGAGTACAACATTCAGGCCATGGAGCGGCTGGAGGCGGGCGCGGCGCGGGCAGGGCGCAGCCTGGACGACATCGACCGGCCGCAACTCATCGTCTGCTCGGTCCACGAGGACCGGCAGACGGCGCTGGACGGCGCACGGGAATTGCTGACGCAGTACCTGGCGCAGCAGCCGCACATCGCCAAAGCCAGCGGCGTCAAGCCCGAAGTCGTGGAGCAGATCCAGTCGATCCTGGGCTGGCCGGCGACCAAGAGAGCAGGTGCAGCAGGCCATGCCGCTGGTGCCGGACGAACTGGTGCAGCGCATCACGGCCAGCGGCTCGCCGCAGGAAGTGAAGGCCAAGGTGCGCGAGTATATGGACTACGGCGCGACGTGCCCGATCCTCTATCCGCTCGGCGACGTCAAGATGATGATCGACACGTTCGCCGAGGGGTTCTAGGATTTCCTGTTTAGGGCTTCCTGCAAAGTAGGGTAGAGTCAACCATATGATTCGATTACTGTTGAGTGTCGTGATCGAGCGCGACGTCTTGGTTCGAGTTTCTGGACTGGGCCTGGGGCAAGACGGAGGGCCAGATCGACAAGATGCAGGACGCTGCCTTCGACACGCCGGGCATGGAGCCGCCGGTGCCGCCCGCCGTTCTGATGGCGGCGCTGAGCGTTGTGGCGGGCCATTTCGCGATGGGCCGGCTCCTGCGCATGCGGCGCTGGCAGAGCATGCTGAGTTTGGTCCTGGGCGTCATGGCCGCGGCGGTGTTGCTCTTTCGTCCGAAGAGCGTTTCTTGAGCGATCGGGTGTTCACCACCGACGACACAGAGGGCGCAGAGGCAAGCCACAGATGAGGGCTTTCTTCGGCCGGCGACGGACAAGAATTGGAACCCTTGTGCACCGCAATTCTTGAACCTTGACACCCTTCAACCTTTGAACCGATGTACCACTGAATCGACAACTCCACGTGATAATCCAATCCTTCCCCGACGACCGCTTGCTCTGCATCCGCCAGACGACGCACGCGCTGTTGGCGCTTGAGTTCTGCCGCTACTGGGGCAACGACGACTTTGCTCGGCCGGAACCCTACTCAGCAGTCATGTTGGGCATAGCGCAGCATGACAATGGCTGGTACGAGTGGGAGGAGCGCCCGCAGCTCGATGGGGACGGCCGCCCAATGGACTTCTTGCACGCGCCCACCGCGGCAGAGAAGCGGGCGTTGTGGATGCGCAGCGTCGACCGCACCTATGCGCAGCACCCGTATGCGGGGCTGATCGTGGCGCGGCACGCGTTTCTGCTGTACGAAGACAATCTGGCGACCACGCCCGAGGATGAGCAGGCCGATACTTCTGCATTCCTGCACGAGCTGGCGGCCATGCCGGACCGCCTGCGTGCGTTGTGGCAGGACGACGAGAAATACGGCCCGGCGCTGTCTGAAACGCGCCTGCTGGCCAACACCTATCTGCTGAAGTTCGGCGACAATGCCAGCCTGCAAGTCTGCGTTCCCTGGGGGGCCGACGGTGTTCTCCATCATTGCCCGGTCGACGGGGAAGGCGCCTACACGGACATCGCCATGCACGTGCGCGAGGCGGCCGGCGGGGACGTGTCAGGAGGCGTGATCCGCTTCGACCCGTGGCCGTTTGGCGTGGATGAGTTCCACGTTGGCGTACACGGGCGATTGCTGGCGCGCACGCGCTTTGCCGGTGAATCCGACTACCAGGAGGCGCTGCGCAGCGCGCCGTTGCACCGGCTGACCTGGCGGGTGACGAGATTCGACTGACCCTTCATCAAGCGCATCTCCATCACTTCATTTCAATGTAGATGGGCCGTCCACTGACAGAGACGCGAATACGGCCGTCCACGACACCGTCGCGACCATCGGTCACAGTCCAAGATTCGCCGAACACGTCGCGAACGACGGCCTCGCTACCAGGTAGCGTCAGTGGCTTCACAACTTCTGGATCGTCATCTGGCGGCATGATAGGATAACGCCACGCCACGTAGAGCGTGTGTCCGCGTGCTGTGTCGCGGAAACGGTGGACTTCCATATTGGCATCGCCCGTCTCGGCGGCAGTGAGTTGCCGATCGTACTCTGCGTAGCGGAGCTGTTGCCCCACCACCTGATAGGCGCTGAAGGCGGTGCGACGCTGTTTGTAAGGCGGATATAGCATAGTCTTCACGAGCCCGGTGTCCTGGGGAAGCTATCCAAGTCGTGCAGTGTAAACCAGATCAAGTTCTGAATGTCGGGCCGCGCCTTCGCCTGCGTATGGATTACGACTACATACCGCATAAGCAGTTCTTCGGTGCTACCCGAGTTTGCGCGGTGACCAGCCTCGGTGACCATGATGTGCGGCTGGCTCAGGCCTAGACGCGCCATCTCCGCGCGGATCGCACGCGTCTTTCCTATCAGGCCTGGCCCGTAGTCGGCCCAGTTGTGTGCGAAGTCCGGATAATAGTGGAAGTTCATGATATCGAACTTGTCGCCGCCGCCCGCCTTGACGACATCCTCCAGAAACGTGCGCCGAAACTTCCCGGGGTAGGGTTCGGCGTCCTCAAACCAGTCATAGGCCAGCCCGCCGATCAGCACTTTGGCCTCAGGACTGGCATCCCAGATCTTCGGGCGCGCAATCTTCAACATTTCCGCGTATCGTTGCGGATTTCGGCCCCACCCCGTGTAGGAAGTTGCCGCATCCGGCTCATTGTAGAGCTCCCAATAGCGCACGACCGGCGAACCGGGTGCGTCTTCAAAGCCATCGCCGTCATACCGTTCAACGAGGGCGGCCAAGTATTCAGCCAGGTCGTCGAGCTTGTCTGCGTGGACCGGACCATCGTCCACATATGCCGCCCAGTCCGGGGACCATCTGTGCGTGGCAATCACGTTGATGCACCCGTCAATGGCGACGGCCAGAGCCGCGTCGGCGCTGGCCCAATTGAAGTTCGCTGGGTCCGTGTTGACCGGCTCCGCATTGCGCCACGAAACGGGGACGCGCACCCAGGTTGCACGGCTGTCCATCAGATCGTCAAAGTACGTGTTGTCCCGCGTTGTGGAGCCGTACATCTGCAAGCCGAGGAGGTCCGGCGTGACGACGCCGCTGCACATGCGCTGCCCGACCAAGGGTAACAAGACGGGGTCGACTGTTGCATCCGCCGCTCGCGCGGGCCGGCTGCTGCGCGGCAGAAGCAGCAAAGACAGCAGAAGCAGGGCCGTGATACACCTGCGGGGAATGGACGTATGCTGTGACGCAGCGCGCCGTGATTGCTCCAGTGTTTTCGCTCGCATGTATTCTCTCTCCATTCTGCGGCTGCCGGCGCGACTGCGGCAGCGAAATGTCACACAATGATAGCCGATGGCGTCATCGAACCATAACGACCCGAACCTGCAGGGCGTGCAATTGCCAAGCGGCGTGCGCGTTTGCCATAATGGTGATGGCGGCAATGAACGCGGCAAGGAACCTCGTATTGTCGAACCGTGTATGCCGATCCTACGATCTGAGCTTGTATCCTGAATACGATTGAACCTATGTTTCGATTCTATGAATCTCCCAACTCGATAGAAGTGGCCCTCGCCCTGAAGGCGCAGCACGGTGAACGCGCCCGCTTCATTGCCGGCGGTACAGACCTGCTGGTTGAACTGGACCGCGGCCGGCGCGGCCCGGACGACGAGGAGCTAGGCCTGATTGACCTGACGCGCATTCCCGGCCTTGCGGACATTTGGCAGGAGGACGGCTGGATCCGGCTGGGCCCGTTGGTCACGCACAATCAGTGTGTGGCGAGTCCCCTGGTCTTGGAGCACGGTTTTCCATTGGCGCGGGCGTGTTGGGAAGTCGGCGCGCCTCAGATTCGCAATCGGGGTACGGTCGCAGGCAACATCGTCACCGCCAGCCCGGCCAACGACTCCATCGTGCCCCTGGCCGCGCTGGATGCGGTGATCACGGTACGGAGCGCGGCCAGGGGCGAGCGGTCGATGCCCTTGCGCGAGTTCTGCACAGGCTTCCGCCAAGTGGATATGGCCGCGGACGAGATGCTGACGCGCATCTCCTTCCCGGCGCTGTCGCGACAACACGAAGGGGTCTTCCTGAAGCTAGGCCTGCGCCGAGCGCAGGCGATCAGCGTAGTCAGCGCGGCGCTGGTCGTGGAACGTGAGGGCCACGCCCCCGATGCCGTCGTGCGGCATGCGGCCATCAGCCTGGGCGCGGTGGCGCCGGTGATCCTGCGCGCGGACGCGGCGGAAACGTGGCTGCTGGGCAAGGCGCTCGACGAAAATACAATTGTTGAGGCGGCGCGACTGGCGATGGAGGCGGCGTCTCCCATCGACGATATCCGCGGCGGCGCAGAATATCGCAGAGCAATGGTGCAAACGCTGGTGGCGCGCGGTCTGCGCCAAATTGTAGATGGAAATGCGCGGGCCGGCTGGCTGGAAAATCCGGTGATGTTGTGGGGAGAGACGGGCGGCGCGTGGCCGGTGGCGCAGGAATCGCCCGCATCTGCACAAACCGCCTTGGTCAACGGGCGCCCGGTTGCTTTGGAACCGGGCATGACGCTGCTGGACAGCCTGCGGCAGGCCGGTTTCATCGGCGTAAAGGAGGGCTGCGCCGAAGGCGAGTGCGGGGCGTGCACGGTCTTCCTGGACGGCATGGCGGTCATGGCCTGCCTCGTGCCGTCAGAGCGGGCGGCGGGCAGTCAGGTCGTCACGGTGGAAGGGTTGGGGTCGACGCAAGCCATGCACCCCATGCAGGCGGCGTTGGTGCGTAGCGGTGGCGTACAGTGCGGCTATTGCACGCCCGGTTTCGTCATGAGCGGGGCCAAGCTGTTGGAGGAGCGCCCCCATCCCACGTACGCGGAAGCGCAACAGGCGTTCACGGGCAACCTGTGCCGCTGCACCGGATACCGCAAGATCCTCGACGCCGTCCTTCTGGCCGGCGAAATGGACCAAGCGACGTGACGGACTGCGCACCATGAGAGAGCCGGAATACCGTTCGCGCATCACCGGCATGCTCGACGCCCGCGGCGTCGCGTACCGGCTGCTGCCCCACGGCGAACCCGTCTACACAGTGGAGGCGGCGGCGCGCCAGCGCGACGTGGTGATGGAGGAAATGGTCAAGTGCATCCTCCTGCGCGAACCGCGCGGCCGCTATGTCATGGCCTGTGTGCGCGGAGACATGCGCGTGGATCACCGGGCGGTGCGCCGGGCGCTGGGCGGGGATTGGCGACGCCTCCACTTCGCCGGCGCGGACGAAATCGAGGCTGTCACCGGCAGCGTACAGGGAGCCGTCGCTCCCATCGGGCTGCCCGACGACCTGCCTGTGCTCATGGACGAGCACATCGCCCAGTGCGAGAAGGTGAACATCAGCAGCGGCGACGTGACTTTCGGTTTGGAGCTGGCAGCGCAGGACCTGTTCGCGGTGTCGGGCGCGCGATTTGCGGCGATCGCGGAGTAGGCTAGCCCCTCACCAACTCCGCTGTCGGACAGACCTCGCCTCCGCAGCCGCAGAGATCGATTGCGCCGCCGCCGCATTTCGCGGTAGTATGCACGTGCGATGTGCAATGCCCCCAGTTGTTCTACAGGGAGAACACGCCATGAACGACAACCTGTCCGAAATCATCTGCATCGTAGACCGCTCCGGCTCCATGGACGCCATCCGCTCCGACGCCATCGGCGGCTTCAATACCTTTCTCAGTGACCAGAAACAGCAGCCCGGCGACGCCACACTCTCACTGGTGCTCTTCAATCACGAGTACAAGCTGGTTCACGACAACGTGGACATCGCGAAAGCGCCGAAGCTGACCGAGAAGAGCTATCAGCCGCAAGGCATGACGGCCCTGCTCGATGCGGTCGGCCGCACCATCGACGCGGTGGGCGAGCGCTTGAGCGACACGCCGGAAGCGGAACGGCCCGGCAAGGTCATCGTCGCCATCCTCACCGACGGGCTGGAGAACGCCAGCAGGGAGTATTCCCGCGGCAAGGTGGCCGAGATGATCCAACACCAGCGCGACAAGTATAGCTGGGAGTTCATCTTCCTGGCCGCCAATCAGGACGCCATCGCCTCCGCCAGGAGCATTGCCATCGACGCACAGGATGCGATCGCATTCCAGGCCACGGGCGAAGGCGTGCGTCACGCCCAAGTGAGAATGAGCGACGAAGTATCCCGCCGTCGCAGGAGCTGACGCCACAGTCGGGAATCTGGCACATGCCGCCAAATCGGCAGTCAAGTGGACCGGCGAGTCGACACGGACATCGAGACCCAATCGTCCGCGGCATCTGTGTTCTTCCACAAACCTCCCGCGTGGGTGCGCGCCTGCGAGAGCTTCGAGCCCACTCCCCACCGAATCCGTGAAATCACTAGAATTCCGCGAGCAATCCCGCCATGCCTGAACTCAAGCTGACCGTCAACGGCGTCGCCCACACGTTGGATGTGCCGCACAATCGTTTTCTCGCCGAGGTTCTTCGCTATGACCTGGGACTGACGGGCACCAAGATCGGCTGCAACGAAGCCGAGTGCGGCGCATGCACCGTCCTCGTAAACGGGCGCAGCGTCGATTCCTGCATCTACCCGGCGTTCAAGGCCCAGGGCGCAGAGGTCCTCACCATCGAGGGGCTGGCGAATACGTGGCCGGACGGCGAGCTGCACCCGCTGCAGGAGGCCTTCGTCATGCACGGCGCAACGCAATGCGGCTTCTGCACGCCCGGCTTCATCCTGCAGGCCAAGACGCTGCTGGACGAGAATCACGAACCCGACTGACGACGAGATCAAGCACTGTCTGAAGGATACCTTCTGCCGCTGCACAGGCTACAAGGCGATCATCGACGCCGTCCACGCCGCGGCGCACAAGATGCGCACGGGCGAGATGTCCGCACCCGCGCCGCCCGCCGGTCGTGCCGCCGCTGGAGCAGATCGGCAGACCGCTGGCCCGACCCGACGCCGTGGAGAAGGTTACCGGGCAAGGCGATGTACGCGGACGATGTGCGCTTCGACGGCATGCTGTACGGCGGCCACGCTGCGCAGCGCACATCCCCACGCGCGGATCCTGCGCATTGACACGGCTGCGGCGCGGGCGATGCCCGGCGTGCATGCCGTGCTCACACACGAAGACGTGCCCGGCGACCCGCGCCACGGGCTGGTGGAGAACGACTGGCCCGTCTTTGCCGGCGGTGCATATCCGGCGCGCTATGTGGGCGACCCGCTGGCGCTCGTCGTGGCGGAGAGCGACGAGATCGCGCGGCACGGCGCTGGGTCTGATCGAGGTGGACTATGAGCCGCTGCCCGCAGTCACCGATCCCGTGGCCGCGCGTCAGCCGGATGCGCCGGTTCTGCACCCGGACCGGCCCGACGGCAATCTGCTCAAGCACATCAAGGTGCGCCACGGCGACGTCGAGCAGGGTTTCGCCGAGGCCGACGTCATCGTGGAGCGCACCTATCGCACGCCCATGACTGAGCACGCCTTCCTGGAGCCGGAATGCTCCGTGGCCGTGCCTGCAGGCTATGACGCGGAGCATGCCAAGCTGACCATCTACGTCGGCAGCCAGATTCCGTACAGCGACCGGCGACAGGTGGCCAAGAGCCTGGGCCTGGACGACGAAGCGGTGCGCATCAAGGGCACGGTGATGGGCGGCGGCTTTGGCGGCAAGGAAGACATCACCGGACAGATTCACGCCGCGCTGGCCGCACAGGTGCACAGGCCGCCCGGTCAAGATCCTCTATAGCCGGGAAGAGAGCCTGCGCGTACATCCCAAGCGCCACGCCACCGTCATCCGCGTGCGCACGGGGGCAAAGCAAGACGGCACGCTGACCGCAGTGGAGGCGGAACTGTACGGCGACAGCGGCGCCTATGCCAGCCTGGGCGAGAAGGTCATGACGCGCGCCACCACCCACGCCACCGGGCCCTATGTCGTTCCCCACGCCAAGATCGACTGCTACGCCATGTACACCAACAACGCGCCCTGCGGCGCGTTCCGCGGCTTTGGCGTGACCCAGTCGGCCTTTGCCGTGGAGAGCAACATGGACATCCTGGCCGACGAACTGGGCATGGACCCGGTCGAGCTGCGCCGCAAGAACGCGCTGCGCGTCGGCGCGACCACAGCGACCGGTCAAATTCTGCGCGAGAGCGTGGGGCTGCTGGAGTGTCTGGAGCAGGTGGAGGCGGCGATCCGGCAAGACGGCATGCGATGTCACCGTGGCAGGCACGGCAGTGAGGGCCGATAAGCGCTATGCCTGGGGCGTGGCCGCCGGCTACAAGAACACGGGGCTGGGCGGCGGCGCGCCGGACAAGGCTGAGGCCGAGGTGGAGGTCTTCGCCGACGGGCGCGCGGAGATCCGCACCAGCAGCGCGGAGATGGGCCAGAACCTGATCGGCGTGCTGGCCGCGTGCACGGCGGAGGAGCTGGGCCTGCCCTTCGACCGGGTCAGCGTGCTGGTGATGGACACGGACCGGGCGCCGGACGGCGGGCCCACCACCGCCAGCCGCCAGACCTATGTCAGCGGCAACGCGGCGCGGCTGGCCGCGCGCACCATGCGCGAGCAGATGCAGGCGGTGCTGGCGGAGAAGTTTGACGTGCCGCCGGACGTGATCGCCTTCCACGAAGGGCTGGCCTACGTGGACGAGGCGCGGCTGGCGCGCGTGCGCGGGTCCAGTACGGCAATAACGTTGGCTCCAATGGGAAGCGCCGCATCAACCCTCGCAGAATCACGTTCGCCGAGGCGGTGCAGGCCATGCTGGCCGAGGGCCGAGAGGCGAAGTCTGCGCTACGAGTACTGGGCGCCCAAGACCCAGCCACTGGGCACCGGCGGCGACATGCACTTTGCCTTCAGCTACGCGGTGCACGCCGCGCTGGTCAGCGTGGACGTGGAGACCGGCGAGGTCGCGGTGGAAAAGGTGGTCACGGCGCACGACGTGGGCCGCGCCATCAACCCGCTGAGCCTGGCGGGACAGATCGAGGGCGGCATCGTCATGGGCATGGGCAACGCGCTGACCGAACACTACATCAACGAGAACGGCGTGCCCTGGACTCGGCATCTGGGCCAGTACAAGATGCCGGGCATCAAGATGACGCCGCAGATGCAAAACTTCTTCGTGGAGCACGCCACAGCGGACGGGCCGTACGGGGCCAAGGGCGTGGGCGAGATCAGTTCCATCCCCATCAGCCCCGCCATCGCCAACGCCATCCGCAACGCCGTGGGCGTGCGTTCGCTGGCGCTGCCCATCGACCAGGATGCGCTGCTGCTGGCCATGCAGCGCGGAGACGGCGAAATCGACGCCGCTGGGGGATGCGCCCGCCTACAACACAGGAGCGCTTGAGTGATGACGCTTGCGCCGGCCGTCACTCTACAACACGACACAGAAGAGGAGATGGATGCCATGTCTGAGCGCCCGCCCACAGATCCAGCGGCGTCTGATGAACACATCGCCGTAGTCGACGGCGTTTGGACCGGCGCTTTCCAACCCAGCTTTCACATAGCGTTCGCCCAACCGGAAGACGTGAGCGGTTGCCATCGCGTTGACGCCTCATTTGACCTCGGCTTCAAGACGAACGACGATGTATTCCGGCGCGCAATCGAGCGGCAGCAGATTGATCGTGTGTAGAGATGAACGGCAACGCATGGCCGGCTATCTGCGCTGGGGCCATTTCTGGGATGACGAGTTACCGTACATCCAGATGATCCGCATCATCGACGAATACAGACGGATGGGGATCGGGCGCAGACTGCTTCGCCATTTGGAAGTCGAACTGAAGAAACGGGGCGCGACCATGTTACTCAGCTCGACGGACGAAACGAACGATATCTCGATGAGATTCCATGAAGCCCAGGGATTCCAGGCGTGCGGAATGCTCTGCATACCCGGCGATCCCCAAGAAATTCTCCTCCTGAAGCGCCTGTAGCGTTCTCCAGAAGCAGTCTTCGCCTTGGCAGGCAGTCACGTCTCCGGCGTGACAAAGGAGTTGCACCGGTATCCACGTCAGACCGGAGATCTGACCTACGACCTACAGTCCAAGCGACGAAAGCGCCGAAAATCACTATGCATCGCCCCAACATCCTGCTCATCATGGCGGACCAGCACCGCTGGGACGCCGTCGGCTTCAACGGCAACGCGCAGGTGCAGACGCCGCACCTGGACGCGCTGGCCGCGGACGGCGTCAACTACCCGCACACCATCTGCCCCTATCCCGTGTGTACGCCCTCCCGCTATTCGCTGTTGAGCGGCATCTACGTGCACCAGCACGGCGGCTGGAGCAACCACTGCACGCTGGAACCCAACATCGAAACCTATCCCAAGCTGCTGCGCGACCAGGGGTATGCAACCAAGGCCGTGGGCAAGATGCACTTCACGCCCACCTATCTGGACACCGGCTTCCAGGAAATGGCGCTGTGCGAGCAGGATGGCGACGGCCGCTATGACGACGACTATCACCGCGCGCTGGTAGAGAACGAGCTGGTCGACGCCATCGACCTCTATGATCAACGCCGCGAGTATCGCCAGTATGCGCCGCCAGAATACTGGGAGACCTTTGGCGCGATGGCGTCGGACGTGCCGGAGGAGTGGCACTCGACTACGTGGATCGGCGACAGGGCCGTGGAGACGCTGGAAGCGTGGGGCGACGGCGGCAATCTGCTGGTTGCCAGCTTCGTCAAGCCGCATCATCCCTTTGACCCGCCGCAACGTTGGGCCGACATGTATGACCCTGCTGCGATGGAAATCCTACCCGGATGGACGGAGAGCGTGCCCACGCATGACCCGGCGCAGGCCTACTTCGACAACAGCAAGTTGACGGAGACGTCGCTGCGGCGCGTCATGGCCTACTACTACGCCACGATCAGTCATATCGACCACCAGGTGGGCCGCATGCTGGACGTGCTGCGCAGCCGTGGGCTGTATGACGACGCGATGGTGATCTACCTCTCCGACCACGGCGAGTATCTGGGCTTCCACCATATGATCCTGAAGCAGGGCCACGCATACGACCCGCTGGCCAAGGTGCCGCTGCTGATCAAGTATCCGGGCAATGCAAACGCAGGGACGTCGAGCGATACGCTGACCAACTTGATCGACGTAGCGCCAACCGTGCTAGGCCAGGCGGGCGCGCCAGTCCCGGCGGCCATGTTGGGCCTGGACCTGGGCGGCGAGCATCCTGGGCGGGAGATCGCCTTCCTGGAGCACACGATGGCCGGCTACTACATGGCTCGCTCGCACACGCACAAGCTGATTTGGGACAGGGCGCCCGCCAAGAGCCAGTTTTTCGACCTCGCTGCAGACCCGCTGGAGATGCGCAACCTCATCGACGAGCCGTCTGCTCAAGCGCTGATCGCAGAATTCCGGCAGGCGATCAGCGAGTGGATCCTGTTCGGCTCGACGCCGGCGCTGCGGCTAACCGAGTCCGCGCCCCAGATCGCGCAGGCGAACACGCCCACAACGGAGAACCGTGAAGCCGTGCGCGAGGCGATTGACCGCATGGCGCAGCCGGCGTTGGTGGGAAGAACCGGGAAATGAAGAATAGGAACTAGAAAACAGGAATTAGAAAATCAATACCTTCGCCAGTTTCTCAGTTTGATGGCAGCAGACTGACGGTGAATGCTGCGCAGTGTAGCCACGAGTTGAACGATGTGGCTAGAAATAAATGAAGGGGGTGGTTCTGGCAACAGATTTAGTGTCTCAATCGAGTATCTGCGGCCGCGGAAGAAGCTCTTCAAGTCCAAGATGCCGACATCGGTATCTGTTTGGCGCATCTGCTGCAAGAGATAGTGGGAGAGGTTGACCATAAAGAGAGAAAGCGCGACGGCATTGGCGATGGGTCTCTCCTTGACGTTCATGAAATCTTCCAGCGCCCAGAACTGCTTGGCATCTCTGAAGTTGAACTCGATCTGGAAGCGCAGTTGGTAGTAGTCGATGAGCCTGTCATAGTCAAGGGTCAGATCGTCACTGAACAGGACCACATGGCCTCGGGCGCCGGAGACCAGATTGGTTTTGACGATAATGACGACATTCAGTGGCGCCGCAAAGCATTTGTGCAGCATGGACGCCTGGTAGATGTCGGTCTGAATCTTCTGCTCTTGAGAGGTGGCCACTCGATACTTGCCCGGGATGGCCTGATAGTCGATCTTGGCGCCGTAGCGACGACGAGGGCCGAATTGTTTCTGCGGTCCGTCATAGACAAAATAGAGGGCGGCATTGTTACGCAGTTTGGAAACCAGATGGAGAGAAGTCGATTGCAGGACCATCCGCAGCACATTGTTGTTGCCAAAATGGCCATCCAAGACCAGATATGAGACAGAACAGAAGCCAGTCACCAGGTTCATCACCTTTTGGAGCAGGCCCTGGACATAACGGAGTTCAGGCGTCCACTCAACTTGCGTCTTGTCCTTGCTCTTGCCGCCCTTGGGACGCCACGTTTGCTCATTCCCTGAGCACGCTTCTTGCCCTTCGCTTTCTTGCGAGCGGCTTGCTTCTCTTCTGCGCTGCGCACACGCTGCTCGACCAACAATGGATACGAACGTCGTTCTTGCACACTCACCAACGAGAAGGCAAAGAAGGCTACCCCCGGAACAGGCTTGCCATAGAGCGACGAAAAGAACCGATCGAACGCGTATGTCTGCTTTCCCGCCTTGGTCACCACCGTCTCATCGCCAGCCAACAGGTACTCGTGCTCTGGATTCAGCAGATGATGCCGCACAAAGAACCAGCAAATCGTTGCCCACGGTAATGTCTTGGCGAAGAAGCGTTGCACCGTCCGATAGCTGCCGCCTCCCTCGCTCCAGCGGGAGATGCCTAACATCGTGACCCGACCTGTCATTGTCAGCATCGCCACTACGATTCGGTTCAGTTGTTTGACCGTGGTCTTGTCTACGCATTGGTCGAAACAGGCCAGAAGAGCGATAATGTCTGTCATGAGCGATTGACCTAGATGATGTTCGAGCTTTGATCGGTTTCGATCTCATCTTATTCAATCGCTCTCTTTATGCCTATTCTGGCGAAGGAATTGAGAAAATAGGAATTGGAATGCAGAAAGGGAGGCGGCGCGTGGCCGTCTCCCTTTATTGTACCTGCCTGAACCTGGTGGTGCAGCGCTACTGCACGTGGACGCAGACGGCGTAGAGCTCAACTGTGAAGTTGGCGGCCGTGCTGCCCGCGTTCTGGAAGTTGACCTTCCAGGCGCTGCTGCTGTCAGGGTACGAAGCCGTGACAACGACGCCGCCGGGCGCATTGCCGGCGATGCTGTAGCCGCCGCTCACAACGACCTTGCCAGCAGGGCAGGAGACGGAGCCGAAGCCCGTGCTCACCTGCGGTGCAGCCAAGACGCTGAACTGCTGCGACTTCTGCACGATTTCATAGCCGGACATGCCGGGAGGGCCTTGCGGGCCGGTTTCGCCCTGGGGACCGACCTCGCCCTGCGGGCCTACTTCACCCTGAGGACCTTGCTCGCCCTGGGGGCCAACTTCGCCTTGCGGGCCTACTTCGCCTTGCGGGCCAGGCTCACCTTGTGGTCCGGTATCGCCTTGCGGGCCAGGCTCACCCTGCGATCCAGTATCGCCTTGGGGGCCAACTTCGCCTTGCGGGCCTACTTCGCCTTGCGGGCCTACTTCGCCTTGAGGGCCAGGCTCACCTTGTGGTCCGGTATCGCCTTGCGGGCCAGGCTCACCCTGCGATCCAGTATCGCCTTGGGGGCCAGGCTCGCCCTGCGGGCCAGGCTCTCCTTGCGGACCAGGCTCACCGGCAGGACCAGGCTCACCGGCAGGACCAGGCTCACCGGCAGGACCAGGCTCACCAGCGGGACCGGGTTCACCGGCAGGACCAGGCTCACCGGCAGGACCAGGCTCACCAGCAGGGCCGGGTTCGCCAGCCGAGCCAGGTTCACCAGCGGGACCGGGTTCACCAGCAGGACCGGGTTCGCCAGCCGAGCCGGGCTCACCGGCAGGACCGGCGTCACCAGCAGGACCGGGTTCACCAGCGGGACCGGGTTCACCAGCAGGACCGGGTTCACCAGCGGGACCGGGTTCACCAGCGGGACCAGGCTCACCAGCGGGGCCGGGTTCACCGGCAGGACCAGGTTCACCAGCCGAGCCGGGCTCACCGGCGGGACCAGGTTCACCGGCGGGACCGGGTTCACCAGCGGGACCGGTTTGACTCCACGTAATCTGGGTCTCGCCGCTTTCGCAGGCAGACATTGGCGCATCACCAATTGCTACTTTGGTAATCGCGCCGTCCGCAGTCAGACAGCCGGTGTAAACATCCCCGCCGGCGGCTGACTGTGCATAAGCGACTCCACCGATCACGCCGAGGACCAGTATCGCAGCGCTTGCCGCAATAAGTATGCGCGACAGATTCATTGCAATGCTCCTTCTCGGGGCTAAATCAACAAGTGGATAAGTCTTGGTATGATGCTTGAAATGACGACTGTAGATGATCGACAATATGGGACCACAAGACGCTGTGTTGACACATTCTACCAGATTTTCGAGAATTGCAACATCCTAGATTCGCGCCGCGATTGGAACCGGTCCGCCCGCAACCGAACGCGGGGCGCGACAAGGATGAATCTACCCTCGACTTGCGTCCTGGCGGCACCGCACTCCGAACATGCGTCGCTCGCACTCATCTTGGACTATCCGCCAGTCGATGAGTAAGATGGAAGGTACTCGCCCAACGCCCTCCAATTCTGGTCAGGAGCCAATATGACGACTTTTCCCAATCCCGAATGGACAGCCGCCACGCCCGAAGATGTCGGCATCGACACGGCCAGACTGGCCGTGGCAAGACAACGGATGGACGACAACGCAGGCGAACGCCCCTACCGCGCCGTCGTCGTGCGCGGCGGACGCCTTGTCGCAGAGTGGAATCACAACCTGGGCCGCGATGCGCAGCTCAAACTGGCCTCCGCGTGCAAGTCCATCTACTCGTGTGTGCTCGCCAACGCAGTCGAAGAAGGCAAGCTGCCTTCGGCGGACGCCAAGGTGATCGACTACTACCCGGAATTCGTGGACGTGCCCGAGCATGCCGGTCCCAAGCCGGGCCGCTACGCCTTTCCCAAGGACCGCGAGATCACGTTCCGCCAGCTCATCTCGAATACGTCCGGCTACATGAAGCCTGGCGAGGAGCCGGGCCAGGTCTTCCACTACCAGACCTACGGCATGAACGTACTGGCTCATGCGCTCGCCAAGATCTATGGGCTGTATGACATCGCCGATCCGGAGGGCTCGCCGGGGCTAAAGCCGCTGATCGACAGGATGTTCGGCGACGCCATCGGGACGTCGTGGGGTCGCTATCTCTTCAACTTCGACCTGCAGCCCAACGCGCGGCTCAACATCTTCGGCTATTACGACGGCGTGTTGAGCAATGCGCTGGACATGGCGCGGCTGGGCTGGCTGTGGCGCAACTGGGGCCGTTGGAACGGCGAGCAGTTGATCCCCGAAGCGTGGCTGCGCGAGGCCACGAGCACGGCGCCCGCCATTCGCGAAAATTGTCCGCAGGAAGACTGGCGCTACGGGTACGGCTTCTGGACCAATGAGCACGGATTGCTCTGGCCGGACCTGCCCACGGATTCCTACGCCGCGCAAGGGGCGGGCAGCCAGCACATCTGGGTCTGCCCCAGCCTGGACATGGTAGTGGCGCAGAGTCCGGGGCTGTACGTGAACCAAATGGATAACAACGAGGGGCTGCTGCGCTTCGTTGTCGACGCCTGCCGGTAGGGCTAGAGCAGGACCGCACCTGCCAGCGAACCGATCGGGCCAATGAACATGCGCCCTACGGATGAGATAAGAGGCCAACGAAAAGACATGAGCTTTCAAAACAAGAGTGTAGTGGTTACGGGCGGCGCGTTGGGCATCGGAGCAGCGGTTGCAGCGCGCTTCGCCCAGGACGGGGCCCGTGTCGTTATCGCCGACGTGAACGAAGAGGCCGCTCAGCAGGTGATCGAGCGGATCGGCAAAGGCGGGCGGTGAGGCGATGTTCCAGTACGTTGACCTGGCGGACGAGGATTCCATCGAAGCCTGCGGCAATGCCCTGCGCGTGCGTCTCCCTGCGTTGCGCGTACTGGTCAACAACGCGGGCATCGTGCGACGAAAGGCCATTGCCGAGACGGATCACGAGGACTGGGACGCGCAAATAGCCATCAATCTGCGCGCACCCGCCTTGATGGCGAAGGCGTTGCTGCCGCTCACTGCAGAGGGAGGGCGGCGCCATCGTCAATGTGTCATCCGTTGGCGCATTCAGCCTGCGGCCCGGCCAGTGGGTGTACGACGCTACCAAGGCCGGAATCTGCGCGTTGACCAGAACGATGGCAGTCGAGTTTGCGCCCTATGGCATCCGCGCCAACGCCATCGCGCCCGGGTGGACCGTGACTGAAATGCACTTCGGCCATTCACCCGAACCGCTGACTCGCAAGGCGGAACTGGAGTCGCTGGTGCACGAGAACTGTATCATGCGCCGCCTGGGCCGGCCTGAAGAGATTGCGGCAGCCGTGTTCTTCTTGGCAAGTGAGGATGCGTCGTATATCACCGCCACAACCTTGCACGTGGACGGCGGGCAGGGCATCCACTGATCTGCCATGCGTCTCGAAACGGTTGTACCGTGGGGTCGGACGCTGTCCGAGTATCGGCGCATGTTCGACCTGAGCGATGATGACCTGAGGCGCGCAATCCTAGGTTGTGGCGACGGGCCGGCCAGCTTCAACGCCGAGATGACGGCGCTCGGCCACAGTGTCATCTCCGTGGACCCACTCTATGCTTTCTCCGCCGCGGACATCCGCGCCCGCATCGACGCCACCTACGATAGCGTAGTGGAGCAGACGCGGACCGCGGCACAGCGCTTCGTGTGGCGCGACTTCGCCGATGCCGACGACTTGGGCCGGGCGCGGCTCGTCGCCATGCAGCGCTTCCTGTTGGACTTCGACGCGGGTCTGGCCGCCGGACGCTACCGGGCCGAATCGCTGCCGTCGCTATCGTTTGCAGGCGACGCGTTTGACCTGGCCCTCTGCTCGCATTTGCTCTTCCTTTATTCCGACCATCTCTCGCTGGACTTCCACCTGGCGTCGCTGCGCGAGATGCTGCGCGTCGCCGCAGAGGCGCGCGTCTTCCCGTTGCTGGACCTCGACGGCCGGCCTTCGCGCTACGTGGACCCTGTCCGTTTCGCCTTGGCGGAGGACGGGTTCGACGTGGACATCCAGCCGAGTCAACTACGAGTTTCAGGTGGGTGGCAATCAGATGATGCAGGTATGCCGGCGGTGAACCCGGGACGGAAAATCCGCCTACTGGGACTACGTTGCAGGCGATAACGCCTCGTCGCACAGCACGGCGTATACATCCATGTCGTGGTAGCGGCTGTGATGATATACGCAGCTTACCAGGTGCGTCACCCAGAACTCAATACCAGCAGTCGGGCAAGGCGTCGCGTTCGATCTCAAGCAGCTCTCGCACGATGGCGTCGGCGTCGGCAAACGACGTGACGAGCGGGTCGGTAAGCATCGCGCGACGCAGCAGCGCCGGGTCGCAGGTGGCGACCGCCTCGGCAGTGAGCTCATGCGTGTCCAAGATGACCTCCTGCATGCCGCGCAGGCCGCGTGGCATCTCGCCCACGGGCCGCGGCCGCGGGCCGTCCATGTCCACGTCGCAGAGAAGTTCCAGGAAGGCGTCGTCCGCCATGTTGGTGACGGAGCCGTCATTCCATGTGTTGACGTAGAACGGGTGGCCCAAGTTGCCCACCATGTTCTCAATGATGTCGGTGGCATGGTCCGGACCCAGGCGCGTCGTATATTCGCCGATGGGGATCGCGCCGTCTACGAAGTCGTCGATCTGCTGCCACATCTCCGCATGTCGTTCGTAGCGCGCCTCTGTTTCCCAGATCGAGAGCGGCGGAATGTCATCAGGCAGGACGCCACGGCCCTGCCAATACGGCATGTACTCCTTCGTGTGCGACACGCAGACGGGCACACAACCGAACGCTTCGTAGAGCGCGAAGGCGATGCGGTTGTTGTGCAGGGCCTTGGCTCCGACATCGCCGCCGGTGTCTTCCGTGGCCGCGTCGCGGCGGATGGTCTCGGCGATGGCGGGCATCACGTCCTCGCCGTCATATTCAGCTTTGAGCATCCACGTGAAGTGATTGACGCCGGCGATGCGCATGTCGAAGGCTTCGTCGACTTCGGACGTGTACGATGCGACAGAGTCGACGATGCCCGCACGCATCGCATAGCGGCGCTTCACATGGGGCATGTGCAGGCTGTCGCACAGCGCGAAGCTCTTCACGTCCGGCGCGTAGCGCCGCAGCCCGATGCCGTGGACGGTGGACGGGTTGATGTAGTTGATGACCCAGGCGTCGGGGCAGAGCTCCATCACGTCACGCGCGCATTGAAGGATCTGGGGGAACTCGCGCATGGCGCGGAAGACGCCGCCCGGGCCGATGGTGTCGCCCGAGCACATGCGTACGCCGTACTTCTCGGAGATGATGCAGTCGATGCCGCGGTACTTGACCGTGTCGTTGGCGAAGCTGAGCACGACGAAGTCCGCGCCGGGCAGCGCTTCCCGCCAGTCGGAGACGGCCTCGATGCGCAGTGGCGCGTCGTTATGCGTCGCCACCATGTGCGCCAGCCGGCCCAGCTTGTCCAGCCGCTGCGGGTCGGTCTCGACCAGGCTCAGCGTGCCGGTGCGCAGGTGGGGCGAATGCACCATTTGCCAAATTGCCTGGCGCCCAAAGAAGAGACTGCCGGCGCCCACGACCACGACCTTGGGATGCTGAACGTCGACAGCCGAGCGAGTCGGTTGTTTGTGCAGCGTATTCGCGTCGTTCATGAACGGACCTTCGATGCGGGTAAGTGTTTTGAAAGGAACAGGTGCTTTGAAGCGGGTAGGTGTTCATAGTAGTTCGGGCTTGTTTCGCGATTCTTTCAAGGGCGGCGCGCCGCGGAGTTCGTACAAAGTGTACACGAATACCCGCCACTTGGCATAGCAGACGGACGGGCGACGATATCGGTATGGCGTCGTATACGCTTTCAGATCGTCGCTCCAGTGAAGTATGATTTCCCCGGTGGCGGCCCCTTGGCTTCACCTGCACGCGCAACTCCTGAGCGCCGGATGACGTTACTCAATTGGCCCGGACAATCCGGGACGATGCAAAACTGCGAATGGAGGGAACTCTCGTATGAATACAAATAGGTGGCGGAGGTTGCTGATTTTCTCGGCATTGGCGCTGCTGGTCGTGGGGTTGACCGCGTGCGGCGCGCGTGCTCAGGCAGCGCCGGCCCTGCAAGAATCGCCCACGGCTGTCCCGGAGGAAGAAGCGGCCCCTGCGCAAGAGGCCGATGTGCCGGCTGCAGAAACCGCGGAGGAACCGGCCGCCGAGGATGCAGCGACTGCCGAAGCAGAAAAGGAGCCCGCCTCTACGGTCGGCTACCAGACCTTTGTTTCGGTGATGCCTGCGGCTTCCGGAGGCGGCACGCGTGTCATGGGGCTGCGGCTTTTTGAGGACGGCACCCTCGCCTGGGACACGCAGTTCCACAATGGCGAGCCGCCCATTGAAGAAATCGGTACGTGGACAGAAAACAGCGACGGCACGATCACCGCTACCGTGACCGGACGGCCGGACATGACGTACGACGAACCGGACGTGGTTGTCTTCCAGAGTGAAGACGGTACGCTTGTCGCGGTCGAGTATGACGAGAGCATGTACGGTTCGGAAGGTCTGGAGCTGACGTCGGTCAGGGACGTGGCCGCCAGCGTGGAGGCGTCGCTCTTCACGCTCGACCTGGCAGCCGGCTTCCCGCTGGATCCCACATTCATGAGCGTCAACGCGGGCGGCGCCGTGCCGGCCAGCCTGCTGGGTGCGGAGTGCAGCGGCTTCGTCAATGAAGTGCCGGTTGTGACCGTGAACTGGTCCGGCCAGGCTGACTTCGTGGAGGTCTTCTTCGTCAGCAACGACGATCCGACGCTTGTGGTATTGACGCCGGACGGGCAAGTCCTCTGTAACGACGATGCCGGCGATCACCTGCTGGATCCTGTGGTCGAAATCAACAATCCGGTCGAAGGCGCCTATCGAATCTGGACCGGCAGCTACCGCGAAGGACATCTCCTGCCCGGCATTTTGGTTCTTACCACGAAGCCGGAAGTGAACCTGGGTACATTCAATCTGAGCAGCTTCATCCAGCGAGCGCAGATGCCGGAGGTAGTTCCCGAGCCCGAGAGAATCGCGGACCAGGCAGCGCTGATCGAGACGCTGGAAATGGCTCTGGCAGACTCACCGGATCTGGCCGATGCGGATCTTCCGACCGAAGTGGAAGTGGTGGCCGACGGCATCGTGCCCTTGTTCCAGCTTCCGCTGGAGGCGCAGGGCTGCGCCGGCCTGGTGACAGGTGCGCCCAGCTACACGTTCAATTGGGTGGGCGAGGCGCAAGACATGCGCATCATGTTCGAAGGCGACGGCGATGCGAGTCTTTTGGTGATCGGCCCGGATAGGGCGGTTGCATGCAGCGACGACTCGGCGGATGGCAGCAATCAGAACCCGGTGATCGACATCAGCGGGCCGATGGATGGCCTGCACGCGGTGTATGTCGGCCGTATCGATCCCGGCGCTCCGGTAAGCGGCGTGCTGTCGATCACGAATCAATCCGACGAGCCAGAGGTTCTGGCTCCGGCAAGTGAATAGCGGCCAGGTCAGCCGTCACCAACAAGGCAAAGGAGAAACGCTGATGCGACGCATTCTAGTAGCCATATCGCTGGCCGCTTTGCTACTCTCACCTGCTGCGGTCCATCAGACCGCTTCAGCACAGAGCGGCAATACGTGGACGGGCTTCTACTACAATAACCAGGATCGGGCCGGCACACCGGTGTTCACCCAGTCAGCGCAGCTCGTGTCATTCAACTGGGGCTACGGCTCGCCTAGCCCCGCAGTGCCCGTTGATTTCTTCACGGCGCGCTATGAGACGGACGCCTACTTTTATGCTGGTACGTATCGCTTCACAGCCACTGCAGACGACGAAGTCACGGTGATCGTGGGCGGCATCACGTACCTGGATACCCGCGACCAGGGGCAGGCGGGCAAGACGTTCTCCGTGGACATCCCCTTCGCTGCGGCCGGGACGCAACACGTAACCGTCTACTACCGGGAGTTTACGAATACGGCCTATGTGTATGTCGATTGGCAGTTGGTCAAGGATGGTGGCGGCAGTCCTCCGCCACCGCCCACCACCACCACCGCCACCGAACCAATGCTCTCCGCAATCCGCCGGCAGCGTGCAGACCGAGTTCGGCGACTACACACCCTGTATCCAGCAGGGACAGCACCAGTCGGCGTGCTTCCAGTCTAACGGCGCATGGAACGCGCCCAATATGGGTTCAATCCAGATGGAACCGCATATCGAAATCTGGGGCAATTGCCAACCGGACTCGATCACTTCGTTCCAGGTGAGCTGCGACCCCGAAGTGCCGCACAGGTCGTACAAGTGCAGCAAGACGGGCGCAGGCTGGTTCCCGAACTAGCGCCGTCGCGATCCGGTGGCATGGCTACGCAATGACTTGCGTTTCCGGTCGATATTCGCATAATGGTACGCCAGTAGCGCAGTAGCAAGCGTTCTGAACAGGCAGTAGCAAGTGTTCTGAACAGACTGTCTTCATGCAGGTCGTTCGGCGCCTGGCTCACGCCCATCCATAGATCCCGACACAGATCGGGCCGTCACTCCAGTATGGAGACGGTCACCCGATTTGTGTCGGGATTTGTCGATCAGGCGATTGCTTGTCCGGTGAGTTCGGGGAAGTACACAGATAGGTTCCGGAATGGAACGGATGGAGAACCATGAGAGGAAGATCCATAGGCAGACTGTGGTTGTTGGTGATTTGGGCGGCGATGGCTCTGGCGGCGAGTGCGTGCGTTGCGCCGTCCGGGCCGCCGGCGCCAGTCGATCCGCTCGTCCCGCGCACGAGCGCAGGCAGTGAATCGACGGCAGCCGAGAACACGCGTGCTTTGCTGGCCAAACAATTGCACATGGACGCCGCGGATATCGAGGTGGTGGCGGTCGAAACCATGGAGTGGCCGGATGGCTGCCTGGGTGTAGCGCTGCCTAATGAGCCATGCGCCGGCGTCGCCACACCGGGAACCAGATTGACGCTGCGCGCGAACGGCGATGAGTACGTCATCCATACGGACCGCGAAGGCTATCGCAGCCGTGTGGCGTCGGCGCCGGAACCGGAGATCGGCGAGACGATTCTGGCCTGGACCGGCACATTGGACAACGGTGAGTGCATGGAGGCGCTGATCGGAGATGAGGGCGTCGCCTTCGGACGGTGTGGAGGCATTCCACGCATCGGTGGAAAGTTTGCCCGCGATACGCGGGTACACGTCCTGGAAGAATGGGCGACGCGATTCGCCTCGTTCGATGCCGAAACCGACTATGGTTCCGTGCGGCTGACCGGTTCCGGTGCGTCCATCGCCACGCCTGCGGAACAGGAGATGATCGGTCACTGGGCGGACCTGGCCGCCAGAGAAGCCGCCGCCGGAGAGAGCGTCGCCGGACTGGGCTATCAAGGTCCCGCCGAAATGGGCAGCCCAGACACGTCCAAGTGCGCCATGTTGCAGATCAACAGCTCGAACGAAGCCGGCATCGGATCCTGTGACGGCGCCCTGCGCAGCGAGCCGATTGGCGAACGCATGGCGCGCGACTGGACAGAGATCAGCGACCGGTTCGCTTCGTTCACCTACGAGACGCCAACCGAGGCGATTGCGTTCGAGGGCATGGGCAACGTGGCCGGCGAGCAGTGGCAGCGCGCGCTGCTGGCCTGGGCTCGGGGTCGATTCGCGGAGCTGTCCACGGGCAAGACCAGCGCCACCATCAACACCGCCATGAGCTGGCATCTGGGGCAAGACACCGCACAGAAGAACATCTGCATGCACGTCACCGTGCTGGACTACGGCTACGCCTACGCGGAGGAGATCCTGTGCGAGGGGCTGGATCCGGTCTACGTGGCGGAAGGCTGGCTGACAAGCGAAGAACTGGCGGAGCTGGACGCCTGGCTGTACGCGCGTGCGCCGCTCTACGTCGATAACAACTACATTGACGGCACAGGTTCACAGGAACTGAGCGAGACCGAGATCGCCCAAGTGAACGCGTGGGCGACGAGCGTGTGGTCGCGCATGCGCGATGCAGAAACGACTAAACCGGTTGCGGATGCGAACGCGTGCCCGGAGGCGCGGGACAGCCTGGGCATGGTGCGCGACTACCGGCGTGGATTCTGTCTGCTGGCTCCGGCTTCGCACACGGTCTTTGAGCCGAACCCGGACGAGACGGTGATCGCGAAGGAGTCGCTACTGAACGTGACCGAGCCGCGCGTCTATATCGCCGTGTCCAGCGTGGGAGGCCGCGGCGCAGACGAAGTCGCCGATGAGATCGCTGCGACGTTCGCCGGTTTCGAGATTGAACGCTCGCAAGAAAAGATCTCCGGACATCAGGCCGTGATACTGGACGATGTTCCTGGCCAGGACCTGAATCGGCGAGTGCTAATTGTCGCCAACGACCGGCTGTACGACCTGACCTTTGCGCCCCTCGATCACGAGGCGATGGAGTCGTTTTACGATACGATCGTCGGCGACCTAACGTTGATCGAACCGGAGTAGGCCGGGCCGATCGGGTCGCCTGCAAGCTACCCTTGCGAAGGTTCTGCGAAGCGCAGGACGACCGCCTACGCAAGGGTACCTGATGGGCGATGTGCCGTTAGTCCGCGTGGGCGACGTGATTGGGCTTGAAGCCATTGCGGCCGGCGAACTTGGCGCGACTGCCCAGTTCGGCTTCGATCTTCAGGAAGCGGTTGCCCACGGGACCCAGTGCCGCCTTCGCGCAGGTGGCCCGTGTTCAGGCCCACGCAGTAGTCGGCGATGTTGGACCCCTCGCCGCGGCTGTCGCAGGGCATGACGGCATAGCCGTTGTCGTAGCACATGCGCACCGCATCGAACGCCTCGGAGATGGTGCCGATCTGGTTCACTTTGAGCAGCATGCAGTTGGCCGCGCCGATCTCCAGCCCCTGCTGCAGCCGCTCGGTATTCGTGGTGAAGAGATCGTCGCCCACGATCTGCACGCCCAACTCGCGCGTGAGCACGGCGTGGCCCTCGTAATCGTTCTCGTCCAGCGGATCCTCGATGATGACAAAGGGATAGTTGCGCACGGCGTCTTCATAGAGGCGCATGAGGTCCTCGCGCGTCTTGTCCTCGGCAGAGAAGAGACCTACGTAGCGCTCTTTCTCCTTGTCATAGTAGGTGCCTGCGGCCACGTCGACCTGGATGCCGACCTTGCCATCGTTGCCGGTGTTTGCGATGGCCTCCACCATGATGTCCCAGATTTCCTGGTCGCTGCTCCACCATGCCGGGGTGGACAATGCCCCAGCCGCGGTTGGTGTACATGTTGAACTTCTTGTCGATGAGCTTGCCGAACTCCTTCTGGACCAGCCAGCAGTTGTAGGAGGCCTCGGAGAAGGTTTCGAAGCCGTAGCAGATCATGGAGTAACTGGGCTTGCCGCCGGAGCGCTTGCCGCCGCCGTAGCGGTGGCTGCCGAGCAGCGTGATCACGCCGGGTACGGGCAATGTCACCGCATTGACGCCGCCGATGTGCTGGTAGAGCGGAATGCCCAGGCTGGCCGCGCCGGCGAAGAGCGTAGCCGCCGAGACGCTGGCCGTGGCATTGCCGCCGAGCTTACTCTTGGTGGTCGTGCCGTCGACGTCGATGATGGCCTGGTCCACTTCGTGTTGGCGGCTGGCGTCCATGCCGACAACGGCTGGGCCGATGATGTCCTCTACGTTGCGGACGGCCTTCTGCACGCCGCGGCCGCCCCACTTCTCGCCGCCGTCATAGGCAAACTGCACTTCGAATTCACCCACCGACACGCCGGCGGTGACAATGGCGACGCCTTTGGCGCCGTTCTCCGTGGTGACCGTGCATTCCACGCCGGGATGTCCCCGGTCGGACTGAATCTCTCGGGCGCTGACTGCTGTGATGGTGGTGCCTGAGTTCATGCGATCTTCCCTCTGAGTTGTTGTGTAGCTGGTTGTCTAGCAATTGACAGATAAGGCGTATACGTACTGGTGATCGGCCTGGTGATCGGCGTAGATTCGGCCGATTTGCTCACGTCCAATTCTTGCCTCGGCCGGTTTCTTCCGGTGTGCTGCGGCCCAAGATGAGGGCAACGTTCAGGTCGCCCAAACGCCATAGCCATGGTAGTGATAACGTGGTCGCCGACCGCGTGCAGGGCCGGCGACGTGTCGTGGCGCTTGAGCGTGTCGCGCAGGTCGATGCCCAGTTCGCGGGCGCGGCGCACAGTGTCACCGTCCACGATGCCGCCGGCCAACACGGGCACCTCGTCCCGGCCCTCCACGAATTGATGGCCGGGCCCGTCGGTGCCGTCGGAATCCACCGCGCCGACGATGACATGCCGGCACCCCTCGATTTCTACCGCAGCGGAGACGGCAAACTCCTGGTTCGCGCCCGCCCATGCCGCCGTCCTTGCCCACGGTGACCAGCAGCTCGCCGCCGCCGATGAGGCAACAAGGCGGCTCAAAGGGCTCACCGTCGACCTCGGTATGCAGCGCCAGGTTGCTGACGAACTTGCCCGCCTGCATCGCCTCGGCCATCATCGTGTAGTTGTTGAAAAGCATGTGGGTGCGTATGCCCATCTCCCTGGCCTTGGCAACGGCCGTATTTACGACCGCGAGTTCCTTGGGGAAGAGGCAGAAGACACGCGAGTCCATGGCCTCGAACTCGGCCCTGGACAGCGTCCGCCAGGCCGGATTCGGGTTGCTGAGATAGTCGCGCACAGAGGCCGGCGCCTCGTCCCAGCAGTCCCAGCGTTTGAGCGCGTCGATGGCATCGGCATTGCTGGTCTCGTCCGGCATGGTGTGCAGCCAGCGATAGCGTGGCGTGGTCATGACCGCTTCGTAGGAAGCCGTGTGAAAGGCCAGAATGTGAATGGCGCGCGCAGGTCGAATATAGCGAGAGAACTGCCCGCCCTTGATCCGGTCCAGGTGATTGCGAATCGGAATCAGGTCCAGGGTCGGTCCGCCGCGCTCGATCTGGAAGAGGTGGACGGTGCGCTGCATGTCCTCCAAGCTCACGCCTTCCACAGGATAGGTAAGGAGCGAACCGATGCCGTTGCCGATCATCGTAATGACGAGGTCCTCCGGCCGCAGGTCCTCGGTCAACTCGATGATGCGGCGGCAGCCTTCCACACAGCCCTCGTCGGGCACGGGATGTGCGCCGAAGGTGACGCCGACGCGATCGAGGATCAGGTCCTCGCCGTGCTTGGCGATGACGTGGCCGCCGGTGAGCCGGTCGCCGAGCAGGTCCTCGACGGCCCTGGCCGAGCGCTGGATACCCTTGCCCGCGCCAAGGACGAAGATGCGACCGGTCTCGTTCAGGTCGATCACCTCATCGCCCGGGCGGGGGCTGCCCGCCGGCTCAAAATAGTCGCCACCGAAGATCAGCTTATCGCCTTCCAGGCGCATGACGCGCAACATGGCGTAGTAGGGGTCCGCGGCCTGGATGCCGGCCTCCAGGATTTCAAGCACCATGCGGCGACCTTCCACATGCCCATGGGATGTCAGGGTGTCGGCGTTGAGAATCCGTTCTTTGGCAAGGGTAGGTTCCATAGGAGCTCCAGGAGTAAGTTGGCAATGCGGGGGGTGTGGAGAAACTGAAGCAGCCGCCAGAAAAAGCGCGCCTCCTAAGCATACCGAATGTCGCGCGATTCCCCAAGATTTTCGGAAGCCCTGTATACAAAGCATGGGCGATGGCTCGGGACCTGCAGAAGGGGTCTCGGCGAGTTCTGTGGTAGAGTTTTTACGAACCGCTCGCGCCTTCCATGCGCTATCCGTTTCAAACCGATATCACCAGTCAATCCAACCTCACGAAGACAACAGGAACTGTGAACATGGCAAACGAACAAGAGCAATCCATTCTTGAGTTACAGGCGCGCTGGGACAAGATTCGCATCGCCAACCTGTATGACACGCTCGAACACATGGGCTACCCCAATCAGTGCCTAGACTTGGGCATTCGCCCGCTCTTCCCTCACCAGCACCTGGCGGGCAAGGCTGTCACAGCCCGGGGCGGACGCAATCCGCGCTCGCGTGCAGAAGAAAAAGATGCCGGCGAGGCCGTGGACTATTTCGGCGCCGTGATGGATGCCAGCTATCCCGGCTGCGTTGTCGTCATCGAAACTGGCGGTGAACCCTACACGGGCAAGTTCGGCGAAATGACGAGTTGGGCCATCAAGCAAAAGGGCGCCCGCGGCATCGTGCTCGACTCCTATATTCGCGATCGGCTCGGCCTGGAGGTGATCCCGGACTACACGGTCTGCGCGCGCGGCACCTCGCCCATCGAGTCCGCCGACCACTGGCGCATCAACGCAGTGAACGAGGCGATCGCCATGCCCGGCACGTTGACCAACCAGGTGCGCGTCAACCCAGGCGACTGGGTTATCGGCGGACCGGATGGCGTAATCGTGGTGCCGCAGGAGATCGAGATGGAGGCGCTGGTGGAAGCCGAGGACGTGGAGCGTCGCGAGCAGGGCATGCGCGAGGATGTGGCCGCGGGAATGTCCTTCAAGGACGCCTACGGAAAGTGGGGCCGCGCCTAGACCCCCAAGCGTGTCGGCGGCATACGAACGGCGTCGAGCCCAACAGGTTGGGCTCGACGCCGTTTTCCATTCCCCTCTATTCGAGACATTCTGTGCCACGTGACCGGCGGTCGCTACTCCGGCGCGGCCACGAATGAGGCTCCGGCATTGGCCCGGGGCAGATAGACGGACGCCTCACCAAACGGATTCAAATCATATATGCGCTTGGCCACGAAGACGTCGTTGTCTCCGGCCGAGGTGCGTACCTGCGCGGCGCCGCCGGCGTTGAAGTTCACGCTGTCCTGGAAAGAGCCGGCCACGTACAGGCCGTCCGCCGCGTCGAGGGCGACGGCGTGACCTATGTCTTCCTGCGGTCCACTCATGGCCTGCGCGGAATAGAAGTAGCCGTTGGTGGCGTACCTGCCGGCGAATACGTCATCATCGCCCGCGCTGGAAAGGTTGGCCTGCCCGGGGCCCGGATCAAAATCAACGGTGGCCTTGAAGCTTCCCGTAACGAAAAGATCTCCATTGCGTCCCGCAACAATGTCGTAGCCGCGGTCGGAGTCCAAGCCGCCGATGCCGTGGACCCACTGCAAAATGCCCGAGCTGTCCAGCTTCGCCAGGAAGATGTCCTCCTCGCCGCGGCTGACGAGCGTCTCTTGAACGAAACCGGTTTCAAAGTAGGCCGTCGCCTCGAAGTTCCCGGTCATGTACACATTGCCTGCTGCGTCGAGACTGATGGCGGGGCGCTCATCCTCTTCGAGACCGCCGAACGTAGCCGCCCACTTCTGGTCCGCAGCGTCGTTGTACTTGGCGACGAAAACATCTTCGTCGCCTTTGCTGGTGCGAATATCATCCAGGTCCGGATCGAAGTCAAGCTTGCCCTCGAATTCACCGGCAACGTACACATTGCCTGCGTCATCCACGAGGATATCGCGACCCGTCGCGTCATCGTCGCCGCTCAAGGTCCAGGCTCGCAGCAACGCTCCCTGGCTGTCGTAGCGGATAACAAAGACGTCGTCCTCGCCCTCGCTATCCAGGATGATGAACCCACCATTGGCGTTTGCGCCGACCTCCATCGAATCCTCGAAGTTGCCGGTGATGTACGTGTGGCCGCGGTGATCGACCGCCACTGCCTGGCCGTCGTCAGACTCGTCGCTGCCGAGGGTGATGACGCGCACCAGGTTGCCGCCGGGGTCGAGGCGCAACAAGAAAATGTCCGACGCCCCATTGCTCGTGACAAGCCGCTGGGCGGGTCCCGGATCGAAATCGGTCTGTCCCTCGAAGCTGCCGATTACGTAGATGTGGCCGGAGGAATCCACGGTGACGTCATTGGCGATGGTCCTGCTGGTACCGCCGACGGAGACTGCCCAAACCAGATCACCGTTGTCCCTCAACTTGACCACGTAGGCGTCGGTGGACCCACTGCTGGTCAGTATCCTGGTTCCGGACCCGGGGTCGAAGTCGGCGCTGCCGCGGAAGACGCCGACGGCGATAGCGTTGCCGGCCGGGTCTACGGCCAGGCCAAGGCCGTCATCCTGGAGCGCACCGCCCATCGCGCCGGTCCACGCGGGTTCACCAATTCCCTGTGCGGCGGCCGGCGCTGCGCCGAGCGGAGAGACTGCAACCATCGCCAGAGCAACCACGGCCAACGTTACGAGCAGGCGACGAACTTGTGAATGTGCCATGTTCTTACCTCTTCCCAATGGGTGCCTTTGGATCACCTGCCAGTGTACACCATATTGCGGCAGTACTCCGTATTCCCGATATCAGTATGCCCAATCGGAGTGAAATCGTAGTAATTTCAGCGATCTTTGCGCTGGCGCAAAGAAGTGCGTCGCATGGTGTGGAATCCTTGCCCAAATCCTCTGAACTCGTCATCCGCAATCCACTGCCGCCCCCGATGCAGTGGATTCGGTGTTTTTCCCCCTTGGTGGGCGCGGACAGACGACGGCTCGACTGACGTCGTTGTATCCCCTGATCAAGCATATTCGCTAGAACAGCTTCAGTTGCAAGTCGTCCGGTGTGGGCGTTCGCGCGGGCCGTTGGCGGCTCTCGTGGATTTCGAGCAGCGCAGCTTCGATGTCCGATAGGTACGGGGAAACGGGAAATTCGCGGCGCCGGCCAAACAGGAAGCGTCGCCTGGCACGCGTCATCACCAGCTTCTCCTGCGCCGCGTCATGCCCACGTAGAAGAGACGCCGTTCCTCTTCCAGGTCGGCGGTGCGATTTGCGCTTTCGGGCAGATAGGGCAGCAACCCCTCCTCGCAGCCGGCAAGAAAGACTACGGGAAACTCCAGACCCTTGGCCGCATGGAGCGTCATCAGCGCCACGCGGTTGGAGCGCGGATCGTAGAAGTCCGCTTCGTTGCGCAACGCGGCCGCCTCCAGGAATGGCTGTAGCCGATTGCCATGCGGCGCAGCGCGCAGCGTAAGTTGCTCAAACCACGGACCCGGCTCTGCATTTGCGTCACCTGCGTCCGCGGCCACGAGATCGATCATCGTGTGAAGCAAATCAGAAACGGACGAGTCGGACGCCTGCGCCTCCAGCTCGGGCCAGCGCCTCGACAGAGCCGCCAACCGCTCACGCTGCGCTGGGCGCAGGGATTGATCGGCGGAAGCCGCGGCGAAGGCGCGCGCCGCTGAATCACCGTCCTGCCGCGCCGCATCCCAAGCCTGGTCGAGCGCGGCAGGCGGCAGTGCGACGCCCAGGCCGTCGAGCGCGGCTTCCCAGTGCAGCCGCGAGGCCGGCGTATGCAACAGCCACAGGTACGCGAGCAGCGTTCGCACTTCGCTGCGCTCGAAGAGTGAGGTCGCGCCGATGCACTGGTACGGGATGCCGGAGCGATCGAAGGCTTCAACGAGGGATGCGCTTTGGGCGTTGAGGCGATAGAGCACGGCGAAATCGCCGAACGTTCGCGCAGCGGTGGCTGAGTCCGTTCCTGCATCGTCGACGCGGCCGGAGTCGAGTGAGAAGTAACTGGTGCCGCCCACCATCTGCTCAATGGTGTGGACGATATACTCAGCCTCGGCGCGGTCGGTGGGAGCGTGGTGGACGTCGAGCTTCACCTGTTCGGCGAAGTCGGAGACCAACGCCACCGCGTCGCGATCCGGATTGCGGCTGATGACGTCCGAAGCGGCGTCCAGCAACGACTGGGGTGAGCGGTAGCTCTGGCGCAGATGCAGCGTGCGTGCGTTGGGATAGTCCTGCGCAAAGGCCAAGAAGTACCGGTGGTCCGCGCCGCGGAAGCCGTAGATTGCCTGGTCCGGGTCGCCGATCACGCAGAGGTTAGCCCCGCCATCCGCGAGGAGACGCAACAGGCGGTACTGCGCGTGGTTGACATCCTGGTACTCGTCCACGGAGATCCAGCGATAGCGCGCATGCACTTCAGCCCGCACATCGTCGTCCTCCACCAGCAGGCGTACGGCCAGAGCGATCAGGTCGTCGAAGTCGACCAGGTTGGCGGCGGCCATTGCCTCGGCGTAGGCGCGGTACACGTCCGCCAGGTCGGGGAGAGCTTCTGCTGCCGCCGCGAGTCCCGGCGAATCGGGTGTGAAGAGGCGGCTCTTGGCGTCGGAGATCGCGCGGAGATAGCCCGCAACCTCCTGCTCGCTGCAATCGGAAACGGCGCGGCGCAACAACGTCCGCTGTTCGCGCTCTCCGGCGATGGCGAAGTCCGGTGGAAGGCCCAGACTCTCCGCGTACTGGCGCAAGAAGCTGTGCGGAAAACGCGTGGAAGGTCTTGATGGTGAGCCGCCGCGCCATGTGCTCGTCTATGAGGCCGGCCATGCGCTCGGCCATCTCCTCCGCGGCCTTGTTCGTGAAGGTGATGGCCAGGACGCTTTCCGGCGAAACGCCGTGGGCGCGCACAAGATGGGCGACGCGTACGGTGAGTGTGCGCGTCTTGCCTGTGCCGGGCCCGGCTGAGATGATGAGCGGCGCGTCCGTGCACTCGACCGCAGCGCGTTGCTCTTCGTTGAGGCGTTCCAGCCATGCCTGCTCGCCCGCCACGGGCGAAGGCAGCTCGAACAAGGGCAGCGACGTCCACTCGCCACCATCGCCGGCTGGGCTCGCGCGTTGCAGAGCCTGCGCACCGCCATCTGCGGCCGCGTACGAAGGCGCGGTTTCCTGTACGGCAGGGAGGGCGATGTCGACGGCAGGGGCTGTGTCCGCCGGAAAGAGTCCGGCCTGCGGCGCGTCACCGTCAGTGGTGTTCGCCAGCGTCTTGATGACGCCGTATTCTCCGTCGTAGCCGCCCTGCGCCATGACCTCCCCGCGGCGCATCCGCCCGATGCCCTCGGCAAGACTGCTGCCGCCCACCACCGCTATCTCTTCCAGCGGCACATCCTGCAGGATGGACAACTCCGGTCCCAGCGCATCGAGGAGCTTGAAGTAGGCGCGTTCCACCGTGCGTGTGGCAGGGCCGACGCCGTGAACTTCGCCCAGGATTTCCGGCAGGGGGATGAGGCTGGCATACGGGTGGACGCGTGCAGGCTTGCCGCCTACGGGCCGGTCGGCCAGCGTCTCCACACGGTGCATGACGCCGACGGTGACCTTCTTCCCGCAGACAGGGCAGAGACCGCCGTGGGCCAACGTGGTGGGCGGCTCCCAGACGATGCCACACTTGCGATGACCGTCCAGGTGGTATTTCCCTTCCTCCGGGAAGAACTCGATGGTGCCGCCGAAGCGTTCAGGGTCGCCCGTATGCAGTGCGTCAAAGAGCGCGTCGTAGGATCGGTCGGTGGTGAAGACAGTGGCTTCGCGGGCCAGCTTCTGCGGCGAATGCGCGTCGGAGTTGGAGACCAGCGTGTAACCGTCCAGGTTGGAGACGCGCCAATTCATGGGCGGGTCGGAGGAGAGGCCGGTCTCCAACGCGAAGATATGGCCGCTCAAGTCGCCGAAGCACTCCTCCACACTGTCAAAGCCGGACTTGGAACCGAGCATAGAGAACCACGGCGTCCAAATATGGGCGGGAATGAAATGGCAGCGCGGGTCTGTCTCCAGCGTGATCTCCAGCAGATCGCGCGAGTCGAGGCCGAGGATAGGCCTCCCATCCGAGCGGATGTTGCCGATGGTCTCCAGCGTGGCCTGCAGCTTCGCCACCGCCTCCAGCGTCGGCGCAAAGAGGACGTTGTGCACTTTGCGGGTGGCGTCGCTCCGTTTGTAGATGTTGCTGATTTCGCCGGCCAGAAGGAAGCGAACCTCTGCCTGGCAGGCATGCGGGATTTCGGCCTGAACGGCGTCGGCATACTCCGCACGCAGCCGGAAAAGGCCGTCCTCGGCCGGCTCCAGCTTGTCGCGCATCTCCTGCAGCCAGCCGGGATGGGCGATGTCGCCCGTGCCCACGATATCCACACCTTTGATCTGCGCCCAGCGCGTCAGGTTCTCGAAGTCGAGATTCTTGCTCGTGGCGCGGGAGTAGTGGGAGTGGATGTGGAGGTCGGCGACCAGTTTCATGGCGGCGATTGCTTACGGCTCACGGATTGGCGCGGATGGTGTGAATTGGATCTGACCCTTGCACCTGACAATACCATAGCTGAAGAGGCATACGTCGCGCAAGGGATCGCGCAGGCCGGCGAGGTCACGCTATGGCGCGTTCACGCTCGAAACCCCTCAACCTTCCAACTGCGACCCGTGCAGGCGCGCATACGGCGTGTGATCCCGGTTGTGCAACCGCACGCCCGGCGCTGAATACGCCAAGGCTTCGCGGGCGAACGCCCCACCCACTTCGAGAAGGGAATGATCGCCGAAGAAGTGCTTGCGATAGGCGCCCGTGCGCAGGAATCCCTGACTGGGGTCAAACGTGTCAGGCCGGATCTTGGCGCGCGGCAGGTGATTCTTGCCCTCCAACACCGCGTAGAACGGCAGCGGCATCCAGTCAATCCGGCGGTAGAGGTCGTTCAGCGCCCGCACGGCCCGGTCCACCTGCGCCTCTTCGTCCGGGTCCACGTTGTCGAGCACGTCGTAGACGGTCGATTCCAGGGCGCGGAACTCACCGAACCCGCCGCCGACCAGCCGCAGTCTGACCAACTCGGCAACGTAAGCGTCACGCGAGCGGTTCATGGCGCGCATGCTGAGCAGCTTGAGATATTCCGTATACGCGCCGAGCAGCCACTGCACTGACATCACGGTCCACAGCTTGTGGTTGGCGAAAGAGGCGTACGAGCGGGCGACGAGCTGATCCGCCGCGTCCAAATAGTTGAGCGTGACGGTCTCCAGTGGCGCAAAACGATGGGCGGAGTAGTCACCGTCCTCGTGCGCCTGCAGCAGCAGGTGCGCACACAGGAATGTCGCGCTCAGCGTGGCATAGAGCCCCTTGGAGAAGAGCGGGTCTACGAAGCCGGCGGCGTGCCCCAGCAGGCAGAAGCGGTCGCCCACCACACGCGTCGACGAGTACTGGATGCGGCCGGTGCGCGTCCACGGACGGACGGACTTGCCGCCGCTCAGGTGCTGTGCGATGCCCGGGAAACGCTCGATAAAGGCGAAGAACTCTTCCTCGGCTGACAGATCCGGACGGTCCGGGTAGAGGCGCGGGTCGAGCATCAGCCCAACGCTGCAAAGCGGATTGGTGGAACCGGCGTAGTTGTTGAAAGGGATGACCCAGAGCCAGCCGCCGCGGAAGACGTGGTGCAGCGTCCCTTCGGCCATGCTGAACGGAAAGCCGTAGTCGTTCTGTGGCCGCACCGCGTCGTGGAAGTCGGGCACGTCGATCATGTGCGTGAAGATGGCGCGGGAATGGGTGCGCAGGCCGTGGCTGCGCAGACCGTACTGCTGGGCCAGGAGCGACCGGTAGCCGCCTGCGTCCACGACGTAGCGGGCGTGGACCGCCTCGTCGCCCTCGATCCGGATCGTGACTCCGTCGTCGCTGATGTCGATGCCGGAAACGGGCGTGTTCTGACGGATTTCGGCTCCGCAGGCGATGGCGATGGCGGCCAGGTGGGCATCGGTGTCCTGGCGGAAGAGATGGAGCTCGTGGCCGTGCGGATGCTTGGGGATGACGGCCTGCAGGCTGCGGTCAACGCGCTGCGGCTGACCCTCCGTATGGTGTAGGAAGCCAAAGTGACGCTTGATGCCGTGGGATGTGCCGATGCGGGGAAGGTAGTTCTCGCTGCTGTAGTAGGCAAGCTCGGGTACGTCGTAGGATTCGGCCAGGGCGCGCATGATCTCCGACGTCTCCAGGATCATGGATTCGCCGATGGAGAAGCGCGGGTGGCACTTGGCCTCGAAGACGACCACACGCTGGCCGTGACGGGCGAGGACTGCCGCCAGCGCGGAGCCGGCGATGCCGGAACCGATGACAGCGACGTCGTAGTCGGACGAATGTGGTTGGCGAGCGATAGGTTAGCCCTCCCTCATTGACGCGCCAGGACAGTGTGCGCCACAGTGACGAGCCGGACACAGAAGAGCCCTGCCCGTTACTGATGGACAGGGACAAGTATAACAGATTGACGGTGTCAATCGCGCGTGAGTGCGCTTACGCAGCGACCGCTACGCCCTGTTCCGCGAGCCAGGCGCGAATGGCTGCATCGATCTCGTCGCGCACCTGGCGAAACTTAGCGAGCGTTTCAGCTTCCGGACCCGCTAAGCTCACCGGGTCTTCCAAACTCCAGTGGATATGCTTGCCCGCGCTCATCAGAAACGTGCGCGGGCAGTTCGCCTCCGCATGCTCGCACACCGTGAAGATGGCGGCGAAATTCAGATGCCCCATGTAGTCGGAGATGCTAGACGACTCCTGTGCAGAAATATCTATGCCCTCCTCTCGCATGACGCGCACCGCGTATGGGTTGATGCCCTTCGGCTCAATGCCGGCGCTGTAGACACTGTAGCGGTCTCCAGCATAGGCGCGCAGGAAGCCCTCGCACATCTGGCTGCGCGCCGAGTTTCCGGTGCATAGAAATATGACATTCTGTTTGTTCGAGAACGCTTGCTCATTCGTCGATTGGTCGCTCATTCATCCCCCTCGGGTGATCGGATGGTTGGATTCCCCTGATCTTGTCTGCGGAGCGATAACAGGCTATCCCTGACCGTCGCGCAGCATCCGTGCGTATTCGTTGGGCATATCGCTGGCCTCGATGGCCGCAGCGATGCGCTCGATGTCGTACTCGACGCGCTGAAAATCTACGGTCAGCTCACGGCCGTCCGCTGCAAGGACGATATAGCACGCGCGCGGATCGCCGTCCTTGGGCTTGCCCACGCTGCCGGCGTTGACGACGTGGCGGCCGCTGGGCAGGACGCGATGGTAAGGGATGTGCGTGTGGCCGCAGATGAGCACGTCCGCGTCGACGCTGTCCAGCAGCCGTTCCAACGAGGAGGCGGGCCGGTCCTCGAACAGGTACTCGTTGATGCGCCGCGGGCTGCCGTGCACGAGGACGACGCGCAGATCGCCGAGCTGTAGCGGAATCTGCGTGTGCAGGCTGCGCAGAAAGGCCTTGTTCTCGTGGCTCGTATGCGCGTTCGTCCAGGCGATGGAACGCTTGCCCAGCGCTTCCGCTGCCGGCTTCGTGTAGGCGCAGCCGCAATCGTCGCTGTTGTTGCCCACGCCCTGGTCGTAGTTGCCGATGAGCGTCGGATAGCCGCGGGCGCTCATCAGGTCTGTGACCTCGTTGGGGAAGACGCCGTAGCCGACGAGGTCGCCAAGACAATAGCGATTGTCCAGCCCATGTGCATCCATATCGGCGAGCACAGCCTCCAGCGCGGGCAGGTTGCCGTGGATGTCGCCGAAGATGGTGGCCTGGTCCGGCGTGACATGATCCATGCTCAGTCTTCTCCTGTGGATGGATGAATAGCGGGTTGGATCGCGGCTTCGAGCGGTGCAAGCGCAGGTGCAGGACCGCTGTCCGGTACTCGCAGCGATTGATAAATGGCGGCCCCCAGTGCAGCGCCGGCAATGGGCGCGACCCAATAGATCCACTGATCCTGCCAGGCGCCGGAGACGAGGGCCGGGCCAAAGGAACGGGCCGGGTTCATGGACGCGCCGCTGATGGGCCCGCCCCACATGGCGTTGGCAAGCACCGTGAAGCCGATGGCGAGAGCGGCCAGTTCTCCGACGGCGCGAGTGTCCGTGGCGACCGCGGTGATGACGAACATGAGCGCAGCGGTGAGCAAGACCTCCAGGAGCAAGGATTGCCAGACGCTTCCCGACGGCGCGGTGGCGCCGAGATTGGCGACGTTGCCAAAGAGCGCCAACAGCGTCAACGCACCGGCGCTCGCTCCCAAGAGGTGCGCACCGACGTAGACGGGCACTGCGCGCCAAGGGAAATGGCGCGTGAGCGCAAACCCCACGGTGACGGCGGGGTTCAGGTGCGCGCCGGACAGGTGGCCCGTGCCCGCCACCATGACGACAATGACCAGGCCGAACGTGAGCGCTACGCCCACATGGCCGAGCGCACCTGTGAGCTCATTGACGACGATGGCTCCGCAGCCGGCCGTGACCAGTGCATAGGCGCCGAACATCTCGGTTCCGGCGCGGCGCATCAGAGAAGGCGGATTCATGCTGTCGTTTCCTCCTCTGGCCGAGTTGCCTCCACTCCATCTTCATCAGAACATGTAGCTTCGTCAGGACCAGCCGCAGTGCCCGTCAAGAATTCCGACGACCTTGCATGTGCGAACTGCTCTGCGGCGATGCGTGCGAGCAGGTGACGAATTCGCGCCTGGATCGCCTGCGCTGCATCCACGAAGGCTGTGTACCTATCTTCGCCTTCGCTCGTCACAGGATCGGGGATGCTCCAGTGGATGTGTGTTGGTTGGTTGGCGTAGGCCGGGCAATTCTCACGGGCGAAGTCGCATACTGTGATCACGTAATCGAAGGCGTCGCCGTTGTAGACATCCTTGTGTTTGGCGCGTTGGCGGCTGATGTCGATGTCCATCTCGGCCAGCGCGCGCACCGCATGGGGATGGACAGCGCCGGGGTAGTCGCCGGCGCTGTAGGCGCGGACGGCATCGCCACCGAGACGGCGCAAGATTCCCTCGGCCATCTGCGAGCGGGCGCTGTTGCGCGTGCAGAGAAAGAGGACCCGAGCAGGGGCGGCGGCTTTCGTTTCAGCAGAGAAGGCAGCGCCCGGCTGCTGCCAGATGGCAGGATGGAGCTGCAGGCCCGCCTCCTGGAATAGCGCACGCGTCTGGTCGAGGTCAAGGCTGTAGTAAATGTCGCGACCGTCTGCGCTGCTGTGTCGCTCATGGACAAGCTCAGACTGGCGCAGCTTGCCCAGATGGTAGGAGACCAGATTCATGGGCCTTCCGACATGCTCGACAAGCTCGCGTACGCGGTAGTCGCTCTGGGCAAGCAGTGAGAGCAGACGCCAGCGCACATCGTGGGCGAGCAAGTGCAAGAATTGAGGCGGTGCGTTCGTTGTCATGTGGAAAATGATACAATAGAAATTGCTTCAAAACAAATTGAAATATCTTGCGAAGAGGAACGATGAGATATGCCCTTGCGCGCATCTTCGAACTGGAAGTTTGACACCTTCATGCAGGCGCGCGGTGTGACAGTGTGCTTCGTGGCGAGGGAGAGACCCCAAATAGTACGCCGGCAGCGGATTCTTGGCGGAGCCCGCTGCCGGCGTTGACAGCCACTACTGAAAGTGGTGAATGACGCCGTCTACTGGACGGGCTCCACGATCACTTCCACGTTCCGGCTCGGGTTATCCAACGTGAGCACGGGAACGCTCTGCTTGTTGAGGAAGAGAAGCTGTCCGTTGCCGTCCTCGATGCGGGCGCGGATACCGTATGAGAAGCGCGGGTCCACGTCCGCCGGGTTGTACTTCACCGCGAAGGGGACGGGAACCTGGCCGGGGGTGGTGATGAACTCCTCACCGAGCACGGTCACCTCCGGCGGCGCGTCGGCGATAGACGTATTCTGCAACATCACATGCACCACCGCGTCCGGCGGCAGGGCCATGCGCTGCAGATACGTAACATCACCGGTGACTGCGGGCTGCTCCACCTGGATGGGCACGACATCCGCGGCGGAGACGGAACCCGAGCCGGCGACGGCGTGGATCGATGCCCGCTGATCGCGCTCCACAGAGAGCGGGCCGGCCAGATGTACCGTCCACAGACCGGTTTCGGCGTCCACCAGGGCGGGCAGAGAGAGGATGATGCGACTGTTGGCGTCCATGACCACGATGCGGAGGCTGTCCGGGTCGATGCCGCCGGCGTAGCCTGCTGCGGAGAGGACGGGAGCCGCGCCGGTAACGACTGTATTGGGCAGCGGATGGGTGACGACCACAAACTCATCCAGCGTCTGCGGGTCGCCGAAGAAGACGTCCACCTGGGCCTCGGCCATGCGACTCCCATCCACTGGGCTGGTGGCGTAGGCTGCCACGAATCCACGGCCCACGTAGTCGACCGCGAAGTTCATCTGCCAGTAGCCCGCGCCGCCGACCTGATCGGTGTCGACAAGGGTCGGCGCCACGGACAAGACGTTACCGACATCGTCCCGCACTTCCACCACCACGTTGTTCTCGAACAGACCGCCGCCACGACCGCCGATGGCGACGATGCCGTCCGTCGCAACCTGCGCATAGGGGATGGGCGATTCGATGGTGATCCACGGCTGGTCCAACTCCACGCCGAAGATGACGCTACGCGTGTCCGCGAGGACAATCGAGCCGTCCGTGATGGACTGCGTGTAGGCCATGATCGTGCCGCGGCTGCCGGGCGTGGCGTCGAAGAGGTCCAGATCGACTTCCCACAGCCACGTACCGTTTTGGTCGGTGGGCTGCGTAACCTCGACTCGCCGCTCATCCAGCACAGCGCCCATGATGTCCAAAACGCGCACGATGACGCTGCCTTCGGTGATGCCGGCCGCTTCGCCGTCGATGACGACGGGCCGGTCGACGCTCAGCACGCCGTCCGTGTCCGGGGCAGTGATGATGATCTCCGGCGGCACAATCACTTCGACTTCGCCGGGCAACTGGGGCACGTGCAGTCTCTCGCCAACCGTAATTAGATTCGGGTTGGAGATACAGTTAGCGATCACCAATTCGCCAACTGTGCTGCCCGTGCGTTGGGCGATCGAGAAGAGTGTGTCGCCCGGCTCTACGACGTAGACTGGCCAGTCACTTCGCGGCTGGCAGGCGCTGGCAAAGGTGACGCTTACGCTGTCCTCTGCCTCGATGCTACCGTCCTTGGGCGATGTCGAGAAGGCGCGGATGTTGCCCTTTGTGCCGTTGGCGATCAGCATGTTGATGAATATGTTCCAGGTCCCGTCGCTATTCGCACGCGTGGCGATCTGGCGCAGGATACGGCCCTGGTCATCCGATACGCGCACGACGACATTGTTCTCGAACGTACCGCTGGCTGACCCGAATACGTTGAACCCGTGAGTCGAGTTGACTACCGCGTTATTCGACGGGGATGCGATATTGATGTGCGGCTGCGGCGGAGGCGTGGGCTGTGGGCCGACCAACTGAACGTCGATCTGATCATAGGCGCCCATGCTCCCATCCACCGGAGACTGAGAGAAAGCAACAATACGCGCGTACGTGTTGACCTGCGGCACGCGCACGTCGACCGCCCAGGCGCCGCGGCTGTCTGCGGTCGCGGGCTGTTCGGCCAGCAGTACACCGCTCGACGAAACCACTCGCACGACCACGTTGTTCTCGAAGACATTCTGCGCCGTACCCGACACGCGGATGGGCGAGTCGGTGCGAATTACCGAGCCGGCGCGGGGCTCACGAATGGTGATGTCGGAGGGCGGGACGTACTGTCCGTAGGTAACAACAACTTCATCCCCGGCCACCACCTGTCCGTTTGCAGGTGAGGTGCTGGAAGCGACGATGCGCCCTTGCGTACCCATGGGCGCGCCCGGATAGAGCGTGACGCGCCATTCGCCTTCTGCGCCGAGATCGGCGTCGACCGTCGTGGCGCGCCTGTCGAGCGTACGTCCGCCTGCGTCCAGCGCCTCGACGACAACGTTGTTTTCCGGCAGGCCGGCGCCCCTACCGACAACGACCACTTCTTGGTTGTTGACGGTCTCTCCGTTGACGGGGATCGCGATATCGATGAATGAGGCGACAGGGGGCGGTGTGGGCGTCGGTGTTGGTGTCGGTTCGACTGCGCCGAATACCACGTTCACGCTGTCTTGGGCGACCGTCTCGCCCGTTGCGGGCGAGGTGGAGAAGGCGACGATGCTGCCCTGTGTGCCCGCGTTCACGTTAGGATGCAAAATGGCGCGCCACTCGCCGCCTTGGCCCAAAGGCCCTTGAACGGTGGTAGCTCTCTGATCCAGGACAGCGCCGGAAGCGTCCAGCGCCTGCACGACGACGTTGTTTTCGGGGAGGGCGAAGCCGTCACCGACGACGACAACCTCTTCCGGGCTGGTGACTTCGCCGTCCAGCGGGACGCGTATGTCGATGGAAGCGACCGCGGGCGGCGCCTCGGTGGGTACAGGCGTCGGCTCCGGGTCGGGGCCGGCCGCGCCGAAAGTTACGTTGACCACAGCGCTGGCAAGCGTTTCGCCAGTTGCCGGCGACTGCGAGAAAGCCTCAATGGTACCAGGCGTACCAGGTTCCACGTTGGGACGCAGGGTGACGCGCCAATCGCCCGCGCCGCCCAGTTCCGCTTGCACGGTGGTGGGCTGACCGTCCAGCACCGTACCGTTGGCGTCCTTTGCCTGCACGACGACATTGTTCTCCGGCAACCCCTGGCCCGTGCCGACGACGACTACCTCCACCGCGCTCGTGACCTCACCGTCCATCGGAATGTCGATGGCGATTGCGGGAAGCAATGCGATAGGCGGCTCAACCGGCTGGGCGGGCTCGATCGGCTCAATCGGCGGTTCCGGTTGCATGGGCGGCTCTGGCTGTACGGGTTGTCCCGGTGCAACGGGTTGCTCGGGCTGCGAGGGCTGTTCCGGTGCAACGGGTTGCTCTGGTTCGGCTGGTTGTTCGGGTTCGGGGGGTTCTTGCGGCTGCTCCGGCTCGGCCGGCTGCTCGGTCTCTTGAAGCAGCTCGGCAGCGCTAACGGAAAGCGCTGCGCCTGTGCCCAGGAAAGACGTGAGGGTAAGCGTGAGGACCAGCAAGAGGCTGGCAACGCGGGCACTGCGGTTCATGCGTGGACTCCTTGTTCCTTGCGTTGAGACTCGTACATTTATCAATTCTTGCGCTTCTTGAGTTTGTTGCTTGAATCTTACGCGCCGTGCAGGCCAATCACCAATTTGTTGTGCGGCCAAGGCGCCCTCCACATATACGGCGGCAAGGCGTCTGCGGTTCCGCCGAGTTCGTTTCGCGTGCTGGGCGTGCGCTTCGGTGGAGTTGGACAGCGGATCGCTTCGCCCTAGCAAGCCGGCAGTATGCCGGTGGTTGGTTGGGAAACCCGCTCCGACAGCCCCCCCATTTGCGGCCGACGATGGTCCGCAGTATTTCCCTTCGTCCAGACGGCGGTAAATACTGCTTCTTGCCGCAGCCCCTGGACGAAGGCGCAAACACGGGCGATAATGGCGCAGCCTATACACCGATCGGGTGCGCTTTGCTGGTTGGGGCAGTCGCACTTGCACTGGCTTCGCCTTGAAACACGGGGCTGGCGAGCTCGGCGTCAGAAGTCCATCGTTTCCGCCCGCAGAGCCGGACTGCGCGGGCACAGGCGTTTGAGACTTTGGGGCATATGAGACTGCGATGGCGCAGCGTACGTCGTAGCTGGACAGCGTGATCGAGCCGTTTCGGAGCCTGGATCAATGCTAGCTTGGCCAGAGCGATCTCTGCGGTGAAGCCGGCTGGTTCGTATGTCAGGTGTGCGGCGTGCATCCCCACGCCGCGGTTTTCTCGATCGCACAGGCGGGTCAAGCACTAACTTAGTTTTCAGTAGAGCGAAAGGAATGGACAGTGAATCGCTTTTCCCGCAGTTGGTCACTTTTCAAGTCGACGCTATCGGTGCTGAACGCGGACAAGGAACTGCTGTGGTTCCCGGTGCTGGCGTCAGTTGTGACCGTCGTCGTCTCTATCGCGTTGCTCGCCGCCGGGATAGCGCTGGCAGCCGCGTTCCCAGGTGTCAGCATGTCCCTCGGCGCGATGGTCAGCGACAACGGCGAGGAGAGCTCCCCGTTGGGCATTCTGATGATCTTCATGGGCGTCTTTCTCTATTCGCTCGTCATGGTTTTCATCGGCAATTACTTCATGACGGGGCTGGCCAGGGCGGCGCTCATGCGCTTCGACGGCCAGGATCCGACATTCGGCGACGGTCTGCGCATCGCCAATGGCCGCCTGGGGGCGATATTCGGGTTCTCGGTAATCGCGGCGACCGTGGGCGTTCTTCTCAGCGCGCTGCGCGGACGCAGCGGCAACGGCAATGCTGGCGGCCAGATCGCTGCCGCGATTGGCGGCGCAGCGTGGAGCGTGGTGACGTTTCTGGTGATTCCGGTCATCGCCGCGACGGACACCGGCGCGATCGACTCCATTAAGCGGAGCGGCTCTCTCCTGCGCAAGACGTGGGGTGAACAGCTTATCGGGTCGGGCGGGATCGGGCTTGTGTTCGGGCTGGCCATGTTTGCGGAGATCGCGCTGACAGGCCTGCTAATCGCGCTGGTGATCGACAGTGGCGCGGCAGTCGCCGCGATTGTCATCCTGGGCATCCTCGGCTTTGTGCTTCTCGCGGTTCTGAACAGCGCTCTCGGCGGCATCTACAAGGCCGCCGTCTACGAGTACGCCGTCAGCGGTGAAGTCGCGCAACAGTTCGACGCAACGACGATCCAAGGCGCTTTCCATGCCAAGGGCGCGTGACGCGGGCAGTGTCTCGTTGATGTGGTTTCAAGAGCGAGGCAATGCCCCGTGCATGCACGGGCCTGCGCATCGTAGGACAAGCGCAAGGGTGCCGCAGTCTGGCAATCTGCCATGCCGGGCACTTGTGGGGTAGAATGATCGGCAGGCAATCGCGCGCTGGCGGAGGGTCTGGCGCGCCAACCAATCGACCTTTGAAATTGTAGTAGACTTCGTGTAGACCAATCGGCATTACAACGCAAAACACAGGACAGGAGCAGACAATGGGCACCATGATGAAGCGGGGAATCGGACTCTTGCTGGGCGCCGCCATCGTTGCGGGCGTCTTGACCGCCAGCGGCGTGCAGGCGCAGGAACCGCAGGTCAGGCAGGACGGGCCTGCGCCGGCCGTCGTGGACGCGCCGGATGCAACGCGCAAGTACATTAACTACCAGGGCCAGCTCTTCAACCCTGGAGCTGGCGGTCAGCCGATCCCAGGCGCGACCTATACGATGCGGTTTTCGTTGTACCGAGACGAGAACGGTACAACGAGGCTATGGGCCGAAGACCAGACGATTCAGACCAACCAGGACGGCACGTTCAATGCGGAGCTCGGTTCCGTCATCGAACTGACCGACAGCATTTTCACGGGCGAAGAGATATTTCTGGGCGTGTCGATCAACGGGCAGGAAACACGGCCGCTGCAGATCATTTCCTACGTGCCCTATGCGTGGTGGGCGCGCAACGCGGACAAGCTCAACGGCTTTGGGTCCAGCGATTTCTCCAGGACGCTGGCGGTCGGCTTCATCGACAGCAACTGCAACCGGGTCAGCGGAACGAACGGATGGCGCAGCTACCGAGACTTGGTGGCCGGCGCCTGGGTATGTGTCGTCGACTTTGACGGCACGGAGTATAACCACCGGAGCTTCCCCACCCAAGTCACGCCCTCGTGCAATGCGCCCGTATTTGTGGGCACAGGCAGCAGCGTGGGCGATATGGTGATCGACGTGTGGGATCGCTTCGGCAATCGGTCACAGTGTGACGTCTCCTTCTCCGTGTTCATTCCCTAAGCGGCCGCATCCGAAATATGCAGCTATATGCAGCAAGCGATAGAAGAAGGAGAGCCCTATGAATCGATTGAGTACGAATCGATCAACCGCGAATCGATCGAAGAGAAGACTGCTCGTGGGGTCGGGCGTTATGCTGGCCGTGTTGCTGGCGGCGTTTCTGGCAAGCGGCATAGCGCTGGCGCAGTCATCGCAGGAGTTTGACCTGGGCTGCCGGGCGGAATTGACGGCCGGCGGTGAGTGGACCGACTACTCGAGCGCGGGCGTCCGCCTGCATTCGTCCGTGGGCCAGTGGAACGCGGGTCGCACCGTAGTGCAGGGGTCGGGCATCGTCGTTTTGAGCGGCTACATCCTGCCTGTCGGGCAAGGATTCGCGGCCGCTGATGCCGCTGCGGCCGGCGACGCAGGTCTGACGGAAGACGCAGTAGTCACGCTTGACGACGTCTACCTGCCTGCAATCTACGCAACGAATTTCATCCGCTACGTGCGGCCCTGCAACTGGCCGTGGGCCAGCGCCGTTCCGAGCGTCGACTAGGATAGCCAAACGAGGAGCCATTGCATGATAAACGAAACGACGACCTCTGTGCGCGGCGCGCCCTGCAAACGGCGCGCGCACCGGCGCACGCGAGGCGGAGTACGAAGATGGATGCGGCTGGCGCCACTGGTCTTGGCTGTCTTGTGGGCCGTCGCAGCAACAGTGGCAAGCCCGGACAGCGCGCAAGCGCAAGACAATGAATTGGCGCAGGATGTGCTCAACTACGTGGAGAGCCAGTTCGGCGGCTATGGGTTGCGACAGGCGTCTGCCGTTGCAGTCAGCCCGGACGACGCGCACGTGTACGTGACCAGCGAGGAGGACGATGCCGTCGTCCACTTCACCCGCGACGCGGCGACGGGAGATCTCACCTATGTCGCCACCTATGTGGACGGCGAGAACAACGTAACGGGTCTCAATGATCCCGTGGACCTTGCCGTCAGCGCCGACGGAAAGAACCTGTATGTAGTAGCGAAAGAAGATGACGCGCTGGTCGCGTTTTCGCGTGATGCGACCACCGGCGCGCTGACCTGGCTGGAGACGGAGGTCAACGGCGAAGGCGGTGTGGAAGACTTCGTCGACCCCGATGCGGTGAGCGTCAGCCCGGACGGTGCGAACGTGTATGTGGCCGGCGATGTGGCACTGACAGTCTTCGCGCGCTCGGCCGGCGACGGCGCGCTCGAATTCGTAGAAGCCGAGCAGGGCGCCGGCGGCGGCGCGTCGTTCCAACTGCGCGACGTGGTGGTGAGCCCGGACAACAGCAGCGTCTATGTGACCAGCCATCTGCAGAACGCGGTGGCGCTGCTGGACCGAGACACCGGCGACATGGGCAAAGTGAGCGTGTCGCAGGTGATCTCGGACGGCGTGGGTGGCGTTACCGGCTTGTACCTCGCGGCAAAGCTGGCCATTAGCCCGGACGGGGCCAACATCTACGCCACGGGCGCCCTCAGTCCCACCGGCGTCGTGAGCGCCACGATCGTCGTTTTCGAACGCGGCGGCGACGGCATGCTTACGTATGAAGAGACCCTCGTCAACGGTGAGGACGGCGTGGATGGCATGGCCGGCGCACGCTCCGTGGAGGTCAGCGCCGACGGCCAGAACGTATATGTCGCGGGCACGACCGGCGATTCGCTGGCCGTCTTCAACAGGGGCGGCGGCGGTTCACTCTCCTTCGCCGAATGCTTCACTGCCAGTACCGGCAGTTCTTCTTGTAACCAGGACACGCCTGGTCTGGTGAACCCTTCCGGCATCGCACTGAGCGCCGACGGATCAAGCCTCTATGTGACGGGCAAGGAGAGCGACTCGCTCAGCCACTTCGAGCGCAACACAGGCGGATCGCTGACCTTTGCGAACGTACTGTTTAACAGTGACGGCGGCGTCCTCGGACTGGGCGGCGCGGACGATGTGGCGGTCAGCCCAGACGGCAAGCACGTCTATGTTTCTGCGGAGCGGGACAACGCCATCACCGTCTTCGAACGCAGCGCCGGCGCGATGGGGACGCTGCAGTTCGTCGAAGTACAGAAAGAGGGCGTAGACGGCGTGAAGGGCCTGCTCGAAGCGTCGTCGGTGACAGTTAGCCCTGATGGGAACCACGTGTACGCAACCGGCTACGAACTGGGCACGGTGGTCGTCTTCGCACGCGACGCTGCGACCGGCGCGCTCACGTATGTGGAAACCAAGCAGCAGGGTGAAAGCAGCATCGCCGGCCTGACCGGCGCGTGGAGCGCTGCCCTGAGCCCGGACGGACAGAACCTCTACGTGACCGGAAGCCTCGATGACGCCATCGCGGCCTTCAGCCGCGACGCGTCCACGGGCATGCTGACGCAGGTCCAGCTCCAGATCGAAGGCGTAAGCGGCGTGACGGGCCTGCGTGGAGCCAGCGGAATCGTGGTAAGCCCCGACGGCAACCAGGTCTACGTGACAGGAACGAACGATGACAGCGTCGTTGCGTTCCGTCGCGACGGACCAAATGGCGAGCTGACGTTCATCGAGGCGTATAGCGGCCTCGATGGTCTGAACGGGGCGATCGATGTGGACGTAAGCGCGGACGGCGGCAATGTGTATGCTGCCAGCGTGATTGGCGGCGCAGTCACGGCCTTCGGGCGCGACGCGACCAGCGGCAGGCTCACCTACGAGGGCGCGTTCGTCAGTGCCGAGGAGGAGCCATCCGGCGCCGGAGGCGGCCGACAGTCAGGCGCTGGCTACGGTCTTTTGGTCGGTGGCTGTGTCGCCGGACGGAAAGAACGTGTACGGCGCGAGCTGGGACGTGAGAGAGTCGATCGTAGACCCGGTTGGAAATATCGTGGTCTTCGCGCGGGACGCGGGCAGCGGGCTACTCTCCAAGGCGCAGACGCTGCGCAATGACGAAGGCGGCATACGCGGGCTGCGAACACCCACCGCGGTGACGGCCAGCGCTGACGGCAAGAATGTCTACACCACGAGCGATAGGGACAGCGCTGTTTTGGTGTTCGAAGTAATCGGCAGCGCGGAGTACACAGACCTGAAGTTCCTGCCGTTCCTCTTCAAGGATTGACGGTGAAGACCTACAGTACGGACTGACAGTTCGCAGAGATGCACTGAAAGCAGTAGGGATGCACGGCCGTGCATCCCTACTGCTTGATTCGCGATGACACGTTCATGTGCGCTGCGCGCCGGCCATGCCAAGCGGAAGTAGGTCGTCTCTCGATTGCCGATTCGTGCGCCAAACCACACACCGTGCGTCTCCAAGATTCATTCGCCCTGGTCTTGCGGCATTACAGTAGGGCAGCGCCACGCGGCGTTCGCAGAACGATAGGGGCAGTGATTGTGGGAAAACACCCTCTGACGCTCATCTTCATTCTAGTTTGGATTTGCCTTTCTCCGTGGGCGCCTGCCCTCGCGTCCGATGAGTCCTCGGCCAGCGAATCGTGGAGCGGCGAACTGTGGCTGCCCAACCTCGCCCGCGACTACTACGGGCTGGCGGTCGACACCCAGGATCGGCAGGAGTCACAGGAGTTCTACGACTCGTACTTCCTTCCGTCGACAGATGTGAAACCCCAGTGGACGGGCAACTATGCCGCCTGCGACGCCGGAACAACCTCCGATGCCTTTCGGGCTGCCGTGCGCACGCGCATCAACTATGTTCGCGCCATGGCCGGCGTGCCCGCGGACATGGTGCTGTCCGAAGAGTTCAACCGCAAGGCGCAACAGGCTGCGCTGATGATGAGCGTGAACGGCGAACTGGACCATACTCCCCCCGAGGACTGGACATGCTACACGGCGGATGGCGCTACGGCTGCCGGCCATTCGAATCTGTTCCTGGGGCCGTCGGGCGCGGAGGCGATTCTCGGCTACGTGGAAGATCCGGGCGAAAACAACTACTTCGTGGGGCACCGGCGCTGGGTACTCTGTCCACAATCGCAGGCGTTCGGGACGGGTGATGTGCCTGGCGCCGGCGACCGCCGCTACCAGGCCGCCAACGCGCTATGGGTAATCGATCCGGAACATATCTGGGATCAGAGGCCGCCGACGCGCGACGGCTTCGTAGCGTGGCCGCCGCCGGGCTACGTCCCAGGACCGCTGGTCTTCCCACGCTGGTCGTTTTCCTACGCGGACGCGGACTTTGCCAACGCCGAGGTTCACATGAGGAACGGCGAGGCAGACATCGCTGTAACGGTGGAGCCCCCGGTCGACGGCTACTGTGAGAATACGTTGGTCTGGGAACCGGGCGTGGACTGGCGATCGCTCGATATCACGCGTGACCGGACGTTCACAGTCGATATTCGCAACGTCTTGCTGGATGGCCAACGCCGGTCGTACACCTACACGGTCACTATTGTTCGCACCCTAGCGACAGACAGTCTGCGGCCATCCGATCCTGCCAAAGGAACCTGACCCCACTGCAGGCTGAACGGCCGGGCAATCCTCACGGCGCCGGCGCTCTTCTACCCTGGCGTTTATTGCGAAGCCAGCGCCTCTACCTGCGTCTGCAGCCACTCGGCCCCGCTTTCCGGCGTCATACTCTTGTCGACGACGATGTTGTGGATAACCTGCGGAATAAGCAGGTCGCCCTCGATCTCGCCGATGATGGCGCGCTCACGATTCGTGTAGCCTGGGCGGAAGAGCCAGCGTTGCATGGTGTCGAAGCCCGAAGCGATGTGGCCCAGCGTGGCCGGCGAGTAGTTCTCGAAGACGGGGCTAAGCGTGGTCCATTCCTGCGCAGCGCTCTCCAGCACAGGAATCTTGCCCAGCGGCGCGGTGGCGATAACGTCGGCGTAGCCATCGGTGAGGAAGAAACGCACCACGTCCTGGGCGACCGGGTGTGCGCCTTCGAGAAGGGCAAGCGCTGTCAATTGTCCGTAGGAGGCGGCGCCGCCCGGGCCGACCATGCCGGACGCAAACGCAGAGCGCTGTGCGAGGTCTTCGAGGGCGACGGCGACCGATCCGCTGCCGTCGCGCAACTCTGACCCCTCCACCAGATCGTCCATGATGTACGTGCTGTAGAAGAGCATGGGCGCATCGCCCTGCTCGTAGTTTTCGCGCGGATCATAGAGATTCTGGATGCCTGTCGGCGCACACCGTTGCAGGTTCGTGTAGAAGCGCAGCGCGGCGATCATCTCCGGCGAGTTCATTGTCACGTTACCGGCTTCGTCGAAGGGCCAAGCGTTGTTGGACATGGCGACCTGCTCGAAGATCTGGTGCACGTAGTTCTGCTGCGGGTCCGTGGGCAGGGTCAGCGCGTAGGGGATCGACTCGTTGCCGCCGATGACGTCGCAGGCTACGTTGATCTGCTCCCAGGTCACGGGCGATTCAAGTCCGGTCTCTTCAAACAGGTCACGGCGATACCACAGCGCCTGAATCCAGCCGTCGTAGGGCACGGCGGAAGCCAACCCCGTCTCGGGATTGGTCACCATGGCTAGCGGACCGTCGCGGAAGTCATCCCTGCCGATGGCGTCGATCGTCGCGTCCGCTGCGGCTTCGTCGACAAGGCCGTCGGCCATCAAGGGCGGTATGCGTTCCAGGCCCAGCCGAGCGATGTCGGGCAGCACATCGCCCAGCGCAGCTTCGCGCAGCCGCTGCGACAGGGTGGACTCCTCGACGGGGACGATGGTGATCTCCACGCCGGGATTGGCGGACATGTATCGGTCCGCAACGGTGCGGTAGGCGGCGATGCGGTCGCCCTGGTTGTCGGCAGTCCAAAACTGGATGGCGACAGGCTCGGCCGGCGTAGGCTCGGCGGCGGCCGTAGGTTCGGGCAGCGGGGTGTCCGTTGGCGCGGCGGCAGCCGGGGCTTCCGTCTCGACGGCCTGCACAACGGCGGTCGAGACGTCAACCTCCGGGCCTGCGCCGCATGCGCCGAGCAGGACGAGAAGCAGGAGGAAAGGCAGGACGCCAACAAGTGTTCTCGGCAGGGAGGGCAATGGTCGACGGCGAGTGGGCGCCATAGGTGGGTGGTCTCCTTTTTCCGCGGGAGGGAACGCAAACTATTGGAATGCGTTCCGCGATATCGCGGGAGTCGATGTGGACGAGAACCGAAAGAGGTGAAAATCGCAGTCTCTCCACCGTGCTTGGCCGATTCAGGCATTGGGGCTGTGAAGATACTCGGCCGGCGTCACACCATGCGGATTTCGTACCTGGTGCAAGACAAGCAAGTCCGGGGTACCGGTGACCCGATAGCGTGACTCATGTACGTTGCCCTACGCGACAACGAGGTCATCCTTGCGATCGCAAGAACGACGACATCGGCAAATCCAACTGCGCCAGATTCGCAGTGTCTACGGTCGGGCTAAGGCGCGAGAGCCTCAGGCAAGCGATGGCTCTCGCGCCTCCAGCGGTGCGTCGCGTTGCAGCGGCGCCTAGAAACCGCGGACCTTGTCCACCTGGTTGCGCATAGGGACTTTGGCCGTTGACGAAACGGTCCAGGTTGTCCCACACAATGGGCATGATGCGGTCGTACTCACGCTGCGTCCCGCCGGCGATGTGCGCAGCGACCAGCATGTTGTCCAGGTCCCAGAGCTCGCTGTCTGCAGGCAACGGCTCAATGGCGAACACGTCGCAGGCCGCGCACGCGATGGCGCCGTCCTTGAGCGCCTTGATCAGCGCGTCCTCGTTGATGATGCCGCCGCGCGACATGCCGACGAGCATGGCAGTCGGCTTCATCTTGGCCAGCTCGGCCTCGCCGATCATGTCGACCGTGTCCTCAGTGTACGGCACAAGCGTAATCACGAAATCGGATTCCGCAAGCAGGTCGTCGAGCCGGTCCAGGCCCCAGAGCTCGGCCACGTACTCCGGCTTGTCCTTGGGCATGAGGTCGACGGCGATGATGCGCATTTCGAAACCGGCCAGGCGCTTCGCCAGCGCACGGCCAATCTGGCCGAAGCCGACGAGGCCCGCCGTGGTGCCACTGAGCTCGATGTTCTTGGCGCGGATATCGCGCATGGCCCATTTGTGTTCGGGCTGGTCTTGGACAGAGGCGCGAATGCCGCGGGTGAAGGCCAACATCATGGCGATGGCGCTTTCGGCAACGGATCCGCCGTGCGTTCCGGCCGCGCTGCACAGCACCACATCGCTCTCCTTGAGACCTTCCACATCCAGGAAGTAGTTGACGCCGGACGCAGGGGACTGGACCCACTTGAGCTGCTTGGCAGCCTGGAAGGTTTCTGTGTTGAGGAAACCGATATAGCCGTCCGCATCTGCAATTTGGTCGATCACCTTATCGCGGTCGGTGCAGACCTCAAATTCGACGCCAGGATACTTCTGCTGCATTTCCGGCAGCGCTCTCTCGATTTGCATCTGGTTGGGGCCGATGAGTACCTTCATGGTTCACCTTTTCTGAAACGAATGCTGGACAGATGGATGGTCAATTCAAACTGTGAAACGCCGATGCTGTTTGCGTGCAGAACTTTTTGCGCATCTAGCCGCATGCGCATGGACTGATACTGATGCGTCCGGCGGCATCATCCGCGAAGCTGGGCCGGCGGGACGTCCGCGGCCGGGCCTCGCAGCAGCTTCCCAGATGGACGTTACTTGTGTTTGCCTGGCGCTAGATACTGATGGCCTCCATGGCCACGTCTTCCTCTTCGCCGTCGAGGGCGGCCTTGAGCGCATCGAAGTCCGCGCGCAGACCGGACCGCATTGCCGTGATGTCCATGCCGTGGACGATGAGGTTGGCCGCCATCTTGGACCAGCGCACCTCTTGGTCGAAGGCATTGGGGTAGACGAGGTGGATACCGGCGCCGATGCCGTGTTTGCGTCCCGTCGTGATGATCTTGTCGACCGCGGCGATGTACTTCTCGTGGAAGTATTGCTCGGGGATGCCGAGGTTGCAGGAGAGGTCGTGCGGGCCGATGAGGAATGCATCCACGCCTTCTACCGAGGCAAGGTCATCCAGGATGGCCATGGCCGGCTGGCTCTCGATGTTGACGATCACGATGCCATCCTCGTTGCGATTCACGAGGTATTCCTCCAGCTCCGGTTCGAGCGGTTCTTCGCCGCGCAGCCGCTTGTAGAGCCGGTCCCCTTTGAGCGGCCGGTACTTGACCGCACCGACGAGGGCCTGCGCCTGCTCCACGGACTCGACGTAGGGCGCGATCACGCCCTGCGCGCCTAGGTCGCGCATCATGGCCGCCAGGTACGGGTCCGGGCTGGGGATGCGCACAACCGGGGCCAGACCCACGGCAGCGTAGAGCTGGCACATCCAAGACAACTTGTTCCGGTCCTGGGCGATGTGTTCCGTATCGATGAAGACGAAGTCGAGACCGACAGAAGCCAGGGCCTTGGGCCACGCAGGCGACTCGGAGACGACCATCGTGCCATAGACACGCTCGCCGCTGTGCAGTCGCTCTCGGATTTCGCGTCCGTTCATTATTGGTGCTCCTCATGCATGGGTGCGTATAGTTGGATGATCTTGTCAGGCTTGGATTGCCAGGCCTGGAATTGTGCAGGCGCGTTTGCCGGTTATGTCGGGAGAAAGGCTTGCGGTACCATCAGGTCGAGGCCACTCTTCATGGGTTCGCGCCCGACATATGTCCCGGGAGAGCCGAATCGAGCGCGCCCCTTCATTGTACAACAAGGCACACGATTGCCCGCATTTTTTACGACTGCGATCTCACTACGAGGCGACTGCGCTGATGATGAATTTGCCCACAATTGGCGACGCGTTGCGTGCCCAGTTTCCGGAACTCGGTGCAGCGGGCGCGCTGCGCTTCGTGGGCCAGGGATTCAGCAGCGTCGCAGTGAGCGTAGGCGAACAATGGATTTTCTGCATCGCGCGCAACGCCGACACGCAGGCCGTCCGCCGTCGCGAGCTGGCGATGCTGCCGCTTCTGCAGGAGCGCCTGCCCCTGCCCATCCCGCAGCCGCGCTTCTACGCCGGCCCGAACGACGCGTTCCCGTACGGCGTCATAGGCTATCCCATGCTGGCGGGCGAACCGTGGACGCTGGACAATGTGGGACTAGTGAACCACGAGCGAATCGCGGATCAGCTCGCGGAGTTTGTTTCGGCGATGCACGCATTTCCCGTGGAGAGTGCGCTACTGGCCGGCGTGGAGATGGACGGTCCGCTCGCGCTCGTGGACGAGCTGACGCCGTCGCTGGCGCACCATCTGGACGCCCTGACATTGCGTCGATTCCATGCCTGGTGGAACGACTACCATATGCACCGGCAGCGGTACGAATACACGCCGCGGCTGCTACACAATGACCTGTGGTGCGAGAATATCCTGCTCGCACCCGACCTTTCCCACGCAGTGGGCGTCGTCGACTTCGAGCAGATGCGCATCGGCGATCCTGTGGCGGAGTTCGCAGCGCTGCGCTATGTGGACGGCCTCGTCGACCGTGTACGCGCTGACCTACGCCCGGCAGCAAGACCTGGAACCGCACTTCGACGAGCGGCTGCGCGCCGCCGTGATCCTGCGCGAGCTGGGCGGGCTGCGCTATGCCCTGCGCTATCCGGAGACGGATGAACTGGACGATGCCGTGGAGAAGGTGCGCGATGTCCTGGCGGGGCCGGCTACGTAGGCGGACTTTCGAGAAGCGCGTGATCATCCTTGGCTGCGGTCGCGTGCTACACTACCGGTGCATCTGCACCGCACCGGATCGACGCGTACGTTGGCCACTCGATGCCTAACACAACCCTGAACCAACCGTTCGTGGTTCGCACAGACGAGGATCCCATCCATGTCCAGACCAAACTTCATCATCTTCATGACCGACGACCAGGGCTACGGCGACCTCTCGTGCATGGGCGCGACCGATTTCCGCACGCCGCACATCGACCGCCTGGCTGCCTCCGGCGTCCGCTTCACGGACTGGTACTCGAACTCGCCCGTCTGTTCGCCGTCGCGCGCATCGCTGCTGACGGGGCGCTATCCCGGCAACGCAGGCGTGCGCGCCATTCTGGCCGGCCATCGCACTGCCAGCGGTCTGCCGCCGTCGACACCGACGCTGGCGACCGCGCTGCGGACGGCCGGCTATCGCACGCGCATGGCCGGCAAGTGGCACCTCGGCCTGCAGCCGGGCAGCCGCCCCAACGACCACGGCTTCGAGGACTGGTTCGGGTTCCTCGCCGGCTGCATCGACTACTACTCGCACATCTTCTATTGGGGCATGAACAACCCCGGCCCCGGCATCAACCCTACACACGACGTGTGGCGCAACGAGGACGAAGTGTGGGATAACGGCCGCTACTTCACCGAGGTGATCACGGAGAAGGCGATTGACTACGTCCGCGAGTGTGCGGGCGACGAGGAGCCGTTCTTCCTCTACGTCGCCTACAACGCGCCGCACTATCCCATGCACGCGCCGCAGAAGTACATGGACCGCTTCGCGCATTTGCCCTGGGACCGGCAGGTGATGGCCGCCATGATGGGCGCGGTGGACGACGGGGTAGGCGAAATCGTGGCTGAACTGGAACGGCAGGGCATTCTTGAGGACACGGTCATCTACTACCAGTCGGACAACGGACCCTCCCGCGAGACGCGCAACTGGCTGGACGGCGCGCTGGACCCCTACTATGGCGGCTCATCCGGCAAGCTGAAGGGGCACAAGTTCAGCCTGTACGAGGGCGGAATCCGTGTGCCCGCGCTGTTGAGTTGGCCCGGCCATATTCCCGGCGGCCAGGTGATCGACGAGATAGGCGCGGCCATGGACGTCTTTCCGACGTTCCTGAAGCTGGCCGGCGTGGACGTGGACGCCTACGACGTTGACGGATGCGACCTTTGGGAAATGGTCACCGAGCAGGCTGTATCGCCGCACGCCGAGATCTTTCTGGGAGATGGATGAGCAGACCGCGGTGCGCCGAGGGCCGTGGAAGCTGGTGTTGGACGGACGGCTCGTGGAGGGCGCGCCGGTCGAAGATGAGGTGCATCTCGCCAACCTGGACGCGGACATGGGCGAGCGCACCAACCTGGCCGCAGAACAGCCGGAGCTTGTCGCAGAGCTACGCACCGCCGCGGAGACGTGGCGCGCGGGCATCGAGGCGCGCTGGGCGGAGGAATATGCACCGCGCATGAATGGGACGACAGGCGCGCCGTCGGAGTAGCACGCAGGCCCTGACGCTCGTTACCCGATCTGCCATCCGCGGTCGGTATGACGAGGCGCGTGAGTGCAGCAATCGGCGCGACTTCACTGCGTAATCGAGGCAAGCCAACCTGTCTCGAACTGCTCCAGCGATACGCCGTAGACCGCCGGGATCAGCGTGTCCCAGTTTTCGTGTTCAGCAGTCGCCAGCAGCAACATTGGCAGCGTGTCGCGACCATAGGTTTCTACCCCGTAGTTCACGACCGATGCGAGGCCGGCCCGACGTTGCCAACTCTGTACCCAGTGCCTCTGGGAACTGGGCAGGCTAGGCTCGTCGTACAGACCAAGCAGATCGTGCAGACCTTGCGGCGGTAGCGGCATCCACATGAGCAGTTGGGCCGGATCCTCACCGGCACAATCGTCCGGCAGCAGCCGGTTTTCGATAAGGGGCGCACTTCCGCTGGAGACATCACACAGCCAATCCGCCTCGTATTCGTGGAGCTGGCGCTCGCTCGCCTGAATGGCCGGCCACTCCGCGTACAACCAGCGCATGACGTCTACGTTCCATGCCGCGCTGTTGCTAGCCTGCTGAAGTTCCCACATGCGCACGCCTTCCAGCAACGCATGCCACATCAGTGGTACGGGGAATCGCTCCTGTCGCTCTCGAAACAGATCGTTGATCAAGGCCTGGCGGATGGTCTGTTCCAGCGCCTGCGCCGGCGATGCATCCTCGCGCAGCGGCAGCAGCAAGGGCGATGGAATCTCCAGGCTGCCTTGTATGAAGCGGAAGGTGAGCATGTCGAAGTCCGGTGTAGCCGGTACGGTCACGTATACAGTTCGCTTCATCGCAAGATCGGGCGCAGGCAAGCCCAGTTCGGCTCGCCGGTCGGCGTAGGCTTCGTCGATCTCGGCTGCCACCGCCTCTACGCTGGCATCGTCGCGCTCACGGAAGTGGAATATGAAGAAATCCGTCTCGCGATGGCGCATGGGGCCCCAGAGTTCGGGCCGGGGAGACGTGCGCACCCAGCCCGCTTCTGTCTGCCGGTAGAAACGCTGCGCTACATAGGAGGCGCCTGTGACCGAATGGTCGGTCACTTCAATCAGCGCGACGTCGTCGCGAAAACGAATCGGACGGGCGCCGGCGGCGGGCGCCTCCGCCAGGGGCCCGGGGTCGGAATGCACATTCTCCAGCAGTATGCGGGTACGCCAGACGGCAGGCGCGGCCGGATCGAGCGTGGCCGTGAGCGCCACCTCCGATTCACTGGCCGCGGCCCAGCGCTCGACTTCCACCGTCGCCGCAAGTTCCGACTCTGTTTGCGCCAGGCCGGCGCTGGCCTGGCGGTACAGGTAGCCAGCCAGGACCACGGCGAACAGCGCAGCGAACAGTGCTGCGCCCACAAGCCGATGCCTTGCCCGCGTTCCCTGTCTTGCGGCAGCGCGCGGTTCGCCCGCTGCGCTCGCCTGTTCCGTCAATTCGCGCCAGGCTTCGTCATCGTCCGCCACCTGCCACGATAGCTCCGATTTCTTTCGTACCAACATCGTTTGTACCTCGTTCGTCCACTCACAGATCCGCACGACCTGCCTGCCATGATCCTGTTTGCCAGGATAAGGAGCCGTCGTTCTCGGCCCGCGACCAGACCGTGACTGCAGCGGCACGGACCCGAAATCCCGCCGTCGGAATCCCGGTTGATCCGTACGCTCGTATTGCGTATACTTCTCGGTGCCTGGATCATCGCCCCCATACAAGCCCGCTCCGTCGCCCTGTTGCGCCCTCGCTGGAGTGGTGGCTCGCAACCGCATTCACAGGACAACACAGGACAGTTGAATCGGAGACCATCTCTTGGCCGAGTTGCGCCTATCCGTTTTGGGGACACTGGCAATCGAACATGGCGACGAGCCGCTGTGTGGCCCGTCCGCGATCAAGGCGCGGGCGCTGCTTGTCTACCTCGCCGCCACTGGCCACGCCCATTCCCGGCAGGCGTTGGCCGGCCTCCTGTGGTCCGACGTGCAAGAGGACTTGGCGCGCACCAGCTTGCGAAAGGCCCTCGTCCAGGTGCGCAAGGCAGTGGGCGACCATGTACAGGCTGACCGGCAATCGGTCTGGCTCGACCGGACGCGGACGCACTGGGTCGATGCCCAGGTTTTTGAGGAAACCTGCCGGCGGCTGCAGGTTGACGATGCCCTCGATGCGGATCGCATGCGCATATATCGTGGGCATGTGCATCTCTATCGTGACGCGTTCCTTGCGGGGTTTCCCGAGACGGACGCCGCGCTCTTCGAGGAGTGGGCCGTTTTGCAACGCGAACGGTACCGTCACCTGGCCCTACGCGCATTGCAGCGGTTGGCAGATGACGCCCTTTCCCGGACTGACCTGGAACCCGGGATTGAGGACGCGCGCCGGGCGCTGGAGCTGGATCCGTTGCGTGAAGAGACTCACCGTACATTGATGCAGCTTCTCGCGAAGTCAGGCAACGTGGCGGCGGCTCTACGCCAATACGAAGAGTGCGTACGGATTCTGACTGCAGAACTCGGCGTCCCGCCCAGCGACGATACCGTGGCGCTGGCGCGCTCTTTGCGTGATGGAAGCTGGACAGGCGCGCGGGGAACACGACCGGCGGCCGAGCTAGACGCGCCCGCTCCCAACAATCTCCCCTCGGTACTAACGCCCACCGTGGGTCGCCAGGCCGAACTGGCCATGCTCGATGACCTGATCGGGGAAGAAGAGGTGCGCCTCATCTCCATTGTGGGACCCGGCGGCATCGGCAAGACGCGACTTGCTCTGGCAACCGGTCAACGGCAAGTGGAGCAGCGAAGGTTTGCGCAGGGCGTCTTTTTTGCGGAACTGGCGCAGGTGGACGGGGCAGACCGTCTGGTCACTGCGGTGGCGGACGCGGTCCGCCTTCCGCTAGAGGTGGCCTCGGGCTACAGGCGCGCGCCCAAAGAGCAGCTTCTCAGCTACCTCCGCGGCAAGGAACTGCTGCTCATTCTCGACAACTTCGAGCATGTGCTGGACGGTGCGGCCTTGATCAACGAAATCCTGCAGGCGGCCCAGCACGTGAAAATTGTCACGACGTCGCGCGAGCGTCTGCGCCTGCCAGGCGAGCAAGCCCTGCCCATCGGCGGACTGGACTGTGGCTACGAGTCCGCATCCTTCGTCAAGTTGATCCCTGCTGCCGTGCAGTTCTTCGAACAATGTGCACGCCGCGCCGAACCTGCCTTCAGTCTTTCCGAGCAACAACTGCCTTCCGTCGTGCAGATTTGCAACGCCGTGGATGGCATTCCGCTGGGCATTGAGTTGGCGGCGAGCTGGGTCAGCATACTGACGCCAGCCGAAATCGCGCACGAGCTTGGCCGCAACCTGGACATTCTGGAAAACCGGCAGCGCGGCGCACCAGCACGCCACCGCAGCATTCGCGCCGTATTCGACACTACGTGGCAGCGATTGAATGACGCTGAACGAATGGTCTTCTCTGCTCTATCCGTCTTCAACGGCGGATTCACCCGCAAGTCGGCCCAAATTGTGGCCGGCGCCTCACTGCATCAACTCGGAACACTGGCCGGCAAGTCATTGATTCGCTTCGATAGGGATCGAGGCCGTTACGCGCTGCACGAGATGCTGCGCCAGTACGGCGCGGAGAGGCTGGCCGACGACGCCGAGGCGGAGTACCGGGTGCGCCGACGCCACTGCGTGTACTTCTGCGAGATTGCCCACGTCCACGGCGAGTACTTGCTTGGACACGGCCAGATGGAGTCAATTGCGGTACTGGAGCGGGAAGCAGAAAACCTGCGCGCGGCATGGCAGTGGGCAGTACGCGGCAGCGACTGGGCGTTGGTGGACAAGGCCATGGACGGGCTTGGCTTCTTCCATGACTGGATGGGCCGTCTGGGCGATGGCGAAGAGCTCTTCCATATGGCGGCCGGCGCGCTGGAAGCCGGCGGCGGCCGGGATTCTAGCCGTCTGTTGGCCCACGCGAACACATGGCGCAGCGTATTCGCACATGGACAGGGAAGGCCTATCGTGGCGAACGACCTGCTTTGCGGGTCACTGCAGTTGCTGGAGCAACTGCCCATAGAGGAGAGGGGGCGCGTCGAAAGCCTTGCCTTTGCATGGTTGCGGTCAGGTATCCACGCGTTCTGGCGCGATGACCAGAGGATGCGCAACAGTTTTGCTCGAAGCCTGTCCCTGTATCAAAGCATTGGCCACAGATGGGGCGTCGCCCGCAGCCTGATTGGTCTGGCGCAGGCTGACGCCGAGACTGGCAACTATCACGCTGCAGCGGAGCGCTTTCGAGAGGCGCTTGCCCGGCTTCGCGAGGCCGGCGACCGGCGCAGCGAGGCACACTCCCTACACCGGCTCGCGATTCTGTTGAGAAACACAGGCAACGTCAAGGCGGCGTTGGCGCCGGCAAGTGAGAGTTACCGACTCTATTCGGAGATGGGCGATCGGGCCGGCATCGCCTGGAGCACTCAGATCTTGGCCGAGTGTAACACGTTTGCCGGAGCGTACGAGGAGTCGCTGCGGCTGCTGTTGACGGCCGAAGCGCAGGCCAAGGAACTGGGTGACTCCGCGCGCCTGGCGAACATTTACCAGGAGCGGGCCCTGGTGCTAGGTCGCATGGGTCGATCGCAGGAAGCTCTCGTCCAGGGAGAACTGGGGCTCACTCTTGCACGCCAGATATCTCAATCTGTACGCATCGCATGGTGCCAGATCGTCCTTGCGAACGTCGACTTGAGCGTTGGCGCGTATGCGTCGGCAGACGATCGTCTCCGGGAATCGGAGGCGCTTCTGGATGAACTGCAGCGCGGACATGAGATGGCGGTCGTATACGGACTGCAAGCCAGGGCGGCCCTTGCACTGGGTGAACGCACGCGGGCCCGGCAGCTCACGCTTGCGGCTCTAGAACTCAGTTCGAGATATCGGGATTTTCGCGTCTTCATCGGGCTACGAGCGCTACTCTGGCTTCTGGCGGACACGGCCGCGCGGATGACGCCCTTGCCGTCTATGCGCATCTGGCAACTTGGCAGAACAAAACTGCCGGCATAGCCGAAGCGCACAGCCGAAAGCAGTTTGCTTTCTTGCTGGAC
>CAVVYP010000022.1:0-138758 GCA_963752485.1 uncultured Chloroflexia bacterium
ACAGCCCGTGGCGCGCGATGCACGCATGCGCCGCCGCGGCCAACCCGGCCGCCGCGCCCTTCAGCTCCACATGGTAGGTGAATCGATCCCCGTAGGCGGAAAACAGGTCGTCCAAGCGCCACATGCGTTCGCCGCCGTAGAGATGCGGCGAAAACCACGATCCCATATCCAGCGCCGCCAGCTTCGCCCACGGCGTTTCCTCTACCACCGTGTCCCCGTGCCCATAGCGCGCCAACGTCCGGTCGTGGCAGAGCACAACCTCGCCGTCGGGCGTGAGTTGTGCATCCGTTTCCACCTCGTCCACGCCGATTTCGTGCGCCAGCGTGAACGCGGCCGCCGTGTTCTCCGGCGCATAGGCGGATGCGCCGCGATGGGCGATGATGCGGAAACCGGATGGAACTGTGATCGGTAGGGTCAAGATGGCGCTCCTGTCTACGCCATCGGCGGGCGCCGGCCGATGACGATGGCCTCAGTCAGATAGAAGTAGAGCGTCTCGCCGTCCAACTCGGGCCGGAAGTATTCGTCGGCGCCGGAGGGTGCAGACGCCAACTGCTCGCGCAGCTCGGCAATCACTTCATCAGACGCGCCCATGCGTTCCGCCCACGGTTGGAATTCCATGCGCTTGGGTGCAGTCTCCGCATGCAGGACTTCGAGCCCAGCCGCAGCGAAGGCATCCGTCCATTCGTCCAGCGCCAGCGCGCGATGGTGGCTGGGATCGCGCAGCTTCTCGAAGCGGTTGACGTATTCGCCCGCCTCGCCGCCGGGAACGACATTGTCCACCACGGCCAGCACGCCGCCGTCGCGAAGGACGCGGCGCGCCTCCGAGACGAAGCGGTCGACATGTGGAAAGTGGTGCGGCGCAATGCGGCAGGTTACGAGATCAAACGACTCGTCCTCGAACGGCAGGTCCTCGGCATCCGCCGTCTCGAACGAGATATTCGCAACGCCCTTCTCACTGGCCAGCTTGCGCGCCACGGGCAGCATCTCCGGCGTGAGATCGCTGGCGACCGCGTGCGCCACGTGCGGGGCGAAGACGAGCGCGGTATGGCCCGCGGCCGTGGCAACGTCCAGCATGCGCCAGCCGGCCTGCGGTTCGACCAGCTCCACCAGGCGCGCCAGGCTCGCTCCCTTGGCGTGCACCGCACTCGTCGCATACGCGTCCGCATGTGCGCCGAATTGTTTCTGTACCAGTTCCTTGCTCATGGTTGCCCCTGTGCGCTTCTGACAAATGCGCCATGCCTGCCAGCGCTCGATTCAGTGGTTTCGTGTGGCACTATGCATCCGCAGGGAAGGATATGCAAGCCGGTGCATCGGCGTGCGCGAACTCTCAAAAGGATCGAGATTTCGACTCAGGCGGTGAGGCCGCCAGGGATTGCCGGAATGCCTACCGTGGGCCTTGACAAGCGTCGATTTTCGAATATACTATTCACATACCCCCCCCAGGGGGGATGGGCACAACCTAGTGAGGCGACGCAACATGGACGACATGACCAAACAGAGAGTCTCCCGACGGCTGGCAAGTTCTGCCGGCCACATCAAAGGCATTGAACGCATGGTGCAAGAGGACGCATATTGCATCGACATCATTCGCCAGATCCAGGCGGTGCAGGCGGCGCTTGCAAAGGTCAGTACCCTTGTGCTGGACAACCATCTGCGCACATGCGTCACCACCGCGATCCAGGGCGACGAAGCGGACGAACGTGAGGCCATGCTGCAGGAGCTCACCAGCGTGTTTGAAGTGACACAGAAACGGTAGTTCGACGGACGACGCTAGATTCGTGACACGAAGGAGCCAAACAAGTATGACGACGAAGACGTTTGAGGTGCCCAACATCAGTTGCGGTCACTGTACGCACACGATTCAGATGGAGGTCAGTGACCTTGCCGGCGTACGCAGCGTGCAGGCAGACGAGGAATCCCGCCAAGTTACCGTGGAATGGGACGCCCCGGCCACATGGGAGCAGATCGAGGCGCTCTTGAAGGAAATCGATTACCCTCCGGCGCCATAGGGCGCGGAACGCGACGGCGGCGGCCAGCCGTATGGTGAACGATCTCGGCAATGGCAGATTCATGATGGCAGACCCAGATATGGCAGCAACAACCGCACATACAAGCGAAGCAGACACCGGCGCGGCCGCACCCATGACGGACGGCAAGCAGATGACGCTGCCTGTGGTGGGCATGATGTGCGCAAACTGCGTGCGCACCGTTGAGCGCAACAGCAAGAAGGTCGAGGGCGTCGCAGACGCCAACGTCAACTACGCCAGCGAGAAAGTTACCGTTATCTTCGATCCGTCCTTGACCGATACGCAGGCCGCCGCCAATCAGGTCATCGAGCGCATCCAGCGCGCCGGCTACGACGTGCCCACGTCCCGCGGAGGAGCTCGCCCTGCTGGGCATGACGTGCGCCAACTGCGCCAACACAATCCAGCGGCGGCTCGACAAGATCGACGGTGTGCTGGATGTCAACGTCAACTTCGCCTCCGAGAAGGCCACCGTCACCTTCGTGCCCGGTGCGGTCACCCGTGGCGAGCTCGTGGCCGCCGTGCGCAAGGCCGGCTACGATGTCGTCGAGGTCGAGGGCGGTGACGACGTCGTCGATGCGGAGGCCGCAGCCCGCGCCGCAGAGCTCCGCCACCAGCAGACGCGCCTGGCCGTCGGCTTGGTCTTCACCGTGCCGCTCTTTCTGTTCAGCATGGGGCGCGACTTCGGGCTGTTGGGCCACTGGGCGCATGCGCTCTGGGTCAACTGGCTCTTCTTCGCCCTGGCTACGCCGGTGCAGTTCTACGTCGGCTGGGACTATTACACCGGCGCCTACAAGAGCCTGCGCAACGGCAGCGCCAACATGGACGTGCTCGTCGCCATGGGCTCGTCGGTCGCCTACTTCTACAGCGTGGCTGTGCTTATTGCGCTGACATTGGGCAGCGACGTGCTGGGGACGCACGTCTACTTCGAGACCTCCGCCGCCATCATCACGCTCATCGTGTTGGGCAAGCTGCTCGAAGTGCGCGCCAAGGGCCAGACCAGCGAAGCTATCAAGAAGCTCATGGGCCTGCAGCCCAAGACGGCCCGCATCCTGCGCGATGGCGCGGAAGTGGACATCCCCATCGCCGAAGTGCAGGTGGGCGATGTCGTCGTGGTGCGTCCGGGCGAGAAGATTCCCGTGGACGGAACTGTCGTCGACGGGCAGTCCGCAGTCGACGAGAGCATGATCACGGGGGAGAGTCTGCCCGTGGCGAAGGGCGCAGGCGACACCGTGATCGGAGCCACTATCAACGGCCGCGGGATGCTCCGTTGCGAAGCCACCGCCGTGGGCAGGGATACCGCCCTCGCGCAGATCATCAAACTTGTGGAGCAGGCCCAAGGCAGCCGCGCCCCGATCCAGAGCCTGGTCGATCGCGTCGCCGCCTGGTTCGTGCCTGCGGTGATCGTCATCGCCCTGTTGACGTTCGCCGTCTGGTGGATGGTGGGCGGAGAGTTCGTGCCGGCACTGCTGCGTCTGGTCGCCGTTCTGGTCATCGCCTGCCCGTGCGCCATGGGCTTGGCGACGCCGACATCCATCATGGTGGGCATCGGCAAAGGTGCGGACTACGGCATTCTCTTCCGCGATAGCGCCGCGCTCGAACAGGCGCAGAAGCTGCAGGCCGTCGTGCTGGACAAGACCGGCACGATCACCGAAGGCAAGCCCTCTGTCACCGATGTGGTGGTCAGTTCGAGTTCCGACCTGGAGCAGAATGAACTGCTGCGCCTGGCCGCCTCTGCCGAGCGCGGCTCAGAGCATCCCCTGGGCGAGTCTATCGTGCGCTCCGCCCACGACTTGGGCTTGCCGCTCAGCCAGCCGGCTACCTTCGAGGGCATCGCCGGCCACGGCATCGTCGCCAGCGTGGACGGTCACGACATTCTCCTCGGAAATATGCGCCTCATGCAGCGGGAACAGGTGACGCTCAACGGGCTTGGCCCTGCGGCCGAGGAGCTACAATCCCAGGCCAAGACCGCCATGTGGCTGGCCGTGGACGGGCAGGCCCGCGGCGTGATCGGCGTTGCGGATACGATCAAGGAAGGCTCCGCGCAGGCGATTGCATCGATGCACGAACAGGGTCTGCAGGTACTCATGATGACGGGCGACAACGAGGCGACCGCCCACGCCATCGCACAGCAGGCCGGCGTGGACCGCGTCTTCGCCGAGGTCTTGCCCGGCGACAAGGCGAAATACGTGGAGCAGCTCCAGCAAGAGGGGTACGTAGTGGCCATGGTGGGCGACGGCATCAACGACGCGCCGGCACTGGCCCAGGCCGACGTGGGCTTCGCCATCGGCACCGGCGCGGATGTGGCCATGGAGGCTGCCGACGTTACGCTCATGCGCGGTGACCTGCGCAGCGTGCCCCAGGCGATCGCGCTGTCCACATGCGACCATGCGCAATATCCGCCAGAACCTGGTGTGGGCGTTCGGCTATAACGTGGCGCTGATCCCCGTGGCGGCGGGCGTGCTGATGCTGGTTCCGGGCGCGCCCAGCTTCTTGCAGCAGCTTCACCCTGTGTTCGCGGCTGGCGCGATGGCCTTCTCCAGCGTCAGCGTTGTAGCCAACGCGCTGCGTTTGCGCCGCGTCAAGCTGTAAGTGATCTGAGCTTCCGGGAAACAACGCGACCTCGTTGCACTCCGACGAGTTTCGCACATGCTTCCCGGAAGCCAACTCCTTACTATCGCTCCACCACGTAATACCCATCCCCCGCACACGCCCGGCACAGCACGCGCCCGTCCACCGTCACCTCGCGCTCGTTGATGATCTCCTCACCACAGGATTCGCAGTTCACGCGCAGCCCCGCGCGGCTGACGATCTGGCCCACGGGCGTGTTCAGCGAGACCTCTTCCCACACGAGCAACTCGGCGGCGGGCATGCGCTGATAGCCGATCAGCATGTCTTCCCACCGGTTGTCTGCTTCCGGTGCATAGCGAGCGGCGTGCTCTCGGCCGTGCGGATGCGGCGAGACGCGCCATGCCCGCTCCGTCTGGGTGTCCACGAATGTCACAGCCGATTTGCCGTAGTCCTCCACGCGCATGGTGCGCCGCCCCACCCAGCAGTTGGCGGCCACGGCGACGCCGTCCGAAAAACAGCCGTCCGTTTCCACGATAGCCAGCACGCGTTTCTCCGTCTGCGGCAACTCCACGCCCAGGAGCTCCTCGGCAAGCATACCCATGCGGATGCCCAGAACCTGGCGCGGACACAGGTGGCGGTGGAGCTCGGCGGATTTCGTCAGCAGCGTTTCCAGCGGTTCCATGTCATTCCCTTGCGGTACTGTGGCGCGTGCAGCGCGGGAGAGTACGTGACGCCAAACATATCGTGGAGTATATCAGCATCGGCAAGCGCGGCCGCAATAAAACGGCGCGCCACGGGTGAACCGTCGTCTGAAGGTTTCCATCCAAATCATCCTGCTGGGCTTGGCTGCTTGACCGAACGCGCGCCACGTGCGAAGCGCGTGCAATCAGTCGAATCGGTGATCCGCGTGCGCCCGCACGACACGCTCGCGGCCTGCCGTGACCTCGCCCGCAGCAGGCCGCCTTCCTTTGCGCAGATGCCGCGGTCGGTGGTATGCTACTCGCAGCCGAAGATGTGCATGCATTTTTCTCTAGGTCCCGTCCCGCCTGAAGCGCCCCAGTCGACATACATTCGTGGGTGCAGAAGGTCAGAGAAACGGCAGGCCATGTCTAGGTACGCAACTTCCAACCAGCGCCGGCGGAATACGGCTTCCCATAGCCTTCACCGCCGCAGACAGTTCAATGTCGTACCTGGCGCACGCCAACCTTGTGTCCCCTGCCCGGGCCGGCACACGTAGCCTGAACCACCCGTCCAGAACAGAAGCTGTGGGAGAGCACGATGAAACGAATCGCCCAGTGGTCGCTCATATTCGTGATGATCGCAGTCGCCGGCTTTGGGGCGACGCTCCTCGCTGCACGCGGCGCGCAGATGACTCGCATGCTCGGTGACAGCGCCGACGCGCCTGTGCTGCAAGAGTCTGGCACCGTGGCTACGGTGAGCGCCGGACCCGCACAATCACTCGCAAGCGGCGTTGCAGCCCCCGACGCGGCTGGATGCGGACACGGTTGCGGAGTCGGTGGTGGAACCGCAGTCGCTACCCGGCGAAGACCTGAGCGCCGTTGGGGCCATCGAAGTGAAGGATGACCGCCAGGTCGTCCTCGGCACAGGCGGCCGGGTCGACCAGGTCTTGATCGAGGAAGGCGACCGCGTTGGCGCCGGAGACTTGCTGATTGCGCTCGACACCACCTATCTGGATTGGGCTGTGGAGCAGGCGGAAATCGGCTTCGAAACGGCGCGCATCAACTTCGAGGAACTCGGTGATCAGATCGAGGAAGCTGATATCGAGGTTGCGCGGGCGCAGTTGTTGCAAGCCCAGGAGGACTTCGAGGAAGTCAAGGACGGGCCCACGGAGGAAGAGCTTGCCGCCGCACAAAGCGCCGCCGCTGCCGCATGGGCGCAGTACGAGGAGATCCAGGAGAAGCCCACGCCGGCGCAGGTCAACTCCGCGCTCGCCAGCTTGCGCAAGGCCGAGATCACCGTGCAACAGGCGCAGCGCGAATTCGACAAGATCGCCTGGCTGCCCGAGTCCGCAGCCACCGACGCCGCCGACAACCTGCAGCGCGCCACCGTCGATCTGGAAGCGGCCAAGGCTGCGTTTGAGGAAGCCAGCAAACCCGCCACGGAGGCGGAACTCAAGTCCGCCCTCAGCTCGGCCCAGTCTGCACAGGACCGGCTGAACCGCCTGCTGGAGATGCCGACGCCGGCAAGCTTGGCTGCAGCCAACGCCAACGTGCTCTCCGCGCAGACCGCGTTGGAGAAGCTGGAGGAAGGCCCCAAGGAGTCCGAGCTGCGCAAGTCCGAATTGAACGTGCGCCAGGCCATGATCGGACTGGAGGAAGCGCGTCTGGCCCGTGGGCATGCTGAGGTCGAGGCGCCCATCGACGGCGTCGTTTTGGCGGTGAACGTGGACGTGGGGCAGCAGGCCTCGGCGGGCTCTGTGGCCGCCACCCTCGCCGACACAACCAATCTGCGCCTCGTCGTCAACGTGGAGCAGAAAGACATCGGCAAGATCCAGACGGGACAGCCAGTCGCCATCTCCGTCTTTGCGTTGCCCTCGGAGCAGTTTGTGGGCGAAGTCGACCGCATAGCGCCCACCGCCAGTTCCGGGACCGGATTCGTCACGTTCCCCGTCGTGATCATCATGACGGAAGGCCCGCTGGACCAGCTTCTGCCCGGCATGACCGCTTCGGCGGTCTTCGGCGAGGCGGATGCTGCTGCTCAGGACAGCGATGCAGCGAGCGCGGAAGCGGACACTGAGCCGGAGACGGCTGAGACCGAGGCGGCCGACGACGCGCCGGAGGCCGAGGCAGACGAGGCAGACGAGACAGAGGGCGAAACCGAGGGCGAGACTGACGGTGAGACCGACAAGGACGCCGGCAACTGACTCGGCGCAACTCTGCTCCGCCCTGCCCTGCCCGGCGCACTGTTTGCGCACAGATGCCGCTGCATGACCGCATGGGTCCAGCCACGGCGCCTGCCGCAGCCGCCAACGGGTCACGACAACCTGTCACGAAGATAACAGCAAGAGTTCGACGCATACGCACATGGATCAGCAGCACGTGAAGAACGGCGAGGAGTCTCCCTCGCCCCACACATTGGTGATAGCAGAAACAACCGGCGGGCGACGGCACGCCGGTCGCTTCTATTTGGCGGCGGCAGCCCTGGTCGTCGGCGTCCTCGCCGCATTTGTCTGGCTCTCGCAGCCCTTCCTGGGGGAAATCGGTCAGCCTCCCGTGGCGACGAAATCGGCTGTCGCCACGGTCACCGCCGTGCCGGCCGTCGAAGCCGCGCCCACCGCTGACCCGAGTCCGCCACAATCAGAGCCTGTCGTGGCGGCCGCTCGCCCCGCGGTGGCCGCAGAGGCAAATGCCCCCGCGATCCAGCCCACGCGCACGCCCACGCCTATCCCCTACCTGGACAGTATCGAAGCGGTGGTCGGCCTGGGCGGCGCACAAGTGTGGAACGTCGACGGCAGCGCTGCGGGCCAGTTGCCGCAGGGCGCGCTAGTTTCCGCCACCATGCGCTCTGCAGACAACGCCTGGGTGCTGGCGCAGTCGGAAGAGGGTATCGACGGTTGGATGGCCGTCGACGACCTGATTCTCTTTGACACGGACCGTCTGGCCCCGGAGGACGTCGCCATCACGCCGATGACGCCCACGCCGCTTGTCGCGGAGGGTGACGGCCCAGGGCAAGACGACGTCTCAGCGCCGGACGACACGCAGCCGCGCGACTCGTCCGCCATCGCTTTGCCCACGATCACGCCCCCGACGGGCAAGGGACTTAGTGCGGCAGGCTCCGGCGCTTCACCCAAGGCGCGCATTGCGCTGGAAGACAGCCGCCTGAACATCCGCGCGGGCCCTGGCGCATCGCATAGGGTGATCGCCAAGGCCTTCCCCGAAGAGATGTACGCCCTGCTCGCCGTCAGCGACGATGGCGTCTGGGTCCAGATCGAGCTGCCGAACATCAGCGGTGGCTTCGGCTGGGCCGCCGCCGAGTTCCTGCAGACCAGCGGCGATCTCACCGCGTTGCCTGTTTCTAGCGAAGTGAGCAGCGCGCGCTCGTACCATCCGGGTGACGAAGCTTGGCCCGCCCAGCCGGTCGACGCGCCGGAACCGGTTCCTGCCCCGCAGGACGGCGCATTGCCGCCCATGCGTCCGGGCCCGCCTGCCCTCGGCGGCAAAGTCTCCAGCGCGTCCGACAGCCCCACCGGCCTCACCGGCACACTGGTGATCCAGAAGGAATGGGGCGGCGATATCTACGTCTACGACCTGGAGACAGGCGACCTGCGCCTATTGACCGGCGGCTTCGATCCGTCCATCAGCCCAGACGGCGCGCAGGTTGCGTTCACGCGCGAGGGCGGCGAAAACGGCGTCTACATCATCGACATCCACGGCGGCGAAGAGCGCCTGCTTTTCGGTGGGCGGGAGCATCTGCGCTCGCCGAAATTCAGCCCGGACGGCCAATTCATCGTCTTCGAACGCGGCGACGAGAGCATCCTGTGCAAGGACGACCCGGCGCGATGCCGGCTCAGCGTGAAGGGGCCCGACGGCGACCTGCCCGAGCGCGAAACCCAGCCGAGCCTGGCGCGTATCCGCGTCGACGGGAGCGACTACTGGGACCCGATGGACCTGCCCTACGCCCGCGTGCCGGACTGGAACGAGGGCGGCATCGTCTACCAGTCTCTGGGCGGCCTGCAGATCGCGCAGAACGAGCCCAATGTGGATACGGAGCTGGTCTACTTCGACATCCTGAAACAGTACGAGATGGACCCGGACTGGCAGCCCGGCGAGGGCGCCATCGCGTTCCAGCAGCGCGAGATCAGTCACTGGGAGATCTTCGTCGTGAACCCGGATGGCTCCGGTCTACACGCGCTGACCAAACCGCCCTTCCCGCTTGCGGAATCCCTGCCGAGCAACGTATCGCCCGCCTGGAGCCCCGACGGCCGGCACGTCGTCTATCTGAGCAACCGCGCGCCGGACGATTCGGCCGGCGAATGGGGCGTGTGGGTCATGGACGCTGACGGCGGCAACCAGCGCAGACTGCCCATCGAGTTGCCATTCGTATACACATATGTCTCCGAGCAAATGTTGGACTGGGGTCCCTAGACCTGCTTGCGGCATGGCTCGCAACCCCTGTATCCCGATAGCGCCAATCCCAAGAACAGCACTGGAGCACGTGACATGAGCGACTTATCGCGTCACCGTATGGAATGAATTCCGTCATGAGAAGCAACACGAAGCCGTGCGGTCCGTCTATCCAAACGGGTTGCACGAGGCCATTGCGGACGGCCTGCGCGAGCATGGCTTTACCAGCGTGCGCACGGCCACGCTGGACGAGCCTGATAACGGCCTGCCCGCCGAGGTGCTGGCCGAAACCGACGTCCTGACCTGGTGGGGACATATGGCCCACGGCGACGTTGACGACGCGACCGTGGACCGCGTCCAGGAGCGCGTGCTGCAAGGTATGGGCCTGATCGTGCTGCACTCGGGCCATTTCTCGAAGATCTTCCGCCGTCTCATGGGCACCTCGTGCAGCTTGCGCTGGCGAGAGGCCGGGGAGAACGAACGTATCTGGGTCGTTACCCCGGGGCATCCTATCGCCGCCGGCGTCGGTCCATACATCGACATCCCGGAAGTGGAGATGTACGGCGAGCACTTCGATATCCCGGCCCCCGACGAGCTGGTGTTCGTGAGTTGGTTTAAGGGCGGCAACATATTTCGCAGCGGATGTTGTTTTCACCGCGGCCACGGCAAGGTGTTCTATTTCCGGCCCGGGCACGAGACGTTTCCGATCTATTATCCGGCAGGAAGTGCGACAGGTCTTGGCCAACGGCGTGCGTTGGGCTGCGCCTGCGCCCAGCTTCGAGAATCCATATGGCCTGAACAAGGCCATCAACGAGACCGAACCGCTGGAGAACCTCGGCTAGCCATTCGCAACCGCCATGCGTGCGCGAGCGACCGCCGGCGGTAGAGGCGTCTGGGGGCAGTCGAAGGATCGATCCGGTGCGCGGCCGCCAGGGTACATGCAGGAAGCGCAGGCCCCGGCTGCTGCGCAGCCATTTGCGGAGTGCGTTTTGTCGTAGCCCGCAGACGCGCTGCGGATTGGGGTCGACCCGCTAGCGACCGGTTCAGACGTTGAGGCTATGTAGCAGCACTCGGAAGGAACGCACCAATGGATGGAGGAGTGGACTACAAGGGCCAGTTGGTCTTCCATTTCCGGCGCAGCTATCTTACCACCGACTCCAGCGGCTACAACATCTGGCGTACGGAAGCCATCCCCCGCACAGTCCCCGCCGACCAGACCGCGATCATCATCTGTGACATGTGGGACAAGCACTGGGCCAGAGGCGCGGGCGAGCGCGTCGCGGACATGGCGCCCTACATGAACGACGTTGTCGGCGTAGCCCGCAAGCGGGGCGTGCAGATCATCCACGCCCCGTCGGAGACGATGGACTTTTACAAGGACACGCTGGCGCGCCATCGCATACGTCTCTCCCCGGACGTACCGCCGCCGGAGGAGTTCGAGCGTCCCTCGCCCGCGTTGCCCATCGACGACACAGACCAGGGCTCCGACACCGGCGAAACGGAGCCGCAGAAAGTGTGGACGCGCCAGCATCCGGCCCTCAAGATCGAGCAGGAGCTCGACGTCATCTCCGACAACGGGCGCGAAATCTACAGCTTTCTGCACCAGCAGGGCATCCGCCAAGTGCTGATCATGGGCGTCCACACCAACCGTTGCATCCTGAACCGTTCGTTTGGTATCAAGCAGATGGTCAAGTGGGGCGTGAACATTGCGCTCGTGCGCGACCTGACTGACGCCATGTACAACCCTGCCATGCCGCCCTACGTGGGCCATCACGAGGGCACGCGGCTCGTGGTCAATTACATCGAGAAGTTCTGGTGTCCGACCATCGTCAGCGAAGACCTGACCGGAGATGAGTAGCCGTCCCGATCCGTGCGCAGACCCCCTCGCTGCGACGGTGTGTGAAGAACCTTCCAACCGCGTTTGACGTCCTGGCAAGGATTAGCAACGAGCGCATACAGACCTACGTGGAATCCGCGGGCCACATAATTTGACCGAACTGATGCATATGCTATAATTCTCTTCGCGTGTCTTCCGGCTCGTCGTGGTTGCTATGTCCGGTCGCTGCCGAAAAGCGGTTTGGATGACATGCCGACGTAGCTCAATCGGCAGAGCAGCTGTTTTGTAAACAGCAGGTTATCGGTTCGAGTCCGATCGTCGGCTCTGCTGGCGTGGTGGAGGCAATCGTCGGCTCTGCCGGCGTGGTGGAAGCAATCGTCGGTAAGGTCTTGACGTAAAGCGGTAGCAGGATAGAAGACAGTACGGGAGTCAATTGAAGTTTGGGCGGGTGCCCGAGTGGACAAAGGGAGCTGACTGTAAATCAGCCGGCACAGCCTACGGTGGTTCGAATCCGCCCCCGCCCACTCATTCACGGTCAGCGCTGGACAGCGCGGCAAGGCAGCAAGCGGTAGGCTGCAAAGTGCCCGGGGCCGACGGTGAGTTAGGCCCACATAGCTCAGTCGGTAGAGCACATTCTTGGTAAGAATGAGGTCATCGGTTCAAGTCCGATTGTGGGCTCCTGGTCATTGCGTACAGCTCGCCGGTGAAGTTTGCCGGCACGGCGCTGTGACGAAAGCAACGTAGCTTGGCGCTGCCGCCCTCTTTTTGGGCGGCGCATCGTTGCAACGAATGGCAATGTTGACAATAGTCTGATGTTGCGAGTGGCCGAATTGTATTGGCCGAATGATATTGATCGAAAGCAAATTCGAATTCAGGAGGCATTGATCATATGTCTAAGGCGGTATTTGAGCGGACGAAGCCCCATGTGAACGTGGGGACGATTGGGCACATTGATCATGGGAAGACGACGCTGACGGCGGCGATCACGAAAGTGCTGAGCCTGAAGGGTCAGGCGGATTTTTCGGCGTTTGAGCAGATCGACAATGCGCCGGAGGAGAAGGCCCGCGGGATCACGATAGCGATTTCGCACGTGGAGTATGAGACGGATGCGCGGCACTATGCGCACGTGGACTGTCCTGGGCATGCGGACTACATCAAGAACATGATCACGGGTGCGGCGCAGATGGACGGGGCGATCCTGGTGGTGGCGGCGCCGGACGGGCCGATGCCGCAGACGCGGGAGCACATATTGCTGGCGCGGCAGGTGGAAGTGCCGGCGATGGTGGTGTATCTGAACAAGGTGGACATGATGGACGACGAGGAGCTGCTGGAGCTGGTGGAGATGGAGCTTCGGGAGCTGCTGGACAGCTACGGATTTCCTGGGGACGACACGCCGATCGTGCGCGGGAGTGCGTTGCAGGCGTTGGAGTGCGAGAGCACGGACCCGGATGCGCCGGAGTACGAGTCGATCTGGGAGTTGATGCGGGTGGTGGACGAGTACATACCGACGCCGGAGCGAGAGACGGACCTGCCGTTCCTGATGTCGATTGAGGATGTATTCAGCATCAAGGGGCGCGGCACGGTGGTGACGGGTCGAATCGACCGCGGCATCGTGAAGCCGATGGAAGAGGTAGAGATCGTGGGGTTGGCGCCGACGCGGACGACGACGGTGACGGGCGTGGAGATGTTCCGCAAGCTGCTGGACCAGGGCATAGCGGGAGACAACGTAGGCTGTCTGCTGCGCGGGATAGGGCGCGAGGATGTGGAGCGTGGGCAGGTGTTGGCGAAGCCGGGCACGATCACGCCGCACACGGAGTTCATGGCGCAGGTGTACGTACTGAAGAAGGAAGAGGGCGGGCGCCACACGCCGTTCTTCCAGGGGTACCGGCCGCAGTTCTACATACGGACGATGGACATCACGGGGTCGATCACGCTGCCGGAAGGCGTGGAGATGGTGATGCCTGGCGACAACGTGAACATGAAGGTCGAGTTGATCTCGCCCGTGGCGTTGGAAGTGGGCAGCCGCTTCGCCATCCGCGAAGGCGGTCGCACCGTCGGCGCCGGCGCCATCACCGAGATCCTGAAGTAAGATTGTTTCGGTCGGAGGCGTGCGATCAAACGTGCGCCTCCGCCATAGAGGCGAGTAGCTCAATCTGGCAGAGCAGCGGTCTCCAAAACCGCAGGTTGCGGGTTCGAATCCTGCCTCGCCTGCCTGAAATCAGCCACCGGCTTCGGCAAGCCGGTGGTTATTTTCGACAAGAGGAAGGTCCAAGACGGCCGGGCGCCTAAGGCCGCCCACGGTTGGACGGACTGGACGAACTGAACAAGCATATCGTCTTGTACGGGCGCCGCCATGTTGTACGGGCGCCGTCTTGAACGTCTATAGAGCGTTTGCGTCGCATTTGCGATACACTGCAGTGGCCCAAAGTGCCCCGTGCATCGCGGCAGAACAAAACAGGTGAACTATGAGTCGTACTGCCTCAGGGAAATCAAAATCGGAGAACCGCTTCGTCCGCTATCTGCGTGACACGCGGGCCGAAATCGCCAAAGTCACATGGCCTACCCGCGAAGAAGGCCTGCGGTTGACGGGCATCGTGCTGGTCGTGACCGTCATCTCCGGGATCTTTCTATGGATGGCCGACTCGTTCTTCGGCTTTGTCGTGACAGGGCTGCTGCGGCTCATGTAGGTGCGCAATTGCAGCAGGCCGCGGATGACACTGTAGGTCGTGCATTCGTGCGCGTGTACACGCCATCACGCATGGCGCGCCATTACGTATGGCGCAGACGCACGATTCGCGCAGATGAAGGAGATGGAAATGCAGGCCGAAGACAGGGACTTGGAACAGAAAGCGGACGCCGAAGGCGCTGACGAACTCGACGCGCTGGATCTGATAGACTCCTCGGAAGAACTTGAGGATGAGGGTTCTTTGGACGACGTTACTCTGGAAGAGGAATGCCGGAAGAAACCGGTCCCCGCGCAGAATGGTTCGTGATCCATTCCTATTCCGGCATGGAGAACAAGGTCAAGAAGAACATCGAGCATCGAGCCGAGTCGATGGGCATGACGGACAAGATTCTTGAGATCGTCGTGCCGACGGAGACCGAGATAGAAATTCGCAAGGGCAAGCGTCGCGAAGTTGAGCGCAGGGTCTTCCCCGGCTATATCCTGGTCAACATGATCATGGATGAGGATAGCTGGTACGTCGTGCGCAATTCGCCGGGCGTCACCGGCTTCGTTGGCATGGGCAACAAGCCAACGCCCCTGCGCAGCGAAGAGGTCGACAAGATCATGCGCCGGATCGAGTCCGACGAACCGCGCATCAAGGTCAGCTTCCAGATCGGCGAACACGTCCGCATCATGAGCGGCCCGTTCGCAGAGTTTGGCGGAACTGTCGATGAAATCTATCCGGACAAGGGCAAGGCCAAGGTACTGGTGAGTTTCTTCAACCGGGAGACGCCGGTCGAGGTCGATTTCCTGCAACTGGAACGGGACACCTAAGTTCGCACGCCGGCGCCCGATGTCAGGGCCGAGAACGTTGACCAAACGTTGGTTTGTGTGAAGTGACGACCGCAGAGCACCCGTTGAATCGGTCGTCGATATCCAATAAACGCTGGAATCTGGGAGCCAATGGCGGTTGCCACCCGCACGGCGGCGCACACCAGAGCCAGAAGGAGCGATCAAATGGCGAAGAAAATCAAGGCAATCGTGAAGATGCAGTTGCAGGCCGGCAAGGCCACACCTGCACCGCCTGTGGGTACGGCCCTCGGCCCCCACGGCGTCAACATTATGGGCTTTTGCAAGGAGTATAACGCCCGCACCCAGGCGCAAATGGGCCAGGTGATTCCGGTGGAGCTGACGATCTTCGGCGACAACTCCTTCGCCTTCATCACCAAGACGCCGCCCGCCGCCGACCTGATCAAGAAGGCGGCCGGCATCGAGAGCGGCAGCGGTGAGCCCAACCAGACGAAGGTGGGCACCATCAACCGGCAGCAGGTCCGAGAGATTGCCGAAGTGAAGATCAAGGACCTCACAGGCGTCAGCGTCGAGAGCGCCATGCTCATGGTCGAAGGCACTGCCCGCAGCATGGGCGTCACCGTAGTCGACTAGCGGCACGCCGGCAGGCGCATGGAATTGCGTGATACAACTCTTGTCAGCAGTTGAGTGGAAGGGAGCCTGGCTCCCGTTAGCACCACAAAGGAATAGAAATCATGCCAAAACACAGCAAACGCTACGATGCAGCTCGGGAAAAAGTTGATCCGGAAACGCAGTACGAGCCCGTGGAGGCCGTACGCCTCGTGAAGGAACTGGCCACGGCCGGATTCGACGAGACCGTTGAGGTCCACATGCGCACGGGCGTCGACCCGCGCTATGCCGAGCAGCAGGTGCGCGGCGTCGTCACCCTGCCCGCGGGCACGGGGCGCGCCGTTCGCATCCTGGTTTTCGCCGGTCCTGACGGGTATGAACTCGCCAGGGAAGCCGGCGCCGATTTCGTCGGCGGCGACGACCTGGCAGAGAAGATTCAGGGCGGATGGCTCGACTTCGACGTCGTGCTTGCCACGCCGGACATGATGCGCGTCGTCGGTCGCCTTGGCCGTGTACTCGGGCCCCGCGGCTTGATGCCCACGCCCAAGACCGGTACAGTTCTTCCGGCGGAAGACCTGCCCCGCGTGATCGAAGAGACTCGCTTGGGGCGCGTCGAGTTCCGTGTGGACAAGACGGCCAACATCCATGTTCCGATGGGCAAGGCGTCGTTCGAGGACGACCAGCTCATGAAGAACTTCGCGTCGCTGATGGAAGCCATCATGGCGGCCAAACCTTCCGGCCTGAAGGGCAACTATCTCCACCGCATCGTCATGACCAGCACCATGGGCCCTGGCGTCAAGGTGGACGTGAACGCAGCTGCCGGGTTGCAGGCGTCCGAATTCTAGCCCAATTCGTTGTGGAGAGTCCGGTGCAGGACCCTGTCGTTTGGCCTGGCCCGGGATTTGTCGGAATCGGAGCGAGTGCATATAATCGCAGATCGTAACTGAATAGTTCTCAGCGGGTGAATGGTCCGCCGCCAAGCAGGATCGGATGGTTCACCCACGTGCCGAAGACAGCAGGTGGAATTTCTCCGTAATTGGGCCGGGACTTCTGGTCGCATCCTGCCGAGGCGAATCCTGAGCGTACGCTTTCGCATTGTGGACCCAAGCGGTCATCACATGCGAACACTCGTGCCTCGGAACCTCGTAGCCGACTGAACGGCGTCTTCGCATGAATCGTGAAGGCGCCGTTTCTTTGTATGTGAGCGCATTGTTGGCGAGTTCCGTGTTCGCAAGATGGACGTCTTTGGAATCGGCCGAATTAGCCGGCCGAAGCAGTCTATCGAAGCAGTCGACGAACTCAGCCGAAGGCTGGAACGTTTCGCCAGCGGGGAGGGCAATGCGACCCGACCGGTTGGTATCCCGAAGGAAAGGAGGAACATCGCTTGGCTATCACAAGAAAGAAGAAGGAAGAGCTTCTGGAGGAATACAAGGAGCAACTGGATGAGGCGTCTGCCGTCGTCTTCACAGACTAACCGGCATCAGCGTCCATCAGATTCAATCCCTTCGCACGAAACTGAAGGAATCTGGCGCCACGTACATGGTCGTTAAGAATTCGATCTTCGGCCTGGCGCTGGAGCAGATGGACCGCGAGAGACCCGAGGAGCTTCTGACGGGTCCAAAGGCAGTTGCCTTCCTGGGCGAGGACATCGGCAAAGGCGTCACCGCGCTGAAGGATTGGATGAAGTCCGCCAGACATCGGCACCATCGAAGGCGGCATTCTCGAGTCCTCGATTCTGGACGCGGCCCGCGCATCAGCATTGGCCGACCTTCCGAGCAAGGAGCAGACGCTTGCCATGATCCTTGGCGCAATCGTCGCGCCCCCCGGCAAGCTTGTGCGCACCATCAACGCACCGGCATCGAGCCTCGTCCGTGTGCTGAATGCGCATGTGGAGAAGCAACAGGAGGCGGCGTAGTCTATCACCGCTCGTAGCAAACGTTTTAGACAAGACTGGCTTTCCCGACTACGGGACGCTGAGATTCCAATTTGGAGGATTTAACAAATGGCAGACTTGGAAGCAATCAAGGAACAACTGGACGGACTGACCCTGCTCGAGGCGTCGGAACTTGTGAAGATGCTGGAAGAGGCTTGGGGCGTCAGCGCTGCGGCTCCGGTGGCGATGGCCGCCATGGGTGTCGCCGGCGGTGACGCTGCTGAGGAAGCCGAGGAGCAGACCGAGTTCGACGTCGTCCTCACGGACGTTGGCGCCAAGAAGATCAACGTGATTAAGGCCGTTCGCGCACTCACCAACCTGGGTCTGAAAGAGGCCAAGGAAGTCGTCGAGGGCGCGCCCTCCACGATTCTGCAGGGCGTGAGCAAGGAATCCGCGGCCGAGGCCAAGCAGGCTCTCGAGGCCGAGGGCGCCGCAGTCGAGCTCAAGTAGCTTCTGTACACGACGCGTCAATCGACGCGTCTGGCCACGTATAGTCCTGTGTGATTGCATACGTGGTTGGCCTGCGCTTCGCAGGCAGGACCGGCAACAATGGGGGACGCGACGAATCTGTCGCGTCCCCTTGCACATTCTCGAACCAGTTGTTGTCCGGATCATACTGGCTGGCCGTTCGAGCCAGGCCGGCGCGCAGACTGCGCGATAGGCTAGTCGAGCCCCCGCACCGCCACCACCGCGTCCTGCGGCGAGAGCTCACCGCGCAGTACGCCCAACTGCGCCTCGAACAGCCTCTGCGCAAAATCGGCAAACGCTCGCCCGTTCGGCAGCGCCACTGCCACCTCCAGTTGCCGATTCAGGAAATCGGTGTACGCGCTCGGGTTCGACCACGTCTGCAGCGCGGAACGCTGCGTGGGCAGCCGGTGTACATACTGGCTCCACGCGCCATGCACCGCCGGGATCCAACAGGTCGTCGACAAGTTCAAACGCCAATGCCCGTTGCTCCGCATCGTCTCCGAGCGCCACGAATGACCACGTCGTCCCCAACGTCGCCGGCAGCCCATTGCGCGTCGGAATCTGTGCATAGCCTAACTCGGGCGTGGACTCTCGGCTGGAGAGATAGCGCGCCGCGGACACGTTGCCGGAACCCCAGCCCTGTTCCATCAGCGCATTCCAGACGCCGTCCAGGGTCGCCAGTTCCATCACCGCGGGGGGATCACGCCGGCCTCACTGCCTGCCACCTCAAACTCGAAGACCGCGCCCAGCGCTTCTTCACTGCTTGTGGAGCCGTTTTCCAGCAGTTGCCCGCCGGCGCCGACATATTGCAGCAAGACGGATCCATTCTCGTACGTATCATCTCCCGCCGCCGCATACAAGTGGGGATCGCCTGCCGCCAGCAGTTCATTCCATGTGCCGGGCGCCGTCTGTTCCGACGTCAGAAAGCCGCTCAGATGCATCAGGTCGGCAGCGTATGGCACGCCGTACCACGCCCCGCCGTACTCTGCCGAATCGAGGGCAAACTGGTAGAAGTCCAAAGACCGCTCCATCGGTGGCCGCTCCATAGGCGACAGAAGCCCCAGGTCGGCAAGTTGCCAAATCTGCTGGCTGTTCAGGAGCACGAGATCGGGTAGGATCGCAGGCGCCACGCGCTGCCCGCTGCGCAGATAGGTGAGGATGTCGGACGGGCCGTACGCGGCCTTCTCCTGCACCTCGACGCGCACGCCCGCATGTCGCTGCTCGAATTGGCGAAACGCGCTCCGCAACACTTCGCCCGCGTTGCCTTCCTCGCTGTAACCCGCGAACTCCGGAAGCCACACCACAAGTTGTCGATTGCCCTGCTGCGCCTCCGGCGCGGCGATCTCGTCGGAGGGCGAGGGCGTTTCCGGCGCCAGCGCCGGCGTCGGCGTCGACGTTGGGTCTTCGGCGAAGGGCAGACCGGCGAGATCGCCGCAAGCCGTCAGTGCCAGCGCCAGCACGGCAAGCGTCCACAACGCCATGCGCCGTGACACTGCCGTGCGCCGCCACGAAGCGCTCTGCGTACCTCTGCTGCGGACAGAATGCCCGGTAAAGACCATGCGACCAACTCCTCGAGCGGAAACCGGTTCAATGTCAGCCGGTCAGAACTAGCCAGTCGCAACGAACCGGTGGGAACCGGTCGGTCAGAACCAGCGGAATGGAAACAGGGGTATGAACCCGTGGCGTATTATAGCACATCGCCCCGCCGTGACGCGGGGTCAGTTTGCATAATTTCATTTGTTTGGCGACGCGGCGCTGTGCTACAATCAGCGGCACGATGACCAACCGCGAACCCCCAGTCCAGGAGATCCCGCGTCCCACAGAATGGCCTGTCCACGGTCACGAATGGGCCGTGCAATACTTGCAGCGAGTTGTGGCGAGCGACCGCGGCGGCCCTCCCCCGGGAGCCCGCGGCGGCGCCAGCCTGCGCCATGCCTATCTGTTTCTAGGTCCGCCGCAAGTCGGCAAGACGACCCTTGTGCGCTCGTTCGCGCAGGCGCTCCTTTGTACGGGCGCCGGCGACAAGGCTGTGCCGTGCGGCGAGTGTCGCTCGTGCAGGCTCATGGCAAGAGGAACGCACCCCGATTACCGCGTCTTCTCGCCGACGGACAGCGACGGAGTACCCGACCGCGCCAACGGCACGCTGCGCGTAGATGCATCCGCTGACCTGATCCATGAAGCCGCGTTGCGTCCCGTGGAAGGGCGCTACAAGTTCTTCCTCATCCAGGACGCGCAGTCGGCGCACGCGAGTTTCTCCCACAAGATTCTGAAGACGCTAGAGGAGCCGCCGGCGCACGTCGTCATCTGCCTCACCGCTACGGAACGCAGTCAACTCCTGCCCACCATCGTCAGTCGCTGTGAGATCATGGACCTCCGCCCCCTTCCGGTCGCCTCCGCCAAGAATGCGTTGATCAACGCTTGGAGCGTGGACGCTGAACGCGCAGAGCTTCTGGCGCGGCTGTGCGGCGGGCGATTGGGCTGGGCGGTGCGCCAGTTGGAAGAAGACGGCGGCGCGGACAGACGGCTGGAAATGCTCGGCGAGTTGCAACATCTAGTGGAGGCCAGATCGCGTCGAGCGTCTGCGCTTTGCAGAACAGACCGCAGCGCAACGCGATAACAGCAACCTGTTCGGCATGTTGGAACTGTGGGTCACCTGGTGGCGCGACGTGCTCCTAGCCCAGCACGGTTGTGTGGACGCCATTAGCAATCTGGACCAGCAGCAGATTCTCGAACGGTATGCACAGACGCTGCCTGCGACCGCGGTGCAGCGTCATCTCGAAACACTGAAGCGTGTGGAACAGTACCTGCACCACACCGTGAACACTCGCCTGGCCCTGGACGCCTTGCTGCTGGATATGCCGCGCCAGCCGGCGTAGGCATCTCGGCACATTGGTGTCTGCCAGCTTGACTCGATAACCGGCGCGCCCGTATTCAGACACGACAATATGTCAGGGGCCGGCCGCTGGCGTCTATAGGAGCAGAAGTCAATGCCAACCGTAATCGGCGTGCAGTTTCGCCCCGTCACCAAGATATATCATTTCGATCCCGCCAACCATTTCGACCTCTTCGTCAACGACTACGTCATCGTCGATACTTCACGCGGACAGGCGGCCGCCCAGGTCGTACAGCCGCCCCACGTCATCGATGACGACGACGTGACCGGCGATATCAAACCCGTCGTGCGCAGAGCAACGGCCTGGGATCTCGTGCAAAAAGATCGTTGGGAGCGCAAGGAGCAGGAAGCGCTGGAGATCTGTCGCGACAAGGCGCGGCAGTCCGACCTGGACATCAAGATTGTCCGCTGCGAATACAACTACGACGGTGGTCGTCTGCTCGTCTATTTCTCAGCCGAATCACGCGTGGACTTTCGTAGCCTGGTGCGCGATCTTGCCAGCGTCTTTCGTACGCGCATCGAGATGCGCCAGATCGGCGTGCGCGATGAGGCGAAGCTGCTCGACGGCGTCGGCAAGTGCGGCCGCCAGCTCTGTTGCACAAGCTGGCTGCGCCAGTTCACGCCCGTCAGCATCCGCATGGCCAAGAACCAGCAGTTGCCCCTCAACCCGGACGAGATCAGCGGCGTTTGCGGCCGCCTGCTCTGCTGCCTCTCCTATGAAGACGCAAACTACAAAGAGCAGAACAAGAAGATGCCCAAGCCCGGCGCAGAGGTGATCACGCCCCAGGGGGCGGGCCGTGTGCGGCACGTGCATCCGCTGACCGAGACAGTCACTGTCATGCTGCCCAATATGGTGTTGAGTGAGTTCCCCATTTCCGACCTGATCACGAGCAAGAGCAGTTCAGGCGCAAGCTGCAGCACCTGTGGCGGCTGTACGGCAAAGCGCCGTGCGTCCGCGCAGCAGGACGACGCCACGGACGCTGACGGCGATGACGACGAGTCGGCTACATCCTCTCGCAGTTCAGGCGGACAGCGCCGCTCCTCACAACCGCGCAGCAAACGGCGCCGGCGTCGCCCGCGGAAGAATCGACCGGCGGACGAAAAATAGGCCCGTGCGCCGCTCCTCGTGCGCTTGTGCCGTGCGCGTCCCAAATGCGGAATGCGAAGCGCGAAAATGGAAGCAACGCGCACGGCAACACCCGCGCCAGCACCGAACGCAAAGACCACGAAGAGGCGGTTGGCCGCCTCTTCTTCACTCTGTTCAGTTGTGACTATCGATTGTAGTATGCCTTGAAGCGTACTTGACGGATTAGGCCTTGCGCCGGCGCGCACAGCGCCGGTGACATGCCCCGTCTTCCTTACTGTGTGGAGACCGTCAACGTCGCCGGTCGTTTGAAGACCGACAAGCGCACTGCCGTGCGTTCGTTGCCGTCGATATCCACTTCCGTGAAACTCGGCACAACCGCCAAGTCCATGTCGTCCTGCTCGAGGTATCCTCGGGCGATTGCCACAGCCTTGATCGCCTGATTGACTGCGCTGGCGCCGATCGCCTGTACCTCGGCATATCCATGTTCACGCATCACACCTGCAATCGCGCCTGCCACAGCCGTCGAACGTGACTGGGCAGATACTTTGATGAGTTCTGCCATGACGCTTCCTCCCCCTCCTGATTCGCCACCCCGCCTCTGCATGGTTCCAACAGGAGCGAGCACGCGACGCGGCCCAACCGTGTACAACAACGTCCAAATGGAACCCACGCCCACGTCGTCCGGCGTCATTTCGGCCGGCCGGACCGAGCCTTCGACCAGGCCTGACCGCTATGCCGGCAAAGCGCGCGCTGTTTTCATAACGTGGGCATCCGACCGATCCGTCTACTGCCGGCTGGGCAGAAATCCCGCCCCCGGCGACTAGAAAGCTCCGCAGGCACCGCTATGACGCTGGCCTTGTGACCGTACGCCTCTATCCGCAACTACGGGCCGATCGGCCCACAGCCTCTTAGAGCGGCATTGTAGCACAGTCGCCAAGACTCTTCACGTACGCGCAGCGACCAGAAATGTACGTTCCGTATACGGGAAGAGTCCTATTGTACAGCAGAATTTGCCCTCCGGCTACTGTGCGTATTCCACAGACCGCGTCTCCCGTATGACGGTCACGCGTATTTGGCCCGGGTATTGCAAGTTGTCCTCGATCTTCTTCGCAATGCCCTTGCTCAATTCGACTGCCGCCAGGTCGTCCACCACCTCCGGCTGGACGATGACGCGGATTTCGCGCCCGGCCTGAATGGCGAATGTCTGGCTGACGCCCTCAAAGCTGTTGCCGATCTCCTCCAACTCCGTGACCCGCTTGATATACGCCTCCAGGCTCTCGCGCCGCGCCCCCGGTCGCGCCCCGCTGATGGCGTCCGCCGCGGCCACGATCACCGCTTCCACGGACTGGGGCTCCACCTCGCCGTGGTGGCTGGCGATACAGTTCACCACGACCTCGTTGACGCCGTATCGCTTGGCGATCTCCGCGCCCACAATGGCGTGCGGACCCTCGACCTCGTGGCTCACTGCCTTGCCGATATCGTGCAGCAGCCCGCCCAGGCGCGCCACCCGCACATCCGCATGAAGCTCCGCTGCGATCAGCGCGGCAATGTGCGCAGTCTCCACCGAATGGTTCAACTGGTTCTGCCCGTAACTTGTGCGATATTTCAGCCGGCCGAGCAAGCGCTGCAGCTCTCGATGCAGGCCCTGCGCGTGGGTTTCGATCACCGCCTGCTCGCCCGCCTCCATGATCACACGGTCGATCTCCGAGCGCGCCTGCTCCACTTCCTTCTCGATGCGCGTGGGGTGGATTCGTCCGTCGGCCACGAGCTTGCTCAAGGCCATGCGCGCCACCTCGCGCCGCACCGGGTCAAAGCTGCTGATGATGATCGCCTCGGGCGTGTCGTCCACCACCAGGTCGACGCCGATCGCCTGCTCAATGGCGCGAATGTTGCGCCCCTGCCGGCCGATGATGCGGCCCTTCATCTCGTCTGACGGCAGATCCACGCTGCTGACCGCGTATTCGGTGACGTGGTCACTGGCCGTGCGCTCAATCGCCAGGGTGACGATCTCCCGAGCCTTGCGGTCGGCCTCTTCCAGCGCTTCCGCTTCCACTTCGCGAATCGTACGCACCATCTCCTGTCGAGACGCTGCTTCGACCCGCGCCAGCAGGACCTTCTGCGCTTCCTCCTCGCTCATCTGGGCCACCAGTTGCAGCTCTTTCGCCCATTCCTCTTCCATCGCCCCAAGCTGGGTATCGCGCTTCTCCAGCTCGGATTCCCGGCGATTCAGGTTCCTCTCGCGGTTCTCGGTCTGCTCCAGTCGCTTCTCTGCGTTATCGAGACGGTTCTGTAACCGCTCCTCGATCCGTTCCAGTTCAGTGCGACGCCGGCTGAGCTCGGCCTCCATGTCGTTACGAGTCTGAACTTGTTCTTCCTTCGCGGTCAGTTGCAGCTCTTTGGCCTTGGTCTCTGCCTCGGCCAGAATCCGTTCGGCCTGGTCTTCCGCACTCTGTCTGCTCTGTCGCTGGCGTTCGAGTTCCGCCTCCACGCCGGCCGTTCGGCCGCGTTGATAGGCGAAGTACGCTCCGATTCCGGCGGAGAGCAGGCCGACCAGGACAATGAGAACGATCCATAGTAATGCGTCCATATGCTAGTCCTTTGTGGTACAGCCCTATTCCATGAAAGGGATGTGGTTGTCATAAGCCATCATGCGGCGTCCAAGTCTCGCGCCGCTGCCTCGTGGTCAACAAATGATGCATGCAAGTCTATCTTCTGTCCCGCACAGGCCAGGTCGAACCTGGCCGGCGACACGCCGTAGATCAGATACTTTGTGGGCAATCCAACCGTGTTCGATTCAGCCGGTTCAGTCGCCGGCGGAAAAAGGTCGCCAACAAAAAAAGCGCCGCAGCAGTCGCTACAGCGCAAGTGACGCAACCCACCCGGGTTCACATAAGTCTACTCGTGATTGGTCTGCGCCTTCGATATCGCGACGGCTGGCGCAGCATCAACGATAGGGCGAATTCGCCCCGTGCCCGGTCAACAACTTGCAAACACTTGGAATCATCGCAAACGCCCCGGAACTGTCCTTGCAGGACAGCCGCGGCCTGTCAATCAGCGGGCTCCGCCTCGGCCACTGCTTCAGATTCACCCGTCTTCGCATCGCTCGCCTCTGCCGCGGGCAATACTCGTGTGCGCAGCCCTGCCTTCGCGCGAATCTCGTTGTCGATCTCTGTCCGCCAACTCCGGATGCTCCTGCAAATACGCCTTGGCAGCCTCGCGTCCCTGGCCAATCAACTCATCATCGTACCGGAAATACGCCCCTCGCTTCGTCACCAGGTCATACTCCACGCCGAGGTCGAGGATATCGCCCTCGGTGCTGATGCCCTCGTTGTACATGATGTCGAACTCGGCGACCTTGAAGGGCGGAGCGACCTTGTTCTTGCGCACGGTGACGCGGGTGCGGTTGCCGACGACGTCGGCGCCCTGTTTGATGGACTGGATGCGACGGACGTCGAGGCGCACGCTGGCATAGAACTTGAGCGCCATGCCGCCGGTGGTGGTCTCCGGGTTGCCGAACATGACGCCGATCTTCTGGCGCAGTTGGTTGGTGAAGATGAGGCTGGTGTTGGAGGATTTGACGACGCCGGTGAGCTTGCGCAGGGCCTGGCTCATGAGGCGAGCCTGGAGGCCCATGTGGCTGTCGCCCATCTCGCCCTCGATCTCGGCACGCGGCACCAGCGCGGCCACGCTGTCGATGACGACGACGTCGAGGGCGCCGGAGCGCACCAGGGCTTCGGCGATCTCCAGCGCCTGCTCGCCGGCGTCCGGCTGGCTGACGTAGAGGTCGTCGATGTCGACGCCGATGCGCTGCGCGTAGGCGGGTTCGAGTGCGTGTTCGACATCCACGAAGCCGCAGATGCCGCCCAGCCGTTGGGCTTCGGCGATGGCGTGCAGACAGAGGGTCGTCTTGCCCGAGCTCTCCGGCCCGTAGATCTCGATGATACGGCCGCGAGGAATGCCGCCCACGCCCAGGGCGATGTCCAGACTGAGACTGCCGGTGGGAATTGACTCCACCTGAAGCTGGGTAGCATCGCCCAGCTTCATCACCGCGCCGTCGCCAAATCGTTTGTGCAGGCCGGCCAACGTCGTTTCCAGAGCTTTCTGCCGACCATCCGTACTCATTGCTGGCTCCACGAGATTCTGCTGTCAAACCGGCGGCCAGCATCTGATCGCCAGCAGCCTCTTTTGCGTTGATTCCAATGCTTCTGTAGCGCTGGATGATAGTGTACTTCAGTTGATCCCATATCGCAAAAGCACTCGAATTTCGACGCTTCCGGCCGCGCCGCCGGTCGGCTCCGCCGCTTGTGTCCAAATCCGCCGCGGTCAGGACCTCTCGCTCCGCCAATGAAGCTGCGGCCAGCAACAAGCTGGCCGCGCAATGAGATCGTTCTGCTGGTCTGCACGGAATAAGGTGCAGAGCGTGTCGTCTCGGACTCGAAAAGAGCCGCAGACGATCAGCCGGAAACGATATAGACCTTGTCGCGCAACGTCATGATCGTCTGGCGCAATGCCTCGTTCCGGTCCAGCTCTTCTGCAATCCGCTCCACCCCGTAGCGCACCGTACTGTGATCCCGCCCGCCGAGCTGGCCGCCGATCGCGGGTAGCGACATGTCATTCTCGTGCCGCAGCAGATACATAGCGATTTGGCGGGCGTTCGCGACCTCTTTGGTGCGCTGTCGACCGGTCAGGTCCTCATACGTCAGGCTGAAGTATGCCGCCACGATGCCGCACCACTTGTTCCGGCGCGCAGGCCACCCGATGCGGCGCAAGATCTTCCAACACGAACCGCGCGAACTCCGGCGTCACCGGTGTACCCGTCAGCCGCGCCTGCATGAAGAGCCGGTTCAGTGCGCCTTCCAGCTCGCGGATATTGCTGTCCACGCGTTCGGCCACCAGCATCAGCACGTCGTAGGAAACGGGTGCGCCCATGCGATTCGCCTTCGACTGCAGGATCGCAACTCTCGTCTCGAAATCCGGCTGTGCGATGTCCGTCTGCAGTCCGCCTTCAAAGCGGCTGCGCAGACGCTCCTCCAGCGTGGCCAGCGCCTTGGGCGGCCGGTCGCTGCTCAACACCACCTGTTTTCCGCTGGCGTGCAGATGGTTGAACGTGTGGAAGAACTCCTCCTGCGTGCTCTCCTTACCGCCGATAAACTGGATATCGTCGATCAGCAGCACGTCGACCGCGCGGTACTTATCGCGGAACTTATCCGTATCGCGATTGCGAATCGAGCTGATCAGATCGTTCGTGAATTGTTCCGACGAGCAGTAAATCATCGAGTAGCCACGCTGCTTCGCCGTGTTGCCGATCGCGTTCAGCAGATGCGTCTTGCCCAGCCCCACGCCTCCATAGACGAAGAGTGGGTTGAAGCCTTGCCCCGGGCTGTCTACCACGGCCATGGCCGCCGCGTGCGCCAGCCGGTTGTGCGAGCCCACGACGAACGACTCAAAGGTATGGCTTGGGTTCAACTGTGGGGAAAAACGCTGCGCGCCCGTCACGACAGATTGCCTCTCATCCACGGTAGGCTCCTCCTCGACGGCTCGATACAGCGGCGGCGGCTCCACCCCTTCCGCATCAACCACCGGGCGAGGGCGCACTCGGAATTGGACCTGCACGGAGCGGTGCAAAATACTGCTCAAGGTGCGCTTGACCGTATGCCGCAGCCGATTCTCCAGCCAGTCACGCGCATACGCATTGGGCATGCCAATGATGAACTCGCCATCCTCATATCCTAACACAACCGTGTCGCGCACCCACGTGTCATACGTGGCGGACGGCATCTGCAACGCAAGTTCGCTGAGCACCATTTGCCACACGACATGCGGATCAAACGCGCGCGCGTCCTGCGTTGACTGTGCGCGCCCCTCTCCCGCATCGGCCGCTGCATCCACCGCTGCGCTCACGGCAGCGCCCATGTTTACGTCCATCGCTGTGTTGCCCGAAGATTTGGCCGAATCCGGCTCCTCGTTCTCCTCCGCAGAGGACCGTGTATCCGGAGCCGGGGCATCTCCAGGTCCGGTGTCGTTCTCCCCATGCGCTTCTCCGGCCGGGTTGGCCTCCCCCCCGCGTGGCGCGCTTCGGTCCGCGCGCGAAGGCGGGAAAGAAACGCGTGAAATGAAGGGAATGGGGCGACGGATCGAGCTTCATGGGACCCTCCTGTGGCGGCGTACACCCCAATCTGACGGGGTGGTGACGAACCGACTGCGCCCATACGCGCAGCACACGCCGCATGCTTGATATCCAGCTATAGGTACTGAACCCTCACCGGAACGGGCGCTGTTGGCCTGGCGCGAAACCCTCCAGGTGTTGTGGGGCGACGTTCTGCGCTAGCGTCTCCGCCAGCGGTGACGAGGTTCCAAATTCGCGAAGGGATACTGAATCACTAGATGACAAGTTCCGGCGGCTGTAGCTCTTGGGACCGACGCCGTTTGACCTAGCACGAGTAGTTTCATTCGTGAATTTGTTCTGCACAGAGTGTACCAAACTCAGCGCAGATGACCAATGCCGGTTCGAAGCTTTTCGTCCCAAAATCGGCGTGTTATTGTCAATATCCAGTACCGTTCAAAAACCCCCGCACTACATGTAGTAGGCCCCATATTCTCCAGCGCGAGATAGGTCTCCAGGCTCTTCCAGAAACGCAGAGAACTTTAAGGTGGGAAAGATAGTTGCATTCTGGGCCATTTTTCCCTGCAAACTTGCCCATGCGTCTCAATCACTTATCCACGGTGCGCGGCGGCTTATCCACAGACTTATCCCCAAAACGGTGATAGAATGGATGTGCGCGGCCCGTTTTCTGCAAGGCGCCGGCGCTTGCTTAGCGGCTCATGTTGCCGTTAGCGGAGCGCAGAGGCGGGCCAGGCGAACCCGCGCCCTAGGGCGAAATGATCATCCGGTCAGTACACATTCGACAGGTCTCGCTGTGTTTGACGGCTACTTCAATTACTCAAAGTCTGTCGCAGAGGGCTATTGGGAACGACATGCTTTCGTGCGCAGTTGGTGGCGCGTGTATAGCGGTGACGCACGCTGGGTCCCGCCACATTTCCCGTTCTTGTACGGAGCGCTCGTGCGCGGCCAGAGCAAGCACCTGGCGCGTATGCGGCCGCAGTTCATACACCTGGAAGCGCTCCAGGATACCCGTCGCAAGACGGACAAGGGCGTTCCGCGCGCCGCCGGCCCCCTGTTCGAAACCACCGTGGCGGCCGCCGTGCTGCTTGCGGATCCACGCCGCCGCGATCGCACTGCCTACCTCGGGCTCCTGCGCTGCGTGAACGACGTCGAGTCGCTGGAGCGCTTCGCAGGCCTGGCCCTCGAGCAGGCCGCCCAGGCCGGCTACCACCGCCTCGTCGGGCCAACCGGACTTTCGCCGCACCTGCAGAGCGGCGTCCTCCAAGACCACTTTCATGTCACGCCGCCCCTGCACACGCCCTACAATCCGCCCTACATTCCGGAAGTCATGCACGGCGCGCTCTTTCCCTTGCGCACACGCGCGCTCTTCCACGTCTCCACGGGCTCAGACGCGGAACCGGGCGGCTCCACACGCCCAGACGCGCAGTCCGGCCACGCGCCTGCACAGCGCGCGCCTGCACAGATAGTGCGCTTGGCCGGCGAGGAGATGCGCTCCACGCTGATTCCGCTCTTTCCCCAGGTGTTTGATGCAGGCGGCTCCGGCTCCAGACCTTCCAACGCCAGCATAGAGTTTCCGCCGCCGGACGCCGACGAAGCCGAATTCTTGCTGAACATCGTGTCCGCCTGGCCGCTGACGGCGTGGGTCGCCGTCGTCGACGGAAACCCCGCCGGCTTTCTCCTGCTCCAGCCCGATGTGGCGCGGGCGGTCGCTCGAGCGCAGGGCGGTCGCAATCACTTCTGGCGGCCGTGGCTTGCCTGGCGCAGCCGTCGTCCCGCCAAAGCCGGACGGCTTCTGTTTGCCGGCGTACTTCCCGAATACAGGAATCGTGGCATCGGCAGCCAGCTTTGGGAGCACGCGCTCACCCAGGCGCGTGCGGCCGGCTGGGACAGCCTGAGCATCGGCCCGCTGCCGCTCTCCGACCCGGCCGTCCCCTTCCTGCGCGCCAGGGGCGCGCAGCCGCAGCAGTCGTATCGACTGTATACCTCAGAAAGATGATCTGGTGAGGTCGGTTGCAAACGTCCGGCAAGGCCGGTCAAGCGCCCGGCGGTTCCGCATCTGTTCGCGTGCTGAATTTAGTGGCTACTGAAACGTGACGCCGTAGTCGACGGGCACGACACTGATGAAACTGCGCCCCGGCTTGAGCGGAACCTCCGCGCCGGACGCGTCATAGAAGCGGGGCGTGTCGCCCCGGCTCTCGCTGCGCCACGTCCCGTCGAACGCCTGTCCATCGCGGAACACAATTGCCCTCCCGCTTCCGAACAGGTCAAGGCGAATGCTCGTGCTGCCCAGGCTGTCTTCCACGATGTCGGTCGCCTGGTGCGGCACGAATTGCACGATCACGTTGTCCAACGCCAGTTGCGCGCCCGTGTTGCCGTCCACATGCGAGCCGCCGCTCATAGAGCGCAGATAGCGTCCGCTGCCCCCGTCGTAGCGATAGGCAGCCTGCCCATTCGGATACGGGATGTTGACGCTGGTCGCCGGCGCGCCGCCATCCGGAACGCCGCCAAACGTGAATCCGCGAATCGAAGCGGGCTTCTCCACGCCCCAGTCGGCCAACCACTTGCGCAGCCTGTCCGTGCTGGTGCGCAGCCGCGTGCGATAGTCCGAGCCGACGCTGTCCGAGTAGCGCGCGTTGGACGGGTCGTCCAGGTCGATGTCCAAATAGGGGAACGGCGCCTGATGCTTGAGCGCATAGCGGACCTTGTCGCTTGCCCCGGAACAGACAAGTCCCGCATCATAGAGCGCGCCCATGTAGTAGTTGATGAGCCGCGCGCTGCGCACGGGCCCAATCTGGCTGGCCGGCTGCCCATAGTAGACGCCGCTGAAGCGCGTGATGCCGTACCCCTCCATCAGGTACTCATACATCACATCGGCTTGGCTGGTGCCAAGCTGCGGCCGGGCCGCAAAGTCGTTGTTGATGCACACGATGATGGGGCGCTGTCCGCTGCGCCCGCCGGGCAAGGGTTGGCCCGTCAGCGGGTTGTTCGCCCCGGGCGCGGGAAAGCCGCCCGGAGCAGGAAGTCCCACGCCGGCGCCGGACCCGGGCGCCGGCGCAGCCGCGTTCGCAACGGGTTCCGGAGCGGGCGGCGCTTGGGCAACCGGCACGCCGTCCAGCGAATCTTCTCGCGCAGACTCCAGATTCAGGAAGTCAGCCGAAATCCAGGTCTGTTCTTCCCCCTCGACTGGACAACAGATCTGCAGCCAGGAACCGTCTTCATTTCGTCCCGTGATCACAACTTCTTGTCCGCTGCGCACCTTCCCAGCGATCGCGTAGACGGTGCCGGGGCCGCCGCGTACGTTGACTACGCTGGCGTTGACTACGCCGGCCGGCCCGTCGTCCGCGCCCACACGGCGCGGAGCCGCGTTGTCGTCGGTGGAGTCCGCGTCGTTGTCGTCCGCCTCCGGTGTGGGCGTGGGCGATGGCAACGTCCCTCCCTGATCCTGGCGCGGATTCGTGCGGCGGCCGACGTTCGGCGTTGGCCCGCTCAGCGGTCGTGACGGCAGGGTTGGCACCTTCCGTTGCAAGAGTGCGGACACCGCCTGCACGGCGGCGTCGGAATCGGCGCCGTCAGGCGCGCCGCCATCCTGCGGCGAGAGAGTCCCCGTCGGCGTCCCAGTGGATGTGAGCACGGGTTCGTCCACGGCCGGCGGCGTCGACGTGGCGGCCAGCGTAGCAACGGGGACTACAGTCACGGAGCCGGCAGTCACGGAGCCGGCGGCCACTTCCCCCCGTTGGCAGCCGGAGATCAGAGCCAGCAGGGACAGAGGAACGGACAGCAGAAGTAGTAAGGGTAGGGGTCTGCGCATGAAGGTTTGCCTCGATGTGTTCTCGGTTCGTCGTCATCATACGCACGAGTGTGCGAAGCGTCAACCATGGTCCCGCCACGTTTGCGAACATGGGGTAGCCGTATCGTCGGCAGGGGGTACCGGTCTGCAAACTTTGCACGCACCCCGGAGGCGCGTGTATCGCTTCGGGCGCGCCGGCTGTGCTGATGCGGCCTCGCCAATACGCAACGTTAATCAGACTGGTATACCTTGCCGGTGATGGCTAAAGCGGAGTTCCCATCCAAAAGTGTCCGCAGCCGGTTTCTATACGAATCTACGGCGCCCCTGGCGAAGCCTCCTCTGCCGATCCTTGCGCGCGCTGCGTTCACACGACAACATCCTGGAGCCGGCTGCATATGAGCAAGTCTTCCAAGAAGAAGGCCAAGCAACAACGCGAAGCAGAGCGGGATGCTTTCCTTCGGCAGCTCAGCAATCTCCATGGGATTCACCCTCTCCAGCGCGACGTCTTTGGGCGCAGGGCTGCCCTACCCAGCGAAATCGCGCACACGCTGCAGAACGGACAACAGCCGAAGTCCCCGCAGTAGACGGCTGGTACGCGAGGTATTCCTGCGTTTGACAGTCAGATTTCAGCCGTGGTCAGCGCAGGGATCCGTCGCCGCGCAGAACTCTGGGTCGCCGCGCTGAAGCCTGCTTCGCCTACTTCATCTAGCCGTGGTCTGCTGAGGGGAGATTCTCCGCGCCCGCCAACTTCCCTGCCAAGCGCTGCGGCTGGTGAATAAGCTGCGGCAGGCACTGCGAGCAGATCCATGCCTCGTGTCCCTGGTAGCGCAGCGCCACCAGCGGGATGACAGATTCCGGTCGTTCGCAGTTAAGGCATTCGTGCGTATTCGTTTCTGACATATAGTCTCTCCTCTTCCTCGCTTTTCCTCGTCAGTCCGGGTATGCGCCGTGGCAATGCCCGTTTCTCTTGCGCTGTTTGACGCAAGGAACATACTCTTGCCGCGACTTCGAGCCAACCGTGCGCGGCTCTGAGGATCGCAACGGCGGGGCCGGCGGCCTCTGGCGCGCTTGCCGTATTGGGCTACAATCGAAGTACACCGATTTCGCGTGGAAGCGCAGAGCCGGATGCCGAATAGGCCAGACAACAATGCCCCAATCATCAGGTGTACGCAAACAGGTGGTCGTAGCGATCGCGATTGCCGTTGCAGCGCTTCACTTCGTTGTCGGCCCAGACTACAGCGGGCCGGGGCCGACATTCGTCGCCGGCTACCTGATCGACATCACACTGCCGTTCGCGCTGGTTCTTCTGCTCGGCGTTTCGACCATCGCACCGTTGCGCCCGCCATTCGTCAGGGCTGCGCTCGTCTTTGGCATGGGCGCCGGCGTCGAAACGCTGCAATACTTCGGCGCGCCGATCCTGGGGCGCACATTCGATCCGCTGGACTACGGTATGTACGGGATCGGCGTAGTTGCCGCCGTGTTGTTCGAGCGGTTGGTGCTTTCCCGGCTGCCCGACGCCTCTGCACAATAGCCGGTCGGTTCGCGGCGTTCCAGTGCTGCTGCGCCTGTTCAGCCGTTGCCGGCCGTCTGTAGCTTTTCCGGATAAAGTCCTAGCACGCCTTCCTCAGACGCCGCGCAGATGCCGCGTTCGGTGATCAACCCCGTGACCAGGCGCGCCGGCGTCACATCGAACGCGTAGTTGGCTGCAGGGCTCTCTTCCGGCGTCAGCAATACGGTCACAGACTCCCCATCGCACAGCCCCGAAATCATGCGCACTTCGGTGGAGTCCCGCTGCTCGATCGGAATCTCGGCCACGCCGTCGCGCATTTCCCAGTCAAACGTCGACGACGGCAACGCCACGTAGAACGGGATGTCATTGTCCCGCGCCGCCAACGCCTTCAGATACGTGCCGATCTTATTCGCCACGTCGCCCGTGTAGGTCGTGCGGTCCGTGCCGGTGATGACCAGGTCCACCAGCCCGTGCTGCATCAGATGGCCGCCCACGTTGTCCGCGATGATCGTGTGCGGCACGCCATGCTCGCCCAGCTCCCACGCGGTAAGCCGAGCGCCCTGATTGCGTGGCCGCGTCTCATCCACCCACACGTGGACGGGGATGCCCCGGTCGTGGGCAGCGTAAATGGGCGCTGTGGCGGTGCCGTAATCGACGAAGGCCAGCCAGCCCGCATTGCAATGGGTCAGCACGTTGACCGGTTCACCGCGCTTGCGCCGGCTGGCTTCGGCGATCAGCTCCACACCGTGCTCGCCGATGCGCCTGCAGAAGTCTGCGTCCTCGTCTGCGATTTCTTGCGCCGTCTCGCGGGCCGCCTCGACTTTGGCCTCCATGCTGTCCCCAGCAGCCGCCACGGCCGTCAGTTGCCGCTTCGCCGCCCATTCCAGGTTGACGGCGGTAGGCCGAGTCGCCATCGAGCCTTCGCGCCGCCTCTGCCATGGCTGCATCGAATGCCGCGGCAGAGGCGCGGCGCGCCTCCAGCGCCGCCAGGTACATGCCATACCCTGCCGCCGCGCCGATCAGCCCCGCCCCGCGCACGTGCATATCGCGGATGGCTGTGCACATCTCGTCAACAGTCCTCAACTCCTCGATCACGAACTGATGCGGCAGCAGGCGCTGATCGATGATTCCGACCACTTCGGGGTCGCCTGCACTCAACCAGATGGTCCGATAGTGTTTGTCGTCTACGTTCATGGCAATCTCCCCTTGGGGCCGCATCTTCAAACGCGTATGGGTCGCGCCGCACCGTGTGACCGGTCGAGACACTGCCCTCCCGGACGCCTGGCGAGGCCCTGCCGCCAAGCATAGAATCGCGCCGCCTTGGTGTCAAGCGCGGTGGCGCGAGTTCGCTGCAATCTGTAGACTGCGGTGGCCGGACCAAACCCTTGGCGCGACCTACCAGTCGCCGGCAGGGCTCGTCCCCATGGCGACAGAGTCACAAGCAGCCGTCGATTTCCGCGCGTTCTTAGTTTGGCACTAGAATTGCCGGAAGCCATTGGGCCGGAGACTGGACGCGCACGAATGTGTTTGGGGGAGTCATGGGCGAATCATACAAGCCTGAAGGCTACAACAGCGTATCGCCGTATCTCGTTGTCAAGAACGCGGCCGAGACCATCGAGTTTCTTGCCCAGGTCTTCGGCGCCACGGAGCTGCGGCGCATGTCTTCGCCGGACGGCCGCATCATGCATGCCGAAGTGCGCATCGACGACACGGTCGTCATGGTTGGCGAAGGCGGAGAGGACTATCCGCGTATGGAGGCGCACATCCACGTCTACGTGCCGGATGTTGACGCTGTCTTCGAACGCGCCATGGCCGCAGGCGCAAGCGAAGTGCAAGCCCCCGTGCAGAAGGACGATGAGGACAAGCGCGGCGGCGTGCTGGACGCCAACGGCGTTACGTGGTGGATCGGGACCCGGGTGATGTAGCCGGCAAGCGCCGCCGTCTTGAACGCGGCGCGGCTGGATAGAGAAAGAACCATGAAGGTCAAACGACTGTCAGCCGTCTCCTACGGCCATTTCGCCATCGACGTATTGAACGCATCCATCGCCATGGTGCTGACGTCCGCGGCCGGCCTGTTCGACATGAGCGTGAGCCAAATCGGTTTCGGCGCCATGGTCTGCACGCTCTCCGCCTCGCTGACGCAGCCCTTGTTCGGCATGTGGGCGGATCGGCTGAAGGGACGGTGGCTCGGCGCCGCCGGTCTCCTGTGGACGGCGACCTTCTATGCCATAGCCCCATTCATGCCCACCTATTGGACCATGGTCGCATGCCTGGCCGTCGGTGCGTTGGGAAGCGGAGCGCTGCATCCGGTAGGAATCTTGCACGCCTCCTCCGCGGGCGGACGGTTGCCGACGACGGCGACGTCGATCTTCTTCCTGGGGGGCCAGTCCGGCTTGGCGTTGGGTCCGTTTGTAGCCGGCCTCGCCATCCAGACGGTCGGTCTGCGGGTAGGCATGCCGTTGATGGCGCTGGCCACGCTGCCCGCCGTCGCCGTCATGGCCGTGCTGCTGAGGGAGCCCATCGAGGACAGCGCGGCCCGCAGCGGGTCAAGCCCGGCAGCGGCCAAAGCGGCCTCGAATCGAAATCGCGGGTTGTTCGTTGCGGTCGCCTTCGTGCTCTTGATCGCGTTCCGTTCGGCCACGATGCAGAGCTACATGGTCCTGCTGCCCAAATACTTCGATGACCTGGGCTACGAGCCGGCCATGTATGGCGCCATCATCGCCGTGCTCACGTTCGGCGGCGCACTTGGCACCTTTGGCGGCGGCTACCTGGGCGACAAGCTCAACCGGCGCATTGTGATCTTCCTGGCCACGGTGATCAGCGTGCCGTTCCTGCTCGGTCTGCTCAACGGCGCCGGCGCAGTGCTCCTCGCGTCTGCCGCACTGGCCGGGGCCATGCTCAACATCCCGCACAGCATCCTGTTGATGATGGCGCAACAGTTCCTGCCCGCGCGCAAGGGCATGATCGGCGGAGCAGTGCTGGGATTCATGTTTGCCATCGGCGCGGTGGCCGCGTGGGTGGCGAGCCTGCTGGCGGACGTCGTCGGCCTTGGGACCGTGCTGACTGCCCTGGCGTTCTTCCCCATTGTCGCGGGCGTCTGCGCTCTGACGCTGCCCTCAACGCGCCAGCCGGCGATCTTGCCGGAAGCTGTGCCGGATGCCGTGCGCGAGGAGAGCGCCGCGCCTACCGTCGCCGCGGATTAGGGGCAGAGATTCCCGCCTGCCGGGGCTGGCGACCGGCAAACACCCGACCGCTCGCCATCGCTTTTTGTAATTTAGACAGAACAATTTGACAAAACTATCCGGGCGTGATATTCTCATCCTTGCGTGAGGGTATCACGCTCTTGTTTTGGAGGGCCGTGTGGCCCATTTCGCCGGTGTTGGCCGGATTGTTGAGTGGGAAGGCAGAGGTGTGACGCAGCATGGCGCTGAGCATACAACTGGATCGGCAAGCTCCGGCGTGGCGTATTCTCGAATACCTGCAGCGCAATGGTTCGGGCGCCATCAAGGAACTAGAAGAGCATCTGGGCGTCACGACTACGGCCGTGCGCCAGCAGCTACAAGTGTTGCAGGCAAACGGCTACGTGGAGCGCAAGAGCGTCCATGCCGGCGTCGGCCGTCCCCACCACGAGTACTCCCTGACACCGAACGCCCAGGAGTTGTTTTCGTGCCACAGCGACGAGTTGGCGCTTACGTTGCTGGAGGAAATAATGGCCCTGGCGGGCAAGGAGACGACCGAGCAACTTCTGGGTCGCGTCAGCAGCCGGTTGGCCGCGCAATATCTGCCGTCGGTGGAAGCCGGCGAACTGAGTGAGCGCGTCGGGCAATTGGTGGAGGCGTTATCCGCGCGCGGCGTGCTGGCGGACATGAAGATCGACGAAGAGGACGTAATCGTCCTCCAGACCTACAATTGCCCCTATCACGAATTGGCGCAAGAGCACCGCGACATCTGCGACATGGACGAGAAGTTCATGCGCGAGGTCCTCGGCTCGGACGTCAACCTCAGCGAATGCATGCTCGACGGTCATCATCGATGCACGTTCGTGGTCGGGCAGAGCGTTGCCGGCGCAGGTAAATCGTAGCGGGCAGAATCGCAGCGCCTGGTCAATAGGTTTGCAGTTTACAGAAATCAGGCCGCAGACGGTCTATGGTTGGAAGAACAGAGAAAAAGTAAGCGACGGCGGGCGCGGAATATTGGTCGGCTGGTGAGTCCAGTCAAATTTGTAGTCAAGCAGTAGGAATCAAACAGGGATCGAGAAGAAGTGGTTAGCAATTGTAGCGATACGATTTGACGCACATTTGTCATCAGGTTTGAAAGATTTCCTTTAGCACCACAGGAGTGAAGCGACAATGAGTGTTCTTGAGATTCGAAATCTGCACGCCACGGTGGAAGACGCCGAGATTCTGAAGGGTGTTGACCTCACGCTGCACAGCGGCGAAATCCATGCGCTGATGGGGCCAAACGGCTCCGGCAAGTCCACACTGGCCTATGTCATCGCCGGCCATCCTCACTATGAGGTCACCGAAGGCGATATACTGCTCGACGGCGAGAGCATCGTCGACATGGAAGCGGACGAGCGGGCGCGCGCCGGCATCTTCCTTGCCTTCCAGTATCCGGTCGCCGTGCCGGGCGTAAGCGTCGCCAACTTCCTGCGCACCGCGGTCTCGAATGTGCGCGGCTATACCGACAAGAAGGAAGGCGACAACGGCAACGAGAGCATGATCGGCAGCAATCTTATGCCCATGCGCGAGTTCCGCCGTGAGCTTAACGCCAAGATGGAAGAGTACAATGTGGACCCGAGCTTCGCCCGCCGCTATCTGAATGACGGTTTTTCCGGCGGTGAGAAGAAGCGGACAGAGGTGTTGCAGATGGCCATGCTGGAGCCGAAGTTCGCCATTCTGGACGAATCGGATTCCGGCCTGGACATCGACGCCTTGCGCATTGTCTCCGACGGCATCAACAAGCTGGCGACGCCGGAAATGGGCTTCCTGCTCATCACGCACTACCAGCGCATTCTGAACTACGTGAAGCCCAACTACGTAAGCATCTTCTACGACGGCCGCGTCGTCAAGACGGGCGGACCTGAAGTGGCGCACATGCTGGAAGAGCGCGGCTACAAATGGGTGGAAGAAGAATTCGCCAACGGCAAAGTCACGGCCTAAGCGACGTGGCATCCAAACGGCAGACGCATGCCGCAGGCGTACGACTGGACCCAGTTGGATCTGAGTTTCTAGGAGAGCACCGAATGGCGACACAAGCCGATAGAGAACAACTGACCGGCGTTAAGGAAGACTACAAGTACCACTTCGTCGATGACGTGAAGCCATTCTTCAAGCCGGAGCGCGGGCTGAGCCACGGGCTGATCGATCAGATTTCCGATCACAAGCGCGAGCCGGACTGGATGCGAGAGTTCCGGCACGAGGCGCTGGAGTCTTCTGGTCGAAGCCCGTGCCGACTTGGGGGCCGGACTTGAGCGGCATTGACTACGATGATATCTACTACTACATGCGCCCCATGGACGAACAGAAGACGTCTTGGGACGACGTGCCGGACAGCATCAAGAATACGTTCGAGCGACTGGGCATTCCCGAGGCGGAACGCAAGTTCCTGGCCGGCGTGGGCGCGCAGTATGACTCGGAGATGGTCTACCATAGCCTGCGCGAGGAATGGGACCGCATCGGCGTGATCTTTGATGACATCGAGACCGGTCTGCGCGAGCACGAGGACCTCTTCCGCGAATATTTCGCCACCATCATTCCTGTGGCCGACAACAAGTACGCGGCGCTGAACAGCGCCGTGTGGAGCGGCGGCAGCTTCGTCTACGTGCCGAAGGGCGTGCACGTGGACATCCCGCTGCAGGCATATTTCCGCATCAATGCGGAGAACATCGGGCAGTTCGAGCGCACGATGATCATCGTGGACGAGGGCGCAAGCGTACACTACGTGGAAGGCTGCACAGCCCCCATCTACAGCACCACCAGCCTGCATAGCGGCGTGATCGAGATCGTCGTGAAGAAGGGCGCGCGATGCCGCTACACGACGATTCAGAACTGGAGCACCGATATCTACAACCTGGTGACCCAGCGCAGCATCGTCGACGAAGGCGCCACCATGGAATGGGTGGACGGCAACCTGGGCAGCAAGGTCACGATGAAGTATCCCTCCGTCTATATGATGGGACCGCAAGGCGCATGGCGAGATTCTCTCCATGGCGTTCGCGGGCAAGGGACAGCACCAGGATGCGGGCGGCAAGGTTGTGCATGGCGCACCCTATACCAGCTCCAAGATCGTCTCCAAGTCGATCAGCAAGGACGGCGGCAGATCCAGCTACCGCGGCCTGCTGCGCGTGGCCAAGGGCGCGCACCACAGCAAGAGCAACGTGGTCTGCGATGCGCTGCTGCTGGACGAAGAGAGCCGCTCGGACACCTATCCGTACATCGAGATCGAGGAAGACAACGTCAGCGTTGGTCATGAGGCGTCGGTCAGCAAAATCGGCGAGGAGCAGCTCTTCTATCTCATGAGCCGCGGCATCAGCGAGGACGAGGCGGCAGCCATGATCGTGGGCGGTTTCATCGAGCCGCTGGTGAAGGAGTTGCCCATGGAATACGCCGTCGAAATGAATCGCCTGATCCAGCTACAGATGGAAGGCTCGATCGGCTAGCGTACTGAAGGCTGATCTTCCAGGAAGCTCGCAGCTTCCTGGAAGGTTTGTTGCAACGACGAGCCTGACAGAACGACACGGAGGACAACAGAACGTGAGCGTTCTTGAAAAAGATACAGAAACCAAAGAACTGATGGAAGCGGTCGCCGGCTTTAGCGAGCAGACCGTGCGCGAACTGTCGGCCGCCCGCGGCGAGCCGAAGTGGATGCTGGAGCGGCGTCTGGCGGCTTGGCGGCTCTTCGAGGAAATGCCGTGGCCGCAGCCGACGGACGAAGCATGGCGCCGCACGCGCCTGGGCAACTTCAGCCTGGACAACTACCGGCCCTATGCGCAGGGCGACGCCGGCAGACGCAGCCGTGGACGCCCTGATTCAGAACGAGCTGGACGAGATGGAGAGCGCGGGCAGCATCGTCTTCCAGAACGGCGACGTGCTCTATCGCGACGAAAGCGAAGATCTGGCCGCCAAGGGCGTCATCTTCACCGACCTGCGCAGCGCGGTCAACGAGCACGCGGAGCTTGGTGCAAGAGCACTTCATGACAGAAGTTGTGAAGCCCGGCCAGAACAAGTTCACGGCGCTGCACGCAGCGCTGTGGGATTCCGGCGCATTCATCTACGTGCCCAAGAACGTGCAGGTTGAGCTGCCGCTGCAGGTGATCCTGAACCAGGCCACGTCCGGCGTTGGCGGCTATCACCACACGTTGGTGGTGGCGGAGCCCGGCGCACAGGTGACCGTCGTGGACGATCTGCTCGGGGCCGAGAAGGGCATGCAGAGCAGCGTGGTCGAGCTGCAGGTGCGCGAGAACGCGGTCGTGCGCTACATGAATCTGCAGGACTTCGAGCACACGGCGCATAACTTCCTGACTGGCCGCGCCGTGTTGCATCGCGATGCGGACCTGCGCTGGATCCAGGTGAGCTGGGGCAGCAAGCTGACCAAGGCCTTCCTGGACCTGGACATGGTGGGCGAGGGCGTGCACGGCGAGTTGCTGGGCATCTACTTCCCGACGGGACGCCAGCACATCGACCATCAAACGCTGCAGATCCATCGCGTGCCCAACTGCTTCAGCGACCTGCTCTTCAACGGCGCGCTGAAGGATCGGGCGCGCAGCGTCTACATGGGCATCATCCAGGTGCAGAAGGGCGCACAGAAGACGGACGCCTACCAGCGCAACGGCAACCTGATCCTGGACAGCACGGCCCGCGCCGACAGCATCCCTGGTCTGGAGATCGAGGCCGACGACGTGCGCTGCACGCATGCTGCCACCGCAGCGCAGGTGGAGGACGAGTATGTGTTCTACCTGATGGCGCGTGGACTGACGCGGCCGCAGGCCGAGCGCATGATCGTGCAGGGCTTCTTCCAGGCGGTGCTCGACCGTGTGCCGGTGGAGAGCGTCGTCACGAAGCTGGAGCGCGTGATCGAGCGCAAGATCGGCGGGTAATGAGCGATACGCATCTTCCGGGAAGCTGCCGTCATTGCAACAGGCGTACGGCGGCTTCCCGGAAGACGATTCAGCTTCCCTTCGCGAGGGGCAATAGTTGGTACTGCATCATGCCGCTGCGGTATGCATTGTACGAGTGCCGATAAGCCGGTCTGCGCAGATGAATGCATGTCGACCGGCCACGCTTGAGTCGAGCAGACAGAATGATTGCAGAGATGACATGACTGCCACAGATGCAACGATCGACAAAATCCGATCGAGGAGATCCGCGCCGATTTCCCCATCCTGGCGCGCGGATCGACGGCAAGCCGTTGGCCTATCTGGACAACGGCGCCACCAGCCAGAAGCCGCTGGCCGTGATCGAGGCCATGGACGACTACTATCGCCGCTACAACTCAAACGTGCACCGCGGCGTGCACACGTTGAGCGAAGAGGCGACCGCTGCATACGAGGCGGCGCGACTGCGCATTGGCCGCTTCATCAATGCGCCCAGCGGAAAAGCAGATCGTCATCACCAGCGGCACGACCGAGTCGATCAACCTGGTCGCCAATTCGTGGGGGCGCGCCAACCTGGGCCCGGGCGATGAGGTGCTGATCACCGAGATGGAGCACCACAGCAACATCGTGCCCTGGCAGCTCCTGCAGCGACCAGCTCGGCTTCACGCTGCGCTACATTCCGATCACGCTGGAAGGTGAGCTCGACCTGAGCGAGATCGACGAACTGATCAACGAGCGCACGAAGCTGGTCGCATTCGTGCACGTCAGCAACGTGCTCGGCACCATCAATCCGGTTGACGAGCTGGTCGCAGCGCGCCCACGCAGTCGGCGCCAAGGTGCTGCTGGACGGCGCACAGAGCGTGCCGCATATGCCGGTGGATGTGCAGGCGCTGGATGTTGATTTCATGGCGTTCAGTGGCCATAAAATGTGTGGACCGACCGGCGTCGGCGTCCTCTACGGCAAGCGCGAGCTGCTGGAGAGCATGCCGCCGTGGATGGGTGGCGGCGACATGATCCGCGAGGTCAAGATGTCCGGCAGCAAGTGGAACACGGTGCCCTACAAATTCGAGGCGGGCACACCGGCCATCGCAGAAGTGATCGGCCTGGGCGCGGCGGTGGACTATCTCGGCGCCGTGGGCATGGACGCTGTCGCCGCACATGACCGCGAGCTGGTCGACTACGCCTGGGAGCGCATGAGCCAGGTTGAGGGTTTGCGCATCCTGGGACCGCAGCCGGACCGCCGCAGCAGTCTGGTTTCGTTCACGTTCGGCGGACATCCACCCGCATGACTTGTCGGCAGTGCTGGACAAGGACGGCGTGGCGGTGCGCGCCGGCCACCACTGCGCCCAGCCGATCCACGACCGGTTCGGCGTGACAGGCAGTGCGCGGGCGAGCATGTATCTGTACAATACGACGGAAGAGATCGACCGCCTGGTGGACGGGTTGGAGAAAGCCGTGGACCTGTTTACCTGGTAGGCGAAGCGCTGCATCCTGTCCATGAGTCGCGAAACGACTGAGCATCTAGAAGTGAAGCGAATATGGACGCACTGTATCGAGAAGCAATTCTGGACCACTATCGCCATCCGCGGCGTAAGGGTCACCTGGAAGAATCCGACATCCACTATCACGACACCAATCCTTTTTGCGGCGACGAGATCACCATCGAACTGAAGGTGGAGGACGGCGTGGTAGTGGATGCTGCATTCAGCGGCAATGGCTGCGCCATCAGCCAGGCTACGGCCAGCATGATGATGGAAGAGATCGTCGGCATGAAGGTGGACGAGCTCAAGGAGTGGGACAAGGAGTACATCCTGGACATGCTGGGCATCGAGATCGGCCCGGTGCGCCTGAAGTGTGCACTGTTGCCGTTGAAGGCGCTGAAGGCCGGCGTTTGGGGTCTGGAGGAGTGGCCGGAATAGGCGGCGTGCCGAACCGGACGTATTGCTATCGTGCCATTCCTGCGTCGCAGGAATCGCAGCCCGCACGCCTGAATTCCTGCAGACGCAGGAATCCATTGCGGCGACTCTGGCCTAGCTGCATCCGGGTTCAGCATCTGCCAGTCGCAGATACGACGAACGTCAGTGTGGAAGATCGGTGACATGAGTGAATTCTTGAAGGTCGCTACAGTGGATGAGATCCCGGCGGGCGGCAGCAAGCTGGTGCAGATCGAGGACGTGCGCATTGCCTTGTTCAATCTGGACGGTGACGTATTACGCCATCGAGGACGTCTGCACGCATGATGACGGCCCGCTCGTAGAGGGCGAGGTTGTGGACGGCTGCGAAGTTGAATGTCCGCGACACGGCGCGCGTTTTGACATTCGTTCCGGGCGAGCGACGCGCATGCCAGCGTTCGCGCCGATCGAAACATTTGAAGTGAAGTTGACGGAAACGACGTCTTGGTGGAGTCGCCGGTCTAGAGCCGGTCAGAAAGCAGACCGGAAGTCACCGCATATAGGAGTGAGAAACCATGGCCATGCCAACAGCTGACGAAGTCCGAGAAGCCATTCGCGCCAAGGTGCGCGACCCGGAATTGATGATGAACATCGTGGACCTCGGCTTGATCTACAATGTTGAGATCACCGAGGATGATACAGCGGAAATCACGATGACGCTGACCAGCCCCGGCTGCCCGGCCGGCCCGGAGATCATCGGCAACACGCAGACGTGAGGTCCAGCCGCCTACCCGGACCTGGCGGAGGTCAATGTCCACCTGACGTGGACGCCGTTCTGGAATCCGGACATGCTGTCGGAAGAGGCCAAAGAGGAACTCGGCATCTTCTAGACGATTCCCGCTGCAGGGTGCTCGACTGGGGTATCACGGAAATGCGAAGACGCCGCCCGACTTCGGGCGGCGTCTTCTGTTATGGCGCTTCAACGTAACGGTCTGAGGCTCGATGCAGAGTGTTCGCCTGAGTTCACGCGGGCGGAATGGTCGCGCCGTGGCGAAGCTCCGTCTCTACGACGGCGGCCAGCAGCGGGTTTTGCGAAATGGGCAAATGCGGCATCGCCTCGGCCAGTTGCAGCACGAGGTTGGCTGTTTGCGGATTGCCGGATATCGCAAACCAGGCGGCCTGTGCGCGCAGACCGGCCGCCATGGCCGCGGCCAAGTGTTTGCTCTCCGGCCGTTGCTCCAATTGGGCGAGAATGGCGCGGACCAGGGCAGACCGCTTTTCGGCCGGTATGGGGGCGCGGCATCTTGCAGCGACACCACCATGGACTGATTGTGCTGCAACCAAACAGCCATGGCCGGGTTGCCCAATAACTGCGCCGTTGTAGTTGCAGCCCGCGCGGACAGCCTGGCGTTCTCCTTGTCTAGTCCGTCCTCATCCGCGCCGTCGTCTACATCGTTCGACTCGAAGAAGCGCTGAAGACCGACCGGCGCCTCCGGTTTGGCGAATTCCCAGATGATGTCAGAGTAGAGCCGAAACTCGGGCGGCAGTTCACCGTCCCTGTCCCAATGCGCGGGCAGCAACTGCAGCAAACGCCAGCGCGCGAAGTCGAAGGGGACCTCCAAGAAAGAACCTGCCGCCCGGCGTCCGTTTCCACGGGCACAATTTGCCCGACGGCCGACGGCGGCGGCAGTTCATCCATGCGCATCCGCTCGTTCGCGAGGGCGTCCACCTCTCCGGTGAAGTTGTTCAGCGTCAAATACAGGATGGCGCCGTCGGCCCCGCTTTCCGACGCGCTTGCCCGCGGCATGCGCACGAACCAGAGGGCCTGGCTGCCCGTGAGGTCCGCGACGCTCATGAGCGCGCGCCAGCCCGCGGGCTCCGGCGGGCGATAGACCCTGCCCCGGAACCGTTGCCTGCGCAGGGCATCCTCGGCGAACCCCGTCAAGTCGGGCGGCAGCAGAAATTGCAGCACATGCAGCGCGCGCAAGGCGTCTGCCCCTGCATCGGTAGCCGCCAGCAAATCCAGACGTCCCAGCGCGTTGATGGCGACGTTCTCGCGATCGTCCAGCGCAATCAGACGCAGCAGCTCCACGCGATCTTCCCCGGGCAGCCGGTCCAGGAGGTCAAGGATCATGGGCGGCACATGGTCGCCCGCCTGCCGCATCTGCATCACGTATTCGAGCAAGACATGGCGGTTGCGCTTGCTCTCCTCCACCGCCTCGATCAGGCTCTGGAACGCGACTTCATTGCCGTGGCTCAGGTCGCTGAGCAGGGCCGCGGGCACAGGCTCACCGAGGAACTGTGACGCCAGCATGGCGGCCGTAAGCCGCCGCTGCGCGGATTGGCCGCGGTCGGCCGCGACGCTGCGCAACGCGGGGCTGATCAGCTCCGAGGGCAAGAGCGCCGCCAACTGCCCCAACCCGCCGCGCAGTTGGCTGTCCGGCGTCTCCAGGTTCCTGAGGATCTCGGCCTGGATCAAGTCGTCCGGGAACGCGTCATAGATATCGCGGGCGGCTGCCGCCAGGCTGCGTCCATCTTCCGTCTCAGCGAGTTCTGCGACTGCGATGGCGAGTTTGCGGCGTTGTTGAAAGGTATTCGTAAGTGTGTCTGGCATGGGTGATAGTATAGCACATATGCATAGCACATATGGTCGGAAAATCAGGGCGAAGGCTTGCGACGGCCCTGCAATGATGCTACACTACGACCACCGTTAGCGGGCGGCCTGTGGCAGGTGCGCCCGGCGCATTTGACGTAGGAATCGCCCAATGCCCCAAGCGTTGTACCAGAAGTGGAGAAGCCAGACCTTCGAGGAGGTCGTGGGCCAGGAGCACGTGACGCAGACCATGCGCAACGCGCTGCGCGACGATCGCATCGCCCACGCATACCTGTTCTCCGGGCCGCGCGGCACCGGCAAGACCAGCACAGCCCGCATCCTGGCCAAGGCGCTGAACTGCACCGGACCGGAACGAGAACCGGCCCTGCAACACACTGCCCGACCTGCGTCGCCATCAACGAAGGCCGCATGATCGACCTTATCGAGATCGACGCCGCCAGCAACAACAGCGTCGACGACATCCGCGAACTGCGCGAGAAGGTCGGCTTTCGCCCCAGCGAGGGTCGAGTACAAGATCTACATCATCGACGAAGTGCACATGTTGAGCGTGAACGCGTTCAACGCGTTGTTGAAGACGCTGGAAGAGCCGCCGCCCCACGCCCGTTTCATTCTGGCCACCACCGAGCCGCACAAGATTCCGGCTACCGTGCTCAGCCGCTGCCAGCGCTTTGACTTCCGGCGAATCCCGACGCCGCAGATCGTCGCACACCTCCGCCACATCATGGATACCGAAGGCTACGCGGCCGAGGACGAAGCACTGACCGCCGTTGCGCAGAGCGCGCAGGGCTGTATGCGCGACGCCATCAGCCTGCTCGACCAGATGATCAGCTACGGCGCGGAGAGTGTGACCTTGCAACAGGTGCAGCAGGCGCTTGGCGCGGTCAGCGCGCAGCAGGTAGGCGCATTTCGTTGATGCCCTGGCCGGCAAGGACGTGGCCGCCGGGCTCAAGATCGTTCAGCAGCTTACGCTGGACGGATCGAGCCTGACCGAGTTCACAGCGCAGGTGATCGATTACCTGCGCGGCGTCATGCTTCTTGCAGATGACGGGGGACGCGGATCTGCTTTCCGAATGGCCCCAGGACATCGTCGAGGCCATGCGCACGCAGGCGCAAGACGCTGGACCTGGCTGCGACGCTCTTCGCCGTCAAGCGTTTCAGTGACGGCGGCGACCGAGCTCAAGGGCGGGTATCAGCCGCAGCTTCCGTTGGAACTGGCGCTGATTGAGGCCGTCCGCGGCGAACCCGCGCCCGTCGTGCAGGTGGTTGCCACGGACAGCGCCGGCGGCAGCAGCGCATCCTCAGACAGCGTCATCAGGCAGCGCCAGGCAACTCGCGCGGGCGGCGAAACCGGCGCAGCCTGAAGCGCCTGCAACGCAGCCGGCAGATGAAGCGCAACAGGACGGCGAACCGGCTCCGCTGGATGAGTTCGCCGTCGAAAAACTGAGGAAGGAGTGGACCGAATTCTTGGTCACCATTCGCGGCCGGTGCGGCCACGAGGTGCAGGCCGCGCTGCGCACGGTGCGCAACATCGCCGTATCCGACAACAGCGTGGCGTTGGCCTTCGGGAACAACGACTTCACACGGCAAGCATGATCGAAAAGCCCGACACGCTCAAAGGCCGTTGCGGGCGCACTCTCCGAGTTGCTCGGGCGGCCCGTGCATCTGGAATGCCAGATGGGCGAGAAGGCGCAGCTTCACAACGTGATCGGCTCTGCGCGGGAGACGGACGAGGATGGTGGGCCTGACCCTCTCGTCGAGTACGCGATCAGCGAGCTGGGCGCAGAGATCGTAGATGTGCCGGATGCCGGTTGACGCGAACATCCACATGTATAGAGCGGCTGAACCGGAATCATAGAGAATTGGTCGAGTCATAGAACGAATCCGGATGGAGATCGGCAGGAATCCAGGCGGATTCGGGAATACAGAGAGACGTAGAGGAGTACGACATGGCAAAAGGCAAGAAGAACCGCGGCCCGCGAATGCCGGGCGGCATGGGCGGAGCGATGGGTGGCGGCATGGGCAATCTCCTGAACCAGATGCAGAAACTGCAGGCGGACATGGAGAAGACCCAGGCCGAGCTGGAGACGGAAGAACTGACGGTGACGGCCGGCGGCGGCATTGTGACGCTCGTGATCACCGGGCAGCGCAAGGTCAAGTCACTGAAGATCGACCCCGAGGTTGTGGACCCCGATGACGTGGAGATGCTGCAGGACGTGGTCGTGGCGGCCATTAACGACGCGCTGGAGCAGGTGGAAAAGCTGCAGGAAGAGCGTATGGGCGGTCTGACTGGCGGTCTGGACCTTCCGCCCGGCCTGGGTATGTAGGCGGAAGCCGCAGAAGGGTAGGCATCGAATGTCGTCACTTGCCGAACCGGTGACCAGGGTCATCGATGCGTTTGCGCAGCTTCCGGGCATCGGGCCGAAGACGGCCAGCCGGCTGACCTATTACCTGTTGCGCAGCGATGAATCGATTGCCCTCAGCCTTGCGAATGCGCTGCAGGAGCTGAAGTCGGGCACGCTCTTCTGCAGCGTTTGCCACAATATCGCCGACCGCGATCCCTGTCCCATCTGTGATGACGCGCAGCGCGACCACAGCCGTCATTTGCGTGGTGGAGGAGCCGTTGGACGTGCAGGCGATCGAGCGTACGCACGAGTACAGGGGCGTCTACCACGTGCTGCACGGCAAGATCTCGCCCATGGAGGGCGTGGGGCCGGACGACCTCAAGATCGGCAGAACTGCTTGCACCGCATCCAGGCCGGCAGCGACCGATGCAGCGAGCAGCGACTCGACAGCATGCGCCTGTACAGGAACTGCTCCTGGCGACGAATCCGAATCTGGAAGGCGAGGCGACGGCCATGTACATCGCGCGTCTGGTCAAGCCGCTGGGCGTTCGCGTGACGCGCCTGGCCCGCGGGCTGCCCATGGGCGGTGACCTGGAATATGCCGACGAGGTCACGTTGGCCGCGCCGTGCAAGGCCGGAGCGAGATGTAGTGCGTCGCCCATGCCGCGACGCCAGGCGAAGGTGCGAACCTGCGGACAGCGCAGCCGGCGCACGATTGCCCGCACATCGCACGGCGCCGTCAATTCAGCGCAATCGACATAGGAAACGAGAGATGGCTCTGGTAGAGTCAACCAGCATAGAGGCGGCCAAGCGAGCCTGGGAGATCGACAGCCTCGCGCCCGTCACACAGCGCTTTCCGGAGCGGCGCGAACGCTTCACAACCAGCAGCGACGACATGGAGGTGGAGACCGTCTATGCGCCGGCGACGAGGGCGCAGACGTTGGCGGCGACGCAGCTACACGCTACATGGAGGAGCTGGGCTTTCCCGGCGACTATCCGCTGACACGCGGCGTGCAGCCCAACATGTATCGCGGCCGGCTCTGGACCATGCGCCAGTACGCGGGCTTCGGCACCGCCGCCGAGAGCAACGCGCGCTACAAGTACCTGATCGAAAAGGGGCAGACCGGTCTTTCCGTGGCCTTCGATCTGCCCACGCAGATCGGCTACGACGCCGACCACGATCTGGCCGAAGGCGAGGTCGGCAAGGTGGGCGTCTCCATCAGCAGCCTGCAGGACATGGAATCGCTGCTGGACGGCATCGACCTGGGCAAGGTCAGCATCAGCATGACCATCAACGCGCCGGCCGCGATTCTGCTGGCGATGGTCATCGCCGTGGCCCGCAAACAGGGCGTCGACCGCCGCAGACCTGCGCGGCACCATGCAGAACGACATCCTCAAGGAGTACATCGCACGCGGGACCTACATCTTCCCGCCAGAGCCGTCCATGCGATTGATCACCGACGTCTTCGGTTACTGCGCCGCCGAGACGCCCAAGTGGAATACCATTTCCATCAGCGGCTATCACATCCGCGAGGCGGGCAGCACCGCCGTGCAGGAGGTGGCGTTCACGCTGGCCAATGGCATCGAGTACGTCAAGCAGGCCATCGACGCCGGCCTGGACGTGGACCAGTTCGCCGGTCAGCTCAGTTTCTTCTTCAACGCACACAACAACTTGCTGGAGGAAGTCGCCAAGTTCCGCGCCGCACGGCGCATGTGGGCGCGCATCATGCGCGACCGATTCGGCGCACGCAATCCCGCGAGCTGGCGATTGCGCTTCCATACGCAGACCGGCGGCAGCACGTTGACCGCGCAGCAGCCGGACAACAACATCGTGCGCGTCACGTTGCAGGCGCTGGCCGCGGTCCTTGGCGGCACGCAGAGCCTGCACACCAACGGACGCGACGAGGCGCTGGCGCTGCCCACCGAACAAGCCGTGCAGATTGCGTTGCGCACGCAGCAGATCATCGCGCACGAAAGCGGCGTCGCCGACACGGTGGACCCGCTTGGCGGCTCCTACTACATTGAGTGGCTGACCGACGAGATCGAGCGCAAGCGCCAATGCGTACATCGACCGCATCGACGAATTGGGCGGCGCGCTGCGCGCCGTGGAAGAGGGATATGTGCAGCGCGAGATCCAGGACGCCGCGTATCGCGCCCAGCGCGCGATTGAGTCGGGCGATCAGGTGGTGGTCGGCGTCAATCGATTCCAGACGGACGAGCGTTTTGAGGGTGAGCTGCTGCGCGTGGACGAGAGCGTACGCACGGAACAGATGGCGCGGCTGCGCACGCTACGCGCTAACCGCGACAATGAGCGCGTACAGAAGACGTTGGCGGCCATCGAGGCCGCTGCCACGCGAGCCGGACGCGCCGCTGATGCCGCTCTTCGTGGAGGCCGTCTCGGACTATGCAACCCTGGGAGAGATCTGCGACGCGCTGCGACGCGTCTTTGGCGAATATCTGCCGGATAGTTGGGTATAGACATGTACATAAATCGACTCGACCACGTGGGCATTGTCGTCCACAATCTCGACGACAGCCTGAAGACCTATTGCGACGAGATGGGGCTGCGGCTGCTGCAGCGCATCCAGATTCCGGAGCAGTTGGTGGAGGCGGCGTTTCTGGACACGGGCAACAGCACCATCGAACTGATCGCACCCACCGACGAGGAGAGCGGCACGGCCCGCTTCCTGGCCAAGCGAGGCGAGGGTACGCACCACGTCTGCTACGAGGTCGACGACATCGTGGCGGCCCTGGCCGACCTGCGCGCGCAAGGGCTCGACCTGATCGACGAGACGCCGCGCCAGGGCGTGCACGGGCTGGTGGCGTTCGTGCATCCCAAGGCGACGCACGGCATGATGATCGAGCTGTTGCAGAAGCCCGCTGCGCACGATGAGGCATCGCATGGCTAGACAATTCGCCGCCGCGTACGAGTTCCGCCCGCCCCAATGGCGCCCGCCGGAACAGGTCAACTATCGTACGGGCATGCTGGCGCTGGCGTCCGTCGTATGGCTGATCGTCTATGCGACGCTGGGCGCGCGTCTGATGGCGCGGGGAAAGCCGAGTCTTGGATGGACCGAGCTGGCGCTGGTCCTCGTCTCCATCGTGCTGGGCGTGCTGCTGGTGATCGGGTGGCGCACCATTGCGCGGCGCTGGACGCAGCGCCTGCAGGGCAGTCTGCAGCCTGCATTGGGCCGCCATGCGCTCTACGACCTGACGCCGTCGGAATTCGAAGATTATGTGGCGCAACGCTTGTTTGCGCGCCACGGCTACAGGGTCCAGAACACGCCCGATTCCCGTGACGGCGGCATCGACATCATCGTCGTGGACGGCAGCGGGCGCCGCGCGGTCGTGCAGTGCAAGCGCTACAAGGGAACCGTGGGCGCAGCCACCGTGCGCGATCTTTACGGCGCGATGATGCACAACGGAGCCGACATGGGTTACCTGGTGGCGACCGGCAAGATCAGCTCCGAAGCCAGAGCGTGGGCCGCGGGCAAACCGCTTGTCTTGATCGACGGCGACAGGCTGGTGCGTCTGTCCCGTTCGGAACCGGAATCTTCGCGCACCGAACCTTCCTGACAGGAAAACCCAATGACTGAGATCTTCGCACACAGAGGCGCGCGCGTCGCCGCGCCGGAAAACACGTTGCCCGCGTTTCAGACTGCGCTGGACATGCGGGCCGACGGCATCGAGCTGGACGTCCATTGCTGCCAGGACGGTTCGCTCGTCGTGATCCATGACTTCAGCGTGGAGCGCACGACCGACGGGCATGGCGCGGTGTCTGACCTGACGCTTGCCGAACTGCGCACACTGGATGCGGGCATCCGCTTCGGGCCGGAATTCGCCGGGACACGCATCCCAACGCTGGAAGAGGTGTTGGACCTGGTCGGCGATCGCTGTCGCGTGAATATCGAGATCAAGACCGTTGACTATCGCGGGGGGCCGAGGTCGACGCGGTGGCGCGACATCGTCGCGGAGCGAAACCTCTATGGCCAGGTGATCGTCTCGTCGTTCAATCCGGTCGCGTTGATCAAAATGCGCCACGTCGACGAGCGCGTGCGCCTCGGCCTGCTCTACTACGATGCGCTTCCCGATTACTTGATGGACGCGTGGCTCGGTCCGTTGATGCGGCCGGACGCGCTGCACCCCCACAGCCGTCTGGTGGATTCGGACTTCATGGAACGGGCGCGGCAATTGCACAAGGCCGTGAACGTGTGGACGGTCAACGACATAGACGAGGCGCGGCGACTCGCACGCGCTGGGCGTCGACGTCATCATCTCGCGATGTGCCGGACGTGATGCTGGCGGGCCTGGCAACCCAGGAGCAGACGATGTGATGCCGGCTACGGGAGAGGCCCCCGGCAAGATCATCCTCGTCGGCGAGCATGCCGTGGTCTACGGTCGGCCGGCGATTGCAGTTCCGATCTGGGAGACGAAGGCTACCGCGACGATCACGGCTCGGGCCGCAGGCGACGGCTGCCTGATTCGCGCCCGTGACACAGAACAGGAACTCGCGCTGGCGCAGGCAGACGAGCGCGAGCCCCTCGCCCTCGTGACGCGCATGACACTGCGCGAACTTGGGCTCGAAGCGAACCCGGACTGGCGGATCGACGTGCGCAGCGATATCCCCATTGCGTCCGGCATGGGCAGCGGCGCGGCGGTGAGCGCGGCGGTGGTGCGCGCCATCTACCGCGCAGCGGGCGCAACGCCTTCGCCCCAGACGGTCAGCGCGCTGGTCTACGCAAGCGAAGAGATCCACCACGGCACGCCCAGCGGCATCGACAATACGGTAGTCTCCTACGGACGGCCCGTCTGGTTCGTGCGCGGGCAGGAGCCGGAGTCGTTTGCCGCTGCGCATCCGTTTCTGTTGGCCATCGCCGACAGCGGGATCGCCAGTTCTACGCGTGCGATGGTGGACGGCGTGCGCCGGCGTCGCGCCGCGTGCACAGCGTGCGCTACGACGCGTGGTTCGACGAGATCGGCGGAATCGCTGCGGAGGCGCGGCGCGCCATTGAGGACGGGAATCCCGCGTCCCTCGGCCCGCTCTTCGATCGGAACCAGGCGCTATTGGAGGAGATCGGCGTCAGCACACCGGAGCTGGAGAGCCTCCTGCGTGCTGCACGCGACGCGGGTGCTGCCGGAGCCAAGTTGAGTGGTGGCGGCGGCGGCGGGAACATGATTGCGTTGGTGACGGATCAGTCGGCGGCCGCGGTCTCGGATGCGCTGCTCACCGACGGGGCCAAGCGCGTGATCGTAACCACGGTTGGAGTCGCACCCTCAGTCTAGCCGCTGCACATCCCGCAGATAGACGACTTGCCCCGCCACCACCGTGGCGACTACCGCCCCGTCTGCGTCAAGGAGTGTCATGTCGCCGTGATAGCCGGCGGCGATGCTGCCGTACTCCCGGTCGAGCCCGATGGATGCGGCCGGTGAGGCGCTGGACGCAGGCCATGCCTCTGCCGGCGTCAGGCCCGCCGCGGCCATGAAGTTGGCCAGCCCCGTTTCCAGCGTCAGCACGCTCCCCGCCAGCGTGTCATCCGCCAGACGGCAGGCGCCATCCGCCACCGTAACCGTTTGCCCGCCCAGGTCGTACTCCCCTGGGGCCATTCCCGCTGCGCGCATGGCGTCGGTGATCAACACCGTGCGCTCTATCGGCTTGCAGCGCGCCAGGATGCGCATGGCCGCGGGGTGCACGTGAATGTTGTCGGCGATGAGTTGGGCGTAGACGCGGTCGTCCGAGAGCGTGGCCCCCAGCGCGCCGGGCCGCCGATGGTGTAGGCCCGACATCGCGTTGAAGGTATGCGTGGCCTGGGTGACGCCCGCATCCACGGCCGCTTCGAACTCGTCGTACGTGGCGTCCGTGTGTCCGGCCACGACGGTGACGCCGCGACGTACGGCATCGCGAATCAGGTCATGGGCGCCGGGCTGTTCCGGGGCCAGCGTAATCATGCGCACAGGTCCCGCAGCCGACGAGCTCGGCGAATTCGGCCGGATTCGGCTCGCGGATATCCTTCGCCTTTTGTGCGCCGGGAAAGCGAGGACTGATGAACGAGCCCTCAAGATGCACGCCAAGTATGCGGCTGCCGCCGTTCGGCGACAGCGGTCCCGCCTCCGCCACCGCACGCACTGCATCCAGCGTATCCGCATGCGGCGCGGTCATGGTCGTGGCCAGGAAACCTGTCACGCCGTGGCGCGCGTAGAACGCCGCCATCTCCCGCAGGCCGTCCACGTCGGCATCCATGGTGTCACGGCCCATCGCTCCGTGCACGTGCACGTCGATGAAGCCCGGCAGCACAAGACACCCGCGCGCATCCAGGACACGGACCGTTGCGCGCGTCTATGGACGGTTCGACCGCTCGGATGCGGCCCTCCTGGATGAGCACCTCCGAGTGACGGAAGCCCGGCGTGCGCGACGCTGCCGGCAACACAGAATCACCGAGCGCGAATCGTTCGGGAATCTCCCCGCCGCGGATATGCAACGCGTTGTCTGTCGACATTTCTCCGGAGCTTCGCACGGTTTCTCGGTTAGCGGGCGTGTGGTCGTAGGAACAGTACACCCAGCGGGGGCAGGTCCAGCGGTGCAGAGAATCCGCAGTGCTGCCACGGAACCGCCTCCGCCGAGACTTCGCCGCTGCTGCCGGAACCGCTGCCGCCGTACTGGGCGGCGTCACTGTTGAGAATGACTGAGTAGCCGCCGTCCACCGGCAGACCCACACGGTAGCCGGGACCGCGGGATGGGCGTGAAGTTGCACACCACCACGATCTGCCGGCTCGGATCCGCTGCGCGGCGCACAAAGCTGATGACCGACTGGTCGGCGTCGGAAAGGTCGATCCACTGGAAGCCCTCCCAACTGGCGTCCACCTCGATGCAGCGCCGGTTCCGACAGATAGAGCTGGTTCAGGTCGCGGACAAATGCGTGGAGTTGCTGGTGGTCCCTCTGTTCCAGCAGGTGCCAGTCCAGGCTTTTGGCCTCGTTCCATTCCGTCCACTGGCCGAACTCGCCGCCCATGAAGAGCAGCTTCTTGCCGGGGTGGCTGTACATATAGGCGTAGAGCGCACGCAGATTGGCGAACTTGCGCCACAGATCGCCCGGCATCTTGTCCAGCATGGAGCGCTTCAGATGCACGACTTCGTCATGGCTGAAGGGCAGGATGAAGTTCTCGGAGAAGGCGTAGATCAGACTGAAGGTGATCTGATTCTGGTGATAGCGGCGGTGGATGGGGTCCTTCTCCATGTAGCTGAGCATGTCGTGCATCCAGCCCATGTTCCACTTCAGGTCGAAGCCCAGGCCGCCCATATAGGTCGGGCGAGTGACCATGGGCCAGGAGGTGCTCTCCTCGGCGATGGTCAGGATGCCGGAGCACTTCGCCGTGGGTTATTTCGTTGAAGCGGCGGATGAAATCGATGGCTTCCAGATTCTCGCGGCCGCCGTACTTGTTGGGCAAGCCAGTCGGCATTCTCGCGGCTATAGTCCAGGTAGAGCATGGAGGCGACGGCGTCGACGCGCAGCCCGTCCAGGTGGTACTTCTTCAGCCAGAAGAGTGCGCTGCTAAGCAGGAAGTTGCGCACCTCGTTGCGGCCGAAGTTGAAAATCTTGGTCCCCCAGTCCAGATGCTCGCCCAGGCGCGGGTCCGCGTGCTCGTATAGATGCGTGCCGTCAAAAAAGGCCAGCCCGTGCGCGTCGCGCGGGAAGTGCGCCGGCACCCAGTCCAGCAGCACGCCGATGCCGTTCTGATGGCAGTGGTCGACGAAGTACATGAAGTCATCCGGCGTGCCGAAGCGACTGGTGGGTGCAAAGTAGCCGGTGGTCTGATAGCCCCAGGAGCCGTCGAATGGGATACTCGGTGATGGGCATCAATTCGATATGTGTATAGCCCATGTGTTTGACATAATCCACGACCTCGTGCGCCAGGTCCGGTAGCTGAGGAAGCCGCCGCCTTCTGCGTCCGGCACCGTTCGCCAACTGCCCAGGTGCATCTCATAGATGTTGATCGGCTGGTCGAGAGCCTGACGTTCGGCGCGCTCTGCAAGCCACTCCTCGATCGTTCCATACGTACTGGTCGATGTCCCAGACGCGGGAATCCGTGCTGGGTCGCATCTCGGCGTAGAAGCCGTACGGGTCGGTCTTGTCGACTTCATAGCCGAGGAAGCGGGACTTGATAGCGTACTTGTAGTGTGTGCCTTGGGGCAGGTTGGGGATGAAGAGCTCCCAGATGCCGGGACCTTCATGGAAGTGCATGGCGTGGGTGCGATTGTCCCAGCCATTGAATTCGCCGACGACGCTGACGCGTTCGGCGTTGGGCGCCCAGACCGCGAAACTGACGCCCTTCACGCCGTCGATGGTGCGGAAGTGTGCGCCCAGCTCTTTCGTAGCTATAGAGCAGGTTGCCTTCGCCGAAGAGATGCAGGTCGTATGCCGTGAGCTGCGGCGGGAAACGATAGGGGTCTTCGATATCGTGCTCGATGCCGTCCGGGTCGATGGTGATGAGGCGGTAGGCGAACGGCTCGGACCGTCTGCATGAAGACGGCCTCAAACAGTCCCTGCTCATGCACGCGCTGCATCGGATAGCGGTCGTCCGATTGCACATCCAGGACATCGACGGACTCATCCAGCGGTCGAAAGGCGCGAATGACGACACGCTCCTTGTCGAGCGATGGTGACGAGATGCGGGCCCGAGCACGGAAAACGGATCGCCGTGATAGCCGCCGACGATGGCAGCGATATCGCCTACGTTGATCGATGGTGGCTGCGCGGAGTCGATTCGGCGCGACGGAAGGTTTCTCTGAGACTGGTTCTAAGCCATGAGTGTGCGCCTCTCTCGTAGACTGGCGAGCTGTACTCGGCAAACGTCTGCGCCACTAGCCAGACTGACTCTGCTAGATCATCACGCAGTGCGAGCCGCTATCGGCGCCCGGGCTGCGCTGCGAACCGCTCAGGTCTTTACCAGAGTAACCCAAGCGTCGTCAATTTGGAAGCCGCGAGATTCGTAAAGCGCGACTGCGTCCGGGTGGCGCACCAAATGCGACTGTACCTCTGCATCGGTGAAACGGACCGCCCAGCTGCGTCAGCTCGAGACATGTCGGCCAGGGCAGTGTCCAGAAGCAGAGAGCCGAGTCCGTTGCCGCGCAGCGACGGTGTCCAGCCAGAATGCATAGATGCCGGCAGCCGTCGCTATCTGCTTGCGCTGCACGTGTCGCTGCATGGGATACCAGCACAGATTGCCCGCGTAGCGGTCTCGCGTCGTCGACCAGGACGAGCCGGCATATGGCTGGTCCGGGTTCTGGCACCCACGTCTCATATTCCTGTCGATCGGGCGGTTCCACGCCCTGGAAACGGGGAGCTCTGGTCCACTCGCTCCAGGCGCAAGCCCATGCCGGCAAGGTCATTCGGCGATTGCCAGTATGCGCCGCGGCCGCTCGCACGCAGGTCCACGCTCATGGAGACATCGCCGGGATCGACTACGGCGTAGCCGCGATTGGCCAGGAAGTGCAGCAGGTCCTTGTCGCTTGGCATTGACGCCCATGCGCTGCGTGCTGCCGAACAAGCGGCGGCCGCGGTCCCTCCACGTTGCCGTAGCAGGGAACCGACTGTCCGGCAAAGTGGACGGGGCAGTAGTAGAGCCAATTCTCTGCTGCCTTCAGCAGACGGCTGCCGACGCCCTGCCGCCGATGCCTGGTTCCACGTAGAGGACGGCAATGCTGTGATAGCGGCCCCACCGCTCGTACGCGGTCGTGTCGGCGGCGGACGAAAGGCGTGGACGAATCCGGCGATCGTCTGCGGCCCTCGCTGTCACGCCGCCAGGCCAGGATCAGTCCGGCCGGCTCGATACGCGGGACAGGCCAGGACGCGGCGCGGAAGATAGCTCTCGGTGAGCGGGAAGAAGCTTGCGCCTCTCGACGGAAGGCTTGGTTCCAGAACGCGAGGAAGGCAGGCAGGTCTGCCGGTCGAATGGTTCGCAGCCGAATGCACGCTTGCGCAGCGGCGTTCGTCGTCATTAACTAGCCCCGTGCGGAAAACATAGCCGCCTATATACTTGGCGTACAGGCCTTTTGCGACGTCCTCATCGTCCGTGCCCTTGATGATGGCGCGGCTGTCCGGGAAGACGGTGAACTCATAGCCGTCGATCTGCGCGCGCAGCAGAAAGTCGTTGCGCGTGACGCGCGAAGCGACGGGCGCCAACTGCTGCTACCAACTTCGTGCAAGGTCGAGGGCCGGCGCGCCGGCGACGCTCACCTGCACGGCGTTGCGACCGCACAGGCTGGCGCTGGTCGCGCCCTGTTCTGCGTTCAGGAAATCGAAGTGTCCCTGACCGCACGCTGGGCAGTCGGCGCGCCTGCCCGCGCTGCCGAATTGCTCGTACTCATGCGTCCACAGGTCGAAGTGGATCAGTCCGGCGTTGAGGTCGCCGCGACCGATGATCAGCTTGAGCGCTTCGGTGCGCCGAGATGGACGAGAGCAGCGTGACCATGGGGCCGATGATGCCCGCCGTGTCGCACGTCGGCGCGGAGCCGGGCGGCGGTATTTCGCCGATCAGACAGCGCAGACAGCCGGTGACCGCGCGATCTCCCGGCAGCTTCTGCCGGTGCGCCCTCCGGCACAAAGGTAGCCGTCATGCCATAGGACGCGACCACGCCCGTGTACACCCAGGGAATAGCGAGTTTCAGGCAGGCGTCGTTGATCAGGAAGCGCGTCGGTGAAGTTGTCCGTCCCGTCCAGCACCACGGTGGCCCCGGCGAGATCAAGTCGAGAATGTTGCCCGGGTTGGCGTCTGCCACGACCGCCTCGACATTCACCTGGCTGTTGATGCGACGCAGCTTGCGTGCGGCGGCCTCCGCTTTGGGCAGATTGGCCGCGATGTCATCTTCGTCAAAGAGGATCTGGCGCTGCAGGTTGTTCAGCTCGATGAAGTCGCGGTCGATGATGCGCACGCGGCCGACGCCGGCCCGCACCAGCAAATTGGCGAGGGACGAACCCGTCGCACCGCAGCCCACGATGACGGCCGTGGCGTTGAGCAGGCGTTCCTGGCCGTCGACGCCCACGGGCGGGAAGATGGTCTGTCGTTGATACCTCGATAGGTCCATAGGTCGGTTCATCTATTGAATCACTCTACTCAACAAGACTGCTCACCGTCATCAGCCTACCGTGCGGCGCAGGCCCGGCAGGAACATGTCGCGCGCGACAACTTCCCAACTCATCTTGCGTGCGATTTCCTGTCCGCGCTGCAGCAGTGCGGCCATGCCGGCCCCGTCCTTGGGCAAGCGCTCGAAAACGGTCTGCGCCGCGCCGGCGCTGTTCGTCCTCTCGATCCAGTCGCGCACGCCCCGGTCGATGCCCAGCGCGTCGTAGGGGCTGTCCAGCCAGTAGCCGTCGGGCAGCGTCACGTAATCGGCGACGACCAGATTCGGCGCGCCCTCGCTCGCCGGCCGCGCTCGCCACAAAGCCGTTGCAGCCGCACACGTTGCTCACACACGAAATCGCGCCAAAGGTCAGCGGCTCCACCTGCGCAATGCCAAAAGGCTCGTAGATGCTCTGGCCAAACTCGACATCACTGCCGCGGCGGATGTCGAGGAACTCCATGTCCGCCGGCATGCGCTCGCCGCAGCGTTCCTGGCTCCAGCCGAACTGGTTGACGAGGACGACCTGCGTCTGGGCCGCGACGCGATTGAACGGCTCAATGGCGTCGAAGAAGAAGGGCGCCTCCTCGTCGACGAGATCGCCGTTGTCGCCGCGATGGCCGACGGGCCAACCGTACTGCTGCCTCCCACGACCGCACCCATTCCGGGCGGCGACCGGCGGGCACGCTGGTGCTCAACACAAAGAGCACGGCCCGCTTGTCGATCTGTCGCCAAGCAGCCCGTCCAGATGCTCCAGATACGCGCAGGTCGCGCCACAGCGCCTTGGAGGGAACCATGCGCGTCACATGCGTGAAGACGTAGTCCGGCACATAGCCGAGCAAGTTCTGGCAATAGCGCTGCAGGCGCGACTTGGAGAGCAGCTTCTCCTCCAGCGTCGCGTCGGCGGCCACGATACCGTTGTAGACCAGGTCGATATTGGCGTTCAGTAGCGAACCGCCCAGGAAGCGGAGTTCGTCCACCACGAGATCACCCACCGCAAAGATGCTGTCGCAGCGACCGACCTGTTTGAGCAGCGCATGTTTGTACAGGTGATCCTGGATGCCGAAGACGGCTTCCAGGCTAAGGCCCCACTCCCTCGCCTTGTAGAGCGCGTTATAGAAGCGCGTGTCGTGGCCGTCGTCGTCTTCGACGAGGCGCCGCGCCGTGGCCGTCTCATGCGCGTAGAAGACGGTGCGCCATTGCTCCGGCTTCCGACATCTGCGCGGCAAAGACCAGCGGCATGCCCATCCATTCGTGGGCGATGATGAACTTCTGGTCCGGACCCAGACCCTCGTCCGCTCCGATGGCCTTGAGCGCGGCGAACAGGGGCTGTGCAATGATGAAGTAGAGGTTGAACTCCGGGTCCCAACTGTAGCGCGCGGCGTCAAAGCCGGTGTGCTGCCACGTGTAGATACTTGAACAGGTTGACCTCGTCCCAGTTGGGATGTGTCACGTCGACGAGGAGGATCTCGTGCTCATACGCGCCGAATTTCCGCACGCCATACAGCAAGCCGATGGAAAATGTCTGTTCCACCGATTGGAGCGCTGCCCGCATTTCTTCGGGTACGTTGGAGATGCCATGCAGGCTGCTGTAGTGACACGGTGACGCCGTTGCGCGGCTCGAAGAAGCGCTCCATGTGCGTCTGGTCGCCGGCCAGCATCGGGCCGGTGAGCACCGTGCGCTGCACGTTTTGGACGTATTCGCCGCATCCCAGAAGCCCGTCCAGCACGGCCCCAATGCCGCCCAGTTTGATGCCGGCTTCGTGGGTGGCATGAACGACAAGCGGAATGGGGTCAGGCATGGTCCGTGTCCTTGGCGGGTAGCAGGTTGGAGCGCCCGGCGTTCGTCGCCGCCGTGGCGCCGGTTGAGACGTCGCAGGGTACATCGGGACGGCAGTGCATGCACATGTGGCCGGCGCGAAGTCGCCGGCTAGGGCGTGACGACGGCGAGGCCGCCCTCGTCCGTGCCCATCCACAGATCGCCGTTCTCATCTAGAAAGAGCGCGGAGATGGACTTTGACGGAAGCGGGCCGAGGTTCGGCACGGGCATCCACTCAGCGCCGTCGAAGTGGTACAGCTCACCTGTCCCCGCGGAGACCCACACTTCGCCGTCGTTGCCCGCGGCGATACTCCGTACCGGCGTGGACGGGATGTCGGGCACGGCAACGATACGGCTATCCCGGAAGCGCGCCAGGCCCGCCTCCGTGCCGATCAGCAGACTGCCGTCAGCGTCCAGCGCCAGCGCGGTGATCACGTCGCTGGGGAGGTTGATGTTGCCGGTGTTAAATACCTGGAGCTGGTTGTCCTGGAAGCGCAGCAGCCCTGTATCCGTGCCGATCCAGACAAGATCGTCGACGCTCAACAGCGTGGATATGTTGTCGCTGGGAAGGCCGTTTTCGGTCGTCAGGTTGAAGAACCCATTGCCCGTCCAGATGCTCAGCCCGGTAGTGGAGCCTATCCAGTTGCGACTCTGGCTGTCGATGGCCAGGGCGCGCACGTCCGCGCCGGCCAACCCGTCTGCCTCCGTGTAGCTCTGCCAATTGGGGTCATCATAGGCGTTGGCTCCGCCCGCAGTCCCGAACCAGGCGCTGGTATCTGAGATGGGCTGCACGATGCGGACATCCTGGCTGAGCAGCGGTGAATCGGCCGCCGTGAAGAAGCGCAGCGGTGCGCCGATGTCGAGGCCTACCTGGCTGACGCCGGACTGCGTGGCGACCCACACGGTTCCGTCGTCCATGCTCGCCATGCTGCGGATGCGGTTGCCGGCAATCGGCTCATCTTCCACGAAGTAGAGCGACCACTGCGCGCCGTCGTACGCACTGACGCCCGCGCCGGCCGTCGTGTAATAGACGATGCCCTCTTCGTCCAGGCGCAGGCTCGTCAGCGGCGCGATGGCCATGCCCTCTTCATTGCTGAAAAACTCGACGCAGCCGCCCGTCGCCGGGTCAAAGCGACATACCTGCGTCTGGTCAGAGCCAACCCACACAGTACCGTCCGCGGCAACCGCCAGGCCCGTGATGCTGCCGTTGGGGAAGTCCGTCCCGGTCGCCGTGGAGGCGTTGAAGACCTGCCAGTTCTCGCCGTCGGTGCGATACAGGTCGCCCGCCGTGGCCAGCCACACCGCGCCAACACCGTCGCTGGCCAACGCGGTCACGCCATTGGCCGTCATCGGGCTGTTCTCCGTGTTGAAGAGCGTGGATTCGCCGTCCACGTAGCGCGTTAACCCGAGTTGCGAAGCGATCCAAATTGTCTGCGGCGCCGTCACCGCGATCTTGCGGATGATGCCGGTCTCCAGGCCATCGTTCTCGTCCACGAGCGTCCACTCACCGGTATCGGCGTCAAAGATGTCCAACCCGTGCCGGGCGTACGCTGCAATCAAGAAGCCTTCGTCGGCGTCACAATACAGCGCCGCGATGTCGTCGTAGCTCATGGGACTGCCCGCGCTGTCGAGCGTCTTCCAATCGCCGCCCTGCGTGTCGTACACCTGCAGCCCGCTGTTGGTGGCGAAAAGCATTCCAAGCCCCGGCAGCGGGCAGTTCTCCGCGGCGGCGGCCCGATTGGCAGAGAGTCCGTCCAGCGTCGTGAACTTGGCATGGCTGCCTGCGTCTTTGTCCCACGCCACAACGCCGCCGTCGGTCGCCGTCCACACCGTCTCGGAAAGCGGCGCAACCTGGTTGGCGAAGTTGCCGTTGGACGCCACGCGCCATTCCGACTCCGGCCCAAACGGAGCATCAGGCGGCGGGGTTGCGGTCGCATCTTCTGCTGCCGGTTCGCCGGCTGCAACCGTTTCCGGCGTGCCATCCGCCACCGGCGTTTCACCCGCCGCGATGTCCACGGCGATGGATGGCGGGGTCGCATCTGCAAGCTCGGGTGCAGGCGTGATAACTGCGGGGAAGAACTCCACGGAACTCAACACGGCGTCAAAGTCGTTCCGCGCGGCCGTGTCCCATGTCGCTCCCGGCGCAAACGCCACCGCCAGAAACAGTCGTTCCGCATCCGGCCGAGCCACGGCGATGCGGCCCGCCAGTTCGGAATCGCCGCCGGCGTCGGCAATGTCGACAGCCTGGCCGATCTCGCCGCCAATCATCACGTCCTCGGTTTCGCCGGATTGGACGAGCTGCCGCGCAGACATGGATTCGATGATGGACGTAAACGCGCCGTCCAAGTCGGTGCCGGCGTCGCCCACGAGCGCGTCCGCCAGATCTGCGCGCAGGAGCATCAACGCCCCGGCCGCATCACCGTCTTCGCGGGCGGAGAGCGTCACAGATTCGCCGGCAAATTCCAGCGAATACCCAGTCACGGGCTGAAACGCAAAGCCCGCCGGCTCGACGCGCCGCTGCTCGCCAAGGCGACACCCGCGCCCCCGGACTGACGCTGGGTTCAGTGGCGTCGCCTTCTGTTGCAGTTGGGGCGGGCGTGGGCGGCGGCGAAGTGGCGGTGTCTGTAGCGGCGCCGGTCTCCACGTCAACCGGCTCGGGATCGGCAGGCTCTGTCTCGGCGGCGTCGGAAACTGCGCTGTCCACCTCCGGCGTGGCGCTGTCTGTTGCACTGTCTGTCGCCACGGAGCTCTGCTGCCTGGGCATCCGGTGTATCCGTCAAGTTCGGAGACGTGGTCGAAATCGCGCCTTGGCCGGCGGTTGGCGCTGCCGCAAGCGGCGGATAGGCGGACCTGGGATTGTCGAAGATGGCCAGGGCAATCGCAGCCGCAAGCGCCGCCAGCAGGAGGGCGGAGACAATCAGCGATGTCGTGCGGAAGCCACTTGGCGGCGTGCCCACATCCGACCGGGACCGCTGAGAAGATGACGTTCGTTTGCTCTGACTCTGTGGACTGGGATCTTGTGCCATGAACCGAAACCGGTGATGCCTCCAAGTGTGTGATTCGCTACGGGATTGTATCATCACCCGGTAGGCGCGGCAAAGGATTTGGGTCATAACCGGCAAAGACGTGGCCGGCTCGCACTGCAAGCCGGCCACTCTGTGACATGTTCTGCATCTACTTTGCCGCGCCGCCCGTCTATCCGACCGTGGGCAAGGTCTGCGTATCCAGCGCAGTCAGGGCCAACCCCGGCGACAAGGGACGCACGCCGCGCTGGTGTAGGTCATAGGTCACGACAACGCCCAGCGCCAGGGCGGCCAGCGCCGCAATCACCCACGCCAGCGGAATCGGATCCATGCCCGTGGATTCGACCGCGCCCGGCGCGGTCGCCCATGTAGGAACGGCCTCAACCGGTTGCCCAGCGATCGCAGGCGTGTTCGCCATCGCAGGGGCCGCCGCCATCTCAGGTGCGTCATATAGCGCCAAGGGCGTGCGGGACTCGGTCGTCAGCGCATACGAACGCGCCGGGCGTCCCGCTCACAGGCATCAACTCCGCGACCGAAGTCGTGGACTCCCGATCCAGTCGATCCCAGCTTGCCGCCCCATTCGAGCTAATTGCGACTTGACTGGGCGTCTGATGCACGGTCGTGCTGCCGTACAGGAAGCTGGCGGCCACGTACAGTTGATGCGGCTGCATCGGGTCCACGGCCAGCGCATCGACATGCAGACGCGTGCCCGGGACCATGCCCAAACCCGCATTCACCATCTCCCATGTGCGGCCGTCGGCGCTCGCCAGCACGCCGCGGTCAACCGTGCCCACGTAGACCGTGGCCGGGTCGCCGTTGGCGATGGCGAGGGACGTGGGGCTGCTGTGCAGATCGTCCACCGTGGACCAGGCCAGGCCGTAATTCTCGGCGCGATAAAGGGCTGTGTCCGTGCGAGCGAACGCCATGCCCGCGCCGGAGCTGTCAGCCGCCACCTGGCGCACAGGCTCATCCAGCAGCAACTGGCCGCCGACCAGCATGCTCGACCCCGACGTCGCGCAAGCGGAAGACGCCGGCCGTATCCGTGCCAGCATAGACGATGCGCTGCACGCCGTCTACGGCAATGTCCGTGACGCCGCCGGGCGTGTTGTTCATAGGCACGCGCAGCCAGTTATCGCCGCCGTCCGCACTTCTGTAGATCGCCAGTTCGTTGGCTGCGCCGATGTACACGACGTGCGGTCGCACGTTGTCCACGGCCACCGCGCTGACGAGTATCTCATCCGGCGTGCTGACTTCGCGCCAGGCCCCAGGTCCGCCCGCAAAGAGCGTACCCGCATCGACGGCATAGCTTGCGCCATCAGCGCGACGGCGGGTGCGTAGTCGCGCACATTCTCCAGCGTGGCGCGCGATGGCCGTGGGGCCGGCTTCTGTCTCGAGCGCCTGTACAGCGCCTGCCATCAAGGCGCCGATCATCAGCGCCGCAATGCCTATCATTGTGATATATCGCGCTTTCATGTTCGCCCCCTTCCTCGTACGCAGCCCCTGTTCATCCCGGTGCTGTACTTCCGCCGCTGCCTGTTGCGCCATCTCTGTTGAGCCGGCGCATGAATTCTGACAGTCAGCGCGGTTTTCTCTCGGCCTACACTATACGCACAGCGGGCGCGCACTGCCGGATACGCACTGGATCAGACGCGGACCGTTAGCCTACGCTAGCGGGACTTCGTGTAGTTGTGGCTTCTTCAGAGGGCGAAATTGGGGTGGATGCGCAGCTAGCCGGCGGGAGAAGGCCCCCAGCCGCCGCCGCCCGGCGTCTCGATGCGCAGCCGGTCTCCGGGGTAGACACGGCGCGTAAACTTTGACGGCAGTTCTTCCACTTCGCCGCCGGCGCGGGTGAGGATGTTGCGCCCCGGCGAACCGTCTTCTCCGCCGGCAAGCCCCCACGGGGCGACCGCGCGCCGCTCGCTGAGCATGGTGACCGTGGCCGGCGTCAGCATCGTGTATTCGCGGACGATGCCGTCCCCGCCGCGATGCCGGCCGCGGCCGCCGCTGCCCGTGCGCAACGAATAGCGCTCCAAGCGGATAGGATAGGCCAGCTCCAGCGCCTCGACGGGCGTGTTGAGCGTGTTGGTCATGTGCACCTGGACGCCGCTTGGGCCGTCGCTCGCGCTGCTCGCGCCCATGCCGCCGGCGATGGTCTCGTAATAGGCGAACGGCGCGCCGTTTGCCCGCTGCCCGCCGATCGTCACGTTGTTCATGGTTCCTTGGCTGGCCGCCGGAATCTGCTCCGGCAACGCCTGCGCCAGCGCGCCCATCACCACGTCGGTGATGCGCTGCGAGGTCTCCACGTTGCCGCCGGCCACGGCCGCGGGCGGAACCGCATTCACGACCGATGCCCGCGGGCGCGACCACATGCACCGGCGCAAAGCAGCCCCCGTTCATGGGAACCTCGTCGCCCACCAGACAGCGCACCACGTAATAGCACGCCGATTGGGCGATGGCGATCACGGCATTCAGCGAACCATGCATCACCGGAGCCGTGCCGGTGAAGTCGAAGGTCACCTCTTCGCCGCTGATGCGCGCCGCTGACGCGGATGGGCACGAGCGAAATCTCGTCGCCTTCCACCAGCTCGATCACGTCCTCAAAGTCATACACTCCGTCCGGCCACGTGTCGGATGGCCGCGCGCGTCAGCCGCTCGCTGTAGGCTTGCAGATGCTCGGCGTAGGTCAGACACCTCGTCATAGCCGAACGCTTCGACCATCTCCTGCAGGCGACGCTCGCCGATAGCGGCTGCCGCACGCTGCGCCGCGAGGTCGCCGCGCCGCTCGTCGGGCGTGCGCACGTTGCGCAGGATGATGCGCAGCACATCCTCGTCCAGAGCGCCCCGCTTGTACCAGCTTGACCGGCGGGATGATGATGCCCTCCTGATAGATCTCCGTGGAGAGGGGCAGAGAACCCGGCGTCATGCCGCCCACGTCTGCATGGTGCGCGCGCGATGCGACGAAGAAGTCCGGCGCGTCCATGCCCTCCCGCGTGAAGACCGGCGAGATCATGGTGATGTCGGGCAGGTGGTTGCCGCCTTCAAACGGGTCGTTGACGATGACTACGTCGCCCGGTGACCAGCGTTCGAAGCGGTCGAGAATGGTCAGCACGCTGGCCGGCATGGCGCCCAGATGGGCGGGGATGTGGGCCGCCTGTGCGATCATGCGGCCTATCGCCGTCAAAGATCGCGCAGGAGAAATCCAGCCGTTCCTTGATGTTGGGCGAATAGCCCGTGCGCCGCAAGGTGACGCCCATTTCCTCGGCGGCTCCTGCGAAGCGATGGCGGTAGAGTTGAAGCGTGATGGGATCCATGGGCCTACGCCGCTTTCCAGCCAGATATTGGCGTATTCGTCCACACGCCCGCGCCAGCGTGGCGTGACGACGATGGTCGAGTCAAACTGCAAGATCAGGGCCGGGCCGGCGAACCGGTTGCCCGGCGCCAGCCGTTCACGCACGTAGCAGGCGGTGTCGACCGGTCCCAGCAGCGTCGAACCAGACGCTCTTGTCCGCACTATGCGCGGCGGACGGATCCTCGCCCTGCAGCGCGGAGGCCGGCAATCCCGGCTGCGCGCCTGGGCCGCTGCCGCGCACGCGCAGATTCACGACCTCGACCGGCTCATCGCGCATGGCGTAGCCGTATCGTTGTTCGTGCGCCGCATGGAAGGCGGCGACCGCGTCCGTCAGGTGGTCCGGTGTGACGGGCGCCGCCAGCGGCACAGTCAGCTCATAGCTCTGGCCCCGATAGCGCATGTCCAGCGACACGTCCAGCACGCGGCGTCTGCACGCCTTCCACCGCCAGCGCCGACACGACCCGCTCGCTCAGCGCGTCGAACAGATCGCTTGCACGCCGGCCGGCGCGCCGATTGCTTCGCCGGCCGGCGTCAGCACGCTCTGCGACGCGTCGCTTGCGACGTCGGCCACGAGCATGCCGTAGGCGCTCAGTACGCCCGGGATCGGCGGGATCAGGATGCTGCCGATGCCCAGCGCATCCGCCAGGTCGCATGCATGCAGCGGGCCCGCGCCGCCAAAGGGCAGCAGCGCGAAGCGGCGCGGATCGTAGCCCTGCTCCACGGATACGCGTCGCAGCGCCCGTTCCATGGTGGCGTTGGCGATGCGCACGACGCCCAGCGCGGCTTCGTGCGCCGAAAGGCCCAGCTTGTCGCCCAACTCGCTCAGTACACGCTGCGCCGCATCCGCGTCCAGCGTACATCGCCGCTGCCGCCCAGGAATCCGCCTGGGTCCAGCCGGCCCAGCACGAGGTTGGCGTCGGTGACCGTCGCTTCCAGGCCGCCGCGGCCATAGCAGGCCGGGCCAGGGACCGCGCCCGCGCTGCGCGGGCCCACGCGCAACCCGCCGCCCGCGTCCACGTACGCAACGCTGCCGCCGCCCGCGCCCACCGTGTGGATGTCGATCACGGGCAGGCGCAGCGGCAAATCGGTGATCACGCTCTCCGCCGTGGCCGGAATGCGCCCGGGACAGAGCGCGACATCGGTGCTGGTTCCGCCCATATCGAAGGTGATGATGTCCGGCGCGGGTTCGTCCAGCGCCTGCTGCGCCAGCGCAAATGCGCCCACCACGCCCCCCGCCGGTCCGCTCAGCACGACGCGTGCAGCCTGGCCCGCGGCTTGCGGCGAGTCCGATGGCCCCGCCATTGGACTGCATGATGCGCACGCGGCAATCCGGCAGCGCCTCGTCCAGACGATGCAGATAGCGCGCCACCAGCGGCTGCACATAGGCGTTGATGACTGTCGTGGCCGTGCGCTCGTACTCCCGGTATTCGGGCAGAATCTCGCTGCTCAAGGAGATGGGCAGATCCGGGCACTGCGCCGCGATGATGGCGGCGGCACGCTGCTCGTGCTTCGGGTTGCGGAACGAGAACAGAAAGACGATGGCCAGGCTCTCCACGTCGCCTGCGGCCAGGTCGTGGGCGATGCCGGCCAGCCGGCCCTCGTCCAGCGGCGTCAGCACGTTGCCGTCCACGTCAAGGCGCTCGGAGACTTCCAGCCGCAAGCCTTCCTCCACCAACGGCGCGGGCGCTGTTGGCTGAAATGGTAGAGTTGCGGTCGATTCTGGCGTCCGATGATGAGTACGTCTGCAAAGCCCTCTGTGGTGAGTGAGGGCCGTCCTTGCGCCGCGCCGCTCCAGCAGCGCGTTGGTGGCCACGGTCATGCCGTGCACGACGTCGGCTTCGTCGATGCCCAATGCGGCAAGACCGGCCACGATGGCGCGGCTCTGGTCCTCCGGCGTCGTGGGGGCTTTGTGGACGGTGAGACCGCCGTCCGCCATGACGACGAAGTCAGTGAACGTGCCGCCGACATCGATGCCGACCAGCGGCACTGTCGCTGCATGGTAGTGGTCTGCGTGCGCATGTGGCTGCCTTGTGGGTTCGTGCGCGATTGCAGCGATGGCGCTCGGCCGAAGTCGCGGCCGCTCAGGAGAGGCTGCCAGCCCTCCAGTTCATCGCCGGACGTCGGTCGGGGTAGAAGTCCATGTACGGCCGCGCGGATTTGCTGACAACGGCTGCAATTTCCTGGAAGCGAGACGTTGCGGTCCCGCTCAGGAACGTGCTGCGTTCTGCGCCGGCCAACTGGATCGACTCCTTCCACACGGCGCGGCCGCAGAGCACGCCGCTGGCCCCGTTGGCGCAGGCGACCTTCACCTGGCGCAGATAGATGTCGAAGTCGACGCCTGCGCTGAGCAGCACCCACGGCGCTTGCGATGCCGCGCTCAACTCCGCACAGGCCGCAGCCCAGTCCGCTTCGTCCTGATTCTGCTTCACGTCGACGGGGAACTCGGCTTTCAACACGGTAACGCCCAGCGCGGTCAGCCGTCGCGCGCGTCTCGATGACTACCTGCCGCCGTTCCGCATCGGGCACGGTCTTGTGCGCCGGGTCCAGCGAATAGTGCAGCGGCTCCAGAAAGAGGGGAAGCTCCCACTTCCCGCACTCAGCCGCCACTTCCGAGACGAGGGCCTCCTGCTCAGCGGCGTTGGCCGCATCCGGGCGATAGTAGACGAGCAGCTTGACGCCGGTTGCGCCGGCCGCCGGCTGCGGCCGGCGTCCCAGTTGTCCAGCAGCGCGGTGCGCCGCGCCGTCGGGTCGCCCTCGTAGCCGCTCTTCTCGTAGGCCAGCAGCAGCCCCGACTGCGACCGCTGAGCGCGCCGCTGGCTACGCACGCCGGGTAGCCGTACTCTACGTCGAGCAGCGTCGCACTGGCATGCGGTGACAGTGCGCCAATCACGTCGCGTTTCAGCGCGACGACCTGTGCATAGCGCACGGATGCCGGATCATTCGGATTGATGGCGCGGATCAGGCTGCCGCGCTGGTCCATGGCCAGCATGGCAAACGTGCCGTCGGCCTGGGCGCATTGTTGCAGCGCTCTTCTTACGCCAAGAGAGATTTTGTCGGTCGAGATAGGCATAGAGAAATCCTCGTTCCTGGAATTGCCGAGCAGCAGGTGGTCGAGAATGGGCGCGGCCGTCATTGCAGACGTCATATGGGAGACATGTGCCAGACACGCACGGAGGCCACGCAACCTTTGCCTGTCACACTGGCATTGGTTATAATCTGCAGACATGTGGGGACCAAACGCAGTTCACGTCCGCCGCTACATTCCCCGTGCCCCACGATCTCCCGCTTGGCGGACGGCAGTTCAGTGTACGCTACGATTCAACCTCATTCTAGTTCACAATCGATACGGAGGAAACAAAACCTAATGCGAATCGCTAAAATCTTCGTTACTGTTGGTTGCGTTGATGCTGGCAGTGTCGCTGGTCGTCAGCGCCTGTACCGTGCCGGTTGCGCCGGTCGAGACGGGCGGCGCAGCAGCCCCCGCCGAAGAGATGGCCGCCGATCAAGGTGGGTCTGGTCACCGACGTCGGTCGCATCAATGACCGCAGCTTCAACCAGTCTGCATGGGAAGGCGTCCAGCCGCTGCAGAGCAGCTCGGCCTGAGCGAGGACGAGTCAAGTATCATCGAGACGCAGGACGTCAAGGACTACGCTGACAACATGCAGCAGTTCATCGACGCCGAGCTACGACGTCATCGTCACCGTCGGTTTCGCCCTCGGCGAGGCCACCATTGAGGCCGCCAACGCGAACCCTGACATCAAGTTCATCGGCGTCGACCAGTTCCAGGGTGAGACGTTGCCGAACGTTGCCGGCCTGGTATTCCACGAGGATCAGTCCGGCTTCCTCGCCGGCGCACTGGCCGCAGGCCTGACCGAATCCGGCACCATCGCCGCCGTGCTGGGCACCGACCTGGTTCCGCCCGTCGTGGCCTTCAAGGAAGGCTACGAGGCCGGCGCCAAGTACGTGAATCCCGACATCAACGTCATCTCCACCTTCCATCCCGGCGAGCTGTCCCAGGCCTTCACCGATCCTGAGTGGGGCGCCGCCACTGCTAAGCAGGCCATCGACCAGGGTGCGGATGTGGTCTTCGGCGCCGGCGGTATGACCGGCAACGGCGCACTGCAAGAAGTCGCCGCCAATGAAGGCGCGTTCTGCATCGGCGTCGACACGGACCAGTGGGAGACCGTTCCCGCGGCGCAGCCCTGTCTCGTCTCCAGCGCCATGAAGCTCATCACCCCCGGTGTTGCGGACCTGCTCGCTGGCGGTGGCGGACGGCACGTTCGAGGGCGGCAACGTCTTCGGCGGCGCGGGCCTGGCCCCGTTCCACGACTTCGAGGATGTCGTTCCGCAGGAAGTCAAGGACCAACTGGCAGAGATCGACGCCGGCCTGGCCGACGGCTCCATCACAACCGGCTACGGTCAGTAGTTCGGTAGTCGAAGTTCGCTCGAAGGGCAATGGGAGGCGCTGCACTACGCCTCCCATTGTTACACTGTGTACAGTTCACAAGATGGTATTCGCAGGTCATTCCCGGTAGACCTGTCGCTCTCCTCCGCTGGCGTATCCGGCGCATCAATTTGACTCATCACTAGGGTTGCCTGGGAGTTCCCATGGGTGGCATTTCTCTTCGCAGGATCGGACGGTCCCTGCTCTTTCCGCTGCTGGCGGTAGTCACGGCGCTCATCATTGGCGCCATCATCATGCTGCTGTCGGGGGACGATCCCATAGCCGCCTATCGCGGCCTCTTTTCCGGCGCCTTTGGCAGCGCACGCGGATGGGCAGCCACAATCCGCAAGACCACGCCGCTGATCCTGACCGGTCTGTCGGTGGCGGTGGCCTTCAAGGCAGGGTTGTTCAACATCGGCGCGTCCGGCCAGTTCATCATGGGAACCGTCGCCGCCGTCGCCGTGGGCGTCAACTTCGAGGGCCTACCCGCCTTCGTCCATCTGCCATTGGCGCTGCTGGCCGGCGTCCTGGGCGGCGCCTTGTGGGGCGCAATCCCCGGCGTGCTCAAGGTCTTCACCGGCGCGCACGAGGTGATCGTCACCATCATGTTGAACTATATCGCTGCGCTCTTTGCCGGTTGGACGGTATACGCCGGCGGTACACAGGGGCAGAGACCGGGTCCGCTCTGGGACCGCGCCGCCGGGCCCATCTCCGAGACGCCCGACGTGCTGGCCAGTGCGCAGATTCCCTATATCTTTGGCCCGCCCTACAAGGTGCATTGGGGCGTTGTGCTGGCGGTGCTCGTCGCCGTGTTCATGTGGTGGCTCATCTACAGCACAACCTTTGGCTTTGAACTGCGCACGGTCGGCCTGAACGCCAAGGCCGCACGCTACGCAGGCATGAGCGTGGCGCGCATGGTGATTCTCGCCATGGTCATTGCGGGCGCCTTGGCCGGGCTGGCCGGCGGCATTGAGACGCTGGGCTTCAACCACAAGTTCGCGCCGGAATTCAGCGGGGCCGTCGGCTTCGACGGCATCACCGTCGCCCTATTGGGCCAGACCAATCCCTTCGGCGTGATTCTGGCCGCGTTTATGCTTGGATCCCTGGACGCGGGCGCAGCCAAGATGCAGTTTGAGTCCGGCGTCGCAGCCGACATCATCCAGGTGATCCAGGGGCTTGTGCTGGCGTTCGTGGCCGCGCCGACGATCATCCGCGAAATCTACCGCATCAAGCCCAAGCCGGACGAAGAAGACACTACGCTGACTGTCGGCTGGGGACAATAGCCGGCGTGGCGCAGTTTCGAGCCGCGGACCGACAGCCCTGTCAGCCGTATGGACCGTACCAATCGTGATCATCAACGCCGGGACCATTGCTCTATGGAATTGCGATGACTAGGAACAAGCTCCTGAGGGGAACCTCCATCGGCTTGATAATTGCGGCGCTGGCGCTGGTGGTGATGATCATTCTTGTCAACACGACCGCGCTCGGCGACATCAAGGCGTTGAGCGTGCTGTTCGGCGTCAGCGCCTTGAATTTCACGTTGCGCGCCTCTGTACCTCTGGTGCTGGGAGCCCTGTGCGGAATACTCTGCGAGCGCACGGGCATCATCAACATCGGCATCGAGGGCATGATGCTGGCGGGCGCGTTCGCAGCCTTCGTGGCGAAGGTGGCCACCAACGGCTGGCCGCTGGCCGGCAGCCTTGCCATCGGGGTTGCAGCGGCGCTGCTGGTTGGCGGATTGATGGGCCTCTTGCACGCCACCATGTCCATCCGCTACCGTATGGACCAGATCATTTCGGGGACGGTCATCATCGTGCTGGCCGCCGGCTTCACCGCCTACCTCTTCGACCGCGACGCAGTGTCCGAAGGCAAGTTCACCGCCGTGCGCATCCCCGTTCTGGCCGACATTCCCGTGGTCGGCGACGTGCTATTCAACAATCCGCCCATCACGTATATGGCGTTGCTGCTGGTTCTTATCGTCCATGTCGGCCTCTTTCGCACGCGCTGGGGACTGCGATCGCGCGCCTGCGGCGAACATCCGCGCGCGGCGGACACCGTGGGCATCAACGTCAACCGCTTCCGCTATATGAACACGACCATCGGCGGGTCGCTGGCGGGTCTGGCCGGAGGCTTTCTCGTGCTGGAAGCGGTCGGACAGTTCCAGGAAGGCATGACGGCCGGCCGCGGCTTCATCTCGCTGGCGGCCATGATCTTCGGCAACTGGAATCCGTTCGGGGCCTTGGCTGCGGCGACGCTGTTCGGCTACACCCAGGCGTTGCAGAATGAGCTGCTCCTCGCCGGCGTCACGCAGGTGCCGCGCCAGTTTATCGCCATGCTGCCGTACGTGGTCACCATTGTCGCAGTATCCGGTTTCGTGGGCAGGGTGCGCCCGCCCGCAGCCGAAGGCAAGGTATACGAGACCGAGAGCGCATCCGAATAGCCGTGGTTCGCGCACATCAGCCCAATCCGCTTTGATCTGCGTCCCGATATTGCATACCTGCGGCCAAGGAGATCGAACTTGAAGCAAGACCGAACGCCGGTTCTGGAAACCAGACACATCACCAAACGCTTCCCGGGCGTGATCGCCAACGAAGACGTCAGCATCCAGTTGTACGAGGGCGAGATTCTCGCGCTGTTGGGCGAAAATGGGGCCGGCAAATCGACGCTTATGAACGTCATCTACGGCCTCTATCAGCCGACAGAGGGCGAGATTCTCGTGCGCGGCAGGCCGGTGGAGATGTCGAACCCCAACGACGCCATCGCGCTGGGTATCGGCATGGTGCACCAGCACTTCCAACTCGTGCCGGTGATGACGGTCGCCGAGAACGTCATGCTTGGCGACGAGAGCACCAAATACGGCCTGCTCGACACCAAGCTGGTGGCCGAGCGCATCACCGAACTCTCCGAGCGGTACGGGCTGGCCGTGGACCCCTATGCCATGGTGGAGGACTTGCCTGTTGGCGTGCGCCAGCGCGTCGAGATCGTGAAGACGCTCTATCGTGAGGCCGATATCCTCATTCTCGACGAGCCGACGGCAGTATTGACGCCCCAGGAGATCGAGGGCCTGTTCGACGTCATGCAACTGTTGAGCAGCCAGGGCAAATCCATCATCTTCATCTCGCACAAGCTCAAGGAGGTCCTGGCAATCTGTGGGCGCGTGGTTGTGCTGCGCAACGGCAAAATGGTCGGCGAGGCCAACCCGGCCGTGGCGACGCAGGAATCCCTGGCCGCCATGATGGTGGGCCGGGAGGTGATCCTGACCGTCGAAAAGGATGCCGCCAAGCCGCAGCATGTCGTTCTGGAAATGGAGGGCGTCTCCGCAGAGGATGACCTGGGACACCTCGCGCTGAACAACGTGTCGCTGGACGTGCGCGCCGGCGAGATTGTGGGCGTGGCCGGCGTGCAGGGCAACGGCCAGACCGAACTCGTCGAAGTGCTGACGGGATTGCGATCGTCCACGAGCGGCCGCGTCGCCATCAATGGCAAGGACATGACCAACGTCAGCCCCCGGCGCGTAACCGAGCAAGGCCAGAGCTGCCACGTGCCGGAGGACCGGCACGCGTACGGCATGGTCGACTCCTACACGGTGGCGCACAATCTTGTACTCAATACCTACTACCAGCGGCCCTTCGCCAAAGGGATGACTGTCAGCGAGCCGGCCATCGACGAACACGCAGAGCGGCTTGTCGCCGAATACGACGTGCGCACCCCCAACGTGCAGACGCGCGCCTCCAGCCTGTCGGGCGGTAACCAACAGAAGATGGTCGTGGCGCGCGAGTTCAGCCGCGACGTGCAATTGCTCATCGCCGCCCAGCCCACGCGCGGCATCGACGTCGGCTCCATCGAGTTCATCCACAGCCAGATCGTGGCCAAGCGCGACGAAGGCGTGGCCGTGCTCGTTGTCAGTGCAGAGCTGGACGAGATCATGGCGCTGTCTGACCGCATCGCGGTCATGTACCGCGGCCAGATCGTGGCCATTGTGCCGCGTGCGGAGGCCACGCGTGAGGACCTCGGCCTGCTCATGGCCGGCGTGCATCCCGATGAAGTCGGTGTAGGTGCGGCGAGCCGCGCCGCTATGTGACCGGAAGCAGGCCACCGCACGTTATGGACCCATACGATCCCATCCTGGATCAGCCCCAAGTAATCGAATTCGACGAAGCCCCCGGTTCCCTGCGCAGCCGGCTGGCCAACCAGGACCTCTACTTCGAGGCCGACGCCAACTCGGACCTGTACGATCTGTGCTGGCCCTGGGCGGACGAACGCTACGTCCGCAGCATCCGCATGCGCATCCACGACCCCGTGGGCGAAGAGATGATGACGCTCGTCACACGCTACTACCCCGGTTACCAGGAGACCATCCTGGGCAACGAGGGTATGATCATCAGCAAGCGCATCACCGCCCTCTTGGGCAGCCACTATGACCGGGGGGCCGTCTGGACCTTGGAATGCCAGGCCGAGGGCGACCGGCTGCTGCGGCTGGATATCGAGATCGATCTGGGGCGAACCGTTGACCCAGCGCATCGTCGATGGCCTGCTGGTGGCGCAGGACAATCCGCGCCGCGCCCAGGGCATCTACAAACAGCGCAACGCCGACCGCACCTGCGTCTTTGGCAATCCCCAGGGCCGTCCCTCCGCCTATGAGTTCGACGACGAGGGCCGCGCATCGCTCACCTACTACGTGCTCGTCAACGGCATCGTCGAGGTGCCGCTGCTGCTCACCGTCAGCGACGTCGGCGAACAGGTGGCGTGGAGCGGCTTCCTCGCGCTGCGCGATGCGGAACGCGAGTTCGAGCTCAGCGCCAAACAGTGGGAACAGGCCGTGAAGACCGGCCGCCTGTGGACGTCGGATCCGCGCCTCAACCGGGCCGTGCAACACGGCCGGCTGGAATGTCTCCGCGGCGCCCAGCGCATGCGCACCGGTCTGGCCCCGGCCTCCCGGCGTACGACAGATGCGGCCGCCCTCGTCGATTGCTATGACGTCTTCGACGTTACCGCCAGCCGCAATCTGTTGGCGCACCTGCGGCGTCTGGCCGAAAAGGGCGAAGGGCGCTTGCCCGCCGTCGTGCCCGTGCGCCCAAAAGATGCGCTCACCGACCCCGGCGACGAAGTCGTCGACACCAACGCCGCCTACCTGGAGGCGCTGCGCCGTCACCTGCGCCGCCATCCCGACGCAGACCTGCTGTCGAAGCACATGCCGGCCGTCGCCCTGTGTGCGGACAGCCTCGTGCGCACGCGCTGGACGGAGGACGAGGCGCCCGCGGACGGCCTACGGTCCTCTGCACTGGCGGTCGCACTGTCCGCCGCCTCGCAGCTCGCCGCAGCCGCCGGCGACGACGCCAACGCCGCCCGCTGGGAAAGCGAAGCCGCCCAGCATGATCAGAATCCCAGGACCTCGCCACCTCTGTCGCCCCTTGCGGATTCAGGCGGCCCGCAACAATGGCTTGCGCAGAGCGGATGGCGCTGTGCGCCGGACGCGCCTTGTGGATTTGGCGAAGCGGCAGACGGGATTCGACTGGCAGGACAGGCGGTGTGGCGCGTGACCGGTCTGGAGTGGCACAACGACGGCGTCTGGGTGTATCCTATGCGTGAGCCCGAATTGCGCTGGTGGGCGCTGATCGATTTCCCAGTAGGCGACAAAAGCGTCACCCTTGTGTGGGACGGCCAGACGCTGTTTTCTACTTACGCGGTGCAGAGCGACCAGCCGGTGACCCTCTGTGATACGATTCGCGTGCTGCACGCCGATGAGCACGACTTTGCGTTACAGTTTGACATGATTCCTTCGGGTGGCCCGTCCGGCGCCGGCGGCGATGGGACGGACGAGGACAGCGTACGCCATTTTCGACCCACTTTCGACCAGAACGTTGGTAAGTGAGCGGCTAGCATGAAGCGGACAGCAATCGCATACGACACGTTCAACCGCAAGCACAGCTTCGAAGGCCACCCCGAGAACTATCGCCGCCTCGAAGCGATCTGGACGCTGCTCCAGTGCGACGGCATTCTCGACACGTTGATCCACGTGCCCACGAATCCCGCGCCCATGGACGCCATCCTCAAGGTCCATACCGATGAGTACATCGAACGCTTGCACTCCATCTGCACCCTGGGCGGCGGACGTCTGGATACGGACACGTACATTACGCCGGACAGCTTTCACGCCGCCGAACTGGCCGCCGGCGGCCTCATCGATGTCGTCGACACCGTGTTGCGCGGTGATGCTGACAATGGCTTCGCGCTGATTCGCCCGCCCGGTCATCATGCCTATTCGGACTGGGGCACGGGCTTCTGTCTCATGAACAACCCGGCCATCGCCGCTCGCTGGGCGCAAGAGCGGTACGACATGGACCGCATCCTCATCGTCGATTTCGACGTCCACCACGGCAACGGCACGCAGGACATCTTCTATTTCGACCCGACGTGTGATGTTCTTCAGCATTCACCAATATCCCTTCTATCCGCGCACCGGCGCGGCCACAGACTTCGGCCTCTACGCCGGCACCGGTTCCACCGTCAACGTGCCCTTTCCCGGCTACGTCGGCGACACCGGTTATTTGGCGGCATTCCACCAGATCCTGGGTCCGGCCGCCTACGACTTCGAGCCGGAGCTGATCATTGTGTCCGCGGGGTATGACGCCCACTGGATGGACCCGCTGGCGTCCATGCGCGTCAGCATCCGCGGCTATTACGAGATGGTGGGCGAACTCATGAAGCTGGCCGATGCACTCTGCGACGGCTACCTCGTCTTCGAGCTGGAAGGCGGCTACCAGCTGGACGTCCTCGCCCATTCCGTGTTGACGACGCTGCGCCGATTGCAGGACAGCAAGAAGGGCCCCAGCGATCCCTTCGGCCCCGCGCCGGGAGAGGAACAATACGCCCTGGCCCTTGTCGAGCAACTGCGCATCATGCACGGCCTGTCCGAATTGCCATACAATGCGTTGCCGCCGACCTAGCCGCGCGCATCGCTACCCCGTACCCCTGCCATGACTAGTGCAGAGACGAAACGCGTGGCCAACAGCCTTGCCGCTTGGGGCCGCGCCATCGATCGCTCCATCACCGGTCGCTCGCCCGATGTATGCCGCGCGCCTGGCCGGCGTGATTCTCGGTCAGCTTCCCCGCCATTTGCCCACCTACCGGCGTTTGCTGCAGCTCTGCTGGGAAGAACGCCGCTGGGCCGAGGGCGAGGAATGGGCGCGCCGGCTCCTGCAGGCAGACCCCGGCAACCCGCTGGCCTGGCGCGCGCTTGCGCAGGCGGCCGAGGTCGCAGGCGGCCGCGCAGAGGCGAACATCATCTGGCGGCGCGCATTCGAAATGAGCCCCTATGACGCCGGTATACGCGCCGGCCTGCACCGCACCAGCTTGGATCCGCCCCATGCCCTGGCGTATAATCTGGCCTGTTTGTCCGCGCTCTACATGCGCGGACGGCGCTGGAAACACGCTGCGGACGGGTACCGCACGCTGGCGCAGGCCGACCGTCGACGCGTCGACTTTCAGGTGTCTCTGGCCGTCGCACTGTGGAAGAGCGGCCAAGAGCAGGAGGCGTATACCCTAGCCCGTCACCTGGTCGAGCATCACCCGCACCTGCTGATGGCATGGCGTACGCTCTCGGAAACCGGGGACGAGAACGACCGGGCGCTGGCGGCCAATCCGATTTCGACCATGGACCCGGACGGTGAATACGCCGCAACCGTATGGGGCGTGGGCAAGCACGACAGCAGCGCAGCGATTCTACTCACGCCCGATGAAGCCAGCCTGCTGGAATACCGCTATGCGGATTCCGGCGAACAAGATACGCAACTAGATCCACAACAAGAGACGCAACAGGATTCGTAGGGCAAAATCTCTATTTGAGACGCAGTGCGAAACCAAAATTAGTCAGGGAGATATCCATGCAGCAGACGTTTGTCATTGTCAAGCCCGACGCCGTGCAGCGCGGCCTCATCGGCCAGATCGTTACTCGGTTCGAACGCCGCGGCCTCAAGATCGTAGCCATGAAGATGGTGGACGTGAGCGACGAACTGGCGCGCCGGCACTACGCGGTCCACGAAAGCAGACCCTTCTTCGACGGCCTGATCCAATACATCACCAGCGCGCCCGTGGTCGCCATGGTTCTGGAAGGCACCGACGCCATCGCATTGGTGCGCAATACCGTCGGTTCCACCAAGCCGGCCGAATCCCCTCCCGGCACGATCCGCGGCGACTTCGGCATCGAGGTGGGCCGCAACCTGGTCCATGCCAGCGACGGCGAAGAAACCGCCGCGAGCGAAATCGCACTGTGGTTCGGTGACGATCTTATCGCATGGGACCGCAATACCGATCCGTGGATCTTTGAGTAGGCGGCGCACTGGCGCGTACGGCGGCTCGCCGCTGTACGCCAAATAAGCTGATTCGCATCAGAAGCCCCGGCCGATGGCAGCGCGGCCGGGGTTATTCTTTCTCCGAGCCAGGCGCCTGCGCCGAATCGAGGCCATCCGCCCCGCTTGCGTGCGCCAGATTCTGCGACCCGCACGGTTCACAAAATCAACAGCTCCAATTCTTTGGCCCTCCACGCGGTCTGCGCTAGAATAGAAACGCCAACACAGACAAAAGGAGATACCAGCACAGGTGAATAGGAGGGGCGTTAGGGACCGAGCGTTTTCTGCCGGCCACGTTCTGCCTACGCGCTATCACAGCGTCTGGATCCCAGTGCCCGGTCTTGGTATCCGTTGTAGTGATTTATTCGTTTCCGCAAGCTGAAGTACCAATCTACTGTTGTGAATCTATCACAGGAGGACTACGATGTCTGAGGGTTTCGACACCACGGCGGCGAAAAGTGAAGTCTACCCGCCCTCACCTGAGGTGCTCGCCACTGTGGGCGTGCCGAACTATCTGGAGCTTCGCCAAGAAGCGCTTGCCGACCCCCTAGCCTTTTGGGACGCTAAGGCAAAAGAGTTGATCGACTGGTACGAACCATACGACCAGGTGCTGGACGAAAGCAACAAGCCGTTCTACAAGTGGTTCACCGGCGGCAAGATCAACATCGCCCACAATGCGCTGGACCGGCACGTCAATAGCTGGCGCAAAAACAAGGTGGCCATGATCTGGGAAGGTGAGGACGGCGAGAAGCGCGTCTACACCTACTTCGATCTCTGGAAAGAGGTCAACCGCTTCGCCAATATCCTCAAGGGCATGGGCGTCAAGAAGGGCGACACGGTCACGATCTACATGGGTCGCGTCCCGGAACTGCCCATGGCGATGCTGGCCACGACCAAAATCGGCGCCATCCATAGCGTCGTCTACGGCGGCTTCAGCGAGCAGGCCCTCGCCGACCGCATCGAGGATGCCCAGAGCAAAGTGCTCGTCACCTGTGACGGCGCCTGGTTGCGCGGCAAGACCGTCAACCTCAAGGACATCGCCGACATCGCAGTGAGCCGCAGCCCCGTAGTCCAGCGCGTGGTTGTCTACAAGCGCACCGGCCAGGACGTGCACATGGAGCCGGGACGCGACTTCTGGCTGCATGATCTCGCCGCCATGCCCAGCGCCACAACCGAATGTGAAACCGAGGTCATGGACGCAGAGGATCCGCTGTTCATCCTCTACACCAGTGGCACCACCGGCAAGCCCAAGGGCTTGATTCACACATGCGGCGGCTACCAGGTCTATATCGCCACCACACTGAGCATCGTCTTCGATACCAAGGACGATGACCGTTACTGGTGTGCGGCCGATCCCGGTTGGATCACCGGTCACAGCTACATCGTGTACGCGCCGCTGCTCCTCGGCCTGACCAGCATCATCTACGAAGGCGCGCCCGGCTATCCGAACCCGGACCGCTGGTGGGAGATCATCGAGAAATACGGCGTCACCATTCTGTACACTGCCCCGACCGCTATCCGCGGCCTCATGCGCTTCGGCGACGAGTGGCCCGGACGCCACGACCTCAGCAGCCTGCGCTTGCTCGGTTCGGTCGGCGAGCCGATCAATCCCGAAGCATGGCGCTGGTACTACTCGGTCATCGGCGGCGAAAACTGCCCCATCATCGACACGTGGTGGCAGACCGAGACCGGCGGCTTCGTCATCACGCCGACGCCCGTGGTCCCGCTCAAGCCCGGCAGCGCAACCCTGCCCTTCGCCGGCATCGAGGCCGACATCGTAGACGAGGCGGGCAAGTCCGTCGGCGCCAATGAAGACGGCTTCCTGGTCATCAAGCGACCGTGGCCCGGCATGGCGCGCACCGTCTGGGGCGACCCCGATCGCTACATCACCACCTACTGGCTCGACTACGAGAAGCAGGGCTGGTATCTGACCGGCGACAGCGCTCGCATGGATGACGACGGCTACTTCTGGATCATCGGTCGCCTGGACGACGTGATCAAGGTCAGCGGTTACCGCCTCGGCACTGCCGAGATCGAGAGCGCACTGGTCAGCCACGCCCTCGTCGCAGAGGCCGCCGCCATCGGCGTGCCCGACGAGCTGCGCGGCAACGTAATCCACGCCTTCTGTATCCTGAATGCCGGTGTCCAGGGCGACGACGAGCTGCGTGAACACGCTCAAGCGCCACGTGCGCACCGAGGTCGGCCCCATCGCCGTTCCGGCCGACATCGTCTTCGTGGACTCCCTGCCCAAGACGCGCAGTGGCAAGATCATGCGGCGTCTGCTGAAGGCGCAGGTCATGGGCCAGCCCGTGGGCGACACCAGCACGCTGGAGGACTAGGATTCGACCAGGTGCGCGACCGGTGACATCGTCCGGTCGGGACAGCACCCGCCGCTTGATTCACAGCGGCGGCACATAGTCTGAGTTCGAAGGGCGCGCAGTACATTGCGCGCCCTTCGGTTTTGCGCTAAAGTTTTTTGGAAACGCTCCCGTCTCATCAACGGGGAGGTCGGTACGACTCGCCGGGCGACCGGGGCCATTCTGTGCGAATGCAAACCATGGTGACTTGTTTGCTTTCGCCTGCTCGATATGGCGCAACGATGTAACTGACCCACAAATCTGATCCGCACAGAAAGAGAGCGCACAATGCCGGACACGGAAGTTGAAGGAATCCAGATTGTCGGGCCGATCACGCCCGCCGTCGAAGAAGTACTGAGCGACGAAGCTCTCCAATTCCTCGTCGGCCTCCAACGCAACTTCAACTCGCGCCGCGAAGACCTACTGGCTGCGCGCGCTGCCCGCCAAGAGGCCATCAACGCCGGCGACACGCCAGGGTTCCTCGCGGATACCGAATGGATCCGCCAGGGCGACTGGCAGGTCGCACCCGCGCCGCCTGACCTGCAGGACCGCCGCGTCGAGATCACCGGCCCCACCGAGCGCAAGATGATGATCAACGCGCTCAATTCCGGCGCCCGCATTTTCATGGGAGACTTCGAAGACGCGCTCTCTCCCACGTGGGAAAACGTCATCGACGGCCAGATCAACTGCAGCGACGCCATCCGCCGCACCATTGAATTCCAGAACCCCGACGGCCGGCAATACCGCCTGAACAACGAAATCGCCACGCTGGTCGTCCGTCCGCGCGGCTGGCATCTGGTCGAGAAGAATGTGTTGGTGGACGGGCAACCCATCTCCGCCAGCCTCTTCGACTTCGGTCTCTACATGTTCCGCAATGCGCGCGAACTGCTTGCGCGGGGCAGCGGCCCGTACTTCTACCTGCCCAAGCTGGAAAGCCACCTGGAGGCGCGGCTCTGGAACGACGTCTTCAACTACGCCCAGGACGCCATCGGCATCCCGCGCGGCTCCATTCGCGCCACCGTCCTCATCGAGACGATCCTGGCCGCGCTGGAGATGGATGAGATTCTCTACGAGCTGCGCGGGCACTCAAGCGGCCTCAATGCCGGCCGCTGGGACTACATCTTCAGCGCCATCAAGAAGTTCGCCCGGCGCGAGGATATGGTGCTGCCCAACCGCAGCGAGATCACCATGACGGTGCCCTTCATGCGCGCGTATACCGAACTCCTCGTCCGCACATGCCACAGGCGCGGCGCACACGCCATCGGCGGCATGGCTGCCTTCATCCCCAACCGGCGTGACCCGGACGCCACAGAACTCGTGCTTGCCAAGGTGCGCGACGACAAGGACCGCGAATCACGCGACGGTTTCGACGGCACGTGGGTGGCGCATCCGGACCTGGTTCCGCTGACGACGGACGTCTTCGAGGCCGTTCTGGGCGACCGGCCCAACCAGCTAGACAAGCGGCGCGAAGATGTGAGCGTCACTGCCGAACAGATTCTTGCCGTCGGCGTGCCGGACGGCATGATCACCGAGGCCGGCCTGCGCAACAACATCAACGTGGCCTTGCACTATCTCAATGCGTGGCTGCTGGGCAGCGGCGCCGTGGCCATTTTCGGTTTGATGGAGGATACTGCCACGGCAGAGATCTCCCGCTCACAGATCTGGCAGTGGATTCATCACAAGGCCAAACTGGCGGACGGGCGTCCCGTGACGCGTGAACTCTACGAGCAGATACGCGACGAAGAGTTGGAAGGACTGGGCGGGCGCAAGCTACAGCGCTATGGCGAAGCCGCCGAGTTGATGGACAAGTTGTCCCTGTCGGACGACTTCGTAGAGTTCCTGACCTTCTTGGCCTACGACTATCTGGACTGATCCGGACGCGGAGAGTACGTAGGGCCGGCCCCGGCGAACACAACCACAAGCGACGCAAGCAGGGCGACCCGAACCGGGTCGCCCTGTCTACGCCTAGACGGCAAGAAATCAGACCGCAGGAACGAGGGCGGGACTCATCTGGGGATGCCCGCAAGCGTCCCTAGAATACTTTCACGACGACGCTGGCTTTGTCCCACAGTTCTTCCAGCTGGAAGCGCTGACGGGTCTCCCCCGTGAGCAAGTGGACAATCACGTCGCCATAGTCCAGCAGAACCCATCCGCTGCCAGACCCCTCTGCGCCTTCGATATTGAGCGGGCGGATGTTCTGCTGCAGGCGCAGACTTTCCTGCATTTCAACTTCGATGGCGCGCGCCTGGCGTTCTGTGTCCACCGTTGCCACCACAAAATAGTCGGCAATGGAGGTCTGTTCGCGAACGTCGAGCAGCACAATGTCGGCCGCCAGCTTTTCCTCGACAATGTCTACGATCCGTCGGGCAAGAGTAATGCTATCCAGAAATGCCTCCTCTGGCGATCAACCAGATATCTCAACACGCTCTGCAAATCCAATGTTCGCCCAGTCTATCACAAAGAGAATGGGCGCTCAAACGTGCGCAGGACGAAGAACCGCAAAACTCGCAGTTGCAATTGTATACAATATATAGTATTCTGTCCGTAATCTACCCACCAACTGAATCCGGACCTATCCACTACCTTGCTGTTCCCTGGAGGAAGATCATGGGAAGCGCGACAGACCCAGTGCGAGTTGCCATCATCGGCCTCGGCTTTGGCGCCGAGTTCATTCCTATCTACCAACGCCATCCGCAGCGTAGAGATGTACGCCATCTGCCAGCGTACAGAAGAACACCTCAACAAGATCGGCGACGCCTTTGGCATCGAGAAACGCTACACCGGCTTCGACGACGTGCTGGCCGACCCGGACGTAGACTTCGTCCACATCAACTCCCCCATCCCCGACCACGGCTGGATGTCCATCGCCGCGCTCAAGGCCGGCAAGCACGTCATGTGCACCGTGCCCATGGCCACCACCATCGACGAGTGCGAACAGATCGTCGACCTGGTCCGTGAAACCGGCCTGAAATACATGATGGCGGAGACGGTCGTCTACAGCCGCGAGTTCCTCTTCATCAAGGAGCTCTACGACACGGGCGAACTGGGCAAGATCCAGTACATGGCGGCCTCCCACCCGCAGGACATGGAAGGCTGGCCCGAGTACTGGGAGCGCATGATCCCCATGCACTACGCCACGCACGTCGTCTCGCCCGGTGCTTGGGCTCGTCGACGGGCGCGCCGAGTACGTCTCCTGTTTCGGCTCGGGGACGATCAACGAGCGGGTGGCCCAGAAATCGGGCAACGCTTTCGCCGTCGAGTCCTGCCATATCAAGATCAAGGATTCGGACATCGCCGCCCATATCTGGCGTTTTCTCTTCGACACCGCACGCCAGTACCGCGAATCCTTCGACGTCTACGGCAGCAAGAAGAGCTTCGAGTGGGCGCTCATCGAAGGCGAGGAGCATGTGATCCATACGGCCAAGAAGCCGGAGCCGGAGATCGCCGCAACGCGTCACTGTGCCCGACTTCGCCCATCTGCTGCCCGCCGAGATTCAGCCCTTCACCAGCACGATTCAGGACGCCGAGCACCTCTCCTTTATCCAGGGCGCAGGCCACGGCGGTTCGCATCCGCATCTGGTGCAACGAGTTCGTGTCCGCCCTGGTGGAGGACCGCGATCCGTGGCCCAATGCCGTTACCAGCGCCAACTGGACCTGCGTCGGCATCTGCGCGCACCAGTCCGCGGAACAGGGCGGCGCCATCGTCCAGTTGCCCGAGTTCACGCTTGCCGTGTAGCCGACGCGTCGCTTCCCTGCCGGAGATGGAGAGTGATGGCGAATGAGGTCACCCATGGCCGAGACCAAACAACCCGTCAGTTCCGTCAAACCCATAACGCTGCGCGATCAGGTCTACGACCAGATTCGCCAGGCGATTCTCGACAGACGGCTCAAGCCCGGCGACCATGTGCGCGTGCAGGAGTTGACCGACATGCTTGCGGTAAGCCGCACGCCGGTACGCGAGGCGCTGGGCTTGCTGGAGCGGGACGGCCTCGTCGTGAACTACCCGAATCGCGGCTGGTCCGTGGCGAAATCCTCTCCGGAGGAAATCACCGACACGTTCGCCTTGCGCGCCGGGCTGGAAAACCTGGCCGCGGACTTGATCATCGACCGCCTGGACGCGCAGGACTACGCCGAGCTGCAGGCCATGATTCAGCAGCAGGCGCACATCATCTATGAAGACTACGATCACGATGCCTTGGGCAAACTGGACCGCGCATTCCACCGGCGCATCGTGGAGATGGCGGGCAATAAGCGACTGCTCCAGATGTGGCGCCACATCTCCGTGCACTGCGCGGTTGCCTTCAACTACCAGACGGTCACCCTGCCCGACTACGACCTATCGCAGATGATTCTGGACCATACGGCCATTCTGGACGCACTGCGCAGTCGCGACGCCGAGCGCGTGCACGCCGTGAACCGAGAGATCAACGAGCGCGTGGCCAACCAGTGCGTCGAGGGCAACCTCGCGCTGGAGCGCATGGCGGCGCAAGTCGTCCACGCCGCCTGATGTCGCTCCAGCCGCCCCCGCCTGGCCAGTCGCGTGGCGGTGCGACATCCGGACGCGCATCAACAGCCGGCCCTACCAATGCCAAACGGAGTGAATCCCTTGATCGGACTTGCCTGCGCCACCATCTCATGCGACGGATTCGGCGACAACGATTTTCGCGAGAGCTTCCGTATCCTGCCGCAAATCGGGTTCCGCTACATCGAGTTCAACGCCTGGTATCCGTCCGCCATCACGCCGGCCAAGATGGTCGACCTGAAACAGCGTTGCGCGGCGGCGGGGCTTCTTCCCGCGTGTATCCACGCGACGAGCTTTGGAGCGGACAGCGTCCAGGAACTCAGCAAAGATGTCGCGCACAAGTTGCGCATCATCGACGCTGCATTGGAGCTGGGCTGCCGGCGGGTCTCGTTCACGGGCGCGGGCCGCGGCCAGAAGGGCGGCCTGGACGCAATCATTACCGTGTTGCAGGAGGTGGCTCCAGTGGCAGAAGAGAAGGACGTACTCGATCGCGCTCGAAAACCACGCCGGCAACAACCTGGAGAACATCGACGACTACGCCCGCATCTTCGAGCGAATTGACTCCACCCACGTCGGAATCTGCCTCGACACCGGCCACTTCGATGCCGCTGCCGTCGACATGGACGACCTGATCGACCGCTTTCAACTCAAGGTCAACCACATTCATGTCAAGGAAAACAGGGGCTTCGGCAGCAAGGAGTTTGTGCGCTTTGGTGAAGGAACCACCGACAACTACCACGTGGTCGATCGCATGTTGGCCCTCGGCTATCAGGGCTTCATCACCGTAGAACTGTCGCCGCAAGACGATACTTCTACCATCCCCGATGATCTTCGGCTAGCCAAGCAGATGTTCGAGAAGTACGAAGCAAGCGGTAACTCGTAGCAGTATCCGGTATCCCAAGCAATTCACGAAAGGACTTCACCATGGAACGTGGACGTTTGAGGAGATTACTGAATCCATCGACGAATTTTGGCAATTCTGATGATCCTGACGTTGGCCCTGTCAGCCTGTGCTGCGCCGGTTGCAGCGCCGGCGGCTGACGAAGGCGCGGGCGAAACCGCGGCCGAACCGGCGGAATCCGGCGAAGCCGCCATGGAAGAAGGCGACGTCACCCTTCGCCTCGGCTGGTGGGGCAATGAACCGCGCCACAACATGTATAACGACCTCGCCGACATGTATGAAGAGCTCAACCCCAACGTCACCATCGAACGCGAATTCGCCGGATGGGCCCCGTACTGGGAGAAGCTCGCCACGCAGGTCGCCGGCGGCAACGCTCCGGACATCATCCACATGCACCCCAATTACCTGTTCGACTACGGAAATCGGGGCGCATTGCTCGACCTGACTCCGCTCGTCGAAACCGGTCAGATCGACCTGAGCAAGTGGCCCCAAGGCATCGTCGACACCGGCAAGATCGACGACAAGATCTACATGCTGACGCTCGGCAACTCATCCGTCGGCATTCACTACAATCCCGCCCTGTTCGAGCAGGCAGGCGTGGCTGAACCTGACCATCGAGTGGACGTGGGACGAATGGACTGGCAAGACACCGTGCTCGCGCTGAATGAGGCGCTGCCGGAAGACGTCTACGCCATTCGGACTAGCGGAGACGATGCCCGCGGTTTCCGCGTCTTCCTTCGCCAGCGCGACAAGCTGTTCTTCGACGGCGACTCAGCTCGGTTTCGAGCCGGAAGACTTGCGCGACTACTGGCAGATGTGGGAAGACCTGCGCGCCGCCGGCGCCATGCCGCCCGCCGCACTCACGCAGGAAATGAGCCAACTGGGTCACGCGGACTCCATGTTGGCGAAGGGGCAGGTCGCCGTCCAGGTTACATCCGGCAACCAGCACAAGCTCTACCAGGAGCACATGGAGAACGAGCTGGGCCTGAATCCCTTCCCACACAGCAACAACCCGGATGATCCCTTCGGCTACACGGTGGACGGCGCCTATATCTCACTTGCCTCTACCACGGAAGAGGTGGATGCCTCCGCGGAATTCCTCAACTGGTTCCTGAACGATGAGGAGGTGGCCACGATCTACAACGCAGAACACGGGCCTCCAGGCAATACGGACAACGCCGCCATGGTGCGCGAGGCTGCGTCGCCGGCCGACCAGCGCCTGGCCGACATGATGGCCTACATAGCGCCCCAATGCCATTCCGCAGGGCTACCAACCGGCGGGCGGCGGCGAGGTGCTCAGTGCGCTTGACCCGCATTCTACGAGCGAAATGGCCTTTGGCAACCTGACGCGTGGATGAGGCCGTCGAAGGCTTCTTCGAAGAAGTCGACTTCATCTGAACCAGTAGGCACGCATTACGGGTCAGCCCATCGGCCGTTCGCCCGCTCCGGCGGCACCCGTCCATGTCCCCAAACAGTGGAAGCAAACCCATGAGCAATTCGATGACAGTACACGGCGTCACAGAGCAATCCAGATTGCAGGCCGATAGCAAGCCGTGGCTTGAACCAGGAAGCTCAAAGAGCAACCTGGTTGCCTATACCTTTTTGCTGCCCTGGTTGGCGGGACTTATTCATCTTCACGCTCGGCCCCATTGATGGTATCGGCCTATCTTGTCCTTCACAAACTACGATCTGCTGACGCGGCCGGAATGGAATGGGCTATACAACTATGAGCGGCTGATCATGCGCGACAATCGCTACGCTGCCGCCGTCAGGGTAACGGCCCGCTATGTCCTTCTCTGTCGGTCCCGCTCCAGTTGATCTTTGCGTTGTTTGTGGCGGCCATACTGAACCGGGGCCTGCGTGGGCTGAGCCTATACCGGGCCGGCATACTATTTGCCGTCTCTGTTGGGTGGGAGCGTCGCCATCGCCATCCTGTGGAAGCAGGTGTTCGGCGTGAACGGACTGTTCAACGAGTTCCTGGCCTCTTCGGCATTGAGGGCATCAGTTGGATCGGAACGCCGTCCACTGCACTCTACACGTTCATCATCTTGCGCATCTGGCAGTTCGGTTCGCCGATGCTGATCTTCCTGGCCGGATTTGAAGCAGATTCCCCAGGAACTCTACGAAGCGGGCGAGATCGACGGCGCCAACGCCGTGTCCAAGTTCATCCGCATCACCGTGCCGCTTCTGACGCCCATCATCTTCTTCAACTTGATCATGCAGATGATCGGCGCCTTCCAGGCCTTCACGCCCGCCTTCATTATCAGTGGCGGCGGCGGCGGACCGGCGGATTCCGTGCTCTTCTATACGCTCTATCTCTATCAGCAAGGCTTCGGCAATTTCCGCATGGGCTACGCATCGGCCATGGCCTGGATACTGCTGGTGATCATCGGTATGTTCACCGCGGTCGCCTTTCTAAGTTCCCGGTACTGGGTTTACTACGAGGATGAATCGATGAGCGTTGCACAACAAACTCCGACGCATCGTACCGGTCTCCCCGGCGAAAGGATCATACCGCTTGACAACGGTCTTCACCCACGTGCTTCTGCTCCTCGGCGCCGTCAACCATGCTCTACCCCCTCTTTGGATGGTGAGCAGTTCGTTTAAGCCTGAGACGCTGATTTTCCGTGATCTGAGCCTATGGCCGGTCGACGTTCACGGTCGAGAACTACATCCGAAGGTTGGAACGCGCTTGCGCGTCCCCTTCGGCCGCTTCTATCTCAACTCATTCCTCGTCGTCGGGCTGACCGTCATCGGCAACGTGATTCTCTTGCTCGATCACCGCCTATCGCCTTTGCACGTCTCCAATTTGCCTTCAAGAAGTTCTGGTTCGCCATCATGCTGGCGACCATCATGCTGCCCTATCACGTGACGCTGATTCCGCAATACGTCCTGTTTCACAAACTCGGCTGGGTCAACACCTTTCTGCCGCTCTTCGTCCCCAATTTCCTGGCGGTCAACGCCTTCTTCATCTTCCTGATGGTCCAGTTCATCCGCGGCATCCCGCTCGATACTTGACCAGGCGGCCATGGTAGACGGAGCCAACGCCTTCCAGATCTACCGGCGCATCATCCTGCCCATCACCAGCCCGGCGCTCGTCACCACCGCCATCTTCACGTTCATCTGGAACTGGGACAATTTCTTCAGCAATTTGCTCTACCTCAACAGCATCAACCTGTGGACGGTGCCGCTGGGCCTGCGCGCCTTCGTGGACTCCATGGGCCAGACCTCCTACGGGCCGCTCTTTGCCATGTCCACCCTCTCGCTAGTCCCTGTCTTCGTATTCTTCATCGTGGCCCAGCGCCAGCTTGTCGAGGGCATCTCCACCACTGGCCTCAAGGGGTGACGATTCGGTCCCACGCCACGGTGAGAAACTCGGCGCGCAGCCGGGCGGCGCTCACACAATCTCCCGTAAAGGAATTGCCTGCATGGCGACATCTCCCACATCCAAGCCAACCATCGGCTTCATCGGCCTCGGCGAAATGGGCGGACCCATCACGCGCAGTCTGTTGCGCGCGCGGGTACCCCGTCATCGGGTTCGACATCGACGCCGGCCGGCTCGCGGACGCAGTCTCCGCCGGCGCAGCAGCCGCCAGTCCGCGGGCGATGCCGTCCGCAGCGGCGACATCGTGGCCACCAGCCTGCCCAGCTCCAGCAGCTTCGTCCGCGTCGCCGAAGTCGATATCCTGCCCAATGTACGCGCCGGCCAAATCGTGATCGACTTCGGCACGGTTACGCCGCCGGAGACGCGCCGCCTCGCCGCCTGCTTCGCGGACCGCGGCGTCGACCTCGTCGACGCGCCCGTCAGCGGTGGCGGCAAGGGTGCGGAACGCGCGCAGCTCTACATGTTCGCAGGCGGCCGCCGCGCAGCGTTCGACGCTGTGCGCCCCTTGCTGGAGATCGTCGGCGGTGCAGAGCGGCTCACCTACTGCGGTCCCCCCGGCAGCGGCCAGGTCGTGAAGGGTGTGAATCAACTGATGATGGGGATTGTCAACGCAGCCTACCTGGAGGCCATCGCGTTCGGCGTCAATGAGGGCGTGGACGCCGCCGTGATCGGCCAGGCCATCGGCAACGAGGGGCGCTGGCGCGTGGACTTCAACGCCACGGCCGCCCAAATCGAAGCCGGCAACGGCGTCCATGTGGGCGTCAAGTTCCGCGAGTTGCCCTACTTCCTGCACGCCGCCGCCGAAGCGGGCTTCGATCTGCCCATCACAGCGGCCGTGCGCGCCTACTGTGAAAAGGGCGAGCGCGTCACCGTCGATGACCACCGCGAGGCCCCGTCGTACTGGCATGAACTGACGAGCAAGGGGTAGATCGCCCGGGAGTAGCTTGCCGCTCGCCGGGCGTTCCCGAAGCTGTTCTACGGCAACGGGCTAGCGAAACGCGTCCATTTCTTTCGGACGCTGAATCGCTCGCGCCGGGGCCGGCTGTGCATGCGCAGGCAGCTCGTAGCCGCGGATGACCACGACCGGCCGCCCCTCGTCGCTCTGGCCCATGATCAAGCTTGCCGCCGCGGCCAGTTCGTCCGCAATGCATTCTTCGCTGCTTACGAGCTCATATCCGTGGAGATCGCGCCGCCCCCGTTGATCCCACACAGGCGGCAGGCCCGCACAGCCGATACAGACGCCCACGGTGCCGATGCGCCAGGGCCGCCCATGGCTGTCGTTGATCAGCACGGACGGGGACGCGCCCGTCAACTCGCTCAAGCCGCTCGCGGATGCGTGCGGCGCTGGCGTCAGCGTCTTCGGGCAGAAGCGCCAGCATCACCCCGGCGTCCGCGTCCTCTGTCTCGCCCACGTCCGCAGGCGCCACGTTACTGTGGTCTACGCCTGCGTTGGCGCAGATCCAGCCCGAGCTCTGTTCCACGATCAGCAGGCCGCGGCGGGCGCGGATGACCGAGCGGCTGTCGTCGAGAATGACTTGTACCGTGGCTGCGTCCTTGTCCACCCGTTCGGCCAGTTCCAGCGCTTGTGCACTCGGTTCGACTTCACGCAGGCGTACCAGCCGCCCCTCCGCCTTGCTCACGATCTTCTGCGCAATCACGACGATGTCGCCCGGCTGCAGCGCCATTTCGTGCGCGGCCATGCGCTCCACGATGATCCCGGCGATATCATCTCCCTCGCGCACGATCGGCATCTCCGGCACAGCCCACAGCGTTAGCCCGTCCATAGTCAGAATTCCCCTCTTTGCTGCCCGCCCGACCGATGCATTCCCATCCGGTGCATGTGGGTGAGCACCGCCTCCAATACGCCTCCGCCGATAGCCAGTGACTTGTCCGACACCGAAAAGCAATAGGCAGGCTGGATGCGCGGATCCACGTCACCGATCTTCATGCCTTCCGTCACATGCACCGCCGGATGGATCAACCCTCGCAGCACGCCGTCAAACGCTGCCTCGATGGGGAGCTCTCCACCGCCAGGGGACTCGATCACGGCAATCACTTCGCCGGCGCGCAAGCGGTCGCCGATCTGCGCGCGCGGGAGCACGTGGCCGTCGACCGGCGCATACAGCGCGCGCTGCGTGCCGGGATGCACGCCGGGCAATGCGCCGGGCCGGCCCGTATCCGCCTCCGCACTTCCCTGCCACAGTACCCGGCCCAAATTGTGCCCCCGGTTCGTCTCCACCACCGCATGGCAATCCACCCCCGCCGTGAATCCCGGTCCCAGCGCAATCACCAAGCCCGCGTCATGCATGCGCGTGCCCGTGTTGCGCTTCGCCATGATCGCGTCCACGACGACGCCTGGACGAAGCTGCTTCCCGCACGCAGCGTCCGGGTCCACCAGCACCGGGATGACGCCGGCGTCAAGCTGGGCGATGTGCTCCAGCGTACAGCGCACGGCGCGCACCCCCTCCACGACGGTTTCTCCGTCGTAGACGGCCTGTGCAAACGCCACGCTGCGACGCACCATCAGCGGCCGCTCGATCTCCGTCATCACGACAGGAAATCCGCAGCGGAAGAGACGGATCGCCGCGCCCGTGGCCAAATCGCCCGCGCCGCGCACCAGCACCCGAGGCAGTGCGCATTCGTCTCGCGCCGGGGCGGTCTCATGCACGGCGCACCGCTCCCTCGCCGAGAACCGCTCCACGGAGCGAAGGGAAAGACAGACTGTCACGCACTAGGTCAGACCGAAGAATCGTTCGCATAGCGGAGAAATGATAGTGCAAGGCGGGGCCATTGCCGAAACGGCCCGCGGGGTGTCACGCCTGTGCGGGCGCGAAGCGGTACCCTCGACCGCGCTCGTTCTCGATCACGCCCACCGGCGGCGCTGCCTCATCCAGGCGTAGACGCAGGCGGCGAATCGCCTCCTGCACACGCCGCGGCGACGCGTCCGGCCGGTTCCACACGTCGGCCAGCAGCTCCTCCGGGGAGATGACGGTATTGCTGTTGGCCTGGAAATAGCGCAACAGCGCATTCTCGGTCTTGGTCAGGCTGTTGAGGAAGGGAGACTCTCTACCGTCGGTGGCCATCCGGCGCATGCGGCCGCTCGCCTCCGCGCTGATCCGCCGGCTGAGAAACTCCGCGAAGAGCGGGCACGCAAACTGATAGCCGCGGCTGCCGTAGACGATGACGGCCTGGTTGATCAACCAGTTCAGAGGTGACGACTGCTCGTCCTCCACCTCCTCAAGGGGCAATGGTTCCCGCAGCAATCGCTCTACCACGGGGAGCAGTGCACGAACGTTCACCCGCGGCGGCGGCGACTGCAACCCTTGCCACAGGGTCACGAACAGCGGCCGCCCATGTTCGGCCAAACGCATCCGGATCATCGGCACATGCTCCGGCCCCAATGTCTGGCCTGGAGCCAACAGACCTTGGACATCGTCGAGGGTGTAGCCGAGTCGATCCAGCAGGAATGGGTGCATCCCCGTCATCTCCGCAAGATGGTCCGACGCCGGCAACAGTCCGGCAAAGTCCTCGAGGTAGCTTTCTGTCCATGTACGTGCGGCTGCAGGGTCCATCAGCCCCAGGAAGAGTTGCGCCATGCCGTCGATGTGGAAAGAAGCGGCCGCGGTGCGGTCCAGGTCGTACAGCGGCTGCTCGGACGCGACGACGGCGGGCATCTCCTGCAAGAGCATGTCCAGCTCTGCCCATGTCTGCGTCGCCTCCGCCACGTCTCCCACCAGCGCGTCGAGGTTGTCCAGCAGCAACAGTGCGCGCCCTCCGTCCTCCGCGAGTTTCCGGTGAATACGCAGGACCTGCTCGCGCGGGTCCGATGCACCGCCGGCCCGCTCCCGCGCGAATTCGAACCCCTTGTCCGCGGCCACGCGTCGCGCCAGCCGGTCGGCGATGAGTGAGAGGAGGTCTCGCTGCGCCTCCGCGCCGCCACAGTCGATCAGCACGGCGGCGACGCGTCCGGTCTCGGCGCAGGAATCTGCCAGGGGGCCCTGTGCAGAAGCCAGGCGCTGCAGCAAGCGCGTCTTGCCGATCAGCTTCGCGCCCACGACTGCATAGCTGATAGGTTGCGCCGCGCCCAGGCCGCCGGCAATCTCTCGCAGGTGTCGATCCCGCCCGAAGAACGGTCGTTCCAGCGTCTCCATGGCAATCTCCCGCGCCCGCCGCCGCCCGAGGGCCAACGGAGCCGCGCTGTATCTGGCGTACAGGGCAAATTGTGCGGCTCCGTCTACCCCCAACGCACACAAAACTGTGTAGGACCGTTGCATTTCGGGAGGCCGCGCGCCGCACAGACACACACAATATACACGAACGGGGTGTGCGCGACAAACGTGACAAATGTCCTGCGATTCTCGGGACATTTGTCCCTACCGCCCGGTGCATCACAAAGTTATACTGTGCATCGTGATGCATCATATGCAACCGAATGCATCAAATGCATTACAGCGCATTACAGCGCATCGTATGGTTAAGCAATATGGTGCAGGGGATTGCGCTGCGGAACACTGCATCACAGCAGTATGGAATGCAGTGACTCGACTACCTGATTGTGGCATTGCATAGACAGGGCGAAGTCCAGACGGCATGGCTAGCTACCTAACAACCCGCCAACTCCAGGACATTCTTCAGGTCGACCGCACGACCATCTATCGCATGGCCGACAGCGGGCGCATTCCCGCCGTCAAGGTCGGCAACCAGTGGCGCTTCCCGCAGGCGCAGGTGGAAACCTGGCTCAAGGTCAACAGCGGCGCGGTAGCCGCTGACGCCGGCGCCAACGGCCGGCTCCACGCCGACAAAGTTGACCGACTGCTGCCTGTCGATTGCGTCCAGCAGATTCAGGACACCTTCGCAGACGCACTGGGCGTGATGGTCGTGATCACCGATCTGGACGGGCGACACTCTGACCCGGCCCAGCAACCCCTGCGGACTCTATGAATTGGCGGAAGGTTCCCCGCACGCCCATCGGCGCTGCATGGAAGCCTGGGCCGAGATGGCTCGCGAACCCGAGCATGCATCCGGTCTTTGTGCAGAGTCCGCTGGGCCTCCTTTGCGCACGCGGCCTGGTCCGCGTGGGCAGCGAGTTGAGCGCCATGGTCGTCGTGGGCGGTATTGCGCCGTCACACTGGCCGCCCGATGAGGACGGCCTGCGCGACATCGCCGAGTATCTGGACTTGGAGACGCCGGATGTGGCCGCGCACTTGGACGAGGTGTTCTACCTGGACGAACGAGAACAGCAGCGACTGCTGCCCTTCGTTCAGCGCATCGCCGACATCGTGGCGCACATCATCACCGAACGTAAGCAATTATTCGACAAACTGGAAAGCATTTCGGAGCTGAGTCGCGTATAGCGTCGGTCCCGGACTCTTGAGCGAGAGAACAAACGTGAACCGAAGGAGAAATTGATGAAGCGTCTGTTGATTCTGGGCGGCGGCACAGCGGGTACGATGGTCGCCAACCGCCTCGTGCATGAACTGGAAGAGGACTGGAAGATCACGGTGGTAGACGCCGACGAGACACACTACTACCAGCCCGGTTTCCTCTTCATTCCCTTTGGCATCTACGATCGCCAGGACGTGATCAAGCCTAAGCGCGATTACTCTGCCCTCTGGCGTGGAGGTCATCATCTCCCCCATCGAGATGATCGAGCCCGACCAGAACCGCGTGCGCATCGCCAAGGGCGACCGCTGGCTGTCCTACGACTACCTGATCATCGCCACCGGCTCGCGCATCGTGCCGGAAGAAACGCCCGGTCTGACGGAACACGAGTGGCACAAGAGCATCTACGACTTCTACACGGTCGACGGAGCTACGGCCCTGCGCCGTTTCCTGCGCACATGGGAGGGCGGCAGGCTCGTGCTCAACGTGGCCGAGATGCCCATCAAGTGCCCGGTCGCGCCGCTGGAGTTCCTCTTCCTGGCCGACTGGTACTTCCATGAGCAGGGTATCCGCGACAACGTGGAGCTCACGCTGGTCACGCCGCTGCCGGCCGCCTTCACCAAACCGCGCGCCGCTTCCATTCTGGGCGACATCTTGGAGGAGAAGGGCATCGCCGTCGTGCCCGAATTCAACATCGAGCGCGCCGATCCTGATGAAAAGGCCATCTACTCCTACGACGAGATCAAGGTAGAGTATGACCTGCTGGTCACCGTGCCGGTGAACATGGGCTCGCAGCTGATCGAGGATTCCGGCATCGGCGACGACCTCAACTTCGTGCCGACGGACAAGCACACGCTGAAAGCATCGGACTTCGACAACGTCTTCGTGCTGGGCGACGCCACCGACCTGCCCAGCTCCAAGGCCGGTTCAGTGGCCCACTTCCAGGTCGACGTCTTCATCAATAACTTCTTGCGCTACCTGGACGGCCTGGAGCTGCAGCCGACCTTCGACGGCCATGCCAACTGCTTCATCGAGTCCGGCTTCGGCAAGGGATTCCTCATCGACTTCAACTACGATGTGGAACCACTGCCCGGCAAGTATCCTCTGCCCGGCATCGGTCCCTTCTCGCTCCTGCAGGAGTCGGTCGTCAACCACTGGGGCAAGATGATGTTCCGCTGGATGTACTGGAATCTGCTGCTCAAGGGCAAAGAACTACCGATCCCGGCGCAGATGAGCATGGCCGGCAAGTGGCAGTAGGGAGAGCGACCATGACGACAGCAGCCATCGAGCCGGTCCGAGGCGACGCCAGAGCTGAACGGCATGGCGACGCTCGAACAGAAGCTGGATACGCTGACCGACAGCGTGGCTGCGCTGGGCGAGCAGATGCAGGTCCTCACCGGCTATGCGCAGGACAGACCGGCGCCGCCAGCAAGAATGGGACGAACTGCGCGCCGATATGACGCCGATGATCAACGATATGTACGCGATCTACGGTCGAACAGCTCGAAGAGATCCAGGCCTACGTCCAGCTTGAAGATGTCCTGCGGCTGACCAAGCGGCTGGCGCGTAATACCAGGAACTTCGACCAATTGCTGGACCAGATGGAGAGCATGCAGGACCTGTGGGCGGACCTGTCGCCGCTGACCACGGACATGTTCCACCAGGCTGTGCTGCATTCTGAACCAGACTGGAGCAGAAGGGCTACTTCGCCTTCGTGCAGCAGGGCGCCTACGTAGCTGGACCAGATCGTCACCTCCTTCGGCGAGGACGATGTGCGGCAGCTTGGTGACAACGTCGTGCTGATCCTGAACACGGTGAAGGCGCTGACCCAGCCGGAGATGATGAACCTGGTCAACAACCTGACGCAGGGCTTCCACGAGGCGGAAGACCAGGCGGAAGAACTGCCGACGTCGACGTTCGGGCTACTGAAGCAGATGCGCGATCCGGATGTGCGCCGCGGGTCTGGCCATCACCATGGCCATGCTGAAGCGCGTATCGCAACAGGCAGACGATGGATGCCGGCCGCCGGCTTCGAGGCAGACGCAAACGGCAACGGCCACAGCATAGGCTATTCACGGCGCACAGACGATCACGCCCGCGCTGCCGATAATGCAATGGACAAGGTTCGATAGACAAGTCTGATAACAAGATGCAATCACAAGAGCATCCGATAGAGATACGAAAGGACTATCAGAATGAGTGCAGTAGCTGATCTGCAGGTGAGTTTCGACCCCGAAGGCTTCATGACCGACCCGAACGAGTGGAGCGAAGAGATTGCCGTGGTGCTTGGCGAAGGAAGAGGGTATCGACGAACTGACCGACCGCCACTGGGCCGTCATCAATTCGTACGTGACGAATTCGACAGCACCGGCAAGCCGCCCACATTGCGCACCATCACCAAGAAGTCCGGCGTTCCGACCAAGGAAGTCTACGAGCTCTTCCCCAAGGGCCCGGCCAAGAAAGTGTCTCGCGTATCGCCGGCCTCGGCAAGCCGAAGGGCTGCATCTAGGTCCGACCGGTCAGGTTCCCCGCTGTCAGCTGGGGAGCACGATGCCGACGTTGCCACTGAATTGACGAACTGATCTGATGCATAGAGTCTGCAATAAGGAGATTCGACATGGAAGAGCAAACGCGAAAGCTCTCGATCATCGTATCCAAGGGCAGCCTGGACATGGCCTATCCCGCCCTGGTGCTGGCGAATGCAGCCCGCATGATGGGCATCGAGGCGGACCTGTTTTTCACCTTCTGGGGCATGGACATCATCTCCAAGAAGAAGATCGACCATCTGAAGGTGACGCCCGTGGGCAACCCAGCAATGCATATGCCGCAGGTGATCGGCGTGCTGCCGGGCGTGAGCAGTATGGCCACCAGCATGATGACCAAGGAGATCGACAAGCTGGACATGCCGCCGGTGCACGAGTTTATCGAGATGGTGCACGACGCCGGCGCCGGCATCTACGCCTGCCAGATGGCGTCTGACATGATGCAAGCTGGAGAAGGAAGACCTGATCGATGAGGTGGACGACATCATCGGCGCCATGGACTTCCTGGAGAAATCCGAGGGCGCGCAGCTTCTGTTCATCTAGCGTGCATACTTCCGGGAAATCCTCGAGACTACATCGCCCCGGCCGCGGCCGGTCGGCTTCCCGGAAGATACGCTGAAGACGAGCGGGAACGAGCTGCCGCTCGTTTCCCTCTGTCGTGTTGCCGGCGATCCCCGTGAACAGCCCGCCGGGAATGTTGTCACCCAGCCCCTTGCCCGGCATAATAGAGGGGATGAGCGCAGTCATACACCCGCGCACATCCATTTCACGCTTCGCACAGTACCCGTACACAGACGCATATCGGAGGTCGCCCATGCCGCGCAGAATGGCCTTCACCGGGCCCTACCAGGTAGAGATTCTCGAATATGAGGAACCCGTACTCCAGCCCCACCAGGTCCGTATCCAGACCGAACTCGCGTCGGGCAAGCATGGCACTACGACCGGTATGTTTGACGGGCGCACCTTTGCCGGCCAGCGCTTCGACCAGGACATGCGCCTGTTCGTGGAGACGGAGGGCGCTGCGCCGCCCACCGCCAGCCGCGACAAGCCCTGGAACGCAGGCACCACCGGCGTCGGCATCGTCAGTCGAAGTCGGCTCCGACGTGACGCGTTTCCAGGCCGGCGACCGTGTCTTCGGCCTGATGGACGTCCGCGAGACCAACGTCGTCGACGAGCAATGGCTGTGGGAGCTGGGCGACATCGATCCGGAGCAGGCGCTTGTGCATCGAGCCCGCCTATGTCGCCTTTCATGCGATGCGCGAGTCACAACGTGCGCTATGGCGACGCCGTGGTCGTGATCGGCCTCGGTGTGCTGGGCCTGCTCGCCACGCGCATGGCCGTGCAGGCCGGCGCAGAGTCCGTCTTTGCCGTCGACATGCTGCCGAGCCGCCGCGCGTGGGCGCTGGCAGCACGGCGCGGACGACGTGTTCGATCCCCGTGACAACGACGTGGCGCGCCGCATCCACGAGCTGACCGGCGGCGCGGGCGTGGACGTGGCCATCGAGTTGGCCGGCGTCTATCCTGCGCTGCAGTACCGCCATCCGCTGCGTGCGCAACACGGGCACGGTCTGCTCCGCCGGGCTTCTACCAGGGCGAGGCGCACGGCCTGTACCTGGGCCGCGAATGGCACCACAATCGGCTGACCATGGTCGTGCCGCACGGCTGCGGCTGGGGCCATCCGCCGCGCGACTACCCGCGCTGGGACCAGAAGCGCGCCTATGACGCCATCGCCAGCCTGCTGCGCTCGGGCAAGCTCGACGCGCCCGGCCTGATCAAGCCCATCGTGCCCATCGAGGAGGGCGCGGAGGTCTTCCGCCTGATCCGCGACGAGCCGGACAAGGTAATCAAGTATGCCGTTCGGTTCTGATTGACCGGCGCACCGATTTCGTTCTTCGACCGCAGACCTTCATCCGCTGGACCGAGATGTCTCTGAGCCGACCGCCCAGCTCCACGCACCAACCAACACGGGGGAGACCCATGCAGTACACAACACTTGGCAGTTCCGGTATCCGTGTATCCGAAGTCGCCCTCGGCTGCTGGCCCTTCGCCGGCGGTGACGTCTGGGGCGAGCAGGATGACAACGTCTCCATCGCCACTGCCCACGCCGCGCTCGACGCCGGCATCAATTTCTTCGATAGCGCTGAGGGGTACGGCGCCGGTCGCTCCGAACGCGTCCTCGGCCAGGCCCTCGTGGACCGCCGGGACAAGGCGGTGATCGCCACGAAAGTGGGGCCCAGCCACCTTGCGCCGGATGAGGTCGTCGAGGCCTGCGAACGCAGCCTGCGCCATCTGCAGACCGACTACATCGACCTCTATCAGATCCACTGGCCCAACCACGACCTCCCGCTGGCGGACACCGTCGGAGCGCTGCAGAAGCTCAAGGACCAGGGCAAGATACGCGCCATCGGCGTCAGCAATTTCGGCGTTCAGGACCTAACCGAAATGCTCTCCCTCAGCGAGTGCGTCACCAACCAGATGCCCTTCAATCTGCTCTGGCGAGGCATCGAGGACGCCGTGCTGCCCCTGTGTGTTGAGAACGGCGTGGGCATCCTCTCCTACAGCACCCTGGCGCAGGGACTTCTGACAGGTCGATACGCGAATGCCGATGAAGTGCCGGATGGGCTCTCGCGCACACGTCTCTTCTCCAATACGCGCCCGATGGCAGTGCACGAGGATCCGGGCTGTGAGGCCGAAGTCTTCGCCTCCCTGGAGCGCGTGCGCGCCATCGCAGCCGACCTGGGTGCATCCATGGCCGCCGTCGCAATCGCCTGGGTCAAGCAGCAGCCGGGCATGACATCCATGCTCGTGGGCGCGCGCAGCCCGCAGGAGTTGGAGCAAAATATGGCCGATCAGGGTCTTGTATTGTCGGATGATGAGATTGCCAAACTCAGCGAGGCGACCGAGGCTGTGAAGGTCTGTCTGGGCGACAACATCGACATGTGGATGACGCCGTCACGTTTGCGTTGACGGCTACGCGACAGGCGAAGGATTGTCCAGAACGCCGACCACCTGCAACCAGGGCGGCTCCGGAAACGGGTTGCGCTCGAGGCGCATCCCCAGTCGCCGCATGACGCCCTGGGAGCCGGCGTTGTCGTGCTCCGTAGTGGCGACGATGCGCCGCACGCGCAGCGTGTCGAACGCGTAGTTCACCAGCGCCTGGGCCGCTTCACACGCGCACCCAGTGCGGCTCGGCGAATCGATATCCCTCTACGCCACCGTCCATGAACGTCGCTTCATCCACTTCGGCGCCTGCGCCAGCAGCGCCCGCGCCTCGTCCTCGCTGTCACACGTCGTACTCAGCAGCAGCCCCTCCGGCTCCAGCCCGTTGATCAGCTTCTCCACCTCGTACGGTTCGCAGAACAGCACGAGCGACTTTCCCCGCGCCTGGATGCGGCGCAGGAGCGGCAGCCACTGGTGCATGGGCGCCTTCCCGTCCCCCGGCACCCACTGGATACCGTTGAGCCGCGGCAGCGACAGTAGCGAGTCCAGGTGTGGAATTGCGCCCGGACCATCCAGATGGAAAATCGTGCGATCGATCCACTGGGTCTGTTGCTCCAGCGCCGGCAGGAAGTAGGTATCGAACATTTGCGGCGAGATCAACACGTTGAAGTCGCACTGCAAGTCCGTAGACGCAATGTCCGACCAGACGCCCATCCAGTAGAAATAGCCGCCGACGTACTGGTGCACGATGCCGTTGGCCGCCTGCCAGTAGCGGTACCAGGCCTGGTTGGCCTCCTCGACCGCGGGGAGGATGGGCTCCGGGTTGTCGATCAAGTCGAAGGCGATGCGTTGGGTGTCGCGCAGCAGCGCCACCATCTCTCCCGGCGCGTTCAGGTCGGGCATGCCGACGTAGTACCGTCCCGGCGCCTCGTGGGCAGCGGCGTCCAGCAGCGTCGCGCGACGTCTGCCACCAGTAGTTCTCCGGGTCGAAACGCGATCGGGTCGCGCGTATCCCAGTCGTCGATGACGGCTTCCGCCCAGCCGGTGTGGCTCACCGGGTCGAGTGAATAGGGGCAGCCCACATACGCAGCCGTGATGGCGACCATGCGCGTGGCGACCGGAAAGGTCACGGGGAACGCCTCTCCACCCCAGAAGGTGGCGTCCACGAAGCGATTGCCACGCGCCACGACCCGCTCCGCGTTCGTGAACCAGTCCAGAATGTCGTCCGCCGGCGTTCCCTTCGGCGATTGGATCGCGTCCCATTCCGTGCGCGAGAGACCGGTCTTCGGCGCCTTCACCAGCAGCGCCGGGCGGTCGATAACCTCGCCCGCCCACCAGGCGCGCATGCGCGTTTCGGCTTCCTGCCAATCGGGTTTGGTGTTGAGTTCCACGATTCTGCTCCATGCTTGCGTCTGCAAAGGTTCACTGCCAGCGTGAGCCGGGCCGGCGGACGCGCCCGCACCTACGCAAGTGTAGCATGGCGAAATGGGAATCCCGAGTGTTGGCCGGCGCAACGCCCGCGAGATGCAGAGGCTCCGGAGAATGACGCACATTCTGGGATTCACATTAGCTTGTCATAAGTTCGTCACTCCTCACGCGAGCCGCCGGGCTCGGGCAGCCACTCGGCTATCAAGGCACTGTACCGCATCCGTCCCGCGCCGGGCCCTCTAGCGTTCTTCGACACGTGAGCAGAGGCGTGGTAGAGTACCCTCTTACCAAGAACGTTGTTCACCTGCCACAAGCGCCTACATCCTCGTGCTTCGGCGCTCACTGTAGTCGCCGGCGTCGAGCGAGTCTGGGGAACCGATGGAATCTGCATTGCATCTGAAGCTGCCGGCTGATTACGACGCCGAGCGCATACGCGGTTTCCTGGAAGGCCGCTTCGCCTGCGTCGTCGATGCCTCTGCCGCGCAGACGAGGTCCTACCTCGATACGTTTGATTGGCTGTTGTTTGACAGGTCCCTCGTCCTTTACGCCGGGAGTGACGGCAACGGCCACAATCTGGTCCTGCACGGCCTTGGCGGCGACACGCAGGTTTCTCGCGCAGACACCGGTTCGGCGCCCGTATTCGCAGCCGATCTGCCGCCTGGAACGCCGTATGACGTTGTAGCGCCCGCCATCGGCGCGCGCGCCTTGCTTGCACTGGCTGCGATCGATGTGCGCACAATCACATACCGCGTGCTGAACCGTGACGAGAAGACGGTCGCCCGCCTCGTCTACACGGAGGCGCGCCCGTCCAGCAAGGGACCCAATGCCGAGTCCGCCGCCTATCTCAGTCTGTTGCCCGTGCGCGGCTACGGAAAGCATGCCCGAACGCTGGCGCAGGACCTTGGCCCGGGCGAGCCCGTTACATCCGTAGAGGAGTCCCTCTTTCGCAACGCGCTCAGCGCCGCCGGCCGGAGCCCCGGCGACTACTCGGCCAAGCTCGATCTGCAACTCGACCCCAACATGCGTTCCGATGATGCGGCCAAGATGATCCTGCGCAGCCTGCTCGCCACCCTGCGCGCCAATGAGGACGGCATTCGAGACGACATCGATATCGAGTTCCTGCACGATTACCGCGTGGCGATCCGCAAGACCCGCTCTGCATTGAGTCTGCTCAAGGACGTGTTCCCCGCCGATGTCACGGAACGCTATAAGCAGGAGTTCCGCACTCTGGGCCAGAGTACCAACGCGTTGCGCGACCTGGACGTTTACCTCCAGGCGGAACCGGAATACCGCGCCATGCTGCCCGAAGCGTTTCGAGACGACATCGCGCCGCTGTTCGCCTATTTGCGTTCGCAGCGGGCCCAGGCGCTTGCCCACGTGGTCGCCGGCGTAGACGCCCCGCAAACGCGGCAGCTCCTTCACGAATGGGGCGCATTCCTGCATGAATCCGCGGCCGGCGCGGCCGGCGCGACCAACGCCGAAGGTCCCATCCTCGACTTCGCGCGGCAGCGCATCTACCGCACCTACCGCCGCATCGTCAAGCGCGGCCGGCCGCTCGCAATCTCCGCCGAAGATGAGGAACTGCACGCCTTGCGCATCGACGCCAAGAAGCTGCGCTATCTGCTCGAGTTTTTCGCCAGCCTCTACCCGCCCAAGGAACTGGCCGGCCTGATCCGCGAGCTGAAGAAGCTTCAGGACAACTTGGGCGAATTCAACGATCTCTCCGTGCAGCAGGCGCACCTGATTCAGATCGCCAGTGAGCTGCCGCTGGAAGATGCGGCGACGGCCAAAGCCCTGGTCGCCACCGGCGCCCTGGTGGAGAGGCTGGCCCGAGAACAGGACCGCGTGCGCAGCGAATTCGCGCAGAGTTTCAACGACTTCGCATCGAACACGAACCGCAAGCTCTATCGCGAACTCTTTGCAGACAAGTAGGTCTGCCCACAGGTGAGTAGGCGGGCGCCATGACCATCCTAGCGATCTACAGCAACAAAGGCGGCGTCGGCAAGACCGCATCCGCCGTGAATCTGTCCTACCTGGCGGCGCGCAGCGGTCGTTCCACGCTTCTATGCGACCTGGATCCGCAGGCGTCTGCCACGTTCTACCTGCGCGTGCAGCCGCGCTTGAGCAAGAAGGCGCGCGGCCTTGCCAAGGGCGGCAAGCAGATCGACCGCAATATCAAGGGCAGTGATTACGAAAACCTGGACCTGCTGCCCGCGGACTTCACGCACCGCAACCTGGACATAACCTTCGACCAGCTTGAGCGACGCAAGCACAGACTGGACGTCGTGTTCGCGCCGCTGCGCGATCAATACGACCTCATCGTCCTTGACTGCCCGCCGACCATCAATATCCTGGCCGAGAACATTTTCAACGTAGCCGACGTCCTGCTCGTGCCCGTGCGCGCCTACCACACTGTCGGTGCGCACGCACGAACAGTTGCTCACCTTCCTCGACGACAGCCGCCCCGGCCGTGACCGAATGGCCGCCTTCCTGTCTATGGTCGATCGGCGCAAGAAGCTGCACCGCGAGCTGGCCGACGCCTTGCCCCTGCAGTTCGACGGTTTTCTGGAGAGCGCCATCCCCTTCGCCACACAAGTAGAGCAGATGGGTCTGCACCGTGAACCGGTGCCGGCCTTCGCCCATAGCTCCCGCGCCGCCAAGGCGTACCGCAGCCTATGGCGCGAGATCGAGGAGAGACTTCTCCCGCCGCCTGGCTGAGGGAAATGCGTACGCGCAACAGCGGCCTGCGCGTTCGTGGAACGTGGCGCGTTGCGCCTACGCGGCCCTGCCATCGGGCCCGTCGCCGGCGTCTTGGTCGCTTGCCGGACTGTCTGAGGCCGCTGCGGCAATCCAGTGCTCCGCCGCCGCGATCGCGATTCGGGTCGACTCGCCCAAGATGCTGGTGGCCATGAAGATATCGTCCATCGAAATATCGTCTGTCGTCTCCGTACGCACAAGTTGCTCCAGCACGTTTGCGTGCACGCCCGAGAGCATCAGTTTTCCGCCCCGGCTGTTCAACTCGCGTGCATAGCGCTCCAGTACATTGATCAGCGTGCTTCCGACCTGCGACACGCCGCGTATACGCAGAATCACCACCGCTCGCCGCGCATCCTTTGCCTCCGGCAACAGATCCTGAATCGTGCGCGCCGCCGCGAAGTAGTAGCTTCCCCGCGCAAACAGTACCGTGACACTGTCGTCCGCAAGCTTACCGGGGACAGGCTGCTCGATCAGCCCGCCATCCTCCATCCGCCGGATTGCCGACAGGCCCACATTGTGGGCCGAACTGTATAGGAAGTCGACGAAGGAAAGGAAGACGCCGAGGAGGATCGCCTGCGCCACCGGCAGGATCAGCGTGGCGACGAACGTCACCACCATGACGACGCGCTTGGACAGGCTCACGTCCCAGACGTCGCCCACCTCCTCTGAATTGATGATCTGTATGCCGACTACGATCAGCACGCCGGCAATCGCCGGCATCGCCACCTTGTCCACCAGCTGGGAGAAGAGCAATACGAACATGATGACGAACACGCCGATGAAGATGTTGGCCCAGCGGGACTTGGCGCCCGAACTCATCACGATGCCGGTTCCGCCGAGCGTTCCGCCCAGAGGCAGGCCTCGAAAGATTCCGGCGGCGATATTTGCGATTCCCTGCGCAGAGAAATCCCGCGACGCGTCCGAGTATTCACCGTCCGGGTTGGGAATCGTCTGGCTCACGCCCGACGCTTGCACGAGACCGATCAGGCCGATGGCTACTGCCGGGAGCAGCAGTTGCGGCACAACCGCTAGATCGGGCAACGCCGGCAAGGGGAACGACCCGCTCACAGGCGTCGAATCGCCAATCAGTTGCACGGATTCCAGCCCAAGCAGCACCACGAGCACGGACACGATCACGAGGGCGAGGGCCACAGAGAAATTCCGCATACGTGTTCGCCCAAATGCAAAGATCAATGCCGATCGTCGCCAGCCCTGTCAGCAACGAGACATAATCCCACTGGCCGGGATGGATCGTGATGTCGAGCGCACGCGTTAGTGTGCGGCCCATGTCGCTGGAGTAGCCGGTCAAGTCGCCAAGTTGCCCGAGAATCACCAGAATCGCCACGCCCGTCAGGAAACCGACCATCACCGAGTTTGAGATGAACTGCGTGAAGCGGCCCATTTTCAGGAGTCCCAGCGCGAGCTGGAAAACCCCGATCAGCATGGTAAGCGTGAAGAGCGCCGTGATCGTCGTTGTCCCCTCCAGCTAGGCCAAGGCATCCGCCACGGCCAGCATCATGGCGCTCGTCAAGCCGATATTCATGAACTGGCTGCCTGCGAATAGGGAGCCAATGGGCGTGCCGACCATGTACGAGTTGAACCCATACGTGGGGTTCACGCCCGCCAGGAAAGCCGACGCCACGGCGTCCGGGATGGCGATCAGGGCGGAGACAGCGCCGGACAACACATCCGCCACAATGTTTTGGCGTTTCAAGCCGAGGAAGCCCATTCACTACTCCTCAAGTCGGTGTCGGGTTTGGGTGTCTGTTGCGCTGCGCGAGCCGGTACGAGAGCGCGCTGGCGTGCGGTCTCCAGTGTACTCTACAACGCCCGCTTTTCGCATCCGCTCTTAGCTTTCGGCCAAGTCGAGGGCAGGCGATCCCGCAGACTGTGCACGTCGCCGACCTTACCGGTCCCGAAGCGGCCGGCAAGACGCCGGGGCGGTAGCGCGTGCGAGCCAGTTCCGCACGTTCTCCGCCGCCTGCACCCCCGCGCGTTGCCTGCACCGCCGCACGGTGTTATCCTACACGGGACGCCGCCGCGCACCTTCCCTCGGGCGAATCTTCTTGCCTGCCGAGACTGCCGTAGCTGCGTTGAAGGGCGTACAATCCGCCACAATCTCAACCAAGATGCCGGCCACAAAGCGAAAGACCTGATCGCCATGCCATCCACCTCTGACAAAGCGCGCCTGATTATTCTGGCCGATATGGGCAACGAGCCTGACGAAGAACAGCAGATGGTGCACATGCTCATGTGTTCCAACATGTTCGACCTCGACGGGCTGATCGCCGTGACGGGCAAATACCTTCGCACGACGCCGCAGCCGGAACTCTTCCACAACCTGATCGACGGCTACGAGCTGGTCCTGGACAACCTCAAGCTGCACGCGGACGGCTGGCCGGAGCCCGACTACCTGCGCGGCATCACCCACGCCGGGCAACAGAACTATGGCATGGCCGACGTGGGCGACGGCAGGTCCAGTCCCGGCTCGCAACAGATTGTCGCCGCCCTTACCAGCGACGACCCGCGCCCGGTCTATGTGGTCATCAACGCCGGCTCCAATACCCTGGCCCAGGCCATGTGGGACCTGCGCAACAGCCATACACCGGCCGACCTGGACGCCATCGTGGCCAGGCTGCGCGTCTTTGAAAACGGCGCCCAGGACAACGCCGGCGCCTGGATATGCCACACCTTCCCCGGCGTGCACTGGATGCGCAGCAACTTCCAGACCTACGCATTTGGCGGACCGGATCGGGACGGCGGCTCCAGCTACGGGCTCGGGCCGTACACCTGGGAACCCTACGCCTACTCCTCATTGGGCCAGCACCACTGGGACCTGGAACACGTCATGTCAAAGCATGGCCAGTTGGGCGCTCGCTATCCGCTTCGTCTATTCAAGGGCGACGGCCGCCTCTTGTTCAAGGAAGGCGGCGGCACCGTGCCGTGGCTCGGCCTGCTGCATCGCGGCCTGTTCGACCCCGATCACCCCTGGTGGGGCGGCTGGAGCGGACGCTTCACGCGCGAACGGGTAGAGAATCCCTGGTCGCGCCACGAAGACGTGCGCGCCGACGAGGGCCCCGTCGCCCCGTTTGCCATGTACGAGGAAGCCAGCGACCGCTGGATCGACCCGGAAACCAACCAGCTCTGGGACAACATCTGCGTGCCGATATGGCGTTGGCGACGCGCCATGTTCAACAACCAGAAATGTCGAATGGACTGGTGCGTGAAGCCCTATGCGGAGGCCAATCACCACCCGCAGGCCGTGCTCAACGGCAGCGACGCAGAGGCAATCACCTTCGTGGACGCTGCGCCCGGCGAGACGATCCCCCTGGACGCAAGCGGTTCCAGTGATCCCGACGGCGACCCGCTCGCCGTCCGCTGGTGGATCTACCCCGAAGCGGGTACATACAGCGGCGACGCGACCATTGCCGATCCGCCCGCCCTCGTCACCTCCGTCGCCATTCCCAAGGATGCCGCCGGAACCGAAATCCACGTCATCCTCGAAGTGCAGGACAAGAACCCGATTGCGTCCCTGTTCGACTACCGTCGCATGGTCATCAACGTTGCGCCGTAGCGACGGCCGGCGAAGCGCTCACAATGCGCCGCAGACGCCGCGCACCGATGAAAAGGAAACGACACAATATGCCCAGACGACTCGCCCTTATCCACACCGGCGCCTTTCTTGCCCCCATGTTCACGCAGCTTTGCAAGGAGGCCATGCCGGACGTGGAGGTCTTCAACATCGCCGATGACAGCCTCATCCAGAACACCATCGCCGCCAACGAGCTGACGCCGCTCACATCGCGGCGCCTGGCCGCCTATATACAATCCGCCGAAGATGCCGGCGCCGACCTGGTCATGGTCACCTGCTCTTCGGTGGGACCGGCCGTGGAGGCGGCGCGCCCGTTTGTGGGCATCCCCGTGCTGCGCGTCGACGAGCCCATGGCGGATGAGGCGGTGCGCTTGGCGGATGAGGCCGGCGGACGCATCGGCGTCATCGCCACGCTGCCCACCACGCTGGAGCCAACGCGCGCACTGATCGAAGCCAGAGCGGCTGAGCAACGCCGTGATGTGGAGACCGTGACGCACCTGTGCGAAGGCGCCTTCCAGGCCGTCTCCACGGGCGACACAGAGATGCACGACCGGCTTGTGCGCGAGGGGCTGCTGGCGTTGATGGACCAAGTGGACGTGATCGTGCTCGCACAGGCATCCATGGCCCGGGTCGTGGACACGCTCGCTGCCGGCGAAAAACGCGTGCCGATCCTGTCCAGCCCGCGCCTTGGCGTGGAAGCTGCCAAGCGAGCCATCGCAGCGTTGCCCTAATCGGCCTGCACCATCCAGTCTCCGGACGGCTACAGCGCCTGCACGTACAGACAGGCGCGCGCACACACCTGCTTCGCCGAGGGTTCCGTCCGGGTAGCCATCGAAGTACCTATAGGAGACCGCCATGCGGCTTGGCATCGGTTCGTACACGTACGGTTGGGCCGCGGGGACGTTCCCCAGCGACGCCCGCTCCGGCTTCAGCTTTCTCAGCGCCGCCGACCTGATCGACCGCGCCGTTCGCCTGGATGTGCCCGTCGTTCAGCTCTGCGTCTTGCCCGACCTGGCCGCCATGGATGAGGTCGAGCTTGGCGCCGTCCGCGGCCGCGCCGAAGCCAACGGAATCGCTCTGGAGATCGGCACAATGGGCAGCGAAGTCGATCGGCTGGAGCGGTACCTGCATATCGCCCGGCTGCTGAACGCAGGGTTGGTGCGCACCATCTTCACGAACCCGTCGCCGCATCTGGCCGGCGAGCGCAGGAGCGTCGAGCAGGTGGAAGCGCAATATGCCGCCGCCGGCGTGACGCTCGCCATCGAGAACTACGAGATGACCGGCGTCCGTGACCTGGCGGCCTTCGTGCGGCACATGGACAGCGAGCATGTCGGCATCTGTCTGGACACGGTCAACTCACTCGGCCGCGGCGAAGGCGTGAGCGAGGTGACCGATGTGCTGATGCCCTACACCAAGTGCCTTCACATCAAGGATTTCGCGGTCGTGCGCAATTCGTCCAACAATGGCTTCGCCGTGGTCGGCGCACCCGCCGGAGAGGGCATCCTCGACCTCGCGGATCAGATGCGGTTGCTGCACGCGGTCGCGCCGGATGCCAGCATCGTGCTGGAACAGTGGACGCCGATCCAGGACAGCTTCACGGACACCGTACGCATGGAGGAGAGGTGGGCAGAGGAGGGGATCGCCAACATGAAGGCGGCTCTGGCCCAGGTTGAATCGCCCTAGCGCGGCGCATGTGCGCCCCAAGACCCGGCGCGCTGCTCGGCAGCTTCGCCGCGGCGATCGAAATCGTGACAATGCGATGAAGGAGGCAGGTATGGAATTTCGAAGGCTTGGACTGCGTGGCCCGAAGGTGTCCGTCTTGGGATTGGGCGCGTGGCCGCTGGGCGGCGGTCTGGGGGCCGTCAGTGACGATGACGCCATCGCCACCATCCACGCTGCCCTGGACGGTGGCATCACGCTGGTGGACACGGCCCAAGCATACCGTACCAGCGAGGCGACCCTGGGCAAGGCGTTGGCAGGCGGCTACCGCGAACGCGCCTTCCTGGCTACAAAGGCCAGCCGCGACTTCTCCGCCGCCGGCATCCGCTCCGCTATGGAGGACAGCCTGCGCGCGCTGAACGTCGACTACGTCGATCTCTACCAGCTGCATCGCTGGGAAACGGGCGTTCCGGTGGAGGAGAGCATGGAGACGATGGCGCGACTACAGGAAGAGGGCAAGACGCGCTTCATCGGCGTCTCGAATTACGGTGCAGCACAGATGGCGCGCGCCTGGTCGACTGCGCCGTTCCAGTCCAACCAGCCGCGCTATAACCTCTTCGACCGCGAGATCGAAGCGTCGGACATTCCCTTCTGCGACCAGCAGGGCATCGGCATTCTGGCGCACAGCCCTCTGGCAAAGGGACTGCTCACCGGCAGCTACCGTCCCGGCCATCAGTTCGCGCCGGACGACGAGCGCTCCAGCTTTGCACGTTTTCAGGGCGATGCATTCGCCGGATACCTCGCCGCGGCCGACCAGCTCGCTGCGGTCGCCGCGGACAAGGGCATTACGCTCGTGCAGCTTGCCATTGCATGGGTGCTGCGGTTGCACGCAGTGACATGTGCGCTGGTTGGAGCAAAGAACCCGCAGCAGGTGGAAGAGCATCTCGGCGCAGTCGGCGTCACCTTCAGCGACGACGAGCTCGCCCGCATCGACGCCATCCTCACCGCCGCGCCGCATAGTGATACGGCCTGAGCTCCGGGCGCAGTAGCGAAGATGGCCGGCAGTCCGCGGGCGCTCCTTGCCAAAGGGGTGAGCAGCGATACGCGGATCGCTACCCCTGGTGATATTTGGCGTCCAGCGCGTCGATCTTCGCCACCTTCGGCGCGGACCGCCCGCCCTGGTATTCCGCCTCCACCCAGATGTCGATCAGTTTCGTCGCCACGGCCGGGCCGGTGATCTGGCTGCCCAGCGTGATGATCTGCGCATTGTTGCTCGCCACGGCCCGCTCGGCCGTGTACGGATCAGTCACCGCCACGGCGCGCACGCCGGGCACCTTGTTCGCCACGATGGCCATGCCCGCACCCGTCCCGCACACCAGCACGCCGCGCGCGATACTCCCCGGCCGCCACGGCCTCCGCCAGGCTCGCGCCCACGTCCGGATAATCCACCGGGTCGTCGCTGTTTACACCCATGTCGTCGACCTGGTAACCCAGCCCGCGCAGGTGATCCCGCACCACATCCTTGAGCGGCATCCCGAAATGGTCCGCGCCCACCACAATCTTTTTGCTCTTATCCATCTGAGGAATCTCCCAATTCATGCAAGGACGGCATCCATACCGCCCGCTCGCGTTCACGCTTCTCCGTGCGCCACCTCGTAGGGGCAGTTCCCGACTGCTCGCTCTCAGACGCTGTTTCCAGCTGCGCCTATCCATCGTAGGGGCAGTTCCCACTGCCCAAGCTTCTCTGCTGCCCAAGCTTCTCGTGACCGTGGCAGTTCCCAACCTGCCCAGCTTCTCCACGTAGGGGCAGTTCCCAACTTCTGCGCCAGGGGCAGTTCCCGTACTGCCCGAGCTTCTCAGCACGCCACCTCGTAGGGGCAGTTCCCAACCTGCCCTCGCCGCCGCCCACCACTCAAACCTCCCGCGCCCTCTCCCCTCCGCGTGTCAACTCCGTCAGCCGCGCCAGCAACGGCTGCAGCGCCGGGAACAACGGTTGGTACACCTCGCGGTACAGCCTGTCATACACGGCCTGCGCCGCTTCGTTCGGCTCGAAACGCACGCCCGTCCCCGACATTTGCGCAGCGGCCACACGCACATCTGGATACCACCCCGCGGCCACGGCAGCCAAGATCGCCGCGCCCAGACACGTGGCCTCCGTCGTCGTCGACTGCACGACGGAGACGCCCGTCACATCCGCCATGATCTGCCGCCACAGGTCGCTGCGACTCCCGCCGCCCATCGTCACATACTCGCGGAATCGTTCGCCCGTCGCCGCCATCATGGCGTCACCGACCAGTCGTTGCTCGAAGGCCACGCCCTCCAAAATGGCGCGGTAGAAGTGCGCCCGGCCGTGGTCGCCTGTCCAGCCCACCGTCACGCCCGTGGCCGATGGGTCCCAATACGGGCTCATCACGCTGTTCCAATACGGGACCAGCATCAGCCCCTCCGCGCCCGGTGGAATCTCCGCCGCCGCGGTTTCGAGCAACTCTTCGGGGCTGCGCGCTGCGGGCATCCCTGCGCAGGTCCGCCGCGAACTGTTCCACGAACCAACTCACGGTAAACACGCCACCGCGCAGGATATGCTCCAGGAAATAGGCGCCCGCAATCGGCGCAGTCAGCGTGCGGAATGCGCGGTCGGCGCGATAGGTTTCGCTCAGCATGCCGCTGGCGATGCCCGTGCCCATGTTCAGGTAGGCGCGGCCATCACCCAGGGCATTCGCCCCCAGCCCGGCGCACTGCCCGTCACCTGCGCCGGCAATTACGGGCAATCCCTGCGGCAGCCCAGTCGCCGCCGCAGCGTCCGCTGTAATGTGGCCGATGACGGAGCCGGGCGGCGCGGTCTCCACGAACTGGTCTCGGCGCAGACCCAACTCATCGATCAAATCGACGGCCCAGCGACCGGCCCGCATGTCGATGAGGCCCATCGGGTCCGCAGACGCCAGGCTCGTGCGCCATTCTCCTGTCAAGCGCATCGTCAGAAAGGCGTGCGCATCCAGGAACTTCCCGGCCGCTGCGACGATCTCAGGCTCGTTCTGAATCAGCCACACGATCTTGGGCAGTGACTGCGTCATTGACGGCGGCTTGCCTGTCAGCTCGTGCAGCGCATCCGCGCCGAACGTCTGCTGCAACCACTCCAGTTGCGCTCGGCTGCGCTCGTCCAGCCACAGGATGGCGTTGCGAAGCGGTCGCCCGGTGGAATCCACCGGAACGAAGCTCTCGCGCTGGTGGGTGATGCCCAGCGCCTCGACCCGCGCGACGTCGATGCGGCTGGCGCATTGGCGGAGCGCCGCACATGCGCTCGTCCACCAATCCTCAGCGTCCTGCTCTGCCCAGCCCGTCTGCGGCCGCAGCATGCTATACGCGGCGCGCCCTTCGGCCACCGCCCGTCCCTGCGCATCCCAGGCGATGGCCTTGCACGCCGTCGTGCTGCTGTCGATGCTGATGACGAGTCGAGAGGACATGGCGGCAGGCTCAGGCGGCAGAGCCGTCCGCACAGACCTCCGAGATGGCTGCGCCCGTGGCCTGCAGGAGATAGTACATGGACACCGCGCCCGGGTCGAGGCCGTCCCGGCCGCGTTCTCCAAGCTTCGATGCCCGTCCTTTGCGCGCCACCATGCCTGCAGTCGACTGCATGCCCTGCTGCGCGGACGGCAGTGCGCTTTGCCACGCCGCTGCGACGTCCATGCCTTCGTCCGCAGCATCGCTCATCGCCGCCACGAAGGGGGCCAGCGTGTCCACGAGGGTCTTGTCTCCCACCTCCGCTTTGCCCATCTCGCCGACCTTCGCCGCGCCAGCCCGCAACGCTGCAGCGACCGCGACGGCATCGTACGGTCCATTGCCCAGCGCGCCGCCGGCCGAAACGAGAAACATGCCGAACAGGGCTCCCGATGCGCCGCCCGCCGCGTTCGAAAACGCGCCGCCGCCCATCGCCAGCGCCTGACCGGCAGAGAAGTTGCTGCCGAGTTTGTCCACTTCCTGATTCGCCGCGCGCAGACCGCGCACCATGGTCGTGCCGTGGTCGCCGTCGCCTGCCGCCTTGTCCAGCGCTCCCAACTCCTCCACGTGCGTCCCGATAAGGCGCAACGCGTTTCGGAAGCTCAAATCAACCGCTCTGCGTGCCGCATCCATATGCCGATCCCATTCCGACCTTGTCTTTGCGTCTTCTGATTCGTTCGTCTGGTGTGTAGCCTGATGGGTACCCCAATGAGAATCCGGCCTGTGTGTATTCTACTGCGTGTACGCCGCGGACGCGCACGGGGCATCCAGCAGCGGTTGCAGCTCGTCGTCCAGCCACAGGAGGCTCAGCGAACAGCCCGCCATGTCCAGTGACGTCACCATCTCGTTGACGATGGGCCGGTAGACCTCCACGCCTGCTTCGTCCAGCCGGCCATGTACGTCTTTGTACAGCACGAGCATCTCTTCGTACTGTGTGCTGCCCAGTCCGTTGAGCAGAACGGCCGCCCGGCTTCCGCTTCCCTCCGGCTTCTCCTGCAGCAGCGTGTCCACTAGCAGGGCCGCTATTTCCCGGGCCGGACGCATCTCTGCGCTGCGGATACCCGGCTCCCCATGTACGCCCAGGCCCAACTCCATGCGTCCTTCCTCCACGCTGAAGAGCGGGCTGGACTGGCCGGGCAGGGTACAGCCGGCGAACGCCACGCCAAACGATCGCGCGCGCGCATTCGCATGCCGCGTCAATCGCTCCACCTCGTCCAGCGAATCCCCGCGCGCGGCCGAGGCGCCGGCGATCTTGAACACGAAGAAATCGCCGGATATGCCGCGGCGTTCGCTCTCCTCGCCCTTCGGTGCGGAGGCCACGTCGTCCGTCACTTGCACCGAACGCACGTCGATACCTTCCGCCTGGCAGCGCATGGCCGCCATGTCGAAGTTGAGCACGTCGCCGCTGTAGTTGCCGTAGGTATAGAGCACGCCGGCGTCTGTCGCTACCGCTTTGGTGCAGCGATAGACCTGCTCGCCGGACGGGCTGGCGAAGACCTCGCCCATGGCGGCCACGTCGGCCAGCCCAGGGCCCACGTAGCCGCAGAAGGCCGGATAGTGGCCGGAACCGCCGCCCACCAGCACAGACACCTTGCCGGGCCGCGGCGCGTCCACCGCCATCACGCCCGACGCATCCGGCACGCGCTTGACATAGCGGCCATAGGCGCGCACGAAGCCTTCGAGCATCTCTTCCTTGAAGTCAACGGGATCGTTGTATAGTCGCGTCATCTCCTGGTCACCTCTTCCTCACCTCTCCCTAGCCTTGTGCGTCTCGTCGAATAGCAAACGGCATCCACATGGTTTCCGCCTACATCGCCGTGAACCCGCCGTCGATCAGGATGGTCTCCCCTGTGATCAGGTCGGAGGCGGGGAGGACAAGAACAACACCAGGTCGGCGACTTCGATGGGCTGGCCAAAGCGACGCAGCGGCGTCTTTTCCAGCATGGGATTGCTCTTGGCCGGGTCGCTCCAGACCTGTTCCGCCATCGGCGTCAGAATGATGGTCGGGCAGACGGCGTTGCACTGGATGTTGTAGCGGCTCCACTCCGCGGCCATCACCTTGGTCAGCATGTTGAGCCCGCCCTTGGACGCGCAGTAGGCCGCGTGGCCTTCCAGCGCAATGACGCCCGCCTGGGACGAGACATTGACGATTTTGCCGCGCCGCTGTTCGATCATGCCGGGCGCGACCGCCTTGGCCAGGAGAAAGGGCGCGCGCAGATTGACCGCCTGCACGTCCTCCCAGTCCTCGACGGACGCCTCAAGAATGTCGTCCACGCGTGCGATGCCCGCGTTGTTGACGAGGATGTCCACCGCGCCGAATGTGGCCAGGGCGGTATCCGCCGCTTTGCGGCAGCCTTCGACGGTGGCAAGGTCGGCCTCGACTACGAGGCACTGGCGGCCTTCGCCGCGCACGCGCTCCGCCGTCTGCGCCAGGCCGGCCGCGTCGCGCGCGACGATGGCCACGTCCGCCCCCGCCTGCGCCAGCACGACGGCGATGTCCACGCCGATGCCCTTGGAGCCGCCAGTGACAAGCGCCTTCTGGCCCGCCACGCTGAAGCGTTCACGATAATCTGCCATGCTAGTTGTCCTCCCGCAGGGTAGTGGTGCGTTCCCCAAATATGCTCAAGTTATCTGCGCAGTTGGCGTAGCGCCGAACGCCAACGCTCCGGCCAGATTCACGCCGCCGCTCCGTCACCCATTCACCCATCACCCCATGACCTTGTCATCTCCTATCCCACCACTCCCGACCTCTCTCCGCTACAGCGCCTCATCCAGACCAAGAACCCCCATCAGCTTGCGCACGGTGAATCGCTGGCGCAGATAGTGCCCGTACTGCTCCGCGTCCGCCTGTTCTTCCGGCGTCAAGCCAAGTTGGCCGACCGTGATCGGCCCGCCCACCTGTTGCAAGCTTCGCGGCAATATGGTCTGCGGACGGCACGTGCGACGCGATCTCTTGGATTTCGTCCCAGTTGTCGAGAATCTTGCGCTTGACTTCATCATACTTCTCCTCGCTGCAATCCAGGAAGGGCGCCTGGTCGGCAATAATCTGGGGCGCCATCTCGCCAAATTCATCCTCGATCTTGGCGACCTCATCTTCCCTTGGCGGCAATTGCGACTCCTCCAGCAGATCCGCGACCTGCTCGCGCGAGAGCTGTTTCACCATGTCATACAATTGCGCCACCAAGACCGTCGCCACGCCTACCTTCGCCCCGTGCAGGATAGCAGGCCTGCCTTCCTGCAATAGGTGCATTTCCCAGTAGTGCGAATAGTGGTGCTCGGCGCCGGACGCATTGCGAGAGCTGCCGAAATCGAGCATACAATAGCCGGACTCGATCAGTCCCTCCATGAGTGCGCGTACGCCCTCGGGCGAACCCTCGCCGATCAGGGCTGCCTGTTCATCCGTCGTCCGCGCCGCGGCTATCGTGCGCAGCGCGATCTCCTCGTCATACGGCTCGTCCCAAAGCAGCCGGCCGATGCGCCAGTCCGCCGCAGAGGTGTACTTGCCCAGCATGTCGGCGAATCCTGCCGCGATCATGTCTTTGGGCGCCGCAGTGAGGGCGCTGAGGTCGGCGAAGATGGCCCTGGGTGAGTGGGTCAGGATCGTCGTCTTGACGCCGTTGATGATTAGGGGCGCGCCCAGCGAGGTGAACCCATCGACGGAGGGCGCCGTGGGCACGGAGATGAAGCTGTTGCCCGTGCGCCAGCTCACGAATCGCGTGATGTCCGTGATCGTGCCGGAACCGACGGCGAGATAGGTGCGCGGCGCTGCATCCGTGTTCACCATCACTTCCAGCACGTGATGCGCGTCTGCGATGACCTCCTCGTTGGTGAAAATGATGGGGGTCAAGTCCACGCCCTGTTCGCGCAGGCTGGCCTCCACATACGCGCCCAGCGCCGGGTACGTATTCGTGTCCGCCACCAGCACGAGCTTGTCCAAGCCCCGGCTGCTCAGATAGTTCAATAGGTCTGGAATTGCCTCGTCGCCGATGGTCACGGCTTCAGGACGGATCGGTGCGCTGGTCTGCGCCATCATGGGTAGGTTCCTTGCTGGTTGACAGTGTGATGGATCATTGTCGTTGCGGGTGATCTCGCTGCGGACAATGTAGCTACGCGCTATGTTGACTCATCTCGCGCATCAGGTCCCTCATGCGCCGATACGTTTCCTGATACGCGCGCACGTAATACGCGTACGCGGCGTGCCGCGATGGGTCCGGGTGATACGCGCCTGCGAGGGACGTCATCGCACGCGACGCCTCGGACAGATTCGGATAGATGTGCGCACCGGCGGCGGCGGTCACCGCCGCCCCGAGCATCGACGCCTCCGGTTCGGAGGTCAAGAACAATGGAATGCCGAGCACGTCGGCGTACGTCTGCATGAATAGCTCGCTGCGCGTGGCGCCGCCGCTGGCGATGACGCGTGTGGCGCGGAAGTCATGTCGCTCCAGCGTCTCGACGATGTCGCGCAGCCCGTAGGCGATGCCCTCCATCAACGCACGAAAGACGTGCCCCCGACTCGACTGCAACGAGAGGCCCCAGATCGCGCCTCGGGCAAATGCGTCGGTGTGCGGCGTGCGGTTGCCCTGAAAATAGTCCAGGGCGATCAATCCCTCGGCCCCGAGAGGGGTGGCGGCGGCTTCACGATCCAGCAACTGGTACGGCGTCAGCCCTGCGGCTGCGGCTTCACGGTCCACGTCGCGGGCGAAATTGCGCCGAAACCAGGACAGTACGGACCCCGTAGAAACTTGACCCGCTTCCACAAGGTTCAGCCCGGGGATGAGCGCATCCGGGAAGCTGCCGAAGACGCCCGGCGCATGGAACTCATGCGCGGAGAGCGCGGACAGCACATTGGATGACCCGGTGATCAGTCCCATCTCGCCCGGTTCGGTCACGCCCTGGCCCAGCAGTCCAACGAAGGCGTCGCCGCCCCCTGCGGCAACCGGAACACCCGGCTGGCAGACGCAACTCCTCGGCGGCGCCCGGCGTGAGGCCGCCTACGATCTCGCCGGCCGCCAATATGTCCTGCGGGAACTTGCCTTCGACGTCCTCCAATCCGGCTTCACGGAAGAACTGTCTTGGCCAGCCGCCGCTGGGCGTATGATAGAACCAGCGCTGCGTGACGGTGTTGAGATTCAGCGTCAAGCGCCCCGTCAATCGATAGGCAATCCAGTCCGCGTATTCTAGCAGATAGCGGGTCTGTGCGTAGAGTTTCGGCTGTTGCGTCTTGAACCAGAGCGCCTTGGGCGCCATCCATTCCGCGTTGACGCCGGACAGGGCATAGCGCAGGGCTTCGTGGCCGGTGGCCGACAGGCGTTCCGCTTCCTGGGATGCGCGCACGTCCATCCACAGAATCGCGGGACGCAGGACACTGCCGCCGGCGGACAGGGGCACGAGCGTGCAGGTGGTGGCGACAGCGCCGATGCCTGCGATTTGCTCGGGCTGCACGCCCGACTTCTCCACACACTCGCGCACAGCAGACACGAGGCCCGCCCACCACTGGCGCGGGTCCTGCTCCGCCCATCCGGGGCGCGGGAAGTCGGTTGCATAGGCGTGTGATGCGGACGCTATGCTGGAGCCGGCGGCGTCGAAGAGTCCGGCCTTGACCGCCTCTGTGCCGGCGTCGATACCGAGAACGAAGGGCGGCTGGGCTTGGTGCGCGCCGTTCATGCCGAGAACCTATGGATTCAGTCGAGCTAGGCTTGCTGCGCGGCAAGCTGCTGCCGGTGCGCTGTCCCGTAACGCAGCGTCTCGTCCAGGAACGCCTCCACGTTATCCAGCGGAGTGCCGGGAAGGATGCCATTGCCTGCGGCCATACACAGGCCGCCCGCGGGCCGGTCGAACGTGTCGATGATGTGGCGCACTTCGGCTCGCACCTGCTCGGGCGTATCTTCCTGCAGCACGTGCTGCACGTCGAAGCCGACGAGGAACGTCATGCGTTCGCCGTACTCCTCGGCGACGGACGCATAGTCCATCGTCCCCTTCTGCACGGGATGAAATACGTCGACGCCCGCCTCCACCAAATCGTCAAGAATCGCCGTGTTGTTGCCGCAGGAGTGCAGCCACCAGTGCAGATCGTGCGCGTTGACGAATTCACCGATGCGCATGTAGTACGGTTTGATCAGGGTCCGGAATGTGTCAGGGTTCATGAAGAGCTGCTTCTGGTGGCCCAGGTCATCGCTGGTCCAGAAGGCGTCCGGCTTCAGCTCGCGCACGGCCCATTGCAAATAGTTGATGTAATGGCTACACAGCGCATCGTGCAACCGGTGCACCTCGTCCGGGATAGAGATAATAGTCCATGAGCAAGTTCTGCATGCCGCGAATGCCCCAGGGTCGCTCGAAGAAAAGACGCCACCAGCCGAACATGAGATACTGATCGCGCGCCCGCACTTCGGCGGCCCGTTCGAGCAGCGCATCCATCTGCGGGTCCTGCTCTGGGTCGGGCAGCTTGTCGATGAACTCGTCGAGTTTGGACCAGTCGTCCACCACGACGCGGGCGTCGTGTGCGCCTTCCGCGGCTATCGGCCATGAGAGTCCCATCGTTTCCGGGACGATCGGCTCGATGAACAGGACTTCGGCGTCTTCCGGATAGGGGTCGAAGCGGCGAAGCGCATCGCCGTGCAGGTCTTCAAATCCTTCGCCCCACCACTTGGTGCGGACCAGCGGGATGCGCGTCGGGTAGCGGCGCTCAATGGCATTGACGACTTCCGCTCGTGGGAGAGGCTGCCAACGTGTTGACGTATCTGCTTGCATCGTAGAGGTGTCCTTGCTGGTAAGGAGGAATTCGAAAAACTGGGGCTGGAGCCGGCTATGCTGACTCCGTTTCGCCCAGAGTCTTGGCCGTGGCTTTCTGGCTCGAAGCACTTGGTTTCGATCTTGTTCGATGCGCGGCGAAGGCAGCCAGAACGCCGCCGGCAAGGCCAAACAGATGGCCCAGCCACGAGACGCCCGGTTGACCCGGCAACACGCCGATCAGGATACTGCCGTAGAGGAGCAACGCGACCAGGGCGAACAAGATCGACACGAATCCGCGCTCGAAATAGCTGCGAGCCAGCAGATATCCCATGAAGCCGAAGACCACGCCGCTGGCGCCCATGTGTACCGTTCCCTCGCCGCCGAATGCCCAGATGCCCAGACCCGCTCACCAGAGCCGCAATGATGAAGACAAGTCCGAAGTGCTTCTTGTCGCGGATGATGATCAGATAGCCCAGGATCAACAGAGGGATTGAGTTGGCGATCAGGTGGTTCAGATCGGCATGGATGAACGGGGCAATCGGGATTTGCCATAGCCCCTCGAGTGTTCGCGGGTGAATACCATACTGGGTGAGATCGATGCCCAAGAAGGGCAGCCAATCCACCACAAACACGAGCCACATCACTGCCAGCACGGCCAGGAGCGGGGCGATGGGCGATGCAAGCGACCTCGCCCGCGGAGGACGTCGTCTTCTTCGATTTCGCCAGCGCCTCAGTACTGCGCTGGCCTTCCGTCTGCTCGGTCTGTAACGAATCCAAATCGGTTTCACACTCCTTTGCATATGTTTCGGGAAGATTGTACCAGAAAGCCGTGAGATCGGCCGCCTGCATCCGTCCCGGGTTTCGCGTTGGCCCGGCCAATGCGCATCGGCTACAATACCTCATCACCGACAGCCGTCATCTCTCCGCATCAGGACGCCGCCATCGCCATAGGAGACCCGCCTTGGCCTATTCGCTGAACGACGTATATCGCTATCTGCGCATCGTCATGCGCACCAACGGCGTAGTGGTGGGTCTTGGCCTCGGGACGCTGCTCGCGTTCGCGCCCAAGAATGCGCTTGCCGCGTGGGGAGTATATGCGGCGGGCCCGGTCTGGCCGGTTCGGCTGGCGGGCGGCCTGCTCATCACCTTGGGCGTGCTGCTGCTTCTGTCTGCCCAGGAGCGAATCGTGGGCGGTCCCAGCATGGCGGCCATGAGCCTGGGCAACGGCGTTCTCGCACTGGTGCTGCTTGTGGCGTACCTGCAACAAGACCTCGCCATGCTCAGCTTGTTCGGGCGGCTTCTGCTGATCGCTGTATTCGTGCTCTGTCTGGTGGGCGCGATCTTCCCGCTGCAATACCTGCGCGCCGAGTACCGGTCTCCCTGAGTCGTCCGTGCGCACGCCCTGCCCGTTGGCTGGACCGTCACAATGTCAGCATCGTTACTGATCTTGTGAAGCCCGTCACATATCCTAAAGACCATTCTTCCTCCTCCTTGTGTGCAGGGGGCGAATCCGAAAGGGTTCGCTCCCTGTAACACACGAACAGCCCGCAGCGTCACAAGATCCTACGCAGGAATCCACCGACAGTTGCGGTCACAGGCGGAGCTCGGCGGCCGCCCAATTTGGACAAGCCCAATCGCCGCCCTTCTCAGTTTCTTCCCCGCGTGGATTGGGTATGGTAGAATTGGCCGTCTGTTCGGGGACTTCTGACAGCGCACGCGGTGAAATCTGTCTACGGCGAAATCCGCCCGCTGTGCTGGACGTCAAGAACGGCTCGATGCTGTCACCATTACAACCACATGCGCTAGGGGCATACCATGGGCTATGATGGCCGTGTGTACTCGGTGGAGATCGACGGGCTGCGGCGAGACCTGCCGCTCTTCGAGGTGGCGCCGAACGTCAAGATCGCGTTGTTCAACATGCTCGGCGATACGGAAGTGGTGGAAGGCGCAGCCGCTGCACTGGCCCGAAGGATGCCCGCCGACGCCGACGTCATGATTGTGCCGGAGGTCAAGGCGGTGCCTCTGGGCCATGCCATGGCCGTGCGCACGGGACTGCCTTATGTGGTGGTGCGCAAGATCCGCAAGCCCTACATGCTCAACTGCCTGGAAGCCGAGGTCGTGAGCATCACGACGGGCGCGCCGCAGACGCTGTACCTGGACGGCAAGGACCTGCATCTTGTGCAGGCCAAGAACGCCGTCCTCGTGGATGATGTGGTCAGCACGGGCAGCACAGTGCGCGCCATGCGCCTGCTCATGGACCGGGCGCAGGCCAACATCGTAGCCGAGATGGCCGTGTTCACGGAAGGTGAAGAGGACGCCTGGCCCAACATCATTTCGCTGGGCCATTTGCCGATCTTCACCGAATGACCGCGTTGGCAAACGCGTGGGCCGGCCCCATCGGGGGTCGTAGAGTAGTTCTTGTGAATGGATTCTGAGACTCTGCAATGTCTGCATTGACCGGTAAGCTACAAAGTGTAACCGAGCGCTACGAGGAATTGAACCGCTTGATGGCCGACCCCGAGGTAGCGGCGGACTACACGCGGCTGAACGAATACGTGCGTGAACGCACCGAGATCGAGGAACTCGTGGAGACATTCCGGCGCTACGAGGAAATCGAACGGCAGATCGGGCAGAATCGTGAGTTGATAGAAGAAGACGATCCCGAGATGCAGGAACTGGCCGAGCTGGAGAACGAGGAACTGGAGAGCGAACTCGAGACGTTGGAAGAGGCGTTGAAGCTCTTACTCCTGCCCAAGGACCCTAACGACGAGAAGAACGTCATCGTCGAAGTGCGAGCGGGAACCGGGGGCGAGGAGGCCGGTCTATTTGCCGGCGAGCTCTTCCGCATGTACTCCCGTTGGGCCGAGGACCACCACTATAAGATGGAGTTGCTCAGCAGCAACGAGACGGGCATCGGCGGCTTCAAGGAAGTCATCTTCGCGGTAAAGGGCAAAGGCGCGTACGGCAAGCTCAAATATGAGTCCGGCGTGCACCGCGTGCAGCGCGTGCCCGTCACTGAAAGCCAGGGGCGCATCCACACCAGCGCGGCGACCGTAGCCGTGCTGCCGGAGGTGGAGGACGTCGAGATCGAGATCGCGGACAACGATATCCGCATCGATATCTTCCGCAGCAGCGGCCCCGGCGGCCAGAGCGTCAACACCACGGATTCGGCCGTGCGCATCACGCATGTTCCGACCGGGATGGTGGTCTCTTGCCAGGATGAGAAGAGCCAGTTGCAGAACCGGCTCAAGGCCATGCGCATCCTGCGCTCCCGGCTCTTTGCGCTCGAAGAGCAGAAGCGTATGGACGAGCTGGGCGCTGCGCGACGCAGCCAGATCGGCAGCGGCGACCGCAGCGAGAAGATTCGCACGTACAATTTTCCCCAGAGCCGCGTCACGGATCATCGCATCAACATGACGGTCTACCGCCTGGAGTCAGTTCTGGACGGTGACCTGGACGAGTTCATCGAGGAACTGGGCCACAGCGATCGGGCAGCTCAGTTGGAGGCCGTCAGCGCCGAAGCAGCGTAGGTTGGCGCCGCGCTGAGTGTAGGGCAGAATGCCGAGTCTGCGGCGTTTTCTGGTATAATGGAACTGTAGCTTCGACCCGGCCAACGAGGATCGTGTCGAGGATACAACCGGTGCGACAGTACAGCGGCTCGACGAAGAGCCCGCAGGTGCGCCGGTAGGTTATCAAGGACGCTAACCGGCCCCATCCGCGTGGAGGGGGCGAATAGAGTAGGAGGTTGTCTTGGCCATATTGCGGGTCAATTTGCGGCCGTCTGAACAGCGCCGGTCTGCAACTCATCACGACGACGAAGTCGCGAGGGGACTCGATCAAGCTGAGGTTGGTAGCACGTTCGATTCACATCGTTCCCACGTAGATTCCCCAAACAATGGAAATGGTACAGGAGATGGCGCTCCGCCGGTCTGGCAGCAGATCGAGTGGCGGTTGATGCCGTATACGCCCGTTGGCCGCGCCATTGTGTCCGCCACGCAACGGCTGGAGGACGCCGACAGCAGCACGGCCAACCTTGACGCCCAGGTCATCCTCGCGCATGTGCTGGGCGTGGACCGTAGCTGGCTGTTCGCACACTACGATTACGAACTGATGCCCGCGGAGGCGCAACGATTCTCCGAATTGGTGGCGCGACGCACGGCGTCAGAGCCGGTGGCCTATCTCATCGGCAAGAAGGAGTTCTACGGGCTGGAACTTGCCGTCGACAAGCGTGTGTTGATCCCGCGCCCGGAGACGGAACTGCTGGTGGATGCCGTACTGGACCACATCGAGTCGCGCGTCGACAGGAGCGTGACAGTGGCCGACGTAGGCACAGGCAGCGCTGCCATTGCGCTGGCGATTGCCACGAACTGCCCAGAGGCGAAAGTCTACGCCACAGACATCAGCGAAGATGCGCTCACCGTCGCGAGGCAGAACGTTGCCCAGTGTGACGCACGCAAGCAAATCCGACTTCTGCATGGGAACCTGCTGGAGCCGCTGCCGGAAATGGTGGACGTACTGGCGGCGAACCTGCCCTACATCCGCCATGACGAATACAAGACCCTCCAACGCGATGTGCGGGACTACGAGCCCCAGCTTGCTTTGGAGGCGGGGCCGGAAGGGCTCGACGTTTTCGAGCGCCTGCTGCGACAGGTGCACGCGCACCTGAACCCGGGCGGCGTGATCTTCCTGGAGATCGCCCACGACCAGGGCAAGGCCATGCTCGAACTTGTGAATCGTATGTTGCCGCAAGGCGCGCTACGTGACTGTGCGCAAGGACTACCACGGGCACGACCGGCTGTTGCTGGCGGCCATCTAGGCGACCGCGCGCAGCGCCGGCGGCTCCGATACAATCGACGAAGGCGCGAATCGGTCGACCAAGCCACGTGTGTTTGGTCGACCGTCTACGTCGATGGAATGGCAAAGGCTGTATGGACTGGCGCCCACGCCCCGGAAATCTCAAACAGGCGGACGACAATCATGACCGACAGCGCAGACAGACCGTTCGATCTCGTGGCGTTGGACCTGGACGGCACCATCCTCGACCTGTATCACCAGAAGCCCTTTTCGCCCGCCGTACGCGAGACCATCGCGGCTGTGCAGGCACGCCGGCGTGCCCGTCACCATCGTCACGGGCCGGACGCTGGACTACGTGCGCGAGCATGTGGCGCCGCTGGGCATCGTCACTCCCGTCGTGACTACGCAGGGCGCCGTCATCGGCGATCCCGTGTCGGGCAACATCCTGGACGAGACAACGATTCCGTTGGAGACGGCCCGCCGCGCTACTGCGTGGATCGACGCGCAGCCCTACATCACTGCTCTCTATTTCCTCGATCCCGACGGCCGCACGCGCGATCTACCAGAACCGCACGGGTCCTGAGCCGGACTTCTACGACCACGTGTTCAGCAAGCCGCGCCGTATGCACTCGCCCTTGTCTGAGCTGGTGGCCGGCGACGTACATCCGCCCCTCAAGTTCCTCACCATCGACGAATCGCCCGATGATGTCGATTTGGTCGCACACCTGAAGGAGCTCTTCAACCCCGACCTCTATATCACGCGCACGCACCCGCGCCTCGTTGAAGGCACGGCCCCCGGTCTCGACAAGGGGCAGGGACTGCTGCGACTCTGTTCGATCCTGGGCGTGGACCCGGCGCGGGTGCTGGCCGTGGGCGACAGCGACAACGACATTCCCGTCCTTGAAGTGGCCGGCTATGCCGTGGCCATGGGCGGATTCCACCCAAGGCGTCGTGGCGGTGGCCGACTGGCAAGCCCCGCCCATCGAGGAAGACGGCGCCGCCGTGGCCATGCGCAAATTCGTACTGAGTCCGATGGGGCTGGCGTCAGAGGATACCTAGACCGCACACGCCAAACATCCACACGTCCATGTGTCATTCCGGGCTTGACACGGAATCCATCGCCACGCCGGCCCAAAGCGCTCTCCCGCCGCGGGCGCGACCGAGGAGAGGCGCCAACCCCACCCCGTCATTCCGGGCTTGACCCGGAATCCATCTCCACGCCGGCCCACGTGAGCACATGCCAAAGAGCGCTCTCCCAGCGGGCGCGACAGTTTCAAATTCAATTCCCTGGGAAACGGGCAACGGCCACGCGTTCGCCTACTGGAACACGTCCAGAATCACACGGCTCACCGTCGGCGGATGCAGCAGCATATTGGCGTAGTTGGCGTTGGCCATGGGACACGCGCACTCCTTGCGCTTGATACTGCCCCGCAGCTCCTCCATCGCCGCGCTGCGCCACACTGGCGTGATGTCGTAGCCGTTCTCGCGCAGACTGCCCGCCGGTTCTGCGCGGATGCAACAACTCCACAGGTCACCGTTGGGCGCAATGTGTGCGCTGGCCCATCCCGCGTAGCAGGGGATCACCTGGTCCCGCTCATGCAGCACGCGCTTGGCGAGCTGGTAGTACTGCGCACGGAACGCCTGCGTGAAGCGCGCAATGCCGCGCGCCGGCGCCTGGCGCGCCTGCTCGCTCAGGAAGTCGGCGATGGGGTCGTAGTCGTCCGGCAGCGGCGTGATGCCCCAGCCCACCGTGTCCAGCTCGACCCGCTCCTCGGCCACCTCGGTGATGTAGCTGTCCGGCTCCAAGAAGGTCAGGCCCTCCACAATCTCCTGGATGCGGTGCACGTTGAAGCGGCTGACCACCGTGTGTACCGTCAGCACCAGATTCTCGTGCCGCTCTTGCAACGCCTTCAGCCGCGTCCACGTCTCCATGGCCAGCTTCCAGTTGCCCTCTACGCCGCGGATGTCGTCGTGCTCGTCGCCGATGCCGTCCAGACTCAGATTGATGCCGATGCTGGAGTTCGGACATTCCGTGCACATGCGGTCGACCATCGTCTCCACGCGCTCGGTCAACATGCCGTTGGTGGGAATCGTGATGACCTCGGGCTTGCAATGCTTGTACGCGCGGATGACGACCTCGTCCAGGTCCTTGCGCAGGAAAGGTTCGCCGCCGGTGAACGTCATGTAGAACGGCGACGTGCCCAGGCTGGCGAAGATGCGCTCCCATTCGTCCGCGGAGAGGTCGTCGTTGGGCTTGCGCCACACATCACATGTGCGGCACTTGCTGTTGCAGCGATAGCTGACGCTGACGACGATGGAGAAGGGTTTGACCTTGGGCCAGCCGAATGTGCGGAAGGACCAGTAGAGCGGCAGCTTTGCAAAGAGTCCGATCATAGTAGGGGATAGGCAGCCGGCCGTATCGCGACGCCGTTCGGCACGCGCTGGCCGCCTGCGCTAGACACCGCTAGACGGCCACGCGTTCACTGTCGCGACCGGCGTTGTGGCCGTTTGCTTGCGCATGTTCCGGCGCGCCCTGGCTCTTGTTGCCGATGAAGAAGCGCCTGACCTGCGCCATCGTGTTGGGCAGATTCGTCCAGTTCTCCTTGAACGTCATCTTCTCCCACACGCGTTCCGGACGATAGAGGTAGAAGCGGCGATAGGCTTCACGCCACTTCCTGAGCACCAGGTCCGGGTCATAATCCTGGTTCATGGTGAAGCGCGCCTTCTGCTCGTGGATGGCGTAGTCGCTCCACTTGTCGGCGAAGACCTCGCCGCCTTCCTGGATCATGTCGTACATCGCCGTGCCCGGGAAAGGCGCGGCCAGGAGGAAGTTCGCCAGCTTGGGGTCCAGTTCCAGCGCAAGCTGCGTCGTCTTTTCCATGGTCTCTTCCGTGTCGCCGGGCATGCCGTAGATGAAGAAGCCCATCGTCTCCAGACCGGCCGCCTTGGCGTTCTTGAACGCCTCGCGCACCATATCGATGGTCTGGCCCTTGCGGATCACGTTGCGCAACATGGCCTCGTCGCCGTTCTCCACGCCGAAGCCGACGCGCTTGCAGCCCGCCGCCTTCATGAGCTGGAAGAGCTCCAGGTCCGAGTGGTTCACCTTCATGCCGTGGACGGTCATCCAGGGCACGGTGTTGAGCCCCTCTTCGACGAGGCGGCGGCACAGTTCCTTCGCGCGAGGCAACTTGAGATTCCAGATGTCGTCCGTGACGCCGATCTCCGTGGCGTGCAGCCCCTTCACGAGCCACTTCCACTCCTGCACCACGTTCTCTACTGTGCGCGCCCGCCACGTGTCTCCGGTCACCGGCTTGGAGCAGAACGTGCACTTGTACGGACAGCCCCGGCTGGTCAGGATGGTGAAGCTGCGAGCATGCGGATCGAGGCCGTCGGTCAACGGTTGCAGATTGGTGTAGCGGTCGATCTTGAACAGGTCATGCGCAGGGAAGGGCAGCGCGTCCAGGTCCGGGATCATAGGGCTTTCCGGACTGGAGATCGTCTCCTCTCCGCGGCGGAAGTGGATGCCCGGCATGACGTCGGGTTGCTTGCCGGCTTCCAGCGTGTTGACCAGGTGCAGGAAGCTGTACTCGGCTTCGCCCTTGAACACATAGTCCACATAGTCGCGGTGCGGCTCACGCAGCGACTCGAACGGCATAATGGTCAGGTGCGGGCCGCCTAGCACCGTGGTCAGCCCGCGGCCCTTGGCATACGCGGCCATCTCCCACGCCTCTTCGATGAGGGGGGTCGTGGCGGTGATGCCGATGAGCTGGAACGGTCGACCCTGTGTCCTGGGCCAGGTCCATGTAGTAGCCGACGCCGACGTCTTCCACGGCTGCGTCGTAGATGATCACGTCGTGGCCGCCTTCGCGCAGCACTGCGGCCAAGTAGCCCAGGCCCAACGGGATGTGCTTGCGTGCGCTCCACACTTTGGCTTCCGGGCTTGCTAGGATAATGCGCATGGGCTAGAGCGCCCCCTCGGCTTCGATGGACTTGCGCAGCGCCGTCTTCTCTTTCTTGGGGACGAAGGTACGCATGGCGATGCGTCCATTGCGCGGCAGATTGAACCAGAAGTCGGTCGTCTTCATGCGGCGCAGAATGGGAGAAGGCCGCAGGTAGAACTGGCGATACGCCTTGCGATACATCTCCTCCACCAGATCCGCCGTCATGTCGCCCATCTCATAGCGCGCCTGCTGCTCGAAGAAGACGTAGTCCTCCCAGTCGTTGATCAGCAGCCGGCCCTGCTTCTGCACGATCTCGTAGACCTGCGTGCCCGGGTAGGGCGTCATCATGGAGAAGTTGGCGATCAGCGGGTCCAGCTCGATGGCGAAGTCGATGGTGCGCTGCATGGTCTCTCGCGTCTCGCCGGGCAGCCCGATGATGAAGAAGCCGATGGTCTCCAGATTCACAGCTTTGGCGTTCTTGAACGCCTCGCGAATGGTGTCCAGATCGACCTTCTTGTCCACGCTCTTGAGAATCTCCGGGTCGCCGCTTTCCACGCCAAAGGCCGTGCGCTTCAGGCCCGCCTGTTTCAGCTTGCCCAGCAACTCCTTGCTGGCCAGGTTGGCGCGGATGCCGTTGACGAAGATCCACGGCACATGGTTCAGCTTGTTCTCGATCAGCAGATCGGACAGCTCCTCCAGCCGCTTGACGCGGATATTGGCGCTGTCGTCCAGCACGCCGATCTCCTGCGCACCCATCTCCTCGACCAGATGCCGCCACTCGGCCAATACGTTCTCCGGGCTGCGGCTGCGCCACTTGATGGGCATGATGCTCTGGCTGCAGAAGGTGCAGCGATACGGGCAGCCGCGGCTGGTCATGATGGAGAAGCTGCGCGCCCCGTCCACGTTGTCCGTCGCCGGCTGCAAATTGGTGTAGCGGTCCATCTTGAACAGGTGATACGCCGGCCAGGGCAGGCTATCCAGGTCCGGGATCGGCACTCGGCCCGGGTTGTTGTGGATCTCGCCGTCCGACGTCTTGTAGGTGATGCCTTCGCAGTCGCCGAAAATGTCGAGCGCAGGGTCCAGGAAAGCCTCTGTGGAGTACGTTTCCTGCTCGTTCAGAAACGATTCCAGCCGGTCGCTGATGTCGATCCAGGTCTCCTCGCCTTCGCCGACGACCACGATGTCGACTTCCGGCTTGCCACAGCTCTCCTCCGGTAGCACGCTGACGTGCGGACCGCCCAGCACGATCGGGCAATCGTGCACTTCCTTGATCGCCTGCGCCGTGCGCCAGGCCTGCTTGACCTGGGGCGTGTTGGCCGTGATGCCGACGAGATGCGGGCGGAATTCCTGTATGAATTCGCCGACCGGCTTCTTCTCGACGTCGGCGTCGAAGATAACCACTTCGTCCCCCCGGCGCTCGCTGACGGCAGCCAGATACGCGAGCCCCAGGTGGGGCGTGGTGCGTGTATCGATCGGGAGACGAAATCTTGGGTTGATCAGGACGACGCGCACTCTGTTCCCTCCTTGTGGGTCACCTCGCGGGGCGAACAACCGTCTTCCGAAAAGCCGGCGACTTCACCCATTCTGCGACACCGATCCGAAGAGGTTCCCGGAAGACTGTCGCTGTTGCGAGATAACACGTAACCGATGGATCTACTTCCATGTGAACGTGCGAATTGTACCACGCCGCCAACGGCGACCCAAATTTATATGAACAACTTCATAAAAATTCAGATGGGGCGTGCGCTACACCGGTGATTGCCGCGCCCCGCACCGCGTGGAACAACGCGGGGGCGCACATGCGCGCCCCCGCCGGTTCGCTCGTATGTCATTGCCGGCTGTCTATGCGTGACCGCAGCTCGCTTCCGGCACCTGCTCGCCCGTGTGGGTTTCGGAGGTGCGGAAACTGCTGCCGCAACCGCATGCGCTGACGGCTTTGGGATTGTCAATGTGGAAACCGCCGCCCATGAGGTTGTCGATGTAGTCGATGTTGGAGCCGTCGATGTAGAAGTGGCTCGTGGGATCGACGATCACCTTCATTCCGTGTTGCTCGTATACCTCGTCGTCCTCTCGCGTGGCGTCGTCGAAGGTCATGCCGTACTGCATACCTCCGCAGCCGCCGCCCTTGACAAAGACGCGCAGTGCATAGGACTCGGCCAGGCCCTTCTGGTCCATGACGCCTGACAGTTTCTCTGCAGCCGCCGGTGTGATGGTAATCATGCTGGTTGCTCTCCTTACATCTGTTCTCAACGAGACGGTGTTATCAATGGTACTGAGTTCTCAACGGTACTGATCTCAGGCTGTAGCTGTCTTCACTTACACCTTACAGAACTTCATATCGGTGCTACTTGCGCCATTCCAGATGTCCCATACTACTATGGTTGAGGCCCGGAACAAAGGGTTCTACGCTACAACTAGCCTGCGTTTTGCCGCGCTTAGCCGCCGATCTGGTTCATGGCCCGGCTTTCGGCCACGATTCCCTCGCTCAGGCCATGGCCCCACGGCTTGTGATAGGCGCCGTCGCGCATCAACACGCGCATTTCCTCGAAGCTGGCGCCTTCACGCAGCGGCGTGAGCAAATCCACTTCGTCGTCGCGCAGCAGGCAGAGTCGCAGCTTGCCGTCCGCGGTCAGACGCACGCGGCCGCATCCCTGGCAAAACGGCTCCGTTACACTGCTGATGAAGCCCAGCGTGCCCGCTGCGCCGGGAATCCGGAACGGCCGGCTGGGATCCACATAGTCGTAGCCGGCTTCGTCCAGCGGGCCGAATGCCTCTTCGACGCGTTCCCGCATCTCGCTGAAAGTCACGATATTCAGCTTCTGGAACTCGGTGACCTCTCCAAAGGGCATCATCTCGATGAAGCGCACGTCCCACTCGTGGTCGAGCGTCAGGCGCGCAAGCTCCACAATATCGTTTTCGTTGAAATCGCGCACGACCACGCAGTTGAGCTTCACCGGCTTGAGACCGGCCGCCTCCGCCGCGTGGATGCCGCGCCACACGTCGTCGATATCGCCCCAGCGCGTGATGTGGTGGAACTTGTACGGCTCTACCGTGTCAATGCTGATGTTGACGCGGTCCAGATCCGGCGTCGGCCAGCGGCTGCGCCAGCTTATCCAGCAGAATGCCGTTCGTCGTCATCGCCAGGTCGTCGATGCCGGGAACCGCCGCAATGGCGCGCACCAGCTCCACGATGTTCGGCCGTACGGTGGGCTCTCCGCCCGTCAGGCGAATCTTGTTGACGCCCAGGCTCGCCGCCACCTGCACGAGCAACATCAGTTCCTCGTCGGACATCAGTTCATGCCGGTTGCGGAAGCGCATTTCCTCCGGCATGCAGTAGACGCAGCGCAGGTTGCACACATCCGTCAGGCTGATGCGCAGGTAGTTGATGCGCCGCTCGTAGGAGTCAAACATGGGCTCAACCGCATAGGACTCCGGAGCCGGCATCATGAAAACGTTGCCAAGTTCAGTTGTTTGAAGTTTGATTTCAGCCATCGATTTTCGAATTCTGGACCTGTCCCGCCGGGCAAGCCCGCATATTACTACTGAAGCCGTTTCGCGGCAAGATCAGGCCGGCACACTGCCCGTTTCGCCCGCCGGAACGCTCTCCGGCTCCGACAGGACGATTCGATAGGTGCAGCACGGTTCATCCGCTGCCAGGGACTGCACACGCTCGCAATGCTGGCCCACCAACTCGTCGACCAATGCCTGGTCCATGATGCACAGTTCGTGGTGTTGAGCAGAGATACCGGCATACGGACAATTGCACTTGTGCAGCAGATACACGCTGTCGCCGGTGTCGGAGTTGTCCACGCGCCCGGTGATTTCCCGCTCCTCCCACCGCGCCAGATATCCGCGCTCGTTCAGGAAGTCCACGATCTGCTCCATGCGTTCCGCGTCCAGCGCAGAGTCCGGTCCGTCCAAATCCAGCGGGGCCGTAAACTCCCGCGCCATATTCTTGAGGGCGATTTCGAACCGTTCGGGCGGCAGCACATCTTGAAGCTGTCGCAACAGGCCGGACGCGAGCGCCGCGAAGTTGTTGGGGAAGTAGCGGTTGGCGTCCTCCGTCAGCGCATATACCTGTTGCGGGCGTCCCACCGCGCCTGTGCGCGCCAGACGCTCCACGCAGATGAGATTGTCGCCCTGTAGGATGTCCAAATGGTGGCGTACGGAAACCGGAGCCATGTTTAACCGCTCGGCCAGTTCGGCCACGGTTGCGCACGAATGCTCCTTCAATATCTCCAGGATGCTCTGCCTGACCAAGTGCACGATGCGTGGTCCGTTTCACCCGCCGACTTGCCTGCGCACGACCGTTCCGCATGAGCGATCGCCCCAGCCAAGATGGAGCGTACTATAGCACACGGAGTGCGCACTGTCAATTATTATGAAATTGGTCAGAATTATTATTCAGGGGAGTTTGCAGGCGCCGCGGTCAAAGGACCAAACCTGTGCCGCGCCCACTTCGTGAAGCAGCCGGAAGTCGGCGTTCTGCGCCAGCCATTCGGGCTCGATGAGCTGTGTCTCGCCGAAGCCCACTTGTCCTTGGCGGTCGCCCAAGTAGACGTGCGTCAGCCCATACTCGCAGAGGACGTCGCGCAGGGCCTGCGGCTCGCCCTGGCTGGCGCGTACGTCGAACACGAGCTGGCGCAGCCCGTTGCGCTCCACGTCCGGTGACAGGCGTTCCGTAGTGTAGAGGATCGGCGGGACATTGCTTGCCCGTTGTGTATAGAAAGGCAGCCACCAGCCCGCGTCCGAGCCCACGATGAGGGTATCGTTGTACGCAGGGAATGCGTTGGCGAGGAATCGGCTGTCCGCCGGAACGTTTGTATCGACCCACTCCAGCGCATCGACGTCCGCGCGGGTGACCATCTGATAAAAGGGGTCGACGACAGAGGACTGTTCGCGGAATCCGGCGGCGGCGAGCAAGATCAGCGCGACTGCGAACGCGACTTCGCTCACTCTGTGCAACCGCGCCGCCCGCCAAATCTCGGCCAGCAGCCAGCCAACGAGCAACGACATGGGAATGTACAGGCCAATGGCGAGCAGAAAGTTCGTGACAATGCCGGTGCCGGCCACGCCCGCCAGGATGGGGTTCGCGGCCAGGAAAGCCACGGCCAGCCATATCAGCAAGGGCGCGGAGAGCCGCCGCCGCCGCCACAAGGCGACGACCAGCGCAGAGAGTGACGCGATCCACAGGTAGGGCGCATAATATGTGCCGATGCTGCGCCACACGGCCATTTCGCTTCGCATCTCGGCCGCGTCTGTGCCGCGTTGTGCGATAGCGCCGACGACGTAGGGCAGACGGCCGGCGCGTATCGTCTGCGCCCACGGCGCGATCAGCGCCAGTGATGCGATACCGGCGCCTGCCAACCACAGCGCGCGTTCGATCCAGTCTCGCCACTGGCCGCGCAGCACCCACAGCGACCACACGCCCCAGGCTACAGCCGCGCCCAGTGCAATGATCGCCACGCGGTAGTGCGTGAGCGCCAATCCGGTCGCCAGCAACACGACCAGAAACAGGAAACGCACGGGCGGGCGCTTCCGCTCGGTCCACCAGACGTCCATCGCCCACAGCCATGCCGGCAAAATCACCTGCGCGGCCAGTTGTGTGTAGCGACCCCAGTTGACATACATCCCCGGCTGCAACGATACCAGGCCGGCTACGATCAGCGCGCCGAGCCCGGCCATGCGGCTGCCGCCGAGACGCACCGCGGCGGGGTAGAGGGCAAGCACAGCCAGGACGTTGAAGAGCTGACCGCCGCTGATCACGGCCTGTGGCAGCGGCTGGCCCGTAACAGTGGCCCAGACTGCCATGTTTGCATGGAAACCGAAATGGTACGTAAAGGACTCGATGGGCGCGTAGGGAGCCCATGATCGGAACAGCCCCTTGTTATCCTGTAGAAGCTGTACGATTAGGGTGTGGTGCACTGAGTCGCCCCAGGCCGGAGCCGTCATCGCCTGCACGGGCAGGAATCTGCTCAACGCCAGCGCAAGGACGAACAGTGCGGGCCATGCGATACGGCGGAGCGCCTGCGCGCGCCACAGCGGTTTGGGACCCACTTGCCCCTTGCGACAACGTGGTCCTAAGTTGCCATAACCAAATAAGCGTTGCGATAAGACCCGGACCCCACGCGACCCACGCGCCGGCCCGGATCCCCGCCACATTCGCCCATAGATAGAGCAGCGGATACAGACTCACGCCGAGGCTGATGGCAAGACCCAACTTCTCGCCCAGCGTCAGCCGCGAGTTACCATAACATAAACCCAGGAGTACGAACCCGGGGAGGACGTAGAGGAAGAGTGTCCAGACGAAGGCTTGAACCAGCGTGTACGCTAGTTCGAGGATGGGCGCCGTATCAGAGGGTGCAAGCTGGTCCAAAAGCGTATGCGCAGCGCGCGGCGATACTGGTTGAGATAACGATGGCGGCAACGGTGGCCGCAACAAGGCTGGATCGATCAGCGCCTCATGCTGGCGCGGCGTTGACGGCGTCGTCGTCACTCGTAGGCAACGACGACGTCACCCAGGTCGACGCCGCCGTCCGCGGGCGCCGTGAACTGGAATGGCTTTTCCCCCTCGTCCTCGGCAAAGGCGTACACGGTCATCAGGTCACCGACCAGGAGAACGTAGTCGCCCGCTTTCAGGTCTGCGAACTCGAAAGCGCCGGTCTCGTCCGTCATTGTCGCCGCCGTCAACGAATCCGACAACACCCAGAAACATCCCTCGTCCGACTCGCCGCCATTGGCGGCGGTCTCCTCTTCGGACTCCGCGCCTTCTGATTCAGGATCGCTGAGGGATCACAGATCACTTCGGGCAGACGGATCACTGCGCCCGGCAGAACTTCACCTGTGACGCCGGAGACAAGGCGGCCGCGCACATAGGACGCTCCGGCCGTTATGTCGGCTTCAATGGCCGTCACCGCCGGCGTGGCCAGGGGGCTCGAAGACTGCGCCGGTGTGTCTAACGGGCTTATGTTGACTTCCGGCGTATCCAGCGGGCTTTCGGCGGCCGGCGGCGGGTCGAGTGGACTCTGCGCTTGTTCGGCTGATTCGGATGCGGCCGGCTCTTGGCGGCTGTTGCTCGGCGGCAGGCTCTTCCGTGGGCATAGCTTCTTCCGGCGCAGCGGTCGGCTCCGGCGCGTCCGTGGCGGCGGCGGGTGTGTCAATGGGCTCCGCAGGCGCTGCGCCGCCGGAACGCCGCCCCTTCCCCGCGACGCGTAGCAGCCGCTGATCGCCAGCGAAAGGATCAACAGCACAACGACTGCGTGCAGAATGTGCGGGCGTCTTGACGGGGCGAGCGACGAAGCAAACGACATGGCGGGTTCCTTCTCGAATTCCTGGTTCAACTTCTTGGCCGGCTCACAGCTTGGCGGAGCCTAACGCCACTCTCTCCGGTTCTATTCCGGGACCGGCGGCTCGGCGTGTGCAGACTCGATGAACGCCGCAATTGTAGCCAATGGCGCTGGATTCCACAAATCAATTGGCCGGCTCAGAAACGGCCGGAATCTTCCTGATGTTCCCGTGTACCAGGAGAGGCGCAGCCCGAAATGACCAAGAATACCCCGTTCGGAGTATTGAATTCTCGTCTGAGGTGGCTACAATCGATAGGTAAGAAGTATGCGTCATCGGTAGTTTCTGCTACGGTCCCGCGACGGCCGTGAGGTCGTCGTGAGATCGGTCACAAGAAAGGAAAGCATTCCCATGAGAACACGCGGAAAGGCGCAAATCGCCGTTCTGTTGGCTGTCGTATTGCTGCTCTCATCGTTCAGCGCAGCATTCGCACAGTCCACGTCGGACACGAATTACACCACCTCGGTCACGTACGGCAACGCAAGTGATCCGGCGGAAGAGTCAGATTATGTTCTCGTTCGACTCGGAGGGTTCGGGTACGCCGGCCG
>CAVVYP010000023.1:0-37457 GCA_963752485.1 uncultured Chloroflexia bacterium
GCCCCAGCCACAGCCATGCCAAGCTCGTAGGTCAAGTCTCCGGCCTGACACGCGCGCCAATCCTCGGCTCAGTCACCCGACCGGAGAGCACGCGGCATGCACGCCGGTCACGCCGCAGACGCGACCTACGATTTCCGCATCACCGTAGCCCAGGTCTCCTGGCCTGGGTCCGCCGCACGCGCATGCACGCCCGTCACGCCGAAGACGTGACCTGCGATTTCCGCATCACCGTAGCCCGGGTCTCCTGGCCCGGGTCCGCCGCATGCACATGCACGCCCGTCACGCCGGAGACGTGACGGGCGAACTGCTATCCAGTTGAGTGCAGGCCGGCGCATCCTTGCGCCGGCCTGCACTCAACTCCTATTTCCTACTTCCGATTTCCTAACGTCTACCCCCCATACAACCCCGTCTGCGGAAAGAACGCCGTCCACGCGAACCAGAAATGGTCGAAGGCCAAGACTTGCTCCAACTGCTCGCCCGCCAGCTCACCGTCTATCGCCTCGCCGAAGAGATTCCACGTCGACCCCGTCTCCACATCTCGGAACAGCCCGGCCTCGTCCGCCGGCTCGAACGTCAACGTGCGGTCACCGAGCTCCCGGTTGAACACGGCGGCGCTGCCCACGTCTCGCCCCTCGCGAATGTCACTCGTGTCAAGTGCGCTCGCCGTACCGCTCTTGTGAAAGACGACCACCGCCTCGCCGCCGATCTCGTCATTCACCACCTGCGCCTCGGCCAGCGCAGTGAACGGATAGGCCATGACTTCGTCGCCCGCCTCCACGCCCATCACCCGCTCCGTGGACGGCAGCCGATCATCCAGCTCCCCGGAGTAGAGGAACGGACGCCCCGACGTGCTGTCATAGTTCGTATACGGGTTGCTGCCGTAGCTGCGCGCCGCGCCCGGCCTCGCCAGCACGTCGCCCTCCGGATGCCTGGCCTTATAGTCCCCGAAGCTGATCACCTGACTCGGCAGAAAGGCGAGCTGCTCACCGGCATACTCGCCCGCGATCCCCTGCCCAACAAACTGCTGCCACCACGTCTCCGTCTGCCGGTCATACATCACCAGATCGCTGTTGCGCAGCAGGCCCGTCGTCCCGAAGTCCAGCACCTGCCCGTCGAAATTGCGGTCAAACGCAATGCTCGCATTGCACAGCGGGCAGAACGTCACCGACACGGGCAGCCCGCCGACCTCGTCGTTCACGATCTCATGCCAGATGAGGATCGCCAGCGGATACGCCCGCGCCTCGCCGTCATGTTCGAACAGAATTACCGGGTCCCGGTCCGTCAGCCACGTCGCCGCCTCGTCCACGCTCTCTACGGCCGGCGCGTCGATGGCGGGAATGCCGTCCTTTGGCGGACCGCCCGACAGGATCTCATCCCACTCCACCGTGCGCCGGCTGAAGTCGGTCGCCCACTCGGACCGCAGCAGCGAGTTTGGCGGATTCTCCGCCGGCAGCAAGCCCGGGCCGCCCGTGTCGGCCTGGGCAGGCGCCGGTGCGGGCTCCGCTCCTCGCTGGCCGCAGCGGACGTCGCCGCGTCCGCCTCCGTCTCGACTGGCGCAATCGGCGCAGTGCAACTCACCACCACGAACGCAGCCACGGCCATGAGTCCCACAAGCACCAGTGGATTTCGCAAGATCTTCATCGATTCATCTCCATTCTGTTCTTGAGCACCTCAACACCAGTTGCCATTCCCGCTTCATCCCCATGTCATTCCCACGTTCGCGGGAATCCAGTGCGAATCGAGCCTGGATTCCGGCTCAGTGCCGGAATGACAAGTGTAGTGCGACGAGCCTGGATTCCGCGCCCCGGGGTACCCCAGGCCGGAATGGCAGTGCTGCCAAGTTGCTTGCCGTTCTTGCGACACAAGTCGCCAGCTACTCGTCGCCATCAGGCTGTCCTTACGTCTCTACTCTCGCACAGCCGCCCGCGCACGACAGTAGGTCGGCCTACGTCCGTCGCCCGCGCCAACCGGCCGGTTTAGCGTCGATCGTCGTCCCATCCAGGACCGTTTTCGCCGCCGTCGATTGTTTGACGATTCGACCACGCGCAGTAAACTTAGGGTGATTCCTTCGCACAAAGCGCATCACTCCCACCCTGAAGCAACGGCAGACCTACGACCTGCACGCAACAGAAAGCGAACTCACCTGATGAAAATCACCAAACTGGAGACATTCCTTGTCAAGCCGCGCTGGCTCTTCCTCAAGATGCACACCGACGAAGGCCTCGTCGGTCTCGGCGAGCCCATCGTCGAGGGCCGCGTCCTCACCGTCGCCCAGGCAGTGGCCGAGCTGGAGCCCTACCTGATCGGCAAGGACCCCACGCGTGTCGTCCATCACTGGCAGGCGATGTACAAGCACGCCTTCTACCGCGGCGGCCCCGTGCTCACCAGCGCCCTCTCCGGCGTCGAGCACGCGCTCTGGGACCTGGCCGGCAAGGCCGCCGGCGTGCCCGTCTACCAGCTCCTGGGCGGCCCCCTGCGCGACCGCATCAAGGTGTACAAGGGCGTCGGCGTGCACAAGGCCGTCGACGGCACGGTGATCCAGACGGCCGTGGACCGGGCCAAGGAGGCCGTCGAGCAAGGCTTCATCGCCCTCAAGACGGGCGTAGGCGGCCCGCGCCCCGCACGCATCATCGAGACGCCGGGCTTCGTCGACGCGGTGGTGGATCATTTCGCCAGCCTGCGCGAAGCCGTGGGCAAGGAGGTGGACATCGCCATCGACTTCCACGGCGCCGTCAGCCCCCAGACCGCCGGCCTGCTCATCAAGGCCCTGGAGCCCTACCAGCCGCTCTTCATCGAGGAGCCGGTCCAGTGCCAGAATGTGGACATCCTGGCCGACCTCGCGCACAAGACGCACATTCCCATCGCCACCGGCGAGCGCATCTTCACCAAGTGGGGCTTCCGCGAGATCCTGGAGAAGCGCGCCGCCTCCATCCTCCAGCCCGACATCTCCCACTGCGGCGGCATCTTCGAGGCGCGCCTCATCGCCGGCATGGCCGAAGCCTATTACGCCGCCATCGCGCCCCACTGCCCGCTCGGCCCCATCTCCCTGGCCGCGGGCCTCCAGGTTGACGCCTCCATCCCCAACTTCCTGGCCCAGGAGCACACCACCTTTGGCGAGGGCTATCTCAAGCAGCCCTTCACCTTCAAGGACGGCTACCTGGAGCTGCCCACCGGCCCCGGCCTGGGCATCGAACTCGACGAAGAGGCCATGGCGGACAAGATCGGCCACGACTGGCGCAACCACGAGTCCTATCACCCGGACGACGGCGCCGCCATCGACTGGTAATTGATGAAGACTATCGGCTTCCGGGAAGCAGTCTGACGAGACGCGCGGCGACACGCGTCGATCCGCTTCCCGGAAGCTATTTGACTGTACAACCGTTGACAATCGTCTTCCCGCAAGCTGCGCCCGGAACCGTCCGGCAACACCCCCCAGCGGCTTCCCGGAAACACACTGACCAAGCACAGAAAGGCGCACAATGAAGATCACCGCAGTCAAAACCGCCGCCACCGTCGGCCACGGCATGCACCTCTGGGTCAAAGTCGAAACCGACGCCGGCATCACCGGCATGGGCGAATGCGTCCACGGCGGCATGCAGGCCATTGCCATCCTCAAGGCGCTTGCCCCCCGGATCGAGGGGCGCGACCCCTTCGCCGTCGACGCCATTTTCGAAGATCTTCGCCGGCGGCACGTGTTCGACGGCGGCGACGCCGGCGCGCTGATCACGGCGTTGACCGGTTTGGAAATCGCCCTGTGGGACCTGAAGGGCAAGGCGCTCAACACGCCCGTAGTGCGAGCTATTGGGCGGCAAGTTCCGCGACAAGGTCCGCGTCTACGCCGATTGCCAGGTCTCTCCCGGCATGGACTTTCCGGAAATCCAGAAGGTGGTGGACGAGGTTCTGGAGCGCGGCTTCACAGCCCTAAAGATCGACCTCGACATCCACGCCTACGGACATCACGGGTGCGGAGACCGAGGACTTCGTCAAGGATGCGTTCAACTACACTGCGGGCCAATGGGAACACGAGCGCATGGTCAATCTGGTCGAGATGGTGACCACCGCGGCCGGCGAAAGAGTCGACGTGGCCGCCGACGTGCACACGCGCCTGGACGTGCCCAGCGCGATTCGCCTGGCCCGCGACCTGGAGCAGTTCCATCTCATGTGGCTGGAAGAGCCCGTGCCCGCCGAGAACGTGGACGCCATGCGCGAGGTCAAACGCTCCACCACCACGCCCATCTGCAGCGGCGAAAACCTCTACCTGCGCCACGGCTTCCGCGACCTGATCGAAAAGCAGGCGGTCGACATCATCATGCCCGACATTCCCAAGTGCGGCGGCCTGTCCGAATGTCGCAAGATCGCCAACATGGCCGAGATCTACTACATGCCCTTCGCGCCGCACAACGTCTCGTCGCCGCTGGGCACCATGGCCTCGGCGCATGTCTGCGCCTCCGTGCCCAACTTCCTCGTGCTGGAATTCCACTGGCTGCACCGCGACTACTGGACCACCATCACGCAGGACAAGACCGACATCATCCAGAACGGCTACATCACCATTCCGGACCGGCCCGGCATCGGCGTCGAGCTGGACGAAGACGTGGCCATGGCGCACCAATACCCGGGCACGACCTGGTTCGCAGACTGATCGTCCGGCGAGAGGCATTGCCACCGGCGTAGAGCGTGTCATTCCCGCCGTGAGCGGGAATGACATCGCTAGTCGCCCCTGGATTCCGGGTCAAGCCCGGAATGACAAGTTGGCGATGCAATCGTCCGCCGCACCCGGCGAATCGCCACTGAATTTCATTCCCGCATGATGTTGGCGGAAATCTATCGCTGGTCGACCCTGGATTCCGGGCTTGACCCGGAATGACAGGGCAGCGAAACTGGTTGTCCACCGCACCCGGCGAACCGCCACCGAATGTCATTCCCGCATGCCCTTAGCGGGAATCCATCGCTGGTCGCCCCTGGGTTCCGCCTCAGGCCCGGAACGACAGGTGCGCGAACCTGCCATGCCGGCGATCTTCCCCCGCACAGAGCCCAAAACGACAATGCGCCTACGGCCGCCACAGCAGCCATAGGCGCATCAACTTCAGATTCCAGACATCGACCGTGCGTCGCCAGCCGGGATGCCCCGGAAGCCGCGCACGCCAAGACCTAGCGCTGCACGCGGCCGGAGGCGTCGCCGCCCATGAGTTTCTTCGCCTCGGCCAGGGTCGTCAGGTTGACATCGCCCGGGATCGAGTGCTTCAGACAGGACGCGGCCACGGCCAGATTGAGCGCATCTTCATCGGCCATGCCACTGGTGAGGCCGTAGATCAGCCCGGCCGCGAAGGAATCGCCGCCGCCGACGCGGTCGACGATGTGCGTGATATCATAGTGCTTGCTGAGGAAGAACTCGCTGCCGTTGTACAGGCAGGCCGACCAGCCGTTGTGGCTGGCGCTGAAGCTCTCGCGCAGCGTAATGGTCTGATACTTCAGGTTCGGGAAGGTCTCGAACATCTTCTTGGCCAGCGCCTCATAGCGGGCGGCGTCCAACTCGCCCGAACCAACGGCATGCTCCCAGTCGCCCTCTTCCAGGCTGACGCCCAGCGAGCGCTGGCAGTCCTCCTCGTTGGCAATGCCCACATCCACATGTTTGACCAATTCGGACATGACCTCGGGTGCGCTCTTGCCGTACTTCCACAGCTTGCTGCGGAAGTTGTAGTCGCAGGAGACAGTCAGCCCCTCTCCTTGGCCGTCTGCACGGCCTTGAGCGACAGGTCGGCGGCATCCTGGCCCAGCGCCGGCGTGATGCCGGTGATGTGGAACCAGTCGGCGCCGTCGAAGATGGCGTCCCAGTCGAAGTCGTCGACGGTGGCGGTGGAGATGGACGAGTAGGCGCGGTCATAGACGACGGCGGAACCCTTCTGGTTGGCCCCGCCTTCCATGAAGTAGATGCCAATGCGTTCGCCCTTGCGCGAGATATAGGAGGTGTCGACGCCGTAGCCGCGCAGGAAGCGAATGCAGGCGTCGGCGACCGGGTTCTTGGGCAAGGCGGTGACAAAGGTCACATCTTTGCCGAAGATGGCCAGCGAGATGGCTACATTGGCCTCACCGCCGCCAAACGTTGCTTCCAAGATCGCGGACTGGAAAAAGCGTTCCATTTCGGGCGGTTTCAGCCGCAGCATGACTTCGCCCAGGGTGACAATTCTACCGGCCATGATTAGGCTCCTTCCCGAATCTTTCGGACCAGCTGCCACGGCCTCACGGGCCATGGCCGAGATCTTGCCAAATTCGCCGGCCGAGATGAGATCCTTCGTTACCATCCAACTGCCGCCGCAGGCATGTACCGACTTCAGGCTGAGGTAGTCGGCCAGGTTGCCGGCGCTGATGCCGCCGGTGGGGATGAACTTGACGCCCTGGTAGGGTGCGGCAATGGCCTTGAGCGTTTTCACGCCGCCGCTGGCTTCGGCCGGGAAGAACTTGACCACGTTCAGCCCCTTCTTCAGCGCCATGTTGATTTCGGTCGGCGTCACCACGCCGGGCGTCACCGGCATATCGTTTGCGATGCACCAGTCGACCACGTCGTCGTCAAAGCCGGGCGTAACCACGAACTTCACGCCGGCCGCGGCCGCCTTCTTGGCCTGCTCTACGGTCATGACCGTGCCCGCGCCGACGAGCACGTCGGGGCATTCGGCCGTCATCAACGCGATGGCTTCAGCAGCGGCCGCGGTGCGGAAGGTGATCTCCGCGCAGGGCAGCCCGCCGTCGAGCAGCGCCTGTCCGAGCTTGGGCGCATCCGCGGCATCTTCAATCGCGATGACCGGCACGACGCCCAATTCACCGATTGTCTGCAGGACATCTCCCATCATTTATTCTCCTGTTTGAGACAAGGTCTGGATATGGATGAACAGCACTGTTCATTATACATCAACGGGGATCGGAACGTGAACTTTGGCCGCAATCTGAATCCGCGCTCGCCCCGAAAATGGCGGCGGCCATTGCGCCCGTCCAGGCGCTGAATATCGGGGGCGCGAGCGGGACAGTTCTTCTACCTCAAAACGCCTATCTGGGGTATACTTTACGCGTCACATGAACCATTTCCCGCCACCCCTGGAGGCCAATCCATGATCATCGACCAACTGAACAATGTCCAGTCAGGTTTCTATCCAGCCCTGTTCTCTGCCGCGGACGAGAGCGGGCTGGCCCAGCGCCTATCCGCCGGATTCGCTTACCTGCAGAATGCCGACCTGGCCGGTCTCGAGCCGGGCCGCGTCGAGATCGACGGCGACCAGGTGTTCGCCTTCGTGCAGGAATACACCAGCAAGCCGATGGAACAGGGCCGTTGGGAAGCGCACGTCAAATACATCGACATTCAATATATTGTCAGCGGCGAAGAGCAGATCGGATACGCCAACGTGGCCGACTCTGACGATGGGCGAGTACGACGAAGGCAAGGACCGCTATGTCCCGCAAGGCGAGGGCAGTTTCGTAACTCTCTCAGCCGGCATGTTCGGTCTCTACATGCCCGAAGACGCCCACATGCCCAACATGGCCGTGGACCAGCCGCAGCCGGTGAAGAAGGTCGTCGTCAAGATCGCGGTCTAGCCCACCGTTCTGGTCGACGCAAAGTGAGGGAGAGGCGTTCCACTTCGGTGGTAGCGCCTCTCCCTCCTGCATTTGCACGTGTTTCTAGGACAGTCCCCAGACGAAGCCGTCGCCTGCAACACGCACAGCGCGTCCGCTCCATCCACTTCGCCGTCACCCTCTTTCACAAGGAGGCTGGCGACACGGTTCACCTCGCGCTGGACCGGGAGACGAATCGGCGCTTCGCCTCGCACATCCGCTCTTCAGATCCTACGCCCGGCCCTTCTGCACCTCGGCGATGAACGCCTCGGCGCGGCGGGTCAATTCATCCAGGTCGCCCGTCGGCCAGCAGTTGGTTGTTGACCAGACTGCTGCCCACGCCCAGCGCGGCCGAGCCCGCGCGGATGAAGTCGGCCGCGGTGTTGAGGTCGACGCCGCCCACCGGCACGATCTCAAGCTGCGGCAGCGGCGCCCGAATCGCCTTGACCAGCTCCGGCCCGCCAAAGCTGGCCGGGAAGAGCTTGACCATGTCGGCGCCGGCTTCAATGGCCGTCAACGCCTCGGTCGGCGTGTAGATGCCGGGCATGACCGGCACGGCATAGCGGTTGCACAGCGCCACCATTTCCAGGTTGAGCGTGGGCGCCACGATGAAGTCGGCCCCGGCCAGGATGGCGGCGCGCGCCGTCTCCGGGTCGAGCACGCTGCCGGCGCCGAAGAGCACGTCCGCGCCGTAGCGTTGCTTGGCTTGCTCGATGACGCCGAGCGCGCCCGGCGTGGTCATGGTCACTTCGATGACCTGCACGCCGCCCGCCTTGATGGCGTCGGCCGCGGCGATCAACTGCTCCGACGACTGGGCGCGCATGATGGCGACGACGCCCGTGTCGCGGATGATGTCGAGTTTCTGATGTTTTTTCATGGAGCTCTCCACGTTGGATTGTCTGGACTGATATCAAGCAGTACCGGACCGATGATAGGAAATCGACGCGCCCGCCGCCAACCTGCTAGCGCGACGTGCGCTTGCCGCCGCCCAGCACATCGGACTTCATCAATGCCTGGACATCGCTCTTGTCGATCATGGGCAGGTCAAACATCATGGTCTGCTTGAGGCGAGTCGCGGCATCGCCCACCAACACGCCCTTGTCGATCCCTTCGCTGCCGAAGTCCTCGGTGAGCAGGCCATAGTAGAAGCCTGCGTTCCAGGTGTCGCCGCCGCCCAGCCGGTCGAGCAGCACGATGGGTTTGACCGCGGGCGAGCGGAAGAAGTGCCCCTCGGCGTTCATGGCCGCCGATTCCCAGCGATGTTGCTCGAAGGTATCGGGATAGCGGATGGTGATGGCCACGATCTTGACGTCGAAGATGTCCATCACTTCCTCGGCGAAGGCCTTGATGTCGTCATCTTCCAGGTGGCCGATGTCGCCGTCCACCACCTGCTTGGCCGAATACTGGCCGCAGGCGATGCCATAGAGCCGGGCCATATCCTCCACCGTCGTGATGAGGATATCGATGTGATCGCCGACCAGCGGCGTCATGATCTCGCGCGCCTGGTCGGGCGACCAAAGCGTGCCCCGATAGTTGAAGTCGAGGCCGGTCCAACAGCCTTCGGGCCGCGCGGCCACGGCTTCCAGAAACGCGTCACGGTTGTAGTTGCGCTCGTACTCGCTGTGAATCGAGAGGCCGAAGGAGATGCCGGAGGTGTGGAAGAGGCGAGCGTCCTTCAGGGCATCCGCCCAATCCACCATGCCCGCGTCCAGCTTGGAGGCCGCCGAGTACTTGCGCTGGTAGACGCCGATATTCTTGCGCGGCGTGCGCCCGATCTCGTAGATCAGACGGCCGATCGGCTCGGTCTTGGGCGCCCAGACAAAATGATCGGTGTCCACGCCGTTTTCTCGTGCCGTGTTGCGCAGGGAACGGCCATAGGGATTGTCCGGCACACGCGTGATATAGGAGGATCGAAATGCCCAATCGACTCAGGCCCACGGCCAGGGTGAACTCGCTGCCTGCCATGGAGAGATAGACCTGACGTGTCCGCTCCGGGCGTTCCATATCGGCCGGGGTCTCGCGCACCATCGTCTCGCCAAAGGTGACAAAGACAGGCGCGCGGTCGAGGCCACTGAGATCGTCCTGCTCAATTTGATAGAGTTTGGCTTCTGCCGCCATTGTAGCCACCGTTTCTTTGCAACTTGCATGTATCATGGAAAAGAGTTGAGAGTGAGGTCAGGATGTTCCCTGCGCTGTACCGTAGAAAGGTCAAGTCTTTCTGCCTGGCCGGAGCATCCGTACCCGCGTCTAGGATACCATAGGAGGATCCCATCTGCGATTTCAAGCGCGCTTCTTTGGACGCCGATCAAGCGCTATGCGCAGCCAAGAACCAGGCGAAAATCGGCTCGATCAGCCTAGACCTGCGACCGATGTCATCCGACGTCACAGATGACAGTGCCTACGAGTCGCAATGCCTGACGTCGCAATGACTGGCCGCGATGCCGCAAGTTGACCAATGCCGGAGCAGTGGTCCATACTTTTCCGACGAGGGCCCAGCGGCCTGCGATGGCAACCGCACCAGTACGAACCGGCGGCATTCAGAAAGGCTAGGCGTAGCGCCACAGTGACAACGATCCTCTCCCAGATAACGCCGCAACGCAGCACCCAATATAGCCAGCTCGCCGCCGACCTGGCCGGCCACGAGTTGCGCCTCTCGCCCCTCGGCGAGAGCATCGTCGACCTTGCGCCGCGCCGGATGGCAGGCCAGGACTTCCTGCGCGTCGACCTGACCTCTGAACTGGACGAGGCCGGACGCCGCGAGCTCGGACTCTTGGCCATGACCAGCGCGCATTTCGAATACTTCGCCGAGCTCGCCGGCCTGCCCGGGCCCTTCCTGCGGCCCATCGAAACCGGCTTCAGCCCCGCCCTGCCCGTGGAGCTCGTCACCGCGCGCCGCTACCGCGGCAAGACCAACGAGCTGGTCACCCACTTCCTCTGCAACATCGCCCGCCACAGCAGCGGGTACGCACGCCGCCCCTGGTCCGAGCTACGCGTCTTCGACCCGCTGGCCGGCGGCGGCACCACCCTCTTCACCGCCCTCGTCCTGGGCGCGGAGTGCGCCGGCGTCGAGCAGGACCTCCAGACCGTCACCTCCACCGCCGCCTACCTGCGCCAGTTCTGCCGCGAGCAGCGCATCCCCTACAAGGAGCGAGCCGAACGACTGCGCAAGCTGGGCAGGCGCTGGTCCTTCGCCGTCGGCAAGGAACCGTCCCTGCGCTGCATCCTCGCCCAGGGGCCAACCGAACGGTCCGAGGAGTTGCTCGCCGGATTCAAGCCCCACCTCATCGTCACCGACCTGCCCTACGGCATCCAACACCAGGGCCAGCTCATCGCCTTGCTGGAGGCCGCGCTCCCCGTGTGGGTGAAGCTCCTGCCGCAGCAGGGCAGCCTCGCCTTCGCCTGGGACGCCACACGCTTTCCCCGCGAACAGATGATCGACGTCGTGCAAGGCGCCGCGCCGGTCGCCGTCCTGGACGTGCCGCCCTATAACGAGCTAGCGCACCGCGTCGACCGCGTCATCAAACGCCGCGACATCCTCGTCCTCCGTCGCTGCATCGCGCCGTGCATAGAGCGGGCAGAGCGAAGCAGTTGCCGTCCACGCCGTCTCCGCTCGCGCCATCGACAGGACACCGTGGATCGCCGTTGACGGATTTCGCCGAGATTCTCTCCGTTGACGATTTCGCCAATTCGCCGTTGACGAATTTCGCCGAAATTCTCTCCGTTGACGAATTTCGCACAATATCCTATACTGTGCCGGGTTCAACCTGGAGTATCGATAGGTTCGTGCGGACCCCGCCACAAATTGGGCCAAATGCTCCCGCTGAGACCGGGCGCTAAGCCATTCGTAACCAGACGTTCATCTTGTACTCAGGGCGCTATGGTAGTGTGGGTTCGGTAGGTTTACCCGGAGACGCTTGCATCGATGCCGGCCAGTCCCGTATGCTAGTTGGTCCATCGCAAGTGACCTCTCCCCAACAATTCACCGATGTATCCAGAAGGAGGAAAATGTGAAAGACGAACGCAATCCCCTCAACAACAGGCTCTCACGCCGCACCGCATTGAAGGTCATGGGCGGGTTCGCCAGCGCAGCCGCTCTGGCTGCCTGCGCCGTCCCTGTCGCACCGTCAGCGCCCGCTGCTGAAACCGGCGGCGAGGCGGGCGACATGCCCATGGAAGTAGTAGGCACCATGGTCGTGGCCCACCGCCGCGAGTATTTCGCGGAGATGGAAGAGCTGTTCGCACAGGCCGTCGCCACATGGGGCGAAGAGAACAACGTAGATGTCGAGACCACCACGGTCGCGGCCGAAGCAACGCAGGACTTCGTGCCCAAGCTGCTGGCCCAGGTGCAGGCAGGCGACCCGCCGGACCTGGTCTACCACATCCGCCTGGTGCAGGCGCTCTATGCCCAGAACGCGCTGGAGCCCGTCACTGACACAGCCAACGAGATGATCGAACTGTACGGCGATCCGGCCTTCGGCCAGACCAACGTCAACGTGATCGAAGGCGAATGGTGGGGCATCCCCTACATGATGCACGGCGGCGGCCAGTTCGGGCGCACAAGCAAGTGGGCTGAGCTAGGTGTCGATGCTGACGCGATTGCTTCGTCTTCCCGACCTACGATGACCGGCGCGATGGCGCCCTTGCCATCTCCAACCCGGACGAGGATTTCTACGGCTGGGGCGTGACGGTCAACAGCGGCGGCGACGCCACCGGCTTCATCGAGGGCGTCATCCAGAACTGGGGCGGCCACTATACGGATGCCGACATCACCGAGGTCACATTCGATTCGCCGGAGACCGTGGCGGCCGTCGAGTGGCTGACCGAGATCTACACCGGCGAGCAGTATGCGCCAATGCTGCCGCCCGGGCATCATGGCATGGGACGACTCCAGCAACAACGAGGCCTTCCTGTCCGGCACCATCGGCTACACGCAGAACGCTGCCAGCGTCTACGCCAAGGCCAAGGCGGATGGCAACCCGATCTTCGACGACACAGTTGTCTTCGAGACGGCGGTCGGCCCCTTGGGCGAGAAGCACGAGGCAGGCGGCGGCGGACAGTTCATCATCCCGTTCGGCGCAGCCAATATCGGCCCGGCCAAGGAACTGTCGAAGTACATGATCACGCCTGAGGTGTTCATGCCCATGTCGCTCGTCTCCGCAGGTCTGTTCCTGCCGGCGTACGTGAGCTACTACGATCTTCCCGTAGCCGTGGCGGCGTTCGAGGCCGATCCCAACCTTGCTACCATGGGTAGGGCTTCGTTGGGTGACTTCCTGGGCGCCTCGTGGCCGGCAACAGCCCAGCCCGCTCTTCGATTCCATCGCTGCGCAGGCGGTGCTGACCGACATGATGGCCCAGATCATTGCCCAGGGCATGAGCCCGGCAGATGCAGTGGCGCAGGCCGCCGAGCGCATCCTCGGCATCGGTCAGGAAGCTGGTTTCTTCAGCTAGAATGCACAACCGGGTGGCTCCAGTCGAAAGGCTGGAGCCACTGCCGTATCGTTGCAGGTTCCGTGCCCCGTCCGGATTTGCCAATCACGGGGCTGAGTAGTACTCTCGGTCAGGGTTTCCGGGTTCTCCGCAGGCGGCTCCGAAACACTCGTTCGCGCTCGACGCAATCGTTCCAGCCGTACTCAAAGTTCCAACCGCCGCCGGCCCGGCCCTCAACCTCGGTGAAGTTTGCTGCCGCACACCGTTACACGCCGAATAGGAGACTCCATGGCTCAAGAAGCAGGCTCACTGCCCACGTCCTACACCTACCAGCGCAAGAAGCCGACCATGCAGCGCATATTCGGGCGCGACTGGAAGATCGCCTTCATCTTCATGGCGCCCATCGTCATTCTGATGCTGACACTGGTGGCGTGGCCCTTCCTCAAGGCCATCTACACCAGCATGACGATCTACAGCATCAAGGACCGCAGGACGTGTTCGTCGGGCTGGACAACTACATCCGGCTCTACTCCGACGTCTTCTACCGGCAGGCAGTGAGGGCCACGGTGATCTTCACCGCCGGTTCCATCTTCTTCAAGCTCATCTTTGGCATGATCGCAGCCCTGTTGCTGCACCACCAGAAGCGCTGGCGCACGGTCTTCACCGGCCTCGTCCTGCTGCCATGGATCGTGCCCTCCGTCGTGCAGGCGCTCACGTGGCGCTCCATTCTGGAGCCCATCTACGGCGGTCTGAACCCCATCCTCCTGGCGCTCGGCATCATCAATACGCCCGTAGCCTGGCTCTCCACGCCCAGCACCGCCATGGCCTCCGTCATCGCCGTCAACGTTTGGGCCGGCATCCCCTTCTTCACCGTCAACATTCTGGCCGGTCTCTCCTCCATCGACGCCGAGATGTACGAGGCCGCGGAGATCGACGGCGCCAACGCCTGGCAGAAGTTCACGGCAATTACGTTGCCGAGCTTGCGTTTCGTCATCGCCGTGGCGACCTTGCTCTCCACAATCTGGACATTCAACAATTTCGAGACAGTTTGGCTGCTCACACAGGGCGGTCCGGGCAACATCACCAAAGTCTACTCGATTCTGGCCTATCAGAAGGCGATGGGCTCCCTGCAATTTGGCCCCGGCACAGCCGTCGCGTTCAGCCTGACGCCGGTACTGGCCTTCTTCATCATCTTCCTGTCGCGCTACATGCGCCGGGACGTCTCCCGCGAGGATATGGACCAGACTTCCTGGCAGGACCATGTCCTCGACGCCATCGGCTGGGTCTTCGGCACTGTCGGCGGCATCATCGTCTGGCCGTTCATCAAGATCGGTGAGCTAGTCAGCAGCATCCTGCCCAAGGGCAAGAAGAGCAGGCGGCGCGGCGAGCATGTGGGCGCGCTTCGGCCGCGGCATCGGCCTGGCGCTCATGCTCTTTTTCGTGCTCTTCCCCTTCTACTGGATCATCGTCACGGCCTTCAAGGGCGATCTGCAGATCAGCCAGCGGACCAGCATCTACATGCCGGATCCGTGGACGCTGGAGCAGTTCGAGCGCCTCTTCTTTGAGGAGCCCTTCTGGGTCTGGTTCAAGAACTCGGCCACCGTCGCTGTGCTGACTACGGCGCTGGCGGTCAGCGTTGCCGCCCTCGGCGCCTATGCGCTGGCGCGACTCAAGTTCTTGGGCGCACAGAGCATGCAGACCGTTCTGCTCATCACCTATCTGCTGCCCGGCGCGCTGATGTTCATCCCGCTCTATCAGATTCTGGCCCAGTTGGGTCTGATCAATACGCTCGGCGCGCTGATCGTGACCTACCCGACGGGCATGATTCCCTTCGCAACCTGGCTGATGATGGGCTATTACCGCTCGATCCCGGAGGAACTGGAGCACGCGGCCATGGTGGACGGGGCGACGCGCCTGCAAGCCTTCTGGCGCGTCACGTTGCCGCTGACACTGCCCGCACTGCTGGCCGTGACGATGTTCTCGTTCACCGCCGCGTGGAAGGAATACCTCTTCGCCTTCGTCTTCATCTCGACGGACGCCTCATGACCCTGCCCGTCGGCCTGGCGCAGACCATCTTCGGCGACATCTATCCCTGGGGCCTGCTGATGGCGGCCTCGCTGATCATCTCCATCCCCGTCGTGATCTTCTACATGTGGGGCCAGCGGTTCATGGTCGCCGGCCTGACCGCAGGTAGCGTGAAGGGATAGCAGGGCGGTTCGAGGTTCAAAGTTCAAGAGTTCAAGGCGCCGCGGCAGACACCCTGTCGCGGCTCCCTCATGCCGCCGCACCCGCGTAGGTGCGCTTCCCTAGCGCACGAGGTCTGCTGCCTCACGACCGCACACGAACCACACGGATCAAGCGCATGCAACTCCGCGCCCTCCCCTCGATCCGCAACCCATCGAACACCGCACCCGCGTAGGTGCGCTTCCCTAGCGCACTTGGCTCGCCAGTCCACGACCAGCCTGCCGTATGGCATCCGCACCTACGATTCGGCCGTCGCCCCATCACCCCATCCCCCCGCCTCAACTCACCCCCTCATCCGGTAGGCCTCCAGCCTTCTCCTATGGTACAGTATTCCCATACCCGACAGCCGCCCAACCACAAAAGGATCACTACATGAAGATCGCCGAACTGCGCGTCACGCCCATCGCCATCACCGACCCGCCCCTGCTCAACGCCGCCGGCCTGCATGCGCCCTACGCGCTGCGCGTCATCCTCGAAATCGTCACCGACGACGGCATCTACGGCCTCGGCGAAGTCCCGGGCGGCGCCGAACCCGCCGCCGCCCTGGAAGCCGCCCGCGAAGTCGTCATCGGCCAGGACCCCTTCCAGCTCAACGCCATCCAGATCGGCCTCTACAACCGCTTCGGCGAAGCGGGCGCCGCAGCGCGCGGCGAAGAGCCCTGGGACCATCGCAACTTCATGCGCGCCATCAGCGCCATCGAAGTCGCCTGCTACGACATCATGGGCAAAGCCACCGGTCGCCCCGTCTGCGATCTGCTCGGCGGCCGCGCCCGCGACCGTGTGCACTTCGCCGCCTACCTCTTCTACAAATACGAAGGCGCGGGCGGCGCACTCGGGTTCGACAAGGACCCGGACGCCACCGGCTGGCCTGCCGCGCGCCAGGAAGCCGCGCTCGACCCCGACGGCGTCGTCGCCGAGGCGCAGGCCATGTGCAAGGAATTCGGCTTCAAATCCATCAAGCTCAAGGGCGGCCCGTTCCCGCCCGCGGAAGAAGTCGCCGCCATGAAGGCCCTCCAGGCCGCATTCGGCCCCGATGTGCCCCTGCGCCATGATCCGAACGCCATCTGGTCGGTCGAAACCGCCATCAAGTACGGCAAAGAGATGGAAGGCGTCCTCGAATACTACGAGGACCCCGTGCGCGGACAGGCAGGCCATGGCCCAAGTCGGCCAAGCCGTCGACATCCCCATGGCCACCAACATGTGCACCACCCGCTTCGAGCATCTGCCCGGCAGCATCGCACTGCATTCCGAGGACGTCATCCTCAGCGACCATCACGGCTGGGGCGGCCTGCGCAGCACCATCGAACTGGCCCGCATCTGCAAGACCTTCGGCCGCGGCGTCTCCATGCACTCCAACAGCCACGTTGGCATCACGCTGGCGGCCATGACGCACGTCGCCGCCGCCATCCCCAACCTGGATTACGCCTGCGACACGCACTATCCCTGGCAGTCCGAGGAAGTCATCGCCGGCGGCCGCTTCGTCTTCGAAGACGGCGCGCTGCCCGTGTCGACCGAGCCCGGCCTCGGCATCGAGCTCGACCGCGACGCGCTGGCCAAGCTCACGAGCAGTATATCGCCTCCGGGCTGACAGACCGCAACGACGAAATTGAAATGCAGAAAGTGAATCCCGGCTGGAAATTCGAGGCGACGCGCTGGTAAACGCCGCCGCCAGGTTCGACGACATCTTCCTGGAAGCTACGCTGAGGCGAGGCGACTGCAATCGATCTCGGTCCAGCTTCCAGGAAGCTCATCACCTTCGCCAGTCAACCGGAAAGGGCGCCCATCATGAACGCAAAGGAGCGGGTCAAAGCTGCGCTACGCCACGAGGAGCCGGACCGCGTCCCCTGCGGCGAAAACGAAGTCGACTACGTCGTCGTAGAGGAACTGCTCGGCTACGAGACGCTCTACAATGCCCGCTGGCGCGAACGCCAGGCCCTGTGGGACGGGCGCCGCGCCGAAATCGTCGCCGACTACGGCAAGACCCAGGTCGATCTGGCCCGCGCCCTCGACTGGGACTACGTGCGCGTCCAGGCCATGCCCATAGACAAGGAGTACAGCCGCCCGCAGATGACGGGCCCCTACTCCTGGCTCGACGAGAACGGCCGCGAGGTCGAATACAGCCCCGAAGTCGGCAACATCGCCACCTTCGTGGCCGACGCAGGACATGACCATCGACGACCTGCCCGACCCGGACGCCCCCTTCGCCGTGGACGAGTCCGAGCTCGAAGCCATCCGCCACGTCGTCGCCGAACTGGGCGACACCCACTTCATCATCGGGCGTTCGCCGGTGGACGGCACCTTCCCCTTCCAGCAGACCGTGGGCATGCAGGAATTCCTCGTGCGCATGATCACCGAGCCCGAATTCGTGGCGCGCGCCGTCGACGTCTACGTCAACCGCTCCATCGCCTACATCGAGGCCATGCTCGACGCCGGCGTCGACGCCGTCATGACCACCGACGACTATTCCGGCAACCAGGGCCCCTTCATGGGCCCGGAACGCTTCCGCCGCTTCGTCGCGCCCGGCATCGAACGACAGGTCGCGGCCGCCCACGCCAAGGGCGGCGTTTTCGTCAAGCACACGGACGGCAACACCTGGCCCATCCTCGACGACCTGATCGCCACCGGCATCGACGCCTGGCACGGCATCCAGCCCAACATCGGCATGGACCTCAAGCTGCTCAAAGAGAAGCACGGCGAACGGCTCTGCTTCTTCGGCGGCATCAACTGCGAGACGCTGGTCGAGGGCGCGCCGGAACAGGCCCGCGCCGAGGTCAAATACGCCATCGAACACGCGGCCCCCGGCGGCGGCCTCGTCATCGCCACCGGCAACGTCCTGCAGCCGGGCACCCAGTTGCAGAACTACCTGGCCGCGCGCCAGGCCGTCCGCGACTACGGCGCCTATCCCATATCCGTATAGGCGTGCACAGCCGGCAGAAGGTCGGCGAAGATCCGCCTGAGCAGGGCGCTGCGTGTGCAGGCCGCATCTGCGTCCCATCGTTCGCACCTGCGCCCAACACGGTTCGCCGTGCGCACGGCGCCACGCTCTTGCGCATCGCCGCGCCAGCCGGTAGACTGCATCGCTGAAACCCAATCGGCTGCGCGCTCGATGGCCCCGGCCGCCGAGATAGAATACCGCCCATTCGACCTACGGGAGAACACGATGACCGCACAGACTCTGCTCGAACAAGACCAGGCGCACATGCTGCACCCGCTGCACCATCCCAGCGCCCACCAATCGCCCCTCATCTTCGAGTCCGGGCACGGCGTCTGGCTGCGCACCATCGACGGGCGCGAGGTCATCGACGGGCTGGCCGGCCTGTGGAACGTGCTGATCGGCCACGGCGTACAGGAACTGGCCGACGTCGCCCAGGAGCAGATGTCCACCCTCGCCTACTGCTCCAGCTACGCCGGGTCCAGCAACATCCCCGCCATCGAGCTGGCCGACACGCTGGCAGGGTGGGCCTACCCCAGCCTGAACACCACCTTCTTCACATCCGGCGGCGCAGAGTCCAACGAGAGCGCCTTCAAGACCGTGCGCTACTACTGGCGACGGCTGGGCCAGCCGGACAAGATCAAGGTCATCGCCCGCGAGCGCGCCTATCACGGCATCACGCTGGCGACCATGAGCGCCACGGGCCTGACCGGCTACTGGCCCATGTTCGAGCCCCGCGTGCCCGGCTTCCTCCACATTCCCGCCCCCTATCCCTATCGCTATTCCGGCGACGTGCGTGACGGCGAGACCATCGGCCAGGCCGCAGCCCGCGCCCTGGAAGAGGCCATCCTGCGCGAAGGCCCGGAGACGGTCGGCGCCTTCATCGCCGAACCCGTGCAGGGGGCCGGCGGCGTCATCGTCCCGCCGGAAGACTACTTCCCCCTCGTGCGCCAGCATCTGCGACAAGTACGACGTTCTCCTGATCGCCGACGAGGTGATCACCGGCTTCGGGCGCACCGGCGAATGGTTCGGCCTCGGACGCTACGGCATCGAGCCCGACATCATGTCCTTCGCCAAGGGCGTCACCAGCGGCTACCTGCCCCTGGGCGGCATCCAGGTCTCCGACAAGATCCGCGACGTGATCATGAGCGCGCCCGCCGACCAGACGTGGATGCACGCCTACACCTACTCCGCGCACCCCACCTGCACCGCCGTCGGGCTCAAGAATGTCCAGTTGATGCGCGAGATGAACCTGGCGGACAGGGCCGCCGTCATGGGCCGGCGCCTGCTCGAAGGTCTCCAGGGCCTGGCGGAGGAATTCCCCGCCATCGGTGACGTGCGCGGCCTGGGCCTCATCTGCGCCGTTGAGCTCGTCGCCGACCGCGAGACCAAACAGCCGTCCGGAACCGGCGCCAAAGTGCGCGCCGCCGCCATCGAGCGCGGCCTCTACACCCGCGCCATCGGCGACATCATCGCCTTCGCGCCGCCGCTGATCATCAGCGAGGACGAGGTGGACCAGATGGTGGAGATCACCGGGCAAGCCATCGCCGCGGTGCAGGCCTAGCCGCGCTGGGCGAGGAACCGTCCTCGCCCCCCTTCAAGCGTAACCCGCCGGGTGATCCATTGCAGCCGATTGCCCGGCGATTGTTCACACGACAGCGTATCCCATGGCGGACTTGGTGCAGGACCATGACGCAACTCTATCCCATCCTCGAATATGACCCCGACCCCGACGCCATTATCGAGCCGGGCAGGCAGGTCCGGCCCCACCCCGAAATGCCGGAACACGGCGTGATGACCTTCTTCCAGGATGTGCTGGACGATCTCGTCAGCCAGGGCTTTGCCACAGAGATCGTTTCCATGCGCAGCGAGATGGGAGCGCACCCCATCTACGTCCACGAAGAAGCGGGGCGCAAGGTGGCGCTCTTCCATCCCGGCGTCGGCGCGCCGCTGGCCGCGGGTCTGCTGGAAGAGGTGATCGCGCTGGGCTGTCGCAAGCTGGTCGCGTGCGGGGGCGCCGGCGTGCTGGACCGGGAGATCGCGGTCCGGGCATGTTGTCGTGCCCACAGCCGCCGTGCGCGACGAGGGCACGTCCTATCACTATCTGCCTCCCAGCCGCGAGGTCGAACCGTCCGCGGCGGCGGTGGCTGCCATTGAAGCCGTGCTGCGCACCGAGGGAGTGCCCTACCTGGAGGCGAAGACCTGGACCACCGACGCCTACTTCCGCGAAACGCGCCGGCGCATGGCCGCGCGCCGCGCCGAGGGCTGCCTGACCGTAGAGATGGAGGCGGCCGCGCTGTTCGCCGTGGCGAAGTTCCGGGGCGTACACCTGGCGCAGATACTCTATGGAGGCGACAACCTGGACGCGGACGAGTGGGATCATCGGGGATGGACCCACAAGTCCGGCGTACGCAGGTCGCTCGTGAAACTGTCGGCGCAGGCAAGCCTCGCCATCGACCAGTTTGTGGCCACCGCGTAGGCTGCCGGCGTTACCAGTTCGTGAACGAACCGTCCACGCGCTGCAAGCGCGGGTTCTCCTTCTGCTGGAACGGGTGCGCCCTCGCCGCCTCGCGGTCAAACTCGATGCCCAGACCGGGCAGCTCCGGCGGCAGCAGGTACCCGTCCTCCCATACCGGCTGCACAGGGACCACATCCGTCAGCACGGTGCCCGTCTTGGCCGGCTGCTCCTGCACGCCGAAGTTCGACGTGGCCAGATTCAGTTGCAGGCACGCCGCCGAGGAAACGGGGCCCAGCGGGTTGTGCACCGCCAGCTTGATGTAGTGCGTCTCGCACCAGCCCGCAATCTTGCGAGCCTCCGTGAACCCGCCCGCAATGCACAGGTCGATGCGCGCGTAGTCGATCCACTCTTCCTCGATGAGCTGGCGAAACTCCCACTTGGAGCTGAACTGCTCGCCCGCCGCCAGCGGCACATGCGTGCGCGGCCGCAGCGTCTTGAACGAGTCCGGGTTCTCGGAGCGCAACGGGTCCTCGATGAAGAACGGCCGGTCACACTCGACCTCGCGACAGAGCCAGACCGCGTCCGGCAGGTCCAGCCGCGTATGCACGTCAAACGTCAGCTCGATCTCGTCGCCCACCGCCTCGCGCACCGCGTGGAACTGGGCGATCGCCGCCAGCACCGCCTGCCGCGGTTCGAGGATCTCACCGTCCTGGGGCAGGCCCCAGCGCACGAATTTCCAGCCCTCTTCCTTCGTCTCCAGGCAGGATTCCACCAGCGGCTCGATCTCCAGCGCATGGCCCCGGTTGTGCGGGTAGCAGACGACCTTGTCGCGCACGCGGCCGCCCAGCAGGTCGTAGATCGGCACGCCCAGCGCCTTGCCGCGGATGTCCCACAGCGCAATGTCGATGGCCGACATCGCCGACGTCAACACCCGCTGCGCAGGAAAGAAGCCGCCGCGGAACAGCAGTTGCCAGATATGCTCGATGCGCGAAGGGTCCTGGCCCAGCAGCATGGGGCGGAAATGATCGACCGCGCCCATCACGGCAAGCTCCCGGCCCGTGAGCCCCGCCTCGCCTACGCCGTAGATGCCCTCGTCCGTGTCGACAACGACGAACAGAAAATTCCGCGATCCGCCCCAAACAGGGTAGCATTCTATATTGGTGATCTTCATCTGTCTCATTCTCCGTTTGCGCTGGTAAGTGGCTGCAGCGGAAACCGTGGTCCGTTCGCTGCAGTGGATGTCAATGCCAATCTTACTTGAAGCGATCCGATCCGGAAAAGAGACCGCCGCGCCGCATCGTGCGCGCCGAGTCCGCCAGTGCGCGCCGGCCACCCGGACTTCACCTGCAATCGCCCATTGGGCGCATTCAGTTTCTATTGTTGACGAGCAAATTCAATGAGGAGCAGTTACATGTCCGACCGAGTCGAAGACAACGTTAACACCTATTCACGACCGTCCGAGCTGAAAATCACGGACCTGCGCATCGCCAACCTCTCCGGCATCCCCATGCGCAAGGTAGCCATCATCCGCCTCGACACCAACCAGGGATCTGGTCGGCTACGGCGAAGTACGCGACGGCGCAAGCGAAACCTACGCGCTGATGCTCAAGCGCCACCTCGTCGGCGAGAACCCCTGCAACGTCGACAAGCTCTTCCGCAAGATCAAGCAGTTCGGTCACCACGCGCGCCAGGCCGGCGGCGTCTGCGGCGTCGAAATGGCCCTCATGGACCTGGCCGGCAAGGCCTACGGCGCGCCTGCCTACCAGCTTGCGGGCGGCAAGTTTCGCGACAAAGTCCTCTGCTATTCCGACACGCCCACCGTCAACGATGGCGTCGAAATGGGCAAGCGCCTCAAGGAGCGCATGGACCGCGGCTTCAAGTTCCTGAAGATGGACGTCGGCATCGGCCTGCTAGAGGGCATCCCCGGTACACTGATCGCGCCCCCGGCATGCTGGAGAGCCGCGAGGTCATGCACCAGTTCACCGGCATCCAGATCACCGAGAAGGGTATCGAGATCCTCTGCGACTACGTGGAGAAGGTTCGCTCCGTCATCGGCTACGAGATCCCCCTCGCCGTCGACCATTTCGGCCACATCGGCGTCGATTCCTGCATCCGCCTCGGCCAGGCGCTGGAAAAGTACACGCTTGCCTGGTTGGAAGACATGATCCCCTGGCAGTTCGCAGACCAGTGGCGGCAGATCACCGACGCCCTCACCACGCCCACCTGCACCGGCGAGGACATCTACCTGAAGGAAGGCTTCGTCCCCCTGTTCGAGAAGCAGGCCGTGCGCGTCATCCACCCGGACCTGGCCAGCTCCGGCGGCATCCTCGAAACCAAGAAGATCGGCGACATGGCCCAGGAGTACGGCATCGCCATGGCCATGCACATGGCCGGCTCGCCCATCTCCGCCCTGGCCAACGTGCACTGCGCCGCCGCCACCCAGAACTTCATGGTGCTGGAGAACCACTCGGTGGACTATCCCAAGTGGAACGAACTCATCGTGGGCCTGCCCAATCCGCTCATCCAGGACGGCTACATCCAGGTGCCCGAAACGCCCGGCCTCGGGTTCAGCGACATCAACGAAGAGATGTTCCGCGAGCACCTCGACCCCCGCGCGCCCGTCTTCTTCGATTCCTCCGAAGCCTGGGACAAAGACTGGTCCTGGGACCGCCTCTGGAGCTAACGCCCGCAACATCGCACCATGCGGAAGCTCGATGCTTCCGCATGGTGCGATGCCCAATCGCCCGCCACCCGTCCGTCACGTCTCCGGCCTGACCCGCCCGCCACCCGTAGGTCACGTCTCCGGCGTGACACCCCCGCCATCGACCCCAACACCCAAAGGAAACGCCATGCACGTCATCGATCAATTCTCACTCACCGGCAAAACCGCCATCGTCACCGGCTCCACCAAGGGCCTCGGCCGCGCCATGGCCGAAGGCCTGGCCGAAGCCGGCGCACAAGTCGCCATCGTCAGCCGCCACGGTGACCAAGCCGCCGCCGTCGCCCGCCACATCGAAGCCGCCACCGGCCGTCCCTGCCGCGGCTACGCCTGCGACGTCACCGCCCCCGACCAGGTCGACGCGCTCGTCGCGCACGTCCTCGGCGACTTCGGCCAGATCGACATCCTCATCAACAACGCCGGCATCAACATCCGCGGCCCCATCGACGAGCTCAGCGTGGACGAATTCCTGCGCGTGCAGGCCGCCAACGTCACCGGTCCCTGGCTCATGTGCAGAGCCGTCGCCGCCCACATGAAGGGGCGCAACTACGGCCGCGTCATCAACATCGGCTCCACCCTCTCCGTCATCGCCCTGGCCGACCGCACGCCCTACGCCACCAGCAAGGGGGCCATCTTGCAGATGACGCGCGCCCTTGCCCTCGAATGGGCGCCGCACGGCATCACCGTCAACGCCATGCTGCCCGGCCCCTTCGCCACGGAGATGAACGAACCCATCAAGGACGATCCCGACGCATACGCCGCCTTCGTCGCCAAAATTCCGCTGGGTCGCTGGGGCGAACTGGACGAGATCAAGGGCCTCGCCCTCTTCCTCGCCAGCGACGCCTCCAGCTTTGTCACCGGCTCCGGCATCACTATCGACGGCGGCTGGACCGCCTACTAGCGCTCCGCCAACCGAAACGGCGCCCCTGTCATTCCGGCGCACGCGGGTCCGCGTATGCCATGTGGGAATAGCAAGTGCAGGCGTCGTAGCCGGAATCGGTACCCGCACTCACCGCCCCATCACATACGCGAACACCTCGTCCGCCGGCTCCACGCCCAATCCAGCGCCAGTGGGCAACCTGAAATACCCCGCCGCACAGCCCATATCGCCCACCACGAACCGCAAATTGCGGTCGAAAATCGAATGCTGGTACTCGTGCATCACGAAGTTGTCCAGCGCCGCCGACACCTGCAAGCTCGCCGCCTGGGCAATGCCAACGCCGATCGTCGCATGCGGCATCACCCGGCAGTGGTACGCCTGCGCCATCTGGCACACGTTCCAGAAATACGAAATGCCCATGTGCGCCATCTCCGGCTGGATGATGCTCATACAGCGTCGTTCGAAGCGCGGCCGGTACTCGTACACCGTGCGCAGCTCCTCGCCGATGGCCACCGGCGTCTTCACCGCACGCGACACGCTCGCCTGCCCGTCCAAATCCTCCGGCTGCACGGGCGCTTCCGCCACCGCCAGGTCAAACGCCTCCAGCGCCGTGATCAGCTTGATCGCCTCCTGGTCCGTATAGCGCCAGTGCAGGTCCACCAGAATCTGCGGCCCATCGCCCACGGCCTGCCGGATCGCCTCCATCTCCGCCAGCTCGCCGTCATGCGCCACCGCCGCCGCAAACTTCACCGCCTGGAAGCCCTGCTCTATCCACCAGCGCGCCAGCTCCGCCCGTTCCATGCGCGTCGCCCGCGGCAATCCCGACACGTAGACCGGCAGCTTCTCCCGCCGCCGGCTGCCCAGCAGCTTGCTCACCGGCAACCCCGTCAACTTGCCGCGCAGGTCCCACAGCGCGATGTCGATCCCCGCCAGCGCATCCACATAGAACCCGCCGAAATAGCCGCGCACGCGCATCCCGTCGTAGATATCCTGCGTAATCGCCCAGCCGTCATGCGGGTCGCGCCCCAGCACGAACGCGGGAGCCAGCTCCTCGAGAATGGTCGCCACCACCGCCGGGGCCACCACGCCGAACGACTCGCCCCAGCCGACAGCGCCCTCCTCCGTCGTCAGCTTCACCAGCACAGAGTGGTCGGCCACGCTGTACACCGTGCGGTTGCCCGGCCGCACGAAATAGCCGCGCTCGCTGACGCCCACGCCCTCTTCCAGCGGGCCCAGATAGGGCGTGTCGCGCGCAATCTCCAGCGGAAACACCTCGATGCTGCGGATCTTGTCGCTCATGGGGCATTCCTTGTCGCGTGTTCGCGCAGTACGCGGCCACGCGCATAGCAGCCCGCGCCGCGTCTCGTCTCATCAAATCAGTAGGCCGCCCGATAGATGGCTTCCGCGTCGGCCGCCGTCACCTCGCGCGGGTTCAGACGCAGCAGCCGCGTCACCTTCATCGCCGACTGCGCCATGCGCGGGATGGCCTCCTCCGGCACGCCAAGCTCCGACATCCCGTCCGGAATGCCGATCTCCGCCGACAGCTCGCGGATGCGCGCAATCCCCCGTTCCGCCGTCTCCGTGGCATTGGCGCCCGCCTCCACGCCCATCGCCACGGCCACGTCCGCATATCGCTCCGGCGCCGCCGGCAGATTGAAGGCGGCCACATGCGGCAGCAGCACCGAGTTGGATACCCCGTGCGCCACGTGAAACTCCCCGCCCAAAGGATACGCCAGCGCATGCACCGCCCCCGTGTTCACCGGTCCCAGACACATGCCGCCGTACAGGCTGCCCATCGACATGGCCGTGCGCGCCTCCGTGTCGTCGCCGTGCGCCACCGCCTGCGCCAGATTGTCTGCGATCAAGCGGATGCCCTGCAGCGCATACAGGTCCACCATAGGATGCGCGTAGCGGTTGACATACGCCTCGACGCAATGCGTCAGCGCATCCATCCCCGTCGATGCCGTCACCGCCGGCGGCATCGTCACCGTCAACGCGGGGTCCACATACGCCGCCTCCGGCACGATATAGGGGCTGACCACGCCCTTCTTGAGCTGCTCCTCCTCGTCGTGGAAAATGGCGTACGGCGTCACCTCGCTGCCCGTGCCCGACGTCGTAGGTACACACACGAGATAGGTGCGCCGCCCCTGCAAGAGATCGATGCCCAGCACGTCCCGCAGAGTCTGCTCGCTGTTGTGCAGCGCCGCCACCAGCTTCGCCACGTCCATGGCGCTGCCGCCGCCCATGCCGATCACTGCGTCGGGCTGCATGGCCCGCGCCGCGTCCAGCGCCCGTTCAAACGCAGACACCGACGGCTCGGCGTTGACCTCCGCGTACACCGCCACCGTCGCGCCGCCCTCGCGCAGCGCGCTCGCCACCGGTTCCACCAGCGCAAGTATCGGCTCACTCGATACGATGAACACGCGCCGCAAGCCAAACAGCAAAATGTCGTCCGCGCACTGCTGCGCGCACCCGTCGCCGAACGCTATCTTTCGTGGCTGCCCAAACTCAATCGTTCGCATCGCGCTCCTCATTTCCTAGGGTTCCGATTACCGTCCAATGCACCGCGTCGCCCCCCCCCCGCCCCGAATGTCATTTCCGCATGCCGTTAGCGGGAATCCATACCACTCGGACCCTGCATTCCGCGCCTGGGGAGCCGCCCGTCGCATCGCCCGCATTGTTGGTATGCATCGCGCGCAGTGCTATAGTGCACAGACTTGCACGTTCCACCCGACCCTGTGACGAGTCATTTCCTGTATGAAGACCCCTCCGACAGCCCAGCGCGCACCCGGTGACGTTCCGCCGGCCACCGTCGACGAATCGCCCCACGAGCCAACCGAGGCTCAAGACGCGAGCGAAGCAACCGAGCCCTCCACCGACGTAGCCGGCAAGAGCCTGCGCACCATCCTCATCGGCCTCATGGTGCCCATGGGCATGACCATCCTGAACCTGCAGATGTTCAGTGTGGCCCTGCCCGCCATCCGCGACAGCTTCGGCATCGACGCCGATACCGTCGCCCTCCTCGTCACCGCCTACATGCTGCCCTTCGTCCTCTTCACGCCCGTCTACGGGCAGCTCGGCGACAGCCTGGGCAAGCGCAGACTCTTCTCCATCGGCATCATCATCTTCTCCGCGGGCACCGTCATCAGCCTCTTCTCCGTCACGCTCGGCCAGCTCTTCATCGGCCGCGTGCTGCAGGGCATCGGCACCGCCGGCGTAAACCCGCTCTGCATCGCCATCATCACCGACCTCTTCCCGCCCAGCGCACGCGGCCGCGCCCTGGGCACGTGGAGTTCCACCGGCCCCGCCACCAGCATGGTAGCGCCGTTGGTCGGCGGCTTCTTCATCGACACCTGGGGCTGGCAGTCCATCTTCGTACCGGGCATCATCGCCTCGTTCGTGGCCCTCTACGTCGTGCGCGGCCGCGTACCCAGACTTCGGCCCCCGCACCAACCCGGTTTCCTGCGCCGCTTCGACTGGCTGGGCCTCATCTTGCTCAGCGGCTCCATCATCAACTTCGTGATCTATCTCTCCAGTCGCCCCATCACCGGCGTGGAACCCCTGCGCGACTGGCGCATGTTGGCCCTCGCGGCCGGCTTCTTCGTCACATTCATGCTGCGCGAACGCCGAACGTCCAACCCGCTGGTGCCCCTCCACCTCTACCGCTACACCGGGTTTGGACGCGCCTCCATCGTCGCCGGCATCCGCATGTTTCTCATGAGCGGCGTCGGATTGCTGCTGCCGCTCTACCTGGCCGACATTCACGGCCTGAGCGCGGCAAGCGTCGGCTTCGTCATCACCTTCCTCGCCGCATCCCTGCTTGTGACCGTGCGCATCGGCGGGCAGCTCGCCGACAAGTGGGACAAGCGCCTGCCCATCATCACCGGCCTGACCACGCAGGCCGCGGCCATCTCCGTCCTCGCCCTCTTGCCGCCCACTGCGCCCACCTGGGCAATCCCGCCCGTCCTCGTCGTCTACGGTCTGGGCGCGGGTCTCTCCCTGGCCGTGCTGCATCGCCTCGCCATGGACCACGTCCCGCACAACGAGTCGGGCACGGCCGCCGGCCTCTACAGCATGGGCCGCTTCTTCGGAAGCATCATCGGCCTCACCCTCATCGGCGTCTTCCTGCAACAGGCGCTGAACAGCCGCCCCGAAGCCGTCGCCTACCAGATGACCTTCTGGTTCGCGGCAGGCGTCGCCGTCCTGGGCGTCGCCGTCATCTGGGGCGTCAAGGACTAGGCCCGGCCGCCCATCGCGTTCTAGACCGTCTGCGCCGCCGGGTCCAGTGGCAGCGCCAGCGGCGCGCCGCCCGCCGCGGCCGACTGCCGCAACGCCACGATGATCTCCTGGTCCAGGCGCGCCTGCTGCGCGCCGTACGTCGGTTCGCCGCCGTCGCGCACCGCGTTCACCAGGCTCAGAATGCAGCCGGCCACGCCGATTTCGTCGTCGTTCCAACTCGGTCCGTGGCCCAGCGTCTCGGCCCGGAACGGATTCTCCCAGCGCACGAGCGGCAGCTCCGGGTCACCCGTATGCGCCACCATCGCCTCCAGCGCGCCGCCGTCCACCCGTTCCCAGCGCCGCTCCACATGCATGAAGTGGGGACCTTCGCCGCCCGGCGCCAGCGTGCTCAACCGCTCTTCCACGTCCAGCCCCACGCCGACCGTGATGCCCATGCCCTTCTCCGCCAGGAAGCGGCTGCTCCGCCACCAGCGCAGCGGCGTGTCATAGCCCAGGTTCGTCCAGTGGAAGATGCCCAGCCGCCCGTCCTCGAACTGCACGATGCCGTGCTCCTGTGTCTCCGTGCGCGGCCCCGTGCTGTCGCTCAGACGCGCCCAGTGGCTCGCCAGCTCGTATTTGCCTACCGCGCCGGTCACCTGCACCGGTTTGGCGTCGAAGCCAAGATAGCTGCGCATCACGCTGACGCCGTGGTAGCCGTGCCCGGCGAAGTCGTTGAACGAACTGTAGACCGTCCCGAAGATGCCCGACTCGATCAGCTTCAGCTTGATCGCCTCCAGCGGTCGCCGGTGAAACTGCTCCGCCACCTCTACCTTCAGACCGCGCTGCTCCGCGGCGTGCATGATCGCGTCCGCCTCCGCGAGCTTGTGCGCGATGGGCGTCTCCAGCAGCACATGCAGGCCATGCTCCACCGCCATCAATCCGGCTTCGCCATTGGCCGCGTAGTTCACCGACACAATGCCGATCTCCGGCGCCGTTTCGCGCACCAGCCGATCCAAATCCGTGTACCAGGGCGCGCCCAGGCTCTCGCCCAGCCGCCGCGCCGAGGCTTCGCTGCGTCCCCACACCGACACCAGCTCCGTATCCGCCCCCATCGCCTGCACGATTGGTCCGTACAGATAGTCGGACCGTTTCCCCGTGCCGATAATGGCCGTCCGTACTGCCCTACGCTCGTCGCTCATCTGTCTCTCCTTCGCCTACCACGCATACGCTTCCGGCGCGGCGCTGCCCGGCCCCGGCCAGATCTCGTCCAGACGCGCCAACACGTCTGCATCCAGGGCAATCTCCGGCACGCGCAGGTTCGCCTCGAACTGGCTCCATGGTGCGCGGCCCAATGATCGGCGCCGTCACGGCCGGCTGATGCAACAGCCACGCCAGCGCCACATTCGCCGGCGGCTCGCCCAGCTCCTGGCACAGCGCTTCGTACGCCTCCAGTTGCGGCCGGTGCGCCTCAATCCGCTCCTGAATGCGCTCCGACGACCTGCGCCCCTCGCCCGAATTCTTCAGCGCGCCTCCGAGCAGGCCGCCCGCCAGCGGGCTCCACGGGATCAGCCCCAGCCCAAACGTCTCACACGCCGGAATCACTTCCAACTCGATCGTCCGGTCGCGCAGGTTGTACAGGCTCTGCTCGGAGACCAGGCCGAAGAAGTGGCGTTTCTCCGCCGCGAACTGCGCCAGCGCAATGTGCAGGCCCGCGAAGTTGCTGCTCCCCACGTAGAGCACCTTGCCCTCGCGCACAAGCTGCTCCATCGCCTGCCAGATCTCCTCCCACGGCGTGTTGCGCTCCACATGGTGCATCTGATACAGATCGATGTGGTCCGTCTGCAACCGGCGCAAACTGTCCTCGCACGCCTTGCGAATGTGATACGCGGATAGCCCCCGGTCGTTCACGCCGTCCCCCATCGGCCCGTACACCTTCGTCGCCAATACGATCTTGTCGCGGCGCGCCGGATTGTCCGCCAGCCAGCGCCCGATGATCTCCTCCGTATAGCCCAGGCTCACATCCCGGCCGTACCGGTTCGCCGTGTCGAGGAAGTTGACGCCTTCGTCCAGCGCGCGGCTCATGATCGCGTGGCTGTTCGCTTCCGTCGTCTGTGTGCCAAAGTTCATCGTGCCCAAACAGAGCTGGCTGACCTTCAGACCTGTCCGGCCCAGATTCGAGTATCGCACGGTTCATTCCTTTCCAGAGATGCTGTTGTCGTAGATGTGGACTGTCTTCCCTGTCCATTTTCCGCCATCCCATACGGATTGCCAAAGTCGAGCGCATGGCCCCTATGCGCCGCACGCCTTCCCTCAGCGATCGGTCCCGTCCCTTCGCGCGCGTCTCCGTATGCGCCACGCACATCAGCGGCAATCCGCCCGATCCGCGCCCATCAGCGTCCCATTCGATTCTTAGCCCCCACAGGCCCATCCCTCGCCGGTTTGACGCACGCCGAACCCCACCCGTATAATGCCACCGGCAGACGCCCGCCGCCGTAACGACCAGGGCCAGAGTAGGAGTGTACACCGGGCATGACAAAGCGAATCGTCCATCTGCATCTAGCCAAGGATGGACAACCGAAGGACGCCTCGCTGAGGCTGCTTGGGGAATCGTTTCATATCCACAGCGCGCCAACCGGCGGTGACGTCGACCTCGTCGTGCAGCTGGTGGAAGCGGCCGACGCGGACCCCAGCGTAGACGCCATTGCCCTTGACGGCATGCCCCTCGAACTCACGCTGGGGCGCGAGCGAATGCGACACACGCTCGCGGACCGCATCGCCGCGGCCGCCACCGCCACGCCGCTGGTCGACGGCGGCAGTGTGCGCGGCGCATTTGAGCGCTGGGCCCTGCAACTCGTCCAGCAACAAGAGCCCGGCCTCTTCAGCCGCAAACGCATCCTCTTCGCGCCAAGCATCAATCACAACGGCCTCGTCGACGGCCTTTCCGGCTACACCGACCACCGCCGGTGGGCGGAGCCGGTGCTCTACTACGGCCTGCCCAGCGCAGCCGCCGGCGAGGCGGCATTTCGCCTCGTCGCCTCGCGCATTCTTAGCGTGGCCCACGACAAGCCCTATCGCCGCGTCTTTCCCCAGGCGGGTGACCCCGGCCGGCATCGCGCACGCGCCCCCTTCGAATGGGCGCAGATCATCGCCGGCGACATCCCTGCCATTCGCCGCTACGCACCCGCGGACGTCGGGCGCCCTCTCCGGCAAGACCGTCATCGGTGAATGCGCTGGCCCGGAGGATGTCGTCGATCTGCGCAGCCGCGGCGTGGCGACGCTGATCACGACCATGCCGCCCCTGACCGAACACGGCCTGGACCCCTGCGCCCCGCGCGCTGGCCTGCAGCCGTCTTGGAAGCGTGCATGGCCGCCATGCTGGGCGGCCGCGATCTCGCGCGAGGGCGACTATCTCAACCTCATGGCGGAACTGGAGTGGCGCCCCTCCATCATCTCCCTGCAATCCGAGACCGGCGTCAACCGCTTCGCCTTTGTCATTCACCCCTTGTCCCCGCGCTACATCTTCTCCCACCGGCTGCTGCGCCGGCTGCGCTGGCTTCCCGAAACCTGGGTAGAGTCCGTTTTCGCCTATGCGCCCCCACTGCGCATCAGCCGCATCACCGGCATCCGCAGCCCGGCCACAGGTCAGATCGTGGAAGGCGACCTCTACACGCTGGGCGCCACGCCCCGCCAAATGATGAAGCGCGATCCCAGCTTCACCTACAGACGCCTGGAGCAGATCGCCCGCGAGGCGCAGGAGCGGGGCGACCGCATCGTCGGTCTCGGCGCCTTCACCAGCGTCGTCGGCGACGCCGGCAAGACCGTGGCGCACAACGCCGACATCCCCATCACGAGCGGCAACAGCCTCACCGTCGCCGCCACGCTGGAGACCGCCAAGCAGGCCGCCCTCAAGCTCGGCGTCACCGACCTGACGCACGGCAACGCCATGGTCATCGGGGCCACCGGCTCCATCGGGTCCGTCTGTTCCCGCTTGCTCGCCCAGGCATTGGGCGGCGTCACGCTGGTGGCGCCTCGCCCCGAACGGCTGATTGCCCTCAAACGGCAAATCGAAGACGAGACGCCCGGCGCCCGTGTCCTCATCGCTACCGCGCCGGATGAGTTCATCGGCAACATGGACCTCATCGTCACCACCACCACCGCCATCGGACAGCGCATCATCGACGTCACCAGTTGCAAACCCGGCGCCGTCATCTGTGACGTCGCCCGCCCGCCCGACATCGAGGAATGGGAGGCAAACCTTCGCCCCGACGTCCTCGTCATCGAGAGCGGCGAAATCCTGCTGCCCGGCGACCCTGACTTCGGCTTCGACATCGGCCTGCCGCCCAAGACCGCCTACGCATGTCTGGCCGAAACCGCTCTGCTTGCCATGGAGGGCCGCTTCGAGGACTATAGCATCGGCCGCGAGCTGGAGCTGGACAAGGTCAAGGAAATCTACCGCCTATTCCGCAAGCACGGCCTGGAGCTGGCCGGCATGCGCAGCTTCGACAAGTACGTAACCGATGCCGACCTGGCGCGGCGCAAGCGACTGGCGGACGAGCTGCGCGCCGATCCCGCCCGCTTCGCCCGCGTGCAGGAAGCCGCCCGCCGCGGCCTGGAGAAGGGCGACCGGCGGACGGCCGCGAACAGGAGCGCGAGGAACGCACCGGTCAGGGCTGGCGTCTCGGCCTGCTCGCGGCTGGAAGCGCCACGCTGTTATCAGTTATACTGTCTGTGATCTTCCGACGCTCCAAGAAATCGCACGGAGCGGCCGTGTCACGTGAATGCAACAAATCAAGCTACCAAGCGAATGCACCGAGTGAACATACACCCAGCGAACCTACACTGGGGGCGCCTACACAGAGTGAATGTACGCCGACCGACCGTAGACCGTGTGAACGCACCAAGCGCGTAAAGAGCCGATAGGAGTCATGCATGGCCGTATTCGAATCTGACCAGCAACTGTATTCTGTTCTCCAGAGCGTCTTCGAAAGACTCTCCACGCAACCGCAGAACACCGACAAGCTTGCCAAGAGCAATATGGTGATACGCATGAACTTCACCGAACCCGCCGCCCAGGTAACGCTGGATGGGCGCCACCCCCGCACAGAGGTCGTCTACGGACCGACCCCCGGCAAGGCCAACATGGAGTTCAGTATGGCCGCCGATCTGCTGCACAACATCTGGATGGGCGAAGAAAGCTCCAGCCAGGCCTTCTTCAGCGGCCAGATCAAGACCAAGGGCAACTTCATGAAGGCCATGCAACTGATCGATCTCTTCCGCGAGGCGGAGCGCGTCTATCCCTCGGTCGCAGCGGAGCATCGCCTCCAGTAACCGCCCTCGGCCCGCACCGCTTTTCATCGCAAAATCAGCGCATCCGGAACTCCGGATGCGCTTTGACACCCCACTCCGCACCGTATATAATCGGAAGCCCAAGGGGGGGATGGAATGCACCTGATTTCGTGCAGTAGGGAGTGGAACGCGTGATCGATTCCGATGAGGTCAAGCAGCGGATCGACATTGTTGAATACATCTCTCGCTACACCCCGCTGAAGAAGGCCGGCAGCCAATATAAGGGCATCTGCCCGTTCCACACGGAAAAGACGCCCAGCTTCTATGTCTACCCCGACCAGGGCAGTTGGCACTGCTATGGCGCGTGCAGCACGGGCGGCGATGTCTTCTCCTTCCTCATGAAGAAGGAGAATTTGGAGTTTGCCGAAGCCGCCGAAATCCTGGCTCGCGAGGCGGGCGTCGAACCTACCGCATCCGGCGGGGCCGACCACGGCAAGCGCACGTCCCTCTACGAGCTGAACGCCGAGGCCGGCCGCTATTTCGCCGCCATGCTCAAGGATAGCCCGGGCGCCGCCCCCCCACACGCCTACCTCCAGCGTCGCGGCATCGACGCCGAAACGGTGGAGAAGTTCGGCCTGGGCTTCGCGCCGGCCGGGTGGGACGGTCTGCGCGACCATCTCAGCGCCCAGGGCTACGACTACGAGACCCAGCTACTGGCCGGCGCCATCAAGCGTAACGAGGAGCGCGGCTCCTACTACGACGCCTTCCACAACCGCGTCATCGTCCCCATCCGCGACAACATGGGCCGCATCATCGGCTTTGGCGGCCGCGTGCTGGATGACAGCCAGCCGAAGTATCTCAACACGGCCGACACGCCCCTGTTCAAGAAGTCACGCGTCATCTTCGGCATCGACGTGGCCCGCGACGCCATCCGCGACGCCGGCAGCGTCATCATCGTCGAAGGCTACATGGACGTGATCGCCGCGCACCAATACGGCTTCACAAACGTAGTCGCGTGCATGGGCACCGCGCTGACCAGCGAGCAGTTGCGCCAGTTGCAGCGCTACACGCGCAAGTTCATGTTTGCCCTGGACGCGGACAGCGCCGGGCAGCAGGCAACCATCCGCGGGCTCAACCAGGCGCGGCAGGGACTGGCCCACGTCAGCCGCCCCACCGTCCGGCCCGGCGGCGGCCTGCGCCTCGAACAGCGTCTCGGCGCCGAACTGTTCATCCTCTCCATGCCCGACGGCATGGACCCCGACGACGTCATCCGCCGCGACCCGGAGCGCTGGAAAGCGCTCGTCGAACAGGCCCAGCCCTTGGTCGACTATTTCTTCGGCGTCATCGCGCGCGAGTATGACCTGTCCAGCGCGGGCGGAAAGGCCGCCGCCGTCAGCGCGCTCGCTCCCCTCATCGCCGAACTCAACGATGACATCGAGCAGCAGCACTACGTGCAGAAGCTGAGCCGGCTCGTCTCCGTCGATGAGATGACCATCTCCGGCCGCGTGCACGCATCCGCCGCCACGACCTCGCTCCCGCCCGGCGCACACCTCAAGCCCCGCCGCCGCCCCGGCCCGGCAAAGACGCCCTCTCTCGACAGCGGGCCTGTCTGGAACGATGCGCCGCCCGCGGGCGACGCGCCGCTTGGGGACGGAGCGCAGTGGTACGATTCTATCGGCGCGCAGCCCACACGTGCGCCCGCACCGGCCCACAAGCACGCGCATGTGGACCAGGAGTTCTATCTCCTGGCCAATTTCTTCAGCGACCCGGACTCCATCATCTCGATGACGGCACGCGCACACGAACTTGACATCGCACCGCCATTGCCGCAAGACTGGCAAAACATCGAGAACCAGGAGATGTTCCGCGCACTCACGCTCTACCTCACGGGCGACGCCCAGTGGAAGCCGGAATTCTTCCGAGAAGGCGTCGCAGAGCAGCTTCACCCACGCCTGGACCGTCTTCTCGGCGACGCGGACCGGCTGCCTGACTTCGACCGCGAGGAACTGTATCCGGACATGCTGAAGGTGCTCGTGCGCATCCGCATCGACCACCTGAAGTCCGACAACCAAGGCATCAAGTTTGCGGTCGCCGAGGCCCAGCGAGCCGGAGACATGGCCGCCGTTCGCAGCTTCGATGCGGCGAGCAACCGCAATCTGCGGGAACTGAACCACCTGCAACGTACGTTAGCGGTCCTGACACGCGTCATGGCCATCAATGGCCATGCGTACCTCGGCGTGAAGATTCGGTAGACCGCTTTGGCGGGCAAGGAGCACGATGGCAAAGCAGCGCCGTACAGGTAGCACCAACCGAGACGGCTCCGCACCGGAGTCGAGAACGTCCCTGCGGCGTTCGAATTCCGACAGCGAACTGGACGAATACATTCACCTCGGCGAGGACAACGAAGAAGAGGACGAAGACCTGTTCGACGACGTGCCCGACGATGACGAGGATGAGGACGATGGGGCCGCGCCCATCCCTCGCATCGAGCGGGACACCAAGATGGAAGAAGAGGTCGAACAGGAAAAAGACAAGCCGATCGAAAGAATCGTCGAAGACGTCCCGGAGCTTCAAGGCCAGACCCTCGACCCGGTGCGCATGTATCTCCGCGACATCGGCCGCCATGCCCTCCTCACCGGCGAGGAGGAACTCGAACTCGCCCAGCAGATCGCCGAAGGCAAACAGGCCGAAGAGCGGCTGGAGTCCGGCGAAGTCACCGACCCCGACTGGAATCTACGAACTCGAGCAGATCATCGCCATCGGCAAGGAAGCGCACAACAAGCTGGCCCGCAGCAACCTGCGCCTCGTCGTCAGCGTCGCCAAGCGCTACATCGGCCGCGGTCTCAACTTCCTCGACCTGATCCAGGAAGGCAACATGGGCCTGCTACACGCCGTCGACAAGTTCGACCACACCCTCGGCTTCAAATTCAGCACCTACGCCACGTGGTGGATCCGCCAGGCCATGGGCCGCTAGCGCCATCGCCGACCAGGCGCGCACCATTCGCATCCCCGTACACATGGTGGAGACCATCAACCGCCAGTTCACAGCGTCAAGCGCAACCTGCAACAGGAGCTGCACCGCGAGGCCACCTTCGAAGAAATCGCCCTCGAAATGGACTTCGTGGAATCCGAAGGATGCGGACGCCATCCGCGCCGCCTGGAAGCGATGACCTGCCCCTGGAACCCGAGCTGCAACGCACGCTGCGAGCGCGCGTCCGCCAAGGTGCGCCGCATACAGCGTCTGAGCCAGGAGCCCCTGAGCCTCGAACACGCCGGTCAGCCCGGACGAGAACAGCTTCCTCGGCGATTTCATCGAGGACGACAGCCTGCCCGGCCCCGTCGATTCGCGCCAGCCGTCAGCTGCTCAAGGAGCACATGAACGAGATCCTGGACGGGCTCAGCGAGCGCGAGCGGCGTGTGCTCGATCATGCGCTTCGGCCTGGAAGACGGCGTGGCCGGCATCATTGGAAGAAGTAGGACGCGAATTCGACGTTACCCGCGAGCGCATCCGCCAAATCGAGGCCAAGGCCCTGCGCAAACTGCGCCACCCCCTGCGCAGCCGCAAACTGCGCGACTACCTCGCCTAACGCGCCGCACACAGAGCATGGGCCGAACCCACCATCGGCCCATGCCCCAACTACCTCCCCACAACCAGCCATTCCCCCAAAACCGTAGGTCACGTCTCCGGCGT
>CAVVYP010000024.1:0-30456 GCA_963752485.1 uncultured Chloroflexia bacterium
CGAGAAAGACTCGAATGAACGGGGCGTAAACTCAGTTCAGTTCCGCTCGCTCCCCCCTGTCTCATCTTCATCCATGCCATCGCCGACCACCGAATCCCTCTGTTCGGACATCAGCGAGAGATAGAGCGCAGCGTCCTTACGGCTGTTAACGTTCAGCTTGTCCAGGATGGCGTGCACATGATTCTTCACGGTTCCAACTTCGATCACCAAATGATCGGCGATCTCCTTGTTTGCCATACCTTCGGCAATCAGCTCTAGTATTTCCCGTTCTCTCGGCGTGAGGTCCTGGTAGTCCGCGGAATCCACGCCAAGTTCCGACAATCGCTCGGTAAGCTCAGCGATTCGCGAGATCAGGCGCGCAGCCACAGCCGGCGTCACCAGCGCCTTGTCTTCATAGGCGGCTCGAATATTGGCGAGCAACTCCTGTACCGGGTCGTTGCGCAGAACATAGCCGAACGCGCCTGCGTTCAAATACTCCATAATCACGGGTTCTGTGTCCGGCACGCCCATGACCAGCACCTTGACGTCCAGATCTTGCTCACGCACCTTGTTGACAATCGAAAGCGCGCCGTCGCTTGTCAATGACGTGCCGACGAGCACAATATCGCACTCCGATTCTTCCAGCGCTCGCAGTGCATCCTCTTCATCGATCGCGGTCCCTACGACGCGGATATCTGGTTCGGCATGCAACGCCGCGCCAATTACATCGCAGACCAGTCGCACTCGATCCACCAGCAATAGCCGAATCAAGTCAATTCTCCTGTCATCGCGCACACATCGTGCGCCTGTGGGCATTCCACGCCAGTCCGGCTATAGCCCTCCATCGCCTACGCGCGATGTCGTCTCCCACGCTGCCAGGACATGGATGGGTACTCTACGCAAGTCGACAATGCTTGTCAAGGTTTTCCCGGGGGTTCATATACCCCGAATTGTACCCCCCGCCTATACCGAAATGGATGGACAGTGCGCGCCCCGCTTGGTACGCTCATGGCGTAGTGGCAGGAACCACTGGCTGTACCGTGCGCAGTACCGTGTGCAGTCCCATCTGCAAGCATTGCAAGCGCCGCACTTGGACACTTGTTGGCTGTATGATGTTTGACACGCCCGAAGCGTCCACGTGAGTGCGAATCAGAAAGGACTAGATCGTGCAGAAGCAAACGCTTATCAACCACTTGAATGAGGACCTGGTCGCTGAACTCTCGGCCATCATTCAGTATACAACATACGCGGCCAAGGTGACCGGACCTTGCCGTCCCCAGTTGTCTGACTTCTTCTCCAATGAGATTTCCGACGAGCAGGGTCACGCGGAGTTCCTGGCGAACAAGGTTGTCGCGCTGGGCGGAGAGCCCGCTGTGGCGCCCAACCCGGTACCAAGAGCTGCCGACAACCGCGCAATGCTCGAGGCTGTCTTGGAAGCCGAGAAGAAGGCAATCGCCAACTATGGCGAGCGCATTGTGGAGGCCGGCGAGTTTGGCGACAAAGGACTGGTCGTTCAGCTCGAGGACATCGTCGCAGACGAGACGGAACACGCCGAACAGACCGAGCGCATCTTGCGCGATTGGACGGAGTAATGGGCTCCGGCGCGCCGAGCCGGTATGGCCTGCGTCCCCGCTGCCGTAGCGATTTGGGCCCCCTTTCTCAAGACCCGCACGTTGAGCCCGTATGCTACGGCAGCGCACTCACCGCGGCATGGACGCTGTGTGATGGCTTGGAGCTACAACCTAGGACGGGAATCGCGGTAGGAACAGGAAAGGAACAGAAGCCAAATGATGCAAATCAAGAGTGACATGGCCATACAGATCTCGAGCGAACTCGGCAACGACGATCGCACCTCCGGGGCCGCCATCGAAGTAATCGACGACGGAGCCGGCGTCATCACCCTCCACGGCGTCGTGTCCTCAAACGAGATCGTGGAGGCCGCGAAGTAAATCGCCGCGGCCCAGGACGGGGTCGTCTCCGTCACCGGTGACCTGCGCGTCGAACCCGAGGACATGACGCTCTGGCCCTATACACGGCGACCTCTGTGAGCACGCATTGCAAGCACATGATCTCTGAACCGGCCTTTGCGTCCGCGTTCAGCGACCGCACCAAAACAAAAAAGGAGAACAAATGTTGCGAAGAGCAGACACGATCGCCGGTGTTCGCGTCGCTGCGCAAGATGGCGACATAGGAACCGTAAGCGACCTATATTTCAGCGACGATTCCTGGTCCATTCGCTACATCGTGGTCGATACCGGCCCCTAGTTATTCGGCCGGCGCGTACTGATTTCGCCGCAGGCTGCCAGGGAAACACCCTTCGACGGTGAAGCGTTCCATGTGAACTTGACGACCGAGCAAGGCGAGCGCAGCCCGGAGATCGACCTGGACAAGCCGGTTTCACGCCAAAACGAGACGGCGATCCACCAGCACTATTCGTGGGGCTACTACTGGCTGGCGGTCCCAAATTCTGCCGGCTATGGCATGTCGGGCGTGTCCGGCGGCGCCGCCGGAGTGGGCGCGCCAGTTCCCGTAGCCACGGGGCCGGAAGACAGCCGCGCGGAGGTGATGGCAGAGACCGCCGATCAGGTCAACACGACCCTACGCAGCATGAACGAGGTCGTGGGCTACCACATTGCGGCAAACGACGGTGAGATCGGCCACGTGGAGGATTTCTTCGTCGACGACAAGGCGTGGGTCATTCGCTACATGTTGATCGACACGCGCAACTGGCTGCCCGGCCGCAAAGTTCTGGTCTCACCGGAGTGGATCGAACGGGTCAGTTGGCGCGAGTCGATCGTCTCCGTGGGTGTGATGCGGGAACAGGTGGAAGATAGCCCCGAGTATCGCGATCAACAGGAAGGACCCCTCGACCGGGCATTTGAGGCGCGCCTCTTCCAACATTACGGCGCGCCCTTCTACTGGTTCTAGCGCCCCGCATCGTCTGGATGCGCGTCACGATCCTCCCGAGGTCGCCCGGCCCGCCGGAGAAATCTCAGTGGCGCGCTGCGATGCCGTCACGCACAGGCGAGGAAACTGCCCGTGCGCAGCAGCAGTTCGCTAGCCGTTCTTTTCGTCGAACCGGCGCGCCAGAACAGGCAGGCCCTCGGCAAAGGTCGGATGCACATGCACGGATTGTTCCAGGACGCGCCATGTTGAACCGGCCTCCATGTGGGCCATGAAAATGTGCAGCAGCTCGCCGGCCGCCGGACCGACTAGCGTAGCCCCCAGGATCTTGCCGCTCGGCGTGTCAATCACCATGCGATAGAAACCCTCTCCCGCCGAAGTCAATCCGGCGCGCGCTACGTTCTCTAGGGGCAGCGTTGCAGATTGCGCGTCATAGCCACCCGCCACAGCCTGCTCCTGCGTCAGCCCGACGCGGCCGACCTGCGGTTCGGTGAAAAATGCGTAGCCCAGAATGCGATCTTGTTGCCTGCGCTCCCCGCCGCCAAGAATGTCGCTCAAGCGGCGGTAGTCTTCCCATGAAACGTGTGTGAATTCTGGCTGGCCCGTCACGTCGCCGATGGCGTAGACGTTGGGATTCGACGTACGGAAAAGGTCGTCGACTTTGACGTGTCCCCGGTCGTCCAGTTCGATCCCGGCAGCCTCTACGTTGAGTGCGCCGGTGTTCGGTTTTCGGCCCGTCGCCACCAGAATCGCGTCGACCGCCAGCGTACGTTCAGACGCAGGATCGGTGGAACCGCCCGTCGTCGCTTCGTGGCCGAGCCTCCTTTAGCAAGACCTCAATGGAATCACCTCGCCGGCGCACCTCCGAGACCTCCGTCCGGGTGTGGATGTGTGCGCCATCCTTGCGTAGCGCTTGCGTGATAATTCGGCTGACGTCCTCCTCTTCTCGGCTAATGATGCGCGGCGACGGCTCAATGATATGCGTTTCACACCCCAGCCGCACAAGCCCCTGGCCCAATTCGACGCCCACATACCCGCCGCCGACGACCAGGATGCGCTGGGGCAATTCGGCAAGTTCCCAGAACGATTCATAGGTGAGGTAGTTCACGGTGTCGAGTCCTGGAATGGCCGGCGCAACAGAAGACTTCCCTGTGTTGATCACGATCAACGGTGCGGACATCACAACGTCGCCCGCCTGTACCGTGTCCTTGTTCACAAATGAAGCTTCTGCGTCCACGAGTCCTACACCGGCGCCCAGCAACCGTTCTCTACGCCGTTCCGGGAGCGCTGAATCGTCTGCCGCGCCCGTTCCATGACACGTCTGGTATCGACATCGACCGTGGCGTGGACGCCCAGCTCGCCGGCAGTGCGCGCGGCCGCCGCGGCATGTGCGGAGGCCAGAAACGCCTTTGACGGCAGGCAGCCGTAGTTCACGCAAGTGCCTCCGTACTGAGCGCGCTCGAACAGAACGACATCGTATCCTTCCTCTGCAAAGGACGACGCCAGAGGAACTGCACCCTGCCCGCTGCCAATGATGATTACGTCTACCCGCTCCATACTTGAATCGCTCCTTCTGCGCCGTTACGCCGGCATCCATGAGTGAACCGCGCCCCTTAAAGGTAGCCCAAGAAACCTGTACTTGCTTCTCCCATTGCGTGCTCTGCATTTCCACATCGGTCGCACCGCCGTGCGACACTCCACCCTCGGCCGTGGGGTCCTCTGTAGCGCCGGCGGTCGCCCGCACATGTCCGCCGCTGCCGGCGAAATAGATGGCGCATTCCTCCCGCTGCGCTACCTGCAGCCCGATGCCATCCGGGCCGAAATGGCGATACTCCTTTTCGACCACCACCGCAGGTGAATCATGCTTGGTTCCTCCCTTTTTGTACAATGCGCTCAATTCGCGGGCGGGTGCACCGATTGCCCTCCATCCTCAGCGATCTACTGCGCACAGCGTACGCACATCGCCGCGCAACGGCCATACATCAGGGTACAGGGTGGAGATACAGATGCTGGCACAAGGTGCGGCGCCAACCAGATCGGTCGTTGCTCGATAGCGCGCACAGCCAGAACGTCGCTTCACGCTGCATTGCCCATCCCTACTCTCCAATGTACAATCGGGCATAGGGGTCAAGCGGCTACCTCACTTGGCAGGATGCGGTCGGGTGCACAAACCGCCGCGTGCGGGTCCTGGCGCGCAGAGCGCAGGAAGAAAGGGTGACACCATGCCGGCTGAAGCACGGTTCGCAGGCTTTCCAATGGACGTCCTCGCGTTCCTCCACGAGCTGTCCGAAAAAAACGACAAAGCCTGGTTCGAGGCGAACAAGCAGCGCTACACCGAAGGCGTCGTCGCACATGCGCCTGCCTTCGTCACCGCGCTGGGCGACCGGCTGCAGACCGAGATCTCGCCGCGCATCACGTATGACACGCGCACCAGCGGCGCCGGCTCCATGATGCGCATCTATCGCGACACGCGCTTCGCCAAAGACAAGACGCCCTACAAAACCAACGTCGCCTTCGTCTTCTGGGAGGGACCGCGCAAGAAGATGGAAAACTCTAGCTTCGGATTCCAGTTTGGCACGTTCGGTGCGGGCCTCTACGGCGGCATGTGGGGATTCCCCAAGGACCTGCTGGACGCCTATCGCAGGGCAGTCGTGGACGACGTGCTCGGCGCGGAGCTGGAGGAAGTCATCGCCTCCGTCCAAGACGCAGGCTGCGAGATCAGCCCCGACGCCTACAAGCGCGTGCCCAGCGGCTACGATGCGAACCACCCGCGCGCAGAACTGCTCACATACAAAGGACTGCACGCCTCGTCGCCACAGTTCGACGTTCAGCTCGTCACCACGCCGGAGATTGTCGACGTCTGCTTCGAGCAATGCCAGAAGATGGCCCCGCTGCAACAGTGGCTGGCGCGTCTGGACCTGTCAGTGTAGGCCGCACCATGAATAACTTCTCCGCAGGTTTTCTCTCCGGTATCGCCCTGGCCCTGGTATTCGCCGTCTACATCTTTCTGCGCAAGTCGACGTTGGTGCGCGGCTTTCAAGCAGCCGACGCCGCCATCGACAACATACACGACCAGACGCTCTTTTTCCTCATCCTGGGCGCGTTCAGCACCGCCGCCGTGCTCATGGGCGTCGTCGCCGGGATTGCCTATGGCTTGCTCGGCCTACCTCTCTACTACTACACCGCCTTCGGCGCGGCCATCCTTCTGAGCCTGGTGGCCGTCGTCACCAAGACGCCCATGACGTGGGACAAAGTCTTCTGGAATCTCGCCACGGGTGTCGTGCTGGGGCTGCTCGTTCCCCTGCTGGGGGCCTAACCCCGACAAGATTCGAACGCACATGGATCTGCGATTTGTCGCCGTCGCTGCCGTCAACTTCGTCCACAAAACCACTCCTGGCCCTGTGCCGGTCTGCGCCGCCACGCACTATCTGGTCGGCGTGGCCGGGATCCAGCCGTAGCCGCGGCGACCTACATTTGTTTGTCGTTCGTCCGGTTCACTTGTGCAAGAGGAATGTCGAATGAAAGCCCTGGTCGTCTTTGAATCGGAATTCGGCAACACGGCGCGGGTCGCCCAAGCCATCGCCGATGCCATGCGCAGCGCTGTCAGAAGCGAAGACAGTGTCGACCTGCTGCATGTCAAGGACGTAGGCCCCAATCTGCCGGCTGGGCTCACCCTACTGGTCGTTGGATGCCCAACTCAGAGATTTAGCCCCATGCCTTCAACGAAGTCCTTCTTGAAGCGCATCCCCAACAGCGCGCTGACGGGGCGTGCAGGTTGCCGCCTTCGACACGCGCATCACGGAAGAAGAATTCGCCGCGTCCGGGCGCGCGTCGTCGCCAAGCTGGCGGACGTCTTCGGCTATGCAGCCGACCCCATCGCCGGCCGCCTGAAGAAGAAAGGCGGCGAACTCATTGCCCTGCCCGAAGGATTCTACGTGGGCGGAACAGAGGGGCCGCTTTTGGAGGGTGAACTGGAGCGGGCGGCGGAGTGGGGCCGGCAACTCGCCGCACAAGTCTGAACGTGGAGGGGAGCGACGATCGTGCCAAGACCTACAACGAAGGAAGAGATGATTTCAGCGGGCAACCAGGAACACGACGCGCTGAGCCAGTTGCTGGCGACGTTATCACCCGGCCAGTTGGTGCAGCCGGGCATCGTGGGTGAGTGGTCGATTAAGGACGTGCTGGCGCACCTGACCGCGTGGGAACAGATGGCGATCGGCTGGTACACAGCGGGCGCGCGCGGCGAAAGGCCGGGCCTGCCTGCGCCGGGCTACAAGTGGAATGAGACCCCTGCGCTGAACCGGCACATCTACGAACAGCACTGCGACCAAGCGCTTGACGACGTAATGGCCGCCTACGCGTCCTCCTTCGATGAAATCATGGCCGTCATAGAGAGTGAACCAGAGGATGGACTCTTCACGCCCGGCGTTCATGGCTGGACGGGCAAGAACAACATGGCGACCTACTTCATTTCCGCCACGAGCAGTCATTACAGGTGGGCTCGAACCGAGATTCGCAAGGGTTTGCGGAGCCAATCCCAATAGCATTTGCTCAGGCGCCGCGTACGTCGCGTAGAGGCAGCCTATTCGCCCTTCACCGCGCCGCCCGTCAGACCCTCCACGAGCCGGGTCTGCACAAACGCAAACAGCAAGATCGTCGGCACGATCGTCAGCACCACCGCCGCAGCCACCTGACCCCATCGAATCAACAACGCCGAGGAAAGTCGCTGCAGCACCAGCGTCACCGTCGCCGTGCGCTGGCTCTGGCTGATGATGGACACGATTAGATAGTCGCCCCAGGAGACCACGAACGAGAAGAAGGCTGCCACTGCAATGCCCGGCGCGGCGATAGGGATCACAATGTAAATCAGGCGCTGGAAAATGTTGCTGCCGTCGATACTGGCCGACTCATCGATATCGCGCGGGATGCTGTTGAAATACCCTGTCAGCATCCATACCTGGAAGGGCAGCACCAGGATGATCTGCCCGAAGACGACGCCGGGCACGGTGTCCAACAGAAAAAGCGAGACGATGAGCAGATACATGGGGATGATCAACAACACCTGCGGAAACATCTGCGTTGAGAAGATGGCCATGATCAGCGCGTTCTTGCCTCGGATGTCGAAACGGCTCAGGCCGTAGGCGGCGGCAATCGAACAGACCAGCGAGACCACCGTCACCCCCGTGGCAATGACGAACGTGTTTAGGAAGAAGCGCGGGAAATCCGTTACCGACAGGATGGTCGCGTAGTTCTCCAGCGTCAGCTCGCCGGGACCCGGCAACACGCGCCCCGTGAAGATTGCCGGCTGCGTGCGAAACGACGTATACATGATCCACAGCGTCGGCACGACGAAGAAGATCAGCGACACGCCGACAACCAGGTATGCCAGGCAACCGGTAGTACGCTTCTGGCGAGTTCGACTGCTCATCAATTCCCTTCCTGCCGGCCAGTGATGCGCATGTAGACGACGAAGTAGACCATCAGCAGTAACAACATGATCACGCCGATGGCTGCGGCGTAACCGATCGTGTAGCTATTCCAACTTTGGCGATAGACATAGACGGGTAAAACGTCCGTACGGTTGATCGGCCCGCCGCCCGTGGACAGAAATACGAAGTCGAAGTTATTGAATGTCCACAGCACATGGATGGTCACCATTACCACGATCATGGTGCGGATCCCGGGCAGGGTGATGTCGAAAAAGCGACGGAGCGCGCCGGCCCCGTCGATCTCCGCCGCCTCATAATAGCTCTTGGGGATCGCCTGCATGGCCGCCAGAAACGCGACGCCGTAGAATGGCACGTTGCGCCACAGATGCAGCATGACAATCAAGGAGAAGGCCACGTCCGGGTCGCCCAGCCAGTAGCGGTTCAGATCCAGGCCGATGAGACGGAAGAAGATGTTGTAGAGGCCGATATCCGGCTGCGCCATGAATTTGAACATCGTCACCGTGGCGGCCACGGGGATCACCCAACTCGCCATAATGATGCTCTTGAAGATGCCCATACCGGGCAGGTCCTGGTTCATGGCTGAAGCCAGCGCCAGCCCGAAAACCAGTTGCAGCACTACGACGATCGCAGTCAGCGCCAACGAATGGCGCAGTGAAAGCCAGAACACTTCATCCGACGCCATCCGGATGTAATTGTCCAGGCCCACGAAGTCGTTCGTCTTGCGCAGGATGTTCGCGTTCGTGAACGACATGCGCACGCCGTCCAGCATGGGATAGAGCGTGAACACCGCCATGACGAGCAAGGCGGGCGCCAGCAATATGAGTCCCTTGTGACGTTCTTTCATGCTCCAACCCGAAGACGGACGCTGGTACAAGAATGGGGCATGGTACGCACATGCCCCATTCTCGCAAGCTCATTCACTCTTGAGTACGTCTAGAGCTGATCGGTCTCCTGTAGCTCCCCGATCTGGTCATACAGCCACTGGGCCGCCTCGGCGGGCGTCTGTTCGTCGTAGATGACGTAGTTCACGGCGCGCAGATTGGCCTCGCTAACGGGTCCCCAGTTGATGGGCGCCATCGCCACGGAAACGGGCAGCTCGTCGGCAAAGCCCTGCAGCCACGGTCCGATGTCGCTTTCCGTGAATTCCGGCATCTCCAAGGAATCGGAACGGGCGGGAATGCCGCCGGTGTCGGCGAGCCACTGGCCCATCTTCTCCTGGGACGTGATGAACTGGATCAGCTCCCACGCCGCATCCTTATTCGGGGAATAGGCGTTGAGCATGATGGGCTTCACTTCCAGATAGGTGGCAGGCACGCCACCCTCAGCAACCGGCAGTGCCGTGACTGCCGTCTTGTTCTCCAGAATGTCCTTGGCAACTTCACTCTCGGTGCGGCGTCCCCAGAGCCACGGACCCATCGGCGCCATAGCGAAGTCGCCGGCCACATAGCCTGGATCCTCCACCGGCCAGCCGGTGCCGCGTACATTGGGGTCAACAGCCGGGAAAGGTACTGAGGTGTCGAACAATTCATCGTAGAGCGTCAGCACTTGCTCCAACTCTTCGACTGTGGCCGTGAACTGGACCTCGCCGTCGACAACGGTGAACATGTTCTTGCCGCCGCTAACTTGGAAGTACCAGGACATGAACTCCTGCGCAGCGCGCGGGTCTCCGATTAGCGAGCAGACAAACGCGCCGTGTGTCTCGCCGTCGCTCATTTCAGTGATCTTGCGAGCAGTCTCAACAAAATCGCCCCACGTCGTCGGAACCTCGAGCCCGTATTCCTCAAACAGATCGGTGCGATAGACCATACCGCGGGCGTTGGTGTTATACGGAATGCCGTAGAGCATACCGTTGATGCGCAGCGGGGCAAGGGTGCTCTCCACGAATTGCCCATTGTCCTCCCATGCTGCGAAACGCTCGTCCAGCGGTTCGATCAAACCCGCCTGCACGTAGGCGGCCATGTCTTCCACTAGGCCTTCGATAACATCCGGCGTACCGCTCTCGGCCTGCAACAGAAACTTGTCCCTCTGGTCCTTATATGTACCCGGACCATAGAACTCGTCTACGGTGTAGTTGGGCAGGACAGTCTTCACGTCCTCCTGCCATTGTACGACGTACTCCGGCGACACCTCCTGTGTAACGAAAGGCATGTTCCAGAAGGACAGGCTGACCTGCTCTCCTCCCGCGCCGGGTTGCGCTACGGGTGCACAAGCGGCCAGCATCGCAATCGCCAGCACAATCATGCACAACGATAGCCATCTCGATCGTCTGTGATACATGGCAACCTCCTTGGGCCAATGATTTGTTCGGCCCCACCACATCTGCACACCCGGCAGAAGTGGGACCGAGTCCTGTGGAAATGAACGGAGAATACGCTCGCTGCGATAGGAAACCATGCGAGGAAGTGAAGGAGCTCACCCGCGACATTGTTTCTTCGCAGATTCCGGCCCGATTCAAAGCTATGTTTTGTACGTGTGATTGTACGCCAGTGTAGCACGCCGCAAGACAAGCGTCAATCTCGGCGGAGATGCCGCGATAATTCCAAGAAAAGATGTGGACGAGCCCACACAAAGGCTCCTCCGGCCCAAGGGCCGGATGCTTTCGCACGTCCCCTCCTTTCGGGACGCAGGTGGCGTCCCTGACTACTCCAGTTCCAGCCCTTGCCGGCTCAATACTTCGCGCAGATGCGGGCGCAGCCGTTGGGACACCCGGCGCGCCGAATGCTCCTGCCAGCCATAATCTTCCATCTCGCCCTCCACGCCCGGCACGGCAACCTGCCGCCCGTCGTAGATGCCCGTCTCGACCATGGCGCGATCGTATTCGGCGAGCAGGCGCTCCTCTTCGCCGGCGTCGTAGCCCTCCCAGTGCAGAACTGCGTCCAGCGGCAAGCGCGGACGCAGCATCGGCTCAGCGACCGGCCACCCCATCGTCAAGCCCGAAATCGGAAACGTGAGCCGCGGCATGTCCAACAGCTCAATCATCCGCGCCGGGTCGTTGCGGATCGCCCCGATGTAGCAAGTTCCCAGCCCAAGCGACTCCGCCGCCAGCGTCGCCGTCTGCATGGCGATGGCCACGTCCACGGCGGCGATCAGAAACGGCTCCATCAGCTCGGCCCGCTGCGTATAGCCGCGCCGTTCGCACACTCGGTCCAGCCGGCTCAAGTCCGCACACCAAATGAGTACGACCGGAGCCTCCACGATCTGCTTCTGGTTGCCGGCCACTTCGGAAATCTGCTGCTTGGTCCCGGCGTCAGTAACCGCGATCACGGTGTACACCTGCAGGTTGGAAGAGGTGGCGCTGCGCTGCGCCGCCGCGATGATGGCCTCCACCATCCCCTTCGATACAGGCTCGTCCGTGTAGTTGCGCACGGAACCATGCTTATAGATCTGCTCGATGGTTGGCGTGGTCAATGAGGAAGTAGGCAAGTCAGACATGGCGCCTCCTGATTCGTGGCATCAGTGGTATTCGTTCGGTGAACAGATGGCTCTCTGTTTGGTCACAATGGTCTTTCGGGAAGCTGGTCCAACGCCCTCTGTGCAGGCGGTTTCGACGGAGCTCCCCGATAGATACCGCAGTCTGTGGCGAGACCGGCGCCTATTCGACGCGCACAGGCAGCATGCGCAGCAGGCCCTCGTGTCGCCGCACGTCCAAGGCAAAGTCAAAGCGGTCCAGGTCCGTGGCCAATGGCAAATCGCCCGCGGGCAAGAAGTCGATGGACGGGTCGCTGAAGCGCTTCCCGTTCCACGAATTGCGCACGCGGTCCAGGTAGGGCCCAGGCGCCGGCTGCTCGTCGCGCAGCAACGCTTCCAGATAGTCGGCGCAGGCAGCGTCCTCCTCGCCATCCTCCCAGCCCGTCACCACGAAGGTGACTCGCTGCGGAGTGCGAGCGCGCAGCACATCCGCCGTCGCCCCCGCGCACACGAAGCTGGCGGCGAGAATGCCGTCGGCCTGTGTCGACCGAACGACGCCCTGCACGCCGTTGCTTGTGCGCTGGATCATGCGCTTGCCGCGCAGGTCCGCATCCACGAACTGCGCCGGTGAGTTGTCATAGTCGAAGCCCTCGATGGGTCGCCCGCCCTCTTCACCCATCACCAAACTGTTGGGCATGCGGCTACGCAGCGTCAGCGCCTCGTCGATGTCGTACACTAGGTAGATCTCCTCCGCCCCGGCATCGAAGGCAAAGCACGCCGACGTGAACGCGCGCAGAACGTCGATGACTACGACGACGCCCGTTGCTTCGTGGCAGTCCGCCAGAGTTGCTCGCGCAAACTCCATACGGCTACGCGTCCTGCGGCTGCACGCGCAGCGCGAGATAGGGCCGGCCCGGAAGGTCAACGATGGACTTGCCGCTGTACACGTCGGGCAGCGGCGTGACCGTCATCTCCCACGTGTCAATCACGTCCGCCGTATACGACCGGTCCTCCGGCAGGTCCAGCGTCTGCACCGCGGGCTGCGATACGCCGAAATAGTAGAGGTAGTAGTCAGTCCCCTTGCTGGCGCACAGTCGATTGACCGGCTCCAAACCCGCCGGCGGACTTTCGTCCAGCACTTGGCGCAGGAACGCAATGCGTTGCGGGCTCTCGCCGTGCAGCACGCCGCCCTTGGACCACCACAGCACGTCGTCGGGGTGCAGATACGTCTCGCCGTGGCCCACGTACCCGCCGCCCACTGTGCCCAGCCAGAAACGGTGCACCATCTCCCGCGCCGAGATGTTGCCCCACTGGTTCTCGATGTTGCCCTCGTATTTGCACTCGTCCACCACTACCGGCTTGCCGTACGTCTCCCGCCACTCGGCTACCCGCTCCAAGTCCGAATGCTGCACGCTGCAATGCGTCACCCACGGCTTGCTGTGGTCATAGAAGCCCCGGCAGTTGTGCACCGAGCGCAGGCGCTGGTACGGGTCGCTCTCCTGCACGATGCGGAAGAAGCGGTCCCAGTCGGCCATGTCCTTGGCCTCCATCAGGTCGAACTCGTTGGCCATCGACCACCACACATTGCGATAGGCGGCCAGCCGCGGCGATCGACATAGCGCAGATAGCGGTCGTCGGTCTCGGCGTCCATGTGGTCAAAGCCCCAGCGGTCATAGGGATGGAAGAGGATCAGGTCGGCCTCGATGCCCAGGTCGCGCAGGTCGCCGACGCGCTGCTCCAAGTGGCGGAAAGAGCGCCGGGTTGAAGCGCGTGAAGTCCCATTCGCGTCAACGGCGCGCCCTCGAACGGATAGGTCGGCGGCTCGTTCTGGTTGAAACGGTAGTGCTTGGGAAAGACGCACATGCGCATCTTGTTGAACGGCGCATCCGCCAAGCGTCTGCCAGCGTCTGCTCCTCCAGCGCGTCGCCCTGGTGCGCCCAGGCATAGCAGGTCGTGCCGATCTGGTTGTACGGCGTGCCGTCGGCATATGCAAAGTGGTAGGTGTCGCGCACATGCACCGGGCCGTGGTTGCCCGGCCGAGGGAGCGACGCAGGCAAATGCGCCTTCCCGGCCGTCCATCTCCGGCGCAGTTGCTGTGCGTTCGATAGCGCCACTCGCCCTGCGCGTCGGGCATGAAGCGCACGCGGTAGACGCCGTCGCCGTCGTAGAAGCCGTCGACGTCCACGCTGCGATGCGCGTGCCGGAAACTCGCGCCGAAACGTCACGTCCAGGAACGGATTGCCGTCCGCCGGGCCTTCCAGCGCCAGTTCGAAAATGTCCCATTGTTCGGTATCGGCGCCTAGTATGGGTGTAGCCATGGGTTGTCAGATCCTTCGCTGGTGGAATACCGGTTGTCGGACGGAGAGCGGCAGCGACATCGCCGCCTGGCGGGCGCGAGACGTTACGCTACAGGGCCAGAATACGTCAATCCTCCCGCGGCGTCAAAGATGACGGTGATTGTCATTCCTGGCGGTTGCCTGACCACGCCTACTGCTATACGATTCAATTCGATTGTGGTTCATCGTGAACTCAGTTCACTTGTCGGCTCGTCGTATTGACCTGTTCTCAATCCGTCGATCGCGCGACATCAACAAGCGCAACGCGAAATATCCGCGACATTCGGCCAAATCTGTGTCATCCGCGTCCCATTCCCACCGGAGTCAGAAATATGCCTAGCATATGGACCATGGGTGAAATCCTCGTCGAAATCATGCGGCCTCGTCCCGACATGCCCCTGTCCGAACCCGGCGAATTCCTCGGCCCTTACCCGTCCGGCGCACCCGCCATCTTCATCGACGCCGTCGCCCGCCTTGGCGCACACACCGGCATCACGAGCGGCATCCTGGGCGGCGTCGGTGCGGACGACTTCGGCCGCTGCGTGTTGGACCGCCTGCAAAGGGACGGCGTCGACTGCAGCAACGTACGTCGAACTGCCCGATCGCGCCACGGCCGTGGCCTTCGTCACCTACTTCGCGGGCGGCTCGCGCAAGTTCATCTACCATATCGACGGCACCCCCGCTGTGGAGGCCGCCGTCATCCACGACGACGCGCTCGGCCATCCCGACTGTCTTCATGTCATGGGCTGTTCGCTCATGGCCAACGACGACCTGCGCCGGCGCATCCTGGGCGTCATGAACTTCTGCCACCATCACGGCGCACGCATCAGCTTCGACCCCAACATCCGGCCCGAACTGCTGGGCGCACGCAGCCTGGATGAGGTTGTCGGACCCGTGCTGGACGTGTGCAGCGTGCTGCTGCCGGGTGTGGCCGAGCTTGCAATGCTGGGCGGCATCGACCGGCGACAACGACCCGGTTCCAGCTCCGGTTCCAACGACACAGTGCAGGAGAATGTGGACCGTCTCTTCGCCGCGCATCCGCTGGACATCATCGTCCTCAAGCGCGGCAGACAAGGCTGCACCGTCTACACGCGCGACGGCAGCGTCGACGTCCCCGCCTACGTCGTCGACGAGGTGGACCCCACCGGCGCCGGCGACTGCTTCGACGCCGGTTTTCTCTGCGGCCTGCTGGGAGGCGCGCCGCTGGAGGAGTGTGCGCGCATGGCCGCGGCCGCCGGCGCGCTCAACGCCATGGCGTTCGGCCCCATGGAAGGCGACATCTCGCGCGAATCCGTGGAAGCCATGATGAACGCCCGCCCAAAGTAGACCGTACTCCGCCGGTTCCACGCTCTATGAGTGACAAATCCGGCCAATGGGGTAGAATACCGATTCGATTGCGGAGCATGCATACATGCGCTCGGCTCGTCGACGGGACATCGCGGAGGCTGGTGCGCCGGTATGTCTCGCGCCGCCGGAAAATCCCGTCGGTAGCACGAGCAGCCAAGACAACCCTGGTAGGAACACGAGCAGAGGAAGTACGCGCAGTGACAGCAGACACGATCAACCAACTGGAAGAAGGCGCGGCGCTCGCCATCGACTTCGCCAAGCTGCAGAAAGTGGGCCGATCCGGCGCAGACGTCGTGCCCGTCGTCGTGCAGGACGCGGACAGCCGCGAGGTGCTCGTGGTCGCCTACGCCAATCGACAGGCGCTGGACTACGCCCTCGCCAATCGCGTGGCGACCTTCTGGAGCACCTCGCGCAATGAACTCTGGATCAAGGGCGCCACGTCCGGCGACAAGCTGGAGTTGGTCGAGGTGCGCGTCAACTGTGAGCAGAACTCCCTGCTCTATCTCGTCCGTCCATTGGGCGAGGGCGTCTGTCACACCAAAGATGCGGACGGACGCGCACGGACAAGCTGCTACTACCGCCGCATCCAAGGCGATGCGCTACAATTTGTATAGACCTGTTGTATAGCCAGGCGGCAAGCGGACGGCGGCAACACACAAGGAGAGAAGGCGAACCGTGGACGAAGAGATGATGGAAGAGGAAATGAAAGCGTCGGAAGAAGTGAGTGAAGAAGAGATGGAAGAAGCGGCAAATGCCGGTACGAACAGAAGCAAACTGATTCTCGGCATTCCCAAGGGAAGCCTGCAGGATTCCACCGTTGCGCTCTTCGCCAAGGCCGGCTACGAAATCTCCGTGCGCGGCCGCTCGTACACGCCGTACGTCAACGACGACGAGATCGAGTGTCTCATGTTCCGCGCGCAGGAAATCGCCCGCTATGTGCAGCGCGGCGTGCTGGACGTTGGGCTCACGGGCAAAGACTGGATCCTGGAAAATGAGGCCGACGTATTCGAGGTAGAAGATCTGGCCTATAGCAAGAACACGACCACGGCCTATCGCTGGGTGCTGGCCGTCCCGGAAGACTCGGACATCTACACTGTGCAGGACCTGGCGGGCAAGCGCATTGCCACCGAACTTGTGCAGGCCACACGCCGCTATCTGGAGCGGCACGGCGTGGACGCCGAGGTGGAATACTCGTGGGGCGCAACCGAGGTCAAGGCCCCGTCCTTGGTGGACGCCATCGTCGAGGGCACGGAGACCGGCTCCACCCTGCGCGCCAACCGCCTGCGCATCGTGGACACCGTGGCCGAATCCACGACCAAGCTCGTCGCCAACCATGCTGCATGGGCGGATCCGTGGAAACGGGCGAAGATCGAAAGCATCGCCCTCCTGCTCAAGGGCGCTCTGCAGGCGGGCGGCAAGGTCGGCCTGAAGATGAACGTGCCCAAATACCTTTTGGACGACGTGACTGCGCGGCTTCCCGCCCTGCACACGCCGACCATCTCCTATCAGATGGACCCCGAGTGGGTGGCAGTCGAGATCATCACCGACGAGTGGGTCGTGCGTGATCTGATCCCCGTGCTGAAACAAGCCGGCGCGACCGGCATCATCGAGTACCCGCTGAACAAGGTAATCTACTGAGCCATCGGTCTGCTGGGGAGATGTCTGGTCTCGGCACAACCAACGGGCCGCCCGACGCGTCGGGCGGCCCGTTTTCTACCCCAATGCGTCGCACGACGCGCCCAGCCTGTCTCAGCCCGACAGCGCCTCGATCACCCGCTGCAAGCGCGCCCGCGCCTCCTCGGCCACCGGCGCCAGTGCCGGATTGTCGGCAACCTGCATCATCATGCCCGGGTCCACAATCGAAACGACGCTGCCGTCGCCTTCCTCGTAGACAATCGCATTGCAGGGCAGCAGCAGTCCCAATTGCAAATCGGTAGTGAGCGCCCGGTGCGCCAGGTTGGGGTTGCACGCGCCGAGAATGACATACTTGCGGAAGTCGGCGTCGATCTTCTGCTTCATCGTCGTCTTCACGTCGATCTCCGTCAGCACGCCAAACCCTTCCGCCTTCAGCGCCGCAGTCACCTGTTCGAGCGCCACTTCATACGGCGCGTCCAGCCTGGCCGTCATGGCGTACGTCTCTGATTCGCTCATTCTTTCACTCCGTTCGTCGATGCTGGTTCTCGGAATTCCGCGCCCATCAGTATACAGCCACGCCTGCCGCCAATCCGGACAGACGAATACAATCCCACACTCCGGGCCTACGGCGTTGTGTACATCCTGCCACTCTGCCTAGACCGGCATCGCCCGGTTCGTATGGGCGCGTCCCACCTGCGCCGTATCCTCGCGATGCCCTGCAATCACGCGCGCGCCCTCGTCTATCTTGCGGCACACGTCTTCGGGGTTGGCGACATCCAGAAACGCGACGCCATTGGCCAAACACGCGGCCCGTATCCGTTGCCGCACCTCTGCCAACTCCGGCGGATACGGGTTCGGCGTCTGCAGATAGCCCATGGACAGGCTCATGTCGCCCGAGCCCATCTCGGCAAAGCCGATGCCCGGCACGCTCAGGATCTCTTCAATATGCGGGAGCGCGGCCACGGACTCGATCTTGACGCCAAGCAGCAACTCCCCGTCCGGGTTCAGCGGCCACGGGTCCGCGCGCTGCAAGTATTCGTCCCGGTCCACGCCCCAGACCGGCGCGGCCGTCGACTCTGAGCCGATGCCACGCGTGCCCACGCCCAATCGATCGCCGGCGCCAATGCGGTTGATCGGATAGCGGCACGACTCCACGAACACGGCTACGGCCTCCGGCGTCTCCGCCTGGCACAGCAGTACGCCGTGCACGCCGCGCCCCAGGATTTGGCGGAATTGCCAAGCGTTGTAGCGCACCATGTCCGCGGACATGCCCGCCACCGGAGCCTCGACGAACACCGCAGGCGTGCGATGGCCGCTGCGCGTGGGCCCGCCATCTACCAGCCCGCGCACGTACTCGTCGAGGCCGGGCATGTTGAATGACCCGTGCTCCATGCCAACGTTAATGTAGTCCGCCCACGTACGCGCATCCTCCACGCCTTGCGCGTAGGTAAGCACGTGGCCGGAATGATTGCCAACATAGTAGAGCGGCTGGCCTTGCGCCAGAAGCTCAATCGCGCGGTTGATGCGCTGCGGGACGTAGTCCGTCGTCATGGGTTGTGCCTCCGTGTTGGCTTGCGTGTTGGCTTGGGTCTGCGCTTCACTCGAATTCGCGTCGATATCCATACGTCCAGTTCGCTACCGCATAGCCGAAATTGCAGTAGAACATCAGCGCGCGGTAGTTCTCCCAACCAGTACTGATGGCCGCGTGGCGAAAACCGATGTCCTGCGCCTCCCACAGAGCCCGCAGCAACAGCCAGCGCCCCAGGCCGAGCCCCTGATACTCATCGTCCACGCCCAACCAGGTTGTGAAGATCCACTCTTGGGCCAGTCGGTCTCGCGAGTACTCACCGGCAGACACGTTCTCACAGATGCCGATCTGCTTGCCTTCCGGCTCCACGCGAAGCGTCACCCCGGGCAACCGGCCATGGCCGCCCGTATGCTCGACTTCCACAGGCAGGCCGTCCGGCAGGGGCCCCGGTTCCGAAATTGTGAACTCGGGCCACTCCAATAGCACCTCGCCCCGATTGCGCCGATAGCCGCGCAGGCCGAGCAACGCGGCGACGTGCCCCAGCCGGTCAGACATATAGGCAGCCTTCAGCATATAGAACGAATAACGATGCTTCTGTGGAAAGACGCTGACTGCCTGCGCGCCGCGCGACACGCAGTGCTGCTCCGCTGCGTCCAGCAAAGCCTCCCCGGCAGGGCGGCTGCCTGGCCGATACCACAGAAAGCGAATCAGCCCTTCTTCCGGATCCTTGCCCGGCCGCGGCGATCCCATGGCCGCGTGCACGAAGCCTGCCAGACGGCGGTTCTCCACCGCCACGAACACGGCCTCACCGTGCCGGATTTCGCCGGCCTCGCCGCTAAAGACCGCGGCCAGTTCGCTGGAGAAATCCTCTCCGCTTACGGGGTAGCAGTGCGGAATACGCGCCACAGCCTGGTTATACGCCGTGGCGAGATGGCCCATCATGTTGCGCTCAAGAGGTAGAATGTCCATCGCGATTTCGGCCTGTCAACTATTGGCATGCTCAACCGCTGTGCAGCGAGCCGCTGAGGATTCTGTTCGTGGATGCCGTCTGAGCTATCCAGGAAAGTGTGGCACAATGGGAGGGCAGACGCCTAATCGCAACGATGGCGTGCGCGACCTGTGTGCCGCGGGCGGAAAGAGCCGCTCGTATTCGGAACCAGGGCAAGAACGGGAAAACCAACTACTCGGGAAAGTTCCACAGATGGGAGGCTGCGATGGACCATGTTCTGGCAGGCAAAGTGATCATCATCACCGGCGCAAGTTCGGGCATCGGCGCGGCCACCGCACGCGCCCTGGCCCCGCTGGGCTGCAAGTTGGCGCTCGCCGCACGCTCGGCAGACAAGCTCGAGGCGCTGGCGCAGGAGCTGGACACCGAAACACTCGTCATCCCTTCCGATATCACGGACGGCCAACAGGTGGTCGCCATGGTAGACAAGACGCTGGATCGCTTCGGGCGCCTTGACGTGCTGTTCGCCAACGCGGGCATCTACATTCCCGGCGAGGCGGCCGACGGCAACCCGGACGACTGGGCGCATCTGATGGACGTGAACATCGACGGCGTATTGCGCAGCGTTCATGCGGCGCTAGGCCCCATGATTGAACAAGGATCCGGCGACATCCTCGTGACCAGCTCGATTTCGGGCTTCATCGACATTCACTGGGAGCCGGTATATAGCGCCTCGAAGCACGCCATCCAGGCCTTCGTCCACACGCTGCGACGTCAAGTTGCGCCCCACGGCGTTCGCGTGGGCGCCATCGCACCGGGTAGAGTCGTGAACGCACTCTGGGGCTTCACCGAGCAGGCGGACATCGATGCGGAGATCGCCAAGCAGGAGGGGCTGCGCTCGGAAGATGTCGCCGACGCCGTGGTCTTCATGCTGTCTCAACCGCCGCACGTCAACATTCGCGATCTGGTGATGCTGCCCCTGAAGCAGGAACTGTAGGCGACGGCGCCTCAGCTGTCATTCCCGCATGCCGTTGGCGGGAATCCACCGCCAGGAATCTGCGTCGCACCCCTGTCGGCGCCTACGCCTCCGCGCCCACCATCAACGAGACTAGCTCGTCGCCGGACGTATCCTCGGCCCGCAGATCGCCTACCTTGCGGCCGCGGCGCATCACCACAATCCGGTCAGCCGTTGCGAAGATGTCCTGCAAATTGTGGCTGATAATGATGACGGGGACCGCCTGCTGCCGTCAGAGTCTGGACTAGCTCGTGTACCTTGCGCTGCTCCGGCACGGCCAGCGCCGCGGTCGGTTCGTCCATGATCACCAAGCGTGCATTCCAGTAGACCGCGCGCGCGATGGCCACGGCCTGGCGCTGACCGCCCGACATCTGGCGAATGGGACGCGAAAGGCCGGGGATCCTGATATCCAGGCGGTCCAGCACCTTCTCCGATTCTTCGAGCATGTGCGTACGGTCCACTTGCTTGAACAGGCCCAACATGCGCTTCATGGGCTCGCGGCCCAGGAAGATGTTGACGGGAGCATCCAGGTTCTCGCACAGAGCCAAGTCCTGATAGATGGTCTCGATGCCCATATGGCGCGCTTCCATGGGCGAGGAGAGCGTGATCTCCTGATCGCCCAGATAGATGCTGCCGCCGTCGGGCCGGTAGACGCCGGAGATCATCTTGATCAACGTGGACTTGCCGGCCCCATTGTCGCCCACCAGACCGATCACCTCGCCCGCGTGAATATCCACGCTGACGTCGTTGACCGCCGTGAGGCCGCCAAAGCGCTTGAAGACATTTTCCAGCCGCAGGATAGGTTCGCCGTTCTTGTTGTCGTTATCCATTGCCTGAATCCCCCTACCCTCTCACGACGCCTTCGCGCGCCTGGTCGATGATGACGGCGACGATGATGACGACGCCGACGGCGATGAATTGCCAGAACGGGTTGATGGCCATGATGACCAGGCCGTTGGCCAGCACCGCGATAATCAGCGCGCCGATCAGCGTGCCCAATCACCGTGCCCGCCCCGCCAAAGAGCGAAGCGCCGCCGATGACGACGGCCGCAATCGAATCCAGCAGCAATGCGTCCCCTGCGTTGGCCGCCCCGTTTGTGAAGCGCAGGTTGTAGACGATGCCTGCCAGCGCCGCAAAGGTGGCCGAGACGAGATAGATCGACGTGAGCGTGCGCACAACCGGGATGCCCGCTCGCAGCGACGCTTCCTTGCTGCCGCCCAGCGCATACGTGTCAACCCGAACTTGGTGCGCGAGAGCGTGAAGTGGGCGATGGCGAGCAGCACCAGCATGAAGATGACCACGAACGGCACAAAGCTCTGTAGATCGCGCATCTGCGTCCGCTCAAGATTCTCAGGGCGAAAGATCCAGGACAGGCCGGTGTCCGGATGGAAGTAGGCTAGATAGCCGTTTCCCAGGTGACCGAGGCCCGGAATCTGGATCGGCACGGGCATGCCGTTGGAGAGCAGAAATCCAACGCCCCTTGCGATGCCGAACATGCCTAGCGTAGCGATAAATGGCGGCACATTCAGCCGCGCAATGAGCAGGCCGTTCACCAGCCCAGCGATGAGCCCGGCCCCAATCCCAACCAACGCGCCTACGAGCACGATCAACAGCAGCGGCCATTCCGGCGGCAGACTTGTCATCGCCAGCGCGGAGACAACCGCGACCATGCCCATCACAAAGCCGGTAGAAAGATCAATACCGGCGGAGATAATGACGAACGTCTGGCCAAAGGCGAGGATGGCCAGAATCGACATATTGGCCAGGATGTTCTGGAAGTTCCTGAGGCTGAGGAATGCATCGCTAGCGACGGAGAAGAAGACAATCAGCACCAGCAGGAATATCCACGCCCATACCGCGCCGAGGACGTCGAGCCAGTTCCTTTCTTCTCTGAACTGTTGGGTGTCGTTATTGAGGTCTGCAGTGGTCATTGGCTTGATGTTCCTGACCAGACGGCCGAGCGCTGCAACAACAGCTCTCTGCCAACGTGGGTAATTGCGGCGAATCTGTGAGGATTGATTGTGCAGCGACGGACGGTTGTGCTGCGCTAGATGAACGTTGCGGGCGACACGATGGTCGCCCGCAACAGGATACACTTTCTACAGCACAATCGGCAAACGAAGACGACTATTCGCTCTTGTAGATAGCGTTCTGCGCTTCTTCGCTGTCGACGTTGTCACGCGTGATGATCACGTAGCCTGTGGGCCAGCGAGCGGGAATCTCGTCTTCCCTGCCGTCCAGTGCAAGCAGCGAGTACTCGACGCACTTCTGCCCCATCTCATACGGGAGCTGCGCAATCACGATGTCAACCACCTCGTTCTGAAGGTCGACGATAGCGGCTTCCGGTGCATCGAAGTTGGCGATCTTGACCAGACCGGCCAGGCCGGCGTTCTGCACAGCCTGGGCCGCGCCCTGAGCGCTGAACAGATTCGTGCCGAAGATGCCGGCCAGTTCAGGCTCACGCTCCAGCACGGCAGCGGTCTGCTCGGCGGCTTTGGCCGCACTGTCATCGTTGAAGTCCACGCCAATCAGCTCGACTGCGCCGCCGGTGGCCTCGATGGCCTCCTCACAGCCTTGCTGGCGCTGATCCGTCGTGCTGACGCCGGGTTTGACATTCTGGATGTACATCTTGCCCTCGCCGCCGATGGACTCGATCACGGCATCACAGGCGATCTGGCCACCCTGCACGTTGTCGGAGCCCACGTAGGAAAGCGGGAAGGTGATGGGGCCGTTCTCATAGTCGCCGTCGCCGATGAACGTGTCCACTGAGATGATGGGGATGCCGGCGTCGTGCGCACGCTGCATGGGCTCGATCATGGCCTGCTTGTCGGTGGCGGCGATGCAGATGGCGTCCACGCCCTTAGCGACCATCGCATCGAGGATGGGCGTCTGCTGTACCGGGTCGAACTGCGACGGTCCGTCCGCTACGGCATTCACGCCGGCGGCCTCGGCTGCTTCGCGCAGGCCCTTCTCCATGGTGATGTAGAAGCCGTCGCCGGCCACACCGTAGACGAGCGCAATGGTGATGTCGCTCTCTGCGGCTGCACCTTCGCCCTCTTCCTCGGCGGGTTCCTCGGCGGCCTCTTTCTTCACCTTCGGCGGCTTCTTCAGCGGGTTCTTCGGCGGCTTCCTCTTCGGCGGCAGCAGCCTCCTCTTCAGCAGGTTCCTCGGTGGCCTCCTCTTCGGACTGCCTCTTCTTCAGCAGGTTCTTCGGCGGCTTCCTCTTCGGCCGGGGCTTCCTCTTCTGCCGGGGCTTCTTCCTCGGCGGGCTCGGCCGCTGCTTCTTCTGCAGCTGCAGGTTCCTCCGCAGGCTCTTCAGCGTCGCCACGGTTACAGCCTGCAGCCACAAGACCACGACGAGCAGCACGCTGATCAAAATGAACCACCGTGTCGAACGTGAGAAACTCATCTGCTTTCCTCCCTATGGATTGTGTTGTGTAGGAAACCCGACTGACCTGATAGGACTGCGTATCTTGCTTCAAGAAGATGCTTGTGGCATGCGCGATGGATTGTCTCAATCGTGAAGCTACAGGGATACTGTCGCTCTATCTACCATCTGCGCTGTCGTCGTCCGTACCTGCGAACGATTTGGCAAAATGAGTTTGTTTCTTGGGGAAATTGGACGCATACTGTAGTCAGAGTGCGTCGAAATGTCAAACCGATGCATCCCGCTGCCCATGCTATCGGCTTCGATTGTGGCCGTCCCTTGCGAAGACGCCTGACTAGGGTCGTTAGCTTCGCAAGGTATGCCAGCGACCGCTATCCTAGCTGTACCCAGGCCTCGTCCAGCTCTTCGAATCGCTGGTGAAGCTCCTCCACCGTCGCCGCGGAAATCTCCAGCCCCTCGTCCACCATACGCAGGTTGGACTCCATATGCTCTGGATTGCGCGTGCCGACGATGGCAGTGTCCACCGCGTCATGCGCCAACGTGAAGCCGAGTGCCAGCGCGATGCGGTCCTCCGGCGCTTCAGGTAGCGGGCCCATTTCTGCATGGCCTGACCGCGGCTGAAGTACTGGTCGGCATAGCCACTGGGCTGCTGGCCGCGCCCCAGCGCCGTTGGCAATCGGCCGTTTGACGATGAGCCCATGCCGGCCTCCTGCGCCGGCGGGAAGAGACGCGTGTGCGCCCGCTGGTCCGCAAGGTTGAAGCTGGTCTGCAGCGTGTCGAAGTAGCCGCTGGCGATGGCCCAGGCCGCCGCCTCGTTGTCGCCGCTGTAGCCTACAACCGGGTCTTGCCCGCCTGTTTGGCCGCCAACAGCGCCTCAATGACCTCGCCTCGTTCGAGCACGTCGACGCCGCATGAGTGCAGTTGCATGATGTCCACGTAGTCTGTCTTCATACGCACCAGGCTGCGGTCGATGCTGTCGGCCACCGTCTGCGCCGTCCACTCCTCACCCTCGTATCCGCCCGTGATATGTCCGCATTTGCTCGCCAGAACATACTCGTGTCGCCGGTGTGCGACCGTGCGCCCGATCAGTTCTTCGCTGACGTCGTAGCAGGCCGCCGTGTCCAGAAAGGGGATGCCGCCGTCAATCGCTCGGTTGAGTACGCTCTAGCGGCTTCCTTCACCTGGTCGATGTTAAGTTCGAAGCCGATTTCCGACAGGCCCACGCCTCGCGGGCTAACGGTCAATCCTGTCTTACCTAGTTGTAGAGGTTGCATAGTTGACTCCTTGCCGTTCCATGTCCCCCGCGAAGGAGAATGGGTTGATTGTCGATTCGGGCTATGAGACAATGGTAGCGCAGCTTGGTCGATGTGTCGATACTCCACGATCTGCGTTTTCAGCCATAGGAATTGGCGTCGACGCAAGCCCACAAGAAATGGAGCATGCACACGATGGATATAGACTGGCTCTTGGCGTGCGACGAGCCGTGGACGCGCTATCGCACGCTCGTCGACCTCACGGACTCGCCGGAAACCGCGCCAGCCGCGCAGCAGGCGCGTGCCGAAATGCTGGCCCATCCTCAGGTTCTTGACGCTCGTTGATAAGGCGAGCTGGCCTGGCCCGGCGCTGCAATCAAGCGGCACAATGACGCCAAACTGGCTGCCTATACGCGCTCACAACATTGGTCGATTTCGGCGTTAAGGACACTTTCGACCCCGCAATCGAACCGGTCATCGATGCATCTTAGCCGGCCAGTCCGATAACGGCCCCTACCAGAGCCTAGTCCATATCCCCAAAGCCTTCGGCGGATCAGGCGAGGACATGACGACATGGGTACTGTGCGACGCGTCGCCATGCTCCACCGCGATCGCAGCGATGGGCCTGACAGAACGATGCGGCGGTACAGGATGCCGTAAGACCACCTGCTCTCCGTCGCGAGCGATATCGGTTGGAGTTGTTGCGCGGCAGCGGCCTGGTCAATTCAAAGGACCCGGCAGGCGAGGCGATCCCTGTCCGATAGCGAACGTATGGGGTTTCGAGTCGCTGGCAGCCGCAAACAGGCTTGACACTGACGAGCCGCGCGCTCGCAGGCTGAAACCCTGTTGAGCCACTCCGATATGCGCGGCCAGAAGAAATACTTCCTTTTCGGGATCGGTACAGATTTCCACAAACTAAAGTACCCATTGATCTGGTACGATATCCTCCATGTTTCCGATGTTTTACAGGTCCCGGTGTTCCCCATGCCCTGAAGGACGCAAGACTTGCCAGATGGTCGCGCCGATAACCCACTGGCCGACACGGACGGACACTACACTGCGACATCCATGTACATGGCGTGGAAAGGATGGTCGTTTGCTAATAAAAAGAAGCCTTCGCCCTGGCTCACATATCTCGCGTACCGTATCCAGCACCGACTGGATTGCCAACTCATCAGCTTCCGTGGCAGCGTTTTAGTGAATCTGGCAGGTAATTTTGCATAAAGCCGCGTTTGCGGGTAAAGTAGTTGGTGAGCATCTTGTCAGCCCCGATCGCGCAACCACGAAAGTTGCTATTCATTTCCCCTCAGCCACATTCAATACAGCGAGCCCTACGTCCCACCGCATACTACAGCAAAGAAGAGAAACCATGTTCATCCAAAACCGACAGAACTGATTTCACACGGCGACCGCGAAGGCCGCGCGCTGGCCCTGGACATCCTGGAAGCGGGCCTGGTGGCCGCGGACCCCTATGCCAACACGCGCAACCTGATCCGCATCGAGGGCGACACGCTCTACGTCGGCGGCGACCCGGACAAGGACGTCTCCGGCTATGGCGACGAGGTCATCGACCTGTCCGAGATCGAGCACATCTACGTCATCGGCGCGGGCAAGGCCGTGCAGCGTCAGGCCCAGGCCCTGGAAGACCTGCTCGGCGACCGCCTGACCGCGGGGCGATCATGGTCAAGCACGGCGAAGGCGCTATCTGCGCCGCATCGAGGTCACCGAAGCCGCGCATCCCGTGCCCGACGAGCAGAGCGTGATCGGCGCGCAGAAGATGGTCGAGATCGCCGAACGCGCCGGCGAACACGACCTGGTCTTCACGCTCTTTTCCGACGGCGCGTCGTCGCTCTCTGCCTGCCCGCGCCGGGCCTGACCCTGGAAGACGTCCGCCAGGTCTTCTCCTGGCGATCAAGTATGGCAGCCAGGGCGTGATCCACCAGGCGATGCGCTACCTGTCGGCGGTCAAGAGCGGGCGCATCCTCATGAAGTCCACCCGGCGCGCTCGGTCAACATGATCATGCAGGTCGGGCTGTTTCCGCGCTGGCACGGCGTACTGCCCACGAGGAGAGCTATGCGCCGACCTGGCCGCCCCGCCGTGCAGTGGCCGAGGCCGTCGCTGCTCAAGCAGCCCCTGGTGGGACGAATTCACCCCGCGCTCACGCGCCGCGCTGGAGCGCCTGGATCCCAACTGCGAGCCGCCTAGCCGCGAAGAATGGTCGCAAATCCGCCAGCTACTGGCAGCCGATCGACCTGTATCAGATGGTCGAAGGCGCGCGGGCCAAGGCGGAGGAACTGGGCCTGCAGGGCGTGATCCTGTCGTCCCGCCTGCACGCCTAGTCGCGCGCGGCCAACGTGCTGACCCACATTGCCCACGAGTGCGAGCTACGGCGCCTTTCGCCCCGCCGGTGGCGCTGATCACGGGCGGCCACCTGGACGTGCCGATCGGCGACGCGACCGGCATCGGCGGGCGCAACCAGGAATTTGCGCTGCGTTGGGCACGGGCGCTGGGCAGCGGCCTGCTCGCAGAGCAGGCGCATCGTCGTCGCCGCGCTGGACTCGGACGGCACCGACGGGCCGGGCACGCAGCGCAGAAGCCGCCGGCGAGGGCGACGGGACCTTCTGTATGGCGGGCGGATCGTGGATGGCTACCTGATGGAGGAGGCCGCCGAGCGCGGGCGTCGACGTGGACGCCGAACTGGCGAACCACAACTCGACGTGGCGCTGATGAACCTGGACAGCGCCATCTATACCGGCAACACGGGCATGGCCTGGGCGACCTGCGCGTGGCCGTCGTGCGATAGGCAGAGATGCAAGGAAGCAGCGGCCGATTCCGCACGCATGTTAAGGTTCGCGTCGTTCCGGTCCTGAGCCGGAATCCAGCTTCGATCGTGTCATTCCGGCCCTGAGCCGAATCTCACATCGATGACGAACAGGCACCGATCAGACCAAAACCTGCAATAACTACCAATCAAAGGAGAAAATTGATGGCAGCAAAGATCAACAAAGTACAAGCCAAAGAGATCCAGGCCCTGCGCGGCCTGCTCTCCCTGCAGGTGACCGTCAGGCCGACGACGGCTCGGTGGGCGTCTCGACGCCCGAATCGGGCGTGTCCACCGGCACCTTTGAGGCCAAGTTCCTGCTCGACGGCGGGGAGCGCTACAAAGGGCTGGGCGTGCGCAAGGCCGCGGAAGCGGTCAACAACATCGGCCCGCGCTCATGGGCATGGACGTGACCGCGCAGGGCGAGATCGACCAGATGATGATCGAGCTGGACGGCACGCCGAACAAGCGCAAGCTGGGCGCCAACTCGATCGTCGGCGTCTCGCTGGCCGCGATCAAGGCCGCCGCGGCCAGCACCGGCCAGCCGCTCTACCGCTACATCGGCGGCGCCGGCGCCGTCACGCTGCCGATCCCGATCTACGGCATCGGCACCGGCGGGCGCTACCGCGATCCCGGCACCTCGCGCTGGTTCAAGCCCAGCTACGAGTTTTGTGCCTATGGCGCGGGCGGCTATGCGACCGCGCTCGAGTGGAGCTGGCGCTGCGCCAACGAGACGCGCCGCATCCTGCGCGAACGCTACCCCGACACCTTCGCCGAGCGTAACACCGCATCGCCTGGCCGGCGTCATCGACCACGACCGCGAGCTGCTCGAGATCATGACCGAAGCATCATCAACTGCGGCTACGAGGGCCAGATCGGCATCTATTTCGACTGCGCCGCCGACTGCTACTACGAGGAGGACATCGACCGGTACGTGGGCCTCTTCATGCCGGGCGAACGGACGCGCGACGAGGTGATCGCGCTGCTGAACTTTGTGGACCACTACCCCATCGTCTCGCTGGAGGACCCGCTGCGCGAGGACGACTTTGAGGGCCACGCCCTGGCGACCCAGGAGTTGGGCATCGAGATCGTCGGCGACGACCTCTTCACCACCAACATCGAGCGGCTGCGGCAGGGCATCGCGGTCGGCGCGGCCAAGTCGATGGTGCTCAAGATCACGCAGGTCGGCTCGGTGACCGAGGCGCTGGCAGCCTGCCGTTTGGCGCTGGCCAACGGCTACAACGTGCATCCCTGCGGCAGCCGCGGCGACCGGGACAGCATCGGCGACTTCGCCGTCGGCCTGAACGCCGGCCAGGTGCGCGCCGCCGGCCACAACCGCCTGCTGGAGATCGAGGACGAACTGGGCGCGGCCGCCGTGTGGCTGGGCAAGGCAGCGTACAAGGGCGTGCGCAATCGGGAGTAGAGGACTGAGCCGGCGACGATGGGCAAGACGACATACAGACGGGCTGCTGGCTTATCTGCGCCAAGAAGTGAACGACGCCGGTGTGGACTACGTGTCCCGCCGGCGTCGTTGACCGGCGGCCAAGAGACGCGACTCTCCGCTTCGAACTGGCCGGCGCGCCGGGAATGGTCGGCCCGCTCGTGCTGCGCTCTTCCGCCGGCCAGCCGCGGCGCGCGCCGTGTGGGAAGCCGCGGTGCAGAATAGTCTCGCCGATCAGGGTTACCCCGCGCCGCCTGCACTGTTCGCCGGCGCGGACGAGAATCGGTGGGCCGTTCGTCATCATGCGCCACATGCCGGGCGAAACGCTCATGACAGCGAGCCCCAGCGCATGCCTGGCTGCTCGGAGCAGCCCACGCCGCCCTGCACAAACTGGACCCAGCCCCGCTCGTCTCCTCCCTCGCGCCCGCAACATCGATGACAAGTGGTTCCGCTTCGGCGAGCGCCTCGACCGCCTCACCGCTGGGGCGCAGCCCACCCGTGGCTCGCGAATGCCCTGCAATGGCTCGCAGACAGTCAACCCCCCGAACCGGACCGACTCTCCATCTGTCACGGCGACTTCCACCCGCTCAACATACTCGTGCGAAACGGCGAACTAACCGCTGTGGTGGATGGTCCGGCTTCGCCGTCGCCGACCCGGCCATGGACGTCGCTTTCACGGACGTCGTCCTCTCCGTCGCCGGCCGCGAGCTGATCCCGGCCGGCGATATGCAGCAGTTGCTTTCAGGCTGACCTCGCCGCCGACCGGTAGAGCGTTCACCCTCTGGAAACCGAGCGGTTGGACTACAACCGGACATTGCGCTCTGTGATGGCCCTCATCGAAGGCGCGGAAGGTCAAGAGGTGTGGGCCAGACCGTCCGCAGTTGCGCGCCTAGCGGATACGATCTGGCGCAACACGGGCATTCAGACCAATCGTCCCCTCAGTTCGTAGCCGAGGTCTCCAGGCCTGGGTCCGCCGCATGCGCATGCACGCCCGTCACGCCGG
>CAVVYP010000025.1:0-10358 GCA_963752485.1 uncultured Chloroflexia bacterium
CCCGCTGTGCATGCTCTCGGCTTCTATTGTGACCGTCCCTTGCGAAGACGCCTGACCTACCTTGTCGTCTAGCCTTCGCAAGGTATCCGCGGGCGACCGCTATCCTAGCTGCACCCACGCCTCATCCAGTTCTACGAAACGCCGGTGCAGCTCCTCCACCGCCCACGCGGAAACATCCAGCCCCCCGTCCACCATACGCAAGTTGGCCTCCATGTGGTCTGGATTGCGGGTGCCGACGATGGCTGTGTCCACCGCGTCGTGCGCCAACGTGAAGCCCAGCGCCAGTGCGATGCGATCCGTCGACGCGTCGGGCAGCGGGCCCATCCTCTGAAGGCCTGACGCGCGGCGGAAGTACTGGTCGGGGTCGCCGCTGGGGCTGCTGGCCGCACCCGGCGAGCCGTTGGCGATCGGCCGCTTGACGATGATGCCCATGCCGGACTCCTGCGCCTGTGGGAAGAGACGCGTATGCGCGCGCTGGTCGGCAAGGTTGAAGCTGGTCTGCAGCGTGTCGAAGTAGCCGCTGGCAATGCCCAGGCCGCCGCCTCATTGTCGCCGCTGTAGCCTGCGAACCGGGGCTTGCCCGCCTGCTTGGCCGCCAGCAGCGCCTCGATAACGTCGCCTCGCTCCAGCACGTCGACGCCGCATGAGTGCAGCTGCATGATGTCCACGTGATCGGTCTTCATGCGCACCAGGCTGCGGTCGATGCTGTCGGCCACCGTCTGCGCCGTCCATTCCTTGCCTTCGTAGCCGCCGGTGACGTGGCCGCACTTGCTCGCCAGCACATACTCGTGCGCCGGTGCGCCACCGTGCGCCCGATCAGCTCCTCGCTGACGTCGTAGCAGGCCGCAGTGTCCAGGAAGGTGATGCCGCCGTCGAGCGCACGGTTGAGCACCTCTGCCGCTTCCTTCACCTGGTCCAGGCCCAGCCCGCCGATCTCGGACAGGCCTGCACCGAGCCGGCTGACGGTCAGCCCCGTGTTGCCCAGTTGTCGCATTTCCATGAGTGGCTCCTTGCCGTTCTATGTCCCCCGCGAAGGAGAATGGGTTGATTGTCGATTCGGGCTATGAGACAATGGTAGCGCAGCTTGGTCGATGTGTCGATACTCCACGATCTGCGTTTTCAGCCATAGGAATTGGCGTCGACGCAAGCCCACAAGAAATGGAGCATGCACACGATGGATATAGACTGGCTCTTGGCGTGCGACGAGCCGTGGACGCGCTATTGCACGCTGGTCGACCTCACGGACTCGCCGGAAACCGCGCCGGCCGCGCAGCAGGCGCGTGCCGAAATGCTGGCGCATCCGCAGGTCCAGGACCTCATCGTTAGGGCAGCAAGCTGGCCGGGTCATGCGATCAAGCGGCACAATGACACCACTCTCCCTGCCTATGCGCTGACAACTCTCGCCGACTTCGGCCTGGACGCGGACGGCCCCGGAATGGACGCTGTGGTGGGCCGCGTGCTGGCGAGCCAGTCGGATGAGGGCGCGTTCCAGAGCCTGATACAGATCCCAAAGGCATTTGGCGGGTCTGGAGAGGATAGGCGGACGTGGATGCTGTGCGATTCTTCACCGCTCCTGTATGCACTGGCCGCGATGGGTCTGGCGAACCACCCGGCCGTACAGAAGGGGTTGGACCACTTGATGTCAGTCGCCACTGAAGTCGGCTGGAGTTGCTGCGCCGCCGCAGACTTGGGCAATTTTAGGGGGCCTGGCAAGCGGGGAGATCCCTGCCCTATCGCCGTTTTGTGGGGTCTCAAGGCCCTGACCGCCGCAAATCTGCTCGACACGGACGAGGCGCGGTCTGCCGTTGAATCTCTGCTGAGCCACTACGAAATGCGCGGCCAGAAGAAATTCTTCCTCTTCGGCATCGGCACAGACTTTCACAAGCTCAAATATCCCTTCATCTGGTATGATATCCTGCACGTCTCCGACGCATTGACGTGTGTTCCAAATGTCCTCCAGGACCGGCGCTCGCCGACATGATTGCGGCCCTGACCCAACTGGCCGGCGTGGACAACCGCTATACTGCGTCCTCTATGTACATGGCGTGGCGAGGTTGGTCCTTTGCAGACAAGAAGAAGCCGTCGCCGTGGATCACCTTTCTCGCCTACCGGATACGGCGCCAATGGACCAACTCATCGCCTCCTGACGCGCTTTCGTGAACCTGCCCAGAATTTTGCACATACTTCGCGTACACGGGTACAGTGTTTGGTGCGCCGTCAATCTAGCAGCTCCCATCACCCAACCCAAGCTATTCCGCCATCCTTTTCCTGCAGCCACATCGACAGCGAGCGCTGCGTCCCAAGCGCACACTACAGCCAACGAAGAGCACTCCATGTTCATTCAGAATCGTACAGAACTGACTTCCCACGGCGACCGCGCAGGCCGCGCCTTGGCCCTGGACATCCTGGAGGCCGGCCTCGTCGCCGCCGACCCCTTCACCAATCTGTGCAACCTGTTCCGCATCGAGGGCGACAGGCTCTACATCGGCGGTTACCCGGACAAGGACGTCTCCGGCTTCGGCGACGAGGTCATCGACCTGTCCGAGATCGACAACGTCTACGTAATCGGCGCCGGCAAGGCCGTGCAGCGCCAAGCGCAAGCGCTGGAAGACATTCTCGGTGACCGGCTGACGGCGGGCGCCATCAACGTCAAGCACGGCGAAGGCGTCAAGCTGCGCCGCATCGAAGTCACCGAAGCCGCGCATCCCGTCCCCGACGAGAACTGCGTGCTCGGCGCACTGAAGATCGTCGACATCGCCGAACGCGCCGGCGAAAACGACCTCGTCTTCACTCTCTTTTCTGACGGCGCGTCCTCGCTCTTTGTCCTCCCCGCGCCGGGCCTCACGTTGGAAGACGTGCAACAGGTCTTCGCGCTGGGCATCAAGTACGGCACCCAGGGCCTGATCGTCGAGGCCATGCGCTATCTGTCCGCCGTGAAGGGCGGCCGCATCCTCATGAAGTGCCACCCGGCGCGCACGGTAAACACCATCATGCAGGTGGGCCTCACGCCGCGCTGGCATGGTGAACTGCCACGCGAGGAGAACTATGCGCCGACGTGGGCCCCGCCGTTGGACAGTCTGCCCGAAGCCGTCGTCAAGCTGAAACAGCGCCCGTGGTGGAACGAATTCACCCCGCGTTCGCGCGCGGCGCTGGAGCGCCTGGACCCCAACTGCCAGCCGCCCAGCCGCGAAGAATGGTCGCAAATCCGCTGCTGCTTCTGGCAGCCCATCGACCTGTTCCAGATGGTTGCCGGGGCGCGCGCCAAAGCCGAGGAACTGGGCCTGAAGGGCGTCGTCGTCTCGTCCCGGCTGCAGGCCTACTCGGACGCAGCGGCCAACGTGCTGGCCCACATCGCGCACGAATGCGAGCTGACGGGACAGCCTTTCGAGCCGCCTGTGGCCCTCATCACCGGCGGCCACCTAGACGTGCCTATCGGCGACGCCACCGGCATCGGCGGGCGCAACCAGGAGTTTGCGCTGCGTTCGGCACCGCGCTGGGCAGCGGCCTGCTTTGCAGCAGGCGCATTTCCGTCGCCGCCATGGACTCGGACGGCACCGACGGGCCAGGCACGCAGCGCCGCGACGCCGCCGGCGAGGGCGACGGCGAATCCTTCTGCATGGCGGGCGGATGCGTGGACGGTTACCTGATGGAAGAGGCTCAGGCCGCGGGCGTGGATATCGACGCCGAGCTCGCCAACCACAACTCCAGCATCGCGCTCATGAAGCTAAAAAGCGCCATCTTCACGAGCAACACTGGCATGGCGCTGGGCGATCTGCGAGTGGCGGTCGTGCGATAGGCAGAGATGCAAGGAAGCAGCGGCCGATTCCTCTCGCATGTTGAGGTTCGCGTCGTTCCGGTCCTGAGCCGGAAACCCGGTCCGTCCATGTCATTCCGGCCCTGAGCCGGAATCCACAACGATGACGAACAAGCACCGATCACCAAGACCAAGACCTGCAATAACCACCAACCACAGGAGAGAATTGATGGCGGCAAAGATCAACAAAGTCCATGCCAAAGAAATCCAGGCGCTGCGCGGACTGCTAGCCCTGCGCGTCACCGTCGAAGCCGATGACGGCTCGGTCGGCGTGTCCACGCCGGAATCCGGCGTCTCCACCGGCACCTTTGAGGCCAAGTTCCTCCTCGACGGCGGCGACCGGTACAAGGGCCTCGGCGTGCGCAGGGCCGTCGACGTGGTCAACAACACCCTCGGCCCCGCGCTGATCGGTGTGGACGTCACAGCCCAGGGCGAGATCGACCAGATCATGATCGACCTGGACGGCACGCCGGACAAGCGCAAGTTGGGCGCGAACTCCATCGTCGGCGTATCCTTGGCCGCGATCAAGGCCGGCGCGGCGAGCACGGGCCAGCCGCTCTACCGCTACATCGGCGGAGCGAACGCCGTCACCCTGCCTATCCCCATCGTCGGGATCGGCACGGGCGGACGCTACCGCGACCCGGGTACGTCCCGTTGGTTCAAGCCCAGCTACGAGTTCTGCGCATACGGCGCGGGCAGCTATGCGACGGCGCTCGAATGGAGCTGGCAATGCTCCAACGAGCTGCGCCGCATCCTGCGCGAACGCTACGCCGACACCTTTGCCGAGCAGTACCACCGCACCTCCCTTGCGGGCGTCATCCAGGACGACCGTGAGCTGTTGGAAGCCATGACCGAAGCCATTATCGCCACCGGACATGAAGGCGAAATCGGCCTCTATTTCGACTGTGCGGCTGACTGCTACTACGAAAAGGACATCGACAAGTACGTGGGCCACTTCATGCCCGGCGAGCGCACACGCGAAGAGCAGATAGCGCTTCTCAAAAGCTACGTGGAGGAGTTCCCCATCGTCTCGCTGGAGGATCCCCTGCGCGAGGACGACTTTGAGGGCAACGCCATGGCCACCGAGGAGCTGGGCATCGAGGTTGTGGGCGACGACCTCTTCACGACCAACATCAACCGTCTGCGCCAGGGCATCGAGGCGGGCGCGGCCCAGTCCATGGTGCTCAAGATCACACAGGTGGGCTCGGTGAGCGAGGCGCTGGCCGCCTGCCGTTTGGCCCTTGCCAACGGCTACAACGTGCACCCGTGCGGCAGCCGCGGCGACCAGGACAACATCGGCGACTTCGCCGTCGGCCTAAACGCAGGCCAGGTGCGCGCCACCGACCACAACCGCATCCTCGACATCGAAGACGAACTGGGCGCGGCCGCTGTGTGGCCGGGCAAGGCAGCCTACAAGGGCGTGCGCAACAAGGAGTAGAGCACCGCATGACGCCGGCAGACGAGGGACCCCACGAGATCGCGGATCCGCTGTTGGCGTACCTGCGCGAAGAAATGAACGACGCCGGTGTGGGCTTCGTCGCCCCGCCGGCGTCGTTGCTGGGCGGCCAGGAGACGCGCCTCTTTCGCTTCAAACTAGCGGGCGCGCCGAGAGAGTGGTCTGTTCCGCTCGTGTTGCGCGTCTTCACACAGGCGCAACCGCGGCAACGCGCCGTGTGGGAAGCCGCCGTGCAGAACAGCCTCGCCGAGCTGGGCTACCCGGCCCCTCCCGTCCTGCTCGCGGGCGCGGACGACGGTATCGGCGGGCCCTTTGTCATCATGCATGCCATGCCGGGCGAAACGCTGATGACGGCGGAGCCGCAACGCATTCCTGGCATGCTTGGCGCTGCCCACGCGGCCCTGCACGAGTTGGACACCGCGCCGTTGATGGAGTCACTGCCGCGCCCGCGGCATCGACGACGAGTGGTTCCGCTATGGCGCGAGGCTGCAGCGTCTCTCCACCAAACGCACAACCCACCCGTGGCTGGCCGGCGCGCTGCGCTGGCTGGCGGACAACCGGCCACCGGAGCCAGAACGCCTCTCCGTCTGTCACGGTGACTTCCATCCGCTCAACATTCTTGTGCAGGACGGCGAAGTATCGGCTGTGGTGGATTGGTCCGGCTTTGCCGTCGCCGACCCGGTCATGGACGTGGCGTTTACGGACGTGGTCCTAGATGTCGCCGGCAGAGAGGTCTTCCCGGCAGGTGATCTCGACCAGATGCTGTCAGGGTATTTCGCCGCATACGATGACGTGCGTGCTCTCGACGCCACGCATCTCGGCTACTACCGCACGCTGCGCTGTGTGATGGCCCTCGTCGAAGGGGCGGAGGGCCAGGACATATGGGCCAGGCCGTCCGCCGTTCGCGCCTAACGGATACGATCTGGCGCAACACGGGCATTCAGACCGATCGTCCCCTCAGTTCGTAGCCCAGGTGTCCCGGCCTGGGTTGGTTGCCGCACATGCACCTGTCACGCCGGATGTTAATGGGCGTAGGGTTATACCCCGGGTTGGTCATTGAAAAGTTACCCCCGATTTTGGGGACTTGCCTGAAGAGTCGAATTCTACGCTCGACTTTGTACGTTCGTAGCACCTTGCTACGAAAATAGGTCAGGCAGGCATGGAGATGACACAACCTAACTTGGTCAACTCATGCACCATATAGCTCACTCTCCTCTGTTCGCTTGCAGCCTTGCGTTCCAGAAACCTCTGTTCGTCGAATGGTTGCCTAGATTTGAGCATGGCATAGATGATCACGAGAAGCTTGCGTGCCAAGGCAACGATGGCTCGCTTTGAATCCGTACGTTGTTTGAGTCGCCAATACCAACCGGACAAGTATAGTTTCTTCTGACGGGCAACGGCCCAGGCGACTTCACACAATATTGTTTTCAGGTAGGGATTGCCTGGGTTGGTGCGTTGCTTTTTCTTCTTCCCCGCGCTTTCGTGGTTTCCAGGCGCAAGGCCCGCCCAGGAACAGAGATGCTGCGCTGTGGGAAAAGCGCTCATATCAGCACCCATCTCTGCCAGAATGGCGTATGCAGCCGTCTCATTGATGCCAGGAATGGTCTTCAGTAGATCCAACGAATCTTCAAACGAAACAAAGCCGCTGCAAACGTCCTGTTCGACCTCCCGCAGATTGTCTTGTAGGTCGTTCAAATGAGCCACTTGCATGCGCAGAAGACGGCGTTGTGGCGCAGACAACATGCCATTCATGTTCGTCAAAATCTCGCCAGCCTTTGCACGGGCTCGTCGTTTCAGGCAAATATCCAAGCTCTGCGCCGTGATGTGTCCGACTTCCGCCAACTGCTCCATAATCGCCATTCCTGAAACGCCAAAGATATCCGAGAGAAAGGATGATAGGCGAAACCCATTGGTCTGTAACAGTTGCTCGATCCGGTTCTTTTGGGAAACGATATCCCTGATTATCGCCTTCCGATAGCGGGTGAATTGGCGCAGGTCTCGTATGTCGCTCTCCGGCACAAAACTACCCTTCAGCAAGCCTGCTCGCAACAAGGTCGCGATCCACTCCGCATCACGCATGTCCGTCTTTCTGCCTGGCACATTCCTCATATGTCGGGCATTGACCACTAGCAGTTGCATGTCATATGTAAGCGATTCTTCTAGCACTGTGTAGATAGGCTGCCAATAGACGCCGGTACTTTCCATGGCTACATGGTGACAGTTGTGTTTCTCCAGCCAGGTTCGTAATGCCATCAAGTCCGCCAAATGCGTGCTGAAGCCACGGATCTCGCCAACTGGTTTCAACCCTTGTCCCACCGGTCCCTGCAATAGGCAGGCCACAATGCTGTCTTTGTGGATGTCCAGATCCACAACAGCATGCCAAGATTTCGTCCATTTGTGCACATGCTCCTTGAGATTGGCAGCAGGGATTGCCGAGATGATTCGAAACTTGCTACACGTGCTGGCCACTCAAGCCGCAACAATTCACTGTGCTCAACGGCAATCGGTTTACGTTACCAAACGGGGTACGTACCACCAAGGTGCAATGAAACTCTGTCTGCTGCATCCGCAGCATACCACGCATTTTCATTCTTCCCTGTGCAGATTTCCTGCATGGAGCGTTACCAAGTCAATAGCATACAGCAGAGAGCAAATGCTCGAAGCGAGCAGGCGTGAGTTTTCGCAGATCAGGTGAAAGGTCGCCTGTCTGGAAAAGGAAATGCAGCCAGAGCGTCTTGCGAACCAGGTGTAGCAGGTCATGAAAGGTAGCATTGCGTTTGGGATACCAAGCGGCCTGCTGGCAAGGCAACTCGCCGTCGGGACAGAGTGCATGGGCCATCAAGACGACCAGAGAGAAGAGGCCAAAGAGCGCTGGGGTTGTGCGTTCGATAGCCAGATCACTCCACTGGCGCTGAGTTTCGATGCCAAGATGGGCGCGACTCTCTTCGTAGGTGACCTCCAAAGACCAACGGACGACGAAACCGGCGACAATCAACGGTGACGCCAGGTGAGGGTCAGTCGAGAAGAAGGCACGAATCGGATAGATGCCTTCTGGGTCCCGGACCAAGACCCAGCGAATGGCAAGTGGTGACATTCCGGTTGAGTACCAGAGTGCAGTGCCCGTAGTCCAATCCATAACCGCAGAGGTTGCGCCGTACCAGGCGACCCGGCTGCGATGCCAGCAGGTTGTTGAAGCTACTGCCACCTCTGCAAGGTTTGGCAGACGTGCCCCCACAAGCGGCGGCCGGCCTTTGCCTCTCTTAAGCGGCCGACAAGGTGGTTCAAAGAGACGGGCATCCAGCCGCAAGGGCGCAATCAGGGTCACCTGCTTTGTTTGACAGGTCAAGCCCAGTTTGATCACGGCATAGGCACCATCGCCGACCAGGTGAATCGGGTGACCGGCCAGCGTATGTCGTAGCCAGGAGACGATACACCCTGTGACCTGCGCCACCGTTCTGTGCGGTTTGCCCAGAGCTGCACTGACTTTCGGCGTCGTCAGCAGCACGCTCAGAAAGGGCAGTGCAAGTTCATACGTTGTCCAGGGCACCTGAACGACCACGGCAAAGACGAGCCAACGCAGTCCACGGCTGCTCACATGGAATCGCTTGCTCGATGACCGGCTGTCATGCCAATGTCCGCACTTGCGAATCTGTGGACCCCAGCGCCGCTCCAGCGTTTCGTCAACCGCTATCGTGACCAGGCCTCTGACGGGAACAAAGGTGGCTACGATTAACTCCAGCAGCAGACGGCTTACTTCGAGACCTGACCATCTGGCTCGATTCAGCACATGGTGGTACTTCGACCAGTTTGTCTCCTCACCTTTGCCAATGGCCCGCAAGGCGCTGGTGACTGTTCGCCGCCCTCGAGCCAGCAAGGTGCCAACGATCAACTCGACCACCTTCTGGTACGTCCGCTCTGTGAACGCTGGCCGAACACTGGCGATCACTGGTATGATTTCTGCTGGAAGGAACATCGGCTTCTCCGGATCTTGATAGTTGTTTCGTCACTCCTATCTTAATCCAGAATACCCTTGTTCCTTCTGCTATTCACTTGTCAATGTACAAAGTCGAGACCTTTCACCTGATCTGCGAAAACTCACGCCTGCTCGCTTCGAGCATTTGCTCTCTGCTGTATGCTATTGACTTGGCAAGGTGCTACGAACGTACAAAGTCGAGCTCAATATCGCGTTTACCAATCGCGGAAATAATCATATAGCTTGCCGCTGTCGATGCGTCCGGAACGGCAATTACCGGGAAAGACGGCGAACCATACGTCGCCCGATGGGGCAGAGGGCTTTCGGTGTTCATTGTTCTTTGTGTCTCGATGGGAGGTGCGAGCATAAACCAAGTGAATCTGATCGATTTCGACCCGGCCTATGGCAATCAGAGCAATTCGAGTTTCAGGGAATTACGATCGACCGGTTTGCAGAGCGACACAGGGAGGACAATCGATGTCTGCTCAAGAAAAAAGGAACGAACGCGCAGGATAGCGGAAGAGGTATTCAGCAAAGGCAACAAGGACCTGGCGGATGAGTTCATGGCGCCCGATTTCGTTGAGCACGAAGAGTTGCCGCCGGGCATCCCGCCTGGTAAAGAGGCGTCCAAGCAGCTAATGGCCATGATACATACCGCCTTCCCGGACTTCAAGGCCAATATTGATGACATGATCGCCAAAGACGACAAAGTGGTGATCCGCATGACGTGGACCGGCACCCACGAGGGTGAGTTCATGGGCGTTCCACCAACTGGCAGAATTGTATCCGTTGGCGTACTTGACATCATCCCGCTTCGCAGATGGAAAGGCTGTCGAGCACTGGGGCCAGATGGACAACATGAGCCTGATGCAGCAGCTTGGCGCCATCCCGGTACCGGGATGGCGCCAAGGGACCAGACGGGAAGCAAACTTCTTTCGGAGCCGAGTTGAGCTTGGGGTCACGGAAACTACAAACATCGACTCGGCTCCGCCGCTCACCTGTTGTCGGCGATAGCCCAGCGTTCGGGCTTTGGCTGCCGACCAGGGTGGATCCGCCTGTCCAATTGGCATTAACCTAGGCTTGCCAACACCCTTCGTACCTTCTTCACAGCATCT
>CAVVYP010000026.1:0-7658 GCA_963752485.1 uncultured Chloroflexia bacterium
CCGCGGTCAGGCGCGGATCCGGCAAGTAGCGGGGCAGAATCAACGACGCCCTGTCGAAGCCTTCCTTGTAGTCGCGCGCCTTGGCGGGGACCGCCTTGCGTTCGTTCAGGATCAGATACCAGGTGGCCGTGCGGACCTTCACGTCCAGGAGCGGCTCAAGCTGTGACAGGTAGTCCTGCCGACGAATCAGGAACGAGTTCTGCATCGTCTGTTCCGGGTTGCGCGGCCAGTAGGTGGAGTCAGGGTCTGCGGCCTGCCAAGTGCCCGCGAGCACGATGGGCACGGCTCCGTCCAGCGTTCTGCGCGTCAGCAGGAACGTATCGCCCATCTGCGCGCCGAGCTCCGCTGCCAGCGCGGCCGGCATCCAAACGGGCAACCCGCCGCCGGGCGCTTCCTCGGCCATGGTCGCGCCGTCAACAATTTCGAGTTCATTCTCGACGCCGGTCATGTAGACGAGGCTGGCGTCACCCAGCTTGTTGCCGGTCTGATAGCGTTCGTCGCCCTCGGCCGCCTCCAGGTTGAACATGCCGCTTTCGACCATCATCACGGACTGCTTCACCGGCAGGCCCACCTCGCTGGAGACGGTATCCGCCACGTGTTCGCCCATCGTCTCCGACCGTTCAAGCGTCAGCGGTACGGTAGGAGACGACGGGCAATACGTGTGCGGCAAATGCCGGGTGCCCCGTGATGCGGGAATACTCGTCGAGTTCATTTTGCAGCATGACGCGATCGACGCCCTGGGCGAAAAATGCGTTGCTCGTCACCAGCGCAACCGCGAGCACGATCCCCGCCAGCGTCAGCGCGGACAGCCCGCGGTAGTGCCAGAGTCGCCGCACCGCGATGGCGATCAACCCCGCCAGGGATTGCATGCGACGCCGTGCGCCGTCGATGAGCCACTCGGACCGCCGGGAAGGGGCTGCGCCGGCGTCCGCGCCTCGCCACGCGGCAGGGGCGGTATCCGATTCCGTTGCGTTGGCCGGGGATTGGTCGATGTGGTGGCCGGCGGACTCGTCGTAGACATGATGTGTCAGTGTATCATGCTGCCGGCCGCAATTGGGAAACCGCGGTGCGCCGAGGCGCCCGGCATGCGTGACGAACGCATCCGCAGTGGCGCCGGCAGCGCGACGACCTTGCGCCCTGTGGGTTGCGTCCTGGAACGCGTGTGCTCGAAATTGACACGTCATTCACAATGCGATATATTCTGGTCAGCATTCTGAGCCACCGATTTCGTAGCAGTCTGGGATGCCCGCCAGTTTCGCTTCAGCATAGGTCCCCCGCTCTACGGTGTGTTGTGTCGTTGTGTTGCACGCAACACTGCCTATGTGGTGCAATTGCGAGAGCGAAGCGGTCATCAACGGTACGGATGTCCTGCCCCAGTTGTCGGACGTCCCTATCAGTTGGCGACGCACCAGGTTTGTCCCGCGTCGTATGACGGAACCCAATGCAGGTAGACCCAACCCCATCCGGTAATGCACGGAGCGAATTGAACACAGCCCGACTTAGCCTCGTCGCGCCTGCTGTTCGTATCATTCCGGCGTTGTTGACGGTATCGAAGACCTTTCGTAGGTACCCAACTGTTCCATCTTCTACGTTCCACGCATAGTTTCCTAAGGAGGAAAGATGAAAATTAACGAGTTCAACCGTCGTGATTTTCTGAAGTTGACCGGTATTTCCACCGCCGGCATTGTCGTTGCCGCATGCGGCGGCGCGCCGGCGGCTGGGCCTGCCGCACCGGCGGCCGAAGCCGGTGCAGGTGCGGCCGCAGCTCCGGCTGCCGCCGCGGGTCTTGCGGATATTCCGCGCGAGAAGTCATTTATCTTCATGTTCGGCGGTGACGGCACGCAGTTCACCGACACGGAACTGGGCAACCCCTACGCCACCGGCGCCAGCCACCAGATGGGCAGCGCGGCGTTGTGGGAGCCCATGTTCTTCTACTCCGCGTTCGCCGACGAGGATGATTCCCTGGTTGGCGACCGGCTACGAGTACAACGACGACTTCACCGAAGTGACCCTCAACTTGCGCGAGGGTGTGAAGTGGAGCGACGGTGAGGCCGTTCAACGCCGAAGACGTGGTCTTCACGATTCAGATGTTGAAAGACAATGCCCCGGCATTGACCCGCTCCGCAGCCGTGGACGAGGCTATCGTAGAAGCAACGGCGGTGGATGACTATACCGTCAAGATCATCTTCAACGGCCCACGTCCCAGATTTACGTTCACCTACTTCATGTCCAAGTTCGACACCGGCCTCTACTGGGTGCCGGAGCATGTCTTCAAGGATGTGGAGGACGTGGCCGCCTTCAAGTATCTACGATCTGGAGAAGGGCTGGCCGCTGGCTACCGGTCCCTACAAGATCGTGAGCTGGACGCCGACGCAGAAGATCATCGACCGCCGCGACGATTGGTGGGGCGTGAAGACCGGCTTCATGGACAAGCTGCCCGACGCCGAGCGCATCATCGTCGTCCCGTATGCCGGCGATACGGTGATGTCGCAGCAGATGGCCAGCAACGAGGTCGACTCTGTACTCGACCTGCGTGCCAACGCCATCGGCCCGACAATCGAGAATAACCCGCAACTGATCACCCATACCCTGCGCGAGCCGCCCTATGGGTACATGGACTGGTGGCCGACGTCCATGTGGTTCAACCACGAGGAGGGTCCTACACGGACAAGCGACATGCGCTGGGCCGTCAGCTATAGCATCGACCGCCAGCAGATGCTGGATGTCGGCGCTGCAAGGATCGGGTATCCTCACCGAGCTTCCCTTCCCGCAGTATGCACCCATGGAGAAGTACTTCGAGGCCGCCAAGCCGCTGCTGGAGAAGTACCCGACCAATGAGTACAACCCGGAGAAGGCCGCGGACCTGATGACAGAGCAGGGCTATGAGAAGGATGGCGAGCTTCTAGGTGAAGGACGGCGAACGCTGTGCCGGCCGATATCGGCGGCTGGCAGGTCTTCACGGACATCGGTCCGATTATCGCCGAGCAGCTGCGTCGCAATGGCTTCGAGGCTGAATTCGCGACGCCGGCCGACCACGGCACGCGCATCAGCGACGGCACGGCCCATATCTGGCTGAACGGGCACGGCGGCACGATTGCCGATCCGTACACCACGCTGGATTACTTCACGAGCAAGTACTGGGCGCCCATCGGCGAGCCCACGACGCAGAACTCGCGGTACAACAACCCCGAGTACGATGCGATTCTGGAACAGATGGCGACGATGCCGGCCGATGATCCGGCCTACATGGACCTCTACCTGGCGGCGCTGGAAATCTATCTGGACGATCTGATCGATGCGCCGATTCAGCAGTGGTTGCACCGCATCCCGCTGAATACCACGTACTGGGAGAACTGGCCCACCGATGGAGAATCCGTACGTCAACGGCGCCTTCTGGCACCTGACCTTCCCGATCATGTTCCACAACATGACGGCCAAGTCGTAGTACATCGCTAGCTTGAACTACCGCAGTATCCGGAGGCGCAGTCCCCGGATACTGCGGTACCCCTCACAGTTCTGACGCAGGATGCACCTGTATTTGTAGTCGATGTAGGAGCGTGCACATGAGGTCCTTTCCCTGGTCCTTTCGTTTTCAGGCGTCTAGGCATTGTAGTCCTGACAATCTGGATGGCGGTAACTCTCGTCTTCTTCATTCCCAAAATGACGCCGCGCAATCCGTTGCGGGAAAAGCTGATGGAAGCCAGCTCGCGCAGCGGCTTCATTGAGAGGGCTTCGACGAAATGGTTGCCTCGTACGAGGCGCGCTTTGGGCTCGACCAGCCGCTATGGAAGCAGTACGTCACCTATATGGGAGACATCATGCGCGGCGATCTTGGCTATTCGATCGCCAATTTCCCGCAGAAAGTGACCACACTGATCGCGTCATTCGCTGCCGTGGACGATCGGTTTGCTGGCGACGACCACATTGATCGCATTCTTTCTGGGCACACTTTTGGGGGCGCTGATGGCCTGGCCCAGGGCGTCCAAGTTCATTCGCTATATATTGCCGTCGTTCCTCGTATTGGGCGCGGTCCCTGCCTACTTGATAGGTTTGATACTCGTCTATTTCGTTGCGTACCGGTGGCAGCTGTTGCCCAACCGCTCGCGGGTACAGTATCGGCACGGAGCCATCATTGAGCCTTGAGTTCGCATGGGATGTCTTCAAGCACTCGCTGTTGCCGGCGATTGCCCTCATCATTACGACTATGGGCGGATGGGTAATCGGTATGCGCGGCATGATGGTGACAGTGCAGGGCGAGGACTACATGATATTTGGCGAGGCCAAGGGCCTGAAAAACAATCGCCTCTTCTATCGCTATGGCGTGCGCAATGCGATTTTGCCCCAGGTCACGGGCCTGGCACTCTCACTGAGCTTCCTGGTGGCCGGAGTCGGTGCTGGTGGAGCTCGTCTTCCAGTATCCGGGACTCGGCGGCCGGCTGTACACGTCCATCCGGCAGCTCGACTACTTCATGATCTACGGCATCGTGCTGATCATGGTGTTGGGCATCGCCATTGCCATGTTCATCATGGACATGATCTACCCGATCCTGGATCCGCGCATCACCTATCAGGACAAGTAGAAAAGGATAGGACAGAATATGGCGCAAATTCGCGGCTTCTTTCAATACATTCGTCGCAACATTACGCTGGGCATCGGCGTTGGGCATCATGCTCTTTCTGATCCTCTTCACGCGATCGGTTTCACGCGCATCGACCCCAAGGTGGACCCCTATCCTCTGGCGGCTCCGGCGAGCCTTGCCGCCGACGCTCCGGTATTGCCCGGCCTCGGACCCTGAGTGTGAGGACCCGAAGGCCTATCCGTTTGGCACCGACGGGCAGGGCCGCGATCTGTATGCAGTCGCCGTCACGGGCACGTGGATGGAGCTGCGCATCGGCGTGTTCGCCGGCGTATTCGGCATCATGCTCGGCACGATCATCGGCTTCACGGCGGCATTCTGGGGCGGCTGGTACGATACGGTGGTGCGTATTATGATCGACGTGGCGCTGACGATACCGGCGCTGCTGATTCTCGTGGTGATCCAGTCTTCGTTGCGCGACGATACCGTGAGCATCAACGGCATGGCGATCATCATTGCCCTTGTATCATGGCGATGGGCGGCACGCGTGATCCGTTCCCAGGTGCTGAGCATGCGTGAGCGCGAATACGTGCGCATGGCGCGGCTCAACGGCATGAGCGATATGGGCATCATCTTCCGCGAGTTGGTGCCGAATCTTCTGCCCTATCTGGGCGCGGCGCTTGTGGGCGCGGTGACCGCAGCCATCTTCGCCTCCATCGGCTTGGCGGCGCTGGGGCTGGGCCCGCTGCGCGAGCCGACGCTGGGTGTGACGATCTACTGGGTCTATAACCAGAACGCGTTCGTGCGCGATATGTGGTGGTGGATCCTGGTGCCTGTCGTGATCATTGCATTGATATTCGTCATGTTGTTTATGATTTCGATCGGCCTGGATGAGCTGGCCAATCCAAGAGTGAGGAAGGCGCGGTGAGCGAGTACGCACTGCAGGTCAAGGACCTGGACGTCCAATACTTACACAGATGCAGGCGTCGTCTACGCAAACAACAGCGTAACGTTCAACCTGAGACCCAAGGAGCGGCTGGGACTGGTGGGCGAGTCCGGCTCTGGGAAGTCGACGATGGCGCTGGCGCTCATGCGCATGATCCAGGCCGCCGGGCGAGATCGCTGGCGGCGAAATGTGGCTGGGCGACACGGAGCTGACCAAGCTGTCCGAGGAGCAGATGCGCCTCATGCGCGCCAGCGAGATCAGCATGATCCCGCAGGGGGCGATGAATTCGCTGAATCCGGTTATGCGAGTGCGCGACCAGTTGGTCGACGGCATGGTGGACCACAACCTGGGCCTGTCCAAGGCAGAACTGCGCGAACGAGCAGAGGAGGCGTTGGAAGCCGTCGACCTGGACCGCAACGTCGGCCGCATGTTTCCGCACGAGTTGAGCGGCGGCATGAAGCAACGCGTGTGCATCGCCGCCAGCATCGCCATGCACCCCAAGGTGATCATCGCCGACGAGCCGACGAGCGCACTTGACGTCGTCACGCAGCGCCAGGTGATGCAGACCATCGGCCGCCTGCAGGAGGAGTTGGGCAGCGCCGTGATCCTCATCGGCCATGATATGGGTCTCATGGCCCAGTTCACCAGCCGCATGGCCGTGATGTACGCAGGCAGCCTCGTCGAGCTGGGCTCGGTGCAGGACGTTTTCTCTGTGCCTCTGCATCCGTACACGCAGATGCTCATCGATAGCCTGCCGCGTCTGGGCAATAAGGGCGTATTCAAAGGCATCCCCGGCATCACGCCATTGCTGCGCGATCTGCCGCCCGGCTGCGTGTTCAACACGCGTTGTCCCAAAGCCTTCGACCCCTGCCAGATCGACATCCCTGAACTGCGCGAGGAGCGGCCTGGTCACCGGGTCGCCTGCCACCTGTACACGCATGAGCATGTCAGTGAGACCGAGAGCGAAAAGGCCCCGTCATGAGCGATTACCTACTGGAACTGAAGAACGTAACCAAGGAGTTCAAGGGCGGCACGGTCGCACTCGACAACATCTCGTACTCCATTGACGCGTCCGCGCCCAGTATCGTGTCCATCGCGGGCGAGAGCGGCAGCGGCAAGACCACGATGGGCATGATGGTGCTCGGTTTTCTTTCGCCGAGCGAAGGAACGGTACTCTATCCGCGGCAAGGACGTGCACAAGTTCAACAAGCGTGAGACGAAGCAATATCGCAAGGAGGTCCAGGCCGTGTTCCAGGACCCCTTCTCCGCGTACAACCCGTTTTACAAAGTCGACCACATCATGGAAGTGCCCATCGCCAACTACAAACTGGCGAGTAACAAGACGCACGCCCGAGAGTTGATGGAGCAATCGCTGGTGGCGGTGGGGTTGCGACCCGAGGAGACGCTGGGCCGTTTTCCGCACCAGTTGAGCGGCGGCCAGCGCCAGCGCATGGTCGTGGCCCGCGCGTTGCTCATGAAGCCGGCGTTGCTGGTGGCCGACGAACCCGTCTCCATGGTGGACGCCTCCCTGCGCGCCACGATTCTGGAGAGCATCAACGGCCTCAACGAGGACCTGGGCATCACGATCCTCTACATCACCCACGACCTGACAACGGCCTACCACGTCAGCGACTACATCATCATCCTCTACAAGGGTTCGGTGATGGAAGCGGGCAACGTCGATACCATCATCCTAGACCCGAAGCATCCCTATACGCAGTTGCTCATCGACTCTATCCCGTGGCCGGACCTGACGCGCTCCTGGGGACAGCACGAAATTGTGTCGATGGAAGAGGACACGTCAAAGATGTCGCAGACCGGCTGCAAGTTCGCCGGACGCTGCCCGCATGTCATGGATATCTGCAAGCACTCGCCGCCTCCCTTGTACATGGTCGATGACGAACGCGCCTCCGCTTGCTATCTGTATGACAGCAACGACATACTGCCCTCGGAGGACCTCGGTCAACTCCTGCACAGCAAGAAGAAGAAGCAAATCGTCAAGCCGTCTCCGAACGGGTCTGGCATCGTGACGCCGGGCTAACATTCTGGCGTCTGGAATTCTGTCATTCCGTCGAAATCCGTAGTCCGCGGCGCGGACGGGCGTATGTGCGCGCAGTGGATTCCCGCTAACTGCA